>CAWEIY010000018.1:0-215871 GCA_963809285.1 uncultured Actinomycetota bacterium | reverse complement strand
ATATCAAGCGTGATCTTGCAGCAATTGTTAAGACTGTTCGACTGGTAAAGCCGGTGTCGCAGGTTCGACTCCTGCCGGGTGCACAGCTCAGAGGGGTGCTTAGATGCACTCACCATCGACGAATCAACTAGGATGGCGTTCATGGTGATAAGAGCTTTAGCGCTGGTGGTCCTCGCCATAGGGTTGGCCGCGCCGGCCTACGCGGACGCCACTGACGACGCATTCATCGCCAACCTCAGTACCTCCGGCATGAATTACGGCCCACCCGACAAAGCGATCCAAGTCGCGAAAACCGTCGTCTGCGGCACCCTCAACGACAACCCCAGCACCAGCAATCCGGATCTGATCGCCAAGGTCACCAGCGCCACCAACTGGCCACCGCTTAATGCTGCCTACTTCACGGGAGCTGCCATCCAGGCCTACTGCCCCCAGTACGGCTCCCTGGCTCCTCCCCCAAAGACACCCCCAAAGCCGGGGGTTCAGCCAGCGCTGGTGGACTAACCCGCCGATCACCAACAGTCGCAATGTGATTCGAGTCGGATCACATTGTCGTAGCCGGAAGCTGGCGTGGTCCGCACGCGGATCGTCCTGCATCACCCGGGCGTGCGGCTAGTCGGCGGATTCCCGTCAGCTCGCTGCGTTCGTCCAGCAACTCGTCTATGTGCGCGGTGCTCGGGGTACAGCCCATGCAGCGCGCCACCCGCCAAGCCCTGGCCACGAGCCGGAGCTCGCGGTCGATGGTCTCAATGTCACGCACGCGCGGAGTGTATGTCCGCACGTCGCCGACGTCACTTCACCTCGTTGCATCTTCATTAGTCCGCCCCGGCCTCAGTACGATCAGACGATGGCCAGGCGGAACACGAACGGCGCGGCGGCCTCGGCGGCGGGCAACGACGAAACCGCCGAGTCGAAGTCGGCACTGACCCGGGCCCGCATTCTCGACGCCGCGGCGCATGTGCTCAGCGTCAAAGGATATGCGGGTCTACGGCTAACCGACGTCGCCGCCGAGGCTGAGATCCAAGCGCCCGCCATCTATTACTACTACGCGTCTAGAGACGAGCTCATCGAAGAGGTGATGTGGGCCGGTATCGCCGACATGCGTGAACATGTCGCCGGAGCGCTGAGCGAGCTTCCCGCCGACACACCGCCGTTGGATCGGCTGTTGACGGCGGCTGAGGCTCACCTCCGGCACGCGCTTGAGATTTCCGACTACACGACGGCTTCAATCCGCAACGCCGGACAGGTCCCGCTGTCCATTCGCAAGCGCCAAATCCTGGAAGAAGAGCGCTACGGCGAGGTGTGGCGAGGACTGATCAACGATCTGGCGCGGGACGGCCGACTTCGGCCGGAACTCGACCTCTACATCGCGCAAATGCTCGTCCTGGGCGCACTGAACTGGGCGGTGGAATGGTGGGATCCTCGCCGCGGGTCGCTGGAAGCCGTTGTCGCCAACGCACAGTCGCTAATCCGCCACGGGATCGCGACCGCTAACTGAAATCCCGCGTGCATCGACAACGGCCACTTCATCATCGGAGCATTCCTGTCGACGCCCGCTGAGGCTATCATCTAATCGTGCCTAAAAAATCTGCGATTCGGGAGGCGGCGCCCGAAGTTGCGATTTCCAAATCGGCGCGAACCCGTCGCCGCATTCTCGACGCGGCTGCCCACGTTCTCAGTGTGAAGGGCTACGCAGGTACCCGCTTGTCCGATGTCGCCGAATACGCCGAGCTACAGGCACCTGCGATCTACTACTACTTCCCGTCGCGAGATGACCTCATCGAAGAAGTGATGTATGCCGGGATCGCCGCGATGCGCGAACACCTGAGGGGCGCGCTGGACGCGCTGCCGCCACAGACCTCGCCCATGGACAGAATATTGGCGGCCGTCGAAGCGCATCTGCGCCATGAGCTAGAGCTATCCGACTATGCCTCGGCACTGATCCGCAACGCCGGGCAGATCCCAGATCGACTGCGCACGCGCCAACTCAAGGAAGACGCCGCCTACGGCCGGATCTGGCGCCGACTCTTTGACGATGCACGCGCCAGTGGTCAACTGCGCAGAGATCTCGACACCCGGCTTGCCCAGTTGTTGGTCATCGGCGCCTTGAACTGGTCTGCGGAATGGTTCGATCCGCGCCGCAGTTCGGTGGACAACGATTGTGTCCAACGCTCAAGTGTTGGTGCGCAACGGCCTCAGCCCGGTGCGGAAGCCCAACTCCGGGCTCACCAGACGCACACCCAAAGACGCAGCGAGCCGCTAATCCGCCGCCAGGAAATGGCTTTATTCTAGATTAAAATAATTGACCGCTCGGCCGAAAGACTTCGCGCTCAGCCCCGCCTCCGCGCTTCGACCTGCGTGAGCACCGTGCCGAGATCCCAGTAGTCGCGGTGGCTTAGCAACTTGCCATCGGGCGCGTAGCGGCACGCGGCAACTCCGGGGACACCGAACTTCGCTCCGGTCGCTTCCACCAACGAGCCATCCGGCAGTCGCAACGCTCCTTCGAACGTTCCGCTCCAAACCCATTGAAGGTAAAGTCGCCCATCGGATGCGCAGGCGTCACTGAACTCGATGACGGAGTCGGGAGCGAACTTCAACATCCAGCGGTGGAACCGGCCAATTTCTGCGCGGCCGTTGTACGTCGCGCCCATCGCGACATCCGTGTAACTGCCATCGGGCGCGAAGAAGTCGAGCAGTTCGACGGGCTCCGACGTCCAGGCCTGGGAGTAAGCGGCGGCGAAATCGACGTCTGTCGGATGTGGGTGGGTCATGAGCCGGAGCCCCGCTAGCGCACGTTCGCGCTAGGCTGGTGAGCCGCGACGATCGTGTCGACTACCAGCTTGGCGGTCTCGGCACAGGCCGTTGTTCCGCCGTTGGCATACTCCTTGACCGCGTCGCCGACGTTCCACAACCCTGCGAATGGAGTGTCGTGCGGCAAGTCGAACCCGGCGACCGCCCGCTGCGGTGGCCAATCGTCGCGTGTCACAGCGATATTCAGGGTTCTGGCGCGGTCGTCGAAGCGGTCGATGTTATCCCGCAGGTCCTGCAGCAGCAGCTCGGTCTCGGCGGCATCGTCGAAGTCGCCGATCGACGGCTTGGGCACCGCGGTGCCGACGTAGAGGTTCCACCCGGGCGGCGCCATCTCGGGGCACATGTCGGTGAAGTTGGCGATGTAGGCCAGCCGCCGCGTCCTAGCGAAGCTCAACATCCCGGGCACGTCGACCAAGCGCTCCTGGCTGGCGAAGTTGACCGAGATCATCGCGGTGGGCCGGTCACCTTTCTTCACCACCTCTTGGTAATCGGCTGGGACGTTCTCCTCGCCGAGCAGCTTGACCGTGGCGGCCGGGCCGATGTCGCTTACCACCACCGGGGCCGTGACGGTGATCGTCTCGCCGTCGCGGATCACCCGCACGCCGGTGACTTTGGCGCCGTCGGAAACAATCTTGACGACGGGCGTGGACAGCCACACCTGCCCGCCGTGGGACTCGATGGCGCCGGCCAGGCCGCGCCACAACCCGATGGTGCCCTCAGGGTGGAACCCGAACCGTTTGAACGCGCTCTTGCGGGTGAAGTAGGTGAGGAACACCCGGGCCGGCAGATCCTCGGAGCCGACGGCGAAGATCGACGCACACATGTTGCGGAAGATTCCGTGCACCCCTTCGTTTTTCGTATACCGCGAGATCCACTCGGCCGTCGAGATCTCGTCCTCGGGTAGGCCCGAGTCGTTGCGCGCCGCGCCGATACCCTTCACCAGCTTGGCGCCCTGGCGGGTGAGCTTGCTCAGCAGCAAGCCCCAGCCGCCGCCGGTGACGTCGACATCCTTGCCGCCGATGCGGTACAGCAGCGGGGGTTTGGGCTCGCGGATGTCGAACGGCGCGCCGACCTCCTCGCAGGTCTGTTGGGTGATGCCGCCGACCTCGATGACGATGGCGCCGTTGTTGACCTTGAAACCGTCAATGTCGTCGGTGGACGCCCGGCCACCGATTTTGTCGAGCCGTTCCACCACCAATGTCCGGTAGCCCCGCTGCGCCAGGCGCGCGGCGGTGAACAGGCCGCCCGCACCGGCGCCAATGACGATGGCGTCGAATTGCGTGGTGCTCATATGCGTTTTCTCCGTGGCCTAGTAGGAGCGGGGCAGACCCAGCGACGACTGGGCGATGAAGTTGAGCACCATTTCCCGGCTGACCGGCGCGGTGCGCATCAGGCGCGTGACGAACCACAGCTCGGACAGCCCGTACTCGTGGGACAGGCCGTTGCCACCGTGCGTCTGGATCGCCTGGTCGAGCGCTTGAAGGGCGGCTTCCGAGGCGGCGAACTTCGCGATATTGGCTGCCTCGCCGGCGTTTTCGCCCGCGTCGAACAGTTCGGCGCTGCGTACGGTGGCCAGCCGGCTCAGCTCCACGGCGATGTGGGCTTCGGCGAGCGGGTGGGCGATGCCCTGATGGGCGCCGATCGGCTTCGACCAGACTTGGCGCTCCTTGGCGTACTGGGCGGCCTTGTCGATCGCATAGCGGCCGATGCCGCCGCACAGGGCGCCGACCAGGATGCGTTCGGGATTCAGCCCGTCGAACACCTGGCGCAGCCCGTTACCGGCGACGCCGATCAGCGCGTCGTGTCCGACCTGCACGTTGTCGAAGTACAGCGTGAACTGTTTGTCGGGGGACACGATCGAGGTGTCGATCTGCTGGAAGGACAGGCCGGGGCTGTCGGTGGGAACCACGAACAATGACAGCGCGCTTTTCTCCGATGTCGAGTGGTCGGCGTCGCGGCTGACAACGAGTATCGCGTCGGACTGGTCGACGGCCGAGATGTAGTACTTAGAGCCCGAGATCGCCCATCCGGTCTCGGTGCGGCGCGCCGTGGTCTTGACGTTGTGGCTGTTGGAGCCGGCGTCGGGTTCGGTCAGACCGAACGCCATGATCTTGGTGCCGTCCGCGATCAGCGGCAGCCACCGCTGTTTCATTTCCTCCGAGGCGTGGTGGGCCAATATGTTGCCGCAAATCGCCGGCGAGATAACCCAGACCAGCAGTGGCATGCCGTGCGCGGCGAGTTCCTCGACGACGAGGACGGCCTCGGCCATGCCTCCTCCCCCGCCTCCGTACTCCTCGGGCAGGTGCAGGCCGAGCAGGCCGGCGGTCCCGAGGTCTTTCCACAATTCGTCGATGCCGCCGCCGGATCGGGCGCGTTCGGTGTAGTACTGCACGCCGTAGCGCGCGGCGATTCCGGCCACGGTCTCGCGAATGGCCTTGTGTTCCACTGAGTCCTGAATGAGTCCCATGTCCTACTCTCCGGTGAATTCGGGACGGCGTTTTTCGGCGAAATCGTTGATGGCCCTTGCGGCGTCGGCGGTGTCGCCGGTGTGTCGGAGGGCCTCGGTTTCGGCTTGCAGTTGCGTCGACAAGTCGTTGCGCCACGTGTCGCGCAGCAGCGCGCGCATGCGCGCGAAACCGCGGGTGGGTCCGTCGGCCAGTTCCCGCGCCACCGCCTCGGCCCGGCTACGCAGTTCCTCGGCGGGCACGATCTCGTTGACCAGCCCCCAGTCCAGTGCCTCTCTGACCTCGATCGGCCTATTGCGCAGATAGGCCTCCGCGGCGCGCCGGGCACCGATCAGCCTGGGCAGGTGCCAGGTTCCGCCGCCATCGCCCGAAAGCCCAAGGGCCGCAAACGCCGTCACAAACTTCGTTCCCTCGGCGGCGATGACCAGGTCGGCCGCGTACACGTAGCCCAATCCGCCGCCGGCGACCGCGCCGTGCGCAGCGGTCACGATGGGGACGTCGATGCGGCTCAAAACGCGAAACGCTTCATGGAACGGTGTGGTCATCCGCGCGAGCAGCGCTCCGAATTGGTCGCCACCGCCCGAGGAGAAGTAGTCGATGTCGCCGCCGACGCTCAGCGCGGGGCCGTTGCCGCAGATGAGAACCGCGCGGATCGCGTTGTCGGCGGCGATGCGGCGGGCCACCTCGAGGGTTTCCTCCGCCATCCGCATGTCGATGGCGTTGCGGTCTGCCGGACGGTTCAGGCACACGGTGGCGACCGCATCGGTGACCGAGTACTCGATCGTCCGCAGCGGCACGTCGTCGCCGAGGGCGTACACCCAGGCCGCGCTGTCGGTGAGCTGACGCAGTGACGAGATGCGTCCGTCGGCGGCAAAACCGATGAGGTGGATGAACGCCGCGTCCAGTCGGCGGCCCGAGGCGCGGCCCTCGCCGCGGTAGTGCCCGGCAACAAACAGTCGGCCGTCATCGAGAACGCGGAAGTCCTCCGGCTGCGCCTCGACCTTGTAGTGGCGTCCGATGGTCCACCACAGGTCGCGCTGCATGGCCTCCGGTCCGTCGTGGCGCCCACCCATGTCCAGCGGCAGCCCGTCGGTGGCGTGACCGACGAAGTCGGGATGCAGCAGCGTCGACAACGCCTTGCGGTCACCCGCGGCGAGCGCTCGATAAAGCTGTTGGGCGGTGGACACTTTGGTGGTGAAGGTGTGATCAACCGACATAGCGCACGATCTCTCCCTTCGATGCCAGTGACGGATCGGTATTTAATGCCGATTCGAACAAGGAGTGTCCTTGCTTGGCCGTCGCCATGCACAGAATATCATCATTTTCTAGTCTGCGTTAAATTCTTGTCCAGTCGCGCAGTGAAAAGGGCCGCGACGATGTCAGCGACCGTCGAACAAGTTAGCGATCATGTGTCACCCATCCCGTTCCATTGACGATGCGTGACCTCAACGAGGTGGACAGGCTGCCCAGAACGGAGTAGGGCGACACCCTTTTACCCTCGGTGTCGCCCTAGGCGAACCCCGCCCCTACTGCTGGTTGGTGTTCCATTCGATCCAGCCGACGCCGCTGCGACCGTCAGCGGTTCGGAACGTGGCCATTGCCCTCGGGAAGAAGGAGACCCGACCGTCAGGTGCTTCCATTCGCAGCGCACCAAAACCAAGCGGTTGCACGTCGACCTCGAGCGGACCGGAGCCCAATGTCAGGTGCGCGGCGGTCACGAGTCCGTCTGAGGCATGTTCGGCGGTGGATGAACCTGCCGTCAGCTCCTCGACCACCTGGCCACCGGATTGTATGTAGCCGATTGCGATTCCGGGATGGTCGGGCAGGGTTACGGCATGCACCCTCGTTCCGTCGTCAAGGTGGAAAGCGGTCCACATCCAGTCGTTGGCCCACCAGTCGCGGCTGCCCCATGAATGGTCACGCTGGCCGGGTCCCGCGATGATGATCTCCTCGCCGTCTATGCTGATCGTTCCCTGGACGTGACAGGGGATTTCGTAACGTGTGGTCGCACGCCATTGATAGGGTGCACCGTCGGTGAGCCAGCGCAGGTCGAGGCGTAATTGCACCGGTACACCCAATTTTCCCGCTAGAGGATCGGCATCATCGGCGTATTGTCTTGCGCCACCGTCGAACTGGATCCCGAACTCTTCCAGCGGCCGTGCGCAGTGCTGCACAGCGTGATAATCGGTCGCCCGTCACCGTCTGGCGCTCGGTGTCCAAAATAGGGTGGGGGCAGGAATAGTCGGCGACCATCACCGTCGGACGGCCGGGGCGCACCACGGCCACCGAGTACACCCCGCCTTGCTGGTTGGCGACGTTGGCGAGCCGCACATAGACCCCGACCTCGGGCCCCTGCCGGCCAAGGCTGACCGCGTCGAAGTACCAACTCTCGTTCCAGAACGGGATCGCGGCGGGCTGGTGCGGCGCCTCGTCACGGGGCGCCGGACGCAGGGCCACCGGGCCCGCTCCCGGGTCGGGGAGCAACTCGAGTGAACGCAGGTCGATGATCTGCTGGCAGGTCCGCCGCAACAAGGCCATGAACATCTCGTCGCCACGTGCGGTTCGTTCGACGGCCATGGCGGCGACGATCACCATCGCCAACGCCCAAAACGGCTGTCGCCGGTACTCTTCCCAGCACTGTTCCCAGGTGAAGTTGGTGACGCCGGCGGCGATGAGTCCGTCGTAATAGGTACGGACCAGGTCGCGCTCATGAGCGCGCCGGTCCGCGATCTCGAGGCTGCCGCCCAAGAAATAGGCGACGTCGACCAGCGCAGGCCCCCACTGCACCGTCTGCCAGTCGACGACGACGCACTTTGCGTCAGCTCCGAACAGGAGGTTGTCGAGGCGGAAGTCACCGTGGATGAGTCCCAATGGCGCCCGAACGTCTGCGGCATGGGCGTCGGCGACTGCGACGTATCGCCTGCAGACCTCGGCGTGTGCGTCGTCGATGCGCTCGTCGTATCGCCCCAGCATTTGAGGCAGCGCCGCCGTCATCACGGCCTGGTTGAGCGGGTTGGGCTGGTTAAAGAAATCGAGGGTTCCCGTGGCGAGGTCGTTGAACACCGGCGCGTGTAGCCCGGCCAGCGTCCGCATCACGAGGCGCGCGGTGTCGACGTCGCAGCCGGCGATCTGGTCGCCTTGTTGTGCGCCGACGATGTCGTCGAGAACGACGGTGAACCATCCCTCGGCGGCGTCGTATTCGGCGAGGTGGCAGCGCGGCGGTCCCTGGAGGCGGTCGCCGAGATGTTGGTAGAAGGCCACCTCGCGCAGGTAGGCACCCATACCGACGCCGGTGCTGCGGCTGCTGTCGTTGTCGGCGGCCAGTTTGACCACTACGGTCCCGTCGGACCCGTCGGCATCGACATAGGAGACGCGGTAAGTCAGGCTCATCTGGCCGGTGCCGATCCGTTCGATCTCTGTCGTCTGAAGGCTTGGGCGATTCAGGACACGCTCAAGCCATCTGGCGGTGATCTCTGAAACCTCCCTAATCAGCAGGCTGTGGCCTGTCAGGGTGCTGTGCGTCACGACGTCTTCCTTTGTTTGATCTGACACGGTCGCGTGTCAGATTATAATGGCGGTCACCATGAGTCAAGACACCTCGCCCGACGCAGGTCGTAGCTATGGCGGCATGAGCGCCGAAGCGCGGGCACGGTCGCGGCGACAGCGGCTGATCGAGGCCGCGCAGGCGGTGATCGCTGAACATGGCGTCGCCGCGCTCACCGTCGAGCAGGTATGCCAGACAGCCGAGTTGACCAAGCGGTACTTCTACGCGGATTTCTCTGGCAAGGACGACCTTCTGGATGTTTGTGCAGAACAGCTGTTCAGCCGGCTGTGGGATGCGATGGACGGAGCCTTGGCTGTTGCGTCAGGACCGAAGCGCGCTCGGGCCGCCATAGAGGCCATTGTTCACACTTTGGCTTCCGAGCAGGCTTCGGCACGGCTGTACATCGAATGCGCGGCTTTCCCGCGGCTGCGCGAGCGGCAGCAGCGCGCGATCCGCGAGTTCAGTGACCGCTTGGCGGCCGATGTCATGCCGTTCACCGGCAACCCGCCCACCGGCATCCGACGTGATCTCGCCGCGCGGATCATCACCGCCGGCAGCACCCAGCTGATCGTGGACTGGCTACAGGGGACCGTCGAGACCGACGAAGAGACCATCATCGCTACCATTGCGGCTGCCACTCGTGGTGCGGCGGCCAAAGCGTGAAGATCAAGGGTCGCAGGCAAGTTCGAGCAAGCCCGAGGACCCGAAATTTTGGATGCCGCCGATACTGGCCTAGGGACCGCTGAGCTGTTGCACCAGCCGAAACTTTTGCACCTTGCCGGTAGGCGTGGTGGGTAGATCTTCCGCGCGGTAGAAGACCACGCGTTTCGGGACTTTGAACCTCGCGAGTTTGGCGCGGCACAGCGCCAGCACATCGTCCTCGCTGAGCGCGGCCCCCGGCGCGGGAACGACTACGACACAGCCGATCTCGCCCCAACGTTCATCGGGAAGTCCGATCGCGAACACTTGGCTGATTTCGTCGTGGGCGGCAAGGAGATCTTCGATCTCCTTGGGCATGATCAACTCCCCGCCGCTTTTGTAGAGCTCCTTGCTGCGGCCGGTGACCTGAAGGTAGCCGTCCTCGCGCACCCGGCCGAGATCGCCCGAGCGCAACCAGCCGTTGCGCAGTGCCGCCGCGGTGTCGTCGGATCGATTCCAATATCGCAGCATCGTCGTGGGCCCGCGCGACACCAGTTCACCCTCCCGGCCAGGTGGCAGCACCACTCGCGCTGTCGGGATCTACCGCCCTGTACTCGACCAGCGCATCGGTTCCCGAGAGACCCGCGGCGCCGGCCATTTTCGGGCGTCCCACGGTGTCGGAGGTCAGTTCCAGCGGATCCTCCGGACGCGTCAGCGTCATCGCCCCGCCGCGACTCGGTCATCCCGTAGCCGGTGACGATCTCGCTGACACCGAATTCGGCCTGGATCCGGTCCCACAGCCAGACCGGCGCCGGCGCCGAGCCGCACAGGATCGCCGAGAGCGAACTCAGCTCGTAATCGCGGCGAGCCGGATGCTCGATCATCGCCACCGCCATCGTCGGCACACACAAGATGTCGGTCGCTCGGTGCCGCTCAATGCCGGCGAAGTAACCCTCGGCGGAAAAACTGGTCTGCGGAATCACCGCGCCGCCGACGAAGGTCACCGATAGCAAGCCCTCGACAAGGCCGAACATGTGATAGCACGGCAGCGAGAACAGGATTCGGCGACCATCCCGGTAGGCCCGGGTCAGCGCCGACGCGAAGGCGGTGCGTAGCACGGCGTCGTGAGACAGCAGCACTCCCTTGGGCGACCCGGTCGTCCCTGAGGTGTAGAGCATGTCGCCAGGCCCACACGGATCGCTCACGCGACCGTCGCTGGCACCACGGTTCTGGTCGCCCAGGGCGGCCAAGCCCTCGATGGTAAGTGCACCAGGACGAGCGTGCCCATCGGTATCGAGCAACACCACCGTGGGCGGATCGGGTATGTCGTCAATCATCGTTTGGTAATCCAGGCCGGCGAAACCGGTCATGGTGATCACGACTCGGCATCCCGAATCCGCCAGGACGAATCGCAACTCTTCGCTGCGGTAAAGATAGTTGAGCGGGACGGCGATGGCGCCCGCTCGGGCGATGGCGAACTTGATTGCGACGAACTCCGGATAGTTCGCCATTACCATCGTCACGCGGTCGCCTGGTTGGATGCCCAGGGCCACCAAACCATCTGCCAGACGGCGGGATTCGGCCGCGACGTCAGCATAGCTGAGTTCGAGCTCGTCGGTGAGCACCATGGGCCGCGCGGCATGGCGTTCGGCGCAGTTGTCGAGCCAGTCCGACAGGGTGTGCGGTCGCCACACCGGGAAACGGCGCCGCAGCTGGTCGCGGCGCGCGTGGACGTCTTCCGTCGTGGTCACAGTTCCCGGAGGTCGCGGCGGACGATCGCGTCCCGCAGCTCGAACTTGCGTGCCTTGCCCATTGGCGTGACGGAAAACTCGGTCACAGTGAGTCAGTAGACATAGTTCTCGCCGCTCGCCCGCACGGTGACATCGCTTAGGCTGATTCCCCAAGGCTGGTCTATGACATGCACGACAGCGTCCGTCAAGTCGTCAGGAGTGATCAGCCAGTACTCCACCGAATCAACGTCCATTTGCTCGGGGCGCAGCCCACCGGACCGGAGATTGCTTACGTTCTCGGCGAATTGGCCGGCCTTCTGTCCAACGAGCCCCATGATCGCCGTCGGATTGACGACCGTGCTCGCCAGATTCGTGCCCAAGACTCCGGTCGGCTTGATCGTGGTCACCTTGATTTTTCCGGCCGCCTCGACGCGCAATGAATCCGAAAGCGCCGTGACGGCGGCTTTGGTCGCGCTGTAAACGCCCGCCCCCTCGACGCCGGCGTTGCCGTAGATCGACGAAATGTTGACCACGTGCCCGCGACCCTGCGCGATCATCTGGTCGTACACCGCAGCTATGCCGTTCACGACACCCTTGATATTGATATCGATTGCCTTGTGCCACTTCTCCCAGGCGCGTTCGTGGTCGGCGAAATACGCCAACGGCATCACGCCGGCATTGTTCACAAGCACATCGACCGCGCCGTACATGTCGATCGCAGTCTGAACGGCCGCCTTGACTTGCGCGAGATTCGTGACGTCCGCAACGTGCGCGGTGGCCTCCATGCCGGCCGCCCGGATACCTTCGAAGACCTCACTCAGGCTGTCGCCATTGATGTCTGTCCCGACGACCTTCGCGCCGCCCGCGGCACACTTCTGGACGATGAGCTTACCGAACCCACTACCCGCGCCCGTGACAATGATGACCTTGCCAGCTAGGTATTTCGACATCGTTCTCCTCCCATCCAGAGCTACGCGCCATCACGAATCCGACCCTCGCGCCTCACCACGCCAGCGGCTGTGCGACGGGTCGAGCAGACCAGTGAGGCGTTCGTCGGGCAGCCAGATGATCGTCTCCAGTTCCAGCGCGTCCAGGTAGCGAACTCGGCCGCTGCGCAGATCCTCCAACCGCAACCGGGGCGCATTACCGCTGGTGTCCAATTTCACTGCCACCTGGGCGAACTCACTGTCGAGGACGTTCTCGCCTTCACCAAACTCGATCGTCATGGCGCGCCTCAGATCAGAAACCCGAGCGTAGGCAGAGGCTTGTCGTTGTCCACCAGCACCACCTTCTTGTAGGCGAGTAGGAGCTCCTCCCCGGGGCCCTTTCCAAGGCGGCGCAACCGGTAGGTAGCGCGACCGCCCCACAGATGAGTTCCGCGCGAACGTGACTCGATGACCAAGAAGTTCGCGCCAACCTCGAGGTCGACGCCGCCATCCGGATTGCTTCTCCCGCCCAGGAATTCGACGTTGGACAGCAGCCGGCGCAGGCTGGAACGCGGCGCCTGCGCGTAGCGTTTGCCGGTGCGCAACTGCTTCACGCGGGTGGAGATGCGGCTGCGGTTGTCGAAGATGACCGACATCTGCCGCCGCGGGTCGCCGCCCTCGCCGGCGACGGGCACCCAGTACAGCGCGTCGCCGGTCCAGAGGGCTTCCCATGCTTCGTAGTCGCCTTCGTCTGCCAGCCGCGCCTCGCGGTAGAGGAACTGCTCGACGGTGTAGCGGTCGAATCCGTCGGGCACCGGCCCCAGACCAGCCTGTCTGCTGGCGGCGGTCGTCATGTCGCCTCCATCAATGCTTTGTACTGTCTCCAAAAGCCGCGCATGGCGGTCTCGTCGGTGGCAGCACCGATCGTAAAACCGTTGTCGTCGACGCTCTCGCGGTTCAGCCCACGGCGCACGTCGACCCACTCCGGTGTCAGCGATTGCAGGCCAGCCCAATTCCGTTCGTACATTTCGGTGTCGTCGGCCAGCAGCATCCCCGCCGGGCCGACCGATCCCACGCACTGCGACACCATGCGGCGGTTGAGTTCATCCGCTCCCACCAACTGCACCGCGGTCGAGTACTGGACGCACTCCCCCACCGCCACCGGTTGAATGTTGAAGACCTGGATCTCGGCGATGAAGAGGTTGGGAAAGATCATCACGTGCGGCGCGCCCTCGATGAGGATGCGTTCGGCGTCCACTCCGTGTTTGGCGCGCATCGCCGCCACGTAGTCGGGGACCCGGGACTCCGTGGTGCCGAACCAGCGCAGCGGTTCGGCGAACTTGCGGAACTCGGGACGCAGATCGTTTTCGCTGTGCCCGTTGCCCAGATCGCGGGTCACCGCTGTAGAAGCATCGCTGTAGAGCGGCCCGATCGTGCTGCCGGTGACCCCGAAGATCGATCCGTGCACGAACTGCGGGTGATAACCGTCGGTTTCATTCTCCGCCAACAGTTTCCAGTTCGCCCGGGTCTGGTGCTGCAGCCATCCGGCTGTGAGCTCGACCCGTCCGTCGGGAGACAACCGCACCAGCCGGTCGATCTCGCCCGCCGCGGCGCCGAGGTGCTCTGGCAGCGTGGGACCTTCGGTAGCGAAGCTGCCGAAGACAAATCCATGGTAAGAATCGACCCGCGGCACCCGCCCCAGGGCGAGGTCCAGCTTGCGCTCGCCGTAGCCCTTGAAGAACGGGAATCCGACCAGTTCGCCGTTGTTGCGATATGTCCAACCGTGATAGGGGCAGCGGAATGCCGACGAGTTGCCCTGGGCGTCGTCGCACACCTGGTTGCCCCGGTGCGCGCAGCGGTTCAGCAGCAGGTGCAACTGGCCGTCGCGGTCGCGGGTCATGATGAGGTCTTGCAGCCCGAGACGTTTCCGCACGTAGTCGCCGGGCTGGGCCACTTCGCTCTCGTGGCCGACGAAAACCCAGGTGTGGTACCAGATCTTGCGCAATTCTTCGGCGAAGATGCCCGGTTCTGTGTACAGCGAGCCGTGCACCTTGTCACGCTTGATCAGCCGGTCATAAAGGCTGCCGGTGTCGCCGATCGGGTCGATGACCGAGGTCATGATCGCCCTCCGTCCCGTGTGCCGAAGACCGGTCGGCGTTTCTCCCGAAACGCGGCGATGCCCTCAGCGAAATCGTCGGTGTCGAAAAGCTCTGACTGGCAGACGGCTTCGCGTTCAAGCAGCTCGAACGGGTTGGCTGTGCCCGGATCAGCCAGCAGCGCCTTGATCACCCCGTAGGCGCGCGACGGCCCGGCCGCCAGCTGGCGCGCGTCGCGGCGCGCCGACTCCAAAGCCCGTCCAGGCTCCACGACCGCGTCAATGAGGCCCATTTCGAGGGCCTCCGCAGCGGTGACCGGAGCCGGTAGCATGAGCATCTGCCGCGCACGCGCCGCGCCAACGCGCGCCGGCAACGACACGGAGGCACCCATATCCCCGGCCAGGCCGATATTGGTGAACGTGGTCGCGAACGTCGCGTCACGCGCGGCCACAACCCGGTCGCAGGCGGCGGCCAATGCGGTGCCCGCACCGTAGGCCGACCCTTCGACAGCCGCCAGCACCGGCTTGGGTGTGTTCCAGATGGCGCGGATCACGCGCTGCGCCAAATTAATCCGCTCAAGGGCGCGTTCGGCGGGCATGCGCTCCATGGTGGAAATGTCCCCACCCGAACAGAACACCGGTCCCGCTCCAGTCAGGATGATCACCCGGATGGCCGGATCACGGTCGGCGGACTCGATCGCCTCGGCCAGGGCAATGCGCGATTCGATATCGATCGCGTTGCGCTTCTGCGGCCGGTTGAGGGTGAGTGTGCGCACCGCGGCGTCGTCATCAACGAGCAGCGGGCCGCGGGTCGTGGTGGTCATCGGCCGGTGAACCTCGGGGGGCGGCGTTCGATGACGGCGCGCAACCCCTCAAGCGCATCGTCGGTGCCCGACAGTTCGGACACCGTGCGCGACTCTTCGGCCAGCCGTTGCTCAACCGAGGCGCCTACCCCGTTCCACACCAGGCGTTTGGTAGCCGAAACGGCCAAGGTCGGCGAGCTCGCCAATGCGGATGCGATTTCGATTGCCCGGGTGGGCAATTCGTCGTCGGGTACCGTCTCGGTGACCAAACCGATGTCGCGCGCCTCCGCGGCCGTCAAGGTGGGATTGAGCAGCAATATCCGCAGTGCCTGACGCAAGCCGACGAGTTGGGTCAGAGTCACCGAAGACCCGCCATCCGGGGCCATCCCCACCCGCACCGCTCCGGAGAAGAATTTCGCGGACTCGGCCGCGACGACGATGTCGGAGGCACAGACCAGGCCCAGCCCGCCCCCGCCGGCGGCGAACCCCTGCACCGCCGTGACCACCGGCACGCGCAGCTGGATCAGCGCCGACGTCGCCAACTGAAGCCAAGCGGTCGCCTCGCGTAAATACTGCGGTAACTCCTTGCCCTTGGATTCGAAGGTGTGGATATCGCCGCCGGCGCAGAAGTTGCGCCCTTCGCCGCTGAGCAGCACCACCCGCACGGAGGTGTCGGCGTGGCAACGCAGGATGGCCTCGTGCAGCGCTTTGAGCAGCTCCACGTTGAGCCCATTCGAGGCCTCGGGCCGGTTCAGTCGCAGCCGCGCGATGCCATCGGAGCCAACATCCAGTGCTACGGGTGTCGCGTCAATGGCGGTCATGAGGGCGAACCTACCTGTCTGAATTCGTCGACGCCGTGGTCGGTGATATGGGCGACGACCGCGGCGATTTCGTCGTCCAGGCCTTGCGCCAGCGGAAGTTGGCCGGCGCCGCGCACGAGCTTTTTTATCGTCGCCACCGCGGTGCGGTCGCGGTTGGCCAGCTTTGTCGCAAAATCGTGCAGGCCCTCGTCGAAGTCCTGCGGCGCAAAACTGCGGTACGCCAGGCCAAGACGCACCGCATCCGGCCCGCTCAGCCGGTCGCCGCTGAACAGCAGGCCGAGCGCAACCTGGCGTCCGACCAATCGGGGCAGCCGCTGCGTGCTTCCGCCGCCGGGGATCATGCCGAAGTTGATGTGGCTGTCGGCGATTTTGGCGTCGTCGCTGACAATCACGATGTCGGCCGCCTGCATCAGCTCGAAGCCGCCGGCCATCGCCACACCCTCGACGGCGGCGACCACCGGAACGTCGACCGTCGCGATGACATCACACGCCCGGCGGAAGGCGTCGAACAGCGTTCGCAACCTTTCGGGGCCAGTGGACCTGAGGCGCTCGACCTCGGCGACATCGCCTCCGGCGCAGAAGTTTTTGCCCGCTCCGCGAATCACGATCACGTTCACCGCCGGAGCCATGGACAGCTCGCTCAGCGCGTGTTCGAGTTCGCGGGCCAGCTCGATCGTCACCGCGTTCATGCGCTCGGGCCGGTTCAGCGTGACGTGACCGACCCCGTCGGCGATCACGTGCTGCACGACGCTCACGAGTAGTCCCATCCCTCATTCCTACAATTTCTAATCTAGGTTAAACTAATTCGGAGATCGTCACAAGCGACGACGCACAGTGAGGAGTCGACATGGATCTCGGCTTGGCCGATGCGCGGGTTGTCGTCACCGGAGGCGCATCCAACATCGGACGCGGCATCGTGCACGCGTTCGCCACCGAAGGCGCCCGCATCGTGATCAACGACATCGACGCTCCGCAAGCCGAAAAGGTGCGCGCCGAGGCGAAGGAATTGGGTGCCAGTGACGTCAATGTCGTGATCGCCGACCTGACACTTCCGGGGGCGGCCGAAGCCGCGGTTGATGCCGCCCAGACCACATGGGGCGGCCTGGATGTCCTGGTGAACAATGCCGGCTGGAGCGTTCCGGGGTTCATCGCCACCGATACCGACCGGGACAAGTGGCAGCGCACGATCGAGATCAACCTGTTTTCCGCGATCGCCGCGACGCAAGCGGCGATTCCCGTCATGAAAGAACTCGGCGCCGGAGCGATCGTGTTCATCGCCAGCGACGCGGCGTTCGGCCAGATCAGGCAAGGCGTCTACGGCGCGTCGAAGGCTGCCATGGTTGCAGTGGCCCGCACCACCGCGCGCGAACACGGCCGCCACGGCATCAGATCCAACGTCGTGTGCCCGGGCCTGGTGATTCCCGACGGCCCCGAAGCGGTTGGCGCCTCCAGCCTGTGGGCGGTCGGACAGGATGCGGTTTTTGATCAGAACCAGATCGACTTCATGCTCAAGGACACACCACTGCGAACGCTCACCACCGCCGACGACATCGGCCGCGCCGTGGTGTGGTTCTCCTCCCCGTACGCGGCGCGCCAGATAACCGGGCAACTGATCTCCGTCAGTGGCGGCTATACCATGCCCTGAAATCCAGAGGGCCAGGGCTTGGTCAGCTGATGCTGTCGAGCGAGTCGTGGTCGTCCAGGAAAGTGGCGATGCGCTCCCAGCAGCGCGCCATGTAGTCCTTGGGCTGCATGACAGGTTGGAAGCGGCCGGCGCCGATCGTCAAGAGCGAGAAGATCACGACATGGAAAGGCTGCTGGCGATACCGCAGCCATGCCTGCTCGAACGAGGGTGGGTCCTTCACGCCTTCTTCGCCGAGACGCCAGAGGTAACGCTCGAGCAGTTCGCGCTCCCACGCGCGGCGGTCCTCGACAGGGAGGTTGATCGACATCGCGTAGGCGAAGTCGAGCGCCCATTCGCCTCTGGCGACGCATTGCCAGTCGTAGAGGCCCATGCGGCCGTCCGGGTCGCGCAGCCAGTTGCCTTGGTGGACGTCCTGGTGCAGGAGTGTGGGGGTACCGGTCGAGTTGAGGTGCAGCGCGCGCATCGTGGTGGGAATCAGCTCCTCACGGCGCCGATAGATCGCGGGTGGTGTGGTCGCCTCGATGTGCTCGAGGCCTCGGTGGGCCGCTTTCAACAGTCCGACATTGTTGATGCGCTGCTGGAAGATCTCGGTGGTAGCGAGCCGTCCGTATTGGCTTGAGAGGCGCGGGTCGTCCCAAAAAGCTGCGTGGTAGTAGGCCATCTGGTCGACCATGTCCTCGGCGTCCCTGCGGCTGATGGTGTCCTGCATCGGGTTAGGGAAGGCCCATCCCGCGGCGCTGAGGTCGTCCATGACCACGAACGACCGGTAGGTCTTGGGGTCGAACGCCGCATAGTAGGAGCTGGGGCTTCGCAGCCGGTCGAGCTGTGGGCGGATGTCGCGGTAGAAGATCGTCTCGCTCTCCGCGACGCCGCCAGCGACGAGCATCAGGCGCGACTGGAAGCTGGACGCGCTCTTGGTGAACAGTCTGGTTGGCAGCCCGGCAGTCTGGCCCGCCGGGTTGTAGTCGACCCGCAATGCGCGGCGTGAACTCGTGCCGTCCGACCCGCCGACGACCTCAGAGTCGACGACGGCGGCGCCGGGGACGTCTCGGCAGAGCGCTGCGGTCAGCCACTCGTTGGTCAGCGCGTTCGCCGACGGCGGCAAATCTTTTAACGTAGTCACGCGCGGAGGAACAAGGCGTTCGCGGGCGACATTCGCGGCGAGTTTCGCGGCGAGCACTGGCAGTTGGATCTTAGTGGTCATGGCTTCCTCATCGAAGTATGCACTGCTTTAATCGCGATTAAACAAGTCGCATTAGTTTCGACACACTACGGAGCCCCACCCGCCGCAGCTACGTCCGCAACCGACGAAGTTCGTCCCGCTTGCCGACGCATCATTGGCTACGACAGACAGACGATCGCCGGTCTGCCGGGTTATCTCGTTGTGTTTGGTGTCGGTGGCTTGAGTCCGCGCGACAAGAGAGCCAAGCCCCGAGGACGCGGCGAAGGCTGCCATCCAGTTTTGCCGAGGAGCCGTCTCGCGCGCTGACGGGACCACTTTTCGACGTAAGTCGGGCCATCAGATTAACCGATCAGTCAGCCGCGGGTAGGTGGTGCCCTAATTCAGGACGGCCGTGTCGAACCAATGACAAAGGAGCAGTGCGACTTCCACATCGAGGCGGTCATCGGTGATTGGCCTGCCGCGACGCTCGAGCGCGCGCTGCACCCGGTATTTCACCGAGTTGACATGCAGATGCAACCGGTCGGCGGTGGTCTTGAAGCTGGACCCGTTGTGCAGAAACTCCCTTAGCGTTTCACGCATCCGTTCGTCGCTGTCGGTGGCGGAAGCCAGGGGACCCAAGACGTCGCGGACCCATGCCCGCGTCTGCTCAAGGTCGGAACAGAAATGGGCAGCCACTACAAGGCCGGGATCGCTGGCCGCCGTGACGGCTGGCGGATGCGATTCCGAGGCGATCACGACGGCGCGGGTGGCCAGCGCTTGCCGATGCGACCGGCGGAATCCATCGACACCCGGGAGTGGATCACCGGCCGCGATCCACGGCGCGTCCGGCCCCGCGTTGGCAACTTCTCGAATCCGCGTAATCGCGTTAGGTGCTGCGTTGTCGGGCAGCGGGATCCATGCCCATCCGGTGACGCGGTCCGCGCCGATGAACAACGGACGTTCCTGCGCGCCAAGTGATTTCGCAAGTTCTGTGATAAACCGCTCCATCACGAGGAGTTCGTTTCCGTTTTCCGACTCGCCGCACCACACGATTAGCGACAAGTGAATCCGGCGCAAGGGATAGCGGATGGCATCCGCGACCTCGTCGATCTCGATTTCGTCTCCGTCGAGCAGGTCGCGTACGCGCAATGCCCGCACCCGGTTTTGATTCGCCAGCCAGCGGTCGCGTTCGTTTTGATAGGTGGTCAGCACCAGGTGCGATATTCGGTCGACGTAACGAAACGACATTGACGTGATCTGCTCGAATACGTCAAGCGCAAGCTGGGTGTCTAACTGCGCGACACGAATTTCTTCGAGCACGAGTCGTATTACGGCCTCGTGGCCGAGCCGGTAGGTGCGCACCAGGTACTCAGCGTCCACCCCGCGCTGGGCCAAACGTCGCGCATGCTCGAGCGCGGCTGTCGGCGGCTCCACGCGGTCGATGGGGATGCCGTGGCGCACGGCCGGGATGAAGGTGTCGAGGTTTCCTTGTACCGAGTCAGCGACCAACGTCAGCAGCTCCCCGTCGCCGCTAATCTCCGATAGCTCGCTGACCAGCAACTCTTGAAGGGAGCGGGTAATGTCGGCCAGCTTGTCTTCCAGCCGGCCGATGATCAATGCTGCCGACTTGGCGACTAGCGCCTCGTCCTCGCGGCTTCGATCCGCCATGAACCGACTCTATGGCGTGGCTACGCCGAACTCCATGGGATGAGGACGTTGTCTACCGAAGCCAAAGATGTGTCCAACGCGGGTCGAAAGTTGGTCGCTTGACGACGTAGCCGCGACGTGTGGGCCTCCGTAGTGTTTCCGGTGAACGCGACATTGAAATATCGGATTCTCTACTCGAATGCCCAACGTTCGACATGAAAACCGGCGCTATCCACTTTGCTCAGAAGGGGAGTTATAAAATGCTGTCTGCTATCGCCAGTGTAGTAATGATGCTGGTAATGGTTTTGTCTCCGGTACTCATCCCGGCCACCGTCACTGCGTTCCACGCCATGGCTGGGCGTCGAACGAAGCACACGGCTTCGGCTGACCAGTAGATCGATCATGTATCCGGGAAAGTATGCGGCATCGGCCCCCCATCGTCCGGCCGTCGTGCTGGCCGGCACGGGGAAAGCCCTGACCTACCGCGAGCTCGACGACAATTCCGCGCGGCTGGCGTCGGCGCTGCACGCGCTGGGCCTGCGCCCCGGCGACGTGATCGCGTTGATTTCGGACAACTCGGCGGAGGCCTTCGAGGTGTATTGGGCCGCATTGCGTTCCGGCCTGTACATCACCTTCGTGAATTGGCATTTGACCCCGGAGGAAGCCGCGTACATCCTGCGCGACAGCGGCGCACGGGTCGTGATCGCCTCGGCCGGGGTGCGCGGAGTGGCCGAACCCGTCGTGTCATTGGTTCCCGAAGTCCGGGACTGGTATGCGTTCGGCGGGCAAGTCGCGGGCTACCGTTCCTACCCCGAGTTGTTGACCACCGCAGGACCGCGGTTGACTGACCAGCCCCGGGGCTCGGAGATGCTCTACTCCTCCGGCACCACCGGCCGACCCAAGGGCATCAAGCCGCGCTTGGTCCCGGGCCAGGTCGACGAACCGGGCGATCCGTTGGTCGCCCTCCTCGCAAACGCGTTCAACGTGACCGAGGACTCCGTCTACCTGTCGCCGGCGCCGATCTATCACACCGCGCCCCTGAAGTGGTGCGCGTCGGTCCAGGCGTTAGGTGGAACGGTGGTGTTGATGGAGCGGTTCGACGCCGAGGAGGCGCTGGCGGCGATCGAGCGGTTCCGGGTCACCGTGACCCAGATGGTGCCGACCATGTTCGTGCGGATGCTGCAGTTGCCCGAGCCGACGCGCACCGCCTACGACGTGTCCTCGCTGCGTGTGGCGGTGCATGCCGCCGCGCCATGTCCGCCCGATGTGAAAGACGCGATGATCGCTTGGTGGGGACCCATTCTCGCCGAATATTACGGTGCCACCGAGCAGCACGGCACCACCGTGATCACCACCAGTGAATGGCAGAACAAGCGCGGATCGGTGGGCAAGGCCGCGATGGGCGTGCTGCACATCTGCGACGACGGCGGCAGACGAACTTCCCGCCGGCGAGGTCGGCAGCATCTATTTCGAGCGGGACGTCGCACCATTCGAATACCACAACGACCCGGAAAAGACCACTGCCTCAAGGCATCCCGCACACGACAACTGGTGCACCGTCGGCGATGTCGGCTACCTCGATGAGGACGGCTACTTGTTCCTGACGGACCGCAAAGGATTCATGATCATCTCCGGCGGGGTGAACATCTACCCCCAAGAGGTCGAGAACGCCCTCGCCATGCACCCGAAGATCTTCGATGTCGCGGTGATCGGTGTGCCAGACCCCGAAATGGGGGAGCAGGTCAAGGCGGTCGTCCAATTGCGCGAGGGTGTCGTGCCTTCCGACGACCTAGCCGCCGAAATCATCGCCCACGTGCGCGACCGCATCGCGCACTACAAGGCACCGAAATCGGTGGACTTCGTCACCGAACTGCCAAGGTCGGCGACCGGAAAGCTCATGAAACGAATTCTCATTGACCGCTACGCGACAGCGTCATCTGAAAGGAATACCCATGTCTGAGTTCGCCCAACGGCGCTATGTCGTCACCGGCGCCGCCTCCGGGATCGGACACGCGGTGGCCGAGCAACTGCTCGCGGCCGGCGCCGAGGTCTACTCCCTCGACCGCAACACCCCGACAGCTGCGGTCACCCGACACATCGAAGTCGACTTGTCGAATCCGCGCAGCATCGACGCCGCCGTCGAGCAATTAGACGGCGAGTTCGACGGGTTGATGAACGTGGCCGGGGTTCCCGGCACCGCACCCCCGGATGTGGTGCTGGCCGTCAATACCCTGGCGGTGCGGCAGTTGTCAGAGTCGATGTTCGACCGGCTCAAGCCGGGGGGCACCGTGACGATTGTGTCGTCGACGGCGGGCTTTG
Source organism: uncultured Actinomycetota bacterium (assembly GCA_963809285.1). Classification (GTDB taxonomy): domain Bacteria; phylum Actinomycetota; class Actinomycetes; order Mycobacteriales; family Mycobacteriaceae; genus Mycobacterium. The sequence goes on along the minus strand of CAWEIY010000018.1, from coordinate 193,267 downwards.
GTTGGCCCGCGCGGCTCGACGTTATCGGCGAGCTGCTGGCGACGCAAACCTTCGAGGAGGGGGCGGCCTGGTTCAAGGCGCACCCCCAACCGGGCAACGCGTACAACTTCTCCAAGGAAGTCACCACCGTGTACGCGATGTCGATGGCTCTGATGGCAGCGCACAACGGGTTTCGCATCAACGCTGTGCTGCCGGGGCCGGTGGAGACGCCGATCCTGGCCGACTTCGAGGACACCATGGGCAAGGACACCCTCGACGGTCTGAAGGCCTTGCTCGGGCGCCACGCGACGCCAGAAGACATCGCGGGCGCGATCGTGTTTCTCGCCTCCGATGCGGCGCGATGGGTCAACGGGCACGCGCTTGTTGTCGACGGAGGGGCTACCGGAGCCGTCCTTACCGGGGTTATCCCGGCGCCGGAGATCTGAAATGCTCAGCCAGACAATGCCGTTGGATGCCACCGCACTGCTGAGCCACGCCGGAACACCCCCGATATCCACGCACGAAAGGAATTCCCGATGACCACCACACTGAATTTTGCCGACGTCGACCTGTCCAAGGTCGACCTGACTGACCTCTCGTACTTCGAGGACGGTCCGCCCTATCCACTCTTTGCGCGAATGCGCTCTGAGGCAAGCCCGCACTGGAATGCGCTCACGGGCGACGAGCCGGGATTCTGGTCATTCACCAAGGCCGCCGACATCGCCGCTATCAGCCGGAACCCCGCCACGTTCTCGTCCGCTCGTGGCGGAGTGTTCACGACCACCCAGGGCGCCGTGCCTCCGGAGGCGCTGGCGGAAGTCATCCTCGGCATGGATCCGCCCCGTCATACCAAGCACCGCAACGTCGTGCAGGCTGTCTTCACGCCCAAGATGATCCGCCAGAAAGAGGAGAGTATCCGCTCCAACGTGACGGCGCTCATCGACAACGTGATCGAAACGGGCGAGTGCGATTTCGTCGACGACATCGCCGTCGAGCTGCCGCTGCGAATAATCGCCGACATGCTCGGCGTGCCGCAGTCCGACCGCCGACAGCTTTTCGAATGGACGAACACGCTTTCTCGGGCGGCGGCGACCGCCGACCCACAGCTAGGCATGGGCGCGCTGATGGAAATCGGTGGGTATATGAGCGCGCTCACCGCCGAACGGAAGGCGAATCCCACCGACGACCTCGTGTCCCGGTTGATCGTCGCCGAGGTCGACGGCGAGAGCCTAAGCGAGGCCGAGGTGACCTTCTTCTTCGGCATCTTGATGTTCGCCGGGAACGACACCACACGAAACACCGCCTCCGGTGGCATGCGCGCGTTGATCGAGAACGACGGCGAACGTCAAAAGCTGGTCGGCAATCCGGACGCAATCCCGAACGCCGTGGAAGAGATGCTGCGGTGGGTGACTCCGGTCATCTACTTCACTCGGGTTGCCCAGTGCGACACCGAGGTTGGTGGACACCCGATCCGGGAGGGCGAACGTGTCGCAATGTGGTACCCGGCCGGATCCCGTGACCCCGAGGCGATCGATGCCCCCGACCGTTTCGACGTGTCTCGGCAGAAGCCACCCCATCAGGCCTTCGGGGGCGGCGGAGCGCATTTCTGCCTGGGCAACGGGCTTGCGCGGCTCGAATTGCGGGTGCTGTTCGAAGAACTGATGCGGCGGCTGCCGGACATGCAATTCGCCGGCCCGATCACCCGCTTGACGTCAAACTTCTCGAACGAGTTGACGTCGATGCCGGTCACCTTCACGCCGGGAAATCGCGAATAACGACCCGCCTTAGGCGTCGAACATCGCGAACAGGGTGTTGAGGCCTTCCGCCAGGAGCGGGTGCGCGAAGATCGCGTCCGCCATGGCGGTGTAGGCGAGCTTGCCCAGCATGGCGATCTGAATCATGGTCATGATCTCGCCGCCCTCGGTGCCGAGAATCGCGCAGCCCAAGATCTGCCCGCTGTCCGCGTCGACGATGACCTTCATGAAGCCGCGCGTCTCCCCGGTCTCGAGGGCCCGGATGACGGCGCTCATCGGGAGCTTTGCGACCCTAATCGCGCGTCCTTGCGCCCTGGCCTCGCGTTCGGTCATGCCGGCGCGGCCAAGCTGGGGGTCGATGAACACCGTGTACGGGACGATCCGGTCCCGTGTGCTCGCCTTCTCGTGCGTGATCAGGTTGGCGTGCAGGATGCGGTAGTCGTCGTAGGAAACGTGGGTGAAGGCCGGGCCGCCCTTGACGTCTCCCATCGCGTAGACACCGGGGACGCTGGTTTCCAGATACTCGTCGACCTCGATGAAGCCGCGGTCGAGACGAATCCCGGCCGCCTCGGGCGTGAGCGCCTCCGTATTTGGGATGCGGCCGGTCGCCGACAGCAGGTGCGAGCCTTCGATCTGTCGCTCACCGCCCTCCGTGCGCACGGTCAGCCGCAGCCGGCCGCCGTCGGCCGACTCGACCCGGACCGGCGTCGACGAGGTCAGGACCGTGATCCCCTCATCGCGCAAGATCGCGGTGACCTCGTCCGAGACGTCATCGTCCTCGATCTTCAGCAGGCGCGCCGCCCTTTGGACGATGGTGACCTCGCTGCCGAACCGGCGGAACATCTGCCCGAACTCCAGGCCGATGTAGCCGCCGCCGAGGACGATCAGGTGCTCCGGGAGCTCGTCCAGCTCCATGATCGACGTCGAATCGAGCAGGGGGAAGTCGCCCGCGCCGGGGATCGCCGACCGCTTGGGCCGGGTGCCCGCGTCGATCACGACCACCGGCGCGCTGATCTGCCGCGTCCCGCCGTCCGTCAACGCGATCTCGACCGTCTTCGGACCCGTGAAGTGCGCCTCGCCTTCGATCAGCTCAGGCCCGTCCTGCGTCAGGCGGCTCGCGTAGTTCTGCCGCGCGCCGGCGACCATGGCCCGTTTGCGCTCGCGCACCGCGGCCAGGTCGACCGATACCGGACCAAGTTGCACGCCGTACTCCGCGGCGCGGCGCGCCTGGTAGGCGAGGCGCGCGCTCGCGACCATCGTCTTCGTGGGGGTGCACCCGGTGTTGACGCAGACGCCGCCGAGTCGGCCACGCTCGACGAGGGCCACCTTCTGGCCCGCCTTCGCCAGCTCGAGGGGAAGGAACCTGCCGCCCTGGCTGGTCCCTATCACGATCGCGTCGTAGTTCTCGGCAGCCATTGCGTTTCCTCCCCAGGCCGACATCGGACGGGCCTGAACGCGGAGACTACGGCAGCACGGTGTGCATCAGCATCACGTCGTATGCCGACCACAGCGAAAGGTTGAAGTACAGATCCCTACCCGAGGACCAGGGATGGATCATCGGCGCGTAGATCCCACCGGGCATCTGCATTGAGGTCACCAGCGGTTGCTCCGGACTCCATGGTCCTTGCGGAGTCGGCGCGGTCCGCGCCACGACGTCGTTGCTGCCGCCGTTGGTGTAGAGCACCAGATATTGCTTGAGATAGCTGTTGTATTGGGCCGACATTTCGCCAACGGGCCCCGGGAAAATCGGCGTCGCCGCACCCGGATTCGCCGGGACCCAGCGCCCGCCCTCGTCGCCGTTCCAGTATTGGTACTTGCTGAGGTCCGGCAACGCGTTCGGTGGAACTCGCGACAGAAATGCCGCACCGCTGCGTCCCGAAGGGGTTCCGAACTGGTAGAGGTAGCCGTCGGTGCCCCTCATGAACGCGCCCATTTGGAAGTTTTCATTTCCTGGCGTGAACCCGACGCCCGGCACCGCGTCCGCCGAGGCCGTGCGAATAGTGCTGGGGAAGATGCCCCAGTTCTGGCCATTGTCGACGGACCTCGCGATCGCCGAATAGTTCGTGGACCATTCGCCGTCGCGGCCCCACTGCCTGATGGACATGTAGCTCAGGTATTGGGTTCTCCCGAGCGAGATCGCCGCGGTAGGAATGATTCCCGTCTCGTGCCCCGCCCGGTGGATGGTGTTGACAACCTGCTTGGAAAGGCCGGTCGTCCACACCGGCGAGCCGGAATACCTGTCGTTGGGCACGCCTTCCGCCACGTGGATTCCGTGCGACAGATCGCGGTCCGAGCTGCGGAACAACACGTTGTATCGCCATTGCTGGCCGTGGACCTTGCAATAACCGAACGTGTCACCAAAGGCCATCAGGGCCTGACGGTTGGCGGGATCGCCGTTGTCCCAGATGATTCCGAGGTCGGTCCCGGAGATGCCGAAACGTTGAAGGGTTTTGTTCGGGCCCTCGGGTCCGGTCACCCAGTCGACGAGCGACGTCGGTGCCCCCGCGATATTGGCGGGAGGCGGCGGCGCGGCCTCCGGCGCCGGCTGCGGTATCGGCTGCGGCTGCACCGGCGCCGCGTTCGGCCGTAGCGGGGCGGCGTTCGGCGGCTGCGGGATCCCCGGCGCGGGTGGATTGGGCCCGGGCGGCGGAACGACCGCCGCCTGGGGGTGTATCGGCGCGGAGTATCGCTGGCCCCCCGCTCCCGGCTTGAGGAAAGAAGAGATCAGTGGACCCAACTTCGGCAGCGGCGCGCGGTCGTTGGCGTTGGAGGGCCTGCGCCCGGTCGGTGGTACGACGACGGGCTGGGGCGCGGGCATATCCGGGGGCGGGGCCGGGGGATCTATGTTCGCTTCGGGCGCGGTGCAGGGTGTGGCGTTCGCTGACGGCGCGGGGCCGGTCACAACGAAGAAACCGATGGCGGTCACCGACGCCATCGATAGCGACACGATCCGGGGAATCGCGGTCAAGGTCACACCCTTCCAGGAGCAGGCCGTCGTATTGACGTCCGCAGTTGGCTTATGTGACGATAGTTATGCGCGTGGCTAATGTGACCAGTGATTCGCGAATAGGTATCCATCCGAGACCGTGTCGCAACGCTTGGGTTTCACCGGGTTCGCGTGCGTCGGGCGCTGACCCCCACCTTCCCGTCGGGCGGGCGTTTGCCCGCCTCTAAGCGACAATCCCGAGGCTGCGGCGGCGAGTTTCCAGGTTGTCGTTGTGAGGCGGACACATCGGCACACACCTGAGCCACGTGACTTCTGGGACTCCTGAGTCCCACGGGACAAAGCCTGGCAAATTCCACCGGCCGTCTGGGTGGCCGCCCTGCAACGAGCCGCCCCAGCCAGTTACGCTCCATCCGCCAGCACATTCGGTCGGCGCCCCTGTGAGCAGTCCGCCAAGGAGGACATCCGAATGAGTGTCCGTAATGAGTTGCAGCACGACCCATTCCAAAGCCGCACGTTTCTTCGCCGAGTGGTCGCCGCGTCCATGGCCGGCACCGTCGTCGAATGGTACGAATTCTTCCTCTACGGCACCGCGGCCACGCTGGTGTTCAGCAAGGTGTTCTTTCCGCGCGGCGGCAACGAGCTCGACGCGATCTTTGCCGCCTTTGTGACCTACGCCGTCGGCTTCGCGGCCCGCCCTTTGGGCGGCCTCGTCTTCGGCCAACTGGGAGACCGGTACGGGCGCAAGAAACTGCTGCAGTTCAGCTTGCTGCTGGTGGGCGCCGTGACCGTGCTGATGGGCTGCCTGCCCACGTTCGCCCAGATCGGATACTGGGCCCCGGCGCTATTGGTGGTGCTGCGCTTCCTCCAGGGCTTTGCCGTCGGCGGCGAGTGGGGTGGCGCCGTCCTGCTCGTCGCCGAGCACAGCCCAAGCCCCAGCCGCGGTTTCTGGGCGAGCTGGCCGCAGGCCGCGGTGCCGGGCGGCAACATGCTGGCCACGGTTGTACTTCTGGCCCTCACCTCGACGCTGTCGGATGCGGCGTTCCTGAGCTGGGGCTGGCGCGTCTCCTTCTGGTTGTCCGCGGTCGTCGTCCTGATCGGCTACTACATCCGCACGAAGGTGACGGACGCGCCCATCTTCCTTGAAGCCCAGCGAGAGGCCGAGCGGTCCAAGACGAGGCGATTGGGCGCCGTCGAGGTATTAAAGCGTTATCCTCGTGGCGTTTTCACCGCCATGGGCCTGCGTTTCGGTGAGAACACCATGTACTACCTGGTGGTCACCTTCTCCATCACGTATCTGAAAGTGCACGTGCACGCCAACACCAAGGTCATCCTGTGGTGGCTGCTGGCCGCGCACGTCGTCCACTTTGGGGTCATCCCGCTGGCCGGACGTCTCAGTGACCGATTTGGCAGGCGCCCAATCTATTTCGTCGGTGCGGTGTGCGCGTGCACCTGGGGGTTCTTCGCATTCCCGATGATGGACAGCCGCCGCAACGCGATGATCATGGCGGCGATCGTCATCGGTTTGGTGTTCCACGGTCTCATGTACGCGGTCCAGCCGGCGGCCATGGCGGAGATGTTCCCGACCCGGATGCGCTACTCGGGGGTGTCGCTCGGCTATCAGGTCACGTCGATCGTCGCCGGTTCGCTGGCACCGATCATCGCGGTGCGCTTGCTCGAGATCTACAAATCCTCGGTGCCCATCGCCTGGTACCTGGCGGCAACTGCGGCGGTCAGCGCGGTGGCGGCCGTGGTCGCCCGCGAGACAAAGGGCATCGACCTGGCGTCCATCGACCTCGCCGACGCCCAGCGCCTTCGGCAAGATCCGACCGAGCTGGTCGAAGACATGGTCTAGTCATGTTTGTCGACCGCCGTCGGCGGCAATGTTCAAGAAGAGGTGAGTGCGTTGGCCGGCCTTCGCGCGCACCCAGGTCCCGTCGGTTCAGCCCGAGAGCCGACGGGGCCGCATCTGCGGCACGGTCGAATCATCCAGGAGTACCGTGCGGCGTATGGATGGCTCGACAGGTGTGTGGATTCTCGGGGGCTACCAAAGCGATTTCGCTCGCAACCTCACGAAGGAAGGCCGCGACTTCGCCGCCCTGACCGCTGAGGTCGTCGCCGGCACGCTGGCCGCGGCCAAGGTCAACGCCACCGACATCGGGGTCGTCCACGTCGGCAATGCCTTCGGCGAGATGTTCGCGAGCCAGGGTCACCTTGGGGCCATGCCCGCCACCGTCTGCGACGAGCTGTGGGACACCCCTGCCTCGCGGCACGAAGCCGCATGTGCGTCCGGCAGCGTGGCGGCCCTGTCGGCAATGGCCGATTTGCGGTCGGGCGCCTACGACACCGCGCTCGTCGTTGGGCTCGAGCTGGAGAAAACGGTGCCCGGTGACACCGCGGCCCAGCATCTCGGTGCCGCCGCGTGGACCGGACACGAAGGGGCCGGCGCGCGCTACCTGTGGCCGTCGATGTTCACCCAGATCGCCGACGAGTACGACCGGCGCTACGGCCTGGACGACGTGCATCTGCGCGCCATCGCGCAACTCAACTTCGCCAACGCCCGGCGTAACCCCAACGCCCAGACGCGCGCGTGGACGGTTCCCGACCCCATCACGGATGACGACGCGGCCAACCCCATCACCGAGGGCCGGCTGCGCCGATTCGACTGCAGCCAGATGACCGACGGAGGCGCGGGATTGGTCCTGGCCAACGACGCGTACCTGCGCGAGCACCCCGGCACCCGGCCGATCGGCCGCATCGATGGCTGGGGGCACCGCACCGTCGGGTTGGGCCTGCGGCAGAAACTCGACCGCGCCGCCAACGACCCTTACGTGCTACCTCATGTGCGGGCGGCGGTGCTCGACGCGCTGCGCCGCGCGCAACTGACGCTCGACAATGTCGACGGGTTCGAGGTGCACGACTGCTTCACCCCCAGCGAGTACCTGGCCATCGACCACATCGGGCTGACCGGCCCGGGCGAGTCGTGGAAGGCGATCGAAAACGGCGAGATCGAGATCGGCGGCCGGCTGCCGATCAACCCCAGCGGCGGACTGATCGGCGGCGGACACCCGGTCGGGGCTTCCGGCGTCCGCATGCTCCTCGACGCGGCAAAGCAGGTCAGCGGCGCGGCCGGCGACTACCAGGTCGAGGATGCGACGACGTTCGGCACGCTCAATTTCGGCGGCAGCACCGCCACCACGGTCAGTTTCGTTGTCAGCAGTCCGCGAGGTATGTAGGTATGGACTTCCAAACAGGACGTGGCAATCGTTGGCAAGTTCCTGTCGACCCTGCCCGAAGACGACGACCACCCCTACCGGACCGGACCGTGGCGTCCGCAGACCACCGAGTGGGATGCCGACGACCTCACCGCGGTGGAGGGGGAAATCCCGCGCGACCTGGACGGCATCTACCTGCGCAACACCGAAAACCCGCTGCACCCGGCGTTTAAGACCTATCACCCGTTCGACGGCGACGCGATGGTGCACGTGGTCGGCTTCCGCGACGGAAAAGCCTTCTACCGCAACCGCTTTGTGCGCACCGATGGTTTCCTGGCGGAGAACGAGGCCGGCGAGCCGCTGTGGCCGGGGTTGGCCGAACCGGTGCAACTGGCCAAACGGGAGGAGGGTTGGGGTGCGCGAACGCGGATGAAGGACGCGTCGAGCACCGACGTGATCGTCCATCGCGGTATCGCGCTGACCAGTTTCTACCAGTGCGGCGACCTGTACCGGGTCGACCCGTACTCGGCGAACACGCTCGGCAAGGAAACCTGGAACGGAGGCTTCCCGGCCGACTGGGGCGTGTCGGCCCATCCGAAGGTCGACCGCAAAACCGGCGAGCTGCTGTTCTTCAACTACAGCAAGCAAGAGCCGTACATGCGCTACGGCGTGGTCGACGAGGGCAACGAGCTGGCCCACTACGTCGACATCCCGCTGCCCGGCCCCCGGTTGCCGCACGACATGGCGTTCACCGAAAACTACGTGATCCTCAACGATTTCCCGTTGTTCTGGGACCCGAGGCTGCTCGAGCACGATGTGCACCTGCCGCGTTTCTACCCCGACATTCCGTCGCGCTTCGCGGTGCTGCCCCGCCGGGGCTCGACTGGCGAGATCCGGTGGTTCGAGGCGGACCCGACGTTCGTGCTGCACTTCACCAACGCCTACGAGGACGGTGACGAGATCGTGCTCGACGGCTTCTTCGAGGGCGATCCCCAGCCGCTGGACACCGGCGGAACCAAGTGGGACAAGCTCTTTCGCTTCCTGGCGCTGGATCGCCTGCAAACGCGGCTGCACCGGTGGCGCTTCAACCTCGTCACCGGCGCGGTCAAGGAAGAACAGTTGTCGGAATCCATCACCGAGTTCGGGACCATCAACCCCGAGTACGCCGCGGGCAGCTACCGGTACGCCTATGCCGCCACCGGAAAACCGGGCTGGTTCTTGTTCGATGGACTGGTCAAGCACGACCTGCTCACCGGAAGCCAGGAGGCCATCTCCTTCGGCGACGGCGTCTACGGAAGCGAGACCGCGATGGCGGCACGGGTCGGCGCCGCCGGCGAAGACGACGGATACCTGGTCACCCTGACCACCGACATGAATGCCGACGCGTCGTACTGCGTGGTCTTCGACGCCGCCCGGGTCGCGGACGGCCCGGTGTGCAAACTCCAACTCCCGGAACGCATTTCCAGTGGCACGCATTCGACCTGGGCGCCAGGCCGTCAGCTGCGGCGCTGGCATACCGCCGAGTCGGCGGCAAGCGGGATCGGGCTGTGACGATGTACCCAACCTCGGGACGCCACACAACGCATTGGCCCGCGCATTTGGCATCGATCGGCGGCATCCGGTTTGCGCGCCGCTCGTCGAACTTTGAAGAAACGGTGCGGTTTTACCGTGAGCTGGTGGGGCTGCCGCTCTACGAAACGTTCGAGGCCAGCTACGAGAGCCACGGCGCCATATTCGGCCTGCCCAGCTGGAACCTGACGATGGAAATCGTGGAGTCGCCCGAGCCCGTCGCGGTGGACCACCACGAACAGCTGTGCCTGTACTTCCCCGACCAGGAGGCACAGCAGGTCGCAATCGCACGCCTCCAGGCGGCGGGCCTGACACCCGTTGAGCAGCACCCGTATTGGGAAGCGACGGGCGCAGTCACCTACCGCGACCCGGACGGACGCGAAGTCGTGTTCGCGCCCTTCGTGTTCGGCGTCAATGAGCCCGAGGACAGCGCCGCGTCGGGTAAGCACGAGTTCCCGTCGGCCTGAAACCTCACCGGTTGGACCGACCGGCGGCCTGGGCCACGATGACGGCCGCAATCGAGCATGCCACCGCACAGGCCGCGCCGACCGCCCCGACGTACAGTCCGTACTCCGCCGACACCAACCCCTTGACGTTGAGCTTGTAGTACCACACCATGAGCGCCGCTAGAAGCAGCGAAATGACCAGCGCAACAACGGAAGCGAGCCTGGCCGATAGGCCGCGACCCACCATCGCCCCGGTCACCATCAGCGTCGAGGACAGCAACACGATGAGCTGGCCCGCACCGAAGCCCTTCGGTAGTTCCAGGTTGCCGTGGGCGCCCCCGATGGCGTTGGCCCAGCCCCCGCCGTTGACTGCCGTCGTCAGCCACGGCATCCAGGCGCTGGCCGAAATGAGCAGGGCGAAAAACGCCACCAGCCAACCGGGACGCGGGCGCCGATTCATGGTTGCGAGATTAGCTGACGTGGACCTCGGCGCCCGACTACGTCCCGCTTGCGATCGGCCCCGGGCTCATGTGACGACCCGCTGCGCCCGGCTACGCCGCGCTTGCGATCGGCCCCGGGCTCATGTGACGACCCGCTGCGCCCGGCTACGCCGCGCTTGCGATCGGCCCCGGGCTCATGTGACGACCCGCTGCGCCCGGCTACGCCGCGCTTGCGATCGGCCCCGGGCTCATGTGACGACCCGCTGCGCCCGGCTACGCCGCGCTTGCGATCGTCACGTCTGCAGCGAAGACAGGTTGAAGATGACACCCGTCGGGTCCGTCGCCGCGGCCAACCGACCATAGGGGGTGTCCTCCGCCTCCCGTACCACGGCGCCGCCGTTGTCGGCGATCACCCGCAGCGTCTTGTCGACATCCTCGGCGCCGAAGAAGATGCTCCAATTCGATGGGACACCGTCTGGCAGGCAGCCTGCCGCGTCCATCACGCCGAGCAATTGTTGGTCGCCGAACCACGCTGTAGTGTAACGGAATTCGTCGGTGTCAGATACTTGCTCGGTGCGCCATCCGAGGACCTCGACGTAGAAGTCGACCGCGGTGCCGTAGTCGCGTGTGGTCAGTTGGTGCCACACCGGAGAGCCGGCTTCCCCAATCACTTCGAAGCCGCGGTGCTCCAGGGGCTGCCATAGGCCAAAGAACGCGCTCGACGGATCGGCGGCCACGGCCATGAATCCCTTGGCCGGAACTTCCATCGGTCCCATGCACACTGACCCACCCGCTGCATTCACCGCAGCGCTCGTCGCATTGATGTCGCTGGTGTGGAAGTACGTGGCCCAGTGGTCCGGGGACTCTAGCTCGCCCCGGTTGGCCATCAGCCCCGCTACGCGGTGGCCGTCCTCGGCGGCATTGATGTATCCGCCGTACTCGGGTCCGGCGGACTCGAACGTCCAGCCGAATACCGTGCCGTAGAAGTCCTGGGCACGGTCGACGTCCGACGTCGTCAAATCGATCCAGCAGGGAGCGCCCAGCGGCGCGCCATCACGGATGGACACGATGATCTCCTCGTAGTGTCGGGGCCCCGGTCATCGGGGTTCACACAGATCGACTGGCGCCAGCCCGGAAACTCATCGGCCGCAACGATCAGCGATGGGGGCTATCTCCGTTGGTCCGCGGATCAGCGGCTGTGAAAACCCTGACGAAGTTCTGCAGCGATTCCCTGATGTCGCTTCGCAGTGCGGCGGCAACGATCATGCCGATCGGCCCGAACAGCGCGGGACCGCCCAGGTGCACGTCGAATCCGACGACGGAACCGTCGTCTTTGGGTTGAACTTTGGCCATTAGCTTGACCTTGACACCGCCGACGCCGTCGCCGTCGAGCGTCATGCCTTCCGGTGGCTTGTAGCGCACGACCGTCCACTTGATCCGGTTGTACATGCCCTTGACCTCGACGATGGACTCGACGACCGTGCCCTTCTCGATGTCGTCGGGCAGCTTGCTGCGCCACACCCGGTGGATGGTCAGCCATTCCTTAAACCTGGACAGGTCGGAGGCATGGTTCCAGGCCACCTCGGGCGGCAAGGGTACGTCGATGGATCCGGACAGCTTGGCCATACGCTCAGCTCTGCTGGTCGCCGCTGCCCTCAGACCCGGCGGCCTTTTTGGCCTCTTCCTGCACCTTGTGGATCGTGTCGGTGTACTTGCCCTGCGTCTTGTCGTCGACGAACTCGCCGGCCTTGTCGATCGCCTGCCCGACCGTCTCGGCGTTTTGCGACAAGAGCTCCTTCGCCTTGTCCAGGATTCCCATGCGCGTCGTCCCTTCTCCAGAGATCCCCAGGATGCCTGGGAATCCTACGCCACCTCGACACCGTTCATCCCGCCGGTCATCGGGTGAAGGTTCCCAGCTTGTCCGAGTCGAAGTACTCCAGGTTCAAGGTGTTCCCGGAAAAGGCAGCCCTGGAAATCGTTCCGGGCGGCGCGTTTTCGTCCGCCACCGGGAACGTGAAGGTGTCACCGTCCCAGTGCGTCAAAGCAAAGGTCCGATTTTTCGGGCCCATCGACAGCTGCAGCGCGCCGTCACGTTCGGTAACGACGACGGGACCCCAGTAATCATTGGCGTATATGCCGGCGTAGTCGCCCAGCGGTCTGGCCGGCGCGGGGTTGGCCGGCGGCTGCTTGCCGACCAGCGAGCCCACCGGGTTGTTCATCCAGCCCATCGCCTGCTTGTACAGGCTGGCCCAGTCTTCCCGAATCTGGCCGTACTGCAACAGATCCATGAATTCGGCGGTCAACGTCTCCGGCACGCCGATGGGCGCGGCGTTGGTCAGCGCGATGATGCCCACGTCCTCCGACGGCATCACCACGAAGTTCGTCGCAGCCCCCAACGAGAAGGCGCCGGAATGGCTGTAGGTGGTGCGCCCCGACGAGGTCACCGACACGTTGAAACCGTAACCGTAGAAGCCGGAACGCGCCTTCGGCGTCGTCGCGGGCACCGAGATCACCTGCGCGGTGTTCGCGGGCAGCAGGGCATCCGGCGACGCGATGCGCTGGCCGTTGTAAGTTCCGTTGCCCAGCAGCATGATTAGCCAGCGCGCCATGTCGTTGACCGACGAACTTACCCCGCCCGCGGCCGACTGGGGATCCGGATCGCGTTGGAAACGCGGCTCCCACCTGTCTCCGGCTTTGACGTGGTTGACCGCGTGGTTGGGCCTGGCCACGAAGTCAGCGAATCGCGAACTCGTGGAACGCATTTCCAGCGGGCGATACAGCACCTCCTCGGACAGGTCCTCCCACGGTTTGCCCGCGGCGGCCGCCACCGACTCGGCGGCGGCGGTCACTCCGAAGTTGGTATAGGCGTAGCTGATTCGAAAGGGCGCAAGCGGCAAGTACTTCAGCCGTTCGAGCGATTGCCGACGGTCGTAGCCCAGATCCTCCAGCTTGTCACCGGCGTGGTCGGGCAGCCCGGAACGATGCGAATACAGGTCGGCGATGGTCAGATGGCCGGTGACGTAGGGATCGCCCAGCGCGAACCAGGGCAGCTTGGAGACCACGGGCGTGTCCCAGGTGACAACGCTGTCGCTGACTTCGTGCGCCACCACCGTCGCACCGACCGATTTCGACACCGACGCCAACTGGAAGACGGTGTCGGCGTCGACGGTGTTATCTTGTCCGGTGCCCCTGGTTGCGTCCCTTACGCCGAAACCCTTGGCATATACCGTCTTTCCGCCATGAACGACGGCAACGGCCATCCCCGGGATGCCGGTGCTCTTCATCAGGTCGCCGACGAGACCGTCGATCCTTGCGACGGCGTCGTCGATGCGGCCGGCGGGAATCTGTAGACCCGAGACCTCGTTGGGCGGTGCGTCAGACTGTGCGGACGGTGGGCCGGATACCGGTTGTGCGGGCCCACATCCCGTCAGCGCAAGCAAGACAATCACGACCGCGACCGTTGCCGCACGTTTCGTCATGGCCGCACTTTAGCTGCAGCAGCTAGGGAATCAGAGCCGCCACCACGGGTTGAACCTGCGAGGCCCGGCGGGGTCAATGCGTTGGCCGGGTGTGGGCACGGCCACCTCGACGTGGGCGTGCGTCGCGGCCGTGAGCAGGCGCTCGACCGGCTCGGCCCACGGATGGGGGGCCAGCCGGAACGTGCCCCAGTGGATCGGCACCAGCAGTCCCGACCCGGAGTCGGTGATATCCAGATGCGCCCGAACCGCCTCCTCGGGATTCATGTGGATGTCCGGCCACGCCGTGTTGTAGGCCCCGATCGGCAGCAGGGTCAGGTCGAACGGTCCGTGGTCGGCGCCGATCTGCGTGAAGCTCTTGGTGTAGCCGGTGTCGCCGCCGAAATACGCGCGATGGGTCGGACCAAGAAAGGCCCACGACGCCCACAGCGTGGTGTTGCGGTCCATGAAACGGCCCGAAAAGTGCCGCGCCGGTAGGCAAACCACGGTGAGGTCGTCAACCTGACCGCTCTGATGCCAGTCGAGTTCGACGATGCGGTGCTCGGGAATTCCCCACGAGCGCAAGTGGGCTCCGACGCCAAGCGGCACGAAGAACGGGGCCCGCTGAGTGTGGGCCAATGTGATGACGGTGTCGAGATCGAGGTGATCGTAATGGTCATGGCTGATGACCACCGCATCGACGGCGGGCAACCCCTCGAGTTGCACCGGCGGCGGATGCAGCCGCTGCGGCCCGATGGTGTCCGACGGCGAGCACCGGTTGCTCCACACGGGATCGGTGAGCACCCGGTAACCGTCGATTTCGAGCAGCGCGGTCGAGTGACCGAACCAGCTGACGGCCAGCCGGCTCGGGTCACCGTCGAAAATTTCCGGCGCCGCCAACGGGATCGGTGCCGCGGGCCGGCTCCCGCCGCGGTTACCCATGAGCTCCCACACGATGAGCCGCAGTTGCTCGGGATCCATCTTGTATACCGAGGCGGGGTCGAGATTGACGAACGCGCCGTCGGAATAGTGCGGCGACCCCTCGGCCACCTCCCGGATCGACGCGGGGGAAGCCCCGAGGGCGGCCGGCGAGCCGTACAGCGCGCGCAACAACCAACTGCCTGCCGCCAGCGAGGCCGTACCGGCGGCCAGTCGTAGCGCCCGCCGCAACATGAAAGTCAGGCCCCCTGGAACTTCGGTGGCCGCTTCTCTATGCGTGCGACCTGCGCTTCGATGACATCCTGGCTGGCCCAGGCTTTGTCGAAGAGTTCCTTGTGGACCGGCCGCTGCTCCTCGTAGGCACCGTCATCGTTGAGCACCCGCTTGGCGTGCTGCACCGCCAATGGCGCCAGCCCGGCGACCTCGGCCGCCCAGGCCTGCGCGTCGGCAAGGGTCCCGATCCGGTTGGCCATTCCGGTCTGCAGCGCCACCTCGGCGGTCAGCTTCTCCGCGGTCAGCAGCATAGCGCGGGCGCGCCCGTGACCGACCAGCGACGACAGTCGTCGGATACTCCAGTTGTCAAGGGCCAGACCGTATTTCGAAGTGGGAAACTGAAAGAACGCGTCCGGCGCGACGACCCGCAGATCACATACCATGGCCAACTGCAGCCCGGCGCCGATGGCGGGGCCGTTGATGGCCCCAATCACCGGCATCGGAGCTGCGTCGATGGCGTAGTTCAGCTCGACCAGCCGGTCGGGATAGTCGGCGGCGAACGCGTCTCCGCTCAGGTCCGCGCCCGCGCAAAACACCGTGCCCTGCCCGGTCAGCACGATGGCGCGGACATTATCGGTCGTGGCTTTCTGCACCGCCTCCCGCAGCTCGACGGCGAGCTGGGAATTCAGGGCGTTGCGGCGTTCGGGGCGCTGCAGCTCAATCGTCATGACGGCTTCGGCCTGGGTGATACCGATCATGGGGCCAGCCTATATAGCCTCGTCGAGTGAGTCGTATCACGACGGACCAACTGCGGGATGCGGTGCTCGACGAGGGCTCCTTCGTCAGCTGGGACAGTGAGTGGCTCGCGGTGCCGGTCAGCGAGTCCTACGCCCGGGAGCTGACCGACGCCCGAGCCGCCACCGGCCGAGACGAGGCGGTGTTGACCGGCGAGGGGCGCATAGTCGGGCGCCGAGTGGCGGTGGTCGTGTGCGAGTTCGACTTCCTCGGCGGCTCGATCGGGGTGGCGGCGGCGGAGAGGATCACCGCCGCCGTGGAGCGGGCGACGGCCGAGCGGCTGCCATTGCTGGCCTCGCCGAGTTCCGGCGGCACCCGCATGCAGGAGGGCACGGTTGCGTTTCTGCAGATGGTGAAGATCGCCGCGGCGGTCAGGCTCCACAAACAGGCGCATCTGCCTTATCTCGTCTACTTGCGCAACCCGACGACCGGCGGGGTGTTCGCGTCGTGGGGCTCGTTGGGCCACGTCACCGTCGCCGAACCGGGCGCTCTGATCGGCTTCCTCGGGCCCCGGGTGTACCAGCTGCTCTACGGCGAACCATTCCCGGCGGGCATCCAAACCGCCGAGAATCTGCAGCGGCACGGGGTGATCGACGGCGTCGTGGCGCTCGATGAGCTGCGCCGGACGCTCGATCGCGCGCTGACGGTGATCGCCGATCCTCCCGAGCCGCTACCCCAGCCGCAGCCACCCGAGCCGACGCCCGACGTGCCGGCGTGGGACTCGGTACTGGCGTCGCGGCGGCCAGACCGGCCGGGTGTCGGACATCTGCTGCGACATGGCGCCACCGACCAGGTGCTGTTGTCCGGGACCGGCATGGGCGAGGCGGCGACGACGCTGCTGGCGCTGGCCCGATTCAACGGACAGCCCGTGGTGGTCCTCGGTCAGCAGCGGGTCGCCGGCGGCTTGGTCGGGCCGGCATCGCTGCGCGAGGCCCGGCGCGGAATGGCGCTGGCCGCCGAGCTGCGCCTGCCGCTGGTGCTAGTCATCGACACGGCCGGACCCGCGTTGTCGGCCCAGGCCGAGGAGGGCGGGCTGGCCGGCCAGATCGCCCAGTGCCTGGCCGAGCTCGTGACGCTGGATACCCCAACCGTGTCGGTGCTGCTGGGGCAGGGCAGCGGCGGGCCGGCGCTGGCAATGGTCCCGGCCGACCGCGTGCTGGCCGCGTTGCACGGCTGGCTGGCACCGCTGCCGCCTGAGGGCGCCAGCGCGATTGTCTTCCGCGACATCACCCATGCCGCCGAACTGGCTGCGGCCCAAGGCATTCGGTCTGCGGACCTGCTGGCGTCCGGGATTGTCGACGCCATCGTGCCGGAGCACCCCGACGCCGCCGATGAGCCGCTCGAGTTCTCCCAACGACTGTCGCGGGCGATAGCCGCTGAGGTGCAGGCGCTGCGCGGGATACCGGCTGCCGAGCGGTTGGCCACGCGGTTGCGGCGCTACCGGCGCATCGGGTTGCCCCGCGACACGTAAGCCAGGCACACGAGCAGACGCAGAATCGCACAAAATCCGCGAGTTTGATGCGATTCTGCGTCTGCTCGCCCGCCGACTCCCCGGCGACCCGGCGGTGATCCTCCCACCGCCACACGCAACCATCCGGCAAAATGGGCTCCATGGACTCTGGTGTGACCTCGCCTCGCGTCTTGGTCGTTGACGACGACTCCGACGTGCTCGCCTCGCTGGAACGCGGCCTACGCCTGTCCGGATTCGAGGTGACGACGGCGGTCGACGGCGCCGAGGCCCTGCGCAGCGCCACCGAGACGCGGCCCGACGCGATCGTCCTCGACATCAACATGCCCGTCCTGGACGGCGTCAGCGTCGTCACGGCGCTACGAGCCATGGACAACGACGTCCCGGTCTGCGTGCTCAGCGCGCGCAGCTCGGTCGACGACCGGGTGGCGGGCCTGGAGGCCGGTGCCGACGATTACCTGGTCAAACCGTTCGTACTGGCCGAGCTGGTCGCTCGGGTGAAGGCGCTGCTGCGCCGCCGCGGAGCCACCGCTTCGTCCTCCTCGGAAACCATCACGGTGGGCCCGCTGGAAGTGGACATCCCCGGTCGGCGGGCGCGGGTCAGCGGTGTCGACGTCGACCTGACCAAGCGCGAGTTCGACCTACTGGCCGTGCTGGCCGAGCACAAGACCGCGGTGCTATCCCGCGCGCAGCTGTTGGAGCTGGTGTGGGGGTATGACTTCGCCGCCGACACCAACGTCGTCGACGTGTTTATCGGTTACCTGCGCCGCAAGCTCGAGGCCAACGGCGGCCCCAGGCTGCTGCACACCGTCCGCGGAGTCGGGTTCGTGCTGCGAATGCAGTAGCCATGCAATAACGGATTGAAGCTTTATGAATTTCCTGTCCCGGATTTTTGCCCGTACGCCATCGCTGCGGACCCGGGTGGTGCTCGCGACGGCCATCGGCGCCGCGATTCCGGTGCTCATCGTCGGCACCGTCGTCTGGGTCGGGATCACCAACGACCGCAAGGAACGGCTAGACCGCCGGCTCGACGAGGCCGCGGGTTTCGCGATCCCCTTCCTGCCGCGCGGTCTTGACGAAATCCCACGCTCCCCCAACGACCGTGACGCCATCATGACGATCCGGCGTGGCGACCTGGTCAAGTCGAATTCCGACGTCACGCTGCCCCGACTGAAGGCCGACTACGCCGACACCTACGTGCGCGGGGTGCGTTACCGGGTGCGGACGGTGGAGATTCCCGGTCCGGTCCCGACGTCGCTCGCCGTGGGCGCCACGTACGACACGACCGTCGGCGAGACCAACAACCTGCACCGCCGGGTGATGCTGATCTGCGGATTCGCCATCGTCGCGGCGGCCGTGTTCGCCTGGCTGCTGGCCGCGTTCGCGGTGCGGCCGTTCAAACAGCTCGCTCAGCAGACCCGATTGATCGACGCGGGAGACGAGGCGCCACGGGTCGAAGTGCACGGCGCAAGTGAAGCCGTTGAAATCGCCGAGGCGATGAGGGGCATGCTGCAGCGCATCTGGAACGAGCAGAACCGGACCAAAGAGGCGCTCGCTTCGGCTCGCGACTTCGCGGCGGTGTCCTCCCACGAGCTGCGCACGCCACTGACGGCGATGCGCACCAACCTCGAGGTGCTGTACACCCTGGACCTGCCCGACGACCAGCGCAAAGAAGTGCTCAACGACGTCATCCGCACCCAGTCGCGGATAGAGGCCACCCTGACCGCCCTGGAGCGGTTGGCCCAGGGCGAGCTGTCGACGTCGGACGATCACGTGCCGGTTGACATCACGGACCTGCTGGACCGGGCCGCGCACGACGCGGCCCGGATCTATCCCGACCTCGATGTCTCGCTGGTGCCGTCGCCAACTTGCCTCATCGTGGGATTGCCGGCCGGCTTGCGCCTCGCCGTGGACAACGCCATCGCCAATGCCGTCAAGCATGGCGGCGCCACCCGCGTCCAGCTGTCGGCGGTCAGCTCGCGCGCCGGAGTGGAGATAGCCGTCGACGACAACGGCAGCGGAGTGCCCGAAGCTGAGCGCCACGTGGTGTTCGAGCGGTTCTCGCGCGGGTCCACGGCCTCGCATTCGGGGTCTGGCCTTGGCCTGGCGTTGGTGGCTCAGCAGGCCCACCTCCACAACGGGACGGCGTCGCTGGAAAACAGCCCACTGGGTGGCGCGCGGCTAGTGTTGCGCCTCCCCGGTCCCAGCTAGCGCGCATACCGCCTAGCGGTCACCGCTTTGAGCTCTTGCGCCACGAGGTGAAAAGGGCCCGCGCAGCCGATTTCTCGTCCTTGAACCAGACCTGGGCGACGGTCGCGTCGTACGTCGGATCTTCGGGGGTGTAGTAGAGCCTGGTGTCCGAACGGCCCTTCACCGGCCATCCCGCCGGTCCGCCGCCATCCGGAGTGGCGCGAGCGGAGCCGGGACCAAAGGGCGCGTACGGCAACGTGGGCATGTTCGTCGGCGACTCCTCGGCCGGAGCGTGCTTCGCCGCCCGCGACCCGGGGGGTGGAACCTTCTTCGCCGCCCGCGACCCCGGGGGTGGAACCTTCTTCGCCGCCCGCGACCCGGGGGGTGGAGCCTTCTTCGCCCGCCGCCCCGCGGGGGGTTCAACATATTTCGCCGGCCTCAGCCTGGATGCTGGAGCCTTCCTGGGCGGCACCTTTTTCGCCGGAGCCTTCCTCGGCGGCGCCTTCTTCGCCGGAGCCTTCCTCGGCGGCACCTTTTTCGCGGCCGGAGCTTTCCTTCCCAGCAACCTCTTGAAGAACGGAACCTTGGGCGCCGGCGAATCTTTCGAGACCGGAATCTCCACCGTCGGCGAGTCTTCGGTAACGGGAATCCTCGTTCTGGGCGGCTCTTGTTCGACGGGGATCGCGGCCATCGGTTGTTGTATGGCGGCCGGCGGCTGCACCATCGGCGGCTCTTCCGCAACGGGAATGATCTCCGTCACGGGCTCCTCGTGTTTCCTTCCCAGCAACCTTTTGAGGAACGGAACCTTGGTCGGCGGCGAATCCTTCGCGACCGGATGCTTCGCCGCCGGCGGCTCGTCGGTATCTGAAGCCTCCGTTGCAGGCGCCTCTGATATGACGGGAAACACGCCCGCCGGCGACTCTTCTTCGATCGGGAGGCTAATCTCAGAGGTCTCAGCTGCGACCGCATCCTCTGCCGGCGGCTCGTCGCTAACGGAATCCTCCGCCGCAGGTGGCTCTTGTTCGACGGGAACCACGGTCGCCGGCGGCGGCCCGTCGGTATCTGAAGCCTCCGTTGCCGGCTCCCCTCGTATGACGGGAAACACGCCGGCCGGCGACTCTTCTTCGAGCGGGACGCTGGTCGCAAAGAACTCATTTAGGACCGCATGCTTGGGCGCCGGCGGTTCCTCGGCAACGGGGGTCTCCCCCGCCGGGGGCTCCTGCTCGACGGGGAATACGGCAGTCGGCGGCTCACTTTCGGCCGGGGCCCTCGTGAAGAACTCATCTGCTACCGCATGCTTCGGCGTCGACGGCTCTTCGGTAACAGGAGCCTCACTCGCCGGGGGCTCCTGCTCGACGGGGAACACGGCCGTCGGCGACTCACTTTCGGCCGGGGCCCTCGTGAAGAACTCATCTGCTACCGCATGCTTCGGCGTCGACGGCTCTTCAGTAACAGGAGCCTCACTCGGCGGGGGCTCCCGCTCGACGGGGAACACGGCCGTCGGCGACTCACTTTCGGCCGGGGTCGTCGTGAAGAACTCATCCGCGACTGCATGCTTGGGCGTCGGCGGCTCCTCGGTAACGGGAGCCTCCGAAGCCGGGGCCTCCTGCTCAACGGGGAACACAGCCGTCGGCGGCTCTTCGGTAACGGGAGCCTCCGAAGCCGAGGGCCTCCTGCTCAACGGGGAACACAGCCGTCCGCGGCTCTTCGGTAACGGGAGCCTCCGAAGCCGAGGGCTCCTGCTCAACGGGGAACACAGCCGTCGGCGACTCACTTTCGGCCGGGCCGCTCGTGAAGAACTCATTCGCGAACGCTTGCTTGGGCGTCGGCGGCTCTTCGGCAACAGGAGCCTCCGTCACCGACGGCTCCTGCTCGACGGGGAACACGGCCGTCGGCGACTCATCTGCGACCGCAGCCTCCGAAGCCGACGGCTCCTGCTCGACGGGGAACACAGCCGTCGGCAACTCACTTTCGGCCGGGGCCGTCCTGAAGAACTCATCCGCGAACGCTTGCTTCGGCGTCAGCGACTCCTTGGCAACAGGAGCCTCCGTCACCGACGGCTCCTGCTCGACGGGGAACACGGCCGTCGGCGACTCACTTTCGGCCGAGACGCGCGTCGGGAAAAACTCATCAGCGACCGGAATATCCGTCGTCGGATGCTCTTCCTCGACGGGGAACACGGCCGTCGGCGACTCCATTTCGGCCGGGATCCTGGTCGTGAAGAACTCATCCGCGACCGGAATCTCCGCCATGGGTGGCTCCGACTCGGTGTCCGCCTCGGAGCCCGCCCCATTCGACTCCACAGGCACTTGGTGTCTTACCGGGCGGGCCGTCAGCGCGAACGTAAACACCAGCCCCGCCACAAAGGACAGACCCAAGAGCCAATAAGACGCGCCGAAGAGCCACCAGGGCACGTGGTTCATCGCCCCTCACCTGCCGCGGGCCCGGTCGGATCGGTGGGGACTGTCTCACTGCCGACGCGTTTGTTGAATATGCTGGCGATCACCCAGGCAACGGCCGAGCCCGCCACGAAGGCGAGCAGGTACCACAACCACTGGATCACGAAATCCATGCTGGATCTCCTTAGCTGACAACGATTTCGACGCGGCGATTCTTGGCCCGACCCTCGACGGTGTCGTTAGGGGCGATCGGATTGACCGAACCCAGACCCTTGACCACCAGCTGGGCGGCGGCAACGCCATGGGCGACTAGGAAGTCGGCGACCGTTTGCGCTCGCTGGCTGCTCAACGGAATATTGATGCCCTCGGCGCCCGAATTGTCGGTATAGCCGTTGAGCGTCGCATGCGCGTTCGCACATGCCTTGAGCTTGTCCGCGACCTGAGTCAGGATCTGAACGTCGGCAGGCGTCATGCTGAATCCGTCGTTGGCAAAGTTAATCGGCCCGCCCGTGACGGCATTGATGGCCGACTGCAAGTCGACGCACGACACAGGGGCGGGCGGCGGGGGCGGTGCCGGCGGCGGCGGAGGCGGTATCGGCGGCGGAACCGGCGCGTTAACCACAAGCTTGCCAACGACATTCAGATTTGACCAGGTGTGCGTCGCGTCCTGTTCGACGGTGTTCTTCTGGTCTTGCGAAGCGGCCGTGCCCGCCAAGGTGATGGTGTCCCCGCTGACTGTGAGACTGAAGTCGGGAATCGAGGCGCTGTCTTTGAAAACCGGTCCGGCGTTTGCAAAATCGAGCGCAGCGACAGTGGGGTTGATGGTGATTTGGTCGATTATATTGACGCCGGGGAACAGTGAGCCGCTGACCGCGTTCATCAACGCCGCCTTGGCGTTGTCATCGGGAAAATTGCCGCTAAGCGTAACTTTGTTGCCGTTGCGAGTAATCGCAAGCGGCGCCAGGGAAAACTTCGGGGCACGAGACGTGCTCGACGGTGCCAATGATGGAAGCGCGCCGGTCGGCCCGGTAGCGGACCGGGGTCGCTCGAATGCACCGTAGCCGATCGCCGCAATCAGCAACGGAATAGCCACGAGGCCGATCAGCCAGGGGAGGGCAAGCGACCGCCGTCGAAACTCCGGAGCTCGCGGCGAGTCCGTGGTTGCGGCCGCTTGCCGCGGACCCGCACCTATCACCACTGCTGCCCCTCCCTCATTTCGTTCCCGGGACTCCTCCGTCCTACAGGCGATATGCAGCCTACCGAGTCGGCGTCACGACGCCCCTTAGGTCGGGCACACTGGAGCGATGGCCGACGGCAAAAAACCGACCGACAGCGAGACCCTGGCCCACATCCGCGACCTGGTCGCCGAGGAAAAGGCCCTGCGGGAGCAGCTGCAGCACCGCGACATCACCACGACGGAGGAGCACGATCGCCTGCGCCGGGTGGAGGTCGAGCTCGACCAGTGCTGGGACCTGCTGCGGCAGCGTCGGGCGCTGCGCGAGACCGGTGGTGACCCACGCGAGGCACGGGTGCGCCCGGCCGACCAGGTCGAGGACTACCTGGGCTGAACGAGCGCGCGGAGGACGTCGACGCCGTCGTCATCGGCGGTGGCCACAATGGGCTTGTCGCCGCGGGCTACCTGGCCCGGGCGGGCCTTCGGGTGCGGTTGTTGGAGCGGCTGGGGCAGGTCGGCGGGGCCGCGGTCTCGGCGCAGGCCTTCGACGGTGTCGAAGTCCGGGTGTCGCGGTACTCCTACCTGGTCAGCTTGCTGCCGTCGCGCATCGTCGACGACCTGGGCGCTGCGGTGCGATTGGCCAGGCGGCAATTTTCGTCGTACACGCCTGACCCGGCGTCCGACGGCCGCGGAGGGCTGCTGGTCGGGCGCCCCGAGACGTTCGCCGTCATCGGCGCCGCCGGCGACGAGCGCGGCTTTGCGGCGTTCTACCAACACTGCCGGCTGGTGACCGAACGACTCTGGCCGACGCTGATCGAACCGCTGCGCACGCGAGAGCAGGCCCACCGGCACGTCCTGGCAAGCGGCGATCCCGACGCCGCGGCCGCGTGGCGGGCCATGTTCGACGAACCGATCGGGCACGCCATCGCCGATGCGGTGGGCAATGACCTGGTCCGCGGCGTGATCGCCACGGATGCGCTGATCGGCACGTTCGCCCGCCTCGACGACCCGTCGCTGAGGCAGAACATCTGCTTCCTGTACCACGTGCTCGGCGGGGGCACCGGAGACTGGAACGTGCCCGTCGGCGGGATGGGCTCGGTGACGGCGGCCCTGGCGAGAGCGGCCGTCGGACATGGCGCCGAAATAACCACCGGCGCAGAGGTTTACGCCGTCGAACCGAACGGCCGGGTGCGCTACCGCAAGCGCGACGAAGAGCACCTTGTCTGCGGCCGGTTCGTTCTGGCCGGCGTCACACCCGCGGTCCTGGACCGCCTGCTCGACGAAAGACCGGCGATTCCCGCCCAGGGCGCGCAGGTCAAGGTCAACATGGTGCTGCGGCGGCTGCCCCGGTTGCGCGACGACAGCGTCACACCCGAACAGGCATTCACCGGGACGTTCCACGTCAACGAAACGTGGACCCAACTGGACGCGGCGTATTCGCGCGCGTCCGCGGGTCAACTCCCGGATCCATTGCCGTGCGAGGCCTACTGCCATTCGTTGACCGACCCCAGCATCCTGTCGTCCGGGCTGCGTGAGTCCGGCGCTCACACGATGACGGTGTTCGGCCTGCACACCCCGCACGCGCTGTTCGACGGCACCTACTCCGGCGCACTGCGTGAGCGGCTGACCGATTCGGTGCTCGAGTCGCTGAATTCCGTTCTAGCCGAACCGATTCAAGATGTCTTGATGAGCGACGCGAATGGCCGGCCGTGCATCGAGACGACCACCACACTGGATTTGCATCGCAAACTGGGGATGACCGCGGGCAACATCTTTCACGGCGCGTTGTCGTGGCCGTTCGCGGACGACGACGACGCGCTGGACACCCCGGCGCGGCAATGGGGAGTCGCCACGGCTCACGATCGCATCATGTTGTGCGGCTCGGGTGCCCGCCGCGGCGGGGCGGTGTCGGGCATCGGAGGCCACAACGCCGCGATGGCCGTGCTGGCTTCCCTTTGATCGCGGCTTCGATTGTGGCGCTTGGCGGCCCGTGTCCTAGCGCGTGTCGATGGTGACGTAGTCGCGTTCGGTGTAGCCGGTGTAGATCTGGCGCGGACGCCCGATCTTGCTGTCACCCTCGTCGTGCATCTCACGCCAGTGCGCGATCCAGCCGGGCAACCGGCCCAACGCAAACAACACGGTGAACATCCGGGTCGGGAACCCGAGGGCCCGGTAGATCAGGCCGGTATAGAAGTCGACGTTGGGGTAGAGCTTGCGCTCGATGAAGTAGTCGTCGGTCAGCGCGGCCTCTTCGAGTTGCTTGGCGATATCCAGCAGGTCGTCGTCGCCGCCGAGCTTGGCCAGGATCTTGTCGGCCTGCTCCTTGACGATCCGGGCCCGCGGGTCGTAGTTCTTGTACACGCGGTGGCCGAAGCCCATCAGTTTGACGCCGGCTTCGCGGTTCTTCACCTTGCGGACGAACTCACTGACGTCGTCCTCGCTCTGGCGGATCTGCTCGAGCATCTCGAGAACAGCCTGGTTGGCGCCGCCGTGCAGCGGCCCCCAGAGCGCATTGATGCCGCCTGAGATGGAGGTGAACAGGTTGGCCTGCGACGACCCCACCAGCCGAACCGTCGATGTCGAGCAGTTCTGCTCGTGGTCGGCGTGCAGGATGAGCAGCATGTCCAGCGCCCGAACGACCTCGGGGTCCGCCCGATAGGGCTCTGCGGGCAGCCCAAACGTCATCCGCAGGAAGTTCTCCACCAGGGTCAGCGAGTTGTCCGGGTAGAGGAACGGTTGGCCGACCGATTTCTTGTAGGCGTAGGCGGCGATGGTCGGCAGTTTGGCCAGCAACCGGATCGTCGACAGCTCGACCTGCTCGCCGTCCGTCGGGTCAAGCGAATCGGGGTAGTACGCGGAGAGTGCGTTGACCGCGCTGGACAACACCGGCATGGGGTGGGCGTTGCGCGGGAAGCCGTCGAAGAATCGCTTCAGGTCCTCGTGCAGCATGGTGTGCAGCTGGATCCGCTTGGTGAAGTCGGCCAGCTGCTCTTTGTTCGGCAGCTCACCGTAGATCAGCAGGTAACTCACCTCGATGAAGGTCGACTTCTCGGCGAGCTGCTCGATCGGGATACCGCGGTAGCGCAGGATCCCGGCGTCGCCATCGATGTAAG
Source organism: uncultured Actinomycetota bacterium (assembly GCA_963809285.1). Classification (GTDB taxonomy): domain Bacteria; phylum Actinomycetota; class Actinomycetes; order Mycobacteriales; family Mycobacteriaceae; genus Mycobacterium. Next base: position 167,174 of record CAWEIY010000018.1, on the reverse strand, counting down.
TGATCGAGCTCTTGCAAGCTGAGGTATTGACGAAGCCGTTGTCGAACGTCGTGTAGCCGGTCTTCGACAACAGCGGGCCGAGAGCAATACCGTCAGCTCCATCGGTGGCATGGACGACCTGCAGGTCGATCTCGCCCCCCGGGTAGTTCAGAGTTGCGGTGTCGTCGGTGTCGGCCACGAGAACCCCTTTGCGCTCTGGCTGATATGGCTGCCCTGACTAGGTGCTTATAGCTGAAGGTAGTCGTTCTGACGACGGAGCGCCTGTCCGGGGTCGGGTCTGCTGGTCGGGCGGCCATCTGGCGCGTACGGTCGTCGCCGCATTTCAGGGCTGAAGACGCTCGACCCGGGAGCCGACGACCCGAATTCGGTTGTGCACCCGGTTTTCCCGCCCCTGCCAGAATTCCACCACCTCGGGCGCGAGGAGGTATCCGCCCCAGTTGGGCGGCACCGGGACGCGCTCCGAGCCGGCGAAGCGCGCGGTCACCTCGGTCAGCTGGGCGAGCAGCGCCGCACGCGACGCGATCGGCCGCGATTGGTGCGACGCCCACGCACCCAGTTGTGAGCCGCGCGGCCGCTTGGACCAGTAGTCATCGGTGACCTGAGGGTCGACCTTGCTCACCGGACCACGGACGTGGACCTGTCGCCCCAGCTGGTACCAGGGGAAGGTCGCCGAGGCATACGGCGTCGCCGCCAGCTCGTCGCCCTTGGCCGAGTCGTAGTTGGTGAAAAACGTGATCCCGGTCTCGTCCGCGCTCTTGCACAACACCGATCGGCTGACCGGCCTCCCATCCGCGACCGTGGCCAGCACAAATGCGTTGGGCTCGGCGATCCCGGCGCGCTCGGCATCGTCCATCCACTTACGAAGCAACGCAAGCCAACCGGCGGCCAACCAGTCCGCGTCCAGGTCGGGACTGCCGTCCTTCTCGACGGACCCGTACTCCACACGCATCCGCTGCAGGTGCTCTTTTCCTGCTTCGGGGCCTGGTCCTGCCATTGCGCCAACGCTACCGGGCGCTTGCTACCGGCCGGTAGCATCGGCCGGGAGGTGGGGTGCGAGAATTTTCCCCATGACTGTGGTCCCCGAAGACTTTGTCCCCGGCCTCGCCGGCGTGGTGGCCTTCACCACCGAAATTGCCGAGCCGGATAAGGACGGCGGCGCGCTGCGTTACCGCGGTGTCGACATCCAAGATCTGGTAAGTCAGCAGGTCACGTTCGGTGACGTGTGGGCGCTGCTGGTCGACGGCAAGTTCGGCCACGGGCTGCCGCCCGCCGAGCCGTTCCCGCTGCCCATCCACACCGGCGACGTGCGCGTCGACGTGCAGGCGGGCCTGGCGATGCTGGCCCCCATCTGGGGGTACAAGCCGCTGCTCGACACCGACGACAACACCGCCCGCGATCAGCTGGCGCGTGCCTCGGTGATGGCCCTGTCCTACGTCGCACAGTCCGCGCGCGGGATCTATCAGCCGGCCGTCCCGCAGCGAATCATCGATGAATGCCCAACCGTCACAGCGCGATTCATGACCCGCTGGCAGGGCGACCCGGACCCCAGGCATATCGAGGCCATCGACGCCTACTGGGTGTCGGCCGCCGAACACGGAATGAATGCCTCGACGTTCACCGCGCGGGTGATCGCGTCGACCGGTGCGGACGTGGCGGCATCGCTGTCCGGGGCGATCGGGGCGATGAGTGGCCCGCTGCATGGCGGGGCGCCGGCGCGGGTGCTCCCGATGCTCGAAGAGGTCGAACGCACCGGCGACGCCCGTGGCCTGGTCAAGTCGATCCTGGACCGCGGCGACAAGCTGATGGGATTCGGGCACCGTGTCTACCGCGCCGAAGACCCCAGGGCGCGGGTACTGCGGACCGCCTCCGAACGGCTGGGTGCACCGCGTTACGAGGTCGCGGTCGCGCTCGAGCAGGCCGCGTTGGCCGAGCTGCGCGAGCGCCGTCCGGACCACCCGATCGAGACCAATGTCGAGTTCTGGGCCGCGGTCATCCTCGACTTCGCCCGGGTACCGGCCAACATGATGCCGGCGATGTTCACCTGCGGTCGCACCGCGGGGTGGTGCGCCCACATTCTCGAGCAGAAACGGCTCGGCAAGCTGGTGCGCCCGTCGGCCATCTATGTGGGGCCGGAACCGCGCAGCCCGGAATCCGTCGAAGGCTGGGATCGCAGTCTGACCCACGCCTGAGTCGGGTCGATTGTCGGTCGGTGCGCGAGCGTAACGCCACCGCGAACTTCGGCCCAATTTTTCGCGCTGACGTTACCCTCGCGTGCGCTGTTTGTCGGTGCCCGGCGATTAGATGGACCCGGCCGCGATGAGTTTGCGTCGCGGGCCGAGTCAATAACCGTGAGCCGGCCCACGCCTGGGGCCGGTGTACGACACCGACAGCAAGGAGATTCTCAATGCCGATCAACGTCGAACCCGCACTGTCCCCGCACCTCGTGGTTGACGACGCCGCCGCGGCGATCGACTTCTACGTCAAAGCTTTTGGCGCCGAGGAGCTAGGTCGGGTGCCCGGCCCCGACGGCAGGCTGGTCCATGCCGCGCTGCGCATCAACGGCTTCCTGGTGATGCTCAACGACGACTTCCCCGAAACGTGTGGCGGCAAGTCGGTGACTCCCAAGGCACTGGGCGGAACCCCGGTCACGATCCATTTGACGGTCACCGACGTCGACTCCAAGTTCCAGCGCGCGGTGGACGCGGGCGCCACCGTGGTGGGCCCGTTAGAGGACCAGTTCTGGGGAGACCGCTACGGCGTGGTCGCCGACCCGTTCGGCCACCACTGGTCGCTGGGACAGCCGGTGCGCGAAGTCGACTATGACGAGATCCAAGCGGCGATGTCCGCGCAAGCAAGTAGCTAAGCCAAGTTTCGCAGCCGGGCCAGCAACCGGCGTCGCAGCGGCGGCGCCGGTTGCGCGGTGGCGGCCGCGGCGAGCATTTCCGCGACATCGGTGAACTTGTTGCGCGGCCGTCCGTCGCGGCTGCCGCGTGTGATCTCCGCGGCGTCAATCGCACGCCATCCCGCGGAGTCGACGACATCGCGCCGGCGCTCGTGCACCAGTTGGGCCAGCGCCTCGGGCCTGGCCACCGGGTCGGTCAACCTGCCGGCGTTGAAATCGGCCACCAGGGCCTGGACGGTTTGAAATGAGCAGGACTTGTTGGTGCCGATGAATCCCGTCGGTCCGCGCTTGATCCAGCCCGCGACGTATGCGCCGGGTACCGGTTCACCGGAAGCGGGTTCGACGACGCGCCCACCGTCGTTGGGGACGACAGCCGCAGATTCGTCGAACGGGAGGTCGCGAATCGGCTTGCCGCGGTAGCCGATCGACGTCAGCACCAGGCCCGCCTCGAGCGGGCGCACTTCGTCGGTGCCGGTGACCGAGAACTCCACGCCGGCGGCACGCTGCTGACCCAGCACGCGTACGGGCGTGAGTTGATAGGCCAGCCGGATTCGTGGACGCGAAGCCGGCGCCGAACCGTCGCCCAGTTTGCTCAAGATCTCCAGCTTGCGCTTGGTCAGCGCGTCGGAAACCGTCGCGAGATCGCTTGCCACCCGCTGGTGGTCGGCGGCGTCGAGCACGACCTCGGACGCGCCGGTGAGCCCGATCAGCTCGGGCAGGGTGAACGCGGAATGGGCGGGCCCGCGCCGGGCGGCGATCACCACTTCGCGCACCGCCGAGCCGCGCAGCGTTTCCAGTGCGTGGTCGGAGATGTCGGTGCGGGCCAGGTTGTCGGGGTCCGTCGTGAGCACCCGGGCCACATCGAGGGCGACGTTGCCGTTGCCGATGATCACCGCGCGTTCATGGCTGAGATCGACTGGCAGATCAGTGAAGTCGGGATGCCCGTTGATCCACGCGACCAGCTCGGTGGCGGTTCCGGTGCCCGGGAGGCCCATACCGTCGATGTCCAGCCGACGATCGTCGGGAGCACCGACCGCGTACAGCACGGCGTGGTGATGGGCCAACAGATCGGCGTGGCTCAGGTGCTTGCCGATCTCGACGTTGAGATAGAACCGGAAGCGGCGATGCCCTGATACCCGGTCGAAAAGGCGGGTGACCTTTTTGGTGTTCTGGTGATCGGGCGCCACGCCGGCACGAACCAACCCGTAGGGCGTGGGCAGCTTCTCGAAGACGTTGACCCGCACGCCATGCTGCGTGAGCAGTTCGTCGGCCGCATACATGGCCGCGGGCCCGGACCCGACGATGGCCACGGTCAGGGGCTGATGGCGCGCGCGCACCTCGGCCGCGGGGATCACCGGGGCCAGCTTGGACGTCGGCGGCAGCTTCACGCCCGCCGGCCGCTCCGGGTAAAAGGAGGCATTGATCTCAACGAACGGCAGCTGCTTTGGCTCGAGCCGGGTGTCGGGCGCGATCGCGCCGACCGGGCAGGCGCTCACACACGCACCGCAATCCACGCAGGCCACCGGATCGATATAGAGCATCTCCGACGTCGCGAAACCCGGCTCGTCCGGCGACGGGTGAATGCAATTCACCGGACAGGCGAAAACACAGGACCCGTCGTTGCAGCACGACTGGGTAATAACGTGCGGCATAGGAATCGGACCCGGGTAGTCTTACGCGGCCGGAGCCGCGGCCAGGTGCTGGCGTTGCGGCTCGCTGCGGTAGCGCGAGGGCTTGCCGTTGATCTTGCAGACCCGCCACATCAGCCGCGCGGAGCGCGTTTCCATCAGGCCCGTGTCGTGGGCAAGCATCCGGACGTCAGCGAACATGTCGCTCAGCCACTTTCGCGACTCAGGTGACCGGAAGAAGAGCTCCCGCTTGACCTCGCGCGGGATGTCGAACTCCTGCCAGAACGCCTTGGGCGGCTTCACGATCGCCTGGCACAAGACGCGCATGGTCAGCGGGTAGTACAGCGAGACCCAGAACCGTTGCCGTTTGGTCAACTGCGGCAACCGCTTCCGCAGGAACTCGTGGGCGAACGAAATGTGCCGGGCTTCCTCGGCGACGTGGATGGCCATCACCCGCTCCATGATCGGGTGCAGCGACTTGCCTTCGCGGAGGACGTTTTTCTGCGTGTGGTCGATGGGCTCCTCGCCGGCGAGCACCCCGATGAAAAACGCCACCGGCAACGGGCCGGCCGCCAGCGGAACCAGTGGCGAAATCCAGCGCAACATCCGCGGCATCCCCGGCACGTCGGCGCCGACCCGGTTCACCATCTCCTGAAACATCATGGTGTGGTTGCACTCTTCGACCGATTCGTGCAGGCAGTACCGATACTCCGGGGACCCGTTGGGCACCCAGAACGTGTAGTTCATCAGGCCGCGGATCAGGATCGACTCGAAGTGCAGGCCGACCTTGGCCACGTTGGCCTGGCGCCACATCCCGATTTCGATCTTGCGCTCTTCGGACTGGGCTTGATACCAGGGATGGCGCCCCAGCGGGTCGGTCGTCGGCAAGATCCACCGGGGATCGTTCTCCGTGACGGCGAACTCCGGCGAATCCCACTCGATGTCGGTGTACGGGTTGAAGTTTCGCCGCACAGACCCCTCGGACAGTGTGGCAAGCATGTTCACGTATTCGGCGTCGTCGCGAACTTCCATACTACGGCGCCAACGTCGCACCATCCGCGTCTTGGCCATTCCAAGCCTCCTCAACGAGGTTTACATTTGGACGTGCTGTGTCCAAGACAGTACCGCAGGTACCGGATATTTTCTAGACCCCTTGAACGCACTGTGGGGTGACCAGGGGTCAGCCACTCGCTGTGACGTGGACCACGTTGGTGGCCACCCAATCGCCGTCTACCACGCACAATCGGCCCGCGGCGACGCCGCCCCGGGATCGCTCACTAGGCTGATTGACATGGCTGACCGGCTCGAGATCCCCGCTGACATCAAACCCCGCGACGGCCGCTTCGGGTGCGGTCCTTCCAAGGTCCGACCCGAACAATTGAAGGCGCTGACCACCACCGCGGCCGCTTTGTTCGGCACCTCGCACCGGCAGGCGCCCGTGAAGGATCTGGTGGGCCGGGTTCGGTCGGGATTGGTCGAGCTTTTCTCCGTGCCCGACGGTTACCAGGTCATTCTGGGCAACGGCGGCGCGACGGCGTTCTGGGATGCCGCGGCTTTCGGGCTGATCGACAAGCGCTCGCTGCACCTGTCCTTCGGCGAGTTCAGCTCCAAGTTCGCCTCCGCGGTCGCCAAGAACCCGTTCGTCGGCGATCCCGTCGTCATCAAGTCGGATCCCGGCAGCGCTCCCGAACCGCAGGCCGACCCGTCGGTCGATGTGATCGCCTGGGCGCACAACGAGACGTCCACCGGGGTCGCGGTGCCGGTCCGCCGGCCCGCCGGCTCGGACGGCGCCCTGGTCGTCGTCGACGCGACCTCCGCCGCCGGGGGTCTACCAGTCGATATCACCGAGACCGACGCGTACTACTTCTCGCCGCAGAAGAACTTCGCCAGCGACGGCGGGTTGTGGCTGGCCATCATGAGCCCCGCCGCGCTGGCCCGTGTCGAGTCCATCGCCGCGTCCGGCCGCTGGGTTCCCGACTTCTTGTCGCTGCCGATCGCGGTGGAGAACAGCCTGAAGGACCAGACGTACAACACGCCGGCGATCGCCACGCTGGCGCTGATGGCCGAACAGCTCGACTGGATGCTGGGCAACGGCGGGCTGGAATGGGCGGTCAAGCGCACGACGGACTCGTCGCAGCGGTTGTACTCCTGGGCGCAAGAGCGGCCCTACACCACGCCGTACGTCGCCGACCCCGCGTTGCGGTCTCAGGTGGTGGGCACGATCGACCTCGTCGACGACGTCGACGCCGCGGCCGTCGCGAAGACGCTTCGGGCCAACGGCATCGTCGACACCGAGCCGTACCGCAAACTCGGCCGCAACCAGTTGAGGGTCGGGATGTTCCCCGCCGTCGACCCCGATGACGTCAGCGCCCTCACCCAGTGCGTCGACTGGGTAGTCGAGCGGCTTTAACCCGACGGTCATCCGCCTGCAACCCGCCAGCGTGTCAGAGCGGGTTACCGGCGTTAGCTGCACTAGAGTGCGCACCTGACGGGCCCGTCGCTGACCGGGCACGGGGCCTGCGAGGAGAAGCCATGCTTGAACTCAAAGTGGTTGGGCTCGATCACGACAGCAAATACATCATCTGCGAGGGCGGGGAACCCGCAGAACAGTTCAAGCTGGCGGCCGACGACCGACTGCGGGCCGCACTGCGCGGCGAACCGCTGCCGCCCGAGCAACCGCGGCTCGACATCGAGGTCACAAACTTGCTGAGCCCCAAGGAAATTCAGGCGAAGATTCGCGCCGGCGCGTCCGTCGAGCAGGTCGCCGCGGCGTCGGGCTCCGACTTCGCGCGAATCCGCCGGTTTGCCCATCCGGTGTTGCTGGAACGCGCTCGCGCCGCGGAGCTGGCAACGGCCGCGCATCCGATGCTCGCCGATGGCCCCGCGGTGATGACCCTGCTGGAGACCGTCAGCGCCGCGTTGGTGGCGCGCGGCCTGGAACCCGACCGACTCAGCTGGGACGCGTGGCGCAACGAAGACAGCCGCTGGACCGTGCAGCTTGCGTGGAAGGTCGGCCGTTCCGACAACATCGCGCATTTCTGCTTCAGTCTCGGTGCCCACGGCGGAACGGTCACCGCCATCGACGATCCGGCCAGCGAGCTGATCGACCCGGACTTCGAGCGTCCGCTGCGGCCGATCGCGCGGGTCGCCCACCTCGAGTTCGAAGAGCCAGCGGAGCCGGCGGTGACCACGCCGCCCGAACGGCCGGTGCACACGCGACGCGGCAAGCCGGTGATTCCGGCCTGGGAGGATGTGCTGCTCGGTGTGCGCTCAGGCGGGCACCGCTAGCCGGTCCCCGACACCGTCAGCGCGATCAGCGTCAGCCACGCGCCCACCACACCCACGCCCGCACCCAGCACGAACCAGCGCAGCACCAAGGTGCGCCGCCAGCCCCACAGCGTGGGCGCCAGCCCCCCCGCCGCCACGATGTTGAGGCCGACCGCCAACAGCGGATGCACGCGGATCAGCCCGAGACTCAACACCACGACGCCGACTCCGGTCACCGCCGCGACGAACCCGGAGACCGTCAAACCCGTTGCCCAGGGCACGGACTCGTCGCTCACGGACCGAGCCTAGCCGAGGCGGGCCCGCTCGTAGAACGCCAGAGCCGCCGCGGTCGCGACGTTGAGCGAGTCGGTGCCCCGCGACATCGGGATGCGCACCCGCACATCGCTGAGCCGCAGGGTGGCCGGCGTCAGTCCCGGGCCCTCGGCGCCAACCACCACCGCGATACGTTCGTCACGCGCCGCCGCCATCGCCTCCGCCAGCGCGCTCGCTTCGCCGTGCGGGGTCATCGCCAGCAGCCGAAATCCGTGTTCTCGCAACAGCACAAGATCGGCGGGCCAGCTGGTTGCTCGCGCATACGGCACCAGCAACGCGTGGCCCATGGACACCCGGACGGCGCGACGGTACAGCGGGTCGGCGCAGCCGCTGCCGAAAACCACCGCGTCCACGCCCAGCCCCGCCGCATTGCGAAAGATCGAGCCCAGGTTCTCGTGGTCGTTGACGCCTTCGAGCACCGCGACGGTACGGGCGCCGTCGACCACCTGCGCAACGCTGTGTTCCGGCACCCGCCTGGCCGCCGCCAGCACGCCGCGATTGAGGTGGAAACCGACCACCTGCGCCATCACATCGGCCGACGCCCGGTAGAACGGCGCTTCAGAACCGGCCAGATCGTGCCCGAGCTCTGCCAGCCTGCGGTCCGTACCGAGCAGGGCGTGCGGTGTGAACCGGGAGGCGAGCATGCGCTGCACGACCAACACGCCTTCGGCGATCACCAGTCCCTTGCCGGTCGGCAGATCGGGACGACGATCGACGCTGTTCAGGTCGCGGAAGTCGTCGAGCCGCGGATCGTCGGGATCGTAGACGTCCTGAACATCCACGCCGTCAATGCACTCCGGGCCGCTCACGGGCCTCGTCGACCAGGGCCAGCATCAGATCGGCCGCATTGCGCAGGATGTCGCGTTGGTCGCTGTCCAGCGTCGCGAGCCGCTTGGCCAGCCACTCCTGGCGCGCGCGACGGTTCTCCTTGACCAGCTCGTTGCCGGACTCGGACACCGACACCAGCACCTGCCGGCCGTCGACGGGGTGCGGGGTGCGGTCTACGAGGCCCATCTCGGCCAGTGAGGCGATCACCCGGGTCATCGACGGCGGTCGGACACGCTCGCGAATCGCCAGCGCGCCGGGAGTCATCGCGCCCTCGTTAACCAGGGTGGCCAACGCCGACAGCTGGGACAGCGAAACCGGCGATGACGGGTTGCGAAACCGGAGTTGGCGGGCCAGCCGCATCACGGCCAGCGACAAGTCGCTGGCCAGCCGCGCATCGCTGTCGGGCATGGCGCGAGGTTACACGGTTTCGCCGATGCCGCGAACGCCGCAGGGGTCCGGATCACCTACGTCGCTCGTCCCGAGGGTTCGCACACCTGGGGCCTCTTCGAGTCGGAGATGCAGGAGTCCTGGAACACCACCGTCGGACCGGCGCTCGGCGCATAGCCGGCAGTTGCGCGGTATCCCACCCCGGGCCGCGGGCGCTAAGTTAGTCGCAATGTCCGTAGAACCCGGCCAGAGTCGCGAGGCGCCGCCACTGCCGTCGAGGCTGCTAGAGGTGTGGCCCTTCATCGCGGTCGGCTTCCTGGGCTGGCTGCTCGCCGCGGCCGCCGCGTTCGTGGTACCGGCGCTGGAAAGTTGGCGCCCGGTGACACTGGGCGGAGTCGGAACCGGGTTTGTCGGCACAAGCATTTTCGTGTGGCAGCTTGCCGCCGCCCGCCGCGGCGCGCGGGGCGCACAAACCGGACTCGAAAGCTTTCTTGACCCCAAATAACAATTCCACCCTCGGAGGAACGATGGTCGCCGCGCTATTGCAAGCTCAAGTTGATATCAATGCACCGGCCTCAAAGGTCTGGGCGTTGATATCCGATTTCCGGCGAATGCCCGAGTGGAGTCCGCAGTGTCGGTGGATGAAGCCCTTCGGCCCGCTCCGCCAAGGCACCCGCACCCTCAATCTCAACCGCCGTAACCGAATGTTCTGGACCACCACGTGCACCGTCGTCGAGGTCATCCCCGAGAAGAGGCTGGCGTTTCGGGTCAACCAAAACCGCACGATCTGGACCTACGAGCTCGAACGCAACGGCGAAGGCACCAGGGTGATCGAGAGCCGTCACGCCGAAAACGGCGTCACCGCCTTTTCGAATCTGTCGGTGAACGCGCTCTTCGGTGGGACGGCGAACTTCGAAGGCGAATTGCTCGAGGGCATGAACGCGTCGCTGGCAAACATCAAAGCCGCCGCCGAGAAAGACTAGTCCGGCGACTGCGTCGGCTCGGGCGGTGACTCCTGCGACTCGGGCTGGCGCTCTGGGGAGGCGGCCTGGGGCTCCGGCGGCTCTGTCGGCTCGGGTGGCTCTGGCGGCCCGGGCGGCCCGGTCGGGGACTCCTGCGACTCGGGCTCGGGCTGTGCCTCCGGAGCCGCCTCCGGGGCCACGGCCGCAGACTCCTGCGGCCCGTCCGTGACGTCGAGCACGCCGTCGTCGTATGGCTCGTACACTGGCGAGCCGCTGCCCGCCGGGGCGGGAGTGTCGGAATGCGCGCCGCAGCCGTACTGCTTGTCCACCACATGCCCGTCGGCGGCCAGCTCGTTACCGCACACCCCGAACATCACGCCCAGCGATCCGGCCAGCGGCAACAAGAAACCGCAATCGCGGCACCTCCGTTTGGTGGAACGCGCCATCGCGGAATCGGGACCGTAGTCCCCGGTGTGCCACCGTTCGGAAGCCTCAGAGCGGCCCAGGTCGCCCATCACCCAGCGCCGCCCCAGCCCGATTTCGGCGGCGGTCTCGTCGACCTCCGGGTCACCGCTGGCCGCGTAACCGGGAACCAGCCGTGGGTCGTCCGCCGCCGGCGCGAGCAGATCTCCGGGACTCAAATCCCCTGGCCGCACCCGCTGCTCCCACGGCACCCACTCGGGCGCGAGCAACGACGTCGGCCCGGGAATCAACACGACTTCACTGATCGTGGCGTGGGCGGCACCCGGGTAGGCGGCGACGACGGCGGCCCACTGCCATCCCTGGTAACCGGCCAGATTGGCCAGGAACCGGTGGGTGGCGGCGTTCGGGTCCTCGTAGCTGACGCCCAGGTAGTCCCCGACCGCCTCCGGTCCGGCGAACTCCTCGACCGCGGCCCTGGCCGCCTCGACCGCACCCGTGAGCACCGCCGCGAACTCTTCGGGCCACTCGGCCACGGTCGCCGCGGCGGATTCCTCGGTGGATCCGGTCACGCTGTCCCCTCTCTGCAGTGCGTCTCCATACTAGGTTGGCGAGCCACGCCCGGTTGCCTGGCGGCATAGGACAGAATTGATTTGTGTCTGGACGGCGGCGTGATGATCCGGGCCGGGTGGCCTCCAACCCGGGCCGTCGGACCCGCAACGGATCGGCCAACCAGCACCCCGGCATGGCCAACTACCCGGCCGACGACTCCGACCATCGCCGCTCGCGTCGCCCACCGCCGATGCCGAGCGCCAATCGCTACCTCCCGCCGCTGGGCCAGCAGACAGAATCCGACCGCGGCAGCGATACACCGCCGCGTGACTCCGCGCCCGGCGAACGCATCACCGTCACCCGCGCCGCGGCGCAGCGAAGCCGCGAAATGGGTTCCCGGATGTACTCGATGGTGCAGCGGGCCGCCACCGCCGACGGCGCCGACAAGTCCGGCCTGACCGCGCTGACGTGGCCGGTGGTCGCGAACTTCGCGGTGGATGCCGCGATGGCCGTCGCGCTGGCCAACACGCTGTTTTTCGCCGCCGCGACCGGGGAAAGCAAGGGCCGGGTGGCCCTGTACCTGTTGATCACCATCGCGCCGTTCGCGGTGATTGCGCCACTGATCGGTCCCGCGCTGGACCGCTTGCAGCACGGCCGCCGTGTCGCCCTGGCTACGTCGTTCATGCTGCGCACGGCGTTGGCGTTGGTGCTGATCATGAACTACGACGGCGCGGCGGGCAGCTACCCGTCGATGGTGCTCTATCCGTGCGCGCTGGCCATGATGGTGTTCTCCAAGTCGTTCAGCGTCCTGCGCAGCGCGGTGACACCAAGGGTGATGCCGCCGACGATCGACCTGGTGCGGGTCAATTCCCGGCTGACCGTATTCGGCCTACTCGGCGGCACCATCGCCGGCGGCGCCATCGCGGGCGGCGTCGAGTTCGTCTGCACCCACCTGTTCAAGCTGCCCGGGGCGTTGTTCGTCGTCATCGCCGTCACCATCGCCGGTGCCTTGCTGTCGATGCGGATCCCGCGCTGGGTCGAGGTAACCGAGGGTGAGGTGCCCGCCACCTTGAGCTATCGCCGGGGCAGCGGCCAGGCGCGGCGTAGCTTTCCCGAAGAAGTCAAAAAGGTCGGCGGAACGCTTCGACAACCTTTGGGCCGCAACATCATTACCTCGCTGTGGGGTAACTGCACCATCAAGGTGATGGTGGGCTTCCTGTTCTTGTACCCGGCGTTCGTCGCCAAGGCGCATCAGGCCAACGGCTGGGTTCAACTGGGCATACTGGGCATGATCGGCGCCGCGGCCGCGATCGGCAACTTCGCCGGCAACTTCACCAGCGCGCGCCTGCAACTGGGCAGGCCGGCCGTGCTCGTGGTGCGTTGCACGGTGGCGGTGTGCGCCGTCGCCGTGGCGGCTTCGGTGGCGGGAACCCTGATCGCGGCGGCCATAGCCACCTTGGTTACCTCGGGATCCAGCGCGATTGCGAAGGCCTCGCTGGACGCTTCGTTGCAACACGATCTGCCCGAGGAATCGCGGGCATCGGGGTTCGGGCGCTCGGAGTCGACGCTGCAACTGGCTTGGGTGCTGGGCGGGGCGCTGGGCGTCTTGGTGTACACCGAACTGTGGGTCGGCTTCACCGCGGTCAGTGCCATCCTCATCCTCGGGTTGGCGCAGACCCTCGTCAGCTTCCGCGGCGACTCGTTGATTCCCGGCCTCGGGGGCAATCGGCCCGTCATGGTCGAGCAGGAGGGGATGCGCCCGGGCGCCGGCAGGCCGGCGGCGGTGCCGAAGTGAAACGCGTTGTGGCCGTGGCACTTGCGGCCTTGGTCATTCTGCTGTCCGTGGGAGCCGGGGTTGGAGCGTGGCTGCTGGCGCGCCGGCCCGGTCCGCAGCAGCCGGAGATCAGCGCGTATTCGCACGGGCACCTGACCCGGGTGGGGCCCTACCTGTACTGCAACGTGCTCGACCTCAACGACTGCCAGACACCCCAGACCCAGGGCGAGCTGCCGTTCAACGAGCACTCTCCGGTGCAGCTTTCGGTTCCCGAAGCCATCTCCCGCGCACCCTGGCGGCTGCTCCAGGTGTATGAGGACCCGGCCAACACCGCCAGCACGATGTTTCGGCCGGGCACCCGGTTCGCGGTCACCATTCCGTCGGTCGACCCTCAACGCGGGCGGCTGACCGGGATAGTCGTGCAGTTGCTGACGTTGGTGGTCGATGACAGCCAGCCGAATGACGTCACGACGGTTCGCGCCGTTCCGCACGCGGAATGGTCAGTGCGCCTGGCATTCTGACATCCAGGGGCCGAACGTCGAGTTGTTGGGCCGAAACGCCCCGTGGTGCCGCCCAACAAGTCGACGCTTGGCCGCGCAACTAGGCGCCGTGGCCCGCCGGCACCCGTTCGCCTTCGCGCGGTGGCCCGGGGGGCGTCCCGTCTCCGAAAGGTCTGCCCCCCAACGTTTCCCGGCCGTGTGGGGTCAGCCAGCCGGCCAGGTCCGGCCCCTTGGGCACGATGCCGGTGGGGTTGATGTCGGAGTGCACGATGTAGTAGTGCTGCTTGATCTGGACGAAGTCGACGGTATCGCCGAAGCCCGGCGTCTGGAACAGGTCGCGCGCGTAGGCCCACAGCACCGGCATTTCGCTGAGCTTGCACCGGTTGCACTTGAAGTGCCCGTGGTAAACCGGGTCGAAGCGAGCCAGCGTGGTGAACAGCCGCACGTCCGCCTCGGTAATGGTGTCGCCCACCAGGTATCGCTGGTTGGTCAGGCGATCGCTCACCCAATCCAATGCGGTGAACAGCCGGTCGTAGGCCGCTTCGTAGGCCTGCTGCGTGCCGGCAAATCCGCAGCGGTATACGCCGTTGTTGATTTCGGTATAGACCCGCTTGCTCACCTCGTCGATCTCGGCCCGCAGCGGTTCGGGGTATAGCCGGGGCGCGCCGTCGCGGTGGTAGGCGGTCCACTCCGTCGAGAAATCCAGCGTCATCTGCGCGAAATCGTTGGTGACCACCGCGCCGGTAGGCACATCAACGACCGCCGGAACCGTGATGCCCTTGGGGTAGTCGGGGAAGCGCTTGAAGTAGGCGTCCTGCAACCGGGGAATCTTCAGCACCGGGTCGACCCCGCCCGGATCGAGGTCGAAGGTCCAACTGCGCTCGTCGTGGGTGGGGCCGCAAAACCCAATGGAGAGAACGTCTTCCAGCCCGAGCAACCGTCGGACGATGATCGCGCGGTTGGCCCACGGGCAAGCGCGGGCGACGATGAGCCGATACCGCCCGGGCTCTACCGGATAGCCGTCACGCCCATCGGCGGTGATGCGGGTGACGATGTAGTTGGTATCGCGGGTGAACTCGCCCACCGAGGCAACATAGGAGGCCATGGCGACAATTCTGCCCCAGCGACGGCTACCCGCGAACCCGGGTAAACGAACGGGAAGCTAGAGATTCGCCTCTGTCGGCACCGACACCGTCAGAAACCGCCGAGCCAGATTTTCCTCGGTCGACTCGTCCGGTTCCCAATGCGCGATCCACGGTCCGGTGCCCTCTGACTGGTCGACGATCCCCTCCTCCAGCCAGGTGTAACGGCCTTCCAGCACGTCGTGCGTCAGCCGTACATCGCTGCTGTCCGTGTTGGACCACAGCGCCTCGAACAGGGCCTCGACCCGCAGGGTCGCTTGTTGGCAAAACGTGTCGGCCAGCTCGTATGCCTGCCGGCCGACGACCGGATCCGCGGCCCGCTGCCCCTCGGCGCGCACACACGCCGCGGACATCGCGAACAGCTCCGCACCTATATCGACAATGCGCCCGAGGAATCCCTGCCTTTGCTCCAGTTTGGCCTGCCAACGCGCCATCCCGTAGAACGTGTTGCGGGCCAGCTTGCGGGTGGAGCGTTCGACGAACCGCAGGTGCGATGCCAGCTGGCCGAACTCGTTGTACGCCGTGGGCCGCTGCCCTTCACCGAAAGCCAGCTGCGGCAACCACTTTGCGTAGAACCCGCTCGCGCCCACCGCGGCGGCAGCCTTCTGCCGCAACCCGGTGTCGGGCTTGGCGAGATCGCCGGCCGCGGCCAGGTGGGCATCGACCGCCTCCCGGGCGATGAGCAGCCTCATGATCTCGCTCGACCCTTCGAAGATCCGGTTGATCCGCAGATCGCGCAACTGCTGCTCGACCGGTACCGCGCGCTCCCCGCGCGCGGCCAGGGACTCGGCGGTCTCATACCCCCGCCCACCGCGGATCTGCAGTAGCTCGTCGATGATGAGGCAGGCCATCTCGCTGGACCACAGCTTGGCCAGCGCCGCCTCGATCCGGATGTCGTTGCGGCCTTCGTCGGCCATCTGACCGGACAGCTCGAGCACCGCGTCAAGCGCGTAGGTGGTGGCGGCGATGAACGAGACCTTGCGGGCCACCGCCTCGTGTTTGGCCAATGGCTTGCCCCACTGCACCCGCTCGCCGGACCATTCGCGGGCGATCTTCAGCGCCCACTTGGACGACCCGGTCGCGCTCGCGGGCACCGCCAGCCGCCCGGCGTTGAGCGTGGTCAGCGCGATCTTTAGGCCGTCGCCTTCCCGGCCGATCAGGTTTTCGGCCGGCACGCGCACGCGGTGCAGCCTGGTCACGCCGTTCTCGATGCCACGTAAGCCCATGAACTTGTTGCGCCGCTCCACGGTGATCCCGGGCGAATCGGCCTCGACAACGAATGCGCTGATGCCGCCGCGGTGCCCGTCGCTCTTGGGCACCCGGGCCATCACCACCAGCAGTTCGGCGACCACTCCGTTGGTGGTCCACAACTTCACGCCCTCGAGTTCGTACGCCTTGCCGTCTTCGACCGGTGTCGCCGTCGACGCCAGTCGCGCCGGGTCGGAGCCGACGTCGGGTTCGGTGAGCAGGAACGCCGATATTGCGCCAGCGGCGCAGCGCGGCAAGAACTTCCGCTTCTGTTCGGGACTGCCGACAAGTTTGAGCGGCTCGGGAACCCCGATCGACTGATGGGCCGACAGCAGCGCGCCGAGGCTGGGATGAACCGAGGCAACCATCACCAGGGCCCGGTTGTAGGCAACCTGCGACATGCCCAGGCCGCCGTATTCGGACGGTATCTTCATGCCGAAACAACCCAGGGTGGCCAAGCCCTTCACGTATTCATCGGGGATCTGCGCATCGCGTTCGATGACGCTTCCATCGATGGTGTCGAGGAACTCCCGCAGCTTGTCGAGGAACGCGCGGGTGCGCGCCTCGTCGGCGTCGGATGGTTTGGGAAACGGGTGCACGAGCTCTAACGGAAAACGACCGAGAAACAGTCCTTTGGCAAAAGAAGGTTTGTCCCAACCACTTTCGCGGGACTCCTCAGCGAGAGCTCTCGCTTGTTCCTCGGTGACCTGCGCTTGCTGTGCCATCGCCGCCTCCTCGCTGACGACTCACGTTGAGGTGTGAGTACGCGCGATTCCGAAGTTACCACTCAGTAGCTTCAGGGCGCACCGGAAAGTTTCGAGTCACCGCCCGCTGAGGAGTCCAACTCCCGGGCGACGGCTTTGACCACCTCGGAGATCTGGCGAGCGGTCTTGCGGTCCGGGTAGCGACCCTTGCGCAACTCGGGCTGCACGGTGCTTTCCAGCAGCGTGATCATGTCCTCGACCATGCCGTGCAACTCATCGGGGCTGTGCTTGTGCTCGACGGGCGCCTCGCGGCGCGGCTTGGTGAGGCTCGGCGGCGGATCGATCAGCGTGAGACTCAACGCCTGCGGTCCGCGCCGTCCGGACGCCACGCCGAATTCCACCCGCTGTCCCGCTTTGAGCCCCTCGACCCCGGCGGGCAGCGCCGACGAGCGGACGTAGACGTCTTCGCCGTCCTCCTGTGACAGGAAGCCGAACCCTTTTTCGGCGTCATACCACTTAACCTTGCCGGTCGGCACTGCTCTCACCTGCTTGTCTGACGGATCACTAGAATGGCCAACACAAGACGCGTCCCGCCTGCGCAGGACGCGATGTGGATTGTGATCCTACTCGGATGCCCGCCTGACGAGCACCCCCATTGCTGGTTACTCGGTACGCTGGCACTACCGCTGGAGGAGATATGCGCCTGATCCTGAACGTTATCTGGCTGGTGTTCGGCGGCCTGTGGATGGCCCTCGGATACCTGCTCGCGGCGTTGCTCAGTTTCTTGCTCATCATCACCATCCCCTTTGGCTTCGCATCGCTGCGCATCGCGTCATACGCGTTGTGGCCGTTCGGCCGGACCATCGTCGACAAGCCGACGGCCGGGACCGGCGCCCTGATCGGAAATGTCGTCTGGGTGCTGCTGTTCGGGTGGTGGCTGGCGATCGGTCATTTGGTGAGCGCCGTGGCGATGGCGATGACAGTCGTCGGCATTCCGCTGGCGCTGGCCAATCTCAAATTGATCCCGGTCTCATTGATGCCGCTGGGCAAGGAGATCGTTCCTGTCGACTCGCCGACCCGATTCGCAGCGGTGCCCGCATGACGCTGACCGCGTTGGGTGTACCGACGGTGCCGGGCCGGTTCGCGGGCTCGACAGACGGGCGCGACGCCGCCGGGCAAGCGCTGGAGGTACCAACCGCGGGCCCACTGCTGGACACCTACGGGCGGGTCGCCACCGATCTGCGGGTGTCGCTGACCGATCGCTGCAACCTTCGGTGCAGTTATTGCATGCCGGCCGACGGCCTGGACTGGCTGCCCGGGGAGCAGCTGTTGCGCGCCGACGAGCTGGCCAGGCTGATGCACATCGCCGTCACCAGGCTGGGCATCACCAGCGTGCGGTTCACCGGTGGTGAGCCCCTGTTGTCCCGCGACCTCGAAGAGGTGGTCGCGACGACGGCCAGTCTGGCGCCCCGTCCCGAGATCTCGCTGACCACCAACGGCGTGGGACTGGCGCGGCGGGCTGCCGCTCTCGCCGAGGCGGGCCTGAACCGGGTGAACGTGTCGCTGGACAGCGTGGACCGCGGCCACTTCGCGGCCATCACCCGTCGGGACCGGCTGGCTGACGTGCTGAATGGGTTGGCGGCCGCCAAGGAAGCGGGCCTGACGCCGGTCAAGGTGAACGCCGTGCTGGATCCCGTCACGGGCCGAGAGGACGTCGTCGAGCTGTTGCGGTTCTGCCTCGAGCATGGCTATCAGTTGCGGGTGATCGAACAGATGCCGCTCGACGCCGGGCACCAGTGGCGCAGGGATGCCACGCTGACCGCCGACGATATGCTCGCGGCGCTGCGCCCGCACTTTCGGCTGCGGCCGGACACGGCGCCGCGCGGCTCGGCCCCGGCCGAGCTCTGGCTGGTTGACACGGGCCCGAACACACCGAGCGGAAAGTTCGGTGTCATCGCGTCGGTGTCGCACGCCTTCTGCTCGACGTGTGATCGCACACGGCTGACGGCCGACGGCCAAATCCGCAGCTGCCTGTTCTCGGCCAAGGAGACAGACCTTCGCGGCCTGCTGCGGGGCGGTGCCCACGACGACGCGATCGAGGCGACGTGGCGGGCAGCGATGTGGGGCAAGCCCGCCGGCCATGGCATCAACGACCCCAATTTCATCCAGCCCGACCGCCCGATGAGCGCGATCGGTGGCTGAGGTGCCCGTCGAAGCAGACGGAATCCACGTGACGGTGCGCTACTTTGCCGCCGCGCGCGCGGCCGCGGGGGCCGACGCAGAGACGCTCGTGGTGCGTCCGGGCACCACGGTGGCGCAGCTGGTCGACAGGCTCGCGGTCCGGGGATCCGGCCTCGCCACGGTGTTGAGCCGATGCTCCTATCTGTGCGATGGGATCGCCGTTCGCGATGAGACCGCAGCGTTACGATCCGGTGACACGATCGACGTTCTGCCGCCGTTCGCCGGCGGGTGAGTATGTGAGATACCTCACGTAACGGAACGATAACGGTGCGGACACGCTCCGATCTCGGACCATATGACCTGCGCGAATTCTGGGTGTTCCTGGGGTTATGACGGGTGGCCGGGAGGGAAACGCCGGGTTTCCCTCAACGTGACGAGGCCAACAGAACCCGCTAGCGTCTCCGAGGGCTCGCCAACTTAACCAGTGGCGTTCCTCCCCCTCCTATCGCGCCGAGCTCCATCCAGTAGGCGGGGGACACCGTAAGTGGATGGAGACGGGGGACCCACCGGTCCAACGTGATCGGATCGGGGCCGCGTGCGGCTCCTTGGGGTGAAGTCGGTTTCGTATCCCACCGTGGGGTACGACGCTGGCCGGGTGGCCTCTCTAACCCGAACCCGACAGCTGACCTCGCAGGCGCGTTACACGAGAGGAAATTTCGGCGCGTATGAGTGGACGTCACCGTAAGCCCACTACATCCAGCATCAGCGTCGCCAAGATCGCCCTTACCGGGGCGGTACTTGGTGGCGGCAGCATCGCCCTCGCCGGCCAGGCGGCCGCGGCCACCGACGGCGAATGGGATCAAGTAGCCCACTGCGAGTCCGGTGGCAACTGGGGGATCAACACCGGCAACGGCTACCACGGCGGCGTGCAGTTCAGCGCCAGCACGTGGGCCTCGCACGGCGGTGGCCAGTACGCCCCGTCGGCCGAACTGGCCACCCGAGAACAGCAGATCGCGGTCGCAGAGCGGGTGCTGGCGACCCAGGGTCGCGGCGCTTGGCCCGTGTGTGGTGGCCCCCTGTCGGGCCCGACGCCGCGCGACGTCCCACCGCCCGTGCCGGCGGGTATGGACGCGCCGCTCGACGCGCCCGGCATCAACGGCGCACCGGCACCGGACGCCCCTCCGCCCCCCGCTCCGCCGCCCGCGGACGCGCCGCCACCGGACGCTCCTCCGCCGCCTCCCCCACCGCCCGCTGACCCGGCCCCGCCGGTGCAGCTGGCTTCCTTTGACCAGCCCGCGCCGCCGCCGTCCGGCGAACTCACCGCCGGGCCGGCCGGACCGCAGCGGGCCTCGAAGGCCGGCTACACGAAGAAGGTCTGGGAAGCCATTCGGGGCGCGGACGTCCACGGAAACGACGCGCTGGACGCTCTTGCTCAGCCGCCCGGCGGCAACTGACGCCGGGCCTTAGCCCCGGATAAGGCGCCACGCCTTAGGCCGAGCCCACCCATTCTTCGGTTCCGTCATCGAAGAACTGGTGCTTCCACACCGGTAGCCGCGCCTTGATGGTGTCCACCAGACGGGCGCAGGTCTCAAATGCCGCCTGCCGATGGTCGGCGGCGACCGCTGCCACCAGCGCCGCCTCACCGATGTGCAGCACCCCGATCCGGTGGCTGGCCGCGACGGCGCGCACCCCGCGCGCCTCGTCGGCCACCTCGGTCACCACCTCGTCGATGACCTGTGGCGCCGACGGATGCGCGGAGTACTCCAAGCGCACCACCCGGCGGCCACCGTCGTGGTCGCGAATCATGCCGGCGAACCCCACGATGGCTCCGGCCGACTGATGGCCCACCAGCTCTTCATGCTCGGCCAGAAAGATCGGCTCGTCGGTCATGGCGGCACGCAGGACGCGTGTCATTCCTGATGGTCCCCGCCGGCAAGTTGGTCGAGCGCGTGGTCGAGCACATCGGCGAGCACCCCAAGGCCGTCGCGCACCCCGCCGGTCGAACCCGGCAGATTGACGATCAGCGTCCGGCCGGCCACACCGCACACACCACGCGACAGCACCGACGTCGGCACCTCCGGCAGCCCGGCGTGACGGATGGCATCGGCCAACCCGGGAATCATGTAGTCCAGCACCGCCACCGTCTGGTCCGGGGTGCTGTCGCTGGGCGAAATGCCGGTGCCACCCGACGTGATGATCACGTCGACTTCGGCGTCGAGGGCGTTATTCAGCGCCTCGCCGACCGGCCCCCCATCCGCGACCACTTCGGGCTGCACGGGCGAAAAGCCGCGCTGCTCAAGCCATTCCGCGATGATCGGCCCGCATTGATCGTCGTATGCGCCGCTCGACGCGCGGGTCGAGGCGATGATGACTCGTGCCGATCGTGCGCTCATCTCCGTGTCCAATCTCCGCCTTTGCCCCCCTCTTTGCGGAGCACCCGAATGTCATCGATGCGAGCGGCCGGGTCAACCGCCTTGATCATGTCGTACAGCGTGAGCCCGGCCACGCTGACGGCGGTCAGCGCCTCCATCTCCACACCCGTGCGGTCGGTGCTGCGCACGGTCGCGGTGATCTCGATATCCGACTCGCCGACCGTGAAATCGACGTCGACCCCGGTGAGCGCGAGCTGATGGCACAGCGGGATCAGGTCGCTGGTGCGCTTGGCGGCCAGAATGCCCGCCACCCGTGCCGTGGCCAACGCATCGCCCTTGGGCAGGCCGCCCGTCGAAATCAGCGCCACCACCTGTGGGGAGGTGCGCAAGGCACCCGCGGCAACGGCTGTGCGCTTGGTTGCTCCCTTTTCCGTGACGTCGACCATGTGCGCTGCCCCCCGCTCATCGAGGTGCGACAGCGTGCCCGGGCGGGATTTCCCCGGTGCCCAGGCCGCGCGGGCCTTGGATACCTCGGCCATCGGCCGACCTACCGGTTGACGACGGTAACCGGGTGCAGGTACGGCAGATCGGTGGAGGGTACCGGAAACTCCACGTCACCAAAGGGAGATAACGCACCCGTCCGGTCGGTCGCCAGTTCGCTAACCGCATGGTCGTGCGGGTCCGCCGTCGGCCAGCCGTTGTCGACGTACCGGGTTTTGCGCTCGTTGCCCTCAGCAATGTCAGCCACGGGGTACATTCTGACAGGTCGTGCGGGCGCGCGTGGCGCAAGGCCCATCACTGCTGACCGTGGCCTTCGGGTTCGCCGACTGCTTTACGCTGGTCAGCAATGACCGACAACACCCCGGATATCCCGCTGGGGTCCTGGCTGGCCGACTTGCCCGACGAGCGGCTGATCCGACTGCTGGAACTACGGCCAGACCTCGCCCAGCCCCCGCCTGGCAGCATCGCCGCGCTCGCCGCGCGCGCACAGGCCCGCCAGTCGGTCAAGGCCGCCACCGACGAACTCGACTTCTTGGGGCTGGCGGTGCTCGACGCACTGCTGGTACTGCAGGCCGATTCGACGCCGGTGCCAACCGCAAAGCTCCTGGCACTCATCGGTGACCGCGCGCCCGAAGCCGACGTGGTGGGTGCCCTGGACGAGCTCAGGCAGCGCGCCCTGGTCTGGGGCGACGCCGCGGTCCGGGTGGCCGCCGACGCCGGCACGGCGTTGCCATGGCATCCGGGGCAAGTCACGCTTGAGGACGCCTCGCGCACCGGCGAACAGATCGCCGGTCTCATCGACGGCCTCAACGAGGCACAGCTCGACGTGCTGCACAAGCTGCTCGAAGGCTCCCCGATGGGCCGGACCCGCGACGCCGCGCCCGGCGCCCCGGCGGATCGGCCGGTGCCACAGCTACTGGCGACGGGCCTGCTGCGACGCGTCGACGCGGAGACCGTGATCCTGCCCCGCCACGTCGGGCAGGTGCTGCGCGGCGAGGATCCCGGTCCGATGCGGCTGACGGCGCCCGATCCGGTGGTATCGACCACCACCCCCGACGACGTGGATGCGGCGGCCGCCGGAGCCGTCATCGACCTCCTGCGCGAGCTCGACGTGCTGTTGCAAACCCTCGGCGCTGCACCGGTTTCCGAGCTACGCAGCGGCGGACTGGGAATTCGTGACATCAAGCGCCTGGCCAAAGCCACGGGAATCGACGAGCCGCGGCTGGGCCTGCTCCTCGAGGTCGCCGCCGCGGCCGGGTTGATCGCCGCCGGCATGCCCGATCCGGAGCCGGCCGACGGTGACGGACTGTATTGGGCGCCGACCGTGGCCACCGAACGGTTCAGCGCGATGCCCGCCACCGAGCGTTGGCACCTGCTGGCCGGTACCTGGCTGGACTTGCCGGGCCGGCCGGCATTGATCGGCAGTCGCGGTCCTGACGCCAAACCTTATGGTGCCCTGACGGATTCGCTGTACTCGACAGCAGCACCACTTGATCGCCGATTGCTGCTGGGCATGCTCTCCGAGCTGCCGCCCGGCGCCGGCGTCGACGCGGCGGCGGCCTCGGCGGCGCTGATCTGGCGACGCCCGCGCTGGGCCAGGCGGCTGCAGCCGCAACCCGTCGCCGATCTACTGGCCGAGAGCCACGCGCTGGGCCTGGTGGGTCGCGGGGCGATCAGCGCGGCCGGCCGTGCGCTGCTCGACGAGGCCGGCGACCCCGAGATCGCGGTCCGGGCGATGAACCGGGCGATGCCCGCGCCAATCGACCATTTCCTGGTGCAGGCCGATCTGACCGTCGTGGTACCCGGGCCGCTGCGACGCGACCTCGCCGACGACCTGGCCGCGGTCGCCACCGTCGAGTCGGCCGGCACGGCGATGGTGTACCGCATCAGCGAGCAGTCGATCCGGCACGCTCTCGACATCGGCAAAACCCGTGACTGGATGCATGAGCTGTTCGGCAGGCACTCCAAAACTCCTGTGCCGCAAGGGCTCACATACCTCATCGACGACGTTGCGCGGCGACATGGCCAACTGAGGATCGGCATGGCCGCTTCGTTCGTGCGGTGCGAGGACCCGACATTGCTGGCCCAGGCGGTGGCGGCGACCGCCGAGGTGCTGCAGCTGCGTGCCCTGGCGCCGACGGTGGCGGTGTCGCCCGCGCCGATCGCCGAGGCGCTCGTCGCATTGCGGGCCGCGGGCTTCGCCCCGGCCGCCGAAGATTCCTCGGGCTCCATCGTCGACGTCCGGCCTCGCGGGGCCAGGGTGCCCACACCGCAGCGTCGCCGGCCGTACCACCCCCCGCCGCGCCCCAGCAGCGAGACCCTGAACGCCGTCATCTCGGTGCTGCGTAAGGTGACCGCCGCGCCGTTCGGCAATATCCGCGTCGACCCCGCGGTCACCATGTCGCTGTTGCAGCGCGCGGCCAAGGACCAGGACACGTTGGTGATCGGCTATCTCGACGCCGCGGGCGTGGCCACCCAGCGGGTGGTGTCGCCGATCGCCGTGCGGGGCGGGCAGCTGGTGGCCTTCGATTCGGCGTCCGGGCGGCTGCGCGACTTCGCCATCCACCGCATCACGTCGGTGGTGTCGGCGGCCGACTGAATAATGAATGACATGCGCGCCGACGACGATGCAGAGCGTAGCGATGAAGAGGAGTGGCGCTAAATGCCAGACGGGCCGTTGATCGTGCAATCCGACAAGACGGTGCTGCTCGAAGTGGACCACGAGCTGGCGGGCGCGGCACGCGCCGCGATCGCGCCGTTCGCCGAGCTTGAGCGCGCACCCGAACACGTGCACACCTATCGGATCACACCGCTGGCGCTGTGGAACGCCCGCGCCGCCGGCCACGACGCCGAACAGGTCGTCGACGCGCTGGTCAGTTACTCCCGCTACGCGGTGCCCCAGCCGCTACTCGTCGACATCGTCGACACCATGGCCCGCTACGGCCGGCTGCAGCTAGTCAAACACCCGGCGCACGGCCTGATGCTGGTGAGCTTCGATCGCGCGGTGCTCGAGGAGGTGCTGCGCAACAAGAAGATCGCACCGATGCTGGGCGCCCGAATCGACGACGACACCGTCGTCGTCCATCCCAGCGAGCGCGGCCGGGTCAAGCAGCTGCTCCTCAAGATCGGCTGGCCCGCGGAGGATTTGGCCGGTTACGTCGATGGTGAGGCGCACGCGATCAGCCTGCACCAGGACGACTGGCACCTGCGCGATTACCAGCAGATGGCCACGGACTCGTTCTGGGCCGGCGGCTCGGGGGTGGTGGTGCTTCCGTGCGGTGCCGGCAAGACGCTGGTGGGCGCGGCCGCGATGGCGAAAGCCAGTGCGACGACGCTCATTCTGGTCACCAACATCGTCGCCGCCCGGCAATGGAAGCGCGAGCTGATTGCGCGCACCTCGCTGACCGAGGACGAGATCGGCGAATACTCCGGAGAACGCAAGGAAATCCGGCCGGTCACCATCTCGACGTATCAAATGGTCACCCGCCGCAGCAAGGGTGAGTACCGCCACCTGGAACTCTTCGATAGCCGCGACTGGGGTCTGATCATCTACGACGAGGTACACCTGCTGCCGGCGCCGGTGTTTCGGATGACCGCCGACCTACAGTCCAAGCGGCGACTGGGCCTGACCGCCACGCTGATCCGCGAGGACGGCCGCGAGGGCGACGTGTTTTCTCTGATCGGCCCGAAGCGCTACGACGCGCCGTGGAAGGACATCGAGGCGCAGGGCTGGATCGCGCCGGCGGAGTGCGTCGAAGTCCGGGTCACGATGACCGACAACGAACGGATGCTCTACGCCACCGCCGAACCCGAGGAGCGCTACCGGCTGTGCTCGACGGTGCACACCAAAATCGCTGTGGTCAAGTCGATTCTGGAGAAGCACCCCGGCGAGCAGACCCTGGTTATCGGCGCCTACCTGGATCAGCTCGACGAGCTTGGCGCCGAGCTGAACGCTCCCGTGATCCAGGGGTCGACACGGACCAGTGAACGCGAGGCGCTGTTCGACGCGTTCCGCCGCGGCGAGGTGACCACCCTGGTGGTGTCCAAGGTCGCCAACTTCTCCATCGATTTACCGGAAGCGTCTGTGGCGGTTCAGGTTTCGGGAACATTCGGCTCACGCCAAGAGGAGGCCCAGCGGCTGGGGCGGCTACTGCGGCCCAAGGCCGACGGCGGCGGCGCCATCTTCTATTCGGTGGTGGCACGTGACAGCTTGGACACCGAGTACGCAGCGCACCGTCAGCGGTTCTTGGCGGAGCAGGGCTACGGCTACATCATCCGAGACGCCGACGATCTGCTGGGCCCGGCCATTTAAACTGCAGCTCGCGAGCAGACGCAGAATCGCATGCGCGTGTCGCATTTCGTGCGATTCTGCGTCTGTTCGCGCCGATTCTCTAAAGCGACACGATCGTCGCCGACGCGGTGCCGGGCGCCCCGTACACCTGCGCCAGTCCGACGCGCGGGTTGCCAGGCACCTGACGCTCCCCCGCCTCGCCGCGCAACTGGCGCACCAGCTCGTGCATCTGCCGCAGGCCCGACGCGCCGATCGGCTCACCGTTGGCGATCAACCCGCCGTCGGTGTTGACGGGCATCGAGCCATGGATCTCGGTGGCGCCGTCGGCCACCAGCTTCTCCTGCTCCCCGTCGGCGCACAGACCCGTCTCGGCCATGTGGATGACCTCGTTGCCGGCATCGGTGTCCTGCAGCTGCGCTACGTCGACGTCCTCGGGTCCGATGCCCGCGGCCTCGTAAGCGGCCTTGGACGCATACACCGTGGGCGACACGTCCTCGTCCGGCGGAGCGAACGTGGCATGCACCTCGTAGGCGCCGTACCGGCGGGTGCGGATCTCACACGCCCGCACATAGACCGGCTTGTCCGTGTACTTGTGCGCGATGTCGGCGCGGCACATGATGACCGCCGCGGCGCCCTCGTCCGGCGCACAGAACATGTACTGCGTCAGCGGGTAGTTGAGCACCGCCGAGTTGAGGATCTCCTCCTCGGAAATAGGCTTGCGACGGAACGCATTCGGATTCAGCGCGCCGTTGCGGAAGTTCTTGGCGGCGACCTTGGCCAGCGTGGCCTGGGAGATGTTGTGGTCGTGCAGGTACTTGTTGGCCTTCATCCCGAAGAACTTGGTGGTGACGAACTGCCCGTTCTGCGCATACCACTGCGGCAGCGCCAGCTTGGCGGGGTCGTCGGTGAACGCGCCGCGCGGGTGCTTGTCCAAGCCGATGGCGATGCCGATGTCGTACTTGCCGAGCCGGATGGTGTCGGCGGTCTGCTGAATGGCGCTGGCCGCGGTGGCGCAGGCGTTGAACACGTTGGTGAACGTGATGCCGGTCAGCCCGACCAGGCGGGTCACCGCGTCGGGGTTGGACACCTCGTGGCTACCGCCGAAGCCGAACTGGATGTCCTTCCAGCCCACCCCGGCGTCGCTCAGAGCGGACTGGATGGCCTCGGCGCCCATCTGCATCGCGGTCTTGTCGAACCTGCCGAACGGGTGCAGGCCCACGCCGATGATGGCGACGTCGTTTGTCATCTGAGGGTCCTCCCTTAGGCCGGCTGGAACGCGAACGTGACGATCTCGTTGCCGTCTTCGTCGGTGGTAAACGGCACCATGGTCAGCTCGACCTCCTGGCCGAACTGGATCTTGGCCGGGTCGTTCTCGGTCAGCCGCCCCTCGACCCGGATCACCGCGTCTTCTCCCAGGCCCAGCTGGACCAGGCCCACGCCGAACGGCACGAAATCCTTGCCGGTCGGACCGGCGTAGGGGGCCCCGGGCGGGAAACCCTGGGTGGTCCACGACACCAGCGTTCCGCGGCGCGGCAACAACAACTCGGTCATCTCACCGCCGCTGCAGCGCGGACACCACTGCTGGACCGGGAACGTCGTGGCACCACAGTTGCCGCATCGGCTGCCGATCAGCTGCGGGGTCTCGTCGGGCCAGGTGGAGATTTCGGGGGCGAGTGCCTTCTGCATCGAGCGATCCTCCGTCGTACACCGAGAATAATGCTGGATAGACGGTACAACAACGTTCAACATAAACGGAAATGGCGTTCTCCTGACCGCCCCCGCCACCGCCGCGACCCGGACCCCGTCGGGATGGTCGGCTCACCGGCTGATGCGGAAGCGCTTGAGCCGCGACGTCGCTCCGGAAACCAGTTCCACTCGGCTTCTTGGCAATTGAAGGTGGGCGGCCAGCAGCCGGATGACCGCGTCGTTCGCCTTGCCGTCGACCGCCGGCTCGCGCACGTAGACGGTCAGCTCGCCATTGGAATCGACCTCGACCAGGGGGCCCTTGCGGCTGCCGGGCTTGACCCTGGCGACGACGGTGTCGGCCATGCTGCACAAGGCTAGTGCGCCGTATGAGCTATCTAAGCGGTGCGGACAATTCGCAACGTCTGGCGATTTCGGCGGTATGTTTCTGCTTATTCGCTGGATCGGAGGTCGCCGTGGCGAAGCTCGGTGAGCACGCGGTCGTTCTTGGGGCGAGCATGAGCGGCCTTCTTGCCGCCAGGGTGCTGGCGGATTTCTATCGGACTGTCACGGTCGTCGAGCGCGATGTGTTGCCGACCGAGAGTGCACAGCGACGGGGCGTGCCCCAGGGCCGCCACGTTCACGCGCTGTGGCCGCGTGGTTCTGCAATCCTGGAGGAACTGTTTCCCGGCTTTCTGACGAAGCTCGTGTCCGACGGCTCGATAGTGTGGAACGACGGGGATTTCTCCAAGGTCTGCTTGTCATTCGGCGGGCATGAATTCGTCCGATCCGGGACCATGCGTGATCTTCAACCCGGTGAGTGGGTCTACTACTCCAGCCGGCCATTTCTCGAGGATCACGTCCGTCAACGTGTGCGTGCGATTCCAAACGTCACGCTGATGGAAGGCCACGATGTTGTCGAGTTGACGTCGAACGCCGACCGAACCCGCGTGACCGGAGCGCTCGTCAGTTCGCACGATGGCGGGGAAGAACGTTCCCTCAGTGCGGATTTGGTTGTTGACGCCACGGGCCGCGGGTCCCGGACACCGGCATTTCTGGAGCACCTGGGCTACGACCGGCCCTCCGAGCAAGAGGTGGTGATGCGGCTGGCCTACGCGAGCCAATTGCTGCGAATTCCACCCGGTATGCACGACCAGTTGCTTGTGCTTGTGGGGCCGGTTCCCGGAAGACCAACCGGGATGGGGTTATTCACCTACGAGAACAGCACGTGGTTGCTGACGGTGATCGGGTTGGCGGGAGTTGAGCCACCGGTCGACCGCGAGGGAATGCTGAAGTTCATCGAGGATTGCACGCCGCCCCGGGTTCTCTCGGCGCTTCGGCACGCCGAGCCGCTCGGAGAGGTGACACGATATCGAACACCATCCAGTCGGTGGCGCCGCTATGACAAGATGCGCCGTTTTCCGGCCGGCTTGTTGGTTTTCGGCGATGCGATATGCAGTTTCAACCCTGTCTACGGCCAAGGCATGACGGTGGCCGCGCTGCAGGCGATGGTGCTCAACCGTTGTTTGAGCGGCAGCGCGGAAGGCTTGGCGGCCCGGTATTTTCGCGCTGCTGCCAAACCTATCGGCGTGGCCTGGCAACTCGCAGTGGGCGGCGACCTCAGCCTGCCCGAGATTGAGGGACCGCGACCGTTGGCAACGCGGCTGGTCAACAGATACGTCGAGCGAGTGCAGACCGCCGCTGAGACCGACACCGTCGTCGCGGGAAATTTCCTAAGGGTCGCCGGCTTCGCCAAGCCGCCCGCCAGTCTCATGTACCCATCGATGGCGCTCCGGGTTGCCGCGACAAACTGGCGGCGGCAGCGGCATTCGCGCGGCTCTGTCACGCCCGACTACGCCACGGCAAACCCGTCGAAGTAGAACTTATCTGGCGGGGGTTTGAGCGACGCGATGTGAGGAGACGACTATGCCGGTCACGGTGCTACTCGAACTCAGGCTGAAGCCCGACGCGGTGGCCGCGGCGCGCGATCTCATGCGCCGGACGCTTCAAGACACCCGGGCGTTCGACGGGAACGTCAGGACCGACGTTCTCGTCGATTCCGACGACGAAGCGCACTGGATCATCTACGAGCTCTGGGAGTCGGTCGAACACGACGAGGCCTACCGGAGATTTCGGGCCGGCGAGGGTCGAGTTGCGGAGCTGCCACCAATGCTGGCCGTGCCTCCGGTCAAGACGCGCTACGTCACCACTGACGTCTGAGGAACTATCCGAGCGACTCACACACGAAATCGTTTGTTGCTCACGCCCGCAGCTAGCTCAGTGCGGGAATGACTTCGCGCTCGAACAACTCGATGCCGGAACGGTCGTAGGCGGCCTCCGGGAAGTAACAGATCGCGTACTCGCACCCGAGGTCGCGGATCTTCGACATCCGCTCGATCACCTGTTCCGGTGTGCCCGTTGCCGAATCCGGCCCGCTCGCCACCGGCGATCATCGCGTCCGCCACCGCCTCGGGCACATAGCCGACCATCCGGTCGCGCACCCGCTGCTGCCGGTCCTTGACATCGGCCTCCGACGCGCCGACGACGGTAGTGAAGTTGGCCGAGCGCACGATGGCGTCGAAGTCGGTGCCCTGGTCGCGGCAATGCTGCGCCAACATCTCCGACTTGTGGGCAAATGCCTCGGGCTCGGGGGTGAAGTTGGTGTACTGCGCGTACCGCGCGGCGATGCGCAGCGTCACCTTCTCCCCACCGCCGGCGATCCACAGCGGAATACCGTTGTCCTGCAACGGCTTCGGCTCGACGATTGCGCCGTCGACCTGGTAGTGCTTCCCGTCGAAGCTCACCTTGCCGTCGCGCCAGGCGTCGCGCATGATCTGCACGCCTTCGTCCAGTCGAGCAAGCCGCACCCCGGCCGACGGAAACCCGTAACCGTAAGCGCGCCACTCGTGTTCGTACCAGCCGCCGCCGATGCCCATCTGAATCCGGCCACCCGAGATGATGTCGGCGGTCGCCGCGACCTTGGCCAGGTAAACCGGATTGCGATAGCTCATCGCCGTGCACATCTGGCCCAACTTGATCCGCGACGTGGTGGCGGCGTACGCCGCCATCAGCGACCACGCCTCGTGCGTGGCTTCGCCGCTCGGCATCGGGACCGTGTGGAAATGGTCGTAGACCCACAGCGAGTCCCATGTGCTGTTGTCGGCGTAGGTGGCCAGGTCGCGCATCACCGCCCAGTGTTTCTCGGGGTCGATGCCGACCAGATCCATTCGCCAGCCTTGCGGAATGAAGAGTCCAAAGCGCATAGCAAGGGACTCTAGTCGGGGCGACGAGGCGGCCCGGAACGGGCCGAGGCCCACATCTGATCCATAACCAGCGCTTAGCCGACGCCGACACCGGAGCCCTAAACATATGGCATGACCAACAACGTGCACCAAATCAGTTCGGCCGACGCTCGGCGCCGGCAAATCCGTGTAACGCAACTGATATTCGCCGGGGCGGCGACCGTCGCGACGCTCGCCCTGTTCAGCGCTGGACCCGGTCACGCCGACAACGCTGTCGCATCGGGGCCGGCGCCGGTTGCTGCTACTTCCGGCCCGCAGTCGCCGCAGGCCGCACCGATCGCGTCCGGCGCCGCGGGCAACATCATCGCCGTGAACGACGACGACAACGACAACCCGAGCTCCGGGGACATCTTCACGCAGAACGCCCAGGACCAGAGCACCGCGAACGGCGCGGGCACGTAATTCCCTGTCGAAATCAATTCCCTGCCGCACCGCGGCAGGGAATTTCTATATGGTCACCCCGCCGGGCGCGGCCTCGGTCTCACCGACCCAACGCGGCGAGCGCGGCGTCCACCGAGCGCGCGCGCAACTCGTCGTAGGGCGTGTCGGGAAACTGCAGGCAGCAGTCCTGCAAACCGCCGAACGCCACCACCGCGCGGGTGGACTGGGCGAGCGTCGGCCGCGGGCCGAACACCAGCTTGCCGAGCCGGTCACGCCAAGCCAGCACCTTGTCGATGAGGCCAAGGTCGGCCAGCATCGAAATTTCGGCGAGCACCAGAATCAGGTCGTGACGGTGCCGGTAGTGGAAATCGAAATAGCCCTCCAGCAATTCGCGGGCATCGATGTCCCGGCGCCTTTCCTGGTCCTCGACGAACCGCTCACCTTCGTCGATCAACGGCACCAGGATGCTGCGCACCAACTCTTCCCGTGAGGCGAAGTGGTAGTACAACGCGGGTTTGGTGATCCCCAGCTTGTCCGCGATGTCCTGCAAGCTGGTCCGCTGCACGCCCTGCTGCACAAACAGCTCCCGAGCGACCTCTTGGATGCGCTGCCGGGTGTCGGACCGGGGCCTACTCACTCACCGAGCGTAACTGACTTACCGATAGGTAAGCGCTGTGTTAGGCTTACCTAACTTCGAGCGCTGAGGGAGGTCGTCATGGAGATTCTCATCTCGGGGGCGAGCATCGCCGGCCCGGTGCTGGCGTACTGGCTGAACCGGCACGGCTTCGACGTCACCGTCGTCGAGCGCGCGCCGACGCTGCGTAAAACCGGCGGCCACGCCGTCGACCTGTTCCGCCCGGCGATGGAAATCTCGGAAAACATGGGCGTCTTGCCGCGCATCGAGGCGCTCGCCACCGAGACCGAGCGCATGACAATGCATCGCGAAGGCAAGCCGCAGCCCATAGAGGTTGACCTCACCAAGATCTACGGCTTCGCCTCCGACCGGCACGTGGAGATCATGCGCGACGACCTCAGCGAGATCTACTACGACGCCGGACGCGACGACGTCGAGTACCTGTTCGGCGACTCGATCACGGCGATAAACCACGACGGCGAGGTGACATTCGAGCGTGCCCCCGCGCGCAGGTTCGACGTCATCGTCGGCGCCGACGGGCTGCACTCGAATGTCCGGCGCCTGACGTTCGGTGAGGAGGCCGGGCTGACCCGCTTCCTGGGCGGCTATCTGGCGGTGGTGTCGGCGCCCAGGACACTGGCGAACCTTGGCGAGATGAACGGCCACATCGGTGTCGGTCGGCTCGCGGCGATCTACACGGCAGAGCATCTGGACGACGCCCGGGCGGTGTTTCTGTTTCGCAGCAAAGAGGAACTCTCCTACGAACATCGAGATGTGTTGCGGCAGAAGGAATTACTGCGTGACGCGTTCGCGGGCATGCATCCCCAGGTGGACCGCTGGCTGGAGGAAATCGACCGGACGCCGGCTTTCTACTTCGATGCGATCAGCCAGCTGAGCCTAGACCGATGGTCGCGACGACGGGTCACCCTCGTCGGCGACGCCGGCTATTGCCCCGGCCCCGCCGTTGGCGGCAGCACCAGCCTTGCGGTCCTCGGCGCCTACGTGCTGGCCGGGGAGCTGGCCCGGGCGGACGGGGACCACCTGCGAGCGTTCGCCGCCTACGAGCTGCAGATGCGCGAGCCCGTTCATCTCAGCCGGAGCTTCGCGCGGGGCGCCGCCAAGACGATCATTCCCGGCTCCCGAGCCGGAGTTTGGGCGCTGAGCCGCGGAGTCCAACTGGTCGCACGGATGCCCGCGCCGCTGTCTCGGGCGCTGGCGAAGCTCAACACCAAGGGCGTCCGGATGCACGACTCGATGCAGGTCCCCGACTACAGCGGAGCCGAGGTCTGACGGCCGCGCTAGGCCTGGCATACCGTGGGCGTATGGCGTCCAAACACACCCTGTTTCGAATCTTCTACCGGGTCGGCTTTACCCCGTGGGACGGTCATCCGATCGCGGAGAACCTGCAGGACATGGTCGAAGGAACCAGTGACCAACCGCCGCTGCCCGCAGGCTCGGCCCTCGACCTCGGATGCGGTACCGGCGACTCGTCGATCTACCTCGCACAACACGGCTGGAAGGTCACCGGCGTCGACTTTGTGCCGAAAGCCCTCGACAAGGCCCGCGCGAAGGCCGGCGCCGCCGGCCTTCCGATCAACTTCGTCCAGGCCGACGTCACGCATCTGAGTCAGGCGGGCATCGGCGCGGACTTCCCATTGATCGTCGACAATGGCTGCCTGCACAACATGAGCGACAACGATCGCGACGCGTACGTCCGCGAGGTCAGCGCCGTGGCCGCGTCGGATGCCCGGCTATTGATCGTCGCGTTTCTTCCCGGCGGGCGATTTGGCGTGCGGGGCGTGGACCCCGCCGAAATGGAACGACGGTTTGCCCCCGCCTGGACGCTGCTGTCCACCGGCCAGGAGCGGGAGCTGGACCGCGAGCAGACCCCGGCGCGGTACTACCTCTTTCAGCGCCAGGGGTGATCGCTGAGCGCGGACGCGACACTTAAACCACGCACACGACACGCCGGAAAGCGTCGCAGCAGTTTAAATCTCGACGCAGAAGCTTAGGTAAGCGACTTCGGCGGTAGGAAACGCTCGCCGTACTTCTCCGCCAGCTCACGGGCCCGGGCCACAAACGCTTCCTTGCCCGTACCGGCCGGACCCGAGTAGCCGACGATGAACTGCGCGCTACCGCCGGTCCACGGCGGGAAGCCGATGCCCATGATCGACCCGATGTTGGCGTCGGCCGTCGACGTCAGTACGCCCTCGTCGAGGCACTTCTGTGTTTCCAGCGCCTCGGCGAACAGCATCCGGTCGATCATGTCCTGCAGCGGCGGCTCCGCCGAGCCGGACTTGAACGTCTCCCGCAGGCCCGGCCATAGGCCGGTACGCTTGCCCTCGGGGTACTCGTAGAAGCCCGCCCCCTTCAGCCGGCCCGACCGGCCGAGCTCAATCATCTTCTCCACCACCGCTTCCGCCGGGTGCGGGTCGTAGGTGCCGCCCGCATCCTCGATGCCCTTGCGGCTTGCGACGGCGATCTTGTGCATCAGCTCCAGGTTGAGCTCGTCGGACAGCTGCAGCGGCGGCGCCGGGTAGCCGGCCTGCGAACCGGCCTGCTCGATGCTGGAGGGCTCCACGCCCTCGCCGAGCATCGCCAGCGCCTCGTTGACGAAGGTGCCGATGACCCGCGAGGTGAAGAAACCGCGGCTGTCGTTGACGACGATCGGGGTCTTGCCGATGGCCAGGGTGTAGTCGAACACGCGGGCCAAGGCCTCGTCGGATGTCTTCTCGCCCTTGATGATTTCAACGAGTGGCATCTTGTCGACCGGAGAGAAGAAGTGGATCCCGATGAAGTCTTCCTGCCGCTTGACGCCGGTCGCCAGACCGGTGATCGGCAGGGTCGACGTGTTGGAACCCAGCACCGCGTTCGGCTCGACGAAGTCCTCGATCTCCTGGAACACCTTGTGCTTGAGTTCCTGGTTCTCGAACACCGCCTCGATCACGAAGTCGACGCCCTTGAGGTCGGCGGCGTCCGCGGTCGGGGTGATGCGCGCCAGCAGGGTGTCGCTCTTCTCCTGCGTGGTGCGGCCCCGCTCCAGCGCCTTGGCCTCGAGCTTCTCGGAGTAGCCCTTGCCTTTAGCTGCGGCTTCCGCGCTCACATCTTTGAGTACGACGTCGAAGCCCGCCTTGGCCGAGACGTAGGCGATCCCGGCGCCCATCATCCCGGCACCCAACACGCCGATCTTGTTGATCGGGGTCTTGCCGATGCCGTCGGGCCGCGACCCGCCACCGGTGATGGTCTGCAGGTCGAAGAAGAACGCCTGGATCATGTTCTTGGCGACCTGGCCGGTGACCAGCTGCGCGAAGTACCGGCTCTCGATGCGGCTGGCGGTGTCGAAGTCGACCTGCGCGCCCTCGACCGCGGCGGCCAGGATGGCCTTCGGCGCCGGCATCGGCGCGCCCTTGAGCTGCTTGCGCAGCAGCGCCGGGAACGACGGCAGGATCGAAGCCAGCCCCGGCGACGACGGGGTGCCGCCGGGCATCTTGTAGCCCTTCTTGTCCCACGGCTGCTCGTGCGAATCCGGGTTGGCCTTGATCCACGCCTTGGCGGCGGGCACCAGCTCCTCGACCGTCGGCAGCACCTCGTCGACCAGACCGATCTCCTTGGCCTTGGCCGGCTTGAACCGGGTGCCCTGCGACAGCACGGTGACGAAAGCGTTCTGAATACCCAGCATTCGCACGGTACGGGTCACCCCGCCACCACCGGGCAGCAGACCCAGGGTCACCTCGGGCAGACCGAGCTGGCTGCCCTTGACGTCGGCGGCGATGCGGTGATGACAGGCCAGCGCGATCTCCAGGCCACCGCCCAGTGCGGCGCCGTTGACGGCGGCGACGACCGGCTTGCCCAGGGTTTCCAGGGTGCGCAGCTGCTTCTTGACCGTCTCGACGGTGTCGAAGGACTGGCCGGCGTCCTCCGGACCCGCCTGGATCATGGCGGTGAGGTCACCGCCGGCGAAGAAGGTCTTCTTCGCGCTGGTGATCACCACGCCGGTGATCGAATCCTTCTCGGCGACAAGGCGATCCACTGCCTTGCCCATCGACTCGATGTAGGCCTCGTTCATGACGTTGGCCGACCCGGAGGGGTCGTCCATGGTCAGCGTGACGATGCCGTCGGCATCCTTATCCCACTGAATCGTGTTGTCGGCCATGTACTTAAACCCTCTCAATGATCGTCGCGACACCCATGCCGCCGCCGATGCACAGTGTCACCACCGCGCGCCGGGCGTTGCGGCGCTCCAGCTCGTCGACCATGGTGCCCAGGATCATCGCGCCGGTGGCACCCAGCGGGTGACCCATCGCGATGGCGCCGCCGTTGACGTTGAGCTTCTCGTCGGGGATGTTCAGGTCCTTCTGGAACTTCAGCACCACCGACGCAAACGCCTCGTTGAGCTCGAACAGGTCGATGTCGTCGACGGTCAGCCCGGCGCGGTCGAGCACCTTGCGGGTGGCCGGGGTGGGCCCGGTCAGCATGATTACCGGGTCGGCCCCGCTGGTGGCGGTGGCCACGACCCGGGCGCGCGGCGTCAGGCCCTGCGACTTGCCGGCGGCCTCGGAGCCGATCATGACCAGCGCGGCGCCGTCCACAATCCCGGAGCTGTTGCCGCCGGTGTGTACGTGGTTGATCTTCTCCACCCAGTGGTACTTCTGCAGCGCGACGTCGTCGAAGCCGCCCATCGCCGCCAGGCCCTCGAAGGCCGGCTTCAGCTTGCCCAGGCCCTCCGCGGTGGTGTCGGGCCGCATGTGCTCGTCGTGGTCGAGGATCAGCAGACCGTTCTGGTCGCGGACGGGCACCACGGACTTGGCGAAGTATCCGCCCGACCATGCCTCGGCCGCCTTGTCCTGGCTGCGCAGCGCGTAGGCGTCGACATCGTCGCGGGAGAAGCCCTCGATGGTGGCGATCAGGTCGGCGCCGATGCCCTGCGGGACGAACATGACCTCGTAGTTGGTAGCCGGGTCCAGCCCCATGGCGCCGCCGTCGGAGCCCATCGGCACCC
The DNA here is from genome assembly GCA_963809285.1 of uncultured Actinomycetota bacterium. Taxonomy (GTDB): domain Bacteria; phylum Actinomycetota; class Actinomycetes; order Mycobacteriales; family Mycobacteriaceae; genus Mycobacterium. The sequence goes on along the minus strand of CAWEIY010000018.1, from coordinate 130,183 downwards.
GGCTCATCGACTCCACGCCGCCGGCCAGAACCATGTCGTCCCAACCGGAGCGCACCTTCTGCGCGGCGGTGTTCACCGCCTCGAGGCCCGACGCGCAGAAGCGGTTGAGCTGCACGCCGCCGGAGGTGACGGGCATGCCGGAGGCCAGCACCGCCGCGCGGGCGATGTCGCCGCCCTGGTCACCGACGGGCGACACGCAACCCAGGATGACGTCGCTGATCAGGTTCTCGTCGAGGTCGGGATTGCGCTTGCGCAGCTCCTCGATCAGGCCGACGACCAGGCTCAGCGGCTTGACCTCGTGCAACGATCCGTTCTTCTGCTTACCGCGGGGGGTGCGGATGGCCTCATAGACAAAGGCTTCTTCGGACATGTCGACTTCCTGTTCGGAAAAAGTTGGATTTCACATTCGACTTAGAGACTAGGCCCAGTAACCGCACTGTAACAGCAGTCCCGGCCAACCTGTTGGTTGGGCGGGACTTAGCTGGTCGGATGTACCGAGCTGGGGCACCACCCGCTTGCGGGGGACACTCCCGCGTGACGGCCCAACAAGCCGCCGCGTCGCATTGGTCGCAGTTGCCACACCCGTCTCTGCGCGGTCAGGCCTTCAGTCTGCGCCAGGGCTTCGGGTGTGAACGCAGGGCTTTCAGTGTGCTTCCGGGGCGGAGATTTCGCGGAATTCCCGCCCTCACCGCACACCAAAAGCCCTCACCGCACACTCGAACGACGGCTCACCCTCCTAAGCTCGACCACCATGACGGTGTCGCGACTGCGGCCGTACACGACCACCGTGTTCGCCGAAATGTCGGCCCTGGCCGCACGGATCGGCGCGGTGAACCTCGGCCAGGGCTTTCCGGACGAGGACGGACCCCCGGCGTTGCTGAAGGCCGCGCAAGACGCCATCGCCGCGGGCGCCAACCAATATCCGCCCGGGATAGGCATCGCGCCGCTGCGCCGGGCCATCGCCGCCCACCGTCGGCGCCACTTCGGCGTCGAGTACGACCCCGACACCGAGGTGCTGGTCACGGTCGGGGCAACGGAAGCCATCGCGGCGGCGGTGATCGGCCTAATCGAGCCCGGCTCGGAAGTTGTCCTCGTCGAACCTTTCTACGACTCCTACTCGCCGGTGGTGGCGATGGCCGGCGCGCATCGGGTGGCCGTGCCGCTGGTCCCCGATGGGCACGGCTTTGCCCTGGACGCCGACGCGTTGCGGCGGGCGGTGACCCCTCGGACCCGCGCGCTGATCGTCAACTCGCCGCACAACCCGACCGGTACGGTGCTCAGCGCGACCGAGCTGGCGGCCATCGCCGAGATCGCGGTGGCAGCCGACCTGCTGGTGGTCACCGATGAGGTCTACGAGCACCTGGTGTTTGACGGCCCGAAAGGAAAGAAGCATCTGCCGCTGGCGAGTTTCGACGGCATGGCCGAGCGCACGATCACCATCTCCAGCGCGGCCAAGATGTTCAACTGCACCGGTTGGAAGATCGGATGGGCTTGCGGCCCAGCCCAACTCATCGCCGGGGTGCGCGCGGCCAAACAGTATTTGACCTATGTCGGCGGCGCGCCGTTCCAGCCGGCGGTGGCCCTTGCGCTGGACACCGAGGACGCCTGGGTGGCCGAACTGCGCCGCTCATTGCAGGCCCGGCGCGATCGGCTGGCCGCGGGGCTGACCGAGATCGGCTTTGCCGTGCACGACAGCGACGGCAGTTACTTCCTGTGCGCCGACCCGCGCCCGCTCGGGTACGACGACAGCACCGCGTTCTGCGCGGCGCTCCCGGAAAAGGTCGGCGTGGCAGCCATTCCGATGTCGGCGTTCTGCGATCCGGTTGCACCACACGCCGCAAAGCAGGCAAATGCGTGGAATCACCTGGTGCGCTTCACTTTCTGCAAGCGCGACGACACCCTCGACGAGGCGATCAGGCGACTGGCCGCGCTGCGGGACGAAGTCGCTACTTAGCCGGGCCGGTGCCCTTGGCGCCCATGACGTGTTGTCGCAGCCCCTCGAGCGCGGAACGCAGGATCTTTTTGCGAGCCCGGTTGATCCAGAACTCGGGCAGTGGCGCCGACGGCTCGACCGTGATCTCGAATCGCACCCTGGTCTTGTCGTCGCCTTCCGGGCTCAGGTTGTACTCCACGTGCTGACCGTGCTGCTGGACCGTCTTCTCGGCATCCCACACCATCCAGGTCGGCCCCCAGTGGCATTCGAGCAGTTCCGTGTCGTGAATGCCGGTCACCGAGATAGTCACCTTCACGTGGTGGGGTCGCCCGTCGGGATACTTATCGACAATTTCGACCCGTTTGTGCACTGAGGACCAGGACGGCACAGCCTCCATGTCGGCGAGCGCCTCCATGACTACTTCCGGGAGCGCGTCAATCACAATTTCCGACGAAGCTTGTACGGCCACTGCTACAAAATTAGCAATTGCAATCCCGCGCGGGCCGCACAAAAACGCAATTACTTCACCCTGTCCGTATCCGGGCCGCCCGTGACCACGTCGCTCAGCCCTTTCACCGCGGCGTCGAGAGCATTCTCGGTTGCCCGCTTGACCACGAAACCGGGAATGGGCCCCGCCGGTTCGACGGTGATGTCGAAACGCACTCGCGTCTTATCGACACCCTCGGGTTTGAGGTTGTACTCGACGTGCTGGCCATGCTGCTGCGATGTCCCTTTGGCATCCCAGACCATCCAGTCAGGACCCCAGTGATATTCCAGGACCTCTTTGTCGACGAGGCCCAGAATCCGGATAGTGGCCTTCACATGGTGGGGCCGGCCGTCGGGATAACGGTCGATCACTTCCATCTGTTTGTGCATCGGCGACCACGATGACAGGAGGCCGACATCTGTCAGCGCCTCCATGACCACTTCTGGCGGCGCCTCAACGACAAATTCCCGTGATGCTTTTACGGCCACTGAGAACAAACTAGCAACGGCGCGCGGTGCGCGGATGATGTTCGCCGCAATTAGTTGGCTACCAGCCGATTTCGGCAAGCGGTGTGGTTGTCGCCGGCGGCGGCCCGACCGGCCCGGCCGGCGTCCGGGAAAAACGCGGTGCGGGAGCGGCCTGCTCGACGCCGTGGGCGGTGATCACCGTCGAACGCGCCCGCAAATGGTCGCCCGCGGCGGCTTCCCGCCACGTCAGCACCGGGGTGACACACGCATCGGTGCCGGCGAAAACCTGTGTCCACTCGTCACGGGTGCGGCTGGCGAACCGTTCGGCGAAGACGTAGTGCATCCGTTGGTAGGAACCGATGTCGAGCTGACCGGGCACCTCGTCAGGCGACAGGCCGAGCCCGGTCAGCAACGCCGCGAAGAATTGCGGCTCGATGGCGCCGACGGCCATGTACTTGCCGTCGGAGGTCTCGTAGCAACGGTAGAACGGGGCGCCGCCGTCGAGCAGGAACGATTCCCGCTCGTCGCGCAGCGCACCGGTCGACTTCATGGTCCACATCATCTGCGCGAGCAGGCTGACGCCGTCGACCATCGCGGCGTCGACGACCTGACCCCTACCCGACCGCTCCCGCTCGTACAGCGCGACCACAATGCCCAGCAGCACCAGCATCGAACCGCCGCCGAAGTCGGCGACCAGGTTCAGCGGCGGCATCGGCGGCCGGTCCTTATAGCCCAGCGCCGAGAGCGCACCGGTCTGCGACAGGTAATTGATGTCGTGGCCAGCCGTCGAGGCCAGCGGCCCCTCCTGTCCCCAGCCGGTGATTCGCGCGAAGATCAGCCGCGGGTTGACCGCCGCGCATTCGTCGGGGCCGATGCCGAGTCGCTCGCAGGTCCCGGGGCGGAAACAGTCCAGCAGCACGTCGGCCTTGGCGGCCAGCTCCAGCAGCACCCCCGGCTGCGTCTTGACGTCGAGGTCGACGATGCGCTTCCCGCGGTGCAGCAAGTCGCGATCCTCGGACGGCATCGTCAGGCCGCCCGGCCGCCGCACCCGCACCACATCGGCGCCCAGGTCGGCGAGCACCATCCCCGCGTGCGGTCCCGGTCCGATGCCGCCGAGTTCGATCACCTTCACCCCGGCCAGGGGTCCCCCGCCAGTCACCGGAGACTATTGACCTTTCTTGACCTCGAGCACCCGCTTGCGCAGCCCGTCCGTATTGAGCTCCATGATCCCTTTTATCGCACGCTTCAGCACAAAGCCGGGCAGCGGCACGAGCGGATCCAGCGCCAGATCGAACTTCGCCCGTGTCTTGTCGCCTTGCCGGGTGAGCGTGTAGCCCCCTTCTTGGTTACGGGACGCTCTCCCGCTCTCCTGCGTCCACGTGACGCCGTCGTCGCGCCAGGCGTAAGCCAGCACGACCTCCTCTGTGACACCGCTCGTCCTGACTTTCATCTTGGCGCGCTGCGGTCGACCCTCCCCGTCGCGTTCGAGCACCTCGGCGCTCTGATGAATCGACGACCACTCGGGCATTGCCTCGACGTCGGCGACAACGTCGAGGATCTCCTCGGGACTTGCCTCGATGACTACTTCGCGGGATTCCTTGACTGCCATGGCTGGGACGATAGCGCGGCGGCGCGTCGACCGGAACGGTTTCGACCGAGCGTAGCGTCGTGCTTGTGACCGATCCCCTCTCCAGCCCCGCCGATCCCCTCTACACCGTCGGTGACTACCTGTTAGACCGCCTCGCCGAACTCGGCGTCTCCGAGATCTTCGGCGTTCCCGGCGATTACAACCTGGCGTTTTTGGACCACATCGTCGCCCATCGCACCATCCGGTGGGTGGGCAACGCCAACGAGCTCAACGCCGGCTACGCCGCCGACGGGTACGGACGGTTACGCGGAATGTCCGCTGTGGTAACGACATTCGGCGTGGGTGAACTCTCTGCGGCCAATGCGATCGCGGGCAGCTACGCCGAGCATGTGCCCGTCGTCCACATCGTCGGCGGCCCCTCCAAGGACGCGCAGGGCACCAGGCGGGCGCTGCACCACTCGCTCGGCGACGGCGACTTCGAGCACTTCTTCCGGATCAGCCGCGAAATCACCTGCGCCCAAGCCAATCTCATGCCGGCGACGGCGTGCAGGGAGATTGACCGGGTACTCAGCGAGGTGCGGGAACAGAAGCGGCCCGGCTACATATTGCTCTCCACCGACGTGGCGCGCTTCCCCACCGAGCCGGCCACCGCCCCGTTGCCCCGCTACACCGGCGGCACCAGCCCCCGGGCGCTGTTGCTGTTCATCGATGCCGCCACCGAACTCATCGGCGACCACCAGTTGACCGTGCTCGCCGACTTGCTGGTCCATCGCCTGCAAGCCATCAAAGAGCTCGAGGCGTTGCTTGCGGCGGACGTGGTGCCGCACGCCACGTTGATGTGGGGAAAGAGCCTGCTGGATGAGAGCTCGCCCAACTTCCTGGGGATCTACGCGGGTGCGGCCAGCGCCGAATGGGTGCGCGCGGCGATCGAGCAGGCGCCGGTGCTGGTGACGGCGGGGGTGGTCTTCACCGACATGGTCAGCGGCTTCTTCAGCCAGCACATCGACCCGTCCCGGACCATCGATGTCGGGCAATACCAGAGCAGCGTGGCCGGCGAGGTCTTCGCGCCGCTGGAAATGGGCGCCGCGCTCGAGGCGCTGGCCACCATCCTGGTCAACCGCGGAATCGCCTCGCCACCCGTGGCCGCGCCGCCCGCCGACCCGCTGCCGCCGCCCCCGGCGCGCGACCAGCCGCTTACCCAACGGATGCTGTGGGACCGGCTTTGCGTGGCGCTGACGCCGGGAAATGTGGTCCTCGCCGACCAGGGAACGTCGTTCTACGGCATGGCGGACCACCGGTTGCCGCACGGAGTCACCTTCATCGGTCAACCACTATGGGGCTCAATCGGTTACACGCTTCCCGCGGCGGTCGGGGCCGCAGTGGCGCATCCGGACCGCAGGACGGTGTTGCTGATCGGCGATGGGGCCGCGCAACTGACCGTCCAGGAGCTCGGCACCTTTTCCCGGGAAGGGTTGTCACCGGTCATCGTGGTCGTCAACAACGACGGTTACACCGTCGAACGGGCGATCCACGGAGAGACGGCGCCCTACAACGACATTGTCAGCTGGAGTTGGACGGACATCCCCAACGCGCTGGGGGTGGCCGATCACCTGGTGTTCCGGGCGCAGACCTATGGCGAACTCGACGACGCATTCACCGCGGCCGCGAAGCACCGGGACCGCATGGTGTTCGTCGAAGTGGTCTTGCCGCGGCTCGAGATCCCGCCCCTGCTCGGGCAACTCGTCGGATCCTTGTCGCCGGACGGCGGCCAGCGGAGCTGAAGACGCCTAGACCGGCCGCGCCGTTCGGTCCGGCGTCGCCGATCGCAGTATCGCCTGCACGGTCCGCCGGCAGCGGCCGCATTCGGCGCCCGCTCCGCACGCCTGCGCGACATCCTTGGTCGTCGATGCCCCGGCCGCGACCGCGTCGGCCACCGCTTGGCTGTTGACTCCGTTACACAGGCACACCCACATCGAGCGGTCCGCTCACTCAGGTCTCGATGCGCATCATGTCGAAGAACTGGCCGACGAACAGTGGCGGGTAGGCGCCCACTCCCGCTCCGGAAATCCATGGTGCCGCGGCGTCGGGGTGCTCGATCCACTGCCGAGCGCTCTGTTCATCGGCGAACTCCTGCAGGATCAAGACCTCGTGGTCATCGTCGAAAGCCTGGAATACCCACGTCTTTCGGATGCCGGCCGCGGTAAACCTGTCCATAGCCGAGCGGACTTCGGCGGTCAGGGTGGACACGTCGTCAACGGACGCGATCGCGGCCACCACCACACCCGGGGCTCCCGGCGTCGATGGTGGCGCCGGGACGAATCTGTCGACGATTTCGCCGGCGAAAACCGCGGGGATGTCCTCGACGCCGACGGCATCGAACCAGTCAAAGAAGACCCGTGAACGGAGCAATTCCACGATCGGCTCGCGGCTGTGGACCCCGATCATCACCAGCACGCGGCCGTAGTCGTGTGTGGATGTGTAGACCAGAACGTGGTGGGCACCGATGTCGGCGAGCGCCGATTTCCTGCGCTCGAGCAGCGGCCATACCCGCGTCGGATCGGGGATGCGATAGTCCGACGCGATCACCATCGAATGAATGTCGCTGTTAGTCAACGGAGTTGGTCCTTCATCACCTTCCCGGTGGCATTGAGTGGCAGCTCGTCGAGAAACTCGATGGATCTCGGCGCTTTGAACCCCGCCATCCGCTGTCGGCACCATACCAGCAGTTCATCTTCGGACACTTTAGTTTTGGCGACCACAAAAGCCTTGCCCACCTGACCGAGACGATCGTCGGGAACGCCGATCACGGCGGCTTGCGCCACCGCAGGGTGCTCGAGCAGGAAGCCCTCGATCTCGGCCGGGTAGGCGTTGAACCCGCCGACGATGAACATGTCCTTTTTACGCCCGTCGATCCGCAACCGACCGGATTTATCGAAGTTTCCCAAGTCACCGGTGTGCAGCCAGCCGTCGGCGTCGATCGCTTGCGCGGTGGCCGTCGGGTCGTCCAGGTAGCCCTGCATGACACCGTAGCCGCGGACCAGCACCTCGCCATCGTCGGCGATGCGCACCTCGACCCCCTCGCAGGGCAGGCCCGCGGTGGTGGCCACATCCTCGAACGAATCGCCGGGCCGAGACAAGGTGACGTTGCCCGCCTCGGTGAGCCCGTAACCGGTCATCAACGTCTGGAAGGGCAATTCGTCGTGTATCCGACGAACCAATTCGACAGGGATGTCGGCGGCGCCGGTCACGCCGGCCCGCAACGTCGACAGCTTGGCCTTGTCGCGAATTGTCAGCAACGAGTGGTACAGCGTCGGCGGGCCGGGCAGCATCGTAATCCGTTCGCGTTCAATGAGATCGACCACTGTGTCGACGTCGAAAACCGCGACCGGAAGCATCGTCGCACCGCGCAGGAAGGACGTGATGAGGCCCGCCTTCAGCCCGAACGTGTGGAAGTAGGGGTTGATCTGCAAATAGCGGTCGCCCTCGCGTAAATCCGCGAGCGTGGCCCATTCCTCGTACATGCGCAGCGTTTGCTGATGACTCATCATCGCGCCCTTCGGGCGACCGGTCGTGCCCGAGGTGAAGATGACGTCGGCGATGTCGGTGCCGCGCACCGCACGCTCGAACGGGGAACCGCCGGAAAGGAAGTCGGACTTGAGATCGATGACCGGTACACCCGCGGGTGCGGTGTAGTCCTGCCCCAGAAATCCTTTTTGCACCAGGACGGCCTTCGCCCGGCTGCGGCCGATGATGTCGCCCGCCTCTTCGGTCTTGAACCGCGTGTTGACCGGCACCAGCACACCGCCCGCGGTGAGCAGCCCGAACGCCGCAACGATCCACTCCGCGGAGTTGGGCGCCCAGATGGCGACCCGTTCCCCCTCACCGATGCCGAGGTCGGCGAACGAACCTGCGGCGCAACGTATTCGCTCGACAAGTTCAGTGAACGTGAGGCGCAGCGGACCGTCGACAATCGCTTCCGCATCGCCGAAGCGGTCCGCCGCGCTCAAGACCATCTCGGGGATGGTCTCCCACGGCGGTGGGCTTGTCACACCGTGACGAGCCGACCGAGGTTGCCGCCCATGATCTTTGCCTGATCCTCGACGGGCAGGTGCGCCAGCGCGTTGATGTAGAAGGTCGGCTCAGCCAGCCCCTCCGGGTGCGGCCAGTCCGAGCCGTACAGCACCTGATTCACGCCGACGAGGTTGACCAGATCGTCGATGCCATCCTCGAAGAACGGGCTCACGTGGATGCGGTTCTTGATCATCTCGACGGGGTCGCTCGGAAAGGCTTCCGGGGCCTTCCGGTAGACCTCGGCCAAGCCGTCCAGCAGCGGGACCATCCACTTCGAACCGGCCTCGACGATGGCCACCTTCAGCTTCGGGTGGCGGTAGAGCGCGCCGTGGATCACCCATGAGCCCACCGAGTCCTGGATCGGCCGCCACTCGTTGAGGATGCCCATCGCGTTGGTTTGGAACGGCAGCATCTCCTGGTCGGCACCGTCCCACTCGGAGGTGTACCGGGAGTAGCCGCTGTCGCTGGAGTGCATGCCGACCAGCAGGTCGTACTCGACGACCCGCTCCCAGAACGGGTCGAACTCGGGCAGCGCAAACGACCGCGGGCCGCGAAATCCTGGCACCGGCGCCGGTCGGACCAGGATGCAACGCGCGCCGCGCTTGACCACCCACTCCAGCTCCTCGATCGCCTTCTCGACGATCGGCAGGGTGATGACCGGGGTGGTGAAGATGCGGTTCTGGTAGTTGAAGCCCCAGACCTCATCGAGCCACTGGTTCAGCGCATGGACCAGGACGTGGATGGCGACCGGGTCGTCGCGCAGCCGCTCCTCGAGCAGGCTGGCCAGCGTCGGGAACATCAGCGTGCGGTCCAGACCCAACTCGTTCATCTGCTCCAGGCGCGGGCCTGGCTCGAAGAACGCCGGGATCGCGCGCATCGGCTCACCGAACAGCTCGCGCTTGGTCTTGCCTTCCGGGTTGCCGTACTTGAAGTACTCCTCCCACGCACCCGGCCGGGCGACGACCTCGAAGGTCGGGTTGGGAATGTAGTTGCTGATCTGGCCGCGGATCGCGATCTTGGTGCGCCCGTTGATCTGCACGTACTGGACGAAGTCCTTGTACTCCTTGGGCAGGAACTTGGTCAGCGCCTCCGGCGGCTCGTAGAGATGGTTATCCGCGTCAAAGAGCGGAAACGGGACGTCTTCCCGATGCGACAATTGCCCCATGAAATCCTCCTTCGCGATTTATGAGAATACTATTCTCAACAGGTGACTAATCGCAACGTGCCCGGACACGGTCAGCACGCAGCGGTGATTTTGAAGGTGGCCTCGGCCGGTTCGCCCGGTTTGTCGACCCTGTAGCCGTGGGCCGTGCCGGTGATCGTGAATCTGTCGCCGCTCAGGCTCAGGCTGGCATCGCCCCCGTCGCCTTGTGAGTACATGCCGGTGAAGCCACCCGAGTTCCGGATTTGGACGGACTCGGCCTTGATTGGCTGCCCGCGTTCATCGACGACGACCTTGGCCCCGGAAATATCGCCGCCAATGTCGATCGTCCGGTACCACTGCACCTGGGTGCACTTGACGATTTGGAATTTCTCGTCGTGCCCGTTGACGGTCACCGATGCGGTGCCGGCGAGCTCGGTTTGCGGCCGTGGGGTGCAGGCGCCGAGGACGGCGACTGCGAGCGCGATGGCGGCCGTCACGATTCGGTTCCGCACTGCGCAACCTCCGTCCTTGCCGGCGAAGTTACTGGACCTGCAGTGATGATGTTATTCTCCCAATAAGAGAATGCCAATATCGGGTGGTCTTCGTCCAAGGAGCAATGACGCATGGTGGACCTCGAGGTCGACGATGGGTTGGCAGTGCTCACCATCGATCGCCCGCACGCGCGCAACGCAATCGCGTTGGACACCATGGAGCAGCTGGAGAAGGCGCTCGACGCGGCGGCGGGCGCTCGCGTCCTGGTGATCAAGGGCGCCGGTGACCGGGCTTTCGTCTCGGGCGGCGACCTCAAGGAGTTGAGCGCGCTGCGGACCGAGGAAGACGCCTCGGCGATGGCGAAGCGGATGCGGTCGATCTGCGATCAGCTCGCCGCCTTCCCGGCTCCGGTGATCGCCGCGCTGAACGGCCACGCCTTTGGCGGCGGCGCGGAAGTCGCCGTCGCGGCCGACATCCGGGTGGCCGCCGACGACATCAAGATCGGCTTCAATCAGGTGGACCTGGAAATCATGCCGGCCTGGGGCGGCGCCGAGCGACTGGCCGCGCTCGTCGGGAAGGGCAGGGCGCTTCTGCTGGCCGGCAGCGGCAGGACCCTCGACGCGGTCGACGCCGAGCGGATCGGGCTGGTGGATCTGGTGTTGCCCCGCTCGTCGTTCGACGAGGGCTGGCGATCGGTCGCGAGGTCACTGGCCCGCGACCCGGCGGCCGAGATAAAGCGCGTAATCAGCGGAGTATCGCCTGATGAGGCGATAGCATCCTTTGCACGGTTGTGGGTTGCCGACGCACACTGGCGGGCCGCAGAGCGGATAATGAACCGCACCGCCAGTCCGCGCCCGGAAGCCGGAGGAGCGACATGATAGGCGTGTACAGATTATTGGGCGCAAGCTCGGCGACGTTGGTCGCGATGGCCGGTCTACTCGTGAGCACCGGACGGGCACATGCCGACGACGACCCGGTCATGCATCACGTCAAGTACACCATCAGCGCGCAGAAACCGATCTACGCCGACATCTATTACATCGATCAAGAGCCGGCGATGTTTTCCGACTACAGCCACGATCCCTACCGCTTCACCCCCAACGTCAAAACCGATATCGGCCCGGGCAATCCGTGGAGCTTCGAGCTGAACTTGGCGAAACCCGACGACTGGGCGATGGTCGTGGCGAGCACGGGCACGGAACCCGGCGAGCCGCAGTTTCATTGCGATCTGTCGGTGGACGGGACCGTCGTCGTGTCCAAGGACGGGCCCAAGGGGGTGCTCTGTTCGCTGCGCAACTGGTGAACCACCCAGGCCTGCGGTATATCCCCAATGGGCTGCGGCTCGCCTTCCAGGCGCCGCAGGTAGCTTTCGACCAGCCGCAAGGTTTCGTCGTGACCGCCAGAAATACCAACCGACTGCTCGAGCACCAGAAACCGCGACAGGCTGGTCATGAGCACCGTCCACACCACCGGCGGCATGTCCTCGCTGTTCACGCCATAGCGCTGCAACGCAGCGGTCACCGCTTGGCGTTGTTCATCGCGGAAACGCTCAGCGTAGTAAGCGATTTCGGCTCGCATCTCCTTGCGATGATTGGCCAGCGCCATGAACTCCATCGAAATTCGGGTAAACGCGGGATCGGTGCCGAATCGCCACAGCGCCCACAGCGGCTGCGGCGACTGCAGCGCTCGCGCCTGCACCTCGAGACCTTCTTCGGCGCGACGGCGGAAGACCTCGAGGAACAGTTCTTCCATGGTGCGGAAGTAGTAGTGCACCAACTGGGGTTTCAACCCGGCCTTGTGCGCAAGACGGCGCGACGTCACCGCCGCGTAGCCCTCCTCGAGCATCAACTGCTCGGCGGCATCGAGCAGCAGGCCGCGGTTCTTCGCGTCCGGCGCCCCGATCCTGCGGGCCGATGTCATGTCTTTGCTCCATGCTCTCGACGTACTCGCAACATCCCAGTGTCGCGCATGCCCGATCGTAAGCCAGATCGAGTTGCTGCCCGGCCTCGCGATCTTGACCCCGACATTACCGCCGTGCTAAGCAGGTGCTCAGCATTGCATGGATATCGGACTCGGGCGGCGCGGGGTCTCGCCGCCAAACCACCATCCCGCCACAGCCGGCTTATGGAGGCACGCACGACATGAGCAACTTCGACACGATCGACTTCTTCACCGATCCGTCCCTAGTGCCCGACCCCCACCCCTACTTCGACTACCTGCGCAGCCAGAACCCCGTGCTGCGGCTGCCGCATCACGGGGTCGTTGCCGTCACCGGCTATGAAGAAGCCAGCGAGATCTACAAGGACCCCGACACCTTCTCGAACATCGTCGCGCTCGGCGGGCCGTTTCCCCCGCTGCCTTTCCAACCCGAGGGCGACGACATCAGCCCACTGATCGACCAGCACCGCAGCTACTTTCCGATGTTCGAGCACATGGTGACCATGGACCCCCCGGACCACACCCGCGCCCGGTCGGTGCTGAGCAAGCTGCTGACCCCGAGCCGGCTGAAGCAGAACGAGGAGTTCATGTGGCGGCTCGCCGATCGCCAGCTCGACGAGTTTCTGACCGACGGCGAGTGCGAGTTCATCAGCGAATACTCAAAGCCGTTCGCCACGTTGGTGATCGCCGATCTGCTGGGCGTTCCCGAGGAGGACCACAAGGAGTTCCGCGTCGTCCTTGGCGCCGGCGGTCGCGAGGCGCACGTGGGCGCGCTGGACCACGAGTCGGTCGGCATCAACCCGCTGGAGTGGCTCGACGAAATGTTCTGCAACTACATCGAGGACCGGCGCCGCGAACCGCGCAACGACGTCCTGACCTCCCTGGCCGCCGCGAAGTATCCCGACGGGTCCACACCCGAGGTCATCGAAGTGGTTCGCTCGGCCACGTTCCTGTTCGCCGCCGGACAGGAAACCACGGCGAAGCTGCTCAGCGCCGCGCTGCAGGTGATGGGCGACCGGCCCGACCTGCAGCAGCAGCTGCGTGACGACCGCAGCCTGATTCCCGGATTCATCGAGGAATCGCTGCGCATGGACAGTCCGGTCAAGAGCGACTCGCGGCTGGCCCGCAGGGCCACCACAGTGGGCGGCGTCGACATACCCGCCGGCACCGTGGTCATGGTGTTGCCCGGTGCGGCCAATCGCGATCCGCGCCGGTTCGACGACCCGCACGAGTTCCGCATCGACCGAAAGAACGTCCGCGAGCACATGGCGTTCGCGCGCGGCGTGCACTCGTGTCCGGGCGGACCGCTCGCCCGGGTGGAGGGCCGAGTCTCCATCGAACGCATTCTGGACCGGATGGCCGACATCAAGATCAACGAGATCAAACACGGGCCGGCCGACGATCGTCGATACACCTACGAACCGACGTACATTCTCCGCGGGCTCAGCGAACTCCACATCACCTTTACGCCGAACGGTTAAGCCCGCCCACGCGTTTCGCGAACTAACGGATCGCCATGCCGGCGAAGTAGCACCCCAGCAGGCTCACGGCGATGAGTACCACCCAGGCGTCGGTCAGGCGGCACAGTAGGGCGGGGGCCTGCCTGACTTCCATGAACTCCCGAAAGATGATGCGCACCTTGATGACCGCGATCACGACTACGCCCGACGTGACCACCGCACTGGCCCGCAGCGTTCCACCGGCCTGGTGGTCTATCCAGAGATAGGACAGCGTCAGCGACGCCAGCACCACCCACACGACCAGCAGCCTCTTGTTGAACTTGATCACCGATCACCTCACCACGTAGAGCAGCGCGAAGATGAGCACCCAGAGGAAGTCGACGGTGTGCCAGTAGGTGGCGCACGTTTCGACGAGTTCCTGGGATCGCCTTGCCGGACTGCGAAGTTGATAGATGACGACACCGAGGACGACGAAGCCGATCAGCAGGTGGACGAAGTGGATCCCGGTGAGGAAGTAGTAGTAGGTAAAGAAGTCGCTGCTGTCAAAGCCATTTCCCATGCGGACCAACCGGGCCCACTCAAAAACCTTGAAAAATAGGAAAACTGCGGCGAATGCGGCCGTGATGTAGACGTCCCGCAGCGCCGCCCGGTAGGCGCCGGCGCGGGAAGACTGAACACACCGCGCCACCGACCAGGAGCTCAGCAGCAGGACGAGGGTGTTGACAACCCCTATACGTAGGTCCAGCTGCGCCTGGGAGTGCAAGAAAAGCTCGGGGCTTCGGGCGCGATAGAACAGGTAAAAGCCGAAATACCCTGTGAAAACCAGAGTCTCGAACAACACAAAGGCCCACATGTCGGGCTGGCCGGGAACGAACCTGACGCGTTTGCCCGCTTCGCCAAGTTCGGACATCAGGCCGCCGCCGCAACGTCTGATCGGTCGACCTTCCGCTTCCGCGGCAGGTCTGGTAGCGGCCCGGTACCGAAGTCTTCGCGGCGGATCATCTGAAAGAGCATGACGATGAAGGTGATTTGGTAGACGCCGAACACGACCATGTCCAGCCACCAAGCGATCTGGCCATTCCATGCCAACACGCCACGCCGGAAGATCCAGCATGGTGCCACGACGACCTCGGTGAGCGCGTTGCACAGGTTGAGATAGCCGAACCACTTGGGAAACACCCGATTCTTGTCGAGCAGAATCGCGAGCATCCAGATCAGCGAGCCGATCAGGAACACTCCCATGGTTCCGTCGAAAGACAAGAAGGCGAAGTCGTAGAGCCAACCTAGCGCTTCGGGGTCTCGCTCTGGTCGTAGCGTCCCGACGATCAGCGCGATACAGAGCAGCAGCAGGCCGGGAATCGCACTGAGCGAGTAGATAAGCAAATACGAGTAGCCGAACGCGCGGCTGACCGACATTCGTCGCATCGAGTAAGCGATGAGGGCGTTGTTTATCGCGGTCAAGCCGGAGATGGCGAAGATGACGCCGAAGCCGACGGGTATCCCGAGCTGGCGTTCGTGGAACCAGTGGACCTGGGTCGCGAGGTCCCACGTGGGCTGCGGCGGCGGCTGGACTTGCGCCACGATGAAGAACATTGGGAAGAAAAGGTTGTAGAAGACGACGAGCGTCCACCAAGCCAGCCACAGCTCGCGCTTGGGGTCGTGCCGCAACTGCCAGGCGATCCGGTGATGCAACGGCCCCGAGGGCGGCGTGGCCGCGGAGGCCGGCGGTGTCGCTCCCGGGCTCATGCGGTGACTAGTTCTTCGCCTTGCCGGCGGTACTCGGCGCGCTCCCGGTAAACGGCCTGCCCCAACACGACGCCCATCACGACGATCCAGACCGCGATGGCAACGTTCTTCACCCAGAACGACAAGAAGCCGTCCCACGCCAGCGGGCCGGTCAATGCCAGGCCGACAAAGGCCGCGGGCACCAGCGCGGCCGCCACGAGAAGGTTGAAGTGGGCCACCCAACGGTTGAAGACCGGGTGCGGCTGATCGTCGAAATAGATTGCCAGGGCAAGGATTACGCTCTGCCCTATCAGGAAGGGGACCAGGATGGTGAAGGTGATCCAGCCGAAATCGTTGAGGAGCTGAGTCAGCTCCGGACTCCGTTCCGGGCGAAAGGCGGCCAGCAACCAGCAGACGTTGGCGACGAGAAACAGAGTCGGAGCGCCGGCCACGCAACCCAGCATCGCGTAGGAGAAGATCGGCGTGCGATGTGCCATTCTGCGGATCTGCAACACGATGAGGGTCAGAATCGGGACGAGGCACACGCCGAACCAGTTGAACACGATCATGCTGTACCGGATCTCCGGGAGGTGGGCCGGATCCCGGTAGAACGCGGCAACCTGGTCGGCCGGCATCGTGGGTGACATCGGCGGATTGAAGCCCGGAAAGAGGAAAAAGCAGGCGATCCAAATGATCACCGCGGCGGGCAATGTCCAGAGCAGGATGAGCTCACCGTCGATCCGCCGCGACGCAACTCGCGGCGATCCCGGACCGGCGTTCTCGCCGCTGTCGGACATCGAGGACTCCTTCCGGCACGAAATCGCGCGGCTCTACTCGGCTCCGTCAGCGAAGCTAGCCGATCGGCTACCCGGCAGTCAATAGCCGATCGGCTAGGCTCTCGGTGTGGTTTCCGCCGCAGACCAGGAGCCGGTTTCGTTTCGTCACTCGCAGCGCCGCGCAGACACGCATCCTGGACGCCGCACTGCGGTTGATCGCCGAGCACGCTGTCGGCGGAACCTCGCTGCAGATGATCGCCGACGCCGTCGGAGTCACCAAGGCGGCCGTCTACCACCAGTTCAAAACCAAGGAGCAGATCGTCATCGCGCTCACCGAGCGCGAACTCGGGGGTCTCGAGGAGGCCCTCGAGGCGGCCGAGGCGCACGACCAGCGAACCCAGGCACGCGAGGTGCTGCTCGACCGGGTCATCGACCTTGCCGTCGAGCGGCGCGGCGTGGCGAGCACCCTGCAGTTCGACCCCGTCGTCGTGCGGTTGCTGGCCGAGCACGAGCCCTTCCAGCAATTCATCCAGCGGCTCTACGGCGTGCTGGTCGACGACACCGCCGAGGACGCGCGGGTGTCGGCCGCGATGCTGTCGGGTGCCATCGCGGTCGGCGTGCTGCACCCTCTGGTGGCCGATATCGACGACGACACGCTGCGTGCCCAACTGCTACGGATTACCCATCGGCTCTTCGACGAGATCTAGGTGTCGCCACGAACCCAGGTCGTATGACCCTCGTTGGCCATGCAGACCAGGAACAGGCCATCGGGCGCCTGCGCCACGTAGTTCTGGAACTGGGTGCAGTCGGAGCCCTCGTCCTTGATTCCCGCCATCGGAGGTGACCGGAACCACCGTGGCTCGTATCTCCTCGGCGAGCCGCAGAACATCAGCCGTCCGGGCTCCGAGGCGAAAGAGACGTAGTAGTCCGCCGTCCCGAAGACGTAATAAGTGGTGTTGTCACACGGCGCCCCGAGGACCTGATGCCCCATGATGCCCGGGGTGCAGGCGGGGTAGTCGCACACGGTGGGGCCGGCCGACGCGGGCGGCGCCGCCAGCACAGTGGCCCCGAGCAACGCGGCAACCATTGCCACGATGGATCGCACCGGATTACTCTGCCACATCCGAAAAGAAAATTCTCCTGGTTGGAGAACATCACCCGGGCCGAGAAACGGCCGACCCGTTTCGGCCCGCTATCGACCCCCGCCGCGTCGCCTGACGGACGAGCATTTCCGCATGTTAACGCGCCCCTTGGGGCCCCTTCCGAGGACCGCGGTGACCCTGGGCGGGAGTGATAAGCTGCTTCTCCGTGCACGATCCGGACCGACCAGAGGACGTGGCCGATCCCGACGGACCACCCCCTAGCTCAGAGGTCGGCTCCGGCACCGAAACGCCCACCTCGGTAGCGGAAGCAGAAGAAGAGGTCGCCCGCGCGGAAGCGCGCGCTGAAGCGGCCCGGGCACGCGTCGTACGCCTGCGCCGGGCAGCCGGAACCGAGGAGGCCAAGGATGACGGCGCCGCCCCCCGGGCTGTTAAACAACGCGCCAAAAAGTCATCCCGATCGCGCCGACACTGGCGGAAAGCGGTCGCTGTCAGCGCCGCGGTCGTGCTCGTCTGCGCCTCGCTCGCCGCGAGCGGCTACATGGCGTGGCAGCACTACACCATCACGCACAACCGGCAGCTCGCCGCCGAGTTCGCCGCGGCCGCCCGGCAAGGGGTCACGGCGCTGATGTCGATGGACGCCCAGCACGCTAAGGAAGACATCCAGCGCCTCATCGATGCGTGCACGGGCCCGCTCAAGGCCCAAGTCGAAGCGGAATCAGGCCTTATGGCCAGTCATGCCGAAGACTCAAAGGTCGTCAGCAAGGTCACGGTGGAAGCCACCGCTGTCGAGTCGGTGAGCGACAATTCGGCAGTCGTGCTCGTCGCGGCGAAATCCGATGTGACCAATGCTGATAACACGAAACGGCCGCCCGCCTTATGGCGACTCAGCGTCAATGTCGACCGCGACGGCGGTCAGCTCAAGATGTCGAAAGTTGATTTCCTGCAATGACTGTCGGGAATGGCTCGTCGCCGGACAGCACCGAAACAGCGATTGAACCCACGGAGGCTCCACCCGCCGGCAAGGGATGGGTACGCGTCAGGGGACTGGCCGCGATCAAGCGCTGGACGCGCCGGTGTTTGGCGAGATGGCGTTCAATAGTCGCGACGGCGTTGGTCGTTGCCGCGGTGGGAATCGCCGTCGGTTTGTTCTTCATTCTGTACCGTCCGGATCGGCAAATCGACGATACGACGGCACACCAGGCGATCCAGGCGGCGTCAGACGGCGCCGTGGATGTGTTGTCGTATTCCTACACCGCTCTGGACCGTGATTTCGCCAAGGCGAAATCGCATCTCACCGGCGACTTCCTGTCCTACTACAGCAAATTCACCGAACAGTTCGTCGCGCCGGTGGCACAGAAGGGGCAACTGACGACGACCGCCAAGGTGATTCGGGCCGCCGTGTCGGAGTTACATCCCGACTCGGCTGTCGTGCTGGTGTTTGTCGACCAGACCACGGCAAGCACACAGAAGCCCGAACCCGTGAAGGCCGACAGCAGCGTGCTGGTCACGCTGACGAAGGTCAACGGTTCCTGGCTGATCGCGAAGTTCGACCCGGTCGGATGAGCGCGGCGGATCTTTGTTTCGAACCATTACCTGGTCGGCCGAAGCGGTGTAACGTCATCGCTCGAGAACGCTGCGGAATATGCGCGCCGAGGAGTGCCTGATGCGTTCAGTTGGAACACTCGCCACCGCAACGCTGGTGGCTGCCATGGTATTCGGCGGTTTGGCCACGGCATCCACGGCTCGGGCAACGACCAAAGAAGATGTGGCCGTCAACGGGACGTTCCGCGCCACGTCCATCGGCGATTATGCCAAGATCAATGACCAGTACAACGGCGAGGCGACGGTCATCAGCACATGGACCATCGACTCGTCATGCGTCACATTTCAGGAATGCCATGGCACGGTGACGAGCGACCAGGGCTGGACCGCGCCGCTGTACATGCTCGATGGGACCATGTGGTACGTCAAACGCGAGGTGCCGAACTGGGAGCGGTGCCAGGACGGTACCGCGTTTGCCGGGCAGCAGACCTACTATTTCTATCCGGTGAACTCGTATGGCGAATTCACCCTCGGGTCGCCGACCTTCGCCGGAAGGGACAAGACCGTCGGCCCGAGCGGTGGCTGCGGGCAAAACGCGTCGCTTTCTATCACGATGCCGTTACGCCTGGACAAGCTGACCTGACCGGGCGTTCCAGCTCAATTGCTTCAACTTCAGGTGGGAAGCATGTCCTGCCACGTCTTGGGCGCCTTCGAGTTCGCGAGATCCGACTGCTGGTAGAACTTCCCGTCCGGACCGACATAACGACCGGTACGCGGGTCGTACCGGGCGAACGCGATCGACGGCGTGGGCTTGGTTGGCTTGCCTCCGAACGAGCTTGGGGCCGCCTGCGGCCCTCCATTGGCCGCGTCGGGTGCCGGGGGATCGGGTGCTGCGGGATCGGAAGGAGGGGGCGGTGCGGGCGCGACGGGCGGTGCGGGAAGTTCGCCCGATGCGGGGACGTCGAGTGGCGCTATGGACGGATAGTTCGGCCGACATCGGCGACATGGGCGCCAGCGTGGGTCCCGATGATGGCACCGGCGGTGCAGCATATCCCGGTCCGGGTGGTCCGATATGCGCCCCGCGGCCCCGGCGGTGTGCCGCGCGGCACCGCGCCCGGCGGCAGCGGCGTTCCCTCGATCGGGCCGAACATTCTGTCGTTGACGGTAACCCGGTCATCGGGCGGGATGCCCTGGGAGAGCAGGTTCGGATCGATCGGGGAGGGCCCGAGAACGTGCTGGCGCATCGCCAGCGGCATGTACGGCTTGTCGCTGTTGCAGATTTCGACGGTGGGCGCGCGCTTGCCGGGATGACCCATGCAGGGATAGTTGCGGGCGCCGCGAACCGAGAGCGGTGAATCCTGCGGGAGTTTGCAATACAACCCGTCCGGTGTGTCGATGTCGCTGGTGTCGTCCGGGGATCGCCATTGACTGGGCGGCAGGAAGCCGACCGTGCAAATGGGCGGATCGTCGATCGTGAGCGCGAAGTCGCCTTGGGCCATACCGTCGGGATTGTGCATGGGGCCGAGCAGCTTGCTCGATGGCAACCGCCGACGGCAGCAACACCAGCAGCTGCTCCAGCGAGGGGTGGTAGGTGACGCCGATCTGCCCGATGGTGGTCAGGTTGGCGAGCAACACCGGCAGCGTCGGTTTGATTTGTTCGAGAAGCCGGGACGCTTCGTTCGCAGCCTCGGGACCGTTTTGCAGCAGGGTGCGAACCCGGGAATCGTCGTTCGCCAACACATCCGAGATGCCGGCGAGGCTACGTGCCCACGTTCTGATCGAATCGGTGGTTTGTGCTTGCGAATCCAATAGCGGCCCGGTGTCTTCGGTGAGGGTTCGGGTGCGATCGGCGATACCGTTGGAGTAATCGCGCAATTTCTGATGTCGAGTCGAACAGTGACCCCAGGTCGTAACCGGATCCGTTGAAGCCCTGGAAGGACTCGTCGAGCAATTGGCCGAGTTTGGTCTTCGGGATGCTGCCGACCAAGGCACTGACCTGATCGAGCATCGGCCCGACCGCCTGCGGAATCGTCGTGTCGCGCACGGCGATCACCGAGCCGTCCTGCAGGTAGGGCGGCGAATCGGTTCTGGGCCGCAAGTCCACGTACTGTTCGCCCACCGCGGAGACACTGTGCACCTCCGCTATCAGGTCCGCGGGGACCTTGGGTGAAGTGCTAAGCGACAGCGTCGCTTTCGCGCCGGTCGGCGTCAACCCCACCGAGGTGACCTTGCCGAGCTGAACCCCGCGGTAGGTCACGTTGGAAAACCGGTACAGGCCGCCGGTGGCCGGCAGCTCCAGCGTCACCGTCATCCGGCCGATGCCCAGCAGGGTCGGCGCTTGGATGTAGAAGAGGACCATCGCGATCACGCCAATGGTCCCGACGATCGTGAAAATCGCCAGCTGGATCCGAACGAAGCGCGTCAGCATCTATCCGCCGCCGTCCGTCGGTGCCGTTGCCGGCGGCGGTGTTTGACCGAGACCCGCATTAGGCGTCGGTGCCGCGCGCCGGCGGAGGCCCGGGCAGCGGGCCACCTGGCGCAGGCCGGGCACCGGTAGCGCCGGAGCGACCCACGGTGGCCTCAGGGCGTTATGCATTGGATCGAGTGTGTAATTCAAGTAATACGGCGTCCCCGGGCACCGGTGGTACCACGGCTGTCCAGCTGGCCCCAGTGGGTCCCCAACATCAGTCCCCGCTTGAGCCGTGGAATCGTCAGGTCCAGATCGACATGCAGGTTGAAGTAGTCGCCTCGGACCGCTCGGTCGACGAAGTTCTGGGTGAAGGGGAACACGAACGCCGACGCGAGCGCCGAGTCGAGTTCCGGTCCGACGTCGGCGAGCGCGCGGATGGTCGGCTCCAGGTTTTGGAGATTCTTGACCAGGTCGGCCTGGCTGTCGTTGATCAGCCGGGTGGCGGTGTTGCTGAAGACGCGAAGTTTGTCCAGGGCGGTCGTCAGGCGCGGCCGCTCCCTGATCAGCACGTCGAGCGCGGGCGGTATCTTGCGCAGCGCCTGGGTGAGAACGTCGCGTTGTCCGGCGAACGTGGCGGAAAGCCGGTTCAGCGCCTGGATGGAGTCGACGATGTTGTCCCGCTGTTCGTCGAGTGTTCCCACGAACGTGTCGAGGCGAGTGAGCAGATCACGCACGGCGCCCTCGCGCCCGGACAGGGCGGCGGTGAAATTGTGGATGATCTCCCCGATCTGTCCCAGTCCCCCGCCGTTGACGACCGCCCCCAGCGACGACAGCGTCTGCTCCGTCGACGGGTAGGCCGATGACCGGCTCAGCGGGATGGTGGCGCCCGGCTGCAGCCGTCCGCTCCCCGGTTGGCCGAGCGGCGTATTGAGCGCCAGATGCATCGACCCCAGCAGGCTGGTCTGACCGACGCTGGCCACCACGTTGGCCGGGACGACGACATCGCGCTTCACCGAGATCTCGACGTCGGCGTGCCAGCCCTGCACCCTCATCGTGCCGACACTGCCGACTACGACGTCGTCGATCATCACCGGCGAATTCGACTCCATCGTACCGACATTCGGGATCTCGACGTGGTAGATGTTGGCTCCCGGCCCGCGTCCGACCGCGCCGGGCAAAGGTAATGAGTTCAGGCCGTGGAAGGCGCATCCCGTCGCCGTCAACATGACGCAACAGCCGATGGCGAGCACCCGCCGAGCCGCTACCCGGGCGATCATGGTTGTGGCCCTTCGGGCGCCGGTGGTGGTGGCGGTTCCATCGGTGTCGACGGCGGGGGCGGCAGCGGCATCGCCGCGCCCGGTATCGGCCCCGGCGGCACCGACCCCGGCGGTCCCACGGGATCACCCGGCAGGCCGGTATAGGCCGACACCGCGGGCGGGGTCTCGGGCGGTCCGGGTTTCGGGCCCTCGCCGCCGGGCGCCAGGCGCGGTTCGGTGTAGAGGATCTTGGAAGGGTCTATCGACTTCTGCAGGAATATGTTGATGGGAAATGGCGAGGTTGTTGAAGTTGAGCACCCGCAGCCCGGGACCGAGAAACAGCGCGCACAGCTTGGCCGATTCGACCGCGGTGACGTTCTCGATGGCGCCGATTTGCGAGCAGCCCGGAACGGGCAGCGGAAGCAGACAAACCCGACGCTACGGGATTCGCGAAATTCATGATCCCGAACCCTCCCACGATGGTTCCGGTGTCGGCGTTGTAGTCGTTGAAGAAGTTGCCGAGCGCGTTCGGCGACGCGTGCAGAATGTTTTCCAGCGCCATGTGCTGATCGACCAGGTATCTGCGTGACATCGGCCAACCGGGCAACCTGCTCGCTGGTCTGGTTGCGAGTGCCGGCGATGAATCGCTGCACCTCGCCGACCGCCGTCGACAGATCGGTCAGCGCCGCGTCCAGCTCGGATTTGCTGTCGTTGACCACGCTGGTGAGCGTGGCCAGCCGGTCGTTGAACTGCACGATCTGGGTGTTGCTGTCGCGCAGCGCGGTGACGAAGGTCTGCAGATTTTTGATGATGTCGACGATGTTGCCGCTGCCGTTGGCGAGGATGCGGCCCACCCCTGACAATTGACCGAGTGTTTGCCGCAGCTTGTCGCCGTTGCCGTCGAGTGCATTGGCGGCGCTGTCGATGAACCGGCCCACCGACGTGCCCGACACACCACTCTGGGGTCCCAAATCCGTTGCCAGCCGCATCAACTGGGTCTTGACCTCATCCCACTCGACCGGCACCGCGGTGCGTTCGACCGGTATCACCGCGCCGTCGGCCATGACCGGGCCGCTGGTCCGGTAGGCGGGAGTGAGCTGGACGTAGCGGGCGGCCACCAGATTCGAGGCGACGACGACCGCTTTGGCGTCCGCCGGAATGGGCACGTCCGCGATCGACCTTGAGGGTCATCTTGGCTACGGTGCCCTGAGGCTGGATGGACTTGATGTTGCCGACTTTGACACCGGACACCCGCACCTCGTCACCGGGATAGATCGCGGTGGTGGTGTGGAAATAGGCGGTAATCGTCTTCGGGCCGAAGAACGTGTTGCGGATGAGCAATCCCGCGCCGGCGAGGACAAGCGCTACCAGTACGACGGCGACCACGAGCCTCGTCGCGCGGGATCCGGGAGATCATTGTCGATCCCCCGATCCTGTCCGCCCAACGTACAGCCAGGGCACACCGGAATACCGTTGTAAGGCCAGGGAATCAGCGTCCGAGGTACCGGCGAAGGGAAGCCGGGACCGCGAGCCGTGTCGAAGTTGCGGAATCCCCAGAGGTAGTCGACGAACGGTTGGAAGAGTTGCGGGATAGCGAAGTTCGGGACGAACGCCGAGTAGGCGTACATGCTGGAGATGGCCTCACCGACCGTGATCTCGAATTTGGCGAGACCCGGCAGCGCCTTGGCGATGTTGTCGCGGTTCTTCTCCAGCATCGCGGTCACCGAATTCAGCTTCTCCAGCGTCGGCGCCAATTTGCTCTCGTTGTCGTGCACCAACCCCGTCAGCTGCTTGGCCACCGCCGACGTGTTGGCCAGCAGGTCCACGATCTCTTGTCGGCGCGCCACCAGGACTTGGAGCAGATCGTCGGAGTTGAGGATGAGCTTGTTGACCTGCTGGCTGCGTTCGGAAAGGATCCCGGTGACGTCGCCGGCACTCTTGAACAGGTCGCCCAGGGTCTTGTTGCGGCCGTTGAGGGTGCGTGATAGCCGGGTGAGTGCGTCGAAGGTCGGCCCCAATTGGGGTGCGATCTGGTCGAGCGTCGCCGACAGCGTGTCCAACGACTGATTCAGCGACGCGGTGTTGGTTTCGGCAGTGTTCGACGTGAAGTCGCTGACCGCTTCCGTCAACGAGTAGGGCGACGACGTGCGCGAGACCGGGATGAGAGCCATCGGATGCATCGTGCCGCTGCCGGCGGACTCCAACGTCAGCATCCGCTCGCCCAGCAGCGAGCCGGTGCGGATGTGCGCGGTGGTCTCCGACCCGAGCAGGATGTCGCCCTTGATCGTGAACGTCACCAGGGCATCGCCGTTGCGCAGCGACACATTCGACACCGTGCCGACCTTCATCCCCGACACCGTCACGGGATTGCCCACCGCAAGGCCGCCGGCCTCCGAAAACAGCGCCTGGTATCGAACCGCCGTCGCCCATGAGATCAACCGGTCCGGCGCCAGGCCCACCAGGATGACCAGCACGATCAAGACGACGCCGATGAGTCCGGCCTTGATGAGCCAGCTCCGCGATACTTAAGCATTAGGGTTCCGTGCACCTTCCAGCATCTGACCTGAAGATAGGGAGCTGCACCGTCTTGCCCTGAAGATCCGTGCCGCGGAGCGTCTAGCTCGCAGATGTAGTACGGGATGGTGGCGCCGAATACGCCGAGTCGGATCAGCTTGCGGTAGTTCTTCGGCGCCTTCGCGATTGCGGCGTCGAGGCGGTCCTTGTCCTGATCGAGTATCGGCGCCAGCCGACTCAGCTGGTCTATGGTGCCGGACAGCGGCGGCCGCGCGCTGGTCAGCAGATCGGCCAGCGAGGCGGTTCCCTTGTCCAGGGAGTCGATGGCGGCGCCGATGGTGTCGCGGTCGTCCGACAGCCCGCTGACAAGCCGCTCGAGGCGATCGATCGCGCCGGAGAACTTGGTGCCGTCCTTGGAAATCGTGGCGACCACGATGTTCAGATTGTCGATCAGTTGCTGCACGGTTTGATCGTTGTCGGCCAAGGCGTTCGAAAACGACGTCGTCTTGGTGAACAGCGACTCGAGAGTCCCGCCCTGACCCTGGAAGACCTGCAACAACGCTGAGGTCAGCGCGTTGACATCGCTGCGCATTCAGGCCCTGCATAACGGGTTTCAGTCCGCCGAGCAGCAGATCGAGGTCAAGCGCCGGCGCGGTGCGGTCGAGGGGAATCTGACCGCCGGCCGGCAGACGCTTGGTCGAGCCCGGGCCATCGACGAGTTCGAGGTAGCGATCGCCCACCAGGTTGAGGTAGCGGACCGCCGCCCTGGTGCCCTCGGTGAGGACGATGTTGCGGTCGGCGTCGAACTTCACCACAACTTTTTTGTCCGGCCGCAGCGAAACGCTGTTGACCGTGCCCACCCGGATCCCGGCGACCCGCACCGTCTGTCCCGTCTTGAGACGCGACACGTCGGCGAACACCGCCGAATACCCGGTCGTCGCACCCGTCCGGTACTGGCCGAAGATGAAGAACAGAAAGGCGGTCAGCATCGCCATCACGACCGCGAAGATCGCGAACTTGATCAGCGTGGCGCGCGTCCTCATCCGGGTTGTCCGATCTGAGCGGAGTTGCGCGGTGGGCCCGCGATCGGCCCGTACAACAGTTGTTTGAGCAGGTCGGAGTTGATCAGCAGTTGCTGGTTTCCGTACCCCACCGGGTCGGCGCCGATATCCGTGATCAGTTGCTTCGGATTCCTGTTGAACGGCAGCACCGGCAGGCCCATGCACTGCGGGCCGCCCGTCGCCGCAACCTTGGGCAAGTTCGTCGGATACCGATAACGTTCGCCGCCCCACGTGAGGCTCGCCGAGATGTTGATGCTCGGTTCCGCCAACGGCGGATTGTGCGCTATCTGTGCGAGGCCGGCGAAAGTGCAGGTGAACACCTCGTGGTACTCGCTGGTCAGATCGGTGGTCGGCACCAGCAGATGCAGCACATTCGTCAGCGGTCCGCGGTTCGCCGACAAGACGTCGTTGCCGATGTCGGCGAAGCCGATCGCGCTGATCAGCAATGCATCCAGGTTGTGCTGCTCATCGACGATCGTCTGGCTGATCCGGTTCGCATTAGCGACGGTCTTCACCAGGTCCGGTGCCGCGTCGGCATACGCGTTGGACACCGCCGGTAAGGCCTCGAGGTCATGACTCAATGCGGGAAGGCTCGGCTCATATTTGGCCAGAAACGAATCCAAGTCGCTCAGCGATTGGCCAAGCTTTGCGCCCCGCCCACTGAACGCTTTTGCCAGCGCGCCCAGTGACTCGTTGAGCTTCGGCGGGTCGATCTGGGCCAGCACCGACACCAGTTGCTGAAACACCGTGTTGATTTCGACCATGACGTGCTCGCCCTGCAGCGTCTGGCCACCGTGTAGCCGCTGCGCCGAGGGCTCGGCGGGCGGCACCAGCTCGACGGACTTGGCGCCGAACACCGTCGACGACGCGATGTCGACGAGCACGTTGGCGGGAATGAATTGCAACTGCGACGGGTACATCGCCAGGTGAAGAGCCGCTTGGCCGTTCGGCAGCGATTCGATCGAGTCGACCTTGCCCACCTGCACGCCGCGCATCTTGACCTTGGCGTCCGGGTTCATCACCAGGCCGGCGCGTTGCGAGATCACGGTCACCGGCACGGTCGGGGTGAAACCGCCCCGAAACAGCGTGATCGCGAAGGCGAAAATCCCGCAGATGACCACGATGGTCAGCAGGCCGAACAGGGCTGGGACGTAGTCGCGCGGCGCGCGCCGACCCGCTGTCCCGCGACCCGCCGGCACATTCTGCGTCACTGCAATCCCACCTCCTCTGCTACCCGGACAGGTTGAAGTTGCCGTTGCTGCCGTAAATAGACAGCGAGACCAACAGCGTTACCGACACCACGACGATGAGCGAGGTGCGCACCGCGTTTCCCGTCGCGTTGCCGACACCGGATGGTCCCCCGGACGCGAAATAGCCGTAGTACGTGTGTATCAGCAAGATGGTGAGCGCCATGAGGACGGCCTGCAGGAACGACCACAACAGATCGATCGGGTTCAGGAACGTGTCGAAGTAGTGGTTGTACAAACCGACCGACTGCCCGAACAGGAACGTCGTGGTGAACTGGCTGGCGACGAATGACAGGATGACGGCGATGCTGTACAGCGGCGTGATCGCGAGCATTCCGGCCACGATCCTGGTGCTCACCAAATACGAAATCGGGCGAATGGCCATGCTTTCCAGCGCGTCGATCTCTTCGTTGATCCGCATGGCACCCAGCTGAGCGGTCACCCCGGCGCCGAAGGTGGCCGCCAGACCGATCCCGGCGACCACCGGTGCCGAGATACGGACGTTGATGAACGCGGCCAAAAAGCCGGTCAGCGCCTCGATTCCGATGTTGCCCAGCGAGCTGTAGCCCTGAACGGCCAGCGTGCCGCCCGCGGCCAACGTCAGGAAGCCGACGATCACGACGGTGCCGCCGATCATCGCCAAAGTGCCTGCGCCCATGCTGATCTCGGCGATCAGTCGAATGACTTCGCGCCGGTAATGCACCGCCGCGAACGGAATCCCGGCGAGCGCCTTGCCGTAAAAGATGGTGTGGTCGCCGACTCGGCCGAGAGTGCCGACCGGCCGTTCGAGTTGGCGGAATAATCGTGGGTATGCGGCTCTTAGCGTCACCGGCCGCCCCTACTTCGCCGTCATCTTGATGCCGATCGCGGTGACCACCACGTTGACGACAAACAGGGACATGAAGGCGTAGACCACGGTTTCGTTCACGGCGTTGCCGACGGCCTTGGCGCCCCCGCCGCTGATGATCAGGCCGCGATAGCAGGCGACCAATCCGGCGATGAGGCCGAAAAGCAATGCCTTGACGCAGGAAATGATCACCTCGGGCACCCCGGTGAGCAACGTGATGCCGGCGGCGAACGCGCCGGGATTGACGTCTTGCACAAACACCGAGAAGAAGTAGCCGCCCAGGATGCCGATGATGCAGACCAGGCTGTTGAGCAGCATTGCCACCAGCCCGGAAGCCAGCATGCGGGGCGTGACCAAGCGTTGCACCGGGTTGATGCCCAGCACCTCCATCGCGTCGATCTCTTCGCGAATCGTTCGCGACCCGAGGTCGGCGCACATCGCCGTGGCACCTGCGCCCGCCACGATCAAAACCGTGACCAACGGGCCGACCTGGGTGACCGCGCCGAACGCGGCACCCGCACCGGACAGGTCCGCGGCGCCCAGTTCGCGCAACAGGATGTTGAGCGTGAAGCTGACCAGGACGGTGAACGGGATGGCTACCAACAACGTGGGGGCCAGCGAGACGCGCGCGACAAACCAGGACTGCTCCAAGAATTCCCGCCAGTAGAAGGGCCGGCGGCAGGCGAACTTGATCGCGTCCGCCGACATCGCGAACAAACCCCCGACCGCCTGCATGGGCCCGGAGAGGTCCCATTTCAGTTTCAGCGAGGGCAGCCCCGGTGACCAGCGGTCGACGCGCCTATCTGCCATGGGCCGCGGACCCTTCCCGCACAACGAGACTGGTAGTCTGAAAAATCGGTTGCGCCGGCCACCGCAAGCGCTTGCCGCCGGCAGCGAAATGCGCAGCGGACAGCCACATTTCGGCATTCATGCCCGGCGTGACAACCGCTACCATCCTCACGCCACTCCTCCGTTCTGTTGCGTGAGTTGGCACTCCCAAGACGCCCGGCGATTATGACTCATGCCGCGTCCGGGCGGAGTGAAAAATGCAGAACCGTTATCGGAGCAGCGCATCGCGGAAGCGCCCAAGTAGCTCAAACATTTCACGCGGCTCCGGTCCCTAGGTGACGGCGCCGGCCGTCTTGAGTTCGATGATGCGGTCCCAGTCGAGTCCGAGTTCCATCAGGATTTCGTCGGTCTGCTCGGCGAATCCGGGAGCCGGCCCGGTGTGCGGGGCCGCGACATCGAACTGGACCGGGTTGGCGACCAGGTCGAGTTCGCCTGCGCGAACCAGGTACTCGTTCGCGCGGATCTGCGGGTCGTCTGCCGCTTGCAGGGTGTCCTGCACCGGCGCCCACGGCCCCGCGAGCGTGGCAAAGCGTTCGCTCCACTCGGCCAGCGTGCGGGTTGCGATGACCTTGGTCAAGATCTCGACCGCATCCGCCGTGTTGGCCGCGATCGACTCGACGGTGGCGAAGCGCGGATCGTCGGCCAGCTCGGGTAGGTCGACGTGCCGGCACACGTCGGCCCAGAACTTGGTGGGCTGCATCATCACCAGGGAGATGTAGCGGTCGTCGGATGTCGGATACACCCCCACGAGGGGGTTGACCGGCGAGCCGTGTATGCCGGGCGGCGGTGCTTGCATTAGCTGACCAAGGTGCTTAGTCAGCGCCACCGTGTGACCCAGCGACCACAGCCCGCTGCCCAACAGCGAGACATCGACGACCGACGCTTCACCGCTGCGTTCGCGCTTGAGCAACGCCGCCGCGATGCCACCGGCGAGGTTGGTCCCGGAGATGGTGTCGCCGTAGGCCGGCCCGGGCGGATTGATCATCCCCGAATAACCCATCGGGGTGATCGTGGCGGCCGTTCCGGCCCGGCACCAGAAGGCGGTCATGTCGTAGCCGCCCTTTACGGACTCTTCGCCCCGCGGGCCGAGCGCACTACCGCGGGCGTAGACGATCTTCGGGTTCACCGCTCGAATGTCGT
Organism: uncultured Actinomycetota bacterium; assembly: GCA_963809285.1. Taxonomy (GTDB): domain Bacteria; phylum Actinomycetota; class Actinomycetes; order Mycobacteriales; family Mycobacteriaceae; genus Mycobacterium. The sequence continues at coordinate 100,133 of CAWEIY010000018.1, read as the reverse complement.
CGACGTCGATGCCGAACTTCCGCCGGGCATCGGGCAGAAAACTGGTGAGGAACACGTCGGACCGGCGGGCCAGCTCGTAGAGCACTTCCCTGCCCTCGGGCACCGACATATCGAGTCCGATGCTGCGCTTGCCGCGGTTGGCGTGTTCGATGTTGGGGTTCGGGTCGCCTTCGACGCGCAGCATGCCGGTCTGCCGGAGTCCGCGTTGCGGGTCGCCGGTCACGGCGTGCTCGACCTTGACCACGTCGGCGCCCCATTCGGCCAGCACGGCACCGGCCGACGGGACGAACCCGTACATGGCGACCTCCAGGACGCGGATGCCCTCCAGCGGCCTCATGCGTTACCTCCCTTGGCCTCTGTCGTGTCCTGCGCTGGCATTCCGCGCATCCCCGAAGTGGTGACGGTCACGAAAATTTCATTCTCTTCCCCGGCGAATCTTACATTCGGGTCTCGATAATTCAAGAAAATCTCAGGAATGAGATCGAGCCGACTGACCAGCGGCGAAACGGCTCAGATATTGCGGCGTCGGGCCTCTCGGCGCAGGCCGCGCACGGTTTCAGTGCAATGTTGCACACCGATCCGGCGCGAGAGTACGATTCTCATAATTGTAAGGGAGATTCTTTGTGTCTGAGATGGCCACCTTTGGAGCAGAGGTCTCGGCGTGAAGACCGCGGTCGTCACCGGCGGCGGATCGGGCATCGGTCTGGCCGTGGCGCGCCGGTTGCGCGCCGACGGCCTTGACGTCGCCACCATCGACCTCAGACCGTCGGATACCGATCTCGCTTTCACCGCCGACGTAACCGACCGTTCGCAGGTCGATGCCGCGCTGTCGGCCATCCGGGCCCGGCTGGGGCCGGTGACCGTGTTGGTCAACGCCGCCGGCCTGGACGGGTTCAAGCGCTTCGCCAACATCACGTTCGAGGACTGGCAGCGAGTGATCGACGTCAACCTCAACGGGGTTTTCCAGATGATCCAGGCGGTGCTGCCCGACATGGTCGAGGCCGGGTGGGGGCGGATCGTCAACATCTCGTCGTCGAGCACGCATTCCGGTGCGCCGTACATGGCTCACTACGTGGCGGCCAAGTCCGCGGTCAACGGGCTGACCAAATCGCTTGCACTCGAGTACGGGCCCAGCGGCATCACCGTCAACGCCGTGCCGCCGGGTTTCATCGACACCCCGATGCTGCGCAGCGCCGAGGAAAACGGGTTCCTCGGCGACATCGAACAGACCATCGCCCGTACCCCGGTGCGGCGGATGGGCAAGCCCGAAGACATCGCGGCGGCATGCGCCTTTCTGGTGTCCGAGGAAGCCGGCTACATCACCGGTCAGATTTTGGGCGTCAACGGCGGCCGGAACACCTGACGAATCATTAGAGGAGACACCGTGAAGGTCTGGGTTGATCCGGAACGCTGCCAGGGCCACACCCTCTGCTCGATGATCGCTCCGGAGTCGTTTCAGCTCAGCGACATCGACGGCAGTTCGTCAGCAGTCAACGAAGTGGTGCCGGCCGACCAGGAGGACCAGGTGCGAGAAGCCGCGCAGTCCTGCCCGGAGCAGGCGATCATGATCACGGACGAAACGTAAAGGGAGACAGCACGTTGAGTGTCGACGACGTCGTCAGCGATAGCGACCGTAAGAAGCCGCTGTACCACTTCGACCGGAACGCCGCGGAGTACCGGTCGCAGTTCAAGCAGATCACCGAGGAGATGCACGCCAAGTGCCCGATGGCGTGGACGGAGACCTACGGGGGCCACTGGGTCGCGGCCGGCAGCAGCGAGGTCTTCGAGCTCGCCCGCTGTCCCGCGGTCTCCAACGACCACGACATCAACAACGAGCGCCGCGGCTACAAGGGCATCTCGATCCCGACCGCGCGACGCGTCAGCGTGGTGCGCGGGGGCATCCTGGAAATGGACGACCCCGAACACCGCACGTACCGCACCGTGCTGAATCCCTATCTGTCGCCGGCCGCCGTCAAGCGCTGGGAACCGTTCATCCACGACATCACCCGTGCCTGCCTCAACGAGAAGATCGAAGAAGGCAGCATCGACTTCGTTGACGACCTGGCCAACATCGTGCCCGCGGTCCTGACCTTGGCGATGCTGGGCATCCCGCTGAAGAAGTGGAACCTGTACAGCGAGCCGGTTCACGCGGCGGTGTACACGCCGGAGCACTCCCCGGACATCGAGCGGGTGACGGAGATGCATCGGCAGATGGGGCTCGACATGGTCAACAACATGCTCGAAATCCGCGAAAATCCGCGCCCCGGCATCCTGAACGGCCTGCTCGAGATGCGCATCGACGGCGAGCCCGCGCCCGACCTGGAGATACTGGGCAATCTCGGCTTGGTCATCGGCGGTGGCTTCGACACCACCACCGCGCTAACTGCCCACTCCCTGGAATGGCTCTCGGAGAACCCAGCCGAGCGCGAGCGGTTGTCCAAGAACCGCGACACCCTGCTCGACCCAGCGACCGAAGAGTTCCTGCGTTTCTTCACCCCGGCAGCCGGCGACGGGAGGACCTTCTCCGACGACGTCGAAATCGACGGCAATCACTTCAAAGAGGGTGAGCGGCTATGGATTTCGTGGGCTATGGCCAACCGCGACCCAGCGGTGTTCGCCGATCCGGACAACGTCATTCTCGACCGTAAAGGTAACCGGCACTTCAGCTTCGGGATCGGTGTGCACCGGTGCGTCGGGTCGAACGTGGCGCGAACCGTGTTCAAGTCGATGCTGACCGCGGTCCTGGACCGGATGCCCGACTACCGCTGCGACCCCGACGGCGCGGTGCACTACGAGTGCATCGGCGTCATCCAGGGCATGCGCAAGCTGCCGGCCACCTTCACCGCCGGCCCCAGGATCGGCGCCGGTCTCGACGAGACGCTGGACAAACTGCAGCGCGTCTGCGACGAGCAAGAGCTCGCCAGACCCGTCACCGAACGCAAGGAAGCCGCCGTCATTGACTAGGTGGTCTTGAGCCCGTTGACTGCCGCGATTTTTCCGAGTAGGCCTGTTCAGCGTGGCCGCGCCTTATATTTGGGCCAAACGCGTGTGCAGAGATGGGAGACGCATGGTGAAGACTTTCGCAGTGAGCCTTGCGCTTGCCATGGCCGCGCTGACCCTTACCCCGACCGCCCACGCGGACATGCTGGTTGGCAACTACAGGTTGGACACAAACCGGGATCCCGGCCACAGCTGGCTTTGGGAGATTCGACCGTGCGCTCTCTCACACACCGGATTGCTTACGCGTCCAAGCGATACCCCAACCCAACGGGCAAGCGGCGCCCTACGCCGAAGATGCTCATCTGTCCAACGGCCGCTACACCCTGACCGTCGACGTGCCCGATGGTGTGCGCTGCGTGGTCCAGTTCTTTCCCTCACACGATGTCTATTCGTGGGATGCGGTCTCGCTGTCGGGTCAGGTGGTCTCCACATTCGACACGGGTTGCGGCGGCGGACCGGGGGGCACCGACACTTACCCCTTCTCGCTCGTGCGATGGTAGCCGCGACCACCCTTGTCGACTGGCCCTCTGATCCCAGGAACGGGCAGTACAGTGCAAGCTGATGACTGAGGCGAAAGAACCGCCGGAAGATTCGGCCACCTCGAAAGCCGACGCAATGGCGTTGCTCGAAGAAGCCGAGGCGGAAGCCGCCGAAGCCGAAGCATTAGCCGCCGCGGCGCGTGCCCGCGCCCGCGTCGCCCGGTTGCGGCGCCAAGCGCTGGCCGAGGCCGAGGCACAAGCCGCGGCCGCCGAGCCCGCCGAGACCGTCGAGGCTGAATCCGAGACCGAGGCCGCCGAGACTGAGGCAGAGGCCGCCGAGCCTGACGCCGAGGCCGCCGACGAGGGCGTGGACGACACCGTCGAACACGTCGGAGCCAAGACCGATGAAGACGCCACCGATGAGACCGACGAAGCCGCCGAACCCGAATCCGGGCTGGCCAGATGGCGACGACGGTTGCCGTCACTGTCGGTGACCGCCAAGGTGGCCGCGATCGTCCTCATCTGTCTCTTTGCGGTGGCCAGCGGAATCATGCTGTGGAAAGACCATGACGCCACCGACCGAGAGCAGCGGGCCGCGAACTTCGTCGCGGGGGCCAGGCAGGGTGTCGTCAACATGACCTCCTTGGATTTCAACAGAGCCAAGCAAGACGTCCAGCGAGTGCTCGATAGCTCCACCGGCCAGTTCCGGGACGACTTCCAGCAGCGCGCAAAGGATTTCACGACGGTGGTCGAGCAGTCCAAAGTGGTGACCCAGGGGACGGTCACCGCGGCGGCCGTCGAATCCATGGACGAGCATTCCGCATCCGTACTGGTCTCGGCGACATCGCGGATCACCAATTCCGCAGGCGCCAAGGATGAACCACGCATGTGGCGGCTCCGGGTAACCGTGACCGAAGAAGGCGGACAGTACAAGATGTCGAAACTGGACTTCGTAACGTGACCGATGACACCCGCGAGGTCGAAACCACCGAGACCGCGGAGGCGGACGAGGACGTTCCAATCCCAGCCGAAACCGAGGTCGACTCCCCCGAGCGAGCCAAAGGCGGTCGGCGCGACTGGTCACGCGCGCTGCGCAACGTGAAAGTCGTTCCCGTGACTCTGATCCTGCTGCTGCTGATATCCGGCGGTGCGGCGACGTGGGTGTACTTCGACCAGTATCAGCCGAAGCAACAAACCGACCCCAGCGTCGCCTGGGCGGTGGTCAAAGCGGCCTCCGAAGGAACGGTTGCGTTGCTGTCCTACTCACCCGAGTCGCTCGACAAAGACTTCGCCACCGCCAAGTCACACCTTTCCGGGGACTTCCTGTCGTACTACAACGAGTTCACCGACCAGATCGTGGCGCCGGCGGCCAAACAGAAGTCGCTGAAAACCACCGCTCGCGTGATAGGGGCGGCCGTGAAGGAATTGCATCCGGGTACGGCCGTCGTTCTGGTGTTCGTCGACCAGAGCACCACAAGCAAGGACAAGCCCGATCCGTCGGAGTCGGCCAGCAGCGTGCTGGTGAGCATGACCCGGGTCAACGGCAACTGGCTGATCACCAAGTTCGACCCGATCTAAGTTCCGGCGAGCAGACGCAGAATCGCATTAAAGCACTGGTTATTACGCGATTCTGCGTCTGCTCGCGAGCGGGTGGGGGTACCCCCACTTGTGGGGGCGTGCCCCCAGCTCGCCGAGCTTAGCCGCGTGGTAGGCCGAGCACTCGCTGGGCGATGATGTTGCGCTGGATCTCCGAGGTGCCGCCGGCGATCGTGCCGGAAAAGCTTCGGGCATAACGCTCGAACCAGCTGGCGAAATAGTGGTCCAGGTTCATCGGCGCGTACGGCCCGGTCTGTCCCGGGTGGACGAGTCCGTCGGGTCCGGCGCTGTGCAGGGCGTGTTCGAACCCGCGCAGCTCGGCTTCCGAACCGAGCAGCTTGAGCACCGAGATCGCCGCGACGTCGTCTTCCCCGCGGGCGGCGCGGGCCAAAGCCACCGAACCCAAAAGGCGCAGCGCCTGTTTGTCCATGATCGTGGTGGCGTACTGGTCGCGCTCCAGCTCCGTGCTGGGATGGAAATCGGCGATCATGTTGTCCAGCCGATCCGCAAATCCCAGCCACATCATGGTGCGCTCGTGCCCGAGCGATCCGTTGGCCACCCGCCACCCCTCGTTGAGCGGGCCGACCAGGTTCTCCGCCGGGACCTGCACATCGGTGAAGAACACCTCGTTGAAATCCAGGTCGTCGGCGGAGCAGATCGACGGGAATGGCCGGCACACCACACCCGGCGTATCGGTCGGGATCAGTAATGCACTGATTCCCTTGTGCTTTGGTGCATCCGGGTTGGTCCGCACGAAGGTCAACAACACGTCGGCGTCGTGCGCTCCAGACGTCCACACCTTCTGCCCGTTGACCACGAAGTGATCGCCGTCAAGCTCCGCCCGGGTACGCAGCGACGCCAGATCGGAGCCGGCGCTCGGCTCGCTCATGCCCAGCGAAGCGGTGATCTCCGCCCGCAGAATCGGCACGGCCCAACGATGCTTTTGTTCGTCGGTGCCGAACGACAGCAACGATGCCGCAACGATATTCACCCCTTGCGGGTTGAGGCTGTGGTAGATCCGTCGACGGCACAATTCCTCGAGATGGACGAACTGCTGCACAACCGTGGCGTTGCGCCCGCCGAACTCCGGCGGTTGACCGGGCAGCAGCCAGCCGTTGTCGAACAGCAGCCGCTGCCATCGACGTGCCCACTGCGGCATATGGGAGACCGACCGGGGACGCTCCAGGGTTTCGCTTGCGGCAGGCAGGTTTTCGTCAAGGAATGCCGCGAACTCCGCCCGAAACGCCTCGACGTCGGGATCAAAAGTCAGCTGCACGGTATTCCTCCGCGATTCGCGCCCGATGCTCCGCCGCGCCGCCGAGCATGAGCTCACCCGCCTTGGCCCGCTTCAGCGCGAATTGCAGGTCGTTCTCCCAGGTGAACCCCATCGCGCCGAAAAGCTGTAGGCCGTGCCGGAATACGAGTGCCTGGCACTCCCCCGCCGACGCCTTGGCCATCGCGGCGGCCAGCCGGCGGCGGGGATCGTCGGCCGAAATCGTCAGTGCGGCAAAGTAGGCCAGCGCGCGAGCGCGTTCGACAGCGATATGCATGTCGGCGGCCTTGTGCTGGACTGCCTGGAAGGAGCCGATCGGTACGCCGAATTGGTGACGGGTGCGGACGTGGTCGAGGACCAGATCGAGGATGCGTTGGCAGGCCCCGACCATCGTGATCGCCATGCCCGTCAAGGCAATATGGTGGGCACGCTCCGCGTCAACGGTGAGCCGCGCGTTGTCGGGCACCCGGACCTCGCAGAAGGAGAGGTCGGCGACGTGAAGAACGGGGTCGAACACCGTCGAGCGGCGGGCCGACACCTGATTGGACGCGACGACGAACACCCCGGCGTCGGTCACCACTCCCAGCCGGTCGACGCGATCGCCGTCGAGGACATGGCGCGCCGTGCCGTCCAGCACCCAGCCGTCAGAGTCGCGGTGCGCGGCCACCCCGTCGTACACGGCGGTCCCCGACTCGTGCGGGTCGAACCGATCGCCCACCAACGGCGCGAACTGGCTCATCGTGGCGAGAAACGGGGTGGGATCGGTCGCGTGCCCCAACTCTTCGAGAACGATGGCCAGCTCCACGGCGCTGGCCGGGTCGTTCAGCTCGGTCCAGCCCTGGTCCACATACGACTTCCACAACGGGGTCGGGTCGACGCCATCCTCGGCCACGCTACGCACGAGCGACGGCGGGCACTGCTTGCCGACGGCGTCGCGGACCGTCTTCTGCCACAGCCGCTGATCAGCATCGAACTCCAACAGCATCAGCGCCGCCTCCTGTCATCACCGCCCTCGCGAGAATACCATTCTCCTACGCGGAAGTAATAATCTCGAAAACTGGTTATGGGGTGACCAACACCCGGCTTAGGTGGCGGCCAGCAGGTCGTCGGCCGGCTCGTCCCAGCGGTCGAGGTTGACGAACTCGGCGAGGGGGCGACGGCGAAGCGGCCCGTGCCTGCCCTTGGGCCATCCGACCACGATGTGGCCGGCAACCATCCAGTCCTCGGGTACCCCGATGGCTTCGCGCAGCGGCCGCTCGCCACCATACGAGGCCCAGCTGGTCAGGCATGCCCCCAGACCCTGGGCGCGCGCGGCGAGCAGAAAATTCTGCATGGCGGGAAAGATCGACCCGCCGAGCAGCAGCTCGGACGCCGTCGGATAGTGCTGCTGCGCGAACAACACGGAGGTGAACTCGCCCGCGCGATCATGCAATTCGTAGGTCGCGCGATAGGTGCGGGCCCGGCGGCTGTTGTCGTCGTCGGCGGGCCGGCTCATTCCATAGACCGGCTCGATCACCTCCAGGGCGTGGGCCGCGGCCTTGGCGACGACGGCCCGCTGCTCGGGTGATCGCAGCACGACGAAGCGCCACCCTTGCGCGTTGGCGCCCGAGGGAGCCCACCTGGCCGCCTCCAGGCACCGCGCCAGGGTCGCGTCGTCGATGGGCTCGTCCGTGAAGCGTCGGATGGTCCGGGCGGTCGACATGACCTCCCAGACGTCGCTGCTCGCTCCCGTCATGGCCGCTCCTCCCTCAAGGGCTCCTACCGCAGGACCGTGCTCGAAACCGACAGCGATCGAGCAGGATTCCGGCCAGCCGCCGCGGTTCGCTGTACATCATGTCGTGACACGTGTCGAGACAGATCAATGTGTCGACGCCGCCGAGCGACCTGATGCATCGCTGCTGCTGTCGCGCCGAAAGAGCCCTATCCCGCAGGGTCATGATCCACGTCCGAGGTACCTCGGGGGGTAGATCACTGCGGTCGACGCGCTCGGTGATCACCCCAGCGGCCTCGGGATACAGACGTGCCAGCGCATATTTTCGCTGCTCCCGCGACATCGCATTCCAAAACGCGAATTTGGCTGCTGCACTGGGCATCACCGCCGACTTGAGTATTCGGGTCCCCATCCGCGCCAACGGGGCGAGCGGGCCTCCGAGGGATTCCACGACGGACGATCCTTGTGGCGGAATGAACGCCGCCGCCAGGATCAGTTCGCGCACCCTGGTAGCGCCGAGCCGGGCCACGACACCGGGTACGGTCAAGCCGCCCATCGAATGTCCCACGACAACCACATCGCCAAGCGCGGCGTTGTGAACTTCCGCGACCACCGAATCCACCCAATCGGCGATGGTAACCGTCGTTAGATCCGCGGGGTTACGGCCGCGGCCCGGCAGATCCACCGCCAAGACTCGCAATTCCGGTGCCTGCGCGGCTAATTCGGCAACCATGAGATCCCAGCAGTCGGCAGCGTGCGCTCCCCCATGAACGAGGACGAGGCCGGGAAGATCCATATGAGTGTCGACTGTATGCGCCGCGGGTCGGTCGGGGTGTAAAACTGCGCTCATCGGTTTCGAGTGGTTGCAAAGGAGAAGACCATTGGATCGCGAAACATACCAGCGGGGACTGGAGATCCGGTCCGCGGTGCTGGGCGAGGAATACGTCAACCAGGCGTTGGCCAGCGCGGATGACTTCACCAGCCCGCTGCAAGATCTCATTACCGAGTACTGCTGGGGAGCGGTCTGGGGGCGCGACGGTCTGGCGCTCAAGACCCGCAGCATGCTCAATTTGGCGATGATCTCGGTCCTCAACCGGCCCAACGAATTACGCACGCACGTCAAGGCGGCACTGACCAACGGTGTCACTCGCGATGAAATCCGCGAGATATTCCTCCAGGTCGCCATCTACGCCGGCGTGCCGGCTGCGGTCGACAGCTTCCGCATCGCGCGCGAAGCGTTCGCCGAAGTGGACCAGACCTAGGAGTCCGTGATGGACGTCGGGTTTATCGGGCTGGGCAACATGGGCTTTCCCATGGCGCGCCGCCTCATCCAGGAAAACCACAATGTCATCGCCTTTGACACGCGCAGCGCGGCGCTCGAGCGCATCGTCGCCCTCGGGGCACAGGCCGCGTCATCGTCGAAGGAGGTCGCCGATCGTGCCGAAACGGTCATGGCGAGCCTCCCGTCGCCGGCCGCGTCGATCGAGGTCGCGACCGGTGCCGCGGGCGTGATCGAGGGCTCGCGGGTCAAGCGCTACGTCGACCTGTCGACCGTCGGTAGCCAAACGGCGGTGCACATCCATAACCGTCTGGCCGAACGAAACATCGTGGCCATCGATAGCCCGGTCAGCGGCGGCGTCAGCGGAGCCGAAAAGGGATCACTTGCGGTCATGGTGTCCGGGCCGCGGGCCGAATTCGACGTCATACGAACCGCACTCGAGGCACTCGGCCGACCGTTCTACATCGGGGACAAGCCCGGCTCGGCCCAAACGATGAAGCTCGCCAACAACATGCTGGCGGCCAACGTCCTGGTCGCGACCGCAGAAGTCGTCGTGATGGGCGTCAAGGCCGGTCTGGACCCCGGCGTGATGATCGAGGTGCTCAACGCGGGCTCGGGCGCGACGAGCGCGAGCCGCGACAAGTTCCCCACGGGCGATCCTGCCGCGCACCTTCGATTACGGCTTTGCCACCGCGCTGATGGTCAAAGACGTGCGGCTCTATCTCGACGAGGCCAAAGCGCTGGGCGTGCCGGTCGAGGTGGCCGAAACGATCGGCCGACTCTGGGAGACCGCCGCGCGCGATCAAGGCCCGGATTCCGATTTCACCGACGGTGATCAAACCGTTCGAGAAGGCCGCCGGTGTGACCGTGGGCCCGTCCACCGTCTAGCCCGTTGAGCCCGTCCCCACGGCAACCCCACCGACGCGTGCGACGCTATGCCCAAAGTGGGAGAATGGTATTATCCTTATTCAAGAACGATACTTACCAAGTGACGGCAATACTGGGGACTACCAGCGCCGATGATTAACCGAAACGCTTACCGGAAACACCATTGATTGGCACGCAAAGAAAATGTTAGATTGTCTATCATATGGCCTGACAGGGTCCACTTTGGCCAGCCAAGCCGAAGCCGAAGGATGGCTTTCGTGATCGAACACGCTGACGGAACACGCACGCCGGTTATCGACGCCAGCGTGCACATCTTCTTCCCGTCCAACAAAGACCTGCGCGCCTTTTTGCGCGAGCCGTTCAAGAGCCGCGGTTTCCCCGACTACGAGATGGACTGGTACGGGGCGCCGGGCGGCGAATACGCGCCGAACACCGAGGGTCCGGACCGCCAGTATCCGGGTTCGGATCCGGAATTCGTTGCCAACGAACTGTTTTCGAAGCGTGGGGTCGATGTGGCGGTCCTGCATCCGATGGGGCGCGGCATCATGCCCGACCGGCATTTGGGCAGTGCGCTGCATGCCGCCCACAACGAGATGATGGTGTCGCGCTGGCTGGAGTCCGGCGAATTCGGTGACAAGTTCCGCGGCACGATCCGGGTGAACCCCGACGACGTCGCCGGCGCTGTGCGCGAGATCGAGAAGTGGCGTGCGCACCCGCGTGTGGTTCAGATCGGTGTCCCGTTGCAGTCCCGCGAGCTGTACGGCAAGCCGCAGTTCTGGCCGCTCTGGGAGGCCGCCGCCGACGCCAACCTGCCAGTCGCGGTGCACATCGAAACCGGCGAGGGCATCGGCTTTCCCCCAACGCCGAACGGGAACACACTGACCTACGAGCAGTACGTCAGCTTCATGGCGCTGAATTACCTGTACCACTTGATGAACATGATCGCCGAGGGCGTGTTCGAGCGCTTTCCCGGCTTGAAGTTCGTCTGGGCCGACGGCGCCGCCGACTTCCTGACGCCGTTCATCTGGCGGATGGACACGTTCGGCAGGCCGCACCTCGAGCAGACGCCGTGGGCCCCGCGGATTCCCAGCGACTACCTGCCCGGACATGTGTATTTCGTCCAGGGCAGCCTGGACGGCCCCGGCGACACCGAATTCGCCGGCGAGTGGTTTGGCTTCACCGGCAAGGACGACATGGTGATGTTCGGCTCCAGCTATCCGCACTGGCAATGCGGTGACATCACGAAGCTGCCGCAGGCGCTGTCCGCCGAGCAACGCGAGAAGGTGTGTTGGCGTAACGCGGCCAACCTGTACGGGATCGACATTTCTGTCGACCTGGCAGCGGGCTAGTCGCAGAATAGTAAAAGGGAGACCGAGGAGTTCGAAATGACACTGACCCACATGCAGGAACGTGTTCCCGCCACCGAGCGCATAGCCGTCCGGTGCGTCGACTCGGATGTCCACCCGGTGCCCAAACGGGGCGAGATCACCCAGTACATCCCCGAGCCCTGGCGCAGCAAGTTTTTCCTTGACCATAGGGTCGGCGAGTTGATCTACTACGACGCCCCCGATTACGCGCATGCCTTCGCGATGCGCACCGACACCTTCCCACCGGACGGCGAGTTCCCGGGTAGCGACCCGGACATGGCGTTCCGCCAGCTGATCATGGAGGCCGGCTCCGACATCGGGATCCTGGAGCCCGCCGGCCGCACGCCGCGTTTACCGGAAGCCAACCAGGCATACTCGAGCGCACTCAATGACTGGCAGGCCAATCACTGGCTGGACAGCCACAACAACTGGCACGAACGCTGGCGCGGGTCGATCTGCGTTGGCATTGAGGACCCCGAAGGCGCCGTCGGCCAGATCGAGAAGTGGGCCGGACACCCCTTCATGGCCCAAATTTTGATCAAGGCCGAGCCGCGGCCGTCATGGGGCCACCCGAAGTACGACCCCATCTGGGCGGCCGCCACCAAACACGACATCACCGTGAGTTGCCACCTGTCGCGCGGAACCTACGAGCTGCTGCCGACGCCGCCGGTGGGCTTCCCCAGCTACAACCACGACTTCATGGTGACCTACTCGCTGCTGGCTGCCAATCAGGTGATGAGCCTGGTGTTCGATGGTGTCTTCGACCGGTTCCCGACGCTGCGGATCGTGTTCGTCGAGCACGCGTTCTCCTGGATTCTGCCGCTGATGTGGCGGATGGATGCGATCTACGAAGCCCGCAAGTCGCGGATGGAGATCAAGCGCAAGCCGTCGGAGTACGTCAAGGACCACATCAAGTTCACCACCCAGCCGCTGGACTACCCGGAGGACAAGACCGAGTTGACGCGCGCGCTGGAGTGGATGGAGTGCGACAAGATCTTGCTGTTCTCCTCGGATTACCCGCACTGGACGTTCGACGAGCCGCGCTGGTTGGTCAAGCACCTTCCCAAGGCGGCCCGGGACGCGGTGATGTACAAGAACGGCATCGCGACCTATCACCTGCCGGAGACGGTGCCGGTCCTTGAGGGTCAGGTCCGGGTGTTCTGAGTTGGCGGAGGAAACCAAACGGCCCGAGTCCCGCCTCGCCCAGGGCCGCGAGCATGTTGTTGCGACAGTAGACGAGATCCCGCCGGGTACCCACAAGCTGGTGCCGATCGGACGCCACGGCGTGGGTGTCTACAACGTCAACGGAACCTTCTACGCGATTGCGAACTACTGCCCGCACCAGGGCGGACCGCTGTGCTCGGGGCGCCTGCGTGGTCGCACCATCGTCGACGAGACCGCGCCGGGTGACGCGGTCATGGTGCGAGACCTGGAGTACATCTACTGTCCTTGGCACCAATGGGGTTTCGAGCTGGCGACGGGCACGACCGTGGTCAAGCCGGAGTGGAGCATCCGCACCTATCCGGTGCGTATCGTCGGCGACGACGTTCTGGTGATGGCCTAGCTACAGGAGAATCGCGTGTCTTCTATCGAGGTGAACGGGGGAACGGTCGTCTACGAAATCCTCGGGGAATCAGGCGATCTCATTGCCCTGACGCCGGGCGGCCGATTCAGCAAGGAGATCGAGGGCCTGCGTCCGCTGGCCCAGGCGCTGGTCGACGGCGGCTATCGGGTGCTGCTGTGGGACCGGCCGAACTGCGGTGCGTCCGACGTGCAGTTCTACGGTCAAAGCGAGTCGCACATGCGCGCCGAAACCCTGCAGAAGTTGGTGACGGGCTTGGGTTTCGAGCGGTGCATCATCGCCGGCGGCTCCGGTGGGGCAAGGGATTCCATGCTGACCACGATGCTCTATCCCGAACTCGTGGAGAAGCTCGTGGTGTGGAACATTGTTGGCGGTATCTACGGCACATTCGTGCTGGGGTCCTTCTACATCATCCCGAGCATTCTGGCGGCGCGCGGTACCGGAATGGAGGGAGTGGTGAAGGTACAGGAATGGCGCGACCGCATCGAAGAGAACCCGAACAACAAGCAACGATTCCTCGACCTCGACAAGGACGAGTTCCTCAAGGTGATGATGCGCTGGCTCAATGCGTTCGTGTCCAAGCCGGGGCAGACCATTCCCGGTGTCCCCGATGAGATGTTCGAGCGGATCCAGGTGCCCACGTTGATCATTCGTGGCGGGGAGAACGACTGGGACCATCCCAAGCGGACGTCGCTGGAGGTCAGCTGCTTGATCAAGGGCTCTAAGCTGATCGATCCACCCTGGCCGGAGGACGCCTGGGAGCGCGCGTCCGAAGACCGCGCGGCCGGCAGGGTTCAGCACTTCAACATGTTTGACACCTGGGTGCTGGCGGCGCCCGCGATCCTCGAATTCTTGGGCAGCTGATGCGTTTACTTGGTGCGGATGTGGACCTCGCAGTTGAGCGACGCCTCCAGAGCCGTGTGGATCCGGCTCTCCGGAACGCGCTCGAGGTCGTCTTCGCACAGCGTCACGTAGACGATGTCGAAGCCGTCATCGCCGGGCACCCGGGCGATTTCGCCGGTGAGCCCGAACGCCGACAGCACACCGCGGGCGTCGTCGTCGGTTCCCCTGCTGACGAAGGTGACCACGCCCGGCACCGGAGTAGTACTGAACGCCTTGGCGCACAAGTCGATTGCGGTTTGCTTCGCCGCATCGACATCGTCAGCGGCAATGAGCAATTGGACCTCACGACGGCCGACCGGCATGGCCGCGAGATCGTTTTCGACGACGCCGATACCGATCTCGTCACTGAGACCGAGGAGCACCCCCATGCCCTTACCTAATTGCGTGGGCGTAAGCGCACTTTTCGGGTCGACGTTCACGCGCACCACCGCAGTCCGCATGCGCGCAAGCCTAACCGGAACGCTGACCAGCTCATGAATACACAAGCGAGATCCGACGCGGTCACTATCGCCCCGTGGCCCGGCTGCCCCCCGCGGCTGCTGGTTTCGGGTGTCGAGCATTACGCAGCGTATCGGGAGCAGGGCGGTTACCGTCCGCTTGCCGACGCCGACGAATTACTGGGCGAGGTGGAGTCCAGCGGACTGGTGGGCCGCGGCGGTGCGGCGTTTCCGCTGGCGGTGAAGCTGCGCACGGTGCGCGACAACGGACGCCTGTCAGGTGGCACCGTCGTCGTCGCCAATGGCGAAGAGGGAGAACCGGCTTCGATCAAGGACCGATGGCTGCTGCGCAACCGCCCGCACATGGTACTGGACGGATTGCGATTGGCCGCGGCGATCGTTGCGGCCGACCGCGCCTACGTGTACGTGTCCGACCCGGAATCGGCGCACAGCGTCGAGGCCGCGCTGAACGAACTCGGCCCAGACGCGTTCGGCGGCGTCACGGTCGACCTGACCACGGTCCAGCCCGGCTACGTGGCCGGCGAGGAGACCGCGGCGGTTCGCGTGCTCAACGGCGGCCCGGCCAAGCCGACCGACAAGCCACCGCGCCCATTCGAAGCGGGCGTGCACGGGCGACCGACGCTGGTCAGCAATGTCGAGACCCTGGCCAATCTGCCATGGCTGCAGTCCCATGGCTCGGCGGCGTTCCGCTCGCAGGGCACGCCGCTGTCGCCGGGTACCTTCCTGGCCACCATCACCGGTGCCGGGCGGCCCCCCATTCTCTACGAGCTCCCGCACGGCTTGCCGTTCACCGAACTGCTTGCACTGCATGGCATTTCGCACGATCAGGTGCGGGGTGCGCTGTTGGGCGGCTACTTCGCCGGCTTCCTCAATCGCGACGTGTTGGAGTCCACGTTGGACCACGAGACGATGCGACGGCTCGGCAGCGGTCTGGGCTGCGGCGCGATCTCGGTTCTCACCGACGACTGCCCCGTTGCGGTTGCGGCGTCGGTGCTGGCCTACTTCGACCGCGAAAACGCCGGGCAGTGCGGGTCGTGTTTCAACGGAACGGCGGCGATGGCCGCCGTCGGCGGGGCGTTGCGCGACGGCGTCGCGACGACGGAAGACGTTGACCGATTGCGCCGCTGGTCGGTGGTGCTGCGCGGACGCGGCGCCTGCGCGACGCTGGACGCCGCCACCAATGTCGCCGCCAGCCTGCTCGACCAGTTCCCGAACGACGTGGCGCGACACCTCGAAGGCGGCTGCCCGGACTGCCGTGACGACCCGTTCCGCTTCGACCGCCCCTACCAGGCGGAAGCTGTGAGGCAACCATGAAAATCCGTTTGGACCGCACGGTTTGCGACGGCTTCGGCGTCTGCGCCAAGCACGCGCCCGGATACTTCTCGTTGGACGACTGGGGTTACGCGTCGGTGATCGGGGATGGCACGGTGGCCGCCGCGGACCGCGTCGCGGTCAAGCGCGCACTGCTGGACTGCCCGGTGCACGCCATCACCGAGCTCGGTGACCGCACACCCAGCGTCCCTCACCCCTCCCTCAGCGAGTCAGACGACGACCCCGCCGCGCACGTCAACACCGAATCGAACGAAGCCCAATGGGGGTTCACGCGCTGACCGGCCGCCGCCCGCGGTGCAGATGCCTGGTTGCGGCGGTGCCGAAGGCATAGGCTGAAGCCAACCAATATCGGGATTGGTCCCCTGGGAGGCCTGCCATGAGGTGGTTCGGTCGTCTGGCCGCCGTTATCGCGGCCGCGTTCGCGTCGATGGCGGTTGCGGTGGTCGCGACGCCTGCAGTCAGCTGGGCGGAATGCGGCTCCAACATGTCATGGAATCCGGTGACCATGGTGTGCAAACCGCCACCGGCGCCGCCGGCGTGGTACACGGCTCCGCCGCCATACGCGCCGTCGTTTGCGCCGCCGGATGCGCCGCCGCCTCCGCTATGGCCGGCGTGGTCCCCGCGGGCGCCGATGTGGAGCAACGGCTATCAGCATTGGGGCGTCTACGTGGGCGGAGTCTGGGTGCCGCTCTGAGCACCGGACATCTGTGGTCGTTGGCCGGTGAAAGGTTGTTCGATGCGCCCTGGACCGTGTCTGTCCAGGAGTTTGATAACGTGATTCTCCTATTCGTATAATCGGCCTACCGCCTGCGATCCGACTCCCGGAGGTGATGTGTCAGAAGCACCGGGACGGCCGCTGCCGCTGGTCACGGCCGAGAACGAATTCTTTTGGACTTCTGGAGCCGACGGCAGCCTGCGGTTCCAGGAGTGCCGGAGCTGCGAGTCGCTGATCCATCCGCCCGCGCCGGTGTGCCGCTACTGTCGCTCGCGCGATATCGGTGTGCGGGCCGTCTCCGGCAACGCGACGCTAGCCGGATTCACCGTCAACCACCGGTTCAGCCTGCCCGGAATGCCTGCGCCGTACGTCATCGCCCAGGTGGCCATCGCGGAGGACCCGCGGGTCCGGCTCACCACCAACATCGTGGAGTGCGATCCCGAACGGCTCGAGCTGGGTCAGCCGGTGGAGGTGGTCTTCGAGCAGATCGAGGACGTCTGGCTGCCGCTGTTCCGACCGGTCGCCGATGCCGAACCCGCTCCCCTGCCCGAAGACGAGATCGCCCTGGAACGCTTCGGCGAATACGTCCGGCCCATGCTGACGGCGGAAAAGTTCGAGGACAAGGTCGCACTCACCGGGATCGGCATGTCGCCGATCGGGCGACGGCTGATGCAGCCGCCGCTGGCACTGACGGTGCAGGCGTGCGAGGCGGCCGTCGCCGATGCCGGGCTGACGTTCGCCGACATCGACGGCCTGTCGACCTACCCCGGCGCGATTAATGTCGGCGGCTTCGGGGAAGGCGGGGTCACCGCCTTGGAGGCCGCGCTGGGCATCCGGCCGACGTGGCACAACGGCGCCATGGAGACCTTCGGACCGGGCGGTTCGGTGATCGCCGCAATGCTCGCTGTCGCAGGCGGTTTGGCCCGGCACGTGCTGTGCTTCCGGACGCTGTGGGAAGCCACCCACGGTGAGCTGATGAAGCAGGGCAAGATCACGCCGTCGATGGGCCGGATGGCGGGCTGGCAGATGCCGTTCGGCGCGACGTCGGCGGCCCATACCCTGGCGATGAACGCGCAGCGGCACTTTCACCGTTACGGCACAACGAAAGAGACGCTGGGCTGGATCGCATTGAACCAGCGGGCCAACGCCGAACTGAACCCGTCCGCGATCTATCGGACCCCGATGACGATGGATGACTACCTGAATGCGCGGCCCATCACCACGCCCTTCGGTCTCTATGACTGCGATGTGCCATGCGACGGCGCGATAGCCGTGATCGTCTCCGCCGTCGACGCCGCCCGTGACCTGGCCAAGCCGCCCGTCCTGGTGGAGGCCGTGGGAACACAGATCATCGAGCGAATCGATTGGGACCAAAGCACTTTGACCCATGAGCCGCAGGTGCTGGGCCAATCGGCGCACGTGTGGACGCGCACGTCACTGCGACCGGCCGATGTGGACGTCGCCGAACTCTACGACGGGTTCACCATGAACTGCCTGTCCTGGATCGAGGCGTTGGGCTTCTGCGGCATCGGCGAGGCCAAGGAATTTCTCGACGGTGGCAAGAACATCGCCCGCGACGGCCTGCTGCCGCTCAACACCCATGGCGGACAGCTCTCGCACGGCCGCACCCACGGCATGGGTCTGCTGCACGAAGCGGTCAGCCAGCTGCGCGGCGAGGCCGGCGACCGCCAGGTCGCCGGCGCCCGCGTCGGCGTGGTCAGCAGCGGTGGCCTGACCCCCAGCGGTGTCCTTCTGCTAAGGGCCGACGCATGAGCCCGCCCCGCCCCAGGGTGGTGATCGTCGACGGCGTGCCGATGTCGGCGCTGATCGCCGAGGCCCCCGAACCCAAGGCCGTGATCGTGGCCATCCACGGCGGAGGCACCACCGCCGTCTATTTCGACTGCCCGGGCCACCCGGCTTTCTCATTGCTACGGACCGGCGCGGCAGCCGGATTCACCGTTGTGGCGCTCGATCGGCCGGGCTATGGCAGCTCCGCTCCCTATCCGGAGGCGATGGCCCGGCCCGAGCAGCGGGTCAACCTCGCGTACGGGGCGGTGGATCGCATCCTGGGGGAACGGCCACGCGGCACCGGGTTGTTCGTGATGGGCCATTCGGGCGGGTGTGAACTCGCGATGCGGATGGGCGCCGACGAGCGCGGCGCCGGCCTGCTGGGCATCGAACTGGCGGGCACCGGCCGGCGCTATCACCCCGCGGCCCGAGAGCTTATGAAGACAGCAACCCGGGAGCACCGCCCGCCGGGCTTTCGCGAGCTGTTGTGGCACCCGGAGCGGCTGTATCCGCCGGAGGTGCTCGGCGGGGTGACCGTTTATTCGGGGGCTCCCTCCTACGAGGACGAGATGGTGTCAAACTGGGCCCGCCAAGACCTCCCGGCGCTCGCCCCAACCATCCGCGTCCCGGTGCAGTTCAGTGTCGCCGGGTACGAAAGGGTTTGGCAGACCGACGATTCGGCGCTGACCGAGATCGCGGCCCTGTTCTCCGGCGCACCGCGGTTCACCACCAACAGACAACCGGATGCAGGGCACAACATCAGCCTCGGCCACACCGCCGCGGACTACCACGCGAAGGTCTTCTCTTTCGCCGAGGAGTGCGTGGCCGCTTCACGCTCGGCAGAACAGGAAGGCGCAGCCGGGTGAGAGTCGGATTCATCGGATTGGGCAGCCAGGGCGGGCCCATGGCGCGTCGGATCGTGGAGGGCGGCTACGAGACGACGCTGTGGGCGCGCCGGCCCGCGACGCTCGAGCCGTTCGCCGGCACCCCGGCGAAAATCGCCGAGTCGCTAGCCGAACTCGCCGCGGCCAGCGATCTGGTCTGTTTGTGTGTCGTCGGCGACGCCGACATCGCCGAAATCACCAGCGGCGAGCACGGGCTGCTGGCATCGATGAAGCCGGGCAGCGTCATCGCGGTGCACAGTACCGTGCATCCCAACACCTGCCGCGATCTCGCGAAAAAGGCCGACGTTCAGGGTGTTTCGGTCATCGACGCGCCGGTGAGCGGCGGTGGTCCGGCGGCGTCGGAGGGGCGTCTGCTGGTGATGGTCGGCGGCGACGCCGACGTTGTCGAGCGCTGCCGTCCGGTGTTCGAAACCTACGCCGATTCGGTCGTTCACCTCGGCGACCTGGGTTCCGGGCAAACCACCAAACTGCTCAACAACTTGCTGTTCACCGCCAACCTGGGCACGGCGGCCACCGCCCTGTCGCTTTCCAGCGCGCTCGGCGTCTCCCCGGATCGGCTCACCGAAGTCATCTCGCGCAGCAGCGGAAACAGCTTCGCGCTCAACGCCCTTGGCGGAGTCGGCGGCCTGGACCGGCTGGCCGGTTTGGCGGGCACGCTCCTGCAGAAGGACGTCCGCCTGATCGTCGACCTCGCCGACCGGGCCGCGGCCCAGGCTGGTGCCGTGCTCGACGCCGCCGACGCCACGCTGGCCTTGATGGGACACCCGCGGTGAGGGTCGGGTTCCTAGGCGCAGCCCGGGCGGCGTTTTGGCCTTTCCGGTGCGTCACGAAACCGCTACCGTTAACGTTACAGTCAGGCAGTCTGCTGTAACGGGTTCAGCCTGCCGATGAGGAGGATGCAATGACCAAATCGAAGATCGTGTTCGATCCGTTCTCCGAAGAATTCTGGAACGGCGCCTGGGAGACGTACCGGCGAATGCAGGAGGAAGCGCCGGTCTACTACAACGACCAGTACGACTTCTACGCGTTGACTCGTCACGCGGATGTGGCTGCGGGGCTCAAGGATTTCGAAACGTATTCGTCGGCCTACGGCATTGACCTGTCGATGGTGCGGTCCGGGCAACGGCCGCCGCAGTCGATCATCTTCATGGACCCGCCCGATCATCGCCACATGCGCAGCCTGCTCAACAAGGTCTTCACGCCACGCGCCATCCAGTCTCAGAAACAGATGATCACCGAGAAGATCGACAAGTACCTCAGCGCGGCCGATCCCGATCGATTCGATGCGGTGCAGGATTTTTCCGCTCCTTTCCCCGTCGAGGTGATCACGACGATGCTGGGGGTACCCGAGGAGCACGCGCAGCAGATACGCCATTGGATCGACGAATCGCTGACTCGCGAACCCGGACAGGTCGAGGTCGGCGAGCAGGGCATGCAGGCCAACATCAACACCGCGATGTTGTACTACGAACTGGTAAAGCAACGCCGCGAGGAACCGCGTGAGGACCTGTTCAGCAAGATGATCGAGGCCGAGATCGAACGCGACGACGGGGAAAAGACCAACCTGGACGACATCGAAATCGCCGGGTTTGCAACATTATTGGGCGGCGCCGGCGCCGAGACCGTCACCAAGCTCGTTGGGAACGCGCCGGTGGTGTTTGGCCGCAATCCCGACCAGTGGCAGAAGCTGCTCGACGACCGCAGCAAGATTCCGGCCGCGGTCGAAGAACTCCTGCGCTACGAGGCGCCCTCGCAGTATCAGGTTCGCCGTTCGATGAAAGACGTCCACCTGCACGGTGTCACCATTCCGGCCGGAAAGCCGATGTTCCTCATCAACGGCGCGGCCAATCGCGACCCGGAAGCCTGGACCGATCCGGACAAATTCGATGTCGATCGCGACCGGACCGAGGCGCAGAACATGGGATTCGGCTACGGGATTCACAGCTGCCTCGGCGCAGCGCTGGCCCGCATGGAGAGCGCGATCGCGCTGGAAAAGCTGCTCGACTTCATGCCTCGCTTTGAGGTTGACTGGGAGGGCTGCCAACGCGTCCACATGCAAAACGTCATGGGGTGGAAGAACGTGCCGGTGAAGGTTTTGCGATGAGAATCGAAGTCGATTGGGGTCTTTGCGAAAGCAACGGCGTGTGCATGGGCATCAATCCGGAGGTCTTTCACCTCGGCGACGACGACATGCTGACCGTCCTGCAACCCGAAGTCACACCGGAGATCGAGTCAGACGTGCGCGAAGCCGTCCGTCAATGCCCAAGGCAGGCGATCTCGATCGTGGAGTAGCGGGGCCGTCCCGTCAACTCTCGGCGATGGCCTGTTCGGGGCAGCAGTCGATGGCCTCCCGGGTGGCCGCCTCGAATTCCGTTGGGACCTCGGATGCTATTGCCTCCGCATAGCCGTCGTCGGTCAGGCTGAACACCTCGGGGCACAGCGTGACACACACCCCGTGACCGCGACAGCGCTGGTCGTCGACCGAGACTTTCATGCCGGCGTGAACTCCAGGTGCAGCTCTGTCAGGCCGCGCAGGATATAGGTCGGAACATATTGGTAGCGGCGGTCATTCGCCGGACCATGGAGGCGTTCGTTGATCCTGATGTCCGACGTCCGGTCCAGAAGCCGTTCGATCGCCACCCGGGTCTCGGCACGTGCCAGCGGCGCGCCGGGGCAGCTGTGGATTCCCCGCCCAAACGCAATATGCTGCCGTGCGTTCTTGCGGACCGGATCGAACGTGGTGGGGTCTTCGAACCGGCGCGGATCACGATTGGCGGCCGCCTGCACGACCATCACCGTGGTGCCGGCGGGCAGCTCGACGCCGCCGACATTCACTGGCACCCGATTCATCCGGAAGTCTCCCTTGACCGGGCTTTCGATGCGTAGCGCCTCCTCGATGAAGTTGGGGATCAGGCTGCGGTCCTTGCGCAGCTGTCCCTGAATGTCGGCGCGCTCGCCGAGGGTCTGCAACGCCGCCCCCAGCAGCCGCACGGTGGTCTCCTGGCCCGCGGAAAAGACATTGCTGGCAACGCGGGCAACGTCTTCGACCTCGGGTATCGAGCCGTCGGGGTAGGTCGCGGTCGCGAGGCCGGTCAGCACGTCGTCGCGGGGCTCCCGACGGCGGTCCTGCACATAGTCGGAGAAAAGGCTATAGAGGAATTCCAGCGGACTGTGCGCCAGTGCTTCCTTGCCGGTGCCCCCGATGCCGCCACCCGAGTGCTCGCGGATGCCTTTGACGAACTTGTCGCGATCCTCCTCTGGCACGCCCAGCAGGTCGGCGATGACCAGCAGCGTGAACGGGCTCGCGAAGCCCTTGATGAAGTCCCCCTCACCGGGCGCCAGGAAAGGATCCAGCGCCTGATCGGCGAGCACCCACATGGCGTCCTCGTTCTCCTTGAGGCGCTTCGGGGTGATCAGGCGCATCAGCAGGGCGCGGTGATTCGTGTGGGTCGGCGGGTCCAGCGTCGGCAGCTGGTCGCTGAACGGCAGCTTGTCGCGGTGCTCTTCGATCAGCTCGGTCACGTCGTCACCCTCGAGCGGGACCGGAAAGCCGGGAAACGGGCCCGTTACCGAGACGCACGACGAGAACGTCTCGGCGTCGTTCAGCACCGCGCACGCCTCGTCCCAGCCGGTGATCATGGTGACGTCGTGGTGGTTTTCCCGGGTCACCGGGCACCGCTGCCGGAGAGCCTCGTAGTAGGGGTACGGGTCCTCGACGAGCCGACGGTCGCGGAAGAAATCCATCTCGGTGAAATCGTTCACCATTTCTTGCTCCGTTCGAATCTCGGCTAGTGAGAATGTTCCTCTCAGAGATGAGCATTACATTTCCATACGGCATGGCCATCGTCAACGACGGGGCTCCCGTCGTCAAACTCGGCGGCGCCCCAACCAGGACTTTTAGCCGGCCGGAACCAGATCGGCCGCGACCGACGGGCACGCCAGCAGCCCGCTCCGGAAGGTCTCGACGTAACCGATCGAGGCGTGCGGCACGGCGGCGGCCGCCAGCGCCTGTGCCTTGAACGTCCACGCGGCCATGCTCAGCCGATGCTGTACCAGGCCAACGCTCTCATCGAGCTCGGCCGGCCACGTCTCCCCCCACAGCGTGACCTCGGTAGCGCCGTGATCGAGGGCCTGCAACACGCCCTGGCGCACCCGCGAGTCGCAGCCGAACAGGTCGGCCGCGGCCGCCAGGGCCTGGGGGCGGGGCCGCGATTCCACCGCGGCCAGGGCGTCTTCGAGGTCGATTACCCGGGCCCCAAGGATCTGCAGCGGCCGAGCGTCAGGGTGGTCGGCAAGCAGCACGGTGACGTCCCATCCCGCCATCGCCCGGTCGAAGAGCCAACCGCCGGCCCACCGCACCACGTCGACGACGTCGGCGGCGACGACGTCAAGCCGGTACCTCATGTCTTCTCGCTCGTCTTGCGCGGCGCGAAGTCCCGTCCCAGCGACTCCGCGTACTCCTTGAACACCTCGGTCAGCGGTATCGAGGGATTGAGCAACCATATTGTTTCCATTCCGTGGACGAAGGCGAGAATTTCCACTGCCTTGACGGCGGGGTCTATGTCGGCGCGGTATCGGCCGTCGGCCTGGCCGCGTCGGATGAGCTCGGCGACGATGTCGGTCGCTTCCTGCTGTCTGGCCAGCATGCGGCCGTGCAGCGGGGCGTCGGGAAGGATGTTTTCGATCAGCAGCACCGTGAACGTGCCCACCAATTCGGGCGCCCGGTTGAAGCGATCGGCGACCCGGGCGATCTCGACGAGGAGATCACCGGCGCGGTCGGCGTGCGAGTCGTCATCGAGGTCACGCGCGTCGAGCACCGCGTGCAGCAGTTGCTCCTTGGATTCGAAGTGATGCAGCAGGCCCGCGGGGGTGACCCCGGCTTCGCCGGCGATCTGGGCGAGCGTGGTGTTGCGCCAGCCGTTGCGGGTGAGCAGGCGTTGCGCGACGTCAAGGATGCGCTGCTTTCGGTCCTCACCTTTGGCGAGCAATGTGTCGTAACGGCGTGCGACGGGCACCGGACTCCTCTGTCCCGACTCGAAGACCAACCTACTAAATGCACAGTAGGTTGGTTTGCTCCAGGTGACAAGGGTCTGCAGCGAGACCTTTTTGGCGGGGCGCTACGAGACGAGCTCGACCAGGGTGGCGTTGGCCGTGCCGCCGCCTTCGCACATGGTCTGCAGCCCGTAACGAATCCCGTTATCGCGCATGTGGTGCGCCATCCGGGTCATCAGCACCGCACCGGAAGCGCCCAGCGGGTGTCCCAGGGCGATGGCGCCACCGAGCGGATTTAGATGGCGCCGGTTCGCTCCCGTTTCAGCAAGCCACGCCAGCGGGACCGGGGCGAAGGCCTCGTTGACCTCGAACGCGCCCACTTCGGACAGCGAAACGCCGGCCTTCCGCAGCACCTTCTCGGTCGCCGGGATGGGGCCGGTGAGCATGAGCACCGGATCCGCCCCGGTGACCGCGCCGGCGCGGTAGCGCACCAGCGGGGTCAATCCCAGCTCGAGCGCCATTTCCGACGTGGTGACCAACAGCGCGGCCGCCCCGTCGGAGATTTGCGACGAATTGCCCGCGTGGATCACGCCGTCGTCGACGAACGCGGGCTTGAGCGTGGCCAGTTTTTCGACGGTCGTCCCGCGCCGCACGCCCTCGTCGGCGATGACGGCGGTTTCCCCGTGACCGTCGCCGTCGGAGGTGAACACCGGCACGATCTGGTCGGTGAAGGCGCCGCTGTCCTGCGCCGCGGCCGCCCGTTCGTGGGACCGGACCGAGTATTCGTCGAGCTGGGTGCGCGAGAAGCCCCACTTCTTGGCGATCATCTCCGCCGACAGACCCTGGTTGAAGGAGAAATCGTCATACCGGGCAAGGACTTTGGGACCGTAGGGCATCCCGGTTGCCCTGGCCGAACCGAGCGGAACGCGGCTCATCACCTCGACACCGCCGGCAACGACGACATCCTGCTGGCCTGACATCACCGCCTGCACCGCGAAATCGAGCGCCTGCTGGCTGGAACCGCAGGCGCGGTTGACCGTGGTCCCGGGGATGCTCTCCGGCCAGCCGGCGGCAAGGACCGCGTAACGCCCGATGTTGCTGGACTGGTCGCCGACCTGGGACACGCATCCCCAGATGACGTCGTCGACGATCTCCGGACCGACACCGGCGCGTTCCAGCAGTTCGTTGAGCACGATCGCGGACAGGTCCGCGGCGTGCATGCCGGACAACCCGCCGTTGCGCTTCCCTACCGCCGTGCGTACCGCCTCGACAATGACCGTCTCACGCATGTTCACTCCGATTGCTCGTCGTCAGATTTCGATAACGCCCACCGACCAGTAAACGACGGCTCTCGCCGCTCGGCGAAGGCGGCATAGGCGGCCCGCGCATCGGCCGTCGCGAAATTGCCGACCTGCGCGCGGGCCTCATTGGCCAGCGCGTCGCGCAGGGTGCGGTCGGCGCCCTCGTTCAACAGGGCCTTGGTCTGGGCGAGCGCGATCGGCGGGCCGGCCGCCAACCGGCCGGCCAGATCCTTGACGAAAGCCTCGATCTCGGCGGCCGATACCACCCAGGTGACCAGATTCAGGGCGTGGGCTTCCGCGGCATCGATCGTCTCGGCGAGTAGCGCCAACCTCTTCGCCTGTTGCAGGCCAACGAGTTTGGGCAGCAGCCAGGAGCCGCCGAGGTCGATTGACAGGCCCCGCTTGGAAAAGATTTGGGAGAACGTCGATTCGGGCGTCGCGACCACGAAATCGCAGCCGAGCGCCAGGTTCCACCCGGCGCCGACGGCGACCCCGGTCACCTTGGCGACCGTGGGAATCGGTAGCTCGTGCAACGCCAGCGCCACGTCGGTCAGGCGCTGCAGCTTGTATTTTGGATGAACCTTGTCCGGGACCGAGATGTCGGCGCCCGAGCAGAAGCTCCCACCCGCACCGGTGATCACGAGCGCGCGCACGCCGCGGTCACGACCTGCCTCGTTGAGCGCGTCCCGCAATGCGATCCACAGCTCCGGGTTGATCGCGTTCTTGCGGCGCGGACGGTTGAGGGTCAGCGTCCGCACCCCATCGCTGTCATCTGACAGCAGGACGGGTTCTTCAGTGGACGTCAATAGCTTCTCGGCAACTTCAGGACGTTGGATCCCAGGAAATTCAGGATCATCTCCTGGCTGACCGGCGCGATCTTCATCAGCCGGGCCTCACGGAAGTAGCGCGTGATGTGGTACTCCTCCGCGTAACCCATTCCGCCGTGGGTCTGCAGTGCCCGGTCGGCAGCGGTAAATCCCGCGTCGGCACAGAGATACTTGGCGGTATTTGCCTCGCGCCCACAGGGTTTGCCGTTGTCGTAGAGCCAGGTGGCCTTGCGCAGCATCAGCTCGGCGGCGTCGAGGTGTGCCAGCGAGTCGGCGAGCGGGAACTGCAGACCCTGGTTCATGCCGATGGGCCGCCCGAAGACCTCACGCTCGTTGCCGTATTTCACCGCCTTCTCCAGCGCCACCCGCCCGATGCCGAGCGCCTCGGCCGCGATCAGCATTCGTTCGGGGTTGAGGCCGTCCAGGATGTACCGAAATCCCTTGCCTTCCTCGCCGATTCGATCCTCGACCGGCACCTCCAGGTTGTCGATGAACAACTCGTTGGAGCTGACGGCGTTGCGACCCATCTTTCGGATCGGACGGACGTCGATGCGGCTGCGGTCCAGGTCGGTGAGGAACAGCGTCATCCCGTCGGTCTTCTTGGCGACCTCCTCGTACGACGAGGTCCTCGTCAGCAGCAAGATCTTGTCGGATTCCATCGCTTTGGAGATCCACACCTTGCGGCCGTTGACGATGTAGCGATCCCCGTCGCGTTTGGCGAACGTGGTGATGCGTGACGTGTCGAGCCCGGCGCCGGGCTCGGTCACCCCGAAACAGACGTGCACCTCGCCGGTCGCGACCGGGGGCAGCGTGCGCGCCTTGAGTTCGTCGGAGCCGTGCACCACCACCGGTTGCATGCCGAAGATCGACAGGTGGATTGAGCTCGCGGCGTTCATGGCGCCGCCGGATTTGGCGACCTCCTCGAGCAACAGTGTGGCTTCGGTGATTCCGAGTCCGTGGCCGCCGTACTCGGTCGGAATCGTCATGCCCAGCCAGCCGCCGTCGGCGATGGCGCGGTAGAACTCGAAAGGAAACTCGTGCGCCAGGTCCTTTTCCATCCAGTACTGGTCGTCGAACTTCCGCGCCAATTCCGCAACCGACCGACGGATCAGCTCCTGATCTTCGGTCAGCTCGAAATTCATTCCACCGTCGGGCACCGGTGGCGCCTCCTTTCAGGACGAGCAGTCGCAGAATCGCATGTTTGCCACCCGAACAATGCGATTCTGCGTCTGCTCGCCGGGACCGGGGTGGCTCAGTCCTGGTTGCCGGTGAGCTCTTTCGCGCTGGCTGCAAACTCCGCGAACGACGAACCCGACCTGGTGTCCTTGTGGTGGCTGAGCGCCCGAATGGACACGTCGTGCCCCTCGGCCGCCTTGCGCAACGCGCCGACGGTCGCCTGCTCCGGCGTGATGTGGGTGAACGGGTCAAACGAGTACCAGCGCATCGCGTTCTCGTGCGTCATCTTCTTGATCTCGTCGTCCGGCACGCTGTTCGCCTGCAGCACGTCCCACAACTCCTCGGGCGCACCCGGCCACATCGAGTCACTGTGCGGGTAGTCGGCCTCCCAGCAGATGTTGTCGATGCCGATCATGTTGCGCAGCGCGACGCCCACCTTGTCGCTGATGAAGCAGGTCAGGAAGTGCTCGCGGAAGACCTCGCTGGGGAGCTTGCCGCCGAAGTTTTGGTGCGTCCAGGTCGAGTGCATCTCGTAGGTGCGGTCGGCTCGCTCCAGGAAATAGGGGATCCAGCCGGTGCCACCCTCGGAGAGCGCGATCTTGAGGTCCGGGTACTCCTTGATCGGCCGCGACCACAGCAGATCGGCGGCGGCCTGCACGATGTTCATCGGCTGCAGCGTGATCATCACGTCCATCGGCGCGTCGGGTGCGGTGATCGCCAACCGGCCCGAGGAGCCGATGTGGATGTTCATCACGGTGTTGGTGTCGCACAACGCTTTCCACAGCGGGTTCCAGTACTCGTTGTGGAAACTCGGGTAGCCCATTGCGGCGGGGTTCTCGGTGAAGGTCAGTGCGTTCACACCCTTTTTTGAGACCCGCCGCACCTCGGCGGCGCACTCCTCCGCGTCCCAGATCACCGGTATCGCCATCGGAATGAACCGTGCCGGGTAGGCGCCGCACCACTCGTCGATGTGCCAGTCGTTGTAGGCCTGCACCAGGGCTATCGAGAAATCGTGGTCCTCGGTGGCGAACAGGCGCCCGGCAAAGCCCGGAAACGACGGGAAGCAGATCGAGGCCAGGATGCCCCCGGCGTTCATGTCCTTGACCCGTTCGTCGACGTCGTAGCAACCCTTCCGGATCTCATCCAGACCCGTGGGCTCGATCCCGTACTCCTCCTTGGGCCGGCCGGCGACCGCATTGAGCGCCACGTTCGGGATGACCGTGTCGCGGAACTTCCACATGTCCGAGCCGTCGGGGTTGTGTACCAGGCGCGGCGCATCGTCCTGGTACTTGTTTGACAGGTGGTTCTTGAACATGTTCGGCGGCTCGACGCAGTGGTCGTCGACGCTGATCAGGATGATGTCTTCTTTGTTCATGGCCGTTCCCTCTCATCGGATCCATCGGTCTCGCGGCCCCGCACAGCCTCGGCGAACCGCAGGCTTGCGCCAAGATCACCTTTTTGAAAACTATCTTCTCGTGAAGTGAGAATCAACATCCAGGGTAGCCGCGCTGCATCCGCGGGGCTGCGCCACCCGCTGGAACGACTAGGCGAATTGCCCGCTTGCGGCCGACAACGCGCCGACACCAAAGCCCGGACCAGCACCGGCGGGGGGCGCCCGCCGGATGCCCCGGCATTGACCAGCGGACCGAATCGTGCAACTCTATTAGTTAGAAATGAGAATATGATTCTCTTTGACCGAGAGGTGGTCGGGAGGACGCCGAGAGGAGACCCGGATGCGCGTGCAGCCGCTGCCCGCCGAGGAGTGGGACGAGGCTGTCCAGCGGTCGCTGTCGGTCATGCTGCCGCCGGAACGATGTAACCCGCGGGACGCCGGCAACCTCATGTCGACGCTGGCGCGTCACCCGAAGCTGGCCGACGCATATTTGCGGTTCGGCTCGTACCTGCTACTCCGCTCCACTCTGCCTTCGCGCATCCGTGAGCAAGCGACCCTTCGTGTCGCCCACCGACGCGCCTGCGCCTACGAATGGACTTCCCACGTGAAACTGGCGAAGCAGGCGGGACTGTCCGACGCCGAAATCGCCGCCGCCCAAACCGGCGAGACGGACGACGAGTTCGACCGCGCCGTATTCACCGCCGTCGACGAGCTCGACGAAAAGTCCAGCCTGTCGGATCAGACATGGGCCACTCTCTGCCAACGGCTTGACGAACGGCAGCGCATGGACTTGATCTTCACCATCGGCGGCTACATCGCACTCGCGATGGCACTCAACGCTTTTGGCGTGGAACCCGACAACGAGAGGTAGAGAACGTTGCCCCACTTCCCGAAACCAGCCGCGGGTAGCTGGACCGAAAACTATCCCGAACTGGGCACCGCACCGGTCGATTACACCGACTCGATCGATCCGGCCTTCTTCGAGGCCGAGCGCGAGGCGATCTTCAAGAAGACGTGGCTCAACGTCGGTCGGGTCGAGCGGCTGCCGCGCACCGGCAGCTATTTCACCAAGGAGCTGCCCTCGGCGGGTCCCGGTATGTCGGTGATCATCGTCAAGACCAAGGACGGGTCGGTCAAGGCGTACCACAACGTGTGCCGTCACCGCGGAAACAAGTTGGTGTGGAACGACTTTCCGCACGAGGAGACCTCGGGCACCTGCCGTCAGTTCACCTGCAAGTACCACGCCTGGCGCTACAGCCTCGACGGTGAGCTGACCTTCATCCAGCAGGAGGATGAGTTCTTCGACGTCGACAAGAGCCAGTTCGGCTTGGTGCCGGTGCGCTGCGAGGTGTGGGAAGGATTCATCTTCATCAATCTCGACGAGCACGCGAAACCGCTCGCCGACTACCTCGGATCGCTGGCCAAGGGCATCGAGGGCTACCCCTTCCACGAGATGACCGAGTCCTACACCTACCGGGCCGAGGTCGGCAGTAACTGGAAGCTGTTCATCGACGCGTTCGCCGAGTTCTACCACGCGCCGGTGCTGCACCAGGGGCAGTACACCAAGGAAGAAGCCGCCAAGATCATGAAGTACGGCTTCGAGGCGCTGCACTACGAGCTGGCGAGCCCGCACGGCATGATCTCGACCTGGGGTGGTCAGGCACCGCCCTCGGACATGTCCATGGTCAAGCCCATGGACCAGGTCCTGCGCAGCGGGCTGTTCGGTCCCTGGGACAAGCCGGAGGTCATCGAAAAGCTCGATCAGCTGCCCCCGGGCGTCAACCCGAAGAGGGTCCCGCAGTGGGGCATCGACTCGTGGCACTTCTTCCCGAACTTGATGCTGCTGATCTGGGAGCCCGGCTGGTACCTGACGTATCACTATTGGCCCACCGCCGTCGACAAGCACATCTTCGAGTGCACGCTGTATTTCGTTCCGCCGAGAAACGCGCGCGAACGGTTGGCTCAGGAGTTGGCCGCGGTGACGTTCAAGGAGTACGCGCTTCAGGACTCCAATACCCTGGAAGCGACCCAGACCATGATCGGCACCAAGGTGGTCAAAGACTTTCTGTTGTGCGACCAGGAGATCCTGCTGCGTCATCTGCACAAGGTGACCGGTGATTACGTGAAGGAGTACCAGAGCAATGGCGCTGCCCACTGAATTCGCCGACCTGGAGCCCTATCTGGATTGGGACCTGGACACCGAACCCGAGCGGTACGCCAAGCGGCTGGCCTCCACGATGGCCGAGATGCAGGCGTTCTACGACGCCGCATTCCCCCGCCTGAACGACGTGATCGCCTACTGCGACAAGTTCCCACTGGACGACCTGCCCGAGGACGCCCGGACCCTCATGCACATCATGCAGTCGCTGATCATGGTGTCGTTTCCGATAGAGGCGTGGAAGCAGCCGCGCGTCCCGGACAGCGGCGCGGCGTGGGTTGAGCTGATCCGGGAGCCGGTGATCTAACCGGTGCTGACGCTCAAGGCCGCCGGGCTGCTCGACATCGACGCCGGTGAGATCTTGCGGCCCGGCATCCTGCAGATCGATGGCGACCGGATCGCCGGTGTCGGCGGTGACGTCCAGGGCGACCTGATCGATCTGGGCGAGGCGATCCTGCTACCGGGTCTGATGGACATGGAGGTCAACCTCCTGATGGGCGGGCGCGGTGAGAAGCCCGGGCTGTCCCAGGTCCAGGATGACCCACCGACGCGGGTCCTGCGCGCGGTCGGCAATGCCCGCCGCACGCTGCGCGCCGGGTTCACCACGGTGCGCAATCTCGGGCTGTTCGTCAAGACGGGCGGCTATCTGCTCGATGTCGCGCTGGGCAAGGCCATCGACGCGGGCTGGATCGACGGGCCGCGGGTGGTGCCGGCCGGCCACGCGATTACGCCCACCGGCGGGCATCTGGATCCAACGATGTTCGCGGCGTTTGCACCCCACGTGCTCGAGTTGACGGTCGAGGAAGGCATCGCCAACGGGATCGACGAGATCCGCAAGGCGGTGCGTTACCAGATCAAACACGGCGCCGAGCTGATCAAGGTCTGCTGCTCGGGTGGGGTGATGTCGCTGACGGGACCCCCTGGCGCGCAGCACTATTCCGACGAGGAACTGCGCGCGATCGTCGACGAGGCACACCGGCGTGGGCTGCGCGTCGCCGCGCACACGCACGGCGCCGAGGCGGTCAAGCATGCCGTCGCCGCCGGGATCGACTGCATCGAGCATGGCTTCCTGATCGACGACGAGGCGATCGCGACGATGGTCGAGCATGGCACGTTCCTGGTGAGCACCCGCCGCCTGGCCGAGGGGATGGACGTCTCGCACGCTCCCCCCGAGCTACAGGCCAAGGCCGCAGAGATGTTCCCCAAGTCACGCACCTCGATACTGGCCGCCTACGAAGCCGGTGTGAAGATCGCGGTCGGCACCGACGCCCCCGCGATACCGCACGGCCGCAACGCCGATGAGCTTGTCACCCTTGTCAATTGGGGCCTGCCGCCATTGGCGGTGCTACGGGCCGCAACGGTGACCGCCGCCGAACTCATCAACTCAACGGACCGGGGGCGGCTCGCACAGGGCCAGCTCGCCGATATCATCGCGGTGCCGGGAAACCCGTTGGAGGACATCAGCGTTACCCAGAACGTCGGCTTCGTCATGAAAGGCGGCAAGGTCTATGTCGACACCCGATCAGTCTAAGAGCGGCCCAACCAGAACTGACGACCTCGTCGAGATCCAGCAGCTGCTCGCCCGCTACGCCGTCACCATCACCCAGGAAGACATCGACGGGCTGGTTGGCGTCTTCACTCCCGACGGAACCTACAGCGCGTTCGGGGACACTTACCACCTGGACAGGTTCCCGGAGTTGGTGGCCGCCGCGCCAAAGGGCTTGTTTCTCACCGGGACCGCGCTCGTAGACATCGACGGCGACTCCGCCAGCGGCACGCAGCCGTTGTGCTTCATCGACCACGCCACCCATGACATGCGGATCGGCTACTACCGCGACACCTACTCCCGCACCGCCGACGGGTGGCGGCTGAAGACCCGTGCCATGACCTTCATCCGCCGCAGCGGCGTGCACGACTCCGGGCGCCCGCATGCCGTCGGCCGCCCCGCCCCATGAATGTCGAGGAATTCCGGACCGGTCTGCGGGCGTGGCTTGACGAGCACGACCTGACCCCCGGGCCCGACCACTCGCTGCAGGGCCACATGCAGCAATTCGCCCGAGTCAGCCGGGCGCTCTATGACGCCGATTGGATGCGATACGGCTGGCCCGTCGAAGTCGGCGGGTTGGGCGGGCCCGCGGTGCTGCGCGCGATCGTCGGCGAGGAGGTGGTCGGCCGCCGCCTGGCCGAGCCCGGTCCGTACTCGATGGTCGAGGTGCTCGCACCCACGATGATCGATTACGCGCCAGCGGAACTCGCCGCGGAAATGGTGCCGCGGCTGCTCAGCGGCCGCGAGCAATGGTGTCAGGGTTTTTCCGAGCCGGGGTCCGGCAGCGACCTGGCGTCGCTGTCCACGCGCGCAGTGCCGAGGGACAAGAAAGGTGAAGCCTGGGTTGTCAACGGGCAGAAGGTCTGGACCAGCTTCGCGCAGTTCTCGACCCGATGCGTCCTGCTCACCCGCACCGCACCGGGCCATGACGGAATCACCGCGTTCTTCGTCGACCTGGACACGCCGGGCATCACCGTTCGGCCGCTGCGCACGATGCACGGTGTCGACGAGTTCTGCGAGGTGTACTACGACGATGTGGTGATCCCGGCGAGCCGGATGCTCGGCCGGCCGGGAGACGGCTGGCGCCTCGCGATGGACCTGCTCCCCTACGAGCGTTCCACCTGCTTTTGGCAGCGGATCGCCTACCTCTACTCGCGATTCGATGAACTCATCGGGGAAGTTGCCCGAAACGGCGAGCCCGACGACCACGACGAATTCGAGCTTGGCTCAGCCTATCTCGCGCTGCACACGTTGCGCTGCCGCTCCCGTGTCACCCAGCACCGGTTGCGCGACGGAGCGCGGCTCGGGCCGGACACCTCCATCGACAAGGTGCTGCTGGCCACCGCCGAGCAACGGCTCTACGACACCGTCCGCGATCTGCTGCCCGGGGCTCTCGAGCTGGAAGACACACCGTGGCGCTCGGAGTACCTGTACTCGCGCGCGGCGACCATCTACGGCGGAACCTCCGAAATTCAGCGCAACATCATCGCCCACCGGCTGCTCGACCTCGGAAAGGAGTGAATCGTGGATCCCTCGACAGACCCCGAATCGCTTCGCCTGCTGGCCGATTCGGTGCGGACAACGATGACCGCGGCCTCCGGGGCCAAGCTCGATGCGGCGTTGACCGAATTGGGCTGGCTGGACATGCTGGACGAAATGCCCAATACGGCAATCCCTTTGGTGTTCCGGCTGCTCGGCGAGACCGGCGCGCACGCCCCCGTCCTCAACGACGTCGTTCTGCGCGCGGCCGGAAACGCGGCCGGGGGAACCACGCCGCTACCGTTTGCCGGCGGCTCGTGGGTGGTGTGGGAGCGCACCGACCAACCCGGTTCGGCGCTGGACGGGCTGCCGATTCATCGGGTGCCGGAAGGCGGCCCGGTGCCACTCGCCGCGGGAAGGCGGGCACTGGGCTGGTGGCTGGTCGGGACCAGCCGGGCGATGCTGTCCCTGGCCCGCCAGCATGCCCTGGACCGCGTTCAATTCGGCCGACACATCAGCTCCTTTCAGGCCATCCGGCACCGCCTGGCCGAGACACTCGTCGCAATCGAAGGAGCCGAGGCAACCCTGGATGCCGCCGCCGCGCAACCGGACGCCAAAGACGGGCTGGCTTCCCTGCTGGCCAAGGCCGCGGCCGGCCAGGCGGCCCTGACCACCGCGCGTCATTGCCAGCAGGTGCTGGGCGGCATCGGCTTCACCGCCGAGCACGAGCTACACCACCACGTCAAGCGGTCACTGATCTTGGACGGTCTGCTCGGCAGCGCGCGAGAACTGACCCGGGAGGCCGGAGCGGCGTTGCGGGCCAACGGATCTGCACCACGGCTGGCTGAGCTGTAGCGGCGTCGTGCACTGACTTGTCTCGGCCTTCACTTGAGTCACCAGAGGACCGGCGTGCCCGCGCTAGACTCGTCTAGCCACCAAGAGATGGGATCGAATGAGTCACCCCGACGCACCTCGAAACGAGTTCGGCGTCGCCGCGCTGCTCCTGGGCGTAGTCGCACTCATGACATGCTGGCTGATGATCGGGGTGCCCTTCGGCGTAGCGGCGGTGATTACCGGCGACATCGCCCGCAGACGGGTGCAGCGGGGCGTCGCAAACAATCCCCGAATCGCGACGGCCGCCATCGCGTTAGGGGCGGTGGCCATCGTGGCCGGGCTCGTCGCCATCGGCTACTACGCGTGGTTGGACTCCCAAACGCACGCAGGTTAATTGCGCGGCAGGCCGAGTATTCGTTCGGCGATGATGTTCCGCTGGATTTCGGAAGTGCCGCCGGCGATGGTCGCGGCGAAGGAGCGCGCGTATCGGTCGAACCAGCTGCGGTAGTGGCTGTCCAGGTTCAGCGGCGCGAACGGCGCGGTGACCGCGTGGAGCACCAGCCCGTGCGGCCCCTGCGCATTCAACCCGTCCTCACAGGCGCGTTGCATTGCCTCCGAACCGAGAAGCTTGAGCACCGACTGGGCGGGCACGTCCTCTTCCCCGCGAGCGGCCTTGGCCAAAGCTGCCGACCCCATCAGTCGCAGCGCGTAGCAATCCATCACCAGGGTCGCGTAAAGATCGCGCTGCAGTAGTCCCGACGGACTGAAATCGACGGTCAGCGCGTGCAACATCTCGGCGTAATCCAGCCACAACATGGCGCGCTCGTGGCCGAGCGAACCGGTGGCCACCCGCCAGCCCTCATTGAGCTGACCCACCAAGTTCTCGGCCGGCACCCGCGCGTCGGTGAAGAACACCTCGTTGAAGTCGAACTCATCGCTGTCACACATCGACGCGAACGGACGGCGCACCACCCCGGGAGTGTCCGTCGGGATCATTAACACGCTGATGCCCTTGTGTTTTGGTTTGTCCGGATCGGTGCGCACGAACGTCAACAGCACATCGGCGTCATGAGCACCCGACGTCCACACCTTCTGGCCGTTGACCACGAAGTAATCGCCTTGCGAATCTGAATGGCGCACCGCCCGCGTTTTGAGCGAAGCCAGATCCGAGCCCGCGCCGGGTTCGCTCATCCCGAGCGACGCGGTGATCTCGGCCCGCAGAATGGGCACCGCCCATCGCCGCTTTTGCTCTGGCGTGCCGAACGTCAACAACGACGCCGCAATGATGCCCACGCCTTGCGGATTGAAACTTTGATAGATGCGCCGCCGCCCCAACTCCTCCAGGCAGACGTACTGCTGTAGCAACGTGGCGTTGCGTCCCCCGAATTCTGGCGGATTGCCGGGCAGCAGCCACCCACTGTCGAACAGCAGCCGTTGCCAGCGGCGGGCCCACTCCGGGATGTGCGAACTGGACCGCGGCCGCTCGACAGCCTCGGCCTCCGGGGGCAGGTGTGCGTCCAGGAAAGCCACGAATTCGGCGCGGAACGCCTCGACGTCGGCGTCAAACGTCAGCTGCACAGCACTCCCACGAAAGATGGTTTCCGGATTCTCGGAGACGGCGCGTCCTGCTCTTGCGATTCCGCTTCCATATACACGGGTAAGAGAATACTATTCTCGCAGCGAGAAAGTTACAATCTCCGACACGGCGGTGGTGAGGGGGTCGAGCGCAGCGATGTCACGGCGTTCTCCGGTAGAGTCCAACCATGTTCTCCCCACGCGGCAATCGTCTGACCCGCCCGTGACCAGCCCAAGCGAAGAGCCGGCCTGGAAGCAGCGTGCCGTCGAGCGGTCCATCAAGACCGCGAAACTGCGGGCAGCGCAGCGCGTCCAGCGTTTCCTCGACGCGGCGCAGGCGATCATCATCGAGAAGGGCAGCACCGACTTCACCGTCCAGGAAGTCGTGGACCGGTCCCGCCAGTCGCTGCGGAGCTTCTACCTGCAGTTCGACGGCAAGCACGAGCTGCTGCTCGCGCTGTTTGAAGACGCGTTGAGCCGGTCCGCCGATCAGATCCGCGCCGCGACGGAAAGCCAGACCGATCCGCTGGACCGGCTGAAAGTCGCCGTCGAGCTGTTGTATGAGGCCTGCCGTCCGGACCCGTCGGCCAAGCGGCCGCTGTTCACCGACTTTGCGCCGCGGTTGCTGGTGACCCATCCGGCCGAGGTCAAGATGGCCACCGCCCCGCTGCTGGCGTTGCTCACCGAACTCATGGAAGCGGCCGGCGACGCCGGCAAGCTACGCGCCGACGTCAATCCCAAGCGGATGGCCGCCATGACCATGCAGACGGTCATGTTCATCGCGCAATCCAGCGGCGGCACCGACGACGCGACGGTTCATCCCATCAGCGCCGACGAGGTATGGGACTTCTGCTCGCGCGGATTCGTCGGCTAACACGCTTTTCTCACCGGAGAACGAGCAGATAGCGCACGCGACTTGCCCGACGAGAATCAGATTCTCTAATATTTAGAACCAGAAGTAGCTGAAACGGATTCGCCGTTGACACCTGTTGATGGAAAAGAGGTACCCGATGACCGGACGTGTTGAGGGCAAGGTCGCTTTCATCACCGGCGCGGCACGCGGTCAGGGCCGCAGCCATGCGGTGCGGTTGGCCGAGGAAGGCGCCGACATCATCGCGATCGACATCTGCAAGCCGATCCGCGAGGGGATGGTCGAAGGCGCTTCGATCCCCGCGGCGACGCCGGAGGATCTGGCACAGACGGCTGACCTCGTCAAAGGCCACAACCGCAGAATCTTCACGGCCGAAGTCGACGTGCGTGACTATGACGCGTTGAAGGCCGCGGTCGACGCCGGTGTGGAGCAGCTGGGCCGGCTGGACATCATCGTTGCGAATGCGGGGATCGGCAACGGCGGTGAAACGCTGGACAAAACCAGCGAAGAGGACTGGAGCGAAATGATCGACGTCAACTTGTCGGGGGTGTGGAAAACCGTGAAGGCCGGTGTCCCGCACGTCCTGGCCGGCGGCCGCGGCGGCTCGATCATCCTGACCAGTTCGGTCGGCGGGCTCAAGGCCTACCCGCACACGGGCCACTACGTCGCCGCCAAACACGGCGTTGTGGGGCTGATGCGCGCCTTCGCAGTCGAGTTGGGGCAGAAGATGATTCGTGTCAACTCGGTGCATCCAACCCACGTGGCAACCCCCATGCTGCACAACGAAGGCACCTTCAAGATGTTCCGGCCCGACCTGGAAAACCCGGGCCCGGACGACATGGCGCCGATCTGCCAGCTGTTCCACACGCTGCCGATCCCATGGGTGGAGCCGGTGGACATCAGCAATGCGGTGCTGTTCTTCGCCTCCGACGAGTCTCGCTACGTCACCGGTGTGACCCTGCCCATCGATGCGGGTAGCTGCCTGAAATAGGGTCCGTCCCATGGACGGATACTCATCTGGTTTCGCGGGACGAAGTGCCGTGATTACCGGCGGTGCGAGCGGCATCGGTTTGGCCACCGCCACCGAGTTGGCCCGCCGCGGAGCCCGCGTGGTGCTCGCCGACGTCGATAAGCCCGCGCTGGAACAGGCTGTGGCACGGTTGCAAGCCGAGGGTGTTGACGCGCACGGCGTGGTGTGCGACGTGCGACACCTCGAGGAGATGGTTCACCTCGCGGACGAAGCCTTCCGTCTGCTCGGCCGCGTAGACATCGTCTTCAGCAACGCCGGCATCGTTGTCGCGGGTCCGATCGCACAGATGACGCACGAGGACTGGCGCTGGGTGATCGATATTGACCTGTGGGGCTCGATCCATGCCGCCGAGGCGTTCGTGCCGAGGCTGCTCGAGCAGGGCACGGGCGGCCACATCGCCTTCACCGCGTCGTTCGCCGGACTGGTACCCAATGCCGGCCTCGGGGCGTACGGCGTTGCCAAATATGGCGTCGTCGGCCTGGCCGAGACGTTGGCCCGCGAGCTCAGGGACAACGGCATCGGCGTGTCGGTGCTCTGCCCGATGGTCGTTGAAACCAAGCTGCTCTCCAACTCCGAACGCATCCGCGGGGCGGATTACGGGCTCGCGTCGACGCCCGAGGTGACGGGGGGGCTGGGGCCGCTCCCCGCGCAAGACCAAAGCCTGGGGGTCGACGACGTGGCCCGGCTGACCGCCGACGCAATCCTGGCCAACCGTCTGTACGTCCTTCCGCACGAGGCGGCCCGAGCCTCGATCCGCCGCAGGTTCGAGCGCATTGACCACACGTTCGACGACCAGGCCGCCGAGGGGTGGGCCCACTAACCGGATGGCCCGAGCCGGTAGCCCCCAGTCTGCGGGTCGTGATACCAGCCGCTCGCGGCATGGGTACCGCCGTCGACATGCAGCGTCTGCCCGGTCAGGTAGGCCGACATGTCAGAGGCGAGAAACACCGCGACACTGGCAATCTCGTCGACGTGGCCGGGACGGCCCAGCGGCACGATGTGCCCCATGCTGTTCACCGCTGCATCGCCGCTGAGCTGTGCCAGCCCCTCGGTGAGCGTGATATCGGGCGCTATCGCGTTGACCCGTATGCCGTGGGGCGCCAGTTCCAGCGCCGCGGTCTTGGTGTAGTTGATGACACCCGCCTTGGCCGCGGCGTATGCCGCATAGCCGGGTGCGGCACGTACGCCCTCGATCGACGTCACCGAGATGACGCTGCCGGGAAGGCCCGCCGACACCAGTTGCCGCGTTATTCGCTGGGTGCA
This sequence comes from uncultured Actinomycetota bacterium, assembly GCA_963809285.1. Taxonomy (GTDB): domain Bacteria; phylum Actinomycetota; class Actinomycetes; order Mycobacteriales; family Mycobacteriaceae; genus Mycobacterium. The sequence goes on along the minus strand of CAWEIY010000018.1, from coordinate 60,412 downwards.
CAGCAGCACGTGACGCAGGTTGGCCTTATATAAGGCATCCCAACCGTTTTCGGTGGTATCCAGCAGGGGCGAGGAGAACGCGCCGCCGGCGTTGTTCACCAGGATCGTCGCGGGCCCGAGTTCGGCGGTGGTGCGCTGCAGCGCGACGTCCACCTGGCCGCTGTCGCGGACGTCGGTCACGATTCCAAGCGCACCAATGGATTCCGCGGCCTGCGCGCAGGTCTCCGGGTCGCGCTCCCAGATCGCGACCCTGGCACCGAATGCCGCCATGCCGGCCGCGATGCCGCGGCCGATACCCGAGCCGGCGCCGGTCACCACCGCCACGCGATCGGTGAGCAGAATGTGCGAAGGATCGATTGCCATCAATTACCTCGCGAGCCGACTCCTCATGCCTGCCATGAGGGACTCGACGTCAGAACTTCGGGACCGTCGGCCGTGATGAGGACGGCCTCGCGCCCGAAGACCGCGCCGACTCCCTGTTCCCAGACATAGCCGGTCACGGCCAGCACCAGTCCCGGCTCCAATCGTTCGTCGGCCGCGCTTTGGGGTAGGTGCTTGGAGACGACGGGCGGGTCGAAGCCCATGCCCAGGCCCCGGGCGACCGGCATCGGCGGCGCCGGTTCCCCCGCGTCCTGGTAGGCGCCAAGCAGTCCGTCGGCAGCGGCGCCGGGTTGGCACGCGGCTAACAGCCTGGACCACAAGGCTTCCCAGCGGCGGTAGAGGTCGGCCGCGCCGCCGGCCGCACCCGCGGGCCAGGTGCGTCCCACCTCGCCGATGTAGCCGCCGGCGAGCACCCCGGCGGAGAAAGCCACCAGGTCGCCGTCCTTGACCCGGCCGTCACCGTCGACGCGCCGCCACGGGTGATCACGTGAAGTCACCCACGCGACATCCTGATTCGACGGGGTGCTCACCCCGCCGGCCGCCAGCGCCTCCAGCAGAACCCCGGCCAGCAACTGTTCGCTTACCCCGGGCCGCAGCTCGGACACCGCGGCCGCCAGGGCCGACTCGGCGACCGCGATCGCCTCGCGAAGCGAAGCGACTTCTTCGGCCGTCTTGATTCGTCGGGCGGCGCGCATGGCAAGTTCCCCGTCTACCAGCTCGGCATTGGGGAACGCCGTCGGCAGCAGTCGTGCGAAAACCGGTGACAGCGCGTCGGTTCCGACGCGGTGCGCCGTGGATGCGCCGTCGATGCGCTGCAGCGCCGACATGGTGTTCATCGGATTCCACGAAATGCCATACAGGTTCTCGTGTGGAATGTCGTCGGGAATGCCCTCGTCCCAGGTGCTGAGCAGGTGGACCGCGCCGGTCTCGCGCACCAGCACACAGGCCGGACCGAACGGCCGGGTCCCGGCGACCCACAGTTGCGGCGCGCCGGAGACGTAGCGGACGTTGGCCTGGCGGCCGAGGACCAGCACATCGAGATCGTGCGCCGCCATCTGCTCCAGCGCCCGCTGGCGGCGCCCCGACCGCAGCGCGCGGCCGTCGGGCAGGACTTCAGTTGCCATAGGGGTCATAGGGGTAGTTGGTCAATCGGGTCCAGCCTTCCTCGGTGATCACCAAGACCTCTTCGCTGCGGTAGCCGCCCGTGCCGTCCTCCCACACCACGGGCTCCAGGACCAGCACCATGCCCGGCTGCAGGACGAATTTTTCGTCGAACTCCTCGCCGAGATCTGTTCCTATCATGGGCATTTCGGCGGCGTTTACCCCGATGCCGTGGCCAAGGTAGAAGTGCGGTAGCCAAGGGCGGCTACCGCCGTTGGCCGCGGTCGCGGCCCTGCCCAGGTCGGCGGCGGTGACTCCGGCCCGGGCGACGTCCAAGACGGCGGTCATGATTTCGAACCATCTGTCGAACTGCGCCCGCTGACGCGGCGACGGATCGCGCCCGACTATCCAGGTGCGCCCGAAGTCCGAGCAGTAGCCGTGGTAGGTGATGCTGACATCGGTCCACAGCACGTCACCTTCGGCCAGTTCGCGCTCGGTCGAAAGCAGCGGCAACGCCAGGTCGCCGTGCGTGGTCCACACGCCTTCGGCTTTGCTCGGCGGCATCACCTGCCAGATCGGTTCCAGCATGCTGGCCGTGGCGCCCAATTCGAAGGCGCGCCGCAAAAAGCTTGCCGATAGGTCGATTTGGCGAATCCCGGGTGCCAAACGTTTGTGGACTTCCACCATCGCCTCGTCGGTGATCCGGATGGCGGTGCGCATGCAGGACAGTTCGTCGGGGGTTTTGATCGCCTTGGCGGCGCTGATGATGGCCCCGGCATCGACAGGGGCTCCGTTGGGAAACAACACCTTACCCGCGCGCGACATCGCGCCGGTGCACTCATCGACCGCGACCGCGGCTGCGGCCGGAATCAAGTCGGCTAGCACACGGGCGAAATTCTGTACCCCTTCGTCGAATTCGAGGTACACGGGCCCATGCAGGTGATCGGACGGCAACGCCGACTCCTGGGCGGCACCCTCGCGAAACGGCAGGAACAGATGCGGCCACTCGTCGTCGGCGAGCACGACCGCAACCGGTCGCTCGACGTACGACAGACCCGAGTCGCCCAGCGGCCAACTGGTCCCGGTGGCGTAGACCACGGCGTTGTTGCCCAACAGGACCAACGCGTCAACGCCGCGTTCGGCCATCGCCGATCGCAGCCGAGCGCCCGTCTCGCGGCGCATGCGGGCCAGGTCGGGCGATTCGGGAATCACCGCAGGGGCACCGGCGGCCATCGCCGTCGCGAATGTCGTCACTACAAGCCCAAAAACTTCGTGATGTTGCCGCTGACGATCTGCGCCGCGTTGGCCGGCCCGACGGCCTGGACGACGGCCGCCAGCGACTTCTCGGAATAGCCGTAGGTGCTTTCGTTGTGGGGGTAATCGCTGGACCACATCACCCGGTCCACCCCGATGTTGTCGATCAGCTGCAAGCCCAGCGGGTCGACCATGAACGACGCGCTCATGTGGTTGTCCCAGTAGTACCGCACATCATGCTGCAGCGGCCGGTTGAACATGTGCTGATACGAGGCCACCAGGTGCTCGGCGTCCTGCAGGGCCCACGGAACCCACGCGATGCCGCCTTCGAACCAGCCGATCCGCAGCCCGGGGTGCTGGTCGAGGATGCCCCCGAAGATGTACTTGGAGAACGTCTCCCGGAATCCGTCGATGTTGATCATCATGCCGACGACAACGCTGTTGAACTCGCAGGGACTCTTCGGCGGGGTCTCGCCGATGTGGTGCGTGACGGGAATGCCGGAGGCTTCGATCTCGTCCCAGACCGCGCTCATGGAAGTGCTCGCGTAGTCGATCGGGTTGCCGTCGTCGTCCTTGCCCGGGTTCAGCGGCATCAGGAAGGTCTTGAGCCCCAACGATTTCAGCTCATCCAGCGTCTGCCGGGTGCCTTGCGGATCCCACCAGTTGATCAGCCCGGCGCCGTAGAAGTGGCCGGCCGAGCGCTCTTGCAGTTCGGCGATGTACTCGTTGTAGATGCGGAACGCGAGCTCGCGAAGCTTCTTGTCCGGGTAGTGGAAAAGCGCCAAAACCGCATTCGGGAACGCCAGTTCCTTCTCGACGCCGTCCTCGCGCAACTCCTGAATCCGGGCCTCGATGTTGGTGCTTGCGGCCCCGGGCAGGTCGTCATATTGCATCAGCACCGCGCTGAAGTCGCCCGGCAGGAACGACTGCCCCTTGCGCCCGACTTGGTAGGCGCCGTCCTCGTACCAAATCCGCGGGGCCTTCTCCTTGAGGTCGTCCGGGAAGCGTTCGTAGAAGATGTCGGCGGCCAGGGAAATGTGGTTGTCCGCGGAGAAGACCACGGTCCCTTCCGGCAGGCCCACGTCGGTGCCCATGGCGTGGCCACGGCGATTCTTCGGTGCGCCATAGCCTTCCGGCGGGTACAGAGAGACGGTGCTGGTTTGAGTCATGATGGACCCTCCATTCGGATCGACAGTTTCGAGAGTAGCTACCAGGTCACCGGGAGTTCGTAGACGCCGTAGGCGAGCCGGTCGTCTTTGAAGGGAACGTCCTCGATCGGGACGGCCAGCGCCAGCGTCGGGACGCGCCGGAGCAGCGTGCGGTAGACGATTTGCAGCTCGGCGCGGGCGAGCTGCTGGCCCACGCACTGATGTCTGCCGTAACCGAACGCGACGTTGCGGTCGGCCCCCGAGCGGTGCAGGTACAGCCGTTCCGGCTCGGGGAAGGCGTCGGGATCCCAGTTCGCCGGGGCCAGATCGATGATGATGCCTTCGCCGGCGCGGATGACCTCCCCGGCGATGTGGATGTCTTCGACCGCGACGCGGCGCTGCCCGTTCTGGATGATGCTGAGGTAGCGCAATAGTTCCTCGACCGCGCTGGCGAGGACCTTCGGGTCTTCGGCGTCGCGGATGACGGCCAATTGGTCCGGATTTTCCAGCAGCGCAAGCACACCCAGCCCGATCATGTTCGAGGTGGTCTCGTGCCCGGCGATCAACAACCCGGTACCGAGCTGCGCGGCTTCCTTGACGCTGAGCTCGCCGGCCTTGACCCGTTCGGCCAAGTCGGATACCGCATCTTCGGCCGGGTTCTCCATCTTGGCCTCGACCAGCTGGGCCAGGTATTTGTGCAGGCTCATAGCGCCCTTGACGGTGTCTTCACCGGTCGCGTAGCGCGCGAGCCCAACATTGGCGTGGTGTTGGAACATCTCGGCGTCCTCGTAGGGCACTCCAAGCAGCTGGCTGATCACCAGGGACGGGACCGGCAGGCCCAGCGCGGTGACCAGATCGGCCGGTTGCGGCCCGGCCAGCATCGCGTCGATGTGCTCGTCGGTGATCTGCTGGATCGTCGGCCGCAGGCCTTCGACCCGCTTGAACGTGAACGGTTTGGATAACATCCGCCGGAATCGGGTGTGCTCTTCGCCGTCGGACGTGAATACCGATCGCGGGCGCTTGTGCACGGTCGACAACATGCCCGCGTTCCAGTGCGGAAAGCCGGGCACTCGGTCGTCGACGCTGACCCGGGAATCGGAGAACAGTTCCCGGACCTGCTCGAAGCCCGTGATGAGCCACGGCGTGCTGCCGTCCCAGATCCGGACCCTGGACAGCGGCTTGGCCGCGGCGAGCGCCATGACATCCGGAGGCGGGGCGAATGGGCAGCCCGCCTGTCTGGCCATCGGATAGTCCGGGATCCCGGAAGCCGCCCCGGTCGTGGTACTCGTCAGTGTCTCCGACATCTTTCTCATTCCTCGATGTGAATGGCCAGTGCGGGGCAAGCCGCGGCCGCCCGGCGGGCGCCCTCGGCCTGCTCGGCCGATGGATTCGGATTCAGCAAGACGACGACGCCGTCGTCATCGCGCTGATCGAACACCTCGGCCGCGTTCATTACGCAGTTCCCCGACGATGCGCAAATGTCTTGGTCGACAGTCACTTTCATCTGCAGACCCTTCACTCGTAAGGCGTCACGGGCGCCAACCACAGACCGACGATCGCGTCGATAAGTCCGGATGCTGCTGTGCGCCAGGAAGATTGGTGCATCGATGAGCCAGCCGCCAGCGCACGTTCACGATCGGCGCAGGTGTGCATCAGCAGGTTGCGGGCCATGACGTTGCGTTCGAAGTGCACCTCGGCCGGCAGGTTTGGCAGGCAAAGGTTGATGCCGTCGACGACCTGCACCAGCGACGGCGAGCTGAGCGCACCCTTGACGATGATGTTGTAGTACGCGGGATCGGTCATCGCCTGCGCCGCGAAGCGCGCGTACCAGGTGGGCGACCCATCACAGCCCAGATCCGCCAGGTGGTCGGTGAGTGGGCGCACCAGGCAGGCCACCCAGGCCCGCATCTCGGGAGACTCTCCCGACTTCTGCAGCTCGACCACCATGTGCTCGCGTAGCTGTTCGACGGGTCCGCGGTGTTTCTGCTCGATGGCGCGCACCAGGTCGGCCTTGGTGCCGAAGTGGTAGCCCACTGCGGCGTTGTTGCCCTGACCCGCGGCCTCGCTGACCTGTCGGTTGGACACCGCGAACATGCCATGCTCGGCATAAAGCCGCTCGGCGGCGACCAGGATCGCCTCCTGGGTGAAGCTGGCCCGCTCGGTGCGAACGGTCCTGCCGGCCGTGGTGGTCATTCCGCTAGTCAACGCGTAGACGGCGATTAAGTCAAGCGCTTGATTTAAACTGCCTTTCCCCGCCCAGGTGCGGCCCGATCTCCCGGGGTGCAACTCATGAGCAAGGCGGCGCGCCGCGCCTGAATGCGATGCCTCCGTTTAGTGTCCGGCGTCGAACTTGATGGTCAGAGTGGTCGGTCCGCTTATACCTGTCAGCGGCTTCCACGGAGCCGGACCGCTGCGCCGAGCATTGGGCATGCGCCGTGTCATGGCCGACAACGCTTCGGAAAGCTCGAGCCTGGCGAGATTGGCACCGAGGCAGTAGTGCGCACCCGCGCCGAAAGTCTGCATGGGCGGGGCGCCTTCGCGGGTGATGTCGAGGCGGTCGGGGTCGTCGTAGACGGCGGGATCGCGATTCGCGGCGGCGGTGTTGGCGATGACCAGTGTGCCGGCCGGGATCATCACCCCCGCTATTTCGACGTCCTCCAGGGCAATGCGGAGGGTCCCGGCCGCGATCGGTGAGTGGCGCATCGTCTCCTCAACGGCGTTCATCGCGAGTTCGGGATGCTCAGCAAGTAGAGCCCACTGGTCGGGGTGATCACACAGCACGTGCACCGAGGCGGCCAGCTGATTCCGCGTGGTGTCGGTGCCGGCCATCAGCAGGCCCGCCACCAGCATCCGCAGCTCGTCGGCGCTGAGGCGATCGCCATCGTCCTCCGCGCGAATCAGGTCGGAGAGTAGGTCGTCGGTCAACGTTTCGCGCCGGTTGGCGACCATGACGTCGATGTAGGCGTCGAGTTCGTCCCAGGCCGCCAAGATGGCCCGCTCGTGCTCGGCGACGTTCCAGTCGAAGACTTTGAATATGTCGTCGGTCCAGTCCGAGAACAGCTCCCAATCCTCGGACGGCGCGCCGAGCAGCGCGCAGATGATCGGGATCGGGAATTGGCGGGCGATGTCGGTGACCACCTCACAGCGCCCAGCGGCGGTATGGCGGTCAACAAGCTGGTCGATCACGTCGATGACCGTCGAGCGGAGTCGTTCGGTGGCGCGGGGGGTGAAGGCTTTGGACACCAGTCGCCGCAACCGGTGGTGTGCGGCCCCATCGAGACTGATCAGGTTCGTGGCGACGCGGTCCCAAAGCGGACCACTGGTGATGCCCTGGCCGGCAAGAAACATGCCTTGGGGTAAGCGGAATCGTGGGTCGCGCAGCACGCTTCGCACCAGGTCGTGGGTCAGCAGCTCCGGCCCGTGCGGGCCGATCGCGATCGGCGCCTGCCGTCGCGCCCGGCTGATGATCTCGTGGGCCTCAGCGGGGCTCTGGCAATGCTCATAGTCGATCTCCGGCAGGTCGGCATCGAAGACGCTCGGGCGGATCGGTCGATCAATCATGATGGTCATGGCGGCCTTCCGAAGCTCATTGGTGAAGTACCTTCGCCTCAGAGTCTTGGTGCCGGGGCCGCGCACCACATGCGTAGACGACTACCTGTTGTCTGCGCCGAGCGTGTACTCAGCGCGAAAAAATCACACGAAATTCGCACCTAGCGCACGTTCGGTGCCGGGTGAGGACTATCGCCCATCCACCGGCAGGACGGTTCCGGTGACGTAGCGTGACCGATCGCCGGCGAAGTACAGCGCGGCCTCGGCGATGTCCTCGGGCGTGGGTAGGTTTCCCGGCGCGATGCCGTTGACCCGAATCTCGTGGCAGGCCAACTCGATTGCCGCGGACTTGGTGAACTGGATGACCGCCGCCTTGGATGCGGCGTAGGTCAGCACGCCGCTGCCGGCCTGGATCCCGCCGATCGAGGTCATGTTGATGATCGATCCCCCGCCGTTGGCGGCCATGTGCCGAGCGGCATCTCGGGTACCCGCCATCACGCCCAGGACGTCGACCGCCATGATGCGGTGGAAATCGGCCAGATCGTCGTCCAGGAATCGGCGGTGCATGGCGCCCGGGACCCCGGCGTTGTTCACCATCACATGCAGACCGCCGAACCTCTCGACGGCCGCCGCCACCAGCGCCCCGACCTGGTCGGGATCGGAAACGTCCGTCCAGCGGAAGAACGCGTTGGGTCCCAGCGCCGCGGCCAGCGCCTCCCCTTTGTCGGTTTCGACGTCCGCTATGACGACCCGCGCGCCCTCGGCCACAAACTTTTCGACCGTGCCGCGACCGATGCCCTCGGCCCCGCGGGTGACGATGGCTACTTTGCCCGCCAGTTCGCTGACCACACGACGAGTTAATCGGCGACGGCGGTATTAAGTCAAACAGTTGATTTAAGCGACCCCCAAGGGTGCGGCGGCGAGCGTGCCGACGATGATCGATTCAATCGTTCATCGCACACCTAGGGAGGGCGCGATCATGAAGATCTTGGTCATCGGTGGCACCGGACTCATCGGCTCACAGGTCATCGCCAATCTGACCGAGCTGGGACACGAGGCGATCTCGGCCTCGCCGCGCTCGGGCGTCGACACCGTCACCGGCGGAGGTCTCGCCGAAGCCATCAAGGATGCCCACACGGTGGTGGACCTCTCCAACTCGCCATCCTTCGACGACGAACCCGTAATGAACTTCTTCACCGCCTCGACCAGAAACCTTCTCGCCGCCGAGCGGGCGGCCGGTGTGCAGCACCACGTCGCGCTCTCGATCGTCGGCGCCGACCGTGCACCGGACAGCGGCTACATGCGGGCCAAGGTAGCCCAGGAGAAGCTGATCGAGGAATCGGGAAACCCGTATTCGATCGTGCGGGCGACGCAGTTCTTCGAATTCGTCGACGCCATAGCCGATTCGGCAACCGACGGCACCACGGTTCGGCTGCCACAAGGGGCTTTCCAGCCCATCGCCGCCAAGGACGTCGCCACGGCCGTCACCGGCGCAACGATCAGCGATCCGACCAACGGCATCACCAATATCGCCGGCCCCGAAAAGCGCGGCATGGACGACTTCATCCGGACCGCCCTTGCTGCGTCCAACGATCCACGCCAGGTGGTGGGTGACCCGACGGCCCGCTATTTCGGTACCGAGCTCGACGACCACACAATCGTTCCTCTCGACGGCGAAGACCCGACGATCTACCCCACCCGTTACAGCGACTGGAAGGCCGCTCGATAACCGACCTGTGCGCATCGGGAGGGTGACATGGGAACGGGGTCCCCCATCCGAGGTCAGCGCCGGTGCATGCTTTCCGGGTAACATCCGCGCACGGCATAAGGCGCCGGGATGAATCGATCGGAGACGAGGAGCGATCAATGCCCGTGCCACCCACAAGCGGGGTCCCGTTCGACAGGGCGCGGTTCACCAGGCGCGGCTTCATGGCCGCCGGCATCGCCGGCGGATTGGCCCTGGCAGCGTGCGGTGAGACCAAATCCCAGGTATCGGGCAGCGCCGCCAAAATGGCCGACGCCATTAATGCGGCCGAGGCGGCCCGGCCGCACAGTGGGCGCACGGTGACCGCCAGCCTGACGCCCCAGCCGGCGCAAATCGATCTGGGTGGTCCGATCGTCCGTACGTTGGCCTTCGGCAATACCATCCCGGGACCGCTGATTCGAGCCGGCATCGGTGACGAGGTCGTAGTCACGGTCTCAAACCGGCTGGACAGTCCGACTTCGGTGCATTGGCACGGCATCGCGTTGCGCAACGACATGGATGGCGCCGAGCCGGCCACCCCGAACATCCCGGCCGGCCACGACTTCACCTACCGGTTCTCCGTCCCGAACTCGGGCACGTACTGGGCCCATCCGCATACCGGTCTGGATGAGGACACCGGCCTTTATCTACCGGTCATCGTCGACGATCCGACCGAGGGCGATTACGACGCCGAATGGATTGTCGTCCTTGATGATTGGACCGACGGCATCGGAAAGAGCCCCCAACAGCTCTATGCCGAACTGACGGCCCCGGACAAGCCAGCTATGCCGACCATGTCGACGACGCCAACGACCTCGACAACCTCGACCACCTCGACGACCTCCACAACTTCCACCACTGCGACGACTTCCACGACCTCGACGACCTCGACGAGCGAGACAACCTCAACCAGCCCGACGACGTCGACGACCGAGACGCCAGGGGCGTCGGGGGTCAGCGTCGGCAGAAGCGACCTGCTTGGCGGCGACGCCGGAGACATCGCCTACCCGTACTATCTGATCAACGGCCGAATTCCGGCCGCCCCCACCAATTTCAACGCGAAGCCGGGCCAGCGAATCAGGATCCGCTTCATAAACACCGGTTCCGACACCACATTTCGGGTGGCCCTGGCCGGCCATTCGATGACGGTCACCCATACCGATGGTTATCCGGTGGTACCCACCGAGGTCGATGCCCTGCTCATCGGCATGGCCGAACGCTACGACGTCATCGTGACCGCCGCCGACGGTGTCTTCCCGCTCGTCGCCCTCGCGGAAGGAAAAAACGACCTGGCGCGGGCGTTGCTGTCCACCGGGACCGGCGCTTCACCCGACCCGGGGTTTCGGCCGACCGAGCTCACCAAGCGGGTGGGCACCATCGAAATGTTCACCGCCACAACTCCCGTCAACTTGGGTCGGCCCGACCCCAACCTGAACCTCCCGGTCGTTCTGGGCGGCAACATGATGCAATACACCTGGACGATCAACGGCGAACCCTACAGCAAGACCAATCCATTGCACGTGAAACAGGGCCAGCGGCCCACCATCACATTCGACAACCCCACGATGATGTATCACCCCATTCACCTACATGGCCACACTTTCCAGCTGCTCAAGGCCGACGGCAGCCCCGGCGCCCGAAAGGACACCGTCATCGTGCTGCCCAACCAGAGAATCGTCGCGGTACTGGTCGCCGACAACCCCGGCACGTGGGTGATGCACTGCCACAACACCTACCACCAATTCGCCGGCATGATGACCCGGCTGGACTACGTCTTCTGATGTCAGACTGTTGCGAAAAAGTCCAGCAACAGGTCGTTGACCGCTGAGGCCTGCTCGATCTGCGGGCAATGGCCGGCCTTGCCGACCACCACCGATCGGCCGCCCTCGATTTGCTTCGCGATCTGAGCGGCCCAGCCGGACGGAAGCAGCTTGTCGTCTCCACCTTCGATGACGAGCGTCGGCACGACGATGCGCTCGTACGGGCGCGTACTCGAGGGAGCCGAAGAAGGTTTCGCATCGGGGCGACGGAATCGGGCCGCGGCCACGGCCTCCCAAGCGCCGGGCGCGACGCTCGACTCATAGCGGCGGCGTACGTAGTCCTCGTCCGCCGGGTAGCCGGGGTCGTAGAACAGCGCCTCGACGATGCGCCGCATCGCGGGCAGGGTCGCGTCGTACTGCTGGAGCGCATCGAAATGCCGGTTCTGCTGGATCTCCCCGCCCCCGCAGATCGCTATCAGGGTGCGGATCGGCAGTTGCGGCGCATCCGATGTGGCGTCGGTGAGCAGGTTGATGGCGCCCATCGAGTTGCCGACGAAGTGCGCCGAGTCGACGCCGAGTACCTCACAGAAGCGTGCCACATGCCGAATCCGCATCCCGCGGCCGTCGACGAAGTCGATGACCTTCGCCGACTGCCCGAAGCCCAGCTGGTCCGGCGCCAGCACCCGGCAGCGTGCGGCGAGAGCGGCGATGTTGCGTTCCCAGCCGAGCTCGGCGCTGCCACCGAACTCGCCGCCGTGCAACAACACCACGGGGTCGCCTTCGCCGGCCTCCAGATAGCTGGTCGTCAGGCTGTCGACCAACATCGTCTTGCGATGGACCTCCAACGGCCGCCGCCTTCTCTACTTGATCGCGATCGGATTCACCGGGGAGCCCACGGCCCCAACGAATCTCAGCGGCGGCGCGATGAGCTGGAACTCGTAGACCCCGTCGGCGGCGCAATCGGCCGCGAGCGCGGTCAGGTCCCAGTACTCGCCGAAAATCAGCCCCATGTCGCGCAGGCAGAGCAGGTGCAGGGGCAGAAACGCGCCGTCGACATCGGGTATCGGGTCCTCGACCTGGAGGTTGTCGGAGGCGACCGCCGCGACCTCGTGATCGTGCAGCCACGACGCGCAGCGCCAGTGCAGCCCGGAGAAGGGTTCGGTTTTGTTGCCGGTCATGAGAAACCTTGCCCACCAACCCGTTCGGATCAGCACGATGTCGCCCCGCCCGACCGTCACCCCTTGCGCGCGGACGACGTCATCCAATTCTTCGGGAGTGATCGGATTTCCGCGTTCGAGGAAGACCTCCGCGCCGCGATGGCGAACAAGATCCAGCAGCACCCCGCGGGAGGTGATGCCCTTGACGTCAACCTTCTCGATGCCGCAGTGATACGCGCCCATGCTGGTCACCGAACCCGCCGGGAAGCCGTTGTAGAGCTTGTCGTCGTAGTAGACGTGGGACAGCGCGTCCCACTGGGTGGCCGCCTGCAGCGGCATGATGATCATGTCGTCGTTGAAGCGGAACAGATTGTCGACGAGGTAGCCACCCATCTGTTGTGCCCCCGGATTTCGCGCCCACCCGGGGCCGTACTGGGCCAGCGTGTTCACGTCCCCGCCGTCCACCGTCATGACGTGCACGGGGTTGTGCCGGAAGCCAAAGGCGCCCTGCGGACCCGAGGAGCCGAAGTCGACGCCGAGCGGGAACACCTTGCCGTGCCGGACCAGGCTTGCGGCTTGCGCGACCTTGTCCACGGTGATGAAGTTCAGCGTGCCGAGCTCGTCGTCGGCTCCCCACCGCCCCCAGTTGGAGACGTCGCGAGCGACCCGCCGGAAGTCACTTAGGCTGGCCACGGGGCTCCTTCCTCGGCTTCGCGGGCGATCGCGGCGCCCACGTTCCCGCCGTCGACCCACAACACCTGGCCCGTAATGTAGCTGGCCGCACGACTATTCAGGAAGAGCAGAACCGACGCCTGTTCGGCGGGACCGGCGACGCGGCCCAACGGCTTGGGTATGTCGTCGAGGAAGCCCTGCCCGTACGCGGTTCGCAGCTGATCGAGGATCGGGGTTTCGGTGACCCCCGGGCCGGTGCAGTTGATGCGGATGTCGCGCGCACCAAGGGGCGTGGCGCTTCGCATGGTGTAAAGGATGAGCGCTTCTTTGGACAGTTGGTATCCGCCGCCGGCCAGCGCATCGGGGTGAGCGTGACACCAGTCGATACCTTCGGTCATCGTCGCGGTATTCAACAGGGGCGCCACCGCCCGCAGATGTTCCCGGTACGCCGCCGCCGCGAGCGACGACACGCTGACGATCGAAGGTCCCTTCGAAGACTCCGCCAACTTCGGGATCAGCGCCTCGGTGAGATGCCGCAGCCCCAGGAAGTTGATGGTGACGACCAGCGACGGGTCGCCGATCCCGGAAGAGACACCGGCGACATTGAACAGCGCGTCAACCGGCCCGCCGATCGCTGCGACCGCGCGGTCGATCGACACCGGATCGGCGAGGTCGACCTCGTGAAACTCGTTGCTCTCCAAGGCGGGCCGGCGCTTGTCCAGTCCAACGACGTCGGCGCCGAGCTCGGTGAGCTGGCGCACCACGTGCTCGCCGATGCCCGACGCACACCCGGTCACCACCGCTCGCCGTCCGTCGTAGCGCCACAGCTCGTCAATCTGGCCCAAGGTTCTTCCCTAATTCTTGGAAACTCAAACGTGTTCCGCTATCACCAATTTACCGACCACGAAGCGCCAGCCTTGAGGTCGGGGAGGAATGGGCGGTGTTGTCGTACCTTGGCGATAGCGTTCGGTGCGTGAATGTCGTGCGCTATCGATACCGGTTGCGCCCCGGCGCGACCGCGATGGCCGCGTTGCTGGCCGAGTGGGACCGCTGTCGGTGGGTGTGGAACCGGGCGGTTGAACGACTCAACGAGACTGGTGAGTGGGTTCGCGACAACACGTTGACCGAGTGGCGAGGTGAGCATGGCTGGCTGCGCGAGGGCTCGGTGGTGGCCCAACAGCAGATGCTGCGCAACTTCCGCGCCAAACGCTCCAAGGGCACGGGGCGGCGCAAGTTCAAGTCCGCCAAACGCTGCCTGCCGAGCCTGAATTACACCAAGCGTGGATTTGCACTCAAGGATGGCCGGTTGTGTCTTGCCGGTGGCCTGTGCATCCCGGTCGTGTGGTCGCGGCAACTGCCCGCCGAGCCCAGCAGTGTGCGTGTCTACCGCGACAGCATCGGGCACTGGTACGCCAGCTTCGTTGTGCGACGCGACGCCCGAGCGCTGCCGGCGTGCGATCAGTCGATCGGCATCGACTGGGGTGTGCGCGCCGTGGCGATCACCACCGACCCCGAATACGACCTGCCGCACCCCGAGCACGGAAGGCGCGCCGCCAAAAGGCTTGCTCGTCGGCAGCGGACGATGGCGCGCCGCAAACAGGCCCCCGGCCAGCGAGGGTCCAAGGGGTACCTGGGCGCCAAGCGCGTTGCCGCCAAGCTGTGCAAGAAGGTCGCCCGGCAGCGCCAAGACACGGCGCGTAAGTGGGCCACCAAAGTCGTTACCAACCATGGAGTGTTGGCGGTTGAGGACTTCAAGCCGAAGTTTTTGGCGAAGTCGCGTATGGCGCGTAAGTCTGCCGACGGCGCCATCGGCATAACGAAAGCGACACTGATCGAGTATGCCCAGCGGGCGGGCCGAAAGGTGGTGCTGGTGCCGCCCGCCTACACAACGATGACGTGCAGCGGTTGCGGCGCGAGAGCCAAGTCCCGCCTGCTGCTGTCTCAACGGGTTTTCGTCTGCGACTCCTGCGGAATGATCCAGGATCGCGACAGAAACGCTGCCAGAGTCATTCTGGACAGGGCTGGTCTCAACCCTGCCGGTGCTGAAGCTGTAAGACATTCGGATCGCCATGAGGTTCGGATGCTCGCCGAGCCGGGAATCCCCGCCCTTTAGGACGGGGAGGACGTCAATTGCCCTGCTCCTTCGCGCGCTGCGCCGCCTGGACGCGGCCCTCGTTGATCTCGGCCATGGCTTCGGGGATCTCGCTGGCGGTGAACTTACCGCCCCGACCGGTCGGCAGGCCGCCGAAGGAGTAGTTTTCGTCGAATCGCGGTGCGGCCGATTCCGGCCGGCGCGCCTCGACCTTCTCGATGACGGGCGCCAGCCGCGCGGCCTTGTCGGCCACCGCCTTTTCGTCGCGCTCGATGAACTCGGGCAGCACGTCGGAGCCCATCAGTTCGATGGATTCCATGGTGCCCTCGTGGCTGCGCGGGTTGAGCAGCAGGATGATCTCGTCGACGCCGCTCTCTTCGTAGCCGCGCAGGAATTCACGCACGGTGGCCGGAGATCCGATGGCGCCGCGCCCGGGGCCATACGCCAGCGTCGGGTCCTTCTCGACCTCTTCGAGATACCGCTTCCACACCCCGGTCCGACCGGGGGTGTGAATACCCGTCATGTAGTAGTGCAGGATCCCGAACGAGAAGAATCCGCCACCCTGTCCGAGGCGGTCGAGGGCTTGCTCGTCGGTTTTCGCGACCATCATCGAGAGGTCACCGCCGATGGCCAGGATGTTCGGGTTGATCTTCGGCGTAACCGGCACACCGTTCTCTTCGAACTCCTTGTAGTAGCCGTTGACCCGCTCGGTCAGCGGTCCGGGGCCCGTGTAGGCGAAACTCAGTGCGCCGATGCACTTTTGGGCGGCCATCTGAACGCTGGCCGGCCGCGTGCAGGCGACCCAGACCGGTGGGTGCGGCTTTTGCATCGGCTTGGGAATGACGTTGCGGGCCGGCATCTGGATGTGCTCGCCTTTGAAGCCCGCGAACGGCTCCTCGATCATGCATCGGATCGCGACCTCGAGGGCCTCTTCCCACTGTGCGCGTTTGTCGGCGGGATCGATGTTGAATCCGCCGAGCTCCCCGACCGAGGACGATTCGCCGGTGCCGAACTCGACGCGCCCGTTGGAGAGCAGGTCGAGCGTGGCGATGCGTTCGGCCACCCGCGCGGGGTGGTTGACGGCGGGCGGGAGATGCATGATGCCGAATCCCAGCCGGATGTTCTTGGTCCGCTGGCTGGCCGCGGCCAGGAATATTTCCGGCGCGGTGGAATGGCAGTATTCCTCGAGGAAGTGATGCTCGGTGAGCCACACGGTGGAGAATCCGGCCTTGTCGGCGGCCTCCACCTCGTCCAGGCATTCCTGCAGCAGGACCCGTTCGTCGTCGGCAACCCACGGGCGTGGCAGGGCGAACTCGTAGAACAGTGAAATTTTCATTGTTACCTCCTATGAGAATTAACGGCTTGCCTGGCAAGGTGTTTCGCTGCGACAAAGCCGAACGTCATTGCCGGCCCGATGGTGGCGCCGGCGCCGGCATAGCTACGGCCCATGACGGGCGCGGCGGTGTTGCCCACCGCGTACAGTCCCCGCACCACGCTGTCATCGGGCCGTAGCACCCGGGCGTATTCGTCGGTACGCAGGCCACCCGACGTCCCGAGGTCGCCGAGGACGATTCGGAACGCGTAATACGGCGGATCGCCCAGCGGATACAGGTTGGGGTTGGGCAGGGTGGGATCGCCGTAGTAGTTGTCGTACACGCTGTCGCCGCGGTTGAAATCGTCGTCGTGGCCCTTGCGCGCGAGTTCGTTGAAGCGGTCGGCGGTTTCGGAAAGTTGGCGTGCCGGAACGCCGATCTTGGTCGCCATCTCGTCCCAACTCGTCGCCGCCTTGACCACGCCCGATTCCAGCCAGGCCGGCGGCACCTTACGCCCGGTGGGCACCGGCGCCCCGGGGATCTTCGGTAGCGGCAGATGGCCGGCGACGACATAGCGATTCCAAGACCGGTGATCGGTGATCAGCCAGCACGGGATATGGGTGACCCCGGACTTCTGGCCGTCAATCATGGCGTGGCCGAAGTCCATGTACGGCGCCGCCTCGTTGATAAAGCGCTTTCCCTCGCCGTTGACGATGAACTGTGCCGGCATCATGCGTTCGTTGAGCATGAACTGCATTCGCCCGTCGGGCCATTGGATTGCCGGGAACCACCAGGCCTCATCGAGCAACTCGGTTGCGGCGCCGACCTTTTGGCCCGCACGGATGCCGTCGCCCATCGCGGCGGGATTGCCGAAGCTCCAGTCCTGGGACCCTGCACTGTCCAAGACCGGAAGATGCTCCTTGCGCCAGGCGAGGTCGTGGTCGAAGCCGCCCGACGCCAGGATGACCCCGAGGCGCGCGCCGATCCGCTGCTTGCCACCGTCTCTTTCCACCAACGCCCCGGTCACCGATCCGTCGGCGTCGGTGAGCAACTCCGCCATCGGCGAGTCCAGCCACAGCGGGATACCGCTTTCCCTCATCGCCAGCCGAAGCCGGGCCGCCAGCGACTGCCCGATCGCGGCTATCCGCTCGCCGAAGACCCTCGCCCTCACCATCCGTGAAATCAGCTTCAGCAGCACGCCTTTACCGGCCCACGACTGCCGGATCCGGTAGAAGGACCGCAGCTCCTTGGGACCCAGCCAGATTCCCTTGGGAGCAAGGGCCAGGGGCTGGAGCAGCTTCTGTTCGTCGACGCCCAGCTTCCGCAGGTCGATGGGCGGCACGTTGATGGTGCTGCCGAGTTCGGAGCCGCCGGGCAACTCCGGATAGTAGTCGGCATAGCCTGGCTTCCAGACGAATTCAAGCCAGCCGGAGAGCTTTTCGAGGAGCTCGAGCATTTGCGGCGCCGACTCGACGTACTGCCGTATCCGCGCCTCGCTGACCAGGCCATCGGTGATCTTGCGCAGATACTCGACGACGCCGTCGGGTGAGGGGCTGTATCCCTCCCTGCGTTGCGCGGGCGCCCCGGGCACCCAGATCCCGCCACCCGAAAGGGCGGTAGAGCCACCGAAATGCGACGACTTTTCCACCACCAACGCGTCCAGCCCGGAGGCGTGAGCGGTCAGCGCGGCCGCCATGCCCCCACCGCCCGACCCGACGACGAGTACGTCGACGACGTGATCGAACCCGTCCAACCCGGCGGTCATCTGGGCACCGCCGTTCGAATGGCGAAGCCGGCGATCAGCTCCGCGGCCGGTCTGTAGTAGCGGAGGGTGGTCTCGTACGGCCCCGCGGTTTCCAATGCCGCGAACGCCGCCACCCACGTTCTGATTTCATGCGCCGAGCCGCCGCCCTCGTAGTCTACGAACGTGTTCGACCAGTGATCGAGATCGGCGAGCCGCCCGTCGTCGATGATCTCGAGGAATAGGTGGTCCCACACCGGGTTGAGTGGTTGCAGTTCGCTGTCACCTCCGGCGAAGCTTTTGGCCGCGTCGATCACGGCCGCCTGCCGGGCTTCGCGCTGCTCGGGCGTCATCGGCTCGCCGTGCACGATCCGCTGCAGCACCGCCGGCGGCGCAGTCGCCAGCGTCGGCACCGGCGGACTGTGGGAGAGCCCTCCGGATCCCACCACGAGGACCCGCTTGTCGAGGGTGGCCAGATACGCGCCGACGGCGGCGCCCAGTGCCCTGCAACGATGCAACGGCCCGAGTGGCACGCCGATCGCGTTGACGAAGATCGGGATCACCGGGCGCGCGGTGGCGTCCCCGAAGAGCTTCTCCAGCGGCTGGACGGTACCGTGATCGACGTCCATGCTGGCCGATACCGCGACGTCGACGCCGGCGTCGAGTACGGCCGTTGCGCAATCGGCCGCGAGGTCCTCGGGAACGTCGAGCGGGCCGGCGTGGGTGCCGTAATCGCCAACCCCGTTGGCCCGCATGCCGATGCAGAACGGCGGCATCACCTTGTAGAAGAACCCGTTGTAGTGATCCGGAGAGAAGGTGACGACGAGCTCCGGGTCGTAATCTTCGACGAATTCGCGCGCCTGCGCGATCGCGGCTTCGACGTCGTCAAGCAGGTCCTGCGACGGCCCCGGAAGATTCAGGAGCGGGCTGTGCGACATACAGCACAGAGCCAGTGCCACTTTGGGGATCACCCCCTTCCGGCGTCAGTGTGAGGGCGTCGAGCAGTTCGGCGCTCAGCTCGGGCGCGAGCTGAGCGATGCAGGCGCCCGCGACGCACCGATCGGGGCGCAGGAACAGCACCGATTCCCGATGGGTGTCGAACCACGACTTGAGGGCGCCGCCGCGATCGCCCACGATCACGACATCGGGATCGTCGTGGCCGGTCCAGTGCAGCTGAGTCAACGGACGCACCGCAACGAAGCGGGCGCCCAACGCTTTCCAGCCGGCGAACGCTTCGTCGCCGAGAATCATGCGCGGGTTGTTGTTCCAGCACAGCACGGCGAACCAGTCGCCCAGCACGTCGTCCAACAGCAGATCGTGTTGGGTCCGGGTATCCACCCGAGGCTGGATGAACAGGGTGCCCACCGGCGAATCGGCGCGGCCAGGATCCGAGTGCACGACGGCGCCCTGCTCGTAGCGCGGCATCGGCTTGAACCGCATCTCCAGCACATACCGCTTGAGCGAAGGCACAATTGACGCCGAGCGCACGAGGAGGTCCCGGGCCGTCGCGACCCTGCGGTCGGTCGGCGAGATCACCCGGCCCACCATCGTGGAAAGGTCGATCATCGCCCGGGCGTGCTTGCGTCGCTCGATGTCGTAGGTGTCCAACAACCGGTCGTCGGCCCGCCCGGTCACCACCGCGGCGAGCTTCCACCCCAGGTTCGCCGCGTCCCGGATCCCGCTGTTGTAACCCTGTCCCTGCCACACCGGCATCAGGTGCGCCGCATCCCCGGCCAGCAGCAGCCGACCGCTGCGGAACGCGCCGGCGATGCGCGAGTGATGGGTGTAGACCCGCCGCCGGATCACATCGACGCGGTCGGGATGCGGCACC
Source organism: uncultured Actinomycetota bacterium (assembly GCA_963809285.1). Lineage (GTDB taxonomy): Bacteria > Actinomycetota > Actinomycetes > Mycobacteriales > Mycobacteriaceae > Mycobacterium. Next base: position 40,669 of record CAWEIY010000018.1, on the reverse strand, counting down.
ATCCGCGCCAGCATCCGCGTCAGAAAGGCCGGATCCTCCGCCTGCTCGTCGGACTCGTAGGCGTGAATCATGAACTCGAACCGCCGAATTCCGTGCGCGATCGAGATCGAGGCGTACGGGCGCTCCGGGTCGGCACCCACCTCGCTGTTGGGGTGGCCCAGCGGATCGTTGGCGACATCGACCACCAGCCACCGCGTCGATGACGTCGTGCCGTCGAAGGACACCCCCATCATCCGGCGGGTCATGCTGCGGCCCCCGTCGCAGCCCACGACGTAGCGCGCCCGCAGGCTGACGGTGTCGCCGTCCTGATGAGCGCCGCCACACTCGACGGTGACCGCATCGGCGGACTGCACACACGAGGTCATGGGACGGTTCCACCGCACCTCGACGTGTTCGAATCGGTCCAGACCGCGCAGCAATTCGGCGTCGACGAGCGGCTGCACGAAGCCATTGCGCTTCGGCCAGCCGAAACGCGCATCGGGCGGCGCCATTTCGGCGAGCACTCGACGCTTGGCGTCGACGAAACGCAGAATCTGGTTGGGCACGGTGTGCGGCACGATGCGGTCGACCAGCCCGATCGACTGGAAGGTGCGCAACGCCTCGTCGTCCAGCCCGACCCCGCGCGGATAGTCGATGAGCGAATCGCGCTCGTCGACCACCAGCGTGCGGACACCCTGCCGGCCAAGGATATTCGCCAAAGTCAACCCGACCGGGCCCGCGCCGACCACTAAGACGTCGACAGTGCTATCTTGCCCGGCCGCGACCATCACCGCCCCAGCAGAAAGTCGAGATGCAGGCGATTGAACGTCTTGGCGTCCTCGTACTGCGGCCAGTGACCGCAGCCCGGCATCAGCTCGAAGCGCGCGTTGGGGATCATCGACGCGATTCGGCGGCCCTCGGTCACGTCGGCGGTCGGGTCGTCACTTGTCCACAGCACCAGCGTCGGGGCGGTGATCGCCCCATATTCGGCCGGCCCGAGGATGTTGCGCGCCCGAATCTCGGGATCTTGCAACGCCATGATGTCGCGCATGGCGTCGACGAATCCCTGCTGGCGGTATACCCGCTGGCGGCTGGCGACCAAATCGTCGTAATCCTTGGACTTGTCGGCCATCAACCACTTGATCCGTGCCTGAACCGTTTCCCACGTTGGGTTCTCGGCGGCCGCCATCGACAACGTGATGATTCGCTTCATCACCACGGGGTCGGCCTGCGAGCCGCCGGCGGTATTGAGGACCAGCCGGTCAACCACGTCCGGATGGTCGACGGCGGCGCGCGCGGCCACCCAGCCCCCGAGCGATTCGCCGCTGAGGCAAGCGCGATCGACACCGATGCTGCGCAGCACCGCCATCAGGTGCTCGACATAGTGGCTGACCTCCAGCGGGTGGCCCGGCTTGTCGGTGTAGCCGTGGCCAAGCATGTCGATCGACCAGGTATAGAAATGCTCGGCGTGCGCGCCCAGGTTGCGGACGTAGGCCTCGGCGTGGCCACCGGAGCCATGCAACAGCATCAGCACCGGCTTGCCGGGATCGCCGGCGCGCAGAAAACGGGTCCGGACTCCCCCGGCGTCTAGGTAGCCCTGCGAAAACGGCACACCTTGGAGATCACTCCAGATGCTTTCGAACTCCGCCACGGTGCCTCTCTGGGTCGGTTGGGGTCGGTGGAAATCTTGTTCTCGTTTTGGGCCTAGATGGTGTGCTAATATCGCACATTGATGTGCGCTATATATAGAGCTTGGCTCTCGCATCGAGGTCTGTCAAGCCTGTGACCGCTTCGGGGACGGGTTCTCAGACGCTGGCCAGGGGACTGACCGCGCTGCAAATGGTGGCCGATTCCCCCACCGGGCTCACCGTGCAACAGGTCGCCGAACAAATCGGGGTGCATCGCACCATCGCGTATCGAGTGCTCTCGACGCTTGCCCAATTCCGGTTGGTGGCCAAGGGAGAGGACGGGCGCTACCGGCCCGCGGCCGGCCTCGCCGTGCTCGGCGCGTCATTCGATCGCAACGTGCGCCAACTCAGTCTGCCCGCGCTGCGCGCGGTGGCCGACGAGCTCGGCACCACCGTGTCGTTGCTCATCGCCGAGGGCGACCAGCAGGTGGCAGTCGCGGTGATCGTGCCGAGCCATGTCGCGTACCAGCTCTCCTTCCATGAGGGCAGTCGATATCCGCTCGACCGCGGTGCGGCCGGGATCGCCCTGCTCGCGAGCATGCCTCCGCGCCCGGGCGAACGAGAGCTGGTCGCCCGCGCTCGCGCGCGCGGCTGGGTGATGACGTACGGGGAGATCGAACCCAATACCTACGGCCTGGCCGTGCCGGTCCACCGCCCAGCCCCGTCCCCGCCGACCTGCATCAACCTGATCTCTCACCGAGAGGACGTGGTGATGCGCGGAAGGGACGCGGTCATCAAGGCCGCCAAGCAGTTGTCCGAGCTACTGAGCTGAAGGGATTGCAGTCCATGCCTTGGGACCATGAAGTCGATGTCGTCGTGCTCGGCAGTGGCGGCGCCGGGCTCACCGCCGCATTGACCGCGGCGGTCGCCGGCGCCTCGGTGGAGGTCTTCGAGAAGGCCCCGACCGTCGGCGGGACCACCGCGGTGTCGGGTGGCATCGCGTGGATACCCGCCCACAACCGTTCTCCCGAAGGGGAATTGACGCCTGCCGACGCCCTGCGATACCTGCGCGCACAGTCCCTGGGCTCGATGGACGACGCCCTGGTCGAGACGTTCGTGCGGACCGGCCCGGCGATGCTCGACTTCGTCGAGGCGCACAGCGATCTGCGCTTCGAGATCGCGACCGGCTTTCCCGATTACCAGCCCGAGCTGCCGGGCGGGCAGCCGACCGGGGGGCGATCACTCGGCGCGGCGCCCTTCGATCTCACGCAATTAGGGGAATGGGCCACTCGGATCACGTCGTTTCCCGCCGATTGGTCCAACGTCGGTTTCGACGCCGAGACCAGAGCCCGGCTGCACGCGGCGATCGATGAACGAACCAGCCATCTGTGCGTCGCCGGCACCGCGCTGATCGCCGGGTTGCTCAAGGGCTTACTGGATGCCGGGGTGACGCCCCAGGTGAACGCGCGGGCCGAACAACTGATTGCCGAGGACGGGGAGATCACCGGCGTACGCATCGCGCTGCCGGGTCACAGCATGAACGTGCGCGCTCGCCGCGGAGTCATCCTGGGCACCGGGGGCTTCGAATGGGATCCCGCTCTGGTGCAAGCGTTTTTACGCGGCCCGATGCACGGCGCGGTCTCCCCGCCGAACAACACCGGGGACGGGCTGCGCATGGCGATGGCGCACGGCGCGGACCTGGCCAACATGGGCGAAGCCTGGTGGGTGCCGATCGTACAAATCCCCGACGACACCATCGACGGCAAGCAACGCAGCCGCAGCGTCCGTCTGGAACGAACCCGGCCGCGGAGCATCATCGTCAACTCCGCCGGGCGGCGGTTCGTCAACGAGGCGTGCGACTACAACTCGATGGCCGGCGCCTTCCACTACCTCGATCCCCGCGGTGGATACGTCAACGATCGCGGATGGATTGTTTTCGATTCAGTTCACTTGCAGCGTTACGGATTTCTGGGTATCGAACCAGGACAACCGGTTCCGGACTGGTTCTGCGAATCGGCGGACCTTGCCGAGTTGGCCGCCAAGACCGGCATCGACGCCGACGGCCTCGCCCGCACCATCCAGGAATGGAACCGCCGGGTGGCCGCCGGGGCCGATCCCGACTTCGACCGTGGCTCAAGCGCATACGACGGTTACTGGGGCGACGACAGCGCCACCACCCTCGCCGGGAAGACGCTCGGCCCGATCGACACCGCCCCCTACTACGCGGTGCCGGTGTGCATCGGCGCGATGGGCACCAAGGGCGGACCGCGCACCGACCCCGACGGCCGCGTCCTGCATGTCGGCGGCGAGCCTATTCCGGGTTTGTTCGCCGCAGGCAACGCAATGGCGGGGGCGACCGGACGTGCCTATGGCGGCGCCGGCGGAACCATAGGCCCGGCAATGGTTTTCGGCTACCGTGCGGGCCACGCGGCCGCGACCGGGAAGTCGGTGGATCTTGAGTAGCTCGATGACGTCATCACTCCTGTGGGACCAGCACACCTGTCTGCCGCTACGGGCGGACGCCGCCGTCGACCCCCTGACCCGCTACCGGCGCCCCGCAGGCACGTTGGTGTCGGTCAAAGGCAGGGTGTTCGCCCAACCCTTCAACGAGGCGATCGCCCTTCTGCAGCGCTACCGTTCTGCAGTAGATGCCCACCCGCGCATGGAGTTGGCCGACAACCTCAACGATGTCGAGGCGATCGCCCGGGGCTTGGTCGGCTAGCTGAACGCGCTGGTGATGGCCGCCATATCGAAGTAGTCGCGCCAGCCACGATCCGGTCGTTGTGCACCTCGAAGACGCCCATCACCGGCAATGGGACTGTCCCGCCGTCCTTGCGGCGCATCACGTCCGTGCGTTCGTTCATAACCAGCGTGCCGTCGCTGATCTGCCGATGCACATTGAAGTCGATCCCGTCGAATGCGGCGAGGAACCCTGCGATGAATTCTCTGATCGCCTCGCGGCCTTGCACCGGCGCCATTGGGATGTTGTGGTAGACGGCGTCTTCGGTGAAGTACGCCGCAAGCTCGTCCGGGTCGGGAGACGCCCAAAGTTTGCAGAATTCGGTTACCAGATCATCGGCCGAACGTGTCATGTTTTCATGCAACACATTAATATGAAGCAAATCAAGACCGAAGCCCGATGCTTGATTGTTGACCGCTCTGAGTCAGGCACTCACGCAACGGCTGGGTCTCCACACACTGAGCTCGCCGACCTCAGCGATACGTCAGGCTCCACCCGGCTCTGCGGGTGTAAGAGACATTGGCCTCTTGATGAGCGCAGCACCTCGTGCGGAGGCCGACGGCGATAGGGCGCTGCCAGAAAACACATGGGTGGTATGCGCTTCGCCCCACGATCGCCCCTCAGCCCCCTCAATCGCGGCTGCCCCCACCGAACAGCTTGTGCTGCGGGCTTTGCGAACATCCGAGAAACCGATGTCGGCGGTGGGCTTGGAGGGCCACCAGTTCGCCCGTCCGATCATTGCCGCCAGGGCCGGCACGGTAATGGTGCGCACCACGAATGTGTCGATTAGCAGGCCCACGCCGATGATGAACCCGGTCTGCACCATGGTCGAGAGGCTGCCGAACAACAGGCCGAACATCGAGGCGGCAAAGATAATGCCGGCCGAAGTGATGACACCACCCGTTGAACGGACGGCACGAACGATGCCAGTGCGGAGCCCCGAACCCGACTCTTCACGAATTCGGGTGATCAACAGCAGGTTGTAGTCCGCCCCGACGGCGACCAGCACGATGAATGCCGTCGCCTGCACATTCCAAGAGATCGCCTGATGCAGCACGAACTGGAAGAAAACGACTCCCACGCCCAAGGCCGACAGAAACGAGATCACCACGGAGGCAATAAGATACAGCGGCGCGACGATCGCCCGAAGTAGGGCGACGAGAATGACGAAGACAACGAAAAGTGTCATGACGATGATCAGTCGAAGGTCGTCGTTGTAGTAGCCGCGCATGGCGCTGTACATCGGCGTCGTACCGACCAGCGATATCGACGCTTCCGAGAGCGAGGTGTTCGGCTGCGCGCCGCGAGCCGTATTGAGAATCGATGCCACCTGGTCCATCGCGGCTGTGCTGAATGGGTCGAATTTCGTCTCGACGACGTAGCGCACCGAATGCCCGTCAGGCGACATGAACATCTTCGCGGCGTTGTTGAAGTCGTCTGAGGTGAGCACCTTGGGCGGGATGTACATGCCCGCCATAGAAGTTTGTGAGGCGTCACGCTTCATCGACAGCAGCAGGTCGGCCGCCTGATTCATTCCCAGACCCATCTGCTTGGTCTGATCGACGAGTGCCCGGACACCCTGGTCCAGCCGCTGGCTGCCGTCGGCCAGCGCGTCGGCGCCTTCCTGCATTTGGGCGATCCTTTGCGGCACACCGGCAGGACTATTGCTGCCCGGTGCCCGCAGACTGCCGCCCGCCGTTGCCAACAGCGTGCTCAGATGCTGCAATGTCGACTGCACGTTCTGTGCCGCCGCACTCTGCGCGGCGTCCAATGTGCCGTTGTTTCGTGCCTGGACAAGCTGTTCGAGGTGGGAGCGGCCGGCGCTGCACGCCGGGTCGGCGCTGCATTGCGGGCTCGAGTTCAAAGCGTCGAGCATTGGGCCCGCCGAGTCGACGACACTAGCGGCGAGCGTCAAAACGGACCCGTGGGGGTTCGCGAGTCCGCGGATGGTGTCCATCAGTTGGGCAGCCGTGGCGAGCTGCTGCTGCACCTGGTTCAGCGTCGCGGTGAGCTCGGTCATGGGCCCGCTGGCGCTGCGGATTTGGTCGCGAACGTGGGCGAGGCTTGCCGCGAGTTTGTCGGCGCCACTGGTCAGTGCGTCGAGGTCGGTGGTTCGGTCGCTGATCCGTGTCGAGGCGTTCTCGAGGTTGGTGCCGACCTCTCCGGCTTGAAAGCTGAGCTTGGTCTGATCGAGCGGCCGGCCGGTAGGTCGCGTGATGCCGCGCACCGCGGCGATGTTGGGCAGCTGAGACACGCGCTGCGCCATTTGGTCCAGGTCCGCGAGGGCCCGCGATGTCCGCAGGTCCTGGGGCGCGCGCACGTAGATGTATTGCGGGAGAAGGGTACTCGTCGAGAAGTGGTTTTCCATTGTCGAAAAGCCGACGTTGCTTTCCGCTGATTGCGGTAATTGCAGGCGGTCGTTAAAGGTGGGCCGCAGGAAGGCCGCGCAGGCGGCCAGCGCGATCAACACCGACAGGCTGATCAGCAGATGGGCTTTGGGCCGGCGAACGATCTGGACGGCTGATCGCCGCCACAGGCGGCCTGTGAGCGCCGGTCGCGGCGTCACCCATCCGCGTCGACCCGCGAGCACCAGGATGGCGGGCAACAGCGTAACGGCGGCCAGAAACGCGATCCCGATCGAAACCGCAAGTGCCGGGCCAACACTCGTGAACGCGGGTAGGCGGGTGAATACCATGCCGCAGAAGGTGATGGCGACGGTGGCCGCCGACGCCGCGATGACCTTGCCGATGGAGCGCAACGCCTGCTGCACAGCCCCGTCGGAGTCTGTGCCGGACCGGATGTACTCGTGGTAGCGGCTGATCAAGAAGACGGCATAGTCGGTGCCGGCGCCGACGATCATCGCCGTCATTAACGCGATGGTCAGCGCGGACACCCCAAGTCCGAGCTCAGTCAGCGCGGACACGACACCTTGGGCCGACATCACCGAAACTCCGATGGTGATCAAAGGCAGCAGCACGGTCACGAGTCGTCGGTAGATCACCAGCAGGATAATCAACACCAACAATGCGGTGGCAATCTCGACCCGGTGCATGTCGCGATCGCTGACGATCGACAGGTCGCCGACCATGGCCGCCTGTCCCGTCACGTCCGCGATCAGCGGGGAGCCCGCGGTGGTGCGTTTGGCGATTTCTGTGATCCGTTGGTAGGCCCGCAAGGATTCAGGGGAGCCGGCAGGCGCCCTGAGATTCACCGCCATGTAGAACGCTTTGTTGTCGGCGCTGACCATCATTGGACGCAGTGCGGGCGTGGTGAGGACGTCCTGTACGCCGGTCACGTCGTTGCTGTCGCCGCGTAACGTGGCGGCCAGTTTGCGGTAGGCATCCTCATCGCCAGGTTGGAGACCCCGGTTGTCGGTGAGTACGACAATGAGGACGTTCTGCGCGGATTCACCGAAATCCTTGGCCATCTGCTCGGCGGCCGCCATGTCTTTGGGCGGCAGCGGCTGCACGGTCTGGCTTTCCACCACCTTCGTCAACGGGGGGAAGGCCACGGCCATCACGCCGACCACTACGACCCAGGCGGCGATGATCAGCCACGGCGCGCGGACCACGAAGCGACCCAGCACCGAAAACACATCGATGCGCGTCGAGGTCTCCGAGGCGCCGGACTGGTTAGCCAGGGTGAATCCTTCGTTCGTGTGGATGGGGCGCTTACTGCGCGCGGCTCGCTCGGGTAGGGCGTCGCCAACCCGTCGTGGTGAGCGAGAAGTCGCTCAGCGTGTTCGAAAGGTCTTGTCGCAAGCTATCGTTCGAGCTGCCTGGCTGGTATGCAAGGACTGAGACAAAGACCTGTCCGTGGGCGCTTCCCGAGAGCAACGCCAGCAGTCCGCCGGCGCGGTGCATGGTCGCTTTGGTCATGCCCGGGTAGAGCGACTTCATGGCGAAGTAGTCGGCGTCGGTGCCGTCTGGCCGGTTGGTGGCCGGGTTGACCGCACCGAGGTTGGATGAGATGACGCTGGTCGCACTGCCCGCGGCTACGCCGACCATTCGCCGGACGAGTCGCTTGGGCAACAGGGGAACGAGGGGCAGCAATGCCCACCGTTGGTCGGGCACCTGTCGGTGGCGGATCAGCGCTTGCTTGATAGCCGCCCGCATCTCGCGCAGGTCCGTCGTCGCAGGTGCAGGGTCGACGGTGACGTCGACATTCGTGACGGCATTGGCGCGGGTATCGTCGGCGGTGCGCTCGTTGAGGGGCATCGCCAAGGTGACCGAACCGTATGCGGTCACCCGCCCCATTCGCTGGGCCAAGCGGGCCGCCAATGCCGCAAGCAGCGTGTTGCTGGTTCCCCCGAGCGCGTGTGCGCGGGCGTCCCATTCGTCGGCATCGATGAAGATCGTTGCTGCTGGGATAGTGATGAATTCGTCCGCTCCGGCAAGCGGCGCCGCCGGCGCGGTAGGTAGCGGGGTGGCTGATGGGGCACTGCCGCGGTTACGTCCGGCGAATCGTGCTGCGGCAACGACGGCGCGGCCGATAGCGGGGATGTCGCGCGCGGTTTGGCGGGCGTCCTCGCGCAGCGCCCGCCACCGTCGGCGTGACCCAGCGGCAGGCCAGCCGATCGCGTTGTCGTCGCCGCACGCCGCTTCCGCCAGCGCCATGCATCCCCCGAGGCCGTCGGCGAGGCAATGTGTGAAGACCAAGCTCACCCCCGCCCCGCCATCGGTGAACGGGAGCACCGCAAGGTGCCATCCGGGTCCGTGTTCGGCATCCAGGGGGGTGGCGGCCTGCTCGTTCAGCCAGGAGTCGAATTCTTCACGCGGCCGAGGCGTCGCGACGATCTCGAGGTCGGACGGATCGCTGGGCGAGACCCAGCGATGGCGGCCGAACGGCAAGGATGACCGTTCGATGCGGCGGGATAACCGCCCCCGCTGAAGGTGGTCATGGAACTTTCGCAGACCGTCGAGGTCGATTGCCCGGTCGTACACCCAGACGCACTGCAATAGGCTGGTAGCTCCCGTTGCTCGCTCGCCGAGAAATACGGTCTGGTCGACCAGATCGAGTACGTTGCTCATCTTCGTAAGGTCGCTTTCGTTACTCGCCTGCCGCACGCAAAACGAACGGTTCGCGTGAATTCGCAGGGTCTGCAACCACATCCACCCAGTCCGAGTTGCCTTTGGCGACGCACGTGAACACGTGAGTCAATGCCGCGATGTAATGGTGCACAGACTCACGCGCGATGGGGTTGTCCGGAAAGGAGATCGTCACGGTGGTTTTTGCGGCGTGCCGGTTGACCCACATGTTGATCCCGCCGAGCGACAGACAGTCGCCGTAGGTGCCGAAGTTCGTTTCTTCCCACAGTGTGGCGAGGGGTATCGTGCGGAAGTCGATGAACGACACCATCATTGCCGGGCGCGTGGGCAGCTTGATCCCCAGCTGATCCGGTGCCGCCAGCTCGAGGACCCGTTCAAACGGCACGCCAGCAAGATGCTTAGTGGCGTCGAACGACTTCTGTGCTGCCCTGGCCACCTCGGGGAAGTAGCCGTTGCCGGTCGGCACGGTGACCGGAAACACGCTGGCGAACCAACCCACACTCATCGTGTCGATGTCCGGCGTGCGCGTGTCGTAGGCCGTGAATCCGTGGTAGGTCTCGGTGCCCGTGAGTTCGTGCTCGGCCAGAGCTGCGCACGCCAGGGCTCCCCCGCTGAACCGAGCGCCGGCCTCACGGCAGACGGTGTCGAAGGATTCCGTCTGTGCCGCGTCCAACACGTCGACCGTCAGGAACTCGCCTTTGTTGTTGGCCCACGTGTCGCCGAGCGGCAGCGGGAAGCTCGGCCAGTCGCCGTCGATGTCTTGAGCGAACTCGATCCAGTCCTTGATCTGTGGGGACCGCAGGGTCAAGCTCGCCACCTCCTGGCGCTGCCGCACGGTGTAGTCGCGATAGCTCCCAACCTGCGGAAGCGCGGTGGGGGTCGCCTGCCGCATGTTCTGGTACATCAGGTGGATGTCGAGGAAGATCAGTGCGGCGGATATGCCGTCGATGTGGAGATGGTCAACACTGGCGTAGATCGTGAAATGGTCAGTGTGCTGGACGATGCCGAATGTGAAGCAATCCCACTCTAGTGTCTCCGGCGTCGTCGTCATCGCGTGTATGCGTATTTGTTCGGCGCTCATATTTCCGAACTCCACAGGAACGAAATCGATGACTTCTGGGCTGTCGATCGTGCGACGGACCATGTCGTCGTTCTCGAATTCGAACCAGCTGTGGTAGGTATCGTGACGACGGACATGCGCATTGATCGCCGCCGTCATTGCCGGAATTTCACACACACCGGGAATGTCCCACGCCACGATCATCAGGCGGGGCAGCTGTCTGCCCAGCTCCTTGGCGTAGTAAGCGAGCCGAGCGTGTTGAGCCTGCTGATAACTCGCAGCTAGATCGCTGCGCCGCGCATTATGAGCCGCTTCACGTGCCGCGAGTGAGGCCGTCCACGTGGTAACCGGACCTTGGCCCGGCTGCCATCCGTTGATGTTGCCCAGTGCTACCAATTTTCTCAATCCTTGTCCGTGCGATTCCGCGGCCTTCTTGCGCGGCGTGGGAGTGGCCTACGACTCGTGCCCCGTCGACGGCTCACATCTCGCAACTCACAAGGGCGGACTCACAGCGAGACGTTGCGTCGTTGCTTTCAGCAAACTCGATCCAGCTGCGTACCTGCGGGGATTCCGGGGTCAGAGCGGCTGTGTGCTGCCGCTGCCCGAAGGAGTAATCGTCATAGCCGGCAGGGTCCGGGAGCGGGATCGGCGCTCCGCTCTCCAGCAAAGCGGCATACATCACGTGGATTTCCACGAAGATCACACCCGCAGACATCCCGTCGGTGAGGAGGTGGTCAACACTCATAAAGAATGTGAAATGGCCTGCGCGCTGAATACACCCGAAGCTGAAGCAATCCCACTGCAGCGGATCCGGTGTCGCCAATATATGGGCGCGAATATCTGCCGACGTCATTTCGCCATTCTCCGTCGGCACAATTTCGATATCGGCGGAGTCGCGGTTGGTCCGTCGGACGATGTTTTCCGCGTTCTTGTACTCGAACCGGCTGTGTGGCCTGTGCCGCGCCGGCGAAGATGCGCGGGAACAGCGTACGTGATGGCGGGGATGTCGCACACACCGACGATGTCCCAGGCGCCAATGCACAAGCGCGCCATATCAAGTAGGTGCGCCGCATGTTGGGAAAACCCCCGAAGAAGCTCGGCTCGCTGATAGCCGGCCGGGACGGCACTTATGGGTGCTTGCCGGGCTTTCGCACGCGCGGAAGGAGATGCGTGCCGCGAGACGACTGGCCCCGGTGCTGGCGACCAGTCACGAATTGCGCCGAGCGCGACCATTACCTTCCCCCCTCATGCCGCGCCCCCCGGATCGGCGTTCCACCGTCGAGGCTGAAGGCGCCTCGGGCCGTTGGTATTTACGCATAAAGTTGTATATGCAAGCAACTCGGCCAATAGTTTGTGACATTCCCCACAAACTGCCTCTGTTTGCTGAAACGAAGGCACAGCCGTATTGCTGAGCATCGGCTGTGGCAACCTGCATGTTTGCTGTGCTAATTGTCAACTATTTGCGTTGGACTGTTAAAGCCGACGTCGTCTGAGTGATCGCGGTAGCGCTGCCTGACAGGCAAACTTCGCGCACGGATTCAGAGCCTTGTCGGTCAGCGCAACTCCGTGACGTGTGACGCTGTCGGCATCACTACCTCCCGGTCGGGATAGTCCCTTGGTTCGCCTCGTCCCTCTTGCTGGAGGCGGCTACCCGACGTGATGCGGCCGAAACACCCATAGCCCGCTGGCGGGAAGGGATGCCTAGTCAGAGGAAGAAGCCAGCAACTTTGCGGCCGCCGTGTAGGGGTCGTCGTGTCCGTCGACCACCGCCTCGGCGAGCCGGTCCAGATCCGGCTGGTCCCGCAGCCGGGTTTGCGCCAGCGACAGGATCTGGGCGCGGGCGCGCGCCAGCCGGCGGGCCCGGCTGTCGGTGCGGCGATGGTCGTCGATGGCGGCCATCAGCTCCGCGACGCCCTCGCCCCGCGCGGCGACGAGGCTCACGATCGGCGCCTTGGTTTCGGCGCGCAGATCCCGCACGGTCTGTTCGGCGCCCTCGCGGTCGGCCTTGTTGACCGCCACGATGTCGGCGACCTCCAGCACACCGGCTTTGGCGGCCTGCACCGCGTCGCCCGCCCCCGGATTGAGGACGACGATGGTCGGATCGGCGACGGCGGCGATCTCGATCTCGGACTGTCCGACGCCCACGGTCTCCAGCAGGACCACGTCGTAACCAATCGCGCTCAGCAGCCGGATCGCCGCCGGAACCGCGGCGGCCAGACCGCCGACATGCCCGCGCGTTGCCACCGAACGGATCAGGACGTCGGAGTCGTTGATATGCGCGGTCATTCGAATCCGGTCGCCCAGCAGCGCACCACCACTGAACGGCGACGACGGGTCCACGGCCAGCACGGCCACCCGGCACCCGCGCTCCCGGTAGGCGCCGACCAGGGCCCCGATCGTCGTCGACTTGCCCGCGCCCGGTGGTCCGGTGATCCCGATAACGCCGACCTTGAGCGCGGTTGCGGGCCCGATGCTCGCCAGCACCTCGTCGCGTCGTTCGCCTTCGACGAGGCTGAGTAGCCGACCCGCCGCGCGCTGAGATCCGTCACGCGCGCTGGCGATCAGGTCGGCGATCGTCATGTGCGCATTATGGCGCAGCGACCTCGATCACCGTCGCCGAGCCCATTCCCCCGCCCGCGCACATGGCCGCGACCCCGATTCCGCCTCCGCGGCGGCGCAATTCGTGCACCAGGGTGACCAGCATCCTGGCCCCGGTTGCCGCCACGGGATGTCCCAGCGAGCAGCCGCTGCCGCTGACGTTGACCTTGTCCGGGTCCAGCTCGAGCAGCTTGATGGTGGCCACACACATCGCCGCGAACGCCTCGTTGATCTCGTACAGGTCCACGCCGGAGATCGAAAGCCCGGCGCGGGCAAGCGCTTTCGGTATCGCCTCGACCGGCGCCAAGCCGGTGATCGCGGGGTCGACACCGACGGACGCCCAGGACCGCACGGTGGCCAGCGCGGGCAGCCCGAGCGTTTCGCTCGCGATGGTCAGCACGGCCGCGCCGTCGTTGGCGCCGCAGGCGTTGCCGGCGGTGATCGAGAAGCCCTCGATTTCCGGGTGCAGCGGCTTGAGCGCGGCCAGCTTCTCCATGCTGGTGTCGCGGCGCGGATGTTCGTCGACCGAGAACAGCCCGTGCGGCGTCTCGATGGGCACGATCTCCTCCTTGAAGCGGCCCTCATCGATCGCGGCGATCGCGTTGCGGTGTGACCGCAGCGCCCAGGCGTCCATCTCCTCGCGGCTCACGCCCGCCTTCACCGCGGCGTTCCAGCCCACGGTGATCGACATGTCGAGGTTCGGCGCGTCGGGCCGGTCGGGGTGGGTTGGCGGAAACCAGTCGACCCACTCGCCGTCCACCTGCATCCGTGACCGCGGCGACGTGGACGCCGAGTTCACGCCGCCGGCGATGACGAGCTGATCCATTCCCGCGCGCACGCTGGCCGCCGCGCTCTGCACCGCCGCCTGGCCGGCCGCGCAGTGCCGATTGTTGGCCAGACCGGGCACCTGGGGCAGGCCCGCTGTGATGGCCGCGTGACGGGCGACCACGCCGCCGCCGTAGAGACCCTCGCCCAGGATCACGTCGTCGACCTGCGTCGGGTCCAGATCCTTGGCCGCTTCGGTGACCACGTGGTGCGCAAGGTCGAATGCGGAGGTGTCGCGCAGCGTCCCCTTCCGGGCGGTGCCGATGGGGGTGCGCAGGGCGGACACGATGACGGCTTCGGGCACGGGTTTCTCCAGTTCGGCGAGCACGTGCGGGGCTCGAGAGCCGACCGCACATTCATGAGAACACTATTCTCTCATTTCGAGAGTACGAGTTGCAAGGAGGACCACCGGCAGGATGGCTCGCGAGCAGTGGCACGTATTTGCGATGGTGGGTGAATGACTCAGGGGGTTGTCCCGGTGCCCGGCGGGAATGTTTGGTTCAAGCGGGTTGGCGGCGGGGCGGGTCTTCCGCTCCTTGCGATCCACGGAGGACCGGGTTTACCGCACAACTACTTGGCTTCGCTGGAGCGTCTGGCTGACGAGCGAGAAGTCATTTTCTGGGACCAGCTGGGTTGCGGGAATTCCAAGCGTCGGCCCAACACCGCACTCTGGACGATGGATCGCTCGGTGGCCGAAATGGACGCCGTGGTAAAGGCGCTGGGCCTCAACCGCTTCCATGTCTTCGGCAATTCATGGGGCGGGATGCTGGCGCAGCAGTACGCGCTTGATGTGCCGTCCGGGGCCGTCAGCCTGACCATCTCCAACAGCATCGCGTCGATACCCCAGTTCTCGAAGATGGTGGCCCGCTTGAAATCCGAGCTTGACCCGGCAACTCAATCCGCGATTGACCGTCATGAAGCCGCCGGCACGACCTACTCGGCCGAATACCAGGCCGCGATCCGTACCTGGAACGAGACCTACCTTTGCCGCGTTCGTCCGTGGCCCACGGAGCTCGAGGACGCATTCCGGAATATGGGCACCGAGATCTTCGAGACGATGTTCGGATCGAGCGACTTTCACATCGTCGGGACCATCCGGAGCTGGGATGTGTTCGACCGGCTGGCCGAGATCACGCTGCCCACCCTGGTCGTTGCGGGCAGATTCGACGAATGCGTGCCGGAGCACATGTGGGAAATGCACCAGCGCATCGCGGGGTCGCGTTTTGAGTTGTTCGAGTCGAGCGCTCACATGCCCTTCATCGAGGAGCCGGACCGGTTCGATCAGGTGATGCGTGACTTCCTACGACGACACGACGACGATTGAGAACACCATCGGCGATAGGAGAAGACATTGGCGTCGCACCGAACCTATGACCTGCTGGCGACTTACCTGGCGGCGAGCGCTGTCGGCGATGCCATTCCGCTGCCGTTCGTCACCCAAGTGCTCGACGCGATCGATTTTCCGATCCGATACCGGTGGATATTCACACCCATCAAGGCCGCGGCCGCCGTTGGTCTGTTGTCAGCGAGATGGGCACCTTGGCTGGCGCGACTGACAACCGTGATGCTGACGGTCTACTTCGTCCTTGCGGTGGGTTTCCATGTGAAGGCTCGCGATCTGAGCGTCGCTGCCGTCGGGGCGGCGGCTAACGCCGCGCTGTTCGCGGCATTGGCCGCGAAGGGACCCGAGGCGACGACCGACTCGCGAGCGTAACGCCGCTGCGATAAACCGGGCGGAAATTCGCAGTGACGTTTCCCCCGCAAGCGGGCGGTACCCCCAGCTCGCGGAGCCCCGGAGGAAGTCAGTTCTTGCCCTCCGCCAGCTTCGTCACGATGGTGCGGAAGTCTTCGGTGACGAACGACTGGCTCTCGGCGGACAAGGCGTAGTCGAGGCTGGCCAGCACTGCGCGCTCCAGATGGATGTTGAGCACCCGCTTGGTGCTTTCGACCGCTTGCTGGGGCAGCCCCAAAATCTTTTTGGCGCAAGCGATTGCCTCGGAAACGGGGTCGGCCACCACGTGGTTGGCCAGTCCGAGTTCGACGGCCCGCTCGGCGCGGATTCGCGTGCCGGTCAGCGCGTACTCCTTGGCCAGCAACAGGCTGATGTGCAGCGGCCAGGTCAGCGGGCCACCGTCGGCGGCCACCAGCCCCACCTGCACATGCGGGTCGGCGAGGTAGGCGTCTTCGGCGATGAAGACGATGTCGCTCAGCGCGACGAGGCTGCAGCCGAGTCCGACGGCCGGGCCATTGACCGCGGCAATCACGGGGATTCGGCACCGGGCCATGCCCAGCACAATCTCGCGTCCGTCTCGGATTGTCTTGGCGCGCAGATCGGCATCGGCTGACAGCTCTTTGAGATACGAGAAATCGCCGCCGGCCGAAAACGCCCTGCCGGCCCCGGTGATCACCGCGGCGCGGGCCGCGGCGTCATCGGTCAATCGCTGCCACAGGCGCGCGAGTCCGACGTGGAGGTTGTCGTTGACCGAGTTGAGAGAGTCGGGCCGATTCAGGGTGATGATCCGCAGTGGACCTTCGGCGCGGACGTCGATTTCGGCAGGCATGTCGTACACGTCAGACTCCCAATCCCAAGATTCGTGAAGCGATGATGTTCTTCTGTATCTGTGATGTCCCGCCCATCACGCTCTGCGCGCGGCTATACAGATAGTCGCTGAGCAGATCCGGATCGCGGGTCCCCGCGACCGCCAGCGCCGCGTGCCCGACGGATTGCTCGACCCAGGTCATCAGCAGCTTGTCGAGTGACCCTTCGGGACCGTGCGACACCCCGTCCAGCTGCTCGGACAGGCGGCGCCGGACGTGATGCGTGAGCATTTCCGACTCGACGGCCGCCCACGCGAGCTCTTCAGGAACCGGACCTTCGCGATCATCCCAGTGCGCGAACAGATTTCGGACGAGCTTGCCATATCTCGCCGCGTAGCCGAGTGTGGACGGTTCGCGCTCGTGTCCGACGACGGTCATGGCGACGGCCCAGCCTTCCCCGGGAGCACCGACCATCCGGTCCGCCGGCACCGTTGCCCCGTCGAAGAACACCTGGCCGAATTCGTTGGTGACTCCGTTCATCATGCGCAGCGGGCGCTGCTGAACGCCAGGCTGTTTCATCTCGAGCACAAAAGCCGACAGGCCGCGGTGGCGTTTGGCCTCGGGGTCGGTACGGGCCAGCAACAGACACCAGTCGGCGACATCGGAATAGCTCGTCCAAATCTTGTGTCCGTGCACCACATAGTTGTCGCCCTCGCGGGTGGCGGTGGTGGTCAGCGATGCGAGGTCCGAGCCGGCGCCGGGCTCGCTGAAACCCTGGCACCAGCGCTCGCTTCCATTGATGATGCCGGGCAGGAAGCGCTTCCGCAGTTCGTCACTGGCGTGCCTGCCGATTCCGTAGACCAGGTAGCCCACGCTGGGGCGCGGCGGCGCGCCTGCGCGCACCAGCTCCTCGTCCACGATCACGTCGTATACCGGCGGCAAATCCTGGCCGCCGTAGTCGCGGGGCCAGGACAGGCCGAAGAAGCCGTTGTCGTACAGCGCCCGATGCCAGTCGGCCATGCGCTCCCAGTATTCGTCTCCGGAGCCGGAGTATTGCTTGGCGTGCAGCGAAAGCCAGGACCGCAGCCGCTCCCGGAAGGCGGCCTCGTCGGGCGAGTCACGAAAGTCCAAAGTCGATCTCCTTCAGCGTAACCGGCCACAGTTCGGTCGATGTCAGCGCGCGGCGCAGGTAGACATGAACCAGGCACTCCCAGGTGTTGCCGATGCCGCCGTGCACCTGCACGGCGGTCTCGCAGACGGTTCGGGTGGCGCGCGCGCAGTAGACCTTCGCGACCTGCGCGGCCCGAATGGCCTCCGCCGGCGCCAGTTCGTCGACCGCCCACGCGGCATGGCGCAACACGCTCACCGAACCTTCAATCAGCGCAAGGCTTTCGGCGAGCAGGTGCGCGATCGCCTGATACGACCCGATCGTCTTGCCGTACTGTTCGCGGATCTTCGCGTAGTCGCACGCGACGGCGTGCGCGCCCCGGGCGATTCCGACCAGGTCCGCCGAGGTGGTGACCAGCGCCAGGGCCAGCCATCGTGCGGCGACGTCGTCGGTCACCTCGCCGAGACTCACCGGCGATCCCACCAGATCCGCTTCGGCCCGGGTCAAATCGGCACCGGTGCGGCCGGCGGCCAGATCCGTCGCCAGGATTGTCGTATCGGAGAGCAACAGGGCGCGCCGAGCGCCCCGAGAGTCGATTGCTCGGTCATCGACGGCTATCGTCGCTCCCGCGCTGTCGCCCCCGACGTGCCGGGCGAGATCGTCGGCCAACACCGGCCCAAGAAACGGCGCGTCGACCAGCCGGCGCCCGAATTCCTCCGCGACGATGGCCACTTCGACGCCGGAGGCCCCGTCGGAACGCAGCGACCTCCAGCCCGTCGTTTCGATCTGCTTGTCCAGCCGCGCAATTCGACTCGCGTCGTCGAGGTCCTGCACCGCTCCGGGCCCGAGGTCGTCGGCCAGCTTGGCGGCGGCGTCACGTAGCTGCTGCTGTTCAGACGTCAGACGTACATCCATACCGTTCCTTCAAGACCCGTCGCAGCACCTTGCCCGATGGTAGGCGCGGAATGTCGTCCACGAACACGACGCGGCTCAAGCGTTTGTAGGACGCCAGCTTTTGATCCACCAGAGCGGTGAGATCGGTGGCGACCCTTGCCGTCTCAAAGGGAGAGCGCGCCGCCACGACGGCGACGATCGCTTCGCCGTTGATGTCATCGGGAACGCCGAACACCGCGCAGTCTTTGACGGCCGGATGACCGTGCAGCACCGTCTCGATTTCCGCTGGCGCGACCTGGAATCCGCGCACCTTGACCATCTCTTTGAGGCGGTCGGTGATTCGCAGCCAGCCTTCGGTGTCCAGCCAGCCGACGTCGCCGGTCCGATACCAGCCGTCACAGATCGCCTCGGCGGTCGCCTCCGCCGGCAGGTAGCCGGCCATGAGCGACGTCGACCGCGCCTGGATCTCGCCGACCTCTCCGGGGCAGACCGGCCGGCCGGTCTCCAGCGAGACCATGCGCAGGTCGACGCCGGGCACCGGGCGCCCGACCGAGTCGAGCCGGGCTCCCTCGAGCGGATTGCACGCGATGACTGGCAATTCGGTGGTGCCGTAGGCGGGCACCCAGCCGACGCCGGTCCGCCGCGTCACGGTCTCGGCGACGCTGGGGCTGACCGGCGTCGCCCCCCACATGAAGTAGCGCAGCGAGGACAGGTCGTAAGACTCGAGCTTCGGGTGGGATGCGATGGCCAGCGCGATGGGTGCAACCGCCATTTCGACTGTGATGCGGTCTTTTTCGATGTGATGCAGCATCCGGTCGACATCGAAACGCGGATGCAGCCGCATCCAGGCGCCGGTCCGCAGCGCCGTGAGAATGTTGAGCAGGCCCAGGATGTGTGACGGCGGCGTCGCCACTTGTATCCGGTCGCGCGGCGTCAGCTGCAGCGCTTCGCGCCAGTGCCGCACGGCCTCGTCCAGCGCCGCATGCGTGTGGCGGACGGCCTTCGGCAGACCGGTGGTGCCGGAACTGAAGACCAGCACCGCGTCGGCCCGAGGTGGCAGGGAGCCCGATGTCGGCTCTCCCGGCGCGATCGGTTCGTCCAGGTGCAGCATCGGCATCAGGCCGGCCAGTATCGGATGGTCCCCGACGGCGTGCGCCGGGCCGGTCAGCGCGAGCGCGTGGTCGACCTCGTCACGCTTCCACGCGGGGCTGATGAGCACCGCCGCGGCACCCAGCCGCCAGATCGCCAGCACGGCGGCGACGAATTCCGGCCGGTTCGACGCCATGACCGCGACCCGCCGGCCTGCGACGACACCGCGTTTGCCCAGGGTCGCGGCCAGCCCGTCGGCCAACGCGTCGAGTTGAGGCAGGCTGTATCGCCGCTCCTCGAACACGAGCGCGGTCGGCTCGGTCACGTCCCGTCCTTCCCCGGCAGGCTCAGTCTTGAGAAGATGCTATCACTTTGCGAGAATAGTATTCTCTGTAGTGAAGAACGCAGGTACGGAAGGGGGCGGTCATCGTGACGGTCACCCGGACGATCGAGGAGACTCCACGGGTGGCAGATCCCGCATCAAACGGTTCCCAAGCCGGCACGGTGACGATCCACCTGGAACGCAAGAAGGTGACGGTGCCGCTGGTTCCCGGCGAGACTCTGCTGGAAAGCGCGCGACGGGCCGGCCTGGATCCGCCGTTCAGCTGCGAAGCCGGCAACTGTGGCACCTGCATGGCGCGACTCGAGGAAGGCCACGCGACCATGCGGGTCAACGACGCTCTCGAAGATGACGAAGTGGCCGACGGCTACATTCTGACGTGCCAGGGAGTGCCCGACACGGATTCGATCACGGTGCGCTACGAGTAGCCACAGGAGAGGCGGCGAGGATGGCCAAGGGGATCATCTACGTGGAGACTCGACCCAGTTCGCCCGATCGCGAGCAGGAGTACAACACCTGGTACGACGAGGTCCATCTGGGCGAACTCCTCGCCCTCGACGGATTCGTGTCGGCGCGCCGGCTGCGTCCCGTTAACGGCGATGGGCCGTACGTCGCCCTCTACGAGATCGAGGGCGACGACCTTCAGGCCATCTTGGACAACATGAACGCCAACGCCGGCCGGCTGCACATGTCCGATGCGCTGCAGTTGGATCCGCGGCCGATCCCGCGACTGCTCGAGGTGACCACCGAGCACGCCGGCTAGCCCGGCGTCACGTTCGGGGTCACTCGCCGAAGTAGTGGCCCGCGTCGAGATCCTCGATCAGCCCGGGCCGCTCGGGACGCCAGTCAAGCACCTTCTGCGTCAGCGCGCTCGACGTCGGGTTGTCGAAAGACGCAAAGGCAGAAAGGAATCCGAAGTGGTCGCCCGCCTCTTCGGGAGTAATGCCGGCCACCGGAACGTCGAGGTGGCGCCCGATGACGGCCGCAATGTCACGAAACGGCACACCCTCGTCGGCGACGCCGTGCAATCGCGTCCCCGCCGGGGCCGCCTCGAGGGCCAGCCGGTACAGGCGTGCCGCGTCGAGCGTGTGGACGCCCGGCCAGCGGTTGGATCCGTCGCCGATGAAGGCGGAGACGCCTTTTTCGCGGGCGATGTTGATCAGGCGGTGGGCGAAGCCGTGGTGATCGAGAGTGCTGTGCACCAGCGGCGAGAGGCGAATGACCGACGACCGCACGCCGCGCTCCGCCAGCGCGATGGTCGCGTTCTCCGAGTCGATCCGCGGCCCGCCGTCGGCGGTGTCGTTTTCGGTTGCGACCCGTCCCGGGGCGATGAGCGCGAGCAAGAGCGTTCCGGAGGTGTTGACGAGCGGCCTATCGGAGCCCGCCAGCACCTCGCCCATTGCCTCGACGGCGCGCAGGTCCGTCTCGGCGGCGCCGACGAAGTCGCTGTCGAAGTCGTGCCGGTAGGCGAGGTGGATGACGCCGTCGGAGGCCGCGGCGGCTGCCCGCAGGCCGTCGAGGTCGTCGAGGTCGCCGCGGTGCGGCTTGGCGCCCTTGGCCGTCAGGGCGGCCGCGCCCCCGTCGGAGCGAGCCAGGCCGGTGACCCGGTGCCCGGCGTCGAGGAGTTCGGTGACGACGGCGGAACCGATGTGTCCGGTCGCGCCGGTGACAAACACGTCCATGGTGTGCAGATCCCTTCTGATTGACGTGCCTTCAAGTCAAAGGTCCGTCCCAGGCCGTTGTCCAAGATCTATTCCATATAGCGCGATGCAATTCAGGCATCACGACTGTTCAGAGGTGATATATGGAGAGCCCCCCTGATCGACGCGGCTACACTGAGCGCATGACGGACTCGGCATCGCCGCTGGTGGACCTCGACCTGCGATTGGTGGGGTACTTCGTGGTGGTTGCCGAGCACCGCCACTTCGGCCGCGCGGCCACCGCGTTGCGCGTCGCGCAGCCGTCGTTGAGCCGGCAGATTCGCCGCCTGGAGCAGCAGTTAGGCGTCCGGTTGTTGGACCGCACGCCGCAAGGGACTCGGCTGACCGAGGCCGGCGAGGTGTTCCTGCCACGGGCCAAGTCGTTGTTGCGCTCGGCCGCTCAAGCCACGTCGCAGGCCCGGGCCGCCGCCCAACCCAGCCGCATCACCGTCGGCTACACGACGGGCATGATCGTCACCCCCGCAGTGCGCGAGTTGCGCCGTGAGCACCCGGACGCCGATGTGCAAGTCCTGCACCTGGACTGGGATCAGGCGCGCAATGCGCTCCTCGACCACCGGGTAGACGCGGTGGTCACCCGGCTGCCGTTCCCGACCGACCAACTGCACGTAACTGTCCTCTACGACGAGCCCCGGGTGCTGGCGATCCCCATCGACCATCGCCTCGCGGGCAGGAAATCGGTCACCCTCGACGACATCGCCGACGAACCGATGCCGCGGGTGCGGCACTCCGATCCGGCCTGGAGTGCGTTCTGGCGCATCGACCCTCGTCCCGACGGACGCCGGGCACCCGACGGTCCGTTCATCGACGCGCTCGAGGACAAGTTCGAACTCATCGCCTCCGGGCAGGCGGTGGCCATCACGGCCGGCTTTCACGGCACCAGCGTGCGCCCCGATATCACCACGGTCCCGTTGGAAGGCGTCGAGCCCAGCCATGTCGTGTTGGCGACACGCGCCGGAGACCGCAGCCGCCTGGTGGCGGCCTTCCGCAAACTCGCCGAAGCCCACCTCACCAGTCCCGGCTCTTGACGCCGAACGGACGCCTAAGTTAGTTCGGGCGGCGGACGGTACTCGGGTCGGTAGCCCGCGATCTGGATCGGACTCCCGACGAGGCGGAAATCACCCGCCGTCACAATCGCTTCCGGGGTCGCCTTGAGCGCCTCCGGAAGGGTCCTGACGGCCGCGGCCGGAACGCCGAGTGGACGCAGCCGCCGTTCCCACCCGGCCGCGGTATCGGTCGCCAGCATCGCCGTGACGACGGTCAGTACCTCATCGCGGCGGGCCACCCGTTCGGCCATGGTGTCGAAACCGCCGATACCCGCTTCGGCGGCAAAGGATTTCCAGAAGCCGTCATGGGTAATGAATAGCGCCAGGTATCCCTCTGCGGTCGGGAAAAGCTGAGCGGGAACGTAATATGAATGAGCCCCGTTGGGTCGGCGCTGCGGCTCGACACCGTTGTTGAGATAGGCGGAGGCGTGGTAGTTGAGCTGCGACAGCATCACGTCGCGCAGCGACACGTCCACTTGCCCGCCGGTTCCGGAGACGATCTTGGCCAGAAGTCCCAGCGCCGCGCACATTCCGGTGGAGTTGTCCGCCGACGAATACCCGGGCAGCGTCGGCGGCCCGTCCGGGTCGCCGGTCAATGCGGCGATGCCGAAGCCGGCCTGAACCACGTAGTCGAAAGCCGGATCGTCGCCGCCATCCAGCCCAAACCCGGTGATCGCCACACAGACGATTCGGTCGTTGTGCCGCCGCAACTGCTCGTAGGTGAGTCCCAGCCGGCGGATGGCCGACGGCTTCAGGTTCACCAGCAACGCGTGTGAGTCGGCTACCAGTTCGCCCAGGTGTTGCTGTCCCGCATCGGAATTCAAGTCGAGACAGATGCTGGACTTGTTGCGGTTGAGACTGGCGAAGTAGGTGGGCCCCACCCCGCGGGAGATCTCACCGCCAACGGGTTCGATCTTGGTGACCTCGGCACCGAGATCGGCGAGCAACATGGTGGCGTACGGGCCGGCCAGCATGGTGCCGACTTCCAGAATCTTGATGCCCACAAGCGGTCCGGCCGTCAACGCAACTCCGTTGCGAGCGAGGCGATCATCTCGCGTGTCCGCCGCTTGGAGGCGACCAGTTCGTCCCGGTTGTCGCCGATCGGCAACAGGCGAACGGACAAGTCGGTCACACCGGCATCGGCAAATCGACGCATCCGCGTCAGGATCGCCTTCTCGTCGCCGGCCGCGCACAGATCGCCGACGTCGCGGGCATCACCGCGATCGAGCAGGCGCTGATAGTTTGGCGACACCTCGGCCTCGCCGAGGATGCGGTTGGCCCGCTCTTTGGCCTCGCCGACTTGCGAAGGCGCACAAAGACATACCGGGATGCCCGCGACGATGCGCGGCGCGGGGCGCCCGGCATCTGCGGCGGCCTTGGTGATCTTCGGCGCGATGTGATCACCGATCGCGCGCTCGTCGGCCATCCACAACACGGTGCCGTCGGCCAGTTCGCCGGCAAGCTGCAGCATCACCGGACCCAGCGCGGCGACCAGCACCGGCAATGGAGTATCGGCCCCGATCGCCGACGGATTGTGCACCGTGAATGAATCGTTCTCGACATCAACCGATCCCGGACCGCCGATGGCGGCGTTGAGCACCTGCAGGTAGTCGCGGGTGTAGGCGGCCGGCTTCTCATACGGCAGGCCGAGCATGTCCCGGATGATCCAGTGGTGCGACGGTCCGACACCCAGCGCCAGCCGTCCACCGGCCACGGCGTGCGTCGAGAGCGCTTGGCGGGCAAGGGCAATCGGATGCTGGGCCTGCAGCGGCACTACCGCAGTACCCAGTTCGATACGCGAGCTGTGCGCGGCCATCAGCGACACCATGGTGAGGCAGTCGAAGTCGTTGGGCACCTGCGGCATCCAGGCGGTGTCGAGCCCCGCCGATTCGGCCCACTCGATATCGGAGGCCAACTTGGCCACCTTGCGGGCCATATCGCCGCGCTCGGCGCCAATCATCACTCCGATGCGCACGTTTCCTCCACATCAGGTTGCGGCGTGCCGGTCAACGTGCGGATCTCCCGCACGAGCACGTCGAGCGCTGTCCCGGTGGGAAACACCGCGGCGGCGCCGGCGGACAACAGCTTGGGTACGTCGGCGTGCGGGATCGTTCCGCCGACGACGACGGCGATGTCCGCGGCGTCGGCGGCGCGCAACGCTTCGATGGTCCGCGCGGTCAGCGCCAGGTGAGCACCGGACAGGATGCTCAGGCCGACGACGGCCACGTCTTCCTGCACGGCGATCGATGCGATGTCTTCGATGCGCTGCCGGATGCCGGTGTAGATCACCTCAAAGCCCGCGTCGCGCAAGGTGCGGGCGACGATCTTGGCGCCGCGGTCGTGCCCGTCCAGGCCGGGCTTGGCAACCAAAATCCGTGCGGCCATTTAGAACACCACCGGTTGCTGGAATTCGCCCCACACCCCTTTGAGGGCGGAAACCATTTCACCGACCGTGCAGTAGGCGTTGGCGCAGTCGATCAGTTTGTGCATCAGGTTGTCGGTTCCCTCGGCGGCACGCGAAAGCTCCGCGAGTGTGGATTGCACCGCGGCCGAATCCCTTTCGGCTCTTACCTTGGAGAGCCGCTTGAGCTGCAGGTCGCGGCCCTCGGCGTCGAGCTCGTAGGTGACGACGTCCGGCTCGGGCTCCTCGGACACGAACCGGTTGACCCCGACGACGGGGCGGGTGCCCGCCTCGATGTCCTGGTGCACTCGAAAGGCCTCGTCGGCGATCAGGCCCTGCAGATAGCCGTCCTCGATCGCGCTGACCATGCCGCCGTGCTTTTCGAGGTCAGCCATGATCTCGATGATGCGCGCTTCGGTGGCGTCGGTGAGCGCCTCGACGAAGTACGAGCCGCCCAGCGGGTCCGCAACGCTGGCGACACCGGTCTCGTAGGCCAGGATCTGCTGGGTGCGCAGCGCCAGCGTGGTGGATTCCTCGGTGGGCAGCGCGAACGGTTCGTCCCAGGCCGCGGTGAACATCGACTGGACACCGCCGAGCACGGCGGCCATCGCCTCGTAGGCCACCCGCACCAGGTTGTTCTGCGCCTGCGGGGCATACAGCGACGCGCCGCCGCACACGCACCCGAAGCGGAACATCGACGCCTTGTCCGTCGTCGCACCGTAGCGTTCCCGCACGATCGTCGCCCAACGCCGGCGCCCCGCACGGTATTTGGCGACCTCTTCGAAGAAATCGCCGTGGGTGTAGAAGAAGAACGAGATCTGCGGCGCGAACTGGTCGATGGTCATCCGGCCGCGTTCCACCACGGTGTCGCAGTAGGTGACACCGTCGGCGAGGGTGAACGCCATCTCCTGCACCGCGTTGGCCCCGGCGTCGCGGAAATGCGCCCCGGCCACCGAGATCGCGTTGAATCTCGGCACCTCGGCCGCGCAGAACTCGATGGTGTCGGCGATCAGGCGCAGCGACGGCTCCGGCGGCCAGATCCAGGTCCCGCGCGAGGCGTACTCCTTGAGGATGTCGTTCTGAATGGTTCCGGTGAGCTTGGCCCGCGGAATGCCCTTTTTCTCGGCGGCGGCGACGTAGAACGCGAGCAGGATCGCCGCCGTCCCGTTGATCGTCATGCTGGTGCTGATCTTGTCCAGGGGGATGCCGTCGAACAGGATCTCCGCGTCGGCCAGGGTGTCCACCGCGACGCCCACCCTGCCGACCTCCTCGCCGAACTCCGGATCGTCGGAGTCGTATCCGCACTGGGTGGGCAGGTCGAGCGCCACCGAGAGCCCCGTTCCGCCTTGTTCCAGCAGGTAGCGGTAGCGGCGGTTGGATTCCTCGGCGGTCCCGAAGCCGGAGTACTGGCGGAACGTCCACAGCTTGCCCCGGTAGCCGGACGCGAAGTTGCCCCGGGTGAAGGGAAACTCCCCCGGCGGCGGCGTTTCCGCACTTCTGTCTTCCGGCCCGTACACGGGCTGCAGTGGGATGCCCGACGGTGTCTGAGCAGCGTTATCCATCGATGAATAACGTACTTGCAAAAAAAGAGAATGCCAATACCGCCGGTGTGACCTGGTCAAACGACTGCAATTCGCACGCGTTGCAGCCGTGATTGACGGCCACGCCCTAGGCTCCTGGTCGCGAGGGCCGAAACGACGATGGAGGTCGACATGACGGTTTCCAGGCCATCGGCGACGGACATCGAGGCCGCGGCCAAACACTTCGGCTTCCACCTCGACGCCGACGCCCAACGTAGCTACCTGGCGGTTGTGCGGCAGACGCTGAGGTCTTATGACGTGATCGACGAGCTGTACGACGAGCTCGCGCGCCCGCAGGCTCCCGACCGCGCCTACCGGTTCCCGGAGCCCGGCGACAACCCCCTCGGCGCCTGGTATGTCACCACCGAGATTGCCTCCGGCGCAGAGGGGCCGCTGACGGGCCGGGCCGTGGCGATCAAAGACAACATCGCCGTCGCGGGCATCCCGATGATGAACGGATCGCGCGCGGTGGAGGGTTTTGTCCCCAGCCGCGATGCGACCGTCGTCGAGCGGCTGCTTGCGGCCGGGGCGACGATCGCCGGCAAGAGCGTCTGTGAGGATCTGTGCGCGTCGGGGTCCAGCTTTACCTCGGCCTCCGGCCCGGTGCGCAACCCGTGGGACACCGCGCGCGAAACCGGCGGGTCATCCAGTGGCAGCGGCGCGCTGGTCGCCGCCGGTGAGGTCGAGCTGGCGCTCGGCGGCGATCAAGGCGGATCGATCCGGATCCCGGCGTCGCTGTGCGGCATTGTCGGGCACAAGCCGACCCACGGGCTGGTCCCCTACACGGGAGCATTCCCGATCGAGCGGACGATGGATCACCTCGGCCCCATGACGCGGACCGTCGCCGACGCCGCACTGCTACTCACGGTGCTCGCCGGACCCGACGGCCAAGACCCGCGCCAGCCCTCCGAGATTGCCGCGGTCGACTACCGGGCCGCCCTCACCGGCGACGTGGCCGGTCTGCGGGTGGGCATTGTCACCGAGGGCTTCGGGCAACCCGGCTCGCTGCCCGAAGCGGACGACCTGATCCGATCGGCGGCGGGCCGGTTCACCGAGATCGGTTGCACCGTGGGGGAAATCAATGTGCCGTGGCACCGCCACGCTCTACATCTGTTCGCCGTCCTCTTCACCGACGGTGTCAGCTACCAGATGCTGGATGGCAACGGATACGGGCTCGGCGTCGACGGCCTCTACGACCCAGAACTCATCGCGCACTTCGCAAGACAGCGAGTCGTCAAGGCCGATGAACTCTCCAGCATCATCAAGGCGACGGCACTATGTGGCCACTTTGGCTTGAAAGTGCTTGGCGGCGCGAGCTATGCCAAGGCGCGCAACCTGGTGCCGCGGATGCGCGCCGCCTACGACGCAGCACTCACACAATGCGACGTAATGGTGATGCCGACCGTGCCCGGCACCGCCAACACCCTCCCGGCCGGCAACCCGCAGGACCTCGCGCTGCTCGAACGCATGGTCGGTAAGGCGGTCAACACCGCACCCATCGACATCACCGGCCACCCCGCGATCTCGGTGCCCGCCGGTCTGCTCGATGGCCTGCCCGTTGGAATGATGATCGTGGGCAAGCGATTTGACGATGCCACCGTGCTGAAGGTCGCCGATGCCTTCGAATCCCTCTGCGGGGGTTTCCCCGCGGCCCCGGGTCAGCCAGCGTGAAAAATTAGGCCCGGCAAAGGATCTCGCCGTGCGGGATCGCCAGCCAGCCGTCCGGGGCCGCGGCCCAGGCCCGCCACGCCGCGGCGATCTCCTCGAGCTGCGCGGTAGTGGCCAGACCCAAATCCAGCAGCTCACGACCCACGTCCGAGTGCAGGACCCGGTCGGCCCACATGCCGCCCCACCATTCGCGGGTCTCGGCCGTCGCGTAGCACCAGAGGCTGCCCGTTGGGGTGATGTCGTCGAAGCCGGCCGCAAGGGCCCACGACAGCAGGTGCCGGCCGGCGTCCGGTTCGCCGCGGTTGGCACGGGCCGCCTTTTCGTAGAGGTCCAGCCACAGGTCCAGCGCCGGCAGGCGCGGAAACCAGATGAAGCCCGCGTAGTCGGCGTCTCGAGCGGCGACGATCCCGCCCGGCCGACACACTCGCCTCATCTCGCGCAGCGCCGGCACCGGATCGGCGAGGTGCTGCAGCACCTGGTGAGCATGCACGACATCGAACGCGTCGTCGGGGAAGTCGAGCTTGTGCACGTCGGCGGTCGCGAAGGAGACGTTAAACAGGTTGCGCCGCTGGACCTCGGCGCGGGCCACGTCGAGGACGTCGGCGAACTGGTCAACGGCGAGCACGGGCCCGGGCGCTACCCGGGCGGCAAGGTCGGCGGTGATGGTCCCGGGGCCGCATCCGATGTCCAGCAGGGACGCCCCGGCCGTCAGGTGGGGCAGCAGGTAGGCCGCGGAGTCCTCGGCGGTTCGTCGCTGATGACCGCGCAGCACCGACTCGTGATGTCCGTGCGTGTACTTGGCCGGGTGTTCGTCGTTCATGGTGCGGCCCCTAGTCGACCGGGACGTTGAGGATCGGACGGTCGACGGCGGCGCCGGGACCATCAAAATGCCACCACTCACCGGAGTACACCGTCAACCCGCCATAATTCATGGCGTCCCGCAGCCGGGCCCGGTTCGCCTGGGCATCGGCGCTGACGCCCTGCGTTGCGAATGCCGTTGCCCGCGAAGAGAAGTCGTCGAAGTCGGTGCCCATGTCGGCCAGGCAAAATCCGCCGACTTGCCGCTCGGCCGGACATTGTTCTTGCACGCTGGTGAATGTCACGTCAACCGAGCGCCCGGACTCGTGGCTGTGCGCATACTGGCCCGGGCGGGCCACCCAGGCCGGGTTGGGGACGACGTTGAACAGCTTGACCTGAACGTCGTACGGCCGGTAGCAGTCCCAGAACACCAGCACGTGGCCCTGCGGGCGCAGCGCCGTCGCCGCGGCCGCCAGCCCCGGGGCCATGGATTGATGCACGAGACATCGCGCGTCGGAGGGATACAGCTGGGTGCGGGTGAAATTGTTCGTCGTCGCGTAGCGCAGGTCGATTATGGCGTCGGGAACGGCGCTCCGGACGTCGACGAATCCGGCCGCGCGCGCCGCGTCGCTGACGGGCGGCACCCCGGGGCCGGCGGGGACGGTGGTGTCGACGGGTCGGATGGCGACGCGGGCACTGCCACAGCCACCGGATGCGGTGACCAGCGCGACGAAGACCACGAGCAGAAGGAACCGCGGCACTCGAGGCATCCAAACATTGTCGCCGGTTCGTCGAGCCGGATCACATCGGCCACACCAGCCGCTGCGAGAGCCCGTTAACGATTCTGGGGAGCGCTACCGAATAGCCCTGTGCGGCATGCTAATAACCGTTGGCCTCCAACGACGGATCGATGGAGGCCAACGGTTAGAGCCGCGCAGCTTGAGGTGGTTAGACCTTACGGTTTTCGGACTTGATCAGCCATGCGAGCTTCTCCAGCCCGTCGATCTGAGCGTGCAGGATGTCCGCCGTACTGGGGTCTTCGGCGTCCACCGCATCGTGCACCGTGCGGAGGGTGTCGATAGCCGCATAGGTCCGAGTAGTGATCAGGTCGACGACCTCCGCTGTGTTGCGCTCGTGATCCGGGAACTGGGGCAGGCTGGTAGTGGCCGCCACCGTGTCGGACCTGCCATCCGGGACGGCGTCCAGCGCGCGCATCCGCTCGGCGATGGTGTCACTGCCCGCGCGGGCGAAGTCAACCAGCTCGTCGAGCTGCAAGTGCAGGTCGCGGAAGTTCGTTCCGATGACATTCCAATGGGCCTGCTTGCCCTGCAGATGTAGTTCGATCAAATCGACCAGGACCCGCTGAAGGCTTTCGGCAAGCGACGAAGATGCCGTGAAGTTGCGCACGCTGTTCTCGTCGCGACGGCGGTTGACGAGGGTCGTATGTGCTGTTGCGGTCATGGCTAGCTCCTTATATCGGCTATTGAGGAAATGGTGGACGCGGACAATGAGTTGACCTTCTGTTCAACGGGTCCGACCAGCGGAGAAGTTCCTTCACGGGTGTGCAATACGTCACCAGATTGCGAATTCACAATCGCTTTTCAGGCCAGCTTTGCCTCAATAAAGCAAGGCTAGGCTAATTGCAGGTAACCACCAGAAGAAAATGGGTGCCAGCTGGTAGTCGAATGGCCCATATTTACGCTCCACCATCGCCTCGAACAAGCCGAATTTTGGTGATTCGGGTTAGGGAAAGACGATGTGTAGGAGCTCCTCGAATTCTGCCGTGGGCAGCGACGCGTTCACGGTCCATACCCGGTCCGCGATGCGCGGCACGCTCACCGGAAAGCGCGGATTCTGCCCGCCGATGACGAACCGGTGCCCGTCGTTTCGCAGGTGTAGCGCTGCGCACGGAGGTGCGCCGACCGCCGTCCAGGGGCCCAGTGCCGCAGTGGCCACCGGGAAGACCGCGCGCTTACCGTTGCCGGTGATGACTTCGAGGGCGTCGGGGATGACGCGGATGGTGACTTCGGGCCAGCGTCCGCTGACGAGCGACTTCAGTCGGCGTGACCGGGTGACGTAGGCCGCCAGCAGAAGAAGCGGGATCACCACGAAGACCGCGTCGTGCTCCCAAAGAGCCACCTCCCCCGATGTCGTGTGGAGCAGCGCGGCAAGCACGACGGGACCGCCGCACAGGACGGCGATCAGGCCGATGACCTTGAGATAGCCCCATTTCATGTCCAGCACCGTTGCGACATAAACGCGGGGTGCTGTCGGATCGCCACGCCCGGGCACCGGGCCGGGAATCGGAGCGGGTTGTTCACGAGCGTCGCGGTAGCGGGGCGGGCCCGGCGCGAAGGGACGCGGCGGCGCGGCGAGCCGGCGTTCCAGCTCGGCGATGCGCTTTTCCGGGTCGTCGTCATCCATCGGCAGACCTGCGATTCAGAGGCTCGTCAAATGATAGACACGCCGATCGCGCATCACCTGCCGTCGAAGATTGGCGCTCAGCGTTCTGGAGCACTAATTTTCCTGAGGTGATGTTCTCAGCTGCTGGTGCAGTCGCGCGGTGGATCTCTCCCTTCCTAACGGTTGCGGCCGTTGCCGCTGTGGGTTTTCTTGCCGACCCGGTGCAGGTCGGTCCCGACCCAGCGGTGCGCTTGGCCGATGACGCCAACCCGTTGGCCGGCGTGCCCTTCTACGTCAACCCCAACTCGGCGGCTATGCGCGCCGCGCAGCATGCCGATCCGCCGAGTCCCGAGTTGACCGCCATCGCAAACACGCCGCAGGCGTACTGGATCGTCCCGGGCTCTTCCGCAGCTACCGTCGCGAAGTACACCGGCGACGCGGCGGCCGCCGGCGCCATCCCGGTGCTGACGATTTATGGCATCCCCCACCGCGACTGTGGCAGCTTCGCTGCGGGCGGCATGGGGGCGCCCGACGACTACCGCGGGTGGATCGACGGCATCGCATCCGACGTGGGCGCCACGCGGACGGCGATCATCCTCGAACCCGATGCACTCGCCATGGCCGATTGCTTGTCGGCTGACCAGCGCGAAGAACGCTACGACTTGATTCGCTACGCCGTCGACACGCTGACGCGCAATCCGGCCACGGCCGTGTACGTCGACGGTGGTCACTTCCGCTGGCACAGCGCCGAGGACATGGCCGCCAGGCTCAACAAGGTCGATGTCGGCCGCGCGCGCGGTTTCAGCCTCAACACTTCGAACTTCTTCACCACCGGGGACGAAATCGGTTACGGCGAGGCGATTTCGGGTCTCACCAACGGCTCGCACTACGTGATCGACACGTCGCGCAACGGCGCCGGACCGGCGCCCGACTCCGGGCTCAACTGGTGCAACCCCAGCGGCCGAGCGCTGGGCACTCCGCCTACCACGGCCACCGGGGGCGCGCACGCCGACGCCTACCTGTGGATCAAGCGTCCCGGTGAATCCGACGGAACATGCGACAAAGGTGATCCGCCGGCGGGCACCTTCGTGAGTCAGTACGCCATCGATCTCGCCCACAACGGGGGCTAGTAGGAGGGCCTCGCGCCCGCACGAACCTTGGTGGCCAGGGGCGGGATCGAACCGCCGACCTTCCGCTTTTCAGGCGGAGTTGCTGCTTACACCAATGTGTTTCAGCTGGTCAAACTGGTACAAATGTGTCTAATCGGACCTGTTGGACCATACGATCCGGTGGTTTGGCCGCATATTGGCCGCATGGCATGAGGCTCTGAGCTGCGGCTGAGCTGAGGCGAAATTGCCTGGGCGGCCGCCAGCGTAGGGGTTGCTCGAGAGGTATTAGCACCTGCAGCTCAGTGCGCGCGTTGGCGTTCGGACCTGAAATCGCGAACGGATATTTGAGTCGTTTCTGCCTCACCTAATCAACGGTCGCGGACCGTTGCGGGCGCTGGCTCTAGCACCAGGCCCCACGGCGTGGTAACGGTGGTGAGCGGTTCGGGCGGCGGGTCGGTGAGCGCGATGGGGTCTCCCGCCAGGCTCGCGGTGCCGCGCCCCTCGAAGAGGGCGACGCAAGCGTTGCCGTCCAGGCGAGAGGGAAACCGGACGCCCCCGGCGCCTCGGTCGAATAGGTCCGCGGCGATCGTCTGCGTGATGGCGCGGCGGCTAGTGGTGATCTCGTGTAGATCGAGGTGCTGCAGGTCGTGCTCGAGCAGCAGTTCGACGTGGCGATCCTCGATCTCCTGGCGTGTGGGGACGTCGGTGAGATCGATCAAGGGGCCATCGAGCTTCAGGACCGTGGGAACGAGGACGTGCTGTATGCGCCACTGCGCGGTAACTGGCTTCTCAGTGAAGTCTTGGGCGGCCTCGGGCCCGTAGCGCTTGACATGGCGGCGCAGCGCGCCGAGGTTCGGCCGGAAGTCGGCCAGCACCTCACGGAGACACGTTTCCGCCAAGTCGGCGCAGTAGAGCGTGCGGAACCGGCGGTAGATGTCGTCGAAGCGGTTACTGAACTGATACAGCTCCAGCGGAGTGAAGCCAAGCGGGTCAGCGTAATAGCCGACCCGCCACAGGGTTCGCCCCTGCTCGGGCGTCGGAATCACGACTGGAAGCTGGCGACCTGCCGTGCGGCCCGTACGACCATCGCGAACTCCGCGGTGTCGATCGCCGCACCGAGCACCTCGATCGGCGCGCGATCGTCCAGGCGCGTGTTGGTGCCAAACAGCCACGCCCGCGCCGTCTTGTCGTCATAGGCATCGACGAGCATCCTGACGACCTTGTAGCCCTCACGTAACCGGCGTTCGGTCGCGCCGTGAGGTTGCGGGCCGCCCTCGCGCGCGTAGCGGCCGATTTGCTTGGCGTCGGCCAGGCCTGCCATCGCCGCCGCGACGCGCTGGCCGACAGCCTCTTGCAGATATGCGGCGATCTCGCGGATCGAAAGCGTCGCTGCCTCATCATCGAGCCGCTGCGCCGCTGAGACGGTCAAGACCGGCATGTCGCACCTCCACCTTTGTGGTTGATCTACCTGAGACGCTACCAGGCGACCACCCCAGAACACACCCCTAAACTACACCTGATAGCCCACCGAGTTCACGTCCGGGAATGGGACGTCGCGCTTGTTCGCATCGGTTTCACCCAGTTCTATTCGCAAATCCGTTCCCAACACCGCAAGGGCCTGCTCCCGCGACAGCAAACAGCGCGGTCGGCTGCCTCTGCCTCGTCAGAGCGGACCCAGGCATTTGCGACCCTTCGCACATCGCACGCGATCGCCTGAAGGCGCCTGCAATTCCGCCGAGAGGAGGAACCTCGATCACCAGGTCACCTCATCGAACAAGACGAGTCGTCTCGGCGGCTGTGTTCCCGTCCGGTGGGCCGGATTTCTCGTGATGGGTGAGGTCCCCCCATCGCGGCACAGCGAACGATGACACTTTTTAGCACGTGTGTTCGACACACCTGGCCGGGGCAGTCCACCATGACGTCAATGGGGCCTCGGGGCCGGACACCCGCGCCTTGGCCTAGGCGATGGCCGCTTGGCCCGCCTCGGGTGAAGACGGGGTTCGAGTAAGAACATCAAGGTGTCCGGTCAGTGGAGCTAGCGGAGCTCGAACCCTCGACCCCCACACTGCCAGGAGCAGGCAGGAGCCGTGACCAGGCCCGACACGTGCATTTTGGGGCTGTAGGGGACGTAGTTGAGGGGCCCACTGTCGTCACGGTCGTCGTCAGAACTGTCGTCATTTGGCAACTGTGACGGCCGCCGGGCAAACCGCAGTCAGCAAGCGACAATATCCGCTTGAACCACTTGACCCCCAGTCGGACAGAGCGCGAAGTTCTTTGTCGCACAATATCTCTCGATGTAGGTCGACCTGCAAAAACCGTATCGTGGCGTGTCCCGTCGACTCCCGTGGTTCGCACCTAGTCAATGTGACAACGTCTGCGCTCCTGCAGCCCGCCTTCAGGAAGTAAGCGCTGTTTGCCGGCACAACCGCAGAGCTCGGCGATCCGTTGATCGCACTAGATTCAAGACTTCGTCCGCCTCGCATCGAGCCTGGGAGCCCTCGGGACAAAGTCCAGTGGCGCGCCAAACGGGATGAGTGGCTCGCGTTGCAGACTCATCTGGAATTCGGCGATGAGCCGGGTGAAGTGGGCGACGACCCACGTGTGCAGGTGCGGTGAGTCGACGGGTTCACGTTCTTTGGGGTCGGTGAGCAGGTTGATGATGCGCGGGTTGGCGTAAGGCGGTGAGGAGTCAGAGAAGTAGCGCTGCTCGACGAAGACCGTTTTGAAGTTCTGCCACTTGACCCCGTAGAGCTTGTCGCCGTTCCAAAACAGGAATCCCTGCCGGTCAGAGTTGTCCTGCTGGCCGCGGAAGAACGCTCCTTGATCCACACCGTCGATGACCCGATCGTCGGGGACGTCACAGCCGGCCCAGCCGAGCAGGGTGGTGAACATGTCGGTGACGTGCACGATCTCGTTGCTGACCCGGCCGGGGGCGACGTGCCCGGGCCAGCGGATCAGACACGGTGTGCGCAGCGAGCCCTCCATGCCGGTGAAGTAGGAGCCTTCCCAGAAGCCGGAGGTTCCTCGCCAGGGCAAGGTGTCCTCGGGGCCGTTGTCGCCGGCGAAGACGACGATGGTGTTCTCGGCGATGTGCAGTTCGTCGAGCAGGTCGAGCAGGGTGCCGAAATCGGCGTCCATCTCCAGCAGGCAGTCGGCCCAGTCCCCCGCCCCGCTGGTTCCCTTGAACTCCTCGCGCGGCAGGGTCGGCAGATGCAGCATCGAGTGGTTGAAGTAGACGTAGAACGGTGAGCCGGCGACGACGCTGCGCCGGATGAACGCATCAGCGCGGCTGAGGTATTCGTGGTCGATGTCGCGGCGCACTTGCAGGGTCAGTTGCTCGAGGTTTTCCAGCGGGCCGTCTTTTGTGCTCGCCACGACGTACGACATCGGGTCGCGGTCGGGGTCATAGAGCGGGTCGTCGGGCCACAGGCATTCGTCGTAGCTGTGCGGGATGCCATACCACTCGTCGAACCCATGGTCGGTGGGGTAGCGCCCGGGCTCGTCACCGACGTGCCACTTGCCATAGATGGCCGTGGCATAGCCGGCCTGCGACAGGATGTCGCCCATGGTCTGCTCCCACGCGACCAAACCGCCAGGCAGGCCCGGTAATTGCACCGAGCCGTTGCCGGAACGGATGGCGTACCGACCGGTCAGCAGCGCCGAGCGGGTCGGTGTGCATTGGGCTTCGGGCGCGAAGTTGAGTAGCTTAAGTCCTTCGCCGGCGAAGTGGTCCAATCGCGCCGTGTCTGCGCCCCGCAGGATGCCGCCCCCGTAGCACCCCAACTCGCCCATGCCGAGGTTGTCGATGTGGACGTAGAGGATGTTGGGTGGCCCGCTCGGGTGTGTCGTCTGCTGCTCGGCCGAAGCGTCGTGAACGCTCATTCTTAAACCCTCCTGACGGGGTTCTGTGCGTGCACACCCTGAGTGTGCTGGTGCGACAGCAGCCGCGGGCTGCTAGGGGATGTGCGTGCGAAGGAAGGCGCCGATGCCGTCGATGGCCTGCTGGCCCTCGGGCAGCACTGCGGCGTAGCTGTGCCAGCGATGGATCATCTCGGGCCAGATCTCCAGTTCGGCGTGGACCCCGGCGGCTTGGGCGCGTTGGGCGAGGCGGGTCGAGTCGTCGAGCAGGACTTCGTGATCGCCGACTTGGATCAGCAGCGGGGGCAAACCGGCAAGATCGGCAAACAGCGGATTGGCCAGCGGGGTGCGCGGATCCGCGCCGGCCAGGTAGGCCTTCGCCCACACGTCGATGACCTCGGGCGTCGCGATCGGATCGACGTCGGCTCGGGTGGTGATCGACTCGCCGGTGCCTTCCAGATCCAGGAACGGCGACAGGCACACCGCCGCTGCCGGCATGGGCAATCCGGCGCCGCGGCCCGCGATCAGGGCCGCCAGCGTCAGCGCCCCACCAGCCGAATCGCCGGCGATCGCTAGTCGAGCCGGGGACAGACCCTGGTCGAGCAGGAATTGGTAGCCCGCCACGGTGTCGTCGACGGCGGCGGGAAACGGATGCTCAGGTGCCAGGCGGTAGTCCAGTCCCAGCACGCGCGTCCCGGCGGCGCGTGAGATGCGGCCCATCAGGTCGCGGTGGGTGTTCAACGAGCCCATGATGTAGCCGCCACCATGCAGAAAGAGCACGGCACGGTCCTCTGCCGCGCCCGGGGCGGTGATCCAAGCCGCGCTGACGCCATTGGCGACAACGGGGCTGCTCGTGACGTCGGCGTCCGCGGGCCGTGCCATCTGTTCGTTGGTGGCGCGCAATTCCTCAATGCTGGCGCCAGACGCCTTGCCGGCCAAGGCTTTAATCGCATCGACCACCTGCTGCAACTGTGGACTAGCCATCGTCACGAGACCTCTCCGCAGTTCTTCGCGCGTCGACCGGCGCGATCCTGAAACTAGGCTCACCCGTCCCCAAGCACAAGATGGTGCATCACGCGGGTCGCCGTGTGCACTCCGCCGAAGCTTTGATGCCTGCCGCAACGTCATTGAATCGAGGGGCCGGGGAGCCGATGCGGGTACAGCTAGCTACGGCCCCTGAGGCCGCTCTCGGCGTGGACGCGTTGGCCGCGTTACGGATTTCGGCGAGCAGGGCTTCTCGATAAGGAGCCGAACCCAGGGCCGAAGGAGCGGTGGCGCTGCGCGGTGGAGCTTATGCCAGCATGCGAACGGTGATTCGGCACGACATGAGCCTGACCCCTCAGGAAGTCATGAAAGTCGTCAACCGCTACATCGGCGTGAGCGGCGGATACCTCGGCGACTTCTCGTATCGGACGCACGCCGAGTTCTTACCGCGAGTACTGCAACCTCGACCATCGACCCCAACACCTAGTTCGGTACGACGCGGCAACGGTTCATCGAGATTCTGTCGACGCGGTCGCCGTCAGGCGACCCCCGGCAAATGCCGAGGCTCGCTTCGACGCATGCACAGAGCGGGTTTTTCTCTGGTGGAGCTAAGGGGACTCGAACCCC
Source organism: uncultured Actinomycetota bacterium (assembly GCA_963809285.1). Taxonomy (GTDB): domain Bacteria; phylum Actinomycetota; class Actinomycetes; order Mycobacteriales; family Mycobacteriaceae; genus Mycobacterium. The sequence continues at coordinate 2,630 of CAWEIY010000018.1, read as the reverse complement.
TGACCCCCACACTGCCAGTGTGAAAGCGTGTGTGCTCGACCGTGTTTCGGTGTCTGCTGCATGTCGAAACGTCCACGTCATTGGGTTGTTTTCGTGTCAATTTGTCCAGCGCGTATTTGCCCGTGATCCAGAGTCTTAGGACACAGTTAGGACACGCCGAACGTATGGTCGGCCCGTCGGCGCGCTCTTAGGTCGGCGGGATTGGGCTCGCGCTTCTCAATGTGCCAGGGTCAATTCGTGGAGACGCCCCGCCGACTAGAGCCGGTTCAGGCTGTGACTCGCCGGATGTATCTGGCTTCCGGGAATCGGTGCGCATATCCAGGGTGCGCGCAAGTCCTGATGACCGCCGACGCCGTGATGGTCGGCGAGATCGCACATATTGAAGGAGCGCTGCCCACCTGCCCGGCGGTGCGGCGCGGCGAGTCCACGCCGGCGGTCCAGTACAGCGGGCCGTGGTCGCGCCACCGGGGGCCGAGCGCCCAGACCGGCGGCCAGCTTTCCTCGGACCACAAAGCGCCGCAACAGCCACCTCACACCGGTCGGTGGTGAGAGCCCGGAACCAACCCCCTCAAACTCGCCACTTCCCCGGCCTCGTCGAGCGTGTTTTTGGGCCTGCATCGGCGACCTATTTGGTGTCGGTGACGACGACGGTCTGACGGATGAAGGTGTCTTCCACGGCGGAGTGGAGGAGGAACTCAGCGACGTTCGCGCGAGAGGTCGACGGGTAGATCGGCAATTTCGTGGCGTCCTCGAGGGTGACCGCGGTGTAGCGCGTGCTGTCCTTGTCGTTCAACGCTCCGGGGTATTCGAGGGTCCATTTCAGATCGCTGGCCCTCAAGAGCACTTCTGACGTTGCTTTGTCCGCGTAGGTTTTCCGAAGCACGGTGCGGAAGATCGGGCCGACGAGGAACGAGGCTTTGGCCAGGGAGTCGCCCACTCCGAACGCGGACACGACGATGAAACGGTCGACGCCTGATGTTTTCGACGATGCGATGACTGCACGGACGGTGTCGGTGATCAGCGTCGGCGTTTGGCGGGCGTTTTTCACTCCGAGCGTGCTGATGATCGCGTCGTGGCCTCGGGCTGCCGCCGCGATCACAGCGGCGTCGGTGACGTCGCCGCTGACGATCTGAGCGCGCGAGTCGACGGCGGCATCGGCCCTGCGAACGAGGGCGGTGACCTGATGCCCCTGGTCGAGTGCCTTTTCGACGAAGAGGACGCCGGTGCGGCCGGTTGCTCCAAGGACAAGAAACTTCATGATATTTCGCTTTCTATTGAGGGATGCATGGGCGTGCTGGTGGGCGGTGTTTTTTGACCCTGCATCGCGGCAGCCGCCCGTCCACCACCGGAAATCGTCAGGATCATTGATGACATTAGTCAACAAAGCTGACTAATGTCAAGGCGGAATCGAAGCCTGCTGTCGTCCGCTGGCTCCGGCGGCTCGGGCGAACGGGGGTCGGAGGCGGACGGCTCAGCGCGGCCGGGTTTACCGCCGGTAGGGGTCGGTGATCTCGCGGAGTTGATCCAGGATCTGGTGCAACAACGTGAAGTTGCGGGTGCCCAGGTAGGCCTTCCACTCCGAGAGGATCCCGTCGACTGTCGCCGTCGCTACCTCGACCGCCCGCCGACCACGTTCCTCGATCACAATCAACCGGGCCCGGCCATCCGTGGGATCGGGGACCCGGCGGACATAGCCCAAACGTTCCAGTTGATCGACCAGCACGCTGGCGCTCTGCTTGCTCACTTGCGCCTGGTCAGCGAGGTCCATGAGGCGCGAACCCTCCGGGGCGATCCGTTGAAAAACCCGGCACTGGGTGAGGGTCCAGTCGTCGAACCCGGCATCCTGGACGGCCCGGAACATTCGGTCCTCGATGTACCGGTACGGAATGAACAACAACACCCCTAGATCAACCCGCTGCTCGTCGTCCATGCGGCCCTCGGCTCCATTCGCCCACCTGATCCCACGGGATTCACACCCCACGTCAATGCCACCGAGCCTGATCATCGTGGACCCGACCGCCGCGGCGCGTGCGCAGCGGTGCGCTCGCTGCGTTCCGCACGCGCCATCTTCGCCTCAGCGACTTCGCCACCTGTTGCTGGTGTCGTCGGCGCCGAACAACGACTCTTGTAGTAAAGATACGTGACTAGTGTACGTGGCTGGAGAGTCGAATGACAAGTCATCGACAAGCGACCCGAACCGCGTCGAGGGTTCTTCTCCTGCCCGAACACCGCGATGTCGTTGCGTTGTCCGCAGTGGGCCTCGACGAACTCTTCAGCCTGCACGAACATCCCGCCGGAGCCGCAGGCCGGGTCGAGCACCCGCCCGTCGAACGGCTCGAGCATCTCCACCATCAGCCGCACCACCGGGCGGGGCGTGTAGAACTCGCCGCCGAGCTTGCCCTCGGCGGTGGCGAACTTGCCGAGGAAGTACTCGTATACCCGGCCCAGCACGTCCAGACCGTTGTGCGCCTCGCCGGGCCGGCCAGTGCGGCGGGGACTTTGCCTGCTGCACCCAATTTATGACCACCAGACACACTTGCATTATGTGATAGTTGCAGTCAGCTAGGATGGGGTCTGGTTGTGCGGTGCGCCGGCCCGGGTGACCCGCTTGCGGGAAGGGAGCCAGAGTG
>CAWEIY010000017.1:0-316624 GCA_963809285.1 uncultured Actinomycetota bacterium | reverse complement strand
CCCTTCGGAACCGTCGACGAGGACGGCGCCGTCGACGACAGCAACGTCTACGTTCTCGACGGTTACAACGACCTCTGGCTCGAGTCGGGAGGTTCTTCCTTGGCGATCCGCCGGCCACTAGACTGCTGGTCGACCAAAACGTCGCCGCCTTCTGTCCGATCGATACGAACACCTGCTTTGTGTGCGACAACGACAGCAACCTATCGCTTGAATACGGCCCGTTCGGCGACGGCGCCACCGTGAAGATACCGGTCGACGGCAACGTCCAGTCCGTAAACGCCCTCGATGTGAACACTGTGTTCGTGGTGGGACAGGACAGCAACGCCTGGCTCACTCCCGCGCCGTTCGGGCAGGTCCCCAATCCCGACCGCTCCCAGGTCGACGGCAATGTGGCCTGGATTCAGCCGATCGATATCAACACTGTCTACACAGAGGGCACCGACAATAATCTGTGGCTGGAATACGCACCCTTTACTGACCTAAACATTCCGCCCAAGCGCGCACAAGTCGATGGCAACGTCTTGGATTGGTGGCCAATCGGACAGGACATGGTCTATGTGCAAGGCCAAGACCGCAATCTTTGGTGGATCCCCCCGCCCTTCGGCGGGGACATTCCCTCGGTGTCTCGGCAGCACGTCGACGGCAATGTTGCTGCTTTCCAGCCCTGGTCAGCCGAACTCGCGTTCGTTTTGGGCCAAGACGGAAATCTATGGATCGAGCTGGGCTGGGGGGTTGGGGAACCCCCCCGCCGCCGCGCTTGCACGTCGACAGCAACGTCTCTGATGCTTTCTGCGCGGTCAACCCCACGCAGTTCTACGTCACCGACATGAACGGCAGTCTCTGGTACGAAACGATGGACGAGGATGCGGTTGCCAACTTGTTGGGCGGGGAGATTCCGCTGGGCCTGCAAAAGCGAGCCCGCCCAGCGCGACCGGCGATGCGGATGCGCGGACCTCGAAGGTAGCCGGGCCTTCATCCTGCTTGGGGTGGCGGCCCGACTGCGAGAGAATTTGCTTAGGTAGTCGAGCCATTGCGCGGCCCGCACCCCGGCAGTTTCGGCGCCCGCTTCGGGGCGCAGTGTTTCGATCGACGTAGCAAACAGGATGGTCCATCTTTCAAGGAGTAGTCACAATGGCCTGGCATCTGCAGCAGATCAACAACGCGAACGGCGCCGGGCCCAGCGTGCCGGTGAGTTCGTGGCGGTCCCGGAGGCGACTCGCTTGGCCGGCGTGCAGGGCGCCCTGTTTGTGTCCACGTTCGGAAACCAGCAGCACTTCACCTATCTCGACGACAACGACAACCTGCAGGACTGCTGGTACGACGGCGACGCCAACCGATGGAACCTGCAGCAGATCAACAACGCCAACGGGACCGGGCCCGGCGTGGCGGGCGAGTCTGTGGCCGTCGCGGAGGCGACTGCCGCCGTCGCTATCGGCGTGTCTGTGTGCACGTACAACAACCAGCAGCACTTCACCTACATGGACGTCAACGTAATATGCAGGACTGCTGGTACGACGGGGAGCCCAATGGAACCTGCAGCAGATCAACCGCGAGCTCCGCCGGGCCCACGGTAGCGGGCGAGTTTGTGGCCGTCCCTGAGGCGACTGGTCCCGTGGCGGGCGCCTGGTTCGTGAGCATGTACGACGACCAGCAGCACTTCACCTACCTCGACGCGACGGCAACCTGCAGGACTGCTGGTAACGGCCGCACCTGGAACCTGCAGCAGATCAACAACGCCAACGGGGCCGGCGCCACCGTCGCGGGCGAGTCCATCGCCGCGTCGAAGGCGACCGCCCCGGCCGTCGGCGGGCTGTTCGTCTGCCAGTTCAACAACCAGGACCACTTCGCCTACCTGGACGTCAACGGCAACATCCAGGACTGCTGGTACGACGGCACAACGACCATGGAACCTGCAGCAGATCAACCGCGGCGCCGGCCCACCGTGGCGGGCGAGTCGGCCGTGCCACGGACGGCCGACTGCCGCCGGCGACCTGTTCGTGTGCCGTCTACAACGACCAGCAGCACTTCACCTACCGCGACGCCCGCGGCAACATCCAGGACTGCTGGTACGACGGCCCACCCAGTGGAACCTGCAGCAGATCAACAACGCCAACGGGGCGGGCGCGACCGTGCGCGGGCGAGTTCGTGGCCGTCCCGGGGCGACCGCCCCATCCGTCCGCCGTGTTCGTGTGCCAGTTCGGCGGCCAGGACCACTTCGCCTACGTCGACGCCAACGGTCACATCCAGGACTGCTGGTACGACGGGAGCTGGAACCTGCAGCAGATCAACCCGGCGCCGGGCCGACGGTGGCGGGCGAGTTTGTGGCCGTCCCGGAGGCGACTGCCCCCGTCGCCGGGGTCTCTGTGTGACCGTTAGGAAACCAGCAGCACTTCACCTACCGCGACGCCAACGGCAACCTCCAGGACTGCTGGTGGGGCTAGCGACAGATAGGCGGCCGAAGATGCTGGCCGACCATGCGGCCGGTGGTTGACGACGACGTCGTCACCTGCGGTTGGTCGCGCGGTTGCAAGCGACATGTGCTGGCCCGCGGTAGCCGCTTCGGTCATCGGTGTGGTCAAGGTCCCATGGTTCACCAGCTGCGATCAACTCTCCGCACCTCCAGCAGATCACGTCACCGGCTTGCACCAACGGTGCGTATGCCGCGCGTAGTGCTCGATGCTCAGATCCGTAACCGCGCGGTGCGCGAAGGCTGGTGGACCGTGCCATGATCCGGCGCAGCGCCGCCGTCGCCGCTTCCCGCGTGGGGAACGCCGCCTTCGTGGGTGTCCGGCACTTCATTGCCACAGCGCCCTTCATTAGGATAGAACCCCCCCAAACAAGTTGGGGGGGTTCTGAGAACCGACAGTTTTGACACTTTCGTGTCTCGCTCGATTCTTTGACGTGATCTTTCGATCCGTCGCGGTGGGCCTCGCGAATAGGGCTGCCGGCGGCCCATCTCGCTTTGCGGTCCGAGATTCAACCTACTACCGGAATTCTCAGCGTGCAAACCATTCCGCCGCAGCAACACCCGTTTATCACACCAGGCTGTGATTTAATTCGCGGCGGTGGCCACGCGGACTGCGGAATTGAGCCTGAGAAAATTTTTTCCGGCAAAATCGGGCCGAATACCCGGTGGGGGTAGTGGCCGGATCGTATTGTGCCACCTGGGTGTTCGCGGTGCTTAGTGTGTCGACTTCAACGCCCGCCGTATCCCAATTTGTTAAATAACACAAATTAGGATTTTTATTAACCGATACGTAACAATTTGTAACCAGACGCGCTAGTCGGCTGGCCTATAATAGGCGTAGGGCAGCAACCTAAATTCTCAGGCCGATCTCAGGGCAATGCCTATTCCCCAGGCAATATAATTAATTTTGAAGAAGTAGTCCCACGGGGCGCCAAAATAAGGTGCCCCGCACCCGCTAGGAACGGGCCGGGGCTTTGGTTCAAAGCTAGGTGAAGTAGCCCGAAAATGACTAAAGTCGAGATTGCAGACCTGCTCGCGCATCTCGAATATCTGCTCCGGAGCGGCGCGCCCTACCGAACTCGGCCGGGATGTCGGTTCGGATGTGTTCGACGGTGTCGATGCGTTCTCGGCCCGGTTCGTCGGCTACCCGACCGAGCAGGCGCGGCAGGCTCACGTGCTGTGGAACGCGCACACCTGCGATGGACTGCTGGGGCACCACGCCGCGGCTGCTGTTCGTGTCGCCGGGAGGCGGGGCAGCGGCAAGACCGCCGCCCTTGAAGTCACCGAGCAACTCACGCCCCATGCCGACCTGACCGGCGATACGACCGCGGCCTACTTCTACTACAAGATCGAAGAGTCGCTGGAACTCAACGGCGCTCGCCCCACGCTGCTCTACGACGAAATCGACACGGTATTCGGTCCCCACCGTCTCAGATCCAAGAACTCTGAGGAGATGCGGCGCATCATCGACAACGGCTATCGCCGCAGCGGCACCGTTGCTCGCCGGATAAACAAGAACAACCAGCGGTTCCGGGTCTACGCCGCGATGGCGATGGCCGGCAAGATGCTCGCGGGCTGAGGTGCCCGACACGATCCGGACTCGCAGCATCGTCATCCCGATGCAGTGGGCGGCGCCGGACGAGGTCGTCGGATACTGGGACCCGCTGCTCAGCCCGCCGCTAGCCGCCCCAGTGCGCGACGCGCTGCAGCTATGGGCTCGAGTTCGTCCACGGCTACGCCCACGAGCATCCCGCGGTGGACATACCGAAGGGCATCAGAAACCGGGACCGTGACTGTTGGCAGCCGCTGCTGCGGGTTGCCGACTTGGCTGGTGGGCGCTGGCCGGATATCGCACGTGTCGCGGCTGTCTCGGCTGTCTCGGCTTCGGGAGTGAACTCCGAGCCGAGCGAGGGCCTCTGGCTGCTGTGGGAATGCAAGGCGATCTTCGACCGCCGCCAGATCGACCGCATCCACGTAACAGACCTGCTGGACGAGTTGCGGGCCACAGGGAGATTCCGTTGGACAGCGAAACCTGTGCAAGAAGCCGCGATCAGACTGGCCAAGATCCTGTCCGGTTATGGGGTGGTGCCGCCGACGCCCGCGTCGAGGGATCAGCGTATCGGCGGCGTCAAGGCCAAGGGCTACCGGGCGGAGTGGTTCGAGGATGCGTGGCGGAGATATCCGCGACCGGAAGCCGAGACAGCCGAGACAGCCGAGACGCACGGAGCAGTCCGATGAGTGACGGCCACGACTTCGATTCCGGCGGCATAGTGGACATCGCGGTCGCGATGTATGCGCTCCGCACATTCAAGATCGTGGACGGGAAGTTGTCGTCGGTGGTCGTCGGCGCAGGCCATTGGGAAGACGGCATGTGCATTGCAGTTTGCACCCGTCACCCCGACCACGAAGCACCGGCGGAAGGCTGCTCGTGCGGCATCTACGGCACCCACAGTCTGGCCGCATTGTTCCGCCAGTACGGAGAGCAAGCCTGCAGGATCGTCGCGGTGATCGCCCCCGAGGGAACGACGGTGACCGGTGCGACGGGGTTGCGCACCGCGGCCGCCCGCGTCGTCGCGTACTGGTGCGCCGAGCCCGACCGGTCGCCGGCGGAGGCGGATTTTTGCGCGCATCAGTGCCCCGGTGCGCGCCGGTTTTACGACCTCAACTTGATGGCGCGGCTCTACGGACTGGGTGAGAACAATTCACGGTGACGGTCGAGGTCGTGCCGACGCTCAACGCCCGGCCTTTTACGTAACCTGGCCGTAACAATCAAGCGGGGACGATGCAGGCGCCGGGAACAAGGAACCTGCGCCAATTTGCGCCAATTAGTGCGCCAATTGGGTCTGATTTCGGCCCCCGTTCGCCGCTGTTCGCACCTGTTCGCTACTGTGCGGATGTAGGGTGTGACCTGCGCAGACTGGGGGTCAAGTGGTCGCAGGTTCAAATCCTGTCAGCCCGACCAAAGGACACGCAGGTCAGAGTGCGTTTGCCGCTATCGCGAGCCGCCGATGGCCGGTGTGTAGCGCAACAGGTAGCGCAACGGCTGTCTTGAAAAGGAGGCCCAAAAGTGGACCCCTTGCGGATCGTCATGTCAGAACTCAATGAGCAAGACCCGTCGGGAAACTCATTCGACTTGCATCTGTCCCGTCCGATAACGCCCATCGAGTCGGAAGCCCTGTACCAGCTGCTCGCGGCGAGATTCGGGAAGACCGAGCTCAAAGGCCCTTCACTCGTTACCGTGAGGGATATGCCCGTCGACACGCTCGAACGAAACAAGGACGCGCTTCAGGAGATGGTGGCGGAAGCCGAAACACGTGCCGGCAAGCAACAATCCGCGAAGGACTCAGCGGCGGCCCAGGCCCAGGCAAGGGTTGAGAACGCCCGGAAGCGTGCTGCGGCGATCGACTGGACTGCCTAGCCGCTACAGCCCCAGGGCCCCGCTCCACCCGTCGACTGCGGCGCGTGCGGTGTGGTCGCTGGTGTGGCCGTAGATGTCGGCGGTAATCGCGATGGACGAGTGCCCGAGCATGTCAGCGACCGCCTTAATGTGGGCCCCGGCCTCAAGCCAGCCGACTGCCGCACCCTTCAATTGGGTCGGTCTTTGAATTATGGGACTACGGCGTGGGGCGCCCATCGCGTTGTTCTCTGGCCAGGGCCGTAACATTGTCGGGGCAGCCGGCCCGGAAGCAGCGCGGATCGCTTTGGCCGTGGGAAATCTCCTCGCCGTTTACCAGCGCGTAGCGGTATTCGATTTGCTTGGGATGGTTGCCGCCACAGTACGTGCCCGTGGACACCTGTCGCCGGTTGAGTTGCATGTCTCCGATCGTATGCGCCAGAGCGACCACATATCGGCTTATGGGTGATACGGGCCGCCTCCGAGAAGAGCCGGGGCGGCCCGATCAACTATTCAGACGCAGACCAGGCCGATCTAGTTCCGCCGGGCGTCCCGCTCGGCGCAGACGTCATCTCCGGCGAGAAGCTCACCGAGGCGGCTGGGCTGTCGGTACCGCGGGTGTATCAGATCAGGGACGGGCGACGGTAGGTGCGCCAAGTGGGCGGGGCCGCGGCCGAGGCGTGAGTACGCCAACGCATACGCCAACCAGACCAAAACCGTTGGCGTACATCACTGTTCGCCGATGTCCACAGACCGGCATTCACGTGCGTAAACCGGCCGTCCACGAACCGCTGCGGACACCACTATTGAGCCTGGGGGTCAAGTGGTCGCAGGTTCAAATCCTGTCAGCCCGACACAAGAACACGGAGGTCAGAAGGCATTCCTCGAGTTTGCACATCCCGGCAGTCGCGCGTTGGGGGATGTGGTCAGTATGTCACCGAGTAATCCAAGAATTGTCCGGTGCCGTCACAGTGCACGGTTACATTCCACCGCCAGCCGTTTGGCTGGCCCGGGATAAATATTGAGCTGCCCCCGTTTCCGTTCAGAGACACATCTGCGTTGAACGGCATCAAGCCGCGCGGGCTGTTGGACGCGTAGTGGCAGACTTCGGTGACCCCATCTGGGTTGTCATGGTCCCAGATGTAGGCGGTCAGACCCCCCGGAGCATCGGAGTAGCGAACCCCCATGACCCCATTGCCGGAATAACGGGGATTGGGCGCAGCATGCGCTGTCCCGGCAGTGGCTAACAAGGCAGGTGCGGCGAGCGCGGCGCAGGCTGCGGCCAACGTGGCGGATTTGGTGGGGACGACGTTCATAGTGTGTTCCTTTTGGTTTCGTGGTCCTGGGTGGGCCGCATTCACAGATTAGATCAGCCAATCCGGGCAGGTCAGACCAGTTTTCGGTCGAATTTTGTGCGCACCGTCGACGGCCGGCCACACGGCTGACGATTTATGAGCGCCGAGTTGGTGTGGGCCGCAGCTTTGCGGCGTTGCCCAGCAATGCACAATCATCCGTTCGTCACCGGCAACAAGCGCACAGCGTAGATGGCCACTGCGATGTTCTACATGGTCAACGGATACCACTTGCACGCGGAAGCCGGTGCCGTGGTGGCACTTTCGGTCGACGTTGCAGACGGCCAGCTTGGCGCGCCCGATATCGCCGCGATTCTCAAAGATTGGGCGCAGCGATTCGACACCACTGACGTGTGGATCGAGGATGACACCGGCTAGTTGTCTTCAAATAGCATGTGGCCGGTGCGCTCGGAGAAAACCAGCGGGCCTACGTGTTAATCTTTCGCCCAGATGCTCGCCTCCCGTACCGCTAAGGATTGGATTCGAGGCGCCCCTGATGACCCCGAACGTCAGCACTCAGGCAGTGCCGCCGATGGTCGAAGACGCGGTGACCGGATCCGGCGACAGACGTATCTTCGTGCGCCGCTACGACAACGCCGACGCCGACTACGTCCTGGTGCTCGTGCATGGTACCGCTGGAAACAGCGAGAGCTACGACGCGTTTGCCGAACAGATGCGCCACCACTTTCGGGCGGCGGTCTATTCGTTCGACCTGACCGGGCACGGCCGCACTGAGGGCAAACCGGGCGTGTTCAGCTTCGAGGCCTTCCTCGAAGACACCAGGGCGGTCACCGATTACGCGGCACAACGTACTTCCCTGCCCGTCGTCGTGCACGGCGCGAGCCAGGGTGGCGAAGTCGCGTTCCACGCGCTCGACGCCTGTCCGGCCGTGGTGGCTGGGGTGTGCATGAACATCTTGTTGAACCACGAGGCGCCAATGAGCCCGGCGATCGGGTTGTTCCAGTCGCGTCCAGCAAGGTACCTGGCCGACAAGTTGGGCGATCGGCTGCCGATCCCGCTGCGGCGGTTCGTCGACTTCAAGGCCGCCTACCAAGAAGACCCCAAGCTGCTGCACACGAAGAAGCAAGACCCGCTCTACGTCTGGTCGTATGGATTCAAGAGCTACCACTCGGTGTTCAACTATGTGCCGCCACGGCCCGCCTCCGCCAACACGAAACCTGTCCTGATCGCCTGCGGCGAGCACGACGAAATCATCGGCGTCGAGCACTGCCGGGCATGCTTTGAGCGCATCGGCGGGACCAAAGACTTTTTTATGATGCCCGGCGGCGGCCATCAGCTCATGTTGTTCGACAAGCTCGTCTACTCCCGCGTGATTGACTCGTGGATTCGGGAACGTGTGCTCGGCAAGGCCCAATCGTGGGAAGCGCCGCTCGAACCCGAAGAGCGGACCTACTTCGAGTTCCTCGATCGTGAACGGGCCAACGACGCATCGGGCGAGCCCGAGTACCGCTATTCGATGCTCGATCGCCTGCTGATGCGGATCGGCAACGGCACGATCGAGCGCGGGGTGCGTTACTTCTCCAACGCCGACGTCAGCGAACAGTGGCGCTTCACAGCAGAACTGGTCGGCGAAATCGACTACGCTGCATGGAATTTCCTACGCGACTACCTGCCATCCATGGATAATCGACGCCCGCAGATGGCGGTGGTCGGCTGCGGCAACGGGGGAGCGATCGCAGGATTGCTCGACCGATATCCGGAGTTGGGCGCATGGGACATCGTCGGCGTCGACGTCGACTACAAGGCGATCGCGGCAGCCCGCAAGCACTTTGCCGACACGGCCGGTGTGGACTTCATTGTCGGCGACGCACGAAACGCGGACGTGTTGGCGGCCAGTCGATTCGACCTTGTGTACCTGCACGGAGTCTTTGACCACTGCACCGAGCATCGCCATCTGCTGGACAGCGTATTTCGCGCGCTGAAGCCGGGCGGCCGCATGTTCTATGTCACACCAGACCGCAACGTGTGCACATGGCTTTGTTTCGTTACGGTTGGGCCGCTGTTCGTGTTCGGTATGCACAAGCCAAACCACGACTTTCGGCGATTCCCGCGCCCCGCCGAGTTAAACACCGTGCTCCGGCAGGCCGGTTTCGAGCTGGTGCCCAGGCGGGGCCGGTCGACTGCCCCGGCCATGGTTGGCGTCGAATACAAGTCAGGGATGAATCCGTTTCCTGTCAGGAAATCGGTGCGCAATCGCGTCGTGGGCGAGGAGATCTTCGAACACACTGCCCCCAGGTGGTGGTTGCAAAACGGCTTCGTCGGCGAGTACGCGGGAGTGGCCGAAAAACCGAGCGGATGAACTGTCGGGTTCTGTTGTCCCCACTGGTGTGGAGGCGTTTCGTCTGTCCGGCCTGACTGAGTTTGGATGGTCTTGGTTTCGTCAGGGTGCCTGCCTGAGTTGCATGTGGTTGGTCCCAGTGGCTCCCGCCGGCGAGCCACAGGCCGGGACGTTATAGGTCACTGCGACTGTGCCTGCAAGCGTGTTTGGATCCCACGCGTAGTGGTTGGAGAAAGCGTTGGGGACAACGGTACCGTCCGGACATTTTGCGTCGCTGTCGGCGTCACCGGTCCATTGTCCGTTAACGAACCGCGCCTCGGCAGCGCCCGAGTTGGTAGTGACGTTCACGCATCCGTCACCGCAGGGAGTGACGTACCAATCGCTGGTCACCGATTGACCATTCGCGCCCGTCGAAGTGTAGGTGTAGTGGCCGCTCATCGTCGGCGCAGCCCACGCTGGGCCAGCTCCACCGACAGCTATCGCGGCGAAGGTGGCGGCTGCGGCAAAACTCCGGACGACAATCATCTTTGACCCCTCCTGACGAGCTGGCTTGTCAACTCGTTAGCTGGAAGTACACACCCATGACGGGCGGCCCGCAATCATTTGGTGGAGGCCCCGGGGTAAAGCGCTTCGGATGAAAAATTCATCATTTCGGTAGCCCTCGGAGTCCCGCGGTGCGATGATCCCTCCCGTCCGCCATGCCGAGGGAGGTCTTGATCGTGACCAAAACACTGACTGCCGCCACCGTGTTGGTGGCGCTGGTAATGGCCGGCGCACCCGCCGCGTGGGCCAACCCACAACCGACTCTCGGCCGTGCCTGGGCGCCGAGCGTGAAGGGCTATGGAACGGTACGGCCGCCGAGAGTCTTCAACGGCGGCGACCCGACGGGCGATATCTGGGACATCACGTGGTCCTCATGGGGCGGAGAACAGGCCACGGGGACGGGAACCTCCTACTGGGAGGCGCCGGGCGCCAGTGTCGCGGGGTCGGTCAAGGAACCGGCGACGATCGTGGCTTACAACCTCGGCAACTGCAGTGGCCAGCTGATGTATCAAGCGGCGAAGTGGTACTTCCCCGCCAAGGGAGAGGCATTCGATCCGGCCGGGCACTACAACATCTGCACCGGAGACTACGTCGACGGCAACTAGGGCGTGTCTGATAAATGGGTTAGCCAGATGGTGATGGCTCTGAGGACGGCGGCGCCGCGGTAGACGATGGCGAGTTTGTCATAGCGGGTGGCCAGTGCTCGCCATTGTTTGACGGTGTTGAAGCTGCGTTCGATGACGTTGCGGCCCTTGTAGTCTTGGGCGTCGAATCGTGGTGGACGACCGCCGCGTGAACCTCGCCTCTGGCGGTGTGCGACCTGATCGGATGGTTCGGGAATTACCGCGGTGATGCCCCGGCGGCGCAGGTGCACCCGGATGGCACGGCTGGAATAGGCCTTGTCGCCGCGTACCCGCTCAGGTCGTGTCCGTGCCCGTCCGCCGCCGAGTGGGGGTACGCGCAGATAGGCCAGCAAATACTCGAAGACCGGCGCGTCGTTGGCCTGGCCCGCCGAGATCAACACCACCAAGGGACGGCCGGCGCCGTCGACGAGGTGGTGGATCTTGCTGGTCAGCCCGCCGCGGGAGCGGCCAATAGCGTGGTCAAGCGGCTCGATGGCCAGATTCTTGTAATTCGACCCAGCCCCCTGTGTGGCGGGTGACGTTGGTGGCGTGCTGGTGCGCACGGGTAATCGTGGAATCCACCGCCACGGCCCAATCGATAATCCCGGCGTCCTGCGCGGCTGCCAGCAACCGGGCCAACACGGTATCCCAGGTGCCATCAGCACTCATCCGCCGATGCCACGTCCAGATCGTCTGCCAGGGCCCGAACACCTCGGGCACATCCCGCCAGGCGATCCCACACCGATACCGGTAGATGATCCCCTCAACGACCTGGCGGGCATCACGAAAAGGCCTGCCCTTCTTGCCTGTACGGGCCGGCAACAGATCCTTGATCAAAGACCACTGGGCATCAGAAAGCAACTGAAATCGCGACATACCCTAAGCCTCAGGGATAACACCCGAAACACTTGTCAGACACGCCCTAGTTCCAATCCTGTCAGCCCGACCGAGAAAGATAGCTCAGCGCTTCTTGAAATGCAGCTGCGCTTCGGTTGACGATGAATGCTCGCCCTTGGCGCGCTTCTGCGCATTAGGGCCTCGCTCGTCGGTGGGATACACTGACGGCAACGTTGGCCTGATGTGACATATGCCAACACGTCGTGGAACGCTCCTTCATCCCACCTGCGCCAGCCCGAAATTCGGGGCTGAAGCACCGTGTTCAGATGATCCGTGCATCCAGCACTACCGTCTCGCGGCGATCGATTTTGCCCACCGGCAATCTCGCCAGCTTGTGCTGATTAGGCGCGCGAACCGTCGCGACGATCCGGCACACACGATGCCTGAAAGGCACCGAAAAGTGACTACAGACAAGACCTTCGCCGATCTCGGCGTGCGCGCACCGTTGGTAAACGTGCTCGCCGCGGCCGGCATCACACTTCCGTTTCCGATCCAGGTCCAGACCCTTCCCGATACGCTCGCCGGCCGAGATGTCCTCGGCCGCGGCAAGACCGGCAGCGGAAAGACGCTCGCCTTCTCGATCCCGATGGTCAGCAGGCTCTCGGCAGGCAAGCGGCGCCCGTCGCGACCGTCCGGTTTGGTGTTGGCACCCACCCGTGAGCTGGCCACCCAGATCGCCGCGACGCTGGAACCGTTGGCAGCCGCCCACAACCTGCGGGTCACCACCATCTTCGGCGGCGTACCGCAGAACCGGCAGGTGGCCGCCCTCAAATCCGGCATCGACATCGTGGTGGCCTGCCCGGGTCGGCTCGAGGACCTGATGAGACAACGCTTGATCAGCCTCGACGCAGTCGAGATCACCGTGATCGACGAAGCCGATCACATGGCCGATCTCGGCTTTCTGCCCGGCGTCACCCGCATCCTGGCCGCCACACCGACGGGCGGCCAGCGTTTGCTCTTCTCCGCGACACTCGACAACGGCGTCGACAAGCTCGTCAACCGGTTCCTCACCAATCAGGTGTTGCACTCCGTCGATGAGCTGAATGCGCCGGTGTCCGCCATGACCCACCACGTCTTCCACGTCGCCAGCGCCGAAGCCAAGAAGGAGCTGGTGCACCGGCTGGCCTCCGGCACCGGGCGCCGGATCCTCTTCATGCGCACCAAACACCACGCCCGCAAGCTCGCCAAGCAACTCACCGAATCTGGGATACCGTCAGTTGACTTGCACGGCAACCTTTCTCAGCCTGCGCGCGATCGCAATCTCGCCGCGTTCACCGCAGGTGAGGCCAGGGTTCTGGTGGCAACCGATATCGCCGCGCGCGGCATGCACGTCGACGAGGTCGAGTTGGTGGTCCACATCGATCCGCCCAGTGAGCACAAGGCCTATCTCCATCGTTCCGGGCGCACGGCGCGGGCGGGAAACGCGGGCGACGTAGTCACCGTGGTGCTGCCCGAGCAGCGCAGTGACACCCAGGCATTGCTGCGTAAGGCCGGTATCCGTGTCACTCCGCAGCAGGTGGCCGCCGACTCTGCCGAAGTGCATGCGCTGGTCGGTGAGATTGCCCCCTACCGGGCTCCGGCCCCCAAGGCCGCCCCGCCGCAACCTTCCCAGCGTCGCGGATCGGGTGGGGCCGGGCAACGACGTCGTCGGAGGCCAAGCCGCCCACAACGGAATTCTCGGTAGGCGGCAGACCATCATGCTGGGGCGGCATCTCGAAAGTATGCCGACGCATGACGAAGTGTTCCGCCCGAGCGCCCGAGCGCGCGAATGATTTTTTGTCCATCATCAATCCTGTTAGACTGCGCGCGGGTGTTTTTGGTACATCCGCTCTGAATGAGAGAAGTAAGTAAATGGCACAGGGAACTGTGAAATGGTTCAACGGTGAAAAGGGCTTCGGCTTTATCACTCCTGACGAGGGGGCGAAGGATCTTTTCGTCCACTTCTCCGAGATCCGCGGCAGCGGCTTTCGGACGCTCGAGGAAAACCAGCGTGTCCAGTTCGAGGTCGAGCAGGGACCCAAAGGTCCCCAGGCCGTCGGCGTGACCGCGGTTTAACTGACCCGAACACAACCGTGGGCTGGTGCGATGTCGCACCAGCCCATTGGTGTGTCTAGGCGTCGCGAGACGCCTGTGCTGTCACTGAACCGGTGTGCGGCCACCATGGCCCATCGACATCACCGCCCGCGAGCGCGGCCATAGCGATCCGCACGGGACGAGCACAGTTGCGCGCGCGCCCGTCAGGCCGTTCACGATGACGGCGTCGTACCGACACGAGCACTAGCCTCGGGCCGGTCTGAGAAAGTGGGGTGCTCTACTGCCCCAGTTGAGGTATCGCCGGTAGAAACGATCTCGGGCTCCTGAGGGTGAGAAAACAAGTTGAGAAAATCCATGGAGCGCATCCTTACGAATTGGCAGGGTCGACCCGTCCATATTGTGGCGGAGCGGGCGACGAGCGAATCGCGCGCTGATCTTTTTCGAAATGCGTTTACGATTCGGGATCACCGCTAACACGAGACGGTCAAGCTCCACTGTACACCTCGTGGCTATGGACGCCGGCCAGCGACTTCGTAATCCGCGCGATGTCCGCGTTATCCTCTTCCAGGGTGCCGGCCCGGTGATCAAGCCGATGGGACTCCAGCTGGATTGAATGCTTCGACCCGTTGCTCTGAATGGGCGACCCTTACCTCATCACGCGCGGTGGTGCTTCTGCACGGGCGGGTCCGGTACGAGTGTGAGGAGTGCCCATGCGCGGCAAACGATTACTTCAATTGATCGCCATCGCCGGTGTAGCGGGCTTGGCGGCGTGCGGCAATACCATGAGAAACTCCAACATGGACAGCGGTAACGCGCCGATACCCGCAGGGCGACCAACGATCAGCAGCGAGCCGTTCGGTCAGATGGGTGGGACCCCAGTCAGCCGCTACATACTCACCAGCGGGCACGGCATGCGAGTGCGAATACTGACCTACGGCAGCATCATTCAGTCGATCGAGGTCCCCGATCGCAGCGGACAAGTCGACGATGTGGTGCTCGGTTTCCCGACCCTGGACGGATACCTGAACAACACCGGACCCGCCAAAACCTACTTCGGCGCGATCATCGGCCGCTACGGCAACCGCATTGCCAAAGGAACTTTCTCGTTGAACGGCAACGAGTATCACTTGCCGATCAACAACAACGGCAACAGCCTGCACGGCGGGACCGCGGGCTTCGACACGAAGGTGTGGCAGGCCAGTCCGCAGAACGACAACGACAGTGTGGGCCTGCAACTCCAATATGTCAGTCCCGCAGGAGAAATGGGCTATCCCGGAACGCTGACGACCACGGTCACCTACACCCTGGACCAGAAAAACGAATTGCGCGTCAACTACCACGCCACCACCGATGCACCGACCGTGATCAACCTGACTAATCACAGCTACTTCAACCTGGCAGGTGAGGACACGCTCGACGTCTACGGGCAGAAGGTAACCATCAACGCCGACAACTACACCCCAACTGATCAGACACAGATCCCGACCGGGCAGATCGCCCCGGTTAAGGGCACACCATTCGACTTCACGTCACCGACCGCGATCGGCGCCCATATCACCGCGAATGACCCACAGCTGTTGGTGGCCCACGGCTACGACCACAACTGGGTGATCAACCGCGGCAACAACACCGGGCTGGTACGGGCGGCCAGGGCCGAGGATCCGCAGACTGGGCGTACCTTGACCGTTTCCACAACCGAACCCGGTGTGCAGTTCTACACGTCCAACTTCATAGACGGGGCGTTCACGGGCACCGGCGGGCATATCTACCGGCAGGGCGCCGGATTCACGATGGAGACCCAGCACTACCCGGATTCGCCGAATCACCCGGACTTCCCAACCACAACTCTCAACCCCGACCAAACCTACAACTCGTCAACGGTTTTCGCCTTCGGCACCGAATAAGCGCCGAACCGGCGCCTATTCGGCCCGTGTCCAATTGTCCCGACGCTGGATTAGGGCTGGTGTGCACCCGCGCCGTGGCACTCAAGTGAAATGTTTAACGGCACCCAGATTGGGCAACCCTTTCATCGCTTTCAACAGGCGGTCCCCTATCAGGCGGTGGCCCCCAATCGGAGCGAGGCAGACATGCCGCATAAGACGAACAGCGGACACCATGGCGCCTACGACGCGGAGGCCGCCGCGTTCTGGATCTTCGCCGGCGTCATCGTGGTGATCGCATTCCGGGACGTTTTGCCCCTGTTGGCTATCGCATTGACCCTGTTGGCTCTCGCGTTCGCGATCGCGACCGCAGCCTGGTGGGTTTCCCGCAATGCGACGACGGCTTCGGTGACCCATCTTCGTCCGGCGCTGACCGGTCAACCGGACCCGAAAAGAGCTCCGGCGCGGTCGTCGCGGCATGGCCCTCGCGCCGCGTAACCCAGTCCTACAAGGGATTCCGGTTCCTTAACTGTTGAATGGGACGGCCCGTCCCACTCACGCCCGCGAGGCATTCCATTCGAAAAGGGGATTGCGTACGCTGGGGTGCTGTCTGACGAGGCATGATGGCCCTGGGGGAGGACAAGCGATGTCGTATCTGGTGGCGGTCCCGGAGATGCTGGCGTCGGCGGCGACGGATGTGGAGGGCATCGGCTCATCTCTGACCGCGGCTACTGCGGCCGCGGCGGCCCCGACTACCGTGGTGGCGGCCGCCGGTGCCGATGAGGTCTCGTCGGCGATCGCGGCGCTGTTTTCCAGTCACGCTCAGGCCCATCAGGCGCTCAGCGCTGAGGCGGCGGCGTTCCACACCCAGTTCGTGCGGGCCTTGACCGGCGCGGCCAATGCGTACGCGGGCGCCGAGGCCGCCAATGCCGCTCCGCTGCAAACCGTGATTCAAGACGCGCTGGACCTGGTGAAGGCACCCAGCCTGTCCGGTGCGTCTCGCGGGGCCGCCGCTGACGTCGCGCTCATCATGGGTCCCAGCGGCTTTCCGGTGCCGCCGCAGACCTACCTGAACGCGCTGAACAATCTGTACGTCCAGGTCCTCCACCCGGGTGCCACCCCGGTGCCCTTAACCACGCCCGAGGGCTTATACCCGATCACCGGGGTCAACAGCCTGAAGGTCAACACGTCGGTGGCACAGGGCGTCGCCACGCTGAACAATGCGATCCTGGCGCAGATCGCCGCGGGCAACCACGTCGACGTGGTTGGCTACTCGCAGAGCTCCACAGTCTCCTCGCTGGTGATGTCGCAGCTCGCCGCGGAGCATGTTCCGTCGAGCGATGTGTCGTTCATCCTTCTCGGCGATCCCAGCAATCCCAACGGGGGCTTTCTGGAACGCTTCGTTGGCGGGTCCATCCCGAGTTTCGGCGTGACGGCCAACATCACCGGCGCCACCCCGAGCAATCTGTACCCGACCTCCATCTACACCAAGGAGTACGACGGATTCGCCGACTTCCCGCAATACCCGATCAATTTGCTGTCGGACCTGAATGCCTACGCGGGCATCGCATTCGATCACACGGCATACGCCAACCTGACCCCGCAGCAGATTTCCGGCGCCACCAATCTGGGAACCTTCGGCAACACCACCTACTACATGGTCACCACCAACAACCTGCCGCTGCTGGAGCCGCTGCGGTGGATTCCCTTCGGGAACCCGCTGGCCGACCTGGTGCAACCCGACCTCACGGTGCTGGTTGACCTGGGCTATGGCAGCACCACCCAGGGTTGGTCTCCGGGGCCGCCGAATGTGCCGACGCCGTTCGGGCTGTTCCCGACAAACATCAACCCGGCCAGTGTCGTCACCGCTCTGGCCCAAGGCGTACCGGAGGGAGTCCACAACGCAATCTCGGATCTGCAAACGGGGCAGCTGACGAACTATTCGGCGCTGCGAGGCCTCATCGATGCGGCATACACGTTCGGCCTCACTCCCAGCACGCACCCGACCGTGTCGCAGCTCCTAGGGGCGTTGGCCACGTTCTACAACGCGGATGTACCGGTTACCCCGATAACTCTGGGATCGTCGCCCTCAGATGTTGTCAACGTTCTCACCAGCGTGGCCTCCACAGATGTTTCCATTGTGGATCCGGCCCTAAACACCGCCCTTGCTATTGGTGCCTCGGCGCCCAACTACGACGCCAGCCTGTTCCTCACTAACCTTCAGGCCGGCAATCTTTTGGCCGCGGTCGGCGATCCGATCGCCGCGGACGTGGCGCTGCTCCCCTTCTTAGTCGTGTTCGGTGGTGTGCTTCCCGTCGGGGAGGCCCTCGGAACGACCGCTTACGAGCTCGTCGGGGGCCTCATCCCGTAAGCGAAATGCCGGGGGCCGTTGACAATCCACTTAACGAAGCGAACTGGCCTGTCAGTCCGCTTTTGGGCAGATATGCCGGCCAATGTCGAGTAGCCCGCATTTAGGGCATCGCTTCGGGCTGATCTGTTGCTCGTGGTAGAGGGTGTGGAGGCCTTCGTTGCGGACGATGGCACCGCACGTCAGGCATTCGCGGAAGAACATATCCCCGATGGAGCACGACTTGTAGTAGATCAACGGGGTGCTCATAAGCAGAAACAGTACGCGTGCGCTCGTCGAGTCGCGGGCTCGAGGAGCCTTCATCCCCCGCGCAGTTGATCTTTGGTGCTGAACCCGTTGGTGTCAGATCGGCGGAGCCAATCGTGGGCGCGACCGCGTTGCGGCAACTGGGGCCTCCGTCAGATCGAACAGGGGCGGCCCCTGCGCGGGCGGTTGGTGACAAAATCCGAAAGGAGCAATCCCGGAGGGGTCGAAGGTTATGAGACACGCAACGTATGTGATCGCTTCCACCCCTCGTTCCGGTAGTTCGCTTCTGGCCGCCGGCCTCGTTGCGACTGGAGTTGCCGGGCGGCCCGAAGAGTACTTCACGCCCGACCACATTGACGCATATAAGGAAGACTTGAACCTGCCGACGAATTGCTCATGGGCCGAATATCTGGAGAAGGTTATGGCCTTCGCGGCGACGGAGAACGGCGTTCGGGGTTTCAAAATTCACTGGCGGCACGTCGTCGTGCTTGCACAAGCGCTGGATTTTCGCGGCGATCCGGGGGCTGTTCTCGAAGCGCTTTTCCCCGCAGCGGTTTTCGTCAATATCGTCCGCGCCGATCGCCGCGCGCAGGCCATATCGCTGTTTCGTGCCGAAACGACCGGCGAGTGGTTTCGTTCTCATGGCTCGTCGAGGACGGTGCGCCCGTGGGGGCTCTACCTGGCCCGGTCCAAAGCCGGCCGGGCCGCGGTCGATCTCACCGGCGCGGCGCCGACGTACGAGCAGATTGTCGAGATAGAGCGGAGCCTCGACGCCGAACAGGAAGCGTGGTCCGACTACTTCACAACTCGGCGTCTTGAGGTTCTGACGGTCGAGTATGAAGACCTCGACACGAACTATCCCGATGAGATCGCGCGAGTATTGCGGTTCCTCGGCGCCGACCCCGCACCCGCCGCCGGCTTGCCCAGACCCCCGCTCGAAAAACAGTCCGACCACATCAACGAACATTGGCGGCGACTACTCGACCAAGAGCATCGCCATAGGTCGACGCCGAAACTGATCACTGAGCCGTCGTGGCTCCAAACGGGACGAGGTCTCCGGGGCCCGGGGTTATGGGCTGCGGGATGGCGGGCGCGCTGGGTGTGGTGGTTGGGGTGACGGGGGCGCGGGGCGGGGTACTACCCGCGGGGCGGGGTACTACCGCGGGGCGGGGTATTACGTGGTGCCGGCCCGACTGGTGGGCCGTTGTCGTGGTGACGCCCCCAGGGCAACGTGGTCGGCGTTGAAGTTGTGGTGGTCGTAGTGGTCGTGGTGGTGGGGCCAGTTTCGTCATGCGAGCCACACGCCACGAGTGGCGAAGCCATGGCCACCGCGGCCGTCAGGCCGGGCACCGCCAACCATCGCCGGAGACCGTTCCACGTCGTCCGCCGTGGTAACAGGTCTTCGGTTTGGACGTCGATGTTTGCCATGCTTCTTGCCAGACCTTGATAACTGTTCGGCGACACTGGGTTTCGGCGGACAGGCATCCCTGGTATGGCTTACGAGGCCGCCCTCCCCAGCAGTCGCGTTTTGGGTTGCGCACGCGGTCGGACGCCAAGCCTACCAAGGCTTTGTCCCGGGTGTGACTTCACCGCAATCAGGGCCAGCAAAGGACACCGGCAGCATGTGAGCAGCTCATGTCTCTACTGACGTAGGGTCACGGCACCATCCAGGCCAGCACCGAGGACTGCAGTCCCGACAGGGCGCACATGAACGCCAGGAACACCAGGCTCCAGATGAACACCCGGCGGAAGATGTCGCCCTCCTTGCCGTGCACCCCGACCGCCGCTGCCACGATGGCAAGGTTCTGCGGCGAGATCATCTTGCCGAGCACACCGCCTGAGCTGTTGCTGGCGGCCATCAGCACCGGGGACAGTCCCGCCTTGGCCGCCGCCGTCACCTGCAGTGCGCCGAACAGGGAATTCGAGGACGTATCGGAACCCGTTACCGCCACGCCGAGCCAGCCCAGGATGGGGGAGAGTAGCGCGAACACGCCTCCGGCACCGGCCATCCACGTGCCCAGGGTGATGGTCTGTCCGGACGCGTTCATCACGAATGCCAATGCCAGCACCGCCATTACCGTGACGATGGCCCAGCGCAGCTGATACAGCGTCGCCCCGTAGGCCCGAAGCGCCCTGACGACCGACAGGCGCAGCGCCACCATGGTGAGGACGCCCGCGACGAGCATCTGGGTGCCCGGCGTGGTCAGCAGATTGAACGTGAAGGTCGGAAGCGCCGACGAGGTGCCCTTGAAGGTGTATAGGTGCAGTCCCGGCCAGTGCACGGTGAATGTCGCCTTTTCGAGCAGCTTTTTCACCGCCGAGATCTGGCACAGCACGAAGACGGCAATGACGATCGCGTAGGGCGCGTATGCGCGCAGCACCTGCGCGCGCGAGTCGTGGTGTGCGAGGTGTTCGGTGAACTCGGGGGTCGGTGTGTCGGCGGCACCGCCGGCGATCACCGCGGCGGGCGTGTTTTCGGCGCGCGGAGGCCTGATGCGGACCAACGACACCACGGCGGCGGCGGACAGCAGTGAGGCGATCACGTCGGCCAGCGGCACCGACACGAAGTTCGAGGTGGCGTATTGGCCAAGGCCGAAAACCACACCGCCCGCGAGGGCGGCGGGCCAGGTTTCGCGGACGCCGCGCCAGCCGTCGACGATGGCGACCAGGGCCAGCGGGACGAAGACGGCCATTATCGGGGTTTGACGCCCGACCATGGCGCCGAGCGTGTCCGTCGGCAACCCGGATGTCTTGGCGAGGGTGATGATGGGTGTGGCCATCGCACCGAACGCGACCGGCGCGGTATTGGCGACCAGCGCCAGGACGGCCGCCTTGAGTGGTTTGAAGCCAAGCGCGAGCAGCATCACCGACGTGACCGCCACGGGTGTGCCGAACCCGGCCAACGCCTCGAGCAACGCGCCGAAGGAAAACGCGACGATGATGGCCTGGACGCGGTGATCGTCACTGACCGTCGCAAAACTGCGGCGCAGCACGTCGAAATGCCCTGTTTCCACCGTCATCTGGTAAACCCAGATCGCGTTGATCACGATCCAGAGGATCGGGAAGAATCCGAAGACCGCACCTTCGCTGCCCGCCAGGGCCGCCTGGCCGATCGGCATGCCGTATACGGCGACGGCGACAGCGATCGCGACGGCCAGGGACACCACTGACGCGATCCAGGCCCGCACGCGCAACACGCCGAGCATCACGAACAGCGTCGCCAGCGGTAAGGCGGCCACCAATGAGCTCCAAGCCAGCGAGTGGGCGACGGGATCAAGGATCTGGCGATACATGTTGGGCACCTTCCGGATTCGTGGGTTGGCGGTGTGGGCGTCGATCGCCGCACGATGCGGACGTCGACTGTCGCTGGGCATGCGGCAGCGGCTCCGGGGCCTTGCTAGCGAGCCGCAGAGTCAACGGAAAATGGCAGGGGGGATGGTGGGTGACCGTATGCGGATACTAGCCGCCGACGTCGCGGACGGACGACTTCGCTACGCCCGGCGAGGATTTCGCCGCGCGACGGCGCGGAGCGGTGATCACCCTGGGGGCGTGGTCGTCATGGAATCGATGTAATAGGTTTCGTGCCCGGTTGGGTATCCGCCGCCGTCGGTGGCGATATGAACGTGGTCGTAGTGGTTGAGGGTTTCTGAGCCGTAGTCCGCCATCCAGCTCGGCGCGCCGACGCCCGGGTAAATCTTTTGGCGCCAGATCACATGGTTGATTCCCCATCGTTTCGCGTTCGCCAGGGCGTACCCGGCGATTTGGTTGCCGAGCTCGATGCCCTCGGGGGTGGCGTGGTTCGGGATCATCACATCGATCGCCAACCCGTTGGGATGCCACGGCAAGGGATCCGGCCGGTACCCGTAGATGGTGGTGATCTGCGGGAAAAGCACGCCGATGACACGCGCCGCCCAGATGGTCTTGACCTGCAACCTGTCCTCCGGCGCGACGCCGGGCGGCAACGGGAACCGGAACGGCTGACCAGCGGCGGCGGCGGTCGGCGCCTGTGCCGCCAACTGGTCCACCTCCGCTTGAGTGGCGATGTTGGGCCCGCTGGCCGGCGCACCGGCCGGCGCGGTTGCCGAGGCGGCCGGTGCCGGGCCGGTCGGAGTTGGCGCCGCGGCCTCGGCGCAGCACCCGGGCTTTGTGCCTTGGGCGTAGACCATGCCCGCAGAGACGGCGAGGGCGGCCGCGAACAGCAACCAGCGGCCCACGCCGTTGGCCAACACATTTCTGCCCACGAAACAGCAGCTTAGTGTCGTGCGCGACGCCAGTGGCAATCTTTCTTCTCGATCTATTACGGGCCACCTTCCGTGCTCAAGGGGGCCGGGGCGCGTCAGATCGGCAGTTCGTGGGCCCACGGAGCGATGCCCGTCACGGTCGTGCGCGTCCCCGGTTTGCAGGAGCCGCGAGCGTCGGTTTTCGTCGAACACCCGGGTGCCGTCGGAGCCGCCACCGGCGTTTGTGGTCTGCGGCGCGGACTGGTGCACCCTCGTCGAGAAATTCGGCTTGGCCCCGTACCTGACTGTGCGCGATCAACGACGCTTTATATAAGCGGCGGATGGGTTTTGGGGGCCGAGGTCTGAGATGAGGGTCGGCGTCTGTCAGCGCAAGTTGTGGGACCATTCCAGTCATGGATTCCGACGATCCCGAGAGGCGAATCAGGGAGCTGGAGCGCCAGCTCGCTGACGCCAGGGGCGGCCCCCGGGAGAATGTCCCGGCCGGGAACGAGGTGGCTCCCGCTGAGGTGCCCGGCATGATGCCGCCCCCTGCACCGGGGATGATGGCGCCCGCGCCTCCCGGCATGAATCCCCCGAGCTACGACTTCCTGCGCCGTCAGATGGACCGACGGCGACGATTCAGCAGCATTTGGCTGGTCTTCTTGGTGCCCGGCATCATGCTGGTCGCCGTCCTCGTGCTTCACCCGTATCTGGCGGAGAAGCACTCGACGCCCTCCACATCGTGGTCGGGCGCCGAGCCCACCCCGGATTTGTCGGGTGCGGTCACGGTGGGTCCGGGCGGGAACCTGACCGCGGAGCCCACCAACGGGACCGTCACGTTCGTGTGTGATCGGGGGGACATGACCGTCGGCGGCAATACAAACTCGGTCTATCTCACCGGCCACTGCGCCCATCTGACTGTCAGGGGTTCCCACAACAGAGTGGTCGTCGACAGCGCGGACGCCATCGACACCGATGGCTCGGGTAACCAGGTGATCTACCACAGCGGAGCGCCGCAGATCTCGGTGACGGGATCCGGGAACATCGTCAAGAAGGGCTGAGATCGCCGACCTGTGCCGCCGGATTACCGCGCGGGCCAAGGCTTCTCAAACTTCGACGGCCCACCCGGATGGCGCAAGGTCGATGCTGATCGTCGGCGGCGATCCGTGATGAAAGTCCGCACTCGTCCCTTCCTTACCGCAGTCCATGAGTCCAAGCGGTCGTAGCCGTCGTCGAAGCGAACGCAAGGATTCGGCAAGAATTTCGTGAACATGTCGCAAGCGGTGTGCGGCAACCTCTGTGGTGTGGGCCGCGAGGGGCCGACCTGCGAGAAAGTTCGTCAAACGTGTTCGATTGCAACCGAGCGGCGGCTGTACCTGGTGCCGGCGTTGATGCATGTGCTCGGCCGGGCCAACTGGTGGGCACCCAAACCGCTGGCCCGCCTGCATGATCGGCTCGGACTCAGCGAGAGCGCCCCTCGCGCATCCGACAGCGAAAACGAACCGGCCGATCGTCGCTGGCGGGCGCTCGCGCGCCGCGTGCTGTTTGGCCAGGAGAAACAACCACAGGTCCGGTCGCCGCGCCTGACGTGCCGTCGGCGATGGGTCAGGAGTGATTGGCGAGATGCGTTGCGTCCGAAGACGCCTCCGCGACGGGCGGGCGGGCCGCTGATCTAAGGCGGTCCTGCAGTTCCTCCCTGGCGAATCGCTCAACGAGAAGCGGAACATACTCCCGCACCGGTCGGCCGTCGAACCGGGCATGTATGCCCTGTACGACGGCGGTCAGGGCGTCGGGTGGAATGGTCGGATACCTGCTCGTCAATCGATCAGCCACTTCGTCGATGACCGTCTGTTCGCTCAACTCGATCACCGCGTCAGGTTCCCACGCGTTTACGCCGAAGTCAAACGCTGTTAACCAAGACGATGATTCGATGTGAGAGTCATTGCAACACAACAAGATTCGGAGCGATCCAGACCGATCACATCATCGGGGGAAACGGCACCATCCAATTAAACGAATTGTCGGTTTTGCCTTTGTATTGCGGGCAGTAGGCGGCCACCGAAACGCCGACGAAATAGCCGGCTTGTTTCGGCGAAAGAGGGGTGTCCCTTACGATCCTCATCGCCAGAGCAGTCGACGCTTCGCCCTTATCGAATCCGTCGCACACCGAATGGGCCATCGCAATCGTGTTGTCGCGGTCAGGCATGGCAATCCCGTTCTTCGCAAGGGCCGCGACGAACGCGTCATCCAGGTGATCCGCTGATGCGGGCGCGGCGCAGAGCAGCGCGGCGGCGGACAGCGCGACCGCGCAGCCTGCCGACCACGTCCCACGACCTCCGTTCATCGGGGTCATGGCCTCCGTGCTGGGCGGGCGAATCCGGATTCGGTCCAGAAAGACGTGGCTCGAGATTAGCCGAAATCGCGGTGTCGTTCTCGGCACGGCTATGGAATTGATCTTTCGTTAACAACCGCCGTAGAACGACCGCAAGAATTCCGCAAGAACTTCGCGAACAAGCGGCAAGCGGGGTGCAGCAGCCTTGTGGCCGGTCACGGCGACCGGCCCGCGAGAAGCTCGTAAAGTGTCCGACCGCGAGCTGCTATCAAGTGCGAGATTTTGGGACCGGTAGCGGGGCGGCCGGGATCCACTCACACACAACTGAAGACCACTCCACCGAGAGGAAACACAACGTGAGCATCGACGTCGACAACGCGCCGACGCTGCGCAGGCCCAGGATCAGGATGCTGACCCCGGTGAGCGAGCCCCGGATCGCCCATCGCGGCTGCTACACGTCGGGGTCCCGGGCGATCGACGCCACCACGCTGCCCCGGGTCAAGACCGTTACCGCCGCCGTGACGCCGCTACCGACGGCACCCGGCAGCGCGCCGGCAAGCCCCCGGAAATGGCTGGGCCTGTACGCGCTGAAGCCCTGGTACACCCGCCGGTTGACGCCGATCGTCAACATCGCGGTGGCACGGCGGATTTCACCGGATGTGTTCACCGTGGTCGGGGTGCTGGCCGCGGGCCTGGCCGGGGTCGCCGTCGCGCTGGGATGGTGGCCGCTGGCGGCGCTGTTTCTGGCGCTGCGGCTGGCCGGCGCGAACCTCGACGGCGCGGTTGCCCGCGCTCGCGGCGTTAGCCGGCCGTGGGGATTCGTCGTCAACGAAGTCGGCGACCGTGCCTCGGATCTGCTGACCTTCGCCGGGCTGGCCGTGTGGGCGGCGCGGCAGCGGGGCCCCGGACTGCATTTTCTGTCCTGGCCGGTGATCCTGGTGCTGGTGGCCGCGCTGGCCGCGACGTTGCCCACCTTCGCGTCCCTGGCCGCGGCGGGCGCCGGCGTGCCGCGGCGCAACGGGGGCCCGCTGGGCAAGACCGAACGCTGCCTGTTCGTGGTGCTGGCCACCGTATTCCCGGTCATCCTGCCGGTTGTGTGCACTCAGATGGTCAACGGATCGCTGATCACCGCCGCACTGCGGCTGCGCGCCGCGCACCGCGAGTTGGTGGCGAAGCGACAGGACGAGCAGCCCGCCGAAGTCATCACCCAGAAATTGGTGGGGGTGCTGGCGTCATGACCGCGACCCGATTCTCGAGTGTGCTGCGGCACTGGCTGTGGCGGGCGGTGTGCGGGGTTTCGGGCGGGCTGACCGTGACCGGCCCGTGGCGGGTGCCGGGCGGCTGCGTGGTGGTGGCCAACCACACCTCGCACGCGGACACCGCGGTGCTGCTGGCCGCGCTGCCGGCCAAGGCCCAGCCCGTGTTCGCCGCGGCGGCGGACTACTGGTTCGACGTGCCGGTGCGCCGATTCGCGGCCGCCTCGCTGGCCGGCGTGCTGCCGGTGCGACGGTCCGGTAACGACACCTATGCCCAGTTGCTGGCCGCGGCGCGCCCGGCGCTGAAGGCCGGACGCACCGTCGTGATCTACCCGGAGGGAACCCGCTCGACCGACGGACAGGTAGGCGAATTCCGTTCCGGCGCGGTGCGATTGGCGCGGGACTGCGGTGTGCCGATAGTTCCGGTCGCCGTGCTGGGCACGGCCGAGGTGCTGCCCAAGGGGGCCAGTTTCATCTCCCACGCGCCGATGCGGGTGCGCATCGGTGAACCCGTGGACCCGAACGGCACCTCGGCGACGCAGCTGCGGGCGCAGGTCGTGGCCTTGCGGGAAGATGCCCTGCCCGAGACTCTCGAGCTGGCACGCGTCGCGTGAGGTCACCCCAGCAGATACGCCAGTGGGAGAACCAACAAGAGCGAGTCGATCCGATCGAGCAGACCTCCGAAGCCCGGGAGCCACGAGCCGGCGTCCTTGACCTGGGCCTGCCGCTTCACCATCGATTCGACCAGATCGCCGAGCACACCGCCGAATGCGACCGCGACGAGCAGACCGATTGTGACCGTGCCCAGCAGCGTGAGCACGACAAAAGCCCCGATGACGGCGCCGACCAATCCGCCGACCGTCTTGTTGGGGCTCAGCGGGGACAGCGGCCGGCGTGCCCAGCGGAAGTGGCGTAACCCCTTTCCGCCGCACCAGGCGGCGACATCGGTGGCCGCCGCGGCGAAGCACACCAGATACGCGTCCTGCCACAACATCACCAGGTGCGCCAGGGACCAGCAAATCCATACCGAACCGAACGCGGTGAACGTGGTGCGCCTGCCGCCATTTTCGACGTCACCGCTGAACACCGAGGGCAGCGCGCAAGCCAGCACGATGATCGGCGCCAGACGCAACAGCGGTGGGTGCAACCAGGCCGCCAGCGGATACAGCACGGCCAGCCCCAGTAGCAAATAGGTGTCGGCCTTGCCGAGCTTCACCAGGCGGCCGTACTCGAACACCGCGACCACGGCCAGCGCGGCCGCCAGCGCCGCGGTCGTGCCGCGGCCGATCCAGATCGGGATGCCGACCACCGGTGCGATCATCACCCAGGTGGTCCACCTGCGGATCAGCTCCCGCCTGCGCGATGCCAGGACCGCGATGCCGGCGATCGCCAGGATTACCACCGTGACCCACATGAAGAACACGGACCGGGCGTACAGGTGGACGTGCAGCGGGCCCAGGTCGAAGTTGAGTGGCATCCGCCGATCGAAATGCAGGATCCGCAGGTAATAGTCGACCGGCATCAGCGTGGCCAGCTCCCCTCCACATCGGCCTCTCAGCAAATCGCGACTCAGGAAACGATAAGCCGTGCCGACGAATCCGGGAGACGAAAGCGAATCAATCGGATTGGCGTTTGGTACCCGCCGGCCCAGCGGCTTCGCGCGTGTCGGAGTGGCTCGCGGTAGGGTCGAGTAGATGTGTGGAGCCACCGGTGAGGTGCGACTCGACGGCCGCGTCCCCGATGTAGCGGCGGTGTCAGCGATGGCTGCCGTGATGGCGCCGAGGGGCCCGGATGCGGCGGGCGTCTGGTCGCAGGGCCGGGTTGCCCTCGGGCATCGTCGCCTCAAGATCATCGACCTGACCGAGGCGGGCGCCCAGCCGATGGTGGATGCCGACCTGGGCCTGGCGCTCGTCTGGAACGGCTGTATCTACAACTACAAGGAACTGCGACGCGAGCTCGCTGGCCATGGCTACCGGTTCTTCTCGCACAGCGACACCGAGGTTCTGCTCAAGGCCTACCACCGCTGGGGCGACGACTTCGTCAGCCACCTCCAAGGGATGTTCGCCTTCGCCATCGTGGAAAGAGACAGCGGTCGGGTGTTGCTCGGCCGCGACCGGCTCGGGATCAAGCCCTTGTACCTGACCGAAGACGGTCATCGGATCCGGTTCGCGTCGACGCTGCCGGCGCTGCTGGCCGGCGGCGATGTGGATACCCGGATCGACCGCGACGCACTGCATCACTACATGACCTTTCACTCCGTGGTACCGGCGCCGTTGACCATCCTGCGCGGGGTGCGCAAGGTCCCTCCCGGTTCGCTCGTCGCCATCGAGCCCGACGGCCGCACCATCGCCAGCACCTACTGGACGCCCGAATTCGCCAGGCACGACGATCGCTCCGACTGGACCGAACGCGACTGGGAGGACGCCGTGCTGTCCGCGCTGCGAGTCGCGGTCGAGCGCCGCCTCGTCGCCGACGTGCCGGTCGGATGCCTGCTGTCCGGTGGTGTCGACTCCAGCCTGATCGTCGGCCTGCTCGCCGAGGCCGGTCAGCACGGGCTGTCGACCTTCTCCATCGGCTTCGAGTCGGCGGGTGGCGTCGCGGGCGACGAGTTCCAGTGGTCGGACATCGTGGCCAAACGCTTTGGCACCGACCATCATCAGATCCGCATCGGAACGGAACGGATGCTGCCCGCGCTCGACGGGGCGGTCGGCGCGATGAGCGAGCCCATGGTCAGCCACGACTGCGTCGCCTTCTACCTGCTCAGCCAGGAAGTGTCGCGCCATGTGAAGGTCGTGCAATCGGGTCAGGGCGCCGACGAGGTGTTCGCCGGCTACCACTGGTACCCGCCGATGGGTTCGCCGGCGGCCGCCACCCTGGAGGGTTCCGTCGCCCAGTACCGAGGCGCCTTCTTCGATCGCGACGCGGCGGGCGTCGAGGCCCTGGTGGGGGCCGGCTACGTCGCGCAACGCGATCCCAGTGGCCGCTTCGTCACGGAACACTTTGCGCGTGCCGGCGCCGCAACCGGCATTGACCGTGCGCTGCGGCTCGATACAACGGTGATGCTGGTCGACGATCCGGTGAAGCGCGTCGACAACATGACCATGGCCTGGGGATTGGAGGGCCGGGTTCCATTCCTCGACCACGAGTTGGTCGAGCTGGCGGCGACGTGCCCCCCGGAGTTGAAGATCGCCCAAGGCGGGAAAGGCGTCCTCAAAGAGGCTGCGCGGCGGGTGATTCCGTCGGAGGTCATCGATCGTCCGAAGGGTTATTTCCCGGTTCCGGCGCTGACCCACCTGGAGGGGCCCTACCTCGATCTGGTTCGCGACGCGCTCTATTCGCCGGTTGCCAAGGAGCGCGGGCTGTTCGACACCGACGCGGTCGACGCGCTGCTCGCCGACCCCAACGGCAAGCTGACGCCACTGCGCGGCAATGAACTCTGGCAGATCGCGCTTCTGGAGCTCTGGTTGCAGCGCCACGGTGTGACGGGGGCCGCGGCGTGAGCGTCGTCGATCCGCCCGAGGACCCTACCGAGGCCATCACGCTGGGCCTGCACGACGCGTCGCCGCCAGACCTGGTGGACGCGATGGACAAGGACGTCGAGCTCGAAATGGGTTGGGGCCGGCTCATCTTCGGCCAGACCTTCGCCGACGCCGACACGCTGGCCGAGACACTGCGACACGAAACACCCGGGCGGCGCGACATTTGCATCTACGCCCGCGAGTCCCACGTGGTGGTAGCCGGGGCGCCGACCGAGCTCTTCATCGACCCGAGCCACACCTATCGACTGCGGTTCACCGGTGACTCGCAGCCAGAGGGCTTGGCCACGCCGCCGCTCGGCGTCACGGTGCGCACGCTGAACAGCCCGGACGACGCCGACTCCATGAATCGCGTCTTCGTGCGCTGCGGAATGGTCCCCGCGCCGGTCGAGACGATCTGGAACAACCATCTGCACGCGGAGGCGGTGACATATCTGCTCGCAGTGCGTGACGACGACGGTGCCGTGGTCGGCACCGTGACCGGTGTCGACCATGAGTTGCTTTTCTCCGACCCGGAGCAAGGGTCCAGCCTGTGGACCCTGGCGGTCGATCCCGCCGCGGCACTCCCCGGCGTAGGTGCGGCCCTGACCCGGGCGTTGGCCGAGCACTTCCGCAGTGCGGGCCGCGCCTACCTGGACCTGTCGGTGGCGCACGACAATGTCGCCGCGATGGCGCTGTACGAAAAGCTCGGTTTCGTCCGCGTCCCGGTGCTGGCGATCAAGCGCAAGAACGCGATCAACGAGCCGCTGTTCACCTCGCCGCCCGAGACGGTCGAGGACCTCAACCCGTACGCCCGGATCATCGCCGACGAGGCGATGCGCCGCGGAATCTGGGTCGAGGTCCTCGATGCCGAGACCGGCGAGATACGACTCATCCACGGTGGCCGCAGTGTGATCACCCGTGAATCGCTGTCCGAGTTCACCTCGGCGGTCGCGATGTGTCGTTGCGACGACAAGCGTTTGACACGGCGCCTCGTTTCGGAGGCGGGCATCACGGTGCCCCGTGCCCGTCTGGCCACCTTCGACGACGGCGACTACGCCTTCCTGAAGGAGATCGGCGAGGTCGTCGTCAAACCCACCCGCGGAGAGCAGGGCAAAGGCATCACCGTGGGCGTAACCGCCGAAAACGGGCCCGACGATCTTGCCGCCGCCGTGACGCGGGCGCGGGCGCAATATCCCGAGGTGCTGATCGAGGAGCGGGTGGCGGGCGACGACCTCCGGTTGGTGGTGATCGACCGCCGGGTGGTTGCCGCCGCGCTGCGCAGGCCCCCCGAGATCATCGGCACGGGCGACCACTCCGTGCGGGACTTGATCGCGGCCGAGAGCCGGCGGCGCTCGGCGGCCACCGGTGGTGAGTCCCGCATCCCGATCGACGACCTCACCGAGGCGACGGTTGCCGAGGCCGGTTGGGGGCTGGATGACGTGCTGCCCCAAGGGACCCGGCTCCGCGTTCGCCGCACCGCCAACCTGCATCAGGGTGGGACGATCCACGATGTCACCGCCCAGGTGAACCCGGAACTCTGTCGGGTTGCCGTGGCGGCGGCAGAGGCGATCGGCATCCCGGTGACGGGCATCGACCTGCTGGTGCCCGACGTCACCGGCGCCGAGTACGCCTTCATCGAAGCCAACGAGCGACCCGGGCTTGCCAACCACGAACCCCAACCCACGGCCGCGGCTTTCGTTGACTACCTGTTTCCCGGTCAGCCCGGCCAGCCGCCGGCCTGGACTCCTGAGGAGTCACGCCCTGTCCGTGACTGAGGGTTGCCACACGCGGTGCCCGGGTAGTTTCTCCCTCACCCAGATAGGAGCCGCATGAGCCCAAGCGCGCAAACCGGAATCATCACGACTCAGGTACCGGCACGGCTGGACCGGCTGCCCTGGTCGCGGTTTCACTGGCGCGTCGTCATCGGTCTCGGCGGTGTTTGGATCCTGGACGGGCTCGAGGTCACGATGGTCGGCAACGTGTCGTCGCGCCTCACGGAGAAGGGCAGCGGCATCGGACTCAACGCCGCGCAGATCGGCGTGGCGGCGGCGTTCTACATCGCCGGGGCCTGCTTGGGCGCGTTGTTCTTCGGTCACCTGACGGACCGCTTCGGGCGGCGCAATCTGTTCATGTTGACCCTCGCGGTGTACTTGGCCGCCACCGTCGCGACCGCATTCGCGTTCGCGCCTTGGTATTTCTTCATCGCGCGCTTCTTCACGGGCTCCGGCATCGGCGGTGAATACGCGGCGATCAATTCGGCGATCGACGAGTTGATCCCCGCGCGCGTGCGCGGTCGCGTTGACCTGATCATCAACGGGACCTACTGGCTGGGCTCGGCCGCCGGTGCGGCCGGCGCACTGGTGCTTCTCGACACGTCGAATTTCCCGGCGAACATCGGATGGCGGCTGGCTTTCGGCGTCGGTGCAATTTTCGGCATCTTCGTCCTGCTGGTCCGGCGCAACGTTCCGGAAAGTCCACGATGGTTGTTCATTCACGGGCGCAGCGAAGAAGCCGAGCGGATCGTCGGCGAGATCGAAGAGGCGGTGCAGCGCGAAACCGGCCAACGACCGCCCGAGCCGCAGGGAAGCCCGCTCAAAATCCGTCAGCGCCAGAGCATTTCATTCATGGAGATCGCCAGGGTGGCGTTTACGCTGTACCCGCGGCGCGCGGTCCTGGGACTGGCGCTGTTCATCGGGCAGGCGTTCCTGTACAACGGCGTGACGTTTAATCTGGGCACGCTGTTGAGCGCGTTCTACGGAGTCCCATCCGCAAAGGTGCCGCTGTTCTTCATCCTCTGGGCGCTAAGCAATTTCGGCGGCCCCCTGCTGCTCGGGCGGCTGTTCGACACCGTCGGCCGCAAACAGATGATCTCGCTGACGTACCTCGGTTCGGCCGTCGTGGCCGTGGTCCTGGCGGTGCTGTTCGTCACCGAGACCGGCGGCGTGTGGACATTCATCGCCGTCCTTGCGGTCGCGTTCTTTTTGGCCTCGGCGGGTGCGAGCGCCGCCTACCTGACCGTCAGCGAGATCTTCCCGATGGAGACCCGCGCGCTGGCGATCGCCTTTTTCTACGCGGTGGGAACGGCGATCGGCGGCATCTCCGGGCCGTTGTTGTTCGGCCAGTTGATCAATTCCGGACAGCGCGGTCAGGTGGTGTGGTCGTTTCTCATCGGAGCCGCGGTGATGGCGGTGGCGGGCCTGATCGAACTGTGGCTCGGCATCGCGGCAGAGCAACGCCCGCTGGAAGACCTGGCGCTGCCCCTGACGGTGGCCGACGCCGAGGGCGAGGACGAGTCGGCGGGCGCCGCGGGCCACTAACGCGCCCGATGTGACGCCGTCCGCCAAACCGCCGACGGCGCAAGCCAATCAGCGCCCCGTCGCACCACTACGATCATCGTCGTGGTGCGGCGTCATGCGGTTGGTGAAAGTAGTCGGTGATGAGGTCACGGCGTCGGCTCAAGATCCGCCGGATCCGTGGGTGGCTGGCGCTCTGCGCCGCGATCGCGTTGATCCCGTGGACTATCTACCTGGGATTGACCCTGCCACAGAGCTACAGCGCCCAGCACTGGCAGGCGACCTGGATCGGCTTCGATGTCTTGCTGCTGGTGTTCATGTTCGCCACGGCGGTGCTCGGCTTCACCCACCACCACTTGCTGACGCTGTTCGCGTTTACGACGGGAGTTCTGCTCGTGTGCGACGCCTGGTTTGACGTGCTGACCGCCAGGCGTGGCGACTTCGCTGTCGCGGTCCTGACCGCGGCGTTCGGGGAACTGCCGCTTGCGGCGGTGCTGATCGTTGGCACCTTGCGCATTGTGCGCCTGCAGGGGCCGCCCCTCGGCCGGACGCGGTGGCCGTTCCCGGTGCGTCGGCAAGCGCGGTCTAGACACGAATCCGGTGCAGCGCGGGCCAAACCGTGATGCATTGTGCGCGGCGCCGCGGTAAAGATGATCGCGTCGAGCCTGTTGCGGTGGCGCCGATCCTGCGGTCAGAGTGCCGACAAGGCCGAATTGCGGGCCGTGGACGCAGACTCGGCGAGCGCGGGGCCGCGCGATAAAGGCGCACGCAAGAATTTCGCAAGAACTTCGCGAAGACCTGGCAAGCGGTATGCCGCAACCTATCTGCCGTCGGTCATTCCGGTAGCCGGGCGCGGCGTGGTAGCCGCCTCCGCCGGGGAAAGGATGCGAAGTGCCTAAGAGCCCCGAAAACAGGACTTACGATTTGGCAATGTCGCTTGAGGTCGGTCAGGTGTTTGCCGGGTACACGATCCTGCGGGTGCTGGGCTCGGGCGGGATGGGCCAGGTGTACCTGGTGTCGCATCCACGATTGCCCCGCGAGGATGCGCTGAAAGTGCTGCCGCCGGAATTGACGGCCGACGCGGAGTTTCGGGCCCGGTTTGTGCGCGAGGCCGACTTGGCGGCGGGCTTGTCCCATCCGCACATTGTGCGAGTTCACGACCGCGGTGAAGAGGACGGCCAGTTTTGGATCTCCATGGCCTATGTGCCCGGCACCGATGTGGGCCGGCTGTTGCGGGACAACTACCCGGGTGGGATGCCGCTCGACGAGGTGGTGCCGATCATTGCCGCGGTCGCCTCGGCGCTGGATTACGCGCATCACCGAGGGTTGTTACACCGCGACATCAAGCCGGCCAATATCTTGTTGTCCGACCCCGACGGGCAGGCGCGCCGAGTCTTTCTCGCCGATTTCGGCATCGCGCGGCGCATCGACGATGCGACGGGACTGACCGCAACCAACATGACGGTGGGCACCGCGGCCTACGCGGCGCCCGAACAGTTGAAGGGCGAGCCGATCGACGGGCGCGCCGATCAATATGCGTTGGCCTGCACCGCGTTTCACCTGCTGACCGGCGCGCAACCGTATGTCGATTCCAATCCCGCCGTGGTGATCAGCCAGCACGTCTATGCCCCGCCACCCTCGATCGGTGCCCACCGACCGGAGTTGGCGTGGCTGGATCCGGTGTTTGCCACCGCGATGGCCAAAGAGCCCTCCGGCCGGTTTGGCAGTTGTGGGGAGTTCGCCGCCCAACTGGGCGGGCAGGCGATCCCAGGTTTCGCGTACGCCGGTGAGATTCCACTACGACCCGACAACCAAATCACCCAACCGAGCTTCGGCGTCGCCGCGCCCACCGTCCCGCTGCGGCCGAAGCCACCCGCCTGGAAACGCCCCGGTGTGCTGGTTTCCGCCCTCGTGGGCGTCGCGTTGCTGGTCGCGGGTGGCGTCTTCGCGGGCCAGAAGCTCACCCAATCCCCCCACCAATCGACGAACACCGCGGCGCCCACGGTCGCCGCGCCGTCCAAGACCCCGGTACCCAACACGGGACCCCTCACGGGGGTCTACCGGGTCGATTTCGCAACCATCACCAGCATGGAAGGCATAGCGCCCCCGGGCGCCGCGCCGACAACCGAAACGTGGGGTATCAGCTCCGTGTGCCGGCCCACCGGCTGCGTGGCGACCGCGACCCGCTTTACCGGCGAAACCATGCAGCTGCCGACGATGGTGCTCGATCAGGTCGGCGGAAGCTGGCTGGCCGTAAGCGCCGGGTCGAGTACATGCAAGAACGCCGAAGGCGAAATCTGGGAAACGTACACGCTGTCGCCGCGCGCCGACGGCACCCTTTCCGGCGAGGCCACCGAGATGATGGACGGTTGCGCCAACAAACGGGGCGTGACATTCACCCGCACCGCTGACGTTGACGTCAAAAGCCTGGCCGACCCCAACCCCCTACCGCCGCGGGTGGTGTCACCGGCCGAGGCGCTGCACGGCCGCTATCGCAACACGAATATTCAGCCGAATGGTTACAAAGACGAGGAAGGCGAATACACCGTCGTCACGGAATGCCTTCGCACGGGCGATCGGTGCATGAGCCTTTTCCACAAACCACCGGCCTCGGCCCTGGCGCTGGTCTTCGCCCAGGGAACCTGGACCCATTCCCGCGAGTTCGACGCCAAGTGCACAAAGGGCGGCACCTCGCACCTGAAGCTTTTCGTCCCGTTCCCGTTGCCGCAACCACCGCAGGACCCGATCACGCTGCTCACCGGGCACGGCCACGAGGACATTACGGGATCGTCTCCGTGCAAGAGCACCGACGTCGAGATGCAGTTCGCGCGCGTCGGCGACTAGCGCGGGCGACTACCCGATCAGCTTGGTGAGCCAGGTCGGATCCTGATAGTTCAACGCCTTGTTGCCGTCCCACACGAACGGCGTGCCGGTTGCGTTGAGCCCGGCCAGCGTCGCGGCCGCGGCTGCGGACTTCGACTTGCCGACGCCGGCGTCATCTCCCGCCTTGATGCAATCGATCACGCTGGCGTCGACGTCGACGGTTTTCGCCAGTTGGGCCAGCTCGCCGTCGGTGCGGTCCTCCGGGGCGTCCTCCGCGGGCTGAAACCCGCTGGCGAACAGGCCGGAGTAGAAGCTGGTGAACACCTTCGGGTCGTTCTGCGCCGCGACGCAGTACGTGGCCGCCACCGCCCGCGTCGAGTAATTCTTGCTGTGCGACTTGTCGTCGAGGAAGTCGAGCAGGTGATAGCGCACCGCAAGCTTCTTGTTGTTCACCGCGTTGTCGAGATCGCTCGCATTCGACCTGATAAAGCTGCCGCACGGGGGGCAGATGGGTTCGTTGAAGATGTCGATCGTTATCGGGGCCGCGGAGCTTCCCACATACACGCCGTCATCGAGGACCCGCAGCTCAACCGCGTCCGGCGCCGGCGCCGCGGACGTTTTCGGCGACGACGGGGGGGACGACCCCCACGGCTGGGCGATGACGACCACCGCGACGATGACGGCCACCACGACGGCGGCGGCAAGCGCAATCCACGGCCAGGGGTTGCGTCTGGCCCGAGGCGGTTGACCCGGTTGCCCCCACGGCGGCGCCGCGGTACCTGCGGTGCCCCAGCCAGAAACGCCACTCCATCCGGTCGGATATGGCACCGGTGCGCCCGGGTCGCTAATCGAGCCGGAAGCCGACGTCGTGCGCCACCCCGCGCCGGGCGGGGGAGTATTCGTCGACACCGCGGGCGGTACCTGCGCAAAGCCGCTGGGCTGCTGGCCGCCGAATGCGGGCGGCAGCTGCGCAACCTGGCTGCGCGACAAGATGTCGGTGGCCCGATCCTGGTCGGGCGTGGCCAGCGCCGCGTACGCGGCGGCTGACATATCGCCGCAGGTGGCATAGCGGGACGCGGCATCCTTGGCCATGCCGCGGGCGATCACGCCGTCGAAGGCGACCGGAATGCCCGGCCGCGCGGCGCTGGGTCGCGGGATCGCCTGGTTGAGGTGTGCGCCCATCACGCTGACCGTGTCGCCCCCGTACGGCGGCGATCCGGTCAGGCACTCATACAACACGCACGCCAGCGCGTAGATGTCGGCCCGATAGGTCACGTCGGACTCGCTGAACCGTTCCGGGGCCATGTACTTGACGGTGCCCACGGTCGTGCCGAACTGCGTCAGCTTTTCGTCGGAGGTGGCGCTGGCGATGCCGAAGTCGACGAGGTAGGCGAAGTCATCCCCGCTGATCAGAATGTTCTCCGGCTTTACGTCGCGGTGCAGCACCCCGGCGGCGTGCGCGGCGTCGAGCGCGGAGCCGATTTGGCGGATAACCGCCACCGCCCGCGGCGGCGTCAGCGGCCCATAGCGGCTCAGCATGCTGGCCAGGTCCTTGCCGTCGATCAGGCGCATGTCCACATAGAGCTGGCCGTCGATCTCGCCGAAGTCGTGAATCGGCACGACGTGCGGTTCCTGCAGGCGTCCGGCGGTGCGGGCCTCGCGCTGCATGCGCGAGCGGAAAACCGGATCGTTGGAGAGCGTCTGCGACATCAGCTTCAGCGCCACGACCCGTTCCCGCACCGTGTCCTCGGCCTCATAGACGTCGCCCATGCCGCCGCGACCCACCAGCCGCCGCAGCCGATACGGCCCGAACTGCGTACCCTCCCGCGAATCCGCGGTCGTCTCACCCATCGCCGACTCCTCACCTCCCACCGCGGTGGCGTGCCAGGCCTAAGGCTAATGGTTTCGGCAACCGCGGGGCATGGTGAATACCGAGAATGCCAGCGAATTCCCCTTCCGCTGGCAATTTCGGCTTGCCGCCAGACGCCGTAATTCGGGGTTACTCGTCACCGGTTTTGCGTTCGCTGAGACCCTCCCGTGACAGCGCCCTGACGAAGCCGTACGCCTGCATCCCCGCCGGGCCGGGATTTTTCACGATCCAGTCGTTGATCTTCCCCAACGCGTTGGCGAGGTCGTCGCGCCTGACCCGGATCAGGTAGGTCTTTCTATCGTCTTGCGGATCGTCAATCGATTCGGCGACGGCGACAGGGTTCCTGAACGCGTACGCGATGCCGTGCACGGCATCGTGGTTCAGCGCCCAATGAAGTTCGCCGGGCCGCAGCCGGTTCACTGCCAGATTGCGGTATTCGTCCTCGTCGTTTGGATCCCTCACGTGGCCGATGGTCCTCCTCTGCGTGCCCGCAAGTAACTCGACGACGATGGACTGAAGGTAATGTCGCGCAGGCAATTCGATGAAACTTTCCCAAGACACCCATCATAGGAAGCAGTTTCAGTTGCTGCATGCCGAGCGATCGTCCGGCAATTCGGGCCAGGGCGTCGTAGAGTAACCGGCGATGACCGAACGCATCGAAACCAATCGCACCATCTCGGCCCCGGCGCCCGATATCTTCGCGGTGCTGTGCGATCCGCAAGGCCACGTCGCGATCGACTCCACGGGGATGCTTCAGGACGCCGAAGGTGATCCGGTAGGGGGCGTCGGGGACAGCTTCGTGGTCCACATGGACCGGGAGTCGTTAAACGACTATCCGCAACTTGGCAAATACGACATCACGGTCGACATCAAGGAGTTCGAACAGGATCGGCTGATCTCGTGGACGGTTCTCGGCCAGCTCCGCCCACAGATCGGCCACATCTACGGCTACCGGCTCGAGCCGACCGACGACGGCGCGGCCACCGTCGTCACCTCGTTCTACGACTGGTCGAACATCGACCCGAAGTGGCGCGACGCCGGGATTTTCCCGGTGCTGTCCGAGGGCGCGTTGCGCGCGACCCTGGGCATTCTCGACCGCGCGGTCCGCCGCGGTTATCCCCGGGGCTGACCCCGGCATCCGTTAGGCCTCGTGGCCTGGTCGCAGGTTGCGGACGTCGCCGAAGGACACCCAATACTCGAGGTCGGCCGGCGGGCTGCCGTCCACCGGTTCCAGCAGATGCCCGACGTGGTCGCCAAGGCGGAACCGATCGAGGATCTTGCCGACGAACCAGGCCGCCGCGTCGTCGAGGATCGGCATCTGCGCCGGGCCGCGGTGCCAGGAGCAGCGGTCGAACTTGTCGACGATGTCGCCGGTCTGGCCGCCGAACAGCTCCACCACGTCGAGGTGCTCGCGGTCGAACACGTGCACCGCCAGGTGGGTGGCGGTGGCGGCCACCCGGAACGTGTGGTTCTTCGTGGATAGACCGACCAGGAAACGCGGCGGATGGATGCTGGCCTGGCTGGCAAAGCCCACCAGGCAGCCGGCCGCGGTGCCGCCGACCCCCGTGGTAACGACGAACATCGGATAATTCAGCAACGCCACCAGCTTTTCGAACGCCTCGGTTCCCGGCTCGGCCACCCGCTCAGTTTTCCCGGAAAGCGCCTGTCATGTCGATCGCGCGACGCGCCGAATTGCGTAGGCGGCAACGCCGATACCCAGCACCGTGACGCCGGACAGCACCGAAGACAGCGGCATCGCGAACGCCAACACCAGGCATCCGACCAAGCCGATCAACGGGATCGCCCGGTGCGGGCGGCCCTCGTCGGGTCCGAGGGTGAGCGCGGACGCGTTGGCGACCGCGTAGTAGATCAGCACGGCGAACGAGGAAAAGCCGATCGCGCCGCGAAGGTCGACGGTCGCGGCCAACGCCGCCACGATGACCCCGATCAGCAGCTCGGCGCGGTGGGGCACTTGGAACCGCGGGTGCACGGCGCTCAAGAGGTGGGGGAGGTGGCTGTCCCGGGCCATGGCCAAGGTGGTGCGCGAGACCCCGAGGATCAATGCCAGCAGCGAGCCCAGCGCCGCCACTGCCGCACCCACCTGCACGACGGGCACCAGCCAGTCCATCCCCGCCACCCGCACGGCCTCAGACAGCGGCGCGGCCGACTCGGCGAGACGGCGTGGCCCCAACGCGGATAGGGCCGCAACGGCGACAAGCGCATAGACAGCCAGGGCGATGGCGAGCGCGAGCGGGATCGCCCGGGGGATGGTGCGGGCCGGATCGCGCACCTCCTCGCCCAACGTGGCGATGCGCGCATACCCGGCAAAGGCGAAAAAGAGCAGGCCCGCGGCTTGTATCACGCCGCCGATGTTGACACTCACCAACTGCAGCCGATCGGTGGCAGCGACCCCGGAGGTGAAGACCGCGACAACCACCGCGGCGAGGACGGCCAGCACCGACGCGACGATGATGCGCGTCAGCCAGGCCGACTTCTGCACCCCGGCATAGTTCACCGCGGTTAGCGCCACCACCGCCGCGACGGCCACCGCGTGCGTCTGCGACGGCCACGCATATGAACCGACCGTCAACGCCATCGCCGCGCACGAGGCGGTTTTGCCGACGACAAACCCCCACCCCGCCAAATATCCCCAGAAATCGCCGAGTCGCTCTCGGCCGTACAGGTAGGTGCCGCCGGAGGCGGGGTAGCGGGCCGCCAACCGCGCGGAGGAGGTCGCGTTGCAGTAGGCCACCACGGCCGCCAGCGCCAGGCCCAGCAGCAGCCCCGAGCCGGCGGCGTGCGCCGCGGGGCCAAGCGCGGCGAAAATCCCGGCGCCGATCATCGAACCCAGTCCGATCACGACCGCGTCGAACACGCCCAGGCTGCGACGAAGCTCCTGGTTTGTCCCGCTGTCGGGCGGGGTGTCGACGGGATCGCTATCGGACACTCGGTCTCCTCAGATTGCTGAGAACGGACACGACTGGTGTCACATCGCGCAAATCTATCAAATCGGCTTGATGTATCGTTCCAAAGGTGGCGGCAACCAATCGCGCGGTGGTTCCACCGCTGATGCAGATGGCGTCGCATCCGCTGCGCTGGGCGCTGCTGACCGAACTGGCGACCAGCGACCAACGGGTGCGGGAATTGGCCGCGGCGATCGACGAGCCGCAAAACCTCGTCTCGTATCACCTTCGGCTGTTGCGCTCGGCAGGGCTCATCGACGCGCGGCGCAGCAGTTTCGATGGTCGCGACGCCTACTACCACCTGAATTTGGCCATGTGCGCGGGGGCATTCGGCGAGGCGGCGGCCGCATTGCACCCCGCGCTCGTGCCGGTGGCCATCAGAAAGCCGGCGGCGCACTCCGCGGGCCGGTCGGTGCTGTTTTTGTGCACCGGTAACAGCGCGCGCTCGCCGATGGCCGAGGCGCTGCTTCAGCAAAAGGGCCAGGGTCGCATCCGCGTTGCGAGCGCGGGCAGTCATCCCAAACCACGCGTACACCCCGACGCGATACGGATCATGCGCGACATGTATGGCATCGACCTTCGCCGCGGCCGGCCCCAGCCTTTGGCCGCGGTCGTCCGACGGCGCTTCGATCACGTGATCACGCTGTGCGACAGGGTCCGCGAATATGCCCGTGACCATGGCCTGGCCACGACGATGCATTGGAGCCTGCCCGATCCGTCGGCCGCCGCCGATAGCGATGGCGCCGGCGATGAGGAATTCCACCGTGTGGCAAGCGAATTGAACAGCCGAATTGAC
This sequence comes from uncultured Actinomycetota bacterium, assembly GCA_963809285.1. Taxonomy (GTDB): domain Bacteria; phylum Actinomycetota; class Actinomycetes; order Mycobacteriales; family Mycobacteriaceae; genus Mycobacterium. Next base: position 275,450 of record CAWEIY010000017.1, on the reverse strand, counting down.
TTCCTGCTACCCGTCCTCGCACTCGACACCGAGCCAGCGGAGCGCCGATCGTGAGCGTAGATAGACGTGAATTCCTCAAACGGAGCGGGCTGGCGTTGGTTGCAGCAAGTGGAGGCGCTGACGTCGTCGCGGCGGCCGCGTGTTCGCGCCCTGCGCCTCCTGCTCCGCCCAACGGCAAGCCCGATTACACACTGCGGATCGGTACCGGGACCGTGGAGTTGGCACCGGATCAGATCGTGTCGACGTTGACCTACAACGGCCAATTCCCCGGTCCGCTGGTGCGATTCAAGGAGGGCCAGCGAACATGGGTGGACATCTTCAACGACACCGACTCGCCCGAACAACTGCACTGGCACGGCCAGCAGGTGGGCGTCGATGTCGACGGCGCGGCCGAGGAGGGAACGCCCTACATTCCCGCGCACGGCATGCGGCGCATCTCATTTGTCCCCGGTCCGGCGGGCTTTCGCTTCTATCACACCCACGTGGTCCCGCGTGCCGACCTGTCCCGCGGTCAGTACAGCGGCTTGGTCGGACCCGTCTATATCGAACCCAAACAGAACCCCGGCGCCTACGACCAAGAAATCTTCTTGACGCTCAAGGAATTTGAGCCCACTTTCAGCCGGGGAGGAGACATGGCCAGTGACTTCCTGGCCGGTGAAGAGGACCCCGGCCTCAAAGCAAAGGGCGAATCGTCGATGACGGCCTCGCTCGCAAGTGGCAACCCGCGTGGGTACGAGGTCAGTTACGCGGCGTTCGCCGTCAACGGCCGGATGCTCGGCCACGGCGATCCGATTCGTGTCCAGACCGGTCAGCGGGTGCTGTTGCATGTCCTCAACGGCAGCGCCACCGAAACCCGCAGCCTGGCCCTGCCCGGGCACACCTTCAGCGTGATCGCGCTGGACGGCAACCCGGTCGCTAATCCCGCCCAGGTGCCGGTGCTGTGGCTCGGTGCGGCCGAACGAATTTCGGCGCTAGTCACCATGACCAACCCGGGGGTGTGGGTGCTGGGGGATCTGTCCGACGACGACCGCGGCCACGGAATGGGCGTGATCGTGGAATATGCCGGGCGCGGTGGGGATGCCCAATGGGCGGTGCCCCCGCCATTCAAGTGGGATTACCGGCTGTTTGCGCCACCCAACCCCGCGCCCGTCCCGCTGCCCGATCGCACCATCGAGATGCTGATCGAGAAGCGCAACGCCGCCGATAACGGATTCAACGTTTGGACGATAAACGGCACACCGTTTTCGATGGACACCAACCAACCCGTGCTCGATCTGCAACGCGACAAGCGCTATCGGCTGCGCTTCCGCAATGCCACCGACGACCTCCACCCGATGCACCTGCACCGGCACACCTTCGAAATCACCCATGTCGCCGGCACGCCGACCGCAGGTGTCCGCAAGGACGTCGCGATGCTGGGCGGTTACCAAAGCATGGACATCGACTTCGTCGCCGATCAGCCCGGCCTGTCGCTGCTGCATTGCCATCAGCAGATTCATATGGACTACGGGCTCATGCTGCTACTCAAGGGCGGCTGACCTGCCGGACTCCTTGTCGTACCGGCGTTTACCGGCGCTTGTTGGTCCCGTCTCCTGACCCGCCGGCCGCAACGCCGGTGTCCCTTTTCGTGTGCCGGCAAATGACGGGATTTACGATTTGGCCATGTCCCTTGAGGTCGGCCAGGTATTCGCCGGATACACCATCCTGCGGGTGCTGGGCTCGGGCGGGATGGGGGAGGTGTATCTGGCGGAGCATCCGCGGTTGCCGCGTGAGGATGCGCTGAAGGTATTGCCGACGGAAGTGACCGCTGATCCCCAGTATCGGGAGCGGTTTGAGCGTGAGGCCGAGTTGGCGGCCGGGTTGTCCAATCCGCACATCGTCGGGATTCATGACCGCGGTGAATATGATGGCCAGTTTTGGATCTCGATGGATTACGTGGCCGGCACCGATGCGGCCAGGCTGTTGCGTGAGCGATTCCCGGGCGGGATGCCCGTCGATGAGGCGATGGCGATCATCGCCGCGGTCGCCTCGGCGCTGGACTACGCGCATCGTCGGGGGTTGTTGCACCGCGATGTCAAGCCGGCCAACATCTTGGTGACCGATTCGGATGGGCAGGCGCGACGGGTTTATCTGGCGGATTTCGGTATTGCGCGGCGCATGGATGACGCGGGGGGCCTGACCACTGCCAGGATGGCGGTGGGCACGGTGGCCTACGCGGCGCCCGAGCAGTTGATGGCTGGGGCGGTTGACGGCCGTGCGGACCAGTATGCGTTGGCGTGCACCGCATTTCATTTGCTGACCGGCGCGCCACCATACGGTGGTCCCAACCTCGCGGTGGTGATCGGCCAACACGTCAGCGCGACGCCGCCCTCGATCGCCGCCTACCGGCCGGAGTTGGCCGGGCTGGATCCCGTGTTTGCCTGCGCGATGGCCAAAGACCCTTCCGGCCGGTTTGGCAGTTGTGGGGAGTTCGCCCGCCAGTTACGTGAGCACCTCAGCGCGGGCCGCCCGTACATCCACCCCGCGGTTGACGAAACCCTGCCCGCGTTGCCGCAGTCGGCGCCACCCGTCTCGAAGCGGCGCTCCGGTCTCCTGATCGGCGCGCTGGCGGGCGTCGCGTTGCTGATCGCCGGTGGCGTCTTTGCGGGCGTCAAGCTCACCGGGCACCACCATTCGGCGGCGCCCTCGGGTCCCTTCACGGGCACCTACCGCACCGACTTCGGCCCTGGCATCGGGCTCGACGATCTCCCGAATGCCGGTGCGCCACCGGCATCAACGAGCACGTATGGCCTGCGATCGGTGTGTCGCACCACCGGATGCGTAATGACGGCGTCCCGCCTTGGCGGCGCAGCCGTCGCGCAACCGACGCTGGTGTTCGACCAGATCGGGGAGCGCTGGGTGGCGGTAGCCCTCGGCTCGGACAGCTGCCATAACGTTGACGCCGAAGTCTGGCAGGTGTTCACGCTGCAACCGCGCCCCGACGGCATCCTCGCCGGCGAATACACCACCGCTACCAGCAATGCCTGCGCCGACAGGCGAACCGTGACCTTCACCCGCACCGGGGACGTCGACGTCAACAGCCTTCCCGACCCGGGCGGCCAGCCACCGCGGGTGGTGTCGCCGGCCCAGGCGCTGCGCGGCCGCTACCGGATCACGCGTACCTTTACGAACGGAATCCCATCGGCGGAGGCGAACACCGCTGTCAGCACTGACTGCCTGCGCACAGGCGATCGCTGCATGAGCTACTTCCACGAACCATCGGGTGACCTACCGATGGTGTTCGGCGGCGGAAGTTGGACCTGGAAGATCGACGGCGACATCATGTGTCCGAGGTCTGCGGACAGTGCGCACGTGAACTCCAGCGGGCAGGATCCGCTGCCTCAACCACCACAGGATCCCATCGCGCAGCTCACCGGACACGGTCACCAGGAACAGAGCGCGCCGTGCGAAATGAACGCGGACTTCCAGGAAACAATGACGCGTGTCGGCGATTAGCGAGTCGCTTAGTCCATACCTGGGGTCGCAGTGCGTTGCGCGAACGGGCGGTTTTCGCGCATCCCGCCATACATGCCCCGTCGGACGATCCACGGCATCACCACCCGTTCGACCGACCATGACGGCAAGCGGAACGCATGCCCGGTGGGCAGGAAGACCTCGAGCCCGTCCCGCTGTATGCCCACTAGCGAACCCCACCGCCGACCCGGCGTGCGGAAGGTGCGCAACCGTCGACCCGCGAACTCGGCCCTGATGTTGCGGGCCACCAGCGCATCCCCACGGTTGCGGGCGGAGCTGCGAAGAGGGTCGGTCGCAGCGACATCGCCGACCGCGAAGACACCGCGATGACCGGGCACTCGCAGGTCCGGTGTCACGCGCACGAACCTGCGCTCATCGAGGATTTCCGGCGGCAGCCAATCGGTGTTGGGCCGCACCCGCCCGATCGCCCAGAGCACGGCATCGGCGGAAGCCGGGGGCTGTCCGGTGCTCCAGCCCACCGGCTCGCCGGTGATCTCGTCGCCCGCGAAGCCGTTTGACACCACCGCACGGTGCCCGGGGTGCACGCCCACGCCCAAGTCGGTCAGCCTGCCGCGGATGCGCTGCCAAGTCGCCGGGTGATACTCGCCCAACGCGCGCTCTCCGGGGAAGAACAGGTCGATCCGCTTCTCCGGCCACGTGGTCGCCATGTTGACGGCACTGCTGACCGCGGCCGCGCCGCCGCCGACGACGATCACCGAGTTGGCCGCGGCCAACCGGTCGTGCGCGGCGCGCAACCCGGCCCCGATCTCATCGGCCGACTGCAGCGTCGGCCGCCGCCAGAAGCCATTGGCGACCCCGGTCGAGATGACCAGGGCGTCATACTCCTCGACGATAGTTGCGCCGTCTTCACGCCGGCCCAAGACGGTTCGCGCGGCGAGGTCCACACCGGTCAGCGTGGCCTGAACCGTCCGTACCCGATCCAAACGGCGGAACCTGTCGAACGGGATCCAGTAGTCGCGGGCCCAGTCCTCCGGACGGGAGAGCCGGACGCCGAGTTCCTGGCCGCTCACGAGTGCGGGTTTGACCGATATTCCGACGACGTCGGCGTGCCGGGACAGGCGGATCGCGGTCAGCACGCCCGCATCTCCCAGTCCGGCGACGACGACGCGCTTGCGGTTTATCGCTACGTCCAATTGACGTGTTCCACTGGGCTTTTCGGCGCCTGAGAACGTGCGCAGCCAGCGGCGCTGAAATCCACGCGGGCCTCCTTACGTGCAATGCCCGGTTCGCCCCGGGCCGTCGGCCAGGGTGGCGAAAACTGTAACACGTTCTACCTACGCGCCGTCCCGTTCGGCGTCGATCGGGCGCCCGGCCACACCCTGGGTCAGTAACATTAGCCAGCGCCCCACCCACCCGCGCAAATATTTCAGACAACGCGAAGCGCATGGCCATGGCATCGAAAGGAACGGTCAGCATGACGACACCGGCCGAAAACCATCGGCACAGACCTCAATTGATTCCGAGCCGGCTCTTGCGAAGCGGGCAGATCCACCATCCGGCTGTCCTGGGCGAGGCCAAGCTGCGACGCCAGCATTTTCAGCTGCGCCTGGCCGACCGGATAACGTCGTTTGCCGGGTCGATGAACTTCGTCTGGATTCACGCGGCATTGTTTGCCGTGTGGATGTTGGTCTTGGAAAAAAGCCCCTGGCCGACGTTGACCTTGGTGGTGTCACTCGAGGCGATTTTCCTGTCCACCTTCGTGATGATCGGCCAAAACCGACAGGCGGCTTTCCAGCAGGCCAAGGCCGACCACGACTTCGAGGCACAGGAATTGGAGCTGAAGACCAACACCGAGCTCACTCGCCAGATTCACGTGCTCACAGAGGAATTGCACAGACGCTTCATCCGACCAACGTCCATGAGCGACGATTCCGCAGCGCCCAGTTAAGGAACATCGACCACAACGCGCGAAAGGATTGGGCGAGCGGACAACCGCTCTGGTGGGGAACAACATAGTGGAGTTACAGGAGAGGATGCGCCCACACGTGCGTGCCGCGTTACATGCCGCGGTGCGTGCATCGGCGCCCCGACCCGCCGCGGCGAGACGGGCCGCCAAGGACTATCAGCAAGGCCTGTGGCGGGCGCTTGGCGCCGAGATCCGCTGGGCTTTCACCCCGCCGCACACCTGGCTGCTGGGGGTGGTGGCCAACCTGATCTTCGCCGCGGCGTGGTTACTGGTGCAGCCGCTAACCCCCGGCCGCCACCACCACCACGACTGGGCGGTCCTGGTCGGTACCTACTTCTCCTCGTGGATCCTCGCCGACGTCACCACCACCAACCAGTTCGGCGCCGATCACTATCGCGTCCTGAAGGCTTTGTCCGACGGGGTGCCATTCTGGCGGGTGCTGTTGATCAAGAATCTGGCCCTGCTCGCGATCGTCGGGCTGCCCACCTTAGCGACGGCAATGGCCCTCACGCTGTGGTTCCAATCGCCCGCAAGCCTGGCCATGACGATCCCAACGGTTGCGGTGCCCATCGTGTCCTGGCTGGGCGTGGGCAACTTCGTCTCGACGCTGCACCCGGTGAGCGTTGAGCCGCTGATACGGCGGTGGCGGCGGCGTGGCGATCTTCGCAGCACTGGCGGTTGGGCGCTGGCCCTGACGCTGCCTTATGCGCTGTACTACGTCGCTGACCCGATGAATGGGGTAGAGCACCGCGTGTTGTGGACCCAGGTACCCAAATTGATGTGGCCGGTGTTCGGGCGCGACAGCAAAAGCTTCGCGCATCTCGCAACCGCCGCGGGGGTTTGGATCGCGGGAACGCTCGCCGCCCTGCTGTGGGAGCGCAGACGCGGGTTCCGGATCAAGTGAGACTCGGTTGAGTAATCTCCACGAGCCCCGCCGCGGGAGTTAAATCTTCCTCATGACGTCGCAGCCATCGTCGACGAAGTGCGGCTCATTGAAGCGCAGGCCGCGCCGGCGCGGTTTGCCCGCGGCTGGCATTGCCTGGGTCTGATCAGAGATTTCGGTGATGGCAAGCCGCACGCAATCAACGCCCTCGGGCAGAAGCTTGTGGTATTTCGTAGCGCAGTCGGGCGTTATAGCCGCATCGCCGCCGGCAAGTCGCCGACCCACTGGTGGCCCCAGTAGCTGTCGGCGGTGATTTCCTCTGCGGTGTAATAGGTTTCGTCGACCCGCATTCCGTCGGTGCCGAATTCGAGGTCCCAGTCGCCGGGGGCGCGAACGTAGAACGACACCATCTTGTCGTTGGTGTGGCGTCCCAGCGTGGATGACAACTGCACGCCCTCGGCGTTGATCCGGTCCAGCGCCTGACCCACGGCGTCGAGGGTGTCGACCTCCACCATGATGTGGACGACGCCCGGGTCGCGCTGGTGGGCCGCCGGGCAGATCGCCAGGCTGTGGTGGCGCTCGTTGATGCCGAGGAATCGCACCCGCACCGGGCCGAACTCTTTGGGCATCGGCACCCGGAATGCGCCGCGGGAGCGGAAACCCAGTACGTCGGTGTAGAAGTCGAACAGGCCGTTGGGATCGGTGGCCGGCACGACGATATGGCCGAGGCCCTGATCGCCGGTGACGAATTTGGCGCCGAACGGGGTGATCACGGGGCTGTGGTCAAGGACCGGACCGTGGAACACCTCGAGGGTGGTGCCGGCCGGGTCCTCGAAGGTGATCACCTCTTCGACGCGGCGGGCCTCGGCCTCGTCGACCGACAGTTGCTTGAACGCCACTCCGGCACCGTCGAGGATGGCCTTGATCCGTTGCAGCGCTGCGTGGTCGCGCACCTCCCACCCGACGGTGAGCACCCGGTCGGCCTCGCCGGGAACGACGATGATCCGCGCCGCGCGCTCGTCCATCCGCAGGTACAGCGCCGACGCGTCGGATCCCTTGCCTTCCGCGAAACCCAGTATACGGAAGGCGAAATGCCGCCAGCGGTCGATGTCGCTGGTCGAAATAGTAATGTAGCCAAGGCTTTTCAGGTCGCTCATTTGGGTGTTCTCCTAGATCAGGGCCCGCAGCGGGCCCTGCGGCGGATCGATGCCGAGCGAACTCAGCGCCGACGCGTGGTAAGTGGTGCCCGGAACATGGATGGCATGCAGGTGCCCGACGTGCACGTCACGCCAGTACCGCTGCAGCGGCTTGTCCATCCGCGCCGCGTTGCCGCCCGAGCGGGCGAAGATCTCGTCGACGGCCGCCACGGCGCGCCAGACCGCGCGAACCTGGGTGCGGCGACCGGACGCGCGGTCCGCGAACGACACCTCCTTGCCGGCGGCGACCATGTCGTAGATGCGGTCGACGTTGGCGAGCAGCTCCTGGCGGGCGGCGTTGATGTCGGCCGCCGCCTCGCCGATGGCGTGCATGACGTAGGGGTCGTCCTTGATCGCCGTTCCGGTGGCGCCGACCCGCTCCCGCTGGTAGTCCAGATGCGCGGCGAGCGCTCCCTCGGCGATGCCGATGGTGGCCGCGGAGATGCCCAGCGGGAACATCGTCGACCACGGCATCAGATACAGCGGCTCGGTCATGCCGGCCTCGCGCTGTGCGGTGCCGTCCATCACCTTCGTCGCGTCCATGGTCCGGTAGCTCGGGACGAACGCATCCTTGACGACGACGTCCTTGGAGCCGGTTCCGCGCAGCCCCACCACATTCCACGAGTCCTCGACGATCTCGTAGTCCTTGCGGGGCAGGATCATGTGCAGCATCTGGGGCGGCATCAGCGGAATGCCGTTGGCGTCGCCGAGCATCGCTCCCAGGATGATCCAGTCGCAATGGTCGGTGCCCGAGCTGAACTGCCAGCGGCCGTTGAAGAGGTAGCCGCCGTCGACGGGCTTGGCCACACCCTGCGGCGCGTATGGCGAGGCCATCCAGGTGTCGACGTCGTCGGCCCAGACCTCGGCGGGCACCTTCGGGTCGGCATAGGCCAACTGGTAGGGGTGTACACCCACGACGCCGACGATCCAACCGGCGGCCGGATCCAGTGCCGCGGTGGCCATCGCGGTCTCCGCCCACTCACGCGGATGGACCTGGAACCCTTGGTAACTCGTGGGCTGCAGCAGCCGGATCAGGCCGGCCCCCTTCATCAGCTTCACGGTCTCGTCGGTGAGTCGGCCGATCCGCTCGGCTTCGGCGGCCTGATCGCGCAACTGGTCGGCCATCGCCACTACCCGGTCAAGCACCCGATCACTCATCTCGTCGTCCTTACGTGGGTGGCTGGTTGCGGGACAGGAAGCCCAACACCGTGCTTTCGAACGCGTCCTTGGCCTCGATCATCACCCAGTGCCCGGAGTTGGGGAATATGTGAAGTTCCGCGTTGGGGATGGTGCGCATCGGGATCAGCGCCATGTCCGGCGGGCTCACCCTGTCGTCCCGCCCCCACGTCAGCAGGGTCGGTGCGGTCAGCTTGTGCATGGCCGCCCAGGGCATCGGCCGGTCGGAGGCCTCCATCGCCGCCGTCATCGCGGCGAACGCCGCCTTCCCGTACATGCGGCGCGCGGCGGCCAACGTCTCGGGGTCGGTGGCCAGCCGCCAGCGTTCCTCTATCAGTTCGTCGGTGACCAGGGCCTGGTCGTACACCATCGATTTGAGCCAGTCGACGAGCCGTTGCCGCGTCGGGTCCTCGACGAACTCCTGCAGCAGGCGGATGCCCTCGCTGGGGCCGGGGCTGAAGATGTTGGTCCCGATGCCACCGATCGTCACCAGTCGGCCGATGCGGTCCGGATTGCGGATGGCGAAGCTGACGCCCACGGCGCCACCCATCGAATTGCCGACGACGTGGACTGTGTCCACCCCGAGGGCGTCCAGGAACGGCACGACTGAGCCGTGCGCGGTGACCATTGGGTGGCCACCGGAGTCGGGACTGACGCCGAATCCGGGGAATTCCAGCACCAGGCAGCGGTAGTGCTGCGCGAACGTGGGCAATATGCCGCGGAAGTTTCGCCAGCCGGTGACCCCGGGTCCGGAGCCATGCAGGAACAACAGCACCGGGCCGGAATCCGGGCCGCAGTCGTAATAGCGCAAAGCGCGCTTCGGAGTATCGATTTCACGCAGGTCGTGCTCGACGGTCGGTTCTGAGGTGTTGGCCACGTAAGTCACCCTGCCATGCCGTCGCGACGAGCGGGAGCGGCGTTGCGCACACGATTTCCAGCATCTCCCGCGTCGGGGTGGGACCATTTGCCGATGGACCAGCACGCGTGGACTTTGGCCATCATATTCTGCTGTATCGCGGCTCTCATTGTCGTGGGCATGTGGTTGGGGTGGCGCCAGAACCGCAAGTTGGAACTGCTTCGTCAGCGGGCCGATTCGATCAACCAATCGGGGTCAGGCCAAGCTGCATTGGGCCGATTCGAGGCGACCGCCGCCCCGCGGGGAGGCCCGAGGGGAACGGCCAAGCTGGGGTGGGGATTCCTTGTGGCGTTCCCCGTACATCTGGAGCGGATTTCACATCCCCGGCCCCGGATCCTCGCTGGATGCCCATGTGTTGGGGAGCATGGCCTATACGTCAACCGTGGCGTACGGGCCTTTTTTCGTCGGGGGTGTCGTGACCGTCGGCGTTGTCGTGTCGTTCCTCAGACGCGGCGACCGACCAACCCGTTTCCCAGGTTCCGAAGCGCAGCCAAGCTCATAATGTTCGGTCAGCAAACAATAGGGGCCCGGGCCGACGGAAGCGAGAGACATTCGGGATGAACGTCAACCCATCCGGCTCAATCCGGGGCAGCGGTACCACCAACCGCGCGCTGATCACCGGCGTCGACGCAGCCGGGCGCTCCTGCGCCGTCCAGGACGACCCCATCACGCTGCAAGGCGGCGACGGCCTCGACGGCATCCTCTATGCGGTGCTCTACGCGACGCCGTCCCTTCCGTCGATCTCGACTGGCGGCGGGCGGTCAGCCGACGTTCTCGACCTGGCCGTCCCGGCCGGCGCCATGCGCTGGACGGTGATCGACTACGGGCCGGGCGCGGCGTTTTCGATGCACCACACGGATACCGTCGATCTCGATGTGGTGCTTGCGGGCTCGGTCGATTTGATCCTCGATGACGGTGAGCACCCGCTTGCGCCCGGCGACAGCGCGGTGGTCACGGGCGTCGACCACGCCTGGCGCGCGGGTCCGGAAGGGTGTCGGCTCAGCGTCATCACGATCGGGGCATCGCCGCCCAATGTGTAACTGGCGCGACGACACGCCGATGTCGGTCGCACCGATTACACGTTCGAGGCCGTCGGCTAGCCAGTTGATCGCCGGGCCATGGCCGAATTGTCGGCCGCCCAGTCGGTCGAGACCTTGCGGTGCTTGATCAGCCAGGCGTCACCGTCGGGCACCAGGGTGTCGCGATAGCGGCCGAAATGGTCGAGCCCAATGTGGGTGACCACGGTGAAGTACGACGAGACGTGCGCCTCGTGCGGAGTCAACTCGGTGAACAGCACATTGGCGAGGTTGTGCCGGACGACGGGCTTGACGTCGACGTTGTCGGCGACGTTGCCGGTGACACCGCTGAGGAACGACGCGATCTCGGATCGCCCGCGCAGCGGCTGCAAACCGCGTATCTCGAGGATGCCGTCCGCGCAGAACGTCTCCGCGAGATCGTCGACCCGGCCGGCATCTCCCGACCAGTTGTACCGCGCCAGAGTGTCCCGGATCTGCTCACGGGCAACAAGTTCCCACATCTCCACCGTCGTCACTCCTCATGTCAGGCGCACGCCGCTGATGTCGATTGACACCATCAGCTGGTCGGTGAGCCGGCCGTGGTCGTCGCAGCGGTACGCCCGCCGCCTGGACGGCAGCTTGATACCGTCGGCCTCCACCACGTCGTAGACGTATTGGATCGCGGCGAACCCGCCGGCGACGTCGACACGGTAGTCGTGGCGGCGCAGTAGGAACTCGCTGTCGAAGTAGAACTCCTGCAGGCTGCTGTGGCTGGGGAAGTGGTCTGGGAAATGCGCCCGCAGCCCCGACCACCGCTCGCCGTTGTCCTCGATGGGATCGATTTCGGTGACGGTGAACCCGGGCAGGGTCATCAGGAACGGAGTCGTCAGATACGTCCACAGCGCATAACCGTTAAAGTAGGCGCGCTGCAATGGATCCCATGGTGTGGTCAGGACATGACCGTTGAACGATTCCCGCGGGTTGCTTCGCTCGGCGACTACCCGGCCGCCAAGCTTTTCGATGGCGACGCGTTCCGGTGTGAATTCGGTTTTCTGATCTGGGGCACCAAACGGTTGAACCGACGACCATTCGCGGTGCAGGGCCACGGTCATCCGTCGCGGCGCCGGATCTTGAGGCTGGCCCTTGATCTCCCACAGCTCGCCGCCGCTGACGATTGTCGCCTCCATCGAGCTGAACTGGCGCCATCGTTCGAGCCCTCCGTGCGCCGCCAGCGCGGCATCGAGCAGGTCGGTCATGGGCACTAGCCTCCCATTGACCGCCGCCTGCGGGAATGAATCGAGACGCGCGACTGTAGAAATAACGCATGAAACTCAACGACGCCGCGCGCGACCTCATTGGCAAGGGTGCCGACGCCACCCTGGTCACCCTCAATCCCGACGGCAGCCCTCAGGTGAGCGTGGTCTGGGTCGCGTTACGGTCGACCCCGGACGGGGACGAACTCGTCAGCGCGCACCTGGCCGAGCACAAGAAGGTTCGCAACATCCGCAGGGATCCACGCGTTGCCGTCACGATCGTGTCGGTCGGCGCGTCGGGACAGGGGATGCGGCCCTACCTCTCCATCGACGGAACCGCACGGATCGTCGAGGGCGGGGCGCCCGAGCTTCTCAAAGAGCTCAACCCGATCCTGGGCGACCCGAACATGAAGTTCCCGCCGGACAATGCGCCGCCCGGATTCCTCACCCGCATCCGCATCGACAAAGTCGGCGGCATCGGGCCCTGGGCCTCCTGACCGGATTCTCGGTAACTCCCACAATGCCTCTCGTCAGAATCGACCTGCCAAGCGCCGTCGAACCGGAGCGGCGCGGTCTCATCGGGGACATCGTCTACCGGGCGATGGCCGACGTGCTGAACGTTCCGGACGGCGACAAGTTTCAGATCATCACCGCCCACGAAGCCGGCTCCCTGCGCATTGATCCGGCATACCTCGGTATCGACCGGTCCGCCAACGCCTTCATCGTCGACATCACCCTGAACGCCGGGCGCACCGTGGAATTGAAGCAGCGGTTCTACGCCACCGTCGCCGAACGACTCGAGGCCGAAGCCGGGGTTCGGCCCCAAGATGTGTTGATCGTTCTCACCGAGGTCGCCAAGGAGAACTGGTCGTTCGGCAACGGCGAAGCCCAGTACGTGTGACCTAACAAGGCGGGCGGTCCAAAGGTGCTCGATTCGATCGAGAACGCGATAGGCCTGCCCCCGGAAGCATTGGCGCACAGCCGAAACTCCATGCGGGACAACGGCAACATGTCTTCCGTCTCCGTGCTTGACGTGCTGCGCCGGACGGTCGCCGAGCCACCATCCGAGGGATCGTTCGGAGTAATGCTCGCGATGGGTCCGGGTTTCAGCTTCGAGCTGCTGCTGCAGTGGTGAGGCGGGCATAAACCATGTTCTACTACCCGTTTATCCTCGCCGTCGGCGTTGAGCGACTCGTCGAGCTGGCCGTCGCCCGGCGAAACGCCAAATGGTCATTTGCCCACGGCGGCAAAGAGTTCGGCCGCGATCACTACCCGGCGATGGTCAGTATGCGTGCGCTGCTTTTGGTTTCATGCATCGTGGAAGTCTGGGCGCTGGGCCGGCCGTTCATCGGTTGGCTGGGATGGCCGATGCTTGCCGTCGTGGTGCTGAGCACCGTGGTTCGCTGGCTGTGTGTCGCCGTGCTCGGCAAGCGCTGGAACCCGCGGCTTATCGTGATCCCGGGCGCGCCGCTGGTTCGAGACTGGCTGTACCGATGGGTGCGTCATCCCAACTACACCGCGGTCGCGGCGGAGGTTGCGGCGCTTCCGCTGATTCATTCGGCATGGCTGACGGCAATCGTGTTCAGCATCGCCAACGCCTTGGTGCTCAGTGTGCGGATCCGTGCGGAGAACGCCGCGTTGGGCTACGCCTAAGCAATCAGGGTGCGACCGGCCGATTCGTCCATTCCCGGTCGGCCCGGCGCGACGAGCGGAACCATCCGCCCGCCGCGCCGGTGCCGCCGTCGGTCGGAATGGTGTGGCCGGTGACGAACGCCGACATGTCCGAGGCCAGGAACAGGATCACGCGGGCCTGGTCCTCGGGCAGCCCCATCCGTCCGAGTGGAACCCAATGCGGCCACTGCGTCTGCTCCTCGGCGGATAGCCACTGCGAGTAGGGCACCTGTAGTGACTCGGTGACGTCGGGGCCGATCCCATTGACCCGCACGCCGTGACGGCCCACCTGGACCGCAAGGCTGCGGGTGAAGTGGACGACCGCGGCTTTGAAGGCGGCATAGACCGGGTCCTCGGGGTAGCCGCGCAAACCCTCGATTGACGAGACGTTGACGATCGCGCCGGCGTGCTGATCGATCATCGCGGGCAGGAGCGCGTGGGTGACAAGGAAAACATGGTGCAGATTGATGCGGTAGAGGTCGTTCCACAGTCGCGCATCGGTGTCGACGAAGGCGCCCGGGTGGCGCAGCCAGTGACCCACGTTGTTCACCAGCACATCTGCGCGGCCGTAGCGATCCAGCACCGTTCGCGCCAGGCCCGCGACCTGCTCGGGTTCGCGGACATCGGCGACGACCGCCACAGCCGAGAGACCGGACGCCGTGATCTCGTCGGCCATCCGTTGACCCAGTTCGGCGTCGATATCGGCGATGACCACCCGGGCGCCGTGCTGGGCGAACAGCCGCGCGGTCGCCGCGCCGATACCGCCACCGCCGCCCGTCACCACCGCGACCCGCCCTGACAGCAGCGGGGCAGCGTGCGTTGCGTCCTCCATGCCCATATCTTCGGCCATTAGGCGAGATCGCCAAGCATCCGCGCCGCGGATCAATTCCGAACGGCCGTCATTCCTGTCGCCCTGGCTCCTCGAGTTCCGGGTCGATGAGGACCGTCGTCGGGAAGCACACCGTCGCTGTCGCGCATGGACGGCGGGTTACCCGCGGCGTTGGCAGCAAAACTTGGGCGAACAATAGGGTGCGAAGCGGTGTCGGCTGACGACTGGCACCCCTGCGCCGTGAACCCCGGGTGAACCGCGTTGACCACTTGCCCTGCAATCGGTGTCACTGCCGATACAGTTGGTCCTCGTGAGCCCCCCAGCCCCGCCTGTGCTGACCGTGCGGTACGAGGGATCCGAGCGCACGTTCGCGGCAGGCAACGATGTAGCCATTGGGCGTGATCTTCGCGCGGACGTCCGCGTCGCACACCCGCTGATCTCGCGGACGCACCTCATCGTGCGATTCGACCAGGGGCGATGGGTCGCCATCGACAATGGCAGCCTCAATGGGCTGTATGTCCAGAGCCGTCGCGTGCCGGCCGTCGACATTCAGGACGGCATGCGGGTCAATATCGGCAACCCGGACGGCCCGTTACTGACCTTCGAGGTCGGCCGCCACCAGGGTTCGGTCGGGCGGCCTCCCCTGACGGCGTCGATACCGATTTACAACCCGCACAGCGGACCGAGCGCATGGGTGCCCCATGGCCCGCCGCAGCAGGTCGGCGCGCACTGGCCCGGCCAGCCTCAGCAGCTGCCGTCAACCGCGCCTCGCCAGCCGTCGCCCACCGGACCGCAGGCAGGCCCGTCGCCCACCGGGCCGCAGGCGGGCCCGTCGTCGCCCAGCGGATCGCAACCGGGCTACCCGTCGGCGCCTCAGGCGCAATATTCGACCGGCGGACATCCGGTGGGACCGTCCAGCGGGCCGCAGCCGGCGCCGAAGATTTACCGGGCTCAACCCGCGAACATGCCGCCGGTCTCCGAGGTGGAGCAGGAAACCTCCCGCGTCGGCGACTCCACAAACATCGCGACGTCGATGATGAAGAATACTGCGGCCGGGTCGAACGGCGGTGGAGTCGATGCCGGGCGCGATCACGATCGGCCGGGCCACCGACAACGACATCGTCATTCCCGAGGTACTGGCATCACGCCACCATGCAACCCTGCTCTCGGGGCCGAACGGCACCGAGATCCGCGACAACCGCAGCATCAACGGCACTTTCGTCAACGGCGCCCGGGTGGATTCGGCCGTGCTGCACGACGGCGACGTCGTCACGATCGGCAACATCGACCTCGTCTTCGCGGGCGGCACGCTGGCCCGCCGCGACGAGACCGCGACCGCGACGCGCACCGGCGGCCTCGACGTGCGCGGGGTGACGTGGACGATCGAGAACAACAAGACGCTGCTGGACGACATCTCGTTGGGGGCGCAACCCGGAACGCTGACGGCGGTCATCGGTCCCTCCGGTGCGGGCAAGTCGACGTTCGCCAGGTTGGTTGCCGGCTACACGCACCCGACCAAGGGCACGGTTGCGTTCGAGGGCCACAACATTCACGGCGAATATGCCTCGCTGCGCAGCAGGATCGGGATGGTGCCGCAGGACGACGTGGTGCACGGGCAGCTGACCGTGCAGCAGGCATTGATGTACGCCGCCGAACTGCGGCTGCCGCCGGACACCACCAAGGCCGACCGCGCCCAGGTCGTTGCCCGGGTGCTCGAGGAACTCGAGATGACCCAGCACCTGAACACTCGGGTCGATAAGCTGTCCGGCGGTCAGCGTAAGCGCGCATCGGTCGCGCTGGAGCTGTTGACCGGCCCGTCGCTGCTGATCCTCGATGAGCCGACATCCGGTTTGGACCCGGCGCTGGACCGCCAGGTCATGACGATGCTGCGCCAGTTGGCCGACGCGGGCCGGGTGGTGCTCGTGGTCACCCACTCGCTGACCTATCTGGACGTCTGCGACCAGGTGCTGCTGCTGGCGCCAGGCGGCAAGACCGCCTTCTGCGGGCCGCCCAGCCAGATCGGCCCGACCATGGGGACCACCAACTGGGCCGACATCTTCAGCACGGTCGCCAGCGACCCGGACGGGTCCCAGGCGCGCTACCTGGCGCGCACGGGTCCGCCCCCGCCGCCGCCAGAGGCGGAGAAACCCGCCGAGCTGGGCGATCCATCCCACACGAGTCTCTTCCGCCAGTTCTCGACGATCGCGCGGCGGCAGGTGCGCTTGATCGTCTCCGACCGTGGCTACTTCGTCTTCCTCGCGCTGCTGCCGTTCATCATGGGTGCGTTGTCGATGTCCGTGCCCGGCGATGTCGGCTTCGGCCATCCGAATCCGACGGGTGACGCACCCACCGAGCCGGGGCAGATCCTGGTGCTGCTCAATGTCGGTGCGGTCTTCATGGGCACCGCGTTGACGATCCGCGATCTGATCGGTGAGCGCGCCATCTTCCTGCGCGAACAGGCGGTTGGCCTGTCCACGTCCGCGTACTTGTTGGCAAAGGTGTTTGTGTACACCCTCTTCGCGGTCGTTCAGTCGGCGATCGTGATCGTGATCGCCATTATCGGCAAGGGTGGTCCGACCCAGGGTGCCGTGGCGTTGGGCATTCCCAATCTGGAGCTGTTCGCCGACATCGCTTTGACCACTGTCGCCTCGGCGATGCTCGGGTTGGTGTTGTCGTCAATCGCCAAGTCCAACGAACAGATCATGCCGTTGCTCGTCGTGGCGGTCATGTCGCAGCTGGTGTTCTCGGGCGGCATGATCCCGGTCACCGGGCGGACCGGTCTTGACCAAATGTCCTGGGCGACGCCGGCGAGATGGGGTTTCGCGGCGTCGGCGTCCACCGTCGACCTCCTCACCTTGGAGGCTCAGGTCCCCGCGGTCGCGAAGGACTCGCACTGGCATCACACTCCTGCCGCGTGGTGGTTCGACATGGGCATGCTGGTGGCACTCTGCGTTTTTTACCTGAGCTTCGTGCGCTGGAAGATTCGCCTCAGGGGAGGCTGATCGCTCTCCGGTGTGCGCCGACGGTTTTCGGTGTGCCGTGAAGGCGAAGGTTTTCGCGAAATCCGCGCCCCGAAGGCACGCTCGATGCCCTCGGCGCACACCCGCAAGGCTGGCTAGGCGCCTTTGCGGACCGCCTCGTCGGCTGCCGCCCGCATCCGGTCCGACAGGTGAAGCAGGGCATGCTCGCCAACCCCGTCGGGCACCGTGTAGGCCAGCTGCCGTAACTCGGTGGCATAGTCGCGCAACTCCTGGCGGAGGCGTGTCTCAAGGGTGGCCATCACTTCTTCCTATACGCCGGGACGGGAGAAACGTTGTTGGACAGAATTCTCGCAGTCCCGGTGCTTAACCGCGATGGCGCCAAAGCGTTTTTACGGGAGATTGACAGCGTTTTAACATCGAGTGCCCGCCGATTGAGGCGATGGTGAACGCGTGCGCCGGTTAATTGACCGCGGCGCGGTTACATTACGGGCGCGCGGCGACGAAGGTCTCGTTCGATACGCCGGCGGCGAGGCCCTCGACGTCGAACGGCGCATCGAGGCGGGCGTGCAGCTTCTCACGATCGGTGAGAAGGCTGATCTCGGCGGTCTGGCGGGCAAAGAACCGTCCGAAACGCGGGTAGAGCCAACGCATTATCGCCCGCCCCGCGCGGGAGCAGCTCGCCGCGCAGTAGCCGACGTGGCCCAGCTCGTCGGTGAGGATCTCGCTATAGAGCAGCTCGATCCGCGCGGCCACGTCCGGTTCGTCGGCGAACAACTCGACGCCGACGCGACGCAGCTCGTCGAACATGATGCAGCCCGCCATTTCCCCCGCGCCCACGAACGGGAACCCGATGCGCTCGGGGAGGAACACGTTGGTTTTGACGAACTGGCGCATCACCATCGGGGGCGGAATCACTTGGAACGGCAGACCGAACATTTCCAACACGTAGGCCAACAGGCGGGTGTGATAGTGCTCCTCGAGCTCGACGTACACCCGCTCGGGTGGCACGTCCTCACTGCTGTTGCGCCCGTAGGTCTCGCCCAAGTTCACCCCGAATCGCTCCGCCTGGTTCAGCTTTGCGGTGGCCAACAGGAACAGCATCTCGGGGTCGAGCCCTGGCTCGGGCCGGCGGCGGCGCAGATTCCGCAGGAACACATCCCGATCGAGGTGACGGGCGGAGCGAACCGGGTCGGACTCCAACGATGCGAAGAATTCCTCACGGTTGGCGAGCCGGCGATGCAGCAGGTCAGCCTCGCCGTCGCGTCGCGCCAGGTAGGTCCGGTAGCCCTCTATACCCGTGCCGCTCATCGCGATATCCGTGCTGCTCATGGCGTCTCCATTCCTTGAACGATGGTTTTCACATACCGGTCCAACAGCGGGGTCCGATCCCAAGACGCCGCTACCCGAGTGGCCAGCAACGCGAACAACCCGGTAAGGAAGATCACGCCGAGTTCACCCGCGTCCGCATCCTGGGAAACGCGGCCCGCAGCCTGCGCCTCTGCGATCGCGGCGATGAGGAACTCGGCCAGCGGATGCTCACCAAGCTCATCTTCGACCGGTCGCGTCGCGGAGAAGTGCAATCCAAGCATGTCCCTGAAGACCACTGGACCCAGCCGCTGCTCTGCGGCAAGCACGTGGCGCACCAGCAGCGTGAGGACCGACATCAGATCGCCGGGTTTGCTCGCCTCGTTGGCAAGCGTCGCCACAATTTTGGCCTCCTCGGCGCGTTCCAACTCGATCAGGACGTGCTCTTTGGCCGGGAAGTGGAAATAGAACGTGCCCCGCGCCACCCCCACTGCCGCCGCGATCGCGGCGACATCCGTGCCCGCCAATCCAGCTCGGCCGATTTCGGCAACCGCGGCGTCGAACAGACGGGCGCGCGTCTGCAGCCGCTGGGCCTCCCTGGCACTTACAACCTGCGGACTGGCTTCTGAGGTCGATGTCATCGACGGCACGTAAGCAACCCTATCCAAGCTCGCTGGCACCTGTCAATGACGGGTGTCAACAAGCATGGCGATCCTTCGAACCGGCGCGGCGGCGGCGCGCGTAACGTCAGTGCGAAATGGCGGGCGGAATTTCGCCGTGGCGTTACGCCGGCGCGGCCCGGTGAAAGGGTTTAGGTGGGCACCGGAATGGATTTCGAACTCGACGCCGGGCAACGCGCGTGGCTGGCCGAGGTTCGCGAATTCCTCCGGGAGAACGTCACCCCTGAATTGCGTGCTGAACTCGCCCAGCATGATCTGGAGTTCCCCAACGGCGAGGTAGCGCGGTTTCGTCGCAAAATCGGCGAGAAGGGCTGGTTCGGGCTGAACTGGCCGCGCGAGTATGGGGGCCTGGGTATGGGTGCCGTGCATCAGCACCTATTGATGAGCGAGTTCGAATACTGGGGCGTACCCGGACCCGATCTGACCGTCACATCGGTGGCGCCGATGATCATGCGCCACGGCACCGAACGGAACAAAACCGAATGGCTGCCGCTGATCGCCAAAGGCGAAATGATTTGCGCCGTCGGCTATTCCGAGCCCGAAGCGGGAACCGACCTGGCCAACCTGCGCACCTGCGCAACCCGTGACGGCCAAGAATGGGTGATCAACGGGACCAAGATCTGGAACAGCGGGGCTCAGCGCGCCACCCACGAGTGGCTCTGCGTGCGCACCGACCCGAATGGCGTTCGCCATCGGGGGATTTCGGTCATCATCGTCCCGATCGACAGCCCCGGCGTGGAGATCCGCCCGCTGTACGCGTGGTCGGGCTACCGCACCAATGAGGTGCACTTCCGCGACGTGCGCGTCCCGGTCACCAACCTGGTGGGCGAAATCAACCGCGGCTGGACGTATATCACCGGCGCGCTCGACCTGGAACGCGGCGCTCTGACCAACGCGGGCGACCTGCGCCGCGCCGTGGACGACCTTCGGGAACTTGCGCTGAGCCCGCGGCGTGACGGCACGGTGCCCGCCCACAGCCCGACGCTTCGCCGTCGGCTGGCGCAGGCCGAAGCCGACGTGGAGGTGGCCACGCTCATGGGTTACGAGGCCGCGTCGATCCTTGATGGCGGCGTCATCCCCACCGTGGAAGTCAGCGTCGAGAAGGTCTTCACCAGCGAGTTGCGCCAACGCATCGCCGATCTCGCGCTCGACGTACTCGGCCCGGACGGCCTGTTGACCCATCGCAGCGAACGCGCGCCCCTGGCCGGCAAATTCGAACGGCTATACCGCGCCGCCCCCTTGATGCGTTTCGGCGGCGGTACCAACGAGGTCCTGCGTGACATCATCGCCCAGCGCGGGCACGGAATGCCTTCGTATGGACGCTAAGCGATGAAAGCGATACTCACCGCCGAGCAGCGCGAGTTCGCCGCGATGTTGCGCGCCCTGCTGTCGGCCGAGAGTCCGGTGAGCCTGGTGCGTGCCCTGGACGCACCGGACGCGGACCGTAGCACCCCAGCGCTGTGGAAGGCGTTGGCCGATGCCGGCGTGTTCGGGCTGGCCATCGCTCCGCAGTTCGGCGGCTCGGGGGGCTCGCTCGACGATCTCGCCGTCTTCTACACCGAGGCCGGTCGCGCGCTGTGCCCGACGACCGCGCACAGCGCGGTTCAAGCCGCGCTGGCGATCGACCAGCTCGGTCCCGCGGAGATCAAGGCGCTGTGGCTGCCGTCGCTGGCAAGCGGCGACACCCGCGGCACCACCGCGCTATGGAGCGCCCGCGACGCCGCCGACGTCGCCGGCGTGCTGAACGCCGATGTCGACTCGACGGGTCGCTGGCGTCTCAACGGAACCGCCGATTACGTCGCGGACGCTGACCTCGCCGACGTCATCGTGGTTTCGGCCGCGGCGCGCGAGCGCACGCTGGTATTCATCGTTGACGCGCGCGCGACCGGGGTGAGCGCGGAACCGCTCCCCATGGCGGGCGGGCATCGGGCGTGCACCGTGCGCTTCGACGACGTGGTTGTCGCGGCGGATGCGCTGGTGGGCGATATCGCACGGCCCGCGCTGCGCCGGGTCGCGAATATGGCGGTGGCGCTCGGGTCGCTCGACCTGGTCGGCATCGGGCAGGCCGTGCTGGACCGTACCGTCGACTACACCAAGCTGCGCCATCAGTTCGGCCGGCCGATCGCGTCGTTTCAGGCGGCTCAACACCTGGTCGCCGACATGCACATCGCCTTGGCCGCAGCGCGACTGGCGGCGCACTCGGCTGTCTTTTGGATTGCGCGCGGTCACACGGCGACCAGGGAAACGGCCATCGCCCGCATGCACGCGGCCACCGCGGCGAGGCTGATCACCCTGGATGCCCATCAATTGCACGGCGGGATGGGCTATGTCACCGAGACGGACCTGCATCTGTGGAGCGAAAGGGCAAGGCTGGGTTCGACGCTCGGTGGCGGGGCCGATGTCGCCGCAGCATGGCTCGAGGAAACCAGCAACGGACAGGAGGGTCGGTGAGCGAGGAAACCCTGATTGACGCCGAATCGGCGTCGCGCGTGGGCACTATCGCCGCGTCCGCGACGGGCGAGGTGAACCAGCGCGATTGGCAGCGGTGGGCGGCGGCGATCGGTGACCACAACCCGCTGTGGTTCGATCCGGACTATGCCCGGGCCAACGGTTTTCGCGACATCGTCTGTCCTCCGCTCTATCTGCAGTACGCCGTGCTCGGCGTCACCCACCTCGCGGCGGTGCGGCCCGACGGATCCTCCGGCGCGGTCTCCGGCAGCCTCGCGTTCCCCCGCGCCCCCAAGCGGATGGCCGGCGGGGAGAGCTTCACCTTCCACCTGCCGGCCTACCACCGCGACGAAATCGAAATGATTCGCACCATCGAGTCGATCGTCGAAAAGCAGGGCCGCTCCGGCAAATTCGTGCTGGTCACCTGGCACACCTTGTACCGGAACCAGCACCGAGACCTGGTTGCCGAGGCGTCGACGTCGATGATCGCCCGACCGTAGGAATGCCATGACCGGCCAACAGGTGTTCTACGACGATGTCGACGTGGGCGAGCGGATTCCCACGCTGACCGTCACCGTCGATGAGACCCAGATGTTCTTCTTCAGCGCCGCCACCTACAACGGCCACCGCATTCATTACGACAAAGAGTGGGCCCGCGCGGTCGAAGGCTATGACGATGTGTTGGTGCATGGCCCGCTTCAGGCGGCGCTGCTCGCCCGCGCGATCGGCGACTGGATCGGCGGGCGCGGGCGCCTCGTGTCGTTCTCGGTGCAGAACCGGGCGATCGCATACCCCGGCCAAGCGCTCACCTTCGGTGGGGAAATCACCGCCAAGCGCCTCACCGACGAGGGCGCCGGGCTTGTCGATCTCGACATCGCCGGCCGCCGCGACGACACCGTGCTGATGCCGGGAACGGCGACGGTCGAGCTGCCCCGGCGCGAAAGGCCGTCGTGACGGGGCTGCGCGGCGAGGCGGCCATCGTCGGCATCGCCGAGTTGCCCGCCGAACGGCGTCCGACCGGGCCGCCACTGTTCACCCTCGACCAGTACGCGTTGTTGGCGAAGATGGTCGTCGAGGACGCCGGGGTGGACCCGGCCTGCGTCAACGGTCTGCTCACCCACGGGGTGGCCGAATCGGCGATGTTCGCGCCGGCCACGCTGTGCGAATACCTGGGCCTGGCTTTGGATTTCGGGGAGCGGGTCGACCTCGGTGGGGCCACCTCGGCGGGAATGGTGTGGCGGGCCGCGGCCGCCGTGGAGCTCGGCGTTTGCGACGCGGCGCTGGCCGTGGTGCCCGGGTCGGCGTCGGTGCCGCAATCCCAACACAGCCCACCGCCCGCGCCGAATTGGTATGGGGCGTCATCAAACACGTACGGGTCACCGCAGGCCGAGTTCGAGATCCCGTATGGCAACGTGGGGCAGAACGCGCCGTACGCGCAGATCGCTCAGCGCTACGCGGCGGAGTTCGGCTACGACCCCGCCGCGGTCGCCAAGATCGCCGTCGACCAACGCACCAACGCGTGCGCGCATCCGGGCGCGGTTTTCCACGGGACCCCGATCACGGTGGACGACGTCCTAGGCAGCCCGATGATCGCCGACCCCATCCACATGCTCGAAACGGTGATGCGCGTGCACGGCGGAGCCGGGGTCTTGATCGCCAACGCCGACATCGCGCGCCGAAGTCGCAACCGCCCCGTGTGGATCACCGGCTTCGGTGAACACATCGCCTTCAAGACCCCGACCTACGCCGGCGACGTGCTGTGCACACCGATCGCGCGTGCCGCCGACAAGGCGTTCGCGATGGCCGGGGCGAGCCGATCCGACGTCGACGTCGCTTCGATCTACGACTGCTACACCATCACGGTGCTGATGAGCCTGGAAGACGCCGGCTTCTGCGCCAAAGGCAAAGGCATGTCATGGGTTACCGGCCACGATCTGACCCATCGCGGCGACTTCCCACTCAACACCGCCGGCGGTCAACTGTCCTTCGGCCAGGCCGGCATGGCCGGCGGCATGCACCACGTCGTCGACGGCGCGCGGCAGATGATGGGACGGGCCGGCGATGCGCAGGTGCGCGACTGCAACGTCGCGTTCGTCACCGGCAATGGCGGCATCATGAGCGAGCAGGTCGCGTTGCTGATGCGGGGGGACTAGCGATGAGTCGCGCCGGCGACGATGCAGAGCGCAGCGATGAGGAGGAGCGGCGCAGATGAGCGCCGAACCCCGCCCCGTTCCCGAACCGACACCGGTGTCGCGCCCCTTTTGGGAGGGGCTGGCGCAGCACCGGATCCTCGTGCAGTACTCGCCATCCCTGCGGCGCTACGTCTTCTATCCGCGCACGCTCGCCCCGGGGTCGCTGGCTGACGACCTGGAATGGCGCGAAATCGACGGCGCCGGAACCCTCTATACCTTCACCGTTGCTCGCAGACCCACCGGTCCGCCCTGGGTCGACGCGGTTCCCCAGCTTCTTGCGGTGGTGCAGTGGGATGCCGGGCCGAGAATCAGCACCGAGTTGGTGGAAGTCGGCCCGAGCGACATTCGAATCGGAATGCGGGTGAGGCCGGTGTTCTACGATCTGGCTGAAACCGGAGTTACCCTGCTGAAATACCGGCCGGCTTGACCGGCCCAATGGCGCGGGCGGAGGCCCACATGGACGACGGCGTGCAGGCGATGTTGCACGAGCTGAACGCCGGATTCCCTCGCGTCGAGACCATGACCGCCGCGGCGGCCCGCGCGGCGGTGGCTCACCGGCGCGTGCCGGCCAACAACATTGACGACGTCCGCACCGCGATCGACCACGCGGTCCCGGGCCCGGCAGGCGCCATTCCGGTGCGGATCTACCACCCGCACGGCGAGCAATTCGGCGACCGCCCCGGAATCGTGTTCTGCCACGGAGGGGGATTCGTGTTCTGCGACATCGAATCCCACGACGGCTTCTGTCGGGCCCTGGCGCGCGGTAGCCAAGCCGTCGTCGTGTCGGTCGAGTATCGCCTGGCGCCCGAGCATCCCGCACCGGCCGCCGTGGTCGACGCCTTCGCGGCGTTCTGCTGGGTGATCGACCACGCAGCCGGTCTCGGCATCGACGCGGCGCGGACGGCGATCGCCGGTGACAGCGCCGGCGGGAATCTCGCCGCGGTCACCGCCATCCTGTGCCGAGATCGAGGAGTCGCCAGGCCGGCCGCGCAGCTCCTGCTCTACCCGGCCATCGATCCCTCATTCGAAACGGATAGCTACCACCGCTACGGCATCGGATACTTCAACACCACCGCCGCGATGCGGTGGTATTGGCATCAATACCTGGGCACTGGAACGGTTTTCGACCCACCCTACCTGGTGGCACCGGCTCGCGCCGAATCCCATGCGGACCTGCCGCCCGCAGTAATCGTCACCGCCGGTCTGGATCCATTGCACAGTGAAGGGTGCGACTACGCGCGCCGGTTACGCAACGCGGGGGTGCGTGTCGTGCATCGTGATTTTCCCGGGTTGTTCCACGGCTTCATGACTTTTCAATCTTTCCCCCCGGCCACGTCGGCGCGCGACCTGATATGTCGCGACCTGCGGGGGCTGCTCGAGCCCGCTCTCTCGGGGAGCCCGTCGACGTGACCGAGGGGTGCGACGTGATCGTCATCGGCGCGGGGTTCGCCGGGCTCTACGCCGTGCACCGAGCCGCGTCGGCGGGCCTGTCGGTGATTGGCATCGAGGCGGCCCCCGACGTGGGTGGCACCTGGTACTGGAACCGGTATCCGGGCGCCCGGTGCGACGTTGAAAGCGTCGACTACTCATACTCATTCGACGAAGAACTGCAGCAGAGCTGGACGTGGAGCGAACGGTACGCCGCCCAGCCGGAGATCCTGTCCTATCTGCGCCACGTCGCCGACCGCTTCGATCTGCGCCGCCACTACCGATTTGGTGTCGACGTCGTCGGCGCCGCCTTCGATCGAAGCCGCTGGCATGTCCGCACCGCGGATGGCCAGACCTACGCCTCGCAGTTTCTCCTGTGCGCGACGGGTTGCCTGTCGGCGGTGAACCGCCCCGATATCCGTGGCGTCGACGATTTCGCGGGCGAGGTGTACTTCACCGCCGCGTGGCCACAGGAAGACCCCGATCTGCGCGGCAAGCGGGTGGGCCTGATCGGCACGGGTTCGTCTGGTATTCAAGCGGTTCCGATCGTCGCCGGCCAGGCCGAGCAACTGGTGGTGTTCCAGCGATCGGCGAACTACAGCATCCCGATGCCCAACCGACCATGGTCGCCGGAGGAGCAGCAACGGATCCGCGAGGAGTATCCGGAGCGCCGCCGGATCGCGGCGTACGCGTCGGCGGGCACACCGCATGGCACCTACCACAAGAAGGCGGTCGACACCGAACCGCACGAGCGCGGCGAGGCCCTGTGGCGGCGCTGGCGCGAGGGCGGCGTCCTTTTCGCCAAGACCTTTCCCGATCAGAACGCCGACCTGGCGGCCAACGACATCGCCCGGGAGTTCGCCGAGGAGCGGATCCGGGAAATCGTCACCGATCCCGTGGTCGCCACCGACCTCATTCCGATCGATCACCCGATCGGAACAAAGCGGATTTGTACCGACGCCGGTTATTACGCCACCTTCAACCGCGACAACGTCCGGTTGGTGAACCTGCGCCGGGAGCCCATCGACGCGATCACCGCCCGGGGCGTACGAACCAGCGACGCGACCTATCCCTGCGACGTGCTGATCTTCGCGACCGGCTTCGACGCGCTGACGGGCGCGCTGACCCGGATCGACCCGACTGGACCCGGGGGAGAGCGGCTGCGCGACATCTGGGCCGACGGCCCCCTGACGTTTCTTGGCCTGATGGTGCCGGGCCTGCCGAATCTGTTCACCATCAGCGGGCCCGGCAGTCCGTCGGTGCTGGCCAACATGGTGCTGCACGCCGAGGTTCAGGTCGACTGGGTCATCGAGCTGGTCTTGACGACCCGACGCCTCGGGGTGAGCGACGTCGAACCGCGTCGCGATGCCGCCGAGGTCTGGACCGCCGATGTCGGCAAGGCCGCCGAGCAGACGCTGTTCCCGAAGGCGGCGTCGTCGTGGTACCTGGGCGCCAACATCGAAGGAAAGAAACGGATCTTCATGCCGTACGCCGGGGGATTCGGTACCTACCGGCGTCACTGCGACGCCGTGGCCGGTCAAAACTACGCCGGGCTGGTGCTCACCACCCGAAGTCCGACGGGGGAGTAGACGGTGCTGGAGACCGTTCAGCAGCTGCTACGGCAGCGCAGGAACGACGACACTCCCGCGATCGCCCACGGCGAGCGGACCTGGACGTGGCGGCAACACCTGGCCGAGGCCGAGGCCGAGGCGGCCGCCTTGATCAACCTCGCCGACGCGACGCGTCCGCTGCATGTCGGCGCCTTGCTCACCAACTCCCCGGCGATGCTTCGCGCCATGGCGGCCGCCGCCCTGGGCGGCTACGTGTTGTGCGGCATCAATCCCACCCGGCGCGGCGCCGGCTTACTCGCCGATATCCGACGATCCGACTGTCAGATCCTCCTCGTCGACGGCGAGCACCGGCCACTCTTGGACGGCTTGGACGTCAACGGGATTCAGGTTTTTGACGTGACCTCGGCGCGCTACGCCGAAACTGTGGCCGCGGCCCCAGAGTTGGTCGCCCACCGCGAGGTAACCGGCGCCGACACCCTGATGATGATCTTCACCTCCGGCACCAGCGGTGATCCCAAAGCCGTCCGGTTCGCGCACGGGATGGCGATCATGTGCGGGGCCAGCCTGATCTTTCAGTACGACGTCACCGCCGATGACGTCTGCTACCTCGCGATGCCGCTCTTTCACTCCAACGGCGTCGCCGCCGGTTGGGCGGTTGCAATCGGCAGTGGCGCACTTATGGTCCCGGCCAAATTTTCGCCGTCACGCTTCCTCGAGGACGTGCGCCGCTACAACGTGACGTACCTGAACTACGTCGGCAAGCCCCTCGCCTTGATCCTCGCCACTCCCGAACGTCCCGACGACGCCGACACGACCCTGCGCGTCGCGTTCGGCAACGAGGCGACGGATCGCGACATAGCCGAATTCGCAAGACGTTTCGGCTGCCGGGTGGTCGACAGCTTCGGATCCAGCGAGTTCGCGGTGATCGTGGTTCGCGAGGACGGCGCCCCGCCCGGCTCGATCGGCAAGCCTTACCCCGGGGTCAGCATCTACAACCCGACGACACTGAAGGAATGCGCGATCGCGCGGTTCGACGAACACGGCGCCCTGACCAACTTCCACGAAGCGGTTGGCGAACTCGTCAACACCCAAGGCGCCGGGCCGTTCACCGGCTACTACAACGATCCGTCCGCGACGGCCGAGCGTATGCGACACGGCATGTACTGGTCCGGCGACTTGGCCTACCGCGACGCCGACGGCTGGATCTATCTCGCCGGCCGCACCGCGGATTGGATGCGAGTGGACGGCGAGAACTTGGCGGCGGCGCCGATCGAGCGGATCCTGGAACGGCTGCCGCAGGTCAGTCAGGTCGCGGTCTACGCCGTGCCCGACGAGCGGGTCGGCGATCAAGTGATGGCGGCCCTCGTGCTTCGTAGCGGAACCCATTTAGAGCCAAGCGATTTCGAGAAATTCCTCGCCGGGCAGCCCGACTTGTCCCCGAAGGCGTGGCCGCGCTTCGTGCGTATCAACGATGACCTGCCGGCGACGGCCACCAACAAGATCCTCAAACGCGCGCTGATCGCCGCCGGTATCGGCGCGCAGGGCGGCGAGCTGTGGACGCGGCCGGCGCGTGGCACGACCTACAGCCTCAGGGTTGAGAACTCCGATGGGCGCGGCACATCCGCGGCAATTTGGATGAACTAAGGGACGGCTGGGTCGGGTTCGGCGGGATTAGGGGCCTCACCGAACCGGGCCAATACCAGCGTTGCGGACACCGCCACCGCAAATCCGACGATTACCAACCAGGCGAGACCGTCGCGGGCAGTGTCACCCAGCCATACCACTCCCACGAGCGCCGGAGCGATCGTTTCACCGAGAACCATCGCGGCCACTGTTGTGGTTACCGATCCGCGCTGTAAGGCGGATGTGAGCAATAGGAATCCTGCGGCCCCGCCTCCGGCTGCCGCGTACAGGGCAGGGTGGGTGTAGAACGCGGCCTTGCTGGGATCAAACACGTCCATCAGGCGCACGCCGACCTCGACGACACCGAATCCGCTTCCGGCGCCGAGCCCAAGGGCAAGCGCGCGCTCGCGATCGCGTAATCGGCCCGCGGCGGCACCGGCGATGAATATCGCGGCGACCACACCGATTAGTGCCCAGCCGAGTCCGGCGGGGGCACGACGAAAGTGCGCGGGTCCGGCCGCGCAGGCGAGCACGGCGAGGCTCACGCAGACCACCGCGACGGCCGTCCACTCGGCCGATGAAAGCCGCGCCGACAAGACCCATGCGGACACGATGCCGGTGACTGCGATGGAGGAGGCCAGCGCCGCGGCGACGACGTAGATTGGCACCAAGCGCAAGGCCATTACCTGAAGCAGAAAACCGAGGCCGTCTAGACCGATGCCCGCGAGATAGCGCCACTGCCGGACGGCGCGCATCAGCAGTATCGCGTCGACACCCGAATTGCCGGCGGGTTCCACCGATCGTGTCGCGACAGCCTGCAATACCGAGGCAGTGCCGTAGCACACCGAGCAACCCAGCGCGAGCAGGAACCCGATCAGCACGGACTGACAATACGAGACATCAACAGGTTTGGCTCGTCCGCTGGGTATACGAGGTGACGCGAATTATAGGAAGGGATGACGATGAGTGGCATCGACGGCAAAGTGGTGGCGATCGCCGGCGCAAGCAGCGGAATCGGTGAGGCGACCGCGCGTTTACTCGCCGAGCGCGGCGCCAGCGTCGTCCTCGGCGCGCGCCGCGCCGAGCGCCTCGATGACATCGCGCGTGAGATTCGCGACCGCGGCGGAGCGGCCGTCACCTGTCACACCGATGTCGCGCGCCGTGCGGACCTCGATCGGCTGGTCGGTATCGCCACCGATGACTTTGGTCGGCTCGATGTCCTCGTCAGCAACGCCGGCATCAGCAAGATCGGGCCTATGTCGGACCTGGACGTCGATGGATGGTCGGCGATGATCGACGTCAACCTGCGCGGCGTGCTGCATGGCATCGCCGCCGCACTACCGGTGTTCCGCCGGCAGGGCCGCGGCCACTTCGTGACGACCGTGTCCACAGCCGGGCTGAAGATCGTGCCGACCATGGCGGTGTACGCGGCCACCAAGAATGCCGTCCGGACCGTCATGGAAGGCCTGCGCCAAGAGTCGACCGACGGGGTGGTCCGAACCACGTCGATATCGCCGGGATTCGTCGATACGGAACTCGACAGCTCCATCGACGACGTGGCGGCGCGCGAGCAGATCCGGCGCAATATGAGCGACTTCGGTCTGCCGCCCACGGCAGTCGCGCGGGCCATAGCGTTCGCCATCGAACAGCCCGACGACGTCGAGATCGGTGAGATCGTTGTGCGCCCTACCGTTCAGGGCTAGCCGCGGTGCATTGTCAGGCTCACAGGTCGGAGATGATTTGCAGGCGCCGCGCGCTGTACTCCATGTCGGAGATCGCGCCGTTGTCGCGTAGTGCCTGCAGCTCCGTGAGGCGCTCGGAAACCGGGACGGGCGGCTGCGCAAGCGTGAGCGGCGGTCGTGCCCGCACTGCGGTGTGGTGCCGCAAGTCCTCGGTCTTGGTGGTCCACCCGGCGCCGAGGTTGATCAGTTGCAACGCAAACGCCACACCGGCGGCGGTGATCGGCAGCCCGAGGTAGAGCAGCCACGCCAATGGCTCACCGGTCTGGCTGAGCGCGAAGTAGCGCGACAGGAGCAGCACAGCGATCAGCGCCCCGGCCAACAGGACGGCGGCCTTGGTCTTCATTCGCGGGTTCCTCCTTGCGGTTCGCCGCGTGTTGGGTCGGTGATGTGGCAAGTGGAAGCCGCAGGCGTCGCTACCGATCCCAAAAACGAGGGATCAGGGCGGTGCGGGCCGACTCAGCGGGTAGAGGTAATGCAGCACCAGGGCAGTGACGACCCCGTATCCGAAGTGCGGAATCAGGTCGCTGATCCATCCGACGACGCCCCAGGTCCGTGGATCGGTCACCCCGAGCACGGTCATCGGCCCGTTGGTGCCAATCAGGGCGATCACCGTTGCCGTCAGCGTGGCGACGAGTAATCCCGGGCGCCAACCCAGCGCGTAGGCAAGCCCCAGGACCAGGCCCATCCCAATGCCTGCGGCGTACCCGGTGAGCGCGCCAAGACCCAAAAGTCGGTTGGCCAAGGTGACGCCGGTCCCCGGCACCGTGAGGCCAAAGAGCCTCGCCATGGCTTCGACGGTTCTCTCGGGCGTTGTGCTCGTCGGGCGGCCCCGGACCGCGATGTCGACATAGGTGATCACATTGAGGGCTGTGGTGCCCGCGGCCCCGGCGGCCGCGCCACTCAGCAGTCCCGCCCAAAGCCTGGATATCTGTGTGGTTTTCAATTGCCACCGCCTCCGGTGCATCCCGACGCCCGTCGCGACAGACTAACGCCTAGATGGCCCGGCAAAATAACGCGAAACCCGCCGTCGACAAACGTCTACGCAGAGAACGAATCTCGGGGCAGTGTGGCAAGCAGCGTGGCTCCGGTTGCCGCCGCGCCGCCGGCGGTCGCCAAGCCGAGCAGGCGTTTCGATGGCGGCATATGCCGCCACGCGCCCGTGATGCCGGCGATGTCACTGCCGTCGGCGAGCACGGTGGCGGCGAGCCACGGTCTGACGGGGCGTTTGGTGCGGATCATCGCGAGCAGGCCGAGGCCGAGACCGATTTCGCGGCCCCCCATCCCGCGCAGGAATGCTTGTGCGTCGGGGGCGGCACCACCGTCCCCCGCGAGCAGTTGTCCCGTGGTCCTGGGAGCGGCCAGCGCGGCCACACCGAAGAGGATGCGACCGGTTGCGTAGAGGGTCAGCGGCTTCAATTCGACCCCCCGCTGATCCAGACGCGCGCACGTTCGAGGATGGGGCGGGGTTCGAATTTGTCCGCGTGCCATGTCGTGGATCGCACTGTGCCCCGGGTGCCGTATCGCTGCATGATGTTGACGTGGTGGGGCAAGCCGATAAACCGCTCTAGATCGTCCTCGCTCGCCCACACCGATATCGAACCCCCGACGGCCCTTGCGGGGAGCGACCATAGCCATAGCCCGACGGCTCCGGGCATGGCGTACCAGCCCATGCGCATGCGTAAACCCTTGAGCACCACCCCGGGCAGGTCAAGGTGATGATCGGAATCGAATTCGGTCACGCTCACGACAACTGATCTGTCGAGCGGTTTGGCCGGCCCGGGCATCCACGGGGTCAGTAGCGGGACCGCCAACCCGGCGGCCGTAGTTTTCGTTGGTTGCATCCATCCAGCGTGGCCGTAGGATTGGCTCGTGTCAGGATCCAATCCAGAACTTTCTGAACGGACCAATTCGCCTGTTCCGGGGTTTCCGGACATCCTGCTCGCGCTGGACCGATCTGGACGACGCGGGCTGCGCGAGCAGCTGGCGCAGCAATTGCGGTTGGCGATCCAGGAGGGTCGGTTACCGGCCGAGGCGTCGCTTCCGCCGTCGCGAATCCTGGCCCGCGAACTCGGTGTCGCACGGAGCGTGGTCGTCGACGCGTACGAACAGCTCACGGCCGACGGGTATTTGGGCGCCCGGCAGGGATCGGGAACGCGGGTCTTGCCGACCGCCAAGCCGGTGAGTACCGATCGCAAGGTCCACGCACCGCCCCTACGCACCGTTCGTCTCGTCGGCGGATTGCCCGACCCCGCCCTTTTTCCCCGGGCCGAATGGCTTCGCCACTACCGCTGGGCGCTCAGCACCGCGCCTGATCGGCAGTTGGGTTACCCGGCACCGCAAGGTGCGCTGCCATTGCGTGAAGCGCTCACCGACTACGTCACTCGCGTACGCGGGGTCGTGGTCCGGCCTGATCGCGTGCTGATCACGTCCGGTTTGACCCAGGCCGTCGTGCTGGTGTGCCGCGCTTTGCGGGAGCGCGGCGCCGAAGCGATCGCGGTCGAAGACCCCGGCTTCGGGTTTCATCGTGAAGCGATCGCTAACACCGGTCTGCGAGTGGTGCCCATCGCGGTAGACGACGAAGGCCTTGACGTGGTCCGGCTGGCCGAACACAAGGTGGCCGCCGTGCTCGTCGCGCCGGCTCACTCGTATCCGACCGGTGCGGTGCTTAGCCCGGCGCGGCGAACGGCCCTCATCGAATGGGCGCGCAACACCGATGTGCTGATCATCGAGGACGACTATGACGCCGAGTTCCGGTATGACCGGGCACCCATTGGCGCCCTCCAAGGGCTTGCACCGGAGTGTGTCGCTTACGCGGGGTGTGCGAGCAAAACCCTCACTCCTGCACTACGACTCGGTTGGATAGCCCTGCCCGGCCGGCTTGTCGACGATGTGCTGCGGCAGAAGCTGCTCGATGACATGGGGACCACCGTGCTCGAACAGCTCACCCTGGCGCGATTCATCGATACCGGCGGACTGACGCGGCATCTCCGTCGCGTGCGTCCGATCTATCGCCGCCGACTCGATGCCGCGCTCGAAGCGGTCGCCACGTCGCTGCCCGATGCCGTGCCCAAGCGCGTCGCCGCGGGTCTGCACATGTACGTGCAACTCCCCAAATGGTGCGACGAGTTACGCCTCATCGACACTGCCTACAAACGAGGCCTTGTCATCGAGGGAGCCAGCTGGCATTGGTCGGTCCCCAGCTCGGCGCCACCGGCACTGGTACTCGGCTACGGCACCATCGATGAGCCGTCAATCCGTACGGGATTCGAGACACTCGCATCGGTCTATGAGGAACAAAGGGCAAGTCAGCGCGCCGCGGCGCCCGACTAAGGATTGCAACCAGCAACAACACACTGCTCCTGGTCCGCGGAACCCGTAGCCGATTCGGCTTCGGGCTTTCCTATCATTTAGTAATGAGCACCGGTGGGCTGGACACCGTGAGCTCGCCGGCATTCACCGACGAGGACTCTGCGCGGTTTCGTGCCGCCGGCTGGTGGTCGGATGCGACGCTGTCGGACGCGGTACGTCGCAACGCCGAAAACTCTCCGGACCGTCCCGCCTACGTCGACCATCCCGGCGCGTCGCTGAACTGGCGTGAATTCGATTACGCGGCAAGTGACCTGGCGGGGCAGCTGACCCGCATCGGTGTCGTGCGAGGTGATCGGGTCGCGGTGTGGCATGGCGACTCCACCGCCATCCACGTGCTGTTCGTCGCAATCGAACGCTGCGGCGCCGTCGTCGTCGGCATCGGCGCGCGCGCCGGTACCCGCGAGGCCGCTGCGATACTGCGCAGTTCGCAGCCGAAGATCCTGATCAGCGACCAACAGCGCGGCGGTGCCGCGACGCAGGCCGCGGCGGGCGTGGCCGACGAATCCCCTGTCTCCACGCTCGTCTTGGGCGGTGATGCCGACGCGCTGCGCCTCGATGTCCACGCCGTGCCCGGGGCGTCGGGCGTCGAATCCCAACTCGGCCCCGACGACGTCTTTCTCATCAACTCCACCTCCGGGACCACGGGCCTTCCCAAATGCGTCGTGCACACACAAAATCGTTGGCATTACTTTCATCAGAAGGCCGTCGCCAACGGGTTGCTGAGGTCGGACGACGTATTTTTGCCGGTCATACCCATGCCCTTCGGTTTCGGAATATGGACCAGCCACTCCACCCCGCTCTACCTCGGTGCCACCGCGGTGATCCTGCAGCGGTTCACCGCGACAGCGGCATGCGAGGCGATCGCCCGTCATAAGGTCACCGTGTTGTGCTGTGTCAGCACACAATTGACCATGCTGATGGCGGACCCCTCCTGTCGCGATCACGACCTGAGTTCGTTGCGTGTCGTTTTCGCCGGCGGCGAGGCCCTGCCTTATCGGCCCGCCGCCGAGTTCGAGGAGCTGACCGGCGCGAAAATTCTGCAGTTCTACGGCTCGAACGAGACGGGGATGCTCAGCGCCACCACGGTCGATGACTCGCGCGAGCGCCGGCTCCGCACCGCCGGGCGAATCGTCCCCGAAATGGCGGTCCGACTCTTCGACGGAGATCGGGACGTCACCGACACGGGACGGGGCCAGCCCGCCTGCCGGGGCCCGGCGACCAGCCTCGGCTACCTCGGCGGAACGGACCACGACAAGCTGTTCACCCGCGACGGATGGATGCGCATGGGCGACATCTGCGAGATCGACGCGGACGGCTATCTGATCGTCACCGGCCGAACGTCCGATTTCATCCTGCGCGGCGGCAAGAACATCAGCGCAGCCCAGGTCGAGGACGCCGTCACGACTCACCCGGCTATCGCCCTGGCGGCGGCGGTCGCGATGCCCGATGCGGTGTTCGGTGAAAAGGTCTGCCTCTACACCGAATTGGCCGGCTCCGCGACCATCGAGCTGCCCGAACTCGTCGAGCACCTGCTGTCGATGGGGGTTTCCAAGGAGCTGCTACCCGAACGGCTCATCGTGGTCGATGAACTTCCCCGATCGTCCGGAGGGAAGATCGCCAAGGGCCGGCTCCGGGAGGATATTCGAATCAGGATGGAGGCAGAACATGAACGCTCCTGACGCACGGCGAGGTGGCCTGGAGGTCTGGGCACCGTCGGTTGTGCCCCCGATCGGAGTCGAGCTGTCCAACGAGCAGGCGCTCGCGATCGCCTTCCGCCACCTTGCCGACATCGGATTCGCCGAGAATATGGCCGGACACATCACCTGGCAGCTCGAGGGCCAAACGGACATGTTCGTCAATCCGTGGGGATTGTGGTGGCAGGAGCTCACCGCGTCAGACATCTGCGTGGTGGACAGCGACGCGCGGGTGGTTCGCGGTCGTTGGGATGTCACCCCGGCGATCCATATCCACACCGAACTGCACCGCGTCCGCGACGACGCCCGCGTCGTCATTCACAATCATCCCTACTACGCATGCGTGCTGGCGGCATTGGGCAGGCTGCCCGAGCTGGTCCACCAAACCGGTTCGCTGTACCTCGACGACCTGTGTCTGGTCGACACCTACGACGGTGAAATCGACAGCCCCGCTCGCGCAGCGGATCTCGCGGCCCGCATCGGGGGCGCCAACCTCACGATATTGGCCAACCATGGCGTCATCGCAACCGGACGCAACCTGCCGGAGGCCGTCTACCGCGCGGCATCGATCGAACGGGCGTGCAAGCTCGCTTACGACGTCATGCTGACCGGCAAGGAGCCGGTGCAGATGAACTGGTCGGACATGGCGGGCATGCAACGATCGCTCATCGAACGGGCCGCTGACGTGTATTGGACCGGGGCGGCGCGGATGACCATCAAGTCCGACCCCGGTGTGCTCAAGTGAGCCACGCGAATGAGCCCATCCCCGCGCAACGAGTGGGCGGTGAGGGAGTCGAGTGTGAGCTCAGGGCGCAATTCGGCGCCGATTCCCGCCCCGGACGCACACTGAAAGCCGTCACTGCGCACTCAACCGCGCAGCCCCGCGAGGAGCTTGACGAATGAAATCGATCGACGAGCTGGCCGCTAACCCGAACTTCACCACGGCGAAGACCGGCGAGCATCGCTCGGTTACGTTCTTGCCCGATCCGCCCCGGGCGCCACGGCGCTACACGGTGATCTCGGCCGACGATCACATCGTCGAACCGCCCGATACCTTCACCGGGCGCCTGCCGCGCAAATTCGCTGACCGCGCGCCCAAGGTCGTGGAGACCGACGGCGGGGGACAGACGTGGGTCTACGACGGTCAGGAACTGCCCAACGTCGGGTTCAACGCCGTGGTCGGGCGCCCGGTGGCCGAGTACGGCTTCGAGCCGGTCCGGTTCGACGAAATGCGCAGGGGCGCATGGGATATTCATGAGCGCGTCAAAGACATGGACCTGAATGGCATCTACGCCTCGCTGAACTTTCCCTCTTTCCTGCCGGGGTTCGCCGGACAGCGGCTGCAGCAGGTGACCACGGATCGCGACCTGGCGCTGGCCTCCGTGCGCGCGTGGAACGATTGGCACCTTGAGGCCTGGGCGGGGTCATATCCCGACCGGATCATTCCCTGCCAGCTGCCGTGGCTGCTCGATCCCCAGCTCGGCGCACGGATGATCTACGAGAACGCCGAGCGCGGATTCCACGCCGTCACGTTCAGCGAGAACCCCGCGATGCTCGGATTGCCGAGTATTCATTCCGGCCACTGGGATCCGATGATGGCAGCGTGCGCCGAGACGGGCACCGTGGTGAACCTGCACATCGGATCTTCGGGATCCTCGCCGTCCACCACCGACGATGCGCCGCCGGATGTGCAGGGCGTGCTGTTCTTCGCCTACGCGATTTCGGCGGCGGTCGACTGGTTGTACTCCGGTCTGCCCAGCAGGTTTCCCGATCTGAAAATCTGTTTGTCGGAAGGCGGAATCGGTTGGGTCGCGGGGCTGCTGGACCGCCTCGACCACATGCTCAGCTATCACGCGATGTACGGCACCTGGGCGGCACTCGGCGAAAGCTTGACTCCCGCCGAGGTGTTCACCCGGAACTTCTGGTTCTGCGCGGTGGAGGACAAGTCGTCGTTCGTGCAGCGTGACCGAATAGGCGTGGACAACATCATGTTGGAAGCCGACTATCCGCATTGCGACTCCACGTGGCCGCACACCCAACAAACGATCCACGAACAAATCGGCGATCTGCCGCGGGATGTGATTCGCAAGTTCAGCTGGGAGAACGCGTCACGCTTGTACCGCCATCCGGTGCCGGTCGAAGTACAGCGGAATCCCGAGGCATTCTGACCGGCTACGAGAAGGTCGAGTCGACCGTCGTGCGGCTGATTTTCGAGGTGCTGCGCGCGCTTCCTGTCCGTGACTTCAACGTGCTGAACCGCTTCGAATACTGAACCGCGGTGGTAACGGATCAGAGGTCAGAAGCCAGTCGCCGCAGAATGTCCGAGGCGGGTTCGGCCGTGGCGTGCCGGTACCCGGTGCCCGCCCACAGGTGTACATAGTCGGGCTTCCCCGCCGCGGCGGCGGCTTTGCGCAGCGGGCTGGTGAGGTAATGAATCGCCGGATAACCCAGCGGTGCCTCCGACTCGTGGGCGTCGATGAACGCGTTGCGCAGGCCGCGGGCCGGGCGGCCGGTGAAGGCCCGAGTCAGCACCGTCTCGGTGCGGGCGGGATCGGTGAGGGCCGCCTGATGGGTGGCCGAGGCGCCGCTTTCGGCGGCACGCAGCAGAACCGTTCCCACCGCGGCCGCCGCGGCGCCCGCGCGGATCACCTCGGCCACCGCGGCAGGAGTGGCCAGCCCGCCCGTGGCCATCACCGGCAGGGGCACCGCCGCAACGATCCCTTTGACGAGGTCCACGATCGGGACCGGGGTCAGCGGTTTCCGCGGCGACAGCGTGCCGGAATGTCCGCCGGCGGCCGCCGCCTGCACGGCAAGCATGTCGACGCCGGCGGCGTGGGCTTGCGCCGCCTCGTCGGGCGTCGTCACCGTTTGAACCACAACGCTTTTGGCCTGTTGCAGAGCGGCGATCACGCTACGCGGCGGTATCCCGAAGGTGAATGACACGATGGGCACCGGGTCGTCGAGCAACAGCGCGATCTTCTCGTCGAACCTGTCGGTGTCCTCGATTGGCTCGGCGGGCAGGGACAGGTCAAACTGGTCGGCCTCCCGCTGAACGATCTCAGCGTAGGTTCGGTAGCTGTCCGGGTCGACCGGCAACGGATTCGGCGCGAACACGTTGATGCCGAACGGGATTCCCTCGGCGCGGACCT
The DNA here is from genome assembly GCA_963809285.1 of uncultured Actinomycetota bacterium. Lineage (GTDB taxonomy): Bacteria > Actinomycetota > Actinomycetes > Mycobacteriales > Mycobacteriaceae > Mycobacterium. The sequence goes on along the minus strand of CAWEIY010000017.1, from coordinate 236,888 downwards.
TCTTGATCTCGGCTTCGACGGCCTGCACGGTCTTGTAGCCGGCCGCGAGCATGCCCAGGCCACCCGCGCGGGTCGCCGCCGCCACCATCGCCGGGGTCGTCGGGCCACCCGACATCGGGGCGGCGACCAGAGGAATCGACATCTCAAACTGTGCCAGCATTCCACTGCCCCCTTCGGTGTGGACCTCCAACGTTTCATCCCGTGGCCGGACCTGACAAGATGCTTCAGCGTGAAGAGGCCCAACTTTCTGGTGATCGTGGCAGACGACCTCGGGTTTTCCGATATCGGTGCGTTCGGCGGCGAGATCAATACGCCCAACCTGGACCGACTGGCCTACGCGGGCATCCGGTTCACCGATTTCCATTCCGCCCCGGCCTGCTCGCCCACCCGGGCGATGCTGTTGACCGGAACCGACCACCACATCGCCGGGATCGGCACCATGCTCGAGGTCGCGATTCCGGGATTCCAGGGCGCGCCCGGCTATGAGGGCTATCTGAACGACCGAGTCGTAGCGCTGCCCGAGTTGCTGCGCGACGCCGGATATCTGACGCTGATGTCGGGCAAGTGGCACCTGGGCTACACCATCGAGACGTCGCCGTGGGCTCGCGGATTCGAGCGCTCGTTTGCCCTGCTGCCGGCGGGCGCCAGCCATTACGGACCCGCCGCCGGCGGCGGTTTCTCGCCCGTGCCAACGCTTTACACCGAAGACGACCAGTTCGTCACCGTTGGCGACGACTTCTACTCGTCCGACTCCTACACCGACACCCTGCTGCGCTACTTCCGCGAACGTTCACCAGACGACGACCGACCGTTCTTCGCCTATCTGCCCTTTCAGGCGCCGCACTGGCCGCTGCAGGCGCCGGAGGGATCCATCGCGACCTATCGCGGCCGCTACGACGACGGGCCGGACGCCCTGCGCGAGGCCCGCTTGGCAGCGCTTCGGCAGCTCGGCCTCTGCCCGCCCGATGCCGCAGCCCATCCGGTCGTGGCCGACGGCGCCCCGGAGTGGGTCGACATGACGGCCGACGAGCGCGCGCGTTCGGCCCGAAGCATGGAGGTCTACGCCGCGATGGTGGACCGGATGGACTGGAACATCGGCCGGGTGATCGACTACCTGGCCGACACCGGCGAGCTTGACGACACGGTCGTGATCTTCCTGTCCGACAACGGCGCGGAGGGTGCGATCGTCGAGGCGATGCCGCTGCGTGGCGCCCAAATCGCCGCGCAGATCGAAAAGTACTGCGACAACAGCCTCGACAACCTCGGCGGCCCCACGTCGTTCATCTGGTACGGCCCGCGCTGGGCGCAAGCGGCCACGGCGCCCTCTCGCCTGCACAAGGCCTTCACCACCGAGGGCGGGATCCGGGTGGTGGGCTTCCTCACCTGGCCGGGGTTTGCCCGGCAGGGCGAGATCGGCACCGCGTTCTCGACGGTCATGGACATCGCACCCACCGTGCTGGAACTCGCCGGCGCCGCCCATCCCGGCACCGCCTACCGCGGCCGCGAAGTCGAACCCATGCGGGGGCGCTCGCTGGTCGCGTATCTGTCGGGCGACAGCGACAGCGGTGCATGACGCCCAAACCGGCACGGGCTGGGAGTTGTTCGGCCGCCGCGCAATTCGTCGGGGCGACTGGAAGGCGCTTTACCTGCCCGCGCCGTACGGTCCGGGCGCCTGGCAGCTCTACGACCTGTCCCGCGACCCGGGCGAGATCGACGACCTGGCCGCCTCGCGGCCCGACAAGCTGGCCGAGCTTCTGGCGCTGTGGGACCGCTACGTCGAGGAAACCGGCGTCATCCTCGAACCCGTCTCGGTGTTCGACGCCGACCTACCGACCTGACACTATGCTTGAGCGCTAATGCCTGAGAAAACCACCTGCGCGATAATCGGCGGCGGCCCGGCGGGGATGGTCCTCGGGCTGCTACTCGCCCGAGCCGGCATCGAGGTCACCCTGCTGGAGAAGCACGGCGACTTCCTGCGCGACTTTCGCGGTGACACGGTGCATCCGACCACGCTGCGGTTACTCGACGAGTTGGGCCTGTGGGAGCGTTTCAAGTCGTTGCACTACAGCGAGGTTCGCAAGGCGAAATTCGAAACGAATGGCCGCTCGGTGACTTACGTCGACTTCGAGCGTTTGCGCCAACAACCCCATCCCTTTATCGCCATGGTGCCGCAGTGGGACCTGCTGAACCTCCTCGCCGAGGCGGCCCAGGCCGAACCGAGCTTCACGCTGCGGATGAAGGCGGAGGCCACCGGGCTGCTGCGGGAGGGCGGCAGGGTTGCCGGGGTGCGCTACCAAGGACCCGACGGCCCCGGTGAGCTGCGGGCCGAGTTGACTGTCGCGTGCGACGGCCGGTGGTCGATCGCGCGTCGTGAGGCCGGCCTGAAGACGCGCGAATTCCCAGTGACCTTCGACGTGTGGTGGTTCAGGTTGCCCCGTGAACACGACGCGGAATTCACCTTCTTCCCTCGCCTGGGCCCGGGCAAGGCCCTCGTCGTGATCCCACGCGAAGGTTATGACCAGATCGCATACCTTGGGCCCAAGGGGACCGACTCCCAGTTGCGTGCGCGAGGCATAGCGGCGTTCCGCCGCGACGTCAACGCCCTGCTGTCGGACGCGACCGAGGCGGTCGAAACGCTGACGTCCATGGACGACGTCAAGCACCTCGACGTTCGGGTGGACCGGCTGCGTCGCTGGCACACCGATGGGCTGCTGTGCATCGGCGACGCCGCGCACGCGATGTCCCCGCTGGGCGGCGTCGGCATCAACCTGGCGGTCCAAGATGCGGTCGCGGCCGCGACCATCTTGGCCGAACCACTGGTGCAGCACCGGGTTACGGATCACGACTTGGCGGCGGTGCGCCGCCGTCGCCTATTTCCCACCGCGGTAACCCAGGCGGTGCAACGGGTGTTACAGAAGGCGCTGCTCGGCCCGCTGCTTCGCGGCGCGGACCCCACACCACCGGGGGCGCTGCTGAGCGTGGTCGAGCGCCTGCCGTGGCTGTCCGTGCTGCCCGCCTATTTCATTGGCGTTGGGATCCGGCCCGAACACGCGCCGGCGTTCGCCCGTCGCAGCGGCTGAGGCCGCACACTCGTGGCCGAGTGCTAGCGTCGGATCCGTGTCCGGACAAGGGGCCCCGCTGCGAATCGGCATCCTGGGTGCGGCGCGGATCGCACCCTTGTCGCTCATCAACCCGGCCAAGGACAACGCCGACGTTGTGGTCGCGGCCGTGGCGGCGCGCGATGGGTCGCGCGCGCGGGCCTTTGCCACCAAACACGGCATCCCCCGCGTGCACGAAAGCTACGACGCGCTGATCGCCGACCCTGACCTCGACGCGGTCTACAACCCGCTGCCGAACGGCTTGCACGGCAAGTGGACCCGAGCAGCCCTGGGCGCCGGCAGGCATGTGCTGTGCGAAAAGCCGTTCACCGCCAACGCGGCCGAGGCCCGGGATATCGCCGAAATCGCCGCGAATTCGGATCGGGTGGTGATGGAGGCCTTCCACTATCGGTACCACCCGTTGAGTCGGCGCGTTGAGGAGATCATCGCCTCGGGCGAGCTGGGCAGGCTCAGGCGAGTGGAGGCCGCCCTGTGCTTCCCGCTGCCGAAGTTCTCCGACATCCGCTACAACTATTCGCTTGCCGGTGGCGCGACAATGGACGCCGGGTGCTACGCCGTCCACATGGTCCGCACCTTCGGCGGTTCGACCCCGGAAGTCGTTTCGGCGCAGGCGAAATTGCGCGACCACCAGATCGACCGTGCGATGACGGCCGAGTTGGCGTTCGCCGACGGGCACACCGGCCGGGTCCGCTGCTCGTTGTGGTCGTCGCGTCTCCTGCAGATGAGCGCTCACGTGGTCGGCGAACGCGGTGAGCTGCGGGTCTTCAATCCGGTGATGCCCTCGTTTTTCCATCGGCTTTCGATCCGATCGTCCGACGGCAGACGCGTGGAGCGTTTCCCGCACCGCGCCTCTTATGCCTATCAGCTCGACGCTTTCGCCGCAGCGGTGCTGCGCGGCGAACCGGTCATGACAACCCCGGAAGATGCGGTCGAAAACATGACGGTCATCGACGCCATCTATCGCGCCGCGGGCCTTCCGCTGCGCGAGCCGAGCTGAGCCCTAACCCGTTCGTTCAGAAGGTATTTCGGACAACAAACGGCGCGCGGCCTCGACACAGGGGCGGAGGCGATCGATGGGGCTGACCCCGGCCAGCGCCAGTGATCGCCTCGGCACTTCGAGTTCGATCACGATGTCGGGCGGAAGCGCGGCGAGGATGTCGGGCAGCGGTAGTTCGCCTTCGCCGGGAACCATGCGCTCGAACATGGCTTCCTCCATGTAGTTGTCGATGCGAGGCCGCAGCGTCGTGTCGTTAAGTTGGGCGTAGCCGATGTGATCGGGGTCGATGCCAACGACGTCGGCGGCGCCGGATCCGGACCGCACCAGGTGCATGGTGTCGATCAGCAATCGGAAGTCGGGCCGTCCGACGTGGTCGCGGGCGGCCAGCGCGGTGGGCAGGTCGCCGACGGTGAGGCCGGGTACCGGTTCGACGACCGTCTGGATGCCGCGCTGGGCGGCGAGTTCGGTCAGGATCGCGAACTGGTCGAACGTGCGGCCGAGGTCGGGGTCGAGGCTGACGACGTTTATCCGGGGAACGCCGAGCTCGGCCACCGCGTCGAGATCGGCTGCGAACGTGCGCATGTCCGCGCCGGGCAGGACCAGGAAACCGTCGCCGAGCGAGATCGTGACGCCGCGGTGATTCATGGCGGCGAGCATGTCTCGCCTGAGCGCCGCGTCGTCCCTCAGCGAAAATGGGGGATAGCCGAGCGGCAGCAACGGTAGTCCCTGCACGACGGCCGACATGTACCTGCAGCCAAGGTCTGCGGTGAGCTCGACGAATTCCACTGGGGGAAGCCCGAATCCACCGAGGAAGCCGATGCCAAGCCGGTCCATAGTTACGCGGGGCGGCGTGCCAACTGGGCCAACTGGTCTGCGGCCTGCGGGGTTTGCGTGGTGAGTGCGATCTTCCCGGAAGTGACTTGTTCCTCGATGATCGGCGCTTCCAGAACGAGATCGTCGCGGGTGAACGCGATGTGGTCGTGCAGATGCGCGGCGGTGAAAGCCGCCCACGCCGCCGCCGACGGTGGATCCATTGTCATGTTCACTTCGTAGAAACTGGACGTCAGCGACTTGGGCGGGTCCACCTGGGTCAGCGCGAGCTGCATCGCCTCGGGAGCCAGCGTGTACAGGGTGGTCTGGGCGAGATCGCAGGCAACCAGGACGTCGCTCGGCGCCACCCGGGCATTCGGATTCGTAGCGGGGCATTTGTTGGACGCGGTTGGTTGTGACTTCTGCACCGGCCGAACCGGCAACGGCTGAATGATCACCACGGGCGCCACCGTCGTCGTTGGCGCGGGGACGGCGGTCGGCGTCGTGGGGGAGGCGTGGTGCTGCGCCGAATGGCAGCCACTGACCGCCGCGCCGAGCAGAAGGATGGCCGCCAGCCGGGCGCCCGTCACTGCCTAACCTGCCGCTCGTTCGCCACGGCGCTCCTCTCGCGGGGATCGACGTATCATCCCACCACCACTTTCACTCGAGAACACTTTCACTCGAGAACACTTTCACTCGAGAACAGGATTGCGACCCCTTTACTGACACTACGAATATAGAGTAGTGTGTCGGTCCGAGATAACGGACCTGAGATGGACAAACGACGAAAGCCCAATCCTGTCGAGCGCCGCCGCGACCTGTGCGATGCGGCGATCCAGCTGTTGGCCGACGACGGGGCCAAGGGCTTGAGCCACCTTAAGGTCGACCGCAAGGCCGACGTGCCGGACGGGACGACCTCGTTTTACTTCCGCACCCGCTCGGCGCTGCTGCGTGCCGTGGCCGAACGGCTTGCCGAACTCGACCTGGCGAGCTTGCAGTCGATCGCTGACAGCTCCAAGGGTGGCGCGAACGACCCCTCGCCTTCGCGGTTGTCGCAGGTGGTGATCCAAGCCGGCGGCGAGCCACAGTTGTCCCGGACGAAGGCCAGGTACGAGCTGACAATGCAGGCCACCCGCGATCCGGCACTGGCCGCGATTCTGCAGCAGGCAACCGACGGATTTACCAAGCTGCACCGGGAAATCCTCGTGCAACTCATGCCGCACGGCGCCGAGCTGGAGCCGGCCGTCGTCGAGGATCTGAGCAACGTGACGCTGACGTTCATCAACGGTCTGCTGCTGCGGTTCGCGCACGGCGACCGGGTCATCGGCAGTCCCGAACAGCTCGACGGCATCTTGGCGGCCATCGCCACCGGCATTCTGAAGAGCTCGGACAAAGGGCGACTCACACAACGCGGCGACTCGCGTCCAGCGCGCCGCAGGGCGGCCGTGTCCGGTTGAGCGCGCGGGATCGGGTTTCGCGTTTCTGGCATTGCCAGAGCATCCGCTATATGGTTCTCTACGACATGGCTCTCTACGATAATAGAGTAAGCGGACGTTCACGGGCCGGCGGTGAGCCCGTTATCGGCCCAGCCCGTGCGCCCGTCCGAGCATCGCAGTTAAGCGGAGTGTACAAATTGCCCGACCCCGATTCCGGCGCTGCCGTGGCAGCGGCGCCGGCGTCGGGCATTTCGACGATTATCTGGAAATGGCAAGCAGCAGGAGGAATTTCGTGACGGCAACCACCGATAGCGATGTTCATTTCGATCCATACGACGTCGAGCTCATCGCCGACCCGTATCCCATGTTCGCGCGCCTGCGTGACGAAGCCCCGCTTTACTACAACCCCGAATACGACTTCTATGCGTTGAGCCGGTACGCGGATGTCAACAAAGGCGTCGTCGACCACGGCACGTACAGCTCCGCCCGGGGCGTGATCATGGAGTTGATCAAGGCCAACCTCGAGATTCCGTCGGGCATGCTGATCTTCGAAGACCCGCCAATCCACGACGTGCATCGCAAGCTGCTCTCACGGATGTTCACCCCCCGCAAGATCGCCGCGCTCGAGCCGTTGATCCGCGACTTCTGCGCTCAAGCACTGGATCCGCTGATGGGTTCGGGTCGATTCAACTTCGTGACCGACCTGGGCGCGATCATGCCGATGAAGGTGATCAGCATGCTGCTCGGCATTCCCGAGGACGACCAGGAAATGGTTCGTGATCGCGTCAACGCCCAGCTGCGAACGGAGGCGGGCAAACCCATGGAACACAAGCATGGCCTGTCCGTAGGGGAGCAGTTCGAGGCCTACATCGACTGGCGAGCCGACCATCCCTCCGACGACATCATGACCGAACTGCTCAACGTCGAGTTCGTCGACGAGACCGGCACCACGCGGCGGCTCACCCGCGAGGAGATCCTCGTGTACCTCAATGTCGTGGCCGGCGCGGGCAACGAAACGACGACACGGCTGATCGGTTGGGCGGGAAAGGTTCTCGCGGAGCACCCGGAACAGCGTCGCGAACTCGTCGACAACCCCGCGCTCATCCCGCAGGCGATCGAGGAGCTGCTGCGCTTCGAACCGCCTGCACCGCACATGGCGCGCTATGTCACCCGCGACGTCACCCTCTACGACCAAACGGTCCCGGAGGGCAGCGTGATGTTGATGCTCCTCGGGTCCGCGTGCCGCGACGAGCGACAATTCGGTCCCGATGCGGGCGAATTCAACATTCATAGGGCCGCTCGGCCGCACCTCACCTTCAGCGTTGGCGCGCACTTCTGCCTGGGTTCAGCACTGGCCCGGCTGGAGGGCAGAGTCGCCCTGGAGGAAATCCTCAAACGATTCCCGGAGTGGGACCTCGATCTGGCCAACTCCAAGCTCAGTCCGACCTCGACCGTGCGGGGCTGGGAAACCCTACCGACGGTGGTTCGGTGATGGCCGGCCGGGTCGAGGGCAAGGTGGCGTTGATCAGCGGCGCCGCCAGGGGCCAGGGCCGCAGTCACGCGGTGCGGTTGGCGCAGGAGGGCGCCGACATCATCGCGTTCGACATCTGCGGGCCGATCGACAACATGGCTTACCCGCACTCGACACCGGATGACCTCGCCGAGACCACCGACTTGGTCAAGGCCCAGAATCGCCGCATCGTGGCGGCGCAGGTCGACGTGCGTGACTACGACGCGGTCAAAGCCTTGGTGGACAGCGGTGTGGAACAACTCGGCCGGCTCGACATCATCGTCGCGAACGCGGGCATCGGCACCTTCGGCAACAAGCTGCACAAGATCCCCGAGGCGATTTGGCAGGACATGATCGACGTCAACCTCTCCGGTGTCTGGAAGACCGTGAAAGCCGGTGTGCCGCATATCCTCGCCGGCAAACGCGGTGGTTCCATCGTGATGACCGGCTCGGTCGGGTCGCACAAGGCCATGGCTTACACCGGCCACTACATCGCCGCTAAACACGGCGTGCTGGGCCTGATGCGCAGTTTCGCCGTCGAGCTGGGTCAGTACGGGATTCGAGTGAACTCGGTGCACCCGAGCCAGGTCAACACGCCGATGACGATGAACGACATAACGTACCGGCTGTTTCGGCCGGATCTGGAGAATCCGGGGCCGGAGGACTTTGCCCCGTTCTCGCAGATGACGCACACGCTGCCGGTGCCCTGGGTGGAAGCCAATGACATCAGCAACGCCGTGTTGTTCCTCGCCTCTGACGAATCTCGTTATGTCACTGGCGTTTCGCTACCCGTCGACGCGGGGGCTTTGCTCAAGTAGGCACGTAATCACAAGGTGAAAGAAGTTGGAGAGAACCATGCCGGAATACGACTACGAAAAATTGAAGAAAGAAGCCGAGCAGTACATCAAGTTCGAGAAGGACAAGAAGAACCGGATCGCCTACATCACCTTCGACCGTCCGGAGGCGCAGAACGCCACCACCTTGGGCATGCGACAGAACTACGCCGATCTGATCCACAAGTGCAACGTGGACGACGACGTCAAGGTCGTGGTGATCCGCGGCGAGGGTCAGGACTTCGGCAGTGGCGGCGACCTGCCGGAGCAGCGCCCCATGCTGGAGAACCCCGGCCTGCCGCTGAATCACGAGCTCGCGATCAACGACGACGACGTGAAGTACCCGCCGGGCGGGTCGTATCGCTACCTGTCGACGGTCACCGACTTCTACTCCAAGGCCCGCGCCGGTTGCCGGCCGCTGCAAGAGCTCCGGAAGATCAGCATCATCGAGGCCAAGGGCTATTGCTACGGCTGGCACTTTTACCAGGCCGGCGACGCCGACCTGGTGATCTCCTCCGACGACGCCCTTTTCGGTCACCCGGCCTTCCGCTACGTGGGTTGGGGACCGCGCTTGTGGTGGTGGGCGGAGACGATGGGCCTGCGCAAGTTCTCCGAAATGCTGTTCACCGGGCGGCCTTTCAGCGCGAAGGAGATGTACGACTGCGGCTTCGTCAACAGCGTGGTGCCGCGCGACAAGTTGGAAGACGAGACGCTGAAGTATGCGATGGCATGTTCGCGCTCTCGCCCCACCGATACCGTCGCGGTGCAGAAGACCTTTTTGGAGCTCTACAAGCAGCACAAGGGCGAATACTTCGGCAGCCTGCTCACCGGCATGGTCGAGGGCATGCTGCCGCTGATCAAGAACGACGCGGAAGAGGTCGACCTCACCGGGGGCACCTTCGAAAAGGGACTCAACAATGTGGTCAAGGACAACGACCTGAACTTCCCGCCAGAGTGGCGCCTGAGCCGCTCGGGACGAATGAAGCCCTGACCCCGGCATGTCGGCGCTGACGGGTATCAGGGTCGTCGAGCTGGCCGAGTCGGTCGCGGGGGAGTACTGCGGAAAGCTGTTGGCCGATTTCGGCGCCGAGGTGATCAAGGTCGAGGCACCCGGTTGCGGCAGCCCCACCCGGGCGATGGCGCCCAACGTCGCCGATGACGCCGGGCGCGAAGGCAGTGCGCTGTTCGCTTACCTCAACACGAACAAGCAATCCCTCGTACTTGACCCCGGTTCTGCGGCCGACGCCGAGCTCCTGCACAAGATCATCGGCGCCGCCGACGCGGTTATCGAAGACCGCGCGGGCTCGGCCAACGGCGTCACGTGGTCCCAACGACATCCGAACGTGGTCTTCTGCTCGATCACCCCTTTTGGCCAGGGGGCGCCCGCCGAGTTCGAAAATGCGAAGAGCATCAACGTGTTCCACGCCAGCGGCTGGGGCTACCACACGCCAAGTCACGCCGACGCCGGCAAGCCGCCGCTGCAAGGCCCGGGCCGATTTCTCGCCGACTACGAAGCAGGGTTAGATGCGGCGCTGTGTGTCGCGTCGTCGCTGTTCGGACGCCTGCACACCGGTCAGGGCGAGTCCATCGACATCTCCGAGCATGCCGTGCTGGTCTCGCGCGCCGACTGCATCCTGGGCCGATTCATCACCGGGGAGGTGACGGCCGAGGGAACCCGCAGCGATTACGACCAGGCCGGCCCGGCAGCGTTTTTCGCCTGCGCCGATGGCTTCGTCTACCTGTACATGACCAGCCGAGCTCACTGGCTCGGCTTGAAAAAGCTGATGGGCCAACCGGAATGGCTCGACGCTTTCGAGGACGACTGGCTGGAGTTCTCGGTCACGGCGGAAAAGGTCGCCGCGTTTCAGCGGGGGTTCGCGGCGTGGGTGCGGAACCTGGCCAAAGAATCCGCGGCCGACCAGGCCCAGCGCCTGGGCGTGCCGTTGGTCCCGGTCAACGGAGCCGCTGACCTGCACCACTCGCCGCAGTACCGCCATCGCGGCTTCTTCCAGGACGTGAGCCATCCCGTGTTGGGGGATGCGGCGTATCCGACGGTGCCCTACGCGCTCAGCGCCTCCCCTGCCAAAATCGCCTCTGCTGCACCGACTCTCGGGCAGCACACCGCAGCGATCTTGGACCGGCTCGATACACCGCGCCCGGCGCCGGCGGTAAGGTCGGCACAACTCAAGCCGCCCAAAGATCCGCGTGGTGGTCCGCTCGAAGGCGTGCGCGTCATCGAGCTCACCAAGGTATGGGCCGGTCCGTATGCGGGAAAACTCCTGGCGATGCTGGGCGCCGAAGTGATCAAGATCGAAACGGCCTCCAACCCGGAGGAAATGCGAGCCTACGGCGGCACCGATGTCAACCACGCCCCTTACTTCCTGAGCATCAATCCCGAGATCCTCAGCGTGGATCTCGACATCAAATCGACCGACGACATGACGCGGCTGCGCGAGCTGATCGCCCGCAGCGACATCGTCATCAACAACCTTCGCCCCGGTGCCATGGAGCGTCAGGGCTTGGCGTACGAGCAACTCAAGGCGATCAAGTCCGACATCATCTCGGTGTCGATCAAGATGTGGGGCAACGACGGCCCGCTGGGTCATCAAACCGGCTACGCGCCATGCTTCGCCGCGCTGGCCGGGCTGGCGTCGCTGGTCGGCTACCCGGGTGGGCCGCCACTCGGGACCAGCATGCGCTATGGGGATTCCACCGTCGGCGCGGCCGCCGCGTACGCCGCCGTGGTGGCATTGCTGCATCGCGAACTCAGCGGCGAGGGGCAATTCGTCGACGTGTCGGCCGTGGAGACCCTCTCCTCGATGATGGGGGACTGCCTGCTCGAACAGAGCCTCACCGGAAAAAGCCTCGGGCCCAATGGCAATTACCATCACGATATGTGCCCGCACGGTTGCTATCCGTGCTCCGACGCTTCCTGGGTCACCGTGGCCGTGGCCGATGACGAGGAGTGGCAACGGTTGTGCGACGTGCTCGACGCCGCCGCCCTGGCCGATGACCCGCGCTACGCCACCATGGACGAGCGTCAGCGTCACGCCGAGGCGCTCGATGCCGACCTTGCGCGGCTCACCAGAAACCACGACGCCGAGGACCTGGCACACCGCCTGCGGGCGGCGGGAGTGCCGGCGAGCAAGAGCGCCAACGCAATTGATGTGATCGCCGACCAACGATTGTGGGACCGCGAGTTGTATCGGTTTGTCACCGATCACCGCGAAGGCCAGCGTCCCATCCTGGGACCGTCATGGCGGATGGCGCGCTTTCCGGCGCGAATCGCGCGGGGTGCGCCGGACCTGGGCGAGGACACCGAGTATGTGCTGCGCGACATACTCCGCGCCGGATCACCGACGCGAGGCAGGGCATGACGCCCACGCTGGGGGGCACCCTGGCTAAGACAACAGCCCTGGTGACCGGCGCCAGCAGCGGCATCGGCGCGGCAACGGCGAAAGCCCTGGCCGCGCAGGGGGCCGCGGTGGCCCTGCTCGCGCGCCGGGCCGATCGGCTGGCCGACCTGAAAACCGACATCGAATCCGCAGGCGGCACAGCGCTCGTCGTGGCCGCCGACGTCACCGACGCCGAGCAGGTCGAGGGTGCCGTGCAGCGCGCCGTCGAAGAGTTGGGGCGTCTCGACACCGTGGTGAACAACGCCGGCCTGATGCAGTCGGGATCCGCGACCCAGGCGCCGTTGCGGGACTGGGATGACATGGTCGCGGTCAACATCCAAGGCGTCCTCTACGTCACCCACGCGGCGCTGCCGCACCTCATCGACGCAGCCGCAAACTCACCGCGCGGGGTGGCCGACCTGGTCACCATCAGTTCCACCGCCGGCTGGGTGGCCCGCCCCGGCACCGCGGTCTATTCGCTGACCAAGTTCGGGGTGAACGCGTTCAGCGAAGGCGTCCGCCAGGAGGTGCTCGGTAAGCGGGTCCGCGTTGGCGTTGTGGGTCCCGGAACCGTGGACACCGAGATCTTCAGCCATTTGGCCGCACCATCGCGTGCGGCGTTCGAAAAGCAAACCGCCGACATGGTCAAGTTGCGGCCGGAGGACATCGCCGACGCCGTGCTGTACATGGTGACCCGCGACCGTCGCGTCGCGGTCAACCACATGTTGGTGCGCGCGGCCGAACAGACCTGGTGATCCCGTTGGAAACGGCATCGCATCGGTGACGTGTTTGATTCGGCTCTTGTCGAATCCCTTGTGTAACAATAGTTTCAGTGGTCACAGCAAGGGCGTTTTTGTCGGTATGCGTTCATAAAATTTGAGGCATGGGTTCCAGTAGTCGTGAGGAGATCGTCGAGGTCTTCGATGCGCTTGACGCCGACCTGGACCGCTTGTGCGAGTTGTCCTTTGACGTGTTCACCACCCCGGAACGGCTGCGGGCGCTGGAGCGCCTGGAACGTGCGGCACGCCGGCTCCGCGCACCCGAGCACGCGCTGATCAACCAACTCGATGCGCAAGCCGGCGACGAAGAACTGGGCGGCACGCTGCGCTCGGCGCTGGCCGATCGGCTGCGCATCACCAAGGCCGAAGCCGGCCGGCGCATCGCCGAAGCCGGCGATCTTGGGCAACGGTGGGCGTTGACCGGTGAGCCGTTGGCGCCGCCGTTGAGCGCGACCGCAGCCGCGGAGCGGGACGGCCTGATCGGGAAGGGGCATGTGCAAGTGATCCGCAGCTTTTTCGCCCACCTGCCCGTTGAGATCGACGTGTTCACTCGACAAGCCGCCGACGCCGATCTGGCCGGCAAGGCCGCCAAGTATCGCCCCGATGAGTTGGCTAAGTACGCCCAACGGATCATGGACTGGCTCAACCCCGACGGGGAATTCAGCGATGCGGAACGGGCCCGCAAACGCGGCATCACCCTGGGCAAGCAGGAATTCGACGGCATGTCACGCATCAGCGGGCTAATGACCCCGGAATTGCGGGCCGCCATCGAGGCCATGCTCGCCAAGCTGGCCGCCCCCGGAGCCTGCAACCCCGAGGATGAGACACCGGTGGTTGATGCGACACCCGACGAGAATGCGGTGCGGCGCGACATCCGATCCGAAGCCCAGCGCAACCACGACGGATTTCTCGCCGGATTGCGTGGTCTGTTCGCCTCGGGCGAGCTGGGCCAGCACAATGGCCTACCTGTGTCGATCGTAGTGACCACGACGTTGAAGGACTTGGAGGCGGCCGCCGGCAAAGGTCTGACGGGTGGGGGCACCCTGGTGCCCATGTCGGATGTGATCCGCTGGGCGAGCCACGCCCACCATTACTTGGCGATCTTTGACAACGGCAGGTCGCTAGCGTTGTACCACACGAAACGGTTGGCTTCCCCTGCGCAGCGAATCATGTTGTACGCCAGGGATCGTGGGTGCACGAAACCGGGCTGTGACGCACCGGCATACCACAGTCAAGTCCACCACGTTCGGGGATGGGCGGCCACCCGCCGCACTGATATCAACGACCTGGCGTTGGCATGCGGTCCCGATAACAGACTCGCCGAAAAAGGCTGGACAACCCGCACCAACGCCCGAGGCCAAACCGAATGGATCCCGCCGCCGCACCTGGACCGTGGACAAGCGAGAACTAATACCTTCCATCACCCCGAAAGATTCCTACGCGACGGGGACGACGACGAACCCGTTTGACGCCCGTACCCGACCGGTTTAGAGCGCCGCCTCGTCCAGCCACGACGGGCTGGTGGTAAGCACTTGGGCTCCGGCGTCGGTGATGTGGACGGTGTCGCGGCGGAACACCGCCCCGATGCCCTGCCGCCACACGTAGCCGGTGATCGCCAGCACCATCCCGGCATCGAGGCGGTCGTGTTCGCCCGCGGCCCAGAGCATCTCGGACACCACCGGCGGATCGAAACCTAGCCCCAGCCCGTGTGCGACGGGCATCGGGGGCACCGGTTCGCCGACGGCCTCATACGCGTCGAGCAGCTCGCGCGTCGGCGCACCCGGACGGCATGCGGCAACCATTCTGTCGTACAGCCTCTTTGACCGCTCGAACAGCTCGCGAATAGATCCGTCGGCGGGGTGGCCCGCCGGCCAGGTCCTGCCCACCTCGGCGACATAGCCGTCTGCCAGCGCGCCGGCGGCGAAGGCCACAAGGTCGCCCGACCGCACCTCGCCGGTACCGCGGGCGCGTCGCCACGGATGTTCCCGCGAGGTCACCCACGCGGCGTCCTGGGTGGCCGGCGTGCTTACCCCGCCCGCGGCCATGGCCTCCAGCATGGCTCCGGCTAACGTCTGCTCGGACACCCCAGGCCGTAATTCGCCGACGGCGGCCGCGAGTCCGGCTTCGGCGACGCGGAGCGCCTGGCCCATCGCTGCGATTTCATCGGCCGTCTTGATTCGCCGCGCCGCACGCATGGCCGGCTCGGCATCGACGATTTCGGCATTCGGAAATGCGTCGGGCAGCAGCACTGCGAAAGTAGGTGTAATCGCGTCGGTTCCGACTCGCCGCGCCGCTTCGGCCCCGTCGATCTTCTTCAAGACATCGATGAGGGTCATCGGATTCCACGCCAGCCCGTACAGGTGATCGTGACCGATCTCTTCGGGAACTCCCTCGTCATCGGTGCTGTTGAGGTAGATGTCTCCGGTGGCGCGGACCACGACACACATGGGACCGAACGGTCGTGTTCCGGCAATCCATAGCTGCGGGGCGCCGGTGACGTAACGAATGTTGGCTTGTCGCCCGAGCACCAAGATGTCGAGGTCATGCGCGTCCATCTGCGCCATCGCCCGCACCCGTCGCCCAGTTCGCAACGCCCTGGTGTCGGGCGAAACCTCAGTCGCCATAGGGGGAGTCGCCATAGGGGGAGTCGCCATAGGGGGAGTAGGGGTAGTCGGTAATCGGCGTGAAGCCGCCTTCATTGATCACCACGATCTCCTCACTGCGGTAGCCGCCCGTGCCGTCCTCCCACACCACGGGTTCCAAAACGAGGACCATGCCGGACGGAAAGACGAAGTTGTCGTCGAATTCCTCGCCGAGATCCGTTCCGATCATGGGGGCTTCGGCGGGATAGGTGCCGATTCCGTGGCCGAGGTAGAAGTGTGGCAGCCACGGTTTGCGGCCACCGTTGGCGGCGATCGCCGCGCGCGCGAGATCTCCCGACGTGGCACCGGCTTTGGTCACCGCCAGGGTCGCGTCCAGGATTGCTCGCCACTGACGGAACTGGTCCTGCTGGCGCGCCGAAGGCCGCTCGCCAACCAGCCAGGTGCGGCCGAAGTCCGAACAATAGCCGGCGTAGGTGATGCTGATGTCGGTCCACAGCACGTCCCCGGCGGCCAGTTCGCGATCCGTCGGAAGCAGTGGTAGCGCGAGATCGCCATGCGTCGTCCACACTCCGGACTCCCGCGAGCTCGGCATCACCTGCCAAATGGCCTCCAGCATGTTGGTGGTGGCACCGAGCTCGAAAGCGCGGCGCACCAGTGTCGCTGAAAGATCGGTCTGGCGTACGCCCGGAGTCAGTGCCTTCTGCACATCCACAATGGCTTGTTCGGTGATGCGGGACGCTCTGCGCAGACAGGAAAGCTCGTCCCGGGTCTTGACCAATTGCGCGGCGCCGACCACGATCGCCGCATCCGTCGGCGCGCCCGTCGGGAATAGCCTGGGCGCCGCCCGGCGCATTGCGCCCGTCAGTTCGTCGACGGCTACGGTCGCTCCCGGTGGGATCAGGCCGGCCAGCTCGCGGCCGAAATGCTCGACGCCCGGATCGAATTCGAGATAGGCGGGGCCGTGCAGATGGTCGTCGGGCACCGGTGACTCCGCGGAAGCACCGCTGCGGAGCGGCATGAACAGATGCGGATGTTCGTCATCGGCCAGCACGACCGCGACCGGGCGTTCCACGTGCGAGAGGCCCGCGTCCAAAAGCGGCCAGCTGACACCCGTGGCATACGTGACGTAGCCGTTCATCAAGAGGATCAGTGCGTCGACGCCGTGCTCGGCCATCGCGGATCGCAGCCGTGCGCCGGTCTCCGAACGCATGCGGGCCCAGTCCGGCTTGTCAGGAATATCGATGACCGAGCCGCGGCCAGCGAGGGAGTTCGTCATCTGGAAAGACCCAGGTAATTTCTGGTATTGCTGTCGACAATGCGAACAGCGTCCTCAGCGCCGACGGCGTCGACCACCGCGGCCAGTCACCGTGCCCGTCGACCTATCGGAGCGGGCCGTCCGCACGGCGGTCATCGCCTCAGTGAACACCGCCCACCGGACTAAATCAAGCGGTTGATTTAACCTTGAGTTGCGGCGCGGTCGTTCCGGTGGGGACACGATTGAAATCGACGCTGAAATCGACGCTGAAATCGACGCCGGGAACCGCCGCATTCGGAATCCGAAGTAGCCGGGATGATTTCATCGTCCAAACGCGCGGACCGGATAGCCAGCGAATAGAGTGACCCTGTGAATCCGCTGCAGCGGGTGGCGCGAAACCCGACGGCGTACCGGTGGCTGATCCTTAGGGGACGACCGATCGCCGAGGGACTCGAAGCCCTGCTCCGATTCGCAAGTACCGGGCGCGTGGGTGTTCTGGACCTCACCGGCCTGCCCAACGTGCAGGTCACCACCTCGGGGCGGAAGACGGGCCTTGCCCGCACGGCGACGGTGCAGTACGTGCCCGCCGGGGATGGGCTGATCGTGGTTGGTTCCAATTGGGGGCGAGAGCGCCACCCGTCGTGGTCGGCGAACCTCAAAGCGACGGAACGGGTCACCGTTCGCGAACGCGGCCATCGCTTCACCGCAAAGGTGCGGCTGCTCGAAGGAGAGGAACGCGAGACGGCATGGGCCACGGCCTTGGCGCACTGGCCGAACTATCAGATCGCCCAGGATCGCGCCGGCGGGCGCCAATTCCGTCTGTTCCTTCTGACGCCGACCGGTTGATGTCGATGGCGACCCCGCGGGCCCTGTCATCTCGATCAGAGCCCAACGGACACAAGCAAAAACTTGTGAGTTGACAAATTCCACCCCGCCAGTCGCGCCTCCCCCGTGGAATCCGCGCGGACCGACACAAGCAAAACGGCAATCACGTGTGGGCCCGCGTCGCCTTGAGCGTGATACGAGGGGGATCCGGCGCTAAGTTCCGTTGGGCCGCGTTGACGTCGATTCCCGCGGCGGGATCAGCCGCCGAGCCCCTTCTTTACCGCCGCGTCTTGTTTCTGGCTCACGTCGGTGACGAAGTCCTCTGGCGGGAGCGAGTCGACCGGACCATCGAATTCCAGCGTGACGAACGCCTTGCCCTCGGTGAACATCACTACCATTACGCCCTTGGAGTTGTCCGGCGAGTTCCCGGACAGCGTCGTCCCGCCGGTACCGACGTTGAACGGAGCCGTTTTCGGGTCTTTGACGGCGCTACCCTGTGCACCCTTTGCTGCGTTGAGCGCGCTGGTCGCGGCGGCGGGGTCGGCGAGGACCTGGATGGTGTCTTTGATTACGTGGCTGTTGTCCTCGGTGCTGAACGTTATCGCGACGCCCGGTTGGCCGTTCGGGTTGTTCGTCGGCTGGCCGCCCGTGAACTGGATCGGCGCGTTGATATCGGTCGCCTGGATCAACAACCCCGTGTAGGCATTCGGCTGTGCCGTCGCCGAGGAAGCCGGTGCTGAGCTGCTCGTACTCGTCGCCGAGGTGGCTGACCCCGATGTCGACGTCGATGACGACGGATGGCCGCCGCAGCCGGCCACCGACACCGTCAGGGCCGTCGCCGCCGCCGCGCCCGCGACCACCGTCTGGGAAAACCTCATCGCTCCGTGCTCCTTCCGGGCCCCGTTTGGCGACACCGTCGACTTCGTTACCGAATCGCACAGTACATTGCGTCGTCTCGCCGAAGGTCGTGATTTGCCTCGGCGGGTTAGGAACGGCTATTCGAGTTGGTCGCGCAGGCAGCGCAGGGTGTTGGCCAGGATGCGCGAGACCTGCATCTGCGACACACCGATTCGCTCGGCGATCTGGCTCTGGGTCATCGACTCGAAGAATCGCATGTGCAGAACCTGGCGTTCGCGCTGGGGGAGCGCGGCCACCAGGACACCCACCGCTTCGCGGTTGGTGATGTGCTCGATCTGTGGATCTATGCAGCCGACCGCGTCGGCCACCAGCCGGGGCTTGTCGGGACTGCCGCTATTCAGCGGCGCGTCCAGGGAGTCCAGCCGATAGGCATCGCCCGCGACGAGGCATTCGATGATTTCCTCGCGGGGGACTTCCAGCAGCTGAGACAGCTCGCGGGCCGTCGGCGCGCGCCCCAGCTTCTGGGCCAAATCGCCTGTCGCACGGCTAATCTGGACGTGCAGCTCGCGCAGCCGTCGCGGCACACGCATGCCCCAGCTGTAGTCGCGAAAATAACGCCGGACCTCGCCCATCATGGTGGGAACCGCGAACCCGACGAAGCTGGGTCCTTTGGCGGGATCGAACCGGTTGATGGCGTTCATCAGCCCCAGCCGCGCGACCTGAGTCAGGTCATCGAGGCCTTCGCCGCGACGTGCGAAGTGTCTCGCGACATGGTCTGCCAGAGGTAGGCAGCGGTCCACGATGCGTTCGCGCTGCCGGCTGTATTCGTCGGATTCTGCCGGCATCTCGCGCAGCGCTACGAACATCTCGACGACATCGTCGTAGGAGTCGTCCGATCGTGTGCTGGCCGGTCGAGTAGAGCCCGGTCGGGTAGAGCCCGGTCGGGTAGAGCCAGGTGCAGTTGCCACGTCCGTCATCGGCTGAACCGCCTTCCCCGGACACGAAGTGAGGGGACACAAGCGCACAAAGGGGTCCGCATTGCAGGCACACTTCCTCCGAGCCGTGTGCGGCGAGGCATCAAATCCGTGCTTACAGCCGCCTCCGCTGCACCGTTATCCGTGTGACAAGTCGCTTACTCAGCCCACGCAACGCTGAAGGGGGAGTGACGGGTGCCTTTATCGCCGATGCCGCGCCAACCCCAGCAGCCGTGCTACCGACTGACCGCTTTTCGCTAAACGGCGAGATGTCCAGAACGGACTTCATTGACGATCATACGCTGCGGCGCAAATACCGGCGATTGCCCAGCTGGGGCGGTCCGGGAAGTCGATGCCAACGTGCGGGACGAACGGTTCTCATTTTCGGTGTCGGCTGGGTATGTTCGGCTAATGCTTCTGACCCCGCCGACGCGCCTGCTTCGTTTCGCCATCGAGAATGGCTTGGCCACAACGCATTCCGGAACTCCCGACGATGGGTAGCCGGGGTCCACTGGCCGGGCGCGGGGCGGTGGTGGCCGGTGGCAGCCGCGGCATCGGCCGCGCGGTCGCCGAACTGCTCTGCAATCTGGGCGCCGGCGTGGTCGTCAACGGGCGTGACGTTGGCGCCGTGGAGGAGACCGTCGCGGCAATCACGGCGTCAGGCGGGCGGGCCACCCCGGTGGTCGGAGCTGCGGACGACGAGCGCGTGGCCGGCGCGCTCATCGAAGAATGCATGAGCACGTTCGGCCGGCTGGACACCCTGGTCAACTGCGCCGGAGTCGCCGAGCCTCCCGGCTCCTCGATCCTGACCATCTCGCTGGAGGAATTCGACCGCCTGATAGGCGCCCACCTCGGCGCCGTGTTTCACACCTGCCGGATCGCGGCCCGTGTCATGGCCTCGCAGGGGAGCGGGGCGATCATCAACACCAGCTCGGTGGCTTTTCTTGGCGACTACGGCGGCACCGGCTACCCGGCGGGCAAAGCCGCCGTCAACGGCCTGACGATGGCCATCGCGGCGGAACTGAAAGCCGACGGTGTGCGGGCCAACGTGGTGTGTCCCGGCGCGCGGACACGCCTGTCCACGGGCGCCGAGTACGAAAAACACATCGCGGACCTGCACCGGCGCGGGTTGCTCGACGAGATGACCATGCGCGCCTCACTGGATAGCGCCCCGGCCGAGTTCGTGGCCCCTATCTACGCCTACCTCGCCAGCGACTTGGCGCGTGACGTCACGGGTCAAATCTTTGTTGCCGCAGGCGGATTCGTCGGCAGCTTCGATCGGCCGGCGCCGCGTGTGTTGGGATATCGCGATCACCATGACGCCGAGCCGTGGTCGGTTGAGGACCTGCACAAGATGATCGGCCGGGCCGGACCCGGAGCGGCAACCGAATTGCCTGGTTGAGTGAACCGAGTTGAGTGAACCGAGTTGAGTGAACCGAGTTGGGTGAACCGATTGGTGCGCGTATACGTATCCAAGAGCGTGACCTCGACGCGGCCGCTTCGGGTGCTTGTCATCGGCGCCGGTGTGAGCGGCATTTCCGTTGCCCGGGGATTGTTGCGAGACGGTCATGACGTCACCGTCTTTGACCAGCGCGAGGAGCCGCGGGCGGGCGGCGGCGCTGTGACCATCTGGTCGAATGGCGAGACCGTGCTGCGGCAGCTGGGCGTCAACATGGACGGGGCAGGTCAACTGCTTTCCAGCGTGCGGGTGCTGACATCCAAGGGGCGAAGGCTCGCGACCTTGGACGTGAATGCGATGGTGAACCGGCTCGGTGCGCCCGTCCGGATGGTCCCACGTCGGGTCCTGCTGGAAAGGCTGCTGGAAGGCTTTCCGATCGACCGCATTCGATGCAACTCCCGCGCGGTGCGCGTCGTCACCACACCCGACGGCGTGCAGGTCGAGTTCCAAGATGGCAGCTTCGCCGGAGGCGACCTGGTGATCGGTGCGGACGGTCTGCATTCGATTGTTCGGGATGTCCTCGGAGCGCCGGCCGCCGAGCCGACCGGCTGGTGCAGCTGGCAGGGGCTTGCCACCCTTCCGAAACTCGCCGACAAGGATGTCGCGATGATCGTCATCGGCGAGCACGGGAACGCCGGCGTGTGGCCGGCGGGAGGATCCGATGTGCAGTGGTGGTTCGACTTGCCGTGGTCCTATGGCTTCGTCAGGCCGCACAACCCGATTGACGTAATCCGGTCCAACTTCGCCGGCTGGTCCGACTCCGTCGACCTGGTCCTGGCGCACCTGACGGACGCGGATCTGGCCCGTTCGCCGTACCCCCACTTCCGCCATCCGATTTCCCGGGGGATGGCCGCCGGTGCGGTGACCTTGCTCGGCGACGCCGCACACGCCATGCCGCCCACTCTTGCGCAAGGGACCAACCAGGCCCTGCTCGACACCATGGTGCTGTGCAAGGCGCTTGCGGATCTTCACAATGGCGTGAATGGCGGCAACGCCGATGTTTCGAGGGCGCTGCGCCGGTACGAGAAGACCAGGCGACGTCGGGTCAGGGCCGTGTCCCGGGTGGCATCCCTGCAGGTAGCGCATGGTGAATCCGTGCTAAGACCGGCGGTGTTGATCTCCGACCGGCTGCACACCTCGGCCTTGACCACGTTTCTGCGTTGGACCAGTCACCGCCGGATGTCGGCGGAGATCGATCGAGCCCTCGCGACACCAACCCCGATCGCATCGAGTCGTCCGTGAACGGGTCCAAGACCGTTGAATCGCCGGTGGCGCACAACACCGACGGTCCCGTGCGGGTGCGCGGTGGCATCGACGCGCCCTCGCGCCGGCTATGGCTCGTCAAGTGGTGCGTGCTGGCCGCTCCGCACTACCCCATATTGATACTTCTCTACTTGGTGTATCCGCTGCTGACGATCGTTGCCGGTGTCGCAATCTTGTTCACCGGGCGCTACCCGCGCCCCATCTTCGACTTCAACGTCGGGGTGCTGCGTTGGTCGTGGCGGGTCATGAATTACCGATTCCCAATGAATACGACCGACAAGTACCCCCCCTTCACGCTCGCGTCTCGGGACGACTACCCGGGCGACCTCGAGGTCGACTATCCAGAGCACCTCACGAAATGGGCCGTCCTGGTGAAGTGGTGGCTGCTGGGATTGCCCCAGATACTCCTGTGCTGGGCCATGGAACCCCTACTGCAGCTGCTTTGCGTGACCAACGCGGTGTGGTTGTTGTGCCAGGGGACGATCAACCGCGGCATGTTCGACCTCCTCATGGGCATTGTTCGATGGCGTTATCGGGTGGCGGTGTATGTATCGTTGATGCGCGACGACTATCCACCATTCCGACTGGATCTAGGTGGCAGATAACGAACGCTAATCCGTTGTTCCCGTACGTGTATCGCTTCGGCATGCCGATTTTCGACCGGGCGTTCTATTACCGGTATCGTCGAGCGGCGCTCCGGCATGCGACCGGCCGGCTGTTGATGGTCGGTCTCGGCCCGGGGACCGACTTGAAGTTCGTGCCGCCCACGGTGACTTCGGTCGCCGCCGTCGAGCCGGTGGCCGCGTTCCGGCGGATGGCTTCCCGCTTAGCCCATCGCCGCGGCATTGCGGTCGACATCGTCGACGGGGCCGGCGAGTCGATTCCGTATCCGGACCACAGTTTCGACTCGGTACACGTTGGGCTGGTGCTGTGTTCGGTCGATGATGTGGCCGCTACCCTCCGCGAGATCCGGCGCGTGCTCGCGCCGGGAGGCAGGTTGGTCGTCCTCGAGCATGTCCGCGGGGACGGTGCGATGGGTCGGTTCCAGGACCTGATCGCGAAGCCGTGGTCCCGGTTGGCTTCGGGTTGCGAGCCGAACCGCCGAACCGTCGACGCCATCGCCGAAGCCGGATTCGATACTTCGCGACTGCGCAGCATCCCACGGACCCGGGTGCCGCCCCCGTGCACACCCCATCTGCAGGGATTCGCCACGGTGGTCGGCGAGTAAGGCATGTGGCCGGTTCCGCCGCCCATGTGACCTAGATCACACTGAACTTTTGGGTTGGGTATTCCGTGTAGCGGTACACGGGGCGTGTCGTCGGCGATGGCGCAGCCGGTGTGATCGCCGCGGACCGCTAAAGAAGGGACTGTGGCGATGAATTTCTCGGTGTTGGCGCCGGAGGTCAATTCGGCGCGGATGTTCTCCGGTGCGGGTTCGGCTCCCATGTTGGCGGCGGCCGCGGCCTGGAATGGGTTGGCAGATGAATTGTCCTCGGCGGCGTCGTCGTTTTCGGCGATCACGTCGGGGCTGACGGGTCAGGCGTGGCAGGGTCCGGCATCGGCGGCGATGACGGCCGCGGCGGCCCCGTATACGCGGTTTCTGAGTGAGGCGGCGGCTCGTGCCACGGGGACAGCCGGGCAGGCGCAAGCGGTGGCCGATGCGTTCGAGGCCGCGCGTGCGGCGACGGTTCATCCGCTGGCCGTGGCGGCCAACCGGAATGGGTTCAGGCAATTGGTGATGTCTAATTTGTTCGGGCAGAATGCGCCGGCGATTGCGGCCGCCGAGGCCGATTATGAGCGGATGTGGGTCCAGGACGTCACCGCGTTGGTTGGCTATCACGGCGGCGCATCGGCGGCCGCCGCGCAACTTTCGCCGGGGCTGCAATCGCTGAATAGTCTGGCGACCCGGCTCGCCTCGGGGCTGGGCCTCAGCCCAGTCACCAACCCCGTCGCCAGCGACCCAGACTTCATGAGTCAAACCACCAATTTCGGCGGCTTGTTCTCGACCACGTCTCTTGCCGACCCCGACGACAAGAACTTTGTTGCGACTAATATCGCGAGCCCGCTCTTCACGCTTGGGCTGACTTCCGGGGCTGAACCCACGTTGGGCTTAGGGGCGCCCGGCCAGACAATAATCACCTTCCAAAGTCCGGTCGCGCCGTTCTTGAATAGTTCGATCGCCCTTCCTGTCACGGATCCCTTGGCCCCGCTGTTTACCGCGCTTCTTCCGCTCGGCTTCTGACGTCGCCGCGGACGCGGGGCCCTAGTCGACGCTGACGGCTTCAATGATGTTCAGGCGCGCCGCGCGCCGCGCGGGTGGCACGGAGCCCAGCAGGCTGATCGCCAGCGCGCCGACGGTGAAGACCAACGCCATCGAGCTCGGCCGGAAGGTGACTCGGAAATTCATCATGTCCCCGCTGACCAGGCTGAACAGCCACTGGTCCGTAAGGCCGAACAGCAACCCCAGCACACCGCCGATGACGCCGATGCCCGTCGCCTCGGCCAGCACCATGCGCAGCGTGAACCGACGGCTGGATCCCATCGCCCGTAGTACACCGATTTCGCGGCGCCGTTCCAGCACGGAAAGCGTCAACGTGTTCAGCAGCGCGACCCCGGCCACCAACACGACGATGATCCATACGGCATTCGCGATGAACATGCTCTGATGCATCGGCGCCTCGAGGCCGGCCAGCTTGCCGCGACCGTCATACACGTAGTTCGGTGCCGGGACCGCCCGCCGGACGTCGGCCAACAAGCGATTGGGATCGGCACCCGGGGCCGCGGCGATCTCGAGCGTCGTCGTTACCGGACGGTCGAACCACGCGCGCATTTGATCGAGGCCCATCCCGACCGTGCCGATGACCGTCGAGAAGTACGGAACCAGGGCCAGGACGGTCGCCTGCTGCACGCCGTGCGGCGTTTGCATCCGCAATTGCCCGCCCGCCCGAACGTGCAGAGTGTTGCCCAGATTCTGCGATAGCACCACGCCCCGACCGGCAAGCACTTGGGCGCGAACCTGTTCGTTGAGCGCACGGAACAACGGGTCGGCGGTGCCGGCGGAAAACCCGTCGAGCATGACGCGCGTGCCGCCGACCTCGGCGAACCCGGACGCGCCCTCGATGACACGCTGGACGCCCGGCAGTGCGGCGACCTTCTCGGAAAGTCCTTGCGGCAGGGCATCAGTGGGGTAGCTGTCGGGGGGATTCGCGCTCACCCACACGGGGACATCGGCGACGGGGGAGAAGATGCCCCTCGCCGACCGGATCATGTCGGCGTTCGTCCCGGTAATCGCGACGGTGGTGACCACCGCGATGAGCACCGTCATCACCGTCGCCCATACCCGTCGCGGCGCACGCTCGATTGTCGCCGCCGCGAGTGCCCCGACGGAGCCGAAAATTCGGGCCGTCGCGGCTGTCGCTTTGACGATGGGCACGGTCAGCGCGAAACCAAGCGCTACCTCGGCAGAGAACACCAGCGCCATTGCGGCGAAGGCCAACGCGCCTCGTTGGGTGATAACTACGAAAAGTGACACCACGAAGACCGTTACGGCCGCAACCCCGCTCGCGATCCGCAGCCATCGCGGCACGCGATCCGCGGCCGAAACCCCAACGGGTGCCAGCGCCTCGATCGGTGCCACTTTGTACACCTGCCTTGCCGCCATCGCCGACGCAACCACGCTGGTGAGCGCGGTCGCCGCGATGGCGGCCGGTATCGCGTAACCGGGCAGCCAGTACTCGATGCGAGCTTCCAGGCCCTGGGTCAAGGCCGGAGGCAATCGGCCAATTGCGATGCGGCCCATCAGTACTCCGAGGGCCGACCCTATGGCTCCGCCGATGATTCCGAGGACCGCCGCCTCGGCGAGCATGTCGCGGACGATCGTGGCGCGACGGCCGCCGATCGCGCGCAACATCGAGATGACCGGCCGGCGCTGGGTGATCGCCATCGTCATCGTGGTGTAGATCAAAAACGCGCCGACCATCAGCGCGACCATCGCGCCCATCAGGGCCATGTAGTTCATCAGCTTGACGCCGTCGCCGGCCCGAGTGGCCCGCATGCTCGGGTCGGCGACGATGGCCCGGCCGTTCACCGCTGCGGCGACCGCGGCGCGAACCTTGGCGAGGTTGGCGCCGGGTTTGACGGTGATCAGGATCGAGTCCAGCTGACCCTGTCGCCCGGTGATGTTCTGCGCCAATGCAAGTGGAGCCAGGACATAGTGCCCGCCGTCGAGGGCGGCCACCTGCTTGCCCTGGAGCACCTCGCTGACGGTCACCGAACCCGAGCCGAGTTGGAACGTCTCGCCCTTGGCATGACCGACACCGGGACCGACGCGGACCGCGTTCGCCGGGCCGGGTGCACCCGGAGGACTCGCGGGCTGCCCCGCCTGTCCCTGCTTGAGGGCATCTTTCAGTGCGCCGCCCAACTCGCCGAGGCGCTCGTCGGCGCCGAACAGCAGGACCGACCCCGACGACGTGGGCACCGAGGTCCGAATCATGGGTGCGGCGGTCGCGACCCCCGGAACGGCGGCCACGTCGGCGGTTATCGTGTCGGGAAATCCGGCGTCGGTGATGCCCGACACCTCAAGCGAGGCGATGCCCGCGATCCCGTCGGCGAGCCGATTGACCGATCCGGTGATCGACCCGAAGATGCCGAATACCGCGACCAGATACATTGCCGACACCGCCATTACGGCAACGGATGCGATCGTGCGTCGGCGGTGCACGGCAAGTTCACGCAGGCTGAGCAGGCGTAGCCGGCTCGCTGCGGCACCTATCGCGGAAGGCGGTCTCACACCAGGGCTCGCACCCGCTCGTCGGAACCGATCCGACCGTCCTGCAGTGTGATCATCCGATCGGTCGCTTCCGCGGCCTCCGAGTTGTGGGTCACCATCACCACCAGCCGTCCGCGGCCGGGTTCGTGCGCCACTTCGCCAAGGAGCCCCAAGATGGACGCCCCGGTGGTCGAATCGAGGTTCCC
The DNA here is from genome assembly GCA_963809285.1 of uncultured Actinomycetota bacterium. Taxonomy (GTDB): domain Bacteria; phylum Actinomycetota; class Actinomycetes; order Mycobacteriales; family Mycobacteriaceae; genus Mycobacterium. The sequence goes on along the minus strand of CAWEIY010000017.1, from coordinate 209,798 downwards.
GGTCGGTTCGTCGGCGAGGATCAGGGGCGGGTCCATCATCAATGCGCGCGCCACGGCGACCCGCTGCATCTGCCCGCCGGACAGCTCGGAGGGCCTGTGCTCGGTCCGGTTACCGAGCCCGACGCGCTCCAGCAGCCGGATCGCGTCCGGCTTGGCCTTACCCAGCCGGACACCGTCGAGCAGCTTCGGCACCGCGACGTTCTCCCACGCCGACAGCGTCGGCAACAGGTTGAAGAACTGGAAGATGAACCCCACGCGGTGATGGCGAAACTCCGACTGCTGCTCATCGGTGAGGCGGCCGATCTCGTCGCCGTCGAATTCGATCGACCCGGAATCGGGCGTGTCCAGTGCGCCCAGCAAATGCAGCAAGGTGCTCTTGCCCGCGCCCGACGGTCCGACAACCGACATGAAGTGTCCGCCCTCGAGGCGCAGGCTGATCCCGTCGAGCGCCCGGACGGACTGACCGCCGACCCGGTATTCGCGCACCACATCGCGGAGCTCGATGGTCAGCAGTTTGTGCCTGGGAGCGTTATAGGTGTCGACTCGTTTGAACATGATCCTCCCGTGCGTCCGCACTGGTCAGCGCACGATCTACCCCACACGGGAACCCCGTGCCCCGAAGGCGCTCGTATGGATATCACGAGGCCGGACCGTGATCGGTTCATCCGGTGGCGCTGACCAGACCCGGCGGATGTTTTCTTTTCCGCCCGTTTGGGCAACCAGACGGACACGAAACCCTAACCGGGCGCGGCCAGCGCATCCGGAAGGTGACGGCGCCTTGGCTCGGCCATGTCACCGCCACCGCAATCAACATTTAACTCGGAAGGGCTTCTAAGGGAGTAGATCTCCACTTTGCGGCTCCCTAAACTTTCTTGGGGGCGGGGGTATGGAAGTCACTAGTCGATCGATCGGGCGGCTATGGAACGACTAAGCGGACTTGACGCGTTTTTCCTCTACCTAGAGACGCCGACGCAGCCGTTGAACGTGTGCTGCGTTCTTGAACTAGATACTTCAACGATGCCGGGCGGTTACACGTACGGCCGGTTCCGCGCCGCGTTGGCAAAGCTCGTGACCGCGGTTCCCGAATTTCGAATGAAGCTGGCGGACACCCAGCTGAACCTTGATCACCCGGTGTGGATGGACGACGAAAACTTTCAGCTGCGGCGCCACCTGCAACGTCTTGGTGTGCCGGCACAGGGAGGTCGCCGCGAGCTGGCCCAGATATGTGGGTATATCGCGGGGCTACCGCTGGACCGCGACCGGCCGCTCTGGGAGATGTGGGTGCTTGAGGGCGGCGCGCGCAGTGACGCGGCGGTGGTGATGCTCAAGGTCCACCACGCCATCGTCGACGGGGTTGCCGGCGCGAACCTGCTGGCCCAGCTATGCAGTCTCGATCCCGACGCGCCGGCACCGCGGCCGGTCCGTGGCGCGGGTGGTGCTAATCCGCTGCAGATCGCTGCGAGCGGACTGATGGGCTTCGCGATGCGGCCGTTGCGGCTGGCGACCGTGGTGCCGGCGACGATGCTGACGTTGGCGCAAACGGTGCTTCGCGCGCGCGAGGGCCGGACCATGGCAGCGCCGTTTTCTGCCCCGCCCACCCCGTTCAACGGCGCCATCAGCCGGGACCGCAACGTCGCTTTCACCCATCTCGATATGCCCGACGTCAAGAGGGTCAAGAATCGGTTCGGGGTGACCGTCAACGACGTGGTAACGACCTTATGCGCCGGGGTATTACGGCGCTTCCTGCTCGAGCGTGGCGAATTGCCCGACAACCCCCTGGTGGCCACCGTGCCGGTGTCCGTGCATGGCAAGTCGGACCGGCCCGGGCGCAACCACACCACGTGGATGTTCTGCCGGCTGCAGAGCCAAATCAGCGACCCCGCCGAACGCATCCGCACCATTGCCGCCGGAAACACCGCCGCAAAGGACCACACCGCCGCGATGGGACCCACGCTGCTGCACGACTGGACCCAGTTCGGCGGCCCGACGATGTTCGGCACCGCCATGCGGATCCTGCCGCGCATTCCGCACAACCCCATCTACAACCTCATCCTGTCGAACGTGCCCGGCCCGCAGGCGCAGTTGTACTTCCTGGGTTGCAAAGTCGACTCGATGTATCCGCTCGGGCCGGTCATGGGCGGCGCGGGACTCAACATCACCGTCATGTCGCTCAACGGAGAACTGGGTGTGGGCATCATCGCCTGTCCGGACCTGGTGCCGGACCTGTGGTGCATCGCCGACGCGTTCCCCGAGGCACTCAAAGAATTGCTGGAATGCGCCGATCGTCAGCCGATAGGTCGCCATCCGCCCAAGCCCTGAGCGTGTTGGCTCGCGCTCGCTCCTCGCCGTGCCGGCGCTCGCCGTCGCCGGGCTAGGTCGATGGCCCGCTCCTTACTCGCGCCGTGCCGGCGCTCGCCGTCGCCGGGCTAGGTCGATGGCCCGCTCCTTACTCGCGCCGCGCCGGCGCTCGCCGTCGCCGGGCTACGCTGTCCGGGACCGCAGGAGGGTGTTTGACAATGCAACCGAATTCGCTCGACCCGGTAGCCAGCGAACGGCTGTCGCACGCCGGCAAGGTCTTCACGTCTGACCTGTCGATCAATGAATTCGCCTTGCTGCACGGGGCCGGATTCGAGCCGATAGAACTCGTGATGGGCGTTTCGGTCTACCACGTGGGCTATCAGTTCACCGGCATCAGGCAGCAGTCTGAGCTGCCCGTGCTTACCGACGCGACGTATCGCGCGCGCTGGAATGCGATGTCGCGCATGCAGGCCGAGGCCGATTCGCTGGGCGCGGACGGGGTGGTCGGTGTGCGTCTCGAATGGCGTCATCAGGGCGAGGGTGAGCACCTCGAGTTCATCGCGGTCGGCACCGCCGTGCGATACACCGCGAAGCCCGGGGCATATCGGCGCCCCAACGGGCAGGCGTTCACCAGCCACCTGTCCGGCCAGGATCTGACGACCCTGCTGCGATCCGGCTTCGCCCCGGTTGCGTTTGTCATGGGCAACTGCGTGTTTCACGTTGCCGTACAAGGCTTTTTAAAGACACTCGGCCAGGTGGGACGCAACGCCGAGATGCCGCAATGGACCCAGGGCAGCTACCAAGCTCGGGAACTGGCGATGTCACGTATGCAGAGCGAAGCCGAGCGAGACGGCGGAAACGGCGTCGTGGGTGTGCATTTCGCGATCTCCAACTACGCGTGGGGACATCACACGGTGGAGTTCTACGTGGCGGGAACGGCGGTGCGTCGCAGCGGCGACGTGCAAACCCTGACGCCGTCGTTCGTGCTGCCGATGAGTGGTTGATGACGGGCTTCGATCCCGAGCGGGTGAGTCGCGCCGTCGGGTCGGCCTTGGCCGGTCCCGGGGGAGTCGCATTGGTGGTCAAGGTTTTTTGCGGCGTTCCGGGAGTGATTCTCGCTCCCGCGCGGCGCGGCTTCTTCCGGTCCCAGCCGGAGCGGATTCAAATCGGCGACTGGCGGTACGAAGTCGCCGCTGACGGTCGTCTGAGCGCAGCCCACGTGGTGAATGGGATCGTCCTTGCCGAGGAGGTCCTGGCTGCCGGCGCGGTCGGTCCGCACATCGCCCGCGCGCTCGGGCAGGTGGTCAACAATTACGGTCCGACAATCATGCCCAATATCGATGCGGCCCTCGAAGTGCTCGAGAGCGGTGCCGGGCCCCGCTAGGCGCTCGGGGACAGGCGGCCCGCGGCGAAATCTGCGGCCTGATCAACCATTCCGGCCTCGACGTACTGCCGGTGCGCGGCCGGGTATCCCGACCCGGAACAGACCGGATCGTTGGGCACGCACAGCTCTATCGTCTTGGGTGCATACAGCGGGCCGATAGTGACCGGCGGTTCGTTGATGATGCTCATGAACTGGCTCGACGGCTTCCCGAAGAGAGCAACCGCGGCGACGTGATTGGCGACGTCGGACGGCATCGGCTCGAGCGCCTGTAGCACGTGCGCGCCATCCGGCACCTGGCTCGCCGTGACGAAACCCATCACCGCGGCGCCCTGCGAGTAACCACCGAGCACCATCTTGGTCCTCGGGCAGCTTGTCGCCATCGACTCGACGTGATGACCCGCGTCGGTGATGCCGTCCACGGCCGTGGGGAAATCGGTGGTCGCCGGGTAATTGACCGGGTACACGCCCACCGATTTTGCGCCGACGCGCGAGCGCAGCGTGTCGACAAAATGCTGACCGATGCCGCCGACGCCAGGAGGCTCAGTCGTGCCCCGCGCGAACACCACCTCGACATCCGGGCACGGCTCGGCGGACGCGGACGGAACGGCTGCGATCGGCGACGCCCAAAGCGGCGCCGCCGCAGCGCAAATGAGAGCGGGGAGGGGAGGCAGCTTCACGCCTGGGATTTTGTCACAGGGTGATACCGGCTGCTCGCCGGCATTTGCCGGCGACGAAACACCCGGCGGGAGCGCTCTTGATGCGGCCCGGACTCCCACAGCCGGTCGATATGCCAGTTCAGCGCCACAAAAAGTGCGGGCGGAGTCGCCGGTGAGGGCGCCAGCAGGTGAGAGTCAAATCAGGGAGCCGGTCACGAGATGTGATCAAGTCGATGGTTGTCTTCCGTGCACCAACGTGCCGGCGGCGCGCACGACGCCACGGACTGCATACACGCCGGCGACCACGCACAGCAGGATCAGCAGGATGAACATCGGCAGCCAGTTGCTGCGGCTGTGGCTGACGTCCCACCAGATGATGGTGAACAGCAGCACGCACAAAAAGAGCACCACGTCGCGCCAATTGCCCCGGTAAGACAGCGCGGCTCGGCGCAGCGCGCGGCCCCGGTCGGCGGAGTCGATCAGGTCATCGATGCGGCCATCGATGGTGCGTTGCAGCTCGGCGCGCCTGTCGGCGGCCTCGGGCGGGAGCCGATCCAGCAAGTCCATGTCCTGTTTGATCAACTCTCGATAGTCGGGGCCTCTGAACTGGCCGGCCGCGAGGGCCAGCATCAGGCCACCAAAAACGGGCGCGCTGTTCAGCGCGATTTGTCCCACACCCACCTCGTCCGCTCCTCTCTCGGTCGTAAAACATAGGCCCGTTGAGGATCGCCGAACTTGGGGAACCGAGCAACCATCCGGGCGCTTAAGCGACGCGCCCGCCAGACGACCGCCACCACTCCGCGCCCGCGACCACCTGAATTCCCTTGAGCCACCATTCTTTAGGCCACCGATCCGCCAAGAATGAGGTTGACCGCCTCGTCGAGCTGTCCGGCAATCTCGTCGAAGCTGACGAACCGGGCCGTCATGAGCGCACCCGCGAACATCATTTGCAGTGTGGACTTCACCGCGCGCGGCCATCCCGGGCCGAGTGCAGCCCCGATGCGCCGGGACACCTCCTCGCCGATCTGTTCCCGAAGTGGCTGCACCGCTGGATCATCGGCCATCAGGGCCGCGCCGCTCGCGGTGGTCAACTCTGGCTCATCGGCGACCACCAGAGCCATATCCCGCAACGCCGCGCTGACCCGCGTCTTGGTGGTGTCGTTGACATCGGTGCGCAGCGGCAGTTCGCGCAGACAGCGCAGGTACACGGCCGCCACGAGCGCGCTTTTCGATGGAAAGTAGGTATACGCGCTGGCCGGGGAGACTCCGGCGCGGGTCGCAACCGTCCGCATCGTCAGGCTGGCGTAGGACGATTCGCGCAGTTCCTCCAATCCGGCGTCGAGGACCTTGCGGATCGTCTGCGCCGGCCGACGGTCCGACCGGCGGGTTCCATCGGCGCCGGCCACGGCGCCGGCAGGGCCCGCAGGTGAAGCAGCTTTCCTAGACACTGCGCCATTCCACCACCCCTGCACGCATCAGATACAGACATCTGTCCAGAAACGCGCTTGCCGAGCGGCACTGCCGCGCGGTGCCTAGGCACCAAGTAGATCTAGCGGTGTCACCAGCTGATGCCCAGTTGCTGGCACGCGGCCAACGGGCCACCGTAGGCCACGATGCTGTCGGTCCACGCCGCCTCGTCGTATTGGGTGCCCGGACCGGGACGCACACTCGCGACAAACAGCTGCATGTCATCGATGTAGCGCTGCAGCGCACGAGTCGTGAAGCGGGGCGGGTTGGCATGCGCGTCCAATACCTGTTGAGTGCGGCGCGCCCAATCCTGAGTATCAGAAACGAATTTCGGCAATGCCGCGTCCCGTTGCGGTGTACCCGGCTGACCGCTGGCCAGGAATGCGTTGCTGCGATCGTCGTTTTCCTTCATCAGTGGCCCGACGGCCTGACATAGGGCTTTGTCCGCGGCGGTTGCCGCCTGCGGGTTCGACGAATTCGCCGCTGGGACCGGCGCGGGCTCGGACTGGAGTGACACCAGCGCGATTACCAGCGCTGTCACGGCCAGCAGGATGGCCAGCGCTACGCCAACTGCCATCCGAGACGGGCGGCGACGTTCCCGAGACCGGAAACTAAACTCCGACAGTCGGCGCGAAAATGGCTCAGGGCTCAGCGCAGGCGAGGGACTACGCCCCGGCGAGCGGACGGATCCGGATTGTGCACGGTAATCATTCATTTGCTACTCCTCATGGCTGGAGCGGAATCCAAATCCCGTATAACCAGAAACCCCACGCCTGGTAGTCCGGATCAAACACCGGCACTACCGAGGTACCCCAGTAGTCAAAGGGGGCCGGCGCCCAACCTGGTCCGCCCCAACCTGGCCCGCCCCAATCTGGTCCGCCCCAACCTGGTCCGCCCCAACCAGGCCCGGGCCCGCCACCCCACCACCAATCCGGCGGGGGTGGCGGCGGAGGCCCCCAGCCCCACGGCGCGGGTCCTAAGCCCCATGGCGGCGGGCCACCGTGCCACGGCGGCGCGAATAGATGCAAACCTGGGCTGCGGAACCCCACGTCCCAGCGCGGATCGCCAAACGGCGCACCTGGTCCGCGGAAGTCACCACGGAACCGCCAGGCCGGCCCACCCGCACCTCGGAATGCCCAGTTCGAGTTCACGCCGGGCCCACCTGGAATTCGCAAGTTAACCCCGAGGTCTCCGCGGGGACCAGCCCACGGAGCAAAGGGCGGCGCGCCTACACCGCGGAAGCCCGCCCGAAAGTCGCCAGGCGCGGCGCCCGGCCCGTGAAAGCCGCCGCGGAAACTGGCGTCAGGGCCAACCCGTCCGCCGAAGCCTCCGCGGAAGTCGGATGCGGGGGCCCCCGGACCCCGGAAGTTCCCATGGAAGCCTCCATCGGGTCCGCCCAGCGCCTCCCCCGGTCCACCCGGCCCACGACCGGGCCCACCGGGTCCATGGAAGTCGCCCCGCAGCTCGGTTGCCGGTGCTCCGGGGGAGTGCGATCCAGGCGTCAGCCCGCCCGGACCGCCGTGCTGCCCCGGTGCTGACCCCGGTCCGCCGCCCTGTCCAGGCGCTGCGCCAGGGCCACCGTGCTGCCCGGGTGCGGCCGCAGGACCACCGCCCGTTGACCCGGCGCAGGCCCACCTCCACCGCCTTGCGGTGCGGTTGCCGGGCCGCCTTCGCCGCCGCGCGCTTCCGGGCCGGCTCCCGGCCCGCCACCATTGGGCCCCGCTCCGGGGCCGCCGCCATGCGGGCCTTCTCCCGGCCCGCCGCCATTGGGCCCCGCTCCGGGGCCACCGCCATGGGGCCCTGCTTCGGGTCCGGGTCCCGGTCCAGGTCCACCGCCGTGCGGTCCTGCTCCGGGTCCGGGTCCGGGGCCACCGCCGCGCGCTCCCGGTCCCGGTCCGGGTCCGGGTCCGCCGCCATGGGGTCCCGCTCCGGGTCCGGGTCCACCACCGCCGTGCGGCCCAGGCCCCGGGCCGCCTCCGCCACCACCTGGGCCGGGTCCCGGGCCGCCAGGCGCCGCGTGCGCGACGCCGGCACCCAAACCGATGGTGGCAACGCCCAGAGGATTATTTGCGATAACGCATAGACAGGCGGCGAAAACCACCCCCGCCGCCAGGTGCTTGAGATTCACGACCAGCCCCGTAAGCAATCGACCAAACCAGCAACGCTAGTTCTTCCCCGGCAGAGGCAATTCTACTCCAGCACTCTCGCAATCAATCTGAAATGCTTTGCTGTGGTTGAAATATGGCAGCAGGACGCTGGAAATATAAGCAGTTCATCTGTAGCTGCGGTCACTGCGGACAAACTGCTGGTGACATAGCTGGACGGCCCGCCGTCCCTGAGGCCACGTGCCGTGCTGCGGCTAATAGGGTGGCCCTTGTGACCCGGAAGGACGAGTGTCGCTGGGACGCGCGGTACACCACTTTGGGACCGCCGCCGGTGAGTGCCGTTGAGCCCCCTTACATCCTGGGGCGCCACGCGGACCTGTTCCCGACTGGGGGGCGGGCTCTCGATGTCGCCTGCGGACAGGGACTCGGCGCGGTTTGGCTGGCACGGCGGGGACTGGACGTTTGGGGGTTGGACATCTCGCCGGTGGCGATCAGCCAGGCGCGAGACCTGGCCCGGCACGCCGGGGTCGACGACCGCTGCCGCTTCGACGTCGCCGACCTCGACGACGGATTGCCGGCCGGGCCACCCGCAGACGTGATCCTCTGCCACAAATTTCGGGACCGCCGACTCGACCAGGCGATCATCGAGCGCCTGGCGCCGGGCGGACTGTTGGCGATCGCCGTGCTCAGCGAAGTCGGTGCCGCGCCGGGACCGTTCCGCGCCGTACCGGGCGAGCTGTCGGTGGCGTTCGCCGGACTCGACCAGGTTGCCGCCGGCGAGGGTGAGGGCCGCGCCTGGCTGGTGGCACGCTCGCGAGATTCAGGCTTCCAGGCGGGCGCGGACCGCCGCTAGCCGTTCCTCAAGCTCGGCCTCGTCGATGACGCCGCGCGCCACGAGCGAGTGCGCAAGCGCAACCAGCCGGTTCTCCGGGTAGGGCAGATCGGAATAGACGATTGCCGACAGCGCGTCCTCTTCATCGCGCCGATCGACGAAATTGAGGATCGTTGGGCCGCAGGCGCTTTGATCGAGCGCGTCGCACATGCCGTCGAGGCTCGTCTTCCATGGCGGCACGGGGTTCTCAACCCCGTGCTTAGCCGCCATGCGGCTCCAGACCTGGTTGCGTTCAACGATTTTCGCCAGCGGCGCGACCGTGGAGCCTTCGACCGAGCGCGGACTTTCCCCGGTACTCGCTTGAGCGCTCACTGGTCGACGGGATGGACGGCGGGGCGGGTCTCGGTGATCGCGTTCGTCGTCACGCTAACCTGGGGCAACGCGACCCCGACCAAGCAATCGCGCGTGATGATTTCGACCAACTGGTCCTCGGTCCAGCCGTCCGTTCCCTCGGGGCGCACGGGCATCACCATGAACCGATGCTTCTGGTTGGAGTCCTCCACCCGGATCTCGACCTCCTCCGGCAGGTACAGTCCGAACTCCGCGAGCACCTGGCGCGGCCAGCGCACGATGCGTCGGCGATAGTTGGGCGTCCGGTACCACTCCGGGGAATTGCCCAGAATCGGTCGCGGGTAGCAGGAGCACAGGGTGCAGACGATCACGTGGTGCAGAGTGGGCGTGTCTGCGAGGACATGAAAGGCCGTGAAGTCGCTCGGTGTCCCGAACCCCGTGGGATGCAGCCAGTCGACCCCGACCTCCTTACTGGCCGCGAGCGGATCCGAGAGGACCAGCTTCTTGTAGTCAGGATCAAGCCAGGCCCGGGCCACCAGGCGCGCACCGGGAGCGGGACCGATCTGTTCGGCGAATTCGGTGAAGCGCCGATGATCCTCCGCGGTGAAAATTCCCTTCTCGATACATAATTCACGAAGGGCGATCTCGAGGACCTCGAAGTCGGTGATCTCGTCCACCATGGGTGCGGCGGTGCGGTCGTGATCGTGGTCGTGGGTTTCGGCGGTCATGCTGAGCTCCTTTCGAGCCACCGCTCGGGGATCTCGGTCTGCAGCGTGTCGTTGCCGGGCCCGGTGTAGCCGTGCCATAGCTCGGAGAGGTTGAACCGAACGATGTAGAACCACTCGGGCTTTTGGTCGGGCCCGTCCCAAGTCTCGTCCTCGGCTGCGGGACTTTCGTACGAAACGACGGCGATTTCACCCGTCGCGCCTCGTACGAACTCCTGGGTGCGGGTGTAGAGCAGGATGGGAAGCTCCCGCACCACGACCTTGTCGCCGACCTTGAACTTCGGCTCGCCGGCCTGTCCGGCATACACTTGCGGGTCGCCCTTGCCGACCGCGTGCGTGTGGTGGCGGTTGCGCTTGACACCCGACGGGTCACCTTCGAACTTCGGCTTGGCTTCCAAGGGCTTTCCCTGCAGGCCGCCTCGGTAGCGGGCCTTGACCTCGGCCATGCGCTCGGCCAACTCGCTCAGGCCGATGTGGTGCTTCTCGACGAGGATGCGCGCGACGGCCAGCAGCCATCGCCCGTAGTACGGCAGTCCGAGATAGATCGCGCGACCAAGGTCGACGTTGCCGATCCGGCGCCGTTCTTCCGATAGCCAGATGCCGCGCCAGCCGAGAACCTCGCACATGACGTAGGTGCTCTCTTCCCACATCTCGTACTGCTTGTTCTCGAATTCGAGGGGGGCGGCGGGCTCACCGCCGACGTCGTGTGGGGTCTTGACGTAGGCGGTAAACCGGTCGTGATCAATGAGGTCGGGAGTGGGGGCATCCGGGAGTTCGGGGTAGGAGGATTTGAGCCGGGCCACGAGGTCCAGCTGGTTGACCCGCTCCAGAGGAGTCGACATCAGGGCTCCATTCGCCGTCAGGACCTGGGCGGTGGCCGCCGTCAGCAATTCCCCGTGGCGGAGTCCAGCGCTCGGAATACACTTCACTCCTGTCATGAACTTCGCGCAACCGCCAAGCGAGTTCCGCGGCGCAATGTGCGCGCGCCAATGTGGTTTCCGCTAACCCGGCGTCCGGTAATGTCCCGAAGATGGAGCGGCGCGTCCTCGAAGCGGTCATTTATGAACGCGATCCGCCGATTGCGCGGATCATCCTCAATCGGGTCGACAAGGCCAACACCAAGGACGCGGTCCTCGTCACGGAAGTCGACGATTGCCTGCACGAGGCCGACCGCGACAAAGAGATCAAGGTTGTCATTCTCAAGGCCAACGGCAAGGGATTCTGCGGCGGCCACGTGGCTCGATGGGGTCCGGACGAAAATCCCTACCCCGACTTTGGAAATACCTTCGAGGATCTGTACAAAGGCACCGCCGACCTGTTTCTGTGGCCCACGCTGTACCTGTGGGAGTTCCCCAAGCCGACGATCTCCCAGATCCACGGCTATTGCATGGGCGGCGGGATCTATCTCGGCCTGCTGACCGACTTCTGCGTGGCGTCCGAGGACGCGTATTTCCAGATGCCGCTTGCCCAAAGCCTCGGGGAACCCGGCGGGCACACCATGATCGAGCCGTGGCTGCTGATGAACTGGCACCGCACCATGGACTGGCTGCTGCTGGCCCCAACCCTCTCGGCGCAGCAAGCCCTCGACTGGGGACTGCTCAATCGGGTGGTGCCGCGCGAGGAGCTGGAGGACACCGTCGAGGAGATGGCCCGCAAGATCGCGCAGATCCCGTTGACCACCCTGATGGCGGTGAAGAACAACGTGAAGCGTGCCTGGGAATTGATGGGCATGCGGGTCCACCTCCAGGTCAGCCACATCCTGACCAACATGGTCGGCGCGGCATCCGATGTTCAGGCGCGGCGTGCCGAGCTCATCCAATCAGGAATGAAGCCAAGCGAATTCATCGGCCGCGACAAAAGCGACGGCGCCACTTCGTAGCGCCCGCCCGCTAGCGGTTCCTCTCGCCGGCGACCTTGCGCCCGCTGGCGTGGCGGGCCGCGACGTAACCGAAAACCATCGTGTAGGCGATGCTTCCGCCCGCGCCCAGATAGTTTCGGCCCATCACCGTGGCTGTGATGTTGCCCGTCGCGTACAGCCCGTCGATCACGCAGTCGTCCTCGTCGAGGACCTGCGCATGTTCGTTGGTGATCACTCCTCCGCACGTTCCGACGTCGGCGGGAACAACCTTCGTGGCGTAGTACGGTGGCTGCTCGATCGGCCCGAGCGCGGCGTTCGGGCGATATCCGGGATCGCCCAGGCAGTCGTTGTACGCGGACTGACCGCGCCCGAAGTCCGGGTCGAGGCCCTTGGCCGCAAAACCGTTGAAGCGCTTCACCGTCTGCTCCAGGGCGTCGGCCGGGACATCCAGCTGGCGTGCGAGATCACCAACGGTTTCACCCCGCACCACCGCGCCCCGCGAGATCAGTTCCTCGGGGAGGCGACGCTTCTTGAACGGGTTTGCCCCCGAGACGTACCTGCCCACATAGCCCTCGTCGAACACCATCCAGCACGGCACCGCCTTGTTGGCGTACATCGCCTTGCCCACCTCGACGTATGAGTTCGACTCGTTGCAGAACCGCCTGCCGGTTCCGTCGACGTAGATGGCCCCGGGCCGCTGCCGACCGCTCCCGAGCGCCCTCGCGGCATCGCCCCCGTCGGCGATGAAAATCGATGGCAGCCACCATGCCTCGTCCAACAAGTCGGTTTTCGCGCCCAGGCGCATCGCCGTCTCCAACACCTCGCCGGTGTCGCCGGCGTTCGCGATCGACCAGAGCGCCTCATTGGGCTGGTCGCCGCTGTAGCGGCGGCGCATGTCCGCGTTGCGGCTGAAGCCGCCCGCCGCGAGCAGGACGCCCTTGCGCGCCTCGATGTTCAGCGAGGCGCCGTCACGCGAGACGCGCGCGCCGACGACGCGGCCGTCCTCGACGATCAGGTCCTCCATCGCGGTGTTGGTCCAGATCGGCGGCTCGCCGCGCAGGTCGATCAGGACCTTGAGCATCTGACCGATGAGTGACGCACCGTTGGTGAGGATTTCGCGACGGCGGAGACGGGCCGCCCTGGTGCGCGCGAACACCCGCGTCGCCACCGCGAAGGCCCGCGGTGACCGATTGAAGTACTGCACCGAACGCAGCTCGTTCGTCTTGAGAACGAACCCGCCGTAGCTCTTGGCCATGGAGGGTTGTACCTTATCGCGCCAGTTACCAAGCGCTGCCGCGTCGTACGGGATGCACTCGATCGCGCGACCGGCTTCGTTGCCGCCCTTATGATTCGGGTAGTAGTCGCTCCAGCCCGGGCACCGCACGAATCGAACGCCCTTGCGGGTCAGGAAGTTGATCATCTCGTGGCCGGCGGTGAGGAACATCTCGCGGCGGGCCGGGGATGATGCCGGGCCGATGTCGCCGACGACGTCGTCGAAGTACGCCAGACCGTCCTCGTGCGAGTCCGCGATACCATCGGCGCGCATCAGCGGGTTGTTCGGTACCCACACCATGCCGCCCGAAAGTCCTGTGGAACCGCCCACCAGGGCTTGTTTTTCGATCACCAGCGGCTCGATACCGCAGTCCAGCGCCGCCACGGCCGCAACCATGCCGCCGCCTCCGCTGCCCGCGATGAGCAGGTCGACCGAGTGGTCCCAGGAGTTGGTCATTGTCCCTCCGAGCTGAATCCGAGGTCTACGATTGGCACGTCGATGGTGGTGTTGGTCTTCTGGATCGCGGGGACCAGGGTCTCGTACGGCAGGCCGGCGAGAAAGCCGTCGACGACCCGTTCGAAGTTCGAGATCAGACCTTCGATCTGATCCGACAGCCGCATGTATTCAAAGCCCTTGGAGTGCAGGCCTTTTTGCTGCCGCGGCAGGTTGGAGAAGTCTTGGGCCGGGATCGGCGGCCAGCGCGGGTCGTCGGGCGCCATGGGCTCCGGGGGTTGTGGCTTACCCGCGGAAAGGTCCGAGGGCAAACGGGTGAGGGACCAGATTTCGAACAGGGTTTCCTCGGGTCCCAGCGGACGGATCCGGTACGACGAGGCGCTGCTGTACTGGGGCAGCAGAAAGTAGTGCGGGAAGCAGAAATTGATCGCCTCGACGATGCCGCGCCGCTGCAACTCGTTGAGGTCGGGGATGTCGCAGCCGCGGGCTCGATGCCAGTGCACGATGGCGTCGTTGAGGGTGCTGCGCCAGATGGCCATCGCCTCGGCCGGATCGGCCGGCAGCTCCATGTCCTGGAGGCCTTCGGCGATGCGGACGTCGTTCTCGTGGGTCATGCCGGCCATGCCCTCGCCGAGCGTCCGCATGAAATACAGGTTGGTCTGGATGAGTCCCGGTGGCGTGGACGACGTGTTGGGCTGCGATGACGGCAGCAGTTGGGGGTGGGTCTGCGGGACGTGGTAGCCCTCCATGAATGCCGCCGTGGCCAGCTTCCAGTTCACCGGCAGCCGGCACGACTGCCACCACTCGACGCGCAGGGACTCCACTTTCCAGGCGTCGTAGATCGATGCGAAGGGCTCGAAGCAGTCGCGCAACGGCGGTGCGCCGTCGTCGAGGTTGATCCACGCGCATCCGCCCCAGAGCTCACATCTGACCGATACGAGGCGAAGGTCTTCCGGGCTCAGGTTGTGCTCGTCGAACTCTTCGGGTCGCAGCACGAACGTATTGCGTCCGTCGACGCCCCAGCACCAGCCGTGGAATGGGCAGACGAAGGTGCGCCGATTTCCGTTGCCTTCCACCAGCTTGACGCCGCGGTGACGGCAGGCGTTGTGGTATGCCCGGACACTTTCGCTGTCGACGCGCACCACGATGATCGACTCGTTGAGGATCTCGTATTCCACAAAGTCGCCCGGCTTGGGAATCTCTTCGAGGCGACAAGCCATCTGCCACACGCGTGGCCAGAGCATCTCCGTCTCCAGCGCGTAGAACTCCGGGTCGTAGTAGCGCTGCTTGGGGATTCGATCGGCGGCCTGGACTGCCCACGGCACCGGCAGTGGTGTCCAGTTCGCAGCGATACGCCCGTTGCTTATCGGGTTACCCATCTCAACAGCCATCTCGCCATCCCTTGTGTCCGCTCACACGATCCGTGATGCCCGCCCCTGCCAGTAAAGTTCGCGGATGCGTCTCTTGTAGAGCTTTCCGTTCGGGTCCCGGGGCAATTCCGGGTCGAACTCGACTGTGCGCGGGCACTTGTAGCCGGCGAGGTGAGCCCTGCAGTACTCGATCAGCTCGGCCTCGAGGTCGGGCCCGGGAGTGACGCCGTGAGCCGGTTGCACGACGGCCTTGACCTCCTCGCCGAACTCGTCGTTGGGGACGCCGAACACCGCCGCGTCGACGAGTTTGGGATGCATGACCAGCAGGTTCTCCGCCTCTTGCGGGTAGATGTTCACCCCGCCGGAGACGATCATGAACGTCGACCGGTCGGTCAGGTACATGTACCCGTCCCCGTCGACGTAACCCATGTCGCCCAAGGAACGCCACCCGCGTTCGTTGTAGACCGACGCGGTCTTGGCGGGGTCCTTGAAATACTCGAACTCAGGCCCACCTTCGAAGTAAAGCTCCCCGGACTCCCCGATGGGAAGCTCCTGCCCGTCGTCGCCCACCACGTGCACCGGGGACATCGGTATGCCCACCGAGCCGGGATGGGCGAGCCAATCCTCGGGGCCGATCGTGGTTCCCGCGAATCCCTCTGTGCCCCCGTAGTATTCGTGGATGATCGGTCCGAACCACTGCATCATCCGGTGCTTGACATCCACCGGGCAGGGGGCGGCCGCGTGGATCACACACCGCAAACTGGAGACGTCATATCTGTCTCGGACCGCTTCGGGCAGCTTGAGCATCCGCACGAACATCGTGGGCACGAATTGGGCGTGGGTGACGCGGTGGGTCTCGATCAGCCGCAGCACGGCCTCGGCGTCGAACTTGCGCATGATGATCGACGCGGCCCCGACCCGGTTGACCGCCATGGTGTAGTTCACCCCGGCGGCGTGATACATCGGCGCGGGGGACAGGTACACGCTCGACTGGTTCATCTTGTAGTGGTGCATCAGCGCCATCTCGAGCACCGACTGCGCCCACGACCCGTTGCCGTCGCCCGGGAGCGACCGACGGACGGCCTTGGGCCGTCCGGTGGTGCCCGACGAGTACAGCATCTCCGATCCGTCCGACACCGGTGGGGCATCGCCGGCCGCCGCAAGCGCGTCCTCGTAGGACCGCCAACCGGGCAGGTCACCCCCGACGGCGAGGTGAATGTCGACCCGCGCGTTGACATCCCGGAGGTGCGCGGCGAGCTCGGGCATCGAAGCATCGACGAAAACCGCCTTCGCGTCTGAGTCGTCGATGACGTAGGCGACCTCATCGGGGGTGAAGTGGGTGTTGACGGCGGTGTAGTACAGCCCGGAAAGCTGGCAACCCCAGGTGATTTCGAAGAACTCTTGCCGATTGGGCAGGACCAGGGCCACGCCGTCGCCGGTGCGCAGCCCGGCATCATGCAGGACCGCGGCGACCCGTTGGCTTCGGGCATACAGCTCGCCGTACGAGACCGCGCCGCCGTCGATGATCAGGGCCGGCGACTCCGCGGCCGTGATCGCGTGATCGGCGATGTTCACGTGCCGGCCTATGTGGTGGCGGCGCCATCGGGCGAGGCCGCCGCGGCCGCCTGGCGGCGGGCTTGCTCGGACGGCAATACCTTGTCCTTGAATACCGTCTGAATCAGCTCCTGCACATCCTTGCTGATCGACGCGAGCGCAACCAGGTCGTTGGAGCTCTGCCAGTGCACCCGCATGCCCATCAGCTCCCACGCCCGCTTGAGGTTGGCCTTGGTCGCCAGCAGCGTCGTCATCGGCGCCTGGGCGATATGGCGGGCGATGGCCTCCACCCGGTCGTTGAGCTGGTCGCGCGGCACGACCTCGTTCACCAGACCGACCTCCAGCGCCTTCTTGGCGTCGATGACCTCGGCGAGATACAGGTAATACGCCGCGCGTCGCCAGTTCATGAAAACCCAGGGTTCGATTGAGCATTCACCGGATGGCATGCCGAAACCCTGCAGCGGCGGATAGGAGAAGTAGGCGTCCTCGGAGGCGATGACGATGTCGGTGACCAGCCCGTAGTGGGTGCCCCCGCCGACGCAGTAGCCGTGCACCTGCGCGATGGTCGGTTTCGAGAACTCCCACAGGTTCAGGATCGGCTTGACGAACAGGTCGGTCTGCGGCTTCCACGGCGTGCCCATCACCTTGGCGGCCTCGACGAACGACGGGTAGTCAACCGCGTTGTTGCCGATCGCGTGTCCCGAGCAGAAGCCCTTACCGTTGGCCTTCAGGATCAAAACCTTGATGTCGTAGTCGCGGTCGGCGTCGAGCAGCGCGGCGTCGACCTCTTCGGCCAGTTTCTGGTCCTGGGCGTTGGCCTTCTCGGGCCAGTTGAGCGTGACGCGTGCGATCGGGCCTTCTTTTTCGTAGATGATCCTCTCGCGGGTCTCGTTGAGGTCCATACGCTTTACCTTTCGTGTTTATGAAGTGATGACGCCGATTTCGGCGCCGATGTCGTAGGTGGTCCCGATTTGGCCCGTCCATTGCACGATGCCTGAGGCTCCGGCTTCGATTTCCTGCTCCGCCTTCTCCGTGGCGATCACGTAGATCGGCGTTCCCTCTTCGACGCGCTCGCCGGTGTCGACGAGAAGGCCGGTGAGTTCGGCTTCCGAAACCGCCACCGACACGCGCGGAATGCGAATGATGAAGTCAGCCATGCACTCTGGCTTTCCCCGCCCTTTCGAAGGTGCGCTGGGCGGCTTCCACGATGCGTGCCGGCGACGGATACACCTGCGCCTCGAGCGCGGCGGCGGCCGGGTTGGGGACGAACCTGGCGCCGACCCGCTCGATGGGTGCGGCCAGGTCGTCGAACAATTCGGACTGCAGGATCGCGGCGATCTCGGCTCCGGGGCCGGCGAATTGCACCGCGTCGTGGACGATCACGACTCTGCCGGTGCGCCGGGCGGATTCGACGATGGTGTCGACGTCGAGTGGCACCAGCGTGCGCAGATCGACGACCTCCGCGCTTACGCCCTGTTCGGCCAACGTGGTCGCGGCGGCGAGTGCGTCGTGCACGGCGCGTCCGTAGCTGATCAGCGTCAGGTCGGTGCCGGACCGTTTGATGTCGGCCTGGCCGAGCGGAATCGAGAATCCTGGCTCGACGGGGACGGGCCCCTTCTTGCCTTGCAGCCGGATCGTCTCGATGAACAGGCAGGGGTCCTCATCGAAGATCGCCGCTGTCAGTAGGCCTTTGCCGTCGCGCGGGGTGGAGGGCACGATCACCTTCATGCCGGGAATGTGCATGAACCACGCCTCAAGGCTCTGCGAGTGCGTGGCGCCGGTGGCCAGCCCGGCGTAGACCTGGGTTCGGATGGTGATCGGCGCCGTCGTCCGGCCGGCGGTCATGAACCGCAGCTTGGCGGCGTTGTTGATCAGCTGGTCGGCGGCGATGCCGATGAAATCCATGATCATGATCTCGGCCACCGGCCGCATCCCGTCAATCGCCGCGCCGATCGCGGCGCCGACGATGGCGGCTTCCGAGATGGGCGTGTCCAACACCCGCTCGTGGCCGTACTTCGTCGACAACCCCGCCGTTGGTCCGGATGCGCCCGGATCGGCAATGTCCTCACCGAGCAGGAACACCCGGTCGTCGGCCTCGAGCGCCTCGTCGAGCGCGAGGTTCAGCGCCTCGCGCATGGTCATCTCTCGTTCTTCCGTCATCTTCAGCCCTCAGACCGGGAACTTGATCGGGGATGCGTACACGTCGTGGTCGAGTTCGTCGATCGATGGGGGATCCGCGCTCATGCACCGTGCTAAGGGCGTTTTCCACCGTCGCCAACGCCTCATTGTCGATGCGCTCGAGCTCGTCCTGACCGCAGATTCCGGCCTCGGCGAGGTGGCTGCGAAACCGCGGCACCGGGTCGGCCGCCATTGCCGCGGCCAGTTGATCCTTGGGGATGTACGGCATCCGGTCACCGAAGTAGTGGCCGCGGAAGCGGAACGTCACGCACTCGATGAACGTGGGCCCCTCGCCGCCGCGGGCCCGGCGGAGGGCTTCGTCGAGCGCCGATTTCACCGCCAGCGGGTCATTGCCGTCGACGCGCACCCCCGGCATGCCGTATCCGGCCGCCCGCTCGGCGACGTGCTCGAGCTTCATGGTGTCCGACGTCGGCGTCATCTCGGCGAAAAGGTTGTTCTGGCACACGAACACCAGCGGCAGGTCCCACAGCGCGGCCATGTTGGCCGCCTCGTGGAACGAGCCGGTGTTCGTTGCGCCGTCACCGAAGCTGACCACGGTGACGCGGTCGAGGCCTTTGCGTTTGCCCGCCATCGCCAGCCCTACGGCCACCGGCGGTCCGGCGCCGACGATTCCGGTCGAGAGCATGACTCCCTTGTCGGGGTTGGCGATGTGCATGGTGCCGCCCTTGCCGCGGCTCGCGCCGACGGTGCGGCCCATCATCTCGCCGTAGATCTCCTCGAGCGGGACCCCCTTGCCGATGAGATCGTGCAGTCCGCGGTAGGTCGTCACCAGCTGGTCGTCGGGCCGAAGCGCTACTCCCATCGCGGCCGCGATGGCCTCTTGGCCGCGCGACGGCCAGTACACGCACATGAACTCGCCGGTGCTGATGCCCTTCGAGAGTCGGTCATCGGCCGCCTTCATCAGGACCATCAGTCCGTAGAGGCGACGCTCGACGTCTGCCGCGGAGTGCCCGTCGCTCACCGATTGTCTCCAGCTCCATTGCCCGGCAGCATGATTCGTACCATCGTCGTCACGCGCCCGGCCAAGGCTTGACCTTGAGGAACCCGCCCGCGTCCACGCGGAGTTGCTGGCCCGTGATGTAGCGCGCCGCGTCGGAAGCCAGGAACAACACCGCCTCGCTGATGTCCTCGGGTTCGACGTAGGGGACGGGCATCGCCTGAACGACGGGGAAGACCGGCTCGGCGTCCTCGCGGGTCGGTTCCTTCAGGTCGGGCCGGAAGGCCCGGTACATCGGTGCGCTGTGCAACATGTCGGTGTTGACGTTCGTCGGATGCACCGCATTCATCCGGATGGAGAACCGGGCCAGGGCCAAGGCAAAGTCGTTGACGTAATGCGCGGCAGCGAGTTTCGCAAACGCGTAACCGGCTCCGCCGGGGCCGCCATCGATGCCGGTGGTGTTCATCGACGACATGAACGCCGCGTTGGACCCGATCACGATGATCGACGCGCCGGCCTGCAGATGTTTGAGGCTCGCGTGTACCAGGTTGAGCACGCCGATGAGGTCCACGTCGACGGCGTCGGCGAACGCCTGGGGCGGTAGGCCCGCGGTGAGCGGGCAGATCCCGGCATTGGCAACCACGATGTCGAGACGGCCGAACTCGGCCACACCCTGTTCGATCGCGGCGGCCAGTGCCACCCGGTCGCGAACGTCGGCGATCGCCGTGACCGCGCGCTGCCCCTCCTTTTCGACCAGCCGGGCCGTCTCGTCGAGGTCCTCCGGCCGGGCGAGTGGGTACTCATTGGTTTCAATGTCTGCGCAGAGATCGACCGCAATGATGTCGGCGCCTTCGGCGGCCAGCAACCGGGCATGCGAACGTCCCTGACCGCGCGCGGCCCCACTGATCACGGCCACCTTGCCCGCTACCCTGCCCATCGCCCGTCCTTTTTCCCAGTGCCTAATCCGGCGACCCGCGTTGGGGGCCAAAGCAATTCGCTACAGCAGCCGGGGCCGACGCACGACGGGTAACGCATGCTCAACGCATCGCGGATCGGGATCGGACCAATGGTCGGCTCCATCGCATCTCTTCCACGAACAACTGCGCGTGGCTGCGGCCGGGCTATAAATATCCCTTAGAGTAGCTAGAATATCTAAAATAGCAAGAAATGGTCCGAGTGAGGGGTTGCGATGTCCGGCGTGCTCAGCGGTGTCCGGGTTGTCGAGTTGGCGTCGTGGACCTACGTACCGTCGGCCGGTGCCGCTTTGTCCGACTGGGGCGCCGACGTGATCAAGGTGGAAGGCGTCGCCTCGGGTGATCCCGGACGCGCACTGGTCGTCGGCCCTTTCACCCGCGAAGCCGCCCGCCCGGATGCCGACTTCATCCTCGAGTTGGGCAACCGCGGTAAGCGCAGCATCGCCATCGACATCAAATCCGAAATGGGCCGCGACTTGTTCGGCCGCCTGTTGGCCAGTGCGGATGTCTTCCTGACCAATTGGCTGCCCGGCGCACTCGAGCGGGCCCGACTGACCGTCGAGGACATTCGCGCGTTCAACCCGAAGATCATCATCGCGCGCGGCACCGGGCTGGGGGTTCGGGGCCCGGATCGGGATCGCGGCGGGTTCGACGCCGCCACTTATCTGGCGCGTGGCGGGGTCGCGTACACGATCACACCGTTCGGAAGCGAAACGCCCTCCGTCCAGGGTCCGGCATTCGGTGACCTGCAGGGTGGCGCGACGCTGGCGGGTGGTGTGTGCGCGGCGTTGTTCTACCGGGAGCGGACCGGTGCACCGACGATCGTCGACTCCTCGCTGCTTGCCCAGGCGATGTGGGCCATCGCGCCATCGATTTCGGCCGCGGATTTCTTCGATATCGACGGCATCCCCGGCGCACCGCCAGGGTTGGCCATCAATCCACTCGTCAACAGATACAAGACCAAAGACGGCAGATGGATTCAGCTGGTGTTCTTGCAGCCCGACAAGTACTGGGCCGGCTTCTGCGAGCGCATGGGTCTGGCGGAGCTGGCCACCGACGAGCGATTTGTTCCGTCGAGCAACCTGATCGCCAACGCCGCGGCGGCGACCGAGATCGTGGCGAACGCCTTTGCCGCCCACGACCTTGCGCACTGGCAGAAGGTGCTCGAAGACGAACCCGGCGTGTGGGGCGTCTTGGCGACGCCGCGGGAGACCCTCAACGACCCCCAGGTCGAACCCAATGGGTACGTGGTGACAAACGTCGACGACCATGGGGAGAAGTACCGAATCGTTGCCGCGCCCGTTCAATTCGATGAGACGCCGCCGGCTCCGGCACGCGCCCCCGAACACGGGCAGCACACCGAGGAGATTCTGCTCGAACTCGACGTCGATTGGGACGACATCGCCCGGGCGAAGGACCGCAAAGCCATCCTGTGAGGCATCGGATGTAGCGCCGGTGCCGCTCGCCGAGCGACTAATACCAACCTCTCGCCGGGCTGTCGCCGACATTCAGCCCTGTGCCGACATCGGAAGACCAACAAGCCTCCACAGGCTTAGCTGTGTTGCATCGACTAATGTCGCGTCTGAGTCCGGTTAAGCTGCCCAGCGTGAAGCGGCGCCCACACGAAACGGACTCACCCGCCGACCAGGACTACCGAACGGGAACGCTCATGGCTCATCGAAGCCATCACCGCAGTGGTCACGGTGTTACACCTTTCGTTTTCGGCGTATTTCTCGGTGCGCGGCCGGACCGCACACGCACATCACCGCGAGTTGGGTTCCGCCGATGAGATTTGCGCTGGCAACCGTGGGAAGTCGTGGCGATGTCGAGCCGTGCGCCGCCATCGGTCGGGAGCTGCGGCGTCGAGGTCACGACGTACGCATGGCGGTCCCGCCTAACTTACTTGGCTTCGTCGAGTCGGCGGGGCTGGTAGCGGTCGCCCACGGCCAGGACCAGGACCAGAAGAACGCGGATATCGAACGCAAATACGGGAAGTCGCCGATCCCCATCCTCATGATGTGGGAAATTATCCGGGACATCACTCAATTGTGGCCGACGCTGGGTACGGCGCTGACGTCGCTGGCAGATGGGGTCGACCTACTGCTGACGGACGCAAGCGAGCAGGGGCTGGCCGCCAATGTTGCGGAGTACTACGACATTCCGCTGGCTACGCTGCATTTCTACCCGACAGAGCCCGGAGGTTCGGGGTACGTAACTAAACAGGCCGAAGACGCCCACCGCCGGACCCTGGGCCTGCCGGAGGAAACGGGGCCCTCGACCCGACAAGCGCTGGAGATCCAGGCCTACGACGAACTCTTCTTTCCCGGGCTGGCAGCCGAATGGGCGAAATACGATGTCCGCCGGCCTTTCGTTGGCCACTTGACGTTGGAGTTGCCGGCGGATGCCGACGACGACGTCTCGTCGTGGATTGCCGAGGGAAAACCGCCGATCTACTTCGGCTTTGGCAGCAGCGTGCGAGTCGCATGTCCCGCTGACACGCTCGCGACGATCAGCGCGGCTTGCGTGCACTTAGGCGAGCGGGCGTTGATTTGCAGTGGCGCAAGTGATTTCACTGACATCCCGCATTTCGACTACGTGAAGGTTGTGAGCACGGTGAACCACTCGGCCGTCTTTCCCGCTTGCCGCGCGGTCGTCCACCACGGAGGCCCCGGCACCACGTTCGCAGGGATACGTGCCGGAGTCCCTACGTTGGCCCTGTGGGTCTCGGTCGATCAGCCGATATGGGCAGCCGCGGTCAGCCAACTGGAAGTCGGCTTGGGTCGGCCTTTCTCCGATACCACCCTGCAATCACTGGTCGCGGATCTGCGGTCCATCCTCACTCCGCACTGCGTTACTCGAACCCGTGAGGTCGCCGCCCAGATGAGCACCCCCGCCGAAAGCGTTGCCACCGTCGCCGATCTCCTGGAAGACGTCGTCCGACTCGGGCCTTCGGCTGATCGGCGAAGGCGGACCGGGGAATCATCGGCGCCGACTACGCAGGCGTCTGGTTGAGATCGTGTTGACAACGAGAGCTGGTCGGATCTTACGGTTTTGAGCAGCCGGTATTCGCTCGCAGCGTCGGATGTGCCGATGCCCAAAGTTCAAGTCACGCGGGGTAATAAAGACGGTGGGCCCCCGATCGGCCGAGTCCTAGGGCGTGGTCATGATGATTTGGCGTATCTGCGAACTAACTCGTCCTCCGCGAACGTGTCCGTGTGCTGCTGGCCTTTGTCGTCGCAGCTGAAAAATGTCCACCGGCGCGGAGTTGTCGGCGGACCACCGTAGCTTGACGGTGAGGCGCAATTGGGTGGGCTGCAGCGTGCCGATGATGTCACCGACCCGGATCTGGGATGGATGAATCTCGGATGCGTCGCACCAGTTCTGTATGGCCATGCACGCGTCCTCAAGTTGTTGCCGTCACCCCAACCCAATCTGCGTCTATCGCTGACGCAGGGCGGTCGCTGAGTGCCACTGGTTAGCTGGCGCAGCGCCAGGACTTTGTTGCAATACCGCAACGACCGGGCTGACACGGGCGCGCCTCGCAAGCGTGCGCTCGTCAGGGCCATAGCGTCGCGTCGTCACCTCATATGTCCCGAGATGGCCAAAGCCCGTCTCGGACAGGCCTGACATGTAGGAGGTGACGGTGAGCAGATTCGTCGAGTCGATGCTCCGCAGTGCAGAGTCGAGTAGTCGTGGGCTGGTGACCGGCGACCCTGGTGCGTCAGTTCGGTCGACCTGGGGTGAGGTCCATCAGCGAGCTCGGTGTGTAGCGGGTGGGTTGGCCGCGTTGGGGGTCGGCCCCGGCGATCGGGTGGGTTTGCTGGCCGGTGCCCCGGTGGAGATCGCCCCCACCGCACAGGGCGTGTGGTTGCGGGGCGCGTGTTTGACGATGTTGCATCAGCCGACGCCGCGCACCGATCTGCGTGCGTGGGCGCACGACACCTTGGCGGTCATCAGCATGATCGAGGCGACGGTCGTGATCGTGTCGGATCCGTTCATGGCCGCGGTGGCGGTGTTGGCCGAGCACGGCGTCGCGGTGGTGACGATCGCCGAATTATTGACCGCGGCACCGACGAACAACGTCGTCGGCAGCGGCGAGAACGATCTGGCGCTTCTGCAGTTGACGTCGGGCTCGACAGATTGCCCCAAAGCGGTGGCGATCACGCATGCCAACGTGATCGCCAACGCCGAGGCGATGTTCGCCGGCGCCCGGTACGACCTGGATACCGATGTGATCGTCAGCTGGTTACCGCTGTTTCATGACATGGGCATGACCGGGTTTCTGACGGTGCCGATGTTGTTTGGCGCCGAATTGGTCAAGATCACGCCGGTCGACTTCTTGGCGGATATCTTGTTGTGGCCCAGGTTGATTGACAAGTACCGGGGTACGATGACCGCGGCACCGAATTTTGCCTACGCATTGCTGGCGAAGCGGTTACGTCGGCATGCCAAACCTGGTGATTTTGATCTGTCGTCGTTGCGGTGGGCGTTATCGGGTTCCGAACAGGTCGATCCGGCTGATGTGGCAGACCTTTGTGAGGCTGGGGCACCGTTCGGGCTGCGTCCCGAGGCGATCTTGCCGGCTTATGGGATGGCCGAAGCCACAGTGGCAGTGTCGTTTTCGGAATGTGGCCGCGGACTGGTCGTTGATGAGATCGACGCCGACATGCTCGCGGTGCTGCGTCGGGCAGTGCCCGCCACCACCGGCAACACCCGTCGGTTGGCCTCGTTGGGGCCACTGCTGGACGGTTTGCAGGCCCGCATCGTTGATGAGGATGGCGCCGTCCAGCGGACCCGTGGTGTGGGGCTCATCGAAGTTCGGGGAGATCCGGTGACATCCGGATATGTCACGGCGGCCGGTTTTGTGGCCGTCCAAGACGATCAGGGCTGGTTTGACACCGGGGATCTGGGTTATCTCACCGAGCGGGGCCACGTAGTGGTCTGCGGCCGGGCCAAGGACGTGATCATCATGGCCGGACGCAACATCTACCCCACTGATGTGGAACGTGCTGCAGGGCGGGTCGTCGGTGTGCGTGCTGGATGCGCGGCGGCCGTCCGGCTCGACGCCGGCCATTCCCGGGAATCGTTTGCCGTGGCCGTGGAATCGAACAACGTCGACGACCCAGCGCAGGTGCGGCGCATCAAGCATGAGGTGGCTCATGAAGTCGTCACCGAAGTCGCGGCTCGACCACGCAATGTGGTGGTACTGGCCCCGGGTGCGATTCCCAAGACACCGTCGGGCAAGCTGCGCCGCGGTTACGCGCTGTCGCTGGTTACCTGACGGCCCCAGTGGGCTACTGGTGGCGTAGCGTCAACGGCGAGCCGTTTCGTTGTCAGCGGTGGTCGACTGCGCCATCAGCGCGGATGCCACCCACGGGGCAATGTGATTCCTCCGTCGGTCCCGCGCCCGTGGGTCCGACGACGCTGAGCGTGAGGGAACCGCCCATGGGTTGTGCAGCCCCAGCTATCGCCCGACAGCCAAACACTCCGAGTCCGGCTTTTGCGCACGAGCGCGCCACCGTGATTGTCGGGTGCGCGCGGTGCCGACTTCGGCACCTCCGATGATTTATCCGATAACGGGCCGACGCCAAGCCACCTCCATCCGGCTATCGGTGGCTCGCGAGCTCGGCCGTGACATCGACGGCGCGTGGTGGCCACGTGCAGATCGCATCACCAGTGAATTACCGAATGTCGTCGCGGTCCTGACTCCCTTGCTCGGAGACATCACCTCCATCAACGTCAACTGGCCACCACTCCAACGACCACCCGATCTCAACTGGCCGGGATGGGAACACAAACGCCAGCACGTAATGACCGTCAGCGGCACGCATGCGTGCGCTAACCTGCTGATCATCTCTTTCGCGACCAACAGCGCGCTGGCCCTAATGGTGTTGCGCTGCGCCGCAAACGTACCCGTTGAGGCTGCTGACCGTGACAAACGCGCATTTCCAATCGCGGGCTCGATCCTGCGGGCCGCGCAACAACAACGCGCATCCGGCGGGGCGCTGATCCCAACGGACACCGACGACTGCCTGGCGGGTCCGGCCGGACGGTTACCGGTTAGTCGTTGCGGGGTGCGGCGCACTTAGCCAATACCGGTGATCCGGTGAATTGCGCTGTCTCGCAGCTGATTCCAGAGCCGAGAGACCAGTGGAAGTTGCCTCAAGCCGCCGATCATTTTCAGCGACTTCGGAAGCCCGGCAGCTGCCACGATGGCCGATCTTCAGGCGGCTACCTTCTGGTCCCGAAACGGTCACGGGTGCATACCGATGCGCACGACAATCTGGCACAGCGGGGCGGATGCACAAATCATGGCAGAAGGCGCCATTTCGTTAGGGCGCCACAGGAGGTATTGACAGCATGATGACGAGCTGGGCACCCGCCCAGACTTCGCATGGCCCCAACTCTGGCCGAATTCTGGACACCGCGCGTGGCATTCTCATCGGCCTTCGCCGCTGCCCGTCACAAGCCGCTTTCGATGAATTGCATACTGCGGCAGTACGTCACAAGGTGCCGGTATTCGCGATGGCGTGGGCGTTGGTCCACCTGGCGGGCGATGGCGAGAAGACACCCAGCTTCGGCGATGCGCAGTCCGCGGCTCGTCACGAGTGGGGCTCGCTGTTCGCCAGGTCGGCCGCGGCAACATGTTGAGCCGCGTTTAGAAGCTTGGCACGACCGGGGTGCCCGGGGGGTACTCCGGTCGTTGCCAACCAGCAGCCACTGTCAGCCTAAAGCCCTTGCGGCGTGCCGGATACCGTCGTCGCGACTGGTCGGCGGAATTTCCCCCGCAGGCGGCACAAGCCCACTCGGTGACGCGGGGTACCAACAGACCGAGAACGGTTACGGCATTCTCGGCGACGGCAGCTACCACGTGTCGGTACGCACCGACATGCCCGGGGTTTCCCCTGCGATGTGGGCGTGGTGGTTCGGCTGGCACGGTTGCGACACCCGCCGCTACAAGCTGTGGCACCCGCGGGCGCACCTTTCCGCCGCCTGGAAAGACGGCCAGGACATTCAAGGCACCGACCGGCGTTACATCGGCCGCTGGTCGATGATCAGCGAATACATCGGCTCAACGATGCTCAACGCGGCAATACAATTCGTCGAGCCGGCGTCCATGGGCTGTCCCCCCGACAGCGACAAAGCGGTCTCGATCTGTGCCCGGCTCGGCTCGGGTGACGCGCCGGTGGACGCCGGATGGTTCATCCATCACATCCGGTCGACGCGGGACGGGGCCGAGATGCGGTCACGGTTCTGGATGGGCGGACCGCACATCGCCGTGCGCAACGCCCCCGGCATGGCGTCCCGGGCGGTGCGTCCGATCGCGTCGCGGGTGCTCGGCACCTCGGAGGCCACCGCCCGCAACCTGCTGGTGCACTGCGCGCAGGAGATGAACCACCTGGCGGGTTTCCTGCCCGAGCTGTACGACGCATTCGGCGACGAGTAACCAGGCTCAGCTGAATGCCGGCGCGACGAATCGTTGGACCACTTGGCGTTCGGTCTCGTCATCGCCCGCGGGCCAGTACATCAGTGACAGCACAACACGAACCACCCAATGTGCGGCCTGGGGGTCAGTGTCGGTAAGCCCGGTGAGATCGGTGGCGAAGCGCGCCAACAGCGGCGATCCCGTCAGCCACACCATCTCGTTGGCCCGGACCGAGCTGATCATGAGCTGATAGAGAGGATCGGCTCGGATCAGCCTGAGCGCCACCGTGATTGCGGTGACCACCCGCTCCGGCCCGCTCATCGTGTCGACGGTCTGACGCACCGTTTCGATGATGCGTGAGGCCGTGCGGGCGACGACCGCGTCGCGGATTTCGGCCTTTCCCCCCACATAGCGGTAGATCGTCGCCCGAGAGCAGTGGACCCGTTTGGCCAACCTGTCGATGTCGAAGGTATCCAGGCCTTCGCGCGTGATCATGTCCGTGGCGGCGGCATAGATGCGCTCGGCAGCGATCTCGCGGCGATCGCCCCCGACCAACCAATCATCACGCGGCACTTATCCCATCCTTCGACCCGAGATGGACAGCGATGGGAATCTCATATTGAGACATCGTTAGACATTCTTCTCACTATAGCCGCAGGTCGCGGATCCACAGTGAGATGGCCGTACCCGACGCCGTCGGATGGCGGGTTTCAACTTCGCCTAGGCGCGTTGACATGCGTATATCCCGCCGATCACGCTGAAAATGTGACAGTCGTTAGCGAGGCCGGCGTTTTCTTCGGCCGCGAAGCCCTGCAAGATCCGTACCCGCTCTACGAGCGGATGCGTGCCGTCGGGCCGGTCCACCGAATTGGCGGCTCGGGCTTCTATGCCGTCTGTGATTGGGACGCGGTCAACGACGTCATCAGCCGCCCCGAGGACTTCTCCGCGAACCTGACCGCAACCATGACGTATACGGCCGAGGGCACCGTCAAGGCATTCGAGATGGATCCCCTCGGCGGACCCACCCACGTGCTGGCCACCGCCGACGACCCCGCCCACGCGATACACCGCAAGTTGTTGGTACGCCAATTGGCGGCCGGGCGGATTCGCGCCATGGAGCGGTTCGTCGGCGAGACAGCCGACCGGTTGTGGAGCGACGGCCTTTGTGACGGACGCATCGAATGGATGGGCGCGATGGCCAACCGCCTGCCGATGATGGTCGTGGCCGAGCTGATCGGCGTGCCCGGCACCGACACTTCTCAGTTGGTGAAATGGGGGTACGCGGCCACCCAGCTGCTCGAGGGTCTCGTGAGCGAAGAACAGCTCGCCGCCGCGGGTGTGGCCGTGATGGAGCTGAGCGGCTACATCAACGACCAATTCGACCGTGCCGCAGCCGATCCCCGGGACAATCTGCTGGGCGATCTCGCCATCGCCTGCGCCGCGGGTGAGGTAGACCAGATCACCGCGCAGATGATGATGGTGATCTTGTTCGCCGCGGGCGGGGAGTCGACCGCGTCGTTACTGGGCAGCGCGGCCTGGATACTGGCGCAACGGCCCGATATCCAGCAGCAGCTGCGCGAAAGCCCGGAGCTGCTAACGGCATTCATCGAGGAGACGCTGCGTTACGAGCCGCCGTTCCGCGGTCACTACCGGCACGTACGGAACGACACCACCCTGGCCGGCGTCGACCTGCCCGCCGACTCGCGCCTACTGCTGTTGTGGGGCGCGGCCAACCGGGATCCGGACCACTTCGAGACGCCCGGCGAGTTCCGCCTCGACCGTACGGAGGCGAAGGGGCACATCAGCTTTGGCAGGGGAGCGCACTTCTGCGTCGGTGCCGCGCTGGCGCGCTTGGAGGCCATGATCGTGTTGCGGCTGCTGCTCGATCGCACGTCGGAGATCAGGGCAACCGACGTCGGGCGGTGGTTGCCGAGCATCCTGGTGCGCCGCCTCGAGCGTCTCGAGCTAGCCGTCACATGACCCGGCCTCGGGTCACGGTGGGATGAAACCGCTTGCCGTGGAGGGCCTCTCGGGTATCAATGCGACCGATTACGTGGATGCGTTCGGCGGGTGGGGCGCACCGAGCACAACCAACGCCTCGACCGCCGTGGCCTGCTCGAAACCGTCGACTTCCACCCGCCACTCGTAGATTCCGGGCTCCAGCGGTATTCCGCCCGGGATGTTGAGGGTGAGCGGCATGCGCACCGAAGTGCCGTGGATCGACCCGGGGGGGCGCCCGGCCTCTGCCGCCGCCTGAAACGAGATCGGCTGAGGCCCCTGCGTCCCCATCACCACCACCGGTTCGCCGTCGGTGGTCAGTAGTTGGCATGTCAGCTTGTGCTGTTTGTTGGTTTCGTCCCAGTCGATATCGAGAAACACCACCAAAGCAAAAGGGGGAGTGGGCGTTTGGCACTGGCGCCACCCCAGCCCGAGGGCATGGACCTTTCCGGATTGGGCGTCGGCATGCGCCGCGTCCGCCAGGAACAGGCTGATCTTCATGCGTCGGCCGAGGCCGCGATCGGTCGTGCGGTTGCCACGAGATCCTTCCCCGGTCTTGTCCGCTGGATCATACGCTGGGACCGGATCAGCGACCGCGACCCGACATGCTCGCTAAGGGACATTCGGTCATTATGATGCGGGCGGCGGTTGGTACGCACCCTCGGGTGCTTGCGGTCTCGCTTCGCCGACCGCAACGCCGGATCGGCGTGTGACGTACTGAACCATCGGCGCACCAGCCCCGTCGGCGCTTCGGCCGGACGTTGGGTCAGCGCGCGGGTCCCGCTAGGAAGCGGCGCCCTTCGCGGGTGGGCCCGGATCCTCGGCTTGGTTCAGCTTTTCCGGGCAGTACGCGGAGGCCGCGATCGCCGCGAACTTGGCGGCGCCCGGACCTTGGAACCCCGGATTGCGGTCCTGCAGGTTCTGGACGATTTCCGCGCCCGTCATTCCCCCGTCGGCCAAACTGCACACCTGTTTGCCGGCGTTTATCGCACGGTCGGGGTTCAGGAAAGTCAACCCCGCTTGTGACAGCGCGTTGAGGAAGGTTTGGTCTTTGCCCTCGGTGTCGGCATAGGCCGGTGCAGCGGTGCCGATCACCACGGCGGCACTTGCCAGCAGCAGTATGAGTCTCATAGTTCCGTGATTGTCGCAAAGTGGCGGTGAGCTTGCATCCGCTGCGGCCAACGGGACGTTAACGGAAGCTGGCCAACCGCCTCCGTCGCGATGAAGTCTCAAAGGCCCTATGCGCCAACGCGAATAATGCTATTCCCAATCGCCTGCGGGTGGCAGCTGGCGCGGACCTTCGGGTGGACGCAGTTCGCGCGGTCCATCTCGCTCCGCCAACTCGGGCCTGCGTCCGCGCCGCGAGGACCCCAGCGATAGGCCGTCCGTTTCGTTCGCCGACCGCGGCAACGACGGGTGTTGCTCATGGCTGTCTGGCTGGTGGGGGGTCCGGTGGCCCGGCTTTTTGCGCGACGATGCGATCCGGCGGCCCGTGGCGGGCGGGATTTCGTCGGCGGCGGCTTGGCGCGGCGCCTGCTCGCTGGCATCGGTGCTTTCGGAGTCGACCGTCACCTTTCGGTGCCGTTTGAGCGAGAACGTGATCTCCTCGACCTCTTCGAACACCTGACGCGCAGTGCGCAGCGGCTGAGTCGTGTTGTCGATCACCCGCGCGACGAACGGCGGAACCAGCGGGCGGATCCAGCGAGCCGCGGCTTTGGTGGCGTCCGGAATCGACGGGATCAACGGCGTGCTGCGCTGATCGTGTGACTCAACCTCGCCGCCCGGCTCGATTCGTGCCGGCAGATTCTTGGCCGGCGTTTCGGTCTGGGTGATCGATCGGCTGGCCGCCTCGGCTTCCGCGGCGATCGGCAAGTAGATGTCGTCCTCCACTGGCTCGAAGGTACGTCGCGAGGACGCGTGCACCGGAGCGTCGAGGGCTTCCATGACTCGGCGGCGTTGGTGTTCGCGGTCGATTTCGGTCTGCGCCTCGATGGCAAGCCGGGCCTGCGTGAGTTGGTGCTCGGCCCACATGATTTCGGCCTCGCGGCGAACCTCGGCCCGCTTGATCGCGATCGCGGTCTCGGCGTCCAGTTCGGCGCGTTCGCGGTCGGCGCGCGCCGTCGCATGGCGGTCATGCGTCGTCTCGCCTCGCCACAGCCGCAATATCAGCGGCAGCAGGTAAACCAGCGCAAAGAACGCGATCACCAGTAGCCGCAGCGCCCCGGCCCCGGTGCTGGCGAACGTGAGGTCGTTCATCGCGACCCAGCGTGCCCCGAGACCCCGACCGGCCTCCGCGACGGCGTTTTGGCGTGCCTCGGCGACGGTCTGCTGCTGGCGGGAGATTTTGGCGTCCAAGTCGGGTGCCTCGCGGTCGCGAGCCGCCAGCGCGTTGTCCAGCTCATGCTGCGCGTCAGCGAGAAGCTCGTTTGCCGTTCGCGTTTCGGGTCCGACGCCGGGAACGCCGGTGATCCGGGTCTGCGGGCACGCCGCGGTCGGATGGTATTCGCACCGTGCGACGACCAGGGCTCGGTCCTGGTGCTCGCGAGCCTGTTCGACGGCGCTGTCGAGTCGACCGCGCGCATCCCTGGTTTGTTGCAGGGATGCCGACGCCTGTGCGACGGCCGGCGCCGAGTCGGCGGTGCGCAAAGCTTGTTCGCGCAGGCGGTGGTCGATTGAGCTGGAAAAGAAGACGAGGGCGGCGAGCTCACCGACGACAACGCCGACCGCCACCGCGACGGCCACGCGTCCCGCGATGCCGGGCCAGCCCCGGTCGGGCCCGCTCGCGACGGCGCGGGTCACCGCGCCCACCAGCAGGCCGAAGACAAGCGTGAGCGGCACGATGGCCAGCATCGACCACCGCGCCGACTCGCTGACCGCCAAGCCCGCGACGAGCCAGGCCAGCACCGCTCCGAACACCACGACCGCTCCGGCTACGGCGTGGGTGGACCGCTCGTGGCGCTCACCGAGTTCGCGCCACTGCCCGCCGCCAAGCCAGGTGAACACACCCTCGACCCGGGACGCGAACGAGCGCGGCTCAGCAAATTCCTGGGCGCACATCAGCTCCAAACACCTCCAAGTCTTCCAAGCCTCCCAGGCCGACGGCCGACACACCGAATCGAAGCGCCGGGGTGTGGTGTTGTTCACAGCGCAAAGGTCGGGTGCGGATCACATCGTCGTGATACCCGTCGGGCTCCTCGCCTTATCCCGGTCCGCATCTGGCGCGAAATTTGCTGCGACGCGAG
Source organism: uncultured Actinomycetota bacterium (assembly GCA_963809285.1). GTDB lineage: Bacteria > Actinomycetota > Actinomycetes > Mycobacteriales > Mycobacteriaceae > Mycobacterium. Next base: position 176,696 of record CAWEIY010000017.1, on the reverse strand, counting down.
CAGATCAGCGACCGTTCCGGCGGGCGACGTGAGACGGTAGAAGCCTATGCAAAATCACGATTATGTCACCTACGAAGAATTCGGCCGCAGATTCTTCGAGGTCGCCGTCACCCCCGGGCGTGTCGCAGCGGCTTTCGCCGCCATCGCGGGCCACGAATTCGCCATGGAGCCGATCGCTCAGGGCCCCGGCGGGATCGCCAAGGTGAGCGCCAAGGTCAAGATCCAAGATCCCAAGGTGACCCGGACCGTGGGTGACAGCATCACTTTCGTCATCCACATTCCGTTGTCGATCGATCTGCTCCTCGATCTCAGGCTCGATAAGCAGCGGTTTACGGTCTCGGGAGACATCGCCCTGCGCGCCACGGCACGGGCCGCCGAGCCGCTTCTCCTGATCGTCGACGTGGCAAAACCGCGGCCTTCGGACATCACCGTCAATGTGTCGTCCAAGTCTTTTCGCGGCGAGGTGTTACGCATCCTGGCGGGTGTCGATGGTGAGATCCGGCGATTCATCGCCCACTACGTCGCCAACGAAATCGACCAACCGCAGTCGCAAGCCGCGCAAGTCATCGACGTGGGACAGCGGTTGGAGCAGGCCTGGAAGTCGTAGGAAGCCCGGTGAACAACCTCGCTGCTTCGCGATAACGCGCGCCGCGACCGCGACCCAAACAAACCGGCTACTGCGTTGGGTGGCGCACCCGCCACCGGCGTTCGGCGTCGCGGAGCCGCCTACGGTCCATGCCGAGCCACGACAGGCCGGCCCCGAAGGCCAACAGTCCGAGAATCGCGGCGGCAACGCCCGCCTGAGCGTTTCCAAGGGCGAAATTGGTCAGGCAGACCACGAACGCCAGCACAGCGGCCGCAACAACGATGAGCCCTGATCGCTCCCAGCCCTGTGACGGTTCGGCCGTACCCCGACGAGCAGTCCGGCTGTGGTCGACACGGCCCCACGTGATCTGTCTCATGAGCGCCTCCCCTGATGTCACTTTCGTGTCACTTTCGTTCCACCGCTTCCCTGCGGCTACCCGAAACACCATCCAGAGAAACGACTTCGACGCGACCATGCCGGCTCATACCGGCTCAATGGCGCTTGTCGCCTAGGCCGGGTCGCGCGGCAGCAGTCGGCGCACGGGCCGGGTCTCGATGGCATTGATCGTCAACGCCCGGCGGCTGATGCGCCATCCCGCGTCGGTCAGCTCGTAGTCGTCGTCGTAGCGCAGATGCCAAACCACATCGACCACCTCATCCCCGCGCTGACTCCAGTGGTGGGCGATGCACGCGATGCGCCCCCGGGCGGCCCCGGGCCGGGCGGCGCCGTCGTAGACCTCCCCGACGATCGCGTGCTCGGTCCGGGTGACCGCGGCGACGGCGGCGACCGCGGCGGCAATGGCCTCCTGACCGCGGTGGGATCGGATCGGTTCCAGCGCGTCCGGCGGCTCGGGGACCGCCAATTCGGCTGTAGCAGTGAAAAGCTTTGCCGCGGAGTCGAATTGATGGTCGTCGACGTTGGCTGCATACCGGTGCGCCAAATCGCTGAGGGCCATCCGGTCATCGGCTGAAAGGGTCATCGCGGAATCAGGCCGGGTTCGAAGGCTTCACGAGGCCAGGGACAGTCGTTGCGCGCACGCCGACAACATGTCTTTGGCCTGCTCGACATCGGTGGTCGGCGGCATGCCCAACACGATCCGGTCGGCACCCTGATCGATGAGGCTGCCGGCGCGCTCGGCATCGATCTTGGTGACCGTGTGGCCCAGTGACACCTCCAGGGCCGCCGGATCGCGGCCCGCCGCCGACGCCTCTTCCCGCATCAGCGCGATCAGTGACGCGAGTTGCGGGCCGGTCACGCCGAGTGGCTGAAAGCCGTCTCCCAGGCGCCCAGCGCGTCGGGCGGCCGCCCGGCTGTGACCGCCGATATGAATCGGAAGCCTATCGCCCGCAACAGGTTTGGGGTAACACATGACGTCGTCGAAATTAAAGAACTCGCCGTGATACGAGGCCCCTCGCGGCCGGTCGGCCCACAGTGCCCGCAAGACACCCAACTGTTCGTCGGCCCGCCTGCCCCGGCTGTCGAACTCCGCCCCGCACGCCGCCAACTCTTCCCTCAGCCAGCCCACACCCACGCACAGCCGCAGCCTCCCGCCCGAGAGCGCATCGACGGTCGCAGCCCGTTTGGCGAGCACCACCGGATGGTGGTTGGGCAGTACCAACACGCCGGTGGCCAACCCGAGGCGGCTGGTGTGGCCGGCCAGAAAGGCGAGCAGGTCGAGCGGGTCGGGAATGGGGCAGTCAGCCGCCAGCCCGACTCGTCCGGAACTGTCGTACGGGTACACGCTGTCGTACCGGGTGACCAGGACGGTGTGCTCGACGGCGACGATCGATTCGAAGCCGCACCGCTCAAGGTGACTCGCGAAGCTGACCATCCACTCGGGATCCGCGGTGACACCGTCGGCGACCGGGGCCATGACGGAAACCTTCATGGCACCCGAAGCTAACAGGTCGCACTAGGTCGGAGGCGCGATCTCGGCGCGCACAGCCTCGGCCAAAGTGGCCGCCCGGGGATCGGTGAACACGTCCTCGAGCATCACCTGTCGGCCGTCGGGGCCGGTCAGTGGAACCCGCCAGTTGGGGTACTCGTCGGTGGTACCGGGCTGATTCTGGGTCCGGCGGTCACCCACCGCGTCGGGCAGCGCCACCCCCAACAGCCGCGACGGCGTTCGGCCCAGGTACCGGTACAGGGCGAGAACGATCAGTTCCGGGTCGTCCTGCCCGTCATCGAGCAACCCAACCCGGTGCAGCTCGGCCATCCAGGCCGCCAGCTCGGCCCGGTCGGACTCGAGCTCATCTTCGACGGGCCGGGTCAGCAATCCCAGGGACTCCCGCAGCCGCACGTGGTCGCCGGCCAGATACCCGGCGGTCGGCGGCAGGTCGTGGGTGGTGACCGACGACTGGCAGTACTCCCGCCAGCGTTCGGCCGGCAATGGCCCGCCTGCGCCGGCCCGATCTAACTCAAACCAGAGGATCGAGGTGCCGAGCACACCGCGCAACAAAAGGTAGTCGCGCACCCATGGCTCGACGGTGCCGAGATCCTCGCCGACCACGAGCGCCCCGGCGCGGTGCGCTTCCAGGGCGAGGATGCCGATCATCGCTTCGTGGTCGTAACGCACGTACGTGCCCTGGGTCGGCGGTGCGCCGCGCGGGATCCACCACAGCCGGAACAATCCGATGATGTGGTCGATGCGGACCCCGCCGGCATGCCGGAGCACCGTCCGGATCAGTGCGCGAAAGGGCCGATACTCCTGCTCATCCAGCCGGTCCGGCCGCAATGGCGGCTGTGACCAGTCTTGGCCGAGCTGATTGAACTCGTCCGGCGGCGCACCCGCGGTCACGCCCAGCGCCATCACGTCCTGTAGGGCCCAGGCGTCGGCGCCGTTGGGGTGCACACCGACCGCCAGGTCGTGCATTACGCCTAGCGCCATCCCGGCCCGTGTCGCCTGCGACTGTGCCGAGGCGAGTTGCTCGTCGAGCTGCCACTGCAACCAGCGATGGAAATCGACTGCGTCCGAATTTCTTTCGATGAAACCGGCGACACCGGCAGCGTCGGGATGCCGCAGCGACTTCGGCCAGCGATGCCAGTCACCGCCGTACTCTTCGGCCAGCGCGCACCAGGCTGCGAAGTCGTCGAGCGCGCGGCCCTCGCGATCGCGGAACGCGGCGTAGGCCAGCTCACGGCCCGCCGATCGCGGTACCGAATGCAGCAGCTTGAGCGCCGCCCGCTTGGCCGCCCACGCGCTGTCGCGGTCGATGGCGTCGAGCTGGCCGGCTCGCTGTTGGACTTCTGACCGCAGCCGCCGCACCCGGCCGCGTTTGGTCAGGTCGGCGAATTCGGGAATCGCCTCAACGCGCAGATACAGCGGGTTGATGAACCGCCGCGAGGTCGGCAGGTACGGTGACGGCTCCATCGGGGTCGTCGGAGCGGCCGCGTGCAGGGGATTGACCAGGACGTAGTCGGCGCCGTGGCGGAAAGCGGACCATACCGCAAGGTCGGTCAGATCGGTGAGGTCGCCGATACCCCATGACTGCCGGGACCGCACGCTGTAGAGCTGAACGGCCAGACCCCACCCGCGGCGGGCGCCGAGCTGCTCCGGCAGCCCGAGCCAGTCCGGCGTCACGATCAGGGCGGTGCTGGCTTCGGAATCGCCGGAACGAAGGTGCACCCGGTGATAGCCCAGCGGCAGGTCAGTGGGCAACACGAAGCTGGCCTCACCCACCCAGCGACCGTCCAGGTCGAACGGCGGGGTGAAGTTATCGACCTGCTGCACCCCGCCGCGCACCGTGCCGTCCTCGAGCTGCAACCACACTTGGGCGGGGTGACCATGCGTCACATGCACCCAGAATCGCGTCGGCGCGTGGGTGCGCGCGACGATGGTCGCCGGCAGCCGGCGTTGCCAATAGGAGCGCACCTGCGCGGTCAGGGCGGCCTTGCGCTCCTGTTCGGTGCCGGCGGTGACACCGAGTGCGGCGAGCACCGCCACCAGCGTGGCCTCGGCGACCAGGACCCGCCGGCCGGTCCAGTCCTCATAATCCGTCGCGATACCGAACCGCCGGGCGAGTTCGACCAGCGAGGGCGCGAGCTCAGTCATGTCGCCCATCTTCCTTGCCCGACCCGCCTGGAGACGGCGCGGGACGTCTCGGTAATGGTCGGAAGCCATCGTTATGCAGGCATTCGGCAGGACGAGTCAGCCATCCGCCGCTACGATGCCTGTGAAGGTACGAGAAATCCAGCCGGGGGATCAGTGGGGCAGACCAATGGGGCCAGCTCAGTGGCATGTGCCGCTGCCGGCGCCGTTCGCGAGCCCGGCGACCGAAAGATCGGGTTCGTCTGCATAGCGAGATGTAAATAAAGTGAACGCACACGGCAACGCGTGGCGAGGTCCGTGCGGGTCACTTACGGTTGTCGATGTAATTCGCGCGATGGACAACGTCCAGGCGTTCTAGCAGACCGGATGGTGAATTAAGTGGCGGAAGAGAGTCGCAGGCAACGGGGGACGGGGTATGGCCTCGGGTTATCGACCCGCACCCAGGTAACCGGCTATCAGTTCCTTGCTCGCCGAACCGCGATGGCGCTGACCCGGTGGCGGGTCCGCATGGAGATCGAGCCGGGACGGCGTCAGACCCTGTCCGTCGTGGCGTCGGTTTCCGCGGCTTTGGTGATCTGCCTGGGTGCGCTCGTGTACTCGTTCCTCAGCCCGGCCGGCACGGTCAATGACGCGCCGATCATCGCCGACAAGGACTCCGGCGCGCTCTACGTCCGCGTTGGTGACAGGTTGTATCCGGCCCTGAACCTCGCGTCGGCGCGGCTGATCACGGGACGGCCGGACAACCCGCACCTGGTCCGGTCGAGCCAAATCGCGAGCCTGCCGCGCGGGCCGCTGGTGGGCATCCCGGGCGCACCGTCAAACTTCGCACCCAAGAGCCCGCAAACGTCGTCGTGGCTGATCTGCGACACCGCGGCCACGTCGACCGGGCTCGCGTCGCCGTCGGGGGTGACCACGACCGTGATCGACGGCACCCCGGACCTCAGCGGCCACCGCCGGGTGCTGAACGGATCCGATGCGGTCGTGCTGAGATACGGCGAGGACCCCTGGGTGATCCGGCAGGGCCGCCGGTCACGTATCGACGCGACGAACCGATCGGTGTTGTTGCCGCTGGGTTTGACCCCGGAGCAAGTCAGCATGGCAAAGCCGATGAGCCGGGCCCTGTTCGACGCGTTGCCGGTGGGGCCCGAACTGACGGTGCCGGAAGTGCCGAACGCCGGCACTCCGGCGACGTTTGCGGGGGCGCCCGGCCCGGTGGGCACGGTGATCGTCACACCGCAAATCAGTGGGCCGCAACAGTATTCGTTGGTGTTGGCCGACGGCGTGCAGACGCTGCCACCGTTGGTGGCCCAGATCATGCAGAACGCAGGCGGCCCGGCCAACGCCAAACCGGTGACCGTGGAACCGTCGGCGCTGGCGAAAATGCCGGTGGTCAACAAGCTGGATCTGTCGGCCTATCCGGACAATCCGCTGAACGTCATGGACATCCGGGACAATCCCGCGACCTGCTGGTGGTGGCAGAAGACCTCGGGTGAGAACCGGGCCCGCATCCAGGTGGTGTCCGGGGCGAGCCTTCCGCTGGTGTCAAAGGACGCGGCCAAGGTCGTGTCCTTGGTGAAGGCCGACACCACCGGCCGGGAGGCCGATCAGGTCTTCTTCGGGCCCGACTACGCAAACTTCGTCGCCGTCACCGGCAACGATGCCGGCGCCAAGACAACGGAATCGCTGTGGTGGCTGTCGGATGCGGGCGCTCGATTCGGAGTGGACGACACCCGCGACGTGCGTGAGGCGCTGGGTTTGAAGAACATGCCGAGCCTGGCGCCGTGGGTGGCGCTGCGGCTGCTGCCCCAGGGCCCGACGTTGTCACGAGCAGATGCCTTGGTCGAGCACGACACCCTACCGATGGATATGAGCCCCGCAGAGTTGGTGGTACCGAGATGAAACGTGGATTCGCACGGCCGACAGCGGAAAAGGCCCCGGTGATCAAGCCGGAAAACATCGTCCTGCCGACGCCGTTGAGCATCCCGCCGCCGGAGGGCAAGCCCGTCTGGATAATTATTGTTGGCGTCCTAGTGATAGGCCTGCTGATCGGCATGGTCGCGATGGTCGTCGGCAGCGGTTCCCACGTGTTCGGGGGCGTCGGCTCGATCTTCCCGATCTTCATGATCGGCGGGATGATGTTCATGATGTTCGGCCGCGGGATGGGCGGCCAGCAGCAGATGAGCCGGCCGAAGCTGGACGCGATGCGCGCCCAGTTCATGTTGATGCTGGACATGTTGCGCGACACCGCCCACGAGTCGGCCGACAGCATGGACGCCAACTACCGGTGGTACCACCCGGCACCCACCACGCTGGCGGCCGCCGTCGGATCGGCGCGGATGTGGGAACGCAAGCCCGACGGCAAGGACCTCAACTTCGGTGTCGTCCGAGTCGGCGTGGGCATGACCCGTCCCGAAGTGACCTGGGGTGAGCCGCAGAACATGCCGACCGATATCGAGCTCGAGCCGGTAACCGGTAAGGCACTTCAGGAGTTCGGGCGCTATCAAAGCGTCGTGTACAACCTGCCGAAGATGATCTCCGTGCTGGTCGAGCCGTGGTACTCGTTGGTCGGAGAGCGCGAGCAGGCACTGGGCCTGATGCGGGCGATCATCTGCCAGCTGACGTTCTCCCACGGGCCCGACCACATGCAAATGATCGTGGTCAGTTCGGATTTGGACCAATGGGATTGGGTGAAGTGGCTTCCGCACTTCGGTGACCCGCGGCGTACGGACGCGGCGGGTTACGCGCGGATGGTCTACAGCTCGGTGCGGGAGTTCGCCGCCGAGCAAGCCGAATTGTTCGCCGGCCGTGGCTCTTTCACGCCCCGGCATGCAAGTTCGTCGACGCAGACCCCGACGCCGCACACCGTGATCATCTCGGACATCACGGATCCGCAGTGGGAGTACGTGATCAGCGCCGAAGGCATCGACGGGGTGACGTTCTTCGACCTGACGGGCGCTTCAATGTGGTCGTCCGTCCCGGAGCGCACGTTGCGGTTCGACGAACGTGGCGTGATCGACGCGTTGCCGCGTGACCGCGACACCTGGATGGTCATCGACGAGAACGCGTGGTTCTTCGCTCTCACCGACCAGCTCAGCATCGCGGAATCGGAGGAGTTCGCGCAGAAGCTGGCGCGCTGGCGGCTCGCCGAGGCCTACGAGGAGATCGGCCAGCGGGTGGCCCACATCGGTGCCCGAGACATCATGGCCTACTACGGGATTGACGATCCTTCCGATATCGACTTCGACGCGCTCTGGGGCAGCCGCACCGACGCGATGGGCCGGTCGCGGTTGCGGGCGCCATTCGGTAATCGCTCCGACAACGGCGAGTTGCTGTTCCTGGACATGAAGTCGCTGGACGAGGGCGGCGACGGCCCGCACGGGGTCATGTCCGGGACAACGGGTTCGGGTAAGTCGACGCTGGTGCGAACCGTCATCGAATCGCTGATGCTCGGCCATCCGCCGGAGGAACTCCAGTTCGTCCTGGCCGACCTCAAGGGTGGGTCGGCGGTCAAGCCGTTCAACGGTGTGCCGCACGTGTCGCGGATCATCACCGACCTGGAAGAAGACCAGGCGTTGATGGAGCGCTTCCTGGACGCGTTGTGGGGTGAGATCGCCCGTCGCAAGGCGATATGCGACAGCGCCGGTGTCGACGACGCCAAGGAATACAACTCCGTGCGCTCCCGGATGCGGGCGCGCGGTCAGGACATGCCGCCGCTGCCGATGCTGGTGGTGGTCATCGACGAGTTCTACGAATGGTTCCGCATCATGCCCACGGCGGTTGACGTTCTGGACTCGATCGGGCGTCAGGGCCGCGCCTACTGGATCCACCTCATGATGGCGTCGCAGACCATTGAGAGCCGGGCCGAAAAACTCATGGAGAACATGGGCTACCGGTTGGTGCTGAAAGCGCGTACCGCCGGGGCGGCGCAGGCCGCCGGTGTGCCGAATGCGGTCAACCTGCCGGCCCAGGCGGGTCTGGGATACTTCCGCCGGAGCCTCGAGGACATCGTCCGGTTCCAGGCCGAGTTCCTGTGGCGGGACTACATCACCCGCGGCATCACCGTCGACGGCGAGGAAGCCCCGGCGTTGGTGCACAGCATCGATTACGTTCGCCCGCAACTGTTTACCAACTCGTTCACCCCCCTAGAGGTGAGCGTGGGCGGACCGGACCTCGATCGGGTGGCCGTGCACTCGAACGGCGACTCGGCGGAAGTCGAGGACGAAGAGGAGGACGAAGAAGGGATCAGGACACCGAAGTTCGGGACGGTGATCATTGATCAGTTGCGCAAGATCGACTTCGAGCCCTACCGATTGTGGCAGCCGCCGCTGAACACGCCCCTCGCCATCGACGTGCTGGTCAATAGGTTCCTCGGCCACGAGTGGCAGCAGGACTACGGGTTGGCCCGGGACTTGGTGTTCCCGATCGGGGTCATCGACCGCCCGTTCAAGCACGACCAGCCGCCGTGGTCGGTCGACACCTCGGGGCCCGGCGCGAACGTCCTGATCCTGGGCGCCGGCGGTTCGGGCAAGACCACGGCGCTACAGACACTGATCTGCTCGGCCGCGATGACCCACACGCCCGAACAGGTCCAGTTCTACTGCCTGGCCTACAGCGGCACCGCCCTGACCACGGTCGCCCGCTTGCCCCACGTGGGTGAGGTCGCCGGTCCGACCGATCCCTACGGGGTGCGCCGTACGGTGGCCGAACTGCTGGCGGTGGTGCGCGAACGCAAGCGCAGCTTCCTCGAATACGGAATCGCCTCGATGGAGGTGTTCCGGCGGCGCAAGTTCGGCGGTGAGCCCGGTCCCGTGCCCAATGACGGATTCGGCGATGTCTACCTGGTGATCGACAACTACCGGGCGTTGGCCGAGGAAAACGAGGTGCTGATCGAGCAGGTGAACGTCATCATCAACCAGGGCCCGTCGTTCGGGGTGCATGTCGTCGTCACCGCCGACCGCGAATCGGAGCTGCGGCCACCGGTGCGTAGCGGTTTCGGTTCCCGGGTCGAGTTGCGCCTGGCCGCGGTGGAAGACGCCAAGCTGGTCCGTTCCCGATTCGCCAAGGAGGTTCCGGTCAAGCCGGGGCGCGGCATGGTCGCGGTCAACTACGTCCGACTCGACGCCGACCCCCAGGCCGGTCTGCACACCTTGGTGGCCCGGCCCGCGCTGGCCAACACGGCCGACAACGTGTTCCACTCCGACAGCATCGTGGAAGCGGTCAGCCGGCTCGCGAGCGGCCAGGCCGCGCCGGTGCGCCGGCTGCCCGCGCGGTTCGGTGTGGAACAGGTGCGGGAGCTGGCTGCCCGAGACAACCGCCAAGGGGTCGGTGCGGGTGGAATCGTCTGGGCCATATCGGAATTGGACCTGGCGCCGGTCTATCTCAATTTCGCCGAGAACGCGCACCTGATAGTGACCGGCCGACGCGAATGTGGTCGTACCACCACGCTGGCCACCATTATGTCCGAAATCGGCCGAATCTACGCGCCGGGTGCCAGCAGCGCGCCGCCGACGTCGCATCCCTCGGCCCAGGTATGGCTGGTCGACCCGCGCCGTCAGTTGCTGACCGTACTGGGCTCTGACTATGTGGAGAAGTTCGCCTACAACCTCGACGGCGTACAGGAGATGATGAACGACTTGTCCGCCCTGCTGGCCAGCCGTGAACCACCACCCGGTCTGTCGGCGGAACAGTTGTTGTCGCGGTCGTGGTGGAGCGGCCCGGAGATCTTCTTGATCGTCGACGACATCCAGCAGATGCCGGCAGGCTTCGATTCGCCGCTGCACAAGGCCGCCGCCTGGGTGACCCGGGCCGCCGATGTCGGCTTGCATGTGATCGGCACCCGTACCTTCGGCGGCTGGTCTTCGGCGGGCAGTGACCCGATGCTGCGGGCACTGCACCAGGCGAATGCGCCGTTGCTGGTGATGGACGCCGACCCCGACGAGGGCTTCATCCGCGGCAAGATGAAGGGTGGCCCGCTGCCCCGTGGTCGAGGCCTGTTGATGGCCGAGGACACCGGCGTGTTCGTCCAGGTGGCAGCCACGGAGTTCCGCAAGTAGGAGCAACTAGGACTCTGCCGCTGCGCTGGGGTTGCCCACGATTGGGGTTAACCCCAGTGCAGCGGTAATTCCTTGAGCGCGAAGCTCTTTGACGGAAACCTGATTTCCGGGGTGTAATCCGGAGGCACTTCGAAGTCGGGGATCTGCTTGAGCCATTCAGCGACGACGACGGTGAGCTCGATCCGCGCCAGGTGAGAACCCAGGCAGCGGTGCGGTCCGCCGCCGAACCCCCAGTGCCGGTGCACCTTGCCGTCCATGACCAGATCGTTGGTCGACATCGCGTCGCTGCCATCGCGGTTGACCGCGGCCATGCACAACCGCACGTGCGTGCCTGCCGGGAGCGTGATGCCCGCGACGGTGACAATTTCGGTGGTCACGCGGGGCGCCACCGGCGCCGACGGTTCCAGGCGGACGACCTCTTCGATGAAGACCCTGATCTGCCTGGGATTGTCGCGCAGCACGCCGCGCAGCTGCGGTCTGCGCGCCAATTCGAAAAGGGAGAATCCGATCGCCGCGGTCACCGTGTCCAGGCCCGCCAGGATCAACAGGTGGCTCATGCCCAGCAACTCCAGATCACTGAAGTTGCCCTCGCCGGCCATCACTTGCGACAACATGTCATCGCCCGGGTTTTGCCGGCGTTGCTGGATCAGATCGCCGAGATATGCCAACAGCTCTCGCCCTTTGTTGAGATCTTCCTGCGACAGATAGGGCTTGTCGGCGACGACGGCGTCCTTCCACGCGATGACGCGGTCAAGATCCTCCAGCGGCAGGCCGTACAACTCGAGGAACACCTGAAACGGGTACAGGTTCGCGAAGTCCGCCATCGCCTCACACTTGCCCCGGCCGGCCAGGGCGGCGATCATCTCGGCGGCGTGGCGCTGCAGCACCGGCCTGGACTTACTCAATCCTTGCGGGCTGAAATACGGTTGCAGGATCTTGCGGTAGCGGGTGTGCTCCGGCGGGTCGAACGCCAGCGGCAGTACCGGCAGCGGGTACCCGGCGGGCTGCAGTGCCAGTCGGGATGAGAAGACCTTGGGATTGCGCAACGCGGCGAGCACGTCCTCGCGCCGGGTCAGGTAATAGAAGCCGTTCATGAACACCACCGGCCCGGCGTCGCGCAACGTCTTCCATCCGACACCGCGGTCGGCGGCCAGTGGCAACTTGTAGTAGTCAAGCCGCGGTAGGTGAAACGTTTTTGGCTGGCCTTCGCCAAGAGTGCTCATGCGCTCTGATCTCCGCTTGTCTCTGTATTTTCGGGGTCGTAGTGCGCGGCCCAGCCAGCCCATGCCCGGAACACTTGGTCGTCACCGATTCCTGGTGGCACACCAATATCGCATGCGGTGCAAAGGGGCACCAATCCGGCCGCGGGACGAATACCAGGTTTAACTCGGCGCCGCGGCCGGCGACCATCTTCTAGACTTTATCGACCGACGGATCTACGTATCGATTTGTCCAGTCCCAGTACGGAGTTCCCGGAAGCCGCTGACGAAGGAAACCTTGTGAAGGTTCGACTCGAAAAGTCCAGATGCGTGGGCCATGCCCAGTGTTACGCCGTCGATCCGGACCTCTTCCCGATCGACGAGGCGGGCAATTCGACCCTCGAAGAACACGAGGTGAGGCCCGAGGACGAGCTGTTGGTTCGCGACGGCGTGGCCTCCTGCCCGGAAATGGCGCTGGTTATCGAAGAGGATTAGCGCTGCGACACCGCAAGCGGGCCGGGCGAACCGCAGATGAACATTCAGTTGCCATGGATGAACCGCGGTTTGCCGGGAGTGAACATTGGTTTGCGTGGAATGAACAGTTGGCGTCCCGGGTCGGTGCGTCCGGCATGACCGGCTAATGTCATTCGCGAGCGGCAGTTCAGGCACGAAACGAGCTGTCGCTTGGTTGCTGACAGTGGGGTAAACGAGGCATATTGTGCATGTCGTTCCTGACCGTAAGTCCAGGAATCCTGGTGGCGGACCACCTATCCGGGCGCAGCGAACGAACGCGTCAATACGCACCGGCTGTTCCGTCACCTTGGTTTGCTGGCCGAAAGATGCACAAGGTCGTGGCCACGGCCGCCATGGTTCTTATGTGACAGCCGAGATCGCCACCGCGATCACGGCCGACTGAGGAGGACACGGTGTTCGACTTCGCGGCGTTGCCGCCCGAATTCAATTCCGGTCGGATGTATGCGGGTCCTGGGGCCGAGTCGATTATGGTTGCGGCGGCGGCTTGGGATGGGCTGGCGGCGGAGTTGGCTTCGGCGGCTTCGGGTTACCACTCGATCATCGCGGAGCTGACCGGCGGGCCGTGGGTGGGGCCCTCGTCGGCGCAGATGCTGTCGGCGGTGGTTCCGTATGTCAGTTGGTTGAGCACGGCGGCCGGCCAGGCCGAGGAGAGCGCCACTCAGGCGCGCCTGGCGGCGGCGGCGTTTGAGGCCGCGTTCACCATGACGGTGCCCCCGTATGTGGTGGCGGCCAACCGGGTGTTGTTGATGACGTTGGTGGCGACGAATTTCTTCGGCCAGAACACCCCGGCGATCATGGCCACCGAGGCCGACTACATCGAGATGTGGGCCCAGGATGCCGGCGCGATGTATGGCTATGCGGCCGCGTCGGCGGCCGCCACCCAGTTCGCCCCGTATCAAGCACCGCCGAATACCACGACCCCGCAGGGGATCTTCGACCAGGCCATTGCGGTCGCCGAGGCCGTCGCCCAACCGGCGGGCAACTCCGGGCAGACCGCCGCGGCGACGACCTCGCAGCTGACCTCGGCGGCCACGATCCCGCAGTTGTTGCAGCAACTGGCGAACAGCTCGCCGTACATCAACGGGTTGCAGCAGTTCCTGGGTGCGATACCGAACGGTACCAACGCGTTTTCCGTCGACATTCCGGCGAACTGGGCCACCCCGATCCTCAAACAAACCCTGCAGGCGTACTTCGGTGTGGGCATCGGGAACTTCGGTTTTTCGATCGGACAGCAGTTGACCCAGGGCCTGGGTGCCACCGCCGGTGCCGGTGGTGCCTGGTACCCGACGCCGCAATTCGCCGGCCTGCATCTGGGCGGCGCGTTCGGTGTCAACGCCGTGCAGCGGTGGCGGCGGTGAGGGAGCGATGTTCGCCAGTGCGGGCCAGGCCGGCAAGGTGGGGATGTTGTCGGTGCCGGCGAACTGGACCACGCCGACATCGGAGGCGACCACCACGATGGCCGCGATGGAGGAAGCTCCAGCAAACGCCGGCGCGGCCGGACCCAACGCCCTGTTACGGGGTTTCCCGATGGGGGGCGTCGGGCGGCGCACCGCGGGCTATGGCTACACCAACAAATACGGGTTCCGCTACAGCGTGCTCACACGCCCACCGTCCGCCGGATAACGAAAGGCGCGAGAATGATCTTCCAGGTTGGGGCGCTTGTACGGCCCGAAGTGAACACCAGTTGTCCGTCCGTGAACAGTTGGCGCTAAGGAGGCGCGACCAGGCCAGATCCATTTAGTCTCACTAGCGAGCTATGTCTGCGGTGAGCGTCAGCAGCAAAGCATTCCTTTGAAGGTCATCGTGCCTGAGGTTTGAGGAGGAGAACAAGATGTCGTTCGTGACTACGCAGCCAGAGGCGTTGGCGGCTGCGGCGGCCGGTTTGCAGGGTGTCGGCTCGGCGCTCAGCGCCCAGAATGCCGCGGCGGCGGCCCCGACGACCGGGGTGGTGCCCGCCGCCGCCGATGAGGTGTCGGCGTTGACCGCGGCACAGTTTGCCGCGCACGCCCAGATGTATCAGGCCGTCAGCGCCCAGGCTGCGGCGATCCACGAGATGTTCGTTAACACCCTGGGTGTCAGCTCGGCGTCGTACACGATCGCCGAAATCGCCAACGCGGCCGCGGCCGGCTAGGGGGTCATTGTGAGTGGTTTAGATTTGTTGCCTCCGGAGGTCACCTCCGCGCAGATCTACGCGGGTCCGGGTTCGGCGTCGTTCATGGCGGCGGCCGCGGCCTGGAACGGGGTTGCCGCCGAAATGAGTTCGGGCGCGCTGGGCCTTAACCAGGTCATCACCGAGCTGTCGGGTGAGGAGTGGCTGGGGCCGGCCTCGGCGTCGATGGCCGCGGCGGCCCAACCATACCTGGAGTGGATGACGACCACGGGCGCTCAGGCCGAGGAGGCCGCTGCCCAGGCTCAGTCGGCCGCGGCGGCCTACGAGACCGTGCTCGGCTCGATCACACCCCCGCCGTATATCGCGCTCAACCGCGCCGAGCTGGGCCAGGCCACGGCGACCAACGTGCTGGGCCAAAACAACAACGTCATCGCGCAGCTCGAAGCCCAGTACCAGGAATTCTGGGCCAACAACACCGCGGCGATGTTCAACTACGCCAATCAGTCCTCGGCGGCGACGAAGTTGACGTCGTTCGGCAACGCGCCCGCGGTGGCCAATCCGGCCGCGGCCAGCACCCAGGCCGCGGCGAACTCGGGCACCGCGGCCTCGTCGATCCAGACGACCCTGCAGCAATACCTCGCCGAGATCCAGACCGCGCTGGGCCAGCTGTCCACGCCCGCCGGGACGGGCAAGCTGGTGAGCCAGATCGGGGCCGAGAATCCCTTGCTGACCCAAGCCTGGTTCCTATTGACCGGGTCCTCCACGCTGCCCTCAACCCTGGCGGCGTTTGTCAACGGCTACAGCCCCTATGCCAGCTTCTTCTACAACACCGAGGGTCTGCCGTACTTCAGCGTCGGTATGGGCAACTTCGGTGTTCAGATCGCCAAGACCACCGGCGCGCTCGGTGGTGCGGTGGCGCCGGCCGCGGCCGCCGTTCCCAAAGGCTTGCCCGGGCTGGGCGGCCTGCTGGGCGGCGGCGCCGGTGCGGCGGCGCATCTGGGCAGCGCGACCTCGATTGGCAAGCTGTCGGTGCCGGCCACCTGGGCCGGAAACGTCCAGGCGGCGGCGCCCCATGCCACGGCCATACCGGTCAGCAGCGTCAGCGCCGCCCCGGAGGCCGGCGGACCCGGAAACCTGCTCGGCGGCATGCCGCTGGCCGGCGCGGGAGCCGGCGCCGGCCACGGTGCTGGCCCCCGGTACGGATTCCGCCCCACCGTCATGGCCCGACCGCCGATCGGCGGGTAGCTGCCCTCCGATCCAACCTGACGTCGCGTCGCGGCATGCCGCCGGCCGGCAAGGGTTCGGCACCCCCTGCGGTGCCGAACCCCGATACGGGGCTTGCCGAGTACACCACCTTTTCGACTCGACGCGCGGCCGGGTGGCTGGTGGCGCTCTGCGAAGTCGACGAGGGCTTTATCTGCGGCCGGATTTTATCTGAGGCCGGGATTTTCAGCCCCGCCGTGCCACCCGTGGACGGCTTGCCAGGCCAGCGACCAACACCCCCATCGCAATGGGCCGTCGATGCATTCCTGCAGGTGATAGCCGTGCGCACTTAACATCACGAACGACGGCTCGCGGCCCGGGTCTTCGTCGGGACGCCATCTGGATATCGGTCGCCGGCTTACGACCGGCCGCAGCGCGGGGGCGGCGGGGGGTCGCGGCGATTTAGCCTCACAGCGAGCAATCTCGATGATATTCGTCGAGTCAACACAGCTTGTGAGGGAACACGTGTCGTTCGAGTCCGGCGGTTTGTAGGTGTTTGATTTCGCGGCGTTGCCGCCCGAATTCAATTCCGGTCGGATGTATGCGGGTCCTGGGGCCGAGTCGATTATGGTTGCGGCGGCGGCTTGGGATGGGCTGGCGGCGGAGTTGGCTTCGGCGGCTTCGGGTTACCACTCGATCATCGCGGAGCTGACCGGCGGGCCGTGGGTGGGGCCCTCGTCGGCGCAGATGCTGTCGGCGGTGGTTCCGTATGTCAGTTGGTTGAGCACGGCGGCCGGCCAGGCCGAGGAGAGCGCCACTCAGGCGCGCGCGGCGGCGGCGGCGTTTGAGGCCGCGTTCACCATGACGGTGCCCCCGTATGTGGTGGCGGCCAACCGGGTGTTGTTGATGACGTTGGTGGCGACGAATTTCTTCGGCCAGAACACCCCGGCGATCATGGCCACCGAGGCCGACTACATCGAGATGTGGGCCCAGGATGCCGGCGCGATGTATGGCTATGCGGCCGCGTCGGCGGCCGCCACCCAGTTCGCCCCGTATCAAGCACCGCCGAATACCACGACCCCGCAGGGGCTCTTCGACCAGGCCATTGCGGTCGCCGAGGCCGTCGCCCAACCGGCGGGCAATTCCGGGCAGACCGCTGCGGCGACGACCTCGCAGCTGACCTCGGCGGCCACGATCCCGCAGTTGTTGCAGCAACTGGCGAACAGCTCGCCGTACATCAACGGGTTGCAGCAGTTCCTGGGTGCGATACCGAACGGTACCAACGCGTTTTCCGTCGACATCCCGGCGAACTGGGCCACCCCGATCCTCAAACAAACTCTGCAGGCGTACTTCGGTGTGGGCATCGGGAACTTCGGTTTTTCGATCGGACAGCAGTTGACCCAGGGCCTGGGTGCCACCGCCGGTGCCGGTGGTGCCTGGTACCCGACGCCGCAATTCGCCGGCCTGCACCTGGGCGGCGCGTTCGGTGTCAACGCCGTCAGCGGCGGCGGCGGTGAGGGAGCGATGTTGGCCAGTGCGGGCCAGGCCGGCAAGGTGGGGATGTTGTCGGTGCCGGCGAACTGGACCACGCCGACATCGGAGGCGACCACCACGCTCGCCGCGATGGAGGAAGCTCCAGCAAACGCCGGCGCGGCCGGACCCAACGCCCTGTTACGGGGTTTCCCGATGGGGGGCGTCGGGCGGCGCACCGCCGGCTACGGCTACACCAACAAATACGGGTTCCGCTACAGCGTGCTCACACGCCCGCCCTCCGCCGGATAACGACGGCTCCCACCCATTCGCCTGGTCAGGCCGCTCCGAACGCGGTCCATTTGCCGTCCGCCGACGAGCTGCATAAGACGCGCGCGGCAAGGCAGTCCACGCGGCCGACGACGTCGGCGAACAGCCTTTATCCGCGACGGGATTTTATCCCCGGGCTGGACGGCTCTGGACCCGGCAAGCGGAGAAGCGGGGCGCTATCCCCGCCCAGTCGACCCGGCGAGGAGACCGAAATCCGGTTTGAATCCGCAGGTCATCGGCACGAGCGGGATCGACCGCGCGCCGCGCGGCCAACCTGCGTTCACTTGGTCGTCGCCAACGACGAAGAGTCGCTGCCACTCGGTGAGCGCTGACGTCGACGGGGATTCCGGCGAGAGCCAATTACGTTCATTCACAGCCGAGCGAGCGAGACAATCGAGCGCTAATCGAGCTCGAATACCGAGGAGACGATCACATGTCGTTTGCGACTGCGCAGCCTGAGCCGTTGCCGGCTGCGGCGGGCCAGGGGTCATTGTGAGTGATTTGAGTTTGTTGCCTCCGGAGGTCACCTCCGCGCAGATATATGCGGGTCCGGGTTCGGGCTCGTTGATGGCGGCGGCCGCGGCCTGGAATGGGGTTGCCGCCGAAATGAGTTCGGGCGCGCTGGGCCTTAACCAGGTCATCACCGAGCTGTCGGGTGAGGAGTGGCTGGGGCCGGCCTCGGCGTCGATGGCCGCGGCGGCCCAGCCATACCTGGAGTGGATGACGACCACGGGCGCTCAAGCCGAGGAGGCCGCCGCCCAGGCTCAGTCGGCCGCGGCGGCCTACGAGACCGTGCTCGGCTCGATCACACCCCCGCCGTATATCGCGCTCAACCGCAGCCGAGCTGGCCCAGGCCACGGCGACCAACGTGCTGGGTCAAAACAACAACGTCATCGCGCAGCTCGAAGCCCAATACCAGGAATTCTGGGCCAACAACACCGCGGCGATGTTCAACTATGCCAATCAGTCCGCGGCAGCGGCGAAGTTGACGTCGTTCGGCAACGCGCCCGACGGTCGCCAATCCGGCCGCGGCCAGCACCCAGGCCGCGGCGAACTCGGGCACCGCGGCCTCGTCGATCCAGACGACCCTGCAGCAATACCTCACCGAGATCCAGACCGCGCTGGGCCAGCTCTCCACGCCCGCCGGGACGGGCAAGCTGGTGAGCCAGATCGGGGCAGAGAATCCCTTGCTGACCCAAGTCTGGTTCCTATTGAGCGGGTCCAGCACGCTGCCCTCAAGCCTTGGGGCGATCGTGAGCGCCTACAGCGCCTATGCCGGTTTCTTCTACAACACCGAGGGTCTGCCGTACTTCAGCGTCGGTATGGGCAACTTCGGTGTTCAGATCGCCAAGACCACCGGCGCGCTCGGTGGTGCGGTGGCGCCGGCCGCGGCCGCCGTTCCCAAGGGCTTGCCCGGGCTGGGCGGCCTGCTGGGCGGCGGCGCCGGTGCGGCGGCGCATCTGGGCAGCGCGACCTCGATCGGCAAGCTGTCGGTGCCGGCCACCTGGGCCGGAAACGTCCAGGCGGCGGCGCCCCATGCCACGGCCATACCGGTCAGCAGCATCAGCGCCGCCCCGGAGGCCGGCGGACCCGGAAACCTGCTCGGCGGCATGCCGCTGGCCGGCGCGGGAGCCGGCGCCGGCCACGGTGCCGGCCCCAGGTACGGATTCCGCCCCACCGTCATGGCCCGACCGCCGCTCGGCGGGTAGCCCGCGGCCGGACACGACCAAGGATGGATCATTTGCTCCGTCGGGATTGCATCCAGTCGACGACAAGCCCCGTGTGGGCTGGTCAGCAGGCCTTCGGACACCGCGTGCCGTTGAGCGCCCTGGCGGTTTGCTGTGACCGTCCTGTAAGACCGAGCGAGCGGGGGCCGGCGCTGTTACTGTGTCGTTACCGAAGGTGAATTTGGCGTGCCATCCAGTGAACAATTGCGAACAGCTGGCCTTGGAGTCGGCGTGATACAGACGTTGTCATCTAGTCTCATGCACAGAGCTGTGCCGGAGGAAATCGAGGAGGGAAAAGTATGTCATTCGTAACTACACAGCCGGAGGCCTTGGCCGCGGCTGCCGCGAGCCTGGGGGCTATCGGCTCGGCCCTGGGCGCCCAGAATGCGGCCGCTGCGACCCCGACAACCGGGGTGGTTCCCGCTGCTGCCGACGAGGTGTCGGCGCTGACCGCCGCCCAGTTCGCCGCGCACGCCACGATGTACCAGGCGGTCAGTGCTCAGGCCGCGGCTATTCACGAACAGTTCGTGCAAACCCTGGGCATGAGCGGCGCGTCGTATTTGGCCTCCGAGATCACCAACGCAGGGCTTACGGGCTGATCGGGTTCACCGGTTAAGGCTTGGGACGGACCCGCGCAGGCGTGGGTTCAACCGAGCCTTCCGTCAACTACGCGCCGTGGCGTCGGTGACGGGAGGGGCACCATCTTTATGTATTCGGCTCGGCGGTGCGCTACCGGGTAACCGATCTAGCCATCGTCGCTCATCACAACTGAAAACAAGTCACTGAATATAAAGGAGACAGCCAACATGGCAACACGTTTTATGACTGACCCGCACTCAATGCGTGCGATGGCGGGGCGTTTCGAGATGCACGCGCAGACGGTTGAGGACGAGGCCCGCAAGATGTGGTCGTCGTCGATGAACATCGCCGGCGCGGGTTGGAGTGGTCAGGCTCAGGCGACCTCGTACGACACCATGGGTCAGATGAACCAGGCTTTCCGCAACATTGTGAACATGCTGCACGGGGTGCGCGACGGTTTGGTCCGCGACGCCAACAACTACGAGACGCAAGAGTCGGCCTCTCAGACGGCCCTCAGCAGCTAGCTGAAAAGCGCTGCTGTCCAACACTTTCAAACTTAGGAGGACGTAAACATGAGCATCAATTACCAGTTCGGCGACGTGGACGCCCATGGTGCGACGATTCGCGCCCAGGCCGCCTCGCTCGAGTCCGAGCACCAGTCCATCGTCCGCGATGTGCTGGCCGCCGGTGACTTCTGGGGTGGCGCCGGTTCGGTGGCCTGCCAGGAGTTCATCACGCAGCTGGGTCGTAATTTCCAGGTGATCTACGAGCAGGCCAACGCCCACGGGTCAAAGGTGCAGAGCGCCGGCAGCAACATGTTCAACACCGACAGCTCCGTCGGCGGCAGCTGGGCCTAATACCCAGCTTCAGGCGCGGCAGCACACCCGGCGGTGTGCTGCCGCGTCCTGCGGTTACAATGCACTTCGACCTCCGAGGAATTGATGGACCAACAGAGCACCCGTACCGACATCACCGTCAACGTCGATGGTTTCTGGATGCTTCAGGCGCTGCTCGACATTCGACATGTCGCGCCGGAATTGCGGTGCCGGCCATTCGTATCTACTGACTCGAGCGACTGGCTCAACGACCACCCCGGAATGGCGGTGATGCGCGAGCAGGGCATCGTCGTCGGCGACGAGGTCCAGGAACAGGTCGCGGCTCGAATGCGGGTCCTCGCCGCACCCGACCTCGAGGTTGTCGCCCTGCTGTCGCGGGGCAAGCTGCTTTATGGCGTCGTTGACGACGAGAACCAGCCGCCGGGTTCGCGCGACATCCCCGAAAACGAGTTCCGGGTGGTGCTGGCCCGTCGTGGCCAACACTGGGTGTCTGCAGTGCGGGTTGGCAGCGACATCACGGTCGATGACGTCGCCATCGCGGACAGCGCCTCGATCGCGTCATTGGTGATGGACGGTCTGGAGTCGATTCACCACGCGGAGCCCGCGGCGATCAATGCGGTCAACGTGCCGATGGAGGAGATGCTGGAAGCAACGAAGTCATGGCAGGACTCCGGTTTTAACGTCTTTTCCGGCGGTGATCTGCGCCGGATGGGCATCAGTGCCGCCACGGTGGCTGCGCTGGGCCAGGCGCTGTCGGACCCGGCCGCCGAGGTCGCGGTGTACGCGCGTCAGTACCGGGACGACGCCAAGGGTCCCAGCGCCTCGGTGCTCTCGCTCAAAGACGGTTCCGGCGGCCGCATCGCCCTCTACCAGCAGGCGCGCACCGCGGGTTCCGGGGAGGCGTGGCTGGCCATCTGCCCGGCAACCCCGCAGTTGGTGCAGGTGGGGATCAAAACCGTGCTGGACACGCTGCCCTACGGGGAGTGGAAAACCCACCGCAGGGTTTGACATGCGCGCGAAACATAAACTTTACCAATGCTTTTGCACATAACATGCGGTCGGGGCGCGAAGACGGCATACTTCTCTAGGATCACCAGCAAATCTAAAACCAGTGTCATCACAACTCTCTATCGCAAGGCGAGGCAGATGAAATCCGATTTGGTCGAGCTGCACCTTCCGGGGGGCCACAGCGGCTCGGCAAGTAGAGCGACGGAGGCCCCAGTGCGGTTGGCTACACAGGGTTACACATTCACGATGGCAGGGGGTACAGGGCGATGACCGCGGTAGCTGATGTCCTTCAGGCAGACGTCGAGGGTATTTCACAACCTCGGGCGGTAGTGGTCGGCATTATGGCCGGCGAGGGTGTCCAAATCGGCGTTCTGCTGGACGCCAACGCCCCCGTCTCGGTGATGACCGACCCGCTCTTGAAAGTGGTCAACAGCCGGCTCAGGGAGCTCGGCGAGACCCCGCTAGAGTCCGAGGGGCGCGGCAGGTGGGCGCTGTGCCTGGTCGACGGCACGCCGTTGCGGGCCACCCAATCGCTGACCGAGCAGGACATCTACGACGGCGACCGCTTGTGGATCCGGTTCCTCCCGGACTCCGAGCATCGATCGCAGGTCATCGAGCACATCTCCACCGCGGTTTCGTCAAATCTGAGCAAGCGATTCGCCGCGATCGACCCGGTCGTTGCATTGCAGGTCGGCGCGGCAATGGTCGCGATCGGGGTGACCACCGCGGCCGGTCTGCTTGGTTGGTGGCGTTGGCACCACAATTCGTGGCTGACGACGATCTACGCGTCGATCATCGCCGCGCTGGTGTTGGCGGTGGCCATCCTGCTGGCAATACGGGCGAAAACAGACCCGGATCGGCGCGTCGCCGACGTCATGCTGATGAGCGGCCTCGCGCCGCTGACGGTGGCCGCGGCGGCAGCGCCACCGGGCGGCGTCGGATCCCCGCAAGCGGTGTTGGGCTTTGGCGTCCTCGCGATCTCCGCGGCACTCACCTTGCGCTTTACCGGCCGCCGGCTGGGCGTCTACACGGCGATCGTCACCATCAGCGCGGTGGCGGCGGTCGCGAGCCTGGCGCGCATGGTCGCTATGACCAGCGCGGTGACCAACTTCAGCTGCGTGGTGCTGGTTTGCGTGCTGGCCTATCAGAGCGCACCGGCTTTGTCCCGTCGGATGTCCGGCATTCGGCTGCCCGTGTTCCCGTCGGCCACCAGCAGGTGGGTGTTCGAGGCGCGACCGGATCTGCCCACCACTCTGGTGCGCCCCGAAGGCGGCGCCCCGGTGTTGGAGGGGCCCGCGTCGGTCCGCGATGTGGTGTTGCAAGCCGAACGTGCCCGGTCGTTTCTGACGGGTCTGCTGTGGGGGCTTGGCGTGCTGATGGTGATTTCGCTGACCGCGTTAGCGGATCCGCGCACCGAGGACCGCTGGCTGCCGGTCTTGGTGGCGGGCTTCTGCTCGGGCTTCCTGATGCTGCGCGGCCGCTCGTATGTCGACCGCTGGCAGTCGATCACCCTGGCCGCGACCTCGGTGCTCATCGTTGCCGGGGTGGTGGTGCGGTACGCACTGGGGCTGCAGTCGCCGCTGTCACTGTCGATCTGCGTCGCGATCCTGGTTCTGCTGCCGGCGGCGGGACTGACTGCCGCGGCGGTGGTGCCGAACAGCATCTACAGCCCGCTGTTCCGCAAGGTCGTGGAATGGATTGAGTACCTCTGCCTGATGCCGATTTTCCCGTTGGCATTTTGGCTGATGAACGTCTATGCGGCGATCCGTTACCGCTAGCGGCAAGGTGTGGCGTGGTCGCGCATCCCGCGCGACCGTCGCCGCACTTCTGCTTAGTTCAGGCGCATTAGCCGGCTTGCCCCCGGCGTATGCGGTTTCGCCTCCGACGGTCGATCCGGCCGCGGTGCCGCCCGATGGCCCGCCCGGACCCGTAGCGCCGATGAAGCAGAACTCCTACTGCACCGAGGTTGGGGTCCTGCCCGGCACCGACTTTCAGTTGCAGCCGAAGTACATGGACATGCTGAACCTGTCGGAGGCATGGCAATTCGGCCGTGGCGCCGGGCAGAAGGTCGCCGTCATAGACACCGGTGTGAATCCACACCCCCGGTTTCCGCACCTGATTCCCGGCGGCGACTACATCATGTCCGGCGATGGATTGTCGGACTGCGACGCGCACGGCACCATCGTGGCCTCGATGATCGGCGCAGCGCCGGCCAACGGCGCAATAGCGCCGCCCGCCGCACCGCGCAAGCCGGTCACGATTCCCACCACCGAGCCGCCCCCGAAAGCGCCACCGCCACAGACGGTGACCTTGTCGCCGTTACCCCAGACCGTGACGATGGTTCCCGCGTCGCCCCCGTCGGAAGCGCCTCCTCCGGGACCGTTCGGACTGCCACCGCCGCCGGCAGCGCCGCCGGCGCAGGCGCCTGGTCAGGCACCGCCAGCGCCGCCGGCGCAGGCGCCTGGTTTGGCACCACCAGCGCCTGCTCAGGCACCACCAGGACCAGGTGGCGTACCGCCAGGAGGTCCTCAGGCACAACCCGGTCAGGCGCCAGCGGTCAACCGCGGCACCGGAGGCACGGTGACGATACCGAGCTACTCCGGCGGTCGTCAGGTAGTCGCCGTCGACAACCCGGGCGGCCCGCGTCCACTCGACCCGCCCAAACCGCCGCCCCCACCACCGGTGCCGCCGGGCCCGGGTCCCGATGCGTACAGCGGAATCGCCCCAGACGTCGACATCATCTCGATCCGCCAGTCCAGCCAGGCCTTTACCCTCAAGGACGCGTACACGGGCGACGAGGATCCGCAGACGCGGGCGAAGGCCGACGACGTCGAGACCATGGCGCGGGCGATCGTGCACGCCGCCAACCTGGGCGCCACGGTGATCAACATCTCCGATGTGACTTGCATGAGTGCGCGCAACATCATCGACCAACGGGCGCTGGGCGCCGCGGTGCGCTACGCGGCGGTCGATAAGAACGTCGTCATCGTTGCCGCTGCCGGCGACAGCAGCAAGAAGGACTGCAAGCAGAACCCGGTCTTTGATCCCATGCAGCCGAAGGATCCCCGCGACTGGGCCGGCGTCACCACGGTGGTAACGCCGTCCTGGTTCAGCGACTATGTCCTGACGGTCGGGGCGGTCGACACCGACGGACGACCGCTCACCGGAGGTGGTCAGGCACAGGGGCAGGGTTCGACGAGCATCGCAGGACCATGGGTGGGAATCGCCGCGCCGGGGATCGACGTCATCGGCCTCTCACCCCGCGACGATGGCCTGATCAACGCCATCGATGGCCCGGACAACACGCTGTTGGTTCCGGCCGGCACCAGCTTCTCGACCGCGATCGTGTCCGGGGTGGCCGCCCTCGTCCGCGCCAGGTATCCCCAGCTATCGGCATACCAGGTCATCAACCGGTTGGAGCGGACGGCACGGGCGCCGGCGCGCGGCGTGGATAACCAGCTCGGCTACGGTATCGTCGACCCGGTAGCGGCGCTGACCTGGGACGTACCCGACGGTCCAGCAAAGCCGCCGCAGCAACTGTCGGCACCGCTGAACATCCCTAAACCGGTGCCGCACCGCGATATGGTGCCATTATGGGTCGCCGCCGGCGGATTGACCGGAGCGTTACTGATCGGCGGCGTCATGTTCGGTATAGCGCTGTTCCTGAAGCGAACGCGGAAGCAACAGTGAGGGCGGAGCAGCAACAACAATGAAGGCTCAGCGCAGTTTTGGATTGGCTCTCTCGTGGCCACGGGTGACCACGGTGTTTCTGGTCGACACCGTGATCTTGTTGGTGGCGAGTCACTGCCCCGATTCCTGGCAAGGCGATCATCACATCGCGTTTTGGGTGGGTGTTGGCCTCGCGGCACTGGTCACCCTGCTTTCGCTGGTCACCCACCACGGCCTCACTGTGACCTCCGGCTTGGCCACCTGGCTGTGGGATTGGTCCTCCGATCCGGGCGCTGCGCTGGCCGCGGGATGCACGCCCGCGCTCGACCACGACCGCCGATTCGGGCGCGACAAAGTCGGCGTACGCCTCTATGACGGCCACCTGGTCACGGTGATCGCGGTGGATGGCGGCGAGGACGACGCCTCCGGGCGCCACCGCCATCGCACTACGGCGGGCACCTTGTCGGTGCAGGCGGTCGCTGATGGCCTGCACCAGTTCGATATTCACCTTGACAGCATCGACATCGTGTCGGTGAAGGCGCGTAGCGGGGGGGATGCCGCGGAGAAGTCGAAGCTGGACGACTGGGGGCCTGAAGAGTGGGTGGTGAGTGATCAGCCCACCTCCTACATACGCCGCACCTGGCTGGTGCTGCGGATGAACCCGCAGCGCAACGTCGCCGCGGTGGCGGCCCGCGACTCGCTGGCTTCAACGCTGGCGGCGGCTACCGAGCGGCTCGCGCAGGATCTCGATGGACAAAGTTGTGCGGCCCGACCGTTGACCGCGGACGAGATCGCCAAGGTCGACACCGCCGTGCTGGCTGATCTGGAACCGACCTGGAGTCGCCCCGGATGGCGATACCTCAAGCACTTCAACGGGTTCACGACCAGCTTCTGGTTGACGCCCTCGGACATCACGACCGAGGCCCTCGAAGAGCTGTTGCTGCGCGACGTGGCGGCGACGGTGATCACGATCCGGCTCGGCACCAGCGGCGGCCGGCGTGAGGTATCGGCCTGGGTGCGTTACCACAGCGACCGACGGCTATCCAGACACCTGTCGTCGGGACTCAATCGGCTCACCGGCCGCCAATTGGCCGCGGTCCGCGCCAGCCTGCCCGCCCCGGTGGCCCGCCCACTCCTGGTCGTGCCCAGCCGTTCGTTGCCCAACGACGATGATGTGGTGCTGTCAGTAGGTCAGGCGCGGGAGGGCTCAGCGAGCGTGCCCGCTGCGCAATGACGCGCTCGCAATCAACCGCGGAAGACGCCCGTAATGCCATGGTCGCCGGCCTATTGGCGTCGGGGATCTCCGTCAACGGACTACAGCCCAGCCACAACCCTCAGGTGGCGTCGCAGATGTTCAACACGGCGACCGCCCATGATCCCGGCATGTGCGATGCCTGGCTGGCGCGGATCCTGGCAGGTGAGCAGAACATCGACGTGCTCGCCGGCGCATGGGCGGCGGTCAGGACATTCGGCTGGGAAACCCGCCGCCTCGGGGTTACCGATCTGCAGTTTCGTCCCGAAGTCTCCGACGGGTTGTTTTTGCGGCTGGCGATCACCAGCGTGGAGTCCCTGGCTTGCAGCTATGCCGCCGTTCTCGCCGAGGCGAAACGCTACGACGAGGCGGCGAAACTGCTCGACGGCATCGACCCCCGCCATCCTTTCGACGAGGAAGTGGTCCACTACGTGCGGGGCGTGCTGTACTTCCGCACCGGGCGTTGGCCCGACGTGCTCGTTCAATTTCCCGAGGGAAAGTCCTGGCGGCACCCCGAACTGAGGGCCGCGGGCGCGGCGATGGCGACCACTGCGCTCGCGTCACTGGGGGTCTTCGAAGAAGCCTTCCGGCGCGGCGAGGCCGCCGTCGAGGGTGACCGGGTGCCGGGGGCCGCCAATATCGCCTTGTACACCCAGGGCATGTGCCTGCGGCACGTCGGCCGCGAGGAGGAGGCCGTCGAGCTGTTGCGGCGGGTGTATTCGCGGGATCCGAAGTTCACCCCGGCCCGTGAGGCGTTGGACAATCCCAACTATCGGCTGATACTGACCGACCCGGAAACGATCGAGGCCCGCACCGACCCGTGGGATCCGGACAGCGCGCCCACCCGCGCGGAGACGGAGGCCGCTCGCCACGCCCACGAGGCCGCCAAGTATCTGGCCGAAGGGGACGCCGAGCTCAACGCGATGCTGGGCATGGAACGAGCCAAGCGGGAAATCAAGCTCATCAAGTCGACCACCAAGGTCAACTTGGCGCGCGCCAAGATGGGCCTTCCGGTGCCGGTGACATCGCGCCACACCCTGCTGCTCGGGCCGCCCGGAACCGGCAAGACGTCGGTCGCGCGGGCCTTTACGAAGCAGCTGTGCGGGCTCACCGTGTTGCGCAAACCGTTGGTGGTGGAGACCAGCCGCACCAAACTGCTGGGCCGGTATATGGCCGACGCCGAAAAGAACACCGAGGAGATGCTCGAGGGGGCATTGGGCGGCGCGGTCTTCTTCGACGAGATGCACACATTGTTCGAGCGCGGCTACCACCAGGGCGACCCCTACGGGAACGCGATCATCAACACGCTGCTGCTGTACATGGAAAATCATCGCGACGAGCTGGTGGTCTTCGGTGCGGGCTACGCCAAAGCCATGGACAAGATGCTCGAGGTGAATCCTGGTCTGCGACGGCGCTTTTCGACCGTGATCGAGTTCTACAGCTACGACCCGGAAGAACTCGTCGCACTGACCAAACTGATGGGGCGTGAGAACGAGGACGTCATCACCGACGAATCGGCCGATGCGTTGTTGCCGTCGTACAGCAAGTTCTACCTTGACGAGAGCTTCTCGGAAGACGGGGATCTGATTCGCGGCATCGACACGCTCGGCAACGCCGGCTTCGTTCGTAACGTGGTGGAAAAGGCCCGCGACCACCGCAGTTTCCGACTGGACGACGAAGACCTCGACGAGGTGCTGGCCAGCGAGCTCACCCAGTTCAGCGAGGATCAGCTGTTGCGGTTCAAGGAGCTGACCCGTGAGGACCTGGCCGAGGGCATCAATGCGGCAGTGGCCGAGAAGAAGCAGCCGACGTAAATCACCCGGGCCCCGTTATCGGCGAGCGGCCCTTGGCAGCTGAACCTTGCGCCCACCCGCCGCAGGAAACGAGCGTGCGCTGTACGCGACCTCACGGGTGCCACACCTCTCGATTGAGCGTTCCGCAACATATAGTTAACACGCGGCATGCCCGCGCCGCTGGCTGGTTCATGGCGATAGCCAGTGAAAACAGCATGAATCCTCTTCACAGAAAACCCCCAGCAGCTAATCAGCATCACAGCGGCTATGGATGCGTACGCTTGGTGAAATTCAGGGGAGCACCGCATGACGATTCACTATCAGTTTGGTGTTGTCGACGTCCACGGCACCGCCATCGGGGACCGGGCCGCGTCGCCGGCAGCCGAACAGCGGGCCATCGTCGGTGATGTCCGGCCGCTGCGGCCTTCTGGGGCAGGGCCAGCCACCCAAATGCTCACGAGCAAACGATTTAGGCTATCGGCAGCAACATCTGCCAGCACCATAACCGGGTCGCTTCTAGCTGGGCCTAGTCGCCTCGCGCCGACCACGGTGATAAATGTTGCGAGCCAACAAGCGCGACACAGTTCAGCGAAATTCTAATTGTTCGGTGATGGTCGAATGGCGGACTGTGATTGATTTCTCATCAATGGGGCTCGCTGGTGTTTGGTCACCGCGGGTGATCGTCGATCGGCGGATAAGTTTCACGTAAATCGGCGAATAGAATAAAGGCCGTTCCTGAGTTATCGCTGAGTTCCACCTACAAGTTCGCTGGAAGTGCTGATTTGTCACAGCTAGGTGGTAACTCAACTGCAGCATTCTCACAGCGCTAGGGGCGTCGCGACATGGATTCTTTACCTTACTATTACACCGCGGGAACGCGATACGAATACGTTGCGATCAAGATGATCGTTACATCGGGCAGTGGGGTGAGGAACGCCGGGGTTCGCCACCGAAAGCCCGAAGCAGGGGAGATTTGTATTTCGTTGCCTGATCAAACACGTCGGATCAACGCGCGGATACAACAGAAGAGTTCATGAATTTCAGTGTAGCTACGACGCAGATGCGTACGTAGCTAAGGAGCTGTGCCCACCATGGCGGCCGCTCAGGGGACCGGAGGTAACAGATGTTCGATTTCGGGGCGCTACCACCGGAGTTCAACTCCGGCCGGATGTACGTCGGCGCGGGGTCGGGGCCGATGTTGGCAGCCGCCTCGGCCTGGGATGAGCTCGCGACGGAGTTGCAGTCGACGGCGGCCTCATATGGCTCCACGATCTCGAGCCTGGCGGCCGGCCCGTGGACGGGCCCGTCATCGATCGCGATGGCGGCCGCGGCCGCGCCGTACGTGGCGTGGATGAGCGCCACGGGCGCGCAGGCCGAGGAGGCAGCCACCCAGGCCAAGCTAGCTGCGGGGGCCTATGAAACGGCGTTCGCGGCCACGGTGCCGCCGCAGGTAATCGCGACCAATCGCGCCCTGCTCATGGCTCTGATCGCCACCAACTTCCTCGGACAAAACACCCCGGCGATCGCGGCCACCGAAGCCCACTACATGGAGATGTGGGCCCAGGATGCCGCCGCGATGTACGCCTACGCCGGTTCGTCGGCGGCCGCGACACAGCTGACGTCGTTCACCGAGCCGCCGCAGACCACGAACACCGCCGCCGCGTCCACGCAAGCGGCCGCGGTGTCTCAGGCCGCCAGCACCCCGGCCGCCAACACCGGGTCGCAGCTGTCCGGGCTGATCAACTCGCTGCCGACTGCGCTGCAAAGCCTGGCAAACGGCCTCCTGAATTCGCCGACGTCGTCGGGGAACCTGTTGTCGGGGCTCGACTTGCCACAATTGACCTCGTCGATTTCGTTGCCAGCGGGACTTCAGGCCGACCTGACCAACTGGAACACGATCATCTCGACCATCACCTCCGGGCGGTACTCCACTTCAGGGCTTGACGTTCCATACCCGGCGGCCCGTTCCTGTCGTTCGGGCAGGTGTATTCGTACGCCCAAAACGGGCAGGGCCTCGCAGCCTTCGGGGCCGTAAAGCCCATCACCGGGGCGTTGGCGCCCCTGACCAGCGGCGCGACGGCGAACTTGAGCTCGGCCGTGGGTGGGGCGCCAGTATCGGGGGCCATGGGCAAGGCGGCCCTGGTCGGAAGCATGTCGGTCCCCGAGGGTTGGACCGAAGCCGCCCCGGGGATCAGAACGCTCGCCTCGGTGCTACCGACCAACCTGGCGGCGGCTCCCGATGGCCTCGCTTGACGGCGAGGGTGGCGTCTTCGGCCAGATGGCCCTGTCGAGCCTGGCCGGGCGCGCCGTGGGCGCCGCCGCGTTCCAGTCCGGGGGCGGTGGCGGGGCCGCGGCGAGCTCGTTGGGCGGTGTCGTCGCCGCGGCCGACCCCGCCGCGGCCACCATCATCGTGATCCCGGCGCTCGAGGAGTGAAAGTGACGACTGCCATGACTGCCACGCACGCGCTTACGACCAGGCAAGGGGGTTAGACATGTTTTACGCAGCGTTTCCGCCGGAGTTCAACTCGGGGCGGATGTACGCCGGCCCGGGATCGGGGTCGATGCGGGCCGCCGCGGCGGCCTGGGAGGGGCTGGCCAGTGAAATTCAGTCCACCGTGTCGTCTTATTCGGCGGTGATCGACAGCCTGACCAGCGGATCATGGATCGGTCCGTCGTCGCTCAGCATGGCGGCCGCGGTCACGCCCTACCTGACCTGGATGCAGGGCACCGCGGCCCAGGCCGCCGAGGCGGCAACACAGGCCACCGCGGCGGCAAGCGCCTACGAGACGGCCTTTGCGGCGCACGTGCCACCCGTGGAGATCGCGACCAACCGCAGCCAACTGGCCCAGCTGGTGGCGACCAACGTTTTCGGGCAGAACACCCCGGCGATCGCGGTCACCGAGATCCAATACGCCGAAATGTGGGCCCAGGACGCGCTGGCCATGGACACTTACACCAGTTCGTCGGCGGCCGCCTCGAACGTGACGCCATTCACCGCGGCGCCCCAGATCACGAACGCCGGCGGCGCCGCCGGCCAGGCTGCCGCGGTGGCCCAAGCCGCCGCCACCCCGGCCGGCAGTGTGCAGTCCCTCATGTCGGAATTCCTCAACCCGCTCGAATTCGGCAACCCCGCACTGACAGCAATGGCGAACCTCGGCACCGACTACACCGACACCCTGAACGGCCTCTTGAACGGCGTGCTCGGCGCCGGCACGTCCACGCTGTACGCCAATCTCTACAACGCCATCAAGGTTCCGCTCGGCTTTACGACGGGGTTCAACGACATCGGCCTGCTGATCAACTTGCCGGCGTCGCAGTTCCTTAAATTCGCCCCGCACGCGGCTGCCATCGGCGGCCTTCCCAAAGACGCGCTGGGAGCCGGGCTTGGGGGGGTACGCTTTGGCGCGGGCAATCTGACGAGCTCGGTATCGGGGGGTATGGGGAATGCCGGCACGTTGGTCGGAAAGCTGTCGATACCGCCGAGCTGGGCCACGGCCACCCCGGCCATCAGGACGGTCGCTGCCGCATTGTCGGCCGCCGGGCCGGAAGCGGTGCCGGCGGCCGCGCTCGGCGAGGGCGGGCTGCTCAGTTCGATGTCGGCGGCAGGCATGCTCGGCAGCGCCCTGGGCGCCGGAGCACCCAGCGCTTTAGGCCGCGCCGGCGTCCGCGGCCGCATCACCCCGCTCAAGGACCTCAAGGACAAGAACTCGCCGGAGCACCTGAAGCGTCTGGTGGCACAGATATCCGAGAAACCCGAAAGCGTGCAGCACCACAACGTCGATCAAGAGGGTCTTGACGCTCTGCTCGAGCAGCTGTCGAAGAAACCTGGTATCCACGCGGTGCATTTGAAAAAAGGCGACAAGCCCCAAGTTGTGCCGTCGGATGCGCAGTTGGGTTAGGGCGTAACGGAATTCGGAGAGGAATGAGCTATGAAACTGCTACTTGCGACACTCGGCGCCTCCGCCATGATCGGCCTCGCCGCGCCGGCGTACGCCGATCCGCCTCCCGCTCCAGACGGTGACGACGCGGGTTTCCTCGCCGCTCTGCATCAGGCCGGCATCAACTACTCCGACCCAGGCGCTGCCGTCACGTCGGGCAAAGCGGTGTGCACCTGCTTGAACAACGGCGAATCGGGCCTGGAGCTTGTTCACGACGTGAAGACCCACAACCCCGGAATGGATATGGAGAACGCATCCAATTTCGCGATGATCGCCGCGAAATTCTATTGCCCTCATCAGCTTTCGAAGGCATAGCCTCGACGCCCCGGTAGCTTTAGGCGACTCGGGCTGCATTGTTCGGCTCCGCCGCGACGCGGCGGGTTTCGCGGGTATGGCCATAAGGCAACCGGTTTGGCTTCGGTCCACCTGCCGTTCACCTGGGAGTGGTTGACTGCCGCCGACCAGCGCGCCTCGGGGCAGGTACCGCGATCATCCCGATCGGTCGCCGGTATTCAGCGGCGCGGGTGGGGGAGAGGAGTGCCGTGACATGCAGACGCTGAGCGTCGCCGATTTCGCACTCCGATTGGCCGTCGGGGTGGGTTGCGGTGCCCTCATCGGCGTGGAGCGGCAGTGGCGGGCGCGCAGGGCCGGCCTGCGCACCAACGCACTGGTTGCCGCCGGTGCGACCTTGTTCGTGCTGTACGCGGTCGCCACCGAGGACAGCAGCCCCACCAGAGTCGCGTCGTACGTGGTGTCCGGGATCGGATTCCTCGGTGGGGGCGTAATCCTGCGCGAGGGGGTCAACGTCCGGGGCCTCAACACCGCGGCCACCCTGTGGTGCTCGGCGGCGGTAGGCGTGCTGGCCGCTTCGGGCCACCTGGTATTCACGGCGATCGCCACCGGAACCGTCATCGCCATCCACGTGTTGGGGCGTCCGCTGGGCCGGATGATCGACCGCGACAACACCGCCGACGAAGACGAAGGCCTGCAGCCGTACCTGGTGCAGGTGATTTGTCGCCCCAAATCGGAAAAGTATGTGCGGGCCCAGATCGTGCAACACGCGAGCAGCAGCGACATCACGCTACGGGGTATCCACACGGGGCAGGCCATCGACGACGAAATCACTTTGACCGCGCACTTGCTCATGGACGGAAATACACTGGCCAAGCTTGAGCGGTTGGTGGCGGAACTCTCCCTGCAACCGGGGGTGCGCGCGGTGCAGTGGTATGCCGGTGAAACAGCTCAACAGCCGAACTGAGCATCGCCCGTCAGGGTCGCGCCTGCAGCTCCGGTGCGGCGGCGGCGAGTAGTTCGCCGCGGTTACCGGTCAGTGGCGGATAGATGCGCCGGGTATTGATGGTCTGCTTTGTCACCTTGGCCGCCGCGCCCTTCGAAACCACCACCCGATCCCACCCTTCGGTGTAGACCGCGCCGGCCGGCCCGAGATCGAGAACCGTGACGTACCAAGGGATTCGAAGGGCCAGCATCGGCTCGTCGAACAGGTCGCTGATGACGTTGTAGCCGGCATAGCGGCCCATCGGCCGCCCGTGTTGACACGACATCACCGACAGGTGCTCGTCGTCCATGCGCGCGGCGGCCACGTCACCCGCGGCGAACACCGCGGGCACACCGATCACCCGCAGATAGTCATCGACTTCCACCCGGCCCAGCCGGTCGCGCGCCACCGGTAACTGTTCGGTCAACGAGCTGGCCCGCATGCCGGCGCACCACACCACGGTGGCCGCCGGTAATTCCTCACCCGACGACAGCAGCACGGCGCGCTCGCCGACCCTCACGACGCTGACCCCGGTCCTGGTCTCAACGCCGTTGTCCGACAAGGCCCGTTCGATCACCGGACGCGCCGAGGCGCCCATGTCGGAGCCAACCCTGGGGTTGCGGTCGATCAGAACCACACGAGGGGTGTCGCCGGCCCGCGAGAACAATTCACGCAGCCGCCCCGGCAGCTCACAGGCCGCCTCGATGCCGGTCAGCCCGGCACCGACCACCACGACCGTAGCCGCCGCCGGCGTCGGCGGACCGTCGGCCAGCCCGCGCAAGTGCTGCTGCAGTGCAAGGGCCGCGTCGTAGGTGTCGACGTCAAAACCGAACTCCCGCAGGCCCGGTACGGCGGGTATGAGCACGCGACTGCCCGACGCCAGCACCAGTCGGTCGTAGCCGTACGTCGCGCCGCCCGATGTGGTGACGGTGCGGGCGGCGGTGTCGATCGCTGTCACCTCGGTGGCGACGTGCGCAACTCCGACGGGGTCGAGCAGGTCGGCGAGCGGGATGCGACAGGCGCTCAGATCCGTTTCGTAGTTGCGGACCCGGACGTCGTGAAATGGTTTGGCACTCAACACGGTGATATCCACCGTGCCGGGCGGGACGGCGAGCTCGTCGAGTCGCCGCGCGGCGCCCAGGGCCGCCCATAATCCCGCAAACCCCGAGCCGATTACCACCACCGCGGTCAAGTGCGTAACACCTCATCGATCTGGGCCGACGGAGCCAGGTGAGCGGATCGCCCTGATGGGCGTCGCGCCGATGGTCGTAATCTATCTGTGTGCACACCGTCAGCGGGTTCTGGTTCGCGCTGCCCTCGCAGATGCGAGACCCGGTGCTGTTCGCCATTCCATTCTTTTTGCTGCTGTTGATTCTCGAGTGGACGGCGGCCCGCAAGCTGGAGCACATCGAGGCGGCCGGCACGGAGAAGCCACGACCGGCCTCCGGCGCGTACCTGACCCGCGACTCGATGGCAAGCATCTGGATGGGGCTGGTGTCGGTAGCCACCACCGCCGCCTGGAAGACCCTGGCGCTGCTCGGCTATGCGGCGATCTATGCCTATGTCGCGCCCTGGCACCTCTCGGTGACCAAGTGGTACACGTGGGTCATCGCGATCGTGGGCGTGGACCTGCTGTACTACACCTATCACCGCATCGCGCACCGGGTCCGGCTGATCTGGGCGACTCACCAGGCCCACCACTCCAGTGAGTACTTCAACTTCGCGACCGCGCTGCGCCAGAAGTGGAACAACAGCGGCGAGATCCTGATGTGGATCCCGTTGCCGCTGTTAGGGCTTCCCCCCTGGATGGTGTTCTTCAGTTGGTCGCTGAACTTGATCTACCAGTTTTGGGTGCATACCGAGCGGATCGAGAAGCTCCCGCGGCCATTCGAATTCGTCTTCAACACCCCGTCGCATCACCGCGTGCATCACGGGATGGACAAGTTGTATCTCGACAAGAACTATGCCGGCATCTTCATCATTTGGGACCGCTTGTTCGGTAGCTTTCAGCCCGAGTTGTTCCGCCCGCATTACGGCCTGACGAAGCAGGTGGACACGTTCAACATCTGGAACCTGCAGATCCGCGAATACGTCGCGATCGCGCACGACTGGCGGTCGGCGAGCCGGCTACGCGATCGCCTGGGCTACGTCTTCGGCCCCCCGGGCTGGGTACCGGCCGCGGGCAGCCAAACCGACAGCGCGGCGCCGCTGGCCACGTCACGGTAACGTCAAGACCAGGTCACGCGAAAGACTCAACGTCGGGCAGGGTTACGCCGTAACCTCGACCCGCGATCGGTATTTCCTCCGACGGATCGGAGACCATGGTGCGCCGCCTGGCAATGCGCGCATTCGTCGCGCCGGCTTCCGTTGCTGCACTCGCATGCTGGTCGGCGCCCCTGCCGGCCAAAGCGGACCCCCCAGTGGTATTTCCGGGGATGGAAATCCACCAGGACAATCGCGTCTGCACCCTGGGCTACGTCGACCCGGCCCTGAAAATCGCGTTCACCGCGGGGCACTGCCGGGGTAATGGAGTCGTTTACGACCGTGAGCACAACGCGATCGGCCGTCTCGCGACGTTCCGCGACAACACGCCCAGCGGCACCACGGTGGCCACCGACCAGATGATCTCCGACTACGAGGCGATAGTGCTGGACAGCAGCGTCACGGCCAACAACATCCTGCCCGGCGGGCGTCCACTCGAATCGAACCCATCCACGGCGCTGCAGCCCGGCGAAGCGGTCTGCCATTTCGGCGTCGTCACGGGCGAGACGTGCGGAACCGTGGAAAGTATCAACAACGGCTGGTTCACCATGTCGCACGGCGTGCAGAGCGGAAAAGGCGATTCGGGCGGACCGGTGTACCTGGCGCCCAACGGCGGCCCAGGGGAGATCGTCGGAATTTTCAACAGCGTGTGGGGGGATCTTCCCGCGGCGGTGTCGTGGCGGGCCACCTCCGACCAGGTCCGCCAAGATCTCGGCGCGACGACCAATCCGCGTTGACCGCCCCGCTGATGCCCGTTAAAGGGCCGCTTCGAGCGCGAACACGGGGATCGAGGGTGCCCCGGCGAGCAGCTGCTCATCGGTGGAGTCCGGTGTCAACCCGGCGACATAGTCCTTGACCTGCCAGTACCACCGGGCCAGATAACGCCTCAACACGTCTGGTTTGGCCGCATCGTCCACCTCGCTGACCCGGGCGAGTCGCCTGCGCCAGCGCGGGCCCACCTCGACGACGCCGGCTGCCCTGACGTTGCGCGCCCACTGCGTGTTCCCGCGCGGTGAGACGAGATAATCGACGCCGTCGACGGTCAGCAGGTTGACCACCACCGCGCGCGGTTTTCCGGTTTTGCGGCCACGCACGCGCAGTGCCCTGGTTCCGGCGATGCTGATCCCCAGCTCGGCAAGCCATCTGATCACCGCGTTAGCGGCGCGGGCCGCCCAATTCGGTTCTTCGTAGCGCGTGGCCATGGTCGTCCTCTCTGCGGTGTAGAGAGCGGTGCTCTCATTGCCGGACACGCTGCCATAGCCCGAGGCAAAAAGCAAGAGCGGTGATCTCGGTTGTGTCAGACTGGCCGCGTGGGCAAGCGCCAGGAATCGCGGGAGCAGATCGAGGCGCGAATCGTCGATCTCGGTCGCCGTCAGCTGGTGGATCGCGGCGCCGGCGGGTTGTCGGTGCGTGCGATAGCCCGCGACCTGGGCATGGTGTCGTCGGCCGTGTACCGGTACGTGTCCAGCCGCGATGAGCTGCTGACCTTGCTGCTGGTCGACGCCTATTCCGACCTGGCCGACACCGTGGACCGGGCCCGCGAGACCGTGGGCGACCTGTGGAGCGACGACGTCATCGCCATCGCGCGGGCGGCACGGCGGTGGGCCGTTGCCCACCCGGCCCGCTGGGCTCTGCTGTACGGCAGCCCCGTTCCCGGCTATCACGCTCCGGCGGAGCGCACGATCCCCGTCGGCACCCGCGTGGTGGGGACGTTCTTCGACGCGGTGGCCGCCGGAATTGCCACCGGAGATATCCGGCTGACGAATGATGTTGCCCCGCAACCGATGTCATCGGACTTCGAACGTCTTCGGCAGGAATTCGGCTTTCCCGGCGACGACCGCGTTGTCGCCAAGTGTTTTTTGCTCTGGGCGGGAGTGCTGGGCGCCATCAACCTCGAGGTGTTCGGGCAATACGGCGCGGACACCCTGACGGACCCCTCTGCGGTGTTCGACGCGCAGGTTCGGCTGCTGGTGGACGTGCTGTGCCAGCATTGACTGGCCGAAATTAGAACGTGTTCATTGGGCTTTTCCGGATCGGGAGCGGCCGATCGCGGCAAAGCCCTTTTGGCTCTTTCTGGCGACCAGCCGACTGAGATATCCTGCGATGCGATGACCCTTCCCGTTCAATCGCCGACGCAGATCGCGTGGGTCACCCCGGACCTGGATGCCACGGAAACGGCCCTCACCGGCCTGTTAGGTGTTCGGAAGTGGGTGCGGATACCCGACGTGCACTTTGCTCCGGACACCTGCAGCTACCGTGGCGAGCCGGCCGATTTCGTCGCCAGCATCTCGCTGAGCTATCTCGGGGACATGCAGTTGGAGCTCATCTCTCCGGTCCGTGGGGAGAATATCTATAGTGACTTTTTGCGGGAATCCGGCCCGGGGCTGCACCACATCTGCATGGAGGCGCCGAGCCCAGACCAATTCGACACAGCACTGTCCGAGGCGGCCGCCCGGGGCGCCGCGGTCGTGCAGCAGGGCGTGATGCCCGGCGGAATCCAGTTCGCATACGTGTCGGCGCCGCAGGCGGGAGTCCCATTTATTGAGATCGCCTACGTCCCGCCCGAGATGAGGGCGTTCTATGACTACATCAAACGGGAGCAGAAGTGAGTACCGAGATACCAGCAACGGTCAGTGCGGACACGGTGGCGTCCTGGTCGGATGACGTCGACGTGGTCGTGATCGGCTTCGGCATCGGCGGCGGGTGCGCGGCGGTCAGCGCGGCGGCCGCCGGCGCGCGGGTGCTGGTGCTCGAGCGCGCCGCCGCGGCGGGCGGCACCACTTCGCTTGCCGGAGGCCACTTTTACCTCGGTGGCGGGACCGCCGTCCAGCAGGCGACCGGACACCCCGACTCGCCCGACGAGATGTACAAATACCTGGTTGCCGTGTCGCGGCAGCCGGACCACGCCAAGATCCGTGCCTACTGCGAGGGCAGCGTCGAGCATTTCGACTGGCTGGAAGACTTGGGATTTCAATTCGAGCGCAGCTATTTCCCGGGCAAGGCGGTGATCCAGCCCAACACCGAGGGGCTGATGTTCACGGGCAACGAGAAGGTGTGGCCCTTCCTGGAGCAGGCGGTGCCGGCGCCGCGCGGGCACAAGGTACCCGTGCCCGGCGATACCGGCGGCGCCAGCATGGTGATCGACCTGCTCCTCAAGCGCGCCGCGAGCCTGGGCGTGCAGGTCCGCTACGAGACGGGCGCCACCCAGCTCATCGTTGACGGTTCGGGCGCGGTGACCGGCGTGACGTGGAAGCGTTTCTCCGAAACCGGTGCGATCAAAGCAAAGTCGGTCATCATCGCTGCCGGGGGATTCGTCATGAATCCGGAGATGGTAGCCAAGTACACCCCGAAACTGGCCGAGAAGCCGTTCGTGCTCGGCAATACCTACGATGACGGCCTGGGCATCCGGATGGGTGTATCGGCCGGCGGCGCCACCCAGCACATGGACCAGATCTTCATCACGGCTCCGCCGTACCCGCCGTCGATCCTGCTCACCGGCATCGCCGTGAACAAGCTCGGACAGCGGTTCGTCGCCGAAGACTCGTACCATTCCAGGACCGCCGGATTCATCATGGATCAGCCGGACAGCGCGGCGTTCCTGATCGTCGACGAGGCGCACCTGGAGCACCCCAAGATGCCGCTGGTCCCGCTGATCGACGGCTGGGAAACCGTCGCCGAGATGGAAGCCGCGCTCGGCATCCCGGAGGGCAACCTGGTCGCGACGCTGGACCGCTACAACACCCACGCCGCGCGCGGCGAGGATCCCGACTTCCACAAGCAGCCGGAATTCCTTGCGCCGCAAGACAAAGGACCATGGGGTGCCTTCGACATGTCACTGGGCAAGGCGATGTATGCCGGATTCACCGTCGGCGGGCTGGCCACGTCGGTGGATGGGCAGGTGCTGCGCGAGGACGGCTCGGTCGTGCCCGGCTTGTATGCGGTCGGGGCGTGCGCGTCCAACATCGCCCAGGACGGCAAGGGCTATGCCAGCGGCACGCAGTTGGGCGAGGGTTCGTTCTTCGGTCGCCGCGCCGGGGCGCACGCGGCGCACGGCTCTTAGACGCGCACGGGCTCCTGGTCCACCGGGCTCAGCCGCCATTCGCCGCCCCCCAACAGATGGAGCTCTTGCCGGTGGTGTTGCTCGACGGTCGGCCGATGGCTGACGCTCACCACGACACAATCCGGCAATTCGGCGCGCAAAAGCTGGTAGACCGCGAATTCCAGCCCCTCGTCGAGCGC
Source organism: uncultured Actinomycetota bacterium (assembly GCA_963809285.1). Classification (GTDB taxonomy): domain Bacteria; phylum Actinomycetota; class Actinomycetes; order Mycobacteriales; family Mycobacteriaceae; genus Mycobacterium. Next base: position 136,584 of record CAWEIY010000017.1, on the reverse strand, counting down.
CGACGTGGCCTCGTCGAGGAAGACCGCCTTCGGTTTGGTCAGCAGGATGCGCGCAAACGCGACCCGCTGCTGCTCACCCGGTGAAAGCACCTTGGCCCAATCCTGCTCTTCGTCGAGTCGGTCAATCAGCGGCGCCAGCGCCACCTTGGTCAGCACATCGTGCAGTTCGCGATCGGAGATGTCGTCGGGCGAGTTGGGGTAGCACACCACGCCGCGCAGGTTGCCCAGCGGCACGTACGGCAACTGCGACAGGAACATCGTCGCGTTATCGCCGTCGGGCCGGCACAGCGTCCCGGAAGCGTAGGGCCACAATTCGGCCAGGCTGCGCAGCAGCGTGGTTTTGCCGGCGCCCGAGCGCCCGGTGATCACCAGCGAGTCGCCGTCGTCCAGCCGCACGTCCAGCGGGTCGATCAACTGGTCACCGTCCGGCGTGCGCACCTCGACATCGCGGAGCTCAACGGCTGTTTCTTCGCTCGGCTTGACCAGCATGGTCGGCAGCGCGCGGCCCCGGGTGTTGGCGTCGACCAGCCCGTGCAACCGGATGATCGCCGCGCGGAAGCCGGCGAACGCGTCATAGTTGTTGCGGAAGAACGACAGCGAGTCCTGAATGTTGCCGAACGCCGTCGCAGTCTGGCCGACATCACCGAAGTCGATCTTGCCGGCGAACAACCGCGGCGCCTGGATCACCCACGGCAACGGAACAATGACCTGCGACACCGACCAGTTCCAACCGTTGAAAATGATGGTGCGGCGCACGAACTTTCGGTAGTTGTCGATAATCGGGGTAAAGCGCCGCCACAGTTGCGCCCGCTCGGCCCGCTCACCGCGATAGAAGCCCACCGCCTCGGCGGCGTCCCGCAATCGCACCAGCGCGTAACGAAATGCGGCGTTGAGTTTCTCGTTGTTAAAGCTCAGCCAAATCAGTGGACGGCCCAGCCAGATCGCGACGACCGTGACGACCAGTACGTAGACGAGAACCGTGAAGAACATCGCGCGCGGCAACTGCAAGCCGAAAACATCTAGATCCCCGGACAGGTTCCACAAGATCGCCGCGAACGAGATCACCGAGGCCACCGCGTTGACGGCCCCGAACAGCAAGGTGCTTCCCGTCCCGTTGGACGGAATGTTCGGGGTGCTACCGGCATTGGCGGTGAAGATGTCGACGTCCTGCTGGATGCGCTGGTCGGGGTTGTCGATGGTGTTGTCGATGAACAGGTCTCGGTAATACGCCTTGCCGGCAAGCCAGTCATCTGTCAGGTGGGCGGTCAGCCACATGCGCCAGGCGATGATGAATCGCTGCGTCAGGTAGATATCGATCATGAACCGGATGACGTACAGAACTGCGAGCACGCTGAAAATCGCGATCGACATCCAAAAGCCGTGAATCCCTGACTGTTTGACATGAGCATCGTCGGCTGCGATACCCTGAACGGCTTTCTGCACCGCCGTGTACAGGTCGTTGCCCTGATAGCTGAGCAATACGGTGAGACGCACTGCGGAGAGCACGGACAGCAACAGCACGCCGAGCATCAGCCACACCTTGATGCTCGCCGGACCGACGAAGTATCCGCGCGTGATCCGCCAGAACTGTCGGCCCCAGGGCGTGAAATATCTGAATGCGACAAGCACGACCAGAAGACACACAGCCCCGATCACCCAGGCTATGGCGAGCCACCGCAAGGAATCCTGAAGTGCCGACGACCAATCGATGGACGGCTTGAACGGCTTCGGGCCCAACTTCGACGTCTCCTTGTTACCGAGGCATACGCGGAGCCTCTTGGTGGATACTTCCCCGCGAACGTACCCGAGGGGCTATGGATAGGCTGCCGGGATGAGCATCGACGCTCCAGTCCGGCCAGACCGTACACGCCGGCCGGCTCATCGCACGCCGGCTCAAAGCCAGCGGTATCGACACCATCTTCACGTTGTCGGGCGGCCACCTGTTTTCCATCTACGACGGATGCCGTGACGAGGGTATCCGGCTGATCGACACCCGGCACGAGCAGACCGCGACCTTCGCCGCCGAGGGCTGGTCGAAAGTGACCAGGCTGCCGGGCGTGGCCGCGCTCACCGCCGGGCCGGGCGTGACCAACGGGATGAGCGCGATGGCGGCGGCCCAGCAGAACCAGTCGCCCCTGGTGGTGCTGGGCGGCCGCGCCCCCGCGCTGCGCTGGGGCATGGGCTCGTTGCAGGAGATCGACCACGTGCCGTTCGTGGCCCCACTGGCCCGATTCGCGGCCACCGCGCAGTCGGCCGGGGACGCCGGCCGGCTGGTCGACGAGGCGCTGCGGGCGGCGGTCGGCGCCCCGTCGGGTGTGGGATTCGTCGACGTCCCGATGGACCATGCCTTTTCGACGTCGGAAGATGACGGCCGGCCCGGCGCATTGACCGCCGTGCCACCGGCCCCGAGCCCGGATGCCCGGGCCTTGGAGCGTGCCGCGGGTCTGCTGTCCGCGGCGCGGCGGCCGGTGATCATGGCGGGCACAAACGTCTGGTGGGGACACGCCGAGGCGGCGCTGCTGCGGCTTGCCGAGGAACGGCAAATCCCGGTGTTGATGAACGGGATGGCCCGCGGTGTGGTGCCCGCCGACCACCCGATGGCGTTTTCGCGGGCCCGGGCGCAAGCACTGGGCGGGGCCGACGTGGCGCTGGTGGTCGGCGTGCCGATGGATTTCCGGCTCGGCTTCGGCAAGGTGTTCGGCGAACAAACCCAGCTCGTCGTGGCCGACCGCGTCGAGCCCGGCCGCGACCATCCGCGTCCGATCGCGGCCGGGCTCTACGGCGACCTCACGTCGATCCTCTCGAGCCTGGCCGGGGCCGGTGGCACCGACCGCCGGGAGTGGGTCGACGAGTTGCGAACGGCCGAGACCGCGGCGCGCGGCCTGGAAAACGCCGAGCTCGGCGACGACCGGATTCCGCTGCACCCGATGCGGGTGTACGCGGAGCTGGCACCGATGCTGGACCGCGACGCCATCGTCGTCATCGACGCCGGCGATTTCGGGTCCTATGCCGGCCGGGTGATCGACAGCTATCTGCCGGGCTGCTGGCTGGACAGCGGCCCGTTCGGCTGCCTCGGTTCGGGCCCGGGTTATGCCCTGGCCGCCAAGCTGGCCCGGCCCGACCGTCAGGTCGTGCTGCTGCAGGGCGACGGCGCGTTCGGCTTCAGCGGCATGGAGTGGGACACCTTGGTGCGGCATAACGTGCCGGTCGTGTCGGTGATCGGCAACAACGGAATCTGGGCTCTCGAAAAGCACCCGATGGAGGCGATTTACGGCTATTCGGTGGTGGCGGAATTGCGTCCGGGCACCCGCTACGACGACGTGGTGCGGGCGCTGGGCGCCCACGGCGAGCTGGTCTCCGCGCCTGCCGAGCTGCGGCCCGCGCTCGAGCGCGCCTTCGCCAGCGGTCTGCCCGCCGTCGTCAACGTGCTCACCGACCCGAGCATCGCATATCCACGCCGATCGAACTTGGCGTGATTTCGCCGGACCGGCCGGCTAATTCGGCCGGTGCGGCCCACCGCGTAACGTTGAGCTGTGTCAAAGACCACCCGCGCTCAACCCGGCGGTCTGAGCAGCCGATTTTGGCGGTTGCTCGGCGCCAGCACCGAAAAGAACCGTAGCCGTTCGCTGGCCGACGTGACCGCTTCGGCGGGGTACGACGAGGAGGCCGCCGGTCTCGACGACGAGAAGCTGCGCAAGGCGGCTGGGTTACTCAAGCTCGAAGATCTCGCGGAGTCCGCCGACATCCCGCAGTTCCTTGCGATCGCCCGCGAAGCGGCCGAGCGGACGACGGACTTGCGGCCGTTCGACGTTCAGTTACTGGGCGCGCTCCGCATGCTTGCCGGCGACGTGATCGAGATGGCCACCGGTGAGGGCAAAACCCTCGCCGGTGCGATCGCGGCGGCCGGATACGCGATTGGCGGCCGGCACGTGCACGTGGTGACCATCAACGACTACCTGGCCCGACGCGATGCGGAGTGGATGGGACCGCTGCTGGAGTCCATGGGCCTGACGGTCGGGTGGATCACCAACGAGTCCACGAGCGAGGACCGCAGGGCCGCCTATGACTGTGACGTCACCTACGCCTCGGTCAATGAGATCGGCTTCGATGTGCTGCGCGACCAGCTGGTGACCGATGTCGCCGACCTGGTGTCGCCCAATCCCGACGTGGCGCTCATCGACGAGGCCGACTCCGTGCTCGTCGACGAGGCGCTGGTGCCGCTCGTGTTGGCCGGCACCACCCACCGGGAGACGCCACGGCTGGAGATCATCAAGCTGGTTGGGAAACTCGCCGCGGACACCGACTACGACACCGACTCCGACAGTCGCAACGTCCACCTGACCGAAATCGGCGCCCGCAAAGTCGAAAAGGCGCTCGGCGGGATCGACCTGTACTCCGAGGAAAATGTCGGGACCACACTGACCGAGGTCAACGTCGCACTGCACGCGCATGTGCTTTTGCAGCGCGACGTGCACTACATCGTGCGGGACGACGCGGTGCACCTGATCAACGCCTCACGCGGCCGCATCGCGCAACTGCAGCGCTGGCCGGACGGCCTGCAAGCCGCCGTCGAGGCCAAGGAGGGGATCGAAACCACCGAGACCGGCGAAGTGCTCGACACCATCACGGTGCAGGCGCTGATCAACCGCTACACGACGGTGTGCGGCATGACCGGCACCGCGCTGGCCGCCGGTGAGCAATTGCGTCAATTCTACAAGCTCGGCGTTTCGCCAATTCCGCCCAATACTCCCAACATTCGCGAGGACGAGCCCGACCGGGTCTACATCACCGCCGCCGCCAAGAACGACGCGATCGTTGCCCACATCGCCGACGTCCACGAGACCGGGCAGCCGGTGCTGGTCGGCACTCGCGACGTGGCCGAATCCGAGGAGCTGCACGAGCGGCTGCTGCGCCGCGGCATACCCGCGGTCGTGCTGAACGCGAAGAACGACGCCGAGGAGGCGAAAGTGATCGCCGAGGCCGGCGAGTTCGGCACGGTCACGGTGTCCACCCAGATGGCCGGGCGCGGCACCGATATCCGGCTCGGCGGATCCGACGAGGCCGACCACGACAGGGTCGCCGAACTGGGCGGCCTGCACGTGGTCGGCACCGGTCGGCATCACACGGAGCGGCTCGACAACCAGTTGCGCGGCCGCGCCGGACGCCAGGGCGACCCGGGGTCGTCGGTGTTCTTTTCCAGTTGGGAAGACGACGTCGTCACGGCCAACCTCGACTACAACAAGCTCCCCATGCAGACCGACGAGGACGGCCGGATCGCCAGCCCCAAGGCGGCGGGGCTGCTCGACCATGCCCAGCGCGTCGCCGAGGGCCGGATGCTGGACGTGCACGCGAACACCTGGCGTTACAACCAGTTGATCGCCCAGCAGCGCGCCATCATCGTCGATCGGCGAGACACCTTGCTGCGCACCGCAACCGCGCGCGAGGAACTCGCCGAACTTGCGCCCAAGCGCTACAAGGAACTATCGAAAGACCTATCCAAAGAGCGCCTCGAAAAGATCTGCCGACTGATCATGCTGTATCACCTCGACCGCGGCTGGGCCGACCATCTGGCGTACCTGGCCGACATCCGCGAAAGCATCCACTTGCGCGCGCTGGGCCGGCAAGATCCGCTGGACGAGTTCCACCGGCTGGCGGTCGACGCGTTCGCGTCGCTGGCCGCCGACGCGATCGAGGCGGCGCAACAGACGTTCGAAACCGCAAACGTGCTCGAAGACGAGCCGGGGCTGGATCTGTCCAAGCTGGCGCGACCGACGTCGACGTGGACGTACATGGTCAACGACAACCCGCTGTCCGATGACACGCTGTCGACCCTGAGTCTGCCCGGCGTGTTCCGCTAAGCGCGTTCCGGGTTTGTCGCGGTACGCGCTGCGGACCGCACCGTCGGCGGGCTAAGGTCACGGCTCATGGAGCAGGTGGCTCGGCCCGACCGGGTCCTGACGGTGCCTAACTTGCTGAGCGCCATCCGTCTGGCGCTTATCCCGGTATTCGTCTACGTTCTGCTCTTCGCACACGCCAACGGCTGGGCGGTGGCGATCCTGATGTTCAGCGGGGCGTCCGACTGGGCCGACGGCAAGATCGCCCGGACGCTGAACCAGTCTTCGCGGTTGGGCGTTCTGCTTGACCCGGCGGTCGACCGCCTCTACATGGTCACCGTGCCGGTCGTGATGGCGTTGGACGGAACGGTGCCGTGGTGGTTTGTCATCACGCTGCTGGTGCGCGACGGGCTGCTGGCCGCGACGCTGCCGCTGCTTCGGAGTCGCGGACTGTCGGCGCTGCCGGTGACCTACTTCGGCAAGGGCGCGACCTTCGCCTTGATGTCCGGCTTTCCGTTGGTCTTGTTGGGAACGGGGGGCGCGACGTGGAGCCGCGTGGTGTGGGCCTGTGGCTGGGGCTTTTTGGGCTGGGGTATGTATGCGTACCTGTGGTCGTTCGTCCTGTATGCGGTGCAGATGGTGTTGGTCGTGCGGCGAATGCCGAAGCTGAAAAACATTGCCCCCCAGCCGGTCCCGCGAAAGGCGGGTGAGCATGGCTGACGCTGACCGCTCGCTGGGCGGCTATGACCCCAACGCCGGACGCGGTGCCCACGCGGCGGAGCAGCCACAGCTGATACCGGTGCCCTCCCTGCTGCGGGCGTTGCTGTCGGAGCACCTGGACCCCGGTTACGCGGCAGCCGCCGCCAGACGTCGTGGCTCTGCCACACCACCGCGTGGGCGAGAACGCGCTTTGCGCGGGCTCTGGCAGGCTTTGGCGGCGCTGCTTATCGCTACGGTATTTGCCGCAGCGGTCGCGCAGGCCCGCTCGGTTGCTCCCGGCGTGCGCACGGCGCAGCAACTGCTGGTGCGAAGCGTGCGTTCGACGGAATTTGATGCGGCCGAGTTGGGCCAGCAGCGCAGCGCGCTGTCAACGCGAGTCGACGATGTGCAGCGACGCGCGCTGGCAGACGACGCCGAGGGGCAGCGGCTGCTGAGCCGTCTCGACGCGCTCAGCCTGGCGGCGGCCAGCACACCGGTCAACGGTCCCGGCCTGACGGTCACCGTCACGGATCCCGGTGTCAGCCCGAATCTTTCCGACGTGTCCAAGCAGCGCGTCAATGGCAGCAGGCAAATCATCCTGGACCGCGATCTGCAGCTGGTCGTCAACTCGTTGTGGGCGAGCGGCGCTGAAGCCATCTCAGTCGGTGGCGTCCGCATCGGGCCGAACGTCACGATCCGGCAGGCCGGCGGCGCGATCCTGGTCGACAACAACCCCACCAGCAGCCCCTACACGATCCTCGCGGTCGGGCCGCCGCACTCGATCCGCGACGTCTTCGACCACAGCCCGGGCCTACAGCGGCTCAGGCTGCTCGAGGCCTCCTACGGCGTCGTCGTCGCCGTGAACCTCGCCGACGGTCTCTCGCTTCCCGCCGGATCGATCCGAGATGTCAAGTTCGCCAAGCAGATTGGGCCCTCGTGACAAAGCGCCTCGTGAGACAGGTTCCCTTGGCGGCGCGGAAGGGAAACCGAGCATGATCGGTATCGCGGCGCTTGTGGTTGGCATCGTGCTGGGCTTGGTCTTCCACCCCGCCGTGCCCGAGGTCATCCAGCCCTATTTGCCGATCGCGGTGGTGGCGGCGCTCGACGCGGTGTTCGGCGGGCTGCGCGCATACCTCGAACGGATCTTTGACCCAAAGGTGTTCGTGGTTTCGTTCGTGTTCAACGTCTTCGTGGCCGCGCTGATCGTCTATGTCGGTGACCAATTGGGCGTTGGCACGCAGTTGTCCACGGCCATCATCGTCGTGTTGGGTATCCGAATCTTCGGCAACGCCGCCGCGCTGAGGCGCCGGCTGTTCGGGGCATGACGCGCGCCGGCGACGATGCAGAGCGAAGCGATAAGAAGGAGCGGCGCCATGATCCAGATGAGGTCAGCGTGAGCCAGGACCCGCCCGATCACGCCGTCGACGAAAGTCCGCAGCGCGGCCGCCACGAGCTGCCGGCGAAACATCCGCGCCCCGAGATCGGATCGGTGCGCCGCACGGGATTCTCGGGGCTGTTGCACGCTGGGCGCTCCCGTCTGGTCTTCGGCGCGCTGGCGAGCCTCTTGTGTGTGGTCTTGGGGATCGCCATCGTCACCCAGGTCCGCCAGACCAAGTCGGGCGATTCGCTGGACACGGCCCGCCCCGCGGACCTGTTGGTGCTGTTGGATTCGTTGCGGCAGCGCGAAGCCACACTCAACACCGAAGTGGGCGAACTTCAGAACACACTGAATTCGCTGCAGGCGTCCGGCAACACCGATCAGGCCGCCATCAAGAGCGCCCAGGCCAGGCTGGCCGCGCTATCCATCCTCGTCGGGGCCGTCGGTGCCACCGGGCCGGGCGTCACCCTCACGATCGAGGATCCGGGGCCCGGGGTCTCACCGGAGGCGATGCTCGACGTGATAAACGAGTTGCGTGCCGCCGGCGCCGAGGCGATCGAGATCAAAGATGCACACGAGTCCGTGCGGGTAGGTGTCGATACCTGGATAGTCGGTGCGCCTGGCTCGCTGACCATTGACACCAAGACGCTGTCGCCGCCGTATTCGATTCTGGCGATTGGCGATCCGCCCACGCTGGCCGCGGCCATGAACATACCCGGCGGCGCGGAGGACAGCGTCAAGCGCGTCGGCGCGCGGATGTCGGTGCAACAGGCCGACCGCGTGGACGTGACCACCTTGCGACAACCAAAACCGCACCAATACGCTCAGCCCGTCAAGTAACGAACCGACCAGGACAGGATTACCCGTGAGCGATATCCCGGCCGATCTGCACTACACCGCCGAACATGAGTGGGTTCGACGAAGCGGTGCCGACATCGTGCGGGTCGGAATCACCGACTTTGCGCAGTCGGCGCTGGGTGATGTCGTTTTCGTTCAGCTGCCCGATGTGGGCAGCGAAGTGACCGCAGGGGAATCCTTCGGCGAGGTGGAATCGACGAAATCGGTGTCGGATCTGTTTGCACCGGTCTCGGGCACGGTATCGGCGGTCAACGGCGATCTGGAGGCCAGTCCCCAGCTGGTCAACTCCGACCCGTACGGGGCCGGCTGGCTGCTGGATGTCCGGGTTTCGGATGCCGCCGAAGCTCGAGTCGGCCATTTCGACGCTGCTTGACGCCGAGACCTACCGAGGAACACTGACCGAATGACGATTGCTAATGTGCCTGCCAGCCCCGCGCGGCGACGCGGGCGGCGCAGCTGGTCCATGGTGAGCGGGCTTCCTACCCTCCGGCGGTGGGCGCATTCCGGACCGGTGCGCGGTAACGTCGACACATCAGGATTAGAAGGCGGTAGTCACCAGTACGGGGCGAGGAAACCTAACGCAAACCGGCCCGAGCGGCCCGGTCAGATAACGCCACAGCGGCCAGTGAGGAGCAGCGCGTGACGGACATGGACAAGGACGAGACTTCTGATGAAGTCACAGCGGAGACGACTTCTGTCTTCCGCGCCGACTTCCTCAACGAACTGGACGCTCCCGCCCAAGCGGGGACCGAGAGCGCGGTATCCGGGGTCGAAGGGCTCCCCGCCGGCTCGGCGCTGCTGGTCGTCAAACGGGGACCGAACGCGGGATCGCGGTTCCTGCTCGACCAACCCATCACGTCCGCCGGCCGGCATCCCGACAGCGACATCTTCCTCGATGACGTCACCGTCAGCCGTCGGCACGCCGAATTCCGGTTGGAAAACAACGAATTCCACGTCGTCGACGTCGGTAGCCTCAACGGCACCTACGTCAACCGGGAGCCCGTGGATTCCGCGGTGCTCGCAAACGGTGACGAGGTGCAGATCGGCAAGTTCCGCCTGGTGTTTTTGACCGGGCCCAAGCAAGGGGACGACGACGGAGGATCTTCGGGGTAGTGAGCGCACCCGATAGCCCGGCGCTTGCCGGGATGTCGATCGGGGCGGTCTTGGACCTGTTGAGGCCGGACTTCCCCGATGTCACGATCTCCAAGATTCGCTTCCTGGAGGCCGAGGGACTGGTGACGCCTCTGCGCGCCGCGTCGGGGTACCGGAGGTTCACCGCCTACGACTGCGCGCGGCTGCGCTTCATCCTCACCGCCCAGCGGGATCACTACCTGCCGCTGAAGGTGATCCGGGCGCAGCTGGACGCCCAGCCCGACGGCGAACTTCCGCAGATCGGATCGCCTTACGGTGTACCGCGATTGGTGTCGGTAGCCGACGACGAGGAAGTGGGTGTCGGGGCCGAGGCTGTGTCCGGGGCCGGATCCGCCGCGGCCGCGGTGGCTCCCACCCGCATCCGGCTGAGTCGGGAAGACCTCCTGGAGCGCTCGGGAGTGAACGACCAACTGCTGACGGCGCTGATCAAGGCCGGGGTGATCACCACCGGGCAGGGCGGTTTTTTCGACGAGCACGCGGTCGTGATCCTGCAGTGCGCGCGGGCGCTGTCCGAATACGGCGTCGAGCCGCGGCACCTGCGCGCGTTCCGCTCAGCGGCCGACCGGCAGTCGGATCTGATCGCCCAAATCGCTGGGCCGGTGGTCAAAGCGGGTAAGGCCGGGGCCCGCGATCGGGCCGACGACCTGGCGCGTGAGGTGGCCGCGCTCGCCATCACACTGCACACCTCACTGGTCAAGTCTGCCGTTCGCGACGTTCTGCATCGCTGAGGATTAGACTTCGTTGGACAGCTTGGTGTTCGGCGGCATGGAGGGGCATCGCGTTCGGCCGCGTCGTCGCGCCTACTGTGAGTGAGACACGGCGGCATGTGCGGAGGGCGGACACAAATGGGTGAAGTTCGTGTTGTCGGCATTCGCGTGGAGCAGCCACAGAACCAGCCGGTGCTGTTACTGCGCGAAGCCAACGGTGACCGATACCTGCCAATTTGGATCGGTCAGTCGGAGGCCGCCGCCATAGCGCTTGAGCAGCAAGGTGTTGAACCACCTCGCCCGCTGACGCACGACTTGATCAGGGATCTCATTGCGGCGCTTGGGCATTCGCTGAAAGAGGTGCGGATCGTCGACCTCCAGGAAGGCACCTTTTACGCCGACCTGGTCTTCGACCGAAACATCACGGTATCGGCGCGCCCCTCGGACTCGGTGGCGATAGCACTGCGGGTCGGCGTTCCGATCTACGTCGAGGAGGCAGTGCTCGCCCAGGCCGGCCTGCTTATCCCTGACGAGAGCGACGAGGAGCCCAACACCGCCGTCCGCGAGGACGAGGTGGAGAAGTTCAAGGAGTTTCTCGACAGCGTGTCCCCAGACGATTTCAAGGCCACCTAGCCCCACTACGCTGGACATCGACATCACGGATATATCTCATCTGGAAACTGTGATGTCGACACGCTGGCGGATAGCGCGCCCAGTTAGCCCCGCGGCGGCCATACTTTGATCACGACTTAAAGGCACGGCCGCTATCGAAAAGCGTAAGCTCTCTAGCACTCGGGCCTGAGCAAATGTGGCTGCGGCGCCGCCAGGGACGCAGCTGACAACGACGAGAGCGCGATCGGCGAGAGGAACCACCGTGAGCGACCAGCCACGTCAAGGGCAGCTGGACCTGGCCGACCAGGCGAACGCGGCGAGCAGTGACCACAACGCCACCGCACCGAGCGGTCCCGTGCAACCCGGGCTGTTCCCCGACGATTCGGTGCCCGATGAGCTGGTCGGCTACCGCGGGCCGAGTGCCTGCCAGATCGCCGGAATCACATACCGCCAGCTGGACTACTGGGCGCGTACGTCGCTCGTGGTCCCGTCCATTCGCAGCGCGGCAGGCTCCGGCAGCCAGCGGCTCTACTCGTTCAAGGACATCCTGGTTCTCAAGATCGTCAAGCGGTTGCTCGACACCGGTATCTCGCTGCACAACATCCGGGTTGCGGTCGACCATCTCCGCCAGCGCGGCGTCCAGGATCTGGCCAACATCACCTTGTTCTCCGACGGCACCACGGTTTACGAGTGCACGTCGGCGGAAGAGGTTGTCGACCTGTTGCAGGGCGGGCAGGGCGTGTTCGGCATTGCCGTGTCGGGTGCCATGCGCGAGCTGACCGGCGTTATCGCCGACTTCCACGGTGAGCGCGCCGACGGCGGCGAGTCGATCGCAACCCCGGAAGACGAGCTGGCGTCCCGGCGCAAGCACCGCGACCGCAAGATCGGCTGACCGCGAGCCCAGACGGCGTACGCGCACGCTCGGGGCGTGACCGGCCGAGTAAACTGGGCAACGCATCGCACTCGAGCGGGAGAGTTCCGTGACCGCCAGTCGCGGGCGCCGAAGGAGCAACACCTCTCCGTCAACCTCTCAGGCACCCGGACCGCGCGAGTTGACGATGCCTCTGGAAAGCGGTGTGTTCCGTAGCGGTCCACACCCGCCGATGGGGAAAGGCGCTGAAGACAATATCGGCGCCGAATCTCTCAGGCGCCTGGTGAACGGGTGAAGACAGAGGGAGAGGGCCGCCAGTCCTTTGCCTTTGTGATGCCCAAACCAGGAGTTTCGCCAGTGTCCGACCAATCAACTTTCGCAGCCCGGCACATCGGCCCGGACAGTCAGGCCGTTGCGGCCATGCTCGCGGTCATCGGTGTCGATTCGCTCGACGAGCTGGCCGCCAAGGCCGTCCCGACGGGCATCTTCGACAAGCTCTCCGCCACCGGCGTGGCGCCGGGACTCGACAAGTTGCCGCCGCCCGCCAGCGAGGCCGAGGCGCTGGCCGAGCTGCGGGAGCTGGCCGACTCCAACACGGTGGCCGTGTCGATGATCGGGCAGGGCTACTACGACACGCTCACCCCGCCGGTGTTGTTGCGCAACATCCTGGAGAACCCCGCCTGGTACACCGCCTACACGCCCTACCAGCCGGAAATCAGCCAGGGCCGGCTGGAAGCGCTGCTGAATTTCCAGACGATGGTGGCCGACCTGACCGGGCTCGAGGTCGCCAACGCGTCGATGCTCGACGAGGGGACCGCCGCCGCCGAGGCGATGACGTTGATGCACCGCGCGGCCCGCGGTGCGGGCAACCGGCTGGCCGTGGACGCCGACGTTTTCGCGCAGACCGCGGCGGTGCTGGCCACCCGAGCCAAGCCGTTGGGCATCGAGATTGTCACCGCCGACCTGCGCGACGGCCTTCCTGACGGCGATTTTTTCGGCGTCCTCACCCAGCTGCCCGGCGCCAGCGGACGGATCACCGACTGGGCGGCCCTGGTGGCGCAGGCGCACGACCGGGGCGCGCTGGTCGCCGTCGGCGCCGACCTGTTGGCGTGCACGCTGATCACGCCGCCCGGTGAAATCGGCGCCGACGTCGCGTTCGGCACCACCCAAAGATTCGGTGTCCCAATGGGATTCGGCGGCCCGCACGCCGGCTACCTGGCGGTGCACGCCAAGCACGCCCGGCAGCTGCCGGGACGGCTGGTCGGCGTGTCGCTGGACGCCGACGGCTCACCGGCCTACCGGCTGGCGCTGCAGACCCGCGAGCAGCACATCCGCCGTGACAAGGCGACCAGCAACATCTGCACCGCGCAGGTGCTGCTGGCGGTGATGGCCGCCATGTACGCCAGCTACCACGGCGCCGACGGGCTGACCGAGATCGCCCGCCGCGTGCATGCGCATGCCGTGAAAATCGGCGCCGCCCTGGGCGATGCGCTGGTGCACGACAAGTACTTCGACACCGTGCTGGCGCGGGTTCCGGGACGCGCCGACGAGGTGGTGGCCGCGGCCAAGGCGAAGGGCGTCAACCTGTGGCGCGTAGACGCCGACCACGTGTCGGTGGCCTGCGACGAAGCCACCACCGACGAGCACGCGGCCGCCGTCTTGCAGTCCTTCGGCGTGACGGCCGCCGAACCGCCCGGCGGTGATATCGCTGACATCGCGACCCGCACGTCGGAGTTCCTGACCCATCCCGCATTCACGCAATACCGCACCGAAACGGCGATGATGCGCTACCTGCGCACGCTGGCGGACAGGGATATCGCCTTGGACCGCAGCATGATTCCGCTCGGCTCGTGCACGATGAAACTCAACGCCGCCGCCGAGATGGAGCCGATCACCTGGCCTGAATTCGCGCGCCTGCATCCCTTCGCCCCGGCATCGGACACGCCGGGACTGCGTCGCCTCATCGCCGACCTGGAGACCTGGCTGGAGCAGCTCACCGGTTACGACGCAGTCTCACTGCAACCCAACGCCGGCTCGCAGGGCGAGTACGCGGGCCTGTTGGCGATCCATGACTACCACGCCAGCCGCGGCGAACCGCACCGCGACGTCTGCCTGATCCCGTCCAGCGCGCACGGCACCAATGCCGCGTCGGCCGCGCTGGCCGGGCTGCGGGTGGCCGTGGTGGCCTGCCGCGACAACGGGGACGTCGATCTCGACGATCTGCGGGCGAAGGTCGGCGAACACCGGGATCGGCTGGCGGCGTTGATGATCACCTACCCGTCCACGCACGGCGTGTACGAGCACGACATCGCCGAGATCTGCGCGGCGGTACACGACGCCGGCGGCCAGGTCTACATCGACGGCGCCAACCTCAACGCGTTGGTTGGCCTGGCCCGGCCCGGGAAGTTCGGCGGCGACGTCAGCCACCTGAACCTGCACAAGACGTTCTGCATCCCGCACGGCGGCGGTGGGCCGGGCGTCGGTCCGGTGGCGGCCCGTTCGCACCTGGCCCCGTTCCTGCCCGGTCACCCGTACGCCCCGGAGCTTCCGCAGGGGCATCCGGTGTCGTCGGCGCCTTACGGGTCCGCCTCGATCCTGCCGATCACCTGGGCCTACATCAGGATGATGGGCGCCGAGGGCCTCCGGGCGGCCTCGCTGACCGCGATCGCCTCGGCCAACTACATCGCCCGGCGCCTCGACGAGTACTTCCCGGTGCTGTACACCGGCGAGAACGGCATGGTCGCCCACGAATGCATCCTGGACTTGCGGGGTATCACCAAGTCGACCGGGGTGACCGTCGACGATGTCGCAAAACGCTTGGCGGACTATGGATTTCACGCGCCCACCATGAGCTTTCCCGTCGCCGGCACGCTCATGGTGGAGCCCACCGAGAGCGAGAGCCTGACCGAAGTCGACGCCTTCTGCGATGCCATGATCGCCATCCGCGGCGAGATTGACCGCGTCGGCGCGGGGGAGTGGCCCGCCGACGACAATCCGCTGCGCGGCGCACCGCACACCGCCGAGTGCCTGCTGGTCACCGATTGGGATCACCCGTACACCCGGGAACAGGCGGCCTACCCGCTGGGCAAGGACTTCCGGCCGAAGGTGTGGCCGCCGGTGCGTCGCATCGACGGCGCCTACGGCGACCGGAACCTGGTCTGCTCGTGCCCGCCGGTAGAGGCGTTCGCCTAAAAACCCGACGACCGTCAGCCGAAGCGCTCGCTGATCGCCGCGGCGATCTGGTCGGGGGCATCTTCCTGGATGAAATGCCTGGCGTTCGGCAGCTCGACGAGGACATGATCGGGAAACGTCGCGCGCATCCGCGGGATCGTCGGACCCGGTTTGAATGCGAAGTCCTTCATTCCCCAGACGAACAGCGCGGGCTTGCCGCCCAACTTGGCCGGCACTTCTGCGGCAAGCCGGGTCAACAGGGGATGGGCGGCCAAGATCTGCTTCGGCATCTCGGCCACGCCTTTCCGCGCGTCGGCGCTGGGCTGCACGGCCCGGTAGTGCTCCATCACCGCGGCGCTCGGCCGGTGCGCTGTTCCCGCCGGAATCAATCGTTCGACAAAGAAATTCCGATGCAGGATGGCGTATTGCAGCGGTGGGCTGGACATGACCCTGCTGAAGGCCCTCATTGACAGCGTGTCCGCCGGCCAGAACCAGGTGTTGCCCAACACAACACCGCGCACTCGGTCGGCACGCTCCACGGCGACCGCCATCCCGATCGGCCCACCCCAGTCCTGGCCCATCGTCAGGTAGCCGTCGAGGCCCAGGTGATCGACGAACTCGCCGATCACCCGGGCGTGCTCGTCGATCTTGTAGCCGAATCCCGACGGCCGCCCCGACAGTCCGAAACCAAGGTAATCCGGTGCGATACAACGGAACCGGTCACGCAGCGCGATGACAATATTGCGATACAGGAAGCTCCACGTCGGGTTGCCGTGGCACAACAGGAGCGGCGGAGCTTTGGCACCAGGAGGGCCCTCGTCGATGTAGTGGATGCGTCCTTGCGAGCTGTCGAACCAGCGCGACTGGAACGGATACAGCTGGGGATCCGGGGTGAATACCGGGTTGAATTCCAAGCTCATAACGCTCCCTTCGACAATGCCCACGATGCTATGCCCGAAGGGGGACAGTCGCATTTAGCTCAAAAACGTGTTGATCGCCGTGGCGAGGTCGGGCGACGTCGAGGTGGCGAGGTTCTGGTAGCCACCCCCGCTGAGCTGCGCGACGGCTGCCCACGTGGCCCGGTCCGGGTCGGCGCCGAAGTCGATGACGTTGACCGCGATCGGTTTGGCCGGATCGGCTTTGCGGATGAGATCCTGCAACCCCGGCCCGTCCACGGATTGGTCGGTATGCGGCCCGGCCGTGATCAGCAATATCGAATTCGCTTGCCCGGCATGGTAGTTGGCCTGCATGTCTTCGTAGATCATTCGCAGCGTGGTGAACGAAACCGCGCCGCCGGCCGACGCATACTGCTTGTCCAGCGCGGCCGTCAATGCCGCCGAGCGCGGCCGGCCGTTGGTGGGGTCGCCCAGCGGCCCAGTCGTCACCTCCGCGCGACCTTCGTGGCCGTCGAAGGTCCACAGCCCCACGATGGCGGTGGGCGGCAGCGATTTGAGCTTGTCTTCGAGCGCCCCAACCACGTTGACCAGCCGCGATTTTCCGCCTTCCTCGGTGCGCATCGACTGGTCGAGCATGATGGTCGTGGCCAACCCGCCCGACGGGGCCGCCATGGCCTCGGCCAGCGTGGCGCGCATCGTGTCGTCACCCACCGACAGGGTGGAGGGCAGCGCGGCGAAACTGGTGACCGGGCTGCTCGGCGGCTTGACCCCGTTGACCCGGAAGCCGGCCTTGGCCAGCGTCGCGAGCTGCTCGGTCTTGTGGATGAAGCGTTCGAACTCGCTGGCCGCCGAGGTCTGCTCCCGGGTCAGCCAGGAGCCGCTGAGCAGCAGCGTGGGATAGTCGGCGACCGGCGCCGGGCCGGACGGCAGCCAGGAACCCAGCGTGCTCTTGGCATCCGACAGCGACTGGCCGCGCTGGAACAGCTGTTGCTCGGTGGTGATGACCGCGTGCACCGGCGCGGTCGCCGCATCGCCGGGCTTGAGCAGCGTGTTCATCGCCTCAGCCAGCGAGTTGTCCGCCAACTTTGGTTGCCCGCTCAGCAGCGTGCGCACGGCGCCGGTGCCCTGGGTGACCGGCGCGCCCGAGGGTGCCGACGCGGCCGCTACCGCCTCGCCGGCCAAAAACGCCGCGTCGCCGTTCCCGTTCATCGGCAACGCCAGTCGCAGCGACCCCCACGCCGGCAGGTTCAAGCCAGCCAACGCATTCGGGTTGGTTTGCAGGCCGGGCAGCGCCGCCCAGTTCTGGCTGGCCAGGGCCGACGCGAGTTCCGGCCGCACGGCGAGCATTACCGGCGACGTCACCAGCGAACGGCTCTCGGTGATTTTCTGCCCCGCCGCCGCGAGCCGCGCGGCGGAGATCGAGCTGCCCGGGATCCACAATGCCGGCTGGCCACCCAACTCGGCGGGCCACTTGCCGATGAAACCGCCGAGCACGGCGTCGGAGCCGGCCGGTTTGACGCTCATCACCATGCAGTGGTCACCGATCGGGCCGGCCGCCGAATTGAAGCTTTCCGCAAGCTGCTGAACGGGATCGGCGATCGACGGGTCGGCGATGACCGGGACCGTCTCCTTGCCTCCAACGCAGCGAGCGGCGGCGTTGTGCGAGCGATGCGACAGGGCGTCACCGAAGAAGGTCCACAGGATCACGGTGCCCACCACCACGATGACGGCGACGAGGGCGACGATCACGCCGACGCTGACCCCTCGGCGCCCACCCTCGCTGCGATGACCGCCGCGCCAATCGCGGAGTCCCCGGTGGCCGCCATCGAGTGGGGTCCGCGGGGAGGCCGGGGGTTCCGGGCTCGCCGCGCCGACCGGCTGCGGCGGAAATTCCGGGTATTCGTCGGCGCTGCCGCCCGCGAACGTGTGGTCGGCGGGGTAAGGGTCCTCGTCCCCGGTGACGCCGTCATCGTCCGGATAGTGATCCCCCTCGGCGGGGAACTCCTCGTCCGCGTCCTCGTCCTCGTAGTAGTCCTCGTCCGCGGAAAAGTCTTGCGCGCCCGAGTAGTAATCGGCCCGCGGCTGCACAACCGGCTCGCCGTGTCCCGCGGCATCCTGGTAGCCGGCGTCGGGGTAATAGTGGCCGGTTTCGCCGCCCCGGTACGGATCCGCGACAACCTGTTCGTCTGAGGGCTCGTCGACGGAATCCTCGGGGTCGGGCATGCTGTGCCTACCCATACCGGTACCCGCCGCCTTTCCGTCGAACCATCGCGTGACTTGTTGTGAACTCGGCGCAGATTCTAGTCATCTTCTAGTCATCGGCCGCATAAGCGCATATCAAAAGGGTCTAGCCGCCGGCGGCACGAGCCTTGAACTCACGCCGACGCCGATGCAGGATCGGCTCGGTGTAGCCGTTGGGCTGCTGTCCCCCGGACAAGATCAGCTCTTGGGCGGCCAGGAAGGCGATGCTGTCGTCGAAGTTGGGCGCCATCGGCCGGTACGCCGCGTCGCCGGCGTTTTGCTGATCCACCATCGGGGCCATCCGCTCCAGGCTGGCCCGGACATCCTCGCCGGTGATCACGCCGTGCCGAAGCCAGTTGGCCAGCAGCTGGCTCGAGATCCGCAGCGTGGCGCGGTCCTCCATGAGCGCCACGTTGTGGATGTCGGGCACCTTCGAGCAGCCGACACCCTCCTCGACCCAGCGCACCACGTAGCCGAGGATCGACTGGCAGTTATTGTCGACCTCCTCGCGGATCTCCTCGGGCGCCCAGGCCAATTCCTTGGCCAGCGGAATCGTCAGCAATTCCTCGATGGTCGTGCGCTTCTTACCCTCGAGTCCCTCCTGCACCGCGCCCACGTCGACGTAGTGGTAGTGCATCGCGTGCAGGGTGGCGGCCGTCGGTGATGGCACCCAGGCGGTGGTGGCACCGGCTTTGGGCTGGCCGATCTTCTGCTCAACCATGTCGGCCATCAGCTCGGTCATCGCCCACATGCCTTTGCCGATCTGAGCCTTGCCCTTGAAGCCGGCGGCCAGGCCGGTGTCGACGTTGGCGTCCTCGTAAGCCTTGATCCACGTGGTGCTCTTCATCGCACCCTTGCGGATCATCGGGCCGGCCTCCATCGATGTGTGGATCTCGTCGCCGGTGCGGTCCAGGAAACCGGTATTGATGAACACGACCCGGTCAGCGGCGGCTTTGATGCAGGCCTTGAGATTGACCGTGGTGCGCCGTTCCTCGTCCATGATGCCGACCTTCATGGTGCCCTGCGGCAACCCCAGCACGTCTTCGACGCGGCTGAACAGCTCGCAGGTGAAGGCCACCTCGGCGGGACCGTGCATCTTCGGCTTGACGATGTAGATGGAGCCGGTGCGGCTGTTCACCAGCGGACCGTTGGCGTCGCCGGTTTTAAGCCCGTGGATCGCGGTGAGCCCGGTGAACAGCGCATCCATGATGCCCTCGAACA
This sequence comes from uncultured Actinomycetota bacterium, assembly GCA_963809285.1. Classification (GTDB taxonomy): domain Bacteria; phylum Actinomycetota; class Actinomycetes; order Mycobacteriales; family Mycobacteriaceae; genus Mycobacterium. The sequence continues at coordinate 116,944 of CAWEIY010000017.1, read as the reverse complement.
CCTCGTTGCCGTCGGCGTCAACGATCGCATCGTTGGTCATCAGATGGCCGACGTTGCGGACGAACAAGAGACTGCGACCGGGTAGCGTCAGCTCGCCGCCGTCGGGCGTGGTGTAGGTGCGGTCGGCACTGAGCACACGGGTGAAGGTCTTGCCGTCCTTTTGAACCTCCTCGGCCAAATCACCCTTGTTCAGCCCAAGCCAGTTCCGGTAGCCCAGCACCTTGTCGTCCGCGTCGACGGCTGTCACCGAGTCCTCGAAGTCCATGATCGTGGTGATCGCGGATTCCAGGATCACGTCTTTGATGCCGGCTTTGTCGGTCTTGCCGATCGGGGATTCGGGGTCGATGAGGATTTCGATATGCAGGCCGTGATTGGCCAGCAACACAGACCAGTTCGGAGAGCCGAGCTCACCGCTGTATCCGACGAACTTCTCCGGGCTGGCCAACCCGGTGGAGTCCGCACCAATAGCGATCTGCAGCTGGCCGTCGACGATGCTCAGGCCCGTCACGTCCGCCCACGAGCCCGATGCCAGCGGCACCGCTTCGTCGAGGAAGGTGCGTGCATACGCGATGACCTTGTCGCCGCGAATCTTGTTGTAGCCGGATCCCTTTTCAGCGCCGTCGGTTTCCGCGATGACGTCGGTGCCATACAGGGCGTCGTAGAGGGAGCCCCAGCGGGCGTTGGCCGCATTCAGAGCAAACCGCGCATTGAGCACCGGGACCACCAGCTGGGGGCCGGCCGTCGTGGTGATCTCGGCATCGACGCCGGATGTGGTGATGGTGAAGTCGTCGGGCTCGGGTAGCAGGTAACCGATCTCGGCGAGGAACTCACGGTAAGCGTCGGGGTCCACGGGCTCGATCACCCGCTGCCGGTGCCACCTGTCGATCTGGGCCTGCAGCTCGTCGCGGTGGTTCAGCAAATCCTGGTTCTGCGGGGTGAGGTCGGCGACGACCTTGTCGACACCCGCCCAGAAGGTGTCCGGGTCGATGTCGGTGCCGGGCAGGGCCTCGTTGTTCACGAAGTCGCTGAGCACTCGGGCGACGCGCAAGTTCCCCACCGACACGCGTTCAGTCATATTTCTCCTCCGTAATGGGCGAAGTCGCACCTTGTCAGCCTACCGACCCGCAGCCTGACAAACGCTATCCGGCCCGCCCGCAACAGCAGGTCAGGCCCGCTAACGGCCGCAACCATGGCGCCGCGGCGAGCCGCGAGGAACGCCGTCAGGCAACGCAGGCACCGCCAGGGATCCTCCGCCCCCCAGCGCATTTTGGCTGGCGGCCGTTGGAGATCATACGGGCTTCGCGCAATCCCACCCGAATGAGTGCTATGCGTCGCGCATGGTGCCGACCAGTTCCTCCACCAGATCTTCCATCGCCACCATCGCAACGACACCGCCGCTGTCGTCGGTCACCAGCGCCAGGTGGCTGTTGCTGCGGCGCATCCGCGACAGGCCGTCGGCCAGCGGCAGCGACGTGGGAACCCGGGGCAGCGGTCGGACCAACGCCAGATCGATCACCGTCTTCGGGTCGTCGTCGAGCGTCAACACGTCCTTGATGTGCAGGTAGCCGACGAACTTCTGGTCGAGATCCACGACGGGAAACCGCGAATAACCACTCTGGGCCAAGGCTTGTTCGACCGCGCCGACCATCGGCCCGGAGCCGGCCGCGGCCACGGGTATCGCCGTGATATCGGCGAGCGGAACCGCCACATCGCCGACCACTCGGGTGCGAATCTGCAGCGCTCGGGTCAGCCTGCTGTGCTCCTCGGGATCCAGCAGACCTTCGGACACCGACTCGGCGATCATCGCGCTCAGCTCGGCGGTGGACACCGTGACGTCGAGTTCGTCCTTGGGCTCGACGCGCAGCGCACGCAGTACGACGGTGGCGCACCTGTTGTAGAACACGATGAACGGCCGGGCGGCGCGCACATACACCAGGTACGGCGGGACCAGCAGCATCGCGGTGCGCTCCGGGCCGGCGAGCGCGATGTTCTTCGGCACCATCTCTCCCAGCAGCACATGCAGCGTCACCACGATCGCCAGGGCGATCAAAAACGACAGCGTGTGTAGCAGCGCCGGGTGCATATCGGTCAGTCCGAGCGTCGTGCGCAGCAGGCTGGCGACCGCGGATTCGCCGATCCGGCCGAGCAGCAGTGAGGCCACCGTGACGCCCAATTGCGCGCCGGCCAGCATGGCCGGGAGCTGCTCACCGGCGCGGATCACGGTGACCGCTCTCGCCTTACCCTGCTCGGCCAACGCTTCGAGGCGGTCGCGCCGGGCCGAGATCAGCGAGAATTCCGCTCCGACGAAAAACGCGTTCACCCCGATCAGCAGGATCGCCAGCAGCACTCCCAAGGCGTCGTTCATCAGTGGCCCCGTCCTGCGGCGGTCTCGGCACGACTGCCCAATTCCGTCAACTCGAGCAGGTCGATCCGGCGACCGTCCATCCGAACCACGGTCGCCTGCCAGCGCATCGAGATATCCAGCAGGCCGTCCGGGTCCAACGCGGTCAGCTCCACGGTTTCCCCGGCCACCGGGATGTGGCCGAGTTCGCGGAGCACCAGGCCGCCGATCGTCTCGTATGGCCCCTCGGGGGCGCGGTATCCGGTGGCGGTGGCCACCTCGTCGATGCGCAGTAGGCCCGATACCTGCCAGCCACTGCCGGCCACGACCACGTCGGGGGTGGCATCGTCGTGTTCGTCGCGGACGTCACCCACGATCTCCTCGATCAGGTCCTCGACGGTCACGATGCCGGCCGTGCCGCCGTATTCGTCGACCACCATCGCGGTTTGCAGGTTGTTGGCACGGATCTCGGCCATCACCGCATCGCCGTCCAGCGTCGAGGGCACCACGGGAACGGGTAGCGCGAGCGTGGTCAGCAGGGTGTGCGGGCGATCGGCCGGCGGAACCGCAAACACCTGCTTGACGTGAACGATGCCGACCGTCTCGTCGAGGTCCCCGTCGACGATGGGGAAGCGCGAGAAGCCGGATTCGGCGGCCGCGGCGACCAGGTCGGCGACGGTGTCGTCGGTCTGCAGCGCCACGATCTTCGACCTTGGAGTCATCAGTTCCTCGGCGCTCAGGTCGCCGAACTGCAGCGACCGCCGCACCAGGGCCGCGGTGGCGGGGTCCAGGGTGCCGCTGCGTGCCGATGTCCGCACCAGTGACACCAGTTCCTGCGGTGACCGGGCCGACCGCAGCTCCTCGGCCGGCTCGACGCCGAGCTCGCGAACGATCCAGTTGGCCGCGCCGTTCGTCAGGCGGATGACCGGGGTGAGTAGCAGCGAGAACAGCAGTTGAAAGCCCACGACGGCGCGGGCGGTCGACAGCGGGCGCGCGACGGCGAGATATTTCGGGACCAGCTCGCCGAACACCATCGACACCGACGTCACGATCACCAGCACCAGGAACGCCATGATCGCGTCGCCGACCCGGTCGGGTATCCCGATCGCGTCCAGCCATGGATGCGGCAAGTCGGCGACCATCGGTTCGGTCAGGTAACCGGTTACCAGGGTCGTGATCGAGATGCCCAGTTGAGCGCCCGACAGCTGAAACGACAGCCTGTGCTGGCCGCGCTGGATGAAGCGATCGCGACGGCCGCCGCGGCGGGCGTTGGCCTCCACGATGCTGCTGTCCAGGGCGGTCAGCGAGAATTCGGCCGCGACGAAGACCCCGTTGGCGAAGATGAGCAGCGCGATGGCCAGCACGCTGATACCGGTGACGGTGACGTTCATGAGTTTTGTGGCATGGAAATCCTCGGGTCTAGCCGGGGAGGAAGCGCCGCATACCTCCTTCCGACAGGTTGTCGGTGGTCTTGCTTATGTTGTTGCTGTGTGCAGGTTTCGGTTGCTTCCCAGCGTTGAGCAGGCGGCGGCATTGGCCCAACACTGTCGCCATGCCCGGTTTGTGTGGAATCTTGCCGTCGAGCAGCAGCGGCACTGGCAGCCGGGCCGCCAGGCGCCCGGTTACGACGAGCAATGTGCCCAGTTGACGGCGGCCCGGGCCGAATACGAGTGGCTGGCAGCGGGGTCGCAGACCGTCCAACAGCAAGCGTTGCGCGACTTCGCCCAAGCGATGCGCAACTTTTTCGACCGCCCCCACCGTCGACCGACGTGGCGTAAAGCCGGCAAGCATGAAGGATTCCGCCAAGTCGGACTCAAACCGCGCCACATCAAACGGCTGAGCCGCCGGTATGGGCAGGTATGGATACCGAAGATCGGTTGGGTGCGGTTTCGCTTGACCCGCAACATCCCGGGCACGGTGAAGTCTTACCGAGTCACATTGGACCGGTCCGGGCGGTGGCACCTCGCTTTTGCTGTCGTCCCCGACTCTGTCCCGGGACCCGAGGATGGCAGCGTGGTGGGTGTTGATCGCGGGGTGGCGGTCTCGGTTGCGCTGTCGTGCGGGGATCTGCTGCGCGTTCCCGGCCTTCGGGTTGGTGAAACCGAGCGGCTGCGGCGATTGCAGCGGCGTCTGGCCCGGGCGCGACGCGGATCTAATCGACGGGCGCGAACGAAGCTGGCCATTGCCACGTTGCGGGCCCGCCAAACCGATCGCCGCCGTGACTGGGTGGAAAAGACCACCACCGATCTGGCGCGCCGCTTCCACACCATCCGCGTCGAGGACTTGAAGATTCGCGCGATGACCCGATCGGCGCGCGGAACTCGGGAACGCCCGGGCACCCACGTGGCACAGAAACGGGGCCTCAACCGTGAGATCAGCCGCCAAGGGTGGGGGCTGCTGGTGGCCCGGCTCAAGCACAAGGCCCGGGGGCGACTTGAACTCGTCCCACCGGCATACACATCGCAACGATGCTCCCACTGCGGGCATGTCGCGCCGGAAAACCGCAAGAGCCAAGCGGTTTTCCAGTGCGTCGCCTGCGGCGCGGGGCCGTGCAACGCCGACGTGAACGCCGCACGCAACATCGCCGCCGGACGGGCGGTGACAGCACGGGGAGACCTCGGCACTAGCCGGTCTATGAACCGTGAACCTCAACCTTGTTCTCCTGCTGCCTAGGTGCGAGGTGGAATCCACCGGCTTTAAGCTGGTGGAGGACGTCAAATGGTAGCCAAGGCGCCTGAGAGTAAGAGCCGGAACGACCATCGGTGAGTTAGCGATGTCACCAACCCAAGGGCAGCGGGTGGCCCTCGGCGAAGCCGGCGGCCGACTGCACACCGACGACGGCCCGCTCATGCAGCTCGGCCAGGGTCGAGGCGCCGACATAGGTGCACGTGCTGCGCACCCCGGAGGTGATGTGGTCGATCAGGTCCTCGACACCGCCCCGGTCGGGGTTCAGCCCCATCCGCGCCGTGGAGATGCCTTCCTCGAACAGCGCCTTGCGGGCGCGATCAAACGCGGTGTCGGCGTTGGTACGGGCCACCACTGCGCGCTTGGACGCCATCCCGTAGCTCTCCTTGTAGGGCTGGTCGTCGCGGTCGCGCATCAGGTCGCCGGGCGACTCGTAGGTGCCGGCGAACCACGACCCGATCATGACGTTCGACGCCCCGGCGGCCAGTGCCAGCGCCACGTCCCGCGGATGTCGGACGCCGCCGTCGGCCCACACGTGGCCCCCGAGTTCCCTTGCAGCGGAAACGCATTCGAGAACAGCGGAGAACTGCGGTCGGCCGACACCGGTCATCATCCGGGTGGTGCACATCGCGCCCGGTCCGACGCCGACCTTGACGATGTTCGCCCCGGCGCCCAGCAGATCCCGGGTGCCCGCCGCCGACACCACGTTGCCCGCCGCCAGCGGCAAGCCCAAGTCCAGCGACGCGACCAGCTCTATCGCTTCCAGCGTCTTGACCTGATGTCCGTGCGCGGTGTCAATCACCAGTACGTCGACGCCCGCCTCGGCGAGCGACCGGGCCTTGGCCCCAACGTCACCGCTGATACCGACGGCCGCGCCGACCCGCAGCCGCCCGCGCGCGTCGGTGGCCGGCGTGTACAGACCGGTGCGGATCGCCCCGGTACGGGTCAACACTCCGGCGAGCGTGCCGTCCGGGTTGGTCACCACGGCGACGTCGATCGGGGCGTGCTCGAGCAGGTCGAAGATCTTGCGCGGCTCGGTGCCCGCCGGGGCGGTGACGAAATCGCTCACGGCGACGTCGCGCACCCGGGTGAAGCGGTCCACGCCCAGGCACGACGATTCGCTCACCAGACCGATCGGGCGTCCCTCGAAGAGGACCACGGCCACCCCGTGCGCCCGCTTGTGGATCAGCGCGATCGCGTCGGAAACCGAATCGTCAGGCGCCAGCATCACCGGGGTGTCAAGGACGAGGTCGCGGCTTTTGACGAACTCCACCGTCTGCTCCACCGCGGTGATCGGAAGATCCTGCGGCAGGATCACGATGCCGCCGCGCCGCGCGACCGTCTCGGCCATCCGCCGCCCGGCCACCGCGGTCATGTTGGCGACGACGACCGGGATGGTGGTGCCGGAGCCGTCGGTGGTGGACAAGTCGACGTCAAAGCGCGACGCGATCTCGGACCGGTTCGGCACGATGAAGACGTCGTTGTAGGTCAGGTCGTACCCGGGTCGATGCCCGTCCAGAAACCTCATCTCAGCCGACTTGCCCCTTTTCCGCCGTCATACACCGAAGCCGCCGCTAGGCGGGCACCTCGCTGCGGTCTCCGCTCCATAGGGTGTGGAACCGCTTGTCCGGGTCGTCGTCGATGCGGCCGTAGGTGTGCGCGCCGAAGAAGTCGCGCAGCCCCTGGGTGAGTGCCGCGGGCAGCCGCTCGGTGCGCAGGGCGTCGTAGTAGGACAGCGCCGACGAGAAGCCCGGGATCGGGATGCCCAACTGCGTGGCAGTCACGACGACGCGACGCCAGCCGTCGATCGCGGCCTCGATCGCGCTGCGGAAGTACGGCGCGACGATCAGCGTCGGCAGATCCGGGTCTTGGTCGAACGCCTCTTTGATGCGGTTGAGGAACTTCGCCCGGATGATGCAGCCACCGCGCCAGATCGTCGCCAGGTCGCCCGGCGTGATGCCCCAGTCGTATTCGGCGCTGCCGGCCTGAATCTGGTTGAACCCCTGCGCGTAAGCGATGATCTTCGACGCGTAAAGGGCCTGCCGGACGTCCTCGGTGAATTGCTTTGCGTCCGTGGGCCTGTCGCCCAGGTCACCCGAGGCCAGCCCGGTGGTGGCCTTGCGCTGGGTCACCGAACCCGACAGCGCGCGGGCGAACACCGCCTCGGCGATACCGGTGACCGGCACACCGAGGTCCAGGGCCGACTTGACCGTCCAGCGGCCCGTGCCCTTCTGCTCGGCCTCGTCGAGGATGACGTCGACGAGCGGCTTTCCGGTCCTGGCGTCGGTCTGGCGCAAGACCTGCGCGGTGATCTCGACGAGGAAGCTGTCCAGGTCGCCCTTGTTCCACTCGTCGAACACGTCGGCGATCTCGTCCGCGGTGTTGCCGAGCCCGTCGCGCAGCAGCTGGTAGGCCTCGCCGATCAACTGCATGTCGGAGTACTCGATGCCGTTGTGCACCATCTTGACGAAGTGGCCGGCGCCGTCGGGACCGATGTGGGTGCAGCACGGCACCCCGTCGACATGCGCGGAGATCTCCTCGAGGAGCGGGCCCAGCGATTTGTACGATTCGGCCGGGCCGCCCGGCATGATCGACGGGCCGTTCAGGGCGCCCTCTTCACCGCCGGAAATACCGGCGCCGACGAAGTGCAGGCCGCGCTCGCGCATCGCCTTCTCGCGGCGGATGGTGTCGGTGTAGAGAGCGTTGCCGCCGTCGATGATGATGTCGCCTTGCTCCATGGCGTCGGCGAGCTCGTTGATGACCGCGTCGGTGGGGTCGCCGGCCTTGACCATGATCAGGACCCGCCGCGGCTTCTCCAGCGCGTCGAGGAATTCCGCGATGGTCTCCGATCGCACGAACTTGCCCTCGCTGCCGTGCTCCTTGAGCAGCGCGTCGGTTTTGGCGATCGACCGGTTGTGCAGCGCCACCGTGTAGCCGTGATGGGCGAAATTCCGGGCGATGTTCGAACCCATCACCGCCAGGCCGGTGACGCCGATCTGCGCGGTAGCAGTCTTCGAATCCGACGAACTCATGTCTTGGCCTCTCGGGTTGGGGAACTTTTGTTTAAGGCTTTTCGAACCGCGGTTCCGACGACACTGTGGCACAGCGGACTAGTGGTCCTCCAAGGGGTTTCGCTTCGCGTTGCGTTAGAGGTTGAACAAGCGCTGCAGCTCCGTCAGCCACGGTACGGCGAGCGCAATGGTCGGCACCACAAGTACGGCCGCCGCGGCCAGGTACGCGGCCACCGACAGCGCGAGGCTGTTGCCGCGTCCGGACAATCGCCGGACCCGCAGCACCGTGCTGGGGCCCCCGGCGGCCAGCGCGCCGGACGGCGCCCGCCCGGACGCGCAGGCGACCAGGGCCCGGGCCAGCGGAGTGCGCCCGGTGGCGCGCACCGCGGCGTCATCGGCCAGCAGCTCCACGAGCAGTTGCACCGCGCGCAGCGCGTTGGCGCTGCGGACCAGCCGCGGGAAGGCGGCATGCACCGCGGTGAAGGCTTCCAGGACGAGGTCATGACGGGCTCGCAAATGAGCTCGCTCGTGGGTGAGGATGGCCGCGACTTCGGCGTCGGCGAGCGTGCTCAATGTTCCTTCGCTGACCACAACCCGGCTGCGCACACCCGGCAGGCAGTAGGCGAGCGGCTGCGGAACGTCCAGGATGCGAAGGTCGCGCGTCCCGGCGCACGGTTGAGCGAGGGCGGCATCGTGTCCGACCCCGACCAGATCGACCACCATCCGGTGGTGGGCCCGCCGTCGCCGGTTGGCGATCACCACCCGCACCACCGCGACCATCAACCGCACACCGACCAACAGGGTCAGCGCGAAAACCGCGATGTAGACCGCCCATAGCAGCCACCCGAGCCGGCCGACCGCGCCGATGACGCTGGCCGTGGGCCGCCCGTCGGGGCCCGGCATCAGCAGCCGGGTGGCGATCGCGATGCCCGCGCTGAACGCCGAAAGGACCGCGGCCAGCGCGATGGCCTGCCACAACACCATTGCGGCGCGAGGAGCGCGCAACGGCCACGTCGCTCGCGCTAGCAGGGCCGGTGCCGGACCGACCAGCAGCACCGCGAGGATGGTGAAGGCCAGCGCGGACACGCTGTCAGTCTCCCTCAGTCCTCCGCTTTAGCGCCAGCCGATGGCGTATCGCGTTGGTTTGCTTCCAATTCGGCAAGTGCGCGCCGAAGCGCCTCGGCCTCGTCGGCGCCGACCCGCTCGACAAAGTGCACCAGCGCGGCCTGTCTGCCGCCTGAATCCTCGGCCTCGGCCAGCGCATCGACCATCAGCCCGGCGACGAGCTCGTCGCGGCCATGCACGGGTGCGTACCTGTGCGCGCGGTCATCGCGAATCTGGGAGACCAGGTTCTTCTTGGCCAGCCGTTGCAGGACGGTCATGATCGTCGTGTAGGCGAGGTCGCGTCGCGCCGACAGCGCTTCGTGGACCTGGCGAACGGTTTGTGGTTCCGGCGTGGACCACAAATGATCCATCACAGCGCGTTCCAGATCCCCTAGCCGGGTCAGCTTGGCCATAGTTCGTTCATCTCCATCAGCGTTGGAACCAGCGTACTCCGGCTTACTACCGCCCGTCGTAAACCAAGCTAGCCAATGGCCGTGTCCGGTACGAGCCACCAAGCGAGGCGCCGGCTAGCGATCAGACCTTGCGGAATTAGGGCAGCCTTGCCTATCCTGGTAGGGATCGAGCGACAATGACCGCGGCAGGGTCCTGAGGGCTGCAGTGACCCCCGGTCTTCTCGATCGGCGGGCCCCGCGCCTTGGTGCGGGGCCCGCCTGTTTTCTCCGCCGGAGATTGCGCCTGACAGTCAGGATTCGCCGATGGTGTAAACACATGAACGTGCCATCGCCGCCGGACGCGATCGTCCCACCGAATTTCACCGCGCCGTTCGACAGCGAGCTGGGGCTGCAGTTCACCGAACTCGGACCCGACGGCGCCCGCGCCCACCTTGAGGTCAAGCCCGAGCTGCTCCAGCCGATGGGCCTCGTGCACGGCGGTGTCTACTGCTCGATGATCGAGAGCATGGCCAGCGTGGCCGCCTACACCTGGCTCAACGCGAGGGGCGATGGCGGGAATGTGGTGGGCGTCAACAACAACACGGATTTCCTGCGTTCCATCAACTCCGGGACGGTGTACGGCAGCGCCGAGCCGATTCACCGCGGACGGCGTCAGCAGCTGTGGTTGGTAACGATCACCGACGACGACGATCGGGTCGTGGCCCGGGGTCAGGTGCGGCTGCAGAACCTCGAGGCGTAGCCCAGCCACGATCACAAATCAATGAATAACGCTATCCGACAACGGCTTTCGCGGTAACCAACAAGCCGGTTAGCTGGCCGCCCGCCTGCTTCCCGCCGGGCCGCGCGCCTCCGCGGCCAGTTCGGCCAGCTGTTCGAGGCGCGTTCGCGCGAAGGCCTGCTGGTCGGTGATTGTCAGCTGGCCGCGCCGCGTGCTCAGGAAGGTCACCGTCCACGACAGCAGCGTGGTGATCTTGGTCTTGAACCCGATCAGGTACGCCAGGTGCAGCACCAGCCAGATCAGCCAGGCGATGAAGCCGCTGAACTCCAGCGGCCCGATCTTGGCCACCGCGGAGAACCGCGACACGGTGGCCATGGAGCCCTTGTCGAAATACTGGAACGGCTCACGTTCGGCCGGGTCGGCCCCGCCCAGTTCGGCCTTGATCGTGTTGGCGACGTATTTGGCGCCCTGGATCGCGCCCTGCGCCACCCCGGGCACGCCCTCGACGGCGGCCATGTCGCCGATGACGAACAGGTTCGGATGTCCGGGGATGGACAGATCGGGCAGCACTTTGACTCGGCCGGCCCGGTCGAGTTCGACCGACGACTGCTCGGCGAGGTCCCTGCCCAGCCCGCTGGCGGAAACGCCGGCTGACCAAACCTTGCAGGCCGACTCGATGCGCCGGATGGTGCCGTCGGCGTCCTTGACCGTGATGCCATTGCGGTCCACGTCGGTGACCATCGCACCGAGCTGGATCTCCACTCCGAGCTTCTCCAACCGGGCGGCCGCACGCTGGCCCAGCTTCTCACCGAACGGCGGAAGCACCGCCGGGGCGGCGTCCAGCAGGATCACGCGCGCCCTGGTGGAGTCGATATGCCGGAAAGCGCCCTTCAAGGTGTGCTCGGCCAACTCGGCGATCTGCCCGGCCATTTCCACGCCGGTGGGGCCGGCTCCGACCACGGTGAAGGTCAACAGCTTCCTACGGCGCTCCGGATCGCTTGACCGCTCGGCCTGTTCGAAGGCGCTCAAGATCCGGCCGCGCAACTCCAGCGCGTCGTCGATCGACTTCATGCCCGGCGCGAACTCGGCGAACTGGTCGTTGCCGAAGTACGACTGGCCCGCGCCGGCGGCGACGATCAGGCTGTCGTAGGGGGTTTCGTAGGTGTGGCCGAGCAACTCCGACACGACGGTCTGACCGGCCAGGTCGATGTGGGTGACGTTGCCCAGCAGCACCTGCACGTTGCGCTGGTTGCGCAGCACAACACGAGTGGGCGGGGCGATCTCGCCCTCGGAGATGATCCCGGTGGCCACCTGGTACAGCAACGGCTGGAACAGGTGATGGGTGGTGCGGGCGATCAACTTGATGTCGACGTTGGCGTGCTTGAGTTTCTTTGCCGCATTAAGTCCGCCGAATCCCGACCCGATGATGACGACACGATGCCGACGCTCCGGTCCAGCTGTGGTTTCTGGATGGGGACTCATGGTTCCGCCGCTCCTGACGGGGCTCGTGGACACGTGATTTCAGTTAGCTATTACGTTAACGATCCCGCCGACCCGAAAACCAATAGTAAGCCTGTGTTGTTTCACTCATTAGTGCTGTCCAAACACCGAAGTCACAGGTGGTTTACGAGTGCTGTCAGCCGTGTTATTCGCTACCTAGCAAACGTGGCGCTATCGGCCATGCTGGGCAGCCTCGGCCCGACTCATTGCAGCGTTGCTATGCCGTATCAGCCTACGGGCCGAGGAGCGCCAACTTGAGCCGGACCAGTTCTATGGCTTCCACCACACCGGGATCGTCCGGGTCATACCCTTTTGGACGTAGCGCTGGCCCGCTCGGTTCCGCCGCCCCGCCCAGCCGCACCCGGCTCATTCCCGCTTCAAAGAGCATTCCGGTGGTCTGCATACGCAGGACAAACGAAATTCTTGGGTGCATCATTATTAGACGCACGTTCAATCCGTGAACTGTCCAGACGATTAGGAGCCGTAAATGTCATCGTTCGTGTCTGCTTCGCTGGGAAGTTTCGCCGCTGCCGCGCAGGATTTGACGGGGATCGGATCATCGATCACCTCGGCCAACAGCGCGGCGGCCCTGTCAACTACGCAGGTAGCGGTTGCGGCTCAGGATGAGGTGTCGGCCGCGATTGCGGCGCTGTTTTCCGGGCACGGGCAGGCGTTTCAGGCGGCCGGCGCACAAGCTGCGGCATTTCATAACCAGCTTGTGCAGGCGTTGAGCAACGGTGGGGTCATGTATGCGGCCACCGAGGCGGCCAACGCCTCGCCGTTGCAGACCTTCGAACAAAATGGGCTATTTCTGGGCCTGCGGCAGGATTACACACTGTACACATCAATTGTGGACGGTCAGGACGCCTATTTAGTGGCGACCATCGACAACGGCATGCAGACCGTATCAAACGAGGTGACGGCGCTCACCAGCCGTGTAAGCGCACCGCCGCTCAGACTGTTCTTTGCGGGTGCCGAAGCGGCTAACAGCGCGGATGTCCTCGATAACATATCCGACGGGGGCGTGGTAGTCGCCAATGGAATCTACGACTCGGGCGTAGCAGTCGGCGACTACGCTGCAAACGTTGTGGACAAGACTTTGGACACAACCGTCGGAGTTGGGGAACAAGCTGTGGACTTTGTCGCCAACTTGTTTGGCTTCTGACGGTCATCGCCGGTTTTCGGCTGCGGCCAGTCACGGCAGGCGCGTTGTAACCGCGGTCACGGCAAGGGCCATTGCAACTTCTGATTGGTTACGGTCCCTAGCCGCCGAGGCAGATCGACCACGATGGTGTGATGGATCGCCGAGTCGATAGGCTTCGATCATGGCGCGATCCTTCGGTGATCTAGTGCCTTGCACGGAGGGCGGTCACATGGTGCTGCCCCCGCAACACTGCCATCGGGGAACCATGGGATCTTGGGCATGATGACCATGACCGCAGCGTGTATCGCGGCCCTGAGCACCGCCGCCACAACCGCGCCACGAAAGGCCGCAGATGAAGCCAAGAAGTTGCGTGTGAACTTCCTGGTGGAATCGGCGCATACTCGCCCACCATGGAGTGGTTTCTGGGGAAGACGGCGGAAGAAATGCGTATCGCAAATGCGGCACTCGCCATACCCTGCCCGCGCTGCCACGTCGACGGCACAGCTTTTTCGGGTCAACCGACGGCGATTAGACGCGGCGTGGTCGTGACGGTCGTCTCACTGTTGAGTCTGCTGACACCGGTCGCGTGTCACGGTCACGGCCGGCTGGCGACGCAGCAGACCGACAGCAGCGGCAGCCTCAACTCCGGCAGCCTCGACCCCTTCACAGCCGAAGACCTCGTGGCATTGATCGGCAACGCTGGCCTGGCAGCGCCGAACCCGCGGGATGTCACCCAACGGGACTGTCCCGCAATCAGATGCGCCGAGAAAGTCGAAACCGACACCGTGTCGATCATCAAATTCCGCACTGGCGGACAAGCTCAGTTATATGCGGGCTCAATGCATTCCGTCTTCCAGATCAACGACGTGGTGATGACTTTCTCCCCATCGCTACCGACCAGTCAGCAGCGCGCCTATGAAGATGTCCTAACACACGCCATCGAATGATCACCCAGACAGACCATCGAGACAGTCGCGGCTGTCGCGCGCGGTTAGGGACTTGAAGCTCAGCCCCGCTCGGCCCGAACCTGATGCTGGTCGGCGATCAGCCGTGCGCCGGCCATACGACCTGGGAGCGCCTTCAGCGCGACGCCGTGACTTATCGGCCGGGCGTGGGCGCCGGGTGCCGACTGCTCGACGCAGCCGCATTCAAGCAAATCGGGCTGGGGTAAAAAACTCAGGAGAACTTGTCTATGATTAGCCTGGGGAGTGCACCAGGCAGGTGCGTCCAAAATCTCACAGCGTCATCGGTGGTTTCGCTGAGAACGTTGCCAAACTCATCCACACGATACGGAATGGAATTCAGCGTATTGGATTCGACATTTATGATTTTCGCCTCCTCGCGGTTATCGCCGACCGGCTCGATCAGTTACACTCCATACAGGCGCTTTAGCTCCGCAGCCAAGTCGAGGGCCATGGTCAGACGCAGGTTCTCCAGCTTCAGCTTGTCGTTTTCGAGGTCGCTCAGCGCCCTAGCCCTGTCGATGGCCATGGTCAGATCCGGGTTCTCCAGCTTCCGCTCGTCTTGTTCGAGGTCGCTCAGCAGCGGCGGGGCGTTGGCCGCCTCGGTCAGCGAATACGCGCCCCCAGCACCCGTCAATGTCTGCACGAACTGGTCATGAAACGTCGCCGCCTGGGCGCTGAGCGCCTGAAAGGCCTGCCCGTAGCTGGAAAAGAGTGCCGAGATCGACGCCGACACCTCATCCTGAGCCGCAGCCATTACCCCGGTCGTGGGAGCCGCCGCTGCCGCATTGGCCTCCCTGATCGCCGAACCGATTCCCGCCACGTCGGTAGCCGTCGTTGCCACCGCTTGCGGCTGCGTGAACACGTATGACATCCGCTTAGTCCTTCCCCGACCAGCACCCTGTTGAACGAGTGTAAAACAGTGACGGTCACAAGACATGCCCTGGCAACTGAGGTCCGTGTCATTGCGTACGTCGTCGAAGCGCACACGCCTCTCGGGGTCGGGTAGGTGAAGCCGTTGAAGCGGACTTCACCGAGCCGGCGAGTATCAAGGCGTTCTTGGAGTCAAAGCCCAAACCACCAGAGGACAAATAGCGCCCGGCTAGGGGCTATAGATCGGCACAAGGGTTTTGGGCAGTGCCTCAGAGCCGCGACCTGGTCATTGGGCCGGGCACAACGCCGATGCCGCCCAGCAGAGGCCACGGTGGTGTGGTTATTGTGCCGTGTTGTCTGCGCGTGCGGAGGGCAGTGTGTCGATTCCGGTGTCTTTGAGTCGGTAGCTTGAGCCTTTGAGGGTCAGTACTTCGGCGTGGTGCACGATGCGGTCGATCATGGCCGCGGCGACGACCTGGTCGCCGAAGACGTCGCCCCAGCGGGCGAAGGGCAGGTTCGAGGTCAGGATCAGCGAGGCGTGTTCGTAGCGGCTGGAGACCAGTTGGAAGAACAGGTTCGCGGCGTCTTGTTCGAACGGGATGTATCCGACTTCGTCGACCACGATGAGCCCGATGCGGCGCAGCTTGACCAGTTCGGCGGGCAGTCGGCCGGCGTTGTGGGCGGCTTTGAGGCGGGCGACCCAGTCGACGGCAGTGGCGAAGGCGACGCGGTGCCCGGCGTGGGCGGCTTTGATGGCCAGTCCGATCGCGAGGTGGGTTTTGCCGGTGCCGGGCGGTCCGAGCAGCACGACGTTGCGGGCTTTGGCCAGGAAGGCTCCGGTTCCCAGGTGCGCGATGACATCGCGGCCGAGGGAGGGTTGGTGGTCGAAGTTGAACTCTTCCAACGATTTACGGGTCGGGAAGCCCGCCGAGCGGATGCGTGTCGCGGCCCCGGAGGATTCGCGGGCGGCGACCTCTCGAGACAGGACGGCGGCCAGGTATTCCTCGTGGCTCCAGCCGCCGTCGCGGGCTTGCTCGGCCAGTCGTGCCGCTGATTCGCGGATGCGTGGCGCTTTGAGGGCGTGGGCGTAGTGTTCGACCGCCTTGATCGGGTCTTCGGTGCTCATCTCAGGCGACCTCGCCGTCGAAACCGGTTGGCGTGGAATCGAAGTCGACCCCAAACGCTCGGTCGTAGTCGGACAAGTCACGCACCGGGTGCGCGTCGACTGTCAGTGCAGGCTGTTGGAACTGGTGTCGTAGTCGGCCCGCGGCCTCGACGTGGGCGGGGTCGGTGATCGTGCGACCTTTCGCCCACGCCCGCTCATGGGTGCCCAGCCGGTGACCCTGGCGGGCGACGGTGACTGGCCGACAGTCCGGCATGCACGTCGACGAGCTGTCCGATGGCGCACGGATCGACCGAGTAGTCGTTGCCGGCCACTCGCACGTAGTAGTCGCGGCCCAGCCGCACCGCGGTGATCATCTCGACCGTCGGTGAGAGCGGTGGTAGCGGCAGCATCGCCGCGGTGTCAGGACCCACCAGATCGATCGGACGTCCATCGATGCGACGCACCGTGCGGCCGTTGGCAATCGGAAGCCATTGGGCCAGTTGCTCGTTGAAATCGACCGGTGAAGTCAAACGTGCGGCCGGGCAGGAACGAGGTCTCCAGATACCGGTTGGCCCGCTCGACGATGCCCTTGGACTCCGGGTCATAGGGTTTGAGTTGGACCAGCTTGGTTGCCAGCGTGCCCACGAACCCGGTGACCGGATCCGTCAGGCGTCCACGGCGCCCGATGGCGGCCTCGTTGTCCCACCACAGTTCGTGCGGCACCGCGCCGAGCTGACCCGCCAGCAGCAGCCACATCCCGGCGACCAGATCCATCGCTTGGCGCGAGGGCAGCATCACCGCGGTGATGAACCGGGAGAACGCCGCCACCATCACCAAGACCGGCGGGCAACCGACCTGATCGAAACCCAGCGGGATCTTCGCCGGCGGGAACCACAGATCGCACTGCACCACCCGCCCGGGCCGGTGCTCGAGCCGATCCGCCGGATCGGCCGGGGCGTACTCGGGCCGAATCGCCGCGACCCGCTCGCGGAACCACGACATCGAGCCCGACCAGCCGACCCGCTCGGCGATCACCGTGGCCGGCATCTGCGGATACGCCGACAACAACGCGCGGATCCTGGGCTCGGCCGCGCTGATCGCCGATTCCACCGGCGCCCGCTCATACCGTGGTGGCCCATCGCTGGCCAACGCCGCAGCGACCGTCTTGCGGGCCACGCACAGCTGCTTGGCAATGGATCGCTGCGACAACTTCTCGCTGTGATGCAGGTGCCGGATCAACGCCCAGTCTTCCAAGGAGATCACCCATCCGATCGTGGTTGGGTGGCCTACTTTTCAACCGGCGCTACTGGTGCCCTTTTCGACCGTCGTCAACACAACTCGGCCCACGCGTCTTTAACTGACATGGCCTGGCGCTGCGACTGCATTCTGTTGGTCAAGAATTCCTCGCCGACGCCAGGCCGCACCTTGGTACCGCCTCGGCGCAGCAGCGCTTCTACGCGAGCGGGTGACACCGCTGGCCGCGTCTCAGCCGGCTCACGGGAACGCGCCAAGGTCGGCGGAAGGCTGATTGCGAACGGCTGCCGCCAAGCCTCATCCCTGCGTTGCCTGCAGCTCTTCACGCCGCCCTCCTCGGGTTCTTCTGGACCAGGGCAGAAAGCGTCGAACGGATACGCGGAACGGAACTCGCTCCGGCAGTACTCGCAAATGTGTGCGTAGAGGTCAGCCATCCCTGTAGTTTACCGAGACGGGAACTGTAATCCTTACCGAACACGCTCCGGTATGTCCGACGCCTGCGACCATTTATGGCAGACTGGGCCGGAGAGAGGAAATCCATCCCATGCTTTCGTCGCTGTATTCCTTTCCGGCGACGAAATGGACGGTCGGAGAGAACGGACCAAATGCGGGGTCCGGGGGCAGAGGAACTGACAATTGCCTTCTGCCCCCTCTCCGGCCTCCTAGCCTTTTGCCTCGGCCCTGTTCCACCATGACGCCCGGCCGGCGATTCGCACGTCCGCGGCCCACAGCGCCTCCAAGCGCCTCGACTCCGCTACGTCGCCGGCCCATGCGTCTGCCAACGCCAGCTCGAGCTTCTTCTCCTTCACCGCGGCCACCGCGTCAGACTTCTTCTTGAACCGTCCGAGGCTACGAACTTGGCCGTTGTGGTTAAACGTGGCGACCCACCTGCGGCGCGACTTGTCCCACGTAACATTCCGCACCGGATTCCGGGACGAGTTGTTGCTGTTCGCTGCGCCCGGTGCCCGCGGTGGCTGCCCTGCCCGTTGCTGGCGGTACTGGCGTTTATAGTGCTTGTCACAAAGCGCGCTCCCCGGTGATCTGGGTGGGCGGTCGCAGCCTTCGGGATCGGCGCACGTAGCCGTTGTTCCCACATGACCACCAGCCGTTAAACCTCGGCGAGAGTGGCCCGGAATGCTGGCCCGCGCCCGCTGCCCGCGGGCATGGGCGGGGTCCTTCGCGCCCGCAATATCTCGCTGTCGCTAAGCGTCTCGAACCGTCCGGTTGGCTTGACGTGCAGGTCAACAACCCCGACGACCGATTTGCCTCTGGCGCGTAACTCGTCGGCCTTGCGCTGTGCGTCGGTCCGCTCCTCATGGCGGGAAAAGCGTGCGGATATGCCGTCGTGGCCGCTGCTCTGCTCGTGCCAAACGCAGGCATAGCGCGGAATTTTCACGGAATTCGATTGCCTCGTCAGAGGCGTGTCATGCTGGACAAAAACTAGCGATAAGCCTGTGTAATGAAGCACACCGCCCTATTAACCCAGGTCGCGGGAGCGTGATTCGTGTCATGCCCGACGCTCACTGCGAGCCCGGTTACAGGTCGAAGAGCGGACACAGCGCCTCGGCAGCGGTGGTGATGATCCCCGGCGTGTAGCCGTGCGCGGCCAGGCTGATGATCACACCGTCGACGCCGACATCGAGCACTTTGGCCTGGACTTGGTCGGCGATGCTGGCCGGGCTGCCCGCCACCGCGTATCCGAGCTCTTTGGGAAGCTGATCCGGCTTGATGTCCTCGTTGATGATCAGCGTCACGTAGGCGGTGGTCCCCAGCGTCGACCTGTCGCGTCCGGCTTCGTCGCACCTCGCGGCCAACGCGTCCATCTTGCCCGGCAGCTGATCGAGCCCCGCGATGATGTTGAGATGGTCGGCGCAGCGGGCCGCGATCGCGAAAGTCTTCTTCTCGCCTCCACCGCCGATCATGATCGGGATGTCGTCGCGATAGCGCGGATTGGCCATCGCCGATTCGGTGGTGTACCACTTTCCGGAGAACGTGGGTCGTTCACCTTTGATCAACGGTTGGATGATCTGCAGCGCCTCTTCGAGGCGGTTGAACCGATCCGTGAAGGTGCCGAAATCGAAACCGAGCTGGCGGTGTTCGAGCTCGAACCAACCGGCTCCGATGCCGAGGATCGCCCGTCCGGCGCTGACCACGTCCAGCGTCGTGATGATTTTGGCGAGCAGCGCGGGATTGCGGTACGTGTTGCCGGTCACCAGGGTGCCGAGCTGCAGCCGCTCGGTGGCGGTGGCCAGCGCGCCGAGGGCGGTGTATGACTTCAGCATCGGCTGGTCGGGCGACCCCAACGCCGGCAATTGGTAGAAGTGGTCCATGACGAAAAGCGAGTCGTAGCCCGCCGCTTCCGCCTCGCGCGCTTGGGCGATGACCGACGGGAAGAGTTCCTCTACCCCGGTGCCGTAGGAGTAATTGGGGATCTGCAGACCAAGCCGAATAGCCACGGCATCTACCGTAGCGGGCGGCTCCGAAAGCGAAAGAGGCTCAGGCGAACTGAGCCAGGGCACCGTGGCTGACGTGCAGCGTCTGGCCGGTGATGTGGCGAGCCGCGGAAGTGGTCAAAAACATCGCCAGGCGGGCGATCTCCGCCGCGACCGGCGCCGGCGTGCGCGACAGGCCGTCGTACCCGGCCTGGACGCTGCGCCCACTGGCCACGGCGTTGACCGTGATGCCGCGGGTACCGAAAATGCCCGCCTGCCCCGCGATCCAATTCGAGAGTGTCGCCTTGATTGCGGCGTCGACGCTTCCGGTGGGCGGATTTTCGGCCACCACGCTGATGATGGAGCCGCCGGAGCACAGATGGTCACCCACGGCCTGCACCGTCAGCACCGCGGACAGCACCGTCGCGTCGAGGGCATTGCGCCACGCCTTGGCCGTATCGGACATCGAGTAGGTGCGTGGATCGCCGGCATCCCAGGACGGCGCCGGCACGTTGACGATGGTGTCGAGGTGATGGGGGAACAGGCCCTGAACCTCGGCGAGGCTGGCCGGGTCGGTGGTGTCGCAGACAATGGCGTCCACGTCCAGCTCCTTGGCCGCAACCTCGAGGTCGCTCCGTTGTGCGCCCACGAGGGTCACCTTGTGACCGTCATCGCGGAAGCCCTCGGCTACCGTGCGCCCCAGTTCGGTGTCTCCGCCTGTGACCAGCACTTTCACTGCCATGACCTCCTCGTGTTCAACGTTGAACCCAAGCCCGGGGCCTGGGATCTCAGCGCGTTACGGCGTCAATCCTCGTACATGTTACTGGACAGTAGCTAGTCGGCGAAACTAGGGCTAGCGCGACGCGCGGATCAGTTCATAACTATTCGACCGTCACGTTTTTGCGGCGATTCAGCCCGCAAGGGGACCGCATGGTCGGCGGTTAGGGTTCACCCATGCGTCGGATCGGGATCCTGGCCGGTTTGGTTTCGACGATGCTGTTAGCGGTCTTGGTCGGTTGCGGTTCGAAGTCGCCTTCGTCTTCCTCCCAGCCTTCCCAGCCCGCTCAGGCCTCAGCCAAAATCGTGGTGTTCGCCGCGGCCTCGCTAAAGCCCGCATTCAGTCAGATCAGTCAGCAGTTCAAGGCCGAAAATCCAAACAGCAGTGTCGATTTCGAGTTTGCGGGTTCCTCGGAGCTCGCAACTCAGTTGACTCAGGGCGCGACCGCCGATGTCTTCGCATCGGCGGACACCGCGCAGATGGACACGGTCATCAAGGCCGGGCTGCTGGCCGGCAGTCCGACAAACTTCGCATCGAACACACTGGTCATCGTCACCGCGCCGGGCAACCCCAAGAAGATCGGCACTTTCGCGGACCTCACCGGGCCCGGGCTCAACGTGGTGATCTGCCAGAAACCGGTGCCGTGCGGGTCGGCGACCCAGCGCGTCGAAGACAGCACGGGAGTGCGCCTCAACCCGGTCAGTGAGGAACTCAGCGTGACCGATGTCCTCAACAAGGTCACCACGGGGCAGGCGGACGCCGGGCTGGTGTACGTCACCGATGCCCGCAGCGCCGGAAGCAAGGTCGCGACCGTCAACTTTCCCGAGGCCGCCGGCGCGGTGAACGTGTATCCCATTGCGGTGTTGAAGAAGGCACCGCAACCAACGCTGGCGCAGAAGTTCGTCGCGATGGTGACCGGTGACCCGGGTCAAAACATCCTGGCCCAGTCGGGCTTTGCCAAACCTTGAGCACCGACGCAATGACGGCAGTGGAGCCTGGGGTTGCTCCTACGTGGGGCAGACCTGGCTGACCCAGTTGGCCAGGGTCTTGTTGTTCTTCGTGTAGTCCGGGTCGTCGAAGTGCGCACCGCCGGTGGTGACGAAGTGCTCGATCGCGTCCTTGACCTGCGCCGGCGGGTTGTATTTCTCCAAGGTGTCGGCGGCCTTGCGCGCGTCACCCAAACCTCCTTGGACTGAATGTCTGTCTACACATGCGCGGCAGCCACCCAGCAAAGGCGGCCGCTCGGCGTAGGGTAGCCCATCGATAGCTGCGCAGTAGAGTTTCGATGGTTACTGGAGACATCGCTCGCGAATTGCTACGGGATCCGGGTTGAGCGATTCGACCAGGCCAGTCGATGGAAATCTAGGGTTACTGGAGGGCAGCCAGGTTGTTTACTGCCTTGCCCACGGCGGACCGCAGCACTCTCGCAACGACCATGCCCATCGGCTCGCTTAGCACACACGTTTCCTAGCCAACTCATAAGCGGTCGATGCGGTATGCGCGTAAGCCACGCGTTGCTGCGACGGGCGATGAAAGGATCTTCATGGTTCATCGCTGTATCCCGACGATGGTTAGGTGGTGTGCGTATTAGCCAGCACCGCACGGATCTGCCGCGCTGGGTCTATATCCCGGCGGCCGTGGGGACCGTGTTCGTCGTGCTGCCGCTGTTCGCGATCGCGATCAAGGTTGACTGGCCGAATTTCTGGTCGCTGATCACCAGCCCGTCGTCCAGCACGGCGCTGTTGCTGAGTCTGAAGACCGCCGCCGCCAGCACCGCGCTGTGCGTGCTGCTGGGGGTGCCGATGGCGCTGGTGCTGGCCCGCAGCGGGGCGCCGTTGGTGCGGCTGCTGCGACCGCTGATCCTGCTGCCGTTGGTGTTGCCGCCGGTGGTGGGAGGCATCGCGTTGCTCTATGCGTTCGGCCGGCTGGGGCTGATCGGGAAGTATCTCGACGCCGCCGGCATCAGCATCGCGTTCAGCACGACCGCCGTGGTGCTGGCCCAGACCTTCGTCTCGCTGCCGTTTCTGGTGATTTCCCTCGAGGGCGCCGCTCGCACCGCGGGAGCCGACTACGAGGTGGTGGCGGCGACGCTCGGCGCGCGACCCAGCAGGATCTGGTGGCGGGTGACCCTGCCGCTGCTGCTGCCGGGCATGACGTCGGGAGCCGTACTGGCGTTCGCTCGTTCGCTGGGCGAATTCGGCGCGACGCTGACGTTCGCCGGTTCCCGACAGGGGGTCACGCGCACCCTGCCGCTCGAGATCTACCTGCAGCGGGTGACCGATGCGAACGCGGCCGTCGCCCTGTCGATCCTGCTGGTGGCTGTGGCGGCGTTGGTGGTGCTCGGTTTGGGCGCCCGCCGTCTCACCGGGACCGACGCCAGGTAGCCGGCCATGAGCGAGTTACAGCTTCGTGCCGTCGTCGCCGAACGCGATCTGGACGTGGAGTTCTCCGTACCCGCGGGCGAGGTGCTCGCCGTGCTCGGGCCCAACGGCGCCGGCAAGTCGACCGCCCTCCACGTCATCGCCGGTCTGGTTCGCCCCGACGAGGGGGTGGTGCGGCTGGGGGATCGGGTGTTGACGGACACCGCGGCCGGGGTGAACGTGGCAGCCCATCACCGACGGGTGGGGCTGCTGCTGCAGGACCCGTTGCTGTTTCCGCACATGAGCGTCGCCGCCAACGTTGCCTTCGGACCACACAGTCGTCGGGGGATGTTTCGCTCCGCTCGCGGCAACGGAAAAGCGACGGTACTGCGCTGGCTGCGCGAGGTGGATGCCGAGATGTTCGCCGACCGAAAACCGCGGCAGCTGTCCGGGGGTCAAGCCCAGCGGGTGGCGATCGCGCGGGCGTTGGCCGCCGAACCCGACGTGTTGCTGCTCGACGAGCCGCTGAGCGGGCTCGATGTCGCTGCCGCTGCGAGCATCCGCGGGGTGCTGCGCAACGTGGTCACCCGAACCGGCGCCGCGGTAATTCTGATCACCCACGACCTGCTGGACGTGTTCACGCTGGCCGATCGAGTGCTGGTGCTCGAATCGGGCAGGATCGCCGAGATGGGCCCGGTGGCCGACGTGCTCACCGCGCCACGCAGTCATTTCGGGGCCCGCATCGCCGGCATCAACTTGGTCAACGGGACGATCGATCCCGACGGTTCGCTGCGCACCGGCTCCGGCGCTCACTGGCATGCGAGCCCGGCCCGCGAGTTGGGCGACCAGCTCGCCCCCGGGCACAACGCACTCGCGGTGTTCCCGCCCACGGCAGTGGCCGTGTACCGAGAACAGCCGCACGGCAGCCCACGCAACACGGTCGAGGTCGCCGTGGCGGAGCTGAATGTCCGCGGGTCCACGGTCTTGGTGCGCGGCCACGAGCAGCCCGATGGCGCCCCCGGCCTGGCCGCGGAAATCACCGTCGACGCCGCCGCCGAGCTGCGGCTGACGCCGGGGGAGCGCGTATGGTTCTCCGTCAAAGCCCACGAGGTGGCTTTGTACCCCGTGCCTCGATGACCTGCATCGACGCCAGGCAGGTTGCACATCGGCAACATCCGAAGCATTGACCGCACGGCACCCTTGCTTCACGGCCGCAACGCGGTAGGTTCGCAGCCATGGATCACGTGGACCCGAACCCGACACGTCGCAAAGGACTGTGGGCGACGCTGACGATCGCCACAGTGACCAGTGCCTTTGCCGTCACATTCGCCTTACCGGCCACCTCGAACGCCGATCCGGAGCCCGCGCCGCCCGCGCCCACGACATCGGCGCCGCCCGCCGCGACGACGACGCCCGCCTCGCCGCAGGCCCAGCCGGGCGATCCCAACGCGGCGCCGCCACCACCGGTCGATCCGAACGCGCCCCCGCCACCGGCCGTCGACCCGAACGCCGGCCGGATCGGCAATGCCGTCGGTGGATTCAGCTTCGTCCTTCCCGCCAGCTGGGTGGAGTCGGACGCGTCCCATCTCGACTACGGCTCGGAGTTGCTCAGCAAGGCCATCGGACCCGGGCAGCCGCCGCCGGTTGCGAACGACACGCGCATCGTGATGGGCCGGCTGGACCAAAAGCTCTACGCCAGCGCCGAAGCCAGCAACTCGCAGGCCGCGGTCCGGCTGGGCTCGGACATGGGTGAGTTCTTCATGCCGTATCCCGGCACCCGGATCAACCAGGCGACCGCCCCCCTGAGCGGCGCCAATGGGGTCACCGGGAGCGCGTCCTACTACGAGGTCAAGTTCAGCGACCCGTCCAAGCCGAACGGCCAGATCTGGGCGGGCGTTGTCGGCTCGCCCTCAACCGCCGGCGGGCCTCCGCACCGCTGGTTTGTGGTGTGGCTCGGGACCTCGAACGACCCGGTGGACGTGGGCGCGGCCAAGGCGCTGGCCGAATCGATCCAGCCCTGGGAGCCGCCGCCTAGCCCGCCGCCTCCGGGGGCGCCACCGGGCTAGGCCCAAACCGGCCGATGCGCTTTGTACAGGCTGCGACGGGTATACCTCTGTCGTCCCGCCCACCAGTTATCACTCGAAGGAGTTGGTCGTGGTCCTGCACATCATCTGGATGATCATCATCGGGCTCGTCGTGGGCCTGATCGCGCGGCTCATCGTGCCGGGAAGGCACCCGATTGGCTGGATCGCGACCGCCCTGCTCGGCATCGTGGGGTCGTATGTCGGCGGCACGTTGGGCAGCGTGGTCTTCCAGCCGCACAAGTTCACCATCACCCCTCCGATCCATCACTCGTTCCTGGGCGCGCTGGTCGGCGCGGTGATCCTGTTGTCGATCTACAGATTCGCCATATCACGCAGATGAACGTTGCAGGGCAACCGATCCCGCCCGCCCGAGGGGATCGTTGTTTGGTGTTGCTTCGCGGCAAGATGGACGGATGACCCCAGCCACGACCGCGACGATGCGGGCGTGGCAGGTGCGTCGGCCCGGACCGATCGACACCGGCCCGCTCGAGCAGGTCACCACCGAGGTGCCGCGTCCCGAGCCGCCGGAATTGCTGGTGGCCGTGCGTGCGTGCGGGGTGTGCCGCACCGACCTGCACGTCACCGAAGGCGATCTCCCGGTGCACCGCGACCGCGTGACTCCCGGCCACGAGGTGGTGGGGGAGGTCGTCCAAGTGGGCGCCGAAGCCGGTGACCACTTCAAGGCGGGGGACCGGGTAGGCATCGCCTGGCTGCGCCACACCTGCGGTGTGTGCAAGTACTGCCGACGGGGCGATGAGAACCTGTGCCCGAAGTCGCGCTACACCGGCTGGGACGCCGACGGCGGGTACGCCGAATTCGCCACGGTCCCTGCCGCTTTCGCGCACCACCTGCCGAGCGGTTACAGCGACAGCGAACTCGCCCCGTTGTTGTGCGCCGGCATCATCGGATACCGCTCCCTGCTGCGCGCCGAGCTGCCCCCGGGTGGACGGCTCGGTCTGTACGGCTTCGGCGGGAGCGCCCACATCACCGCGCAGGTCGCGTTGGCGCAGGGCGCCGAGGTGCACGTGATGACCCGCGGAGCAGAGGCGCGCAAGCTGGCGCTGGAACTCGGCGCCGCGTCGGCTCAGGGCGCCGCGGACCCGCCGCCGGTGCCGCTGGACGCCGCAATCCTGTTCGCCCCGGTCGGTGATCTGGTGCTACCCGCAATGGAAGCGCTGGATCGCGGCGGGACATTGTCGATCGCCGGGATTCACCTGTCCGACATTCCGACCCTGAACTACCAGCGTCACTTGTTTCAGGAGCGGCAAATGCGTTCGGTCACGTCGAACACCCGGGCCGATGCGCGGGCGTTTCTTGACTTCGCGGGGAAGCATCACATCGAGGTGACCACCCCGAAATACCCGCTCGCACAAGCCGATCAAGCCCTGAGCGATCTGGCCGCCGGGCGCATCGCCGGCGCCGCTGTCCTGCTGGTGTGACCGGGCGGCGGAGCTCAGGCTGCCAGATGCCAGACCAGCGCCGCTGCCAGGGCACCGAGCCCGTTCAGCGACCAGTGCAGTGCGATCGGCGCAATCAGGCTGCCACTCCGTCGGCGCAGCCAGCTGAAGACGAACCCGGCCGCCCCGGTGGCCAACACCGCCATGGTGACCCCGGCCAGCATCCCGAGGAAACCCCCACCGAACACTCGGGTGAAGCCGACGTTGCTGCTCGTCAGCCCCAGCGACGTGGCGACGTGCCACAGACCGAACAACAGCGAACCCGCGAATGCGACCCCGCGAAATCCCCAGGCCCGACTCAACGCGCCGTGCAGCACACCCCGAAACGCCAGCTCCTCGGGGATCACGGTTTGCAGCGGAATGATGATCATCGAGGCGATCAGCGCGCCGGAAACCGTCGCATAGTGATTGTTCATGAACATCGGCCGGGTCATCGGTAACAGCACACCGACCGCGATGATCGTCGCGACCAGGGCCACCGCGCCCAGCGCATAACCGAGCCCGGACTTCCAGTGTTCGCGGCCCAACCCCAGGTCGGCCCAGTCCAGACCGTTGGCCCGCATCAATCCCACCAGCCCGACCGCGGCGGCCGGCACGGTGGCGATGCTCGCCCAGGGCGTGGTGAAGTGCGCGATCAGGTTGGTGAGCACCAGCACCACGACAACCACGGCGATGTCGAGATGGATCCGGAACCGGTGCAGAGCCGACAGCTGCGACACCACCGGGTGGGTGTCGGCGGCAACCGTCGTGTCAAGCATTTGGCAAGTTTACCCGCGGACCGCTGGCGTCCCGTTTACTCCGACGCGTGACCGGTGTTCGATTCGATGCGGCGGCGCGCATAGTCCTTGAGCTCTGTTGAGAGCCCGTCTGCCAGCAACAGCCGGGGGAGCAGCTCCGGTTCGGACATTCGGGCGCGAAACACCAGCCCGATGGTCACGTCGTGATCGGGGCGGTAATCGAGTGTGATTGCGTCGCCGGCGCGCACGGTACCAGGCGTAACCACCCGTAAGTAGGCGCCGGGTTTCCCCGCCTGAATGAACGTTTTGATCCAATGATTCAGATTCAGGAACGCCTGGAACGTCCGGCACGGCGTCCGGGGCGCGGAGACCTCCAGCACCAGGCCTTCGGTGCCGATGCGCCAGCGTTCACCTATCCGCGCTTCGGTCACGTCGATGCCCGACGTGGTCAGATTCTCGCCGAAGATTCCGTTGGTGAGTTTCCGCTGGAGCTGAATCTCCCACGTGTCGAGGTCTTCTCGCGCATAGACGTAGACGGCCTGGTCGTCACCGCCGTGGACGTTGTGGTTGCCGATGGTGTCGCCGACCAGTCCGCTGCCGACACCACCCTGCATTGGTCCTGGTGCCCGCACCGCGACGGCCTCGGTTGCCGGCACTTTGTCGATGCCCGTTAGCTTCGACTGCGCGTGCGAATCAGGATTGGTTCGGACACGAGCCAAGTTGACCGACAAAACAGTCCCCACCCGCACCAGCGTAGTGCCTGGTCAGCGCTACTGACCGCGACTGCCGGGTCGGATTGCTCACTACGGTCGTTCGGCTCGCTCGGCGCCCCAGGTCCAGTCGGCGATCTGCGGGTCGTCCTCGCCGTGCTCGCGGGTGTAGATCCGCGCGGCGAGGCGGGCGTCGACCATGCGCTGACGCAGCACGGCGGCCTGGCTGGCCAGCCCGTCCACTCGATCGATGACGTCCATGACCAGGTGGAAGCGATCGAGGTCGTTGAGCATCACCATGTCGAACGGCGTCGTCGTGGTGCCGCGCTCCTTGAAGCCGCGCACATGGAGGTGATGGTGGTTGGTGCGGCTATAGGTGAGCCGGTGAATCAGCCACGGGTAGCCGTGGTAGGCGAAGATGACCGGCGTGTCGCGAGTGAACAGCGCGTCGAACTCCCTGTCCGGCAAGCCATGTGGATGATCGGACTCCGGCTGCAGCCGCATGAGATCGACGACGTTGATCACCCGGACACCCAGCCCGGGCAGTTCCCGACGCAGGATGTCGGCGGCGGCCAGGGTCTCCAGCGTCGGGACGTCCCCGGCGCAGGCCAGGACCACATCGGGTTCGCCGGTAGCGGTGCTCGCCCACTCCCAGATGCCCAGGCCGCGCGCGCAGTGGGCGATCGCCTGCTCCATGTCCAGGTAGGCCAGCGCGGGCTGCTTGCCCGCGACGATCACGTTGATGTAGTCGCGGCTGCGCAGGCAGTGGTCCGCCACCGACAGCAGCGTGTTGCCGTCCGGCGGCAGGTAAACCCGCGTCACCTCGGCCCGCTTGTTGGCGACCAGGTCGATGAAGCCGGGGTCCTGGTGCGATGCGCCGTTGTGGTCCTGGCGCCACACGTGGGAGGTAAGCAGGTAATTCAGCGACGCGATAGGCCGCCGCCACGGCAACTCTCGGCTGGTGGCAAGCCATTTCGCGTGTTGGTTCATCATCGAGTCGACGATGTGCACGAACGCCTCATAACAGTTGAACAGGCCGTGCCGGCCGGTCAGCAGGTAGCCCTCCAGCCAGCCCTGGCACAGGTGCTCGGACAGCACCTCCATCACGCGGCCGTCGGGCGCGAGGTGCTCGTCATCGGGCTCGATCTCCGAGAGCCATGCCTTGGCGGTCGACCCGTACACGGCGTCCAGCCGGTTGGAGGCGGTCTCGTCGGGACCCATCAGACGGAATCGGTCCTTGTTGCGGGCGATCACGTCCCGCAGAAAAGTGCCCAATATCCTTGTCGCCTCATGCATTTCGCCGCCCGGTTGGGACACCGGCACCGCATAGTCGCGGAAATCCGGCAGGTCGAGGTCGTGCAGCAGCAGCCCACCGTTGGCGTGCGGGTTGGCGCTCATCCGCCGATCGCCGCGGGGCGCCAACGCCCGCAGCTCGGGGCGCAGCGCGCCGTTGCCGTCGAACAACTCCTCGGGCCGGTAACTGCGCAGCCATTCCTCCAGCTGCGCGCGGTGTGCGGGATTGTCGTGGGTTTCGGCCAGCGGCACCTGATGCGAGCGCCAGGTGCCCTCCACCTTCTTGCCGTCGACGACCTTCGGCCCGGTCCATCCCTTGGGGGTGCGCAGCACGATCATCGGCCACACGGGTCGCTGCGTCTGGTTGCCGCTGCGCGCCGCGCTTTGAATGGCAGCGATGTCGTCGAAAGCGTCGTCGAGCGCGGCGGCCAACTGCTGGTGCACGTTGGCGGGGTCGTCACCGGCCACCGTGATGGGCCGGTAGCCGTAGCCCCGCAGCAGCGCTTCCAGTTCGGGGTGGGGGATGCGCGCCAGCACCGTCGGGTTGGCGATCTTGTAGCCGTTGAGCTGCAGGATGGGCAGCACCGCGCCGTCGGTGACCGGGTTGAGGAACTTGTTGGAGTGCCAGCTGGCGGCCAGTGGCCCCGTTTCGGCCTCGCCGTCGCCGACCACGCAGGCCACGACCAGATACGGGTTGTCGAACGCCGCGCCGTAGGCATGCACCAGCGCGTAGCCGAGCTCGCCGCCTTCGTGGATGGAGCCCGGCGTCTGCGCCGCCACGTGGCTGGGGATGCCACCGGGAAAAGAGAACTGCCGGAACAACTTCCGCAGTCCTTCGGTGTCTTCCTCGATGCCGGTGTACACCTCGCTGTAGGTGCCTTCGAGGTAGGCGTTGGCGACCAGCCCGGGCCCGCCGTGGCCGGGCCCGGTGACGTAGATGACGCTGGCGTCGCGGTTGCGGATGATCCGGTTCAGGTGCACATAGATGAGGTTGAGCGCCGGCGTAGTACCCCAGTGCCCCAACAGCCGGGGTTTGACGTGGTCAGGCGATAGCGGTTGGTGAAGTAGCGGGTTGTCCAGCAGGTAGATCTGCCCGACCGACAGGTAGTTGGCGGCGCGCCAATATTTATCAATGAGGTTCAGTTCGTCGTCGGCGAGATTTTGAGTATCGGGAGCCTTGGTGGTTGGGGTTTCTACAGTCACCCCGCCGATTGTCCGCGCCTTGGGTGAACGACGCCCGTCGGCGCCTAGTCTTCGCCGCGAGCCCGCGCCTCGTAGGCCTTGCGCTTGTCGACGTCGACCGCATCGGTGAAGACATGGTCGCCGCCCAGGGCGCGGGTCAGGGCCTCGGCCAGCGAGCGCGGCATGAACCGTTGCGACACGACCATCGCCCCGGCCGCCTTGGTGACGCGCACCCGCGGCCTGGGGCGAGCCACCAGGCCGACGATCGCGTCGGCGATTTCTGGCGGCTCGGCGTTCCGGAATCCTCTGGCCCCCTTGGTGCCGGCGGTCAGTTCGGTGTTGACGAACGACGGCAACACCATCGAGAACTTCACGCCGGCTTTGCGGTACTCGATCCTCGCCGAGTCGGTGAATGCGACCACCGCGTGCTTGCTGGCGCAGTAGGTGGCCAACCCGACGGCGTAGATCTCCCCGGCGAGCGAGGCGACGTTGATGACGTGTCCAGATCCGCGGGGGACCATGCGCTGCGCCGCCAGCTTGCTGCCCAATATCACGCCATAGACGTTGATGTCCAGAATGCGGCGGGTCACCGCGTCCGGCTCGTCGATGATCCGACCGACGGGCATGATGCCCGCGTTGTTGACCAGCACGTCGATCGGGCCGAGTTGGCGCTCGACCTCGTCGAGAAACTCCGAAAACGAGTGCGGGTCAGTGACATCGAGCTTGCGGTAAACATCGAGACCGAGCTCGGCGCCGGACTCCTTTACCCGCACCTCGTCGATGTCGCCGATCGCGACCTTGGCGCCCAGGTTCTGCAGTGCCGTCGCGGTGGCCAGTCCGATTCCCCGCGCCCCGCCGGTGATCACGATGACCTTGTCTCGGACCTTGAGCCCGATGGATGCCGTTTCTGCCATTTTCGTCCTTCCCGGGATTGACGGCTGTCAGGTGGGCGATTTGGTAAGCACAGCACTCGTCGTCGCGTTGCGCAAATAGCCGTCAGAAGGCATCGTCGGCAACGTCCATCACGTCGGTGTCGACGTTCTCGACGTGGGCGCGGGTCGCCGAGATTGCCGGCAGGATGGTCTTGGCGAAGAACGAGGCGGCGGCGAGCTTGCCGCGGTAGAAGGAATCGTCGGCACCGGCGTCGAGTGCGGCGGCGGCGATGTCGGCCTGCACGAGTAGTCGCCAGGCGATGAGCAGATCGCCGACGGCGTGCAGAAAGGCCACGGACACCAGCCCGACCTTGTACAGCTCCGCGGGATTATGTTCTGCGGCAAGCAGATACGTGGTAAGCGTGCCGGTCATCGCCTGCACGTCCGACAGGGCGTCCGCCAGCAGTGCGCGCTCGGCCTTGAGCCGGTCGCCGGTGGTGTTGTCGATGAACGCGGCGATCTGGCTGCCGACATGTGCGAAGGCGACGCCCCGGTCGCGCACGATCTTGCGGAACACGAAGTCCAGTGACTGGATCGCGGTGGTGCCTTCGTAAAGCGAGTCGATCCTGGCGTCTCGGAGATATTGCTCGATGGGATAGTCCTTCAAAAACCCGGATCCGCCAAGGGTCTGCAGGCTTTCGTTGATCCACTGGTAGGACTTCTCGGATCCGGCACCCTTGACGATCGGCAGCAACAGATCCAGCACGCGCGCCGCCAAGTCGGCGTCCACGCCCGGCACCAGCGTGACCCCGAATTCGTAGGCGTGCGCGGCGGCGTACATATACAGCGCACGCAGCCCTTCGGCGTAGGCCTTCTGCAACATGAGGCTGCGCCGCACGTCCGGATGGCGCATGATCGGCACCCGGGGCGCGGTCTTGTCCGCGGCGCGGGTCAGGTCGGGGCCCTGCACACGCTGCTTCGCATAGTCGAGCGCATGCAGATACGCGGTCGACAGGGTCCCGCTGGACTTGATGCCGACCATCATCCGCGCGTACTCGATGGCCTTGAACATCTGGGCGATGCCGTTGTGCACGTCGCCGACCAGATACCCGACGGCTGGGATGTCGGTCGCGCCGAACGTCAACTCGCAGGTAGGGGACGCTTTTATGCCCATCTTTTCTTCCAGCGCCGTCGCGAACACCCCGTTGCGCTCCCGCAGGTCCAGCGTGTCTGGGTCGAACAGGTACTTCGGGACGTAGAACAGGCTCAGGCCCTTCGTACCGGGTGCGGCGCCTTCCGGACGCGCCAGCACGAGGTGGAACAGGTTTTCCGCGGTGTCACCGACGTCGCCGCCGGAGATGAACCGCTTCACACCCTCGATGTGCCAGGTGCCGTCGGGCTGCGCAATCGCCTTGGTGCGCCCCGCGCCGACGTCGGAACCCGCGTCGGGTTCGGTCAGCGCCATCGTGCCCATCCAGCCTCGCTCCAAACCGGTTCGGGCCCAGAGTTTCTGCTGTTCGGTGCCGACGAGCGCGAGCACCTGCGACATGAGCGGGGTGCTGTACCACTGCACAGCCGGGTTCGCACAGGCCATCATCTCGTTGACCGCCCAGGTCAGCGGGGCGGGCGCCGGCACCCCACCGATGACCTCGGACATCCCGATCCGCCACCACCCGGCTTCCTTGAACGCGGCCACGGCCCGCCGCACCGAATCCGGCACCGTGATGGTGTGCTCGCCCGCGACGAACCGCGGCGGGTTGCGGTCGCCGTCGACGAACGAGTCTGCGATCGGCCCCTCGGACAGCCGCGCCACCTCGCCCAGAATCTCGCGTACCGTCGCCGTGTCCAGCTCACCGTAGGCGCCCGAATCGAGCAGGGCGTCGAGGCCGAGAACCTCGAACAGGTTGAACTCGACGTCTCGCACGTTCGATCGGTAATGGCTCATCGCTTGTCCCCTCCGCGCAGTTATCGGAAGCTAGTTCACCACGTATATCCGGTGACCGGGCCGGATCGGGCGATGTTTGCTGCGCGACAGCGTTACCTCCCGAAGTGCATGTATAACGCCACCGCAACGACGACTAGGGTCAACGCCCAAAAAGCGTAATTCTTGACCCTCGTGGCTACCGCTGCCGACACCACGGGTGTACCGCGAGGTGCAGGCGTCGGCGTAGCAAACGGAATTGGCGATGCTCGACCTTTTATCGTCGAAAGTGGGTAGCATTCGTTGGCTACCAGCAAAGCGAGTGCGCGGCAAGAGGCAACATGACGAGGAAAGTCAAGATCGTCGCCGTTTTCTCGATCTGCACTGCCTTCATAACGGCTCTCGGCGCAAGTGCTGGATTTGCTGCGCGCGCAGACGGTTCAGGGACCGCGGTGTACAGCGGCGTCAGCCGGCTTCGCGGAACATGCGGGCCGATGGGCGACGACCCGCGTTTGACAACAGCAGCGCAGTGGCACGCCGACGACATGCTGAAGAACGGGTTGGACGGCCATATCGGCTCGGACGGCTCTTCACCACACTCACGTATCACGGACGCGGGCTACACCGGGGCCAGCTACACCGGTGAGATCGTCTACTGGGGCACCGGATCCGCTGCGACTCCGGACGTAGCGCTCGACCTGTGGATGGACAGTCCTGCGCACCGAGCGATCATCCTGAACTGCGCATTCACCGCAGCCGGCTCCGCCACCGCCTGGGACGGCAACAAGATGACCGCCGTCGTTGACTTCGCGGGTCCTTAATGGCACTGCCCGCTTTGGTCCTCGTGCATGGCGGCGGCCTCGCCGCCGACTCCTGGGAACTCGCCGTCGATGAGATCCACCGGTTGGCACCGGAGTTAACCGTGCTTGCGGTCGACCTGCCCGGCCGGCGTGACAAGCCCGGAGACCTCAGACAGATGACCATCGCCGACTTCGTCGACTCGCTCGTCGGCGACATCGAGAGCGCCGGGGTGGAGGACATCGTCATCGTCGGTCATTCGATCGGGGGTATGACGCTGCCAGGAGTCGCCACCAAGCTTGGAGCGGTGCGGGTACGCGAAATGATCTTCGCCGCCGCCTTCCTTCCGCCCGAAGGCACATCCCTTGTCGACAGCTTGCCGCGGCTATTCGCGAGAATCGCCCGACGCTTCGTAAAGGGCGGCGTGCCGAGGGAAACGCCAAGGTGGCTAGCGCGATTCGCGTACTTGAACGGAATTCCTGCGCATCGCCGCCGATTCATGACCGGCAAGCTCTACGCGGAATCACTTCGCATCCTCACGGAGAATGTGTCTTGGCGAGGAATGCCTGGCGACATTCCGCGCACCTGGATTCTGACCCTGCGGGATCGCGCCCTCGCGCCAAAGTTGCAACGCAAAAATATTGAAGCACTCGGCGGAGTCCAGACGCTCATCGAGATCGACACCTGTCACTGCCTCATGGTCAGCGAACCGGAACGACTGGCAGAGATTCTCGTTGAACGCTGTCGGCTGTATGCGTAGCCCCGATAGTCGACTTCGTCGCGACCGGCGAGGCCGAGTTGCGCGAAGCCACGGCGAACGCCCCAAGAGACCGGCGGTAATCGATTTCCTAACTTGACCTGAGGCAACTTGGGCCAGTGCATACCGGCAGGCAATAATGTGCGACGAAACTAGGGAGTTTGATGGAGCTGTTCTCTGCACAACGGGAGTTCTCGGCATACGGCCCGTCACACTTGGTGGTGCTCGCGGTGTTCGCGATAGGCGCTGCGCTTCTGGTCTGGACCGGACGTCGGCAAACCGAATCGCAGGCCCGGCTCCTCGGCCGCGTCCTGGCGGTTCTGATCCTGGCGGCATTCGGCGTGGCGCTGGTTTATAAACTGATCCGGCCCACCATTGACGGTTCGGTGCCGCTGCAGCTGTGCGATCTCGCAGAACTCACGGCGGCCTATGCTTTGTGGTCGCAACGACATTGGGCGTTTGCACTCAGCTACTACTGGGGCCTGGTCCTAAGCTCCCAGGCGTTGATCACACCGGACATAGGCACGCCGCAGGAAGGCGCACCAGATTTCCCCCACCATCTTTTCATCACGTTCTTTACGCTTCACGTGCTCGTTGTCTGGGCGGCCATCTATCTCACGTGGGGGCGTCGGATGCGGCCACGCTGGCGCAGCTACCGCTTCGCGATCATCGCGACCCTCGCGTGGGCGGCATTCGCCTTCACCTTCAACCTGATCGCGGGCACCAACTACGGCTACCTCAACAGGAAACCCCCCACCGCGTCACTGCTGGACGTGTTGGGCCCGTGGCCGGTGTACCTGCTAACCGAGATCACGATCGTCCTGATCGTGTGGGCCCTGATGACCTGGCCGTGGGAGCGGACACGGCGACAAGCCAACGAAGATCCGCAGCCGGTCTGATCTTGCGGTGAGCAGCGGCCGTCGCGCAGCGGTTACGACGGAGTTGATGGTGCACTCGGTGGTGTGTCGGGATCAGACGGTCTAAAGTCCGTGCGTTACATGCCTCGCCGGTCGTGTGTGACCCGATCCGAGACTGGGACTGATCACCCTTCTCACCACACCAGATTTCCCTGGCTGAAGTAAGGGCCACCACTCGGGTCGTACTGTGAGTAGCCCTCGTTGACTA
The DNA here is from genome assembly GCA_963809285.1 of uncultured Actinomycetota bacterium. Lineage (GTDB taxonomy): Bacteria > Actinomycetota > Actinomycetes > Mycobacteriales > Mycobacteriaceae > Mycobacterium. The sequence continues at coordinate 81,328 of CAWEIY010000017.1, read as the reverse complement.
GCGGCATAAGCGCCTGATTCAGGCCGCTGACAATCGGGGCTGGAACACCGATCTGCTGAAGGGGCATCAGCAGAGGAAGGGTCGGTGTCGGGATCATGTACGTGGTCGTGGTTCCGCCCAGCGAGTTCGTGACAGAGGACACCACGACCGCTTGTGACTGCCAGGCGTACTCGGTCGGGTAATGCAGATAGGCCACGCCCATCACCGCGTTCGCGTCGGCCAACAGATTCCAAGGACGGTCGGGAGGATCACCAAACCCCTCGTACTGGCTGTACACCACGGCCGTGTTGTACTGGCTCACAGGTGGCTCCTGCACGGTATACCCAACGATCGGGACGTGAGTGCCGGCGCGGAGGTAGGTGTCAACCAGGCCGCGCGCAGGGTTGGCGAACTCGACGAATGTCAGCTGGCTTGGCGATGGCGCGTTCGGGTCACTGGCCAAATAGGCTTCCTCGTGGTCGATGACGATGGTGCCCGTCGACTCACCTGCCACCACCACCGACTTGCCGTTGGCGGTGGAGTTGAAAATGGCAGTGTTGAGATTGTGCTGACCAATGGCGATGGAATGGTTGGCATTCGGGGCGAAAAGTGAGCCGCTGAAGATGCCGAAGCTGGCCGGGTAGTTCACCACCTCTGAAATGGTGCCGGGGAACCAGTTCTCACCTATCTCGGCGTTCAGCGTGTCGTACCACTGCGTTAGCCCTATCGCGTTCAGAACGCTCCTCGGCGCCCACCACAACGGAGAAGCGCTGGGGAGGGTGAGACGTGTCTCGCTGGCTGCGGCGGCCATGGTTTGCGGCACCCGCTGCCACGGCGTCAGTTGACCCGCGGCCACCGAGGCCGCCGCGTGATAGCCCACCATCGAGGCCACATCCTGGGCCCACATTCGCTCATACTGGGCCTCAGCAGCCGCGATCGCCGGGGCGTTTTGACCGAACAGGTTCGAGCTCACCAGCGACACCAGGTGGCCGCGATTGGCCGTGATCAGTCCGGGGTCCACGATTGTCGCCAGCGCCGCCTCGTACGCGGTGGCCGCCGCCCGGGCCTGGGCCGCTGACTGTTCGGCTTGGGCGGCCGCCCCTCCCAGCCAGTCCACATACCGGGCGGCCGCGTTCGTCATGGACGCCGACGCCGGGCCTTGCCACGCCTGGCCCGCCAGATCTGAGGTTACGGAGCTGAATGCGTTGACGGCCAAGCTCAATTCACTGCCGATCCCGTCCCACGCCGCCGCGGCCTCCAACATCGGCGCCGAACCCGGTCCATCGAGCGCCAGCACCGAATTGACCTCGGGCGGCCACACCAAAAAGTTCATCACGCCCCCTCGATCAGCCGTTAAGCCAGCCCCCTCTGCGGGAACCTACATTCTCTGGCGCATGGCCGTGTACGTCTTTGACCAAATCGACCAGGCCAGAATGGAACTGAACGCGGTCTCAAGATAGACCACATTCGAGCATCTCGAAAAGTCAGTCGCGCTGGGTGGTAGCGGGCTTGGTGTGACATTCTGTGCGGGTGTCCGCAGGGGGCCCACCTTCTGGGGTTGTGACGTTTTTGTTCACCGATATCGAGGGTTCGACCCGTCGGTGGGAGAAGGACGCGGATTTAATGCGGAAGGCCCTCGCCGCACATGACGAGGTCTTGCGCTCGACGGTCGAGGAACACGACGGTTGGTTGTTCAAGCACACCGGTGACGGCGTGTGCGCCGCCTTTGCCTCGCCACGATCCGCGGTGGATGCGGCCGTGGCCGCGCAGCGGGCACTGGCGTTGCCGGTACGGATGGGCATTGCGACCGGCGAGGCCGAGTTGCGCGAAAGAGACTATTTCGGAACGGTGCTCAACCGCGCGGCACGAGTGATGGCCGCCGGGCACGGCGGCCAGATCCTGCTGGCCGAGTCGACGGCGGGTCTACTCAGCGGAGTGGACCTGGTGGATTTGGGGCCGCGGCGGCTGCGGGATCTGCCGACCCCAATCGGTGTGTTCCAGGTACGAGCAGCAGGGTTACGCACGGAGTTCCCGGCCCTGCGGGCGCTGGATGCGAGTCCGGGGAACCTGCGGGCCGCGACCACGAGCTTGATCGGGCGCGAGTCCGAGGTCGCCGAGCTGCAAGCCGCGGTGAAGGCTCATCGGTTGTTGACGTTGACCGGGGTGGGCGGGGTCGGCAAGACCCGCCTGGCGGTCGAAGTCGCGGCGCGGCTGGTCGACGAATTTCCCGATGGGGTGTGGTTTTTCGAGCTGGCCGCGGTCACCGATCCGGCGGCGGTGCCCGACGCGGTGGCCGCGGTGCTGGGCATCATCCAACAGCCGGGGAAGAGCGTGGCTGACAGTGTCGCGGCCGCCTTGGAGGGCAGAGTGCGGCTGCTGGTGTTCGACAACTGCGAGCACGTTGTCGACAGTGTCGCGGATCTGGTCGAGGCGATCCTGGCCGCATCGGCGACCGTAACGATTCTCGCGACCAGCCGCGAAGGATTGGGGGTCAGCGAAGAACAGTTATGGCGTGTCCCGTCGCTCGATGTCAACGCCGGAACCGAATCCGCCGCCGTGAACCTTTTCGTCGACCGTGCCCACAGTGTCGTGTCGGACTTCTCGCTGGCCCAGCCCGGCGATGCGGATGCTGTAGTGGAAATCTGCCGCAGACTCGACGGCATCCCGTTGGCCATCGAGTTGGCGGCCTCGCGGATGGCGTCGATGACCGCCAGCGAGGTGCGTGATCGGCTCGATCAGCGGTTCCGGCTGCTGGTGGGATCGCGGCGCGGCCTGTCACGCCACCAAACCCTGCGCCACGCGGTGGCGTGGTCCTACGATCACCTCGATGACGCGGAGAAACCGCTGCTGGAGCGGTGTTCGGTGTTCGCCGGTGGATTCGACCTCGAAAGTGCCTGCGCCGTCATGGGTTCCGATGATGACTTCGCCACCCTGGATCTGCTCGATGCGCTGGTGCGCAAGTCGCTGCTGGTCGCTGACCGGTCGGCTGGGGCGGACCCGGTTTTCGATGCTGGAGACGATCCGCCAGTTCGCCGAGGAACAACTCGTCGCCCGCGGCGAAGCATCCGAGATTCGGGCCGCCCACTCGCGCTACTTCGCCGGACGCGAAGCCGACATCCTGGCCCTGTGGGACAGCCCCCGCCAGCGTGAGGCACATGACTGGTTCACTGTCGAGCTGGCCAATCTGCGTACCGCGTTTCGCTGGGCCGCCGACCACGGCGATCTGGATGTCGCCGCCACCATCGCCACCTATGCGGGGTTGCTCGGCACTGCGGTCCAAACCCTTGAGCCGATCGCCTGGGCTGAAGAGCTGATCGAGCCCGCCCGCGCGGTCGACCACCCGCGGCTGGCGTTCCTGTATGTGATTGCGTCGCTGTGCTACGTGACCGGACGGATCGAGGCGGCTGTCGGCTACACCGACGCCGCCCAGACGGTGATCGCCAATGGCGGCGAGGTGCCGTACGGCATCGAAGCCTGGCTTGGAGCTGTATACCTAGCCATCGGGCAGCCCGAGCGGTTGGCCGAGTGGTGCCGCGCCCAGCTCGCACGCCGCCGCGACACCCACGTCCTCATCCGGGCATGGCTCGTCCTCGCGCTGACGGTGCCCGTTGCCGGTGGGGAGGCGATGGATTCCGCGGATGGCCTCATCGAGGCTGCGGAGGCAACAGGCAACCCGCACTGGCTCGCGTGGGCGCTCGGTGCCTACGGTGTCGCTTTCCGTGACGCAGATCCCGTCGGGGCGCTTGACGCCCAACGCCGGGGTCTGGTGATCGCGCAAGACAGCGGCAACCGCTCCCAGGTGTCAGCCCTGGCGACCGTTTCTGGCACTACTTGAGGTCGAACACGGCGACACGCTGGCCGCGTTCGATCACCTCACTCTGGCGATCCGCAACTTCCACAATGCGGGCGACACCACGACGATCCGCGTCCCGCTGGCCATCCTCGCCGTTCTTTTCGACCGGCTCGGACGCTGCGAACCGGCGGCCACTATCGCCGGGTTCGCGCTCAGTCCCATGGCCGCGGCGGGGGTCCCCGAAATCACGACCGCGATCACCCACCTCCGCGATGTCCTCGGTGACCAGACTTACGAATCGCTCGCCCGCAAGGGTGAAACGATGACCACCACCGCTATGGCGACCTACGCCTACGACCAAATCGACCAGGCCCGAACAGAACTGAACGCTGTCTCGAAATAGACGACATACGAGGCTCTCAAAACTTTGTGCCGGAATCACCGTGAACGCCGACGGCCCCTGGCTGACACCCGCCCGCCCATTGCCGGGCCTTAGCTGTAGGAGGACGATGAAGTGGACGGCGGCGCCGTCGAGACGCTGCCCCAGATACAACGGAGGCAGATCATGTATGCACGAAGCACCACCATCCAGGGGCAGCCCTCGTCCATTGACGCCGGTATCGCGCATATGCGCGACAGCGCGATGCCCTCGCTCGAGGGCATCGACGGGTGCGTTGGCTCGTCCCTGTTGGTCGACCGAACGTCCGGCCGCTGCATTGTTACCACCTCCTGGGAGTCCGAGGAGGCGATGCGCGCAAGCGAGGAGTCCATTCGGCCGATTCGTGACCGGGCCGCGGAGCTTTTCGGTGGTAGCAGGCAGGTCGAGGAATGGCAGATCGCTGCCATGCATCGCGAGCACAGCGCAAATGAGGGCGCCTGTGTCCGAGCCACCTGGGTCAAGGTCGGCCCGGATCAGATCGACCAAGGCATCGATTTCTACAAGATGACTATCCTGCCCGCCCTCGAGGAGCTGGAAGGTTTCTGCAGTGGCAGCCTGCTAGTCGACCGAGCGTCCGGTCGTGCCGTGGCCTCGGCGACCTTCGACAGCGTCGAAGCGATGGAGCGGAACAAGGACCAGTTGGACAGCATCAGAGCTACGGGCAGTCAGGAAGCACACGCAGAGGTGCTCGACGAGTGCGACTTCGAGTTGGCGGTTGCACACCTGCGTGTGCCCGAGATGGCCTGACCGCACGACAAGCGCGGAGCAACTCCAGTTGCCGCCACCTTCGTGAGAATTCCCCGTCACGGGCCATTGGGGTCGGACGAAACCAAACGGGGCCGCAGGCGCTTCGGTGTGATCTCGGCGGCCGCCTCGAGGTCGTCGATCAGCGCATCGGCGTAGTTGACCAAACTGGCGGCGTCGATCGCATACGGCGCCGGACGGTCGTTGTGGGCAAGACGGTTCGACGCGCGTCGAAGCAGGCTGATCGCACCCTTGACATTGCCGCGCTGGACGTGGGTGATGCCGACCGCGAGCTGGGCCAGGCCTTGCCACAACATCCGCTCGTCGTCCGGGCCGTTCTTCCATGCCGCCTCGAGCACCTCGTGCGCGTTGAATGCCAGGCCCCGGTCTAGCAGGTCCTGGGCATAGGCGAGGGTTTCGAGCGGCGACAACTCCAGGTCATCGGGTATGCGTGGAATGCCCTCACTGCCTTGCGGAAGGGGTCGGCCAAGAGCGTCGCGCGGGCGGGTGCTACGGGGCCGGCCGGATTCGTCGCGATCACGCTCAGACATACTTCGAGCTGTCGCCCCCACACCCGGCCATCGCACCCACCAGCAGCGCGAAAACGCCGAGGCCGATCACTATGCCCGTCCCGCCGGCGTTCATAGCCGTCCCCATTCGCCCTTGTTGAACTTTAGGCCGCCGATACCAGGACAAACGCTACCCGAGACCACGACGCGGGCAACACCACCGGGGTGCATCCTCGCCGCCCTTTTCGACCGGCTCGGACGCCACGAACCAGCGGCCACCATCGCCGGCTTCGCCATCAGCCCCCTCACTACGACGGCCCTGCCCGAGTTCAATAGGGCCATCGCCCACCTCCGCGAGGTCCTCGGCGACCAGACCTACGAATCGCTCGCCCGCAAGGGTGAGACGATGACCACCTCCGCCATGGTGACCTACGCATACGACCAAATCGACCAGGCCCGAACAGAACTCAACGCGGTCTCGAAATAGACCACATTCGAGAGTCTCAAGAGTCACTCGCAGCTGTAGGCGGTCTGCAATGGCGCCCTCGACACCGACTGGATGGGTAGTCGGAGATCAGCAGGCCCGGCCACGCCGCAACATAGCCCCACAGCGGTTCCGTGAGATTTGTTGGGCCAGCCAGTAATTCGACCAGAGTCAGCGTGTGTCGACTCGCAGAGCGCTGGCGTCGTCGGGGATCTGTGGCAGGTCCAGCTTCGGCATCTCGCTCTTCGAAGCCGCGGCCGAGATGGAGAGCGTAGCGGCGTCGTCGTCAGGGCTCCCGGATGCTTCCGGTGTTGCTCGTTCCAAGAACCGGAGTAGTTCGACGGGGAAGGGAAGCACCAGGGTGGAGTTCTTCTCGGCGGCGACCTCAACCACGGTTTCCAAGAGCCGCAACTGAAGCGCAGCCGGGTGCGCGGTCATCGTCTCGGCCGCTTGAGCCAGTTTTTCAGACGCCTGCAGTTCACCGTCGGCGGTGATCACCCGAGCCCGCCGCTCACGCTCCGCCTCGGCTTGGCGCGCGATCGACCGCTTCATCGAATCCGGCAGTACTACATCCTTAATTTCCACGCGGTCGATGTGAACACCCCAGCCCACCGCGGGGCTGTCAATCATTAACTCCAGGCCCTGATTGAGACCCTCGCGGTTGCAGAGTAGGTCGTCCAGGTCGCTTTTGCCGATGATCGAACGCAGCGATGTCTGCGCGACCTGGCCAATAGCGGACACATAGTCCTGTACGTCGACAACCACACGCACCGGATCCGCAACATTGAAATAGATGACTGCATCCACACGCACGGTCACGTTATCGCGGGTGATGCCATCCTGGGCGGGCACCGGCATCGTGATGATCTGCATATTCACCTTCTCGAGGCGATCGGCGATTGGAATCAGCAGCGTGAGCCCCGGTCCGCGGACACCGGTTTGCACACGTCCGAAACGAAAGACGACGCCTCGTTCGAATTGCTTGACGACCCGAACGCTTGTGCCCAGCCAGAGCACACCAAGGCCGAACGCTGCGGCCAGTGCGTAAAAGATGATCATTATGTCCTCCACTTCCGCCTCGGCAAGACCTGTCGGTACTTTTTGGCGAGTGCGGGCGACTTACAGCCGATGAAACGTCGACACCCCTCCAGTATGGGCCGATCACTCGAGACATGCTCGGATCCCCGATCGGGGCCACGGCTTTGCCCTGGTTGTGCGCGTGGCCATCGCCATGACGCACTCGGCGCGCGTATCTCACCCTTGGTGGTGATGGTGCGCAGCCTCGCCCTTCGGAACTCTCGCGGGATACGACCCCGCAGGCCAAGCCGTTGTTGTCGTCCGATCCGCGACGACGTCGAACAACGGTCCGCACAGAACTCGCGATCACACCCCGCACCCGATTAGCCTGCCCCGCCACCCGTCTCGAAATAGACCATAGCCGAATGCTGCGCCATCTCACCCCCGCGGTCCCAGGTCAACGACCGCCGCAAGTGGGTCGGCAGCCGGCCCATGTGGTCGATCAGCGCGCGCGCCACTGCGTCGGCCTTATTACGATCGGGCAGCGCAACGACCATCGCGTAGCGGGTGGCGCGGTCAACGAGGGTGGCGACCGCCGATGGGCGCGCTCCAAACACGAGGTCGCCCTCCCAATGGCCGGCCACCTGCCGGGCGTCGGCCTCAGTCGGTCGCTCGCGGATGGAGACCATGTTTCGGATCTGGCCGCGACCGTGCGAGCGCTTCTTTCCACGCGGCCGTCGGATCGGACGCGCGCTTCGCAGACAGTGAAACATACTGGCGTCAAACACTTTCCGCGACGGCATATACAGGTCACGATAGATCGACTCATGAGAGATCCGCATCGCCGCATCACCGCGAAACTCCCGCTGCAGCCACTGGGCGATCTGCTGCGGTGACCAATCGTCGTCGAACTTGTCGGCGACCACACCCCGCAGTTCCGCGTTGGCGGCCAGCTTGCTCGACTTCGGACGCCGCGCCCGCTCGAACGCGGCCGCGTCGGCGACCAACCCCCGGTACGCATCGCGGCCACCATTGCGGGCAATCTCCCGCGACACCGTCGACGACGCTCGGTTAATACGCCGCGCGATCGCCCGTGCCGACAGGCCAGCAGCGATCCCGCGCGAGATCTCCTCACGTTCGTCCAGCGACAGATGACCGACTCTGCGCCGCCGCGGGATCGGCGGCATCCCGCCCGATTCACGCAAGTACCGCCGGATCCGCGGCAGCGTCTCACCCAGCGTGCGCTCCATCTCGCGGATCGCATCACCACGCCGCCACATCACCCAGATCAGCGCTTGCTGATCTACGTCAAACCCAACCGGACCCACACCCATCCCGACCTCCACCAGCACATCATCATCGGCCTGCAGTGATGCGCTGACTGGTTGAGCTCAAGACGACATACGAGAGTCTCGAAAGTCAGTCCCGGTTTGCTGGGTGGTAGTGGGCTTGGTCTGACATCCTGTGCGGGTGTCCGCAGGGGGCCCACCTTCTGGGATTGTGACGTTTCTATTCACCGATATCGAGGGTTCGACGCGTCGGTGGGAGAAGGACGCGGATGAGAGTCGGGCGGCCTGCTAAAGCGCGGCGCGCTGTCAAATTCGGTTGAGGTGGACGTGAATTCATGCACTGGCCGTATAGCAGTCGGCCCGCCACCCAAGAAGGGATGACGGGCCGACTCTATTCCGAGGAGCATCACTGTCTCGTCGGACAGGTAGTGCTGGGCTGACGTATTACCCTGTGGCGACCTGCTTCTTGCCGAATATGCGCTCCATCACCGCCGTGTCTGCGTACCCCTGTACCCGTACCGTCTTGCCGTTGCGGAGGGTGAACACCTGCGCGGCTTCGCTTGTTTCGTTGTCGGCAGTCGTTTCGCCGAGCATGACGACCGTGTCGCCGTCGGCGAGGAAGCGGTGGGGCGTGGCCGTCGTCGACTTCTCGGCCAACCGGCTGATGAACTGGCCGAGTTCAGCTTTGCCGTGATAGGTACCGCTGATCGCGCTGTCGCCGGGTTGGACCCACTCGATGTTGTCGTCGAACAGGTTCATCACCGCGTCGATGTCACCGGCGGCGAAGGCTTCATAGCCCTTCTTGACCAGCTTGATGTTTCGTTCTTGCTCTGACATTGTCAGGACCCTTCGTTCGCATCCGATGTTTCGGTCGCGACGGGCTCGCCCGGTCTGGGGAGTCGCGTTAAGTCGGGTCTCCGATCAGTCAACCATTCGCCGCCCCCTGACTGTACGCCTTTTCCCAGCAACTTTACAGGAAACGCTAGGAATATTTACAGGTAACGCTAGGAATGGGGCGATCGACGCCGAGCTGCGGCTGCGGCGCTTCTGGCGCGGGCGCACGGCGATGCCACGGCCTATCGCGACTATCGGGACCGTTACCGCGACATGGCGAAATCGTTTGGCTTCGAGGGGCATATCGCGTGGGCCGAGGGCGATGCCATGACGCCGGGCATCGAGGGAGGGCCGCCCGCTGTGTCTTGAAACAGACGACATATGCGACACCGATCAGCGGTTAATTGGACATTGCATCCTCGCAGGTCGCAACGTCTCAAAAGTTTGTCTCCAATATCCCCTATCTAACGCAGCGTGAGCCACACCAGGCTGGCAGCCCCGGCCGCTGCGCAGTAGATGGCAAACGGTGTGAGAGTGCGGGTCTGGAAATACCGCGTGAGGTAGCGCACGGCAAGGTAGGCGCAGACGAAGGAGGCGACGCTGCCGACCAGGACCTGGCCGTGGATCCCGGTTCCCGCCGGCCCGAACAGATCCGGGATCTTGTAGACCCCGGCCGCCAAAATGATTGGCGTCGCCAGCAAAAACGAGAACCGCGCGGCGTCTTCGTGCGACAGGCCGCGCCACAGCCCGGCCACCATGGCGATGCCGGAACGGCTGATACCGGGGAGCAGGGCCAGGATTTGCGAGGCGCCGATCACCAGACCGCGGCCCATCGATAGTTGGGCGAGCCGATTGTCGATGGCCTGGTCGCTGTGGTCCGAGTGTTCCTCGTCGCCCGCGGGTGAAACGCGGCGGCGCAGCACCTCGCCCACATAAAGGGCGATGCCGTTGAGCAGAAGGAACGCCGCCGCGGGAATGGGTTTGCCCAGTGTCGTCCGGAAGAGGTGCTCGAGGGCCACCCCCGCCAGTCCCACCGGGATGGTGCCGACAACGATCAGCCAGGCGAGCCGCTCGTCGGGCGTCTGGATCCGCCGATGCCGCAACGATGAGACGAATCCAGCGACGATGCGTACCCAGTCCCGCCAGAAGAACACCAGCAGGGCGGCGGCGGTGGCGACATGCAGGCCGACGATGAAAGCGAGGTAGGGCGATCCGGGGGTGGAGACGTTGAGATCCCGGGCCCATTGCCCGCCGACCAGCGCCGGCACCAACACCGCGTGCCCGAGGCTGGAGACCGGGAACAGTTCGGTGACGCCCTGGAACGCGCCGACTACCACGGCCTCGACGTAGCTCAGGTGCGCGCTCACGGGTCAGGTGCCTCCTCGGATGTTCTCGCGGCCTGTGACGATATCGGACGGCGTCATGGCCAAGATCGCCGACTGGCATCGCTACCATCAATTAGCTTGTGCGGCTGGTACTTTTAGCCGAAGCCACGGCTGATGGGGCCGGGTTGACGGAACGGCCAGCGCCCACAGATTCGGAACCCGACCAGGCAGGTAATGTGGGCGGATGGCCGACGGGTTGCTCGATGCCGTGCGCGTCCTCGACCTGTCCAGTGGCGACGCCGACGAGGTGACCCGACTGTTCGCCGACCTGGGTGCCGACGTCCTCAAGGTGGAACCCCCGGGCGGAAACCTGGCACGCGACGAATTGCCGACGCTGGCGGGCGCGAGCATCCCGTTCGCCGTGCATAACGCCAACAAGCGCAGCACGGTGCTGGACCCGCTCGACGAAGGCGACTGCGGCCGGTTCCTTGACCTGGTTGCGTATGCCGACATCGTCGTGGACAGCGGCCTGGACGGGCTGGCCGCCGCGTTCGGGACGCCGGCTGCGCAGTTGGCCACTCAGTACACGCACCTGGTGGTGCTGTCGATCACCGACTTCGGTGCGACGGGTCCGTGGTCGTCATGGCGTGCCACCGATCCCGTGCTGTACGCGATGTGTAGCTCCCTGTCGCGATCCGGTCCCACCACCGGCACTCCCGTGTTGCCGCCGGACGGTATCGCTACCGCGACCGCCGCCGTGCAGGCGGCTTGGGCCGCGCTCGTTGCCTACTACAACCGACTACGTTGTGGCACAGGCGATTACATCGACTTCTCTCGGTTTGATGCCGTCGTGATGGCGCTCGACCCGCCGTTCGGCGCGCACGGGCAGGCTGCCGCCGGCGTCCGCGGCGCCGGGCTGTGGCGAGGGCGCCCGAAGAACCAGGACGCTTACCCGATCCATGCGTGCCAGGACGGTTACGTCCGGTTATGTGTCTTGACGCCGCGACAGTGGCATGGTTTGCGGCGTTGGCTGGGGGAGCCGGACGACTTTCAAGACCCGAAATACGACGTGCTTGGCGCCCGCTATGCGGCCTGGCCCGAGATCAGCGTGTTGATTGAGGCGTTGTTCGCCGAACACACCATGAAGGATCTGGTGGCCGCCGGACAGGCCCACGGAGTGCCGATCGCCGCGGTGCTGACACCGTCGCAGATCCTGGACTCCGAACATTTCCAGGCCGTGGCCGCGATAACCGATGCCGAGCTCGTCCCCGGGGTGCGCACCCGGGTGCCCACCGGATATTTCGTCGTCGACGGGCAGCGCTCGGGTTTTCGTGCGCCGGCCCCGGCCGTGGGGCAGGACGAACCCTACTGGCCCACGGCTCCACCGGTGGTGCCGTCACCGTCGGGCAAGCTCGGCGACTACCCGTTTGCCGCGTTGCGGATTCTCGACCTGGGCGTCATCGTCGCCGGCGGCGAGCTGAGCCGGTTGTTCGGCGACCTCGGCGCCGAGGTCATCAAAGTCGAAAGCGCCGACTACCCCGACGGACTGCGGCAAGCCCGTGCCGGCGACGCAATGAGCGAGTCATTCGCTTGGACACACCGCAACCAGCTGAGCTTGGGCCTGGATCTGCGCAGCGGCGAGGGCAAGGAGATCTTCGCCCGGCTGGTCGCCGAATCCGACGCGGTCTTTGCCAACTTCAAGCCGGGAACCCTTACCGCGCTTGGGTTTTCCTACGACGCGCTGCGTGCGATCAATCCGCGGATCGTGCTCGCGGAGAGCAGCGCATTCGGCGACTCGGGGCCGTGGAGCGTCCGAATGGGCTACGGCCCGTTGGTCCGCGCCGCCACCGGCGTCACCCGGCTTTGGACGTCCGACGATCCGGAGCGCCCGGCCGAAGCGGGGCGAGCCGCTTTTTACGACGCGACGACGATCTTCCCCGATCACGTGGTCGGGCGGGTCACGGCCATCGCGGCGCTGGCCGCGCTGATCCGCCGCGATCACACCGGCAGCGGATCCCGCGTCCACATCTCGCAGGCCGAAGTGGTGGTCAATCAGCTCGACACCCTGTATGTCACCCGGGCCGCACGCGCCGCGGGAATTCCCCGGATCCGCGATGACACCAGCCTGCACGCGGTCTACCCATGCGCGGGCGACGACGAATGGTGCGTCATCTCAATTGACACCGACGACGAATGGAACCATGCCACAAGGGTTTTCGATCGTCCAGAATGGATTTACGAGCCGCGTTTCGCGACGCGCGACGCGCGCATGGCCAACCGGCGCGAGCTGATAGAGCTGGTGTCGGCCTGGACCCGCATGCGCACCCCGATGCGGAACGCCGAATTGCTGCAATCGGCCGGAATCGCGGCCGGACCGATGCACCGTCCGCCGGACGTCCTGGAAGACCGTCAGCTGATCGAGCGAAAACTGTACTGCGACATGGTGCATCCCCTCATCGACGGTCCGCTGCCCGCGGAGACGGGTCCCGCGCCGTTCAAGCACATCCCTCCGGCCCCGCAACGGCCGGCACCCCTGCCCGGCCAGGACACCCGCGAGATTTGCCGAAACCTGCTCGGGATGAGCGTCGAAGAGACCGAGCGGCTGATTCGCGATGGCGTGCTGTGCGCGCCAGCCGCCAACGCCACCGGACCCGCCTGACACCTAGCTGAGGGCCTCCCAGTCGGGCGAGCAGACGCAGAATCGCGTAGTTTCGCACCGAAACGTGCGATTCTGCGTCTGCTCGGGCCCCAACGTGACGCCACCGGCCCCGCCTGACACTCGACGCCCCGCAGCGTTGGCCGATTCATAGCCGCGCTAAGTTTGTCCCATGACCGTCGATCCCAGGACGCCGGTGTTGATCGGCTACGGCCAGGTCAACCATCGGGACGAAATCGATCCGGCAACGCGGTCCGTCGAACCGGTCGACCTGATGGCCGCCGCGGCCCGCGAAGCCGCGGATTCCCCGGTGATCGCGGCCGTGGATTCCATCCGCGTGGTGAACGTGCTGTCGGCGCACTACCGCGACCCGGGTCTGCTGCTCGGCGAGCGGATCGGCGCCGCCGACTTCAGCACCTTGTACAGCCCCGTCGGTGGCAACGTCCCGCAATCGCTGGTCAACCAGGCCTGCCTTGACATCCAGGGCGGCCGGGCCGGCGTCGTGCTGCTCGCCGGCGCCGAAACCTGGCGCACCCGCAGGGGGCTGAAGGCCAAGGGCGGCAAACTCGTGTGGACTCTTCAGGACGAATCGGTGCCGATGGCCGAAGTCAGCGGCAACGACGTCCCGATGGCCGGTGACGCGGAGATCAGGATCGGGCTGGCCCAGCCGTCATCCGTCTACCCGCTGTTCGAGCAGGCGCTTCGCATCGCGAACGGCGAATCGATCGACGATCACCTCAAGCGCATCGGCGAACTTTGGGCGCGCTTCAACGCCGTCGCGGTCGCCAATCCGCACGCGTGGATCCGCAAGCCGGTGACCGCCGAGGAAATCTGGCAACCCGGCCCGCAAAATCGGATGATCAGCTGGCCCTACACCAAGTTGATGAACTCCAACAACATGGTCGACCAGGGTGCCGCGCTGATCCTGACCTCGGTCGAGCAGGCGACCCGCCTGCGGGTTCCCGCTGAGCGGTGGGTTTACCCCCACGCGGGCACCGACGCCCATGACACCCCCGCCATCGCCGAGCGTGATGAGCTGCACCGCTCGACGGCCATCCGGATTGCGGGCGCGCGGGCGCTGGAGCTGGCCGGCCTGGGCATCGACGATGTGGACTACGTCGACCTGTACTCCTGCTTTCCCTCGGCCGTTCAGGTCGCGGCGGGCGAACTGGGGCTCAGCGTCGACGACTCAGCCCGCCCGCTCACCGTCACGGGCGGGCTGACGTTCGCGGGCGGCCCGTGGAGCAACTACGTCATGCATTCCATTGCCACGATGGCCGAATTGCTGGTGGCCAACCCCGGCCGCCGGGCCCTGATCACCGCCAACGGCGGCTTTCTGACCAAACACAGCTTCGGCGTCTACGGCACCGAGCCACCCGCCGAATTCCGTTGGGAGGACGTGCAATCGGCGGTGGATCGCGAGCCCACCCGGGACGGCTTGGTCGAGTGGGAAGGCGTCGGCACCGTCGAAGCATGGACGACGCCGTTCAACCGCGAGGGGCAACCGGAGAAGGCTTTCCTGGCCGTGCGGACGCCCGACGGGTCGCGAACCCTGGCGGTCATCACCGATCCCGCCGCGGCCGAAGCGACCGTGCGAGAAGACATCGGCGGGGCGAAGGTCGCCGTCGCATCGGACGGCAGCGCCACACTGCAGTAGCCTCCCGAGAGCGTCCGTGCAGGCCAGGGCGCGTTTGCTGCGGTAACAGTCGCACAAGTGAGGCCGATTTGCCTATTGTCGTGGTGGACGTTGGGGAAGGGAGCCCAGGTGCAGGTCCTGGTTACCGACGCCACCGGCACAGTCGGGCGGCTGGTCGCACGGCAGCTGATCGCGGCTGGGCACACGGTCCGCGGCATTGCTGAGCGCCCGCACCGCTACCTGGACGCGGGCGTCGAGCTCGTTTGCGCGTCGCTTACCGATCCCATCCTCCAAGACCTCGCCGACGACGCCGACGCCGTAATACACCTGGCGCCGGTCGACACCACCGCGCCCGGCGGCACAGAAGTCGACGGGGTTGAGTACGTGACCCACGCGGCCGCCCGCGCCGGTGCGCGCCTGCTGTTCGTGTCCCAGGCGGCGGGTCGGCCCGACCGGTATGGGCCGGCCGAGACGCTGGTGGCCACGAGTTTGGGCCCGAGTTTGGTCATCCGGATCGCACCGCCGGCCGGCCGCCAGCTCGACTGGATGGTGTGCCGCACCGTGGCCACGCTGCTGCGCACCAAGGTCTCCGCGCAGCCGATGCGAGTGCTGCACGTCGACGACCTGGTGCGCTTCCTGATTTTGTCGCTGGACTCCGACCGGACCGGGGTGGTGGATCTCGCCACACCGGACACCACCAATGTGATCACCGCGTGGCGGCTGCTGCGGTCCGTTGACCCACGTTCCCGGCTGCGTCGGGTTCCCCGCTGGTCGCAGTTGGTTCCGGAGATGGATCTTGGTGCAGTGCAAGAGGATTGGGCGTTCGAGTACGGCTGGTCGGCGGTCGATTCAATTGCCGACACCGCGCGTGGACTCGTTGGGCGCCGACTCTATGCCGCGGGCGCGGCCACCAACGGGCGTCAACTGGCGCTGCCGGTGGAGGTCCCGCCGCGCCCCGGGCCGTCAAACGAGTTGCACAGCGCAGCCCCGGACGGCATAGACGGTGAGTTCGACGACCGGATCGATTCTCGGTTCCCGGTCTTCAGCGCGACCCGCCTCGACGAAGCGCTGCCCGGACCGCTGACCCCGATAACGCTGGACGTCCAATTGAGCGGGCTACGCACGGCCAGTCAGGTGACGGGTCAGGTGCTCGCACTTGGCGGCGTGGTCAGCGACGAGTGGGGAAGCAGGGCCATCGCGGTTTTCGGTCATCGCGCCTACGTCGGGGTGTCGGCGAACGTCGTCGCTGCCAGCCAGCTGCCCGGCTGGGATCAGCACGCCGTCGCGCGGTACGCCCTGGACGGCCAGCCACACGTGGGCGACGTCCTGCCGTTCGGTGAACCCCGGCTGGCTGCGGGAGCGCTCGGGTCGATCGCGAAAGCGGTCGTCGCAGCGCGGTCGCTGGCCCTCTTGCGGCATCTCCGGTCCGATACGCGGGCCTACCGTGCCGCCGCGCAGGCCGAACACGTGGACGCCGCACAGCTGGCCGCGCTGCCGGATGCCGGGCTGGAAGTGCGGATTCGGTTGCTGCGGGATCGGATCCACCAAGGCTGGATCCTTACGGCGATGTGGTTGATCGACACCGGCGTCACCGCGGCGCTGAGGCGCGCCCGGACGGTGCCCAGCGTGTCGGGACTGGACATGATCATGGAAAGCGGCCTCGTCGCCGCGGAGACCGCGGAGCTGGCGGCGGTGTTACGCGGTGACGGGCCGTTGTGTGCACTGGCCCGGGAAGGCAACGTCGGCAGTATCCGGGCGTTGTCCCCGAGCACTGCCGGCGCTCTCGATGCGGCGGTCGCCCGGATCGGGCACCGCGGGCCGGGGGAGGCCGAGCTGGCCACCACGGTGTTCGGCGACGATCCCGCGATGTTGCTGACGGCGGCCTCGGAAGTCGCTGCCACCCCGACCGGGTCGGCGCCGCCCCCGCGAGTGGCCCCCAACGCGCGCGGTTCGCGGGAGTTGGCGCACGACACCACCATCAGCTTCGTCCACGAGCTGCGAATGACCTTGCGGGAGCTGGGATCTCGACGAGTCCCGGCGGACCTGATCGACGTCGTCGACGATGTCTTCTACCTGACCTGTGACGAACTGGTCACCATGCCGGCCGACGCCCGGCTGCGGATCAAGCGCCGTCGCGACGAACGCGAGCGCTTGCAGGTGCAGCGCCCACCCGACGTCATCGACGGGTCTTGGATTCTCGTCGACCGGAGTCCCGCTTCTTCCGGATCGGGGGAAGAGGCCGACTAAAGCGCGTCGGCCAGTGACGACTGCGGATCGGTCAGTTTGTCGACGTCGACGGGAGTCTTCGACCGAATCAGGGACTTGACGTCATCGAGCACATCCCAGATGTTGATGTTCATCCCGGCCAGCACCCGATTGTCGCCGTCGAGCCAAAACGCGACGAATTCACGGCCGGGCACGTCGCCGCGGAACACCACTCGTTTAAAGCTGGGTGCGTGCCCGACATACTCCATCCCGAGGTCGTACTGATCGGTGAAGAAGTAGGGCAGCTCGGCGTATTCGCCTGGCTTGCCAAGCATTCCGGCCGCTGCCACCGCGGGTTGCTTGAGCGCATTGGCCCAGTGCTCGGTGCGGATCCGGCATCCGAACAGCGGGTGTTGAGCGGCAGCGATGTCGCCGACGGCGTAGATGTCGGGATCGCTGGTGCGCAGCGACGCATCAACCAGCACCCCGCCGTCACCCATCGATAGCCCGGCCTGTTCGGCGAGTTCGACGTTCGGCTTTGCGCCGACGGCCACCAGGACGGCATCGGCGGCGACCGTCGACCCGTCGCGCATCTGCAATCCGGTGGCCCGGCCCCGCGTCGTCGTGATCTCCTCGACCTGCGCCTCCAGCCGTAGGTCCACCCCATGGTCGCGATGCAGGTTGGCAAACACTTCACCGACTGTTTCGCCGAGCGCGGCCAGCAGCGGTTGTTTGGCCGTCTCGACGACGGTCACGTCGACACCGCGCTGGCGCGCACCGGCGGCCACCTCCAGACCGATCCAGCCGGCGCCCACCACCGCGAGCGAAGATCCTTCGGTCAGAATGGAATTCAATGCCGCGGCGTCGTCGTAGGTGCGCAAATAGTGGACTCCGTCGGCGTCGGAGCCAGGAATCGGTGGGCGCCGCGAGGCGGATCCCGTCGCCAGCAGCAGCTTGTCGTAGGACGCGGTGGTGCCGTCGGGAAGCGCGACGGTGTGCGCGGCGGGATCCAACGACGACACCCGCGAGCCGAGCCTCAGGTCGACGTTGTGGTCGCGGTACCAGTCGGAGTCGTGCACGGTGAAGTCGCTCAGCGACTTCTTCCCGGCGAGGTACTCCTTGGAAAGCGGGGGCCGCTCGTAGGGGAGATGTTGCTCCTCGGCGAACAGGATGATCTTGCCGTCGAAATTGTTGTCACGCAAGGCTTCTACCGCCTTGGCGCCCGCGAGTCCACCGCCGATGATGACGAATGTTTGTGAGCCGGCCATGATCGCTGCTCCGTTCTGTCGTCAACGCGCCAGTTGGTCGCGCTTGTCCATATCGCACCGCGTACCCGCACCGCGCTGTGCCAAACGAGGCCGTTCATTTAGGGGGCAGGCCGCGTGCGTAGCCCACCCCCCGGGTGACCCAACCCTGAAGCTGGCGTTTGGTTTGCACGCCGTCGGCGTCGACGCGTAACCAGCCGCGGGCTTCGCGGCCCGCCATCACCATGGGGCTGACGTGGGAACGCGCCAGCAGCTTGTCGGTGTCCTGGCGCGGCACGCGCACCAGCAGGCCGCCCTGCCCGCTGACGGCCACCGACATGTTGCCGTTGATCAGGAACGCGAGCCCGCCGAACATGCGCTTTTCCTCGACGCCCCGCTCGGAGCCGAGCAGTTCGCGGATCCGGTTGGCCAGGTCTTCGTCGTAGGCCACGCGGCACTCAGTCCAGATCCACCCGGATGGTCAGTAGGTCGGTGCCCATCGTCCGCACTCCGGCGCTGTTGAGCCGCGGGAGGCTCCGCAGCCGCTGCCACGAGTCATCGTCGGGCAGCAGATGCGCGGTGCCGCTGCGCCACTGTCCTTTGATGCGCACCCGCACCTCCGGGTTGGCCTTGATGTTGTACACGTAGTCCGAATGCTCTCCATGCTCGGAGACCATCCAGAACTGGTTATCCACCACGCTTCCGCCGACCGCGGTGCGCCGCGGCTGCCCGCTCTTGCGGCCGGTGGTCTCGAGCATGGTCACCGGCAACTGCCGGCCGATCGGATTAACCACCAACCGTTGGACGCGATGAACGACTCGCCGTTTCATAGTCACGCCCCCATTCAACGCCGAGCGTGACGCCAGTGTCAGCCCGGGATGAGCTCAGGCAGCGGCCGTGGCGGTCTCGGCCGCCGGTTCCAGCGCCTGCGCGACGATCTCGGCAACATCGGTCATCGGCCGCACGTCCAGTGCGTCGAGAACCTCGGCGGGCACGTCGTCCAGATCCGGCTCGTTGCGCGACGGGATGAAAACCGTTGACAAACCGGCCCGTTGGGCGGCCAGCAGCTTCTGCTTCACACCGCCGATCGGCAACACCCGCCCGTTCAGCGTGACCTCACCGGTCATGCCGACGTCGGAGCGGACCTGACGTCCGGTGGCCATCGACACCAGCGCGGTGACCATCGTGACACCGGCCGACGGTCCGTCCTTGGGGACGGCGCCGGCGGGCACGTGCACGTGGATGCGTCGGTCCAGCGCCGCCGGGTCGACGCCCAGCTCCGCAGCGTGCGAGCGCACGTAGGACAGCGCGATCTGCGCCGACTCCTTCATCACGTCGCCCAACTGACCCGTCAGTTGCAACCCCGGCTCGCCCTCGGTAGACCCGGCTTCGATGTAGAGCACATCGCCGCCCAGGCCGGTGACGGCCAGGCCGGTGGCCACACCTGGCACCGCCGTGCGTTCGGCCGACTCGGGGGTGAACCTCGGCCGACCCAGGTAACCAACCAGATCGGGCTCATCGATGGTCTTCGGCCCCGGCTCTTCGGCGAGCTTGGTCGTCACCTTGCGCAGCGCCTTGGCCAGCAACCGCTCGAACTGCCGAACGCCCGGCTCGCGGGTGTAATCCGCGGCGATCTTGCGCAGCGCCGCGTCCGTCACCGTGACCTCGTCGTCGTTCAACGCGGCCCGGTCCCGCTGCCGGGGCAGCAGGTAGTCACGCGCGATGGCGACCTTGTCGTCTTCGGTGTAGCCATCGATCTGCACCAGTTCCATGCGGTCCAGCAGGGCCGACGGGATGTTCTCGATCACGTTGGCAGTCGCCAAAAACACCACATCGGACAGGTCCAGATCCAGATCCAGGTAGTGGTCACGGAAGGTGTGGTTCTGCGCCGGGTCGAGCACCTCGAGCAGCGCCGCACTCGGGTCGCCCCGGTAGTCCGAGCCGACCTTGTCGATCTCATCCAGCAGCACAACGGGATTCATCGACCCGGCCTCGCCGATCGCACGCACGATCCGGCCCGGCAGCGCGCCCACGTAGGTGCGCCGGTGCCCGCGGATCTCGGCCTCGTCGCGCACACCGCCCAGGGCGACGCGCACGAACTTGCGGCCCAGCGCCCTGGCCACGCTCTCGCCCAGCGACGTCTTGCCCACGCCGGGAGGACCGGCCAGAACCATCACCGCGCCCGAGCCACGGCCGCCGACGACCTGCAGCCCGCGCTGCGCGCGGCGGGTGCGCACGGCCAGGTATTCGACGATGCGGTCCTTCACGTCGTCCAGCCCATGGTGGTCGGCGTCCAGGACCTCCCGCGCCGCCGTCAGATCCGTCGAATCCTCGGTCCTGACGTTCCACGGCAAATCGAGCACGGTGTCGAGCCAGGTGCGGATCCAGCCGCTTTCCGGGCTTTGGTCGCTGGCCCGTTCCAGCTTGCCGACCTCGCGCAGCGCGGCCTCGCGCACCTTCTCGGGCAAGTCGGCGGCCTCGACGCGGGCCCGATAGTCGTCCGACCCGTCGGGTTCGCCCTCGCCCAGCTCCTTGCGAATGGCGGCCAGCTGTTGGCGCAGCAGGAACTCCTTCTGCGTCTTCTCCATGCCCTCGCGCACGTCCTCGGCGATCTTGTCGTTGACCTCGACCTCGGCGAGGTGGCCGCTGGTCCAGTCGATCAGCACGCGCAGCCGCTCGGCGACATCCACGGTTTCCAGCAGCTGCCGCTTCTCCACATCGGTCAGGTAGGACGCGTATCCGGACGTGTCCGCCAGCGCCGACGGATCGGTCAAGCTGTTGACGTAGTCGACGATCTGCCAGGCCTCGCGCCGTTGCAGCATGGCCAGCAGCAACTTCTTGTATTCCGCCGCCAGGGCCTTGACCTCGTCGGTTACCTCCGTCTCGGGCGCCTCGGCGACCTCGACCCACAGCGCCGCACCGGGCCCGGAGGCTCCCGCTCCGATGTGTGCCCGGTGTTCACCGCGCACGACGGCCGCGGTACCACCGCCGGCGATCCGCCCGACCTGCAGAATCTTCGCGATCACACCGTGGGTCGGATACCGGTCGTCCAGCCGGGGAGCGATCAGCAGTTGCCCCGATTCGCTGGCCTGAGCAGCGTCGATCGCCGCGCGAGCGGCGTCGTCCAGCGCAATCGGCACCACCATTCCCGGCAACACGATCGTGCCGGTGAACAACACCGGCACTGACTTGGCTTCAGACATCAGTCCTCCAAAAGTTGAGTCTGATGCGCTTAACCCAGCCTGGCGCCAGTTTGTTCCCGAGAACCGCCCCGGCCGAATGTGATGCCAGCCGCACACTCGACGCCGAGTGTGCGGCCAGCTTCACACTGGTGGGCTGATGGGACCGAGCCGCTGCAGTTGCGTCACGTGCTTGGGCGAAAGCTCCTCGAGGCAGGCCACGCCCAGCAGCCCCATCGTCCGGATCACCCCTTGCTGCAGGATCTCGATGGCGCGGTTGACGCCCGCTTCGCCGCCGGCCATCAGCCCATAGAGGTAGGCCCGTCCGATCAGCGTGCACCGCGCCCCCAGCGCGATCGCCGCCACGATGTCGGCGCCCGACATGATGCCGGTATCCAGCAGGATCTCGGTGTGCTTGCCGAGCTCACGCGCGACGGCGGGCAACAGATGGAAGGGCACCGGGGCCCGATCCAGTTGGCGCCCGCCATGATTGGACAACACGATGCCGTCCACACCGCGCTCGACGACGGCGCGGGCGTCGTCCAGCGTTTGAATCCCTTTGACGACCAGCTTGCCCGGCCACTGGGCCTTGATCCATTCCAGATCATCAAAGGTGAGGCTGGGGTCGAACATCGTGCTCAGATACTCGCCGACGGTGCCCGACCAGCGATCCAGCGACGCAAATGCCAGCGGCTCGGTGGTCAACAGGTCGAACCACCAGCGCGGGCGTGGCAGCGCGTCGAGCACGGTTCGCAGTGTCAACGTCGGCGGGATCGTCATCCCGTTGCGGTTATCGCGCAATCGCGCGCCGGCGACCGGAACGTCGACGGTGACCAGCAGCGTGTCGAAACCCGCGTCGGCCGCCCGCTGCGCCAACGCCATCGAGCGGTCGCGATCACGCCACATGTATAGCTGAAACCATTTGCGGCCCTGGGGGACAGCGGTCACCAAGTCTTCGATCGCGGTGGTGCCAAGGGTCGAGAGCGAGAACGGGATCCCCGCTCTGGCCGCGGCGCGTGCGCCGGCGATTTCACCCTCGGTGTGCATCAATCGGGTGAATCCGGTCGGTGCGATCCCGAACGGCAAGACGACCGGTTGGCCCAGCACATTCCATCCGGCCGTCACGTTGGTGACGTCCCGCAGGATCGTCGGGTGAAACTCGATGTCCCGGAAGGCTTGCCGGGCGCGCTCAATGGACAGCTCGTCCTCGGCGGCGCCGTCGGTGTAGTCGAACGCCGCCTTGGGGGTGCGGCGTTTGGCGATGCGTCGCAGGTCTTCGATGGTGAACGCCGCGTCGAGGCGGCGCTTGGTCGCGTCGAACTGGGGTCGTTTGAACTGGATCAGCGGCGCGAGATCGCGCACTTTGGGCACTCGTCGTTTGACGGCCATGTGTGCAACCGTAGTCAAGTGGCATCGGCGAGCGACCCCTTCGATCTGAACCGCTTCGTGGAGGCGCAGGCCCCGGTCTACCGCAGCGTCGTCGAGGAGCTGCGCGGCGGACGAAAACGCAGTCACTGGATGTGGTTCGTGTTCCCGCAAATCCGCGGCCTGGGCGGCAGCCCGATGGCGGCCCGTTAT
This sequence comes from uncultured Actinomycetota bacterium, assembly GCA_963809285.1. Classification (GTDB taxonomy): domain Bacteria; phylum Actinomycetota; class Actinomycetes; order Mycobacteriales; family Mycobacteriaceae; genus Mycobacterium. The sequence continues at coordinate 58,417 of CAWEIY010000017.1, read as the reverse complement.
GGCATTGCCTCGCTTGAGGAGGCCCGCGCGTACCTGCGCCATGACGTGCTCGGGCCGCGATTGCACGAGTGCGCTCGGCTGGTCAACCAGGTGCAAGGTCGTTCGGTCGCCGAGATCTTCGGCTCGCCCGACGACCTCAAGCTGCGCTCGTCGATGACGCTGTTCGCCCGCGCCACCGACGACAACGAGGATTTCACCGCGCTGCTCGACAAGTACTACGACGGCCAGCACGACCAGCTGACCCTGGCGAGGCTGACGGACTCCTAGGCGGGGCGCAAGATCCGCCAGCCGTGGGGCTCCACAACCACCGTGTCCACGACCTCGGATGGCGGGGCGGCCGATCCGCCGACCACCTCCGCGCGTGCCGTGCCCAACTCCGACACCGCCAGGCGCAGCGGCTCGTCGTCGATGTTGAGGGCGACCAGCAGCGCGTCGTCGCCAGAGCGGGTCTCGTAGACATAGTGCCGGTTGTCCAGCCGCACCGCCGCGGTCGATGCAGCATGCAGCCACGGGTGGCGGCGCCGCAGCCCGATGAGGTACTGATGCAGCGCCCACACATCGGCTCCAAGCGCATCCAATTCGAGTGGTGGAGAGTCGAACTCGGGACGAACGGCGTCGTCACCGCCGTAGCGCTCCTCCTTGACGCCGCGGAACCCGAGCTCGTCGCCGGCGTACACGCTGGGTACGCCGCCGATGGTCAGCAAAATCACCAGCGCATGGGCCACATGTTCGGGTCGTTCGAGGCGGCTGGCGATGCGGGTGACGTCGTGATTGCTGATGAACGTCAGCGGGGCGAAGCTGGCCAGAAAACCGTTGTGCCGCTGCAGCGCCCAATCCAACTCGAAGAAGTTGCCGTCGTTGATGCTGCTCCAGATCGCCTTCCACAGCTCGTATTGGGTGGCCGAGTCGAACTTGGCCGCCTCGACCATAGCGGCGTAGTCGCCATGGATGAGCTCGCCGACAAACCAGGCGTCCGGATGCCCCTCCCGCACCCTCGGCAAGGTCGACGCCCAGAACTGTTGCGGCACAGCGTAGGCCGCATCCAAACGCCAGCCGTCGACGCCTCGTCGCAACCAGTGCGCCATCACGTCAACGGTGTAGTCGATCACCTCGGGGTTTTCGTGGTTGAGGGTAATGAGCTCGGAGTGGCCTTCGAAGGTATCGAAACTAGGGGGGCAATGCCCCGGGCGCCCGCGAAACCAGCGCGCCGAGGCCTCGTCGTTCGGCGCCTCGCGATAGCGCGGGAAATCCATCCCGACGTGGTTGAATACGCCGTCGAGCAATACCCGCAGACCCCGACTACGGGCCTCGGCGACGAGGTAGTCGAAGTCCGCGTCGTCTCCGAGCCGAGGATCGATGCGGTAGTGGTCAGTGGTGTCGTAACCGTGTGTGCGCGAAGCAAAGATCGGCCCCAAGGCGATCCCGGATGCGCCCAACGCGATGGCGTGGTCGAGCCAGTCGACGAGCCGGCGCAGCCGGTGTTCGCCGGCTTCCGGCGGTTGATCCGCCGGAAAGGCGCCGACGAAGCCCAGGGGATAGACCTGCCACCAGATAGCATGCTCGACCCAGTCGGACATGCTTACGACATTACGTTCAGCCCACGCTGGCGAGCGTCTCGGCCGCGACGGCCGCCTGCGCCACGCCGGAAACGATCGCGGCGACCTTCAATGCTTCCAGGATGGCCTCCCGGTCCACACCCGCCTCACGCAGCGTGTGCTCGTGGGCGACGACGCAGTGTGAACATCCGTTGATCGACGACACCGCAAAGGACCAGAGCTCGAAATTCGCCTTGTCCACACCGGGATTGCCGATGATGTTCATCCGCAATCCCGGCCGCAGGTCGTCGTACTTGCCCTCGAGGAAGCCGCGGCCCCGGTAGAACACGTTGTTCATACCCATGATCGACGCGGCTCCCAGCGCCGCTTGATAGGCCTCGGCCGACAGATAGTCGGTCGCCTCGGCGCCAATCTCGGCCAGCACCTTCGTGTTTCGCGTTGCCGCGGCGCTGGCCAGCAGCGTGCCCCAGAGCTGTTCCTCGTTCAGCACGGTGCTGCGCGTGATGGAGCCCAAGTTCAGCTTGAGGTCCTTGGCGTACTCGGGGAGCGCATCCTTCAGATTCTCGACAGTCATCTCGTCCTCCCTGATTGATTAGGCCTTGGTTAGGCCGACCTCTTGAGCTGTTCGCCGGCATCGATGGTCGGGTCGCCCTTGCGCCAGTTGCAAGCACACAGCTCGTCGGACTGCAGCGCATCCAGGACCCGCAGCACCTCATCGACATTGCGGCCCACGGACCCGGCGGTGGCCGAGACGAATTGGATCTCGTTGTTGGGATCGACGATGAACGTCACGCGGTCCGCGACACCCGCGTCGTTGAGCACTCCGCTGGCCAGCGCGAGTTCCCGCTTGATGTCCGAAAGCATCGGGAAGGGCAGCTTCTTGAGGTCTTCGTGCTGTGCGCGCCACTGGAAGTGCACGAATTCGCTGTCGATCGACACACCCAGGACTTGGGTGTCGCGGTCCTCGAACTCGTCGTTCAGCTTGCCGAACGCAGCGATCTCGGTCGGACACACGAAGGTGAAGTCCTTGGGCCAGAAGAACACCACGCGCCATTTGCCCTCGTGGTCGTCGCTGGTGATGGTGGTGAAGTAGTCACCGGGCTCCTGGGCGTCGACCTTCGACAGGTCGCCACCGATCAGCGCGGTCAGCTGATACGCGGGGAACTGATCGCCGATTGTCAGCAGGGACATCTTGCTCCTTTTCTGGATCTAGTCAAAATTAGCCGTATGCAACCATCTTGCCCAGAGCCACCCCTGAAGTAAACGTGATATATGGCACTATATTTATTGGTATGACCGATAAGATCTATCAGCCCACCATCGCCGGGCTTCGCGCGTTCGTCGCGGTAGCGGAAAAGCAGCAATTCAGCAGCGCTGCAACGACTCTCGGCGTGAGTCAGTCGACTCTGTCACAGGCGCTGTCGGCGCTGGAGACGGGCCTGGGCGCCCAGTTGCTCGAGAGGTCGACACGGCGTGTCTTCTTGACGACCGAAGGCAGGCAACTTCTACCGCGCGCCCTGGCCGTGGTCGAGGCGGTCGACGCGTTCACCGCCGCCGCCGCGGGGGCGGCCGATCCCTTGCAGGCCAGCATGCGCCTGGGCCTCATTCCCACCGTCGCGCCCTACGTGCTGCCGACGTTGCTGGGCGGGCTGGCCGAGCAATTGCCCTCGCTGACCTTGCGGGTGATCGAGGACCAAACCGAACGACTGCTGGCGCTCCTGCGCGAAGGCGCACTGGACGCGGCGCTGATCGCGTTGCCCGCCAAGGCCGCCGGGGTGACCGCGATCCCGATCTATGACGAGGATTTCGTGCTCGCGCTGCCACCCGAGCACCCTCTGTCGGGCAAACGCAGGGTGCCGACGACGGCGCTGGCTGAGCTGCCGCTGCTGTTGCTTGACGAGGGCCACTGCCTGCGCGACCAGGCGCTGGACGTCTGCCGCACGGCGGGTGTGCGGGCGGAGCTGGCCAATACCCGCGCGGCATCGCTGGCAACCGCGGTGCAATGCGTGAGCGGCGGACTGGGGGTGACATTGATCCCGCAGAGCGCGGTGCCGGTCGAGGCCGCCAGAAGCCGGCTCGGGCTCGCGCAATTCGCCGCACCCCGCCCCGGACGACGGATCGGTCTGGTGTTTCGTTCCTCGAGCGGCAGAGATGAGTCCTATCGGCAGCTGGCCGCGATGATCGGCGAACTGATCGGCGCCGAACATCAGGTGCGTCCGGTCAAGTAGCCGTTCTCCGAAGGTAAGTTCAGCGTATGGAGAAGGTGATCGCCCTGCTGATGCGTGCCGACTCAAATGAGGATTGGTGTGCCAGGCAACGGGGCCCGGTCGCCGACGCGCTATTGGAACTGGGCGTGCCCGGACTATCCGTCAACGTCCGCGACGACGCCGTGCGCCACTCACTGATGACGCTGACGACCCTGGACCCACCGGTCGCCGCGGTGGTCAGCCTGTGGACCCAGCAGTGCTACGGCGACCAGACGTCGGCAGCGCTGAACCTGCTCGAGAAGGAATGCGACCAACTCGCCGCGTACCTGGTGACCGAGTCGGTCCCACTCGCCGCATCGGCAGTCGAAACAGGTCGTCGCACACCGGGTCTAGCCAACATCGCGCTGCTGCGCCGGCCCGCGGAATTGGACCAGACGACCTGGCTCGCCCGATGGCAGCGTGACCACACATCGGTGGCCATCGAGACACAGTCGACGTTCGGCTACACGCAGAACTGGGTGGTGCGGACCCTCACCCCGGACGCACCGGGAATCGCGGGCATCGTCGAGGAGTTATTCCCCACTGAGGCGATCACCGATCTGAAGGCATTCTTCGGTGCCGCCGACGATAAGGATCTGCAGAACCGGATAAGCCAGATGGTCGCCAGTACAACCGCATTCGGTGCCAACGAGAACATCGACACCGTGCCAACCAGCCGCTACGTCGTGAAGACACCGTTCAAGGATTGAGGAATTCACATGACAACACTGCGCGACGCCGTGGCATTGGCCGCCCCAGACAACGGCCTGGCCGTCGTGTCCACCGTGCGTGCCGACTCGACAGTGCAGGCCTCACTGGTCAACGTCGGCCTGTTGCCGCACCCGGCAACCGGCGAGCCCGTCCTGGGGTTCACCACTTATGGCAAGGTCAAGCTGGCCAACCTGCGGGCAAGGCCGCAGATAGCGGTCACGTTCCGCAACGGCTGGCAGTGGGCGACCGCCGAGGGCCGCGCGGAGCTGGCCGGCCCTGATGACGCCCAGCCCTGGCTGAAGGACGCCGACCAGTTGCGGCTCCTGCTCCGCGAGGTCTTCACCGCCGCCGGCGGCACCCACGACAACTGGGACGAGTACGACCGGGTGATGGCCAAGGAGCGGCGCGCAGTGGTGCTGATCGCGCCGACCCGCGTCTACAGCAACGGCTGAGCGGTCCGGGCTTCTGAGCGGTGATGTTGCGGTCCGAAATCTGCTATCGCATGCTGCTATCGCTTTTGCGGTTTGCATATTGGAGTTGGCCCGCATCGTTGCAAAGCTAAGCTGCAGCGGTGATCCTGCAGATCGACGACGAAAAACGGGTGCGCACCCTCACGCTCAACCGGCCCGAGGCGCTAAACGCCTTCAACGAAGCCCTCTACGACGCCACGGCCGAAGCGCTGTTGGCCGCCGCCGAGGATCCGGAAGTTGCCGTCGTCCTGCTGACCGGCAAGGGCCGCGGCTTCAGCGCGGGCACCGATCTCGCCGAGATGCAGGCACGCATCACCGACCCGAACTTCACACCGGGAAAGCACGGCTTCACCGGGCTCATCGATGCGCTCGGCGCGTTTCCCAAGCCGCTGATCTGTGCCGTCAACGGGGTCGGCGTCGGGATAGGCGCCACCATCCTCGGCTACGCCGACCTCGCATTCATGTCGTCAACCGCCCGCCTGAAGTGCCCCTTCACCAGCCTGGGCGTGGCACCCGAGGCGGCGTCGTCATATCTGCTGCCGCAGCTGGTGGGCCGGCAGAACGCCGCCTGGCTGTTGATGTCCTCGGAGTGGGTCGACGCCGACGAGGCGTTGCGGATGGGTCTGGTCTGGCGGGTCTGCGAGCCAGACGAGCTGATGTCCGAGGCCCGAAGGTATGCCGAAATCCTTGCCGCCCGGCCAATCTCGAGCCTGATGGCCGTCAAGCACACGATGATGGAACCGATCCGTCCCGAGATCGTCGCGGCAAGTGCACGGGAAAACGCCCACTTCGCCGAACTGATGGGCGCGCAGGCCAACGCGGCGGCCCTGGCGGACTTCAACCGGGGGCGCTGAGCCGCTATCGCGAGTGAGCGGGCTCGAATTCGCGGGCCGCGGCGATGATCGCGCGAAGCGTGCGCTTGCAACGGCCGCAGTCGGCGCCGGCCCCGCACGCGGCGGCAACCTGTTTCGAAGTGCAGGCACCTCGCGCGACGGCATCGCACACAGTCTGATTCGTGGCCCCCACGCAGAGGCATACGTACATCAGCGCACCCCTCGCACCCGAGCGAAAGCCGACCCAAGCCGCATAATTAGTGCAGTCTAACCTAAGTAGGTTAGTGGAGTCTAACCTAACTGCGACACACTGAGCGCAGCCAAACCTTGCTGGAACATTCGAAATCGACATGGCAAAGTGCTGCTACGGCCGTGTGCTTCAGCCCAGCCCCACCAGCCACGGCCCGACCTGACAGCCATTTACGCCGTAGGAGTGATCATGCAAGGTGATCCGGATGTGCTGCGCCTGCTCAACGAGCAGCTGACCAGTGAACTCACCGCCATCAACCAGTACTTCCTGCATTCGAAGATGCAGGAGAATTGGGGCTTCACCGAGTTGGCGTCTCACACCCGCGCGGAGTCCTTTGACGAAATGCGGCACGCCGAGGAGATCACCGACCGCATCTTGCTGCTCGACGGGCTGCCGAACTACCAGCGCCTCTTCTCGTTACGGATCGGCCAGACGCTGCGCGAGCAATTCGAGGCCGACCTGGCCATCGAATACGAGGTGATGGACCGGCTCAAGCCCGCGATCATCATGTGCCGGGAGAAGCAGGACGTCACCACCGCCAACCTGCTCGAGAAGATCGTCGCCGACGAGGAACTGCACATCGACTACCTGGAGACGCAACTGGAGCTGATGGTGAAGCTGGGCGAGGAGTTGTACTCCGCGCAGTGCGTCTCCCGGCCTCCGGGATCTCAGGGCTAACGCCGCCGGCCCCCGCGTACCATCACGCCATGAGCCGAATCGGAACATTCCCTGACGACGACGTCTACGGCTGGGCCTCGAAGTCCCCTGACCTCGGCCGCGCAATCAACAAATTCACCCAGGCGGTCTACACCAAGAACCGGCTGCCCATGCGCACCCGCGAGCTGGCCCGGGCGGTGATCGCCCATGACAACGAATGCACCGTGTGCATGAACACCCGCGACGCCGACGGGCCCGCCGAGGGCGTCGACGAAGAGCTCTATGAGCACGCGCTGGAGTGGCGCACCTGGCCGGGGTACAGCGAACAGGAGCGCCTGGCGGCCGAGTTTGCGCACCGCTTTGGCACCGAGCACGCCAAGTTGCGCGACGACGAAGACTTCTGGAGCCGATGCAGCGAGCACTTCTCCGAGGAGCTGCTCGCCGACCTCGCATTGTCGTGCGCCCTGTGGGTCGGCATGGGGCGGATGCTCCGGACCCTCGATATCGGCCAGGCCTGCAAGCTCACCTTGCCCAGCCGCGCCTAGGGCACAAACGGGTGCGCCCCCGTGTTGCGACGAGTACGTAACACGGACGGACATGGAGGGCGAAGCTTTGAAGATTCGCTTCGGCGTGGGACTCGGCGCGGACACCGCCCCGGATCAGCTTGCCGACATTGTCGATCACCTCGAGATCAGCGGAGTTGACTCGCTTTGGTTCTCGGAACTGGTTTACTCGCCGGCGGTCGATCCGATGGTCGGTATGGCCTATGCGCTGGCCAGGACGACCCGATTGAAGGTGGGCACTTCGGTGGCCGTGCTCCCGGGGCGGCATCCGGTGCTGGTGGCGAAACAGCTGGCATCGTTGGCTTCCCTCGCGCCGAAGCGGGTTCTTCCCGTCTTCGGTTTGCGTTCGGCGATTCCGGCCGAGCGGGAAGTGTTCGTGGTTCCGGACGGAGAGCGGGCAGCGGTGTTCGATGAGTCCCTGCGGGTGCTGCGGTCGGCGCTGGTTGACGATTCGGCCACGCACGCCGGCCGGTACTTCACCGTGAACGCGGCCGCGATCGCCCCGCGGCCGGTGCCTCCGCTGGACATCTGGTTAGGCGGCTCGGCGCCGGCGGCGTTTCGGCGCATCGGCACCCTGGGCGATGGCTGGTTGGGGAGTTTCCTTACCCCCGCCGAGGCGAGGGCGGGGCGCGAGGCGATCGAACGGACCGCGGCGCAAGCCGGTCGGCAAATCGAACCCGATCACTTCGGCATTTCGTTGGCCGTCGCCGACGGCGAGATATCCGCGGAGTTGGCCGCGGCGGTCCGCCGCCGTCGTCCCGAACTCGATCCGAGCGAGCTGATCGCCGCCGACTGGGACCAGCTGCACCGGCACCTCGACGCCTACATCGACGCAGGACTGACGAAGTTCGTCATACGCCCGGCGGGAAGGGCGCGACTGGACGGTTTCATCGATCGGTTCGTCACCGAGCTGGTCGCCCGCCAGAACTGATCGGACGCCTTCCACCGGCCAGGGCTCGTCGAAGCTGCACAATGGCTGGAATGACAGCCACCCCGCTTGCCGCGGCGGCGATCGCCCAGCTGGAGGCCGAAGGCGTCGACACGGTCATCGGCACCGTCGTGAACGCCGCCGGTCTCACGCAGGCCAAGACCGTCCCGATCCGCCGGACGAACACGTTCGCCGATCCGGGCCTGGGCGCCAGCCCCTCATGGCATGCCTTCGCCATCGACCAGACCGGCATCGCGTTCACCGACGACGTGGGTGTGGTCGGCGATCAGCGCGTCCGCATCGACCTGTCGGCTTTGCGCATGGTCGGCGACGGCCTAGCGTGGGCGCCCGCCGCATTTTTCGAGCAGGACGGCACGCCCGTTGCGATGTGCGGCCGGGGGACGCTGAGCCGGATTGAGGCCGCGCTCAAAGAAGCCGGCATCGAGGCGGCGATCGGCCACGAGATCGAATTTCTTTTAGTCGGCCCCGACGGTGGCCGGCTACCGGCGGCGCTGTGGGCGCAGTACGGCCTCGCCGGCGTGCTCGAGCACGAGGCCTTCGTGCGCGACGTCAACGCCGCGGCCACGGCGGCCGGTGTTGGGATCGAGCAGTTTCATCCCGAGTACGGGGCCAACCAGTTCGAGATCTCGTTGTCGCCGCTGGCCCCGGTCGCCGCGGCCGATCAGTTGGCATTGACCCGGCTCATCATCGGCCGGTGCGCCCGCCGTCACGGGCTCCGCGTCAGCCTTTCGCCTGCGCCGTTCGCGGACAGCGTCGGATCCGGTGCGCACCAGCACTTCTCGCTCAGCACGCCGGAAGGGCCGTTATTTTCCGATGGAACAGGCGTGGCCGGCATGATCCCGGCGGGGGAGAGCGCGCTCGCGGGGGTAATCGGTGGGCTAAGCCAGGCCCAGGGCATTCTATGCGGATCGATCGTGTCGGGCTTGCGGATGCGGCCGGGTAACTGGGCCGGGGCCTACGCGTGCTGGGGCACCGAGAACCGGGAGGCCGCAGTGCGATTCGTCAAAGGCGGTCCCGGCAGTCCACACGGCGGAAATGTCGAGGTGAAAGTCGTCGACCCCTCGGCGAACCCCTACCTCGCGTCCGCGGCGATCCTCGGACTCGCCTTGGACGGAGTCAAGCGCCAGGCGACGCTACCACCGGAAATCACGATCGACCCGGCAAAGCTTTCCGATTCGGATCGCGACCGGGCCGGCATCGTGCGCCTGCCCGAAGTTCAAGTGGAAGCCATTACCGCACTTGACAAGTCGGCGCTGCTGCGGAGCCTGCTGGGCGACCCCGTGATCGACATGGTGGTCGCCGTCCGGCGCCTGGAGCACGAGCGCTACGGCAACCTCAGCCCCGAGCAACTGGCGGATAAGTTCCGGATGGCGTGGAGCCTGTGACGGTGCCTGACTCGGCCGCGCTGGCACACCACATCGACGAAGTGGCATTGATCGACCAGCACGTCCACGGATGCTGGCTGGCGCCGGGGGACCGGCGCCGGTTCGAGAACGCCCTCAACGAGGCCAACACCGAACCTCTCGCGGGCTCGGGTTTCGACTCCCAGCTCGGCTTCGCCGTGCGCACCCATTGCGGACCCCTGCTCGGCTTACCTAAACACGTTGAGCCGCAGGCATATTGGGAGCGCCGTCGGCAACACAGCGAGACCCAGCTGGCCCGCATGTTTTTACCGGCCGCCAAGGTGAGCGACTGGCTGGTGGACACCGGAATCGGCGATGACATCGGCCGGCACAGCCGACGATGGCCGAATTGTCCGGTAACCGCGCTCACGAGGTCGTTCGTCTCGAGCAGGTGGCCGAGCAGGCGGCGCAAGCGCCGGGCGACTACGCCTCGGCGTTCGAGGAGATCCTGCACCGGCGCGCGGCCACGGCCGTCGGCACCAAGTCGATCCTGGCGTACCGGGGCGGGTTCGACGGCGACCTGACCGAGCCGTCGGCGCCGCAGGTAGCCGAGGCCGCCGGCCGGTGGCGCGACCGCGGCGGCACCCGGTTAAACGATCGCGTGCTGCTGCGTTTCGGGCTGCATCAGGCGCTGCGGCTTGGCAAGCCGCTGCAATTCCACGTCGGCTTCGGCGACCGGGATTGCGATCTGCACAAGGCCAATCCGCTTCTCCTGCTAAATTTCCTACGCGAGTCCGCGGATACCCCGATCGTGCTGTTGCACTGCTATCCCTACGAGCGCGAAGCCGGATACCTGGCGCAGGCGTTCAACAACGTCCACCTCGACGGCGGGTTGAGCGTGAACCATCTTGGGGCTCGGGCGCCGGCGTTCATCGCACGACTGCTCGAGATGGCGCCCTTTGGCAAGATCCTGTACTCGTCGGACGGGTGCGGCCCCGCGGAGTTGCACTTTCTCGGTGCGGCCCTGTGGCGCAAGGGTATTCATCGTGTGCTCAGCGGATTTGTCGCCGACGGCGAATGGAGCCAGGGCGATGCCATCCGGGTGGTCGACATGATTGCCCACGGCAATGCCGGCCGCATCTACCGCGTTTGACCCCGGGTGACAACGGGGTATACGGGCCGTTATGGCAACCGTGGGCGACCTCTTGGACTGGGCCCGCAAACAAGTTGTGTCGCGCGTCCCCAAGGCCGACCTCGACCAGCGGGATCCGGACTACATCCGCGACCAGCTGCCCGGAACCTGGCTGCTGGCGTCGCTGTACTTCAGGGCGGACGTGCGGGGGTTATATCGAATTCCGCCCGCGGGGCCGGTGCTCCTGGTCGGCAACCACAGCGGCGGCAACGTGCCCCCGGACACGTTCGTCTTCACCCTCGCGTTTTGCTCCTACTTCGGCGTGGAGCGGCCGTTCTACCAATTGGCTCACAACCTCGTCGTCTCGGCACCGCCGCTGGGCCGGCTGCGCAAATTCGGCACCGTCGCCGCAAGCCATGAAAACGCCCAACTGGCGCTGGCATCCGGGGCGGCGCTACTGGTCTATCCCGGCGGTGATTACGAGGTCTTCCGGCCGTCGTGGGAACGCCACAAGGTCGACTTCGGCGGGCGCATGGGTTACGTGCGGCTGGCCCGCGAGGCCGGCGTGCCGATCGTGCCCGTCGCCAGCGTGGGCGGCCAGGAAAGCGCATTGTTCCTCAACCGCGGGCAATGGCTGGCCAAGCTGTTGATGGCGGATAAGTTGCTGCGGCTCAAGAGCATCCCGATATCGCTGGCGCTGCCGTGGGGCCTCAACATCAGCGACCTGGCGGGCCACATCCCGCTGCCGACGAAGATCGTGATCGAGGTGCAGGACCCGATCGAAGCCGACGGCGATGACCAGGCGGTGCATGACAAGGTGATGGCCAGCCTGCAGGGCGGCGTCGACCGCCTGGCCGCCGAACGTCGATTCCCGGTGATCGGCTGATGCGCGTCGAACGCCGATGTGTGATCAACGCGGACCGCGACGCGGTCTGGAAGATCGTCAGCGACCCCGACTGCTACCCGTCGTTCATGACAAACCTCGAGCGATGGGAGTCGTCGAACGACCTGCAGCGCGGTGTCGGCGCGCGCTACACGGTCCACTGGAAGATCGGCTCGGTGCCCGTTGGCGGCCTGATCGAGGTCGTCGAATTCGACGAGTACCGCGACCTGGCGTGGGTGGGCATCACCGGAGTCACCCTGCGCGGCCGAATCCGGCTGCGCGATGCCGCCGAAGGCCAGACGAAAGTGACGTTCCGGCTGTCGTATCAGGCGCCGGGCGGGATATTGGGCTACATCGCCGACCGCGTCGCCGTGCGTCAGGTGGGTCGCACGTTGGCCGAAACCCTGAAATCCCTGAAGAGGCTCGCCGAGTCTTAAAGCCGGGCCTGGCGAGGTGATCTCGGTATCCAGCCTGTCAGACCAAGCCCCTCGCGTCGAGTCAGACTCAGAGCCAGCCGGTGCGGGCGGCGGCAACCGGCTCGGCGGGCGCGGGGGCCAATTCCCCGTCCCGCACGCCGTCGAGCATCCGTTTCACTGCCGCGACAATCTCCGGAGCTGCCGCGGCGAGTCCGGTCTTGTCGGCTTCGGTGACCTCATCGGTATCGACGCCCGCCCGGGCCAGCACGGCGGCCGGGTCGGCGAGCTGATCGGCCAGCCAGGACAGCGGGTCGGCTGACAGCTCGGCGACGAAGTGCCGGCGTCCGGGTTCCCAGCCGTCGAAACGGGGGTGGTGATGGGCCCGGTCCAGTGTCCCGGGCGGGCTCTCTGTGGACCCGAAAATGTCCACCCGCCACACCGGGCGGGTGAAGGCGATCGGGATTCCCGCGTAGATCGAGCCTTGGGGCTCGGCCCGGTCGACGAGGCGGAGTTCCAGTCTTACTCCCCGTTCCGGGGTTTCCTGACCGGACAGCGGCACCGGGTCGATGAAATACATGTCCCCAACGACTACGCCCAAGGCTTCGAATCCGAACGCTGCGAGCATGTCCTACCTCTCTATGCCTCTTTGAGCGTAGACCGAGTCGGTGAGAGGACCTGTCAGACGAGGCCCGTCGCGTCGAAGATCCACGACGTATCCCCGGTGGCAAGGCCCTCGAAGTGATTCGGCGGCGCGAAGCTGACGAGGCTGTTCATGTCCCAATAGTCTTTCCAGACGGTGATTTTCGCCTCGCCGTTTTGCGGGGCCACCTTGTGCACGGTGACGAACCTCAGCACACCCCGCTCACCCGTGGTGAAAGTCCAAGTCTCCGAATGCTCGTACATAACGTCGGCGCCGTTGGACAGCAGCAGACCGTCGTGGTTCTCGTAGCCCGCGAGCGCATCGAGCCCCATCTTGAGCCGCTTGACGATGTCATCCGGACCGCGTGCCGCCAGTGCAGGGACCGGCATGTCGACGTAGAGGCAGTCCGCTGCCAGGAACGTCTTCACCGCATCCCAGTTCCGCCGCGAAAGCGCCTGCCATAGCCCGACCACGGCATCCTCGACCGCGGTCGCAGAAAGCTCCGTCATAGCGGCCCAATAAACTCGGTCGCCGCACGGGTGTCAACTGAAGCCTTTACCGCGCATACTCGCCAGCGTGACCCCAGTGCAGCGCTACCTCGCCGAGGAGATCGCGACCGATCACGTCGACGGCCTGCTGACCAGGCGTGAGGCCATGCGACGGTTGGCGCTACTCGGCGTGGGTACCGCGGCCGCCACCGCACTCATCACGGCCTGTTCCACAAAGCAAGAACAAGCCGGCCCGACGGCCCCGCCGGACACGACCACCACCTCATCCGGCTCGGCGCTACCGCCCGGGATGGCCGGCGCGCTACCCACACAGCCGATCGCCTGGCCGGGTCCGCAGGGCGAGCTGCAGGCCGCCTGGGCCCAAGCGGCCGACCCGAAGGGCGCCGTGCTGGTCATCCACGAGAACAAAGGCCTGAACGACTGGGTACGGTCGGTGGCCAGCCGACTGGCCGGAGCCGACTATTCGGCGCTCGCCGTCGACCTGCTGTCCGAGGAGGGCGGGACGGGCACCTTTCAGGATCCGGCTCAGGCGACCGCGGCGTTGGCCAAGGTCCCGCCGGACCGGTTCACAGAAGACCTCAATTCCAGTGTCGCGGAGCTGCAACTGCGTGCTCCGGGGCAAAAGGTCGGCGTGGTGGGATTCTGCTTCGGCGGTGGATTGGTGTGGCAACTGTTGAGCTCCGGCGGCCTTCGACTTTCCGCCGCGGTCCCGTTTTACGGCCCCTTGCCCGACGACCCGGAGTTTGCCGGATCCAAAGCCGCGGTGCTGGCGATCTATGCGGCCCTCGACTCCCGCGTCACGAGGTCGCAGAACGCCGCCAAAGCGGCCCTCGATCGCGCCGGGTTGGTCAACGACATCATCGTCGAACCCGACGCCGACCACGCCTTCTTCAACGACACCGGGCCCCGCTACAACGCCGCCGCCGCGACCGATGCCTGGCAACGACTGCTGGATTGGTTCGGCCGCTACCTCATCGGGCAATAGACTCGGTGACGTGACATTGCAGCGCGATACCTCCGAGGGGACTGGGACCGATCAGATCGACGGCCTGCTGACCCGGCGCGAGGTCATGCGGCGACTGGCGCTCGTCGGGGTGACCGCAGCCCCCGCCGCGCTCATCGCGGGCTGTTCCGGCGGCAGATACTGGCCGATCGGGCGACGGCGGCGTCGCCGCTAGCACCGGCGTCGACCCTTAGACGTCGACCGGAGCCATCGACCGCGCCGATCCCAAGGCCACCGGCAGCGTCGACCAACCGCGCAGCACCCGCGTGTCCCGCCGGCTTCCGGTACCCGCCGCGCGCACCTCGGGGAAGCGGTCGAAGAACGTGCGCAGCCCGACTTCGCCCTCGGCACGCGCGAGGGCGGCCCCCAGACAGAAGTGCCTTCCCCCGGAGAAGGCGAGATGCCTTCCGGCATTTGGCCTTTCGATGTCGAAGCGATTTGGATCGGGGAACACTGACGGATCCCGGTTGGCGGCACCCAGGTAGATGATCACCAACTCGCCGCGTTGGATCCGCATGCCCACCACCTCGACGTCCTCGAGCGCCACCCGCGCGGTGAGCTGCACCGGCGAATCCAGCCGCAGGACCTCTTCAACCGCGTTGGGCCACAATTCGGGACGTCGGCGCAGCGTGTCCAGATGCTCGGGCGTGTCCAGCAACATGCGAATCCCGTTGCCCAACAGATTTACCGTGGTCTCGAATCCAGCGGCCAATACCAGGCCCGCGATCGCCTGCAGTTCACCCTCGTCGAGATGTGTTTCGGCGGAGCCGCTTTCGGCCATCTGGATCAACTGGCTCATCAGATTGTCGCTTGGGGCACGGCGCAATTCCCGCAGGTGAGCGGCGAGCCAGAAGTTGAATCCGGCGATCCCTTGCTGCACGCTCCGGTACTGCCGCCACGGCAACCCGATGTCCAGGCTCGGCGCGGCCAGCTCGCCGAATTCCAGGACGCGGCGGCGGTCTTGATCCGGCACCCCCAAGATGTCGCTGATGATCGCGACCGGGAGCTGCGAGCAATACCGTCCGACGATGTCTATTACTTCCGAGACACCGGACTGGCCGGACAGCTGATCCAGGAGATTGGTCGCGGTCTGCTCGACCCGATCACGCAGCGCCGCTACCGCCCGCGACGTGAACACGGCCGATACCGTCTTGCGGTAACGCGTGTGGTCCGGCGGCTCGACGGCAAGCAACGACGGTTCGCGCAGCGGGTGCAAAAGATCGTCGCGAGTGCGCCGCTCGAGCCAGCGCAGCGGCGCCGGCAGATTCGAGCCCATGTTCACCACCCGGAAGTCGTCGGACCGCAGCAGCTCGTGGGCCACCGCGTGGTCGGTCGTCAGGTAGTTGACGCGTCCCTTCACCAGCGGGCCGAGGGCCCGCAATTCGTCGTAATACGACACCGGATCGGCGGCCACCGTCGGATCGGCGATCAACCTCGCCTGCAAGTCACCCCGCCGCATACCGATCGCCGCGACGCCGCGGATGAAGCCGTGCATGGCAAGCCAGTGCAATCTCTGCTTCACGGGTCCTCCATCACCTCGGGTGGTCTTCACTCAGCGTAGGCCGGATCCCGTGACCGGCTCAGCACTCGGCGGTGATCTTGAAGTCCGTGGTCACCACTTTGTTGGGATTGCTGCTGTTGATCCCGTAGGCGCTGCCGGTGATGGTGTACGCGCCGTTGGTGACCTCGGCGTGGGCGTCTCCCACCCCGCCTTGCCAGAAGCTGCCGGTGAAACCGTCGATGTCGCGGATCTTCACCCACTGCGGGATGGTCCGGTTACCGCTGACCAGCACGACCGCTTCGACGTGGCCATTCTGATCGCCTATGTCGAGAGTTCGGTACGACTGGAGTTCGCTGCACGCGGCGGGACGAGCCGTGTGAGTGGCGCCGTCGACGGTCACCCGTGCGGCTTTCCGCGGCAACGTCTGCGCCTGCCCACAGCCCGCGACGCCGATGAGCAGGACGAAAGCAACTGCCAGCAACCGGTTTTGCACCACGTCGCCTCCTTTACTGCCGCTTCGGCATCAGCGCGGGCAGGGATTTGACGATGCGGCCTCGCACCAACTCGGGGCTCAGGCCCTTGAGCAGGTCGATCAAGCGAATGCTCTTAGGCACGTACCAATGCAACCGCTTCGGGTTGTGGTAGGCCTGCCAGGCGGCCTCCGCCACGCTGGTCGCGGGCATCAGCCGGAACATCCCCTTCTTGGGCGCGCTGGCGCGAAGTTCCTCGGCGGACATCGTCGACCCGCCGTCCTCGGAGTGGTTGGTCGTCGAGGTGAGGATGGCGGTGTCGATCAGACCCGGCAGTACGTCGGCGACCCGCACACCGTGGCGCTGCCATTCCACGCTCAGCGCCTCGGTCAACCCTTTGACCGCATGCTTGGTCGACGAGTAAACCGCGATGCGCGGCATCCCGTACGTGCCCGAGGACGACGACGTCGAGAACATCAGGCTGCCGGGAGTCTTCTTGAGATAGGGCAGCGAGGCGTAGGCACCGGTGAGCACCGCCTTGAAGTTCACCTCGACGACGCGCATCGTCGCTTCGTACGGCACATCCTCGAACCAACCCGATTCCCCGATGCCGGCGTTGTTCCACATCATGTCGAGCCCGCCGTCGGTGTTGCCGGCGCAGAAGTCGGCCACTGCACCCTCCAAGGCGGTCCTGTCGGTCACGTCGACGGCGCGAGTCCATAGCCGATCGCCGCCCAGTTCCCGGCTAAGCGTGGCCAGGCCGTCGTCGTTGCGGTCCACCGCACCGACTCGCCAACCGTTGGCATGGAACAGCTTTGCTCCCTCGCGGCCCATGCCACTGCCCGCGCCGGTGATGAAGACCGACTTCACGAAGCGTCAGCCCGCCTCGACCACATCTTTGATGCGGTTCAACGTCTTGGTCATGTCGCGGATGTTGCGTCGTTTGCGCAGAAAGCCGCCGAGCAACCAATACACGCCGAGCCACGGCGCCGGGTTGAGCCGAAACGACTCGGTCACGTCGGTGCCGCCGTCGCCGGGTGCCAGTCGGTAGTGCCAGTTGTTCACCGCTCTGTCGCCGAGCAGAACCGCGAATCCGAACTCACGGCCGGGCTCGCACTCGGTCACCTTGCACGTCGTCCAATACACCGGCCCTATCTCGTTGCGCCGAACGTGGCCACGGAATTTGGCGCCGAGTGCCGGGCCGGTCGCATCGCCCAGCCACTCCGCCCCAAACACTTCAGGCGAGAATCGTGGGGTGTTGCGAACGTCTGCGATCAGGTCCCAGATCTTGTCCGCGGGCGCCGCCATATGAACAGTCGCCGAACCTTCCATGGCCTGATCCAAACACAGCTTCGCGCCGGGTCATAGACCCACAGGGATCACGGACGACGTTATTAATGCGGCATGGCCGCCTGAATGAGCCCGTTGATAATCTGCTTGATGCCCTGTGTGGGGTGCGAATACAGGCCAGTCGGAAGACCAGAGGTGGCGCCGCACTTCGGCCATGGGTCCAACCCATCTTCAGCGAAAACCCGGTTGGCGACGGCGATCTGTTGCTCCCTGGATGCGGCCGCCGGGTTGCCGACGCCGCCGTATCGGGCCCAGGTATCCGGCTTGAATTGCAGCCCACCGTATTCGCCGTTTCCGGTGTTGGCCTGCCAGTTGCCACCGGACTCGCACTGCGCGACCGCGTCCCAGTTGGGCGCTGCGGGTGCGGCGTTGGCCACACCGGTGGGGGAAGTCAACGACGCTGCAACGATCCCGCCCACCATGAGGGACCTGACGAGAGGCCTGCAGCGTTTTCTCATGTCAAGCAAATCGCTGGGCGTGTCCGAAGCGTTACCGATTCGAAAATCCCCCGAGATACGGCGGCTATCAGCGGAAATCGCCTCTAAAACGGCCGAACGGGAGCTTTAGAATTTGGTGAGAAATGAATAAATCAGCCCTGGCACTACGACTGGGTTGCCGACGCGGAGAATGGTTGCGCTCGAGGCAGGTTCGCGCTGATCGCAGCCGCACGCTGCCGGTTAAGGGCCCTTAACGCGCTACTGCGCCTGACGGATTACCGTCAAGCGCAGTAGCGACGTCTCCGAAAGGCGGCGTTATCCGCCGCCGCCGGGGGTAGCACCCAGGCTGCTCTGCAGGTCACCCTTCATCGCGTTGAGCTGAGCTCCCCAGTACTCCCAGCTGTGGGTTCCGTAGGGGGGGAAGTTGAACACGGCGTTGTGGCCGCCCGCGGCGTTGTAGGCGTCTTGGAACTTCTTGTTGACGCCGATCATGAAGTTGCTCTCAAGGAACGTAGCCGGCAAGTTGGCACCGCCCAGTTCGTTCGGAGTCCCGTTGCCGCAGTACACCCAGAGCCGGGTGTTATTGGCGACGAGTTGGCCGACGTTGACCAAGGGGTCGTTGCGTTGCCATGCAGGGTCGCTGTCTGGCCCCCACATGTCTTCCTTCTTGTAGCCGCCGGCATCGCCCATCGAGAGACCTATCCAGCCCTGCCCGGTGGACGGGCTGAGGTAGCCGGACAGCGAACCGGCGTAGACGAACCGATCAGGGTGGTAGATCGCCAGATTCATCGACGATGCACCCGCCATTGAGATCCCGACCGCGGCGGCGCCGGTGGGCTTGACGCTCTTGTTGGCGGACAGCCATTGCGGCAGCTCGCTGCTCAGGAACGTCTCCCACTTATAGGTCGAGCAGCCCGCCTTACCGCACGCGGGCTGATACCAGTCGGTGTAGAAGCTGGACTGCCCCCCGACCGGCATGATGAGCGACAGGCCCGACTTGTAGTACCACTCGAACGCAGGCGTGTTGATGTCCCAGCCGTTCCAGTCGTCCTGGGCCCGCAACCCGTCGAGGGCGTACACCGCCGGCGAGCCGCTTCCGCCGCTCTGGAACTCGACCTTGATGTCGCGGCCCATAGCCCCAGACGGCACTTGCAGGTATTCGACGGGCAGGCCCGGGCGCGAGAACGCCCCCGCCGTCGCCGCCCCGCCGGCAAGACCGATCAGGCCGGGCAGGGCGACAGCCGCTGCCGCACCGACCAAAAGCCGGCGCCTCCAGGCCCGGATCTTCTCGCTCACGTCTGTCATACCTGCGCCCCTTGTCGATAGGTGGTCGTGCTCTCGGCTGGAATTTACCGTGTGAATAGGTCAAAAGTCGATTGGGACGCGGTGTCATCTCAGTCTTGTATCGGTTTTTGGCCATGAATTTCGCAACCAGGGGCTAGGCGGAGCGCAAAGGTCGCGCGGGGCCCGCACAACCCGTCGTTCGTAAGGCGTCACCGGAAAAGACCAGGCAGTGGGCCCCGCATTGGGCGGTGGTGGCCAGGGAGCGGCGGCCCGACATCGAGTAGAAAGCATCGCTAATCGAAATGGACGAACCGATTTCGACAATCGACATGCAGAGCCATGCGATATCGCGCGTACGACAACCGGTGGGGCAGGATCTGGTCGCCCAAGCGTTCGATTGCGACCGTCGACGGGGCAAAAGATGGCACGGACCGCCGTGTGACCTGCCGATTCGGCGCTGCGCCGCGCTTGGCCTGCTAATTTGACACGGATTCAAGACCGGGGCAGCCGAACGCACGCGGACCGCGTAGGCTCGCACGGAGCAAGCCGACGGAGACCACACGCTATCCGCTCCGGCTCCCTCACGGGCGACCGCACCAGCGGGCTTCACGGTGCGCGACGGTGCGGCTGAGGGCGTCGGAGGTTCGGGCCTGATTGAGGTGCAAATTTGGACGCGATACTAGGGCTATCACTGACGCCGACCACCGTCGGGTGGGTCCTCGCTGAAGGACACGGCGCAGACGGCACCATCGTGGACCATCAGGAGTTGGCGCTGGACGCGGGCCGCGGCGTCCGCGTCGTGAGTACCGCAGAGCAAGTGGCAGATGAGGTATTGCGGATAAACGCGCTGGCGGCCGCGAGCGATCACCATCTGCGGGTCATCGGACTGACCTGGAGCGACGAGGCGTCCGCGCTCGCGGCACTGTTGGTGGAGGCGTTGACCGACGCGGGTTTCGTCAATGTTGTGCCGGTTCGGTTGCTCGACGCCGTCGAGACCCTGGCCAAGGCCATCGCACCCGTCATCGGTTACGAGCAGACCGCGGTCTGCATCCTCGAGCATGAGTCGGCGACCGTCGTCATGGTCGACACCCATGACGGCGAGACGCAAACGGTCGTCAAGCAGGTCCGCGGTGGCTTTGACGGGCTGAGCCGGTGGCTGCGCGGGATGTTCGAACGGAGAACGGGATGGCGGCCGGGCGGGGTGGTTGTCGTCGGCGCCGACAGCGAAATCGATGGGTTCTCATGGCAGCTCGAAAAAGCTTTGCCGGTACCGGTTTTCGCGCAGACCATGGCCCAGGTAACAATCGCACGGGGAGCGGCGCTGGCCGCGGCTCGAAGCACCGAGTTCACCGACGAGCAGCTGGTGGCGCACACCAGTGAATCCGCCACCGTTCCCGCCGGACCGCGCAAGCCGTCCTATACCGGGGCGCTGACCGCATTGGCCGGCGGCACGCTTACCTTCATCTCTTCGCTATCGCTCGCCGTCGGCATTCAACTCGCACCAGACACCGAGTCCGCACCGGCAAAGCACGTGGTACACGCGCCGCCACAAGTCGCCGAGGCCAGTGCACCGGCCGTTGCGCCACCCGCAGAGGCCCCGACACCTGCCCCGAAGACGAAGGCGTCCGTGGGCGAACCGGCTCCGCAGGCAGGCGTGCCGGGGGCGCAGGAAGGTGCTCCCGCCGAGCAGCAACCTGACCCGAATGATCGACAGCGTTACCTGACCAGAGTGCTCGACCACATACCCGGCGATGCCAGCGATTCAGCGCCGCCCCCGCCTTAGTCGCCGGTCGGCCCGGAGCGCGGGAGAGCTCAACCGCCCTTGGCGTGAACCGCGGTGAAAGACACCGATATTTCGTCGGCGACCCGCACCGAGCCCATCAGCAGCGAGTAGGGCTTGACGCCGTATTCAGTTTGACGAACGCTGGATTCGGCGGACATTTGCCAAGTCTCACCGAGATCCTCTGTGCGCAAGTCGATTACGTGCTCGCGGGACTTTCCGCGAATGTGAAGCTTTCCGGTGAGCCGGTATCCCTCGTCCGTTTTGTCGATGGTGTTCGCGGTGAACCGGATCTCCGGATAGCGGCCCGCGTCCAGCGATCTCAATGCGTTCGACTTCACCAGTGCCTTTTCCGGTCCGGACAACCCTTTGACCCCGCCGTCGCCGCGCAGCACCTCAAACGAATCGACCTCGACGGTCAGCTCGGCGCTGACCGGTTCGGCGCCGGACCAGCCCACCGTGGCCTGCCAGCGCTTCATTGCGACGGTGAGCCGATGGCCCATTCGTGCCGCCCGGCCGGCGACACCGGTGCGAATCAACAACTCACCATCGGACGCGGCCAGGGTCCACACGAGGGTCACATCGTGAGGACGGTGCGGTAGTGAGCCCGCCCGTGCTCCAGCGCCGCGTAGCCTTCCGCGGCTTGCGACAGAGGTAGCTCCTCGATCCAGGCCCGCACGCCCGATAGGACGGCGAAATGCATTGTGTCTTCTGCGTCTTTCGCTGTCCCGGAGGGATGGCCGACAATGCTTACCCCTGGGGTAATCAACTGCACGGGACTGATCGGCAGCGGTTCAGGCGTGACACCGATCGTGACAAGTTCACCTTGGGGCGCTATGCCGCCGACCGTTGCCGCCATGGCGCCGGAGTTGCCCGCGGTAGCCAGGACGACCGTCGCACCGCCCAGAGCCTTTAGCGCTTCGGCGGGATCACTGGCCGTGGAGTCGATGTAGTGATGGGCGCCCAGTTTCCGCGCGTCATCGGCTTTGGCGGTGCCGCGAGCAATCGCGATGGTCTCGAAGCCCATCGCCCGGGCGAACTGAACCCCCAGGTGGCCGAGCCCGCCGACGCCGAGGATCGCGACCCGGTCACCGGGCAGCGCCTTCGTGTGGCGCAGGGCGTTATAGGTGGTGACGCCGGCGCAGCCCATCGGGGCGGCCTCCGCGTCGGAAAGCTCCTCCGGAATCCGGGCCAGGGCGCTGACCGGCACGGTCACCGACTCCGCATATCCGCCGGGATATTGCCAACTCGGGACTTTTCCGTTTTCGCAGTGGATGAAAATGCCTTTGCGGCACGGGTCGCAGTGGTAGCAGCACCCGCCGAACCATCCGACGGCGACACGATCGCCAACGGCGAAGCCCTCGATGCCGTCGCCCAGTTCGGCTATCTTTCCGGCGATTTCATGCCCCGGTGTCAGTGGCCAGGACATGCCCGGGAATCCACCGGAAACGAAGTGGGCGTCGGTGCCGCAGATGCCGCATGCGGACACCGTCAGGCGCACCTCATTCCGGCCCGGGGACGATGTGTCGACGTCGACCAACTCCAAGGGTGCGCCTGCCGACGCTACGTGGACAGCTCGATGTGTGGCCATCGCTTGAATATAGGTCTTAGTGAGCGACAGGGCATTTCGCTGCCCCGTCGCTGTGGTAGTCGACCTGCCAGTGCTTGATCCCGTTGAGCCATCCGGACCGTAACCGTTCGGGTTTGCCGATCGATTCCAGGTTCGGCATGGCGTCGGCGATCGCGTTGAACATCAGGTCGATCGTCATTCGCGCCAGGTTCGCACCGATGCAGTAATGCGCGCCGGTGCCACCGAATCCCACATGCGGGTTGGGGTTACGCAGGATATTGAACGTGAACGGGTCGTCGAACACGTCCTCGTCAAAATTGGCTGAGCGGTAGACCATTACCACTCGCTGCCCCTTCTTGATCCGCACGCCGGACAGTTCGTAGTCCTCCAGGGCGGTCCGCTGGAACGACGTGACCGGGGTGGCCCACCGAACGATCTCGTCGGCCGTGGTCACGGGGCGCTCTCTCTTGTACAGCTCCCACTGATCGGGAAAATCGGTGAAGGCCATCATGCCCTGGGTAATGGAGTTGCGGGTGGTCTCGTTACCGGCCACTGCCAGCAGAATGACGAAGAAGCCGAACTCGTCGTCGGAGAGCTTGTGGCCGTCGACGTCGGCCTCGACCAGCTTGGTGACGAGGTCATCACCGGGGTTCTGGGCCCGATCGGCTGCCATTTGCATGGCGTACATGATCAATTCGACGGAGGCGGCGATGGCGTCATTGGTGGCGAACTCCGGGTCTTGGTCGCCGACCATCTGGTTGGACCAGTGGAACAGCTTCATGCGGTCCTCTTGGGGGACACCCAGCAGCCCGGCGATGGCTTGCAGCGGCAGTTCGCACGACACCTGTTCGACGAAGTCGCCGGAACCCTTGGCCGCAGCCTCCTCGACGATCCGCCGCGCGCGCTCGTTCAGGTCGTCGCGCAGGCGCTCGACCGCTCGGGGCGTGAATCCGCGGGAGATGATCTTGCGCAGCCGGGTGTGATGCGGGGCGTCCTGGTTGAGCAGGACGAACTTGCCCCGCTCGATCTGCTCACCGACCGTGCCGTCCTTGTAGCGCGGCAGGGCGGTCTTCTGCAGGCTGGAGAAGACGTCACTGCGCAGCGAGATCTCTTTGACGTCCTTGTGCTTGGACACCACCCAGAAGCCGCCGTCGTCGAATCCGCCCACTCCGACGGGTTGCTCGTTCCACCAGATCGGCGCCGTTCGCCGCATCTCGGCCAGTTCCTGCACCGGCAGCCGTTCGGCGTAGATGTCCGGGTCGGTGAAGTCGAAGCCGGGCGGCAGATTTGGCTGGGTGGTCGGCTCGGTGGTTGGCATAGGCCCACTCCTCGATACGAAGTCGTCTAGTCGTCTGCTTGTGCCAAATAAACCACTGCTACACCACGGTTGGGAAGCACCGCGGCAAGATCGCCCAAGTAAATTGCAACGTGTTCAGTGCCGATGAGTTTCCGGCATGTCGCCGGTCTACACCGGAAAGCACCAACCATCCGGCAGCGGCAACAGAAAGGGCATGAGTGATGCGCATCGTGTTGAGCGACTTCATGAGTCTTGATGGAGTCGTCCAATCCCCGGGCGGCCAGGGCGAGGATACCGATGGGGGATTCGCACACGGCGGCTGGTCGATGCCCTTCTTCGAACCCGAAACCATGGGGCCGGCCGTCACCGAGACGATGGACGGCACGGGGGCGCTGCTGTTCGGCCGCCGCACTTGGCAGACGATGGCGGCCGCCTGGCCGAGCCGCGCCGGCGACCCGTTCGCGGACCGGATGAACGAGATTCCCAAGTACGTGGCGTCCCGCACGCTCTCCCAAGACGACCTCACCTGGCCCGGCTCGACGCTGCTGCCCGCCGGGGACGCCATCGGGGCGATACGCCGGCTCCGCGCGCAGGACGGCTCCCAAGGTGGCAAGGCGATACAGGTCATGGGTAGCGCGTCGTTGGCCGCGCAGCTGATCGAACACGATCTGGTCGACGAGTTCCGGCTGATGATCGAGCCAATCCTGCTCGGCGGCGGCAAACGGGTGTTCCCCTGCGACGGTCGGGCCCGCGCCCTCGAGTTGGTGTCGGCGACGACAACCGGGACCGGCGTTCTCATCTGCAGCTACCGGCGTCGCTGAGGCCGCAGGACGGCCCGCCAATGACGATCTTGTAGTGTGCGGCACAATCGATATGCTTTGGTCCAGGTCACCGCGCTACCGCGAAGGGGTGGAGCACATGATTCGCAAACTACTCGCCGTCGCCGCGGTCACGGGCGGCGCCATCGGGATGGCGCCGTGCGCGGCCGCCGATCCGGGGCATTGGGACGGTGACGTGCCGGGCATGAACTATCAGGCTTCGCTGGGTGCGCCGTGCGACAACTACGAGAGCTTCATTTTTGGGCGGGGCCCCAGCGGCCAGGCCGAGGCCTGCCATTTCCCGCCGCCCAACCAGTTCCCGGCGGCCACCACCGGGTACTGGGTGATCTCCTACCCTCTGTACGGAGTGCAGCAGGCGGGTGCGAAGTGCCCGGGCTCGCAGGCCGCGGCACAGTCGGACCGCGGACTTCCCATGCTCTGCCTGGGCGCTCAAGGCTGGCAAGAAGGATGGTTCACCGGCGCGGGGTTCTTCCCCCCTTCCGGATGACCGGCTGACTCATGAGCCACGCTCAGCCCGCCGAAGCCCCGATCCCACGCTGGCTGCGCTTCGTCCTGACGTCCGATAGGGCCGGCTCGGCCTGGTACGTCGGGACCGGCTTCTTCTTCGCGCCGGTGCTCGCCGTGCTGTCGCCGTGGCCGCTGGTCACCGCCGTGCTCTGGGCCGTCATTGGGGTGGCCGGGCTTTGGCTGGGCCTGCTCGGCGTCGCGATGGCCGTCGGGCTGGCCCGGATATTGCGGTCGGGCGCCGAGGTCCCCGAAGACTACTGGCGCTCCCTGGTGAACTACTGACGCCCGTTCGCCAGGTCTAGAGTCGTACCAAAGGTCCTGCAACAAAAGGAGATTCCGATGGGATTCGAACCCAAAGACGCCGTCGACGCGGTCCGCGACATCGCAACGCACTCCGTCGAAAAAGCCTCGGACATCGTCGAACACGCCAGCGACATCATCCGGGGCGACATCTCCGGCGGTGCCAGCGGCATCGTCCAGAACTCGATCGACATCGGCACTTACGCGGTGGACCGGGCGAAGGAAGTCTTCACCGGCAAGGATGAAGTGGACGAAGAGTAGCCGCCGTTAGACGGCAGCGGCCTCGTTCAGTTCGTCCAACCTGGCCGTCGCCTCGAGGTACTCCTGTACCCATCGCTCGATGACGGCCGACGACTTTTCCACCTTGGTGAATTGGCCGACGACCTGGCCGACCGGGTTGAAGGCGACGTCGACGGTCTCGTTCGGGTATTTGTTCGTGGCCCGCACGGCCATGCCGGAAACCATGTACTGCAACGGCATACCGAGCGGCTTCGGGTTGTCCGGTTGCTCCCACGCCTCGGTCCAGTCGTTGCGCAGCATCCGGGCCGGCTTGCCGGTGAACGAACGGCTGCGCACAGTGTCGCGGCTGGACGCCCTGGCGTATGCCGCCTGCTGAACCGGGGTGTTCGAGGCTTCCTCGACCATCAGCCACTGGGAGCCGGTCCACGCGCCCTGGGTGCCGAGCGCGAGGGCCGCGGCGATCTGCTGTCCGCTGCCAATGCCGCCGGCAGCCAGCACCGGTACCGGCGCGACCTCCTTAACCACCTGCGGCCACAGCACGATTGAGCCGACCTCTCCGCAGTGTCCGCCTGCCTCACCGCCCTGGGCGATGATGATGTCTACGCCCGCGTCGGCGTGCTTCCGGGCCTGCGAGGGCGAACCGCACAACGCGGCCACCTTGCGGCCGGCGTCGTGAATGTGCTTGATCATCTCTGCCGGGGGAGTGCCCAGCGCATTGGCGATCATCGCCACCTTCGGGTGCTTCAGCGCCACTTCGACCTGTGGGGTGGCCGTCGCCTCCGTCCAGCCCAGCAGCTGCAAGGTGTCCTCATCGGCGTTTTCCACGGGAACGCCGTGGTCCGCCAGGATCTTCTTGGCGAAGTCCAGATGGTCCTGCGGCACCATCTTGCGCAGCGTCTCGGCCAGCTCCTCGGCGGAAAGGTGGGAATCCATGCCCTCGTACTTGTTGGGAATAACGATGTCGACCCCGTAGGGGTGATCGCCGATGTTCTCGTCAATCCAGTTGAGCTCGATCTCCAGCTGCTCGGGCGTGAAGCCGACGGCGCCCAGCACGCCGAAACCACCGGCCTTGCTGACCGCAACCACGACGTCGCGGCAGTGGGTGAACGCGAAGATCGGAAACTCGATGCCGAGGTCGTCGCAAATCGCGGTGTGCATGACTACTACTCCTGGAAAGCTTGACCGATGCTAAAGAACTGAAACGTGTTCTAGTTTAGTACGGACCCCGATGACGTGGCCAGCCGCCCCCTGACCAGCGCGTCGGCACTACGACGTGTCGCGGACGTGTCGCGTTGGACGCTAGATGGCCGCGGTGTGCGCCACCCACAAGACCAGGAACGCGAGCATGCTGCCGGCGCAGATCAGATGGTCCCGGCAGATGGAGCGCGCCAGGCGGGTCTGTTCGGCCCGACTGTCCGCGCGGTGTCCGAGCCGGACGGCGCTGGGGACGGTGTGCGT
This sequence comes from uncultured Actinomycetota bacterium, assembly GCA_963809285.1. Classification (GTDB taxonomy): domain Bacteria; phylum Actinomycetota; class Actinomycetes; order Mycobacteriales; family Mycobacteriaceae; genus Mycobacterium. The sequence goes on along the minus strand of CAWEIY010000017.1, from coordinate 31,223 downwards.
CAATGCCAGCGCCATCGGGATGCCCGCGAGCCCGGCCGATGTCGCCAGCAGCCACCCGGGATCGTGCCCCCGAGCGGCCTGAAACGCTAATGCGCCCAGCAAGATGACCATGACAAGGGCGATCAGCCGGCTCATCGGTCGCGATGTGGTCGTCGCGCGATGGTAGTAACCCGCGATGGAAGCGAGCACCGGCTCGGGCAGTTCGTCACCCGCGCTTCGATGTCCGAGGACCTGGACGTCGAAAATCAGGTCCATCCACAAGACGGCGAGCAGGAACCCACCGCAAGCCGTGAGCAACGTGACCACGCCTCATTGTTTCGCAACGGCGTGTTCTAGTCGCATCTTCTTGATCCGCTCCGGCGCCAGGGGGTAGCGTGGTGCTGCCAATTACGAAACGATGAGTAGCGTAATTAGGCTCCGCCCACGCGAAAGGATCGGCTAGATGCGCAGCGGTTATGCCGGCCGGCCCTTCACCACCTCGACGGCCGAAATCGCGGCCGCGCTCGAGGATGTCAGCATCCCGACCCTGCTGCTCTCGCTCGTCCACATCACCGGCGACCCCCGGTTCATTCGCGAGTTCAAGCCCATGGGCATCTTCCTCAACGAGATCCAGGGGTTCATGTCGGCGGAGGACAAAGCCCGAGCCCGCGCCGCGGCGCTACCGGTGCTCACCGACTATCGAGACCGCGGTTGCCCCGAGCCAAAGCCGCTGAGCCTCGGACTCATTCGGGAAATGATGGACTGGGTGGCCTGCGAGCACGTGACCGACGACTACCTGCCCCTCGTCTTGGAAGAGATGGACCTCGACGGCGTCGATCCCCGCCGCCCAGCGGCCCTGCCGATCGAGTCCACCGCCGAGATGCCGGTCCTCGTCGTCGGATGCGGCGAATCCGGCATCCTTGCCGCGATCCGACTCAAACAGGCCAACGTCCCCTTCACCATCGTGGAGAAGAACGCCGGACCCGGCGGAACGTGGTGGGAGAACAGCTATCCCGGCGCCCGCGTCGACGTCGCAAACCATTTCTATTGCTACAGCTTCGAACCCAACAACGATTGGACGCACTTCTTCGCCGAGCAGTACGAGCTGCAAGAATATTTCGCCCAGGTGATGCGGAAGCACGACCTGGCCCAGCACGTGAGGTGGAACACCGAGGTCGTCGCGGCCGACTGGAGTGACGACGACGGCATGTGGAACGTCTCGCTGCGCTCGGCCGGCGGCGAGACCGCCATGATGCGCGTGCGGGCGCTGATCACCGCGGTCGGTCAGCTAAATCGACCCCATATTCCCGAATTCGACGGTGCCGATACGTTCGAGGGACCGTCATTTCACTCCGCGGCCTGGGATCACACCGTCGACCTGACCGGCAAGCGCGTCGCGCTCATCGGGGCGGGCGCCAGCGGCTTCCAAATCGCACCCGCGATTGCGGGCGACGTCGAGCGGCTCACCGTGTTCCAGCGAACCGCCCAGTGGATGTTCCCGAACGCGATGTACCACGACGACGTCGGCGACGGCATGCGCTGGGCGATGCGCCACCTCCCGTTCTACGGAAGGTGGTACCGGTTTCTCGTGCTCTGGCCCGGCGCCGACAAGGGACTCGACGCCGCGCGCGGCGACCCGGCTTATGCCGACCAGGATTACGCCGTCAGCGACATCAACGCCGCCGCCCGAATGATGTTCACCCAGTGGATCACCAGCCAGGTCGGCGAAGGCCACGAGCTGCTGGCGAAGGTCTTGCCCGACTACCCCGCGACCGGCAAACGGACACTGCAGGACAACGGCAGCTGGCTGCGGACCCTGCAACGCGACACCGTCGAATTGGTGCGCACGCCCATCCAGCGGATCACCGCCCGCGGCGTCATCACCGAAGACGGCGCGACGCACGACGCCGACGTCATCGTCTACGCCACCGGATTCCGGCATACCGACGTGTTGTGGCCGCTGAAAATCATCGGCCGCAACGGAATCGATCTGCACCGGATGTGGGGACGACGCCCGTACGCGTACCTGGGCATCACCGTTCCGGGATTCCCCAACCTCTTCATCATTTACGGGCCCGGGACGCATCTCGCGCACGGCGGCAGCTTGATCTTCCAGTCCGAACTCCAAATGCGCTACGTCAACCGGTGTCTCGAGCGTCTGGCAGAAGCGGATCTGCATTCGCTGGAGCCGACGACCGAGGCGGCCGCCGACTGGCATCAACGGACGCAAGCCGAAATCAAGAACATGGTGTGGTCGCACCCCGCGGTCAAACACTCTTACTTCAAAAACGCCGACGGGGAAATCCACACCGTCAGCCCGTGGCGCCTGCACGAGTATTGGGCCGCGGTCCGTGAGCCCGATTGGTCACAATTTCTTGTGCGACAAAGAAAGTGAGCGTGTGACGATGCGAACGGTAGTCCTCGACGGGCCCGCCAATATCCGGGTCGACACCCGCCCCGATCCGGCGCTTCCCGGCCCCGACGGAGCGATCGTCTCCGTCACCGCTGCTGGAATCTGCGGATCGGACCTGCATTTCTACGAGGGTGACTATCCGCTCGCCGGGCCGATGACGCTCGGCCACGAGGCGGTCGGCACCGTCGTCGAGGCCGGACCCGAGGTGCGCACGGTCAAGGTTGGGGACCGGGTCATGGTGTCGTCGGTGACCGGCTGCGGCGCCTGCCCGGGATGCGCGACGCGCGACCCCGTCAGGTGCTTCTCCGGCTTTCAGATCTTCGGCGGCGGTGTGCTCCCCGGGGCGCAGGCCGATCTGCTCGCCGTGCCGGCCGCCGACTTCCAGCTGCTCAAGATGCCCGAAGGGATCAGCACCGAACAGGCGCTGCTGCTCACCGACAATCTCGCCACCGGCTGGGCCGCGGCTCAGCGAGCTGATATTGCGTTCGGCGGTTCGGTGGCGGTGATCGGCCTCGGGGCGGTTGGCCTATGCGCGCTGCGCAGCGCGCTTTTCCAGGGAGCGGCAACGGTTTTCGCCGCCGATCGAGTCGAGGGCCGCCTGCGGCGCGCCGAAAGGTGGGGCGCCACACCGATCACGTCGCCGGCAGCCGCGGCCATCCTCGCCGCCACTGGCGGACGCGGCGCGGACTCGGTGATCGACGCGGTCGGTACGGACGCATCGATGACCGATGCGCTGAACGCGGTGCGGCCCGGCGGCACCGTTTCGGTGGTCGGTGTGCACGATATGCAGCCGTTTCCACTTCCCGCCCTGTCGTGCCTGATCCGCAGCATCACGCTGCGGATGACCACAGCGCCGGTGCAGCGCACGTGGCCGGAGCTGATCCCGCTGCTGCAGTCCGGCCGGCTCGACGTCGACGGCATCTTCACCACGACACTGCCGTTGGACGAAGCGGCCAAGGCCTACGCGACCGCCGAGTCGCGCTCTGGCGACGAAGTGAAGATCCTGCTGACGCCCTAGTCTCTGTCGCGGCGGACGTGCTTGGCCAGATAACGCAAGGCCCTTACCGGTCCGCGACGGCCGGAGGCCAGGCACATCACCGGCCATCCGTGGGCGGCGGCCGCCGCGGCAAGACCCGAGCGGGGGTTCACCGGTCGCGGACAGCCGACGAGCGCCATCGATGCCGCATCCTCGTCACCGTCGGCGTAGAAGTAGCTGCGTTCCACCGCAACATCGTTGTCGGCACAGAACTGTTGGACGGCGGCGGCCTTCGTCGCCCCCCACACAACCGGCTTGACGATTCCGCCGGTCAGGCGCCCGCGCTCGTCGAGTTCAAAACGGTTGCACTGCACGTTGGAAATGCCGAGAAAGCTTGCGACAGGCAACGCCTGGATGGACAGCGCCGACGAACTCAGCACGACCGTGTGTCCGCGCTCCTGGTGGGCCTGCACGATTTCGTGCATGTGTGAGTACAGCCGCGAGGCGACACGTTCGACGAACAGCCGCTCGCCCAACTCGTCTAGGATGGCGAGCGATTCGCCACGCAGATAGCCCGCGGCCCGCTCGATGAGGCGCTCAAACTCCAGGCGACCGAATCGGTACCGCAGCGCGGCTTCGAACACCCCGACCAGCTCGCCGAACCCGGCCTGCCGGCGCCGGATCCGATCGCCGACATGAGCTGCTGCCGTGAAGCCATCGACCAACGTCCCGTCGAGGTCGAAGAACGCACCGATCCGGGGTCCGCGCGTACTGGCGCCGATCTCCGCGATGGCATCGGCGGGGGAGAGCCTCGTGATCATCACCATCCGACTCACCCCGATCGAGTCGCCGCTATGTACTGCGAGTGCATGAATGCGTCGATCTTGACGTCCACCTCGGGCGGTGTCATACCGTAGCCCGCCTGCAACTCCAACGTGTTGCGGACCGGTTCGACGTCCCAGCCGTGCGCGGCGAGCGATTCCGCTGGATCGGTCTTCGGCTCGTAGGTGAGGGCCGAGAAATCCACGTTCCCCGACATATTGACCCCTGGGTGGTCGGATTCCAGGGCGGCGAGATGCTCCCGGTCCAAGCGCGATCCCAGCGCGCCGATCGCGATTCGGCTGCCCGGTGCGCTGAGCCCGCTGATCCGGGTGAAAAGCGCGTTCTGGGCCTCGTCGGTCAGGTAGGGCAACACTCCCTCCACCGACCAGGCGCAGGGGCTCTCCGTGTCGAAGCCCGCCGCTTCCAGCGTCCTCGACCAGTCGGTGCGCAGATCGGCGGCGACCTCGATCCTGCGCGCCTTGGGCGCAGCGGCCCGCTCGCCCAGCACATGCGCCTTGAATTCCAGGACTTTGGGTAGGTCGACTTCGAAAACCGTTGTGCCATCAGGCCATTCAAGGCGATAGGCCCGGGAGTCCAATCCGGCGGCGACGATCACCGCCTGTCGTATTCCCGCCGCGCCGGCGGCAGCGAAGAAGTCGTCGAAGAATCGGGTTTGCACGCCGTACAGGCGGGGAAAGGCCGTCTCGTCCTCGGAGGTTCCGGGATTGACGAGTACGCCCGCCAGGTACGGGTCAGCCGAGGCGGTGATGAACAGTTGTGCGTATTCGTCGCGGACCAGCGGTCGCGGGCTCACGGCATGCAGCGCGCGCCATCCCGCCACCAGCAGGGCGGTGTAGCCCACGCTGCTGACGATGTCCCACTGGTCGTCGTCGGACCGAAGCGAGCCGAATTCAGGTGAAGTGCTCACGGCCCTCCCGTCCAGATTCGCCAAAACAAAGCCGACAAATCCAAAGTACCTGCGGCGGCGCCGTCAGAGCTCCAGAAACACCGTCACCGGGCCGTCGTTTACCAGCTCGACCTGCATGTTCGCGCCGAACACTCCCGTCTCCACGTGGGCTCCCAGCCCTCGCAATGCCTCGGCGAACGCCGTCACGAGCGGCTCGGCGACCGGTCCCGGGGCGGCCGCGTTCCATGACGGCCGGCGTCCCTTCGCGGTGTCGGCATACAGGGTGAACTGGCTGATCACCAAGATCGGCGCGTTGGCGTCGGCCGCCGACCGTTCGTCGGCGAGAATACGCAGATTCCAGAGCTTTTCGGCGAGCCGCCGCGCCTTGTCCGCGTCGTCGCTATGGGTGACGCCGACGAATGCCAGCAAGCCCTGGCCGTCCGGCCGGATGGCGCCCACCACCCGGCCATCGACCGACACCGCCGCCGATGAGACCCGTTGCACCAGAACCCGCATGGCCCTCGATGCTGCCAGGACGGCTGGGTACGCTCGTCGGGTGTCCGTGCTCGTCGCGTTTTCCGTCACCCCGCTGGGCGTGGGTGAGGGCGTCGGCGAGATCGTTGCCGAAGCGATCCGAGTGGTTCGCGACTCCGGCCTCCCGAATAAGACGGATTCGATGTTCACCGTGATCGAAGGCGATACCTGGGAAGAAGTGATGGCCGTCGTGCAACGCGCGGTCGAGGCCGTGGCCGCTCGCGCGCCCAGGGTCAGCACGGTGATCAAGGCGGACTGGCGAGCGGGAGCCGCCGACGCAATGACGCAGAAGGTCGCGTCCGTCGAGCGTTACCTGTCCAACGGTTAGGGGTGCACTGCCGCCCGGAATGCCCGCTCGGCGGCGTCGCCGTGGACCGCGAACACCACCTTCTCCAGCGAACTCGCCTGGTATTGCCGGACGGCGTCGACCATCAGCCGCGCGGCGTCGTCGAGCGGGAAGCCACCGACACCCGTGCCAAACGCCACCAGCGCCAGCGAGCGACAACCGAGCTCATCGGCCTTGCGCAGCGTAGAACCGGTGGCCCGGGCGATGATCTCGGCGGATGTCGGGCCGCCCAATTCCATGGTCGCCGCGTGGATCACGTAGCGCGCCGGCATCTCGCCGGCGGTGGTCTCGACCGCCTCCCCGAGACCGATCGGGGCCTTCTCGTCGGATTGGCGTTGCACCTCGGGTCCGCCGGCGCGAGCGATCGCAGCCGCGACGCCGCCGCCGTGCCGCAGTTGGGTATTGGCCGCGTTGGTGATGGCGTCGAGCTCAAGCTTGGTCACGTCGGCCTGCAATACCTCCAACTCGATCATCAGCCCAGTGTCCCGCGATATGGGGAGTTATGCCCTGGCAGGCCGTCCGCCGCCTAAACTGGCTTGACGCCAACTGCGGACAGTTAGCGGCTATAAGGGAAAGCAGCTGCGTACGGCATGACCGAAGACACGCCCACAAGCGGGGCTGGAGGGGCTGGCGGAGCCGGTGGCGCCGGTGGCGCCCGGTGCTGGCGGAGCCGGTGGCGCTGGCGGAGCCGGGGGAGCTGGTGGTGCTGGGGGAGCCGGTGGCCGCGGTGGTGACGGCGGCCGAGGTGGCGGCGGCGGCCTGGGCGGCCAGCCCGGTGCCGGCGGTCAGCCCGGCGAGGGTGGCGCCGGCGGCGTGCCCGGCCCCGGCGGCCAACCCGGGCAGGCTGGCCAACCCGGGCAGCCCGGCCAGCCCGGCCAACCGGGCAGCCCCGGCCGCTAAGGAAGGGCTTCCGCGCGACAAAGCCGCGGCCTGTCGGCCACGACAACCTGCTACGGCGAAATAGTTGCCTGTTCCCGTACCAGCGCGTACAGCCGCCATTGGTCCGGCACACCTTTGAGCTCGTACTCACCGCGCTCGGCGAACCGATACCGCGACCCGGTGACGATGTCGCGCACCGTCGAGGACACCAGCACCTCGCTGGGCCCGGCCAGCGCCGCCACGCGCGCACCGATGTGCACTGCCATGCCGGCGACGTCGGCGCCGCGCACCTCCACCTCGCCCGCGTGAATGCCGACCCGCACCTCGATGCCCAAAGCCCGCACCGCGTCGACGATTTCGTCGGCACATGCGAGTGCTGCGCTCGGGCCGGCGAACGTCGCGACGAATCCGTCTCCGGCGGTGTTGACTTCGCGACCGCCGAAGCGCTGCAATTCGTGGCGCACGATGGTGTCGTGGTTGTCCAACAGGTCGCGCCAGCGGCCGTCGCCGAGTGCGGCGGCCCGCGAGGTGGACCCGACGATGTCGGTGAACACGATCGTGGCGAGGACCCGCTCGGCGTCGGAGCCGCCGCGCACGCCGGTGATGAACTCCTCGATCTGGTCGAGCATCGGCGCCGTGTCGCCGACCCAGTACAGGGAATCGGTACCGGGTAGCTCGACGTAGCGCGATCCCGCGATGTGCTCGGCGAGGTAGCGGCCGTGCCCCACCGGGATGAAGCTCGTGTCGGCGCGATGCAGGATCAGCGTCGCCACGGTGATGCGCGCGAGTGCGTCGCGGACATCGGCGTCGGCTACGACCCTGCCGACGGCGCGGGCCATGCTCGGCGACGCGGCACGGTTCCCGGCGAGATCCCACCATGCACGGAAAGCCTCATCGCCGGCGACGGTCGGCGCGACGATCCCCAACACGTCGAAGCCGCGCTCGACGGCATCGGTCTCCATGGCGACCGTCATGAACGGATCGGCGGTGCTCAACTGCGCGCCGACCGGATAGTCGGGCGCCCAGACCATGCGGGCCGTGCCATTGAGGACCACCAGGTTGCGCACCCGCTCTGGATGATCGGCGGCGAGAACGAGTCCGGCCATCGCGTTCCAACCCGGCGCGAGGATCGACGCCTGCTCGCATCCGACCGCATCCATGACCGAGATCGCGTCCTCGGCCCAGAACTTCGGTCCGAGGACATCCAAGGAGGGAACCAGCGACGACAGACCCATTCCGCGCTGATCGAAGCGAATCACCCGGCTAAAGGACGCCAGCCGCCGATGAAACCGGTGCATGGACGGCTCGGTATCAATGCAGTCGATCGGGATGGACGGCCCGGGAAGCACCACGAGGTCAATCGGGCCATCGCCGATGACCTGGTACGCGATATCCATTTCGCCGCACCTGGCGTAGTGAGTCCGCGGAGCCTGCGCCACGGCCCCAGGCTAGTTGATGCGTAGGCTCGTGCCGGTGAGCGCACGCGCGGGCATCGTGGTGACCGGAACCGAAGTTCTGACCGGGCGAGTACAAGACCGCAACGGCCCCTGGATCGCCGATCGCCTCTTGGAGCTCGGAGTCGAACTGGCACACATCACGATCTGCGGTGACCGTCCGACCGACATCGACGCGCAGCTGCGATTTATGGCCGAGCAAGGCGTGGACCTGATCGTCACCAGCGGGGGCCTGGGGCCAACGGCCGACGACATGACCGTCGAGGTGGTGGCGCGCTTCTGTGGCCGCGAGTTGGTCCTCGACGAAGCAGTCGAGAACAAGATCGCCGACATCCTGAAGAAGCTAATGGCGCGCAATCCCGCGTTCCAATCCGCTTTGGATCCCGGCACTTTCGAGTCGGTGCGCGCCGCCAACCGCAAGCAGGCCATGATTCCCGCCGGTTCGCAGGTGCTCGACCCGGTGGGCACCGCCCCGGGCGTGGTCGTGCCGGGCAAGCCGACGGTCATCGTGCTCCCGGGTCCGCCGCGCGAGCTGCAGCCCATGTGGCACACGGCCATCCAAACCCCCGCGGCACAAAAGGCGATCGCCGGCCGAACAATCTACCGGCAAGAGACCATTCGGATGTTCGGGCTACCCGAGTCGGGTCTGGCCGAAACGCTGCGCGGCGCCGAGGCATCCGTCCCCGGCTTCAATGCCCTCGAGATCACCACCTGCTTGCGGCGCGGCGAGATCGAGATGGTCACCCGCTACGAACCGGATGCCGCAGACGTCTATGCGCAGCTGACCCATTTCCTCCGCGACAAGCACGGAAAGCAGATCTACTCCGAAGACGGCTCGCGGGTGGACGATCTGGTCGCACAATCGTTGTCCGGCCGCCGGATAGCGACGGCGGAATCCTGCACCGCGGGCCTGGTGGCGGCGCGGCTGACCGACCTGCCGGGTTCGTCTGACTATGTGGCCGGCGGCGTGGTGGCCTATTCCAACGAGGCGAAAATCCAGCTGCTGAGCGTCGACCCGGCGCTGATAGAGGCACATGGTGCGGTGTCCGAGCCGGTCGCCGAGGCGATGGCGGCGGGGGCGCTGCAGCGCTTCGGCGCCGACACCGCCGTCGCGATCACCGGGATCGCCGGCCCCGGCGGGGGAACACCCGAAAAGCCCGTCGGCACAGTCTGTTTCACCGTAGCGCTGGCAGACGGCCGCAAGGACACCCGGACCCTACGGCTGCCCGGGAACCGATCCGACATACGCGAGCGCTCGACGACGGTGGCGATGCACCTGCTGCGACGCTTGCTGGACGATTCCGAAGCCGGCTAGATCACCTCGCTTCGGTTGGCAGGAAAGCGCTTTCGGTGGTCCCAAATCGAATTCCGGTGGCGTCCTTACCGATTAGCGTCAGGAACGCCACTGCGATCAACACGGGCACGATTGTCGCCGCCAACGCGAAGGGATAACCATGGGATTCGGCCAGGCGTTCCTGAATGGGCAAGTTGAACGCCGCCAGCAGATTCCCGAGCTGGTAGGTCACGCCCGGGTACAGGCCGCGGATCGCGTCCGGCGACAGCTCCGTCAGATGCGCGGGGATCACGCCCCACGCGCCCTGCACGCAGACTTGCATCAAAAACGCACCGAGGCACAGCATCGCCGCGGTGCGTGAGTAGGCGAACAGCGGCACGATCGGCAGTCCCAACAGCGCGCAGAAGACGACGGTGTAGCGGCGGCTGAACCGTTGTGACAGCGTGCCGAAGAACAGCCCCCCGATGATGGCGCCGACGTTGTAGACCACCACGATCCACTTGACGGTCACGCTGGACAGGCCGGCGCCTTGGTTTCCGGTCGCCGCCAGGAAGGTCGGGTAGACGTCCTGGGTGCCGTGGCTCATCCAGTTGAAGGCGGTCATCAGCAACACCAGGTAGATGAATCGGCGGACGATCGCGGCGTCGCGCAGCACGTCGCGGATCTTGGTGCTGGTGAGCCGCATCCGGTCCTGCGCGGCTTCCCACACCTCGGATTCCTCAACCCGGTATCGGATGATCAGGCTGATCAGGCCCGGGATGATGCTCAGCGCGAACAACCAGCGCCACGACAGCCCCAGCCAATTCATCACCACCAGCGATGCGACGCTCGCCAGCAGATAGCCGAACGCGTAACCCTCCTGCAGCAGGCCGGAGAAAAAACCGCGTCGCTCGACGGGAACCTTCTCCATCGCGAGCGCGGCACCCAGGCCCCATTCGCCGCCCATGCCGATGCCGTACAGCAGTCGCAGGATCACCAGGACGGTGAAATTGGGCGCGAACGCGCACAGGAATCCCACCACCGAATAGAAAATCACGTCCACCATCAGCGGGAGGCGCCGACCGACGCGGTCGGCCCACAGCCCGAACAGCAGCGCGCCGACGGGGCGCATGACCAGGGTGGCCGTGGTGACGAAAGCGACCTCGGCCTTGCTGTGGTGGAACGTCTTTGCGATATCGGCGTAGACCAGCACGACGATGAAGTAATCGAAGGCGTCCATCGTCCAGCCCAACAACGCCGCGATGAACGAGTTTCGCTGATCGGCGGTCAACCGTTGTGTCGTCACTTGAGCATCGTGCAGTACCAGTCGGCAATGCGCGAGGGTAAGTTGCCGATACATGCGAATCATCGACGCCGACGGACACGTCGCCGAAAACCCCTCGCTGGCGATCGAAGCGATCAAACGCTGGCCGCAATACGTCAAGCCCAGTGCCGATGGGCGGCTGCGGTTGACGTTCGAAGGCCGCAACTATCCGGAGGACCAAGGCCCCGGTGCGGGTTGTCCGCCCGAGCACGGGATCAGCAAGGCACCCGACATCAACTGCCGGTCGGCCGAGGGCGTGCTCGGGGACGCCGACCGCGATCACATCGACACGATGGTCCTGTATCCGAGCCTCGGGCTGTGCGCGCCCAGCCTCGAGGACCCGGAGTTCGCGGCGGGATTCTCCCGGCTCTACAACCAGTGGATCGCGGATTACTGCGCCTCGTCGGGCGGCCGGTTGCGCGGCGTCGCCGTCACCCCGGTCGAGCACGGCCAGCCGGCCATCGACGTCATGACCGAGGCCAAAGACCTTGGGCTGGTGGCGACTCTCGTCCCGCCGGCACTCAAGACACGCAACCTCGACCACCCCGACCTCGATCCGTTCTACGCCGCCGCCGTCGAACTCGGGATGCCACTGGGCATTCACGGCGCCCCGGGCATTCACCTGCCGAAGATCGGCGTGGACCGCTTCACCAACTACATCCAGGTGCACTGCATCAGCTTTCCGTTCGACCAGATGACGGCGATGACGGCGATGGTCTCCGGCGGCGTCTTCGAGCGCCATCCGCAGTTGCGGGTCGCCTTCCTCGAGGCGGGCGCGGGCTGGGTTCCGTTCTTCATCGACCGCCTGCACGAGCATTACGAGAAGCGGGGAGATTGGGTCGAGCGCGGCTGGCGCCGCGATCCGCACGAATATCTCGCCGCGGGCAACATCTGGGTGACCTGTGAGCCTGAGGAACCGATCCTGCCCGGCGTGATCGACGTGCTCGGCGACGACTTCATCATGTTCGCCAGCGATTACCCCCATTGGGACGGCGAATGGCCGGAGAGCACCAAGCATCTGCGAACCCGGCCCGATATCAGCGACGAGTCCCGCGAGAAGATCGGCGGGTTGAACGCGCAGCGTTTCTACAACCTGAACTAAAACCGGCCGACTTTCGAGCCGCGGTGGCAGGATCTTTTGACATGGGTCCTTTTCTGCTGCGCGCCGCATTGACCGGATTTGCACTCTGGCTAGTCACGATGTTCGTCCACGGGATGCGCTTCGTGGGCGGCGACACGAAGCTAGAACGGATCGGGATCATCTTCGTCGTCGCCGTGGTCTTCGGTCTGGTCAACGCGTTCGTCAAGCCGATCGTCCAGATCCTGTCTATCCCGCTGTACATCCTGACGCTTGGCCTGTTCCATGTCGTCGTCAACGCGTTGATGTTGTGGATCACCGCCTGGATCACCGAACACACCACTCATTGGGGGCTGCAATTCGACCATTTCTGGTGGACGGCGATCTGGGCCGCCATCGTGTTGTCGATCGTGAGCTGGCTGCTGTCGCTGGTGGTTCGTCGCACTCGCGCCTGAGGGCTCAGCGGGCCTGCCACCGCGGCGGCCGCTTCTCGGCGAAGGCGCGTGGTCCTTCCTTGGCGTCCTCGGTCGCGAAAACGCGGTCGCTGTGCCGGGTTTCGTTGTCATACGCCGACTGAAGGTCGAGCGCCAAACCTTCGACGGCGGACTGCTTCGTCGCGACGACCGCGAGCGGCGCGTTGGCGGCGATGCGCTCGGCGTAGTCATACGCGGTATCCATCAGCCGTTCCGCCGGGACCACCCGGTTGATCAGGCCCATCGCCACGGCTTGCCCCGCGTCCACCATGTCGGCGGTCAGCAGCAGTTCCATCGCCAACGGGTAGGGCATCTGACGCGGTAGCCGCACGGTGCTTCCGCCGCCGGCGAACAGACCGCGCTTCGGCTCCATCACCGCAAACCGCGCCTCGGGCACCGCCACTCGGATGTCGGTGGAGGTCAACATCTCGAAGCCGCCCGCGACGCACGTGCCGTTGACGGCCGCGACGATCGGCTTGTACACCGGGAAGCGATGCAAGACGGCGTGGATGGCGTCGTCCTTATTCCACCCGTCGGGCTTGGGTAGATCACCGGTGAGTTCCGGGATGAATTTCTTGAGGTCGGCGCCCGTACAGAAGTCGTGGCCGACGCCGGTGATCACCGCGACCCAGGCGCGGGAGTCGTCGCGAAAGGTTGCCCAGGCGCGGGCCAAATCGCGGAAATGTTCCATGTCCAGCGAATTGCGCGTCTCGGGACGGTTGATCGTGATGTTGGCAATGTGGGCATGCAGCGTGTAATCGATGCTCACCGCGTCTCCTTACTGATCGCCGCTGATCAGGCGCACCACATCACGTGCGCAACCCCACGACAGTGTCACACCGTTGCTGCTGTGCCCGTAGTTGTGGATGCACCGCGCCCGACCGAGGGGCTCGGCCTCGAGGCGCACCGATGGACGGTCGGGGCGCAGCCCGGTGATCGTCTCGATCACCTCGGCCTCGCGCAGCCGCGGCTCGATCCGGCGGCAACGTCGCACGATCCGCTCGGTCAGCTCGGGATCCGGGGTGGTGTCCCAGCGGCCTGGGACGCTGATGCCGCCGCACACCACGCGCTGCGGGTGGGGGAAGAAGCAGGTCCATTCCGGGCCGTTGTTCAGTTCCAGAAACACTTGCCGCAGACCGGGATTGGTCAGCACGACGTGCTGGCCGAACAGCGGCCGCACCGTATCGTCGCCCGTGAGCGCGCCAGCGCCGAGACCGGCGCAGTTGACGACGATCGGCGCGGCATCGGCGGCATCGGTCAGCGACCGCACCTCGCGCGCCTCGATTTGGCAACCGACCGCGGCCAGCCGCCGTGTCAGGTAGTCGAGGTATTGCGGCATGTCGATCATCGGCACGGTGGCGCGAAACCCGACGCCGAAGCCCTCGGGGACGTCGGCCGGGTCGGCCGGCCGCAGGTCGGGGATCAGCTCTGCACCGGATGACGTCGCCGCGTTCCCGACCAATTCGCCGACGGCCAACGCCGGCGCGAGCCGCACCCCGGTGCCGGGATCCTCGGCCAATTCGCGAAACACCCGTAGGGAGTGTCCACTCCAACCCAGCGTCATGGCGGCGCGTTCGGCCGGCCGTGGGGGCACCCACACCGCGCCCGCCACCGCGGAGGTCGTCCGTTGTGGCATTGCGGCCGCCCACACCCGAACCGGCCAGCCGGCTTCGGCCAGCAATACGGCCGATGTCAAACCGCTGACGCCGGCACCGACCACGACAATCTGTTTCGGGTCACCTGCCACGGCAGCAAGCTCCCGTCAGGAATGGGGGGGTTGCTGGCCATTCTGGCCGCCGAGCAGCCCGTTGAGGATGCCTAGAGTGCCTTGCACACCCGGAGGCGGCGTATTGGCAGGCGGAGTGGCGTCGGGAGTCAGCTGCCAGGGCTGGCAGCCCGATGTCTTGAACGATTTGTCGGTTGGATCAATCTGCACTACCTGCGGCTTTTTGCTCAGCGCGTTATCGATGAGGTTGCCGTCCGGATTACCCAGCCGCTTCCAGTAGCAGGTGCCGTTGTCGACCGGTCCCGCCGAGCTGTACGTGCCCGGTGCGATGTCGCTCCCCACCGCGTACGTGCCGTCGTGGTCGATGGTCGTCTTCGGCCCGGGCGGCGGCGGCGGGTCCGGATCGGCGCCGGCAACACCCGCGGATGCGGCCCAGCCCGCAACGAGCAGTAGCGCGGCGCCCATCCGCGCCCGTCCTCCCGCCTTGAATCCCATACAACAGCAGCGTACCGGGGTAAGCGGGCTACTTCATCTCTATCTCGGACCGGGCCTGATCACGAATCCGCCGTTTCCTGCGACGGTACCGACGGGGCGAACGGCTGGTGTGAAGCAGTCTGGGCATAGGCCCCAGTAGATGACCTCGACCTCCTCGTGCCGGAAGCCGTTGTGGTGCGTGGCGGGCAGGTGCGGTGCCTCACCGGCGGCACAGTCGACGTCCGCGATCGCGCCGCAAGACCGGCAGACACTGTGATGGTGGTTGTCGCCGACCCGACACTCGTAGCGCGCGGGGGAACCCGGGGGCTGGACCCGTCGCAACATACCCACGTCGGTCATCGCGTTCAGCACGTCGTACACAGTCTGCCGGCACATGTTGGGAAGAACAGCACGCACCGCTTCGAAGATCGTCTCCGTGTCCGAATGCGGATTCGCGTCCACCGCCTGGAGCACAGCAATCCGCGGGCGGGTCACGCGTAGATCAGCCGTACGCAGCCGTTGTGCGTGGTCCATCATCAAGGGCCCACGGCAAGTGCGGCTATCCGTTGCGGAATCAGTCAAAAGGACAACCCCCTTCGCGTCAATCTTGAACTCCGCCGGTCCTCGGCGCAAATCCGGAGCTGGTACCGAAATTCAACCGTCACTGCGCGACTGAGCCTAGCGGTCACTGCGCGACTGAGCTTAGAGTCCACAGGTCGGAAATTTTGCGTTTTCGCTAAAATCGCGTCGACCCCAGCACCCGCGAAGCCGCTCTCGGTAAAGGCCTTCCGTGTGCCCTGAGTCAACCGAGTCCCGCGCGCGGGCCGAGCACCGGTTGTGTGCCTCGACCGTGGTCGAAGTTCGCAGCCCACGGCCAGCGGCCACCTGAATCAACCCACACCACCTGCAGCGCCGTCACCTCGTCGCCGAACATTGCGCCCGCGAATATCAAGTACACGTCGGGGTGCTCCACCTCGACCATTTCGACAAGCGGGCCGGCGGGAAGAGCGATTCGCATGCCGGGTATCGGCCGCTGGCCACTCACGGCTCGCCGACCGAGGGTGTTCAACACCCGCGCCGCACGCCGCGGCGGGAGGCCGGTTGCCAAAAGTTCGGGCAACCCGTAGCGGGTCAGGCCGATCGTGTAAGCGAATGGCATCCGATCGCCCTCGACGTATTGCACCGCCCAGCCGCTTTCGAGCATCGTTTGGCGCAGTTCGGCGAGGTACTCCTCTGTGGTGCCGCCCGGATGGTCGCACTTCCAGCACATCGCAGGTCCCCTTTCATCGTGCTTGCCGCCAGCCTGCCCCCAGGGTCTGACATGTTTGGCACGACGAAGGCCGCAACGCTCCCTGCGCATCGCGAAACCCGTTGCAGTAGAGGCCTAATGCGCTAGGTAAGCCGACGCACTTTGCCGGCGTAACCCAGCGCGTGCTCGTACGTCTCGAGGTTGTCGCGAGAAATTTTCGCGTGCACCGGACGTTCGAGGAAGAAACGCAGCACCGGGTTGTAGGCGTGATACGTCTCGTGGAAGGTGAGCACGGTGGTGCCGTCGGGCTGTTCTTCGAGTTGGTGGTAGCCCTCAGCCCGGGACCACAGCGGCGCTCCGACGGCCACGTACCGCGACAGCTTGTTGATCTCCGCCTCGGTCACGGTCTCCCACGACCGCGCCCTGCCGCCGGTCAGCAGATATTTGGGCACTTCGAAGATGCACGTACGGACCAGACCCTCGCCGGCCGCGTTTCCTTCGTTGAGGATCTCCATGCTGCCGGTGGGCCATTTGAGAACCCGCGGCCGCGGCGCGTTCGGCGGCACCGGCGGATGAAGCACCCGCCACACCTTTTTCGGCGGCGCGTCAACGTGGAACCGCACGGTGTAGGACTGCATCAGCTCTCTCCCCAGCTATCCCAGAAGGTGACGGTCTCCGCCGGCGGCCGCGAGGCCGGCCGGAAGCCGCTGCCGATCGTGTAAGCGACCGGGAACAGCGCGGCCTGCGTCACCGTCGGCGGAATTCCGAGCACCTCGGCCACCTCTTGCTCCTTGGCCAGATGCATCGTCGTCCACACCGATCCCAGGCCCCGCGACCGCAGCGCGAGCAAGAAGCTCCAGCCGGCCGGGATGATCGATGCCCAGGCCGTGGCGGAAATCAATAGATTCTCGCCGTCGAAGCGGCGGTCCAGGCACGGGATGACATGCACCGGGACCCGGGCCAGCGTCTCGGTCAAGCCCATCGCGCTGGCGTACACGCGCCGGGTCTGCGGATCCGACGCGTTCTCGGCGGCGTACGCGAGGTATTGGGCGCCGATGCCCCCGTAGATGTCGGCGATCGCCGCGCGCTTGCCGGGATCGGTGATGACCAGCCAGCGCCAATCCTGCGCGTTGCTGCCGGTGGGCGCCTGCATCGCCAGTTGTATGCACTCGAGGATCACGTCGCGCCCGACCGGCCGATTCAGGTCAAGGCGTTTCCGCACCGACCGCGTGGTGCTCAGCAATTCGTCGACCGTGGAGAGGTCCATGCCGTCCTTCCCGCTGCTCAGAGGTCTATTGCGCAGGACTGGTCTACGCCCAGCACCGTCAACGAACGCCCGAGGCCGAGGAATACCGCGACGCAGAGCGTGAGATCGAGAATCTCCTCGTCGGAGAACAACTCCCGCAGCCGCTCGAAGAAGGCGTCGTCCATCGACGCGTGGTCGGTCGCGAAGCGTTCCGCGTATTCGATGGCCAACCGCTGCCG
The DNA here is from genome assembly GCA_963809285.1 of uncultured Actinomycetota bacterium. Taxonomy (GTDB): domain Bacteria; phylum Actinomycetota; class Actinomycetes; order Mycobacteriales; family Mycobacteriaceae; genus Mycobacterium. The sequence continues at coordinate 13,831 of CAWEIY010000017.1, read as the reverse complement.
CGCCGTGTAGCCCGGGTAGCTGGAGTACGCGGCGACGTTGTCATAGAGCTCCGCGGGGGACGCCGGCGTCCAGCACGGACTGGGCGCGAAAGTCTGAGCAGGCGACGCAGTCGTTGATCTGGGCGATTCGCATCCTGGCGAGCTCGCGCTCGTCGGCCGGCAGCATGCTCTGTTGATATGCGCCCCGGATCATCCGCTCGACCATGCCGCCGAGCTGCGGCCTTAGCGTCCAAATCATGGCCGCTTCGCCACCGGGGCCATCCGGCACGTTGAGTCGGGCCATCAGCGAACTCCTGCGCGGTGAAGAGGGTTACCGAGTTGAGCAAACCAGATTCTCAACTCGCCTGTCTAGGTCGGCCACCGCGCGCAATTGTGCATATGTACACCCGGCGTGGCGCCCAAAAACTGGCCGGGCTACCGTCCGTTGAACGAGGGCGTTCAAGGCAGAGCGTCCGGTGTCGGGAGGTCTCGGCATGCTGTTCATCCACGAGCTGCACAAGGTCCGTGGCCGCTTCGAAGACGACTTCGAAGCCGCCTTTCGGGAGGGCTGGATGCCCATGCTTGCCGCGGGCGATGACGCCCGGCTGCTGTGGTACACCAACCAGGCACACGGCAGCGGCCCCGCCTACACCGTGATCACGGTGACCGCGGTTCGCGACGGAGCGGCATGGGAGCACCTGACCAAGCGCGTCCAGAAGGGCGATCTGCAGGAGTGGATGCGCAATGTGGACGAACTCCGCCATGACGTCGCCGCCAAGCTGCTGGTTCCCTTGCCGTGGTCGCCCCTGTTGGAGGTGCGGTTCGACGAGGTGCCGGTCGACGGGCGCGAGCACGACATGTCCCTCTACATGGAAGACACCATGTGGCCCTACGAGGACAAGTTCGAGGAGTACATCGTCCGCTGCGGCGACGTCTACGCCAAGAGCCTCGAGCATCCGTCGTCAATGCTGAACATTCACGCCGCGTTTCAGCCCGCCCTCGGCAGCCATGTGCGTCGCGAGGTGATCCTGATGCAACGGATTAGCAGGCCGGACGCGCTGCTCGACCTGCTCCGCACCCACATCCCCGCCGAGTATCGCGCCCCCGGGACGTGGATGTACGACGCCCTGGACCTGCGCGATCAATGGACCACTCGGTTGCTGCGGACCTCCGAGTGGTCCCCCCTGCACTAGACCGCGCATGAACACCGGGACGATCCTCGACGCCGTCGCGGCAGCCGATCCCTCCCGGGCCGCGCTGATCATCGATGGGCGCTCCATCAGTTACGGCGAGCTGGCCGCGACGGTGCGGCACTGCGCCGCCGGCCTCTCCGCCCACGGCGTGGTGGCCGGCCAGCGCGTCGCCGTCGTCGACGGCGGCAGTCGGCTGTCGATCGCGACAATGCTCGGGGCGGCTCGCATCGGCGCCGCGGCGGCGCTGATGAATCCCGCGCTGACGCCGCCCGAGCTGCGTGGGCTGCTGAGGAATGCCGGCTGTGCCGAGGTGGCGGTCGCGGGGGAGGCCTACGTCGACCGGCTCCACGACGCGGGTGCACCGGCGGTGTTAACGGAGGCCGACCTTGCGCGCGGACCTTCTCCGGCATCAGGCCCCGACGCCACCGACACCCCCGATGACGTGGATGCCCTGATCCTGTTCACCAGCGGCACGACCGGACTCCCCAAAGCCGTCGGCATAAGCAGCGGCCGGCTGAATACGCGAATCAAAGGCATGGCGGCACCATTCCGAGAGGACGTGAAACCGTCGGTCGGGATGATGTGCGTCCCCTTTTTTCATGTCGGCGGCTCCCTGGGTGTGCTCGGCAGCCTGTATTCCGGCAACACGCTGGTGGTCCAAAGGCGATTCGACGCCGGGGAGTGGCTCCGCCTGGTGTCGGAGCACCGGGTGGCCACCACATTCATGGTGCCGACGATGCTGCAGCGGATCCTCGACCATCCAAACTTCGCCGACACCGACCTGACGTCCCTGGTCGCCATCGCCTATGGGGCCGCCGCCGCGCCGATCGCGTTGGTGCGCAGGGCGATGGCCGCCCTTCCACACGTGGCGTTTGCCAACGTGTTCGGCCAGACCGAGACGCTCGGCGCGTATACAACGCTGCTGCCCGACGATCACCGCAATCCGGCCCGCGCCGGCTCGGTCGGCCGGGCGCTGCCCGGTGTCGAAGTGCGAGTGGTGGACCCCGACCACGGGCGACGACGTCGAACCGGGGACGGTCGGGGAGTTGTGGGTCAACACCACCCAGAACGTCACCGAAGGCTGGCTGCACACCGGCGATCTCGCCCGCCAGGACTCCGACGGCTACATCTTCCCGAGCGGTCGGCTGAGCGACACGATCAACCGCGGGGGAGAGAAGTTCGGGCCGATCGAGGTCGAGGAGGCGCTGCGGTCCCATCCGGCGGTCGCGGACGTCGCGGTCGCCGGGGTCGCCGACGAGGAACTCGGCCAGCGGGTCGGGGCCGCGGTGGTGACGCGCGCCCCGGTGACGCTCGAAGAGCTGCGATCGCACTGTCGCGATTTGATCGCCTACTTCAAGCTGCCGGAGCGGCTGGCCGTCGTCGACCAGATCCCGTACAGCGCCACCGGCAAGGTCAGCCGCCATCAGATCGCCACGTTGATCTCCGAAACCTAGGGAGTACCAGTGCTGTTCCTCCACGAGACCCACCAGGTGGTCGGTGCGCGCGAGGTCGAGTTCGAGGCCGCCTACCGGGAGGGCTGGATGCCGACACTGGCGCAGGAGGACGACGCCCGGCTGCTGTGGTACGCAAACCACGCTCATGGCAGCGGGTTGGCCTACAACGTCGTCACCATCACGGGCATCGTCGACGGCGCGGCGTGGGAGAGGCTCGCTCGCCGCACGCAGACGGGGGATCTCAAGCGATGGATGCGCGAGCTAGATCACTTGCGCCACGACGTAACCGGCAAGATCCTGCTGCCGGTCGATTGGTCGCCGCTGCAGACGGTAGACCTGGCGACCGTGCCCACCGACGGTGCGACCCATCCGCCGAGCCTGTTCATGGAGGACACCGGCTGGCCCTACGCCCCGCTCGATGACTACATCCGGATGTGGGACGAGATCTACTACCGGGTGCTCTCCAAAGCCCCGCCGGGAATGCGGATCCTCGACATACAGGCGTGCTTCCAGGTCGCGCACGGCAGCTACCGGCGACGAGAAGCGGTGCTGTGGCAGAAGATTGACGACGCCAACAACTATGCGGCGCTCGTGCGGCTGCTGACTTCCGAAACTGCGCCCGAGCACCGGGCCCCCGGCAGCTATATGTTCGAGGCGCTGAAGTACCGCGACCAGTGGGAGAGCCGTCTGCTGCGGACCTCCGACTGGTCACCGCTGTACTGACTGTGCGCTCACGGCTTCCGCTGTGCACCTACGGCTTCCGTTGTGCGCCCACGGCGGGATCCCTCGGCGTGTCGCCGCCCTGAGCGCACACGCAAAGGAACGGCTCGGCGACGGCGAGAAAGCCGTCCGGGTCCGACGAGAAAACCACATGCCCGGTATCGAGGACCTCGAGCCGGGAACCGGGAATCGCGTCGTGGGTCGCGTGTCCGCCGCGCAACGGTATCGCGACGTCTTTCTTGCCCCACACGATCAGAGTTGGCGCGGACAGCTCGCCCGCGCGGCTGCGCAGATCGTGCTCCGGTGTGGCGAAGCTTCGCCACAGTCCCGTCCCGATGCGGACGCCCTCGGGCGTTTTCGCCACCGCCGTCGCACGCTCGATGATCTGTCGGTCGCTGTCGGTCTGTGCCTTCATGTAGCCGCGGACGAACAGGGGAGCGGCCCGACGGAACACCGCCGGCGTGCCGAGCACGCGGCAAAAGCTGCGGGTCAGAGGATTCCACGGTACAAACCCGCCCGCGTTGACCAGGACCAGACCCGCGACGGATTCGGGACGGTTGATTGCCAGCCGCGCAGCCGCAAACCCGCCGACCGAGTTCCCGATCAGCACGGCCCGCGACAGGCTCAGACCGTCGACGACATCCTCGAGCACGTCGGCGAACAGCGGGGCACTCGGCTGGATGGAGGCGTCGATTGGAGCCGAATCCCCGTGACCGGGCCAGTCCACGGCGATGGTGCGGTAGCGCTTGGCCAGCGTCTCGACGATCGGGTCGAAGTCGTGCCGGTCATGCAGCGTGGCATGCAGCAACAAAACCGTTGGCCCACTGCCGGATTCGCGGTAGGCAACGCGCCCCGCGCGGGTCTGGATGGTCGTCATGGTGGTTCCTCTCGAAGGCGTTGACCGACTGGTCGGTCATCGAGTACGCTACAACGATGGGAGCGCCCTGACAAGACCTGACAAGAAGGGATCCGGGAATGCAACAAGCGCCGCCGCCCGAAGCGCCATTTGCGGACAAGATGGCCTACTACCGAACGCAACACACATCAAGGGGGGTGAGGGCAACCCATCTCGTCGGCACGCCGATCATCGCGGCCGGCCTTCCCTTGGTATTCGCCAAGCCAAAAGTCGGTGCGGTGATGTTCGTCGGAGGATGGGCCATCCAGATCGTCGGCCACCGGTTGTTCGAGAAGAACCTCCCGTCGACCCACAAGGGCTGGATCACATATCAACTCACCGGCGTGATCCACGTCTGCGAGCAGTACGGCGAAATGCTGGCTCGGCGTAGCCGGCGCAAAGCGGCCGCGCGGTGAGACCGCCCGAACCCGGACGCAACGCACTGCTGGACGCGGGACAGCGGCTGTTGGGTTCGGCCGATCTGGCCAGGATCTCCGTCAACGCCATCGTGGCCGAAGCCGGCATGGCGAAGGGTAGCTTCTACCAGCATTGGCCCAGCCGGACCGAATACGTGCGCGCATTGCATGCTCGGTTCCATGACGAGCTGCAGGACTCGATTGCGGCCGCCAGGGCCGACCTACCACCGGGACGCGAGCGGCTCGAGGCCGGGATGAACGCCTACCTCGACGGCTGCTTGGCGCAACCGGCCACGAAAGCGTTGCTCGTCCAGTCGCGCACCGAGGCCGGTTTGAGCGATTTGGTCACCGCCCGCAACGAGAGCGCGGCCGCACAGGTGGTGCCCGATCTGCTGGCGCTCGGCTGGGCGTCACCCGAACCGGTCGCGGTGCTGCTCGTCGCGGCGGTCGCGGAGATCGCCCTGATCGAGCTTGCCGCCGGCAAGCGCGACAAACAGTTACGCCGCGGGTTACTGCGGCTCGCCACCCGAACAGCTACGGGTTAGGCGAGCGGCGCCAAACCCGAGCGAAGCAGACCCAGGCTCGCGGCCACGAGTTCACCGAGGTCACCCACACAGCCGTTGCGGCCCCAATTCTCCACCGCCACAACAAGCGCGGCGGCCAGGGCGGAACCCGCGACCTCGGCGCCGAGGTCGATGTTCGCGGCGTCCGGGTTGCGGTTCCTGACGAAGTCCGTCAGCACCCGGGCGAACGACGATTGCACCACCCGCAGATGGCCCGCGATGCGTTCCGCGCTGATCAACTCCGCGCGGGCCGCCGCGGCCTGGCGCACCACCTCGAGGTCGTGCGGGAAGGCGGCGACGCTCGCCAGCACCGCGTCGAACAGCGCCTCCGAGGCCGGGCGCTGCGCGAGCGCCTCGGCCAGCCATTCCAGCTGCGTCTCGTAGTCCTGGAACAGCACCGCCTCCTTCGTCGGGAAATGACGGAAGAACGTGCGCTCGGTGACCCCGGCCTCGGCGGCCAGCTCGGTCACGGTCACGTTCGTAAATCCCTTGCGGGCGAAGCTCTTTAAAGCTGCTTGGCGCAGCGCCTCGTGGGTCGACCGTCGGCGCAGCTGATGACGGTTGGTCGAATTAGTCAGTGCCGACATCTTCCAATTATGTCGTACTCGACATATTCTTGTCACGCGCGAACCCAGGGAGGACACGCGATGACGGACTATGACGCGATCGTCGTGGGAGCCGGACACAACGGGCTGACCGCTGCCGCGGTTCTGCAACGTGCTGGCCTGCGCACGCTGTGTCTCGAGGCCAACACCTACGCGGGGGGCATGGCGGCGACAGTCGAATTGATCGACGGTTTCCGCTACGAGATCGCGGGTTCGGTGCAGTTCCCCACGGCTAGCCAAATCACCAAGGAACTCGGCCTCGACACCCTGCCCACGCTGGAGCCGGAGGTGATGTCGACCAACATCGGCGACCACGGCGAGGAGCCGATGATCTTCTACCGCGATCCGATGCAGCTGATGACGCACCTCGGTGAGAAGCACGGGATCGAAGCCGTCACCGGCATGGCCGAACTGATCGGATGGAGTCAGGGACCCGCAAAGGCCCTCGGCCGCTTCGATGTCCGCGAACCCCCCAAGACCCTCGACGAGATGTATGCCTGCGCGGCCAACGATGCCGAGCGCCGGGCGATTCACGAAATGCTGTTCGGGTCGGCGATGGATGTGATCGACCGATACCTGCCCGACAAGGACAAGCATGCGGTCATGCGGGGGATGCTCGCGTTTCTGGCCATCAACTCCACCTACCGCGGGCCCTACACCCCGGGCAGCGCCACCTGCTTGGCCTTCGCCCTGGCGGTGCCCGACGAGGGCACCGCGATGATGACCAAACTCAGGGGCGGCATCGGCGCGCTCACCGAGCACCTGCGTGAGCTCTTCGTCTCGCACGGCGGCGAGATCCGATTTCGCACCAAGGTTGAACAGATTCTCGTCGACCATGGCGCGGTTACGGGGGTGCTGCTGCGCGACGGGTCGACGATCGCCGCGCCGATCGTGGTGTCCAACCTCTCGCCGGACGTCACGCTCACCGAGCTCATCGCGCCCGAACACATTCCCGCAGAACTGGTCTCGCGCGTGTCCGGTCGCGATCACCGCGCGTCCTTCGTACAGATCCATTTCGCCCTCGACGGGCTGCCCGAATTCGCCCCGCCCTACGAGTTTCTGAACGAAGCGGGCATGCAGCAGTCGGTCGGCATTTTCGGCGCCCCGGAAGAGCAACAGCTGCACTGGGAAAACTGCCGCCGGGGCATCGTGCCGGATAACCCGTCGATGGGGATGCAGATCCCCTCGGTGCACGATCCGAGCATGGCGCCGCCGGGTAAGCATGCCGCGAGCGCTTTCGCCTACGCCTTCCCGGTGGAAGTCTCCCGAGACCAGCACGGCCATCTGAAAAATGAGATGGCACAGCGAGTTATCGACAAGATCACCAGGCTCGCCCCGAACTTCAAGGACATCGTGATCCGGCACATCACGTTCGCGCCCTACCACATGAACACCATGTTCGGCGCACCCGCCGGCGACTTCTGCCACGGCCTGCTGCACCCGGATCTGATGGGACCCAATCGCCCCGGCCCGAAGGGATTCCTCGACTTTCCGATTCCAATCGAGGGCCTCTACCTCGGCGGCGCGGGATGCCATGGCGGACCCGGTATCACGTTCACCCCCGGGTATAACGCCGCCTATCAGGCGCTCGACGACGGTTGACAGGCGGATTCCAGGGGAAGAACCGGGCCGGCGGACTGCAGGGACAGCAGATACAGGTAGGTTGCGAGCGAATGTTCGCAAGCCACACTGTATTTGACCAAGACTTTCGGCGGCAGCGGCACCAGTCGCACCGGAACAAGTTCGTACGGACTGAGCACATGCTCGTAATCGATGGGCGGGGGCAACGCGGGGACGATGTCGAGGCGATTGGCGATCCGGTACGAATCCTTGACCACCTGGTCGTAGGTGCTTGCAAACAGCGAATCCCCGGTGCGGGGACTGGCGTACGAGTACGCGGCCGGGTCGATTAAACGTCGTGTTCGCCGCGACGTCGAGGGCGAGCAGCGTCGCCAGGGCTCCTCCCAGGCTGTGCCCGCAAATCGTCACGGAGCCAACGGGCTTGGGGAACGAAAGCTTCGGAAGGGCGCTGACCACGGTCGACGAATCCGGCTTTGCACCGGTCCGCAACGACAGATACATATCGGTGAAACCGTCTTCCGTGTGGCCGGCGCCGGCCAGGAAGGGGCACGGCGCCTGAAGGAACTCGGCGTCGTGAATCCATTCCAGGATTCCGTCGGTGCCGCGGATCGCGATCACCACGTCGCCCGTTTGATCCACTTGGCAGATCAGCCCGATGGAAACTTCGTCGTCGATCCGGCTCGGGTTCATGTCGGTCGCCAAATCGTTGGCATAGATCGTCGTGACCACCGTGTAGTCGACACCGCCGGTCCTTCAGCGTCTGACCGGCGGCGTTCGTCAGATCGCTGGGCAAGGTCGCATAGGTTGCGTTCACCAGCTGACCGAATTGAATTGCCTTCACTACATCTAACGCTGGCTGCGTCGGCATAGTCAGGCTCCGAATGTTCCGGTAAGCAAGGCCTGTGCGGTCGCGGCCTGCGCTATGGCTTGCGCCGCTTGCACCCCGGCCAATCCGGACGGGAGTTGGAAGGTGTTCGGAAGCTGGTAAAGAGTGAACCGGTAGTGATGTGTCCCGGTGCCCGCTGGCGGGCAGGGCGCGCCATATGCCGACTGGCCGGCGGAGTTTGGCAGGGACGCTGCCGCCAGCAGGAGTCTGACCGTCGGCAGTGCTGCCCGAACCTGGGGCGATTCCGGTGACAACCCAGTGCACGTAGGGTCCGCGGGGGGCGTCGGGGTCGTCAACAACAAGGGCGCCGCCCAAGGGGGCCGACCACACCAACGGTGGCGCTGTGCTGGCCCCCTTGCAGGTGTACTGCACCGGGATGGGCGCGCCGTCGGCGAACGCCGGACTACTGATTGTCAAGGGGCCACCGGCGGGCGCTTCTGCGATGGTCCGAGCCACGGTGGTCACTGTCGGCGTCAATGGAGCCGTCACGCGGCTGCCGCCGTGGCCGCCGCAGCCGACCAGCCCGACCACCAGCGCAAGCCCGCCGGCGATCGATGCGATTCGGTGAAATGTGCTCGCCAGTGTCGAGTTCATAGAGGACAGTGTCGCTCGCGAACCGTCGGTTCGGAAGCTCCCGTCAGTGCCGTCGAGCCAGCCACAACGGAAACATAGCCACCGCGGCGATGCCTAAACCTAGGGCACCAATACGACCTTGCCGACGTTCTCCCGGGCCGCCAGAATGCGGTGGGCGTTCGGCGCTTCGGCGAACGGGACCGCCGCGTGCACGACGGGAGCGATCGTCCCGTCATCGAGGGCCTTCGCCAGCGGAGTGATCCAGGGCTCGAGCGTGCCGCGGTCGTCCCACAGTCGCAGCATGTTCAGGCCGATCACGGCCTTCGAATCCGAGAGTTGGTCCAGCAGGTTGAACCCGCGCAGCATCGTCAACGCGTGGGGCGCGGCCGCGCGCAGCGACCGCTTCTCACCGTGCTGCATGTTCGAAACTCCATAGGCCACAAGCCTTCCGCCCGGCCGCAGCAGGACGTAGGACCGGCGCAGCGACGTGCCACCCAGCGCGTCGAGCACCAGATCATATGGGCCGAGGTCCTTCCACCAGCCGTCGCGGCGGTAGTCGATCGCTCGGTCCACGCCGAGCTCCGCCAGTTTCGCGTGCTTTCCGGGCGATGCGGTGCCGTGTACCTCGGCGCCGGCGGCCTTCGCGAATTGGATAGCCGCGATGCCGACACCGCCGGCCGCCGCGTGCACCAGCACCCGCTCGCCGGCGCGCAGCGACCCGTAGCCGTGCAGCGCTGCCCATGCGGTCGCGTAGTTAACGGGGACCGCGGCGCCTTGTTCGAAGCTCAACGCATCGGGGAGCGCCACGGAGTCGTCGGCCGCAACGTTGAGGATTTCCGCGTAGCCACCGAATCGCGTACCGGCCAACACCCGTTCGCCGACGCGGTTGGGATCGACACCGTCGCCAACGGCCTCGACCGTCCCGGCAACTTCGTAGCCAACCACCGCCGGAAGTTTCGGCGCGTCCGGGTACATGCCGACGCGGATAAGGTGGTCGGCGAAACTCGCCCGCGGCCCGTACCGCAACCCGCAGCTGGCCCGGGCCGGGCGGCGGCGGGTCGGGCCGCTGCTGGACCTGCAAGACGGATGGGTCGCCATGCTTGGTGATGACGACTGCGCGCATCGTGTTCCTCCGTGTTTTCTTCAAAGGCGGCGAGCGGGCCTACTCGCTGATAGTTGCACACGCCGCCGATCGGGTCATTCCCGCGCGGCGACCTCGGCAAGGCGGGGGAGAACGACATCGCGCCAGCCGGGACCCATGCGGTTGAAGGCCTCGGCCATCCTCTTGTCGTCCGGGTCAAAACTGCGGTGTTCCAAGAAGACTCGCGTACCGGCGCCTTCCGGCTCAAGGCGCCAGGCCAGCGTCCAGGCCGCGGTGAAGGTGTAGACGAAGCGGTGCGGGGGATCGACCTCGAGCACCTTGCAGGAGGCTTCTTGCCGTAGCCCGGCATGTCCAGGGTGAACTGGTGGCCAACCACCGCGGCCACCTCGCCCTCGGCCCACCCACAGTCGCATCAGCTCCGGTTCGGTCAGGAGCCGCCACACCTTCGCCGGTGGTGCCGCCGCGAACTGGTCCACCTGGATCACCGCGGGCGTTTTGCCGGCCAAGTTTGTCTCGGTCACTCCAGCTCCTCTGCTGCCTCGGCGAGCTCGGCCAGTCGCGCACGCCAGAACTTCTCGAACGGACGCAGCCATTCACCCAGCTCCGCCAACGGTTCCGCGGTCAGGCGGTAGATGCGCCGGCGGCCTTGCGGCTCGTCGGTCACCAGCCCGGCGTCGCGCAGCACTTTGAGGTGCTCGGTGACAGTCGGGCGGCTGAGCTCGAACCGGTCGCTGAGTTCCCCCGCGGACAAGGGCCGCCGGGCGAGGATCTCGAGCAGTTCCCGCCGCACGGGATTCGCCAGGGCATGAAAGACATGGTCGGCGGTGGCCACGGCGGAAATCTGCGTTGGAGATTTCCGACATGTCAATGTTTTCCGACATATGCACGGTCGCCCCACGACGGCTACGTTCCTGGTTGTGCAGCTCACCTGGCAGCGGCTGGCCGCCGGCGTGCATCGCTGCCGGCTGCCCTTCTGCGATGTCACCATCGGGCTGGTGCGGGGGCGTACCGGAGCGGTGCTCATCGACGCCGGGACCACGCTCGTCGAAGCGGCCGCGATCGACGCCGACGTCCGCCGGATTGCGGGACACCCTGTTACCCATGTCGTGTTGACGCACAAGCACTTCGATCACGTCCTGGGTTCCTCGGTGTTCGCCGAAGCCGACGTGTACTGCGCACCGGAGGTTGTCGAGTACCTGACCTCGAAGACCGACCGGATTCGCGACGACGCGCTGAGCTATGGCGCGGACGCCGCGGAGATCGACCGCGCCATAGCGGCCTTGCGGCCTCCCCAGCACGCGGTCCACGACGCGGTCGTCGACCTCGGGGACCGCGCTGTGACGATCGCTCACCCGGGACGCGGTCACACCACGTCGGATCTGGTCGTGGTGGCCCCCGGGATGGACGATGACGACGGGCCGGTCGTGGTGTTCACCGGTGATCTCGTCGAGGAGTCCGCCGACCCCGCAATCGATTCCGACTCCGATGTGGCGGCCTGGCCGGCAACCCTTGATCGGGTGCTCGCCATCGGTGGGCCCCACGCCATCTATGTTCCGGGCCACGGGCAGATCGTCGACGCACAGTTCGTCCGCCGGCAACGGGATTGGTTGAGCGCACGTGCCGGCTTCGAACCCGGCTGAGCGTTCGCTCAGCCAACGGAAACCGTTGCAGCACAACGTGCATCGCGGCCTTCGCCGAGTGTGCGATCGCGGTCGCACGGTCGGAGCCTCGGAGTGCTCCGGACTGTAACCCGTGATTGAACCGCCGGCTCCGGGGATAAACTCACGTTCAGGCAATCGTGCTGAAGAGGAGCGTAACCCCATGGCCATCATCGAATCGGACACCGAGGTCCGCACCCCATTCGAGCAAGACGTCGCCGCCACGCAGCGATACTTCGACGACCCACGCTTCGCCGGGATTATCCGCCTCTACACGGCCCGTCAAGTGGCAGAGCAACGTGGCACGATTCCGTTCGACTACACGATCGCGCGTGAGGCGGCGGAGGCTTTCTACCCTCACCTGCGCGAGCTTTTCGCACAGAAGAAGAGCATCACCACATTCGGTCCCTACTCGCCCGGGCAGGCCGTGAGCATGAAGCGGATGGGCATCAACGGCATCTACCTCGGCGGTTGGGCCACCTCCGCGAAAGGTTCGACCACGGAGGATCCGGGGCCCGACCTGGCCAGCTACCCCCTCAGCCAGGTGCCCGACGACGCCGCCGTGCTGGTGCGCGCGCTTCTGACCGCGGACCGCAACCAGGAGTACCAGCGCCTGCAAATGAGTGAGCAACAGCGCGCCACCGCCAAGCAATACGACTACCGGCCGTTCATCATCGCCGACGCCGACACCGGTCACGGCGGCGACCCGCACGTGCGCAACCTGGTCCGCCGCTTCGTCGAAGTCGGCGTGCCCGGCTACCACATCGAAGACCAGCGCCCGGGCACCAAGAAGTGCGGCCATCAGGGCGGCAAGGTTCTGGTGCCGTCGGACGAACAGATCAAGCGCCTCAACGCCACCCGCTTCCAGCTCGACGTCATGCGGGTGCCAGGCATCATCGTCGCGCGCACCGACGCCGAGGCGGCCAACCTGATCGACAGCAACTCCGACGAGCGCGACCAGCCGTTCCTGCTGGGTGCGACCAACCTGGACATTCCTTCCTACAAGGGCTGTTTCCTGGCGCTGGTGCGGCGCTTTTACGAGTTGGGTGTCAAGGGGCTGAACGGTCACCTCCTGTATGCCCTCGCCGACGGCGAGTACGGCATCGCCAACGCATGGCTGGAGCGCCAAGGCATCCTGGGCCTGGTCTCCGAAGCCGTCAATACCTGGCGGGAGAACGGAAAGGACTCGATCGACGACCTGTTCGACCAGGTCGAGTCCCGGTTCGTGGCCGCATGGGAGGACGACGGCGGGCTGATGACCTACATCGATGCCGTGGCGGAGGTGCTCGCCTTCGGCGAAAGCGAAGGCGAGCCGACGAGCATGAGCCCCGAGGAGTGGCGGCAATTCGCCGCGCGGACGCCGCACTACGCCGCCCGGGAGAAGGCCAAGGAGTTGGGCGCCGACCCGCCCTGGAGCCACGAGCTGGCACGGACCCCCGAGGGCTACTCCCGGTGCGCGGCGGCATTCCGTACGCGATCGCCAAGTCGCTTGCGGTCGCGCCGTTCGCCGACATCCTCTGGATGGAGACGAAGACCGCCGATCTCGCCGACGCCCGGGAGTTCGCCGAGGCGATCCACGCCGAGTTCCCCGACCAGATGCTGGCCTACAACCTGTCGCCGTCGTTCAACTGGGACACCACCGGCATGACCGACGAGGAGATGAAGCGCTTCCCCGAAGAGCTCGGCAAGATGGGCTTCGTCTTCAACTTCATCACTTACGGCGGCCACCAGATCGACGGCGTCGCAGCCGAGGAGTTCGCCACGTCGCTGCAGCAGGACGGCATGCTCGCGCTGGCGCGGTTGCAGCGCAAGATGCGCCTGGTCGAATCTCCTTACCGGACACCGCAAACCCTGGTCGGCGGACCGCGCAGCGATGCCGCGCTGGCCGCCTCCTCGGGCCGCACGGCGACCACCAAGGCCATGGGCAAAGGCTCGACCCAGCATCAGCATCTGGTGCAGACCGAGGTGCCGAAGAAATTGCTGGAGGAATGGCTGGCGCTGTGGAGCGAGCACTACCACCTCGGCGAAAAGCTTCGTGTGCAATTGCGGCCTCATCACGCCGACTAGGAGCGTACTGGTCCTCGGGATTCGCGGGAACGACGACGAGCAACTGGCCAACGTGGTCTTCGACCCGATCAAGGATCGCCACGGACGCAGCATCCTCACGGTGCGCGATCAGAACACCTACGCCGAGAAGCTGCGCCAG
>CAWEIY010000016.1:0-247592 GCA_963809285.1 uncultured Actinomycetota bacterium | reverse complement strand
GAATGGTCTGTGCCATTTACCCAGATGGGGTGAGATCGTCCGGCCGTGGCGATTCTGGAGCCATTACGTAGCGTTGGATGGTCGGCTTGTCGGCGGCGAACCGCGCCAGGCGGTCAACCTCGTCGCGGCTGAATATCATCGCCGGCTTGCCCGGTGTGCGGATAATGGTGCGGCCATCCTCCAGGCGCTGAGCAGTGACAGGAACCCGCAGCGGATCGGAAATGATTACGGCGTCGGTCATTGGTAGAACAACTCCGGGGCCACGGCCAGCAGCGTCTCAAGAATGGTCATAGCCAATTCCTTCGAGGCCTTGTACTCAATCGGCATAATAAACGGCGAGCCCTCGTACGGGTCGACCTTCAGGCCGATGACCGGCTTGGCGGGGAACCGCGGCTTGGGGTCAACCAGCACATCGAAGCTCTCCGCGATGACGCTTGCGTAGTCGCTTGACTGGATTGTCTTCATTTTCTCCATTGCTGTTTTGCTCGGTTCCCTCAATGCTTCAACTCGCGGATTTCGTAGTCAGATAGCTCGTCATGGATGAAGCACGCGGAATGACGGCGGCGATACGACGGCTTACACGGGTCATCCCTCACCATCGCCTCCATGCACCGCGCGCGATGCCAAACCTCGGCCTCGATGTCGGGCACCCATTTCAGATTCGACGGTGAGGTGTCGGCGATCTGTTCATTCTTCTGCGCCGGCGCGTACGGAATGCGCTCACCGCAATCCGGGCACTCCCAGTGGTTGGGCCATCCATGAGCCGCGATCGCTACCAGGATCTTCTTTTGCGCCTTGACGCGGTTGCCGTTTTCCAGCTCGACACGCACGTAGATGCCGGAATCTTCGCGAACATCGGCGAGGGTGCGCCGGCTGGACCCATTGCGGATGTCACCCCGCACCATGTGCCACTGATACCCGCGCCGCAGGCGCAGCAACGACTTAACGCCGGGGGGCGGTTCGATTCGTAGGTCGAACCATTCTGTTTTACGTCCCAATTTCTCTCTCTGGATTCTGTCTGTCTTTGCTGAATTTCTGTTTCGCCTAGTCTTTCGCTTTCAGGGGGTTTGCTTTAGTGACGTCCCCGACCAAAAGCGACCACTTTTAGTTACCCACTCGGTACCGCAGCGTCCGTTGCGTTTTTAATGTGGTTTGTGCCAGCCACCATCCGTACGCACCGTTACGTCCCGCAGTGGGGGAAACGAATCACCAACCGCATAGCCAGCGTTGCGTTCACGACGTGCCCACGAGAAAAACCAATGAATTACGTGACGGACACTCGTATGGGGGGTTGGGATGACGTTCGCCGCCTGCGGCCTCACTTAAACACAAGGAATTTTCCCCCCTACTTATAGGGGACTTTTGCGCCAAAAAAGCGATCTATTCGGGGGTTTAGAGCCATTGTGTGGTACATCTCACACCCGCCATAGTTTGCAATTGTTGGCAATGATGGGACGCTATACCACTTCCTCGAATGCCGACGCGATCCAGGCCTCGACATCGGAGCGGCGATAAACCACGCGCCGGCCCAATTTGCCGCACTTCGGTCCCTGGCCCGTGGCCTTCAGCCACCGAATTGTTGCCACCGGCTTCCGTGCCAGGGCGGCGACCTCTTCGGTGTAGAGGATGTCTGAGCCGAGTTTGTCTGCTACCTCTGCCATTAACGTCCTATCTCAGTGAGTGGTGTTGGGTGTGATTGGTCATGCCCATAAGGCTATGGTGGAGGGCCGACGCATTATCGGCGTGTCGCGCGGGGTATTACCGCAGGTCAGGGCATATGCCGCTGGCGTTACCGCAGGTCAGGTGCGGTTAGGGATGATTCTGAAGAACACCGCGTTGTCGTACGGATTGCCGCAGGTCGGGCGCATGGAAGTAGTCCGCGGCCTCCTTGGTCCACCAGCGCGTTGGTGTAGATCTCGCCGCTCTTAGCGGTGGTAGTGGCCGATCTCGGCTTCGGGCTTGTTCAGCGGGGTCAACAGGATCAGCAGCGCGGGGCTGGCGATGTTGAAGAAGAAGAAGTACCGCAAGTAGTAGGCGAAGACGTCGAACTGCCCCGCGGGCGTCGGTTCGGCTCAAGCCCTCGCGGCGCGGGCCGCCTCATCCATCGCCGCCGCCAAAGTGTCATAGTCGCCGTCCAGCATGTGGGAGTAGACATCGGCGGTCGTACTGACCTTGGCGTGCCCCAGCAGCCGTGACGCGGTCGGCAACGATGCGCCCGACGCCAGCGCTAAGGATCCCGCGCTATGCCGCAGCGTCTTAATGCTGATCCCGGTAAGAGCGGCGCCCTCGCACGCGCGGTCAAACCGCCAGCGGAAGAACGAGTTACGCATCGCGCCACCATCGGGCGCGGGGAACAGATACTCGTCGGGCTGCCTGCCGTTCACGGCCACCGTGAGCGTGTCGACCAAGGCCGACGTAAGGATCGGCACCGACCGAACCTGCGAGGTTTTAGTGGTGTCTTCGATCAGACCGGCGCCAGTCACCTGGGCTATAGCTTTGGAGACGAGGATGCGGCGCTGCTTAAGGTCAACGTCGGCGACCCTCAGCGCGGCCAGCTCCCCGAATCTGATCCCGGTGTAAGCGAGTGTCTGAACGATCGGCCCCGCGCCGCCTGCGGCGTTTACGAGCGCAGCCACCTGGGCGTGAGTCAGCGCGGTATCGCGCCGGTACACGACACGGGGGCGCTCTATACCGTCCGCGGGATTAACCGCGAGTCGCTTGGTGCGTACCGCGTAGGTGAGTATCTGTTTGACGATGCCGTGCGCCTGCACTGCCCGTCGCGCCGACAGTGGTTTGCGGTGAGCGTTCCTGGCCTTGTCGGTCGTCCTGGGTTGGCGCGCATCCTTATTAGTAGTGAGCCAGACAATCCAACTTTGAAGGTCGGCGTGAGTGATGTCGGCCAGCCTCACGGCTCCCCATCGCGGCAACACGGTCATCTTCAGCAGGCTTTCGTATCCGCCGATGGTGGACGGCTTGAGCCGAGTTCGTTGCGTAGCAAGCCATTCGTCGCTGATCGTTTGGAAGGTCACCCCGGACTTGCGGGGATCAGTGTAGGTATGGGTGACAAGATCGGCCGTCACCTGATTGACACGGGCCTGCGCGTCAGCTTTGCGCTCAAACGATTGGGTGCGTTCTTCGCCGTCATTGCTCACCCACCTCGCGAGCCAGCGCCGGCCGCTGCCATGGCGCTGTGTGCAAACAAGGGTGCCCGGTGTGCCGTGCTTGGCATCCATGCACCACGTACCCGCAACCAGGCCGGGGCTGTCGGCGGGGTAGGGCACTTGCTCGGCCTTACGGGGTGGACGGTGCCAGCGATCCTCGACCCCGGCCCGCGAACTGCGCCTCAACATCCCACCAGAATAGCGCCTGCGGACTGTCTGCGGACTGAAAGCAACTCGGCGAGTTCTCTAGACGTGCTCTATACCGCTATTGACCAGGCATTTCCCGGTGCCCCCGGCACGACTCGAACGTGCGACCTAGGGATTAGAAGGCCCTTGCTCTATCCACCTGAGCTACGGAGGCAATGTGCAGGTCAGTCTATCCAACGCGCCTTCCGGACGACTCTCGGCAACGCGACGCGCCTGAAAAGGCTTGACGCCCCGCACTTATCGGTTATGGTGTGAGCCGCGACACACGCAGCATACCGGTTGGTAAACAACCGTTAACCGCAACGCGGCGGGGCGTGTGCATACGTCGAGAGGTGCGTTGTATGAGCGTGGCCTTGAACTTGACTTCGCGGTGCTCATGGGCCGGTGCCCAGGCGCTGCGACTGGCGTCCGACGCCAGAGATACCTATCGAGCCGGCGCGCTCTTGCTGCGCGGCTCACCGTTTGCGGTTGGCTGGTTCGCCGACTGGCTGACCACGGAATTTCCCCCGCACGTACTGACCGGGCATGCGTTGTCCCAGGTATCGCCGGAGCCCATCGGCCGCGTCGCCACCGCATGGGCGGCGCAGCGAGCCGATCAAGCCCTGACCGCCGCGCTCGAGGAGTGCTTCGGGACGGACTTTCGTGACCTGGTGCGCCATCCGACCTGCGCTCAGTCCGAGTGCGCCCCCCGCGGTGGGCTGTTGTACAGGCCCGGGCCGCACCGTCGGTACGCGGCGCAGACCTCCGACATCTCCTATGGTCCGGGCGGCAACGACAACCTGCTCGACATCTGGCGGCGTCATGACCTGGCGCCCGGCCACCGCGCTCCGGTGCTGCTCCAGGTCCCCGGAGGGGCCTGGGCTCTCAACCGCAAGCGCGGTCAGGCGCACACGCTGATGAGCCGGATGGTCGAACTCGGCTGGATCTGTGTGTCGATCAACTACAGCAAGAGCCCGCGCTGCACGTTTCCGGCGCACCTCATCGACGTGAAGAGGGCGATCGCCTGGGTCCGCGACAACATCGCCGACTACGGGGGTGACCCCGACTTCGTCGCGATCACCGGCGGGTCTGCTGGCGGGCACCTGGCGTCGATGGCCGCGCTCACTCCGAACGATCCGACCTTCCAGCCCGGTTTCGAAGACGCTGACACGACCGTTCGAGCGGCCGTGCCGTATTACGGCGTCTACGACTTCACCGACTTCGAGAACATGCACGAAATGATGCTGCCGTTCCTCGAGCACTTCGTCCTGAAGGCCCGATATGACGACGACCCCGAGCGGTTCAAGGCGGCGTCGCCGGTCTCGTACGCGCACAGCGAAGCCCCACCGTTCTTCGTGCTGCATGGCGAGAAAGACGAACTGGTTCCGGCCGGCCAGTCCCGCGGCTTCTGTGCGGCGCTGCGGGAAGCCGGGGCCGCCACGGTGGGCTACGCCGAACTCGCCAACGCCTTCCACGCGTTCGACATCACCCCGACGGTCCGATCGCGGTTGGCCGCCGGTGCCGTCGCCGACTTCCTGGGCGTCGTCTACGGGCGGAGCGCCGCCTCGGCAACGGATTCGTTGCCGCTGTCAGCGACTTCGGCCAGCTGAACCCCGGCCCTGGCACCTTCGCCGTGCCAGGATCCCGGATTGGGGCGTCCTTTCACCGGCGCGGCAACCCGACTAGCGTTGTGTTGGCAATTCGGTTTGCGGGTCCAAAGCAGGAGGCTTGGTCGGCGGTGAGAACGTTGGCGCGTCGAGTTGATGATCATGGCTGAGTCCGTCGAGACCGTTAGATTGTCCGACGAGCTTGGACCCGTCGATTATCTGATGCATCGGGGTGAAGCCAATCCCCGGACGCGGTCGGGGATCATGGCGCTGGAACTCCTCGACACCACACCGGACTGGGAGCGATTCCGCACCCGCTTCGAAAACGCGTCCCGACGCGTGCTGCGGCTGCGGCAGAAGGTTGTGGTCCCGACGTTTCCGACGGCGGCTCCGCGTTGGGTGGTCGATCCCGACTTCAACCTGGACTTCCACGTGCGCCGGGTGCGGGTGTCCGGGTCCGGCACGCTGCGCGAGGTATTCGATCTCGCCGAGCTGATCCTTCAGGCACCGATGGACATATCGCGGCCGTTGTGGACGGCCACTCTCGTCGAGGGTCTGGCGGATGGCAAGGCCGCGACGCTCCTGCACCTTAGCCATGCGGTCACCGACGGTGTCGGCAGTGTCGAGATGTTCGCCGAAATCTATGACGTCGAGCGCGATCCAGCACCCAAGCCGATGCCCCCGCAACCCATTCCGCAGGACCTAACGCCCAATGATCTGATGCGGCAGGGCCTCAACCGCTTACCCCTCGCCCTAGTCAACGGCGTCGTCGGCGCAGTGTCCGGGGTGGTATCGGCGGCCGGACGGGTGGTGCTGGATCCCGTGTCGACGGTCGGGGGAGTTGTCGGTTACGCCATGTCGGGCATGCGGGTGATCAACCGGGCCGCCGAGCCGTCGCCGCTGCTGCGCCGGCGCAGCCTTGCCACCCGCACCGAAGCGATAGACATCCGGCTCGCCGACCTGCACAAGGCCGCAAAAGCCGGCGGAGGATCGATCAACGACGCCTATCTCGCGGGCCTATCGGGCGCGTTGCGGCGCTACCACGAGGCCCTTGGCGTGCCGATCAGCACGCTGCCGATGGCGGTGCCGGTGAACCTGCGGGCCGAAGCCGACACGGTCGGCGGCAACCAGTTTACCGGCGTCAACTTGGCGGCGCCGTTGGGAACCGCCGATCCGGTCTCCCGGATGAAAAAGATCCGCGCCCAGATGACGCAGCGCCGCGACGAGCCCGCGATGAACATCATCGGTTCCATCGCACCGGTGCTGAGCGTGTTGCCCACGCCGGTGCTCGAGGGGATCACCGGCTCGGTGGTCGGCGCCGACGTGCAGGCCAGCAATGTCCCGGTCTATCCCGGAGACACCTACATCGCCGGCGCAAAGATCTTGCGGCAGTACGGTATCGGCCCCCTGCCCGGCGTGGCGATGATGGTGGTGCTCATTTCCCGGGGTGGCTGGTGCACCGTCACCGTGCGCTATGACCGGGCGTCGGTGCGCAACGAGCCGTTGTTCGCTCAATGCCTGCTGGAGGGTTTCGACGAGATCCTGGCGCTGGCCGGTGACCCGGCGCCCCACGCTGTGCCCGCGTCATTCGACGCCAAGCCGGCCGGTTCGGCCTCTCGATCGGTCTCGGGCTCATGAGCGCCTCGCAAGAGCGGGCCGAGGAGCGCGGTAAACGGAAGTCGGTGTCGGATATGCGGTTACCCGGCTCGGTCGCGGAGATCATGGCCAGCCCGCCGGGGCCCAAGGTCGGCGCATTTTTCGACCTGGACGGGACGTTGGTCGCCGGCTTCACCGCGGTGATCCTGACCCAGGAGCGGCTACTGCGCCGCGACATGGGTGTGGGTGAGCTGCTCAGCATGGTTCAGGCCGGCCTGAGCCACACGCTGGGCCGCATCGAGTTCGAAGACCTCATCGGCAAGGCCTCCACGGCACTGGCCGGGCGGCTGCTGGACGACTTGGAGGAGGTCGGCGAGCGGCTGTTCAACCAGAGGATCGAGTCGCGGATCTACCCCGAAATGCGCGAGCTGGTGCGGGCTCACGTGGCCCGCGGCCACACCGTGGTGCTCAGCTCGTCGGCGCTGACCATCCAAGTCAATCCGGTGGCGCGCTTTCTCGGCATCTCCAACATGCTCACCAATAAGTTCGAGACCACTGAAGACGGGCTGCTCACCGGCGGCGTGCTGAAGCCGATTTTGTGGGGGCCGGGCAAAGCCGCTGCGGTACAGCGCTTTGCGGCCGAGCACGACATCGATCTCAAGGACAGTTACTTCTATGCCGATGGTGACGAGGACGTCGCCCTGATGTACTTGGTCGGCAATCCGCGCCCGACCAATCCCGAAGGGAAGATGGCCGCCGTGGCCAAGCGCCGTGGCTGGCCGATTCTGCGATTCGATAGCCGCGGCCGCGTGGGCCTCCGGCGGCAGGTGCGAACGCTCGCCGGCATCGGTTCGATGTTCCCGGTCGCGGCCGGCGCGGTGGGGATCGGTGTGCTGACCGGTAGCCGGCGGCGCGGCGTCAATTTCTTCACCTCGACCTTTTCGCAGTTGGCGCTGGCGATCCCGGGAGTGCATCTCAATGTCATCGGCAAGGAGAATCTGACCGCGCAGCGTCCGGCGGTGTTTATCTTCAATCACCGCAACCAGGTTGACCCGGTCATTGCCGGTGCGCTGGTGCGCGACAACTGGGTCGGGGTGGGCAAGAAGGAACTGGAAAAGGACCCGATCATGGGCACGCTCGGCAAGTTGCTGGACGGCGTGTTCGTCGACCGCGACGATCCGGCCGCCGCGGTGGAGACCATGCACACGGTCGAAGATCGGGCCAGAAGGGGCCTCTCGATTGTGATCGCTCCAGAAGGCACCCGGGTGGACACCACCGAAGTTGGTCCGTTCAAGAAGGGGCCGTTCCGCATCGCGATGGCGGTGGGCATCCCGATCGTGCCGATCGTGATCCGCAACGCCGAGCTCGTCGCCGCTCGAAACTCCAGCGTGATCAATCCCGGTACCGTCGATGTCGCGGTATTTCCACCGATTTCGGTGCAGGACTGGACGGTTGAGACGCTCCCGGAACACATCGCCGGGGTGCGTCAGCTGTATCTGGACACGCTGGCCAACTGGCCCGTCGACGAACTGCCCAAAGTCGATCTCTACGCCGGAAAGAAAGCGGCGAAAAAGGCGAAGGCTCAGCCCGCCAAAGCCACCGCGAAGAAGACGGCTGCGAAGAAGACGGCTGCGACCAAGACGACTGCGACCAAGACGACTGCGACCAAGACGGCTGCGACCAAGACGGCTGGGACCAAGGCAAAGCCGGCCAAGGCGAATCCGAACGCGTCCAAGGTCGCGCTCAAAGACGGTGAGGCACAACAGCCTTCTCGGCCCAGAGGGCGGCCGTGACTAAATCGGCCGCGGGTAACAGCGCAGTCCTCACCGCGCAAGACTCGCTGATATTGGCGTCCATGGCCTCGCCGGTTGAGACGGAGCTGGTCATGGATTGGGTCGGTCAGCAGCGTGCCGGCAACCCGGAGGCGAAGTTCGAGGTCTTGGCGCTGCCGCAACGCAACGCGCCGCCGGCGGCATTGACGGCGTTGGCGGAGGAGCTCGAGTCCGGTCCTCACGCAAATGAGGGCCGTTCGATCGTGCCGGTCCGGGTGTTCTGGTTGCCGGCCGCCAATCGCGGCCGGGTTGCCAAGCTGGCCGGGCTGCTCCCTGGCCGGGATCCCTACCACCCCAACCAACGTCAGCAACGACAGATCCTGCGCAACGATCCACAACGCGCTCGCGTGGTGGCCGGCGAGCCGGCCAAGGTCTCCGAACTGCGCCAACTGTGGCGCGACACCACGGTCGGAGAGGACAAGCGCGACTTCGCGCAGTTCGTCATTCGCCGCGCCATCCTGGCGATGGAACGCGCCGAGTACCCCATCCTCGGACCGCAATACAAGTCTCCGCGGCTGGTGAAGCCCGAGATCTTGGCCTCCGCGCGGTTTCGCGCGGGCCTGGAGAAGATCCCGGGCGCAACCGTCGAGGAAGCCGGGAAGATGCTCGACGAACTCGCGACCGGGTGGAGCAGGGTGTCCGTCGACCTGGTTGGCGTTCTCGGCCGGGCGCTCAGCCGCGGATTCGATCCGCAGATCGACTACGACGGGTATCAAATCGCTGCGATGCGCACCGGGCTGGAAGCCCACCCGGCCGTGCTGCTGTTCTCGCACCGGTCCTACATCGACGGCGCGGTGGTGCCGGTCGCGATGCAGGAGAACCGGCTCCCGCCCGTGCACGTGTTCGCCGGGATCAACCTGGCGTTCGGGGTGATGGGGCCGCTTTTTCGCCGTGCCGGCACCATATTCATCCGCCGCAACATCGGCGATGACCCGCTCTACAAGTACGTCCTGCGCGAGTACGTCGGCTACATCGTCGAGAAGCGGTTCAACCTCAGCTGGTCCATCGAGGGCACTCGCTCGCGTACCGGCAAGATGCTGCCCCCCAAGCTGGGTCTGCTGTCCTATGTGGCCGACGCTTACCTGGACGGCCGCAGCGAAGACATTCTGCTGCAGCCGGTGTCGATCAGCTTCGATCAGTTGCACGAGACCGCGGAGTATGCCGCCTACGCCCGCGGCGGCGAAAAGACGCCCGAGGGCGTCGTCTGGCTGTACAACTTCATCAGGGCGCAGGGCGAACGCAACTACGGCAAGATCTACGTCCGCTTCCCCGAAGCCGTCTCGATGCGGCAATATCTCGGCGTCCCACACGGGTCACTGGCCCACGATCAAGACGCCAAACGGCTTGCGCTGCAAAAGATGTCGTTCGAAGTCGCGTGGCGCATCTTGCAGGCGACGCCGGTGACGGCGACGGGTTTGGTGTGTGCGCTATTGCTGACCACCCGCGGTGCGGCGTTGACGCTCGACCAGCTGCACCACACCTTGCAGGACTCGCTCGACTATCTCGACCGCAAGCAAACCCCGATGTCCACAAGTGCATTACGGCTGCGCTCGCGCGACGGCGTGCGGGCGGCGCTCGATGCAATGTCGAACGGGCATCCGATCACCCGGGTCGATGGCGGCCGGGAGCCGGTGTGGCTGATCGCGCCCGACAAGCAGCACGCCGCGGCGTTCTACCGCAACTCGGTGATCCATGCCTTCCTCGAGACCTCGATCGTCGAGCTCGCGTTGGCGCATGCCAGGCACGCCGACGGTGACCGCATGGAAGCCTTCTGGGCCCAGGCGACGCGGCTGCGCGATCTGCTGAAGTTCGATTTCTATTTCGCCGACTCGGCGACGTTTCGGGAAGACATCGCGGAAGAGATGGCGTGGCACGACGATTGGGAAGCCCACGTCGCGGCCGGGGGCGACGAGATCGACGCGATGCTGTTCGCCAAGCGTCCGTTGATGTCGGACGCGATGTTGCGGGTGTTCTTCGAGGCATACGAAATCGTCGCCGACGTGTTGCGCGATGCGCCGGCGGACATCGGTCAAAAGGAACTGACCGAGTTGGCGCTGGGGGTCGGCCGGCAATACGTGGCACAGACCCGGGTCCGTAGCAGCGAATCGGTATCGACGCTGCTGTTCGCGACCGCGTGCCAGGTTGTCGTCGATCAGGATCTGATCGCGCCCGCCAAAGACCTCGGCGAACGGCGGAAGGCTTTCCGGCGAGAACTGCGGAACATTCTGCGAGATTTCGATTACGTCGAGCGGATCGCGCGCAATCAATTCGTCGCCCGCGAGATCGAGGCCCGCCAGGGGCGCCTGGATAGCCAAGCTCCGTAGCCGGGCCGCACGCCAATACCCTGGGTGCATGACGGTTGCGCGCCCGGTGGACAGACCCCGCGCACCCGTGTGGGCGCCGTTGATCGGCGTTGCGGTACTGGCGGGCTGCACGGCGGCCGGGATCGGAGCGCTATCGCTCGCGGACGCGTTGACCGCCACCGGTCTGCCGGATCCGGGCCCGGCAACCACGCTCGGGTTGCCGTTCGTCCGGGCGGCGGGGGAGATCGCCGGGGTGCTGGCCGTCGGGTCGTTTCTTTTCGCGGCGTTCCTGGTGCCCCCGCAAAGCAGCGGCGTCCTCGACACCGGCGGATACCGCGCGCTTCGAATCGGGACTGTGGCATCGGGCGCCTGGGCGGTGTGTGCCGCCATGCTGGTCCCGCTGACCATTTCCGACGTGTCCGGCCAGCCGGTGGTCGATCACCTCAACCCCGTGACGATCTGGTCGTTGGCTGCAGAGGTCAACACCGCCTCAGCCTGGCGCTGGACGGCAATCCTGGCCGCGATGGTGACGCTGGCGAGCTTGTCGGTGCTGCGCTGGTCATGGACGCCCCTGCTGCTGGCCGGGTCGCTGGTGACGCTGATCCCGCTCGGGCTGACCGGTCATTCGTCGGCCGGCGGTTCGCACGACCTGGCCACCAACAGCCTCCTCATCCACCTCGTTGCCGCCGGCCTGTGGGCCGGCGGCCTGCTCGCTCTACTTGCCCACGCGCTGCGCGAGGGTGACCACACCGGCCTGGCGGCGCGGCGTTTCTCGATGATTGCGCTGTGGTGTTGGGTCGCGATGGCGCTCAGCGGATTGACGAACGCGCTGGTGCGGGTCCTGCCCTCCGACCTGTTGACCACCGGTTACGGGCGGCTTGTGGTCACCAAGTTCACCGCGCTGTGCGTGCTGGGCGTCCTCGGTTGGCGCCAGCGGCGCGCGGGCGTGGCTGCGCTGCAAGCGAATTCGGCTCCCCGCCAGGCGCGCAGCGCGCTGGTCAGGCTGGCCCTGATCGAGGCCGTGGTCTTTGGCCTCACCTTCGGCATCGCGGTCGGGCTGGGCCGCACCGCCCCGCCGCCACCCCCGGTCCGCCTGCCCTCGATTCCCGAAGCCGAGATCGGCTACGACTTCGACGGACCGCCCACCGTGGCGCGCATCCTGCTGGACTGGCGCTTCGACCTGATCTTCGGCACCGCCGCGATCGTCTTGGCCGCGCTGTATGTGGCGGCGGTGCTGCGGCTGCGCCGCCGCGGCGACACCTGGCCACCCGGCCGAATCGTGGCCTGGCTGCTGGGCTGCGTCGCTCTGCTGTTCGCGACCTCGTCGGGGGTCGGTCGCTACATGCCGGCGATGTTCAGCATGCACATGGTCGCCCACATGTGCCTCTCGATGCTGGTCCCGATCCTGCTGGTGCTGGGCGCCCCGGTAAGCCTGGCGTTACGGGCGCTGCCCGCCGCCGGCCGCGACGATCCACCAGGCATGCGGGAATGGTTGTTGGCCGCGCTGCACAGCCGGTTGTCGCGGTTCCTCACTAACCCGGTCGTCGCCACCGTGCTGTTCGTCGCCGGTTTCTACGGGCTGTACCTGTCGAGCCTTTTCGACACCACGGTGAGCAGTCACGCCGGCCATCTCGCGATGAACGTGCACTTCCTGCTCAGCGGCTACCTGTTCTACTGGGTGGTCATCGGGGTGGACCCCACGCCCCGGCCGATCCCACCGCTGGCCAAGGTGGCCGTGGTTTTCGCCTCGCTGCCGTTGCACGCGTTCTTCGGGGTGGTGCTGATGGGCACCCGACAGGTACTTGGTGCCGCCTACTACCGGTCGCTGGGTCTTCCGTGGCACACCGATCTGCTGGGTGACCAACGATTGGGCGGTGGAATCGCTTGGGCCGCAGGGGAACTGCCCCTGGTGATCGTCATGATCGCGCTGCTCGTGCAGTGGGCACGCAGCGATAGGCGCACCGCCCGGCGGTTGGACCGGGCGGCCGAACTCGACGATGACGCCGACCTGACCGCCTACAACGCGATGCTGGCCGAATTGGCGCGGCGCGACGAGTCAGGGCGTTAAGGATCTGGGCGCGAGCGTAACGCCACGGCGAATTCCGGCTCGCTTTTTCGCAGTCACGTCACGGTCGCGGGCCCTGGCGCTTATCCACAGTTGTGGCTTTGTCCACAGCCTTCGATCCCTCGCGACCAAGTCCGGTTCGGCTTGTCGGTGACCTAGCGCTGAATGGGCACCAGACACGAGCGCTACCCGCGAATGAAAGGAAATTGAGTCAATGTTTGAAACACCGCTTACCGTCGTCGGCCACATCGTCAACAACCCCGAGCGTCGACAGGTCGGCACCCAGGAGGTCATCAAGTTCCGCGTGGCCAGCAATTCCCGTCGGCGGACGGCTGATGGCGGGTGGGAGCCCGGAAACTCGCTGTTCATCAACGTCAATTGCTGGGGCAAGCTAGTCACCGGAGTGGGCGCCGCTTTGGGCAAGGGCGCGCCGGTGATCGTGGTGGGCCATGTGTACACCAGCGAGTACGAGGACCGCGACGGCAATCGCCGTTCATCGCTGGAGATGCGCGCGACGTCGGTCGGACCAGATGTGTCGCGAGCGATCGTGCGCATCGAGAAGCCGGGCTACACCGGTCCGACTACCGCGGATGCCGCGCCGGCCAGGGCAGCAGCCCCCGACGCCGACGGCGAGGACACCGATGCTCAAGGCAGCGTCGAGGCCGACGACTCGGCTGCCCTGCCACTATCGGCTTAGCGCTGTTGGGAGGGGCTGAAGTCGGCGAGCAACCATCCGAGCTGAAAGATGACCCGGCACACGACGTTCCGTTACTGCCTCGATCCGACATCCGAACAGCGGAGCGTCTTGGTTCGACATGCGGGCGCCTCGCGCTTCGCGTTCAATCAGTGCTTGCGGATGGTCAAGGATGCGTTGTCAGCCCCAACCAGCGCGTCGGACAAGGCAGTCCCTTGGTCGGGTTTTGATCTGATCAACGCATTTAATACATGGAAGAAGACTGATGCGGCGGGCCGGACGTTCGCCGTCGACACGGACGGTGTCGTCGAGATCCGGGTCACCGGATTGGCCTGGCGAACCGAAGTTTGTCAACAGGTGTTCGAGGAGGCCGCTGTCGACTGTGGTCGGGCTCTGGCCGCGTGGGCGGGGTCCCGCATGGGCAAACGGTCGGGCCGTCGCGTCGGATTTCCTCGCTTCAAGCAGAAGAACGCCACCATCCCGTCATTCCGGGTACGTAACCGGCACCGCAACGGCAATTGGCAGGCAATCCGGGTAGGCGAGGGCCGTGCTCGCTCTGTCACCGTGCCGGGCCTTGGGGTTGTTCGGGTCCACGATGACACACGTCCGTTGCGGCGCCTGCTGGCTAAAGATCGGGCCAAGGTTCGTTTCGCTACCGTCAGCTGCCAAGCTGGACGGTGGTGGGTGAGCCTAAATGTCGAAGCTGCGGAATTGCACTCGGCTCACCGTCACAGTGCCAGGCCGTCGAGCGACCACGGTGGCTGGGTCGGTGTCGATCGAGGGCTGTCGGCGTTCTTGGTTGCGGCGAGCGCCGATGGTCGCCAGCTTGAGCGCGTCGATGATCCGCCAAAGGCACTAGCCCGCGGCATCCAACGCCAACGTCGTCTTGCAAGATCGCTGTCACGCAAACAAAAGGGCTCGAGAAACCGCAACCGGGCCGCGGCGAAACTGAGTCGGCATCATCATCGTGTTCGCAACATTCGCTGGCACTTCCTCCACCGGGTATCCGGCGAGTTGGTCAAGACCCACGACCGGCTCGTCCTCGAAGATCTGAACATCGGGGGCATGATGGCGAACCATCGACACGCCAGAGCGATTTCGGATGCTGCCTGGGGGGAGTTCGCTAAGTTGGTCCACTACAAGCAAGTTTGGCGTGGCGGCATGGTTGCGGTTGCGGACCGCTGGTACCCATCGAGCCAGATATGTTCGCTATGCCAGGTACGCAACAACGAACTGACACTGGCGGATCGAGTCTTCACCTGCCCCGAGGGACATAGCCTTGACCGCGACCTCAATGCCGCAATCAATCTGGCATCCTGGGGTGAGGAGCGTCACCGCGTCGGTGCTGATACCCAATCTCGGGTCCGGGAGCCCGAAGCACGAGCCCCGGTTAAAAAGGCCCGCCGACGGAAAGGCTCTGGCCGACACCTCGCGCGTGTTGGTGAAACCGGTCCGAGTGACGCGGGAACAGATGTCCAGGCCGAACTATCGGCTTGAACAGACGACGCCCGAGAAGGGCGGCGCCGGTGACTCAAGGTGGGTTACCGGACGCGCTTTAGGATGGTCCGCGAGGTCGTTTCGCAAAGACCAGATGTAAACACCAGAAAGGCAAATCCGCGGCATGGCTGAGTTCATCTACACGATGAAGAAGGTCCGCAAGGCGCACGGCGACAAGGTGATCCTGGACGACGTTACGTTGAGCTTCTTCCCGGGCGCCAAGATCGGTGTCGTCGGACCCAACGGCGCCGGCAAGTCGAGCGTCTTGCGGATCATGGCCGGTCTGGACAAGCCCAACAACGGTGACGCCTTCCTGGCCACCGATGCCACCGTCGGCATCCTGCAACAGGAGCCGCTGCTGAACGAGGAAAAGACCGTTCGCGGCAACGTGGAGGAGGGCCTGGGCGACATCAAGGTCAAGCTCGACCGCTTCAACGAGGTCGCCGAGCTGATGGCCACCGACTACTCCGATGAGCTGATGGAGGAAATGGGCCGCCTGCAGGAGGACCTCGACCACGCCGACGCGTGGGACCTCGACTCGCAGCTGGAGCAGGCCATGGACGCGCTGCGCTGCCCGCCGCCCGACGATCCGGTCACGAATCTGTCCGGCGGTGAGCGCCGCCGCGTGGCGCTGTGCAAGCTGCTGCTGTCCAAGCCCGACCTGCTGCTGCTCGACGAGCCCACCAACCACCTCGACGCCGAAAGCGTGCAGTGGCTCGAACAGCACCTGGCCGCCTACCCGGGGGCGATCTTGGCCGTCACCCACGACCGCTACTTCCTGGACAACGTCGCCGAATGGATCCTGGAACTGGACCGCGGTCGCGCGTACCCCTACGAGGGCAACTACTCGACCTACCTGGAGAAGAAGGCCGAGCGGCTGGCGGTGCAGGGACGCAAGGACGCCAAGCTGCAGAAGCGGTTGACCGAGGAGCTGGCCTGGGTGCGATCCGGGACCAAAGCCCGTCAAGCCAAGGGCAAGGCGCGCCTGCAGCGCTACGAGGAGATGGCCACGGAGGCGGAGAAGACACGCAAGCTCGACTTCGAGGAGATTCAGATCCCCGTCGGACCGCGGCTGGGCAACGTGGTCGTCGAGGTCGAACACCTCGACAAGGGCTACGACGGACGGACCCTGATCAAGGACCTGTCCTTTACCCTGCCCCGCAACGGCATCGTCGGCGTCATCGGTCCCAACGGGGTCGGCAAGACCACACTGTTCAAGACCATCGTCGGGTTGGAGGAGCCGGACAGCGGCACCGTCAAGGTCGGCGAGACCGTCAAGCTGAGCTACGTCGACCAGGCTCGCGCGGGCATCGATCCGAAGAAGACCGTGTGGGAAGTCGTCTCGGACGGGCTGGACTACATCGAGGTCGGTCAGACCGAGATACCCTCCCGGGCCTACGTGTCGGCGTTCGGGTTCAAGGGGCCGGACCAGCAGAAGCCGGCCGGCGTGCTGTCCGGTGGCGAGCGCAACAGGCTGAACTTGGCGCTGACGCTCAAGCTTGGCGGCAACCTGATCCTGCTCGACGAGCCGACCAACGACCTGGATGTCGAGACCCTGGGCTCCCTGGAGAACGCTCTTGAGAAGTTCCCGGGTTGTGCGGTGGTGATTTCGCACGACCGCTGGTTCCTCGACCGGACGTGCACCCACATCCTGGCCTGGGAAGGCGACGAGGACAACGACGCCAAGTGGTTCTGGTTCGAGGGCAATTTCGGAGGTTACGAAGAAAACAAGGTTGAGCGACTCGGAGCCGACGCCGCCCGGCCGCACAGGGTGACCCACCGCAAGCTGACGCGGGACTAATGTCAGCTTCGCCAGCAAGCTGGCATCCGTCGTGAGTTGGGAGCAAGCGGCATGACGATCGATCCCGGGGCTAAGCAGGATCTCAAGCCGTGGACCACGTTCACCAAACCTGAGGACATTCCCGACTGGATCGCTAGGGCCTACATCGAGAGCTATCGCGGTCCACACGGTGACGAGCCCGGCGGCGCGGAAACCGGCACCATCGACCTGAGGATCCCCGCCGCGTTGGTGACCCCTGCCATCCTGCGCGCGCACTACCGGCTCGGCGAGCACCGGCCCCCGGGTGAAAGCGGTGTGGCCGTCTATCCGGCGGACGATCCCGCCGGATTCGGCCCCGCGTTGCAGGTCGTCACCGATCACGGCGGCATGTTGATGGATTCCGTCACGGTGTTGCTGCACCGGCTCGGGGTCGACTACACGGCGCTCATGACCCCGGTGTTCGCGGTGCGTCGCAGCGAGACGGGGGAGTTGCTCAGCGTCGAACCGAAAGCGCCTGGTACACCGCAGTTTGTCGGCGAGGCGTGGATACACATACAGCTGAAACCGTCCGTCGATAGCAAGGTCCTCGGCGAGGTCGGACGACTGCTGCCCAGCGTTCTGGCCGACGTCGAACAAGTCGGCAGCGACGCTGCCGCGATGATCACCACCCTGCGCGACCTGGCCGTAGCCGTCGAAGCCAACTCCAACGATCATTTCTCGGCACCGGACCGCGAGGACGTCGCGGACCTGCTGCGCTGGCTGGGTAACGGGAACTTCCTGCTGCTGGGCTACCAACGCTGCCGGGTGCACGACGGCCAGGTGTCCGGCGACGGGTCAAGTGGCCTTGGCGTCCTGCGCACCCGCACCGGTTCCCGCCCCCGGTTGACCGACGACGGCAAATTGCTGGTTTTGGCGCAGGCCGCCGTCGGCAGCTACCTGCGCTATGGCGCATACCCGTATGCCATCGCTGTTCGTGAATACGTCCAGGGCGGCGTAATCGAGCACCGCTTCGTCGGGCTCTTCACGGTCGCCGCCATGAACGCGGACGTCCTGGAGATCCCGTCGATCTCGCGCCGCGTCCGCGAAGCGCTCGCGATGGCCGACAGCGACCCCGTCCACCCGGGCCAGTTGCTGCTCGACGTCATCCAGACCATCCCGCGCTCGGAGCTCTTCACGCTGAGCGCCGAACGACTATTCAAAATGGCCAAAGCCGTGGTGGATCTGGGCTCCCAACGGCGCGCACTGTTGTTCCTGCGCGCGGATCGGCTGCAGTACTTCGTCTCGTGTTTGGTCTATTTGCCCCGCGATCGCTACACCACCGCGGTGCGGTTGCAGATCGAGGACATCCTCGTCCGTGAGTTCGGTGGGACGCGGCTGGAGTTCACCGCCCGTGTCAGCGAATCACCTTGGGCGCTAATCCATTACATGGTTCGGCTGCCCGAACATGCGGCCGCGGTCGACGTCTCCGAACCCAACCGGATCCGAATTCAGGCGTTACTGAGCGAAGCCGCGCGAACATGGTCCGACCGGCTCAGCGGCGCCGCGGCCGCCGGATCGGTCTCGCAAGCCGACGCCGAGCATTACGCCACCGCATTCTCCGAGGCCTACAAATCGGCCATCACCCCGGCCGATGCGATCGAGCACATCGCGATCATCAACGAGCTGTCCGCGGATTCGGTCAAGTTGGTGTTCTCCGAACGCGGTGAGGACGGGGTGGCCCAGCTCACCTGGTTTTTGGGTGGGCACGCCGCCTCGCTGAGCCAGCTGCTGCCGATGCTGCAAAGCATGGGCACCGTCGTGCTCGAGGAGCGACCGTTCACCGTCACCCGGCGAGACGGGCTGCCGGTGTGGATCTACCAGTTCAAAATCCAACCGCACCCGACCATTGCGCTGACGTCGGCGCCGGCTGAGCGGGACTCGACGGCGCAGCGATTCGCCGACGCGGTCACGGCGATCTGGCAGGGTCGCGTCGAAATCGACCGGTTCAACGAGCTGGTGATGCGCGCGAGGCTGACCTGGCAGCAGGTCGTGCTCCTGCGCGCCTACGCAAAGTACCTGCGGCAGGCGGGCTTTCCCTACAGCCAGTCCTACATCGAATCGGTGCTCAACGAGCATCCGTCCACCGTGCGGTCACTGGTCACCCTGTTCGAAGCGCTCTTCGACCCCAGGGCATTGGGTTCGTCGACGAGTCGCGACGCGCAAGCCGCCGCCGCCGCCGTCGCCGCGGACATCGATGCGCTGGTGAGCCTCGACACCGACCGCATCCTGCGCGCGTTCGCGTCGTTGGTTCAGGCCACCTTGCGGACGAATTACTTTGTGACCCGCGAGGCTTCGGCCCGGGCCCGCGATGTGCTGGCGCTCAAGCTGGACGCGCAGCTGATCGACGAGCTTCCGCTGCCGCGCCCCAAGTTCGAGATCTTCGTGTATTCGCCCCGCGTCGAAGGCGTGCACCTGAGATTCGGCCCGGTGGCGCGTGGCGGCCTGCGCTGGTCGGACCGCAGGGACGATTTCCGCACCGAGATCCTGGGTCTGGTCAAGGCGCAAGCGGTGAAGAACGCCGTCATCGTGCCGGTCGGCGCCAAAGGCGGGTTCGTCCTCAAGCGGCCGCCGTTGCCTTCCGGTGATGCCGCCGCCGACCGCGACGCCAGCCGCGCCGAGGGCGTCGCCTGCTATCAGCTGTTCATCTCGGGGTTGCTCGACGTCACCGACAACGTCGACCACGCAACGGGAAAGGTCAGCCCGCCACCCGAGGTGATCCGGCGCGACGGCGACGACGCCTACCTGGTGGTGGCCGCGGACAAAGGCACCGCCACCTTCTCCGACATCGCCAACGACGTCGCCAATTCCTACGGGTTCTGGCTGGGTGACGCGTTCGCGTCCGGTGGATCGGTGGGCTACGACCACAAGGCCATGGGCATCACCGCCAAGGGCGCGTGGGAGGCCGTCAAGCGCCACTTCGGGGAGATGGGCGTCGACACCCAGACCGAGGACTTCACCGTCGTCGGCGTCGGCGACATGAGCGGCGACGTGTTCGGCAACGGCATGCTGCTCAGCGAGCACATCAGGTTGCTCGCGGCCTTCGATCATCGGCACGTCTTCCTGGATCCGAACCCCGATGCCGCGACTTCGTGGCGGGAACGCCAGCGGATGTTCGACCTGCCGCGGTCCAGCTGGGACGACTACGACAAGTCGTTGATCAGCGAGGGCGGTGGGGTGTACAGCCGCGAACACAAGTCGATCCCGGTCAGCCCCCAGGTCCGCGACGCCCTCGGCATCGAGGGCCCGGCCGAAGGGGGGATCAGCGAAATGGCCCCGCCCGACCTGATCAGGGCGATCCTGCGAGCGCCGGTCGATCTCTTGTTCAACGGTGGTATCGGCACCTACATCAAGGCCGAATCCGAGTCCGACGCCGATGTCGGCGATCGCGCCAACGATCTGGTGCGGGTTGACGCAAATCAGTTGCGCGCCAAGGTAATCGGCGAAGGCGGCAATCTTGGGGTGACCGCCTTGGGTCGCGTCGAGTTCGATCTGTCGGGCGGGCGGATCAATACCGACGCGATGGACAACTCCGCCGGCGTGGACTGTTCGGACCACGAGGTCAACATCAAGATCCTGATCGACTCGCTGGTCACCGCGGGCAAGGTGAAGGCCGACGACCGCAAAAAGCTGCTGGAGTCGATGACCGACGAGGTCGCGCGGTTGGTCCTCACCGACAACGAGGACCAGAACGACTTGATCGGCACCAGCCGCACCAACGCCGCCAGCCTGCTGCCGGTACACGCGATGCAGATCAAGTACTTAGAAGAACGCGGAGTCAACCGGGAACTGGAAGCACTGCCATCGGAAAAGGAGATTCACCGGCGGATCGACGTCGGTACCGGGCTCACCTCACCGGAGCTCTGCACGTTGATGGCGCACGTCAAGCTGATGCTCAAAGAGGACATGTTGACCACCGAACTGCCGGAGCAGGATGTTTTCGCGTCCAGGTTGCCGCACTACTTCCCGACGCCGCTGCGCGAACGCTTCACCCCGGAGATCCGCACCCACCAACTGCGCCGTGAAATCGTCACGACCATGTTGGTCAACGATCTGGTGGACACCGCCGGCATCAGCTACGCGTTCCGGATTTCCGAGGACGTCGGCGTCGGGTCGATCGACGCGGTGCGCACCTACGTCGCCACCGACGCCATCTTCGGTGTGGGCCACATCTGGCGCCGGATCCGCGCGGCGAACCTCCCCGTCGCGCTGTCGGACCGGTTGACGCTCGATACCCGACGGCTGATCGACCGCGCGGGACGCTGGCTGCTCAACTACCGCCCGCAACCCTTGGCCGTCGGCGCCGAGATCAACCGATTCGCCGCAAAGGTCAAAGACCTGACGCCGCGAATGTCGGACTGGCTGCGTGGGGACGACAAGGCCATCGTCGAAAAGGAAGCCGCGGAATTCGCAGCGGAAGGTGCACCGAAGGACCTGGCCTACCGGGTTGCCGCGGGCCTATACCGGTACAGCCTGCTTGACATCATCGATATCGGCGACATCACCGAAATCGACCCCGCCGACGTCGCAGACACATACTTCGCCCTGATGGACCGGCTGGGCACCGACGCCTTGCTGACGGCGATCTCGGAGCTGCCCCGACACGATCGCTGGCAGTCGTTGGCACGCTTGGCGATTCGCGATGACATTTACGCCTCCCTGCGGTCGCTGTGCTTCGACGTGCTTGCCGTCGGGGAGCCCGATGAAAGCGGCGAAGAGAAGATCGCCGAGTGGGAACAGATCAGCGCATCGCGGGTGGAGCGGGCCCGCCGCACGCTCAGCGAGATCCAGGAAAGTGGGGCAATGGATCTCGCGACGCTGTCCGTGGCCGCGCGACAGATCCGTCGCATGACCCGCACCAGCGGCAGGGGATCGTCGAGTTGAGCGTCGGGTTCGTCGCGCCCGTGCCGGTGCGCTGGTCGGACATCGACATGTACCAGCACATCAATCACGCCACCATGGTCACCATTCTCGAAGAGGCGCGGGTGCTGTTCCTCAAGGAACCTTTCGCGGCCGACATCACCACCATCGGGTTGCTGATCGCCGACGTCCGGCTCACCTATAAAGATCAGCTGCGGCTCGCCGATTCGCCTCTGCAGGTCACCATGTGGACAAAGCGGCTGCGCGCGGTCGACTTCACGCTGGGCTACGAAGTGCGCTCGGTCAATGCCCACCCGGAGTCCAAGCCTGCCGTCATCGCCGAGTCGCAGCTGGCCGCGGTCCACATCGAGGAGCAGCGGCTGGTGCGACTGTCGCCGCACCATCGGGAGTATCTGAAACGGTGGGTCCGGGAATAGCGGTAGCCGAGCGCGGACTGTGGCTGGGCCCGGAAGGACGGACCGCCCACCGCAAAGATCTGGCCGTGTTCGTCGATCACGCGATGCGGCTCGACGACGCTGCGGTCGTCCGACTCCACGCCAGATCCCGCGGATTGCTTTCGGCTTGGGTGGCAACGGGTTTCGACGTGCTGGCCAGCCGGGTGGTCGTCGGCAAGGTGCGACCCGACGATCTGTCGGTGGGCGCTGACGCGCTGGCGCGGGGCCTGTCCGCGATGGACGCCTCGGGCTACGTCGATCCGGGCTTCCCAATGGACTCCGCGTGGCGGGGCGCATTGCCCCCGGAATCGGGCTTCACCCACATCGAAGACGTACCCGCCCGCGTCATGCTGGACCTGGCGCAGCGCGGCGCGCGACTCGCCAAGGAACACGGCAGTTCTCATGGCCCGCCGGTCTCGCTGCTCGACCAGGAGGTCATTCGGGTCAGCTCGGCCGACGTCAGCATCGGGCTCCCGATGCGCTGCGTGTTCGCCTTGACGGCAATGGGTTTCCTGCCGCAGTCACCCGACGCGATCGCCGCCGACGAGATGGTCCGGGTCCGGATACTGCCGAACTGGCTGCGGGTCGACGCCAAGTTCGGCTCGGTGTACCGACGCCGCGCCCATGCGGCGCTCGGGTTGCGTTGACCGCGCGCTCAGACCAGCCAGGCCGCCGCGTCCGGTGGCAGCTTGCCGTCCACCAGCGGCGCGCTGGCCAAGATCACTTCCCCGGGTGGCAAAACCATCGGGCGGCGGCCGGCGTTCAGCGCACACACCAGAGCGCCGCCGTTGCGCTCGAAGATCAGCCCGTCGCGGGGGGTGGTCAGCCACTCGAGCTCACCGCCATCGAATTCGGTTCGCTCCTTGCGTAATTCGAGTGCCCGCCGATAGAACGACAGCGTCGAGGCGAGGTCGACGCGCTGCTTGTCGACGGTCAGCGCCGCCCAGTCCGCCGGCATCGGGAGCCAGGTGTCGAAGGACGTGGAGAAACCGAACGGGGGCGCGTCGCCCGACCACGGAATCGGAACCCGGCACTTGTCGCGACCGCGTTCGGTATGCCCGGAGCGTTCCCACGTCGGGTCCTGCAGCACCTCGTCGGGCATGTCCAGCACGTCGGGCAGCCCCAGCTCCTCGCCGTTGTAGATGAACACCGAGCCGGGCAGCGCGAGCATCACCATCGCCATGGCGCGCGCCCGGCGCACGCCGACCTCGCCGCCGCCGTAGCGGGTGACCTCGCGGCCCACATCGTGGTTGGACAGCGTCCAGGTCGGGATGGCGTTTTGCAGGGTGGTGGCTGCGAGCGAGTTTTCGATGGCGCCGCGGATTTCGGCCGGGTCGAAGTCGATCTTGGTCAGCCGGAAGTTGAAGCCGAGGTGCAGCTCGTCGGGCCGCAGATACTCGGCCCAGAGCATGTTGTCCATGACCCAGACCTCGCCGATGGTCACCGCCCCGGGATAGTCGTCGACGACCTTGCGGATGCCGCGGTGAATCTCGTGCACGCTCGGGTGGTTGAACCGCGGGTCGTCGTCGCTGTGGCTCAACACCTTCACGTCGTCTTTCGCGTCGGGCAGGCCCGGCGGCTTGGCCATCCCGTGCGCCACATCGATGCGGAAACCGTCCACGCCGCGCTCCAGCCAGAAGCGCAGCGTCTTCTCGAAATCGTCGAAAACGTCGGGGTGTTCCCAGTTCAGATCCGGCTGCTCGGCGTCGAAGAGGTGCAGATACCACTGGCCGGGATTGCCGTCGGGCTCGACCACCCGAGTCCACGCCGATCCGCCGAACACCGAGGTCCAGTTGTTCGGCGGTAGCGACCCGTCGGGACCCAGGCCGTCGCGAAAGTAATAGCGTTCCCGGGCTTCGGTGCCCGGTCCGGCGGCCAGCGCCGCCTGAAACCAGACGTGCTCGGAACTGGTGTGGTTGGGCACCACGTCCATGGTGATCTTGATGCCTCGCTCGTGTGCCGCGGCGATCAGCCGTTCGATGGCCGCCATCCCGCCGAACAGCGGGTCGACATCACGCGGATCGGCGACGTCATAGCCGTGATCGGCCATCGGTGAGACGGTGACCGGGTTCAGCCAAATCGCGTCCACACCAAGGTATTCCAGATGCCCCAACCGGGCCGTCAATCCGTCCAGGTCGCCGACCCCGTCGCCGTTGCTGTCGGCGAAGGACCGCGGATACACCTGGTAGAAGACCGCGCTGGACCACCATGGCTCGGGGCTCATACCGCTCCGTTCAGCTAGTTGGCATCAAAACGATGAATTGACCATGGAGTGCGCGGCCATTTCCAGGTATTCAAGCAACTCGCGACGACGCTCGTCGTCCAGGGTGCGCGAGTCGATGGACGCGACCGCGGTGTGCATGCACCGCAGCCACGCGTCGCGCTCGATGGGGGTGATTCGGAATGGGGCGTGGCGCATCCGCAGCCTGGGGTGCCCGCGCTGGTCGGAGTAGGTTCGGGGGCCACCCCAGTACTGCTCGAGGAACATGCGCAATCGCTCTTCGGCGCCCGCCAGGTCGTCCGCGGGATACAGCTGACTCAGTATCTCGTCGTCGGGGACCTGGGCATAGAAGCGCGACACGATCGCATTGAAGGTCTCGGCACCGCCGACGGCATCGTAGAAGCTTTGCTGATCCATCCCCTCCATTGTGGTGCATCGCCCGCATAGCCAGGCGAGACGGGCGCAAGCTGCTCCCGCTGTTCACCGGTTCGACACGGCGCGCACCTGCGATGAGGGTGCGTTTGGCGGCGAATCATGGTGGACTATCCGCGGAGGATTTATGGCGCATGGCAAGAGACGCCGCGGCCACCGCAGTTCCGGTGCCGCGGCAGGGTTAACCGGGCCCCCAACCGCGTCATCCCTGCATAGCGTTGATACCCATCCGCCCACCCGGCACGAGACCGCGTCCATCTGGAGTCGGCGGCGGGTGCTCCTGCTGAATTCCACCTACGAGCCGCTGACCGCCCTGCCGATGCGGCGGGCCATCGTCATGGTGATCTGCGGGAAGGCCGACGTCGTGCACCACGATCCGGCCGGGCCGGTCATCCACTCGGCGACCAGGTCGATCGTGGTGCCGTCGGTGATCCAGCTGCGGTCTTATGTGCGGGTTCCGTACCGCGCGCGCGTGCCGATGACCCGCGCCGCGCTCATGCACCGCGACCGGTTCTGCTGTGCCTACTGCGGGGCCAAGGCCGATACCGTCGATCACGTGGTGCCACGCAGCCGCGGCGGTGACCACTCCTGGGAGAACTGCGTGGCGTGCTGTTCGACCTGCAACCATCGCAAGGGCGACAAGCTGCTGACCGAGCTCGGCTGGGCGCTACGCCGGGCGCCGCTGCCGCCGACGGGACAGCACTGGCGACTGCTATCGACGGTCAAGGAGCTGGACCCGGCCTGGACCCGATACCTCGGCGAAGGCGCGGCCTGAACTTAATCTCGTGTCCGAGCATGCGGGTAGATCACCCGGTGGGATACGGTTTGCGTCGTGAGCGTTATGGAGATCCACCTCTTCTTCATCGGAATCCCGCTGTTGCTGGTGGTCGTGCTGTCGGTGCTGATCTGGTCGCACAAGGGACCCCACCCCGCGACCTACAAGATGTCGGAGAAGTGGACCCATCCGCCGATCCTGTGGGCGGCCACCGACGAAGACGTCGGCGGCGCGCACGGCGGACACGGCACCTCGGAGTCCTCGGTTGGGGGTGGCGCCAGTGGCACATGGTGAGGTAGCGACGATCGAGCCCGGTGCGTTGCCCAAGGGTTCGGTGATCACCACCAGCGGACGGATCTCGGGAGTCACCGAGCCCGGTGACGTATCGGTGCACTACCCGTTCCCGATCGAAGACCTCGTCGCCATCGACGACGCGCTGAAGTACGGTTCGCGCGCTTCCAGGGCGCGGTTCGCCATCTACCTCGGCGACCTGGGTAGCGACACCGCCGCGCGGGCCCGCGAGATTCTGGCCAAGGTGCCGACGGCGGACAATGCGGTGCTGCTCGCCGTTTCGCCCGACCAGTCCGCGATCGAGGTGGTCTACGGCTCGTCGGTACGGGCCCGCGGCGCCGAGTCGGCCGCACCGCTGGGGGTGGCCGCCGCGTCGTCGGCATTCGAGATGGGTCACCTGGTCGACGGGCTGGTCAGCGCGATCAATGTGCTCAGCTCCGGGATCTCCCCGGCCTAGTCGGCCGCGCAGGCATCCAGTCTGCGGTCACGGCGTCGAAACTGCGACCACAGCGCGGGTTGGCTCGGTTTCTGACGCTGAGCGCAGGCTCGAGGCGCTGACGGCAGCCTCGCTCAGGAACTGTCGAACCTGCGGGCTCTCAAGGCCCGCTTCACGCCGGCTTGGCCCTCCAGCACCAGGCGGCGCAGCGCCGGCGGCACCTCCGATTCCGGGGCGGTCAGGAACTCGTCGGCGGCCGCGATGCCGGCGTCGCTGATGTCCCAGTGCGGATACAGGCCGATCACCACCGTTTGGGCGACCTCGCTGGATCGGCGCGTCCAGATCCCGGGTACCGCCGCAAAGTAGCGCGCGGTGAACGGCTTGAGCAGTTCGCGTTGCCCCGGCGCCACGATGCCCGCGATCATCGAGCGGGCCGTGATGTTGGCCAGGGTGTCGTCCTCGACGACGGTGGTCCAGGCTTCCTCCTTGACCCGTGGTTGGGGCCGTGCCGCCGCCGCTTGGGCGCCGTGGCGCTTGCCGGCAGCCGTCGGGTCGCGCTGCACTTCGGCGTCGATGAAGGGTGTCGCGGCCCCGTCGGCGTCGATCTCGCCGGCCGTGGCCAGGGCGGTCACGATGCGCCAGCGCAGGTCGGTGTCGATCTGCAGGCCGGCAAGTCCCGAGTCGGCGGGGTCGTGGTCGAGCAGGTCCGCCAGCAGCACGACATGGCGGGGCGACAGCACCGACGTGCACAGCGTGTTGACGAAGGCGAGCTGGTGGTCCGATGCGGGCTGTGCGGCGCGTGCCAATTCCAGCAGCCGGTCGGCGAACTGCGGCCAGCCGTGCTCGCGCGCCCAGCCCGGCTCGGCATAGGACGCCAGCGACGTCTGGGCCTGCAGTAGCAGCCGTTGTGCCACCCCGACTTCGGTTTCGGCGTGCACGCCGCCCAGGACGAGTGCCACGAAGTCGCGGGCACGCAATTCGGCGTCGCGGGTCATCTCCCACGCCGCCGACCACACCAGGGTCCGCGGCAGCGGCTCGGCGATGTCCGCGATCCGCTCCAGCGCGACTCGCAGCGACTCGGCATCCAGCCGCAGTGAACAATAGGTCAGGTCGTCATCGTTGACCAGAATCAGCTTGCCGCGCGAAACACCAACCAGCGCAGGAACTTTCGTCTCCGGCCCCTCGACGTCGAGTTCCTCCCGGTGCACTCGGACCAGCCTGCCGGTCGCGTCGTCGTCGTAGATGCCAACCGCCAGCCGGTGCACTCGGGTCTCACCGGCACCCGGCGCGGCGCCGCTCTGTGTCACCGCGAACCGGGCGAATTTCCCGTCGGCCGCCACGTCGAAATCGGGCCGCAGCGTGTTCAGCCCGGTGGTCTTCAGCCACTGCCGACCCCAATTGGACAAGTCACGGCCGGACGCTTTCTCCAACGCGGCCAGCAGATCGTCGAAGGTGGCATTGCCGAACGCGTGGGTGCGGAAGTAATCGCGCAGGCCGGCCAGGAAGTGCTCCAGCCCCACGTAGGCAACGAGCTGCTTGAGCACCGAAGCGCCTTTGGCGTAGGTGATGCCGTCGAAGTTCACCTCGACGGCGGCCAGGTCGGGAATTTCGGCGGCGATCGGGTGCGTCGACGGCAATTGGTCCTGACGGTACGCCCACGACTTCTCGGCATTGGCGAACGTCGTCCAGCCCTCGGTGAATTCCGTGGCCTCGCTTAGGCACAACACCGACGCGAACGTAGCGAACGACTCGTTGAGCCACAGGTCGTCCCACCAGGTCATGGTGACCAGGTCCCCGAACCACATGTGCGCCATTTCGTGGAGCACCGTTTCGGCGCGCCGCTCGTAGGAAGCCCGGGTGACCTTGCTGCGGAACACGTAGTCTTCCAGGAACGTCACCGCGCCGGCGTTTTCCATTGCGCCGGCATTGAATTCGGGAACGAACAACTGGTCGTACTTGCCGAACGCGTATGGCAGCCCGAAGTTCTTGTGGTAGAAGCCAAATCCCTGCTTGGTCTCGGTGAAAAGCCGCTCGGGGTCCATGTATCGGGCCAACGAGGCCCGGCAGTAGATCCCCAGTGGGATCTCGCCGTGTTCGTCGGCGTAGGAGTCGTTCCACTCGGCATACGGGCCGGCGATCAGGGCCACCAGGTACGTGCTCATCCGCGGGGTGGTGGCGAAGGTGTGCACCTTGTTCTGGTCCGAGTCCTGCACGGACTCGGTCGCGCCGTTGGAGACCACCTTCCAGTGCCTGGGCGCGACCACCCGCAGGCCGAACGTCGCCTTGAGATCGGGCTGGTCGAAGCAGGCGAACATGCGCTTGGCGTCGGCGGTTTCGAATTGCGAATACAGGTAGGTCTGGTCGTCCACCGGGTCGACGAAGCGATGCAATCCCTCGCCGGTGTTGGAGTAGCGGCAGTCGGCATCGACGACGACGACGTTCCGGTCGGCCAGCCCGCGCAGTGGGATGCCGGTGGATTCGTCGTATCCGGAGAAGTCGAGGTCGCGACCGTTGAGGGTGGCGCTACGGATGCGCTCGGCGGCGATGTCGATGACCGTGTCGGCACCGGCCAGCGCGTCGAACACGACGGTGGTGACGGACCGGAACGTCCGATCGTCGGGCGCGCCTTCAGGACCTGAGCCGTCGCTGATATCGAGGCTTATCTGGTAGCTGTCAACCGTGACCAGGGCGGCGCGTTCGACAGCCTGGTCCCGAGTGAGGTTAGGAAGGGCCACGCGTCCAACTTAAACGTGTCGGTGAATGCCGGATACCGGAGCGACCGGGCGGGAACACGCGCCCCGTGGCTACGGTTGTGTTGAACGGTGCTTTGACCGTCTACGACTCTGCAGGAGAGGACCGCTGCGATGCCCAAGAAGGCCCCCGTGAAAAACCAAGCCGATTTCTGGTTCGATCCGCTGTGCCCGTGGTGCTGGATCACGTCGCGCTGGATCCTCGAGGTGGAGAAGGTTCGCGATATCGAGGTGCAGTTCCACGTCATGAGCCTCGCAATACTCAACGAAAACCGCGAAGGACTGCCCGACAAGTATCGGGAAATGATGAAGAAGGCCTGGGGACCGGTGCGGGTGGCGATCGCCGCCGAGCAGGCTCACGGTTCCGGCGTCTTGGACCGGCTGTACGCCGCGATGGGCACCCGGATTCACAACGAGGACAACAAGGACCTCGACGAGGTCATCAAGCTGTCGCTCGCCGACGCCGACCTGCCCGCGGAGTTGGCCGCGGCGGCCGAAAGTGACGCGTACGACGACGCGCTGCGCAAGAGTCACCACGCCGGGATGGACGCGGTCGGCGACGATGTGGGCACGCCAACCATCCACGTCAACGGGGTGGCGTTCTTCGGGCCGGTGCTCTCGAAAATCCCGCGCGGCGAGGAAGCGGGCAAGCTGTGGGACGCCTCGGTGACCTTCGCGTCCTACCCGCACTTTTTCGAACTCAAGCGGACCCGCACCGAGCCGCCCGAATTCGACTAGATCGGTCGGGCGACGACCCGCTGCGCCCGGCTCCGCCGCGCTTGCGATCGTCGACTAGCCCCGGCGGCGCCCGGCTGTAAGGATGTCGGGCATGCGCGTCTACCTGGGTTCCGACCACGCCGGATACGACCTCAAGCACAAGATCATCGAGCACCTCAAGGAATCCGGGCACGAGCCGATCGATTGCGGCGCGTTCAGCTACGACGCCGAGGACGACTACCCGGCGTTTTGCATCGCCGCCGCGACACGCACGGTGGCCGATCCCGACAGCCTGGGCATCGTGTTGGGGGGATCGGGCAATGGTGAGCAGATCGCCGCCAACAAGGTCCCGGGAGCCCGCTGCGCGCTGGGGTGGAGCATCGAGACCGCGTCCCTGGCCCGCCAGCACAACAACGCGCAATTGATCGGCATCGGCGGCCGCATGCACACCGAAGACGATGCACTGGCCATCGTGGACGCCTTCCTGACCACGCCGTGGTCGAAAGCCCCACGCCA
Organism: uncultured Actinomycetota bacterium; assembly: GCA_963809285.1. Lineage (GTDB taxonomy): Bacteria > Actinomycetota > Actinomycetes > Mycobacteriales > Mycobacteriaceae > Mycobacterium. The sequence continues at coordinate 217,382 of CAWEIY010000016.1, read as the reverse complement.
CCAACGGCGCATCGACATCCTCGCCGAATACGAACGCACCCACCAAGCGCCGCCGGTGCCCGGCGCTCAGGCCTGATTCGCGCGTGCCCGAAGGGCATACCCTGCACCGGCTGGCCCGGTTGCACCAGCGCCGGTTCGCCCGCGCACCGGTTGCGGTCTCCAGCCCGCAGGGCCGATTCGCCGGGTCGGCGTCCGTGGTGGACGGCCAGGTGCTGCGGCGCACCAGCGTCTGGGGCAAGCACCTGTTTCACCACTACACCGACGACCGGATCGTGCATGTGCACCTCGGTCTGTACGGCACCTTCACCGAATGGCCGGTTCCCTCCGGCCCTACCGGCACGCCGCTACCGGAGCCGGTCGGACAGGTACGGATGCGGATGGTCGGCGCCGCCTACGGCACCGACCTGCGCGGCCCGACGGTATGCGAACTCATCGACGAAGGCCAGCTCAGCGACGTGCTGGCCAGGCTCGGTCCCGACCCCTTGCGCAGCGACGCTGACCCGTCGTGGGCGTGGGCTCGAATCACCAAGTCCCGCAGGCCTATCGGCGCGTTATTGATGGACCAGACGGTCATCGCCGGCGTGGGCAACGTCTATCGCAGCGAGTTGCTGTTCCGCCACCGCATCGACCCGTTCCGGCCCGGCCGCGGGATCGGCGAGGCGGAATTCGACGCGGCGTGGACCGACCTGGTGGCACTGATGAAGGTTGGTTTGCGCGGCGGCAGGATCATCGTGGTGCGGCCCGAACACGACCACGGTCCACCGTCATACCTGCCCGGGCGGCCCCGGACGTATGTGTACCGGCGCGCGGGCGAGCCGTGCCGGGTGTGTGGGGGACCCGTCCGCACGACCGTGCTGGAGGGCCGAAACGTGTTTTGGTGCCCTGCTTGCCAGGCATGACAGCGTTCATCATGTGTCAAATACGCTGTGTCTCTGGCAAACTCGAGAGCTGGTGAGGTCACGATTGACAGGAGATTCCCAGGAACGATCACTGGCGTGTCGAGGTTTCAACACAGACTAATTGGGTAGGAAAAGACATTGTGAAAACTCTTCCGCGTTTGGCTGCAACGATTTTCGCGATAATGATCGGTTTGGGGCTGCCAGGACTCGCCGTCGCAACCGAGGCTCAAGCGCAGCCTGGGCCCTTCCCGCAATGGTGTCCGGGTGAGTTCTGGGATCCCGGCTGGGGCAATAACTGGGACTGGGGCCGCTGCCACGACTGGCGCGGCGGACCGCCGCCGGGGCAATGGGGGCCTGGTTACGGCGGGCCTGGACCTGGGTACGGCCCGCCTGGACCCCCTCCGCCCTGGCGCTGATCTCCACCTGACAAGCCCGAACTGAATAACCGCACCCTGCCGACAACTCGGCGGGGTGCGGTTTAGGTTTGGGCCCGTTCGATGACCCCCAGTGCGGCGTAGACCTCGTTGCTGAGGGCGACGCTGCGCGGGTCCGCGTTGGCCTTGGTCGCGTCGAAGCGATTCATCACGTACGCGTAGCCGATTCGGTGCTCCAGGTCGACGAACCCGAACGAGCCGCCCAGGCCGCCGTGGCCGAAGATCCGGGGGTTGGGTCCGTTGACGCCACGCTGGTTCAACATGTAGCCGAGACCCCAGCCGTGGTCGGCGACCCGCGGGCCCAGCACCAGGTCGGGCTCGAAGCCGCCCTGGGACACCCGGATCGAGTCCATGTGCTCGCGGCTGAGCAGCTTCTCCTGTGCGAGCGCGTTGTAGAACGTCGCCAACCCCAGCGCCGACACCTGACCGTTGGTGCCGGGGAACTCGAGCTGACGCCATAGCTGCAGGTCGTGCGAGCCCAGTTCGTCGTCCGGGGCAAAGCCCATCGAGATCGACAGCGCCGCCTTCGGGTGCTCGGCCAGGCTCGTCGGGTAGCCGGGCGCGTTGACCTCGGCCAGCAGATCCCGGGCGTGTGGCTTGTTGACCCGCTCGGCGCAGCGTCGTTGGTCGGCCGGGGACAACCCGATGTGGACGTCGACGCCAAGCGGTTCCGCGATCTCGGTGCGCAGGTAGTGACCGACCGTGCGGCCGGTGACCCGCCGGAACACCTCGCCGAGGATGAAACCGAAGGTGGTCATGTGGTAGCCCTGGGCCGTGCCCGGCTCCCACCAGGGCTCCGCGGCGGCCAGCTGCTCGCAGACAAAGTCCCAGTCGGCGACTTTCTCCCAGCGCATTCGGGTGCGTGGCCCGATGACACCGGATCGGTGGCTCATCACCATGGCCAGCGTGATGGCTTCCTTGCCCGCCTGCCCGAACTCGGGCCAGTAGCGGGCCACCGGCGCCTGCAGGTCCAGCTCGCCGCGGTCGGCCAGTTGGTGAATGCAGGTGGACGTCAGGCCCTTGGTACCGGACAGCACCGTGGTGAGGGTGTTTTGTTGCCAGGGCCGGGTGCCGGCGGCGTCGGCCGAGCCGCCCCAGAGGTTGACGACGAGGTCCCCCTCGACCCACACCGCGACGGCCGCGCCAACCTCTTTGCGCAGCGCAAAGTTGCGCTCGAACGCGTCGCGTACGCCGACGAAGTCCGACGCGCATGAGCCCTTTATGTCGACTTCGCTCATGGCGCCTTTCTGCCGAGCAAAACTCAGTCCGAGCGGGCGACGGGAATCGAACCCGCGTAGCTAGCTTGGAAGGCTAGGGCTCTACCATTGAGCTACGCCCGCAAGTTTTAGTCGAGCGCGACTGTATCTGGCGGCGAACATCAAATCTAATCGAAGCGGTTCTGTGATCGCTCTGTGAGGTCCCGAGGTCGATGCGAAGCCGGTGCCCAACCCGGTGTTCAAGCGCCGTAGGATCTCGAGGTCAGCGCGGGGTGTAGCGCAGCTTGGTAGCGCATCCGCTTTGGGAGCGGAAGGCCGCAGGTTCAAATCCTGTCACCCCGACCAGCGCCGCGCCGACACACGGCCATTCACCGTCAGGAACGAGCACCAAGGAGCACACACCCGTGAAGAGCAGCGTCGAGCAGTTGAGCCCCACCCGGGTGCGCATCAACGTGGAGGTGCCGTTCACCGAACTCGAGCCCGACTTCCAGCGGGCCTACAAGGAGCTGGCCAAACAGGTGCGGCTGCCCGGCTTCCGGCCCGGGAAGGCGCCGGCGAAGTTGCTGGAGGCTCGGTTCGGCCGAGAGGCGATGCTCGACCAGGTCGTCAACGAGGCGCTGCCCAGCCGGTATGGGCAGGCGGTCGCGGAGTCGGAAGTCCACCCGCTCGGCCAGCCCGACATCGAGGTCACCAAAAAGGAATACGGGCAGGAGCTGGCGTTCACCGCCGAGGTCGACGTCCGTCCCAAGATCGCCCTTCCGGACCTGAGCACGCTGGCGGTCTCGGTGGATCCGATCGAGGTCAGCGACGACGACGTCGACGTCGAACTGCAGTCGTTGCGCGCCCGGTTCGGCACCCTGAAAGGGGTGGACCGGCCGGTGGCCCTCGGTGACTTCGTCTCGATCGACCTGTCGGCCACCGTCGACGGCGTTGATGTGCCGAACGCGGCCGCGCAGGGACTGTCCCACGAGGTCGGTTCGGGCCGGCTCATCGCGGGCCTCGACGACGCGCTGGTCGGGTTGCCCGTCGACGAGTCCAAGGAGTTCACCGCGCAGTTGGCAACCGGTGAGCACGCCGGCAAAGACGCGCAGGTCACCGTCACCGTCAGGTCGGTCAAGGAGCGCGAGCTGCCCGAGCCCGACGACGAGTTCGCCCAGTTGGCCAGCGAGTTCGACACCATTGACGAGCTGCGGTCCAACCTCCGCGACCAGGTGAGTCAGGTCAAGCGCGCCCAGCAAGCCGAGCAGATCCGCGACGCCACGATCGACGCTCTCCTCGAGCAGGTCGACGTGCCGCTCCCGGAGGCGATCGTCCAGGCCCAGTTCGATAGCGCCTTGCAGGGCGCGCTCGGCGGCCCCAACAACGACGACGCCACGCTGGCCGAGGTGCTGGCCGCGCAAGGCAAGTCGCGCGAGGACTTCGAGACCGAGGCGCGCACCGCGGCAGAATCGGACGTCAAGAGGCAGCTGTTGCTGGATGCGCTTGCCGACGACTTGCAGGTCGAGGTCGGTCAACAAGACCTCACCGAGCGACTGGTGATGACCTCCCGGCAATACGGCATCGAGCCGCAGCAGCTGTTTGCTTACCTGCAGGAGAACAACCAGCTGCCGGCGATGTTCGCCGACGTGCGGCGCGGGCTGGGCATCGCCGCGGCGATCGAGGCGGCCACAGTCACCGACACCGACGGAAACGCCATTGACACCAGTGAGTTCTTCGGCAAGCGGCCGGAGGCCGACGAGGCGGACGAGGCCGACGAGGCGGACGAGGCCGACAAAGTCGAAGAGGCTGAGGCGACCGACGAAGCCGAAGAAGCCGACGCCCCGGACGACGCCTCCGACGACGAATCGAAATGACCGGTCATGACGCTGTGAGCGAACGCGCCCATTTCAGCGGCTGCGTGACCGGCCAACAGCGGGCTTGGTTGGTTAGTGTCGGTGCATAGAAGAACACGAGAAAGCAGGTAATCCAGTCGTGACTGACATGCGTTCGAACTCGTTGGGTCTCAACCTCACGGACTCGGTCTATGAGCGCTTGCTCTCCGAGCGCATCATCTTCCTGGGTTCGGAGATCAACGACGAAGTCGCCAACCGGCTGTGCGCACAGATTCTGCTGCTCGCGGCCGAGGACGCCGAAAAGGACATCAACCTCTACATCAACTCGCCGGGCGGATCGATCAGCGCCGGGATGGCGGTCTACGACACGATGGTGCTGGCGCCCTGCGACATCGCCACCTACGCGATGGGCATGGCCGCCTCGATGGGCGAATTCCTGTTGGCGGCCGGCACCAAGGGCAAGCGCTACGCGCTGCCGCACGCCCGCATCCTGATGCACCAGCCGCTGGGCGGGGTGACCGGCAGCGCGGCCGACATCGCCATCCAGGCCGAGCAGTTCGCCGTCATCAAGAAGGAGATGTTCCGGCTCAACGCGGAGTTCACCGGCCAGCCGATCGAACGCATCGAGGCGGATTCGGATCGCGACCGCTGGTTCACTGCCCCGGAAGCCCTGGAATACGGCTTCGTCGACCACATCATCACCCGCGCCGCCCACATCACCAACGGAGAAGCCCAGTGAACCCCGAGATCCAGCCCCAGGCGCGGTACATCCTGCCGTCGTTCATCGAGCACTCCAGCTTCGGCGTCAAGGAGTCCAACCCCTACAACAAGCTGTTCGAGGAACGCATCATCTTCCTCGGCGTCCAGGTCGACGACGCGTCGGCGAACGACATCATGGCGCAGCTGCTGGTGTTGGAGTCGCTGGATCCCGACCGCGACATCACCATGTACATCAACTCCCCGGGCGGCGGATTCACCTCGCTGATGGCGATCTACGACACCATGCAGTACGTGCGCGCCGACATCCAGACGGTGTGCCTGGGTCAGGCCGCTTCGGCGGCGGCGGTGCTGCTGGCCGCCGGGACGCCGGGCAAGCGGATGGCGCTGCCGAACGCCCGGGTGCTGATCCACCAGCCGTCGCTGTCCGGCGTGATCCAGGGCCAGTTCTCGGATCTGGAGATCCAGGCCGCCGAGATCGAACGGATGCGCACGCTGATGGAGACCACGCTGGCCCATCACACCGGCAAGGACGCCTCGGTGATCCGCAAGGACACCGACCGGGACAAGATCCTGACCGCCGCAGAGGCCAAGGACTACGGGATCATCGACACCGTCCTGGAGTACCGGAAGCTCTCCGCGCAGACGGCCTGACGATTCGCCGAACGTGCACTCACTGCGAATTTCCGGCTGATTTTTCGCGCTGATCACACGCTCGGCGAACATCCGCGATGTCGGCGGGACCCACGCGGCAGCAGCCACCGATGATGCGAGCGCCCGCCGCGGCCCACTGCCCGGCGAGTTGCGCAGAAAACGTGCGTGACCCGGTCCAAGCCCGGTCGTCCCAACGCTCACCGCTGTTCGGGTAGACGATCACCGGCTTGCCGATATCCGCCATGCGGATCGCGGGCAGCACGTCGTCGGGCGCACAGCAGTTGACGCCGATCGCGACGATCTCGGGAACGCCGGCGGCCACCGCGAACGCGTCGGCGAGCGGTTGCCCGGCGCGGGTCTCGGTCCCGTCGATCGTGTAGCTGAGCCAGGCCGGTGCGCCGACCGAGCGAACCAGGTTGACCAGCGCCTCGGCCTCGTCGACATCGGGCACGGTCTCGCACGCGAGCACGTCCGCGCCGGCGTCGGCCAGGATCTCGAGCCGGGGCCGGTGCCACCGCATCAAAGCCGCGACGGACAGCCCGTAGCGCCCGCGATATTCGGACCCGTCGGCCAGCGCCGCGCCGTATGGGCCGATCGAGGCGGCCACGTGGAGACCGCCACCGTCGGCTTCGTCGCGCGCGGCCTTGGCGAGTTCGACGCTGCGGCGCAGCAGCCCGGCGGCTTCGCGTCGGTCGATTCCGTGCGCCGCAAAGCCGTCGAACGATGCCTGGTAACTGGCCGTCGTCGCGATCGTGGCACCGGCGCGAAAATAGGCCGCGTGCACCGCGACGATCTCCTGCGGGGCCTCCGCCAGCAGCCGGGCCGACCACAGCGGGTCGGAGAGGTCGTGACCGCGCGCTTCGAGCTCGGTGGCCAGGCCGCCATCGCTGATCAGCACGGAATCGCTGGGCAGAGCCAATCCCACTCAGCCACTGTAGGGTGGGGGCCTGGTGGGCTGCCCAAACCACCAGGTCGGCGGACCGTCAGCCTCGGTCGGGTATCGACTGCGACACGCCAAAGACACGGAAAGCGCGTCTCGGCGAGTGAAGGGCGCCGTCTGCCTATATGTTTCATCCAGACGAACAGGCGTGAATACCACTGACGCTATTCGGCGCTAACGGTCGCGGCGGGCCCGAGCGAGCGGGTAGCGTCGGGGGTTACACGCGGCATAGCAAGAAGTACGGCGAAAAGGAAGTAGGCCCTCAGCACCATGGCGCGCATCGGAGACGGCGGTGACCTGCTTAAGTGCTCGTTCTGCGGGAAGAGCCAGAAGCAGGTCAAGAAACTCATTGCCGGCCCCGGTGTGTACATCTGCGATGAGTGCATCGATCTCTGTAACGAGATCATCGAAGAGGAACTCGCCGACGCCGACGACGTCAAGCTCGACGAACTGCCCAAGCCCGCCGAGATCAAGGACTTCCTCGAGGGATACGTCATCGGGCAGGACACCGCCAAGCGAACGCTGGCCGTCGCGGTCTACAACCACTACAAGCGGATTCAGGCCGGCGAGAAGGGCCGTGACTCCCGGGCCGAGCCGGTCGAGCTGACCAAGTCCAACATCTTGATGCTCGGACCCACCGGCTGTGGGAAGACCTACCTGGCGCAGACGCTGGCCAAGATGCTCAACGTGCCGTTCGCCATCGCCGACGCCACCGCGCTGACCGAGGCCGGTTATGTCGGTGAGGACGTCGAGAACATCTTGCTCAAACTCATCCAGGCCGCCGACTACGACGTCAAGCGCGCCGAGACCGGCATCATCTACATCGACGAGGTCGACAAGATCGCCCGCAAGAGCGAGAACCCGTCGATCACCCGCGACGTTTCCGGTGAGGGCGTTCAGCAGGCCCTGCTGAAAATCCTCGAGGGCACCCAGGCGTCGGTTCCCCCGCAGGGCGGCCGCAAGCACCCGCATCAAGAGTTCATCCAAATCGACACCACCAACGTGCTGTTCATCGTCGCGGGTGCGTTCGCCGGTTTGGAGAAGATCATCTACGAGCGCGTCGGCAAGCGTGGCTTGGGCTTCGGTGCCGAGGTCCACTCCAAGGCCGAGATCGACACCAGCGACCATTTCGCCGACGTCATGCCCGAGGATCTGATCAAGTTCGGCTTGATCCCCGAATTCATCGGCCGGCTCCCGGTGGTTGCCTCGGTCACCAACCTCGACATGGACTCGTTGGTCAAGATCCTCTCCGAGCCGAAGAACGCGTTGGTCAAGCAGTACACCCGGCTGTTTGAGATGGACGGCGTGGAACTGGAATTCACCGACGACGCGCTGGAGGCGATCGCCGATCAGGCGATCCACCGCGGCACCGGTGCCCGCGGTCTGCGGGCGATCATGGAGGAAGTCCTGCTGCCGGTGATGTACGACATCCCGAGCCGCGACGACGTTGCCAAGGTCGTGGTGACCAAGGAGACCGTGCAGGACAACGTGCTGCCGACGATCGTGCCGCGCAAGCCGTCGCGCGAGCGCCGCGACAAGAGCGCCTAAACGCTTGATGCCGAGACCCAACTCGGCACTCCATTTCGCCACGGACGTGACCAACACCACAGTTTTGACTCGGCCGCACCATTTCTCGTCGCTGACTTCGGGTTTTAATAACGAATCTCCTGCATAGACGGGGTACAAGGCGCCGGTGAAGTCCCCCGAGCAGTGCCATAATTGATACTGCCAGTGACATACAAGCCTGGAGTCCGAAAAGTTACTTCGACGGCGCGTAATGTAAAGCTCCGCGAAGTGGCTGTCCGGTTAACAAATGGAGGTCGGAGACGTGGATCCGAACGGCAGTGGAGCCGGATCAAGTCCTCCTAATGGCTCCCCTCGTGCCGCATCCGACCGGCAGCGTCTAGAACAAGTCGTCATTCGATTCGCGGGGGACTCCGGCGACGGCATGCAGCTGACCGGCGACCGATTCACCTCGGACGCGGCGCTTTTCGGCAACGACCTGGCGACCCAACCGAACTATCCCGCCGAGATCCGCGCCCCCGCAGGCACGCTGCCCGGCGTTTCGTCCTTCCAGATTCAAATCGCCGATTACGACATCCTGACCGCGGGCGACCGCCCCGATGTGCTCGTCGCCATGAACCCGGCGGCGCTGAAGGCCAACATCGGCGATTTGCCGCGCGGCGGAATGGTGATCGCGAATTCCGACGAATTCACCAAGCGCAACCTGACGAAAGTGGGCTATGTAACGAACCCGCTGGAGTCGGACGAGCTGGAGGAGTACGTCGTGCACTCCGTCGCGATGACCTCGCTGACGATGGGGGCCGTCGAGGCGATCGGCGCGTCGAAGAAGGACGGCCAGCGCGCCAAAAACATGTTCGCGCTTGGCCTTTTGTCGTGGATGTACGGGCGGCCGATCGAAGCCAGTGAGGCCTTCATCCGCGAGAAGTTCGCCCGCAAGCCCGACATCGCCGAGGCCAACGTGCTCGCCCTCAAGGCGGGCTGGAACTACGGCGAAACGACCGAAGCTTTCGGCACCACCTACGAGGTGTCCCGCGCGACCTTGCCGGCCGGCGAGTACCGCCAGATCTCGGGCAACACCGCGCTGGCCTACGGCATCGTCACCGCCGGTCAGGTGGCCGGCATTTCTGTCGTGCTCGGCAGTTATCCGATTACGCCGGCCTCGGACATTCTGCACGAGCTGTCCAAGCACAAGAACTTCAACGTGATCACGTTCCAGGCCGAAGACGAGATCGGCGGCATCTGCGCCGCACTGGGCGCCTCCTACGGTGGCGCGCTCGGAGTCACCAGCACCTCCGGGCCCGGCATCTCGCTGAAATCCGAGGCGCTCGGCCTGGCCGTGATGACCGAACTGCCGTTGCTCGTCATTGACGTGCAGCGGGGCGGACCCTCGACCGGGTTGCCCACCAAGACCGAGCAGGCCGACCTGCTGCAGGCGTTGTACGGCCGCAACGGGGAGTCGCCGGTGGCGGTGCTGGCGCCACGATCGCCGTCCGACTGTTTCGAGATCGCGCTCGAAGCGGCGCGCATCGCGGTGTCCTATCACACCCCGGTGATCGTGCTGTCCGACGGCTCGATCGCCAATGGCTCCGAGCCGTGGCGAATCCCGGATATCGGCACGATCCAGCCGATCAAGCACAACTTCGCCAAACCGGATGAGCCGTTCCAGCCATACAATCGCGACCCCGAGACGCTCGCTCGCCAATTCGCTGTCCCGGGCACACCCGGACTCGAACATCGCATCGGCGGCCTGGAAGCGGCGAACGGCTCCGGCAACATCTCATACGAGCCGGTCAATCACGACCTGATGGTCCGGTTGCGCCAGGCCAAGATCGATGGCATCGCCGTTCCCGATCTGGAGGTCGACGATCCGACCGGAGACGCCGAACTGCTGCTGATCGGGTGGGGCAGTTCGTACGGCCCGATCGGTGAAGCCTGCCGGCGGGCGCGGCGCAAGGGCATCAAGGTCGCGCACGCCCACCTGCGCCACCTGAGTCCATTCCCGGCGAACGTCGGCGACGTGCTCCGGCGTTACCCGATGGTGGTGTGTCCGGAGATGAACTTGGGCCAGCTGGCGCTGGTGCTGCGCGGCAAGTATCTGGTCGAGGTGCAATCGGTCACCAAGGTCCAGGGTGTCGCGTTCCTGGCCGACGAAATAGGGCGCGTCATCCGCGCCGCGCTGGGCGGCACGCTGGCCGAGATTGAACAAGACAAAGCTATGGTCGCCAGGCTGGGGGCGGCAACGGTTGGAGCGGGAGCGCAGGAATGACCGACGTGATCGGCAACCCACCGGGCACAGACCTCGGATTGACCCCCGGGTCGAATAAAAACAACAAGCTGACCAAGAACGACGGGGTGCCCACTACGGACGAGCCGCAGAAGTCCAAGGACTTCACCAGCGATCAGGAGGTCCGTTGGTGCCCCGGCTGCGGTGACTACGTCATCCTCAACACCATCCGCAACTTCCTGCCCGACCTGGGTCTGCGTCGCGAGAACATCGTCTTCATCAGCGGGATCGGTTGCTCCAGCCGGTTCCCTTACTACCTGGAGACCTACGGGTTCCACTCGATCCACGGTCGCGCGCCGGCGATCGCGACCGGTCTGGCGCTGGCCCGCGAGGATCTGTCGGTGTGGGTGGTCACGGGTGACGGCGACGCGTTGTCGATCGGCGGCAATCACCTGATTCACGCGCTGCGCCGCAACGTCAACATCACGATCCTGTTGTTCAACAACCGGATCTACGGGCTGACCAAGGGCCAGTACTCGCCGACGTCGGAAGTCGGCAAGGTCACCAAGTCGACGCCGATGGGATCGCTGGATCACCCGTTCAACCCGGTGTCGCTCTCGCTGGGCGCCGAGGCAACCTTCGTCGGCCGTGCGCTGGACTCCGACCGCACTGGCCTCACCGAGGTGCTGCGCGCCGCCGCCGAACACCGCGGCGCCGCCGTCGTCGAAATCCTGCAGGATTGCCCGATCTTCAATGACGGGTCGTTCGATGCGCTGCGCAAGGAGGGTGCCGAGGAGCGGGTGATCAACGTCCGCCACGGCGAGCCAATTGTGTTCGGCGCCAACGGCGAATACTGCGTGGTGCAATCGGGCTTCAGCCTCGAAGTGGCCAAGACCGCCGACGTGGCCGTCGAGGAGATCGTCGTGCACGACGCGCACGCCGATGACGCGGCCTACGCTTTCGCGCTGTCCCGGCTGTCCGATCAGAACCTGGACCATACGGTGCTTGGCATCTTCCGCGACATCAGCCGGGCCACCTACGACGACGCGGCGCGCTCTCAGGTCCGCGCCGCCCGGACGTCGAAGCCGTTCGACTCCGCCGCCCTGCAATCGCTGCTGCGCGGGCGCGACACCTGGACCGTCGACTGACGTGGCCGAGCGCATGCCCGACGCGGTGTCACTCGCCGGGGTGGTACTCGCTGGAGGAGAGTCCCGGCGCATGGGCCGTGACAAGGCCACGTTGCCGGGCCCTGGCGGAGCCGCGACGATGGCCGAGTACGTCGTCGGCATCGTCGCGCAGCGCTGCGAGCCGGTTTTCGTGATGGCCGCCCCGGGACAACCGGTGCCCGCGACGCAGGCCCGCGTCATCCGCGACGACGTGCGGGGGCTGGGGCCGCTGCCGGCGACCGGGCGGGGGCTGCGCGCGGCCGCGGAGGCGGGCGCGCGACTCGCCTTTGTCTGCGCCGTCGACATGCCGCTGCTGACCGGCGAATTGATCGACGACCTCGTCCGCCTCGCCACCGAGACCGACGCCGAGGTGGTGTTGCCGTGGGACGGTCGCAGCCACTACCTGGCCGCGGTGTATCGCACCGATCTGGCCCAGCGGATCGACGCGCTGGTCGCAGCCGGCGAGCGCAAGATGAGCGCCCTGATCGACGCCTCGGACGCTCAGCAGATCGTGCTGCCGGATTCGCGTGCGTTGACCAACGTCAACACGGACGCTGAGCTGCGCGCGCTGGTGCGGCCCGGAGCCTGAGAGTAAGCGCACGCCGTAATTTTGAATTAGCTCGACGGCCGCTTCATGCACTCCGTATAAATAGTTTGAGACTGCGGCCGGTAAGCAATTCCAGCCATTGTTTTGGACATAAATTCAGATTTCACCCCGACCGCTTCCCATAATTTTTCTGACAATATCTCCAACTATCACGCCGGTGTCCTCGTCCGATCGCGCTTGTATTGTGTTGGGGCAGCAGTGATTTCGACATTGAGTGATCGGCAAGTTGCGGCCGACGAGAAACTTCTATACATCCAGCAAATTGTCGTGCGTGAATCACGGGCGTCACCCCACTGTGTCAGGTCCTGTTTCCGGCCCAGGCCAAGCGTCCGCCGCCATCGTTGCCATGGCGCGTCGGCGGTTAATCGAAAGATGTTGGAGCGGTGGCTAATTCAAGGAAGAGCCCATCAGCAATTGGTTTCCGGCCGGCTAAACGAGGCGTTGGCGCGCTTTGCCGCGTGGTGTTAACGATGACGAGTCGAAACACATTGTAGTGCCGCGTGTTTCGAGTACAAATACCTCGCCGGTTCGCCTAAGCGTGTTGGATCTCGATCCGGGCTACCTTGCTGTATGCTGCGCCGGCGCGCCTGCGCGACCAACCGCAAATACGTGTCCCAGTTCACAAAATTGGCGTGATTCGGATCACGATTTGCGCGCGGGCGCCGCGACGGAGCGCATGCCGAAAACGCCGTCATGACCTGCTGAAATAATTCTGGGATCGCGTCGTAATCGGCTCGTTATTCAACCGAGATACCCATTTCCCGAGATGACGAACACGGTTTGATCTCGTACGGTCCTCTTAGCCCGAAAACGGGTTATGGAAATGTAATGGAAAATTGAATCCACGGATCCGCGTGTGAGCGGGGCTGCGGACGGTGCCAGCCGGCCGCATCCGAGGGGTAGCCCCCCGCCGGGCAGATCAGGCCCGCCGCTGCCGTGCCAAGACCAGTCGGCACGTCCCAGAGCAGCTATTCCGCATGGAACTAAGCACCCTTCAAAACCCACGCCGTGGGTTTGCTTTGGCGCGCGCACCGCGAAAGGAAGAAATTTGAAGAACGTCCGTAAGACGCTCATCCTCGCCGCGATCGCAGGAACGCTCGCGAGCGTGCCTTCGGCGACCGCCAGTGCGGATGCGGTGGGCACTCACCCGAAGGTTCCCGCCGCCGGGCACGCCCCGGACGCGCCCCCGCCGCCGGCTCCGGACGCCCCGGCCCCGGCTCCCGCGGGCTTCGACCCGAACGTTCCCCCGCCGCCCCCCGTTCCGGGCCCCTTGGCACCCGTTGACGCCCCGCCGCCTCCGGCTCCCGTGGGCTTCGACCCGAACGTTCCCCCGCCGCCCCCGGCTCCGGACGCCCCGCCGCCTCCGGCTCCCGCGGGCTTCGACCCGAACGTTCCTCCGCCTCCTCCGGGCCCGGACGCCCCGCCGGTGCACAAGGCGTACAGCGTCAACTGGGATGCCATCGCGCAGTGCGAGTCGGGTGGAAACTGGGCGATCAACACCGGTAACGGTTACTCGGGTGGCCTGCAGTTCACGTCGGGCACCTGGCACGCCAACGGTGGCTCCGGTTCGCCGGCCGGCGCCAGCCGTGAGGAGCAGATCCGGGTCGCCGAGAACGTGCTGCACTCGCAGGGCATCCGCGCATGGCCGGTGTGCGGTCGTCGCGGCTGACCGTCGGCTGCGCCTGACGGCTTGAGAACCTGACAGCCGTCGCAAGTATTAGGGAATGCCGGGCCTTTGTGCCCGGCATTCCTTCTATTTAGAGGCCCTTGCGGCCACAGCAGGCGCCCGACATCCGTCGGGTAGCGTCGGGCTCGTGACCGCAACGCCGCGCGAATTCGACATCGTGTTGTACGGGGCGACCGGCTTCGTGGGGAAGCTGACCGCCGAATATCTCGCACGCGCCGCGGGGGGCGCGCGGATCGCCTTGGCCGGCAGATCGCCGGACCGATTGCGCGCCGTTCGCGAGACGCTGGCGGAATCCGCGCGGTCCTGGCCGGTTCTGACCGCCGACGCGACATCGCCGTCGACCCTGAACGAGATGGCCGCCCGCACCCAAGTCGTCGTCACCACGGTCGGGCCCTACACCCGCTATGGGCTGCCACTGGTGGCCGCGTGCGCGGCGGCGGGCACGGATTACGCCGACCTGACCGGCGAGGCGATGTTCGTCCGGGAAAGCATCGACCTCTACCACAAGCAGGCCGCCGACACCGGGGCCCGCATCGTGCACGCCTGCGGATTCGACTCGATCCCTTCGGATCTGAGCGTGTATGCGCTGTACCGGGCGGCGCGGGAGGACGATGCGGGTGAGCTCGGCGACACCAACTTCGTCGTCCGGTCCTTCTCCGGCGGACTATCGGGCGGCACCATCGCGTCACTGGTGGAAGTCCTGCACACCGCCTCGAGCGACCCCGACGCCCGCCGTCAGCTTTCCGATCCGTACACCCTGACCGCCGACCGCGGCGCGGAACCCGAACTCGGGCGGCAGCCCGACCTGCCGTGGCGTCGTGGTCGCCAGCTCGCGCCGGAACTGGCCGGCGTGTGGACGGCGGGATTCCTGATGGCGCCCTACAACACCCGAATCGTGCGACGCAGCAATGCGTTGCTCGACTGGGCATACGGCGGCAAGTTCCGCTACAGCGAGAACATGAGCGTCGGATCGTCCGCTGTCGCGCCGGTGGCTTCGGCCGTCGTCACCGGCGTCGGTAACGCGATGTTCGGGTTGGGCAGCCGCTACTTCCGGCTGCTGCCGCGTCGGCTGGTGGAGCGCGTTATCCCCAAACCCGGCACCGGTCCCAGCGCGGCCGCGCGCGAGCGTGGCTACTACAAGGTCGAGACCTACACCACCACAACCACCGGCGCCCGTTATGTGGCGCGCATGGAGCAGCGGGGCGACCCCGGCTACAAGGCCACCTCGGTGCTGTTGGGCGAGTCGGCTTTGGCGCTCGCGTTCGACCGCGACGCGCTCTCCGACCTGCGTGGCGTGCTCACACCCGCGGCCGCGATGGGTGAGGCGTTGCTGGCGCGATTCCCCGGCGCCGGTGTGTCGTTGCAAACCGAACGGCTGGACTGAACCGCGTTGCCGCAACGGCTTTCGGTCGCGACCGCATGCGACTAGTGTCGTAGTGGACTTGCCTGTACATCCAGCGGCATCCCAGCGACGAAGGTGGACACAGCGATGGCCGGTCTCGATGATCTCTACGCCCAAATCCCGACGTCTGAAATCGCAAACAAGCTTGGCGCCAACGAAGGAGAGGTCGACAACGCGATCCGCACGCTGGTGCCGGCGCTGCTGAGCGGGCTGCAGCAGAACTCGGAAGATCCCGAACACGCCGACAAGATCGAAACCATCGCCAGTGATCATGCCGAAGGTGGCGAGAGCGACGGGCACCAGGCCGTCGCGACGCTGTTCGGCGGTAGTAACGCCGACCAGGTCGCATCGGCGCTGGCCCAGGGAGGTGCCGGCAACAGCGACCTGCTCAAGAAATTGCTGCCGGTGCTGATCCCAATCGTGTTGGCCTACATCGGAAACCAGCTCAAATCCGGGGGCGGTGCAGCGCAGAAAGAGGAAGCCTCCGGTGGCGGCCTGGGTGAAGTCCTGGGCAGCATCCTCGCCGGTGGCTCCGGCGACAAGGGCCTTGGCGGCATCCTCGGCAATGTGTTGAGCGGCAAGGGAGGCGCACTCGGCGATATCCTCGGCGGCCTGCTCGGTGGCAAGAAGTAGCGCCGCGCGCACAGCGTTCATCCGCAGTTCTCTGAAGGTTCGGATTGCGTCGAATTCAAGGCTGCCCAGGACAAATCAAGATAAGTAGGCTCCCGCTAACAGGAGATAAGGAATGCCGTTCGACCGCAGACGGCCGGGCGGCGATGACGAGAGGGAAATGGCATGACAGACACGCTCACCGCAGGACAGAAGCTGGTGCGAGGCGAATCGCTCACCTCGAGCAACGGTGCCTATACCCTCACGTTGCAAGACGACGGCAACCTGGTGCTGGCGTCGCGCGGCCAAGCGATCTGGTCGAGCTCGACCAATGGGCAGGATGTGGTGCGCGCCGAGCTGCAACCCGACGGCAACTTCGTCGTCTACACGGCCGACAAGCCGGTGTGGCACACCGACACCAAGGGCAGGAAGGACGTCAGACTCGTGCTTCAGGACGACCGCAACCTGGTGCTCTACTCCGGCGACGGACCGGCCTGGTCGACCAAGACCGAGACCGACGCCCCGCCGCCACCCGCGCCCGAGGCAGCCGCCGAGGAGACGCCCACTGCCGACGGACCCGTCGTCGAAGACGCGGTTGAAGAGCCGGCCGTCGAGGAGGCCGCCGGGGAGCCGGCTCCGGAACCCGCCGTTCGGACGTACACCGTCGAATCCGGCGACAGCCTGTGGGCCATCGCAGAGCGCTTCTACGGCGACGGCAGCAAATACCAGGTGATCGCGGATGCGAGCGGAGTCCCCAACCCCGACCTGATCCAGCCCGGCCAAGTGCTGACGATTCCCTGATCCTCGGGGCCGGCCGCTGCGGTCGAATCCGTTGACCTGCGGGTTCGGGCGCTTACGCGCGGGCAAATGCGGCTTCCTAGAATTGACCGGTGACCGCTAGCCGCAGTTCTGCCGCCGACCTTCCCAAGTCGTGGGATCCCGGTGCGATGGAGAGCGCGATCTACGAGAAGTGGGTGGATGCCGGCTACTTCACGGCGGACCCGGCAAGCGCCAAACCCGGATACTCGATCGTGCTGCCGCCGCCGAACGTGACGGGCAGCCTGCACATGGGCCACGCGCTGGAACACACCATGATGGACGCCCTGACCCGCCGCAAGCGCATGCAGGGCTATGCGGTGCTCTGGCAGCCGGGCATGGACCATGCGGGCATCGCGACCCAAAGCGTGGTGGAAAAGCAGCTTGCGGTCGACGGCAAGTCCAAGGAGGACTTCGGCCGAGAGCTGTTCATCGAAAAGGTGTGGGACTGGAAGCGCGAGTCCGGCGGTGCCATCGCCGGCCAGATGCGCCGGCTCGGTGACGGGGTGGACTGGAGCCGCGACCGGTTCACCATGGACGAGGGCCTGTCGCGGGCGGTGCGGACAATCTTCAAGCGGCTCTACGACGCCGGGCTGATCTACCGGGCCGAGCGGCTGGTCAACTGGTCGCCGGTACTTCAGACGGCGATCTCCGACATCGAGGTCATCTACGACGAGATCGAGGGCGAGCTGGTCTCGTTCCGCTACGGGTCCCTCAACGACGACGAGCCACACATCGTGGTCGCCACGACCAGGGTCGAGACGATGCTCGGCGACACCGCCATCGCCGTGCATCCCGACGACAAACGCTACAAACATCTGGTCGGGACGACGCTGCCGCACCCGTTCGTCAGCCGCGAACTCGTCATCGTCGCCGATGAGCACGTCGACCCCGAATTCGGCACCGGTGCAGTCAAAGTCACACCCGCCCATGATCCCAACGACTTCGAAATCGGATTGCGGCACAACCTGCCGATGCCGAACATCATGGACGCCAAGGCCGTTATTGCCGACACCGGAACCGAATTCGACGGCATGGACCGATTCGAAGCCCGCGTCGCGGTGCGCGAAGCCCTGGCCGCGCAGGGCCGCGTTGTCGAGGAGAAGCGGCCCTATCTGCACAGCGTGGGACATTCGGAGCGCAGCGGCGAAGTCATCGAGCCGCGCCTGTCGCTGCAGTGGTGGGTCAGGGTGGAATCGCTGGCCAAGGCCTCCGGCGATGCGGTCCGCAACGGGGACACCGTGATTCACCCGGCCAGCATGGAACCGCGTTGGTTCGGCTGGGTGGACGACATGCGCGACTGGTGCATCTCGCGACAGCTGTGGTGGGGCCATCGCATCCCGATCTGGTACGGGCCCAACGGCGAACAGGTGTGCGTCGGACCGGACGAGACACCGCCCGACGGCTGGGAACAGGATCCCGACGTGCTGGACACCTGGTTCTCGTCCGCGCTGTGGCCGTTCTCCACATTGGGCTGGCCCGAAGAGACCCTGGAGCTGGAAAAGTTTTACCCGACAAGCGTTTTGGTCACCGGTTACGACATCCTGTTCTTCTGGGTTGCGCGGATGATGATGTTCGGCACCTTCGTGGGCGGCGACGACACCATCACGCTCGGCGGCCGCCGCGGCCCGCAGGTGCCGTTCACCGACGTCTTCTTGCACGGGCTGATCCGTGACGAATTCGGCCGGAAGATGAGCAAATCCAGGGGCAACGTCATCGACCCGCTGGACTGGATGGAGACGTTCGGGGCCGACGCGCTGCGGTTCACGCTGGCCCGGGGCGCCAGCCCCGGCGGTGACCTGGCCATCGGCGAGGATCACGTCCGCGCGTCGCGCAATTTCATTACCAAGCTTTTCAATGCCACCCGGTTCGCGTTACTCAACGGCGCGAGCCCCGCGCCGCTGCCCGATCTCGCCGACCTGACCGACGCCGACCGCTGGATCCTGGGGCGGCTGGAGGAGGTTCGCGCGGAAGTCGATTCGACCCTCGACGGCTACGAGTTCAGCCGGGCCTGCGAGGCGCTCTATCACTTCACGTGGGACGAATTCTGCGACTGGTACGTCGAAGTGGCGAAGGTGCAACTTGGCGAGGGCGCAGCGCACACCACCGCCGTGCTGGCCACGGTCCTCGACACACTGCTGCGGCTGCTGCACCCGGTGATTCCGTTCGTCACCGAGGCGCTGTGGCAAGCACTGACGGACGACGAGTCGCTCGTGATCGCCGACTGGCCGAAACCTTCCGGAATCGGCTTGGATCCGGTTGCCGCGCAGCGGATCACCGATATGCAGAAGCTGGTGACCGAGGTGAGGCGGTTCCGCAGCGATCAAGGTCTGGCCGATCGGCAGAAGGTGTCGGCCCGCTTGCGCGGTGGTGAGGAACTGAGCGCACAGGTGACCCAGGTGACGTCCGCGCTGGCCTGGTTGGTAGCACCGGGTCCGCAGTTCAGCCCCACGGCGTCACTGGAGGTTCGACTCGGCGCCGGCACCGTCGTCGTCGAACTCGACACCTCCGGCACCATCGATGTCGCCGCCGAGCGCCGCCGCCTGGAGAAGGATCTGGCCGCGGCGCAAAAGGAGCTGGCGTCGACGGCCGCCAAACTGTCCAACGCGGACTTCTTGGCCAAGGCCCCACCAGACGTCGTCGGCAAGATCCGCGACCGTCAGCGTGTGGCCCAGGAGGAGACCGACCGGATCAACGCGAGGCTGGCTGGGCTGCAATGAGTTTCGAGCCGCCCGAGTGGGGACCGGAGCACGTTGAAACCAACACTGCGGCTCCCACGCCGGACGAGATCGCATCGATGCTGCAGGTCGAGCATCTGCTGGATCAACGTTGGCCGGAGACCCGCATCGAGCCGAGCCTGACCCGGATCGACGCATTGATGGACTTGCTCGGCTCGCCGCAACGCGGCTATCCGTCGATTCACATCGCGGGCACCAACGGTAAGACCTCGGTGGCGCGGATGGTCGACGCGCTGGTTACCGCGCTGCAACGGCGCACCGGTCGAACCACCAGCCCGCACCTGCAATCGGCGGTCGAACGCATCGCGATCGACGGACGACCGATCAGCCCCGCCCGCTACGTGGCGACGTACCGGGAGATCGAGCCTTTCGTGCAGATGGTCGATGCGCAGTCGGAGGCCGCCGGAGGGCCGGCGATGAGCAAGTTCGAGGTCCTCACCGCGATGGCGTTCTCCGCGTTCGCCGACGCGCCCGTCGACGTCGCGGTGGTCGAGGTCGGCATGGGCGGGCGCTGGGACGCCACCAACGTGATCGACGCGCCGGTGGCGGTCATCACGCCGGTCGCCATTGACCACGTCGATTACCTCGGTGACGACATCGCCGGCATCGCCGGCGAGAAGGCCGGAATCATCAGCAAGGCGCCCGACGGCGCGCCAGACACCGTCGCGGTCATCGGGCGTCAGGTGCCGGAGGCCATGGAAGTGCTGTTGGCCCAGTCCGTGCGTGCCGATGCCGCTGTCGCCCGCGAGGATTCGGAGTTCGCGGTCTTGGAGCGCCAGGTCGCGATCGGTGGACAGGTACTGCGGCTGCAAGGTCTTGGCGGGGTGTATTCCGACGTCTACCTGCCGCTGCACGGCGAACACCAGGCGCACAACGCGGCGCTGGCGCTGGCGGCGGTCGAGGCCTTTTTCGGCGCCGGCGCGCAGCGTCAGCTCGACGTCGAGGCGGTCCGGGCCGGTTTCGCCGCCGTCACCAGCCCCGGCCGGCTGGAGCGCATGCGCAGCGCGCCGACGGTGTTCATCGACGCCGCGCACAATCCGGCCGGTGCCGCCGCGCTGGCGCGCACGCTGGCCGACGAGTTCGACTTCCGATTTCTGGTCGGCGTGCTCAGCGTGCTGGCCGACAAGGACGTGGACGGCATCCTCGCCGCGCTGGAGCCGGTGTTCGATTCCGTCGTCGTGACCCACAACGGCTCGCCGCGGGCGCTGGACGTCGAGTCGCTGGCATTGGCGGCGCGTGAGCGGTTCGGGCCCGATCGGGTGGCGACCGCCGAGAACCTGCGCGACGCCATCGACGTTGCGACCGCTCTGGTCGACGAGGCGGGTGTGGATGGGGAAGCCGGGGCCTTCTCCGGCACGGGGATCGTCATCACCGGGTCGGTGGTCACGGCCGGGGCCGCGCGGACGCTGTTTGGTCGTGATCCCGAGTGACGGACCAAAGCCCCCAAGCGCCTACGCCCGCCGACCCATGGAAGAGCTTCGGCGCGGTCATGGCCGCGACGCTGGTTCTGGAGGCGATCGTGGTGCTGCTGGCGATACCGGTGGTGGGCGCGGTCGGCGGCGGCCTGACCGGCGCATCGCTGGCCTACCTGATCGGCCTGGCCGCGGTGCTGATCCTGCTTGCCGGGCTGCAGCGCAGACCCTGGGCGATCTGGGTGAATTTGGGCGTCCAGCTGGTTCTTCTCGCCGGCTTCGCGGTGTACCCCGGGATCGGGTTCATGGGGGTGCTGTTCACCGGGTTGTGGGCGTTGATCGCCTATTTCCGTGCCGAGGTCAGGCGCCGCCAGCAGTAGACCGGTCACCGCCGGGTCCATCGGCAAATGGTTCTGTACGCTGTCCGCCGTGACCGAACGGACCCTGGTACTGATCAAGCCGGATGCCGTCGAGCGGCGCCTGATAGGCGAGATCATCGCCCGCATCGAGCGAAAAGGCCTCATCATCGCGGCGCTGGAGCTCCGGCACGTCAGCGAACAACTGGCCGCCCAGCATTACGCGGAACACGAGGGCAAGCCGTTCTTCGGATCGTTGCTGGAGTTCATCACTTCGGGACCGGTGGTCGCGGCGATCGTGGAGGGACCGCGCGCGATCGCGGCGTTTCGGCAGGTCGCCGGTGGCACCGACCCGGTGGACAAGGCCACGCCGGGCACGATTCGTGGCGATTTCGGGCTGGAGACGCAGCTCAACCTGGTCCACGGGTCCGATTCGACCGATTCCGCGAAGCGCGAGATCGCGCTCTGGTTTCCCGGGGCTTAGCGCTGGGACGATGGGCGGCGTGCCGGGTCCCTGAGCGGGTTTGCTCAAGCGCCCGGCTCAGGGGCGGGTGGGCTCCCCGAGTGATGTGGGATACTGACATCGGGTGAACGTCGCCGGACCGGTGTCAGACACCCGAATGAAGACTTAGACAAGCGCGATACCACCGCCAATCCGCGATGTTGCGCCGCATGTCAGGCCGTCATTCAGCATTGCGCCGAGCGAGTTCTCCCTGAGCCGCCCGGGGCGAGACCATCACAAGCTCGGGAGAAGCGACCCGGGCCCATATTGAAGCCCTCGCGTGGCCGCGTCGAAAGACGCGCCCGGGGGCTAAAGGAGACTACGTGGTAGACGGTGCACCACCCAGAGAGCCAGGACAAGGGCCGATCCAGGACGAGGATCTGCCGGACCGCCTGAGGGTCCATCAGCTGGCCGCAGCGCTGGGCAGCACCAACAAAGAGGTGCTGGAAGCGCTCACAGCGCTCGACGGACGGGCCCGCAGTGTGCATTCCGGCGTGGACCGCGAGGATGCACTCCGGGTACGTGACCTGCTCTTCGCCGAGCCCCTGCAGAACATCCCGGGCTTCAGCAGTGCACCCGCGGCCCAGCAACCGCTGCTGCTGCCGGCCGCGGGCGAGCGCCCGCATTACATGCCCCTGTTCGTCGCGCCGCAACCGAGAGAGGTCGAGGAGCGCGGTGACGCCGACTCGGATGATTCGGCCGACTCCGATGATTCCGACACCGACGACGACGAGGACCAGAGCGATCGACCGGCCAACCGGCGGCGGCGTCGTGGCCGTCGGGGTCGTGGCCGCGGGCGCGGTGAACCGGGCGGACCCGATGGCCAGCAGGATGCCGGCGACGACGACAGCGACTCCGACGACGAGTCCGACGCCGGCGACGACGACGGCGACGACGACGGTTCGTCCGAGGGGGGCAGTCGCCGCCGGCGCAGGCGCAAGCGGCGCAAGTCGGGATCGGGAGACGACAACGGCGAGGGCTCCTCGCCCGACGATCCGCCGAACACCGTGGTGCACGAGCGGGCGCCACGTGCCGGCAAGAACGGCGGCGACGGGAACGGCGCCTCGAGCAACGAGATCAAGGGCATCGACGGCTCCACTCGGCTGGAGGCCAAGCGGCAACGCCGTCGCGATGGGCGCGACGCCGGGCGGCGCCGCCCGCCGGTGCTGAGCGAGGCCGAGTTCCTGGCGCGCCGCGAGGCCGTCGAACGGATGATGGTGGTGCGCGACCGGGTTCGCACCGAGCCGCCGCACTCGGGCGCGCGGTACACCCAGATCGCGGTGCTCGAGGACGGCATCGTCGTCGAGCATTTCGTGACCTCCGCCGCGTCAGCTTCTTTGGTGGGCAACATCTATCTCGGCATCGTGCAGAACGTGTTGCCCTCGATGGAGGCGGCCTTCGTCGACATCGGTCGCGGCCGCAACGGCGTGCTCTACGCCGGAGAGGTCAATTGGGAAGCCGCGGGATTGGGCGGGTCGGACCGGAAGATCGAGCAGGCCCTCAAGCCCGGCGATTATGTCGTGGTCCAGGTGAGCAAGGATCCGGTCGGGCACAAGGGCGCACGGCTGACCACGCAGGTGTCACTGGCGGGTCGTTACCTGGTGTATGTGCCGGGCGCGTCGTCGACCGGCATCAGCCGCAAGCTGCCCGACACCGAACGCCAGCGCCTCAAGGAGATCCTGCGTGAGGTGGTGCCGTCCGACGCCGGGGTGATCATTCGCACGGCGTCCGAGGGTGTCAAAGAGGACGACATCCGCAAGGACGTCACCCGCCTGCAGGAGCGCTGGCAAGAAATCGAGGCCAAGGCGACCCAGACCAAGGAGAAGGCCGCCGGCGCGGCGGTGGTGCTCTACGAAGAGCCGGACGTGTTGGTCAAGGTCATCCGTGACTTGTTCAACGAGGACTTCGCCGGGCTCATCGTTTCCGGCGACGAGGCCTGGGGCACGATCAACGAGTACGTGAACTCCGTTGCCCCCGAACTGGTTTCGAAGCTGACAAAGTACGAGCCCCCGGCGGGTCCGGATGGGGCCGGCGGACCGGACGTGTTTGCGGTGCATCGCATCGACGAGCAGCTCGCCAAGGCGATGGACCGGAAGGTGTGGCTGCCGTCGGGCGGCACGCTGGTGATCGACCGGACCGAGGCGATGACGGTCGTCGACGTCAACACCGGCAAGTTCACGGGCTCCGGGGGAAACCTGGAGCAGACGGTCACCAAGAACAACCTGGAGGCGGCCGAGGAGATCGTGCGCCAGCTGCGGCTGCGCGACGTCGGCGGCATCGTGGTCATCGACTTCATCGATATGGTGCTGGAGTCCAACCGCGATCTGGTGTTGCGGCGGCTGACCGAGGCGCTGGCCCGCGACCGCACCCGCCACCAGGTGTCCGAGGTGACCTCCCTGGGCTTGGTGCAACTGACCCGCAAGCGGTTGGGAACCGGGCTGATCGAGGCGTTCACGACATCGTGTCCCAACTGCGGCGGCCGGGGGATCCTGCTGCACGCCGACCCCGTCGATTCGGCTCCGACGAACGGGCGCAAGTCCGAGTCCGGTGGTCGCCGGGGCAGGCGATCGAAGAAGGGTCGATCCGAGGAACCCGCGGTGGCCAAGGTGCCCGCGCACGCCCCGGGTGAGCACCCGATGTTCAAGGCGATGGCCGCCGGCTCGGCTGGGTCGGAGGCGACCGAACGCGGCGAGGAGGAATCCGAGGAGTCCGGTGAGGAGGTCACCGCCAAACTCGACAAGGAGACCGAAGAACGGGCCGCCGTTGACCTGGAGGAGACCGATCAGGAGGACTTCGAGGACACCGAAGAGGACACCGACGAAGAAGACGAGGACGAGCTCGACGACGAGGACCTCGATGACGAAGACCTCGACGACGATGACGAGGATCTCGACGTAGATGACGACACTGACGACGACAACGACGACGACGACGACTGACGACGATGACGAGGCCGACGACGATGGGTCCCCTTATGCCCGTCCGCGCCGTCGGCGCGCGGCGGGGAGGCCGGCCGGCCCGCCGATGCACGTGGACTGACCTGCGCCCCCCTGGGCGCGGTCGCCGACCGGTTTGACCCTGTAGCCGCTGGTCAAGTACCCTTGGACAGTTGTCGCCAGGCCAGCCGGGCAGGACACTGGCCGGCGACCAGCGGGACTCCCCGGGAAGTCGGCGCAGACCCGCACCCCAGACCCACCACGCAGACGCGGTGGCACGCGCGTGAAGAAGGAAGAGGCAGGAGCAACGATGGCGACCTACGCAATCGTCAAGACCGGCGGCAAGCAGTACAAAGTCGCCGTGGGAGACGTGGTCAAGGTCGAGAAGCTCGAATCCGAGCCCGGGGCGAAGGTGTCGCTGCCGGTCGCGCTGGTTGTCGACGGCGCCACCGTCACCACCGACGCCGCCGCGCTGGCCAAGGTCGCGGTGACCGGTGAGGTGCTCGAGCACACCAAGGGCCCCAAGATCCGTATCCACAAGTTCAAGAACAAGACCGGCTACCACAAGCGTCAGGGTCACCGTCAGCGGCTGACGGTCCTGAAGGTCACCGGGATCAAGTAGCGGAGGCGACACAAATGGCACACAAGAAGGGCGCTTCCAGCTCGCGCAACGGGCGCGATTCGAACGCGCAGCGGCTGGGCGTTAAGCGGTTCGGTGGCCAGGTCGTCAAGGCCGGCGAAATCATCGTCCGCCAGCGCGGCACCAAGTTTCACCCGGGCACCAATGTGGGCCGTGGCGGCGACGACACGTTGTTCGCGAAGGAAGCCGGGGCCGTCGAGTTCGGGGTCAAGCGCGGACGCAAGACCATCAGCATCGTCGCGGCCGGGCAGACCACCGACTGAGGTCGCTGCGCCCGTGCATGCGGGTAGCTGAGAGGACCCCCGATGCCTCGGTTTGTCGATCGCGTCATCATCCACGCACGGGCGGGTTCGGGCGGTAACGGCTGCGCGTCGGTCCATCGCGAGAAATTCAAGCCGCTGGGCGGCCCCGATGGCGGCAACGGCGGCCGCGGCGGCAGCGTCGTCTTGGTCGTCGACCCGCAGGTCCACACCCTCCTGGACTTCCATTTCCATCCGCACATCACCGCACCGTCCGGCAAGCAGGGGATGGGCAACAACCGCGACGGTGCGGCCGGGCTCGACCTGGAAGTGAAGGTGCCCGACGGCACCGTCGTACTGGACGAAAACGGCCGGCTGCTCGCCGACCTGGTGGGCGCGGGCACTCGCTTCGAGGCCGCCGCCGGCGGTCGCGGCGGCCTGGGCAACGCCGCGCTGGCATCGCGCGCCCGCAAGGCTCCGGGCTTCGCGCTGCTCGGCGAGCAGGGCCAGTCCTGCGACCTGACGCTGGAGCTTAAGACCGTTGCCGACGTCGGCCTGATCGGGTTTCCGTCGGCCGGGAAATCCTCACTGGTGTCCACGATTTCGGCGGCCAAACCGAAGATCGCCGACTACCCGTTCACCACGCTGGTCCCCAACCTCGGTGTGGTCTCGGCGGGGGAGCACACCTTCACCGTCGCCGATGTCCCCGGTCTGATCCCGGGTGCATCCGAGGGCCGCGGCCTGGGCCTGGATTTCCTCCGGCACATCGAGCGGTGCGCAGTGCTGGTGCACGTCGTCGACTGCGCCACCGCGGAACCCGGGCGTGACCCGATTTCCGACATCGACGCACTGGAAGCCGAACTGGCCGCCTATACGCCCACGCTGCAGGGGGATGCGGCCCTGGGAGACCTCGCCGAGCGGCCCCGGGCCGTGGTGCTCAACAAGATCGACGTGCCCGAGGCGCGTGAGCTCGCCGAATTCGTCCGCGACGAGATCGCCGAGCGTGACTGGCCGGTGTTCTTGGTGTCGGCGGTTGCGCGGGAAGGCTTGCGGCCGTTGATCTTTGGGCTCTGGCGGATGATCTCCGAGTACAACGCCGCACGCCCGCCAATCGTGCCGCGGCGGCCGGTGATTCGTCCGGTGCCCGTCGACGACAGCGGCTTCACCGTCGAGTCCGACGGAGAGGGCGGCTTCGTCGTCACCGGCGCACGGCCCGAGCGCTGGGTCGGCCAGACCAACTTCGACAACGACGAGGCCGTGGGCTATCTCGCCGACCGGCTGGCCCGTCTCGGTGTCGAAGAGGAACTGCTGCGGCTGGGCGCGCAGCCGGGGTGCGCCGTGACCATCGGGGACATGACATTCGACTGGGAGCCGCAAACGCCCGCGGGACATCAGGTTGCGTTGTCGGGCCGCGGTACCGATGCCCGGCTGGAGCGCAGCGATCGTGCCGGCGCCGACGAGCGCAAGGCCGCCCGGCGTCGGCGCCGCGAACGCGGTGACGACTCGTGAGCACACACCGCGAAGTCGTCCGAACGGCGCGCAGTCTCGTGGTCAAGGTCGGGACCAACGCGCTGACCACACCGTCCGGGGTGTTCGATGCGAGTCGGCTGGCCGCGCTGGCCGACGCGATAGAGGCGCGAATGAAAGCCGGCACCGACGTCGTCATCGTGTCTTCGGGCGCCATCGCCGCCGGCATCGAGCCGCTCGGGTTGTCGCGTCGCCCAAAGGATTTGGCGACCAAGCAGGCCGCGGCCAGCGTCGGGCAGGTGGCGCTGGTGAACTCGTGGAGCGCGGCGTTCGCCCGCTACGGCCGGACGGTCGGGCAGGTGCTGCTGACGGCGCATGACATTTCGATGCGGGTCTCCCACACCAACGCCCAGCGCACCCTGGACCGGCTGCGCGCGCTGCATGCGGTCGCGATCGTCAACGAAAACGACACGGTGGCCACCACCGAGATCCGGTTCGGCGACAACGATCGGCTCTCGGCGCTGGTTGCCCACCTGGTGGGCGCCGAGGCCTTGGTGCTGCTCTCCGACATCGACGGGCTCTACGACTCCGATCCGCGAAAATCGAAGGGAGCGAGGTTCATTCCCGAAGTGTCGGGCGCGGCGGACCTGGACGGCGTGGTCGCCGGGCCGGGCAGCGACTTGGGTACCGGCGGGATGGCGTCGAAGGTGTCCTCGGCGCTGCTGGCCGCCGACGCCGGGGTACCGGTGCTGCTGGCGGCCGCGGCCGACGCCGCGGCCGCACTCAACGACGCCTCGGTCGGTACGGTGTTCGCCGCGTGTTCGGATCGGATGTCAGCCCGCAGGTTCTGGGTGCGTTATGCCGCGGAGGCCGCCGGTTCGCTGACCCTTGACGAGGGCGCGGTGCGCGCGGTGGTTCGGCAACGCCGCTCGCTGCTGGCCGCGGGCATCACCGCGGTGGGGGGCCGGTTCTACGCCGGAGATGTCGTCGAGTTGCATGGACCGGGCGCGATGACA
The DNA here is from genome assembly GCA_963809285.1 of uncultured Actinomycetota bacterium. Lineage (GTDB taxonomy): Bacteria > Actinomycetota > Actinomycetes > Mycobacteriales > Mycobacteriaceae > Mycobacterium. The sequence continues at coordinate 189,348 of CAWEIY010000016.1, read as the reverse complement.
GTCGCCCGCGGTGTGGTCGCCTACGACGCGACCGAACTGGCCACCATGATGGGCCGGTCGACCTCCGAGCTGCCCGGTGAGCTACGCCGGCCCGCGGTGCACGCCGACGACCTGGTTGCGGTGTAACCGAGCGGAGCGCTCTAGCCAAACGGGCTGCTGTTGTCCTGCCACCTCGCCGATTCGGGACGCGGTCCATAGCGGCGGGCGTAGTCCTCGTGCATCTTCGCCTGCTTTTCGCGTTTGATCACATCGACCAGGTTCGGGTCGAGGCCGTGCTGCGCCAGCCGGTAACGGCGCCAGACCTTGTTCAACGCAAACAAGATGATCAGGAACCAGATATACAGCGGCGCCGTCATCTCCGCGTGCTCGTACACCGAGGCGGGCAACAGCCAGAACGGCGCGAGAACGAACAGTGGTGGTATGGCCCACCAAAGCATGAGCCGGCGCACGGCTCCTTTGCCCGCCAGATCGTTGGCGACCCAGCTGCGCATCGAGTCGGGTAGGCACCGACCATACGAATAGGCGATGTGCTGCCAAAGGTTGGGTTTGGTGCTGGTCATGCTGGCTCCTATGGGCGGTTTCAGGACTGCAGTGCGCCGGCCGCCAGGGCGGCCGTGTTGATCCGGGTCAGCACCCGATGCAGGTGCTGCAGCTCGCTCATATCCACGCCCAGACGTGCGACAACCGCGGGCGGGATCTTCAGCGCGCGCCGACGTAAGGCGGTGCCCTTGTCGGTGAGTTTGACGTCGGTGGTGCGCTCGTCGACGGCGTTTCGGGTACGGGTGATCAGGCCGAGCGCCTCGAGGCGCTTGAGCATCGGCGACATCGTGGCCGAATCCATCTGCAATGTGGCCGCAATCTCCTTGACCGACAGGGGTTTCTGCGGCCCCGCCGATCCCTTCTGGTGATCCCACAGCGTCAGCATCACCAGATACTGCGGATGGGTCAGCCCCAACGGCTCCAGCAACGGCCGGTAGACCGCCAAGACGGCGCGGTTGGTGATGCTCAGCGCGAAACAGACCTGCTGTTCAAGGGCGAGCGGGTCGATGTCCGGTGCGGTCGGGGCGGCCATACCTGTATAGTACGCTAATAGTTAGCGTACTAACTATGTTGCTCTCGTCACAGGAACCTCAGCTCCGCGGCATGGGTTTGAGATACAGGGTGTTCCAAATGATTTCGGATATCGTCGCGGCCAGCTCGGCATCGTAGGAGTCTGGTGCCGTGGGAAGATTTTGCTGGCACGCGCGCTCGACCATCCACGTCAGCACGCTGCCCGTCGTCGCCGCGGGCAGCTCACGGCGGATGGCGCCGTCGGCCTGGCCGTCTTCGATGACCCGGGTCAACCGGCCGGTGATAGCGGTCAGAAGGTTGCGGTAGGTCGCTCCGACCACAGCGTCGTAAGCGGCCATCTCGTTCAGCGCGACGAGCACCGGTTGGTGACGCCGGTAGGTGGCGACGATGCCGGCCATCGCGGCGCGGACGTCGTCGGGATCGTGCCGCCCCGCCACGCTCCACCAACGCTCCGCGCTGTTGGCGAGATCGGCGAACACCTGGCCGGCCATGCGGCGCAGCAGGTGGCCCTTGTCCTCGAAGTAGATGTAGAAGCTGGCGCGCGACATCCCGGCCGCGGTCGACAGCCGGTCCACGCTGAGCTCGGTGAAACTGGCGCCGTCGCGCATCAACCGCTCGGTGGCGTCCAGCAACCGGCGCTCCAGCTGCTCTCTTCGTTGCTGACGCCCTTGTTCGCGGTTGGCCTGCGGCTTCCGGGTGACCGACGGCATTTGCCAAGCATAACCGGCCCTCCACATGTTGACTAGACATTACGTCTAGGCATATTGTCGGTCGGAGACTGTGACTGGCGTCATAAGCGATGGAGGAGCAACGATGACTGTGATGACCGGGACGTCTGGCAGCAGCCGCGCCTTCGACGCGATCGATCTGTCCTCCCGCGCGTTCTGGTCTACGACGGCCACCGATCGGGAACGTTCGTTCGCGGTACTACGGGCCGAGCGCCCGGTGAGCTGGCATGCCCCAGTCGAAGAATCGCTGATGCATGATCCCGACGACCACGGCTATTGGGCGGTCACCCGACGCTCGGACATCGCGTCGGTCAGCCGCAACAACGAGGTGTTTCTGTCCCGCAAGGGGGTGATTTTCGAGAACGTCCCCGAGGAACTCCTCGAGGCGTCGCAATCCTTCCTGGCGATGGACCCACCGCGACACACCAAGCTGCGTAAGGTCGTGAGCGCCGCGTTCACCCCGAGGCAGGTCCGCCGCATCGAGGACTCGATCAAGTCGAACGCGAAGACCATCGTGGAAGAGCTCCGCGCCGCAGGCAGCGGTGCGGATTTCGTTGACCAGTGCGCCAAGGAATTGCCCATCCGCACGCTGTCGGACATGGTGGGGATCCCGGAATCCGAGCGTCAGCGCGTGGCGCACGCCGCCGATGCGATGGTGTCGTGGGCCGACTCGGTCTACCTCGACGGTCGCAACCCGCTAGAGGTCCTGCTGGAGGCCCAGATGTACATCCACCAGGTCGCCGGCGCGTTGGCCGCGGAGCGCCGCGAGCATCCCGGCGATGACTTGTTCACCAGCCTGGTGACCGCCGAAGTGGACGGCGACCGGCTGTCCGATAACGACGTCGCCGCGTTTTTCGTGTTGCTTGCCGTGGCCGCCAACGACACCACCCGCCAGACCACCAGCCACGCCATGAAGGCGCTCACCGACTTTCCCGATCAGAGGGCATGGCTTCGCGAGGATTTCGACAACCGCATCGGCACGGCGGTCGAGGAGTTCATCCGGTGGGCCTCGCCGGTCATGACCTTCCGCCGCACGGCCGCAACGGATTTCGAGCTGGGCGGCCAGGAGATCCTGGCGGGGGAGAAGGTGGTGATGTTCTATCCGTCGGGCAACTGGGACACCGAGGTGTTCGACCACCCTGAGCGTTTCGACCTGAGCCGCAATCCCAACCCGCACGTGGGCTTCGGTGGCGGCGGGGTGCATTTTTGCCTTGGAGCCCATGTGGCCCGGGCGCAGCTGCGCGCCATCTTCGCCGAGTTGCTCGCGCAATTGCCGGATATCCAGGCGGGCGATCCGGCGTACGTGCCAAGTAACTTCATCCACGGCATCCGCAGCATGCCCTGCACCTTCTAGCGTGATCGAGACCGGCGCCCCCGCCAGTTCGGAAGCCAGCAGCGTCAGCAATTCGGAGCACCCGCCCTCGACCTTGATGGTGGCCAGGTCGTCGCCGCGGGTGCGGCCGCGGTTGACGATGGCGATCGGGATGCCCAGCGCGGCGGCCTGGCGCACGAATCGGTAGCCGGAGAACACGGTCAGCGACGAGCCCGCGACCAGCAGCGCCTCGGCCTCCTCGACCAGTGAACATGCCCGCGCCACAACGTCTTTGGGCACGTTCTCGCCGAAGTAGACGATATCCGGCTTGAGCATGCCGCCACAGCGCGGACAGTCGAGATAGCGGAACGAGGCGGTATCGGCGACGACGGCATCGGCGTCGGGAGCCACCGCCAGCCCACCGATCGCTTCGGCTCGCTCGACGAATCCCGGGTTGAGCGCCTCCAACCGTTCGGCAAGCGCGGCTCGGCTCATGCCGTAGCGGCAGCTCAGGCAGATCACGTTGGCGTACGTGCCGTGCAGATTGACGACGTTCCGGCTGCCGGCCTTGGTGTGCAGCAGGTCGACGTTCTGGGTGATCACGCCGGTCACCACCGCGGCGCGCTCCAGCGCGGCCAGTGCCCGATGCCCCGCGTTGGGCAGGGTGTCGTCCATGTGCCGCCACCCGACGTGGTTGCGCGCCCAATACCGCTGCCGGAACACGGGATCCGAGGTGAACTGGCGGATGGTCATGGGATTGCTCGGCGGCGAATCGGGTCCCCGGTAGTCGGGGATGCCGGAATCGGTGGAGATCCCCGCACCGGTCAGCACCGCGACCCGACGACCGGTCAGCAGCGCGACCAGTTCCGGCGATTCTGCGCAACGAGCGGTCACCTAGTCGAGGGTACGGACGATCAGGCCGAGCCGACGGCGGAGCTCTGGGCTAAGCGTCGCGCCCAGCTAGGCCCGCCGCGACGCCCTCGCCACGGAGGAGATGGCTAAGCGCTACCAGGACCGCCTGACCGCCGAAGACTGCGATGCTCGGTCTGATGATCGCGCTAGCCGTGCTCGGGTACGGCATCATGCGCGCCGTGAAGGAGATGGGGCGGTGAAGGACTTCAAGCGGCGCCCAACTGGTTTCGACCGGGACCGGCCTCAGCCAGACGACGCACCGGAGCCGTTCTGGTTCAACGAAGGCCACCACCACGACGGCTGGGGGATGGCTAGGGCGACGGAGACGACGGCGAGGTAATGGTGATCCAGAACGAAGACCCCGGACCCGAGAGTGGTCCGCGGTCTTCGGGTTTAGCGGCGTTGATTGTCGTCGATCTGCGACACCGCGAAGCCCGTTATACCCAGCCGCTCGGCTGCGGCCGCGCCTCCGTCCGGGAGGCGTGGGCATCGCTATACGCGGTTTTCGTATTCTGCGCAGCAAGAGAAAGGGCAAACCCCCGGGACATAGCCCAGGGGTTTGCCGACTGTTCGAATCAGAATCATGCGCAGCGAGCGGGATGCAGCAGAGCATTCAGCGGGCCGTGGCAGGGGCCCACCCAGCTCTGTGATGGCGCGTAACCGGGTGGCGGCGACCAGCCCTGCGGCGGCACCCAGTCATTCGGCGGTTGCCAGCCCTGTGGCGGCATCCAACCCGGAGCTGGGTATCCGTTGTTCCAGCCAGAACCCCATTCGGGGTGATACCAGTCGCCCGGTGATTGCCTGTAGCCGGGTGGCGGCGACCAGCCCTGCGGCGGCCTCCAGTTATTCGGCGGTCGCCAGCCCTGTGGCGGAACCCAACCTGGCGCTGGGTATCCGTTGTTCCAGCCAGGACCCCATTCGGGGTGATTCCAGTCGTACGGGTCATCCAGACTCCAGCCCCCCCGGACGCTTGCTGGTCCGCCCTGGGTTGCGGGCCCGGCTGCTGAGGCGACCGGAGGAAGTCCGCACAAGCTCACTGCCGCCGCACCGGCCGCAGCCAATGCGAGTGTTCGTAATCTGAGAAGTCTCGTCATGATTGTCGTCCCCCTTTCACGACTACATTAAGGCGGCGAAGCTAGGCCTTAGGTCACGGGAACGCGGCTATTTTGTTGCTGTTCAACATATTTGGCGACTACAGGCGACCGAATGCTGTACTTGACCAGGAGAAACAAGGTCAACGGGTAGAAAAAGATCGGCCCGCGCCGGCGGCGCGGGCCGATGTCTGACTGCGCATTCGGGCTAGCGAGACAAAATCGTTATCCACATGGGAAAGTTTGGCCGTAGCTGTTCATCATGTCGATCACGAGGACCGCGGTGTCGCTCATGCGCGCCTGATACCCGGTAGAGACGAATTGACACTGTTCAGGCGACAATGGAAGGGCAATGGACTTCTACAACAGCTACAGCCAGGGCTTTGTCCGGGTCGCCGCGTGCACGCACCACACCACGATCGGCGATCCGGCGGCCAACGCCGCGTCGGTATTGCGGGTGGCCCGCGAATGCCACGACGACGGCGTCGCGCTGGCCGTCTTCCCGGAACTGACGCTGTCCGGGTACTCCATCGAGGACATCGTCCTGCAAGACCTGTTGCTCGACGACGTCGAAGCCGCCGTCGCGGAGATCGTCGCGTCCTCGACCGACCTGTTGCCGGTTTTGGTCGTCGGCGCCCCGCTGCGCCACCGGCATCGCATCTACAACACCGCGGTGGTCATCCACCGCGGTGTGGTGCTCGGTGTGGCGCCCAAGTCGTACTTGCCGACGTATCGGGAGTTCTACGAGCGCCGCCAGATCGCGCCCGGCGACGACGAGCGCGGCGTCATCCGCATCGGCGACATCGAGGCCCCGTTCGGCCCCGATCTGTTGTTCGCCGCATCCGACCTACCCGACTTCGTGCTGCACGTCGAAATCTGCGAGGACATGTTCGTGCCCATTCCGCCCAGCGCGGAGGCGGCGTTGGCGGGCGCGACGGTGCTGGCGAACCTGTCCGGCAGCCCCATCACGATCGGCCGCGCCGAGGACCGGTGCCTGCTGGCGCGCTCGGCGTCGTCGCGGTGCCTGGCCGCCTACGTCTATGCCGCCGCGGGGGAGGGCGAATCGACAACCGACCTGGCGTGGGACGGCCAGACCATGGTTTGGGAGAACGGCGCGCTGCTCGCCCAATCCGAGCGCTTCCCGAAGGGAGGGCGACGCAGCGTCGCCGACGTCGACACGGAACTGCTTCGCTCGGAACGGCTGCGGATGGGGACCTTCGACGACAACCGGCGCCACCACCGGGCGTCGGCGGAGTCGTTCCGGCGCATCGAGTTCCGGCTCGACCCGCCGGGAGGCGACATAGGGCTGCGGCGCGAGATTGAGCGCTTCCCGTTCGTTCCGGCCGATCAGCAACGGCTGCAACAGGATTGCTATGAGGCCTACAGCATCCAGGTCGCCGGGCTCGAACAGCGGTTGCGTGCGTTGAACTACCCGAAGGTCGTCATCGGCATTTCCGGTGGGTTGGACTCGACACACGCTCTGATCGTCGCCGCGCATGCGATGGACCGCGAACAACGGCCGCGCAGAGACATTCTGGCCTTCACGTTGCCCGGCTTCGCTACCGGAGATCGCACCAAACGCAACGCAATCGAGCTTTGCCGCGCGCTCGGGGTTACCTTCTCCGAAATCGACATCACCGACACCGCAAACCTGATGCTCAAGGAGATCGATCATCCGTTCTCGCGCGGCGAGAAGGTCTTCGACGTCACCTTTGAGAACGTCCAGGCCGGTTTGCGCACCGACTACCTCTTCCGGCTGGCCAACCAGCGCGGTGGAATCGTGCTGGGCACCGGTGACCTCTCCGAGCTGGGGTTGGGCTGGTCGACATACGGGGTCGGCGACCAGATGTCGCACTACAACGTCAATGCCGGCGTGCCCAAGACGCTGATCCAGCACCTGATCCGCTGGGTCATTTCGTCCGGGCAGTTCGAACGGGAGGTGCACGAGGTGTTGCAGTCGGTGCTCGACACCGAGATCACCCCGGAGCTCGTTCCGAGCGGCGAAGAGGAAGAGCTGCAGAGCAGCGAGTCGAAGGTCGGGCCGTTTGCGCTGCAGGACTTTTCGTTGTTCCATGTGCTGCGCTACGGATTCCGGCCATCGAAGATCGCGTTCTTGGCCTGGCATGCGTGGAGCGATCCCGAGCACGGCGACTGGCCGGCCGGATTCCCCGCGGACAAACGACCGTCTTACTCGCTCAAGGAGATCCGGCACTGGCTGCAGGTGTTCGTGCAGCGGTTCTACTCGTTCAGCCAGTTCAAGCGCTCGGCATTGCCCAACGGGCCCAAGGTGTCCCATGGCGGTTCGCTGTCGCCGCGCGGGGATTGGCGGGCCCCGTCGGATATGTCCGCGCGCATCTGGCTCGACGAGATCGAGCGTGAGGTGCCCGAGGACTAGCAGCGGCTCACGCCTTTGCGCGACGCCAGCCCTGGTATTGCAGCTCCGCGAACACCAGCGTGTAGGCGCCGGCCGCCAGGTTCAACACGACGCCGGCCGAGGTCAACGGGAAGACGTCTGCGAGCACGAGAACGACGGCGGCCACCGTGTACAGCAGGTTGGCGATGATGACGCCCATGCCGGCGCGGCGTACCGACGGCAGGCGGGCGAGCCCGAACACGACCACACCGTAGGCGATCAAGAACGCCGCCATGCCGTACTCGAACGTCTTCGTGGTGCCCGAGAGCTCGGCGAGCCAGCCGACCAGAGGGATACCGGCCAGGCCAACAAGCCCGCTGATGGCAGCGTCGGCGCGCATGGCAAGGCGAAGCAACCCGTCGCGAGTTCCTGTGCGGTCAATGGTGGTGGCGGACATAATTTTCCTTTCTCGAAGGCTGACATCGGTCCCCCTGAGGCTGGTCGGAAACCGCTGCCAGATCGACGCCACACGCTGCCAACTACTGCCAGTCGCAGGTCAGACCCAAGCGACGGATGGGGCGACGTGACGGGTGTTATCCGAGCGCCGTGTCAACGCTCGTAGGTGCCGGTCAGCACGCCGCGGGCCAGCACGCGTCCGCTCATCGCGGCCAGCAGGGCCTTGGCGGTGGTGACGGTGTCGGGGATGGGCTCGTCGATGGCCAACACATGAAATCGGTAGTGGTGCGTTCCGTGTCCGGGAATTGGACGTGGTCCGGCATAGCCGCGGTTGCCCAAATCGGCCCGGATGAACCACATTCCCGTCGTCCCCGGCTGCAACGAACCCGCCTCGATGCCGTCCAGTGTCGGGTCGAGCACCGCGACGGTGTGCAGCAGCGGGCGGGGGAGCGGAACGTCGACGTCGTCGATGATGAGCACCAGCTGCCGGGTCTCGGGCGGGCGCCCGCCCCAGCGCAACGGCGGCGATGTGTTGTCGCCGACGCCCTTTCCGGCGCTGGACCGTGGCATCGCGTCGCCGTCGGTGAACGCCGGGCTGGTGACCGTGATGGATTCCGGCGCGGCGAAGGCGCTGCCGGCCAGCGGGCTGCGGTGCGCGCCGGCGCGGACGCCACGGAAAAGCCTGCCCAGCACGGCCATTACGCGCCGCTCCCGGCGCCGCGCATGGCGACCGTGCTCGAGCGAAGCAGGTCGCCGAGTTCGGCCGGCAGATAACCCTGTTCGGCCAGCCGGGGCATGACGCCACCGCTTTCGATGATGTCGAGGAGCAGGTCGGGCAGTTTGGGAACCGTACCGGAGGCTCCCGTGGTGTCGTTTCGCCAGGTGCCGGCGATCAGATCGAACGTTCCGGTGTCGCCCTCGGTGAAAACCGTGGTGGCGTCGGGCACCGTCATGGCGGGCAGGCCGGCGTTCACTGCATTGCGAAAGAACAGCGAGTTGAATTCCTCGGCGACCAGACCCGCGACACCGAGCTCGGTGAACAACGAGGCGACCGGCCGCGACGATCCGAGCCCGAAGTTCTTGCCGGCCAATACGATGTCGCCCGGCGACACCTGATCGGTCCAGCCGGGGCGGACCTCATAGAAAATGTGTTTGGCCGCCTCGGGCGGTTCCATTTTCATCGCAAAGGCCGGGTACATCGCGTCGGTGTTGAGGTTGTCTCCGAAAACCCACACCTTGCCGCTAAAGGTGACCGTCATGCCGTGACACTCCTTGGGTCGGTGATGAATCCGGTGATTGCGGATGCGGCCACGGTCGCCGGTGAGGCCATGAAGATCTCGGCCTCGGTGCTGCCCATCCGTCCGGTGAAGTTCCGGGTGCTGGACGTGATGCAGACCTCGCCCGGTCCGAGCACGCCCATGTGGTAGCCGAAACAGGCGCCGCAGGTGGAGTTGGTGACGACACCACCGGCATCCGCGATGTCCTGCAGGTAGCCCTTACGCATGGCTTCCCGGTACACCGCCTGGGAGGCGGGCGTGACCAGCAGCCGCACGCCCGGAGCCACGGCCTTGCCGCGCAACACTTCCGCGGCGATCTCGAGGTCCTCGAGCTGACCGTTCGCGCACGACCCGATGAAAGCCTGGTCGATCTTCTGCCTGTCCAGCTGTGACACGGGTAGCCCGTTGCGGCTGACGGTGCCCGGGCGAGCCACATAGGGTTCGAGCTTCGTCAGGTCGATATGCCGCACGTCCTGGTAGGCGGCGTCGGAATCCGGTGCGGCGGCGGCGTACCCGGTGACCCCGCGCTCGTCGAGAAACGACGTCAACACGTCGTCGGGTTCGAATGTGCTGAAATCGGCCGATACCTCGGCGCCTTGCGTGGCGATGGTGCGCCGATCGTGCATCGGGATCCCGGCCAAACCTGGGCCCCCGAATTCCAGGTTCAGGTTGGCCGCGTCGCCGTATTCGTTGGCGATGTGCAGGAAGATGTCCTTGCCGCTGACCGTGTTTGGTTTGACACCGTCGAGTTCGTAGCGGATCGTCGGCGCGATCTGGAACCACGTGGTTCCGGTGCACATGATCGAATACACCTCGGCGGGCCCCAGCCCGCGGGCGGCGGTGTTGTAGGCGCCGGCCGCGCAGGTGTGCGAGTCGGTGCAGGCCAGTATCTCTCCCGGACGGGCCAGCCCGTTCTCGGCGATGACCTGATGGCAGATGCCGTGTCGGCCGACGTCATAGAAGCGCTCGATGCCGAAGTCGGCGACGAATTTGCGGGCATGCCCACCGCCGGCGGCGTCCTTGATGGTTGGTGCGGGCACGGCGTGATCCATGACGACCGCCAGCTTGTCGGGGTCGTGGATCCGGTTGGGCGCAATCCACATCGTGGCGAACTGCAGGTCGATCAATACGGTCATGTCGACGTCGACCACGACGGTGTCACCCGGCGACACCGCATCCAGACCGGCCTTGCGCGCCAAGATCTTTTCGATGATGGTCATGCCCATGATGGGTCCTTACCTGCGTATTTGGTGTCGAGTTCCAGCCATTCGGCCATGCCGACCAGGTTGAAGAAATCGGCGGGCTTGCTCGGCATGTGGGCAGCCATGTCGCTCCCATTGAGTTCGCAGAGGCTCTGCAGCATGCCGAAGGTCGCTTGCGCGAGGAGGTTGACCGGATGGATCGCGATCGCGTAACCCAACTCCTGTAGCCGCGCCGCCGACTGAAGCGGCGTCATGCCGCCGAGCACCAGATTGATCAGCAGGGGAGCGTCGACTTCGCGTGCGATGCGTTCGATTTCGCCGGCGTCCTGCGGCGCCTCGACGAAGATGACGTCGGCGCCCGCTTGCGCGTACCGGTTGGCACGTTCGATCGCGGCGTCCAAACCGAGCGGGGCGCGCGCGTCCGTGCGGGCCACCATCAGCAGGCCGTCGTCGGACCTGGCGTCCAGCGCGGCGGCGAGCGTCTGTTCGAACACCGTCGCATCGACGACCTGTTTGTCCGGCAGGTGGCCGCAGCGCTTCGGGGATACCTGGTCTTCCAACTGGATCGCGGCCACCCCCGCCGCGTCGTAGGCGCGGACCGTGCGCACCACGTTCATCGGGGCGCCGTAGCCCGTGTCGGCGTCGGCGATCAGCGGAATGTCGCCCAACGCGCCGACGATCATCCGGGCCCGCTCGGCCATCTCCGACGCGGTGACCAAGCCGATGTCGGGCAACCCGTAGCCCGAGGCCGCCACGCCGGCGCCGGTCATATACGCGGCGACGTGGCCGGTTCGTTTGGTCAGCTGCGCGGAGATGCCGTCGAAAACGCCTGGCGCAATGATGAGTTCGCGCTTGTTCAACAGGTCGTTCAGCCGCTGCCGGGCCGGTGTGGTAGCCATGGAAATCCTTTCAGTCCAGCGCGCCCGCAACGGGGGCGGCGAGCAGATCAATCAGGTAACCGATGTCGTCGAGGGCCTCAATGCCCTCGATCCCGACCACCGCTCGCTCGATCGCTTCGGCGCGCCCGCGGTTGGTTACCCGGTCGGCGAGCGCGTGGAACTTCGCGACGAGCTCCTCGTTGGTGACCGGGTCGGCGGGCGCGCCGTGCGGCTGGACGACACGGGCCCGGTGGACGGCGCCGTCGCGCGTGGTCACCGCGACGTCGGTGCGGAACCACTGGCTGACATCGGCCTCGGCGAGCGATTCGTCGAGATGCACCGTCGTGGCGGCGATCAGCGACCAGATGTCGTCGGAGTCGAGCCGGGCGGGGGTGAACTGCTCGGGCAGCACGTTGCCGTCGAGCAGCGCCGCGGCGGTCGCATACCCGATATTCATCTGGGCACCGATCGGGGTGAGTGGCCGCTTCGGCGTCCACCAACCGTGCTTGTACACAGTCTCACCGACGGTGATGTCGATCTTCGAAATATTCTCGGGGGCAACCGAACCCCGCAGTTTCCTGGCGGCGTCGATCGCTCCGAGCAGGCCGCCCATCGCGGCGTAGCACTTGACCACGATGGTGGAGGTCTCCCACCGCTGGCCGAGTTGGGCGGTCAGCAGCGACGCGTCGGGATTGTGGCCCTCACCGAAAACGCTGAGAAATCCGCCATATTCACGCTCGAACACCCGCTTGATCCCGGTATAGCCGGCTGCCGCCAGCCCCGCGGCGTAGAAGCCGTTGCGCGCCGCCAGGCCGTGATGCATGCGCTTGCTCATGGCCTCGTACTGCGCTGCCATCAACCCCGACGACTGGGTGCCGGCCAAGCCGAGGGCGTCCTCCAGTTGCGCCGGTGACAGTCCGCGCAGCTTGCCCGACGCCATTGCCGCCGCGTGGGTGCCAAAGACCGATCCGGAGTGCCAGCCACGGTCGAGCATCTGGGTGCCGTGCAGGGTGTACCCGACCCGCGGGCCCACTTCGAAGCCGGCAATCGCCGCGAGCAGGAGTTCGGCACCCCTAGGCGTCGTCTCCGGTCGTGTTGACGCCGTCGACAGCAGCGCCGGAATGAGCAGCGAGCAGCTGTGCAGCGGGGCGAGGGGATGGAAGTCGTCGAGCTCGAAGCCCTGGATGAACGTGCCGTTGAGCACGGCGGCCGCGGGTGCGCTGGTGGTATGTCCCGTGCCGATAACGACGGTGTCGCCCGTGCCCTCCAGGCCGAGCACCGCGTCCGTGGCGACTCGCGACCACGGCAATTGGGCCCCGACCAGCGCGCAACCCAGGCCATCGAGCAGGAGGTGTTTTGCCCGGTCCACGACGTTCTGCGGGATCTGGTCGAGCGTGAGGTCGGCGACCCAGGTGGCCAGGCCTCCGGTCGGCCCGTCCGGATCGGTGGCGGTCTGCTCGTGCACTGCGGTCATTGCATCTCCCTGATTGCGCCGTACTTGACTTGTTGTTATATACATATAACAAGTTGATCGAACACGCAAGAGGGGTGGTGTGAAAGCATTGATCACCGTGCAGAAGAGCAGCGCTAAGGCGGCGCCGGTATCGACTGATGCCGGGGTGCCGTTGCACCGACAGCTTTTTTTGGTGCTGCACGATGAGATCGACCGGGGTGTTATCGCCCCGGGCGACCCATTGCCCACCGAGCAGGCGCTGTGCGATCAGTTCGGGGTTTCTCGCATCACGGTGCGCCGTGCCCTGGCGGATCTGGCCGAACAGGGCTACATCGAGCGAAGACAGGGCGTCGGTTCCTTTGTGCGCGAGCACGGTCCGGCCGACCTGTCAGCGGCGGGCCGCTCGTACATGGCGGGGCTGCGACAGAGCCAATTCGAAACCGAGGTCGACGTGGTTGAACTCGGCACGCGACGCCCACCGCGGGCTGTCGCCGAGGCTCTCGGGAGTTCCGGCGAGCTGTTGCAGATCGTGCGGGTGCGGCGGCAACGCAGAACCGGCGAGCCGCTGATGGTGACCGATGCCTGGTTGCCGGCGCAGCTGGCCGACGTGTTGACCGAGTCCGCCTTGCGACGGGCGCCGCTCTATCAGCTGCTGTCGGATGCCGGAATCGTCGTGGATCGGGTGCGACACGAAATCACCGCCGAGATCGCGGGCCCGCGCAATGCACATCTGCTGGACACGGCGATCGGCGCGGCCCTGTTGCGCCTCAACCGCTTGGCTTTCGTGGCCGACGCGCCGCATCACCACGTGTCGGTTCTCTTGTCACCGAACCGCAGTCGCCTGCTGCTCAGCCAGACGGCGGACGAAATGGAAATGGCCGATGGTTTGACCATTGCCCACGACGTGGCCAGGCCGCGCGCTAGCGCATCAGCCCCACACCGGGTATGAACCGACCCACGTGCGCGGCGTAGGTGCGATAGGCATCGCCGTGTGTCCGTAACAGGTAAGGTTCCTCGACGCGACGGACCTGGAGCTGGATCGACGCGATGAGCAGGATAAGACCCGCGCAGGCAACAAGATTCGGCGTCACCAAGGCGATCCCGATGCCGAATGTGAACATCGCCGTGTAGATGGGATTGCGTATCCGCCCGAACACGCCGGTGTGCACCAGCGTGGTGGTTTCCCTTTGGTCCACTCCGACTCGCCACGAATCACCCATCTCGAGTTGCGCGTACACCGTCGCCGCGATCCCCGCCGTAGCGATGACGATGCCGACCGTCTGGACCCAGATCACGCTCAGCACCCTGACGGGTTCAATGACCCCGGTCTCCTGCATGACCGCGGCGCTGACCGCCACGATCAGCGCGACGACAAAGCCGCCCCCGGCGAGGTATTCCAACAAACCGCCGGCCCTGATGCCACGCAACCCGGTAGAGCCGGTGCGCCGATACTGTAGCCAACTGCGCCAGCCGAATCCGAGCACTCCGAACACCGAGAAGAGCACGACGGCCATGTCGCCCGCGGCTGTCGCCGGCATCAGCAGCCCCTCCTGACCGCGTTCATGGCCAGCGACAGTACATCAATCGCTGTAGTCACGAAAGCATTGCGTCGATCGTTTCGGCATCCGGTGCGCAGTCACCGGCGCCGGGCACCAAAGTCGCCAGCGCACCTGCGGCACAGGCACGCCGCAGCGCGGCCAGCCGCTCGCCGGGTGAACCCGGGTTGCGTGGCCAGCTCGCGGCCAGCACTCCGGCGAACACGTCGCCGGCGCCGGTGGTGTCCACGGCTTTGACCGCCGGGGCGGGTACCGCGAACTCGCCGTCGGCGCCGACGTAGCGTGCGCCGCGCGCGCCGAGCGTGACTACCAAGTGGGTTGGCTGCCAGGGCCATTCGTCGGCTTCGGCTTCGTTTGCGATCACCACGTCGGCGATGGCCGCGAGCTCGGCCAGGGAGCTTTGGTCTTGACCGGCCGGTGAGGCGTTGACGATGACGACCGCCGCGGCCGAACGGGCTTCGCGTGCCGCCGCCACCGCCGTCGTCACCGGAATCTCCAACTGGGTCAACAGCACGTCGCAGGAGGCGATGACCTCGCGCGCCTGCGCGCCGGCCAGCGTCAACAGCCCGTTGGCGCCCGGCGCAGCCACGATGGTGTTCTCGCCGCCGGCATCGACCACGATGAAAGCCGCGCCGCTGGGCCCGGCGAGCGCGACGGTCGTGTCCAGGCCAACGCCGCCGGCCCGCAGGTGGGCCCGCAACTGTTCGCCGGCCGGGTCGTCGCCGACCGCGCCGACGAACTGCACCTGCGCGCCCGCCCGCGCCGCCGCCACGGCCTGATTTGCGCCCTTGCCACCGGGTGCGTGGGTCAAAGACGACGCCAGCACCGTCTCGCCCGGGCGCGGAAGGGAACCGACGCGCAACGTCGAGTCCATGTTCACGCTGCCCACCACGCAGACCCGCGTCGCCATCCCGCAGACGTTAGTCGGGTCCGGTTTCGCGGCGCACGAGGGCCGTCGGGGAGGGACGGAATCTCTTGCACCGCTTTGGTTTCAGTGTTCCCACGCCGGGATTTGTGTCGGTGTGCCACGGTTCGACAACCTCACCTTCGCCTGCGGCCCCCATCACCGCCTACTCACCCCCGGCGGCTGGAAAACCAAAAACGCAAAGACGGCCGCACCGAATGGATCCCACCACCCCACCCTGACACCGGCCAAACCCGAACCAACGACCATCACCACCCCGACAGATAACTCGCGGAACCCGACGACGAGTAGTCAGCGGGCGTCCATCCGGCTACCGGACCATCGGCCGCCCGGCCAGCCGGTACTTTGGCCGCTACGCCCACCCCAGCTGCCGCAGGGTGATCCCGTCGTTCCAGATTTTGGTCATGTGGCGGATCTTGTCGCCGTCGAAATCCATGACGTAGACGTAGTCGGCCGCCGCGCTCTTCCCGGTCGGTGGTACCGGCCCGCCTTCCCCGGTGTGTGTCCCGCGGAAGACGCCGAACGCCGCCACGTTATTCCGCGCCTCGTCGACGGCGAACGACCGCACCTCGGCGTTGCCGTCTGGCAACTGTGTGAGCAGGCCCTTCATCCAGTCGGTGTAAGCCTCCAGGGTTTCCACACCGTCCAGGGCGTCGACCTGGGCGGCGAACGTAGCACCGGGGCGGCAGTACTGCTCGCACCCCTCCCAGCCCTTCCCACTCTCGCAAGCGTCGAAGAATCGTTCGGCGGTATCTCTTATCGAGGTCATCCGTCTGCTCCCTTCGCTGAGCCCGCGTTCAAGGGTATCGAGCGACGCGCCCCATGGATATCTCTTGCCGTTTGCCCAAGCGCGGTTCGAGCCCTATGAGTACACCGCCTAAACGGCCGCTCCACCGATTGCGGCTGCACCCACCCCGGCTGTGACGCGCCCGGCTATCGACCACGGCCAGCCACGCACCAACACGTTCCACCACCCCGAAAAGCTCTTGGCAGACGAAGACGACGACGACTGGTAACGGCGGTACCACGGTTGTTAGTCGCTTTTGCGGCAATCGCCAATATCTTGATGTCAGCGCGTTAGTCTGCTGCGTGATCGGTGCTGAATCCCGTCATAGGGAGGGAAAGGCGATTGACCGAGCTGAAAGACGCCGAAGCGGCCTCTGAAGCCACCGCGGCAACCGCACCGGAATCCGCGCCGGCCGAAAAGACCCACAGGAGTATGCGCAGGCCTCTGCCGTGGCGCCGTTTCCGGTTCGGCATTCAGTCCAAGATCATGGTGGCAATGCTGCTATCGGGCATCCTCGGCGTGGCGGTGATTGGCCTCATCGGCGCCATATCCGGCCGCAACGCGTTGCGGCAAGTCGAGTCCGAGCGGTTGATCGAGCTGCGCGAGACGCAGAAGCGACAGGTCGAGGCGCTCTTCAGGGAAGTGACGAATTCGCTCATCGTCTACAGCAGTGGATTCAGCATCACCGAGGCGACGACCGCGCTCACCGCGGGCTTTAACCAATTGGCCAACGCGACGATCAATCCCGCCCAACAGCAGGCGCTCGTCAACTACTACGACAACGACATGATCAAACCGATCAAACGGTTGACGGGCAACAACATCGACCTCAACGCGGTACTACCGATTTCCCCCGCGCAGAAATACCTTCAGGCGTACTACACCGCGCCGCCGAGGTCGCCCAACGATCCACTGCCCGTTGAGGATGCCGGCGACGGCAGCGCATGGTCGGCGGCCAACGCCCGCTTCGATTTCTACCTGCGCGAAATCGTCACCCGCTTCGATTTTCCGGACGCGTTGCTGCTGGACCTGCAGGGCAATGTCATCTACAGCGTGGACAAGGGCCCCGACCTCGGAACCAACATCCTCACCGGCCCGTATCGCGAATCAAATCTGCACGACGCATACCAAAAGGCCTTGCGCTCCAACGACGTAGACTTCGTCTGGATCACCGACTTCCAGCCATATCAGCCGGCACTCGACGCCCCCAGGGCGTGGGTGGTGTCGCCGGTCGGCATCAACGGCAAAATCGACGGGGTTATGGCCTTGCCGTTGCCGATCGCGAAGATCAACCGGATCATGACCGCCAACAAACAATGGGAAGCCTCCGGCATGGGCCCCTCGACCGAGACGTATCTGGCGGGCCCCGACGACCTGATGCGTTCCGATTCGCGGGATTTCCTGGAAGATCCGCAGGAATACAAGCGCGAGGCGATTGCCGCCGGCACCCCTCCCGACGTCGCGGAAAAAGCGATCCGGTTGGGTGGCACGACGCTGGTGCAGCCGGTTGACACCGCGGGTCTGCGTGCCGCCCAACGCGGCGAAACCGGGGTTGTCAGCGCCACCGATTACCTGGGTAACAGGGAATTGGAAGCCTATGCCCCATTGAACATTCCCAACTCCGAGCTGCACTGGTCGATCCTGGCGACACGGGACGACTCCGATGCCTTTGCGCGGCTGGGCAAGTTCAGTAAGACGCTCGTGATTGCGGTCAGCGCGCTGATTTTCGTCATCTGCGTGGCCTCGATGCTCATCGCCCAGGCGGCGATGCGGCCGGTCCGGCGGCTGGAGGAGGGCACGCGGAAGATCAGCTCCGGCGACTACGACATCAACATTCCGGCGATGACGCGCGACGAACTCGGCGATCTCACTGCGGCTTTCAATGAGATGAGCCGGAATCTGGCGATCAAGGAAGAGCTGCTCAACGAGCAGCGCAGCGAAAACAATCGCCTACTGCTGGCGCTGATGCCCGAGTCGATCGTCCAACGCTATCGCGAGGGCGAGGCGACCATCTCCCAGAAACACCAGGACGTCGCCGTCATCTATGCCGACATCGTCGGCCTCGACGAGATTTCCAACGATCTGTCCGGCGACGAATTGGTCGGGATTGTCGACGAACTGTTCCGGCAGTTTGATTCGGCGGCCGAAACCCTTGGCGTCGAACGGATCCGCACCTTCCACAACGGCTACCTCGCCAGCTGCGGGATGATCACTCCGCGATTGGACAGCATTCACCGAAGCATCGAGTTTGCCCTCGAAATGCAACGCATCATCGATCGATTCGAGGGCGAGACCGGTCACGAGCTAGGGCTTCGGGTCGGCATCAACACCGGCAACGTCATCAGTGGGCTGGTGGGCCGATCGAGCCTCGTCTACGACATGTGGGGTGCCGCGGTCAGTCTCGCCTATCAAATGCACAGAGGCGCACCGCAGCCCGGCATCTATGTCAGCTCCCAGGTATACGAAGCGATGCGGGACGTGCACCATCTCACGCCCGCCGGCACGATTTCGGTCGGCGGAACCGATCAGGCGATTTACCGGTTGTCGGAGCGATGATGAACGCTGCCTGGCACTCCTCGTGGTTCTACTGGGCGGTTGGTATCGCGATCGGATTTCCGGTCGGGCTGATCGTTCTCACCGAGCTGCACCAAACGCTCGTCCGCCGGAACAGCCGCCTGGCCGGGCAGTTAGGCATGCTGCGCAACTACCTGCTGCCGCTCGCCGCGCTTCTGCTGCTGCTTGTCAAGGCCTCGCAGATCCCGGCCGGTGCGGTCACGGTGCGGATGCTGACCACGTTGTTGGGCTTCCTGGTGCTGGTGGTGTTGCTGTCCGGGTTCAACGCCACCGTGTTCGAAGCCGCGCCCGAAGACAGCTGGCGCAAACGAGTGCCCGGCATCTTTCTCGACGTCGGCCGCTTCACGGTCATCGGTGTCGGCCTGGCGGTGATCCTGTCCTATATCTGGGGCGTCCGGGTCGGGGGCTTGTTCACCGCTTTGGGCGTCACGTCGGTCGTGATCGGCCTGATGCTGCAGAACTCCGTCGGCCAGATCGTGTCGGGCTTGTTCATGCTGTTCGAGCAGCCTTTCCGGATCAACGATTGGGTGGACACGCCCTCGGGGAAGGGGCGTGTTGTCGAGGTGAACTGGCGGGCCGTGCACATCGACACCGGGAGCGGCATGCGCATCATGCCGAACTCGGTGCTGGCCACGACGTCGTTCACGAACCTCAGTCGCCCGGCGGGTACGCACAAACTGGCGATGGAGACCACATTTTCGGCCGCTGACCCGCCCGACCAGGTTTGCGCGATGCTGTCGCGTGTTGCTTGCGCGCTGCCGCAGCTCAAGGCCGACAGCGTGCCCCGCTCGGTACCCGTGGGCGGCGCCGGGTACCGCACGAGTGTCGGGCTGAACTCGCCCGCAGACGATGGCGCCGCGCGGGCGACGTTCCTGCGCTGGATTTGGTATGCCGCACGGCGGGAAGGGCTGCACCTCGACGACGCCGCCGACGACTACTCGACCAGCGAAGGTGTGGAGAAAGCGGTGCGCATCGTGGTGGCGCCGGCATTGCGGCTGAACGCCGACGAACAGCGGCAGCTGTATTCCTGTGCGAGGCTCGTCCGATACGGTGCCGACGAGATCGTGGAGTACCCCGGTCAGGTGCCCGCGGGGATGACGTTTTTGGTCGCCGGGCGCGTACAACTGACCGCGACGGCCGACGACGGGTCGATCGTGCCCATCGGCACGGTGGAAGAGGGCTCGTTCCTGGGCCTGACCGCGCTGACCCGGCAACCGAACATGGCGAGCGCGTACGCGCTCGAAGAGGTGACCGCGTTGGAGATCGCCCGCGAATACCTCGAGCCTCTGGTGATGCGTGAACCGTTGCTGCTACAGAACTTTGGCCGCATCCTCGAAGAGCGTCAAGGCAAAGTGCGGGAGGCCCGGCGCGCTGAGCGGGTGGGTGAGGCGCCGGCGCGTCCACTCTCGTGATGTTTGAGATCCCGCACCGGGGTGGGGCAGCCTGACGTGGCCGCCTAAGGACCGATACCCTGGATAAATGAGTGTGCAAGCTCCATCGCGCCCAGACTTGCGCCAGGAGGTACACGACGCCGCCCGGCGCGCCCGCGTCGCCGCCCACGCGCTGGCGTTGTTGCCCACGGCCGCCAAGGATGCGGCGCTGCGGTCCGCGGCGGAGGCGATCGGCGCCCATAGCGAGCAGATCCTGGCGGCCAATGGCGAAGATCTCGACGCCGCCCGGGCCGCAGGGACACCGGCCGCGATGCTCGACCGGTTGGCGTTGGACGCCAAGCGCGTCGACGGGATTGCCGCGGGGCTGCGCCAGGTCGCCGGGTTGCCCGACCCCGTCGGCGAGGTGCTGCGCGGGTACACGCTGCCCAACGGGCTGCTGCTGCGCCAGCAGCGGGTTCCGCTCGGCGTGATCGGGATGATCTACGAGGGCCGGCCCAACGTCACCGTCGACGCCTTCGGTTTGGCGCTCAAGTCCGGCAACGCCGTGCTGCTGCGCGGAAGTTCGTCGGCGGCGAAGTCGAACCAGGCGCTCGTCGACGTGCTGCGCGCTTCGCTGGTCAGCGAGGACCTGCCCGCCGACGCGGTCCAGCTGCTTTCGGCCGCCGATCGATCGACGGTCACCCACCTGATCCAGGCCCGCGGACTGGTCGACGCCGTGATCCCACGCGGGGGAGCGAGCCTGATCGACGCGGTGGTCCGCGACGCGCAGGTGCCCACCATCGAGACCGGTGTCGGCAACTGTCACGTCTACGTGCACGAGGGCGCCGACCTGGACATGGCGCAACGGATCCTGCTCAACTCCAAGACCCGTCGGCCCAGCGTGTGCAACGCAGCCGAGACACTGTTGGTCGACGCCGCAATCGCCGGCGAGGCCATGCCCAGGCTGTTGGCCGCCCTGCAAGAAGCCGGCGTGACGGTGCATCTCGACGCGGGCGAGGACGACCTGCGCCGCGAATACCTGTCGATGGACATCGCGGTGGCGGTGGTCGACGGCGTCGACGCGGCGATCGCCCACATCAACGAGTACGGAACCGGGCACACCGAGGCCATCGTGACCACCAATATGGCTGCGGCTCAACGGTTTACCGACGGGGTCGACGCCGCGGCGGTGATGGTCAATGCGTCGACGGCATTCACCGACGGCGAGCAGTTCGGTTTTGGGGCCGAGATCGGCATCTCGACGCAGAAGCTGCATGCCCGCGGCCCGATGGGGTTGCCGGAATTGACCTCGACCAAATGGATTGCGTGGGGAGACGGGCAGATCCGTCCGGCCTGACGTCGGAGACCAACCGCTTTAGGAGAACTGAGATCGTGAGTGTGCCCGCCCGGTCGGTGCCATTGTTCGCCGACATCGACGACGTTTCGCGACGGTTGGCCGGGACCGGCTACCTGCCGGACACCGCCACCGCGACGGCGGTGTTCCTGGCCGACCGGCTCGGCAAGCCGCTGCTGGTGGAGGGCCCCGCGGGCGTCGGCAAGACCGAGCTGGCGCGTGCCGTCGCCCAGGCGACCGGCTCGGGCCTGGTCCGCCTGCAGTGCTACGAGGGGGTCGACGAGGCTCGCGCGCTCTACGAGTGGAACCACGCCAAGCAGATCCTGCGCATCCAGGCCGGCTCCGGGGACTGGGATCAGACCAAGGACGACGTGTTCAGCGAGGAATTCCTGCTGCAGCGGCCGTTGCTGACCGCGATCCGCCGCACCGAGCCGACGGTGCTGCTCATCGACGAGACGGACAAGGCCGACATCGAAATCGAAGGCCTGCTGCTGGAGGTGCTGTCCGACTTCGCGGTGACCGTCCCCGAACTGGGCACGCTCACCGCGGAGCGGGCGCCGTTTGTCTTGTTGACCTCCAACGCCACCCGTGAACTGTCCGAGGCGCTCAAGCGTCGCTGCCTGTTTCTGCACATCAACTTCCCCAGCCCCGAGCTGGAACGGCGCATCCTGCTGTCCCGGGTTCCCGAGCTGCCCGCGCACCTGGCCGAGGAATTGGTGCGCATCATCGGCGTGCTGCGCGGGATGCAACTCAAGAAGGTGCCGTCCATCGCCGAGACGATCGACTGGGGCCGCACGCTGCTCGCGCTGGGCCTGGACACCATCGACGACGCCGTCGTCGCCCAGACGCTCGGGGTGGTCCTCAAGCATCAATCCGATCAGCAACGCGCGGCCGGGGAGCTGAGGCTGAACTGATGGCGGCCCGCCGCATCCGTCCCAGCCGCCCGCTCGCCCCGCACGGGCTGCCGGGTCATTTGGTGGGATTCGTGGAAGCGCTTCGCGGAAGCGGGATTTCGGTGGGCCCGTCGGAGACGGTGGACGCAGGCCGGGTGATGGCCGCCCTCGGCCTGGGTGATCGCGAGGTGCTGCGCGAGGGTCTCGCGTGCGCGGTGCTGCGCAATGCCGATCACCGCGACACCTACGATGCCATGTTCGACCTATGGTTCCCGCCGGCGTTGGGCGCGCGGGCGGTCGTCTCGGAAGACGGAGCCGATGGGGCGTCCGGCGATGACTCCATGCCGTTCGACGACGTCGAGGCAATGCGCCAGATGCTGCTGGATCTGCTCTCCGACAATCCCGACCTCGCCGACATGGACGAGCGCCTGGTCGCGATGGTCGCGCGGATCGTGGAGGCCTACGGCAAATACAGTTCCAGTCGCGGCCCGTCGTTCTCGTCGTATCAGGCGCTCAAGGCGATGGCGCTCGACGAATTGGAGGGCAAGCTGCTGGCGGGGCTGCTCGCCCCGTACGGCGACGAACCCACGCCCACCCAGGAACAGATCGCTAAAGCGCTTGCAGCACAGCGAATTTCACAGCTCCGTAAGATGGTCGACGCCGAGACCAAGCGCCGCACCGCCGAGCAACTCGGCCGTGACCACGTCCAGATGTACGGCATCCCACAGCTTTCCGAGAACGTGGAGTTCCTGCGCGCCTCCGGTGAACAGCTGCGGCAGATGCAACGCGCCGTGGCGCCACTGGCCCGCACCCTGGCGACGCGGCTCGCGGCCCGCCGGCGACGCAGCCGCGCCGGTTCGATCGACCTGCGCAAGACGTTGCGCAAGTCGATGTCCACCGGCGGGGTGCCGATCGACGTGGTGCTGGCCAAACCCCGCCCGGCGCGACCGGAACTGGTGGTGCTTTGCGACGTGTCCGGCTCCGTCGCCGGATTCAGCCACTTCACCCTGCTGCTAGTACACGCGCTGCGCCAACAGTTCTCGCGTGTTCGCGTGTTCGCCTTCATCGACACCACCGACGAGGTGACCCACATGTTCGGGCCGGACGCCGACCTGGCCGTCGCGATTCAGCGGATCACCAGGGAGGCCGGTGTGTACAGCCGCGACGGGCATTCCGACTACGGGAACGCGTTCGTGTCGTTCATGCAGGCTCATCCGAACGTGCTGTCGCCGCGCAGCTCGCTGCTGGTGCTCGGGGACGGGCGCACCAACTACCGCGACCCGGCCATCGACCTGCTGGCCGACATGGTGACCGCCAGCCGGCACGCGCACTGGCTCAACCCCGAGCCCAAACATCTGTGGGGCAGCGGCGATTCGGCCGTGCCGCGCTACCAAGAGGTGATCACCATGCACGAATGCCGGTCGGCCAAACAGCTGGCCGCGGTGATCGATCAGCTGCTGCCGGTGTGACACTCAGCGCGTCTTCGGGGACAACCTCGAGGCTAGTCAGCTGGAGCATCGCCGATCACCCCAGCACCGGGAAGCTACGTCGCTTGGCCAGCCGATCCATACCGTCCTGGATCGCACGCTCAACCTCGTCGTAGATCTTGTCCACGTAGTCGACGTCGTCGACCCGATCCGGGTCGGTGTCGACCCGGATCGGGTCCAGGAACTCGGTGCGGATCTTGGCCGGTAGCGGCAGGTGCGCGGGCAGGATCTCGACGGCCAGCGGGAACGGAAAACCCGTGATGATCGGCGCCGTCGCGCCGCGCAGCCGTTTGCCCAGCCCGGTCCAACGGGCCAGGAACCGGCCCTCGGAGAGGACGAACACGGTGTCGTGGCCGCCGACCGTCGCCACCGGGACGATCGGCACGCGAGAGCGAATGGCCTGACGCACGAATCCCTTGCGGCCGAACAACATCGCCTTGTCGCGATGGCGCCAGTGACGCATCGCATCCTGCTCGCCGCCGGGCCACACGATCACGTCATGGCCCGCGGCCAGCGCATCGGTAACCCCGCGACGCGATGCCGGGATCACCCCGACCGCCTTGAAGTAATCACCGAGCAGTGGCGCAGACATCAGCACGTCGTGCGCGGTGCCGTGCAGAACCCGGCGGCCTTCGAAATGGCGATACCACGAATGCACAAGCGTCCATGCGTCCATCGTCAGGGCACCTCCGGAGTGAATGCCGATCAGCAGCGACGGCTCGTCGGGGATCCGGTGCCAGCCGTCGATTTCCAGCCGAAAGTAGTGGTCGCACAGGAAGTTAAAGACGGGGTTCTGCACATAGCGCATGAACCGCTCGTTGGGCTCACGCACGGACGACGCGTCGCCGATGCGGCGCGCAATCAGTTGCTGCAGAAAGCCCTGTGGCGCTTTGGGCGTCGTCGATGTCATGTCAATCTCCTAAGCGTCGTAGTCGACCGATACGGTCGGGCTCGTGGGTACGACCGACAGGTGAAGACGTCGCCTGGATCCGGCAGCGCGTGCCGCGCGGCCGGATCTGACGTCGGGCGATCCAGCGTATCGATGGCGGACATTCAGGCCTGCAATTCGGCTCGAAATTTCGCGAGCCGCAATGCGCCCGGCGCGCCTTCCGGTACCACGGGGTTGTTCGGGGCGATCGGCTGCAACCGCCGGTAGCCCTGACCCTGTTCGGGTCGCTGGTCCTTCTCGCCCTTGTTCGGCCACATCGCCGCGGCGCGCTCGGCCTGCGTGGTGATCGTCAGTGCCGGGTTCACCCCCAGGTTTGCCGAGACCGCCGAGCCGTCGACCACGCTGAGGGTGGGGTAGCCGTACACCCGGTGGTAGGGGTCGATGACACCGTGTTCGGGGTCGGCGCCGATGACGCAGCCGCCGAGGAAATGTGCGGTCATCGGGATGTTGAACAGCTCGCCCCAGCTTCCGGCGGGCACGCCGTGGATCTTCTCGGCGATCCTGCGGGTCGCTTCGTTGCCGACCGGTATCCACGTCGGGTTGGGCTGGCCGTGGCCTTGCCTGCTCGACAGGTGGCGCCCGCGCAGTCCGCGCTTGGTGAAGGTGGTGATCGAGTTGTCCAGGTGCTGCATCACCAAGGTGATGACGGTGCGCTCGCTCCAGGTCTTCACGGTCAGCACGCGTAGCAGCGCCACCGGGTTCTTCGCGGCCAGCGCGAGGAACTTCAGCCAGCGCGGCCAGCGGCCGCCGCCATCGGTCATCAGGGTCTGCAGCATGCCCATCAGATTGGAGCCCTTGCCGTAGCGCACCGGTTCGATGTGGGTGTCGCCGGTGGGGTGGATCGAGGAGGTGATGGCCACGCCGCGGGTGAGGTCCAGGGTGGGGTCGACCTTGTATTTCATGGCGCCCAGGATCGACTCGGAGTTGGTGCGGGTGAGCGCGCCGAGCCGGTCGGACAGCTTGGGCAGCGTGCCCGTGTCCTTCATCTTGTGCAGCAGGTTCTGGGTGCCCCAGGTGCCGGCGGCCAGCACCACGTAGGGCGCGGTGAAGGTTCGGCGTTTCTTGCGCAGCACCGCGCCGGTGCGCACGGTGTCGACGTTCCACGCCCCGTCGGGGCGCTGGTGCAGCGACGCGACGGTGGTCAGTGGATGTACCGTGGCACCGGCGCGTTCGGCGAGGCCGAGATAGTTCTTCACCAGCGTGTTCTTGGCGCCGTACCGGCAGCCCACCATGCAGTCACCACATTCGATGCAGCCGGTGCGCTCGGGCCCGGCACCGCCGAAGAACGGGTCGGCAACGGTTTTTCCGGGTTCGCCGAAAAACACGCCGACGGGTGTCTGGATGAATGTGTCACCAACCCCCATGTCCTCGGCGATCCCCTTGATGATCTCGTCGGCCGGGGTCATGTGCGGGTTGCGCACCACACCGAGCATGCGCTGGGCCTGCTCGTAGTGGGGCGTCAGCTCGTCTTCCCAGTCGGTGATGTGTTTCCACTGCGGATCGTTGAAGAACGGGGCGGGGGGCTTGTACAGGGTGTTCGCGTAGTTCAATGACCCGCCACCGACACCCGCGCCGGCCAGGATCACGCAGTCCCGCAGCAGGTGGATGCGCTGGATGCCGAAGCAGCCCAGTTTGGGCGCCCACACGAAACTGCGCACATCCCAGCTGGTTTTCGCGAATTGGTCGTCGGCGAAACGCCGGCCCGCCTCGAGCACGCCGACCCGGTAGCCCTTCTCCGTGAGCCGTAACGCGGTGACGCTGCCGCCGAACCCGGACCCGATCACCACGACGTCGTAGTCGAATTGATTGTTGGACATCACTTTTCTCCTATTTGACGCCGGGCATTCGCTTGAGCGCGCGCAGGCCGCTGGTCATGGCGTCACCAGAATCCGATTCAGCGCGAACCGGCCGGTTTCCTCGTCGACCATCTCCATGGCGATGCGGCGCGCCCGGACCGCGGCACGGTCCGCCTTGACGTTGATATCGCGCCGGGGCACGGTCTCTTCGCCGAGCCGACGTTGAATCGTCTCCAGCACAACGGAATCCCGCATCGCCCACTCGTGAAACATGGTGCGGAGAAACTCGGCGACCCTGCCGTCGTCGGTCGCAAAGTTGCGGGCCATCTGCAAAAAGATATGGGTCGCTTCCGGGGATTCGGGCGTGAAGCCCTGAATCCGCAAGAGCTCATTACCTTTTCCGTCCTCGGGAGCAATGACGTAATGCTGAACATGCAGCGCCGGTGAGACGAATGTTCCTTCCTCACGCCGGATACCTGCAGTGTCGGCGGGAAGGCCCGTGATCTCGGCCTCCCACGGCGCGAGCCGGCTCGCTGGCGTCTCCCGAAAGTAGGAGACGGACCGTTCGGAGACTTCGACCTCGTCCAGCTGTGGCAGCACCTCGATATCCGGCGGCACGACCTCCGGGTGCATCACGAACACGTCGGTGAGGTCGAGGTAGTGCTCGTGCAACAGCAGGTAGTTGGCCTCGACGCGCAGCACCTCTGTGGTGCTGCCCCATCCGGTCCCATCGGCGTACCAGGGCACTCGCGGCGGCGGGCGCAGCGCGGCCACGCCGGGATCGCCGAGCCAGATCCAGACGAACGGCGACTGCTCATGCACCGGGTAGGTGCGCACCCGGGCGCCGGGCGGCACGTTCTCCTGCGAGGGCACATCGACCAGACAGCCGTCGGGATCGTAGCCGAACCCGTGGTAGCCGCAGACCACGCGATCCCCGTCGCGTCGCCCCGCCGACAGCGGATAGGCACGGTGGATGCAGCGGTCCTCCATCGCCACAATCTCGCCCGAGCCGCGGCGATACAGCAGCACGGGCTTATCCAGCAGCCGGCGCGCGAGTAATCCCGGCCCTACCTCGTCGCTGGTCGCGGCCACATACCAGCAGTTGAATGGATAGTTGGCCCTCATAGGTCCAGCACCAGCCTTTCCGAACGGGAGCGTGAAACGCAGATCATCATGACTTCGTTCCGTGCCTTCTCGGCGTCGTTGAGCACCGAGTCACGATGGTCGGGCTCACCCTCGAGGACATCGCATTCGCAGGTGCCGCAGACACCCTCCATGCAGGAGCCGAGCACGTCGACGCCGGCGTCCTCGCACACCTCGTAGACCGACTTGTCCGGCGGCACCGTCAAAGTCAGGCCGGAGCGCTGGCATTCGACCTCGAAGGTCGCCAGCGCCTCCGGTGACGGCGCTTCGAGCTCTTTGGCCGAGAACCGCTCGATGTGCAGGCTGCCCTCGGGCCAGGTTTTGCACGCGTCCTCGACCGCGCCCAGCAGCCCTTCGGGTCCGCAGCAGTACACCAGCGTGTTGTCCTGCGCCGACGACAGCGCCGCGTCGAGGTTCGCGCGGAAGTTCGCGCCGTCCTGCGCATCTCGTTGGCAGACGGTTACGCGGTCACCGTGCCGCTGCAGTTCGTCGACGAACGCCATCGACGACCGTGTCCTGCCGCCATAGAGCAGACGCCAGTCGGCACCGGCCGCCTCGGCCGCCGCGATCATCGGCAATATCGGCGTGACGCCGATCCCGCCGGCGACGAACAGGTACCGCGGTGAACCCACCAATGGAAAGTGGTTGCGGGGGCCGCGTACCCGAACCGTTGCGCCCTCGTGCAGCTTGTCGTGCACGAACTGCGATCCGCCGCGACTGTTGGGATCGAGCAACACGCCGACTTGCCATTCGGCGCGGTTGGCGGTGTCGCCGCACAGCGAGTACTGCCGCACCAGCGACGGCGTCATCATCAGGTCGATGTGGGCGCCCGGTGCCCACTCCGGCAGGTCCGCGCCGGTTGGATCGGCAAGCGTCAGCGTGACGACGCCGTCGGAGACCGCCTCGCGGCGCCGAACCTCGACGTCGACCTCGACCTCGCGGTAGGCCGGCCTGGCCCGGGCCGTTTCGGTTGCGGTCACGATGTCCTCCGCACCGGGACCGAGTTGTACTGGTTGAGGAACAGCGCCCGCACCCGCGTCGGCTCCCCGTCCAGGGCGAGGTCCGGGAAGCGTTCCAGCGTCTGCTGGATCCACAGCTTCAGCTCGAGACGGGCGAGGTTGGCGCCCAGGCAGAAGTGCTTGCCGCGGCCGCCGAACGCCTGGTGCTGGTCGGCCAGCCCGGGCCGGGTGATGTCGAACTTGTGCGGATTGGGGAACACGCTCTCGTCGCGGTTGGACGCGATGTACCACAGCAGCAGACGGTCGTTTTCCTTAATCGTCTTGCCGTGCAGCTCGGTGTCCTTAGCGGCGGCACGTGCCATGAAGGAGAACGCGGGATAGCAGCGCAGCCCCTCCTCCACCACCGCGTCGATCAGCTCGGGGTGCTCGCGCACGTGGGCGAACAACTCCGGGTTGCGCAGCAACTCCAGCATCGTCGCGCTGTAGGTTGCCCGGGTCGAGTCGTTGCCCGCCGACATCAGCAGGACGAAGAACGTGGCGATTTCCAGCTCGTTGAGCTTGTCGCCCTCGACCTCGGCATCGACCATGGCGGTGAGCAGGTTGCGGCCAAGAGAGTCGTCGCGCTGCGCGATCCTGTTTTGCGTGTACTCGACGATCTCGGTGACGATCGCCATGGTGTCTTGCCATTCGTTCCGGATTGCCGGGTCTTCGAATGCGGTGAAGACGTTCGTCCAGTGCACCAGCTTGGCGTCGTCCTCGGGTGGGGTGCCGAGCAGCGAACCGATCACGCGGGACGGGATCGGCCGCGCGACGTCGACGACCAGATCGAATCGCTCCCGGTCGGCGACACTGTCGAGGGTGCGGCTGATGATCTGCGTGACCGGATCCAGGTGCGCGCCGACCGCTTCCGGGGTGAATTCCTTGATGACCAGCGCCTTGAGTCGGTCGTGCCGGGGCGGGTCCATCGAGATCAACTGCAGCCGCTGCATGTCCAGCGGGACGCCGATGTCGTCCATGTGAAATATGCCGCGGCGCTCGGAGGAGAACGTCCTGTGGTCGCGGCTCACGGCGCGGACGTCGTCGAAGCGGGTGATCGACCAGAAGCCGCCCTCGTCCGGCAGGTTGCGTTGCGGACTGAAGTGCACCGGCGCCTCGCGCTGCATCCTCTCGAAGAGGTGATAGGGCGGGCCATCGTCCCAGACGGCAGGGTCAGCCAGATCGACACTGTCGAGGTCCTGTAGGTCAGCTGTCGTCATCGGTGCTCCTTGTACTTGCGTTGAATTACTTGGTGCTTCGGCTTACGGCGTGGAAACTGCCGTCGAGGGGGCTGATGTTGTTCAGTGTGCGCCGCCGCGCCTTGACGGTAAACGGTTCGACGACAATGATTGAAAGACGTCGCGCCCGCGTCGGTTCACGTGGCCGCGCGAATTTGCTGTTACCAAAATCCTTGTGCTACAAGTGATTCCATCACCCTTCTCCCGGTGCGGCGATGTCGCGTTGTGGATCTTGCCGCTCGGGCCCTGCGTCCGTTAGGAACGGTACGGAGCCCGCCTCGACGTGGCGACGTCCCGGTGGGACCAACTATCGGCGTGTTCTTGGCCTCCGGAGCCAAAGAGCTGATCCGAATGCACTACACCCGGGACCCGGCGCGAACTACGGTTCATTTATGGCCGGTAGCACCCGCGAAGACGACGCGATCGTTGCGAAGACCGTGGCGGCGATCACCAGCCGGCTCTACGACAAGCTCGGCGAGGTGACGCAGTCTATCCAGCAGTTATTGGTCGCCGAAATCTCGGAACTGCGCGGGGACGCACAGTTGCAGCAGTTGTTGCACGACACCGTCGCGGCAAACATCGACACCTTCTTCTCGTCAATCCGCCATGACATCGCGGTCAGGAATATCGAGCCGCCCGCGGCCGCATTGGAGTATGCACGGCGCCTGGCTCAGCGCGAGGTATCCGCCAACGCATTGGTGCGCGCCTACCGGTTGGGCCATCGGGCGGCACTGAAAGCTGTGGTCGCCGAGATTCGGGCTGCCGACTTGCAACCGAAATTGCGGCTGGACGTCTACGAGCACATCGAGGCGGTTTCGTTCGACTACATCGACCGGATCTCGCAGCAAGTCGTCGCCACCTACCAGACCGAGCGCGACCACTGGCTGGAGAATCGAAACAGCCTACGCGCGTTCGGAGTTCGCGAGCTGCTCTCGGGGGTCGACGTCGATGTCGACGCAATAACCACCGCGATCGGCTATCCGCTCAGACGAATCCACCTGGCGGTCGTGATCTGGTGCGGCGAATCCGGCGAACGCGACGAGCTGGCGGTGATGGAACGTTTCGTCCACAGACTTGCCGAATCGGCTGGTGCCAAGGAGAATCCGCTGTTCATTGCGGTGGACCGGGTGACGTCGTGGGGATGGATTCCGCTGGGCGCGGCTGCCGCACCGGAAGCAGTGGCGCGGATTCGGGCCTTCGCCGAAACGGTGGAAGATGCGCCACGGCTCGCGGTTGGCAATCCGGTGCCGGACATCGACGGCTTTCGCCGTTCGCATCGGCAGGCACAAGACAGCCGTACAGTCGCGATCGCAATGGGCGCCTCCGCGCATAAGGTCACCGCGGCCAGCGATTCCGGCCTCTCGGTGGCGGCGCTGCTCGGCGACAACGTCGACGCCGCTTCGAGCTGGGTCGGCGAGGTGCTCGGACCGCTCGCCGCCCCTACGGAGAGCGACGAACGGCTTCGCGAAACCCTGCGAGTGTTTCTGGGCGCCGGCTCGAGCTTCAAAGCCGCCGCCGAGGAGCTCCACCTCCACGTCAACTCGGTCAAGTACCGCATCCGGCGCGCTATCGAACGTCGCGGCCGCCCGATCACCGACGACCGGCTGGATGTCGAGGTTGCACTGCTGCTCTGCCACTGGTTCGGTGCAGCCGTCTTGGGCTGATTGGTCGGGTCGGCCGCCTGATCCCGCGCGATCCGGGCCGTGCCGGGCGCTCAAGTAAGCTGGCACATCGTGCAAAAGCAGCTTCGCAGACTGGGAGTCATGGGTGGGACCTTCGATCCCATCCATTACGGCCACCTGGTCGCTGCCAGTGAGGTCGCCGACCTGTTCGACCTCGACGAAGTGGTGTTTGTGCCAAGCGGCCAGCCGTGGCAAAAGGACCGGCACGTCTCCGCCGCCGAGGACCGGTACCTGATGACGGTGATCGCGACCGCGTCCAATCCACGTTTCTCGGTGAGCCGGGTGGACATCGACCGCGCCGGGCCCACCTACACCAGGGATACGCTGCGGGATCTGCACGCTCTCAACCCCGACTCCGAGCTGTACTTCATCACCGGCGCCGACGCGCTGGACTCCATTCTGTCGTGGCAAGGCTGGGAAGAGCTGTTTGAGTCGGCGCGGTTCATCGGCGTCAGCCGACCCGGATATGAGCTGCGGCGCGAACACATCACCGGCGTTCTCGGCGAGCTGACCGAGGATGCGTTGAGGCTCGTCGAGATCCCGGCACTGGCGATCTCGTCGACCGACTGCCGTCGACGCGCCGAACAGCGCCGGCCGCTGTGGTATCTGATGCCCGACGGCGTCGTGCAATACGTCAAAAAGCGCCGGCTCTACCGCGGCGGCGAAGGCACCGCACGCCCAATGGCGTCCGGCCTGACCACCGGGAACAACACGTGAGCGCCACCCAGGAAGCGATCGATATGGCGACCGTGGCGGCCAACGCGGCGGCCGCCAAGCTGGCCGACGATGTGGTCGTCATCGACGTCTCGGGCCAGCTGGTGATCACGGACTGCTTCGTCATCGCCTCGGCGTCCAATGAGCGTCAGGTCAACGCCATCGTCGACGAGGTCGAGGAGAAAATGCGCAAGGCGGGCTACCGGCCGGCGCGTCGCGAGGGCGCCCGGGAAGGCCGTTGGACGCTGTTGGATTATCGCGACATCGTCGTGCACATCCAGCATCAGGACGACCGCAACTTTTACGCCCTGGACCGGCTGTGGCGTGACTGCCCGGTCGTGCCGGTCGACCTGGCCGACGGGTCCGGGGACCCGCAGGACTCGGCGAGCGCGCAATGAGGATTCGACGTCTGGTGATGTTGCGGCACGGCCAAACCGATTTCAACGCCGGCAGCCGGATGCAAGGGCAACTGGACTCCGCGCTCACCGAATTGGGCCGCGCCCAGGCGGTCGCCGCCGCCGAGGTGCTGGGCAAGCTGCAGCCGCTGCTGATCGTGTCGTCGGATCTGCATCGCGCCTACGACACGGCGATAAAGCTTGGGGAGCGGACCGGGCTGCGCGTCCGGGTGGATTCCCGGTTACGTGAGACCCACCTGGGCGACTGGCAGGGCCTGACCCATGCCCAGATCGACGCCGACGCCCCGGGCGCCCGGCTGGCATGGCGCGAAGACGCCACGTGGGCACCGCATGGCGGCGAAAGCCGGATCGATGTCGCCAACCGAAGTCTGCCGGTGGTCACCGAGCTGGTATCCGGCGAGCCGGAATGGGGTGACCCCGATGGGCCGGATCGACCGGTGATACTGGTGGCCCACGGAGGTTTGATCGCGGCGTTGTCGGCCGCACTGCTGAGGCTTCCGGTTGCCAACTGGCCGATTCTGGGCGGCATGGGCAATGCCAGTTGGGTGCAGCTTTCCGGCCACGCGGACGGCGAAAGCCCTGACTTCGACGGCATCCGCTGGCGCCTCGATGTCTGGAACGCTTCGGCGCAGGTGTCTAACGATGTCCTCTGAGCCGCGGTCCAGGCCCACGCTGCTGGTGTTCGCCGACTCACTGGCGTATTACGGGCCCACCGGCGGGCTGCCCGCCGACGATCCGCGTATCTGGCCCAACATTGTTGCTTCGCAACTGGGTTGGGATTTGGAGCTGATCGGCCGGATCGGCTGGACCTGCCGGGATATCTGGTGGGCGGCGACCCAGGACCCACGGGCCTGGGCGGCGCTGCCCAGGGCGGGCGCGGTGATCTTCGCGACCGGCGGGATGGATTCGCTGCCGTCGGTGTTGCCGACCGCGTTGCGCGAGTTGATCCGCTATGTGCGGCCGCCGTGGCTGCGGCGCTGGGTCCGTGATGGGTACGCCTGGTTGCAGCCCAGGCTCTCACCCGTGGCCACGTCCGCGTTGCCGCCGCACCTGACCGCCGAATACCTCGAAGAGACCCGTGGCGCAATCGATTTCAACCGCCCAGGCATTCCGATCGTGGCGTCGCTGCCGGGAGTGCACATCGCCGACACGTACGGCAGGGCGCACCAGGGCCGCGCGGGGACCGTGGCGGCGATCACGGAATGGGCGCAGCGCCACGACGTGCCGTTGGTTGATCACAAAGTCGCTGTGGCCGAACAGATGATGAGCGGACGGGGCAATCCCGACGGCATTCACTGGAACTTCGAAGCCCACCAGGCGGTCGCGGAGCTCATGCTCAAGGCGCTGGCCGAAGCCGGGGTGCCGGGCGAGAAATCACGCGGGTAGCACCATGGTCCGCGCCGACGACGATGCAGAGCGAAGCGATGAGGTGGGGGCACCTCCCGCTTGCGGGGGAGAGCGGCGCTCGTGGCTGTCGTGGTGGTGACCGATGCGTCGTCGCGCCTGCCGGCCGATCTGCTCGAAAAGTGGGCGATACGCGTAGTTCCGCTGCATATCCTGCTCGACGGCCACGATCTGCGCGACGGCGTGGACGACATCCCCGACGACATCCACAAGCAACACGCCACGACCGCGGCGGCCACCCCGGCCGAACTGGCCAACGCCTACCAGCAGGCGTTGGCCGACAGCGGCGGGGACGGTGTTGTGGCGGTGCACATTTCGTCCGCGCTGTCGGGAACGTACGGCGCCGCGGAGCGGACCGCGGCCGATCTCGATCCGAACGTGCGGGTCATCGACTCGAAGTCGGCCGCGATGGGCACCGGCTTTGTCGCGCTGGCCGCCGCGCGGGCAGCGGCCGCGGGCGCCGCCCTGGAAGCCGTCGCGGACGCCGCGACTTCGGCGGTGTCGCGCGGCCATGCGTTCATCGTGGTGCACCGTCTGGACAACCTGCGCCGCAGCGGGCGGATCGGCGGGGCCAGGGCGTGGCTGGGCACCGCGCTGGCGCTCAAGCCATTGTTGCGGGTCGACGACGGCAAACTCGTTCTGGCCCAACGGGTGCGCACCGCAAGGGCTGCGACGGCGACGATGATCGACCGGGTCTGCGAGGTCGTCGGCGAGGGCTCCGCCGCCCTGGCGGTGCACCACGTCGCCAACCCGGACGGCGCCAACGAAGTGGCGGCGGCGCTGGCGCAGCGGCTGCCGGCGTGCGAGCCGGCGCTCATCACCCCGTTGGGGCCGGTGCTCGCGCTGCATGTCGGCGGGGGAGCCGTCGCGGTCTGTCTGGAATTGGCAGCGCCCCAAACGTCTTAGGCGCGCACCGCTCGTCTGGCGTTGTCGCCGCGAGGATGGACAACCTGCGGCCACCAGAACCAGCGTCCGAGGAGGGTGGCGATCGACGGCATCAGCAAGGTGCGCACGATCAACGTGTCGAGCAGCAGACCGATGCAGACGGTCGAGCCGAACTGACCGAGCACGCGCAACTCGCTGCCGAGCATCGACGCCATGGTGAAGGCGAACACCAGACCCGCGGCCGTCACCACGCCGCCGGTGCCGGCCATCGATCGGATGATCCCCGTCTTGAGCCCGGCGTGGATCTCCTCTTTGAACCGGGAGACCAACAGCAGGTTGTAGTCGGATCCGACCGCCAACAGGATGATGACGGACAGCGCCATGACGATCCAGTGGATCTTGATGCCGAAAAGGTCCTGCCAGATGAGCACGGACAGGCCGAACGACGCGGCGATCGAGCTGGCGGCGGTGCCGACGATCACCAGCGCGGCGACGATACTTCGGGTGAGCAGCAGCATGATCATGAAGATCAGCGTGAGCGCCGATACCACCGCGATCATCAGGTCATATTTGGCGCCGTCGTGCATGTCCTTGAAGGTGGCGGCGGTACCGCCGAGATAGATCTTGGCATCCGAAAGGGAGGATTGCTTCAGGCCCTCCTGGGCCGCCGTGCGCTCGGCGTCGACACGCGAGATGCCTTCCGGCGTCATCGGATCGCCCTGGTGGGTGATGAAGAAGCGTGCCGACTTGCCGTCGGGTGACAAGAACATTCGGAGCCCCGTCTGGAAGTCCGGGTTATCGAAGGCTTCCGGCGGCAGGTAGAAGAAGTCGTCATTCTTGGAGGCGTCGAAACTCTGCCCCATGACGACGGCCGTATTGCTGAAGGCCTCGAGCTGGTTGATCGTCGCCGAGAACGTCTGGTACAGCGTCAGCGTGATGGCTTTCGTTGCCTTCGTCGTCTGAATCAATAGCGGGATCAACACCAGCGTCTCGTGCGTCGCCGTGGCGGTGCGCTGGATGTCCTTGGTCAGAACGTGAAACTTGTCGGCGATTTGGTCTATCCCGTCCAAGGAGTCAAACAAGGACCGTATCGACCAGCACATGGGAACGTCGTAGCAGTGCTTGTCCCAATAGAAGTAACTCCGGATCGGCCGATAGAAATCGTCGAAATCCGCCAGGTGGTTCCGCAATTCGTCGGTGATTTGGGAGGTCTCCGCCGTGGTCTTTGCGCTGTCATCAGCGGCACTGGAAAGATCCGCCGTGACATCGTACAAACGCTGTGTGGTGTCGATGATGACCTGCAGGTCGTCGGCCAACTTCAAGATGTCGGCCATGCGTTCTTTGAGAAAGTCCAGATTCTGCATGGTCGTTTGGCTTTGCATGCTGTTCTGGAACGGTATCGAGCTGTGTTGAATCGGAATGCCCAGCGGCCTGGTGATGTCCTGGATCATGGCGATACCCACGGTGCGCATGACGTTTTTGGCCACTCTGTCCAACACCAGCATGTCGGCGGGATTGCGCATGTCGTGGTCGGCCTCGACCATCAACATATCGGGGTTCATCCGGGCCTGAGAGAAATGCCGGTCCGCGGCCTGCTGCCCGACATTGGACGGGGCCGAGGTGGGCAGGTAGTAGCGGTCGTTGTAGCTTGTGACGTATCCCGGCAGGGCCACCATGCCGATGAGGACGATGGCGGTGCTCACGGCCAAAACCGGTGCGGGCCAACGCACCACCGCGGTGCCCACCCGCCGCCACAGCCGGCCCCTGACCGCCCGCTTCTTCTCGAAAAGACCGACCTTGCTGCCCACGAAAATCACCGCCGGACCCAGCGTGAGTCCGGCCAACACGACGACCAGCATTCCGATCGCCACGGGCGCGCCCATGGTGTTGAACCAGGGCAGCCGGGCGAAGCTCAGGCAGTACGTCGCGCCGGCGATGGTCAGACCCGACCCCAGCACAACCGGGGCCACGCTACGAAACGTGGTGTAGTAGGCGGCTTCCCGATCTTCACCGGCCGCGCGTGCCTCCTGGTAACGGCCCAAAAGGAAGATCCCGTAGTCGGTTCCGGCCGCGATCGCCAGCATGGTGAGGATATTGGCGGCGAACGTGGTCAGCCCGAACGCATCGTGATACGCGAGAACCGCAATGACTCCCCGCGAACATGACAGCGCGATACCGGTCATGAATAGCTGGACCAGCGTGGTGACGATGGACCGGTACACCAGCAGCAACATGATCGCGATGGCGCCCAAGGTGAACAAGGTGATCTTGGCCAGGCTGGCGTTCCCGATGATGTGCATGTCGTCGGACAGCGCCGCGGGACCCGTGACGTAGGCCTTCACGCCGGGCGGTGGCTGGTTCCGCTCGATCACCTTGCGGACGACGTCAACCGAATCGTTGGCCAGCGTCGTGCCCTGGTTGCCGGCGAGGTTCAACATGACGTAGGCGCCCTTGGCATCGGCGCTCTGCGCTCCCGCGGCTGTGAGTCGGTCCCCCCAGAAGTCCTGGATGTGCTGGATGTGCTTGGGGTCTTGCCGCAGCTGTCGGATCAGGTTGTCGTAGTAGCGGTGCGCGTCGTCGCCGAGGGGTTGCTGACCCTCCAACACGATCATGACCGTGGCGTTGGAATCGAATTCGTGGAAGTTGTGGCCCAGCAGCATCATCGCCTTCATGGACGGCGCGTCCAGGGGGGCCATCGGCGCCGAATGCGCTTCGCCGACGACTTCCAATCGCGGAACGATGACGTTCACCAGGACCGTGATAAACACCCAGGCCAAAATGATCGGCACCGCGAACCAGCGGATCATGTGCGGGATAAGGGGCCAGTGGCCGCGCTCGGGGCGCCCGGGCCGCCGGGCCCCGATCGGCCCGGTGGCCTCGGTGTCGTCGGTTCCGGTCTGGCTCTTGCTGTTGATGTCGCTCATGCGGACTTCACCAGGCAGAAGGTCTGGGCGTTGAGGCCGTCGGCGCTTTTCTGTTCCCGCACTATCCCGTCGACGGTGATGCGGCAGCTGATGTCATTGCCGTCGCCCTGCGCCATGAGGCTGGCGCTGACCGCGGGAAGTGTCGTCGAGATCGTGAACGACCACGGCAGCGGCGTGCCATTGACCTGGTGGGTGTTGGCGTTCTCGTCCCAGTAGTTGATGTTCGCGGTGGTCCCGGGGGGGCCGGTGACCTCGTAAATGACGACCTTCGGGTTGAACTGGACGATCTCGATTCCGGCGCCGGCATTCGCGTTGAGGTCCTGCGAGCCGAAGATCTTGTGCAGCCGCGACACCACCAATGCCGAGACGGCCAGGACAACCACCAACACCAGGGGTATCCACGCCCGCTTGACCGCGCGGGTTATGGCACCGGTGTTTGGTCTAGCCCTCACCCGACCGCCTTCCGCTAACCGATCCGGCAGAACCTTTGCTCGGCTAAGCATGCTAAACCGTAATGCACGAAAGCGTTCCTCCGGGGCCTCTTCGATGTGGCGAACGACATAGGGCTAACGACATAGGGCTATCGCGCCACCCGGCCGGTGACCGGTGGCAAATCGGCGAGGGTCACGATGCCGGGTTTGGCGGCCACCACCGCGGGGACCGCATTGGTCACCGGCATCGCGGTGTAGATCATGCCCAGGCCCATGAACCCGGGCTCCGTCCAATCCTTCGGCGGCAGACAGTGCAGGACGGTGCGCATGTTCGGCAACCCGAACACCTGAATGACGTGGCCGTGCTCGAGCGGTTTGGGCGGGACCACGTCGGAGCCCATCACCCAGTTGAATCCGACGCTGACGACGTTGCGATCGCCTTCCCAGCCGCGGTGGTAGCCGTAGACGCTGCCGACCGTTCCCGCGGGGATTTTCATGAAGCCCAGATCGGAGTCGGCGGTGGCCGCGGTGAAGGTGACGTCGAAGGTCATCTTGTCCAGCTTCGCCCCGATCGCGTCGGCCATCATCGCGGCCGACTCCGCGAAGACCTCGCTTTCGGCCCGCACGCTCTCGGCCAGGCCGGGTGTGTCGGGATCTTGGGAGAACCCCATCGCCGTTTGGGTCTCCGCTGACTCGTAAGTCGAGCAGTCCACCGACTCGGTGATTCGGATCTCGTCGACGCGCTCGCAGGAGGCGCTGAGCACCATGCCGACCATATTCGTCATCCCGGGATGAGCGCCGCTGCCGAAGATCGTCGAACCGCCCCGAGCGCAGGCGTCGGCGATGCGTTTGCGGTCCTCGGGTGTCTGCTTGCCGCCGGTGATCCAGGCCGCGCTGGAGCACACGTTGACCCCCGATTCCAGCAACCGCACGAGTTCATCGACGTTGGGCCACAACGGGTTATAGCAACACGCATCCGGTCCTCAGTGCGAGCAGCGCGTCGATGTCATTGGTCGCCCGCACCCCCGTCGGCTCCGGCCAGCCGGCCAGCTCGGCGGCGTCGACACCCGCCTTATCGGGCCCGTGCGCGTACACCCCGACCAACTCCATGTCGGGCCGACCGATGATGGCGTGCAGCGATCGCCGCCCGATGTTGCCGGTCGTCCACTGGATCACGCGCAGGGGGCGGTCGGTGCTGGCTGTGCTCATCGGGGCTCCTTTGTCGGCGGCGCGGTTTGCGGCCTCATTCGCTGATATCGAATCCGGTGATGACCTTTGTCGGGCTTACGCGCACCACCAGTTCGCCGGGCACGGCGTTGCGGCGGCCGAACTCGTCGGCGCGCTCGGCGCCCATGTAGCGGGCGCCGGTCCGGGTCGCGACGTCCAGCACGTCCGGCGGATCCTCGGTCACCGTGGCCACACCCTGCACCTGCACGAACGAATAGGGCGGGTGTGGGTCGTCCACGCAGATGACCACTCGCGAATCACGCGCCAGGGCACGGTCTTTCGATGTGCCGCGGCCGGTGTTGAACGCCAGCTGACCGTCGTCGACGACGAACCACACCGGCGCGACCAGCGGCCTGCCGTCGGCGGCAACGTAACCCAGCATTCCGGTGCGGGTGCCGGCCGACAGGAATTCGATGACCTTGTCTGACAGCTTCGGGAGTTCGGCCATGCGGCTAGAGCCGGGCCAACTCGTAGCCGCCGATGTGGTCGATGAGGACCTGGAGGTGGTCCCGCGAGGAGCCGAGGTAGTGCTCGATCGCAGTCAGCCGGGCCGCGTAATGGCCGACCGGGTATTCGGCGGTCATGCCGATGCCGCCGTGCAGCTGGATCGACTCCTGCGCGATGTGCCGGCCGGACTGGCCGACCTGCAACTTGGCCCGCGCGGCGATCAGCGGGTCCAGGTTGCCGTCGGCGATCGACATCGCGGCGTAGAAACTCATGCTGCGGGCCAATTCCAGCGAGACGTACATGTCGGCCGCCCGCTGAGTGAGCGCCTGGAATTTGTTGAGCGTGACGCCGAATTGCTTGCGGGTCTTGAGGTAATCGGTGGTCAGGCGCAGCGCTTCCTCCATCGCGCCGATGGCTTCGGCGCACAACGCGGACTGGATGCGGATGATGGCGTCGCGGATGGCGCTCGAGGCGTCAACCGCGTCGCCAAGAGGCTCGGCGGATGCGGAGTTGAGGTCGATCTGGGCACCGCGCTGACCGTCGAACGTCGGGTAGGCGTGCCGGGCCACGGCCTCGCTGTCCACCAGGAACAATCCGGTGCCGCCGTCCGGCAATGCGGCGCTGACCACCAGGGTGTCGGCGCAGTCACCGGCCACGACCGGGTTCTTCGTTCCGGTCAGAGTCCACGAATTGCCTTGCCGCGCGGCCCGAGTGGCGACGGCGGCGGTGGGTTTCCGGTGGCCGGTCTCCAGGTGGGCGAACGCGAGCAGCTTCTGGCCCGCCGCGACCTCGTCCAGCAGTTGCTTTTGCGCGTCGCTGCCGCGTTCGGCGATCAGCGCACCGGGCACCAGGGCGGCGTGCACGACGGGTTCGGGCGCCAGCCGCCGCCCGATCTCGGTGAGCACCACCATGATCTCGATCTGGCCCGCCTCGTCCGGCTCGAACCCGAGGCTCAGGATCCCGGTGTCGGCGAGCTGGCTCCAGACGTCGCGGCTCCAGCCGAGATCGGTCTCGATGATCTTGTTGCGGCTCTCCGGGTCATAGGTGCGCGACAGGAGGTCGCGGGTGGTGTCGCGGAGCAGGGCCTGCTCGTCGCTCAGTTGAAAGTCCATGGCTGCCTCACAATCCCAGAATGGTGGACGCGATGATGTTGCGCTGCACTTCGTTGCTGCCGCCATAGATCGATGTCTTGCGGTAGTTGAGGTAGCGCGGGGCGCTGGCTTGCGCCCAGGCGGGTGACGCGATGTCATCGCCATCAACCGGCAGCGCGTCGGGTCCGGCGACCTCGACCAGCAGCTCGGTGGCGATCTGCTGCAGTTGGCTGCCGCGCATTTTCAGCACCGACGAAGCCGGGTTCGGCTTACCGTCCGCGGAGTCGGTGGTTACCCGGGACTGCGTGAGTTCCAGTGCCAGCACTTCGTTTTCGGCCTCGGCCAGGCGCGCCGCGAACAGCGGGTCGTCCAGCAATCCGGTCTGCCTGGCGTGCTTTTTCACCTCGGCGAGACGTACCTTGGTCCGGCCCACCCCGGCGATGCCGGTGCGCTCGTTGCCCAGCAGGAATTTCGCGTACGTCCAGCCCTGATTCTCTTGCCCCACAAGCTGATCGGCCGGTACGCGAACGTCTTGGAAGAACACCTCGTTGACTTCGCGGCCACCGTCGATGGTCTTGATCGGTCGCAGCGTGATGCCCGGTGTTGTCATCTCGATGAGCAGGAACGAGATGCCGGCCTGGCGCTTGGGCGCCTGCGGGTCGGTGCGCACCAGGCAGAAGATCCAATCCGCGTACTGGCCCAGCGTCGTCCACGTCTTCTGCCCGTTGACGACGTAGCTGTCGCCGTCCCGCACCGCGGTGGTGCGCAGCGAGGCGAGGTCGGACCCGGCTTCCGGCTCGGAGAACCCCTGGGACCACCAGATGTCGATGCTGGCCGTCGCCGGCAGGAAGCGCTCCTTGATCTCCTGGGAGCCGAATTCGGCGATCACCGGGCCGACCATCTTGACGTTGAAGTTCAGCGGCTCGGGGACGCAGGCCAATTGCATCTCGTCGGTCCAGATCTGGTACTGGGTCGGCGTCCAGTCCTTGCCGCCCCATTCGACCGGCCAGTTCGGCACCGCCAGCCCGTGATCGTTCAGGATCTTGTGACTGGTGACGATGAGGTCCTTGGTCACCGGCGCGCCCTGACGCACCGCCTCGCGAAGCTCTTCGGGGATCTGGGTGGTGTAAAAGGTGCGCAGTTCGTCGCGGAACGCGGCTTCCTCGGGTGTGAGCGCCAGTTTCATGGCGTCCTCCTGTCGTTTGAGGGCGAAGGTGGTGACCCGATCGGGTATGGGTGTCCGGTCCTGGTTGTTCGCTCCGGCTTCCATCTTGACCCATCCCATTCCGTGCATGTCCACAGCCTCGGGTTGATCCACAAGCGGGCGTCGCGACACCTCGCGCGGGGCCG
The DNA here is from genome assembly GCA_963809285.1 of uncultured Actinomycetota bacterium. Classification (GTDB taxonomy): domain Bacteria; phylum Actinomycetota; class Actinomycetes; order Mycobacteriales; family Mycobacteriaceae; genus Mycobacterium. The sequence goes on along the minus strand of CAWEIY010000016.1, from coordinate 146,977 downwards.
TTGTGGCGGTCGGCGGACCTACGGTCGGCGCATGCGAACAGAACTTCCCGCCGAGCGACTGCATCGGCGACTCGGTGCCGATCCGGATACCGATTCACCCGCGGACTCCGGCGGCACGGAATTGGAGCCGGATCAGGACGCGGCGGATGGGGACCAGAACTCGTTGCTGCCGCGGTGGCTTCCCGATGCGTCGCAGGGTCGGGGCTGGGTGGCCCGGATGCGCGCCGACCCGGGCCGCGCCGGTGCCATCGCGTTGGCGGTCGTGGCCGCCCTCGCGGTGCTGGTCACGGTATTCACGCTGATGCGTGACCAGCCCGTGCCGGTGATGTCGGCCAAGCTCCCGCCGGTCGAGAGGGCGTCCACCGCAAGCCCCAGGTCGTCGGCCAGCCCGGCCGCCGGCCAGCCGGCCGGTCCCGATCGACCGGTGGTGGTCAGCGTGGTCGGTCTGGTGCGCACGCCCGGGTTGGTGACCCTGGCGCCCGGGGCACGCATCGCCGACGCGCTGCAGGCCGCCGGTGGTCCGGTGAACGGTGCGGACACCATCGGATTGAACATGGCCCGCCCGGTCGGCGACGGCGAGCAGATCGTGGTCGGGCTCGCTCCCGTCTCGGGGCAGCCCACGGCGCTTGGCAGCTCGGTGGCCTCCGGTTCGGCACCGGTGTCCGGGACGGCCGGACCGCGAGTTTCGGGCACGGTGAAGCCGAAGGCGGGCGAGGTGCTCGACCTCAACACCGCGACCGTGGAGCAACTGGACGCCCTGCCCGGGGTCGGGCCGGTGACCGCCGCCGCGATCGTTTCGTGGCGGCAGGCCAACGGCAAGTTCACCAGCGTCGACCAGCTCGCGGATGTTGACGGCATCGGTCCGGCGCGGCTCGAGAAGCTGCGCCCCCTGGTCCGTGTCTGACACCGGTGCGCCACCCCGGCGTCGACGAATCGGCGGCGCGCGTCGATGTGCGGCTGGTACCGGCCGCGCTCACCGGCTGGATGGTGACCGCCGCCGGGATCTGGTGGTCGGTTGGGCGGGTGGTGGCCGCCTGCTGTTTCGTGTTGATCGCGGCCGCGGGCGGGTTGGCGTGCTACGCGGCGCGCCGGCCCGGACTAAGCCGGCGGTTGTCGGCGATCGGCGCGGGCCTGGTGGCGGTCGGCGTTGTGGGCGCGGGGTTTGGGTTCGCGATCGCGCTGCGCGTCGACGCGCTAGGTCGCCACCCGATAACCGCGGCGTTCGGAACGGCCGCCCCGGTGACCGTCACCCCCACCGAGAGCGCGCTGTCGCTGGGCAGCGGCCGGCTGATGTTTCGTGCCACCCTGCAGCGCCTGCGCGCCGACGAAATCTCTGGCCGGGTGGTCGTCTTCGCCCGCGCGTCAGACTTCGGCTCGGAGACCGACGCCATGGTGGGCCGGCCGGTGCGGTTTACCGCCCGCATCAATCGTCCGGCCCGCCGCGACCTCACGGTCGCGGTGCTCATTGCGTCGGGTCGGCCGACCATGGGCACCGCCGGCGCGGCGCAGCGAGCCGCTCACGCTGTGCGGAGCCGGTTCGCCGCCGCCGTCCGCGACACCTTGCCCGCCGACCAGGCCGCGATGCTGCCCGCTCTGGTCCTCGGTGATACCTCGGCGGTCACCGCCGAGACCGGCCGTGACTTTCGCGCGGCGGGCATGACACACCTGACGGCCGTATCGGGGGCCAACGTCACGATCGTGTGCGCGGCGGTGCTGTTCTCGGCCCGGTTGATCGGCCCGCGCGCCGCCGTCGTGCTTGCCGCGGTGGCGTTGGTGGCCTTCGTCATCGTCGTGCAGCCGACGGCGAGCGTGCTGCGGGCGGCCGTGATGGGCGCCATCGCGCTGGCGGGGATGCTGTCTTCGCGTCGGCGGCAAGCGATTCCGGCTCTGGCGGCCACGGTGCTGATATTGCTCGCGGTCGCTCCCCAGCTGGCCGTCGACGTTGGCTTTGCGCTATCCGTGTTGGCGACGGCCGCGCTGGTCGTCATCGCGCCGGTCTGGTCACGGCGCCTGGTCGGCAGGGGCTGCCCCAAGCCGCTCGCGGATGCGCTCGCGGTCGCGTGCGCCGCACACGTCGTGACCGCCCCGCTGGTGGCCGGCATTTCGGGCCGGGTCAGCCTGGTGGCCGCGGCCGCCAATCTCGCGGTGGCACCGGTGATAGCGCCGATCACCGTGCTGGGCAGTGCGGCGGCCGTGTTGTGCGTGGTGTGGCTGGCCGGTGCCCAGCTATTGATCCGTTTCACCGGGCCCGAGGTCTGGTGGGTGTTGGGTGTGGCGCGATCGGCGGCCGACGTCCCCGCGGCGACGGTGCCCGTTCCGGACGGTGTGGCCGGTGTGCTGCTGGTCGGTTGTGCCACAGTGCTGCTACTCCTGCTGGCCATGCTGCTGTGGCGGCGGCCCTGGTTTCGCGCGGCGGTTCGGGTCGCAGCACTGGTGACCGTCGTTTGCGTGCTGGCTTGGTCGGTGTCAGAGCTGCTGGATCCCAGAACCGAATGGTCGGCCCTCCATGACACCATCGTGGGGTGACCGAGACTTCGCCGTTGCACCTCATCCTGGGAGACGAGGAACTGCTAGTCGAGCGGGCGGTGGCCGAGCTGCTGCGCTCGGTATGCAAGCGTGCGGGGACCGACCCCGGAGCCGACACGGTGCCGATCAGCCGGATGCGGGCCGGGGAGGTTGGTACTTACGAACTCGCCGAGCTGCTGAGCCCGTCACTGTTCGCCGACGAGCGCATTGTCGTCCTGGAGGCTGCCGCCGAAGCGGGCAAGGACGCGGCCGCGCTGATCGCTGGGGCCGCCGCCGATGTTCCGGCGGGCACGGTGCTGGTGGTGGTGCATGCGGGGGGCGGGCGAGCCAAAGCGCTGGCCAACGAGCTGCAGTCGCTTGGCGCGGTGGTGCATCCGTGCGCGCGGATCACCAAGCCAAGCGAACGCGTCGACTTCGTCCGCAAGGAGTTTCGTGCGCTGCGGGTCAAGGTCGACGAGGAGACCGTGACCGCGCTGCTGGACGCCGTTGGTTCCGACATCCGCGAACTCGCCGCCGCGTGTTCGCAGTTGGTCGCCGACACCGGCGGTGACGTCGACGCCGCCGCGGTGCGGCGCTATCACAGCGGGAAGGCCGAGGTGAAGGGCTTCGACATCGCCGACAAGGCCGTGGCCGGCGACGTCGGAGGAGCCGCCGAGGCGCTGCGCTGGGCGATGATGCGCGGCGAGCCGCTGGTGGTGCTGGCCGACGCGCTGGCCGAGGCCGTACACACGATCGGCCGGGTCGGGCCGCTCTCCGGCGACCCGTATCGTCTGGCGGCGCAGCTGGGGATGCCGCCCTGGCGCGTGCAAAAAGCGCAGAAACAGGCCCGGCGCTGGTCGCGCGACACGGTGGCGACCGCGATGAAAGTGGTGGCCGAGCTCAACGCCAACGTCAAGGGGGCCGTCGCCGACGCGGACTACGCGCTGGAATCCGCGGTCAGGCAGGTTGCCGAGCTGGTGGCCGACCGGAGCCGATGAGTCGGCCGGTGGGCCTCAGAGCTTGTTGAGGGCCCGCGCCAGCGCGGACTTCTTGTTCGCCGCCTGGTTCTTGTGGATCACGCCCTTGCCGGCCGCCTTGTCCAGCTTGCGGTTGGTCGACACCAGCAACTCGGCGGCCTTTGCCTTGTCCCCGTCGTGAGCGGCCTCGCGGAAGGCGCGCACGGCGGTCCGAAGCGAGGACTTCACTGCCTTGTTGCGCAGTCGGGCGCTCTCGTTTGTCTTGATGCGCTTCTGCTGCGACTTGATGTTGGCCACGCGTCAGTTCCTTCTGCGAATCGGTGTTTGCTCTAGGCGCCCCCAGCACCCAATAGCGACTGCCCAGGTTAGCAGTCCGTTACGTTTTCTCCCAAAATGGGAACCCGTGGCCTGCTACAACCTTGACTAGGGCACCATCTCTAAAGTGAATCTTGCCAGCCAGCTTGAGGAAACCAGGCGGCGATCGCGCGGCGGTGCTGGGCGCCTGGACGGGCGTACTGTGCGCATCTTCGGCGGATACAGCACATCGGATTTGTATTCGATCGCGTTTGACGAGATGTTCGACGCCCAGGGCAACGTCCGCGGCCCGTACAAGGGCATCCACGCCGAGCTTGCGCCCTCCGACGCGTCCGAGCTCAAGGCCCGCGCCGAGGCCCTGAGCCGTGCGTTTATCGACCAGGGCATCACCTTTTCGCTGTCGGGTCAGGAGCGGCCGTTTCCGTTGGACCTGGTGCCGCGCGTGATTTCGGCCGCCGAGTGGAGCCGGTTGGAGCGCGGCATCACCCAGCGGGTCAAGGCCCTCGAGATGTTTCTCGACGACATCTACGGCGATCAGGAGATCCTGAACGACAACATCATCCCGCGTCGCCTTATTACTTCCTGCGAGCACTTCCACCGCCAGGCCGTTGGCATCGTCCCGCCCAACGGCGTGCGAATCCACGTCGCCGGCATCGACGTGATCCGCGACGAACGGGGCAACTTCCGGGTTCTCGAGGACAACCTGCGCTCGCCGTCTGGCGTGTCGTATGTGATGGAGAATCGGCGCACCATGGCGCGGGTTTTTCCGAACCTGTTCGCCACCCATCGGGTGCGCGCGGTCGACGACTACTCTGCCCACCTGCTGCGGGCGCTGCGCAATTCCGCGGCCACCAACGAGGCCGATCCCACCGTCGTAGTCCTCACTCCGGGCGTCGCGAACTCGGCTTACTTCGAGCATTCGCTGCTGGCCCGTCAGATGGGTGTCGAGCTTGTCGAAGGCCGCGACCTCTTCTGCCGCGACAACCAGGTGTACATGCGCACCACCGAAGGGGAGCGCCAGGTCGACGTCATCTACCGGCGCATCGATGATGCCTTCCTGGACCCGCTGCAGTTCCGTGCCGACTCGGTGCTGGGGGTGGCCGGCCTGGTCAACGCCGCCCGCGCCGGCAACGTCGTCATCTCCAGCGCGATCGGCAACGGCGTCGCCGACGACAAGCTCGTCTACACCTATGTCCCGACGATGATCGAGTACTACCTGGGTGAGAAACCGGTGCTGGCCAACGTGGAGACCTACCGGTGCTGGCTGGACGACGAGCGCGCAGAGGTGCTGGACCGGATCGACGAATTGGTCCTCAAGCCGGTCGAGGGGTCCGGCGGCTATGGCATCGTGTTCGGTCCGGAGGCTTCCGACAAAGAGTTGGCCGCCGTTGCCAAGAAGATCCGCGACGATCCGCGAAGCTGGATCGCGCAGCCGATGATGGAGCTGTCGACCGTGCCGACGCAGGTCGAAAGCACGCTGGCTCCCCGCTACGTCGATCTGCGACCGTTTGCGGTCAACGATGGCGACAACGTGTGGGTGTTGCCCGGCGGCCTGACCCGGGTGGCCCTGGTCGAGGGCTCGCGGGTGGTCAACTCCAGCCAGGGCGGCGGGTCGAAGGACACCTGGGTGCTGGCGCCGCGCGCGGTGGCTCGCGACCGTGAGCTGGGCGCCGCCGAGGTCGTGCGGTCGCTGCCGAAGTCCATGTCAGACCCGGTGCTCGACGGCTCGCCCAGGCCGGCTCAACAGCAGTCACAGCCGGCTCAGCCGCAGGACGAGCAGCCTCAGCAGCAGCAACAGCAGAAGGCGATGGACTGATGCTGGCCCGCAACGCGGAGGCGCTCTATTGGATCGGTCGCTACGTCGAGCGCGCCGATGACACCGCGCGGATTCTGGACGTGGCACTGCACCAATTGCTCGAGGATTCCAGCGTCGACCCGGACCAGGCGTCTCGCCTGTTGTTGCGGGTGCTCGGTATCGACCCGCCGGATCACGACTTGGATGTGTGGTCGTTGACCGACCTGGTGGCCTTCAGCACCAACGCTTCGGACGGCTGTTCGATCGTCGACGCCATCACGGCGGCGCGGGAAAATGCCAAATCGGCCCGGGAAGTGACGTCCAGCGAGATCTGGGAATGTCTCAACACCACCTACCACGCCCTGGCCGAACGCGAGCGCGCCGCGAAACGCCTTGGCCCACACGAGTTTCTGTCATTCATCGAAGGCCGGGCGGCCATGTTCGCCGGCCTGGCCGACTCGACGCTTTCGCGCGACGACGGATACCGCTTCATGTTGCTGGGCCGCGCGATCGAGCGCGTCGACATGACGGTGCGGCTGCTGCTGTCGCGGGTCGGGGACAGCGCGTCGTCCCCGGCATGGGTGACGCTGTTGCGCTCGGCGGGTGCGCACGACACCTATCTGCGCACCTACCGCGGCGTGCTGGACGCGAGCCGGGTGGTCGAGTTCATGCTGCTGGACCGCCTGTTTCCGCGTTCGGTGTACTACTCGTTGAAGTTGGCCGAACACAATCTCGACGAGCTGCTGCACAATCCGCAGAGCCGGATTGGGTCCACCGCCGAGGCGCAGCGGCTGCTCGGGCGCGCCCGCAGCGAATTGGAATTCGTACAACCCGGTGTGCTGCTCGAGACGTTGGAAAACCGTTTGGCGGGTTTGCAGCGAACCTGTCGTGATGTGGGAGAAGCGTTGGCGCTGCAGTACTTCCACGTCACTCCCTGGGTAGCGTGGTCGGACGCCGGCCAGCTTTCGCGACGTGTCACCAGGAAGGGCGAGGTCTGATGTGGCGGCTGCGGGTGGTGCACACCACCGGGTACGCCTACCAATCGCCGGTGACCGCCTCCTATAACGAAGCCCGCCTCACCCCGCGCTCGGACAGCAGGCAAAACGTCATCCTCAACCGCGTCGAAACCATTCCGGCGACCCGGTCCCACCGCTACATCGACTATTGGGGTACCGCCGTGACGGCGTTCGACCTGCACGCGCCGCACACCGATCTCACGGTGACGTCTTCATCGGTCGTCGAGACCGAGCGGCCGGAGCCACCGGCCACGGAGGCCAGCTGGAGCGACCTGCAATCCGAGGCGGTGATCGATCGTTTCGATGAGCTGGTGCGCCCAACCGCGCACACCCCGGAAAGCAAGCGTGTCGCGTCCGTCGCCAAAAGGATCGCCAAAACGTGCGACCCGGCCGAAGCCGTCGTCGCCGCGGCGAAATGGGTGCGCGCCGAACTGGACTACCTCCCCGGGACCACCAGCGTGCACTCGTCCGGGCTGGATGCGCTGACCGAAGGCAAGGGGGTTTGCCAGGACTTCGTGCATTTGTCGCTGATTGTGTTGCGCAGTATAGGAATTCCCGCTCGGTACGTGTCCGGCTACTTGCACCCGAAGCGGAACGCCGTCGTCGGGGATACCGTGGACGGGCGAAGCCATGCCTGGATACAGGCCTGGACCGGTGGTTGGTGGAACTACGACCCCACCAACGACACCGAGATCACCGAGCAATACGTCAGCGTGGGCGTCGGCCGCGACTACACCGACGTGTCCCCGCTCAAAGGCATTTACTCGGGCGAGGGCGCAACCGATCTCGATGTGATTGTGGAGGTCACCCGGCTGGCTTAGGCGGTAGATCGCTGCGGGGTCCTACCGTTGTTGAATGAGCGATTCGTCGGCGGCTGCGGCACCGAGTCGGCTGGTTTTGCCGGGTCTAGGACTGGTCTGCATGGGGTTGCTCTTCGGTGGACTTGTCATCGGAGTCGCGCTGGGCGGTGTCATGCCGTTGCCCTACGGTCCGGCGGGTGCGGTTGTCGCCTACGTCCGCGCCGAGCCGGTCGCGATACAAGTCATCGCCACCGCGGTGTTCGCGTCGTCGGTACCGCTGGCGATCTACGCGGCGACGGCCAGCGCCCGGTTGCGGCAGATCGGCGTGCCTGGGCCCGCGGCGGCAATCGCGCTGACGGGCGGGACCTTGGCGGCCGGCGCGTTGGGTCTGACCGGTCTGTTGGGCTGGACATTGTCGCGACCGGAGGTCAGCGCGGACGCCGCGCTGGTTCGAGCGATCTGCTTCCTGGTCTTTCTCGTGGGCAGCCCGGGGCACCTGGTGGCGTTGGGCCTGTTGGTCGCCGGTATGGCCGTGCCCGGGCGCAACATGGGGGTGATGCCCGGGCCGCTGGCCTGGGCCGGCCTGGCGATCGCGGCGCTTGCCGAACTGACGACGCTGGTCTTGGTGTGGCCCGAACTGGGCGTCATGCTGCCGATCGCACGGGTCGCGGCGCTGGCCTGGCTGGTGGCGGCCGGCCTACGGCTTGGGCGGCGTCACCACGACAGCGCTAGTTGACCTCGACCCGGTGCAGGTCGTCCCCGAGCTCGATGCGCCCGCCGAACACCCCGGCCGCCAGCGCGCGCCACTGTTCCTCTTGGCCGGGCACCAGCGCCGGCACATAGTGCGTCATCACCAGGGTGCCCACATTTGCGCGGGCCGCGGTAGCCGCGGCTTCCTCCACCGACGAGTGGTAGTCGCAGATGTCCTTGAGGCGCTGTTGCGGGATGTTGCCGACGATGTCCTTTCGGATCACGGTGTGCACCAGTGCGTCGGCGCCGGTTGCCAGCTCGTCGAGGCCGGCGCAGGGCACCGTGTCCCCGGCCAGCACCACCGACGTCGTCCCCGATTCGATGCGGAACCCGATGGTCGGCGCCACCGGCCGGTGATCGGTTGGGGCCGTCCGAATCGAGACGCCGTCGCGGTCCCACACCGGACCCTCGGTGTATTCGTGCACCTCGACCGACGGCGGCGCATTCAGATCGGCATGATGAGCGATCCGGTAACCGATGTCGCGGCCGAACGCCTTCAGCGTCGCCTCGACGGTCTCCGCGGTGCCGGGCGGTCCGATGATCGGCAGGGGCGCCGGATCGGGCGCGAAGGTGCTGATCCAGCGCGTGATCAGAAGGTCGCCGAGGTCGCCGATGTGATCGCTGTGCAGGTGGGTGAGCAGCAGCGCCGACAATCCGGCGGCGCCCACGCCGATTGCCGCCGCGCGCTGTAGCACTCCGCGCCCGCAATCGACCAGGAACACCTGCCCGCCGGCCCGGACCAGGGTCGACGGCCCGGCGCGGTTCGGGTCCGGGATGGGGCTTCCGGTTCCCAGCAACGTGATCTCGATCATGGCCCCATCCTCGCAAGCCGCCCGGGCGCGCAGGGGCCTTTCACCGATTCGGCTGGGGGATAAGAGGATCGGCGCTTGGATGCGGCCCCGCCACCGGGTGGCCGCGGACACCGGCCACGGCGAGCGCCGATGGCCCGCGGATCGACCCCGACACGCCGCATGGGGCCCGGAATGGGCGACCGTCGGCGCGTTTGGGCCGCGGATGTCAGGGTAAACACACTCGTGGTTGCCGGTTCTCACGATGGCTTTCCCGCCGGGCGAGTTAGCCGTAGCCTGGTGTGAAGCAGCTCACAACCGGCTGGAGGCCTTGATGCGGATTGCGGACGTATTGCGAAACAAGGGTGCGGCGGTGGTGACGATCAACCCGGACGCGACCGTTCAGGAGCTGCTCGCCGGTCTCGCCGACCAGAACATTGGCGCCATGGTGGTGGTCGGCGCCGAGGGGGTCGTCGGGATCGTTTCCGAGCGCGACGTCGTGCGTCAGCTGCACATGCACGGCCCCAGCTTGCTGTCCCGCCCGGTCGCCAAGATCATGACCTCCACGGTTGCGTCTTGCACGAAGTCCGACACGATCGACGCCGTCAGCGCACTGATGACCAATAAGCGGGTGCGCCATGTCCCGGTGCTGGACGGCAAGAAGCTGATCGGCATCGTCAGCATCGGTGACGTGGTGAAGACCCGAATGGAAGAACTCGAGGCCGAACAGCAGCAGCTGCAGTCCTACATCACGCAGGGCTGATCGGCCGCTGTGCCGAACGTGTACTCAGCGCGATAATTTCGCCACTTTTTCGCACTGGTTACCCGCTGGGCGAAGGGCTAGCTCCAGGCGTATTCCGCGCGCAGGCGGGCGGCCACCAGATCGAAGATCTCGCGATCCAGAATCGCGCCCTCGCGGCGGATGCCCTCCTCGGGCACGTCGAGCACCCGGTCCAGCCGGACCCAGCTTTTTCTGCCCTCGTAATCCCAAGCGCCGGAACCAATCCCGATCCAGTCCCGGTCGCCGGCGTGGCGCTCCTGGCTGGACACCATCAGCCCCAGCAAGACGCTGCGGTCACGGCCCACGACGAGGACCGGTCGGTCTTTGCCGCGGGTGGGATCGTCCTCGTAGACGACCCACGTCCACACGATCTCCCCGGGATCGGCCCGGCCGTCGAGGTCCGGGGCGTACGCGAGCTTGCGCGCCCGCTGGGCGGTGGGAAAGCTCGTGCTGGTCACGGGCCGGCCCGTCGTAATCGCAACGGGTGGTTGCGGGGTGACCGCGGCGATCACGTTCGCGGTGATCTTCACGGCCTGCTGAAGGTCGTGCAGTAAGTTCTGCGAGTTCTGCACCTGCCGGACCAGCCGCGGAGCCCGATCGAACACCAGGTTCTCCGCGAAACGCTGAAACGTCTTCCACTGCGATTTCCGGGGAGACGCCATAATTCGCAGCATAGACGCGAGCACCCGGTCACGATTGGGTCCCGACAGCCGTCCACGGATACGCTGGATACTCGAAAACCGCCGCTTCCAGGAGATTCCCATCAGCAGTTTCGCCGACAAGACCTTCACCGCGCCGGCGCAGATTCGGAATTTCTGCATCATCGCTCACATCGACCATGGCAAGTCGACGCTGGCGGACCGGATGCTTCAGTTCACCGGCGTTGTCGATGAGCGGTCGATGCGTGCCCAGTACCTCGACCGGATGGACATCGAGCGGGAGCGCGGGATCACCATCAAGGCGCAGAACGTGCGGCTGCCCTGGCGGGTGGGCGACGACGACTATGTGCTGCACCTGATCGACACCCCGGGTCACGTCGACTTCACCTACGAGGTGTCGCGCGCGCTGGAGGCCTGTGAGGGCGCCGTGCTGCTGGTGGACGCGGCCCAGGGCATCGAGGCGCAGACGCTGGCCAATCTCTACCTGGCGCTGGACCGCGACTTGCACATCATTCCGGTGCTCAACAAGATCGACCTGCCGGCGGCCGATCCGGACCGCTACGCGGGCGAGATCGCCCACATCATCGGCTGCGAACCCGGCGACGTGTTGCGGGTGTCCGGCAAGACCGGCGAGGGCGTCGCCGACCTGCTCGACCACGTGGTGCGTGAGGTGCCGTCCCCGCAAGGCGACGCCGACGCGCCCACCCGCGCGATGATCTTCGACTCGGTCTACGACATCTACCGCGGCGTGGTGACGTATGTCCGCGTGGTGGACGGCAAGATCATTCCGCGTGAGCGCATCTTGATGATGTCCACCGGCGCCACTCACGAACTGCTGGAGGTCGGCATCGTCTCTCCCGACCCCAAGCCCAGCGAGGGCCTGGGTGTGGGGGAGGTGGGCTACCTGATCACCGGGGTTAAGGACGTCCGCCAATCCAAGGTCGGCGACACCGTGACGACGGCCCGCCGCGGCGCCACCAAAGCGCTGACCGGCTACCGCGAGCCCAAGCCGATGGTCTACTCGGGCCTGTATCCGGTCGACGGCTCGGACTACCCGAACCTGCGCGACGCGCTGGACAAGCTTCAGCTCAACGACGCGGCACTGACCTACGAGCCCGAAACGTCGGTGGCGCTCGGCTTCGGGTTCCGGTGTGGCTTTTTGGGCCTGCTGCACATGGAGATCACCCGTGAGCGACTCGAGCGCGAGTTCGACCTGGACTTGATTTCGACGTCACCGAACGTCGTGTACCGGGTGATCTTGGAAGGTCAGGCGGACGGATCCATTGTCGTGACCAACCCGTCGGACTGGCCCGAGGGAAAGATAGGGACGGTCTACGAGCCCGTCGTCAAGACCACCATCATCGCGCCCAGCGAGTTCATCGGCACCATCATGGAGCTGTGCCAGTCGCGCCGCGGCGAGATGGGTGGCATGGACTACCTGTCGCCGGAGCGGGTGGAACTGCGCTACACCATGCCGCTCGGCGAGATCATCTTCGACTTCTTCGACTCGCTGAAGTCGCGCACCCGCGGTTACGCCAGCCTCGACTACGAGGAGGCCGGCGAGCAGGAAGCCCAGCTGGTCAAGGTCGACATTCTGCTGCAGGGCGAGGCCGTCGACGCGTTCAGCGCGATAGTGCACAAGGATTCGGCGTTCGACTACGGCAACAAGATGACCACCAAGCTCAAGGAACTCATCCCACGCCAGCAGTTCGAGGTGCCGGTGCAGGCGGCCATCGGATCGAAAATCATTGCGCGCGAGAATATCCGCGCGATCCGCAAGGACGTGCTGTCCAAGTGCTACGGCGGTGACATAACCCGCAAACGCAAACTTCTGGAAAAGCAGAAGGAAGGCAAGAAGCGGATGAAGACCATCGGGCGGGTCGAGGTGCCACAGGAAGCGTTCGTCGCCGCGTTGTCCACCGACGCCGCGGGGGACAAGGGCAAGAAGTAGCCGTGGTGTTGGCGCGAGCGGTTGCCGTGCTGAGCGTCGGCCTGCTGGCCGCCGGCTGCACCGTGGCCGTCGACGGCAAAGCGCGACCTGCGCCCAATTTGACGATGCGACCGCTCACCGGGCAATCGGTCAGGCAGGTGCCGCTGGACGACACCGCGCTGTCGAAGCTGCTGCAGCAGCCGTTCAGGGCCGATCCTCATTTTCCGCAACGGTTCGGGGGTCCCAACCAGTTACCGGACGACGCACCGGCTTCGCCCGTCGACTGCCTCGGCGTCGCGATGATGCTGCAGCGGGTCGTCTATCAAGCCGCCAAGGTGAAACACGTAGCGGTTCAGAGCTGGTTGCACGCCGCCAAGTCCGTGAAGGTGATCAGCGTACGGGAGGGCGTGGTCAGCTTGCCCACCGCGGCCGACGCCCAGGCGCTGTTCGCGCAATTTTCCCAGCGGTGGCGACAATGCGATGGCACGGCGCTGCCGTTGCCGGGCAGCACGCTGCGGCTCACCGCCAAGATCACAGACGTCCGTGATGCCGATTCGGTTCTGGCGGCGACGCTTTCGATGCAGTTGACGTTGCCCGGTTCGGACCCGGTGGCCGTTCCGGACGGGCGGGCCATCGGTGTGCGCGGGAATTGCGTTGTCGAGGTCGAGGTCGACTTCTTCAATGCACTGAACCCCTCGCACCAAGGGACGGGCGACATCAACACCACCCCCATAGACATCGCCCACGCCATGATGAACAGAATCAGCGCCCTGAGCTGAAGCGGCCGCCGCGCTGCGAGCGGCCCGAGACTTCGCCGGCGTTATCTTCCGCGTGTTTTACAGCGGACCGCCCTGCCCAAAGGTAAACTTCTGATGAACTAGAAGGAGCTAATAAGTGAAGACACGGCATCGGGCAGGTAGCGGGCGCATGGAAAGCGGCCGCGATCGCACGAGACGCCGTTGGTGCTTCGCGGCCCCGCTTGCGGTCGTGCTGTTGGTCGCCGGCTGCTCCGGGGTTGTCGACGGTACGGCGCGGCCGGCGCCGAACTTGACGGCGCGATCGCTCACCGGGCCGACCATTAAGCAGGTGCTCCTCGGCGACAGCGCGTTGTCGCGAATTCTCAACCAGTCCTTCAGGATTGATCCTCGCTTTCCGCCGCGGTTCGGGGGCCCCGAGACGCTCCAGGACGACGGATCGGCCTCGCCCGTCGACTGCCTCGGCGTCGCATCGATGCTGCAGCAAGTCGTCTACCGATCCGGCAAGGTCACGCACGTCGCGGTTGAGACCTGGAGGCAAGCCGCCGTGTCCATGGAGGTGACCAACGTCAAGGAGGGCGTGGTCAGCTTGCCCACGCCCGCCGACGCCGACGCGCTGTTCGCGGAATTTTCTCGCCAGTGGCGAAAATGCGACGGCACGACGGCGCTGCTGCCCGAAAGCGTGTTCAGGCTTAAGGCCAAGACCACCAACGTTCAAATCGCCGATTCGGTTGTCGCGGCAACCGTTTCGATCGGGTGGGGGTCGCCCAGCTCGGACGAGGCGTCCATTCCGTCGGGGCGAGCCGTTGGTGTGCGCGGGAATTGCCTTGTCGAGGTCGAGGTCGACTTCTTCAATACATCGAATGCGTCGCACCAAGGGACGGCCGACATCAACACCGGCCCCGCGGACATCGCGCACGCCATGATGGACAAAATCAGCGCCCTGAGCTGAAGCGGCGCCAACCTACGAGCAGTCTGAGACAACGCTGCCGGTGGGCTGTGTCTTCGGTGCGGTTTGCGGCGATCGCACCACACCCAAACGTAAACTGCGGGTGAATCGGGCGACAAGGCAAGAAGTGGAGGGCTTTCGGGGGTTGAGGTGCCGATGGCGATTCGTGGCCCTGCCGGCGATTGTGATGTTGGCCGCCGGCTGCGGGGGCGGGGTCGGCGGCACGGCGCAGCCGGCAGCGAACTCGACGCCGCGACCGCTCACTGGGCAAACCATCAATCGGGTGATGCTCGGGCGCAACGCGCTGTCGCGAATTCTCCAGCAGCCCTTGAACGTTGACTCTCGATTTCCGCCGCGGTTCGGGGGTGCCGAGACGCTGCGGGACGACGGATGGGACTCGCCCGCCGGCTGCCTCGGCGTCGCATCGATGCTGCAGCAGAACGTCTACCAATCCAGCAACGTCAAAGGCGTTGCGGCCGAGGCCTTCAGGCACGCTGCCGTGTCCGAGGTGACCAGCGTGAAGGAGGGCGTGGTCAGCTTGCCCGCGGCGGCCGACGCCAAGGCGCTGTTCGCGAAATTCTCCCGGCAGTGGCAAAAATGCGACGGGGCGACGCTGTCCTTGCCGGGTAGCGTGTTCAGGCTCGACGCCAGGATCACTAACGTGCGGGCCGCCACTTCTGTTCTCGCGGCAACTGTTCGGATCGGGTGGAAGTCGTCCGGCTCGAATTCGGCATCCATTCCGGCGGGGCGGGCCATCGCCGTGCGGGACAACTGCCTCGTCGAAGTCGAGGTGGACTTTTTTGATGCATCAATCCAATCGGGCCACGGGTCGGGCGATTTCGACGCCACCGCCATCGACGTCGCGCGCGCCATGATGGACAGAGTCGGCGCGCTGATCTGACGCCGGGGTATCTACATGGGCGCGTTGGCGGGCTGGAAGCCTCCGGTGCTGTCGGCCTCCTCCTCGGCGCGGATCACGTGCACCACGGCGTTGATCAACGCCAGGTGCGTGAAGGCCTGCGGGAAGTTGCCCAGGTGCCGTCCGGTGCGCGGCTCGATCTCCTCGGCGTAGAGGTGCAGCGGGCTGGCATAGGACAGCAGTCGCTCGCACAGCCGCTTGGCGCGGGTCACCTCGCCGATCTCGACCAGCGCGGACACCAGCCAGAACGAGCAAATCGTGAACGTGCCTTCCTCGCCGGACAGCCCGTCGTCGGTCTGCTCGACCCGGTATCGCAGCACCAGCCCTTCCTCGGTGAGTTCGTTGGCGATCGCCAGGACGGTGTTGCGCACGCGCGGGTCGTCCGGCGGCAGGAACCGGGTCAGCACCACCAGGAGCAGCGAGGCATCGAGCGCGTCGCTGCCGTAGCGCTGGGTGAACACGCCGCGCGAGTCCACCCCGTGGGCAAGAATGTCGGCCTTGATCTCCTCGGCGATGGCGCGCCACTGCTGGGCATAGCTCTTCTCACCCTGCCGCTCGGCCAGCTTGCAGCCGCGGTCAAGCGCGACCCAGCACATCACCTTCGACGACGTGAAGTGCTGCGGCTCCCCGCGCACCTCCCAAATTCCGCGGTCGGGCTCACGCCAGTGCTTGATCGCCTCTTCCACCTGTTTTTTCAGCACGGGCCACAAGGTTTCCGGGATTTGCTCGCGAGACTTGGCGTGCAGGTAGAACGAATCCAGGATCGAACCCCAGATGTCGTGCTGCACCTGGTCGTAGGCGCCGTTGCCGATCCGCACGGGACGCGCATGGTCATAGCCGGACAGATGGTGCAGCTCGTCTTCGACCAGGCTGCGCTCGCCGCCAACGCCATACATCACCTGCAGCGGGTGGCGTTCGTTGTTGTTGGCGCCGGAGACATCGGCGATGAAAGCGAAGAAGTCGTCGGCCTCGCGGTCCAATCCCAGCGTGTAGAGCCCCCACAACGCGAACGTCGAGTCGCGGACCCAGGCGTAGCGGTAGTCCCAGTTGCGTTCGCCCTGTGGCGTTTCCGGAAGCGACGTGGTGCTGGCGGCCAGCAGCGCGCCGGTGGGGGAGTACGTCAACCCCTTCAGCGTGAGCGCGCTGCGCTGCAGGTAGGCCCGCCACGGGTGGTCCGGGAAATTGCCGATGTTGATCCACTGCCGCCAGCACTCGGTCGTTTGCCACATCTTGTCGGCGGCGTCTTGATAGGTCTGCGGCGCCGGGTGCTTGGTCCAGCTCAGCGCGACGAACACGTCGTCGCCCTCTCTCATCCGGGTGCGTGCCCGGGCTTCGCGGCCCTCCAGCCCGATCCGCAGGTTGGTGGTCAGTCGCAGCGTCGGATGTGCATCCGGTTGCCTGCTGGCGCGCGCGATGGCCTCGCCGTACGCGTTGGCCGAGTATTCCCAGGTGGCGCCGACGCGGTGGTAGTCGAACGCCGGCTCGCAGCTCACCATCAGCTCGGCGGTGCCGCTGACGCAGCGCACCGTGCGCAGCAGGATGTGCTCGGCGTCCCAGTCCATCGGGGTGCGGCGATGCGTGCGCGAGCGGCGCTCGATGTCGTGCCACGGCCCCATCACCAGCGCGTCACGCACGATCAGCCACCCGGTGGGGGTCTGCCAGGTGGTCTCCATGATCAGGCTGCCGGGAAGGTAGCGGCGGGCCGAGGGCACCGAGACGCCGTAGGGGCCCAGCCGGAAATGGCCGGCGCTACGGTCCAGGATCGCGCCGAACACACTCGGGGAGTCCGGCCTGGGCACGCACAGCCATTCCACCGACCCGGCGGGCGAGATCAGGCACGTCGTCTCCCAATCCGACAAAAATGCGTAATCGGCGATCGGCGGAAACGGGTTACGCAGCGACCCGCTGGCCGCGAGTGGGCCGGAAGAGCTGAACTCGACCGGCGAGTCCAGGGCCGGTTGGGCGGCCGACTCAAACGCCTCCTCAGGGCCGCCGTCGGCGGGCTGGTCGACCGGTTGGGCGTGCAGGGCCATCCCGACATCATCGGCTGTAGACCTGCCCGGCGTCCATTGTTTGCCGTTACCTGACGGGCTCTCGCTCGCGGTTTACGCTGCTCGCCACGCGTACTTGGGCACGTGTTCGGGTAGCGGGCCGATCGCCACCAGGTAGCCGACGAGTCGTCGCAATGCCGGTGTCCGGCTGACCAATCCCACGCCCCGCGGGGGTCCCTGAGCGCCGCCGCCCACCGCGACCGCGATCACGTTGGCGTGGATCGTTCGCTGTGCCGCCTGCAGGAGCGCCGCCGGGAGCCAGCGACGCGCCTGCACCCGCGCCAGCTGCCGGCGCGACACGCGTCCCGCGCGCAAAGGACCGGCCAGTATGCGCGCGGCGGCCACCGCGTCGGCCACCGCCAGGTTGATGCCGATGCCGCCCACCGGTGACATCGCGTGCGCGGCGTCGCCGAGGAACAGCACGCCGTCCGAATACCAGCGACGGAGCCGATTGAGCTGCACGTCAAGCAGTTTCACGTCGTCGAAGGATGTCAACGTGTCGACGCGGTCGGCGAGCCAGGGCACCATGCCCACCAGCGCGCCCCTCAACGACTCGATGCCCTGCGCGCGCATCTGCGCGTCGGTCCCCTTCGGAATGATGTAGGCGATCTGGTAATAGTCGCCGCGGTCGATCGTGATCGTCGCGTGCCCCGCGCGCAGCACGCCGGCCAGTCCGGGCGGATCGTCGGGCCGGCGAGGCAGCCGGAACCACCACACGTCCATGGGGGCGCCGAAGCTTCGCGGTGTCAGGCCCATCGCCGAGCGCACGGTCGAGGAGCGGCCGTCGCACGCCACGGTCAACTCGGCCCGCATTTCCTTGATTTCACCCGTCGGGCCACGGTAGGTGACGCCCGCGACGCGGTTACCGTCGCGAATCACCCCGGTCACCTCGGTGCTGCGCAGCAGCCGGAAGGTGGGCTCCGCCCCGGCGGCGGTGGCCACCATCTCGAGGAAGTCCCACTGCGGCACCAGGGCGATGTGCTGATGCGCGCCCGGGAGGCGGCTCAGGTCCACGTCGACCACATCGCCGGCGATGTCCATCCGGATGGTGTCGATGAGGCGATGCGGAATCTCTGCGAACCGCGGCCCCAAGCCGAGTTCGTCAAGCATCCGCAAGGTGCTCGCGTGCACCGTGTCCCCGCGGAAGTCACGCAGGAAGTCCGCGTGCTTTTCCATCACCGTGACTTCTATGCCGGCGCGCGCCAACAGCAGGGCGAGCATCATGCCGGCCGGTCCGCCGCCGGCGATCAGACAGGTCGTGGCCTCAGATTTGGACGATCCGGGTGGCATCCGCCGATCTTGGCACATTGGTCTTAAGGTGCCGCGGCGAATAGGGTGAGCACGGTGAACGGGTTTCTCAATTGGTGGGACGGCAACGAGCTGTGGCTTTCGGGGCTCCCGTTCGTGCTGCAGGCCATGGTGGTGATGCCCGTCGTGCTGGCGGTGGCCTACGCCACAGCGACATTGCTGGACGGGCTGCTCGGCAAGAGCACCCGGTTGATGCGCCGTATCCGCCACGCCGATGGAGCGCCCGGGTAACGCGTATGCCTCGGTCGCACGTGACGTTGGTTCTGGTCACGCTCGTGGTTCTGGTGATCGTCACGTGGCTGCTGACAACACACTGAGGCACGTTGCGGCGCGCGTCGCCGATCGGCTCCTGCTCGCGTTGCGGTGGCGGCCCAGCGAATTCCTGTTAGGCTTCGCGCCATGCACCTGGCTTCCGATGTTTTGGAATGCGGCGTCTTCGTGCACTGTTGTCGCTGACTCCCGAACCCGTGCGCGGTCTGGTATGGAGTCGTGAATTCTCCTTGAGCTTTGAGCGCCTTTTCCGCGGGCACGGGACCGAAATCCAAATGTCCCGCACTGAAAGGCCACCAATGCTCAAAGACATCGGCAGCCGACCGCGCCGGCGGACTGTCCGGTATGTCGGGGCACTCGCCCTGACCGTCGGTGTGGTCGCCGCGTGTCAGGGCGGTCCCAGCGATGTCGTTGGCGGCGGCGGGCCGGCCAACGCGCATACGAGTCTCACCCTGGTCGCCTATTCCGCCCCAGAACCCGGCTGGAGCAAGGTGATTCCCGCGTTCAATGCTTCCGACGAGGGCAAGGGCGTGGCCGTGATCACCTCATACGGTGCCTCCGGCGACCAGTCGCGCGGCGTTGTCGACGGTAAGCCGGCAGATGTCGTGAACTTCTCGGTCGAACCGGACGTCACCCGGTTGGTCAAGGCGGGCAAGGTTTCCAAAGACTGGAATGCCGACGCCACCAAGGGCATCCCATTCGGGTCGGTGGTGGCGCTGGTGGTGCGCGCGGGCAATCCCAAGAACATCAAGGATTGGGATGACCTGCTACGGCCGGGCATTCAGGTCATCACGCCCAGCCCGTTGAGTTCCGGCTCGGCCAAATGGAATCTGCTTGCGCCGTACGCCGTCAAGAGCAGTGGGGGCCAGGACAGTCAGGCGGGCGTCGATTTCGTCAGGAAGCTGGTAAGCGAGCACGTCAAGTTGCGGCCCGGATCGGGGCGCGAAGCCACCGATGTTTTCGTCCAGGGCAGCGGGGACGTGTTGATCAGTTATGAGAATGAGGCGATCGCCACGGAGCGGGCCGGCAAACCGGTCCAACACGTCATCCCGCAGCAGACGTTCAAGATCGAAAATCCGCTGGCGGTGGTGACCACCAGCCCGCACCTGCAGGCCGCGATCGCGTTCAAGAACTTCCAGTACACGGCCGCGGCGCAGAAGGTGTGGGCGCAGGCCGGCTTTCGGCCCGTCGATCCGGCCGTTGCCGCCGACGTCCGCGACCAATACCCCATGCCGGCGAAGCTGTGGACGATCGCCGACCTCGGCGGTTGGGGCACGGTGGATCCGCAGCTGTTCGACAAGAACACCGGCAGCATCACCAAGATCTACACGCAGGCCACCGGATGACGGCCACGGTAACGCCGGACCCGGAGGCGATCCGGCCCGAACTCGACGGTGACGCCGCGCCGGCGCCAGCGGGACCGGGACGCGGCCGTGGATCGGGTACCACGTCGCTTCGGCTCGGTGTGGCGACGCTGTGGCTTTCGGTGATCGTGCTGTTGCCGTTGGCGGCCATCGCGTGGCAGGCGGCAAGCGGCGGCTGGCACGCCTTCTGGCTCGCGGTCACGTCGCACGCCGCGATGGAGTCGTTCCGGGTGACGCTGACCATTTCGTCGGCGGTGACGGTCCTCAACCTGGTTTTCGGCTTGCTGATCGCCTGGGTGCTGGTGCGCGACGACTTCGCCGGCAAGCGGCTCGTCGATGCGATCATCGACCTGCCATTCGCGCTGCCGACCATCGTTGCCAGCCTGGTGATGCTCGCGCTGTATGGGCACAACAGTCCCGTGGGTATTCATCTGCAGCACACCGCTTGGGGCGTCGCGGTAGCGCTGGCCTTCGTCACGCTGCCGTTTGTGGTTCGCGCGGTCCAGCCGGTGCTGCTGGAAATCGATCGCGAGACCGAGGAGGCGGCCGCGTCCCTGGGGGCCACCGGCCCGAAGATCTTCACCTCGGTCGTCCTGCCGTCGCTTACCCCCGCGTTGTTATCCGGTGCGGGGCTGGCGTTTTCGCGCGCGATCGGCGAGTTCGGTTCGGTGGTGCTGATCGGAGGTGCGGTGCCGGGGAAGACCGAAGTTTCGTCGCAGTGGATACGAACCTTGATCGAGAACGACGACCGTGCCGGTGCCGCCGCAATATCCATTGCGCTGCTTGCAATCTCATTCTTCGTGCTGCTTATCCTGCGGATCGTGGGCGGGCGTGCGGCCAAGCGCGAGGCGCTGGCCCCATGACGTCGTCGTCCAGCGTTCGCTATCTCATCCGATTCGCCGCGCTCGCATACATCTTCGTGTTGCTCGTCGTTCCGGTGTCGCTGATCCTGTGGCGGACCTTCCAACCCGGGCCGGGCCAGTTCTTCGATTGGGTGAGCACACCCGCGGCGATATCGGCGCTGAATCTGACGCTGCTGGTCGTGGCCATCGTGGTGCCACTCAACGTGGTTTTCGGGATTCCGACCGCGTTGGTGCTGGCGCGCAACCGCTTTCGCGGTAAGGGCGTGCTGCAGGCGGTCATCGACCTGCCGTTCGCGGTCTCGCCCGTCATCGTGGGCGTGGCGTTGATCCTGCTGTGGGGAGTGGGCGGTGCGTTCGGGTTTGTCGAACGGGATCTGGGGTTCAAAATCATTTTCGGCCTGCCCGGCATCGTGCTGGCCAGCATCTTCGTCACGCTGCCGTTCGTGGTGCGCGAGGTGGAGCCGGTGCTGCACGAGCTGGGAACCGACCAGGAGGAGGCCGCGGCGACTCTGGGCTCGGGCTGGTGGCAAACGTTTTGGCGGATCACGTTGCCGTCGATCCGGTGGGGGCTGACTTACGGCGTCGTGCTCACCATCGCGCGCACCCTCGGCGAATTCGGCGCGGTCATCATCGTGTCGTCGAACCTGCCGGGCACGTCGCAAACACTGACATTGCTTGTCGCTGACCGGTACAACCGCGGGGCCGAGTACGGCGCCTACGCGCTGTCGACGTTGCTGATGGGCGTTGCCGTGCTGGTCCTGATCTTCCAAGTGGTTCTCGACGTGCGCCGGGCACGAGCGACCAGATAGGCCCGACAAGGAGACTCGTACATGAGCGACACCGGAACAGAGCGCGGCGACCTCGCGATCGTCGTGCGGGACGCCTATAAGCGGTATGGCGAGTTCGTCGCGCTGGACCATGTGGATTTCGTCGTACCCACCGGTTCGCTGACGGCACTGCTGGGCCCGAGCGGTTCGGGAAAGTCGACGCTGTTGCGGGCCATCGCAGGCCTCGATCAGCCCGACAGCGGAACGGTGACGATCAACGACCGCGACGTCACCCGGGTGCCGCCGCAGCGCCGCGGAATCGGGTTTGTGTTCCAGCACTATGCGGCGTTCAAGCACCTGACCGTTCGCGACAACGTCGCCTACGGGCTGAAGATCCGCAAGCGGCCCAAGGCCGAGATCAAGCAAAAGGTCGACAACTTGCTGGAAGTGGTGGGGCTGAGCGGGTTTCAGACGCGCTATCCCAACCAGCTTTCCGGTGGTCAACGACAGCGGATGGCGCTGGCCCGCGCGCTGGCGGTGGACCCGCAGGTGCTGTTGCTCGACGAGCCGTTCGGGGCGTTGGACGCCAAGGTGCGTGAAGACTTGCGGGCGTGGTTGCGGCGCCTGCATGACGAGGTGCATGTCACCACGGTGCTGGTCACCCATGACCAGCAGGAAGCGCTGGATGTGGCCGATCGGATAGCCGTAATAAACAAGGGTCGGATCGAGCAGATCGGATCCCCGACCGAGGTCTACGACTCCCCGGCCAGCACGTTCGTCATGTCCTTCCTCGGCGCGGTGTCCGAGCTAAACGGCGCCCTCGTTCGACCGCACGACATTCGGGTGGGTCGCAAGCCCGATATGGCGGTCGCCGGCGGGGATGGCACCGCCGAGTCCATCGGGGTGGTGCGTGCCACCGTGGACCGGGTGGTCGCGCTCGGCTTCGAGGTGCGTGTCGAATTGACCAGCGCGGCGACGGGACGCCCGTTCACCGCGCAGATCACCCGCGGCGACGCGGAAGCGCTGGACCTGCGCGACGGCGACACCGTTTACGTGCGAGCCACCCGGGTGCCGCCGATCCCCAGCGACGTCGTGATCCCCCGTGGCGGCGCTGACGAAGATCAGAGCACGCTGACGTCGGCTTGAGTTACGGGGAGACCGTGCTACGGGTTGTCGCCCATGACCGCGCCGTCGCGGCGCGGGTCGGCGCCGCCGGTCCAATTCGGTGAGCTGCGGGTGATCGCCGACAGCCCGCTGGATTGGTCGGCCAGGTTGACCCGATGCCCCAGTGCGCGCAGGCCTTGCACCAGCGGGTCATGGTCGCCGTTGTCGGATGTGTTGATCTCCGGATCCTCGCCGCCGACATTGGTTTGCGGCGAGTTTTCGGCACCGAAATCGACCAAGGACACCGCCTGCTGCGGATTTAGGCCCCAATCCAGCATCGCCACAATGGTTTTCACGACGAACTGAATGATCGTAGAACCGCCGGGCGAGCCCGTCACCGCGTACAGTGCGCCCCGCCCCGCCGGCGAGGAATCGAACACCAACGTCGGTGCCATCGAGCTTCGCGGTCGTTTCCCGGGCTGGACGCGGTTCGCCACCAGCGATCCATCGGGCGCGCGGGGATCGGCGGCGAAATCGGTCAGCTCGTTGTTCAGGACGAATCCGTCGACCATGTGGAAGGAACCGAACGGCGACTCGATGGTCGTCGTGAACGCGGCCGCATTGCCGTAGGAATCGATGACGCTGACGTGGCTGGTGCCGTGCCCCGTTCCGGGTGGTGCGACGCCGCCGGGCATGCCGAACTCTCCCGGCTTGGCGGTTCCCATGGTGTGCTGCGTCGAGATCAGCGCGGCGCGTCCGGCCAGATAACCCGGGTCGAGCAGCGTATTGAGGGAGCCGCCGGGCAGCCCGACGAAATCGGCGTCAGCGACATACTTGTCCCGGTCGGCGTAGGCCAGCCGCTCGGCTTCGGAGACCAGGTGAACGCCCACCACGCTCGGGCGACCGCCGTTGAGGTCGACGTTGGTGGGCGGGTAGTCGCCCATCGGGAAATGCTCGAGGATGCCCAGCGTGGCTTCGACCGCAACGCCGCCCGACGATGGCGCGGGCATGCCACAGATCTGTCGGCCGCGATAGGTCATGCACACCGGCTCGCGTTTCTTGGCGGCGTAGCCCGCCAGGTCCTCGTTGGTCATCAGGCTTGGTGTGCGGCCGGCGGAGGTGTCGCCCGCTTCCGCGACGATGTCGCGGGCGATATCGCCGGTATAGAACGCGTTGACACCCGAGGAGGCGATGGCGGACAAGGTTTTTGAGTACGCGGGGTTCGTCAGCCGCGTTCCCGTGGGCCTCGGGCTGCCGTCGGGATTGAGGAAGTATCCCCGGGCCTGCGGGTCTACTAGCAATTGGGCCGCCGAGTCGGTGATGGCGGCGGCCATCCGGGGGCTGATGTCGAAACCGCCCTCGGCCAGCGCCACCGCGGGGCCGAACAGGTCGCGCCAGGGCGTGCGCCCGTGGTCGTTGTGCACGAGCTCGAGCAGCCGCAGAATGCCCGGGACGCCGATCGACCGTCCCGAGGCTCGCGCGTTGGGCATGGGTGCGGCGTGATCGACGTCGCTGGTCCAGCGCAGGTAGTTCTCGCCCGCCGCCGCGGGGGCGGTTTCGCGGCCGTCGTAGGCCTGCACCGAGCCGGCGCGAGCGTCGTAATACACCACGAATCCACCGCCGCCGAGCCCGGAAGACTGCGGTTCGACCAAACCCAACACCGCCTGGGCAGCTACCAAGGCGTCGGCGGCGCTACCGCCGCCACGCAATACCCGGCAGGCCGCCTGGGTCGACAGCGGATTGGCCGTGGCGACGGCGTAGTGAGCGGTCCGCACGACGGTCATGTCGCTGCGGTAGCCGGTCGCGATCTCGGGGTTCTTCTTGGTGTTCCTCGGCGTGGGCGCCGCAGCGGCGGGCGCCGACGGCGTGCCGGGCGCGGGCGTGCCATTGGGCACGATCTCGCATGGACCCGCCGCGTTCGGCGCAGCAACGTGGTGGCCGCTACACCCGGTCAGCCACAACACCAGCGCGGCCAGCAAAACGCCAATTTGCAAGGGAGTGTTAACGCGCGAAGTGTACGGCATCGAATCGGGCCAACCAGGCGGCAATCCGGTCGGTTCGGGTCTTCAGCACGAGTGCGGCCTTCTGGCGGAGTTTGCGCATGTGTTGGCTCAGCTGTCGTAGTCGACTGCGACCGTTGGGGTGGTGGGATGGGATTGGCAGGTCAAGATGAAGCCGGCCTCGACCTCGGCTGTGTTAAGTGCAAAATTTTGCTCCATTGATACTGCTCCTGTTGTGATCTTGGCTTTGCAAGTGCCACATGCGCCGCCAAGACAGGCATAGGGCGCGTCGATGTTGTTTTTCAGCGCGGATTCGAGGACGGTCTCACCTGCGGCGAGTTCCACGGTGTGATCCGCACCGGACAGCGTGATGGTCACTTCGGACTTCGAGAAGCCATCGACGCGTGTGGGTCGGCTCGCGCCGCGGAAGAGTTCGAGGTGTATCCGCTCGGTCGGCACCCCGTCAGATGCGAGGTCATCGTGCAATGTCGTGACGAGGGCGCTCGGCCCGCACAGGTACCACCGGTCGATCGAAGTGAGGTCGTTGGCGAGCAGCCGTTGAACCACCGCCAGGTC
The DNA here is from genome assembly GCA_963809285.1 of uncultured Actinomycetota bacterium. Lineage (GTDB taxonomy): Bacteria > Actinomycetota > Actinomycetes > Mycobacteriales > Mycobacteriaceae > Mycobacterium. The sequence continues at coordinate 121,735 of CAWEIY010000016.1, read as the reverse complement.
GATACGGCCGCGAAGAGCGGGGGAGTGGTGCGCCTCGGCTGAGCGGATGTGGAAGATGCGTAACCGGTCTGCATATCGAGATTCGAGCTCATCAAGTTCGGTGGCGAACATGGTCGACTCTGCGGTTCGGTTGCCGTAGAAGAGGGTGAAGCGGCTCTCGGTCTCGATCTCCATCGTGGTGCGCATGATCGACAGGATGGGCGTGATGCCGCTTCCGGCCGCTACCGCGACATACTCGCGCCGAGCGAGGGGATCAAGGGGTGCGCCGAAGCTCCCCGTGGGCGTCGTCAGCCCCAGGACGTCACCGGCTCGCAGTGTTTCGACCGCGAAGGTCGAGAACATCCCGCCGGCGATGTGCCGTACTCCGATCGCCAGTTCTCCCGATCTGGCCGAGGCGCAGATCGAGTAGTTTCGTCGCACCTCCTGCCCACCGATGCGGTGTTGAACCGTCAGGTGTTGGCCCGCCTGGAATCGGAACTGGTCGCTGAGGTGATCGGGAACGTCGAAAGTGACTTTGACGCTGTCTGGAGTCAGGGGCTCGACGCTTTTGACAGGGATTGGGTGGGTGCTGGCATGGCGCGCCGCGGAGGAACGCGGCATTCGGACTGGGAGCAGTGCAGCTAGTTTGCCGTTGAGGCGTTTCCACTCGCGGTACTGCGTGGCGTCGAGCTGCTGCCCAAAGACGGTGCCTATTGCCGAGTCGCGCTCAAGGTAGGCGGCCTCATTGCGTCGCCACGCCGCGACGTAGCGGTAGAAGGGGATGGAGGGGTGTAAGTGGTGGACCAGGTGATAGTTCTGCGACAAGAGCAGGGGAGTCAGGATCCACTCTGAGCCGACGCGGTTGCGGGTCGCGCGATAGCGGTTCTCGCGTTGGGTGTCTTCCAGGTCGTGGTGGGGTAGCCAGTCGAACCACCAAGCGAGCACGAACATCGCCACCCGCTCGGGAATCAGGTAGATCAGCGCGAGCGTCCACAGATGTCCGGAGAAGGCGGTCGACACGATCACCGTCACCGACAAGGTCATCAAGAACGCGGTTTCGAGAATCTCGGCGCGTGGGCGCCGGCGCAGGTTACGTACCAAGAAACCGATGTATGGCAGGTCCATTGCCGGGAAGCGGATGGGCAGCTGCCACCAGGGCGCGGCACTGACGAAGTGATCGGGATCGGACCCGCCGTCATTGGTGTTGCGGTGGTGCTCAATATGGATGAACGCGAAAGACTTGAATGAGATCAGCGGCGAGACGAAGAACATGGCCACGCGACCGAAGGCGACGTTGACCCAGCGATGTGCGCTGATCGAGTAATGCGAGGCGTCGTGCAACACGGTGAACAGGACGAAGATAGCTGCAGCACTCGCGGCGATGGTGGCGATGGCAGGCAAAGTGTCGGTGAGGGCAGCCCAGGTTGATGCGCCGAAGAGCGCAAGCGCGAAGGTGAAGATGCCGATTATCGGCCAGGACAGCGTCGGAACCTGCTCGCCCGGATTAGGCAAGGCGTGCTGCGAGGCCGCTACTCGGGGTTGCGAGTGTTGAATCGTAGTCAACATGGGAATTTTCCTTCGCGCTTCGGGGTGAGATGCCTCGCAACCTATAAACGGCCGGTATCGGTCAACAAGGCCCTCTCAGCCCTCTCCGGTGTGCTGTGAGCACATCCGGCGCGCTCGGGCTCCTGTCAGTGAGGCTGTGACTCGCGCAACACCGAGGCCCCCAGCACGTCGCACACGAGTAGGGCGGCGTGCAGTTCGGCGACTTTGATCGTTGCGGGCCGGCCCATGCGCTCTTCGGCACGACGCACCCTTTGCAGGACCGTGTTCTTGTGGATTCCCAAGGTGCGTGCTGCCATCGTCAGACTCCCTTGCGCGTCGAGAACAGCCAGGAGGGTGGCGCGCTCGCCGCGCGCTTTCGCGTCGTCCCGTGCGAGATCGCCGAGCTGAGCGGCAACGAAGGCCCTCGCCGCATCCAGGTCGCGCGAGATGGCATCCACCAACGCAACATCGCTGAACTCAGTGATCGATGGCGCCGCGCGCCCAGACAGTTCGATGACCCGGCGAGTGCGTAGAGCCTCGAGGTGGGAGGTACGAAAGCCCGCAGCCCCCGGATGGGGCGAGCCCACCGCGATGTGAACGTTTTCGCATTCGCCGGGAAACTCCGTCGCCATGCCCGTGAGCGAAGTCCTCAAGTCCCCCGTGATCGATGCCCATCCCCATACCGCGAGTGGGCCGTCCGCCACGACGAGTGAGTGACCCGCCCCGAGAAACCTGCCAACCCGCCTCGCGAATCCCTCAAGGTCCACGCCGCGGTCGTCGACCCAGCACACGAAACCGATCTGCCGGCCGGTGAGCCGGTGGCTGAGCACACGTTCGGCCCGAGCGATGTCGACACGCTCCCCAGCCAGCAGTGCCCGAACGACATCGGCGCGCTCGGCTCTTGCCTGGTTCTGGCGTCGGTCGAGCTCAGCGACGTACTCGGCAGCCACCAGACTGGAAATGCGGTCGATGTATCGAAACCCGAACCGCTCGAGATCGATAAACGTCCTCAGTGCGACAGTGGGGTCGTCGATCCAGTCAGTGAGCGAGTCGGAAAGCTTCTCGGTGAAATACTCATGACCCAACCGATAAAACCGCAGCATCACATCGACGCTGTGCCCTCGTGATGCCATTGCTCGCGCGTGTTCGAGCGCCGTTACCGGCGCCTCCGCAGCCGCTACATCGATCCCGTGACGAACCATCGAAAGTACCGCTTCGAGGTTCGACGAGCACGATCCCAGGGTCAGGCCGCGAAGGTCGGCATCCCCGCCGACCTCCGGGATCCGCTCGACTACATAGCTCAGCATGTCGTCAGCCAGGCTGGACACATTGGCCAGCAGAGACGTAGCGATAACCCTTCCAGCGACCGCGGCCTGGGCTGGCTCTAGCGGGTCCATATCTGCACACTAACGCCGACCGAACCGCTCCAGCCGACCGTTCACGACCGACGCCGTCGAACCCTAAGCCGTGGTGGCGGAGGCACACCCACCGACAAAACGCCTCCGACGATCCTTTAGGCCGCGACGGAAAGGACTCGAGATTTGCGGGCCTGATCGAAGCGGTCCAGCACCGTCTCGGCGACCAACCGGTGCGAGCCCAAAGGAGCCGCCATCTCGATGCCGGCGCTGTCAGCGAATGTCCGCACGCGGTCGGGCAGTCGGCCCGGCGCCAGGAACCACGGCGCGATGACCACCCGTCGGGCGCCCCGCCGGCGTAACACGTCGGCGGCTTCGGCCAGCGACGGTTCGGGACGGGTCGCGAACGCGGTCGTCGCGCCCGCCCACCGGGTGCCCGCCATCAACTTCGGCGCCACCCGTGCGGTGCGGGCGTTGGCCTGCGGGTCAGATGACCCGATCGCCACCACGAGCACGCCAATGCCGTCGTCGAACGGGGAAACCCCCAACTCCACGACGCGCTGACGCAGCACCGACACCAGCCGATCGTCTTCGCCGAGCACGGCGGCCTGCCGCACCCGGTGACTGGCGCCGCAGCGCGCGATCTGGGCGGGGATGTCTACGCGGGCATGGTAGGCGTCGGCAAGCAGCAGGGGAGTCACGACGGCTGCTGCGGGACACCCGCTGAGCACATCCACCAGGTTCGGCGTGTTCAGCTCACAGAAGGCCAGCCGTGCGTCGAGGCCCGGCCGCATGCGCGCCACTTGGCCGGCGACCGCGTGCGCATTGGCCGCCGACCGCGGGTCCCTACTTCCGTGGGCGGTGAGGACGAGCACTGTCATCGGCGCCGCTCTCCCCTGCAAGCGGGAGGTGCCCCCACCTCATCGCTTCGCTCTGCATCGTCGCCGGCGCGGGTCACGACGCGTGCAACCCACATTCCGTCTTGGCCAGTCCCTGCCAGCGTCCGCTGCGTGGGTCGGCGCCCTCGACGGGCTTGGCCGTGCAGGGGGCGCATCCGATCGACGGATAGCCTTCGTAGACAAGCGGATTGACCAGCACGTCGTATTCGTCGATGTAATCCTGCATGTCCTTGTCGGTCCACACCGCCAGTGGGTTGATCTTCACGAGCTTGAACGCCTCGTCGAAGCTGATCATCGCCGCGTTGGCGCGAGTGGGCGCCTCGACCCGGCGCAGCCCGGTAACCCAGGCGGAGTAGCCGCGCAACGCCTTACCGAGCGGAGCGACCTTGCGCAGCCGGCAGCACTCGCCGGGGTCACGGGCAAACAGGTCTTTGCCCAGCAGTTCGTCCTGCTCGGCCACCGTGTGCTCCGGAGTCACGTTGAGCACCCGCACGTCGTAGACCGACTCGACCGCGTCCCGGGTGCCGATGGTTTCCACGAAGTGATAGCCGGTGTCGAGAAAGAGCACCGGTACGCCGGGGCGCACCCTGGCGGCCATGTCCACCAGCACGGCATCCTGCATATTGGAGGCCACCACGTAGTTGCACGTCGCCCACCCGCGCGGCCCGTTGACACCACCGAAGTTCTCGTCGGTCCAGCGCAGCAGTTCGGTGGCGCTGGCGCCCTCGAGTTCCGCCGCGCCACGGGCGGCCAGCTCACGCAGTTGGGCTTCGGTCGGTTTGGTCGCTTCGCCGCTCATCGCAGGTCGCCTTCCTCGGCGCGAACGACCCATTGCGCGAATCGTTCACCGCCGTTGCGGTGTTTGAGGAAATTGCGCACCACCCGTTCGATGTAGTCGCCCAACTCCTCGCTGGTGACCTTGTGCTGGCGCAGCTTTCGGCCGAAACCGCTGTCCAGGCCGAGGCTCCCGCCCAGGTGCACCTGGAAACCCTCGACCGAGCCGCCATGACCGTCGTCGACCATCTGGCCCTTGAACCCGATGTCGGCGACCTGAATTCGCGCACACGAGTTCGGGCAGCCGTTGATGTTCACCGTGATCGGCACGTCGAGCGCAGCGTTGAGGTCCTCGAGTCGGCGCTCGAGTTCGGGCACCAAACCCTGTGCCCTGCCCCGGGTTTCGGCAAACGACAATTTGCAGAATTCGATCCCGCTGCACGCCATCAGATTCCGGCGCCAATGCGACGGGCGCGACTGCAGACCCAGCGCCTCCACGCCGGCGATGAGATCGTCGAGCTTGTCGTCGGGAACGTCGAGAATGACCAGCTTCTGGTAGGGGGTGAACCGGATTCGGTTCGAACCGGCCCGCTCGGCCAGGTCGGCCACCGCCGCAAGGACGGTGCCGGACACCCGTCCGGCGATCGGGGCGACCCCGACCGCGTTGAGCCCGTTCTTCAGCCGTTGCACTCCGACGTGATCGATCGGATGCTTGACCGGCTCGGGGGCCGGACCGTCGATCAGGGGGCGCTTGAGGTACTCCGTTTCGAGAACCTCGCGGAATTTTTCGATGCCCCAGTCCTTGATCAGGAACTTCAGCCGCGCCTTGGCCCGCAGCCGTCGGTAGCCGTAGTCGCGAAACACCGAGGTCACCGCCGCCCACACCTCGGGCACCTCGTCCAGCGGAACCCAGGCGCCGACCCGCTGGGCCAGCATCGGGTTGGTGGACAGACCGCCCCCGACCCACAGGTCCAGGCCAGGGCCGTGCTCGGGATGGTTGACGCCGATGAAAGCGATGTCGTTGATCTCGTGGGCGACGTCCTGCAAGCCCGAGATGGCGGTCTTGTACTTGCGCGGCAGGTCGGCGAAGTCGGGCTTGCCGATGTAGCGACGCACGATCTCCTCGATCGCCCAGGTGGGGTCGAGCACCTCGTCGAGCGACTCGCCGGCCAGGGGTGAGCCCAGGATCACACGCGGGCAGTCGCCGCATGCCTCGGCGGTCTGCAGTCCGACCTCGTCCAGCCGCCGCCAGATTTCTGGGACGTTTTCCACCTCGATCCAGTGCATCTGCAGGTTCTGCCGATCGGAAATGTCGGCGGTGTCGCGCCCGAACTCGGTCGAGATCTGGCCCACCGTGCGCAGCGCGGCCGCCGAGAGCGCCCCGCCGTCGCAGCGCACCCGCATCATGAAGTACTTGGCCTCGAGCAACTCGGCGTTCTCGTCGCCGGTAAACGAGCCGTCGTAGCCCTCCTCGCGCTGGGTGTAGAGGCCCCACCAGCGGAAGCGCCCGCGCAGGTCGCTCTTGTCGATGCTGTCGAATCCGGCCTTGGCGTAGACGTTCTCGATGCGTTCGCGCACGTCGAGAGGGGCGCCGGCCTGCTTCATCTCCTCGTTGGGGTTGAGCGGCTCGCGATCTCCCAGCGCCCACTGACCCTCACTGCGGGCCTTTGCGGGACGGGCTGTGGTCATTCGGGGGTTCTCCTTCGGGAACGTTGAAGGCATGGACGCGCAGCTCACCGGTTTTATTTCGGCGGCGCAGATCCGACAGCCAGCGGGACGTAGGTGCGGGTCTACGGCATCAAGACAGACAGCTACAGCTGCAGACGCGCTTGAGATCGATGTGCCGCCGCATCACCAGCGCGATGCGCGGGCGGGACTGGGCGGCGATCACGCGCCCATTCTGCCATGGAAAGACAGCCAGCTTTGCCACCAGGTCAAATTTCTTCTCACGCTGACTAAAACTACCGCCCAATCCTGGGTGATTAGGTTGACAAACCCGAGAAAACGCTGAGAGCGGTTCGCGCTCGGCGGACGTGGGATCATTTGGCATGCCCCTTCGCGAGGCCCCGGTCGACCTGCCCGCGCTAGAGCCGATTCCCGGGCGGCCGTTCGGGTTGTACCTGCACGTCCCGTTCTGCATCACCCGTTGCGGGTACTGCGACTTCAACACATACACCCCGGCCGAACTGGGCGGTGTCAACCCGGACGCCTGGCTGGACGCGCTGGGGACGGAGCTCGAACTGGCGGCCGCGCGGTTGGACGGACCCACGCTCAGCACGGTGTTCGTCGGCGGGGGGACGCCGTCGCTGCTGGGCGGCGAGCGCGTGGCCAAGATCCTCGACATGGTGCGTGCGCACTTCGTGCTGGCGCCCGATGCCGAGGTCACCACCGAGGCCAACCCGGAGTCGGCCTGGCCGGACTTCTTCGCGGCGATTCGCGCGGCCGGCTACACCCGGGTGTCGCTGGGCATGCAGTCGGTGTCACCGCGGGTGCTCGGGGTCCTCGACCGGATACACACACCGAACCGGTCGGCGGCCGCGGCCCGCGAGGCGCTGGCCGAGGGCTTCGAGCATGTCAGCCTCGACCTGATCTACGGAACGCCGGGGGAGTTCGATGACGACCTGCTGCGCTCCGTCGACACCGCGGTCGACACCGGCGTCGACCATGTATCCGCGTATGCCCTGGTTGTGGAGGAGGGCACCGCACTGGCCCGGCGAGTTCGGCGCGGGGAGCTGGCCGCTCCCGACGACGACGTGCTGGCGCACCGCTACGAGTTGGCCGATGCCAGCCTGTCCGCGGCCGGGCTGAGCTGGTACGAGGTGTCCAACTGGTCGCGGCCCGGCGGTGAGTGCCGGCACAACCTCGGCTACTGGGACGGCGGTCAGTGGTGGGGCGCGGGACCCGGGGCGCACGGATACGTCGGTGCGACGCGCTGGTGGAATGTCAAGCACCCCAACGCCTATGCGGAGACGCTGTCCAGTGCCACGCTCCCGATAGCGGGATTCGAACAGCTCGACACGGACGCGCTGCACACCGAAGACGTGATGTTGAAAATCCGCCTGCGCCAAGGGCTTCCGCTAGACCGGCTGGGCGACGCCGAACGCGAACGCGCCCGGGCCGTGGTGGCCGACGGGTTGCTGGTATCCGAAGGCGACAGACTGGTCCTGACCCCGCGCGGACGGCTGCTGGCCGACGCGGTGGTACGCACCCTGCTGGGGTAAGCCGGTTCTCAGGTGCCCGCGAACCGTCCCGCGACAACGCGGTTGAGCTCGCTGCGATCTCGCGGCCGCCGAGAGAAGAGTCCGTCGGCCGTCAATCCGTTGCTGGAGCGGGCGCCCAACTCCTCGACGCTGGCCAGGGCGATCCGCGTGCTCGTCTCATGCTTGGACAGGGGCCGCATGTGGTCCCATCCCTCGATCACCAGCCTCGGACTCTGATCTTGGCCGCTGAACTCCTCCAGGAAATGACGGAGGGACTGACCTGTCGTGTGATCGACGAGAGGCACCCGAGAGCTCAGGTGGAGATACACCGCCTGGGTATCGTGCGGAAGCTGCCCCAGCTCCCGAATCACGTGGAACAGGTTGAAACACACCAGGGGACCATCCAAGTACAGGTGGTAGGTGGCGTCATCGAATTCCCGTTGCGACACCGGATTGCGGAACAGACTGACGAAGCGGACGGCAAAATTCGGCTTGGCGAATTCCGAGCCGTTCCTCAGGGTGTGCCAGAGGCCCACGTACCAGAGGTTCAGTAGCAACTCCACGCCGACGCCGGTGAGGATGCCGATGAGCAGGTCCGTCGTCACGGTCACGAACACGGTGAGTGTGAAGACGACGAGCTGCTCCGTTCCGACCCGCGCGATCTTGAGCCAGACCGCGGGCCGGCACAGCTTGTAGCCGATGAAGACGAGGATCGCTGCCAGGACCGCCTTCGGGACCATGTTGATCAGGTCGCGGCCGAGCAGCAGGAACGTCAGCAGGAAGCAGGCGTTGTAGAAGTTGGCCCACTGGGTCCGGCCACCTGCCATGATATTCGCGGTGCTCTTGACGATACCGGGGATGATCGTCAAGCCACCGAGCAGGCTCGAGGCGCCGTTGCGAAGCGCCCATCGCCAGCAGGGTGCGGTCTGGGTCGGACCGGCGCCGATAGACGTCGATATTGTCGACAGCCGCTATCGTCGCCAGGGACTCGGTCGCGTCGATCAATAGCAGGGTGACGACCACGTAGGCCAGGGGCAACAACAGAGCGGCATCAGTGAATACCGCACCGAACTGGGGGAAGACGACCCCGTGCTTGAGCGGATCGGGCACGTCGATCAGCTGAGGTTTGTGCAACTTCAGGATGAATATGCTGACGAGCGTGCCGGCGAAGAACACCCAGACCGGAGCCGGCATGACCTTCAACAACCGCCCGGGGAGGGCCGACAGCACGAAGAGCGCCGCCAGGCAACCGACCCCCAGCGCGAAAACCTGGGGGCTCATCGACCGCACATGGTGAGGCACTTCGCCGAGGACCGCCCAGAATTCGTGGGCCTCGAACTTCACTCCCATGAAGAGAGGAACCTGCTTGACGATGATCATCAGGCCGATCGCAGTCAGCATGCCCTGGATGGCCGCGGCCGGGAAGATGGCGCTGAGGCGGGCCACCTTCAACTTGGCGAGGACCACTTGCAACACGCCCACGATGGCGATGGCGACCAGGATCAGAGGGTATCCCACTGCGAGCAAGTCGGACTGGGAGGCGCCTCGCCCCAGGCGCACGTGTCCCAGCATGATCATGCCAGCGAACAGGGCCGGGGCCAGTCCCGCGGCCGGGCCGCTGATGGTCACGTACGAGCCGCCCAGGAACGGCAGGATGAAACCGGCGATGATCGCCGACACGATCCCGCAGATTGGCGGCGCGCCCGAGGTGATCGCGATTCCCATCGAGAACGGCAGCGAGATCATCGCCACCGTGAAACCCGAGCGAAGGTCATAGCGCCAGTGTTTGAGACCCGCCAGGCCATTGCGGGGCTTTTCGGTCGCAACGGTCGCAACGGTCGCAACGGTCGGAACGGTCGTAGCGGCTGCATCCAGTTGCATCGGTGAGACCCCTCTCAACGCCGGCTCGAAGAGGTTGTTTTGTTGGTGAAATTCATAGAGAACTCATGCACTATCCCCCTCACGGCACCCCCGGCGACGTGAGTGAACGGGTCTTTACGAACAATTGACACCACGTCGATGGTCTTTACGAACAGTTGACACACCGTTTACGAACGACGGACACCGCACTGTGGCGGCACGCAAACGTCCGGTCAGCCGCCGGGTGTCGGGGTGGGTAGTACCTCCGGCCGGCAAGCGACGCGACGAGTGGCCGAATCAGCGCTCAAGGTCATCGGTCTTACGACGTGAAAGCCTGCGCAGCTAGGACGTCAGCGCTACCTATCGAGGCCGTCTTTGAGGATTACCCATGCGGGCGAACTCGATGCAGAGGGAGACTAGAACCAGTGCGCGACCAGGCGATTGATCTCGATATAAAGCGGGATTCCGATGGTGACGTTGTACGAAAACGTCAGACCCAGGGATGCCGCCAGGGGCAGGGTCGGACTGGCCTCGGGGATGGCCAGCCGCTGGACCGCCGGAACGGCGATGTAAGACGCCGCGCCGCAGAGCACCGCGAACAGGATGTAGGTTCCCGGCTTGAAATCGGCATGGGTGGCCGATGCGTAGATGTGGGCGACGATGATCCCCAGCGGCGCAAAGATATTCGGTGCCAGCAAACCGAAGAGGATGAAACCGGGGCCCGCCGTTCGCAGGTCTTTCAGCTTGCGGGAGGCCGTCATGCCCATCTCGAGCAGGAACAGACACAACACGCCCTGGAATGCCATTACGAAGAACTTGTCGTCGTCCGCAACGACCTTCTGTCCCTGCAGGCCGCTGATAAGCCCGATGGCGATGCCGCCGATGAGGAGGACGAGCCCGGGGTTGAGGAAGACCTCCTGCAGGAGCTCACGGGAGAACATGGGCATCCTCTTGGCCTTCCCGCGAGCTGGGCTCTGGTCGGGCTCCCAATCCGGATGCTCCAGCTTTTCCATCGAGAGCTCGAGCTCCTGCTCGATTCCCCGCTCGCGCTCCGCGTCGAGGCTCTGGCCAGGCGAGGGCTTTGCCGCCGTGCCGGGCCCGACGCCGACCTTGACCGGTGGGATGTATCCGGGCTCGTCGGGCATGTTCCCCGCCGCGTCCATGTTCCGGTGGCGCAGTACCGCCACGAAGTACAGCGCCACCAGGCAGCCGGGAATCTCCATCACGGCGAGCATGACCGGCATGTAGGCATTGAAGGCGACGTTGACTGCGGCCAAGAAGGCCACACAGGTGGCGAACGTTCCTGCCGAGTCTGACCCGTAATAGCCGGCGACCGTCGCCCGGTCGACTTTTCGCAGGGAGGTCAGCCAACCCATCAGCGCGTAAGCTAGGCCGCCGATTAGGAAGTTCAGGATGAAGCCCAGCACCATGAACCCGACGATGACCCAGATGCCGGAGTGAATCTTGGCGAGCTCTTCGCCACCGTGCCAGCCGATCGCCAGCAGCAGGTACATCGTCAAGCCCTGGTAGATCACGTAGGGGAACTCGAACCGCACCTTCAGGATCGGGATCATGAACCCGAAGTAGAAGAACAGCAGGAGCGGCTTGAACAGGTTATGCGTGAAGTTGTGCCAGAACTCTTGCAGCATTGGTGCCTCTCTGATTGAAGCGCTTATCGGGGGAAGCACCGTCCGCAACCGGGGCAACCACGAACATCCCGAGACCGAGCAGAAATTTAGCCGCGCCGCTGCGGGTCCGCCACTCGGAAACGCCGCGAAAAGGCCCGGATCGGCCCGCAGATAGCGGAATGGCTGGCTTTGTTAAAACCAGTGGTCACAGCGTCGCTGGTCGCGATGGGTGGCGTGAGTTAGCTGGGAACCACTGTGAGTTGTGTGTGGGTTCGCTGTGGGGATAAGCGTGTCGTCGTTTTGCCGGAGAAACGGCCGCTCGCTTACCCCGGGTCCGTGGGAGCAATGTGCACGGGTGGTCACCCAAAGTCGAGTAGTCCGTTGTGATTTCCCCGAAGCCGGTAGGGCCGGAGGCCGAAGGCGCATCGCGCTCCTGGTTGATCCGGCACTCCTCGACTCTCGGCTGCGTGACCTTCGTGGCCGTGTGCGGATCGGACCCGAAGACTCGTTTAGTAACGCGCGAACGGTGGGCTGGATAGCGCTCGGGTCTTGCTGTGACGGCCATCTCCGTCGCCGTTAAGGGTTTGTTAAACCTCTTCGCTCGGTGCTTTTCGGGCATGTCGCATACCCACCTGTGTGACGTTGAGGAGAGGGGTTGCGCGGGCCTACATAGGTTAGGCTACATTTACTAGCTGTGACCGAGGTCAGCGTCGAGAAGAGTTCCGCCGGCTCCACGTCACCGTCCATTCCGCTCCCCGACCACGTCGATCCGGCCGACCTGGTGGCCGAGCTGGCCGCGATGCTGCCCGAGCGGGTCGACGAGGAGTACCTGCTCTACGAGCGCGACGGCCAATGGGTGCTGGCCAGCGGTGTGCGGGCGATGGTCGAGCTGGACAGCGACGAACTGCGGGTGATCCGCGACGGCACGACCCAGCGGCAACGGTGGTCCGGGCGGCCCGGGCCGATCCTGGGCGAAGCCATCGATCGGTTGCTGCTGGAAACCGACCAGCTTTTCGGCTGGGTCGCCTTTGAATTCGGCGTGTACCGCTATGGGCTGCAGCGGCGCCTGGCGCCGCGCACCCCCCTGGCGCGGGTGTTTTGGCCCCGCACTCGCATCGTGGTGACCCGCGACGCCGTCCGTCTTTTCGGCGCCGAGGCTCCGCACCGTGAGGCGGTACGCGAGCTGCTGGGCCGGGGCGTGCGCATCGTGCCGAACGCCCGCGCTGTCGACGTGACCGCCGACCCGACCGATTACCGCGGCCGGGTGGCGGTGGCCGTCCGCGAGATCGCGGCGGGCACCTACCACAAGGTGATCTTGTCCCGTTGCGTCGAAGTGCCTTTCGCGCTCGACTTCCCGTCCACCTACCGGCTGGGCCGGCGGCACAACACTCCGGTGAGGTCGTTCTTGTTGCGGCTGGGCGGAATTCGCGCCGTGGGCTACAGCCCCGAACTTGTCGCGGCCGTTGACCGGGACGGCGGCGTGGTGACCGAGCCGCTGGCCGGCACCCGCGCGCTCGGTCGTGGTGCGGCCCGTGATCGTCAGGCTCGCGACGATCTGGAATCGAGCTCTAAAGAGATTGCGGAACACGCTATTTCGGTGCGTAGCTCGCTTCGCGAGATCACGGAGATCGCCGAACCGGGCACGGCGGCGGTCATCGACTTCATGACGGTGCGCGAGCGGGGGAGTGTCCAGCACCTGGGCTCGACGATCAGCGCGCGCCTGAGCCCGTCGAGCGACCGGATGGACGCGCTGGAGGCGCTGTTCCCCGCGGTCACCGCGTCGGGCATCCCGAAGACGGCCGGCATCGAGGCCGTCCTGCGCCTTGACGAAGCCCCGCGCGGACTGTATTCCGGTGCGGTCATGATGGTTTCGGCAGACGGTGGGCTGGACGCCGCGTTGACGCTGCGGGCGGCTTACGAATGCGAAGGGAAGACGTGGCTGCGGGCCGGTGCGGGAATCATCGAAGAGTCGGAACCCGAGCGTGAATTCGAGGAGACCTGCGAGAAGCTGTCCGCGCTCGCCCCGTATCTGGTTGCACGGCAATAGCGTGATTAGTTGATCGTCCGCCGGCGTTCGGCGAGTTCGTCGGCAACCGGTTCGGTCCCGGCTTCGGTTGAGTTTTCCAGGTAGTCGGCCAGTATGCGGCTGGCGAGTGACTCGATGTTGGATTCGATCGACGATGCCAGGGTGGCGGTGACGGTCGCCACGGCCTGGGTGCGGAACCGGACCAGCATGGTGATCAGCTCGGCGATCTCGCGGTCCGGGGGCAGCGGCCGGCCCGGCTTGATGCGGTCCATGACGTGTTCGGCTCCGGCGCGCACCAGCATGTCGCTGATCTTGTCGATCTCGGGCACGATCTGCTCGTGCAGGTCGATGAGCTTGGCCAATTCGACGCCGTAGCCGCGGATCTCGTTGAACGCTTCGATCAGTTTGGGCCGGGTGATCGTGGCCCGCGCGCCGTCGACCCGGATCACCTGCAGCGCGACCAGCCGATCGAATGCGCGTTGGTCGTCGACGAGCCGCTCGGCGTCGACGAGCGGCATGGTTTCCGGCTTCTCGGTGGTCCAGGTGCCCACGATCGCCGTCTCCAGCCCCAGCACGTCGCCGAGGTTTTTGCCTTCCTCCCACGCGCTGAGCATTTCCCGCACGTGCGCGATGTTGTAACCGCGGTCGAGCATCGAGGTGATCAGTCGCAACCGGGTCAGGTGGGTGTCGTTGAACAAGGCGATGCGGCCGACGCGTAACGGCGGAGGTAGCAGCCCACGGTCGCGGTAGACCCGGATATTGCGCGTGGTGGTTCCGGCCAGCCGGGCCAGGTCGTCGATTCGGTACTCACCGGACGCCGCGACGCCGTGGGGGTGGCGCACCGCCGCGTCGAACAACTGTGACACCGCGGTCTCAATGAAGTCGCGCGACTGGCGTCGAACGCGCTTGGGCGCACGCCGCACGTTGTACAGCACGCTGCCGATCGTGCCGGGGTCGGGTCGTGGCGGTCGGTCCGGTGCCATGTCGGTGCAGTGGGCTCAGGCCAGGAAGGGGACGCGGGGGACGCGCGCCCCGGCGTGCTGCGCTACGGCGTGGTAGTCGGTGAACCGGAAATCCCTCATCTGGCGAAGATACTGCGTGGCGAAGCCGGGGTACATGGACCCGTTGTACCCGTCCTTGGTCAAATACCAACTCGTGCATCCCGACATCCAGGTCGTCTTGGTGAGCCGGCGCTGGATGTGCTCGTTGTAGCGGCGCTGGACGTCTTGGCGCACATCGAGATAGCGCAGGTCGTTGTCGAGGACGGTGACGATCCCGCGGACCGCGTAATCGAGCTGGCCTTCGACGTACACCAGCAGGGAGTTATGGCCGGGCCCGGAGTTGGGTCCGGTCATGAAGAACAAATTCGGGTAACCGTGCGCGTTGATGCTCTTGTATGCCTGCGCGCCGTCGGCCCATTCGGCACCCAGGGACCGACCGCCGAGTCCGGTCACCGGAAACGGTGGCCCGGTCAGGTGGACGTCGTAACCGGTGGCGAACACGATGCAGTCGAGGTGGTGTTCGATGCCGTCGCTGGTGCGGATCCCGACCGGGCTCAGCGTCGCGATCGGCCAGTCGATGAGCTTGCAGTTGTCGCGCTGCAGTGCCGCGTAGTAGTCGCTGGATATCAGCATTCGCTTGCAGCCGGGGGCGAAGTCGGGGGTCAGCTGGCGGCGCAGCCATGGGTCCTTGACCTGCCTGCGCAGGTGCGCCCGCCCCAGCCGGGCGACCAGCGCGGTCAGCGGGGTGTCCCACACCAGCGCCGTCGCGCTGGCCTCGTGGCCCCAGAACAGCGCCTGCCGCGCAAGCTGTTGGGTGGCAGGAACTTTGGTAAACAACGCCTGCACGGCGGGTGGGGTGGGCACGTCCAGCCGCGGCAGCACCCAGCAGGGCGTGCGTTGGAACACCTTGACGAACTCGGCCCGCCTCACCAACTCCGGGATGATCTGGATGGCACTGGCACCGGTGCCGATGACGGCGACCCGCTTGCCGGTCAAGTCGTAGTCGTGATCCCAGCGCGCGCTGTGGATCTTGTGCCCGCGGTAGCTGTCCAGGCCCCGGATGTCGGGGAAGGTGACGTCGGACAGCGGACCGGAAGCCAGCACCACGGTGCGCGCGCGAAAACGCTTCCGATTCTTGGTTTTTGCGGTCCAGACGCCGCCCTCCTCGTCGAAGGTCAACTCGCTGACCTCGTGGCCGAACCGGATGTGGCGGCGGATGTCGAACCTGGTCGCCATGTCCTCCAGATGGCTGCAGATCTCCGGAGCGGGCGAATACGTCCGCGACCACGTCGGGTTCTTGACGAACGAGTACGAGTACAGCAGCGAAGGGACGTCGCAGCTCGCGCCCGGATACGTGGTGTCGCGCCAGGTTCCGCCGACCCGATCCGCGCGTTCCAGTACGACGATGTCGTCGACTCCCGCTTCGGCCAACCGAATCGCCGCCCCGAGTCCGGCGAAGCCGGCCCCGACGATCAGCGTCGCATAGGTGTGGTCGCCTGCCATGGTCACGCCGCCGGCTTGTAGGTGAGTTCTTTGAACCAGCTGGGCACCGGTCGCAGCAGGGGTTTGGGGTAGCGGTCCGACAGCCACACCATGGAATTGGCCAGCAGGTGATACGGGTGATTGGGGTTGACCACCATCGCGGCGTGCCGCTTGAGGAGTTGATAGGTGGGCACCCGCCAGGTGCGCTCGCCCCGCTCGCCGAGTTGCTTGAAACGCTTGACCGCGTTGTAAAGTCGCTCGGGTTCCATGCCCATTCGGGCCATCTCGTTGCGCACCCGATTGAGCAGCGGGACGTACATGAGCGTGCCGATGATCACGCCCGGTGATGCGACGGTGCCGACGAATTCGATGGCCAGCCGCCGGGCCTTGGCGTGGCCGATCATGTCGAGCACCGCGAAGTCGACCGCGATGTGCCGTGATTCGTCGTTGTTGATCTTCTCGAACACCCGATGGCACACCGGGTCCTCCACGGTGTCCAGCAGGAACTTCAGCAGCGCGCCGTCGAGGGCCACCTCGAGCATCGGGATGACGGTGCCCAGCACCGACAGCGGCATGTGGTCGGAGTAGGTGTCGAGCCACTCGATGGCCAACCGGATGTTGACGTTGGGCTTGGGAATTTCGCCGTCGTCGAGCATGCCCCAACGCTTCATCAGCGCCATCTCGGCGTTGGCGTGGCGTTGCTCCTCGGCGTGGAAATACCGGTAGATCTCGGCCAGCGTCGGGTTAGGCGCCTTCTTGGCCAACGCGGCAAATCCGCGCGCGCCCACGTTTTCGATCCAGCACAGGTCGGCCATGAACGCTTTCAGCTTGGGCCTGAACTCGGGCCGGATTGTATCGGCGCCCGGCGCCTCCCAATCGATATCGGCGAGCGCCCACTGGCGGTCCTTGATCTTCGCGAGCATGGCTTCCATGTCGATGGCCATAGGGAGCTCCTTCCCGGTCGGTGTTT
The DNA here is from genome assembly GCA_963809285.1 of uncultured Actinomycetota bacterium. GTDB lineage: Bacteria > Actinomycetota > Actinomycetes > Mycobacteriales > Mycobacteriaceae > Mycobacterium. Next base: position 105,016 of record CAWEIY010000016.1, on the reverse strand, counting down.
TAGGGCAGGCTTAGGCGGGATGTCAGGCCAACGGCTCGTGTGTAGGCCTGCGGGGCAAGGCGTTTGACATTCCACGCGAGCTTGGCGTCGAGCTGTGGCATGCAGTACAGCTCGCCGCGGTCGTGGGCATCCAGGCATACCCGCGCCACCTTGGCGGGCGAGAATCCGGTCCAGCGCATCAATTTGGCCGCCCGCTCGCCGGATTCGGGGGTGATACGGCCCGATTCGACGATGTTGGTCTTGACGAAGGTCGGGCACAGCACGGTGACTTTGACCGCGCTGCCGGCCAATTCGGCCGCGAGGGTTTCCGAAAGGGAGAGCACACCGGCCTTGCTGACGTTATAGGCGGCCATGCCGGGAGCCGAGCCGAACGCCGCCGCCGACGCGACGTTGATGATGCCCCTGGGGGCTGGCGACGGGCCGGCTTCGCGCAGGATCGGGGCGAACACGTGGCAGCCGTGAATCGGTCCCCACAGGTTGACACCCAGCGTCCATACCCAATCGTCCAGGGACACATCGCCGATGGCCGCGCCGCCGGCACCGACGCCGGCGTTGTTGATCACCAGGGTCGGCGCCGCGCCAAACCAGGATTGCGACCGCTCGGCCAAGGTGCGGACGTCGTCGAATCGAGACACGTCGCAGCGGATCGCGGTCGCTTTTGCGCCCTGCTCGGTGATGGCGTCGACGGTCCGTTGCGCGGCGGGTTCGTCGATATCACTGCAGACGACCGCGCCGCCACGACGGGCGAGTTCGATGGCGAACGCCGCGCCGATTCCGCTGCCGGCACCGGTCACCACCGCCGACGCGCCGTGGCTCGGGGTGTTGGATTTGCTTAGCAGACCGCCCAGCGGGCCGAACATGTCTCAGCCCACCTCGGCGGCGAGAGCGCGCGCATCCTGCAGCGCGTGGGCGACGAATTTCGCGACGTACGCCATGGCTTTGGCGGCTTCTGGAGTGATTCGCGGCAGCGCCTGGAATACGTGCCCCTGGTGCGGCCAGACCTGCAGTTCGCACCTGCCGCCGGCGGCCCGGATCCCCGCGGCGAGTTGCCGCGCATCGTCCTGCAGCATTTCGGCCCCGCCGGCCTGGATCAGGGTCGGTGGAAGCGCGGGGCCGCCGGCCACGTCGAGCGTCAAGCGGTGGTGGGTGAGATCGACGCCGGCGTGGTACAGGCTTACCAGGCGCACCGCGTCGGCCGCCCGGATGGCGGGATCGGGACGTACCCGTTCGCGAGCGAGGCAGAGCCCGAAAGTGATGTCGAACAGCGGCGAGAACAGCACCGCCGCGGCGGGAGGATTCGCGGCGACCTCGCGTTGCAGGAGCATGTCGACGGCCAGGTGACCGCCCGCCGAATCTCCCGCAACCACAATCTGTTTGGCCGGCACGCCGCATATTTCCACCAGCCAGTCCCAGCCGGCCCGCACGTCGTCGGCCGCGGTGGGGAAGCGATAGCGGGGTGCCAGCCGGTAATCGATGGAGAACACCGGCAAACCGGTCAAGGACGACAGCCAGGATGTCAACCGCCGATGGGTCTTTGGCGAACACACCGCGTAACCGCTGCCGTGCGCGTAGTAGATGGCCCCCGCGCTGATCGACGATCGTGCCGCCTGGCTCGTTGGCGTGCGTGGCCCGTACACCCATTCGCCCTTGACGCGGCGGCCGTCGGGCAACACGGTGTCGACCTGGTCGACGCGGGTGCCCGCCAACGGGGGGCCGAATGCGCCCATGACCCCGGCGATGAGCCTGCGCGACAGCCAAATGCCCCACGCCCGTTCGGGCGGTATCAGCCCGCTGACCGGCCGCAATGTGTACCTAGTCACCGCCGCCGCGCCGCGGGAACGCAATGAACCCCGAGCCGGAACGCCGTCCGTCATGCAACGCAGTCAATCGCAAATGGTGACATTAGTCAATGGCAGTTTCGGGGCCCGGTTATCCGGGTATCAGGGTCGCGGGCGTAGCGCCTGCCGCGAATGTGCCCGACGTTCGCGGCGGCGCTACGCTCCTTGCTGCTGTGGTCCACCCGCGCTCGTGAGCTCGCGGGCGATTGCCTTTTTGTCGATCTTGCCGATCGGCGTCGTCGGCAGCGCCGGCATCGCGACCAGCACGTCGGGGCGGGCGTGGGCGGCCACCCCGCGCTCCTCGAGATAGGCGTTCAGCTGTGCGAGGCTGACCGGGTCCCCGGTGAAAACGACCGCAGCGCAGATCTTTTCGCCCAGATATGGATCGGGCAGGGCAACCGCCGCGGCCGAGAAGATCGCGGAATGGCTCAGCATCTGCTCTTCGAGGTCCGCCGCCGCGATGGTCTCACCGGCGCGGCAGATGACGTCCTTGATCCGACCGGTGACCACTAGGTAGCCGTCGTCCCTGCGGCGGACCAGGTCGCCGCTGCGGTAGAAACCGTCGGGATCGAAGCAGCGCTCGTTGTCGCGCTCGGCCCGGAAGTAGCCGTTGAGCGTGTACGGTCCGCGCACCAGTAGTTCGCCCTCTTCGCCGGGCGCCACCGGCGCGCCCGCGCCGTCGACGATGCGCAGTTCGTCGTCGGCACACAACGGCCGCCCCTGGGTGTTCTCGACGAGTTCCGGGGGATCGTCCAGGCGGGTGTAATTCAACAGCCCCTCCGCCATCCCGAACACCTGCTGCAGGCCCGGGGTCAGTGCGGTGCGGATCCGACGAGCGTCGTCCGGTTCCAGCTTGGCCCCGCCGACTTGTAAGAGCCGCAATGACTTTGGTGTCTCCGGCTCCCAGTCACAGGCTTGTGCCCACAGCTTGGCCAGCGCCGGAACCAGGGCGGTGACGGTCACACCGTGACGCGCGATCTCGGCAAACGCGGCCTCCGGGCTGGGGTCGGTGCCGAACACCGTGGTGGCGCCCACCGTCATCGCACCGAGCAGTCCCGGGCAGGCCAGCGGAAAGTTGTGCGCCGCCGGCAGCGAGACGAGGTACACGTCATCGCTCGTCAGCCGGCACACTTGGGCGCTCGCGGTGGCGTTGTAGACATAGTCGTCGTGCGTGCGGGGAATCAACTTCGGCACGCCGGTGGTGCCACCCGACACGAGCAACAGCGCGGGGGAGGCCGTGTCCGACACAATCCGAGGCACGTCACCGTCGGGCAGCCCTGACCAAGAGGTGAATCCGCCGGCGTCGCCGTCGACGACGACGTGGCGGAGTTCTGGATGCAGTGCGACCAATTGTTCGGCCATCGACCGGTAGTCGAAGCCGCCGGCCGCGTCGACGATAACCAGCCCGACCGCGCCGCTGACCTGTGCGAAGCGACCGAGTTCCGCCAATCGATGCCCGGGCAGGCACAGCACCGGGATGGCCCCGGCGCGCAGCAGGCCGAACAGCGCGACGGCGAACCGGCACGAATTGGGCAACTGCAGAAGCACTCGGTCGGCCGGTGCGATCCCGAGGGCGGCGAAGCCGCTCGCCGCTTGGTCGACGAGTTTGTCCAGCTCGGAGTAGTCATGGCTGCTGACGGCGTCCACCACAGCGACACGGTCAGGCCATGTCGCCGCGGCATGGCGCAACACCGAATCGACGGTGCGACCGGCCCAGTAGCCGGCCGCCCGGTAGCGAGCCACCCGTTCCGGTGGAAAGGCGACGAACCCGTCCAGCGAGCCGGTTTTCGCCGCTGTTTCGGCCGGCTGGGAAGGGTTAACTGGCACTCGGGAACTCCGTCGGGGGCGGGCATGTCCTACCGGTCAGACATAGGGTAGCGTACAGAAAGTTAGGGCAGCCTGAGCTAAGCTGATCGACGGAGGTGGGGCCGTGGGTGGCGCAGCGTTCGCCGTTCCGTCGGCGAAGTGGGCCTGCCACCACCGTTCCCGCCACGCCGCACGGCCGGTTGATGCGCCATGACCGGGACGCTCGCGATCATCGGCGCCGGCGCGAAGGCGGTGGCCGTGGCCGCGAAAGCGGCGGTGCTGCGCGACATGGGCGTCGAGGTGCCCGAGGTCATCGCCGTTGAACGCGCCGACGTGGCCGCCAACTGGCGCGCCGGGGGTGGCTGGACCGACGGTCGGCAGCGGTTGGGCACCAGCCCCGAAAAGGACATCGGCTTCCCGTATCGCTCGACGCTGGTGCCCGGCCGCAACACCGAAGTCGACGAACAGATGATGCGGTTCAGCTGGCAGTCGTATTTGGTTGCAACGGACCAACTTGTGGGCTGGATCGACCGGGGCAGGCCGGCGCCCACGCACGACACCTGGGCCCAATATTTGCGCTGGGTCTCCGACGTGGTGGGCTTGAAAGTCGTTGGCGGCGAAGTGGTTCAGATCTCGATCGATGGACCGCGCTGGGTGCTGCACACGCGTGAGTCGAGCTTGTCCGCCGGTACGGTGATGATCACCGGTCCGGGCCAGCCGGAACGGTCCATCCTGTCCGGCGATCCGCGAGTGTTGTCGATCGCGCAGTTCTGGCGGCGCGCCGGGCAGCACGAGAGAATCGTTGCCGAAAATGTCGCCGTCATCGGCGGTGGCGAGACGGCCGCGTCGATGCTCAACGAGCTGTTCCATCACCGGGTTTCGGCGATCACGGCGATCTCGCCGCAAGCGACCCTGTTCACCCGCGGCGAGGGCTTTTTCGAGAACTCGCTGTTCTCCGATCCAGCGGGATGGCGCAGTCTCACGCTGGCCGAGCGGCGCGACTGCATCGCCCGCACCGACCGTGGGGTTTTCTCCGCGCGGGTTCAGGAGTCATTGCTCGCCGACGAAAGGATCAAGCACTTGCGGGGGCGCGTCGCCCGCGTGGCCAACCGTGACAGCCGGATCTGGATCACGCTCTGCACCGACAACTGTGGTGAGCCGCACGAGACCCTGCATCGCTTCGACCTCGTCATCGACGGATCCGGCGCCGATCCGCTGTGGTTTCTCCCGTTATTGCGCTCCGATGCCGTGGACCTGCTCGAGCTGGGGTTGGGCGGGCAGCTGACGGGCGAGCGACTGGAGGAATCCATCGGGCACGACTTGGCCGTTACGGGGATTACCCCGAAACTGGTGCTGCCCAACCTATCCGGGGTCAATGAGGGCCCGGGATTTCCGAACCTGAGTTGCCTGGGGCTGCTGTCCGACCGTGTGCTCGGCGCCGGGATGGGTGTTACCGATCCCCCGATGGGGAGAAGCGGTGAGTACCAATCCGTTCGTTGACGCCCACCGGCACGTTCGCCGATCTGCCCGCAGGCTTACGATGCGCCCAGCCGTGCGATGACGTCATCAATGGATGCCCCACCGAGGAGATCCGCGACCTCTAGATCGTGATCGAAATCGATCTTGATACGACGGCGTAACTCCAAGGCCTGCAACGAATCCAACCCGATCGCGACCATGGGCACCGTGGTATCGATCGTATCGACACGATCGACGCCGACGGCCCCGGCCACCAGCTTGATCAACCGCTGCGGTAGACCCGTCGTCTCTATTGGGGACCGGTCTTCGACGTCGGGCGAGCTCAGGTGTGAAAGCAACGAGCCGCGCCCGCAGGCTTCCAGCACCGACCGTGCGCGGCTCGACTCGAAGGCCACGACGCCGACATTTCCGCGAAGCGGGCTCATCCCCAGCGCCAGCGCATCACCGGGAGACATGGGCAGCAGACCGGTCACGGCCAGTTGCGCCGTACCGGAGGCGTTGGGATCGAAAGTGACTGTCCACTGCCCCCATTGCACGGACACGCAGTCCAGCCCCTCGGCCCGGAGACGGTGTGCCATGGCGTCGAGCATTCGATTGGCCGCGGCGTAGAGAATCAGGCCGCGGCCGCCGACGGTCGCCGCGATCGAGGAGCACAGAACGACGTGGCAGCCATCGGTCCGCGGAAACAGCTCGAGCACCCGCCAGATGCCGACCACCTTGGCGCGCAGCGCGTGGTCGACCTTCTCGGTGGTGATATCCGCCAGTTCGATGCCCGAATACTCCACGGCGGCATGAACTATCAGATCCGCAGGTGCGTCGGGATGTTGCTGCGCCAGCCGCGACACGGCCGCGTGCTCACCCACATCGCATCGGGTGACATCGATTTGGGTCGAGGTGGCCGAACGGATCTGCTGCAGCCGCCGTGTGACGGCGGCGGTCTCGCCCGATCTGCTGACGAGCGTGATTCGCCGTGCGGCGCGGCGCGCGAAGTGATCGCAGAATTCGAGCCCGAGGTTTCCCGTCCCCCCGATGATGAGCACGTGTTCCAGGGGCGCGCTATCCGGGTCGGCGGAAGAGATCTCGACGACACGCTTGGCGTAGAGGCTCCCATTGCGCAGCGCGAGCTCCGACTCGTCCGCCGTGTGCAGCGCGGTGAGGATCGTGACCGCGACTTCCGGCGACGTCGACCCGGCGTCCAGGTCGAGGTGCCGGAATCGCACGCCGGGGTGTTCGGCGCCGACGCAGCGGAAACCCGCGCTCGCCGCCGCGTGCACCGGATCCGGCGGCGGATCGTCGGCGACCGCCTCACCCCCCACCGTCACCAGCCAGCAGTCGGTGACGGCGTCGTCTAATTTGGGCCACCGCGCGCGGTCGCCAAAGAATTTCGCCACCTCCGCCACCGCCGCCGCGCCGTCCAGTTTTGGCGACTCCGGAAGAACGATGACGTGCGTGTCGAGATCACTTCTGCCGTCCGGGCTTTCGAAATCGATCAGGCGAGCCGCCGCGCCGACGTTTCCGGCCGCGGCGCATAGGGCGGTGGCCAGCCCGGCGCAGGCGCCCTGGTAGTCGATGATTCCGATGGCACGCGGCGGCACGAGCGAGCGCTGCGACAACCGAACCCACTCCTCGGCGAGAAGCCGCGGCGCCGTCGTTTCCCGCTGCGCGGCAACCGATTCGACGGTGGACGCCGTGCCGCCCCGCTGGGGCAGGCCCCGGTCATAGGGCAGCCACAGCCGGACCTCGTTCATCCGGGTATTGGGGAAATCGAGTAACGGCAGCGGGGTGGGACCGCCAGACTCGGTGCTCAGGCACTCCCACGGGTAATCCAGGTCGTGCACCGCCACCAGGGCGAGGTTGCGGGTGAATTCGCCCAGATCGCCGGCCGTGCGGTCCGACGTGCCGACCACCAGGGTCTCGTGTTCGTCCGCTTCGTCGCTCAATACGGCCAGATTGTCTTGAATCGCCAGCTGTAGCGTTGGGTGTTCGGCCAGTTCGACGAACGTGTCGATGCCGAGCGGCAGCGCGGCCGCGATCGCCTTGTCGAATCGAACGGTGTTGCGCAGGTTCCAGAACCAATATTCGTCGACGGGTAAGTCCTGCGTTATGCGACCGCCGATCGTGGCGCCGAGGCAGTCGATATCCGTGTCGAGAAACTTCGGATTCTGCAGTTCGCGTTGCGCGGCCGCGCGGACCAAGGCGGCGAGCTCATTGATCAAGCTGGTGTGTGCGGGATATTGGACGCGAATGACCCGCGCGAACGTGCCACGTTCGGTGAACGTCTCCACGATGCCCTGCACCGTTTCTCGATCACCCGAGATTCCGACCATGCTCGGCGAATTGACTACCGACAGCTGCGCCCAACCCGAGCAGCGCGCGAGCGCGTCCTCGCAGGTGTCGCGGTCGGCGGCAACGACCGCCATTGCGTAGTCACCGGAAGCGAATTCGTCGGCGGCACGCGCGCGTATCCCGACGACGCGCACCGCGTCCGCCAAGGTGATGGCGCCGGATATATAGGCCGCCGCGATCTCTCCTTGGCTGTGCCCGACGGTGGCCTTCGGCGCGATGCCGAATGAGCGCCACATCGCGGCCAGCCCGGCCATTTGGGTGAACAACGCGGGCTGCACCGTGGCCGCGTTGTCGTCGGCCGGAAGACGTTCGTCGAGAAGGTAATTCAGTGGTGACTCGCCGAACAGCGTCGAAAGGGCCTCGGCGCAGCGATCCACCTCGGCGCGGAACGCGGGGATCGCTTCGTAGAAGAGCCGCCCCATCCCGGGGCGCTGGCCCCCCTGCCCGGGAAACACATAGGCGAGCCCGCGCGCGGTGGCGGGCGCGCCGCTGCGAACCAGCGAAGGATGTTCGTGGCCATCGATGACCGCCTGCAGGGCGCTGACCAACTCGTCGCGGTTGGACACCATCGCCAGGGCCCGGTGCCGGCGGGCGATCCGGGTCCGAAACAGCATTCCGGCGATGGCTTGCGGCGTTACGTCGGGATGGTCTGCCGCGTAGGAAAGCAGGGCGGCGGCCTCGTCGCGCAACAGGTCGCGGCCGTCCGACGACAGCAGGACCGGAATCGTGCCGTTCGGGAGCCGGTAGGAAGTCGTCACCTAGTTACTCCCAAGGCCCGCGGGCATCGCGATGATTGCGTGTGCATTGGCGCCTCCGGCGCCGAAAGACGATGTGGCTCCGTAGCGCACGCCGCCCTTGGGCTCCCACGGGTGCAGTTTCGTGGCCAGCCGGATGCCGGTCGCATCCCAGGGCAGCGTTTTGGTCGGGTTGTCCGAGAAGAGGGTTGGTGGAATGTAACCATGCCGGCCGGCGAGCAGCAGTTTGATCAGTCCGAGGATTCCCGATGCCGCCTGGGCATGTCCGGCGTTCGACTTGATCGAGCCGAGTAACGCCTCGCATCCCGCTGCGCCGTAGGTCTTGAAAATGGCCAGCAATTCAACGGGGTCGCCCGCGAGTGTGGCGGTGCCATGACCTTCGATCATCCCCACGTCGGCCGGATCGATTCCGGCCGCATCCAGCGTCTTACGAATAACCTGCTCCTGCGCGCGTACCCGGGGCACCAGGATCGGCTTGCCTTTGCCGTTGTGATTGGTGCGGATGGCCAGGATGCGGCCGTAGATTCGGTGCCCGAGTCGCCGCGCTCGTGATTCACGTTCGACGACAACCATTCCCGCGCCTTCGCCCCAGACGGTGCCGGTGGCGTCGTCGGAGTAGGCGCGGCAATGCCCGTCCTCGGAGATCGCATTGAGTCGCGCGAACTCGTAGAAGGCCGTCGGCTCTCCCAGCACACACACCGCGCCGGCGAGCGCCCATTCGCACTCGTCCATCCGAACCGCGTTGGCGGCCAGCTGCACCGCGGTCAGCGACGATGCGCATGCCGAATCGAGGGATATCGACGGGCCGGTCAGTCCCAGGCCGTGCGAGATCCTGCCGGCGCCCCCCAGTTGTCCCAGACCGACGGTGCGGAATCCCGTGTAATCGTCGGCCACCGCTGTGCGGGTGCCGTACTCGGTCATCGACATTCCGACGAAGCAGCCGCCCTCCGAACCCTCGAGCGTGCCGGGATTGATCCCGGCGTTCTCCAGCGCCTTCCACGCAACTCGCATCGCGACCCGCTGCTGCGGGTGCATCACCATCGCCTCGCGATCGGTGATGCCGAAGAAGGACGGGTCGAATGTCGCTGCGCCGTCTAAGAACCCGCCGGAGTCGCAGACGCGCCGCCAACCGTCGTCCACCCGGGACGCCGACAGGAGATCATCGACGGTCCAGCCCCGATCGCGTGGAAATCGGCGGAGCAGCTCCCTCGATTCGGCGAGCGCCGACCACAACGCAGCGGGAGTGTCGATTCCCCCGGGCGCCTCGACCGCGATTGCGGAAATGACGATCGGGTCGGATTCTTCGTGCGTCACGTTGTCCGCTCGCAGTGCGCGCACGACGTCAACAACTCCGCGACGGCCGCGATGTGCCGGTTCAGGTAGAAGTGCCCGCCGTCGAACATGGTGACCTTGACGGTGTCGGTGTGTTGGCCCCAGCCGTACAGATCGCCCAGCGTGATATACGGGTCCTGATCGCCGCCCATCGCGTGAATCGGGGCCGCGACCCTGACGTCTTCGGCGCACACGTACGCGTCGAAGGCCCGAAAGTCGGCTTTGACCACCGGGAGCGTCAGTTTCATCAGTTCGCGGCTCGCGAGCACGTCGCTGGCGGTCCCCTCGAGCGCCAGGAGATGGTTGAGGAGCTCCTCGTCGTCCTTGGGACGCGGCAGGGCCGCGGTCCGGGAGGGGGCAGCCGTCGCCGAGACGTTGAGCTGCCGCACGTCGATTCCGGTGGCCTCCGCGATCCGGACGAACTCGAACGCGACGATCGCCCCCATGCTGTGTCCGAACGTGACTATCGGGACGCCGTTGTTGTGCTCCGACGCCGAGAATTCGCCGAACGCTCCCGCGGCGATCTCGGGGAGCGTGCCCAGCAGGGCTTCAGCCGCGCGGTCCTGGCGTCCCGGGTACTGGAAGATAAGGACCCTGAACTTCTCGCTGAGTGCTTTCGAGAATTCCCGGTAGGCGGATGCGCCGGCCCCGGCATGCGGGAAAACCAGCAGCGCAGGGCTCTCGGGCGAATCCGGTTGGTGGAATTGCCTGATCCACCCGAGGTTGCGCGGCATGCGCTTGCCGGGCGTGCTCATTGCCGCTCCCGGTCACGGACCATGAGGGCGGCGCGCTTATTCGGCAGGTCGAGGTCCGTGACGCGCCGGAACCCGGCGCGCTCGAGGGCCCGAATCACTCGCTCATTTTCGACGTCGGGCTCGGCGACCACCCGGGCCGCGCGCGGATCCGCCTCCAGCTGCCACGTGGAGACCGCGCGAAACAGGTCCACGGCGAGCCCCCGCCCGCGACATTCGGCTGGACCCAGCAGCATGTGCACGCCGGCGTCGTGTTCGCGGGCTTCGTAGTACTGAGCGAGCGGGTCAAGATCGGCTCGGTAGATTTCCCAGTAGCTCATCGGGAGGCCGTCCAGCACACCCAGATATGGGTCCAAATGCCGACTGCGGAGCTGTTCGCGCAGATAGGACGCGATCCGGTCCAGGGGCCACGGCTTCCTCCAGTAGCGGGCCACCTCGGGGTCGTTCATCCACGAGTGCACCAGGTCCAGGTCGCCATCGAGGTCCAGCGGGCGCAGCGAGAACTCCCCGGAGAACGCTTCATGGTCGAGCGTGAAGCGGCATCGCCGCAGGTCCAGCGTGTTCACCGCGTACCTCCCGGCCCGAAAGGTTCGGATGGTCGGCCACGAGCGCATCGGGCAAAGGTCGATTTGGTCCCGTTGCCGCGACGGCCGCGACAGCCTTCCAACTTAGCGAAGGCTAACATAAGCTTCTGCACTGGTTGATGGTGCTCGGAGGAGACGGCCCATCGGGGGTCCAGCCCTTGATACGCAACGTGTCGTAACTGAGTGTCAGGAGTGGGGCGAGCTATGGCAGACGATGCCAAGACTCTGCAGGAACGTCGTCGGGAACTGTTGCGCCGACGCATCGCGCGAAGCGGCTTGACGGCACCGGAATCGGCCAAGCAGGCGCGCATCCGTGCGGGAGAACGCTACCCACTGTCCGCCGGTCAGCGCCGGATGTGGTTTCTGCAGGCGATGGACGCGGCCGACGTCACGCTCAACGTCTGTGTTGCCTATCGACTGGCGGGCGCGCTGGACGAGGAACGTTTGCACTCGGCTGTCGATGACGTGATTGCGCGCCATGCCATTTTGCGCACCACCTACGGCGTGGATAGCGAGGGTGAGCCGTATCAGGTCTTTTCCGACGACGTCGAGATCGGCTGGCGAACCGAGGATTTGACTCAACTCCCCGAGGAGCCACGCGAGCGGCGGATCGAGGACTTGGCGAGAGACGAGTTCGGCCGGCCATTCGATCTCACCGACGAGTTGCCGCTGCGGATGACCCTTATGCGCACCGGTACAGCCGAATTCGTGCTGCTGCTCGTCGTGCACCACATCTGTTGGGACGACGACTGCTGGGCCGTTTTCGCCCGCGAGCTCAGCGCTGCTTACAACGGTCGTCAACCGAGTGGGCCCGCGCCACAGTTCGTCGCGGTCGAGGTGCTGGATACCCCGGCGGAACCCACCATCGCCGACGTCGGTTACTGGGCCGACACTCTGCGGCCGTCACCCGAGCCGTTGGAGCTTCCCGGTGTGGCGGCCGCGCATCCGTCCCGACGGGCCGAGCGCCGAACCCGGGCGCTGCCGGCCGACCTGTTCAGCCGGGTCGAGGGCTTCGCCCGCGAGCGCGCCGCCTCGCCGTTCATGGTGTTGCTGGCGGCCTTCGGTGTCCTGGTGCGTCGCTATACGGGAGCCCCGGAGTTCCTGATCTCCGTGCCGGTGACCGAGCGTGCGGACGCGGCCCAGGGCGCTATCGGGTACTTCGGCAACACGCTGCTGCTGCGGATCGCCACGCGACCACGGGACACCTTCACCTCGTTCGTCGACGCGGTACGCGAAACATGCCTCAACGGCTTCGCCCATCAATCCGTCGGCATCGATCGTGTGGTGCGCGAAGTAAACCCGGAGCGCATGGGACACGATGGCATGGACCGGCTTGTCCGGCTGGGTTTTTCGATGCGCAAGAGCGCGAGTGGATTCGCCTTCGGCGGCGTGACCGTGCGACAGCTCGAGCTGAGCGCGGTGGCCGCCCACCTTCCGCTTGCCCTTGCGGTGGTGCTGGACTCCGACGGCGTGTTCGTCGAGTTCGAGTATCAGACCGATGTGCTGGGCGGCGCGCTGGTCGACCAGATGCTGGTGCATTACCTACAGCTGCTGGACAACGCGATGAGTGCACCCGGGCGTCGCCTCACCAGCCTGGACATGCTCGGCACCGGCGAGCGGGACACCGTCATCGAGCGGTCGCACGGCGAACTTGTCCCAACACCAGCCACCACGATGGTCGCGACGCTCGAAGCGGCGGCGTCCGCAACTCCAGACGCGGTCGCGCTGGTTTCCGACGCGGCGGAGCTCACCTATGCCGAACTGCACCGCCGCGCGAATCGCTTGGCGCGCTGGCTGATCGGGCAGGGATTCGGCCCCGACGACATCATCGGCCTGCGCATGACCACCTCGATCGAGTTCATCGTCGGATTGCTCGCCGTGCTGAAAGCCGGTGCGGCTTACCTGCCGATAGACCCGGCCTACCCGGAAGAACGCACCGAATACCTCGTCACGGACGCCCGCCCGAGGACGGTAATCGGGCGGCATGAATTCGACGCCGCGGAAAGGGCCGCCGCGACGATGTCCGACGTCGCTGTGACAGACGCTGATCGGTTATGCCCTTTGCGTCCAGAGCATTTGGCCTATGTCATCTACACCTCCGGCTCGACTGGACGCCCCAAGGGTGTGGCGGTCTCGCATCATGCGATCGCCGAGCACGTGGCGGGTTTCATCGCCGAATGGAGCATCACCGCCGAGGACCGGTGGCTGCAGTCGTCGTCGGTGAGCTTCGATGCGTCACTGTCGGACATCTTCCTCACGTTGTCGCTGGGCGCACGGCTGATTGTGCCCATGCCCAACGCCTTCAGTGACATTCGGTACGTTGCCGACCTGATCAGCCGCCACCGCGTCACCGTGCTGCACATGGTGCCCTCCATGCTGAGCACCCTCCTACTGCTGCCACAGGTCAAGCAATGGCGGGCGTTGCGTCATGTGCCGGTGGGCGGAGAAGCACTTCCGGGTGAGGTGGCCGACAAGTTCGCCGACTACTTCGACGCGGAGTTACGCAATCACTACGGCCCGACCGAGGCCGTGGTCTGCTCGACACACATGCGGGTGGCGGGATCGCATGGCGCGCGGGTGGTGCCTATCGGCGTGCCGAACCGCAACGTTTACGCGTATGTCCTTGACGAGGAATTGCAACCGGTGCCCGCGGAGGTGATCGGTGAGCTGTACCTCGGTGGTCTTCAGTTGGCGCGCGGGTATCTGGGGCGTCCCGTGCTGACCGCGGAGCGATTCGTCGCCGACCCATTCAACCCCGGCATGCGGCTGTATCGATCGGGAGATCTGGTCCGCCGCAACATCTCTGGCGACCTCGAATTCGTCGGACGGGCCGACGAGCAGGTCAAGATCCGTGGCTTCCGTATCGAGCTCGGCGAAGTTGAGTCCGTGGTCGCGACGCATTCAGCGGTCAGACACTGCCTCGTCGTCCCGGAAGGCACCGAGGCCGGACCCATGCTCGCCGCGTACCTGGTGCCCGTGACCGGTGCGGACGCCTCCTTGGATCTCGACGAGATACGCGCACATGCCGCGTCGGTGCTGCCGGAATACATGGTGCCCACCGCATTCGCGGTGATCCCCGAGATCCCGCTGACCGTGAGCGGCAAATTGGACAAGCGGGCACTGCCCGCACCAACCCCCGTCGCGGTGCGCGGCTATCGCGAGCCGGCGACGGCCACCGAACGCCGGATGTGCTCGATCTTCGCCCGGCTGTTCGGCTGGGAGCGAGTCGGCGCCGAGGACTCGTTCTTCGGGTTGGGCGGCCATTCCCTGCTGGCGGCCCGGCTGGTGGCGCAGATCCGCGCCGAGTTTTCGGTGGAGTGCAACGTCCGCGCCGTGTTCGATGCCCCGACTCCGGCCGGATTGGCGCGGCTGGTCGATCAGTTTCGCCGGCCGGCGGCAACTCGCCCGGAACTCGTCGAGACAATTCGTCCGGAATGGCCGCCGCTGTCGTACTCGCAGCTCGCCATGTGGTTCCAGTACCGGATGAGGGGCGCGAACGACGTCTTCAACATGGCGCTCGCGCTTCGCTTCAGCGGTCCACTCGACACGGGCACGCTCACCGCGGCGCTCAGCGACGTAGTGGCCCGTCACGAGGCGCTGCGCACGAATTTCGTTGAACACGAGGGTGTTCCGTATCAACTCGTGCATCCGCCACGGGAGGTCGAACTGGCGGTCGCCGAGATTCCGGGCAGCGGAGTCGACGAGACGATAGCCGGGCTACGCCGCCACGTGTTCGCACTGGAGTCCGAGTCTCTCATCAGGCCCACCCTGCTGGCGCTCGGCTCCGATTCGCACGTGCTGCTCTTGCTTATCCACCACATCGTCACCGATCACGCCTCACTCGGCATCCTCTTCGAGGACCTCATCAGTGCGTACCGGGCGCGATTGGAGGGACCCGCGCCGCGGTGGGCCACGCCCCCGCTGCAGTTCGCGGACTACGCGCTGTGGCAACGAAATACCTTCGACGCGCCGGGCGAATGGGCGCAGGCGGAGCTGGCGTACTGGCGCGAGGCATTGGCCGGATTGCCCGGCGACATCTCCGTGGTCCCCGACCGCACGCGGCCGCCGGTCCTCGGCAGGCGCGGGGAGGTCGTGGATTTCACGGTTTCCGCGGCCCGGCGGGCGGCCCTCAGCCGGTTGGCCGAGGAGAATGGCACCAGCGAGTTCACGGTTTATCAGGCTGTTCTCGCGGTCGTGTTGCACAAGCTCGGTGGTGGCACGGACATCGTCATCGGTAGCCCGGTCGCGTCTCGGGTCGACTTGACCGCGGTGAATCTGACGGGCCCGTGCGCCAACGTGGTGGTGTTGCGCACCAACCTGTCCGGCGATCCAAGCCTGCGCGCCATCGTCGCGCGGAGCCGCGATGCGGTGCTGGATGCGTTGGCGCACCAGGAGTTCCCGATCGAGAAGGTGGTCGAGGCCCTCAACCCGCCGCGCTCGGCATCCCGGAATCACCCGCTGTTCCAGAATTCGATTCACTTCCACGGAGAGGACTGGGCGCTGCTACCGCGTGACCTCACCGCGACTGGCGAAACGACGGTCTCTCCACTGCCGATGGACTTCGAGATCTCGCTCTTGGATTTGAACGTGGCCGTGAATCTGACCCCGGACGGGGAGCTGGATATTCGAATCGTGGCCAACGCCGACCTTTACGAACCTCGGACCGTCGGGCTCGTCGCCGATGCCCTGAATGCCGCGTTCGACGCATTCGCGACGACGCCGGACTCCGCGGTGTCCACGCTGGAGTTGCTGCCCGCGGCCGACCTGGAGGCGCTGCTCGCTGCGCCCAACCCGACGGGCACGGAGCGCTCGCAACCGGCCACTGGCGGATCCGTGCAAACCGAACGGGCCCTGATCGCCTTGCTGGAGGAGTTGCTCGACATCACCGGCGTTGATCGCGAGGACAACTTCTTTGCCGTCGGCGGCGACAGCATCGTCTCGGTTCAATTGGCTTCCCGGGCCACCGCCCAGGGACTGCCCTTGACACCGGCAATGGTTTTCGAGCACATGACCATCGCCGCGCTGGCCGCGGCGGTCGACACCGCTGCCGAACAGGCCCCGGAAGAGCCAGCCCAGGGGGACTCGGTGCCAGGGCAGCGGACCGCGCCGATGAGCGCGTCGGGCCTGAGCGCCGATGCTCTGGCCGACCTCAAGGCGTCCTGGCAGAGCCAACCGTGACCACAGCCCCGCCGGAAATCGAGGACGTTCTCGCCCTCAGCCCGCTCCAGGAGGGGCTGTTCGCGTTGTATCGGATGGCCGAAGACGGCATCGACCTCTACACCATGCAGTTGAGGGTCGATATCGACGGACCGGCCGATGTCGAACTGCTTCGCCGCAGCGCTGCCGCCATGCTGGACCGGCACCCGAATCTGCGCGCCGCGTTCTGGGATCGGGATGTCGAAAAGCCGGTGCAGATTGTGCCGGTCCGTGCGGAGCTTCCGTGGATCGAACGTAGCGCGATGCCGGCGGAATTCGATTCGATCGCACGATCCGAGCGGCGCCGCCCGTTTGATTTGAGCCGGGGCCCGGCGCTGCGCCTCGTCTTGCTTTCGGTGCCGGGCGAGACCAGCCGCCGGTTGATCTTCACCGCACATCACATTCTGATGGACGGCTGGGCACTCGGCGTGTTCTTCACCGAGATGCTCGCCGTGTATCGGGCGGGGGGATCGGCCGACGGTTTGCCAACCCCGCGCCCCTACCGCGACTACATCGCTTGGCTCGCACGCCAGGACGGGGCGGCGGCAATCGCAAGGTGGACCGAGTATCTACGCGGCGTGTCGGCTCCGCTGATGGTGGCCGACGCGACGGTCGCCGCGCGCGACGGCGTGCCGGCCACCGCGGAACTTGTGTTGTCAGAGGCCGATACGGCACGACTGCGAAACTGGGCGGGACGCAATGGCCTGACGCTCAACACCGCGGTGCTCTTTGCGTGGACCGTCGTGCTCAGCAGACTCACCGACCGCCGCGACGTCGTTTTCGGCACCGTCGTGTCGGGCCGCCCCGAGCATCTGACCGGGGTCGAGGGCATGGTCGGTCTGTTCATCAACACCGTGCCGGTCGTGCATCAGGTGAGCAGCACCGCCACGGTGGTCGAACAATGCGCGCGGTTGCAGCGCGAGTCATCGGCAATGCGCGACATTGGTTATCTCAGTCTGTCGGAGATCCAGCGCGCGCACGGCCGCGGCACATTGTTTGACTGTCTGTTCGTATTCGAGAACGCACCCGTCTCCGACGCCATCCGCACCGTGACCACGCCCGACGGCGCCAGCTTCTGTCCGGTAGACATGGAAAGCCTGACGCACTACCCGCTGACCGTGGTCGCGCACATGAGGGACGACGCGCTGGTGGTACTCGCCGAGGCGATCCGGGTGGCGCTGCCCCATCTTCCCGCCGCGGAAATCTGCGACCGATTGGCCGGCGTGCTGCTTCAACTGCCCGATATAGGCGGCGAAACCCCCGACGCTCTCGACGTTCTCACCGCCGCCGAGCGCGCCGACTTCGCCGACCTGGCGACGCTCTCGGTACCCGGCGCCGATGGAACGGTGTGGGAAATGTTCGAGCGGCAGGCGCGCGCCACGCCGGACGCCCACGCGCTCAGTGCCGGCAGTGGCGAGCGGTATACCTATGCCGAACTACACGCTGGCGCAAGCCGGCTGGCGGGCGAGCTGGCCGCCCACGGCGTGGGCCCGGAAACCGTCGTGGCGCTGGTGCTGCCGCGCTCGACCCGATCCATCGTCGCCATCCTGGCCGTGCTGGCCGCCGGCGGCGCGTACCTGCCGGTCGATATCACGCTCCCCGGTGCTCGCATCGAATCTATTCTGACCCAGGCCAATCCGGTCCTTGCCCTCACCGCTACCGGCCATTCGGAGCTGGTCGAGGCGGGCATCCCCACACTCCATATCGACGACCCCGTTGTCGCCGAACGTATCTCGCGACGTCCCGTCGCCGCGCCGGCAGTGCAACGTCATCCCGACCAGTGCGCGTACGTCATCTTCACATCGGGCTCGACGGGTGAACCCAAGGGCGTCATCGGCACCAATGCCGCGGTGCTCAGCTATTTCGCCGACCACCGCGAGCGCGTCTACCGCGCGTCCGCGGCACGTCTGGGTCGCCCGCTGCGCATCGCGCACGCTTGGTCGTTGAGCTTTGACGCCTCCTGGCAGCCCATGGTCGGCCTGCTCGACGGCCATGGGATCCACCTGTTCGACGCCGAGGAGATGCGCGACGCCGATCGGTTGGTGGAAGGCATTGCCGCTCACCGGATCGACATGATCGACACCACCCCGTCGATGTTTGGACAACTGCGCGCCGCCGGACTGCTGGAGCATGGTCTTTCGGTGCTGGCCCTGGGCGGCGAAGCCATCGATAGCGCGCTGTGGCAGCACTTGCGTGCATTGCCGCATACCGGGGTCTACAACTGTTATGGGCCCACCGAAATGACGGTCGAGGCGGTGGTCGCCCCGGTCAACGAGTACCCGGCGCCGACGATCGGCACGGTGAACGCCGGAACCCACGGCTATGTCCTGGATTCCGCGCTGCGGCCGATGCCCAACGGTGTGGTGGGTGAGCTGCACCTGTCCGGCGCGCAGCTGGCCCGCGGCTACGTCGGTCAGCCGGCGATGACCGCCGCCCGCTTTGTAGCGGACCCCTTCCGGCCCGGGCAACGCATGTACCGCACCGGTGATTTGGTGCGTCGCCTGCCGCACGGTGGATACGCCTACTTGGGGCGCGCCGACACCCAGGTGAAGATTCGTGGCTACCGGGTAGAGATCGCCGAGATCGAAGCGGCACTTCGTAGCCGGCCCGGGGTACTCGACGCGGCTGTTTGCGCGCTGCGCCGCGCGGCCGCCACCACCTTGGTGGGTTTTGTTGTGCGGCAAGAGCATGTCGATGATGACCCGGGCCGACTGCGGACCGCGCTCAGCGAACACCTGCCCTCGTACATGGTCCCGGCCCGAATCGTGGCGCTGCCTCAGCTGCCGGTGAACGCCAACGGCAAGCTGGATGGCCGCGCACTGGACCTGCTCGCCGAGAACGCGCTCTCCGGCTCCACCGGAACCCGGGTGCCGGCGTCCACCGATACCGAACGATCCCTGTGCGAACTGTTCGCGGAGCAATTCAATGGGATTGTGCCGCACCTCGACGACGACTTCTTCTTGTTCGGGTTGGACAGCATCGTGGCGATCTCGTTGGTCCACAAGGCTCGACGGCGCGGTCTGTCGTTGAGTCCACGGATGGTGTTCACCGCCCCGACGATCCGCGAACTGGCGGCCGCGATCGACGCCGCGGTCGATTCGGACGCGGCCGTCAGCACTGCCGAATACGGCGCGGTGCCGCCGTTGCCGATGGTGTCCTGGCTGTACGAGCACGGCAATTATCGACGCTTCACCCATACCGTCCTGCTGCGGCTGCCGTCGGGTATCGACCGTTCGTCGATCGAGCTGATGCTGCAATTGCTGCTCGATGGGCACGACACCCTGCGGTCGATCCTGGTCGACACCCCTGCGGGCCCGCGCCTCGCCACGCGCGAACCCGGCGTGGTCCGTGCCGCCGACCTACTGACCTGCGTGGAGATACCGAAGGCGACTGACGACGAATTGATCTCGGCCATCGCGTGTTCCGCGCGCGGCGTGATGGACGAGATCGATCCGCACGTCGGCGCGATGGTCCGGGCGGTTTGGTTCTCCGGCGCCGAGCAAGGGGAGACGCTGCTGCTCACCGCGCACCACCTGACGGTGGACGTGGTGTCCTGGCACATCATGCTGGGCGATATCACCGAGGCTTGGCGCAGCGTCGCTGCCGGCGCGGCGCCGAAGATGCTGCCGGAGTTCACCTCTTACCGTCGATGGTGCGACCTGATGTGGCAACGGGCCGCCGCGCCGGAGGTGCGGGCCCAGCGCGACTACTGGCTCGCGCAGGTCCGCGAACCCGATCCGGTGTTGGGTGTGCGGAGTGTGGACCCGACCCGGGACACCTGGTCGACCCTGCGGGTCACCCGCGTCGCTACACCTGCTCCGATCACCGACAGCGTGCTGGCGGCGGTCACCAGGGATGAGGGCGTGCGCGAATTCCTGTTGGCCGCAACGACGATGGCCCTCGCGAGCTGGCGCCGAGAGCGTGCGCAGGATCCGGCGTCGGGCGCGCTCGTCGCGTTGGAGGGCCACGGGCGCGCGGATGGCGTTCTGGACACCGACACCACGAACACCGTCGGATGGTTTACCACCGCATTCCCGGTGCGTCTCGGGGTGGGCGCGGCGGCGGTCGATGTCGAGCGGGCCGAGCGGGATCCGGGGGCCGCGCGGGCCCTGGTCGAGTCGGTGGTCACCGAGCTTGCTGCGATCCCGAACGAAGGTTTGGATTACGGCCTGCTCCGTTACGTCGACCTCGTCCCCGAGTTGGCCGCGGCCGCCGAACCGCAGATCCAGTTCAGCTATCTGGGTCGACTGGACCTCGGCGGTGTCACCGATCAACCCTGGTCGCTACTCACCGGTCCCTACATCGACGCTCTTCCCGACGACCCCGAGCCGGATCTGCCGCTGCGATTTGCCCTGAACCTCAGTGCGTTTGTTGCCGCGACACCCGACGGCACGCAACTGATCAGCAACTGGCGCTACAGTGATGCGCTCTTCACGTCCTCCGACATCGACCGTCTGACGCATTTCTGGCAGCGCGGCGTCGCCGTTCTCGCGGCCGCCATGGATCGAACGTTGGGTAGAAGGGACCGGAATGCAGCCGGAGTGGATTAGCAGGGACGAGATCAGGGCGACGATCGCGGCCCAGCTCGGTTGCCCGGCTGCGGACGTCGCGGACGACGACGATCTTATTCAGTTGGGGTTGAACTCCATCCGCATGATGGCGCTGGCGGGAGGTTGGCGCAAACGCGGGTCGGGCATCACCTTCGCCCAACTTGCGGCCACCCCGACCGTTGCTTCCTGGTACGGCCTGCTCAGCGCCGACGAGTCGACAGACGCGGCCGAACAACTCGCCGCCGCGCCCCCGGAACCGGCAGCCGAAGACGCGCCGTTCCCTTTGGCCACCATGCAGCACGCCTACTGGATAGGCCGCTCCGATGAGCAAGAGCTGGGCGGTGTCGCGGCCCATCTCTATGTCGAATTCGACGGTAAGGCAATAGATCCCGAACGATTGGACAGGGCGGCATCCGAGCTCGTCGCGGCGCATCCGATGCTTCGCACCCGATTTCTTCCGGACGGGACTCAACAAACGATGCCCGCGCCGGGTAGGCCGGTGTTCGCCGTGGTCGACCTCCGCGGACAAGGTTCCGAGACGGTCGAATCCGCACTCGAGCGGTTGCGCGACCGGAAAACCCACCAGCGCCTGGCAATTGAAGATGGACAGGTCATCGACATCACGCTGACGCTGCATGACGACAATTGCAGCCGGCTGCACGTGGACATCGACATGCTCGCGGGCGACGCGATGAGCTATCGCGCGCTGCTCTCGGATCTGGCCGAGTTGTACCGGGGCGCGACGCTGCCGCCGCTCGGCTACAGCTACCGGCGTTATCGCACCGAGCGCCGGGCGGACAGCGCGGCGCGCGACCGAGACCGGCGGTGGTGGCAGCGGCGGGTGCCCGAGATGCCCGGCGCGCCGGAACTGCCGACCGTCCCGGTCGGGGACCGCGGGACACCGCATCGCACCGTCCGGTACGACCACTGGTTGGCGCCGGAAGCCAAGCAAACATTGATGGCCGCGGCTCACGCCCGCGGGGTGACGCCGGCGATGGCACTCGCGGCGGTGTTCGCCGACACCATCGGCGGTTGGTCGGCACAAAGCAGGTTTCTGCTGAATGTGCCTTTGTTCCAGCGTGAACCGGTGCATCCGGACATCGACAGGGTAGCCGGCGATTTCACCTCGTCGATCATGCTCGAGGTCGACGTCACCGAAAACGTTTCGGTGACCGAGCGGGCCCGCGCCATCCAGCGCACGATGTACGAAAGTGGTTCGCACTCGGCCTATTCCGGACTCGAAGTGCTGCGCGATCTGGGCAGGTGTCGGGGTGAGTCGGTGCTGGCGCCGATCGTCTTCACCAGCGCTCTTGATCTCGGTGAGCTCTTTGCCGCCCACGTCATCGAGACCTTTGGCGAGCCGGTGTGGATCGTCTCGCAGGGGCCGCAGGTGTTGCTGGACGCCCAAATCACCGAGCTGCGCGGCGGATTGCTCGTCAATTGGGACGTCCGCGAGTCGGCGTTTCCACCGGGCCTGATCGATGCGATGTTCGCCACGTTTACCGAGGCGGTGCGGCGGCTCGCCGAGGGCGATGCGGGCTGGGACGCCGAGGCGGCGGTGCGGTTGCCGAGGGCTCAGGCGACGGTACGCGCCGCGGTCAACGCGACCGACGGTCCGGTCAGCGGGCGATGTCTGCATCAGGGCTTCTTCGAGCATGCCGCCGCGAACCCAGATGCGCCGGCAGTGGTGTGGGGCTTGGGAGACACGGCCGACACTGGGGGCGCGTGGAGCTACGGGGAGCTCGCCGAGCGCGCACTCGCCGTGGCGGGGGCGCTGTGCGCCCACGGAGTGCGACAAGGCGATGCGGTCGCCGTCCAGTTACCCAGGGGCCAGAATCAAATCCTGGCCATCCTCGCAGTACTCGCCGCCGGGGGAGCATATGTGCCGATCGGATTCGACCAGCCGGATGGACGGCGCGCCAAGATCCTTCAATCCGCCGACGCCGTTGCCGCGCTGACGATCGAAGGCGCGGACATGGGCGCGGGGATTCCCTGCCTGTCCATTGACGCGGCGCGCACATATCCAGAGCCGCTGCCGACGGCGGTGCTTCCCGATACCGGCGAGATCGCCTACGTGATCTACACGTCGGGCTCGACCGGCCTACCCAAGGGTGTCGATATCACGCACCGCGCCGCGATGAACACTCTCGATGCCATCAACGAGTGGTTCGGAGTCGGCAACACCGATCGGGTGCTCGCGCTGGCCGCCCTCGAGTTCGATCTGTCGGTGCACGATATCTTCGGCATGCTGTCGGCGGGCGGGTCACTGGTCGCAGTCGATTCCGAGCAGCGGGCAGCAGCCACCACATGGGTGGAATTGATTCGCCGCCACCGAGTTTCGGTCCTCAACATGGTACCGAGTGGACTCGACATGATCCTGCAGCTGGGCGGCGATCGGCTTGACTCGTTACGAATCGTCACTGTCTGTGGTGACTGGGTGGGCGCCGAGCTGTCTCGCAGGCTGGCCAGGCAGGTGCCGGGCTGCCGCTTCGCCGGCCTCGGCGGCGCGACAGAGACGGCAGTCCACGGCACCGTCTGCGAAGTGGTCGGCGAACCACCGGCGCGGTGGGCGACTGTGCCGTACGGGATTCCGTTGCGCAATGTTCGGTGCCGGGTGGTTTCGCCGTCGGGTCGCGATTGCCCTGACTGGGTTCGTGGTGAACTCTGGTTCAGTGGCCCGAATCTCGCTGCGGGCTACCGCAATGACCCCGAGCGCACCGCGGAGCGTTTCGTCAAGCACGACGGAATTCGCTGGTACCGGACGGGTGATCTGGCCAGATACTGGCCCGACGGCACCATCGAGTTCCTGGGCCGCGCCGACCATCAGGTGCAGATCCGCGGATATCGGGTCGAACTGGGTGAGGTGGAGAGCGCGCTTCGTACCGTCCCCGGCGTGCGCCATGCCGTCGCGGCCGTGGTCGGTGCCACCGCACCGAGGCTGGTCGCCGCCGTCGCCGGCGATCCGGGGGAGGTCGGCGACATCACGACGGCGGTGGCGGACCTGTTGCCGAACTACATGATTCCCACTCGCACAGTGTTTTTCGAGCAGATGCCGTTGACGGCCAACGGCAAACTGGACCGCCGCGCCGTGGTCGCGCTGCTGAAGCCGGAAGCCGCCGCAGCGGCGGATGCGCAAGACGGTGGCCCGCGCAATGATGTGGAGGCCGCGCTCGCCGAAATCTTCGCCGAGGTGTTGCGCACGGATTCGGTTGGCACGCACGCGGATTTCTTCGCGCTGGGCGGCGATTCGGTGTTGGCCACTGGCGTCATCGCGCGGATACGCGACTGGCTGGAGATCGATCATGCGGTGGTCGCGGACCTGTTCGCCACGCGCACCGTTGCCGGTTTGGCCGAGCGGCTCCAACGGCGGGATGGGCAGCGCGGCACGCCGGAACGACTGGCCGTGATCGCGCGCCACTACCTCGACGTCGCGGCGTTGACCGATGAAGAGGTCCTCGCAGAGGGTTAGTAACGTGCCACCCGGGTACCTTTGCCGTACCGTGACCGGCCCGAGATACGGAAGGGCGGCAACGAAGCGCACAATTGCAACACCGGGACACGCATGAGTGCTTGCCGTGTCCGCGCTAATCGGAGGGAACCGACCGTGCAGACCATAAAATCCATCATCGGCGGCGTGGCGGCCGTGGCCGCCGTTGGAGCCGCCGCCGTCGGCGTCGCGTCCATCGCAGCCGTTCCGACGAGTCCTCAGGTGCAGACGGTCGCGGTCGGCGCGCCGTTGCCGCAGGACCCGCCGCCGGCTCCGGCCCCGGGTGCCACCTTGCCGACCGCCTCCCAGGTGGGCGGGCTGCTGACCAGCCTCACCGACCCCAGCGTTTCGTTCGCGGACAAGGGCAATCTGGTCGAGGGCGGCATCGGCGGGATGCAAGCCCACATCGCCGACGGCGAGCTGCAGAAGGCGGCCCAGAACGGAGACCTGCCGTTGACGTTCAACGTCTCCAACATCCAACCGGGTGCGCCGGGTTCGGCCACGGCCGATGTCGCGTTCTCGGGTCCGAAGCTTTCCAGCCCGGTCACGGAGAACGTCACGTTCATCAACCAGGGCAGCTGGATACTGTCGCGCCACTCGGCGATCCAGCTGGTCAAGCTGTTGCGAGGGGCCGGATACTGAACCGCGTCCGTCCCGTCCAGGTGACTGATATTGAAGGGGGAACCGTGAAATCCGTAGCTACCAGCGTGGCGGCGTTGGCCGTCATCGGCGGCGCGGCCGCAGGCATCGCTTCTGTCGCACCGCCGAGCGGCCCTGCTCAGCCGCAACTTGTCGCGGTGGGCGCGCCTTATGGGCCGGCACTACCGCAGGACCCGCCGCCCGCGGCGCCGGGACAACTGCCGAACCCGGACCAGTTGTCCGACCTCTGCAACCAGGTCACCGATCCCGGCGTGTCGTACACGACCAAGACCAATCTGGTCGAAAACGGCATCAGCCCCGGCGAGGGCCACGTGGCCGACCACGACCTGAGGAAGGCCTTCCGAGACGGGAAGTTTCCGGAGACGTTCGCCGTGACGAACATCGCGCCGGCCGGCCCGAACGCGGCCCAGGCCGACGTGGCCATCTCGGGACCGAAGTTCGCGGGGCCGCTCACGAAGCACCTGGGGTTCGTCAACCAAGGCGGCAACTGGGTCCTGCAGCACGACTCCGCTATCGGTCTGATACAGGCAGCGACGGGCTAACCCGCTACCGCGCTCAGGTCGAGCTTGGCGATTCGCTCCGGGTCGACCAGCACGTCGATCGCGGCGACCCGTCCGTCGCGCACGACAAACCCCATGATCGCCGTTGGCCGCCCGTCGACGAAGATCACCGCGCCGGCCGCGCCGTTGACGGTGGCGGCGCGCACCTCGCGGTCGGGTCCCGCGTAGCTGCGGGCCAGCTTGGCCACCGAGGTCGCGCCGTCGGCCCGGAATCCGGTGGCGCCGCGGCCGAAGTCGCCGCGCAACACGACGTCGGGATGCAGCACCGACACCAGCCGGTCGAAGTCGCCCGCGCGCCCCGCCGCGAAGAAGGCGTCGACGGCCTCGCGCTGAGCGGCGAGGCCGCCGTCGGGGGCCGGATCGGCCCGCTCGATGCGCCGGCGCGCCCGGCTGGCCAGCTTGCGCGTCGCCTCCGGCGTCCGCTCGACGATGGGTGCGATCTCGTCAAACGGGACGGCGAACACGTCGTGCAGCACGAAGGCCAGCCGCTCGGCCGGTGGCAGCGTATTCAGCACCACGAACAACGCCAGCCCCACCGCGTCCGCCAGCATCGCCCGGTGTTCGGGATCGAATTCCCCCTCCGCATCCACGATCGGGTCCGGCAGCTGCCCGACCAGCTCCTCCCGACCGCGTCCGTGGCGGTCGCGCAGCGTGTTCAGGCAGATCCGGGCCACCACCGTGGTCAGCCAGGCGTCGAGGTTGGCGATGTCGTCGCCGGCCGCCGATCCGGCGCTGGCGCTGAGCCGCAGCCACGCCTCCTGCACGGCGTCCTGGGCGTCGTCGATCGAGCCCAGCATGCGGTAGGCGATGGCACCCAGCCTTGGCCGCGCCGCCTCGAAACGCGCCGACAGCGACGCGGCCGACGCATCCGGGGCCGTCACGCGCGACCCTGCTCGGGCAGCGCGCATACCCGGTTGCCGGAAAAGCCGGACGATCCGATGTCGAGCGCGAGGTTGAACCGGGCGCGAAAGTTGCCGAGGTTGATGACGTGGGTGAGGCCGACGAGCTGAGGCGTGTCGAAGTGGGCGCGCAGCGCGTCGAACAGCTCGTCGGTCACCTCGACCGGGGTGCGACTCATCGCGGTGGCGTATTCCAGGATCAGCTTGTCGACGTCGGAGAAGCACGAGGCGTTTCGGTAGTCGGCCATCGCCAGCAGCTCCTCGTCGGTGATTCCCCACTGGCGGGCGATCTGTGAGCCGAGGTCGATGCAGTACTCGCAGCGCACCGTCGTCGCCGCCTTAAGCTCCGCCAGCGCGCGGTGGCGCGGGCTGAGGACATCCAGTTTCGATTCGGCCTGTTCGAGCTTGCCGATGGCGCTCAGCAACCGGGGGATGTGCGCATACATCCGCAGCGGTTCGAGCATCCCCGCGGTTTCCAGCCCGGTCATCTGCGCGAGCTTGCGTTTGGTGAAGAAGAAGGCGATCTTGGCGCCCAAGCTGGCGTCGCGGTCGGAGACCCCTTGGAGCCGTGTCATGACAGTCCTCCCGAGAAGAAGCGGTGCGGACCTTCAGTGGCCCTCACTACGTCGACACCCGGCGACGCGCAAACGTGACCGGTTAAGGCCCGAAAGTCGAACCCGATCCCTGGGTCTGCTGGCTCAGCGGCACGTCCATGTCGAACACCCGGGCATGCAGCACGGTGCGATTCCGCAGCGCGGCGCGCACCGCGCGATGCAGGCCGTCCTCGAGGTAGATGATGCCCTTCCACCGCACTGCGTGCGGGAAAAGATCGCCGTAGAAGGTGGAATCTTCGGACAGCAGGCGGTCCAGCGCGAGCACAGTCGTCGTGGTGACGAGTTCGTCGAGCCGGATCTGCTGCGGCGGTATTTGGGACCAATCCTTGTAGGACAGCCCATGCTCTGGATACGGCTTGCCGTCGCGCACGCCCTTGAAAATCATTGGCGGGTCTTCCTTGCCGCGTCCCCCGGGCAAGACGAATACATGCTGGACAGGCTAGTCGCGAACTTGCCGATGGTGGCCGCCGGACACTCGCTAATGACGGTTAGCAGCCCTTGAGACCGTAAAATGGACGCGATCAAGGAGGTGGGAGCCGATGGGAAGTGCCGACGAGCGTCGCTTCGAGGTACTGCGCGCCATCGTCGCCGACTTCGTCGCAAGCCAGGAACCGATCGGTTCGAAGTCCTTGGTGGAGCGTCACAACCTGGGCGTGTCGTCGGCCACCGTGCGCAACGATATGGCGGTGCTGGAGGCCGAGGGCTACATCGCCCAGCCGCACACGAGCTCCGGGCGCGTGCCTACCGAAAAGGGTTACCGCGAGTTCGTCGACCGCCTCCACGACGTCAAGCCGCTGTCGTCGGCCGAGCGGCGCGCCATTCAAAGTTTCCTGGAGTCCGGTGTCGACCTCGATGACGTGCTGCGGCGCGCGGTACGGCTGCTGGCACAGCTGACTCGCCAGGTGGCGGTCGTGCAATACCCGACCTTGTCGACGTCGAGCGTGCGCCACTTGGAAGTGATCGGACTGACGCCGGCGCGGCTGTTGATGGTGGTCATCACCGATTCGGGCCGGGTGGACCAGCGCATCGTCGAACTCGGCGACGTGATCGACGACCATCAGCTTGCCCAGTTACGGGAGATGCTCGGCCAGGCGCTGGTGGGCAAGAGGCTCTCCGTGGCGTCCAGCGCGGTCGCCGACCTGGCCGGTGAGATCGTCGGGCGCAGCGGGCTGGCCAACAACCTGAGCGATGCCGTCGGCCGCTCGGCGACGGTGTTGCTGGAGTCACTGCTCGAGCACACCGAGGAACGCTTGCTGATGGGGGGGACCGCCAACCTGACCCGCAATGCCGCGGATTTCGGTGGTTCGCTGCGCTCCATCCTGGAGGCGCTCGAGGAGCAGGTCGTGGTGTTGCGCTTGCTGGCGGCTCAGCAGGAAGCCGGCAAGGTGACGGTGCGCATCGGCCACGAAACGGCCGCCGAGCAGATGGTGGGCACCTCCATGGTGTCCACCGCCTATGGCACCTCGGATACGGTGTATGGCGGGATGGGTGTGCTGGGGCCCACCCGGATGGACTATCCGGGAACTATCGCCAGCGTGGCCGCGGTTGCTCTTTATATTGGCGAAGTTCTGGGTGCCCGATGAACGCGCACCCGCTGCTTAGTTTGTGGACGGCCGCGTAACCGCGGCACAAGAAAGGTCAGGCGTGGCACGCGATTATTACGGGCTGCTCGGCGTGAGCAGAAACGCCAGCGATGCGGACATCAAGCGCGCGTACCGCAAGCTGGCGCGCGAGTTGCACCCCGACGTTAATCCCGACGAGGCCGCCCAGGCGAAGTTCAAGGAAATCAGCGTCGCCTACGAAGTGCTGAGCGATCCGGAGAAACGCCGGATCGTCGACCTGGGCGGGGATCCCCTGGAAAACATCGCCGCATCGGCCGGCGCCGGGTTCGGCGGCTTCGGCAATTTGGGCGACGTATTCGAGGCCTTCTTCGGCGGCGGCTTCAGCGGCGCCTCGGCGTCACGTGGCCCCATCGGTCGCGTTCGGCCGGGTTCGGACTCGCTGCTGCGGATGCGGCTGGACCTCGAAGAGTGCGCAACCGGCGTGACCAAGCAGGTCACGGTTGACACCGCGGTGTTGTGCGATCGATGCCAGGGCAAGGGCACCAACGGCGATTCCGCGCCGATCCCCTGCGACACCTGCGGTGGTCGCGGGGAGGTGCAGACGGTGCAGCGTTCGCTGCTGGGCCAGATGGTGACGTCGCGGCCGTGTCCCACCTGCCGCGGTGTCGGAGTGGTGATCCCCGATCCGTGCCACCAGTGCATGGGCGACGGCCGGGTGCGGGCCCGTCGGGAGATCAGCGTCAAGATTCCCGCCGGCGTCGGCGAGGGCATGCGCGTCCGGCTCGCCGCCCAGGGTGAGGTCGGGCCCGGGGGAGGGCCGGCCGGTGACCTGTATGTCGAGGTCCATGAGCAGGTCCATGACATCTTCGTGCGCGAGGGTGACGACCTGCACTGCACGGTTTCGGTGCCGATGGTCGACGCGGCGCTGGGCGCCGCCGTGACCATGGACGCGATCCTGGACGGTAACAGCGAGATCACCATTCCGCCTGGCACGCAGCCGGGTTCGGTCATCACGCTGCGTGGCCACGGGATGCCGCACCTGCGGTCGGGTGTCCGGGGCAATCTGCATGTCCACGTCGAGGTGGTGGTGCCCACCCGGCTGGACCACCATGACACCGAACTGCTGCACGAGCTGAAGAACCGTCGCAGCCGCGATGTGGCCGAGGTCCGTTCGACGCACGCCGGCGGCGGGCTGTTCAGCCGGCTCCGCGAGACCTTCACCGGGCGCTAGTAGGGAGTTTTAGGGGCCGCGCACATGGTGGCGACGCTGTTCTACGTTGACGCACTGCCCGATACCGGCGCGCTGGCGGTCGTCGACGGCGACGAAGGCTTCCACGCCGCGACGGTGCGCCGGATCCGACCCGGCGAGCAACTGGTGCTCGGCGACGGCGCCGGTGGGCTCGCCCGGTGCGAGGTCGAGCATGCCGGGCGCGACGGATTGCATGCGAGGGTGCTGGGCCGCTGGAGCGTCGCGCCCGGGCGCCCGGCGGTGACGGTCGTGCAGGCGCTGCCCAAGTCCGAGCGCACGGAGCTGGCGATCGAATTGGCCACCGAAGCCGGCGCCGATGCGTTCCTGGCCTGGCAGGCGGCCCGCTGTGTGGCCAGCTGGGAGGGCGCCCGGGTGGACAAGGGCCTGCGACGGTGGCGTGCCGTCGCCCGTTCGGCGGCCCGGCAATCTCGCCGGGCGCACATCCCGCCAATCGACGGCGTGCTATCCACGGCGGTGCTGGTCCAGCGAGTGCGCGACGAAGTAGCCGCCGGGTCGGCGGTGCTGGCTTTGCATGAATCGGCGGCCGACCGGCTTTCGGATATCCATGTGTCACAAGCGGACTCGGTGTTTTTGGTGGTCGGTCCGGAGGGCGGTATCGCGCCGGAAGAGATCGCAGCGTTGACCGACGCGGGCGCGGTCGCGGTCCGGCTTGGTCCGCAGGTGCTTCGAACGTCG
Source organism: uncultured Actinomycetota bacterium (assembly GCA_963809285.1). GTDB lineage: Bacteria > Actinomycetota > Actinomycetes > Mycobacteriales > Mycobacteriaceae > Mycobacterium. The sequence continues at coordinate 74,651 of CAWEIY010000016.1, read as the reverse complement.
ACGGCCGCCGCGGTGGCGCTGGGCGCGCTCGGCGTGCTTACCCCGCGATGGGATGTGACCGCGCCTGCCCCAAACGGACCGTTGGGACACCGTCCTGACCAGCGGTAGACTGGCAAACCAGGATTTCACCCGTTGAACTTCGGAAAGCAGGCATCGGAAACCACGTGACGCCCCGCGAGACCAGCGCTGCTGATGCTCAAGTGCGCAGCAGCATCAACGTTCCGCCCGATCTCGTCGTGGGTTTACTGGGTTCGGCCGACGAGAACCTGCGCGCCCTGGAGCGCATCCTCAGCGCCGACCTGCATGTGCGCGGCAATGCGGTCACCATCTCCGGCGAGCCGGCCGACGTCGCGCTGGCCGAGCGGGTGATCTCCGAGCTGGTCGCCATCGTGGACAGCGGGCAGCCCTTGACGCCGGAGGTGGTGCGCCACAGCGTCGCCATGCTGGTCGGCACCGGCAACGAATCGCCGGCCGAGGTGCTCACCCTGGACATCCTGTCGCGCCGGGGTCACACGATCCGGCCCAAGACGCTCAATCAGAAGCGCTACGTCGACGCCATCGACGCCAACACCATCGTCTTCGGGGTCGGGCCCGCCGGCACCGGCAAGACGTATCTGGCCATGGCCAAGGCCGTTCACGCGTTGCAGACCAAGCAGGTAAGCCGGATCATCTTGACCCGGCCGGCGGTGGAAGCCGGTGAGCGCCTTGGCTTTTTGCCGGGCACGCTGAGCGAAAAGATCGACCCCTATCTGCGGCCGCTGTACGACGCGCTGTACGACATGATGGAAGCCGAGCTGGTCCCGAAGCTGATGTCCGCCGGGGTGATTGAGGTGGCGCCGCTCGCATATATGCGGGGTCGAACGTTGAATGACGCCTTCATCGTGCTCGACGAGGCGCAGAACACCACCGCCGAGCAGATGAAGATGTTCCTCACGCGACTGGGTTTCGGATCGAAGGTCGTCGTCACCGGGGATATGACCCAAATCGACCTGCCCGGCGGCGCCCGATCCGGGCTGCGGTCGGCGGTAGACATCCTCGAGAGTGTCGACGACATCTACATCGCGGAGCTGACCAGTGTGGACGTGGTGCGCCACCGGCTGGTCTCGGAGATCGTGGACGCCTACGCCAGGTACGAGGAGCCCGGCTCGGGGATGAACCGGGCGGCCCGGCGGGCCTCGGGTGCCCGCAGTCGCCGATGATGCGTGCGGTGAGCGTCTCATGAGCATCGAAGTATCCAACGAGTCGGGCATCGACGTCTCCGAGGCGGAACTCGTCAGCGTCGCGCGGTTTGTGATCGCCAGCATGGACGTCAACCCGAGCGCCGAGCTGTCGATGGTGCTGTTGGACACCGCAGCGATGGCCGACATGCACATGCGTTGGATGGACCTGCCCGGGCCCACCGACGTGATGAGCTTTCCGATGGACGAGCTCGAACCCGGCGGTCGCCCCGATGCCCCCGAGCCGGGCCCGTCGATGCTGGGCGACATCGTGCTATGCCCGGAATTCGCCGCCGAGCAGGCGGCTGCCGCGGGCCACAGCCTGGGACATGAGTTGGCGCTGCTGACCATTCACGGTGTGCTTCATCTGCTCGGCTACGACCACGGCGAGCCCGACGAGGAAAAGGAGATGTTCGCCCTTCAGGGGCGATTGCTCGAAGAGTGGGTCGCCGAGCAGGTCGAGGCCTACCAGCAGGATCGCCAGGAGGAACGGGATCGCCGGTTGCTAGATAAGTCAAGGCATTTCGACACTAGCCACGAGTAAACGCTGTGCTCTGACCTGCGAAAACGAAGTCAACAGCCTGCGCTGTGGTGCGAAATATCTTTGACCAAGCTAACTCCCTCAAACAGTGAAGGGAGCACACCATGACCACGACCACAACCCCCGCCGGCCACATGCCGACCTACTTGCCCGACCGCTACGACCGGCTCCGCAGCGGCGCTGAAACCTTGGCCTCCGACCCGGCCGTGGAGAACGCGGACTCACCGCTGGCCAATGGCGAGAGCCTGCGTGCCTTCATCGAAACACTCGCCAGTGAGTATGTCCTCGACGGACTCTCCGAACACGACGCCGACACGGTAAGCATGCTGGTAATGCTCGACTTCCTCCAAGGTCCGAGGCGGATGGCCTGGCGAATCCAGTCGTGGCTCAGCGACGATCGGCGCGTACCCCGCGAGGACGACAACACCTGGGCGGTGTGTTCGGTCCTCACTGAGGCGCTGCAGCTTTATCTGCAGCCGTTCGCCGGTGACGAGTTCATGGAAGCCAGGACAAACATCCGGTGGCCGAATCGCATCGGAACCAATTCGCCCTAGTCCGCGTCTGAAATACTTGCCGGGGCGCCCCTGCGCTCTCCGGGGGGCGGCCCGGCAAGTAACGATAGGGCGGTATGCGCCGGGAAATGTAAGCCGCACATGAACCCCAGCTGTGAGCAGGATTTGAATCCAGCCAACCGACCACAAGGGGTTTGTATGCATTCCCAAGGGGAATTCTCAGCGGCATGAATACCAACACGCAAAAACAAAAATCGTGGCTTCGTCTGTGCACTGGCGTGCTGGCGGCCGGCGGCGTGGCCGCGGGCACGCTCGGCCTGACCGCGGGCACTGCCCAGGCGGCGCCTCCTCCTGCACCCGTTTATCACCACCACTGGTGCCCAGGCGACCAGTGGGACCCAGGCTGGGGCCCTTACCAGAACTGGAACAACTGCCGTGACTGGGACGATAACTACGGCGGCCCGGCGGGTTATCACTGGTGCCCCGGCCAGTGGTGGGACCCGGGGTGGGGCGCCAACTGGGACGGCGGTCGCTGCCACGACGACCACTGGTACGACGGTGAAGGCCACGACCAGGGCCACTGGCACAACGGCCCCTGGGACCCAAACTGGCACTGAGGTGATGTAAGCGGGATCCGGTGACCCGTCAGTCCTTCGGCTGCTTTTAGCGCCCGACGCTCGCGGGCGGGCTGAACGCAAGTTTGAAGACATTGCACCGCAACCGATTTGCACTCATGGCGGAAACCGCATCGCCCTAGTCCGCGTCTGAATAGTTGATCGGGCCGCCCCTACTCTCCAGGGGCGGCCCGTCACTTTAGTGGCGGCCCTTTCCATCGCTGAGCGGCTGTCTTCGCGTCGTCGAGCGTGGAGTAGGTCTCATGGAAGACGTGTGTATGCACGCCATCCTCCCCGACCTCTCGAATCACCAGAATCCACGGCCGGTCTTGGCTTCGGCTTGACGCGGGGTCAAAGAAGACGCGGAATTCGTGCTTGTCGCCGACCGCACGGTTCTGCTCGTCCCATTGCAAGCTGTGCGAGTCCATGACACGGACAATATGCCTGCCGAACTTTGATCACCATCGTCACGGTGGACCGGCCCCAGCCCCCATCCAAGGGGGCGGCCTGATTCATCGTCAAGACAGTTAGTCAGGCGCCTCGGGCTCGTCGAGGATGTGCCTGGACAATTACTAGTGGGAATCACCCCATTGGCGAGATCGACGGCTTGTGTTTGAGTTCGCGACGGGCACTTTTCTCGACTAACAGCGGTATGAAATCGCGGATCTGGCTGGTCTGGAACCGGGCGTGCTCTTTGCGGATGAGGGTGTTGACAGCCGTGGTCGCAACATTCGGAAACTCGTCAAGCAGTCGTCGCTGGATTTCCGCTAGCAGCGTCTCCTCACTGAGCTGCATGGTGTGGCCCATGAACCGAGGATTCCCTGCTATGTGCCCACTCGTCAAACGGATCCTGTAGTTCCGACGCGGCTAACGGGCTGCGAATGCGACGATTGCCCCATGGCGGATGATCAGGCTGCCGCCCAGGCCGTGGAGCTGGTCCGCGCGTTGTGCGATCAACTGCGTGAAATGACCCGCCAGCTGTCGCGGCTTGAACGTCAAGGTGTCACCGGCACGAACGGCCGGGCATTGCCTACCATCCGGCGCGAAGCGGCTGTGCTGCGGCGAGACATTAGCAAGGCACAGTTTCTGATTGACCGGCTAGAGCGCCGTTACCTCAACGGCAACGGGTTCGCCCACCGCGGCTCGCTCGCTCGTCCAGCAGGGCGTCGATGAACGCAGTGTTCGGCGCGCCGCCCACCTCGCGGGCTGCCCGCCATGCCCGCCATAGAAGCCGGAGTTCGGCGTCGATGGTCTTGAGGTCGCGCGTCCGCGGAGCTTGGGTCCGTACGCCGTCGTTCATACTTCACCCACGTGATCGGACGAAGAAAGGTTCAGATTTGAACCTGAGTCCGCGTCTAACTAGTTGAATCGGGGCGCCCCCGCTCTCCCGGGGCGGCCTGATTCATTTCAGTATCGATCAGCGCGGTACAGCCGCAGGGTTCGTAGCGGTGCGGGTGCGGGTGATTTGTGCGGGCACAGTGCCGGCACGCTTGGCAGCCGTCATCATCATGATCGGCCGCCGCATGCCCGCACAGCGCGCAGGATCCACGCTGTAAAGTCATCCATTCACCAGCTATTCAGAAAGCTTTTTAGCGGCCCGCGCGGATGCGCCTTATCCGACGGAGCCGGCGTTGCGCTTGTCGAAAAAATCCGTCCACGACACGATTTCGGGGTGCTCCCTGAGTAGAGCCCTGCGCCGGCGCTCGGTCATGCCGCCCCAGACGCCGTACTCGACCTTGTTGTCGAGCGCCTCCGCCCCGCACTCCTGCACCACAGGGCAGTGACGGCAGATAGCCGCAGCCGTACGTTGTGCGGCCCCCCGCACAAACAGTGCGTCAGGATCTGTTTCCCTGCACAACCCCTTGGAGACCCAAGCGCGATCGTCCGCGGCCACAGCGCGCGAAGTGCTGTTTGCCGGCACAAGACTTATTGGCCGTGCGGCCCGTCCCATTTCTGACAACGAGCTATCCCTTCGTCCCGTCCGGCCGCAAGGTTTGCGACCGGACCGGCCGGGACCGTCACATGTGACGGTAACGGGCGCTGCGTCGCACTAGGTTCCCGCAATGTTAAAAGCTCAAAACGGACAAACGTAACTAGTCGCGGTCAGACTCAGCACGGACTGGGCCTGTCCGCCAGCGGAGTGACCGCCGGCCGCGTACGGACATACGCCATCGACAGCGAACTTAGGGTACTGGTCGCGATCTGCAACATGGTCCGCGAGGTGGAGGGTCGGCCACCGAGTACCGCGTACATAGACGGGCTGCTGGATGAACGCCGGAAGCTGGCGCAAGTTTCACGATTCTCGGTCTGAGTAACCCCCCAACCGTCGGCCGAGCTCTAGTTTGGTTCTGTCTCTAAGGTCGCGGCGGGCGCGTTTCTCCACGAACAGGGGTATGAAATCGCGGATTCGGCTGCCTTGAAACCGGGCGTGCTCGGCGCGGATGAGGAGGTCGACAACCCGGGGCGAAACGGAAGGAAACTCGTCAAGCAGTCGTCGCTGGATCTCCCCTAGCAGTGTCTCCTCATCGATCTGGATGACGTGGCCCATAGTCAGGGATTCTGGCACTGTGTTGTTTCGTCAAATAGCTATGCGGTTTCGCCACGGCTACGGGCGCCGAGTGCGACCATCTCGTCCGTGTTTCTCATTACCCTTGACACATCGCAATAGAAAGGCGGATCATGGGGGACGATGGCATTGGCGACATCGTCAAGTGGGCAGAGTCCCAAGGATGGACCATCAAGCGCGACAGCAACGGCTACCGGCGGTTCTATGACCCGCAAGGCAACTACATCACCTACTACCCGTCCACACCGAAGAATCCACACCGTCGCCGGATGGACGTGTTAGTCGACGTGAAGAAAGCGGGCCTACCCTGGCCCGTCCCGAGCAAGAAAGAGCAACGCGCGCAACGCCGGAAGGGAGACGCGAAGTGAGCAAAACCCGCGCCCCGATCGATGATTGGGTGATCACATTCACGTTCGACGCCGAGCCAACCATGGAGACGATGGACCTGTGGGAGAGCCGCCTTGAAGGGTGGGACGCCACGGTCGCGCGCATCCCGGGCCGCGGCGTGGACGTCACCGTCTATGTTCCCGGCGATATGGAGATCCCGGGAGCCTTAAACAAGGTCGTCGCCGACGTCGGACATGCGGTGGAAATTGGGCCGCCGGTCGGCATGGAGGTCGTGCGCGAATCAGAGTGGCGACGACGCGCCGAGGCTCCGACGATGCCTGAGCTGATGTCTGCCGCCGATATTGCCGACGAGCTCGGCGTCCGCCGCCAGCGGGTACATCAACTGCGCAGCATGGCCGCATTCCCCGCGCCGCTGGCCGAGCTGCGCGGCGGCGCGGTGTGGAACGCCGCGGCGGTCCGCAAGTTCGCCCAGGACTGGGAACGCAAGCCCGGACGCCCCCGGATCATCAAGACCACGCCGTGAGTCGACTTCAGCGGCCCTGCCTCGGAGTGGCCGGCGCACGCTGCGGCGCCCTCACGCGCGACTCATCCGGCCGTTGTGAGACCTGCCGGCGCGCCAACGATAGGCGCCGCGGTACAACGGCTGAGCGTGGCTATGGCGCCGACCACGGCCGACTACGCGAGCAGTGGGCGCCACGAGTCGCAACCGGCACCGTCCACTGCCACAAGCCCGACTGCGGACAACTCATTCAGCCCGGCGAACCGTGGGACCTGGGCCATGACGAGCAGCGCAATTATCGTGGGCCGGAACACCGCTGGTGCAACCGCGCGACTCGGGGGCCGCTGCGCCAGCCCAGCGAGCCATACACGGCGCCGCCCGAACCGCCGCCGCTGCCTGCAATGCAGTTCCCAAATGTCGTCATCCGTGATGTACCACCAGGCAGGGGCGGCGCGGGCCCACCTGGTTCGGGCGATTCCGTCAGCCCCGATGCTGGCGATCTTTCCGCGACGTGCTGGGGCGATGAGCAGCCTAAATCCGCCGGAATCATGAACGGGCGCACTGTCTTTCGGCAGACAGTACAAATTGGCGAGAAGTTTGTGTTTAGGACATTGCAGGCGGGCCACAAGGCAGGACCGCGCCCCCCGAGGCAACTTTTCTAGCCAGCCGAGCGCTGACACCGCCGCCTCACGGAACCGACGCAGGCGGTCGGTGTACTCGAGCGCAGCTGCGTCAGCGAAAATATGCGCGCCGCCGGGGTCAGACGATTTCAGCCAAGTTCCGCCGACCACAACGCATAGCGACAGATCGGCTTCCCGTAGATCCGAAATACTCATTTCGGCCTGCGTGTCGCCGTAGCCGCAACGCAGGGCTAGTTGAACGAAACGTTCCACAGCCTCGGCCTGCGCAATCGGCGCGGCGGCTTGGTGCCACACTGGGCGCGCCGCCCGCAGCTCGTCGAGCGTCATCTTCGGCCGGTTCACAAATCACCGAGCCCTAACGTGCGGGCTTCGGCTGCGGCGCGTTCGGCGGCGGAGGCGCCGGTGTAGCGGTCAATCATGGCCCGAGTGGACCACCCTGCGACGGACATCAAACCTTGCTCAGAGCCGCCAGCGCGCAACCAGCGGGTGGCGGCGGTGTGCCGCATCAGGTGCAGGTGGAATCCGTCGACGCCGGCTGCCGCCGCGCGGCCCTTCAGCGCCTTGTCCAGCCCGTAGTAGCCAAAACCCTTGCCGCCGCCGCCAACCCACAGCGCTCCGGTCTCAGCGAGCCGGTGAGTGCGGCGGGCGCGCATGTATCGGTCGATCGCAGATGCGGTCTGCACGCTAAACGGTGCCACGCGGCCTTTTCCGCCCTTACCCCGGCGAACGGTCACCAGGCCATCATGGACATTGACATCCGAGACCTGTATGCCGACGACCTCGCTGGCGCGCAACCCAGTCTCTAGCATCAGCCGGACGATGGCCTCGTCGCGGCGGTCCTGTAGCGATTTCCCTTGGCACGCCTTGAGGAGTCGCTTAAGTTCGTCGTCGGTGAGGGCGTGCACCACCTTGCGATCTCCCTTGGGTGGCTTCAGTCCGATCAGCGGATTAGAGCTAAGCTCACCCTCATTAACCAGCCATGCCGCGTAGCGCTTCAGCGCGAGGTCTCGGGACTTCGCCGTGTTGGCTTCCATACCGGCGTCGATCAGATCGGCGAGGAACGCCTGCGCTGCTGTTCTGGTCAGCTCGGCGGGCTGTCCGTTCTCCGCGCACCAGCGCAGGAACTTCTTAACGCCGTCCGCGTAGATCTTGATAGTGCGGGGGGCCTTGCGTTCGGCCCTCAGCGCCAGCTCCCACGAGGGGAGCACGGCGGCGAGGTCCGGCAAATTTGTTGCCATGCGAATATTTTGACATACAACGCTGTGCTTGTGTGTTATCTTCGTGCATACCTGGAAAAGTCCAGGTAGAACACCATGAGGAAGCTAGCTATTAAGTCAAGGCATTTCGACAATTGACCGGCGTGTCTCAACTGGTCGGCGCGATCGCTTTGATCGCTCTCGGCGGCTTTTTCGCGGCGATCGACGCCGCCATCAGCACCGTGTCGCTGGCCCGGGTGCATGAACTGGTCCGCGACGAGCGGCCCGGCGCGGTGTCCCTGTCCAAGGTGATGGACGAGCGGCCGCGCTACATCAACCTGGTGGTGCTGCTGCGCATCATTTGTGAGATCACCGCAACCGTATTGCTGGTGGTGTTCCTCTACGACAACTTCAGCATGACCTGGGCGTTGTTCGGTACGGCGACCATCATGGTGGTGACCAGCTTCGTCGTCATCGGGGTGGGCCCACGCACCCTCGGCCGCCAGCACGCGTATTCCATTTCGTTGACGACGGCCCTTCCGCTGCGGGCGATCTCGTGGTTGCTGATGCCGCTGAGCCGATTGCTGGTGGTCCTGGGCAACGCGCTCACACCCGGCCGGGGCTTGCGGAACGGGCCGTTCGCATCCGAGATCGAACTGCGCGAGGTCGTCGATTTGGCCCAGCAGCGCGGCGTGGTCGCCGCCGACGAGCGCCGGATGATCCAATCGGTCTTCGAACTCGGCGACACCCCCGCCCGCGAGGTGATGGTGCCGCGCACCGAGATGATCTGGATCGAAAGCGACAAGTTCGCCAGTCAAGCGACAAACCTGGCCGTACGCAGCGGGCATTCCCGCATCCCGGTGATCGGCGAAAACGTCGACGACATCGTCGGTGTCGTGTACCTGAAAGACCTTGTCCAGCAGACGTTCTTGTCGCCCGACGGCGGCCGGGACACCAAGGTGTCACAGGTGATGCGCCCCGCGGTGTTCGTGCCGGACTCCAAGCCGCTGGACGCGCTGCTGCGCGAGATGCAGCGCGACCGCAACCACATGGCCCTGCTGGTCGACGAGTACGGCGCGATAGCCGGTTTGGTCAGCATCGAAGACGTGCTGGAGGAAATCGTCGGCGAAATCGCCGACGAGTACGACGAGGCGGAGACGGCGCCGATAGAAGACCTGGGCGACAAGCGTTTTCGGGTTTCGGCCCGGCTGCCGATCGAAGACGTCGGCGAACTGTACGGCGTGGAGTTCGACGACGATCTCGACGTCGATACCGTGGGCGGCCTGCTGGCCCTGGAATTGGGCCGGGTTCCGCTGCCGGGCGCCGAGGTGGTGTCGCACGGCTTGCGGCTGCGCGCCGAGGGCGGCCCCGATCATCGAGGACGGGTGCGGATCAACACCGTGCTGCTGAGCAAGGCCGAATCCGAGGGTTTCGGCGGGTCGAATGGTGGGGAGGCCAATCACCATGGCTGAGCAGCTGGATGCCGAGGTCGCCGTCCTCGTGGCAGCCTCCGCCGATGATCCCGGGATCGCCACGGTTCGCGAACTGGCGCCGACGGCCGTCGTCATCCTCACCGACCGGGACGGTGTGGTGTTGTGACGCCGAACGTGCAGTCAGCGCGAAATATCCACGCGAAAGTCGCACTGTGTGCACGCTCGGCGGCAGGGGATCATGACTGAATTCCATTCAGGCTTCGTATGTTTGATCGGCCGGCCGAATACCGGCAAGTCGACGCTCACCAACGCGCTCGTCGGCACCAAGGTGGCCATCACCTCGACGCGGCCCCAGACCACCCGGCACACCATTCGCGGAATCGTGCACCGGGAGGACTTCCAGATCATCCTGGTGGACACCCCGGGCCTGCATCGGCCGCGCACCCTACTGGGCAAGCGGCTCAACGACTTGGTCCGCGACACCTACTCCGAAGTCGACGTGATCGGGTTGTGCATCCCGGCCGATGAGGCGATCGGTCCGGGCGACCGGTGGATCGTCGATCAGGTTCGTGCGATCGCTCCCAAGACCACGCTCGTCGTCATCGTCACCAAAATCGACACGGTGCCCAAAGACCGGGTGGCCGCGCAGCTGGTCGCGGTCAGCGAGCTGGCCGGCAATTCGGCCGAGATCGTTCCGGTGTCCGCGGTAACCGGCGAGCAGGTCGACGTGCTGATCGATGTGCTTGTCGCGGCGTTGCCCGCCGGCCCGGCGTACTACCCCGACGGTGAGCTGACCGACGAACCGGAGGAGCTCCTGATGGCCGAGCTCATTCGCGAGGCCGCCCTGGAGGGAGTCCGCGACGAGCTGCCGCATTCTTTGGCGGTGATGATCGACGAGGTCAACCCGCGGGAGGGCCGTGACGACCTGATCGACGTGCACGCGGTCCTTTACGTCGAGCGCGAAAGCCAGAAGGGGATCGTGATCGGCAAGGGCGGCGCCCGGCTGCGGGACGTGGGCACCGCCGCGCGCGGCCAGATCGAGAAGCTGCTGGGCACCAAGGTCTATCTGGACCTGCGCGTCAAGGTCGCCAAGAACTGGCAGAGCGACCCCAAACAGCTTGGTCGACTTGGCTTCTAGGGCTCGTGGCGAGCCGGGCGTCGCGCGCCGGAGGTTGGCTCTACCATCTGGCCATGAGCGCAATCGATCCGGCCGCGCGGCGGCGGCTTAGGTGAGCCGTTTCGCCGTCCCGCCGCCCCCGTTCATGGACGACAGCAGGTCCCTCATCGCAGAGGACCCGAGGGACTATTGGCGCGCGCTGCGGGACGGTGCCGTGTTTCGCGAAGTGAGCGGTTACTACGTGTTGACCCGCCGCGACGACGTGCGCGCAGCGCTGCGCAACCACGACACCTTCGTGTCGCGCAGGAAGCAGCGTCACGCCATCCGGCGCCGGGCTGAAATCCTGCCGATTCCACTCCCGATCGCATACAACCCGCCGGAGCACACGCGCTTCCGCCGAATCCTGCGACCCTACTTCGGCCCTCAGGCGGTGGATGGGCTGTTGTCCGCGTTGCGGGAGCAGGCATCAGCGCTTATCGGCGCCGTCGCGGCCAACGGGGCATGTGAGGCGATCGCGACATCGCCGACCCGTTCCCGTTCGGGGCGTTGGCGACTCTGTGCGGGCTTCCGTTGGACGACCGAGACAAAGTGGTCGCTTGGGCAGAGGACGTTAACTGGGACATGCCCGCGTCGGCGCCGGCATCTGAGTTGCTCAGCCTATCTTATCGAGGCGATCGAAGGGGATGAGAAGCCTGCTCTTGCGGTCGCAGCTGCTCACCGGAGACGACCCGCTTACCCAAGACGAAGTGATCGGACTTTTCTCCCTCCTTTATTTCGCCCAGGATGGCATGCAGTCAGCCATCGGGTCGGCGCTACTGCACTTGGCCCGCAGTCCCCAGCTTCGTTCCATGCTTCGCGACAAACCCGATCAGATCAGGGTGTTCGCTGAGGAAGTCGTGCGACTTGAGACCCCGCTTCCGTTCATCGGACGCTTCACCACGAAAGAGGTGACCGTCGCCGACGTCACGATCCCGGCGGGCGCCCCGGTGCGCCTCTGCCTGGCATCGGCCAACCTTGGCGACAACAAAGAGTCATCGGTGATCGTGGGCGACGACGGAAAGATCCGTCCTAAGCAACACAGGAGCTTTGGGGGCGGCATCCATCGCTGCCTTGGCAAGACCCTGGCCCGCATGGAACTGACGGTGCTCGTGACCGAATGGCTACGCGCCATACCGGACTTCGAATTCGAACCCGGGTTCACCCCTAGCTTCACCTTCAGGCAGGGTGGCGCAGTGGTGCTAAGCCGTCTGCCGCTGCGATGGGAGCCATCACAGCCTTAATCGGCGTCCCACCAGACCGTTGGCTGCCTGGTCGACCAGCCGCAGACGGCCTCCAGCTCCGCGGCCAACGAGATCAGCATGCCCTCGCTGTTTGCCGGTCCCATCAGCTGCACACCGATCGGCAAACCTTCCGAGGTGAACCCCGCCGGCACGTTGACTGACGGCCACCCGAGCACGTTCCACGGCCATGCCAACGGGCATGCGGCGATCATGGTGCGGTCGGTGGCAAAGCTACTCAATTTGTCGAAGGAGCGCGCCAACGGCGGTGGTTGGGCGGTGGTCGGTGCCAGCACCACATCCACGATGTCGAAGACCGAGCCGACGCGCCGCTGGCTGGCGGCTTCGTGGCGGCGTGCGCTTTTGAGGATCGCCTGTCCCAGCAGGTGACCCGTTCGCATGTTCGACACGGTGCGGGGGTCCAGATTGACGCCGTCGCCTAACCGCTCTCCCCATTCCCATAGGCCCGCGGTGGATCTGGCGAGAAAGTCCCACGACAACCGGATGCCATAGTCCGGGTTGCCCGGCACGACCCGGTGGCCCAGCAGCTCGAGCTGCTTGCCGACGGCTCGCGTCGCGGCGAGGATCTCGGGGTGCAACTTGGCTCGAAAACCGGTGTAGGGGAAGCGAGTTGACAGCGCGATGTTCAGCGGACCGGGCGCGATCCCGACATAGTCGGATGCCGTGATCTGGGGCGGTTTGTGCCGATCGCCCTCGACGTTGCCGGACGCGGCGTCGAGCACCAGCGCCGCATCGGCCACCGTGCGGGCGAGCACGCCGTTGACCGTGATGCCGTTGAACGCCTCCGGCAACGGCCAGGTGGAGATGCGTCCGCGCTGCGGCTTGATGCCGACCAGGTGCGTCCACGCGGCTGGGATGCGGACGCTTCCGGCACCGTCGGAGCCGATCGCGGCGGTCACCAGGCCCGCGGCCACCGCGGCCGCGCTACCGCCCGACGATCCCCCCGGGGTGTGCCGACGGGACCAGGGATTGCGGGTGTGTCCGAATCCGGGTCCGCTGGTAAACGGCCACTGACCCAGTTCGCAGGTGTTCGTCTTTCCGACGATCACCGCGCCGGCCGCTTTGAGACGACGGACCACCTCGGCATCCTGGGTGGCGGGCGCGACATACCCCTCGGTACCGAAGGCGGTGGGGACCCCGGCAACGTCGACGTCGTCTTTGACCGCGATCGGGATGCCCAGCAACGGGGCCGTGTCGCCGGCGGCCCGCCGCCGATCGGCCCGCGCCGCGTCGGCTAGCGCCGACTCCGTGAGCACCACCCGGAAGGCGTTCAACGTCGACTGGCTTGCGTGGATGGCTTGCAGGGAACGGCCCACCAAGGTGACGGACGTCACCGAGCGGTTGGCGAGCTGATAGAGCAGGTCTGTAAGCGTGGGCAGGCGCCGGCCGCCGGATGCGGAGATGGACCCACGGCCGGATCCAGAAGCGCCAATCACGGGGTACGAGACTAACGGCGCGGATACCCGCAATGTCGCGGCGGGGTGCAAAACTATTGTGATGCGGCTATATCGAGACCGGGCCGTTGTGCTGCGCCAGCACAAGCTCGGCGAAGCCGACCGGATCGTCACCCTGCTGACCCGCGATCACGGGCTGGTTCGCGCGGTGGCCAAGGGGGTTCGCCGCACCCGTAGCAAATTCGGCGCGCGACTGGAGCCGTTCGCTCATATCGACGCGCAACTGCACGCCGGCCGCAACCTCGACATCGTCACCCAGGTCGTGTCCATCGACGCGTTCGCCACCGACATCGTCTGCGATTACGGCCGGTACACCTGCGGGTGCGCGATGCTGGAAACCGCCGAACGCCTCGCCGGTGAGGAGCGGGCCCCGGCCCCGGCCCTGCACCGGCTCACGGTCAGCGCGCTGCGGGCGGTGGCCGACGGACGCCGCCCCCGTGACCTGCTGCTGGACGCCTATTTGCTGCGCGCCATGGGCATCGCCGGATGGGCGCCCGCGCTGACCGAGTGCGCCCGTTGCGCCACACCCGGTCCGCATCGGGCGTTTCACGTCGCCGCCGGAGGCAGCGTCTGCACATATTGCCGCCCGGCCGGTTCGACGACACCGCCGCCGGGTGTGCTGGAACTGATGTCCGCGCTGCACGACGGCGACTGGGAGGCCGCCGAGGAGGCGCCGCAATCGCATCACAGCTACGTCAGCGGATTGGTGGCCGCGCACCTGCAATGGCATCTGGAACGGCAGCTCAAAACGTTGCCGCTGGTAGAGCGGACATATCAGGTCGACCGCACCATCGCCGAACGGCGCGCAGCGCTGATCGGGCAGGATACGGCCTGTGGCTGAGCGCAAGTTGAAGTCAACCGACTTCCCTCAACTGCCCCCCGCGCCCGACGATTACCCGGTCTTTCCCGACAAGTCGACATGGCCCGTCGTCTTCCCCGAACTCCCGCCGTCCCCCGACGGTGGCCCGTGCCGGCCGCCGCAGCACATATCCAAAGCGGCCGCGCCGCGGATTCCGGCCGACCGATTGCCCTTTCACGTCGCCATCGTGATGGACGGCAATGGCCGCTGGGCCACCCAGCGCGGACTCAGCCGAACCGACGGCCATCAGGCCGGCGAGGCGGTTGTGATTGACATCGTCTGCGGTGCAATCGAACTCGGGATCAAGTGGCTCAGCCTTTATGCCTTCTCCACCGAAAACTGGAGACGTTCCCCCGAGGAGGTCCGCTTCCTGATGGGGTTCAACCGCGACGTGGTGCGCATGCGCCGCGTCAACCTCAACACGATCGGGGTCCGGATTCGATGGGTGGGATCGCGGCCACGCCTGTGGCGCAGCGTGATCCATGAACTGGCGGTCGCGGAGGCGATGACGCAAGGTAACGACGTCATCACGGTCAATTACTGCGTCAACTACGGCGGCCGCGCCGAAATCGCGGAAGCCACAAAGGAAATTGCTCGTCTGGTGGAGGCCAGTCGGCTGAATCCCGAACGGATCACCGAGTCGACGATTTCCCGCCATTTGCAACGGCCAGACATCCCCGATGTAGACCTATTTCTGCGGACCTCGGGGGAGCAGCGGTCCAGCAATTTCATGCTGTGGCAGGCGGCGTATGCCGAGTTCATCTTCCAGGACAAGCTGTGGCCCGACTACGACCGCCGCGACTTGTGGGCGGCCTGCGAGGAATACGCGGCCCGCAATCGAAGGTTTGGGAGCGCCTAGTGCCGTCACTGCAAGAGCGTCTGGCATCGATACTGCGCGACGTCCTTCCCGTTGAGGAGGAAGGCGACGGGGCGCTGACGCTGCGCCATGACGGCACGTTGGCGTCGTTGCGGGTGGTAAGCATCGCGGAGGACCTCGACCTGATTTCGCTCACCCAGATATTGGCCTGGGATCTGCCGCTGACCAAGAAGGTCAGCGACGAGGTCGCTAAGCAGGCGCACGACAGCAACTTCGGCAACGTAACGCTGGTCGAGAAGGTCGACGAGACGGAGGTGCGGCGCAACTCCGGCAAGAATGTGTCCAAAATCGCGGACGTGATGCTGCGCTACAACTTTCCCGGCGGCGGCCTGACCGACGACGCCCTGCGCACGCTGATCCTGTTGGTGCTGGATACCGGCGCCGAGATACGTCGCGCGCTGACAGCCTAGGGGCCTTATCGCCTAGGACACCGCCGAGTTGGCCGAGGCGACGCCCACCGAACCGGGGGCAAGGTCCTCGCGACCGCCGGTCCGCAGCTGCGAGCGCATTAGGTCAAAGTCGTAATCGGCCGGTTGGGTCGAGTCGATGAACCGTTCGACGACCTCGACGAAGCGATCCGGATGGTCGTGGAACGGCATGTGCCCGGATTCTTCGAAGATTTCGACGCGTGAACCGGGAATCGCCTCGTGGGCCTTGTGGGCATGGTCCACCGGGATGATCAAGTCGTCTTCGCCCCAAATTATTTGCACCGGAAGGGATTGCACGAGATAGGTGCGATCCAGCATGGTGACGAATTGGCCGCGCGCGTCCACCACCGAGCGCAGGGTGCGCGCGAACGCCGCCAGCCCGGCGGGGTCCTGAAAGCCCTCGAGCATCTCCACGACGTCGGCCGCGTCGCGACCCAGCTTCGTGGAACCGAGCACGCTCCCGACAGCGCGGCCGAAGCGCCGTATCGCGGGCATCACGCCCGGCGCGCGCAGCATGGCCAGCGCCTCGGCGCCCATCGGCATCGCCGCCAACCGCAACGCCAAGCTCACGTCCTGCGCGACGCCACCGGCGCTTACCAGCACGACGCGCTCCACCAGCTGGGGGTACTGGTAGGCGAATTGCATCGCGACGCCGCCACCGAACGAATGGCCGACGACGGTGACGCGGTCGATGCCGAGCGCGGCGAGCAGGTCGCGCATGCCATTGGCAAAGGCCGGCAACGAGTAGTCGGCCCGCGGCTTGTCCGACTCGCCGTGACCGAGCAGGTCCGGCGCGATGACGGTGAACCGTTGCGCAAGCTTGGCGAGCACCGGTTCCCAGGACTTGGAGTCGCATCCGACGCCGTGGATCAGCAGAAGAGCCGGTCCCGACCCGGCGACCCGGAAGGCACGGCGGTAGCCATGGATGGTCCGGAACTGCAGTGACGGAGCCTCGACGTCGCGTACCGGCCGCAAGTGGGCCGATGGTTGGTGCCGCATTGTGTTCTCACTTCCCTTGAGGTGCTGCCTTGGCCCGTGGGCCACTCATGGGTAGGAGCACGCGGCGGACGCGTGTCGGACACTTTTTTCAAGGCTTTTTACGGGGTTCCGCGCCGGGGGACCCGGACGGCTGGGGTCGGCGTCCTACGACGCGCACTCCGAGCACGTTCCGAAGATCTCGATGGTGTGGCTGACGTCGGAGAAGCCATGTTTGGCGGCCACCTGCGTCGCCCACTCCTCGACCTCGTGGTCGCCCACCTCGATGGTGGAACCGCAGCCGCGGCACACCAGGTGGTGGTGGTGATGCTCCGAGCATCTGCGGTACACCGACTCGCCGGTGTCGGTGCGCAGCGTGTCGACCATGCCCGCCGCTGCCATCGATTGCAGCGTCCGGTAGACGGTGGTCAGCCCGATGTTCTCCCCGCGGCGCCGTAGCTCGTCATGCAGCTCTTGGGCCGAGCGGAATTCGTCGAGCGTCTCCAACAGTGTGGAAATCGCCGCCCGCTGACGGGTGGAACGCACGCTCGTTCCGGTCATAAGCGCCGCTCCTCCTCATCGCTTCGCTCTGCATCGTCGCCGACGCGGGTCACGGCGTGTCCTCGCCGGCATGGGCGACGGCGTCGACGACGATGTGCGCGAGGTGGTGGTCGGCCAGCCGGTAAAGCACTTCGCGGCCGGATCGCCTCCCGGCGACAACGCCCGCCGCCTTGAGGATCTTCAAATGCTGGCTGACCAGCGGCTGTGGCACGCCGAGCGCGTCGACCAGTTCGTGTACGCAGCGGTGAGACTCGCGTAACTGCAGCACAATGGCGATCCGCACGGGTGCGGCCAGCGCGCGAAGCAGCTCGCCGGCGGCGTCGAGAATCTCCCGCGACGGCGGGACGGGATGGCCGGAGAACGGGGCGTGTCCGCCGGACTCGGCTCCGCCATGCTCGTGTTCTGCCACGCTCAGGTCCGATCCCATATCGCTGCCAGCCGTGGTCGGCGTTGCGGAGGACATCACCATGGGAGCGTCATCACCTCGAAAGTGCCGGGTATCGGGGGTGCCCGCCGTCGGGACCACGATCGGCCGCCTTCCACTGTCACATGCATGATGACGCATGTCAAAGACCACGGCGCTGGTCGATACCATGGCTGATGTTTTGCGGGCGGCGGTTCGCCGCCGCATACGTTTGCCTTGATCCGGAAAGGAAGTGCCCACTAGTGGCGTCCGTCATCGACACCGTCGTCAACCTGGCCAAACGACGCGGGCTCGTCTATCCCTCGGGGGAGATCTATGGCGGCACCAAATCGGCCTGGGATTTCGGACCGTTGGGGGTGGAGTTCAAGGAAAACATCAAGCGGCAATGGTGGCGCTCGGTGGTCACCGGCCGCGACGACGTGGTCGGGCTGGACTCCTCGATCATCTTGCCGCGGCAGGTGTGGGTGGCCTCCGGCCACGTCGAGGTCTTCAACGACCCGCTGGTCGAATCGCTGATCACCCACAAGCGCTATCGCGCCGACCACCTCATCGAGGCCTACGAAGCCAAACACGGGCACCCACCGCCCAATGGGTTGGCCGACATCCGCGACCCGGAGACCGGCGAGCCTGGCCGGTGGACCGAGCCCCGCGAGTTCAACATGATGCTCAAGACCCACCTCGGACCCATCGAAACCGACGAAGGCCTGCACTATCTCCGCCCGGAGACCGCACAGGGCATCTTCGTCAACTTTGCCAACGTGGTCACGACCGCACGCCAGAGGCCGCCCTTCGGCATCGCTCAGGTTGGCAAGAGCTTCCGCAACGAAATAACTCCCGGCAACTTCATCTTCCGTACCCGCGAATTCGAGCAGATGGAAATGGAGTTCTTCGTCGAGCCGTCGACCGCGAAGGAATGGCACCAGTACTGGATCGATACGCGGCTGCAGTGGTACGTCGACCTCGGTATCCGCCCCGACAACCTGCGGTTGTTCGAGCACCCCAAGGAGAAGCTCTCGCATTACTCCGACCGCACCGTCGACGTCGAGTACAAGTTCGGCTTCGTCGGCAATCCGTGGGGCGAGCTGGAAGGCGTCGCCAACCGAACAGATTTCGACTTGTCAACGCACGCAAAGCATTCCGGTGCGGATCTGTCGTTCTACGACCAGGGCACCGACACCCGATACGTGCCCTACGTCATCGAACCGGCCGCGGGTCTGACGCGGTCGTTCATGGCCTTCTTGATCGACGCCTACAGCGAGGATGAAGCTCCGAATGCCAAGGGCGGGATGGACAAGCGCACGGTATTGCGGCTGGATCCGCGGCTGGCGCCGATCAAGGCCGCGGTCCTGCCCCTGTCCCGGCACGCCGACCTGAGCCCGAAGGCACGTGATCTGGCGGCCGAACTGCGGAAATGCTGGAACATCGATTTCGACGACGCCGGCGCCATCGGGCGGCGCTACCGGCGCCAGGACGAGGTCGGTACGCCGTTCTGTGTGACGGTGGATTTCGACTCGCTCGAGGACAACGCCGTCACCGTGCGCGAGCGCGACGCCATGACCCAAGAGCGCGTCGCGATAAGCGCTGTCGCCGATTATCTGGCGGTGCGGCTGAAGGGCTGCTAGCTAACGCGAAAATTCTGGTTTTCACCAACGCTGGCTTTTGCTTGACACGGGTGTCGGTACTCGGGATACCAGAATGCCGCCGTCAAACGACGGCGGCATCTTTGCCGCAGGGGCCATGAGGTTGGCATTGTTCGCCTCCGGGACGGGCGGCTCCGGGGTGCCGATCTCGGGCGACGGAGGGCTCCAAGGCCGCTGCGCGAAGTCGGCCATTGTTCACCTCCGGTATGCCCGGCCGTAACGTACGATCACCTGCCTTGCCAGGCGTTTCACAGAAATCTTTACAGCGAGCGGTGGGCTGTCTGGACACTTGTCTGGTTAACCGCGGTAGGTAACCGGGTTCGAACCGCCGCTGCGGTATTGGTGGAAATCATTTCGCGAAAGTGCAGATTTTTGCTGTGCGATGCGCTTACGATCCAGCAGTGGTGATAGGCCTACGCCTAGGCGCTGTGGGTGAGCGTCGGGCCGCGTTGGTTTCGGAGCCGTTGATGCGGCTGGACGTGTTGGGGTTGTGATGATTCCTGCTTTCGCTTTCTTTCCTCCGGAGTGGAACTCGGCGCTGATGTTTGCTGGTGCGGGTTCGGGGCCGCTGTTCGGGGCGGCGTCGGCCTGGGACGGGCTGGCGTCGGATTTGTCGGGGGCGGCGTCGTCGTTTGACTCCGTGGTCACCGGGTTGACCAACGGGCCGTGGTCGGGTCCCGCGTCGCTGTCGATGGTGGCCGCCGCGACGCCGTACGTGGGGTGGTTGAGCGCGGCCGCAGGGCAAGCCGAGGCCGCGGCCGCTCAGGCCCGGGTGGCGGCGACCGCGTTTGAGTCGGCGTTGACGGCGACGGTACCCACAGCTGCGATAGCCGCGAATCGTGCTCAGCTGATGACGTTGATCGCGACGAACATCTTGGGCCAGAACACGCCGGCCATTTTCATGACGGAGTTCGAGTACATGGAGATGTGGGCCCAAGACGTGGCCGCGATGCTCGGCTATCACGGCGGGGCCGCGGCGGTTGCGGCGGCGTTGCCGTCGTTCAGCTTGCCGTCGTTCAGCCTGTCGGGCTTAACAGGATTGTTGGCGGCGACGCCGCTGAGCGGTGTGGTGTCGCAGGTTACCGGGCTGGCGGGGTCGGGAGGGACCGCGTTGACGTCGGCGCTGTCGCCGGTTACCGGGCTGGCGGGGTCGGGAGAGGCCGCGTTGACGTCGGCGCTGTCGCCCGTGACGGCGTTGTATTCGCAGTACGGGTCGCTGCTGCAGGTCGCGATGTACCCGGCGAGCATGGCGATGTCGCCGATCATGATGGCGGCCCAGGCCGGAATGAGTGCGGGCAATTCCTCAGGACTGGCCGGTGCCAGTGCCGCGGGCTTGGCGGGAGCCGATGCGCCGAAGTTCGTTGGGGACACTATTCCCAAGGGGCTGGGCGCTGGGGGGCTCGGCGGCTTGGGCAGCGTGGGGGGCGGTTTGGGTAACGCGCGGCTGGTCGGGGCAATGTCGGTGCCGCCGACGTGGCAGGGGTCGTCGCCGGCCCGGATGGTCAGTGCGGCGATGTCGGGGATGGGCGAGATGCCCCCGGGCATGGCTGGGGCGACGCCCGGCGGCACGGGGATGATGCCGATGCCGATGCCGATGGGCGGCGCCGGCGGTGGCATGCCCGGCGGGATGATGGGCCGCGGCGGGGCCAGCCCGAATCATGTGGTGACGGACCGGCCCAGCGTGGTGCCGCGTACCGGTGTCGGATAGGGCGGAGGTGATACGTCGGGGTTAGGGGGTTTGACCTGCCGTAACGGACCGGTATATGCGGTGCGCTACGGCGCGGGATCGAATTTTGGTTGTCTATTGGAAGGAGCGGTGTAGTGGCTACTCGATTTATGACCGACCCGCATGCGATGCGGGCCATGGCTGGTCGTTTTGAGGTGCATGCGCAGACGGTTACGGATGGGGCGCGTCGGATGTGGGCCTCGTCGCAAAGCATTTCTGGCGCCGGTTGGAGTGGGGGCGCTCAGGCGTCGTCCTACAACACGATGGGTCAGATGAACCAGGCGTTTCTCAACATTGTGAACATGCTGCACGGGGTGCGTGACGGGCTGATCCGCGACGCCAACAACTACGAGACGCAAGAGCAGGCTTCGCAGCAACTTTTGAGCAGTTAGTCGCTTCAGGCTTTAGGAGGACGTAAACATGAGCATTAATTACCAGTTCGGCGACGTGGACGCCCATGGTGCGACGATTCGCGCCCAGGCCGCGTCGCTTGAGGCCGAGCACCAGTCCATCGTCCGCGATGTGCTGGCCGCCGGTGACTTCTGGGGTGGCGCCGGTTCGGTGGCGTGCCAGGAGTTCATCACGCAGCTGGGTCGTAACTTCCAGGTGATCTACGAGCAGGCCAACTCCCACGGTTCAAAGGTGCAGAGCGCCGGCAGCAACATGCTCAACACCGACAACTCCGTCGGGGGCAGCTGGGCCTGACCAGCCACCAAGGGCGCGGGTAACCCCTGGGGGGATGCTGAGGGGTTACCCGCGCCTTCGGCATGCCATCAGTCCGCGAACCGAATACCCCTGCACGACAAAACGACCCTCCGGTCGAGGGCGCGAATGATCCCGCGCCACGCGGGGCCGCTGCCGGCGAAAGTCCTAGTCGTAAAGGGGCGCGAAATCGGTGAATTCCAGATATTGTCCTAAGAACTGACTTACGATGCGGGAGTGCTAGGTGGTGTTAGTTCACCACCCAGTGTGAGCGTATGGAGATCGGCTGTGGAAGGGGGCAGCGTGCTTTTGCCTCTTGGTTCGCCGCTGCCCGACGATGCGGTATCGGCGCGTCGGGCGGAGTCGGGCATGCTCGGGGGCTTATCCGTTCCGCTCAAGTGGGGCGTGGCCGTTCCGCCCGACGACTATGACCATTGGGCACCCGAGCCCGAAGAGGGCGCCGATGCCGATGACAAGGTGGCCGACGGGGTCAACCCGGAGGCGGCCGATGAGGGCCTCGATGAATTCGATGAATGGGCCGAATGGAGCGAGTGGGAAGGCGAAGCCGAACCTCGCTTCGACGTGCCGCGCACAAGCAGCGTGGTACCGCATTCTCCGGCGGCCGGTTAAGAGAGAGGGGGCAGACTGTCGGTGTTTCAGACGTGATCGGCAGGCTCCGGTATCCGTGTGGCTGGCCGATCACGAGGCAATCTATATGACAAGTCCAGGAAACTAATCCAGAAGGAGATCAGCCAACATGGCAACACGCTTTATGACTGACCCGCACTCAATGCGTGCGATGGCGGGGCGTTTCGAGATGCACGCGCAGACGGTTGAGGACGAGGCCCGCAAGATGTGGTCGTCGTCGATGAACATCGCCGGCGCGGGTTGGAGTGGTCAGGCTCAGGCGACCTCGTACGACACCATGGGTCAGATGAACCAGGCTTTCCGCAATATTGTGAACATGCTGCACGGGGTGCGCGACGGTTTGGTCCGCGACGCCAACAACTACGAGACGCAAGAGTCGGCCTCTCAGACGGCCCTCAGCAGCTAGCTGAAAAGCGCTGCTGTCCAAATACTTTCAAACTTAGGAGGACGTAAACATGAGCATCAATTACCAGTTCGGCGACGTGGACGCCCATGGTGCGACGATTCGCGCCCAGGCGGCGTCGCTCGAGTCCGAGCACCAGTCCATCGTCCGCGATGTGCTGGCCGCCGGTGACTTCTGGGGTGGCGCCGGTTCGGTGGCGTGCCAGGAGTTCATCACGCAGCTGGGTCGTAATTTCCAGGTGATCTACGAGCAGGCCAACGCCCACGGGTCAAAGGTGCAGAGCGCCGGCAGCAACATGCTCAACACCGACACCTCGGTCGGCGGCAGCTGGGCGTAGCGAGAGATCGGTTTGCGGCGGCGCGCCGCAATTCGGTGCGTCCGCCCTAACCGCTGAATAGCGATTGAACCGTCCCCCGGGTACCTGGTACCCGGGGGACGGTTGTGTCTTGAGCTGATTTATCCCGGCGACGACGCAGGCCGTTGCCTGGCAGACTGTGCGTCGGTGACCACGAATCAGCAAGACCCCTACGACGACTTCGACCGTCAGCGCCGGGTGCGCGAAGCGCCGAAGACTGCGGGTCTGCCGGGCACGGAAGGCCAGCACCGTACCGACTTCGCCCGGGACCGGGCCCGGGTACTGCACAGCGCCGCGCTGCGCCGGCTGGCGGACAAGACGCAGGTGGTCGGGCCCCGGGAAGGTGACACGCCGCGCACCAGGTTGACCCACTCGCTGGAGGTGGCCCAGATCGGGCGGGGAATGGCGGTCGGACTGGGCTGCGACCTCGACCTGGTGGAGCTGGCCGGTTTGGCCCACGACATCGGGCACCCACCCTATGGGCACAATGGCGAGCGCGCGCTCGATGAGTTCGCCGCCATGCACGGCGGCTTCGAGGGCAATGCCCAGAATTTCCGGATCCTGACCAGCCTTGAGCCCAAAGTACTTGATGAACAAGGCAATAGCGCGGGGCTGAACCTGACTCGCGCTGCGCTGGACGCGGTCACCAAGTACCCGTGGACCCGGGGTCCGGGGCGGGGCAAGTTCGGCTTTTACGACGAGGACCAAGAGCAGGCTTCCTGGGTCCGGCGGGGCGCGCCGGCCGATCGGACGTGCCTGGAAGCCCAGGTGATGGATTGGGCCGACGATGTCGCATATTCGGTGCACGACGTCGAGGACGGCGTCGTCTCCCAACGCATCGACATGCGCGTGCTCGGCGACGACGACGAGGCGGCCGCGCTGGCCAGACTGGGGGAGAGCGAATTCTCCCGGGTGAGTGCCGACGACTTGATGGCGGCCGCGCGACGGCTGTCGGGTCTGCCCGTGGTCGCCGCGGTCGGCAAGTACGACGCCACGCTGGCGGCGTCGGTCGCGCTCAAGCAATTGACCAGTGAGCTGGTGGGCAGGTTCGCCTCGGCCGCCATTGCGACCACGCGCGCGGCCGCCGGTCCCGGGCCGCTGGTGCGCTATCGCGCCGACCTGCGGGTGCCCGACCTGGTGCGTGCCGAGGTGGCCTTGCTGAAAATCCTGGCGCTGCAGTTCATCATGTCGGACCCGCGGCATTTGGAAACTCAAACTCGACAACGCGAACGTATCCACCGGGTGGCGCGCTGGCTCTATTCCGGGGCCCCGCGAACGCTCGATCCCATGTTTGCCGCCGCGTTCAACACCGCGGCCGACGAGCGCGCCCGGTTACGGGTCATCGTCGATCAGATCGCTTCCTATACCGAGGGTCGGCTGGAACGCATCGACGCCCGTCAGGCGACCGGTTAGCGGGTTATCCGGGCGCTGGCTCGGGGTTAGGCTGTTGACATGACCAAACTCAGCGCCGTCGCCACCCTCTTGCTGTCGCTTCCCGTCGTTGCCGTGAGCGCGTGCAGTTCGCCTCAGCATGCGAGCACCCAGCCGGGCACCACGCCCGCGGTCCAAAGCGGTGCGCCAGGGTCGTCGGCGACAACCACCCCGGCGCCCGGTGCCGGGTCGCTCACAGCGCAACTGAAGACGCCTGACGGCCGGGAAGTGGCCACGGCCACCTTCGATTTCACCAACGGCTATGTCACCGTCACCGTGAAGACGGTTGCCGCCGGGATCCTGGCGCCCGGCTTCCACGGCCTGCACGTCCACGCGATCGGCAAGTGTGAGCCGAACTCGGTCGCTCCCACCGGCGGTCCGCCCGGCAACTTCTTGTCCGCCGGCGATCATTACCAGGCGCCCGGACACACCGGGAAGCCCGAAAGCGGCGACCTGACATCGCTCGAGGTGCGCCAGGACGGCTCCGCGTATCTGGTCACCACCACCGATGCGTTCACCAGGGACCAGCTGCTGGCTGGTGACAAGACCGCGTTGATGCTGCACGGCGCCGAAGGCGGCGACATGGGCATGCCGGGGATGGCAATGGAGCGGGTTGCCTGCGGCGTCATCGGCCCGGTCAGCTGAACAGCCGCGGGCTCTAGACTGAGGCGATGGCTGGCCGGATCCCCGATCGTGACGTCGCGGCCATCCGCGAACGAGTCCGCATCGAGGAAGTCGTCGGCGACTACGTCCAGCTGAAACG
Organism: uncultured Actinomycetota bacterium; assembly: GCA_963809285.1. Lineage (GTDB taxonomy): Bacteria > Actinomycetota > Actinomycetes > Mycobacteriales > Mycobacteriaceae > Mycobacterium. The sequence goes on along the minus strand of CAWEIY010000016.1, from coordinate 49,423 downwards.
CGCAGGCGCCGACTCGCTCAAGGGACTGTGCCCCTTCCACAACGAGAAGTCGCCGTCGTTCCACGTCCGCCCCAACCACGGCCACTTCCACTGCTTCGGCTGCGGCGAGGGCGGTGACGTCTACGCATTCGTGCAGAAGATCGAGCACGTCAGCTTCGTCGAGGCGGTCGAACTGCTCGCCGACCGGATCGGCCACACGATCAGGTACACCGGCGCGGCCACCAGCGTGCAGCGCGATCGCGGTAGTCGCAGCAGGCTCATCGCGGCCAACGCGGCCGCGGCCGAGTTCTACGCGGAGGCGCTGGAGTCCGACGAGGCGGCACCGGCCCGCCAGTATTTGACGGAGCGGAACTTCGACCTGGCGGCGGCCCGCCATTTCGGTTGTGGATTCGCTCCGTCCGGCTGGGAGACACTGACAAAACATCTGCTGCGCAAGGGTTTCGAGTTCAAAGAGCTGGAGGCGGCCGGCCTGTCGCGGGAGGGTCGCCGCGGCCCGATGGACCGCTTCCACAGGCGGCTGTTGTGGCCCATCCGCACATCGGCCGGTGAAGTGATCGGGTTCGGGGCCCGGCGGATATTCGACGACGACCCGATGGAAGCCAAGTACATCAATACGCCCGAGACGCTGCTGTACAAGAAGTCGTCGGTGATGTTCGGCATCGACTTGGCCAAACGCGACATCGCCAAGGGGCACCAGGCCGTCGTCGTCGAGGGCTACACCGACGTGATGGCCATGCATCTGGCCGGGGTCACCACCGCCGTCGCGTCGTGCGGCACCGCGTTCGGCGACGAGCACCTGGCCATGCTGCGCAGACTCATGATGGACGACAGCTTCTTTCGCGGCGAACTGATCTATGTTTTCGACGGCGACGCGGCCGGCCGCGCCGCGGCGGTCAAGGCCTTCGACGGCGAGCAGAACCTGGCGGGGCAATCCTTTGTCGCCGTCGCCCCGGACGGCATGGATCCCTGCGACCTGCGCCTGAAGGCCGGCGACGCCGCGCTGCGCGACCTGGTGGCCCGGCGAACCCCGTTGTTCGAGTTCGCGATTCGCACCGCGATCGCCGAAATGGACCTCGACAGCGCAGAGGGCAGGGTCGCCGCGCTGCGTCGCTGCGTACCCATGGTGGGTCAGATCAAGGACCCCACGCTGCGCGACGAGTACGCCCGCCAGCTCGCCGGCTGGGTCGGTTGGGACGATGTCCCACTCGTCATTGACCGGGTGCGCGGCGAGGCCAAAAGGTCGAAATCGGCGGTGCGGGTCGGCTCCGGACACCCCGCCCCCCGCGGGGGCGCCCAGCGGCCGGCCGCCGCGGCCCCGACCGAGCCTGCCGCCGCCCGTCCCGATCCGCGTGATCCGACTCTGTGGCCCCAGCGCGAGGCGCTCAAGTCGGCGTTGCAGTACCGGGCGCTGGCCGGCCCGGTGTTCGACACGCTGACCGTTGAAAGCTTCACCCACCCCGGGTACGCGGCCGTCCGTGCGGCCATCGACGCGGCCGGCGGCACATCCACCGGGGTGACCGGGGGGGAGTGGATCGAGGCGGTGCGCCAACAGACAACGTCGGCGCTTACCGCGGGCCTCATCAGCGAGCTGGGTGTGGAGGCCATTCAGGTCGACGAGGAGAAGCGGCCCCGCTATATCGCGGGTGTGCTCGCTCGGCTGCAGGAGGTCTGGATGGGCCGGCAGATCGCCGAGGTGAAGTCGAAGTTGCAGCGCATGTCGCCCATCGAGCAAGGCGACGAGTACCACGCGCTGTTCGGCGACCTGGTCGCCATGGAGGCGTATCGGCGCAGTCTGTTGGAGCGGGCTAGCGGCGACGATCTGACGGTGTAAGGGCCGGATCGGCCGGTCGCTCGACGACGGCCGTCTGGTCGTCGATCTCGGCCACGGTCACAAAACCGGCATCGGGTGAGATCCGATTCGCGATCTTGCGGCGACCCCCTTCGATCATCGACTTGGCGATGGGGCTGTTGGTCAGCGCGCGATACGTGCCGGCGATCTGCTCGTATCGGCGACGTCCCGCTTTCGAACCCAGCACGTAACCCAGTCCAAGCACCACGACATACCGGATCAAGGCGTTCCTCCCGACGATCGAATGGCTCCATCCTGCCTCACTGGGCTGGATGCGCGCGCGGGTGATCCCCCTACCTGCGGGTCAGATGTTGTGGTCCCTCTACTTGGGTACGGTTATGCCAGTACGCTAGAGTCGTCCCGCGATCGGGTTAATCCCCTGTAGCTCAATTGGCAGAGCATTCGGCTGTTAACCGAAGGGTTGGTGGTTCGAGTCCACCCGGGGGAGCTGTGTGAGGCCTAGTCGTACTTTGGCTGCCACATGGTGTCAAGGACGGCTCGCCGGACATCTGCGTGCGTCGTGGTGGCCACGCCGTCGTCGACGGCGGCGTGATAGACGGCCTCGGCGACCGCCGCCGAGATGTCGCGCAAGTTCTGCACATCCGGCAGCAGCGAATCTCCGGGGTCCGTTGGATTAGCCTGTTGCACAACGGCTCTCGCCGCCGCTTGCAGCATGCCCGGGGTGACCGACCTGGCCCGGGCAACGATGATGCCCAGCCCGATTCCGGGGAACACCAGCACGTTGTTGGCCTGGCCAATGGTATAGGTGGTGCCGTTGTATTCGACGGGGGCGACCGGGGTGCCGCTCGTGATCAGCGCCCTGCCGTCGGACCACTGCACCACGTCGGCCGGCATGGCCTCCATGCGGGAGGTGGGGTTGGACAGCGGGAAGATCATCGGGCGTTCGCAGGATGCGGTCATCGCCTCGACGACCTCCTGGGTGAACGCGCCGAATACGGTTGAGGAGCCCAACAGGATGGTCGGTGACGCCAGCTTGATCGCGTCCACCAGTCCCACCCGATCCCCGGCGGCCACGCCCAGCTGGTGGCGGTTCTTCGCGTAGGGCACCTGGAAATCGCGCAGCTCGTCCATGTCGTCGAAGAGCAGGCCCTGTTTGTCGATCGGCCAGATCTGAGCCGCGGCCTGTGCGGCGGTGGCGCCGTCGGCGACCATCGCGTCCCGGATCTGATCGGCGATACCGATGCCGGCGGTCCCGGCCCCGAAGACGACCGTTTTCTGGTCGCGCAGCGGGATACCGGTGACATGGCATCCGCCATACACGGCCGCCACCACAACCGCGCCGGTGCCCTGGACGTCGTCGTTGAAGATGCAGTAATCGTCGCCGTAGGTTTGCAGGATCTTTCGCGCGTTGAGCGGCCCGAAGTCCTCGAAATGCAGGATTGCCCGCGGAAACAACCGGTGGGCGGTCTCGATGTAACGCTCGATGAACGCGTCATATTGCTCGCCGCGGCGCCGGGCGTGGCGATTGCCCAGATAGAACGGATCCTGCAGCAGCTGTTCGTTGTCGGTGCCCACATCGAGTACCACCGCGATGCAACGACACGGATTGATGCCGCCGCCGGCGGTGTAGAGCGCCAGCTTGCCCACGGCGATCTGGATTCCACCCACACCCCAGTCGCCGATCCCCAGGATGGCTTCGGCGTCGGTGCATACGATCAGGTCGACATCGTCGGGTCCCAGTCCGAAAGTTTCGAAGGCCTCGGTGATCTCGTCCGGCTCGTCGATGCTCAGGAAGAGTCCGCGCTGACCGCGGTACTCGTCGGAGAAACGTTGAATGGCCTCACCGACGGTTGGCGTGTACACCACCGGCATCAGTTCGGGCAGATGGTCTTCCAACACCTTGTAGTACAGCAGTTCGTGGCGGTAGTGCAGCTGTTCGAGCAGCAGATTGCGGCCCAAATCCGTTGCCATGCCTTGCAATTGATGCCACACACGGCCGGCTTGTTCGTCGAGCGTGAGGACCGCCGGCGGAAGCCGACCGGTCAGGCCCAGCCGGCGCCGCTGTTCGTGCGTGAAGCCGACGCCGCGATTCAGGCTCGGCGCGCCCAATGCCGCCGGGATCTTCGGCGTGTGGGGATCGCTCATCACAACCTCCGTCCGATGCCTTGGCCCATCAGGTCACGGTAGCGCCGATCTTGGTGAACCCAGTGAACGCACCTTGAAGAGCGCCTGAAGGCCAGCCCGGGCTCAGACGGGCTCAGATGGAGAAGTCCTCGCCGTGCCACACCCCGGCCTCGGGGGGCCGGATCACGCGGCCGGTCTGCTGGCCGTCGTTCGAGCCCTCCAGCTTGGCCACCCTGGTGAGCAGCGACTGCAGGCTGACACCCACGAGGTCGGGCATCATCGAGTCGTCCGGGCTGCCTCGGCCGACCCGGCTGATGACCTGCCCGGGGACCCCGACGACCACGGAGCTGGATGGGACCGGCTTGACCACGACGGCGTTGGCGCCGATCCGGCTGTCGTCGCCGATCTTGATCGCGCCGAGGACCTTGGCGCCGGCGCCGATGATCACGCGGTCACCGACGGTGGGATGGCGTTTTCCGGTGTCCGTGCCGCTGCCGCCGAGGGTGACACCGTGGTAGAGCGTGACGTCGTCGCCGATCTCCGCGGTTTCCCCGATCACCACGCCGGTCGCGTGGTCGATGAACAGGCCGGCACCAAGGATCGCCCCGGGATGGATGTCGACGCCGGTCAGGATGCGGGTGAGTTCCGCGAACGTCCGCGCGGCCAGCCTGGCGCCGCGGTTCCACAGCCAGTGGCTGATCCGGTGGCCCCAGATCGCGTGCACACCCGGGTAGGCAAAGATGACCTCGAGAGTGGTGGGCCGGGCCGGGTCGCGCTCCCTGGCCGCCCGGATTTCTTGCCGCATGGCCGCGAGCATGGCTATTCCGCCACGTCGGCGAACAGTGGTGTGCTCAGATATCGCTCGCCGAAGTCGGGCAGGAGGACGACGACGAGCTTGCCGGCATTTTCGGGCCGCCGGGCCACCTGCAGGGCGGCCACCGCGGCCGCGCCCGAGGAGATGCCGACCAGCAGGCCCTCTTCCGCGGCCAGCCGCCGGGCCAGGTTGAGGGAGTCCTCGTTGCCGACGGTGATGACCTCGTCCACCAGGTCCAGGTCGAGCACGTGCGGGACGAAGCCGGCGCCGATGCCCTGGATCGGGTGGGGCCCCTTCTGTCCGCCGGACAGCACCGGCGAAGCGGCCGGCTCGACGGCCACGAACTGCGCCGATGGCTTGCGTTCCTTGATGACCTGGGCGACGCCGGTGATGGTGCCGCCGGTGCCGACCCCGGAAACGAAGATGTCGACCTTCCCGTCGGTGTCGCGCCACACCTCCTCGGCGGTCGTCGCGCGGTGGATCGCCGGGTTGGCCGGGTTCTCGAATTGCTGGGGCACGAAATAGCGTTGGTCGGTCTTGGCCAGTTCCTCGGCCTTGGCGATCGCACCCGGCATGCCTTCGGCGCCCGGAGTCAGGACGAGTTCCGCCCCGTAGGCGCGCAGCAGCATCCGCCGCTCGACGCTCATGGTTTCGGGCATGGTCAGCACGATTCGATAGCCACGCGCCGCGCACACCATCGCCAGCGCGATGCCGGTGTTCCCGCTCGTCGGCTCAAGGATGATCGTGTCGGGCTTGATCAGACCCGCCTGCTCGGCCGCGTCGAGCATGGCGACCCCGATGCGGTCCTTGACGCTGTTTGCCGGGTTGAAGAACTCCAATTTGGCGACGACGTCGGCGACGGCGCCTTCGGTGACCCGGTGCAGCCGGACCAGCGGCGTGTTTCCGACTAGCTGTGTGACGTCCTCGGCGATGCTCATGAATCTTCCTTAGGCGTTGTCGGTACAGGGCTCGTCGGTCTGCCAGGCGATGTCGAATCTGATGGCCATTTATCTTCCTGAGGACTTGTGTTTGCCCGCATCTCGGTGCCGCCCGCATCGGGGGAAAAGCGCGAGGCTCAGCTTCAGCGTCAGAAGGCGTCAGGAACCGAACAACAACAACGACAACAAGAGTCCACGGCGGGGCGGCGCGTAAGGACAAGGCGCGGCTGTGTGGCCTGTTGCATAGCCCCACTATAGGACATCGGTGCTGTGCATCGGTTTGCCGCACCCTGCGCTTAAGCCCTTAACCCGGACTTCTCCCCGGGATACCCGCGCTACGGTCCGACGATTCGTCCGTCGTTCGCTCTAAGTGCCGACACCCCAATGGAATACGTTGGTGGTAAGCAGCACGAGTCCCAGCGAGACCGATGCGACGACGGTGAGTCCGATGATCGCGACAACGAGCGGCCGCCACCCGGTGCGCGCGATTTGGCGGATGTCGGTGGTGAGGCCGACGCCGGCGAAGGTGAGCAGGAATGCCCATTTCGACACGTTGGCGAGGTTGGCCGTTTGGCCCTTGGTCAGCCAGTGCGCGGTCGCGATCGCCGAGACAGCCAGAAACCCGAGGACAAACTTCGGGAATTTCTGCCAGATGAACGCGGCCTTGGCTCTGACGCCGGGAGCGATCTCGTCGGCCTGCCCGCGCGCGGCCCAATACAGCGCGAAACCTAGGACCACGAACCCGATCAGCGCGTTGCGCGTCGACTTGACCAGCACGGCGATCTTGCCGGCGTGATCGGAGAACAGGTAGCCGGTCGCGGTGGTTTCGGCGGTGTTGTCCACCGAAAGGCCCGCCCACAGCCCGAATTGGTAGTCGCTGAGGCCGATTGCGTGACCTATCGGCGGCAGCACGAACAGCCCCACCGCGCCCAATGCCAGGATCGCCGCGATCGCGTAGCTGACGTCGGCGTTGCGTGCCCGGATCGCGCCCTTGGCGGCCACGATGGCCGACACCCCGCAGATTGAGGTGCCGATCGCCAGCAGCGAGCCCAGCTTGCCCGACAATCCGAACGCGCGCGCAACGACGAGGATGACCGTTCCCGCGACCGCCATGTCCACCAGGATCTGGACCAGGCTGGTGGCGCCCAGTTTGAGGATGTCACCCAGAACGAATCGCGAGCCCAGCGCGACGATCCCGACTTTGAGCCAGAACTGATATGTCAGCACGCCGGGTCGAAACACCGGGTGCAGACCGATGGTGTTGGTGATGACCAGCCCAATCAGGATGGCCCACAACACATATTCGATGTCGGGCACGGTCCAGTGGTGGTGCTTGGCCAGGGTGTTCCACCAGATCTGGGCGTACTTGCCCAGCACGCCGACGCCGATCAACAGCAGGATGCCCGGTACGTAGTCGAGGGGTCGGGTGCTGGTGAAAGCAGCTTCGGCGGACCTTTCATCGGGTTCGACGCGAGCCGTGCTGACGCCGGTCACCAGGGGACCTTCGGCAGCACATTGGCGACCGCCAACGCAACGATGACCCCGGCCACCAGAGTCGCCCACCAATCGTCGCCGACCCGCTCGAGCCAACCACGCCATTGCGGCGCTCCTTCGTCTGCCACGCCCCAATGGTTGCGTGGCCGACGCCGGCGGACCAAGTGATTGGCTCGCGGTGAATTTAGGCCGATGGGCGCGGGCTGCAGACGGTTTCGATTGTGGTCAAGTGATGCGTGATAAGGGCGAGAGCGAGTTACTGGCTGGACATTGACCCGGCAGTGTCGGTAGGGACGCGCTGATGGTCTGCGCCGACTTCACAGACGCAGGGCTGTGGGTCATCGTGCAACCACGGCCACAGCCGGCGTCCCTGCTTGCGCATGACGTGCTGCACGTAGACCTTGTCGCGCTGCTCCCGGGAGAACGCGAAGTCCAGGTTGATGGGCAATCCCGCCCAATTGACCTGGTCAGGCCATGACGCCTGGTCGTCATTTGCGGCGCCATTCGCCGGCCGACCGTGCAGTGGGCAGATTGTCTTCATGACCCCGTTGGGCTCCTCACACTCCCGAGCCACGTTTACGTCACTCCTTCAGGTGCGCGACCTAATGAGTGAATCGTGCGACAGGGATGTTTCAGCCGCGGGCGTGCGACGTTTCCGTCGCATTACGAGGTTGCTCGCAAACCGCGGGAGGAACGCTTCAGTAGACGTCGCGTTGGTAGCGCTTATCGGCGCTCAACGACTGGACGTAGGCCCGCGCCGCATCCGGATCGAGGTTGCCGTGTTCGGCCGCGATCTCGCAGAGCGCGCGGTCCACGTCTTTGGCCATCGGGTCAGCGGTGCCGCAGACGTAAAGTTGCGCGCCATCTTGCAACCATGCCCACAGCTCGGCCCCGCGCTTGCGCATCAGGTGCTGTACGTAGACCTTCTCCCGCTGGTCCCGGGAGAACGCCAGGTCGAGCTCGGTGAGGAACCCGTCGTCACGCATCTTCTCGAGCTCGTCCCGGTAGTAGTAGTCGGTTTCGGCGTGCTGCTCGCCGAAGAACAGCCAGTTGGGTCCGGTGTGGCCGAGCGCGCGGCGTTCCTGCAGGAAACCGCGGAAGGGCGCGATCCCGGTGCCCGGACCGATCATGATCATCGGCGTGTCCGACTCGCTCGGAGGCCGGAAATTGCTCGACGGCTGCAGATAGACGGCGACTCGATCGCCGGGGGAGCGGTCGGCAAGGTAGGTAGAACACACCCCGCGGCGTGGGACGCCCTGGAAGTTGTAGCGCACCGGCGAGACCGTCAGGTGAGCTTCCCCCGGGCACTCTTTGGGACTCGACGAGATCGAGTACAGCCGCGGCTGAAGGCGTTTGAGGACCCTCAGCCACTCGTGGGCCGATGCGTAGACCGGCAGCTGCGCCAGCAGGTCGATGGACTGGCGCCCCCACACCCAATTGCCCAGGGCGGCTTTGTTTTCCGGCTTCAGCAGCTCTGCGAGTTTAGGGTTACCGGTGCGCTCCTGCACGAAGCGCACGAGGTCCCGGCTGATGTGGGCGATCTCGATTCGCTCGGTGAGCGCGGAGCGCAAGGACATCAGACCATGCTCGCCGACCTCGACCGGGGTCTGCGCGTCCAGTCCGGTGACGGACAGCCATTCGTCGACCAGCCGGTCGCTGTTGCGCGGCCACACCCCGAGCGCGTCACCGGCCTCGTAACTCACCGTTTCTTCCGGAAGGCTGAAAACCAAATGCCGCACGTCTTTTGTCGATTTCGGCTGACTCAGCACGGTGTTGCGGACCATGCCGGTGATCAGCGGATGCTTTTTGCTGTAGGTGCTGGTTGCAGGCCGACTTCCGCGGGACGGCGCCGCAACTGCGGAGGATGCCGGTGCCGTGGCCCTGCCATCCCGGCTGACCGACGTGGGGGTCTGGGTCACCGCTTCAATGACGTCACCCAGCCATTTCGCCGCGGAGTCGTCGTAGTCGGGTTCGCAGTCGACCCGGTCGATGATGCGCGTCGCTCCCAGCTCGGCGAGGCGCTCGTCGAGTTTGCGTCCATGGCCGCAGAAATCGTCGTAATTGGAGTCGCCCAGCGCGAGAACGGCGTAGCGCACGTCGGCGAGATGCGGCGCGTCGTGGGCGGATAGCGCCCGCCAGAGGCCGGCGCCGTTGTCCGGTGGCTCGCCGTCACCGGTGGTGCTGGTGATGAGGAGCAGTTGCCGGGTTGTCGGCAGCTCCGTCATCGGGAAGTCGTCCATGCCGTGCAATGCGACCGGCAACCCGGCCTCGCCCAATTGCGCGGCGACATCGGCGGCCAGCTCTTCGGCGGTGCCGGTTTGCGAGGCCCACAACACCGCGATCGGGGCCCGCTCGGATGCCGGTTTGGCGTCGGGGATCTGGATCGCCGGTTCGTTCACGGCCGGCGCCGGCGTGGGTTGGGGCGTCTCGGTACGCGCGAACAGCCCCGCGAGCAGCCCGTCCACCCACAGCCGGGTGCTGGCGTCGAACGGTGCGCTCTGCGGCACCGTAGGCACCCCGCCGCTGCGGCGACCGGCTTCCGAACGCAACCCCGTTATCAGCCCCGCAAGGTAGGAGCGACCGAGCGGACCGAACTGCGGTGCCGGTTCGTTTGCCACTCCGACGATTTCGGCGAAGGCGTTGACCCGGGCGAGGCTGATCGTCTCCGCTTCGCCACGCCCGTCGCGTTGCGGCGTGTCCGCCGTTGACGGTTCGGTGACCGAATCGGGTTTGGCGACGGATACTTTCGTCAGCATCACGGCGCACGCCTTGAATTCCGGTTGGTGTGAAACCGGGTCGACGGCGTCGTTAGTGACGGCGTTGATCGACAGGTATTCGCCGAACACGTCATTCCAGTGGAACGGCGCGAAGCAGTTGCCGGGCCGCACCCGGTCGGTGACCACAGCGGGCAACACGGCCCGGCCACGACGGGAGGCGATCTCGACCGGATCGTCGTCCGAAATCTGTAGCCGCGCGGCGTCGTCGGGGTGGATCTCGACGAACGGTCCGGGGTTGAGCTGGTTGAGTTTGGCGACCTTGCCGGTCTTGGTCATCGTGTGCCATTGGTGCGGCAGCCGCCCGGTGTTGAGCAGGAACGGGAAGTCGTCGTCGGGCATTTCCTCGGGCAACAGGTGCGGACGGGGAAAGAACACCGCACGACCACTTGACCGTCGGGAAGGCGAACCGGGGCACGCTGCCGTCCTCGCGGATCAACCGAGTCTGGCTGACGCCGTCGTTCAGATACCGGATCGGGTTGCGGTCGGCTGCTGTCCTCGGGCGGGCACGGCCACTGCAGCGGTGTCTGCCGCAATCGGTCGTAACTGGCCCCGCGCAGGTCGTACCCGGTCGCGGGGTTCGAAAACCGCTTGATCTCGTCGAAGACATCCTCTGCGGAGTCGTACGTGAACGCCTCGGAAAACCCCATCTCGCAGGCGATCCGGGCGATGATCTGCCAGTCCGGCAGCGCCTGCCCCGGCGCCTCGACGGCTGGCTGGAACAGCGTCAGGTTGCGCTCGGAATTGACCATCACCCCTTCGGACTCCGCCCACACCGCGGCCGGCAACAACACATCGGCGTATTCGTTGGTCTCGGTCTCCAAGAACGCATCCTGGCTGATCACCAGCTCCGCGTTTTCCAGGCCGGCCAGAACAGTCTTGCGATTTGCCACGGAGGCAATCGGATTGGTGCAGATGATCCAGCACGCCTTGATGTCACCGTCAGCCATGCGGGAGAACATGTCGACGGTGCCCTTGCCGACCTCGGTGCGCAGCGACCCGCGGGGAATGCCCCATTGGTCCTCGACAAAATCGCGGTCGTCCGCTGACGACACCGACCGCTGACCCGGCAGACCCGGTCCCATGTAACCCATTTCGCGGCCGCCCATCGCGTTGGGCTGTCCGGTGAGCGAGAAGGGGCCGCTGCCGGGTCTGCAGATCGCGCCGGTGGCCAGGTGCAGATTGCAGATGGCGTTGGTGTTCCAGGTGCCGTGGGTGCTCTGGTTGAGTCCCATTGTCCAGCAGCTCATCCAGTTCGCGGCCTCGCCGATCCAGCGGGCCGCCGTGCTGGATGTCTCCGATCGGGGATGCCGGTGATCTTCGCTGACCATGTCGGGGGTGAACTGCTCCAGGAAACTGGGCATCACCTCCCAGCCCTCGGTGAATTCGGAGATGAACTCGGTGTCGATGTGCCCGTTCTCGACGATCAGGTGCAGCAGCCCGTTGAGCAGCGCGAGATCCGATGCCGGGGGCGATCTGCAGGAACAGGTCAGCCTTCTCCGCGGTCGCGGTGCGGCGCGGGTCGACCACGATCAGCTTGGCGCCGGCCTTGACGCGATCCATCATGCGCAGAAACAGGATCGGGTGGCAGTCGGCCATATTGGCGCCGATGACGAAGAAAACGTCGGCCCGGTCGAAGTCCTGGTATGAGCCGGGCGGTCCGTCCGCACCCAGGGACAGCTTGTAGCCAGAACCGGCGCTGGCCATGCACAGTCGCGAGTTCGACTCGATCTGGTTGGTGCCGATGAACCCCTTGGTCAGCTTGTTCGCCAGGTACTGGGCCTCAATGGACATCTGGCCCGACACGTACATGGCGAAGGAGTCCGGGCCGTGCTCGTCGATGATCGCCCGTAACCGCTTTGCGCACTGGGCGATCGCGTTGCCGGTGCCGACCGGCTCGCAGGGTTCGCCGCGGTCGGCGCGCAGGTATGCCGATTCCATCCGGCCGGGCGCGGCGAGCAGGTCCGCGGTGGTCGTACCCTTGGTGCACAGTCTGCCAAAGTTGGCCGGGTGGCTTTTGTTTCCAACAGATTTCGTGACGTGACGGCGCCCGCCGTTCGAATCCGTTGTGATCTGCAACACCATGCCACAGCCCACGCCGCAGTAGGCGCACACGCTTTTCACGGCGTCCGCACCAGCGCCACGAGGCTCTTTGGCCACGCCTACTTCCCTCCCATCGAGCGCGCAAGGGCCGTTGCGCTAAATAGTGCGCAAAGGATGTTTCGGCACCGGACGTCCGATGTTTCCGCCGGTTTACGGCTTCCTCTCACCGGATCCGGACCCGATGTGTGAAGCATCCGAAAAACCGGCAGCCGACCGGGTAAGCGCAGGTCACCGCCGACCTGCGACATCGCCCAGATTACCGGCGAGCCCTTCCGAATTACCTTTCAGAACCGGGGTTCCGACGAAACAAATGGGACATTCACAGTTTTCGTTAAGCTCACAATGTGCGTCGTCCGTTTGTGATTCTGTTGATTTTGTTCGCTTCGGCTTGCGGCGGAAAACCAGCCACACCGCCGGCCTCGGCGCCTGACAACTGCAAAGCCTCCGATGGGCCGACGCCCGAGACCGTACGGCAGGCCATCGCCTCGGTTCCCATTACGGTCCCGGGGACGAACTGGGTGGAAATCGCGCGGGGACACGCCAGGAAATGCCGGTTGTCCTGGGTGCAGATCGTTCCGACCATCGCCACCGAGTCGACTCCCCAGCAGCTGCTGTTCTTCGATCACAACACTGCGCTGGGCACGCCCACCCCGAACCCGAAGCCGTACATCACCGTGCTGCCGCCCTCGGATGACACCATCACGGTTCAGTACCAATGGCAGGTCGGCAACGATCAGCCTTGCTGTCCGACCGGAATCGGCACGGTGAAGTTCCAAATCGGATCGGACGGCAAGCTGCAGGCGCTCGGCAAGATCCCGCATCAGTAGCCGTGGCGCACAACCGCTTCCAATGGGGCGGCTCAGCCCGACAGATTCTCGGGGTGCAGCATCTCGGCGTAGCGCAATGGCTCCGGGATGCCGAACCCGTCGACGAGCGTCTCGGCATGCGGGCGCAGCTTGCGGCATCGGTCGTTGATGCCGCGGGTGACCGCTTTGGCCCGCTCGGTCGATATGTACCGGTGCTCGACGTACCAGGCCTTGTCTTCCTCGATCACGGACAGCGCGTACAGGTCGCACACGAGCTCTAGCAACTTGCGGGCCTCGGCGTGTTCGCACGAGTCGATCCCGGCGACGAAGGCTTCCAGCACCACCCGGTCGATGTGCGCGGTCGCTGCGTGCAGCACATGGTCTTGTACCGCGTTGAACGCGTCGAATGCCGACATCTCTTTGGATTTGCCCTGCAGCCTGCGCGCGACCGAAGACACTAGGTAGTTCTCGCGCTCCTCGAACATGGTCACCTGGGTGCCGCGGTTGAACAGGCTGCCCTCTTCTTCGCTGTCCTGCCGGGCGTCCACGATCCGCTGCATAATCTGCTCGGCCGCAGTGCGTTTCATGACGCGCTCACCGACAGTGTTGGCCGCGAAGCGTACCCATTCAACTGGACTCATGCTCTTGATGTCGTCGGCGTAGGCGGTCAGCAGCTCCTTGGCCACCAACTGGGTCAGCACATGGTTGTCGCCCTCGAACGTGGTGAACACGTCGGTGTCCGCCCGCAGCGCGATCAGCCGGTTCTCGGCCATGTAACCCGCGCCGCCGCAGGCCTCCCGGGCTTCCTGGATGGCCCGGGATGCGTGCCACGTGTTGGCCGCTTTCAGTCCGGCGGCGCGCGCTTCCAGCTCGCGCTGCTCCTCGGCATCTGTCACGTCTGAGGTCTGCAGGTCGTGACACTTGGACACCAGCTCGTTCTGCGCGAACTGCAATGCGTATGACTTGGCTATCAACGGGAACAACCGCCGCTGGTGCGTCAGGTAGTCCATGATCAGCACTTCGCCGTCGTCGGGTGAGCTGAATTGCCTGCGCTGCAACGCGTATCGGGTGGCGATATCCAGAGCGACGTGAGCGGCGTTGCCGGCGCTGCCACCCACCGTCACCCGGCCACGGATCAGGGTGCCGATCATCGTGAAGAAGCGCCGATTCGGGTTGTCGACCGGGGAGCTGTAGGTGCCATCCGGCGCGACGTCGCCGTACTTGTTCAGCAGGTTCACCCGCGGGACACGCACGTGGTCGAACATGATGCGGCCGTTGTCAACGCCGGGCAGGCCACCCTTGTATTGGCAGTCCGACGTAGTCACCCCGGGCAGGTCGTTGCCTTCGGCGTCGCGGATGGGAACCAACACGCAGTGCACGCCGTGATTGACCGGCTTCCCATCTTCGGTGGTGATCAGCTGCGCGAAAACCGCTGAGATGGTGGCTGTCTCGGCCGCGCCGCCGATGTAGTCCTTACGCGATGTCGGGGTCGGGGAGTTGATGACGAACTCTTCGGTCTCGGCGTCGTAGGTAGCGGTGGTCTCCAGCGACTGAACATCGCTGCCGTGTCCGGTCTCGGTCATTCCAAAACAACCAAGCAACTCGAGGCTGATGATCTTCTCCACGTACGCCCCGTGGCGTTCGGTGCCCAGGTTCTCGACCGCGCCGCCGAACAGACCCCACTGCACTCCAGCCTTGACCATCAGCGACAGGTCCGACATCGTCAGCATCTCGATCATGGTGATCGCCGCGCCGACATCCCCGGTGCCGCCGTGCTCCTTGCGGAACCCTTCGTCGGAGATACCGGCGGCGGCGATGATCTTCATCTGCTCCGCCACTTTGGCACGCGCGATGACCGTGTTCGGGGTGTAGTGCGGGCGGAACTGTTCATGGTCCAGCTTGGCCCGCGTCTGGTTCTTCACATCACGCCAACGCCCGTCCAAAGCGTTGCGCAGATGTTCGGCCGTGTTCGTCATGTCTGGCGCCATAGTGCGACGGTAACCCTCCGCTCGGGCCTCCGAAAGCTTTCGCCGAACGTGCATTGGGTGCGAGTTCGGGGCCGGATTTTCGCGCTGAGTGCACGCTCGGCGCTGCCAGAGGATGTCATGATCACACGATGCCCCAGTACCTGGCCGCTCTGATGGTGGTGCTCCTGATCGGCACGGTGGTGACCAGGGTCTTGCTGCTGCGCAGGACCGGCACTCAGGCAATGCATTTCGGAGAAATCGACAAGACGGACTTCCTGATACCGCCGGTAGCGTTGTTCTACTTCTATACGGTGTTCGCCACCGCCTTTGGCTGGCCGCTGGCCAATCGCCAGCGCTTCTTTCAATCGACTGTTGTCGCCTGGTTCGGCGTGGCGCTCTGTCTGGTCGGAATACTGATCTTGGCGCTCAGCCTGGTGTCATTTGGCAAGAGCTTCCGCGTCGGCATCGATGTCGACCAACCCGGTCAATTGGTGACGACGGGTGTGTTCGCGGTGAGCCGCAACCCGATCTATGTCGGCTTTTTCGTCTTCCTGCTCGGTCAGCTGTTGGTGTCCCCCGATTGGGTTCCGCTGATCTACCTGGTCGGGGCCACCGCGCTGTTTCACCGGCAAGTGTTGCGCGAGGAAGATTTCATGAGGCAGCGCTACGGCCACCAATACGCCGACTACTGCCGGCACGTCAGAAGGTACGTGTGAAGACGTCCGACACCGGGGTCGTCGTCATTGGGCGGATCCCACGTGTGGGCGGACGCAGCCGATACAGGACGAAACCTGCCGCCATGGCGCCGAAGAGCGCAAGCATCACCATGTCGAACACCCACCAGCCCGAATAGTGGGTCCACATCTCGGCGTCGGCGGCCAGCGTGTCGACCCTGCGCAGATCAACGGTGGACGCCGACGCCGCGAAGCCCCATTGGGCCGGGACGAACCAGGAGATCTGCTGAAACCCCCACTTGCTCGCCAGCTGAACCAGGCTGCCGTCGAACAGCAGCGAGGCCAGGATCACGGGCACCAGCAGTGGCAGAACCTCCCGCAGCCGGTTCCCGAGTGTGGACAGCGCCAGCCCGATGATCGCCGAGACGATGGCCGTGGCGGCAACGCCCACGTACAGCTCGACCGTCGCGTTGTGAAACAAGACCGCCCCGTGTACCGGTCCACCTTTGACGGCGATGACAATGGCGAACAAGATGGCCGTCAGGATGGCCGCTGCCAGGCCGAAGACGATGAGTTTGGCGGCCAGGTAGGCCGACGTCGACAGCCCGATCTCCTGTTCGCGCCGAAACACGCGGCGCTCCTCGGCCACGGCGCGGATGGTCAGCGCCGAGCCCACGATCACCGCGGCAATGTTGAGCGCGGCCAGGATCTCGATGCCTTCGTGGAGGTTGGAGCTGCTCGGCTTGGGGCGGTCCAGCCCGGAATCGCCGGGAATCAGCAGGGTTAATGCCGCCAGCACGAACGGCAGGACCGCCAAAAAGAAGGAGTAAAGGTGGTCGGCGAGCAGCAGGCGCACCTGGCGACGGGCCAACAACCGGATTTGGCGCCCCGTGGTGAGCTCGGCGGGGAGTGGCCACGGTGCGGCGACCTCTGGCGGCGTACTTGGCGAAAGCGCTTGTTGCCGGGCTCGAAACGCGCGCTGCGCACCGGCGGGGTCGGTACTCATCAGCTCGAGGACTTTTGACCAGTCGGCGGTGCCGATCGAGGACTCGACCTGCAGGGGCGTCCCGACGAAAGCCAGGGCGCCCCTCGAGGTGAGCACCAATACCTGATCGCACATATTCAGATTGCTCAGCGATGTCTGCGATGAGATAGCCACCACCACGGCACAGCCGATGTCGGCCTGGCGCCGCAGGATTGTCATGACGTGGCCCTGTTGCGCCGCATCCAGCCCGGCGCCGGGCTCGTCGACCACGAGCATGGTCGGCCTGGTGATGAGTTCGATCGCCATCGACGCGCAGCGGCGCACCTCCGGCGAGAGTTTGTTGATCCGGGTTGCGCGGTGCGGTGTCAGCTCGAGCTCTTCGAGAACCTGGTTGACCACCCGTTGGCGGTGCTCGGATGAGGTGTCGGGCGGCAGGCGCAGTTCGGCGGCGAACCCCATGGCTTGTTCGACGGTGAGCCGCGGGTGAACGCGCTCGTCGCGCGGGACTATCCCGATGCGGGCGCGCATCGACTCGGGCTCGGCGCGCACGTCGTGGCCGTCCACCGTGGTTCGGCCGGAGCTCGGTGCCCTGGTGCCGGCGAGCAGCTCCAGCAGCGCGGAGTTGCGCGCCGCAGATGGTCCGGCAACCGCGGTCAACGTGGCCGGACGGGCTGTGAACGAGATATCCGTGAGCACCTGGCGCCCGTCGACGGCAAGTCCCAGCTGGTATGCGGTCACCCCGATGGTGCGTGCCCCGGGTTTGAGCGGCAATCGATGGGTGGAGTTGTCCGCCTGGGTGCGGAAGGAGGGGCGGGAGACACGCAGGCTCCGCGTGATCATCCGCTCGATCAAACCGCGACCCCCCGGGTGCTCGTCCGTTGCGACGGGCGGCGCCGACGGCGGGACGGGCGGCGCCGACGGCGGGACGGGCGGTGCGACGGGTGGCGCCGACGGCGGGACGGGCGGTGCGACGGGCGGTGCGACGGGTGGCGCCGACGGCGGGACGGGTGGCGCCGACGACGGGACGGGCGGTGCGACGGGCGGCGCCGACGGCGGTGGGGGCTGGACTACACGCATTTTCTGGGTGTCGCGCTGCGTCGGTACCTGCAAGTCGGGGTCGTCGGGGCGGTTCGGTAGCTCGGGGTCTGTCGCGGCATCGGAAGGTAGCGGGGCCTGGGCCCGTTCCGGTGGGAAGTGGGCGGGTTGCGGTGGACCGAACGGCGGCCCGGGCGGGCCGACGGGGGGACCGATCTGGAAAACCAGCCGCGGACCTCGCTGCGGATCACCGATCATGATTGCCTGACCGGAGCGGATGTCGACCGTCGACACCCGGGAACCGTTGACGAAGATGCCCTGGGGGCTCCTGTCGATGGCTACCCAGCGGCCATCGGTGAACCGCAGCACGACGTCCGGACTAGGTGCCGGCGGTGGTGGCGCGGCGCTCCCGGGGCGATCCAGCGGGACGTCGACCCCTTGGCCGTGGCCCACCAACACGTCGCGGCCGGGGGCGAAGACGTACCTTGTCGATCCGACCCATACGGTCAGCGGCGAGACCGCAAGGGCGGAAGCCTCGGGCCGCATCACCGCCACCTTTCGTCACCGGTCAGACCGAATCGGTCCCAAACATTGATTCCGCCTTCAGACATTGATTTAAGTGTCTACCAATTGACGACGGTCTATCCACCACGGACGGAAGGGGCTGATCAGAGGGTGTTGCGGCGCGTCGACGTCGCGGCGTTCTCGAGCACCCGGCGCAGCACCGCGACCGCCTCCGTCAGCACCTGGCGGTCCGCCGGATCGAGCAGGGCCAATTGCGGTTCAATCGCGGCGGCCCGGTCGGCCCGAACCGCGTCGAGCGTGCGCCTGCCTTCGGCCGTGATGCGGATCCGGACCGCCCGGGCATCTCCGGGGTCGACGGTTCGGGTGACCAGGGCGGCGTCCTCGAGTCGGCGCACCTGCGTGGTCATCGTCGGTTGTGAACAGTGATCGACGGCGGCCAGGTCACCGATTCGGGCTTCACCGTGGGCTTCGATGGTGGCCAGCAACCTGGCCTGCGCCGCAGGCAAGGGCATCTGGATGCGCTGGGTGGCCAGCCGGTTGAGGCGCGCGACCACGGCGAGTAGATCCGCGCCCAGCCCGGACTGGGACTCGGTGTTTGCGGCGTCAACGACATCGGTGTGGTTGGCGGCGGATGCGTTCATGCCTCCATGGTTGCATAGCTTTGCTAAGCGAGACGAATCTCGCCCGCCTCGAGACGCGAAAGCCCAAGGCGGCGTGGAGTGGTGCGGCGACTTGGTGCTGCGGCCTGGCACAATCGATGGGGTGATCGTCCCCAGCCCATTGCGTCCACGCCACCGTGGCGGACCGCTGCGGCCGGTCGAATTGGCACAGGCTTCGGTCATGGGGGCGCTGTGCGCGGTGATCGCGATCATCTCCGTCGTCGTCCCGTTCGCGGCGGGACTCGCCTTGCTGGGCACCGTGCCCACCGGGCTGCTGGCCTACCGCTACCGGCTACGTGTGCTGACGGCCGCGACCGTTGCCGCCGGCGTGATCGCCTTCCTGATCGCCGGCCTCGGCGGTTTCATGACCGTCGTCCACTGCGTCTACATCGGCGGCCTGACCGGAGTCATCAAGCGCAAGGGCCGGGGCACGCCCACGGTGATCGTCTCGTCCCTGATCGCGGGCGTCGCCTTGGGCGCCGCGCATGTCGCCGCGCTGACCGTGATGACCCGGCTGCGGCACCTGATTTTCAAGGTGATGACCGCGAACGTGGACGGGGTCGCGGCCTTCATGAACCGAGCCCACATGCAGGGCGCCGCCGCCGATCTGAAGCGGTATTTCGCCGTCGGGCTGCACTACTGGCCGTGGGTTTTGCTGGTCTTTTACGGCATCGGGATCATGATCGTCTCGTTGATCGGCTGGTGGGCGTTGTCCCGTCTGTTGGAGCGGATGCGCCGTATCCCCGATGTGCACAAACTCGACGTTTGGGGCGGAGGTCAGGGCGAGGAAGGCCCCGTCGGGCCGGTTCCGGTGCGGTTGGACAGGGTGCATTTCCGTTACCCCGGTGCCGGCCAGGACGCGCTGCGCGAGCTCAGCCTGGAGCTCGGGGTTGGCGAACACGTCGCGATCACCGGACCCAATGGGTCCGGCAAGACCACGCTGATGCTGATCTTGGCCGGCCGGAACCCGACGTCGGGCACGGTGGAGCGCCCGGGCGCGGTGGGTCTGGGCAAGCTGGGCGGCACCGCGCTCGTGCTACAGCACCCCGAAAGCCAGGTCCTGGGCACCCGCGTCGCCGACGATGTGGTCTGGGGCCTGCCCCCGGGCACCGAGATCGATGTGGACCGGTTGCTGGGGGAGGTCGGCCTGGAGGGTCTCGCCGAACGCGACACCGGAAGCCTGTCCGGCGGCGAACTGCAGCGGCTCGCGCTCGCGGCGGCGCTGGCCCGGGAGCCGGCGTTGCTCGTCGCCGACGAGGTCACCACGATGGTCGACCAGGACGGCCGAGACGACCTGCTGGGCGTGCTGTCCGGTCTCACCAAGCGACATCGGACCGCCCTGGTGCACATCACGCATTACAACAACGAGGCCGATTCCGCCGAGCGCACAATCGATCTCAGCGATTCACCGGACAACACCGGCATGGTCGAGACCTTCAACGCACCCGCACCGACCGTCGTGGTGGATGACCGGCAGCAGGCGCCGGTGATCGAACTTGTCGGCGTCGGACACGATTACGGAAGCGGCACCCCGTGGGCCAAGACCGCACTGCGCGACGTCAGCTTCGCCGTGCAGCAGGGGGACGGGCTGCTGATCCACGGCGGCAACGGCTCGGGTAAGTCGACGCTGGCGTGGATCATGGCCGGACTGACGATTCCCACGATCGGCGCGTGCCTGATGGATGGCCGGCCCACCCACGAGCAGGTCGGTGCGGTGGCGTTGTCCTTCCAGGCGGCCAGGCTGCAGCTGATGCGCAGCCGCGTCGACCTGGAAGTGGCCTCGGCGGCGGGCTTTTCGCCCCGCGACGAAGACCGCGTCGCCGCCGCGCTGGGCGTCGTCGGGCTGGATCCGACGCTGGCCAAACGGCGGATCGACCAGCTCAGCGGTGGTCAGATGCGCCGCGTGGTGCTGGCCGGACTTTTGGCCCGTTCGCCGCGTGCCTTGATCCTCGACGAGCCGCTGGCCGGGTTGGATGCCGCCAGCCAGCGTGGCCTGTTGCGGCTGCTCGAGGATCTGCGCCGCGAGCGGGGCCTGACGGTCGTGGTCATTTCGCATGATTTCGGCGGGCTGGAGGACCTGTGCCCGCGCACGCTGCATTTGCGCGACGGCGTGCTGGAATCGATGCCGGCCGCGGCGGGGGGTATGGCATGACCACAACCTCGGCCCCAGTGGACGGCTCGACCCGACGCTCGTCTCGTCCGGTCGTGCTGCTGGTTCCGGTGCCCGGCACCTCGACCATCCACGATCTGTGGGCCGGCACCAAACTGCTTGTCGTTTTCGGCTTTTCGGTGTTGCTGACGTTCTACCCCGGGTGGGTGACGATCGGGCTGGTGGCGGCGCTGGTGTTCGCTGCGGCCCGGATCGCACGCATTCCGCGCGGCGCGCTGCCGTCGGTGCCGCGGTGGCTGTGGGTTCTCATCGCCTTGGGCGGTATCACCGCCGCGCTGGCCGGCGGTAGCCCGAAGGTCTCGGTCGGCGGGCTCGAGATCGGGCTAGGCGGAGGATTGAACTTCCTGCGGTTCACGGCCTTGTCGATCGTGTTGCTCGCGCTCGGGGCGATGGTGTCCTGGACCACCAATGTCGCCGAAATTGGGCCCGCGCTGGCGACTTTGGGCCGCCCGTTCCGACTGTTGCGGATCCCGGTCGACGAATGGGCGGTGGCTTTGGCGCTGGCGCTGCGCGCCTTCCCGATGTTGATCGACGAATTCCAGGTTCTCTACGCGGCCCGTCGGCTACGGCCCAAACGGATACCGCAGACCCGCAAGGCCCGTCGCCGGCGGCACGCCCTGGAGCTGATCGACCTGCTGGCCGCGGCCATCACCGTGACCCTGCGGCGCGCCGACGAGATGGGCGATGCGATCACGGCTCGTGGCGGCACCGGTCAACTCTCGGCCAAACCGGCGCGGGCGAAGCTGGCGGACTGGGTGACAATCGCGATCACCATTGCGACCTGTGGCGCGGCGGTGGTGCTCGAGATGATTTTGCAGACAACCCCTTAGGGCGATTACGTCCGCATCCGGTCGATGAGGTTCGACAGCACGACGATGCTTTCGCTGCGTTCGATGTCCGCACTCGACCGGATGCGCTCCAGGGCCGCCTCGAGGTGCCGCATGTCGTGGGCCAACACGTGCAGGATCGCGTCCGACGTGCCGGTGACGGTCGCGGCGCTAGCCACCTCGGGCATGTTCACCCAGGCCGCGCGCAGCTGATCGGGCGCGATCGTGCCGTGGCAGAACACCTGCACGTAGGCCTCCGTGTTCCAGCCGAGCGCATTGCGGTCGACGACCGTGGTGAAGCCTTTGATCACGCCGTTGTCGAGCATCCGGTCGACGCGACGCTTCACCGCCGGCGCGGACAGATTCACGATCTGCCCGATTTCGGCGAAGGTGGCCCGCGCGTGCTGCGTCAACTCCGCGAGGATGCGCTCGTCGGTGTCGTCCAGGCGGTCCATCGCTGCTCCTTGTTCGATGCGCAACAAATCACTGTATTTGCCACTGTAGCGCAATAGATTGTTCATCGACACGCAAGAATCGTCGTTTGATTGTTCGACAGCCCCAAAATATCGTTGATTTATGACGGATTTCTACGTCGACGCTCCCGCGCCCGCGGCCTGGCAACGGTTCGAGCCGGCCAAGCTCGGCCGCGCGCCCAGGACGCGCCGGTACGCGATGACCCCGCCGACCTTCTTCGCCGTCGAGTACGCGATCAACCCCTGGATGGACGTCACCACACCCGTCGACGTTGACGTCGCGCAGGCCCAATGGGAGGCCCTTTACCAGACCTACCTGCGGCTGGGCCACCACGTGGACTTGGTCGAACCCGCGCCCGGGCTGCCGGACATGGTCTATGCGGCCAATGGGGGGTTGATCGCGCACGACATCGCCATCGTTGCCCGCTTTCGATTCGCCGAGCGGGCCGGCGAGTCGCGGGCCTACGCAGCGTGGATGTCGTCGCTTGGCTACCGGCCCGTGTTCACTCGTCACGTCAACGAGGGACAGGGCGATTTGCTGATGATCGGGGAAACGGTGTTGGCGGGCTATGGCTTTCGCACCGACCGGCGCGCGCACCCCGAAATCTCGGCGGCGTTGGGCCTGCCGGTCGTCTCGCTGGAGCTGGTGGATCCGCGGTTTTATCACCTCGACACCGCGCTGGCCGTTCTCGACGATCACACGATTGCGTTCTATCCGCCGGCGTTCAGCGCGGCGGCGCGCGACCAACTGCGCGCGCTGTTTCCCGACGCCATCGTGGTCGGCAGCGCCGACGCCTACGTGCTCGGTCTCAACGCCGTATCCGACGGCCTGCACGTCGTACTTCCCTCCGCTGCAACGGGGTTCGCAACTCAGCTGCGTCAAGCCGGCTTCGAGCCCGTCGGGGTGGACCTGTCCGAGCTGCTCAAGGGCGGCGGTTCCGTCAAGTGCTGCACATTGGAGGTATTTCCATGACGATTCTCGACGCCCGAGATGAAAGGGTCGCCGCGAACGCAGCCGAGATCGCAATCGCAATGGTAGAAAGACATGCGGCGCACAACTATTCGCCGCTGCCCGTGGTGGCGGCCAGCGCCGAGGGGGCGTGGATCACCGATGTCGACGGCCGGCGCTACCTGGATTGTCTGGCCGCCTATTCGGCCGTCAACTTCGGTCACCGCAACCCGGAGATCACCGCGACGGCTCACGCGCAGCTGGACACCGTCACGCTGGTGAGCCGCGCATTTCACGCCGATAATCTGGGACCGTTTTGCGCCGCGCTGGCCCAGTTGTGCGGCAAAGACATGGTGCTGCCGATGAACTCGGGCGCCGAGGCCGTGGAGAGCGGTCTCAAAGTCGCCCGGAAATGGGGCGTCGACGTCAAGGGTATCCCCGCCGGCCAGGCCAATATCATCGTGGCCGACAACAACTTTCATGGCCGCACGATCAGCATCGTCAGTTTCTCATCGGATCCCACGGCGCGGGACGGCTTCGGGCCGTTCACCCCGGGATTCCGCTCGGTGCCGTTCGGCGATGCCACGGCACTGGCCCAGGCGATCGACGACAACACGGTGGCGGTGCTGCTGGAGCCGATCCAGGGCGAGGCCGGCATCATCGTCCCGCCCGGCGACTACCTGCCGACCGTGCGGGCGCTGTGCAGCGAGCACAACGTGCTGATGATCGCCGACGAGATCCAATCGGGGCTGGCTCGCACCGGCTACACGTTCGCCTGCGACCGATGGGGCGTCGTGCCGGATGTCTACCTGCTCGGCAAGGCGCTGGGCGGCGGCGTGGTTGCACTGTCGGCGGTGGTCGCCGACCGCGACATCCTCGGCGTCCTGCACCCCGGCGAACACGGCTCGACCTTTGGCGGCAACCCGTTCGCCGCGGCGATCGGCACCACGGTGGTCTCCATCCTGGCGCGCGGCGAATTTCAGGCTCGTTCGGCCGAATTGGGCGCCCACCTGCACCGGCGTCTGCGGGAGCTGATCGGCCACGGCGTGGTGGCCGTGCGGGGCCTCGGATTGTGGGCCGGCGTCGACATCGAACCGTCGCTGGCCACCGGAAAGCAGATGAGCCTGCGGTTGGCCGACCGCGGTGTGCTGGTGAAGGACACCCATGACTCGACGCTGCGGTTCGCCCCGCCGCTGGTGATTACCCAGCAGGAGATCGACTGGGCGATCGACCAGTTCGCTGCGGCATTGCGGGAGGCATGCGCATAATCAGCTGATCCAGTCACAGGAGGCGCAATTGCCGTCCACGTCGATCAGCCTGACACAGCAGATGCTGCGGCGTCGGCCTGCCGTCGGTGCACATGTCGCACACGGGGCCGCGGACCACCTCAAACGAGGCATCGGCACCTTCCAGCTGACCATGTTCGGGGTCGGCTCGACGGTCGGCACCGGGATCTTCTTTGTCATGTCCCAGGCGGTGCCGGAAGCCGGGCCGGGAGTGATCGTCTCGTTCATGATCGCCGGCATCGCGGCCGGGCTCGCGGCCATCTGTTACGCCGAATTGGCTTCCGCCGTACCGGTTTCCGGCTCGTCGTACTCGTATGCCTACACCACGCTGGGCGAGGTCGTCGCGATGGGTGTGGCGGCCTGCCTGCTGCTGGAATACGGGGTGTCTACCGCCGCGGTCGCGGTCACCTGGAGCGGCTACCTCAACAAGCTGTTGAGCAATCTGTTCGGATTCCAGTTGCCGCATGCCTTGTCGGCCGCGCCGTGGGACTCGCCACCAGGCTATGTGAACGTTCCGGCGATCATCCTGATCGTGATGTGTGCGCTGCTGCTGATCCGCGGCGCCAGCGAATCGGCCACGATCAACGCGATCATGGTGATGATCAAGCTCGGCGTGCTGGTCATGTTCGTGATCATCGCGCTCAGCGCCTTCGACGCCAATCAGTTCAAGGATTTCGCCCCGTTCGGCGTCGCCGGCATCGGCTCGGCGGCCGGCACCATCTTCTTCTCCTACATCGGCCTCGACGCGGTATCGACGGCGGGCGACGAGGTAAAGAACCCGCAAACGACCATGCCGCGCGCGATCATCGCGGCGCTGGTGATCGTCACCACCGTCTACTTGTTCGTCGCGGTGGCTGCGCTGGGCACCCAACCATGGCGGGACTTCGCCGGACAGCAAGAGGCCGGCCTGGCCACGATCCTCGACAACGTCACGCACGGCAGGTGGGCCGGCACAATCCTGTCGGCGGGCGCGGTGATCTCCATCTTCACGGTCACCCTGGTCACCATGTATGGCCAGACCCGCATCCTGTTCGCCATGGGTCGCGACGGACTGCTTCCGTCGCGGTTCGCCACGGTGAATGCGCGCACGATGACCCCGGTGAGCAACACGGTGATCGTCGCGATCGCCGTGGCGATGCTGGCCGCTTTCGTTCCACTGGACAAGCTGACGGACATGGTGTCCATCGGCACGCTGACGGCATTCATCGTCGTGTCCATCGGAGTGATCGTGTTACGAGTGCGCCAACCCGAACTGCCACGGGCGTTCAAGGTGCCCGGTTACCCTGTTACGCCGGCCCTTTCGGTGCTGGCGTGCGGTTACATCTTGATCAGCCTGCACTGGTACACCTGGATCGCGTTCGCCGGATGGATCTCGGTGGCGTTGCTCTTCTACTTCGCGTGGGGTCGCCACCACAGCGCGCTCAACGACACCGAGGGTCTGAAGCCCGGCTAGCCGCGACTCAGCGCGGCACCTGCACCAGCGGCTGGCCACCGATCTGGCCCCAGCACCCCGCGGGGTCGCGCCCGTTCTTCACCTGGTCGGTCAGGCAGTTGAAGATCGCGATCCGCAAATCCGGTGGCGGCTGGTTGGCGCGCTGCTCGGCGGCCAACCGGTTCTGCTCCGCGGTCTTGACGTCCTGCTGGGCGTTGATCGTTTCCTGAACCTTCTGGTTGTAGGCGTCGATGCGCTGCTGTGTCGGCTGGTCGTAGAAGATCCGCGGGATCCGCACGTCGAGGATCTCGATCTCGGAGCCCACCGCGTCCTGCAGATCCTTTTTGACCTGCCCGGCCATCGCCGGCAAGTCCGCGCCCTGGGCCGGCGCGGTCATCTGCGCCGGTGCGCCCGGCGCGTTCGCCGCAGCCGCCAGCATGATCTGCGGGTTGAACGTCGCGAACACCTTTGACAACGCCACCTGGGCCTGCCGGTCTACCAACTGCTCCTTGATTGTCTGAAACACGTTGGCCCCGCCGTAATCCTGGAAAAGCTTCGGGGCCGCGCCCTCGCGCAGCCGCCAGTTCAGGTTCTCATCCACGTACGCGTTGGAGTTGTTGGCCAGCCGCACATTGATCGCCGCCGGGTTGCCGTTCGCGCCCCTGCCCGCGCTGGCGTCGTCGAAACTGTTCGACTCGAACGCCTGCAACTGGATCGCCTCCGACAGCTCGCTGACTTTGCGCCACGGCGCATGCCACACGATCCCGGCACCGTGGACCCCCACCGGCTTGCCGAACTCGGTGATGATGCCGACGTTGCGTGTGTCCACCCGGTCATAGGCGCTGACGAGCGTGAAGAGCACGCCAAACAACACGGCGACGCCAGTGATGCCCCAGAACCTCAACCTGCCCCGCTTGTCGACGAACACGCTGACAATGAGCAGCACGATCGCCAGCAGGAAAAACAGGATCGCCACAATCCACCATCCAGGCATGACATTCCTTTCCTTGAATTACCTTTGCGCGGCGGCGTTGGCCGCCGCCTGAGCCCGTTTCAGGGTTGCCGCGACATCGCCTCGGCCCAGAAACATTTCGTCGAAATAGCTCTGCAACGCGGTGTTCCCCGCGGCGAAGCCCGCGCCGCCCGGGGCCGGAATGCGCGGGCCGCTCAGCACGGAAAAGAACGGTCTGACGTCGACGCCCTGGGCGGCCCAGTAGTCGAAGTAGACCCGCTGAGCCGACAGCACCGCGGGGATGGCTGCGCCGCTGCGGCCCAGATATGCGTTGCCCTCACCGCTTCCCATCCAGGCCAGGACCTGACGCACCGCATCCGGGTGCCGGGTCGCCGAATTGCCTGCCGCGGCAATGCCATTGGTGACGCTCACCCGTCCCGCGGGTCCCGCGGGCATCATCGCCACGCCCCAACGGAAGCGGGCATCGCGGGCCACCGGCGCCAGGTTGTAGGTGCCGGACTGAAAGAGCGCCATCCTGCCGGCCAGGAATTGGTTGCGGGAGAAGTCGCCGTTGTCGTTGGTGTCCGAGGCGGGTGGCGCGACGTGGTCATCGTTGATCAGACCGACCAGATAGCGGAAGGCCTCCACCGCCGCGGGATTGTCGAACGCAAACTGGTCGCCGTGCTGAAATACGCCACCGGCCGAGCCGATGTAGTTCAGGTAGATCCCCTGAGGGTCGTTGGCCGCGTTGTATCCCCATTGTCGAACCCGTCCGGCGTCGAAACGTGGGGTGCCCGCGGCGTTTCCGTTGGCGTCGACGGTCAGCCGGGCCAGCAGAGGGCGCAACGTGTCCCCGTCGCGCGGGCTCCACCGCAGGCCGTCGAGCTGAGCGCGATCAACGCCGGCCGCCGCGAGCAGGTCGGCGTTGTAGTACAGGGCGATCCCGGCATCGGTCAGCTGCGGCACCCCCCACAGCGCACCGCCACGCGTGAACTGATCCACCACCGCCGGCTCCCAGCCCGAGGCAGCACCGGGGCCCAAAGCCTTGCCGATGTCCATCAGCCGGCCGCCGTCGGCGTAAGCGGCGAGGTACGCGTTGGACAGCCAGAAGATGTCGTCGGCGCTGCCGCCGGCGATGTCGGTGCGCAGCGTATCGAAGTAGGTCGAGTACGACACGATGTCGGTGCGCACCTCGATGCTGGGATGCGCGCGGTTGAATGCGTCGAACGACTGTCGATAGGCCGACGCAATCTGGTCGGCCCAGAGCCGTACCCGCACGACGATCTTGTCGCCGTGGGGTTCGCCGGAGTAGTTCAGGAGCGCCGCGGTAGCGGCCAACAGCACCGCGACGAGCACGAGCGCCCCGGCGACCAGCGTGGAAAAGCGGGGCCTCATTTGAGCCCCGAGACGACGATCGACGCGACGATGTGGCGCTGGAAAATCACGAACAGCGCGATCAGCGGGACGATCGCGACCGTCGTCGCCGCCATTACCAACGTCCATTGGGAGTTGAACCGGGACTGCAGGTCAGCCGTCGCCACCGTGAGCACTCGCCACTTGTGCCCGCTGGTGATCACCAACGGCCACATGAAGTTGTTCCATTGCGAGACCACCGTGATCAGCGTCAAGGCGGCCAAGACCGGGCGGCTGGACGGAAGCACCACATGAACGATCACGTCCAACGTATTGGCGCCGTCGAGGCGCGCGGCGTTGATCAAGTCGTTCGGGATGATGCGAAAGTGCTCGCGCAGTAGGAAAATCGCGTACGGCGAGCCGAACATGAACGGCAGCACCAACGCCCAGAACGTATTGCGCAGCCCCAGCTGGGCCATCATCAGGTACAGCGGCACCACCGTGACGGTCCCCGGCACCATCAGCGTCGCGATGTAGACCCAAAACAGCGCATCGCGTGCGGGAAACTGCAAGCGCGCGAAGGCGTATCCGGCCAGCACCGAAAAGGTCAGCTGGCCGACGAGGATCACCGCCGTCATCAACGCGGTCACCGCCGCCGCGCGCCCGAAGCCGGCGCCGCCCAGATCGGCGTAGTTGGCCAGCGTAGGCGGTCGCGGCAGTTGCAGCGGGGTGCCCGCGGCGAATTGGTGTGCCGACGTGAACGAGGTCAGCAAGCCAAGTCCAAACGGCGCCAACGTGATCAGCGCCCCGAGCGCCAGCCCGGCATAGATGACGACATTGGCGGGACGGCTAGGTGAGGTCATAGCTGATCCTCCGCCGGAAGTACAGGTGCTGAACGAACGTGACGCCGATGAGGATGACGAACAGCACCACCGCCATGACCGATGCCCGCCCGATCGCCGCCGAGCCGAAGGCCTCGGCGTAGATTCGATGCGCCACCAGGTCGGTGCTGCCGGCCGGCCCGCCGCCGGTGAGCGCGTAGACCGTGTCGAAAACCTGTGCCGTGCTGACGATCCCGGTCACCAGGACGAAAAACATCGTGGGCCGCAGCATCGGCAGCGTGATGCGCCGGAATCGTTGCCACTCGTTGGCGCCATCGGTGCGCGCGGCGGCGTGGATGTCGTCGGGGATGGCCAGCAGCCCCGCCAGGAACGACAGCGAGACATACCCGACGTTGGACCAGACGACGACGGCCGAGACCAGCGGCAGCGCCAGGCCGGGATCGGAGAGCCATTCGATGCGGTGTCCCAGGGCCGTGCTGACCGCGCCGTCGGTGGGGGCCAGGATCCAGCGCCACAGCACCGCGATCGCCAGGGGCGCGCAGATCCATGGCAAGACGTACAGGGTGCGGAACAGGCCGGTGCCGGGAAGCTGGCGGGCCAGCATCGAGGCGGCCAGCAGTCCGAGCAGCGTCTGCGCGGGGACGACGATCGCCACAAAGGCGGCCGTGACGATCAGCGAGTTGCCGAAGCCGGAATCGGCCAGCACCGAGCGCCAGTTGGCAAGGCCCACAAAGCGCAGCGGACCCAGCAGATCCCACCGGTACAGGCTGAGCCAGATCACGACGAGGATGGGCAGCAGCAAGAAGGCGAGAACACCGAACAGGCTGGGCGCCAGCAGGGCATAGCCGAGCGCGGTGGATCGAGGTTGTCTCCGCGGTACGGCGCTGGCCATGGAGGTAATTTAAGCGGCCGCCGCCGTGGTTGGTGGCGAACGGTCGATACGGTGGAGCTGTGACACCGACCCGGGGAATTGATGCCGACTTCCTGGACCTGCCGCGCCACGAACTTGCCGAAGCCGCGCTGTCGGCGGCCAAAGCGGCCGGGGCCAGCCATGCCGACCTGCGGCTGCACCGCATCAGCACCGAAATCATCCAGCTGCGCGACGGCGAGCTGGAGACCTCGGTCGTCAGCCGCGAGATCGGTTTGGCGGTGCGGGTGATCGTCAACGGCACGTGGGGATTCGCCTCGCACGCGGAGTTGGCGCCGGCCGTCGCGGCCGAGACCGCGCGCCGCGCCGTGCAGGTAGCCACCACGCTGGCGGTACTGAACAGCGAGCGCGTCGAGCTGGCGCCCGAGCCGGTGTACAGCGATGCCACCTGGGTGTCGGACTACCTAATCGACCCGTTCGCCATCCCCGCGGCCGACAAGATCGCCCTGCTGGAGGAGTACTCCGGGCGGCTGTTGGGCGCCGACGGCATCGACCATGTGTCCGCGGGCCTGACGGCCGCCAAGGAACAGACGTTCTACGCCGACACCTTCGGATCGTCGATCACCCAACAGCGGGTGCGGGTGCTGCCGTCGCTGGAGGCGGTGACCGTCAACGCGGACGCCGGCAGTTTCGATTCGATGCGCACGCTGGCCCCGCCGATGGGGCGGGGCTGGGAAGCGCTGGCCGGCGACGACGTATGGAACTGGACCGACGAGCTCGCGCAGCTGCCGGCGCTGCTGGCCGAAAAGGTCAAGGCGCCCAGCGTGACTTCGGGGCCCAAGGATTTGGTGATCGACCCGACCAACCTGTGGCTGACCATTCACGAATCCATCGGCCACGCAACCGAATACGACCGTGCGATCGGCTACGAAGCCGCCTACGCCGGAACTTCGTTCGCCACCCCCGACAAGCTCGGCACCATGCGCTACGGATCACCCGTGATGAACGTGACCGCCGACCGCACCGTCCAACACGGCTTGGCGAGCATCGGCTACGACGACGAGGGGGTGGCCGCGCAAAGCTGGGATCTGGTGCGCGACGGGATATTCGTCGGCTATCAGCTCGACCGGGTGTTCGCGCTGAGACTCCAACCGGGGCTCTCGCAGCCGCGCTCCAACGGGTGCTCGTATGCCGATTCCCCGCATCACGTGCCGATCCAGCGGATGGCCAACGTGTCGCTGCAGCCCGCCGCTGAGGAGGTCAGCACCGCCGACCTGATCGGCCGTGTCGCAGACGGCATCTACATCGTCGGCGACAAGTCCTGGTCGATCGACATGCAGCGCTACAACTTTCAGTTCACCGGTCAGCGGTTCTTCCGCATCCGCGACGGCCGCCTGGACGGCCAGTTGCGCGATGTCGCCTACCAGGCCACCACCACCGATTTCTGGAATTCCCTGGAAGCCGTGGGCGGCCCGTCGACCTGGCGGCTGGGCGGCGCGTTCAACTGCGGCAAGGCCCAGCCCGGTCAAATCGCTCCGGTCAGCCACGGCTGCCCGCCCGCGTTGTTCCGAGGGGTCAACGTGCTCAACACGGTTGCCGAGGGCACCCGATGATCACCGCGCAGCACGTCGTCAACCTCGTTCTGGAGGAGGCCGCCAAGCTCGGCGGAGCCGACGAGACCATGGTGCTGGTCACCGACAAGGTCGAGGCGACTTTGCGCTGGGCGGGCAATTCGATGACCACCAACGGGGCTTCGGTCAGCCGCGGCATCACGGTGATTTCCGTTGTGCGTCATGGCGATAGCGCCCGGATCGGCACGGTGGTCTCCGCCGAGGTGGACCCCCGGGTGATTCCTGGTTTGGTCGCGGCGTCCCAGGAGGCGGCCCGCTCGGCGCCGGAGGCCAGCGATGCCGCGCCGCTGCTGGCCGATATCGGGCAGCCCCCCGATTGGGACGCGCCGGCGCCGGGCACCGGGCCCTTGGTGTTCGCCGATGTCGCCGACTCGTTGAGCCGGGGTTTCCGTGGCACCGATCGGCTGTACGGCTTTGCCCAACATAGTGTTTCGACGACATTTCTGGCGTCGTCGACGGGTCTGCGCCGGCGTTACACCCAGCCGACCGGCACGGTGGAGATCAACGCCAAACGCGGCGACGCCAGCGCGTGGGCGGGTATCGGTACGGCCGATTTCGTTGACGTGCCAACGGATTCGCTGCTCGAGCAGCTGTCGACGAGGCTGGACTGGGCGCAGCGCAGCGTCGAGTTGCCTGCGGGGCGCTACGAGACGATCATGCCGCCGTCCACGGTGGCCGACATGATGATCTACCTGGTTTGGTCGATGGCCGGCCGCGGAGCGCAGGAGGGCCGCACGGCGTTCTCCGGACCCGGTGGCGGAACCCGGCTGGGGGAGCGACTCACCGAATTGCCGCTGACGCTGTTCTCCGATCCGATGGCGCCGGGCCTGGCGTGCACGCCGTTCGTCGCGGTGAGCAGCTCGTCGGAGACGGTGTCGGTGTTCGACAACGGCCTGGAGATCGGCCAGGTGGACTGGATCCGCAACGGCGTGATCAACGCGCTGGCCTATCCGCGGGCCACCGCCGCCAGATTCGATGCCGACGTCGCCGTTGCGGCCGACAACCTGGTGATGACCGGCGGGTCGGCCAAGCTCGCCGACATGATCGCGGCCACCGAGCGCGGCCTGCTGCTGACCACGCTGTGGTACATCCGCGAGGTCGACCCGACCACGCTGCTGCTCACCGGGCTGACCCGCGACGGCGTCTACCTCATCGAAGACGGCGAGGTGACCGCCGCGGTCAACAACTTCCGCTTCAACGAGAGCCCGCTCGACCTGCTGCGACGGGCCACCGAGGCCGGCGCCAGCGAGAAGACCCTGCCGCGGGAATGGGGCGATTGGGCCACCCGGGCGGCGATGCCGTCGCTGCGGATACCGGACTTCTACATGTCGTCAGTGAGCCAGGCGCAATAGCCGGTTGCCCACGGGATGGGCTGGTTCTAGCGTGTGAGAAATGGTGGCTCCGGTTTCGATTCGAGAAGATCAGCTCACGCGGCTGGTGGCGTTGGCCCCGGGCGACGGACGGGTCGGGGGGCTGGTCCGGCGGGTGTGCGCGCAGGCGCTGTCGCTGCCGCCGTTGCCCGCCTGCGTCGAAGTCGGCGAGCCCGACTCGGAGGCCGAGGCCGTCATCGCCGAATTCGCCGAGCAGTTCAGCGTCGACGTCTCGGCAATCAGTGGTGAGCAGCGGTCGCGGTTGTGGAAACAGTTGGGGGACCGCACCTTTGGCGTTGTGGTGCAGATGTACATCGCCGACTTCATTCCGCGGGTGCGGGCCGGGCTGGAAGCGCTCGGTATCGGATCGCAGTATCTCGGCTGGGTGAACGGGCCCATCTCATGGGACCACACCAACGATCCGTCGGATGTGGTGTTCAACGACTTTCTGCCCGCCGTGGCCCGGTTGCGCGCGCTCGACCCGGTCACCTCCGAGCTGGTCCGGCTGCGCGGCGCGGCCCAGCACAACTGCCGGCTGTGCAAGTCGCTGCGCGAGGGCACAGCACTCGATGCCGGGGGTTCGGAGACGCTGTACGGCGACATCGAGGACTTCGAGAAATCCGCGTTGCTGACCGGCCGCGCTAAAGCAGCGCTGCGCTATACCGATGCGTTAATTTGGACTCCTGCGCACCTCGTCGCCGACGTCGTCGCCGAGGTGCGCGCCCGGTTCTCGGAGGCTGAGGCCATCGAGCTCACCTTCGACATCATGCGCAATGCCAGCAATAAGGTGGCGGTGTCGCTGGGTGCCGACGCCCCTCGGGTCGAGCACGGCACCGAGCGCTACCTGCTCGACGCCGATGGTCAGACGGTGTACGCCTGACGGCGGCGTGTGCCGGCTGTGCTGCGGCATGGCACCATGGTGGCCGCACACCGGGGCGGTAGCTCAGTTGGTTAGAGCCGCGGACTCATAATCCGTTGGTCGCGGGTTCGAGCCCCGCCCGCCCCACATATAACTCCGAGGTCAGACCTATATCTAGTGGACCACGGTAGTTTGCTTAATTTGTCTGGTCCGCACACAGTCCGCAAGCGGGTAATGTTAGCGTCGTGAAACGCGGCGCGCGCGCAGGCGTAGAAGATCGTTGGCATCGTCCGCCACGGCGGGGTGAGCGGGTACCGTACCCCACCGACGACCCCGGCCCAGGCAGCTGGTGTATGAACTCCAAGCACGGGACAGCCGGCGCACAGGTCACCACGGCTCGGCACGGGCAGGGCAAGCGATGGATGGCCCGGTGGGTCGACCACGACGGAAATGAGCGGAGCAAGGCGTTCGACCGCAAGGCCGAGGCCCAGAACCACATCGGCGCCGTGACGACAGCCCTCACCACCGGCACGTATGCCGACCCGAAGCGGGCATCGGTGAGCTTTCGCGTGGTGGCCGAAGAATGGTTCGCGATCAAGGCGCAGAATCGGTCGGCGCTCAAACAATTGAAGCCCAAGACACTGGTGGGTTATCGGCGGTTGCTCGATGTCGTGGTGCTGCCGAAGTGGGGTGAGATCAAGCTCAAGGACATCGATCACGACGCGATCCAGGCTTGGGTGTGGTGGCTGGCTACCGATCCTGGCGCCCGCCAACGTTCTCCTAAGAGCACCGAGGATGACAACGCGCCCGCGGGCCTGTCGGCGGCGCGGGTTATTCAATCGTTCCAAGTGGTGGATCAGGTGCTCACGTATGCCGTGCGTAAGCGCTACATCGCCGCCAACCCCGCCGATGGTGTGGAGCAACCCCGCAAGTCGACACGCGAGGATGTGGCGCTGAGCCATGACCAAGTACGGCGGCTCGCCGAGGCCCGCGCCGAGGTCCGCGCGATGGTGTACGTGTTGGCCTACGGCGGCATGCGCTACGGGGAACTGGCGGCCGCACGGGTGGGGGATGTGGACCTGACGCGGCGCCGCATCCGGGTGTCTCGATCGGTTACCTATGTCACGGGTGACGGGCACGTGGAGGACGACACCAAGACGCACCAGGACCGCACCGTGCCCATCCTGACCGAGTTCTTGGCTGACGTGTTGGCCGACGTTATTGCCGACCGCGACCCCTGTGAGTACCTATTCCCTCATCACGACGGCGGTCCGATCCCGCTGGATTGGTTTCGGTGGCGTTTCGACAAGGCCGCCGACCAGGTGGGCATGACGGGCATCAGCCCAAAAACGCTGCGGCACACCGCCGGATCCTTGGCATTGGGGGCTGGCGCTTCTGTGGTAACGGTACAGAAGCTTTTGGGACACCGGTCACCGATGACGACGATGAACGTCTACAGCCACATGCTGCCGGATGACTTCGACAACCTGGCGAAGGCGATGAATAAGGCCGCTCGCGTGGCGGGCTAGGCTCACCCACCCCTCGCTGTCGCGGCTTTCTCGGTGGCCACCCAAGCGTTGAGGTCGGCCCGGTCGTAGAACACCTTGCCGCCAAGGGAATACGACCGTGGACCGGTTCCGCAAGTTCGATACCAGCGGAGCGTGTTGACTGGGATATTGAGGTATTCAGACGCTTGTCGCAATGTCAGTCGGTCGGACATAGGGTTACCACCTGTAATGACGAACGTTGCGCGGCATTCATGCCAAGTCACGCCTTGGCTCATCAAATTGCTCTTTCTCCCGCCCGACCGCGTCGCTCGACAGATATGGGTCGTGGGGGCTCGAGGACGTCGTCGTGTGATTCTTCGACTTCGTGGTTTATGCGGTTAGTGCCGCCGGTGTTGTCTCCTGTTCTGTCGGGGTTTGGTTGGTGATTTGGGATTTGCTCAAGACGTCCAGACCCAGGTAGCGGCGCGATTCGGCCCATTCGTCGTGTTGTTCGGCCAGCACAGCCCCGACGAGGCGGATCAAGGCGTCGCGGTCGGGGAAGATGCCGACGACGTCGGTGCGCCGCCGGATCTCCTTGTTGAGCCTCTCTTGGGGGTTGTTCGACCAGATCTGGCGCCAGATCTGCTTGGGGAATGCCGTGAACGCCAACAGCTCGGCGCGTGCAGCATCGAGGTGGGCAGCGACTCTGGGGAGTTTGTCGGACAGGGCGTCGATGATGCGGTCATATTGCGCTGCAACGGATTGCGCGTCGGGTTGGTCGAACACCGAATGCAACAGGGTGCGCACCCATGGCCAGGAAGACTTCGGGGTGATGGCCATCAAGTTGGTCGCGTAATGGGTGCGGCAGCGCTGCCAGGAAGCTCCGGGCAAGGTGGCGCCAATCGCGGCCAGCAGCCCGGCGTGCGCGTCACTGGTGACCAGCCGCACCCCGGACAGGCCGCGGGCGGTCAGCGACCGCAGAAACGTCAGCCAGCCGGCCCCGTCCTCGGCCGTCGTGACGTCGACACCGAGGATTTCGCGGTAGCCCTCGGCGTTGACCGCGACGGCGATCAGCGCGTGCACGTTGACCACCCGGCCGGCCTCGCGCACCTTGAGAACCAGGGCGTCAGCGGCCATGAATGTGTACGGGCCTGCGTCCAAGGGGCGGGTGCGGAAGGCTTCCACGGCGGTGTCGAGTTCCTTGGCCATCACCGACACCTGCGACTTCGACAAACTGGTAATACCCAGCGTCTCGACGAGCTTGTCCATCCGCCGCGTGGACACCCCGAGCAGATAACAGGTGGCCACCACCGTGGTCAGCGCCCGCTCGGCGCGTTTGCGGCGCTCCAACAGCCAGTCCGGGAAATAGGAACCCTGCCGCAGCTTAGGGATCGCCAGATCCAATGAACCTGTCCGGGTGTCGAATTGGCGATGCCGATAGCCATTGCGCTGGTTGGTGCGCTCGCTACTGCGTTGGCCATACCCGGCACCGCACAACGCGTCGGCCTCAGCACCCATCAGCGTATGGATGAACGTGGCCAGCAGTTCGCGCAGCACATCGGGATGGGTCGTAGTGAGTCGTTCGGCCAGCACCTGCGGCCAGTCGATATCGTGGGCAGTGGTCATCGCGTCGATTCCTTTGCTCGAGTGACTTTGGACGGTCCCTCACGGGCATGCCCGTTAAGTCGTGAACGTGATCGGCCGTCAGCCATCTCGCGGCCGTTAGCACCGTTATTCGTCATCGTTGCTCACTAAGGTAGGCGGGCCAAACAACTTGTCCGGTCCTCCGTCGAGAGGCCGTATGCCTACTCTAAGCGGCCATCCACAGCCCCCTGTGCACAATTTTTCTGCGCATCTCCTCGGGTTGTTGGGCTGGCGCACCATCCTGCGAGCTCTCATTGGGTACATAGCTTCACGGTCAGGCTGGCCGTGAACTACCGGGTTGTGTGGCGGCTGGTCGCGTCCCCTCGATCCAGCGCCGCGAGCGGGTCTGCACGCGAGCCTCTTGAGACTAACTCGGTTGCCGCGAGAACGCGCCACGACTCCATAAGCACAGCCGCTCATCACCCTGTCCTCCAACACTTCTCAATAATTCCCAAACCATCCCAACACCACCCCCTAACCGCCCAACCCTTCCCGACCTTTCCCAAATCACCTCCACCACATACGATTACAACAACGACACTCCTAAACACTTCTGGCACATTGGCACAAGTGGTGCAATACTGATTTGGGGCGCGCTGGACGCGCCCCAAATCCCAGCCACTGCAGCTGGTTTCGCCCCGCTAGGTTGTGAGGTGCTCCCCGGTGTTGACGATCTCACGGCTATCGCGGTGGAGCATCAACTACTACAACGACACCGCCAATCAGGCCCAGGCCGCGGCGATGGATCGCCAGGCCGCCGGCGGCGGGCTGGGCGAGTACTACTGCGAAAGCGACACCCGGGCGCCGACCTGGGTGGTGGCTGGCGATGCCGCGGCCGTGGGTGAGCTGACCGGGCTGGACGGCGCCGCGCTGCACGGTGGGTTTGCCGACACGAAGGTGGCGGCCCGCTGGCTCGATGACGGGATCGCCCCGAACGGCGGCGAGCGGGCGGGGGTTCACCACGGGCTCGGTGCACGGGTTTCGATTTGACGTTCGCCGCCCCCAAGAGTGTGTCGCTGCTGCGGGCCCTGACTGACGATATCGGGGAAAAGGCCATGCTGGCCGCCCATCAGCAGGGCATCGACGCGGCGATGACCTACCTGCACGAGCACGCCGGATACACCCGGGTGCACAACCCGGTGACCGGGAGAAAGGACCTGCAGCGGCTGCCCGGTTTGGTGGGGATCGCCTATCAGCATGAAACGTCGCGGTGTGGGGATCCGCACCTGCACACCCACGTCATCGTGCCCAACCGGCAAGCCCGCGCCGACGGCACGCTGGTGTCGATCGATTCCAAGTCGCTGTATCACGAAGCCAAGGCCGCCGGGGTGATCTATCAGGCCGTGCTGCGCCATGAGTTGCATGAGGCCATCGGGGCGGAGTGGAACGCCGTGGACGGGCACTCGGGGATGGCCGAGATCGCCGGTGTCACCAAGAAGTGCCTCAAGGCGTGGTCGCAGCGCTCCACACGGTTGCGGGAATGGGCGCACAACAACCTGGTCGTCGTCGACGGTGAGCCGACCGCGCAGCAGCTGGCGGCCGCGCAGAAAGCCACGCGGCCGGCCAAACCGGAATCCAAATCGTGGGCCGAACTCACAGACGAGTGGCGCGCCGATGCGCGCGGTCTGCAACTGGACCGCGCGGCGCATCTGGAGGCGCGCGCTGCGCGCCGCGCGCGCGCCGCGCCTGCTGATCGACCGCGCGCGCCTGGCGCGCATGGTGGCGCGCATCGACAAGCCCGCGTTTACCCGCGCGGACCTGGTTGAGCTGGTGGGCGCGCTGCTGCCGGTCGACGCGCCCGGGGATCCGCGCGCGCTCATCGAGCAGATCGTGGACATGGTCGGGGTGCGGGTCAGCGCGACGCGCGACGCGCATCACCGCGAAGGACATGAGCTGTTCACCGTGGACGCGGTGATCGCCGAAGAGCAGCGCATCTTCGACCTGATCGACGCGGCGGACACCCGCGCGCGCCTGGATGTGCGCGCCGCGGACCTGCATGACCTGTCCGCGGACCAGGCGCGCGCCATCGCCAGCATCGCGGCCTCGCCGTATTTGGTGCAGCCGCTGCAAGCCCCGGCCGGCGCGGGCAAAACGCACTCGCTGGACGCGCTGCGCGCCGCCGCGCACCGCGCCAACAAAGACGTGCTGGTGCTCGCGCCCACCGGCAAGGCGGTCGATGAAGCGATGCGCGACCATGCCGGCGACCGCGGCCTGACCGTGGCCAAAGCCCTGCAGCTCATCGACGACCACCAGCTCCAGATCGACCGGCGCACCGTGATCGTCGTCGATGAAGCCTCCATGGTCGCCACCCCCGAGCTGCGACGGCTGCTCGAGGCGAGCACCGCCGCGCACGCCAAGATGGTCCTGGTCGGCGACGCCTATCAGCTCTCGCCAGTCAAAGCCCGCGGCGGCATGTTCGAAACTCTGTGTGATGACCTGCCGTGGTCGCAGCGCCTGTCGTGAGGTGTGGCGGATGCGCAACACCGCCGAACGCGATGCCTCCCTTGCGTTGCGGTCCGCCGCGGCAACCGGCTGCGCAAAGCGCGCGGAAACCGGTTGCGCACAGCGATCGGCTGGTATCGCAACCACGACCGCCTGCACACCGGTGACCCGATCGCGATGGCCGCCGACGCCACCACCGCCTACATCACCGCCCGCGCCGAGGGCAAAGACGTCGCGATCCTCTGCGACACGTGGGACATCGCCGACGCCATCAACCAGCGCCTCCACGACCACTTCACCAACCCCGATGCGCCCGAGCGTGGCGGTGGCGCGCGATCAGCAGGTCCGCGCCGGGGATCTCGTCTTGAGCCGCCACAACGACGCCACCCTGACCGTCGAACCCGGCTCACACCACCGCCGTGGTGATCGGATCGACCAGGTCCGCAACGGCAACCGCTGGCGCGTGCTCAGCGTCGACGCGACAAACACACGAATCGCCGCCGAGCGGCTCACCGATCGGGCCCGGGTCATCTTCGAGGGCGACTACCTGCGCGAGCACATCACCCTGGGCTACGCCGGCACCGTGCACTCAGCCCAAGGCATGACCGTCGGCAACTCGAACCAATACGGCATCTGCTGGTCGATTCTGTCCGATCGCGCCAGCCGTGCGATGGCATACGTCGGGATGACGCGCGGCCGCGATGAAAACCACCTGCCATCTATCCGGTGGTCACCAACGAAGCCCACCAACACCACCACGGTCACAACGCCATCTATCCGGCTGTCACCAACGAAGCCCAACACCACCACGGCGCGGACACCGGCATCCACCACACCGCGCGGCACCAAACACGCTGCCGCCCACGCCTTCCACACCATCCTGACCGCCAACGACGACCGCGCGGCCACCATGCACACCGTCGCCGCGCGTACTGACCGCGAACTGCTGCCCGCCGCCGTGGCGGCCCTACTGGACCGCAACGACCAACGCCGCGCCGACCGCGCCCAGGCCTGGCGTCAGCACACCGCCCAAAACCGTGCCCGCGATGCGGCCTACCAACGCTTGACCGCCACCACACAGCAAGCCGCCCAGCGCCAACGCAGCCGCAGCCGCGATCGGGGCTACGGCCTTGAACTTTAAGACCCGACGGTTGTTCTCCCGCTGCTGGCCTGCGTCGACTTCGTAGTCTCTGCCGTAGCGGCTACCG
Organism: uncultured Actinomycetota bacterium; assembly: GCA_963809285.1. GTDB lineage: Bacteria > Actinomycetota > Actinomycetes > Mycobacteriales > Mycobacteriaceae > Mycobacterium. The sequence goes on along the minus strand of CAWEIY010000016.1, from coordinate 8,922 downwards.
TCCGCTAACGCTCCCCGTCCGCCGCCACAAATCCGCAGACTCGTCGAGTGAGCCGTACCAGTCCAGCAGAGTTCACCGACAGCACGTGGTTAAGAGTTCTTCACTGGTATCAAGCCGAGCGGGATGTGACGGTGCCGGTGGGCTCGTTGCCTCGGGCGGCGCGAAGCTGAGCGCTCAGTTCAGCAATATGGTGACCGCAGCCCGGTTCTTCCGTCGCGAGGATGTTGTCTAGAAGGGCGTGCCACCCGCGTCCCAGTAGTGGTCCCACGAGAGCGTCTGGCTCACGAGCCCGAAATCGTTGATCCACGAAGGTTCAGCGCCCGCGAACACATCACCGATGTAGCGCACCTGGTCGAGGTGCGAGCCGTCCGGGTGGACGGAGACGAGGGCGAGACGGTGGTGAGGAGCCGCGTTCAGCGCGAGCAGCACCTCGCTGCGGGTGATAGTGAACGTGTCTGCGCCAGCGATGCGCGCCTTCACTTCGATGCGCAGGCTTGGGTCGCCGGGTTGTGTTGAGAGAATGTCGAATCCGGGGTTGTTCGACGCCTGCTCGATCGGTTCGCGTCCCAGCGCACGCTCGGCAGCGAGCACGGCGTCGACGCCGCGGCGCTCGACAGCCTTTCGTGCCACAGGGTCAGCGGCCGCCACATCGAGTGGCGCCTGCACGGGAGCCGGCAGCACTAGCGCGACCGAAACGACTCGCGGCGGCATGGCGTTCATGCGCAGCTGCTTCTGGATCAGCTCGAGGCGTACATTCAGGCGGGCGCCGAGTTCATCGGCATCGCGGCGAAGCGCATCGCCCGACTTTCGAACACGCCTACCCGCCGCGGCTGCAGCGTCTGTCTGCGCCGCCTCGATACCCAGCCGACTGATCTCGTGGTCGAGTCGCTGCTTCACTGCTGCGGCGAGTCGCTCGTACTCGGCGGTCCGACGCGACACGATCTGTTCGGCGAAGGCTGGCAGTTGATGAGCGATCACCCAAGACGTCGTACTGGACTCGCGATCTGCAAGCCAGGCAAGCTCGCCGGGCGGCACTGACGTGGATGGAGTCGCGTAGTCCAGGTACGGCGCGATCCCGGCCTCGCTGACTGCTCCCGCGCCGTCGGCAAGCACATAGCCGAACCGCTGGGCGATCGTGGCGCCCGTGGCATCCTGCACCTCGTTAAGCACACCCACCAGCAACGACGGCCGATCGAAGCCGGCCGCCTCCAGCACCGCTCCTCGCTCGAGTGCGCCGTGCAGACGATCGACGGTCAAGCGAAGCACGCTGTCATGCAGCGGGTGGCCGGGGGCGAGCAGCTCGGCACGGTCGTTGACCTCGCCGCCAATGGTCGCCACGTCGAAGGTGACGCGGTGGTAGCGACGCGAGATCGGGGCGTGCGTCGACTCACGCACTGTGGCCGGTACGTGCGTGATTTCATAGCGACCCTTCTCTCGCGGGTCGAGTCGGCCGCCCAGCTGCCGGAACGCCTCGGTAAAAGCGTCGCGGATGAAGTGCGGCTGCAAACGGCGGGCGCGCGCCTCCTCCATCTCCGCGCGGAGCTTCTCGAGATCCTGCGGAGGCATCACCTCGTGAGCCAGCGCGTAGTCATCCATGAGTTCTCGAGGCCCTCGACGACGCCCTTGTCGATGATCTCGTGCATCTGCTGCCGCACTTCGGGCCGCTCGCCGTAGCGAATCGCATCTCTTAGCAGATCAGTGAGCTTAACGTTGCCAAGCGAAGTGCCCAGCACATCGAATACCTTGCCGCCGTAAGCGACTCGCTGTTCTTCGATCTTATCGAGCAGGCGCCGGAACACCTCGCCTTCGCGCGTGTTGTCGGCCACGATGTTCCACAGTTGGCAGACCTCCGTCTGGCCGATGCGGTGGATCCGGCCGAACCTCTGCTCGATGCGGTTCGGATTCCACGGCAGGTCGTAGTTGACCATAAGGTGCGCCGCCTGCAAGTTGAGGCCCTCGCCCGCAGCGTCGGTGGCGACGAGTATCTGGACGTCGGGATTGTGCGTGAACTCCTCGGTGACGCGCCGCCGTTCCAGCCGATTGACACCGCCATGGATCGTCACGACCGCGTCCGGCCGGCCGATGAGGGTGCGAATTCGCTCCTCCAAATAGTTGAGCGTGTCGCGGTGTTCGGTGAACACGATCAGCTTGTGCTTGGTGAAGTCCGCTCTTGCGAGTACCTCGCCTTCGAGCACGCCGCGCAACTCGACCCACTTGCTGTCCTGCTGGCTCAGCAGCACCCCCTCGGCGATCTGTGCGAGGGCGCGAAGCTCGGCGACCTCGGTTTCGAGCTCTACCGCGGTGCGCGCCGCGCTCGCGGCGTCAAGCACCTTTTCCTCCATCGTCTCGAATTCCTCGGCGTCGAATTCGTCGGGATCAAAATCATCGCCGATGTCCCCGAGGAAGGGGTCCGTGGAGGCTGCCGCCATTCGGCCGGCGAGCAGGTCCTGTCGGGTCTTCTCAAGACGGTCGGCGCGTCGCCGCAACGATTCGAAGATCGCCTGCGGGCTCGACGCGAGTCGCCGTTGCAGCACCGTAAGGGCGAAGCCAACGGTGACCTTCCGCTTGCCGTCAAGCCGGTCCGCGCGGTTCATGCCCTCGCGCACGTAGTTGCTCACACGCTCATAGAGATGCATCTCAGGTGGCGATAGTGCGTAGTTGGCCGTGGTGGCGTGTCGCTCCGGGAACAGCTTCTTGCCCTCGAAGGTGAGCAGATCCTCCTTGACCATCCGCCGCATGAAGCCCTCAGCGGTGTCGGCCTGCGCCCGCTTCGCGCCTCGCCCCGCGAAGCGGTCGCGGTCGAGCAACGAGAGGAACGTCTGGAAGTCTTCGTCCTTGCCGTTGTGCGGAGTCGCGGTCATAAGCAGCAAGTGACGGGTGTGCTCCGCGAGAAGACGGCCGAGGTGAAACCGCTTCGACTCCTTGAGTTCGCCGCTGAACCACGACGCGCTCATGCGGTGCGCCTCGTCGACGACGACGAGGTCGAATTCGCTGTCCTCGAGTTGCTGATGAAGGTAGTCGTTGCGGGCGAGCTGATCCATGCGTGCGATCAGCAAATGCTTCGACTCGAACACGTTGGCGCCCGGCGCGACGTCGAACGAGCCAGGGGCCAGGATGTCGAATCCGAGGCCGAACTTCAGGCGCAGTTCGTCCTGCCATTGCTCCACGAGGCCGCCCGGCGCGACGATCAGGCAACGCTTCACGTCATCCCGCAGCAACAGCTCCTTGATGTAGAGACCCGCCATGATCGTCTTGCCTGCACCAGGGTCGTCCGCGAGCAAAAACCGCAGCGGAGTGCGCGGAATCAGCTCTCCGTAGACGGCGCGAATCTGATGCGGGAGGGGCCGAACGTCGCTCGTCGAAACCGCAAGCATCGGGTCCGAGCGGCCAGCCAGAAGGATGCGTTGCGCCTCTGCGGCCAGGCGGAACTCCTGCGGGTCGGCGTCGAACGGGCGGCCGTCCGCGTGATAAATGTCGATGTTGGGCGCATCAGCGCGGTACAGCACACGTTCCTGGATGCTGCCGTCCGGCGCGCGATAAACGACCTGCTTCGCGTCCTGCCCGTGCGGAATGACCGCGATCACCTCGACCGGCGTGCCGGGGATGACCCCGATGAGCTGCATCCCGCTCACAATCGAATCAAAGATCCCCGCTGTGGACACGCAACCTTCCTTTCGGTGATCGAATTAGGAATAGTCCCATCCGTGATCGAATCAAATTTGCTATTGGCCGGAAGTGAACCGGAGGATTAGGTGCCTTCGCTACTCGCCTTGACTGGGCTGAACGTCGATCGCGCCTACCCGGAACTTGGCCCCGAGGCGGCGGATCGGCGTCGCAATGTGGCGACGACAATGCTCCTCCGGGCGATCACCCACGCACAACAGGTGGGGGCCGAGGCGCTGATCTTCGTTGGCGGGGTTTTCGACGATCGCTGTGCGGGCCCGCAGTCGGTTTCATACTTGGTGCAGGTGCTCGACGCGCATCCCGGCCAGGTGCTCATCGCTCCGGGTGCTGACGACCCATACGACGCCGCGGGCATCTACGGCGTTACGAACTGGGGATCGCGGACTTTCGTCTTTTCCGCAGAGGAGTTCGCCGCGGCGCCGGGATCACTCGGCACTGTGGTTCGCGGTCGGGCCAACCGGCAGGGCTGGTCGGCGACGTTTCCGCCGGTGTGGGATCAAGGCGGCGTGACCGTGCTTGTCGGTGCGGATCTCGCGCCGGAGCTCGGCGCGAACTGGGTCGGTGGAGACCGCAGACGCCATGTCATCACGAGCGGCGCGAGCGAGGCGGCAGTCGATGGCGTGACCGTCCTCGCCCCGGTGAATCCCCCCGTGGGGGAGCCCTGGGGCCGGGCTGCGCTGGTGACGTACGACGATTCTGCGGTGACCAGCGTCGGGTGGGTTTCACTGACCAGCTATCCGCCCGCCGAGACCATCGAGATCGATGTATCGGGGCTGGCCGGTACGGAGGACCTGAATGCGGCGCTCGATCGGGTGATCGCGGCGGCTCCCGAGTGGTCGGCGGTCAGGCTGGTCGGCGAGCTGCCCCAGGGCGTGCTGCTGCCGAGCACGGCAGGGTATGCGTCGCCGCGCGACGACGTGACGGTGGAGATCGGCGGAGTCGGCTTCACGTTCACGCCCCCGGAGCGGACAGATCACACGGCCCTCGGCGAGTTCGTGCGCTCCCTCATTGCCGACGACGCGGACGCGCGGTCGCGCCATCAGGCGATCGCGGTCGGGATGGCCGCACTGGTCCCGACGTCGGACGTGGAGGAGGAGTTTTGAGGCTCGAGCGTGTCGTTGCGACTGCCTTCGGCGCGATGCGCGGACAGCAGCTGGAACTCGACTCCGCCATGACGGTGATTCATGGACCGAACGAGGCCGGCAAGTCGACGTGGTTCGCCGCTCTGTACGCGGGTCTGGCTGGGCGGAAGGGCGGCCATCCAAAGGCTCCACAGAAAGAATTTCGCCGACGCCACAAGCCGTGGGTGGGTTCGGCGTGGCGCGTCGAGCTGACGCTGGCGCTCGACTCGGGACGTCGTCTGCAGCTCGATCAGAATCTGGCGGATTGCTCGGTCACGGTCAAGGATGCCACTACCGGCGCGCTTCTGAGCGTTGATGCGCTCGAGCGCGAACTCGGCACCACACTCATGAACGATGGCGGGTTCGACGGGTCGCGGCTATTGGGGCTGGACCGCGATGCGGTGCGGTCCACGTTCTTCGTCGGGCAGGCCGACATGCTCGCGGTCCTGCGCGATGCCGACGAGCTGCAAAATCACCTGCAACGCGCGGCGTCGACCGCCCACGTCGACACCACCGCCGAAGAGGCGCTGCACCGGATCAAGGAGCAGCGGAGCACTCGGGTCGGCTCCAAGAGCATCGGGAACAAGCCGCTGAGAGCCGCCGCTGCGGCCGCCAGGGTGGCCGGGGTTGAGGTCGATTCCGCATTCAACGTGCGGCATCAGTTGCTCTCCGAGCAGGCGGCGCTGAAGGGCAACACGACGCGCGCGGAGCGGGCCGCGGCCCGACTGGGCGAACTCGAAGCCCTTGCCGAGTGGGTCGAGATCGACCGGCTCGCGGGACGCGCGAGGGAAGCGCGGGAGCTTGAGAAGAACCTCGCCGAGGCGAGGTCGGTGGGCGCACCGGCAGACGAGGCGTCGATCCGACACGTCGCCGGCGTCGTCGAGCATTACAACAAGCGCGGCGAGGCCCCTGCGGAGCCCACCGGAACCAGCGCGGCGGACCTGCGGGCGGAGATCGAGGGGCTGCCCGTCATGCCCCACGGACCGCGTGAACCCGAACCCGACGTCGTCAAACTCGAGGAGGACCTCGCCGCAGCCATCACTGCGCTGCAGACGCTGCGTGGTGACCCCGTTCCGGAGCCCGCCGTGATCGCAATCGAGGCGACCCCCGATGAGCTTCGCAGCATCGCCGAACGCCTCGACGAGAAGGCTCCTGTCCTAGACGAGGGGATCAAGACCCGCATCACCGAACTCAGCACCGATCTCGAACGCTGGCGCATCGACCACGCACGACGGCTCGCTGAGTACGAGTCCGCGGCGGCGGGCTACGGGCGGGCGCAAATCGCCTACACACAGCTGCTGCGCGACTACGAAACCGCGTTGCAGGTGTTCAGGACCGAAGAGGCGGCGTACAACGCCGAGGTCGAGGCACACAATCTCGCCCTCGACCGGCTTAACGTGGCGCGCGCAGAACACGACCGGGCCACCGACGATGCTCGGCGGACCCTGGCGGCCGCCAAGCGGCGGCGATCGGGGGGCTTCGCCGCGATCGGGGTTGGTGTCGTGCTCGGCATCGCGACTGCGGTGACCGCCATCCTGGGGCTCATCCCGCTGGCGATCGGGCTCGGCGTCGCCGCTGTGGCGGTCGTGGCGGTGGGGACCGTGACGGTGGCGCGACCACTCCCCGATGGCGTTGCTCCCCAGCTCAGGGAGTGGCCACGCCCGGCGATCAGGGATCGTCCGACAGCTCCCTCCCCTCCGCAAGCGCCTGCGCCGCTGGTGCTCGGACATCCAGGAGACACCCCCCAGCCATCGCCTGAACAGGTGAAATATGAACGTGCGCTCGACGACTGGGAGTCGCAGGTCAAACTGCACGAGCAGCGGGTCGCGTCGGCGCGGGAGAGGGCGGCCGTGCTTGGCCTCAGTGCGGAGGAAGCGGAGCTGAGAACCCTCGCGCGATCCATCGATGATCACGACGGCGCGAAGCTCCGACACTCGCAGTACGTGACGCGCGTGGAGGAGGCCGAGGCGAGGTTGCGCAGATCCGCCGGCGCGCTGCTGCAGCGACTCGGCGACACGATCCCGGAATCGTCGCTCGATGAGCTCGTCGTGCGGGCCTCAAACACCATGGCGGACTACCGGCAGACGTGCAAAGCACGGGACGAGCAGGCAAACCAGGCCGAGCGCAAACCCGACCTTCAGGTAGCGCTCGAGCAACGCGTCCAGCGCGATGCCGAGTACGCGTCTGCATTGAGGAACTACGACTCGGCGGCCACCGACCTGGTCGGCGCGGCGGTCGGCTTGGGCCGTGATTCGGTTTCCGACGACGATGCGCTCGCCATGCTCGACGAGTGGCTGCGGGCCCAGCGACGGTTGGCCGACGTGCAGGCGGGAGCGAATCTCGAAGTGGGCAAGCTGGAGCAGCTACTCGACGGCGCAACGATCGAGCAGCTGGAAGCCGAGGCCGACGCCCGCAGTCAGGCCGCGCCGACCCGTCCCGAGCAGATCGACGCCGACCAGCTGGCGGAGCTTGACGATGCCCGTCAGGCCAAGGCGGCTGCCGACGGTGACGTCCAGGAGTCGCAGCGCGCCATCAAGGACCTCCTGGCAGGCGCGAAGCCGATAGCCGCCGCGGTCGAGCGCGAAGCGCGCCTGACCAAGGACGTCGACAATCTGGAGCAGCTCGACCGGTGTCTTGCGCTTGCCGAGGAACACCTCCAAGTGGCGAGGGAGCGCGCACACGCCGACATCGCGCCCGCGCTCGCCGGCACCATGCGTCCGTGGGTGCCGCGAGTGACCGCCGGGCGGTACGTCGACATCACGGTTGAGCCGGATTCCCTGAAGCTCAAGGCGTTCGATGCCGCTGGGCGGAGCGCGGACGCCGACGTTCTGTCACAAGGAACGACAGAGCAGTTCTTTCTACTTCTGCGCATCGCCCTGGCAATGCACCTGTCAAAGGCCGACGAGACAGTCCCGCTCGTGCTGGACGACGTCACCGTGCAATCCGACCCCGAGCGCACTCGGGCCATCCTCGAGCTGCTGCACGGGCTAAGCACAGAACGCCAGATCATCCTCTTCACCCAGGAGCCCGAGGTTGCTCAGTGGGCCACCGAGAAGTCTGGCCGCGAAGGCTGTCATCAGCCTCCTGTGACGGGGCGCGCGCTTGATAGCCATTGCGCACCACCGGCCGGCGCCTGTTCTCGTCGCCCGCCGACTACAAGCCGAAGCGGCGCTGTCGATCGAGCAGGAGGGATAGCGGGCTCCGAGGCTGCGACAGCCGGTCCGCGCCGAGCGGTTGAAAGCGCCAATGCACCTGGGTCCGGCCCTTACGCTTGCGTGATGCCTGCGGTGAACCGTGCGACGTTAGCTTTGAGCCGTTCACGGACGAGCATCTACGATCGGCTTACCACGATTGCGCTCGACGACCAGGCCGCCATGTTTGACAACCGCAGCCCCCACCTAGCCGTGTACCGCGACCGCGTGCTGCTCATCGCGCTCTGCCAGGGCGGCGCGCTCCACTACATCAATGGCGAGTCGGGCGTCAAGGATCTCGACGTCTATACCTTCTATGCCAGGCATCCAACCGTCAAAATGCATCCGCTCCGACACACGGTGGCGGACTTCGGCGAATCCGAGTTCGGTTACCGTCCAGCCGATCTTGAAGAACGAAAGCGGCGGTTCGTCGGCCGGGCGGTTGACCTTTTCGTGCGATCACTCCCCGTCGAGCCGGACGTCGATCCGATCGAGGCGATACGGAACTGGTTGGAAACCTCGAAGAATGAATCGCCGCGGCTCCTGAGGGAGGAGGCGGTCGTTGGCCTTTACCCGGAGCGGTACCGCGGGCGGGTGATCTGGCCGTAGGTCGTGCCCCTTTGACAGCGGTAGCGGTTTGCAGTGCCGCGCGACGTTTCCTTAAGAACCACCCCGCCGCTTTAGGGGCTCGCCCCCTGCGGTCGGTGTAGCAACCGGTTCGCGGACACGACCCTAAATCAGTGAAAACTGTCGGTCGTCCTGGATAGTGTCAACGCGCTTGCCGCAACCTCGAGCACTGCGATAGGAAGGGGGTTGAAATGGCCTTTGACCTGCAGTTATAGGCGATGTCATGCTAAAATGTAAATGATATTCAACTGTAGTAACTGATGGAGAAGAACGTACGTGGCCTTCGAAAAATCCGACCT
>CAWEIY010000015.1:0-188228 GCA_963809285.1 uncultured Actinomycetota bacterium | reverse complement strand
CCTCGTTGTGGTCGTGCTGAGAGCCGCGTCACCAATCGGTTGCAGCGCTTTCCGGGATCGCCTGTGCGGCGCGGCGCGGCGCACGATGCCAGCGGCTCGCCGGCTCGCTACAGCCAGCGTCGAACTGGCCCCGAGATCAGTTGTGCGGCAATCTGTTTTCGGTTCAGAACCGCGACGACGAGCGATGTCGCCGAGAAACGCGCGGCCCAAGCCGACCAGGCGATCACGACCGCGGACAAAATTCCCATGATTGGATATTGGGCGATGAGCTGGTCAGAACTCCAGTAGGTCATAAGCGTCAGTAGGGATGCCAGTGCCGCGGGTTGGCTCAGTGCCCCGATTATCAGTGCGACGCCCAGCGCAGTTTCGAGTAGCGGAATCACGAAACCGAACAGGCCCGGCCAGCTGCCGAGTATGCGTCCGGCCAACGCGCCGAAGTACTCAGGTACCCGGCTGTTGGATTTCGCGCTGTCCACCACTAGCAGGATGTCCGCCCGGCCGAAGTGTGCGGCGTACTTGAAAATGCCCTCATGCAACCACAGGATGCCCAGAGCGACCCTCGCCGCACCGAAAATGATCGACGCGACGAGGGCAGCGGGGTTGGCCGGGGGCTTCATGTCAGGGTGGCGGCGCCAAAGACGGCCTTTGCCTTATCGCAGTTGATGACGACGGTGGTGTATTTTGACGTATCCGCCCCGTTGGTCGAAAACGTCTGAGACGCTTTGTCAGACGCGATAGTGCCGAGCTCCTTGCCCGCAGCCACAGCGTTCTCGTCCGTGCCGTTAGTGAGGTAGATGTGCAGGTCCGGCCCCGCGTCCGAGGAGAAGCCCGACAGGACGATCTGGGCATCATTCACAGCGGCGGTTCCCGCAACGTGCTTGCCGTTGAGACCCCAGAAGGTCCCCGTGCGCGCACTTGCCGAACCTGAACCCGCCGATTGCGACATCGCCGGGGCCGGCGTGGACTGCGACATCGCCGGGGCCGGCGTCGACTGCGACATCGCGGGCCCTGGTTGCGCCTCCTTTGAGCTGCTACAGGCCGCGAGGGCCAAAGCAATCGTGAGCAGAGCCGCGCCCTTTAGCGGTGTGGATCGCATGTGGTTTACCTTTCGCTTCGCGCGGGATCGCGCGTTCTGTGGTTGGTAGTGCAAACGTTACAAAGCAATTGGAGAAGTTGGTGACGCTCGACGGCTTCGTCACAGCTCCGTCATAATTGCGTTGGCTGACTTCCCGGTGGGTTCCTCCAATCCCCCATGCCGGTCCTCAGTGATCGATCAGATCCAGTGCTCCGGCTAATCGGGCCGCATGGGATGCGTTGGGGCACTGCAAGAAGCACGCCGTGTGTGCGTTCTTCGATTCCAGTCCGATCACGCGCGGCGGTAATTAATTGTTCGCCGGCCATGCGCTGGACCGGCCGTTCAACACCGGTCGAGGGTCGCAAAACACAGGCGGATGGCGACTTTCGATGGCTACTGCGGTGATTCCGGCGACTCAGCTCAGCTCGCGGCGCGACTTCTTCGTCGAGCACCTCCGTTCACCGCATCTGATGCGGCGTGCTCACCAAAAGTATTGCTAGTTAACGCTGTTGGTGGAGTAAGCGGAAGAGGGCGCGTAACGCGCGGTATTGCCTGTCAGCTGCGGCGTCGACGGTCCATCCCGCGCTGTCACTCGGTTGTCGGCGCCGTGCGATCAAAGGACGGCGAAGGTCATGGCGACGCCGTTCATGCAGTACCGCAGGCCGGTCGGCGGCGGCCCGTCGTCGAACACGTGGCCGAGGTGGCTTCCGCACCGGCCGCAGAGAACTTCGGTACGTGTCATGGCCAGGCCGGTGTCTGGGCGCTCTAACACCGCGTTGTCCAGGGCTTTCCAGAAGCTCGGCCAGCCGGTGCCGCTATCGAACTTGGTATCCGACGAGTAGAGAGGTTGCGCGCAGCCGGCACAACGGAACACGCCGTGACGGTGTTCGTCGTTGAGCGGACTACTATACGGAGCTTCGGTGCCTGCTTCGCGCAGCACGCTGTACTGGGCTGCGGTCAGAAGCCTTCGCCACTCGGCGTCGGTGTGGGTGATAGCAAACTGCGAGTCGGGCGGTGACGACGTCGCCCTCGCGGCACAGGCACTTACCGCGACCATCGACAGCACGGTCACACTTCCAGCGGTGAGGAACCGCCGTCTCGTCACATCCATCTCACCAACACCTCTGACTGACAGGGAGATCCAGCCCAATCACCCTAACGCCACGCGCGGTGCCGGGCCGTCCTCAACGCCGTTTCGTCATGGTTCGGTAAGAAAGCTCCGAACTTGGGGCTGGGATTCGGGCGCCATTGATTCGTAAGAATTGGGACCGCTGATGGCGATTAACCTGAAGGTAGTAGAGCCGGAATCGACACTGATTGTGGGGAGCATCATGCGTAGATCGCTGAGAACCAACCTGATACGGCTGGCCGCCGTGCTGTGCGCGGTCAGCCTCCTAATCACTGCCTGCACGGGCCTGTTCTCTGATCTGGGCAGGGCCGCGCCCGCAGTGAACATTCCCGGGCCCGCGGTGGATGAGCCCGTGGGTACCTCGGGCACCCACGAGACTGCGGTGCTGGCCGGTGGGTGCTTTTGGGGTGTGCAGGGCGTCTTTGAGCACGTCAAAGGAGTCCAACGGGCGGTGTCGGGGTACGCGGGCGGCAGCGAATCGACCGCACACTACGACATAGTGAGCACGGGCACGACCGGGCATGCGGAGTCGGTGGAGATCACCTACGACCCTTCCCAGATCACCTACGGACAACTCTTGCAGATCTACTTCTCCGTCGTGCACGACCCGACCCAACTCGACAGGCAGGGGCCCGATGTAGGAACCCAATACCGGTCGGCCATCTTCGCGCAGAATGAAACGCAGAAAAAGGTCGCCGAGTCCTACATCCGTCAGCTCAACGATGCCAAAGTCTTCGGTGCCCCGATCGTCACCCGCATCGAGAATGCAACCGAATTCGTTCCCGCCGAGGCACATCATCAAGATTTCTTGAACTCCAACCCGACCAATCCGTATATCGCCATCAACGACATGCCCAAGCTCGACGACCTCATGCGTCAATACCCGGATCTGTATCGCGAACAACCGGTCCTCGTCGGCGTGGGTAGCAGCTGAGGTGGGCACCGTTCACCGCAACGTTGCAACGGCAGCACGCGAAGTCCCAGTCGTACGGGATCGGCGACAAGTCAACGACGCTGTCAGTCAATGTGGTTCAGATCGACCTAGCTGGGGAGGGGTTCACCGACCGAGATGTTGACACTCATCGCTATCGGCCTTGTCGGCGGGCTGATCACCGGCATCTCGCCGTGCATCTTGCCGGTCCTGCCGGTGATCCTCATGTCGGGCGCGCAGAGCGCCCGGGCCGCAGCCGGAATACCCGCTGCCGCGGGGTCAGTGGGCCCGCCGCCGGCCAAACCCTCACGCGCCGAGTCGCTGCGGCCATATCTAGTGATCGCGGGTCTGGTGGTCAGCTTCAGCGCGGTCACCTTGGCCGGATCGGCGTTGCTGTCGCTGCTGAACCTGCCGCAGGACGCCATCCGGTGGTTGGGATTAGTCGCCCTCGTCGCGGTTGGCGTGGGATTGATCTTCCCACCTTTTGAGGCACTGCTGGAGAAGTCGTTCTCCTGGCTGCCACAGAAACAGTTCGGCTCGGGCAGCAGCGGTTTCGGGCTGGGGCTCGCGCTCGGTGTGCTGTATGTGCCGTGCGCAGGACCGGTGCTGGCCGCCATCGTCCTGGCGGGCGCAACCGGCTCAATCGGGTTGCCCACGATCGCTTTGACGTCGTCTTTCGCTGTGGGTGCGGTGGTGCCGCTGCTGGTCTTCGCACTCGCTGGCCGCCGGGTCGCCGAGCGAGTGCGCGCCTTCCGCCGCCGCCAACGCGAGATCCGAATCGCCGCAGGCGTCGTCACCATCCTGTTAGCCGTGGCGCTGGTGTTCAACCTGCCCGCAACCCTGCAACGGGCAATTCCCGACTACACCATGTCCTTCCAGCAGAAACTTGGCGGCGGGGACGAAGTCCGTCGACAGCTCAACCTGGGCGGCGCGGCCAATGACCAAAACGCCGCGTTGTCCAATTGCACGGATGGCCCGACCGAACTCGAAAACTGCGGCACCGCACCGGATATCAAAGGGATCGTCCAATGGCTCAATACGCCGGGCGGAGCGCCGGTCGACCTGAGATCGCTGCACGGCAAGGTGGTCCTGATCGACTTCTGGGCCTACTCGTGTATCAACTGCCAGCGCAGCATCCCCCACGTCGTCGGCTGGTACAACGCGTACCACGATAAGGGATTTGACGTTATCGGCGTCCACACGCCGGAATACGCCTTCGAGCACGACAAAGGTAACGTTGCGGCCGCCGCCGCCAAGCTCGGCATCACCTATCCCGTCGCGATGGACAACGACTATGCGACCTGGACCAACTACCGCAACCAGTATTGGCCGGCCCACTACCTCATCGACGCCAACGGCACAGTTCGTCATATCAAGTTCGGCGAAGGCGACTACGACGTCACCGAACACCTGATTCGGCAGCTGCTTTCGCAGGCGGACAAGAATGCCAACCTGCCACTGGCTGTCGATGCGCCCGACACAACACCGACGTCAAGCCTGACCCCGGAGACCTACGTTGGCACCCGAACGGCAGTCAACTACGGTGGCCGGGGAGCCTACAAGCAGGGCACCGCCACGTTCGACTATCCCGCCCAACTCCCGGCCGACGCGTTCGCCCTTCGTGGCCGGTGGACCCTGGACCCCCAGGCCGCGACGGCAGACGACGACGATGACACCATCGCGCTGAACTACCACGCCCGCAATGTCTACCTGGTGGTCGGCGGCACCGGAACACTCACTGTGACCAGACACGATGAAACCACCCACATCTCCGTCACTGGACCCCCCAACATGCACCAAATCGTCTCCAACGACACCGGCGGGAACAAGCATCTTGAAGTAGGGCTCTCCCGGGGATTGCAGGCCTACTCCTTCACCTACGGCTGACCGCAATTTATGCAAATGCTGTTGGCATTTCGAGCAGAGCCACCAGACGCGCCGTTTGCTGCCAGGCGCCGTGAATTTCGGGGATAGAGTGCCGTTCTGAGTCGGATGCCATTCGGCCGCCAAAGCTCGGTACAGCTCGGCGAGCGACCTCACCCTCGCGGCGGCCGCTTCTGTCGGCGGACAGCCGGTAGATGTCACCATTTTCCTCGATGCCACCGGCTCAGCGTACTGAGGTGCGACAGAAGCCTCCTAGTCAATGAAGCTTGGTAGTTATATTCCGCGCACGCGAAGCAGTGGCTGCTCGACTCAAGTCCAGCGTGCCCCCCGCGAAGATTGCCGAGCTGTCGAGCGCGCCGGCCGCGGAGTCGAACCTGGCGCGCTGACCGCTCTCGACTGTCTACGACGTCGGGTCGTCTTCTAGCCGTCCAATTATCCGCGCAAGAACATGGCCCTCATACTCACTGGCGGCGTCAGGGTTGGGCGAGAAGTTCTTCTGCGCGGTGTTATTGCGGAACGGATACGCGGACACCTGATCGTTGTCGACCTCGGCTCTCGCCGAGAGAAACGTTGTCGACAAGGTTCCGAGCGTCAATTCCTGTTGGCCGATATGAAGTACCAATCGCTGAAATCGAAGGAACTGGTAGTGGTTCCCGAGATCGACCTCTTGCTCATCCCCAACTGGCTGTAGGGATATGTCCGGCCCCATGCATATGCTCTGCCACGTGCCGAGTACAGTCTGACGGCTTACCAAAGCGGCCGCCTCTGTCGCTGCTTCTACGTCGGTGACTGTCACGGTCGTCAAGTCGGGGATCAGAATCGGTGTTGCCGTTGCGGTCTGGACTATTGCGAGCGCACGCAGATACTCCATTAAGGCGTCGGGGAACACATACTCAGTCGGCGGTATCTCGGCATATGTAACGAATTGCCCATACTTCGGAGCGATCTCGAGGATGTTCGGCGCCCGGAGTTCCTGCATGAATTCGATGCTCGGCAGGGCGGCGACGACCTCAGACCCGACAAGCTTCTTTCGCTTGAAATCCCATGTGCCGATGCGTGTTTCCCGATCGTTGATCACTTCAAAGGCTAAAAAGTCCGTATGGTCGGATCCATGACCGCTTTGGCCGGCGGAGCCTTCGGACATGGTGATAGAGAACGGAAAGGGCGCACCCGTGGTTCCGTCGGGTCTGCGAATCCGGAAGCGATATTCCTGGGTCTGACCGGCGGCGCCGATCGAAACCTGGGCCACGCCGCCGGACATTACATCGCCCAACCCGCCCGGGAGGTCAGCCGCGACCTGTGCCGGCGCCGTCAACGCCTTGCCGTACTTCTGCCACAGCTCGAACGCCTGTCGATCGAAAGTGGCATGTTCCGCGGCTGGTATTCCCCCGTAGAGGCCGAGGTCGTCACTCACCCCGAACAAGGGGACGACGCACCTCGGGCCTGGGCACACGCTGGGGCATCCACACCGGTGTCGCCGCCTCCTGGCGTGGCGCTGGCGACGCTGACCGGATGACCACCTCGGCAAAGCCCGCCAGTGTCCCAAGAGTGTCCCAAGACAGGCGCGAAATGGGTGGACAAGACGACACAGGCTGGACAGTCAGAACGCGCTGACCTGCACATATTGGACGCATCAGAACAGCAGTCCACAATGTCCTGTCGCTTTACACACCAGCGGTCGGCGGTTCGATACCGTCCGCGCCCACACTCGCGGGCTCGCAGGCAGCTCAGAATTCGTAGCGCTGGTACTGGGCCATCGTCCGCAGCGCCGGAATCAGCGCCATCGCAGCGAACATCAGCCGGTACCCCGTCGGCAGCTGCGTGACGGCGTCCGTCTGGAACGCCGGCACCGCGGCGAGCAATCGAACGCCTGGGACCGCCCGGATGATGTCCTCGGGTCCGTTGACCGGCCAGCGCAATGTCGCGCCGGACCGGCGTATCACCTTGTTGGATCTGTTTGACGCGTTGATCCCGAACCGGCTGTAGGCGTCGAATTGCAGCTCCCCGCTTGGGAATTGGGCAACGGCGCGCCGCAGAAGCGCGACACCGTCGTCCTCGGTGAAATACGGCAGCACGCCTTCGGCGAGCAGGAGGGTGGGCCGGTCCGCTGGGATCGTCTGCAGCCACGCCGAGTCCGTGGCCGAGCTGGGCACCAGATGGTGGTGGTCGCGCCGCGGGAATAGCTGCTGGGCGAGCGAGACCACGTTCGGGTAGTCGATGTCGTACCACTCAACGCCGGAGCCGGGATCCAACCGGAAGACCCGAGTGTCCAGCCCACAACCCACATGCAGCACCGTGGCCCGCTCGTGCGCCGCCAGGAATTGGGCCGCCCAGTCGTCGAACTGTGCGCTGCGGAGCATCACTGCCGCGGCTGAGCGTGGCTTGACGGTGGTTTTGCGCCAGTCGTAGTCAATCCGGCTGAGGATCTCCCTGGCCATCTCGTCGCCAAGCATCGGATTGTCGGCTTCGGCGTCGAGCGCCCTTGCATGCAGCGTCGCGAGCATCGTCTCCGGCACCCCGGTCAGGTCGACGTGAATCTTTTCATCGGGTGAACGCATGTTCAGGACATTAAACGGGCGTTCAGTCATGGTCAATGGGTGGCGCCGTCAGGGATTCGTAAAAAGCGTCGTTGTTTGGCCGTGAAATGGCACGTTGGCGAGCGTAACGCCACTGCGGAAAACTAGGCCGATTTTCGCAGCGGCATTACGCTCGCGCGTTGTCGGTGGTGAGCCGGCTATGGCAGGGTCGGGGCGTAACATGATCATGAGCCGTTTCGCATCGACGTCCCGGACGACGTTCTTGAGGATCTGCGATCACGCCTGGCGCGCACCCGTTGGCCGGAAGCCGAATGCGTCGACGACTGGAGCCAGGGCATACCGTTGGTGTACACCCGCGACTTGGCCGACTACTGGGCCGACAAATACGACTGGCGGTCTCGTGAGGCCGCGCTCAACCGCTTCGACCAGTTCATCACCGAAATCGACGGGCTGGACATTCATTTCATCCATCAGCGCTCCGAGCACGACGACGCCTTCCCGCTGGTGATCACCCATGGCTGGCCGGGCTCAATCGTGGAGTTCCACAAGGTGATTGAGCCGCTGACCAATCCGAGGTCCGGACGCGCCGAGGACGCCTTCCACGTGGTGTGCCCGTCGCTTCCGGGGTACGGCTTTTCCGGCAAGCCCACCCGCACGGGATGGGGCGTCGAAAAGATCGCCGACGCCTGGGAAACGCTCATGCTGCGGCTGGGCTACGACCGCTACGGCGCGCAGGGCGGCGATTGGGGCGCGGCCGTGACCACACAGCTGGGCCGAAACCGCGGCCACTGCGCGGCCATCCATCTGAACATGCCGATCGGCGCGCCCGGAAAGCTCGACAACCCCACCGCGGAGGAAAAGGCGGCCCTGGCCGCTTTGGCCGAGCACCGCAAATGGGGCACCGGCTACTCCAAGCAGCAGTCCACCCGGCCGCAGACATTGGGCTACGGGTTGGTCGATTCGCCGGTGGGGCAACTGGCGTGGATCGTCGAGAAGTTCTGGGCCTGGTCGGATTGCGATGGGCACCCCGAGAACGTGTTCAGCCGAGACGAGCTCCTCGACAACGTGATGATGTATTGGGTGACCGGCACCGCCGCTTCCTCGGCCCGCTTGTACTGGGAGAGCTTCAAGGTTTGGGGCTCGAGGGACCGCGTCGAATTGCCCACGGGCGTCGCCGCTTTCCCGAAGGAGCTCTTGAAATCGCCGCGGGCGTGGTGCGAGCCGATGTACAACATCACCCACTGGACGGACATGCCGCGCGGCGGACACTTCGCCGCGTTCGAGCAGCCGGAGCTGTTCGTCGACGACGTCCGCGCGTTCTTTGCGACCGTCCGCTGACCGTTTCACGCTGGGCGGCGGGGGATTCGCGTCAGCCCGGTGGAGCGAAGAATTCCAACGCGATGCCGTCGGGGTCGCGGAAGCTCAGTCCCGAGCCATAGGGCGCATCGACGACACCGCCGTGCTGGATGCCCAGCTCGTTCAGCCGCGTGACCCAGTTCTCCAGCTCGGCGCGGCTGGCGCAGCCGAAACCCACGTGGTCGAGGCCGACGCGGTACTCGCTGAATTTTTCGTCGGGGGCCTGACGGTCATGCTGGTGGATACCGAATAACGTGCGGCCCGGCAACAGCCACACCAGGTGCCGGAATCCGGCGTCGGTGTGCTCGTCGACCAGCGGGTCGGCGCCGAGAAGGTTGCAGTACCAGGGGCCGCTGATGTCAAGGTCACGCACTGTGACCGCGACGTGGTTGAGCGCAGGGAAAGCCATGGCCTGACTTTAGCCCTAGACGATGCGACGGCCCGCGTCGCGCGCGGGATCGCATGTCCCACAGGTAAACCTGATAGCCGAGGATCCAGGCCCCGTGGGGGATCAGCCGATCGGCGAGCCGCAGCGCGGCCAGCAGCCAGTCGAACCGGCGCTGCTGGCTTCGCGACCAGTCCAGCCGCATCATCGCCCGGAACTCGGGGGCCAAGAACCCCGTCGTCGCGAACAGGTTGAACGGCCCTACCAGCGCTCGTAACGGCCACGGCAGGAACGCCACGGAGGCCACCCCGCGCAGGTGTTCGCGCACCGGCGCGTCGATGCGCAGCTCGTCGAGGGAGCGCTTCCAGTACTCGTCGAACGCGACCCGGTCCGGCGGCCACATGCGCTCGGGCACCTGCAGCGTGGTCCCCAACCGCCTGGCGTCGCGGTAGACGGCGTCGGCGCTGGCGTCATCCAGCGGGCCGTGCAAAAACTCGTGCTGGTCAACGAAGTAGCGGTACAGGCACGAGGCCACCCACAGCTGCAACTTGGGGTCAAACGCGTTGTAGGAGACCGGGCTCGACGACGTCGATCGAACCTGCCGGTGCGCGACGTCCACCGCGCCGCGGATGAGCTCCCGGTCGGACTCGGTCCCGATGGTCGCGACCGCCAGGTAGGTGCCGGTGGTGCGGGCCCGCTTGATGGGATGCTTGTAGACATTGCCGCTGTCCACCGGGCTTTCCAGCACGCCGTAGCCGACGCCCGGCAAGGACAGCTGCATGATCACGTTGGCGGCGGGCAACAAGGTTGCCGCCGGGTTCAGCAGGTCGGCGACCCGGGTTGCGGGGCGCTTCATTGCGGATCTCGCCTCATGTAGTCGAGTAGACCACGTGTGAGACGCTGCGGGAATGGTTGCGACGCGGGCCCGGATCGCCGGCGTGCTGGCCGGCTACCTGGTCGACCTTGCGCTGGGCGACCCGAATCGGGGCCATCCGGTCGCGCTCTTCGGCCAGGCGGCCGCGACGTTGGAGCGCGTCACCTACCGCGACACCAAGGTCGCCGGCGCGCTGCATGCGGGTCTGATGGTGGCTGCTGCGGCCCTGCTGGGGGCGGGCGTCCAGTCGGCCGCCGGTCGCCGCGGTCGGCACTGGCCGGTCGCGGCCACCGCCACGGCCACCTGGATATGCCTGGGCGGAACGTCATTGGCGCGCACCGGGCTGGAAATGTCGCGACTGCTGGAGCGGGGCGACGTCGAGGCGGCGCGGCTGTTGCTGCCGTCACTGTGCGGGCGCGATCCGGCGACGTTGGACGGCGCGGGTCTGACCCGCGCGGCGCTGGAATCCGTCGCGGAGAACACGTCTGACGCCCAGGTGGCGCCGCTGCTGTGGGCGACGGCGGGCGGAGCGCCCGCGGTGCTGGCATACCGCGCCATCAACACGCTGGATTCGATGATCGGCCACCGCTCGCTACGCTATCTCCGATTCGGTTGGGCCGCAGCACGATTGGATGACCTGGCCAACTACTTCGCCGCCCGCGCTACCGCGGTGCTGGTGGTGATGTGCGCCCCTTTGGTCGGCGGCTCGCCGTCGGGTGCGCTGCGGGCCTGGCGCCGCGACGCCGCCCGGCATCCCAGCCCCAACGCGGGTGTCGTCGAGGCGGCCTTCGCCGGGGCGCTGGGTGTTCGGCTCGGCGGGCCCACCCAGTACCACCATGAGCTGCAGATCCGGCCCACTCTCGGTGACGGCGAACAGCCGACGGTCGCCGACCTGCGGCGCGCGGTGGCGCTGTCGCGGGCGGTGCAGGCGGCCGCCGGCTTGTTGATCGCGCCGGCTTACCGCCGGCGGCCGTAGCGGTCGGCGAGCTTCTCCTCAACGGTCATCGGCGTTGCGGAAGTTTCACCGGACGGCGCACGTAGCTTTTCCTGGCGGCGGACGCGGATCTCGGAATAAACGAAGTAGCCCAACCCGATTGGCGCGAGGATGCCGAACGAAATCCACTGGATGCCATAGGACAGAAACGGTCCGGCGTCCAGGTGCGGCAAACCGATCACGCCGAGCCCGCCTGGCTGGTCGTCGACCAATTGCAGATAGGACCCGGCCAGCGGGACTTTCATCAAGGCCGCGACCTGTTCGGTGTTGATCGAATACACCTGCTGCACGCCGTCTCTGGAGAACGGATCCTTGCCCGTCATGGTGGGCTCGGCGTCTCGCAGCCGCGCCGTGATGGTCACGGTTCCGGCCGGCGGGCGGGCGATCGGCGGGACATGCGAACCCTGCTCGGGCCGCACGTAGCCGCGGTCGACCAGCACGGTGGGCCCGTCGTCGACCACAAACGGTGCCAGCACCTCGAACGCCTGATCCCCCTCGACCGCCCGCAGCCGGGCCAGCACTTGAACGTCGGCCAGGTAGTGCCCGGTCGCCGTGACCCGGCGCCACTGTGCGGCCGGCGCCGACGAATCCTGCTGTGGCAGAAGAGTTTTCACCGGTACCGGCGGGGTGGTGAGGGAATACTCGATTTGATGGTTTTCCCGTGAGGTCCTGGTGTTCTTTCCGAGCTGCCAGGGCGCGAGCACCATGAAGCACAGGTAGGTGAAGGCGATGACCACCAGCGCCAGCGCTATCCAGCCCGGCCGCAGGAGGAACGCCAGGCGACGCATCAAGCGTGCCCGCTCTGCGCGAGTCGTTCGTCGATCCAGTCATGAAGGCCGGGCAACGCGGCCTCGATGACGGCCAGAACGTCTTCGAAATCCTGCGTGTCGCCGTAGTAGGGGTCGTCGACGTCGAGGGCATGGGCACCCGAGCGCGGATCGAATGACCGAAGGATCCGTATCCGGTCGGCGTCGACGCCCAGCTGCCGCAGCGTCCGGGCATGGTTGCGGCCCAGCGCCACAACCAGGTCGGCCGCCAGGTGCTCGTCATCGAGTTGCGTCGCGCAGTGGTCGGTGGGGTAGCCGTGGGCGTGCAGGACCCGGGTGGCCCGGTCGTCGGCGCAACTGCCGACGTGCCAGTTGCCGGTCCCCGCGCTGGTCACCCGCACCGCGTCGCCCAGACCGCGTCGGCGCAGTTGGTCCGCGAACATCTTCTCGGCCATCGGCGAACGGCAGATGTTCCCGGTGCAGACGAACGTGACGTGCAGTGCCGCGCTGGGATCAGACACCAAGTGCCTCCCGCAGCTCGTCGATCGTCGCGGCGTGCGTCACCCCGATGGAGCTGAACCCTTCGGCGAAATCGGCCCGCCCGTAGCCCCAGCCGACCACCACGGTGTCGATGCCGTGTGCGGCCGCGGCGTGCACGTCGTGGCTGCGGTCGCCGACCATGAGCACGCGCTCGGGGAGCGGCCGCAGCTGTTCCAGCGCGTGAGCCAGCACCTCGACCTTGGTTTTGACCGAGCCATCGGGGCAAGCGCCGGCGATGACCTCGAAATGCTGGTCCAGCCCGAAATGGGCGAGGATGCGCCGCGCCGTCGGTTCCAGCTTGGAGGTGGCCACCGCCAGCCGGACGCCGGCCGCGCGCAGGTCGGCCAGCAGCGGCTCGATCCCGTCGAACAGCGCGTTCATCGCCCAGCCCCGGGCGCCGTACTCCGCCCGGAAGGCCGTGATCGCGTCCTCCGCTTGCTCGCCGAACATCGAACGGAAGGTGTCGTCCATCGGCGGGCCGACGATCTGAGCGGCCAGGTCGCCATCGGGCACCGGGGCGCCGATGTGGGCAAGCGCGTGCAGGAAGCTGGCGACGATGCCTTCCGCCGAGTCGGTAAGCGTGCCGTCGAGATCGAAGATCACCAGCTGCGGCGTGCCCGAGATTGTGCCTGTCACCTCACCATTGTCCTGGATGGGCACATCGTGGTGTGACGGTGTTCCTGTCATGGCGCCGGAGCGGCCCACTAGTGTTTCACTGATGGCGACTCTGGACCCGAGCCCGCCTGCGGCGGCCCGCTATCACGGCGATCAGGCCGTCGCTCCCGGGATGCTGGATTTCGCCGTCAACGTCCGCCACGCGCAACCGCCGCAGTGGCTGATGCGGCGGCTGGCCGCGCGGCTGCCGGATCTGGCGCGCTACCCGAGCCTCGCGGAGGTGCACCGGGCGCAAGACGCCGTCGCCGAGCGGCACGGCCGAGCCCGCGACGAGGTGCTGCCGCTGGCCGGGGCGGCGGAAGGGTTCGCCCTGTTGCCCAACCTGCGTCCGGTGCGCGCGGCGATCGTCGCGCCGTCGTTCACCGAGCCGGCGGTGGCGCTGGCCGCGGCAGGGGTGCCCGTGCGGCATGTCGTGCTCGAGCCGCCGTTCGGGCTGAGCGGTGCCTTGAACGATGCCAGCGTGCCCGACGACGCCGACCTTGTCGTGGTGGGCAATCCGACGAACCCCACCTCCGTGTTGCACACCCGCGAGCAGCTCCTCGCGTTGCGCCGGCCCGGGCGGATTCTGGTGGTCGACGAGGCGTTCGCCGATTCGGTCCCCGGGGAACCGGAGTCACTGGCCGGTGACGCGCTGCCCGATGTGCTGGTGCTGCGCAGTCTGACCAAGACGTGGGCGCTGGCCGGATTGCGGGTGGGCTACGCGCTGGGCTCGCCGGAGGTGTTGGCGCGGTTGACCGCTCGGCGCGCGCACTGGCCGGTGGGTACATTGCAACTGGCGGCCATCGCGGCCTGTTGCGCCGCGGAAGCCGTCGCCGAGGCGGCGGCCGGTGCGGTGGGGTTGGCGGGGCTGCGCGCCGAGATGGTGTCCGGTCTGGCGTCGGTGGGTGCCGAGGTGGTCGACGGCCGGGCCCCGTTCGTATTGTTCCGTAGGCCGGATGCCGAGATTGTCCGAAATAGATTGTACGACAAGGGGATTGCCATTCGCCGGTGCGACACGTTCGTCGGCTTGGGCGAGCAATATCTGCGCGCGGCGGTGCGCCCGGAGTGGCCGCTGCTGGTCGAAGCCATCTCGGAGGTGCGCCGGTGAGCGTGCGGTTGGCCGACGTCATCGAGGTGCTGGACGAGGCGTACCCGCCGCGGCTTGCGCAGTCGTGGGATTCCGTCGGCCTGGTGTGCGGCGACCCCGACGATGTGCTGCACTCGGTGACCGTTGCCGTCGACGCGACGCCGGCCGTCGTCGACGAAGTTCCCGAGGCCGGGTTGCTGCTGGCTCATCACCCGCTGCTGTTGCGCGGGGTCGACACGGTGGCGGCCAGCACGCCGAAGGGCGCGTTGGTGCACCGGTTGATTCGAACCGGGCGGTCGCTGTTCACCGCGCACACCAACGCCGACTCGGCATCGCCGGGTGTGTCCGATGCGCTGGCCGACGCGCTTGGCCTCACGGTCGAGGCCGTGCTCGAACCACAAACGGCCGCGGGCGATCTCGACAAGTGGGTCGTGTACGTGCCGCGCGAGAACGCGGAAGCGGTGCAGGAGGCCGTGTTTGGGGCCGGTGCCGGCCACATCGGCGACTATTCGCACTGCAGCTGGAGCGTCAGCGGTATCGGGCAGTTCCTGCCCCACGAAGGGGCGTCACCCGCGGTGGGCAGCGTCGGCAGTGTCGAGAGGGTGGCCGAAGAGCGGTTCGAGGTCGTCGCGCCCGCGCACGCTCGCGTTGCCGTGCTGGCGGCGATGCGTGCCGCCCATCCCTATGAAGAGCCCGCGTTCGACATCTTCGCGCTGCTGCCCCCGCCTGGCGACGCCGGGTTGGGCCGCATCGGCACGCTGGCACAACCGGAACCGCTGCGCAGCTTCGTCTCTCGCGTCGGCGCCGCGTTGCCGCGGACCTCCTGGGGCGTGCGCGCGGCCGGTGCCCCTGAGATGCTCGTGTCGCGGGTCGCCGTCTGTGGCGGCGCCGGGGACTCGCTGCTGGCCGCCGCGGCCGCTGCGGGCGTGCAGGCTTACGTCACGGCCGATCTGCGACACCATCCCGCCGACGAACACGGCCGCGCCTCGAACGTGGCCCTGATCGACGTGGCGCACTGGGCGAGCGAATTTCCCTGGTGCGAACAGGCCGCCGACATACTGCGGTCTGGTTTCGCGGGGGCGCTGCCCGTGCGGGTCTGCACCATCCGCACCGACCCCTGGAATATGGGGCATCTTGGCGACGAAAACAGGGGGGATCGCCCATGAAAGCCGAAGTGGCACAGCAACGCTCGTTACTCGAGTTGTCGAAGCTGGATGCCGAGCTTTCCCGCATCGCCCACCAGGCCACCCATCTGCCGCAGCAAGAGGGCTGTGAGCGGGTCCGGGCGCAACACAACGCCGCCAGTGACCGGCTGAGGATTGCGCGCATCGCGTTAGAGGACGTGGACGCCCAGGTGTCGCGATTCGAGTCGGAGATCGAGGCGGTGCGGCAGCGCGAAGACCGAGACCGGTCGTTGCTCAAATCTGGTGCGGCGGACGCCAGGCAGCTGTCGGATCTCCAGCACGAGCTGGATACCCTGCGCCGCCGTCAAACCAGCCTGGAGGATTCCCTGCTGGATGTGATGGAGCGGCGCGAGGAGCTACAGGCCCAGCTGGACGGCGAGCAGCGGGCAGTGGCGGCGCTGGAGTCCGAGCTGGAAACCGCCCAGCAGGACCTCGATGCCGCCCTCGCCGAGATCGACCAGGCCCGGCATGAACGTTCGTCGCGACGCGACACCCTCACCGCGACACTGGATCCCGCCCTGTCCGCTCTATACGAGCGGCAGCGCGCCGGCGGAGGGCCGGGGGCCGGGCAGTTGCTTGGACATAAGTGCGGCGCCTGCCGGATCGAGATTGGCCGCGGCGAACTGTCCCGCATCTCGGCCGCCGCCGAGGACGAGTTGGTGCGCTGCCCGGAGTGTGGCGCGATCCTGTTGCGGGTCAAGGGTTTCGAGCAGTGAAGGTCGTCATCGAAGCGGACGGCGGGTCGCGCGGCAACCCCGGACCGGCCGGGTACGGCGCGGTGGTATGGACCGCGGACCATTCGACCGTGCTGGCGGAGAGCAAGCAGGCCATTGGCCGGGCGACCAACAACGTCGCCGAATACCGGGGCCTGATAGCCGGTCTGGACGACGCGCTGAAATTGGGAGCCACCGAGGCCGCGGTCTTCCTGGATTCCAAGCTGTTGGTGGAGCAGATGTCCGGGCGGTGGAAGGTCAAGCATCCGGACCTGGCCCAGCTGCACGCCGAAGCCCGCCAATTGGCGTCGCGGTTCGACCGCGTCAGCTTCGCGTGGCATCCGCGGGAGCGCAACTCGCACGCCGATAGGTTGGCCAACGAGGCGATGGACGCGGCGGCCGGTGTCGATGATCTGGGCTCGGACGCGGAGGTATCCGCGCCGCCGGTCGCCGAGCCCGCGAAAACCGTTGCGGAGCAAGCTCCGTCGCCGCCCGGCTGGACCGGCGCGCGGGGCACGCCGACCAGGCTGCTGTTACTGCGGCACGGGCAGACCGCGCTCTCGGTGGAGCGCCGCTATTCGGGCCGCGGCAACCCGGCGCTGACCGACGTCGGGCGGAAGCAGGGAGCGGCCGCGGCGCGGTATGTGGCGCAGCGCGGCGGGGTCGCCGCGGTGTTCTCGTCGCCGCTGCAGCGGGCCTATGACACCGCGGCAGCGGTCGCCAAGGCGCTGGGACTGGACGTCACCGTCGACGACGACTTGATCGAGACGGACTTCGGGGCCTGGGAGGGGTTGACGTTCGCCGAGGCGGCCGAGCGTGATCCGGAGCTGCATCGGCGCTGGTTGCGTGACACCAGCACGACGCCACCGGGTGGTGAAAGCTTCGACGAGGTGCTGGACCGGGTGTTGAGGGTGCGCGAACGGATCGTCGCCGCGCACCGGGGCGCGACGGTGCTGGTGGTGTCGCACGTGACGCCGATCAAGATGCTGCTGCGGCTGGCTTTGGACGCCGGGCCGGGGATCCTGTACCGGTTGCACCTCGACCTGGCGTCGTTGAGCATCGCCGAGTTCTATTCCGACGGAGCATCTTCGGTGCGGCTGGTGAACCAGACCGGCTATCTGTAAACGTGACGCCGCGAGCGTGCGCAGAAAGCCGGCGTGCGCGGCGTGTCGTGTGGGGGCACCACCCGCTTGCGGGGGAACAAACACGCTCGCAGCGGGGGCCCTCGCGGGGGCGGTTAGGCCGGAGTGAACTGGACCGGCAGCGACGCCGGCGAGCGGAAGGCCACCCCCACGACGTGCGGCACCGGGGCGCTCGGGTCCAGCCGCAGGTCCGGCAGCCGGTCGAGCAGCGCGTTGATGGCCACCGTTCCTTCCATCCGCGCCAGGTGCATGCCGAGGCACAGGTGCGGGCCGCCGCCGAACGTCAGGTGCGCGATGTTGCGGCGGGTGGGATCGAAGCGGTCCGGGTCCGGGTACCGCGTGGGGTCGCGGTTGGCGGCGGCGACGCTGACGCTGACGTTCGTTCCGGCCGGGATCGCGACCCCGCCGAGCTCGCAGTCACGGACCGCCCGTCGCACCACCGTCGTGATCGGCGGCTCCCAGCGCAACGCCTCCTCGAAGGCACCGCGGAGCATGCCGCGATCGGCCCGCAGCGCGTCCAGCAGCGGCGGGTTGGTGAGCAGGGCGACCAGCAGGTTGCCCGAGGCGCGGTAGGTCGTCTCGACTCCGGCGGGCAGGATCAGCAGCAAGAACGCGAAGATCTCGTCGTTGGTCAGGCGCGCGCCGTCGATCTCCGACTCCGCCAGCGTGCTGATCAGGTCGTCCTGGGGATTGCGCCGCCGCTCGGCGAGGATCTCCCTGAGGTAGGCCTTCAGCGAGGCGGACGCGGCGATGCCGCAATCCCAGTCGTAGACCACATTGAGCAACTCGATCGACAGCCGCTGGAAGCGCACGTAGTCCTGCCGCGGCAGGCCCATGATCCGCGCGATGACCTGGACCGGAAACGCGAAGGTGAACTCGCGGGCCAGCTCGGCCCGCCCGCGGGGCGCGAACCGGTCGATGAGCTCGTGGACCACCACCTCCACCAGCTCGCTGCGCCACCGCTCCAGCAACGCCGTGCGGAACGACGGCGACACCAGGGCCCGGCTGGCCCGATGCTCGGCTCCCTCGAGCTCGAGCAGGGTGCGGCCCATGACGGGGCCCATGATCTGGTCGTAGATCGAGGACGAAAAGGTGTCGGGGTGAGTGAGCACGGTCTGGCACTCGTCGTACCCGAGCACCGTCACGCCCAGGTCGCCAACCTGCCCGGCGCTCACCTCCGAGAACGGATTTCCCACCATCACGCGGTGTTTGGCCTGCGCGTCGCGGAGCCGCTCGTGCACGTTTTCGACCTGCATGAGCAGGCCGCCCTGTAGCTCGGCCGGGTCGAATTCGTCGATGCTCACGAAGCCGAGACCGTCTCGGTGTCACGTCCGGACCGCAGCACGGTGCCGGGCAGGGCACCGGTGGCGGCGCCGTCGCGGCACACCTCGACGCCACCGACCATCACCGACGTGATCCCGTAGGCGTCGGCGACCAACCGGGGCGCGCCCGAGGGAAGGTCGTAGCGCGTGCGCTCGGGGCCGTGGTCGATGGTCGCCGGGTCGAACATCACCAGGTCGGCGTGCCAGCCGGGCACGATCCGGCCGCGTTCGGTCAGCCCGTAAAACCGGGCCGGCACGTCGGTGACCAATCGCACGGCCTCCTCGAGCGTCACCACCCCGTGCTCGCGGACGCCGCGGCCGAGCAGCGCTGTCGTGTAGATCGCGCCGCACATCATGTCGAGGTGGGCGCCGGCGTCCGAGCCGCCGATCACCGCGCCCGGGTGCTGCCAGACCTCGGCGCGCGCCCGCCAGTCGGCGGCGTCGTCGCCGGTCAGCGGCGGGCTGAGTCCGGTGCGCAGCTCGTCGGCGATCACGATGTCCAGCAGTGTGTCGAACGGCCCGCCACCGCGGGCGGCGGCGACCTGGCCCACGCTGCGGCCCGTCGCGTCGGCGTTCTCGGCGGCGAACGTCTCGACGATGACCAGCCGGTCCCATTGCGCCAGGCCGCGCAGCATGCCGGCCTCCTTCGAGGAGGCGCCCTCGGCGAGGCGGCGACGCACCTCGGGATCGGCGAGCGCGGCCAGCCGCTCGGGCACCGGAAGGTGCATCGTGTCCCGCCAGCCCGGCAGCCCGTCGAGCACGAAACCGGAGAGGAACGACAGCCGGATCTTCATGGCTTGGGGCAGGGTGAGCGCCACGACCCGGCCACCGCGTTGGGCCGCGGCCTCAAAGGCGCGCAACTGCCGCTGATGCCCGTCCGGGTTCGCCGACGAGACGCCCAGCAGGTTCCAGTTCAGCGGCCGGTCGGCGGCGACGGACATGTCGGTGAGCAGCGCGATGTCCTCGTCGGTGAAGCCCGATAGGCAGCCCGCGATGATCGCCTCGAGCGTGGTGCCCGGGTGGTCGCGGACGCCGGCCGCCAGCGCCACCAGTTCGTCGCGCGACGCGCTGCGGGACGGCACCGGCTGGCCGGCAGCGTCGTTGTGGGTCGGCGACTGCGAAGTCGATAGCCCCAGCGCACCGGCGTCCAGTGCGTCGTGCAGCACGGCGACCATCTTTTCGATCTGTTCCGGGCTGGCCTCGCTGCCGACGGCGTCGCTGCCCATCGCGGCCAGCCGCAGCGCCGAGTGACCAACCAGGAAGCCGGCGTTGACGGAGATGCGGCCGTCGAGGCGGCTCAGCCAGTCGCCGAAAGATGCCCAGCCCCAGTCGAGTCCGGCGCGCAGCGCGTCCAGCGGCATCCCTTCCACCCGCGCGAGCATTCGGGTGAGGTAGTCCTGTTGGTCGGCCGCAGCGGGCGCCAGCGTGAAGCCGCAGTTGCCGCCGAAGACCGTCGTGACGCCGTGCTGCACCGACGGGCTCGCGGTCGGATCCCAGAACAGCTGCGCGTCGTAGTGCGTGTGCAGGTCGACGAAGCCCGGTGCCAGCGTCTGCCCTTGCGCGTCAACGGTTTTCGTGGCCAGATCATCGACCTGACCTGGTGGGCCGACGGCGACGATCCGTCCGTTGCTGATGCCGACGTCGCCATGGCGGGCGGGCGCGCCCGTGCCGTCGACGATCTCGGCATCGCGGATGAGCAGGTCGAGCATGGGGCCTCCTACGCTGTGGCTAACCACCCCTCGTCGGGCAACGGGTGGCGGAACAGCCGTGCGGCGTTGCGGTGGGTGATCCGGGCCGCGTCCTCCGCCGACAGGCCGGCGACGTTGCGCGCCACGACCTGTTGCGTGTCGGGCCAGGTGGAGTCGGCGTGCGGGTAGTCGCTTTCGACGAGGATGCGATCGGCCCCGATCGCGTCGAGCGCGCCGAACGCGTGCGGGTCGTCGATCGAGCAGAACCAGAAGTTGCGGCGCAGCACCTCGCTGGGCAGCAGGTCGCTCTTCCACGCCCCGCCCTCCTGGCCCGAACCGGAGTGCGCCAGAACATAATCGGCGCGGTCGCCGAGCATGGCCGCCCACCCCAGCCCGCCCTCGGCCAGCGTGACGTTCAGCTTCGGATACCGCACCGGGATGCCGGACCACAACATGTCCGCGCAGGCGACCAGGCCGTTGACCGGGAACAGGGTGGCGATGGTCTCAAATGGCGTGTCTGGGGCGGGGATTGGCGCCCACTGCGCGGAACCGGTGTGCAGGCACACGACGGTGTCGGTCTCCTCGCAGGCGGCGAAGAATGGCTCCCACGCGCCGCTGTGCAGGCTCGGGATTCCGCATTGGGCGGGCAGCTCCGGGAAGCTGACGGCCTTGAAGCCGCGGGCGGCGTTGCGGCGGATCTCCTCGGGCGCGAGCTGCGGGTCGGCCAGCCACGGCAACTGCAGCGGGATGATCCGGTCCGGGTAGCCGGCGGCCCACACCTCGAGGTGCCAGTCGTTCCAGGCTCGCAGCGCGGCCAGGCCCAGCTCCAGGTCGTCGCTCTTCCAGAACACCGTGCCGGCGAACCCGGCGATCAGCGACGGGAAGTTCAGCGACGCCCAGATGCCGGCGAGGTCCATGTCGTGGATCCGGGCGTCGATATCCCAACAGCCACGCCGCATTTCATCGAAGCGGGCGGCCTCCATGCTCCATTCCTCGCGCGGCCGCCCGATCACCGCGTTGAGCCCGATGTTGGGGTAGTCCCGGCCCTCGTAGCGCCACACCTGCCGCCCGTCGTCGGTCTCGACGATCTTCGGCGCGCGATCGGCCAGCGCGGCGGGAAGGCGGCCGACGAACATGTCGGGCGGTTCGATGACGTGGTCGTCGACCGAGATCAGGACGTGCTGCCGCCGCCGGGGATCGGGGTCTGGCAGGAGCGGCATATCTGATGACTATCGTCGGTTTTTAGCCGCTGTCAACGCTATCTATGCAATGAATGCAAAGATCGGGCTTCGAGTGTGCTCTGTCGGCTTTCGATGTGCGTCGAGGGCGGGGATTTCGCGAATTTCGCGCCGTGAGCGCACACCCGAAGCCTTACGCGCACACTCGACGACGAGCTAGCTGGGAACGGGGTGCCGGACGAACGCCCGCGGCTGGGTGAATGCCCGGATTCCCTCGACGCCGAGTTCGCGGCCGATGCCGGACTGGCCGCAGCCGCCGAACGGCAGCCGGGGATCCTGGGCGGCCAGCCCGTGGCAGTTGACGCTGACCGTGCCCGCCACGAGCTGTCCGGTAATCCGGTCGGCGAGCGCGTCGTCACCGGTCCACACCGACGCCGTAAGGCCGAATTCGGTTGCGTTGGCCGCGGTTACGGCGTCGTCGATGCTGTCGTAGCCGAAGATCGGCAGCACCGGGCCGAACTGCTCCTCGGTGGCCAGCGGCGAGTCCGGGGCCAGATCGGTGACGACGGTCGGCAGCGCGAAGTAGCCACCCGCGTCGGCGTCGGCCTCGCGGATGCGCCCCGCGGTGCGCACCGACGCGCCCTGTGCCCCGGCGTCGCCGACCAGCGCGGCCACCCGGTCGCGGCCGGCGGCGGTGTGCAGCGGGCCGAGCGTGGTCTCCTCGGCGAGGCCGTCGCCGACCACCTCCCGGTCGCAGCGCGCGAGCACCGCCTCGGCCAGCTCGCCGACCCGATCCGCCGGCGCATACAGCCGCTTGATCGCCATGCACACCTGACCGCCGGTGGTGTAGGTCGCGGTCACCAGCCGTTCCACCAGCTCATCGGTGACCGTGATGTCGGGCGCGATGATGGCGGCGTCGTTGCCGCCGAGCTCGAGCAACACCGGGGTGAGCCGCGGGGCGGCCGCCGCCATGACGGCGCGCCCGGTGGCGACGCCCCCGGTCAGCGAGATGAGGTCGATGCCGGGGTGGCTGATTAGCGCCTGGGCCAGCTCGCTGCCCGGGCCCGCGAGCACGTTCACCACGCCCGGCGGCAGCGCCGCGGCCAGCGCCCCGGCGAGCTGCAGCGCCACCAGCGGACAGGTCGGCGGAACCTTGACGACGGTGGTGTTGCCCGCGGTCAACGCCGACGCCAGCTTCGTCATCGTCAGCGCCAGCGGCCAGTTGAACGGGAGCACCAGCGCCGCCACGCCGAACGGCTCCCGATGCAGCCGTGGGTATTTCGACTGCGGGTCGACCTGCTCCGGCGCGAGCGCCGTCTCGGCCATGGACCCGATCAGTCCGGCGAGGGCCGGTCCGGTGCTGAGCTCGAAATTCGCCTCGGTGAGCACCTTGCCGTGTTCGCGGGTGTACAGCCGCGCGCCGTCGCGTCCGGCGACCTGCTCGGCGGCGGTGGTCGCGGCGGCTGCGAAAGCGGCAACTCGTTCGGCGACGCCGAGCGCTCGCCATCCGGGCGCCGCCCGTCGCGCCGCCGCCACCGCGGCGTCGAGTTGCGCTCGGTCGGCGGTGGGCGCGTGGCCGACGATCTCGGCCGGCCGGGCCGGATTGTGTACGGGATAGCTCCCGGCGGCGCCGGGCTGCGGTTCGCCACCGATCGTCAGCACCGAATCCGTCGAGAGAACTTCCGAAGCCGTCGTGGTCATCACCCGTCTCCTTCCGCAGCGGCCTTGACCCAGTGCGGTCGTCGTAAGTCGATATGACTTGACGTCCTCCGCCAGCTTAAGCCGGTGGATTCCAACCCCGTCGCGCCTAGGCAGCAGGAGAGCAAGGTTGAGGTTCACGGTTCACAGACCGGCTAATGCCGAGGTCTCCCCGTGCTGTCACCGCCCGTCCGGCGGCGATGTTGCGTGCGGCGTTCACGTCAGCATTGCACGGCCCCGAACCGCAGGCGACGCACTGAAAAACCGCTTGGCTCTTACGGTTTTCCGGCGCGACATGCCCGCACTGGGAGCATCGTTGCGACGTGAACGCCGCGGGGACGAATTCGAGCCGCCCCCGGGCCTTGTACTTCAACCGGGCCAGCAGCAGCCCCCACCCCTGGCGGCTGATCTCACGGTTGAGGCCCCGTTTCTGCGCCACAGTTGGTACCCGGACATTCACGGCTACCGCGCGCCGAGCGCGTCATAGCCCGCACATCCAGATCCTCGATGCGGATGGTGTCGAAGCGGCGCGCCAAATCGGTGGTGGTCTTTTCCACCCAGTCACGGCGGCGATCGGTTTCGCGCGCGCGCAACTTCGCAATGGCCAGCTTCGTTCGTGCCCGCCGATTCGATCCGGGTCGCGCCCGAGCCAGACGCCGCTGCAACCGGCGCAGTCGCTCGGTTTCACCAGCCCTCACGCCAGGGACGCGCAGCAGCTCCCCGCTCGACAGCGCGACTGATACCGCCACGCCGCGATCCACGCCAACAACGCTGCCATCATCGGGCCCCGGGACGGGTGCAGGTATGGCGGCAAAAGTGAGGTGCCACCGCCCCGCCCGATCCAGAGTCACTCGGTAAGACTTCACCGTGTCGGGGATGGTGCGGGTCCACCGGAATCGCACCCAACCGACCTTCGGTATCCATACCTGCCCGTAGCGGCGGCTGAGCCGCTTGACGTGGGACGGTTTGAGGCCGACCTGCCGAAATCCCTCATGCTTGCCTGCCTTACGCCACGTCGGCCGCCGGTGGGTGCGGTTGAAAAAGTTGCGCATCGCCTGAGCGAAGTCCCGCAACGCCTGCTGCTGCACGGTCTGCGACCCGGCTGCCAGCCAGTCATATTCGGCCCGGGCCGCCGTCAACTGGGCACACTGCTCGTGGTAACTCGGCGCGTGGCGGCCTGGTCGCCAGTGCTGCTGTTGCTCCACGGCAAGATTCCACACAAACCGGGCGTGGCGACAGTGTTCGACCAATGCTGCGGCCTGCTCAACGCTGGGAAGCAACCTAAACTTGCACACATCAAAAACCTAAGCGCGACCACCGACAACCCATCGAAAGGAGGGAAGCGGCGTATCCTCCCCCGGCTAAAGCCGAGGGTTTCCACGCCGCAAAACTGATGAAAGCCATAGTGCTGCGCGAGGTCGGGCAGCCGACATCGGTGGAGGAGGTCGCGCTGCGGCCCATCGGCAAGCACGAGGTGCGGGTGCAACTGCACGCCAGCGGTGTCTGCCACAGCGATCTGTCGCTGCGCGACGGATCCATACCGACGCTGCTGCCGTCCACGCTCGGCCATGAGGGTGCGGGGATCGTGGTCGAGGTGGGCGAAAACGTCACCACTGTCAGCGTCGGTGATCACGTCGTGCTGACGTGGAATGTGCCGTGCCGGGCCTGTCCGCATTGCCTGCGCGGCGAGGCTCAACTGTGCGTGCACGGCTACGACCACGCCTACGGCGCCCCCTACGCCGAGAGCACCACCGGCCCGGTATGGCCGGCAATGGGTGTCGGGTCGTTGGCCGAACAGACGCTGTTGCCGGCTGCGGCGGTCGTGCCGGTAGACGAGTCGCTGCCGCTTGACCTCGCCGCGCTGCTGGGCTGCGGCGTCACCACCGGGGTGGGCGCGGTGATGCGCACGGCGGCCGTCCGCCCGGGGGAGAGCGTGCTCGTGATCGGTTGTGGCGGAGTGGGTTTGGCCGCGATCCAGGGGGCGCGGCTGGCGGGTGCGGCGCCGATCATCGCCGCCGACCGGGTGGCCGCCCAACTTCCCGCCGCGGTCGCCAACGGCGCAACCGACACCGTCGACGCGAGCGAGGTCGACCTCACCGAGGCGGTGCGCGACCTCACCGGAGGCGCCGGCGTCGACCACGGAATCGAGGTGGTGGGCAAGCCCGCCACCATGCGCGCGGCATACGACGCCACCCGCCGCGGCGGCAAGGTCACGTTGGTGGGCGCCGCCGGGATTTCGGAAGAGGTGACGTTTCCCGCGCTGTCATTGATGGCCGACGGCAAGACGATTCAGGGCAGCGTCTACGGCGCCAGCGACCCGGCGCGCGACATCCCGGTGCTTGCCGAGCTTGCCCAACGCGGCAAGCTCGACCTCGAGGCTCTGGTGACGCGACGGATCGGTATCGACGACGTCGAGGCGGCGTTCACCGACATGACCGCCGGCCGCGGGGCGCGCAGCGTGGTCTGCTTCGCTCAAACCCTCAGCGCGACAACGTGATTGCCTGCTCCGGGCAGTTTTGCTCACCGGTGACGGCCTGCGCCTCGAGTTCACCCGAAACGTTCTCGACGAGCACGACGCAGTGGCCGACCTCGTCGGCGTCGAAGACGTCGGGCGCCAGGGTGTAGCAGCGCCCGTGGCCCGTGCAGCGGTCGGCGTCGACGGAGACGCGGGTCAAATTGCGCCGCTCTCCCCCGCAAGCGGGTGGGGGTACCCCCTTGGGGGCGTGCCCCCACTTCATCGCTTCGCTCTGCATCGTCGCCGGCGCGGGTCACGTTGCGGGCACGGGGAAGATCAGCGGCAGCGACTCCACCGACCGCAGCGCGGCGGTGTAGGTGAGCTGGGTTCCGGGCTTGATCTGGTAATCCGGGATGCGCCGGTGGAATTCGCGCAGCGCCACCCGCAGCTCCATGCGGGCCAGGTGGGATCCGAGGCAGCGGTGCGGACCTCCGCCGAAGGCGCGGTGCCGGTTGGGATTGCGGTTGAAGTCCACGAGCTCCGGATCCGGGAATTCGGCGGGGTCGGTGTTGGCCGCGCCGAGCAACGGGCTGACCCGTTCGCCCTTGCTGATGGGACATCCGCCCACCTCGACGTCTTGCATGGCGACCCGCGCGACGCCGGGCACCGGTGTCTCCCAGCGCAACAACTCCTCGATGGCGCCCGGCAGGATGTCGGGCTGCTCGATGAGCTGGTGACGGTGGTCGGGATGGCGCGCCAGGTACACGAAGAAGCAGTCCAGCGAGTCGGTCACCGTGTCCAGCCCCGCGATGAGGAACAGGAAGCAGATGTCGAGGAGCTCGTCGCGCGATAGCGGTCGTCCCCCCACGTCCGCCGCGATCATCGCGGACAGCACGTCGTCCCGGGGGCTGGCGATGTGCTCGTCGATGGCGCGCTCGAAGTAGTCGTAAATCTGTTGCGCCACTTCGGCCGAGGCCTCGTGGCGCCGGTCGAAGCCCGTCGCGCCCTCCGGACGGATCACGCCGTCCTTCCACTCCAGAAACTTGTCGAGGTCGTCCAGCGGCAGGCCGAGCAATTGCAGGAAGACGGTGCACGGAAGGGGCACCGCGAACTCCTCGTGGAAGTCGCATTCGCCCCGACCGGCGAAACGGTCGATCATCTCGTTCACCAGTTCGGTGACGCGCGGTTCCCGTCGGGCCATCTCCCGCGGAGTGAACAACGGATCGAGGATGCGGCGGTATTTCGCATGCTCGGGCGGATCGATTTGGAGCGGGATCAAGGGTCGCACATTGCCCAGATCGACGGCGTCCATGTTCGACGAGAACAGTTCGGTGCGCTTGAGTGCCATCTCGATGTCGGCGAGGCGGCTGAGAACCACCACTTGCGGCGACCGAAACACCGGGGTCGATTCCCGCAATGCCCTATACATCGGCTGCGGTTCCGCGAGACCCATCACCGCCTGATCGACGAATCCTTCGGCTTCTGTCATGTGGTCAGCGTGGCACCAACATCGCTATTTAGGCAATGATTGAAAAATTAGCTAATGGTTAAACGCCGCTGGTCAGCAGATTCCGTAGCGAGTACGGTGTTCGTGCGGACGAGTTGGCCGGGCGGCCGCGGCTCGCGTCGGTCTTGGGCTAGTCCCAGAGTTCCGGCGCCCGAGTCGAGGAAAGTCCGGACTTCACAGAGCGGGGTGATTGCTAACGGCAATCCGAGGTGACTCGCGGGAAAGTGCCACAGAAAACAAACCGCCACCTTCGCGGTGGTAAGGGTGAAACGGTGCGGTAAGAGCGCACCAGCATTCCGGGTGACCGGAGTGGCTAGGCAAACCCCACCCGAAGCAAGGCCAAGAAGGCCGCACGAAAGTGCGGCCGCGCAGGCGTTCGAGGGTTGCTCGCCCGAGCCTGCGGGTAGGCCGCTCGAGGCACCCGGTGACGGTGTGTCCAGATGGATGGTCGCCGCCCCGCCGCCGTTGCTTACGCCGCGGCGGCGGGGAACAGAATCCGGCTTACAGGCCAACTCGCCCGCCCTCTGCCGGCCAGGCGTGGTCGTACGACACCGGCCACTCCGCAGCTATCAGTACATCCGTCCCGCTTCATAACAGGGACCACATGTTCAGGGCGTTTCGAGAGCGGCCTTCATTTCCCTTATCTGACATGCGACAAATTAATCCTTATTCAACACACGACAATTTAGCTCTAGCGTGGGCGATCTTGAAAAAATAAAAGTCCGTAAAGTCCGCCAAAATGCCTTCTGATCTTGGACTGCAGTGTGTAAGGATGGGCTTGGCCAAGCGCTTGGTTATGGCCGACTGTGGAATGAATTCAATATCTGACTTCTACAGGGGGGAGTCGAGGGATTGATGTTTGCTTTGCTCGATTTTGCCGCGGTGCCTATCGAGGCTATCCGGATAGTTAATGATGGCGGGCGCCCCAGGGACATCCCGACCGGCAGTGCGGGGTGTGGCCGTCGTTGAAGTTAGTGCAGCAAAGCGTTTGACACATAAGCGCTTTGTCTGAGAGGAGCAGGGTGCGGGGCAGTTCGTCGAGGGACACGGCTGATCGGGTCTTTCCGCTGACGCGGGGACAGCTGGATATCTGGCTTGGGGAGGAAACGGGTCGCTTCGGTGCGAAGTGGCAGTTGGGTGTGCTTGTTCGAATCGAGGGCACGCTCGAGCCTGGTTTGCTTGAGTCGGCGGTCCGTCAAGTGGTGCGCGAGGCCGAACCACTTAGAGCCGCGTTTTTCGAGGTGGATGGCAAGGTATTCCAAAAGCCGATTGATTACCCGGACGTCGAGCTTGTTCGCTACGATCTCATTGGCTCGCGGGATCCTGTACGGGACGCTTATCGGCTAGCCGCATCGATCCAACGCAGTCCGTTTTCGCTTAGCGGACCGCTGTTCAAATTTGCGCTGTTTCAGACACGGGTGGACGAATTTTATTTGTTCGTTTGCTGCCATCACATCGTGATAGACGGAATCGGCATCGCTCTTATTTCTCATCGGATTGCAGATGTCTATTCTGCAATTGTTGCTGATGCGCCGGTTTCGCCTGCCTTTTTTGGGTCGCTGAGTGATCTGATTGATTGCGAGTTAAAATACGAAGCGTCTACAGATTATCTCGATGATCAGGCCTATTGGACGAGAAACCT
This sequence comes from uncultured Actinomycetota bacterium, assembly GCA_963809285.1. GTDB lineage: Bacteria > Actinomycetota > Actinomycetes > Mycobacteriales > Mycobacteriaceae > Mycobacterium. The sequence continues at coordinate 159,486 of CAWEIY010000015.1, read as the reverse complement.
TCCGCCGGAAAGCGAACCGCATTATCGGTTGGCGCACGCCGGGGGTGGGCATGATCCTGCTGAGTCTTCTGCGCCGGTTCAATTGGACCCCGTGGTCGTCGCCGAGACCCGCAAGTTGTCGCAGGCGTTGGGGGTGCGTCGAGCGTCGGTGATTACCGCGGCGTGCGCGCTTTTGGTGCGTGGGTACGACGTCGAGGGTTCGGAAGTGGTGCTCGATTTCCCGGTAAGCAGGCGTGTGCGCCAGGAGTCACAGACGGTGCCCGGAATGACTTCCGGGGTGGTACCGCTGGTGTTGAAGGCCTCGCCAGGGTCTTCGGTTGCCGGTTTTTGCGAACATGTCGACACCCGAATGCGAGAAGCGCTGCAGCATCAGCGGTTTCCGGTGCACAGTATCGCGAAGAAGGCGCGTCGCGGTGGCTCCGGGGAGGCGTCGAATGGGGTGGTTGTCAATTTCATTCCCGCTACCCGGTTAGCGGATTTTGGTGGGGCTGCGGGATCGGGGGCCGTGACCCATTCTGGCTTCGAGGATCAGGTTGAGCTGTGGTTTATTAGGGCCGGTGACCAGCTTTTTCTCGACACGGCCGGTCCTTGGCAACAACTGTTGTCGAATTCGGATGTTCGCAATTTAGCAGCGCGGTTGGAGCGGGTGTTGGTGGCGATGACCGCGGATCCCACCCGGCGGCTCTCGTCGATCGATGTGCTCGATGCCGGTGAGCATGCCCGGCTGGATGGGATCGGGAATCGGGCGGTGTTGGCGCGGCCGGCGGCGCCGGTGTCGGTTTCGGTGTTGTTTGCTGAGCAGGTGGGGCGCACGCCGGAGGCGGTGGCGCTGGTGTGTGAGGGCCGCTCATTGACGTACCGGGAGCTGGAGGAGGCCGCTAACCGGTGGGCGCACCTGTTGGCCGGCCGTGGTGTGGGCCCGGGTGGGTGTGTGGGGTTGCTGTTGTCCCGTTCGGCGCAGGCGATCGTGGCGATCCTGGGGGTGCTCAAGACCGGGGCGGCCTATCTGCCGATGGATCCGGGGTTACCGGCGGCCCGGATCGGGTTCATGGTTGCCGATGCCGCGCCGACCGCGGTGATCACCACCGCGGATCTGGCCGACCGGCTCGACGGGCTTGACGTGGTGGTCGTCGATGTCGACGATCCCGCTGTTGAGAGCCAACCCAGCACGGCACCACCGGCGCCGGACCCGGAGGATATCGCCTACCTGATCTACACCTCGGGCACCACCGGGATGCCCAAGGGGGTGGCCATCACCCACCACAACCTGACCCAGCTGCTGGAGTCCTTGGATGCTGGCCTGCCGCCGGGGCAGGTGTGGACGCAGTGTCATCCCTATGCGTTCGACTTCTCGGTGTGGGAGATCTTTGGCGCGCTGTTGCGCGGTGGGCGGCTGGTGGTGGTGCCCGAAGTGGTGGCGGGCTCACCGGACGACTTCCACGCTCTGCTGGTCCGCGAACAGGTCAGCGTGCTCACCCAGACCCCGTCGGCGGTGGGGGTGTTATCCCCGGAGGGGTTGGGGTCGGCGGCGTTGCTGGTGGGCGGTGAGCCGTGTCCGGTCGAGGTGGTGGATCGGTGGGCGCCCGGGCGGGTGATGATCAACGCCTACGGCCCGACCGAGACCACGGTGTATGCGGCGATGAGTGCGCCGCTGAGGGCGGGGTCGGGTGCGCCGCCGATTGGTTCGCCGGTGGCGGGGGCGGCGTTGTTTGTGCTGGATGGCTGGTTGCGGGCGGTGCCGGCGGGGGTGGTCGGTGAGTTGTATGTGGCCGGTGCCGGGGTGGGCGTCGGATATGTCGGCCGGGTGGGGTTGACCGGGTCGCGGTTTGTGGCGTGCCCGTTCGGCGGCGCGGGAGCGCCTGGAATGCGTATGTACCGCACCGGGGATCTGGTGTGTTGGGGTGTTGACGGCCAGTTGGTGTATGTGGGGCGCGCCGATGAGCAGGTCAAGATCCGCGGGTATCGCATCGAGCTGGGTGAAGTGCAGGCGGCACTAGCAGCCGTGGCTGGGGTGGAGCAGGCGGTGGTGATCGCCCGCGAGGACCGCCCCGGTGATAAGCGCCTGGTGGGTTATGTGACCGGGACGGTGGACCCGGCCGGGATACGTAGCGCGTTGGCCGAGCGGCTGCCGGCCTACATGGTGCCGGCGGCGGTGGTGGCACTCGACACCTTGCCGCTGACACCCAACGGCAAACTGGATACCCGCGCCCTGCCGGCACCCGAATACACCGCCGGTGAGTATCGGGCCCCGGCCAGCGCCATCGAGGAGATCCTGGCCGGTATTTACGCCCAGGTGCTCGGTGTGGAGCGCGTCGGGGTCGATGACTCGTTTTTCGATTTGGGTGGGGATTCGCTGTTGGCGATGCGCCTGATCGCCGCGGTCAACACCGGCCTGGATACCGGCCTTGCGGTGCGCACCGTGTTCGATGCGCCCACCATTGCCGAGTTGGCGCCCCGTATCGGTGGAGATGGGGGTCGGCGTAAGCCGTTGGTGGCGGTGGAGCGGCCCGCGGTGGTGCCGTTGTCGTTTGCCCAGAGCCGATTGTGGTTCCTCAACCAGTTCGAGGGCGGGGTGGCGACCTACAACATGCCGACCGCGTTGCGGGTCAGCGGGGCGCTGGATGTCGAGGCGTTGGGAGCGGCGCTGGATGATGTCATCGCCCGCCACGAGTCGCTGCGCACCATCTTTCCCGATATTGGCGGTGTGCCGTTCCAGGAGGTGGTGCCGGCCGGGGCGGGGATGTGGCGGCGCGGGGGCGCGGCGGTGGTGTCGTTGCCGGAGCAGGATGTGGCCGGCGAGTTGGTGGCGCTGGCGGGGTATCGGTTTGATTTGTCGACCGAGATCCCGATTCGTGCGCAGATCTATTCGGTGGGCCCCGAGCGGCATGTGGTGGGATTTGTGTTGCACCACATCGCTTTTGATGGGTGGTCAATAGCTCCGATGGTCAGCGATCTGAGCGAGGCCTATCGGTCGCGGCGGCAGGGTGAGGCCCCGCAATGGACGCCGTTGCCGGTGCAGTATGCCGATTACACGTTGTGGCAACAGGATTGGTTGGGCGTCGAGTCTGATCCGGACAGTGTGATTGCCGGGCAGCTGCGGTATTGGCGGCAGGAGTTGGCTGATCTGCCCGAAGTGGTGTCGCTGCCGGCGGATCGGGCCCGCCCGCCGGTGCCCAGTTATCGCGGTGATGGGGTGGAGGTGCGCATCGACCCGCGGATGTGGGCGGGAGTCAAGGCGCTGGCGGCGGCGCATAACGCGACGGCATCGATGGTGTTGCAAGCGGTATTGGCGGTGTTGCTGCACCGGGTCGGGGTGGGCGAGGACGTGGTGCTGGGCGCGCCGATCGCCGGGCGGCTGGATGAGGCGCTCGATGATTTGGTCGGGTTCTTCGTCAACACGTGGGTGTTGCGGGTCGGTGTCAATTCTGCGCACCGGTTCAGCGATGTGCTTGAGCAGGTGCGTTACAAGGCGCTGGATGCCTACGGCAACCAGGATGTTCCGTTCGAGCTACTGGTCGAGCAGCTCAACCCGGTGCGCTCCACGGTGCATCATCCCCTGTTTCAGGTGCTCATGGTCTTCCAGAACAATGTGCGCCGCGAGCTGGCGCTCGACGGGGTCAGCGTCGAGCAGCTGGCGGTGTTCACCCGCACCGCCAAGTTCGACCTGGATTTCGACCTGAGCGAGGTGCCCACCGAGGATCCGGGCGCGCCGATGGCCGCCGGGGTGGTGTCGTATTCCACGGATTTGTTTGATCGGGCCAGCATTGAGCGGTTGGTCACCTGGTTTGGGCGGGTGATCGAGGCGGTGGTGGCCGATGCGTCGGTGGTGGTGGGGGAGGTGTCCCTGCTGGATCGCGGTGAGCGTGATCTGGTGCTGGCGGGGTGGTCTGGTGCCGGGGTTGGGGCGCCGGTGGGGGTGGCGCCGCAGTTGTTGGCTGCGGCGGTGGCGGCCGACCCGGACGCGGTGGCGGTGGTCGACGGCACCCGGGGGGTGTCGTATCGCGAGCTTGATGAGTGGTCGACGCGGTTGGCGAGGGTGCTGATCGAGGCCGGGGTGGGTCCCGAGCGTGCGGTGGGCGTGGCGATGGACCGGTGCGTGGAGTTGGTGGTGGCGTGGTGGGCGGTGGTCAAGGCCGGCGGGGTGTATGTGCCGGTGGATCAGGCCCATCCGGTCGAGCGCATCGCCACCGTGTTGGACGCGGTGGGCGCGGTGTGTGTGTTGACCCGTGGTGCCGACACGGTGGCCGGGGCCGGGGCGCGCCCGGTGGTGCGCATCGACGGTCTGGATGTGTCCGGGCGCTGCGCGGAGGCGATTACCGACGCCGACCGGCTGGCGGGGCTGGGGGTGCATAACACCGCTTTTGTGATCTTCACCTCCGGGTCCACCGGTGTGCCCAAGGGGGTGGCGGTTAGCCACGCCGGTCTGCTGGGTTGGGCGGCGGCGCAACTCAAGATGTTCGGGTTGGGCGCGGATGCGCGGGTGCTGATGGTGGCCGCGCCAACCTTTGATGCGTCGATCGGCGAGTTGTTGTTGGCGGTGGGGTCGGGGGCGGCGTTAGTGGTGGCGCCGCCGCAGGTGTATGCCGATGACGCGCTGACCGCGTTGCTGCAGGACCAGCAGGTCAGCGCTGCGATATTGACCCCGACGGTGCTGTCGACGCTGGATCGGGCCCGGCTGGACGGGTTGGACACGCTGATCGCTGTCGGGGAGGCCTGCCTGGGGGAGGTGGTGGCCGCTTGGGCGCCGGGTCGGCGGATGTTCAACGGCTACGGCCCCACCGAGACCACCATCTGGGTCACCTGTGCGCCGCTGTCGGCGGGGCAGCCGATTCGCATCGGCGCTCCGATTCCGGGGGTGTGTGCGCTGGTGCTCGACGCCTGGCTGAACCCGGCCCCGATCGGGGTGGTGGGCGAGCTGTATCTGGCCGGGCCGGCGCTGGCGCACGGCTATGTGGGCCGGGTGGAGTTGACCGCGGAACGGTTCGTGGCAAATCCTTTTTCGGGCCCCCATGGGGCTGCGGGGGCACGCATGTATCGCACCGGTGACCTGGTGCGCTGGACCCCCGACGGAACCCTGGACTATCTGGGCCGCGCCGACACCCAGATCAAACTGCGCGGCCAGCGCATCGAGTTGGGTGAAATCGAAAACACCCTGCTGGCCTGCCCGCAGGTCACCCAGGCCGCCGCCACCGTGCACCACAGCACCACCGGCGATCGCACCTGGTCGCCCACGTCACCCTCGAGCACACCACCACCGCCGACCACGACGCCGAAAGCGTCGAAGAGTGGCAACAGCTGTATGACGAGCTGTACGGCGCCGAGGACGAGGCTTCGGACTTCGGCATGGATTTCCGGGGCTGGAACAGCAGCTACACCGATGATCCGATTCCCCTCGAGCAGATGCAAGAGTGGCGTTCGGCCACGGTGGATCGGATCCTGGCCCTGCGGCCGCGGCGGGTGTTGGAGATCGGCGCGGGCTCGGGGCTGGTGTTATCCCAGATCGCCCCGGTGTGTGTCGAGTATTGGGGTACGGACTTCTCCGAGCCGACGATCCAGACACTGCAGGCGGCGGTGGCCGCGCAGTCGTGGGGGGATCGGGTGCGGTTGCGGGTGCAGCCGGCCGATGTCGCCGAGGGGTTGCCGCAGGGGCATTTCGATGTGGTGGTGCTCAACTCGGTCATCCAGTACTTCCCCAGCGCGGGGTATCTGACCGAGGTGCTGGGCGTGGCGATGCGATTGCTGGCCCCGGGCGGGAGATTGTTTATCGGCGATGTTCGCAACCACAGCCTGCAGGGCGCGTTGCAAACCGGTGTCGCGCTGGCCCACAGCACCGCCACCACCGACGCCGCCGAGATCCGCCACCGAGTCCAGCGTGCCATGCTCGGCGAACCCGAATTACTGCTGGCCCCAGAGTTTTTCACCACCTGGGCCGCCGAGCATCCGTCGGTGGCCGGACTCGATATCGAAGTCAAACGCGGAGTGGCCGACAACGAACTCAACCGCTACCGCTACGACGTCACCATCCACAAAACCCCCACCCCGGTACGCTCGCTCGCCGGCGCACCCACCTGGGCGTGGACCCAATGCGCGGGCCTGGACGGGCTGCGCACCCGGCTGATGTCCCAACGTCCGGCCACCGTGCGGGTCACCGAGATCCCCCGCGCCGGACTGATCACCGACGTACACATCGAAGCCGCCCTGGCCGCCGGGCTACCGCTGGCCGACGCGCTGGCCCCAGCCACCGCCAGTGCCGATGCCGCTGTCCCCGAACAATTGCACCGCATCGGGCAAACCACCGGATACCAGGTCGCGGTGACCTGGGGTGCTGCACCGGGCACCCTGGATGCGGTCTTTCTCGCCCCCACCGACCCCCACCGCCGGCACACCCCGGCGCTGACCGACCTCTACCTGCCCCCCGCCGGGGCCCACTACCGCAACACCCACGCCAACGACCCGCAGACCAACACCAAAATCGGCGCGGTGCGGCAGCGGTTGAGCGCGTGGTTGCCCGATTACATGGTGCCAACCCAGATTGTGGTGCTCGACGAGTTCCCGTTGACCTCCTCGGGCAAGCTCGACCGCAAGGCGTTGCCCGCGCCGGTGTTTGCCGCCACACCCTTCCGGGCGCCGCAGACCCAGACCGAAAAAACCGTCGCCGAGGTGTTCGCCGAGGTGTTGGGCCTGGATCGGGTCGGACTCGATCACGATTTCTTCGCCCTGGGTGGGGATTCGTTGATCGCCACCCGGGTGAGCGCGCGCCTGCAGCTGGCGCTGGGCAGGGAAGTGCCGGTGCGGTATCTGTTTGACGCGTCCACCGTCGAGAGTCTCGCCGAGTATCTGCACCGGCATCGTGGCGGCCCTGCGCGCCCGCCGCTGCGGGTGATGGCGCGCCCGGAGCGGGTTCCGTTGTCGTATGCCCAGCAGCGGTTGTGGTTCCTTAACTGGTTCGAGGGCGGGGTGGCGACCTACAACATGCCGACCGCGTTGCGGGTCAGTGGGGCGCTGGATGTCGAGGCGTTGGGAGCGGCGCTGGATGATGTCATCGCCCGCCACGAGTCGCTGCGCACCATCTTTCCCGATATTGGCGGTGCGCCGGTTCAGGAGGTGGTGCCGGCCGGGGCGGGGATGTGGCGGCGCGGGGGCGCGGCGGTGGTGTCGTTGCCGGAGCCGGATGTGGCCGGTGAGTTGGTGGCGCTGGCGGGGTATCGGTTTGATTTGTCGGCCGAGATCCCGATTCGGGCGCAGATCTATGCGCTGGGCCCCGAGCGGTATGTGCTGGGGATTGTGGTGCACCACATCGCTTTTGACGGGTGGTCAATAGCCCCGATGGTCCGGGATGTGGGCGAGGCGTATGCGGCGCGGCGGCAGGGCGGGGCCCCGGGCTGGGTGCCGTTGCCGGTGCAGTATGCCGATTACACGTTGTGGCAGCGGGAGTGGTTGGGCGCCGAGTCTGATCCGGGCAGTGTGATTGCCGGGCAGTTGGCCTATTGGCGGCAGGAGTTGGCCGATCTGCCCGAGGTGGTGTCGCTGCCGGCGGATCGGGCCCGCCCGGCGGTGCCCAGTTACCGCGGTGATGCGGTGGAGGTGCGCATCGAACCGCGGCTGTGGGCGGGGGTTAAGGGGCTGGCGGCGGCGCATAACGCGACGGCCTCGATGGTGTTGCAGGCGGTCATGGCGGTGGTGTTGCACCGCGCCGGGGCCGGTGGGGACGTGGCGATGGGCGCCCCGATCGCCGGGCGGTTAGATCAGGCGCTGGATGATCTGGTCGGGTTTTTCGTCAACACCTGGGTGTTGCGGGTGGGGGTGGATTCTGCGCAGCGGTTCAGCGAGGTGCTTGCGCGGGTGCGGCAGAAGGCGCTGGATGCCTACAGCAACCAGGATGTGCCGTTTGAGCGGTTGGTCGAGGTGCTCAACCCGGTGCGCTCGGCGGCGCATCATCCGCTGTTTCAGGTGGCCGTGGCCTTCCAGAACAATGTGCGCCCCGAGGTGGTGCTCGAGGGGGTCAGCGTCGAGGAGCTGGCGGTGTCCACCCGCACCGCCAAGTTCGACCTGGATTTCGATCTGCGCGAGGTGCCCAGCGAGGATCCGGGCGCGCCGATGGCCGCCGGGGTGGTGACCTATGCCACGGATTTGTTTGACCGGGCCAGCATTGAGCGGTTGGTCACCTGGTTTGGGCGGGTGATCGAGGCGGTGGTGGCCGATGCGTCGGTGGTGGTGGGTGAGCTGTCGTTGCTGCATCGCGGTGAGCGTGATCTGCTGCTGTCGGGGTGGTCTGGTGCTGGGGTCGGGGCGCCGGTGGGGGTGGCGCCGGAACTGTTGGCGGCGGCGGTGGCGGCCGACCCGGACGCGGTGGCGGTCGTCGACGGTGCGCGGGTGGTGTCGTATCGCGAGCTTGATGAGTGGTCGACGCGGTTGGCGCGGGTGCTGATCGAGGCGGGGGTGGGTCCGGAGCGCGCGGTGGGCGCGGCGATGCCCCGGTGCGTGGAGCTAGTGGTGGCCTGGTGGGCGGTGCTCAAGGCCGGTGGGGTGTATGTGCCGCTGGATCGGGCTCATCCGGTGGAGCGGATCGCCGCGGTGTTGGATGCCTCGGGCGCGGTGTGCGTGTTGACCAGTGGTGGCGACACCGTGGCCGGGGCCGGGGGGCGTCCGGTGGTGCGAGTCGACGATTTGGACGTATCCGGGCGCAGCGCGCGGCCGATCACCGACGCCGATCGGCTGGCGCCGTTGGGGGTGGATGACACCGCGTACGTGATTTACACGTCGGGATCCACTGGTGTCCCTAAGGGGGTTGCGGTCAGCCACGCCGGGCTGCTGGGGGTGGCGGCGGCGCACCGCGCGGTGTTCGGGTTGGGCGCGGATGCGCGGGTGCTGATGGTGGCCGCGCCGACCTTCGACGCGTCGATCTTCGAGTGGTTGTTGGCGGTTGCGTCGGGGGCGGCGTTGGTGGTGGCGCCCCCGGACGCGTATGCCGGGGAGGCGCTGACCGCGTTGCTGCAGGCTCAGCGGGTCAGCGCGGCATTGTTGACCCCGACGGTGCTCTCGTCGCTGGATCGCGCCCGGGTGGACGGACTTGACACGCTGATCACCGGTGGAGAGGCCTGCCCGGCGGAGTTGGTGGCCGCCTGGGCGCCAAATCGGCGGATGTTCAACGCGTATGGGCCCAGCGAGGCCACCATCTGGGTCACCTATGCGCCGCTGTTCGCGGGGCGGCCGATCGACATCGGCACCCCCATCGCCGGGGTGTGCGCGTTGGTGCTTGATGCGCGGCTGAACCCCGCGCCGGTCGGGGTGGTGGGCGAGCTGTATCTGGCCGGACCGGCGCTGGCACGGGGCTATGTGGGCCGGGTGGACTTGACCGCGGAACGGTTCGTGGCCAACCCCCACGGGAGTGCCGGGGGGCGGATGTATCGCACCGGCGACCTGGTGCGCTGGACCCCCGATGCAACCCTGGCCTACGTGGGCCGGGCCGACACCCAGATCAAACTGCGCGGCCAGCGCATCGAGTTGGGTGAAATCGAAAACACCCTGCTGACCTGCCCGCAGGTCACCCAGGCCGCCGTCACCGTGCACGACAGCGCCACCGGCGCCCACCTCGTCGGTTACATCACCCTCGAGCACACCGCCACCGCCGATGACGACGCCGAAAGCGTCGAAGAGTGGCAACACCTGTATGACGATCTGTACGGCGCCGAGGTCGAGGCGCCGGGTTTCGGCATGGATTTCCGGGGCTGGAACAGCAGCTACACCGATGAGCCGATTCCGCTGGAGGACATGGTGGAGTGGCGTTCGGCCACGGTGGATCGGATCATGGCCCTGCAGCCGCGACGGGTGTTGGAGATCGGCGTGGGCTCGGGGCTGCTGTTGTCACAGATCGCCCCGAAGTGTGAGCACTATGCCGCCACCGATTTTTCGCCGGTGGTGATCGAGACCCTCGCCAATTCGCTTGAGCGGTTGCAGATCCCGTGGCGCGACCGGGTTCAACTGCGGGCCCAACCCGCCCACGTCACCGAGGCGCTGCCGCGGGGTTACTTCGACACCATCATCCTCAACTCGGTCATCCAGTATTTCCCCAACGACCGATATCTGGCCGAGGTCATCGACAACGCCATGGAGCTGCTGGCCCCCGGCGGGACGCTGTTTGTCGGCGACGTGCGTAACTACGCCCTGCAGGGCGCGTTCCAAACCGCGGTCGCGCTGGCCAGTGCCAGCGCCGCCGACGGCGCCGAGATCCGGCAACGAGTCCACCGCGCCATGCTCGGCGAACCCGAATTGCTGCTGTCCCCAGAGTTTTTCACCACCTGGGCCGCCGAGCATCCGTCGGTGGCCGGACTCGGCGTTCAGGTCAAACGCGGATCGGGCGACAACGAGCTCAACCGATACCGCTACGACGTCACCATCCACAAAACCCCCGCAGCGGTACGCTCACTGGCCGCCGCGCCGAGTTGGGCGTGGTCTCACTGTGCGGGCCTGCGCGGGCTGCACGACCGGTTGACATCCCAACGTCCCACCACCGTCCGCGTCACCGAGATCCCCCGCGCCGGAGTGATCACCGACGTCGGCGTCGAAGCCGGCCTGGCCGCCGGGCTACCCGTAGCCGACGCGCTCGCCCAAGCCACCGCCGCCGATGCCGTAGGCCCGGAACAACTGCACCAACTCGGCGAAACCACCGGATACCACGTCGCGGTCACCTGGGGCCTCCAACCCGGCACCCTGGATGCCGTATTCCTCACCATCGAGCCTGGCCCCCAGCAGAACTCAGCGCTGACCGACCTCTACCTGCCCCCCGCCGGGACCCCCCAACACGGCACCCACGCCAACGACCCCCACGCCAATACCAAAGTCAGCGCGGTGCGTCAGCGGTTGAGCGCGTGGTTGCCCGAGTACATGGTGCCCGCTCAGATCGTGGTGCTCGACGAGTTCCCGTTGACCTCTTCCGGCAAGCTCGACCGCAAAGCGTTGCCGGCGCCGGTGTTTGCCGCCACACCCTTCCGCGCGCCCCAGACCCCGACCGAGAAAATCGTTGCCGGGGTGTTCGCCGAGGTGTTGGGCGTGGACCGGGTCGGGCTTGATGACGATTTCTTCGCCCTGGGCGGGGATTCTCTGATCGCCACCCGGGTGAGCGCGCGACTGCAGTTGGCGTTGGACAGGGAAGTGCCGGTGCGGTATCTGTTTGACGCGTCCACCGTCGGGGATCTCGTCGACTATCTGCATCGGCATCGTGGCGGCCCTGCCCGCCTGCCGCTGAGGGCGATGCAGCGTCCGGAGCGGATCCCGTTGTCGTTTGCCCAGAGCCGGTTGTGGTTCCTGGATCAGTTGCAGGGTCCCTCGCCGGTTTACAACATGGCGGTGGCGTTGCGGTTGGGCGGGCGCCTTGATGCCGAGGCGCTGGGTGCGGCGCTGGCCGATGTGGTAGGCCGCCATGAGAGCCTGCGCACCCTGTTTGCGGCGTCGGAGGGAAAACCCCAGCAGCTGGTTATCCCTGTGGAGCGGGCCGACTTCGGTTGGCAGGTCGTTGATGCCGGCGGCTGGCCGGAATGCCGGCTGGATGAGGCTATCGGCGCGGTGGTACGTCACTCGTTTGATTTGGCTACCGAGATCCCCTTGCGGGCAAGGCTTTTCCGCATCGCCGAGGACGAGCACGTGCTGGTGGCCGTGCTGCACCATATCGCCGCCGACGGCTGGTCCATCACTCCGTTGGTGCGTGATTTAGGCGTGGCGTACGCGAGCCGGTGTGCGGGGCAGGACCCCGGTTGGGCCCCGCTGGCGGTGCAGTACGTCGATTACACGCTGTGGCAGCGCGCGCAGCTTGGGGAACTCGACGACAGTCACAGCCGCGTCACCGCGCAGCTGGCCTACTGGGAGGACACCCTGGCCGGCATGCCGGAACGTCTTGAACTGCCCACCGATCGGCCCTACCCGGCGGTTGCCGATCAGCGCGGCGCCACCGTGGCGGTGGACTGGCCGGCCGAGTTGCAGCAACAGGTTGCCCGGGTGGCTCGTGAGCACAATGCGACCAGCTTCATGGTGGTGCAGGCCGCGTTGGCGGTGCTGTTGTCGAAGATCAGCGCCAGTTCCGATGTGGCGGTTGGCTTTTTGATCGCCGGACGGCGCGATCCCGCCCTTGACGACCTGGTGGGTTTCTTCGTCAACACCTTGGTGTTGCGGGTCGATCTGGCCGGGGATCCCACCGTCGCCGAGCTGCTGGCGCAGGTGGGGGCGCGCAGTTTGGAGGCTTTCGAGCACCAAGACGTGCCCTTTGAGGTCCTGGTGGAGCGGCTCAACCCGACCCGCAGCCTGACTCATCATCCGCTGGTGCAGGTGGTGTTGGGCTGGCAGAACCTGCCCTGGCAGGGCGCCGGGCAGAACGCCGACCCCGCCGCCGGGTTGGTCCTGGGTGACCTACAGGTCACGCCGCTGCCGCTCGACACCCAGTCTGCCCGTATGGATCTGGCGATCTCGCTGTCCGAACGCTGGGATAAGACCGGTGAGCCGGCCGGGATCGGCGGCTTGGTGGAATTTCGCACCGACGTGTTTGATGCGACGAGCATCGAGGTGCTGATCGGGCGATTCGAGCGGGTGTTGGTGGCGATGACCGCCGACCCGGCACGGTCGTTGTCGTCGGTGGATCTGCTGGACATGCCTGAGCGTGCCCGGCTGGATGACATGGGCAATCGGGCGGTGCTGATCCAACCGGCGAGTGCGCCGGTGTCGATTCCGGCGTTGTTCGGCGCGCAGGTGGCTCGGGTTCCGGGGGCGGTGGCGATCAGCTGTGGCGGCCGGTCGGTGACGTATCGGGAGCTGGATGGGGCGTCAAACCGGTTGGCGCACTTGCTGGCCGGTGCGGGAGCGGGCCCTGGGCGGTGTGTGGGGTTGGTGTTGTCGCGGTCGGCCGAGGCGATCGCGGCGATCGTGGCGGTGCTCAAGACCGGGGCGGCCTATCTGCCGATCGATCCGGGGCTGCCGGTCGATCGGATCGGGTTCATGCTCGCCGACGCCGCGCCGGTGGCGGTGATCACCACCGCTGAGTGGGCCGACCGGCTTGACGGGTTCGACGGGGTGGTCATCGATGTCGACGACCCCCGCATCGACGCCGAGCCCGGCACGGGGCTGCCGGCGCCGAGTCCCGACGAGATCGCGTATCTGATTTACACCTCGGGCACCACCGGTGTGCCCAAGGGGGTGGGACTCACGCATGCGAATGTGACGCGGTTGTTGGGGTCGTTGAATGGTGGGCTGCCGGCGGCGGGGGCGTGGAGCCATTGTCATTCGCTGGCTTTTGACGTGTCGGTGTGGGAGATCTTTGGGGCGTTGTTGCGTGGCGGCCGGGTGGTGGTGATCCCCGAGTCGGTCGCGCGCTCGCCGCAGGATCTGCACGGCGTGCTGGTCGCTGAGCGGGTCAGTGTGTTGACCGAGACGCCGTCGGCGGTGGCGGTGTTGTCCCCGCAGGGGTTGGAGTCGGCGGCGTTGGTGATGGTCGGGGAGGCGTGTGCGGCTGAGGTGGTGGAGCGTTGGGCGCCGGGGCGGGTGATGGTCAACGCCTATGGGCCGACCGAGACCACGATGTGTGTGGCGATCAGTGCGCCGCTGTCCGCGGGGTCGGGGGTGGTGCCGATCGGGTCGCCGGTGGCCGGGGGCGGCGTTGTTCGTGCTGGATGGGTGGTTGCAGCCGGTGCCGGCCGGGGTGATCGGGGAGTTGTATGTGGCCGGTCGCGGGCTGGGTGTGGGGTATGTGCGCCGGGGTCCGCTGACGGCGTCGCGGTTTGTGGCCTGCCCGTTCGGCGGGCCGGGGGCACGGATGTATCGCACCGGGGATCTGGTGTGTTGGGGTGTTGATGGGCAGCTGCGGTATTTGGGGCGTGCTGATGAGCAGGTCAAGATCCGCGGGTATCGCATCGAGCTCGGTGATGTGCAGGCGGCACTGGCGGCCGTGGCTGGGGTGGATCAGGCGGTGGTGATCGCCCGCGAGGACCGTCCCGGTGACAAACGCTTGGTCGGCTATGTGACCGGAACCGCGGACCCGGCCGAGGCGCGCGCGGCGCTGTCGCAGCGGTTGCCGGCCTATATGGTGCCCGCGGCGGTGGTGGTGCTCGACGGGTTGCCGTTGACCCCGAACGGCAAGCTGGACACCCGGGCGTTGCCGGCACCGGAGTACACCGCCGGTGAGTATCGGGCCCCGGCCAGCGCCATCGAGGAGATCCTGGCCGGCATCTACGCCCAGGTCCTGGGGCTTGACCGGGTCGGGGTCGACGACTCCTTCTTCGACCTGGGTGGGGACAGCATCTCGGCGATGCGCCTGATCGCGGCGATCAACACCAGCCTCGACACCGACCTGGCCGTGCGCACCGTATTCGAAGCACCCACGGTGGCCCAGTTGGCGCCCCGGATCGGTGAGGGCGCGGCTGGGCTCGAGCGGTTGGTGGCCGTTGAGCGGCCGGCGGTGGTTCCGTTGTCGTTCGCCCAGAGCCGGTTGTGGTTCCTCGAGCAGTTGCAGGGGCCTTCGGCCGTTTACAACATGGCGGCCGCGTTGCGGCTGAATGGGCGGCTTGACGCCGAGGCGTTGGGTGCCGCACTGGCCGACGTGGTGGGCCGCCATGAGAGCCTGCGCACACTGTTTGTGGCGCCGGACGGGATACCGCAGCAGGTCGTCATGCCTGTCGAGCGGGCCGACTTCGGTTGGGATGTCGTCGATGCCAGCGCCTGGCCGGCGGCGCGGCTGGATGAGGCCATCGACGCCGCGGCGCGTTACGCGTTGGACCTGGCCACCGAAATCCCGTTGCGGGCACGCCTTTTCCGTGTCAGCCGACGACGAGCACGTGTTGGTGGCGGCGGTGCACCATATCGCCGCCGATGGCTGGTCGATCACCCCGCTGGTGCGTGATCTGGGTGTGGCGTACGTCGGCCGCTGCGCCGGGCAAGCCCCGGAGTGGGCCGAATTGCCGGTGCAGTACGTCGATTACACGCTGTGGCAGCGCGCGCAGTTCGGGGATCTGGCCGACAGCGACAGCCCCATCGCCACGCAGCTGGCCTATTGGGAGGATGTGCTGGCCGGGATGCCCGAGCGGCTGCAGCTGCCCACCGATCGGCCCTACCCGCTGGTGGCCGATCAGCGCGGCGCCACCGTGGCGGTCGACTGGCCGGCCGAGTTGCAGCAGCGGGTTGCCCGGGTGGCCCGTGAGCACAACGCGACCACGTTCATGGTGATACAGGCCGCCCTGGCGGTGCTGCTGTCCAAGCTCAGCGCCAGCCCCGAGGTGGCGGTGGGCTTTCCGATCGCCGGGCGCCGCGACCCCGCGCTTGATGAGCTGGTGGGGTTTTTCGTCAACACCTTGGTGCTACGGGTCGAGGTGACCGGCGATCCCAGCTTCGCCGAGCTGCTGGCCCAGGTGCAGCAGCGCAGCCTGGCCGCCTATGAGCATCAGGACGTCCCCTTTGAGGTGCTGGTCGAGCGGCTCAACCCCGCCCGCAGCCTGACCCATCACCCGCTGGTGCAGGTGATGTTGGCCTGGCAGAACCTGCCCGGGCAAGGCAACGACTCCGCCGCGGGGTTGGCCCTGGGCGATGTGCAGGTCACCCCGATGCCGGTGGAAACCCAGACCGCCCGAATGGATCTGACATTTTCGCTGGCCGAGCGGTGGAGCGAGGCGGGTGAGCCCGCCGGCATCGGCGGGACGGTGGAATTTCGCACCGATGTGTTCGATGCGGCCAGCATCCAGGTGCTCATCGGACGGTTGCAGCGGGTCGTGATGGCCATGACGGCCGATCCCGCACGGGCGTTGTCGTCGGTGGACCTGCTGGATGCCGGCGACCATGCCCGGCTGGATCGGTGGGGCAACCGGGCCGCGTTGAGCGAGCCGGAGATCGCGCCGGTGTCGATTCCGGTGGTGTTCGCCGCGCGCGTCGCCCATGCCCCGGATGCCGTGGCGCTGGTATGCGGCGAGCGTTCGTGGACCTACCGCGAGCTCGATGAGGCGGCGAACCGGTTGGCGCATCTGCTGGCCGGCCGCGGTGTGGGCCTCGGTGACTGTGTGGCCCTGCTGTTTTCGCGTTCGGCCGAGGCGATCGTGGCGATTTTGGCGGTGCTCAAGGCCGGGGCGGCCTATCTGCCGATCGACCCGGCGCTGCCGGCGTCGCGGATCGGGTTCATGCTCGCCGACGCCGCGCCGATCGCGGCAATAACTACCACCGGGCTGGCCGAGCGGCTGGCGGGGCACGACCTGCTGGTCGCCGACGTCAACGACCCAGCGGTCGGCGCCCAACCCAGCACGGCGCCGCCGGCGCCGGCCCCGGGTGATCTGGCCTACCTCATCTACACATCGGGCACCACCGGTGTGCCCAAGGGGGTGGCGGTCACCCACCGCAACGTCACCCAGCTGTTTGCCTCCTTCGATGCCGGCCTGCCGCGCGCGGGGGTGTGGTCGCAGTGTCATTCCTTGGCGTTCGACTTCTCGGTGTGGGAGATATGGGCTGCGCTGCTCGGGGGCAGGCGGCTGGTGGTGGTGCCCGAATCGGTGGCGCGCTCGCCGGAAGACTTGCGTGCTTTGCTGGTGGCTGAACAGGTCAGCGTGCTGACCCAGACCCCCGGCGCGGTGGGGATGTTGTCGCCGGAGGGCCTGGAGTCGGCGGCATTGGTGGTGGCCGGGGAGGCCTGCCCCGCCGATGTGGTGGATCGGTGGGCGCCAGGGCGGGTGATGGTCAACGGCTATGGCCCGACCGAGACCACGGTCTGCGTGACGATCAGTGCCCCGCTGACGGCCGGGACCGGGGCACCGCCGATCGGTTCGCCCGTGTCGGGAGCGGCGTTGTTTGTGCTGGACCGGTGGTTGCGGCCGGTGCCGGCCGGGGTGGTCGGTGAGTTGTATGTGGCCGGTTCCGGTGTGGCGTGTGGGTATTGGCGCCGGACTGCGTTGACCGCGTCGCGGTTTGTGGCGTGCCCGTTCGCCGGCGCGGGAGCGCCGGGAATGCGTATGTATCGCACCGGGGATCTGGTGTGTTGGCGCCCGGATGGGCAGCTGGACTATCTGGGGCGCGCCGATGAGCAGGTCAAGATCCGCGGGTATCGCATCGAACTCGGCGAAATCCGGGCGGTGTTGGCCGGGCTGGACGGGGTGGATCAGGCGGTGGTGGTTGCCCGCGAGGACCGCCCCGGTGACAAGCGTCTGGTCGGCTACCTGACCGGGACGGCCGATCCGGCCGGGGTGCGGGCCGGGCTGGCCGAGCGGTTGCCGGGCTACATGATTCCGGCCGCGGTGGTGGTGTTGGGCGAGCTGCCGCTGACTCCCAACGGCAAGCTGGACACCCGCGCCCTGCCCGCACCGGAGTATCAGGACATCGACCGCTACCGCGCCCCCGACAACGCGGTCGAAGAGATCCTGGCCGGCATCTACGCCCAGGTCCTCGGACTCGACCGCGTCGGCGTCGACGACTCATTCTTCGATTTGGGCGGCGACAGCATTTCGTCGATGCAGGTGGTCGCGCGGGCCCGTGCCGCCGGCCTGACGTGCAGGACACGCGACATTTTCGTCGAGCAGACCGTGGCCCGGCTGGCCCGGGTGGCCGGTGTGATCGACGGCGACGCTGCCGTGATCGACGAGGGCGTCGGGCCGCTGGTGGCCACCCCGATCATGCGCTGGCTGCAGGGCCTGGAAAGCGCCGGCGGCCCCGTCGACCAGTTCAACCAGACGGTGCTGGTGCAGGCCCCGCTGGGGGTGACCGAGGCCGACGTGGTGGTGCTGTTGCAGGCGTTGCTGGATCGGCATGCCATGTTGCGGTTGCACGCCGCCGACGACGACACCAACGGCTGGACACTGACCGTGCCCGACCCGGGTTCGGTCGACGCGCGAAGCTGCGTGCACACCGTCGACGTGCTCTCCGAGGAAGCGCTGACAGCCGCCCGCTTGCGGCTCAACCCCGCCACCGGGACCATGCTCAGCGCGTTGTGGGCGGCCTCCACCGGCCAGCTGGTGTTGATCATTCACCATCTGGCCATCGACGCGGTGTCCTGGCGGATCCTGCTCGAGGACCTCAACATCGCCTGGGCCCAGCATCACAGCGGGCAGCCGGTAGCGCTACCAGCGGGAGGCACATCGTTCCAGCGGTGGGCATCGCTGCTGGACGAACACGCCCACACCGAGGCGTTTGTCGACCAGGCCAACACTTGGAGAAACGTGTTGACGACTCGGCCCGCGCTGCCCGCGCCCCGACCGGAGCTGGATACCTACGCCACGGCGGGGCGCTTGTCGGTGTCGCTGGATGCCGGGACCACCCGCCAACTGCTCGGCGAGGTGCCGGCGGCGTTTCGCGCCGGGATACACGACATCCTGCTGATCGCCTATGCGTTGGCGGTGGCGGAGTTTTTGGGCAGCGGTGACGCTCCGATCGGTATCGACGTGGAGGGCCACGGGCGCCACGAGGAGCTGGGCCCCGATGTTGACCTGTCACGCACCGTGGGGTGGTTTACCACCAAATACCCGGTGGCCTTGGCGGTGGGTGGGCTGCGCTGGGGGCAGGTGGCCGCCGGTGAGGCGGGGCTGGGGGCGCTGCTCAAGGATGCCAAAGAGCAGCTGCGTGCCCTCCCGGACGGCCTGACCTATGGTGTGCTGCGCTATCTGAACATCGAGGTTGATCTGGCCGGGTCTGACCCGCCGATCGCGTTTAACTATCTGGGACGTCTGGACGCGGCGGCGGCCGACCTATCCGATGATTTGTGGCGGATCAGCGAAGACGGCTTGTCGCTCACCGCCGCGGCGACGGCGGTGCCCATGCCGCTGGCGCACACCGTGGAGCTCAACGCCTCCACCGTCGACACCGACGCCGGCCCGCGCTTGCACGCCGCCTGGATGTGGGCGCCCTCGGCACTGGATCACGCGGCGGTCAGCCGGCTGAGCCGGTTGTGGTTTGAGGCCCTGGCCGGCATCTGCGCGCATGTGCGCGCCGGTGGGGGCGGGTTGACCCCGTCGGATATCGCGCCCGCCCGTCTTGGCCAGCAGCAGATCGATGAGCTGGCGCGGGAATATGAGATCGCCGATATTTTGCCGTTGACCCCGCTGCAGCAGGGGCTGCTCTTTCACGCTGGCACCGCGCAGGGCGGCGACGATGTGTATGCGGTGCAGCTGGATATCACGTTAAGCGGTCGGCTTGATCGGCACCGGTTGCGCGGGGCGGTGCACACGGTGGTTAACCGGCATCCGCACCTGGTGGCCCGATTCTGCGACCGGTTCGACGAGCCGGTGCAGATCATCGCGGCCGATCCCGTGGTGGCGTGGCGGTATGTCGAGCTTGACGGCGGCGCCGACCCGGATGAGCAGGTCCAGCGGGTGTGTGCTGACGAGCGCGCCGCGGTCGGCGACCTGGCCGACCGGCCGGCCTTTCGGGTGGCGTTGATCCGTACCGCAGCAGATCGGCACCGGTTTGTGCTGACCAATCATCACATCGTGCTCGATGGCTGGTCGATGCCGATCCTGCTGAACGAAATATTCGCCGGCTATTACGGGCAGCGGCTGCCCGCGGCGGTCTCGTATCGCAGGTTTGTTGCCTGGCTGGCCGGTCGTGACCTGGAGGCCGCCCGCGCGGCCTGGCGTGAGGTGCTGGCCGGTTTTGATGCCCCCACATTGGTGGGCCCGCCGGGCCGGTTGGGGCTGGGGCGGCGAGGCGTTGCATCGTTTCGGGTGCCCGAGGAGACCACCCGGGCGCTTGGCGAGCTGGCGCGCTCGCACCACACCACCGTCAACACCGTGCTGCAGGGCGCCTTCGCGCGGCTGCTGTGCTGGCTGACCGGTCAGCATGATGTGGCCTTCGGCACCACGGTCTCGGGGCGGCCCGCCGAGGTGGCCGGCGCGGACTCGATGGTGGGGCTGTTGATCAACACGGTGCCGGTGCGGGTGAGCATCACGGCGGCGACCACCACCGCAGACCTGCTCGACCAGCTGCAACGCGCCCACCACAACACGCTCGAGCACCAGCATTTGGCGCTGGGTGAGATTCACCGGATCACCGGCCAGGAAAGACTGTTCGACACCGTTTTCGGCTACGAAAACTACCCGATCGACACCGCCGCGTTGGTGGGCGACCAGGAGTTGGCCATCACCGAGGTCAGCGGCCGCGAATACAACCACTACCCGCTGACGATGCAAGCCCTGCCGGGGGCTGGGCTGGGTCTTCGCGTCGAATTCGACACCGACGTTTTCGACGCGGACAGGATCGAGGTGCTGATCGAGCGGTTGGAGCGGGTGTTGGTGGCGATGACCGCCGACCCGAGCACGGGCGTTGTCGTCGGTGGATCTGCTGGACATGCCTGAGCGTGCCCGGCTGGATGACATGGGCAATCGGGCGGTGCTGATCGCAGCCGGCGAGTGCGCCGGTGTCGATTCCGGCGTTGTTCGGCGCGCAGGTGGCTCGGGTTCCGGGGGCGGTGGCGATCAGCTGTGGCGGCCGGTCGGTGACGTATCGGGAGCTGGATGGGGCGTCAAATCGGTTGGCGCGTCTGCTGGTTGGCCACGGTGCGGGCCCGGGGCGGTGTGTGGGGTTGGTGTTGTCGCGGTCGGCCGAGGCGATCGCGGCGATCGTGGCGGTGCTCAAGACCGGGGCGGCTTATCTGCCGATCGATCCGGGGCTGCCGTCGGCGCGGATCGGGTTCATGCTCGCCGACGCCGCGCCGGTGGCGGTGATCACCACCGCTGAGTGGGCCGACCGGCTTGACGGGTTCGACGGGGTGGTCATCGATGTCGACGACCCCCGCATCGACGCCGAGCCCGGCACGGGGCTGCCGGCGCCGAGTCCCGACGAGATCGCGTATCTGATTTACACCTCGGGCACCACCGGTGTGCCCAAGGGGGTGGGGCTCACGCATGCGAATGTGACGCGGTTGTTGGGGTCGTTGAATGGTGGGCTGCCGGCGGCGGGGGCGTGGAGCCATTCTCATTCGTTGGCCTTTGACGTGTCGGTGTGGGAGATCTTTGGGGCGTTGTTGCGTGGCGGCCGGGTGGTGGTGATCCCCGAGTCGGTCGCGCGCTCGCCGCAGGATCTGCACGGCGTGCTGGTCGCGGAGCGGGTCAGTGTGCTCACCGAGACCCCGTCGGCGGTGGCGGTGTTGTCCCCGCAGGGGTTGGAGTCGGCGGCGTTGGTGGTGGTCGGGGAGGCGTGTGCGGCTGAGGTGGTGGAGCGTTGGGCGCCGGGGCGGGTGATGGTCAATGCCTACGGGCCGACCGAGACCACGATGTGCGTGGCGATCAGTGCGCCGCTGTCGGCGGGGTCGGGGGTGGTGCCGATCGGGTCGCCGGTGGCCGGGGCGGCGTTGTTCGTGCTGGATGGGTGGTTGGCGCCGGTGCCGGCCGGGGTGGTCGGTGAGTTGTATGTGGCCGGTTCCGGGCTGGGTGTGGGGTATGTGCGCCGGGGTCCGCTGACGGCGTCGCGGTTTGTGGCCTGCCCGTTCGGCGGGCCGGGGGCACGGATGTATCGCACCGGGGATCTGGTGTGTTGGGGTGCTGATGGGCAGTTGCGGTATTTGGGGCGTGCCGATGAGCAGGTCAAGATCCGCGGGTATCGCATCGAGCTCGGTGATGTGCAGGCGGCATTGGCCGCGTTGGCTGGGGTGGATCAGGCGGTGGTGATCGCCCGCGAGGACCGCCCCGGTGACAAACGCTTGGTCGGCTATGTGACCGGAACCGCGGACCCGGCCGAGGCGCGCGCGGCGCTGTCGCAGCGGTTGCCGGCCTATATGGTGCCCGCGGCGGTGGTGGTGCTCGACGGGTTGCCGTTGACCCCGAACGGCAAGCTGGACACCCGGGCGTTGCCGGCACCGGAGTACACCGCCGGTGAGTATCGGGCCCCGGCCAGCGCCATCGAGGAGATCCTGGCCGGCATCTACGCCCAGGTCCTGGGGCTTGACCGGGTCGGGGTCGACGACTCCTTCTTCGACCTGGGTGGGGACAGCATCTCGGCGATGCGCCTGATCGCGGCCATCAACACCAGCCTCGACACCGACCTGGCCGTGCGCACCGTATTCGAAGCACCCACGGTGGCCCAGTTGGCGCCCCGGATCGGTGAGGGCGCGGCTGGGCTCGAGCGGTTGGTGGCCGTTGAGCGCCCGGCGGTGGTTCCGTTGTCGTTCGCCCAGGGCCGGTTGTGGTTCCTCGAGCAGTTGCAGGGGCCCTCGCCCGTTTACAACATGGCGACCGCGTTGCGGCTGAATGGGCCGCTTGACGCCGAGGCGTTGGGTGCCGCACTGGCCGACGTGGTGGGCCGCCATGAGAGCCTGCGCACACTGTTTGTGGCGCCGGACGGGATACCGCAGCAGGTCGTCATGCCTGTCGAGCGGGCCGACTTCGGTTGGGATGTCGTTGATGCCAGCGCCTGGCCGGCGGCGCGGCTGGATGAGGCCATCGACGCCGCGGCGCGTTACGCGTTGGATCTGGCCACCGAAATCCCGTTGCGGGCACGCCTTTTCCGTGTCAGCCGAGGACGAGCACGTGCTGGTGGCGGCGGTGCACCATATCGCCGCCGATGGCTGGTCGATCACCCCGCTGGTGCGTGATCTGGGTGTGGCGTACGTCGGCCGCTGCGCCGGGCAAGCCCCGGAGTGGGCCGAATTGCCGGTGCAGTACGTCGATTACACGCTGTGGCAGCGCGCGCAGTTCGGGGATCTGGCCGACAGCGACAGCCCCATCGCCACGCAGCTGGCCTATTGGGAGGATGTGCTGGCCGGGATGCCCGAGCGGCTGCAGCTGCCCACCGATCGGCCCTACCCGCTGGTGGCTGATCAGCGCGGCGCCACGGTGGCGGTCGACTGGCCGGCCGAGTTGCAGCAGCGGGTTGCCCGGGTGGCCCGTGAGCACAACGCGACCACGTTCATGGTGATACAGGCCGCCCTGGCGGTGCTGCTGTCCAAGCTGAGCGCCAGCCCCGAGGTGGCGGTGGGCTTTCCGATCGCCGGGCGCCGCGACCCCGCGCTTGATGAGCTGGTGGGGTTTTTCGTCAACACCTTGGTGCTACGGGTCGAGGTGACCGGCGATCCCAGCTTCGCCGAGCTGCTGGCCCAGGTGCAGCAGCGCAGCCTGGCCGCCTATGAGCATCAGGACGTCCCCTTTGAGGTGCTGGTCGAGCGGCTCAACCCCGCCCGCAGCCTGACCCATCACCCGCTGGTGCAGGTGATGTTGGCCTGGCAGAACCTGCCCGGGCAAGGCAACAACTCCGCCGCGGGGTTGGCCCTGGGCGATGTGCAGGTCACCCCGATGCCGGTGGAAACCCAGACCGCCCGGATGGATCTGACATTCTCCCTCGCCGAGCGGTGGAGCGAAGCCGGTCAGCCCGCCGGCATCGGCGGGACGGTGGAATTTCGCACCGATGTGTTCGATGCGGCCAGCATCCAGGTGCTCACCGGACGGTTGCAGCGGGTCGTGATGGCCATGACGGCCGATCCGGCCCGGTTGTTGTCGTCGGTGGATGTGCTCGATGAGGTCGAGCACGCCCGGCTGGACGGGTGGGGCAACCGGGCGGTGTTGACCGCGCCGGGAAGCGCGCCGGTGTCGGTTCCGGTGTTGTTCGCCGCGCAGGTGGCCCGCACGCCGGAGGCGGTGGCGCTGGTGTGCGGGTCGTGTTCGTGGACCTATCGCGAGCTCGATGAGGCGGCGAACCGGTTGGCGCATCTGTTGGCCGGCCATGGTGTGGGCGCGGGACAGTGTGTGGCGCTGCTGTTGTCGCGGTCGGCCGAGGCGATCGTGGCGATCCTGGCGGTGCTCAAGAGCGGGGCGGCGTATCTGCCGATCGACCCGGGCCTACCGGCGGACCGGATCGGGTTCATGCTCACCGACGCCGCGCCGATCGCCGCGATCACCACCGCTGGGCTGGCCGACCGGCTAGACGGGCATGGCCTGCTGGTGATCGATGTCGAGGACCCCAGTGTTGACTCTCAGCCCGGCACGGCGTTGCCGGGGCCGGCCCCCGATGACATCGCCCACATCATCTACACCTCGGGTACCACCGGTGTCCCCAAGGGGGTGGCGGTCACCCAGCACAACGTGACCCAGCTGTTCGACTCGCTGGACATCGGCCTGCAGCTGGGGCCGGGACAGGTGTGGACGCAGTTCCATTCCTATGCGTTCGACTTCTCGGTGTGGGAGATCTGGGGTGCGCTGCTGCACGGTGGACGCCTGGTGGTGGTGCCCGACTCGGTGGCCCGTTCACCGGAAGACTTCCACGCGTTGCTGGTCAGCGAGCGGGTCAGCGTGCTCAGCCAAACCCCGGCTGCGGCGGGGGCGCTCTCACCGGAGGGGTTGGATCCGGTCGCGTTGGTGGCGGCCGGGGAAGCGTGTCCGGCCGAGCTGGTGCAGCGTTGGGCGCCCGGGCGGGTGATGATCAATGCCTACGGGCCGACCGAGACCACGGTGTATGCGGCGATCAGTGCGCCGCTGTCGGCGGGGTCGGCGGGGGTGGTGCCGATCGGGTCGCCGGTGCCGGGGGCGGCGTTGTTTGTGCTGGACCGGTGGTTGCGGCCGGTGCCGGCCGGGGTGGTCGGCGAGTTGTATGTGGCCGGTCGCGGCGTCGGGATCGGATATTGGCGCCGGACTGCGTTGACGGCGTCGCGGTTTGTGGCGTGCCCGTTCGGCGGCGCGGGAGCGCCTGGAATGCGTATGTATCGCACCGGAGACCTGGTGTGCTGGCGCCCGGATGGGCAGCTGGACTATCTGGGGCGCGCCGATGAGCAGGTCAAGATCCGCGGGTATCGCATCGAGCTGGGTGAAGTGCAGGCGGCACTAGCAGCCGTGGCTGGGGTGGATCAGGCGGTGGTGATCGCCCGCGAGGACCGCCCCGGTGATAAGCGCCTGGTGGGTTATGTGACCGGTACGGCAGACCCGGCCGGGATACGCGCCGCAGCTGGCCGAGCGGCTCCCGGCCTACATGGTTCCGGCCGCGGTGGTGGTGCTAGAGGCGCTGCCGGTTACCCCCAACGGCAAACTCGACACCCGCGCTCTCCCCGCACCGGAGTACACCGCTGGGGAGTACCGCGCTCCGGGCAACCCCACCGAGGAGATCCTGGCCGGCATCTACGCCCAGGTACTTGGTGTCGAGCGCGTCGGGGCCGACGACTCCTTCTTCGACCTGGGCGGGGATTCACTGTCGGCAATGCGCCTGGTCGCTGCGATCAACACCGCACTGGACGCCGACCTCGCGGTGCGCACGGTGTTCGAGGCCCCCACGGTGGCCCTGTTGGCGCCCCGTATCGGTGAGGCGGTTCGGCGTAGGCCGTTGGTAGCCGGGGAACGGCCCGCGGTGGTTCCGTTGTCGTTTGCCCAGCGCCGGTTGTGGTTCCTGGATCAGTTGCAGGGGCCCTCGCCGGTTTACAACATGCCGGTGGCGTTGCGGTTGGGCGGGCGCCTTGATGCCGACGCGCTGGGTGCGGCGCTGGCCGATCTGGTGGGCCGCCATGAGAGCCTGCGCACGGTGTTCCCGGCACCCGACGGGATCCCCCAACAGCTGGTGATGCCTGTCCAGCGGGCCGACTTCGGCTGGCAGATCGTTGATGCCAGCGGCTGGCCGGCAAGCCAGCTGTACGAGGCCATCGCCGCGGCGGTGCGTCACCCGTTTGATTTGGCCACTGAGATCCCCTTGCGGGCGCGGCTTTTCGCCGTCACCGATGACGAACACGTGCTGGTGATCGTGGCGCACCATATCGCCGCCGATGGCTGGTCGATCACGCCGCTGGTGCGTGATCTGGGTATGGCTTATGCCAGCCGGTGTGTGGGGCGGGCCCCCGGCTGGGCGCCGTTGGCGGTGCAGTATGTCGATTACACGTTGTGGCAGCGCGAAATCCTTGGTGATCTCCAAGACGCCGACAGCCCCATCGCCGCGCAGCTGGCCTATTGGGAGGACGCTTTGGCTGGCCTGCCGGAACGTCTGGAGCTGCCCACGGATCGGCCGTATCCGGCGGTTGCTGATCAGCGCGGCGCGACGGTGGCGGTGGAGTGGCCGGCGGGGTTGCAGCAGCGGGTTGCCCGGGTGGCCCGTGAGCACAATGCGACCACGTTCATGGTGGTGCAGGCCGCCCTGGCGGTGCTGCTGTCCAGGCTGAGCGCGAGTTCTGATGTGGCGGTGGGCTTTCCGATCGCCGGGCGCGGCGATCCCGCGCTTGATGAGCTGGTCGGGTTTTTCGTCAACACCTTGATACTGCGGGTCGATCTGGCCGGTGATCCCAGCTTCACGGAACTGTTGGCTCGGGTGCGGGCACGCAGTTTGGAGGCTTTCGAGCATCAAGATGTGCCCTTTGAGGTGCTCGTCGAGCGGCTCAGCCCCACCCGCAGCCTGACGCATCATCCACTAGTGCAGGTGATGTTGGGTTGGCAGAACTTCGCTGGGCAGCATGATCCGGCTGCCGGTTTGGTGCTGGAGGGCCTTGAAGTCATGTCCATGCCGGCGGACACCCAGACCGCCCGGATGGATCTGACATTTTCTTTGGCTGAGCAGTGGACCGAGGCGGGTGAGCCCGCCGGGATTTGCGGGGCGGTGGAATTCCGGACCGATGTGTTCGACGCGGCCAGCATCCAGGTGCTCACCGGACGGTTGCAGCGGGTCGTGATGGCCATGACGGCCGATCCGGCCCGGTTGTTGTCGTCGGTGGATGTGCTCGATGAGGTCGAGCACGCCCGGCTGGACGGGTGGGGCAACCGGGCGGTGTTGACCGCGCCGGGAAGCGCGCCGGTGTCGGTTCCGGTGTTGTTCGCCGCGCAGGTGGCCCGCACGCCGGAGGCGGTGGCGCTGGTGTGCGGGTCGTGTTCGTGGACCTATCGCGAGCTCGATGAGGCGGCGAACCGGTTGGCGCATCTGTTGGCCGGCCATGGTGTGGGCGCGGGACAGTGTGTGGCGCTGCTGTTTTCGCGGTCGGCCGAGGCGATCGTGGCGATCCTGGCGGTGCTCAAGAGCGGGGCGGCTTATCTGCCGATCGACCCGGGCCTACCGGCGGACCGGATCGGGTTCATGCTCACCGACGCCGCGCCGATCGCCGCGATCACCACCGCTGGGCTGGCCGACCGGCTCAAGGAATTCGACGTCATGGTCATCGATGTCGAGGACCCCAGTGTTGACACTCAGCCCGGCACGGCGCTGCCGGGGCCGGCACCTGATGACATCGCCCACATCATCTACACGTCGGGTACCACCGGTGTCCCCAAGGGGGTGGCGGTCACCCAGCACAACGTGACCCAGCTGTTCGACTCGCTGGACATCGGCCTGCAGCTGGGGCCGGGACAGGTGTGGACGCAGTTCCATTCCTATGCGTTCGACTTCTCGGTGTGGGAGATCTGGGGTGCGCTGCTGCACGGTGGACGCCTGGTGGTGGTGCCCGACTCGGTGGCCCGTTCACCGGAAGACTTCCACGCGTTGCTGGTCAGCGAGCGGGTCAGCGTGCTCAGCCAAACCCCGGCTGCGGCGGGGGCGCTCTCACCGGAGGGGTTGGATCCGGTCGCGTTGGTGGCGGCCGGGGAAGCGTGTCCGGCCGAGCTGGTGCAGCGTTGGGCGCCCGGGCGGGTGATGATCAATGCCTACGGGCCGACCGAGACCACGGTGTATGCGGCGATCAGTGCGCCGCTGTCGGCGGGGTCGGCGGGGGTGGTGCCGATCGGGTCGCCGGTGCCGGGGGCGGCGTTGTTTGTGCTGGACCGGTGGTTGCGGCCGGTGCCGGCCGGGGTGGTCGGCGAGTTGTATGTGGCCGGTCGCGGCGTCGGGATCGGATATTGGCGCCGGACTGCGTTGACGGCGTCGCGGTTTGTGGCGTGCCCGTTCGGCGGCGCGGGAGCGCCTGGAATGCGTATGTATCGCACCGGAGACCTGGTGTGCTGGCGCCCGGATGGGCAGCTGGACTATCTGGGGCGCGCCGATGAGCAGGTCAAGATCCGCGGGTATCGCATCGAGCTGGGTGAAGTGCAGGCGGCACTAGCAGCCGTGGCTGGGGTGGATCAGGCGGTGGTGATCGCCCGCGAGGACCGCCCCGGTGATAAGCGCCTGGTGGGTTATGTGACCGGTACGGCAGACCCGGCCGAGGCGCGCGCCGCGCTGGCCGAGCGACTCCCGGCCTACATGGTTCCGGCCGCGGTGGTGGTGCTAGAGGCGCTGCCGGTTACCCCCAACGGCAAACTCGACACCCGCGCTCTCCCCGCACCGGAGTACACCGCTGGGGAGTACCGCGCTCCGGGCAACCCCACCGAGGAGATCCTGGCCGGCATCTACGCCCAGGTACTCGGTGTCGAGCGCGTCGGGGCCGACGACTCCTTCTTCGACCTGGGCGGGGATTCACTGTCGGCAATGCGGGTGATCACCGCGATCAACACAGCCCTTGATATCCACCTTGCGGTGCCCACCTTGTTCAGCGCGCCGTCCGTCAGAAGCTTGAGCCGGCACTTGGGCGAGGACGCCGGCCCGGCCCGCGATGTGCGCTTCGTGTCCGTGCATGGTGACGACGCCACCGAGGTGCACGCCCGCGACCTCACCCTGGACAAGTTCATCGACGCCACGACGCTGGCCGCCGCGCCGGGGCTGCCGGGGCCGAGCGCCGAGGTGCGGACGGTCCTGCTCACCGGGGCGACCGGTTTCCTCGGGCGCTATCTGGCCCTCGAGTGGCTGGAGCGGATGGAGCTGGTCGACGGCATGCTGATCTGCCTGGTGCGCGGCGAGTCCGACGAGGAGGCGCGGCGCCGTCTGGACAAGACCTTCGACACCGGCGACCCCAGGCTGCTCACGCACTACGGGGAACTGGCCGCCGATCATCTGGAGGTCCTCGCCGGCGACAAGGGCGAAGCCAACCTGGGCCTGGACGAGCACACTTGGCAGCGGCTGGCCGACAGCGTCGATCTGATCGTCGATCCCGCAGCCCTGGTCAGCGGCGTCCTGCCCTACAGCGAGCTGTTCGGGCCCAACGTCGCGGGCACCGCCGAGCTGATCCGCATCGCGCTCACCACCAAGCTCAAGCCCTTTGCCTACGTGTCGACCGCAAACGTGGGCGATCAGATCGAGCCGTCGGCGTTCACCGAAGATGCCGACATCCGGGTGATCAGCCCCACCCGCACCAGCGACGGCAGCTCCGCCAACGGCTACGGCAACAGCAAGTGGGCCGGCGAGGTGCTGCTGCGGGAGGCCAACGACCTGTGCGGCTTGCCGGTCTCGGTATTTCGCTGCGACATGATCCTGGCCGACACCACGTATGCGGGCCAGCTCAACGTGTCGGACTCGTTCACCCGCATGGTGCTGAGCATCATGGCCACCGGCATCGCGCCCGGCTCGTTCTATCAGCTCGACGCCGACGGACACCGGCAGCGCGCGCATTTCGACGGGCTCCCAGTCGAATTCGTCGCCGAGGCGATCGCCACTCTGGGTGCACAGGTGGTCGAGGGGTTTGAGACCTACCACGTGATGAACCCACACGACGACGGCTTCGGGCTCGACGAGTATGTCGACTGGCTGATCGAGGCCGGTCACCCCATCCAGCGCATCGATGACCTTGGGCAGTGGTTGCAGCGATTTGAGGCCGGCCTGCGTGCCCTGCCGGATCGACAACGCCAGCACTCGGTGCTGTCGATGTTGCAGTTGGGCAATTCCAACTATCTGCAGCCCGCAGCGCCGCCCCACGGGTCGATGGCGCCGACCGACCGATTCCGTGCTGCTGTGTACGACGCGAAAATCGGCCGCGACAAGAACGATCCGGACATCCCGCACGTCTCGGCGTCGATCATCCTCAAATACGTCACCGACTTACAACTGCTCGGACTGCTCTAGGTCGGGATCAACGCACCGATCTGGCGAGTTTGCGCAGCGCGTTGCCGAGCTGCTGACGGCACCTCCCGGCCAAGTCGGCCTCCTGCTGGTAGAGCAGGCCGTAGGTGAAGGTGTCCTCACCGGCGGCGTGCGCGGCTTCGGACTGGACGCCGAGGTGTTCGCGGCTGACCACGCTGTCCTGGTGATCACCGAGCAGCGTCTGGATGACCTTCGCCTGCTCGGACACGTCCGTGGCGCCGGTAGCCGCCGCGGTGTAGCGAAGCCGCTTGGCGCGCTTGCGGATTCGGTGCAGCGCCAGGTCGCGTTCGTGTTCGGCCTCCGGTGTCACCCGGGCGGCGACCTTTGCGGCCCTGCGGACCTTCCGGTAAGCGGCATCGATGGTCACCGGAGGATGTTCCTCGCCCGAAGCGGTGTCGGGTATTTCGGCCACCCACGCGTCGAGGGCGTCGAGCAGACGGAAGTATCGCCGCGAGCGCATCGCGATCAGGGACCGCCGCAGTCCGGTTTCGTAGCGGCGCCGCGCACCCTCGACCAGACGCTCTCGGACGCGTCCACGCACCAGCCCAGGCGGCAAACTGTCCAGTGCCTGCCGGTAACGGTCGCCGAGCACCTCGGCGTCACGGGCAGCGCCCAGCACGTTGCCGAGCTCCCGCAGCTCGTCGAGGATCCACGCATTGTCGGACGATTCAAACGAATCCTGGGAGTCAGCCAGCAGGCTGCGGATCTTGCGGATGGTCACGCGCATCTGGTGCACCGCATCGTCGGCGTCCGCACGAACGGCGCGGTCCCATAGCAGCAGCTCGTCGACCTGCTCTTGCACCGCGCGGTGTACCGGGTCGGCCGGCCGCCTGCCGTTGGGCGGCGCGGTCGTGTCGAGCACCCGGGCCAGCTTGGAGGCGTGACCGGCGGGTGCGGCGCCGGCGTCGAGCAGCCGATTGCTCAACCGGTTCAACAGCTCGGTGTCAGGGGTTCCGTTGCTTTCCGAGCTATCCGGGCTTTCCCGGAGCTCGAGTTCCCACTCGCGCCACTCCTGTTCGGCGGAGCGTGAGTCCGGGCCATCCGGGGCCGCGGCCGCCGACGCGGTGACGTGGTCGTTGCTGAACTCTGCCAGCGCTGTGCCGTCGGCGCCGTACAGCACTTGGGTTTCGCGTTCGGTGGAGATGCGCGCGACCGGTTCCAGCGGGCGGTCGCGAACGATCGCCAGCACCACATCCCGCAGTTCGGTAGGCACGGTGTCCTGCTCGGCCGGGCCGGACGTCAACGGCGCGCGCACCTCGGTGCGGGCGTCGGGTCCGGCCGGCAACTTAAGGTGCCAACCCGCGTCGGTGCCACCGGTGCGGCGCCGCAGGGTGACCTTGTTGCGCGCCAGGTCGTGCGTCGGCGTGTCGAAGTACGTCGCATCCAGCGATTGCGCCGGCGACTTCTCCACGTGAGCCACCGCGGCGATGCCCTCGAAGGACGGTGACACCGTGGACTCGACGACGTCGAATTTGCGCTCCACCTCGAGATGGCGCGAGGTTTTCGGCGCGTTTGAAGGCATTTTCGGCTCCGTTGAGGGCGCGTCGCTGCGGTCTTAAAAGGTCATCGACGATCGTTGACATAGCGTGCCACATCGCGATTGCGCGCTTACCGGCGACCGTTCACCGGCTGTTAACCGACCCCTTAGTCGGTGTTGGCAGTGGCCAGGTCCGGGCCCGAGGGGGACTGGATTCGGGTGATCCCGCCGGACTCGCGGGGCTCGACATCGCCGCGAGTTCCATCGACCGTCAAATACTCGTAGAGCGCTTCGGCCAAACCGTTAACCGTGGAGATGTGGCTGGGCGTGATGCGTATTGCCGTTTCGTCCTTGAGATAGTTACGCAGCTCGAGGTTGGCCAGCGAGTCAAGGCCGTACTCGGAGAGCGGGCGGTCCGGATCGATCGAGCGGCGCAGGATCTTGCTGAGTTTGTCAGAGACCAGACGCCGGAGCCGGGGGGACCATTCCTCCTTCGGCAACGCATGCAACTCGGCAAGGAATTTACTTGTGTCCGTTAAGCTTTCGTCCCTGGCCTGGAACAGTTCAGCGAACTTGGAGCGTTGCGCCAGCGCGGTGAGCCAGGGCGTTCTGCTGACCGGTGCATACCCGGTGTACGCGCGGTCGTGGCGCAGCAGCGCCTCGAACGCGTAGGCCCCCTCCTCCGGAGTGATAGTCGTTTCCACGGCCGCGGCGGTGGCAAGGCCGATCCCGGCCCAGGCTGACCACGCGATCGTGGTGGCCGGAAGGCCTTGAGCCCGCCGCCAATGGGCGAAGGCGTCCAGCCAGCTATTGGCAGCGGCGTACGCGCAGTGGCCGGGCGCGCCCACGAGGGCGGCTGCCGAGGAGAACGAGCAGAACCAGTCCAGCGGCTGCCCTGTCGTCGCCCTGTGCAAGTTCCACGCGCCGTAGGCCTTGGGAGCCCATTCGTGGTCGATCACCTCGTCGGTGAGGTTGACCAGGGTGGCGTCCTCGGCCACCGCGGCCGCATGCAGCACCCCGCGCAACGGAAGCCCGGTCGCGGTCGCGGCGGCCACCAACCGGTCGGCAGTGCCGGGTGCGGCGATGTCGCCGGCCTCCACGACGATGTCGCCACCCATCGCCGCGATGAGCTCGATTGTGTCCAGCGCCTTTTGATTCGGCTGGGAGCGAGAGGTAAGCACGATGCGGCCACAGCCGGCCACGGCCATCTTCTCGGCGAGGAAGAGCCCGAGGCCACCCAAGCCGCCGGAGATGATGTAGGAGCCATCGCGCCGGAAAACCGTCGCCCGTTCGGGCGGTACAACGACCTGGCTGCGCCCGGTGCGGGGGACGTCGAGCACCAGCTTTCCCGTGTGCTCTGCCGCGCTCATCGTGCGAATAGCGTCGGCCGCGTCGGACAGGGGGTAGTGCGTGCATTGCGGTAGCGGCAACTCACCGTCCGCGACCAGTTGGTACACCTTGCCCAGCAGGTCGCCGACCCGGTGCGGGCGGCTCTCCGCCAACAGCGCCAGATCGACGTAGTGGAACGTCAGGTTGCGGCGGAAGGGGAACAACTCAAGCCGGTTGTTGGCGTAGACGTCGCGTTTGCCGATCTCCACGAATCGTCCGCCCGTGGACAGCAGTTCCAGCCCGGCCCGTTGTGCGCCGCCGGTCAGAGAATTGAGCACGATGTCAACGCCGTATTCGTCGGTGTCGCGGCGGATCAACTCGGCGAACTCTGTGCTGCGGGAGTCGTAGACGTGTGCAATTCCCATGTCCCGCAGGAGTTGCCGACGCTGCGGGCTGCCGGCGGTCGCGAAAATCTCGGCTCCCGCCGCGCGGGCGATCGCGATCGCGGCCTGGCCCACGCCGCCGGTGGCGGAGTGAATCAACACCCGGTCGCCGGCGGCAATTCCGGCCTGGTCGTGTAGCCCATACCAGGCGGTGGCGTGCGCGATGCTCACCGCGGCCGCCTGCGCGTCGGTCAGCCCGGACGGAAGCGTGACGGCGACGCGAGCGTCACAGGTGACGAAGGTCGCCCAAGTGCCGTTTTTGGAGAACCCGCCAACATGGTCACCGACCTGATGAGTCGTGACGTCGGGCCCGACCGCGGTTACCACTCCGGCGAAATCCATGCCGAGCCGCGGCGGGGCCCCGTCGATACTGGGGTATCGGCCGAAGGCGATCAGGACATCGGCGAAGTTGACGCTGGACGCGGTCACCGCGACCTCAATCTCTCCGGGTCCCGGCGGGACGCGGTCGAACGCGGCCAGCTCTATCGATTCAGGGTCGCCCGGCTTGTGGATCCACACGCCCATGCCGTCCTGCGCGTGATCCACGACGGCGGTTTGCCGCTCCTCGGGGCGCAGCGGGGCGGGGCTCAGGCGCGCCGCGTACCACAGGCCGTTCCGCCAAGCGGTCTCGTCTTCGTCGGAGTGCTCCAGCAATTGCCGCGCCAGGTACTCGACATCGGTGTCCCCGTCGAGGTCGATTTGGCTGGCGCGCAACTGGGGGTGTTCATTGCCGATCACGCGAATCAAGCCGCGCAGCCCGGCCTGCTCGAGGTTGACCGGGTCGCCGGCCAGCACCGGCTGGGCACCCCTGGTCACGATGTACAGGCGAGGTGGTTCGACCGGGATATCCGGTAGCTCGCGGACGATCCGTACCAGATGGCGTACGTGCTCCCCGCCACGGACCGCGCACTGCTCGTCCGCGTCGCCGTCGGTCGGTCCGGTCAGGACGACCACCCCGTCCAACACGTTGGAACCGAGATAATCCCTGAGCCAGGAGACGTCGGGCATCGGTTCCCCAGCTTGGGGCCAAAGCATCGAGGTGCATTGCGCGCCGCCGCCTTTCAAGGCGTCCGCCAGTTCGGTTGCCACGACATCCGCGGCGGTAGAGGCGGCAATCAGCAGCCACGCTCCCGGCTCGGCGTGGCTCGCCTCGGGCAAGTCTCGCTGTTGCCAGTCGATGGTCAGCAGCCGCTCGCTGAGCACGCGATCGCGTTCGCTGGCTTGGGCGATACCCATCTCAAGCCCGCGGACCGTCAGCAGAACCGTCCCGTGCTCGTCCAGGATGTCGAGGTCAGCTCCGATCCCCGTGGTGTCGGCACGGGTCACGCGGGTGAAACAGTAGCGGGC
Source organism: uncultured Actinomycetota bacterium (assembly GCA_963809285.1). Taxonomy (GTDB): domain Bacteria; phylum Actinomycetota; class Actinomycetes; order Mycobacteriales; family Mycobacteriaceae; genus Mycobacterium. Next base: position 125,118 of record CAWEIY010000015.1, on the reverse strand, counting down.
GCTGCGGGTGGATCCATAGGCACGCAGCTGACGCACACTCCGAGGCAACAACATGCCGCCGTTTGCGACCTGCTCCACACTGGGGTGGGCTCCCACCGACTGGAAGCAGGCCGACAGCAACACGGGGTGCACGCCATAGCCGGCGTGCTGGGAACGGAGCGCGCGCGGCAGCGCGACCTCGGCCAGCACCGTCTCGTCGGTCCCTTCGGCGGCGTGTACGCAGGTCAGGCCGGTGAAGGCGGGACCGAAACGAAGTCCACGCCGTTCGAACCACTGTCGAACCTCCGCACCGTCCACCCGGCGGGGATGCGTCGCCAGCAGATCGGCGATGTCAACGGCAGGCGGTTGATCCGCATCGTCGACGGCGCGCAGGACCGCGGTGGCCCACCGCGTGTGTTTCCCATCCTTGAGCGTCTCCGCGGCGAATGTGAGGACACCCGGTCCCTGCAGCGACGCGACGGCGCCGAGCGGGGTCTGTTCGTCAAGCATCAGCGTCCGATCGATGCGGATATCGGATATTTCGGACGCGTCGCCGAGAACCGTGCGAGCCGCGGTCAACGCCATCTCGCAATAGGTGGCCTCCGGAAGGGTGGCCGCATCATGTATCCGGTAGTCGCTCAACCAAGGCTGCGCCCCGGTACCGACTTCACCCTGCCAAACGTGCCGTTCCGGTTCCTCTTGCAATTGCACATGCGCCCCCATGAGCGGGTGCACCGCAACGGTGCGAGCGCCGGGCGCCGGCGACTGCTGACCGCCGCGGTTCAACAGCAGCGGACGGTTACTCCATGTCGGTAGCGGCGCGTCCACCAGCCGACCATCGGGGTTGAGCACCGAGAAGTCGATCGCGGCGCCGGCACTGTAGAGATCCGTCAGGAAGCCGCCCAGTCCGTGCGGCAGTTCTTGCTCGCGGCGCATTGCGGGGAGGGCGGCGAGCGGAATACCGAGGCTGTCCGCTGTCTGCTCGACAGCGTGGGTGAGTAGAGGGTGTGGTGCCAACTCCGCGAAGACCCGATAGCCGTCCTCTAGTGCGGCCTGTACGGACGCGGCGAACCGCACCGTGTGCCGCAGATTGTCCGCCCAATACCAGGCATCGCACTCGAGTTCCTCGCGCGGGTCGTACATGGTCGAGGAGTAGAAGGGAACCTCCGGTGTCACGGGGTTGAGCTCGGCCAGCGCGTCGGTCAGCTCGTCGAGGATCGGGTCGACTTGCGGCGAGTGTGATGCGACGTCAACGGCCACCTCCCGGGCCATCACCTCACGCTGCTCCCACGCCGCGACGAGATCGCGCACCGTCTCGGCGACCCCGCCGATCACCGTGGACTGCGGTGATGCCACCACGGCCACCACGACGTCGTCGATCCCACGTGAGGCGAGTTCCGAAAGCACTTGTGGAGCAGGCAATTCCACCGACGCCATCGTCCCGGAACCGGCGATCGTGGACATCAACCGGGACCGGCGGCAGATCACCCGCACCCCGTCCTCCAGCGACAGTGCTCCCGCCACGACCGCTGCCGCGGCCTCGCCCATCGAGTGGCCGATCACCGCACCCGGCCGCACCCCGTATGACCTCATCGTGGCGGCCAGTGCGACCTGCATGGCGAACAGCGCGGGCTGAATCCGCTCGATGCCGGTGACCGTCTCGGGCGCCGAGATCGCCTCGGTTACCGAGAACCCGGACTCCCGGGCGATCAGCGGCTCCGCCTCCGCGACGGCCGCGGCGAACGCCGGTTCGGTCGCCAGCAGCTCGGCGCCCATCGCCGCCCATTGCGAGCCCTGCCCGGAGAAAATCCATACCGGCCCTCGATCGTCTCGCCCCGCCGCGGCCTGATACGGAAAGTCGGCGTCGGCGACCTCGCGCAAACCGTCGGCCAGTGTCTCGACAGTGTCGGCGAAGACCGCCGTGCGCACCGGCCGGTGGTGACGGCGGCGGCTAAGCGTGTAGGCCAGATCCGCTGCCGCTACGTCCGCTGCGTGCGCCTCGACCCAGTCAGCGAGTCGCCCGGCGGTTTGCCGCAATCCGTCGGCCGAGGTGGCGGACAGCGGGAACATCAGCCGGCCGCCGACAGCGGGGGTGGGTCGCGCGCCGTCTGGTTCAGCTTTGCCGGGAGCTTGCTCCACCGGAGCTTGTTCCAGGATGGCGTGAACGTTGGTTCCCGAGAACCCGTAGGACGACACCGCCGCCCGCCGTGGCGCTTGGTGGTCGTTGGCGGGCCACTGCGTGGTCGATTGCGGCACAAAGAGATTGGTCTCGATTTTTGCAAACTCATCGGGCAGCCGGGTGAAGTGGAGATTGCGCGGAACCACACCATGTTGCAAGGCGAGTACCGCTTTCATCAGCCCCAATGCTCCGGCGGCCGACTGGGTGTGGCCGAAATTGGTCTTCACCGATGCGAGCGCGCAGGGGCTGTCGAGGCCGTACACCTCGGCAAGGCTCGCGTATTCGATGGGATCACCCACGGGGGTGCCCGGGCCGTGCGCCTCCACCATCCCGACGCTGCCGGGTTCCACACCCGCCGCAGCCAATGCCGCCCGGTACGCCTCGACCTGTGCGGACCGCGACGGCGTCACGATGTTCACCGTGTGGCCATCCTGGTTGACGGCAGTGCCGCGTATCACGGCCAGGACCCGGTCGTGGTCGGCCAGCGCATCCGGTAGCCGCTTGAGCAATACCACGACACAACCTTCGCCGGCCACGAAGCCGTCCGCCGCGACGTCGAACGCATGGCAGCGCCCGGTCGGGGACAACATGCCTATCGCGGACCCCGATGCGGCTTTGCGGGGCTCGAGCATGACCGAAGCGCCGCCCGCCAGCGCAAGATCGCTTTCGCCGTCGTGCAGGCTGCGGCAGGCGAGGTGGACAGCGGCCAGGCCGGACGAGCATGCGGTATCGACCGTCATCGCCGGACCATGCAGTCCCATGGCGTACGCGACGCGCCCGGATCCCATGGCGAAACTGGTGCCCATGAGTCCGTACGGTCCCGACAAGGCCTGGGCATCGGCGTGTACGAATTGGTAGTCGCCATGCATCAACCCCACGAACACTCCGGTCCGCGAGTTGGCCATCGTGTCTCTGCTGAAACCGCCGTGCTCCATCGCCTCCCAGGAGGCCGCCAGGAGCAAGCGGTGCTGCGGATCCATTGCAGTCGCGTCCTTGTCGGTGATCCCGAAGAACTCGGGGTCGAAGTCACCGACGTCATCCAAAAACGCGCCCCACTTGCACACCGATCGACCAGGCACGCCCGGCTCGGGGTCGTAGTACTCGTCAACGTCCCAGCGGTCGGCGGGTATCTCGGTGACCAGGTCATCGCCGCGGAGCAACGCCTCCCACAGCAGCTCAGGGGTGTCGATGCCGCCCGGAAGCCGGCACCCCATTCCGACGACCGCAACCGGAGTAGCGCGCGTTGCGTCCACGGTCAATACCTCCCCTTGACTGAATGCTTAAGTTCATAGCATTGTCGCGGGTTCTTAGCAGGGCTTCGGAGAGATCGCTGAATTTGGTTGCAGCAGACATTGCTGAAGCCACATGGAAGCCCCATGGCCCTACTCATCGAGGCCAACGACTTTTAGCACATTTCGGGGCGCTGCCTGCGGCGTTGTGCGGGCACGATCAGCAGCGCGGTGCTTTTCGGTGCCGCCGATCCGGAGCCGGAGCCGTAGCCGGTGAATTGTGCCTCTGTTCAACTACTCGGGAGCCAACGCGTGCTTGACCGTTTGGAATTGCTAACCGTTGTTCGCAAAACAATTACCGCGTGCGTCTGTTTAGAAGCAGTGCTCGTCGGCCGGGAAAACCCCGCCCGCCACCTCTGCTGCGTATTGCATTGCGGCCCGCCGCAATTCGCCGCCGATGTCGGCGAATCGCTTGACGAAGCGGGCGGGCTTGCCGCCGCTCACGCCGGCCATGTCCTGCCAAACCAAGACCTGCGCGTCGCAGTTCGGGCCGGCCCCGATCCCGATCGTCGGAATGGTTAGCTTGCCGGTGATCTGGGTGGCCAATTCGGCCGGCACCATCTCCATGACGACGGAGAACGCCCCGGCTTCGGCGACGGCGATCGCGTCCGCGACGGTCTGTTCCGCGGCGTCGCCGCGGCCCTGCACCCGGAAGCCGCCGAGGTTGTTCACGCTTTGCGGGGTGAAGCCGATGTGCGCCATCACCGGGATGCCGGCCGCGGTGAGGAGGGCGATCTGCTCGACTACCCGCTCGCCGCCCTCGAGCTTGACGGCGTGCGCGCCGCCCTCCTTCATGAACCGGGTGGCGGCGGCCAGCGCGGCGGTGGGCCCGGCCTCGTAGCTGCCGAACGGCATGTCGGCGACGACCATGGCGTGTTGCGCCCCCCGCGCCACCCCGCGGACGAGCGGGATCAGCTCGTCGATCGAGACGGGCACCGTGGTGTCGTAGCCGTAGACGACATTGGCCGCCGAGTCACCGACCAGCAGCACCGGGATGCCGGCCTCGTCGAAGATGCGGGCGGTGGAATAGTCGTAGGCCGTGAGCATGGCCCACTTGTGGCCTTCGGCCTTCATTTTCTGAAGGTGATGAGTGCGAATTTTGGTTAGCGGCTTGGCGTGCTCTGACGCGTTTGCACCATAAACATGCTGCTCAGACATCATTGTCCCTGGTCGTGGTCGGGTCGATCCTCGTGGCCCTTCGGGTCCCCGGGTTCGGTTGACTCCAGACATTCTGCCATCTCGGCCGCGCAATAGCACCGTCGGTGCCGTGTGAGACGTGCCATTCCCGCTGGTGGGAGTGAGCACCACTATTCGACGAATTCGCGCCGCCCGTACCGCACGGTCGCGGCCTGGGTCCGACCACCCGCGTCAACGGCGAGTCGGCGGGCGAGTCCGAGGTCGGCGATGTCGGCTACCAGGATCAGCGTGTGATCCTCGGTCACCGACCCGCCAACCAGTCGGTCTCGGGCCACCGGATCGCCCGCCAGTGCGGCGTACAACCGCGACGTGTCGACGCCGGGTACCTCGACGGCCACGGCGTCTACCTCCGGCGCATCGTGGGGCAACTGCCGGAAGGTCAGTACCGACCCCTGGAGAAACTGTTGGCGGACTTGATCGGCGATGCGGTGTAGCTCGGACTCGTCCACGCAGGACAGATGGAAATCGCGCGAACGTTCGTACGTCAGCTGATGCCGCTCGGCCGACCAGGAAACGCCGTCGACCAACGTCGAGCCCGTCGCGACCGCGGCATTGGCCACAACCGTCGCGTCGACCTGTAACTCAAACAGCTCCAGCCGATCTCGCAGTCGAGGATCGTCGGTATCGGTGATGACGGCGGTGTTGGTGGTGGCGAATAGTTCCGCGTGCGGCTGGGACGGATCATCGGGCGAGCACCCGATTATGTTGGCGCGCACCGGAGTTGCGCTGACGATGGCGGCAGTTATCAATCCTGCCAGCGCCATCCCCAGCCGGCTGAGCATCGTCGCCGACTCCTCTCGTTGCCGAACACATCGTCGCACGCGGGGGTTGAAACATCGCGTGCTATCTGGGGCCGGCCGAGAGCGGCGGCACCAACGGCTTCGTCGGCTGCGAGATCGGCGAGCACACCTATTCCGCTCCGCCGCGCCCGCCGACCTGCCCGCAAGCCTGGGGTGACCGGTTCACCCTCGCGCCGGGCGGCCAGCCGGAGTTGGCCTGCCATGGCGACACGATGCGTAGCGTGGATCTCAAGACGCTCGACTATGGGGAGACCGCGTTCTCCGGGGCGATCCGCTGCTCCATCGAGCCGGCGGGAATCACCTGTACCGACACGTCGACCGGCCACTTATTCCGATTGTCTCGCGAGTCATACGAACTGGGCTGAGCCGTCGCCGCAGATTGGGCATCGGGTTGGCCGCTCATGAGAATCTCAGGTTGGCTCTGGCAGCATATGTTGGCATGGGCCCGTCTCGACGCGACAAGATCGCGCGCACGCTGCTGATCTGGACGGCGATCGCTGCCGTGGCGCTCGTTGTCGCGGGCTGCCTGCGCGTCGTCGGCGGGCGCGCTGTCATGGCGGGGCCCCAACTGGGCCAGCCGATCGAATGGACGCCCTGCCGCTCGTCTAACCCGCAGGCCAAGATCCCCGCCGGCGCGCTGTGCGGCAGGCTGGCCGTGCCCGTCGACTACAACCACCTGGACGGCGACGTGGCGACGCTGGCGCTGATTCGCTTCCCGGCGACCGGCGACAAGATCGGCTCGCTGGTGATCAACCCCGGCGGGCCGGGCGAGTCGGGCATCGAGGCCGCCCTGGGTGTCGTCCAGTCCTTGCCCAAGCGCATCCGCGAACGGTTCGACCTCGTCGGCTTCGACCCCCGCGGGGTGGGGGCGTCGCGGCCGGCGATCTGGTGCAACTCGGATGCCGACAACGACCGGCTGCGCACCGAGCCGGATGTCGACTACAGCCCGGCGGGCGTGGCGCACATCGAGGACGAGACCAAGCAGTTCGTCGGCCGCTGTATCGACAAGATGGGCAAAGGCTTCCTGGCGAATGTGGGAACGGTTAATGTCGCCAGGGATCTGGATGCCATCCGCGCGGCTCTGGGCGACGACAAGCTGACCTACCTCGGCTACTCGTACGGCACCCGGATCGGCTCCGCCTACGCGGAGGCCTACCCCAAGAACGTGCGCGCGATGATCCTCGACGGCGCCGTCGACCCCAATGCCGATCCCACCGAGGCAGACCTGCGGCAGGCCAAGGGATTTCAGGACGCGTTCAACGACTTCGCCACCGACTGCGCGAAGCAACCGACCTGTCCGCTGGGCACCGATCCGGCCAAGGCCGTCGACGTCTATCACAGCCTCGTCGATCCAATGGTCGACCCGGACAATCAGATGGTCGGCAGGCCGGTGCCCACCAAGGACCCGCGCGGACTGAGTTACAGCGACGCGATTGTGGGCACCATCATGGCGCTCTACTCGCCGGGCTTGTGGCACCACCTGACCGACGGCCTGAGCGAACTGGTCGACCACCACGGAGACACGCTGCTGGCCCTGGCCGATATGTATATGCGCCGCGACACGCACGGTCACTACTCCGATGCCACCGACGCGCGGGTGGCGATCAACTGCGTTGACCAGCCCCCGGTTACGGACCGCGCCAAGGTGATTGACGAAGACCGTCGCTCCCGCGAGATCGCCCCCTTCATGAGCTACGGGCAGTTCACCGGTGACGCGCCCCTGGGTACCTGTGCGTTCTGGCCCGTGCCACCCACGAGCAAGCCGCACGCCGTCTCGGCGCCCGGCCTGGCGCCGACCGTGGTGGTGTCGACCACTCATGATCCGGCGACGCCTTATAAGGCTGGGGTGGAGTTGGCGAATCAGCTTCGCGGGTCACTGCTTACGTTCGACGGGACCCAGCACACCGTGGTCTTCCAGGGCGACAACTGCGTTGACGACTACGTGACGGAGTACCTGATCGCTGGTGACACGCCGCCGAGTGGTGCAAAGTGCTAGAGCTCTAACTTGACGTTTCGCCGAGCGTGTTATCAGCGCGAGTTTGAGGCCGGATTTTCGCGCTGAGTACACGTTCGGCGCTCTTGTCGGAGGACTCCGGCACACTGTCCTGGCATGGGGGAGCCATTCGTCGGTAGCGAGGCGGTCGCATCCGGCACTGTGACGAAGTACGCGCTGCGCAGCCGATTCGTATCGATCCATCCCGACGTCTACGTTGCCGCCGACACCGACCTCACCGCAGGACTGCGAGCCCATGCGGCCTGGTTGTGGTCCCGCCGACGCGGCGTTGTCGCAGGCCGCTCTGCGTCGGCGCTGCACGGCGCCAAATGGATCGACGACCGCGCACCGGCCGAGTTGCTTTACGACTGTCGTCGCCCGCCCAGTGGCATTCGGACATGGTCGGATCGTGTTGCCGAAGACGAGATACAACTAATCACCGGGATCCCCGCAACGGCGCCGGCACGAACCGCTCTCGATCTCGCGTGCCGCTATCCCGTCGACAAGGCTGTCGCGGCCATCGATGCGCTCGCCCGCGCAACGGATCTCAAGGCGATCGACGTCGAGGTACTCGCTGAGCGCTATCGGGGACGCCGCGGCATCAGGCGTGCCCATATCGCACTGTCGCTCGTCGATCCGGGCGCCGAGTCGCCGCGCGAGACGTGGCTACGGCTCCTTTTGGTTCGCGCGGGTTTCCCGCCGCCCCAAACCCAGATCCCGGTTTACGACGAGTACGGCGCGCTGGTCGCCGTTCTCGATATGGGCTGGGAGGACCTGAAATTAGCCGTCGAGTATGAAGGTGACCACCATCGCATCGACCGAAGGCAATTCAATAGGGACATTCGACGTGCAGAGGCCCTCACGGAGTTGGGTTGGATCGACTTGCGGGTCACCGCGGAGGACACACCCGGCGGCATCATCGCCCGCGTTTCGGCGGCGTGGCAACGCCGAACGTGTACTCAGCGCGAAAAACGTGCGGGATTTTCGATCTGATCGCACGTTCGGCGACGGCCGAGCCCGAAATCAAGGCGTTACCTTTTTGCGCTGCCACGGGTATTCGAAGGTGCAACGATGACAGCCATGTCGCGCCTGAGACCGCTGAGCTCGGCGCTGCTGTCGTTCGGGTTGTTGGTGGCGGGGCCACCGGCGCTACTACCGCCGGTCGCCGGCGCGACCCCGGAACCCGGTGCCGGCCAGACGCCGAGCCCGGCCCCGCCTGCCGCGGTGCGGCCGCAGAACTGGGGCAGCTGCAGCCAATTCCTGACCGACACCAGCGACGTTCCGACCGCCCAGTGCACCACCGTGTCCGTCCCGGTCGACTACGCCAATCCGGCTGGCGCGCAAGCCAAGCTGGCGGTGATCAAGGTGCCTGCGACCGGCCGGCGGATGGGATCGCTGTTGGTCAACCCTGGCGGCCCGGGGGGATCCGCGGTGGACATGGTGGTCGGCCTGGCATCGGACCTGGAAGACAGCGACATCACCCGCGACTTCGATCTGGTGGGGTTTGACCCGCGAGGCGTGGGCCATTCGACTCCGCAGTTGCGGTGCCGCACCGACGCCCAATTCGACGCCTTCCGGCGCGAACCGATGGTCGATTACAGCCCGGCCGGGGTGGCGCACATCGAGCAGCTCAACCAGCAGTTGGCCCAGGAATGCGCCGACCGGATGGGGACCGGGTTCCTGGCCAACGCCGGCACCGCATCGGTCGCGCGCGACATGGACATGGTGCGCCAGGCGCTGGGCGACGAGCAGATCAACTACCTCGGCTACAGCTACGGCACCGAGTTGGGCACCGCCTACCTGGAGGCATTCGGTGACCATGTCCGGGCGATGGTGCTCGACGGGGCCATCGACCCGACCGTGGGTCCGGTCGATGAAAACGTCAGCCAAATGGCGGGATTTCAAACGGCTTTCAACGACTACGCCGCGGACTGCGCCCGCTCGGCGGCCTGCCCACTGGGCACCGACCCGGCTCAATTCGTCAACCGGTATCACGCCCTGGTCGACCCGCTGGTCGCCAAGCCGGGCCGCACGAAGGATCCGCGCGGCCTCAGCTACCAAGACGCGACCACCGGCACCATCAACGCGCTGTACACCCCGCAGCACTGGAAGTACCTGACCAGCGGTCTGCTTGGGCTGGCGCGCGGCACCGACGCCGGCGACTTGCTGGTGCTCGCCGACGATTACGAAAGCCGTGATAAAAACGGGCACTACGGCAATGACCAGGACGCGTTCAACGCCGTGCGGTGTGTCGACGCGCCGACGCCGACGGATTCGGCTTCGTGGGTCGCCGCGGATCAACGGATCCGCCAGGCCGCGCCGTTTTTGAGCTACGGGCAGTTCACCGGAAATGCCCCTCGCGACCTGTGCGCGCTGTGGCCGGTGCCCGCCACGTCCAGACCGCACGCCGTGCCGCCCGTCGCGCCGGGCAAGGTCGTCGTCGTCTCGACGACGCACGACCCGGCCACCCCGTATCAATCCGGCGTGAACCTGGCCCGCCAGCTGGGCGCCCCGCTGATCACCTACGACGGAACCCAGCACACCGCCGTGTTCAACGGTGACCAATGCGTGGATGACACGGTGGTGCGCTACTTCGTCGCGGGGACGTTGCCACCGGCGTCGTTACAGTGCCGGTCCTAACCTCACAGCGGATCGGTAAGTGGCGCCTAGCCTGCTGCTAACAACGGCCCGCAATTTATAGGAATGACAAACCGTCGCCGTCCAATGCAAGTGATGTCCGCCGGGGCCGCGGCCATCGCGGCGCTCGCGCTCTTCGAGGCGGCACCGCTCGGTACCGGCCAAACCACGGTCGGATCGGGGTCAGTGCGCCTGGTAGACCGGGTCATCGACGTGCCGGCGCCGCTCCCGCCGCCGCCAGCGCCAGCGATAGTGTTGCCGCCCGGGACGGTGTTGCCGCCGGGGACGACGATCCTGCCCGGGGGGCTGCCGCTGCCACCGCTACCGCCGGGGGTGACGTTTTCACCGGACATGATGCAGATTTTGACGACGGAGGTGCCGCAGATGTTGGCGCAGGGGCAGGAGGCGTTGGCGGCGGGGCCGCCGCCGAACGTGCCGAACGAGGTCTGCCGGTACAACACGGTCAGGGTCCCCTGTCCTCCTGTCCCATAACTAACCCACAACACTTCGTTGACCTGCGTGTCTTTTAACGAATGTGCACGGCACTAATCACTTCCGTAACACGAAATTAACAGCCGTTGCATACTGTTCGAGTTATGGATCGACAGAAGGAATTCGTCCTCCGCACGCTGGAGGAACGCGACATCCGCTTCGTGCGGCTCTGGTTCACGGACGTGCTCGGTTACCTGAAGTCGGTCGCCATCGCCCCGGCCGAGCTCGAGGGCGCCTTCGAGGAGGGCATCGGCTTCGACGGCTCCTCGATCGAGGGCTTCGCGCGGGTCTCGGAATCCGACACCGTGGCCAACCCGGATCCTTCGACCTTCCAGGTGCTGCCCTGGGCCACCAGTACGGGTCACCACCACTCGGCGCGGATGTTCTGCGACATCACCATGCCCGACGGCTCGCCGTCGTGGGCGGACCCGCGGCACGTGCTGCGCCGTCAGCTGCAGAAGGCCAACGATCTCGGTTTCTCCTGCTATGTGCATCCCGAAATCGAATTCTTCCTGTTAGAGCCCGGCCCGAACGACGGGTCGAGGCCCGTACCCGTCGACAGCGCCGGGTATTTCGACCAAGCGGTGCACGACTCCGCGTCCAACTTTCGCCGGCACGCGATCGAGGCCCTCGAATTCATGGGCATCTCGGTCGAGTTCAGCCACCACGAGGGCGCTCCCGGCCAGCAGGAGATCGACCTGCGCTTCGCCGACGCGCTGTCGATGGCCGACAACGTGATGACGTTCCGCTATGTCGTCAAGGAAGTTGCCATCGAGAACGGCGCGCGAGCGACGTTCATGCCCAAGCCCTTCGGGGAGTACCCCGGCTCGGCCATGCACACCCACATGAGCCTGTTCGAGGGCGACGTCAACGCGTTCCATAGCCCCGACGATCCACTGCAGTTGTCGGATGTGGGCAAGTCGTTCATCGCGGGGATTCTGGAGCACGCTTCTGAGATCAGCGCGATCACCAATCAATGGGTCAACTCCTACAAGCGGTTGGTGCAGGGCGGTGAGGCGCCCACCGCGGTGTCGTGGGGGGCGGCCAACCGGTCCGCTTTGGTGCGGGTGCCGATGTACACGCCGCACAAGACGTCGTCGCGGCGGGTCGAGGTACGCAGCCCCGACTCGGCGTGCAACCCGTATCTGACGTTCGCCGTGCTGCTGGCCGCCGGATTGCGCGGAGTGGAGAAAGGCTACGTGCTGGGGCCGCAGGCCGAAGACAACGTTTGGGACCTCACACCCGAGGAGCGGCGCACGATGGGGTATCGCGAGCTGCCCACCAGTCTCGACACTGCGCTTCACGCCATGGAGTACTCCGAACTCGTCGCGGAAACGTTGGGGGAGCACGTGTTTGACTTCTTCCTGCGCAACAAGCGCACGGAGTGGGCGAACTACCGCAGCAATGTCACGCCCTACGAGTTGAGCACCTACCTGTCGTTGTAGCGCACGGCCTCGTTCGAGGCCGCCGTCTTGCCGGAGAGATCGGCGGGTTGCGCTACCGTCGTGGTCGTGACCAAACCCGCGACTGAGCGCCCTCGGCTGCCCAGCGTCGGCCGGCTCGGGCTGGTCGACCCACCCGCGGGCGACCGTCTGGCGCAGCTGGGTTGGTATGAGCACGACGACCAGCCGCACATCGACCGGCTGTGGTCGTTGTCGCGGGCACCGGACCCCGATGCCGCGCTGCGCACCCTGGTCCGGCTGTCGGAAAACCCGGACACCGGATGGGATGAGCTCGACGCCGCGCTGCTCACCGAACACGGTTTGCGTGGGCGACTGTTCGCGGTGCTGGGCTCGTCGCTGGCCCTGGGGGATCACCTGGCGGCCCATCCGCAGTCCTGGAAGCTGTTGCGGGGCAAGGTCAAACTGCCCTCCAGCGAGCAGCTGCGCGCGGCGTTCACCGAGTGCGTCGACGAGTCCCGGGACGAGCTGTCGGCTGAACCCGGTTCTGGGCCGGATTCGGTGGTGTCGCGATTGTGCACGTTGTACCGCGACCAACTGCTGGTGCTGGCGGCGCTCGATCTGGCCGCGACGGTCGAGGACCAGCCTGTTCTGCCGTTCACCGTGGTGGCCGCCCACCTGTCGGACCTCGCGGACACCGCGCTGGCGGCCGCGCTGCGGGTGGCCGAGGCAACCGCGTGCGGAGACGGCACGCCACCGCGGCTGGCGGTCATCGCGATGGGCAAATGCGGTGCCCGCGAACTGAACTACGTCAGCGACGTCGACGTCATCTTCGTCGCTGAGCGGGCCGACCCGCTCAGCGCCCGGGTCGCCACCGAGATGATGCGGGTGGCCTCGGGGGCGTTCTTCCAGGTGGATGCCGGGCTGCGGCCCGAGGGTCGCAATGGCGAGCTGGTCCGCACGGTCGAGTCGCACGCCGCCTACTACCAGCGCTGGGCGAAGACCTGGGAGTTCCAGGCGCTGCTCAAAGCCCGCGCGGCGGCCGGCGACGAGGAACTCGCCGAGCGCTACCTGGCCGCGCTGATGCCCATGGTCTGGGTGGCCTGCGAGCGCGAGGACTTCGTGGTCGAGGTGCAGGCCATGCGGCGACGGGTGGAGCAGCTGGTACCGGCCGACGTCCGCGCCCGCGAAATCAAGCTGGGCACCGGCGGTTTGCGGGACGTGGAGTTCGCCGTGCAGCTGTTGCAGCTGGTCCACGGCCGCAGCGACGAGTCGCTGCACGTGGCGTCCACGGTGGATGCGTTGGCCGCGTTGGGCCACGGCGGCTACATCGGGCGCGAGGACGCGGCGAACCTCACCGCCTCCTATGAGTTCCTGCGACTGCTCGAACACCGACTGCAGCTGCAGCGACTCAAGCGCACCCATCTGCTGCCCGAGGTCGACGACGAAGAGGCGGTGCGCTGGCTGGCCCGCGCCGCCCACATCCGCCCGGACGGCCGGCACGACGCGGCGGGGGTGCTGCGCGAGCAGATCAAACACCAGCACCTCCGGGTGTCCCAGCTGCACGCGAAACTCTTCTATCAGCCGCTGCTGGAGTCGATCGGCCCCGCCGGCCTGGAGATATCGCAGGGCATGACGTCGGAGGCCGCGGAGCGTCAGCTGGCCGCCCTGGGTTACGAGGGACCGCAGACCGCGCTGACCCACATGTCGGCGCTGGTCAATCAGAGCGGCCGGCGCGGTCGGGTGCAGTCCGTGCTGCTGCCCCGGTTGCTGAACTGGATGTCGTACGCGCCCGACCCCGACGGCGGTCTGTTGGGCTACCGACGCCTGTCCGAGGCGCTGGCCGGGGAGACCTGGTACCTGTCCACCCTGCGGGACAAGCCCGCGGTGGCCAGGCGGCTCATGCACGTGCTGGGGACCTCGGCCTATGTGCCGGACCTGTTGATGCGCGCGCCCAGGGTCATTCAGGACTACGGCGACGGTCCGGCGGGTCCGAAACTGCTCGAGACCGAGCCCGCCGTGGTGGCTCGGGCGCTGGTCGCCTCGGCCAGTCGCCACCCCGACCCGGTGCGCGCGGTCGCGGCCGCGCGCTCGCTGCGCCGACGGGAGCTGGTCCGCATCGGTTCGGCGGACCTGCTCGGCATGGTCGACGTCACCGACGTGTGTAAGGCGCTCACGTCGGTGTGGGTGGCGGTGCTGCAGGCCGCTTTGGACGCGATGGTTCGGGCCAACCTCCCCGACGATGGCAAGGCTCCGGCGGCCATCGCGGTCATCGGCATGGGCAGGCTGGGCGGCGCCGAACTGGGCTACGGATCCGATGCGGACGTGATGTTCGTCTGCGAGCCGGCCGGTGGTGTCGATGATTCACAAGCGGTCAAGTGGTCGACGTCGATAGCCGAGCAGGTTGGGGCACTGCTGGGGACGCCCAGCGTCGACCCGCCCCTGGAAGTGGACGCCAACCTGCGACCCGAGGGCCGCAGCGGCGCGCTGGTCCGCACGCTGGCGTCCTACGCGGCCTACTACGCGCAGTGGGCGCAGCCGTGGGAGATCCAGGCCCTGCTCCGCGCACACGCCGTTGCCGGCGACGCCGAGCTGGGTCAGCGGTTCATGGTGATGGCCGACGAGACGCGCTATCCGCCCGACGGCGTGTCGGCCGATGCGGTGCGGGAGATCCGCCGGATGAAGGCCCGCGTCGAGTCCGAGCGGTTGCCGCGCGGCGCCGACCCCAACACCCACACCAAGCTGGGGCGCGGGGGACTGGCCGACATCGAATGGACCGTGCAGCTGATGCAACTGCGGCACGCGCACGAGGTCCCGGCCCTGCACAACACCTCGACGCTGGAATCCCTGGACGCGATCGCCGCGGTCGGGCTGATCCCCGAGGCGGACGTGGAGCTGCTTCGCCACGCCTGGCTGACCGCCACCCGGGCCCGCAACGCGCTGGTGCTGGTCCGCGGTAAGCCCACCGACCAGCTGCCGGGGCCGGGACGCCAGCTCAACGCGGTCGCCGTCGCCGCGGGCTGGCAAACCGACGACGGCAGCGAGTTTCTGGACAACTATCTGCGGGTGACCCGGCGGGCGAAAGCGGTGGTGCGCAAGGTGTTCGGGAGTTGAGTCAGGAGACGGGCGCATTCGGACGCCATATTCGAAGTGTTGAGCGCGGCGGAGGCCGATCGGGTGACGGCCCTGTACGCGCCGTTGGCCGACGCCGTCCGGGATCTCATCGATGCCACCATCCGGACCGAGGCCGACGACGACGCGGTGGCCAGCGCGCGATCCGCGATCGAGGCCGTCACCAAGTCGTTGCGACAGCGGACCCGGCCGGTCGGGGTGAGCTACCGCGTCGACGGCCGTCCGCTGCCGTTGGGTAACGCCGCGGTCGGCGTGTGCAACCCGATCGCACCGCCGGTCATCGTCCGCCACGAGGGCAACGGGCATTGCTGGAGCGAGTTCGTTCTCGGGTCCGCCTACGAGGGTCCGCCCGGCCGGGTGCACGGTGGCGTCAGCGCCCTGGTGCTCGACCACCTGCTCGGCGAGGCGGCCAGCGAAGGATTGTCCAAGGCGCGCTTCACCGGAACCATCACCGTGAAGTACCTGCGCGGCACTCCGCTGGGTCCGCTTCGTTGCGACGCGTGGATTGAACGCAGCGAGGGAGTCAAAGTCATTGCGCGCGGCACTATTTCCGATGCAGAAGGGGTGACCGTGGAGGCGGAAGGGATCTTCATCGAGCCGGCATGGGCGCGGGAAGCCGAATGAGGTTTTACGTCAGCACCGCCTTCTTGAACACCCGGGAGATCGTCGAGATCGCCAGGGCCGCCGACGAGCTCGGGTATGACGGAATCGGAATCCCCGACCACGTCGTCAACCTGGAGACCCTGCAGACCCCGTATCCATACACCAAGGACGGGCAACGACGATGGCAGCCGTTCACCGACTGGCCCGATCCCTGGGTCCTGGTCGGCGCGCTGGCCCAGGTCACCACCCGGCTGCGGTTCGTCACCACCGTTTACATCCCCGCCATGCGCAACCCCTACTCGGCGGCGAAAGCCATTGGCACCGCGGCGGTTTTGGCGTCGGGCCGGGTGGAGCTCGGCATCGGCATCGGCTGGTGCCGGGAGGAATTCGCGTTGATGGGCCAGCAATTCGACGCGCGCGGCAAACGTACCGACGAGATCATCGACTTGATGCGGGCGCTATGGGAACCGGGCTGGACGCAGTTCGACGGCGAGTTCTACCCGACACCGCGGCTGGAGATGCAACCGACCCCGCCGCCGATCCCGATCTATGCCGGCGGTCTCAGCGACGCCGCGCTGCGACGAGCCGCCCGCCACGACGGCTGGATCGGCGACCTGATCAAGACCGATCGCGCGATCGAGGCGGTGGGCCGGCTGCGGGAACTGCGGATCGAAAACGGGCTTTCGCTAGACGATTTCACCATCCTGACACCGCTGACCGACGCCTTCACCGCCGCCGACTATCGCCGCGCCGCGGATGCCGGAATCACCGGGATCATCACCATGCCGTGGATGTTCTACGCCGGACCGGATGCCACGTTGGCCGACAAGATCGACGGCATGCAACGCTTCCGCAAGGATCTGGGGCTCGACGGCTAGACGCTGAGTTTGGTCCCGCCTTGTGCCCTGCCATACTCGGCGCATGGCGTTTACGGTGGTCTTCAGCAACGGCGAACTGCGGGACTACGGGGCGTTCGACAGCTATGAGGTGACCGACGCGGGCGTGCTGGTAATCCAACTGCACCGCGAAGATGTCAATCGGCACTATGTCGCTCCGGGTGGCTGGCTAGAAATTGTCGAGATGGCCGACGGACAGCCGATCCAAATGTCACGCGGGATCATGGGCCGTCGTCCCCTGTAGCAAGTCGGTTACAGCAGAACAGCTTTGGTGACCGCACGCCGTCCTGCTTGCCGTGACCCAAGCGACTGGGAGAATACTGGCATGCAAGCGAGCGTCAGCGTGGTGCGTCCGGCATCCCCACAGGATGCGAACGCCTGTGTCGCGATCTACCGCCCCTATGTCGAGCACACGGCGATCAGTTGGGAAATCGAGGTCCCGACCGTGGGCGAGATGGCCGCGCGTATCGCCCGGCTGCGCGAAACCCATGAATGGCTGGTCTTGGAACGCGATGATCAGGTCATCGGCTTCGCATACGGGCAGCCATTGAAGCGTCTGGCTACCTTCGAATGGACGGCTGAGACCGGTATCTACGTCGACGTCGACCATCACCGCGCCGGCGGCGGTCGCAAGCTCTACGCGCAACTACTTCGTCGGCTCAGGGAGCGCGGCTATCGGCGAGCCCTCGCCGGCATCACCCAACCCAACGAGGCCAGCAACGGCTTTCATCGATCCTTCGGGTTCCAGGATGCCGGCCTGTACCGGCGCGTCGAATGGAAGCACGACAGCTGGCACGACGTCGCATGGATGCAGCTCGATCTGCTCGGCACCGCCGAACAAGACGGACCGCCCGGCCCGATCATCTGATCGGGCCAAGACCGCATTACTCCGACCCGCGGCGCGAGGTGACGCACTCGCAGGATGAGGGAAAGAGAGGACTCGCGGTTGGGGAGTTAGCCGCCGCCGCCGCCGTGGCGGCCACCGCCACCACCGAGACGGCCTCCGCCGCCGCCCACGCGGCCACCGCCGCCACCGTGGCGGCCACCGCCGCCACCGTGGCGGCCACCGCCGCCGCCGAAGCGGCCACCGCCGCCACCAAGGCGGCCACCGCCGCCACCCATCATTTCCACGGTGCTGATCGTGATCATGGGCCGAACGTATCGCCGGAATCGCGGCGGCCACAGGGACCCAAATCTTAACGTTCGGCAAACAGGGAGCACGCCACCAAAACCCAACAACCCCCATAGCAAAGGAGGAAATCAGCCACCACGTGGTGGTAGCTTCGGACCAGAAAAACCGCCACAGGGGGTGAGTTTCGATGCCGGGAGACCAGTGGTCGGATCAGCAAGACCCCGAGCAACGCATCGCCGAGCTCGAACGTCAGGCGGAGGCAGCCAAACGTGCTGCGGGCCACCAGCCGCTGACGAACGCTCCCGGGCCGCCGCCGCCGTGGCCGAACGCCCCTGGCCCATACGAGTTTTCGCCGACGGGTATGCCGTGGAGCTCAGCATCGCCCAAGGCGCGTTCCTCTTCTGCACTTCTGATCAGTGCCGTCATTGCCGTCGTCGTCATCTCGGCAGGTGCCTTTGCGGCGTTCTACCTAACCAAATCCCGAAGCGGTCATGGCGGTCTCTCGCCCGCAGCATCCTCGCCCGCAGCAACCGCTCCCGCAGCAAGCGCGCCCGCAGCATCCGCGCCGACAGCATCCGTGGCGACGCCGAACCCGCCAACATCGACGAAGCGTTCTTCGGACGACGCCTTTAAGGCCTACGGCGAGGTGCCGATCCCAGGAAACAAGACATTGCACCTGCCCGTTGGGCGGGTGGGCATCTTCTTTCATGCCGAGACCCCCAGCGGCGGGTTCGGCCCCCTGTCGATCCCGGACCTGAAGTTTAATCTCGACGCTCCCCCCGGAGTCGCTGATCCGGACGTCACCGAAAGCATCGGGGGGACAACGGGCATCGATAACGTCGCGTGGCGGCGAGTGTGGATCGCACAGATCACGCAGGAGGGCGACTACCGAATCACGACGGAGGGGAAGGTCGGCGCGTTCATCTGGGCCCGGCTGGCGTTCGGGCACGTCGACGACGAATAACGGCGACCCATCTGTACCGTTATGCGCGCTCGGCCGTCATGTCCATCTCGATCCAGCCCTGGCACGGGCCGCTCAAGATGTCGGTATGCATGACGCCGGCAAGTGACCCGTCGGGTTGGGGCGTGTAGCGCACATTGGATCGGGCCGGACTCCATTGGATCGAGGTGTCGGGCATCATGCAGTCCCATTGGAAATCGGTGACTTGCGTCCAGGACGAACCATCCCAGGTGAATTGAACCGGTTGCGGAACCGTCGGATTGCTCGGCGGAGGGCCGCTGACGATCGTGGCGATGCATTTTCCGCTCGTACAGCTCGAGCGGAACCCGTAGGTATCGGTGTGCTGCACCTCGGGGTCACCGACCGCCATGCTCGTCCCGGACTTTGGACCAACCATGAACGTGATCGCGTACTCGCCGTTCCAGGATGCAGCATCGGCAGAGGCGGTGGGGGGAAGCGACAAGGCGATCGCGAGCGACGCGGCGCACAAACCGACGAGACTGCTCAGACGGTCTCGGGCGATCGGTTTCCCGTCGGGTCCGCAACGTCTTCGGAACTAGAGTCCGCTGCCACAATCTTGGATATATACCCATCCGTACTGTTGCGCCATAGCTCGGCCGCTCGGAGGCGGAACGAGATCGGCCTAGCCCCCGTCTCAGTGATCGTCCACCCCCGGGCCCCCTCTACCCGGGGGTGGACCGTTCTTCGCTGCCGGGCTCCGGCGCCGATAGGTCAACGGAGCCGAATGCCGAGGAAGGGTTATGCCGCGAGGCCGGCGGCCCAGGCGTGAACGTGGGCATCACTGCCGACGATTTGTGTCTTGATCGTCATGGACGGCGCGTAGAGCGTGCCCACCCAACGCCCCATCTCAAAGTCCACCCGCAGCACCCCACCGTCAGGCAACCTGTAATGCCCGGTGCGCATCGCTGTGCTCATTGGACCAACTCCGATCGGTGTCGCTGCGGCGGTGAGCCGCTCTCATAGAGATTGACGGCGGAGCACGCAGGAAGGTTCATCCGTTCCGCGATCACAGCACCGATCGCCGAGCGGGTGGATTCGTCGGCGTCGGGCCCCAGGTGGCATCGGACATCGCAGTTGCGTTATGACGACTTTGTGACAAAGCCGGGCGCTGGAGGGACGTGGCGCAGGGTTATGAGCACTGTTTGCTGACAAATCTCGAACCGCCACCACGAAAGGATCTACACACCAACACAAACCGCCACAGTGACTTCGGCACCACCAGCGTTCGAAACACTCATTTGCACCGAGTGCATGCACTCTTGGGTAAGAGCCCGCACCCGTGGCCGCCCGCCAAGGCGCTGCCCAACCTGCGCTAAGCAGAGAGGTACGCGCATGATTCGGAACGTAGCCGCTATCGAGGCACACAGCACAACGGCGACGGTAAAAGGCACGTCGGCCCTGGCGCCGAAATGGCCTGCAGCGCGATGGCTGACAGCCCAGTCGGGCCTAGATCGGCGCGGCCCATCCACCCAGAGAAGCCCACGACGGCTACGTTGGCAGCTCCCAGCGCCCGAATCAGGTTTTCGACAAAGCTTTTAGCGCTTTTTGACCAGTCCGCCCCGTGGGCTTTCGTCAACGTCGTTGAGGATCAGCGCGCGCACGGCGGTACGCGGTCCGTACGGTCGCAGCATGGTGCTGGCCGGCCGTGGACGCACGTGCTGCGGCCACCAGAACCAGCGCCCGAGCAAGGTGGCAAGCGACGGGGTCATGAACGACCGCACGATCAAGGTGTCGAACAACAGACCCAGCGCGATCGTCGTACCCACCTGGGCCATCACCCGCAGCGGGCTGAACATGAACGTGGCCATGGTGGCGGCGAACACCAGACCGGCGGCGGTCACCACCGAGCCCGAACCGGCCATCGCGCGGATCGTCCCCGTCTTGAGCCCGGCGTGGATTTCCTCCTTGAACCGCGATATCAGCAGCAAGTTGTAGTCCGAGCCGACCGCCAGCAGCAGGATGATCGCCATCGCCAGCACCATCCAGTGCAACTTGATCCCCAGGATGTACTGCCATAGGAGCACGGAGAGTCCGAACGAGGCGCCCAGCGACAGCAACACCGTACCGACGATCACGAAGGCCGCAACGACGCTTCGGGTGATCACCAACATGATGACGAAAATCAGTGTGGCCGCAGAAATTCCGGCGATCAACAGGTCGATGTCGGAGCCGTCGTGCATGTCCTTGTACGTCGCGGCGGTACCGCCGAGGTAGACATTGGCGCCCTCCCAGGGCGTGCCCTTGATCGCCTCGTGCACGGCCTGCTTGATCGGCTCGATGTGGCTGACGCCTTCAGGAGTCGCCGGGTCGCCTTCATGCGAGATGATCAACCGGACGGCGTGCCCGTCCGGCGATATGAACTGTTTGAGACCCCGCGCGAAATCCGGGCTCTTGAACGCCTCTGGCGGAAGGTAGAACGTGTCGTCGTTCTTCGCTTTGTCGAAGGCATCGCCCTGCGCTGTGGCGTCGTCGGCCTGCGCTTTCGCCTGGTCGTTGAGACCCTGTGTGGTCGCATAGTTCGACATGATGGTGTCGAGGTTGTGCTGCTGGCTCTCAATCTGCGGGGGTATCAACGCTACGAGTTTGGGCTGAATCTGGTCCAACTTGTCCAGATTCGCGCTGAGGTTCTGGATGTTCTCGGCCACCTGGTCGATGCCGTCGAGCGCGTTGAAGACCGACCGGATTGCCCAGCAGGCCGGGATGTCGTAACAGTGCTTGTCCCAGTAGAAGTAGCTACGGAACGGCCGGAGGAAGTCGTCGAAGTCGGCGATGTCGTCGCGCAACGCCTCGGTGATCTTCACCGTTTCTTTGGTGAGTTTGGTGGTTTCGTGTGTGGTGTTGCTCAGATCCTGGGTGACCTGCATCTGCTCATGCAGCGTTGCCATCGTTTTCTTGAGCTCGTCCGCCTGCTTCAGCAGGTTTTTCGCCTGCTCTTCTTGATAGTGCTGGGTCTGGAGCCGCCCTGCGGCCTGTGCACCCATCTGAAAACCGAGGGTGCTGTGGTCGAGCGGCGTGCCCAACGGCCGGGTGATGGTCTGCACCCGGCCGATACCGGGGATGTGGAAGACCGCCTTGGCGACCTTGTCCAGGACGATGAAGTCGGCCGGGTTACGCAGGTCATGATCGGTCTCGATCATCAACAGCTCAGGATTGAGCCGAGCCTGGTTGAAGTGCCGGTCGGCAGCCGCATAACCGATATTGGCCGGGGTGTCTTGCGGCAGGAAGTGGCGGGTGTCGTAGTCCGTCTTGTAGCCGGGCAGAGCGAGCAGGCCGACTAATGCGGCGGCGATGGTCACCGCGAGAACCGGTGCGGGCCAGCGGACGATGGCGGTGCCGATGCGTCGCCAGCCCCGGGTCTGCAGCTTTCGCTTCGGGTCGAGCAGCTTGAAGAACGATGCCACGGTCAGGACCGCCGGTGCCAGAGTCAAGGCCGCGAGGACCGCGACCAGCATGCCGACGGCGCAGGGCACACCGAGTGACTCAAAATAGGGCAACCGGCAGAAGCTCAGGCAGTACATCGCGCCGGCGATGGTCAGCCCCGACCCCAGCACGACATGGGCCGTGCTGTGGAACATCGTGTAGAACGCTTCTTCACGCGTCTCGCCCAGACCGCGGGCCTCCTGATATCGGCCGACCACAAAGATCGCGTAGTCCGTTCCGGCGGCGATCGCCATCAGCACGAGCATGTTATTGGCGAACGTGGAGAGCCCCATGATGTTGTAGTTTCCGAGCGTCGCGACGACACCGCGGGCCGCGGCCAACTCGATGAAGACCATCGTCAGCATGATCAGCACGGTGCTTATCGAGCGGTAGACGAACAGCAGCATCACCACAATCACGAGGAGGCTGAACAGAGTGACTTTCGCGACGCCTTTCTCACCCGCGTGGGACTGATCAGCAAACAGCGGGCCCGCCCCGGTGACATAGGCCTTGATTCCCGGCGGCGCGGGCACTGAGTTGACGATCTTGCGGACGGCATCAGTGGATTCGCCGGACATGGCGCTGCCCATGTTGCCGGCGAGGTAGACCTGGACGTACGCGGCCTTTTGGTCGTGGCTCTGGGAACCCGCGGCGGTCAGCGGATCGCTCCAGAAATCCTGAATGTGCTGAACGTGTTTCTTGTCTTGCTCGAGTCGCCTGACGATCTCGTCGTAATAGCGATGAGCCTCCGCCCCCAGCGGCTTGTCTCCCTCCAGCAGGATCATCGCCGAGCTGTCGGTGTTGAACTCTTTGAACGTCGATCCGACGCGCATCATCGACTGGAACGACACCGCGTCTTTGGGGCTCTGCGACACCGAGTGGGTTTTGGAGACGACCTCCAGCTGAGGCGCCACGGTGTTGGTGATAAAGACGATGCCCAACCACACCAGGACGATCGGCAGCGCAAGCCGGTGGATCATCCGCGGCAGGAACGGCGGGATCAGCGGCTGGTCGACGCGCGGCGCGGCCTCGCGTGCCTCGCTCATGCGGACTTGTCCAGGCAGTAGACGAAGGCATTCACCGTTTCGTTGGGGGGCGAGTGATTCGGAGTCTTGATGACGTCACCGTGCCCGTCGTGGTTGTTCACGACGAATTGGCAGGCGATCCAACTGCCGTCTCCTTGCGCCACCAGGTTTGCCGGGATGCCGGGTTTCGTTGAACTCAATACTTTGCTCCAGGGCAAGGGCACGTTGAGGGCCTGCTGCGGATGGGAGTTTTCGTCGAGGTAGTTGATGGTTGCCGTGCTGCCCGGTGAGCCCCAGACCTCGAGCGTGATCGTCTTGGCGTTGAACTGGTCGAGGACGTCACCGGATGAGCCACCACCGAACGAACCGCTGTGGACGCCGAAGACATCGTGCATCCGGTGCACGACGAACCCGGACAGCGCGACGACAGCCACGATCGTGAGCACCAGCCAGAAACGGCCCAGCAGCCCCTTCTTCTTGGCGCGCTGTGGGCCGAGTGTTTCCTCGGTGCTTGGGGGAACCGGTCTGGCTACCTCGGGCGCCACGGAAGAAGGTTGCGCCGTCTGGTCCGGGCCCGAGCGCTCGGAAAGTTCGGGATCGTTGTCGCCGGTTGCAGTTTGCCAAGCCACAGCGCCCCGGTCTCCTTTCCTGTTCATGACGATGCCGATATGAGGCCGATGCAGGTCGCCGTCAGCACTCGGGTAAGTGCCGATGCGAAGTCGATGTTCCACTCGGGCGGAAGGACCTCGGGCTCCTCGGCATAGGCGTCGGTGAGCCGCTTCGGGGGGTTGGCAATCTGCCAGAAAGCAGCGCCCAGGGAGTAAGCGGCTATCACGCTGTCATACGCGCCGGAACGGCCAAGCGCGGGCAACGCGCGCTCGATCGCGTCCGCGAGCGCGATCGCGGCTGCGGTAATGGTCCGCCGGACCTCAACTACTTTGTCGACATCCACCTCGTGCTCAAGATGGAGGTGCAGGTTGGCGAGCAGGTCACAAAACAGCGGGTCGGCCGCCAGGCCGTCGGCTAAGGTCTCGGCCACCCGCGTTGGCGACATTGGCCCCGACGCGGCCAATTGCTCACACACCGTGTTGGACCAGCGCACCCACCCTTCGGCCGCGAGGTGCAGCAACACCTCTTTATGGGAGGTGAAGTAGCGGCGCACCGCCGAGTGGTGAACGCCGGCGCGACTGGCGACTGCGGTCAACTGCACCGACGCAACACCGGTCTCGAGTGCCAGCGAGCGCGCGGCCTCGACCAGCGCCGCCGCACGCTGGCGTTTGTTCTCCTCGGTGCGGGCGCGGCGGAACGTGAGTTGCACCACGCGCAGAGAATAACGCACATTGCGTGATTTGCAGAACGTGCAGGGCGAATGCTCGGCGGGGGTGTCTCACTCATGCCATTCTCTTGAGGGCAGGTCGGCCGCGAGCCGCGTTCTGGGCGGTCTCAGACCGAGGGCAGGCCGTCAAGCCAGTGGGCCAGCTCCTCCGGCGTGCGCGGCAGGAGAGTGTTAAACACATCGAGTTCGGGGCTACTTACCACCTTGTTCCGCGCCGACTTATAGGACGACTACTGATTAGGCGTTGCACGGCATTGGCCCGCGTTGGTCAGCGTTGGGAATGTGGGCGTGACCAGCACGAACCCACGTTCGCCACAACCGGCCAACGATGACCAACTGCGGACCGTATGCGGACCGCCGGAGGCTATAGCCCCAGGCAGGCACCGCCGCACGGCATGTCTCCCGTCGCCAACGCCTTGGCCGAAGAATGGGAGACCACTCACCGAATGACTTCAGTTCGACCAGGGGTACGCAAACAATGGCCCGGTGAGTGCGGACGCGAGGAGCGACAACACCGCGCAGAAGATCAGGAGCCAGATTGCGTGGGCGAGGAACCTAAACGCGGCCTTCAGATCATCATTCCGGCCACCTACTTCGCACCGGATGACGGTGCTCAGCCGATCCAGATCGCCGGGAGTCAGGAACACCCTCTCCTGACCGATTGCCATCAGATACCTGCGGGAGCCATTGGCCCGATCGAGGCGAACGAGGTGTAGCTGATCGCCGTCACTGTCGCGCAGGCCGATGAGGCTGGTTAGTTCCGGTTGTCTCACGGTGTACCCCCTCGGTCGTTGGAGTTCCGTGGTTGGGTTGGGACTGTCCTGTGGTTGGAACTTCTCGACCATATCCGCCGCGGCAACCGCGCGCAATCCCCTGCGCTGCAAGGGATCTGCATCGTTCCGATACACTGATGTCATCGCCTACCAGTCCGCAGACAGCCACCTGCCTGGGCGGCAAGATTATGTCACCGCTAAACCGACCCTCGCCTTGGCAGGTGTCGGCTTACCGGGCAGGGTTGATTAAGGCGGCCAGGGCGCTGGGTTTTGGGTTCAGGGATCGGTTGGCCTCGTGCGGCGCTAAGGAACGATGACATCTGCCGCTCCCAGGGAGACCGGCAGATGTTTTAGTCCGTGCAGTCCTATGCTGTCGTTCAGTGTCGGTTCACCGGCCAGGGTGAGCCGGGGGAAACGTTCGAACAACGACTGCAGACCGATATGTAGCTCCATGCGAGCGAGTGCCGCACCCAGACACACGTGGATACCGGTGCCGAAGCTTATGTGCTCGCGGGCGTTGACGCGCGTCGTGTCGAAGACATCGGGGCGGTCAAAGACCGCCGGGTCTCGGTTAGCGGGGGCCGCTGAAGACCAACGGCAGCAGCGCGCCCGTACCAATCCCACGCGAGCTGACGCTGATGCTGTCCGCGTCGGTGCAGCAGTTCCCCGGCCCGACGCTGGTGACCAATGGCAAGGGCAAGCCTGTAGGCCCCTGGATCGTTGACCGCGCCGTGGACAGGGTGCGCCAGGTGGATGCGCTTCACTTCCACTGCCTGCGGCACCACCTCGCGTCCCTACTGATCGGCAGCGGCTGTGATGTGAAGACGGTTCAGGCCCGCATGCGGCACCAGTCGGCAAAGACAACGCTCGACGTGTACGGGCACATGTGGCCCGACAAAGACGAAACCACCCGCACGGCAATCGGTGGTGTGATCGCTGCGCGGATGGCGTCGTTTAGCGGAGATCCTGCGGGCGCTCTGCGGGCGAAACCCGCACCTTAGCAGTATCCGCGCTGGTCAGGGCGTTAGCCGGCCTACACGTCGAAGTACAGCGCGAACTCGTACGGATGCGGCCGGATGTTGACCGGCTCGATCTCGCGTTCGCGCTTGAAGGCGATCCACGTCTCGATCAGGTCGGGCGTGAAAACGCCTCCCTCGGTGAGGTATTCGTGGTCGGCTTCCAGACGGTCGATCACGTCGGACAGCTGCGTCGGCGTCTGCGGGATGTTCGCGGCCTCTTCCGGCGGCAGCTCGTAGAGATCCTTGTCGACCGGCGACTGCGGCTCGATCTTGTTCTTGATGCCGTCCAGGCCCGCCATCAGCATTGCGGAGAACGCCAGATACGGGTTGCCCGACGAGTCGGGGCTGCGGAACTCCAGTCGCTTGGCCTTCGGGTTGCTACCGGTGATCGGGATGCGCACGCAGGCCGACCGGTTGCGCTGGCTGTAGACCAGGTTGATCGGGGCTTCGTAGCCCGGCACCAGCCGCTTGTAGGAGTTGACCGTCGGGTTGGTGAACGCCAGCAGCGACGGCGCGTGGTGCAACAGGCCGCCGATGTAGTGGCGGGCGAGATCCGACAGACCGGCATACCCCGTCTCGTCGTACATCAACGGGCTGCCGTCCTTCCACAGCGACTGGTGGCAGTGCATCCCGGAGCCGTTGTCGCCGAACAGCGGCTTGGGCATGAACGTGACGGTCTTGCCCGCCTGCCATGCGGTGTTTTTGATGATGTACTTGTACAGCTGCAAGTCGTCCGCGGCGTGCAGCAGCGAGTTGAACTGATAGTTGATCTCGGCCTGCCCGCCGGTGCCGACCTCGTGGTGGCCCTTCTCCAGAATGAAGCCGGCGTTGATCAGGTTGGTCAACATCTTGTCGCGCAGGTCGACGTAGTGGTCGTTCGGGGCAACCGGGAAATACCCGCCCTTGGGGCGGACCTTGTAGCCGCGGTTCGGGCTGCCGTCGCTCTCGGTCGGCTCGCCGGTGTTCCACCAGCCCGAGATCGCGTCCACCTCGTAGAACGAGCCGTTGGTGCGCGAGTCGAAGCTCACCGAGTCGAAGATGTAGAACTCGGCCTCGGCGCCGAAGTACGCGGTGTCGGCGATGCCGGTGCTGGCCAGGTAGGTCTCGGCCTTGCGGGCGATGTTGCGCGGGTCGCGCGAGTACGGCTCGAGGGTGAACGGGTCGTGCACGAAGAAGTTGATGTTGAGCGTCTTGGCCTCGCGGAACGGGTCGATTTGCGCTGTGCCCGGATCGGGCAGCAGCAGCATGTCGGACTCGTGGATGGCCTGGAACCCGCGAATCGACGAGCCGTCGAAGGCGACGCCGCTCTTGAACAGTTCCTCGTCGAGTGCGGTAACCGGAATTGTGAAGTGCTGCATGACGCCGGGCAGATCGCAGAACCGGACGTCGACGTACTGGACTTTTTCGTCCTTGGCGAGCTTGAAGACGTCGTCGGGCGTCAAATCTGTCACTGATGTGCTCCTTTGCTTGGTGATCCGCGGCCTGACGCTATGAAGTTGTTGTTGCCCGTCAGTCAAGGTGGCGTTGCGCAGAGGTTACGTGACCACGCCGCCCACAACGGAGGCCGGGTCACCCGCGGTCTCTATTGTGGGGCCATGGACCGCAAGATCGTATCTGGTCTGATGCGGCGACGCAGCGGGAGCCGGGCCATCGGATCGGGTCGATGACGGCGGGGTCGCGATCCGCGTATCCCGGCGAGGGGCTCGGCTTGCCCGAGCGCGGGCCCGGAGCGCTGGCGTCGATCGGGCGCCGGCTGGTCGCGCTGATGATCGACTGGCTGATCTCCTACGGCCTGGCGGCGCTGGCGCTGGGTTTAGGGCTTTATTCCGAACGGATGTTGGCGACCGCGGTGCTGGTCATCTGGTTCCTGCTCGGCCTGGTCGCGGTGCGGCTATTCAGCTTCACACCCGGGCAGCTTGCCCTGGGCCTGCAGGTGGCGGCCGTGGACGGACGCCTGCCCATCGGGATCGGCCGGTTGGCGGTGCGCGGCCTGCTCGTCGCGATGGTCATCCCGGCGTTGTTGACCGACGCCGACGGCCGCGGAATACAGGATCGGGTGACCGGAACCGCGCGCGGTCGCTGCGCCGCCGAGACCTGATCGCGCTACTTGCGGCGCACGGTGCGCTGCACGCCGCGCATCTTGCCGGTGTTGGGCAGCGGTCCCTTCGGCAGGACGCCGGCACCCGTCCGCGATCCCAGCGCGGCCAACCGGGACTCGAGCGTGTCCATCTTTTTGACGGTGATGTTGGCCGGGAGGCGGGTGAGGTGGCGCTCCAGCTTGGCCAAGGGAACCTCGCCCTCGCCGTTGCCGACGACGATGTCGTAGATCGGCACGTCGCCGA
Source organism: uncultured Actinomycetota bacterium (assembly GCA_963809285.1). Lineage (GTDB taxonomy): Bacteria > Actinomycetota > Actinomycetes > Mycobacteriales > Mycobacteriaceae > Mycobacterium. Next base: position 96,492 of record CAWEIY010000015.1, on the reverse strand, counting down.
CCAGCCGGGCCGTGCGCTTCTTTTCCTGGGCGAGCAGCGGTTTGACCCGGGCCGCCGATCCCTCGCCGACCAAGATGATGCCGGGCCGGCCGAGTACCCGATGCACCGCGTCGAAGTGGCCGGTCGCGGCGACGCCGGGGGTCACCCGCCACTTGCCGCGCAGGTTGTCGAGCACCCACGCCGCGGCGCCGGTCTGACCCTCGGCTTTGCCGAAAATCGATCGCTGGGCCCGGCGGCTGAAGATGATGAACATGACCAAACCGCCCAGTACCACGCCGAGCGGGATCATCGTGATCATGGTGAACCCGCCGGCCCACACACCGACGGCTACCGCGATGCCCACGATCAACACGAAGGCGCCGATCATGTACGGCAGGAGGCGCTTGTCCTCCTTGCGCTGAACGTTGAATGCCTGCCACAACTGGGTGCGGCGCTCCCGCGCCTCGGCCTTGCGCGCGGCCTGCGCCTGCGCCCTGGCGGCCTTGTTCTCAGCGGTGGTGCGGGGTTTAGCCATAATCACCAAGGATACGTAGGCGCCGAGTCAGCTACACCGAGGCGTCCGCGGCGCGACCGCGGGCGGCTTGCGCGTAGAGCCGTCCCGCCCGGTAGGACGATCGCACCAGCGGCCCGGCCAGCACGCCCGAGAAGCCCAGCCCCTCGGCGTGCTGCGCGAACTCGACGAACTCCTCGGGCTTCACCCAGCGCTCGACCGGGTGGTGACGCGTCGTCGGACGCAGGTATTGGGTGATGGTGACGATGTCGCAGCCGGCGCCGCGCAGGTCGGCCAGGGCGGTGCGCACCTCGTCGGGGGTTTCGCCGAGCCCGAGGATGAGGTTGCTCTTGGTGACCAGGCCGGAGTCGCGCGCCGCGGTCAGCACGCCCAGGCTGCGCTCGTAGGTGAAGGCGGGCCGGATCCGCTTGAAGATGCGAGGGACCGTTTCGACGTTGTGCGCCAACACTTCCGGGCGCGACTCGAAGACCTCGGCGAGCCGCGAGGGCTCGCCGTTGAAGTCGGGGATCAATAGCTCGACGCCGGTCGACGGGTTGAGCTCCTTGATGGCGCGCACGGTCGTGGCGTACAGCCAGGCCCCGCCGTCGGGCAGGTCGTCGCGGGCGACGCCGGTGATCGTGGCGTAGCGCAGCCCCATCGCTTGGACGCTGTCGGCGACCCGCCGGGGTTCGTCGCGATCCAGCGCGGCGGGCTTTCCGGTGTCGATCTGGCAGAAGTCGCAGCGGCGGGTGCACTGGTCGCCGCCGATCAGGAAGGTGGCCTCCCGGTCCTCCCAGCATTCGAAGATGTTGGGGCAACCGGCCTCTTCGCAGACCGTGTGCAGACCCTCGCGGCGGACCAGGCTCTTCAGCTCGGTGTACTCCGGCCCCATCCGGGCCTTGACCTTGATCCACGGCGGCTTGCGTTCGATCGGGGTCCGCGCGTTACGCACCTCGAGGCGCAGCAGTTTGCGTCCTTCGGGAGCGATGGTCACGTCGTTGATGCTACGCGGGCGACGGGATGTTGCGCCCGGTGACGATGCGCGCCGGAACGGCGGGCTGAGGAGGCGGGCAAGTGGCCCCGACCGGCAGGACGCCGTCCAGCGCGTCGCAAACGGCGACGGCGACCGCCGTCCGGACGTCATCGACGGCAACCGTGTGCCGCAGTTCGGCGGACAACGACGTCACCCCGGCATCGCTGATGCCGCACGGCACGATGGCGGTGTACGCGTCCAGATCGCAATCGCAGTTGAGCGCGAACCCGTGCAGTGTTGTCGCGCGGGACACGCGTACGCCGATGGCGGCGACCTTGCGCGCCGGGCGCCCGGCGCTGCCCGGCACCCACACTCCCGAGCGGCCTTCGACCCGGACCGTTTGCAGGCCCAGATCGGCGCATACCTTTATCAACGATTCCTCAAGGCGCCGAACGTAATTGACCACATCGAGGGGTTCGGCCAGCCCGATGATCGGGTAGCCGACCAACTGTCCGGGACCATGCCAGGTGATCTTGCCGCCGCGGTCGGTGTCTATGACGGGCGTGCCGTCGAGCGGCCGTTCGTGTGGCTGGGTGCGCCGCCCGGCGGTGTAGACCGCCGGGTGCTCCAGGAGCAGCAGCGTGTCCGGGCCGCCGGCCACCCTGGCGTCGGCCAGGTCGCGCTGCAGTTGCCAGGCCGTGCGGTATTCGACCGTACCGAGCTGGCGGACGTCGATCGCCGTCGACTGGGACCGGATAGGAGACCCGGGGGGATCGCTCACGTTGGCGAGGCTACTCGGCCGTGGACGGCCCGGCGACGCGGCGGCGGCCGGCAAACCAACCTAGTCGTGGTCGCGCCGGGCGGTGGCGTAGCCGAGCGCCTCGCCAATGGTGTTGTGGTGGAACTGGAAACCGGCGCGTTCGAGCGTGGACGGGATGGCGCGCTGACCGATGAGCAGCCCCTCGTCGGCGAACTCGCCGAGCGCGGCCCGCACCGCGAAACCGGGCAGTATCAACGGGGTGGGGCGATTGACCGTGCGCCCGAATGCGGTGGTGAACTCGGCGTTTGTGACCGGCGCGGGTCCGGTCAGGTTCACCGGGCCCGACAGCGAGGGGTGTGAGATTGCGAACAGCAGCGCGCGCACTTCATCTTCGAGGCTGATCCACGACATGTATTGACGGCCGTCGCCCAGCCGGGCGCCGAGGCCCACGGAGAAGACCGGCCGCATCCGGCGCAGCGCACCACCCGCCCGGGCCAGCACCAGGCCGGTGCGGGCCAGCACCACCCTGGCACCGGCGTATTGGGCCGGCAACGTCGCGGCTTCCCAGTCTTCGCACAGCTGGGCCAGGAAACCCCTTCCCGCTCGGTCGTTTTCATCGACCACGCGGTCTTTGGTGTTTCCGTAGTAGCCGACCGCGCTGGCGTTGATCAGGGTTTCGACGCCGGCCTCGGCGACGGCGTTGGCCAGCACCTCGGTGGGGGCGATGCGGCTGTCGCGCAGGCTTTGCTTGAAGGCGCCCGACCATCGACGTTGGCCGACGTTGACACCGCACAGGTTGACCACGGCGTCGACGTCGACCAGCGCCTCGGAGATCGAACTCGCCGCTCTCGGGATTCCAGTGCAATTCGTCGGAATTCGCCGGCGCCCGGCGCACGATGCGCAACACCGGATGGTCGGCGGCCCGCAGCGCCGCGGCCAAGGCCGAGCCGATCAGGCCGGAGGAACCCGCTATCGCGACGACCGGCTTGGCCACGTCCTCACAGCCCTAAATCGGCCTCGAACGCGCCCTCTTCGAGCCGGTGCTTGATCGTGGTGAGGAACCGCCCGGCATCGGCCCCGTCGATCAGGCGATGGTCGTAGGTCAGCGGGAGATAGCAAACCGAGCGGACCCCGATCGATTCGTTGCCGCCGGCGTCGACGACCACCCGCGGCCGTTTGACGATGGCCCCGGCGCCCAACATGGCGGCCTGCGGCGGAACCAGGATCGGGGTGTCGAACAACGCGCCCTGGCTGCCGATGTTGGTGATGGTGAAGGTGCCACCGGACAACTCGTCGGGTTTCAGGTTGCCCGACCGGGCGCGCGCGGCGATGTCGGCAATCGCCCTGGCCAGCCCGGCCAACGAGAGGTCGCCGGCGTTGTGGACGACGGGGGAGAGCAGGCCCTGCTCGGTGTCCACCGCGAAGCCGAGGTGCTCGGCGTCGTAGTAGGTGATCTCCTTGGTTTCCTCGTTGTAGCTGGCGTTGATGTTGGGGTGAATCTTGAGGGCGTCGATCACGGCGCGGGCGATGAACGGCAGGAAGGTCAGGTTCACGCCCTCGCGCTCGGCGAAGGAGGCCTTGGCCCTGGCCCGCAACCCGACGATCCTGGTCATGTCGACCTCGTGGGTCTGCGTGAGCTGGGCCGTGGCCTGCAGGGATTCACGGGTCTTTGCCGCGGTGATCTGACGGATCCGGCTGGCCTTTTGCGTGGTGCCCCGCAGGTGTGCGAGCGCGGGCGCCGGAGTGGGCGCGGCGGCCGGAGCCGCCTTTCCGGCCTCCGCAGCCGGTGCGCCCGCGGGTGCCGGCGCCTTCTTCGCCTCTTGTTTCTGCTCGGCCGCCGCGAGCACGTCCTGTTTGCGGATGCGGCCGCCCACCCCGGTGCCCTTGACCTCCGCGAGGTCGACTTTGTTCTCGGTGGCCAGCTTTCGCACCAGCGGGGTCACGTACGGCGTGCCCTCTACGCCCGGGCCGCCGGCCTCCGCCGCGGGCTCGGCCCGGGCCGGTTCGGGTGTCGGCGTCGGCTCTGGTTTCGGTTCGGGTGCGGGGGCGGGCTTGGCCGCGGCTTCGGGCTTTGAAACCGGCTGGGCCTCGGCCGTGGGCTCGGGTTTGGGTGCGGGCTGCGGCGTGGGGGCAGCGGGAGCCGGCGCGCCTGCCTCGGTACCGACACCGATCCGGGCCAACTCGCCGCCGACCGGGACGGTGGCATCTTCGTCGGCGGTGATGCTGACCAGAACGCCGGCCACCGGTGACGGGATTTCGGTGTCCACCTTGTCGGTCGACACCTCCACCAGCGGCTCATCCACCTGAACCGAATCCCCGACCTTCTTGAGCCAGCGCGTCACGGTGCCCTCGGTCACCGACTCGCCGAGCTCTGGCATCAGCACCGGGGTCGCGGCGCCGCCACCGGAGTCATCCCGGGCCGGCGCCGCGGGTGCGGGCTCCTGGCGGGCGGGCGCTGCGGGTTCGGGCTCGGGTTCCGGTTGGGGCGGGGCCGCGGCCTGGGGCTCCGGTTGGCTTGGCGCCTGGGCGGGCGCGTCGGGCGCGCCGCCTTCGGCGGCGTCGCCGATGACGGCGAGCTCGCCGCCGACCTCGACGGTGTCGTCCTCCTGGGCGATGATCTTGGTCAGCACGCCCGCGGCGGGGGATGGGATTTCGGTGTCGACCTTGTCGGTCGACACCTCGACGAGCGGCTCGTCGAGTTCGACCGTGTCGCCTTCCTGCTTGAGCCAGCGCGTGACCGTCCCCTCGGTGACGCTCTCACCGAGTGCCGGCATCTGGACGGAGAAGGCCATCTCGTTTGACTCCTCGATCGCTCGTGGTCGGCGCGGGTCGACATCTGGCTTACCACACCGTCGTGTGCCCGGCATGGAACCCAACTCGATGTCAAAACTATCCTGTCATTGCGCCTGAATGGGCACATCTCCAGGGCGGACCGGGTTCGGGTGCCACGTCCAAGCCGCTTGCTACGGTGTGGCGACTGGAACGCATGAGCAAATCGCGGCTAGCGGAGGTCGGATGCCGGCAACACAGCAGGTTCCCCAGCAATTCGTCGACAGCGCCGGCGGCGTGCGCATCGCGGTCTACGAGGAGGGCAATCCCGAGGGCCCGACCGTCGTGCTGGTGCACGGCTTTCCCGACTCGCACGTGCTGTGGGACGGGGTCGTTCCGCTGCTGGCCGAGCGGTTCCGCATCATCCGCTACGACAACCGCGGTGTCGGCCTGTCCTCGGTGCCCAAGCCGGTTTCCGCGTACACCATGGCCCGGTACGCCGACGACCTCGCCGCGGTGATCGGCGAGCTGAGCCCCGGCCGGCCGGTGCACGTGCTGGCCCACGACTGGGGTTCGGTTGGCGTGTGGGAATACCTGACTCGCCCCGGCGCCAGCGACCGCGTCGCGTCCTTCACGTCGGTGTCCGGCCCGAGCCAGGACCAACTGGTCGAATACATCTTCAGTGGCCTGCGCCAACCGTGGCGCCCGCGCAGGTTTGCGCGGTCGATCAGTCAGGCGCTGCGGTTGATGTACATGTTGTACTTTTCGATACCGGTGCTGGCGCCGCTGCAGGTGCGACTCGCGCTGTCCCTCGCGCCGGTGCGGCGCAACATGGTCGACAACATTCCCGACCATCAGATCCATCACTCCGCCAAGCTGGCCAGCGATGCCGCACACTCGGTAAAAACCTACCCCGCCAACTATTTTCGCTCGTTCTCCAGGAAGCGGCCGGTTCCGATCGTCGACGTGCCGGTGCAGCTCATCGTCAACACCGAAGACGCCTACGTGCGGCCCTACGGATACGACGACACGGCGCGCTGGGTCCCGCGGCTGTGGCGCCGCGACATCAAGGCCGGTCACTTTTCACCGATGTCGCACCCGCAGGTGATGGCGGCCGCGGTGCACGACTTCGCCGATCTGGCCGAAGGCAAACAGCCAAGCCGCGCGCTACTGCGCGCCCAAATCGGGCGTCCGCGCCAGTGCTTCGGCGACACCCTGGTGTCGGTCACCGGCGCCGGCAGCGGAATCGGCCGGGAGACCGCGTTCGCTTTCGCGCGCGAGGGTGCCGAACTCGTGATCAGCGATATCGACGAGGCCACCGTCAAGGAGACCGCCGCCGAGATAGCCGCCCGCGGCGGTGTCGCGCACGCGTATGTGCTCGACGTGTCCGACGCCGACGCGGTCGAGGCGTTCGCCGAGCGGGTCAGCACCGAACACGGCGTCCCCGACATCGTGGTCAACAACGCCGGCATCGGGCAGGCCGGGGGATTCCTGGACACCCCGGCCGAGGAGTTCGACCGGGTGCTGGACATCAATCTGGGCGGTGTGGTCAACGGCTGCCGGTCTTTTGGCCGGCGGTTGGTCGAACGCGGCACCGGCGGCTACATCGTCAACGTCGCGTCGATGGCCGCCTACACCCCGCTGCAGTCGATGAGTGCCTACTGCACGTCCAAGGCGGCGACCTACATGTTGTCTGACTGCCTGCGGGCCGAGCTCGACGCCGCGGGCATCGGGCTCACCACGATCTGCCCGGGCGTCATCAAGACCAACATCATCAACACCACTCGCTTCGACGCGCCCGTCGGCAAGAGCGAGCAAGTCGACGACCTCCGGGGCCGGTTGGAAAGGCTGTTCGCGTTGCGCCACTACGGGCCCGAGAAGGTGGCCAAGGCGATCTTGTCGTCGGTCAAGAAGAACAAGCCCATTCGCCCCGTCGCGCCGGAAGCCTATGCGGTCTATGGCATTTCGCGCATGGCGCCGCAAGCGCTGCGCAGCACCGCGCGAGTGCGCGTTATCTAGGCGCCGGTTAGAGGCGCTAGACGCCGCTCCTTCGGTCCGCCGCACCAGCAGCGCGCCGGCGATCCCCAGGACACCGATCACCGCAAGCGGGATGGTCCACATTTGGCGACCGTGCACCGACGAGTTGCATTGAGCCACAAAGTCGGTGTGCGGGATGATCTGGTTCAGAATCGGAATGTTGGCCCCGTTCTTGTCATTGGCGTTGCGCGCCGCGGAAGAATCCGGGGCAATTGCGCTTCCGCAGGAAATGGAATTGCCATTGCCGTCCGAGGTCGAAACCGGCACCAACAGCCCGATTACACCGGCTAGCAACAGGACGGCGCCCACTGCGATGATCAAACGTCGTACCGTCACGATTCGCCCTTTCGTCCGAGGGTTTCGGTTGAAAGGGGGTTTACCCCTAGATCGCAGGGTTAAACCGTTCGGCCGCCCTTGACTCAGCCGTTTTCGGCTATGTCGGTGAGCACCGCGAACATCGTGCGGGTCGGCACACCGGTGGCGCCCTTGGGCGTGTACCCCCATGGGCCGCCGGTGTTGTAAGCCGGGCCGGCCACGTCGATGTGCGCCCAGCCCACGCCGTCGGCGACGAACTCGCGCAGGAAAACCCCGGCCACCAGCATGCCGGCGAAGCGCTGACCGCTGATGTTGGCCAGGTCGGCCACCGTGGACTTCAAGTCGTCCTTGAGCTCGTCGGGCAGCGGCATCGGCCAGCCGTTCTCGCCCACCCGCTGCGAGATCGCTGCGACCCGGTCGCGGAATTCGTCGCTGCCCATCACTCCGGGTATCCGGGCGCCCAGCGCCACCGTCTGCGCGCCGGTCAGTGTGGAGGTCTCGATCAGGTAGTCGGGGTTGTCCTCGCACGCCCGGACGATGGCGTCGGCCAGGATGAGCCTGCCCTCCGCGTCGGTGTTGAGCACCTCGACCGTGGTTCCGCCGTACTGCGTCAGCACGTCACCCGGGCGCTGCGCCGTCGCCGACGGCATGTTCTCGGCCATCGGCACCGTGGCGATCACGTCGATGGGCAGTTGCAGCCGCGCGGCCAGCGTGACGGTCGCGATGACCGCGGCGGCGCCGGCCATATCCGAGGTCATGTAGTGCATCGACGCCGCCGGTTTGATCGAGATGCCGCCGGTGTCGAAGGTGATGCCCTTGCCGACCAGTGCGACTCGCTTTGCCGCCTTGCCCTTCTTGGCTTTGGCCAGCTGCGAACCCCGATGGATCAGGCGCACCAGCCGCGGCGGGCGCGACGAGCCCTGGCCGACACCGATCACCCCGCCGTAGCCCGCCTTCCGCAGCGCCTTGTCGTCGAGCACCTCCACCTCGAGGCCCACGGATTCGCCCAAAGCCTTTGCGCGCTTGGCGAATTCGGCCGGAAACAGGTGACTCGGCGGAGTGTTGACCAGGTCGCGGGCGGTGGCGACCGCGGTCGCGACGGCCGCGCCGTGCGCGCTGTGTTTCTTGGCCTCTTTCGAGGTGGCGAGCGCGGTGATCTTGCGCAGCCCGTTGTCTTTCGGCGCGGTCTTGTCGCTGCGGAAAGCGGTGAACCGGTAGCCGCCCAGGATCAGCCCCTCCACGGCGGCAGAGCAGACGTCCGCACCGGGCAACTCGGTCAGCGTGGTGATCAGCGCCTCGGCACCGTTCAAAGACCGCGCCGCCACACCGGCGGCGCGACGGATCGTGTCGGCGGGCCACTCGGATCGCGGCTTGCCCAGGCCGATCGTCAGCACGCTGGCCACCGGCAGCGACGCCACCACCAGCCGGTGTACCTGTTCGCTGGCACCGGTGGCTTCCAGCGCCTTAAGCCCGGCCTCGATATCGGCGACCGCTTCGGCAGTCAGGAACGGCTCGGCCGCGGTGACCGTGGCGCCCGGCTTGTCTTCGTCTCCGGCCGAGACGACGGGCACCACCAATACCGCGCCGGCCGCGCTGCGTTTGGGCAGCGATGTGGCGACGTTGACAGCGGGGGATGGGTAGGCCGATTCGGTGGTGGTCACGGCATTCACCGTAGTCAACCGGTGGTGGGGCGCAGATCGAAGGCGGTCACCGGCTCGTCGAACCCCTTGAGCGTCAAGGGGCCGTGGGTGACCGCTCGCCAGTCCGGCAATTGGTCATGCAGTGCGGAATCGGCCAGGATCTGGCCCGGGGCCGCAGCCGCCACCAGACGCGCGGCGAGGTTGACGGGGTTGCCGAAGTAGTCCCCGTTGATGGCCAGGACGCTGCCGTACGCGAGGCCGGCACGGACCTGCAGGCCCTCCTCGCGCGCCCGCGGATGGTCGACGAGATCCGCCGCCGCGTTGGCGAGTTGCCCGGGCGACGCGCTCACCCACATCACCTCGTCGCCGATGAACTTCACCACCCGGCCGCCGTCGGCGTGCACCACGTCCGCGACGGTTCCGGCGAACTCGTTGAGCAAGACCGACAACTGCTCGGGGGTCAGTGCCTGCGTCAACGCGGTGAAGCCGGACAGGTCGGCGAAACCGATGCCGCACACCACGCTTGCCGAGGTGTCGCGAAGGACGCCCTCGAAGTGGGTGCGGGCGCCGGTCAGATGGTGGCGGTGAACGATGTCGATCAGCGCCCCGAGTCGGGGGACGAATTCCGCGATCGCGCGGTAGGCCTGCGCCGTGGCGAGCTCGTCGTGGGTGTGGTTCATCTGGATGTCCGGCATGCCGGCGCGGATCATCGTCGACTCGGCCTCCGCGAGCCGGGCCATCGCGGCGCCGAGGACTCGCAGTATGCCGTGCGCGCCGTCCTCACCCACCACCGTCGTGAGGGCGACCCAGGTGGCCAGCGCATCGACATCAGCCTGGCTCAGCGCCGGAGCTTCGGGCCCGGCGACGGTCAGGCCGAGCAAACCCCACGCGTGGGCGAGTTGCTTTGGCGACAAGCCGAGTTGTTCGGCCGCGGTCGCCATGGTGTAGATCGGGCGCCCGGACCATTGCAGGACGTCCCCGGCAAGCCCGAACAGCCGGCCGCGCTGTTCGGCTTCCACCATCTCCTCGACCGTGAAACCGAGTTCGCCGAGGTACTTGATCAGGTCGGTCCGCTCGCGCGGGCTCGCGATTCCGGCGGCTTCCAGCGCTTCGAAGTCCAGGTAATCGGACACCTGCCCAAGTGTGCCACCAGCGGGTGCCAATAGGGTCGAGTGTCGTGAGCGACGACCTGCAGCACGGACCGCTGGAAGACCGCCACCGCGAGCTGGGCGCCAGTTTCGCCGAGTTCGGCGGGTGGCTGATGCCGGTGTCGTACGCCGGCACCGTCAGCGAACACAACGCCACGCGCAACGCGGTCGGCCTGTTCGACGTCAGCCACCTCGGCAAGGCATTGATCCGCGGGCCTGGCGCCGCGCGGTTCGTCAACTCCGCGCTCACCAACGACCTGGGCCGCATCGGTCCGGGCAAGGCGCAATACACGTTGTGCTGCACCGAATCCGGCGGCGTCATCGACGACCTGATCGCCTACTACGTCGACGACGACGAGATCTTCCTGGTGCCCAACGCCGCCAACACCGCCGCGGTGGTCGAGGCGCTGCAGGCCGCCGCCCCGGCGGCCCTGACGATCACCAACGAGCATCGCTCCTACGCGGTGCTGGCCGTGCAGGGCCCACGATCGGCGGAGGTCCTCGGGGGGCTCGGCCTGCCGGCCGACATGGATTACATGGGCTACGCCGACGCCTCGTACTCGGGGGTGCCGGTGCGCGTCTGTCGCACCGGATACACCGGCGAGCACGGCTACGAACTGCTGCCGCCCTGGGCGTCCGCCGGTGTCGTGTTCGACGCGCTGATCGCGGCGGTGACGGCGGCAGGCGGCGAGCCCGCGGGCCTGGGCGCGCGCGACACGCTGCGCACCGAAATGGGCTATCCGCTGCACGGCCACGAACTTTCGCTCGACATCTCGCCGTTGCAGGCCCGGTGCGGCTGGGCGGTGGGCTGGAAGAAGGACGCGTTCTTCGGTCGTGACGCGCTGCTGGCCGAGAAAACGGCGGGACCGCGGCGGCTGTTGCGCGGGCTGCGGATGGTCGGCCGCGGCGTGTTGCGTCCCGGGCTGACGGTGCTGGCGGGGGACTCCCCGGTCGGGGTCACCACCTCGGGAACCTTCTCTCCGACACTGCAGGTGGGCATCGGGCTGGCGTTGATCGACACCGACGCGGGAATCGACGACGGCCAGCAACTCACCGTCGACGTCCGCGGCCGCGCCGTCGAGTGCGAAGTGGTACGCCCGCCGTTCGTCGCGGTGAAAACCCGCTAGCCGTGCCGCATTCAGGTGGCAAAAACCCGGTGGCACGCGGATATACAATCGGCCCATGACCAGCGGCTCCCTTGAGTTCACGGTTCTACGCGCGTCTAATCCCGCGACCGCGGCAGAACGTGAATCGATTCTGGCCGAGCCGGGTTTCGGCAAACACTTCACCGATCACATGGTGTCGATCGACTATGCCGACGGCCGGGGTTGGCACAATCCCCGTGTCATCCCGTACGGCCCGATCGAGCTCGATCCGTCGTCGGTAGTGCTGCACTACGCGCAGGAAGTGTTCGAGGGGCTCAAGGCTTACCGCTGGGCGGACGGCTCCATCGTGTCGTTTCGCGCCGAGGCCAATGCCGCAAGGTTGCGATCGTCGGCCCGGCGGCTGGCGATTCCCGAACTGCCCGAAAGCCTGTTCATCGAATCCCTTTGTCGGCTCATCGCGGTCGACAGCGCATGGGTGCCGCGCGCCGGAGGCGAGGACGCGCTGTACCTGCGGCCGTTCATCTTTGCCACCGAGCCGGGACTGGGCGTGCGACCGGCCAAGCAGTACCGCTACCTGCTGATCGCGTCGCCGGCCGGCGCGTATTTCAAGGGCGGAATCAACCCGGTCACCGTCTGGGTGTCGACGGAGTACGTGCGGGCCAGCCCGGGCGGCACCGGTGCGGCCAAGTTCGGCGGCAATTACGCCGCGTCGCTGCTGGCCCAGACCCAGGCCGCCGAAAACGGCTGCGACCAAGTGGTATGGCTGGACGCCGTCGAACGCCGCTTCGTCGAAGAGATGGGCGGCATGAACCTCTTCTTCGTGCTCGGCAGCGGCGGATCGGCGCGGCTGGTCACCCCGGAGCTGTCCGGCTCGCTGCTGCCCGGTATCACACGAGACTCGTTGCTGCAGTTGGCTATTGACGCCGGCTTCAGTGTCGAGGAACGCAAGATCGACATCGACGAGTGGCAGAAGAAGGCCGCCGCCGGCGAGATCACCGAGGTGTTCGCCTGTGGCACCGCCGCCGTGATCACCCCCGTCGCGCGGGTGAAGTACGGCGACAGCGAGTTCGCCATCGCCGACGGACGGCCGGGCGAAGTGACGATGGCGCTGCGCGACACGCTGACCGGGATCCAGCGGGGCACCTTCGCCGATACCCACGGCTGGATGGCCCGGCTGGGCTAAATCGGGCTCAACCCTGCAATCCCGCGAGTGTCACGGCGCTCACCGTCGTGGTCAGCTCGATCGCGGCGCCCAGCACGTCACCGGTGATGCCGCCGAACCGGCGCACGCAGTGCCCCACGAGGGCCGCGCCGCAGCACAGCGCCACCAGCGTCGCCACCGGTCCCTGCCACGGTCGCGAACCCGCCAGCACCGACACGGCGAGCAGCACCGCGATCCAGGCCGCCACCACCGGCGCGGGCTGACTGCCGGCGACCCGGGCGCCCAACGCGCTGCCGTCGGCCGCCGGCACCGACCGGCGACAGGCCAGCACCGCGGCGACCCGCCCCGCGAAGACCGCCACGGCGATACCCGCCGGTCTGAGCGTCGAGAAGGCCAACCCCTGCAACAGGATCACCAGGACGACGGCGGCGACGCCGAACGGTCCGGTCGATCCGTCGCGCATCACCGCCAGCGCGCGCGGCGGCGGGCCGTAGCAGCCCAGCCCGTCGGCCGTATCGGCGACACCGTCGATGTGCAGGCCGCGGGTCGCGAGCAGCAGCGCCACCACGGCGAGCAGTCCGGGCAGCGCGCTGGACGGGCCGAAAACCAATCCGCCGCACCACGCGACTGCCGCGGCCAACGCGCCCAACGCGGCACCGACCACGGGCAGCGCGGTCATGGCGCCGCGGCCCATCGGGGTGTTCCCGGCCCGCGGGACGGGCATCACCGTTCCAAACGCGAAAGCCGTTGCCAGAGAACGTATCACGGCGTTGACGAGCCGGACGGACCGGCCACACCGGCATCTGAGAAGGTCGCCATCGACGACAGCGCGGCCACCGCGGCGCGCAGCACCGGCAACGCCACCGCGGCGCCGGTTCCCTCGCCCAGCCGCATCCGCAGGTCCAAAATCGGCTCCAACTCGAGAGCCGTGAGCGCCAGTTGATGACCCGGCTCGGTGGACCGGTGACCCGCTTGCCACCAGTGCCGGGCGCCGGGTGCCAGGCGCTCGGCGACCAGCGCGGCCGCCGTCACCGCCATTCCGTCGAGAAGCAGCGGGGTACGCCGCACCGCGGCCTGCGCGCAAAAGCCCGCCATCGCGGCCAAATCCGCGCCGCCGCAGCAGCGCAGCAGCCCGGCCGGGTCGGGCAACACGAGCCGCGCGCGGAACAGGGCATCGCGCACCGCGGCCGTCTTGCGTGCCCACGCCGCGTCGTCGATCCCGGTCCCGAAACCCACCACCGCGACCGGCTCGGCGGTCGTCAGTGCCGCCACCAAAACCGCTGCCGCCGTGGTGTTTCCGATCCCCATGTCGCCCGCGATGAGCAGGTCGGCGCCACCGTCGACCTCCTCGTCGGCGATGGCCCGGCCCGCGGCGATCGCGGCGACGGTCTCATCGTCGGTCAACGCATCCTGCATCGTGATATCGCCGCTGCCGCGCCGCACCTTGTGGGCGCCGATCCGCTCGGAGGCCGCGTCGGCGTCGACGGCTAGGTCCGCGACCCGCACTGTCGCGCCGGCGATTTCGGCCAGTACGTTGATCGCTGCCCCGCCGGCGTCGATGTTGGCGACCATCTGGGCGGTCACCTCAGGCGGGTACGCCGACACTCCGGACCGTGCGACACCATGGTCACCCGCGAATACCACCACTCGGGCACGCTCGAATTGCCTTGGCGGACACTGTCCTTGACACGACGCGATCCAAACCGACAGGTCCTCGAGGCGGCCCAGCGCGCCGCGCGGCTTGGTCAGGGTGTCCTGACGGGCGCGGGCGGCCGCGGCGGCGCCCACGTCGGGCGGCGACACTGGCGCGAATTCCATTACGTTCCCGACGGCTTGATCGGCACCGCCTGCCCGGCCACCACCAGCACCACCCGATCGCACAACGCGGCGATGCGTTGGTTGAGGGTGCCCAGTTCGTCGGCGAACCGGCGGCCGGACGCGGTAGCCGGCACCACGGTCAACCCGACTTCCGGGCTGACCAGCACCAGGGTCGAACCGAATGCGCTTACCGCGGCCAGCATCGCCTCGATCGTTTCGCGGACGGGAGCTGCGCCCGACCCGTGGTCCCATGCGTTGTTCCGGTCCAGGGTGCCGGTCAGCCAGCCGCCAATGTCGTCGACGAGCGTCGGGGTGTCCGGCGACTGCCGCAATTGGGTTGCGATGTCCTCGGTTTCGACCGTCGACCAATGCGCGGGCCGACGGCCGCGGTGTTGCGCGACCCGGTCCGCCCAGGCGGCGTCGTCACGAACTGCGGGCCCGGAGGCCAGGTAACGGACCGGCCGGCCGGGTGGCAGCGACTTGGCGATGGCGTCCTCCGCCCACCGGGACTTGCCCGACCTGATCCCGCCGAGCACCAGAGTGCGCACTGGAATCAGACGGCTTTCGGGCGTCTAACCGACACTGCTGCCGCGCTCGACTTGCGGCTTGGGTGCCCGCATTCGGCGAATCTGGGTGGCCCGTCCGGCAGCATAAAGGCTTAGCTTCCAACGGCTTTCGGTGTTTTTCGGGAATTTCGCGTCGACCAGCCTGTTCACTTTGCGGCCCAGGATGAGCCCGTCGACACTCATGACGACCATCAGCACCAGCATCGCCGGAGAGGCGTACAGCTGCAGTTGCGGAACGGCGAACGATGCGAACAACAGGACCAGCGTCGCCGGCATGAACAGGCCGAGGACGTTGCGCCGGGAGTCCACCACATCGCGCACGTAGCGCCGTATCGGTCCCTGGTCGCGCGGCAGGAGGTATGCCTCTTCGCCGGCCATCATGCGATCCCGGCGGTCGGTCATCCGGGCGCGGCCGGCGGCGCGTTCGGCTCTGCGCTCCTCGCGGCTGAGTTTGGGGCCGGCCAGCGTTTTGCGCCGGGCGCGCGCCTCGGACGCGGTCATGGGCGCGGGTGTGACGGGACCCTTTCTCCCGCTGCGTCGGGCGGCGCTGCGCTTGGGTGTGGGCCGGCCTTTGGGGCCGGTCCTGCCCGACCCGCGCGATGTGTCGTCCGCGGAACTGGCCTCATCGAATGCCGCCGGTTCCACCGCGCGCCCGTCGAGGTCGTCTTCGTGGCCTCTCTTACGGCCCATCAGCTTCACAGTGGCCAGATTACTTCGCGCGGGGTGTGGCCCTACGCTTGACTGTGATGAATGGCTACCTGTAATGGACGGGGGCACGATGGCCTCGGATGATGCTGCCGCTGGCCTCGCGCCCGGGCGTCTCCGGTTGCCGGCAATGCAGGTCTTGGTGGCTCCGGACTGCTATGGCGACAGCTTGTCGGCCGTCGAAGCCGCCGCAGCCATCGCGACCGGCTGGGTGCGGTCACGTCCGGGCGATCGGTTCATCGTCGCCCCGCAGTCCGACGGCGGCCCGGGTTTCGTGGAGGTGCTGGCCAGCCGGCTGGGGGAGAAGCGGCAGGTGCGGGTGTCCGGGCCGCTGGACGGCACGGTGGACGCCGCGTGGGTGTTCGAGCCCGGCTCGTTGACCGCCTACCTGGAGTGCGCGCAGGCATGCGGTCTGGCGCTGCTCGACGGTCCTCCCACCCCGGAAACGGCGCTGGCGGCCCACAGCAGGGGAGTGGGGCAGCTGATCGCGGAGGCGCTGCGGGCCGGCGCGGGGCGGATCGTGGTCGGGCTCGGCGGCAGCGCGTGCACCGACGGGGGGCAGGGCATGGTTGCCGAGCTCGGCGGCCTGGATGTTGCCCGCCGACAACTGGCTGACGTGGAACTGATCGCGGCCTCGGACACCGAATACCCCCTGGTGGGGCCGTGGGGCGCGGCCCGGGTGTTCGGCCCGCAGAAAGGCGCGGACACGGCCGCCGTCGCGGCCCTCGAGGTCCGCCTCGAGGCGTGGGCGCTGAGGTTGGAGGAGGTGGCCGGACGGGACGTAAGCGCCGAGCCGGGCGCGGCCGCAGCGGGTGGCATCGGCGCCGGCCTGCTTGCGCTCGGCGGCCGGTGCGAGTCGGGCGCGGCGATCATCGCCGAACACACCCACCTGGCCGACGATCTCGAGACCGCGGAGATGATCGTCACAGGTGAAGGCCGGTTCGACGAGCAGTCCCTGCACGGAAAGGTGGTCGGGTTTCTGGCGGACGCCGCCGATCCGCTGGGAATTCCGGTGATCGTGCTGGCCGGCCAGGTCTCCCTGGACAATTCGGTGGTGCGGTCATCGGGCATCATGTCCGCGCTGGCCATCGCCGATTACGCCGGTTCGGTGCGGTTGGCGCAGGCCGATGCGGCGAACCAACTTATGGGATTAGCGTCACAGGTGGCGGCTCGACTCGGGAATAGCGGTCCTGCAAGGTACCGTTGATGCAGTGGGCCGTTCCCCGAGAGGACCGGTGCCAATCATGAGCCATATAGGAGAAGCAATGACGGTGCAAAACGAGTCAACCGCCAAGACCCACGGCGCGATCCTGACCGAGGCCGCCGCTGTCAAGGCGAAGTCCCTGCTGGACCAGGAGGGCCGTGACGATCTGGCGCTGCGCATCGCGGTGCAGCCGGGCGGGTGCGCGGGGCTGCGCTACAACCTCTTCTTCGACGATCGGACGCTGGATGGTGACCTGACCGCGGACTTTGGCGGTGTGACCTTGACGGTGGACCGGATGAGCGCGCCCTACATCGAAGGCGCGTCCATCGATTTCGTCGACACCATCGAGAAGCAGGGCTTCACCATCGACAATCCCAACGCCTCCGGTTCCTGCGCCTGCGGAGACTCCTTCAACTGAACTAGTACGAGCCGCCGGTTCGTAGGACGTACGAGCACACCTCGATCTGGCCGCGCTGGAAAAGCAGCTGCGCGACGGCTTGCACGTCTTCGCGCGTCGTGCCGCCGGTCGCGGGCAAAACCCGCATGGTGAACAGCGCCTGGGCCTGATATTGCGACAAGTACACGATCTTGTCGATCGATGTCAGCTCGACCTGGGAGAACTGCTTGCGGAACGCGTCGCTGCTCATTTTGGCCAGTGCCTGGTCGGACCGTTTGTCGCGCACCCCGTCGTACATGCCGCACAGGGCGTTGCGGACGATGACGTCGATGTCGCGGTGCTCGAGCGCGTCGAGATAGCCCTGAATTGCCACCTTGGCCGATCCCTCGGAGAACGAGGTGCCGGTGTTGGCCCCGTTGGTGCGAACTCCGTACACGATCGCCACCGTCAGCGCCGCCACCAGGGCGATGGCCGCCAGCATGCCGACGACCAGCCGCCGCCTGGACCGTCGCCTCGGGTACGGCACGGGCGGCGGTTGCCCGGCATAATCGAACTCAATCGGTTGGGACTCGGCGTGGCGCGTCGGTCCGTCCGTGCCGAGAGTGTGGTTCGGCGGATGCGGACCTGCCATCGCGGTTCTCCTACGGTGGTAGACGGGACCATGAGCGGGTTAGGGCAATGCGTCTTGGGGCCCCGGCGACTTGAGTGAGTTCCCTAGGCAGGCTAGCGCACTGAAATTCCGCCGACCGTGGCGCGACGACGTTCGATACGCCTGAGTAAGCTAGACGACCTTACTAACGAAGGATGGAGATTTCGTGACGATCGCGGTAACGGGTTCGATTGCGACCGACAATCTGATGCGGTTTCCAGGCCGGTTCTCCGAACACCTGCTGGCCGAACACCTGCAGAAGGTATCGCTCAGCTTCCTGGTCGACGACCTGGTGATTCATCGCGGCGGTGTGGCGGGCAACATCGCCTTCGCCATCGGCGTGCTGGGCGGCGACGTCGCGTTGGTGGGTGCGGCCGGCGACGATTTCGACGACTACCGGCAGTGGCTGCAGTCCCACGGCGTCAACTGCGACAACGTCCTGATCTCCAAGACCGCGCACACGGCGCGCTTCACCTGCACCACCGACCTCGACATGGCCCAGATCGCCTCGTTCTATCCGGGCGCCATGTCGGAGGCCCGCAACATCAAGCTCGCCGATGTGGTTTCGTCCATCGGCACGCCGGACCTGGTGATCATCGGGGCCAACGACCCCGACGCGATGGTGGTGCACACAGAGGAGTGCCGCAAGCTCGGCCTGCGCTTCGCCGCCGACCCGTCCCAGCAGCTGCCCCGCCTTTCCGGGGAAGAGATCGACAAGCTGGTCGACGGCGCCGAGTACCTATTCACCAACGACTACGAGTGGGAGCTGCTGCTGTCCAAGACCGGCTGGTCGGAGTCCGACGTGCAGGGCAAGGTCGACCTGCGGGTGACCACGCTCGGCGCCAAGGGCGTGGACATCGTGGAGCGCGACGGCACGACCACGCACGTCGACGTGGTGCCCGAGAACAGCCAGACCGACCCCACCGGCGTCGGCGACGCGTTCCGGGCCGGTTTCCTCACCGGGCGCAGCGCGGGTCTCAGCCTCGAGCGCTCGGCGCAGCTGGGCTCGCTGGTCGCCGTGCTGGTGCTGGAGTCGACCGGAACCCAGGAGTGGGACTGGGACCACGAGGTCGCGAAGACCCGGCTGGCCGGCGCGTACGGCGAGGATGCGGCCGCGGAGATCGCCGCCGTCCTGGGCTGATTTTTCGCTCGCGAGCTCGGGGTACCTCCCGCTTGCGAGCGTAACGCCACTGCGATATCCGGCTTGAAATTTCGCGGTGGCGTTACGCTCGCCGAGGAAGCATCTAGAGCTGGACCGGGTATTGCGGCTCGCTGATCTGCGGCACCACGCTGCCTTCGACGAAGATCGCGTGCCAAAGCATGAAGATCAGCACGGTCCACAGCCGGCGGCTGTGATCGCTGGTGCCACTTCGGTGCTCGTCGAGCATCCGGCGCACGGCGACCGGGTCGACAAAGTCGACCAATGAACTGGCCTGCGACGAGTCCGCCATCGCGTAGGCCCACTCCAGCAGTTCGCCCGCGCGCAGCCAATGCCGGATCGGCACCGGGAACCCGAGCTTGGGCCGGTGCAGCACATGCGCCGGAACGATCGGCTCCAGCGCCCGTCGTAGCGCGTACTTGGTGGTCGTGCGGGTGATCTTGGCCTCCACGGGCAACCGGGAGGCGACGGCGAACACCTCGGGATCCAGGAACGGCACCCGAAGCTCCAGCGAGTTGGCCATCGTCATCTTGTCGGCCTTGACCAAAATGTCGCCGCGTAACCAGGTGAACAGGTCGACGTGCTGCATGCGTGCCACCGGGTCCCAGCCCGTCGAGGCGGCGTACACCGAGGCCGTCACGTCGGTGTGGGTCCAGTCGTCGCGGAAGCCCGGCAGCACGTCGCGCAGCTGCGCGTCCGAGAAGCTGCGGGCATTGCCGTAATAGCGCTCCTCGAGCGTCAGCGACCCGCGGTGCAGCAGGCTCTTGCCGCGCATGCCCTCCGGCAGCGGCTTGGACACCTTGCCCATCGAACGCCGCACTGGTCCGGGCAGATAGTCAAAGGGCTTCAACGACAACGGTTCCCGGTAGATCGTGTAGCCGCCGAACAGCTCGTCGGCGCCCTCACCGGACAGCACCACCTTGACGTGCTTGCGCGCCTCGCGGGCGACGAAGAACAGCGGCACCAACGCGGGGTCGGCAACCGGCTCGTCGAGGTACCAGACGATCTCGGGCAGGGCGGCGACGAACTCATCGGGGCTGACCACCTTGGCGATGTGGCGGGCACCGATCGCCTCGGCCGAGGCCACCGCGACGTCGATCTCCGAGAACCCCTCACGCTCGAAGCCGGTGGTGAATGTGATCAGCCTGGGGTTGTGCCGGATGGCAAGGGCCGCAATCGCGGTGGAGTCGATACCTCCGGACAGGAACGCCCCAACGGTGACGTCGGCGCGCATGTGCTTGGCCACCGAGTCCTCCAGCACCGCCGTGATCTCGTCGTAGCGCGCTTGCTCGGTATCGCGGGTGATCGGCGTGGCGGCGAACCGCGGTACGAAGTAGCGGGTGACCTCCGGCTGAAGCCCGGGCGAGATCCGGGCGTAGCAGCCCGATTCCAGCCGGCGCACGCCGCGGTGCAGCGTCTCCGGCTCCGGCACGTACTGCAGGACCGTGTAGTGCTGCACCGCCCGGTCATCGATGCGGGTGTCGAACCCGACCAACTCGGCCAGATCCAGCAGGCACTTCTTCTCGCTGGCCACCGCGGTGCCGCCGGTGCCGGTGGCCATGAACAGCGGTTTGATGCCGAAAGGGTCGCGGGCGCAAAGCAATTCGCGGGTGACGGTGTCCCATAGTGCGAACGCGAACATGCCGCGCAGCCGCGTCAACACCTCGGTGCCCCAGTAGTGATAGCCGGCGACGATGGCCTCGCCGTCACCGTCGGTGGCGAACACGGCGCCGTGCCGGGCGGCCAGTTCATCGCGCAGCTCGAGGTAGTTGTAGATCTCGCCGTTGAACACCAACACGTATCGGTCGGGCGCCTCCGGCGGCCCCCACCGCAGCGGCTGATGCGAATGCGCGATGTCGATGATGGACAGCCGGTTGAAGCCGAACACGACGGCCCCGTCGGCGCCCGGGTCGGTCCAGGTGCCCGACTCGTCGGGCCCGCGGTGGCGCATCGAATGCGTGGCGAGCGCGATGGCGCCGTCGGCTTCTTCCCCGGGGCCGACAGCCCCCGCATCCGTCGTTGCCGCAACGAACGCCAGCAGACCACACACGGCGCCCCAGTATGCCGCACTTGGGCGACGCGTGCGGGCGCCGACCGGCCGGGGTTTCGTCGCCGGGGTGAGCGGCGTGGTCTACGCTGCGTAGTATTCGATGTCCGAGCCAGGAGGCGCCAACGTGACACCTCGCGAGCAGGTCCGTTCGCAACGTTTGTCGCAGGGCAGGTTTCAGCGCCGTTCCGGGGTTGCGCACCGGGGTCTGGCCCGTCGCCTTCGGCCGTTCGCGCTGGCCGGGACGCTGGGCCTGCTGGCGGTGACCCTGAGTGGATGCAGCTGGTCAGAAGCGCTCGGCATGGGCTGGCCGGAGGGCATCACCCCGGAGGCTCACCTCAACCGCGAGCTGTGGGTCGGAGCGGTGATCGCTTCCCTGGTCATCGGGGTGATCGTGTGGGGCCTCATCTTCTGGTCGTCGGCGTTTCACCGGAAGAAGGCAACCGACACCGAACTGCCCCGACAGTTCGGCTACAACATGCCGCTGGAGCTGGTGCTGACCATCACGCCGTTCCTCATCGTCACGGTGCTGTTCTACTTCACCGTGGTGGTGCAGGAGAAGGTGCTGCACCTGGCCAAGGACCCCGAGGTCGTCATCGACATCACCGCCTTCCAGTGGAACTGGAAGTTCGGTTATCAGCGCATCAACTTCAAGGACGGCACGCTGACCTACGACGGCGCCGATCCGGCGCGCAAGAACGCGATGGTCTCCAAGCCGGAGGGCAAGGACGCCCGCGGGGAGGAACGGGTCGGGGCGGTGCGCGGGCTCAATACCCAGGACCGGACCTATCTGAATTTCGACAAGGTCGAGATCTTGGGAACGTCCAACGAAATCCCGGTGCTGGTGCTGCCCACCGGCAAGCGCATCGAATTCCAGATGGCGTCCGCGGACGTCGTGCACACATGGTGGGTGCCAGAATTCTTGTTCAAGCGCGACGTGATGCCCAACCCCGTGGCCAACAACTCCGTCAACGTGTTCCAGGTTGGCGAGATCACCAAGACCGGGGCGTTTGTCGGTCACTGCGCCGAGTTCTGTGGCACCTATCACTCGATGATGAACTTCGAGGTTCGGGTGGTGGCGCCCAATGACTTCAAGGCCTACTTGCAGCAGCGGATCGCCGGAAAGACCAACGCCGAGGCACTCCAGGCGATCGCCCAGCCCCCGCTGGCCGTGACCACCCACCCGTTCGATACCCGCCGCGGCGAACAGACCGCAAGCCAGTAGGTGAGGACTGCTCAATGAAAATCGAAGCGAGGCTGTTCGAATTTATTGCCGCCTTTTTCGTTTTCTGTGCGGTGCTCTATGCGATCCTCACCTGGCGGTACGCCACCGGCGGTGAGGAGTGGGCTGGTACCACGGCGCTGGCGCTGACCGGTGGCCTGGCGTTGATCGTGGCCACCTTCTTCCGGTTCGTGGCGCGTCGGCTGGACACCCGGCCCGAGGATTACGAGGGCGCCGAGATCAGCGACGGCGCAGGCGAATTGGGGTTCTTCGCGCCGCACAGTTGGTGGCCGATCCTGGTCGCGTTGGCGGCTTCGGTGGCGGCGGTCGGCGTCGCGATATGGCTGCCGTGGCTGATCGTCGCCGGGGTGGTTTTCGTCCTTGCTTCGGCGGCCGGATTGGTCTTCGAGTACTACGCCGGTCCCGAGAAGCACTGATTTGCGTCTCAAAGGTCACAATCAGGGCATCAGTTGATCGGTCGCCCGTTTGCCAAGACTTCTTTCCCCTATTCGGTTCGGTAGGGTTTGCGCAGGCACAATGAGAATCGCCCGAGCGCGCGCGCAACGATGCAGCCACGGAGCCCTGCGCGCTGGCGATGCAGTTGGACAGGGCAGGCAAACATGAGCGGGCCGAATCCTCCGGAATGGGAACCCGAAGAACCCGATTCCGCCGGCGAACTCAGCCACGAACCGGATTCCGCCGGGGAGTCCGGCGACGAATTCGCGCCTTCGGAACTCGGTTCCCCCGAAGAGATAGAACCCTTCGACGACAGCGCCGAAATCGCGGCGGCAGATCAGACGGGCCAGACCGACGCGTACTCGCGGGCCTACTCGGCTCCAGAGTCGGAGCATTTCATGAGCGGCCCGTATGCGCCGGCCGATCTCAGGCTCTACGACTATGACGGCTACGACGATTCCTCCGACCCTGACGACGAACACGGTGCTCCGCGCTGGCCATGGGTGGTCGGCGTCGCCGCCATAGTCGCCGCGATCGCGCTGGTGGTTTCGGTGTCCCTGCTCGTCACGCGCACCGACACCAGCAAGCTGGCCAACCCCGGCACCACCACCGCCCCATCGACGCCGCCTCTGCAGGACGAAATCACCACCACCAAGCCGCCGCCGCCGCCTCCGCCGCCACCGCCCACCACGGAGACCCCGACAGCCACGGAGACCCAGACCGTGACGGTGACGCCGCCTCCGCCGCCTCCGCCGCCGCCCCCGCCGGCGACGACCACCGCGGCGCCGCCACCGGCGCCCACGACGTCGGCGGCGGTGGCCCCGCCGCCACCGTCCACGACCCCCGCCGGTCCGCGGCAGGTCACGTACTCGGTGACGGGCACCAAAGCGCCGGGCGACATCATTTCGGTGACCTACGTCGACGCCTCCGGTCGGTCACGCACCCAGCACAACGTCTACATTCCCTGGTCGATGACCGTCACACCGATCTCGCAATCCGACGTCGGCTCGGTCCAGGCGTCCAGCCTGTTCCGGGTCAGCAGGCTCAACTGCTCGATCACCACGAGCGACGGAACGGTGCTGGCGTCGAACACCAACGACGCACCGCAGACGAGCTGCTGATGGTCAGCAGATATTCCGCCTATCGGCGGGGGTCGGACACCGTTCCGCCCGACGTCATCGATCGCATAATGGTGGGGGCGTGCGCCGCCGTCTGGCTGGTGCTGTTGGGCGTGAGCGTGGCCGCCGCCGTCGCGCTGGCGGACCTGGGCCGGGGCTTCCACAAGACGGCCGGGAGCTCGCACACCACCTGGGTGTTGTACGCCGTCATCATCGTCTCCGCGCTGATCATCGCGGGCGCGATACCGGCGCTGGTGCGGGCCCGTCGCATGAGCCCGGCCGAGTCGGCCCGGTCGGTGCCCGGGCAGGCCAGGCCCCCGGTGCGCCTCATGTCCCAGGCCCCCCGGACCGCGGCCGAGCGGGCGCGTCAGCAGAGGGTGGCGCAAGCGGTGGACCCCGAGGACGAGTGGTCGGGCGCGGCGGTGGATCGGGTCTGGTTGCGCGGCACGGTCGTGCTGACCGGCACGATGGGTGCGGCGCTGATTGCGGCCGCGACGGCGACCTACCTGATGGCCGTCGGCCATGACGGCCCGTCCTGGGTGGGCTACGCGTTGGCCGGGACCGTCACCGCGGCGATGCCGGTGGTCGAGTGGCTACACGTTCGGCAGCTCCGCCGTATCGTTGCGGCGCGCTAGCCGGCGGCGGGGTAGCACTTGCCCGAACCGTTAGGGAGAGAACATGAGCACTGAAAATCTCGATCTCATCCGTCGGGGCTACGAGGCGTTCGGCCGCGGCGACATCTCCACCGTCCTGCAGATTTTCGACCCGAACATCCACTGGCATATTCCTGGCCGCAGCCCGCTCTCCGGTGACTACAACGGCCACGACGAAGTTATCGCGTTCTTCACCAAAACCCAGGAACTGGCGGCGGGAACGTTCTCCATCGAGATCGACGACATGCTCGCCAGCGCGCAGTGCGTGGTGGCGCTGTGTACCGTTTCGGCGCAGCGCCACGGTCAACAATGGTCAACTCCAGAGGTCCATGTGTGGCGCGTGGCCAACGGGCGGGCCGTGGACTTCCGCGAATACCAAGGCGACCAGCAAGCCGAAGACGAGTTCTGGTCGCGATAGCCGTCTATCGCGTCGCCGGGCTAGTGCTCGCTGTGCTCGCCGTTCGGGGAGCCGACGATGCTGTCCTGGTATTCGCGTAGCGCGGTCAGGGCACGCTGCTCGGAGGCGTGCTCCGCCTCGCGCAGCGCCGCGTCCTCGGACGCGGGATCGGCGAACAGGAAGCTGCCGGCGCCCGGTGATCCGCCCGAGCCCAGCTTGTTCATCTTGTTGGGCACCGGCGCACCCTCGTACTCCAGCGGGAGCGGGTGCCCGTGGCCGTCGACGGGGCCGAGCGGCTGATGCAGCTCGATGTAGGCGCCCTGCGGCAGCCGCTTGATGATGCCGGTCTCGACACCGTGCTCGAGCACCGCCCGGTCACTGCGCTGCAGCCCGACGCACCACCGATAGGTGATGAAGTAGACGAACGGCGGAAGGATCACCATGCCGATGCGTCCGATCCACGTCGTCGCGTTCAGGGAGATGTGGAACTTGAACGCGATGACGTCGTTCATCGCCGCGAGCGTGAGCAACATATAGAAGGCGATCGCCATGGCGCCGATCGACGTGCGCACCGGGACGTCCCGCGGCCGCTGCAGCAAATTATGGTGCGCATAGTCACCGGAGAACCGCTTCTCCAGGAACGGGTAGATGATCAGCAGGATGAACACCGCACCCATGATCAGCGCGACCCAGACCGGGGCGGGAACGGTGTGGTGCCAGAAGTAAAACTCCCATGGCGGCCAGATACGGGCCAGGCCCTCCGTCCACATCATGTAGAAGTCGGGCTGCGAGCCGGCCGACACCTGAGATGGCTTGTAGGGACCCAGGTTCCAGATCGGGTTGATCTGCAGCAGGCCGCCCATCAGGCCCAGCACGCCGACGATTGCCGCGAAGAACGCGCCGGACTTGACCGCGAACACCGGCATCACCCGGACGCCGACGACGTTCTGCTCGGTGCGGCCGGGGCCGGGGAACTGGGTGTGCTTCTGGAACCAGACGAACGCCAGATGCAGCCCGATAAGGGCCAGGATGATCCCCGGCAGCAGCAAAATGTGCAACGCGTACAGCCGGGGGATCAGGATGGTGCCCGGGAAATCGCCGCCGAACAGCGCCCAGTGCAGCCAGGTCCCGATCACCGGCATGCCCAGCGTGATCGACGACAGCGCCGCGCGCAGGCCGATGCCCGACAGCAGGTCGTCGGGCAGCGAGTAGCCGAAATAGCCCTCGAACATGGAAAGGATCAGCAGCAGCGACCCGATGACCCAGTTGGCCTCGCGCGGCCGCCGGAACGCGCCGGTGAAGAAGATGCGCGCCAGGTGCACCATGATCGACGCGGAGAACATCAACGCCGCCCAGTGGTGGATCTGGCGGACGAACAGGCCGCCGCGGACTTCGAAGGAGATGTCCAGCGCCGACTGGTAGGCGCGCGACATCTCGACTCCGCGTAGGGGTTGATAGACGCCGTTGTAGGTGACGTCGACCATGGACGGATCGAAGAACAGCGTCAGGTACACGCCGGTGAGCAGCAGCACGATGAAGCTGTACAGGGCGATCTCGCCGAGCAGGAACGACCAGTGCGTCGGGAAGACCTTGTTGAGCTGTCTGCGCACTGCCGCCGACGGGTGGTACCGCGTGTCGATGTCTTCGCCTTGACGGGCCAGAACATCACCGATCTTTGGAGGACTGAGTTTCGGACTCATGTGGTGCGCTCCCAGAATGCCGGTCCGACGGGCTCGGCAAAGTCGCCGTTGGCGACCAGATACCCGTTGGTGTCGATGGTGATTGGCAGTTGTGCCAACGCGCGGGCCGCCGGACCGAAGATCGGCTTGGCGAAATGCAACGCGTCGAACTGCGACTGGTGACAGGGGCAAAGGATTCGGTAGGACTGCTCTTCGTACAGCGATGACGGGCAGCCCAGGTGCGAGCAGACCTTGGTGAAGGCGAAGAACTGGCCGAAGTTGAAGCTCTCCTGGCCCTGGCGTTTGACCACCCGGGGCATGTCGCTGGGCCGAATTCGGATGAGCATCACCGGATTCCGGATACCCAAGTTGATCGCGGTGAGCTTTTCCTTTGATTCCGGGGTGGTGCCGTCGCCGTCGGACTCCCGCCACGGGAAGACGGTCTCCATCGCGCCGGCGTCCATGTCTTCGGGCCGCATCTTGATGAACGGCGCCCCGCTGTGCGTTCCGGTGGCCCGCGCCAGAAAGATCGTTTCGCCGTGGTAGCGCGGGGTCCAGCCGGACGTCCACAGCACGGCCTTCATCCCGTCGGCGGTGGGGACCACCGGCTTCCACGGGTTCTTGATCAGGCCACCGGCAAACGCCACCAGGGTGCTTAAGCCGAACGCGCCCAGGCCCACACCCAACGACAGCCCGACCAGCTTGCGCCGTCCGATCGTCGAACCCTCATACGCGTCGGTAAGGTTCGCCACGACCGTCTTGCGGTCGACCTCCCGAGATCCAGCGCCACCGCCGTCGTGTCGGTCCTGGATCGAAATCTCTTCCGGGATAAACCTTTTCTGGTACAAGATCGCGCCGATAGCGATCGCCAGGATGGACATCCCGAAGGTAAACCCGTACAGCGGGGTGGCCAGCGTGTACAGCAGGCTGCCCGGGGCCTCTTTCGGCTTGTACTCCCACGGCCAGAACAGGAAGATCAGCAGCAGCGCCAGGCCGAAGGCGCCGCCCAGCAAAAGCCACAGGGCGACCCCGCGCTCGGCGCGCTTCTCGGCCCTGGTGCCCTCGACCGGCCAGCGGGGCTCCTTGTAGGCGATGTCGACGCCGTCGATCTTGCCGCCCAGGTCCAGCAGTTCCTTGTTCGACATCGCCGCGAGGGCGGCCTCGTCAGGTTCGAGGCCGGGCTGTTGGGCTGCCGCATCGCTCATGCGCGCCGCTCCTCTCCCCCGCAAGCGGGAGGTACCCCCACATCGCTCTTTTGCTCTGCATCGTCGCCGGCGCGGCTCATGATCGCGCCCCAATCCACAGCGTCAGCCCGATGGCGGCGACCATCCCGATGATCCACATGGCCATGCCCTCGGGCGCGGGTCCGAAGCCACCGAGGCCGTAGCCGCCGGGAGCGCGCTCTTCGGTGACTGTCCTGACGTAGCCGATGATGTCCTTCTTGGCCTCAAAGGAGAGTTGGCGGTCGGAGAACTTCGGCATGTTCTGCGGGCCGGTCAGCATGGCCGTGAGGATTTGCTGCTCATTGGCGGGCCCCAGGTCGGGCGCGAATTTACCCGACGACAGCGCCCCGCCCTTGCCGGTGAAGTTGTGGCACGAGGAGCAGTTGAGCCGGAACAAATCGCCGCCGCGGCCCAGGTCGTCGCCGCGCAGCGAGTGCATCGCGAGACTGCCGTCGGGGTTGCGCACCACGGTGGGGCCGCCGCCGTTGGCTTGGACGTAGGCGCCGATCGCGTCGATCTGGCCGTCGTCGAAGATCGGCTCCTTTCGCGGCGCCTGGGCCTCACCGCGCATGGCCGGCATCCGGCCGGTGGACACCTGGAAGTACACGGCCGCGTCGCCGACGCCGATCAGGCCCGGCCCGTGGTCGGCCACACCTTGCAGGTTGGCGCCGTGGCAAGACACGCAGGAGGTGTCGAACAGCTGCTTGCCGGTGCGCAGCAGCGCCGACGACGATTCGTCGGCAACGGCGACCTGCGGGGTGGGGGTCAGCACGGCGGCCAGCCCGCCGGCGACGGTCAGCGCGATCAGCAGCAGCAGGCCGCCGGACAATCGGCGGCGAAGACGCCGGCGCGCGCGATCGCCGTGTTTTTTCCGCGGCCGGCTTGGCCGCGCTCCGTCGCCGGATCGGGTAGACCCCAGTTTCTTCAACCGAGCACTCCTGTTCATCCAGCGCCGGCTCATCGGATGAAATAGATCACGGTGAACAGCGCGATCCACACGATGTCGACGAAATGCCAGTAGTAGGAGACGACGATGCTTGCCGTGGCCTGCGCCGGGGTGAACTTGCTCATCCCGGTGCGGACCAGCAGGAAGATGAAGGCGATCAGTCCGCCCGTGACGTGTAGGCCGTGGAAGCCGGTGGCCAGATAGAACACGCTGCCGTAGGCGCTGCTCGGGATCGTGGTGCCGTGCGACACCAGATGCAGGTACTCGTAGCCCTGACCGAGGACGAAGAACAGGCCCATCAGGAAGGTGACCACATACCAGCGGCGCAACCCGAACACGTCGCCGCGCTCGGCCGCGAACACGCCCATCTGGCAGGTGAACGACGAGGCGATCAGCACCAGCGTCACCGGGACGGCTTGGTAGAGGTTCAGCTCGGTCGGCGGCGGCGGCCACTTCCCGCCGGCCTGAGCCCGCGCCGTGAAATACATCGCGAACAGGCCAGCAAAGAACATCAGTTCGCTGGAAAGCCAAACTATGGTGCCGACACTGACCATGTTGGGCCGATTCAGCGAATGAACTCTCGACGTGATCGCAGTACCCGAGGTCCCCACAGCGCTGGTCACATCCGCAAGTATGACGCTTTGTAGTTGTCGAACTCTACCCGGGGCGGGAATTGACTTTTCTGTGTCTTGTGGCAGTCGCGCCGGCGCCGATACCGACCGCGCTTTCGGCGACGGTTGGGGGGCGGTCGGCCCTCGTGGGACCATCGGCGCGTGGCCGCGTCGCCTGAAGCCCCTTCGCCCGGTGCTGCCTCGTCATGGCCGCAGGTCCTGGGCCGGTTGACGGGCGGTCAGGAACTGGCGCGGGGACAGGCCGCCTGGGCCATGGACCAGATCATGGCCGGCGACGCGAGCCCGGCGCAGATCGCCGCCTTCGCGGTGGCGATGACGATGAAGGTGCCCACGGCGGCCGAGGTCAGCGAGCTCGCCGACGTCATGCTGAGCCACGCGCTCCAGGTCCCCGCCGCAGCGATCCGCGACGACACCGTCGACATCGTCGGCACCGGCGGCGACGGCGTCAACACCGTCAACCTGTCCACCATGGCCTCGATCGTGGTCGCCGCCGCCGGCGTGCCGGTGGTCAAGCACGGCAACCGCGCCTCGTCGTCGCTGTCCGGCGGCGCCGACACCTTGGAGGCGCTCGGGGTGCGCATCGACCTCGAACCAGACCAGGTCGCGCGCAGCCTCGCCGATCTCGGGATCGGGTTCTGCTTCGCGCCGCTGTTCCACCCGTCGTACCGGCACACGTCCGCCGTGCGCCGCGAAATCGGGGTGCCGACGGTGTTCAATCTCCTTGGGCCGCTTACGAATCCGGCACGGCCGCGGGCGGGTTTGATCGGCTGCGCGTTCGCGGACCTCGCCGAGGTGATGGCGGGAGTGTTCGCGGCGCGCCGCTCGAGCGTGCTGGTCGTGCACGGCGACGACGGGCTGGACGAGTTGACGACCACCACCACGAGCACGATCTGGCGCGTGCAGGCCGGCACGGTGGACCGGCTGACTTTCGATCCGGCCGGCTTCGGGTTCGCTCGCGCCGAGCTGCACGAGCTGCTGGGCGGCGACGCGCAAACCAATGCGGCGGAGGCGCGCGCGGTGTTGGCCGGTGCCAAGGGCCCGGTCCGGGACGCCGTCGTGCTCAACGCCGCCGGGGCGATCGTCGCGCATGCCGGCCTATCCAGCCGCGCTGAATGGCTGCCGGCGTGGGAGGACGGGTTGCAGCGCGCCGGCGCGGCCATCGACTCCGGTGCGGCCGAAGAGTTGCTCGCGCGATGGGTGCGGTTCGGCCAGCAGGTCTGAGTCCCAGCCGCGAACGGCCTGTTCGCCGGCCAGCCGCGCCGAGCGCGCCGTCGCCGCCCAGGCCGCCCAGGCGCCGGCCGACCGCAGCGGTGAGGCCCATCCGCCCTCGGAGACGCGGACGATGCGCACCCCGGGGGTGGCCAGCCAGCGCGCGATGAGGGCGGTCTCCTCGACCAGCGCGCCGCCGAGCGGGGCCGCCACACGCAGGATCGCCTGTGCGCCAGCGCTAATGGCGTCGACCACCGGCATCGGCGGCACCCCGCGTCCGGCCGTGCCGGCCGCGGCGAGTTGGCCGTACCGGATGACGGCGAGCTGGTAGCCATCCCGACCATCGGGGCCGTCCGGTCTGGCGGCGATCAGCTCGGGCAGCTCGGCCAGCGCGCGCAGCCGCTGGCCGCGCCACAGCGTCTCGACGGCGGTGGCGGTGCGGTCGCGCAGTCGCGCTGCGCTCTCGAAGTGACGTTGTTCGGCGAGCATGCTGACCTGATCCACGGCGGCGCCCAGCGCGTCGTTGTCCAGCCCGTCGATCAACGCCGCGACGCGCGCCACGGCCGCCGCGTACTGGGTGGCCGTCACGCCGCGGGCGGCCGGGCACGGCGAAACTTCCACCTCGGGGCAGGCCGGCCCGTGCAGGGCGGAACGCCCCAGCCGCGCGGTGCACGTCCGGACCCCGGTGAACCGGGCGAGCAGGGCCGCGGTATCGGCGGCGTCGGTGCGGGACCGAAACGGGCCGACGGCGCGGTCGTGCCGGGGTGCCCGCACCACCGACAGCCGCGGAAAGGCTTCGTCGGTGAGCGCCAGCCACCACCACCGCTGCGGGAACCTCGAGCGGCGGTTGTACGGCGGGGCATGTGCGGCCAGCAACCGAAGTTCGCGAACCCCGGCCTCCAGCGAATGCGCGCACTCGACATGGTCGACCGCGCTGGCCAGCGTGACCATCTCCTTCATCCGGCCGCGGGGATCGGCCCCGGTGAAGTACTGGCTCACCCGCCGCCGTAAATCGACGGCGGTACCGACGTAGAGCACCTCGCCTGCCGGTCCGCGGAACAGGTAGACCCCCGGCCGGTGCGGGAGGCCGTCGACGAGCACCCTCTTGCGGCGCTGGGCCGGCGTCACGTTGGGCAGATACGAGCGCAGGTCGGCGTAGGTGTGCACGCCCTGGTTGCCCACCCGCTCGATGAGCGCGTGCAACACGTCGACGGTGGCGCGCGCATCGTCGAGCGCGCGGTGGGTGGGCTCGGCGGCGACGGCGAACAGCCGGGCCAAGGCCGCCAGCCGCACGCTGGGGGCTTCCTCGCGGCTGAGCACGCGGCGGGCCAGTCGGACCGTGCACAGCACCGGCGGCCTGGTCCAGGGGATTTCGCAGCGCTGGGCGGCGGCGCGCAGGAATCCGATGTCGAACCCGGCGTTGTGGGCGACGAGTACCGCGCCGCCGGCGAATTCGAGAAACATCGGCAGCACGGCGTCGATGGTCGGGGCGTCACACACCATCGCCGTCGTGATGCCGGTGAGCTGCACGATCTGGGGCGGGATGTCACGCTGCGGGTCGACCAGGGTGGCGAACTCGCCGAGCACGACGCCGCCGCGGACCTTGACCGCCCCGATCTCGGTGATGGCGTCGGGAGGTGTTCCGTCGGCGCTTTTCGCGCGTCCGCCGGTGGTCTCCAGGTCCACCACCACGAACGTGGTTTCGCGCAACGGGACTTCGTCAACCGGGGAGGCGGCCGGGTCCCAGGCCGGTGCCCGGGCTTCTTCGAGGTCGGCGAAACTCAGCTGAGCCGCACCACCGGAACCCATGCCGCGACGGTAGGCATACCGACCGACAGCCGCGGCGTTCCCACGCCGGGCCAGTCGGCCGCGGATCGATGTCGGTGCCCGCGGTTAGCGTTCGGATAACCGATACGGCGTTCGGAAAGCCAGACCGAGAGGACGGCCCCCAATGACACAAAGCAACAAGGCACACCCGGGCAACGCTCACCCGGACGGGGGAGCGCCCGAACCGGGCGCACCAATGGTGATCGACTGCGACGACTGCGCCGTGCGCGGCCCGGGCTGCCGCGACTGTGTGGTCAGCGTGATACTCGGGGTACCGGAAACTTTATCGCAGGATGAACGTGCTGCCCTGGAAGTTCTCGCCGATGTCGGGCTGACGCCACGATTGCGTCTGGTCCCCATTCGCCGCGCCGCCCGGGGGTCTGGTGTAGCTTAATTGCCTTGTGCCCCAAAATCGCTGGCTTGTGCCCGTAAACCGCCCGACTGTAGAACGCGTTATCGCTCACAAAGTTTTGACAGAATTCTTTCCATTTTCTTAACGAATCGCTTTGGACAAACTGCGATATCGTTTCGTAACCTGTTTGAGACCTAGACCAGTTCGACGGCAATCCGTCGATGGCCGTTGGGGGATGCAATTTTGAGGCTCGACTGTACGTACCCGTGTGTGCGTGTCCTTACACGTTCCGCTTTAGGTACGTTAGCGGGCCTGATGGTCTTCGCGGGGCTTTTTGCCGGGAATTCGGTGGCCGATCCGGCCGAGGACGCGATGGCAAAGCTCAACGAGCTGTCTCGCCAGGCCGAGCAGACGACCGAGGCGATGCATAGCGCCCAGCTCGACCTGAACCAAAAGCTGGCAGCTCAGCATGCGGCGGAGAAGAAGCACGTGGACGACCAGGCCACGGTGGATGGGGCCAAGGCGCGCTTGGCCATGTTCCAAGGCGCGGTCAACAAACTGGCCGCCGCGACCTACATGGGCGGCCACGTCGACGGCATGTCCGCCATCCTGACCGCGGAATCACCGCAAGGTCTGATCGACAAACTCGCCGTGCAGCGGCTGATGTCGACGCAAATGCGCACGCAGATGGCGAGTTACCGGGTGGCCGGTGAGCAGGCCGCCGAGGCCGAACAGGCTTCCGCCAAATCCGCCGCCGAGGCCAAGAGCGCAGCCGAACAGGCCGCCGCGGTCCGGGCGAGCCTGCAGTCCAAGCAGAGCCAGCTGCAGGTGCAGATCGCCGTCGTCAAGTCGCAGTACGTGTCCTTGTCCCCCCAGCAGCGCGACGCGCTCGCCGACCCCGGGCCGATCCCTGCGGCCGCCCCGGCGCCCGGCGCGCCGGCGCCCGACGCGTTGCCGCCGGACGCGTTGCCGCCGGGCACGCCGCCCGGCGGGCAAGCCCCGGGTGATGCTCCACCTCCCGCCGGGATGATGCCTGGACCGATGCCTGGCGGCGACGGTGACCGCGGGACCGTCGTGCAGGCGGCGTTGACCCAGGTGGGGTCCTCTTACGTGTGGGGCGGCGCCGCACCCGGCGGGTTCGACTGCTCCGGATTGGTGATGTGGGCGTTCCAGCAGGCCGGAATCTCGCTGCCGCACTCCAGCCAGGCGCAGTCTCAAGGCGGTCAGCCGGTGGCGCTGTCGGATCTGCAGCCCGGCGACGTGCTGACCTTCTATTCCGACGCATCACATAGCGGCATCTACGTCGGTGACGGCATGGTGATCCATTCCTCCACCTACGGCGTGCCGGTGCGGGTGGTGCCGATGAATGCCGCAGGCCCGATCCACGACGCCCGCCGCTACTAACCGTCCCGGCTGGCGACGGCG
Source organism: uncultured Actinomycetota bacterium (assembly GCA_963809285.1). GTDB lineage: Bacteria > Actinomycetota > Actinomycetes > Mycobacteriales > Mycobacteriaceae > Mycobacterium. The sequence continues at coordinate 62,408 of CAWEIY010000015.1, read as the reverse complement.
CCGCCGCTGGCTTCCGATCCTGCTGGCCTGGGTGTTTGTCGTCGAGCTAGTTGCGGCCGCGGCCGTTCCGGTCCGCCTCGAGCGGGATGCGTTCACCAGGCGTGCACAGGTGGTGGTGCCGACTCGTCGCCCCATACGCGCCCCATCGCCGCCCATGATCGTCGGCGACCGCGAGGTGCGGCTCATCGGTCTCGGCGGGCCGGCCAGCGACCGCCTGCTGTCGCGCATCGCGTCGAACATCGGCGCCGCGGTCGACGCGGTAGAGGCCTTTTGGGGAGTCGATTGGGCGCGCATCATCTCGGTGGTGGCCGCCGGTTCCGACGACCAGTTTCGCGCCGCCGCCGGCGGGGGGCCGGAATCGCAGTGGGCCGATATCGCGGCGGTGACGGTCGCCGACCGCGTCGATCCCGGTAACCGGGTGGCGCTCGGCCAGCGGATCGTGTTCGCGCCGGGCGCGGCCAACATGAGCGACCCGGCCTTGCGAATCGTGTTGACCCACGAGCTTTTTCATTACGCGGCACGAGCCGACACCGCCCTGGATGCACCGCAATGGCTGACCGAAGGGGTCGCCGATTTCGTTGCGCGACCGAGCACTCCGAAGCCCGCGGACGCGCTGTCCATTGCGCTGACGCTGCCGTCGGACGCCGACCTGGATACTCCCGGGCCGCAGCGGTCGTTGGGTTATGACCGGGCGTGGTGGTTCGCGCGCTTCGTCGCCGACAGCTATGGCGCGGCCAAGTTACGCGCGTTCTACCTTGCCGCGGCCGGTGTCGGGCACGCCGACCTGCTCAGCGCCATCCGCGACGTACTCGGCACCGACTACGGCGGCGTGCTGGCGCGCTGGAAGGAATGGATGCTCCGCTAGCCTGACGCACGTGAGCCGGGTCCTTCTGGTAACCAACGACTTTCCGCCGCGTCCCGGCGGCATCCAGTCCTACCTGGGCGAATTCGTCGGTCGGCTGGTTGGCGCCGGCTCGCATTCCGTCGTCGTGTACGCACCGCAGTGGAAGGGTGCCGACGCCCATGACGAGGCGGCCGGTGCCGCCGGCTATCGGGTGGTGCGGCATCCGGGCACGCTGATGCTGCCCGGCCCGGCGGTGGATGCCCGGATGCGCCGGCTGATCGCCGACCACGGCATCGACACCGTCTGGTTCGGCGCGGCCGCGCCGTTGGCGCTGCTGGCGCCCCGTGCCCGGCAGGCGGGGGCGAGCCGGGTGCTGGCCAGCACGCACGGCCACGAGGTGGGCTGGTCGATGCTTCCGGTTGCGCGGTCGGTGCTGCGCCGCATCGGCGACGGCACCGACGCCGTGTCGTTCGTCAGCCGCTACACCCGGTCCCGGTTCGCGTCGGCCTTCGGCCCCGCGGCGAGGCTGGAATACCTGCCACCGGGGGTGGACACCGACCGGTTCCGGCCCGATCCGGCCGCCCGCGCCGAGTTGCGCGATCGCTACCGGCTCGGCGAACGGCCCACCGTGGTGTGCCTGTCGCGGCTGGTGCCGCGCAAGGGCCAGGACATGCTGATCAAGGCGCTGCCGTCGATCCGGCGCCGGGTCGACGGAGCCGCGTTGGTGGTCGTCGGCGGCGGCCCGTATCTGGAAGCGCTGCGCAAGCTGGCCAAGGATTGCGGAGTGAGCGAGCATGTGACGTTCACCGGTGGCGTGCCGGCCGGTGAACTGCCCGCCCATCACGCCGTGGCCGACGTCTTCGCCATGCCATGCCGCACCCGGGGCGCCGGCATGGACGTCGAGGGCTTGGGCATCGTATTCCTTGAGGCCTCGGCGACTGGCGTGCCGGTAATCGCCGGCTTATCGGGCGGAGCTCCAGAAACGGTGCAGGACAACGAGACTGGGTTGGTAGTCGACGGCCGTTCGGTGGACGAGGTCGCCGGCGCCGTCACCGAGTTGCTGTCCGATCGCGACCGGGCCGCCACGATGGGCGCGGCCGGCCGGGACTGGGTGACGTCCCAGTGGCGCTGGGACACTTTGACGGGCCGGCTGGCCGATCTCCTGCGCGCCTGACCGGCGACTAGCCGGTTGAGTCGCTCTCGTAGATCGATTCGATGTCGGAGGCGAACTTCTCGGCCACCACGTTGCGCTTGACCTTCATCGTCGGCGTCAGCTCGCCCGTGTCCTCGGTGAAGTCGACCGGCAGGATGCGGAACTTGCGGATCGACTCGGCGTGCGACACCGCAAGGTTGGCCTGCTTGACGGCCGCGTCCACCTCGGCGACCAGGTCGGGGTCGGTGGCCAGGTCGCCCACCGAAGCGCCGGCCGCCTTGCTGTTGCGCTGCTTCCAGCCGACGAACGCCTCCGGGTCGATCGTGATCAGCGCGCCGATGAACGGCTTGGCGTCCCCGACCACCATGGCCTGGCTGATCAGTGGGTGCGCCCGCAGTTGGTCCTCGAGCACGGCCGGGGCGACGTTCTTGCCGCCGGCGGTGACGATGAGCTCCTTCTTGCGCCCGGTGATCGTCAAGAAGCCGTCCTCGTCGACCGCGCCCCGGTCGCCCGTCTTGAACCAGCCGTCGGTGAACGCCTCGTCGGTCGCCTGGTCGTTGCGCCAGTAGCCGCTGAACACCACGCCGCCGCGCACCAACAGCTCGCCGTCGTCGGCGATGCGCATGCTGTTGCCGGGCAACAGCTTTCCGACCGTCCCGATCTTGACGCCACCGACCTGGTTGACCGTGATGGCCGAGCTGGTCTCGGTCAGGCCGTAGCCCTCGTGGATGGTGAGGCCCACACCGCGGTAGAAGTGGCCCAGTCGCTTGCCCAGCGGTGCGCCGCCCGAGACGGATGCGTGGCAGTCGCCGCCCAGCGCCGCGCGCAGCTTGCGGTAGACCAGCCGGTCGAACAACGCGTGCCTGGCGCGCAGCAGCGGTCCGGGCCCGCCGCGGTCTTGGGCCTGGCTCCAGTCGACCGCGGTTTGCACGGCAATCGCGAAGATCCGCCCCTTACCGTCGTTGGCGGCGTTTTGCTCGGCCGTGTTGTACACCTTCTCGAACACTCGCGGCACCGACACCACCACCGTCGGTTTGAATACCGCCAACATCGGCACCAGGTTTTTGATGTCGCTGGTGAATCCGACGGTCACCTTGTTGGCGAACGCGGACAGGGTCAGTGCCCGGGCCAGCACATGGGCCAGTGGCAGGAAAATCAGCAGCCGCTGTCCCTCATTGAGCAGCGTCGGGAGGCATTCCTTGGCGCCCCGGGTCTCGTAAAGCAGGTTGGAATGCGTGAGTTGGCAGCCCTTGGGTCGGCCGGTGGTGCCCGAGGTATAGATGAGCGTCGCCGGGTCCTCGGCACGCAGCGCCTCAAGGCGCGCCGTCAGCTGCGCGGGCTCAACCGACGCGGCGGCCTCAACGAGCTGGTCGAGCGCCTTGGGACCCGAACCGTCGATGTGCAGCACCCGGCGCAGGGCGGGCAGGTCGGCGGTGAGTTCGGTGACCATTGCGGCGTGCGCGTCGGTTTCGGCGAACGCCAACACCGCTTCCGAGTTCTGCAGCACCCACCGCACCTGTTCGGCCGACGACGTCTCGTAGATCGGCACGGTGACCGCGCCGACGGACAGGATCGCGAGGTCGAGGATGGCCCACTCGTAACGGGTGGCCGAAAAGATGGACACCCGGTCACCCGCCTGCACCCCAAGCGAGATCAAGCCGAGTGCCGCGGAGCGAACCTGCCCGGCCGCCTCGGCGCACGTGACGTCGGTCCAAACTCCGTCGATCTGGCGTTGGAAGATGACGAAGCTGGGGTCGTCTCGCTCGTGCTCGAAGACCATGGCCGCGATGTTGTCGTGCTCGCCGACGGAAAATTGAGCGGGGACGCTGTACTCAGGCACTCTGATGACCTCGTTCGACCTAGTGATGCTCGACCTAGTGATATTTCCCGGGGGTGCTGCTTCCGGGGGGCTTGCTGTGGCCCAGCCTAATCCGAGCATTCGCGCAGAACGGCGGCGGTCCGCCCGGTTCGAACCTGCCCTCACATGGGCGGTTCCCACTGGGTGTGTGAAGCTGAAGCGGTGAACAGCATCCAGATCGCGGACCAGACGTACGTCGCCGCCAGCGGCGCATGGGTCGGGGCCGCGGTTGCCGACCGGTCGTGCTGGCGTCGGTGGTGGCCGGACCTACGGTTGCAGGTCGTCGAAGCCCGTGCCGAAAAGGGAATCCGTTGGGCGGTCACCGGCGCGCTGGCGGGCACCATGGAGATCTGGCTCGAGCCGTCGCTGGACGGGGTAGTGCTGCACTACTTCCTGCACGCGGAGCCCACCGGTGTCGCGGCCTGGCAACTGGCGAAGCTGAACTTGGCGAAAGTGACACACCGCCGCCGCGTGGCGGCCAAGAAAATGGCCTTTGAGGTCAAGAGGACGGCGGAACGGTCGCGTCCGGTCGGAGTTTCTCCGGTAGTTTAACTGCGATCAACGTTTGGCAGGGAGAGTACCGTTTCGGCCCGGAGGCCAAGGTAGTCCTGGGTAGTCCTAGGTAGTCCTGCACATCGCGCGGTCTACCCGGTAGCGGGAGAGAGGGCAGTAGCCAGGTGGCGGAGAAGACGACGCAGACCATTCACATCGAAGCGGATCCGGGAACGGTGCTCGAGGTGATCGCCGATATCGATTCCTACCCGGAGTGGATCTCGGAGTACAAGGAAGCCGAGGTACAGGAGAGGGGCGCCGACGGCTACCCCAAGGTCGTGCGATTCGTCATGGACGCCGGCGTCATCAAAGACACCTTGGTCATGTCCTACCAGTGGCCCGCGGACCGACACTCGCTGAGCTGGACCCTGGTCTCCAGCTCGCTGCTGCGGTCACTCGAAGGCACATATCGCTTGGCGCCCAAGGGATCTGGCACCGATGTCACCTACGAGCTCTCGGTGGACCTTTCCATCCCGATGATCGGCTTGCTCAAGCGCAAGGCCGAGCGCAGGCTGACCGACACCGCTTTGAAGGATCTGAAGAAACGAGTCGAGGCTGAGTGAGTCCGTTGCGCCCACCCCGGCCCGGATCAGCCTATTCGTTGGCAAGGGCGGCGTAGGTAAATCCACCCTGGCGTCCGCTACCGCGGTCGGTGATGCAGGCTCCGGGCGGCGGGTGCTCGTCGTGTCCACCGACCAGGCGCACTCGCTGGGCGACGTACTGGGCGTCCCCGTCCCACCGAGCGGCCGGGGCGAACTGGTTCGGGTGCTCGCCGACCTCGAAACCGGGGGGGCGGAGGCGGGCGGTGGCTTCCTGGACGCGCTCGCATTGGACACCCTGGCCCTGCTGGAGGCCCGGTGGCATGACGTGGTCAACACGTTGGATCGGCGCTTTCCCGATTCCGAGTTGAGCACCATTGCCCCCGAAGAACTTTCAGCATTGCCGGGTGTTCAGGAAGTGCTCGGTCTGCACGCCGTCGGCGAGCTCGCGGCCTCCGGGCGATGGGACCGCATCGTCGTCGATTGCGCCTCCACCGCGGACGCGTTGCGAATGTTGACCCTGCCCGGCACCTTCGGGCTCTACGTCGAGCGCGCGTGGCCGCGGCATCGCAGGCTGTCCATCGCGGCCGAGGACGCCCGCTCGGCCGCGGTGGTGGAACTGCTGGAGGGCATCAGTGCCAGCGTTGATCGCCTCAGCGCGCTGCTGACCGACGGCGAGCTGGTCCGTGCGCATTTGGTGCTGACCCCCGAGCGGGTGGTCGCGGCCGAGGCGGTCCGGACGCTGGGTTCGTTGGCATTGATGGGTGTGCGGGTCGAGGAGCTGATCGTCAACCAGGTCCTGGAGGAAGACGAGTCCTACGAGTATCGAAACCTGCCCGAGCACCCGGCGTTTTACTGGTACGCCGAACGGATCTCCGAACAACGGGTTGTTCTCGAGGAACTCGACGCCACCATCGGAGATGTGGCGCTGGTGTTGACCCCGCACCTGTCCGGCGAGCCGATCGGTCCCAAGGCGCTGGGCTCGCTGCTCGACAGCGCCCGTCGGCGGCGCGGTACGGCACCGCCGGGTCCGGTGCGTCCGGTCGTGGACCTCGAATCCGGGTCGGGACTTGGGTCGGTATACCGAATGCGGCTAACGTTGCCCCAGCTCAATCCTCAAGGACTGACGCTGGGCCGGGTCGACGACGACCTGATCATCAGCGCGGGTGGGTTGCGCCGCAGAGTTCGGCTGGCGTCCGTACTGCGGCGATGCACGGTGCTGGACGCGCACCTGCGGGGTAGCGAGCTGACGCTTCGTTTTCGACCGGATCCGGAGGTGTGGCCCAAGTGAGTGGCGCTCATCCCGATATTGGTCCCGAGCTGCGCAGACTCGCCCAGGCGATCCTGGACGGAATCGACCCCGCGGTGCGCACGGCGGCGGCGCTGACGGCGGGCGGGGGAGTCGGAACCGGCAAGTGCCAGCAGGTGTGGTGTCCGGTATGCGCGCTGGCGGCGTTGGCAACCGGTGACCAACACCCGTTGCTGACCGTGATCGCCGACCACAGCATCGCTCTGCTGGAGGTGATCCGCGGCATCGTCGCCGACATCGACCGGTCGGCCAAACCGCCACCGGACGGCCCGCCCGGCGGCGGCGTCAGCGCCGAGCAAGACGCGGGGGACGCCGGGGGGGATGGCGGGTCGAAAACGCGTTACGAGCCAATCCCGGTCACCGTCGAGGAGTGACCCGTCCGCGCCGAAGGTGGTCGGTTCGGCTGCCGATCGGTACAGTTGACGCAGGACACCAGCGGCGTAAAGAGGGAGGGCCATGTGGTACTGGCTATTAAAGTACATCTTCCTGGGCCCGTTGCTGTCCCTGCTCGGTCGGCCGAAAGTCGAAGGCCTGGAACACGTTCCGAGTTCCGGGCCGGTGATCCTGGCCAGTAACCACCTCGCGGTCATGGACAGCTTCTTTCTCCCGCTGGTGGTGCGGCGCCGGATCACGTTCCTGGCAAAATCCGAATACTTCACCGGCACCGGGCTGAAGGGCTGGCTCAGCCGGTGGTTCTTCACCGCCGTGGGCCAGGTCCCGATCGACCGCACCGATGCCGACGCCGCGCAGGCCGCATTGAACACCGCCGAGCGGCTGCTGGGCGAAGGCAAGTTGCTTGGCATGTATCCCGAGGGCACCCGTTCGCCTGATGGCCGGCTGTACAAGGGCAAGACCGGGCTGGGTCGGCTGGCCTTGGACACCGGCGTTCCGGTGATTCCGGTGGCGATGATCGGCACCAACGTGGTCAACCCGCCCGGCACCACGAGGTTGCGCTTCGGGAGGGTCACCGTCCGTTTCGGCACGCCGATGGACTTCTCACGTTTCGAGGGTATGTCCGGCAACCGTTTCATCGAGCGGGCCGTCACCGACGAAGTGATCTACGAGTTGATGGGGCTGTCCGGCCAGGAGTACGTCGACATCTACGCCGCCAGCCTCAAGGAACACGCGAACGGCTCCGGATCGACGAGTGAGGCCGCGCGGATCCCCGAGACCGCCGTCGTTTAACGCCCGTCCTTTAGCGCCCGTCCTGGCCGATCAGCTGACGGCCGACACCGGCGCCGGCGTCCGCGTCGCCGAATCCTGCGACGCCGCGCGGGCGGTGACCGTGAGCCCCGCGGTGACGATGACCGCCAGCGCCCACCACACGTAGGACGAACCGGCGAGTTGATGCCACCAGTTCGCGGTCGTCTCGTGATGCTTTGGCAGCAGGTCGATCGGCGTCCACCTCATCAACGCGACCCCGACGGCGGTCAGCACGGCCAGCGCCACGTTGCGGCGCCGCCAGGCCAATGTCCCCGTCACCAGCACCGCCGGCAGCACCCAGACCCAATGGTGTGACCAGGACACCGGCGAAACCACCAAGCCGAACAGGGCGACGCAAACCACCGCCAGGGTCGGCTCCCCGGCCCGCAGCACCCGCCGCATCGCCCAGACGGTCGCTGCGAGGACTAGCAGGCACGCGGCGACCCACAGCGGGAAGCGTTCGTGCTCGCCGAGCCCCAGCCGGGCGAGCGCACCGGCGATGTTTTGGTCGGTGTTCAGCGCGGTCTCGCCGATTCGGTCGGTGTGGTGCACGGTGTGGGTCCAGTACTCCCACGAGTCGTTCCACGCCAGCACGAAGCCGACCAGCGTCGCGCCCGCGAACGACGCCAGCGCGGTCAGTGCCGCGCGGTTGTCGCGGCGCAGCAGGAAGTAGAGCAGGAAAACCGCCGGAGTGAGTTTCAACGCGATTCCGAGGCCCAGCAGCAGCCCGCGGGGCCAAGGCGTGCGGCGCGGCACGCAATCGGCGATCACCAGGGTCATCAGCACGACGTTGATCTGGCCGAAGGCGAAGTTCGAGGTGATCGGTTCCAGCCAGATCGACGCCGCGGCGGCGATGACCACGGCCAACCACAACCGGCGCAGCCAGGCAGGCCCGGGCACCACGGCCGAGGTGTTCCACACGTCGAGGCCGGTCAGCACGATCGTTGTCGACACGATCAGCAGCACCAGCGTCAACAGCGTGATCGCGACGCTGGCGGCCGGCATGTGTAGCCAGGAGAACGGGCAGAACAGGATGGCCGCCAGCGGGGGATAGGTGAACGGCAGATTCAGCCCGATGGGTGTGTGGAACAACACATCGCCGCGGTACAGCGGATGCCCGTCCAACCAGGCCTGACCGCCCATTTGGTAGATGTCGATGTCTATGCGATACGGCGTGTGCCCGAATAAGCGCCCGGCCACGTAGTACCACGCCGCGGCGGCCACCAGCCAGAGCAGGCACCACACCAACGCCCGCCCGGGTCGACTGCCCACGCCGGGCGCCCGCCAATTACTCATGTCGCACAACAGCCTAATCGGTGCCCGCCGACAGCCACGTGCCACAGCGCGGCTCCCGGCTTGCCGGGGAGCGCGGGCGTAGGTTTCTGGAGTGCTCCACTGGTTCGTGCTTGAGATGACCCGCTGGTTCGCCCATGACGTCGTCGACCGCGGCCGGCTGCCGTTGCTGTGCTGTCTGGTCGCGTTCATCCTGACGTTTTTCGTCACCCGAACGTCCGTGCGCTTCATCCGCCACCGGGCCGCCGCCGGCCGGCCGGCCAGATGGTGGCAGCCGCGCAACGTCTACATCGGGGGAGTGCGCATCCACCATGTGACGTTCGGGGTGGTCCTGGTGATGCTCTCCGGGCTGACGTTGGTGACGCTGTCCATCAGCGGTCAAGAGCCCGAATTCACCTTGGTTGCAACACTTTTCGGGATCGGGGCCGCATTGGTGCTCGACGAGTATGCGTTGATCCTGCACCTGTCCGACGTCTATTGGGAAGAAGACGGCCGCACTTCGGTCGACGCGGTCTTCGCCGCGGTGGCGGTGGCCGGGCTCTTGATGATGGGTCTGCATCCGCTGATGTTCTTCTTTCCGTTCTGGCCCGCCACCGATTGGGTGGCGCTGCGCGCCGGCGTGGCCGCCTTTGGGCTGGTGTTGACGCTGCCGCTGGCCGTCGTGGTGGTGCTCAAGGGCAAGGTGTGGACCGGTTTGATCGGCATGTTCATTGTGATACTGCTGGTCATCGGCGCGATCCGGTTGTCGCGTCCGCACGCCCCATGGGCCCGGTGGCGCTATACCACCCAGCCGGACAACATGCGGCGCGCGCTGCAGCGGGAACGGAGGCTGCGCCGCCCAATCGTGCGGGCCAAGCTGTGGGTGCAGTGCGCGATCGCGGGCACCCCGCGCCTGCCCGACGAACGCGCGGTCGACGCCCAGCTCGACCATGACATACACCCGGCGCCGCCGCCCGAGGGAACCGAACCCATCCTGATCGGCAGATAGGCTGCCCCGGTGCGGTACTTCTACGACACCGAATTCATCGAGGACGGCCGCACCATCGAACTGATCTCGATCGGGGTGGTCGCCGAGGACGGCCGCGAGTACTACGCCGTGTCTACCGAATTCGATCCCGAGCGCGCCGGTAGCTGGGTGCGCGCCAACGTGTTGCCCAAGCTGCCGCCGCCCTCCTCGCCGGTGTGGCGCTCGCGCAAGCAGATCCGGCTGGACCTGGAAAAGTTCTTCCGGGTCTTCGACGCCTGCGCCACCGAGCCGATCGAGCTGTGGGCCTGGGTGGGGGCCTATGACCACGTGGCGCTGTGTCAGTTATGGGGCCCGATGCCGGCCCTGCCGCGAGCGCTGCCGCGATTCACTCGGGAACTGCGGCAGTTGTGGGAGGACCGGGGATCCCCCCGGATGCCGCCGCGGTCGCGGGATGCCCACGACGCGCTGGTCGACGCCCGCGATCAGCTGCGTCGGTTCCGGCTGATCACGTCGGATGACGCCGGGGAGACCCGGGCGGGCGCCTGAGCGTGGGCCCCCACCGGTCGGGCGAACCGGCTTGACGCGTTCCAAGAGACGTTCGCCCTGATCAGCCGACAGTGGCGTGCCCCGGGCGTCCTCGGGCCCCAGTTACCATGGACCAATGAACTGGACCGTCGACATACCGATCGACCAGCTGCCGTCGCTGCCGCCCCTGCCGGCCGATCTGCGGGCGCGACTGGACGCCGCGCTGGCCAAACCGGCCGCTCAGCAACCCAGCTGGAACGCCGACCAGGCCGCGGCGATGCGCACGGTCCTCGAGAGCGTGCCGCCGGTGACGGTGCCGTCCGAGATCGTCCGGCTGCAGGACCAGCTGGCCCAGGTCGCAAAGGGCGAGGCGTTCCTGCTGCAGGGCGGCGACTGCGCGGAGACGTTCACCGACAACACCGAACCTCACATCCGGGGAAACATCCGCACCCTGCTGCAGATGGCCGTCGTGCTGACCTACGGCTCCAGCCTGCCCGTGGTCAAGGTGGCCCGCATCGCCGGTCAGTACGCCAAGCCCCGGTCGGCCGACATCGACGCGCTGGGCCTGACGTCCTACCGCGGCGACATGATCAACGGCTTCGCCCCGGACGCCGCCGCGCGCGAGCACGACCCGTCGCGGCTGGTGCGTGCCTACGCCAACGCCAGCGCGGCGATGAACCTGGTGCGCGCGCTGACCTCATCGGGGCTGGCTTCGCTGCACCTGGTGCACGACTGGAACCGGGAATTCGTCCGGACCTCGCCGGCCGGCGCGCGCTACGAGGCGCTGGCCACCGAGATCGACCGGGGCCTGAAGTTCATGAGCGCCTGTGGCGTGGCCGACCGCAACCTGCAAACCGCCGAAATCTACGCCAGCCACGAGGCTTTGGTGCTCGACTACGAGCGGGCCATGCTGCGCCTGTCCGACGTCGAAAGCGGGGAGCCGCAGTTGTATGACCTGTCCGCGCACACCGTGTGGATCGGCGAGCGGACCCGACAGCTCGACGGCGCACACGTCGCTTTCGCGGAGGTGATCGCCAACCCGATCGGCGTCAAGATCGGCCCGACGATGACCCCAGAGCTGGCCGTCGAGTACGTGGAGCGGCTCGACCCGCACAACAAGCCCGGCCGGCTGACGTTGGTGAGCCGGCTGGGCAACAACAAGGTGCGCGACCTGCTGCCCCCGATCGTCGAGAAGGTCCAGGCCACCGGGCACCAGGTGATCTGGCAGTGCGACCCGATGCACGGCAACACCTACGAGTCGTCCAACGGTTACAAGACCCGCCACTTCGACCGCATCGTCGACGAAGTGCAGGGCTTCTTCGAGGTGCACCGCGCCCTGGGCACTCACCCGGGCGGCATCCACGTCGAGATCACCGGCGAGGACGTCACGGAATGCCTTGGTGGCGCGCAAGACATTTCGGACATGGACCTGGGGGGCCGCTACGAGACGGCGTGTGACCCGCGGCTGAACACCCAGCAGTCGCTGGAGCTGGCGTTCCTGGTCGCCGAGATGCTGCGCGACTGATTACCCCGTTCGGCCGCGAGCAGACGCAGAATCGCACCAAACCACGCGCTTTCATGCGATTCTGCGTCTGCTCGTCGGCGACGTCGTTACAGCAGTCCGTTCAGATTGCTGCCGATCGTCCATGCCGCAGTCGCGACCAGCCCGGTGACCGCCAGCACCAGCGCCACCCAGATCAGCACCATGCGCCGGGCGTGCTGACGGGCCCAGACGAATTCGCTCATGGCGATGCCGGCGAATTCGCCTGAGACCGGCTGGTATTCGTCCTCGTCGGGTTCGGCCGCCGGGTGTCGCGCCTCGGACCAGTCACCGGGTCCGCGGGTGAGCTGGCGGGTGGGGTGGCGAATCGGCGTTTGTGGGGGCGCCTGTGGGGGCGGGTGCGGTTGCTGCGGGGTGGCCCGGCGCTGGCTCATCCGGCTGCGGTGCAGCGCGGCCGACCGGTGCTGGGCGGAGTTACGCGGGGCCGGCACCCGGAAGTCCGGCAGGGCGAGTTCTTCGGCGATCGCGTCCAATTCGGCACCCATCTCGATCGCGTCGGCGTATCGGTCGGCCGGGTCGCGCGCGGTCGCCCGCCGCACGAATTCGTCGAATTGCGGTGGCACGCCGTCGATCGCCGCGCTGGCCGGCGGCACGTCGGCATCCAGCCGTTGGTAGGCGATCGACAGTGCCGAGTCGCCGGTGAACGGCGTGCGCCCGGTCAGCAGCTCGTAGGTGAGGATCCCGACGGAGTAGACATCGCTGCGGGGACCGGCGTTGCCGTCGCGCACTTGCTCGGGCGACAGATAGGCGGCGGTGCCCAGAATGACGCTGGTGGAGGTGATTCCGGCGGCGGCGACGGCACGGACCAACCCGAAATCGGCGATCTTGACGTCGCCGTCGTCGGAGATCAATACGTTCTCGGGCTTGACGTCGCGATGCACCAGACCGGCTCGGTGGGCGGTGGCCAGCCCGCCCAGCACCGGACGAAGCACCGCCGCCACGGCATGCGGCGGCATCGGACCCCGCTCGGCCAGCAGCTCGCGCAGGGTGCCGCCCTCGATGAGCTCCATCACCAAAAATGGGTGCCGGGCGTCCATGCCCTGGTCGTAGACCGCGACGAGCCCGGGGTTTTTCAGCCGGGCGACGGTGCGGGCCTCGAGCCGGAAGCGGGTCAAGAATTGGTCATCGCCGGCGTAGCGGGCGTCCATGACCTTCACCGCGACGGGGCGGTCGAGCCGGACGTCGAGGCCGCGATACACCGTCGACGTGCCGCCGCTGGCGATCTTGGACTCGACGAGGTACCGGCCGTCCAGCAACGCGCCTTCCAACGGGTCCCCCGTCCCAGCTCCGGCCACGGGGCCATCGTAGGTGCGCCGGTGCGATCGGGCGCGAAACCTGGCTCCAATGCGCCGAGCGGGGCCTACACTTTCTGCGGTGAGCAGTTTTCCAACCGGCGACGACGTATTGGACCCCGACGAGCCAACGTACGACCTGCCCAGGGTCGCCGAGCTGCTCGGCGTGCCGGTCAGCAAGGTGCAGCAACAGCTGCGGGAGGGCCACCTGGTCGCGGTCCGGCGCGGCGGCGGCGTGGTGGTACCGCAGGTGCTTTTCACCAACTCCGGCCAGGTGGTCAAAAGCCTGGCGGGACTCTTGACGATCCTGCACGACGGCGGTTACCACGACACCGAGATCGTGCGCTGGCTGTTCACCCCCGACCCGTCACTGACGATCAGGCGCGACGGCACCCGCGATGCCATCAGCAACGCCCGTCCCGTCGACGCGCTGCATGCCCACCAGGCTCGGGAAGTCGTGCGGCGGGCGCAAGCCATGGCTTACTGAGCCGTCAGGCCTATTGAGCCGCTAGGCCGGGACCGACTCTTCGGCCCCCGCGGGCTGCGGCTGGGGCGTCCGGTACAGCGCATACCAGGCGGCCAGCGCGGCGGCGGTGGCCAGCGAAAAATGCAGCCATGAATACATGCCGTGCGATCCGTCGGGTTTGAAGATCAACATGACCCAGGTCGACAAGCCGGCGATGGCCGCGACCGCCCGCCGCGACTGGGCCAGCGGCGCCGCGACCGCCAGCGGCCAGGAGTAGTACCACGGCAGCGCGGCGGGCACGAACAACACCACGATCACCATCGACCACGCCGTCCCGGTCAGCGCGGCGCGGTCGTCGCGCCGGGACCGCCACCACACCACCGGCAGTGACAGCGCGATGATCACGACGCCGACGAGCCGGGTGACCCGCAGCGTGGCGTAGAAGTCGACCGGGAAAAACCCGCTGCCAAGCGCGTGGATGAGGTTGGCGACCGCGGTCGGCACGCTCAGCCAGTTGATGATCTTCACCGAGCCGGCCAATGCGGTCAGCCATCCCAGGCCGACACCGGCGACGGTCGACAATATCCCGAACACGACCGCGAAGATCAGCAGGGATGTCGCGGCGGCCACCAGGAACGCCCGGGCGGGTCGATACCCGCGCCGTTCGCACAGGTGCCGCATCCACACCCACACCAGAAACGGCAACGAGATTCCGGCGGTGGCTTTGACCGCGATCGCCACCGTGATCAGGACGACGCCCAGGACGTGACGGCCCTGGAGGGTCAACGCGATCCCGGCGGCCATCAGGCCGACCATCAGCATCTCGTTGTGCACCCCGCCCATCAGGTGGATGAGCACCAGCGGGTTGAGCACGCAGATCCACAACGCGAGCGCGCCGTCGGTGCCCAGATGATGGGCCATCCGGGGCGCGGCCCAGATCAGCAGGGCCAGTCCGGGCAGCATGCACAGGCGCAGGAGCATGGTCCCCGCGATGACGTGGTTGCCGACGACCATCGTGACGAGCTTCGCAACCAGGATGAACGCCGGGCCATAGGGTGCCGTGGTGATGGTCCAAATGGGACTTACGTTGTCCAGCAACGTGTTCGGATTAGCTACCGGACCGACCGCATAGGGGTCGAACCCGTCGCGCAAGAGGGCGCCCTGGGCCAGATACGAGTAGGTATCACGGCTGAAGACGGGCACCGACAGCAGCAACGGCGCCAACCAGAAAGCGGTGGTGGCCCGCATGGTGAACTCGGATGTCTTCTGAGCCAGTGCACGTCGGCCCAGTCTCACCCACGCGATCAGCATGAGACATACGCCCGTCCACAACAGGATCGACGACAGCACCAGTCCGTGGCCGAAGCGCAGCCAGGACAGGTGCAGCGCTTCGAGCAGGGGGTCGTGCGGCTTGATGCTTCCCGCTCCCAGTCCGCCGGCGGTGATCAGCACCGAGCCCAGGAACCCCAGCTTCGCCGGGCCAGACTCCGGACCGGCGGCGAACGCGCGCATCCGTGAAAAATATTGAGCCACTGGATATTTGGTTGCCACCGAGTCGGCGGCCGGGGTGTGCGTCGGAGTGGTCATCGGCTTAGGCGGACCGATTCGTGGCCATCCGGGCAAGTTCGGAAAGGCCCGCCTTGGCCGCCGCGCTGATGGGCGCGGCCCCGAGCGTGGCCAGCGCCCGTTGGGTCAACCCGGCAATGCGCTGCTCGGCCGCGGCCAGCGCGCCCACCGACTCGATGACATCGCGCAGTTCGCCCACTTGCGCGTCGGTCAACTGCGCGCCAATCGAGCTGCGTAACAGGTTGGCCGCCAAGGGATCCGACTTGTCCGCCAGCTCCACCGCCTCGGCCAGCAGCACGGTCCGCTTGCCGGATCGCAAATCGTCACCGGACGGCTTTCCGGTGACCGCCGGATCCCCGAACACCCCCAGCACGTCGTCACGCAACTGGAACGCGACGCCGAGGTCGGTCCCGAATTGACCGAAGACCTCTTGCACATCGGGTCGGTCCGCGGCGGCGGCCACCCCGAGTTGCAGCGGTCGCGCCACCGTGTAGCAGGCGGTCTTGAAGGTGTCGACGGTCATCGCCGACGCGATCGACTCGGCGGCGCTGGCCTCGGCGACGATGTCGAGGTATTGCCCGCCCAGCACCTCGGTGCGGATCTCGCCCCACACGGGGTGAATTCGCCGCCGGGCGTCGGGCGGTAGGTCCAGCCCGAACACGATGTCGTCGGCCCAGGCCAGCGCGAGGTCACCGAGCAGGATGGCCGCCGAGGTCCCGAACCGGTCCGGCGAGCCGTGCCAGCGCCGGTCGCGGTGCAGCGCCGCGAAGCGGACGTGGGCCGTCGGTTTGCCGCGGCGGGTGGAGGAGTCGTCGATCACGTCGTCGTGCACCAGGGCGCAGGCGTGCAGTAGCTCCAGCGCGGAAAACAGCAGCAACACATCGGGATCGGGCTCCCCGCTCGCCACGGCGCGCCAGCCCCAATAGGCGAAGGCGGGCCGCAGCCGCTTGCCCCCGTTGAGCACGAAATCTTCGAGCGCCGCGACCAGCGCGTCGTAGTCGCTTCCGATGTAGGCGGTCTGGGCGCGCCGGTCGTGCAGATACCGCCGAAGTTGCTCGGTGATCGCGCCGGTCAACTCGACGGTTGCCGCTGCTTCGACGGTCAGCGCG
This sequence comes from uncultured Actinomycetota bacterium, assembly GCA_963809285.1. Classification (GTDB taxonomy): domain Bacteria; phylum Actinomycetota; class Actinomycetes; order Mycobacteriales; family Mycobacteriaceae; genus Mycobacterium. The sequence continues at coordinate 46,171 of CAWEIY010000015.1, read as the reverse complement.
GCGCCCCTTTCTGCTCGGCGTGACGCGAATGTGTTCTGGGCCGACAGTGTATGTCGCGTTGGCGGCCCCAGTTGCTTCGACTGCCTCACTAATCACGCCCTATGCTGGCGAGCGGCCCGGCAGCGGTCCGGGCGGTAGTCGTCCGATGGAGAGTCGCCTGATGGAGAGGAGCCGCGTGACCCTCAACACCATCGCGCTCGAGTTGGTGCCACCGAACGTGGAGGACGGTCGGGAACGGGCACTCGAGGATGCGCGAAAAGTGGTGCGGTACTCGGCGGAATTTGGTCTCGAGGGCCGGATCCGGCACGTGATGATTCCGGGGATGATCGCGGAAGACGACGATCGTCCGGTCGCCATGAAACCGAAACTGGACGTGCTGGATTTCTGGTCGATCATCAAACCGGAATTGCCCGGGATCCGCGGCCTGTGCACACAGGTGACCGCGTTCATGGACGAGGCGTCGCTGCGGCATCGGCTCACGGATCTGTGCGACGCCGGAATGGAGGGCGTGGTGTTCGTCGGCGTACCGCGCACGATGAACGACGGCGAAGGCTCCGGCGTCGCACCGACCGACGCCTTGTCCATCTACCGCGAGCTGGTGACCAACCGCGGCGCGATCGTGATCCCGACCCGCGAGGGCGAACAGGGCCGGCTCAACTTCAAGTGCGACCGCGGCGCGACTTACGGCATGACCCAGCTGTTGTATTCCGACGCGATCGTGGACTTCCTGACCGAGTTCGCCAAGAACACCGATCACCGGCCCGAAATCCTGCTGTCGTTCGGCTTCGTGCCCAAGGTCGAGAGCCGTATCGGCCTGATCAACTGGCTGATTCAGGACCCGGGCAACGACGCGGTGGTCGATGAGCAGGCGTTTGTCGAGAGGTTGGCCGGCAGCGAACCCGCCGAGAAGCGCCGGCTCATGGTCGACCTGTACAAACGTGTGATCGACGGGGTCGCCGAGCTCGGTTTCCCGCTGAGCATCCATTTCGAGGCGACGTACGGGGTGTCCGGACCCGCCTTCCAGACCTTGGCCGAGATGCTGGCCTACTGGTCGCCCGGCCGGGCGGTCTAGCTGCTCGGCGGTTGGTCGCTTCCCGCCGTCAACCGCGGGGATCGGTCGCGGCTGATCCAGGCCAGCAGCGCCACCACGCCGGCGGCCGCGAAGGATGCGATGCCCAGCCACACGCCGGCCCCGGTGAAGCTCCGCGTGCTGGGATCGGTGTAGCGGGCCTGGGCGGTCATCGTGGTGACCACGCCGGGTTTGAGTTTCCACGACACCACATCGGGCTCGACGTGGTCGCCGTTGGTGGAGGTCACAGTGCCGGGAAAGGCGACGGTCAGCTCGGCGTCGGCGTCGTTGTCGGTCACCGATGTCAGGTCGGCCCGCCCTTCCAGGATGACCAGGTTGCCGTTGCGGCGCAGCGACAGATTCACCCCGGCGGCGTCGGAGTTCAGGTTCCCCAGCTGCGGCAACTCGGCGAAGGTCAGATCGGAGAACACCGCCTGCGACCCCACATAGCCGTCGCTGTCGTAGTTCGACACCGAGATTTTCTGGCCGAACGGCACGTTATTGGTGTCGAGCTGCGGGCCGGCGTCCTTGGGGGTCTTCGGCTTGGCCGCGGCGATGATTTCTCCGGATACCAGGTCGTCGGGCGAGACGGTGAGCGACGCCCTGACCCGCAGGCACCCGGCGGTCAGGGGCACCAGCAGCAGGAGCATCGCGATGGCCAGCGCGCGGCGCCGCCGAGCAGCCAATCCGCGAAGTCGGAGCGGGGGAGAGCTGGCGCGCACCAGGTCATCGTGCCAGATCCGGTGTGCCGGTTCGGTGGGTCGTCCGATGTGGCGGCCTCGGCGCGCCGTATCGCGCTACCGGAGGCGCTACAGGAGCTGCTACAGGAGCTGCTACAGGAGCTATAAGGGCAGGGCGCGCCCGAGGATCGCGAACGCTCGCGGGTCGCCGGCGAAGTGGTAGCCGCGGATGATGTCCGCGAAGCCCAGCCGGCGGTACAACCGCCACGCCCGGTTGGGCTCGCCGTTGATCTCCGGCGTGGACAGCAGGACGTTCTTCTCGGCGCGACCGGCGAGCAGCCGGCGTGCCAGCGCCTCGCCCAGGCCGCGGCCTTGGGCACGGGGATGAATGTGCAACTCGGTCAACTCGAAGTAGCTGTTCATCAGCCGGGCGATCTCCTCAGGTGGCAAGCCGCCGCGTTGCAGGCCCAGGACGACCTGCTGCTGCCACCACTGCCCGGGGGCCCCGGGGTAGCCGTAGGCCACGCCGAGCAACGGCGCGTTGCTTAGTTCGGCAGCCGAGGGTGCTTCCCCGTTGGCCCCCTCGGGTGCCTCGGCCGCCTCGACTTCGACGACGGCAACCCCTCGCCAGCCATGTCGCCGGATGTGCTCCAACCACATGGCGGCGCGCTGGTTCTCCGTGCCCCGCGGGTATCGCATCGCGTCGACGTACACCCCCAGGGCGTCACCGAGGCGGCGCTCCATATCGTTCGGCAGCAGATCGATGAGGAATATCGCCAACTCGCGGTGTCCTCCTCATCCAGCTATCCGCCCCGCATGCGGCGCTTCGGGAGTATGTAATGGTTCGGCCCCGTGCCGCCATCGCCATTATCGGACTGGCCTGGGGTGGTTCGCCGAGCGGTCGCGGCGAGGGGCCGGAGCGCCGCGCCGTTCGGAAGGCGGTTGTAGCGCACCGCCGTTGCGGGCGACCTGAGTGTGGGGGTGCGTTCGGGATACAATGGCTGCCGAACCAGTGGTACGGCGCAGATTGACCTCGTATCATTTGGGTTAGTTGCCCTTACAACGGGCATCCGCGTGCTATCGATAGTTACGTGCCAAACTGTCGGCAAGGAGGGACGAATGCCACTCTCCGATCATGAACAGCGGATGCTCGATCAGATCGAGAGCGCGCTTTACGCCGAAGACCCCAAATTCGCGTCGAGCGTCCGCGGCGGCGGGTTCCGCGCACCGACCGCGCGGCGGCGCCTGCAGGGCGTGGCGTTATTCGTCATCGGTCTTGCAATGCTGGTTTCCGGGGTGGCGTTCAAAGCCACGATGATCGGCAATTTCCCGATTCTCAGCGTCTTTGGCTTCATCTTGATGTTTGGCGGCGTGGTCTACGCCGTCACCGGACCGCGGTTGTCGGCCCGGTCGGACGCCTCCGGCTCGGCGCCCGGGTCGGCGCGCCAGCGACGCAACAAGGGCGGCGGCTCATTCACCAGTCGGATGGAGGATCGGTTCCGCCGGCGCTTCGACGAGTAGCGGAACCGGCGGGCACAGCGGGGGTAGCCATCGGCTACCCCGCTTTTGTATTGGCCCGAGGCTTTGGCCGAGTCTGGGGTCCGAGTCTCGTCCGAATCCCAATTGAGCCGCAATCGAGTCCCGGCGCATTATTTGCGCCCCACTGGGCCCCACTCGTGGCCCCACTTCTCCCCACCCAACCGCTATAGCGCTCTGAAGTGCGCCTTTCGGGCGCCGCGACCGACACCCGACGTGGCCTTCGCGGCCCTCGGGTGAGCGCGGGACGGCCATCGGTGGCGGATAACCGGGAAAACGCCACGACGACACTCCATTAATGGGGTGAAGTGGGGGATTGTGGGGTATGGTGGCCGAAGTGTTTGGGTGACCCCGAGGGGGAGGTGAGCTGGTGTTTCTCGGCACCTACACGCCCAAACTCGACGACAAGGGGCGGCTGACGTTGCCCGCCAAGTTCCGCGACACGTTGGCAGGGGGGTTGATGGTCACCAAGAGCCAAGATCACAGCCTGGCCGTCTACCCGAGGGCGGCATTCGAGGAGCTGGCCCTCCGGGCGAGCAAGACCTCGCGGAGCAACCCCGAAGCCAGGGCGTTCCTGCGCAACCTCGCCGCCGGCACAGACGAGCAGCACCCCGACGCTCAGGGCCGGATCACCTTGTCGCCCGACCACCGCCGTTACGCGAACCTGACCAAAGACTGCGTGGTGATCGGAGCGGTCAACTACTTGGAAATCTGGGATGCGCAGGCCTGGCAGGACTACCAGCAGACCCACGAAGAGAACTTCTCCGCGGCCAGCGATGAAGCACTCGGCGACATTATCTGAGGCGCATGCCCGTGCATCGTGGCCTCTGCCCGAACCGACCCTGGCGTACTTCCCCAACGCCAGGTTCGTGCCTTCGGACAGGGACCAGGGTGCAGGCGCGGCGGCCTCGGGGTCGGCCCTGCGGGCCGATGGAAGCCGCCAGACTCGGGGAGGCGTTGCGGTGGCTGATGATTCAGATGACTTCGGGTCAGATGATTTCGGGTCAGATGATTTCGGGCATGTGCCCGTCCTGCTGGAACGCTGCGTCGACCTGCTCACCCCGGCCCTGACGCGCCACCACCCCGACGGTTCGGAGGCGGTCCTGGTCGACGCCACCATCGGCGCGGGTGGGCACGCGGAGCGGTTCCTGGCCGAATTGCCGGGGCTGCGCCTGATCGGACTCGACCGCGATCCCAGCGCCCTGGACATCGCCCGCGCTCGGCTGTCGCGATTCGCCGACCGAGTCACGCTGGTGCACGCGCGCTACGACGGCGTCGCGGCCGCACTGACCGAATGTGGTTATGCCGCAGCCGAATCGGTAGACGGGGTGCTATTCGACCTCGGCGTCTCGTCCATGCAGCTGGACCGCGCGGAACGGGGTTTCGCGTATGCCCAGGACGCGCCGTTGGACATGCGGATGGACCCGTCGTCGCCGCTGACGGCCGCCGACATCGTCAATACCTACGACGCGGCGGCGCTGGCGGACATCCTGCACCGCTACGGCGAGGAGCGGTTCGCGCGCCGCATCGCCGCGCAGATCGTCCGCCAGCGCGCCCGGACCCCGTTCACCTCGACCGCCGAGTTGGTTGCCCTGCTGTACCAAGCGATTCCGGCGCCGGCCCGGCGCACCGGCGGGCATCCGGCCAAGCGCACCTTCCAGGCGCTGCGGATCGCCGTCAACGACGAGCTGACGTCGCTGCGCACCGCCCTTCCCGCCGCGCTGCAGGCGCTCACCGGCGGCGGACGTGTCGTGGTGCTGGCCTATCAATCGCTGGAAGACCGGATCGTCAAGCGCGTGTTCGCCGACGCGGCCGCTTCGCGGACGCCGGTGGATCTTCCGGTCGAGCTTCCCGGCCATGAACCCCGATTCCGGTCGTTGACGCGCGGCGCCGAACGCGCGGACGCCGCCGAGATCGAACGCAACCCGCGCAGCGCCGCGGTGCGATTACGGGCCCTGGAACGGCTGGAGCAGCGGGTCGAATCGCAGTGGGCCACAACGAAAGGTGACTCATGAAGGCGAAGCGCGAGACGCCAAGGCGCCGCGGCGGCCTTGACCGTCATGACGGACGGGATCGTCGTGGCGGACGGGACCGTTCGGCCCGCGACAGCAGGCGTACCACAGCCGATTCGCCGTCGTCGCGCCGCACCCGACCCGCAACGGCCCCGGCACCCGCCCGCGAGCCCCGCGCGCCCAAGTCCGGGCCGCAGACCAGTCCGATCGCCCGGCCGGTCGAGCGGTCGGCCCGCGCCAAAAGCACGAGCCAGGCAAAGGCGCGGGCCAAGGCGCGGAAAGCGAAGGCGCCCAAGGTTGTCCGGCCTCGTCTGACCGAGCGTTTGGCCGCCCGGCTGGCATCGATTGACCTGCGGCCCCGAACACTGGCGAGCAAGGTTCCGTTCGTCGTGTTGGTCATCGGTGCGCTCGCCCTGGGGCTGGGCCTCACGCTGTGGTTGTCCACCGACTCCGCCGAGCGTTCCTATCGGTTGAGCCACGCCCGGGAGAAGACCCGGTTGCTGCAGCAGCAAAAGGAAGCGCTGGAACGCGATGTGCGCGAAGCGGAGTCCGCTCCGGCGCTGGCGGAGGCGGCGCGCAAGCAGGGCATGATCCCGACCAGGGATACCGCCCACCTGGTCCAGGACCCGTCCGGTAACTGGGTGGTCGTCGGCATGCCCAAGCCGGCCGACGGCGTTCCGCCACCGCCGCTGAACACCAGACTTCCCGACCCGACTCCGCCGGCTCCTCCGAAACCACCGGAGCTACCGCCCGAGGTGCCGGTTCCGGTGCAACCGACCCTCGGCGGCCCGGTCGGACCGGGCAGGTCCGGGCCGGAGGCGCTGCTGCGCGCTCCGGACGGCTCGTCGACCGTCGGAGGCCAGCACCTGCCTCAGAACGTCCCACAACTTCCCGGCGTGCCCAACGGTTCACTCACCGCGCAGGTGCCGGGTGTGATGCCGATACCGGGGCTGCCGGCTCCGGCGGGACCGGCGCCCGCTCCGGTGCCCGCGGAGGTGCCGGTCCCGGTGGGCGGCATGCCGGTCCCCGTTCCGGCCCAGGTGCCCGGCCCGCTACCCGCCCAACTACCCGGCCCGCTACCCGCCCCACTACCCGCCCCTCTACCCGCGGAGGTGCCGGTGCCGGTACAGCCCGGGATGGCACCCGCTGGGCCGGCGCCGGCGCCGGTGCCGGTACCGCTACCGGCAGTGCCGGCTACCGGGGCACAGTTCGGGCCCGCCACCGTTGCGACGCCGGGCGCCCCCAGGTGAGCCGCGACGAGAGCCGGCGGACACGCCGGTCGCAGCCGGCGCGACCCGCGCGTCGTCCCCGTAAACCGCAGGCGGCCAAGGGCGACCGGCAGCCGAAGGCCCGAAAACCACGCAAGGCCCGGTGGGCCGGGAAAATCGGCGCGGCCGAACGGCCCGCAGCCGCGGCGACCGGTCGCTCCGCACGGGAGCGGCGGACCCGCCATGTCGTCGCGGCGGGGACACGGGGCGCGTCGTTCGTCTTCCGGCATCGAGCCGGCAACGCGGTCATCTTGGTGCTGATGCTGGTGGCAGGGGTGCAGCTGTTCATCCTGCAGGTGACGGATGCCCCGAAGCTGCGGGCGCAGGCGGCCGGGCAGCTCAAGGTCACCGACGTCCAAAAGGCGATGCGCGGCAGCATCGTTGACCGCAACAACGAACGACTTGCGTTCACCATCGAGTCGCGCGCGTTGACGTTTCAGCCGAAGAGGATTCACCAGCAATTGGAGGATGCGAAAAAGAAGAACTCGGCCGCCCCCGATCCGCAGGAGCGGCTGCGCGACATCGCCAAGGAGGTCTCGGGCCGGCTGAATAACAGGCCGGACTTCGCGACGGTGCTGAAGAAGCTGCAAAGCAACGACAACTTCGTCTATCTGGCGCGCGCCGTGGATCCCGCCGTCGCCGGCGCGATCTCCGACAAGTTTCCCGAGGTCGGCTCCGAACGACAGGACCTGCGCCAGTATCCGGGCGGATCGCTGGCCGCCAACATCGTCGGCGGCATCGACTGGGACGGCCACGGGCTGCTCGGACTCGAGGATTCGCTGGACTCCGTGCTGTCCGGAACCGACGGCTCGGTCACCTATGACCGCGGGTCCGACGGCGTCGTCATCCCCGGCAGTTACCGCAACCGGCATCGCGCGGCCGACGGTTCGACCGTCCAGCTGACCATCGACGACGACATCCAGTTCTACGTGCAGCAGCAGGTTCAGCAGGCGAAGAATTTGTCTGGGGCGCGCAATGTTTCGGCCGTGGTGCTCGACGCCAAGACCGGCGAGGTGCTGGCGATGGCCAACGACAACACTTTCGACCCGTCCCAGGACATCGGGCGTCAGGGCGACAGGCAGCTGGGCAACCTGGTGGTTTCCTCGCCGTTCGAGCCGGGTTCGGTGAACAAGGTGATCACCGCGTCCTCGGTCATGGAGTACGGCCTGTCCAACCCCGACGAGGTGTTGCAGGTGCCCGGTTCGATCCAGATGGGCGGCGTCACCATCCATGACGCCTGGGAACACGGCGTGATGCCCTACACCACCACCGGCGTCTTCGGAAAGTCGTCCAACGTCGGCACGCTGATGCTGGCGCAGCGCGTCGGCCCGGAACGCTTCTACGACATGGTGCGCAAGTTCGGGCTCGGCCAACGCACCGACGTCGGGCTGCCCGGCGAAAGCGCCGGGCTGGTGCCGCCCATCGACCAATGGTCGGGCAGCACCTTCTCGAACCTTCCTATCGGCCAAGGCCTTTCGATGACCCTGCTGCAGATGACCGACATGTACCAGACCATTGCCAACGACGGGTTGCGGGTTCCGCCGCGAATCATCAAGGCCACCATCGCACCCGACGGCACCCGGACTGACGAACCGCGCCCGGAGGGCGTCCGGGTGGTGTCGCCACAGACCGCGCAGACCGTGAAGCAGATGTTGCGCGCCGTCGTGCAACGCGACCCGATGGGTTACCAGCAGGGCACCGGGCCCGCGGCGGCCGTGTCCGGCTACCAGATAGCCGGCAAGACGGGCACCGCACAACAGATCAACCCCGGCTGCGGCTGTTATTTCGACGACGTCTACTGGATCACGTTCGCCGGAATGGCCCCCGCCGACAATCCCCGCTACGTCATCGGCATCATGATGGACAACCCGGCGCGCAACGCCGACGGGACACCCGGGCACTCGGCGGCCCCGATGTTCCACAACATCGCGGGCTGGCTGATGCAGCGTGAGAACGTGCCGCTGTCACCCGATCCGGGACCGCCGCTGACCTTGCAGGCCACTTAGGGACGGCGTTATTGTGCGGCGGTCGTTGCGGTTCAGACGCCGCGGGTGCTGCCGCCGTCTATGAGGTATTCGGTTCCAGTCAGGTAGCGGGCGTGGTCGGATACCAGGAAAGCGACTAGGTCTCCGACGTCGGTGGGGTCTCCGGTTCTGCCGAGGGGGATGCCACCGATGGATTCGATGATCTGTGCGCGCGCAGCATCGGTGCTGATCTGTTGTGCTGCGGCGTGTTGATTTACGAATGCCGCGGCAGCCTCGGTCTCGATGAATCCGGGGCAGACACTGTTGACACGGATACCGTTGGGCGCCAATTCATCTGATAGTGCTTTGCTGTAATTGGCCAGGGCGGCTTTGGCGGCGGCGTAGGGTGCGCTACCCGGCATCGGCTGGCGGCGTTGTACTGAGGTGATGTGGATGATGACGCCGCTTTGGCTAGTGATCATCGAGGGGACCAGTGCCCGATCGAGTCGGACGGCTCCGAGCAGGTTCGTCTGGAAGGCTTGATCCCAGTCGTCATCGGTCAGGTGTATGAGGCTTGCGGAGCCAACCTGAGAACCGCCGACATTGTGCACGATGATGTCCACGCCGCCGAGTAGGGCCAGCGTGCGTTCGGCGATGGCCACCGACCCGTCGGCCGTTGCGATGTCGGCGGTGATCACCTGTGGCGACGGTGTGCGGGGGGCGCTGCGTGCGGCGACGACAACGGTCGCGCCAGCGGCTCGCAGCCGATCGACGATGCCTTTGCCGATACCTCGGGTGCCCCCGGTGACTAGGGCTCGTTTGCCAGTGAGGTCAATCTGCAGCGTGGTGGTGGCAGTAGACATGATGCCTCCATTTGTGAGTTCTTGCGCCTCCACGAGGCGAGGGTCAAGCCTGGGGTCGATGCTCGCGGATTCTCGTGTGCTCAGCGGTTAGTGCCCGGAATCGATAATCGGCCAGGCGATTTCGGTGCGCCATTCGGTGGAGTCAGTGGTGTGGCTGTGGTCTCGGTGGTAGTACTCGCGTAGTTGCCAGCCGACGGTTAGTTCGTGTTCGGCAATGTAGGAACCCAACTGCGAATAGGCCAGGTCGCCGTCGTCGGGCGATCCGTAATGCGTCGTCACTGCGACCTCGGCGGCGGGGATAACCAGGGGTTTGATCCTGCCCAGTTCGCGTGGCGTGGTGACGGGGACGAACACGGTGGCTTCGCCGGGTTCGCGTTGGAAAAGGCATTCGTCGTAAAGGCCGCCGGCAGGCCCGGTGACCTGCATGGCATGATCCTCAGCCGCGGCACGCAGCTCGTGTAAGGCGTCGCGCCACCAGGTTTCGATATCCCCGGGGTCGAGGGTGTCCTCGGTGATGGCCAACACCGGGAAACTTGATTCGGTCCGCCGGTGTACCGGACGTTGTCCGGGTGCGTTGTCGAGCAGGGCACGCAGCGAGTTCACGGCGGCTTGCGTGTTGGCGAGCTCAGCCTCGAGGTGATCGATGTGGGCGGCGATCAAGCTATCGCGCTCGGCTGTGCTGCCTGAACCGAGGACAGCTCGGACACCGGCGACTGGCATGCGCAGATCCCGCAAACGCCGAATCAGCTGGGCGGTCGGGAGCTGTTCCAGTGTGTAGTACCGGTAGCCGGTGTGGGGGTCGACCTCGGCCGGTTCCAGGAGTCCGACCTGGTGGTAGTGCCGCAGTGTCTTGACACTCAGGTGGGTGATCGTGGCGAAGCGTCCCACGCTGACGGTTGTGGTCATGATGTGTCAATACTTCCGTCAATACTTCCGTCAATACTGCGGGTGCGGTGTTCTTGATGATGAACAAGGTGACGATCTTGCCATCGCGGATGCGGATGTAGTTGGTCATGATCAGTGGGTCAGGCAGCCCGGTTTTGTCGTAGTCACCGTCGTAGCGGCATCGCAGGCACCACATGCCTGCATTGTCGACCGCCTCGACGGGCTCAATCGTGACGTGGTCGCCGGCGAACTCCTTGGCGATGAACGCACGGATGTGGTCGCGTCCCCAGAATTCCCGGGCGACGTCGTTGACGAGGGCATCGTCGGCGAAAGTGTCCATGATGGCATCCACGTCGAAGCGGTTGATCGCGGCGATATGCGAGGCGATCACGGGATCGAGCCTTAGTTGAGCGGTCATTACGTCCTCCTAGATCGTTGTTGGCGTCGAACGACTGTCAACGACGACAGTCCGCTCTCCCCCCACGGGAGGGTCAAGCCACGCCGCCGCGCCCACGCCCGGGAACACGTCACGGCCGGGTGCGGGTAGGTAGGGTGTCATGGCCGATCATGGGGATCACGCGTGGACGGAGGTGTGAACACAGGTGGTGTCTGTGCCCACTGGGTTGCGCCCCAGCTCCCGCCCGGGCGTGCGGCTGCCCGCGCTGGCGGCCCAGGCGGGCGCGGTACGGGCCGACAGCCCTGCTCCGGTTCCCGACGTGCCGGTGACCGGTGTGACCCTGCGCGCCCAGGACGTGCTGCCCGGCGACCTGTTCGCCGCCCTGACCGGCTCAGCAACGCACGGTGCGCGTTTCGCGGGTGACGCGATCCAGCGCGGTGCGGTCGCGGTGCTGACCGATGCCGCCGGCGTCGCCGAGATCGCGAAAGCCCCCCAGAGCGGGGTGCCGATATTGGTGCATCCCGCACCCCGTGGCGTGCTCGGCGGCCTGGCCGCCACGGTGTATGGAAACCCGTCCGAGAAGATGACGGTCGTCGGGATCACCGGAACGTCGGGTAAGACCACCACGACCTACCTGGTCGAGTCCGGTCTACACGCCGGTGGGCGCAGGGCCGGGCTGATCGGCACCATCGGCATCCGCATCGACGGGGCCGACATCCCCAGCGCACTGACCACTCCGGAAGCTCCCGCGCTGCAGGCGATGCTGGCGGCCATGGCCGAACGCGGGGTGGACACGGTGGTCATGGAGGTCTCCAGTCACGCGCTGACGCTTGGGCGGGTGGACGGCACCGAATTCGCCGTCGGTGGTTTCACCAACCTGTCCCGTGAGCACCTCGACTTTCACCCCACCATGGCCGACTACTTCGAGGCCAAGGCATTGCTGTTCGACCCGGAATCGCCGCTGCGTGCGCGCAGCGTCGTGGTGTGCGTCGATGACGACGCCGGGCGCGCGATGGCCGCCCGAGCCGGTGACGCGATCACCGTCAGCGCCGAAGGCCAACCGGCCGATTGGCGGGCCACGGACCTGTCGGCGACGGGTACAGCGGGACAAGAGTTCACCGCTGTCGATCCCGCGGGCATGCACCACCGGGTTGGCATCCGGCTGCCGGGCCGCTACAACGTCGCCAATTGCCTTGTCGCACTGGCGATTCTTGACACCGTTGGGATTTCCCCGGAGCAGGCGTCGCAAGGGCTGCTGGAAACGCGGGTGCCCGGGCGGCTGGAAGAGATCGACTGCGGCCAGGATTTTCTCGCGCTGGTCGATTACGCCCATAAGCCGGAAGCGTTGCGGGCGGTGCTGACCACCCTGCTGCGGCCGGATCGCCGGCTGGCCGTGGTGTTCGGCGCCGGCGGCGAGCGCGACCCCGGCAAGCGGCGGCCGATGGGCGAGATCGCCGCCCAGTTGGCCGATTTGGTGGTCGTCACCGACGACAACCCACGCGGTGACGATCCCGCGGCAATCCGGCGCGAGATCGTGGCCGGCGCGGTCGAGGGCGGCGGCGCGGCCGAGGTGGTCGAGATCGCCGACCGGCGCGAGGCCATCGGGCACGCGGTGGCCTGGGCCGGCCCCGGTGACGTGGTGCTGATCGCCGGCAAAGGCCACGAGACCGGCCAGCGCAGCGCCGGGGAGGTCCGCCCGTTCGACGACCGGGTGGAGCTGGCCCGGGCCCTGAAGGCACGGCGATGATCGACCTGACCGTTGCCCAAATCGCCGAAATCGTCGGCGGCACGCTGGCCGATATCTCGCCGCAGGAAGCCGCGGAACTCAACGTCACCGGCACTGTCGAATTCGACTCGCGGGCCGCCGGCCCGGGCGGGCTCTTCCTGGCGCTGCCGGGAGCGCGCTCCGACGGGCACGACCACGCGGGCGCGGCGGTGGCGGCCGGCGCGGTCGCGGTGCTGGCGGCCCGGCCGGTCGGGGTCCCCGCCATCGTGGTTGCTCCCGAACCGGGGAGGGGCCGAACGGACGGCGGGCTGGCCGGGGTGCTCGAGCACGACACCGACGGCTCGGGCGCGGCGGTGCTGGCCGCGGTGGCCAAGCTGGCCAAGGCGGTGGCCGCGGAGCTGGTGGCGGGCGGACTGACCATCATCGGGATCACCGGGTCGTCGGGCAAGACCTCCACCAAAGATCTGGTGGCCGCCGTGCTCCAGCCGCTGGGTGAGGTGGTGGCCCCGCCCGGATCGTTCAACAACGAGTTGGGTCATCCCTGGACGGTGTTGCGCGCGACGCGGCGCACCGACTACCTGGTTCTCGAGATGTCGGCGCGCCATCCGGGCAACATCGCCGCGCTGGCCGACATCGCCCCGCCGGCGATCGGGGTGGTTCTCAACGTCGGCACCGCCCACCTGGGCGAGTTCGGCTCCCGCGAAGCCATCGCGCGCACCAAAGCCGAACTGCCACAATCCGTTCCGTCGTCCGGCGTGGTCATCCTCAACGTCGACGACCCAATCGTGGCGGCGATGGCCCACGCCACCTCGGCCGGGGTGGTCCGGGTCAGCCGGTCCAGCCGCACCGACTCGGGGCCCAGCGACGTCTGGGCCGAGGGAGTGGCGCTGGACGAACTGGCCAGGCCGCGCTTTACCCTGCACGCTCTTGACGCAGGGGGCCCGGTTAAGGCCGAGGTGCGGCTCGGTGTTTACGGCGACCACCAGGTCACCAACGCGCTGTGCGCCGGCGCGGTCGCGCTGCAATGCGGCGCCAGCGTCGAGCAGGTGGCCGCCGCGCTGGCCGGAGCGGGGCCGGTCGCACGCCACCGGATGCAGGTGACCACCCGCGCCGACGGCGTCACGGTGATCGACGACGCCTACAACGCCAATCCCGACTCGATGCGAGCCGGGCTGCAGGCGCTGGCCTGGATCGCCCGCGGCGGGGCCCATGATGACAAGAGCAAGCGGGGCCCGAGCACCCGGCGTAGCTGGGCCGTGCTCGGCGAGATGGCCGAGCTCGGGGAAGACGCGATAACCGAGCACGATCGCATCGGCCGGCTCGCGGTGCGCTTAGATGTGTCTCGACTCGTTGTCGTGGGAACCGGGAGGTCGATGAGCGCCATGCACCACGGAGCGGTCATGGAGGGCTCGTGGGGCTCGGGCGGTGATAGAGGGGCCGTGAGCGTGCCCGACGGCGACGCCGCCCTGGCGTTGTTGCGGGCCGAGGTGCGGCCCGGTGACGTGATCCTGGTCAAGGCGTCGAACGCCGCCGGCCTCGGGGCATTGGCCGATGCGCTGGCCGCGGAAGGCTCAGACGACGGCTCTGACAAAGGCTCAGGCAAAGGCTCAGGCAAAGGGTCAGACGAAGGCTCTGACAAAGGCTCAGACAATGGGGCCCGCGCGTGAGACAGATCCTCGTCGCCGTCGCCATCGCGCTTACCGTGTCAATCCTGTTGACCCCGGCGCTGATCCGGCTGTTCACCAAGCAGGGGTTCGGCCATCAGATCCGGGAGGACGGCCCGCCCAGCCACCACACGAAACGCGGCACGCCGTCGATGGGCGGTGTGGCGATCCTGGCCGGCATCTGGGCGGGCTATCTGGGTACGCACATCGCCGGGCTGGCGTTCGACGGGGAGGGCATCTCCGCGTCGGGTCTGCTGGTGCTGGGTTTGGCCACCGTGCTGGGCGGCGTCGGGTTCATCGACGATCTGATCAAGATCCGCAGGGCGCGCAACCTCGGGTTGAACAAGACGGCCAAGACGGTCGGGCAACTCGTCGCCGCGGTGCTGTTCGGTGTGCTGGTGTTGCATTTCCGCAATGCCAGCGGTCTGACACCGGCCAGCGCGGACCTGTCCTACGTGCGTGAGATCGCCACCGTCACGCTGGCTCCCGCGCTGTTCGTGCTGTTCTGCGTAGTCGTCGTCAGCGCCTGGTCCAACGCGGTCAATTTCACCGACGGCCTGGACGGGCTGGCCGCCGGTGCCATGGCGATGGTCACCGCCGCCTACGTGTTGATCACCTTCTGGCAGTACCGCAACGCGTGTGTCACCGCGCCTGGGTTGGGCTGCTACAACGTGCGCGATCCGCTGGACCTCGCGCTCATCGCGGCCGCCACCGCCGGCGCCTGCATCGGCTTTTTGTGGTGGAATGCCGCGCCCGCCAAGATCTTCATGGGTGACACCGGGTCGCTGGCGCTGGGCGGCATCATCGCGGGCTTGTCGGTCACCAGCCGCACCGAGATCCTCGCCGTCGTGCTGGGTTCGCTGTTCGTCGCCGAGGTCACCTCAGTTGTGTTGCAGATCCTGGCCTTTCGCACCACCGGGCGCCGGATGTTCCGGATGGCGCCCTTCCACCACCATTTCGAATTGGTCGGCTGGGCCGAAACCACGGTGATCATCCGCTTCTGGCTGCTCACCGCGATCACCTGCGGTCTGGGCGTCGCCCTGTTCTACGGTGAGTGGCTCGCCGCGATCGGTGCGTAATGAGCGATCTGGACGCCCTGGACCCCTTGCTGGATCCCTTGTTGGATCCCTTAGTGCCGGGCGCGCCGGTGCTGGTGGCCGGCGGCGGAGTGACCGGCAAGGCGGTGCTGGCGGCCCTGGCCCGATTCGGTGCGGCGGCAACCCTGTGCGACGACGACCCAGCCACGCTGCGTCGGTACGCCGAGAACGGAGTGGTGACGGTGGCCGCGTCGACGGCGACGCGGCAGGTCTCCGAATACTCGTTGGTGGTCACCAGCCCCGGCTTCTCACCGGCCACCCCGCTGCTGGCCGCCGCGGCGACGGCGGGCGTGCCCATCTGGGGTGACGTGGAGTTGGCCTGGCGGCTCGACGCCGCGGGGCACTACGGGTCGCCGCGCCGCTGGCTGGTCGTGACCGGGACGAACGGCAAGACGACGACGACGTCGATGCTGCACGCCATGCTGACCGCCGGCGGGCGAACCAGCCTGTTGTGCGGCAACATCGGCAGCCCGGTGCTCGACGCCCTGGCAGCAGACGTATTAGCAGAAGAACCCGCCGAGCTGCTGGCCGTCGAGCTGTCCAGTTTCCAGCTGCACTGGGCGCCCTCCTTGCGGCCCGAGGCCGGGGTGGTCCTCAACATCGCCGAGGACCACCTGGACTGGCATTCCACGATGGCCGAATACACCGCCGCGAAGGCCCGGGTGCTCAACGGCCGGGTGGCGGTGGTGGGGCTGGACGACAGCCGGGCCGCCGCGTTGCTGGACACCGCGGCGGCGCCGGTGCGGGTCGGGTTCCGGCTCGGTGAACCGGCCGCGGGCGAACTGGGCGTGCGCGACGGCGAACTGGTTGACCGCGCCTTTGCCGACGACCTGGCGCTATTACCGGCCGAATCGATACCGGTGCCCGGTCCGGTCGGGGTGCTCGACGCCCTGGCCGCCGCGGCCCTGGCTCGCTGCGTCGGTGTGCCCCCCGAGGCGATCGGGGCCGCGATCTCATCGTTCCGGGTGGGCCGGCATCGGGCCGAGGTTGTGGCCGTCGCCGACGGCATCACCTACGTCGACGATTCCAAGGCCACCAATCCGCACGCCGCCGAGGCGTCGGTGCTGGCTTATCCGCGCGTGGTGTGGGTGGCCGGCGGTTTGCTGAAGGGCACATCCGTCGACGCCGAGGTCGGCAGGATCGCCTCCCGCCTGGTCGGCGCGGTGCTTATCGGCCAAGATCGCGCACAGGTTGCAGAGGCGTTATCGCGACACGCGCCGGATGTACCCGTCGTCCACGTTGTGACAGGCGAGGATGCTGGTATGGATGCGACTGCTGTGGTTTCTGGTGCAAATGTGGCAGAAGTGAGACGTTCGAACGGGGATCTCGGTACTCGCGTCATGACCGCAGCGGTGGCCGCGGCCCGGGACCTGGCACGGCCGGGCGACACGGTGCTGCTGGCCCCGGCCGGCGCGTCGTTCGACCAGTTCAGCGGGTACGCCGACCGGGGCGACGCATTCGCGGTCGCCGTACGTGCGGCGATCCGGTAGGTGGGCGTGGCTAACGCGCTGACCCGGCTCGTCCGTCGGAACAAGGGCCGGGACAAGGGAAGCAAAGAGGCCGCCGCGGCCGAGCAGGGCGAGGCGGCGGAGACCGGGGACGCCGGGGACTCTGACGCCGGGGACTCTGACGTCGGGGACTCGGCGGACACCCCGACGGACGCCCCGACAGACGCCCTTGAAACCGCCGGGGCTCGGGAGGGCGCAGTGCCATTCACCAAGGCCCAGATCGGGATCCAACTGGGCGGTGTGCGCCGCCGG
Organism: uncultured Actinomycetota bacterium; assembly: GCA_963809285.1. GTDB lineage: Bacteria > Actinomycetota > Actinomycetes > Mycobacteriales > Mycobacteriaceae > Mycobacterium. The sequence goes on along the minus strand of CAWEIY010000015.1, from coordinate 29,250 downwards.
TTCGGTGCCTGGCTGGGCCGGCCCATGACGTCGTTTCACCTGATCATCTCCATCGCCGGGCTGCTCACAACGCTCGGCCTGATCATGGTGCTGTCGGCGTCGGGCGTGCGCTCCTACGGCGACGTCGGGTCGGCGTGGGTGATCTTCGGCAAGCAGGTCTTGTGGACGGTCATCGGGGTCGTCGCGGCGTACCTGTCGATGCGGATGTCGGTGCGGTTCATCCGGCGTCTCGCCTTCACCGGGTACGTGGTCACCATCATCTTGCTGGTGCTCGTGCTCGTCCCGGGAATCGGCAACCTGGCCAACGGTTCTCGCAAGTGGTTCGTGATCGCGGGCTTGTCGATGCAGCCGTCCGAGTTGGCGAAAATCGCCTTCGCCATCTGGGGAGCGCACCTGCTGGCGACCCGGCGAATGGAGCGGGCCTCGTTGCGCGAGATGCTGATCCCGTTGGTCCCGGCCGCGGTCATCGCGCTGGCACTGATCGTGGCCCAGCCCGACCTCGGCCAGACGGTGTCGCTGGGCATCATCCTGCTGGCCCTGTTGTGGTACGCCGGTCTGCCGCTTCGCGTCTTCGCCACCTCGCTGCTGGCCGTCTTCGTTGCGGGCGCGATCCTGGCGATGTCCGCGGGCTACCGCTCTGACCGGGTGCGGTCCTGGATGAACCCCGACACGGACCCGCAGGACACCGGCTACCAGGCCCGACAGGCGAAGTTCGCGCTGGCCCACGGCGGCATCTTCGGCGACGGTCTCGGCCAGGGCGTCGCCAAATGGAACTATCTGCCCAACGCTCACAACGACTTCATCTTCGCGATCATCGGCGAGGAGCTGGGCTTTGTCGGCGCGTTCGGGCTGCTCGCCCTCTTCGGGTTGTTCGCCTACACCGGGATGCGGATCGCGCGTCGCTCGGCCGACCCGTTCCTGCGGTTGGTGACCGCCACTACCACCATGTGGATTCTCGGCCAGGCGTTCATCAACATCGGCTACGTGATCGGCGTGCTGCCCGTCACCGGGCTGCAGCTGCCACTCATCTCAGCTGGCGGAACATCCACTGCCGCAACACTTTTCATGATAGGCATCATGGCCAACGCGGCCCGTCATGAGCCGGAGGCGGTGGCCGCGCTGCGCGGCGGGCGCGACGACAAGGTGAACCGGCTACTGCGGCTGCCGCTGCCCCAGCCATACGCGCCGAGCCGTCTCGAGGCGTTTCGCGATCGCAAACGGGTCCGCCCCCAACCGGCCAAGGCCGGAGCGACTCGGGAGGCGGCCCGAAAGCGCCCCCAGGCGCCCGCTCGGAAGGCGTCCCGGAAGCCCGACGCGCCGCCGCACGGGGCGTCCGGCCGAACGGCTGCGCGGTCGGCGTCCCGTTCGGGGCATCATGGATCTGGCCAGCGTCCGACACGGCGAGCTCGCGCATTGGAAGGTCAGCGTTACGGGTGAACGACACGATCAAACAGCCGGCCGGCGGGCTGGGGGCTAGCCCCTCGCCCGCCGGTGCCGCGTCATCGGTCATTTCCACCCTGTCGGTCGTGCTCGCCGGCGGCGGCACGGCCGGCCATGTGGAGCCGGCCATGGCCGTCGCCGACGCGCTGAGCGCGCTGGATCCGCAGGTCCGGATCACCGCGTTGGGCACCCGACGTGGGCTCGAGACCAGGCTGGTGCCCGAGCGCGGCTATCAGCTCGAGCTGATCACGCCGGTGCCACTGCCGCGCAAGCTCAACGGCGATCTGGCGCGACTGCCGTCGCGGGTGTGGCGTGCGGTCCGGGAGACTCGCGCGGTGCTGGACGCCGTCGGCGCCGACGTGGTGATCGGTTTCGGTGGTTATGTGGCATTGCCCGCGTATCTGGCCGCTCGCGGCATTCTCGGCCCCTTTGGTCGCAGGCGCCGTATCCCGGTGGTGATCCACGAAGCCAACGCCAGCGCCGGGCTGGCCAACCGCGTCGGCGCCCGCCGCGCGGACCGGGTGCTTTCGGCGGTGCCGGATTGCGGGCTACGACGCGCCGAGGTGGTCGGGGTGCCGGTCCGGGCGGCCATCACCGCGCTGGACCGCCCGGCGCTGCGGGCCGAAGCGCGCAGGCACTTCGGCTTCGCCGACGACGCCCGCGTGTTGCTGGTGTTCGGCGGTTCGCAGGGCGCGGCGTCCCTCAATCGGGCCGTCTCGGGCGCCGCCGCCGACCTGGCCGCCGCGGGCGTGTCCGTGCTGCACGCGCACGGACCCAAGAACACCCTCGAGCTGCGTGAACCGCAGCGCGGCGATCCGCCTTACGTGGCGGTGCCCTACCTCGACCGGATGGACCTGGCCTACGCGGCCGCCGATCTGGCGATCTGCCGGTCGGGGGCGATGACGGTCGCCGAAGTCTCGGCGGTCGGCCTGCCGGCCGTCTACGTTCCGCTGCCGATCGGCAACGGCGAGCAGCGGCTCAACGCGCTGCCGGTCGTCAACGCCGGTGGCGGCATGCTGGTCGCCGACGCCGCTCTGACGCCCGGCGTCGTCGCCGAGCAGGTGGCCGGGCTCCTCACCGACCCGCCGCGATTGGCGGCGATGACCGAGGCCGCCGCCCGGGTGGGACATCCGGACGCCGCGCGCGACGTGGCCCAGGCGGGCCTCGACATCGCGCGCAAGAACCAACGGGCGCGGGACGGGGGAGCACGGTGAGCGCCGAACGGCTACCGCCCGAGCTGGCGCGGGTCCACATGGTCGGCATCGGGGGAGCCGGAATGTCGGGCATCGCCCGCATCCTGCTGGACCGGGGCGCGCTGGTTTCCGGATCCGACGCCAAGGAGTCGCGCGGTGTGCACGCGTTGCGGGCCCGGGGCGCGCTGATCCGGATCGGACACGACGCGTCGTCGTTGGACCTGATGCCCGGCGGCGCCACAGCGGTCATCACCACCCACGCCGCCATCCCGAAGACCAACCCCGAGCTCGTCGAGGCCCGGCGGCGCGGCATCCCGGTGATCTTGCGGCCGGCCGTGCTGGCCCGGCTGATGGACGGGCTCACGACGCTGATGGTCACCGGCACGCACGGCAAGACGACGACGACGTCGATGCTGATCGTGGCCCTACAGCACTGCGGGCGGGACCCGTCGTTCGCGGTCGGCGGGGAGCTGGGGGAGGCCGGCACCAACGCCCACCACGGCAGCGGCGACTGCTTCGTCGCCGAGGCCGACGAAAGCGACGGCTCGCTGTTGGAGTACACGCCCAGCGTCGCGGTGGTCACCAACATCGAGACCGATCACCTGGACTTCTACGGCAGCGCGGACGCCTACGTCGAGGTCTTCGACTCGTTCGTGGAGCGGCTGGCGCCGGGGGGAGCGCTCGTCGTCTGCACCGATGACCCGGGAGCCGCCGCCCTGGCCCAACGCACCGCCGAGCTCGGAATCCGGGTGCTGCGATACGGCTCCGCCGACCAGTCGGGCGAAGATCTGGCCGCCGGGCTGCTGTCGTGGGAACAACAGGGCACCGAGGCCGTCGCGCACGTCCAACTCGCCGGCGAACCTCACCCGCGCGTGATGCGCCTGTCGGTGCCCGGGCGGCACATGGCGCTCAATGCGCTGGGCGCCCTGCTGGCGGCGATCGAGATCGGCGCGACGGCCGACGAGGTGCTCGACGGGCTGGCCGGCTTCGAGGGCGTGCGCCGCCGATTCGAACTGGTCGGAACTTCGGGAACTGGCCAGGCATCGGTGCGGGTGTTCGACGACTACGCACACCATCCCACGGAGATCAGTGCCACGCTGGCGGCGGTCCGAACGGTCCTGGACCAGGGCGGCGACGGTCGTTGCATCGTGGTCTTTCAGCCCCATTTATATTCGCGGACAAAGGCTTTCGCGGCGGAGTTCGGCCGCGCGCTGGACGCCGCCGACAAGGTGTTCGTGCTCGACGTCTACGGCGCACGCGAACAACCGCTCACCGGCGTCAGCGGGGCCAGCGTCGCCGAGCACGTCAGCGTGCCGGTGCGCTACCTCCCGGATTTCTCCGCGGTCGCCGAGGAGGTGGCCGCGGTCGCGGGCCCGGGCGACGTCATCGTCACGATGGGTGCGGGCGACGTGACCTTGCTGGGGCCGGAAATCGTGACCGCGCTGCGGGCGCGGGCCAACCGCAGCGCGCCGGGCCGGCCGGGGGTGCTGCAATGACGGTGCTGCGATGACGGTGCTGCGATGACGGTGCTGCGATGACGGAGCCCGCCGACGCGACACCGAGCGACCTGCCGGCCGACTCCGCGAACGGTGACTCCTCGGACGGTGACTCCTCGAACGATCTGGACGCCGACGGCGTGATCACCCAACCGCTCCGCACCGGGACGCAGGACGGCCAATCGCAGGACGGCCAATCGCAGCAGGATCAGGCGGAATTCGAGGGACCCCGCCGGCGGGCCCGTCGTGAACGGGCCGAGCGCCGCACCGCGCAGGCTCGCGCGCAGGCCATCGAGGAGGCTCGCCGCGAGGCCAAACGCCGTACCGGCGGGCGCATCGTCAACCAGCCGAAACCCGTTGCGCGCGGCGTTGTTCGGGGCTTGAAGATGCTCTTAGCCAGCTTGCTGCTGGCCATCGTCGGGGTGGGGCTGGGACTGGTCCTCTATTTCACGCCCGCGATGTCGGCGCGCAACATCGTCGTCACCGGAATCGGTGCGGTGACGCGCGAGGAGGTCCTGGACGCTGCGCAGGTGCGGCCCGGAACGCCGCTGCTGCAGATCAACACCAACCAGGTCGCCGACCGGGTTGCGGCGATCCGGCGAGTGGCCAGCGCGCGAGTTCAGCGTCAGTATCCATCGGCCCTGCGCATCACCATCGTCGAGCGAGTTCCGGTGGTGGTCAAGGACTCTCCGGACGGCCCGCACCTCTTCGACCGCGACGGCGTCGACTTCGCGACCGCGCCGCCGCCACCGGGGCTGCCCTACATCGATGTCGCCAATCCCGGGCCGAGCGACCCGGCGACCAAGGCCGCGCTGCAGGTGCTGATCGCGCTGCGTCCCGAGGTCCTCGGCCAAGTGGGCCGGATCGCGGCCCCGTCGGTCGCCTCGATCACCCTGAGCCTGAACGATGGGCGAGTGGTGATCTGGGGGACCACCGACCGCACCGAGGAGAAAGCCGAAAAGCTCGCCGCGCTGTTGACGCAGCCCGGGCGGACCTACGACGTGTCCAGCCCGGACCTGCCCACGGTGAAGTAGTAGCAGGGTAGTAGCCGGGAAGTAATAGCTGAAATCGCGCAAAGTGAGGCCGATCTCACGCTCGGCAGGCAAATGTGCGGCCAATCTCAAGCTCGTCTCAAGCTCGACAAAGAAAAAAATTGGGCATCGCGCGTTCGGCGCGCCTGCGGGATTAGCGGGCGTCGTACCCATACCGTTCTGGTTGCGCGGAACTACTTGACATAACTCTAAATCTATGGTTGAGGTTGAGAGTTTGCCAGGCGGACACCCCCGAGTCCCACCAGGGAGGAAGACGAATGATGACCCCCCCGCACAACTACTTGGCCGTGATCAAGGTTGTGGGTATCGGTGGCGGCGGCGTCAACGCCGTCAACCGGATGATCGAGCAGGGCCTCAAGGGCGTGGAGTTCATCGCGATCAACACCGACGCCCAGGCGCTGTTGATGAGCGATGCCGACGTCAAGCTCGATGTCGGCCGCGACTCCACTCGTGGGTTGGGCGCCGGAGCGGACCCAGATGTCGGCCGTAGGGCCGCGGACGACGCCAAGGACGAGATCGAGGAGCTGCTGCGGGGGGCGGACATGGTCTTCGTCACCGCCGGCGAGGGAGGCGGGACCGGCACCGGCGGGGCACCCGTCGTCGCCAGCATCGCCCGCAAGCTGGGCGCCTTGACCGTCGGCGTGGTCACCAGGCCGTTCTCGTTCGAGGGCAAGCGGCGCAGCACCCAGGCCGAGAACGGCATAAGCGCGTTGCGGGAGAGCTGCGACACCCTCATCGTGATCCCGAATGACCGGCTGCTGCAGATGGGGGATGCCGCGGTATCGCTGATGGACGCTTTCCGTAGCGCCGACGAGGTCCTGCTCAACGGCGTGCAGGGCATCACCGACCTGATCACCACGCCGGGGCTGATCAACGTCGACTTCGCCGACGTCAAGGGCATCATGGCCGGCGCCGGCACCGCGCTGATGGGCATCGGCTCCGCCCGCGGCGAAGGCCGTTCGCTCAAGGCCGCCGAGATCGCCATCAACTCGCCGCTGCTGGAAGCCTCGATGGAGGGCGCTCAGGGCGTGCTGATGTCGATCGCCGGTGGCAGCGACCTCGGTCTGTTCGAGATCAACGAGGCGGCCTCGCTGGTGCAGGACGCCGCCCATCCGGAAGCCAACATCATTTTCGGCACCGTCATCGACGACTCGCTGGGCGACGAGGTGCGCGTGACGGTCATCGCGGCCGGTTTCGACGCCGCCGGCGCGGGGCGCAAGCCCGTCGTGGGAGCTCTGGGAGGCGCCGCCGGGGAAAAGGCCGGCGCGCACCGGATCGAGTCGGCGAAGGCCGGCAAGCTCACCTCGACGCTGTTCGAGCCGGTCGACGCGGTCAGCGTGCCGGTGCACACCAATGGTTCGACTTTGAACATCGGCGGTGACGACGACGACGTCGACGTGCCGCCGTTCATGCGCCGCTGAGGCCCGCGGAAAAACACGAGCCGTGACAACGGAAACCCCGGCCCCGAACTTGACAGGGCCGGGGCGGCTTGGTCGGCAAGGGTTTTGAGGGCCGACAAGGGTTTTGAGGATACTGGTCACGTGAGCGTTCGCATCCGGCGGGTGACCACCACCCGTGCGGGTGGTGTGTCGGCGCCGCCGTTCGACACCTTCAACCTGGGCGACCATGTCGGCGACGACCCGGCCGCAGTGGCCGCCAACCGGACCCGGCTGGCCGCCGCGATCGGCCTCGGCGCCGACCGCCTGGTGTGGATGAACCAGGCCCACGGTGATCGAGTCGAGGTGGTCGACGAGCCGCAGAGAGCCGCCGTCGGCGGCGGGGTGGGCACCGACGCGTTGGTGACCGCCACACCCCGACTGGCGCTGGCGGTGGTGACCGCCGATTGCGTGCCGGTGTTGCTGGCCGACGCGCGCGCCGGTGTGGTCGCGGCGGTGCACGCCGGTCGGGTCGGCGCGCAGCGGGGGGTGGTGGTTCGCGCGGTGGAGGCGATGCTGGCCCTGGGCGCGCAGGCCGCCGATATCTCGGCTCTGCTCGGCCCGGCGGTCAGCGGTCGTAACTACGAAGTGCCCGCGGCGATGGCCGACGAGGTCGAGGCGGCGCTGCCGGGCAGCCGCACCACGACGGCGGCCGGCACGCCCGGACTGGACCTTCGGGCCGGAATCGCTTGCCAGCTTGGGGATTTGGGTGTCACGGCGATCGACGTCGATCGGCGCTGCACGGTCGCCGACACGACGCTGTTCAGTCATCGCCGGGACGCACCGACCGGGCGGCTCGCTTCGCTGGTCTGGATGGAGTGACCGCCATGGCGGTGGACATGCAAGCCGAGGGAAACCATGGCGACCGGGAATCGGGCGACCGGGAATCGGAATTGACACACGCGTTGGCCGCCGTGCGGTCGCGACTTGCCACGGCCGCGGAAGCGGCGGGCCGCAATGTCGGCGAAATTGAACTTCTACCTATTACCAAATTCTTTCCGGCAACCGATGTGGCGATTTTGTCGCGATTGGGTTGTCGGTCGGTTGGTGAATCTCGGGATCAGGAAGCTTCGGCGAAGGTATCCGAACTCGCTCGGTTGGCTAGTTCCTCGCTGGCTAGTTCGTCGCTGGCCTCGTCGCGTGATGACTTGCGGGATATGCACTGGCACATGGTGGGCCGGATCCAGCGGAATAAGGCGCGATCGTTGGCCAATTGGGCGCACACCGCCCACTCGATCGACAGCTCGCGGCTGGTGACCGCGCTCGGTCGGGCGGTGTCGGCGGCCCTGGGTGAGGGCCGTCGGCGGCACGCGCTGCGGGTTTACGTCGAGGTCAGCCTCGACGGCGATGTGTCTCGCGGCGGCGTCGACGTCACCGCGCCCGGCGCGGTCGACGAGGTCTGCGCACAGGTCGAGGAGTCGAAAGGCCTGGAGCTGGTCGGTTTGATGAGCATCCCGCCGCTGGACTGGGATCCCGACGAGGCCTTTGACCGGCTGCAATCGGAGCACCGCCGGGTGCTCGAATCCCACCCGGGGGCGGTCGGCCTGTCCGCCGGCATGTCCAGCGACTTCGAAATCGCCGTTAAACATGGTTCGACATGTGTGCGTGTCGGTACCGCGCTATTGGGTCCGCGGCGGCTACCGTCACCGTGAGTAGTCACTGTAGTCACATCTTCATCACGGACACCACAACTCCCAGGGGCTAGAAGGGGTTACGCAATGAGCACACTGCATAAGGTCAAGGCCTACTTCGGTATGGCTCCGATGGAGGACTACGACGACGAGTACTACGACGACCGCGCCCCGTCCCGCGGTTTCCCGCGTCCCCGGTTCGACGACGGATACGGCCGCTACGAGGGGCACGACTACGACGACCCGCGCGGGGAGCCGGCCGACTACCCGCCGCAAGGCAGTTACCGCGGCGGCTACGCGGAGGAGTCCCGCTACCACCCGCGCGAGTTCGACCGTCCCGACATGGGCCGCCCGCGCCTCGGGTCGTGGTTACGGAATTCCACCCGCGGAGCGCTGGCGATGGACCCGCGCCGGATGGCGATGATGTTCGAAGAGGGCCACCCGCTGTCAAAGATCACCACGTTGCGGCCCAAGGACTACAGCGAGGCACGCACCATCGGTGAGCGGTTCCGGGACGGCACCCCGGTCATCATGGACCTGGTGTCGATGGACAACGCCGACGCAAAACGGCTGGTCGACTTCGCGGCCGGCCTGGCCTTCGCGTTGCGCGGATCGTTCGACAAGGTCGCGACCAAGGTGTTCCTGCTGTCGCCCGCCGACGTCGATGTATCACCCGAGGAGCGTCGGCGGATCGCCGAAACCGGGTTCTACGCCTACCAATAGCCACACCATATAGCCACACCAATGGCCGCAAGGCCCCTGTGAGATGTGTGGCCGCACGTCAGAGTCGGTACGCTGGCGCATGCCGCACTAGGGCGCGGCGGCTGACATCGTCGATCATTTCGTCGGGTCGGTCATCTCATCGGTAAGGGTCGGGGCTTCCAAGTTGGCGCTGTTCTTTCAAATCCTTGGGTTTGCGCTGTTCATCTTCTGGCTGCTGCTCATCGCCCGGGTCGTCGTTGAGTTCATCCGCTCGTTCAGCCGTGACTGGCGCCCCACCGGCATCACCGTGGTGATTTTGGAGATCATCATGTCGATCACCGATCCGCCGGTGAAACTGCTACGCCGATTGATCCCACAGCTCACCATCGGAGCCGTCCGCTTCGACCTGTCGATCATGTTGCTGCTGCTGGCCGCGTTCATCGGCATGCAACTCGCGTTCAGCGCCGCGGCGTGAGCCATGCTCCGGCCGCGGCCGACGCCGTGAGACGGTTCGGCCACGTTTTAGCGTCGGTTTGGTGCCCGCGATTTAAAAACTTTAAGGATTCGGATTTTATTGCCCTTAGCGTGTGAAATCGGTTCTTATCTATTGGCCTAATCGGCTACCGCCGGGTCTGGTGTGACAGGATGGACGGCAGTTGTATGACGGCAACGGCTCCGTTCTACACTTTCCAGATCGTTTGACAGAAACTCGAGGGGACGAACAATGCCGCTTACACCAGCCGACGTCCACAATGTGGCGTTCAGTAAGCCGCCCATTGGCAAGCGCGGTTACAACGAAGACGAGGTCGACGCCTTCCTTGACCTGGTGGAGAACGAGTTGACGCGGCTGGTCGAGGAGAACTCCGATCTGCGTCAGCGGATAGAGGAGCTGGATCGAGAGCTGGCCGCCGGCGGCGGTGCCGCGCCGTTCCAGCCCACCCAGGCGATTCCCACCTTCGAGGCCGAGCCGGAGCCGGTCAAGCCGCCTCCGGCGCCTGTCGTGGCGCCTGCTGCCGGCTGCCATGGGGACCACCGAGGAACAGGCCATCAAGGCCGCCCGGATTCTGGGCCTGGCTCAAGACACCGCCGACCGGCTCACCAGCACCGCCCAGACCGAATCGGACAAGATGTTGGCCGATGCGCGCGCGAACGCCGACCAAATCCTCAGCGAGGCCCGGCACACCGCCGAAACCACCGTCACCGAGGCCAAGCAACGCGCCGACGCGATGCTGTCCGATGCCCAAACACGCTCCGAGACTCAGTTGCGCCAGGCCCAGGAGAAGGCCGACGCCCTGCAGGCCGACGCGGAACGCAAACACTCCGAGATCATGGGGACCATCAACCAGCAGCGGACGGTGCTGGAAGGCCGCCTCGAGCAGCTGCGTACCTTCGAACGCGAGTACCGCACCCGACTCAAGACCTACCTGGAATCTCAGCTCGAGGAACTCGGCCAGCGCGGGTCGGCGGCACCCGTCGACTCCAGTGCCGAAGCCGGTGGGTTCGACCAGTTCAATCGGGGTAGCAACTAATCGGGGTAATAACTAGCCGGGAGACCGTGCCGGACACTCGCCAAGCTTCGAGGTCGGCACGCTCGACCTGCACCGGATCTGGCAGCCACGCTCGTCACCTGGAGGATGACCGATGCTGATCATTGCGCTGGTACTGGCCCTGATCGGGCTCGTCGCGTTGGTGTTCGCGGTCGTCACGAGCAACGAGCTGGTGGCATGGGTGTGCATCGGCGCCAGCGTCCTGGGCGTGGTGCTACTGATCATCGACGCATTGCGGGAACGCCAGCGACGCGACGCCGGCGGCGAAGGCTACGAAAAAGAGGCCGACGAAAAAGAATCCGGTGACGACGAGCGCGACCTCGTCGACTACCCCGAGGAAGTCCCGGACGAGGCCGAAGACACCGGTGACGCCGCCGACGAATCGTCGGAGCAGGCCGCGACCGAAGCGAGCGACGACCGGGCCAAGTAGCCCAGCTACCCGGCTCTAACGGGCTCAGCCGGTTGGCGTGTCGGTTGGCGCATTGGTTGGCGTGTTGAGCAGCTCGCGAACCTCATCGTCACTGACCTGGTGGAAGTCCTCGTACACCTGTCCGACGGCTTCGAAGCCGGGCGGCATGGTCGTGCACACCAGGTCGTCGGCTTCCTGCGCGATCTCGCGGCAGGTCGACGGCGGTCCGACGGGAACGGCGACGACGATCGATTGTGGGTCGGCGGCCCGGAGGGCCCGCACGCCGGCCAGCATGCTGGCGCCGGTGGCGATCCCGTCGTCGACGAGGATCACGATCTTGCCGCGCGGGTCGGCCAGCGGGCGCCCGCCGCGATACGCCTGCTCGCGCCGGCCGAGCTCGGCTGTCTCGCTGGCGATCACCTCGCGGACCTGCTCGTCGGTCACGTGCAGGCTGGAAACCACGTTGTCGTTCATCACCAGCCCGCCGCCGCTGGCCATGGCGCCCATCGCGAGCTCCGACCACCCCGGCACCCCGAGCTTGCGGACCAGGAACACATCCAGCGGGGCGTGCAGCGCCGCCGCGATCTCCCAGGCCACGGGGACTCCGCCGCGTGCCAACCCCAGGACCAGGACCCCGTCTTTGTCGCGGTAGGACGCCAACCCGTCTGCCAACGTGCGGCCCGCTTCACGACGGTCACGGAACGTGCGCGTCGCCGTTCGCCGGAGGAAGCCGCTCGGTGGGTTCATGAATCGCACTCCAGGCTAGGTCTTTGTCCAGCCTACGTGCGGCGTCGGGGTTCTCAAGGCAATTCTCGAGGCGGTCGGTGAGGTCCGTAGGGCTTTGCGCCAAACACCGCTCAGGCGGTGTGAGTCAACTAACAGTGGGTCCAATAACAGTGAGTCAAATAACGGTGAGTCAAATAACATTGTGCGCGAAAGCAATTGCACTATCGGGAGGATCCGCGAGATGCGAGGGCGCTTCCACAACACCTACACGAACACCTACACGGGCTACAGCATTGGTTGCGCAATCGCGTGGGCCCTCATACTGGCCGGGGTTTCGTTCGGGGCCGACGGCGCCACCCGGCGCAAGTTGGTGCCGGTTTTCGGCGGATGGTGGATCGGGTGGCTGTCGGCGACGATCGCCAGGGCCGTCTACCCACCGCCGAAGCGGCATGTGGGCCCGTAATTACTTGGGCCCGTAAACCGGTGTCCGAGGGGGTGTCCGAGGGGGTGTCTGAGTTCGGCACATCGTTCACAGCTGTCTCGGGACATCGTTCACACCCGAGGCGAAGGGTTGAGCGATGGGAATGCCGCAGCTGGTGGTTACCGCAGTCCTGCTCGAAGGGCGCAGCAAGAGCGAGGTCGCACGCGAGTACGGGGTATCGCGGCGCTGGGTGATCACCCTCGTTCAGCGCTACCTGGCCGAGGGCGACCGCGGCCTACGACCCCGACCACGCAGACCGCTGCACAGCCCCACCCGCACCGGCCAAGACGTCGAAGACGAGATCATCGCGTTACGAAAGCAACTTGACCGCGACGGGTATGAGGCCGGCGCGGCGACGATCGCGTTTCACCTCCAACAGCGCCACGGGGCCAGTCCCGCAGTGTCCACGATCTGGCGCATCCTGTCCGCCAGGGGCTTCGTCACCCCCCAGCCGCACAAGCGCCCCAAGAGCAGCTACATCCGCTTCGCCGCCGAGCAGCCCAACGAACGCTGGCAACTCGACATCACCCACTGGACACTGCCCGACGGCACCGACGTCGAGATCCTCAACATCCTCGACGACCACTCCCGGCTGTGCTTAGGTAGCGACGCCTTACCGGTCTTTAAGGCCCGCGATGTCAACAACAGTTTCGGCAAAGCCGTTGGCGCCTACGGGAATCCGGCCAGCCTGCTCAGCGACAACGGGGCTGTCTTCACCGGCCGCTACCGCGGCACCGGCCGTGTCGCCCTCGAAGTCACCCTGCACAGCCGCGGCATCAGCTTCCGCCACTGCCGCCCCTACCACCCGCAGACCTGCGGCAAGGTCGAACGCTTCCACCAAACCCTCAAGAAATGGCTCACCCACCAGCCCCCCGCCCACACCGTGGCGCACCTACAAGCCCAGCTCGACATCTTCCGCGCCTACTACAACACCGTGCGCCCCCACCGCGCCCTAGGCCGGCGCACCCCACACCAGGCCTACCTCGCCCGACCCAAAGCCACCCCCACCGGCACCCCACTGCACACCGGCGCCTACCGCATCCGCCACGACCGCATCGACAGCAACGGCAAACTCACCCTGCGCCACAACAGCCGCCTACACCACATCGGAATGGGTCGCCGCTACGCCGGCACCAACGTCTTGATCCTCGCCCACGACCTACACATCCGGGTCGTCACCACCGACGGCGAACTACTCCGCGAGCTCTACCTCGACCCCACCAAGGACTACCAACCACAAACCAAAACGTGAACGATGTCCCAAGACACATGTGCACGATGTCCCGAGACATCGCAGCGGTGTCCGAGGGGGGACTTGAACCCCCACGCCCATTAGTAGGGCACTAGCACCTCAAGCTAGCGCGTCTGCCATTCCGCCACTCGGACAAGACCAAACGAGAGTTGGCAGCTAAGGCTATCGGATTGGCCCGTGCCGGCCCAACCTAGTTCGCCACCCAGTTCGCCGACCCAGTTCGCCGACTGTGCGGCGCGAGCGCTTGCGCGCCGAACCCCGGTGCCCGGGCAGTGGTAGGAAAGGTGGTTGTGACCGATGACACCGGGGCCACCGGGGCGACCGAGGTTCCAACCCACCCCAGCGACGATGTCGTCGAGGTTGTCAGCAGGTTGATCCGGTTCGATACCACCAACACCGGCGAACCCGAGACCACGCAAGGCGAGGCCGAGTGCGCACACTGGGTCGCCGAGCAGCTCCAAGAGGTCGGCTATCAGCCGCAATACGTCGAATCCGGCGCACCCGGCCGGGGCAACGTGTTCGCTCGCCTCGAGGGCGCGGACAGCTCGCGTGGTGCCCTGCTGATCCACGGGCATCTCGACGTGGTGCCGGCCGAGCCGGCCGAATGGAGCGTGCACCCGTTTTCCGGCGCGATCAAAGACGGCTTCGTCTGGGGCCGCGGCGCGGTCGACATGAAGGACATGGTCGGGATGATGATCGTGGTCGCCCGGCGGCTGAAACGGGCCCGTATCGTCCCGCCCCGCGATTTGGTGTTCGCGTTCGTTGCCGACGAAGAACACGGCGGCCACTTCGGCGCGCAGTGGCTGGTAAAGAACCGGCCCCATCTGTTCGACGGCGTCACCGAGGCGATCGGAGAAGTGGGCGGGTTTTCCCTGACCGTGCCGCGGCGTGATGGCGGAGAGCGGCGGCTCTATTTGATCGAGACGGCCGAGAAGGGGCTGTCGTGGATGAGGCTCACCGCCCGCGGCCCGGCGGGGCACGGGTCGATGGTGCACGACCAGAACCCCGTCACCGCCGTCGCCGAGGCGGTCGCCCGGTTGGGGCGGCACCGGTTTCCGCTCGTGGTGACCGACACGGTCACCCACTTCCTGGCCGCGGTGAGCGAGGAGACCGGGCTGACGTTCGACACCGAGTCGGCCGACCTGGAGGGGGCGATCGAAAAGCTCGGCCCGATGGCCCGCATGCTGAAGGCCGTGCTGCACGACACCGCCAACCCGACGATGCTCAAGGCCGGGTACAAGGCCAACGTGATCCCGGCGAGCGCGGAAGCGGTGGTGGACTGCCGCATCCTTCCCGGCCGAAGGGCGGCGTTCGAGGCCGAGGTCGACGAGCTGATCGGCCCCGGCGTGACGCGCGAATGGATCAGGGACCTGCCGTCGTATGAGACCAGCTTCGACGGCGACCTGGTCGACGCCATGAACGCCGCCGTGCTGGCGCTTGACCCCGACGGCCGGACGGTGCCCTACATGCTTTCCGGCGGAACCGACGCGAAAGCCTTCGCGCGCTTGGGTATTCGCTGCTTTGGCTTCAGCCCGCTGCGGTTGCCGCCGGAATTGGATTTCGCAGCACTGTTCCACGGCGTCGATGAACGGGTACCCATCGATTCATTGAAGTTTGGCACCGACGTGCTGGCGCACTTCCTGACCCATTGCTAGTCCGAATATTCAAGCCCCACAACAAGTTCCACAACAAGTTACGAGAGGACCGCCATGAGCTCGCCATCTGACCCGTATGACGCGCTGCCCAAGCTGTCGCTGTTCAGCCTGACGTCGAACTCGATCACCAACGGCCAGCCGCTGGCGACGCCGCAGGTCAGCGGGATCATGGGGGCGGGCGGTGAGGATGTCAGCCCGCAGCTGAGCTGGTCGGGATTCCCCGACGAGACCCGCAGCTTTGCGGTCACCGTCTACGACCCGGACGCCCCGACGCTGTCCGGGTTCTGGCACTGGGCGGTGGCCAACCTGCCCGCCGACGTGACCGAGTTGCCCGACAATGCGGGCGATGGCGGCGAGCTGCCGGGTGGCGGGGTCACCTTGGTCAACGATGCCGGAATGCGCCGCTACGTCGGTGCCGCGCCGCCTCCCGGCCACGGCCCGCATCGTTACTACGTCGCGGTGCATGCCGTGGACGTCGACAAACTCGAGCTCACCGAGGACGCCAGTCCCGCTTTTCTCGGGTTCAACTTGTTCCAGCACGCGATCGCGCGGGCCTACATTTACGGCACCTACGAGCAGGGTTAGGGCAAGGGCCGGGCCGCGCGGGGCGTCTCAAACAACTTGCGCCACTTTGGTTTCAGTGGTTTCAGGGTGCGGACGTGTTGCCTCATGTCAAGATGCGCGCGAGGGTGGATTCGTTGCCTCGTGTGAATGTGCGCGCTTGGGGACTCGGGCTTTGGTGGTGGGTCCGGCTTTGCTGGTCGTCATTTTGAGGAGTTGAGCGGTCAGGGCCTGGATCTGACGCTGGGTGGCGGCGGGGTTGATCAGGCCGTGGGTTCGGGCCAGAGCTGCTATACGGTCAACGGTCATGGTTGGGTGATCGATCACGCGGTGAAACGGGGTGGCCGCGGTGTCATATTTCTTGGACACCTTGGCGCCGTCACGGACCTTGGATATCAGTTTCTGCTGCGGGTAGAAGTAGTTGGTCAGCTTGGACTGCAGTTGCCAGATCTCGTTGAGTAACAACAGTTCTGCGGCGGTGTCGTAGCGGTGGTAGCCGACCACGGTGCGGACCACCGCCCAGTTTTTCTGCTCGACGTGACAGCCGTCGTTCTTGTTCGCCGGTCGCGCACGGGTGAAGGTGATCCGGTGCCTTTGGCACCATTGCAGCAAGTAAACATTGATGAATTCCGATCCGTTGTCAGAGTCCACCCCCCGGATCGGGAACGGCATCTTGTAGGCGATGTCATTGAGTGCGGCCAGGACGCATTTGGCGGCCTTGCTGGGCACTGAGCGGTTCTCGGTCCAGCCGGTGGCGACGTCGGTGACCGTCAGCGTGAACGCGAACTGGCCGGCGGCGTTGCCGCCGTCGTGGGAGACCAGGTCGATCTCGACGAACCCGGGTTGGGCGTCGTCCCAGTCGGCCCAGGTGCGCACCGGAATCTGACTTTTCAGCAGCGTCCCCGGCTTGGTGGTGCACCGCCCCTTGAGCTGATGCTTGCGCCGTTCGGGAGCCAGCCGACGATCGATGGTGGCCGCCGACATCGACACCAACAACGCCGCGGTGTCCTCATCGATGACCAGCTCCCCAAAATGGCGCATCACCGCCACCAGTTCGTCCAGCATCGGCGCCAGCCGCTTGCCGGCCGGCATTCCCAGCACCGTCCAGCACACCGTCAGTGCGCCAATGACATCCGGTCCGTACTTCGGTGGCCGCGGACTTCTCGGTGATACCAATTTGGGCTGCAACGCCGTCTTGAGCGCCTTGCGGGCATGGTTACGGTGCCAACCGGTGTTGGCGCACAACTCATCGAGAATGACGCCCTTCGACGGTTTGTCCGCCAGCGAGTAGCGGACCGCGGTCGTCTCGGTCACTGCCCTGCGCTCGGCCAATGTCAACCCCATCATCTGGGCCTACTGAGGTCATAGCCAACCGATCAGGTAGGCGCGCCGCACGCGCGCATTTCAGGTGAGGCAACGAAGCACAATTTCGCGCGCATTTCCGACGAGTCAACGCGGCGGATTGTTGTCGGTGGGCTGCCATAGTATTCGAACATGAGTTCGAGTGGCCGTGAGGAGATCCAGCAGGATTTCGATGCGCTGAGCGCCGTGGTGTCGCGGATTGTCGGGCATTCCTATGACGCGTTGACGACCCCGGAGCGGCTGAACCTGCTGGAACGGCTCGAGCGAGAGACGCGGCGGCTGCGCGCGCCCGGCCATGAGCTGATCAATCAGCTCGCCGAACAGGCCGGGCCCGAACAGCTGGGCGCGCCGCTGCCGCACGCCCTGGCCGACCGGCTGCGCATCACCCGCGGCGAAGCGCGCCGGCGGGTGGCCGAGGCCGCCGATCTAGGGCCACGCCGCGCCCTGACCGGCGAGGCGCTGCCCTCACTGCTGACCGTGACCGCCGCCGCCCAACGCGACGGCCGGATCGACCCCGCTCACGTGCGGGTGATCCGGCGGTTTTTCACCGAGCTGCCCTGCTCGGTGGACCTGGACACCCGCGCGTGCGCCGAAGCGCAGCTGGCCGAGTTGGCCACCCAGTTTCGCCCCGACCACCTCGCCGACCTCGCCCGCCAACTGGCCGACTATGTCAACCCCGATGGCACCTACACCGACACCGACCGCGCCCGCCGGCGCGGGCTGACCCTGGGCAACCAAGACCCCGACGGGATGTCACGGCTCAGCGGCTGGCTCACCCCCGAAGCCCGCGCCACCCTCGAGGCGGTGCTGGCCAAGACCGCGGCCCCAGGGCTGTGCAACCCCGACGACGACACCCCGGTCGTGGACGACCCACCCGGCGAGGACGCAAAGCGGCGTGACACCCGCTCACCGGCCCAACGCAACCATGACGGACTCAACGCCGCCCTGCGTGCGCTGCTGGCGTCGGGAAAGTTGGGCCAGCACAACGGGTTACCGGCCTCGATCATCGTGTCCACCACGCTCAAGGACCTCGAGGCCACCGCCGGCAAGGGCCTCACCGGCGGGGGCACCTTGCTGCCCATGTCCGACGTGATCCGCCTGGCCCGCCACGCCCATCACTATCTGGCGATCTTCGACAAAGGCAACGCGCTGGCGCTGTATCACACCAAACGGCTCGCCTCGCCCGGACAACGAATCGTCTTGTACGCCAAGGACCGTGGCTGCAGCCGCCCGGGTTGCGACGTGCGCGGCTATTGGTGTGAAGTCCATCATGTTGAGGACTGGGCCACCACCCACCGCACCGACGTCAACACGCTCACCCTGGCCTGCGGATCCGATCACCCACTGGTCGAACCCGGCGGCTGGACCACCCGAAAACGCAAAGACGGCACCACCGAATGGATCCCCCCACCCCACCTCGATCACGGCCAACCACGAACCAACACCTTCCACCACCCCGAAAAGCTCCTGGCGGACGGGGATGACGAAGACGACGAAGACGACGAAGACGAAGACGGGGCAGCGTGACCTAGCCCGGCGTGATTTAGCCCGGCGGCCGTCCCGGCTTGGGGGCCGCCGACCCGACCGCGTCGCTGATCGAGGCGAACCCGCCGTCGTGCAGCCGGCGGGCGATGCCGTCGTGAATGTGCTTGGGCCACAAGCCCCCGCCGTAGATGAACCCGGTATAGCCCTGCAGCAGCGAGGCGCCCGCGGTGATCCGTTCCCAGGCGTCGTCGGCGGTCTCGATGCCCCCGACGCTGATCAGCACCAGGCGATCTCCGACGCGGGCGTAGAGCCGGCGCAGCACCTCGACGGCGCGGTGCGCCACCGGCGGCCCGGAGATGCCGCCGGGGCCCAGCTCGTCGACCCCCGGCGTGATCAGGCCGTCGCGCGAGACAGTCGTGTTGGTTGCGACGATGCCGGCCAGGCCCAGCTCGACGGCCAGGTCCGCGATGTCGTCGAGGTCGGAATCGGAGACATCCGGTGCGATCTTCACCAGCACCGGCGCCGACGTCGTTGAGACTTCGGAGAGGACGCCCGCCAGGATGGGGCGCAGCGACTCGATCGCCTGAAGATCGCGCAGCCCCGGCGTGTTCGGCGAGCTCACGTTGACCACCAGATACGACGCCAACGGGCCGACCAGCCGGGCGCTCGCCCGGTAGTCGTCGACCGCGTCGCCGGCCGGGGTTGTCTTCGTCTTGCCGATGTTGACCCCGATCGGTGCCTCGGGTCGGCGGCGCGTGAGCCGGATCGCCAGCGCCCCGGCGCCGTGATTGTTGAACCCCATCCGGTTCAGCAGGGCCCGGTCGGCGGGCAGCCGGAACAGGCGGGGCGCCGGGTTACCGGGCTGCGCGTGTGCGGTGACGGTCCCGACTTCGGCGTACCCGAAACCCAACGCGCCCCACGTGAGCAGCCCCAAGCCGTCCTTGTCGAAGCCGGCGGCCAGCCCGAGCGGTCCGGGGAAACGCACCCCGAAGACCGTGTTGGCCAGCACCGGATCGTTCGGGCCGAGCAGCCGGTGCAACAACCGGCGCACCAAGGCGACGGCCGTGACGCCACGCAGGACGGCGAACACCAGCGTGTGGATGCGCTCGGGCGGGACCGTAAAAAGCAGCCGGCGCACGAGCCGGTACATCACAGCTCGGGCTGGTCGGGCCGACCGGGATCTAGACGAGATTTCTTGCGGCGCAACAAAACCCGTCGGCTGCCGTCGGTATATAGCCGCACCCGCGTCAGCTCCCAGCCTCGATATTCGGCCTCGATGGACAGCCGGGTGGACGCGCTGAGTCGGGTGACTTCCGGGGGCAGGCGCATCGGCACCCACTCGTATTCGTCGGACATCTCAGTGTCCCAGCCCGCGGGCAGCCGACTCCGCCGCGGCGCGGCCCCGGCGCTCAATGCGTGCCCGCCGCGTGCTCGATGATCTGGACACCCGCACCCGACCCCGACACCACATATAGGGTGTCCGACGCATCATCAAAGGCCAGGGAGTTGGGTTGCTGCACGGTTGGGTAGCGCGCCCTTTCGACGGGAATTCCGGTTGACAGATCGTAACCAATGACGACGTTCGACGCGGTTAGGGACACCCAGGCCAGCTCGCGCGACCCGACCAGGCCGTAGGGAGCCTGCCGCACCGGGTAGGCCTGGCGCAGGATCAGCGGGTCGACGCCGTACACCAGCAGTTGACCGCCGCGGGTGTCGGCGACCAGGACCACGCCCAGCGGATCGGCGGCCAGGGTGGTTGCGCCCTGGCCGGCGCGCAGCGCCTGCTCGACGTGACCGTCGGCGCCGATCGTTGTGATCGAGGTCTGCCCCCGGTCCAGAACTACTGTCGTATTTCCCTGTGTTGCAATGGAATCCACGCGCGCGAAAATCTTGTTTCTGCTGTCGACGGCCGCCGTTGCGACTGCGCTGGGAGAGGCCAGGGTGTAGACGGCGCCGTCGGCGCTGCCCAATACCAGCTTGCCGTCGGCGCGTTGCGCGATCGCGGTGAAGTCGGCCTGCTGGGCGTCGGTGACGCTGACTCGTGCCGAGTGGCCGCTAGACAGGTCGACCGAGAAGTAGCCGCCCCGGGTAGCCAGGTAGGCCGTACCGCGGCCGTCGCCGGTCAGCGCGGTCGCCGGCCCCGGCAGGACGATGACGCGCGGCGCGACGTGCGGGTCCCCGAACTCGGTGACGCTGGCGGGCGCCGCCGGGTCTGCGCCGGGGGCAAGGACGGCCAGTTGGTGAGTGCTGCGGTCGAAGATCGCCGCCGCAGCGTCGCCGCCCAACGGTCGCACGGCACCGGCCGGATCCTGCGACAACGGCGGCGACTGGGCCGCCCGTGCGGGTTCTATCGTCGGCGGCGCGGGATTGAGCGGACTAGATGAACAACCCGCGACACCAGCGGCCGACGCCAGCAATGGCAGCAGCCCAATCAGCCAGCCCAACAAAGCGCCGTTGTACTGGGCGTTCGTGGCGTCCAAGCCGTCGCAGCAATTACTTTCCCTCGCGTACCGAAGAGCACCGAAGAGCACCGAAGATCAAGAGTCAAATCTTAAGGAACGGTTTCGCATCCAATATCGCCATGTTGCCTTCATCGGGTCGTACTGGAGAGGTATCGTCCTGTCATGACCGTCATCGCTGACCGGCATGTCGCGGACAAGGAGTTTGCTGTCGAGGACATATCGACAGGGATCTTTGCCAGCGGGTACGGACAAGTCGGTGATGGACGCAGTTTTTCCTTTCACATCGAGCACCGATCGCTCGTCGTCGAGATTTACCGGCCGCGCCTGTCCGGCCCCGTCCCGCAGGCCGACGAGGTCGTCGCCCGGGCGGTCCGCAGCCTGGTCAACATCGACCTCACCGACGAGCGCAGCCTGACCGCCGCTGTACGCGACTCGGTCGCGCGCGCGGTGCCGGTGTCCCGCTAGTCACGCCCCGTCGCGGCCAACCCGCACCAGGTACGGTCGTCGTCGTGGCTGCGGTTTCGGCGGTGGTTTCGGCGGTGTCGGTTATGGCGATGTCTCGGTGGCAGGTGTCCACGACATGACCGTCATCCTGTTACGGCACGGCCGCTCCACCTCCAACACCGCCGGCATTCTGGCCGGTCGATCCGAGGGCGTCGATCTCGACGACAGGGGCCGCGAGCAGGCCGCCGGGCTGATCGACCGGATCGGTGACCTGCCGATCCGGGCGGTGGTCACCTCGCCGCTGCTGCGTTGCCGGCGCACCGTCGCGCCGCTCGCCGAGGCGCTGTCCCTCGAGCCGCTGGTCGACGACCGGCTCGCGGAAGTGGACTACGGGGAATGGACGGGCCGCAAACTCGGCGAGTTGACGAATGAGCCGCTGTGGCGGGTCGTCCAGGCCCATCCCAGCGCGGCGGTGTTCCCCGGCGGCGAGGGCTTGGCGCAAGTGCAGGCGCGCGCGGTGGCCGCCGTTCGCGAACACGACCGGCGACTGGCCGACCAGTCCGGCGGCCACGCGCTGTGGGTGGCCTGCACTCATGGTGATGTCATCAAGGCGCTTATCGCTGACGCGTATGGCATGCATCTGGACGGGTTCCAGCGGATCACCGCCGACCCGGGGTCGGTGAGCGTGATCACTTACACCCCGCTGCGGCCGTTCGTGTTGCACGTCAACCACACCGGTGCGCGGTTGGCCGCCGCATTGCGGGCCGGGCCCCCGCCGAAGGACGAGTCCAAGGGTGACGAGTCCAAGGGTGACGAGTCCAAGGGTGACGAAGCTCGCGGCGAGCCGAAGGGGGAGCCGCCAGCCGTGCCGTCGAGTGCCGTGCCGTCGAGTGACGCGGTGGTCGGCGGCTCAACGGATTAATTCCGCTGTACCGGGAGCCGGGGAATCGAAACGCAATCGAATCGCACGGCGTCGGCAAGAGCCGGTATTTTGGAGGTGCAATGGCCCGCGCAATTCATGTCTTCCGCACACCCGACCGCTTCGTGGCCGGGACCGTTGGCCAGCCCGGAAATCGCACGTTCTACATACAAGCGGTGGGCGATGCCCGGGTGGTGTCAGTGATATTGGAGAAACAACAGGTCGCGGTGCTCGCCGAACGCATCGGTGCGTTGCTGCTCGAGGTGAATCGCAGGTTCGGCACACCGGTCCCTCCGGAGCCCGCCGAGATCGAGGACCTCAACCCGTTGATCACACCGGTCGATGCGGAGTTTCGGGTCGGAACCATGGGCCTGGGCTGGGATTCGGAGGCCCAGACCGTGGTGGTCGAATTGCTGGCCGTCACCGACGCCGAGTTCGACGCCTCGGTGGTGCTCGACGACACCGAGGAGGGTCCGGACGCGGTGCGGGTGTTCCTGACGCCGGAGTCGGCGCGGCAGTTCGCCACTCGCTCCAATCGCGTTATCTCGGCGGGACGTCCGCCGTGCCCGTTATGCGACGAACCGTTGGACCCGGAGGGCCACGTCTGCGCGCGCGCCAACGGCTACAAGCGCAGCGCGCTGCTCGGGCCTGACGATGAACCCGAGGAATAGCGAGCATCACGAGCGTGAGGTGTTGCGGGACGGCGAGCTGACGGTCCTCGGACGCATCCGCTCGGCCAGCAACGCCACCTTTTTGTGCGAGTCGACGCTCGGCGGGTCCAGCGTGCACTGCGTCTACAAACCGGTCTCCGGTGAAGCGCCGCTGTGGGATTTCCCCGACGGGACCCTGGCCGGCCGCGAACTCGGCGCGTACCTGGTGTCGACGCAGTTGGGTTGGAACATCGTGCCCTACACCATCATTCGTCACGGGCCTGCGGGTCCGGGCATGTTGCAGCTGTGGGTGGAACAACCCGGCGATACGGCCGACTCCGATCCCAGGCCGGGCCCCGATCTCGTCGACCTGTTTCCAGCCGACAAACTCGAGCCCGGTTATCTGCCGGTGCTGCGGGCCTACGACTACGCCGGCGACGAGGTCATCCTGATGCACGCCGACGACATTCGGTTGTGGCGGATGGCGGTGTTCGACGTGTTGATCAACAACGCCGATCGCAAGGGCGGCCACGTCCTGCGCGACCTCGACGGCCACATCTACGGCGTCGACCACGGCGTATGCCTGCACGTGGAGAACAAGCTGCGCACGGTGTTGTGGGGCTGGGCCGGCAAGCCGGTCGACGACGAGACGTGCGAGGCGGTGGCCGGGCTCGCCGACTCCCTCGCCTGTGCGCTCGGCGACGAACTGGCCGGGCACATCACCCGGGCGGAAATCGCCGCGCTGCGCGGGCGCGCACACGCGCTGTTGGACAAACCGGTCATGCCCGGACCCAACCGGCATCGCCCAATCCCGTGGCCCGCGTTCTAAGAGCCGGCTTCGCCGTCGGTGGTAATCCGTCAGTGATACTGAAGCCGTGAGCCAGCCCGCGGATGACCCGACAGACGCCGCGCTGGCCGCCGATCTCGCCGCGGACGCGGGGGAGTTGCTGCTGAGGGTGCGTGACGAGATCGGGTTCGGCCACCCCTGGGCGCTCGGCGACGCGGGTGACAGCCTGGCAAACGCACTGATTCTGCGGCGTTTACGTGCGGAGCGGCCGGGTGATGCGGTGCTCAGCGAGGAAGCCTACGACGACCTTTCCCGGGTGAATCACGACCGGGTGTGGATCATCGACCCGCTGGACGGCACCCGCGAATTCTCCACACCGGGCCGCGACGACTGGGCAGTACACATCGCGTTGTGGCAGCGCCCAACCGATGGCCAGCGCGAGATCACCGACGCGGCAGTCGCATTGCCCGCGCGCGGGAACACGGTGTACCGCAGTGACACTGTGACGGCGGGCGCCGCGCGCGTCGGCGTTCCGGGGACCATCCGGATCGCCGTCAGCGCCACCCGGCCACCCGCGGTTCTGTACCGCATGCGCCAGACGCTGCACATCCAGCCGGTAGCGATCGGTTCGGCGGGTGCGAAGGCAATGGCCGTCATCGACGGCGATGTCGATGCCTATGTGCACGCGGGAGGGCAGTGGGAATGGGATTCGGCGGCGCCGGCCGGGGTGGTGATGGCCGCGGGCATGCACGCGTCGCGGCTCGACGGCTCGCCGCTGCGCTACAACCAACTCGACCCGTACCTGCCCGACTTCGTGATGTGCCGCGCCGAGCTGGCCCCGATCCTGCTCGGCGCCATCCACCAGGAATTTCGCTGATTCCGCGCGCGTTTAAAGTCGACGATATGCAGGCGTGGTCCTCCGCACAGGTTCCGGTGTTGCCGGGACGCGGCCCCGAGCTGCGGCTGTACGACACCTCCGACCGGCAGGTGCGCCCGGTGGCCGCGGGCTCCAGGGCCGCCATGTACGTCTGCGGGATCACGCCGTACGACGCCACCCATCTCGGTCACGCGGCGACCTATCTGGCGTTCGACTTGGTCCACCGGCAGTGGCTGGACCTCGGCCACGACGTGCACTATGTGCAAAACGTGACCGACATCGACGACCCGTTATTGGAGCGCGCCGCTCGCGACGGTGTCGGCTGGCGCGATCTCGGCGATCGCGAGGTCGCGCTTTTCCGCGAGGACATGGCGGCGCTGCGCATACTGCCGCCACGCGAGTATGTCGGGGCGACCGAGGCGATTTCCGAAGTGGTCGAACTGGTCGAGAAAATGCTGGCGTCGGGGGCCGCATACGTCCTCGACGGCGAATTTCCGGACGTCTATTACCGCGCGGACGCCACGCCGCAGTTCGGCTACGAGTCCGGCTATGACCGGGACACCATGCTGGCGCTTTTTGCCGAGCGCGGCGGCGACCCGCGCCGCCCCGGCAAGACCGACGAGCTCGACGCCGTGCTGTGGCGGGCCGCGCGGCCGGACGAGCCCAGTTGGCCGTCGCCGTTCGGCGCCGGGCGGCCCGGCTGGCACGTCGAGTGCGCGGCGATCGCCCTCAGCCGCCTCGGCAGCGGCCTGGACATTCAGGGCGGGGGCAGCGACCTGATCTTCCCGCATCACGAGTTCACCGCCGCGCACGCCGAATGTGTCCGCGGTGAACGGCGATTCGCCCGGCACTACGTGCACGCCGGGATGATCGGCTGGGAGGGCCGCAAGATGTCCAAGAGCCTCGGCAACCTGGTCCTGGTGTCGACGTTGCGCGCACAAGGCGTCGAGCCGTCGGCCATCCGCCTGGGCCTGCTGGCCGGCCATTACCGCGCGGACCGGTTTTGGAGCCGGCAAGTGCTCGACGAGGCGACCGGCCGGCTGCAGCGCTGGCGCACCGCGACCGCGCTGCCCGCCGGCCCCGATGGCACCGACGTTACCGCCCGAGTGCGCCGGTATTTAGCCGACGATCTTGATACACCGAAAGCCATTGCGGCACTGGATGGTTGGGCTACGGATGCGCTGGAGTACGGCGGCCACAACACCGATGCGCCGAGGCTGGTGGCGACCGCGGTGGATGCACTGCTCGGGGTGGAGCTGTAACCGACGTGGTTGAGGTACGACGCGGTTGAGTTCGCGAACCGTTACGGTACGTTGTCGGCCATGACATCGCTGCACGGCAAGGTCGTGGACAAAGTCGTCTTCATCACCGGTGGTGCCCGGGGAATCGGGGCCGAGGTCGCCCGTCGGCTGCACAACAAGGGCGCCAAGCTGGTGCTGACCGATCTTGACCAAGCCGAGTTGACCGCGTTGGCCGCCGAACTCGGCGAAGATCGGGTCCTCACCGCCGTCGCCGACGTGCGCGATCTGCCCGCCATGCAGGCCGCGGCCGCCCAGGCCGTCGAACGCTTCGGCGGCATCGACGTCGTCGTCGCCAACGCCGGCATCGCCAGCTACGGATCGTTGCTGCAGGTCGACCCGCAGGCATTCAAGCGGCTGCTGGACGTCAACGTGCTCGGCGTCTTCCACACCGTTCGCGCCACGTTGCCGGCGGTGATCGAGCGCCGCGGCTACGTGCTCATCGTCTCGTCGCTGGCCGCATACACGGCGGCGCCCGGACTGGCGCCGTACAACGCGGCGAAGGCCGGCGTCGAGATGCTCGCCAACGCGCTGCGCTTGGAGGTGGCCCACCACGGGGTCAGCGTCGGCTCGGCGCACATGTCCTGGATCGACACCGCCCTGGTCCGCGACACCAAGGCCGACCTGCCCTCGTTCGGCGAAATGCTCACGAAGTTGCCGTGGCCACTGAACAAGACAACGACCGTCGACAAGTGCGCGGATGCGCTCGTCAAGGGCATCGAGGGCCGCCAAAGCCGCATCTACTGCCCGCGCTGGGTGGGCGCGTTCCGCTGGCTCAAGCCGGTGCTGTCCACCACGGTCGGTGAACTCCCGATCCGCAAACTCGCCGCCGAGCTGGTGCCGCAAATGGACGCCGAAGTCGCCGCGCTGGGCCGGTCCACCAGCGTCTACAACGAATCCCTGACGTCCGAAGCCGAGACGTCCGAAGCCGAGACGTCCGAAGCCGAGTAGGTCCGGCAAACCCGCGGGGGGCTAGCGCCCGAACCCGGGACGGCGGCGGCGCAGATAGCGTTCGAACTCGGCGGCCAGCGCGTCGCCGTCGATCTGGCCCAGGGCTTCGTTCATGTCGACCTCGGCGTCGCCCCGCTGCTCCAGCGACGCCACGTATTCGGCCAAGTCCTCGTCCTCGGCGGCCATTTCGGTGATCGCCTGCTCCCACTCCTCGGCCTGGGTCGGCAGGTCGGCGAGCGGGACCTCGATGTCGAGCACGTCTTCGACGCGGCGCAGCAGAGCGACCGTCGCCTTCGGGTTCGGCGGGTTCGACACGTAATGCGGCACCGCCGCCCAGAACGTCACCGCCGGGATCCCGGCGGCCACGCAGGCGTCCTGGAACACCCCGGCGATCCCGGTCGGGCCCTCGTAGCGGGTTTCCTCGAGGCCGAAGCGCTTCGCCGACTCGGGGGAGTAGGCCGCACCCGAAACCGGCACCGGCCGGGTGTGCGGTGTGTCGGCAAGCAGGGCCCCGAGGATCACGACGGTGTCGACGTTGAGCTTGTCGGCAATGGCCACCAACTCGGCACAGAAGGTGCGCCAGCGCATGTTGGGCTCTACCCCGTGCATCAACACGACGTCGCGGTCGCAGCCCGGTGGGCGGCAATGGGTGATCCGCATCGCCGGCCACACCAGCTCCCGGGTAACCCCGTCGACTTGCCGGATGACCGGGCGATTCACCTGGTAGTCGTAGTACGCCTCGTCGTCGATCTCCACGATCGGATCGGCTTCCCAGATGGCATCGAGGTGCTCGAGCGCGTCGCTGGCCGCATCGCCCGCATCGTTCCAGCCCTCAAACGCCGCAACGACGACGGTGTTGTGCAGTTCGGGCAGGTTGCTGCCATCCGGCGGGGTCACAGAATCAGGGTACGGCCTCCCGCCCGGCGGCGACGCGGTAGTTGGAACGCGGTAGTTCGAACGGTCGGCGTCACGGGTTCCGTCAACCACCGGGCGTTTTGCATAGGTCGACTATCCTTGTGGGGTGACTGCCGCTAACGAACACCGCTACGACACCGACATCCTCGACGTTCTGGCGCAGCGGGTGGTGGTCGGTGACGGCGCGATGGGCACCCAGTTGCAGGCGGCCGATCTCACGCTCGACGACTTCCGCAACCGGCGTCGACGCGGCCGAGACGAAATACGTTCGGCTGCAAACTGGTTAACCTTGGTAACTACCACGTCGCCGACAGGATCCGCGAGCTGTCGATCGCGGCGATGAGTTGGGCGTCCAGACCTCGATCGGGTGACGACGTAGACTTTTCTGGTCGAGAGGCGTTGCAACGGTTCCGGGTCCCTGCCGGTATCCGCCACGCTCGGCAGAGTCAAGGACGCCTTCCGCTACGGAAGGAACGCACGTGAGCGCCTTTCGAGTCGAAGATCCGCCCCGACTGCACCGACGAACTGACGGCTACTCTCGGCCAGCGGATCATGGTGATCGACGGCGCGATGGGCACGGCGATCCAGCGGGATCGGCCGGACGAGGCCGGCTACCGCGGCGACCGGTTCACGGAGTGGCCGACCGCTCTTCAGGGCAACAACGACCTGCTTAACCTGACGCAGCCGCAGATCATCGAGGGGATCCACCGCGAGTACCTCGAGGCGGGCGCCGACATCCTGGAGACCAACACGTTCAACGCGAACGCGATCTCGCTCTCCGACTACGACATGCAGGACCTGAGCTACGAGCTGAACTACGCCGGCGCCGCCCTGGCCCGCAAAGCAGCCGACGAATTCAGCACCCCGGAGAAGCCCCGCTACGTCGCTGGCGCAATCGGGCCGACGACGCGCACCGCGTCGATCTCGCCGGACGTCAACGACCCCGGAGCCCGCAACGTCTCCTACGACCAGCTGGTCGCCGCCTACCTCGAATCTGCCAACGGCCTGGTCGACGGTGGTGCCGACCTCATCATCATCGAGACGATCTTCGACTCGCTGAACGCCAAGGCGGCGGTGTTCGCCGTCGAGACGCTGTTCGAGGACCGCGGACGCCGCTGGCCGGTGATCATCTCGGGCACCATCACCGATGCTTCCGGGCGGACGTTGTCCGGTCAGGTCACCGAAGCATTCTGGAATGCGATCAGGCACGCGAAGCCCATCGCGGTGGGTCTCAACTGTGCCCTGGGTGCGCCGGAGATGAGGCCCTACATCGCCGAGGTGGCGCGGATCGCGGACACCTTCGTCTCCTGCTACCCGAATGCCGGTCTGCCCAACGCCTTTGGCGAGTACGACGAGTCCCCGGAGCGCCAGGCCGGCTACATCGCCGAGTTCGCCGAGGCCGGCCTGGTCAACCTGGTCGGTGGTTGCTGCGGAACGACGCCGGCGCACATCGCCGAGATCGCCAGAGTCGTCGAGGGCAAGCCGCAGCGCGAACTGCCGACGATCTCGGTGGCCACTC
>CAWEIY010000014.1:0-85966 GCA_963809285.1 uncultured Actinomycetota bacterium | reverse complement strand
TGCCCGGGTTGGCGAAGCAAACGTCCACGCCGCCGCCAACTAGTGTGTGGATAAGGGATCGTGCACCATTCATGGGCCAGGTCTCGGTCGATCAGTTGAACAGAACCTCAGCGTTAGCATGCCAGCTCTTCCTCGATCCCATTAGCGAAGTGCGTCGGGCGCTTGACCAGTCGGCCGCAGGCTCGCCAGCCTCGAAGCGGGCGGCTGGTTCGTCAGGGTCGAATAGCACCCGACAGGATTCGTCGGCGAACGCATCGGACTCGAGGAATTCTTGCGCTTCTTCCGCGGTTTCGAAGTTGTCGATCTGCAGCTCGACGTTGTTGCCGTCCGGATCGGCGTAGTACATCGACAACGTCGGGCCGTGGTTGATCGTCACGGTTGGCTGGATCTCCACCGCCTTGAGGCGCTCGTAAGTGCCGATCAGGTCAGCGAGAGTGGCGTACGTAAAAGCCACATGGTGCAGCCCCGTGTATTTGTCGACGGGACGTTCTGATGCCCCGTGGCCGCGAATGCGACCCGATGGTGTTCCTCGTCGTAGGTCATGAATGCTAGGTATTGGCCCTCGTGGGCCACCCGCCGTCCAGAACCAGGACATACCAATCCAGCATCGCCTTGATCTGACCGGTACGCAGCACAACATGAGCGAGCTGGCGGCGAAGCCATGGAAGATCACAACTCCTTCGATCCAGCAGATCTCTTGACCAGGAATTAAGATCGTATAGCGTCTCTTGACTAAGAGTCAGAAGTGCAGATCAAACGTCTGCTGGCCATCAAGGAGTGAGGAATGGACAAGACCGTTCGGCGATGCGCAGAGGCGATCGCCACATCAAGGCAGGATCGACGATCGCCGTCGGTGGGTTCGGCCTGTGTGGCATCCCGTCGGCGTTGCTCCACGCTCTATCGCGCTGTACACCGACGATCTGGAGGTCTTTTCGAACGATGCCGGCGTGGAAGACGCGGTGTCGGCCTGCTTCTGGCCGCAGGTCGACTCCGTCGGATCGTTCGCCTCGTATGTGGGCGAGAACAAAGATTCGCTCGCCGATTTCTCTCAGGAGAGCTCGAGGTTGAGCTGACGCCGCAGGGCACCCTGGCCGAGCGGATGCGCGCTGGCGGCTCTTGGCATTCCGGCCTTTTACCGCGACGGCGTTGGCACCGAGGTCGCCGATGGTGGCTGCCGTGGAAGTACGGAGCCGATGGGTCTGTCCAAGTCACCTCGCCGGTCAAGGAAGTGAGCCTTCCCCACCATGCGGGGGTACCAGCAGTCGTGGCTCGAGCAGGCGATCGTGGCCGATCCGCCCTCGTGCGCGCGTGGAAGGGCGACCGGTACGGCAACCTTCGCTACCGCCACGACAGCGCGCAACTTCAACCCGGTGGCCGCTATGGGCGGGCGCATTCACCATCGCTGAGGTCGAGGAGCTGGTTGAGCCCGGTGAGCTGCGACCCGACGACGTCGGCACCCCGGGGGCGTTTGGCATCGTGTCGTTCCGCGTTGACCGGCGAGCAGGCCGCTGACAAGCGGATCGAGAGAGGACGGTACGGCCATGAGCTGGTCGCGCGACCAAATGGCAGCCGGCGCCGCGGCCGAGCTGCGCGAGGGCGACTACGTCAATCTCGGCATCGGGCTGCCGACCCTGGTGTCGAACCATGTGGCGACGACGTGGAGTTGTTCGCTACACAGCGAGAACGGTGCTTGGGGGTCGGCCCGTATCCGGCCAGGAACATGTTGACGAAGACCTGTCAACGCGGGGAAGGAGACCATTACGGTCGAAGTGGGCGGTAGCTTCTTCGACTAAGCCACCAGCTTCGCCATGATCCGCGCGGGAAAGTTGACGCCGCGATCCTCGGCGCGACGCAGGTGTCGCGCTAGGATATCGCCAATTGGATGATCCGCGGCAAGACGGTCAAAGGCATGGGGTGGCGCGATGGACCTCGTACACGGCGCCAAACGGGTATCGCTCTGACGGAACATCTCGCTCGGGACGGGAGCTACACCTCGTCGACGAGTGCCCGATTGCCCTTGACCGGCAGGGGTGTCGTCGAGCGCATCATCACCGACCTGGCAGTCATCGACGTGACCGGCGACGGTCTTCAGCTCGTGGAGCTTGGCGCCGGCGTCACCGTGGAGGAGGAACGCACGAAGACCGTGCCGGCTCTCCAGGTTGCCACTAACGTCGGCCAACCGACTTCGCTGCTCGGGGCGCGAATTGCCCGTTGCGCACGCTGAGATGGACATCCAGGCGACCCATCCGGCCGCGCAGACTGCATTCACCGAAGATCCAGCACCTGATGAGTGCGCTACAACGGCTAGTAAGAGTGAAGCGCGTCGAACAGCTTGATGATTGGCCTCAAAGGCTTCTCGCCGCAGCGGATCCATCACATTCGCGAATAAGGGTGTTGATGCTCTCTGCCGACCACCGTCGTCGGTGGCGTTCTGCCAATAGTGATGCGTAATCGCCGGTTTGGTCCGGCTGTCACGCAGCAACGTATCTGGAGCGAACAGCTGCCGCGGTCAGAAGTGCGCACCCGAGCGCGGCGTGGCGAAACGAATCGGATCTGACGCGCGTAGGTGGGCGTAACTCCCCCGATTGTAAGGAGGATGAGGCCGTCGCGGCGGCGACACTGAGCGGAACGTACAGCGGTGCCAGCAGGAATCCCTAATGCTCCCAACACCTCGAGCAGACCGATGATGCGGAACGAGCGCATCGAATAGCCGAGGTGTGTGCTCGCCTCGATCATTTTTGGGTGCCCGAGCAATCTCGCCAAGCCGTTCCCGGCGAACACCAGCGCGACAAGCGCGGAGAGCGCAATCGCGGCGATCCACATGATCAGCTCCTGGTCGTCACTGACGGTTAATCGAAGCACCGATACCTTCGACTTCGACCTCGACGACGTCGCCCGGGAGAGGAACGGCTCGAGAAGGGCCGGCGCCTGCCGGCGTGCCGGTGCAGATGACATCACCGGCTTGCGCGTGGGTAACGCGATAGGTAGGCGATCAGGTCCGGAATCCGGTGTATGAAGCTGCTGGTGCGGTCGTCCTGGCGCAGCTGTCGTTGACGCGGTGCGGATCCGAAGATCGAGAGGTTCTCCGAACTCGTCGGCGGTAACCAGACAAGGACCCAGGGGTTTGAAGGTGTCGAAACTCTTTGCGGTCGCGATTGTCGCAGTCGGATCGCCAGTCATGGCACGTTGCTGGATATCGCGGGCCGATACGTCGTTGGCGATGGTGAGACCGGCGACGTGTTGCCATGCGTCGCTGGCGTCGATATCCGTACCATCCGGCCGATCACGACAGCGACCTCACCCTCGTAGTCGACCTGTGCCGGGGCAGCCTAGGCAAACGAATTGGCGCCCTGGGCCGGTGATCGCTGAGGCCGCGGTGATGTAAAAGTTCGGCACGGTAGGCAGCTGTACATCGCGCATGCCCATCGCGGCGAATAGTGCCAGCGCTTCCTCGGCGTGGCTGCCGTAGTTCAAGCCGATGATGATGACCTTTCCCGGCCTGCGGACGGGCGGCAACAGGGTCGCGTCGGCGAGCGGCAGCTTGTCCACGACGGGTGCGGACTCAATACGGTCGAGGCCGCCGTCGCGAACCACATCACCGAGATCGGGCAGGTCTAGAAGGGTGAGATCCGGTCGTCCTCCCGAGCGGGTCCTTTGTCGGTGTTGTCCGCCACCACCGACCCAGAGTCATGGTCGATAGTTAAGAGCCTCGGGTAATAGTCAAGAGCCACAGGATCGAACGATCAGAAGGCGATGCGCAGGAATGACAGCAGACCGAAGGCCCAACGCGAAGCAACCGCGAAGCGGCCCAGGCTGCTTTGACAGGCTATCGCGGTGCACGGTACTTTCCGACCAAGGACGACCTGGTCGCCGCCGTCAGAAGCAGTTTCGGCGAGGCGATCCGCGTACGTGGACGCGTCGACCGTGCACAGGAAAGTCGGAGGCATTGGATCGAAGACGAAGAGACCGTGCCTGCACCGCCAAGCCTACGAGCGCATAGAGAGTCCGAGGCGCTGCGCGCCGTACACCGAGTCGCTGCGATGCCCCGAAGATCTTCCTGAGTCGATTCAGAACGATCACCGGAAGGGTCGACGGTCTGATCGACCGCACACGTGCCGTTCGTCGGGATCCTAATCGACGTGGTCGATTCGCCCGTGGCCGCCGTCGCGAAATCGGCCACCCGGCTCGGGTAGACCGTCATGGTCCTCGCGGCAGGCTATCGATAGCCCAGACTCGTCTCGTCGCCACGCACCAAGGCGGCTCAGTATCGGCTCCCCCGCGGCCGTATGTGCACACCGGCCGCCTTCAAGATTTCAAGTACTGTCGTGTGTCCCACCGCCAACGAGGCGGCGACTTGCCGGCTGCTCATGCCACGTTCATAGTGTTCGACCACGTCGAGCGGGCGGTAATCCGGCGCCGCTGCGGGGCTGGCGAGCGGACACGCATGCGCCCGTTAGTCACAGTTGCATCATCTTGCACACCTGTAAGCAACGTGTTCGAACAGAACTCACTGAGGGCTACCAGGTAAAACCGGCCCTCGGAGACGCCTCCGGGGGCCATTTTCATGCCCGCCAGACCCTCGTCGATCCAGACGTTCGCGGCGCCATCCTCTCCTCCATCTGGGCGATGCGGTGCTTACGCACCATCGCGACGGTGGTCGCGCGCAGCGGCACCTCGCGACGGCTGTGGGTCGTCTTAGGCGCCTCCGGGGGCCATTTCCATGCCTGTTGGGAACACTTTTGGGAACATTCGAATCGCTAACGAACCGTTGCGGCACGAGAACCGCTCGGGCGAGGCTCGCTGATCACGAGCCGGCACTGCCCTACGGCAGAATCCCCGCGACGCGACATTGAGCCTGAACCGCTTCAGCGTGGGCGTCATGTTGTGCGTAGACGGCGCGACACCAGTCACGCGCGGCCGTACCACATGCGTGCTCGAGTGCGCCGCCCATCGAACTCGCGATCGTGACATTCACGCAGCCATCACCCGATCGGTCGTAGGTCGACGAGTGGTCGGTCATTGCCCATGCCGTCGAGCCGGCAGCAATAACACCAACGACAACGCCGACCGTTATCAGCATGGCACGGCGTTCGCCAGGCGTGAGCGGGTCGGTCGGTGGGGTCTTGCCTCTGTTGACCGTCGGCGGCTCCTTCGTGCGGCGAACTCGACCGGTCTACAATAAACGGATTCCCTGGCTCGTCATAGGTTTCCTTTCGCTAAACAGTGCGATGAGCAGGTCGATCTGCTCGCGGCTGAAGTGCTCGCGTATTCGGGCAGCGACCACCGTTGGATCGCGTAGCTCGATACGTGGCGGACGCCAGCCCTTCTGCCGTGCTGCGGCATTAGCGGTGACCTCTCCGCGCACCACCGCGTCGGCGAGGTCCGCCTGCCTTCCGGCCCAGATCGGGAAGCTGGCGAGAGTCGGATTAACCGTCTGCTGAGCGGCCCACCGGCCGCAGGATTTGGGAACAGATTTGGGAGGCGCGGACCTGTTCGGGGCCAACCAGATTCATCGCGCCGAGCTGATCTGTCCCCCCACCGGGCCCCACCGGCTGAACTCGGCGATGTAGTCGTCGACGATCTGGGTCCTCGTCATCGAGTCGCCTGGACGGCAGCCAAGCTGCGGGTGAGCCAGTCGGCGATCGTGGTCATCACGTAAGGGAGTTCGGTTGGCGCGCAGTGCCCGGCGTTGGGGATGAGGTCGACGACGGTGTCACGGCGGCCCTGGAACACCAAGGTGTCGTGTTGCGGGACGTGAACGTCATCGGCGCCGTTGATCACGAGCATCGGGGCGTTGCGGTCCTGATCGAGCAACGGACGCAGCGAGAACTCCGCCGACCGCGCCGACCGCTCCTCGGTGCTTGGCGGCGCATCGAATCCCAGTGCGTTGCCGACGATCCCGTGCATGCCATGCCGGCTGGGCCCCTCACCAACGAAGGCGGCTTCGACCGGGCCGCCGAAGACAACGGCAGCGTCGACCTCCCCGGCCAGCCCGGAGCGAGCCGAGTAGTGCCCGCCCATCGAGATGCCGACGTGGGCGACAATACCGTTGCCGAGGGTCCGGGCATGCGTGATCAAACCGCTCACGATCTCCCCGCCGCCGGCGCCGGTCATCGGTACCGCAGATTCACCGGTCCCCGCGATGTCGAAGGCCAGCACCCGCACCCGCAACCGGGTGGCCAGGACCACACAGGCGCCGTGTACGTCCATCTTCCAGGAGTCGACGCCCCCGCTGATGAGCACGACGGGGGAGTCGTCGGGCAGGTCGAACGGAGCGAACAGGTGCACCGGCACCTTGGTCGTGCCGCCCTGATAGGGCAGGTCCAGCACCTCACGGCTGAAATCCACCCCGAAGCCGGGGGCGGCAAGCAGGTACTGCTCGAGCTGCTTGGCGTGTGCGACACGTTTGGGTACATCGGCCAGCGTGGGAAACTTCGCCCAGCCGTAGGCCAGCGCGGCCTGCTGATGCGAGCCCGCCTCGGCGTACGACCCGGCCAGCTTCGACCACTCATACACCCAGCCGCCCGGCGCATCTGCCCACATTTCGGTGATCGCGGCGCGGACCGCGTCGACATCCTTGACCGGCAAACCGGTGTTGGTCATCTGCGCGTACCGCTCACCGAACAGGTCCTGCGGGTCCAGTGGCCATTCGTACGACATAAGCGATTCCTTCGAGGTTAGAGTATTAAAGCAATAACACTGCGTTAGCGGTACGTTACGCCTGCTGCGCTCTTAACGCAATAGATCTGCGTTATGGTGGTGATGATGACTCGCGAGATCGATGAGATGCGCAAAGCAGTGCAGCGCCGCCCGGGTGGCCGATCGGCGCGGGTTCGCGCCGCCGTGCTGCGCGCGACTCTCGAAGCGATGGCCGAGCATGGCCCCGGTGGCTTGACCATCAGCGAGATCGCCCGGCGCGCGGGGGTGCATGCTACGTCGGTCCAACGGCGTTGGGGCACAACCGAGAACGTGGTGCTCGACGCCATGCTGACCCGCAGCCAGGAGCAACTGCCGGTGCCCGACACCGGAACGCTGCGCGGGGACCTGATCGCATTTGCGCGGTTGGTCGCCGCCTACCTGGCCACACCGCTCGGCACCGCGCTGTCCCGAACGATGGCCGTGGCCGAAGACGATCCCGACATGGCCGACGGTCGCCTGCAGTTCTGGCGAGCCCGGTATGACATCGCACGAGTCATGATCAGCCGCGCCATCGAGCGCCGCGAACTGGACGACGGCACCGATTCGCAGCTTGCTCTCGAGCTGCTTATCGCGCCGCTGCACTTTCGGGCATTGCTCACCCGGCAGCCCATCGACGACAGCCTGATCGACCAGGTGGTGGACACACTGCTGCGGGGACTCACTGCCTAGCCCAGAGCTCGTTTGTCGCATCAAGCGTTACCACTCGACGCCGGTGGAGACGCAGAACTCGTTCTGCTCGGGGTCAGACATTCTCACCCATTGAGTTCCCCCAAAGCTCTGCACGCCTTCGTCGATGCGGCGAGCGCCGAGTGCCTGCAGCCGGCGGACCTCGGCCTCGACGTCGTCGACCACAATGTCGACGTGCATGCGGTTCTTGCCCACTTTGGGCTCGGGTACCCCTTGCAGGAGCAGCGGAGAGGCGATCCCTTCTTTGGGAACGAGCACAGCCAGACGCGCGTCGGAGTAGTAGACGCGATAGTCGAGCGCCTCGCGCCAAAACTTAGCGAGCCTGTTTGGGTCTCCACAGTCGAGCACGAGTTCCACTGTTGCCTTGTGTCCCATCGCGTGCCTCCCGGTCGGCATACCCCTAGGCCAGCGACGGTAACGATACGTTGCCGTCGACCTTTACCGTTTTCGGTCCACGTCGTCGCTTCGATCGGCCTCCATAACGGCGCCATGTCTCATAGACTTTGCGGGGTTAAGGAGTGGGAGGACGCATGTTCGGTACTCATAGGCGGCTCAACGCCGAGTTTCACTTCCCGAACCTGGTGCCCGTGGGCGGCATTCGGTTAGCTGGGGTCGGGGCGGTGGCGGCGGTGGCGCTGGCCGGCTGCTCGTCACACTCGTCGACGCCGACTACGTCGAAGGCGCCGTCAACGCCGACCTCGACGATGCCGACTTCATCGACGACGTCCGCACCGCCGACCTCAGCGGCGCCGAGGGTGGGAGAGGATCGCCTGAGTTCGATCCTGCTCACCGTCGGCGAAGGCAACGCGATCATGGGCTCCAC
Organism: uncultured Actinomycetota bacterium; assembly: GCA_963809285.1. Classification (GTDB taxonomy): domain Bacteria; phylum Actinomycetota; class Actinomycetes; order Mycobacteriales; family Mycobacteriaceae; genus Mycobacterium. The sequence goes on along the minus strand of CAWEIY010000014.1, from coordinate 77,757 downwards.
CGACATGCAGGACTTCGGGGGCCCAACTACCCTCGACACCAACCTCTTCCAGGTGTCGAATGCCGACTGCCTTGGGGCCGCCCACATCGTCCAACCCCCGATCTATGCGGACAGCGGATACACCGCGGTCAAGTTCGACGTGCTGCGCGAGCAGGGACAGAGGTACACCCACAGCATCGAGCAAGGCGTAACAACCTTTCCCGCGGCCGACCAAGCCCTATCTTTCGTGCAAGCGTCGGCCGCCAAATGGAAAGCCTGCGCCGGGCAAAGCGTCAGCGACGGACTCAACGGCACCGCCCTCCAATGGACCTTCGCGAATTTCGCGGGGGATCCGCCAAAGATCTCGTTGATAATGAACAGGCACAACGCCCGCGGCTGGGCCTGCCAGCGGGCGCTGAGTGCGGTATGGAATCTGGTCATCGACGTCAAAGCCTGCGATTTTAAGATCGGCAACGAGGGCGTCGTGGCGGCCGACAAGATCGCCGCCAAAGCAACCCAGTAGGGATGCCCAACCCCGGGGCTCCTGCTGCTCCCGAACGGAGTGCCTCATGGCCGAAACCACGGCTGAAACCGTCATCCAATATGTCTTGCGACGGCTCAAGGAGATTGGTGTCGACGACGTCTTCGGAGTCGCCGGGGATTACGCGTTTCCAGTCAATGACGCAATCGTCGAGGACCCGGCGCTGAATTGGATCGGATGTTGCAATGAGCTCAACGCCGGCTACGCCGCGGACGGGTATGCCCGAATGCGCGGCGTCGGTGCGGTGTGCACCACCTACGGGGTGGGCGAGCTGGCCGCGATGAGCCCTATTGCGGGTTCCTACGCCGAGCATCTTCCGGTGTTTCACTTGGTCGGCACGCCTAATTCGGCGACGCAGGTGGGGCGGGCGCTCGCGCACCACACGCTGGGCAACGGCGAATTCGACCTGTTTCACCGGATGGCCGAGCCGATTGTGTGTGCCAGCGCGGCCATGACGCCGCAGAATGCAGTGGCCGAGACCGAGCGGTTGATTGCGGCGGCGCTCTACCATCGACGGCCGGTCTACATGGCGATTCCCAGCGACGTCGCGAACACGCCCGTGCTCGGGGCCGTGCCATCGGTGAGCGCTCAGACCAGTGACCCCGCGTCGCTGGCCGCCGCGTGCGACGCGGTGACCGCGGTGCTGAACGACGCCGGGCAAGCATGTGTGCTGCCGGGGATGCTGCTGCGGCGGCTCGGTCTGCAGGGCGCGGCGGCAGCGTTGGTCGACGCCTCCGGCTTGCCGTTCGCGACGATGTTTGCCGACAAGTCGGTGCTTGGGGAAGACCAGCCCAACTACATCGGCATGTACGTCGGGCGGCTAATGAGCGAGCCGGTCCGCGACTTCGTTGAGTCGTGTGACGTGGTGGTGATGCTCGGCGCCAGGCTGACCGACGGCAACACCGCCGGGGGCACCGTCCGACTGGACCCGGCCAAGGTCATCACCATCGACCATCACCGCACCATCGTCGGCTCTACGGTGTACCGCAACGTGGAGATCGCCGACATCCTCGCGGAGCTGTCGGGGCGTATCACCAAACGTGGTCAGCCGCCGGCCATCGCACCAGAGACGCTGGGGTCGATCGTGGGCGGAGGCGAGGACCCGATCACCGCCGATGCCCTCTACCCGCGCTGGGCGGACTTCTTCCGTCCCGATGACGTGATCATCACCGACACTGGGACGTCGTCGCTGGGCCTGGCCCTCGCAAAACTGCCAAAAGGGGCGGAGTTTCACAACCAAACCCTTTGGGCCTCAATCGGATGGGCGACCCCGGCGGCTTTCGGCGCCGCGAAGGGAGCCCCGGATCGTCGACTGATCCTGATCACCGGCGAAGGTTCTCACCAGATGACCGCTCAGGAGATCAGCCAGTTCGGTCGGCATGGTCTGCGCCCGATTGTCTTCGTGCTCAACAACTCCGGCTATCTCAGCGAGCGAATGCTGTGCAAGGACATGGCCTTGGGCTACAACGACATCGCGGCCTGGAACTATGCCGAGCTTCCCCATGCCCTGGGCTGTCAGGGGTGGTTCACCGCGCGGATTAGCAGCTGTGGCGTGCTCGATGACGCGCTCAAGACAGCCGAGCAAGCCGATGGCGCCGCCTACATCGAAGTCATCACCGACGCCTACGAGGCCCCGCCGATGTATAAGAAGCTGCACGAGAACGTCAAATCCTTCTACAACATCAAGTAGGGCGACAAGTAGACCGAGCGTTTCGCGCCGCCCACCTCGGTCATTTTCGTGCCGTTGTCCAAGGGATTGTGAACGACACTGCAGAATGACATCGTGCTGATGGCGAATTGTGCGTTCAATCGGCCGCAAGCCTAGTGGGCTCTTCGCCCCGGAAGGGGGCCTGACGTGCACGGGTTCGGATTCGAGACCCTGGCGGTGCTGACCGCGGTCGGTTTCGCGGGTCCGCTGCTGGCAGCAGTGCCGCGCTTGCGGATTCCGGTAACCATCGGTGAGCTGATCGCGGGACTCGTTATCGGCAGGACCGGTTTCGGTCTTGTCGACGACGCCAACCCAACGTTTCAATTGTTTGCGAACATCGGCTTCGCGCTGGTGATGTTCGTGGTGGGCAGTCATGTTCCGGTCCGCGACCCCAAGCTGCTTTCGGCGCTGCCGTTGGCGTTGGGGCGAGCGGTTCTGGCCGGTGCCGTCGCGGCGGCCTTTGGATTCGGGCTGGCGACGGCGTTCGGCACCGGCCACGCGGCGCTTTATGCGGTGCTGATGGCGTCGTCGTCAGCGGCGATGACCTTGCCGATGATCGATTCGTTGCGATTGCAGGGACCGCAGGTGCTCTCCGTGACCGCGCAGATAGCCATCGCGAACACTGCGGGTATTGTGTTGCTGCCCTTGGTGATTGACTTTCGTCACGCGCCGACGGCGGCGCTGGGTGGGCTGGCGGTCACGGGCTGCGCGGTGGTGGTCTTTGTGCTGATGCGCGCGGCCGACCGCAGCGGCTGGCGCCAGCGCATGCACGACTATTCCCACAAACAACAGTTCGCGCTGGAATTGCGGACCAACCTGCTGGTGCTGTTCGGGCTGGCAGCGCTGGCGGTCAGCACCGACGTGTCGATCATGCTGGCGGGCTTCGCGTTGGGTCTGGTGATCGCCTCGGTCGGCGAACCACGCCGGTTGGCGCGTCAGTTATTCGGCATCACCGAGGGGTTCTTCGCCCCGCTGTTCTTTGTCTGGCTTGGCGCCTCGCTGCAGGTGCGCGAGCTGGGTTCGCACCCGAAATTCATTCTGCTCGGCGTAGGCCTGGGGCTGGGCGGTGTGCTGGCCCATTGCGTGGGAAGGCTTGTCGGCCAGCCGCTCACATTTGCGGTGATGTCCTGCACGCAGCTCGGGGTCTCGGTGGCGGCGGCCACCATCGGCACCCAGAAGCACCTGCTCGCCCCGGGCGAAGCGTCGGCGTTGATGTTCGGCGCCTTGCTGACGATCGCCGCGACGTCGATCGCGGGCACGATCGCGGCACGCGGCCAGACCGCCGCGAAAGCGGATAAGCCCGCCGCGAAAGCGGATAAGGCCGCCGCGAAAGCGGATAAGCCCGCCGCGACCGACAAGTCCAAGTGAGAGTGCAGTCGGCGTCTAGCGGATCCGCAAAACCTCGCTCGGCGGACGCCGCGGCGTCGGTGGCGGAACCGCTTCCATCGGAGGCGCTGTCCCGGAGGTGCACGGCTTTCACGAGAGTCTGGGTCTCCAGAGTCGCACTCATGAACGTCAATCCCTTGCCGATTTCCGGTTACCCGTCGACGCTAGGCGGCACCGGAGTTGGTGACCAGGGTCGTGATTGTCGGCGCCGACAACCACGGGACGCCGACTGCTCGCTATTAATCGTCAATCACCAGCATTCATGGGTATGGGCGATTATTAAAATGTGGGATATTGAGTCGGTCGTTGGATGACTCTCGCCTCGCACACCGAGCAGGAAGGGCTCGTAATGGTCAAGGCAAAGCTCGGGGGCGCGGGGGAACACGAAGACCCATTGTCCGGGCTGACCGAACAAGAGCGAACGCTTCTCCAACTGCTCAGTGAAGGCTTGACCAATAGGCAGATCGCCGCGCGGATGTTCCTCGCCGAGAAAACAGTGAAGAACTATGTATCGCGGTTGCTGGCCAAACTCGGCATGGAGCGACGGACCCAGGCCGCGGTGTTCGGCTCTAGATTGGCTCAGCGGTCCGGCCAACCGAGCATGCCGGCAACAGCGCCGCCGGACCGGCCGGCAGCGCGGGCATAGCGCCCCGGCCAAGCTGCCCGGTTTGCCGGTCCGGTCAGGCGGCGCTGCTCACGTGTACGGCCGAGTTGCCTATCTTGGCTTCACCATCGCCGATAATGGTGCGCAGGAAGGCTTTCTGCTGGCGTGCGCCGCGTGCGGCTGCGCGGTCCTTCCCCCCGGGAAGGCACAGCGCGGCGACGCTGCGCGCGAGGTTGACCGGGATTCGCATAAGTGGGTACCACGGCGGCACGTAGGCAGGCAGGCCCAGCGCGCGCATGCCACGCGGCCCGAGATAGCCGCTCGTGATCGACAGGTGTTGGAGGCGGGCGATGCGGCGGCGCAACCCGGGAAGTATCGGGTAGTGCCACTTGAGTGGATCGTCCACCATCGGCATTGCAAGCTGTTTGGACGATTCGTCGGGATGGGATAGGGCGGTCAGCGTGTGGTAAAGCACGCGGATGGCGTCGCGGAAGCTTCGCGGCAGCCACTCGTCCTCCACGCCAATCAGCCAACCGACGTATCGGGTTAGGTGCGCAATGGCATTGAGATCGGCCGGTGTAGTAATGAGCCCCATCCCCAGCGCGCCCAAGGGCGGGGCAATCAGCGCGCCCACCAAAGTGGCGGCCATATCGGTTTGATTGACCGGCACTCCCCATTCGTCGGCGCGCCAATCCGCCATCGCGGCGACGTGCCTGCGCACGAACGCATGGATCAATCGGACGCGGATCGTGGACTGGTACCCGACGCCGTGCGGGAGCAATTGGCCGTCGGTGATCACGTCCAGCGCCCACTGATTCGTTTCGGCGAAACGCGCATTCGAGCCCTTCTCCAACGCGCCCGTCCGAAGCAGGGTCTTGTTGAATCCGGAGAACTGATAGCCGCCCAGCAGCGACACATCGCGGGCGACGTACATACCGTCCGAGCCACCGGCGCGCAGCGCACGCTGACCGCGGCGCAGCAGGTCACCGTCGACCCAATCCGGAACGGCCTCGATTCGAACGAAGAACGCGCGCAAGGGTTCCGGTGCCTCCGGCACGCTGTCGATGCCGTGTGCGAGTGCCCGATCGAACAATGGCCGTGTCCGGTCGATGCCCTCCGAGCACATCCACTCGACCAGGCGATCCATCGGTTCGTCGCCCACGGTGAGACGCTCACCGAGGCTGCGCCACTGCTCACTAGTGGGCGGTCTCAACCCCAGCAGCGACGCGGCGAGGCCGATGCCACCGGGAACCCCGCGGGGCCGGTCGGGATGCCGCATTGGTACGGCGACGTTCATCGGGCCTCCGCGTCCACTGCATTGTGACAACGCACGTTGTCAACGTTAGGTGAGCCGCTGCGATGCTGTCAATCACGCACCACGGGCGCCGAACATTCGGGGCGGCCGAACCACTGCGGGGCGGTGGGACCTGCCGACGGCTTCAGCAAACAGCAGCGTGAAGTCTGGCTAATGTTCCGAAAGGATCGGGCTACCGAACGGTGCTTTACAGAGGTGGCGCGTTCGGGCGGCAGAATTGGGGTTGAATCCGCGATTGACCGGGTATTACCAGAGAACTCCCCACCAGAAAGGGATTGACATGTTGCACTCCGTGGTTTTGGCGAGTTCGGATCCACTTGCCGCAGGGCTAATTCTTCGTGGAATCAAAGGGATTTTCGTTGCCATCGGCAGCATCCTCGCGGCCGTTGTCTGCGCCATCATCGCGGCGACCAAGGGCCGCAATCCCCTGGGTTGGGGAATTCTTGGGCTGTTCTTCTCCATCATCACGTTGATCGTCGTTATCGTCATTCCCAGCAAGAAATAACCGACCGGTACGCTTTCGCGGCGCCCTGTAGGCAAATTTTCGTGAGCGCAGTAGCTACCCTCGGCCGACCGGTTGCTTGTCTGACCGCCCGATGCGCTGATGCGCGGTCAGCAATAGGTGGTCGAACTTCGATTGGGCGTTGAGGGCCAAGCCGGCGAGGCGGAAGTCTTCGGAAATCTGTTCGGCTAGCAGCCGCAGCTTGACGTTTGCTTCCTGGGACAACCATTTGAGCAGATTGAACGCGGCGTTGTCGTCGATGCTGTAGATCAGCATCAGCATGCCCTTGGTTTGCTCGATGGCGGCGCGGTTTTCGCTGATCTCGGCCAGCTTCGCGGTGACAAGGTCCTCCTGCGCCTGTTCGGGCAGAGGGGAAACGTCGACGTAAAACCCATGCGTCCCGATTACTTCGCCTTGTTCGTCGAAGAGCTGATCGCCGACGACGACAATGTGGCGCACGTTGCCGCCGGTGTCGATGATCCGGTGGCGGGTGCTGAACGCTTCGTGCGTGTTCAGGATCTGATCGATTGTGGCCGCCACCTGTCCACGGTCGTCGGGGTGTTTGTGTGCGAGCACCAGGTCGGTCGTCGGGGTGACGGTGCCGGGCTCATACCCGTGTATCCGCTGGACCTGTTCGGACCATTCCCACCGCTGGTCGGTGAAGTAGAACCGGAACCAGCCCACCTGTTGCGGCACGCCGCCGGCCAAGGCCTGTTCGACGTCGGCCAATTGGCCGTTGAGACTCCAATTCATCGTGGATCATGCCTCCTTGGGTTCAGCTAACCGGGCCAGACGCTCGATCGACGCCCTGTGCGGGCGGGGGGCGGCCCGAACGCCGGCGTGATCCGGTCGCTCGGGTGCCGGGTCGCGGTCGCCGCCCCCGCCCGCCGATTGATCAGGCGTCGATGACCTCTCGCTTCGCGGCGTTGTCGTCGATGGCCTTGTGTCCGTCGCCGCGGCCGACGGAAATCTTGCGCGGCTTGGCCTTTTCGGCCACCGGAATGCGCAGTGTCAAGACCCCTTCGCCGTAGGAAGCCTCGATTCTGTCGGTGTCGAGGTTTTCGCCGAGAACGAGCTGGCGGCTGAACACCCCCCGCGGCCGCTCGGTGGCCAGCATCTCGCGGTTGGGGTCGACGGCCGGTCGCTCGGCACGCACAGTCACCACGTTGCGCTCGATGTCGATGTCCAGCGAGTCGGGGTCGATGCCCGGCAGGTCGAAGTCGACGACGAATTGTTCTCCCTCGCGCCAGGCGTCCATCGGCATCACCGCGGGACGGGCGGCCGTGCCCAGTACTTGCTGGGCGAAGCGGTCCAGCTCACGGAACGGGTCGGTACGCATCAGCATGGCGGTCACCTTTCACTCCGATCTGTTGTGGCGAGATAGCTATTATCTATGTCTAACAACGTATATTTCATATAGCACTATCGACAGTTCGACGCAAGTGTGGTACACAGGTTTTGTGTGTGAGTCAGCTGAGGAGATGCCCGATGGCCGACAATCCTGACGATCCCGGTGCGCCGGCGCCCGGTCAGGGGGTATACGGAATCTCTGTGGCCGCCGAACTTTCTGGCATTCCGGTGCAGTCGCTGCGCCTTTACGAGCGGTACGGACTGCTGACGCCGGCTCGAAGTGACGGCGGTACCCGTCGCTACAGTGCCGACGACTTGGTCCGGTTACAGCGCATCAGCGCGCTTGTCGACGCCGGCATCAACCTGGCCGGCATCGCCCGCATCCTGAGCCTGGAGGATGACAACACCTCACTGTCGTCGGCCAACACCGACCTGCAATCGACCAATTTCGGCCTGCGATCGACCAACCGTTCGTTGCGGAGCGCGGCGAAGGCCACAAGATCCAAGAAGGCCAACGACCGGCGGGATGGGGACGCAAGCTGACGCGTGTCGGGCGACCACAGCGTGTCCGTGTTGTGCTTCAACGCCCGCCGTGAGCCAATCGAATTCATCCTTCCCCCAGCGGAATTCGGAAGCTGTTGGCGCGTCGTCGTGCACACCGGACCCGAGGAGGCGCTTCTGTCGCATGAACTGCCCGTGGCGGCCAAGTTTACCGTGGACGCCCGCACCGCCGTGGTGCAGCAGGCCGTGGAAGAAAGCCCCGAGTAACCCCGGTGGGTTGAACGCACGCTGATACGCTGTGCGTGCACCGGACCGTTACAAAAGTGGGTGGATATGTCAAGGACAGTGGTGGTGGGCGCGTCGAGCGGACTTGGGCGCTGCATCGGCGTCGGACTCGCGCAACGCGGCGATCAGGTGGCGCTGCTCGCCCGGCGTCGTCAGCGCATCGACGCGGCGGCGAAGGAGGCGGGGCCGGGCGCGATCGCCATCGAATGCGACGTCACCGACGAGGTGTCGTGCCGATCGGCCATCAACGATGCGGCCGACGCGCTCGGCGGCATCGACAACCTCGTCTACACACCTGGCATAGGGCCGCTCGTCCGCTTGGTCGACACCGATGCCGAAACGTGGCGGCGCATCTTCGATACCAACGTCATCGGCGCGGCGCTGGTGACGGCGGCGGCCGTGCCGCACCTGACGGCCTCCGGGGGCAAGGCGGTCTACCTCTCGTCCCCCACCGGCACGTCCGGGCCGCCGTGGCCGGGCCTCGGCGCGTATGGCGTCAGCAAGGCAGCGCTCGGGAGACTCGTGGAGTCGTGGCGAGCCGAGCACCCGGATATCGGCTTCACCTGCCTCGTCGCCGGGGAGTGCGCGGGCGGCGAGGGCGACGCGCAGACGGGGATGAACGTCGGTTGGGATCTCGAGCTCGCCAAGCAGGCCTACCCGTTTTGGCTATCGCGGGGCATCATGCCCGGCAAGGTGATGCCCGTCGAGGACCTCGTCGAAGTGGTGCACACGATCCTGCGTGCCGGATGCGGCGACGTCGATACCGGTCGTGGTTGTCAGGGGCGCGCCCGGCGGCCCCGCGGTGTTCGCGGACTCCGCTCAGTAACGGGGCGGTATTGGTAAGGGTCCGCGCGATCAGTGACCCGATCATTGACCCGATCAGTGACCGCTGATCTTTTCGCGGACCTTGTCGGCAAGGAAGCGCCCGTTCGACGTTGGCCGAAACGCGCGTGCCGCGTCGGTCAGCGCGTCGCGGGAATCCGGGCGCAGCTCGATGTCGGCGGCGGCGACGTTGAACTCGAGCTGCTCGACGCTGGACGCGCCGGGAATGGCGACGACACCCGGCAGGCTGATCAGCCAGGCCAGCGCCACCTGAGCGGGCTTGGCGTCGACCTCCGTTGCGACATCGCGCAACGTTTGCAACAGCGGCTCGATGCGGCGCAGGTTTTCGGTGCCGAACAGCGGGTTCGTCGCACGGATGCCGCCGGGACGGTTGTCGAGGCCGTACTTGCCGCCCAGCAGACCTTGGGCGAGCGGGCTCCAGGCGATCACGATGCGTTTCTCGCGCTCGGCGAACGGGACCAACTCCTTGAGCGCGCCCGCGCGAGCGAGCGAAAACTGAACCTGGTTGCTGATCACCGGCCGCCCGAGCGCGGCATCGGCCTTTTTCCATCGCGCCAGCGAGTAGTTCGAGACGCCGGCCGCGCCGATCTTTCCGCTGTCGAGCAGGTCACGCATGCCGGGCATGATCACCGAATCGGGGACCACCGGGTTGGGCTGGTGGATCTGGTAGAGCGGGATGCGGTCGAGTCCCAGCCGGCGCGCACTCGCGCGCTCGCGCTGCTTGATCACCGCGGGGAAGGGCGCGACCGGGAAGACCTTGCTGGCCACCGCGACCTCAGCGCGCTCGTCGCCGAGCGCCTCGCCGAGGATCCGCTCGCTTTTGCCCAGCCCGTATATTTCGGCGGTATCGAACAGCGTCACCCCCAATGCCCGGGCGCGCCGCACGATGTCACCCGCGGCACCGGAGGCGTAACTGTCTCCGTAGCCCCACTCGCGCGACCCGAATTGCCAGGTGCCCAGGCCGATTCGGCTGACGCGTCCGACTCCCTCGACGTCGAGATATTTCATGTCCCCACCCTACTAAGGGTGACCGACCACTCACCCGGGGGCCTTAAGGCCTTAACCGGAACCCTTAACCGGAGGACTTAACCGGGGATCTTGTTGAGTATGTAGTTGGCGATGCTGACCGCGGACTGCCGGGCGCGGCCGCTGTCGGTCGTGCCGCTGTAGGACACGGACAGATCGATCACGACGTTGGCTCGGGCCGCGATCGCGCGGGTGGCGCGAACCTGCAAACCCTTGGGCGCGAGATCCAGTGTGGTGATGCCGTTGCCGGCATCGGCGGGAGCGCTCAGCGAATATGGGGTCGGCCCAACGTCGGGGATCGTCACGTTAACGGTCGACCCGCCGCATTTCCGCCATCCGGACAGCAGCTGGTCCAGTTGTGATTGGGCCGCGGGCGGATCACGAAATGCCGCGACCGCTTCGACGACCTGGATCGACTTGAGGAAGGTGCGCGTGTCGGAAAATCCCGCCGCGTGGTATCCGAGGATGGCGTCGACGTTGTAGGCCTCCGGCATCCCGGGGGAGATGCTTCCCCAGCACTCCGGACGGTCGACGGATCCCTTGTTGTCCGACCTACCGGGATGCGCCCAGGTTGGGCCGGCGTCCAGGTTCTGATCGTCGGTCATGTTTTTCAGGTCGGTGAGGCTGGGCAATAGCGCGGCGACGCTGTCCGGCGCGACCGTGGGCGGCGGGGGCCCGGTGCTGGTGCTGCTGGTGGTGCCGGGTTCCGCGGTCTGGCTGGAACGGGAAGTGAAGGCACCCAGGACGGCCCATGCGACCAGCGCGACGACCATGAGCGTGATGAACGCATACGACAACGCGACCCCCGCCAGAGCGCGGTCTCGGCCAAGCTCACCCGTGCGGCGGATTTGCGCGAGCCCCAGGTGCCCCAGAATCGCGCCCGCGGGCGGAAACACGAACGCGAACACCAGCGATAGCGTCGCCAATGCATTGGCGGGCGGTCGGCGTTGCGGTGCGGGCCGTGGTGCGACGGGCGGCAGATCCACCGGCGGGTCGGCGTATGGCACGCGGCCGAGCGGATCGTAACTGTACGGGTTGTACCCGTAGGGATCCTGAGGATCGGTCACGGTGGCCTCCTTGGCCTGGCCTTTCGCGAATGTAGCTCATCGCGGCCCAGGAGCCGCGTCGTGTGCGGCGAACCGGACGTTGCCTTGTTGGTTCACGGCCTTGTTGGTTCACGCGCTCTTGGGCAGGGCGGACGCTCCGGATGCACTGTGGCCCTTGGCCACCCGGCTGATCAGCGCGCGGGTGGCCTTCTCCAAGACCTCCTGCGCGCCTTCGGGCCGGCGGGCGCGTTGGGCGCGCCGCGCCGCCGCGGCGATGGTCAGTCCCTGCTCATACCCGGTGACGACCCGCGGATCCACATAAGAGCCGCGCGCCACCGCCGGGGTGTTGCCCAGCTCCTCGGCCACCTCCTTCATGACGGCGGCCTCGACGCGCTTGGCCACCCGCTGCGAGACGGCCGGGTCCGCCTCTGCGAACCCCGCGGCGGCCAGCACCGTCCCATGCCAGGTGCGCAGGTCCTTGACGGTGTACTCGTCGCCGACGATCTCCTTGAACCGCGCATTGAGGTCGTCGGACCGAATGTCGACCCACCCGGATACGCTGCGGCACACCAGCAATCGTTCGGTGCGGTTCGGGCGGCGCATCAGCGCGTGCACCGCCCGAACAATCTCGGTGTCCTCGATTTCCACGGTGCGCCGCACGCCGCTCTTGGCGGGGTAGTCGAATTCGATCGCGTGGCGATGCACCGTCACGTGTTCGCACAGCAAGGTGGCGATTCCGTAGGACTCGTGTTCCTCGGCGTACTGCTCGCCGCCGGCGCGGAAGTAGCCGCGATCCAGGACACGCAGCGCCAGCGCCAGCACCCGCTCACGCGTTAAACCGCGGCGGGACAGGTCTTTGGCGACGCGCGCCCGCCAGAGCGGCAATTGCGTGGACAGTTCCAGGACGCGGTCGAACTTCTCCTCGGCGCGCTCCCGCTGCCAAGCGGAGTGGTAGATGTATTGGCGGCGCCCGGCCGCGTCGACGCCGACGGCCTGAATGTGGCCGTTGGGGTACGGCGAGATCCACACCCTCTTCCATGCCGGCGGAATGACCAGCTCCTTGATGCGCTGCAACGCGTCAGGGTCAGACAGAACGTTGCCCTCGGGGTCGTAATAGGCGAAGCCCTTACCCCGGCGTTTGCGTGCGATCCCCGGCTTGCTGGGATCGCTGCGACGCAGCCGCATCCTTGCCTCCAGTCCCGTTGTCTGACTCCCGTTGTCTGACTCGACAATTACCCGCCGTGCAGCCGTTCACACCTTTTCGCCGACGCCAAACGACCCGCCACGGCGTTGTGGCGGGCCGTTGTCGGCGGTATCAGCCGGCCATGAACGCGTGGTAGGCCGACTCCAGATTCGGCGGAAGGGCCGTGACGTTGCACTGCCGCTCAGTGTCGCCGATCGGTGCCAGGATCCCGCGCAGGTCGGTGTACTGCTGAGGATGCGCGGTGAAGTAGCCGCGCAGGCTGGACTCAGCCTCCGGACGCGGCTGCCCGTAGGCGGCCGTGACCACCTGGTTGGTGTCCGGATGTGCGGCCAGGTACTGGTGCGCCGCGCCGGTCACCGAGGACACGGTGGCGTTCACACCGCCCGGGCTGCAGTCGGGTGCTGCGACAGCGGATGGGGCCCCGATGATGCCCAAGGTCAATCCGCCGAGGAGACAGCCCGCGCTGATGCCGGCCGCTCGCCGGCGCGCGACAATACTGCTGATTTTCATGGTTGGTGTTGTCCTTCGAAATTGATTAATTGAATCAATGGAATCTTCGACTGAGGGTCCCGAACCTCACAACCCAAGTTAGCCGAAGCGAACCAGTGGCGACGTTGGGTCAAGGTTCGCGCAAGACGAACACCGCACCTCGCCGACCGCTCGATGCGGCCAATCAACGGAGTTTTCGCTAAAGCGAGGTTAGCTAAAGCTGAGCATTCTTAGAAAACCCGGCCTGTTCTTAAAGAATCACAATGCCGATCGTGACGAAACCGTGACCTGAATTGCGGCCGGCGGACTACTAATCCGTGTTGCGCTGCGGCTCTCGTTGTCGGGCCAGGCGCGAGAGATGACGGCGCGCGTGGATGAAGTCATGCGTGTTCTGCAGGGCCGCAGGAACCGAATCGACGACCGGTAGGCCGTGGTCGGTGGCCACGGCGGTTAGCCGTTGTAGCGCCGCACCGCTGACGACGTGGCAGTGCAGCCGAGCTTGGCGGTGCTCCTCGTTGAGGAGCAGCAGCGCTCGAAGACCCGCGCTGCCCAGGAAGTCCAGCTGACTGACATCGAGGACCAGCGGGGCCTTGAGCCGTGCGAAGCGGCGGATTGCCTGGGCGACCAGATCGGCGTTCGACACGTCGATCTCGCCTTCGATGCGCAAGACGGTGGCCAGGCTGCGCGCGTGCACATGCACTTGCGCACCGGCGCAATCGATTACATAGCGGCTGCGCGGTTCGCCGCATAGATCGGGTAGAGCAGTCATACGATTTCGCCCCTCAAAGTGATGGTGAGCAGGGCGAGTGACCGCAATGTCCTACGCGCCGTTCGCAATACAGGCTGTGGACTCAACCTGAGATAGGCCTAGGTTCAACGATTTAGGCTGGCATACCGAAACTATCACACCAGCGGCCGCAGGTGCCCGCGAATAGCAGCCGAACCGGTCGATTCGGGCGGCGGCCGGCCGCGATGCGGGTGCGGCTAGCATCTGGAGTCTATGGTCGAAATTCACTTGGAGCGGACGATCGACGCACCTGTGGAGCGGGTCTTCGACTGGCTGGCCGACCCGGCGAACCTGGCCGCGGCTCCACTGGCCCTGAGGGGCCGTTACGCGAAGGATTCGTCGGGACCCGGCGCGGGCGCGGTGCGCGAGGTGATCGCGGTTGGGACGTGGTTCCGGGAGGAGATCACCGCCTATGATCGCCCGCGCAGCTACTCCTACCTGATCGTCCGATCATTCCCACCGTTCAATCACGAGGGCGGCACCCTGACGTTCACCGCATCGGGCGACGGCACACGCGTGGACTGGCTGAGCAACTACACCCATCCGGTCCGGGCCGGAGGCAAGCTGTTGGAGGCGGTCACCTACCGGCTGCTGCGCTCGAGCTTCCGCGCGATTCTCGATGCCTGCGCGAAGGCCCTGGAGAAGTAGAGCATCATCCGCTCAGTCAGCCGCTCAAGCGGTGCATCAATTGGCCGGCGGCGTATCGGCCGCTGACCACGGCGCCGGTCACGGTGGCCGGATTGTTGACGCCGACGGCCTCACCCGCCAGGTACAGCCGGTCGTCGATCGGTTCCTGTAGCCGGCGCCGATCTTCCAGGCCGGATCCGGGCGCGTGGAATGAGTACGTGCCGCGCGCATAGGGGTCGACCGTCCAACTCGACGTCCGGACCTCGACCGGGGAGACGTCGCCGAACAGTTGTCGAGCGGTCGGCAGCGCGCTGGTCATCAGGTCCTTGGGGGAGGACGACTCCACCGACCGTCCGCGCTCACCGGCGTTGAAAGCCAACACGATTGGGCCCGCGGCACTCGGCAAGGTGAACCATTGCGACCAAAGGCCCGGTTGGCTGCCGATGAACTGGTAAAAAGCGTTCTCCACGTTCCAGGTTCGCCGGCTGAAGCGGAAGTAGCTTTTGGACAGCACGCCGAATCCGAGCGCATTCACCGCTCGGGCGTGTCCGTCGGGAAGGGGCGGATCGAAGGTGATGGCACCGGATTTCAGCACGCCGAGGGGAACGGTGACAATCGCGGCGGGTCCCTCGAACGAGCGGCTTCCGGCTTCCACGACGACGGAGTGGTCGCGTCGCACGATCGCGGTTACCGGCGTATTCAGCACAATCTCAAGCCCGTTGGCGAGTAGCCGCGGCAGGGCATCGTAACCGCTCGGGATTACGTCCTGTTCACCCTCGGTGTACTCTCCGTCGTCAAATGTCTTGGCGGACAGCTGATTTGCATCGGCGCCGTATTCGTTTTCGATCTCGGTGGTTAGATAAAAAGCCAACTGGGCACGGTCGGCATCGGATAGCTCCGCACTGGTCGCCGCGGCGTCGACGGCGGCGCCGAGACTACCGCCGTCGACCTGGTCACGAGCCCGTTCTACGAACTTGCGCCAGGTTTTTGGGGCGTACTGCAGCGGCTGCAGTTGCGGATCAACCGCAAGCTTCGCCCACCCGTAGTAGTCGGTCGGGACGAGCTGCGCCTGTGCCTTCTGCGCCAGCTGCATCACCGGATCGTCCGACGTGCCGTTTGTCCAGGACGCACCCATCTCGACCGGTACGCCCCAGTCGCGGTTCGTGTAGACCCGGCCGCCGATGCGATCACGGGCTTCGATGACGCGCACCGGCCACCCCGCGTCGGTAAGGCTGCGCGCGGCGGACAGGCCCGCCATCCCGGCGCCGACGACAAGCACCGACTTGGCATCCAGAGCGGGGGCGTCCGACGGGGGTCGGTGATCCGACGCGCAGGCGGCCACCAGCCCGCCGCCGACCACGCTCGTCGTTGCCGCCAAAAACTCCCGACGGGACATCGCGGACACGGCTTTCAGCGTCTCACAGGCTATTGGACATGTGTACTTAAATTCATAGGTTTATTGGGCCGAATCCGACCCCTTCGTCGTTGATCGCAGATTAAACTCGCGTACATCCTTATACGGCGGCGTGGCCGTGTTCGAGGGGGAGTGGCTATGAGTGCTGCGCGATCGACTCGCACGCGATCGACTCAAACGACCGAGCGGCTCCCTGATGTGCCACCGCCTGACGTATTACCGCCAAGCCGCACCCTGACCGTGCGCGCGGTCGACGGAACCCCGTTGCACGCCGAGGTATTCGGGCCACCCGCCGGCTATCCGATCGTGCTGACCCACGGCATCACCTGCGCGATCCGCGCGTGGGCATACCAGATCGCAGACTTGGCCACCGACTACCGAGTGATCGCGTTCGACCATCGCGGCCATGGGCGAAGCGGCGTTCCGCCGCGCGGCGGCTATAGCCTTGAACACCTTGCGGCCGACCTGGATTCGGTGCTCGAGGCGACGTTGGCGCCGCGCGAGCGCGCGGTGCTGGCCGGGCACTCGATGGGTGGCATCACCATCGCCGCTTGGTCGGCGCACTATCGCGACAAGGTCCGGCGGCGCGCTGACGCCGTAGCGCTGATCAACACCACCACTGGGGATTTGGTGCGCAAGGTAAAGCTGTTTTCGGTACCGCGCGAGTTGCGCACTTTGTCAGTGGCGCGAGTCATGGCCGCGCGCGGTGTGATCAACGCGTTCGGCGGGTTTCCGCTCCCGGCCGCCGCACGGATCCCGAGCCGCTATGCGATCGCGATGCTGGCGGTTGGAAGGGACGCCGACCCGAGCGCCGCGCGGCTCGTCTACGAGCTGTTCGCGGAGACATCACCCGCCGGGCGCGGGGGTTGCGCGAAGATGCTCGTCGATGCGCTGGGGTCGCGGTATCTGGAATTGGACGGTTTGACGGTGCCGACCCTGGTCATCGGCAGCGAAGGCGATCGGCTGACGCCGATCAGCCAGTCCCGCAGGATCGCGCGCACCGCACCCAACGTCGTCGGCCTTGTCGAGCTGTCCGGCGGCCACTGCTCGATGCTGGAACGGCCCCGCGAGGTGAGTCGGCACATGCGGGCACTCGTGGAGTCGGTGACCCACGACGTGCGGGTCCGCCGGAAGAGTTCATAGCAGGAGGCGGTGATCTCGGCGGCCGCCCGTTGACCGGACCGGACGGCGCCATCGAGGAATCCGGTCCATTCGTCCGCGGTCTCGGTGCCGGCCCAGTGAATCGGCCCGACCGGCTCGCGCAACCACGGCCCGAATCGTGTCCACGAGCCCGGTGGTACCGCCGCGGTCGGACCGCCCGGCGAGAAATCCTCTGCGCCCCAACGCTGATCGACATAGTCGAGGGGCTTGAGCGCCTCGTCGCCGAACAGCGATGCGAAGCAGCGCAGCGCGTCGCGGCGGCGCTGCTCGGTGGGAAGTGAGTCGAACGCGCGGGCGTCGACGAAGCCCATCAGGATGCCGGGCCCGTCGGCGTGCGGGCTGACATCGAAGGTGATGAACACCGGGCCCTTGTCGGACAGCGCCTGGCCGGAGAACCCGTCGGCCCGCCAGAACGGCGTCTCATAGGCGGCGTAGGCCTTGCTGAGCCGGCCCTGCGGCCAATGGTTGGCGAGTTGCTCGTACTCGGCGGGCAGCGGGGGAGCGAACTCGATCGACGCGCGATGGGCCGGGGGAATCGCGACGATGACGAAGCCGGCCTCGGCTTGGCCGTTGTCGCTTGTGACCGTCACCCCCGCACCGTGCCGGTCGATGCGCCGGACCGGCGCATTGAGCACCACACGTGAGCCCAGTTCGGCGGCCGCCGCCTCGGCGATCTGCTGAGTGCCGCCCGGGAAATGGTCCTGCTGGGCGCCGTTCTCGACGTCGAGCAGCCGGTCCATGCCGCCGGCGGCGTGTGTGTAGCGGGCGGCGTGCAGCATCGACACGTCGTCGGGTTCGCAACCCCAGGTCACTCGGGCCATGATGGCCATCAGGTCGCGCGACGAGGCGGTGGCGCGCATCGAGCGCAACCAGTCGCCGAGCGACATACCGTCCAGCTCGCGCGCGCGGCGCGCGTCCCACGGGGCCGCCACCGGGATGCTGCGGGCGATCCTTTCGAATTGCCAACGCAGCCGGCCGATATCGAGCAACCCGGTCAGCGACAGCTTCGGAATGGTGCCGCGGTAGGAACGCGCCCAGCCGCGCCAATGAATTACGTTCTTGCCGTCGTGGTGGGTCGGAGTGGTCGGAACCTTGAGCTCGGCCGCCAGCGCCAGAACGGCGTCTTGAGTAGGACCGACGAAGGTGCCGCCCAAATCGGCGGGCAACCCCGCGACGCTGCCGGTGAACGAGCGCCCGCCAACCCGGTCACGGCCCTCGAAGACCAGCACGTCATGGCCCTGCTGCGTCAGCTCGCGCGCCGCGGCCAGCCCCGCAAACCCGGCACCGACCACGACGACGTCGACAATCCGCGGCGGCTTCGGCACGCGCTCTAGTCAACCGTATTTTGGCGGTTTCGTAGGGTAAATTTCGATTGCCGTTTCTTTAGTTTGGTTGCAAGGTGCTCACGTAGGTACATGAAAATCTTTACCGCGCTGTACGGGCCCACCGACGCCGCCGAGCGCGCGCGAGCCCTGCGCGACGCCGGAGCCAGCGGCGTTGCCACCTTCGAGGGTCAGCACGACGTCTTCGCTCCCCTGACGCTGGCGGCCACCGTAGGCGGTCTGGACCTGATGACGAACGTGGCCATCGCGTTTCCGCGCAATCCGATCCACCTGGCCCACCAGGCCAACGATCACCAGCTGTTGAGCGGCGGGCGGTTCTTCCTGGGCCTTGGCACCCAGGTTCGCCCGCAGATCGAAAAGCGGTTCGGCGCGCAGTTCGAGCATCCGGTGGCCCGCATGACCGAGCTGATCGGTGCCCTGCGCGCCATCTTCGAGGCGTGGAATTCGGGCGACCCCTTGAACTTTCGCGGCGACTACTACCGGCACACGCTGATGACGCCGGCCTTCAGCCCGGGCCCGAACCCCTATGGCCCGCCGCCGATCTACGTCGGCGCGCTTGGTCCGAGGTTGACCCGGGCCACCGCCGAGCACGCCGACGGACTGCTGGTGATGCCGTTCGGCTCGAAGAAGTTTCTGCACGAGAACACGATGCCCGCGGTGCGCGACGGCCTGCGGGCCAGCGGCCGCAAGCCCGACGAGTTTGCCGTCATTCCCGAGATCATCGTGTCGGCGGGCGACACCGACGCCGACCGGGAACGAGCCGACGAGGGCACCCGGCGGTTGCTGGCGTTCTACGGGTCGACCCCGGCTTACCGGCCGGTCCTGGCCGCGCACGGCTGGGAGGACCTACAGACCGAGCTCAACGCGATGTCTAAGCAGGGCCGCTGGCAGGAGATGGGCGGGCTGATCGACGACGAGATGATGCACACCATCGCGGCCTGCGGCACACCGGCGGAGGTGGCCGCTCGGATCCGCGATCGCGTTGACGGCCTCACCGACACAGTATGCCTGTATCAGTCGGCGCCCATCGGGCTGGAGACCCTTGCCGCGATCGTCGACGAGCTTCACTGAACTGTCTTACGGCGCAACCGTTAACCAGTCCTTGAAGCCCGACGGGTCGTGGCGGCCCAGCGCGCCGTGCTCGTAGAGGCCCCAGCCCTCCACCGGTGTGGCGTCGCCGTCGCGGCACACCGCGCGGCCCACATGGTCGATCACGCCGAAACCGGACCGCGCGATGATCGTCGGGTCGGTCATGTCGTAAGTCAGTCGCTGGACGAACTTTTCGCCCTTCCACATGCCGTGCGACCAGTCCGAGTCGCCGCCGTAGCCGCCGCCGACGTGGATGGGGACCGGCAGTTTGGACTCCACGTCGAAGCGAACCGGGGTGCCGTCGGCGGTGGAAGCGTCGATGGTGGCGCCGGTCGGGATGCGGGTGCCGGACCGGTAGTGGATGGTGACGCGCGGCCAGCCGAGTTGCTCGACGCGGCCGTCCCGCCAGACGCGGGTGCAGTCGTTGAGCGAGCGGAACCCGTTCGGCTCCTCTTGGATGATCAGGACGATGGCGAAGTCCTTGAACGCCATGGGCACATAGAGCCACCACATTCCCTCAAATGGAGGGTCGGCGGGCCGGCCCGCGGGTTCGGGCTCGCCGATCGGCCTTATGCCCCAGGACCGGTCGCGGCTGCCCAGCCAGGTCGAGGGGTCGACGGTGATCTCCTCCCCGTCGACGGCGATGCGGCCGCTCCACGTGCCGAGCTGGGCGAATCGCTGCGCGTTCAGCGTCACCCGGTTGCCGGACCGCAGGACATGCGGCTGTTCCTGGACGACATCGAACAGGCCTTCCCAGGTGAGATCGGCTGCGATGCCTTCGGTTTCGTCGAGGATCAGACGCAGTTTGCGCAGCGGTTCTACGACCTCGATCCGGTAGCCGTTGACGTTCTGGTTGAGCCGGTCCTGGTCGATGGCGTCGGACAGGTGCACCGCGGTCTGCGTGTCCCCGCGCCTGATGAGCACGAACGCGTCCTTGACCCCGAGGTTGGGGTAGTAGCCGATGCCGCTGATGAAGAAGATGTTGCCGGTGCGGTCGTGGGCGTTGAAGTAGGAGCGGTCGTAGAAGTTGCGGTCCGACGAACCCGGCCACGCGATCGGCTGGGGGAGCTGGTGTACCGGGAACTCGTCGAGTGGTCCGAGCATTACTGATCCTCTCCGTTACTGAACTAACCGATAAGCCGTTTCATCAATCCGGCGTGGTAGAACAGTGATTCGACATCGTCGGGTTTCTCGGTTTCTCCGAAGTGCACCCGTCGGGCGCCGGTGCGCATGAACACGCAGGCCCACATCACCCCGGAGTAGGCGTAAAACCAGCGCAAGTCGCCCACTTCGACGCCGGTGAGCCGTTGGTAGGTGGCGCGGACGTCGTCCTCTCGCATCACGTCGGGCAGGCCCGGCAGCGACGCAAGACCGGCAAGCTCTTGAAAGACCATGTGCGCGTAGATCATCCATGCGAGGTCCAGCTCGCGTGGCCCCAGCGTCACCATTTCCCAGTCCAGCACCGCCACCGGCTGGAAATCCCGGTACAACACGTTGCCCACCCGCGCGTCGCCCCAGAGCAGCACGGGTTCGCGTGCGGCCACTTCTTCCGGCCAGTTGTCTTCCAGCCATTCGAAAGTCCGCTCCAGCAGCGGTGACCGGCCGATGTCCGGCACCGCGAAGTCGTACCACGACCGGACCCAATTGAAGTGCCTGCGCAACGCGGTGTCACCCTGCTGGTCAGCCTGCTGTCCTTCGGACAGGAAGGCGAATGCCTTCTCCGCGTTGGGAATCGAATGCAGCTTGGCCAGCACCCCGACGGTGGCGTCCTGCAGTTCGCGCTGACGTTCGGCGGGCGCGTCGGCGAACCAGTTGCCGCCGAAGGTGTAGGGCATGACGTCGGGCGGCACCACACCGTCGACGTAGTCCATCAGGAAGAAGGGTGTTCCGAGGACGTCGCCGGTGGGCTCGAGCCAGCGCACGCGCGGGACGGGGACGTCGGTCAGCTCGCCGACTGTCCGAATCACCTCGAATTGGTGGTCGAGTCGATACGTGGGAAAGACCTGCACGTCCCCGGCGGTCGGCGCGACCCGGGCCACCAGCTTTTGCTGGATCTTTTCCGGGACCGGCTGCCCACCCTGCTGCCAGCGGGCGGTCAGGATGATGGTCTCCGACGACATGCCCGTCGAGTCGATGCCGCTTTCCACGGTGACCTCGGGTTTCGCCCCGCCAGGTAGCACGGTTGACAGCCATTGCGACATCGCCGCCGGCACGGTCGTGACATCGCGGCTGGACCGCTGAAGTCGGTCGACTCGGTCGACCCTGTCGAGCGCCGGTTCAGTTGGCACGAGGGCGCCTCCATTCGTCGAGATATTCCGAGACTTCTCCGCGGCAATTACGATACGGTAGGTAGCGTTATGAAAGCAGACCCATCCGACCTTGACAAGGCCGCCCCCGGCGCCGGCCGCCCCCGGGATCCACGCATCGACTCGGCGATCCTGTCGGCGACCGCGGAACTCCTTGTGGAAATCGGCTATTCGAACCTTAGCCTGGCCGCGGTCGCCGAACGGGCGGGCACCACGAAATCGGCGCTGTACCGCCGGTGGTCGAGCAAGGCAGAACTGGTGCACGAGGCGGCATTCCCGACGGCACCCAGCGCGCTGGAGGCGCCGGCCGGCGACATCGCCGCCGACATCGCGATGATGATCGAGGCCACCCGCGACGTGTTCACCACCCCCGTGGTGCGCGCCGCGTTGCCCGGTCTGGTGGCCGACATGACGGCCGACCCCGCTCTCAACGCCCGGGTGATGTCGCGCTTCGCCGATCTGTTCACCGCGGTGCGGGTGCGGCTGCGCGAGGCCGTGGACCGGGGCGAAGCGCATCCCGATGTGGACCCGGACCGGCTGATTGAGTTGATGGGGGGAGCGACGATGCTGCGGATGCTGCTGCGCCCGGAGGAAAAGCTGGACGACACGTGGGTGGAGCAGACCACCGCGATCGTCGTGCACGGGGTGACCGGATGACGCGGCGACTGGCCGGACGGACCGCGATCGTCACCGGCGGCAGCCGTGGCCTGGGCCGGGTGATCGCGCTGGCCCTTGCGGCGGAGGGCGCGGCGGTGGCCGTCGTCGGGCGCACCGAACAGGTATGGGACGAGCGGCTGCCGGGAACCATCGGTGAGACGGTCGCCGAGATCGACGCGGCGGACGGACGCGCGGTGGCGATCCGGGCCGATCTGACCGATCGTGACGATATCGCACGATTGGTGGGTGATGCGCGAGATGCGCTGGGTCCCATCACGATTCTGGTGAATAACGCGGCGTTCACCGCGCCCGGCCGACCGCCGGTACCCGGCGCCGGGCCGCGCGCCAAGGCCGCCCAGTCTGCTAAGTCTGCCCCGAGTGGCGGCAAACCCGACTGGCCGGGCTTCGTCAATACGCCGTTGCAGGCGTTTCGGCGGCACTTTGACATCGCGGTTTTTGCGGCCTACGAGCTGATGCAAATGGTGTGCCCCGACATGATCGAGGCGGGTGGTGGCTCGATCATCAACATCACGTCGGTCGCGTCGCGGATGCCCGGCGACGGACCCTATCCCGATCGCAGCGGCGGAGTCCTGCCCGGTTACGGCGGATCCAAGGCGGCGCTCGAGCATCTCACCCAGTGCGCGGCGTTCGATC
This sequence comes from uncultured Actinomycetota bacterium, assembly GCA_963809285.1. Classification (GTDB taxonomy): domain Bacteria; phylum Actinomycetota; class Actinomycetes; order Mycobacteriales; family Mycobacteriaceae; genus Mycobacterium. The sequence continues at coordinate 54,940 of CAWEIY010000014.1, read as the reverse complement.
TCGCCGACCACAACATCGCGGTGAACGCGCTGTCTCCGTCGAAACCGATCCTCACGCCGGGCCTGGCTTACTACGCGCGGGAATTCGTCGATACCGCCCCGGCGGATGAATTCGCGCGGGCAGCCGTGGAATTGGTCCTGGCGGACCCGGGTGTGGTCACCGGGCGCACAATCGGTCATCTGCAGGTGCTCGACGGCAGCTTCCGGCCGTTCGCCCTGGGCTAAGCCGGCTTGGTCGCAGTCACTGCGTTGATGATCAGCGCGTACAGGCGGTGCCATCGCGGGGAACTGAGCCCCGCGCGGAGGACAAGGTTGGTCGCGCGGCCCCTGGTGCGTGCTTTGCCCCGACGGCTGGTGGCCAAGGTTGGCAACAGCCACCGCGAGAACTGGTCCACGAGCACCAAGTGACCTCCGGGGCGCAACACCCGTGCGCATTGGACCAGTCCCGCCTGCTGATCGTCCCAGTGATCGAATGATGTGCTGCTCACGATGAGGTCGAACGTGTCGTCGGGGTAACCGAGCTCCTCGGCCCCCCCGACGGCGAAGGTCAATCGATCGTCCCCGGCGAAAGCGCTTGCCGTCGCGATCATTTGAGGTGCGGCGTCGATGCCGCAAAGCTGCTGCGCGTCGGGGTAACGGCCCGCCAGGGTGCGCAGCAGATAGCCGGTTCCGCAACCCACATCCAGCACGCGGCCGGGAGAGGCGCTTGTCGCCGCGGCGAGACTGGCGGTGCGATCGGCAATCTCATGGTGCAGCCGGCCACGCCAGCCGCGATCGTATTCGGGCGCTCGATCGTTGAACGCGGCCAAGTCACGATGCGGCGGCACACGCTTAGTGTGTCACGGTCACTCGCCGACGCGGCCGCTCAATCTTCGTCCGCGTCGGGCGGGTCGGGATCCCCCTGTAGTAGTTCTTCGGGGTGGTGGGCGTGGTTGATTTGAGGCGGGCCGTTGCCGTCAGTCCAGCCAAGTCGCCCGCCGTCGGTGACCTCGGTGTGCCATTCGCCCCGGCTTGCCCCGCCGTGGTCGCAACCGCAGGCGAAGAACAGCTTGTCCGCATCCGTGCGGCCACCTTGGGCCCAGTCCGGCGAGTGGTGCACCTCGCACCGATAGCCCGATTCGAGGCAATTAGGGCGGGTGCAGCCGCGGTCGCGGGCGTAGCAGATGAGTCTTTGGTCGGCAGTGGCGATGCGTTTTTGGCGGCCCAGATATAGGGGCCGTCGGGTGTGGTCGTCGAACACCGCCAAGTAGTGGATTGCCTGGGCGGCCACGCGAATCAGATCCCGCATTGGCAGCCTCGAGCCGCCCCCCGTGTGCGCGGGCGCGGGCATCGGGATCGACGGGTTAACGACGGCGTGCGCGGCCTGGTTGAGGTCGGCCAGTGTGGTGGTGATGATGACGGTGACCGGATGACCGCGGTGCACCCCGAGCTTGCCGGAGGCGATGGCGCCTTGGAGTCCGAGCTTGAGCGCGTCGTGGCAGCGTTGTGCTGGCGTGCGCTGGTCGCGCTCTGCGGGCTTGGCACCATCGCGGGCGCTGTCGGGGGCGCTGTCGGGGGCACTGTCGGGTTGGTGACGGCCGGGCCGCACGGCCGCCTCGATGGCTTCGAAGTACGCGCGCGCCTCGGGGTCCAGCAATCCGGACAGCCGCGACATCCCGTCGGGCCCCTGCGGGCCCAGATGCAGCCCGCGGCGCCGCGCCCGGTCGTCGTCGTTGAAAAGGCCGTCGGGATTCAGGTGATCGGCGATCCGTTGGCCCAGCTTGACGACGACACCGGCGTCGAGTTTGGTCGCGTGCCGCACCAGCGCGCGCTCGGCTTCGGCCACGTCGGTGGGCGAGACGCAGCCGGGCAGCACGTCGACGGCTTGGCAGATGGCGCGGATGTGATCCTCGCCGACCGCGCCCGCTTCTACCGCGCCCGCCAACTCCGCCAGCTCCGGCCCCACCGGGGGCCCGGTCAGCGAGCGCCGCGGCCGGATCCGGGCCGCGAGCTTGAAGCGGCGAACGATCTCTTTGGGTGTGATGCGCAGCCGCGCCCACAGCATCTCTCGCACCGCGGGTATGCACTCGCTGCCGTCGGGCGGGTCGGCGATCTCGCCGAAGAACCGATACATCAGGCCCCGGTTCGTGCGGTCCTGCGTCTCCAACCGCTCAGCGACATCAACACGGAAATTGTTGCCAACCACGTCGGAGCCGGTGTCGCGCAGCACGGCGTGCGCAGCATCGATAGCATCAAGAGCGGCACCGATCCGCTCCCGCGCCTCCTCGGCGCTCACACACGAACCCATACCCCGACGCTATGAACCACCTCTGTCAAAGTGCCATGCCCGGGACGGCGACATCCGGGGCTTGTGGATGAAGCCGCAACTGTGCACAACTTGAGCGCATGCACCGTTGTTCCTGGCGCTGGTCCTGGCGCTGGTCCTGCCGTTGTTCCTGGCGAAATCGTTGCCTGACGTGCCAGTATGAAGAAAGCCAGTGCCGCAACAGCGGCAGGCAACCGGTCGAGTGGTGTGCCAATGCCCGGTATTGACAAGCCGACGGGGCGCGTTGTTGCCCTGATCGTGCTGATGATCTTTGTTGCCGCTGCCCTTCGCGGGTACCTGCCCGCTCAAGACCACGCGGTACACAACGAGCCCGGCAGCGGTCGGGCGGCTGTGGCTTTCGTCATCGCGGCCCTCACCGCGACGGTCGCGCTGCTGGCGATCGCCGTCATCGCGCGGTTGCGGGATCCACGTGCGGTGGCACCAAGCGCGGGGGACCTGTCCGGACATTCGGCGCTGATGACAAGGGCCGACCGAATTGGCGCGTGTTGCTGATCGCGCTCGCGGTGATCGCGGCTTGGCTGCTGATGGTGACGCTGCTGTTCCGATTGTTCGTGCCGCACACCGTCACCCCCCCCGCGCCCAACCCGGCTCCGATCGCCCCACCGTCGGGGCATGCGACCGGCCCGCCGCCACAGCAACACCCGCAGAACAACGCCGGGGACATGGTCGGAGTACTGCTTGGCGGGACGATCCCGATGTTGCTGGTGATCGTCGCCGGATCGGTGATCATGGCGCGGCGACGGTGGCGCGCGTCCACACCGGGCATCGTCGACGTTCACTTCGAATCCCCGACACCGACGCCCCGTTCGGAATCGCTGGTCCGCGCGGCCGAACTTGGACTGGCGGAGATCGGCGACCTTAACCGCGAGCCGCGCGAGGCGATCATTGCGTGCTATGCCGCGATGGAGCGTGAGCTCGCCAATGTTCCGGGGGCCGCCCCGCAGGACTTCGACACGCCGACCGAGGTGCTGGTCCGAGCCGTCGAACACCGAGCGCTGCACGCCGATAACGCGGCTCAGCTGGTGAACCTGTTCGAAGAGGCACGGTTCAGCCCGCATGTGATGAATGAGGGACACCGCGAGGAGGCGGTAAACGTGCTGCGGCTCGTCCTCGCGGAATTGCGGAGCCCCGTATGAAAAGGCTTATCGTATGAAAAGGCTTATAGTCCTGGGCGTTTTCCTCATCGTCGGGATAGAGCTGTTGGCTCTCATACTGCACGACCGCCGGTTCGTCTTGGCGGCATCGGGTGTTGCCCTGGCTCTGGTGCTGCTCAACGTCCGTCGTTTCCTGGGACGTGGGACGGAACCTCCGGCGGAGCCGGACCCCGACGATCTGGGGGATTCGTTGCGCCGCTGGCTTTCCAACACCGAGACGACGATCCGATGGTCCGACTCCACCCGACTGGACTGGGACCGGCATCTGCGTCCGATGCTCGCGCGGCGGTACGAAATGACAACCGGCCAAAAGCAGTCCAAAGACCCGGTGGCGTATCACGCGAGCGGCCGGATGCTCTTCGGCGCCGAACTGTGGGAATGGGTTAATCCAAACAACGTCACGCGCACCGGTGATCACCAACCCGGTCCCGGCCGTGCGACGCTGGAGGAGATTCTGCGAAGGTTGGAGCAGGTATGACAGGTGGCGCCACTATGCCGGCCGCGACTACCACCGCACACTGCGAGGCGGTGCTCGACGAAATCGAACGTGTGGTGGTGGGCAAACGCGCGGCGCTCACGCTCATCCTCACCACGGTCCTCGCGGGCGGACACGTGCTCATCGAAGACCTGCCCGGCCTGGGCAAGACGCTGATCGCGAGATCCTTCGCGGCCGCACTGGGGCTTCGATTCACGCGGGTGCAGTTCACCCCCGATCTGCTGCCCGCGGACCTGCTCGGCTCGACCATTTACGACATGCAGTCGGGCAGCTTCGCGTTCCGGGCGGGACCCATCTTCACCAACCTTTTGCTTGCCGACGAGATCAACCGCACGCCGCCGAAGACACAGGCGGCATTGCTGGAGGCCATGGCCGAGGGCCAGGTGAGCATCGATGGCGAAACCCACAAGCTGCCAACCGCGTTCATTGTTCTGGCGACCGACAACCCGATCGAGTACGAGGGCACATATCCATTACCCGAGGCGCAGCTGGACCGGTTCGCGATCCGGCTGGAACTGGGATACCTCTCGGAGCCGGACGAGACCACAATGCTGCGCCGCCGGCTGGAACGTGGTTCGGCCGAACTGACGGTCAATCAGGTGGTGGACACCCATGATCTACTGGCGATGCGCGAGTCCGTCGAGCAGGTGACCGTGCACGAGGACGTCTTGCACTATGTGGTGTCGCTGGCTACCGCCACCCGGCACCATCCGCAGATCGCCGTGGGCGCCAGCCCGCGGGCGGAACTCGACCTGGTTCAACTCGCCCGTGCCCGTGCGCTTTTGCTCGGTCGGGATTATGTGGTCCCCGAAGACGTCAAGGCGCTCGCCGTTGCGGCGGTCGCGCACCGGATCACGTTGCGGCCGGAGATGTGGGTGCGGAAGATCCAGGGCGCCGATGTCGTCGGAGAACTGTTGCGGCGCCTGCCGGTCCCACGAACAACCGCGGGACCTGGGGGGACCGGATGAGCTCGGCGTGAGCTTGCCGTGATTCGGAGCCGTGAAGTCGAGTTCCGCTGGCGGGCATCGCAACTGACGCGGGCCCTGGCGACCTGCGCCGGGGTTGCGCTGGCCGCGGCCGTGATCGGCGCTCGTTGGCAGCTGATCGCCTTCGCGGCGCCGCTGCTTGGGGTGCTGTGCTCGATCAGCTGGCAGCGCCCGGTGCCGAAGATCCGGGTGTACGGGGAACCCGACTCCCAGCGATGCTTCGAAGGCGAGCAGGCGCGGCTGACCGTGTGGGCGACCGAGGAATCCGGGGCGGCGGGGGCCGCCGAGTCGTCGGCGGTCGAGCTCACGGTTCCTGCCGTCGCGGCCATGCAGCTCGAAGTGCTCGACTCGGATTCCCGCCACGCGAAAACCGTTGCGGGGAACGCACAACGGTGGGGCCGCTATCCGATCCCGGCCCGGGTCGAGGTGAGCGCGCGCGGTGGATTGCTGACCGGAACGGCCACCGTTGACGTCGCCGAGGTCATCGTGTTTCCGCTGACGCCGCCGCAGTCGACGCCAATCCCGCAGACCGAGTTGCTCGACCGCCTGGGTGCCCACCTCACCCGGCATATCGGCCCGGGCGTCGAGTACGCCGACATCCGCCCCTACGTGGCCGGCGATCAGCTGCGGGCGGTGAACTGGCCGGTGAGCGCCCGCCGCGGCCGGTTGCACGTCACGCAGCGATTGACCGATCGCGCAGCCGACGTCGTCGTGCTGATCGACACCTATCGACAGCCGGCGGGCCCGGCGACCGAGGCCACCGAACGCGTCGTTCGCGGTGCGGCACAGGTGGTGCAGACCGCGCTGCGACACGGTGATCGCGCCGGGATCGTCGCCCTCGGCGGCAACCGCCCCCGGTGGCTTGGTGCCGACATCGGGCAGCGCCAGTTCTATCGGGTGCTCGATACCGTGCTCGGTGCCGGCGACGGATTCGAAAACACTACCGGCACACTGGCACCGCGCGCGGCCGTTCCCGCGGGGGCGATCGTCATCGCGTTCTCCACACTGCTCGACACCGAATTCGCGCTGGCGCTGATCGATCTCCGCAAACGCGGCCATGTCGTGATCGCCGTCGACATCCTCGACAGGTCCCCGTTCGAAGACCAGCAAGAGCCCCTGGTGGATCGGATGTGGGCGCTGCAGCGCTCTGCCATGTATCGCGACATGGCCACCATCGGGGTCGACATCGTGTCCTGGGGAGGGGATCAGAGCCTGGAGCAGTCGATGGGTGTGATGCCAGACCGCCGGCGTCGGGTGCGGGGACGGCTCAGGGGATAGCATGACGCGACTCGCGCGTTCGACCGCACTCGCTTTGTCGACGGGCTTCGGCCTCCTGATGGTGGGATTAGCCGCCGCCGGGTCTCACGGGCCGGCGGTTGCCGCGGGGGCGGCCGCTCTGATTGCGGTGGGTATCGGGGTGGTGTTTCGCCCGGCGGCAACGGTTGCCGTGTTGCTTTTGGTGGCAACGGTTGTAATTTCGAATCCGTCGCTCACGTTCGCGGCCTGGTCTGGACTGTGCGCCGCCGCCTACCTGGTATGCCGTCACGCGGTCGGGAAGCCCGCGGGCGCAGTCATGTGGAGTTGGCCGACGATCGTTGGCGCCGTTGGTTTTACGTTCGCGGGGTTGGTCGCGACATCATTCCCGCTGCAGTTGCCGTGGTTGCCGCTGGCCGCGCCGCTGGCAGTTCTGGCGATCTACGTTTTGGCGACTCGCCCGTTCGTGAGCTGATCCTGAGCTGACGCGCGTGCTCGGCTGGCCCTAGTGCAGCAGCTCGGCCGCCCGGTCGGCCAGGTCGAGCAGCGGCTGGGGGAAGATCCCCAAAATGACTGTGACCGCGGCACATACCGCGATCGCCGCCTTGCTCAAGAGGCCGGGCGCCACCACCTGCGGGGTGTCGTCGGTTGCTTCGGTGAAGAACATCGACACAATGACTCGCACGTAGAAGTAGGCGGCGACCCCGCTGGCGATCACACCGATGACCACCAGCGGCACCGCGCCGCCCTGGGCGGCGGCCTTGAACACCGCGAGCTTGCTGACGAATCCACTCGTCAGCGGAATGCCGGCGAAGGCCAAGAGGAACATCGAAAACATCACGCCCACAATCGGTGAGCGCTGCCCGAGGCCGGCCCAGTGCGACAGCGTGGCGTCTTCGACTCCGTCGGCGTTGCGGATCAGACTCACGATGGCGAACGCGCCGACGGTGCTGAAGCTGTAGGCGACCAGGTAGAACAACGTGGCCGAAAGACCCGCCGCATTGTCGGCGATCACCCCGGTAAGGATGAATCCGACGTGTGCGACCGACGAATAGGCCAGCATCCTCTTGATGTCGGTCTGGTTCACCGCCGTGATGGTGGCCACCGCCATCGTCAGGATCGAAATCGCCCACAGCACCGGACGCCACTGATCGTGCAGCGGGGGCAGCGCGACGTAGACCACCCGGAGCAGCGCGCCGAACGCCGCGACCTTGGTGGCCGCCGCCATGAACCCCGTGATCGGGGTCGGCGCACCCTGGTAGACGTCGGGGATCCAGGAGTGGAATGGGACCGCGCCGACCTTGAACAGCAGGCCGACCGATAACAGCGCGACGCCGATCAGCGCCATCGAGCTATCACCGTGGGCCGCCAACGCATCCCGGATCCCGGGCAGAACGAACGTGCCGGTCGCGCCGTAGAGCAACGCCACACCGTAGAGGAAGAATGCCGACGAGAACGCGCCGAGCAGGAAGTACTTCATCGCCGCTTCCTGGGACAGCAGGCGGCGATGACGGGCCAGGCCGCACATCAGGTACAGGGGCAGCGAAAGAACTTCCAGCGCAACAAACATCGTCAGAAGGTCATTGGACGCGGGAAACACCATCATGCCGCCAACGGACAGCATCGCCAGCGGGAAGAGCTCCGTCTGCGCGGCTCCGGCGCGCTCGGCCTCGCGCTCGGCGTCGCTGCCCGGAACCGCGGACGCCTGCGGCGTAAAGGAATCCAATCCGCCCGAGCCCACGACTCCTGCCCCCACGGCTACCCTGCTCTCCGCCTTGGCCTGCGTCCGTTCGGCCATGAAGATGACCGCCAGCACAGCGACCAGCAGCACGGTGCCCTGTAGGAACAGCGTCGGTCGATCGATGGCCACCGCGCCGAGCACCGCGCTGCGACCGGAGGCTTGAAGCGAGCGGCTCACCACGATGACCGCGATGAACGCTGCGATCAAGCCGCCAAGTGCCAGCGCCACCTGGGCGACGTAGCGAATTCGCCTGGGCAGGAACGCTTCGGCCAGCACACCGACCACCGCGACCGAAAAAACGATGAGCATCGGGCACAACATGAAGTACTCGATGCTGGGGGTGGGGAGAGTCATCGGTGCGGTCCTTCGGCTGTCCGGGGTACTTGTGCCGGTCTGTCCGCCGGTTTCGAGGCACCCGGTGGCACACTCGGCGCGGGATCATGCTGGCCGATGGTGGTCATGGTGTTCTCGACCGCGGGGTTGATGATGTCCAGGATGGGCTTGGGGTAGACGCCGAGCAGGATCAGCAGCGCGATCAACGGCGCCACAACGATCATTTCGCGCGGCGCGAGATCCCGGATTCGTTCGTTGTCGGGAGCCACCGGCCCTGTCATCACGCGCTGATACAGCCAGAGCATGTAGATGGCCGCGAGGACCAGCGCGGTGACGCCGACCGCCGCCGCTAACCAGTACCGGTTGAAAGTTCCCAGCAGGACCAGGAATTCGCTGATGAATGGCGCCAGCCCGGGCAGTGACAGGGTGGCCATGGCCGAGACGAGGAACGTGCCCGCCAGGATGGGCGCCACCTTCTGTACGCCGCCGTAGTCGGCGATCGCCCGGCTGCCGCGGCGTGCTATCAGGAAGCCCGCGATCAGGAACACTGCCGCGGTGGATAGGCCGTGGTTGAGCATGTACAGCGTGGACCCGCTCTGTCCCTGACTGGTCATCACGAAGATGCCCAGGATGATGAACCCGAAGTGCGAGATCGAGGTGTAGGCGATCAGGCGCATGATGTCGGCCTGGCCGATCGCGACGACCGCGCCGTAGACCACCCCGATGACGGCGAGCACGACGATCAGTGGGCGGAAATACGTTGAGGCGCTTGGAAACAGCTGCAGGCAGTAGCGCAGCATGCCGAACGTGCCGACCTTGTCCATCACGGCCATCATCAGCACCGCTGTCGCCGGTGTGGCCTCGACCGCGGCGTCGGGCAGCCAGCGGTGGAACGGCCAGAGCGGGGCCTTGATCGCGAACGCGAACATGAAGCCCAGGAACAGTGCCTTGAACACCGCAGGGTCCGCGCCATAGCGCCCGGAGGCGACCCCGGCCACGATGTCGCGGAAGTCGAACGTGCCCGCACCGTGCTGCGCGGTCACCACATACAGCCCGATCACCGCCGCCAGCATGATCAACCCGCCGAACAGGTTGTACAACAAGAACTTCACCGCCGCGCGTGACCTGCCGGCACCTTGACCGAAGCCGCCAATCAGGAAGTACATCGGGATGAGCATGGCCTCGAAGAACACGTAGAACAGCAACACGTCCAGCGCGATCAACGAGATCAGCACCATCGACTCGATGGCGAGCGTCAAGGCGACGTAGGCGTGCACGCCTCGGGTGCCCTTTCCGCCGTCATTCCAGCCGGCCACCTGGAGCAGCGGGATCAGCACCGCCGTCAGTAGCACCAGCACGATCGCGATCCCGTCCACGCCGAGGGAGTAGCCGGCGCCGAACGCCGGTATCCACCGGTGGCTTTCGACGAATTGGTAGGTTGCTGCCCCAGCTTCTGAGCCGGACTTGAAGCCGACGGCGATGACGATCGCCACCGCCAGCGTCAACACGCCGAAGACCAGGCCGGTCCACTTGGCGACCTGGCGCAGCCCCGGGGGCAGCAGGATGATCAGCACCGAACCCGCCAGCGGCACCAGCCAGAGCACGCTCAGCCACGGCACGCCGTTTTGGAAAGCCGAGCTCACCACGCTCTCACCGCCAGGATCAGGGCGGCCACCAGCACGGCGCCCGCCAGCATGGACAGGGCGTAGTTGCGGGCGAAGCCAGTTTGCAGTCCCCGCAAGCGATTCGAAGTCCGGCCCACCAGCGCCGCCAGCGCGTTGACGGAGCCGTCCACACCCGCGTTGTCGACTTCGACGAGCGCGTGAGTCAGTTGCGCGCCTGGGCGCATGAACACCTCCTCGTTGAAGGCATCGCCGTAGAGGTCGGCGCGTGCGGCGGCGGTCAGCGCCGAGACCCGGACGGGCGCCACCGCCGGGATGGATGCTCTGCCGTATATGCGGTAGGCCACCGAGATCCCGATGGCGACGACACCCAACGCCACGACGGTGGTGACCCAGGATGGCAGGACATGGGCGGCCTCTTCACGCGCCCCGACCACGGGCTCAAGCCAATGCTGCAGGGCGCCACCCCACCACAGCAGCAAGCCAGAGAACGCCGAGCCGACGGCAAGCAGGATCATCGGCCACGTCATCACGGCCGGCGCCTCGTGCGGATGGGCGCCCGGGGCCCAACGCTTTTCGCCGAAGAAGGTCATCAGCATCACCCGCGTCATATAGAACGCGGTGATGCCGGCGCCCAGCAGTGCGGCCCCGCCCAGTGCGTAGCCCCGGACGTCGCCGGAGCTGAGCGCCGCCTCGATGATCTTGTCCTTCGAGAAGAAGCCCGCGAACGGCGGCACGCCGATAATCGCCAGATATCCCAACCCGAAGGTGGCGAACGTGATCGGCAAGGCTGTGCGCAGTCCGCCATAGCGGCGCATGTCCTGCTCTTCGTGCATCGCGTGGATCACCGCGCCGGAGCCGAGGAACAACCCGGCCTTGAAGAAACCGTGGGTGAGCAGATGCATGATCGCGAAGGCGTACCCGGCCGGGCCCAGGCCGGCGGCCAGCACCATGTAGCCGATCTGGCTGATCGTCGACGCGGCCAGCGCGCGCTTGATGTCGTCCTTGGCGCAGCCGATGATCGCGCCGAACAGCAACGTGATGGCGCCGACGATGACCACGGCCAGTTGCGCGTTCGGGGCCAGGTTGTACAGCGGGTTGGACCGCACGATCAGGTACACGCCCGCGGTCACCATGGTGGCGGCGTGGATCAGCGCGGACACCGGCGTGGGACCCTCCATCGCGTCACCCAACCAGGCCTGCAGCGGAACCTGCGCCGATTTGGCGCAGGCGCCCATCAGCAGCAGCAATCCCATCGCCGTCAGCGCGCCGCGACCGGCGGCCGGTGCGCCGGCGAACACTCCGGCGAAGGAGAGCGTGCCGAAAGTGCTGAACATCAAGAACATTCCCACTGCCAGCCCGGCGTCACCGACCCGGTTCATCACGAACGCCTTCTTGGCCGCGGTCGCCGCCGATGGCTTGTGATACCAGAAACCGATCAACAGGTAGGAGGCCAGCCCGACGCCTTCCCAGCCGACGTAGAGCACCACGTAGTTGTCGGCGACCACCAGCAGCAGCATCGAAGCCAGGAACAGGTTGAGATAGCCGAAGAACCGGCGGCGGTCCGGGTCTTCGGCCATATAACCGACCGAATAGATGTGGATCAGCGATCCGACGCCGGAGATCAGCAGCACGAAACACATGGACAACTGGTCGATCTGCAGCCCGAAGTCGACCTGGAGCCCGCCGACCGGGATCCAGCTGAACAGCTTTTGATGGATGGCGCGGTCGGCCTCGCCCCGACCGAGCATCTCGACGAGCAGTGTCGCGCCCACCCCGAACGCCGATAAGGCCGCGGCGCAGCCCAGCAGTGGCCCCACGCGTCTGTGCGCCTGCCACCGAAGAGCAAGATGGCGGCACCCGCCAATGGCAGTGCCACGAGCAGCCACGTGTAGTGAGTCATCTTGGCGTTCTTTAGCCTTTGAGTAGATTCGCGTCGTCGACCGACGCCGATTTGCGGGCACGGAAAATCGTCATGATGATGGCCAGGCCGACGACCACCTCGCAGGCCGCCACGACCATGGTGAAGAACGCGATCATCTGCCCGTCCAACTGGCCGTGCATCCGCGCGAACGTGACGAACGCCAGGTTGACCGCGTTGAGCATCAACTCGACGCACATGAACATCACGATGGCGTTGCGGCGCAACAACACACCCGCGGCCCCGATCGTGAACAGCAGCGCCGAAAGGTAAAGGTAATTAGCCGGATTCATGACGCCCCGCCTTTCACGGCCTCGACAGGGGAGCTCTTGATGGGGGAGGTCTCCTTGCCGTCCGCGCCGCGGCTCCGCAATATGGGGGACACCGATAATTTTGAGTACGATCCGTCGGGCAACAGCGCGGCCACATCGACCGCGTTCTGACGCGCGTAGACGCCCGGGTTGGGCATCGGGGTGGGGTGCTGGCCGGGCAGGAAGCGTTCCTGCGCGAGTTCCCGCTGCGTCTTGCGGCGCTCGAAACGCTCCCGGTGCGCGAGCACCATCGCGCCGACCGCCGCGGTGATCAGCAACGCGCTGGTCAGCTCGAACGCCCACAGATAACGCGAAAAGATCAGCGCGGCCAGCCCTTCGACGTTGCCGTTGGCATTGGCGGTGGTAAGCCCGACGAAACCCCCGGTCGCCGCGTTGCCGATGCCGGCCAGCAGCAGGACTCCGAACCCGATGCCGATCACCATTGCCGCGACTCGCTGGCCGCGCAGCGTCTCCTTCAGTGATTCCGCGGAGTCCACGCCGATCAGCATCAGCACGAACAGGAACAGCATCATCACCGCGCCGGTGTAGACCACGACCTGAACCACGCCCAAAAACATCGCGTCCTGGACCATGTAGAACACCGCCAGGGTGAGCATCGTCATCGCCAAAAACATCGCCGAGTACACGGCGTTGACCGCGAGGACCACCCCGACCGCGCCGATCAGCGCCAGCGCGCCCAACACCCAGAACGTCACCGCTTCACCGGTGGAGGTGCGGATGATGGTGTCTTGCGCCAGATTCGACGCCAGATTCAGGGCCAACAGCGCGGTCACCGGGCGTCTCCGGCTTTGGGTCCGGCTTTGGGTGCTGCGTTCTGCGGCTCGCGCAACCCATTTGCGGTCACGTTGCCCTGGTAGTAGTCCTTGTCGGTGGCGCCGTCCGTCCTGGGGTGCGGCGGCTGACTCATGTCGGGGAGCAGCGGGGCAAGCAACCGGTCCTTCTCGTAGATCATGTCGGCGCGGTTGTCGTCGGCCATCTCATACTCGTTGGTCATCGTCAGCGCCCTGGTCGGGCAGGCCTCGATGCACAGACCGCAACCGATGCAGCGCAGATAGTTGATCTGGTACACCCGGCCGTAACGTTCCCCCGGCGAATACCTCAGCTCGTCGGTGTTGTCGGCGCCCTCGACGTAGATGGCGTCGGCCGGGCAGGCCCAGGCGCACAACTCGCAGCCGATGCATTTCTCCAGGCCGTCCGGGTACCGGTTGAGCTGATGACGGCCGTGATAGCGCGGCGCGACGGGGCCCGGCTTCTCCGGATACTCCTCGGTGACATTCCTTTTGAACATCGAGCCGAACGTCACGCCGAAACCTGCTACGGCGTCGAGAAATTTAGGCACGTGCTTCCTCCTTGCTCGTACCGACTTTCTGCGCCGGCAACGGCGGGGTCGGGAATGCCGGCCCCGGGCTCCCCGGCTGCGTGATTTCGGCGGAGGGGGCTTTGTCGCGGCGCCGGCGGAGCTGCAACTCCATCGCGCGAATGCCGGGTGCAGTGAACGGTTTTCGTAGCAGCAGCACCAACGCCACGGCCATGACGATGCTGCAGACCACCAGCAGCGGGGTCCAATGCGCGTATCCCTGGTTGCGCAACGTGCGGATCACCGCAGCGATCAACACCCACACGAGCGAGGCCGGGATGAGCAATTTCCAGCCCAGCGCCATGAACTGGTCGTAGCGCAGCCGGGGCAGGCTCGCGCGCAGCCAGAAGTAGATGAACAGGAACGTCCACATCTTGGCGGTGAACCACAGCACCGGCCACCACCCGGTGTTGGCGCCCGCCCACATGTTCAGCGGCCACGGGGCGTGCCAGCCGCCGAAGAACATGGCTGCGGCAAGCGAGGAAACCGTCATCATGTTGACGTACTCGGCCAACATGAACATCGCGAACTTCAGCGACGAGTACTCGGTGTGGAATCCCGCGACCAACTCACCCTCGGCCTCGGGCAGATCGAATGGCGCCCTGTTGGTTTCACCGACCATCGAGATGAGGTAGATCACGAAGGACGGCAGTAGCAGGAACACGAACCAAACGTGGTCCTGCGCCGCCACGATCTGCGACGTCGACATGGTGCCGGCGTAGAGAAACACCGCCGCGAACGACAGGCCCATCGCCACCTCGTAGGAGATGACCTGGGCGGTCGAGCGGACCCCACCCAGCAGGGGGTAGGTGGACCCCGACGCCCAACCGCCCAACACGATGCCGTACACCCCGATCGCCGACAGGCCCAGGATGAACAGCACCGCGACCGGCAGGTCGGTCAGCTGCAATGGCGTGCGGTGGCCGAATATCGACACCACCGGGCCGAACGGGATGAACGCGAACGCCGTGAACGCCGGAATCGCCGAAAAGCACGGCGCCGCAAAGTACACGAACTTGTCGACGCCGCCGGGGGTGATGCTCTCCTTCAGCGCCAGCTTGATTCCGTCGGCCAGGCTCTGCAGGGTGCCCCACGGCCCCACCCGGTTGGGGCCGGGCCGCAACTGCATATAGCCCAGCAGCTTGCGCTCGAGCAGGATCGCGACCAGCACGTTCAGCATGAGGAAGACGAAGATGGCCAGCGCCTTGCCCAGCACCAACCACCAGGTGTCGTGTCCGAACGCGGCCAAGGTGGTCATGAGCCCACTCCGATTTTCACGATGCTGCCGATAGTTACGCCCAATTTCCGGTGCACCGCCGAGCCCGGCGAGTTCAACGGAAGCCACACCACCCGGTCGGGCATGTCGGTGATGGTCAGCGGCAGGGTGATCGATCCACGCGACGTGCTGACGGTGACGTTGTCGCCGTCAGCGGCGCCGATCTCGGCGGCGGTGTCAGCCGACAGCCGAACCAAGGGTTTGCGCGCGGTACCGGCCAGATGCGGCTCGCCGTCCTGCATTCGGCCCTCGTCGAGCAGCAACCGCCATCCGGTCAGCACGGCCTGTCCTTTTTCGGGCCCTTTCGGGCCCTCGGCCGGTTGCGGGGCGGCGACCTGTGGGGCGGCGGCGTGTTTGCCGTCCCAGGCGCCCAGCCCGGACATCTCCTCGCGGGCCGCCTCGACGGTGGTCACTCCCAGATAGACGCCCATCTCGTCGGCCAGCGTGTCGAGCACCCGGTGGTCCGGCTGGCCTGCTTCCTGGGCGGTGTCGTGCAGCGCGGGCGCGAACTCGCGGTGGCGGCCCTCCCAGTTGACGAAGGCACCGGACTTCTGTGTCGTCGGTGCGACCGGGAACACCACGTCGGCGCGTTCGGTGACGGCGCTGTGCCGCAACTCCAGGCTCACGACGAAACCCGCGGCGTCCAGCGCCGCCAGCACCGCATCCGGATCGGCGAAGTCGCCGGGTTCGATGCCGCCGACCAGCAGCGCAGCCAGGGATCCGTCGGCGGCACCGGCCAGGATGCCGTCGACGTCACGCCCGGCCGCAGAAGGCAATTCGTCGACGTGCCACGCCGCGGCAACCTGCGCGCGAGCGGCGTCGTCGGCGACCGGACGGCCACCGGGCAGCAGGCCGGCCAGCGCGCCGGCCTCCAGCGCGCCACGCTCTCCGGCCCGGCGCGGCACCCATGCCAGCCGGGCGCCGGTAGCGTCGGCGAGGCGGGCCGCGGCGGATAATCCGCCGGGCACCGTGGCCAAGCGCTCCCCGACCATGATGACCGCGCCGGGTGTGGCCAATAGATCACCGATTTCACCGGTGGCCAGCCCGTCGAGCGTGGCCGCTTCGGCGCCGGGGACGGTCTTGATCAGCCGGCCCGACATCTTCTTGAGGGCGCGGGTGGCGAAGGGCGCAACCGCGTACACCGGCAGGCCGTGTTTGCGTGCGGCCTTGCGCAACCGCAAGAACACGATGGGTGACTCGTCTTCCGGTTCGAACCCGACCAGCACCACCACCGGTGCCGATTCCAGGTCGGAATAGCTGACGGTCACCGGCCGGCCGGCCACACGCGCGGCCAGGAAGTCGGCCTCCTCGGCCGAATGCGGACGAGCACGGAAGTCGATGTCGTTGGTGTCCAACGTGATTCGGGCAAACTTGCTGTACGCGTAGGCGTCTTCCAAGGTCACCCGGCCGCCGACCAGCACGCCGGTGCGCCCGCGGGCCGCCTCGAGTGCCTGTGCCGTCGTCACGATCGCGTGCGACCACGACGCCGGTTGGAGCGTGCCATCAGCGTCCCGGACCAGGGGAGTCGTGAGCACGTCCGGCTGCGTCGCGTAGTTGAACGCCCACCGGCCCTTGTCGCAGTTCCACTCTTCGTTGACTTCCGGGTCGTCGCCGGCCAACCGGCGCAGCACCTTGCCGCGGCGGTGGTCGGTGCGCTGCGCGCACCCCGAGGCGCAGTGCTCGCACACGCTCGGGCTGGAGACCAGGTCGAAGGGGCGGGCCCGAAAACGGTACGCGGTCCCGGTCAGCGCTCCCACCGGGCAGATCTGCACCGTGTTGCCCGAAAAGTACGAGTCGAACGGCTCGTTGGCGTAAATGCCGACCTGCTGCAGGGCGCCACGCTCCTGCATGTCGATGAACGGATCACCGGCGATCTGCTCGGAGAACCGCGTGCACCGAGCGCACAGGATGCAACGCTCGCGATCCAGCAGCACCTGCGCGGAGATGTTGATCGGCTTGGCGAACGTCCGCTTGACGTCGGTGAAGCGAGAGTCGGCCCGCCCGTTGGACATTGCCTGGTTTTGCAGCGGGCATTCGCCGCCCTTGTCGCACATCGGGCAGTCCAGCGGATGGTTGATCAGCAACAGCTCCATGACGCCGTGCTGGGCCTTGTCGGCGGCCGGCGACGTGAGTTGGGTGCGTACCACCATGTCGTCGGTGGCGACGGTGGTGCACGATGCCATCGGTTTGCGTTGTCCCTCAACCTCGACCAGACACTGCCGGCAGGCGCCGACCGGGTCCAGTAGCGGGTGGTCGCAGAACCGGGGGATCTGGATGCCGATCAACTCGGCCGCGCGGATCACCAGAGTTCCTTTGGGAACACTGATCTCGTTGCCGTCGATGGTCAACGTCACCATCTCCGGCGGGGTCACCTTCTTTTCGGTGTCCGCCTGGGTCATGAGCGCCGCTCCTCCTCATCGCTTCGTCCCCCGCGAGCGGGCGGTGCCCCCACTGCATCGTCGCCGGCGCGGGTCACGCGTTCCCTCCGTTCGGCGAAAGCATGGATTCTCGGGGGTCGAACGGGCAGCGGGCTTCTTCGACATGCGCGACGTACTCGTCGCGGAAGTGCTGGATCGACGACATCACCGGGCTCGCGGCGCCATCGCCCAACGCGCAGAACGACTTTCCGAGGATGGTGTCGGAGATATCGGACAGCTTGTCGATGTCCTCGAGGGTGCCCTTGCCGGTTTCCAGCCGCTCGTAGATCTTGTCCAGCCAGAAGGTGCCCTCCCGGCACGGCGTGCATTTGCCGCACGATTCGTGCTTGTAGAACTCGGTCCAGCGGCGCACCGCACGCACCACGCAGGTGGTTTCGTCGAAGATTTCCAGCGCCTTCGTTCCCAGCATCGAGCCGGCCGCGCCCACGCCCTCGTAGTCCAGCGGCACGTCGAGGTGCTCGTCGGTGAGGAGCGGCGTCGACGACCCGCCGGGTGTCCAGAACTTCAGCCGGTGCCCGGCTCGGACGCCTCCGGCGTAGGCGAGCAACTCGCGCAACGTGATCCCGAGCGGAGCCTCGTACTGGCCGGGGCGGGCGACGTGTCCGGACAGCGAATACAGCGTGAAGCCGGGCGATTTCTCGCTGCCCATCGACCGGAACCATTCGACCCCGTTGAGGACTGATCGGTGGGACGCTGGCGATGGTTTCGACGTTGTTGATCACCGTGGGGCAGCCGTAGAGCCCGGCCACCGCGGGGAACGGTGGCCGCAGCCGCGGCTGGCCGCGCCGGCCCTCCAGGGAGTCGAGGAGCGCGGTTTCCTCGCCGCAGATGTAGGCGCCCGCACCGGCGTGTACCACCAGCTCCAGGTCGAAGCCGGATCCGTTGATGTCGCGGCCCAGGTAACCGGCGGCGTAGGCCTCGGCCACCGCGTTCTGCAGGCGGCGCAACACGGGCAGCACTTCACCCCGCACGTAGATGAACGCGTGGTTGGCCCGGATCGCGTACGCGGCGATGATCACGCCTTCGACGAGCAGGTGCGGTGTCGCCAGCATCAGCGGAATGTCTTTGCACGTACCGGGTTCCGACTCGTCGGCGTTGACCACCAGGTAGTGCGGCTTGGCGGCCGGACCGGTGTCGCCTTGCGGAATGAACGACCACTTCGTCCCGGTCGAGAAGCCCGCGCCCCCGCGGCCGCGCAGCCCGGAGTCCTTGACGGCCCCGATCACCGCGTCGGGCTCCATCGTAAGGGCCTTCTGCAGCGCCTGGTAGCCCCTATAGCGATCGTGGCGGCGATAGGTCGCCAATGTCCACGACTCGGGGTCGTCCCAATAGCGGCTGATCACCGGGGTCAATGGCGTTGCCTGGGCGGAAGGAGCGGCCATCACTGTCCCTTCCCCGTCGATGGGCCGGCCGGTGGGGAGTCGGGTGTGGGCGCCTGCATGCCGAGTTCCTTCGCCACCCGCAGGCCGGCCAATGTCGCTGCGCCCGCACCACCTTGGCCTTGGTCGGGGCGCTCGTCGGGCAGGCCGGCCAGGATGCGCGACGTCTCGCGGAAGGCGCACAGCGGAGCGCCGCGAGTGGGCGCCGCGGGTTCGCCGGAGCGCAGCGAGTCGACGAGTTGGCGCGCCGACTCCGGCGTCTGGTTGTCGAAGAATTCCCAGTTGACCATCACCACCGGCGCGAAATCGCAGGCGGCGTTGCATTCGATGTGTTGCAGCGTGACCTTGCCGTCGGGAGTGGTCTGGTCGTTGCGGACGCCGAGATGGTTTACCAGTCGTGTCGAATATGGCGTCGCCACCCATCACCGCGCACAGCGTGTTGGTGCAGACACCGACCAGGTAGTCGCCGGTGGGTCCGCGGCGATACATCGTGTAAAAGCTCGCCACGGCCGACACCTCGGCGCCGGTCAGTCCCAGCTGCTCGCCGCAGAACTCCAAACCCGCCGGTGTCAGGTAGGAGTCCTCGGACTGCACCAGGTGCAGCAACGGCAACAGCGCCGAACGCTTGTCGGGGTAGCGGCCCATGATCTCCTTGGCGTCGACCTCCAGCCGCGCCCGCACCTCCGGCGAATACGACTGCGGGGCACCCTCGACGACGAACGCGTTGGGTTCGTCGGGCGGCGGCCCGAGCCGGATGAACACCGGCTGACCCTGCGGGCCGGTCATCGGTCGACCCCGCCCATGACCGGGTCGATGCTGGCGACCGCGGCGATCAGGTCCGCGACCATCCCGCCCTCGCTCATCGCGGCGACCGCCTGCAGGTTGGTGAACGACGGATCCCGGTAGTGCACCCGGTAGGGGCGGGTACCACCGTCGCTGACCATGTGCACGCCGAGCTCACCCCGGGGCGATTCCACCGAGACGTAAACCTGGCCCGCCGGAACGCGAATGCCCTCGGTGACCAGCTTGAAGTGGTGGATCAGCGCCTCCATCGAGCCGCCCATGATCTTTGCGATGTGTTCGGGGGAGTTGCCCATGCCGTCGGGGCCCACCGTCAGGTCGGCGGGCCACGCTATCTTGCGGTCCTCGACCATGGTCGGTCCCGGCCGCAGCTTGTCCAGACACTGCTCCACGATCTTGAGCGACTCCCACATCTCCTTGACCCGAATCATGTAGCGCCCGTACGCATCACAACCGTCATGGGTGATCACGTCGAATTCGTAGTTCTCGTACCCGCAGTAGGGTTCGCTCTTGCGCAGGTCGTGCGGCAACCCGGTGGCCCGCAGTATCGGGCCGGTGATGCCCAGCGCCATGCAACCGGTCAGGTCCAGGTAGCCGACGCCCTCGGTGCGGGCTTTCCAGATGGCGTTTTCGTTGAGCAGGTCGCCCATTTCGCGCAGCGGTTGCTTCAACTGCTTGAGGGCTTCGGCGATCTCGGTTTCCGCGTTGGGTGGCAGGTCCTGCGCCACGCCGCCGGGCCGGATGTAGGCACTGTTCATGCGCAGTCCGGTGATCGTTCTCGAACAACGTCAGGACGATCTCGCGGCCCCGAAAACCGACGAACATCGGTGTCATCGCGCCCAGTTCCATGCCGCCGGTCGCCAAAGCGACCAGATGCGACGAGATCCGGTTGAGCTCCATCATCATCACCCGGATGACATTGACCCGCTCCGGTATCTCGTCGGTGATGCCGAGCAGCTTCTCCACACCCAGGCAGTAGGCGGTCTCGTTGAAAAACGGTGCCAGGTAATCCATCCGGGTCACGAAGGTGACCCCCTGGGTCCAGTAGCGGTATTCGAGGTTTTTCTCGATTCCGGTGTGCAGGTAGCCGATTCCGCATCGGACCTCGATGACGGTCTCGCCCTCGATCTCGAGGATCAGCCGCAACACCCCGTGGGTGGACGGGTGCTGGGGACCCATGTTGACGACGATGCGTTCACCGGGATCCGCGTTGCGGGCGGCGTCGACGATCGCGTCCCAGTCCTGACCGCCCGCGACGACGACAGTTTCGGTCTCGCTCATCGGTTCTCGTCCATCAGGTCTCGCTCATCAGTTGTAGCCCCTGCGCTCGTCGGGTGGGGGTATCTGCGCACCCTTGTACTCGACCGGGATGCCGCCCAGTGGGTAGTCCTTGCGTTGCGGATGGCCCTGCCAGTCGTCGGGCATCTCGATCCTGGTCAGTGACGGGTGACCGTCGAAGATGATCCCGAAGAAGTCGTAGGTCTCGCGCTCGTGCCAGTCGTTGGTCGGGTAGATCACAAACAGCGACGGGATATGCGGATCACTGTCCGGCGCAGACACTTCCAGCCGGAGCCGACGGTTGTGGGTGATCGACTGCAGCGGGTAGACGGCGTGCAGTTCCCGGTCGGTCTCGTGTGGGTAGTGCACCCCGCTCACGCCCAGGCACAGCTCGAAGCGCAACTCCGGTTCGTCACGCAGTCGCTGGGCGACCTGCGGCAGCAGGTCCCGCCGGACGTGCAGGGTCAGCTCGTCACGGTCGACCACGACTTTCTCTATCGCGTCGTCGAATTCGACACCATCGCGCTGCGAGCGCCTCGGCCAGCCCCTCGGCGATGTCGTCGAAGTAGCCGCCGTAGGGCCGGGGACTGCTGCCCGGCAGCGTGACCTCGCGCACCAGCCGTCCGTATCCGGAGGTGTCGCCGGTGCCGGAGACCCCGAACATGCCGCGGCGAACGTTGATCACTTCCTCGTCGGCCGAGTCGTCGGCGGAGGGGACGGATCCCCCAACCTCGCTGGCCGCTACCTTCGGGTCGTGGTCGGGCGAGCTCATCGCAGCAATCCGCGCATCTCGATCGTGGGCCTGGCCGCCAGCGCCGCCTGCTCGGCCTCGGCGATGGCCTGCTCCCGATTGACGCCCAACGGCATTTCCTGAATCTTCTCGTGCAGCTTGAGGATTGCGTGCAACAGCATCTCCGGCCGCGGCGGGCAGCCCGGCAGGTAGATGTCCACCGGAACGACATGGTCGACGCCCTGCACGATCGAATAGTTGTTGAACATCCCGCCCGACGACGCGCACACGCCCATGGCCAGCACCCATTTCGGCTCGCCCATCTGGTCGTAGATCTGGCGCAGCACCGGGGCCATCTTCTGGCTGACCCGCCCGGCCACGATCATCAGATCGGCCTGCCGGGGCGTCGCCGAGAACCGTTCCATGCCGAACCGCGCGATGTCGAACCTCGGCCCCGCGGTTGCCATCATCTCGATCGCGCAGCAGGCCAACCCGAACGTCGCCGGCCACAGCGAGTTCTTGCGGACGTAGCCCGCCACCTTCTCGACAGTGGACAGCAGGATCCCACCGGGCAGCTGTTCTTCCAGGCCCACGTCTTACCTCAATCCCACGTCAGACCGCCGCGGCGCCACACGTAGGCGTAGGCCACGAAGACGGTGAGCATGAACACCACCATCTCGACCAGAGCGAACGTTCCCAGCGCGTCGTAGGTGACGGCCCAGGGATACAGGAACACGATTTCGATGTCGAAGACGATGAACAACATTGCGGTCAGGTAATACTTCACCGGAAACCGCTGCCCGGCCGTCGCATGCGGGCCGCTCACCGGCGTTTCGGTGGGCTCGATTCCACACTCGTAGGCCGCCTGCTTTGACTTGTTGTAACGCGAGGGGCCGACCAGGCTCGCGAGCGCGACCGAGCCCACGGCAAAGGCGGCGGCGATTGCCCCCAGTACCAGGATGGGTATGTAGACGTTCAACTCGCTCCAAGATCCGTCGTATGGGCCGCCTTCGGAGGCCCCGAGTGGCGGCCAGGCGGTGACCGGGCTGCTGTGACGAGCCGGGTCTGTGGCGCGTCACAGTGACCTTCAACATAGCGTTATCTGGCCTGGCGCACCTGCCCGGGGTAGTGATAACGCACACATCGGGGCTTAGCCCGCCGCTTGTTCCGCCGGCACTCTAAAAGCGGCGCCAAACGCGGCGCCGATTCGGCGCCGCCGTGGGTCGTCTTGATGCAGCTTGTCGGCTTTAGATAGCGCCTCTAGACAGCGGGGGTGCGGAGCAGCCCAAGCACCGTGCGGCCCAGCACGATGGGGTCGAGCGGGTGCGGCACCGCGGCCTCGGCGCGCGACCAGGTGGCCAGCCACGCGTCATCCCGGCGGCCGGTGAGCACCACGATCGGTGGACAGGTCGTGAGTTCGTCTTTGAGCTGTTTGGCGATTCCCATGCCGCCGGTCGGGGTCGCCTCGCCGTCGAGAATGGCCAAGTCGATGCCGCCCTCATCCATCGTGCGGATCACCATCGGGCCGGTCGCCACCTCGACGTAGCTCAACTCCGGTAGGTCCGGATGCAGCTGCTTGCCCAGCGCCCGCATCACCCGTTCACGGGTTTCGGCGTTGTCGCTGTAGACGAGGATCCGCAGGGGGCCGGTGGAGTCGGGCACGGTCAGATGGTACTGGTGCCGCGCCGGCCTTACCTGGGCGCCCGAACAAAGACGGCATCCGCCGCCACCGTCGCCCTCGCGCCCATCATCCCGAACTTGTTCCAGCCCAGATCGAATTGGGCGCGATCGACCTTGGTCTCCCCGGAGATCCGGATCGAGCCGTCGTCGAGCTCGGTGATCGTGACGGGTAGCGGCAGCGGCGCGGTGATGCCTTTGATGGTGAAATTGGCCCGAAGGTCGGCGGCGTTGCCGTTGGTCGCCTCCACCGCGGTGACGACGACGCTGATCTCACCGAAGCGCTCGACGTCGAAGAAGTCGGCCGAGCGCAGGTGGTTGTCGCGACGGCCGATGCCGGTGTTCAGCGACGCGGTCCGGATGTCGAGGCGGCCGAAAACCGCGCCGTTGCCGGTCAGTTGCCCGTCGCCGCCGAACTCGGTGAAGCGGCCTTTGACGTTCAGCAGGCCCCACATGTTCTTGATCTTGAAGGTGATGGCCGAGCGATTCGGATCAAGGTTCCACACGCCGGACATATCGGGATCTAGCAGCAGTGTTTCCAGAGTTGTCATCGTTCATCTCTTCCATCAGCGGCGCGATCTCGGCTGGGTCGAAGTATTCGTCGATCCGGTCGATCAGGCCGTCGGGGCCCACCCTGATCACGATGCAGACCCGCATGGAGATCGATTGGCCGGCATGGCCGGTGGCGTGCAGGATGTGCTGCTGGACGAAGCCGCTCGCGAACAGCGCCCGGTCGAGTATCTCGTAGCGGCGCTCGGTCGTGACGTCGATGAACCAGTCGATGACCCGCAGCGCACGAGCCTTGTCATCTGTCTTGGCTGGGTCGCGGCGCGCACCGACTCGCCAGACGGCGATGTCGTCGCTCCACATTCGGTCAATCGCCGCCTTGTCGCCCTTCTCGATCGTCGTGAACAGGCGGTCGGCCACAGCGACGACGGTCTCCGCGGTAGCGGGCATGGACTGCTCCTATTCGCTTCTATTCGATGTCGTATCCGGGGTGGGCAACGGCCAGCCGACGTCGTACCAGGGTGCGCAAGCAGGCGGCGACGTCGTCGGCGCGCCCGTCCATCCGGCCGGCCCGAATTGCGGCGGCGAGCTCGTCCTCGTCGGCGAAACCGAGGCCGGCCAGCGCGGCACCGGATTCTTCCGTCACCTTCGTCGAGCAGCTCGCGCTCGACGATGCGCAGCGCGTTGACGGCCACCCTGGTGTGGAAGTTGACCTGCCCGCTGGTCGCCTCCCGGACATCGGTTTCGAGGAACTCGGCCACGGCGGCCACGAGTTCGGCCGCGAGCGGGCGGCCGTGTGCGCCGCTCACGGCCGAGCCTCCTCGAGCGGGTTCTCGAGCGGGTTCTCAAGCAGATTGAGGAGATCCCACTCGGTCTCGCACACGCGGCGCCCGATCGCCGCCAACTCCACCGAACGCGATTGGCCGCTCAGATGCCGCTCCGCCTGGTGGCGGCAGATGATGCCCCAGCGCAGCGTGGCCAGCACCAGCCACCAGTGATACGCCACTCGATCGACGGTAGTCGCGCTGGCCTCTTCATAGGCGCGCAGGAAGCTCTCGATGCTGCCCAGGCCGCCGGCGCCCAGGCCGGCCGGAGCGCCGAACCGCCAGGCCCGAATGCAGAACCAGGCCAGGTCTTCGTACGCCTCGCCGAGGTGTACCAGCTCCCAGTCCAGCACGGCGGCAAGGTCGCATCCGTCGACGATGAGGTTTCCCATCCGAAAGTCGCCGTGCACCAGGACAGCGGGCGACGGTTGGGACTTCCGAGGCCGGTTGGCCTCGAGCCAGCGAAATGCCCATTCGAAGGTGGCGGTGGTGTCGCCCATGGCGTCGAGCCGCTCGCGCCACTCGACGAGTTGGT
This sequence comes from uncultured Actinomycetota bacterium, assembly GCA_963809285.1. Lineage (GTDB taxonomy): Bacteria > Actinomycetota > Actinomycetes > Mycobacteriales > Mycobacteriaceae > Mycobacterium. The sequence goes on along the minus strand of CAWEIY010000014.1, from coordinate 29,974 downwards.
CCTCGCGGGACAGGCCGGGAATTTGCGGGTCGGCTCGGTGGATGGCGGCCAGCGCCTGCGCGCACTGCCGTAGCAACCGCGCACGGCCCGCCTCGCCGCCGGCGGCGTCGAGCTGACGCTGGATGCGCCGGACGATGGTCTCGCCCTTGATCTCGTCGCAGATCAGAAACGGATTGCCCAGTGCGGCAACCGAATCGTCGGCAACCAGGACGTGGGGGACCGGTGCGCCGGCCGCCGCCGCCGCGGCCTGGGCGCGGGCCTCGAGCTCCATGCCGGCGTGCACGTCGTCGGGCGGCCCGGTGCGCAAGATCAGCGAACGGCGTTGCGCGCCCGTGACGGCGTCGAAGGCCCAGGTGGTGCGGCTGGCGCCGCCGGTCAGCGCGCGCAGGTTCTCGATCGTGATGCTGGTGTCGAGCGCGGTGCGCCAGCACCGTGGCCAGTTTGGAGGCCAGCTCTGCCTCGGTCGGCATCACTTGCCGAATTTGAACAGCCGCTGGGCCACCCGGCGAATCTGGATCTCCTCGGCGCCCTCGGTGATCCGGTAGCGGCGGTGATGGCGGTAGATGTGCTCGAACGGCTCGTGGCGGCTGTAGCCGAGGCCGCCGAAGACCTGCATGGCGCGGTCGGCGGCGTCGCAGACCAGTCGGTTGGCCCGGTAGTTGGCCATCGACACCTTGTCGGACACCTCCATGTGGTGGTCACGGTCCAAATGCCAGGCGGCGTACGGCACGAGCAGCCGCACCATCTGGGCTTCGGTCTGCAGCTCGGCCAGCGGCCATTGCACGGCCTGGTTGACCGACAGCGGCTTGCCGAAGACCGTGCGCTTGCCGGCGTAGTCGGCGGCGCGGTCGATGCAGTACTGCGCGGCGCCCAGACTGCTGGCCGCCTGCCGAATCCGGTTCTCGTGCAAGAAGGTTTGCGCGACCTCCAGCCCGCGTCCACCTCACCGAGCACCGCATCGGCGGGCACTCGCACATCGGTCAGCTCGACCTCGCCGTGGTCGGTGGGCATGTTGAACGTCCACCAGTAGTACGGGACGTTGAATCCGGGCGCGTCGGTCGGGACGAGGAACGCGGTGATCCCGATGGCGGCTCCCGGATCACCGGAGGTGCGGGCGAAGATCAAGTCGTGGGTGGCGCGGTGCACCCCGGTGTTGAACCGCTTGGCGCCGTTGATCACCCAGCCATCGCCGTCGGCGTTCGGCGCGCGTCTCCAGCCAGGTCGCGTCGGAGCCGTGCCGCGGCTCGGTCAGGCCGAACGCCATGGAGCGTTCCCCGGTGATCAGCGCCTCCGACCACAGCCGGCGTTGCTCATCGGTGCCGAAGCGTTCCATCATGATCACCTGCGGGAAGTTCCCGACGATCGACGACTCGTTCTGCAGGTCGTTGTGCAGGCCAAGGCCCTTGTGCGCCAGGTGCTCCCGGATGACGGCCATGTCGACGTTGGTACCGTCACGGCCGCCCAGTGACGCCGGCAATCCGTAGCGCAGCCAGCCCGCCTTGTCGGCTCGCCGGCGCATCTCGGCGAGCAGATCCTCCCACTCGCGGGTCGGGATGCCGTCGTTGTCCCAATCGGTGCGGGCATGCTCGCGTCGCTGGTCGAAGTACTGGATGTTGTCGCGTTCCAGCGGCTTGATTTCGGCCTCGATGAACGCATCCATCTCGGCGAGAAGGCCCGGAAGATGTTCTGGCAGAGTGAAATCCACTGCTGATCTCCTTTACGCGCCGTACAGGGTTTTCTTCCAGATCGTCGACAAGGTGGCGATGGCGTCTTCGTCGCTGATTTTCAGTCCCAGCCCGCCGGGGCCGAACGGGCCGACAAAGACGGTGGTGAAGTTCTCGAACAGCAGCGCGATGGCCGCCGCGGTGTGCTCCGGGTTGAGCTCGGTGCCGTATCCCTGCTCCTGGGCCCGGCGGACCGAGGCGGCCACGATGTCCATGCCGAAGCGTCGGAATTCGTTCTGGACGGCCGCGAAGCGTTGCTGGGTGGCGGCCAGCTGGGCGACGGCGATCATGATGCCGATGTTCTGCTTGAACATGTTCCAGTATCCGGTGACCACCGAGGTGAAAAACGCGTCGTCATCCGTGGAATCGGGCCCGGCGACCGGTAGGTGCAGGCTGAGCCCGGACGGCGTCACGACGTCGTGCAGGAACGACTCCGCCAGGGCGGCCAACAGGTCTTCTTTGTCCGCGAAGTAGCGGTAGAACACCGCCGGCGATTTCCCCGCGGCCGATGTGATGTCGGCCAGCGTGGTGCCGTGAAAGCCCCGTTCGGCGAACAATTTTCGGGCGGCCTGCTCGATGGCCTGCCTGGTCTGGCGGCCCTTGGCGGTCAGAAGTTCGGCCGGCATCAGGCTCGGATCCGGTCGCCGGCGCGCAACAGGGCGCTCGGCAAATCATGGCCGACAACCGATTTCGCGACTTCGGCCGCGGCAATGGCGGCCTGCAGGTCGACGTCGACATCGATATCGCTGTCACGCAACAGGTACACCAGATCCTCGGTGGCGATGTTGCCGGTGGCGCCCGGTGCGAACGGGCAGCCGCCCAGCCCGCCGACCGAGGCGTCCAGCCGGGTGACTCCGGAGCTGACCGCCGCGTAGGCGCTGGCCAGCCCGGTGCCGCGGGTGTTGTGGAAATGCCCGCCCAGCGGCATGTCGCCGATCACCGGACGCAGTTGTGCGATCAGCGAACTCACCCGCCGGGGCGTGGTGGTGCCGATGGTGTCGGCGATCGAGAACCGGTCGACGCCGTGATCGCGGGCGGCCGCGGCGATCTCGAGTACCCGCTCGGGCGGGGTGGGCCCCTCGAACGGGCAATCCCACGCCGTGGCAACGATGACCTCGACGGTGACGTCGCTGTCGTGCGCGATGGCGACGATCTCCTCGATCTGCTCGGTGGCCTCGCGCGCTGGTGCGCCCGACGTTGGCCTTGCTGAACGTGTCGTCGGCGGCCACCACGTATTCGATCGATCGCAGCCCCGCGGCGACCGCGCGCCTGGCGCCGTTGGGACTGGCGACCAGAGCGGAGAACTCGATGTCGGGGTAGTTGTGCAGCTGCGCGGCGACTTCGGCGGCATCGGCCATCGACGGCACCTTCGACGGGGAGACGAAGGCGGTGGCCTCCACCTCGCGAACCCCGGTGGCGGCCACCGCCGCCAGCAGTTCCAGCTTGGCCGACAAGGGGATTGGCGCTTCGATCTGCAGGCCGTCGCGCAGCGACACCTCGCGAATGTCGACGTGTCGAGTGGTCATAGCACCTCCTCGGCCCGTAGCTCTTCGAGCTGCCCGGCGGTCTTGCCCAGCAGCCCGATGTAGACGTCGTCGTTGTGTTGCCCCGGACGCGCGGGGCCGGCGTTGCGCACACCGCCCGGCGATTCCGAGAGCACCGGCACGACACCCGGCCCCAAAACGTTGCGCTCGATCCTTTCGTCGAAGTGCTCGACCAGCATGCCGCGCGCACGCAGCTGCGGATCGTTGACCACCTCGGCGACGGTGTTGATCGGCCCCGCGATCACGCCCGCGGCGCAGAGGGTTTCGATGATGTCGCCGGGCTGCCGCTCGGCGGCCCACGCGCCGATGATCTTGTCGAGCTCGTCCTGGTTGCGGCCGCGGGCACCGTGGGTGGCGAACCGGTCGTCGGTGGCCAGCTCCGGGCGCCCCATCGCCTTGCACAGACGGGCGAACACGGTGTCCTGGTTGGCGGCGATCACCACCCAGGAGCCGTCGGCGCTGCGGTAGATGTTGGACGGCGCGATGCCCTCCAGCCGGGTGCCCGACGGTCCGCGTACCACGCCGCCGACGTCGTAGTCGGGGATCGTGGATTCCTGTACGGCCAAGCATGATTCGGTCAGCGCGACGTCGACGACCTGGCCGTGTCCGGTGACGCTGCGGCGGTACAGCGCGGCCAGCGCGCCCTGGGCGCCGAACATGCCGGCCAGGCTGTCGCCCGAGCGAGAGCGCCAGCCGGGGCGGCGGGCCGCCGGGGAAGCCGTTGAGGTGTCGCAGCCCGCTGGCGGCCTCGGCCACCGAGGCGTAGCCGGCCTTGTGCGCGTCGGGTCCGGTCTGCCCGTAGCCGGATACCCGAACCAGGATGATGCCCGGGTTGCGTTCACGGAGCACGTCGTAGCCCAGGTTCCATTTCTCCAGGGTGCCCGGCCGGAAGTTCTCCACCACGATGTCGGATTTCTCGATGAGCTCGAGGAACAGCTCCCGGCCGCGTGGCCGGCGCAGGTCGAGCGTGATGGCCCTCTTGTTGCGCGCGTGCACGGTCCAGAAGACGTGGTGCCCGTCGAGTTCGGCCTGGCCCCAGGTGCGCAGCGGGTCCGGGGCGCCGGGGGGTTCGACCTTGATGACGTCGGCGCCCATGTCGCCGAGCAGCCGGCCGGCGAACGGCCCGGCGATCAGGGTGCCGAGCTCGAGCACCCGGATGCCGTCCAGCGGGCCGGTGGGTGTCATTCGGCGCTCGCGAAGTCGTGGCGGACCAGCCAATCGGTGACGACGTCGACGGCGTGGCGCAGCTTGTCGCGTTGGTCCGGTCCGGCGTAATAATGTGTGGCGCCGGGGATTTCGTGCATCTCCTTGTCGGGGTGTCCGATCGCCTCGAAGAGCCGTCGGGTGTGGCTGGGCGTGCAGGCGTCGTCGGCCAGGTTACCGATCACCAGCGCCGGGACCGCGATATCGCGCCCGCAAGCCACCCCGTCGCCGCGGGCGTCGTCGTAACTCCACTGCGACAGCCAGCCGCGCAGTGTGCAGAAGCGGGCCAACCCGACCGGGCTCATGTTCACCACCTGAGGATCACCCAGGTAGCAGGTTCCGGGGGTGCGTTCGTTGGGATCGACGGTCGGGTCCAGCCAGCGCGGGTCGGCCATGGTGCCGTGCACGACGAACCCGAACTCGTCGTCGGGGCGGCCGTTCGCCTTCAGCTCGGCCAACTTTTCCTTGACCCACGCGGTGATGCGGCGGTTGCGGTCGATCTGGGCCTGTCGGTACCGCGCCAGAAACTCCGGGCTGTAGGGCGGTTGGTTGGGGTTGTCCGGGTTGTACAGATCCAGCTCGGGATCGCGCTTGGTCGGGTCGGATTCGTCGAGGATGGACGCGTCCAACCATTCGGTCAGCGTGCCGTGCCGGCTGATGTGCGCGGCAAGCAGCATGACGCCGTCGGCGGCGGGACAGGTCCAGCCGGGTGAGGTCGGGGCCGTCGCCGGACGGGCTCGACGTGATGGTCGGCTTTTGGGCCTGCTGTTGGTAGAACACCGACAGCGAGCCGCCGCCACTCCACCCGGCCAGCACGACCTTGCGGTAGCCCAGCCGGTTCTTGGCGTCCTTGATGCACTCGCCGAGATCCTCGACCACCTTCTCCATCAGCAGCGCCGAATCCGTGCCGCGGAACCGGCTGTTGCAGTAGATGACGTGGTGGCCGGCCCGGGCGAGCCCGTTGATCATCGGCAGGTAGGCGCCGCCGCCGATCGGGTGCATGAACACCAGCACGGTGTCCGACGGCTTGGTTTTCGGCTTGAGCAGATAGCTTTCCAGCACGGTGATCTCGGCGAGCCCGCCGTAGACGTCCCGGACCCCCGAATTGTTCTGAAAGGCAACCAAATACGGGATTCGGTCGTAGTCGTGCTTCACGGTCTGCTGCACGGCTTCGGCGCTCCCCATGTCAGTGCTGTCCCAGGTCGTGTGCGAGTACCTCGGCCGAGGGTGTCAGCCGCCGGCGGGTGTCCACGGCGATGACCTGCCAGTCCACCCGCGAGTGCTCGTCGAACTTTCGGCGCGCTCGCTCCCGCGCCTTCTCCGGGGCGCCATGGTGAACGCCTTGCGGCGCATGGGTGATCAGACCCGGCGGCATCGGGATGCCGTACAGCGAACCGCCGTGGAAAAAGGCGATCTCGTCGTAGTCGACGTTGCGGTGGTACCAGGGCGTCCGTTCTGTCCCGGGGACGCCCTCGGCCGGTTTGGGCAGAAAATTCATCACGTAGACGCCGGTGGCCTGCATGAACAGATGGACCGTCGGCGGCAAATGGACGCTGTCGGAGGTGATGACGTTGTAGTCGTCGATGTTGAAGGTGAACGGGAAGTTGTCGCCGCGCCAGCCTTCGACATCGATCGGATTGTGTTGGTAATAAAGCGTTGTCGGGCCGCCATCTTGAATATCCCGGTGGACGAGCCGGACCTCGTACTCGTCGCGGCCGTCGTCTTCGACAGGCGCCGGTTCGGGGATGATGGCCTGCGACGGGTCGAACGGGAAGTGGCGGCCCAGCGCGCCGGGCGGCGGTACCCGGAACTCGTCGTGGGCCTCGATCATCAGCAGCGTCGTCTCGGCATCCGGCACCTGGCGCCAGGTGCACGCCTTCGGGACGTAGACCCAGTCGCCCTGCCGGTAGCGCAGCGGCCCGAACTCGGTTTCGACCAGGCCGGCGCCCTGGTGCACGAAGCAGAGCAGGTCCCCGTCGACGTGGCGGGTGTAGAACGGCATCGGCTCGTGACGGCGGCTCAACATAATTCGGCAGTCTTCGTTGCCGAACATCAGCAGTGGCCCGCCGTTGGCTTCGGTGGCGTCGCCGGGCTTGAGCTCACTGGCCAGCACGTCGACGGGCCGCAGCGGGCCGACCGCCCGATAGGCGGTGGGGTCGTGGCGGCGGTAGATGTTGGCCGTGCGGCCGGTGAACCCGCCGCGGCCCAGCTCGTCGTCCTTGAGCCCGTCCAGATCAGCATGGAGCCGGCGTGGCGTTTTCCCTTTTCGCAGGTGAACGAAGGATTCCATGGATGACTCCCGGTCCGGGCGGCTACAAAGCGGCTATAAAACGGCTACAAAACTGAAAGTGATATTACTTTTTGTTTTGCGTGCACACAAGGGCTGGGAGCCGCGCTTCGCCGAGTCAGTCGCGGACGCGCAGGACCACTTTTCCTTTGGCGGTGCGATCCTCCAGAGATGCAACCGCTGCGGCGGCGTCCTCCAGCGGGTAGATCGCAGGTTCGGGGGGTGGCAGTTGACCCGAGCTGAGGAGGCGCTCGAGCGCCGCCCACTGCTCGGCCAGCGCGTCGGGGTGGGATAGCGTCCAGGCGCCCCAGCCAACACCGATGACATCAATGTTGTTGAGCAGCAAGCGGTTTACCTTCACGGTGGGAATCTCACCGCCGGTGAAGCCGACGACCAGCAGCCGTCCGCCGGGCGCGAGCGAGCGCAGCGAATCGGTGAAGCGGTCGCCGCCGACGGGGTCGAGGATGACGTCCACGCCGCGGCCGCTGGTCAACTCCTTGACCGCGTCCTTGAACCCCTCGGCCAACACCACGTCGGTGGCGCCGGCCGCCGTGGCGATCTGGCCCTTCGCCTCGCTGCTGACGACCGCGATGGTGCGCGACGCCCCGAGCACCGATGCCAGCCGAAGCGTCGAAGTCCCTATCCCGCCCGCCGCGCCGTGCACCAGCACGGTGTCGCCGCGCTGCAGGCGGCCGCGCACGCTCAGCGCGAAGTACACCGTCAGGTCGTTGAACAGCAGGCCGGCGCCCGCCTCGAAGCTCACGTTGTCGGGCAGCTTGAACACCCGGTCCGGCTGCAGGATCGCGACCTCGGCCATGCCGCCGACGAGCATCGTCAGCCCGACCACCCTGTCGCCGGCCTGTACGTGCGCGTTGTCCGGCGCCGATCGCACCACGCCCGCGATCTCCGCGCCGAGCACGAACGGCGGATCCGGCCGGTACTGATACAGGCCGCGGGTGAGCAACGCGTCGGGGAATGCCGCGCCGGCGGCGTGCACCTCGACGACAACACCGTCAGCCGAGGGCTCGTCGACCTCGGTTACCTCGATCGCTTCCGGACCATCCAGCCGAGTCACCCTTGCCGCGCGCATGGTCGGACAGCCTACTGTCGGCTCAGAATCCGCCGGCCACCCGTACCACCGCCCGGCCGGAGTACTTCCCGTCGCGCACCTGGTCGATCACATCGACGACGTCCTTGACGTCGACGTCGTTGGTGACCGCGTCCAGATGCCGTGGCCGCAATGAGTCACCCAACAGCCCCCACAACCTCCGGCGCGGGTCGATCGGCATCAGCACCGAGTCCATCCCGAGCAGCGCGACGCCGCGCAGGATGAACGGCATCACCGTGGTGTGCAGCGCGGCACCGCCGGTCAGGCCGCTGGCGGCCACCGCCCCGCCGTAGTCGACGGCGCTGAGCACGTCGGCCAGGGTCGCGCCGCCGACGCAATCCACCCCTGCCGCCCACCGCGCCTTGGCCAGGGGCCGCGGTTTGGCGTCGGGGTCCTCGGGCAGTCGGCCGATAACCTCCGTGGCGCCAAGCTCTTTCAGCAGTTCGGCCGCCTTTTCCTTGCCGCTCGATGCCACCACGCGATAGCCGGCCGCCGCCAGCAGGTCGACGCTGACGGAGCCGACACCGCCGGAGGCGCCGGTGACGACGACCGATCCGGCCCCGGGTTCGATGCCCCAGTCGATCAGCGCCTGCACGCTCATCGCGGCGGTGAAGCCGGCGGTTCCGATTGCGGCGCCGTCGTGCGGACTCAGCGCACCGAGCGCCACCACCTGATCGGCCGGCAGCCGGGCGTATTCGGCGTAGCCGCCGTGGTGGCCGGTGCCTATCTGGTACCCGTGGGCCAGCACCTTGTCGCCGACGGCGAAGTCGGGCGATTGCGACTCGACGACCTCGCCGGTCAGGTCGACGCCCGGCACGATCGGATAGTTGCGCACCACGCCGCCGCCCGGGGTCAATGCCAGCGCGTCCTTGAAGTTGACACTCGAATACAGCACCCGGATCGTCACCTCGCCGGGCGGCAGGTCCGAAGGGCTCAGTGTCTCGACCGACGCGGTTATCCGGTCACCATCCTGACGCGCGACGAGCGCTTGAAACGTGTCCATAGCCCCGACGCTAGCCTCGTCTAATGGATTCGTTTCCACTCGGTCGGTTTTCGGTCGCCCGCATCGGCTTCGGTGCCATCCAGCTTCCCGGCCCCGGGGCCTTCGGGCCGCCGCGCGACCGCGACGAGGCGCTCGCGGTGCTGCGGCGGGCCGTCGAACTCGGCGTCAACCACATCGACACCGCCCAGTTCTACGGGCCGGACGTGTCAAACGAACTGATCCGCGAGGCCCTGCACCCGTATCCGGCGAACCTGGCATTGGTGAGCAAGGTTGGGGCGCGCCGCGACGACGCCGGCGGCTGGGTGCCGCTGGTCGACCCCGCCGACTTCCGTTCGGATATCGAGACCAACCTGCGAACGCTCGGCGTCGACCAGCTGGCGGTGGTCAATTTGCGACTCGTCGACAGCGACGGCCCAGACGAACACTTCGACGAATTGCTTTCCGTGATGATCGCCGCCCGAGATGAGGGATTGATCGGCGCAATCGGGCTGAGCAACGTCTCGCGCGAGCACCTGCTGCACGCCCTGGAGCGCGTCGAGATCGCCTGTGTGCAAAACGCTTTCAGCCTGGTCGACCGGTCGTCGGTGCCGGTGCTGCACGAATGCACGGCGCGCGGCATCGCGTTCGTGCCGTTCTTTAGCCTGCGATCGCCGTTTGCGCCGCCGGATCAGGTGCTCGGACACGAAGCGGTGCGCCAGGCCGCGGCTCGGCTGGGGCGCACGCCGGCGCAGGTCGCGTTGGCCTGGACGCTGAGCGTGGCACCCAACGTACTGCAGATCCCGGGCACGTCGTCGGTGCGACACCTGGAGGAGAACATGGCCGTCGCCTCCATCGAGCTCGACGACGAAAGCCGTGAGCAGTTGAATGCCGTTGCCGGGTAAGGCCGGAGCCTCAAAGTGAGTAGGGCCCGAAGCGTCCCCACGCAACGACCGCGGCCATGACCGCCAGCAGTACGTTCACGACGACATTTGGGAATTCGCCTCGGCGGGCGTGGGTGACGACCGCGCCGATCATGGTGACGACCAGCCCGACGGCCGCGACCGGCGTCAGGATCGGCGCAACGTGGACCAACGGGGGCACGATCAGCCCGACGGCGCCCAGCAGTTCGGCCAGGCCGAGGGGCTTGAGCAGCGGCGCGGGGAAATCGTAGACCCAGCCGCCCAGGGTCTTGGCGAGTTGGTCGCGGGGCGCGATGAGCTTGACGGCGCCCGCGCCGGCGAAGACGAGGGCCAGCACGGTCTGCAGTGTCCATAACAGGGCGTTCATCATTGTCTGTTTCTCTGGGGTTTTCTCTGGAGTGTTGAATGGGCGAATTATGCTGTGTTGCTTAGGCGTTGACATCCGCCGGCGCCGTGGCCGCGTGCATGCCGCGCACACTGGCGATGATGTCTGCGGCGTCGGTGGCGTCGGTGCCGCTCCAGGCGACGTGTAGATCCGGGCGGACCAGGACGAGCCGGTGCCGGTAGAGGGCGGCCAGCGCGGGATCGGTGAGCGTCAGATGCCGGATCGGCAGGCCGACCCGGGCGGCCTCGCTGAGCACCCGGGATGCTTGGCCGTTGTCGTCGAGCGCATCGACAAGGGTGAATTCCGGGCCGAATCGGTCGAATAGCGTGTCCTGCTCGCCCAGAACAACATTGGGGGCGCGGTGGCCGGGCCGCACCGTGGGGACGAAGGTGCGCCGGTCCCAAGGTGGGGTGGCGCTGCCGTCGGCGACCACCACCGGTGAGCTGTCGTAGCGCACGTCGAGTTCGACACCGAGGCTGAGGTTTTCGGCGTCGTGGGTGGTGAGGAATTCCGCCAGATGTTGGCGGTGCGCTTGTCCGGCTTCGTCGTCCTGGTCGAAGAGGCGTGGGTCGACCATGTCGCGGTACTGCAAAATAACCATCGCGTTTTCCACACAGGCGGTGCGGTTGCGGTCCCCGATCGGGCGTCGCTCGATCTCGTAGCTGGCCAGCAGCGCCGGGCCGCCCCATCCCTGAATTGTCGCGGCGAGTTTCCACCCGAGGTTGACCGCGTCGCCGAGTCCGGTGTTCATGCCGTATCCGCCCGTGGGGATCATCGTGTGCACCGCGTCGCCGGCCAGCAGGATCCGGTCACGGCCGTACGAGTCGGCCAGCATGGCGTTAGGCCGCCACACGCTGGACGCGAGGACGTCGTCGATCTTGATCGGCCGACCGAGGGCGCGGGCGACGAACTCCCGGGGATCACCGATCGGATCGGGATCGCCGGCCTGGGAACCCAAATCTTGGTGCAGAGTCCAGGTGTCGACCTCGTTTTGGGCGATCAGCACCGCGCCGTTCGAGATGTAAAGATGCCAGAACTGGCCCAGGGCATGCAGGTTCGTCAAATCCAAAGAGCGGAAATGGACCAGGGCGAAGGTGGTGAAATCCTTCATCCCATCGATTTCGATGCCCAGCTCGCTGCGAACCCGGCTGGACGCGCCGTCGCAGCCGACGAGGTAATCGGCGTGCACGGTCACGGTATTGCCGTCGCTGTCGGCCAACTGGGCGGCGACTGCTTCGCCGATTTGCGTGCAACTTTGCAGCCGCCACCCCTGCCGGACGTCGACGAGCGGGTCGCGGTGGGCGCGCTCCATCATCATCGCCTCGAAGATGGCCTGTGAGCAGCGCTGCCAGGGTTGGCCCGGCACGCTGCCGTCGGCGGTGTCGGCGATGATGCCGCGCTGCTCGTCAACCGACGGCTGCCGCCAGCGTCCGTGGACGGGCCCGCCGAGACCACCGGCGAAGATGACGTCGAAGGAATGCTGGGCGCCCACCCCGACCGCCCGCAGCTCGGCGTCGACGCCCAGGCGGCGCAGCAGTTCCATGCTCGCGCCGTTGGTGATGTCCATTTTCGGAAACAGGGTGGTCTGCTCGTTGCGTTCGGCCAGCATGCTGGCGACTCCGTGGCGGGACAGCTCGGCTGCCAGCACCAGTCCGGTAGGTCCGCCCCCGGCGATCAGGACGGGGACATGCGGCGGTTGGGTCATGGCGGTTTGCTCCTGCGGCTCTGGGTGCGATGAGTCAGAACTTAAAACATAAATTGCTGAGTGTCAATATATAAATGGACAGATGTTATGGCATGCTGGTTGGGTGCCCACTCAAACCAAGACCGAGCGACCGCGCGGACGCCCGAAAGCGTCGGATTCAGTGCCGATCGACGAGATTCTGGGAAGGGCGCTGACCATGTTCGCCACGGTCGGATACGACGGGATGTCGCTGCGGACCCTCAACCGGGAGCTGGGTGTCAGCCACAACCTGATCTATCAGCGCTTCGGCACCAAGGAGGAATTGTGGCGGGCGGCGGTTGATTTCGGCTTCGGTCGCCTGATGCAACACATGCAGGGATTGTTCGACCCGACCCTCAGTGAACCGCTCGAGCAGCTGCGGCTGGCGGTGCACCGATTCGTGGTGTTCTCGGCCGACCACCCGGAGCTGGTCGCATTGATGAACATCGAGGGTCGTCAGGACACCGACCGTCTGGCCTATATCTACGACACCTACATCGAGCCGATGCTCACCGACGTCGCCCGGCTGCTCGTCCACCTGGCCGACGAGAAAGTAATCCGCCCAATTCCGTTGCGAACCTTCCACTTCCTGCTCGCCCACGGCGCCACGGCACCGCACGCGCTGGTGCCGCTGGCGACAAAGTTCGACGCGACTTCCCCATTCGAGCCCGCCGCCATCGAGGAGCACGCGCGGCTGGTTTCGACCCTCCTGGTGGAAGGCTTGCGGCTGTGACCCGCGCTGAAGCCCGCGGTCTCGTGTTACCGACTCATCGTCGAACGTGTACTCAGCGAGAAAGATTCGCCGATTTTTCGCGCTGAGTGCACGTTCGGCGCAAAGGCAGCTACTTGAGCTCGGACGACGACAGGCCCAGCAGGCGGCGAGCGACCACCAGTTGCTGGATCTGCTGGGTGCCCTCGAAGATGTCCATGATCTTCGAGTCACGTGCCCACTTCTCCAGCAATGTTTGCTCGGAATAGCCTATGGTGCCAGCCAATTCGACAGCTTTCACGGTGATGTCGCTGCCAACGCGGCCCGCCTTGGCCTTGGCCATGGATGCTTCTTTGGAGTTCGGGATCTTGTTGTCCGCCTGCCACGCCGCGCGCACGGTCAGTAGGTAGCTTGCCTCAAAGTCGGCCTCCATCCGTAGGAATTCGGCTGCGGCGGCGCTTTGTGCGTGTGACGGCCTGTCGTAGGAGATCTGCACGCCGGCCTCGGTCAGGATTTTGCGGAGTTCCTCCAGTGCGGCGCGGGCAATCCCGATGGCCATGGCAGCCACGACCGGTCGGGTGTTGTCGAAGGTCTCCATCACGCCCGAAAACCCTTTGCCCGACTCGATTTTGGGGTCTCCGAGCAGGTTGTCCTTCGGTATGCGCGCGTTGTCGAAGCGGATGACTGCGGTGTCGGAGCCCTTGATGCCGAGCTTGTCCTCCAGCCGCTCAACGCTGACACCGGGATGCTCACGCGGCACGATGAACGACTTGATCGCCGGACGGCCCAGCGACCTGTCCAGCGTCGCCCACACCACGATATGAGTCGCCCGCGAACCCGCTGTGACGAAAATCTTTTCGCCGTTGATCACGTACTCGTCCCCGTCCAGTGTGGCCGTGGTCGACACGGCCGCCGAGTCGGATCCGAAGCTCGGTTCGGTGATGGCCATCGCGGCCCAGACCCTGCCCAACCGGCTCAACTGCTCGTCGGTGGCCACGCCGGAGATCGCCGCGTTCCCCAGGCCCTGATAGGGCATCGACAGCAGCATCGCCGCGTCGCCCCAACAGGCCTCCAGGGTCTGCAGCACCGCAGCCATGTTGGCGCCGTTGCGGTTTTCTTCCTTGCCCTCTCTGCCGCGGAACGCTTCGGTCCCGGCGAGCCCGAGGGCATTGGACTCGGCGGCTCCGGAGAAGAGGCTGGACAAGGTGTCCAGCTCGACCGGGTACGCGTGTTCTTTGACGTCGTACTTGCGGGCGATCGGCCGCATCAACTCGGCGGCGCCCTGGTGCGCCTTGTCGATCGCCGCTTGCATTTTGCGGGGAAGTTCCAGATTGATTGCCATGATTGGTCTTTCGCTAGTGACGCGCGGAGCTAGATAACGACGACGCCCTCGGCCACGCCGATGGCCCGCAGATCGCGGTACCAACGCTCGACCGGGTGTTCTTTCGTGAAGCCGTGGCCGCCGAGCAGTTGCACGCCGTCCAGGCCGATCTGCATGCCCTTGTCGGCGCCGAGCCGCTTGGCCAGTGCCGCCTCGCGGATGAACGGGAGGCCCTGTTCGGCACGGGCAGCGCCGCGCCAGGTGATCAGCCGCAGCCCGTCCAATTCGATGGCGATGTTGGCGCACATGAAGGCCACGGCCTGGCGATGCGCGATCGGCTCGCCGAATGCCTGGCGTTCTTTCACGTACGGGATGACGTAGTCGAGCACCGCGTGCGAGGTGCCGACCGCCAGCGCCGCCCAGCCGAGCCGGGACAGCGCGATCGCCTCGGAGTAGTCGGTGTCGGTCGCTTCGTCCTCGCCCAGCCGGGCATTCAGCGGGACCGACACGCCGGAGAGCTCGACCTGGCCCAGGGCCGCCGCGCGAATTCCCATGCTCGGATCCGCCTTGACGGTAAGGCCTTTCGTGGACGACTCGACGATGAACAGCGCCGGCTTGCCGTTCAGCTGCGCTCCGACGATGAACAGCTCGGCGTCGGCGGCGGCGGGCACCAGTGACTTGACGCCGTCGAGCCGGTACCCGCTCGGCGTGCGCACCGCGGTGGTCTTCAGGCGGGTGGGGTCGAACAACGGCTGTGGTTCGGCGATGGCTACGCAAGCCTGCGGGACATTCTCGCCGGCAAACTCGTGCAGGTAGGCGGCCTGCTGGTCGGCGCTGCCCCATTGGGTCAGCGCGGACGCCACGCCCCCCGGAGCCAGAATCGGCAGCGCCAGGCCCATATCGCCATAGGCGAGCGCCTCGGCCGCCAACACGTTGGTCACGCTGGAGCGGTGTGCCGCGATGCCCTCGAAATCCTCGGGGATGTTGATGGCGGTGATGCCCAACTCCGCGGCCTTCGAGATCAGATCGGCCGGATAGGTTGCGGCCTCGTCGGCGTCGTGAGCCGCGGGCCGCAGCACCTCCTGGGCGAATTCGTCGAGGGTCTCGACGATCATCTTCTGCTCGTCGTCGGGCGTCAGGTCGAAGTAGTCCTTGCCGCTGGACTTGAGCCGGGTCGGTCCACCGCGAAGGCTCTGGACCCGCTTGAACTGCCGGGTGGTGGCGCCCGCGGCGGAGAATATCGTCTTCGTGCCGTAGCGCAGGCCCCGGTTGAGCGGCTCGCGCAGATGGTATTTGTCCAAGAACTCCTGGCCGACGATCGGGGTGAGCACCGCGATGGCGATGTCGATCCCGGTCCGTTTGTGCGGTTGCAGCCCGACGCCGGTCTTGCGGTCGCGCCGTTTCAGGCGCGAGCGGGAGGTCTTTGAAGTCTTTTTTGAACCCGAAAGGGTGTCGGTCATTTCAGCAGCCTCGATCGTTGGGGCGATGCGGATAACCCTATCTTACTCCGGAGTAAGATAGTAGGGCCGCCGTGTTAAGAAATTCACACCCGGCCGGCCCTATTCGGCACCGAGGCCGGCGAGCACCTGTCGATGCAGCAGGCCGTTCGTCGCCACGGCGCTGCCGCGGTGCGGGCCGGCGGTGCCGTCCAGGCCGGTGAACGTCCCGCCCGCCTCGCGCACCAAGATGTCGAGCGCCGCCAGATCCCACACCGACACCTCCGGCTCGGCGGCGATGTCGACCGCCCCCTCGGCAACCAGGCAATAAGACAGAAAGTCGCCGTAGGCGCGGACCCGCCACACCGCGTCGGTCAGCTCGATGAAGCGGTCGCGCAAGCCGCGCTGCGCCCACCCCGACAGGCTGGAGAACGAAAGGCTGGCCGAATCCAGTTGCGCCACCGACGAGACGGACAGGGGGCGCGCCGCGCCGCCGTCGACCGCGGCGAACGCGCCCTGCCCGCGCGCCGCCCACCACCGGCGCTGCAGCGCGGGCGCGCTCACGACACCGACCGACGGGACGCCGTCTTCGAGCAGCGCGATCAAACTGGCCCACACCGGCACCCCGCGCACGAAGTTCTTGGTGCCGTCGATCGGGTCGATGATCCATTGCCGCCCGCTGAATGTGGTGGTTCCGCCGAACTCCTCGCCGACGACGCTGTCGTCGGGCCGTTCGCGCCCGAGCACCTCACGCAGCTCGGCTTCGACCGCGCGATCGGCGTCGGTCACCGGCGTCAGATCCGGTTTGGTGTCGACACGCAGGTCGAGCGCGCCGAAGCGGGCCGAAGTCAGCGCGTCCGCGCGGTCGGCCAGCGCCAGTGCCATCGTCAGATCGTCCCGACTCATGCCAGCAGTCCTACCACGACTTCAAGAAGGCCCTAATCTGAACAAGTGTGGGAATTCGGTGTGCTGCTCCTGCTCGTAGCGGTCTTGGGGGTGTTGCTTGCGCAGCGGTTCATCCCGCGCGGTCCGCGGGGCGAGCCGGCCAGCGGCACGCTGCTGGTGACCGGGGTCAGCCCCCGACCGGACGCCGAGGGGCAGCAGTACGTCACCATCGCCGGCGTCATCAACGGACCGACCGTCAACGAGTACTCGGTGTATCAGCGCATGGCGGTCGACGTCGAACAATGGCCGAGGGTGGGCCAACTGTTCCCGGTGGTGTATTCGCCGCAGAATCCGGACAACTGGAAGTTCGCACCGCCCGAGCCCGCTGCCGGCTAAGGCCTGGAGTCTGGCTCTGGGCCAAATTTGAAGTGGCGGCCGGTGATTTCGGATGGCGTGACCCGGACGTAGTGAACTTTGTGAATCGCGGTCCACGGGATGAGCTGGGCGTGTTCGGCTTCCTCGATCTCGGCGGCGGTGCGCAGCACCTTTGCGCGGCCCCTGACGATCACGCTCCAACCTTCGGCGACATCGTGGTCATCGGCCTCGAAAACCACAGTGCTGCTCGAAATGGCGGAAAACAATTTGGTGCCCTCGGAAGTTCGAAACAGCACGGTCCGCCCTTGCACCACATAGTTAACGGGAAAAATTTCGGGCTCACCGGCAAAAGTGGTGACCAGTCGGCCGAGGGCTACGCCGCCCAGCCGACGCCAACTCTCGTCTTCCGACAGGACGGTAACTGGCTCATCAGGCATGGATTGAATCTTTCCTTGGCGCACCATCTGACGTCGACGATACGGCGAATCCGTTTGGGAGAGTAGAGACGTTAGGTATTTCCTTGTCATTCCTGAGCTGGCATTCTGAGCGGGTGGGCAAGGAAATCGATCCGATCCGGGCGCTGCTGCTTGCCGGCGGCGCCTTCATCGTCCGCGGGCGCTGACACCCGGCATGCGTTCGTGGTGGGGTTGGGGCGCGGTCGAGGATGCGCTGTCCGAGCAGGAGACACGGGCCCTGGAGTCTCGGGTCGCCGCGTTACTGCCCGGCCATGACCTGACCGACCACCGTCCACCGGACCCGAACGGGCTCGGGTTGCCGGCGCCGCGGATCACCCCGCCGCAGTCGCTGGCCTCCCTGTGTTCGACCGACCCGACCGATCGAGCCGGCCACGCGCGCGGCAAGGCGTTTCGCGACGTCGTGCGCAACCTCCAGGGCCACCTCGACCATGTCCCCGACCTGATCGTCCGGCCGCGCCGCGAACAGGACGTGGTCGACGTGCTCGACTGGTGTACGCGTGAGGGGATTCCCGCGATTCCCTACGGCGGTGGCAGCTCGGTGGTCGGCGGTGTCGAGCCGCGGTTCGACGGGCCGGCGGTCACGGTGGATGTCTCGGTGATGAGCTCGGTGCTGGAAATCGACCGGGTCAGCCGGGCCGCGCGGATTCAGGCCGGGGCGCTTGGGCCGTGGATCGAGCAACAGTTGCGCCCGCACGATCTGACGTTGCGGCACTTCCCGCAGTCCTTCGCCTTCTCCAGCCTCGGCGGCTGGCTGGCCACCCGCGCCGGCGGTCACTTCGCCACGCTCTACACCCACATCGATGACCTGACCGAATCGTTGCGAGTTGTCACCCCGGCCGGGGTCGGTGAGTCGCGGCGACTGCCGGGATCAGGTGCCGGCCCGTCCCCGGACCGGATGTTCGTCGGCTCCGAGGGCACACTCGGCATCATCACCGAGGCCTGGATGCGGTTACAGAACCGACCGCGGTGGCAGGTCACGGCGTCGGTCGCGTTCGACGACTGGGTGGCCGCGGTCGGCGCGACGCGGGCGATCGCGCAGTCCGGGCTCTACCCGGCGAACTGCCGGTTGCTGGACCCGGCCGAGGCGTTCATGAACGCCGGCACCGCGGTCGGCGGCGGGCTGCTGGTGCTCGCTTTCGAATCGGCGGACCATCCGATAGACGCATGGCTGGACCGGGCCATCGAGATCGCCGCGGAACATCGCGGCACCGTGATCGCCCGGCGTAGCCGCGACACCGAAAGCGAGACAACGGAAAACGACGATGCTTCGCAGAATTGGCGGTCGGCGTTCCTGCGCATGCCCTATCAGCGCGACGCCCTCGCGCGCCGCGGCGTCATCGCCGAGACATTCGAAACCGCTTGCACCTGGGACGGATTCGACGAACTGCACGCCGCGGTGACCGAGGCCTCCAAAACGGCGATCGAGCGGGTCTGCGGGGCGGGCGTGGTGACCTGCCGGTTCACCCACGTCTATCCCGACGGCCCGGCCCCGTACTACGGCATCTACGCGGGCGGACGCTGGGGCTCACTCGGCGCGCAGTGGGACGACATCAAAGCCGCTGTGTCCGAGGCGATCAGCACGACCGGCGGCACCATCACCCATCACCATGCGATCGGTCGCGACCACCGCCCCTGGTATGACCGGCAGCGCCCGGATCTATTCGCCGCGGCTTTCCGCGCGGCGAAATCGGCGCTGGACCCGGCGGGCATTCTCAATCCCGGGGTGCTGGTCGACCCGTGATCAGCCGTGGCTGACGTGCAGCAGCTTGGCCAGGCTCGGCAGTTTGACGCGAGGCCGCCCGTGCGGCTCACCGGCCTCGCGCTCGAAGCGATCGATCAGCTCCCAGTGAGCCGAGGTGACCAGCTTGGGCTGGCGCGAGGCCAGCCAGTCCGCCACCTTATCGGCATGGTCTTCCGGGAAATCCGCGAGTTCTTTCGAAGCGGCGAGATCCGCCAGCAGTGTGTCGACGGTGTCCTGGGAGTCCTTCTTATTGGTGCCGATCACACCGGTTGGCCCGCGCTTGATCCACCCGACGACGTATTCGTTGCGGCCGCCATCAACCCGGCCGTTGGTGTTGGGGATGGTCGCGCTTTTGTCGTCGAACGGCAGTCCCGGGGTGGGCACCCCGCGGTAGCCGACCGACCGTACGACCAACTGAACGGAGAGTTCCTCGCGCTCGCCGGTGTCCTTGGCGGCTACTCGCCCGCTCTGATCGGTGACCAATTCGTTGCGGCCGAGCACGATCCGCTCCACCCTGTCGTCGCCTTTGATCTCGATCGGGGAAGTCAAGAACCGGAACACCATGCGCCGGTGTCCCGGGCGGGGCTCACGCCCCGCGTAGTCGCGCAACGCCTTGATGTTCTGCTTGCAGATCTTGCCCACCGCGGTCGCATCCTCGTCGGTGATGCCCTCCAGGTCCGCGGGATCGACGATCACGTCGACGTTTTCCAGGTCTGCCAACTCGCGCAACTCGAGCGTGGTGAAAGCGGTCTGCAGCGGCCCGCGGCGGCCGATGATCACCACTTCCTCGACACCACATGGGCGTAGCGATTCCAGTGCGTGATCGGCGATATCGGTTTGCGCCAGCACGTCGGGGTGGGTGATCAGAATGCGTGCGACATCGAGTGCGACGTTGCCATTGCCGATGACGACCGCGCGGGCGCCCGACAGATCCGGTGATATCTGCTCAAAGTTGGGATGCGCGTTGTACCAGCCCACGAAATCGACGGCGGCGACACTGCCCGGCAGTTCCTCACCGGGAATGCCGAGCGCGCGGTCCGACTGCGCTCCGACGGCGTAAATCACGGCGTCGTAGCGCTCGGCGAGTTCGGCGGCCTCCATGTGTTCACCCACCACCACGTTGCCGAAGAAGCGGAAGCGGGGGTCCTCGGCGGTGTTTTCGAATTGCTTGCTGATCGACTTGATCTTGGGGTGGTCGGGCGCGACGCCCGAGCGCACCAGCCCCCACGGTGTCGGCAGCATCTCGAGCATGTCGACGGCCACGTCGATGTCCTCGGACGCGTCGGCCGCCTTCAGCAAAGATGCCGCGGCGAAGAAGCCCGACGGCCCGGAGCCGACGATGGCGACATGGTATGGACGCATACTCCAGCCTTCTGTTTCGTGCCCGGCTGCGGCGCGAGGGGGCTGAGTAAGGCTGGGCGTCGCAGTCGCGGGGTGCACATGATGGTCAACTGATGCTAGACGTTGATGCCGGTAACGTGGGCGGCTGTGGAACCCGACCGTCAAGCCGACATCGCCGCACTCGACTCCGCCCTGACCACGGTGGAGCGGGTGCTCGACGTGGACGGTCTGCGCGGCCGGATCGAAAAGCTCGAGCAAGAGGCGTCCGACCCCAAATTATGGGACGACCAGGCCAACGCGCAGCGGGTGACGAGTGAGTTATCCCACACGCAGGGCGAGCTGCGCCGGATCGAGGAGCTGCGGCAGCGCCTCGACGACCTGCCGGTGCTCTACGAGCTGGCGGCCGACGAAGCGCACGGATCCGAGGGCGCCGACGCTCTCGTCGAGGCCGATGCCGAACTCAAGGCGCTGCGCGCCGACATAGAAGCCGCCGAGGTTCGCACGCTGCTCTCGGGTGAGTACGACCAGCGCGAGGCGCTGGTCACCATCCGCTCCGGTGCCGGCGGGGTGGACGCCGCGGACTGGGCCGAGATGCTGATGCGGATGTATGTCCGGTGGGCCGAGCAGCACAAGTACCCCGTCGAGGTGTTCGACACCTCCTACGCCGAAGAAGCCGGCATCAAGAGCGCCACGTTCGCCGTGCACGCCCCGTTCGCCTACGGCACGCTGTCCGTCGAGCAGGGCACCCACCGGCTGGTCCGGATCAGCCCGTTCGACAACCAGAGCCGGCGTCAGACGTCGTTCGCCGAAGTCGAGGTGCTTCCGGTGGTGGAGACCACCGATCACATCGACATCCCGGAAGGCGACGTGCGCGTGGACGTCTACCGTTCCAGCGGGCCGGGCGGCCAGTCGGTGAACACGACCGACTCCGCGGTTCGTTTAACCCACATCCCGACGGGTATTGTCGTGACTTGCCAGAACGAAAAATCTCAACTGCAGAACAAAGTTTCGGCAATGCGAGTGCTCCAGGCAAAGTTGTTGGAGCGCAAGCGATCAGAAGAGCGCGCTGAGCTGGACGCGTTGAAAGGTGAGGGCGGCAGCTCCTGGGGCAACCAGATGCGCTCCTACGTACTGCATCCGTATCAGATGGTGAAGGATTTGCGAACCGAGTACGAGGTAGGCAATCCGGCCGCCGTTCTGGACGGAGACCTCGACGGGTTCCTGGAAGCGGGGATCCGGTGGCGCAACCGAAAAGATGACGACTAACACAACTGTTCTTGCTGCATCGATGGCGCAGCGCTGGCACGACTTTTGGCGCGGCGACATCGGCGAATGGATCATCACCCGCGGTCTGCGGATCGCCATGCTGCTGATCGCGGCGGTGCTGGCGGCACGCTTCGTCAGCTGGGTGGCCCAACAAGTGACCCGGCAACTCGACTTTGGTTTCACCGAAAGCGACGCGTTGGTGCGCTCCGAGGCGACCAAGCACCGCCAGGCCGTCGCGTCGGTGATCCAATGGGTGTCGATCGTCGTCATCGCCATCTGGGTGATCGTTCAGATTGGCGACGTGCTGCAATTCTCGGTGGGTGGGCTCGTCGCGCCGGCCGCGGTGCTGGGTGCGGCGCTGGGCTTCGGCGCTCAGCAACTGGTCAAGGACCTGCTGTCCGGATTTTTCATCATCGTCGAGAAGCAGTACGGCTTCGGCGACCTGGTCTCGTTGACCGTCACGGGAGTCGCCGCCGAGGCGCGCGGCACCGTCGAGAATGTGACGTTGCGGGTGACCCGGCTGCGCTCCTCGGACGGCGAGGTACTCACGATTCCCAACGGCCAGATCGTCAAAACGATCAACCTGTCCAAGGACTGGGCCCGCGCGGTGGTGGACATCCCGGTCTCGACCAGCGCGGATCTGAACCGGGTCAACGAGGTCTTGCATCAGGAGTGCGAGCGCGCGCTCGAAAATCCGGTGCTGGGTGAGTTGCTGTTGGATGCGCCCACGGTGATGGGCGTGGAAAGCATCGAGGTCGACACCGTCACGCTGCGCGTGGTGGCCCGCACGCTGCCCGGCAAGCAATTCGAGGCGGGGCGTCAGTTGCGGGTCCTGATCATCCGGGCGTTCGCCCGTGCCGGCATCGTGACCGCGGCCGACGCGACGGTGGGCCTTCTCGACGCCGCCGGCATGCCCGCGGACCAGGTCGCCGAGGAGGCCCAGGTCGCCGAAAAGAAGGGGGACGAGAAGTCCGAGGGTGCGGTGCAACAGCGGTGAAGTTGACGCTGAATATCCTCGAGAAGGGCGACGACGATGCGGAGAAGCGTCGGCCGCTGAGCCACCTGTTCGGAGGCCGGATCCGCACGTCGACCGTGGTTTTGATCGTGGCGTTCCTGGCCGTGTGGTGGGTCTACGACACCTACCGTCCGCCGCCGCCTCCCAAGCCACCGGCGCCGCAGGTGGTGCCGCCGGGTTTCGTGCCCGACCCCAACTACACGTGGGTGCCGCGCACCAGAGTGCAGGAGCCACCGGCGACGCCGACTACCACTACGCCCTCGCCGTCACCGAGCGTTCCACCGGTAACGACGACCACACCGCCGCCGCCGTTCGTGCTGCCGACGCTGCCGTGCATACCGCCCTTCTGTACCCCGAGCCCGACCCCATCACCCTCACAGCTACCGCTGCCGGGGGCGCCGCCGACGCCGACATCCGCGCCACCCGCTGGTTGATCGTCGCGAGCCAGCGAAATTGCCCAGTACACTGGCGTGCCGTGATGATCACCCTGGAGAATGTCAGCAAGAAGTACAAAGCGTCGGCGCGTCCGGCGCTGGACGACATCAACGTCAGAATCGACAAGGGTGAATTCGTCTTCCTGATCGGCCCGTCGGGTTCCGGCAAATCGACGTTCATGCGGCTGGTGCTGGGTGAGGACTCGCCAAACACCGGTGACGTGCGGGTCTCCAAGTTTCACGTCAATAAATTGCCCGGCCGGCACATACCGAAGCTGCGCCAGGTGCTCGGCTGCGTATTCCAGGATTTTCGGCTGCTGCAGCAAAAGACTGCGTTCGAAAACGTCGCCTTCGCCCTGGAGGTCATCGGCAGGCGCCGGGAAGCGATCAATCGGGTGGTGCCCGACGTGCTCGAGACGGTCGGCCTGTCCGGCAAAGCCAACCGGCTGCCACACGAGCTGTCGGGCGGCGAGCAGCAACGGGTCGCGATCGCGCGCGCCTTTGTGAACCGGCCCCTGGTGCTGCTGGCCGACGAGCCCACCGGCAACCTCGACCCGGACACCAGCCAGGACATCATGGATCTGCTGGAGCGGATCAACCGCACCGGCACGACGGTGCTGATGGCGACGCACGACCACCACATCGTCGACTCGATGCGGCAGCGGGTCGTCGAGCTGTCCCTGGGCAGGCTGGTTCGCGACGAGCAGCGCGGCGTCTACGGGATGGACCGCTAAGTGCGCTTCGGCTTCCTGCTCACCGAGGTCCTGAACGGCCTTCGTCGCAACATCACCATGACGGCCGCGATGATCCTGACGACCGCGATTTCCATCGGCCTGTTCGGCGGCGGCCTGCTGGTCGTTCGGCTGGCCGACCACTCCCGCGCCATCTACCTCGACCGCGTCGAGACGCAGGTCTTCCTCACCGAGGACATCTCCGCCAACGACCCGTCCTGCAGCAACAACCCGTGCAAGGCGCTGCGAGAAAAGATCGAGGGGCGCGACGACGTCAAATCGGTACGGTTTCTCAACCGGCAGGACGCATACGACGACGCGATCCGAAAGTTCCCCCAATACAAGGACGTCGCCGGCAAGGACTCCTTCCCCGCGTCGTTCGTCGTCAAGCTGAATAACCCCGAGCAGCACAAGGACTTTGACGCGGCGATGAAGGATCAGCCCGGGGTGCTTTCGGTGCTGAACCAAAAGGAGCTGATCGACCGGCTGTTCGCGGTCCTGGACGGCTTGAGCAATGTCGCGTTCGCCGTCGCCCTGGTCCAGGCCGTCGGAGCGATCCTGTTGATTGCCAACATGGTTCAAGTCGCGGCGTATACGCGGCGCACGGAAATCGGAATCATGCGACTGGTGGGGGCCAGCCGCTGGTACACCCAGCTGCCATTCCTGGTAGAGGCGATGACCGCCGCGGCCGTCGGTGTGGCCATCGCGATCGCCGGCTTGATTGTGGTGCGGGCATTTTTCCTGGACAACGCGCTAAACCAGTTCTACCAAGCCAACCTGATCGCCCGCGTCGATTACGCCGACGTCCTTTACATCGCTCCGATTCTGTTGCTGCTCGGCGTGTCGATGGCCGCGGTGACGTCGTACGCCACGTTGCGCCTCTACGTACGGCGGTAGCTGTGGCCGCAAAGTCCGGTGGGGGCAAGGCGATTGGCGGCAAGCGTGGCAGCAAACAGATCATCGCCACCAACCGCAAAGCGCGGCACAACTATTCGGTTATCGAGCTCTTCGAGGCGGGAGTGGCCTTGCAGGGCACCGAAGTAAAGAGCTTGCGCGAGGGGCACGCATCGTTGGCCGACGCGTTCGCAACGGTTGACGACGGCGAAGTGTGGCTGCGCAACTTGCACATTCCGGAGTATCAGCACGGTAGCTGGACCAACCATGACCCGCGTCGCAATCGAAAGTTGTTGTTACATAGGCAACAAATCGACAGACTGGTGGGCAAGATCCGAGATGGTAACCTCGCCCTCGTGCCGTTGTCTCTGTATTTCTCCGAAGGGAAAGTGAAAGTCGAGCTCGCGTTGGCGCAAGGCAAGCGAGCGTACGACAAGCGCCAGGACATGGCACGCCGCGATGCCCAGCGCGAAGTGCGTCGAGAGATGGGTCGCCGCGCCAAGGGCATGAACTGATCGGGGCCGCTTACGCCCAGCTGTCTGCCGTTACGTACGGCGTCAGCGATTTCGTGGGCGGTGTAGCCGCTCGGCGGGTAGCGGCGCTGCGCGTGATGCTCCTGGCCTACCCGCTCGAGGCAGTGATGATGGTTGTGCTGGCCCTCGCCGTGGGCGGGCCGATCACGTCCGGCGCGGTCATTTGGGGCGGCCTGTACGGCATCGGCATGGCGTTCGGCATGTGGGCGTTCTTCGCGGCGCTGGGCGCCGGACCGATCTCGGTGGTCTCACCGTTGGCGGCCGTGCTGAACGCCGCCGTACCCGTGGCGGTCGGGGTGGCCCTGGGGGAGCGGCCCGGACCAGCGGCCTCGGTGGGCGTCGTACTGGCTCTGGTCGCCGTGATGCTGGTCAGCCGCGAGGCCACCGTCGAGGGCGTCACGCCGTATCGGTTCACACCGAAGGTGGCCTGGCTTACGGTCGTGGCGGGGTCGGCGATGGGCCTGAACCTGGTGTTCCTTCATCAGGCGCCCCACGAATGCAAACTCTGGCCGCTGGTGTTCGCCCGGCTGTCCGCCACCGCGGTGGTGTTCGTCATGGCTGCGCTGAGCAAGAACCTGCGGATGCCGCGCGGGAAGCCGCAGAAGATGGCCCTGACCGTAGCCCTGCTGGACATCTGCGCCAACGTGACCATGCTGCTCGCGCTGCACACCTGGCTGCTGTCGCTGGCGAGCATCTTGATCTCGCTGTATCCGGCCGCGACGGTCGTGCTGGCGATGGTGGTGCTGCGCGAGCGGGTGAGTCGCTGGCAGGGAGTCGGCATGGTGATGGCCATGGGTTCCGTGGCGATGATCGCCGCAAACTGACGGGCGGCCCTCCCTGGACGATCCCGGCCGAGGTCGTGCTGTATTGATCGATCTGATGCCGGCTCGGGTCGGCCTCTTCATCGGAGAGTGAGCGGCCTACTATCCGACCATGGCGGACCGTCCTATCACCCGACTCGACAAGTCCGAGGTGCTGTCCGGCCTCTTTGCCGTGTGGGACTCCATCGACGCGCTGCTCGACGGGCTGCCCGAGACCAGTTGGCAGGCGGCGACGCCGCTGCCCGGGTGGGACGTCAAGGCCGTGGTGTCGCACATCATCGGGACCGAGTCATTCTTGTCCGGCATCGCGCCCCCCCAACCGGATATCGACGTCTCGGCCCTCGACCATGTGCACAACGACATCGGAGCGATGAACGAGTGCTGGGTGCGCCATCTCAGTGGGGAATCGGGCGCCGGCGTCCTCGAGCGCTTCCGCGCGCTGACCAACGACCGCCGCGCGGCCTTGGCGGGCATGTCCGACGAGGAGTGGAACGCGGTGATGCCGACGCCGGTCGGTCCGGAGAGCTACGGCCGGTTCATGCGGGTGCGGGCGTTCGACTGCTGGATGCACGAGCAAGACGCGCGCGAGGCATTGTCGCGGCCGTCCTCCGACGACGAGCTTGACGGCACGGTGTCGCAACTGGCCCTCGACGAGATCGAGGCGACGATGGGGTACGTGGTGGGCAAGCGCGCCAAGGCGCCCGACGGTTCACGCATCCTGATCGAGCTGACCGGCCCGCTGGCCCGCAGCATCCGTGTCAACGTCGACGGCCGCGCTCAGGTGGTCGCCGACTTCGGTGGCCAAGAGCCGACGGCGACGCTTCGGCTCGACGGGCTGCAGTTCACCAGGCTCTCCGGCGGGCGTCCCATGAGCGCCGCCCATGCCCAGGACATCGAGCTCGGCGGCGACAAAGACGTGGCCGGTCAGGTGGCCGATAACCTGAATTTCGTGATCTGACCGCAGCCTGGAACGGAAGATAATTCCGTTGCCGCTTGTTGAGGGCCGGGTACCATGGATTGTCCGGCCGAAAGTCGGCTGGGATGCGAGGGGCTGAAAGGTTTCGACTTCGCGCATCGAATCAAGGGAAGCGTGCCGGTGCAGGCAAGAGACCACCGTAAGCGTCGTTGCAACCATATAAGCGCCGTTTCAACACAGCGCGACTACGCTCTCGCTGCCTAAGCGACAGCTAGTCTGTCAGACCGGGAACGCCCTCGGCCCGGACCCTGGCATCAGCTAGAGGGATCCACCGATGAGTTCGGTCGCGGGACTCATCGGGACACACACAGCGACTGGGATCGTCATCCCGGCTAGTTCGCGTGAACGGGAGATCCGAGTAGAGGCATAGCGAACTGCGCACGGAGAAGCCTTGAGGGAATGCCGTAGGACCCGGGTTCGATTCCCGGCAGCTCCACCAAAAGGGCCGCAGATAGCGGCCCTTTTTCTATGTATTTCTCTCGCACATCAACACTCCCAGGGCAACCAGGTGGCGCTGCTCTACGAGGATGCGTCTGCACTGCCGACCTCGTTCGACGATCAAGCACCCTGGCGCGTGCCCGACCGGCGGCCCGGCCCTCATTTCGAAGTGGTCGCCGCTGCCAGAACCGCGTCGTTGACCGCGGTCGGCGTGATCGCAACGACGGCTTTCTGGGCGCGACTGACGAGATCTAACAGATAGCGACGCTACAGGACGCCTCGATGTCAGCGCGTGATCGACGGCCTTGGTGACCCGATTGGGGTCGGCAGCAAGTTTTTGCATACGTCCCAGCAACTTCCGACTCGCAGCCAGGTGCGACGCATAGGTCGGCGATGCTCGTCACTGAGTTGTTTGGTCATATGGTCGTAGTCGTTGAGCACGTCGGCCCACATATCGGTGCCGATCGGTCCTGGCTTGATGAGTGACACCTCGGGAATGCGCCAGGGGCGCAACTCCATTGCGGGTGCATCGGCCAGGGATTCGATCGCGTACTTGATGCGGTGTAGGCGCCGGTGCCCGGAGTGGTGATCAATCCGCTGACCGAGGACATGAAGACCACCCGGCCGCGAGCGGCACGAATCTTTGGCAGCACCACCTGTGTCACGGCGATTTCGAGATGACGTTGACGTCGAGTCGCTGTGTCAGATCATCGAGGGATAACCCCTCGACCGGCCCGTTGACGATGATGCCGGCGTTGTTGACGACGCCGTTCAGCTCGAGCGGGAAGCTGAGTCGCGGAAGTGCTGCAATCGCGACCGGTCGGTGGATGTCGAGCGCGATCGCGTGAACATGGGCAAGCGGTCGAGGCTGGTGCAGTGCGGCTGGCATCGGCGGTGGCGGTGTAAGCATGTCGAGCCTCGGCGGCTCATGTGCTCGGTGATCGCCAGACCCGATTCCTCTGCCTGCGCCGGTGACCAGTACGGAAGGCATCTGCTCAACCGCCTTTACAGATAGGCGCCCGGCCAGCAGTATTGGCACTCCGATGGTCTCAAGGGCGATTGCCACCACGGTGATGGGTGGGCGCCCGCGTCGTTGCCATGACCTCAGCCCGCGCGAGACCGCCGAAACGTGATGGTCGCGGCCGCGAAAGACACGGCCGGTGACTGCTCGACATGTCGCAGTTGAGACCAGATGACAGGTCCTGACCACGAATTTGAACGCGTTGGCATAGCGGAGAGCACTGTCCACGGTCGGAATCACATCGGGTGAGCCGCCCGGCACCCCTTGCGGGCCTCGAAGAATCTCACCGGTTGCGCTCGCCACGGGGATTGCGGCGAGCACCCCCAGCGTCCATTGCAACCTTGCCGGCTGCCGCTACTTTGCCGACTCATGCTCACTCCTCGTGTGCCGATCGGTGTAATTATCGATGAAATCCATTGCAGTACAAGCGAACTCGTGGTGGTACTGGAAGATCGCACCATGTCCGGAGTCGGGATAGACGGTGGAGCTCGAACCGGCGACGGCGACGGTGCATGTCTTCGGAGAGGGCCGTGGGAACCATGCGGTCGTTGTCGCCGTTCGCAATGAATGTCGGCTGGGTGATCACAGACAGATCGGCGGGTGTTGAGCGCCCCCAACGTTTGATCGCTTTGAGTTGAGTTCGGAAAGCCTTCAGCGTGATCGGCATGTCTCGACCTCGGTACGTTCGTCGAGGCGTTCGACGAAGCGCGGTGGCGGCTCGTTTGCCGGCGTCGTCGCGGTTGAAGAACAGAAACTCCTTGGGGTCCTGCCGGGTGAGCATGGCACGCAATGTGTCGTAGTAGGTGGTACGGCAACCTTGTCAATGTCCTCTCCGCCTGCGGTCCGGTTCCGGTAGAATCAGCTTGCGGACGAGCTCAGGATGTTTGATCACCAGTGCCTGGGCGACCATGCCGCCGAGCGAGAGGAGAGGATGTCATGGTGTCGAAACCGAGTGGCGGTGATGAACGTGTAGGCGTCGTCGGCCATGGACTCGACGGTGTCGGGAACGGTTCCGGTGGACGCTCCCGACGCCGCGGTTGTCGAAGGCAATGACACAGATGCTGCCGAGCGATGGGATCGATCATCCGGGGGTCCCAGTTGTCCAGCGTGGCGGCGAGGTGGACGAAGAAGATCACCGGAATCCCGCCCTTCGGCCCAAGTTCGCGGTAGGCGTAGGTGACACCCGCTGCCGTGATCGTGACGCGACGGCGCATGTTTGTACGACGTGATCGCGTCGTCGTGTGGATCGGTTGTAGGTTCATGACGTTTCGTACGGGTCTCGAAAGCTCTTTGCCTCGGCGAGGAATTGCAGCGCCGTCGGGGACGAAGGTACGATGGTGCTGGAATACCTCCGCCGTGTCCCGAGTTGGGATACATCTTCAGTTGGGCGTTCGGGCAGTCGGCGTGCCATGTCGGCTGAGTGGCTGCTGTCGACGATAGGTCGTGGTCGCCGTTACGCCCACGAAGAAAAAACGGGTTGCGTGATGAGTGACAGGTCGTCAGGTTGGCTCTGGCCGGCGTGCCGGATGGCTTTGAGGCTGCAGCGATGCGGGCCTGCATCGAGATTCGTCTGTCGCGGTCCTCGGTGCGCTCCTTGAGGCGGTTGAGGTAGTCCGACGCGGCGCGTTTGCCCTCGACTGTGCGGGGGAGAAGAACAAGAAGTTCCTGGGGTCGCTGAACGTGAG
>CAWEIY010000013.1:0-486798 GCA_963809285.1 uncultured Actinomycetota bacterium | reverse complement strand
CGGCCAGGACAAAGGCTCGCCGCGGTCGTCTTGCCTCTACCTCCAGCGCCGGGGTGAGTCGTGGGTCGCCGACGGCCATGCCGGCACACTCGTGTCAATAAAGACGTCTTTTTGTAATGAGTTTGCTGTACGTGTGGCGCACGCCATTGTCCAATTTGTGCATGACAAACACCACAAATTTTGATTACCTATGAATCCTGTTGCTAGCGTGCGTCCCCATGATTGTTTTAGCAACGTTGATGTCGCTCGTCAATCAGGTCTCCGGGACGCCCTATGTCAGGGGTGGAGATACTCCCGCCGGGACCGATTGCTCTGGGCTAGCTTCATGGGTTGCCAATGCGGCGACCGACAGGCCGGTTTTCGGGAGTCGGTTTAACACGGGAAACGAGGAAGCCGCTCTGTTGGCGCGCGGCTTTCAATATGGAACCGCTCCCAATGCCTTGGTGATCGGGTGGAACGGCGGTCACACTGCGGTGACCCTGCCGGACGGTACCCCGGTGGCCAGCGGTGAACGGGGCGGGGTGCACATCGGTGGCGCTGGCGCCTACCAGGCCGGATTCACCCACCACATGTTCCTGCCCATGCCACCGGATTGGGACGGGGCCGCCCCTCCGCCGCCGGACGCACCGCCTCCGCCGCCGGCTGGGCCGCCCCCGGCGCCCGACGCGGCAGCCCCGCCGCCCGCCGTTCTGGTCGACGCTCCGGCGCCCGCAATGCCTGCGCCGCCGGCCCCCGATGCGCCGCCGCCCGGCGTTCCGGGAATTGCGAACCCGTAACAAATCGAATTAAGCGGTATGTCGATTTTCCGAAGCCGGTCGCAATTCGCCGGATTGTGACCTGTCTCGGATTCCGACCGGCATGTGGCATACGTCACTACGCTTAACCTGAAAGGCGGGCGCCGACCCGCAATAGTCGAAATAGCGAAGTTTGCCCAGGCATCCAATGGCGATGCCTGGGCAGATTTCGCTCTGGGCTTGAGAACCAAGCGCCGGTCGCAGACTCGCCGCTGGGGCGAGGCCCGCGGCACGTATCCTGGCGCTGCCCGCGAGATCGCGCGGGCGCAATGGGAGCTGCGAGCGTAGGCGGGGTCCGGCAGTGATCTTCATCGTCGTCAAGTTCGAAACGAAACCCGAGTGGACCGACCGCTGGCCCGGACTGGTCGCCTCGTTCACCGCTGCCACCCGCGCCGAATCGGGCAACCTGTGGTTCGAGTGGTCCCGCAGCCTGGACAACCCGGCCGAGTACGTGTTGGTCGAGGCGTTTCGTGACGGGGACGCGGGCAGCGTCCATGTCAATAGCGATCACTTCAAGCAGGCGATGCGGGAGCTTCCGCAGGCGCTGGCGTCCACGCCCAAAATCGTCAGTCAGACGATCGATGCGACGGGGTGGTCGGCGATGGGGGAGATGTCCGTCGATTAGCCTCGCCAGCTGGCGGCTTTTTGGTGGCGCAGTCCGCGGCCAGACCGTTGGCCTGGTCGCGGTCGCCCAAGATCATCGGTCACACGATCGATGCGACGGGGTGGCCGGCGATGGGAGCGATGTCAGTCGATTAGCCGACCTGGCCGACCGAGACCTCGATTTCGTCGCCCAGCCGGTAACCGGGCGCCAGCGGAAGCGTGTCACCGCTCCAGAACGAGCCCGGGTCGAACCAGTACGAGTACTTCTCCGTGCTGAGCAGTCCCATTTCCTCGTAGGTGATTGCCACGGTCTCGGCGCAGTATGCGGTCTCCAGGCCGACGCGTTGTTCTACTTTGCGTCGCTGTGTCGACTCTCGAACCTTCTTGTCCACGAACGGGATTCCGCGCGTCCAGTCGTAGGCGGTCGGGACCCGGCCGCGGAACCACCGGCCGGTCACGCGCGCGGTGGAGGGAAACGGGGTGCCGTCCATCCGGGCGATCACCCGCAGCATCTTGTTCTCCTGTTCGCGATTGGCGTGGGGCGTCAGCTGACGCAGCCAGCACCGCTGGTGGTAGCGCTGCGTCCACTGCAGGACGGCTTGCTGCAGATCGTGGAGCTGCACGCCGCGGTGGTTGGTCCCGGTCCACAGATCGACGAGCTTGTCGCCCAGTTCGGCGTGCCAGATCAGCGGCGGCAGATCGTCGATGGCCACCGTCATCCCGACGTGGTTCACCGGGCTGTTGGTCAACGTCTGGATGGCACGGTCGGGTCGTGAGCCGCCGCGGAACAGCCAGAGGTCGCCGGTCCGGGTTTCTTCGAGCGCTTGGTCGAGGGTCAGCATGTTCGCGTCTGCCCGCTCAACGCCGGATGACTTCGCGTGCGATCTTGCGCGCACTGACGGCCGCCGGGTAACCCGCGTAGCCCGTCATGTGGTAGATCACCTCTTCGATTTCCTCGAGCGTCAACCCGTTGTGCAGGGCGATCTGGAAGTGGGCCTTCAGTTCATCGCTGGCCCGCAAGGCGATGAGCGCGCCGAGGGTTACCAGGCTGCGGGAGCGACGATCCAGGCCGGGGCGGGTCCACAGCGCGCCGAAAACGTGATCGAGGCTCAGGTCGCCGAGTTCGTCGGCGAGTCCGCCGTCGCTCAGGCTGGTGACGCCGTCGGGGATCAGTCCGGGCAGCATCTCCTTGAGCACGTCCAGACCTTGAGTGCGGGTGCCAGCCATCGGGGTCCGCCTTTCTGTTCCTTTTAAAGCCGGTTAAAGCCGGGGTTCGCGGGATATCTGGTAGTCGATGTAGGCGTCCCAGTCATCGACGCGGCGGCGCAACTCCTCGACGACGTGCGGGTGAGTCGGCACGAAGAACCGGTTGCGCAGGATCGCATCGGCGACCAGCTCGCCGACGGGTGCCGGGTCGAGCAGCTCAAACTGTTCGCCGGGGATGCGCAGCGGCGCCCCGTCGCCGAATGTCGGTACGGCCGCGGCGATATTGGTCAGCACGGGCCCCGGGCACAGCAGGGTGACACCAATGTTCTTGGGCCGCAAATAGATTGCCAGTCCCTCGCTGATCTGCACGACGGCGGCCTTGGTGGCGGCATACGGCAGCCGATCGTACGAATAGGTGAAAAGCCCGGCGAAGGAGGCGGTGTTGACCAGGTGTCCGCTGCGCTGACCGAGCAGCAGCGGCAGGAAGGCGGCGTTGCTGCGCACGAGCGACATCAGGTTGATGTCGAGGAGGCGTTGCCACTCGGCGACCGGAATGTCTTCGGGCAGACCGTTCGTCAGCACGCCGACGTTGTTGACCACGATGTCGACTCGGCCGAACCGTTGCAGTGCCGCGTCCCGAATTCCGTCGAACGCGCCCGGATCCGAGACGTCGGCGCGCTGCGGCAGTACGGCGGCACCCCGGTCACTCAGGTCGTCGGCGAGGGCCGCAACACCGTCATTGTCGAGGTCGACGGCCACTATGTGAGCGCCCCGGCCGGCGAGCGCGCACGCGATGGCGCGGCCGATTCCGCTGGCCGCTCCGGTGATGACGGCGACCTTGTCGCGAAGGGTGTCCATGGCGGTAATAGCCTGTCAATTGTGCGCAACATTTGGAAGTGGGTCGGCCTGGCCAGTGTCGCCGGCGTCGTCGCCGGGGGCGTGGTGGTAGCCCGTGACCAACGCAAACGAAACGCCTACACGGCCGACGAGGTCCGGGACCGCCTGCATCAGAGGTGGGCCGAGTCCAATGGGGAGTCGGACTCGACCGCGAACAAGCGATAGCTACCGGAGAAGCCCTTCAACTCGACGTCGCGGCCCTCGTCGAACCGGATGTCGTCACGGTCGCGCAGCGCGTCACGCACCGGTTGGCTCACCAGGATCTGGCCACCGACGGCCTGTGCGGCGACCCGTGCCGCCATTGCGACGTTGCGCCCGAACAGATCGTCGCCGCGCCGCACCGAGCGGCCCATGTGGACGCCGATCCGGACCCGAATATCCTCGTGCGGCTTGCGTTTTGCGTTTCTGTGCAACGCGTGCTGGATGTCGACGCCGCACCGCACCGCCTCTTCGGCACGCGCAAAGGCGATCATGTATCCGTCACCCTGGCTTTTCACCACGTGTCCGGACCGTTGCCGCACGAGCCCCGAAACCAGTTTGTCGTGCGAGCCGATCAGCCGGACCCAGGCGCGGTCGCCGATCCGCTCGTTGAGGGCGGTGGACTCCTCGATGTCGGAGAACAGGATCACCACCCGGCCGTCCGGGGTGACCCGGGCCAGGTCCGGTCGCTCGACCTCGGCCCAGTCCGCGAGGTCCTCGATGGAGCCGCGCACGGCCGCGCCGAAGCCCTCCTTGCGCATCAGGTTGGCGGTGTTCCATACGGTCTTGACCACTTGCGAGCCAATACGGCCAATATCGGGGACCTGGCGCAACGTGTCGATTTCCTGCCTACTGCGGCGCAGCAGGATCCACAGCACGACGAGCGCGCCGGCCTCGACCGCGGCAACCCCGGCCAGGACGTAGACCGCGATATGCAGCGCATCACCCATGACGGCCATCCTTGCAAAGCCCGTGGTGGCCTCGGGTTGTCGGCCCCATGCGCAGTGTCTAGGGTTGATGCTGGACCGCCGCGGGTAGTGATTCCAAGTGAGCCAATCCAAGTGAGCCAATGAGGTGACTTTTGGGAGGTGCGGGCTTGGCCGACGGCGGTGATGGTTCCTCGGACCTGCTGGTGATCTTCGGCATTACCGGTGATCTGGCCCGCAAGATGACGTTTCGCGCCTTGTACCGGCTCGAGTCGCGCGACCTGCTGGATTGCCCGATCCTCGGTGTGGCCAGTGACGACATGTCGACCGAGCAGCTGATCGAACGGGCGCGAGGAGCCATCAACGAGTCCGGGGAAACGATCGATGACGCGGTTTTCGACCGGCTGGCGGGCCGCTTGGATTACCTGCACGGCGACGTCACCGATGCCGAGCTCTACGGTCGGCTCGCCAAGGAGATCGGCTCGGACTCTCGCCCGCTGTACTACCTGGAGATGCCGCCGTCCTTGTTTGCGCCCATCGTGGAGAACCTGGCGAAGGCCGGGTTGGTGGAACATGCGCGGGTCGCGGTGGAAAAGCCGTTCGGCCATGACCTGGCGTCGGCGCGCGAACTCAACACCCGGCTGCGCGCGGTCCTGGCGGAGGATCAGATCCTGCGGGTGGACCACTTTTTGGGCAAGCAGCCCGTGGTCGAACTGGAGTACCTGCGGTTCGCCAACCAGGCGCTGGCCGCGCTGTGGGACCGCAACAGCATCTCCGAGATTCACATCACGATGGCCGAGAACTTCGGAGTCGAGGACCGCGGCAAGTTCTACGACGCGGTAGGCGCCTTGCGCGACGTCATACAAAACCATCTGCTTCAGGTGCTTGCGCTGGTCGCGATGGAACCTCCGGTCGGCCACACCGGCGACGACCTGAACGACAAGAAGGCCGAGGTGTTCCGCGCCATGCCCGGGCTGGATCCCGACCATTGCGTGCGAGGTCAGTACCGCGGCTACACCGACATCGCCGGGGTGCAAAAGGGTTCGCGGACCGAGACGTTCGTCGCGCTACGGACCAAGATCGACAACTGGCGCTGGGCCGGGGTGCCGATCTTCCTGCGCGCCGGCAAGGGACTGCCGGAGCGGGTCACCGAGGTGCGGCTGTTTCTCCAACGTGTTCCCGCGTTGGCCTTCCTGCCCGACCGCAGACCGGCCGAGCCCAACCAGCTCGTGCTGCGCATCGACCCTGACCCCGGTTTGCGGCTGCAGTTATCCGCGCGCGTCGGCGACTCCTGGGAACCCATCCACCTGGACTCCTCGTTCGCCGAAGACCTCGGGGAAGCGGCGGGGCCGTACGAACTTCTCCTGCACGCCGCGTTGACCGGTGACCACCAGCTTTTCGCACGCATAGACAGCATCGAACAGACGTGGCGCATCGTGCAGCCGCTGCTGGACAAACCGTGTGAAATCCATCAGTACGACCGGGGGACCTGGGGGCCCGACGCCGCGCAGTCGCTGCTGCGCGGTCACCACCATTGGCACGAGCCATGGATGCCTCGAAGCACGCAGGAAGCAGAGTAAGGAGACCGGAGAAGATGCAGCTGGGGATGATCGGCCTGGGCCGGATGGGCGCAAACATCGCTCGTCGGGTCGCCAGTGCGGGGCACGAATGCGTTGTGTATGACCACAACCCGGACGCCATCAAGGCGATGGCGGGTGAGGAGCGGACGACCGGGGTCTTCTCGTTGGAAGAACTGGCCGAGAAGATGGCCGCGCCGCGCGTCGTGTGGGTGATGATCCCCGCGGGCGACATCACGACTTCGGCGATCGAGGGGCTGGCCAAGACGCTCGAAGCCGGGGACATCGTCATCGATGGCGGCAACTCCTACTACCGCGATGACCTGAAGCACTCAAAGTTCCTGGGCGAGAAGGGGATTCACCTCTTGGACTGCGGCACCAGCGGCGGGGTGTGGGGCCGCGAGCGCGGCTACTGCCTGATGATCGGCGGCGACCAGGACGCCTTCGCGCACGCCGAGCCGCTCTTCGCCACCATCGCACCCGGAGTGGATGCGGCCCCGCGCACCCCGGGCCGGGAAGGCGAGGTCGCGCAGGCCGAGAAGGGCTACCTGTACTGCGGGCCGTCCGGAGCGGGCCACTTCGTGAAGATGGTGCACAACGGCATCGAGTACGGGATGATGGCCTCGCTCGCCGAAGGCCTGAACATCCTGCGCAACGCCGACATCGGCAAACGCGTTGCACAGGGTGATGCCGAAACCGCGCCGTTGTCGAACCCCGAATGCTATCGGTACGACTTCGACATCGCTGACGTCGCCGAGGTGTGGCGCCGGGGCAGCGTCGTCGGCTCGTGGCTGCTGGATCTGACCGCGATCGCGCTGCACGAATCGCCCGACCTCACGGAGTTCTCCGGGCGGGTTTCGGACTCGGGTGAGGGCCGGTGGACCGCCATCGCGGCGATCGACGAGGGAGTTCCGGCGCCGGTTTTAACGACCGCGCTGCAGGCCCGCTTCGCATCCCGTCGCCTCGATGACTTCGCGAACAAGGCGCTGTCGGCCATGCGCAAGCAGTTCGGCGGACACGCGGAGAAACCGGCTAACTGACTGGTCAGCGTCCGCGCTCGACGAAAGCCACCACGGCGTCGCTGAAAGCGTCGTTGTCGTCGCCGGCCGCGGTGTGCCCCGCGTTAGACAGTTCGACGAACTCCGCGCGGGGCACCGTGGCCAGGAAGTGCCTGACGCCTTCGGGGCTGACGACGTCGGACAGCTTTCCGCGAATCAACAACACCGGGATCGCCAGGTTCTTGGCGGCGCGCTCGAAATTCTCGGTGCGCAGTTCGGGGTCGTCCCCGGGCTTGGTCATGAACGCAGGGTCCCAGTGCCAATACCAGCGGCCGTCGCGCAGGCGCAGGTTCTTCTTCAGCCCCTCCGGGCTGCGCGGCTTGGTCCGGTACGGCAGGTAGACGGCCACGGCGTCGGCGGCCTGCTCCAGCGAGTCGAATCCATCGAGGCCGCTCATCATGAAGTCGCGGATGCGGGCGCTGCCGCCCTTCTCGAATCGGGGTACCACGTCTACGAGCACCAGCTTGGCCACCCTCGCGGGGCCCGCCCGGTCGGCGGCCAGGATGCCGGTCAGTCCGCCCATGCTGGCCCCGATGATCACCACCGGCCGGCCGATGGCATCGAGGACGCGCATGACGTCGCGGGTCAACGTCTCCACGTCGTAGTCGGCATTCGGCGCGCGATCGCTGTCGCCGTGGCCCCGGGAGTCCAGTGCCACGACGTGATACCCGTCGTTAGCCAGTATTTGACCGGTGTTCTTCCAAGAGAATCGATTCTGCCCGCCGCCATGCAGCATCAGGATCGTGGGGCGATCGGTCGCGCCGCGGTTCCACTCGTCGGCGACCAGTTTGAGGCCACCGACACCGGAAAACTCGACCGTCTCGGGGCTGCTGTTCACCGTGGTCATGCTTGGACGTTACCTATGCGGTCTAACCACCGTTCGCTCCGGGTGGCGGTGGCGGGGGCGCAACAACTCATAACCCTCGACGCTATCGGTCTGCCGGAGACATCCGCAGTCCCACACGCGTTAGGTTGGGTGACGATGGCTGAACCACACTGGATCGACGTGCCCGGCCCCACCGGAGACCTCAAGGCTCTCACCTGGGGGCCCGACGACGCCCCGATCGCGCTGTGCCTGCACGGCTTCCCCGACACCGCCTACGGGTGGCGCAACGTGGCTCCGCGACTTGCGGAATCCGGGTGGCGGGTCGTCGCGCCGTTCATGCGCGGGTATGCGCCGTCGTCGATCCCGTCCGACGGCAGCTTTCACATCGAAGCGCTGATGGACGACGCCCTGCGCGTGCGCTCGGCCGCGGGAGGCACCGAGCAGGATGTCGTGATCGGCCACGACTGGGGTGCGATCGCGGCCAGCGGCTTGGCCGCTATGCCCGACAGCCCGTTCGCCAAGGCGGTGATCATGTCGGTGCCACCGAGCGCGGCTTTCCGTCGGGGGGGCGGCGTAGCCGACCGGGTGCGGCTGGCCGGCCGCCTACCGCATCAGCTGCTGCGCAGCTGGTACATTTTTTACTTCCAATTGCCTTGGCTGCCTGAGCGTTCCGCTTCCTGGGTGCTGCCACTGCTGTGGAAGCGGTGGTCGCCGGGTTATCACCCCGACGAGGATCTGCGTCACGTTGACGCCGCGATCGGCACATCGGAAAGCTGGCGGGCCGCGCTCGGGCCGTATCGGGCCCTAATCCGCAACAGCCGGCCGCCGGCGCGGTATGCCGAGTTGAACCGGCTGTGGACCGAGGTGCCCATGCTGCCCTGCCTGTACCTGCACGGCCGCGAGGACGGTTGCATGACATCGGCTTTCACCCACTGGGCCGAAAAGGTGCTGCCCGCGGGCAGCGAGGCCGCCATCGTGGACCACGCCGGGCATTTTCTGCAGCTCGAGCAGCCGGACAAGGTCGCCAACTTGGTGCTGACGTTCATCGGCTCACCCGGCATCGGCTCACCCGGCATCGGCTCACCCGGCTGAAGCCATGGCGGCGAACAGCATGGCCGCCGTCGACGCGCAGTTCTACTGGATGTCGGCCAAACTGCCCAACGACCAGTTCCTGCTGTATGCGTTCGACGACGAACCGTCGGATCGCGAGCGTGCCATCGAGGAGGTCTGCCGCCGGGCGCGCGCATGCCCGGACCTGACGATGCGGGTCCAGGAGCGAAGTTCGCTGACCTATCCGCAGTGGGTGCCGGCGGCCGTCGGGCCGGAGCAGGTGGTCCGCCATGACCTACCCGACGACAGCTGGGGCGATTGCCTGGCGGCCGTCGTCGGCCTCGCCGATGCCCAGCTCGACGTTCGCCGGATGCCCTGGCGGCTGCACGTGTTCACCCCGGTGCACGGCATTCCCGGCGTCATCCGGCATCGGCGCCGTTGTGGTCATGCAGGTCGCGCACGCGGTGGCCGACGGCGCTCGCGCTTCGGCGATGGCGGCCTGGCTCTTGGGCCGGCCCGAACCGCTGCCCCCGGTGGCGCGGCCGCCGGCGGGGTTTCTGCCCTTGCGGGCCGTCGATGCCGCTCGCGCCCACCGCCGGCTGGTTCGCGACACGCGCGCCGGGCTGCTGGCACCCGGCAGCCGGGGACCGGCCCCTGCAGCGCGACCAATGCCCGCCCGGACGGCGTGCGCTCGTTGCGCACGCTGGTGCGGCATCGCGCGCAACTGCGCGGCCCCACGGTCACCGTCGGGGTGCTTACCGCGGTGGCAACGGCATTGTCCGGTCTGCTCGGCGACGCGCGCCGATTCGCTGGCCGCCGAGGTGCCGATGGCTAAATCCGGTG
This sequence comes from uncultured Actinomycetota bacterium, assembly GCA_963809285.1. GTDB lineage: Bacteria > Actinomycetota > Actinomycetes > Mycobacteriales > Mycobacteriaceae > Mycobacterium. The sequence continues at coordinate 477,039 of CAWEIY010000013.1, read as the reverse complement.
TGCGACAAGCGCATAACCACTTCGGGAACGTCGTTATCGGGCTGTACCCGAAGCTGGGTCTCGATGTCCGCGCCGAGCGGATCGCGACCGACCTGGCGAACGCTCGGCGCCGCTTCGAACATCCCGCCACCGCTCGCCGCCGACCGGGCGTTCGCCGCGGTGCCCGCGGCGCTGCTGCGTTGGGGCGTCGCACAGTTCGACCCCGATGTCCGGTCGGCGCGGGTGGCCGGCAACACCGTGGTGTCCAGTGTCAACCGCGGAGCCGCCGACCTGAGCTTCGGGGACGCCCGGGTGGTGCTGACGGCCGGGTACCCGGCACTGTCGCCGATGATGGGCCTGACCCACGGGGTGCATGGCATCGGCGACACCGTCGCGATCAGCGTGCACGCCGCGGAGTCGGCCTTCCAGAGTGAATGCGCCGACATCGACGCGTATTTGCGGTTGCTTGATGCCGCACTCTGAAACCCGTGCTGTGAAATTTACTGTGCGTCACCGGATCTGGCCGCCTCTTCGCGGGTCAGCCCGGTGGCGAGGATCAGTTCCTCGTGCAGCTCGAACCACACGGTGTGGTACGAGTCGATGAGCGGCGCGGCCAGCCATGCCGTCTCGCCGTCCTTGACTTTGCCCAGTGCCACAAGCAATTTCGACGGGTAAGCGTTCAACCGGGGTAACTGTGTGGCGGCCGCTTCGATGATCGGCGCCACCCGCGCGTGCACCTCGTCGAGGCGGGCCAGCACTGCGGCGTCGTACTCGGCGTCATCGTGGGTGTTCGGCCTGCCTTGCGGGCCGCCTTTGAGTTGCCAGTCCGTGACCAGGGCCTTGAAATCGGCATTGACCGCCCGGAATTCGTCGTAGGCTGCGGCCAGCGCCGTCGTGTCGGCACCCTTGCGCTCCTCGTCGAGTAATTCGCTGAGCCGGGCACGGCCGGTGGAACTGATCCGCAACGTCGTGGCCTCCACGAGTAAGCCCGCCGCGGTGAGTCGGTCGACGGTCACTGTGAGATCGGCTTGATCCTCGCCGAGCGTCGCCGCCAGGTCGGCGGGACTGACCCTGCCCTTGAGCCGGACCGCCTGCAGGATTGTGAGTTCACTCATCGGCTCGCAGCGCAATCAGCATGGTGATCAGCGGAGTGTCGGACGCACGCAGCGGGCTGATCCGTCGCGCAATGTCGGCCAGCTCACGCAGTTCCGGCGTATCGCTCTCCGACCAGGCGGACAGGCTCAGAAGGCCTTCGCGGACTTCGCCTTTGTAGCCGTCCACGGTGATCTGCTTGCCGGCCAGGGCGGCCGCGGCTCCTTGGCCGCAGCCCACCACGGCCACCCGGCCGAGCTCACGGCTGACCACTGCCGCGTGGCTGGCGGCGCCGCCGACCTCGGTGACGATCCCTTGTGCGGCCAGCATGCCCGCGACGTCTTCGGGCCTGGTGTGATCGCGTACCAGGATGACCTGTTCGCCCCGGTCGGCGGCGTCCAGCGCCTCGTCAACGTCGGTGTAGGCCTTACCCGATGCCACGCCGGGGCAGGCCGGCAGGCCGGTCGCTAAAAGCGGTGCGGCCAACCGTGTTTCGGGCTGCAGCCCGGGCAGCAGCAGGGTCTCGACGTGCGCCGGGGTCACCCGGCGAAGCGTCTCCGCGTCGTCGATAAGCCCCTCGTGCCGCAGTTGCAGCGCCAGTCGCACAGCCGCCTGCGCCGAGCGCTCGGCCGCGCGGGTCTGCAGCAGCCACAACTTGCCGGCCTCGACGGTGAACTCGATCTCTTGGACGTCGCGCCCGATCCGCTCCAGACTGCGGGCGGCGTCCGCCAGCTCGTCGTAGACAGCCGGCTGCTCGTCACGCAGGGCCGCGATCGGTTCGACGTCGACGAGTCCCGACACCACGTCGTCGCCTTGGCCGCCGGGTAGCCATTCGCCGAACGGTTCGTCGGCGCCGGTTATCGGGTTGCGCGAAAAGAAGGCTCCGGCACCGGAATTGGTGCCGCGATTGCCGAACACCATCGCCTGCACGACCACGGCGGTGCCGCCCCGGTCGTCGAGGTCGTAATGCGCGCGGTAGGCGACCGCGCGAGGAGAGTTCCACGACGCGAACACCGCCTCGACGCCCGCGCGCAACTGCGCGTAGGGGTCGGCGGGTACTGCCTCTGAGTCACCGCCCACGATGCGTTGATACATGTCGGTGAATCGCAGTCGGGTGTCGCGGGCGAACGCTCGCGATCCCGAGAAGGCTCTGTGGGCTGCCAACGCTCGTTCGACGGCGTCGTTCATACCCAGGTCCAGGATCGTGTCCATCATGCCGGGCATGGAGTGCGTGGCTCCCGAGCGCACGCTGACCAGCAGCGGACGCGGACCTTGTCCGAACGTGCACGAGGTTTCGGCTTCCAGCCAGCTCATCCCGTCGAGCACGTCATCCCAGACCGCGTCCATCGCGGACTTCGGCTCGGCGAGATAGTTCAGGCCCACCTCGGTAGTGATGCAGAACGCGGGCGGTACCGGCAACTTCTGCCGGCGCATCGCGTCGATGCCGTGGCCCTTATTGCCCAGGAGTTCCCGCGGGTGGCTCGCGTCGCCGTTCAGCAACACCACGGCTGTCGTGATAGACCCCCTCGTCAGGACTGTCCGCGCAACAGTCCGAAGGCAAAGTTCGTGCCGAACCCGCGGCGTAGCGCCAAGTGGATCCAGAGCAGTCCATACGGCTCCAGCAGCCGTGCCACCTTCAGATCGCCGGCGTCGATGGTCTCGAAACCGAGCTCCGTCACCAATCCGGCGGTCACCGACTTTGCCGCGTCATCGTCACCGCAGACGAACATCACCGGTTTGCCCGGCACTTGCGGCCCGTCCATCATCGGGGCGCCGATTTGGTTCATCGCCTTACAAACCCGGGCGCCGCGCGCCCACTTCGCGACTTCTTCGGCTCCGGAGGTGGCGAGCCCGACCTCTAGCGCCGCGAAGTCGGGCGTCAACGGGTTAGTACAGTCGATGAGGATCTTGCCGGACAGGTCGCCGCAGCCCTGCACCGCCGCCTCCGTGCTCTGCCACGGCGTGCACAGCACGACGACATCGGCTGCGGCCGTGGCCGATTCGTTGGTCCGGACCGCGCCGAGCGACGCATACTTCGGGTCGCCGGGATTTCGGACCCCGAAAGTGACCTCGTGGCCACGGTTGCGCCACGCGGCGCCCAATACGTTGCCGACGTTGCCGGCTCCGATGATCGCGATGTCGATGTCGAGCTCCCTTCCGGTCTCTAGAACGCTACCTGCCGAGAAAGAAGACGGATGATCTAGGTTTGCACGTATGACTCCCTATGACGTCGGGTTACTGATCCTGCGGTTGGTGCTGGGACTGACACTGGCCGCGCATGGCTTCAACAAGTTCTTCGGCGGTGGCCGGATACCGGGAACGGCGCGGTGGTTCGAGAGCATCGGCATGAAGCCCGGTAAATTTCACGCCGCCGTAGCCGCCACCACCGAGGTGTCCGCCGGACTGGGCCTGGCGGCCGGGCTGCTCACGCCGATCCCGGCGGCGGGCTTCGTCTCGCTGATGCTGGTCGCGGCCTGGACCGTGCACCGCCCCAACGGCTTCTTCATCGTGAAGGAAGGCTGGGAGTACAACCTGGTGCTGGCGGTCAGCGCCGTCGCCGTGGCCACGTTGGGTCCCGGCAAGCTCAGCCTCGACTACCTCGTCTTCGGGCCGAACTATTGGCTCTCCGGCTGGAACGGGTTGCTGATCTCGGTAGTGCTCGGGCTGGCCGGGGCCGTCGGCCAGCTGGTGATCTTCTACCGTCCGCCAGCCAAACAGGCCGGGTAGTTACGCGTCGTCTTCGTCTTCCTCCGCTTCCTCCGCCAGGAGCTTTTCGGGGTGGTGGAAGGTGTTGGTTCGCGGTTGACCATGAACCGTTGAAGTACGTTCCAAAACCACACTGCTAAGGAACGATGTGGAAGTCAAGCGCGACTCCTGGACGAGCGCAGCTTCTCGTAGACGGCCTCGGCCAACTGCGGATCAGCCAACAGTTTCCGACGGGCGTTGCGAATCTTGCTGACAAGGCCGGCGATGTTGTTGTAGTGCGACATCACTCAGACGCTCCTCTGAGCATCGCGATGAACGCCATCGGTTCCTTCTTCATCTCCTGGTGAAACGCTGCCGCCTGCGCGCTCAGCTGTTGGTCGCCCACGGCATGCGAGGAAAACAGCGCGGCAATTTACGCGAAAACTTCATCTGCGGCCGCGGGCAGTACACCCGTGGACGCTGCGACCGCCGCGCTGTTGCCCGAACCGATCGTCAAACCAATGTTCGCCAAATCCGTTGCGGTGTCGGCGATTAGCTCCGCTGCTGCGAAAAGAAAGACACCCCCTACCTCCCCGGTTCAGCACAAATTTGACCGCTATCCCCCCATTGCCCGATCGGGCGGTGTGGCGTCGGCGGCAGCGTATCCAAATGGATGCCTGAAAACGTCTATTGCATTAGCCGTAACCCGCATCAAAAGGTGTCAGCCAGTAGCTCGGGCTTAATATGCCGGTGTTGGTGACGCCCAAGTTCAATATGCCCCAGTTGTTGAAGCCGGAGTTGAACAAGCCGAAGTTATGGCCGGTGCCCGTGGGGGGAAGGGGTCCAGATCCAAAGGTGGGGGGGTTGGTGGGGGAAAAGAATGCGCCGCCCGAGTTGAAGAGACCGAAGTTGTGGCCGCCGGCGAGCGGGGAGTCCAACACTGGGCTAGCGGAGGTATCTCCCGAGTTGAAGAAACCGACGTTCCTGTCGCCCGAGTTGAAGAAGCCTTGGTTGTGGGTACCCGAGTCCAGCGGCGCCATGACGCCGGTGTCGGAGGTACCGAACCACCCGATGCCGGTGTTGGTGATGCCGGTATTCCACAAGCCGACGTTCCCGGTGCCGGTGTTGGCGATGCCGGTGTTGCCGATGCCGGTGTTGGCGAAGCCGATGTTCTCATTACCGGTGTTGGCGATGCCGATGTTGTTATTGCCGGTGTTGGCGAAGCCGATGTTGCCGGTGCCGAGGTTTCCGCTACCCAGGTTGTAGTTGCCGAGAAGATTCCCGCTGCCCAGGTTGACGTTTCCGATATTCCCGAGACCCAGGTTCAAGGTCCCGGTGTTCAGCGGAGGGGCCGCACTCGTCAAGGCCTGCACGATATTGGCCTCGGCATTGGCATACGAACCCGCACTCGCAGTCAAGTTCTGCACAAACTGCTCCTGAAACGTCAACGCCTGGGCGCCAAGCGCCTGATATGCCTGGCCGTGCGCACCGAACAGCGCTGCGATCGCCGCCGACACTTCATCAAGTGCCGCGGGCAGCACGCCCGTCGTCGCGGTTGATGCCGCCGCGTTGGCCGCGCTTAGCATCGAACCAAGCGCCGCCAAATCCGTTGCCGCCGCCGACACTATCTCGGGCGTCGCGATCAAGAAAGACATTCCGCACCTCCTACCGACTTACCACGACTGGCCACCCTACTCGGTCGTCTAGGTATAACGTGTCGAAACCGTACCGCGATTTGTGCATCATCGGCCGCTGACTGCGGCACCGAGAAGTTCGATGAGACCTGGGAATGGGAGGTGAAAACCCCACATAAGTGTCAGATTTTCCCGTTCGGGTACGTGATCTTGTAGACCTGCTTGCGCCTCGGCACGGTCACAACGTAATGCCTGCCAGTTCTGGGAGAGGTTGAATTGTGTGGGTTCGCCTGTCCAGCAGCATGATTACATCTGCACCTGTCCCGTTGCCGTAAGCACCGCGAAGACGAACATGATGAGGCTCCCCGCTACGAGGGCTATGCGAGTGACTAGGTAGTAAACAGGTGATGCCCGCGCTGAGACCGCCTATTGCCCTGACCTCCAACGGTAGCCGTGCGGCCCGGTCGCCGAGGGATATGACCCCGACGACCCCGCCGTGGTCGCAGCTCTAGACCGGGTGCGCGCCGAGCTGGCTGAGTTGGCTACAACCCGCCAAGCGAATTTTCACAATTTTCGGTGTCAATAACACGTGACGGTGCAACTGTTCGGTGGTCGCTGCAGGAAATGCCGCACCCTGGGACGGGTTGAGCGGTACCGCTCAAACCGCTCAATGACCTAGGGGCGAGCACTTCCTAGGCAATGTATTTGGAAATGGGCAATCTGCTGTTGGAAGCCGAGATTGTCGCCCTGGTTAGGGTTTCTGTTCAATCGATCCTCCTCCGCGTGGAGCTCTCTTTCCAGCTGGGCGCACTGTTCTTCGCTTAACAACGACGGACGGGAACGAGCAGGACCAGGAACTGGAACTGTCCCCGCGCCGACTGGTGCGGTCATCAGCGAGCAACTGGGCGTGCAGGCCAGCGATAGCGCGATCAGCGGTGTCAGCAGTAGGGCCGCGACGGGCCTGGTTTCCTTAAACCTCGGCACAGCGACTCCCTTCGATGTCGGTGAGTGCTCATGAGGCTACGCCGAGGATGGCTTGGTTTGACGCGAATTCGTTGTCTCCCTCGACGGTTGCGGAGGTCCGCGCGATGGAGCGGCACTTCATCCGAGAAACGGGCGCGAACAACCCGGCTGTCGGCTACAACCTCACACCAAGGTGGTCGGCGTCGCAGTAGAGCTAAAGCCGCGCGCGGCTCAGCGGCCCGTCCAGCGCCAGGCGCGCGCCACGCCCCTCGCAGCTACTTCCCTTCATCCCACGGGCAGTATGTGACGATGGCGCCGGAGACAAGAAACGCTGCCCGGATCTTGTCGAGGTTGTAGGCGATCATCGTAATCTCGGTGAGCTGGCCGGAGTCGAGCCCGCTCTCTATCTGCTCGCAGACCTGATGCCCGAAGCGTGGACAGCCCGGGTCGCCGGTGCAGGGGTCATCGGCGTGCGCTGAGAGCGGAAACAAGAAGCCGCCGGGCGCGGCCATACCGATCGAAATGGCCAACGGGACGGCGGCGAAAAGAAGCGCGACTTCATGGACGAAATTCGTCAGACGATGCGGTGATCAGCTTTATAGGCTTCCCGTCTAAACGACCGCCGCCGTTTCGGCTTCCATCACTTCGGAAGCGGCGCGCTCGCCGGAGCGAATCGCGCCGTCGACCCACCCGCACATGACGGCCGAGCTTTCGGTCCCGGCCCAGTGGATGCGGCCACACGGCTCGCGCAGGGTGTAACCGAATTCCGTGAGCACCCCGGTCGGAGCGTGGCTGAGCATCCCGCCACCGGAGTAGCGCTCCACAGTCCAGTTCTGCTCGTGGAATTCGACAGGCGCACTAGCCTTGCTGCCGAACCGATCGACGAGTTCGCGGACGACCACCGCTTTGCGCTCGGCCTCGTCCAGCTTTCCCAGCCGGCGCGCCGCGGGTCCCTCCGTGATGACGCACATGATCCCTGGATCCCCGGTGTCCGTGCAGGCGTCGATCGTCAGGGTCGCCGGCGATCCCGGCGCGGCCGACTGGCCGGACAACCCGTCGGCGCGCCAGAACGGCTCGTCGTAGACGACCGAGATCTTGAAGATCGCGCCGCTTGGCATGCGCTGGTGCAGAAATGCCCGATCCACCGGCAGCATCGGCTCGTACACGATCGAGGTCGCGATCGCCAGCGGGATCGCCACAATCACTCGCCGCGCCCGCAGCGTCAAACCGTCCGCGCGGACCGTCGCACCGTCGGCATCCTGCGTGATCTGCCGGACCGGCTGCGAAAGGTGCAGCGAATCACCGAGTTCGGCGGCCATCGGACCGTAAATGGCGCCCATCCCGCCGACCGGGCGGGCGTCCTGAGAGCCGCCCTTGCCCGAAATGACGAAGGTGGGACCACCACCAGACGCCATCTGCAGCAGCACCCACAGCAGCGATGTCTCCGACGCCGCCGACGTGTAGGGGCCGGCCAAAGCCATGTCCAGCATCTCGCGGGCCGGCCTGGACATGGTGTTCTCTGTCGAGCCACTCGCCCACGCTGATGCGATCCCACTCCGCGGCCTGCTTGGCCTCCCACGGGGCTTCGCGCGGAATCGATTTGCACATCTTCTCAATCGAGAGCAGACCGAGACCGAGGTTGGTGACCGCCCACGGGCTCATGGTCCAGGGGATGGTGCCGCCGTAGCGGTGCTTCTTGCCGTCGACGATCATCATCGCGTCGCCGTCGTTGTGCTGCTTGTACTCCGGCACACCGAACTCGTCCATCAGCGCATAAATGCGATCCTGACCCGGCCCGACCCACGCGCCGCCACGATCGACCCACGTTCCGTCGGGACGGTACTCGGTGAACGTGCGACCGCCGACCCGGTCACGCGCCTCCAGCAGGGCCACCGAGCGACCCGCGCGTTTTAGCCGAAGGGCGGCCGTCAAGCCTGCGAATCCCGCACCGACGACGCAAAAATCGACGTCTGACACGACTGGCTCCTCACCTAGTCCCGCCCTAGCAGCAAGTTACACCGATCGCGACACCGGCAGTGGCGAGTTCGCGCAACCCGGGACTTGCATAGGGTGCGGAGCAAAGCATGGCGTTTGACTGTGCGTCGGGGCGGAGATCTCGCCTCGGGCGCCCAGCGCACACCCGAAGCCGTCACCGCACACTCGAACGCGGGCGGCGCGGAAGGGGCCTTAGGAGGGTCCGCCGTACTGCCAGACCAAACTATGGTCGCCGGTCATGGTCGGGTTGCACCACATCATCCGGCCGTTGACGTCGCGGGTGGTCGCGTGCAACGCGGTGCAGGCATCGCCGGGTGCCGGTGCGTCGGCCCGGGCGACACCGGTGACGGCGACGACGGCGATCGGTGAGACAGCAACAATCATCACCACCGTGGTGGCCAACTTTTGGATCCCAAGTCTGCTCATGGTGGACGTCCCCTTACGCACGTCACCGACCCGACTTCACGGTATCCGGCAAAGAACTCGGCGGCAAAAGTAGTCTTTCAAACATGGGATTCCTCAAGCCCGAACTGCCGCAGGTCGACATGGCCGAATGGAGCAAGGGCACCCGCAGCGAGAAGATCCGCCCGATGGCCGAGCACTGGGCCGAGGTGGGTTTCGGCACGCCGGTCGCACTGCACCTGTTCTACGTTGTCAAGATCCTTCTCTACATTCTTGGTGCGTGGCTATTTGCCTTGACCACCAAGGGCATTGATGGCTTCACGAACGTCGCGTCGTGGTGGTCGGAGCCGATCGTGTTCGAGAAGGTCGTGCTCTACACGCTGCTGTTCGAGGTGATCGGTCTGGGCTGCGGATTCGGGCCGCTGAACAACCGGTTCTTCCCGCCGATGGGCTCGATCCTGTACTGGATGCGCTTCGGCACCATCCGGCTGCCACCGTGGCCGGACCGCGTCCCGCTGACCAAGGGCACCGCCCGCAAGCCGGTGGATGTTTTCCTCTACGCGGCGCTGCTGGTGGTGACGCTTTGGGCGTTGTTCTCCGACGGCACCGGCCCGATACCCGAGCTGGGCACGAAGGTCGGGCTGCTGCCGACATCGGAGATCGTGCTGATCCTGCTGATCCTCGGCGCGGCGGGGCTGCGCGACAAGGTGATCTTTCTGGCCGCCCGTGGCGAGGTCTACGCCACGCTGACGGTGACCTTCCTCTTCGGCGGGGTCGACATGATCGTCGCGGCCAAGATCGTGTTCCTGGTGATCTGGATGGGCGCGGCGACATCGAAACTCAACAGGCACTTCCCGTTCGTGATCTCCACGATGATGTCCAACAACCCGCTGGTGCGGCCGCGGTGGCTGAAACGGCGCTTCTTCGAGAAGTTCCCCGACGATCTGCGGCCCGGTCGGCTGTCGCGGTGGCTGGCTCACCTGAGCACCGCCATCGAGATGCTGGTGCCGCTGCCGCTGTTCTTCTGCCACGGCGGCTGGCCGACCGCGGTGGCCGCCGTCGTCATGGTGTGCTTCCATCTCGGAATCCTGGTGTCCATCCCGATGGGCGTGCCGCTGGAGTGGAACGTCTTCATGATCTTCGGCGTGTTGTCGTTGTTCGTCGCGCACGCCCGCCTGGGGCTGACCGACCTCAAACACCCGGTGCCGGTGGCGATCCTGTTCGTCGTGGTCGCGGGAATCGTCGTGCTGGGCAACGTGTTTCCGCGCAAGATCTCGTTCCTGCCGGGCATGCGGTACTACGCCGGCAACTGGGACACCACGCTGTGGTGTGTCAAGAACTCGGCGAACGAGAAGATCGGCCGGGGCATTATCGCGATCGCCAGCATGCCGCAGGCGCAACTCGAGCGGTTCTACGGCAGCCCCGAAGCGGCGCAGATCCCGATCTACATGGGATACGCGTTCCGCGGGTTCAACACGCACGGCCGCGCGCTGTTCACGTTGGCGCACCGGGCGATGGTGGGACAGAACGAGGACGACTACGTCATCACCGACGGCGAGCGGATCTGCAGCACCGCCATCGGCTGGAATTTCGGCGACGGCCACATGCACAACGAGCAGCTGATCAACGCGATGCAGCAGCGCTGCCACTTCGAGCCGGGCGAGGTGCGGGTGGTCCTGCTCGACGCGCAGCCGATCCACCGGCAGACCCAGGAATACCGGCTGGTGGATGCGGCGACGGGCGAGTTCGAGCGCGGCACCGTCAACGTCGCCGACATGGTGACCCGGCAGCCCTGGGCCGACGATGTGCCGGTCCAGGTGCTGTCCGAGCCAGCCGAGCAAGAGTGACGTACGGCGCACATCGTCGCCGAGCGTAACGCCACTGCGAAATTTCGACCCGAAAGCCGCGGTGGCGTTACGCTCGCGAGCGGGAGGTGCCCCCAGCTCGCGCGGAGACTTAGGCTCCCGCCCGCACTTCCTGCGCCGCCGCGACCATGTTCTCCAGCGACGCGGTGACCTCGTCGACGTTGCGGGTTTTCAGCCCACAGTCGGGATTGACCCAAAGTCGTTCCGCCGGAAGCGCTCTCAACGCGGCCCGCAGCGACTCGGCCATCTCCTTGGTGCTCGGCACCCGCGGCGAGTGGATGTCGTAGACACCCGGACCTACGCTGTTGGCGAAGCCGACCGAGTTCAGGTCGTCCAGCACCTCCATGTGCGAACGGGCCGCCTCGATGGACGTGACGTCGGCGTCGAGGTCGGCGATGGCCCCGATCACCTCACCGAATTCCGAGTAGCACAGGTGGGTGTGGATCTGCGTCGAGTCGGCGACGCCGGAGGTGGCCAAGCGGAAAGCCCCTACGGCCCAACGCAAGTAGTCCTCCTGCTGAGCGCGGCGCAGCGGCAGCAGCTCACGCAGCGCCGGCTCGTCCACCTGGATAACCGCGATGCCCGCGGCCTGCAGATCCACGGTCTCGTCGCGAATGGCCAGCGCCACCTGGTTCGCAGTGTCGGCCAGCGGCTGGTCGTCGCGGACGAACGACCAGGCCAGGATCGTGACCGGCCCGGTCAACATGCCCTTGACCGGTTTGTCGGTCAGCGATTGTGCGTAGGTGATCCATTCCACCGTCATCGGGCGGGGGCGGGACACGTCGCCGTACAGGATCGGCGGGCGCACGCAGCGGCTGCCGTAGGACTGCACCCAGCCGTTCTGCGTGGCGAAGAAGCCCTCCAGCTGCTCGGCGAAGTACTGCACCATGTCGTTGCGCTCCGGCTCGCCGTGCACCAGCACGTCCAGGCCGAGTTGCTCCTGGAGCTTGATGACGTCGGCGATCTCCTTCTTCATCTTGCTGACGTACTCGGCCTCGTCGATCTCGCCCGCCCGAAATGCCGCGCGTGCCTTGCGAATTGCGGACGTCTGTGGGTAGGAGCCGATCGTGGTGGTCGGCAGCGGCGGCAGGTGCAGCCGCGCGTCCTGGCTGGCGCGGCGGTCGGCCGCGTCGCCGCGGTGCGCTCCGGACGCGACGATCGAGTCGATCCGGGCCCGAACCTGCCCGTTGTGCAGCCGCGGATCGCTCTTGCGCGAGGCCACGGCGGCATTGGACGCCGCGATCTCGTCGGCGACGGCGTCGCGTCCCTCGTGGAGTGCGCGCGCCAAGGTCACGACCTCGGCGACCTTCTCCTGTCCGAACGCCAACCAGCTGCGCAGGTTGTCGTCGAGACCGGTTTCGGGCTCGAGCGAATACGGCACGTGCAGCGTGGAACACGAAGTCGAAACCGCCACCGTGGCGGCCGAACCCAGCAGGGTCGCCAGGTTGGCCAGCGCCGATTCCAGGTCGGCACGCCAGACGTTGCGCCCGTCGACGACGCCGGCCACCAGGATCTTGGCGGACAGTTCCGGGATGCCCGCCACCGCGGTGTCCGTGCCGGCCACCAGGTCGACGCCGATCGCTTCGATGGGCGTGCGGGCCAGGGCCGCCAGGCAGGCGCCGGGGTCGCCGAAGTAGGTGGCGACGTAGATGGCCGGCCGGTTGCTCACCGCACCCAGCGCGTTGTAGACGGCCTCGGCCAGCGCGGGCGCGTCGGGGGAGATGTCGGTGACCAGCGCGGGCTCGTCGAGCTGCACCCACTGGGCGCCGTTGTCGGCGAGCAGCGATAGCAGCTTGGCGTAGATCGGCACCAGCTCCTGGAGCCGCTCGATCGGTGCGCCGCCGCCGTTGACGGCCTTGCTGAGCAATAAGAAAGTGATCGGCCCGATGACGACCGGACGCGCCGGGATACCTTGGCTGAGTGCCTCTTTCAGCTCGGAGAGCACCTTGTCCGGGTTGAGCGCGAATTTGGTCGCGGGTTCGATCTCGGGAACCAGGTAGTGGTAGTTGGTGTCGAACCACTTGGTCATCTCCAGCGGCGCGACGTCCTTGTTGCCGCGCGCGGCGGCGAAGTAGCGGTCGAGATCGTCGGAAACCTGTGCGGCCCGGGCCGGCAGGGCGCCGAGCAGGACTGCCGTGTCGAGCATCTGGTCGTAGTACGAAAAGGTGTTCACCGGTACCGAGTCCAGCCCGGCGGCGGCCAGGCCCGACCACATGTCGCGGCGCAGCGTCGCGGCGACCGACTCCAGCTCGGATCGGCCGGTGCGTCCGGCCCAGTAGCCCTCCGTCGCGCGCTTGAGTTCGCGTTTCGGGCCGATGCGCGGGGAGCCGGTAACGGTGGCGGTGAATGGTTGAGCTTTCACGGTGTCGTCCTTCACTCGACGGTCTGGTCACCGCCGGCGGACGAGCAGCCGATTCCGTCGCGGTGCGCACCTCCGGCACACAAACCGCAACGGCCACAGCCAAACGCCCATTCCACGAGGCGATGAGCCCGCCGGACGCGGCGCGCCCGGCACAGCCGGCAGGTCTTCGGACTCGCAGGCGCGCACCGGGTGGTGCTCCTACTGGCCGTCGCTTCCCAGTCGCTTCGGGTTTGTCAGACCCCGGTGACCAGTGCTGTTGACGGCGGTCGTTCCTGCATACCGCTGCGGGACAGTCCCGGACTCTCACCGGGTTCCCCTAGTCCAACTGCAAACGCAATGGTAGCAGCGCTTTCGGGACCGAACAAAAGTGCTACTGAGCACCGCGTGAGCACGAAATGAGCACAGTTTCCAGCCGATCCGCCACCGCATCGAGGTCCGACTCGAACAGGTCGGCGTAGATGTCCAACGTCATCGCCGCGCTGGCGTGCCCCAGCATCCGTTGCACAACCTTCGGGTTGGCACCGGCATGGATCGCCAGTGACGCGGCGGTGTGCCGCAGTGCATGAGCGGTGATGCGTGGGAACGTCGGATCTGACTCCTGGCACCGGGCCACCGCACCGGCCAGCCATGACTCTGCCGAATCCGGCGACCGCAGATAACCGCCCGACGCTGACGACCCACAGACAGCTCCTCGCGGTCTCTTACCCTCAGCGGTGCGCGCCAGTGCGTCATTGGGATACGGCGTCGGCGCTGCGGTCGCTGTCCAGTCAGGTTGGCGAAGACCCCGAGGATGTCGAAAGGCTTGCCGCGCAAGGTGAATTGCGGTCGCTGTTCCCTGACAGGAATCCGGTTGTGGTGGACATGGCACCGACACCGCTGGCGGTGGCGCAGCGCAGCCATGACGAGGCACGCAGCGTACCGGACAACGGGTTAGAGATTCGGCGCAGGAGGCTCGAACTCATGCGGCGCAGGGCGGATTGGGAGTTGACGCCGCGACAGCGGGCCGCTCAGGAGTATCGCCAGCGGACGGCAGACATCACGACGCGCCAGGCACGGTTGCGGTTGGCTCAGACCAGGCTTGACGTGGTTGAGGCACGCAGCCTTGACATCTACGCGATGAACAGCGGTCCAGCCGGTCCATGATGAACGCCTGTCCCACATCGGTTCCCCCGGGCCCTCACTACGATGTGATTAGCCCGTGAAACCATCCGTACAAACTCGCCAAGTCGGGTCCCGAGGCGTTGGCCTTGACCAGATCGGTGGTGTTCGTCCACTCGACGTGGGCCATGTTGTCGCTGCTGGTATAGCACATGACCGACCCGCTGGCGGGCGGGGGACTCGTCGCATTCCAGGGTCCCGGTGCCGAACCGCTCGATCCGGGGCACGGCTGCAGCGCCGCGCCGCGAACGTCGGTTTGGAACTCGTTGTTCAACGTGTTTTGATCCGCGAACATTTCGTAGCGCGCGAATGGCGGTCCGCCGGGCAGGGTGTTGTTCAAACAATCCACCGACGCCACCGCACCAGGTGGCGGGGGTGGATTAGTCGGCTGGCACGCGCCTTCGGGATAGCCGGGCGGTGGCACGTGAAAATGTGCGCATATGGCGTAGTCGCAACCTCCGTTTTCTGGCGTCGAGGTGTCAACCTCGGCGACGGGAATCCGGACGGCGGTACGCCCGGTCAAGGGGGTGCCCATCCAGAGGCCAACGGCGCCGAGCACCACAAGAATCGCCAGGGCGGCGGCACCCAGCACCATCCACAGACTGCGTTTGCACATCCTGGTCTCCCTATATCTTTTCGATGTCATGACGCTACGTCCCGGGTTGCCTCCGTTGTGGAAAACAGCCACATTCCGCGCATCGGTGCCATGGCGCAGTCACCAGCGCCCGGCGCGCCGACCATCCCCAGCAAATCCCACCCATGGACAGCAGTAACGAACACAAAAAGTGTCTAATAGCGAATTCGGGGCCGACCATTCTCGAATTTGAGCTGCGGTGCGAATCGCCCGGTGTAGCGTTGGCTGCCTACCGGTCAAGAGATGACCGAGACGGTTCGGTTGCGTTCGCAGACGGACAGAAAAGAGAATCTTCAGTGAAGAAGTCCATCAAATTCGTTGTCGTGTGCGCCGCTCCGCTTTTGGCAGCGGGCATCGCGCTTCCGAGCGCATCGGCTGACCCAACCAACGCTCCCGGCCCCGGCCCGACCGTGGCTAACCAACCCCCGGACACCTACACCTCAATTGTGGACGGGCGGGACGCCTACCTCAATGGAACACAGGACGGCCACTAACCCAGCCCGAATTACCGCAGCAAAGGAGGGCAAACCCGCATGAAGAAATTCATCGGCGTGATCGCGGCGTGTGTGGCCGCTGCGCTATTGGCAGCGGGCATCGCGCTTCCCAGCGCATCGGCTGACCCAACAAACAATCCAAGCCCCCCCACCCCGACCGTCTCTAACCAGCCGCCCGGAGGGCCGGGGAATATTGTCGTCAACCCCGGCTGGCTAGCCCCTGATTCCGATCACTAAGACAGATCGCCGCGAAGAGGAGACTTCCATGAAGAAGACCATCGCCTTGATCGCGGCGTGTATCGGCGCTCTGGTATTAGCGGCGGGCATCGCGATTCCCAGCGCAGCAGCTGACCCGACAGACGATCCAGGCCCCAACCCGACCGTGTCGAACGAACCACCAGGAAGAGTGCTGATTGCCGAGCTGCCGGGCATTCGGGAGGGCGACTTTCGCGACCCTTTGGACATGAGGTTTGACGATCCAGGGAAGCCCTAATTACCGCCACAAAGGAGGGCAAACCCCCATGGAGAAAACCATCAGCATCATTGCTGCGTGTGTCGGCGCTGCACTATCGGCGGCGGGCATCGCGATTCCGAGCGCATCGGCTGACCCGATCGAGCCTCGTAACGCACTCCCGGCCTTCCCGAAGGTTCATGCCAGCCGCAGCGCCAATCCACCGCCGGCACCTAATGCGGTGGCGGCGTCGGACTGTGTCAACAACACCATGCCCGGCGGACCGCCATTCGCGCGCACCGAAAAGTTCGCGGATCAAAACACGTTGAACAACGCGTTCCAAACCGACGCTCGCAGCACGGCTCTGCAGCCGTGCCCCGGCTCTAGCGATTCCGCACCGGCAACCTGGAATGCGACGAATCCCCCGCCAGCCAGCGGGTCGGTCATGTGCTACACCAGCAGCGACAACATGGCCCACGTCGAGTGGACGAACATCCCAGATCGGGTAAAGGTCAACGCCTCAGGACCCGACATGACGAGTTTGGCGTTGATGCTGGTGCGCGATACTGGGATTGAACCAGTGCCCGATCTCGGCGCGCACCGGTCTAGAGCCGCCAGCACGGCGGGGTCGTCGGGGTCATACGCCTCGTCGCGGATCGCCTCGCGTTCGATGTCGTCCATGCCGGGTTTGGACGTAGCACCGGCCCGCGTGGGTTCCATCGTCGGCCAAGAGCCAGTTCCAGACTGCTGGTCGCGCCGCAGCAGAACGTTTTCATCAATTGATGCGTGCGGCTTCAGGAAGACACTTCAGGTGATCAGCGCCGCGTGTCGCTACGCATACAGGTGCCAGGCCCAACCCTGATACGGCCACCTAAGCGCAATTCAGCTGACGTTATGGTTTTTTCGCTTGTTGATGAAGTCCGACCAGGACACCACCTCGGGGTGCTGCCGGAGTAGGGCCCGCCGTTGGCGCTCCGTATGCCGCCCCAGACACCAAAGTCCACTCTGTTGTCCAACGCTTCTGCTCCGCACTCCTGCATGACCGGGCAGTCACGGCAGATCACCGCCGCCTTGCTCTGGGCGGCGCCGCGTGCGAAGAGTTCGTCAGGATCACCGTCACGGCACAAGGCTCTCGACACCCACGGTTCCTCCGGGTCCGCGCTGCAGACTGCCTCCTGCACACCCGCACGGTGTGGTTTTTGACCGGCGGGCTTTGATCCTGACATGAGCTGTCCCCTTCTCCCCGGCCCGACCTTCCCCATCGCAGGCGCGCACCCTGCAAGTGATTGCCCACGCTGTGCCCCTTAACGCGACCACGCCGTTCAGCGTCAGCGAGCGCGGCTAAACGCCAGCGATTGGTCTGCCGGTAACACGGTTGTTCGTTTCAGTTGGTTCAGTTGGTGCGCCGTTGGCGCGGGCAACTCATCACGGCGGTCCTTCGGGGAGCGACGTAGATGAAACGCATGCTCACATAATCACATAAGTGCGTAGCTATAGCGAGGGGTAAATGGCATATTAGTAAAGCGTTGTGCCGCAATATAATTGCACTCTTGTGCAATTGGTGGGCCGAGCGATGGGTAATTAGCACATTGGTAAAGCGTTGTGCTGCAATGCAATTTGACTCTTGTGCAATTGGTAGGGAGAGTGAGCCGGAGCCGGGCTCGGAAGCGGCCCGCTCGGCTCATAGATACCCAGCTATAGCGGTAGGTAAACCAGCACACTGGTAAAGGGTTGTGCTGCAATCCAATTTGACCATTGCGTCAATTGGTGGGGCCGAGCGGGCCGGTTGCCGGGCCGGGCCCGGCCCACTCGGTTCACTACTGACTACGACCACAGGGGGGGTGCTTAGTTCAACGGTGCTGAGTCTCGTATCAGGTTCCGATAAGCCGCGCCCCAGCTCGGCGCGCACCCGGTCTAGAGCCGCCAGCACGGCGGGGTCGTCGGGGTCATATCCCTCGTCGCGGATCGCTTCGCGTTCGATGTCGTCGATGCCGGGGTTGGACGCATGGGGGCGGGTGTCGGTTCCAATCGGTCGCCCAGGCAACACACTGAAGAGCTGGTCCGCCTGGAACTGGCTCTCTTTGGCTCTGAGTGTCCCGCTGGCGCAATGGATCGAAAACGGCTAACTGTGGGACCATCGAAAGCCGTGACGTACTCGTTTCGCAACCGAATGATCCTGAGCGCTAGTGTCGTGTCTCCCGATGACATCAACCGCGTTGTGGTGTCCGATGACGGCGCCGATGAACTAGTGGAAATTCTCGGCCCGCAAGGTGATGAGAACTTTTGGGATGCAATGGAAATGCGGTTGCGTGGAAGTGGCTACCCGACGCGGGAGGCTGCACTAGAAGCGGGCAAGCTTTGGCGCAATCGGCTAACTATCGCCTTCGCACATTACGACAGAGGAATCGAGTTAGGTCCAGAACGATACGCCAGCACAGCCGCACTACAGTTACGGGCACCCAAAATTTCCTCGCGGAGAGCGACGCCGGATGCGAGATACGCCCAAATTGGTTGTGTTTCAAACAGACAACGAACCTCAATGGGGAGGTTTCTCCGCTGATTATTACTCTTCATATGCCATAGAGGGACTAATCCGCTCTCCGCTCGCATGGGTCAAACAACGCACCGGATGGCAGTTGGCCGACAAACAACAACTAGCGTACAAGTTCGTCCACGGCTCATTCTTTGAGGCCAACGCCGAGAGCACCTACATTCTGCTGTTTGCTGGCGTTGAGGCTTTGATTCCCAAGGCTTTTCGGGTCAAAGTGCTGAAAGACACCCTCAAGCACCTACGCGAATATCTGGCGGGAATGGATGACGTTGATCCATCGATCAAAGATTCGGTTGGCAAGCTCCTTGAGTATAAAGAAAACGAGTCGATACGCTATCGTGGTCGCACTTGGGTTCAGCTACTTGGTAATGAAACGTTCGACGGCAAGACGCCGGAACAGTATTTCCTCGACGCTTACAACACTCGAAACAAGTTGGCACACGCGAACATCAACAGACCAACACCAGACCAGCTTGAAGCGGATATTCCGGAGTTGCGCCGCTATCTGCTAGCGCTGCTGGACACCGAAGTCTTTGGCCAGATTATGCCCATCGGCTGGTGACGGCGCAGCGAAGCGCCGTCAACCGCGCATTGCATCGGCAGAAAAGAACGGCGGCTGCGACTATGCCGAACCCTGGACCCGCTGACTAATTGGTCCCCAGGGGCACAGCAGCGGCACAGACCCTCTGAGCGGACCCCGAAACAGGTAGCGTCCGCAGGCCTCGCTCGACGAGCGTGACCCCTCTGGGTCGGGTCACCGACGAATCAGGCAGCATGAGCACATGTGGATTGACCTCACGGATCTCGACGGCCCACACCTACGGGTCAACCTCGACAACGTCACCCATATCGAGGTTAGGACCATCGAGGGCAGGGGTTACGCGCTTGTTCACCTCACCAACGGCCAGACCCTCGCGGTGAGGGAGGACCTCAACGAAGTCGCGCAGAAGATGCATGACCCCATTTTCTGAGTAGCAGCGCTCAGCAACTCCCTGGTCTTGGCCTTGGCCCGGTAGGGCTGGTGTCACCGGCCACCTGGGCCGTTGGCCAGGGTGGCCCCACAACGACGACGGTGGCCAGCTCCCAGGGTCACATCGGGCATAGATACGTCACGGAAGCGTCCACGATGGTGCGCCGTTGGGCCATGTCCAGGTTCGACGGCAGCGCGTTCATGGCCATCTCTTTGGTGCCGCCACTGGCCAGCAGATTGCAAACGTCATGGCCGACTGTGACCGTCGCTTGGTCGTCGGATACGGGGATGCCGTCGTTGTGCAGCTCGCGCAGGTATGCTTGCTCGTCGGAGTTGAACGACGGCGGATCAGCATGGGCACCAGTGACCAGCACCAGCATGCGCCAGCGTGAATACCGTTCCCACAGTGGTTTTCATCGGCTGCCTCGGTGATCTTGCTCAGGGCAGAAGCAATCGGCTGAGATGAACAGGAACCGGGCAGCGTGCTCTTTGTCCATCCCGGTCTTAAGCCCAATCTCGTTGGCCACCGCGTTGCCGTCCGCACCCGCCCGCATCTCCCGGCAGGCCAGATGGGCTATGCGGACCAGCGCCGCGTCACCCTCCGGTGCACTAAGACTGTTGGCGTGGACGGCATTCAGGAAGTTACTGGTGGTGTCGTCTTGCGCTTGGGAGCTGCACGACGTAATCACTGCCACGAATATTATTTCCGCCGTTCTCATGGTGTCCACATTGATCGAATCTCCTTGACAGCGCGGCGTTCTCAGTCGTGGTCAGCCTCGACCCCATTCGGCGATCCACTCTTCAGCGGCGCGGAGCGTCGGCACCGCGATCAGTGGCGCGGTGCTTTTGGCGGTGTCGGTGATCGTCCACCGCCGCGATGGGCCGCAGCCCGTGACGTTGCGTACGACCAGGAAACGCTCGTCAGGTGTGCAGTACCCGCCGCAGTCCAGGCGTTCAAGCTCGACCATGCTGCCGTTATACGCCGATTCCAGCACCCCAGGCGTGTGCTGTGAGCGGGCTGTCCGTTTTTCCGTACCGGGTGTCTGGTTTTCGTACCGCAGCGGGCCACCAGGCGGCAGGAATGGGCACCGGGGCGCTGGCGTCAAGACCCGTTGGCCGTGAGCGCAATTTGAGCACATCTTGAGCACAGTTACAGATAACTCATTTGATCTGATTTGATCTAAATATGCAGGTCAGATCCGGTGCAGGTCACCGACCAGCATTGCTAAAAACAGTCCCGGACTCTCACCGGGTTCCCTCTTGCGAAGCATGTCTAACCTGCCTCGCTCGATGCCGGCACCACGTTTGCGGCGACGGCAGACCAGCTGCGTGGGGGAGCTTACCCCGTTGCCCGCCGGGGTCAGCTTGCCAGGGCTTCGGCGATGGGAATCTCGCCGTTGTTGAACTCGATCGTTCGGCCGATGGTCGAGTCGTCTGGCAGCGCGGCGGCCACGACGAGCGCGACGTCGGCCCGCGAGACTTCGCCTTTTCCCCTGCCCAATTCGATCCGCCCGGTGGCCGGCTCGAGGGTGAGGTGGCCCGGTCCCAACACCGTCCAATCCAGGTCGCTGGCGCGCAGGTGGGCATCCGCGGCCGCCTTGGCCTCCGCATAGGGAAAGAACGAATCACTCGGCTGCACACCATGATCGGGGCCCGCGCCGAAGTAGGACACCATCACGAACCGCTTGACGCCCGCTTGCGCGGCGGCGTCGATCACCCGGATCGCCGCGTCCCGGTCGACGGCGTAGGTTCGCGCCGGGTTGCCGCCGCCCGCCCCGGCGGAGAAGACGACCGCGTCATGCCCGGCCAGCAGACTCGCCAGCGCATCGGTGTCGAGCCGCTCGATGTCGGCGACCACCGGGCGGGCGCCGGTGGCCGCGACGTCGCCGGAATGATCGGGATTGCGGAAGACCGAACTGACGGCGTCGCCGCGTTCGGTCAGGATGCGGGCCAGCTGCAGCGCGACCTTGCCGTGTCCGCCGATGACGATGATCCGTGCCATGCCTCCGACGGTAGCGCCCCTACAGCTTTACCCGCCCCATGATCAGGTCGATGATCGGCTTGCCCGGCGGGTATGCGTTGGTGAGCGAGGCCATCGTGTGCCCGTAGTCGACCAGCAGCGTGATCCCGCTGATGCCGAAGGCGGCGGCGCTGTTCAGGAACGCCATGACGTCGCCCATTTGCTCCGGGGTGTGCACCTTGGAGCCGGTCTCTTCGCGGTAGTCCTGGGCGAAGGTGAGCCAGAGGTCGGCGTTGGCCTGGGCCAACGGGGTGTCGGTGGGGCCCGGGCAGATCGCGTTGATCCGGATGCCCTTCTTCAGCAGCGGGTAGCCCTGGGTCGCGACGTAGGTGTTGACGACCTTCTTGCTGAAGCCGTAGTGGATGATGCCTTCCGATTCGTGCGCTTTCACCCACTCTTGCGCCGCGGCGAAGTCGGGTGTGGCCAGGAACTCCGTGAGCAGCTCCAGGTCGTTCTCCCAGCCCATGCCCGCGACCGAGGAGATGAAACAGATCGCCGACCCCGACGGAAGCCGGTTCTTCTCGAGCAGGCGGTCGATGAGATGCCGGTGTCCGATGAAGTTGATTGCCATCAGGTCGGTTGTCCCGTCGGCAATGCCGGCGGCCGAGAACAGCGCGTGGATCGGACCGTCCAGCTGCTCGATCGCGGCGTCGATCGACGCGGGGTCGCGCAGGTCCACCTGGATGGACTTGGCGACGTCATAGTTCACCGGCGCGTAGTCCATCACTATGACCTCGGCGCCCAGCTCGGCTGCCGACTTGGCCGCCGCGGCGCCCATGCCCGTCGCCCCACCGACCACCAGCGCACGCTTGCCGTCATATCGCAAGCGATCCATAACAGACATTGAGTTCCTCTCTCGGGGCCATGTTGAAGGCCGTTACTAACTGCCCTACTGTAAATGGAACAGTTATTTGGTTCAATACCCGGGTTCAATACCGGGTTCAATACTAGTTGCCGCGAACGGCTACACCGCGTAACACCGTGTCACGAACGTGCACCAGCGCCGCGCGTTTTCCAACGGCGCGCAGAATGTTCTCCGGTATCCACTGCAGGCCGACCAGGCATCGGGCCAGCATCGTCGTGGACGGAGCGTCGATGCTGATCTCACCCGACCGGATCCCTTCGGAGAGCAGTGATTTCATCTGCCGCACGCTTGCGGTATAGAACCAGCCCGGGTTCGGGGTGTCCGGCGGCGACTGCCGCATCCAGGCCAGCTGGATCCTGAACTCGTCGGAAAATTGATCCAGCACATTGACGTTGACCCAGCTCAACGCGTCGAGCTTCTCGACGGGCGTCGCATCGGACCCCAGCACGCTGACCCATCCCGCTGCCACTTTCTGGCCGAAGGAACGCATGATCGAGGCGAGGAGTTCGTCCTTGGATCCGATCACCCGGTAGACGGTTCCGGTACCAAGACCCGCCGCCGATGCGATGTCCCGAATGGTGGTGACCTCATACCCTTTGCGGCCGAACTCCGTTCGCGCCACCGCACGGATGTGGGCGGCTTTGTCGCTGGGATCGGCGTCGCTGTCGTCGGCCCACGTCTCGATGACCTGACTTGCGGCCGCAAAGGCGTTGGACCGATCCAGCGTCGCATCGGTCGGCGGGCGGGCTGCCAATCCCTGCAGGATGATTCGGCACAGCAGCTCGGCCACCTGGTCGGCCGGGGAATTGTGGCGCATGACGGCGAGCCCGACCTGCAGCATTGTCTGGCAAATGCGGTCGGCCAGCGTGGGAAGATCGATGTCGGGTTTGATGTAGCCGCTCCATCTGGCGGCGCGCAGCGTTTGCAACATCGCTTCCTGAATCGCCGTGGGGCGCTGCTGGGTGAGCTGGATGAGCTCCGGATCCGCGCTCGGCCCCTCGTAGAAGGACATCTGCAGGGCGGCCCCGTGTTGCACGGCGCAGTTGGCAATCGCCTTTCCGAGATCGGTGATCTGCTGCCAAGCCGGTCGCGAATCGGGTTCATCCAATCTCGCCTGCGCGGTTTGCCCGATTCGGTTCAGATCCTCCTGATAGCGCTGGATCAGCTCGATCAGGATCGCCTCTTTGGACTCGAAAT
Source organism: uncultured Actinomycetota bacterium (assembly GCA_963809285.1). Lineage (GTDB taxonomy): Bacteria > Actinomycetota > Actinomycetes > Mycobacteriales > Mycobacteriaceae > Mycobacterium. Next base: position 453,722 of record CAWEIY010000013.1, on the reverse strand, counting down.
GGTGATACAGGCTGCCGGGGAGAATGCCTGCCGCGTCTGCGATCTCCTGCAACGACGTCCGCAATCCCGAGGACGCGATCAGCGACGCCGCGGTCTGCAGGATCTCGGTGCGACGGGTCCCGGAGTCGTCCGCGCCGCCGGCTTGCTTCATGCGGTCGACCGCCGACGGCATGCGCATTCGTCCTCCCGCCGAACCAAATCTTTGTTAGAGGCTATCAGACCCGGGTGAAAGAAATGCGCTGGACAAGGCGCTGACAGGCCCATTCTAGAGCGCCGGGCCGTCCCAGCGGTCGAGCGCGACCACCTCGTCGACGGGCCGCCGACGGGCCGGCCTGAACGTGTGGCCGGCGCGCAGCCGGCCCACCGGCAGCAGACAACCCTGGACATAAGCCTCGGGAATCCCGAGCAGCTCCCGGACCCCGGCTTCGCGGTGCAGGTGCAGGGTCGTGATGCACGTCCCGTATCCGCGGGTGTGCAACGCCAGCTGGAAATTCCACACCGCCGGGAAGATCGAGCCGTACAGGGTGGCCTGGTGAAACGACTCGTCGCCGTCGATGCGCGGCAAGTACGGCTGATAGCAAGGGATTACGAGCAACGGCACCCTCGCCAGGTTCTCGACCAACCACTCCGTCGACGACATGAGCCGGGCCTCCGGCGTGCCGCCCGGCATCAGGTCGGCGAGCATCTGGCCGCCGACCCGCAACAGATAGGCCTCGCGATACAGCTCGGCGATCTTGCCCCGCAACGCAGGGTCGGCGACCACCAGCCACCGCCAAGATTGCTGATTCGAGCCGTTGGCCGCCTGCAGACCGATGCGCAGGCACTCGCGAATCTCTTGAATGTCGACCGGCTCATCGAGGTCGAGCGACTTGCGCGCCGAGCGGGTAGCGGTCAGTAGGTACTCGATATCCATTATGCCGTAGTCACTCCAAGCTGCGCGGCCACGGCGAAGACTTCCTCGAAGATCGAGCCGGGCACGGTGAACGGTTCGGTTGCCGACACCTCCGCGAGGTGCGCTTGGATGTCGTCGGCCGTCGGGTTGCTGTCTTTCTCCGCGAACCAGCCCTCGCCGAGACCGATGAAGACCCGCGCGAAACGGCCCGCGCACGCCGAGTAGTTCTGGTGGCTGAATTCGCAGGCCCTGCTCGCCAGGAAGACGACCATCGGCACCACCAGCTCGGGTTTGATCACGTCCAAAAAACCGATCTGCTTCAGGGCTTCCGGGTCGCCCACGGTTTCGGTCACCATGCGCGAAAAGCCGAACGGGAGAACGGTGTTGGAAAGGATGCCGTGCTCGGCGCCCTCGATCGCGATCACGTTCGACAGGCCGACCAGCCCAGCCTTGGCCGCCGCGTAGTGGGATTCCCACGGCTGGCCGAACATTCCTCCCGACGAGGAGATGAACACGAACCGGCCATAGGCCTGCTTCTTCATCACTCGGTACGCCGGCTGACTCAAATAGAATCCGCCGTCCAGGTGGACGCTGAGCATCCGCCGCCAGTCGTCCGCGGAGAGCTCGTCGAAGGCGATGCTGTTGAAGATGCCGGCGTTGCTCACCACGGCATCGAGCCGGCCGAAGCGCTCGACGGCCGTGCGGACGATCGCCTCGCCGCCCTCCGGGCTGGCCACCGAGTCGTGCGATGCCACCGCCACGCCGCCCGCGCCCTCGATCTCGGCGACGACCTCGTCGGCGACGGTCGTATCGGCGCCCTCGCCGTGCATGGTTCCGCCCAGGTCATTGACGATCACCGAGGCGCCACGGCGGGCCAACTCCAGCGCATACAGACGGCCGAGCCCTCGACCCGCTCCGGTGACGATCGCGACCTGATCAGTGAAGTCGATCACGGGCTGGTTCCCTTCGAGTCTGGGTGTGCAAGGCGTGCACCGAGTTCGGTGAGGTAGCGGTCGGGGCCACCGAGAAATTCGCTCCAGCTGAGCAGCCGTTTGAGGTACAGGTGAGCGTCGTGTTCCCACGTGTAGCCGATGCCGCCGAACACCTGGATGGCGGTGTCGCCCACGGTGGCCAGCCGGCCCGCGAACGCCTTCGCCCGCAACGCGGACAGGTGCCGCTCATCGGCGTCGGCGTTGTCGGCGGCCCACAGCGCGTGGATCACCCCGCTGCGGGCCAGCTCGACCGTCTCGTACATGTCGACGCACAGGTGCTGGATCGCCTGAAACGAGCCGATGGCCTGACCGAATTGCTTTCTCACCTTGGCGTATTCGACGGCCAGATCCATCACGGCCCGTGCGGCGCCGAGGGCGTCGGCGGCCGCGGCGATGAGCACGTCGTCGACGACCGCCGCAATGGCATCGGGGGTCGGCGTGGCCAGTCGGCGCGCGGGCACGTCGTCGAGCGCGACCCGAAACCGCTTGCGGGTCGGGTCGATACCGCGTTCGGGTGTCACCGAGATGCCGGGGGAGTCGGTCTTCACCGCGAAAAGCCCGGTGCCGTCACGGTCCTCGGCGAACACCAGCAAGACATTCGCCGCGGCGGCGTCGGGTATTGCGATTTCACCGCGCAGCACGACGTCGCTATCCCGCTCGACGCCGGCGACTGCCGCGTTCATTGCGATCCAGCGGGCCGACCGCGGCGATCGTGGTGCCGTCGGCGATGCCGGTCAAAAGCTCAGCGCCGGCGTTCCCGGCACCGAGGCGGGCCAGAGCACGCGGCGCGGCGACCGCGCTCGACAACCACGGTCCCGGGTGCAGGGCGGCTCCGAGCTCTTCGGCCACGATGCCGGCCTCGACCATCGTCATGCCGGCACCGCCGTATTCCCGCGGCACCAACAGCCCGGTTGTCCCGAGGTCGGCGAGGCCAAGCCAGACGGCGCCGGTGGTGCCGGTCGGATCGTCGAGTAGTGCGCGCACGTGGCCCGAAATCGGTGCCTTCTCAGCAAGAAAGCGTCGCGCGGTGTCGCGCAGTGCCGCTTGTTCGTCGGTCAATTCGAGGTTCATTGGCGGGGCAATCCGAGCACGCGCTGGGCGGTGATGTTCTTGTTGATCTGTGTCGTGCCGCCCGCGATGGTCAGCGACCGCGACGTCAGGCGGTAGTCGGCCCACCGGCCTTGCTCCCCGCCCAGTACGTCGAAAGCGAGGGCGGCCATCTCCTGTCCGATCTCACCCCACACGGTTTTGGCCAGACTCGCCGATCCGAGGGCGGCACTGACCGAGCCGCCGTGCAGCGTCGCCGAGATCGACCGCTGGCAGAGCACTTCGAGATACTTGATGCGGACCGCGATTTCGCCGAGGCGCCGCAGCGTCACCGGGTCGTTCAGCGCACCGCCGGCATCGGCCGCCAGGTCGGCCACCAATTCCTCGAGCCGCACTTGCATCTCGGCGTAGAGCCGCGCCGCCCCGGCGCGTTCGTGGCTCAGCGTGGTGGTGGCCACCCCCCACCCGCCGTTGAGCGGACCGAGCAAGGCGGACGTCGGCACGCGCACGTCGTGGAAGAAGACTTCGGCGAAATCGGCGTCCCCGTTGAGCGTGACGAGGGGGCGAACCTCGATGCCCGGCAGCGTCATGTCGACGATCAGGCACGAGATCCCCTTGTGTTTCGGGGCCTCGGGATCGGTGCGCACATACAGCTGGCACCACTGCGCCCGATGCCCGAGCGAGGTCCAGATCTTCTGCCCGTTGACCACGAAGTCCTCGCCGTCACGGACGGCACGGGTGCGCAGCGCGGCGAGGTCGGATCCCGCTTCGGGTTCGGACATTCCCTGGCACCAGATGTCGTCCGCGCGCATCATGCGGGGGAGCAGCGTCAGCTTCTGGGATTCGGTGCCGTATTGCATGATCGCGGGGGCGATGTTGTTCATACCGATGACGTTGAGCGGCAATGGCGCTCGCGCGCGCGTCGTCTCCTCGGTGTAGACCAGCTGCTCGAGCACCGTCGCCCCGCGGCCGCCGTACTCGCGCGGCCAGGAAACGGCCGCCCACCCCGCGTCGGCCATCGTGCGGTTCCACGTCCGCAGCCGCTCGAATGTCGCGTCGTCGCGGCCGGAGGGCCGACGGTCCGCGATCAGCTCATCGGTCAGGTTCGCGGACAGCCAGTCGCGCAACTCGGTGCGAAAGCGTTCTACTTCCGGTGGGTACGAGAAATCCACGTTGTCCTGTCTACTTCGGTCTTGTCTACCTTGTCTTGTCTACCTCGCGCGATTGACTGCGGCCAAGCCCGGACTTTACGGTGGAACAGATATTTGGTCAACGAGGTTCCCCACGGTTCGGAGGTTGAGCGTGCAAAGCGACGCTCTTGACGACCACCTGCGGGCCCTCGGCATGTTCGCGTCTGCGCTTGCGGGCCGACCCATGGCCGTCGCCGTACTGCAACCGGGTGAACCCCCATGGACGGACGGCCAGACGATTTACCTCGACGCGAACGCGCGAGCCCGTACGCAACTCCAAGCCGTCGCCGTGCAGGCTTCGATGATCGCGGCCGGCAGCCTGGACCCCGACGCCGTGCGTCCCCTGGTGCGACATCCCCGGGTGGCGAGGCGCTATCTGGGGCTCGAGGCTCACCGCGCGCTGCTCGCCAACAGCGGCGTGCTGCCGGGCAGCTTGGCGTCGATGGGCGACCGCGACATCGCGGGTCGCAGCGACTCGCCCGCCGCTTCACTGAGGATCGCCGAGGAACGGGCGGCGATCGACGACCCGGCGCCGGAATTCGGCGTGATCCGTGCGGCGAAGATCCTGGCCCTGTCCTCCCGAGCTGCCCGGCCAGACCAGGAGAAGGCCGGGCATGTCCCCCGGAGCCGCGGCGCGAAGGAGCTGGAGGAGCTGGACGACGGTGAGGTCGACGATTCCGACGATCCGGATCTGTTCACCAGCCCCGTCGGCGGGGGCGGCTTCATCGGCAAGTGGTTGAAGAAGATGCTGTCTTCAAAAAGGAGGAAGTCGCGTAGCAGCGGCGGCGGACCGCCGGGGGCGGATACCCCGACGCATCGAACGAATTCCGGGAACCGCGGTGCGCACGCCGTACTGTCGCTGGCCGGAACGTCGAGCGAGGACTACGGGGATGTCGAAGACCGCCGGGCCGAAACGGCCGACGGCGTGACGTATCCGGAATGGGACGTCACGCGCAGGAGCTATCGGCCCGAGTGGTGCACCGTGCGCGAGGTCGAGCCGAAGATCAAGGCCCACCTTTCGCAGGCCGACCTCATGATCGACGACGCGATCGGGGTGCGGCGCCCGCTGTCACGCCTGGGGATGGGACTGCACCGCCGCCACCGCCAGTCGCAGGGCGACGACATCGACATCGACGCGGCGGTTGAAGCCCGGGTCGAGGTGCGGGCCGGGTCGGTGCCCGACGAGGCGGTCTACCTCGACAGCCTGCGGCGCCGGCGTGACCTGTCAGTGCTGCTCCTTCTCGATGTGTCGGGGTCGGCGGGGGAGCCCGGGACGGTGGGACAGACGGTGCACGAACAACAGCGCGCGGCGGCCGCCAACCTCACCGTTGCGCTGCACGACCTGGGTGACCGAGTCGCGCTCTACGCCTATTACTCGCAGGGCCGGCGCGCGGTGAGCATGCTGCCCGTCAAACGATTTGACGACCACCTCGACTCGCAAGTCATGAGGCGGCTGAACAGCCTGGAACCCGGCGCGTACTCCCGCCTCGGGGCGGCCATCCGCCACGGCTCGGCGGTCTTGGAGGCCCGCGGAGGCACGTCACGGCGGCTGTTGGTGGTGCTGTCCGACGGACTCGCGTATGACCAGGGATACGAGCGGGCCTACGGCGCTGCGGACGCGCGCCGCGCCCTGACCGAGGCGCGCCGCCGCGGCACCGGCTGCGTATGCCTGACGATCGGCGCGGGAACCGACGTGGAATCGCTGCGCAGAGTATTCGGCAGCACCGCGCATGCGACGATCGCGCGCCCGGATCAACTCGCCGGCGTGATCGGGCCGCTATTCCGGTCCGCGCTGCGCGCGGCGGAGGTCCGCCGGAGGGTGTCGTGACGAAACACGTTCGGGCGACCTTCGTCCTGATGCCAAGTCCCAGAACGAAGTTGGCGCACCAGCGCCCCGGACCGGCTCGTCAGGGCACTTGAAACAAACATCTGTTCCGGATAGGCTCCAAGTCAACGCGGCCGGCAGAAGGGAAACTATGGCCAACGAGTCCGGGCTTACGTACCGGAACGGCGCGATCCCCGAGGCGGAGATGGTACGGCCCTACTACAAGGCGATCGGCAACGAAGAGGCCGTATTCAAAGCGGCCTACCACCAGGGCTTGGCACTCGTCCTGAAGGGCCCGACGGGTTGCGGCAAGACCCGCTTCGTCGAGGCGATGGCCTACGATCTCGGCCGGCCGCTGATCACCGTCGCCTGCCATGACGACCTCACCACCGCGGACCTGGTCGGCCGGTATCTGCTGCGGGGCGACGAGACGGTGTGGGTGGACGGTCCGCTGACCCGGGCGGTGCGCGAGGGAGCGATCTGCTACCTGGACGAAGTGGTGGAAGCCCGGCAGGACACCACCGTGGTGCTGCATCCGCTCGCGGACTACCGGCGGCAGCTGCCCATCGAGCGTCTCGGTGTCACGCTGGACGCGGCGCCCGGATTCGGCCTCGTGGTGTCCTACAACCCCGGCTATCAGAGCGTGCTCAAGGACCTCAAGGATTCGACACGCCAGCGGATGGTTGCCGTCGAATTCGGTTTCCCCGCAGCCGATGTCGAAGAGGGGATCGTTGCGCACGAGGCGGGCGTGGACGGTGCCACCGCGGCCGAACTGGTGCGCTTCGGGCAGGCCATCCGCCGCCTGGAGACCGGCGGGCTGCGTGAGGTCGCGTCGACCCGTGTCCTGATCGCGGCGGGCCAACTCATCGCACAAGGATTGACCATGCGAGATGCGGCCCGGGCCGCGATCGCCGGACCGCTCACCGACGACGTGGCCGTGGGCAGGGCTCTCAACGAAATGGCCGATGTCTATTTGGGCGGGTCCGATGGGGTTTGACGGGTCCGATGATTGACGCTGCTTACCGAAGCCCGCTAGTGTCAGAACAAATATTAGGTTTTGCGGATCGGCGCGCTTGAGTTTGTCACCCGGGAGGTCAGATGTCCTACGAAAGCACAGCTGAGCCGATCAAGGTCGGATACCTGATGGACTTCACGCTGCCGCCGATGTTCCCCGAGGAGATGAAGGCGGACTTCACGAGGTGCTTTGATCTCGTGTTCGAGGAGGCCGTCGAATCCGGGGTGATGGACCGGCCCGTGCAGATGATCTACCGCGAGGTGGAGGGGTTGCCCAAGGGAACGGTCAAGTCGGTGATCGATGCGTTCGGTGAGCTCGTTGACGAAGGCTGTCTGGTTGTGTTCGGGCCGCACATCACCGACAACTGCGTGCCCACCCGGGAAGCGATCGAGGAGCGGTTCAAGGTCCCGGCGATCAGCGTCACCGGCACCGACGACTGGCTGGGCGAATGGACCTTCTCCTTCCCGCAAGGCTCGATGACCGATGAGCCGATCTTCATCGCCGACCTGCTCGGAAAGCGTGAAATCACCGAGATCGGCGTTCTGATGGAGCAGAGCCTGATCGGACAGACTTACCTGAAGAATCTGCGAACTGCGTGTCAGCGCAAGGGTATTCGCATCGTCGCCGAAGTCGCGGTCGCGCAAACGGCACAGGACATCAACGAAGCCGTGCGGACCCTGCACGATGCGAAGGCGGAAGCGATCGTGCATCTGGGCTTCGGCTTCGGGATCGTGTTCATCAACCCGGCGCTGGAGGCCGTCGATTGGGACCCGCCGAGGTTCACCACCACGGCGTTTCAGAACGCGTGGGTGAACCCGATCATGTGGAACGCCTTCATGGGCTGGATCGGGGTCGACCAGTACGACGAGAACAATTCGCTCGGCCAGGACTTCCTCGACCGCTACGCGAAAAAGTACAACGGGCGGCGTCCCGAATACTGCGTGCCGCCGGTCAACCGTGACGTCGCCGCGACGTTGGTGCGGGCGTTCAGCGACTCCCACCCGCTCAGCCCGCGCGGCGTCAAGGAGGCGCTGGAGCGGGTCAAGATGATGCCGGCCGCGTCCGGCGCCCCCGGCACCCGGGTGTCGTTCGGCAAGTGGACCCGGCGGGCCTGGATGGGTGCGGGCTATCTGGTGGCGCGGACCCTCGACGCCGACGGCGTCAACTCGCACCTGGTCGATCGCTTCGGAGAGTGAGGCTGAAGACAAATGAGTACTGACCAATCCGCACCGCTTGTCGCCGACGAGAAGCCGGAATCCCCGCGGCGAAGCGGTAAGCGCGGCTGGGGCGGATGGATAGCCGGGGCCGCCCTGGCGGCGTTCACGCTCTTCTTCATCGCGAACTGCCGCGTCGCCCTCGACCCGCGCGTGGCCAACCCGAACGTCCAAGGCCGACCCCGCCCCGTGAAGTTCGCTTTCGGGCTGGACTACATCGGGTTCCTGGATGGTGCCACCGTGGTGGCGCTCATTGTGTTGCTGCTGGTCTTTATCAGGGGCTGGCGACGGAATCCGGGCAGTCCGGTGATGTTGATGTTCCTGTGCACCTCGCTGATCGTGTGGCAGGACCCGATCATGAACTGGTCGCCGTTCGCGGTCTACAACCCCGACCTCGTCCACTGGCCGGAGTCGTGGCCGCTGGTGTCGTTGTCGCCGACCGTTGAACCGTTCGTGGTGTTCGGCTACGTGATGTTCTACTTCGGCCCCTACTTCCCGGCGGTCTGGATCGTGCGCAAACTGCAGGCCAGGAAAGGGCCGGAGGCCTTCGCGTCGCGGCACCCGTTGATCTGCCTGGGCCTGGTGACCATGGCGATCGGCTTCGTCATGGATGCGTTCCTGGAGAACACCCTCATCCACTGGGGGATGTACATCTACTCCCAGGTGATTCCGTGGGGCTCGGTATTCACCGGCACGCCATTCCAATTCCCGCTGATCTGGGAGTCGTTCTCGGTGACATTCGTGATGGTGCCCGCGGCGATCCTCTGCTATCGCGACGACACCGGAAAGTCGGTGGCCGAGAAGCTGGCCGCGAAAGCGAAGATCTTCCCCACCCGTCCGGTGCTCGGCACCTTCCTGGTGATGTTCGCCATCATCAACGTGTCGTACTTCGCCTACGGGGCATGGTTCGCGGCTATCAAGGTCAGCCATGCGGCGACCTCCGTCGCCTGCCCGTGGCCCTACCCAGAGGCCAAAGTCTATGACCCGCAGGGCTTTTACGAGAAGGCAGGCGCCCAAGGCCCGTACTCGGTCGGCATCTGGTCGACCTGGGCGAGCGGGGAGCCGAACGGACGGCCGCATGTCGACCCGCCGCCGCCGGGTGTAGGCGCCTGTGCGAGCAAGAATGGCTGAGCCGCGCACCGTCGTCGTCACCGGTGCGTCCCGCGGACTGGGTTTCGCATCGGTCGTCCGCCTGTACCGCGAGGGGTGGCGCGTGGTCGCGGCCATGCGCACACCCGATGACGGTCTCCCACTCCTCCGGGAGGCGACGGGCGCCGGTGACGACGACCGGCTGATCGGCGTGCAGCTCGACCTCCTGGACGCCGCGTCGATCTCCGCGGCGGCCAAGGCAATCGAAGAAGCCGTGGGGACGCCGTATGCGATCGTCCACAACGCGGGGATCTCCGGCGCCGGAATGGTGGAGGAGACCGATACGGCGCTGTGGCAGAAGATGTTCGCCACTTCGGTCCTGGGTCCCGTGGCGCTGACGCAGGCCCTGCTGCCGTCGATGCGGGCCGCGGGGGAGGGGCGCATCGTGCTGGTGTCCAGTGCGGCCGGGGTGCGAGGTCAGCCGGCCACCGCGCCATACTCGGCGGCCAAGGGGGCGCTGGAGCGCTGGGGTGAGTCGATGGCCTGCGAGATCGCCCCGTTCGGTCTCGGTGTCACCGTTCTGGTGGCCGGCGTGTATGACACCGAGATCATCACCGACGCGGGCACCATCGATGATCGCAATTTCGATGGCCCCTACGCGCGGCTGCACAACACCATGAACACCCGCGGGCGATTCGCGGTCAGTTTGGCCAGGTCACCCGAACGCTTCACCGACGGCGTTGTCAAGGCCCTGGCTGACCGGGGGCCGTTCCGCCGCCGCGGTGTCGGCCCGGATGCGTCCATGCTGCTGGCGTCCAACAGGATTCTGCCGGCTTCGGGGATGCACCACGTGTCCCGGATCGTGCTGGGCATCCCGAGACAGGGCTCGATGCGGGATGGGGCGTGGCCACTAACGCTGGGCCAACGGTCCATGGTGCTCGTCGCACGCGTTCTTCCGGAGCCGGTGATGCAGCGCTTGGCGGCGTTGGCGGCCAAGCGCCGCAAGGGAAATGACGGGGACTGAGGGGACTGAGGGGACTAAGGAATCGATATGGATCAGCTTTTTGACGACCTGGAGGATTTCGGATCCTTCGACGACGCCATATCCGGCGACGTGCGTGACCCGTACACCGAACTGGCGCGGCTGCGCCGCGAGGAACCGGTGCAGCGACTCGAGACCTCCGGGGCGCTTCCGCACGAGGAATCGCTGCCGATGTTCATCGTGTATCGCCACGAGGATGTGCAGCAGATGCTGCGCGACAACGAGTCGTTCTCGTCGGCGGCCGTCATCGCCGCGTTCGGCCCGGTGCTCGGTGAAGGCGTGATGCTCGGCATGGACGAGCCGGTCCACGGCCGGCTGCGTTCGTTGGTACAGAAGGCGTTCACGCAGAAGTCGTTGGCGCGGTGGGAAGACGAGTTGGTCGGCCGGGTGGCGAATGGCCTGATCGACCAGTTCGCACCCAACGGCAAGGCAGATCTGGTGAAGGAGTTCACCTTCGACTATCCGAGTCAGATCATCGCGAATCTGTTGGGCTTGCCGGAGAAGGACTACCCGCAGTTCCAGCGGTGGTCCATCTCGTTGCTGAGTTGGCTGATGAACCCCGAGCGCGGGCTCGCGGCCTCGGCTGCCCTGTGTGACTACTTCGCACCGATCCTGCAGGCTCGCCGCGCCGAGCCGAAGGACGATTTGATCAGCGCGCTCGGTGCGGCCGAGATCGACGGGGAGAAGCTGGCGGACGAGGAGATCTTCTCGTTCCTGCGGCTGCTGCTGCCCGCCGGTGTGGAGACGACATATCGGTCGCTGGGGAACCTGCTTTTCGGGCTGTTGTCGGATCCCGAGCAATTGGACGCCATCCGCGCGGACCGGTCGTTACTGCCACAGGCCATCGAGGAGGGCGTGCGGTGGGAGCCACCGCTGTTGACCATCACCAGGGTGGCGACCCGTGACACCGAACTCGGTGGGGTGGCGATCCCGGCCGGCGCGACGGTGATGCCGATGCTGGGTTCGGCGAACCGGCAAGAGGACCGTTACCCCGATCCCGACACGTTCAACATTCATCGGCAGGCCAAGGCGAATCTGGGCTGGGGGCACGGCGTGCACGTCTGCCTGGGCATGCACCTGGCCCGGCTCGAGATGCGTACCGCCATCAACCTGTTGCTGGACCGGCTGCCCAATCTTCGGCTGGACCCCGACGGCGACGATCCGCACATCCGCGGGCAGGTCTTCCGGTCGCCGACCTCGCTGCCGGTGCTTTTTGATGCCCAGTGAACGCGCGCGGTTGCCAATCGGCTAGTTTCCAGTAAGGCTCTCCGTAGCCCCTCAACGACTCAGAAGAGAGTGACAAAGATGGCTGACACTGTAAAGGTCCGGTTCGAGCCGAAGATGATGATCGACGGCAAGTTGGTTGACGGTCAGGCCGGCACCTTCACCAACATCAACCCGGCGACCGAGGAGTCGCTCGGCGAGGTCGCCGACGCGTCGAAGGAGGACATGCACCGGGCCATCGACGCCGCCCGGCGGGCCTTCGACGAGACCGACTGGTCGACCAACAAGGAGCTGCGCAAGCGCTGCCTGCTGCAGCTACACGACGCGATCGAGTCCGAGATCGATGAGCTGCGCGAGGAGCTCATCCTCGAGGTCGGTTCGCCCCGGGCGATCACGTTCGGCCCCCAATTGGACGCCCCGCTGGCCGACGGGCTGAAGTACCCGGCCAGGCTGATCGACGAGTATGCGTGGGAAACCGACCTCGGCGACAGGGTGATCAGCCTCACCGGTGCGCTGACCTCCATCAAGGTCTGGCGGGAGCCGGTGGGCGTGGTCGGCGCGATCGTGCCGTGGAACTTCCCGTTCGAGGTCACCCTCAACAAGCTCGGCCAGGCGCTGGGAACCGGCAACACCGTCGTGCTCAAGCCGGCACCCAATACCCCGTTCAACGCGACCCGGCTGGGCCGGCTGATCGCCGAGAAGACCGACATCCCCGCCGGCGTCGTCAACGTCGTCACCGCATCGGATCACTTTGTGGGCGAGGAGCTTACGCTGTCGCCCAAGGTCGACCTGATCTCGTTCACCGGCTCGACGGTGGTCGGCAAGCGGATCATGGAAAAGGGCGCGGCGACCATGAAGCGCTTGTTCCTGGAACTCGGCGGCAAGTCGGCCACCATCGTTTTGGAGGACGCCGAGTTCGGGCTGGCCTGCGCGATCGGCATCGCGCCGTGCATGCACGCCGGGCAGGGCTGCGCCAACCCGACCCGGATGCTGCTGCCGCGCTCCCGCTACGAGGAGGGTGTGGCGATCCTGAAGAGCATCTACGAGAACGTTACGTGCGGTGACCCGCAGGACCCCGGAACCTTGTGCGGCCCGGTGATTTCGGAGAAGCAGCGCGAACGCGTGATGGGCTACATCAAGAAGGGCGTCGAAGAGGGCGCCACCGCGCTGGTCGGCGGCCCCGACGCGCCCACCGGTTTCGACAAGGGATATTACGTCAGGCCAACGCTTTTCACCGATGTCGACAACTCCATGACGATCGCGCAGGAGGAGATCTTCGGCCCGGTGCTGTCGGTCATCCCGTTCGACACCGAGGAGGATGCGATCCGGATCGCCAACGACAGTGTCTACGGGTTGGCGGGCAACGTGATGTCGGGTTCCCTGGAGCATTCGCTGGCGGTGGCCCGCCGAATCAAGGCCGGCTTCATGGGCGTCAACGGGGGTGCCCCATACGGCGCCGACACACCGTTCGGCGGATACAAGCAGAGCGGCGTGGGACGTCAGAACGGTGTCGCCGGTTTCGACCAGTACACCGAGATCAAGTCGGTGGGTTACCCCGCCGGGTGACGCACCAATTGCCGCGAGCGTGCGTGTCTGCACACAGACACGCCGCGCGGCGCGGCATTCTGCGCACGCTCGGCGAAGAAAGGGGGTACCCGGTATCGCATGAGCACTCACGAGTTCACCGAGTGGGACCCCGCCCTCACCGAGCGGTTGGTCGATGCGGCGGAACCGTTGGCACGGCGCTGGTTTCGCTTCGACGTGCGCGGGCTGGAATCGTTGCCGCCCGAGGGCGGCGCGCTGCTCGTGGCCAACCACTCGGGCGGCATGCTGACGCCCGATGTGCTGATCTTCGCCGCGGCGTTCTACGGCAGGTTCGGCTACGACCGCCCGCTCTATACGCTCGGTCACGACGGCCTGTTTCCCGGACCGGTGTCGGGTTGGATGGCCCGCCTCGGCGTGATCCACGCCAGCACCGAGAACGCCGCGAATGCGCTCCGGTCGGGGGGCGTCGTGCTGACGTTTCCCGGCGGTATCTACGACGCGTACCGGCCGACGCTGGCCGCGAACGTCGTTGACTTCAAGGGCCGCACCGGATATGTGAGGTCGGCGATCGACGCCGGCGTGCCGATCGTGCCGGCAGTTTCCATCGGTGGACAGGAAAGTCAGCTGTTCTTGACTCGCGGCACCTGGCTGGCGAAGCGGCTGGGTCTGTCCCGGTTGAGGGCGGACATTCTGCCGATAACCGTGGGCTTCCCGTTCGGGCTGAGCGTGATCATGCCGCCCAACGTTCCGTTGCCGACCAAGATCGTCACCGACGTCTTGGAACCGATAGACGTCGTCGCCCGGTTCGGCAACGAACCGGATGTCGGCGACGTCGACGCGCACGTCCGTTCGGTGATGCAGGCGGCGCTTGACCGGCTGGCCCGCAATCGGCGGTTTCCCGTCCTGGGTTAGGGCTGGACCGTGGCTTGCGGCATCGCGGTGTCAACCGTGGCCAGCTCGTCGGAGAAGCCTGCCGCGGCGCGGATTTCGCGAAATGCGTGAACCATGGCGTCGGTTACCTCATGGGTGTCGTCGAGGGTGCGGTCGTCGGCGATTACCGAGATGTTGAGCTGGTCGACGTAGCTCCACACGGTGATGTTGATGCCGCAAACGGCAATCAGTGGACCGGCCGAATAGATCTCACTGATCGGAGCGCCGGCGAAACGACCACGTTCGCGCGGTCCGGCGACATTGGATACCGGGATGTTGAACAGCCTGTTTCGCGCGTCCCGTCGGCCCAGCCACCGGAACGCGGGAGGAGCGGCCAGGGATGGCAGGTAGCTGATCAACTTGCCATAGAGCTCGGGACCGAACAGCTCGTTGTTTTCTTTGGCGATCGCGGCGGCCAACGAGGTGAGCCGCGCCCGCTCGAGCGGATCGCCGATGTGCGTGGGCAGGGACACCGCCATGCCACCTAGCTCGTTGCCGCTGATTCGGTGCGGTGACCTGTCCGTGCTGGCCGGGACCGAGGCGACGATGGGCCGGTCCGCGATGCCGTCGTAGCGCAACAACAGTTCCCGCAGCGCGCCCGCGGCCATGGCCATGACCATGTCATTGAGGGTGATCTGCAGGTGTTTACTCGTCTGTTTCACCTGCGCGAGCGACAGCGTCGCGGTAGCGAAAGTCCGCACCGGGGAGACCACGTGGTTCATGAATGTCGGCGGCGCGTGCAGCAGCCGGGCGAGATCGGGGTGCCTGCCGCGCTCGCGGGCGCGCCGTCGCAGCCGCCGGGCGCCGGCGAGCGCGCCGGCGATCACCCCCGGCAGCGCGGCGGCCTGCCGTGCGTGATCCCGCGCCGCGGCGCGCAACAGCTCCGCCGTCGGCGGCGGCACGCAGTTCGGGTCATTGTCGCGCTCGTCCTGCACCGACCCCGGCAAGTCCATGACTCGGGCCAGGAGATTCGCCGACGCCACCCCGTCGGCCAACGCGTGGTGCAGCTTTCCGATGATCGCGACCCGGCCTCCGGCCATGCCCTCGGCGAAGTGGAACTCCCACAGCGGGCGGCTGCGGTCCAGGGGGGTGGTCGCGATGTCGCCGATGACCTCGTCGAGCTCTCGGCGCCCACCGGGACCGGGCACCTGCACCCGGCGCAGATGGTAGTCGAGATCTATCTCGCAGTTCTCCAACCACATCGGGTGATGCAGTCGCCACGGGATGTCAATTAGCTTGTAGCGCAACGGATCCAGCCGATGCAGCCGGCGCAGGAGGGTGTGGCGGAAGACATCGAAGGTGAACTTGCCGTCGAAGTCCGTGGCGTCGACGATCGCGACCTTCAACGTGTGCGTATGCAGGTTCGGCGTCTCGCTGTACAGCAGCATCGCATCCATGCCGTTGAGCCGCTTCACCGTCCCCCTCGCTCGCTCGAGGACCTGCGCGCCAGTAGCGCTCTTCGGGTTCCAGGTTACGCAGAGCGACGCGACGATGGACCAACAAAAACGCGTCCGTGCGTGGCCGCGTTGCGGACGAGGTCGAAGGCTTCGGCGATTCGGTCCAGGTCCAGTTGGGGTCCCATCATCGGGTCCGGGTCGACATCACCCCTACTGAAGGCGGCGATAACCTCGCGGAACTCGTCAGGCCGATAGCAGACCGAGTACGCGATAGTGAGCTCCTTGAGCAGCGCGGTGACGGGTTCGATCGGCACGGCTTCGGCGCAAGCCCCCGAGATGACGATGCGCCCGAGTGGACGCACGGCGGCCTGGCACGCCTGGAGAAGCTCGGGTCGGCCGACACACTCGATCGCCGCGTCGTACGCGCCGGCGGTGCATTCGGCGGCCGAACCCACCACGTCGGTTGCGCCCATGGCGCTGGCCACCTTCCGGCGTTGGGAGTCGGGATCGGCCGCCGTGATGCGCGCGGCTCCTTTCGCCGACAACCAGGCGATCGTGGTGAGGCCGACACCGCCGGCGCCGACGACCAGCACTTCGTCCCCCGGCCGGATTTTAGCGGTGTGGACACCATGCAGTCCGACTGCGAACGGCTCGACCAAGGCGGCATAGGTGGCGTTCAAGCCCTCTGGCAAGGCAAACGCATGCCGAGCGGGGACGACGGCCAGCTCGGCGAACCCGCCCGGGTCGGGCCCCATACCCAGGTACCGGGTCTGACTACAGTGCGCCACGCTTCCGGCCGCGCAGTAAGTGCAGTTGCCACATGAAATCACCGGCAGCACAGCAACATTAGTACCGCTTCGCCAGTTGCCGGCGTCGGATCCGACGGCGACGATCTCACCGCCCAGTTCGTGGCCCATGACCATGCCCGCGGGCATGAACGGCTGCGCCTTGATATCCGAACCGCATACGCCGCATGCGGCGACACGGATCACCAACTCATCGGGACCCGGTGCCGGATCGGGCAGTTCCACCACCTGGAATCCGTGCGCCTCGGTCGTGACCGCCGCCCTCACGAGGTTCCCTCCAGTTCGACGTCGAACGTCGAAAGGTACTGGTCGAAGACCGGTTCAAGGTCGGCGATGGTGACGCCGGACCCCTCGAGCGAATAGGGCTGAACACCAAAGCGGTCCTGCGGGTTTCGTTCCAGCCACTTGCGCATCGCATCTTCGGTCGACGGCGTCAGTTCGTCGCCGGCCCACTCGTACAGTGAGCGCATCACACCGATCGGATCGCGCATGAGAGCGGCGTAGTGCAAATCGAAGAACCGGTCGTCACCGACGCGCTGCCGCGCTTGCAGCGGTCGCGCGACGTGTGCCTGCAACTGGCGCAACACATTCGACACCACATCGGTGAGGTCGATGTCGGTGCCTAACACCGCGCGAGACAGGTAGTTCAACCGCAGGAAAGATGCGGTGGCCTTGAACGGGTCGCGGTGCGCCCAGATGATGCGCGCGTCGGGGAACGTGGACAGCAGGGTCTCGATGTGCACGGCATGAGATGGCATCTTGAGCGACCACGCACCCGGCGCGCGCGACTGCAACAATTGCAGCACCGACCGCTCGTAGGCATAGGCACTCGTCATGTCGGCGTCCAGCAGCCAATCGGCGTAGGCGCTGGTCGGCATGAACGCCTCCCACAGGTACGCCTTGAAGTCCTGGTTCTGCACGAAGGTGCACTCGGTGGGTCCGTCGGCCTCGTCCCAGTGCACCATCGGGATATTCGCGGCCTTCAACCCCTCGGCCAGCGCGTCCAGCTCGGCCTTCTTCTTCAGGCAGCGCGGGTCGGTGCGCAGCGTGTCGGGCGATGCCGGAGGTACGGAGTTCTCCGCTTCCCACGTCAACAGCGACCGTCGGTCGGGGTCCTGGTCGAGCAGATAGCTTGCCAACGACGTGCCGGTGCGCGGCAGGCCAAGAACCACCAGCGGACGTTCGATCCGCTCCGCCGCGACCGCGGGGTGCTGCTTGAGGTAGTCCACGACGCGTAGCCGGTTCCACAGCGCGTCGACGAACTGTCCGTAGACATAGTCGCGCCCACCTTCGCTCACACCGGGCGCGGAGTCGACCGTGTGCACCAGAAGCGTCAGGCCCTCGCGCCACGAATCACCACCGAAGTCGTCGAGATTGGCGCGTTCACACGCGCGAGTGACCAGGCGCTCGACCTCCGGAATGTTCTGGGTGGTATGCGCGGCCGTCATGCGAACAGAGACTATACGA
Organism: uncultured Actinomycetota bacterium; assembly: GCA_963809285.1. GTDB lineage: Bacteria > Actinomycetota > Actinomycetes > Mycobacteriales > Mycobacteriaceae > Mycobacterium. Next base: position 436,047 of record CAWEIY010000013.1, on the reverse strand, counting down.
TCAATAGGAACAAATGTTAGGTTGACAAGAAAGGCACCTCGGGAGGTCGCTCGTGGCGCAATCACTGGACTCGCTGGTAAATCAAGGAAAGGGCGACCAGGACGCCGTCGACGTTGGCGACGGGATATTCATGTCCCGAAACATCGCCAACAGCTATCTGGTGACCACGTCCGATGGCGACGTGCTGATCAACACCGGCACCGACTTCGAAGCCGCGCAGATCAAGGCCCGATTTGACCGGGTGAGCAGCGGCCCGCTTCGAGTCATCACGTTCACCCAGGGGCATCCGGACCATGTGGGTGGGTGGAGCGTCTTTCACCAGCCGGGCGTTGAGACGATCGCCCAGGCGAACCACGCCGACGTCCGGGAGTATTGGCGGCAGCTACACCCCTTCTACGCGCGACGCATCATGACGCTGTGGGGGGCGTTCGTGGACGTCGATGCGACGTCGATGGAGCTACCACCGGAACCCGTGCTCACCACCGCGTTCATCGACAGTCACGCATTCTCGCTCGGAGGCCGCCGGTTCGAGCTCTACGCCACCCCCGGCGGGGAGACGACCGACGCGCTCGTCACGTGGATGCCCGAGCACCGGCTCGCCTTTATCGGCAACTTGATGGGGCCGTTCTTCGGCCATGCGCCAAACCTCTACACGTTGCGCGGGGACAAGATTCGTAGCGCCAGGGCATTCACCCACTCGGTCGACAGGGTGATCGCGCTCGAGCCCGAAACGCTCATCAACGGTCACGATGTCATCCGCGGCGCCGACGCGATCCGGCACACGATGACTACCGTCCGCGACGCCACCGAATATCTGCGGGATCGGACCATCGAGGGAATGAACGCGGGGGCCGACCTGTGGACGTTGATGCACGAGATCAAGCTGCCGACCGATCTCGCGCTGCCCCAGGTGCATGGAAAGCTGCCGTGGATCGTGCGGGCTATTTGGGAGGAGCACGTCGGCTGGTTTCGGTACGAGTCGACCACGGAACTCTACGACGTACCGCCCTCGGCGGTATGGTCCGACATCATCGATCTCGCCGGCGGCACCGCGGCTCTCACCGGGCGAGCACGGACTCACGCCGACCGAGGGCGCCCGCTGCAGGCGCTTCATCTGACGGACATCGTGCTCGCCCACTCGCCCGGCGAGCGCGAAGCCTCGCAGGTGAGACGTGCTGCCCTGGAACAGCTTCTCGCCGCCAGCGGCCGGGAGAACTTCAGCGAAGTCCAGTGGCTGGAACAGGAAATCAAGAAGACGTCGGACGATACGGAGAGCAAATGAAACCGGAGGACCTCTACCACACCGGGATCGTCGTCGACGACTTCGATGGCACGCTGGATTGGTTCAGCAAAGTCGCCGGCTACCGGTGGACCGACGTGGTCGAGGTCGACCAAGTCGCTCAGACGCCGGAGGGTGAAATCACCATTCCGATGCGAATGGCGTACTCGGGGACAGATCCACGCGTGGAGCTGCTCCAGACGGTCCCCGGAACCATCTGGGTCCCTGCGGATTCCGGCGTCCACCATCTCGGCTACTGGTCCGACGACGTGGAGTCGGACCTTGCCACACTCGAGGCCACCGGGATGCACTACGAGGTCAAAGCATTCAACCCCGACGGGTCCGGCACGCTTCTTTGGGCGTACTGCAAGGGTCCGGCCGGGCCGCGCATCGAGTTCGTCAGCCGCGCCATGGAACCGTTCATCGCATACTGGTTCGCCACCGCGGACGCCGCCTCGCGGTGACGCCGGGCTGACGGCGATCCGCGCTCGAGTTTCTATCGCTCGCAGCTAAACCACCCCCGCTCAGCTACCGCCCAACGCGTTGGTTGACAATCGACCCAACAGCACTTCGTTCGAAGTCCTTCGTCAAAGGAGACACAACCATGGCTGAAGCCGTCATCGTCGAGGCAGTCCGCTCACCAGTCGGGAAGCGCAACGGCGGGCTGTCCGGGGTGCACCCGGCTGACCTGTCCGCGCAGGTCCTCAACGGGTTGGCCGACAAGGCCGGCATCGATCCCGGGATCGTCGACGACGTCATCTGGGGCTGCGTCATGCAGGCCGGCGAACAGGCCCTCGACATCGCCCGCACCGCGCTGCTTGCGGCCGGCTGGCCGGAAACCGTCCCGGGTGTGACCGTCGACCGCCAGTGCGGGTCGAGCCAGCAGTCCATCCATTTCGCGGCCGCGGGCGTGGTGGCCGGGCACTATGACGTCGTCGTTGCCGGCGGCGTGGAGTCGATGTCACGGACCCCGATGGGCGCATCGCTGGCCAACGGCGGCCGGCCGTATCCGGACACCTTCATCAAGCGCTACGAGGGCCAGATCCCCAACCAGGGCCTCGGCGCGGAGATGATCGCCGAGCAGTGGGGCCTGGACCGCACCGCGCTTGACGAGTTCTCCCTGGGGTCACACGAAAAGGCCGCGGCGGCACAGGATTCCGGTGCCTTCGACGACCAGATCGTGGGCATCAAGGACCAGGATGGCAACGTCGTGCTCAAGGACGAAGGCATTCGCCGTGGCACGCCGATGGAGAAGATGGCCTCACTCAAGCCGGCGTTCAAGGAAGACGGCGTGATCCACGCGGGTAACTCCTCGCAGATCTCCGACGGCTCGGCCGCGGTGCTGTTCATGTCGGCCGAGAAGGCAAAGTCGCTGGGGCTGAAGCCGCTTGCCAAGGTGCACACCGCGACGCTGGCCGGCGCCAACCCGGTGATCATGCTGACCGCGCCCATCCCGGCGACCCAGAAGGTGCTGAAGAAGTCCGGCTTGTCCATCGGCGACATCGGCGCGTACGAGGTCAACGAGGCGTTCGCGCCCGTTCCGCTGGCGTGGCTGAAGGACATCGGCGCCGACGAGAAGAAGCTCAACCCCAACGGCGGGGCGATCGCGCTGGGCCACCCGCTCGGTGGTTCGGGAGCGCGGTTGATGACGACCCTGCTTTACCACATGCGGGACAAGGGAATTCGCTACGGTCTGCAGACGATGTGCGAGGGCGGCGGCCAGGCCAACGCGACCATCGTGGAGCTGCTATGACGGAAGGCCTAGACGTTCCGGGCGGCCAGCCCGCAGCGCTGGCCGATCGCCGCGGCAACGTCATGGTCATAACGATCAATCGGCCCGAGGCCCGCAATGCGGTCAACGGCGCGGTCAGCATCGGCGTCGGGGATGCGCTGGAAGCAGCGCAACACGACCCCGAGGTGCGGGCCGTGGTGATCACCGGCGCGGGCGACAAGTCGTTCTGCGCCGGGGCGGACCTCAAGGCGATCGCGCGCCGGGAGAATGTGTATCACCCCGACCGCCCCGAGTGGGGCTTCGCCGGTTACGTGCACCACTTCATCGACAAGCCCACCATCGCCGCGGTCAATGGCACCGCGTTCGGCGGCGGCACGGAGTTGGCGCTGGCCAGCGACCTGGTGGTGGCCGACCAGCGCGCCCAATTCGGGCTGCCGGAGGTCAAGCGCGGGCTGATCGCGGCCGCCGGCGGTGTGTTCCGGATCGTGGACCAGCTGCCCCACAAAGTTGGGATGGAACTGCTGTTGACCGGTGACCCGCTGACGGCCTCCGACGCATTGGAGTGGGGCCTGATCAACCAGGTGGTCAAGGACGGCTCGGTGCTGGACGCGGCCCTGGCGCTGGCGGCACGCGTTACTGTCAATGCGCCGCTGTCCGTGCAGGCCAGCAAGCGCATCGCCTACGGGGTCGATGACGGCGTCATCACCGGCGACGAACCGGGCTGGGAGCGGACCGTGCGCGAGATGCGTTCCGTGATCAGATCCGAGGACGCCAGGGAAGGACCCCTGGCATTCGCCGAGAAGCGCGAGCCGGTCTGGAAGGCGCGCTAGCGCTAATGCGCCAGGACGTTCACCGCGCGCTGGAACACCGCGGGCAGCGTCGCGGCCGCCGGCACGATGGCACGACGCGCGATCGGCGGCGCGCTGGCCAGCACCAGCCCGCGGGTGAGCAGCCGGTAATTGCGGGTGACCCGGTGCCATGCGGCCTCGTATGACGACGGTGCGTCGTTGACGATGGCGTCGACCACCGCGGCCGCTTGCTTGACGGCAAGGCTGATGCCCTCGCCGGTCAGCGCGTCCTCGTAGCCGGCGGCGTCGCCCACCAACAGGACCCGTCCCGCGACGCGGCGGGAGACCACCTGGCGCAGCGGGCCGCAGCCGCGGGCCTGTCCGCGATTGGCGCCCGCCAAATGCTGGGACAGCCACGGAAACCAGGCCAGGTCGGGTCGCCCGCCCGACAGGATCGCCACGCCGACCAGGTCCGGTTCCACCGGCGTCACGTACGCCTCACCCCACCGGGACCAGTGCACCTCGACGAACTCCGACCACACCGGCACCTTGAAGTGCCACCGCACACCATGGCGCCGCGGTGTTCCGGCCGTGGCTTTGATTCCGACGGCGCGCCGCACCGCCGAGTGCAGTCCGTCGGCCCCCACCAACCACCTCGCGCGCACTCCGGCGGCGCTCACGCCGTGCGCGTCCTGCTGGACACTGGTAACGCGTTCCCGGATCCACTCGGTGTCTTGCTCTTTGGCCCGTGCGGCCAGCGCCGCGTGCAGGGTGGTGCGTCGCACGCCCCTGCCCGGCCCGTTGCGAAACCGCGCTTCGGCCCGACGATGTTCACTCACGTAGGCGATCCCGTGAAATGGCAAGCCGGCCGGATCGACGCCCAGGGAGGTCAGCTCGGCCAGTCCGCCGGGCATCAGCCCCTCGCCGCAGGCCTTGTCGATGGGGCTCTCCCGTGGCTCGGCCACAATCACCGAAAGTCCTTGCCGGCGAGCGTGTAACGCCGTGGCGAGGCCGCCCGGGCCGCCGCCGACGATCAGCAGGTCCGAGTCGTAGTCCGTCATGCGTAGCCCAAAGCCGAGTTCTCCACCCGCAAACGCGTCCTCAGCAACATCGCGTTGGCCAGCGTGAAAGCGACCGCGGTCAGCCATGCGGTGTGTATCAACGGCAGCGCGAACCCTTCGGCCACCACAGCAACATAGTTCGGGTGGTGCAGCCAACGGTAGGGGCCTTGCCGCACCAACGGCGCTTCCGGCAACACGATGACCCGGGTGTTCCACCGTCGGCCCAGCGTCGTGATGCACCACCAGCGCAGCACCTGGGCCAGCGCGGCCACGGCCAGCATCGGCCAGCCGAGCCAGCCGATGAACGGCCGGTGCAGTGCCCACGGCTCGATCAGGCAGCCGAGCAGCAGTGCGGTGTGGAGCGTGACCATTATCGGATAGTGCTCGTGACCAAACTCCTTGCCGCCCTGGGCAAAAGCCCAATGCGCGTTGCGTTTGGCTACGACCAGCTCGGCCAGCCGTTCGACGGCCACCGCGAGGATCAGCAAGTAATACATGGTCCTATCGGGCCCTACCAGCTCAGCAGGACGAGTTCGGCGGAGAAGCCCGGTCCCATCGCGATCATCAGCCCGATCGAACCCGGCGACGGTGGGTCGGCCATGGTGGCGTGAAGTATATCAAGTACCGAAACCGACGATAGGTTTCCGTTGTCGCGCAACGATTTTCTGGTGCGTTCGAGGGCGTCCGGCGCTAGCTCCAACGCGTTTTCGACCGCGTCGATCACCTTCGGGCCGGCGGCGTGCAGCAGCCACGTCGAGACCTCCGTGGTGGACAATCCGTGGTCGGCAAGGAACTTGCGGATGTCGTCGCCCAGGTATTTCTCTACGACGGTCGAGATCTCGGGGGACAGGACGATCTGAAACCCTTCGCCACCGATGTTCCAGCCCAACGCGCCCGTGGTGTCCGGATAGGTCCGGCTGCGGGTGGCCAGCACTTTCGGCCCAACGGGTGTCCGGTCGGCTCCGGTGGCGACGACGACGGCGGCGCCGTCACCAAACAGGCTGGAAGCGACGAGATTCGCGATCGACATGTCCTTGCGCTGAACGGTCAACGAGCATAGCTCGACCGCCAGCAGCACCGCCACGTGATCGGTGAACGCCCGGAGGTAGTCATGCACCCGCGCCAGGCCGGCGGCGCCGGCAACGCATCCCAGGCCGAACAGCGGGACCCGTTTGACGTCTTCGCGCAAGCCGACCCGTGCCGCCAGCCGGGCCTCCAGGCTCGGCACGGCCAGCCCGGTAACTGTCGTCGAAAAGATGACGTCGACCTCCGATGGGTCGACCTTGGCCTCGTCAAGCGCTGTGCGAAGCGCCTGCTCAGCAAGGTCAAGGGCGATCTCGAGGAAGTACTCGTTTGCGTCGGTGAACCCGGTTAGGTGCTTGTATTGCGTCAGTGGCAGCGCGGTGTGGCGGGACTCGACCCCACTGGTAAGTGCAAACCGCCGAAACTCTGGGCCGGCGAAGTCGGTCAACGCCCCCATGACCTCTTCCTGGCTGTACAGGTTCGGCGGAAACTTCACTGCAACTGCGGCGACGGACGGATGTATGTTGGGCGTCGGTGTTTTCGTACCTTCGCGCAGTGCGCTGCCCCCGGTGATCTGTTCCATGTACGGGTTACGTCGCCGCGGCCCCATCGGTTCAATGTGCTGTCCGCCACACTAGGGTCGGGGGTATGCGGATTTTGGTCACCGGTGCCACCGGATATGTGGGATCGCGACTGGTCACCGCGCTGCTGGCGGATCAGCACCAGGTCGTGACAGCCACCCGAAACCCGGAGCGCCTCAAGCGTTTAGGTTGGTTCGACGATGTCGCACCGCTGACCCTCGACGCGTCCGATCCCGTGTCGTTGCGGGCCGCTTTCGCCAGTTCCGGCCCCATCGACGTCGTCTATTACCTGGTGCACGGGATCGGTCAGCCCGGCTTCCGCGACGCCGACAAGGCCGCGGCCGCCAACCTGGCAGTCGCGGCGCGGGACGCCGGTGTGCGACGCATCGTCTACCTGGGGGGCTTCGTGCCCGCTGATGAGGCGCTGTCCGAGCACCTGACCAGCCGCGCCGAGGTGGCCGAGGCCCTGACGGTCGAGGACGGCCCGGAACTGGTGTGGCTGGGCGCGGCGATGATCATCGGCGCCGGCTCGACGTCGTTCGAGATGCTGCGCTACGTGGGAGACCGGTTCCCGCTCATGCCGATACCGACCTGGATGGACAACCCGATCGAGCCGATCTCCATCCGCGACGTGCTGCACTATCTGGTCGCCGCGACGGACCCCGCCCGGGTGCCCGCGGGCGCGTACGACATCTCCGGGCCCACCACCACGTCCTACCGGGAGCTGCTCAAGGCGTATGCGCGGATCTCCGGCAGGTGGCATGCGGCTTTACCGGTCGGCAGAGTGGACACCGCCCTGGCATCGCGGATCACAGGCGTCGCGCTGCCAGTGCCCCAGGGACTGGCCGAAGACCTGGTCGAGTCGCTGGACCATCCGATGGTGGCGTCGGTCAGCGGCCTGCGCGATCGGGTGCCCGACCCGCCGGGCGGGCTGCTCGGCGTTGACGACGCCATCGCCCTGGCGTTGGCAAACGGGCCGAACCGCCGGCCCAAGCCCGTCAACGCGTTAACCGATCCCCATCACCTGGCGGATAGCGATCCCGCGTGGGCCGGTGGTGACGCCCTGCGCATCCGGCGGCTCGCCCGGGCGATCACCCCGCCGATCGCGCGACCCACGCTGGGGCTGGTCAACATCGTGCCGGGCCCGGTCGCCGGTGCGCTGCGCACCGGCCTGGACATCCTGTTCACTTTGACCACGAAGGCACGCCCGGCATGAGCCAATCCCTTACCCCGTACCGCGCCACCGTCTCCTCCGAGTTGCGCCGCGCGATCACCAATGTCGCTGTGCCCCATAATGAACCGCCCGGCGTCGTGCGACGCCGGCGCGTCGTCGTCGCGATCACGCTGGTGATCGGCGCCGCGGTGCTCGGGTTTTCGTTGCGGCGCCATCCGGGGGAGTCGAGCGTCTACTGGTTGATCCTGCTGGCGGCGGTATGGATCGCCGGCGGGTTCTTCTCGGGCCCATTGCATTTGGGTGGCATCTGCTGGCGCGGCCGCAACCAGCGGCCGGTCATCACGGGAACGACCGTCGGACTGCTGCTTGGCGGTGTGTTCGTGCTGGGCGGGCTGATCGCCAGGGAGATACCGGCCGTCTCGGCCTTGATCACCCGGGTGCTGCTGTTCGCCCAGCACGGATCCTTTTGGCTGATCGTCGCGATCACCGTGATCAACGGCGTTGCCGAGGAGATCTTCTTCCGCGGCGCGCTCTATACGGCGTTGGGCCGCTATCACCCGGTGGTGATTTCGACCGTCCTGTACACGTGCGCGACCTTGGCCAGCGGCAATCCGATGCTCGGATTCGCCGCGATCGTCCTCGGGACGGTGTGCGCATTGGAGCGTCGGGCCAGCGGCGGTGTCCTGGCTCCGGTGCTGACCCACTTCGTGTGGGGCCTGATCATGGTGCTCGCGCTGCCGCCGATGTTCGGCGTCTGACTGTCTGCGGCGGTTAGCGGTCGGTGAAGGCGGGAGTGCGTCGCTGCTGGAATGCCGTTGCGCCCTCGATGAAGTCGTGTGATCGCGACAGCATCGTCTGTCCCTGGAGCTCGCGCTCCAGCGCGGCATCCAGCTCGGTCAAGGTGGTTGCGTTGATCGCATCCTTGGTCTTCGCGTACGCCACCACCGGGCCCGCGAGCAACTTCGAGACCACCTTGTCGACCTCGGCCGCGAAGTCCTCGTCGGGATAGACCGCGGAGACCAGTCCCCAAGAAAACGCGTCGACGGCCGGCAGCCGCTCGGCCAGCAGCGCCATTCGCATGGCCCGGATCCGGCCGATCGCCGCGGCGATCAACGCCGACGCGCCGCCGTCGGGCATCAACCCGACCTGTGTGAAGGCGAGCATGAAAAACGCCTTCTCGGAAGCCAATACGAGGTCGCATGCCAAGGCCAGGGACACACCGACGCCGGCCGCCGGCCCGTGCACGACGGCAACGACCGGCCGCGGCAGCGCGGTGATGGCCCGCACCGCCCGGTTGGCCTCCGCAATGATCTGGGTCCCCAGGCCGCCGCCGGTCACATCCTCGGCGCTCATGCCCGCCCCGCTGCAGAAGCCACGACCCGAACCGCCGAGGCGCACCACCTTGACTTGCGGATCCGTGGCCGCATACTCCATCGCGTCGGCGATGCCGGCCAGCATCTGGGTGGTCACCGAGTTGAGGCTGTCGGGCCGGTCTATGGTCACCGAAAGCAAACCCTCGGACAGTGTGACGGCAAGGCCGGCGACGGGGGCCAGGGTGTCGATCGCGGATCCAGGCATGGGCCCACCCTAGGTGACCGGGGTGCGCGGCCGTTGTGGGCGGCTGCGAGGATGCCAACGGGACGGGGCGATGGCGTCAGAGCAGACGAAAGGTCGGTAGATCGTGGCTGGACCTCTAAAAGGACTGAGAGTTGTCGAGTTGGCCGGCATCGGGCCCGGCCCGCATGCCGCGATGATCCTGGGGGATCTGGGAGCCGACGTCGTGCGCATCGACCGGCCGTCAGCGAGCCCCGGCGGTGTCGTCAAAGATGCCATGAGCCGCAACCGCCGGATCGTCACCGCCGACCTCAAGTCCGACGAGGGGCGCGAGACGGTGCTCCAACTCGTCGCCAAAGCCGACGTGCTGATCGAGGGCTACCGTCCCGGCGTCACCGAACGGCTCGGCCTCGGCCCCGAGCAATGCGCCCAGGTCAACGACCGGCTGATCTACGCCCGAATGACCGGCTGGGGACAAACCGGCCCGCGCAGTCAGCAGGCGGGCCACGACATCAACTACATCTCGCTGAACGGGATCCTGCACTCCATCGGCCGGGTGAACGAGCGGCCGGTGCCACCGCTGAACCTGGTCGGTGACTTCGGCGGCGGCTCGATGTTCTTGCTGATCGGCATCCTGGCCGCGCTGTTCGAGCGGCAGAGCTCCGGCAAGGGTCAGGTCGTCGACGCCGCGATGGTCGACGGTTCCAGCGTGCTCATCCAGATGATGTGGCAGATGCGCTCTTCCGGCATGTGGACGGACGTGCGGGGCACCAACATGCTCGATGGCGGCGCGCCCTACTACGACACGTACGAGTGCGCCGACGGCCGCTACGTCGCGGTCGGCGCGATCGAGCCTCAGTTTTACGCGGCGATGCTGGCCGGGCTGGGTCTGGATGCCGCCGATCTGCCGCCGCAGAACGACGTCGCCCGCTGGCCCGAGCTGCGGGCGGTGTTCACGGAGAAGTTCGGCAGCCACGACCGCGACCACTGGGCGAAGGTGTTCGCCGACTCCGACGCATGTGTGACACCCGTGCTGGCCTTCGGCGAAGTGCAGACCGAGCCGCACATCACCGAGCGCAACACCTTCTACGAAGTCAACGGGGGCCTGCAGCCGAGGCCGGCCCCGCGGTTCTCCCGCACGGCGCCCGACACGCCCCGCGCGGCGGTGCCGGCCACCGGCATCGAGGCGGTACTCGAGGATTGGGTATAGTCCCCAACCAACTGGTTGGCCGGACTGGGGCCGGACTGTAGGGCCGGACGATAGGGAAGGACTCCGCATGGAAATCAAGGACGCCGTGGCCGTCGTCACCGGGGGCGCGTCCGGGTTGGGCCTGGCCACCACCAGGCGGCTGCTGGACGCCGGGGCACAGGTGGTTGTGCTCGACCTCAGGGGCGAAGACGCGGTTCGCGAACTGGGCGATCGCGCGCGGTTCGTGCAGGCCGACGTCACCGACGAAGCCGCGGTCGGCGGCGCGCTCGATGTTGCCGAGTCGCTGGGCCCGCTGCGCATCAACGTCAACTGTGCGGGTATCGGCAACGCCATTAAGACGCTGTCCAAGGATGGCCCGTTCCCGCTGGACGGGTTCAAGAAGGTGGTCGGGGTCAACCTGATCGGCACGTTCAACGTGCTGCGGCTGGCCGCCGAGCGGATCGCCAAGACCGAACCCATCGGCCGCCCGGATTCCCCAGAGCGCGGCGTCATCATCAACACCGCCTCGGTTGCCGCGTTCGAGGGCCAGATCGGCCAGGCCGCCTACTCGGCGTCCAAAGGCGGCGTGGTCGGCATGACGCTGCCAATCGCGCGCGACCTGTCGCGCGAGCTCATCCGCGTGGTGACCATCGCACCGGGGTTGTTCAAGACCCCGCTGCTGGGTTCGTTGCCCGAGGAGGCGCAGAAGTCGCTTGGAAAGCAGGTGCCGCACCCGGCCCGACTGGGTGATCCCGACGAGTACGGGGCACTCGCGGTGCACATCATCGAAAACCCGATGCTCAACGGCGAGGTCATCCGGCTGGACGGCGCCATCCGCATGGCGCCTCGCTGAGGCAGGTTCCCAGAGGCGGCCAAAAGAAAGCCCCCCGCAGTGCGGGGGGCTGACATAGGGGAACGAAGAACGAAGTTATCGACGGAACCATCGGGTGACGGCGGAATCGGCCATAAGCAGCCGCGCGAGCACGCTCATGGCCGGTCAGCTTGCCGTAGGCAGCGGGTGCGAGTCTTCAAACTGCTCCGAGGTGATGCCTTCCACCAGCATGTCGCCGTGGTAGAGGGCCTCGAAGTCAGCCTTGATGACGTCGGCACTCGAGTCGTCGATCCACATGACCATGAGCGTATGGGCCACGTTTAAGGAATCTTTGAGTCACGATTCGGAAAATGGTGGCAATTTACCGGCGGGTAGGTTTCCGGTGGGTAATGGCGCATTCAGGCCCGGGCAGTTTACGGCTTTCGGGTTGGTTCGGATCCCGTTTCGGCCCGATTGAACCACCTCTCGCCCCCATCCGTGCTTAGGTGAAGGCGTTGTTTGACACCTGTAAGTTACCGCTGATAGGTTGCCGCGGGTAGCGGGGGGGTCAGCGCGGCTCGGTATCGGCGGCGAAAGGACCCTCACATGCTGCAAGCGATCGCACGGCTGGCCATCGCGGCGCCGCGACGAATAATCGCGGCAGCAGTCCTGGTCTTCATCGCCGCCGCGGTCTTCGGCATTCCCGTCGCGAAGAGCCTGTCTCCCGGGGGCTTCCAGGATCCGAACTCGGAGTCGGCCCACGCCATCGAGGTCCTGACCGACAAGTTCGGGCAGAGCGGTCAGCAGATGCTGATCCTGGTGACAGCGCCCGCGGGCGCGAACAGCGCGCAGGCCCGCACGGTGGGTACCGACCTGGCCGACCAACTGCAGCGGTCGTCGGTGGTATACAACGTGACCTCGGCGTGGACGGCACCGCCGCAAGCCGCCGCCGATCTGATCAGCACCGACGGTAAGTCGGGGTTGATCGTGATCAACCTCAAAGGCGGCGAAAACAACGCGCAGAACAACGCCCGAACCCTGGCCGACGAGTTCGTCCACGATCGTGACGGCGTCACCGTGCGCGCCGGCGGCCCGGCGATGCAGTACGCCCAGATCAACAAGCAGAACCAGGACGACCTCCTGGTGATGGAGATGATCGCGCTCCCACTGAGCTTCGTGGTGCTGATCTGGGTGTTCGGCGGGCTGCTGACGGCGGCGTTGCCGATGGCCCTGGGCGCGCTGGCCGTCGTGGGCTCCATGACGGCATTGCGTCTCGTCACGTTTGCCACCGAGGTGTCGATCTTCGCGCTCAACCTGAGCACGGCGCTGAGCCTGGCGTTGGCCATCGACTACACACTGCTGATCGTCAGCCGCTATCGCGACGAGTTGGCCGAGGGCAGTGACCGTCAAGAAGCGTTGATCCGGACCATGGCCACCTCGGGCCGCACCGTCTTGTTCTCCGCGGTCACCGTGGCGTTGTCGATGTCTGCGACGGCGCTGTTCCCGATGTACTTCCTGAAGTCCTTCGCCTACGCCGGCGTGGCCACCGTGGCCTTCGTCGCGACCGCGTCCATCGTGATCACCCCGGCCGCGATCGTGCTGCTGGGGGATCGGCTCGACTCATTGGACGTGCGCCGGCTGTTGCGGCGGGTCCTGCGCCGGCCGGATCCGGTGCACAAACCCGTCGAAGAGCTGTTCTGGTACCGGTCGAGCAAGTTCGTGATGCGCCGCTGGGCGCCGATCGGGCTGGCCGTGATGGCGCTGCTTTTGCTGCTCGGGCTGCCGTTCTTGTCGGTGAAGTGGGGGTTCCCGGACGACCGGGTGCTGCCGCGTTCGGCGTCGTCGCACGAGGTCGGCGACCGATTACGCAGCGGTTTCGCGCACGATTCGGCAACCGCCGTCCCCATCGTCATCCCCGACGCCCGAAACCTGAGCCCGGTGGACATTGACCACTATGCCGCCGCCCTGTCGAGGGTTCCCGACGTGTCGGCGGTGTCAGCCCCCGGTGGGACGTTCGTGGGCGGAAACAGGGTGGGGTCACCGGCCGCGGCGACCGGGTTGGCCGACGGAAGCGCATTCCTGACCGTGGACAGCACGGCGCCGCTGTTTACCCACGCATCCGACACCCAGCTCAAGCGGTTGCACGAGGTGGTCAGGCCCGCGGGCCGATCCGTTGAGATGGCCGGTGTCGCGCAGGTCAACCGCGACAGCGTTGACGCAGTGACGGATCGACTTCCGTTGGTGCTGGGGCTGATGGCCGGCATCACGTTCGTGCTGCTGTTCCTGCTGACCGGCAGTGTGGTGCTGCCGGCCAAGGCATTGGTATGCAACGTGCTGTCGTTGAGCGCGGCGTTCGGGGCGCTGGTGTGGATCTTCCAGGACGGCCATCTCGGCGCGCTCGGAACGACGCCCAGCGGCACGCTGGTGGCGAACATGCCGGTGCTGCTGTTCTGTATCGCGTTCGGCCTGTCGATGGATTACGAGGTCTTCTTGATCGCCAGGATCCGCGAGTACTGGCTGGCCTACCGACCGGCAACGGCAACCGCGAAAGAGGCGCACGCCGCCAACGACGAGGCCGTGGCGCACGGCGTCGCCCGCACCGGCCGCGTGATCACCGCCGCCGCGTTGGTGATGTCGATGTCGTTTGCCGCGCTGATCGCCGCTCACGTGTCATTCATGCGGATGTTCGGCCTCGGGCTGGTAGTCGCCGTGTTCGCGGATGCGACGCTGGTGCGGATGGTCCTGGTGCCGGCGTTCATGCACGTGATGGGTCGCTGGAATTGGTGGGCGCCAAAGCCTTTGGTGTGGCTGCATGAGCGGTTCGGCATCAGCGAGGGACCGGTCGAAGAGGTCGCAACCGTCGAGCCCGTGGAGATCCCGGTGCAGCACAACGGATATCCGATCACTCAGCGGGTGAGCAAAATTGGTTAGCGTGTCGATCGAGGATCTTCCCCGCGGTCGCGTCAGGGCCGCCCGTGGGTGCGGTGATCGGCTACGCGACGAGATTCTGGACGCGGCCACCGAGCTGCTCCTTCAGACCGGGCACGCCAGGTCGGTGTCGATCCGTGCAGTGGCACAACGCGTCGGCGTCACACCGCCGTCGATCTATCTGCATTTCGCAGACAAAGATGCCCTGATGGACGCGGTCTGCGCGCATTACTTCGAAAAGCTCGACCTGGAAATGCGGCGGATCGCCGCCGAGCACACCTCTCCGGTCGAGGCGCTGCGCGCCCAAGGGCTGGGCTATGTTCGGTTCGCCACCCAAACCCCGGAGTTGTACCGGATCGCCACCATGGGCGAGTGGCGGTCCGAAAGCAATATCGATGCGACGCTGGACAGTTCGGCGTTCAAGCACCTGCGCGCCACGGTGCAGAAGCTGATGGATGACGGTATCTACCTGCCGGACGATCCCACCGCCGCCGCCCTGGAATTCTGGGCCGCGGCGCACGGCGTGGCGGCTATGTTGATTGCGAAGCCGCACTTGCCTTTTGGCGATGCCGAGGCGTTCGCCGACCGGGTGCTGTGCTCGGTCTTCTGCGGGCGTGTGGTGGTCGGCTATTGCGGCCCGGATGTCACTCCCCGCAAGTTGGCCGCGTGGGTGACCGCACGTCGGCCGTCGCAGGAGTCGCGGGTATGACGCAGGCGGCGGCGTCCAAAATCGACAATCCGTTCTTCGCGCGTGTCTGGCCCGTCGTGGTCACCCATGAAACCCAGGCGGTGCGGGCGCTGCGTCGGGAGAACCTGGCCGGCGTGTCAGGCCGGGTGCTGGAAGTCGGCGCGGGTGTCGGTACGAACTTCCCCAACTACCCGACGGCGGTCGAGCAGGTCATCGCCGTGGAGCCCGAGCCGCGGCTGGCGGCCCTGGCCCGCGCCGCAGCCGCCGTGGTTCCCGTTCCGGTTGTCGTCGTCGGGGATACCGCGGAGGGCTTCAACGACGGCGAACCGTTCGATGTCGTGGTGTGCTCGCTGGTGTTGTGCTCGGTGCGCGATCCCGCCAGCGTGCTGCGGCGTCTGTATTCCTTGCTGCGGCCCGGCGGACAGCTGCGGTACCTGGAGCATGTGGCCAGCGCCGGCGGGCGGGGCCGGTTGCAGCGATTGGCCGACGCGACGCTGTGGCCACGGTTGTTCGGTAACTGTCACACGCATCGCGATACCGAGCGCTTGATCGTCGAGGCCGGGTTCGAGGTGGAAAGCTCCCGGCGGGAGTGGACGTTGCCGGTCTGGGCGCCGTTGCCGGTGTCGGAGCTGGCGCTGGGCCGCGCGCGCCGGCCCTAGTTCTCTTCTATGCGCCGAGACTGCGCTCAGCGCGCGGGTTAGCGAGTAATCCGTGATGTGGGCGCAGGCTCGACGCCGGCATTTCAGTTTCGACGCAGGCTCGATGCTCGAAACTGCAACGCATCGTGAACTCTGTCGATGATGTCGGCCGGTCGATCCGATGCGGTCACCCGGATGACGATCCAGCCGAGGCGCTCCAGCGCCTCCCTGCGGCGAATATCCCTTGTGTACTGCCAGCGGTCCAGACGATGATGCTCGCCGTCATACTCGACGGCGACCATAAGGTCCTCCCAGCCCATGTCGAGGTGGTACAGCTGCGCTCCGCCGGCAGTCACCACAGGGATCTGCGTCGTTGGCCGTGGCAGGCCCGCGCGGATCAGCAAGAGCCGAAGCCAGGTTTCTTTCGGCGACTGCGAACCGGGATCGACCAACTCCAGCGCTGTTTCGAGCCGCCTGAGTCCTCGTGCGCCGCGATGCTGGTCGGCTACTTGGAGAACTTCGTTCACCTTGGTGCCGGTCGCTCGCATGAGAGCGTCTAAATGTGTAATCGCCATACCCATCGCCTCGCGCCGACCTATGTCGAATGCGGTGCGCTCTGGGGTCGTCACCGGAACGCCCGCAACCACCTGGAGCTCCTCGGGCAGAAGGCTCACGTCGTAGGTGCGCACGCCGCGTGGCGGTCGCGCGTTCGACCAGACCAACTCGACGGGCAGTCGTTCGTCGACCCATTTCGAGCCATGCCACGCGGCCGCGGTCAAGCCAGCGAGCACCCCCTGCCGATGCGACCACAGCCAGGCCGCCAACGTCCGGTCGCGCATTGTCAGCTGTTGATCGCGCCGGACATAGACATCGGGAAACACCGCGCGGAATCGGGACCGCAGCTGATGCGGCCGCAGCGTTCCACTGCGCACAGCCTCGCTGCCGATGAACACTTCGCCGCTCGTCATGACGGCAGACTCGTCGCCTGCGCCGACGCAGCCGCGTCGAAACTGCGCTCAGCGCGCGATCGTGTGGATGAACCGCGATCTGTGCGCGGGCTCGGCGCCGCTGCAGCAGGCTCGTACTAACTCAGCAGGGCGGGCAACCGCTGCAGCAGCCCGGGCAGGGCCTGGCTCGCGGTCTCGCGCATGCTGATCGTGGCGTTTCTGGACAGCGGCGTGACTTCGGGGTTCACCTCGATGACGGCCGTGCCGCGGGACAACGCCAGATCGGCCAGCCCGGCAGCCGGATAGACGATCGCCGAGGTCCCGACCACCACCATCACATCGGCGGCTTCCGTCGCCTCGACCGAACGCTGCCATGGCTCGTCGGGGAGCGGCTCGCCGAACCACACGATGTCGGGCCTGATCATGCCGCCGCAGTGGCAGATCGGAGGTTCGACCTCCAGCGCCGGTTCGGTCATCTCGGGCAGCGTGCCGGTGTAGGGCGTACCGCAACGCTCACAACGGAATTCGAAAAGACTCCCGTGCAGGTGGTGCACCGGCGTGCTGCCGGCGCGCTCATGCAAGTCGTCGACATTCTGAGTGATGACGCTGACCTCGACGTCGTCTTGCCAGGCGGCGATGGCGCGGTGCCCGGCGTTGGGCTCGACCTTGGCCACCAGGTAATGGCGCCACAGATACCAACCCCACACCCGCTCGGGGTTGTCGCGCCACCCTTGCGTGCTGGACAGCTCGTAGGGATCGAAGCGGGCCCACAATCCGGTCTTGTCGTCGCGGAATGTCGGCACCCCGCTTTCGGCGGAGATCCCCGCGCCGCTGAGCACAGTTACTCGCATCCCACAAAGATAGCCGTGCGTAGGGAGACGCTGCGCGATACTGGGTAGGTGGAGCTGCGGGATTTCTTACGGGTCGATGGGAAGGCGGGCAAACCGCTGTTCGACCAGCTCAGAACCCAGGTCATCGACGGGGTGCGGAGCGGCGCGTTGCCGCCGGGAAGCCGGCTGCCGACGGTGCGGGACTTGGCCGGTCAGCTTGGCGTCGCGGCAAACACCGTCGCCCGTGCCTATCGGGAGCTGGAGTCGGCCGCAATCGTCGAAACACGTGGGCGCTTCGGCACCTTCATTTCCCGCTTCGATCCGACCGACGCCGCGATGGCGGCCGCCGCCAATGAATACGTCGAGGTGGCCCGGGCATTGGGGCTGACCAAGTCCGACGCGATGCGCTACCTGGCGAACGTGCCCGATGATTGAGCGTTAGCCGAATTCTGTTCTACCGCAACACTTTTGCCAGCGTGCGCAGGTTGCGAGTCGTCGTCGAGGACTTGTAGCGCGGCTTGCCCATCGTCTTGCCGATCGTGCTGTCCAGGGTGGCTCCCTTGGGTACCTGCCAATAGACGACGCCTGCTCCGCGGCTGATCTTCTCTTCCGGACCGGCACCGGAGCCCAACCCGGCGAGTTCGTCGAGCACCGCTTTGTCGGTGACGAACGTGACGTAGGACTGATACCCGTCGACCTCGTGCTCGAACGGGTAGCCCTCGACGATGGCGCGCACCGTGTCGATGTCGTAGGCGAGCACCCACGCGTCGTAGCCGAACCTCTCCCGCAAGGCGGCTTCGGCCCTCTTGCGCACCGCGGCCACCCCGGCCGACGACTCCAGCAGCACGTTGCCGCTGGCCAGGATGGTGCGCACATTCGCAAATCCCGCGTCGGTCAACGCGGTCGCCACCTCGGCCATTTTGAGATTGACGCCGCCGACGTTGACGCCGCGCAGGAACGCCGCGTATTTGGTCATGATCCGATTCCACCAGACCCGCCTTCCGGGCGGCGACGTAGGCTTTCGACATGAGTCGCCAAGTCTTCGACGACAAGCTGTTGGCCGTGATCAGTGGGAACTCCATGGGGGTGCTGGCCACCATCAAGCGCGACGGGCGGCCCCAACTGTCGAACGTCAGTTATCACTTCGACCCGCGCGAGCTGGTGGTGCGGGTATCGATCACCGAGCCGCGGGCCAAGACCCGCAACCTGCGCCGTGACCCGCGGGCCTCGATCCTGGTCGACGCCGACGATGGATGGTCGTACGCCGTCGCCGAGGGGACAGCGGAACTGACGCCCCCGGCGGCCTCGCCCGGCGACGACACCGTCGAGGGGCTGATTGCCTTGTATCGCAACATCGCTGGTGAGCATCCGGACTGGGACGAGTACCGGGAGGCGATGGTCACCGACCGGCGGGTGCTGCTGACGCTGCGGATCTCGCACGTGTACGGCATGCCGCCGGGCATGCGGTAAACCGCAAGCCAGGCTAGGACCGCCCAGGCTAGGCTGCCGGTATGGCTGAATCAGACCCTCAGCAAGAAGACGAGACCAAGCGCAAGTTCCGCGAAGCCCTCGACCGCAAGAAGGCCAAGTCCGGGGGCGGATCCGATCACAAGGACGGCGGCGGCAAACAGTCCAGGGCGCACGGTCCGCTCGAGAGCCGTCGGGAATTCCGCCGCAAGAGCATCTAGCGGTCGTAGTCGTTGGCAGACTTAGGCTTTCGGTGCGGGAGAATCGCTTAGTCGACTAACGCCTGTGTTCCGAGAACGATCGCGAGGGCTAAGCGCTCGGCGTCTGCCGTCTCGGGTTCGGCGGTGTAGATCATGATGCGCAGGTCGTCGGCCGCGACGATGAGCGTGTCGCAGTCCAGCGTGATGCGCCCCACGGCGGGGTGGTCGATGATCTTGTGCCTGCCGAAGTCCTGCTGCGGCGCCGCGGCGCCGGATTCCCAGAGCTCGACGAAGCGCGGGCTCTGCGCGGCGAGGTCGCGAGTAAGCCGCTTCAACCGCTGATCGGCGGGATAGCGCGCGGCGGTCAGGCGCAGGTCGGCGACCAATCGAGCCTCGAATTCGGCTTTCTCCTCGGGGGTGTGGACGACGCGAGTACCGGGACCGATGAGGTTGCGCCAGACGCCGTTGCGCTCGATTCCCCGCCAGCTCGTCGTCGGGCCCATCAGCGCGTCGTACGGCGCGTTGGCGGTGAGGAGGGTCCAGGTGGCGTCGTAGACGGCGACGGGAGTGTTCGCCAGGCGATCGAGCAGGCGTTGGACGCCCGGCGTGATGCGCGAAGATACGACGTCGAGTCCGGGGGCGGCATGCCCGGCCAGCCGGAAGAGGAGATCGCGCTCGGCGTCGGAGACGCGCAACGCGCGGGCGAGGGCCTCCACGACCTGTGCCGATGGTGAGGTGGCCTGCCCCTGTTCGAGCCTGGTCAGGTAGTTCACCGAGATCCCGGCCAGCGCGGCGAGTTCTTCGCGGCGTAGGCCCGCGGCGCGCCGGCGTCCGCCGACCGGGAGGCCGACCGCCGTGGGCGTCACGCGGTCACGCCAGTGACGCACCGTCCGACTAAACTCCCACGAGTCCATATCTCCACTGTGGCCGACGCCGACCGCGTTGTCCTGCTCCTGGCAGTCATACCAAAACTGGACGACTCCCTAACCATCCGGATGCGGCCGAGACTCGATGCCGATAGGACCCCTCGACGGCGAACGGAGAATCTTGACGTCCTCCACCCGCCCAACCCGGTGGATTCCAACCCCGTCGTCGCGCCTATGCAGCAGGAGAACGGAGTTGAGGTTCACGGTTCACCGACCGGCTAGTGCCGAGGTCTCCCCGTGCTGTCACCGCCCGTCCGGCGGCGATGTTGCGTGCGGCGTTCACGTCGGCGTTGCACGGCCCCGCACCGCAGGCGACGCACTGGAAAACCGCTTGGCTCTTACGGTTTTCCGGCGCGATGTGCCCGCAGTGGGAGCATCGTTGCGACGTATACGCTGCTGGGACGAATTCGAGTCGCCCTGGGGCCTTGTGCTTCAACCGGGCAACCAGCAGTCCCCAACCTTGGCGGCTGATCTGGCGGTTGAGGCCCCGTTTCTGCGCGACCAGGGTGCCGGGGCATTCCCGAGTCCCGCGCGCCGAGCGGGTCATCGCACGCACCTTCAAGTCCTCGACGCGGATGGTGTGGAAGCGGCGGGCCAAATCGGTGGTGGTCTTTTCCACCCAGTCACGGCGGCGATCTGTTTCGCGGGCGCGCAATCTCGCAATGGCCAGCTTGGTTCGTCCTCGCCGATTCGATCCGCGTTGCGCCCGGGACAGCCGCTGCTGCAATCGGCGCAGCCGCTCGGCCTCACCGGCACTAAAGACAGGAACGCGCAGCAGGTCCCCACTGGACAGCGCGACCGATACCGCCACGCCGCGATCCACGCCAACGACGCCGCCATCATCGGGCCCCGGGACAGGTTCAGGGATGGCGGCAAAAGCGAGGTGCCACCGCGCAGAGCGATCCAGCGTGACTCGGTAAGACTTCACCGTGGCGGGGATGGTGCGGGTGAACCGGAATCGCACCCACCCGACCTTCGGTATCCATACCTCCCCGTAGCGGCGGCTGAGCCGCTTGATGTGGCGGGGTTTGAGTCCGACTTGCCGGAATCCTTCGTGCTTGCCGGCCTTGCGCCACGTCGGGCGATGGTGGGTGCGGTGGAAAAAGTTGCGCATCGCTTGGGCGAAGTCCCGCAACGCTTGCTGCTGGACGGTCTGCGAGCCGGCTGCCAGCCAGTCGTATTCGGCGCGGGCCGCCGTCAACTGGGCACATTGTTCGTTGTAACCGGGCGCTTGGCGGCCCGGCTGCCAGTGCTGTTGCTGCTCGACGGCAAGATTCCACACAAACCGGGCATGGCGACAGTGTTCGGCCAACGCTGCCGCCTGCTTAGCACTGGGAAGCAACCGAAACCTACACACAGCAACAACATTAAGTGGGACCACCGACAAGGAGAATCATGAACTCGATCGCGTCCGGCACTGTATTGATCACCGGGCCGACCGGCGGACTGGGAAAAGCTACGGCGCTGGCGATCGCCAATCGCCGTGCCGCCGAACGCCCCGACCTGCTGCTGGTTGGCCGACCCGGTCAAGCGTTGGCCGAGGTGACTGACGACGCCCGGGCGGCGGGAGCGACCGTGCACGAGATCGGCTGCGACCTTGCGGACTTGGCCGACGTGCGCGACGCGGGGCAGAAGGCCAAGGGCCTGCTGGAAGCTGGCGCGGTGCGCCCGCTGCGCGCTTTGGTGGCCAACGCTGGCGTGGCGTTTATCGACACCCACACCGCCTCAGCTGACGGATACGAACTGACCTTCGCCGTCAACCACCTCGCACACGCGCAGCTGATCGGCGATCTCCTCGACTCGTTCGTCGCTCCCGCCCGCATCGTGCTGTTGGGGTCGAACACCTACTACCAGAATATCTTTCGCCGAATATTGCGAATCCCGCCGGCGGATTGGCGCGATCCGATCGAGCTTGCCCGGCCCAGCCCCGACGCCGTGCCTGCGACCCTCAAGCGCAGCGCGACCGCCTACTCTGACTCCAAACTCGCGATCATCTATTACGCGCACGAATTGCAGCGCCGAGCACCGAAGGGGATCAACGTTGCGGTCTTCGAGCCGGGGTTCATGCCGGGCACCGGCCTGGGGAGAGCGCAGGGTCCCGCGATTCAGCGGATCGGGCGCGCCGTAGAGCGAATCCCCGGCGTCTCGTCGCCGGCCCGATCCGGTCCACTGCTCGCGTCGATCGTCCTCGACGACCGGTGGGGGCACCTACGCGACGGCGCATTCGTCGTCAAAGACAAAGAGCGCGAAGTCAAGCCGTTCGCGAGCGATCCGGGTCGTGAGGCAAGGCTGTGGGACGCCACCACCGAACTCCTCGACCGGGCATAGCGCGTGCGTGCTATCCAGTTGACCCACCGTGACAGCCGATATTACCCGTGAGTAAGATACGATCGTAATCTGAGGGGGACTGCCCATGGCCAGCGAAACCGGTTTGCCCCGTGACGAAGCGGGATCCGGCGTCGAGCCGCCCGTCGAGCCACGAGTGCGTCGGGCGCTCGGGCTGCTCGAGCGATTCGCGCCCGTGATCGGGTCGAGGTGGGCCGTCGAGTTGTGGTGCACCCCGCCGGCCGTGGAAGCGAGCTTGCGCATGCCGCCCGGTGTGCCGCCGAGCGAGCCTGTCGAGGCATTCTGGTCGGGCCACAGGATCGCGGGAGAGTCCTGGGGCGATGGCCCAGCGGTGTACCTGGTGCACGGCTGGGGCGGGTGCCGCGCGCACCTTGGCGTCTTCGTCAAGCCGCTTGTCGAGGCAGGGCACCGGGTCATCGCTTTCGACCTGCCCAGTCACAACGAGTCAGAACCGGGCGACCTCGGGCCGGGACGCACGACGATCGTCGAGTGCGCCGAAGCAGTGCGGGCCTTCGTGCGCGCACACGGGCCGGCGCGCGCGATCGTGGCGCATTCCCTGGGCGCCAAAGCTGCGGCGCTCGCCCTGGCGCGCGGCGCCCAGGTCGAACGCCTGGTGTTTCTGGCGCCGATGGGCGAGTTTTCCTGGTATCTGGACGTTTTCGCGGATCGCCATGGTTTCGGACCGCGCATCCTCGGTGGCCTGCATCGCCGCCTCGACCGACGGCTGAAGATGCCGCTGATCGATACCGATATACCCCGAGTCGCCCCCACCCTCGACGATCCACCGCCGCTCCTGGTCGTACACGACCCCGATGACCCTGACAGCCCTTATGACATGAGCGAGAAAATTATCGACGTCTGGCCCGGAGCGAGTTTGGTGACCACTCGCGGGCTGGGACGCTTGGCGCACTACCGCATTCTGCGGCACCGCCCCGCGATCAACGCCGGACTGGAATTCATCGGCCGTGCAACAGGATGGCCTGCCGACGAGGGCAGTCAATTCGGACAGGCCGAATTGATCCAGCACCCGGGTTCAGAGCGCAGCACCGCCGGATAGCCACGGTGGGCGGCCGACGAACCCCGTGCACCTACAGGCGCTGAGCGCTCCATCCGAAGACCGCGAACGTCGCCAGGACCACGAACGCCAATGCCACTCGCTCAGCCACAGCAACAACGTAGCCTTCTTCTCCAGCGGGGCGTGTCGAGCACAGCGGCGCAGTCCTAGACTGGCCGAGTGGCGAAACTGCAGCTTGTCCAAGACCCGGCCGCCGACGCGCTGCTGGACGACAACCCCTTCGCATTGCTGGTCGGCATGCTGCTCGACCAGCAAGTGCCAATGGAAACCGCGTTCGCGGGACCGAAGAAGATCGCGGATCGGTTGGGCGGCTTCGACGCGGCCG
The DNA here is from genome assembly GCA_963809285.1 of uncultured Actinomycetota bacterium. Taxonomy (GTDB): domain Bacteria; phylum Actinomycetota; class Actinomycetes; order Mycobacteriales; family Mycobacteriaceae; genus Mycobacterium. The sequence continues at coordinate 412,485 of CAWEIY010000013.1, read as the reverse complement.
AAATCGCCGATTACGACCCTGACAAGTTCGCCGCCCTGTGCTCGGAAAGGCCTGCGATACATCGCTTTCCGGGATCAATGGCCAAGCGTATCCAGGCTCTCGCGCAAATCATCGTGGACCGCTACGACGGCGACGCGGCCAAGTTGTGGATGGCCGGCGACCCCGACGGGAAGGAGCTGCTGCAGCGGCTCAAGGGCTTACCCGGCTTCGGCGAGCAGAAGGCGCGGATTTTCCTCGCCTTGCTGGGCAAGCAGTACGGCGTGACGCCGACGGGCTGGCGGGCGGCGGCCGGGGAGTTCGGCAAGGCCGGCACACACATCTCCGTCGCGGATATCGTCGACGCCCAGTCCCTCGGGAAAGTGCGCTCGCACAAGAAGCAAATGAAAGCCGCGGCCAAGGCGGCAAAGTAGAAGGTCACTAGAAGGGAAGGCGGCAACGTGAAGACCCACATAACGTGTCCCTGCGGCGAAGCCATCGCCGGCAAGGACGAAGATGAGCTGGTCGAACTGACGCAAGCGCACCTTGCCAGCGTTCATCCGGGCCTGGAGTACGACCGCGACGCAATCTTGTTCATGGCGTACTGACTAGATCTGCCTGCGTCGGGCCCGCGGTGCCGGCCGGGTTCTACGGCACCACCGTTGTGCCGATAGTGGGCATGAACTGGCACTGCTTTTCTTTGGTAGTGACCTGCCCGAAGATCGTCGACATGACGCTGCCCGAACCGGTGTCGACAATCGCGGTCAACGTCGTGGGTCCGTCCGCGTTGATGTCGGTGCGCGGCTTGAGGGTGACCGTTCCGGACTTGCCGGTGGTCAGGTTGACCCAGGTGACGTTTAACGGCAGCTTCTGCACGTCGGCGGGCCCCGGAGTGCCGACCGCCGTGAACACATAAGCGGTCTGGCCGGGCCCGGGACCGGGCACCGGTATTTTCGCCGGACCCGCCACCGACAGCGCGGTCGCGATGGAATTACTGCCGTCCGCAAGGCAATTCGTGCCGATCGACGGGTACATGAAGTCTTGCGTGGGCGGCGCGTCGGGTCCGAAATCCGGAGCCGCCGCAGGAGCGGCGGCCGGCGCGGGACTCGGTTCCGGGGCCGGTGCCGGTGCTGCCGCCGGCGCGGGGGAGGCCGGTGCGGGCGCCGCCGCCGGCGGCACCGGGGCGGGTGCCGCAACGGGCCCGGGACCTGCTGCGTGAGCCGGATCGATACCCGGCGGCAGATGCGATTGCAGCCCGGGCTCGATGCCTACCGGTGGCACGTGCGGCACGGGGCCGGCGTCGGGTGCCGGCTCCTGGACGAACTGGTTCACCGACGCGGCGACGTTCTTGGACTCGGCAGGCTCCGTCGGGTTGTGGGTGAAGGCTTGCGCGGCGGCCATCAGCAGCTGTGTCGCCTGCGCAGGATTGCTGGCCGCTTGCTGGATGATCGGGCTCAGCTGCGATAACGCCGGCAGGCCCGGCAGTTGCTGGGTGGAGTTCGGCTGCGGTGTCGGCTGCGGTGCCGCCGGGTCGGCCGCCGCGCTGGGGCAGACCCCGAACGCGGCAGCCGACGCCGTGACGACAGCGGCCAGACCCTTGGACAGGTTCCAAGTGCTTGCCACGGTGTCCTCCAGTCCTCGGTAGTGGGTTAGCCGTCGAGCGGGCGGCTCAGGGCAGGGCGGAAAGCAGCGACGGGGGCGACACCGGCGCGGGTGCGGCGGGCGCTACCGGGGCCCCACCCGATGTCAGCGCCGGCAGGTCGCCGGGCAGCGAAACCTGCGCGGGGACGCTCACCGGCAGGCCCGGCAGCGCGGGCATGTCGATCTTCGCCTGGGGTACCGCGGGCATGGACGCCGGCGCCGCGGCCACCGGAGCGGCCGGGGTGAGACCGGGAATGTACGGAATCCCCGGAATCGACGGAATCCCCGGAATCGACGGAATGGCCGGAGCCGCGGGCACGGCCGGTGCCGCCGGCGCCGATAGCCCCGGAGCCGAGACCGGGAGCCCCGGAATCGACGGAGCCGCCGGAATCGACGGAGCAGCCGGAATCGACGGAGCAGCCGGAACGGCGGGCACCGAGGCTGCCGACGACGTCAGCCCCGGGATCGGCGCGTTGACACCGGGAATGGTCGGGGCTGCCGGGACCGCGGGCGCTGCGGCCGGGGTCACTCCCGGAAAGCTGATACCGGGGGCCGATGGCTGCGCAATCGGCGGGGTGGCGCCCAGGGCGGTAGCGATGTTTTGCAGGATTTGCGGCGCGTTGGCCGCCGAACTGATCAGCTGTTGCGGAATGTTTGGTAAAGGCACCGGAGCCGGCGCCGGGTCGGCGTGGGCGATGCCGCCCGTCAGAAGCGCTGCGGACGAACCGACCACGATGGCGGTTGCGCGCAAGTAGGTCCAGATGGTTGGCATGACTCTCCCTGGTTATCGATGACAGGTCCCGGGCTGAAGTTACTTTGATACTGATGTGGCACAAGTGACACGTGTGGCATTTATTCGATCGTTACGCATACGTGTGGCGCCGGTGACCGAGCGCTCGACCGCTCGGTCCGAAACGCCGCGGCGCCCATTGCGATCGCTAAAGTCGGGCAGATAGACACCATGACGGCCGCCCCTGCGGCACCCCTCACACGACGGCTGGCGAATCTGCTTCGGGCGGCCGCGCCCGCGCTGTTGGTCGTGAGCGTCGCCGCGCGACTCGCCTGGACGTACCTGGCACCCAACGGCGCGAACTTCGTCGACCTGCACGTGTACCTCGGCGGTGCCGCCGCCATCGACCATCCCGGCACGCTGTACAGCTACGTGTACGCCGACCAGACGCCGGACTTTCCGCTGCCATTCACGTATCCGCCGTTCGCGGCCGTCGTCTTCTACCCGCTGCATCTGTTGCCGTTCGGCGTGGTTGCTTTCCTGTGGCAGATCGCGACGATCGCCGCGTTGTACGGCGCGATCCGGATCAGCCAGCGCTTGATCGGCGTTCCCGCCGGCGCCGGGCAGCGCGTGGCGATGTTGTGGACGGCGATCACCATCTGGATCGAGCCGCTGCGCAGCACCTTCGACTACGGGCAGATCAATGTGCTGCTCATGCTGGGGGTGCTGTGGGCGGTCTACACCACCCGGTGGTGGCTATCGGGGCTGCTGGTCGGTGTGGCGGCCGGAATCAAGTTGACGCCGGCGATCTCGGGCGTCTATCTGGTCGGCGTCAGGCGATGGGCGGCGGCAATGTTTTCTGTGGCCGTGTTCCTTGTCACCATCGGGGTGTCGGCTTTGGTCGTCGGCGATCAGACTCGGTACTACTTCACCGACCTGCTGGGCGACGCGCATCGAGTCGGGCCGATCGCCACCTCGTTCAATCAATCCTGGCGTGGCGGCATTTCCCGGATCCTGGGCCATGACGCGGGCTTTGGTCCGCTGGTTCTGGTTGCCATCGCGGTCACGGCGCTGCTGGCCATCCTGGCCTGGCGGGCGCTGGACGGGCCCGATCGGCTGGGCAAGTTGTTGGTGGTCGAGGTGTTCGGACTGCTGCTCTCACCGATTTCGTGGACGCACCACTGGGTTTGGGTAGTGCCGCTGATGATCTGGCTGATTCACGGGCCAGTGCGCGAGCGTCGCGGCGCGGGGATCGTGGGATGGGGCTGGTTGGCGCTCACCATCATCGGCCCGCCGTGGTTGCTGAGTTTCGCTCAACCGACCATCTGGCAAATAAGCCGACCGTGGTATCTGGCCTGGGCCGGGCTGGTCTACATCGTGGCGGCGATGGCGACCTTGGCGTGGATCGCCAGCACCGACGATCGCGCCGAGCGACACGCCAGCGCGTCCCCCGCGAGCGGGCGGTGCCCCCAGGCCGACGAGAACGCCTCGCCGGGCTAGCTCCCGACGATTCCGTCGATATCGCGTGCCATCGCGACATCGTTTTTGGTGATACCGCCCTCGGAATGCGTGACGAGGGCGAAAGTCACTGTCCGCCAACGGATATCGATATCGGGGTGATGGTCCTTGGACTCGGCGTGCTCGGCCACCCGGCGCACGGCGTCGATGCCGTCGAGAAACGTCGGAAACTTGATCGACCGCCGCAGGGCGCCCTCGGCACGCTCCCATCCGTTGAGGTCGGGCAGTGCGGCGTCTACTTCCTCGTCCGTTAACACAGCCATAACCCGAACATACTCCGCGCTGGGAATGCCGATTATTGTCCGGACCCGCCCGGCGCCGGACGGCAGAATAACGGCCATGAATGAAAACACGGACCTCGGCATCGACGTGACGCTCTTCTGCCCGGAACACCACCACGTCGGTAATCTCATGAAGTTTTCAGCCCAGATCGGCTTCCGGCCGAGAGACGGGCAGCTGGCTGCGTGGCCGCCGCACCCGTCCGACATGTGGTGGGAGGTCCGGTGCCCCGACGGCTGCCCCGGCGTGTTAGGCGGTCCCATCGATCCGATCCGCCAAGAGGTGAACAGGCTCGCGGATGACCCCAAGCGGACGAGCGCCCACTACACCCTGAAGCGTGTGGGCTGAACATACCCAGACCAATCGGCCGCCCGCGCGATACTCGGCCGTTTCTGTCGCTGCGTTTAACGCGGCCATATCACGAACATGCTCGGATTCTGACCTGTGGCCAGCGAACGCAAGAATTTCGCATGAGGTTTGCGGCAAGCTATCGGCGCGTCGCTAAATGTGAGAGCTTGCTGGAGGAAACCACCATGAACGCTCGTCGCAAATTGAAGCCGATCATCGCCGGGGCGGTGCTCGCGGGCGGACTTGCCATGGCCGGCCCGGGCCTGGTCGCGGTCACCGCCCATGCGCAGCCCGGTCCCGCGCCGCTGAACCACTGGCCCGGCTGCACCGAGGAGCACCCACAAGGTCCATGCAACTGGTGCCCGGGGCAGCCCCTGCCGCCGACCGGGAATCACATCACCAACCCGGTGCGCTGGGACAACAACGTCTGCCACACCTACTACTACGTGAACTTCGGGACGGGCAACGTCGCCTCGAACATTTGGGACGGGCCTAACCCACCGCCGCTAGCGGGGCAGTAATTCCTGCCCAGTCCCCGCATCTGACCCCGGGGTCTGTCGTATACCGTCACTGGCCATGCCGACCCAGATCGTCGTTGCCGGGGCTGTCATCTGTGGGTCCGCGGTCCTGGTGGCGCAGCGCTCGCGGCCGCCGGAGTTGGCGGGCCGCTGGGAACTGCCCGGCGGCAAGGTCGCGCCCGGCGAAACCGAGCGCGACGCGCTGGCGCGTGAGTTGGGCGAGGAGCTGGGGTTGGCGACCGGTGACATCGCGGTGGGCGACCGCCTTGGCGACGATATCGCGCTGAACGGCACGACGACGCTGCGCGCGTATCGCGTGCGGCTGATTCGCGGTGAACCGCACCCGCATGACCACCAGGCGCTGCGCTGGGTGACGGCGGCCGAACTACCCGACGTCGACTGGGTGCCCGCCGATCGCGGCTGGTTGGGAGACCTTTCCCGAGCGCTTTAGGCAGCCGTTGGTTGTGCGCCCAGGGCGACGACACGCCGTGCGGTTGCGCCATGTGCGCACACCGGACGTGGTGATGCGGACAAGCTGCCCGGTTCGCTATCTGAGGGCGCCGCTGCCAGAATCACCGACGTGCCATTCCGCAATGTCGCCATCGTCGCCCACGTCGACCACGGCAAGACGACCCTGGTCGACGCGATGCTGCGGCAGTCCGGCGCCCTGCACGAACGCGGCGAAGTGCAGGACCGCGTGATGGACACCGGCGACCTGGAGCGGGAAAAGGGCATCACCATCCTGGCCAAGAACACCGCCGTGCACCGCCATGACCCCGATGGAACCGTCACGGTCATCAATGTGATCGACACCCCGGGGCATGCGGATTTCGGCGGTGAGGTGGAGCGCGGGCTGTCCATGGTGGACGGGGTGTTGCTGCTGGTCGACGCGTCCGAGGGCCCGTTGCCGCAGACCCGTTTCGTGCTGCGCAAGGCGCTGGGCGCCCATCTTCCGGTGATTCTCGTCGTCAACAAGACGGACCGGCCCGACGCACGCATCGCCGAGGTGGTGGAGGCCAGCCACGACCTATTGCTTGACGTGGCAGCGGATCTTGACGACGAGGCGGCCGCGGCCGCCGAACATGCGCTGGGCCTCCCGACGCTGTACGCATCCGGGCGCGCCGGGGTGGTCAGCACAACCCAGCCGCTCGACGGCCAAGTTCCCGACGGCACCAACCTCGATCCGTTGTTCGAGGTTCTCGAAGAGCATGTGCCGCCGCCGAAAGGCGATCCCGACGCACCGCTGCAGGCCCTGGTCACCAACCTGGACGCGTCGACTTTCTTGGGCCGGCTCGCGCTGATCCGCATTTACAACGGACGCATCCGCAAGGGTCAGCAGGTCGCCTGGATCCGCGAGGTGGACGGCCAGGAGACGATCGCAACGGCCAAGATCACCGAATTGTTGGCCACCGAGGGTGTGGAACGAACCCCGACCGACGAGGCCATCGCCGGCGACATCGTTGCCGTCGCCGGCCTGCCCGAGATCATGATCGGCGACACGTTGGCCGATCTGGCGGATCCCGTTGCGCTGCAGAGGATTACCGTCGACGAGCCGGCGATCTCGGTGACCATCGGCACCAACACGTCGCCGTTGGCCGGCAAGGTGCCCGGCCACAAGCTGACCGCGCGAATGGTCCGCAACCGGCTGGACGCCGAATTGGTGGGCAACGTGTCGATCCGTGTCGTCGACATCGGCGCACCCGACGCCTGGGAGGTGCAGGGCCGCGGCGAATTGGCCCTGGCCGTGCTGGTCGAGCAGATGCGCCGGGAGGGCTTCGAACTGACCGTGGGCAAGCCCCAGGTGGTGACCAAGACCATCGACGGCCGACTGCACGAGCCTTTCGAGGCGATGACCATCGACTGCCCCGAGGAGTACGTCGGCGCCGTCACCCAGTTGATGGCGGCACGCAAGGGACGCATGGTCGAGATGGCCAACCACACCACAGGCTGGGTGCGAATGGATTTCGTGGTTCCCAGCCGCGGCCTGATCGGATGGCGCACCGATTTCCTCACCGAGACCCGCGGGACCGGTGTCGGGCATGCGGTGTTCGACGGATACAAGCCGTGGGCGGGGGAGATCCGGGCCCGGCACACGGGGTCGCTGGTATCCGACCGGTCCGGCATCATCACGCCGTTCGCGTTGCTCCAGCTCGCGGATCGGGGCCAGTTCTTCGTCGAGCCCGGCCAGGACACCTACGAGGGCATGATCGTTGGAATCAATCCGCGCCCAGAGGATCTCGACATGAATGTCACTCGTGAGAAGAAGCTCACCAACATGCGGTCGTCGACCGCCGACGTCATCGAGACACTGGCCAAGCCGCTCGAGCTCGACCTGGAACGGGCCATGGAGTTCTGCGCGCCCGACGAATGCGTCGAGGTGACTCCCGAGATCGTCCGGGTGCGCAAGCTCGAGCTGGACGCCACCGCCCGGGCGCGCAGCCGGGCGCGGGCCAAGGCCAGGGGCTAGCGACGTGGCGGGCCTGGCTAGCCGGGCCGCCGGGAAGGCGCTCGATACCCTGATGGGCGTGCCAAGACGAGCCCGCCGCCTCTTCGTGACGGTCGGCGTGCCGGTCTCGCTGGTCGGGCTGGTGCTGGCGGCGTGTACGGTCAACCCTCCGCCGGCGCCGCAAAGCACCGATACGCCGCACAACTCACCGCCGCCGCCGCAGCGGCCCACCCAGATCATCATGGGCATCGATTCGATCGGGGCCGGTTTCAACCCGCACCTGCTTTCCGACCTTTCGCCGGTGAACGCGGCGATTAGCGCGCTGGTGTTGCCGAGCGCGTTCCGGCCGGTGCCCGATGCCACTATGCCGACCGGCTCGCGCTGGGAGTTGGACCCGACGCTGTTGGTGTCCGCGGAGGTGACCAACCAAAACCCGTTCACGGTGACCTACAAGATCCGGCCGGAGGCGCAGTGGACCGACAACGCCCCGATCGCGGCCGACGACTTCTGGTACCTCTGGCGACAGATGGTCAGTCAACCGGGGGTGGTCGATCCGGCGGGATATGACCTCATCACCGGGGTGCAGTCGCTCGAGGGCGGTAAGCAGGCGGTGGTCACCTTCTCGCAACCGTATCCGGCTTGGAAAGAACTGTTCAGCGACCTACTGCCGGCGCACATCGTCAAGGACGTGCCGGGTGGGTTCGCAGCCGGGCTGGCCCGGGCCCTGCCGGTCACCGGCGGGCAGTTTCGGGTGGAGAGCATCGACCCGCAGCGCGACGAAATCCTGATCGCCCGCAATGACCGATATTGGGGGCCGCCCGCCAAACCAGGCCTGATCCTCTTCCGTCGTGCGGGCGCACCTGCTGCACTCGCCGATTCGGTGCGCAACGGCGACACCCAGGTGGCCCAGGTGCATGGCGGCTCCGCGGCCTTCGCGCAGCTGTCGGCCATCCCGGACGTGCGCACCGCCCGGATCGATACACCCCGGGTCATGCAACTCACGCTGCGCGCCAACGAGTCCAAGCTGTCCGACACGCAGGTCCGCAAGGCGATCCTGGGGTTGCTCGACGTCGATCTGCTGGCGGGCGTGGGTGCGGGCAGCGACAACACCGTCACGTTGGACCAGGCCCTGATTCGTTCGCCCAGCGACCCGGGGTACGAACCGACCGCGCCGCCCGCGATGACCACGCAGGCGGCGCTGGCCTTGCTGACGGCATCCGGATATCAGATCGAGACGGACACCTCGGCGTCACCGTCGCCGACCCCGGCGAGCACCGGGCCGCCGGAAGTCACCCGCGGCCGGATCAGCAAGGACGGCCAGCAGCTGTCGCTGGTCATCGGGGTGGCGGCGAATGACGGAACTTCGGTCGCGGTCGCCAACACCGCTGCCGACCGCTTGCGCAACGTCGGCATCACCGCCACCGTGCTGGCGCTGGACCCGGTGGCGCTCTATCGAGACGCGCTGAACAACAACCAGGTCGACGCGATCGTCGGCTGGCGTCAGGCCGGCGGGAATTTGGCGACGCTGCTGGCCTCGCGTTACGGCTGCCCCGCGCTGCAGACGACGACGGTACCGACTTCCAACGTGGCGACGACCACGCCGGCCGGCGCGCCACCGCCCGCCGGGCCAGGCACCACCTCGCCGACACCAACCCAGGCGCCGCCCAGCCGACCGCCCGAGCCCGGCGCGCTGGTGCAAGCGCCGTCGAACCTCACCGGAATCTGCGATCGCAGCGTCCAGTCGAATATCGATGCCGCGCTCAACGGCACCAAAAACATCAACGACGTGATCAAGGCGGTCGAACCGCGACTATGGAACATGTCGACCGTGTTGCCGATCTTGCAGGACACCACCATCGTCGCGGCCGGCCCGAGCGTGCAGAACGTGAGCCTGTCGGGTGCGGTACCCGTCGGGATCGTCGGCGACGCGGGCCAGTGGATCAAAACCGGTCCATAGCCCTGCCTTTGGGCAATCTGGTCGTGCTCACCGGCGAGCAAACCGTCAACAGCTTCTTGGGCGGAACGCAGGTCCCGGCGCTCGACGCGGGCGTCTTCCCCACCGGAGGCGGAACGGGAGTGTTCAACACGAACGGCGGCATCGGCGGACTCGAGGGCATCTTCGACCAGACCCTGGCCGCCTACGTCGACCTGGCCGGGTAGCACTGGCGCTGCCCGACCACGGCGCCTGGATCAGTCGGCGTCCGCCGCCCCCGCTCGAGGCGGGATCACGGTATCGACGACCAGCGCCAGCTCGCGTCGGTTCGGCGGTTCCCCGGTGAGCAGGAAGTGGTGGTTGATCAGCGCCGGCCCGACCCGCGCGGTCAGCGGGGTTACCGTGGCCGGGTCGAGATCGCCGTCATCGACCGCCGCCTCCAAAATCGATTCGACGATCTTGAGGCGCGGGCACACGACGGCGTCGGCGAAGATGGCGCGCATCTCGGGTTCGTGCAGGAGCTGGTGAATGACCTCCAGAGCGGGAAAAGTGGTCTTTCCGGCCAGCATGTCGCGGTGGGCGTTGAAGATCGTCAGCAGGTTCTCTCTGGCCGACCGCCCGGAGCGCAGCTCGGGCAGCGGCGGCAGGGCGTAAACGAGAGCGGCGTGCACCAGGTCTTGCTTGCTGCACCAGCGCCGGTACAGAGCCGCCTTGCCGGTGCGAGCGCGCGCCGCGATCCCTTCCATCGTCAGCCCGCCGTATCCGACTTCGGCCAGCTCGGCCAACGTGGCCTCGTAGAGCGCACGCTCGAGCACTTCGCCTCGTCGGCGGCTCCGGCTGCTACTTCGATTCGCGTGGGTGAGCTGCGGCATTTCTCGACAGTAGCCGTTCGCGTTCCTTTTCGCTGCGCTCCGGACAAGTAATGTCCGGGCCGATTACGGGCGGTAGGGTGCGTGAATGCCCGAGACCCCTGAGACTCCGCGGCTGCTGTTCGTCCACGCACATCCCGACGACGAGAGTCTCAGCAACGGCGCAACCATCGCCCATTACACCGCGCGCGGGGCACAGGTGCGCGTCGTCACCTGCACGCTCGGCGAGGAGGGCGAGGTGATCGGCGACCATTGGGCCGAGCTCGTCGTCGGTCGCGCGGACCAACTCGGCGGCTATCGCATCGGCGAGCTCACCAGCGCACTGCAGGCACTGGGCGTCACGGCACCCATCTACCTCGGCGGCGCCGGCCGATGGCGCGACTCGGGCATGCGCGGCAGCCCCAAGCGGCGTCGCCAAAGGTTCATCGACGCCGACGAACGCGAGGCCGTCGGCGCACTCGTCGCGATCATTCGGGAGTTTCGTCCCCACGTCGTCGTCACCTACGACCCCAACGGCGGCTACGGTCACCCCGACCACGTCCATACCCATACCGTCACGGTGGCCGCGGTCGCCGCTGCCGGCACCGCCGATTACCCGGGCGAGCCATGGACGGTACCGAAGTTCTATTGGACGGTCCTGGCGGAAAGCGCATTCGATGCCGGTTGGCAGGCGCTGGGTCGCGAAGACATGCTTCCCGACTGGGTGATCCCACCGAAAGACGAGTTCGACTTCGGCTACGCGGACTCCGACATCGACGCCGTCGTTGAGGCCGCTCCGGATGCGCACGCCGCCAAGACGGCGGCGCTCGCCGCACACGCCACCCAAGTTGTGGTCGGCCCGACCGGCCGGGCCTGCGCCCTGTCGAACAACATGGCCCTCCCGATCCTCGGTCAAGAGCACTATGTCCTGGTGGCCGGCTCGGCGGGGAAGCGCGATGGGCGCGGCTGGGAAACAGATCTGCTCGCGGGACTCGGTTTCACCGCCGCCGCAACGCGGTAGGCTGCCAGGCAGGCAGCCACGGAAGGAATTCGCGATGGACCCCGACCTGGACCCTAACCAGCAGCACTGGCAGGACCGGCTCGACAGCCTGCAGTGGGTGATCGGTTCGATACTCTCCAATGTCGACAGCGTCCCGACCTGACCGAAACCAAGCCACGCGCCGCATCCGGTGAAGACGGCGGCGCGACAGATCCCGCGATTCGGTTCGTTGTTTTGGCGCTGCTGGCTGTCGACGGGATTCTGTCGGCACTAGCCGGCGCTCTGCTCCTGCCTTCCTACATCGGTTCGATTCCGTTTCCCATCAGCGGATTGCTCAGTGGATTGCTCAATGCTGCCTTGGTGTGGGCCGCCGGACGATGGACCAGATCGCCGCGGGTTGCCGCGCTGCCGCTATGGATGTGGCTCTTGACGGTGGCGGTGATAAGCATGGGCGGACCCGCCGACGACATCATCCTGGGGGGCCAAGGGCTGATGCGCTACGGGGCTTTGCTGCTGATCGTGCTGGGGGTTGCGCCGCCGGTGTGGGTGTTGTTTCGCGGCCGCCGGCTCTGACGGTCCGGGTTAGAACGGCGGAAGCGGCGGAAGCGGCGGGAGGAACCCAAGCGCCCAGTTGATCTCGTTCTGGATGAACTGGTTGATCGACGCCGTGGTGGCATCCCAGAAGTTGCTCAGCCCTTGAGCGAAGGTGATCGAGCCCTGCAGCCAATCGATGGTGTTGAACAGGCCGGCCTGGACCAAGGGCTCGAAAAGGTCGTAGAAGATGTTGATCTGCTGACCCACATAGCCGACATAGGGCACAAAGCCGGCCGCGTAGGCGGCGAGCTCGAAGCCGTACTGCACATACGGCTCGACCACGAGGTAGCCGGCCTTGATCGCGTCGCCAATGGACCCGCTCGCTGCCGGCACCACCGCGGCGGCGTTGGTCATGGCGGCCGGCGCAAGTAGCGCGCGAGCGGCGGTCAAAGCGCTTAATCCACCGGTGGGCCGAAGCAGCAGCGCGCCGGCTTGACTGGCGGCACCCGAGAAGTTGGAGCCCAGCACGGCGCCCTCGATGCGGGCCAGGGCATTGGGGACGATGCCGACGGCCGCGGCGCCGCCCGCCGCCCCCGAGCCGATGCCGCTGCCAAGCGACGGCTGTCCCGGCACGGCCGCGGCGGGCGCGTTCACCGCGTGCGTCAGGGTCTGCGCGGCGTTGGCCTCCGCCTCCGCATACGTGCTCGCACCCGCGCTCAAAGTCTGCACAAACCGCTCATGAAACGCCGCCATCTGCGCGCTCACCTGCTGATATCCCAGCCCGTGCTCGGAAAGCAGCGCCGCGACCTGCGCCGACACCTGATCGGCGGCCGACGCCAGCACCCCGGTCGTCGGCGCCGCGGCGGCCGCGTTGGCCGAGCCCACTGTCGAGCCGATACCGGCCAAGTCCGAGGCCGCCGTCGCCAGCTCCGGCGGGGCCGCGAATACGAAAGACATCTCGCACCTTCCTGGGATACGCAGGATGGTATCGGTTCCGCCGCTCGGCGGCGCGGAAGTCCGCCGAATAGCCGGCAAGCACCCGCCCGCGCGGTCGTGACGCGGGACGTCGGCCGCGTGCCGCCGCCAGCCTGGCGCTACTGTGGCGCATATGGCACCGTTGCCCAAAGTTTCAGAGGTTGGGGACGCGCGGATGAAATTCGATCGCGGGGAAGTTACACCAACGTGCCGTTGACTCCGGGCGAGGAGCCCACCGCTCTGCCCAGCCCTGTCGTTGCGCCAAAGGTCAGTGCCTCGGGGCTGCGGCGCGTCTTGCGGCGGGCCCGAGACGGGGTCGCGCTGAATGTCGACGAGGCGGCCGTCGCAATGACCGCGCGCGGCGAGGATCTCGCCGACCTGTGCGCGAGCGCGGCCCGGGTGCGCGACGCGGGTCTGGAGTCGGCCGGGCGACGCGGGCCCGACGGGCGGCTGCCGATCACCTATTCGCGCAAGGTGTTCGTCCCGGTCACCCATCTGTGCCGGGACACATGCCATTACTGCACCTTTGTCACCGTCCCGGGCAAGCTGCGCGCCCAAGGGGCCGGGATGTACCTGGAGCCCGACGAGATTCTCGACCTCGCCCGCCGTGGGGCCGAACTCGGTTGCAAGGAAGCGCTATTCACCCTGGGCGACCGGCCCGAGGATCGCTGGCCCGAGGCGCGCGAGTGGCTCGGGGAGCGCGGCTACGACTCCACACTGGCCTACGTGCGGGCGATGGCGATCCGGGTGCTGGAGGAAACCGGGCTGTTGCCGCACCTGAACCCCGGCGTGATGAGTTGGTCGGAGATGTCGCGACTCAAGCCGGTGGCGCCGTCGATGGGCATGATGCTCGAGACGACGTCGCGGAGGCTGTTCGAAACGAAAGGGCTTGCACACTACGGCAGCCCGGACAAAGACCCGGCGGTGCGGCTGCGAGTGCTCACCGACGCGGGGCGGTTGTCCATTCCGTTCACCACCGGCCTGCTGGTCGGCATTGGTGAGACGCTGGTCGAACGTGCCGATACCCTGCACGCGATTCGTAAGTCGCACAAGGAATTCGGACACGTTCAGGAAGTGATCGTGCAGAATTTCCGGGCCAAGGAACACACCGCGATGTCCGCCTTCCCCGATGCCGGGATCGAGGACTACCTGGCGACGGTGGCGGTCGCGCGGTTGGTGCTCGGCCCGGGCATGCGTATCCAGGCGCCGCCCAACTTGGTGTCGCGCGACGAGTGCCTGGCGCTGATCGGCGCTGGAGTCGACGACTGGGGCGGCGTTTCACCGTTGACGCCGGACCATGTCAACCCCGAACGGCCCTGGCCCGCCTTGGACGAGCTGGCCGCCACCACCGCCGAAGCCGGATACGACCTGGTGCAGCGGCTGACCGCGCAGCCCAAATACGTACAGGCCGGCGCGGCGTGGATCGACCCGCGGGTGCGGGGGCACGTTGTGGCGCTGGCCGATCCGGCGACCGGCCTGGCTCGCGACGTCAACCCGGTGGGCCTGCCCTGGCAGGAGCCCGACGACGTGGGGTCCTCGGGCCGGGTTGACCTCAACGCGGCGATCGACAGCGAGGGTCGCAACACCCAGGCGCGCAGCGATCTCGACAGCGCCTTCGGTGATTGGGAGTCGATCCGCGCGCACGTGCACGAGCTGGCCGCGCGCGCCCCCGACCGCATCGACACCGACGTGCTCGCCGCGCTGCGCTCGGCCGAACGCGATCCCGCCGGCTGCACCGACGACGAGTACCTGGCGTTGGCGAACGCCGACGGCCCTGCCCTGGAAGCTGTTGCCGCGCTGGCTGATTCGTTGCGTCGCGACGTGGTTGGTGACGACGTGACCTTCGTGGTGAACCGGAACATCAACTTCACGAACATCTGTTACACCGGGTGCCGGTTTTGCGCGTTCGCGCAGCGCAAGGGTGACGCCGATGCGTACTCGCTGTCCTCCGAAGAGGTGGCCGATCGAGCGTGGGAGGCGCACGTCGAAGGCGCCACCGAGGTCTGCATGCAGGGCGGGATCGATCCCGAGCTGCCGGTAACCGGATACGCCGAACTGGTCCGCGCCGTCAAGGCCCGGGTGCCGTCGATGCACGTGCACGCGTTCTCCCCGATGGAGATCGCCAACGGGGTGACCAAGAGCGGGTTGAGCATTCGCGAGTGGTTGATCAGCCTGCGCGAGGCCGGTCTTGACACGATTCCCGGAACCGCCGCCGAGATTCTCGACGACGAGGTGCGGTGGGTGCTCACCAAGGGCAAGTTGCCGACGTCGATGTGGATCGAGATCGTGACCGCCGCGCACGAGGTGGGGCTTCGGTCATCCTCGACGATGATGTACGGGCACGTCGACAGCCCACGGCACTGGGTCGCCCACCTCAACGTGCTGCGCGAAATTCAGGACCGCACCGGCGGTTTCACCGAGTTTGTGCCATTGCCGTTCGTGCATCAGAATTCGCCGTTGTATCTGGCCGGCGCGGCCCGCCCCGGGCCCAGCCATCGCGATAACCGGGCCGTACATGCCCTGGCGCGGATCATGTTGCACGGCCGCATTTCCCATATCCAGACCAGCTGGGTCAAGCTCGGTGTTGAGCGCACGCAGGTGATGCTCAACGGCGGCGCCAACGACCTTGGCGGCACGCTGATGGAGGAGACCATCTCGCGGATGGCCGGGTCGGAATACGGGTCGTCGAAGAGCGTGGCGGAGCTGACCGCGATCGCCGAGGGGATCGGACGCCCGGCGCGCCAGCGCACCACGACTTACTCTCCGTTGGCGGCGTAGTTGTCGGAGGCGGCGGGTATACCCGATGCCGTGAAGCGACACATCGACGACGACCGATTCCCCGAGTGGCAGTCCTTTGCGGACGCGGTACAACAGCGTCGGCCCGACGCCGGCACCTGGTGTGAAGCCTGGACGGTGCGCGACATCGTCGTCCATCAGGCGGGAAACGCCGAGGAACTCGCCCGGGTGCTGGGAGCGCACCTGGGGGGCGAGCCCGTCGGCACGCGTGGCTTCGAAGAGCGTGAGGGCCCACTGCGCGCCCTCAACGACGCCGACCTGTGGGACGCGTTGCATGACCGGATGGCCACCCTGAACGAGGTCGCGGCGGCCGCCGACGATGTTCCGGCGGACACGGACGTCGCCTGGACCGGCCGCACCATGAAGGCGCCCTGGTTCGCCGAACACATGCGCGAGGAGCTCATCTTGCACGGCTGGGACGTGACCGGAGACGATGCGGCCGCCCAGGCGCGGTTGGCCGAGCCCTGGATGACCACGCACAGCGTCTTTGCGGTGGGCGCTCCGCTGCTGGCCAAGGGGGCCAAGCAATTGGGGGCGGGCGAGCGAATCGAGGCCCGGTTGCGCGTTCCCGACATCGACGATGTCTTGGTCAGTTATGACGCGGGAAGCACCACTATCCGGCTTGCCGACCCCGAAGGTCCGGCCACCTTGGAGACCGACGCCGCGGCACGGGTGTTGCTGCTGTGGGGCCGCCGTCCCGCGGACCCAGCGCGGATTTGCAGCCGCGTCGGACCCGCGGCCTTAGGCCAGGTGCGCCGACTGCTCAGCGGCTACTGAGCCGTTCGGGCTCGCTCAGTAGTTGTTGCAGCTGCCGGCGGCCGCTAGGACGTCGTTGAAGTACGGAGCGGCCTGCGGCATGGCCTGGATCTGCGCGGCCATCTGCGCGCGCTTGGGCGGCGGGGAGGCGAGGAAATTGCGCAGATATGCCGCCGCCATAGGCGATGCGTTCAATTGCGCGGCGGCTGCCGGGTCGATCGCGTTGAGCGCGGCCATAACCTGCCCGTAGTTGCAGGTCGTGTTGATTACCGGATCCAGGGGATCTGCGGATGCGATCCCGGAGCCAGCCGTCAACGCGAACGCCGCCCCCCCAACCGCTGCGGCCAACTTGGTCAACGACAGCCTCACCATCAGTGGATACCTTCCCGTATCAATGCACCGTCGAAAAAAAACGGCGACGACATCTGCCTAACGGTTGCCGTCTTCGATCGAGGCTACCAGGCCCCGTGAGCAAGCTCCCATCGAAGCCGTTATCGCATATGAAGCTCTGATCATAACTATCCGCAGGTCAGCAACTTGTTTTGCGCGGTTCACTCTGAGTGAAATGCGGGCTAGAGCCTGGCCGCCAGCTCGGTGCCCTGCCTGATGGCGCGCTTTGCGTCCAGCTCGGCCGCCAAGGCCGCCCCGCCGATGATGTGGGGGTCGATACCGTCGCGCCGCAGTGCCTGCTGGAGATCACGCACCGGCTCTTGACCGGCGCAGATCACCACGTTGTCCACAGCGAGCAGCTCTGGCCGGCGCCGGTCCGGGCCGAAGCTGATGTGCAGGCCGCCGTCGGTGATCCGCTCGTAGTTGACACCGGAGAGCTGGTGAACTCCCTTTGCTTTCAAGGACGCCCGGTGTACCCACCCGCTGGTCTTGCCCAGCCGCTTGCCCTGCGGACCTTTGGTGCGTTGCAGCAGGTAGACCTCTCGGGCCGGCGGCGCCGGCCGGGGAGTGGCCAGCGCACCGCGGGCATCCGATGGATCGGCGGCGCCCCACTCCGCTTTCCACCCTTTTATGTCTGGCGAGTGATCGGTGACGAGGAATTCGCTGACATCGAAGCCGATGCCCCCGGCGCCGACAACCGCCACGGTCGGCCCGATCGGCTTGGCGCCCGTGATCGCCTCGGCGTAGGTCAACACCATCGGGTGATCGACGCCGGGGACGGCCGGAATCCGGGGTACGACGCCGGTGGCCAGTACGACGTCGTCGTAGCCGGTCAGCTCCTCAGCGCACGCCCGGGTGCCCAGCCGCACCACGACACCGTGCTTGTCGAGCATCGCGGTGAAGTAGCGGATGGTCTCGCTGAACTCTTCCTTCCCGGGAATGCGCCGGGCGAGGTCGAACTGCCCGCCGATGAAGTCGTTGGCCTCGAACAGGGTCACCCGGTGGCCGCGCTGGGCGGCGCCGACCGCCGCGGCCAGTCCGGCCGGACCCGCACCCACGACGGCCACGGAGCGGGCGCGCCGCGTCGGGGACAACACCAGCTGCGTCTCGCGCCCGGCTCGCGGGTTGAGCAGGCACGACGCCATCTTCTTGGCGAACGCGTGATCCAGGCAGGCCTGATTGCAGGCGATGCAGGTGTTGATCTCCGCGGCCCGGTCGGCCTGCGCCTTGAGCACCCATTCCGGGTCGCTCAGCAGCGGCCGGGCCATCGAGATCAGCTGCACCCGCGTTTCGGCCAGGATCTGTTCGGCGGCCTGCGGCATGTTGATCCGGTTGGACGCCACCACGGGGATGTTGACCCGTTCGGCGATGGCGTCGCTGATGTCGACGAACGCGCCGCCCGGCACCGAGGTGACGATCGTGGGCACCCGCGCCTCGTGCCAACCGAATCCGGAGTTGATGATGTTCGCGCCCGCGGACTCTAATTCCGTTGCCAGCGCCACGATTTCGTCCCAGCTCTGACCATCCTCGACATAGTCGGCCATCGACATCCGGTAGCAGATGATGAAATCGGGCCCCACCGCGGCGCGGGCGCGACGCACGACCTCGACCGGTAATCGACGGCGGTTGGCGGGTGTGCCGCCCCAGGAATCGGTCCGTTTGTTGGTGCGCGGCGCCAGGAACTGGTTGAGCAAATACCCTTCGCTGCCCATGATTTCGACTCCGTCGTAGCCGGCCTCGCGGGCCAGCTGGGCGCAGCGGACGAAATCAGCGATGGTCGCCTCGACGCCGCGAGACGACAGCGCGCGCGGCCGGAACGGATTGATCGGCGCCTTGATCGACGATGCGCTCACCGAAACTGGGTGGTACGCATAGCGTCCCGCGTGCAGGATCTGCAGCAGGATCTTGGCGCCCGAGTCATGGACCGCCGTTGTGATCCGACGGTGCCGGCGGGCCTGGGCCGCGGAGATCATCTCCGAGGCGAACGGCAGCAACCAGCCGGTGCGGTTGGGCGCGTACCCACCCGTGATGACCAGCCCGACGCCTCCGCGCGCGCGTTCGGCGAAGTATTCGGCAAGCCGATCGACATGGTGGGCCCGGTCTTCCAGTCCGGTGTGCATCGAACCCATGACCACCCGGTTGCGCAATGTGGTGAACCCAAGGTTCAGCGGCGACAGCAGGGTCGGGTATGGATCCGTCCTTGGGTGTGGGCTTGTCACGATGGTCCCTGGAGTGCGTTGGCGGATCGGCCCTTCTCGGCGTGGGGTATCGCCACCCGCGCAGCATAAATGGCGCACCCGCGCCGGAATTCGGCTGGGTGAGTAGCGGGTGCCGGCGGACGGGCGTGCCGAGTGGTTGACGTGTATGTGCAACGTCTAGTATCAGTAACCGAGAGCTTTGTTTGGGAGCGGCCGAAGCGCCGCGGCGAGCCGAACGGCAGCCGACCAGGCAGTACATGTAGGAGAGCTTGAGGAGACGTCTGTGACGTACACGATCGCCGAACCCTGCGTCGACATCAAGGACAAGGCATGCATCGAGGAGTGCCCGGTCGACTGCATCTATGAGGGTGTCCGGATGCTGTACATCCACCCCGACGAATGCGTCGACTGTGGGGCCTGTGAGCCCGTCTGCCCTGTCGAAGCGATCTATTACGAAGACGATGTGCCCGACCAGTGGAACCAGTACACGCAGATCAACGCCGACTTCTTCGCTGAGCTGGGGTCGCCGGGCGGTGCGGCGAAGGTGGGCATGACTGAGAACGATCCGCAAGTGGTCAAGGACCTGCCGCCACAGGGCGAAGGCGACTGAGCGGGCCGGTGCTGCACAAGCCCGGGAGGGGCCGACCGGCAGTGTCGGCTTCCTTGCCGGAGTTTCCCTGGGACACCTTGACCGACGCGAAAGCGCTGGCCGGGTCCCACTCCCACGGGCTCGTCGACCTGTCCGTCGGTACCCCGGTCGACCCGGTTGCGCCGCTGATCCAAGATGCGCTGGCGGCCGCCGGTTCCGCGTCGGGATATCCGGCGACCGCCGGCACCGCGCGGCTGCGTGAATCGGCGGCGGCCGCGCTACACCGCCGTTTCGAAATCACCGGGCTGACCGAGGCGGCCGTGCTGCCGGTGATCGGCAGCAAGGAACTCATTGCCTGGCTGCCCACCTTGTTGGGCCTGGGCCCCGCGGATGTGGTCGTGGTGCCGGAGCTGGCCTATCCGACGTACGAAGTCGGGGCCCGGCTGGCCGGAGCGCGGGTGCTGCGCGCGGATTCGCTGACCCAGGTGGGCCCCCGGACCCCCGCGCTGGTCTACCTGAACTCGCCCGGCAATCCGACCGGACAGGTGCTGGGCGTCGATCACCTGCGCAAGGTGGTCGGATGGGCGCGTGACAGGGGCGTGGTGGTCGCTTCCGACGAGTGCTATCTGGGCCTGGGCTGGGACGCCGAGCCGCCAGGACCGCTGTCGGTGCTGCATCCCTCGGTCTGCGACGGCGACCATACCGGGCTGCTCGCGATCCACTCGCTGTCCAAGAGCTCGTCGCTGGCCGGTTACCGGGCCGGCTTCGTCGCCGGGGATCCGGTGCTGGTCGCCGAGCTGTTGGCGGTGCGCAAACACGCCGGGATGATGGTGCCGACGCCGGTCCAGGCCGCCATGGTCGCCGCCCTGGACGACGACGCGCACGAGCGGCAGCAGCGCGAGCGGTATGAACGGCGGCGGGCCGCCCTGCTGCCGGCGCTGCGTTCGGCCGGTTTTGCCATCGACCATTCCGAAGCCGGCCTCTACCTGTGGGCCACCCGCGGTGAGCCGTGCGGGGACAGCGTCACGTGGCTGGCTACCCGCGGCATCCTGGTGGCGCCCGGCGATTTCTACGGCCCGGGCGGTGCGCGGCACGTGCGAGTGGCGCTGACCGCCACCGACGAGCGCATCGCCGCCGCCGTCCAACGGCTAAGTTAGCTTCCTAAGCGCTTCGCCTCGGGTAAGGAATGTTGTCGTGACAACTTCGGCCAGCAAGCTGCACATCCCGCCGACACTCGGAGACATAGCCCGGCGTGTCTTTCTGGGAAAGCCGCTCATCACTGAGAGCCTGTCAGATGAGAAGCTGTCGAATCCCGTTGCGCTTGGGGCCCTTTCGCCCGACGCGATCTCGTCGACCGCCTACGGCACCGAGCAGATCTTGATCGAATTGCTGCCGGCTGCCGGGCTGGCCGCTTTTGCGCTGCTGCTTCCCATCACCGGCGTCATCCTGGTGATCCTGGTTCTGGTGGCCGCGTCGTATGCGCAGGTCGTCATGACCTACACCCGGGCGGGCGGCTCCTACATCGTGGCGCGGGAGAATTTCGGCCCGCGAGTCGCGCAGGTCGCCGCTGCGGCACTGTTGATCGACTACGTGGTCACGGTGGCGGTGCAGGCGGCAGCGGGCACGGTTGCGGTGGTTTCGGCGATCCCGGCGTTGGGTCCCCACAGCCTGCAAATCACCGTCGGTGTGGTGCTTTTCATCTGCTACGCGAACCTACGCGGGCTGAAGGAAGCGGGATTGCCGTTCGCTTTCCCAACCTACTTCTTCGTTGTCATGGTCGGTCTGATGATCGTGGTCGGTGTTGGGCGGGTGCTACTGGGCGATCTACCCGTATACGACCCCGAGCACATCCCGGGAATGGTGCCAATTCATCAAGGCAATGGCCTGGTAATGGGCGCGACGATCCTGGTACTGCTCCGTTCGTTCGCCAACGGCGGTTCGTCGCTGACGGGAGTCGAGGCGATCTCCAATACCGTCACCGTTTTCCGGAAGCCGCAGGGCCGCAACGCGCGTCGGGTGCTCATCGCAATGGCCTGCATCCTCGGATTCCTGCTGGCGGGTGTGGCCTACCTGGCCCACGTCACCCACGCCTCCCCGTATGTCGCCGGCTATCCGTCTGTGCTATCCGAGATCGCGCGTGCGGTCTTCGGCCGCGGGGCCGCGGGTAACGTCTTCTACATACTCGTCCAGGCGGCAACCGCCGCCATCCTGTTCACCGGTGCGAACACCAGCTTCAACGGATTCCCGGCGCTGGCCAGTTTCGTCGCCGAAGATCGCTTCCTGCCGCGACAGCTGATGAAACGCGGGTACCGACTGGTGTTCTCGAACGGCATCATCGCACTCACGGCGCTGTCGGTGGCACTGCTGCTGGCGACTGGTGGCTCGGTCAACGCGCTGGTCCCGTTCTACGCGATCGGCGTGTTCACCGGTTTCTCGATGGCCGGCTACGGAATGACCAAGTACCACCTCACGCAGCGCGAATCGGGATGGCGGCATCGACTGGCAATCAACCTATCCGCGGGAATCCTGTCGACGATCGTCGTCGGCATCTTCGCGGTGGCCAAGTTCACCGAGGGCGCCTGGCTGGTAGTCGTTGTCTTCCCGGTGCTGGTGTTCATGCTGATCCGCCTGAACAAGGAATATCGCGCTGAGGCGGCCATTCTCGAGATGTTCCGCACGGATCGCCCCGAACTGGTGAAGTACGCGCGGCACAAGGTGTTCGTGTTTGTGAATTCGGTTGACCTCGCGGTGATCGAAGCGCTGCGGTACGGCAGAGGATTGCGCGCCGACGAGCTGATCGCGGTGCATTTCGTGGTCGACTCGACCCACGCCGCGCAGCTGCGAAAGCGTTGGGACCACTTCGAACTCGACACCCCGCTGCGGGTGGTGGACTGCCCGGACCGGCGGATCACCCGGGCCGCACAGGTGTTGGTTGCCAAGGCGCGCGATGAACATCGGAACACCAATGTGACCGTGTTGCTGCCGCGTCGGACTTACGCGCCGCTCCTGGGACGCCTGTTGCACGACCGCACCGCGGACAAGGTGGCACGGGCGGTCAGCCTGATCCCGGACGCCGCGGCGACGATCGTGCCCTACGACGTGGAGACGCGGATCAAGGAGGCATATCCCGACGATTTCGAGCATCGGGTCGCGCGCGGAGTCGACAAGGTCGAAGCATGGATTTCGCAGGAGGACCGGGAGGTCGAAGCCTATGAGCACCCCGTGCGGCCACCGTCCGTGATCACGGTGGCAGGGCTGATCCCCGGCCAGCGCGCCACCTTCGAAGGACGGGTCAATGAAGTCGAGGACATCAGCAAAGGTAGGCGAACCGTGCGAGATGTCGTCGTTGGTGACAACAGCGGCGAGATCACCGTTACCTTCCGTTCCGGGGCAGGGGGCGCTGACATCCAGCCCGGTCAGCTGGTGCGGGTCACCGGCAAAGCCCGCCAGAGCGGCAACCGGCCAATCTCGATGATTGATCCGGCGTATCGAGTGGTAGAAGACCCCGCCGAGGGTGCAGAATCTTCTGAGCCCGGGAATACCGGCGAGAAGTAGGTCGACAGGTGCGTAGTCACTTCATCCAATCGGTACATCTGTCTTAGTTTTGGTCGTAAGCTACGTACGCACAATAAGAAAATCCTGGGCCCCGACCGTGTAGACGATTTTGGCGGTCGTGGCGTCCCCCACCGGCGACGGGGTCGGGGGCAGCCACGGAAATGCGGGGTCGCTCGTGGCGACCCTGGATCCGAAACTGCCAAGGGAACCGACCAACAGCGCGGCAAGGGCTCCCGCGATAAGTCGTTTCATCCGTCTCCCCAAATGCCGGTTTCAAGTGCTTACGCTACAAGATCAAGGTGTTTGGGGCGGCTAAACGTTCACATCGGGCGCGACCCGGTTATGCGTCCAACCGGGTGAATGCCTGCTGCCGATACTGCTCGACGGATGCGGCCCGCCGGACCTTGCCGCTCGTCGTGGTGGGCAGCGATCCGGGCGCTACCAGGACGAGGTCGGCGACCTTGAGGCCGTGTGAGTTGGACATCGCCGCGGTGACGTCGTTCTTGACGGTGTTGAGCTTCTGCAGCGCCTCCTCGTCGGAATCGCCGCGCTTCTTGATTTCGATGATGATGACCAACTTCTCGGTCTCACCCGCGGGAACCGAAATCGCCGCGACGCGACCCCCGGTGATTTCCTGAACGCTCGACTCGATGTCCTCGGGATAGTGGTTGCGCCCGTAGACGATCAGCAAGTCCTTCATGCGGCCGACGATGAACATCTCGTCCTCGGAGATGAACCCGAGGTCGCCGGTTCGCAGCCACGGTCCCTCCGGTGTGCCCGGCGAGGGGTCGACGAGCATTCCGCCAAAGGTGCGCTGGGTCTCGTCCGGCTTGTGCCAGTAGCCCTCGGCGACATTGTTGCCGCGCATCCAGATCTCACCGACCGTTCCCGGTGGGCACTCCATACAGGTATCGGAATCCACGATCCGCATCATCGGTGACTTCGGCATGCCGTAGCTGATTAGCGGTGTGCCCGTTCGTGCTTCACACCGTTCGGCCGTGCCGTCGGACAGCTTCTCGGGCTCGAAGTGGGCGACCACCGGGGCGGCGCCATCCTTGGGGCGGCAGGCGGCATAGACCGTTCCTTCCGCCATACCATAGGAGGGAAGCATCATGTGGTCGGGAAAATTGTATGGAGCAAATCGCTTGCAGAATCGCTCCAGCGTGGTGGGATGGACTCGCTCGCTGCCGCTGATGATGCCCTGGCAGGCCCCGAGATCGAGCCCGTCCATGTCGGCGTCCGATGTCTTGCGTACGGCCAAGTCGAAGGCGAAGTTGGGTGCCGCCGAGAACGGGTGGGTGCTGGTGGCCATTGCTTGGATCCACCGCGCCGGGCGTTGCAAAAACGCCACCGGACTCATGAGCTCACCGTGCCAGCCACCCAGGATCGGTGCGACGACGCCAAGAACCAAGCCCATGTCGTGGTAGAACGGCAGCCACGACACGATGGTCAGGTCGCTTGGTGCCACGCCGTTGGTTTGCGCGAAGTAGTCCGCCATCAGCTGCTGAAAGTTCGCCATCAGGTTCGGGTGGGTGATCATGACCCCGGCCGGCAGGCGCGTCGAGCCGGAGGTGTACTGCAGGTACGCCGTGGTCGGCGCCTCGGTGAGCCGAATGCGCGATGAGCTGTTGGCGTCCAGATCCAGCGCGTCGACCTCGACGATCGTCGGGACGGCGCCCGTGCCCGGCCCGCCAACGTACTCGGAGACCGTTTCAGCGACCGCGGAAGTGGTCAGGACCACCGAAGGCGAGGTGTCTTCGAGAACGGCGCTCACACGTTCGTCGTGCGCGCCGGCCGAGGGGACCGACAGCGGTACCGCGATCAGCCCGGCCTGCATCGCACCCAGGAAAGCCAGGATGTAGGCGAGCCCCTGCGGGGCCAGAATCAACGCCCGGTCGCCGACTTCGCCGTGCCGCTTGACCTCATGCGCAACGTTCAGGGCGCGACGATGCAGCTGTGCCCAGGTCACAGTTTCGGTGACGCCCGCCCAGTCCTGGTCGTAGTCGGTAAAGCGGAACGCCAGGTCGTCGGGCTGCAGACCTGCGCGTTCGCGCAGCAGGGAGAGAACGGACCAATCAGGCATGGCCGTTAGGCTACCGTGCTGCGCCGGCCCGCTAGCAGAATTCAGCTTTGCCGGTGAGGGCTGCGTTCGTTGAGCAAGGCTATGACCTGCGCCGCGAGGTCGTCGACGTCGGCATCGGTGGTATCGAGCACGAGGTCGGGGCTCTCCGGTGGCTCGTACGGCGCGTCGACCCCGGTCAGCCCGGTGAGCTCGCCGCGCAGGGCGCGCGCGTAGAGGCCCTTGGGGTCCCGCTTTGCGCATTCTGTGACTGCCGTGGCGACATACACCTCGATGAAGGGCAGTTTGGCGGCGTCATTGAGGGCGCGTGCCGTCTCGCGGTCCGACTTGAGCGGCGACACCAGCGACGCCAGCGCGACCACGCCCGCGTCGGCCAGCAGTCGGGTCAGATGGCCGACCCGCCTGATGTTTTCGGTGCGGTCACCGGGGGAGAAGCCGAGGTCGTCCGACAAGCCGTGGCGCAGGTTGTCGCCGTCGAGCAGGTAGGCCACCCGTCCCGATTCGACCAGTGCGCGTTCCACGGCCACCGCGATGGTCGACTTGCCGGATGCGGGCAGGCCGGTGAACCAGATCGTGGCGCCCGCCTGCCCGGTCGCCCGCCACCGGTGGCCACGATCCAGCGCCGACGGATGCCAGCGGATGTCGGTGCGCGGGTGCGTGCCCGGCTTGACCTCCCGCGCCTCGATGATGGTGCCGGCGCCGACGGTGTCGTTGGTGGTCTCGTCGATCAAGATGAACGCGCCGGTGTCGCGGTTGCCCGTGTAGCTGTCGGCGATGACGATCGAGCTGGTTCGCAGGGTCACGGTGCCGATGTCGTTGAGCGCCAGCTCAACTGGCCCGTCGAGCTCGTCGAGCGTTTCCGGGTCCAGCCGCGAGTGCAGTTCCTGCACGGTCGCCCGGACCGTCTTGGTGGTTTGTTTGAGCACCAGCCGGTCGCCCGCCCGCAGCGGCGAGTCCACGAACCAGCAAACGGTCGCGTCGAGCTCTCGCGCCAGCACCGGCGAAACCGCGTCGTCGGCGCCGCTGACGAGCACGTCGCCGCGGCCCACATCGATGTCGTCGGCCAGCTCGATCGAAACCGAAAGCGGCGCAACACCCGTCGCCCGGTCGTCGTCGAGGGTGTCCAGCGCGGTGACCGTCGACCGGGTGCCGGCGGGGAGCGAGACCACCGGGTCGCCGATGCTGAGCGTGCCGGCGGCGAGCCTCCCCGTGTAGCGCCGACGCACGTCGGCGCCGGGCCGCGACACCCACTGCACCGGCAACCGCAGCCGCGACGACTCGGCCTGCGGCGCGGCCAGTTCGACGCCTTCCAGATACTCCAGCAGCGTGGGGCCTCCGTACCACGGCGTTCGTTCGGAGCGGTGCACGACGTTGTCGCCGTGCTTGGCCGCGATCGGGATCACCGTGATGTCGACTTCGCCGAGGCGCGCCGCCAGCTGGCGTAGCTCGCCTTCCACCTCGGTGAACTTGACCTGATCGAAGTCGATGAGGTCGATCTTGTTCACCGTTGCGACAAAGTGCTTGATGCCCAACAGCTTTGCGATGCGGGCGTGCCTGCGGGTCTGCCGCAGCACCCCGGCGCGCGCGTCGACCAGCAGGATGGCCGCGTGCGCGTTGGAGGCGCCGGTGAACATGTTGCGGGTGTAGCGCTCGTGGCCGGGCGTGTCGGCGAGGATGTAGCTGCGGGTCTCGGTGGAGAAGAAGCGGTACGCGACGTCGATGGTGATGCCCTGTTCGCGTTCGGCGCGCAGGCCGTCGGACAGCGCCGCCAGGTCCGCGATGCCCTCTTCGTCGGTGACGGCCTCCAGGTGGTCCAGCGGCAGGCTCTCGGTGTCGTGCAGCAGCCGCCCGATCAGGGTGCTCTTGCCGTCGTCCACCGAACCCGCGGTGGCGATGCGCAGCAGGTCGCGCGTGATTCCCTTGGGCATCAGAAGTAGCCCTCACGTTTGCGGTCTTCCATCGCGGCGGCCGAGGTGCGGTCGTCGGCGCGGGTCTCGCCGCGCTCGGAGACCGTGGCCGCGGAGATCTCGGCGATGACGCCGGTGATCTCGGTGGCTCTGGAACGCACCGCGCCGGTGATGGTCAGGTCGCCGACGGTGCGGTATCGCACCCATTCCACTGCGGAGGTTTCGCCGTTCTGTGGTCCGGCGTACTCCGACACCGCCAGCAGGATGCCGTCGCGCTCGAACACGTCGCGCTCGTGGGCGTAGTAAATCGACGGCAGCTCAAGGCCTTCCAGCTCGATGTAGCGCCACACGTCGAGCTCGGTCCAGTTGCTCAGCGGGAACACCCGCACCTGCTCACCCTTCTTGATCCGGCTGTTGTACAGCGACCACGGCTCGGGGCGCTGCGCGCGGGGATCCCATTGGCCGAACTCGTCGCGGAAGCTCAGGATGCGTTCCTTGGCGCGGGCGCGCTCCTCGTCGCGGCGGGCGCCGCCGAAGGCCGCGTCGAAGCCGCCGGCCTCCAGCGCGTCGAGCAGCGTGCGGGTCTGTGCCCGGTTGCGCGACGCCCCGGGGCCGGGGTCGGGCACGCGGCCGTTGTCGATGGATTCCTGCACCGAGGCGACGATCAGCTTGTGCCCATGGCCGGTGACCCTGCGATCGCGGAATTCGATCACTTCGGGGAAGTTGTGGCCGGTGTCGACGTGCATCACCGGAAATGGCAGCGGTAGCGGTCGAAAAGCCTTTTCCGCCAAGCGAAGTAGCACGATCGAGTCCTTGCCCGCCGAGAACAGCAGGACTGGCCGCTCCAGCTCGGCCACGACCTCGCGGATGATGTGCACCGCTTCGGCTTCCAGCAGCCGCAGTTCGTCGACTCGCCGCGTTTCCGCGGGCGCGGTCGGGGTCATGTTGGCAGCCCGTCCCTCTCGGCGTCGGCCCGGTAGCGGTCCACCCACTCGTCGGAGCGCTGGTCGGCCTGGCGTTGGAGCACCGGGTGGGGTGCCAGTCCCGGGTCGAGCCCAAGTTGCTCCAGGATGGTGCCCACCACCTGAGTCAGATTGCGCCACAGCACCGGATACGCAATCTCGATGGGATTTATTTCTGCGTCGGCGAACCACGTTCGCCAGCCCTGCTCCTGGGCGCGCAGCATGGTGACGGTGTGGGCGATCGCTTTGGCGTGATACGTGGCACGCGCATCGCGGACGGGATCGGGCCTGCCCCGCCACACTCGCGTCTGCACCGCCCGCCAGAATGACACCGCCTGCGACACCACATCGGGCCGGTAGACGTAGACAAACAGCGGCTCCTCGCCGACGACGTCGCGGATCGCGCTCAGCAGGTCGTCGCCGGATCGATCCGGCAGGTCTTTGGCGCGGCTTAACAGCAGCGGCGTCTGGTTCCACATCAGCTTGCCGCCCCACACGCCGTTCGGTGTTCTCCCGACCGTGCGGATGTAGTCGCGCCAGACCTCGGCCGACGCGAGGTCGGGCGTCCCTTCGTCGGGTGGATCCAGCAGGCTCAGGATCGACTCGTCCTCGACCCCGGCGAACCACTCTCGGGGCTGCGGGGCCTGGCTCGTGGTCGGCAGGTACTGGAAGAACTCCTGGGGCTCGCCGGCCACGCCGGTCGCGCGCAGCGATTCCACCAGCAGCGTGCTGCCGCTGCGCTGGGAAGCCAGCACCAAGTATGACGACGGGCTTGCTGTCACCAAAGAAGCCTAACCGGAGGCAAATCCGCTGCGAGGCATCGAATTAAGCTTCACGCTGAACATAACTGTTGCGCGGCGCCGGGATCACGCATGGAGACAGAAAATTCCGAGAATCTGCTGGCAGTTGTCTCTATTGATGAGGCCCGGTGGCGCCGGTGGCGGCGGCGCCGGTGGATTGTCTCCGTCCCAGATATTTTGGGCGACATTTCCCTGGCCGAAATAGACGTAATAGTAGGTGTGGCAGACGTTGTTATCCCAAACCACCGGGTTGGTGACGTGATTACCGGTCGGCGGCAGGGGTTGCCCCGGGCACCAGCGGCATGGCCCCTGCGGGTGGTCGTTCGGGCAGCCGGGCCAGGCATTCAACGGCAGGCGACCGGGTTGGGCCTGCGCGATTCCTGCGGTCAAACTGGCGACGCCCAGGCCGCCAGCAACCAATGCATTCGTTGCTAACCGCACGATTCGTCGGGTCATACGAGGGACGTTATTCGTCCAAGCGCGTTTGCGGATGCCTTTGCGGTTAATGATCACGACCGTCCCGTTTCTTTGCCTGCGGTCCGGGTGGGCCGCGCTCCCGGGGGCAAGCGGACACCGCGCGCGTCATCGAGAAGGTTTCAAATGGTGATGCACCGGTTCCCTGCGAAGGGAACCTTGTAGGAACGAACCGGTATGAAGACCGCCGTCGGTCGTCGCGGCGCTTCTGGGTTTGGGGACCGGGAAAACGCCAATGGGCAAGCTCGGTCGCCGAGCCCGATGAGCGCCGCTTCAGCCGGGTGGTTCTCGAAAAAAGTAGCCCAGTCATGCAGGTCGCTGGTGCCCCGTAATTGTTTAGCTTTGCCATGAGTCTTGTGAGGCCAGCGGCAGACTAAGCCTGCGAACAGCGAATCCCCGAAGCAAGTGCAGGAAGTTATTCTGTAATTGATATGAAAAAATTTGAGAAGCGTCGGAAAAGCCCACGCCGGTTCCCACGCGTCGATCTGCACCTGCAGCTAATCGAGACCGGCTTAGAAGGGCGGCGGTTGGTTGCGTTCGGCGACGCGATCGGCGTTGAGGGCGCGTTCGGCGTCGATGCGGTAGGCGCGGTCTTGTTCTCTGGTGCGGCGGCGTAGGGGCATCATCACACCGCGATCGCCGGACGGCGGGTATGGCGTTGGGGCGGTGGGTATTTCGCCGGTGGGCAAGCACAGAGCGGGAAACAGCAGCCGGCTGCCCGGACGGGTGAGGTATTTCCGACCGGTCGGCGAGGTCCAGATGATGGTGCCGTCGGGGAGTTGCTCGTCGCGCCAGCAGTCCAGAAAGTCTTGAGCAAGTGGTGTTTTCGGCACAGGCACTTCAGGTTCGAGGCGTGGGTGAGGCCCCACGGGTAGGGGATGGTGTGGTCGATGTCGGCGAACTCGGCGGGATGATCGCAGCCGGGAAACCGGCAGGTCATATCGCGGCAGCGGATGAAGTGCTCGAGCGCGGCCGAGGGGCGATAACCCGGCTCGGGGGGTGCGTCGCCGGGATGGCGCAGCGGCCGCACCTTGGCCCCACCACGGATCAGTTCGGCCACCATCGAAGCCGGTAGTGTGCCGCCGCCGAAAAGCTGGGCCGCCGGCGGCCGGGGTGCGGCCGGGATGTCGGGTTCGGGGTCGGGGGCCAGCGCCTCGGCCAGGGTCGTCTCGGGGGTGATGGGCCGCGACGGGCGCTCACCGGAGGTGTGCGGGTCGGGCGCGGCATCCAGGGTGCCCTTCTCGGCGACGACATGGATGATCACCGCGGCCGCCCGCGGGTCGGGGTTCTCACCGGTGGGGCACTCGGTGTTCCCGCAGCCACACGCCAGCCGGTCGGCTCCGGCGGCCAGCGCCCCGAGCGCGTCGGCGCGGCGCTGGGCGAGGGTGCGCGGATCGTCGCGGCACACGTCGTGGGCCAGCTGGGTGAGCCGGCGTTCCAAGATGGCCGCGTCGTTGGCGAACAAGGAGCCCCACAGGTTGGCGGTGCCGGAGTGGTCATCGGCGGGGCTGATCACCACGTCGCGTCCGCGCCCACCCGCGCGGGCGCGGCGCACCGCGGCGGGATCGTGGCGATCGACGATGGCGTCGATGGCCTGGGCGG
Organism: uncultured Actinomycetota bacterium; assembly: GCA_963809285.1. Lineage (GTDB taxonomy): Bacteria > Actinomycetota > Actinomycetes > Mycobacteriales > Mycobacteriaceae > Mycobacterium. Next base: position 381,630 of record CAWEIY010000013.1, on the reverse strand, counting down.
TCTTGCTCACCGACAGCGCCCCGAAGGCCGTGGCGTCTTGGGCCAGGGTCTCATCGACGAGCCGCAGTGTGTCGGGGTCTTTGATCAGATCGGTGTGCCACACGATCGAGCTGGCCAGCCGGGCGCTGAGGGTGCCCTCGGCGAACAGGGCCGCCACCCGGGGCAGGCGGTCGCGCAGCGCCACGCCCAGATACATCTGCCCCGATGCCATGGCGTGACTGATGCCTAGTGCGGCAGCGACTTCGGCGGCGATGGCGTCCCAGTTGTCACACGACCAGTGCGCGCAGTCGGTGGGACCGTCGGCGCGGCGGGCCACCAGCTCGGCGATGGCCGCCAGCCGGAGCGCCGCGGCGATCGCCTCCACCCGGGCGCACTCGGCGATCGCGGCAACCACGGCCGCGTCGTCGGCGCGTCCCAGCGCCTCAACGTCGGGCAACAGGCAGTCGAACATACTTTCGAATTCTAGTGACCCCTGCCGCCGTCCGGCACCGGCCGAACCCCGAGTTGTGGAGAGACTCCCAACTGTGGATAACTAAGCCGAGTGCTCGGTCACCCGCAACCCCAGCGAAAACAGCAGCCGCACCTCGGGATCGGACAACGACGTCGACAACAGCTTCTCGATCCGTCGCACCCGGTAGCGCACGGTGTTGGGATGTACGTGCAGCGACCGCGCGGCGGCGCCGATGTCGCCGAAGCAGTCCAGGTAGGCCCGCAGCGTCTCGGCCAGCATCGGGTCCCGCGCGCGCAGGTCGCGTATTCGCGGATCGACCAGTCGCTTGTCGGTGCCGACCAGGGTGACGATCTCGTCGAGCAGGACGGTAGTGCGCGCCTCGGCCAGCGATGTCACCTGCCCGATCGAAACCGGGTGTCGCTCAGCGCTATCGAGCACGCGGTCCACCTCCTTGCGCGCCGCGCCTACCTCCGCGAGACCGGCGACGGGCGCGGCGATGGCGGCCCGCAGCTCGACACCGAGTTCGGTGCGCAGGGCGCCGATCGTTCCGCGGACCCACGAGGTGACCGACCGGGTCTGCGTCTGCGGCAGCAGCACATAGATTCGCGAGCCGTGCGACGCGACCTGAGCATCGCGGCGAAAGGCACTGGCGCTCAATGCCAAGACGTCGGCCAACCGTGGATGACGGGCCCCGGTTTCTGGGGTGTCCCAACCGATCAGCGCGGCGGCGCCATCGGCGGCAAGGCCGAGTTCGCGGGCGATGGCGGCCATGTCGGCGGGCTCGCCGTCCGTGAGCCCGAGAAGTTGCTGCACCCGCCGCGCGTGCGTGGACGGCCGGGCCGCGAGCCGAAGCATGATTCGGGCGGCCAGCACCGCCGCACCCCGCAACATCTCCTCGGCGTCGTCGGCCAGGGGCTGTGAACCTTGCTGCACCCAGATGGTGCCGGTGAACACCGGCGGTCGCCGCGCGGCTGCCGATGGCTGATAAATCCCGATCGCCAGCCGCGGACGCAGACCCAACTCCGGGCGCTCGGCGACGCGGACCACCTCGCCGCTGGATCGCAGCGCATCGAAGATGCCCCATTGGCCGATCCACTTCAGATGCTCGGGCGGCCCGGCGCGGCCCAGGATCGAGAGGCGGCGCAGCTCGTCGGCTTCATCGTTGGAAGCCGAATAGGCGAGCACGTGCGACTGTGCGTTTTCGATGCTGACCATGCCGTGGATGCGGTCCGCGAGGGACTGGGCCAAGGCGAAGAGATCGGTGCCCGAGTCATCCACCGGGTCACCGCGGTCCCCGTGATGTTCCAAGACGTGGTTGACCAACTGATAGAGCCGCTCCCAACGGGCCTGCGGTTCCACCGCCACCACCGCCGACCCCGCCGCGACCGCCGTGACCACCAGCGCGTTCGACGGCTCTTTGACGAAGATCGCCACGGGCACGCGCTCGCGCGCCTGCTTGTCCACCCACCGCAGCGCCTCGTCGTCGTCGACTCCCAGCAGGAAGAAGACGTCGGCCGAACCCGCCGCCGCTGCCAGGCCCAGCCGCACGTCATCGGAATCGATCAGCGCCGCCGACCCCACCGGAAGGTCCAGGCCCCGCGGGGAGTCCACCAGGCTGACCAGCGTCGCATCCAGCGCGAGCAACAGTTGACCCAGCCCGACGGCAGCCTCCCGCATATTGTCCGATCGTACTACAGCATCCACCAATCCTTGTCTGATCAGCTAACAAGATTGGGCGCCGCCCCGGGGATCCTTAGCGGCATGGACGCAATCACCCAGGTTCCAATGCCGGCCAACGAGCCGGTCCACGACTACGCGCCGCAATCCCCGGAACGCGGCCGGCTGCTCGCCGAGTTGGCCGCCCTGGCCGACCACCCGATCGACCTGCCGCATGTCATCGGCGGCAACCACCGGATGGGTGACGGTGAGCGCATCGATGTCGTCCAGCCACACCGACACGCCGCCAAGCTGGGCACCCTGACCAACGCCGCGCACACCGATGCCACCGCGGCCATCGAGGCCGCGATGGCCGCCAAGAACGCTTGGGCGGCAATGCCTTTCGACGAGCGCGCCGCGGTATTCCTGCGGGCCGCCGACCTGCTGGCCGGGCCGTGGCGGGAGAAGATCGCGGCCGCCACGATGCTCGGCCAGTCCAAGTCCGCCTACCAGGCCGAGATCGACTCGCCTTGCGAGCTGGTCGACTTCTGGCGGTTCAACGTGGCTTTCGCACGTCAGATCCTGGCTCAGCAGCCGATCAGCGGACCCGGCGAGTGGAACCGCAGTGACTACCGCCCGCTGGACGGATTCGTCTACGCGATCACGCCGTTCAACTTCACCGCGATCGCCGGCAACCTGCCGACCGCACCGGCACTGATGGGTAACACCGTCGTGTGGAAGCCGTCGGTCACCCAGACGCTGTCGGCGTATCTGACGATGCAACTGCTGGAAGCCGCGGGCCTGCCGCCCGGCGTGATCAACCTGCTGACCGGCGACGGCCTCGCGGTTTCCGACGTGGCACTGTCGGATCCGCGATTCGCCGGCATTCACTTCACCGGGTCGACGGCCACCTTTCAGCACCTGTGGCAGCAGGTGGGCGCCAATATCAGTCGCTACCAAAGCTATCCGCGTCTGGTGGGCGAGACGGGCGGCAAGGACTTCGTCGTCGCACACGCTTCGGCTCGACCGGATGTGTTGTGCACGGCGTTGATTCGCGGGGCGTTCGACTACCAGGGGCAGAAATGCTCGGCCGCGTCGCGGGCGTTCATCGCGCATTCGGTCTGGCAGCGCATGGGCGACACCTTCCTGGGCGCGACCGAAGCGCTGCGCTACGGCGACATCACCGACCTGAGCAACTACGGCGGCGCGCTGATCGACCGGCGTGCCTTCGTCAAGAACGTCAACGCCGTCGAGCGCGCGAAGGGCGCGCCCGGCGTCACCATCGCGGTGGGCGGCGAATACGACGACAGCGTGGGGTATTTCGTGCGCCCGACCGTGCTGCTGTCCGACGACCCGACCGACGAATCGTTCTCCACCGAGTACTTCGGCCCGCTGCTGTCGGTGCACGTCTACCCCGACGATCAGTACGAAAGAATCCTCGACGTCATCGACGCGGGGTCTCGCTACGCGCTGACCGGCGCGGTCATCGCCGACGACCGCCGGGCGGTGCTCACCGCGCAGGACCGGCTGCGGTTCACCGCCGGAAACTTCTACGTCAACGACAAGCCGACCGGCGCGGTCGTCGGGCGCCAGCCGTTCGGCGGTTCCCGAGGCTCGGGCACCAACGACAAAGCCGGATCGGTGCTGAACCTGTTGCGCTGGACGTCTTCGCGCACCATCAAGGAGACGTTCGTCCCGGCGACCGACCACACCTATCCGCACATGGGGTCCGACTGATGGCCGGGGTCTTCGCGCACACCGTGCGCCCGGCGATGCTCGCGGCCGGCCGGGCCGACGGGTTGCGCCGCACGGTCGAACGGTCCCCGGTCACCCGCAGGGTGGTGCGCCGGTTCGTGCCCGGAGACACCGTTGACGACGTGTTGGATGCCGTTGCCGCGCTCAGGGATTCGGGTCGGCACGTCAGCATCGACTATTTGGGCGAATACGTTACCGACGCCGACGACGCCGACGCGGCGGTGCGCACCTACCTGGATCTGATCGACGAACTCGGGCGGTTCGGCCATTGCGACGACGGCGTCCGACCGCTGGAGGTGTCGGTGAAGCTGTCTGCGCTGGGGCAGTCACTGGAGCGCGATGGCGAAAAGATCGCGCGGGAGAACGCCTGGGCGATCTGCGCGGCCGCCCAACGCGCCGGCATGTGGGTGACGGTGGACGCCGAGGACCACACCACGACCGATTCGACGCTGTCGATCGTGCGCGACCTGCGGGCGGATTTCCCTTGGCTGGGCACGGTTTTACAGGCTTACCTGCGCCGCACGCTCGGCGACTGTGAACAATTCGCCGCGGACGGCGCGAGGATCCGGTTATGCAAGGGCGCCTACGACGAACCCGTTTCGGTGGCTCACCGGGGCGTCGCCGAGGTCACCGACTCCTACCTGCGGTGTCTTCGGGTGCTGATGGCCGGCCGCGGCTATCCGATGGTGGCCTCGCACGACCCCGCCATCATCGACGCGGTGCCCGCCATCGCTCGCGAATCAGGGCGAAGCGCCGGGGATTTCGAATACCAGATGCTGTATGGCATCCGCGACGGCGAACAGCGCCGGCTGGCCGACGCCGGCAACCACGTGCGGGTCTACGTGCCGTTTGGCACCCAGTGGTACGGATACTTCATGCGGCGCCTCGCCGAGCGGCCCGCCAACCTGGCGTTCTTCCTGCGGGCGCTGGCGCACTGAGTGTGCGCTCAGGGATTCGAGCGTGCGCTCAGGGACTTGGCTGTGCGCGTAGGGCGGGAAAGTCGCCGCCCAAATCTCGCCCTGGCCGCACACTCGAGGTCCAGGATGCACACTCGAAGACGCCCACGTCACCCGCGCCTCGGCCGTGCGCGATCGCCGACGAATCCACGCACCACGTGTGCGCGCACGAATTCCGCCGCGACTTCCGGGTTCTTCATATCCAGCGTTGACGAGGGCGTGCTGAACAACGAGAACAGGATGCGCGCGAACCATTCGCCGGCCGCCCGCACGTCGAGGTCCTTACGGACCTCGCCGGTGAGCTTGGCGGCGGAAAGATACGGCGCGAAGAAGTCGACGCATTCGCGCAGCAGCACGGCGGCGTCCTTGGTCAGCAGCAGGCTGATCGCGTCTTCGTCGAAGTACCTCCCAGATGCGATGGCCCGCCGCGCCTGGGTCACGAATACGCCCGCGCGGCTTAGCTTTTCCTCTAACGACCCGCCCTGGTCCATCGCGTTGGACATCTCGCGGTAGAACTGCTCGGATGCCTGTTCGGCGCAGGCTTCGAGGATGGCGCCCTTGTCGCTGAAGTACTCGTAGATCGTGCTCCGGGACACGTTGGCGGTCTTGGCGATATCGACGATCGTCGTCTTCTGCAGTCCCTGGCCGCGGAAGCACGCATACGCGGACTCGACGATGAGGTCGCGAGTTTCGGACGTGACGGAAGCCTGTGTCATCAAGCGATCATCCGGCCGGAGCGAGGATCAGTCCGCTGGTGGGCACGCCGGTTCCCGACGTGACCAGCACGTGCTCGACATTGCCGACTTGGTTGTGGGAGGTGCCGCGCACCTGGCGCACACCCTCGGTGATGCCGTTCATCCCGTGGATGTAGGCCTCGCCGAGCAGCCCGCCGTTGGTGTTGATCGGCAGTTCCCCGCCCAGCGATAGCCGCTCGACGGTGGCGAAATCCTTGGCTTCGCCGCGCCCGCAGAAACCGAGTTCCTCGAGCTGGGTGAACACGAACGGCGTGAAATGGTCGTAGATGAAGGCGGTTTGGATGTCTTGCGGCTTGAGGCCCGAATCCCGCCACAGCCTCTCGGCGACCACGCCCATCTCCGGCAGTCCGGTGATGTCCTGGCGGTAATAGCTGGTCATCATCTCGCCGTCGCGGGCCGCGCCCTGGGCCGCCGCGGTGATCACCGCGGGCGGCTGCCGAAGGTCCCGGGCGCGTTCGGCACTGGTCACCACCAGCGCAACCCCTCCGTCGCTTTCCTGACAGCAATCCAGCAGGCGCAGAACGGGTTCGACGATCCAGCGGGAGCTCTGATGGTCCTCCAGCGTGATCGGGCGCCGGAAGAACCAGGCATCGGGATTGGTGGCCGCGTGGGCTCGGTCGATGACGGCGATACGGCCGAAGTCCTCGTTGGTCACCCCGTATGTCGACATGTAGCGCTGGGCGTGCAGCGCGACCCACGCTGCGGGCGTGAGCAATCCGAACGGCGCGTAGTGCGCCATGAATGGCGGGGTCTCCGCGCTGGTGCGCCCGCTGCCGCCGAAGCGGAACCCGGAACGTTCGTTGAAGGCGCGCCAGCACACCACCACGTCGGCGACACCCGTGGCGACGGCCATGGCCGCGTGCACGACGGTGCCGGCCGCCGCCCCGCCGCCGTGGTGCACGCGGCTGAAGAAGCTCAGATCGCCGATGCCCACGTTTCGGGCGATATCGATCTCATCGCTGGCGTCCATGGTGAAGGTGACCATGCCGTCGACGTCGCCGGGTGCCAGGCCGGCATCGTCGAGCGCGGCACTGACCGCCTCACACGCCAATTGCAGCTCGCTGCGCCCCGACTCCTTGGAGAACTCGGTCTGGCCGATCCCCACGATCGCGCAGCTGCCGGGCAGCGAGCTCATGCGCCGGCTCCGTCGAGCAGGCTGAGGACGGCGGTGCCCGAGACGTGGTCGCCAAGGCTGTTGGAGCCCTTGAACGTCACCTCGACGAAGCTCTCCCCGTCTTGGCCCTCGGTCTTACCTGTCACGCTGCCAGTGAAGCGCAGGGGATCGTCGGGAAAACACGGCACACCAAGACGAATCGACAGGTTCTTGACCATCGCTTCGGGTCCGGCCCAGTCGGTGAGGAAACGCACGCAATACCCGTTGGTGGTCAGGATGTTCATGAACAGGTTGGGCGAGCCCTGCTTGTTGGCGTAGTCGCGGTCGTGGTGCACCGGCATGAAGTCACGCGACGCGATCGCGCCGGCGACGATCATCGTTGTGGTGATGGGGATCTCGAGCGGGGTCACCTCGTCACCGACTTCGATGTCGGCCCACCTCAACGTCGTGGCACGGGCGGTCGTCATCGGTTTCCCTTTTCGGCGGCGGGGCGGAACTGGTGCAGCACAAGGTCGTCATCGAACGTCTCGTAATACACCTCGACCGGCATGCCGACCGTGACGTCGGCCGGGTCGACGTCGAACAGGTTGGAAACCAGCCGCACCCCTTCGTCCAGGTCCACCAGCACGACGATGTAGGGGTAGTCGAAGAAGGGGAACCGGGGTTCCCGCGGCATCACGTAGCTGTAGACGGTGCCGCGGCCCGACGACTCGACCGGCTCCCAGTCCAGGGAACGGCATTTCGGGCACATGGGCCGGGGCGGGTGACGCAGCGCCCCGCATCCGCCGCAGCGTTGAATCAGCAGTTTCCGCTCCCGCAGGCCGTTCCAGAAGAATTCGCTGTCGGGGCCGATCGCCGGTGCCAAGCGGGGCGCCATCAGCGGTCCGGCCTGAATCGCAGCACGCGGAATCGCTGTCGCCCCAGCACTTCACCGGTCTGGTCGGTGTAGGTCGTCACCCAGGTCAGGAAGTAACCCGTCCCCAGTGCGGTCTTCTTCTCGTCGGACACATCCTCGTACACCGCCGTCGCGCTGATGACGTCGCCGAGCCGCGGATAGCGCTCGATCTCGAACTCGGAGTTTACCGCCACCGTGCTGGTGAACCCCGCCTCATCGAGGAATGCCGTTGGGTTGGTTGTGATCTCGATCGGAGAGCCGCCTCGATCTCCGATGCCCTCCAGTTTCGGCGAAGGCATCGTCCAGGTTTGCAGCATGACCGGCGGCGACACGATGGCGCCGAACCTCGACGCGGCCGCGAACTCCGGGTCCAGGTAGACCGGGTTCATGTCGGCGAGCGCGTAAGCCCAGTGCCGAATCATCGGCTGGTTGACGGGATCCGGTGCCACCGAAGGCTTTCCGGTGCCGCCGGTGGGCCGGCCGATGAGCGCGCGTAACTTCTCGCGTAGTTCCGTTTCGGTCACTAACGTGATCCTCCTGAATTGTCCAGCGCCGCGCCGAGCCGCACCGGCATCCGCTTCACGCCGGGGATCATGGTCGCGCGCATCCGGTCCACCTCGCCGACCAGCTCGAGCCGGGGAAAGCGACGCAGCAGTTCGTCGAACAGGATGCAAGCCTCGAGGCGCGCCAATTGCGCACCCAGACAGGAATGTTCACCGCACCCGAACGCGATGTGCGGGTTGGGGTGGCGGGTCACCTTGAACTCTTCGGAGTCGCTACCGAATATGTCCTCGTCGCGGTTGGCCGACCCGTAGAGCATCACCACGACTTCGCCCTCGGCGATCCGCTGACCGCGGATCTCGACGTCGGTCGTCGCGGTGCGGGCCATGTGGACCACGGGGCTGTTCCACCGCAGCATCTCCTCGACGGCTCCGGGAATCAGCGACCGATCGTCGACCAGCAGGCGGAGTTGGCCGGGGTGCGCGATCAGCGCGCAGGTGCCCAGCGCGATCAGATTGCGGGTTGTTTCATTGCCGGCCACCAGCAGCAGGAACGCGAACTTGAGCAGGTCATCGTCGGTGAGCCGGTCCTCGTCGATCTCGGCGTGGACCAGAATCGACAGCATGTCCTCGCGCGCTTCGGCGCGCCTTGCCGCGATCAGCTCCTGGAAGTACTCATAGCACCGACCGAGGGCGACGAAGATGTCGAGTTCGATCTCCGGGTCGGCGGTTCCGGTGGCCGCGTCCGACCACTCCCGGAATTGCTCCCAGTCGTCGGGCGCAGCGCCGAGCAGCTCGGCGATGATGCGGGTGGGCAGGGGGGCGGCGATCTCCTCGGCGAACTCGTGGGTCGAGTCGGGTTCGACGCGATCAAGGATCCCGCGCACGATCTCGCGGATTTTCGGCTCGAGGATGGCCACCTGCCGGCGGGTGAAACCCGAGTTGATCAGCTTGCGCAGCTGCCGGTGCCGCGGCGGGTCGGTGAACAGGAGGCTGCCCTCCTGCACCGGGTTGGCGATGCGCGGGTCGGGGATGGTGACGCCCTTGGTCGACGAGAACATCGCCGGGTTGCTCGACACGAATCGGATGTCTTCGTACTTCAGCAGCGCCCAGAAGTTGGTGACGTCGTTCCAGCACACCGGCGACGTGGCGCGCAGCTCGCGGTACGCCGGGTACGGATCGCCGGCGTAGAAGTCGGGCGAGTGCAGTGGAAAAATAGTCGGCACGGCAAGCCCCTCTCGCAGGCCCGTTGATCCGACAGATTGCCACGATCTGTCCTGCGAGATGTGTCTACTCCGCGCCGTCCGCTGCTGTCAATATGGCGACATCCCATTGAAATATCCCGGGATTCACGTCGCGAGTGATTGACGCCGTACACCGTGGGGTGTACACCAAGTGTTTAGATGACCGACGATCGGGTGAGGAAGTAAATGGCCGAGCTACAGCCTCCGGGATCTCTTGTCGACACCTACCAGCTCTACATCGACGGCAGATGGGTCGAACCGGAGGACGGTCGCTACGACGACATCGACCCGGCCACCGAAAAGACCATCGCCACCGCGCCCGACGCGAGCGTCGCGCAGGTCGGCGAGGCGATCGCCGCCGCGCGGCGGGCTTTCGACGACGGACCGTGGGGCAACATGGGCCCCCAGGACCGGGCCGGCTGCCTCAATCAACTCGGCGACGCGCTGACCAAGCACGCCGACGAGTTCTTCGCGCTCTCGCAGGTGGAGTGGGGCTGCGTCGCGAACGAGCGCGTGATGCAAATCGACGGCGCGGGATACATGTCCATGCACGCGGCCCAGCTCGCCACGAAGTTGACCGACGAGCCGGTCACCGGAATCGGCGCCGGAACCACGTTGCTGCGCCGCGAGCCGCTCGGGGTCGTGTCGATCCTGACGCCGTGGAACTTCCCCCACTGCCTCAACGTGATGAAGATCAACAATGCGCTTGCCGCGGGAAATACCGTCGTGCTCAAGCCCTCGCCGCTGACGCCGCTGGCGGGGCTTGCGCTCGCCCGCATCATCGACGAGCACACCGAGATCCCGCCCGGGGTGGTCAATGTTGTCACGCCGTCGTCTCTCGAGGCCGCCAAGCTGCTGACCACCGATCCGCGCATCGACATGATCAGCTTCACCGGCAGCTCGGCCGTCGGCTGTGAGGTCATGCGGACGGCGGGCGAGGCGATGAAGCGCCTGCTGCTGGAGTGCGGCGGGAAGTCGGCAAGCATCGTGCTCGACGACGCGCAGGTGACCGACGCGATGCTGCAGCAGATGATCTTCGATAGCTGCTCAATGCACGCCGGGCAGGCCTGCATCCTGCACAGCCGGCTCCTCCTTCCCGATTCGTTGCACGACGACGTCGTCGACCGGCTCGTCGCGCTCGCCCGTGCGGTGCGCGTCCGCGAACCAACGGATCCCGAGGCGCAAATGGGCCCGCTGATCAGCGCAGCACAGCTGGAGCGGGTCAGCGGGCACGTCGCCGGGGCGATCAACGACGGAGCGAAGCTGGTGACGGGCGGCGGTCGTCCGGCCGGCCTGGATGTCGGCTTCTACTTCGAGCCCACCATTCTCACCGACGTCGATCCGGATTCGACGATCGCGCAGGAAGAGGTGTTCGGGCCGGTGCTCTCGGTGCTGCGCTACCGCGACGACGACGACGCGGTAGCGATCGCGAACAACTCGCGCTACGGGCTCTCCGGCGCGGTCTGGGGCGGCGACGTGGACCGGGCCGTCGGCGTCGCCCGCCGCATCCGCACCGGTCAGGTCGCGGTCAACGGGGTGGGTCCCGGTGACGCCCCGTTCGGCGGCTTCAAGTTGAGCGGGTTCGGTCGCGAGAGTGGCGGAGTGAGCGGGCTGCACCAGTACATGGAGCTGAAGGCCATCGGGGTTCCCGCATGACGGGGCTGGGCACGGTCCCCGCGGGGGACGAGCAGGCGTAACCTGCTCTCGTGCTGCTGGCATCGCTGGACCCCTCGGCCGTTACCACCACCGATATCGCCGACGCAGTCAGGATCGATGGCGACGTGCTGAGCCGCGTCGACTTGCTCGGCGCCGCAACGTCGGTGGCCGAACGCGTCGCCGGCGCGGACCGCGTCGCGGTCCTGGCCAAGCCGACCGCGTCGACGGTGCTGGCGATCACCGGCTGCCTGATCGCCGGCGTGCCCTTCGTCCCGGTGCCCTCCGATGTCGGCGCGGCCGAACGCCGGCACCTGCTCACCGACTCCCGCGTGCAGGCCTGGCTCGGGGAAGCGCCCAGCGAGGACTCGGCGCCAGAAGGGCTGCAGCACATCCCGGTTCGATTGCACGCCCGCTCCTGGCACCGGTATCCCGAGCCGTCACCCCATGCTCCCGCGATGATCATCTACACCTCGGGCACCACCGGGCTGCCCAAGGGTGTGCAGCTGAGCCGTCGGGCGATCGCCGCCGACCTGGACGCCCTGGCGGAGGCCTGGCAGTGGACGGCCGACGACGTTCTGGTGCACGGTTTGCCGCTGTTTCACGTGCACGGACTGGTGCTGGGCCTGCTCGGGTCGCTGCGGATCGGAAATCGTTTCGTGCACACCGGAAGACCGACACCGGCCGGCTACGCCCAGGCCTGCGCCGAGGCCGGCGGGACGCTGTTTTTCGGGGTGCCCACGGTGTGGTCGCGGGTCGTGGGGGACGAGTCGGCGGCCCGGGCGCTACGGCCGGCCCGGCTACTGGTGTCCGGGAGCGCACCGCTGCCGGTGCCGGTGTTCGACGGGCTGGCCGAGCTCACCGGGCATGAGCCCATCGAACGCTACGGCGCCTCGGAATCGCTGATCACGATCTCGACGCGGGCGGACGGCGAGCGTCGACCGGGCTGGGTGGGCCTGCCCGTCGCCGGCGTGCAAACCAGGCTGCTCGACGACAACGATGCCCCCGTCCCGCACGACGGGGAAACCGTTGGGCGCCTTCAGGTTCGCGGCCCGATGATGTTCGACGGCTACCTGAATCGGCCCGAAGCCACCGCGGAAGCCTTCGACGCGGACGGCTGGTACCGCACCGGTGACGTCGCGGTGATCGACGGCGGCGGCATGCACCGCATCGTGGGGCGCGAGTCGGTCGACTTGATCAAGTCCGGCGGGTACCGCATCGGCGCCGGGGAAATCGAAACGTCGTTGCTCGGGCATCCGGGCGTGCAGGAGGCCGCCGTCGTCGGGCTGCCCGACGAAGATCTGGGCCAGCGCATCGTCGCATTCGTCGTCGGCTCGTCCGACCTAGCCGCCGAAGATCTGATTAACTATGTCGCCCAAGAACTTTCGATACACAAGCGGCCACGCGAGGTGCGCATCGTGGATGCACTGCCGCGCAACGCCATGGGCAAGGTCCTCAAGAAGCAGCTGCTATCCGAGGGCTGAGCTGCGATCGGCGCCACGCCACAGTCCGGATTCGCCGAGGCGACACGCAGGAAGTTGCCAGCTTCTACATCGGGCGGGAACGCGTAGCTTCACCTACCGTCGTAACGGTGAATAGACGCAACCGACCGCCGGGCGGCCCCGCGTGGGTGAGCTCAATCTCCCGGCCGGCGTCGCGGCGACGGTTGTGGCCGAGCCCAGGTCCACACCGATGAAACGCGTCGCGACCGCGTGTCTGGTCGGCGCGGCGATCGAGTTCTACGACTTCCTGATCTACGGCACCGCCGCGGCGCTGGTGTTTCCCACGGTGTTCTTCCCGCACCTGGGCCCCACTTTGGCCACGGTCGCTTCGATGGGGACATTTGGCGCGGCGTTTCTGTCCCGGCCGGTCGGCGCCGCCGTCTTTGGGTACTTCGGTGACCACCTGGGCCGCAAGAGGACGCTGATCGCGACGCTGCTGATCATGGGCCTGTCCACCGTGACGGTGGGCCTGGTTCCCAGCACGGCAACTATTGGGGTGGCGGCCCCGTTGATCCTGGTCGCGCTGCGGCTGCTGCAAGGGTTTGCCGTGGGCGGCCATTGGGCGGGGTCCGCGCTGTTGAGCGCCGAATACGCGCCGGCCGCCCAACGCGGCCGGTATGGCATGTTCACTCACCTCGGTGGCGGCACCGCGTTGGTCCTGAACGGCTTGACCTTTCTCACCGTGAATTACACCATCGGCGAAGGCAGCTCCGCATTTATGCGGTGGGGGTGGCGGCTGCCGTTCCTGATTAGCGCGGGCCTGATCGTCATCGCCCTATACGTGTGGCTCAAGATCGACGAAACCCCGGTATTCGCCGAGGAAAGAGCCCGCCACTTGGTACCCAAAGCGCCGCTCACGGAGGTGCTGCACCTCCAGCGCCGTGAGATCGCCCTGGCCGGGGGCAGCGTCCTCTGCACTTTTGGCTTCGTCTTCATGGCCGGCACGTACCTGGCCATCTACGCCCACTCCCACCTTGGGTACTCCCGCAACGTCATCTTGTTCATTGGCGTGCTGGGCGGGCTGGCGAGCATGGCGTTCGTCGCACTCTCGGCCACTTTGTGCGATCGAGTCGGGCGCCGCCGGATGATGCTGGTGGGGTGGGCATGCTGTCTGCCATGGTCGTTTGCGGTCATCCCGCTGATCAATACCGGCAACCCCATTTTGTATGCGGTGGCAATCGTGGGCATGTACGCCGTCGCCGCGATCGGCTCCGCACCGACTGCAGCCTTTATCCCCGAGCTGTTCGCCACCCGCTACCGCTACACGGGATCGGCCCTGGCGGTGAACCTCGCCGGCGTCATTGGTGGCGCCTTGCCGCCCCTGATCGCCGGAACGCTGCTGGCAACCTACGGCAGCCGGGCGATCGGTCTCATGCTGGCCACCCTGGCATTGACGAGCCTGGTGTGCACCTATGTACTGCCGGAAACCAACGGAACAGCGCTGCGCAGCACTGAAGGTGTGCATGTCGGCCACGTGCCTCCCGAGCTGGAGCGGCCCAGCGGCGGCCGTTAGCTCAGTTGGCGTGCAGGTCCTCGTTGAGCGTGATGCCCTGACCGTCGCGGGCTACCACCTCGACGGCACCGGTGACCGAATTGCGGCGGAACAGCAGGTTGTTGGCGCCGGAGAGGTCGCGTGCCTTGACGGCTTTGCCGTCGGGCGTGGTGACCTTGGTGCCCGCGGTGACGTACAGGCCGGCCTCGACGACGCAGTCGTCGCCCAGTGAGATGCCCAGCCCCGCATTGGCGCCGAGCAGACACCGCTTTCCTATCGAAATCACTTGCGTGCCACCGCCGGACAGCGTGCCCATGATCGACGCCCCACCACCGATATCCGACCCGTCGCCCACCACCACACCGGCCGAGATGCGGCCTTCCACCATCGACGCGCCCAGGGTGCCGGCGTTGTAGTTGACGAAGCCCTCGTGCATGACGGTCGTGCCCGGCGCCAGGTGGGCGCCCAGCCGAACCCGGTCGGCGTCGGCGATGCGGACCCCGGTGGGCAGGACGTAGTCGACCATCCGCGGGAACTTGTCGACGCCGTAGACGGTGACCGGTCCATGGCGGCGCAGCCGCGCCCGGACCGCCTCGAAACCCTCGATCGCGCACGGTCCGCGATTGGTCCAGACGACGTTGGTCAACACCCCGAACAAGCCGCCGGCGTTCAGCCCGTGCGGGGCCACCAGGCGGTGCGACAGCAGGTGTAGTCGCAGGTAGGCGTCGTAAGCGTCGGCGGCGACATCGTCCAAGGCGCCGATCACCGTGCGCACGCCGATGGTCTCGGTGCCGCGGTCGTCGTCGCGGCCGACGAGCGCGGTCAATTCCGCGGGAAGGTCGGACATCGCGAGTCGCGAGGTGGCGCTGGTCTCCGATTCGGTCAGTTCCGGCGCGGGAAACCACGTGTCGAGAATCGATCCGTCGGAGGCCAGCGTCGCCAGCCCGATGCCTGCAGCTCCAGTCACGGCCGACAGGTTACTTCCCGGGCCGGGCAGACACAAAAGCCTCTTTTCCGTGAGGAATGAGCCCGACGGGCATCAGCGTTGACCATGTGCGACCCACCATCGATGTTCAGGAGCGCCCAAATGGTCAAGGTATTCGGATACTTGAAGCGCAAGCCTGGTCTGTCGGCGGACGAGTTCGCCGACTACTACGAGAACAACCACGTACCACTGGTATTGAGCAAGGCATTCACGCCGACGGTCTATAAGCGCAATTACATCCAGCGCGGGGACGCCTTCAACATCGAAGGCGACGAAATCGGCTTCGATTGTATGACGGAACTCGTGTTCGTAGATCGCGACGAGTTGCTCACGTGGATGACCAGCCTTGGCGCCGATGAAATCGCGCGCGACGAAGAGAACTTCATCGATCGTCTCGCGACCCGGGCGTACGTGGTGGACGAGCGCACCACCGCGGGATAAGCCAGCCTGACACCGGCCACTACGCTGGATCCGTGCTGGACTTGCGCGGGGATCCGATCGAGTTGACCGCGGCGCTGGTCGACATCGCCAGCGAATCGGGGAACGAAGCGCGGCTGGCCGACGAGGTGGAGGCCGCGCTGCGCGCTCAGACGTCCGGCTTCGAGATCGTTCGCAACGGCAACGCCGTGCTGGCTCGAACCCCGCGGCAGCGCCCGTCGCGGGTGCTGCTGGCCGGGCACCTGGACACCGTTCCGGTGGCCGGAAACGTGCCCAGTCGCCGCGAGAATGGCGACCTGTACGGCTGCGGCAGCGCTGACATGAAGTCCGGTGACGCCGTCTTTCTCCATCTGGCCGCCACCGTTGCCAAGCCGGTGCACGACCTGACGCTGGTGCTGTACGACTGCGAGGAAATCGACGCGGCGGCAAACGGTTTGGGCCGCATCGAGCGGGAGCTGCCCGATTGGTTGTCCGCCGACGTGGCCATCCTGGGCGAGCCCACCGCGGGCTACATCGAGGCCGGCTGCCAGGGCACGTTGCGCGTCGTGATCAGCGCCACTGGAACCCGCGCCCATTCGGCGCGTTCCTGGTTGGGCGACAACGCAATTCACAAGCTGGGTGCCGTGCTGGACCGACTGGCGGCGTATCAGCCGCGCGACGTCGACATCGACGGGTGCGTCTACCGCGAGGGCCTGTCTGCGGTCCGCGTCGACGGTGGCGTGGCCGGCAACGTGATTCCCGATGCGGCCTCGGTGACGGTCAACTTCCGCTTTGCCCCCGACCGGTCGGTGGACGCGGCGTTGCAATACGTGCGCGACGTATTCGACGGGCTGGAAGTGCAGATCGAGCAGACCGACGCCGCGGTGGGTGCGCTGCCCGGCCTGTCGCAGCCCGCCGCCAAGGCCCTGGTCGAGGCCGCCGGCGGACGGGTCCGGGCGAAATACGGCTGGACCGACGTGGCGCGGTTCGCCGCGCTGGGGATCCCGGCGGTCAATTTCGGGCCGGGCGACCCCAACCTGGCGCACCGGCGCGACGAACGGGTGCCGGAGGCCAACATCACCGCCGCGGTGGAGATGCTGCGGCGCTACCTGAGCGGCTGACGGTCAACCGTCACGGTGTCACGACCACGTCGACGGTGTCGACGCCCGCGTTTGCGACGACGGCCAACACGGGCGCGTTGGGCGCCGAAACCACCTGTCCGCCAGTGATACTCACCTGATAGCCGCTCGGGTACTCGATGGGGGGCACCGAGACGAACGTCTGCGCGCCGGGGGCGAATCGGCCCTGGCGGTCGGCCCGTTCGGTCGAGTAGCGCAGCCGGAACGTGCCCGACCTGAACGACCAATCCCTGGGCGTGCCGGCGACCACCTGGGGGTAGGGCGCGGCGAGCACCGCGAGCTTGGGCGCGTTGACATTGCCGCCGGTCGGCGGCTGGCTGGGGTCGAAAACCAGTGCCTGGTCGGTCGGTGACGAGCTCGTCTTGTCGTTGCCGGTGTAGGCCCACTCCAGCCAGCCCATCCGGTGCCGGTCGGCGTGGCGCATCACCTCGGCGAGGTTTTTGAGGTCGTTGGTGGCACCGAATTCCGTCAACAGTGGCGGGACGCGGTAGGCGTCCGCGTAGAGGCTCGCGTTGGTGATCGTGACGCCGTCCTCCAGGCGACAGGTGATGTTGCGGTGCAGGAGGGATTCGATGGCGCAGTAGTCGTGAAAGGAGAACCCGGTGTTCGGGTCGGCCACCCTGGTGAGGTCGGTGTGGATTCCTTCGTCGAACAACGTGTTTGGTTCGAAGAACACCAGCGTGGTCGGGTCGGCGGCGCGAATCGCCGGCACGACCTTTCGATAGAACTCGGTCAGCTTGTGGTCCTGAAGGGGGCAGCCCAAGACCGGGTCGAAACACCCCTCCCAGATGAGGCCCGGCCACGGCTCGTTCAATACCTCGTAGCCGAACACGCCCGGGTTGCCGCGGAAGAACGCCGCGACATGTGCCCAGGCGCCCGCGTAGTGGTCCTGCAGTCCGATGCCGTCCGGCGCCGGTGCGTCTCGCCAGAAGGCGTGCCAGGCAAACTCCTCGGCCGGGTTTGCGAAGTAATTGCCGGGAAAGCCCAATTGCGGGTTGGGCAGCCCGTCCGTCTTGACCGCCCACGTCGGTGCGCCCTCGCCCTGGAAAACCTCGTTGTAGAGGTCCTGGTGAAAGTCGAGCAGGCTGACGATTCCGTGCGACGCCAACGTTGCCACGGTCTGCGCGATCGAGGCGAGGTAGTTGTCGTCGTAGCTGAGCGGCTGCGGCTCCACGGCCGCCCAGATGACACCCAGCCGCATCGCGTTGAATCCGTTGCCCGCAAGGAAAGCCGCGTCGTCGTCGCCGAACCCGTCCGCGGACGGCTCGTACGGCGGCACCTTGTACACCTGGTTGAGCCCGTGCAGCACCACCACGCGACCGTCGGCATCGGTCATCCAACGGCCGGCGTGGCCGAGCGGCAGCACCGGGCCCGTCGGCGCCGCCAACGCGGCCGGCGGGGCGACGACCGACGATGCGTCAGTCGTCAGCGCGGCGATCAGCAGGCCGGCCGCGACCAGACCGGCCACCCGGCGAGGGCGGATACGCATCGTGCCTCCAACCCCCCGGGCGAACTCCAGCTAGCGAAATCACTCTGGAAACAGTGAGGCGTGATGGTCACTGCGCTAACACGGCGGCGTCACGGTTCGCGCACAATGCGGCGTGCCGGCTACGCCTGGCAGCGCTGCGCTTGCGCGGCGGCATCGGCGGCCGCCGCGCGCATGCCAACCGCCGCCAGGTCGTCCGACACCGCGAGGAGCGCCGCTTCGTCGCCGGCGGCCAACGCCCGCGCGTGGGCGAGCGCGAGCCCGCCCACCGCGCAGTCGATCTGGTCGCACAGCCGGGCCAGCGGATCCACCGCACGGGTATCCCCGAGCCGGACGGCCTCGTGCCAGGCGCGCAGCGCCGCCCCCGACTGCCCGCCGCGTTCGGCCATCCGGGCCGCATCGCGGGCGGCGGCCACCGCGTCGTGCGCATCGCGCATCGATGCGAGCCGCCATGCCCGCGCCACCCCGAGCTCCGGGGCGAACAGCGCCGACTTGGTCCCGTGCCGAGATTCGGCCCTGCTCATGGCTTTTGCCGTCGCGGCGGTGTCGTTCTGCTGGGCGAGCGCGGTGGCCAGTAACGCCAGTGACAGCGGCCCCCACGAGTAGCCGGTGCGTTCCAACGTGGCGGCCGCCGGCCCGAGCAACGCCGCGGCCCGGCCGAATTCGCCCTCGGCGATCAGCACATGCGCCAGCAGCACCTCGCCGATCGCGCGGCCCGGCTGCTGCAACTCGGCGAAATCGGTGAACTGCTGAGCCAGCTGCCGCGCCGCGTCGAGCCGACCCGCCATCAACAGTGCGGTGGTCTGGCCCAGCCCGATAGTGAAGCGCAGCAGCCCGGGATGCTCGGCGGCCAGGGCGCGTTGCGCCAGCGGCTCGACGTCGTCGAACCGGCCCTGCCGCGCCGAGCACAGTGCGGCCGCGCTGGCCGCCCAGGCCACCGCCTGCTCGTCGGCAGACGGCGACGCCAGCACCTCGTGGGCGAGCTTGACGGCGTGCCCGACGTTGCCCGCGTTCATCGCGAAGGTGGCGCTGAGCGCGTCGAGGGTGGTGCGCGGGCCGGCGTCGGTGACCCGATTGCGGATGGTGCGCAGGAACGCGGTGGCCCGCTCCGGCTCGCTGAGCATCCAGAATTGATTGGCCGCCCGCAGCAGCGTCCAGTCCATGAGCGCCGACTCGGTCAGCGCGGCGGAGTCGACGGCGGCCAGCACGGCGTCGGTCTCACGGCCGCGGCCCTGCCACGCCAGGGCGTGGGCCAGCGCCAGCCGCGCCGTCAAGCCGCCGGACCGCTCCAGCGCCGAGCGGGCCAGTCGTTCGCCGAGCGCGAGGTCGCCCAGCCGCAGCGCTTCCCGCGCGGCGGCCACGACCTCGGCGACCGGCTGGACGGCGTCGCTGTCCAGCGCCAGGGACGCCAGCCGCAGCCGGTCGCTGAGGTGATCCGACGGATGCCGCGACAACAGCTTGACCAGCTCGGTGCGCCGTTGCCGCGCGCCGTCGCCGCCGAGCGCGGCAAGCGCTCGTTCGGCGAACAGCGGGTGCGCCGTGTACACCACCGGGTCGGCGTGTTCGTCACGTACCCGGGTCTCCGCCGCGCCCAACTCCTCTGCCTCCCGCACCGCGCCATCGCCGGCGAGAGCGGTGAGATCGGCGAGCGACAGCGGCTCCTCGACGGCGAGATAGTCCAGCACCGAACGCACCGCGGCGGGCAGCTCGGCGATGAATGCGTCGACCTCCTTTGGCGTGGTCGCCCCGCCGGGCGGCTCGATGTCGATCCGGTCCAGCAGGCCGTCGGTCCACAGCGCCGCGATGGCGTCGGGCGGGGCGTCAGCGCGGGCGGTGACGATCATCCGGGCGGTGCCGGCCAGCGCCAATTGGTACACCAGCGTGGCCGACAGGACGTCCAGGTCGTGAGCTTCGTCGACCACGAGCAGCAGATCGCCCTGGCCGCGGCTCAGCGACTCCCGGGCTGCCCGCAGCAGCGCGGCGGGCTTGCCGATGTCGGCGATGTCCACCAGATGGCTGAAGGCCCCGAAGGGGACGACGCGTTCGGTCGGGGTGCCGGTGACCCAGCGGATGAGCGCGGTCGGGTGCCGGCGGCCGAAGCTCTCGGCGGCCAATCGGGCCAGCGTGGATTTGCCGACCCCGTCGGGTCCGAGCACGACGGCCCCGGGCTTTGCCTGCTCGCCCAGGGCAGCATCGAGCCGCTCCAAGGCCGCCGCGTGTTGGGGGACGTTCCATCGAATCGGCACCGCCGGATTTTATTGCGACGCGCGGTGTGCGCGCCGCATCGGGCGTGGTCTACCTTTCGTTGTATGGGCCCCTTACGCGATTCGTCACGCGAATGGGCGGTGTGTGTGTACTGCGCGTCGGGCCCGGTGCATCCCGAATTGCTCGCGCTCGCTTCCGAACTCGGCGAGGCGATCGCCGAGCGCGGCTGGATCCTGGTGTGGGGCGGCGGCCGGGTTTCGGCAATGGGTGCGGTGGCCGGCGCGGCACGCGCGCGCGGCGGCCGAACCGTCGGCGTCATCCCGCAGAACTTGATGCGCCTCGAGGTTGCCGACACCGAAGCCGACGAGCTGATCGTCAGTGACACCATGCACGAGCGCAAGCAGATCATGGAAGACCGCGCCGACGCGTTCATCGTGCTGCCCGGCGGCGTCGGCACCCTGGACGAGTTGTTCGACGCATGGACCACGGGTTACCTCGGCGTGCACGGCAAACCCATCGTGATGCTGGACCCCTTCGGGCACTACGAGGGCCTGTGGCTGTGGCTGTGCGGGCTGCTCGACAGCGGGTACATCACGCAAACCGCGATGGACCGGTTGGTGCTGGTCGATAAGGTGGGTGCCGCAGTGGAGGCGTGCGCACCGAGGGAAATCGAGGAATGACTTGTCCGATCAAGACAGAGGAACCAGCACGGCGGTCAGACTGGCCGATATAGCAACCCGGGCTCCGGCCGTCCTGGCCGACATGCCGGTAATCGTGCGGGGAGCGCTGACTGGCCTGCTGGCCCGACCGAGCTCCAAGAAATCGATCGGCACGGTGTTCCAGGAACGGGCCGCCCGCTACGGCGACCGGGTCTTCCTGAGGTTCGGCGACCAGCGACTGACCTACCGCGACGCCAACGCGGCCGCCAACCGCTATGCCGCCGTGCTGGCCGCGCACGGCGTCGGCCAGGGCGACGTCGTCGGGATCATGCTGCGCAACTCGCCCAACGCGGTGCTGGTGATGCTGGCCGCGGTCAAGTGCGGCGCCGTCGCCGGCATGCTCAACTACCACCAGCGCGGCGAGGTGCTGGCGCACAGCCTGGGGCTGCTGGACGCCAAGGTGTTGATCGCCGAGACCGATCTGGTCAGCGCAGTAGCCGAGTGCGGCGGCTCGGGTACCACCGACACGCTGACCGTCGAGGATCTGGAGCGATTCGCCGTGAGCGCTCCGGCCACCAACCCGGCGTCGGCGTCGGCGGTGCAGGCCAAAGACACCGCGTTCTACATCTTCACCTCGGGCACAACGGGATTCCCCAAGGCCAGCGTGATGACGCATCGACGGTGGCTGGCCGCACTGGCCGCTTTCGGCGGGTTGGGGTTGCGGCTGAAGAGCTCCGACACGCTGTACAGCTGCCTGCCGCTGTACCACAACAACGCGCTGACCGTGGCGTTGTCGTCGGTGATCAACTCCGGGGCGACGCTGGCGCTGGGCAAGTCGTTTTCGGCGTCGAAGTTCTGGGACGAGGTGATCGCCAACGACGCCACGGCGTTCATCTACATCGGCGAGATCTGCCGCTATCTGCTCAATCAGCCGCCCAAGCCGACCGATCGCGCGCACAAGGTGCGCCTGATCGCCGGCAACGGGCTGCGGCCGGAGATCTGGGACGAGTTCACCAAACGTTTCGGCATCGCGCGGGTGTGTGAGTTCTACGCGTCCAGCGAGGGCAACGCGGCTTTCATCAACATCTTCAATGTGCCTCAGACCACCGGTATCTCGCCGACGCCGCTGGCTTACGTGGAGTATGACCCCGACACCGGCGCCCCGCTGCGCGACGAGAACGGGCGGGTGCGCCGGGTGCCCGCGGGTGAGCCCGGCCTGTTGATCAGCCCGGTCAACCGCCTGCAGCCCTTCGACGGCTACACCGACAAAGAGTCGAGTGAAAAGAAGTTGGTGCGCGACGCTTTTCGTGAGGGCGATTGCTGGTTCAATTCGGGCGACGTGATGAGCCCGCAGGGCATGGGTCACGCGGCGTTTGTCGACCGGCTCGGCGACACGTTCCGGTGGAAGGGCGAGAACGTCGCCACCACACAGGTCGAGGCGGCGCTGGCGTCCGACGAGTCCGTCGAGGAATGCACGGTCTTCGGGGTCGAGATCCCCCGCACCGGCGGCCGCGCCGGGATGGCCGCGGTCAAGCTCCGCGACGGCACCGACTTCGACGGCAAGTCGCTGGCCCGCGCGGTGTACGAGCAACTCCCGGCCTATGCCCTGCCGCTGTTCGTGCGGGTGGTGGAGACGCTGGAGCACACCACGACGTTCAAAAGCCGCAAGGTGGAGCTGCGCGAGCAGGCCTACGGTCCCGATGTGCAGGATCCGCTCTACGTGCTGGCCTCCCGCGACGAGGGCTATGTGCCCTACTACGACGAATACCCCGAGGAAGTAGCGGCGGGTAAGCGACCGCAAGGCTGAGCGGCTCGACGCCCGAGTCTGCGCTCACGGCGTCGAACCTGCGCACAGCGTGTGCGTCCGCGACCTGGCGTAGCCGTGGGCGCAGTCTCGACGCATTCGGCGGCCAGGCACCATGGATGCGTGCAGTCGACGCTGTGGGGCCGACCGGTCGCGGGGGATCGCCCGCTGATCATGGCGATCGTGAACCGCACCCCGGATTCGTTCTACGACCGGGGTGCGACCTTCGGCGACGAGGCCGCCAGGGAGGCCGCGCACCGGGCCATCGCCGACGGCGCCGATGTCATTGACGTCGGCGGGGTCAAGGCGGGCCCCGGCCAAAGCGTCGACGCGGACACCGAGATCGCCCGCCTGGTGCCGTTCATCGAATGGCTGCGGGGCGCCTACCCGGACCAGTTGATCAGCGTCGACACCTGGCGCTCGGAGGTGGCCGGCTTGGCCTGTGCCGCCGGCGCGGACCTGATCAACGACACCTGGGGTGGCATCGACCCCGCCCTGCCCGAGGTGGCCGCCGAGTTCGGCGCCGGCCTGGTGTGTTCGCACACCGGCGGCGCGCTGCCACGCACCCGTCCGTTCCGGGTGAGGTACGGAACCACCACGCGCGGTGTGGTGGACGACGTCATTCGTCAGGTCACCGCCGGCGCCGAGCGGGCGGTCGCGTGCGGAGTGGCCCGCGACCGGGTACTGATCGACCCGGCCCACGATTTCGGCAAGAACACCTTCCACGGGCTACTTTTGTTGCGCCACCTGGGCGATCTCGTTAACACCGGATGGCCGGTGCTGCTGGCTTTGAGTAACAAGGACTTCGTCGGGGAGACTTTGGGTGTGGAACTGACCGAACGCCTCGAGGGAACGCTGGCGGCCACCGCGCTGGCGGCCGCCGCCGGGGTCCGCATGTTCCGGGTGCACGAGGT
Organism: uncultured Actinomycetota bacterium; assembly: GCA_963809285.1. GTDB lineage: Bacteria > Actinomycetota > Actinomycetes > Mycobacteriales > Mycobacteriaceae > Mycobacterium. The sequence goes on along the minus strand of CAWEIY010000013.1, from coordinate 358,048 downwards.
CGCCGCCACCCGGCGGGTACTGGAGATGGTGTCCTCGATCCAGGGGACGCGCCCGCCGACGCGCACGGTGAGGGGACTCGCATGACCGCATCGGAGCTGGTAGCCGGCGATCTCGTCACCGACGAAGCCGTCGCCGCGCGGCCCGGAGACATCTGGCTGCCCGACCGCAGCCGGAGCCGTCCCAACTGGACCGTCGGCCAACTGCAGGAGGCGAAGGGCGGGCGCACTGTCTCGGTGGTGCTGCCGGCCCTCAACGAGGAAGAGACCATCGAATCGGTGATCGACAGCATCTCGCCGCTGGTCCGGGACTCTGGAGGCCTGGTCGACGAGCTGATCGTGCTGGACTCCGGCTCAACGGACGATACCGAGATCCGCGCCATCGCCGCCGGTGCCCGCGTCGTCAGCCGTGAACAGGCCCTGCCCGAGGTGCCCGTGCGGCCCGGCAAGGGCGAGGCGCTGTGGCGCTCGCTCGCGGCAACCAGCGGCGACATCGTGGTGTTCGTCGACTCCGACCTGATCGACCCGCACCCGATGTTCGTGCCGTGGCTGGTCGCGCCGCTGCTCACCTGTGACGGCGTTCACCTGGTGAAAAGCTTCTATCGACGGCCGCTCAATGTCAGCGATGCGGGTGGCGGGCCGACGACCGGTGGCGGGCGGGTCACCGAGCTGGTGGCGCGGCCGTTGTTGGCGGCGCTGCGGCCGGAGCTGGGCTGCGTGCTGCAGCCGCTCGGCGGCGAGTACGCGGCCAGCCGGGATCTGCTCACGTCGTTGCCGTTCGCGCCGGGGTACGGCGTGGAGATCGGGCTGCTGGTGGACACCTTCGACCGGTTGGGTCTGGACGCGATCGCCCAGGTCAACCTCGGCGTGCGGGCGCACCGCAACCGGCCGCTGCCCGAGCTGGGCGCGATGAGCCGCCAGGTCGTCGCGACGCTGCTGTCGCGCTGCGGGATCCCCGACTCCGGGGTCGGGCTGACCCAATTCGTCGCCGACGGCGGCTACGGCTACACCGCGCACACCTCCCCGGTGTCGCTGGTCGACCGGCCCCCGATCAAGGGGCTCATGCCTCGCTGAGGCCTCGCTAAGGCCTCGGTGGCCGCAGGGGTGTCGGCGGTATAGGGCAATATCAACCACGTGGCGTTGGTGTTGCTCTACCTGGTGGTGTTGGTGCTGGTGGCGATCGTGTTGTTCGGCGCCGCCAGCCTGCTGTTCGGTCGTGGTGAGCAGTTGCCGCCCCTGCCGCGGGGGACGACGGCGACGGTGCTGCCCGCCTACGGTGTCACCGGGGCCGACGTCGACGCCGTGAGGTTCAGCCAGGTGCTGCGTGGATACAAGACCAGCGAGGTGGACTGGGTGCTCGACCGGCTCGCCCGTGAGCTCGAGGCGCTGCGGGGGCAGCTGGCCGCGGTGCACGTCCCGTCCGTCGCCGAGAACGAAGCCGAGGGCGAAGGCGATCCCGTGGAACCCGGCGACCGCGAGGATCGTCAGGACACAGTGTGAGCGAGGACGGGCTGGTGCGGTGCAGCTGGGCAGCCATTCGGCCGGGACCGGACTTCGAGCTGTACCGCGACTACCACGACCAGGAGTGGGGCCGCACGCTGCGCGGCGGCGTGGCCCTGTTCGAGCGGATGAGCCTCGAGGCCTTTCAGAGCGGCCTGTCGTGGCTGATCATCCTGCGCAAACGGGAGAATTTCCGGCGCGCCTTCTCCGGGTTCGATATCGAGACGGTCGCCGGATACACCGATGCCGATGTGCGGCGGCTGATGGCCGACGAGGGGATTGTCCGCAATCGGGCCAAGATCGAGGCGACGATCGCCAACGCGCGCGCCGCCGCTGACCTGGGATCTTCGGATGACCTGTCCGAGCTGCTGTGGTCGTTCGCGCCGTCACCGCGGCCCCGGCCGGCGGACGGATCCGAAATTCCCTCGGCCACCGCCGAATCCAAGGCTATGGCGGCGGAACTGAAGAAGCGCGGGTTCCGCTTCGTCGGGCCGACCACCGCCTATGCGCTGATGCAGGCGACGGGCATGGTCGACGACCACGTACGCGATTGCTGGGTGCCCACGGAAGCGGTTTGAGAGCCCTTTGCGGCAACAGATGCGGGTCTTTGTGTAACTGCCGACCCGAATAGGGAACAATGGAGGGGTGATTTGGCAGTTCAATGTCGGGTACGGCTGGAAGTTCACGGGCGGGGCATGCTCGGCGCCGACCAAGTCTGCGAAGGCGGGCCAGCTCGAAACTGGAGGGAGCACTCGATGGCGGCGATGAAGCCCCGGACCGGAGACGGTCCTCTGGAAGCAACCAAGGAGGGGCGCGGCATCGTGATGCGGGTACCACTCGAGGGAGGCGGTCGACTGGTCGTCGAGCTCACGCCGGACGAAGCCGCCGCCCTGGGTGACGAGCTCAAGGGCGTTACCAGCTAGGACCAGCTAAGTCCGCCTAACGGAAGCTGGCGAAGTCAGGCACAGACCTTCCGATAGATGTCCAGCGTCTCCTCGGCGACGTGGACCCACGAAAATTCGTCGATACAGCGCTGACGTCCCGCCTCGCCGTAACGTTTAGCTTTGTCGGTGTCGGCGACGAGTTCATTGACCGCTTCGGCCAGCCTGACCTGGTAACCGGTCGGGTCGTCGGCGTCGTAGTGCACCAGGGACCCGGTGACCCCGCCGACGACCACCTCCGGTATCCCGCCGACATCGGAGGCCACCACCGCGGTCGCACAGGCCATCGCCTCGAGGTTCACAATGCCCAACGGCTCGTACACCGATGGGCATACGAAAACCGTTGCCGCCGAAAGTATTTCGCGTAGTTCCCCGATGGGGAGCATTTCCCGGATCCAGAACACTCCCGGGCGATCGCGGGCCAGCGCGGCCACCGCGGCCCTAACCTCTTCGGCCAGCTCGAGCGTATCGGGGGCGCCGGCGCACAGCACCAACTGCACGTCGGGGCTGAAGCGGTGCGCGGCGGCCACCAGGTTGCCGACGCCCTTCTGCCGGGTGATCCGGCCGACGAACGCCACGGTGGGCCGGCTTGGATCGACCCCGAGTTCGGCGAGCACGGAGCCGCTTTGTACCGGTCCGGCGGGATGCCAGACGTTGGTGTCGACCCCGTTGCGGATGACGTGCACCAGGCTGGGATCCAGCGTGGGGTATACCCGCAGCACGTCGTCGCGCATCGCGGAGCTGACCGCGATGATGGCGTCGGCGGCCAGCACCGCGGTGCGCTCCACCCACGTCGACACCCGGTAGCCGCCGCCGAGCTGTTCGGCCTTCCACGGCCGCAGCGGCTCGAGCGAATGCGCGGTCAGAACGTGGGGGATGTCGTAGAGCAACGCGGTCAGGTGCCCGGCCAGGCCGGTGTACCAGGTGTGCGAGTGCACGATGGTGGCCGCAGATGCGGCATTGGCCATCATGAGGTCCGTCGACAAGGTGGCCAGCGCCGGGTTGGCGTCGTGGATCCGTGGGTCGGGCTGATGGGCGAAGGCGTCCGGACGGGGTGCGCCCATGCAATGCACGTCGACCGCGCATAGTCGGCGCAGCTGAGCGACCAGTTCGGTGACGTGTACCCCGGCTCCGCCATAGACGTCCGGTGGGTACTCCCGCGTCATCATCGCCACCCGCATACACCGCACCGTAGTTCGGCGACGATGCGCCCGCACGGCGGGTGGCGGATCCGGCCGGCTTACCGAGCCAAATACCTTGAAGGACAGCCCGTCAGACCGCGGCTAACGGGGCGTCCCCTGGCAGCGGTTCGCGGTGGCCGATAGTTTGTAGCCATGAGGGAAGCACCACACGTGCTGGGCGTCGTCCTGGCCGGCGGTGAGGGCAAGCGGCTGTATCCGCTGACCGCGGACCGGGCCAAACCCGCAGTTCCCTTTGGTGGTGCCTATCGCCTGATCGATTTCGTGCTCTCCAACCTCGTCAATGCCCGCTACTTGAGGATCTGCGTTCTCACTCAATACAAGTCGCATTCACTGGACCGCCACATTTCGCAGAACTGGCGGTTGTCCGGCCTGGCCGGTGAGTACATCACGCCGGTTCCCGCGCAGCAGCGCCTCGGCCCGCGCTGGTACACCGGCTCCGCCGACGCCATCTATCAGTCGCTCAATCTGATCTACGACGAAGACCCCGACTACCTAGTGGTTTTCGGCGCCGATCACGTGTACCGGATGGACCCCGAGCAGATGGTCCAGTTCCACATCGACAGCGGGGCCGGCGCCACCGTGGCCGGCATCAAGGTTCCGCGCAGCGACGCCAGCGCATTCGGTTGCATCGACGCCGACGAGTCCGGCCACATCCGCAATTTCATGGAGAAGCCACTGGATCCCCCGGGAACCCCGAACGACCCGGAGTCGACGTTCGTTTCGATGGGCAACTACATCTTCACCACCAAGGTGCTCATCGACGCGATTCGCGCCGACGCCGATGACGACCACTCGGATCACGACATGGGCGGCGACATCATCCCGCGCTTGGTGGACGACGGTTTGGCCGCGGTATACGACTTCTCCGACAACCAGGTGCCCGGCGCCACCGACCGCGACCGGGGTTACTGGCGTGACGTTGGGACCCTGGACGCCTTTTACGACGCGCACATGGATCTGGTGTCGGTCCATCCGATCTTCAACCTGTACAACAGGCGCTGGCCCATTCGCGGCGAGCCGGAGAACCTGGCGCCGGCCAAGTTCGTCAACGGCGGCTCGGCTCAGGAGTCGGTGGTGGGTGCCGGCAGCATCATCTCGGCGTCGTCGGTGCGCAACTCGGTGGTGTCGTCCAACGTCGTGGTCGACGACGGCGCGATCGTGGAGGGCAGCGTGATCATGCCCGGCGCCCGGGTCGGCCGTGGCGCGGTGGTACGCCACGCGATCCTCGACAAGAACGTCGTCGTCGGGCCCGGCGAGATGGTCGGGGTGGATCTCGAAAAGGACCGCGAGCGATTCGCGATCAGCGCCGGCGGCGTGGTCGCGGTCGGCAAGGGCGTCTGGATCTAGCCCGGCTGTCCCGGGATCTCCGGGATCAGCAGATGTGCGTCGTAGCTCGGGCCCCAGTGCAGGGTTACCCGGCCACGTGCTGACTCGGCATAGGCCGCCGGCATCTGACCGGTCAGCGGATTTCGCGGCCACAACCAGCGCCCGCCGACCACCAGCCGCAGCTGCTCGCCGGCACGGAACAACGTCGCCGATGGGCCCAGCGCAACGTCGACCGCGACCACCTCACCGGCTGAGAGTGGCCGCGACTCGGTGCATGCCGGGACCGGCTCCCATGGTTGCGAGAGCTCGGGGTCGAGGGCGCGCAGCGCGACCCGTTGCCAGCCGGTGGCCACCCGGTCGCGGCCGTAGCCGTACGAGCCCTCGAATTCGACGAACCCTCCGTCGCGCCACTTCTCCACGCCGACGAACAGGTTCGCATCGTCGCAGCCATCCAGTTCGACCCACAGCCGGGCAACCATCGGGCCGGTCAGCTCGATGTCCGCTGGCACCGTCCAGCTGAATGCCGCTGCGCTAGAGAGGGTTTCGAACGAAATGCTGCCCGGGGTCGGCGGCCGATCGGGCGTCAGCTCCCCGGTTTCGGCGAGATACATTGGCCGCCAACGGGTACGGGCGAGGGGCCATTCGGCTTCTTCGCGCACCGCGGTGATGGTGTCGCGGTCCTCGCGCACCTCGAGGCGGACGCTACGCGCGGCGGTCGCGCCGTCCAGCACCCCGCGGAAGAACTTCAGCTGTTCGGCCAGCGCGGCTTCGGAGTAGAAGGTGGCCCATTTGCCGCCGCGATGGGTGTACAGGCGGGCGTGGGTGGAGCCGCCGTTCGTGAATGCCCGGATCGAACCGCGGCTGTGCAGGTTGTTGTCGGAGAAGCTGCCGCAGACCAGCATGGGGACGGTGATCGCCGACAGGTCCGGTGCCAGCGAGCGCCAGAAGTCGTCGCGCAGCGGGTGGTCTTCTTGCATCGTCCCGAGGGAATACGCCTGCCGCGTCGCGCCGTCCACGTTCCTCGCCCACATCCGGGCGAAGCCGGTCTCCCGAACGCCCCCGCGAAAGAGGAGGTCGCGATTGATGTCGGTGAAGCCCTCCCATGGGCAGATCGCCCGCAGGGCCGGGGGCTGCAGGGCGGCGACGGCGTACTGGCTCATCGCCAGGTACGAGACGCCCAGCATGACGACGTTGCCGTCGCACCAGGGCTGGCCGGCGATCCACTGGACGAGGTCGTAGGTGTCCTCGGCCTCCTGGCGCGACAGCAGCTTTCCCGTGCCGTCGGAGTGGCCGCAGCCGCGCGAGTCGGCGTTCACCACGGTGAAGCCCTGCGCGGTCCACGAGGCCGGGTCCGGCGCTTCCCAACCGGTCAGAGCCGAGAAGGTCACCGGCATCGGCTGGCGCAGTACGCGGTATTGGATCGAGAACCTCGACTTCTTGCCTCGCCGAGCCGGCAGTTTATCTTTGCTGTAGGGGTGGATGCTCAGGATGACCGGTCTGGCCTCGCCGCCGGGCCGACGGAAGACGTTGATCCGCAACACCGTTCCGTCGCGGGTCGGGACGCTGAGGTCGCGGTCGATCACGATGTCGGTCGGTGGATCGGTGACGGTTATGGGGGGTTTGGCGATGCCGCGAATCCGCTCCAGCGCGTATCGGAGAGCGCCGGGACGTCGCCACGGCCGGTCTAGGCTGGGTGCCGGGTTTTGGGCCACGCCCGCTACCTTAAAGCGCGTCAGGCGCTACCACACGTTGGGCATCAACCGATAGCGCACCCGCTGCGCGTACTCGTTGTACCCGGGCAATTCCTGGGTGAGCAGCTTCTCCTCGTCGAGGATGCGAAAGACGATCACCACGACGTCCGGGATCACGAACAGGAGTCCCCAGTACGAGCCGAGCGCCAGCGGGATGCCGAGCATCATGATCAGGTTTCCGACATACATCGGATGCCTGATGAATTTGTAGACACCGCCGGAGACCACTTGCTGGCCCTCCTCCACCCTGACGGTGGACGCCGCGTAATTGTTCTGCGCGATCACCAACATGGCGATACCAAGCCCGGCCGCGACCAGGACGTCGCCGAGGACGGACACCCACCCGGGCACAGTCGACCAGCCCATCCGGTGATCGAACGCGCTGAACGCCAGCAGCACGAATATGGCCGCAAACGCCACAGTGATAATGATCTTTTGGGCCGATCTGGTTTCCGCGCGTGGCCCGGCATGCATGCGTCGCCGCAGGGCGGCCGGGTTGGTGATGTACAAATGGATCGTGGGGACGAGCGTTGCCACCGTGAATACCGCGATGAAAACCCATGCCTGCCAATAATTGAGCGTGCCAGCCGGCAGGAACAGGATAAAGCCGACCGCGACAAGCCCGAGAATCGAGGATGCCGTAAGTGAAACGACGGTTTTCAGGATGCTCCTAACAACGCAGGTCACGCGATCGAAAAGCCAAGGCTCCCAAGGTAATTAAAGCCACATCGATGGCCAGCAGCCACAGCGACGGCGCGGCCGTGAAGCCGCTGCCGACGTGCGGAATGTGGGCGAACGGTTCCAGGTCGAGCAACCACTGCGGGAACCGGGCCAACGAACCGATCAGGTATACGGCGATGAACCCGACCAGCACGCCCCACGCCACGGGTGTGAACCGCGGTGCGAGACCGAACAACCCGACCGTCACCGCGGCGAGCAGCCACACGGCGGGAAGCTGAACGGCGGCGCTTCCGACCGCGATGGCCAGCTTGCCGCCGAGGTCGCCGGCCGTGGTGCCGTAGATGAGCCCGACGGCCACGCCGCTGATCAGCATCGCGACCGCGGACCCAATCAGCGCGACCGCCAAATGGCTTGCCAGCCAGCGAGTTCGGGACACCGCACCCGCCAGCGTCGTCTCGGCCCGCTGGGCGGCTTCCTCCCGATACGGTCGCAGGGTGAGCGAGATGGCGAACGCGGCGGCGGCCATCCCCATCATGGTGAACGCCACCGCGATGAAGGCCTCCTCCAAAGCGCTGGTGCCGCCCATCCGCGCGATGATGTCGCGCGCGACGGTGCTGTCACCCAGCTCATCGCCGATGCCGTGCACCACGCTGCCCATCACCATCCCGATCAGACACAGTCCGACGGTCCACAACAGTAGTGCGCCACGGTCCAGGCGCCACGCCAGCCCGTAGACGCCGCTCAGTCGTGCTCCGGCGGCGCCGGGACCGGCACGTTCGGCGATGAGTCCGGCACCCACGTCGCGGCCGGCGAGCAGCCGATAGGCCACCAGGGTGAGCGCCGCCGTCGTCACCAGATGCAGCAGCAGGACCCACCAGCGATCGCCGGCGTACGGCCTGACTTGCAGCGACCATCCCAGTGGCGACAGCCACGACAGCTTGCCATCACCGGCGTCACCGATGGCACGCAGCGTAAACGCGACCCCCAACGCGGTGAACGCGGCACCGCGGGCGAACCTGGCGCTCGGCGACAACTGCGCGGCCACCGCGGCAACGGCGGTGAATACCAGGCCGGACCCGGCCAGAGCCGCCCCGAAGGCGATCGACCCGCCGGCCGGGATGTCGGTGGTGAGCAACCCCGCCGCGCCGATCGCGCCGGTGGCAATCGATGCCCCGAAGGACAGCAGCAGCGCCGCGCTGAGGCTCGCATACCGGCCCACCGCGGTGGAGTCCACCAATTCGGTCCTGCCGGTTTCCTCGTCAGCGCGGGTGTGCCGGATCACCGTGAGAATGACGGCCACCGCGATCAGCAAGTGGAACATCCCGGCCTTCCAAATGCCGACTGCCCCCATGCTGTCGTTGTAGACCTGCCCGTAGAGCGCACGCTGGGCGGGGCTGGCCATGATGGATGCCGCGAACCCGGCGCGGTCGGCCTGGGTGGGGTAGACCTTCAAGACGCTGCCGACGTAGACGCTGGCGAGCGGCACCGACAGCAGCAGCACCCACAGCGGCAGCGAGACCCGATCGCGGCGCAAATAGAGCCGCAGCATCGCAAGCGTGCCGGAGAAGTTCGAACCGGCCCGGGGCGCGGGGTGCGCCGGGTGGCGTGGCCGATCCAGGATTGCGGTGCTCATCGCGCCGAAACCTTCTTTTCGCTGTGGCCGCGCTGGCCGTCGGTGGTTGCCGTGTTGTAGTGGCGCAGGAAGAGCTCCTCCAGGGTCGGCGGCTGGCTGACCAGGCTGCGCACACCGGCGTCACCGAGCGCCCGGATGAGTTCTCCGAGGCTTTCGCTGTCGACGTGGGCACGCAGCGTGTTGCCGTCGATGCTGACATCTTCGACCCCTTTAATTCGGGTGAGATCGCCTGGGTCGCCTGTCATTTCGGCCTTGATCGACGTGCGACTGAGATGCCGCATCGAGTCCAGCGAACCGCTCTCGACGGTCTTGCCGGCCCGGATTATGGTCAGCCTCTCACACAGCGCTTCGGTTTCGGCCAGGATGTGGCTGGACAGCAAGACCGTAGTGCCACGGCCGCGCGCCTCGCCGACGCACTGCTGAAACACCTTCTCCATCAAGGGGTCCAGGCCGCTGCTGGGCTCATCCAGGAGAAGCAGCCTGGCGTGTGACGAGAAGGCCGAGATCAGGGACACCTTTTGCCGGTTGCCCTTCGAGTAGGTGCGCGCCTTCTTGTGCGGGTCGAGGTCGAAGCGCTCGATCAGCTCGGCGCGGCGTTTTCCGTCGATGCCGCCACGCATGCGGGCCAGCAGGTCGATGGTCTCGCCGCCGGTCAGCGAGGGCCACAACGTCACATCGCCTGGCACGTAGGCTATTTGGCGGTGCAATCCGACCGCGTCGGTCCATGGGTCGCCGCCGAGCAGCCGCGCGCTTCCGCCGTCGGCTTTCACCAAACCCAACAGGATGCGGATCGTCGTCGACTTCCCGGCGCCGTTCGGTCCGAGGAACCCGTGTACTTCTCCCTCGCGCACCGTCAGGTCAAGGCCGTCGAGGGCGCGCACCGCACCGAAATTCTTTGTCAAACCCCTGATTTCGATGGGCGCAAAGTTGCCCGAGTTTTCAGTCGGCATTGGATCCTCCTTGATTTTCGGCGGCCAGGAATGCGTCGTACATGGTGCGGTCGACCATCAATCCTTCGGTGTAGATCTCCAGGGCGGGCAGCGTCATGTCGCGGGCGTAGTCGCGCAGGACCGCGCGCAGATCCGTCGGATCTTCATGCATCTGCAGGTACAGCAGGAAGCCGCCCCCGCCGGTCATCGACAGGTATTTGGCTCGGGCGCGGGGGTCGCGGCTGGGTTTGAGCAATCCCGTTCGCACTCCGTCGTCCAAATATGCTTCGGCGTCGTCTGTCATCTTCTGCCACAATGCTTTTGCCAGCTCGCCACCGGTCTGCATGCTGCGCACCAGGTAGGCCATCAACGGGGCGTAGCTCTCGATCTCGGCCATTTGCGCAAACCAGGTGGCCGGATCCGTGGTCTGCATCGCTTCCGACTTGCCACTGCGGATCTCTTCGGCGATGTAGTCGTCACAGGCCTTGCGCAGGCCGTCTTTGGAGCCGAAGTGGTGGATGACCAGCGCGGCGCTCACCCCCGCCGCATCGGCGATCGCGCGTAGCCCGACGCCGAACCCGCGCTCGCCGAACTGCTCGATGGCCGCATCGCGGATCCGGGCGGCGGCGGTCAGGTCGGCTGAACGCATGTTCAGAACACTAAACGCACGTTCAGCCGACGGTCAAGGGGACACCCCGTCAGGAATGCGTAAAGGTTTGGTTTCGCCGCGAAACTACTCGCGGACCGCGGCGAGCACGCCGTCGCCAAGCGGCACCAGTGCGGGCGTGAGCCGCTCGTCCTCGGCGATGAGCCGGGCCGCCTCGCGCACCGCGGCCACCTCGGCGTCGCGCGCCGCGGGATCACCGGCTCGCCCGCCCAGCGCCGCGCGGTGCACCACGACGACGCCACCGGATCGCAGGAGCCGCACGCCCTCGACGACGTAATCCGGCTGGTCGATCGGGTCGGCATCGATGAACACCAGATCATACGAATCGTCGGCGAGCCGGGTGAGCACCTCTTGGGCCCGGCCGGCGATCAGCCTGGTGCGCGACTGCCCGATGCCGGCCTCGGCGAATGCTTCCTTGGCGAGCCGCAGGTATTCGGGCTCGATATCGATCGTGGTCAACACGCCGTCGTCGCTCATGCCCGACAACAACCACAGTCCGCTGACCCCCGCGCCGGTACCCACCTCGGCGACGGCCTTGCCGCCGCTGAGCTTGGCCAGCAGGCTCAACAGCGCACCGACCGCGGGCGTCACCGCCGCGGCGCCGATCTCCACCGCGCGCTCCCGGGCGGCCGCCAGCACCGCATCTTCGGATATCGACCCCTCGGCGTGCGCGCAGAGTGATTCGGCTCGACTGGGGGCCGCCTGGCCGGGGGTTTCTGCGTCGGTGGCGTCCATGCCCGCAGCGTATTCCAATTCACGACGCGGTCGGGCAGGCGCGCCTGAGTCGTCTCGCGCCGACACGCCGGGAACCGGGGAAGCGACGCAGCTCACTCACCGATGGATCCAACCTGGTCACTGCGCGTTACGATCAGGTTTCTCAGCCAAACCTCAGACTGCTTTCATGCCGCGCATACGCCGATGAGCGACGGTATGCGTATGGAACACGGAGTTCGCCCGACCGGCCGGGCCGGGAATAATCAGAGTGGCAGCTTCGTGTTGACGCCGTCGACGAACTGCCAAACTTCGACGGCAGGGCACTTCCGGAGGATTCAATCATCACAACGCTTTTGAGCCCGACCAGCATGTCTCACGCCCAGGAACACCGCGACGACGAATGGGTGGAAACGACGGCCGCGTTGCAGGGCACCGCGGTGTTCGACGCGACGGGGGACAAGACGGCGATGCCGTCGTGGGACGAACTGGTGCGTCAGCACGCCGACCGGGTGTATCGGCTGGCTTACCGGCTCTCCGGCAACCAGCACGACGCCGAGGATCTGACCCAGGAGACCTTCATCCGCGTTTTCCGGTCGGTCCAGAACTACCAACCGGGAACCTTCGAGGGGTGGCTGCACCGCATCACCACCAACCTGTTCCTCGACATGGTGCGGCGGCGCGCGCGCATCCGGATGGAAGCGCTGCCCGAGGATTACGACCGGGTGCCCGCAGACGAGCCCAACCCCGAGCAGATCTACCACGATGCGCGGCTCGGTCCCGACCTGCAGGCCGCCCTGGACTCGCTGCCGCCGGAGTTCCGTGCCGCGGTTGTGCTGTGTGACATCGAAGGTCTGTCCTACGAGGAGATCGGCGCCACCCTGGGCGTGAAGCTGGGCACCGTGCGCAGCCGCATTCACCGCGGCCGCCAGGCGTTGCGCGACTACCTGGCCGCGCACCCCGAACACCGCGCCGCCGAATCGGCGTAACCGCCGAGCCGAAGAACCCGTCCCCCGGCTTATCCACAGCCGATTTGCCCCTTCTGGCCCAAAATGCAGCGGTTTTGCGGGCTCTGGGGGCGCGATCGGGCACCGTCTCGCGCTACATTCGTAGTGAAGGCGGCAACGAGAGGAGCCTGTGATGGCCGACCGTGGAGAGGTGTTTCGCCGCGCGTTCTCCTGGCTCCCCGCACAGTTCGCCTCCCAGAGTGATGCACCGGTCGGCGCGCCGCGCCGGTTCGGGTCGACCGAGCACCTGTCCAGCGAGGCGATCGCGGCGTTCGTCGATGGTGAGCTGCGGATGAACGCGCACTTGCGCGCCGCACACCACCTCTCGCTGTGCCCGGAATGCGCCGCCGAAGTCGATGATCAGGGCCGGGCGCGCGCCGCGTTGCGCGACTCCCATCCGATCCGCATCCCCAGCACATTGCTCGGGCTGCTATCCGAAATCCCGCACTATCCGGCCACTGAAGGCACTGAGGGCACGGCCGACACGGCCGCCCAGGACGGCTTCGCCGATCGCGACGTGCGCGACCAGCGTAAGCGCCGGTAGTCACCGAACCGTGGATACTAGGGTGGACACCGACAACGTCGGTGCGGCGTAAAGCGCCCGCTAACGGGCCCGTCTCGACCGCTCAGAAGAGATCCAAAGGGGTAGCGTGACCTCCGACCACGGCAACGACAGCGGCGACGGCGGAAACCGCCTGGCGCCGCGCCCCATCTCCCGGCCACCGGTCGACGCCGCATCGCGCCGGGCGTTCAGTCGTCCCGACGGCCTGCAGGGTTCTTTCGTCGCCGAGCGTGTGCGGCCGCCGAAGTACCGCGACCAGGCCGATTTCCGGCCTCACGATCAACCGGCCGACCCGGTCCTCCAGGAGGCGTTCAGCAAGCCCGTCGGGAGTGTGGACACGCTGCAGCGCCACCCCATCGATACCGGCGCGCTGGGCGCCGAGAAGGACGGCGGGCCGGAAGAGCCCGCGGATCCCTGGCGGGACCCGGCGGCCGGGGCCGCCCTGGGGACCCCGGCGCTGTCCCCACCGGCGCCGCATACCCCGCTGGGCTACGGCGGCAAGCTCGGCGTGCGCGACGTGCTGTTCGGACGCCGGGTGTCTTACCTGGCGTTGGCCGTCCTGCTGCTGATCGCGCTGGTCATCGGCCTGATCGGCGGTGTGATCGGTCGTAAGACGGCCGAGGTGGTCGAAGCGTTCACCAGCTCGAGGGTGACGCTGTCGACCCCTGGCAATGCCGAGCAGCCGGCGGGCCGGTTCGCCAAGGTGGCGGCCGCGACCGTCGGCGCCGTGGTGACCATCGAATCGAAGAGCGACCAGGAGGGCATGCAGGGCTCCGGCGTCGTCATCGACGGCCGCGGCTACATCGTCACCAACAACCACGTCATCTCCGAGGCGGCGAACAATCCCAGCCAGTTCAAGACGACCGTGGTCTTCAACGATGGCAAGGAAGTGCCCGCCAACCTGGTGGGCCGCGACCCCAGGACCGACCTGGCCGTCCTCAAGGTCGACAACGTCGACAACCTGAGCGTGGCCCAACTGGGCGATTCCGACAAGGTGCGCGTCGGTGACGAGGTGCTGGCCGCCGGTGCGCCGCTGGGGCTGCGCAGCACCGTGACCCATGGCATCATCAGCGCGCTGCACCGGCCCGTCCCGTTGTCGGGGGAGGGCTCCGACACCGACACCGTCATCGACGCCGTCCAGACCGACGCGTCGATCAACCACGGCAACTCCGGCGGCCCGCTGATCAACATGGATTCCCAGGTGATCGGCATCAACACGGCGGGTAAGTCGCTGTCGGACAGCGCGAGCGGGCTGGGCTTCGCGATCCCGATCAACGAGGCCAAGCAGGTCGCCCAGACCCTGATCAAGGACGGGAAGATCCAGCACCCGACGCTTGGGGTCAGCACCCGTTCGGTGAGCAACTCGATCGCCGCCGGCGCCCAAGTCGCCAACGTGAAGGCGGGAAGCCCGGCGCAACGGGGCGGGGTCCTGGAAAACGACGTGATAGTCAAGGTCGGTAACCGCAAGGTCGCCGACGCCGACGAGTTCGTCGTCGCCGTCAGACAACTGACCATCGGCCAGGATGCCCCGATAGAGGTGGTTCGCGATGGGCGGCACGTCACGCTGACGGTGAAACCGGACCCGGATAACGGCTAGATGTTCGCAAACCTGAGCTGGGAGCACATCCTGGTTCTTGTCGTGGTCGGACTGGTGATCCTCGGTCCCGAGCGGCTCCCGGGTGCCATCCGGTGGACGGGAACCGCCCTGCGGCAGGCGCGCGACTACCTCAGCGGGGTGACCACTCAGCTGCGGGAGGACATCGGGCCCGAGTTCGACGACCTGCGCGGTCCGCTGAGTGAGCTGCAGCGCCTGCGGGGCATGACGCCGCGAGCCGCACTGACCAAGCACCTCCTGGACGGTGATGACTCGTTCCTCACCGGAAACTTCGACCGGCCCGTCAACGGAGCTCCGGCCAAGCCGGCGGAGCCGTCGCCCGGGGAGGCGGCCCCTGCGGCCGAACCACGCGCGCCCGGTAAGACGCCGTTCGACACCGACGCAACCTGACTGATCAGTCAGCCGAAGTCGGATGGGTCGGCGGTGGCCAACGCGATCGTCATCTCCATGATGGTGTCCGGTTCCCGGAGCCGATCGCCATACAGCTCTTGTAGCTGCCCCAGCCGGTATCGAACGGTCTGTGGATGCACGAACAGAGCGCCCGCGATCATGTCGCGGCGGCCCTGATGCAGCAGCCATGTCCGCAACGTTTCGACGAGCTTTTCCTGGGTGCGTGGCCGCAGGTGCCGCATGGGGGCCAGCACCCGTTCCCGCAGATCCGCCAGCGCCTCGGGGTCGGCGCGCACCACCAGGTCCGCCAGCCGGTCGTCGGTGTCCAGCGGTGGGTCGGACCGATCGCTGAGTTCGAGGGCGCGGAGAACCCGGTGCACCGACGCCTTAACACCCAGCCACGGTCGCGCCGGACCGATCACGGTCCCGGATGTTGCGATCGAGTCGATGAAAGCGGATCGCGCACCGCCACCGACGTCGGGAACGAGCAGCACGGTGACCGGGCGCGGCAATGGCTCGACGGTGTCTTCGGGTGCTTCCAGCGTTCGCGGATCGAGAGTGGCGGCGATGCTGCCCTCGTGGCCGCGGCTCACGGCGATCGCCGTCAGGGTCAGCGGTGGCGTCCATACGGCCCGCTCGGCGGTCATCTCGAGGTCCTCGATCGAGGCACCCGCGAGCAGTTGGCGCGCCAGCTTTTCTCGTTGTCGTTGGCGGGCCAGACCCGTTTTCGCCAGCTCGTCGGCGTGACCGGCGACGCTGAGTGCAGACAGCCGGTCGATGTAGGCGAAGACGAGTTCCGCGAAGACGCCAAGGGTTTCGCCCGGCACCCCGTGCGACACCGCCAACGCACTCAGCTCACGCCACGCGGTTCGGGCACCCACGCGATATGCGGCGAGCAAGACGTCCGTTGAGCGCCCTTGCCGTGCCTCCCCTTGCCCTAGCGCGTATGCGCCGTCCAGGGCCGGCTTGATGCCCGGGGAGCTGTCCGGGTCAGCGCCCTCTGCCGTCAGGCGAAGAAATCCGGCCAGCGCCTGTTCGACGGCGGCTTCGATGGTGCGTCCCATCCGGCCGCTGAATGCGTCGGCGTAACTGGGCACCTCGGCCACCACCGTGGCCACGGTGCGCTCGGCCACGGAGGGCAAGGAGCCCCACATGGCCGCAAGCGCCGGCTCTGGAAGCTGCAGCCGCGGCGGGCTGGCATTCATACCCAGAAACTATCCGAAATGAATAAAAATAGCTCGTAAATTCACCTAGATGAGTCGAGAATTCGTCTCATTAGACAGTCACGATGGTAAGCATGACAACGACGCTGAACACGGTCGCTCGCCTGCTCACCACGCCGCTGGTGCCCCAGGACTTCTTCGACCTGGTCAATCCCCTGGCCAGCAGCACCGACCTGCGCGGGCGCATCGAGGCGATCGAACCCGAAACCGCCCGAGCCGCCACGGTGCGGATCCGGGTCGGCCGCGGCTGGCGCGGCCACCGGGCGGGCCAGTACGTGCGGCTGGGCGTCGACATCGATGGGGTGCGCCAATGGCGGACCTACTCGATCACGTCGTCGCCGCAACAGACCTCCCACATCACCGTCACGGTCAAGGCCGTCGCCGACGGGCTGGTGTCCAACTATCTGGTGCGCGAGGCGACCGCCGGCACACTCGTCCACCTCGACCACGCCGCAGGTGACTTCATGCTGCCCGCTCCGTTGCCCGACAAGGTTCTGTTCGTCACCGCGGGCAGCGGCATCACCCCGGTGATGGGCATGCTGCGCGCGCATCGGCATGAGCTCGCCGACGTCGTGCTTGTGCACAGTGCGGGTAGCGCCGGCGACGTCATCTTCGGCGAAGAGCTGCGTGCGCTCGCCCGCGAGCCGGCGATCCGGCTGATCGAGCACCACACCAACGGCCGGCCACGGCTCACCGCTCAAGCGCTGACGGAGTTGGTAGGAGATTGGGAGCAGCGCGACGCCTGGGCGTGTGGCCCGGGCGGCCTGCTCGACGACCTTGAAACGCACTACGCGGCAGCGGGATTGGGCGCCAAATTGCGGACGGAGCGCTTCCGGGCCGCCGCCATTCCGACCGGTGGCGGTGGCGCTGTGACCTTCACCCGCTGTGGCGTCACCACCGAAACAAGCAACGGCACAACTCTTCTCGACGCCGGAGAGGGCGCCGGCGTGCTGATGCCCTCTGGATGCCGGATGGGCGTCTGCTTCGGCTGCGTGGTTCCGCTGCGCAGCGGGACGGTGCGCGATGTGCGCAACGGCGACCTCACCTCAGCCAACCCCGGCGACGGCGTGCTGGTGCAGACCTGCATCTCCGCCGCGGCCGGATCATGCCAACTCGATATCTGACTCACCCGAAGGACATCCAATGACCACGATTCAGAACAAGCCCGTCAGCTCCATTGATCACCTTTCCGCCGGGGACATCGAAAACCTCGGCAAGGATCTCGACGCGATCCGCCAACAGGTGCTCGACACCCGTGGCGAGCGCGACGCGACCTACATCCGGCGCGTCATCACCGCCCAGCGCACGCTGGAGGCGACGAGCCGCATCGTGCTTCTGTTTTCGCTCTTCCCGCCGGCTTGGCTGGCCGGCACCACCGGCCTTTCGGTGGCCAAGATCCTGGAAAACATGGAGATCGGCCACAACGTGATGCACGGGCAATGGGACTGGATGCGCGATCCGAAGATTCACTCCACGACGTGGGAGTGGGACAACGCGTCGCCGGCCGAGCAGTGGAAGCACGCCCACAACGAAGAGCACCACACCTATACGAACGTGATCGGCAGGGACGGTGACCTCGGCTACGGCATCATGCGGGTGGACGAGGAGCAGCCGTGGCATCCGCTTCATCTCGGTCAGCCGCTGTGGAACCTCATCAACGCATTCATGTTCCAATACGGCATCGCCGCCTACGACCTCAAACTTGGCAAGAACCTGAAAAGCAAAGAGCGCCGGAACAATCCGCAGTTTCGGGCCCGCGTTAACGCGACCCTGCGCAAGGTGCGCACGCAGGCCATCCGCGACTACGTCGTCCACCCGCTGCTGTCGGGGCCGAGTGCAATGCCCACTCTCGCGGCCAACGTCACGGCCAATGTCGCGCGAAACCTGTGGACGCACTCGGTGATCATGTGCGGGCACTTCCCCGAAGGCGTCGAAACATTCGCCTACGACAGCATCGACGGCGAGACGCGCGGCCAGTGGTATCTGCGTCAGATGCTCGGCTCGGCCAACATCAGCGGCAGCCGCTTCATGCACCTGATGAGCGGTAATCTGTCGTTTCAGATCGAGCATCACCTGTTCCCCGACCTGCCCTCGAACCGCTATCAGGAAATCGCGCCGCAGGTGCGCGCCGTTTTCGCGAAGTACGGGCTCACTTACACATCCGGCCCGCTGGTGCGCCAGGTCGCATCGGCCTGGCGCAAGGTCATACGGCTGTCTTTGCCCAATGACGGCAAGGTACGTTCCGCCGGCGCGGCGGACCGCTCCGTCGCGGCCCTGGCGAGCTGACTGATTTTCCGGGCCGGCCCCTCAGCGGCGCGTCGGGTCGAGTCCCAGCGACACGCCCGCCAGTCCGCGCCGGCGCGACGAGAGGCTGTCGGCCACGCTGCGCAGTTCCTTGCCCGCGGGAGAGTCGGGCGCGCTCAGCACCATCGGAGTGCCCGAATCGCCGGCGGTCACCAGCGCCGGGTCCAGCGGGATCTGACCCAGTAGCGGCACGTCGGCGCCGACGGCGCGCGACAGCCGTTCCGCGACCTGCCGGCCGCCCCCCTCGCCGAATACCTGCAGCTTTGAGCCGTCGGGCAGCGTCAGCCCCGACATGTTCTCCACGACGCCAACGATGCGCTGACGGGTCTGCAGCGCGATGCTGCCGGCCCGTTCGGCTACCTCGGCCGCGGCCAGCTGTGGCGTGGTCACCACCAGGATCTCCGCGCCGGGGATCAGCTGGGCCACCGAGATGGCGATGTCGCCGGTGCCCGGCGGCAGGTCGAGCAGGAGGACATCCAGATCTCCCCAGTAGACGTCGGCCAGGAACTGCTGCAACGCCCGGTGCAGCATCGGCCCGCGCCACACCACCGGGGTGTTGCCCTGGGTGAACTGGGCGATCGAGATGACTTTCACCTCGTGGGCGATGGGCGGCAGGATCATCGACTCAACCTGGGTGGGCCGGTCGGTGGTGCCCATCATCCGGGGGATGGAGTGGCCGTGAATGTCGGCGTCGAGCACGCCGACCGACAGGCCGCGGGCGGCCATCGCCACGGCCAAATTGACTGTGACGGTGGACTTTCCGACTCCGCCCTTGCCGGACGCGACCGCATACACCCGCGTCAGCGAGTTGGGTTGGGCGAACGGGATGACGGGCTCGGGGGCGTCCCCGCGCAACTGCTTGCGCAGCTCGGTGCGCTGCTCGTCGCTCATCACGTCCAGGCTGACCCGCACCGCCCCGGTGCCGGGAACGTCGGCGACCGCCTGGGTGACGCGCTCGCTGATTTCGGTCTTCTTCGGGCAGGCCGAGATGGTCAGGTAGATCGCCACGTGCACGCCGCCGTCGGGCTCGATGTCGACGCTCTTGACCATCCCGAGTTCGGTGATGGGACGGCGCAGTTCGGGGTCGATCACCTTCCCCAATGCGGTGCGGACGGCTGCGTTCAGGTCGGTGGTGTTATCACTGGACATCACCGCCGAGTGTAGGCGGGCGCGGTTCTCGGCTGGTCAGCCGGCCCGGTGTGCTCCGGCCTTACGGGCCGATGCAGATGATCGTGCAGCCGGGCTGTTGCGTCGGTGGCTGCAGCGGGCCGGTGGACTGGGGTTGGCCCAAGTCGATCAGCGGCATGCGCGCCAGCGGGTCGTTGGCCGGCAGGCCGATGATGTTCATCGGCAGCCCGGGCCCGAGGCCCTCGGGATGCTCGTCGTGTGCGCCGCCGAGCGGCGGCGGCGGTCCGGTCATCGGGGGCAGGTCGACCGGGACCACGCCGGTCGCGTACGCCGCGGCCCAGCCCAGCACATTCTGCGCATAAGCCGCCGAGTTGTTGTAGCGCATGATCGCGGCCATGACCTGCGACGGGTCGCGCAGGTTGAAGCCGCCGCTGCACAGGTACCGGGCGGCCGCCAGCGCGGAATCGAACAGGTTCTGCGGGTCCGCCACGCCGTCGCCCTTGCCGTCGGAGGCGTATCGCGCCCAGGTGCCGGGCAGGAACTGCATCGGCCCCATCGCGCGGGCATAGGTGACTTGATTGCCGACGCTGCTCGAGATGATGACCTCGTTGCCCGGCAGCGTGCCATCCAGCGCGGGACCGTAGATCGGGACGACCGCGGTGCCGCGCGCGTCGACGGCGCCGCCGCCCGCGTGGCCCGACTCGATGCGCCCGATCCCGGCCAACAGGTTCCAGCTGACGCCGCAGGCCGGGGCGGCGACCGCCATCTTCTGTTCGGCGCTGCGGTATGCGGCCAGTGCGATCGACGGAATGCCAAGTGCGCCAGGCGAATTCACGATCATCGGTGGCGGCGGCGCGGACGAAGCGCCCGCGGCGACGTGGAACGCGTTCGGTGCGCGCTCCATGGCGATGACGATTGGGCCGTCGAGGTTAGGGACGGCGGGAGAAACCGCGGCCACGGGGGTGATGGCGGCATGCACCGGGGGGACCAGTCCGTGGGTCAGTGGGACCCGCCCGTCGAATGTGGGGGCCGAGGCCCCGACCCCGCCGGCAAACACCAGGGGAGCGATCACCGCTACGCAGAAGGCCGGCGTGCGCGTTGCGCGACCCGCCCGCTGCCGCACCGCCGTGGCGGCCGGGCGGGCAAACATCAGGGGTGCGATCACCCCCTTGCGGGAGGCCGGGCCATCATCGACAACGTCTGACTCCACACCCGCCCGTTCGGCGGGCGCAACCACCTGCTCAGGCATCCCGTCCCGGGCCACGAACAACGTGCGCAGGCTTTTGTGGCGGGCCACCACATTGGCCAGTGCGGCACCCAATGCGTCGAGGTCAAGGCCTCCGCGCGGCCGCAACGTGCGGGTTACGCGAAGCGCGCGCTGCCGCACCGCCGCGGCGGCCGGGCGTGCATCCCAGCGTCCCCCAATGCGCACTCGACCGTCCTAAGGTCGGAAACTACCTGCATAGCGTTATGAACCAGATCACAATACATAACCCCCGTGACGGGAGTGGCGCAATGGCGGAATTGAGAATTACCGGGATTTCTTTGCCGCCCGCTCCAAGTCGTCACCCGTCGACAGGGCCTCCGTATCCGTGCTTACTGGCTCTCGCTCCGTCAGCATAGTGCGCAGGTCCTCCAGCTCGTGACGCAGGTATTCACGCGTGACGACCTCGCCGACGGCCAGCCGCAGGGCGGCCAGCTCGCGGGCCAGATACTCGGTGTCGGCCTTGGTCTGCGCGGCGCGGCGACGATCCTCCTCGAGCCCGACCCGGTCCCGGTTCTCCTGGCGGTTCTGGGCCAGCAGGATCAGCGGCGCCGCGTAGGCCGCCTGGGTGGAGAAAGCCAGATTGAGCAGGATGAACGGATAGGGATCCCAGCGCAGCGTCACCGCCGACACATTCAGCCCGATCCACGCCAGCACCAGGATGGTCTGTATCAGCAGGTACCGGCCGGTGCCGAAGAAGCGCGCGATCGACTCGGTGATCTGCCCGACGGCCTCGGGGTCCACCCGCGGCGAGTACCGCCGTGTCCGCGGGGTGTACAGCCGTCGCGGTGCCGCGGATTTGTTCACCCGGATCCTCCCAGTCCATCGAGCCGGCCGGCGGCGTCCAGCTGCTGCACATCCGCGCGCCAGTCGTGCGGTAGCAAGTGATCGAGCAGGTCGTCCACGGTGACCGCTCCCAACAGGTGATTCTGGTCGTCGAGCACCGGTCCGCACACCAGGTTGTAGGCGGCGAAGTAGCGGGTCACGGCACCGAGGGGGGTCTCCGGCGTCAGGGTGAACAGGTCACTGTCGACAATCCCGCCGACCAGTTCGGCCGGCGCCTCGCGGAGCAGCCGCTGCAGCGGCACGCAGCCCAGGTAGCGCCCGGTGGGGGTCGCCGTCGGCGGGCGCGCCACGAACACCATCGACGCCAGCGCGGCGGTGAGGTCGGGATCGCGCACCCTGGCCAGCGCCTCGGCGACCGGCGTGTCCGGGGTCAGCACCACCGGGTCGGAGGTCATCAGGCCGCCCGCGGTGTCGGGGGAATGCGCCAGCAGCCGGCGCACCGGGGCGGAATCTCCGGGGTCCATCCTGGTCAGCAACATCTCGGCGTCCGTCGGACTCAGCACCCCGAGCAGGTCGGCGGCGTCGTCGGGATCCATCTCCTCCAGCACGTCGGCCGAGCGATCGGTGCCCAGCTGCGAGAGCACGTCGGCCTGATCCAACTCGGGCAGCTCCTGCAGGATGTCGGCCAGCCGGTCGTCGTTGAGCGCCTTGAGCACCTCGTAGCGCCGCTTGGGCGGCAGCCCGCGGATGGTGTCGGCCACATCGACCGCCTTGCGCCCGTCGAACTGATCCAACAGCTGCGCCACCCCCTGACCGGGCAACGCCAGCGCCGACGGGGTCAAACCCTGTACGTTCTGCCAGTCCACGACGTGCACCGGCCCGCGCCGTCCCAGCCGTCGTTGGGTGCGGACGGCGACCCGGGTCACCAACCAGTCCCGCGTTCGGGCTTGTTCGATTCCCAGGTCGGTGATCACCACCTCGAGGCCGGCCAGCTCCGGCAGTTCGGGGTCGTTGACCCTGACCGTGGTGTCGAGCACTTGGCCCATCGCCAGCACCTCGCCGGGCCGCTGTTCGAAGTGGCGCAGGGACACGCTGCCCGTGTTGAGCGTCACGGCGTCGGGCTCGATGGCGGTGACCCGCAGGATCGGGATGAACACGCTGCGGCGCGTCGCCAAATCGACGACCAGCCCCAGGACGCGCGGCTGCTGCCGGACGATGCTGATGCTGATCACGACATCGCGGACGCGCCCGAAGGATTCGCCGAGTGGACCCAACACCAACATCCGCGGCAGCCGCGCGACGTACACCCTGTTGACCGACGCCATGGAGGTGAGCCTAGGCAGCCGTCGCGCGGATGCGGACGACCAGTGTCGGCCAGTCGCGGCTAATGCGAATGCGCCGCGAAGATCGCGACGATCAACCAGACGATCACCGTCGCGATGCCGATCACTATGCCGGCGACGGCCACGGCGTAGCCATCCTGGCGAGTCCGCTTGATCTCGTCGAGCGCGATCGCGCCCAGGACGATGGCCACGATCGCGCCGATACAGCAGAAGACGCCGACGAACGACGAAATCAGCGATCCGATCGCCAGTCGGTTCATTCCGGGCTGCATAGCATCCGGCTGCCCATAGCCGCCCGGGTAGTCCGGCGCCGGGTAATAGCCGCCGGGGTAGGGAGGCGGCCCATAGCCGTGTGGCGGCCCGCCGAATTGCGGCGGCCCCGGCGGGCCGCCATAACCCGGCGGCTGTACGTATCCGGGCGGTGAATACGCCTGGGGCGGATAGCCGGGCGCCGGGGGATCCCAGGGAGCCTGCCAATCCTGCCGCCCCGGATCCCGGCCACCGGCCGGCGGGTTGGCCTCGTCGCCGTGGGCACCCTCGCCGAAGCCGCCGCCGGGACCTGACATGGTGTTCAACGTAGCCGGTGGGGGTTGTTCCCGGGTTGCGGGGGAGTCGTCTCGATAGGGTGACAGGGACGGCATAGAGACGATGGCCGAGGCGGAGCAGAATGAGCACCAATGACTAATCCTTTCCAGCCCGGACAAGTTCCCGGCGCAACGCCCCCGGGCGGGGCGGCCGGCCGGCGTGGTGTGCCCCCACTGCCGACACCGCCCAAGGGCTGGCCGGTCGGGTCTTATCCCACCTATGCCGAGGCGCAGCGCGCCGTCGACTACCTGTCCGACCAACAGTTCCCCGTGCACCAGGTGACCATCGTTGGCGTCGACCTCATGCAGGTGGAACGGGTCACCGGCCGGCTGACCTGGCCCAAAGTGCTCGGCGGCGGAGTTCTCAGCGGGGCCTGGCTTGGGCTGTTCATCGGGCTGATGCTCAACCTATTCACCCATACCTGGGATGTGCTGGTCACCGGTCTGGTCGCCGGGGTGTTTTTCGGCTTGATCACCTCCGCGGTTCCGTACGCAATGGCCCGTGGCACAAGGGATTTCAGCTCGACCATGCAGTTGGTGGCCGGCCGCTATGACGTGCTCTGCGAGCCGCAGAACGCAGAGAAAGCGCGGGATCTGCTGGCGCGCCTGGCGATCTGACGCTTCGACGGAGGCTGAATTGGAGGCGAGTCGTGTGCGCGTGCGCCGAATAGGCGCGATCGCGCTGGCGACGCTCACCCTCGCATCGGTGTCGGCCTGCGGATCCGGCGGCGACGGGATGGTGATCAACTTCTACACGCCGGCCACCGATGCGGCCACATTCACCGCGGTCGCCCAGGATTGCACCAATCAACTCGGGGGTCGGTTCGCGATCCGGCATGTGAGCCTGCCCAGGGGGCCCGGCGAGCAGCGATTGCAGCTGGCCCGGCGACTGAGCGCCCACGACCGCGGGCTGGACGTGATGGCGCTGGACGTGGTGTGGACCGCGGAGTTCGCCGAGGCGGGTTGGGCGCTGCCGCTGTCCGACGACCCGGAGGGGCGCGCCGAGGCCGACGCCACCGTCGACACCCTGCCTGGCCCGCTCGCGACGGCCCGCTGGAAACACGAGCTGTATGGCGCGCCCGTGACCACCAATACCGAATTGCTTTGGTACCGAGCGGATTTGGTAAACAAACCCCCGGCGACCTGGGATGGCATGCTGGCCGAAGTGGCCACGTTGCGCGCCGCGGGCCGGCCCGGCTGGATCGCGGTGCAGGCCAACGAGGGCGAGGGCCTGGTGGTGTGGTTCAACACGCTGCTGGTCAGCGGGGGCGGTCAGGTGCTGTCCGAGGACGGCCGCCACGTCACCTTGACCGACACGCCCGAGCACCGGGCCGCCACCGTCAACGCGCTGCGGATTCTGAAGTCCGTGGCCACGGCGCCCGGAGCCGATCCGTCGATCACCCGAACCGACGAGGGCACCGCGCGGTTGGCGGTCGAACAGGGTAGGGCCGCGCTCGAAGTCAACTGGCCTTATGTGCTGGCGTCCCTGCTGGAGAACGCGGTGAAGGGCGGCGTGCCCTTTCTGCCGCTCAACCGTAATCCCGCGCTGGCCGGCAGCGTGCAGGACGGCGGGGCGTTCGTGCCCAACGACGAGCAGTTCCGCATCGCCTATGACGCCAGCAAGCAGGTCTTCGGGTTCGCGCCCTACCCCGGCGTGACGCCCGGGCGGCCGGCCAAGGTGACGATCGGCGGGTTGAACCTGGCGGTGGCCAGCACCAGCCGTCATCGGGCGGAGGCGTTCGAGGCCGTGCGCTGCCTGCGCAGCCTGCGGAGCCAGAAGTACGTGTCGATCCAAGGCGGCCTGCCGGCGGTACGCGCCTCCCTGTATTCCGACCCGCAATTTCAGGCGAAGTATCCGATGCACACCGTCATTCGCCAGCAGCTCACCGATGCCGCGGTGCGGCCGGCGACGCCGGCCTATCAGGCGGTGGCGATCCGACTCGCGCACGCGCTGAGCCCGATCACGGGGATCGACCCGGAGCGGACGGCCGACGAGCTCACCGCGCAGGTGCAGAAGGCCATCGACGGGAAGGGGTTGTTGCCGTGACGCGCGCCGGCGAGCAGCGGCTTGCCCTCACCCTGGTCGCCCCGGCGGCCATTCTGATGCTGGCGGTGACGGCCTATCCGATCGGCTACGCGGTGTGGCTCAGCCTGCAGCGCAACAACCTTGCCACCCCCAAAGACACCGCGTTCATCGGGTTGGCCAATTACCAGACGATCTTGACCGACCGGTACTGGTGGACGGCGCTGGCGGTAACGCTGGGAATCACGGCGGTTTCGGTGTCGATCGAGTTCGTGCTGGGCCTGGCGCTGGCGCTGGTGATGCACCGCACCCTCGTCGGCAGGGGCCTGGTGCGCACCGCGGTGCTCATCCCGTACGGCATCGTCACCGTGGTCGCTTCGTACAGCTGGTACTACGCCTGGACGCCGGGCACCGGGTATCTGGCCAACCTGCTGCCGCACGGCTCACCTTTTGCTCAAGCGCCGCTGACCCAGCAGATCCCGTCGCTGGCGATCATCGTCATCGCCGAGGTCTGGAAGACCACGCCGTTCATGTCGCTGCTGCTGCTGGCCGGGCTGGCCTTGGTGCCGGAGGACTTGTTGCGAGCCGCGCAAGTCGATGGGGCGGGCGCCTGGCGGCGGCTGACCGGGGTCATGCTGCCGATCATCAAGCCGGCGGTCGTGGTGGCGCTGCTCTTCCGGACGCTGGACGCCTTCCGCATCTTCGACAACATCTACGTGCTGACCGACGGCAACAACAACACCGACTCGGTGTCAATCCTGGGCTACGACAACCTGTTCAAGGGCTTCAATGTCGGACTGGGCTCGGCGATCAGCGTGCTGATCTTCGTGTGCGCGGGCGTCATCGCGCTTGTTTACATCAAGGTGTTCGGCGCCGCGGCGCCCGGTGGTGACGCCGATGGCCGTTAACAGGGGAGGCGCGCCGATGGGCGCGCGGCGCGCCACGATCTGGGCCGGCTGGGCCGTCCTGGACACCCTGGTCGTGGTGTATGCGCTTGTCCCGGTGCTGTGGATCCTCAGCCTTTCGCTCAAACCCACGTCAACGGTCAAGGACGGCAAGCTGATTCCGTCGTCGGTGACCTTCGACAACTACCGCGGCATCTTCCGGGGCGACATCTTCACCTCGGCACTGATCAACTCCGTCGGGATCGGCCTGATCACCACCGCGATCGCGGTGGTGCTCGGCGCGATGGCGGCCTACGCGATTGCCCGGCTGGACTTCACCGGCAAGCGGCCGCTTATCGGCGCCACCCTGCTGATCACGATGTTCCCGGCGATCTCGCTGGTCACGCCGCTGTTCAACATCGAGCGCCGGATCGGTCTGTTCGACACCTGGCCGGGGTTGATCCTGCCCTACATCACCTTCGCGTTGCCCCTCGCCATCTACACGTTGTCGGCTTTCTTCCGCGAGATCCCGTGGGATCTGGAGAAGGCGGCCAAAATCGACGGCGCCACGCCGGGCCAGGCGTTCCGCAAGGTGATCGTGCCGCTGGCGGCGCCGGGGCTGGTGACCGCGGCGATTCTGGTGTTCATCTTCGCCTGGAACGACTTGCTGCTTGCGCTGTCTTTGACCGCCACGCAGGCGGCGATCACCGCGCCCGTTGCGATCGTAAGCTTCACCGGCAGTTCGCAGTTCGAGGAGCCGACCGGATCGATCGCCGCCGGCGCCGTGGTGATCACGGTCCCGATCATCGTTTTTGTTCTAGTCTTCCAACGACGAATCGTCGCCGGGTTGACCTCTGGCGCTGTGAAGGGATAGCGCGATGGCCGAAATTGTGTTGGAACACGTCAACAAGGTCTACGCCGACGGCTCGACGGCTGTGAAAGACCTGAACCTCACCATCGCCGACGGCGAATTCCTGATCCTGGTGGGGCCTTCCGGCTGTGGCAAGACCACGACGCTGAACATGATTGCCGGGCTTGAGGATATCTCGTCGGGCGAACTGCGCATCGGTGGCGAACGGATGAACGAGAAGGCGCCCAAGGACCGTGACATCGCGATGGTGTTCCAGTCTTACGCGCTTTACCCGCACATGACGGTGCGGCAGAATATCGCCTTCCCGCTGACCTTGGCGAAGATGAAGAAGAGCGAGATCGCGCAGAAGGTCGAGGAGACGGCCAAAACCCTCGACCTGACCGAGCTTTTGGACCGCAAGCCCTCCCAGCTGTCGGGTGGGCAACGACAGCGGGTCGCGATGGGCCGGGCGATCGTGCGCCATCCGAAGGCGTTCTTGATGGACGAGCCGCTGTCCAACCTGGACGCCAAGCTGCGGGTGCAGGTGCGCGGCGAAATCGCCCGGCTGCAGCGGAGGTTGGGCACCACCACCGTCTACGTCACCCACGACCAAACGGAGGCCATGACGCTGGGCGACCGCGTGGTGGTGATGCACTCCGGCGTGGCGCAGCAGATCGGCACCCCCGACGAACTCTACGAGCGCCCCGCCAACCTCTTCGTCGCGGGGTTCATCGGTTCGCCGGCGATGAATTTCTTCCCCGCCACCCTGACGCCGACCGGCCTGACCCTGTCCTTCGGCGAGGCGATGCTGACGTCGGAAGTTCAGCAGCTGATCGCGCGGCACCCGAAGACGGAAAACATCATCGTCGGGGTGCGGCCCGAGCACCTGGCCGACGCCGCGTTCATCGATGGATACCAGCGCATCAAGGCGCTGACCTTCGAGGTGCAGGTCGACTTGGTCGAATCGCTGGGCGCCGACAAATACGTGTACTTCACCACCGCGGGTCCTGCGGTGCACTCGGCCCAGTTGGACGAATTGGAGGCCGAGGGCGAGGTGCACGAAAACCAGTTCGTGGCAAGGGTTCCCACCGAGTCGAGGGCGACCGTCGGGCAGTCGCTCGAGTTGGCTCTCGACATAACGAAACTGGCCGTCTTCGACGGCGACTCCGGGGCGAACCTCACCATCGCCCCGGCCGACGCCGAGTGACACAGATTCCGGACCGGGTGCGCGCACACCTGCGCCGCCAGTTCGCCGAGGACGGTGTCGGGGCCGAGCCCGATTCGGCGAGCGTGACGTTTCTGGGCACCGAACCCATCGAGGTGCTGCGATTTCGCGGTGGTGCGAGCGGATTGGTGCATTACGTGTCGCTGGGGTGCTCGCGGCATCCGATGGCCGATCCGACGGAAATCCTCGCCGACCCGTTACGTGGCCCGCGCGCCGAGATCGTGCTGAGCCTGCGGGATCCCGGGCCGGCCACCGGCGTTGCCCGCAGCCTGGCGCTCCTGGCCGCAACGCCGGCCGTCGACGGCGTGGTGCTGAGCCCCGACGCGCTGATCGACCTCGGCTCGCCGCTGTGGGCATGGTCGAGCGGGCGGGTGCCCTTCACCGCGGTGTTGTTGGGCCACAGCGACATTCCGGATCTGCCGCTGGAGCCGCCACGCGATCCGGTGCAGTTCCTGTCGG
This sequence comes from uncultured Actinomycetota bacterium, assembly GCA_963809285.1. GTDB lineage: Bacteria > Actinomycetota > Actinomycetes > Mycobacteriales > Mycobacteriaceae > Mycobacterium. Next base: position 329,063 of record CAWEIY010000013.1, on the reverse strand, counting down.
CGACTCCCATCACCGCGACCGAAGCGGCCTGGGTGCGCCTCAAGGGCGCCGAGGCCATGCGACGGGCCTGGCAAAACGACGGCGTCGACGTGCTCGACCCGAAACGCCCTGCGGCACAGCCGGACTGACGGCGTTGGCCGTGCGCCTAGGGCGCGTTGACTGTGCGCTGCCGGCGTCGGCTGTGCACTTAGGGCGGTAAAATCGCGAAATTACCGCCCTGGACGCACGCTCAACGCCGCGGGTGCACACTCGACGCGTTAGATCGCGTTAGAGCCAGTTGACCTTTCGGAAGCTGAAGTACAGGACCAGGCAGGAGGTGGCCATTACGGCGACCACCACCGGGTAGCTCCAGTGCCACTTCAGCTCGGGCATGAACTCGAAGTTCATGCCATAGATGCCGGCAATCATCGTCGGCACCGCGACGATACCGGCCCAGGCCGATATCTTGCGCATGTCGCTGTTCTGCTGCATGCCTACGCGGGCCAATGCCGCCTGTATCAGCGAGTTGAGCATGTCGTCGTAGCTGTTGATATGGTCCGCGGCCTCGGACTGGTGGTCGGCGACGTCGCGCAGGTAGCGCCGCACTTCCTTGCTGATCAGGTCCTTGCTCTCGGTCTGCATTCGCTGAAACGCCGCGGAGAGCGGGCTTACGGATCGGCGCAGCTCGACGACCTCGCGTTTGAGCAAGTAGATCGGTTCGACGTCGAGCGTGCGGCCGGGGGAAAAGGCCACTTCCTCGATGCTGTCGATATCGGATTCGACCAGACCGCTCACCTCGAGGTAGTGGTCCACCACATGGTCGGCGATGGCGTGCATCACCGCGTACGGGCCCAGCCGCATCTGCGCGGGGTTGGCATCCATCTCTTTGCGCACGTCGTGCAAGCCGCCGTGCTCGCCGTGGCGGACCGTGACCACGAAGTTTTTGCCGACGAAGATCATGATCTCGCCGGTTTCGACGATCTGGCGGGCCTGCGCCACGGATTCGTGCGGGACGTAATTGACGGTCTTCAGGACAAGAAACAGCGTGTCGTCGTAGCGCTCCAGTTTTGGCCGCTGATGGGCGTGCACTGCGTCCTCGACCGCCAGCGGGTGCAGCCCGAAAACGTCTGCCACGTCCTGCATCTGGGCCTCGTCGGGCTCGTGCAACCCCACCCAGACGAATGCCTGCCGTTCTTGTTCCTCTTGTTGCTCTTGTCCCGCTTCGCCCTGTTGATCTGCGCGACTTGTCAATTCGATCTCGCGCACTTTGCTGCACGCTTCGGCGTAGGTGAACTTGCCGGGCAGCCGTTCGCCGTTGACATACACCCCGCAGTCGACCAAGGCCTGGTCGGGCGGGTGGGCAACGGGGTGAACATGCGGCTGGTGAACCCGCGGACTCGCGATTGGTCGTAGCACCTCCGGCAAGGCGTCGAATCCCTGAGCCACCCCAACCTCCTTACGCCGCGCAGGTCCGGCCGAGCGGTGCTCAATGCTACGCGTGCTGGCAAAACACTTCATGAGAAGTGCACGGCAGCCCTGGACCGGAGGTTTCGGGCCGGTGCGGGTGCGCTAGTTTCGACCTAGTTTGATCCCAGACCGAATAATCCCGTCCTCCACAAGGAGCCAACCGACGTGAGCGCAAGTCCACTGAAGGTCGCCGTCACCGGCGCCGCCGGCCAGATCGGCTACAGCCTGTTGTTCCGCCTGGCGAGCGGCTCGCTGCTGGGCCCCGACCGCCCGATCGAACTGCGCCTGCTGGAGATCGAGCCGGCGCTCAAGGCGCTCGAGGGTGTCGTGATGGAGCTCGACGACTGCGCGTTCCCGCTGCTGGCGGGCGTGGAAATCGGCGCCGACCCGAACAAGATCTTCGACGGCGTGAACCTCGCCCTGCTCGTCGGCGCCCGTCCGCGCACCAAGGGCATGGAGCGCGGAGATCTGCTGGAGGCCAACGGCGCGATCTTCACTGCGCAGGGCAAGGCCCTCAACTCGGTGGCCGCCGACGACGTGCGGATCGGCGTGACCGGCAACCCCGCCAACACCAACGCGCTCATCGCGATGACCAACGCGCCCGACATCCCCCGGGAGCGGTTCTCCGCGCTCACCCGTCTCGACCACAACCGGGCGATCTCGCAGCTGGCCAAAAAGACCGGCGTTGCGGTCACCGACATCAAGAAGATGACGATCTGGGGCAATCACTCGGCGACCCAGTACCCCGACGTGTTCCACGCCGAGGTCGCGGGCAAGAACGCGGCCGAGGTCGTAGGCGACCAGGGCTGGATCGAGAACGACTTCATTCCCACCGTCGCCAAGCGCGGCGCGGCGATCATCGACGCGCGCGGCGCCTCGTCGGCGGCGTCGGCCGCGTCGGCGACCGTCGACGCCGCCCGCGACTGGCTGCTCGGCAGCCCCGAGGGCAACTGGGTTTCGATGGCCGTCATCTCCGACGGTTCGTACGGCGTGCCCGAGGGGCTGATCTCCTCGTTCCCGGTGACGACCAAGGGCGGCAACTGGACGATCGTCGGCGGCCTGGAGATCGACGAGTTCTCCCGCTCCCGGATCGACGCATCGACGGCCGAGCTGGCCGACGAACGCAGCGCGGTCACCGAGCTCGGTCTGATCTAAGGGCTTCCGGTGCCAGGAACAGTGCCGCCACGGATCGTCATCGGAAACGACGAGATCTTCGAGGCCCACGCAGGCGGGAAGCTTTCCGTCGAGCTGAAGGCACCGCTGGACACGCGGCGCGCGTTGTCGATCGCCTACACGCCGGGTGTGGCGCAGGTCAGTCGCGCGATCGCCGCCGATCGCACCCTGGCCGCCCGCTACACCTGGGCCAACCGGCTGGTGGCCGTCGTCAGCGACGGCAGCGCGGTGCTCGGCCTGGGTGACATCGGTCCCGAGGCGTCGCTGCCGGTGATGGAGGGCAAGTGCGCCCTGTTCAAGGCGTATGGCGGACTGAACGCGATCCCGATCGTGCTGGACACCAAGGATCCCGACGAGATCGTCGAAACCCTGGTGCGGCTGCGTCCGACGTTCGGGGCCGTCAACCTCGAGGACATCTCCGCGCCGCGCTGTTTCGAGATCGAACGACGAGTCATCGAGGCGCTGGACTGCCCGGTGATGCACGACGACCAGCACGGCACGGCCATCGTCGTGCTGGCCGCGCTGATGGGCGCCACCAAGTTGCTCGGCCGCGACATGTCCTCGGTGCGCGTCGTGGTGTCGGGTGCCGGCGCCGCCGGCATCGCATGCACGAATCTCCTTCTGGCAATGGGGGTTTCAGACATCACCGTGCTCGACTCGCGCGGCATCCTGCACACCGGGCGCGACGACATGAACGGCGTCAAGGTCGACTTGGCCGGGCGCACCAACCCCGACGGTCTCACCGGGGGAATGGTCGAGGCGCTCGAGGGCGCCGACGTGTTCCTCGGGGTGTCGGCTGGGGTGGTCCCCGAGGAGTTGATCGCCACCATGGCACCCGACGGGGTCGTTTTCGCGCTGTCCAACCCGGACCCGGAAATACATCCCGACGTCGCGGCCAAGCACGCGGCGGTGGTGGCCACCGGCCGCAGCGACTTTCCCAACCAGATCAACAACGTGCTCGCGTTCCCCGGGGTGTTCCGCGGCGCGCTGGACGCCGGCGCGCGCCGGATCACCGAAAAGATGATGGTCGCCGCGGCCGAGGCGATCTTCGCCGTCGTCAGCGACGACCTCGCCCTCGACCGGATCGTCCCGAGCCCACTGGATTTGCGCGTCGGTGAAGCGGTGGCCGCCGCGGTAGCGATCGCGTCAGACACCGCGTTCGTTTAAGGGGTGAGAATCGGGAGGGTGGCCGCGGCGCTGCTCGCCGCCACACTCGCTGTGGTTCTCTGGGCGGGCTGCGCGACCCACACCAACGATCGCCGTTCGGAGGTCGTGGTCGGGTCCCGGCCCGACTCCGAGTCGATGCTGCTGGCCGGGGTCTACGTGGCGGCGCTGCGGTCATACGGTTTCGCGGCGCGACCCGAAACCGCCGACGATCCGATGGCGAAGCTGGACTCGGGCGAGTTCACCGTCGTCCCCGCGTTCACCGGCCAGACGTTGCGGCGCTTGCAGCCCGGCGCATCCGCCCTGTCCGAGGTCCAGGTCTACCGCGCGATGATCGCCGCGCTGCCCGAGGGCGTCTTGGCGGGCGACTACACCACCGCCGCCGAAGACAAACCCGTGCTGCTGGTCACGCAAGCCACCGCGAAGGCCTGGGGCGGCCAGGACCTGAGCGCGGACCTGAGCCTGCTGCCGAAGCACTGTGACAGGCTGCTGATCGGGGCCGTCGCCGGATTCCAGGCACCCTCGGCGGTGGGATCCTGCCGGCTACCCGCCGCGCGCGAATTCCCCGATGCCACAACGGTGTTCGCCGCGGTGCGGGCGGGCCAGGCGACGGCGGGATGGACGACCAGCGCCGACCCCGCCGTCCCCGCCGACCTGGTCTCGCTGGCCGACGGCAAACCCGCACTGATACAGGCCGAGAACGTGGTGCCCCTGTATCGCCGCAACGCGCTGAGCGATCGTCAGCTGCTGGCGATCAACGAGGTGGCCGGCGTGCTGGACACCGCGGCCCTGGCCGAGATGCGCCGCCAGGTGGCCGGCGGCGCCGACCCGCAGGCGGTGGCCGGCGGATGGTTGGCCGAACACCCGCTGGGCCGCTGAGGGTTGCTTCGCGGCGATCGAGTCTGCGCTGACGGCATCGACCCTGCGCACAGCGACGCCAGTTTCTGCGATAGCCCGCCCTGAGCGCAGGCTCGATTGCCGTCAGGCGTCAGGGTTTTGGCATCAACCGGCCCATGAGGGGCCCGAACAGCTGCTGATAACGGGACCCGGCGAGGCGCACCATGACGTCCAATACCTTGGCGTCCCCACCGACTAGGACCCGAGGCTTGTTCTTGCGGACCGCGTCCAGGATGATCTCGGCGGCTCGTTCCGGGCTGGTCCTGGCCAGCCGCTTGTCGAACACCTTGGCCAGTTCCTCGGGGTCGAGCCCCTCGGCTGCGGTGGCGTTGCGGGCGATCGCGGTCTTGATGCCGCCGGGGTGCACCGTGGTCACCTTCACCGGGTGGCCGGCCAGCACCATCTCCTGTCGCAGCGCCTCGGTGAAGCCGCGGACGGCGAACTTGGCCGCGTTGTACGCCGCCTGCCCCGGCACCGCGAACAACCCGAACACGCTCGAGACGTTGATGACGTGACCGTCCCCGGACGCGATCAGGTGCGGGAGAAACGCCTTGGTGCCGTTCACGACGCCCCAGAAGTCGACGTCCATCACCCGTTCGATGTCCTTGAACTGGCTCACCTCGATGTCGCCGGTGTAGGCGATCCCGGCGTTGTTGTAGATCTGGTTGACCTGGCCGAAGTGCTCGTTGACCGCGTCGGCGTAGGCCAGGAAGGCCTCGCGCTCGGTCACGTTCAGCCGGTCCGCCTTGACCGGCGCACCGATCGCCTTCAACAGCTCCTCGGTTTGCGCCAGGCCTTCGGTGTCGACGTCGCTGATCGCCACCTTGGCGCCCGAGCGCGCCAGTTCGACGGCCAGCGCCTGCCCGATACCCGAACCCGCGCCGGTGACCGCGGCGACCTTGCCCGCGAACCCCTGCATGAGCACCCTCCTTGTCAGTTGGCTGCCGTCGAGGCTAGTCGGTGTGCAAGCCGCACTGCGGATCGGATCCTTGCGGGCGGAATCGGCGGCAGCCCATAATCCTGCCGTGGAAGAGGGCGGACCCAGCGTTGACGTGAAGGCAGATCCGCGCGCCGACGTTGTCTCGCGCCAGTACGAGCGGTGGCGCTACCCACGACCGATAGCAGACCTCGAGGCATTGTCCGACGACAGTTGGTGGTGGTTCGATCCGTCCCACTTCCACAGGATGTTGTGGCCGGATCGGGACTACCAGCCCGATCTCGATATTCTCATCGCGGGCTGCGGCACCAACCAGGCTGCGATTTTTGCGTATCGGAATCCCGGTGCGAAAGTCGTCGGGGTCGATATCAGCCGGCCATCCCTGGACCATCAGCAATATCTGAAAGACAAGCACGGGCTGTGGAACCTGGAGCTGCACCTGCTGCCGATCGAAGAGCTGCCAACGCTGGGTCTCGACTTCGACCTGATTGTCTCGACCGGCGTTCTGCACCACCTGGCGGAACCGAAGGTGGGCATGAACGCGCTCGGCGGCTGCCTACGGCACGACGGGGCCATAGGCCTGACGCTCTACGCAAAGTATGGCCGGACCGGAGTCGAACTGCTGCAATCGATCTTTCGTGAAATGGGGCTGCGCCAGGACGATGCATCGGTCCAAATAGTCAAAGAGACGATTTCGGTGCTACCGGCGGCGCATCCGCTGCGAACCTATTTCAGCGCGGAGGGCGATTGGGAATTGCAGTTCGACGCCGCCGTGGTGGACACGTTTCTGCACGGCCGCGACCGCAGTTACGACGTCGACGACTGCATCGATCTCGTCACGTCGGCCGGACTCGAATTCCAGGGATGGCTCATCAATTCGCCGTATTACCCGCACAATTGGTTCGCGCCGGGGACCGCGGCCTATGACGCCGTCAGCGCATTGCCCGAGCGCAAGCTCTGGTCGGCGATGGAACGTCTCCATACAATGTTGCCGCTTGTCATTTTTTTCATGGCGTGCCGTCCGGAGCGGCCGAAAGAGAGCTACAGCATTGATTTTTCGACGCCTGCGTCTTCCGATTACGTTCCGATGATGCGTTTGCGATGCGGTCTGTCCGACACCGAGATCGTCAAGCCCGGTGGGAGTTTCATTCTCAACACGGCTCAGTTGCCCTTTGTCCAGCTCGTCGATGGCCGTCGCACGATTCGCGAGATTGCGCAGTGCGTGGCGCAAAACGGGACGCGGCGGGGCGCCGTGACCGAGGTGGAGAAGTTCGGTCGCAAGCTGTTTCAGTCGCTGTGGCGCCTCGATTTCCTTGCGATGGGTCTGGACGCGAACTCGCGTCCCTAGACGACCTGGCCGGCACGGCTGGCCGGGGCGTTGCGGGCACGGGGGTGGTAGCCCGAAATCCTGCCGCGGAAGAGGGGATCTGGGCTAGTCTCAGCCCGAGCGATGCTCGATCAACGAGCTGAAGAGGAGCCACCACGGAAATGAGCGACGATCCGCGTGCCGACGTTGTTTCCCGCCAGTACGAGCGGTGGAGGTACCCCCAGCCCGTGCTGGACCTCGAGGAGTGGTCCGTCAACAATTGGCAATGGTTCGACCCTTCTAATGCGCACCGGATTTTGTGGCCGGATCGGGAATACAAACCCGACCTCGACATTCTGATTGCGGGTTGCGGCACCAACCAGGCGGCGATGTTCGCGTACACGAACCCCGGTGCGAAAGTAGTGGCGGTCGACGTCAGTCAGCCCTCTCTGGATCATCAGCAATATCTGAAAGACAAGCACGGGCTGTGGAATCTGGAGTTGCATCTGCTGCCGATCGAAGAGCTGCCAACGCTGGGCCTCGAGTTCGACCTCGTCGTATCGACCGGAGTATTAATGGTGCTGGCAGACCCCCTGACCGGCATGAAAGCACTTGGCAGCTGCCTGCGGCCGGACGGTGTGGCGGCCATAATGCTGTACGCAAAGTACGGCCGACTCGGCGTCGAAATGATGCAATCGGTCTTTCGTGACATGGGCCTGCGCCAAGACGATGCATCGCTCCAAATTGTCAAGGAGGGGGTCTCGATGCTGTCGCCGGAGCATCCTCTCCAAAGCTATCTCAGAATTTCCGGTTCGGAGGATTTGCAGTTCGACACCGGCTTAGTGGATACGTTTTTGCACGGCCGCGACCGTAACTACACCGTTGATGAGTGCGTCGACCTAGTCACCTCGGCCGGGCTCGTGTTCCAGGGCTGGCTCCTCAAGGGGCCGTATTACGCGCACGAATTGTTTGCGCCGCCGAACGGGTTCTATCCGGCGGTGAACGAGCTGCCCGACGAGAAGATCTGGTCGGTGATGGAACGTGTCCAGAACGTGAACGGGTGCCATTTCTTCATGGCGTGTCGTCCGGAGCGGCCGAAAGCCAGCTACACCATTGATTTTTCGGCGGAGGACTCCCTCGATTATGTGCCGATGTTCCGCCTGCATTGCGGTGTGGAAGGTGGTGAGATTTTCCGGCCGGATTGGGGTATGAGCCTCAACGCCGCTCAGTTGCCCTTCGTGCAGCACATCGATGGCCGTCGCACGATTCGAGAAATTACCGAGCGGGTGGTGGAGGGTGAGACGCGCCGAGTTGATCAGGCCGACCTGGAGAAGTTCGGCCGCAAGCTGTTTCAGTCGCTCTGGCGTCTCGATTTTCTTGCGATGGGCCTGAACCCGAAACCGGCTGCTGCCAAACGGAAGAGCGCAAAGGAGCAACGCTGACGTGACCGACGATCCGCGCGCCGACGTTGTCACCCGCCAGTACGAGCGGTGGAGGTACCCACGACCCATAGGAGACCTCGAGGAGTGGGTCGCTAACAATTGGGAATGGTTCGACCCGTTGCACGCGCACCGGACCTTGTGGCCCGATCGGGAATACAAACCCGACGTCGACATTCTGATTGCGGGTTGCGGCACCAATCAGGCGTCAATCTTTGCGTACACGAATCCCGTCGCGAAAGTGGTGGCGATCGACATCAGCCAGCCGTCGCTGGACCATCAGCAGTATCTGAAAGACAAGTACGGGCTGTGGAACCTGGAGTTGAATCTGCTTCCGATCGAAGAGGTGTCAACGCTGGGACTTGACTTCGACCTGATTGTGTCGACCGGCGTTTTGCATCACATGGCAGATCCGTTGGCGGGCATGAAGGCGCTCGGCGGTTGCCTGCGGCAGGACGGCGCTTTGGCAGTAATGCTGTACGCAAGGTACGGCCGACTCGGAGTCGAAATGCTCGAATCGGTCTTTCGTGACATGGACCTGCGTCAAGACGACGCATCGGTCCAAGTCGTCAAAGAGACGATCTCGGTGCTGGCGCCGGAGCACCCCGTCCAGAGTTATCTGCGCATAGCGCTGGATCTGCAGTCCTCGGACGCCGGCCTCGTGGATACGTTTCTGCACGGTCGGCAGCGCAGCTACACCATCGACGAGTGTATCGACCTGGTCGACTCGGCCGGACTCGCTTTTCAGGGATTGCTTCTTAAGGCGCCGTATTACGCGCACGACATGTTCGCGCTGTCGAACGCCTTCAACCGAGCCCTAAACGAGTTGCCCGAGCACACGGTGTGGTCCGTGATGGAACGTGTCCAGGCGTTGAACGGCTGCCATTTCTTCATGGCCTGCCGTTCCGATCGGCCGAAAGAGTCCTACGCCATTGATTTTTCGACCGATGATTCTCTCGATTACGTTCCGATCATGCGAATGCGCTGCGGTCTGTCCGGCAATGAGATTTTCCGGGCGGATTGGAGTATGAATCTCAGCGCGGCTCAGTTGCCCTTTGTCCAGCATGTCGATGGTCGTCGCACGATTCGGGAGATTGCCGAGAGCGTGGGGCAGACGGAGTCGCGGCGCGCCGCAGCGACCGAGCTGGAGGAATTCGGCCGCAAGCTATTTCAGTCGCTGTGGCGTCTCGACTTCCTTGCGATGGGCCTCGAGGCGCGGTCAGGCCGTCACCGGGCGGCCTAGGCTCGATTGCCCGGTTCCTTACTCGCGCCGTTCCGGCGCTCGCCGTCACCGGGCTAGCCGAACGCCGTGTCGATGATCTCCTGCTGCTCGACGGCGTGCACCTTCGACGAACCCGACGACGGGGCCGACATGGCCCGGCGCGAGATGCGCTTGATCCCGGTCAATTTGTCCGGCAGCAGCTCGGGCAGCTCCAGGCCGAATCGCGGCCACGCGCCCTGATTGGCCGGCTCCTCCTGCACCCAGAAGAACTCGCGGGCATTGGGGTAGCGGTCCAGCGTCTCGGACAGCCGGCGCTTGGGCAGCGGGGCGAGCTGTTCGATGCGCACGATCGCGACGTCGTCGCGGTTGTCCTTGGCCTTGCGCGCCGCCAGCTCGTAGTAGATCTTCCCGCTGGTCAGCAGGATCCGGTTGACCCTGCCGCGATCGCCGACGCCGTCCTCGTAGGTGGGCTCCTCCAGCACCGAGCGGAACTTGATCTCGGTGAAGTCCTTGACGTCACTGACCGCCGCCTTGTTGCGCAACATCGACTTCGGCGTGAACACGATCAGCGGACGCTGGACGCCGTCCAGGGCGTGCCGGCGCAACAGGTGGAAGTAGTTCGACGGTGTCGAGGGCACCGCGATCGTCATCGAACCCTCCGCCCACAGCTGCAGGAACCGTTCGATGCGGCCCGAGGTGTGGTCGGGCCCCTGCCCCTCGTGCCCGTGCGGCAGCAGCAACACCACGTTGGACAACTGGCCCCACTTGGCCTCACCGGAGCTGATGAACTCGTCGATGATCGACTGCGCGCCGTTGACGAAGTCGCCGAACTGCCCCTCCCACAACACAAGTGCGTCCGGGTTGCCCACCGTGTAGCCGTACTCGAAACCGACGGTGGCGTACTCCGACAGCGGCGAGTCGTACACCAGGAACTTGCCCCCGGTGGGACTGCCGTCGAGGTTCGTCGCCAGCAGTTGCAGCGGCGAGAACTCCTCGCAGTTGTTGCGGTCGATGATCACCGAATGCCGCTGGGAGAAGGTGCCGCGCTTGGTGTCTTGCCCGGACAGCCGCACCAGCTTGCCGTCGGCCACCAGCGAACCGAGCGCCAGCAGCTCGCCGAACGCCCAGTCGACCTTGCCCTCGTAGGCCATCTCCCGGCGCCTTTCCAGCACCGGCTGCACGCGCGGGTGCACGGTGAAACCGTCCGGTAGGGCCAGGAAGGCGTCGCCGATGCGGGCCAGCAGCGCCTTGTCTACCGCGGTGGACAGCCCCGCGGGAATCATCTGGTCGGCCTCGACCGATTCGCTCGGCAGCGCGCCGTGCTTCTCCAGCTCGCGGACCTCGTTGAACACCCGCTCCAGCTGGCCCTGGTAGTCGCGCAGCGCGTCCTCGGCTTCCTTGATCGAGATGTCGCCGCGGCCGATCAGGGCCTCGGTGTAGGTCTTGCGGGCCCCGCGCTTGGTATCGACGACGTCGTACATGTAGGGGTTCGTCATCGACGGGTCGTCGCCCTCGTTGTGCCCGCGCCGCCGGTAGCACAGCATGTCGATGATGACGTCTTTCTTGAATTGCTGCCGGAAGTCCACCGCCAGCCGCGCCACCCAATCGCACGCCTCGGGATCGTCGCCGTTGACGTGGAAGATCGGCGCCCCAATCATTTTCGCGACGTCGGTGCAGTACTCGCTGGACCTGGAGTACTCCGGTGCGGTGGTGAACCCGATCTGGTTGTTGACGATGATGTGGATGGTGCCCCCGACGCGGTAACCGGGCAGGTTCGCCAGGTTCAGCGTCTCGGCGACCACTCCCTGGCCGGCGAAGGCGGCGTCACCGTGCAGCATCATCGGCACCACGGAGAAGGCCTTTTCGTTTTCGCTGTCGCTGGCCCCGTGGTCCAGCAGATCCTGCTTGGCCCGAACAAGACCCTCCAGCACCGGGTCGACGGCCTCCAGGTGTGACGGGTTGGCGGTAAGCGACACCTGAATGTCGTTGTCGCCGAACATCTGCAGATACACGCCGGTGGCACCGAGGTGGTACTTGACGTCGCCGGAGCCGTGCGCCTGCGTCGGGTTCAGGTTGCCCTCGAACTCGCTGAAGATCTGCGAGTACGGCTTGCCCACGATGTTGGCCAGCACGTTGAGCCGGCCGCGGTGCGGCATCCCGATGACCACTTCGTCCAGGCCATGCTCGGCACACTGGTCGATCACGGCGTCCATCATCGGGATCTGGCTTTCGGCGCCTTCCAGCGAGAAGCGTTTCTGCCCGACGTACTTGGTCTGCAGGAACGTTTCGAACGCCTCGGCGGCGTTCAGCTTGCTCAGGATGTATTTCTGTTGGGCCACAGTCGGTTTGACGTGCCTGGTCTCGACCCGCTCTTCCAGCCACTCCTGTTGTTCGGGGTCGAGGATGTGCGTGTACTCGACGCCGATGTGGCGGCAGTACGCGTCGCGCAGGATGCCCAGCACGTCGCGCAGCTTCTTGTACTCGCAGCCGGCAAAGCCGTTGACCTTGAACACCCGATCGAGGTCCCACAGCGTCAGGCCGTGGGTCAGCACCTCGAGGTCGGGGTGACTGCGGAACCTGGTGGTGTCCAGGCGCAGCGGATCGATGTCGGCCATCAGGTGCCCGCGGTTGCGGTAGGCCGCGATCAACTCCATGACGCGGGCGTTCTTGTCGACGATCGAATCCGGGTTGTCGGTGCTCCAGCGCACCGGCAGGTACGGGATGCTCAGCTCGCGGAAGATCTCGTCCCAGAAGGCATCCGAGAGCAGCATTTCGTGGATGGTGCGCAGGAAGTCACCGGATTCCGCGCCCTGGATGATGCGGTGGTCGTAGGTCGAGGTCAGGGTGATCAGCTTGCCGATACCCAGTTCGGCGATGCGCTCGCTCGCTGGCGCCCTGAAACTCGGCGGGGTACTCCATGGCGCCGACGCCGATGATGGCGCCCTGGCCGGCCATCAGCCGGGGCACCGAGTGCACGGTGCCGATGGTGCCGGGGTTGGTCAGCGAAATCGTCACGCCGGCAAAGTCTTCGGCGGTCAGCTTGCCGTCGCGGGCCCGGCGCACGATGTCTTCGTAGGCGGAGACGAATTCCGCGAATCGCAGTTCGTCGCAGCGCTTGATGCCCGCCACCACCAGGGAGCGCTTGCCGTCTTTACCCTGCAGGTCGATGGCCAGGCCGAGATTGGTGTGCGCCGGGGTGACCGCGGTGGGCTTGCCGTCGACCTCGGTGTAGTGCCGGTTCAGGTTCGGGAACGCCTTGACCGCCTGCACCATCGCGTAGCCCAGCAGGTGGGTGAAGGAGATCTTGCCGCCGCGGTTGCGCTTGAGCTGGTTGTTGATGACGGTACGGTTGTCGATCAGCAGCTTGGCCGGAATGGCGCGGACGCTGGTTGCCGTCGGCACGTCCAGCGACGCGGCCATGTTCTTGACGACGGCCGCGGCGGCGCCGCGCAGCACCTGCAACTCGTCGCCTTCGGCCGGCGGGGGAGGGGCGGCCTTCGGGGCGGCCGGCGCGGTGGCTTCGCCGTTGCCCGCGGGGGCGGGGCGGGCGGGCTGGGCGGGCGCGGAGGCGCTGCCGCGGGCAGGGGTGCTGCCATCGCGGGCTTTGCCTCCGGGGCCGCCTCGGCGGCAACCGCGGTGTCGGTGGCCGCGTCGGGGTTGTAATCAACCAGGAACTCGTGCCAGCTCGGATCGACCGAGGACGGGTCGTCGCGGAACTTGCGGTACATCTCCTCGACCAGCCACTCGTTTTGCCCGAACGGTGAACTAATGTTGCCCACGGTCGCTGTTCGCCTCAATTCCTTTACCCTGCAAGCGCATTGCGCGGCGCCTGCGACTTTCCGCGCCCCGGTTGGCGGGGCGGCTCACACCCGCGGCGGTCCCGGAACGTTTCCGCCCCATAAAGGCTAACCTTTTGGCGGCAGTTCGCGACTGTGACCGGGGACAACGGTTCCCCGGCGGCTAGCCCGCCTCGTGGACCGTCGGCAGCACGCGCAGCGTGGCCGGCCAGCGGCTGGGCGGGGCGCCGAACGCCTGCCGGGCGTTATTGACGATCTTTTTGCCCGCCATCCGGTTACCGGCACCGCCGACCACGGCGCCGATGCCGACCGGCAGCATCTTGCCGAACATCAGGGCGCCGCGTCGCACCGTGTACCGCTTGACGAAGTACTTGAGCATCCGGGCGTTGAACCGCGCCAGCGTCGGCAACGGCAGCGAGGCCATGCCCTCGGCGAGCCAACCGCCATTGGTGCGGCCCGGGCCGATCAGTTCGCCGATCGCACGCCTGCTGTCGTCTCCGACCAGGACGGCAAGCACCAGGGCGCGGCGTCGTTCCCGGTGGTCGGCCGGGATGTTGTACACCGCGGCCTTGGCCAGCACGAACAACGCGGTGGCCTCGATGAAGAAGACGGTTTCGCCCGCGCCCGCGGACAACGCCGTCAGCGTCCCGACGCCGGGGAATGTCGCGGCCGAACCCACCGCCGCACCGCTGGCCGTCAGCGCGGCCAGGTAGCGATTTTCCAGCTTGGCGTCGATCTCGGCGGGGCTGGCGCCGGGGTGTGCCCGTCGCAACCGGGCCACATACGCCTCCGCGGCGGGCCCGTGTATCCGCGCGCTGCGTTCGATGACCTGCGCCAATGCCCTCGTGGATGCTTTGGGCCGGCCACCCGAGGTGGCCGACCCCTGTTCCGGTTTGGACATATCTCTGTTCCGTCGGGGCCGCATGTTGCCTTTCCTGCCAATGTCCTGCCAATGGCGTCCCTTCAGGCTAACGCGCCCGCGCGGCTGATTGCCTCACCCGCAATAATGCAACCTGGGTACAGGTCGGTGCCGGGCCTTTCGTCGGGGTAGGCCGGGTAACCAGACGCGGCCGTGTGGCCGGTCACCGTCGTCGCGAGCTGAAACGAGGTGGGTGCATGACCAGGGCGACGTCCAGGTCGCCCGGGGGGACCCGGCGTGCCGGGCCGAATGCCGCCCATCTCGCGAAGCACCGCAATCTCGGAAAGGCGTCGGATTCGCGGCACTCCCCGAACCCCTGGACCGCGCTCTGGGTGATGATGATCGGGTTTTTCATGATCATGGTCGACTCGACCATCGTCGCCATCGCCAACCCGACCATCAAGGCCGACTTGCACATCGGGTACGACGCCGTGGTCTGGGTGACCAGCGCCTATCTGCTGGGGCAGGCCGTGGTGTTGCTGGTGGCCGGGCGGCTCGGTGACCGGTACGGCCCCAAGAATCTCTACCTGATCGGTCTGGTGGTGTTCACCGCCGCGTCGCTGTGGTGTGGGCTGTCGGGCAGCGCCGCCATGCTGATCACCGCCCGAGTCGTGCAAGGCGTCGGCGCCGGGGTGCTCACCCCGCAGACGTTGTCGACGATCACCCGGGTCTTCCCCGCGCGGCGACGCGGTGTCGCGGCGAGCCTGTGGGGTGCCACCGCCGGCGTCGCCGCCCTGGTGGGTCCGCTGGCCGGCGGCGCGCTCGTCGGAGGGCTGGGCTGGCAGTGGATTTTCTTCGTCAACATCCCCATCGGCATCGTCGGCCTGGCGTTGGCCGTGCGGCTGGTCCCGGCGCTGCCCAGTCAGGCGCACCGGTTCGACCTGGTCGGCGTCGCGTTGTCCGGGGTGGGCATTTTTCTGATCGTCTTCGGCCTGCAACAGGGCCCGGCCGCGCACTGGCAACCCTGGATCTGGGCATTGATCGTCGCCGGCACGGGCTTCATGTCGGTGTTCGTGCACTGGCAGTTACTCAACAAGGGCGAGCCGCTGATTCCGCTGGAGATTTTCGGTGACCGGGATTTCCGCGCGTGCAACGTCGGGGTGGCCATCGTCTCGTTCGCGTCGACGGCGCTGATGGTGCCGCTGCCGTTCTACGCGCAGGCGGTCTGCGGCCTCTCGCCGATCCGTTCGGCCCTGTTGATCGCGCCGATGGCGGTTGCCAACGGTGTGCTCGCGCCGTTCGTCGGCAGGATCGCCGACAGATACCACCCGAGGCCCGTCGTGGGTTTCGGCTTTTCGGTGCTGGCGATCGCGCTGACGTGGCTCGCGTTGGAGATGGCCCCCGGCACGCCGATCTGGCGGCTGGTCTTGCCGTTCTTTGCGATAGGTGTCGGAACGGCGTTCGTGTGGTCGCCGTTGACGGCCACCGCAACCCGCAACCTGCCGCCGCATTTGGCCGGCGCGAGTTCCGCGGTGTTCAACTCGATCCGCCAGCTCGGAGCGGTGCTCGGCAGCGCCGCCATGGCCGCGTTCATGACGTCGCGGATCAGCGCCGAGGTGCCGCCGCAGCTATCTGACCTGACCGGGGACGACGATGCCGCCGTGGCGCTGCCCGAGTTCCTGCGCGCGTCGTTCTCGGCCGCGATGTCGCAGTCGGTGCTGTTGCCGGCGTTCATCGCGTTGTTCGGGATCGCAGCCGCGCTGTTCCTAGTCGGGTTCGCCCCTGCGGCGATCAGCCGAAAACGCAAGGGCCGCGACCTGTTTACGCCCGACGACGGCGACTTCCGCGATGACGATGACCACTACGTCGAATTCATACTCGTTCGCGAACCGGACGTGGGGCCCACACCCGATGCCCCCAGGGCACCGGCGTACGAGGAGGAGATGGATACCGGGCCAATGGGGTTCGCCAAGCCGCGCCCGGCGCCCGCCGACGCTTGGCATAGCGAACCTTTCGAATCGTCGCACAGTTTCCTCGACGACCCGGCTCCGCGGGACGGATCGATTGGCTTCGCCCACAACGGCTTTCATGTCGAGGCCGAGGAGCGTTTCAGCTTCGATCGCCGAGTACTTTTCGACGCGCACGTTTCGGTCCGGTCCACCCGACGATCGGCTAGCGCCGCGGGGTCAGCACTACCGTCACGATCCGGACGACGACCCCACCGGCTACGGCCGGCACTCGTCTGGGGCCTAGGTCCGGGCGGCGCTGCAGTACGAAACCCTGACCACCGATCCGGCCAAGACGATGCACGCCATCTACGCGTTTCTCGGTGAGCCGGCTTTCGAGCATGACTTCGGCCACGTCGATTACGACGTCACCGAGTTCGACGAACGGGCCGGCACTCCGGGCCTGCACACCGTGCGTGGCACGGTCAAGGCCGAGCCGCGCGACCTTGCTACCACCGGATCTGTTCAGACGTTTTGTCAACGACGCCTTCTGGCGCGATCCGGAGAGGATTCCCGCCGGGCTGCAGATCGTATGAGGTCTCGTCTGTCTTATAGCGAAGACACGGCAGGAACTGTAGGTGAGGCGTCCGACACAGCCCGTCGGCCCATGCCGTCCGCATTCGGCACCGCGACACCCGACCGTCGTGACTGCCGACGAACCGGTAACTTCGGCGGGGCGATTACCGGAGCCTTCCTTGCCGAAGCGGCGACGGTGGTGGATAACAAACTCGCCGTGTCGGGCGGGGTGCTGTCGGGATTCATGGTGGGGCCTGACCGGCTAGCTCAGTTCGTGCTGGTGGTGCTCACGCAGGCTGAGACCGATAGCCCGGTCGGGTTGGTTGAGGTGCAGATCAGGCCTCCGACCGATGACGAGCCGCTGACCATCGCGTTTGAGCTGCCGGAAGCGGCCGCCTGCGGCGAAATAGGGTTCGCGTTCTTCAATATCGAGGTAATGCTGCCGGTTAATGGCCGTTGGGTGTTGGTGGTGACTGGCGGCCCAGGCCTGATCTCGCTGCCGCTCGAGGTAACTGGCTGACGCCGCTGGGCCGCACCGGATACAGCGGCCGCATGGCTGGGTCGCTGACCGATTTCGACTAGTTCCCGGGATGTGTTGTTTCCGCGGTAAACAGCTGTGGCGGGTCGGTGGTCATCAACGACGGCGACGGGAGCGGGCTGTGGGCTGTGGCGGTCAGCCCTGGGGATGGCGATGTCTAACAAGCAACTCTGATAACCGCATGGTTAAACCAACGGGTCCGGCGGCACCGGTGGCGTCGGCGGTGACGCCAGCGTCATGGGCGGTGACGGCGGCACCGGCGGCTCTGGGACTACCACCTTCTTTCACCCCCAGCCCCCAGACTGGTGGCGGCGGAGGCGGTGCGACAGGCGGCACCAACGGCACCGGTGGCGGTGGCGGTGGTGGCGGCATCGGTACGCAGGGCGCGAATCCGGACGTCGTCGTGCAGCGTCAACCCGGCAGCGGTCAGATGTTGGGCTCCGGAGTGGGCGGCGCCGCCAATGGAGCCAATGGAGGTACCGGCGGCGGCGTCATCACCGGCCGCGGCGGCGTGACATTTGGCCACGTGTCCCCTGCGGGAGGCGGCACGGGCCAGAACAGCTAACAGCGGCTAATAGCGGCGGAGGCCCAGGGGTGGCCAGCGACGGCGGGGTCGGGGGCTGTGGTGCCTTGATGACCGTGGAATCCCCTGAACCGCAGCCGGTCAAGGCGACCAATACGGCGACGGCCAAGCCCGTCAGTGGCTCCGACCGGCAGGGTAGCGACCACCCAACGAGCCCGCGGCTCCCACGGGACTTCCGAAGGGCATTCGTAGCCCCACTCGCCCGTCGGCCCGCTCAGCCGCCGGGTGTTAGGCCATGAACCACGCTGCTTACTTCGACACGGCTTGAGGTCGCGAACGCGACGGCGTCGCCGACGCGGCGCGTGGCCTCAATCCCGTTGAATCCGAATGTACTTGCCGAGATGAAACGGTGCGGTGGGTCGGTTGCACGACGCCGGGCGGGGTAGGCCAGCAGTGGAAACACGCTACGGGCGAGGGGCCCAATGGCAGGCGGCGGCCCGGCAACACCCCGAGCTTCGGGGCCGACACGGTCGGCCGAGGAAGTGTCGGCGGTTTTATTCAGCGAAAATATATTTAGTTTCACTGGGTCGCCATATCCATTTTACTGATTAGACATATTAAAAAGGGTCTAATGTCGACCAGCGTTTAACTGCAGTTACGATGCAGTTCACGTAGGCACTGTCACGTCGGTTCTGTCGCCGGCAGCCATGCTTGTTCGACAGCGGCCGGTATCTTGTTGTGCCCGAGATGTTTACGCGATGGAAACCGAATCGAAGTCCACGGCGTCGATCGACTCGAGTTTGGGAAGTCCCTATGAAAATACGAACGGGCTCGCGTAATGTATCGGAATTGTTCGGGGGTTTTCTCCTGAGTCCGCGCCGTGCCCTGTGATGCCTAGTGATGCCCTAGTGATGGGAGCCGCAGATGTCCTCGTTCGTCTTCGCTTCGCCTGATGTTTTCGCCACCACGTCCCAGGATCTCACTGGGATCGGGTCGGCGATTAGGGCGGCCAATTCGGCGGCCGCGCTGCCGACAACGTCGCTGGTGGCCGCGGCTGGCGATGAGGTGTCGGCCGCGATCTCGGCGGTGTTTGGCGCCCATGGGGCGGAATATCAGGCGCTGAGCGCGCAGGTGGCGAAGTTTCATGACGCGTTTGTGCAGACGTTGAGCGGCGGTGGGTTGATGTATGCGGCCACCGAGGCGGCCAACGCTTCGCCGCTGCGGGCGGCGGCCGCGTCGCCGGCGCAAGGCATCCTAGGTGTGATCAACACACCCACCGAGAAGTTGTTGAACCGCCCGCTGATCGGCAATGGCGCCAATGGTGCGCCGGGGACCGGGCAGGCCGGCCAGAACGGCGGCATCTTGATCGGCAACGGCGGCAACGGCGGATCGGGGGCCAAGGGCAAGGCCGGTGGGAAGGGCGGCAATGCCGGTCTGATCGGGGATGGCGGGGTCGGCGGTGCCGGCGGCGCCGGGACTTCGGCGAGCCCGACCGGCGGTGCCGGCGGGCACGGCGGTGCCGGTGGCAGGTTCGGCTCAGGCGGTGCCGGCGGGCAGGGCGGCACCGGCTGGGCCAACCCCGGCGGCGTCGGCGGTAAGGGCGGCGCCGGCGGGGAGGGTGGTACCGACCGGGCGTTCTTCTTGTTCTCCGCCGGCGCTGGCGGGGTCGGCGGGGCCGGCGGGATGGGCTCAACTACGGGCGGTGTCGGCGGTGTCGGCGGCATGGGCGGCTTCGCCTGGGGGCTGGGCAGTTTGGGCGGGGACGGCGGCACCGGCGGCAACGGCGGCAGCCCGCACGGTACGGGCGCCCCCGGCGGGGGCGGCGGGGGCGGCGGATTCCTGGGTCCCAACGGGCATCAGGGCGCCACGGGCATGACCAGTCCCTAATGGTGGCGTCTACGTAATGCTGGGGCCAGAGCTTTGGCGACTACGGCCGGCGCGGCCGCAGGGCCGGCGGCCAGGGCGGCCGGGCCTCGGGGGTAACTCGGGTTTCGGTGGCACCAACCTCAACGGCGGCAGCGCTTGGTGTCGGCGGCGGCTTGACGGTCGCACACGCCTGCCAGCGGCAGTGCCGGCCAGACCAGTAACCCGACTAACACCATCGGCGACGGGCGGGCGTGGCTGCGACGCCCGCGGGTTGGTAGTCACCTCGAGGGCCTGCGTGCTCCTGAAGGGCATTCGCGGCCCGCTCGGCTGTCGGCCCGCTCAGCCGCCGGGTTTGTTACCGATGAGCTCGACGCCGTTGCCGTTCCATCGGAACTTCACGGTGGTGGTCAAGCCGATGCCGCTGGGGTAGGTGAATGCGACTGTGTCGCCGGTGGTTTGCGCTGCGTCGATGCCGTTGAACCCGTAGGTGTCGGGCACTCCCTGGGGGATGAACTGGCCGAGGTGGAACAGCACCGCCCGGGTGGTGGGATTGCCGGCGTTGGTATTGGCCTTGATGATCACCGCAGACAGCTGGGCGCACTGGTTGTAGTTGCCGGCCAACGGCTCGGGGTTCCAGGGCTGCTGACTGCGCGGGTCGCGGGGCAGCTCGGAGACCACTGTCGCGATGGTTGGCGACGCGAGATTGACCGCGCACGGGTCGGGTGGCGGACCGCCGACGGGCGGGGCGGCGACCCCGGACGTCGGGCTCGGCGTCGCGGGGGCGGTGATCGACGCGGTCGAACTCGTGGCCTGTGGCGTCTTGGCGACCGTGGAATCTCCGGAACCGCAACCGGTCAACGTTGCGGCGATCAAGACAAGCGCCGTCAATGGCTCGACACGCCGGGGTAGCGACCACACATCGCGAAACCGTACCGAAATCCGGTCCCTTGGTGCGGCAGGCGTGGCCGCGTGCCGCGACCCGCCGCGCCGGGCGCGACCGCGCTCCGGTTTGCCACTAAACTTCTTGAACGATGACCCTCCCGGACAGCTCGCCCGAAGCTGCCGCTACCACCTTTGCGGACCTGCAGATTCATCCTGCGGTCCTGCGGGCAACCGCCGACGTCGGCTACGAGTCGCCGACGGCCATCCAGGCGGCGACGATTCCGCCGCTGATGGCAGGTTCCGACGTAGTGGGACTGGCGCAGACCGGCACCGGCAAGACGGCGGCCTTCGCGATCCCGATCCTGTCCAAGATCGACCTCACCAGCACTGCGACTCAAGCGCTGGTGCTGGCGCCCACCCGCGAGCTGGCCCTGCAGGTGGCCGAGGCGTTCAGCCGCTACGGGGCGCATCTGCCGAAGATCAACGTGCTGCCGATTTACGGCGGGTCGTCCTACGGCGTCCAACTGGCCGGGCTGCGGCGCGGCGCGCAGGTGGTGGTCGGCACCCCCGGCCGGGTCATCGACCACCTCGAACGGGGGACGCTGGACCTGTCGCGGGTGGATTACCTGGTGCTCGACGAGGCCGACGAGATGCTCGCCATGGGTTTCGCCGAAGACGTCGAGCGCATCCTCTCCGAAACCCCGGAATACAAGCAGGTGGCGCTGTTCTCGGCGACCATGCCGCCGGCGATCCGCAAGCTCACCAAAAAGTACCTACACGACCCGTTCGAGGTCACCGCGAAATCGAAAACGGCTACCGCCGAGAACATTTCGCAGCGCTACATCCAGGTCGCCGGTCCGCGCAAGATGGAGGCGCTGACCCGGGTTCTCGAGGTGGAGCAGTTCGAGGCGATGATCGTCTTCGTCCGCACCAAGCAGGCCACCGAAGAGGTCGCCGAAAAACTAAGGGCCCGAGGGTTTTCCGCGGCTGCCATCAACGGCGACATCCCGCAGGCGCAGCGCGAGCGGACCATCACCGCGCTCAAAAAGGGCGGCGCCAAGGGCATCGACATCCTGGTTGCCACCGACGTGGCCGCCCGCGGCCTGGACGTGGAGCGGATATCGCATGTGCTCAACTACGACATCCCGCACGACACCGAGTCGTATGTACACCGGATCGGACGCACCGGCAGGGCGGGGCGTTCGGGGACTGCGCTGTTGTTCGTCTCCCCGCGGGAACGCCACCTGCTCAAGGCGATCGAAAAGGCGACGCGGCAAACGCTCACCGAGGCCGAACTTGCCCACCGTCGAGGACGTCAACGCCCAGCGGGTGGCCAAGTTCGCCGACTCCATCACCGGGGCCCTCGGCGGTCCGGGAATCGAGCTGTTCCGCAAGTTGGTGCAGGACTACGAACGCGAGCACGACGTCCCGATGGCCGACATCGCCGCGGCGCTGGCGGTGCAGTCCCGCGACGGCGAGGCATTCCTGATGGCGCCCGAACCGCCGCCCGAACGATACGAACGGCGGGAACGTCGGGACCGTCCCGAAAGCGCCGAGGTCCACAAAGCCGTTCACCACCTACCGGGTCTCGGTGGGCAAACGTCACAAGATCGGTCCGGGTGCGATCGTCGGCGCCATCGCCAACGAGGGGGGTCTGCATCGCAGCGATTTCGGCCACATCGCGATCGGACCGGACTTCTCGCTGGTGGAGCTGCCGGCCAAACTGCCTCACTCGACGCTCAAAAAGCTTGAGCAGACCCGCATCTCGGGGGTGCTGATCGACCTTCGGCCCGACCGTCGCCAGCCAAGCCACGCCGGAAACCCACCGGATGACCCTGTCCGAGGAACGGGACGCCCAGGGCGGACTCGAGCAGACCTCCCACGTGGACCGGGTCGCGTCGCTGACCGGTATCCGCGCGGTCGCCGCGCTGCTCGTCGTCGGCACCCACGCGGCGTACACCACCGGCAAGTACACCCACGGCTATTGGGGCCTGGTCGGTGCCCGGCTGGAGATCGGCGTTCCGATCTTCTTCGTGCTGTCCGGCTTCCTGCTGTTCCGCCCGTGGGTGAAGTCGGCCGCCACCGGCGGCCCGGCCGCCGTCGCTGAGTCGCTATGCGCGGCACCGGGTTCGGCGCATCATGCCCGCCTACGTCATCACCGTGCTGTTCGCCTACGTGCTGTACGACTTCCGCGACGCGGGACCCAATCCCGGGCACACCTGGATGGGATTGGTCCGCAACCTCACGCTGACGCAGATCTACTGCAACGGCTACCTCGGCAAGTACCTGCACCAGGGCCTGACCCAGATGTGGAGCCTGGCGGTGGAGGCCGCGTTTTACGTGGCGCTGCCGCTGTTGGCATACGTGCTGCTGGTGCTGATCTGTCGGCGCCGGTGGCAGCCGAAGGTGGTGCTCGGCGCGCTCGCGGGCATGATGCTGATCAGCCCGGCCTGGTTGATCCTGGTGCACACCGATCACTGGTTTCCCGACGGCGCCCGGCTATGGCTGCCCACCTACCTGGCCTGGTTCCTGGCCGGCATGGCGCTGGCCGTGCTGCAGGCGATGGGTGTGCGGTGCTACGCGTTCATGGCCATACCGTTGGCGACCGTCAGCTTTTTCATCGTCGCCACACCCATCGGGGGCGCACCCACGACGTCGCCCTCAGCGGTGAGCGAGGCGCTGGTGAAGACTTGTTTCTACGCCGCGATCGCCGCGCTGGCGGTGGCACCGCTGGCCCTCGGTGACCAGGGGCTGTTACTACCGGCTGCTGGCCACCCGGCCGATGGTGTGGCTTGGCGAGATCTCCTACGAGATCTTCCTGATCCACCTGATCACAATGGAATTCGCGATGGACTACGTGGTCGGCTATCACGTCTACACCGGCTCGATGCTGAACCTGTTCATCGCGACGCTGGTACTGACGATTCCCTTGGCGTGGCTGCTACACCGTTTCACGCGCGTGCGGGACTGAGCCGCGCGCGGAAACCGGCGTCACGATCGGCACGACGAACTCCTCGATCATCGCCCGCTCGTCGGCCTCGTCCTGGCCGGGGTACATCAGCAGCGACGTCACCACCCGCACCACCCAACGGGCCCGGCGCTCCACGACGGCGCGGTCTTCGGGACCGAGCGAGTTGACGAAGGCGGCCGCCAGCGCGGTGATCACGTCGGACTGCCCGGCCACCTCGCCGCCGATCGGCGGGCGGGTGACGGCGAACCACGATGACAACGCGGGGCTTTCGCGAACCATCTGCAACGCGGCCGTGACGCTCGCGATCAGCCGTTCGCGCGGGTCGTCGATGCCGTCGATCCGCTCCCTGATCGCGCGGCCCAGCCGGCGCGCCTCGCGGTGCACGTAGGCGGTTCGCAGCGCCTCACGGCTCTCGAAGTACCGGTACAGGGTCGCGCGGGAACAGCCTGCGGCCCTGGCGATTTCGTTCATGCCGATCGAAGCCTGGTCCCGCTGGGTGTAGAGCTCCTCGGCCGCGTCGAGTATCCGGTCCGCGGCCACCTCGGACCGGCGCGAGGCCAGCCAGTCATTACCGGGCATCAGGACTTCACCCGGATCGGCACCGACAGCGGCCGCCGCACATAACTGCCGCCCGACCAGACGATCGCGGACTCGTCGACCTCGAACTCCGGGCAGCGGGCCAGCAGTTCGGTCAGCGTAACCCGGGATTGCATCCGGGCCGCCGCCGCGCCCAGGCAGTGGTGCGCGCCGTGGCTGAAGGTCATGATGTTGCGCGGGCATCGCGTCACGTCGAGTTCGCCTGCGTCCGGCCCGTATTGGCGTTCGTCACGGTTGGCCGACCCATACAGCAGAAAAACCTTGCGGCCGGCCCGAACGGTGGTGTCGCCGATCGTCACGTCGCGGGTGACCGTGCGCGCCAGTCCTTGCACCGGCGACGTCAACCGCAGTAGTTCGTCGACCGCATCGGGAATGAGCCCCGGATCGTCCATCAGGAGCCGTCGCTGGTCGGGCCGTTGATGCAGCAAAGGCATTGAGCCGCCGAGCATTCCGGTGGTGGTGTCGTTGCCGCCGGTGACCATGGTGAACGTGAAAGCCAACACCGACAGGGTGCCGGCGATGTCGCCGTCGGCGCCGACTCCGGCGGCGACCAGATGCGAGATGGTGTCGTCCTCGGGTTCGGTTCGGCGCCGCTCGATCAGCCGGGTGAAGTAGGCCATCATCGACCCGACCGCGTCGCCGACCGTTTCCAGCGCCCCGGAGACGCCGCCTTCGGCGGTGTTGGCCGCGACGATCGCATCCGTCCAACCGTCGAACTGCGCCCGGTCTTCCTCGGGCACACCGAGATAGTGCGCGACCACCATCGAGGGCAGCGGTTTGAACAGCTCGGTGACGATGTCGCCGCCGCCGTTGGCGCGCAACCCCTCGATGCGCTCGACGACGAACTCGCGAACCTTGGGCTCCACCGCCTCGACCTGCCGCGGCGTGAAACCGCGCGACACCAGCTTGCGAAATTCGGTGTGTACCGGGGGATCCTGCATCACGAACGGCGGATTATCTTGCAAGCCAATGAGATCCAGCTCGCCATAGTTGACGGTCAGCCCCTGCGCGGAGGAGAACGTCTCGTGATCTCGGGCGGCCGCCCAGACGTCGGCGTGCCGAGACAGCACGTAGTAATCGTGGTCGGGCCGGCCCTCGGGGACCACGTGGTGCACCGGGTCGTGATCGCGCAACGCGCGGTACATCGGCCAGGGATTGGGCCAGGTCTCGGCGGTGGCGAGCCGGAACGCGACCGGCGCATTGTGAGACATAACCACAGTCATGTCTCATTAATACGACAGATTCAGCAGGCTGTCAATCACCGAGCCCACAACATGGCCATCGAGTGTGCGTTGACGGCCTCGAGTGTGCGTCGAAGGCGCAAAAAATGCCGGAATCGCGCCCTCAGCGCACGCTCAAAGCCCTCAGCGCACACTCGACGCCGCCAAACAGAAAGCCCTAGATCGCCGCGCCGGGGTTCAAGATGCCGTCCGGGTCCAATGCCCGCTTGATGCGCCGGTTGAGGTCCATCGCCTCGGGCCCCAGATAGCCGTCCAGCCACGGCCGCTTCAACCGGCCGACGCCGTGCTCACCGGTGATCGTGCCGCCCAGGCCGACGGCCAGGTCCATGATCTCGCCGAACGCGACATGCGCGCGCTCCGTCATCGCGGCATCGGCGGGGTCGTACACGATCAGCGGGTGGGTGTTGCCGTCGCCGGCGTGGGCGATCACGGAGATCATCAGGTCGCGTTCGGAAGCGATTCGCGAGATCCCGGTGACCAACTTGCCCAGCGCCGGCAGCGGCACCCCGACGTCCTCGAGCAGCAGCGATCCCTTGGCTTCCACCGCCGGGATGCAGAACCGGCGGGCGGCCACAAAGGCCTCGCCCTCGTCCGGATCGTCGGTCGAAAACACCTCCGTCGCACCGTTTTCCGCGAACACCGCGGCAATCACCTCGGCGTCCTCGCCGCTAGCCCGCCCGCGCTCGTCGGAGCCGGCCACCAGCATGGCCGCCGCCCCGCGGTCCAGGTCCATGCGCAGGGTGTCCTCGACGGCGTTGATCGCCACCGAATCCATGAACTCCAGCATCGAGGGTCGCAGCCGCGCAGAGACTCCCAGCACCGCGTCGACGGCTGACTCCACCGACGCGAACGTCGCCACCACGACGCTCGACACGTTCTGCGCGGGCAGCAGGCGCAGCGTCACCTCCGTGATCACGCCCAGCGTGCCCTCGCTGCCGACGAACAGCTTGGTCAGCGAAAGCCCCGCGACGTCCTTGAGCCGTGGCCCACCCAGCCGCACCGCGGTGCCGTCGGCCAGCACCACTTGCATGCCCAGCACATAGTCGGTGGTGACGCCGTACTTCACACAGCACAGCCCGCCGGCGTTGGTGGCGATGTTGCCGCCGATGCTGCAGATCTCGAACGACGACGGATCGGGCGGATACCACAGGCCGTGCTCGGCGGCGGCCTTCTTCACCTCGGCGTTGAACAGCCCGGGCTGACATACCGCGGTGCGCGTCACCGGATCGATGCTGATGTCGCGCATCTTCTCCGTCGACAGCACGATTCCGTTGTCCAGCGCGGTCGCTCCGCCGGACAGGCCGCTGCCGGCGCCCCGGGGCACCACCGGCACCCGGTGGGCGGTGGCCCAGCGCAGCACGGTCTGCACCTCTTCGGTGCGCCGCGGCCGGACCACGGCCAGCGGTTTGCCCGCCGACGGGTCGAAAGCGCGGTCCTGTCGGTAGCCCTCGGTCACGGCGGGGTCGGTGACGACCATCCCGTCGGGCAGCCCGGCGATCAGCTCGGCCAGCGAGGCATCCACGCCCAGATCTTAGGCCGTGGGATCCTCAGCGAACTCTGGCGCGCGGTCCAGCTCACGCAGCGACGGAAGGCCGCAAGCGACGAGGCCGACCACCAGGATCGGCACCGCCAATGCCAGGAAGGTGACACGCAGTCCGGCGGCGTCGGCCAGCGGACCGGCCACCAGCAAGCCCAGCGGGCCCGCGGCGTACATCAGACCCGTCATCACCCCGACCACCCGGCCGCGCAGATGTTGCGGTGCCCGGGTCTGCATCACGTAGTTGTAGATCGGCTGGATCGGCCCGTAGACCAAGCCGGTCACCGCGCACAGCACCAGGATCACCGGCAACGGCGGCAGGAACGCGATGCCGACCGTCGCCGCGCCGAAGGTCAGGGTCGCGGTCAGCACGGCGGTACGCCGCCGCAGGTGTTTCGACACCACCGCATAGCCGAGCGCGCCCGCCACGCCGCCGACCCCGAGCGCCATCAACGCCCAACCCAATTGCGCAGGTTGGTGCCGGTCGGTGAAGTACTTCGGAAACAGCACGCTTTCCATCGGCAGGTATAGCGCGGTCACGACCAGGTCGATCAGCCCGAGTGTGCGTAACACCCGAAGATTCCAGACAAATCGGAGGCCTTCGGCGATGCCGGACACCAACCCTTCGGGTCGGGTCGCGCGGTGTGGCTTGCCGGCGCCCTCGAGCCGCATCACCCCGATCGCGAGGAAGGACAACCCGAAAAGCCCCGCCGTGACCCACATCGTGTTGATGCCACCAACCGCGGCGATCATCAAGCCGCCGATGCCCGGGCCCACGATGTAGGCCAGGTTGAGGATCGCCTCGTAGGTGCTGTTGGTGCGGTCCAGCGACCAGCCCGCGCGGGCGGCGGCCTCGGGCAGCATCGACTGGCGCGCCGTTGCCCCGGCCGGGTCGAAGGCGGCCGCGAAGAAGGCCAACACGGCCAGGTCGACGACGTTGACCGCGGCTCTACCGAACAACCAGGCGATCAGCGGGACGGCGGCCATCGCCGTGCAGGACAGTGAATCGGAGACCAGCGAAACGCGGCGGCGCCCGAAGAAGTCGACCGCGGTGCCGGCGACCAGCGTGGAGAGCACCAGTGGCAGCGTCATGGCAGCGGCAACGATCGCGGCGTCCCGCGCGCTGTCGTGGTGCTGCAACGCCAGCCACGGGAACGCGACTATCGAGATCCCGGTACCCGCCGTCGCCGTCAGCGTGGCGAACAGGATCAGAAACGCCGGGCCGCGGCTCGTATGTCGCATGGATATCGCGGCTGAATTTAACCCCAAAGCCATGACGGCAGCCACCGAATTTCGTGGTCGCCCCGGCTAAATGCAGGATGTTCATGTGCTCGCCCACCCAAACACCGGCCGGGCGTTCGGTTCTCCGGTCGGTCCCGGCACCGGATGGCCGGGTGATCCGGCGACGCCGCGGACCCCGGTGGCCGCCGACGCCGCGCGGGTCGTCACGCTGGCGGCCCAAGCCGGATCGATACCGGAACTCGACGCGGCGATCAGCGTCTGTCGGGCCTGCCAGCGCCTGGTTACCTGGCGCGAGGACGTGGCGAAAGAAAAGCGCCGGGCCTTCGCCGACCAGCCATATTGGGGGAGGCCCGTGCCGGGTTGGGGATCGGAGCGGCCCCGGCTGCTGATCGTCGGGCTGGCGCCCGCCGCGCACGGCGCCAACCGGACCGGACGGATGTTCACCGGAGACCGGTCCGGCGATCAGCTGTACGCGGCGCTGCACCGGGCGGGGCTGGTGAACCAGCCGACCAGTGTGGACGCCGCGGACGGCTTGCGGGCCAACAAGATTCGGATCGTCGCACCGGTGCGGTGCGCGCCTCCGGCCAACGCCCCGACGACGGCGGAGCGCGACACCTGCTGGCCCTGGCTGGCCGCAGAATGGCGGCTGGTTTCCGACCATGTGCGCGCGATCGTGGCCCTCGGCGGGTTCGCGTGGCAGATCGCGCTGCGACTGCCGGGCCCGCTGCCGGGCGTCGCCGGAGCGCCCAAGCCGCGATTCGGCCACGGCGTCGTCGCGGAGCTGGGAACCGGTGTGCAATTGCTCGGTTGCTACCACCCCAGCCAGCAAAATATGTTCACCGGTAGGTTGACTCCGATGATGCTCGACGACGTCTTCGGCAAGGCAAAGAGGCTGGCGGGGATCAAGTGACTCAAGTTTTGGTTTCCGGCGCCAGTGTGGCCGGGACGACGGTGGCGTATTGGCTTGCCCAACATGGCCATTCGGTCACGGTGGTGGAGCGCTACCCTGGGCTGCGGCCGGGCGGACAGGCCATCGACGTGCGCGGTCCGGCGCTGACCGTGCTGGAACGGATGATGTTGCGGGCCGCCGCCGACCAGCGCAGGACGCGCATCCGCGGTGCGTCGGTCGTCGACCGCGACGGCAACGAACTGTCCCAGGACACCGAATCGACGCCTACCGGCGGACTCATTGCCAGCCCCGATATTGAGCTGCTGCGCGACGATCTGATCGAATTGCTTTACGAGGCAACACAACTAAAGGTCGAATACCTATTTGACGACAGCATCGCCGCGTTGCAGGACGACGGCGCCGCGGTCGCTGTGACGTTCGAGCGCGCCGCCGCGCGCGACTTCGACTTGGTGATCGGCGCCGACGGGTTGCACTCCAATGTGCGCGAATTGGTCTTCGGCCCGGAGGAGCAATTCATCGACAGGCTGGGCACTCACGCGGCGATCTTCACCGTGCCCAACTTCCTGGACCTGGACTACTGGCAGACCTGGCATTACGGGGACTCCACCATGGCGGGCGTGTACAGCGCGCGCAACAACACCGAGGCCCGCGCCATGGTGGGCTTCATGGACACCGACCTGCGGATCGACTACCGCGACACCGAGGCCCAGTTCGCCGAGTTGGAACGGCGGATGGCCGACGACGGCTGGGTCCGCCCGCAGCTGCTGGAATACATGCGGAGCGCACCGGATTTCTATTTCGACGAGATGTCGCAGATCAAGATGGATCGCTGGTCGAAGGGCAGGGTGGCGCTGGTCGGCGACGCCGGGTACTGCTGCTCGCCGTTGTCGGGCCAGGGGACCAGCGTGGCGCTGCTGGGCGCCTACATCCTGGCCGGCGAGCTCGCGGCGGCCGGTGGCGACTACGAAAAGGGCTTCACCAGCTACCAAGCCGAGTTCCAGGACTACGTCAAGCGCAATCAGTGGCTGGTGGTCGACAACATCCCGGGTGGTGCACCGATCCCGCAGGAGGTCTTCGACCGCATCGTCGGTTCCATCACCCTCAAGGACTACTGACCAGCCGGTGGGGGGCGGCGCTCGGTCCCGGCTTTCATTCTGAAGCGTGGGCTTCGACTGTGCAGCCTGGGCGGAAAACTGGCCGGAATCCCGCCCCGCCTTCACACCCAAAAGCCGTGAGCGCACGCCCGAGACCCGACCAGCCGGGAACGTTCACACGGCACCGGGCGTTGACGCCATCGTGCGACTTTCCGTTCTTGATCTCGTCCCGGTGCGCACGGACCAGACGACCGGCGATGCGCTGGCGGCCACCGTGCGGCTGGCGCAGACCGCCGACCGGCTGGGTTTCACCCGCTACTGGCTCGCCGAGCACCACAACATGCCGTCCGTGGGCGCCACCAGCCCACCGGTGTTGATCGCCTATCTGGCCGCGCAGACCTCCCAGCTGCGACTGGGTTCGGGCGGCGTGATGCTGCCCAATCACGCGCCGCTGGCGGTGGCCGAGCAGTTCGCGCTCCTGGAAGCGGCCGCCCCGGGCCGGATCGACCTGGGCATCGGCCGGGCGCCCGGATCCGACCCGGTGACGACGTATGCGCTGCGCGGCAGCCGTGGCGAAGAAGACATCGAGAACTTCCCCGAATACCTCGACGACGTGGCGGCGCTGATGAGCGCGCACGGCGTGGTGGTTCCGCTGCGCTCCGGGGACTATCGGCTCAAGGCCACCCCGGCCGCGGCCACCGAGCCGCGGCTTTGGCTGCTGGGCTCGTCGATGTACTCGGCGCGCTTGGCCGCCGCCAAGGGGCTGCCGTACGTGTTCGCCCATCACTTCTCCGGCAAGGGAACCGAAGAGGCTCTCGAGCTTTACCGCTCCCGGTTCGTGCCGAGCAAATTGGCCGCCGAACCGGTCACGTTCTTGACGGTCAACGCCGCGGTGGCCGAAACCCACGACGAGGCAACGGCATTGATGTTGCCCAACCTGCAGATGATGGCGCGGCTACGCACCGGGCAGCCGCTCGGCCCGGTGCCGCTCGTCGAGGAGGCGGAAGTCGCGCAGCTGACGCAAGAGCAACAGCGCATCGTGGATTCCGGATTCGAACGTGCCGTCCTCGGCACCCCCGTCGAGGCCGCCGAACAGGTACGGGCACTCGCCGAACGGTTCGGCGTCGACGAGGTGATGGTGCACCCGGTCGCCTCGGCCCACCGCGGCACCGACCCCGCCACAGCACCGGCGCGGGTGGCGACGCTGGAGCTGCTGGCGAAAGAGCTCTTCTAACTTGCCTTTTGAGGGCTCAACACCACGACCGGGATCGGCCGCGACGTCTTCTCCTGGTAAGCGGCGTACCGGTTGCCGTTGTTCTTGTTGACGATCTGCCATAGCCGGGAGTACTCGGTGTCGCCGGGAACCACCGGGCGAGCCGTCACGCCGAAACGCCTTGGCCCGACGTTGATTTCCACGTCCGGATTTTTCCGCAGGTTGTGATACCAGCCGGGCGCCTTCGGGTCCCCGCCCTTGGAAGCGACGATCAGGTAGTCGTTGCCATCGCGCGCATACGTCAGCGACGTGGTTCGGGCGATGCCGGTCTTGGCGCCGACGGTGTGCAACAGCAGGCTGGGTATCCCCAGCGTGCGATGCCCAATCCAGCCGTTCGTTCCCCGATAGACGCTGTCGTGTACGCGCAATACCTGTGGTAACAAGGTCTGCTCAACCCAGGACGGAAGTGCCATAAGTTCAGTCTGCCTGACTCGCGTCGATCCGGGCCAGGGCCTCCCGCAGGATCCGCCCGGTCGTCTCCCGGTCCGGGTCCCGGCGCAGCAGCAGCCCCTTGGCCACCGAGAGCTTGTCGCCGTTGCGCCGGGGCAGCACGTGCAGGTGGATGTGGTGCACCGTCTGGAAGGCGGCGCGGCCGTCGTTGATCCCTATGTTCGTCGCGTCGGCCAACTCCGTCGCGCGGGCGGCACGTGCGATCCGTTGGCCGATGGTGACCATCGCGGCCAGCGTCTGCGGCGGGGTGTCGGTGAGGTCCACGGTGTGTCGTTTCGGGAACACCAGGGTGTGGCCGCGGGTGAACGGGCGGATGTCGAGGATCGCCAGGTAGCCGTCGTCTTCGCAGATCCGGATGGCTGGGCCATCCCCGGCGACGATCGCACAGAACACGCAGGACATGCCGTCACGGTACCGTCATCGAAATGCTGCGGCGGCGATCGCCTCGATCGCCCGATCGAGGATTGCGCGGGTGGTGCCGAAGTTCAGCCGCGCGAATCCGGAGCCCACCGCGGCGCCGAACGGGATGCCGGGGGACAGCGCCACCTTCGCCTCCGAAAGCAGGTATTCGGCGGGTTCGGCCGGCAGGTCGAGCCCGCGGAAGTCCACCCAGGAAAGGTAGGTGCCCTCGGGGGCGCTGACCTTGACCCCGGGAACCAACTCCGGCAGCGCCCGCACCAGCTGGTCGCGGTTGGCCCGCAGATACTCCAGCAGCTCGTCCAGCCACGGCGCGCCGTGTTCGTAGGCGGCGATGTTGGCACGGACACCGACGGTCGACGTCCCCAACCGGTGCAGCATGTTGATCCGGTCCCAGTCGTCGGCGTCACGGCGGTTGGACAGGATTACCTGGGCGCACATCAGGCCGGGCAGGTTCCAGCCCTTGGAGGCCGACACCAGCGTGACGACCGTTTCGGCGGCCGCGTCGGAAACCGAGGCGGCGGCGACGTGGCGCCGTCCGTAGACCACCGGTCCCCAGATCTCGTCCGCGATGACGCGGGCGCCTTGGCCGGCCGCGATATCCACGATCGCGCGCAGCTCGGCTTCGGTGAACGCGGTGCCCAGCGGGTTGTTCGGATTGCAGAGGATCACCGATCCGGCCCCGCCGACGAACGCCGCCTCGAGCGCGTCCAGGTCCAGCAGGTACCGTCCCGAATCTTGCTGCACCGTAGGGATTTCCACTCGCTGGCGGCCGGTGACATGCAGGACGTCGAAGAACGGCATATACGCGGGGACGGGCAACGCCACCGGGCTCTCCGGCCGGGTGAGGAAGTTGACGACGGCTTCCATTCCCTTGAGGACATCCGGAACGACGCGGACCCATTCGGGTTGGACCCGCCAACCGTAGCGTTGCCGGCACCAGTCGGCGGTCGCTCGCGGCAGCGTCTCCTCGTTGAACCGTGGGTAGCCGAACTCCTCGTTCTCGACGCACGCCCGTATCCCCTCGAGCACCGGAGGCGCCGTGGGATAGTCCATCTCCGCCACCCACAGCGGCAGCACATCGGGCCCGAACAGGTTCCACTTGATCGTGTTGCGGCCGCGGAGCTGCTTTTCGGTCAACAGATCGAAGGCGCTGTCGTGCATTTCAGTAACGTTATGCTGCCGCAGTGGACTCCAGCGATATCGCCTTTGCCGGCGCGGCCACACAAGCCCGGATGCTGGCCGACGGTGAACTGACCGCGCCGGAGCTGCTCGAGATCTATCTGGAACGAATTGCGCGCCTGGACAGCGAGCTGCGCGCCTACCGCGTGGTGCTGACGGACAAGGCGCGCGACGAGGCGTCCGCGGCGCAGGATCGCCTGGACGCCGGTGAACGGCTGCCGCTGCTCGGCGTGCCGATCGCGATCAAAGACGACGTCGACGTCGCCGGCGAGGTGACCACCTACGGCAGCAGCGCGCACGGCCCGGCCGCAACCGCCGATGCCGAAGCGGTTCGCCGGCTGCGCGCGGCCGGCGCCGTCATCATCGGCAAGACCTCCGTGCCTGAGCTGATGATCATGCCCTTCACCGAGTCGCTGACTCTGGGGGCCACCCGCAACCCGTGGAATCCCAGTCGCACCCCGGGCGGCAGCAGCGGCGGCAGCGCCGCCGCGGTAGCCGCCGGGCTCGCTGCGGTGGCACTCGGTTCCGATGGCGGCGGCTCGATCCGCATCCCGTCGACCTGGTGCGGTCTGTTCGGCCTGAAACCTCAACGCGATCGGATATCGCTCGAGCCGCACGACGGGGCGTGGCAGGGGCTAAGCGTCAACGGGCCAATAGCGCGCTCGGTGCGCGACGCGGCATTGATGCTCGATGCGACGGCCACGGTGTCCGGGGTCCTCGGTCCCGAAGGCGAGTTCGCGGCCGCGGCCGAGCGCGAGCCCGGCCAGCTGCGAATTGCCTTGAGCACCAAGGTTCCAACGCCGCTTCCCGTCAGAGTAGGGAAGCAACAGCTGGCGGCAGTCGAGCAGGCGGGCGCGTTGCTTCGCGATCTGGGCCACGACGTCATCATCCGCGACCCCGAGTATCCGCCCCTGGCATACACGAACTACCTGCCCCGCTTCCTTCGCGGTATCAGCGACGACGCGGACGCGCAGGCGCATCCCGAGCGACTCGAGCGTCGAACCCGGGTGCTGGCGCGCTTGGGATCCTTTTTCTCGGACCGGACGATGGACTCCTTGCGCGTCGCCGAGCTGGGGTTGGCCAAGCGGATCCAGTCGATCTTCGACGATGTCGACGTCGTCGTCACGCCGGGCAACGCCACGGGCCCCTCCCGCATCGGTGCCTACCAGCACCGGGGCGGGGTGTCGACGCTGTTGGCGGTGGGGCAGCGGGTTCCCTACCAACAGATCTGGAACCTGACCGGACAGCCCGCGGCGGCGGTGCCGTGGGACTTCGACGGCGACGGGCTACCGTTGGCGGTGCAGCTCGTCGGCCGCCCGTTCGACGAGGCGACGCTGTTGTCGCTGTCCGCACAGATCGAAGCCGCACGACCGTGGGCCCACCGGCGACCGCCGGTGTCATGAGATCGAAATCGCCTGCCAAGCAGCCAGTTTGGCGCCCGGCCGCATGACGTGCGCCGGACTGGTCGACGGCAGCCGCCGGTAGTCCACCCGCGCGACGGGATCGGCCAGCCTGCGATACAGTTCGGCGGACTTTACGCCGTTGAAGTACACCCGGGCGAGGCTCGGGTAGTCGGCAAACAACCGGGCAAAGTCGTTGACCACCACGCTCTTCGGATCGATCGCGGAGTCGGCACTGCCGGCGCGACGGCACCGGTGTAGCACATCCCACAGCGCGACGCCGTGGGATTGCAGTGCCGCCAAGCGGCTTTCATACGGAGCGTTCGGTTCAAAGCCGAAAAGCTCACCGACGATTGGCCAGAACGCATTTCGCGGATTGGCGTAGTACTGGCGTGTCACCAGCGATAGCGCGCTCGGGAAGGAGCCGAGAATCAGCACCCTGGCATCGTCATCGACGACCGGCGGGAATCCCCGCAGCAGCGGCGAGGTCATCACGCTGTATTTTTACCGATGATGAGACGGATCGCGATTCGCGCCGATCATGCGTTCGACGGGTACCGGTTTCACGACGGACCGGTGCTGGTCGTGGTCGAGGACGGTCGGATCAGCGCGGTCGATTTTGACGACGCCGTCTGCCCGCCGGACCTGACACCGGTTGACCTGGGTGAGTCGACGTTGTTGCCGGGACTGGTGGATGCGCACGCCCATTTGTGCTGGGACCCCGACGGTGAGCCGGAAGATCTGGCCGGCGACTCGCATGAGGCGCTGCTGGGACGGGCGCGTCGGCACGCCGAGGCCGCGTTGAGGTCGGGAATCACCACGATTCGCGATCTCGGTGACCGCGGCTTTGCGACCCTGTCGCTGCGGGAGGAATACCGGCGGGGAACCACGACGGGGCCGGAACTTCTGGTTTCCGGGCCTCCATTGACCCGCACCGGCGGGCATTGCTGGTTCCTCGGCGGTGCGGCCGATAGCACCGAGGCGCTCGTCGATGCGGTTAGCGAGCGGGCCGCGCGGGGAGTGGATTGGATCAAGGTGATGGCCACCGGCGGATTCACCACCGAGGGAACCGATCCGTGGCAGCCGCAGTACACCAGTGATGAATTGGCCGCGGTTGTCGAGGCGGCCCATCGGGTGGGTCTACCGGTGACCGCGCACGCGCACGCCACCGCCGGGATCGCCGCGGCGGCCGCCGCCGGTGTTGACGGGATCGAACACTGCACGTTCCTCAGCGAAAGCGGCTTGATCGCCGGCCCAGTCGCCAGCCCGGACGTCATCGAAGCGATCGTCGCCCGGGGTGTGTGGTGCGGTCTCACGATTCCCCGCGAGGTCCCCGGAATGCCGGAGGACATCGCGGCGCTGGTGCAGGATTTGCGGCGAATCATCCGTCAGCTCATGGATTCCGGCGCGCACGTGGCCTTGTCCACCGACGCCGGCGTCGACCCCGCGAAGCCCCATGACGTGCTCCCCGTCGACCTGGCGGATCTGTCCCGACACGGCTTCACCGCCACGGAGGTGCTGACCGGCGCCACCGCCTCGGCCGCCGCCAGCTGTCGACTGGGTCACCGCAAGGGCCGCATCGCACCGGGTTACGACGCCGACCTGCTCGCCGTCGCCGCCGGCCTTGACGAAGACCTCGCCGGACTCCGCGACGTCAAAGCCGTCTGGCGCAGCGGAACCCGGATCCCGCTTTAGCTTTCCGCGGGACACCGCCCTACATAGACACCGCCCTACAGAATGGCCTGCCGGCGTTATACGTTGACCACGTGGACGACCGGGTCGAGGAGAACATCGACGATCTGCTCGAGGGACTCGAGGGCGCCGCGCGCGCCGAGCGGGCCGAACTCGTCGAGTGGCTGCTCGAACAGGGCATCAGTGCCGACGAGATCCGGACGGCCAACCCGCCGCTGTTGCTGGCCACCCGCCACCTGATGGGCGATGACGGCACGTACGTATCTGCCCGGGAGATCAGCGAGCGCTACAACATTGACCTGGAACTGCTGCAGCGCATACAGCGCGCCACGGGTCTGGTCAGGGTGGACGACCCCGATGCGGTCGTCCATATGCGCGCCGATGGTGAAGCCGCCGCGCTCGCGCAGCGATTCGTCGATCTGGGATTGGATCCCGACAAAATGGTGCTCGCGGTGCGGGTCCTCGCCGAGGGCCTGTCACGCGCCGCCGAGGTCATGCGCTACACCGCGCTGTCCGCGATCATGCGTCCGGGAGCTACCGAGCTCCAGATCGCCCAGGGGTCTAAGGAGCTGGTGAGCAGGATCGAGCCGATGCTCGGCCAGATGGTCACGGACATGCTCTTCATGCAGTTACGGCACATGATGGAGACCGAGGCGATCAACGCCGCCGAGCGGGCCGCCGGCAAGCCGCTTCCGGGAGCGCGCCAGGTCACCGTCGCCTTCGCCGACCTCGTCGGGTTCACCAAACTGGGTGAAGCGATCTCCGCCGAGGACCTGGGGCAACTTGCCAGTCGGCTGGGCCACCTCGCCCGTGACGTGACCGCACCGCCGGTGCGGTTCATCAAGTCGATCGGCGACGCGGTGATGTTCGTCTGTCCCGATCCGGTGCCATTGCTGGACGTCGTCCTCAAGCTCGTCGATGCCGTCGACACCGACAACGACTTCCCGCGGCTGCGCGCAGGGGTGGCCTCCGGGATGGCGGTGAGCCGGGCCGGCGACTGGTTCGGGAATCCGGTCAACGTGGCAAGTCGGGTCACCAACGTGGCGCGCCCGGGTACCGTGCTGGTCGCGGACTCGGTGTGGGAGGCCGTCGGCGATACCGGCCAGTTCAATGGGTCGTACGCCGGTGCACGCCGGCTCAAGGGCATCAAGAACGAGGTCAGGCTGTTTCGGATCCGCCGAGGGGACGCCTCGCACAACGGCGGCTAAGACTTAGGGCAGGCCCGGGCGACTCCAGGGGGCGTCTGACGAAGTGTCGTACGCGGCCGGCTATCTCTACCCCATCTTCCGGCGCTTTGAATTGGTCGCTTCCGGGCCTGCTTCGCTTCCAAAAATACAACGCCGAGCAGCTCATATCAACGGGTTTCCCGGATTCCGGCGGTTACGGGCGCCGTTCGCCCCCGGCGAACGTGGTTCCGTAATCGATGCATCAGTGTAATTATGTAATCATGAAATCACACCACACACGCGGGGGCCGGTATGGTCGCCCCGGTGGCTGGCAGCAAGCGCAACAGCCCGACGCGAGCGGCGCCGCCGAATGGTTCGCCGGACGCCTACCCGAAGCCTGGTTCGACGGCGATCCCACGGTCATCGTCGACCGCGAAGAGATCACGGTCATCGGAAAGCTGGCCGAGTCCCAGGGCTCCGGAAAGGAAGGCTCCGGAAAGGAAGAGAGCGAGGCGCGCGCGGAAGGCCGGGTCTCGCGATTCCGCGAAGAAACCCGATCAGAGCGGATGCGCATCGCCGATGAAGCGCAGGATCGCTACGGGCGCAAGGTTTCCTGGGGCGTGGAAGTCGGCTCCCAATCCGGCTCCGAGCGAATCCTGTTCACCCACATCGCCGTACCCGTGATGACGCGTTTGAAGCAACCCGAACGCCAGGTGCTCGACACGTTGGTCGACGCCGGCGTCGCCCGGTCCCGCGCCGACGCGCTCGCGTGGTCGGTCAAGCTGGTCGGTGAGCACACCGAGGAATGGCTCTCCAAGCTGCGCGGCGCGATGGAAGCGGTCGACGATTTGCGCGCACAGGGGCCGGATCTTCCGTCTTAAGATCTTCAGTCTTAAGCTAATGCCGCAGTGCCCCTTGGGCATTGGCGCTATTGGTTGCTGATCTTTTCGACGATTTTGTCGGCGATCTGGCCGCCCTGATCGTTGATGTGGTATCCGCACGCGTTGATGTCGACGATCACGTTGTTCGCCACGCCCATCGCGCGCTGGCACTCCCAGCCGTCGGCGCCTTCCTGGGTGTCCGCCAGCGTCATCCTCGGTGGACCGCCGTTGATTTGGGCGAACGTCCACGTGTATGACTTGCCCTTGTTCGTCACGGTCACCGTCTTGCCGGCGCAGGCCTTCCACTTGTCCGCCGTAGTCTGCAGGAACGCCTTGGCCTTGTCGGCGGACGGAAATGCCACGACGGCCTGGTTGACCCAATGGTCGTAGTTGTCGCCCGGCTCGGAGGACACCAGTCCGCTCACTCCGGTGTAGCCGGTGCCCGCGTACACCGGATCCTGGCTGGTGTAGAGCGCTCCCTGGCAGCCCGGCGACGACAACGTCACCGAGGAGGTGTCCATCTCCTTGATGGGCTTGCCGGGCTCCATGCTCGAGGAGCCCATGACGGAGTTGATATCCGACCGGCTCAGCAGCAGGGCGCTGAGATGATCCGGCGCGTATCGGGTCGGGGGGCGGCGGCCCCGGCTTGGGTCGGACGACAAACCAGATCCCCACGGCGCTGACGACGACAACCAGCAGCACGGCGACGCCGGCGATGATGGGCCAGGGGCTGCCCTTGCGTTTGGCCGGGGGTTGGTTCCAGGGCGTCGGGCCGGCGGCGAATGGTTGTGGCGGGGTGGGCGGTGTGGGCGGTGTCCCGGCCCAGTTGCCGCCGTGGGCCGGGTAGTAGTGCGGGCCGGGTTGGCCGGCCGCGGGCACCGGGCCGCTGTCGGGGGCCCACGGCCGGGGGGTTTGGGCGGCCGGGTAGGGCGTCGGCGTGGGGGGTGGGGTGCTGACCGGCGGGGGTGGTGGTGCCAAGGCGGTGGCGGTCAGGGTTGCTTCGGCGGTGGGCAGGGCGGCGTCTTGGCTGCGACGCAGGATGTCCTCGGCGTGGTCCTGGTCGGGGTCGGACAGGGCGTCGTGGGCGGCCAGGGCCAGATCGCCGGCGCTGGCGTAGCGGTCTTCGGGTTTTTTGGCCATCCCGCGCGCGATGACGGCGTCAAAGGCTTTGGGGATGCCCGAGCGCAGCGCGCTGGGCTGGGGGATGGGGCTCAGCAGGTGGGCGCTGACCAGGGTGCCGGCGCTGTCGGCGCGA
This sequence comes from uncultured Actinomycetota bacterium, assembly GCA_963809285.1. Taxonomy (GTDB): domain Bacteria; phylum Actinomycetota; class Actinomycetes; order Mycobacteriales; family Mycobacteriaceae; genus Mycobacterium. The sequence continues at coordinate 289,184 of CAWEIY010000013.1, read as the reverse complement.
TACGGCGGTGATCCCGTCAGGGCCTCGTGCAGCACGCAGGCCAGTGCGTAGATGTCGGCGCGGTAGGTGACCTCGTCGTTGGAAAACCGTTCGGGGGCCATGTATTTCCAGGTGCCCACCGCGGTGCCCAGCTGGGTCAGTTTCTCGTCGGTGGTCGCGCTGGCGATGCCGAAGTCGACCAGGTAGGCGAAGTCGTCGCGGGTGACCAGGATGTTGGGGGGTTTGACGTCGCGGTGCATCACCCCGGCGGCGTGGGCGGCATCGAGCGCCGAGGCGATCTGGGTGATGATGGCCACCGCGCGCGGCGGGGTCAGCGGGCCGTAGCGTTTGAGCAAGGTGTCCAGGTCGACGCCCTCGATCAGGCGCATCTCCATGTACATCTGCCCGTCGATTTCGCCGTAGTCGTGGATGGGCACCACGTGGGGTTCCTGCAAACGGCCGGCGATGCGGGCCTCGCGCTTCATCCGCTCGCGAAACACCGGGTCCTTGCTGAAGGTGTCCGACATCAGCTTGACGGCCACCGTCCACTCCTTGACGGTGTGCTCGGCCTCGTAGACCTCGCCCATCCCACCGCGGCCCAGCAGCCGTTTCAGGTGATAAGGCCCAAACATCGAGCCCACCCGTGAGGCCTGCGCGTCGCTCATCCCTGACCCTCCAAACCCAACCCCGGACCCGCCGACCCTATCAACCGACCGTAAGCCCCTGCCCGCTCGAGCCGCAGGATAACGGCGACATTCATCGACTCGGCAATCGAGCTAGGCGGACGCCTCGATGGGCCGCCGCCATAGCACCAGGTAGCGCCAGAACAGCAACCGTCGCACCCGGGCGCCCGGCAGCGTCGTGGCCGCGACTTCACGGGCCTGACGAGTGGTCAGCGGCGGGTCGACAACTTTCGGCATCGTCTCGTGGGTGGGCTCGAGTCGATACCAGCCGCCGCGGCCGGTCGTCCTGAGCGCCGCGAACACGGCGCCGAACACTCGATTGGCCGCAGCGGCAACCATTTCGGTGGGGATCTCGCGGGGCAAGTCGGACCGGGGCAAGACCACCGCGGCGAGCACACCGCCCGGGCGCAGCGCCGGTGCCAGATGCCGCAGGGCGTCGCCGAGCGGCACATGATGCAACGCGGTGATCGACACGATCGCGTCGTAGTGTTCCGAGGGCAGGGACAGCTGCAACACGTCGGCGTGAATGCAGGTGACGTTGGCCGGTGTGCGCTGCCGGGCCGCTTCGATCATCGCCGCCGACTTGTCGACCGCATCAACGTGCTCGGCGTGGTCGGCCAGCCGCGCGGCGAATGTTCCAGCGCCACAACCGACGTCGAGGACGCGCCCGCATCGCTGGGGTAGTCGATTCAGGAGCAGTCGCTGGTAGTAGGCGTTGTGGTCCCAGCCCAGAGTATCCATCGCAGCCGTGCTTAAGAGTGGGACGTCCACCACCTGTACAGCTGATCCAGGTTCGGTCCTTGCGGCTTCCCGCTGACGAGCGCGAACACCAGGGTTTGCTGATTGGTCCACATCACCTGTGGCTCACTGCCTTTGTGGGTCGCGCAAGCGATTTGACCGATGACGGTGTTCGGGTCTTTGTTGTGCCACCACGTGCCCGGTGAATCCTTGTTTCCGGGGCACTTAAGGACCGTGTCGCTTCCCATGAAGCCGTTGAACGCGCCCTTCAGCGCGTTGAGATCCGAGAACAGCCCGTAGGCCGCGACCGTGGGGCCACTGGGATCGGTGTTGGCCCCGCACTTGACGGAGACGATGGCGCCGGGCATCGGTTTGACCTCCGGCTTGCAGGTGCCGGGCGGGTAACCGGTGGGCAGCAGGGTCGACAGCCGGTTTTGGGCCTCGGGGTCGGGGGCCGGGGTCGATGGCGACGGGGACGTCGTCGTGGTGGTGGTCTCGGCGATGCTCGTGGTGGTCGTCGTCGTGGTAGTGCGGTGGGCGCTGGGGGTTTCGTCGTCGTCGTGTCCCACGGCTATCGAAATGCCGACGGCGGCGAGGACGAGGACGACCACGACGGCGGCCGCGCCCGCGACGATGGCCCAGGGGTTGCGCTGCCGCGGCGGTGGCGGTGCCTGATTAAAGGTCGCCGGTCCGGCGAACTGCTGTGGCGCGCTCGGTGGCGGGCCGCCCCAGTGGGGTTGGTGGTGCTGGTGGTTGGGCGGGGGTTGGTCGCGCGTGGCCGGTGGGCCCGCCGTCGGGGGCACGGGTGGGGCTCCCGCCCGGCGAAGGCCGCGGTTGAATGGCGCTTTTCAGGCCCGGCGGGGTGATTTCCTCGCTGCGGCGCAGGATGTTGGTGGCGTGGTCTTGGTCGGGATCGGAGCAGGGCCTCGTGGGCGGCGCGTGCCAGGTCCCCGGCGCTGGCGTAGCGGTCCTGCGGCTTTTTGGCCATGCCGCGCGCGATCACCGCGTCGAAGGCCCCCGGAACCCCCGACCGCTTGGTGCTGGGCTGCGGGATGGGGTTCATCATGTGGGCGCTGACCAACACCCCGGCGCTGTCGGAGGGGTACGGCGGGGACCCGGTCAGGCACTCGTACAGCACACACGCCAGCGAGTAGATGTCGGCGCGGTAGTCCACCTCGCCGTCGCTAAACCGTTCGGGCGCCATGTATTTCCAGGTGCCCACCGCGGTGCCCAGCTGGGTCAGTTTCTCGTCGGTTTTCGCGCTGGCGATGCCGAAGTCGACCAGGTAGGCGAAGTCGTCGCGGGTGACCAGGATGTTGGGGGGTTTGACGTCGCGGTGCATCACCCCGGCGGCGTGGGCGGCATCGAGCGCCGAGGCGATCTGGGCGATGATGGCCACCGCGCGCGGCGGGGCCAGCGCGCCAAACCGTTTGAGCAAGCTGTCCAGGTCGGTGCCCTCGATCAGGCGCATCTCCAAGAACATTCGCCCATCGATTTCCCCGTAGTCGTGGACGGGCACCACATGCGGTTCCTGCAAACGACCGGTGATGCGGGCCTCGCGCTTCATCCGCTCGCGAAACACCGGATCGTTGCTGACGGATTCGGACATCAGCTTCAGCGCTACCGACCACCCTTTGACGGTGTGTTCGGCTTCGTAGACTTCGCCCATTCCGCCACGGCCGAGGACTCGTTTGAGCTCGTAGGGTCCGAACATCGACCCCACCTTCGGGCCCGGCGCCCCGCTCATCCATCCTCCAAACCGCCCCGCAATGTCGCCGACTGCGGGGCTAGCAAGACCGTAAGCCCCCGGCAAACCGGCCGCAAACAAGCCCCGAGATCACTCCGCGGCGATCCGGAACGTGAATTCGTGGTCGCAGATGCGGATCTGGTCGCCGTCGTGCAGTGTGGCGGCCGAGCGGATCCGCTGCTGCCGCACGTGCACGCCGTTTGATGAGCGCAGGTCGTTGATGATGTAGCTGGTCCCCGTGTCGACGATGACGGCATGGTGGCGGCTGACGTTGGCGCCGTCGAGGACGATGTCGTTATCGCTGAGACGCCCGATCCGGGTCGCCGCCGCTTGCAGCGGGTAGCTGCGCCCCGAGGCTTCGTGCAGAGACGCGACGGCCTTCTGGCCGGAGACCATGGTGCGCTGATCGAGCGCCGTGACCGTGCCGGCGGCGGTGGTCTGGGCCGATCGTTTGACGTCCAGCGGCTCCTGGCGCAGGATCCGCTCGTTGAGGGCACGCAGGGTCTGGCCGGGGTCGATCCCGAGGTCCTCGGCGAGCGTTGTTTTCACGCGGCGGTAGGCCGCGAGCGCGTCGGATTGGCGGTCGGTCATGTAGTAGGCCGTGATCAGCTGCGCCCACAGCGGCTCGCGGTAGGGGTGCTCCGCGGTCAGAGCCTCGAGTTCGGTGATCACGCCGAACGCGCGTCCGCAAGCGATTTCGGCCTCCGCCATCGCGGTGTGGACGAGGATCTTCTCCTCGACAAGGGAGGTGGCAAAGGTGTCGACGAACTGAAAGTCAGCGCAGGTCCTCGAGCACCTGTCCGCGCCATTGTGCCAACGCGGCCGACAGGTGCCGGCTGGCCTCCTCGAACCGGCCGACGGCGGCCGCGTGCACGCCCGCGGTCTTCTCGACGATGAACCGTCCGAGATCGCAAGTGTTTTCGGGGATGGTGAGCCGGTAACCCGGCGGCGCCGCGGCCAACACCACCCGTGAGTCGATCCCGACACCGCTGAGCAGCTTCCGCAGATTGGAGACGTAGGAGTGGATGCTGGCCCTTGCCCCCGACGGGGGCCGGCCTTCCCACAGGGCCGTGATGAGCCTGTCGACGGCAACCGGACTGTTGCGGTTCATCAGCAGCATCGCCAGCACCGCCCGCTGTTTGGGGGTGCCCAACGGCATCAGTGCGCCGTCAACACTCATCTCCAACGGTCCGAGCAGACCGAATTCGAGACGTTTGTCCACCATAACTGGTCATTCTGATACGAGGCCGGCCACCGCGCCGAAACTTGCACCAGGGCGATGCGCCACGGCGTGTCGTGTGCGTGGTGCACGTGTCGCGCCACTTTTCAGGATTCCGTGTCAGAATCCCGTGTCAGAGCTCCGCGCGGCCGGCGCTCCAGCGACGGTTGGGGGGATCCCGGTTACCGGGATCCCCCCAACATGGGTGGGTCTCTTACGTGAGCTGGCTGGAAAGTTGCGGGCAGTAGGCCTTCGTCGCCCCAACGACGAAGGAGGCCGCCTGCTTGGTGGTCAGGTCCGTCTGGCTCAGCACCTCGGTGGCGACGTCGGTCCCGGTCTTGCCGGCGGCCAACTCCCGGCACACCTGGTGGCCTTCCTTGACCGCCTCTTGCGCAGAGGTGAAGGTGATGCCCGCGCCAGTCATCTGGGCGATGAAGGCGTCGTCGGTGGTGGTGGCCCCTGCGGCGCCGGCGGTCGCGACCGCGAGCCCGACGGCGGCGGCGCCGAAAGCGGTGGTGACGGCTGCGGTGATGCGGGGAGAGAACATTATTGTGATCCTTTGCTTGTGGGTTCGGCCCGGTACGTGCTCAGCCTCGGGCCGGCCCCTTGAAGGATTCTCAATAACTTCTTGGCGACTTCTTGGCGCCGTTTAAGTAACGGCTGTAACGGCTACGCCTGAGTCATCGCGTAGTAGGCACCCCGCCGGGCCAGCAGTTGTGCGTGGGTGCCTTGTTCAACGATCCGGCCGGCCTCCACCAGCAAAATGCGGTCGGCATCGCGGATCGTCGAAAGACGATGCGCGATAATGAAACTCGTCCGATCCCGACGAAGCTCACGCATGGCGCGCTGAATGAGGGCCTCGGTGCGGGTGTCGACCGAGCTGGTCGCCTCGTCCAGGATCAACAGCTGCGGGCGGGCAAGAAATGCGCGTGCGATGGTGATCAGTTGCTTCTCGCCGGCGCTGATGTTGGCGCCGTCCCCGCTGACCCGCGTCTGGTAGCCGGCCGGCAGCGTACGCACGAACCGGTCGACATAGGCCGCCTTGGCGGCCTCGACCACCTCGTCTTCGCCGGCCTCCGGCCGTCCGTAGGCGATGTTCTCCGCGATCGTCCCGTCGAAGAGCCAGGTGTCCTGCAGCACCATGCCGATTTGCGATCGCAGCGACTGCCTGCTCATCGTGGTGATGTCGATCCCGTCGATCAGTATTCGGCCGGAATCGACGTCGTAGAACCGCATCAGCAGATTCACCATCGTGGTCTTGCCCGCTCCCGTCGGCCCGACGATCGCGACCGTGCTGCCCGGTTCGGCCACCAGCGACAGGTCCTGGATCACCGGGGTGCCCGGTCGGTAGGCAAAGTTCACGTGTTGGAACTCGACACGCCCGCTGCTGAGTCCGCTGTTGCCTGGGTGTTGGCCGTTGGCCCGCGACCCCGTTCTTTCGGGGTTCGGTTCGGGGTCCGGCGGCTCCTCGGGCTCGTCGAGCAGGTCGAACACCCGCTCGGCGCTGGCCACCCCGGATTGCAGGGTGTTGTACATCCCGGCCACCTGGCTCAGCGGCCCGTTGAACTGCCGGACATATTGAATGAAGGCCTGGATGCTGCCGAGCGTGATCTGCCCGGTGGCCACCTGCACGCCCCCCACCACGGCGACGGCGACGTAGCCGAGGTTGCCGATGAACGTCGTGGCCGGTCCCACCAGGCCGGAGAAGAACTGGGCGCCGAAACTGGCGTGGTAGACGTCGTCGTTGAGGCGGCGGAACTGTTCGCGCGCCGCGGCCTGGTGGCCGAACGTCTTGACCACCGTGAACCCGCTGTAGGTCTCCTCGATGTGGGCGTTGAGGCGCCCGGTGCTGGTCCACTGGGCCACGAACAGGCGCTGCGAACGTCGCGCGATCGCCCGCGTCGCCAGCAGCGACATCGGCACGGTCAACAAAGTGATCGCGGCCAGCAGCGGCGAGATGGACACCATCATCGCCAGCACCGCCACCACCGTCAGGATCGAGGTCAGCAACTGGCTGATCGTCATCGACAGTGACGACTGGACGTTGTCGATGTCGTTGGTGACCCGGCTCAGCAGCTCACCGCGTTGGCGCCCATCGAAGTAGGACAACGGCAGCCGGTGAATCTTGTCCTCGACATCGGAGCGCAGCGCGACGATGGTGCGTTGCACGGTGAGGTTGAGCAGCCGGGCTTGCGCCCAAATCAGCAGCGAGGCAACCAGATACAGGCCCAGCGCCAGCGCAAGTGTGTGGGCCACCGCGCCGAAGTCCACACCCGCGCCCGGCACCACGTTCATCCCGGACAGCAAGTCGGCGAAGGAGTTGTCACCGCGGGCCCGGGCCGCCGCGACGGCCTGTGCCTTGGTGATTCCCGACGGAAGCTGTCGCCCGATGACGCCGTTGAACAGCAGATCGGTGGCATGGCCGAGGATTCGCGGGACGACGACCCCGATCGCCGTGCCGGTGATGCCCAGCGTGATCACCGTGATGCTCAAACGCCGTTGCGGCGCAAGCCGTTTCATCAGCCTGGCCGCGGAACCCCAAAAGTCGCGGGACCGCGTGGCGGAGGCCGGGGCCGCGCCACGGGTGATCGCCACGGTCATCGGCCGCCCCCGACCCGGGCGCCCACCGATTGCGAGTCGGCGAATTCCGCGTATGTGGCGCAGTCGGCCAGCAGCGATTCATGCGTCCCCGAGCCCACCAGCTTTCCGTTGTCGACGACGATCACTTGGTCGGCCCGGGCGGCGGTCGAAATACGTTGCGTGACAATGATGGTGGTGACCGGTCCCGCCAGGCCGGATATCCGGCTGAGCGCCGCGCGCACCCGTGCGTCGGTGTGCACATCGAGCGCTGCGAACGCGTCGTCGAACAAATAGATGGTCGGGCGGCGGATGACCGCCCGGGCTATCGCCAGCCGTTGCCGCTGCCCGCCCGAGAAGTTGATTCCGCCCTGGGCCACCCGCATTTGCAGCCCGTCGTCGTGTGCCCGCACGAATCCGTCGGCGTCGGCCACGCGCAGGGCTTCCCACATCTCCTCGTCGCCTGCGTCGGCCTTGCCGTAGCGCAGATTGTCCGCGACGGTGCCGGAGAAGAGGTAGCCGCGCTGGGGGACCAGCCCGATCGCCGACCAGAGCCGCTCGGTTTGGTACTCGCGGACGTCGATGTCATCGACCAGCACGGCGCCGGCGGTGACGTCATAGAGCCGGCAGATCAGCGAAACCAGCGTCGACTTTCCCGAACCGGTGCTGCCGACGATGGCGGTCGTGGTGCCGGGGAGTGCGGTCAGCGAGATGTCCTGCAGCACTGGACGATCGGCGCCGGGGTAGGTGAAGGTAGCGCCGTCCAGGCGTACGACGCCGGTGATCCCGCCTCGCGGGAACTTGGGGCTCGGCGGGTCCTCGACCGCGACGCGGGTGGAGAGCACCTCGGTGATCCGTTCGGCGCACACCGACGCGCGCGGCAGCACCACCAGCGTCATCGTCGCCATCAACACCGCCATCAGAATCTGGGTGAAGTAGGCCAGGAAGGCCGTCAGCGAGCCGACGTGCATTTGGCCGCGATCGATGCGCTGCCCACCGAACCAGATCAGTGCGACGCTGGACAGGTTGATCGTCAGCGTGGTCACCGGCAGCATCAGCGCTTGCCAATTCCCCGCATTCAGCGAGGTATTCGACAGCGCCGCGTTGGCACGAGCGAACCGGTCGCGCTCATAGCGCTCGCGCGTGAACGCCCGGACCACCCGGACGCCGGACAACTGGTCGCGCAGCACCCGATTGATGCCGTCGATCAGGCTCTGCATTCCGCGAAAGAGCGGCAGCATGTGCGACATGATCCAGTAATTGGCCACGCCCATGATCGGGACGCTGACCAGCAGCAGCCACGTCAACGCGGCCTCCTGGTGGATGGCCATGACGATTCCGCCGACGCACATGATCGGCGCGGTAACCAGTACGGTGCCCGATATTTGAACCAGGTATTGGATCTGCCGGACGTCGTTGGTGCTGCGCGTCAACAGGGTTGGCGCGCCGAATCGGGCGGTCTCGCGCTCGGAGAACGTGGTGACGTGGTCGAATATCGCGCGGCGCAGGTCGCGGCCGAAGCCCATCCCGGTCCGCGAGCCGAAGTAGGTTGCCCCAACCGCGCACAACACCTGCAGCCCGGTGACCGAAAGCATCACCATGCCGAGCCTGACGATGATGGCGGTATCGCCCTTGGCGACGCCCTCATCGATGATCGCGGCGTTGACCGTCGGCAGGTACAGCGACGCCAGGGTGCTGATCAGCTGGAGCACCACCAGCACCGCGACCAGCCGGCGGTACGGCCGGATGTACTGGCGCAGCAGTGCCAGGAGCATTTGGTAACTGTCGCATATGGCGGGCGCCACGGTAATGCCTGCTCAGGTGCCGCGTCCATGGTTGACCCCTTGGCTGCGGCTACAGTGCATCGTGTGAGGCAGCATCAGGCTTGGCGAAGGCGAGGTAGGCGTGCGGCGTAACGTGCGGGCGCTGGCTCTCGTTGCGTCAGCTTTGACGATTCTGATCCTTGCGGGGTGCTCTGGTTCCGGTGACAACAAACCCGGGGCGACGGCATCGTCGACGCCGGGCGGCGAGGGCCACCACGGGCCGATGTTCCCGCAGTGCGGCGGCGTGAGCGATCAGACGGTGTCGGACCTGACCAAGTCGACCGGGCTGGTCAACACCGCCCGGAACTCCGTGGGGTGCCAGTGGCTGGCGGGTGGCGGCATTCTCGGGCCCCACTTCTCCTTTTCCTGGTATCGCGGCAGCCCGATCGGGCGTGAACGCAAGACCGAGGAGCTGTCGCGCGCGAGCGTGGATGACATCAACATCGACGGCCATAGCGGCTTCATCGCCGTCGGCAACGAGCCCAACCTCGGCGATTCGCTGTGCGAGGTGGGCATCTCGTTCCAGGACGACTTCATCGAATGGTCGGTCAGCTTCAGCCAAAAGCCGTTCCCGCCGCCCTGCGACATAGCCAGAGAACTGACCCGTCAGTCGATTGCGAACTCCAAATGAGCCGAAGAAGCGTGCGTGCCGGCGTGGTCGTCTTGATGGCGGCGCTGGTGGTCGTGACCGGTTGTTCCAGGGCCGTTGGGGGTACCGCCGTCAAGGCAGGGGGCCCGTCGCGGAACAACAACTCCCAGCAGCAGTACCCGAACCTGCTCAAGGAATGTGAGGTGCTGACCAGCGACATCCTGGCAAAGACCGTGGGCGCCGATCCGCTCGACATTCAAAGCACGTTCGTCGGCGCCATCTGTCGCTGGCAGGCGGCCAACCCCGCGGGTCTGATCGACATCACCCGGTTCTGGTTCGAGCAGGGCAGCCTGTCCGAGGAGCGCAAGGTGGCCGACTTCCTGAAGTACAAGGTCGAGAACCATCCGATCGCGGGCATCGATTCGATTGTGATGCGCCCGGACGACCCGAACGGCGCCTGCGGAGTGGCCAGCGACGCGGCGGGGGTGGTCGGCTGGTGGGTCAACCCGCAAGCGCCCGGCATCGATGCCTGTGGGCAGGCCATCAAGCTGATGGAGCTGACGCTGGCCACCAACTCGTAGGCCGGGGTCCGGGCCTTCCGATCAGCGCGGAACTACGCGGAACTAGCGCGGAACTTCGAAGCCCGTCAGCGCGGCTCGGCCCGGCTCCAGGCCTTTCCAGGCGCAGGTCACGCCCAGCACCGCGATCGCCGATGTCGGGAATTTCGCCGAAATACGTTCCGCGACGACGGGATCCGTGTTGCCGTCGGGCAGGATGAGCGCCAGTGTGGACATCGTCGGCTCGTGACCGATGACCAGCAAGGTGGCGACCGTGTCGACGGTCTCGCTGATCTCCTCGATCATGGTCCCCGGAGTGGCGCCGTAAAGCCGCTCGCTGTACCGCACCGGGGCGTCGATGCCGGTGTTCGTCAGGGTCTGGCGGGCACGCGTCGCGGTGGAGCACAGCACGGCGTCGATGGCGGGCGCGTTGGCGCGCAGCCAGTCGCCGGCCAGCCCGGCCTGCCTGATGCCGCGCGGCGCCAACGGCCGGTCATGGTCGGGGACCCCGTCCGGATAGTCGGATTTTGCGTGCCGCATCAACAGCAAGGTGCGGTGATCACTCATCGGACCCAGGCTAATCCTCGGTCGTCGTCCTCGTCGTGGAGGAGCTTTTCGGGGTTTGCCGACAACGTCGAACTAGGCCTGAAAGCGGGAACGAACTCTCGGCGCTAAAACCAGCGTGGAGGACCGCTAACCGCAACCTGCCGCCCCTGCACTGCCAGTGGCTTTGCACACTGTCGGGTTGCCGAGGCCGGATTCAATTGCACTCAGCCGTCGACGAGTCGTTTCCAAGGTTCTTTTGAGGATCCGCCAAGCCCTATCGCCGAATCTTTTCTCGACAGTTGAAGCCGCCACGTGGCGGCCAGAGCGGAAAAGAACGGGCAGACATGAGCATCAACCACGTCGCAGTCAGGGCGGTGCCGTCCGTCCAGGGCAAAGAGTCCGCCGTGGTCGCTCTCGCGTTGGGCCTCGTAGGCATCTACGCCAGCTCGATCTTGAGCGACATTCGGCCGCAACTGACTGGCCAAACATCGCTGTTACACGGCTGGGTGCCGATGACGCTCCAGGTCGTCACCGCGATCGCGCTGGGGCTGGCAATCGGAGGGCGATCACGTCGTTGGCGGCCGTTGTGGTTGCCGCTGTCTGCCGCCGTCGGAGGTATGGCCGCCCTGGGGGCGCACTTGTACCTCGCCGACACCGGTCCGACCAACGCATCGGTGCCGCGGGCGCTGTATGTGTGGATCGCGCTTGCCGGTGTGGCCACGACTGTCCTGATCCTGGGCTGGCGGGGCGTGCGTTGGTGGCGGCGTGGGGCGTCGATCCTGGCCGTGCCGCTGTGTCTGCTGTGCTCGCTGCTGGCGCTCAACAGTTGGATCGGGTACTCCCCGACGGTGCAGAGCGCGTGGGATCAGCTCACCTCTGCTCCGCTGCCTAACCAGATCGACAAGGCGACCGCTTTCGCGCTGGCGGCGACGGACACCAAGCCGGCCCACGGTAGCGTGGTGTCGGTACAGATCCCCGGCGACGCATCGCATTTCAACCATCGCGAGGAGCTGGTGTACCTGCCGCCGGCATGGTTTGCGAGCAATCCGCCGCCTCAGCTGCCGGTGGTGATGATGGTCGGCGCCATGGCCAACACACCGGCTGACTGGGAGCGGGCCGGCAACGCGGTGGACACCGTCGACGCTTTCGCAGCCGCGCATGGCGGCAACGCGCCCGTGCTGGTGTTCGTCGACCCCGCCGGGGAGTTCGGCACGGACACGGAATGCGTCAACGGAAGGCGTGGGGATGCGGCCGACCATCTGACTAAAGACGTTGTGCCCTACATGATCTCGAATTTCGGAGTGAGCCGCGACCCATCCCACTGGGGCGTTGTGGGCTTCTCGATGGGCGGGACGTGCGCGGTGGATTTGGCCGTGATGCACCCCGACCTGTTCAGCGCATTCGTCGACTTCGAGGGTGACTTCACCCCTAACGTGGGAAACAAGGCAGAAACCATCGCGACTTTGTTCGGCGGCAACGCTGACGCGTGGGCAGCATTTGACCCGACGACGGTGATCAACCGCCACGGTCGCTATACCGGAGTGTCCGGTTGGTTCGCGCTCGCGTCGGGTGGTTCGCCGACACCGGGCAGCGTTACCAAGGTTGCCGATCCTGCCACGATGGAGCGCGATGGCCGCGGGGCCGCCGGCGACGTGGGTAACCCGAGTGCGGCTGCCTCTTCCCTGTGCGCGCTGGGGCGGGCGAACGGCATCGACTGCGCGGTGGTCTCCCAGCCCGGGGCGCACGACTGGCCGACTGCCGGCGCAGTCTTTGCCACGGCGTTGCCATGGTTGGCCGGCCAGCTGGGCACTCCGGACGTCGCGCGGATTCCGTTGCCCAGCGCGCGCTCTGCGCCCGCCTCCGCCTGATGGCTTAGCTCGGGTCACGTCGCCATGCTGAGCGGAAATCCTTTCGGGACCGCTCAGCTGGCGAGGTTGCAACGCAGCCAGGCCGCGAGGCCTTCAACGTCAGGGACAGGTTGCCGCGTCGCGTCGAAGTCCGCCCTGTAGGACGGCAAGTTCACGAACCAGCGGAACATCGTCTTCTGATCCTCATCGTCGCCCAGCACGTCGAGGGGTGCTTCCGTGTAGGTCGCTGGCGCGCCCACGTGTTCGCCGACTCGTGTTCGGCCATTTGCGAGGCGGTAAGTTGGTCGCCCGCGATCTCGACGGCCTCTGGGACGGCGTTGCGCTGCACTAGCATTGCGGCGCTGGCCTTGCCCATATCGCGCATCGACACCATCTGCAGCGCTATGCCGTCCGGCGGTGGCGCTGCGACCGTGGCATGCTGCGCGTGGGACGGGAACCTCTAAGTGAGGTTCTCCATGAAGAACGTGGCCGCACGAATGCAACCGGCACGCTCCACGCCGGCAGGAATTCCTCGATGCGGCGTCTGCTCTCGAAGTGGGGGATGCCGGGGTGGCGCTCGCTGCCGCCGACGGGCGTCGGCGAGTTTGTGCGGCAATTTTTGGGCTTAACGCATGCGGGGAGTAAATGGCTTCCTGCGCCGGAAAAGCGGGGACGCCCAAAGGGCTTCGCGACCGCCCCGTCGCGTCTCTGAACTGGGCGTTTGCACTCGCGCGCGTTTGCCCCGCGTGCCCGATCGGTGCGATTTTTGGGCGTGCCGAAAGCCGCTGCAGTTCAAGGTGTTTCACTGGCTGACGTGTTCTCGACTCGACAGGCCGCCGACATCATCGACGTGGGCAAGGGATCAAGCGGACTTCGGTCCGGCCACCACCGCACCAATCAACTCGTGACTGAGCTGTTCAACACCGCCGTCGCGATCCAACCCCGCCGACACCGCAGCGGCCACATACCGCCGCGCCGTCTTACGGTCCACCCCGGCGTGGGCGGCCACTGTCCGCAGACCGCGGCCAGCCAGTCACGCTCGCAATACCTCACGAATCTCGATCACCGAAACTTCCCGATCCATTCAGCGGACCCCTTCACATCGAACGACGTCAAGCGATCCGAACCAGTTATCGAGCGGCCCCCGACGCGCCGGTGGTCCCATGACTGGCAAACAGGTGGTCTCATGCGTGGCTAAACCCAGCTCAAACCGGTCCCATCACCGTGGCGGGCGACAGCGATCGCAGTTCGAGATCGCCGAGTGACCGCGTCCAGCCGGGCCGCCAAGGATTCATCAAGAATCTGAGAAGGACGCTCCCCGAAGCTTAAGTCACCAAGCAACACCAACCCAACTCAGTAAAGGAAACCACAATGTTCACCAAAATATTCGCCGGCACCGCGCTCGTCGCCGCTGGCCTGGGACTGGCCGGGCTCGTAGGGGCTGCCGGCTCCGCCACGGCTCAAACGTCCAACCCACAAAACCTCGGAATCTCCACCCAAGCAGTCAGCCCGATGTTGAGCAACGCCTTCCAAGCCGGATATGGCTTCATCCCCTGCCAGCCGTATCAACGTAGAGCCCACCAGTGTCGATAGCCTGATCGCGACCCGACTGAGGCCCCGCCCGGCAATCCGGGCGGGGCCTCTGAGGTTGTAGCTGTAGCGGGTGTTTCTGGCTTGCGCGCTTCTGCGACCTCACTAAAACAAGCAATCATCATGGCAGCCTGGGCAATTGGTGCATGGCTGCCGATAGCTCACGCTGCATTGGAGTGGGTTCCCCGGTTCCGGTTTGCAACCCGCCCTGAATTCGTTGTTCATCAATGGCGTTGGCATTCTCCCTAGATCGCTTCGCTTCTGTCTTCGCCCTCACGGCCCCGTTCAACTTGGTCACGTCGGCGCAACCAGTCCTCGGTCTGGTCAACCGTTCTAGCTCGGTGATCGGAACGCGAAGATTGCCGTTGATCATTGCGGCTTCTAACTTGCCGCCCCCGATCGAGTCCACTCGGCGCGCAATGATCGTCAATTTTCCCGCAGCGATCCAGGGACTATCGGTACTAAAGTGGCACAAGAGGTTTCGGTGGGATTGAGTGCGGTGTGCTGCATATTCAACCACCAGCGCCATCCAAGCGGAGCAACATCTCCAGGTCGTCGAGCTCGCTCGATGGTGGGTGATCTGGCCGATTGTGACGGCCCAGTGGGGGCCGAGTAAAGAGTTCGACGAGGGAAGGTGGATCAATGGCCGACAACTGTCGATGGTGGATCGCATCCGAGCCAATGCTCAGCTTGTTCTCACCGTGGCACGGGACCACCTCGACACGGAGGTCGGGTTCGACGAGGCGGGGGTGCGCTGGCTGGACGGCTACATCCAGCCGCCATGGCGCCGAAGGGCAGTGGACGCGGCCGGCGACAGCATGGCCAGGGCGGCGGCGCTGCTGCAAGGTCTTGAGGTAGGGACCGTCCGGATCGCCGGGTTCTTGCCCGACCTGGAAGCGCAGGCCGTCACGTGGCAGCAGGGTCAACGCTGCCCAGATAGCTTGAGCGCGCTAACCGTCGCCCATGACGTATTGACCCACGCCGCCGGCGGGCCGTGGGTCATCGTGGCGCCGCCGTGGGAGTCCGTCTCGGCCGGCCTGGCCGCCCGCGCGGCGGCGGTCGATGAGTCGTCGTGCCTGCGGCGACGTACGAACCCGATGCCGGCCATATCCCTTTGTCAAGGTCGGAAAGCAGTTGGAGTATGGGGCCGAGGACTCCGTCCTGAGCTTCTTCACCTCAATTCCGGTGATTTTCCGACATCGCGGGTAGATGCGCGCCTAGGGCAATGCATACTGTTTTGCGGGGCATGGGTGCCGCTCTATGCCACATGGCTTCCGCTCGTTGTGGTGCTCGGCCCTGGCTGCGGAATAACATTCCTGCATGACCCGCCCAGGACATGGGCAGCCGGTACCGCCTTATCGGCTGCCGCCGACTGCCGCAGCGGTCAAACCGCGCAACCGCGCGGCTGCTGTGGCGCTGATCTTGGCGTTGCTAGCGTGGCTGGCTACGGCGCTCAGCATCTGGCTTATCGTGGCCAGCCACCCGAACGGATGCCACGTCGACAAGCCAGTGCTCGATGCTGGATCGTGGTGCGTGCTTCTCGGCGGGCTGTTAAACGCCGGTGCGGGCGTGGCCGGGCTGGTCGGCCTCGTCAAGCCACGTGCGCGCGGCGCCTTTTTCGCTATGGGGGTGGCTGCAGTGGCGATGGGCGGCGTCGGCGTAATGGTTTTACTCGTGTTCTTCATCGAGATACCCGTACGGCATTGCGGGTAGCGGTAGAGGAAATCGACCCAATCGGCAGTGCGTCGCGCGTATAGCCTGCTATCTCGAATGCTCGGTACATGATGTCGGGGCGGTGGTTTCGAATCGCTCCCGACGAAAGTTCAAGTCCGTTGCAGACGATGTCGTATTGCCACGCCAAGATGTCGAGCGGATCTTGAGTGTTGAGCGCCTCAAGTCCACCCCCTCGCAGCATGGCGAAAAAGCGTCGGTTGTCGGCCTGAACTGACCGGTCGAAAGTATGTGCCGATTTATCGAGCACACCGCAGAGGTCGGTGCGGACCGCACGAAAACGGAGCAGCAGTCGGAAGACGTTCAATGCTCGTCGCCCCACAGCGGTGCGGCTCGCTACGTCCGGCTTCGAGATCGCCGCGCACGGTTGGACCCGATAACCGTCCGCGGGTCGCGTCACTCGAATTTGAAGACCACAGGAGTCGCGCATCGTCGCGATCCTCGCGACGCTGACAACGCGAGCCGTGCGCTAAGAAGTGCCGCCCTGACCCGGTGGACCGATGGTTCAACCCGCGAGGCATCCCCGGGCAGCGAGTCAAGAATGGTTCACGGTGAGGATTTGTGGAAGTGGCTGAATGTCGACGGATCGATCCCGAGGGAGTCGCCGGTCCATTTATTGGACACATGTATATTTAGCGTTATTGGGTCCGCCGCATCCGGTGTATTAATTACACATTTGCCTAATAATGGTAGGTCGGCTGTCCATAACCGTGCACTTAAAGCGGCTCATGCCGGGCATGTCCCGTCGTTGCTGTTGCACTAGGCAAATGTTTTCAACGGCCTTATCTTGCTGTGCCCGGGGTGTTTACGGGATCGGACCGAGTCCCGTTCGCGGCGTCGCGCTCAAATTAGAGTCAAATCAACTCACAAAATTGTTCATAGATAATTCAGATCTGATGACGTACCGTGTTGCTGGCTGGAATTTGCTGGGTATGAGGCACTGGGCGGACGTAGACAACTTCTCGACAAACTGGGTGCCGGCCAACCTCCAGAACGGCTGCAGCAGGAACTGGGCGAACCGCGCAACGACGCTGCGCATGCTGGCGCCTCGCCGACAGAGGACGAGGCCAACACGGCCATCGCCAAAGCGGTAGAGCTGGTCGAGCAGGCATATCCGTTAGTGAGCCTCCCCCCAACCGACGGGCACCTAGGCCGCCTACCCAAACATGTTAACTACGTTGGTCTTCGGCACCGCCGCAACAGGTTCGGGCAACGGGTTTTCGGCCTCGACCTCGGTATGTAGTCGGCGTAAGTGGTAAGGGTCAGCACGTAGCCGCTGTGCCCGAGCCACTTCGCCACCTGGATAAAGTGCACGGCGTTCGACAACCACCGTACGCAACTGGAAAACACCGGCGTGCTTTACTTCCGCCACTCGATGCCGATGGTGCTCGGGTCAATGATCTCGTGGCCTTCGCGGTCCCGCTTGAGCCGGCCCCTGCCGGCCCGGCGCAGCCGCACGGTGCACAGCGCGTCGGTGACGGCCCGCTGAGCCATTAGGGACGCCTCCCAGAATGCCTGGGCCGGGTCGGGTGATTCGGCGATCTTGCCCAGCGCCGCCCCACCCTTGCGCGTGGCCAGCTTCTTGTCGACCTCGTGCAACTTGGCCGCCACGTTCTCCTTGGCCGCTTTCCGGCGGCGGCCGTCGATGATCCCTTCGTCGTACTCGTTGTCGATCTTGGCCAGCCGGGCACGGAGCTGTTTGGACTGCTCGACCACGGGCTTCATGTCGTCACCGACTGGGGCCAGTAGCGTCGCGAAGTCCTTGCGGCTCAGCCGCTCGGCGATCACGTCCAGCACGAACTGATCGACGTGGCGGTGCTCGCGGATGACGTGGCCGGAGCAGAAGTACTTGCCGCCGTTGACGGTCTGAATTGGGCCGTCGCACTGCGCACACAGGTACAGACTTGACCCGATATAGCGGCGGTCGGTGCCCACCCGGTTGGTCTTGCGTGACGGGTCCGACAGCCGGGTCAGGATCACGTCGAAGGTGTCCTCGGCGACCAGCGGCTCCCACTTCCCGCGCACCAGGTTGCCGTCGTTGTCGGTGGCGATCTCGCCCTGGTACACCGCCCACCCGGCATAGCGGGCGTTGGTGAGCATGTCGCGAACCGTGCGCGGGGACGACCGTCCCCGGAAGTTCAGTTTGGTGTCGTCGTCCAGGGTGGCCGGGGGGCGACAAGTTGGCGCCGCTGCACTTGTCGACGGCCGCGCGCGGCTGGCAGCGCCGGTTGCCTCGGCAGCGCGGTGCGTGCCGTGCGCTTGGCCTTGATCATCGAGGTCGGGGGGCTGCTCACCATTCGCAACCCCTTGCCCGGTCGCAGTATGGAAGATTAGCGTGAGTCACACACAGAGAGCTGCTGTCGACGGGGGATGTTAGATCGTGAGCGCACCTGGCCCGACAGTCGATTACGGCACATTCCACGCCGATCCGACGGTGATGCGTGCCAATGAGATAACGATACCGGTCGAGGCCGTGACGGGTTGGACGTCGAAACTCACCCGGTTCACAAGAAAGCTCAATTTCTCGACCACTGAAAAGCGCACGACCGTGCTGTTTCGCGTCGCAGGGCCGGGAAAGTCTTTCATTAAGTTGGAACCCAGCTACGCCACGAATACTGGGCTCATCAAACAGAAAGGCCACGCCGAGATGGAGCAACTCGGCGCTAGGCTGCAGGATTACGGCGCGAAAGTCATCGCTCCGGTGCTCATCCCACGGCTGTGTCAGCGGGTAGTTGATGGTGAGGAGTTGAAGTTGGGGATGTTGACGGTCGGCCAGCAAGGCATGATCTCCGCGAAGGAGGGCGAGACCCTGGCCTGGGCTGATCTCCACGGCACGTCCACCAGCAACGGCCAGGTCTGCGTCAACAAGCGGAGCGAGAATCCCAACAAACCGAAGCTCTGGGCCTTCGCGACGGTCGATTTGGCGGTGGAAAACGCCATCGTGCTCCCCTCGGTCCTCGAAACCCTCCGCCGCATCTACACGGCGTAAAAGCAGTACCCCGAGCGCGACACCTCCAGCAGCTCGCACATCCGCTCAACCGTGTAGGCGGCCTTCTCCGCCTCGATCACCCGGTAGGCTTCTACCGGTTGTGTTCGGAGACGAAGAAGGCCGCGGCTTTTTTCAAAAATTCACGGTCCAAACGTAATTCGGCATTTTCACGGCGCAGGCGCTCCAGCTCGGCCCGCTCATCAGCATCTAACACCGCGCCAGTATCACCAGCCGACAAGGCCTGGCGTTGGAGGCGCACCCAACGCCCGAGCACTTGTTCTCCGACACCAATCTCGGCTGCCACATGAGCCACCGGACGGCCGGTCTCAATGACCAGGCGGGCAGCCTGCTCCCGAAACTCTGGGGTGTACTTGCGACGCTTGCCCGACATGCGGACATCCTTCCCGCGGGACCAGCAGTCCCACCAGTCAGGTGTCCACCATCAGGGGTCAACCCCAACCGGGTCAAGCCCAACGCAATTCGCGAAGCTCCGAAGTTGTTGCGTGGCGAGGGGCATGGTCCCGCGTAAACGGGCCCAGGCGGTTTCGTCACGAACGCTGAGCTGCGCCAGCATCTGGACCGACTCGACCGCCGCGTCCCGGCGTGCGATCTTATGTAAGCATCTGTACCTGAAACCGTCGGCGCCGATGGCCGCGTACAGCAGGCGTACAGCCTGTTTGACTTCCGAATCCGCTGGGGCGTTCTGCGAATCTTCATCAGGAATCCAACGCGCGGATCTAGGGTCTCGTGTTCTCAGAACTAAAGGTCTGAGATGTGCTAGCTTGCATCACTTTTGCACCAGCCAGAAGTGCCGCGCCGTTTCAGCGGATCGGCACCGGAGCGTCTGAATCGCCTCTTGACGCCAGAGAGCGCTGCACGAGTTTTTACATCGCGTCCTTGATAACTATCACTTCTCGACTAGTCAGCGATGGGTCTTGGACACGATGCTCCGCGCCGCGGAAGGTGGGTTGTAGGGCGTAGCGTCACAAGCCGCCTTAACCACCAACCACATGAAAGCGCCCCAGGCCGACCAATGGTCGCGAAACTTTTTCTAGGCGGCGCAATTGCCGCTGCAGCGATAGGCACGGCAGCGCCGACCTCGGCGCATCCCGGCAACCCGTTCAGTCATCTCTACATGGATAGCCAGTGCTCTACGCCAGCCCCGGCCACCGTCTGTCACACCGACATCTCGCAGGTCCAGGCGGGGATTCAGGATGGCTCGCATGACATGCAGTCCGCCCTTTCGCCAGCTCACCGACCTTCCTGAGGACATCCTGCGCCGACCGCGTCAGCGACGGTGGATCAACGCGATCGTGCGCGCGCCTGCACGCTGAAGTGTGTTCGGCGGCCCCGAAAGTCACGGCCGAAACCGGGCGAAGGAACAACCGCATCTAGGGGGCCACAGGGGAAATCCGACAGAAAGCGCGACAACATCGAAGAGGCCGGTCTGTTGTCCCCGAAGTCGTCCCTCGGTAAATTCGGGGAATGTCGATTAATCGTCGCAAGGTCTTGGGTGGAGCGGGCCTGGCCGGCGCCGCAGCCGCGACCGGTGCAGGCGTTGACCGTCTTATCTCCGACGGCACTCCCGGCTATCCGGCAGACAAGGTAGAGCCAGTGACCGATGATGCTGCACGCTTTGGTAATCCCCGCCTGCCCTCCGAGACGATCACCTCGCAATCGCACCTGTTCCCACTCGGCGCTCAGCCGGTCAGCAAGTATGACGGGGGTTCGTTTCAGCAGGCTAGCGAGGACAATTTCCCGATCCTCAAGGGTCAAGAGGCCAGCGTCTTGTTGCTCACGTTGCAGCCCGGAGGTATCCGCGAGCCGCACTGGCATCCCAGCGCGTGGGAGATCAACATCGTCATCAAGGGAGTCGCGGCTTGGGCCGTCATCGACGGGAACGGCAACCATGAGAGTTTCGACCAACATGTCAACGACATCGTGTTCGCACCCCAGGGTTCCTTCCACTACTTCGAGAATCGGGGCCCGGACGACATGACAATAGTGATCATCCAGAACACCAGTGCGCCCGAATCCAAAGACAACATCGGCATAGGTGAGTCCCTCAGCAGGATTCCCGCCCGGGTGTTGTCCGGCGTCTTCGGCGTTCCCGAAGACGCGTTCAAATCCTTCAAAAAGATCGACGCCGCGATCACCATCCTGCGATCGCCCTAGTCAACGCGCTTTGCGGAAGTAACGCCTACCGGCGCCGGCAACGGGTCCCGGTCCGGTTTGTAAACGTCCTCAACGACCGTCAGTGCCCGCAGCCGAGGCGCCTCGCCTCATAAGGTATGTGACATCCGAGAACCGTGTGGTGACAACAGATTATCGGACTGAACGGACACAACATACCTGCCGTCGGCGATACGCAGTACCGGCCGCGGATTCGTTGGACGTGTCGCGAAAAGTCGTCGTAGTTGCCGCACTTCTCGGCACTCCGGGTGAGTTCATCAGGTGCGGTATCGATCTGCGGCTAGATCTGACTCACGCTGGCACTGGGGGGTATTCGGGTGTCCAGCGCACCTGCGCGATGCGCTCGGCCAGTTCTTCGTCGCTGCGTTTCGGGGCGACTCCGTCCGCGACGGCTTGGACGCCGACCGCGTGGGCGATGCGCGTCGCCACATCGGGGACGTCCGACCACGCCGGCAGCAGCGGCATGTCCGGGTTGTCAAGGGCGGGCGAGGCATCTCCGAGGGTGGCGGCCGCGACCCGCATCATCTCGTCGGTGACCCTGGTGGCCTGCGCCGCGGTGACGGCCAACCCCATCGCGGGGAAGATGTAGACGTTGTTGCACTGGGCGATAAGTTGTTCCACGCCGTTTCGCCGTACCGGTGGAAATGGTGAGCCCGTGGCGATCAGCGCACGCCCCTCGGTCCATTCGTTCAATTCGGACGGACGGGCCTCGGCACGGCTTGTCGGGTTAGACAGCGGGAAGATGATCGGCCGCTCGGTCTTACCCGCGAGCTCCCGCACGATTTTCTCGGTGAACGCACCAGCCGCCGTGGACAGCCCCAGCAGGACGCCGACATCAACGTTGTGCACGACATCGGCCAGTTGGGCGGGCCCGGTCAGACCCCAATCCGCCAGGCGGTTGGCCGGTTGGACAAGCTTGCGCTGTTCCGCGGTTAGGTCCGTGCGGTCGTCGGTGAGCAGTCCCACGATGTCCACGACCCAGATCCGCGCCGCCGCGTCACGTTCGGATAGACCCTCCGACATCATCTCGCGCTGGATCATGTCGAGCACACCAATGCCGGCCGAGCCCGCACCGAGCATCACGACCTGCTGCTGTGACAGGGGGCGGCCGGCCACCTTCGCCGCACCGTGCAGCGCGCCGACGGTGACCGCGGCGGTGCCCTGGATGTCGTCGTTGAAGGTGAGCAGCTTGTCGCGGTAGCGCTGCAGGATCGGCAGCGCGTGCACAGTGGCGAAGTCTTCCCACTGCAGCAGCACATCCGGAAGTTCTTCGCGCACCGCGGCGACGAAATCGTCGATGAACGAGTAGTACTCGTCGTCGCCGATCCGCCGGTGACGCCACCCGAGGTACTGCGGGTCGTCGAGGAGTTCGGCGTTGTCGGTGCCCACGTCGAGCACGATCGGAAGCGTGCGGGCCGGCGTGATGCCGCCGATGAGGGTGTAGAGCGAGAGCTTCCCGATCGGGATCCCCATCCCGCCGATCCCCTGATCGCCCAGGCCGAGGATGCGCTGCCCATCGGTCACCACGATGACGTCGACGTCGCGTCGCGGGCGGTTGCGCAGCACTTCGCGGAGCAGTTCGCGGTCGGGATAGGACACGAAAAGCCCCCGAGGCCGTCGGTAGATCTCGCTGAACCGTTGGCAGGCTTCGCCAACGGTCGGGGTGTATACGATCGGCATTGTCTCGGGGATATGGTCGCGCAACACCCGGTAGAACAGAGTCTCGTTGCGATCCTGCAACCCGCGCAGATAGATGTGCTTGTCGAGATCCTCACCGTAAGTGGAGAACTCGTGCCAGCAATGTTCGGCTTGCTGAGCGAGGGTCTTCTCGGCGGTCGGCAGCAGACCCAGAAGACCCATCTTGCGGCGCTCGGCGCGGGTGAACGCGGTGCCCTTGCTCGTCAACGCGTCAAGAAGCCTGGCTTGTCCCGTTTTCTCCTCGGGCATCGAGAAGGTCCTTTCTAGCAATTCCCTCGCGACGGTTACACGCTATAACGCGCGTTCGCCGACCGACAGGGGCGAGGCGGCGGCCGAAGTCGGCTGGGCCTGTGCGGTCATCACGACGACCTCCTTTTGGGGAGGCGGCCGCCGCAGTAGCTTGGAGCGCGCCGGTCGCCGGTAAACTAGCCGAACCTGGCCGGGCTAGCGGACCGGCACGACGCGGGACCGACTCGTTGCGCACGGTGTGCCGATTAGGTCACGCCATCGACCCGCAGTCCATCGCCGTACGTTTTGTTGACGAAGGATTCCACTGGGCGTCGCGCGACGCGGAGGAGATACGGATTCATGATACGTATCGCGCTGTCGATGGCATTCCGCGCTATCGTGATCGGGGCCGGTCTGACAGCATGCTCGTCGGCTCACCAGCCTGTGCCGACCTCAACCAAAATCCCAGCGCCACAGCAGGTTCAGATCCCCGATGCCGTCAAGGCGCCGTCCGGCAACAAGCTTGCCGGTTCGTTTGAGGGCCGCGGGGTGCAGATCTACCAGTGCACCAACAACTCCTGGACGCTGTTACAGCCTGCGGCGATCATCAGCGACAACGGCAACCCCATCGCATTGCATTCCAAAGGCCCGGTGTGGATTTCGACGATCGACGGTAGTGAAGTCAGCGCGACACCGGTACCCAATGCCATGGTGAACCACGACGACGCGATACCGGAGCTGCTGTTGAAGGCCACCGAGAATCACGGTGCCGGGCAGTTCGGCTCGGTCACCTACGTTCAGCGCCTTGCGACCAAGGGCGGGCTGGCGCCGAAGGGCCGATGCGCCGACGGAGCCCAGGAGAGTGTCCCGTATTCGGCGTCTTACCTCTTCTATACCGCTGGTTGAGCCAAGGCAGCTGCGGGGCGTTTTACGGCCCGGCCTCGTGGGCTTGTCGTGACCGCCTGACTGGGGGGCGGCCCGGCGGTATCGGGGTCGACGGCCAGCGCCGCGTTCCCGTCCACAGTGCCGGTGGCGCGTCGAGTTGCTTTGCAAGCAGGAGCGCCGCGGCGTCGTAGTTGGCCCGCCACCCGCGAAAATGCGGCCACGCTTCCTCATCCGAGCGTTCGACCGGGTAGCCGAGCTCGCGCAACATCGTGGTCGCGCTCCGAAAGTCGTCGTAGGACACCGATATTGGCGCATCCGGGTCGGGCTCATCGGGTGCCGATCGCAGCATTGTTCTGGCGATCTGCTCCAGCGCGACGAAGCCCATCCGAAGCGCCAGCCGCGGCTCCAGTTTGGGTTCGTGCGACGGAGCCAGCGCCAGATGCAGAGCAGCGGCGTCCATCACCGCGATAAGCGAGGTCACCCAGTGCGACAACGGCCGGGGTGAGCGGAGCCGGGCCAGCGTGAAATAGGTGGTGTGGGATTCTGCAACTTCGGCGGCCCACCGCTCCCAAGAGGTAAACAACCCTTGGAGGATCGGTCGAGTGTCGCCGGCCTCGATGCCCCACCGGGTGCGGGCCAAAATCTCCGGACCCCAGGCCGGGACACCGGAACGCGAGCCGAGCAGGCTGACTTCGGTTTCGCGCCGGTTGAACGCGGCGTACAACGTGGGTAGGTAGCCCACCTGCAAGCCGATAACGACCAGCCCAGTGAACGCGGCCAGGTATTCCAGCGTCGTGCCGCCGGTGCCGACCGGCGCGGCATACCCGAGGGTGAACATCGACGATCCAGCGTCGGAAAAAGCCTGTCCCAGGTGCCCATTCAGACTCGGCAGCAGCAATAGCGCGAAGCCGACAACGAGCAGGCCCAGCCACACCGCAAGCCGGATAAGCAAGGACAGCGGCGACTGCCATGCCAGGATCCGGTCTCGGCGTTCAAAGGAGCGGACGACCCTAACCAACAGTAAGAAAGCGACGTCAAGGCCCCGGTCGACTGCGCGCGATATCCGGGAGTTGATGGCACGGGGAACCACCAGCGTGCCCACGACGCTGGACAACGTGACGATCACGACAACTATCCCGACGGCGAAGCCGAGCCACGCACCGATCATTCGATCATTCAAGCTAATCAGGATCAGCCGCTGACACACAGGTCGCATTGTGCGAGCAGTGTTGCCGAATCCCGTGCGCGAAGGTGGGCTAAGCGACCGTCCGTCACTTCCCCGCGGCCAGGTCGCGATCCACGATCACCGCCACCTTGCCCAGTATGCCACGGCCCGCCTTCAGCGACTGCAGTCCCGCATTGATCGCCTCGACGGTGCTGTCGATGGTCTGGCTGACGTGCGGGACCACAAGTCCCTGCGTCGCCCACTCCATCGCCAGAGCCATCCCGCGCTGGAGAAGGCACTGCGCCTCGCTGTCGAGCGTGGCGGGTTCGGAGAAGTAACGCAGCAGATTGACGTTGACATGCTTGGCGTCGCGCTCGGCCAGGATGGCATCGACCGGGCTGTGCGTTTCGACCAAGCGTGTCGTCTTGCCGGGGCCGACGCCGAGCACGATCCAGCTGCCGCCCCGCCGGACGGTCTTCGCGGTCTCGACAAAGCCCTGCTCGCTGTAGGTGGCGTCGAAGACGAGGTCAACGCCCCGGCCACCGGTCAGCTTCGCGATTTCGGCGGCGATGTCGTCGCGCTTGTAGTCGAAAACGTGATGGGCGCCGGACTGCCGGGCCAGTGCGATCGATTGCGGCGTGCTGCCGCTGCTGATGACCAGTCCGGCCCCCAGGGCCCGCGCCGCCATCTGCACGGCGAGATGCCCGACGCCGCCCCCACCGCCCGGGATATAGACCGTGTCACCGGCCTGGACGGCCCGGTAAAGACCGGCGAAGGCGGACAGGAAGCACATCGGAAGCGCCGCCGCATCGCGGAAGCTCAGGGATGGCGGCTTGCGGACGGTGAGGAATTGGCGTGCGAGGGCATAGCCGCCTTCGCCTCCGCTCCCGCCCGTTGCGACCCAGCCGCCATCACCGTTCAAATCGGCCATGGCGACCACCGCGTCGCCGACGGCTACGCCACTCACACCATGGCCCACGGCGACCACCACGCCAGCGAGGTCAAGACCGAGAACGACTGGGGGCGTCCGTCCCATGAAATTCAGGTCGGCCAGCTTGTACTCGAGCGGGTTGAGCGACGAGGCGGCGACGCGGATCAGAACCTGGTCGGCCGCCGGCTGCGGGACGGGAACACGCACCGCCTCGAGCGGCAGCCCAGCTCGGTCTCTTGTGTATCCGACGCCGAGAAACGTCTCCGGAATCGTCTGAGTCTGCTTCATGACGCTGCCGCTTCCCACGGGATGTCGCGAGCGTGTCATGGCGCCGTGATTCCCAAATCGGCCAGCCTGGCTTGGTTTTCGTCGAACCATTCGTGTTCGTGGCCGGGCGCGGGAATCAACGACCCGGCCTCCATGATGTTTGTGTGATCGGTCTCGGTCAGCGAGATCCAGAGCTCGGCTTCCGACTGGCCCGTGATACGCGTCCACATCTGCGAGAGCTGACGCAGCATTGCCCGTCGTGTTTCGAGGTCACGTCCATGGCGGTTGAGGGCGAGAATTAAGGATTGCGTTACGGGTTTGCCGCCAGCGAAGCACTCGCCTTCGGGGATCTCCTGGAACAGAACTTTGACCCATGACTCCGGTGCTCCGGTGATGTTGCAGTACATGCTGGTCATCTCTTCGGCGAGCTGCGCCTTCGCGGACTTGCTCAATAATCCTTTGGGGCTGTAGCACTGGTAGACGGGCATGATGTTTCCTTTGCATTTCTCTATTGGTTGTTGTTCTGGGAAAACTTGCTCACTGGGTGAGCGCGGCCGGCACGGGAGCCTCAAGATGCTTCAGCAATGCAGCAAGCTTGTGATCCAATTCGATTCCCACCCTGGTGATTTGGGGTCTGTTGAAGCTGCCGAACCGGGTGCTGGGTTGGTCGACGGTGAACCAGGTGGCGCCGTCGGCGTCCTCCACGATGGCGGTGCGTAAAGGCGCATAGAGCAGAATGGCTGGGTTGTAGCGATACATTCTTTCCGCAATGGTGTGATTGCCCATGAGGTACTCGACACAACGGCCGCGGTCTCCGGCCAGACTCATCAGCGACGTGAAGTCGTGGGACCAGTAGAGAATGAAGTCGTGTGGCGCGTTGTCTGCGGTGGCATCCAGAATGGTCTGCCAGTCCACGCCCCGCTCGACGAGGGAGTCGAACCGTTCGCTCCGGAACACCGGCACCGCTTGTTCATAGCGATTCCTGAACCCATCGAACGAGTCGTCGATCTGGATCGTCAACCGGTCGACCTGATGGGAGATCGTTTCGATCGGTCCCTTCAATGATTGCGTCATGATTCTCCTTGTTCTTTCGTCTGAATTGTCCTGCGCCGCATTGATTTATGACGAGTGAGAGTCCCACACCGCTGCTATGTGGCGCCCGGGCCCGTAAATACGGGCGAGTGCCTCATCGGCTTTTTCCGGGCTGTCGGCACGGAGCAGGGCCCTGAAGCCCTCCCAGTCGGGAACGCGGCCGTCCTGCGCCCACTGGTCGTGCGGGATGGTGTAGACGTGCACCCACGGCCCGTGCGCAGGCAGCGGACCGGGCCCGAACACCGATCGCACGGCTTCGGCGGCCTTGCTCAGCATGGCGCGGGCGTCTTCGGGTGTGCTGAGTAGTTTCTCGGGGGCAATGACGTCGAGCTGGATTCGGGAGTTGGGGTCGGCACCGGCGACATTGGCCGGGGCATACCAGTTCTCGGGGTCGAACTCGTAGAACTGCACCCAGGAGGTTTCCTTGTGGGTGTGGTTGTTGACCAGGTTCTCGACTTCGGACACGGCCTGAACGAGTTTCGCGCCGAGCTCCTCCTTCTGCGCGGCATTCAGCCGGTCCTTCATTAGATGCACACGAACGAAAACCATCTTCTCTTCCTTTCCTAATGTGTTGCGAGCGCGCTCACGAGTCCGTTATTGGCGTGCTCGAAGCCACGACGGGCGGATAGCTGGGGACTCCCTTCATCAACCGTGCGGCTCGTCAGCGGCGGCGGGCACGGCCCTCGCTCTGCGTTGACTGTCGACTCATACTATGTCGGCCGTCATACCTATTAACAACGCCGATGCTACAAAGTAACCCAAGCTGTGTCAAGAACTATGTATGATGGGCGACATGCCAAAGAAGACCGATAGCAAGGAACGCATGGTCGTTGCGGCGCGCCGGCTGTTCCGCGAACACGGCTATCTGGGCACCGCTTTGTCGGACGTCGTCACCGAGAGCGCCGCCCCGCGTGGGTCGATCTATTTTCACTTCCCCGGCGGCAAGGAGGAGCTCGCCACCGAGGTCACCCTCCTGCACGCCTCCGACCGCATCGCACAGATCAACCGCGCGGCCGCCGCCACCACGACCGCGGCGCGACTGATCGAGGTCTTCATTGGCCGCGAACGCGACGACCTGGTCTCGAGCAACTACCGCGAGGGGTGCGCGGTGGCTCCCATCGTCCTCGAGTCGACGCCCGCCTCCGATCAGCTCAGCGATGCGACCCGACGCGCCTTCCAGGATCTAATCAGCACGCTGGCCGCACGCCTCACCGAAAAGGGCCTCACCCAAGACAGGGCCGTGCAGCTGGCAACCAATGTGTGGACCAGCGTGGA
This sequence comes from uncultured Actinomycetota bacterium, assembly GCA_963809285.1. Classification (GTDB taxonomy): domain Bacteria; phylum Actinomycetota; class Actinomycetes; order Mycobacteriales; family Mycobacteriaceae; genus Mycobacterium. The sequence continues at coordinate 260,835 of CAWEIY010000013.1, read as the reverse complement.
AGGCGCGCTGATCCTCAGCCGTGTGCTGCGCAGCCCCGAGCCGTTCGATCTGGCCATCGCCCAACTGACCGCAACCGCCGATGCTGAGGCCACCGCCGTCACTCATCACACCCGAAAGGACACCTAGGGAACGGTGCGATTGAGCAGCACGGCGTGCTGCTTAGGGGCGCCAGCCAAGTTGAAGCAACAAGCCCAGGTCGTCGCGCACGGCGCGGTGATGGGTGAGCTGTCCGTCGACGATCGTGAAGATGTGCACCTGCTTGTGGTTGATTCGCTTGCCGGTGGGCTTGATTCCGTTGAATGCCCCGGTGTGTTGGCCGGTCATGGTGGCCGCGGCCATCACCAACCCGCCTTCGGCGATCACCTCCTGCAATTCGAAACGCAGATCGGAGAACGCGTCGCGTAACCACCGGCTCGTCGCCAGAAAGCCGGCCGGGCCGGGAAGTTGCCGGTCGACGTCACCGGGATCGTCGTCGGCTTCCTGGTCGACGTAGGCGGCCGCGATGATCCGCTGGGCGAGCCCCGGGTCGCCGGTTTCAATGAGATGAAAGGACTCGAACGCAACGGTTTTCGGGTCGGTCATTGCTCAACGATAGGAGGTGTCACCTGGGGTGGTATTGGACGAAACGGACGTCCCGCGCAGAAGTGCGACCGGAGATATCCCCGCCAACGCCCGGCACTCGTTGATCATGTGCGGCTGGTCCGCGTAGCTGGCCTCGACCGCCAGCTCGGCCCAGCGAGTCCGGTCGCCCTGGGAGCGGAGCAAATCCAGCAATCGCTGAAAACGAAGGATGCGGGCAAATCGCTTGGGGCCGTAGCCCACAGTGCTCTCGAACCGGCGGCGCAGTTGGCGTTCGCTGAGGCCGACCGCATCGGCCAGGCCGGACACCGGCCAGAGCGGGCGCTGTTGCAGCATCCCGACCGCCCGGATGACCCGGTCGGCGACCCCGACCGTACCCAGCCGCACTCCACTAATGGCGCCAGCCGGCGATCGGGGCGAAATTCCTGGTACATGCGATCACCACACTCGAGCTGCTGGGCATGCCGATGCGCATCCCCGGACTTGTCGGTCTTCAGACCTAGACTCGCGGTGCCCTGATACAAACGCAACCCGAAAAGAATGCAACCCGGAAAGGACGTCGCCCCGGATGCGATTCCTGCACACCGCCGACTGGCAGCTGGGCATGACCCGGCATTTCCTCGCCGGCGACGCCCAGCCGCGGTACTCGGCGGCCCGCCGCGACGCGGTGGCCGGTCTCGGGGCGCTGGCGGCCGAGGTGGGCGCGGAGTTCGTCGTGGTGGCCGGTGACGTCTTCGAACACAATCAGCTCGCCCCGCAGGTGATCGGCCAGTCCCTGGAAGCCATGCGCGCCATCGGGATTCCGGTCTACCTGCTGCCGGGCAACCACGATCCGCTCGACGCGTCCTCGGTGTACACCGGCGCGCTGTTCACCGCCGAACGTCCCGACAATGTCGTGGTGCTCGACCGGGCCGGCGTGCGCGAGATCAGGCCCGGCCTGGAGATCGTCGCCGCACCATGGCGGTCCAAGGCCCCGACCACCGACCTGGTCGCCGAGGTGCTCGAGGGTCTGCCGGATAGTACGGCGACCCGGGTGCTCGTCGCCCACGGCGGTGTCGACGCCCTCGACCCCGACCGCGACAAGCCCTCGCTGATCCGGTTGGAAAGGCTGGACGAGGCGCTGGCGCGCGGCGCGGTGCACTATGTCGCACTGGGGGACAAGCATTCGCTCACCCGGGTCGGCGACAGCGGGCGAGTCTGGTACTCGGGCACACCCGAGGTCACCAACTTCGACGACGTCGAATCCGACCCCGGCCACGTCCTGGTCGTCGACCTCGACGAGAGCGACCCGCGCCGCGCGGTCACCGTGGAGTCCCGGCATGTCGGCCATTGGCGGTTCGTCACCATGCACCGCCAGGTCGACACCGGCCGCGACATCGCGGACCTCGACATGAACCTGGATCTGATGACCGAAAAGGATCGAACCGTGGTGCGGCTGGCGCTGGCCGGTTCCTTGACGGTCACCGACCGCGCCGCACTGGATGCCTGCTTGGACCGATACGCACGGTTGTTCGCCTGGCTGGGCCTGTGGGAACGCCACACCGACCTGGCGGTCATGCCGGCGGACGGCGAGTTCACCGATCTGGGCATCGGGGGGTTCGCCGCCGCGGCCGTCGAGGAACTGGTGGCAACCGCACGCGAGGGCGACGCCGAGTCGGCCGTCGACGCGCAGGCGGCACTGGCGCTGCTGCTGCGGCTCGCCGATCGGGGGGCCGCATGAAGCTGCACCGCCTGGTCCTGACGAACTACCGCGGCATCGCGCACCGGGAGATCGAGTTCCCCGACCACGGTGTGGTCGTGGTATCCGGGGCCAACGAGGTCGGCAAGTCCTCGATGATCGAGGCGTTGGACCTGCTGCTGGAATCCAGGGACCGCTCCACGAAGAAAGAGGTCAAGCAGGTCAAGCCCACCTGCAGCGACGTCGGCTCCGAAGTCAGCGCCGAAATCAGCTGCGGTCCTTATCGTTTCGTCTACCGCAAACGGTTTCACAAAAAATGCGAAACGGAGTTGACGGTGCTGTCGCCGCGCCGCGAACAGCTGACCGGCGACGAGGCCCACGAGCGCGTTCGGGCGATGCTGGCCGAGACGGTCGACAACGACCTGTGGCATGCCCAACGGGTGCTGCAGGCCACGTCGACCGCCGCGGTGGATCTGTCCGGTTGTGATGCGCTGTCGCGCGCGCTTGATGTCGCGGCCGGAGACGCCGCGGTGCCGTCGGGCACCGAGCCGCTGCTCATCGAGCGAATCGACGCCGAGTACGGGCGTTACTTCACCCCGACCGGGCGGCCCACCGGAGAGTGGGCCGCCGCGATCTCCCGGCTGGCCGACGCCGAGACCGGAGTCGCCGAATGCGCCGACGCGGTGGCCGAGGTCGACGAGCGGGTGCGTCGTCACTGCGCCCTGACCGAACAGGTCGCCGAGTTGTCGCAGCAGCGGATCGCCGCCGGCCCCCGGCTCTCCGCCGCGCAGGCCGCCGCCGGCAGGATCGCCGAGCTCACCAACCAGGCGCGTGAGGCGAAGCTGATCGCCGACGCCGCGGTCGCGACCAGCGCCGCGGCGGCCGCCGCCCACGACGGGCGCGTGCGGTTGCTCACCGAAATCGAAACTCGCACCGCAACTGTCGCCGCGGCGGAGGCCGAGGCGCAACAAGCCGCCGTTGCGCTCTCGGCGGCGCGCGCCGTTGCCGAGGCCTCGGCCGCCGCGGTAGCGGAAGCCAACCAGGTCCTGACGGACCTGCACCACCGCGCGGAAGCCGCCCGCCGCACCGTCGATCGGCTCGCGGACCGCGAAGAGGCCGGGCGGCTGAGCGCCCGGCTGGCCAAGGTCGCCGCCATCCAGCGCGACAGCGACCGTCTCGGCGCAGAGCTTTCCACGATCGCCGTCACCGAGGAGTCACTGCGGCGAATCGAGGACGCCGCCGCCGCGGTCGATCGCATCGGGGGTCAGTTGGCATTGATGTCCGCGGGGGTGGAATTCACCGCGGCCGCTGACATCGAGCTCGCCGCCGGCGACCAACGGGTGTCGCTTGCGGCGGGCCAAAGCTGGTCGATCACGGCGACCGGCCCCACCACGGTGGAGGTTCCCGGCGTCCTGACCGCGCGGGTCACACCCGGCGCCACCACCCTCGACATCCAAGCCAAATACGCTGCGGCACAACAAGAACTGACCGCCGCGTTGGCCGCGGCCGATGCGGCCGACCTTGCGGCCGCACGGTCCGCCGACCAGCGCCGCCGCGAATTGCAGGGCAGCCGTGACCAGTTAACCGCCACTGTCGCCGGGCTGTGCGGCGACGAACAGATCGATGAACTACGGTCGCGGCTGGCGCAATTGCGTGCCGGTCAACCGGACGAACCCGATCCAATGATGGATACCACCGCCGCGCGCGCCGAACTCGACGCGGCGGAGGCCGCCCGCACGGCCGCGACCGCCGAATGCGAGACCTGCCGTCAGGCCGCGGCCGCCGCCGACGCGGGGCTCGCCGAGTTATCCACGAGTGCAACGGTTTTACAGAACAAGTCGGAGACCCAGCGCAGCGAGCTCGACGCGGCCACCGACCGGCTGGCCCAGGAGCGGGCGTTGGTCGGCGACGAGGATCTCGCGTCGGCGGCGGACGCCGGGCGGCAAGCGGCGGAAAACGCCGAGCGGCGGGTCACCGAACTGACCGACGAGCTGGCGGCCGCGGCACCCGACGCGGTGGCCGCCGAATTAACCACTGCCGCAGAGGAAGCGAATTCGTTGCACGAGCGGTACGAAGACGCCGCGGGTGCATTGCGCAAGATCAGCATCGAACTCTCGGTCATCGGCAGCGAGGGTCGCCAAGGCAAACTCGACACCGCGGAGACGGAACGCGAACACGCCGCCGGCCAGCACACCCGGGTGGGCGGCCGGGCCCGGGCCGCGCGGCTGCTGCGCTCGGTGATGACACGCCACCGCGACACCACCAGGCAGCGCTACGTCGAGCCGTACCGCGCCGAACTGCAGCGGCTCGGCCGCCCGGTGTTCGGGCCGACTTTCGAGGTCGACATCGACTCCGACCTGTGTATCCGCAGCCGCACCCTGGACGGCGTCACGGTGCCTTACGAATCCCTATCCGGTGGGGCCAAAGAGCAACTCGGCATCCTGGCGCGGCTGGCCGGCGCCGCGCTGGTGACCAAGGAGGACACCGTTCCCGTAGTCGTCGACGACGCGCTGGGATTCACCGATCCGGAGCGGCTGGCCAAGATGGGGGAGGTGTTCGACACCGTGGGCGCTCACGGACAGGTCATCGTGCTCACCTGCAGTCCCGACCGTTATGACGGAGTCAAGGGCGCACACCGCATCGATCTCGACGATTAGCGCTCGCGGAGCTCCGCGGGCGCCACCCCGAAGCGAGATGCACCTGGACATTCAGTGCGACGACATAGTTGCGGTACCGGCTCGGCCGGTGCGGTAGTGGCGAACCGCTCAGCGCCGATCCGCCACAGCGTTGCACTTACGTCCGCGACAAAGCTCCGCGGGCGCCCGATCCTCTCGCGAAGGTGATTGTGAAAGTGATCGTGAAAGTGATTGTGAAATTCATATCGCCGACTTGGGACTTGTGCGATTAGTGCGGGCGCTTGGCGGGGTATCTCTGGCAAATGGCCTCTCGGCAGAATGGAACCATGGCGGGCCGACACCGATGACGATGAACGCGAGACGGCGTCGGGTGCACGAGAAGCTAGCGCGATGGCCCGGCGTGCGGCCGGTGCGTCGGCCCATCTCGCCGGGTAGCACCAAAGAGTTCGATCTCTATTACGTGCGCACCGGTCGGAAATCCGCGCACCCGCTCGTGATCATCCCGGGGGGCCCGGGAGCGGCGTCGGTGCAGCTGTACAAGGGATTGCGGCGCCGGGCCGCTGCCGCGGGCCTCGATGTCATCATGGTCGAGCACCGCGGGGTGGGAATGTCGCGCCACGACGACTCGGGCGCCAATCTGCCGCCACAGGCGCTGACGGTCGATCAGGTTGTCGACGACGTTGCCGCTGTGCTCGACGACGCCCGCGTGGACTCGGCCGTCCTCTACGGCACGTCGTACGGCACCTATGTCGCGGCCGGACTCGGCGTCCGGCATCCGGGACGAGTGCGGGCGATGATTCTCGATTCGCCTCTGCTGTCACGCCACGACATTGCGATCGTGCGCGACGCCATTCGGGGGCTACTGCTGAAAGGCGATACTCCGGAAACCGCCGCGTTGGCACCCAAGGTTCGCGAGCTCGTCGAAGCCGGGCTGATGAGCGCGGCGGAGGGCCAGGTCGCAGCGACAATATACGGCTACGGCGGCACCGCACTACTCGATCGCCAGCTCGACCTGGTGTTGAGCGGTCGAATTATGTTGTGGCAAGCGGTATCCGGATTCACCAAATTGCTTACGCGCAAAGCGCCGTACCGATACGAGGTAGATCTGGTGAGCCGCATCGCATTCCGTGAACTCGACTACGCCGCCGAACCCGACGGCCTACCGCTCGATCCCGCCGTTGCGATACACGAAATATACAAGGGGACATCAACGTTCGAGGCCGAGCCGTACGACCTGGTCGCCGAGATGCCGAATTTCGGCTGGCCCGTGGTGGTGGTCTCCGGCGGCCGCGATCTGATCACGCCGCCCGCCGTGGCCGAGCGGGTGGCGTCGCTGGTGCCGAACGCGGCGCTGTTGAAACTGCCGACCATGGCGCACAGCGCGCTGGACTTTCGTGAGCCCGCCGCCCTGGCCATCGCCGGCGCGGTATGCCGCGGCGAACTCGACGGGCTTGCCGCCCGAGCGCCGGCGCTGGACGTGCTCCCGGCGCGCCCCCCGGTGCGCTTGCTGTGGAAGGCGATCGAGGTGGCCGCCATCGCCGAGCGCGCCGTGCCGGCCCTGCCCACGGTGCCGCGGCTGCGGCGCCGACTCAGGTCCGGGTGAATCCGATTGCCGTGTAATCCAAGTCGGCCAGTCCGGGCGCGCCGTAGTTGGCCAGATCGCTTCGCACCGCGATGTCGCCGGGCGACTGAAACAGCGGCAGGCTGAAGCCTTCTTGCCAGATCAGCGTGTCGACCTCGTTGGCAAGTACGCGCGCCTTGTCCTGGTCCAGCTCGGACAGCGTCTCATCGATCTTGGCGTCGATGGTGGAGTTGCCGATTTTACCGAAGTTGCTGTCACCGTCCGAGGTGTATATCTGGGGCAGCGCGGACAGCGGGAAAGCGTTACCCGCCCAACCGAATTGAACGATGTCGAAGTCGCCGACGCCCACGTACTGGGTGAAGAACCCGGTGCCCGGTTTAGGTTCCAGCGTCAACTTGACACCGATCTGGGCCAGGTTTTGCTGGGCGACGAGGGCGATCTGGCGGGTCGATGGCGCGTCGAAGAACACGTCGCGAACAACCAGTTGTTTACCGTCCTTCTCCCGCACTGCTCCGTTGAGCTTCCAGCCCAACGCGTCCAAGTCTTTGCGGGCTTGGTCGGGGTTGTAAGCGGCTAGTGCACTGTTGTTTTGGTAACCTACCTGCCCCGCGACATAGATGTGGTTGTTCAGCGGCACCGGATGGCCGGTCAGGCCGTGCTGGACGACGTCGACGATGGCCTGGCGGTCAATGCCTCTGCAGATGGCCAACCGCAGCCTCTCGTCGGCCACGATGGATCCGGGTGCGCCGTTGAAGGTGAAGTGATACCACGTGGGGGCGGCCGCACGCCGGATCGCGATACCGGGAGTTCGCTGGGCGGTGACTATGTCGTCGAGCGTGCCCACACCGGCGGCGTCAATGTCTTTGTTCTGCAGGGCGGGTATCACGGCGGCAGGGTCGAGGACCAGGAAAGTGATTGAGTCCAGCCGAGGTTTGCGGCCCCACCAGCGCGGATTGCGGCTGAGCACGATGCGCTGTGCGGGCCTGTCGATCTTGGACACGACGAACGGACCGGCTGACGGGCCAGGGGCGTCGAGCTGACCCTTGTTGAAGACGTCCGGGTTCGCGGTCATGCTGCGGGGTTCTAGCCCGCCGGCGAACATCGCTTGCCACTCTGCGTACGGCTCGGCGAACGTGACCACCGCCTGACGATCGTCAACGCCCCTGGTGACCGACTTCACGCGATCGAAACCGGCTTTGCTGGCGATCAAGAACCGCTTGTCGCGGCCGCTGCACGCGTCGACCAGCGACTTGAGGTCTTCCCAGGTGAGTGGGGTGCCGTCGTTCCAGGTTGCCTTCGGATTGATGGTGTAGGTGACGACCTGGGGATTGGTGCCGGTCAGCTCGGCGCCCGTGAAGTAGTCGGTGTTGAGCTTCAGCGTCCCGTCGGCCTGGGTGATAAACGCTCCCGGCAGAGTCGGCGAGACAATCGAATTGGTGTCGGACGTATTGCCGTCGATGTTCAATCCATTGAAGTTTTCCGGAAACGCTGTCAGCGGCAGCCGGAGGTTGCCGCCGTCGCGCAGCGTCGCCGGGTCCCGCGGGTTGATGTCACTGGTACTGCCGACTCGCGCTGCGTGCGTCTCCGGCAGTTCCTGATACCCGGTTGAGCAGCCGCTGACGATCAAAATAAGCAGCAGCGCCAGCGAAACAAGCCTGCGAGCCGTCGGCGGGCGCGTCACCCGGACGATGCTAACCACCGGCGACATCAGCATGCGCTCCCGGAACGGCGGCCAGCAGTCGCCGCGTGTACTCGTGCTGCGGGTTGGTGAAAATCTGGTCGCCGTCGCCCTGCTCGACGAGCGTTCCGCGGTACATCACCGCTACCCGGTGGGCCAGGTGTTTAACCACCGAAAGATCGTGCGAGACAAATAAATAGGACAACCCGAACTGCGCCTGCAGGTCCAACAGCAGGTTGATGATGCCCGCCTGAATCGACACGTCGAGCGCCGACACCGGCTCGTCGAGCGCAAGAATCTTCGGCTGCACTGCCAGCGCCCGTGCAATACCGATCCGCTGCTTCTGCCCGCCGGAGAACTCAGCGGGATAGCGGCTGGCGTCGGCGTGGTCCAGCCCGACGATCGTCAGCAGCTCGGCGACGCGTTCCTGGCACCTGCGCTTGTCGAATCCGTTGGCGACCAAGGGTTCAGCGATGACGTCGAATACGGGAAGCCTGGGATCCAAAGACGCCACCGGGTCCTGAAATACCACCTGCAGTTCGGTCCGCAGCTTGCGACGGGCGCCTGCGGCGAGGGTCGCGACGTCTGTGCCGAGAATCTCGATGGAACCCGCTTCGGGTGTGGTGAGCTCCAGAATCTGGCTCAGAGTGGTCGATTTCCCCGATCCGGATTCACCGACGATGCCCAGGGTGCGGCCCTGCTCCAAGGTGAAGCTGACGCCGTCGACCGCCCGCACCTCGCCCACCCGCCGGCGCAACACTACGCCCTTGGTGAGTTGGTAGGTCTTGGTGAGGCCGGTGACCTGCAGCACCACCGGGGGTTCGGCCGCCGCGCCTTCGACTTCCTCCGGTTGCGTTGACACGCCAAAGATTTCGGCTGCACTGCGCCCCGCGACGTCGTCGGTTCGGATGCACGCGGCCCAGTGTCCGTCCCGGACGGTAACGAGATCGGGTTCCGCCGACCGACATTCGTCGATCACCAGCGGACAGCGGGGGGCAAACGGACAGGCGCCGGGCGACAGCGACGACATCGTCGGCGGCGCGCCGGGGATCGGGATCAGCCGGGTCCCCTGTGGGGCGTCCAGTCGCGGCACCGAACCCAGCAACCCGACCGTGTAGGGCATCCGACGGTCCCGGTAAAGCCCTTCGACGGTGGCGATCTCGACGGCACGTCCGGCGTACATGACCAGCGCTCGGTCGGCGAATTCCGACACCACACCGAGGTCGTGGGTGATGATCAGCACGCCGGCGCCGGTGACGTCGCGCGCGGTTCTGAGTAGGTCGAGAATTTGGGCCTGCACGGTGACGTCCAGCGCAGTGGTCGGTTCGTCGCAGATCAGCAGGTCCGGATCATTGGCGATCGCGATCGCGATCACCACCCGCTGGCGCTCGCCGCCGGAGAGCTCGTGCGGGAAGGCCCGCGCCCGGCGTTCCGGCTGCGCGATGCCGACCAACTCGAGCAGCTCCACAGCACGCTTGCGGGCGTCCGCTCGGCTGATGCCACGGTCGTGGACCTCGATGGCTTCGGCTATCTGGTCGCCGATGGTGTAGACGGGAGTCAGCGCCGACATCGGGTCTTGAAACACGGTGCCGATCGTCTTGCCGCGGATCCGTGACATCGCCTGGTCGGACAGCCCGAGTAACTCTTCGCCGTGCAGCCGAACCGACCCCGACACCTCACCGTATTCGGGCAGCAATCCGATCACGGCCATCGCGGCCGTGCTTTTGCCCGAACCGGATTCACCGACGATGGCGACCACTTCGCGGGGATCGACGTGGTAACTCATGCCGCGCACAGCGGGCACGCGCACGTCGCCGGTGTCGAAGGTGACGTTCAGATCCGTCACCTCCAGCAAGGCGCTCACTTCGAGCGCCGTTTCTTGCGGCGGCGTGATGCACCGCTGCGCGGGTCCAGCGCGTCGCGCAGTCCGTCGCCGGTGAGGTTGGCGCACAAGACAATCAGCACCAGCGCACCTGCCGGGAACAGGAAAACCCACGGGAACGTGGTGGTCGAAGGAGTGCCGTCCGCGATCAGCGTGCCCAGCGACACATCGGGCGGCTGCACACCGAATCCCAGAAAGCTCAAACCGGTTTCGGCCAGGATCGCGGATCCAACGTTGAGCGTCGCGTCGATGATGAGAATGGAGGCGACGTTCGGCAGGATGTGATGCACGATAATTCGACGGCTCGGCACCCCCATATACCTTGCCGCCTGGATGAATTCGCGCTCTCGCAGGCTCATCGTCATGCCGCGCACCATTCGCGAGCTGACCATCCAGCCAAAAGCCGCGAGCAACGCAATAAGCCACAGAATGTTGTTCGACCCTTTGGTGCGGGGGCTGACGATGGCGATCAAGAGGAAGCTTGGCACCACCAGCAGCAGGTCCACCAGCCACATCAGCGCCCGGTCGCGCCAGCCGCCGAAGTAACCGGCGACCGATCCGACGGTCGCGGCGATACTGGTCGAGATCAGTGCCACACAAAAACCGATCAGCATCGACTTCTGCATGCCGCGCAGGGTCCGGGCCAGCAGGTCCTGACCGAGCGCGTTGGTGCCGAACCAATGCTTGAGTGAGGGTGGCTGCAGCAGCGCGACGTAGTCGAGATCGTTGTAGCCGTAGGGGAGAAGCGACGGCAGCGCATAGCAGCCGACGAACAGCAGCGCCAGCAGAATCAGGGCCACCACGGCGGGCTTGTTGCGGATAAACCGGCGTGCCACCAGGTTTCGCCGCGACGTGAACGTGCCCGGGTGGATGCCGGAGCGGACCGGCGTGGTTTCCGCTATGGCTTCTTGCGTCATGTCACCCGCACCCTCGGGTCCAGCACCGCGTAGAAGATGTCGGACAACAGTCCGGCGAGCAGAATCATCGCCGCGGTAAACGACGTGATCGCCGCGACGATGTTGGTGTCCTGGGTCGAGATGCCCAGGAGCACCCACTCGCCCATGCCGTGCCAGCCGAAGATCTTCTCGACGAACACCGCGCCGACGACCAGCCCGCTGACCCCGTAGGCGAACAAGGTCGCCAGCGGAATCAGTGCGGTGCGGAGTCCGTGCTTGAACAGCGCCCGCCGGCGGGTCAGGCCTTTGGCCCGCGCGGTACGGATGAAATCCTCGCCGAGGACGTCGAGCATCGCGTTGCGCTGATAGCGGCTGAAGCCTGCCATCCCGAAGAGTGCCAGCGTTAGCGTCGGGAGTACGAGGTGCTGCACGCGGTCGACCAGTTGGTCCCACGGGCCGCCGGGCGGGATCGGTGATGTCTCACCGGTGTACAGAAACATTCGAACGCCGGTGAAGTTGTTCACCCGCAGCGCGCCCAGGATGAGCAGGCCCGCCAGCACAAATGACGGGATGCTCAGCAGGATCAACGAGAGCACGGTGATGACGCGATCGCTCAGCCGGTACTGCCGAATGGCTCCCCAAGCCCCCAGGATGACGCCGATGATCGTGCCCAACACGGAACCGGTCACCACCAGCCGCAGGCTGATTCCGATGCGGTGCCACAGTTCCTCGGAGACGGGGTGACCGGTGACCGTCGTGCCGAAGTCGCCGTGGGCCACACCGGCAACCCATTTCCCATACCGAATGGGTATTGGTTTGTCCAGGCCAAGCTGAGCCGCTTTGCGATCGACGAGTTCCTTGGGCGGCGGTGGGTGACGCTGCGTGTAGCTGTCGAGCGGACGAAACGTCACGGAAGTCAGGAAGAAGGTCAAGAACGACGCCAGCACCAGCAGCACGACGTAATTGAGGAACCGGCGCGCAAGGAAGCGGATCATGCCCGACCGAGCCGCCCGTGCCGCATTGGGACAGGCTATCGAGCCGAGAGGGCCGTTGCGATCCGGCTGATTTTCATGCGTGAATTGCGGGTGGCCCGTTGTTAGGATCCACCGCGACACCGCAGGAGGCTTGCGTGACGGTTACCGAAAACTACCTGGCCAACAACGCCGAATACGCGGGCAGCTTCAAGGGCCCGCTGCCGATGCCGCCGAGCAAACACGTCGCGGTTGTCGCGTGCATGGATGCCCGGCTCGACGTCTATCGCATCCTCGGTCTGGGCGAAGGGGAAGCCCACGTCATCCGTAACGCGGGCGGGGTCGTCACCGACGACGTCATCCGGTCGCTGGCCATCAGCCAACGGCTGCTCGGGACCCAGGAGATCGTCCTGATTCACCACAGCGACTGCGGGATGCTCACCTTCACCGACGACGACTTCAAGCGCACCATCCAGGAGGAGACGGGCGTCAAACCGCCGTGGGCGGCCGAGGCGTTCCCGGATCTCGCCGAGGACGTCCGGCAGTCGCTGCGCCGGATCGAAAACAGCCCGTTCGTGACCAAGCACGTGTCGCTGCGCGGCTTCATCTTCGACGTCGCCACCGGCAGGCTCGAGGAAGTGTCGCTCTAGCCGACCTTGCCTAACCCACCTTGTAGGTGGCCAGCGCCTTGGCGACCAGCCTGCCCTCCGGGTCGACGATCTCGGCCTCGCAGTTGACCAGTGACCGGCCGCGCCGCAGCACCCGGCCCACGCCGATCACGTCGGTGGCCCGGGCCGGCGCCATGAAGTCCAGCGCCATCGACACCGTCACGCCCCGCAGTTCCGGGGGAGCCTCCGCGCCGCACCACGCCGCCGCCATGACGGTGACATCGGCGAGGGTGGCGATGGCGCCGCCATGCACCATGTCGCCGATGGTGACGTTGGACGGATCCCAGGGCAGCCGCAGCCTGACCTCGTCTTCACCCAGCCGATCAGCGACGATTCCCAGTTTCGCTACGAACGGGGACTGGGGGATGAACTGCGCGATGACATCGCGGCCGCTCTGCGTTTCGGTTGTCATCCGTCCATGCTTTCGCATCGGCGGGCCGCCGCAACTACGCGGCAGGTTATTGACACCGGCGAGGTCGGCTGGTTGTATATACGACAATAACCATAAATATGGTCAGTTCTACCAACTTTATCGGGAATACAACGAGGAAGCTATGACCAACGTTGTGCAGGGTGGCCCCGCCGCCGGCCAGTACGAATTGAGCCATCTGCGCTCGCTCGAGGCGGAAGCGATCCACATCATCAGGGAAGTGGCCGCGGAGTTCGAGCGGCCGGTGCTGCTGTTCTCGGGTGGCAAGGACTCCATCGTCATGCTGCACCTCGCGCTCAAGGCGTTCCGCCCCGGGCGGCTGCCGTTCCCGGTGATGCATGTCGACACCGGCCACAACTTCGACGAGGTGATCGCCACCCGCGACGAACTGGTCGCCGAGTCCGGGGTGCGCTTGATCGTGGCGTCGGTGCAGGAAGACATCGACGCCGGCCGGGTCGTCGAGACCATCCCGTCGCGCAATCCGATACAGACCGTCACACTGCTGCGGGCCATCCGGGAGAACAAATTCGACGCCGCGTTCGGCGGCGCGCGCCGCGACGAAGAGAAGGCACGCGCCAAGGAGCGGGTGTTCAGCTTCCGCGACGAATTCGGCCAATGGGACCCGAAGGTGCAGCGGCCGGAGCTGTGGAGCCTCTACAACGGCCGGCACCACAAGGGCGAGCACATCCGGGTCTTCCCGCTGTCCAACTGGACCGAGTTCGACATCTGGTCGTATGTCGGCGCGGAGAAGATCAAGTTGCCGTCGATCTATTTCGCGCACCGGCGCAAGGTGCTCGCTCGCGACGGCATGTTGCTGGCGGTAGACCGGCACCTGCAGCCACGCGCAGGCGAGCCGGTGTTCGAGGCGACGGTGCGGTTCCGCACCGTCGGGGACGTCACCTGCACCGGATGTGTGGAATCGGAGGCCGCCACCGTGTCGGAGGTCATCGCCGAGACCGCGGTGTCCCGGCTGACCGAGCGTGGCGCGACCAGAGCCGACGACCGGATCTCGGAGGCCGGAATGGAAGACCGCAAACGGCAGGGTTACTTCTGATGACGACACTATTGCGAATCGCAACCGCCGGTTCCGTCGACGACGGCAAGTCCACGCTGATCGGGCGCCTGCTCTACGACTCCAAGGCCGTGATGGACGACCAGTGGGCGTCGGTGGAGCGGACGTCCAAGGAGCGCGGCCACGAGTACACCGACCTGGCGCTGGTCACCGACGGCCTGCGGGCCGAACGCGAACAGGGCATCACCATCGACGTCGCCTACCGCTACTTCGCCACTCCCAAGCGGAAATTCATCATCGCCGACACGCCCGGACACATCCAGTACACCCGAAACATGGTGACCGGCGCGTCGACCGCCCAGCTGGTGATCGTGCTCGTCGACGCCCGGCACGGCCTGCTCGAGCAGTCGCGCCGGCACGCGTTCCTGGCGTCGCTGCTGGGCATCCAGCACGTTGTGCTCGCGGTCAACAAAATGGACCTGATCGGCTGGGACAGAGAGAGGTTCGAGTCGATCCGCGACGAATTTTATTCCTTTGCAGCACGTTTGGACGTGCAAGACGTGGCCACCATCCCGATCTCGGCACTGCACGGCGACAACGTGGTGACCAAGTCGGACCAGACGCCGTGGTATGAGGGACCCGCGCTGCTGTCGCATCTCGAAGAGGTCTACATCGCGGGCGACCGCAACCTCGTCGACGTGCGGTTCCCGGTGCAATACGTCATCCGGCCACAAACCCACGAGCATCAGGACCACCGCAGCTACGCCGGCACCGTGGCCAGCGGAGTGATGCGTCCGGGCGACGAAGTGGTCGTGCTGCCGATCGGCAAGACCACCACGATCACCGCGATCGACGGGCCGAACGGCCCTGTGACGGAAGCCTTTCCGCCGATGGCGGTCGCCGTGAGACTGGCCGACCAGATCGACATCTCGCGTGGCGACCTGATCGCCCGCACCAACAACCAGCCCAGGATCGCGCAAGAATTCGACGCGACGGTCTGCTGGATGGCCGACGATGCGGCGCTGGAGCCGGGTCGCGACTACGTCATCAAGCACACCACCCGAACCACGCGCGCGAGGATAACCGCGCTCGACTACCGGCTCGATGTCAACACCCTCCATCGCGACAAGACCGCAACGGCCTTGAAGCTCAACGAGCTTGGCCGCATTTCGCTGCGCACCCAGGTACCCGTGCTGCTCGACGAGTACACCCGCAACGCCAACACCGGCTCGTTCATCCTCATCGACCCGGACACCAACGGCACGGTGGCGGCGGGCATGGTGTTGCGCGATGTCTCGGCGCAGGCGGCCAGCCCGAACACCGTGCGACACAAGTCATTGGTCACCGCCGAAGACCGGGCGACCCGGGGCACAACGGTGTGGTTCACCGGCCTGTCCGGCTCCGGCAAGTCGTCGGTGGCCATGCTGGTCGAGCAGAAGCTGCTCGAAAGCGGACTTCCCGCTTATGTTCTCGACGGCGACAACCTGCGCCATGGCCTGAACGCCGACCTGGGCTTCAGCATGTTCGACCGGGCGGAGAACCTGCGCCGGCTGGCGCATGTGGCGACGCTGCTGGCCGACACGGGCCAAATCGTGCTGGTGCCGGCGATCAGCCCGCTGGTCGAACACCGGGAGCTGGCCCGTAAAGTCCACGCGGACGCCGGCTTCGACTTTGTCGAGGTGTTCTGCGACACCCCGCTCGCCGACTGCGAGAAGCGTGATCCCAAGGGGCTGTACGCCAAAGCGCGCGCGGGCGAGATCACGCACTTCACCGGCGTCGACAGCCCGTATCAGCGGCCGAGGCATCCGGATCTGCGGCTCACCCCCGACCGCACCCTTGACGAGCAGGCGCAGAGCGTCATCGACCTGCTCGAGTCGCGGCCCTAACGCGCGGTCCCCGCAGCATCGCCGGGACGGGTGGCACAATCCACAGGGTGCGCATGTCAGCCAAGGCCGAGTACGCGGTGCGGGCGATGGTCCAGCTCGCCACCGTCGCCAGTGGCACGCTGGCTAAGACCGACGACCTGGCCCAGGCTCAGGGCATACCGCCGCAATTCCTCGTCGACATCCTCACCAACCTGCGCACCGACCGCCTGGTGCGGAGCCATCGGGGTCGCGAAGGCGGCTACGAACTGGCGCGTCCCGCGAACGAGATCAGCATCGCCGACGTGTTGCGCTGCATCGACGGACCGCTGGCCAGCGTCCGCGACATCGGCCTCGGGGACCTGCCCTATTCCGGGCCGACCGCACCGTTGGCCGACGTCTGGCGCGCGCTGCGGGCCAGCATGCGGTCGGTGCTGGAAGAAACGACCCTGGCCGACGTCGCGGCCGGCGCCCTGCCCGAGCACGTCGCGCAACTCGCGGATGACTATCGGGGCCAGGAGCACGTGCGGCACGGATCGCCGCGGCGCGTCGACTAGCTAATCGCTCGCCGGTGTGCGCTGAGGGTTTTCGGTGTGCGGTGAAGGCGACGATTTCGCGAAATCCGCCCCCTGAAAGCACACTCGATGCCCTG
This sequence comes from uncultured Actinomycetota bacterium, assembly GCA_963809285.1. Taxonomy (GTDB): domain Bacteria; phylum Actinomycetota; class Actinomycetes; order Mycobacteriales; family Mycobacteriaceae; genus Mycobacterium. The sequence continues at coordinate 244,308 of CAWEIY010000013.1, read as the reverse complement.
GGCGCACACTCGTCAGGGCGGCTAGCCCCCTGAGCCGTAGGGCCGGGTCAGGATCTCCATGCCATGCCCCGAGGGGTCCGGGAAGTACACCCCGCGGCCGCCGTCCCGGTGGTTGATCTCGCCGGGCCTTTGCGCACCCGGGTCCGCCCAGTGCTCCAAGCCGCGTGCCTGGATCTTGCCGTAAATCGCGTCGAAGTCCTCTTCGGAAACCAGAAATGCGTAGTGCTGGCGCCGGATCTCCTCGCCCTCGGGGGCATCGGCGAAATCGAGACTGGCGTCGTGATCGAGCGCGACAGCCATGAAGCGGCCGAACGGCTTCGGGCTGGGCAGGCCGAAGAGTTCGGCGAGGAATTCCGCGGACTTCCGCTTGTCGCGTGCGGCGACGATGGTGTGGTTGAAACTGATGCTCATAGTTCCCCTTTTACCCTTCGGCGAGCGCGCGTGTCTGCACGGCGACACGCCGCGCAGCCGTCATTCTGCGCGCGCTCGCGGAGAAACTCGAGGCCTCACTTCGGCGCCGTGAGCTCCAAGGCGATGTTGTCCGGGTCGCGAAACTCCAGGATGTATGACGGCCCGATGTCTTTGACCGGCTCGTGGGAAACACCGACCTCGTCGAGATGTGCTGCGGCGGCCTCTAATTCGGCCTTGCTGCTGAGCCGGAAGGCGATGTGATCGAGTCCGCAGCGATCCTCGTGGAAGCGGTCCTCGGCGACCGGTCGCAACCCGAGCAGCGTGCCGCCGAGGTCGTAGATGACACCGCCGAACAGGAAGCCCAACTGGCTGCGGGTGGCTTCGTTGGCATTCTCGGGGACTTCCAGCAGCACCGGCCAACCGAACACGCTCTCGTAGAACTGGCGTGATCGCTCGATATCCGTGACGGTCAGCCGGACATGCGCAATGGAAGTACTGGTTAAGCTCACCGGGCTCATGCTGCCAGAATCGCATCTGTGCGGATAGCAATGACCATGCCGGTGATGGAGCCGGACGTGGATGCGACGGTGCTCGAGAACTGGGCGCGCGGGATCGACGAGGGTCCGTTCTCGTCACTGTGCTGGGGCGAGCGCATCGCATTCGAAAACCCGGACAACCTGACACTGCTCGGTGCGCTGGCCGCGTGGACCGATCGGGTACGGCTGCTGACGACCGTGATCGTGCCGCAGCTGCACGATCCGGTCATGCTGGCCAAGGCGCTGGCGACCGGCGATCTGCTGTGCGGCGGGCGGCTGACCGTGGGCATCGGCGTGGGCGGCAGGCACGAGGACTATCACGCCGTGGGCGCCGACCCGGCGACGCAGACGATGCGCGGCATGGCCGAACGCGTGGCGGTGATGAAACGGGTGTGGGCCGGCGAAAAGATCACCGAGTCGGTGAAGCCGGTCGGGCCGGCCCCGGTCCAGCCCGGGGGTCCGCCGCTGTTCGTCGGCAGTATCGGGCCGAAGACCATTCGCAGCGCCGCGGCGTGGGCCGACGGACTGGCCGGCACCACCTTGGACCTCGACGTCGCCAAGCAGAACGAGCTGTTCGACGTGGCGCGGGCGGCGTGGGCGCAGGCCGGCCGGCCCGAACCCCACCTGGTGACGTCGTTCTGGTTCGCGTTCGGGCCGCCCGAGCGGGCCCGCGCCCAGGTGCATCGTCACCTGCGGCGCTATATGAATTGGATACCGGCCGAATACGTCGACGCGATGGCGCCGATGACCGGCTGGGCCGGCAGTGAGGACGAGCTGCTGGCGGTGCTGCGCAAGTTCGAAGGGATCGGCACCGACGAGGTTCAGCTCATCCCCACGAGTTCGGACCTCGACCAGCTGCGCCGCGCGGCCGAGGTGGCGGGGCGGCTCTGGGCGGGATGAGCTGAATCTCTTCGGTGGCGGATTGCTGGGGAGGTTGCCCCTTGCGCAGCGTCGCCAGCAGCTCGCGATACGGGCCGACGAGGTAGACGGTGTCGCCGGCGCGCAGCCAGGCGTCGCGCCGCGGGTGTAGCTGCGACGGGCGCGTCCTGCCGGGTGATCGCGATGACGCGGGTCTGGGTGGACAGTTTGAACATCTGCAGCCCGTCGAGTTCGCTGCCGGCCGCCACATGCATTCCGCCCACCATGAAGGAGCGCTGCCCGACCGAGAACGTCCCCAGCACCTGCAGGCCCATCGCGGCGCCGATGAACCACGGCGCGGCCAGTTCGACGGTCGAGCGGACGTTTTCGAAACCGAACCGCTGCGCCACCGCGGCCCCGAGCACGCGGTCGTAGACGCGCAGCACGAGCGGAACGTCGGGCCGGACGACGTCGGGCATCACCCGGGGACCCAACACCTCGCGCAGCACGATCCCGGTCTCGATGTTCACCATGTCGTCCCTGGTCAGCACCGCCACCGCCCGGGCGTGTCTGACGCCGGCCGATTCCAGCGTCTGGCGCAGCGTCCCGTCCCCGAAGATCACGGGCACATCGAGGTCGGCCGCAGACGACAGGAAGCGGTTGTTCTCGTTTTGCTCGATGACGGCGACGTCGTATCCGGCGGCGGTCAGGTCAGCCATGACGCGGCTGCCGAACGAGCCCAGTCCCATGACGATGACGTGATTGCGCAGATGACGCGCCCGCTGGCGTCCGGTCGAGCGGGCGAAGCGGCGCGATAGCAGCAGGTCCGCGATGAACGCGACCAGGACCGCGGTGGTCGTCACGCCGGCGAACATCAACATGATGCTGAACAGTCGCAGCCAGGTGGGCTGGTGCAGGAAGCTGAAGTCGCCGTAGCCCACCGTCGCGATCGTCTCGGTGCTGAAATACAACGCATCGACCCAATTCATCCCCGGGTGAGGCTGATAGGCGAAGCGCAACAAGACCGTTGACCCGACCAGCAGGGTCAATGCGGCGGCCAGCGCGCGGAAAAGCATCGGGTTGACGTCGTCACGCAGGGCGCGCACGGCATCGAGCCCTCGCCGCAGCCTGCGCATACGTGCGCGCGTTCTGGTCGGTCGGGGGACCTTGATGCCGCGGGCGGCCAACTCGTCGGCGGTACCGATCATCGCGGTCCAGTCGCCGGCGTGCACCGGCAGATCCCGGCCCGGACATGCCTCCACCTCGCCCGGGTTGGCGCAGTCCTCGCCGTGAATCACCGCCACCGGCGCCAGGTCGCCGTAGATCTCGCGCAGCGTCGCGTCCCGCGGTGCCTCGGCGCCCGAGACGACGAACTTGATGCCCGCCGCCTCGAACGGGTGCACGGTGCGCGCCAGACATGCCTCGACGACCGAGGGCGCCGCCAGTTCCGCGACGTCCAGAACCGCGCCGGGGCGCGGGTCCGCGGCCATCGCTGTGCGCAACACGTCATTGGCGAGCCGCGTTACCACCCGCACATCGGGGTTGGCTTGCCTTGCCAGCAGCGCGATTTCGAGGTTCGTCGCGTCGTTTTTCCCGGTGCAGATCACGGCGCGGGCACGCGCGACTCCCGCCTTGGCGAGCTCGGCGGCGCCGGCGAGTTTGACGATGTGCACGCCGGCGTTGTTGAGCTCCTCGACGATCGTCGTCGCCAGCGCGTCGTCACCGCTGACGATGATGTGGCTAGGCATGCTCATGACTATCGAACACCGTGCCGATTTATGCCACCGAATGCTGGAGATCAACACCGATGCACCGCAAGCGGAGTCGCGTGAAATACTCGCGCGATACCCACAAGCAAGCCGCCGAGGCGCGCGCCTGATTTACCAGTCGGTTATACGACCCGAACGTCGGATGGCGACCAGAACGCCCGCATCGACCTGATCTTCGCGTCCTCGTCGAACGCCATCATCGAGATCGGCGAGATTCGGGTGCGGCTGTCGCCGGCATCGAGCGTGAGGTGCCACAAAAACGCCGCCTCGTTGCCACTCACTCGCAGTTCGGCGAGTTCGGCCTCTTTCTTGGCGTCTTGGAACCCCGCATAGAACTCGCGGATGGCATCGTGGCCGCGCCGGAGGTCCGATCCGATCGGATCCTCGACGATGGCGTCGGCTGCGTAAAGGGTCAGGACATCGTCGGCGGTGCCCTTGGCGACCAGCTCGAGGTAGCGATTGACGGTCTGCGCGATGGCTTCCTGGGACGGCATGCCTTCGGACGGTACCCGGGTTCGGCTGCACGGCGATACTGGTGGTGTGCCTTTCATCGAACGCCTCGCGTCCCGCGAGATATATCGAAACCCGTGGCTGGTGCTCCGAGAGGATGACATTCGCCGCCCGGACGGCAGCCCGGGCATCTACAGCGTGGTGGACAAGCAGACTTACGCGCTCGTGATCCCCTATGACCGGAACCGTTTTCGGTTGGTCGAGCAATTCCGGTATCCCCTGGGCGCACGGCGTTGGGAGTTTCCGCAGGGGACCGCGCCGAATCTGGCGGACGCCGAACCGGCCGATCTGGCCGCCCGTGAGCTGCGCGAGGAAACGGGATTACGCGCGACGTCGATCGAGGCGCTCGGCCAGCTCGACACCGCTCCCGGAATGACCAGTCAGCGCGGGTGGGTGTTTCTGGCCACCGGTATCACCGAGGGAGAAGCCGACCGCGAGCACGAGGAGCAGGACATGCGCAGCGCGTGGTTCCCGCGCCAAGACGTCGAGCAGATGATCCGCTCGGGAGTGATCGCCGACGCGCAGTCGATCGCCGCCTACGGCCTGTTCCTCTTGAGCGGGCGATGACTTCTGCGACCGGCATCGGTCAAACCGATATGACGATCACAGAGCGCAATCTCGACGGGTACGGGGCTCCGACGATTGAGTGGGCCCGCGTCCAATCCGTGCTGGACGGCCAGCTGACGCAGGCGCCGGGCACCGGCGGCCCGCACCGCCACACGGTGTGGCTCACCACGATCAATCCCGACGGCGGCCCGCACGTGACGCGCGGTGGGGGTGGTTCAGGACAACGGCGGCTGGTACTTCACCTCCGGCCCGGCGACCCGGAAGTCGCGTAACCTGGCCCGCGATCCCCGGTGCGTCCTCAGCGTCGCCACGGAACCATTCGACCTCGTCATCGAGGGTGTCGCCGAACGGGTCACCGACGGGGTTGAATTGGCTTCCGTCGCAGACGCTTTCGCCCTTCGCGGATGGCCATGCGAGGTCGCTGGCGACGCGCTCACAGCGGCGTACAGTGCCCAATCGGCCGGGCCCCCGCCGTGGCGTGTCTACCACGTGCACCCGTCGACGGTGTTCGCGCTGGGAACGTCGGAACCGTTCGGCGCCACAAAGTTTCAGTTGGGCTGAGCTAACCCTTGCGTCGGACAGATTGGCCGCCGGAGAATCACGGCCATGACGTCGAACATGCCGCCTTGGTTGCCGGGCATGTTGGTGGTTGTGGCGTGGTTAAGCCTCGGCGTGCTCATAGGCCTGCATCCCCGCGTCAGAAATATGTACAGGTCAAGACCTGCAGCGCCCGGCCAGCCAACGCCAACTCTATTCCAGAGGCGGCCAATGGGTCCGGACGTGATGTACACGCACGTCGCGGGTCTTTTGCACTACAAACCGATGGTGGCCGCGTGGTTAGGTGTGGTGTCCTGGTGTTTCATGTTGGGGGGCGCCGCCGTCCAAATGCCATTGCCGATAGCGGTGACGGCGACACCGACCGTGGGGGCGTTGGCTGTCTGGGGCTATTTGCGCCCGAGAGCTGCGGTCCAAAGCTGCTTTGTCGATCACAACGGCGCGATCACCCTGATCCGCCGCGACGTCACAATTCCCTTCGACCTCACCCAGTATCGCTACGTCCGAATGTATTGCATGAATTACAGCGGCACGGCCAGAGCGAGGAGGACGCCGAGCATGCTGGTGCTGTATCGCGACACGCAACCAGGCTTGTGGACGTGGATGGGCAGTGTCCTATTCCCAAGGGTCGATGACGAGCGCGTCGTCTTGTTCTTCAACCGCTGGTGGGATGCCGACCGTTATTTCATCGGGCCACACGACCTGGCCGCCTTGTTTTATCGAGCCTGCGCCCGCGCGGGCCGCACGCCAACACAAAACAACGGCTCCTTTGGCATGTTTGGCGCGCCCGGCTGGGAAGTTCGCGACGAGATGACGCTTTACTAGAGGCTCATTTGGCCCGGCGCGATCAGGGCCTTCATGATCCGGCCGGCGCGTAGCGCGTCGAACGCCGTCAGCGCATCGGTCAGTGGACTGACTATCGTGGTGAGGTCGGCGACCGCGACCTGTTGGCTGGCCAGCAGGTGGATCGCGCGGTCGAATTCGTCGGTGTAAATGTAGGAGCCCCGCACCGTAATCTCCTTGAGCAGGATCGTCGCCGAATCCAGGCCGGGTTCGGGCCCCGCCCCGACCACCACCAGGATGCCGCCGGGGGCAAGCATCTTCAGCGCGGCAGCGGTGGCGGCCGCGCTGCCCGAGCATTCGAGCACGACATCGACCTTTGGTCCGCCGGCGGAGCCGTCGGCAGCGTCGGCGGCGATCGGTACGGCGTGCGAATCCGCCGCGAACTCGGCGCGCTGTGCGGCCGGCTCCATGAGAAGGATTTGTGCGGGGGATCCGAGGTGAGCGAGCCTGCAGGCCAACTGTCCGATTGGCCCGCCGCCGGTCACCAGAACCGTGCGCCCCGCAAGCTCGCCGGCGAGTTCCACCGCTCGCAGGGCCGTGGCCGTGGGCTCGACCCAGGCCGCCTCGAGAGTCCCCAGCTCGTCGGGGATTCGGCGCAGGTGTCCGGGGAAGGCGGCCATCAGCGGCGCCAGCGCTCCGTCGGCCTGCAGGCCCAGCGCCGTCTCCAAAGTGGCCTGCCGACAGAAGTTTGGCCGCCCCGACCGGCAGTACGCGCAGGTACCGTCCACGTTGCCGTTGGGGTTGACCGCGACCCGCTGGCCCACCGCCCAGTCCGCAACATCGTCGCCGACCGCCGCGATCCGGCCGGTGGACTCGTGCCCGAGGATGCAGTCACCCCGGTACACCTGCGGCAGCTGCGACGCGTGCAGATCGCTGCCGCAAATGCCGCACAGATCGACCTCGACCAGGACCTGATCGGGGCGCGGGGTTGGGCGTGGCCGGTCCTGCAGTGCGATCCGTCCGTCGGTGGTCAGCACCACCGCGGGCATCGTCATCTTCGCAAACCCGTTATTGCGGAAGGGGATACGGGACGAAGCGGCCCCAGGCGACGATGACGGCGAGCGCGAGCAGCACCGCGTTGACCGCGATGAAGGGCCATTCTTTGCGCCGAGCGTGCACCACGGCCGCCCCGATCATCGTCAGTGCGAGCCCGACCGCGGCCAGTGGCACCAGTATCGGCGCGATGTGCAGTGCGGCCGGCAGGATCAGCCCGATCGCGCCGAGGAGCTCGGCGAACCCGATGAGCCGGATTGCGGACGGGCTGAAGTCCTGCGCCCAGCCCATGCCGGAGGACATCAGCTGTTCCTTGGTGCGAACGATCTTCATCAGCCCGCTCGCGGTGAAGCCGACCGCCAGCACGATCGCGATAATCCACAGCGCCAGGTTCATCCGGACCTCCTCATGGTTGACATGGTTAATCGAATTCGCGGTCGAGAAGGGCGATCTCGTGATCACTCAGGGACAAGCCGCCCGCGGCAAGGTTTTCGGCGAGGTGGCCGCGCGTGCGGGTTCCCGGAATCAGCAGGACGTTGGGCGCGATGGCCAGCAACCACGCGAGGGCGACCTGCGCGGTGCCCGCATCGTGGCCGGCGGCAACGGCGGCGACCACCGGATTGGTCAGGATCGCATCACGCTGCGCTCGGGGAAAACCCAAGGGGCAGAAGGGCACGAACGCGATGCCCCATGCGCGGCACTCCTCCAAGACGGGCAGGCTGTCACGAGCCGCGAGGTTGAAAAAGTTCTGCACGCAGACGATTTCGGTGATCTCCAGCGCCCGTATCAGGTGCTCGTGGCCGACGTTGCTGATCCCAATCCCGCCGATGAGCCCCTCGTCTCGGGCCGTCGCCAGCGCACCGAGCTGATCGATGAACCGGGAATCGGGTGCGGCGTTGTTCATCACCCGCAGGTTGACAGCCGTAAGGTGCTCGACCCCCAGTGTCGTCAGGTTTTCGTGTATGCCGGAAAGCAACTGGTCGGGGTCGTCATAGGGCAGCACCGCACCGGAATCGTCGCGGCGGGCCGCCACCTTGCTCACCAATGCCAAACCGTCGGGGTAGGGGTGAAGCGCCTCCCGGATCAGTTCGTTGACCACACCGGGCCCGTAATACTGCGCGGTGTCGATGTGATCCACCCCGGCGTCGACCGCGGCCCGTAGCACCGCGATCGCTTCATCACGGTCCCGCGGCGGACCGTAGACGCCGTCTCCGGCCAGCTGCATCGCGCCATAGCCGACGCGCCAAACCGCTTTGTCGGCAAGGCGATAGCGCGAGGCGCAACTAGGCATAGATCGGCGTCACGTCAAAGTAGACGCGATACGCGTCGATCTTGCCCGCGGCGTCGACATGGAAAATCGTGACGCATGGGATGGTGACCCGCTGGCCATCCTTGCGGTTGTAGGTGACCTTCAACTCGATGATCGTGTCATCGCCGACGTTGTATTCCTTCACGATCTCGTGACGCAGGCCGCCGATCGTGTCGAAGAACGCGGTTAAGCCCGTGCGGATCGCCTCGATGCCAACGAATGGCTCGCTGTTGCCGAAGACAACCCGTGCGTCGTCGGCAAAAAGTGTGGCTATCGTCGCAACATCCATCGAGTCGACCGTGGCGAACAGGTCGCGCGTGTGCGGACGGGCTGTCACACCCATAAGACCCCTCCTGCCTCAAGGCCCGGCATGACTCCAAACTATACGTGATCTATCATTCATTGTTCAAGGACCGTGCGAGCGCCCGAACGATTGCGCTAGTGGTCGCGGCCGCTCACCACGGGACCGGCGGCAAGGAGCTGTTGAAATTCATGTGGACGTGAATGTGTTCCAACGCCGCGGTCAGGGGAGGGAGCAGCTCGTTGGGGAGCGGGTCGAAGAACAGCCGTCGGACCAGGGCCGCGTGACCGGGAGCCGCCGCGTCGATCGCTTCGCGACCCGCCTTTGTCAGAATCGCGTCGGTCGCCCTGCCGTCGTCCTTCGAGGGCACCCGCTCCGCGAGGCCGCGTTCGCACAACCGCCGCAGCTGATGCGACGCGCGGCTGCGTTCCCAGCCGATCAGCGCCGCCAGGTCGGAGACTTGGAGGCGCCCGCCAGGCGCGGCGGTTAACGCGTTCAGCACGTGGTAGTCGGCAAGCGACAAGTCGCTGTCGCTCTGAAGTTGGCGATTCATCTCATAGTTCATCCGCATCTGCACCCGCATGAACGCGCTCCACGCTTGCTGCTCGGCGGCCGACAGCCAAGGTTCTTGAGCGGTCTTTCGGCGCTGACTACGTGACACTTCGGCTATTCCCTTTCGGGCCATCCGCCGAGGATAGCGCGATGACGCCCGGCAACCCCAACGATACACCGGCCTTCTTGGTGATAGCCCGTCACGACGAGGAATAATTAGATGATAAATCACGTATAATTCGCTAGAATGAATCGGCTAGCTGGAGGATGGATCATGACCGACATCGTCAGTGACCTGATGGAAGCCAACCTGCTCGCTGTGTTCAACGAACGCGACGCCCAACGGAGGGTGTCGGCGATTGAGAGCACCTACACCCCGGATGTTCGCTGGACGGACGACGACGGGACCACCGTCGGCCGTGAAGCCTTGGAAGCCAGGGCAAAAGCGTTGCAGTCCCAAATGCAGGGACTGGTTTTCGCCAAAGCCGGCCCGGTCCACCAAACCCGCGGATTGGGATATCTGGCGTGGACGCTCGGACCCGCAGGCGGCGATCCCGTAGCCACCGGATTCGATGTGGCCGTCGTGCGCGGCGACCTTATCTCCGACCTGTATACGGTCATCACTTCGCAGCCGGACGGCCAACCCGATGCCGGCTGACGCCCCGTCACAGCTGCTGGAGGCGTTCACCGGCTACCTTCGCGCGCGGCCAGCCCAAGCCGAGTTCGACGACGGGGTGCTACGCGGCACGAGTGAGCTGGGAGGCGTCCCGGCCATCACGCTCGAACCACAGGTCGGCCGGCCCGATCGCACCGTGCTCTACTTCCACGGCGGCGGCTACGTCAGCGGCTCTCCGCCGGAACGCTATCTGCCGTTGGCCGCCGCGGTGGCTTTGGCCGCCAACGCCCGCGTGCACGTGGTGGACTATCGGCTCGCCCCCGAAACCCGCTTCCCGGGCGCCTTTGACGACTGCTTGCATGCCTATAGCTGGCTTGTTACGAGCGGGGGTGTGGACCCGCAAACGCTCGTCCTGCTCGGCGATTCGGTCGGCGGCAACCTCGCCGCCGCCGTGACCGCCGCGGCCCGCGATCAAGGCTTGGCGCTTCCCGCTCGCCTCGCCCTGATCTCGCCGATGGCCGACCTGACTTTCAGCGGCGCCTCGATTGAGCAACGAAAGCACCTGGACCCGTTGGTCACTCGAGAGATGCTCGAGTTCACGGTCGCTGAGTACCTTGCCGGTGCTGACCCGCGCGACCCCCGGTGCTCGGCGATCTTCGCCGACATGCGCGGATTTCCCCCGATGCTGATCCAGGTCGGCGAGAACGAGATCCTCTACGACGATGCCACCCGCATCCGGGATGCCGCCACCGCCGCGGGTGTCGACGTGGCCTTCGAGTCCTGGCGACACGGGATCCACGTCTGGCCGATGTTTATCTCGGTGGGGCTGCCCGAAGCCGCCGCCGCCGTCGAACGGCTGGCGACCTTCTTCAAAACGCACGACGCGCGCCATACTTAGGAGTCATCATGTCGAACAACATCGAAACGCTGTTGCTGCGTAATCTGCAGGAAGTCTTCGGTGAAGGCGACCCCGAACGCCGACGCGCGGCCATCGAGCAGCTATACAGCGAAGATTGCGTGGTCAACCTGCCCCTTGGCCGATACCACGGGCACGACGCACTCGACAGAATCTGCGGTGAGTTGCGCGCCAGCCACCCGAGTTATGTTTACACCCCACACAACGCGCCGGCAGCGGTACAGGACGGCGGACGTGTTGACTGGGGTTCTGGACCGGTCGGTGAACCGCCGCGATATACGGGTGTCGACATCATCATTGCCGCTGACGGCAAGATTTCGGCCCTCTACGTCTTCCTCAACTCCCCGCCAATCTGAGGCGTGCTTCGGCTTCGGGCACAATGACGCCATGTCAGACCCGTCCTTCGACGACGCCAACGCGTTCCATCGGGTGATGCGCACCTTCGCGGCCACCAGCGTGGGTTCGGCGCTGCTCCGCCCCACGGCACACCATCTCGACCGGCTCATCACCAGGGTCACCGGCGGCAGAAGCAGCTTCGCAGAGCTCGCGACCGGCGTTCCCGCGGTCATGCTCACCACCACCGGGGCCAAATCCGGGCAACCCCGCACCGTCGCGGTGTACGGAATCCCGCATCCGGACGGGTTGGGCCTAATCGCGTCCAACTTCGGCGGCGTAAAGCACCCGGCCTGGTACTACAACCTCAAGGTCAATCCGGAAGCCACGGTGACGATCGGGCGCGATACCTGGCATGCCACCGCACGAACCGCCACGCCCCGCGAGCGCGACGAGATCTGGGCGAAAGGCCTCAAGGTCTACCCCGGCTGGCGAAAGTACGAAGCGCGGGCCGGCAACCGCCACATCGAGGCGTTCGTCCTGAGCCGCAATTGAGGCAGCATCGAATTACCCGCCGCCTCACTGGGCGGTCCACCCGCCGTCGATCGAATAAGAGGCGCCGGTGATGGTTGCGGCCGCGTCGCCGCTCAGGAAGACCGCGAGCGCGCCGATGTCCTCCGGGCGGGTGTAGCGGGCCATCGGCTGCTTTTCGGCAACAAACTGTTGCTTGGCCTCGTCAAAGGTCTGTCCCGTTGCGTTGGCGCGCGTTTCGACTTGCTGGGCTACCAAAGGAGTCATCACCCAACCGGGGCAGATCGCGTTGCACGTGATGCCATGGTCGGCGGTTTCGATTGCCACCACCTTGGTCAGTCCGACAACGCCGTGCTTGGCTGCGACATATGCCGCCTTCCCGGGGCTTGCAACCAGGCCGTGCGCCGAAGCGATGTTGATTATTCGGCCCCAGCCCCGGCGTTTCATCCCGGGCACGGCGCAGCGGCAGGTGTGGAAAACGGCCGACAAATTGGTGGCAATGACGGCGTCCCACTTCTCGACTGGGAAATCCTCCACGTTCGCCACGAACTGGATGCCCGCGTTGTTAACGAGGACATCGACTGCCCCGAAAGTCTTTTCGGCGCCGCTGATCATGTTGGCGATCTCGACCGGCTTGGTCACGTCGGCGCCCGAATAGGCCGCCGTTACCTTGAACGTCTCCTCGATGCCGCGCCGCAGTTGGTCAATGGCCTGCGGGTCACCGAAACCGTTGAGGGTCACGTTTGCGCCCTCGGCGGCGAAGGCCCGCGCGACGGCGAGACCGATACCCGACGTGGAACCCGTTACAACGACGGACTTTCCGCGGATCATCCGTTTATCTTGCCCTATGCCCGGAGCGGCGAACGCGAGCATCTCGCGTTCCGCGGCTATCAGAGCGAGGGCGCGCTCGATCGACTCTGCGCGCGGTGGGCGCCGCGTAGGCACCGAGGGACCAGGGCGCGGTGGGCGTAGGCGGCGAGCTCCCAGACTGGACGCGCAAGTGCGTGGTGGTAGTGCACCATCGTCGTCCACGTTGCCTCGCGACCGGCGATCTCGAAGACCATCCGCCCCCGCATCAGCCTGCCGTCGGCATCCAGCACCAGGCGCGCGGGTGTCTCTTCGGTGATCCGCCATCCCGCCACGGTTCCCGGTGTGTCGGGAGCGTCGAGGTTGAACCCCAGCACGCCCTGCCAAACCAACGAGCTGAACATCCCATCGGCGGACTCCGCGCCGCGGAGGCTCAGTCGCCCCCACCGGCCCGCGCCGTCGCCCGTCGTTGCGATTGCGAAGCAGTCCCAGTAGTCGGCGGGAAAGTCTGCGACCGCCGAAGGCGCGTCGGTGATCCGGCGGACCGGATGGCTGATGTGCGGCATTTCAGACCCCTGAACGATACGGTAGCGTATACTTCGACTATCGTCCGTTTGGTATGCCCTGTCAAGCGCTGAAATCCCGAGGAGACGACGTTGCCCGCTGCTCTTCGCACCACGCGCGCCGGCTGGGTCGACGCGGGACTGTCGGCACTGGCTTCGGGAGGACCCGATGGCGTGCGCGTCGAACCCATCGCCGCACAACTTGGCGTCACCAAAGGGGGGTTCTACCGGCATTTCGCGGATCGCACCGCGTTCCTGTCCGCCCTCCTCGACGAATGGGAGCGGCGCAGTGTGGACGAGGTGATCGCCCGTGTGGAGGCCGAAGACGCCGATGCTGCGGCGAACGTCCGTCGCGCCGGCACCCTGACGTTCGCCAAGGACTTGCTGCCGATCGATCTCGCGGTACGCGCTTGGGCTCGCAGCGATTTTAATGTGGCCATGCGGCTGCGCCGTGTCGACAACGCTCGGATCGGCTATCTCCGTTCGCAGTTCGCGGAAATCACCGTTGACCGCGACGAAGTCGAGGCACGTAGCCTGTTGGCGTTTGCGTTGGTCATCGGTCAGCACTTCATAACCGCCGAGCACGAGGAATTCAGTCGTTCAGAAGCCCTGAATCTGGCTGCCGCATTTCTCACGGCACCGCCTCGCGAGCAGCCCTCTTCCCGCGCCATCTCGCGATAGCCCGGCAAACTACCCTCGCGCGGCCGGGTAACCCAATCTGTTTGGGCTTGTGTCCGCTGTCCGTTAACACTTGCTGCCAGCAACTGCTGCGTTGCTGTCCCGCTACGTGATTGGCTGATCGAATTCGATCCGAACCTTTTGCGGGTTGGCGGGATCAATCTGTACTGGGATGGTCGCGGCGGGCTGTATGCGGGGCACATGGATATGATCTACGTCCCACCCGGTCTTCCACAACGTGATGATGTGCCCTATCGCTTCCGTGTCCCACACACCCGGAGGGCATGGAGGATATGTAAACAGCGGCAGGGCCGCCGCCGCCACTTCGGCGACTGGCAAGGTGAGCCACCACGGCTGGGGGTTGTTCATCCGGGCATTGAAGCACGGCTACATATCGCTGATGGACGCGCGCCGGCCCGTTCAACAAACTGCACCCCTCACCGAGCGCCGGACCATAGGTGACGGCGCGCCGCACTCGCAGCGCCACGTCAAATGCCGGCCGCATGAGCAGGCGATCGACCCAATCAGCACGTGTCCCGGCCGCAGCCGGTGCCCGCGCGGGCAACGCAGTGATGGCCTGACCATCCATTGCCCGGTCGTCGACTGCACCAACTCGCCGACCGCGGCCATGTACCAACACTAGGCGCGGTCGGGAGGCTGCTCTAAGAGCCGATATGGCTCCCAGTCGTCGACCCGGGCTACGCCAGGAAGGGTGAGGCCACGAAGTTGAAGAGGGGTGTCACGATATTGATCACGACGTTGCCGGTGGCGTTCGCGGCGAGTGTGTTGCCGAAGACGACTGCCAGGCCGCCGGTGCCGAAAACCGTGAGGTTGCCGCTGGCGTGGGCGGTGCTGTTCGTGCCCACGACGGAGGCGACGGTGAAGCTGCCGGGCGCGGTTGGACTGGTGCTGCCGCCAAAGGCGGTGCTGCCGGCCCCCAACGCGTCGGCGAAGTTGGAGGTGCCATTAACGGCGTAAGCGGTGCTGTTGGCGCCGGAGGTGATGGCGGTGTCGAGGTTGCCGTTCTCGGTATACGCCGCGCTGCCGTTGCCGAAGGCGGAGGCCATGTTGAGGTAGCCGTTGGTGCTGACGGCCACGCTGTTGGTGCCGACGGCACTGGCGAAGTTCGGAATTCCCGTGCTGCCGGCAACGGTCTCGGCGAGGCTGCCGGTGCCGACCGCGGCAGCGATGTTACTGAAGCCGCCCTGGCTGTAGGCCACGCTGTTGGCGCCGAAGGCGGCGGCCGTGTCGTAGATGCCGCCCGTGCCGGCCTGGGCCAGGCTGTTGTTGCCGATGGCGATCGCGGAGTCGAGGAAGCCGCCCCCGGTGACGCTTGCGCTGCTGTTGGCGCCGAAGGCGATCGCCACGCTGCCGAGGTTTGAGCTGGCGGTCGCGCTGCCTGACTGAAGCAACGTCAGCCCACCGACCGAGACCGCCAGGTTAGGAGCTGGCAGATCCTGAGCGAGGGTTTGCTCCAGAGTTTGCAGAGGTCCCGCGTTGGCGGCCTCGGTGCCCGCATAGGCCCCGGCACCCGCATTGAGGGCCTGCACAAACTGGGAATGAAACTCCGCCGCCTGGGCGCTCAGCATCTGGAATGCCTTGCCGTGGCTGGAAAACAGCGATGCGACCGCCGCCGACACCTCATCCTCGGCAGCGGCCACGACCGAAGTGGTCGAGGTCGCGGCTGCACCATTCGCCTCGGTGAGCGTCGAACCGATACTGGACAGGTCGGATGCCGCCGATAAGAAAGACTGCGGAGCCGCTACCAGGTAAGACATCGCCGTCCTTCCAGCCGTCTACCCCCGAGCGAAAACACTTTATCGCTGTTCCGCCCTTTGCGTCGAGTGTCTCAAGCAATGCGCCGTGCAGGCCCAGAGTCGGGATGGTGTTTGAGTTCGGTGTGCAAACGCCGCTACGCCTGGGTGGGCACTGCCCTCGCTGGGCATGGGCACAGGGATGGGGCACAGGGCACTAGGCACACAGGGCACAGGCAGGCACTCCCCCCACGCGCCCACCCCATCCAGCACACCATGCGACCATCGCCGCAGGTGGGGGTGGGGGGAGCCGTCCTGGGGGGCCCCGATTTCGCATGGCCGAAACATGCACTCTGGCTGGGCACGCAGAAACGCTGCAAACGGGCCTGGGCCAGGTAGACTGCCGGAATGGCTGCGAAAACTACTGAGGCGCAACGTCTTCTAGCCGCGCTCGACGGCGAGCTAGCCGAGGCTGCGAAAGCGGCTGGGCATGACCTGGTTTGGAGTGCTGCGGAGCGCGACATTATCGGCATGATCGGCGCTGCGGTGGACCGGCGCGTTGAGTTGTCGGCGAACTATGAGGCGTGTGAGAGCACGGCGACGAAGCTGAAGATCGCGACAGAGCTGCGGTTGACAGAGCAAGCTATAGCTAGGCTGTACCGGCAAGTGAGTACCGACGTGCCGCAGCCGATGTCGGCGGTGTCCCGAAAGGCGCAGCATGCGGCCAATTCTCGTTGGACCCGCGAGCGAATGAAACAGAATGCCACGTAGCCTTACGACGAACGGCCACAACCAGATTCACTGGCCTGGCGCGTATCAGCACGCGCTGGAACGCAAGTGCGCCCGTGACGCCCCGTTCATCGCGTCCGAGTACTTGGCTGCGCCAGATCCCTTGTCGGAGGATGAAGTTGACGTTGAGGCGTGGGATCGTGGCCTCGCGGAATGCAAGGCGAGGCTGATGGCTGAGCGCGCCGGACAGACCATCACGGTGCAGTCGCAGATGTTGCCTGACGGTATGCCGTCGCCGATATTTGACCAGTGGCCGGTTGGCGGCAGCCGAGGTTCGTTCTCGATCTCGCCGGATGATGTTGTCACGTACAAGCCCAGGAGGATGCGATGGGTCTCGTAAACGCAGTGCCAGGCAAGAAACCGAAGACGCCGAAAGACGAGCCGCTGCGCCCGTCTGAGCGTCCTTCTCACGCCCCAACTTTCGTGCGGTCGCATGATGAGCCGGAGCCGAGGACGGTTGGCGGGTTCGGCCTTGAGGACACCACGCCGCGCCGGACGTTCGATGTGCCGTACCTCGACGTGACGCCGGAGGATGATTCCCGGCCCTGAGCGCCACGGAGACAGCCGAACGGGGCCAGGGTGGTGTCCCTCTTTGGGGGCCGGACACGGCTCTAGGGCGGCTCAGGGAAATGGCGCGTTCGGGCCAATGCGCGTTCGCGCATTCGGGCAACGGCCACCTGAACCATTTTGGTTCACCTGGGGAAGTGAGGCATTCTGCCTCAGTTTGGTGCGGCTCTCAGGTGTCCCATTTTGGGACACCTGACTGAAACATTTTGCTTCACATCGAACTGTCCCATCCGGGATAGTCGGCTCAGGTACGAAGAAGCCCCGGCTGGTTCGCCGGGGCTGAATTGTGGTGCGGTGCTTAGCTAGTCAACGGCAGCCACATCTCCGCTCACGTAGCGGATGATTCCCTGACTCTCGAAAGCGATTGTCCCGGTGGGCGTTTCCAGACCCTCGGCCCAAGCCATCGCGGCCTGTAGGGTGATGAATTGCTGCGGCTCGTGGCCGTCGAACACGGCGTCGAAAACTGGCGCGGCTTCGGTCATTTCGCGCCGTGGAACTGTTCGTAGCGGTCGAGCATGTTGGCCTGGACGTTGATCACCTCGTCGGCGTCTATCCCGTCCCAGTCGCCGGTAGCCATAATCTCCATCTTCCCCATGGGATATGGGGTCCATCCGTGACGCACGCCCCACATCTCGCACCTGGCTGTCTTCCAGGCTTCCCAGTCGGCCACGGTGTCACCCGTGACCGGCGCGTCAATGCGGAGCAGCTTCGTGGCGTACTGCGGGAACGCGTTGGCGTAGTAGAGCATCCCTGGGCCACCTCCCTTTCTGCCGTCCTGGCACTATGTGCAACAAAATGACCGGCAGGAAACTTCCTGGCGGTCACCTACAGAACGTCTACGACTTTCTCGGGCAGCCGGTGGAATTTCCGATGCCCCTCGGGCCGGGTCAGAAAGCGACCATGACGTACGCCGCCGAGCACATACGTGAACTTCTGCGGTCGGAAGGTGTCTCGGGGGAGAACGTGCGGCCCTACGTCAGCACGGGACACGGGCGCATCGAGGGTAAGAAGATCCACCTCGGTGAGTGGATCGAACACCTTCAGTGACAGACTCCCCAGGCATGACCACAACTGACCGGCTGACGCCGGAGCAGCGCGCCGAGATCCGCGCCAGGGTTGCCACCTGGCCACCGCTGACCGAGGCGCAGCGAGCAAAGGTGGCCATCCTGTTCGCCGGTCGGTTCAATGCTCCCCGAGGCGCTGGCTGACGCTGGCAGGCGCTACAGAAGATCACACGGAGATCGCACGGGCCGACCCGCTCAGGCGGCTGAAAACACCCTTTGACCAGGCGATACGGGCTTGTGCCCCCGGCAGGATTCGAACCTGCGGCCTTCTGCTCCGGAGGCAGACGCTCTATCCCCTGAGCTACGGGGGCGTTACAACATAGTTGTTGCGCCATTGGGCCCCGACAGACTAACCCATCGGGGTGACCGCTCGGGCACCGCAATGGATTCGGGGCGGGGGCACCCAAGCCCATAGGATGGACGTTCGTGACCCCCGCCGACCTGGCTGAGCTGCTCAAAACCACCGCTGCCGCGGTGCTTGCCGAGCGCGGGCTGGACGCTGCCGCATTACCGGCGGCGGTGACCGTCGAACGGCCGCGTAATCCCGATCATGGCGACTACGCCAGCAACCTGGCGCTGCAGCTGGGCAAGAAGGTCGGCGTCAACCCGCGTGAGCTCGCCGAGTGGCTGGCCGAGGCCCTGTCGCTGGCCGACGGTATCGCCTCGGCCGAGGTGGCCGGACCGGGCTTCATCAACATGCGCCTCGAGGCGTCGGCGCAGGCCACGATCGTCAACAGCGTCATCGACGCCGGCGACGCCTTCGGTCACTCCGACTCGCTGGCCGGACACAAAATCAACCTGGAGTTCGTCTCGGCCAACCCGACCGGACCGATTCACATCGGCGGTACCCGTTGGGCCGCGGTCGGCGACGCGTTGGGCCGGCTGCTGTCCACGCAGGGCGCCGACGTGGTGCGCGAATACTATTTCAACGACCATGGCGCCCAGATCGATCGGTTCGCCAACTCGTTGGTCGCGGCGGCCAAAGGCGAACCCGTCCCCGCTGACGGCTACGCGGGAACCTACATCACGGACATCGCCGCGCAGGTGCTGCAGAAGGCGCCCCACGCGCTGAGCCTGCCCGAACCCGAGATGCGCGAGACCTTCCGCGAAATCGGCGTCGACTTGATGTTTACCCACATCAAGGAGTCGCTTCACGAATTCGGCACCGACTTCGACGTGTACACCCACGAAGACTCGATGCACACGAGTGGCCGGGTCGACCAGGCCATCGCCCGGCTTCGCCAGACGGGCAACGTCTACGAGAAGGACGGCGCAACCTGGTTGCGCACCAGTGCTTTTGGTGACGACAAGGACCGCGTCGTGATCAAGAGCGACGGCAAACCGGCCTACATCGCCGGCGATATCGCTTATTACCTGGACAAGAGACAACGCGGCTTCGACTTGTGCATCTACATGCTCGGCGCCGACCACCACGGGTACATCGCCCGGCTCAAAGCCGTGGCCGCGGCCTTCGGCGAGGATCCGGATACCGTCGAGGTGCTCATCGGGCAGATGGTGAACCTGGTCCGCGACGGCCAGCCGGTCCGGATGAGCAAGCGGGCCGGCACCGTACTCACGCTCGACGACCTGGTCGAGGCGATCGGCGTCGACGCGGCGCGCTACAGCCTGATCCGCTCGTCGGTGGACACCGCGATCGACATCGACCTGGCGCTGTGGTCCTCGGCGTCGAACGAAAACCCGGTCTACTATGTGCAATACGCGCATGCCCGGCTTTCGGCGCTGGCCCGCAACGCCGCCGAACTCGGCCTGATCCCCGACACGGCGCATCTCGAATTGCTCAGCCACGACAAGGAGGGTGCGCTGCTGCGCAGCATCGGCGAATTCCCTGGCGTCCTGAAAACGGCTGCGTCCCTGCGGGAGCCACACCGTGTCTGCCGTTACCTGGAAGACCTCGCCGGTGACTACCACCGCTTCTACGACTCGTGCCGGGTGTTGCCCCAGGGCGACGAGCAGCCCACCGACCTGCACACCGCGCGCCTGGCGCTGTGCCAGGCCACCCGCCAGGTCGTCGCCAACGGGCTGACGATCCTCGGTGTCTCTGCCCCGGAGCGAATGTGAACGTCCATCCCGCCGGCCCCCGGCACGCCGAGGAGACCCGTCCCGCCGAAAGTCCGCCCCGCCCGCAATCTCCCGAGGAGCTGCTGCGGCTGGCTCCGAATGTCTGGCCGCGCAACACAACTCGCGACCAGAAGGGAGCGGCGGTCATCGGGGGAATCCCGGTGACCCATCTCGCCCAGGAGTACGGGACTCCGCTGTTCGTCATCGACGAGGATGACTTTCGCTCTCGTTGTGCGGACATGGCGGCGGCCTTCGGCGGCGGCCACAACGTCCACTATGCCGCCAAGGCGTTCCTGTGCAGCGAAATAGCGTGCTGGATCAACGAAGAAGGCCTCTCGCTCGACGTGTGCACCGGTGGGGAACTGGCCGTCGCCCTGCACGCCGACTTCCCGCCGGAGCGGATTACCTTCCACGGCAACAACAAATCGGTCGCGGAATTGACCGCCGCGGTCAAGGCCGGGGTCGGCCACGTCGTTCTGGACTCGATGACCGAGATCGAGCGCCTCGAAGCCATCGCGGGCGAGGCCGGCATCGTCCAGGACGTGCTCGTGCGCCTCACCGTCGGGGTGGAGGCGCACACCCATGAGTTCATCTCCACCGCACACGAGGACCAGAAGTTCGGGCTGTCGGTGGCCAGTGGCGCGGCGATGGCCGCGGTGCGACGGGTCTTCGAAACCGATCACCTGCGACTGGTCGGGTTGCACAGCCATATCGGTTCGCAGATCTTCGACGTCGCCGGCTTCGAACTCGCCGCGCACCGCGTCATCGGCCTGCTGCGCGAAATCGTCGGCGAGTTCGGCGTCGACAGGACGGCTCAGCTATCGACGGTCGATCTCGGTGGCGGCTTTGGTATCTCGTACCTGGCACCCGACGACCCGGTGCCGGTGGCCGAACTGGCGGCCAAGCTGAGCGCCATCGTGCGCAACGAGTCGGAGGCCGTGGGGCTGCCCACCCCGAGGCTGGTGGTCGAGCCCGGACGTGCCATCGCCGGACCGGGGACGATCACGCTGTACGAGGTCGGCACCGTTAAAGACGTTGACGTCAGCACCACGGCCCATCGGCGTTACGTCAGCGTCGACGGCGGCATGAGCGACAACATCCGTACCGCATTGTATGACGCGCAGTACGACGCCCGACTGGTTTCGCGAATCAGCGACGCGCCGGCGGAGCTGTCCAGGATCGTCGGAAAGCACTGCGAGACGGGCGATATCGTCGTTCGCGACACCTGGGTCCCGGGTGACCTGCAGCCGGGTGACCTGCTTGGGGTTGCAGCGACCGGTGCCTACTGCTATTCGCTGTCGAGCCGCTACAACATGATCGGCCGCCCCGCGGTGGTAGCCGTGCGCGCCGGGCGCGCCCGCCTGATCCTGCGCCGCGAGACGGTCGACGATCTGCTGAGTCTGGAGGTGAGGTGACCCGTGTCCGGTGACGAAAAGCCCGTCGGTGTAGCAGTGCTCGGGTTGGGCAACGTCGGCAGCGAGGTCGTCCGCATCATCGAGGGCAGCGCCGAAGACCTGGCGGCCCGCGTCGGTGCGCCCTTGGTGCTGCGCGGTATCGGGGTACGTCGCGTCGCCGCCGACCGTGGCGTGCCGGTCGCCCTGCTCACCGACAACATCGAGGAGCTCGTCGCGCGCGAGGACGTCGACATCGTCGTCGAACTGATGGGGCCGGTGGAGCCCGCCCGCAAGGCGATCCTGTCCGCGCTCGAGCACGGCAAGTCCGTCGTCACGGCCAACAAGGCATTGCTGTCGATCTCCACCGGAGAGTTGGCGCAGGCGGCCGAAAACGCCCACGTCGACCTGTATTTCGAGGCGGCGGTCGCGGGCGCTATCCCGGTGATCCGCCCGCTCACCCAGTCGCTGGCCGGCGACACGGTGCTGCGCGTGGCCGGCATCGTCAACGGCACCACCAACTACATCCTGTCCGCGATGGACAGCACCGGCGCCGACTACGACAGCGCCCTGGCCGACGCCAGCGCGCTGGGCTACGCCGAGGCCGATCCCACCGCCGACGTCGAGGGCTACGACGCCGCGGCCAAGGCCGCGATCCTGGCGTCCATCGCCTTTCATACGCGGGTGCACGCCGACGACGTGTATCGCGAGGGCATCACCAAGATCACCCCCGCGGACTTCGCCTCGGCGCGAGCCCTCGGCTGCACCATCAAGCTGCTGTCCATCTGCGAGCGCATCGCAGGAGACGATGGGCAGGAACGGGTTTCGGCCCGCGTCTACCCGGCGCTGGTGCCGCTGTCCCACCCGCTCGCCACGGTCGGCGGCGCGTTCAATGCGGTGGTGGTCGAGGCCGCCGCCTCGGGGCGCCTGATGTTCTACGGCCAAGGGGCCGGCGGCGCGCCCACCGCGTCCGCGGTGACCGGCGACCTGGTAATGGCGGCCCGCAACCGGGTCCTGGGCAGCCGCGGACCGAAAGAGTCCAGGTACGCCCAACTGCCCATCGCACCAATGGATCTCATTTACACCCGCTACTACGTCAGCATGAACGTCGCCGACAAGCCCGGCGTGTTGTCCTCGGTGGCAGCGGAATTCGCCAAACGCGAGGTGAGCATCGCCGAGGTCCGCCAGGAAGGCGTCGTGGACGAGGGCGGGCGACGGGTGGGAGCCCGCATCGTGGTGGTCACCCACACCGCAACCGACGCCGCGCTTGCCGAGACCGTCCGTGCGCTTGCCGATTTGGACGTCGTGCAGAGCGTGACAAGCGTGCTGCGACTGGAAGGAAACGGCCTGTGAGCGTTCCCCGCACGGCCACCCACCAACCCTGGCCGGGTGTGATCGCGGCGTACCGCGACCGGTTACCGGTTGGCGACAGACTGGACCCCGGTCACCCTGCTCGAGGGTGGCACCCCGCTGATCGCCGCAACCCGACTCTCGGAGCAGACCGGCTGCACGGTCCACCTCAAGGTCGAAGGCCTCAACCCCACCGGCTCCTTCAAGGACCGGGGCATGACGATGGCGGTCACCGACGCCCTGGCCCGTGGCCAGCGGGCCGTGTTGTGCGCGTCGACCGGAAACACCTCGGCGTCGGCGGCGGCCTATGCGGCCCGCGCCGGTATCACCTGTGCCGTGCTGATACCGCAGGGCAAGATCGCGATGGGCAAGCTGGCGCAGGCGGTTATGCACGGCGCCAAGATCATCCAGATCGACGGCAACTTCGACGACTGCCTGGAACTGGCCCGCAAGATGGCCGCCGACTTCCCGACGATCTCGCTGGTCAACTCCGTCAACCCGGTGCGCATCGAGGGCCAGAAGACGGCGGCGTTCGAGATCGTGGACGCGCTGGGCACCGCTCCAGACGTGCACGCCCTTCCGGTCGGCAACGCGGGGAACATCACCGCGTACTGGAAGGGCTACACGGAATATCACCGCGAAGGCGTGATCGACAAGCTGCCCCGCATGCTGGGCACCCAGGCGGCGGGCGCGGCGCCCCTGGTACACGGCGAACCGGTCAAACACCCGGAGACCATCGCGACCGCGATCCGCATCGGCGCACCGGCGTCGTGGACGGCCGCCGTCGAGGCACAGCAGCAATCCAAGGGGCGGTTCCTGGCAGCCACCGACGAGGAGATCCTGGCCGCCTACCACTTGGTGGCCCAGTCCGAAGGCGTATTCGTGGAACCCGCTTCCGCCGCCAGCATCGCGGGGCTACTCAAGGCCGTTGACGACGGGTGGGTGGCTCGCGGGTCGACGGTGGTCTGCACGGTGACGGGCAATGGCCTCAAGGATCCCGACACCGCGCTAAGAGACATGCCGAGCGTGTCCGCGCTGCCCGTTGATCCGGTGCTCGTCGTCGAGAAGTTGGGGCTCGCGTAAATGAAAGCCTGTTGGTGACCCCGATGCTGCCCGCCGGGCTGGTGGGGAGCGCCGTGGTGTCGGCGTCCAGCGCCAACCTCGGCCCGGGCTTCGACAGCATCGGCCTGGCGTTGAGCTTGTACGACGAGATCGTCGTGGAGACAACACATTCCGGGTTGGTCGTGGTGGTCGAGGGCGAGGGTGCCGACCAAGTGCCGCTCAACGCCGAACATCTGGTGGTGCGCGCCGTGGAACGCGGGCTGCAAGCCGCGGGGGTCGGCGCGCCGGGCCTGGTGGTGCGCTGCCGCAACGCCATCCCCCACTCCCGGGGTCTCGGCTCGTCGGCGGCGGCCGTGGTCGGTGGCCTGGCGGCGGTGAACGGCCTTGTCGCGCAGATCGATTCAACGCCGCTAAGCACCGCTCGGCTGATCGAGCTGTGCTCGGAATTCGAGGGACATCCCGACAACGCGGCGGCCGCGGTGTTGGGCGGTGCGGTGGTCTCGTGGATTGACCGCAGCGGGGATCGGCCCGACTACCTGGCCGTACCACTGCGGCTGCATCCCGATATCCGGTTGTTCTGCGCGATTCCCGAGGAGCGCTCGTTGACCGCGGAGACCCGGGTGCTGCTGCCGGCACAGGTCAGCCACGACGACGCCAGGTTCAACGTCAGCCGTGCCGCGTTGCTGGTCGTCGCGCTCACGGAACGGCCGGATCTGCTCATGGCGGCCACCGAAGACGTGCTTCATCAACCGCAGCGAGCCCCGGCGATGCCCGTCTCGGCGGAATATTTGCGACTGTTGCGGTGTCATAACGTCGCAGCCACGCTTTCCGGGGCTGGTCCTTCGCTGATCGCACTGAGCACCGAACCCGAGTTGCCCCCGGAAGCGCTGGAGTACGGTGCCGCAAACGGATTTACCATCGCCAAGATGACCGCCGGCGAAGGAGTTCGCTGGAGCCCGGGAGTCATGGTCGCGGGTTAATCCACAGCGTGGCGGGAGGGTTTGCTTGCTTCCGGCAAGGATGCGGGTTATCCTCGGAGCCGTCCAGCAATTGCAGCATCTGCATCTGCATCCATACTGCGTTACCGCTAGGACAACACCAATTCTTCTCGTGAACGAGGTTCGCCGCATTATCCGCCAGATCCTGGCGACCACCGTTGCAGAGTCGATGATTGGGTGCACTCGGCAATTTGGCTGAATGCAACGAACCCCGTATGACCTGATCAGCGGGGAAAGAAAGGAAATCCGTGACCGATACGGAGCTCTTCACGGCGAGCGAAAACACCGACGGCAATCAGCCGTCGAACGCCGTGACCACAGACACCCCCGACGTCAAAACCAATGCCCCGGCAGGCGCACTGTCCACCATGGTGCTGCCCGAACTGCGCGCGCTGGCTAACCAAGTCGGCGTAAAGGGGACGTCGGGCATGCGCAAAAACGAACTGATCGCAGCGATACATGAAATCAGGGGACAGGCCAACGGGGCTTCGACCCCCGCCGCCCCGGAGGACAGCGGCAAATCCGACACCGGCACGGCCGAAGCACCGGCCGAAGCCGACGCGCCGGCCCCCCAAGGGGACCAGAACGGTTCCACCACCGAGGCGCCGCGTCGGGAACGGCGCGGTGCCGCCCGCGAAGTCGGATCACCCACTCGCACGGCCGATGGGGCCGATCGCGAGGATTCGGGCGCCCGGGACCGCGCGGCCACCCGCGATGCCGGCGGCCAACAGGACACCAAAGCGGGCGAGCGGCGCCAAGACGCCGGTAGCGACCAGGGCGGTGACTCCGGCTCGGGTGGACAGCAGCAGCGCGGCTCGAACCAGCAGGACGACGACGGCGAGGGGCGTCAGGGCCGGCGGGGACGCCGGTTCCGCGACCGCGACCGCAGGCGCCGCGGCGAACGGCCGGAAGGCGGGGACACCGAACTGCGTGAGGACGACGTCGTCCAGCCGGTCGCCGGCATCCTTGACGTCCTCGACAATTACGCGTTCGTTCGCACCTCCGGCTATCTGGCCGGTCCGCACGACGTCTACGTGTCGATGAACATGGTGCGCAAGAACGGCCTGCGCCGCGGCGACGCGGTGACCGGCGCGGTTCGGGTGCCCAGGGACGGCGAGCAGCCCAACCAGCGGCAGAAGTTCAACCCGCTGGTGCGCCTGGACACGGTCAACGGCGGCTCGGTCGAAGACGCCAAGAAGCGGCCCGATTTCAACAAGCTGACGCCCTTGTACCCCAACCAGCGGCTTCGCCTGGAAACCACGCCGGACCGGCTGACCACGCGGGTCATCGACCTGATCATGCCGATCGGCAAGGGCCAGCGCGCCCTGATCGTGTCGCCGCCCAAGGCCGGCAAGACGACCATCCTGCAGGACATCGCCAACGCGATCACCAAGAACAACTCCGAATGTCACCTCATGGTCGTGCTCGTCGACGAGCGGCCTGAGGAAGTTACCGACATGACGCGCTCGGTCAAGGGTGAGGTCATCGCCTCGACCTTCGACCGGCCGCCGTCAGACCACACGTCGGTCGCCGAGCTGGCCATCGAGCGCGCCAAGCGGCTCGTCGAGCAGGGCAAGGACGTCGTGGTGCTGCTCGACTCGATCACCCGCCTGGGGCGTGCCTACAACAACGCGTCGCCCGCGTCGGGCCGGATCCTGTCCGGCGGTGTCGACTCCACCGCGCTGTATCCGCCCAAGCGGTTCCTCGGCGCCGCACGCAATATCGAGGAAGGCGGGTCGCTGACCATCATCGCCACCGCGATGGTCGAGACCGGATCCACCGGTGACACGGTCATCTTCGAGGAGTTCAAGGGCACCGGCAACGCCGAGCTCAAGCTGGACCGCAAGATCTCCGAACGGCGGGTGTTCCCGGCGGTCGACGTGAACCCCTCCGGCACCCGCAAGGACGAGCTGCTGCTGCCGCCAGACGAGTTCGCCATTGTGCACAAGCTGCGCCGCGTGCTGTCGGGTCTGGATCCCCACCAGGCCATCGACCTGCTGATGTCGCAGCTGCGCAAGACGAAGACCAACTACGAGTTCCTGATGCAGGTGTCCAAGACGACGCCTGGGTCGACGGACAACGGCTAGCCAACCCCGCCGGCCGTGGCGGAGACGCTTCAGCAACTGCTTCGTGAGCGCCTAGCCCAGGACACGCCTGCAGTCAGGTACGGCGAACGGGTCTGGACCTGGCGTGAGCACCTGGCCGACGCCGCCACCACCGCCGTCGCCGTGATCGGCGTCGCCGATCCGGATCGTCCGCTGCATGTCGGCGCGCTGCTGGGCAACACCCCGGAAATGCTCACCGCGATGGCGTCGGCGGCGCTCGGCGGATATGTGCTGTGCGGAATCAACGACACCCGCCGTGGCGCCGCGCTGGCCAGGGACATCTTGCGCGCGGACTGCCAGATCCTGCTCACCGACCCGGCGCACAAAGACCTGGTCGACGGTCTTGAACTGCCCGGTGTCCAGGTGTTCGACGTGTCGGGCGGCCCGTGGTCGGCGCTGCTCGCCGGCGCTGGTTCGCTGACCCCGTACCGCGAGGTCGCACCCACCGACACGTTCATGATGATCTTCACCTCGGGGACCAGCGGCGAGCCGAAGGCGGTGCAGGTAACCCATCTGGTCGTGCTGTTTGCCGGCATGTCGCTCATCGAGCGGTTCGCGGTCGACGCCTCCGACGTCTGCTATCTGTCGATGCCGTTGTTTCACTCCAACGCGCTGCTGGCCGGCTGGAGCGTGGCGGTTGGAGCCGGCACGGCCATGGTCCCCGCGACGTTTTCGGCATCGGGGCTGCTCGGAGATCTGCGCCGGTACGGGGCCACGTACATGAACTACGTCGGCAAACCGCTTGCGTACGTCCTGGCCACACCGGAGCAGCCGGATGACCACGACAACCCACTGCGCGTCGCCTTCGGCAACGAGGCAAGTGATCGCGACATCGCCGCGTTCAGTCGCCGTTTCGACTGCACGGTCTGGGACGGCTTCGGCTCCACCGAAGGCGCGATCATCATCACCCGGGACGACGGGTGCCCACCGGGTTCGCTGGGCCGGGGCTTTCCCGGGGTCGGCATCTACAACCCCGACACGCTGGCCGAATGCCCCGTGGCCACCTTCGGCGACGATGGCGTCCTGACCAACGCCGACGAGGCGATCGGGGAGCTGGTCAACACAACGGGTGCCGGCATGTTTGCCGGCTATTACAACGATTCGGAGGCCACCGAGGCCCGCGTTCGGCACGGCATGTTCTGGTCCGGTGACCTCGCCTATCGGGACGCCGACGGGTGGATCTACTTCGCCGGGCGCAGCGGTGACTGGTTGCGGGTCGACGGAGAAAACATGACCACGGCGCCCATCGAACGGATTCTGCAGCGGTTGGCACCGGTAAGCCACGTCGCGGTATATGCGGTGCCCGACGCGGACGTCGGCGATCAGGTAATGGCGGCGATCGTGTTGGGCGACAACGCCGTTCTGACGCCGGAGGAGTTCGGCCAGTTCCTGGCCGCCCAGCCCGACTTGTCGCCCAAGGCGTGGCCCCGCTATGTGTGGCTCGCCGATAGGCTGCCGACCACGGCGACCAACAAGATCCTCAAGCGGGAGCTGACCGCCCGCGGCGCCACGCCGGGCAGCGGCGTCGTCTGGACGCGCGTCGGGCGGAGCAGGGCATACGGGGTAGCCCTCGGCTAGCCGCGACACTGCAACCACGCACACGACACGCCGATGCACGTGTGCGTGGTTGCAGTTTCGGCGCAAAGTTCGCGCCTCGAGCTGCCGGGAATGCGCGGACGCAGCTCGGTGTTTGGGCTGATGTAGGTTGACCTGGCATAATCGATGGTCGACTACCCCAGGACCAGTCAGGTTCCCGGAGTTCGCGCCCGGTCCGGGCGACAAACGATCGAAGAGGACACCATGAAAGCTGAGATTCATCCCGCCTACGCGGAGACCACCGTGCACTGCGGCTGCGGGAACACCTTCCAGACCCGCAGCACCAAGCCCGGCGGCAACATCGTCGTCGAGGTCTGCTCGCAGTGCCATCCCTTCTACACCGGCAAGCAGAAGATCCTCGACAGCGGCGGCCGGGTGGCCCGTTTCGAGAAGCGCTACGGCAAGCGCAAGGCCGCGGCTGCCGCGGAGAACGCCTCGGAGAGCACCGACAAATAGCTGGGTTACCGACGCCCGAACTGTGCCTAAAGCCGCACAGGCCGGGCGTCGGTTCGCGTTTGCGGTAAAAAAGCGGGTGGGACGGGCAGGAGGTGTGACATGACGCAACCGGTACAGACGATCGACGTGCTGCTTGCCGAGCACGCCGAGCTCGAACATCGGCTGGCGGATCCCGAGTTGCACAGCAAGCCCGACGAGGCCCGCAAAGCCGGCCGCCGGTTCGCCCGATTGGCCCCGATCGTCGGCACTTACCGCAAGCTGGTGGCCGCGCGGGACGACCTGGACACCGCACGCGAGCTGGCCGCCGACGACGAGTCGTTCGCCGCCGAGGCGGTCGAACTGGAAGCACGGGTGGCCGAACTGGACACCCAACTCACCGACATGCTGGCACCGCGCGACCCGCATGACCCCGACGACATCGTGCTCGAGGTCAAATCCGGTGAGGGCGGCGAGGAATCGGCGTTGTTCGCCGCAGATTTGGCCCGGATGTACATCCGCTATGCCGAGCGGCATGGCTGGACGGTGACGGTGCTGGGCGAAACCACCTCGGACCTCGGCGGCTACAAGGACGCGACCCTGAGCATCGCCAGCAAGGGCGACACCGCCGGCGGGGTGTGGTCGCGAATGAAGTTCGAGGGCGGGGTGCACCGCGTGCAACGGGTTCCGGTGACGGAATCCCAAGGCCGCGTGCACACTTCGGCGGCCGGCGTGCTGGTCTATCCCGAACCCGAGGAGGTCGCTGAGGTGCAGCTCGACGAGTCGGATCTGCGCATCGACGTGTACCGCTCATCCGGCAAGGGCGGGCAGGGCGTCAACACCACCGACTCGGCGGTGCGGATCACGCACCTGCCCACCGGGATCGTCGTCACCTGTCAAAACGAACGGTCGCAGCTGCAGAACAAAGCCCGTGCGTTGCAGGTGCTGGCGGCTCGCCTGCAGGCCCTGGCCGAGGAGCAGGCGCTGGCCGACGCGTCGGCCGACCGGGCCAGCCAGATCCGCACCGTGGACCGCAGCGAACGGATTCGCACCTACAACTTCCCGGAGAATCGCATCACCGACCACCGAATCGGTTACAAGGCACACAATCTCGATCAGGTGCTCGACGGTGACCTGGACGCATTATTCGACGCGCTGAGCGCCGCCGACAAGCAGTCCCGGCTGCAACAGGCATGACCCCGCTGCGGCGCGCGATCGAGTCTGCTGCGGCGCAACTCGCCGAGGCCGGGATCGATTCTGCGCGTTACGATGCCGAGGAGTTGGCGGCTCACCTGGTCGGCACCGAACGCGGTCGACTGACCTTGCTCGAATCGCCGGGCGACGAATTCTTCGGCCGTTACCGCGACATCGTGGCCGCGCGATCGCACCGCGTGCCGTTGCAGCATCTCACCGGAACGGCCGCGTTCGGGCCGGTACTTCTGCACGTCGGTCCCGGCGTGTTCATACCGCGTCCGGAGACCGAGGCCATCTTGGCGTGGGCCACCGCGCAACAACTCGCGGCGCGGTCCGTGATCGTCGATTTGTGCACCGGATCCGGCGCATTGGCGGTCGCGCTCGCGCGGCACCGGCCCGCGGCGCGGGTGATCGGCATCGACGACTCCGCACGCGGCCCTCGAGTACGCGCGGCGAAACGCCCAGGGCACTGCCGTGGAGCTGGTGCACGCGGACGTCACCACACCGGGCCTGCTTCCCGAACTCGATCGTCGGGTCGACCTGGTGGTGGCCAACCCGCCCTATGTTCCCGACGACGTCGCTCTGGAACCGGAAGTGGCCCAACATGATCCGCCCCATGCGGTATTCGGCGGGACAGACGGGATGGCGGTGATCGCCGCCATCGTCCGCGTCGCCGGGCGCTGGCTGCGCCCGGGGGGCCTGTTCGCGGTCGAGCACGATGACACCACATCGGAACGGACTGTCGAATTGGTCAAGCACACAGGGCTTTTCGAAGATGTCGAGGCCCGCCGGGATTTGGTCGGCCGGCCGAGGTTCGTGACGGCCCGCAAAAAGGGGGAGCGGCGCCCATGACCGCGATCTTCGACTGTGCCGACCCCGACCAGCGTTCCGTCGGAATCGCCTCGGCTGTAGGGGCGCTCAAGGGTGGCCGACTGGTTGTGATGCCGACGGACACCGTGTACGGCATCGGCGCCGACGCCTTCGACAGCGCCGCCGTGGCCGCGTTGCTGGCGGCCAAGGGACGGGGTCGAGACATGCCGGTGGGCGTGCTGGTCGGCTCCTGGCACACCATCGAGGGCCTGGTCTACACGATGCCTGATGGGGCCCGCGAACTGATCCGTGCGTTCTGGCCCGGCGCGCTCAGCCTGGTGGTGTCGCAGGCGCCGTCGCTGCAGTGGGACCTCGGCGATGCCCGTGGCACCGTCATGCTGCGGATGCCGTTGCACCCGGTTGCCATCGAGTTGTTGCGTGAGGTGGGGCCCATGGCGGTATCCAGTGCCAACGTCTCGGGTCGCCCGCCCGCAGTGGACGCCGACGAGGCGCGCAACCAACTCGGTGAGCTTGTCGACGTCTATCTCGACGCGGGCCCGTCCCAACAGCAGGCCGCCTCCACGATCGTCGACCTGACCGGAACCACCCCGCGCATCTTGCGGGCGGGTCCGGTGAGCGCCGAACGGATCGCGGAAGTGCTCGGGTTGGAGCCCGCGAATTTGACGAGCTAGTCGCCGGGCGCCGCAGCGATTACCCGTTCGGCGCAGTGATAGCGCGGTTGTTTGGGTCTCAGGTTGGTGCAGTACGGTCTCGAGGTGTCCAGCGACGTGGCCAGCCTTGCCGGTGGTCTACTCGCCCTATCCGATCGCGGCGCCGGTGTGCCCCTGCGCGAGCTGGCGCTGGTCGGACTGACCGCGGCGATCATCACCTACTTCGCGACGGGACCGGTACGGGTGCTGGCCACCCGACTGGGAGCGGTCGCCTACCCGCGGGAACGCGATGTGCATGTGACGCCAACCCCACGGATGGGCGGGTTGGCAATGTTTCTCGGCGTCGTCTCGGCGGTCTTTTTGGCATCGCAGCTTCCGGCGCTCACCCGAGGGTTCGTCTACTCCTCGGGCATGCCGGCGGTCCTGGTCGCGGGTGCGGCGATCATGGGCATCGGCCTGATCGACGACCGTTGGGGCCTGGACGCCCTGACGAAGTTCGCCGGTCAGATCACCGCCGCGAGCGTGTTGGTCACCATGGGCGTTGCGTGGAGCGTCATTTACATCCCAATCGGCGGCGTCGGCACCATCGTGCTGGACCAGGTCTCGTCGATCCTGCTCACCCTGGCGCTGACCGTATCGATCGTCAACGCGATGAACTTCGTCGACGGGCTCGACGGACTGGCTGCCGGGCTCGGACTCATCACCGCGATGGCGATCTGCATGTTCTCGGTTGGCCTGCTGCGCGACCACGGCGGTGATGTGCTGTTCTATCCGCCCGCCGTGATTTCGGTCGTGCTCGCGGGGGCCTGTCTTGGCTTCTTGCCGCACAACTTTCACCCCGCCAAGATCTTCATGGGCGACTCCGGCTCGATGCTGATCGGCCTGATGCTCGCCGCGGCATCCACCACCGCCGCCGGCCCGGTCTCGCAGAACGCCTATGGCGCTCGCGATGTGTTTGCTCTGCTGTCGCCGTTCCTGCTGGTGGTGGCGGTCATGTTCGTGCCGATGCTCGATCTGCTGCTGGCGATCGTGCGCCGCACCCGCGCGGGCCGCAGCGCATTCAGCCCCGACAAGATGCACCTGCACCACAGGTTGCTGCAAATCGGCCATTCGCATCGCCGGGTGGTACTGCTGATCTACCTATGGGTGGGCATCGTCGCGTTCGGCGCCGCGAGCACGATTTTTTTCAACCCACGCGATACCGCGGCCGTAATGCTGGGCGCAATTGTGGTCGCCGGGGTGGCTACGGTGATTCCGCTCCTGCGCCGCCGGGACTACTACGACGAGGGGTAGTAGTGGTGTCTACCTTATGGTACGGTGCAGCTAGAACCCCGAAAAGATACCTCGAGGGTTGCCGGCCAGCCGGCCCGTCGGACGCTTCTCCGATGGCGCCGATTCACGACCGACATAGGGAGCTACCCCTTGGGTGATTCCAGTGTGACGTGCGATACGCTCGGCGGGCCACCGATCGGTCGATCGGCGGTTTTCCGCTCCACTACCCGGGATTGAGGTGCTGCAGTGACGACGCCAGCGCAGGACGCGCCGTTGGTGTTTCCCTCTGTTGCGTTCCGCCCGGTTCGGCTCTTTTTGATCAGCGTCGGGATCACGGCGGTGGCACTGCTCGCCGCCGGACTGTCTGGCCACCTCATGGTCGGGGTGTTCTTTGGTATCGGGTTGTTGCTGGGTTTGCTCAACGCGATCCTGGTGATGCGTTCGGTGGAATCCATTACCGCTCGGGAACATCCGCTGAAAAGGTCGATGGCGCTCAACACGGCGTCACGTCTCGCCATCATCACCATTCTCGGGCTGATCATCGCTTACGTTTTCCGGCCGACCGGCTTGGGCGTGCTGTTCGGACTGGCGCTGTTCCAGGTGCTCCTGGTCGCATCGACCGCGCTGCCGGTCTGGAAGAAGCTGCGCACCGGCGAGCCGGCACCCGCTTCGGGCCCGGAACGGACGGGAGAAAGGAGCGCCGGCGATGAATGAGACGATCCTGGCCGAGGCCAAAATCGAGGTCGGCGCTCACCACCACGCCACCTGGCTGGGGATGACGGTCAATGTCGACACGATAATCTCGACCGCGATCGCGGCGGTGATCGTGATCGCGCTGGCCTTTTTCCTGCGCGCCAAGGTCACCTCGACGGGCGTGCCCAATGGGGTGCAGTTGTTCTGGGAGGCGATCACCGTACAGATGCGCGGGCAGATCGAGGCCGCCATCGGCATGCGGATCGCCCCGTTCGTGCTGCCGCTCGCGGTCACGATCTTTGTGTTCATCCTGATCTCCAACTGGCTGTCGGTCCTGCCACTGCAATACGAAGAGCACGGGCACACGACCGAGGTACTCACGCCGGCCGCGGGGGACATCAACTACGTGCTGGCGCTGGCCCTTTTCGTATTCGTCTGCTACCACGGGGCCGGGATCTGGCGCCGCGGCATCATCGGACACCCGATCAAGCTGCTCAAGGGTCACGTGGCGTTCCTGGCGCCGATCAACCTGGTCGAAGAACTCGCCAAGCCGATCTCCTTGTCCCTCCGTCTTTTTGGCAACATCTTCGCGGGCGGCATCCTGGTGTCCTTGATCGCGCTCTTCCCCCCGTGGATTATGTGGGCGCCCAACGCGATTTGGAAATCGTTCGATTTGTTCGTCGGGGCCATTCAGGCCTTCATATTCTCCATCCTGACCATCTTGTACTTCAGCCAAGCCATGGAGCTCGACGAGGATCATGAATAGCCACCACGAACTCGCCCGACCTACGCACCACTACAGGAACCTGGTAGACCGCTACCGGATAAAGGAGGATATGCAATGGATCCCGTGATCGCTCAAGGCGCACTCATCGGCGGCGGCCTGATCATGGCCGGCGGCGCGATCGGTGCCGGCATCGGTGACGGTATTGCGGGTAACGCACTGGTTTCGGGCATCGCCCGGCAACCCGAGGCGCAGGGCCGGTTGTTCACGCCGTTCTTCATCACCGTTGGTCTGGTCGAGGCGGCCTACTTCATCAACCTGGCGTTCATGGCGTTGTTCGTCTTCGCCACCCCGGTCAGCTAGTTCGGCTGAGATGGGTTGGAAAGGCGTGAAGTGACCCCCATGGTTCTGGCCGCGAGCCAGGCAGCGGAGGGAGGCAATAACTTCCTCGTTCCCAACGGCACCTTCTTCTTCGTGCTGGCCATCTTCCTGGTCGTGCTCGGCACCATCGGCACGTGGGTCGTGCCGCCGATTCTGAAGGTGCTGCGCGAGCGCGACGCCATGGTCGCCAAGACCGCTTCCGACAACAAGAAGTCGGCCGAGCAGTTCGAAGCCGCCCAGGCGGATTACGAGGAGGCCATGAAGGAAGCCCGCGTGCAGGCGTCGTCGTTCCGCGACAATGCCCGGGCGGAGGGTCGCAAGGTCGTTGATGGCGCGCGCGGCCGGGCCGAGCAAGAGGTGATGTCGACGTTGCAGACCGCCGCCGAACAGTTGAAGCGGGAGCGGGACGCCGTGGAACTTGATCTGCGCGCCAACGTCGGAACCATGTCGGCGACTCTGGCAAGTCGAATCCTCGGCGTCGACGTCGTCCGGGCCGCGGTGGCAACGTCCGCAACTGGATCGTCCGGGCGGTAATCACCAATGTTGACTTTCCTGGGGCAGTTGGGCGGATTCGCCCTCATCGTGTGGCTGGTGGTGCGGTATGTGGTGCCGCCGGTGCGCCGACTGATGACGGCTCGGCAGGAGACAGTGCGCCAACAGCTGAAGGAATCGGCGGCGGCCGCCGATCGGCTGGAGGAAGCAAGTCAGGCCCACGGCAAGGCGGTGGAAGACGCCAAGGTGGAGGCGCAACAGGTCGTCGAAGAGGCTCAAGAAGACGCCAAACGCATCGCCGAACAACTCCAGGCCCAGGCCGCGATCGACGCGGAACGCATCAAAGTGCAGGGTGCGCGCCAGGTCGAGCTGCTGCGGGCACAGCTGACCCGTCAGCTTCTCTTGGAGCTCGGCCACGAATCCGTGCGCCAGGCGGGGGAATTGGTGCGCAACCATGTCGCCGACCCGGCGCAGCAGTCGGCCACCGTGGATCGGTTCCTGGACGAGCTCGATGCCATGGCGCCGGCCCCCGCCGACGTCGAGTATCCCCTGATGGCGAAGATGCGCGCGGCCAGTCGGCACGCGCTGGCCGATCTGTCGGACCGGTTCGGCACCATTGCCAAGAGCCTTGATAATCAAGCCCTTTCCACCGTTTCCAGCGAGCTGGTGTCGGTAGCCAAGATGCTGGAGTGCGAAATCGTCGTCACCCGGTACCTCACGCTGTCCGCCGAAGACGCCGCACCCCGGGTCCGGCTGATCGAACGGCTGGTATCCGGCAAGGTCTCCGATCCCACGCTCGAAGTCCTGCGCGCAGCTGTCTCGGAGCGGTGGTCAGTCAACTCCGATCTTGTCGATGCCATTGAGCACGTATCGCGGCAAGCGTTGCTCGAAGTCGCCGAACGAGACGATCAGGTCGACGAAGTCGAAGACCAGTTGTTCCGGTTCTCCCGCATCGTCGACGCGCAGCCACGACTTGGCATCCTGCTCGGCGACTACGCGGCCCCGGCCGAAGGCCGTATCGCGCTGCTACGCAAGGTGCTTGACAGCTCGAGCGGAGGCGTCAACAAGGTTGCGATCGCACTGCTGTCCCAGACCGTCGAGCTATTGAGAGGTGAGCCGGCCGAGGATGCCATGAGGTTTTTGGCAGACGTTGCGGTGGCTCGCCGCGGCGAAGTCGTCGCCCAGGTAGGTGCGGCAGCCGAGCTCAGCGACGCTCAGTGCACTCGCCTCACCGAAGTGCTCAGCCGCATCTACGGTCATCCGGTGACGCTGCAGCTGCAGATCGAGCCCGAATTGCTGGGTGGGCTTTTAATCTCGGTGGCCGACGAGGTGGTCGACGGGACGCTCTCGTCTCGTCTGACCGCGGCCGAGGCTCAGTTGCCCGACTGAACACGAACTAGTCAGCACAATCCATAACGAGGTAGGAAGACGAAAAGCCATGGCCGAGTTGACAATCTCCGCTGATGACATTCAGAGCGCGATCGAGGAGTACGTAAGCTCCTTCACCGCCGACGCCTCCCGCGAGGAGGTCGGTACCGTCCTCGACGCCGGGGACGGCATCGCGCACGTCGAAGGTTTGCCGTCCGTCATGACCCAGGAGCTCCTCGAGTTCCCCGGCGGGGTCCTCGGCGTCGCGCTCAACCTCGACGAGCACAGCGTCGGCGTGGTGATCCTCGGCGATTTCGAGAAGATCGAAGAAGGCCAGCAGGTCAAGCGCACCGGCGACGTGCTGTCGGTACCCGTCGGCGACGCGTTTCTGGGGCGGGTGGTCAATCCGCTCGGCCAGCCGATCGACGGGCGTGGAGACGTCGAGACCGATGAGCGGCGCGTCCTGGAGCTGCAGGCGCCGTCGGTGGTGCAGCGCCAAGGCGTGAAGGAGCCCCTGCAGACCGGGATCAAGGCCATCGACGCGATGACCCCGATCGGTCGCGGCCAGCGCCAGCTGATCATCGGTGACCGCAAGACCGGCAAGACGGCGGTCTGCGTCGACACCATCCTCAACCAGCGCCAGAACTGGGAGAGCGGCGACGAAAAGAAGCAGGTGCGCTGCGTATACGTGGCCATCGGGCAGAAGGGCACCACGATCGCCTCCGTCCGTCGCGCGCTGGACGAGGGTGGCGCGATGGACTACACCACCATCGTCGCGGCGCCCGCATCGGACGCCGCGGGCTTCAAATGGCTTGCGCCGTATACGGGTTCGGCGATAGCCCAGCACTGGATGTACCAGGGCAAGCATGTGCTGATCGTCTTCGACGACCTGACCAAGCAGGCCGAGGCATACCGTGCGATCTCGCTGCTCCTGCGCCGTCCACCCGGGCGTGAGGCCTATCCCGGCGACGTGTTCTATCTGCACTCGCGGCTGTTGGAGCGGTGCGGGAAGCTTTCCGACGAACTCGGTGGCGGATCGCTGACCGGTCTGCCCATCATCGAGACCAAGGCCAACGACATCTCGGCCTACATCCCGACCAACGTCATCTCGATCACCGACGGTCAGTGCTTCCTGGAGACCGACCTGTTCAACCAGGGTGTCCGCCCGGCCATCAACGTCGGTGTCTCGGTGTCCCGAGTCGGCGGCGCCGCGCAGATCAAG
Organism: uncultured Actinomycetota bacterium; assembly: GCA_963809285.1. Classification (GTDB taxonomy): domain Bacteria; phylum Actinomycetota; class Actinomycetes; order Mycobacteriales; family Mycobacteriaceae; genus Mycobacterium. Next base: position 206,646 of record CAWEIY010000013.1, on the reverse strand, counting down.
GCGATGAAGGAGGTAGCAGGAAGTCTCCGCTTGGACCTGTCGCAATACCGCGAATTGGAGGCGTTTGCTGCCTTTGCTTCCGACCTGGACCCCACGTCCAAGGCGCAATTGGCGCGCGGTGAGCGTTTGGTCGAGCTGCTCAAGCAACGCCAGTTTCAGCCGATGCCCGTTGAGGAGCAAGTCGTTTCGATCTTCCTGGGCACCGGCGGTCACCTGGACTCGGTGCCCGTCGAAGACGTCAAGCGGTTCGAAGCCGAACTCCTGGACCACATGCGGGCTTCCGAAGAAAAGTTCCTCGAAGCGATCCGCACGACTCAGAAGCTCGGCGAGGAAGAAGAAGACAAGCTGACCGAGATCATCAACCACTTCAAGAAGGGCTTCGCAGCCACCGGCGGCGGATCGGTGGTGCCCGACGAGCATGTCGAGGCCATGGAGAAAGAGGAGCTAGGCAAGGAGTCGGTGCAAGTCAAAAAGGAAAAGCCCAAGGACAAGAAGGAGTCCAAGGACGCCAAGAAGGAATCCAAGGACAAGAAGTAGCTGACGATGGCTGCCACACTTCGCGAATTGCGCGGGCGGATCCGCTCGGCGGGGTCGATCAAGAAGATCACCAAGGCGCAGGAGCTGATCGCGACCTCGCGCATCGGCAGGGCGCAGACTCGCCTGCAATCCGCACGGCCCTATGCATTCCAGATCACCGCGATGCTCACGACCTTGTCCGCGGAAGCCGCTCTGGACCATCCGTTGCTTGTCGAGCGACCGGACCCGAAGCGGGCCGGTGTCCTGGTGGTGTCATCCGACCGTGGTTTGTGCGGCGCACATAACTCCAGCATCTTCCGTCGCTCCGAGGAGCTGTTCTCCCTGCTGAGGGAGGAAGGGAAGACGCCGGTGCTGTACACGGTGGGTCGTAAGGCGTTGAACTACTACAAGTTCCGCAACTGGGACATCACCGAATCGTGGACGGGATTCTCCGAACAACCCAAGTACGAGAACGCCGCGGAGGTCGGATCGACGTTGGTCGATGCGTTCATGACGGGCACCGGGGACGACGAGAACGAGTCCGACGGTGACCAGGGCGTCGACGAATTGCACATCGTCTATTCGGAATTCAAGTCGATGATGTCGCAAGCGGCGGTGGCGCACCGTATTGCGCCGATGGTGGTGGAGTATGTCGAGGAAGACGAGGAACTGCCCACCCTGTACTCGTTCGAGCCGGGTGCGACGACGCTGTTCGACGCGCTGCTGCCGCGGTACCTGACCACCCGGGTGTACGCGGCGCTGTTGGAATCCGCGGCCTCGGAGCTTGCCTCACGCCAACGTGCGATGAAGTCGGCCACCGACAACGCGGACGACCTCATCAAAGCCCTGACGCTGGAAGCAAACCGCGAGCGGCAGGCCCAGATCACCCAGGAGATTAGCGAAATCGTCGGTGGCGCAAATGCGCTCGCCGACGCCGCTAAGTAGCCCAGGCCCCACGAGGAAGCGAAGAACAGTATGACTGATACAGACGAAAAGACCGCCGCGTCAAAGAACTCCGACACCAACGGCCGGGTGGTTCGGATCACCGGGCCCGTCGTCGATGTCGAATTTCCGCGCGGTTCCGTGCCGGAACTGTTCAACGCGTTGCACGCCGAGATCACGTTCGGGTCGCTCGCGAAAACCCTGACGTTGGAGGTGGCGCAGCACCTCGGCGACCACCTGGTGCGCACGATCTCGATGCAGCCCACCGATGGGCTGGTGCGCGGGGTGGAGGTGATCGACACCGGTAAAGCGATCTCGGTGCCGGTCGGTGAGGCCGTCAAGGGCCACGTCTTCAACGCGCTGGGACACTGCCTGGACAAGCCCGGGTACGGAGAAGACTTCGAGCACTGGTCCATTCACCGCAAGCCGCCGGCGTTCGAGGATCTGGAGCCGCGCACCGAGATGCTGGAAACCGGCCTCAAGGTCGTCGACCTACTGACGCCGTATGTGCGTGGCGGCAAGATCGCCCTGTTCGGTGGTGCCGGGGTGGGCAAGACGGTGCTCATCCAGGAGATGATCAACCGCATCGCGCGTAACTTCGGCGGCACCTCGGTGTTCGGCGGTGTGGGTGAACGCACCCGTGAGGGCAACGACCTGTGGGTCGAGCTCAAGGAAGCCGACGTCCTCAAGGACACCGCGCTGGTATTCGGCCAGATGGATGAGCCGCCCGGCACCCGTATGCGGGTGGCGCTGTCCGCGCTGACGATGGCCGAATGGTTCCGCGACGAGGCCGGCCAGGACGTGCTGCTGTTCATCGACAACATCTTCCGGTTCACCCAGGCCGGATCGGAGGTGTCGACGCTGCTCGGTCGCATGCCGTCGGCGGTGGGTTACCAGCCCACGCTGGCCGACGAGATGGGTGAGCTGCAGGAGCGCATCACCTCGACGCGGGGGCGTTCGATCACCTCGATGCAAGCGGTGTACGTACCGGCCGACGACTACACCGACCCCGCGCCCGCGACGACGTTCGCACACCTGGACGCCACCACCGAGTTGTCTCGTAACGTGTTCTCCAAGGGCATCTTCCCCGCGGTGGATCCCCTGGCGTCGAGCTCGACGATCCTCGACCCCGGCGTCGTCGGTGACGAGCACTACCGCGTTGCGCAGGAGGTCATCCGAATCCTGCAGCGGTACAAGGACCTTCAGGACATCATCGCCATCCTCGGCATCGACGAGCTGTCCGAAGAGGACAAGCAGTTAGTCAACCGGGCCCGGCGCATCGAGCGGTTCCTGTCGCAAAACATGATGGCGGCCGAGCAGTTCACCGGCCAGCCCGGTTCGACGGTGCCGGTCAAGGAGACAATCGAGGCATTCGACAAGCTGACCAAGGGCGACTTCGACCACATACCCGAGCAAGCGTTCTTCTTGATCGGTGGCCTCGACGACTTGGCCAAGAAAGCCGAGAGTTTCGGCGCCAAATTGGATTCCTGAGGACTGAGTTAAAGGGCTCGTGAAAGGCGTTGTGCCATGGCTGAAATGAACGTTGAGATCGTCGCGGTCGACCGGGAGATATGGTCGGGCGAGGCAACGTTCGTGTTCACCCGCACCACCGTTGGCGAGATCGGTATCCTGCCCCGCCATATCCCGTTGGTCGCGCAGCTGGTCGACGACGCGATGGTGCGGGTCGAGCGGGAAGGCGATGACGATCTGCGGATCGCGGTGGATGGCGGCTTTATTTCGGTGACCGAGGAGGGAGTCAGCATTCTGGCCGAGTCCGCCGAATTCGAGTCGGAGATCGATGAGCATTCCGCTAAAGAGGATGCCGAGTCCGACGATCCGACCGTCGCAGCCAGGGGACGCGCCAGGCTGCGCGCCGTCGGCGCGCTCGACTAACCGCCGATGAGCGCGCCCATGCTCACCATGGTCGCGCTCGTCGTCGCGTTAGGGGGGGCCGTCCTCGCCCTGAGTTATCGGTTGTGGAAGCTGCGCCAGGGCGGAACGGCGGGGATCATGCGAGATATCCCCGCGGTCGGGGGTCACGGCTGGCGGCACGGCGTGATCCGTTACCGCGGCGGCGAAGCCGCGTTCTACCGGCTGTCCAGTCTGCGGTTGTGGCCGGATCGCCGGCTCAGCCGGCGAGGTGTGGAGATCGTGTCCCGACGCGCGCCGCGCGGCGACGAGTTCGACATCATGACCCACGAGATCGTCGTCTTGGAGCTTCGCGACACGACGCAGGACCGCAGGTCCGGTTACGAGCTTGCGTTCGACAAGGGCGCTTTGACCGCATTCTTGTCGTGGCTGGAATCCCGCCCTTCACCGCGCGCACGTCGTCGTGGCGTCTGAGGCGCTTGCCAAAAGCTAAGTGACCGAACGGGTCTGCCGCGGGCGTGTGCCGCCACTCGCAAGATATCCTGCGCCCTAAGAGTCTTCGGCTACCCGGTATTCGACGCCCCGCCGCCGGGCTTCCAGAGCACATCACCACCGGGGTTGGCCGACCGGGCCAGGATGAACAGCAGATCTGATAGACGATTCAGATATTTCGCCGGCAGCGTGCCGACGCCTTCCGGATGGGAATCCACCGCGGCCCACGCCGACCGCTCGGCCCGACGTACCACGGTGCGGGCGACGTGCAACAGCGCCGACAACGGCGAACCACCGGGTAGCACAAAGGAATTCAGCGCTGGCAAGGGCTCGTTGTATTTGTCGCACCAAGCTTCGAGCCGATCGATGTAGGTCTGGGGGACGCGCAGCGGAGGATGTTCAGGGTTTTCGACCACCGGAGTCGACAGGTCCGCGCCGGCGTCGAACAAGTCGTTCTGGATCTGGCGCAGCACACCCGTGATTTCCTCGTCAGGCGAGCCGAGAGCGATTGCGACGCCGATCGCCGAGTTGGCCTCGTCGCAATCCGCGTAGGCCACCAGGCGGGGGTCGTTCTTCGAGACCCGTGAAAAATCGCTCAGTCCCGTGGTTCCGTCGTCGCCCGTTCGCGTGTAGATCCGGGTCAGGTGTATGGCCATGAGCAAACCGTACTCGGCCGGCCGACTCGGCTGACTGACAAGCCGATAGGGCTTCACTACACTGACGCGGGTGGCTGAGCGATTCGTGGTGACCGGCGGCAACCGGTTGTCCGGCGAAGTTGCTGTGGGGGGCGCCAAGAACAGCGTGCTCAAGCTGATGGCCGCGACCCTGTTGGCCGAGGGCATCAGCACGATCACCAACTGCCCGGACATCCTCGATGTGCCGCTAATGGCGGAGGTATTGCGCGGCCTGGGCGCCACCGTCGAACTCGACGGCGACGTCGCCCGAATCACCTCGCCCGACGAGCCCAAATACGACGCCGACTTCGCGGCGGTGCGACAGTTCCGGGCCTCGGTCTGTGTGCTGGGGCCGCTGGTCGGCCGGTGCAGGCGGGCCAGGGTCGCGCTGCCGGGTGGTGACGCGATCGGATCGCGTCCGCTGGACATGCATCAGGCGGGTCTGCGCCAGCTGGGCGCGCAGTGCAATATCGAGCATGGGTGCGTGGTTGCTCAGGCAGACACGTTGCGCGGCGCGGAGATTCAGTTGGAGTTCCCGTCCGTGGGTGCTACCGAGAACATCCTGATGGCCGCAGTCTTGGCCGAGGGTGTCACGACGATCCACAATGCGGCGCGCGAGCCCGATGTGGTCGATCTGTGCACGATGCTGAATCAGATGGGCGCGCAGGTCGAAGGCGCGGGTTCGCCGACCATGACGATCGTCGGCGTCCCGCGGCTACACCCGACCGAGCACCGCGTGATCGGGGACCGCATCGTTGGCGCCACCTGGGGCATCGCTGCGGCGATGACCCGCGGAGACATATCGGTGACGGGCGTCGATCCGGCACACCTGCAGGTGGTGCTGCACAAGTTGCACGACGCGGGTGCCACGGTCACCCAGACGGACGACAGCTTCCGGGTGACCCAGTACGAGCGTCCGAAGGCCGCCAATGTTGCGACGTTGCCGTTCCCCGGGTTTCCGACCGATCTGCAGCCGATGGCGATCGCCCTCGCGTCGATCGCCGACGGCACGTCGATGATCACGGAGAACGTGTTCGAGGCGCGCTTCCGGTTCGTCGAAGAGATGATCCGGCTCGGCGCCGACGCCCGCACCGACGGGCACCACGCCGTCGTGCGGGGTCTACCGCAACTCTCCAGCGCGCCGGTGTGGTGTTCGGACATCCGTGCCGGCGCCGGCCTGGTGCTGGCGGGGCTGGTCGCCGACGGTGACACCGAGGTCCACGACGTGTTTCACATCGACCGCGGCTACCCGTTATTCGTGGAGAACCTCGCCATTTTGGGAGCAGAGATCGAGCGGGTAGAGTAGTGCGGAGGTAATGCCCACAGGCGCGGTCACCATACGAAGATGGCCGAAACCCGGGCCTTGACTCCCCTGCCGGATCGTATTAAGCTGGCAGGGTTGCCCCAAAGCGGGCAAAACAAGCAGAGTGTTGTTTGAGAACTCAATAGTGTGTTTGGTCTTTTTATTTGTTGTTGTTTTTTGGGCCATACCTTGCACTCCCCGTGTGTGGGTATGGCTATTTTTTTGATGCCAGATTTTGGTGTCTTGTCAGGTATCTCTGATTGTGAATTCACCTCGTTATCGAGGGGTTTTTGTTTGGAGAGTTTGATCCTGGCTCAGGACGAACGCTGGCGGCGTGCTTAACACATGCAAGTCGAACGGAAAGGTCTCTTCGGAGATACTCGAGTGGCGAACGGGTGAGTAACACGTGGGTAATCTGCCCTGCACTTCGGGATAAGCCTGGGAAACTGGGTCTAATACCGAATAGGACCATAAGGCGCATGCCTATTGGTGGAAAGCTTTTGCGGTGTGGGATGGGCCCGCGGCCTATCAGCTTGTTGGTGGGGTGACGGCCTACCAAGGCGACGACGGGTAGCCGGCCTGAGAGGGTGTCCGGCCACACTGGGACTGAGATACGGCCCAGACTCCTACGGGAGGCAGCAGTGGGGAATATTGCACAATGGGCGCAAGCCTGATGCAGCGACGCCGCGTGGGGGATGACGGCCTTCGGGTTGTAAACCTCTTTCACCATCGACGAAGGTCCGGGTTTTCTCGGATTGACGGTAGGTGGAGAAGAAGCACCGGCCAACTACGTGCCAGCAGCCGCGGTAATACGTAGGGTGCGAGCGTTGTCCGGAATTACTGGGCGTAAAGAGCTCGTAGGTGGTTTGTCGCGTTGTTCGTGAAATCTCACGGCTTAACTGTGAGCGTGCGGGCGATACGGGCAGACTGGAGTACTGCAGGGGAGACTGGAATTCCTGGTGTAGCGGTGGAATGCGCAGATATCAGGAGGAACACCGGTGGCGAAGGCGGGTCTCTGGGCAGTAACTGACACTGAGGAGCGAAAGCGTGGGGAGCGAACAGGATTAGATACCCTGGTAGTCCACGCCGTAAACGGTGGGTACTAGGTGTGGGTTTCCTTCCTTGGGATCCGTGCCGCAGCTAACGCATTAAGTACCCCGCCTGGGGAGTACGGCCGCAAGGCTAAAACTCAAAGGAATTGACGGGGGCCCGCACAAGCGGCGGAGCATGTGGATTAATTCGATGCAACGCGAAGAACCTTACCTGGGTTTGACATGCACAGGACGCCGGCAGAGATGTCGGTTCCCTTGTGGCCTGTGTGCAGGTGGTGCATGGCTGTCGTCAGCTCGTGTCGTGAGATGTTGGGTTAAGTCCCGCAACGAGCGCAACCCTTGTCTCATGTTGCCAGCGGGTAATGCCGGGGACTCGTGAGAGACCGCCGGGGTCAACTCGGAGGAAGGTGGGGATGACGTCAAGTCATCATGCCCCTTATGTCCAGGGCTTCACACATGCTACAATGGCCGGTACAAAGGGCTGCGATGCCGCAAGGTTAAGCGAATCCTTTTAAAGCCGGTCTCAGTTCGGATCGGGGTCTGCAACTCGACCCCGTGAAGTCGGAGTCGCTAGTAATCGCAGATCAGCAACGCTGCGGTGAATACGTTCCCGGGCCTTGTACACACCGCCCGTCACGTCATGAAAGTCGGTAACACCCGAAGCCAGTGGCCTAACCCTTTGGGAGGGAGCTGTCGAAGGTGGGATCGGCGATTGGGACGAAGTCGTAACAAGGTAGCCGTACCGGAAGGTGCGGCTGGATCACCTCCTTTCTAAGGAGCACCACGAAAAGCACCCCAATTGGTGGGGTGCAAGCCGTGAGGGGTTCCCGCCTGTAGTGGGCGGGGCCGGGTGCGCAACAGCAAATAATCGCCAGACACACTATTGGGCCCTGAGACAACACTCGGCCAGTCCGTGTGGAGTCCCTCCATCTTGGTGGTGGGGTGTGGTGTTTGAGAACTGGATAGTGGTTGCGAGCATCTAAATGGATGCGCCGTTCATAGTGGCGGCGTGTTCGTTTTATGTAATTTTATTCTTGGTTTTTGTGTTAGTAAGTGTCTAAGGGCGCATGGTGGATGCCTTGGCATCGAGAGCCGATGAAGGACGTGGGAGGCTGCGATATGCCTCGGGGAGCTGTCAACCGAGCGTTGATCCGAGGATTTCCGAATGGGGAAACCCAGCACGAGTCATGTCGTGTTACCCGCACCTGAATATATAGGGTGCGGGAGGGAACGCGGGGAAGTGAAACATCTCAGTACCCGTAGGAGAAGAAAACAATTGTGATTCCGTCAGTAGTGGCGAGCGAACGCGGAACATGGCTAAACCGCACGCATGTTTAACCGGGTAGGGGTTGTGTGTGCGGGGTTGTGGGATTGATACGTCTCAGCTCTACTCGGCTGGGGGGTAGTCAGAAAGTGTCGTAGTTAGCAGAAGTGGCCTGGGATGGTCTGCCGCAGACGGTGAGAGCCCGGTACGCGAAAACCCGACACCTACCTAGTATCAACTCCCGAGTAGCAGCGGGCCCGTGGAATCTGCTGTGAATCTGCCGGGACCACCCGGTAAGCCTAAATACTTCTCGATGACCGATAGCGGATTAGTACCGTGAGGGAATGGTGAAAAGTACCCCGGGAGGGGAGTGAAAGAGTACCTGAAACCGTGTGCCTACAATCCGTCAGAGCCTCTTTATGGGGTGATGGCGTGCCTTTTGAAGAATGAGCCTGCGAGTCAGGGACATGTCGCAAGGTTAACCCGTGAGGGGTAGCCGCAGCGAAAGCGAGTCTGAATAGGGCGATTCAGTGGCGTGTTCTGGACCCGAAGCGGAGTGATCTACCCATGGCCAGGGTGAAGCGCGGGTAAGACCGCGTGGAGGCCCGAACCCACTTAGGTTGAAGACTGAGGGGATGAGTTGTGGGTAGGGGTGAAAGGCCAATCAAACTCCGTGATAGCTGGTTCTCCCCGAAATGCATTTAGGTGCAGCGTTACGTGTTTCACCACGGAGGTAGAGCTACTGGATGGCCAATGGGCCCTACTAGGTTACTGACGTCAGCCAAACTCCGAATGCCGTGGTGTATAGCGTGGCAGTGAGACGGCGGGGGATAAGCTCCGTACGTCAAAAGGGAAACAGCCCAGATCGCCGGCTAAGGCCCCTAAGCGTGTGCTAAGTGGGAAAGGATGTGCAGTCGCAAAGACAACCAGGAGGTTGGCTTAGAAGCAGCCACCCTTGAAAGAGTGCGTAATAGCTCACTGGTCAAGTGATTGTGCGCCGATAATGTAGCGGGGCTCAAGCACACCGCCGAAGCCGCGGCAACCGCAAGGTTGGGTAGGGGAGCGTCCCTCATCCCGCGAAGCCACCGGGTGACCGGTGGTGGAGGTTGGGGGAGTGAGAATGCAGGCATGAGTAGCGATAAGGCAAGTGAGAACCTTGCCCGCCGTAAGACCAAGGGTTCCTGGGCCAGGCCAGTCCGCCCAGGGTGAGTCGGGACCTAAGGCGAGGCCGACAGGCGTAGTCGATGGACAACGGGTTGATATTCCCGTACCCGCGTGTGAGCGTCCCTGACGAATCAGCGGTACTAACCACCCAAAACCGGATCGACCATTCCCCTTCGGGGGCGTGGAGTTTCGGAGCTGCGTGGGACCTCCGCTGGTAGTAGTCAAGCGATGGGGTGACGCAGGAAGGTAGCCGTACCAGTCAGTGGTAATACTGGGGCAAGCCTGTAGGGAGAGCGATAGGCAAATCCGTCGCTCACTAATCCTGAGAGGTGATGCATAGCCGGTTGAGGTGAATTCGGTGATCCTCTGCTGCCAAGAAAAACCTCTAGCGAGCACACACACGGCCCGTACCCCAAACCAACACAGGTGGTCAGGTAGAGCATACCGAGGCGTACGAGATAACTATGGTTAAGGAACTCGGCAAAATGCCCCCGTAACTTCGGGAGAAGGGGGGCCGGCACACCGTGAACAGCTTTTCGCTGGGAGCGGGAACCGGTCGCAGAAACCAGTGAGAAGCGACTGTTTACTAAAAACACAGGTCCGTGCGAAGTCGCAAGACGATGTATACGGACTGACGCCTGCCCGGTGCTGGAAGGTTAAGAGGACCCGTTAACCCGCAAGGGTGAAGCGGAGAATTTAAGCCCCAGTAAACGGCGGTGGTAACTATAACCATCCTAAGGTAGCGAAATTCCTTGTCGGGTAAGTTCCGACCTGCACGAATGGCGTAACGACTTCTCAACTGTCTCAACCATAGACTCGGCGAAATTGCATTACGAGTAAAGATGCTCGTTACGCGCGGCAGGACGAAAAGACCCCGGGACCTTCACTACAACTTGGTATTGGTGTTCGGTACGGTTTGTGTAGGATAGGTGGGAGACTGTGAAGCCTTAACGCTAGTTAGGGTGGAGTCGTTGTTGAAATACCACTCTGATCGTATTGGATACCTAACGTCGAACCGTATATCCGGTTCACGGACAGTGCCTGGTGGGTAGTTTAACTGGGGCGGTTGCCTCCTAAAATGTAACGGAGGCGCCCAAAGGTTCCCTCAACCTGGACGGCAATCAGGTGTTGAGTGTAAATGCACAAGGGAGCTTGACTGCGAGACCTACAAGTCAAGCAGGGACGAAAGTCGGGATTAGTGATCCGGCACCTCTGAGTGGAAGGGGTGTCGCTCAACGGATAAAAGGTACCCCGGGGATAACAGGCTGATCTTCCCCAAGAGTCCATATCGACGGGATGGTTTGGCACCTCGATGTCGGCTCGTCGCATCCTGGGGCTGGAGCAGGTCCCAAGGGTTGGGCTGTTCGCCCATTAAAGCGGCACGCGAGCTGGGTTTAGAACGTCGTGAGACAGTTCGGTCTCTATCCGCCGCGCGCGTCAGAAACTTGAGGAAACCTGTCCCTAGTACGAGAGGACCGGGACGGACGAACCTCTGGTCCACCAGTTGTCCCACCAGGGGCACCGCTGGATAGCTACGTTCGGACAGGATAACCGCTGAAAGCATCTAAGCGGGAAACCTTCTCCAAGATCAGGTTTCTCACCCTTTTAGAGGGATAAGGCCCCCCGCAGAACACGGGTTCGATAGGCCAGACCTAGAAGCTCAGCAATGAGTGCAGGGAACTGGCACTAACCGGCCGAAAACTTACCAACACAAATCGCAACCACATTCCAGGCGCACGACAATTTGTCGTGAAACGCCACACCCCCCACCAGAACAAATTTAAATAGAGTTACGGCGGCCACAGCGACAGGGAAACGCCCGGTCCCATCCCGAACCCGGAAGCTAAGCCTGTCAGCGCCGATGATACTGCCCATCCGGGCGGAAGAGTAGGACACCGCCGAACATATACAAAAACACCCCCGTCTTGACGGGGGTGTTTTTGCATTTGCTTGCTTCTGCGGCCTAGTCGAATAATGTCAAATTCACCGATGCGCGCTGCTTTTCCAATTCGAGCAGGGTTCGCTTGCGGTCGAGCCCGCCGCCGTAGCCGGTGAGGCTCCCATTCGCGCCGATCACGCGATGGCACGGGACGACGATCGCGATGGGATTGTGGCCGTTGGCCCATCCCACGGCGCGTGCGGAACCCGGGGCATCGATCTGGTCGGCGATTTCTCCGTAGGACCTGGTTTCTCCGTACGGAATTGTCAACAGCGCCTTCCACACTCGCCGCTGGAATTCGGTTCCGCGCAGATCGAACTCGACGTCGAAGTCGGTGAGCCCGCCGGCGAAATACGCGTCGAGTTGCTCGACGGCCGCACCGAATGCCCCGGGATCGGGTGACCAGCCGGCGCGGCTCGGCTCGTAGGTTTGGTCGACCATGCGGAGACTCGTCAAAACCGAGTCGCGCCCGGCCAGGGTCAGCGGTCCGATCGGGCTGTCAATGGTGCGGTAGTGGATCATGCGACCTCCTGTGGTGGCCAATGGTTTACCGGATGCTCGAGAGTGGTCCACAGATGTTGCGTGGCATAGGAGCGCCAGGGTCGCCAACTCGCACTGCGCTCGATGAGTTTCCGCTGATCCGGCGGCAGGCCGAGTTGCTCGGCGGCCAGCCGAAGGCCGAGGTCGCTGGCGGGAAAGGCGTCGGGGTCACCGAGGCCGCGCATCGCGATCACTTCTGCGGTCCAGGGGCCGATTCCGGGCAACGCCAGCAACTGTCCGCGGGCGCTTTCCCAATCGCTCCCGGGGTCCAGGACGATGCTTTCGTCGGCAAGGCCGGCAATCAGGGCGCTCAGCGTCCGCTGCCGTGCCTTGGGCACCGCCAGATGGATCGGGTCGATCTCGGCAAGCTGTTCGACCGACGGGAAGGTATGAGTCAACGCACCCCCGGGATCATGCACCGGCTGCCCGTAGGCCGCGACCAGCCTGCCGGCATGGGTCCTCGCCGCTTTGGTCGACACCTGTTGGCCCAGCACCGCGCGCACGGCGAGCTCGGCCTCGTCGACGGTGCGCGGAATCCGTTGCCCGGGAGCCTTTTCCACCACCGGGGCCAGCTCGGGGTCACGGGTGAGCGCGTCGACCACCGCCTCGGGGTCGGCATCGAGGTCCAGGAGCCGGCGGCAGCGGGCGATCGCGGTCGTAAGGTCGCGGAAGTCGTCGAGCACCAGCTGGCAGCGGACGTGATCGACGGCGGGTGTCAGAGTGGCCACCGCGCTGCCGGCGGGAAGCCGCAGGCTGCGTCGGTAGGCACCGCCGCGGACCTCCTCGCAACCGGGCACGGTGCCGGCCGCGAGGTGGCCGAAGACGCCTTCATACGCGAACGGTGTGCGTACCGGAAGCCGAAGGCACACGGCCCCAGGCGAATTGGCTCCGGATTTCGAGGATCCGGACCCGTTCGCGGCGCGTTTGCGTAGCGCCGTCGGTGTGCTTTCGAACACCAAACGCACGGTGTCGTTGAACTGGCGGATGCTGGAGAAACCGGCGGCGAATGCGACGTCGCCGAACGGCAGGTCCGTCGTTTCGATCAACACCCGGGCGGTCTGCGCCCGTTGCGCACGGGCCAGCGCCAGTGGGCCCGCGCCGACCTCGGCCTGCAGAAGCCGCTCCAGTTGGCGGGTCGTGTAACCGAGGTGAGCCGCAAGGCCGGTGACGCCCTCTCGGTCCACCGTGCCGTCGGCGATCAGCCGCATCGTCCGCGCAACGACGTCACCGCGAACATTCCATTCGGGACATCCCGGAGACGCGTCGGGACAGCACCGCTTACACGCCCGGAAACCCGCCCGTTGAGCGGCCGCCGCGGTCGGATAGAAGCGAACGTTACGGGCGAACGGCGGCCGCACCGGGCAGCTGGGCCGGCAGTAGATCCGTGTCGTCAGCACGGCGGTGACGAACCAGCCGTCGAACCGGGCGTCCTTGGACTGGACCGCCCGGTAGCAGCGTTCGAAATCGTCGTGCACGGTTCAACAATTACACCCGCACACCGACAAAACTGGCGGAAAAGCGACACGGTAGTGTGGGCTGGGCGCTCCCGTTCGTCGCTGGGTCGCGACGAAGCCACGGGGACCAGCGCCCAGCGGGGTGAGTCGCCGACGCGACTTCGGCGGCCTAAAATCTACAGGCGGAGTCGGGATCGCTGATGCGCGTGTGGATCTGAGTCGAAGGGTATGGCATGCGGGTTCGTGAAGATCGTTGTCTACGCACCTCCTGGCGCGTGAATGCGCTCAGGGCCGCTGGTTTCGTTGGTGCTGCGGTGGTAGCCACGTGGGCGCTGGTGGTCGCCTTCGTTCCTGCCGCGTCGGCCGACCCGTGTCCGGACGTGCAGGTGGTGTTCGCCCGCGGTACCGATGAGGCGCCGGGTGTTGGCCCGACGGGACAGGCATTCGTCGACTCCCTGCGCCCGCGAGTGGGCGGTAAGTCGTTCGACGTGTATCCGGTCAACTACCCCGCCACCAATGAGTGGGCTACCGGCCTCGACGGCATTAGAGACGCGGGCGCGCACGTCGTTTCGATGGCGCACGACTGCCCCAAGACCAAGATGGTGCTCGGCGGTTATTCGCAAGGCGCGGCCGTGATGGGCTTCGTCACCTCGGCGGCCGTGCCGGATGGGGTCGATCCGGCGACCGTACCCAAACCGATGGACCCCGAGGTGGCTAACCACGTCTCCTCGGTCGTGCTCTTCGGAACGCCCAATGTGCGGGCGATGAACTTCCTCAACGAGCCGCCGGTCGCCATCGGCCCGCTCTATCAGGACAAGACCATCAAGGTGTGCGCTCCCGAGGACCCGGTCTGCTCCGACGGGACGAATTTCTCGGCGCACGACACCTATGCAGGCGACGGGGCAATGATTGACCAGGGGGCGGCCTTCGCAGCCAGCCATCTTGACGACGGTTCCAGCGGTCCAACGACGGTCGCCACGTCCCCGCCTCGACACGGAGGCTTTGGAAGCTGAGCTGTCGACTCCGGCCTCGGCCAACGGGGTGGGCAGCTTCCACCGCCAGACGCGGGGGATGATCGGGTAGTCGGGACCGGCTGAAGTGCGGACTTCGCTGCAACCGCGATTCCTGCGTGCCATTATTTACCGATGGACCAGGACGATCCCGAAAAGCGCATCGCAGACCTCGAGCGTCAGCTAGCCGACGCTCGCGCCGCCGGTGATCCTGGCGCAAACCAGGGATCTCAGCCGCCGCCGGCCTGGACGCAGTTCCCTGCACAGCCCGGCGCTGGGCAATCGGTTCCGCCGCCATCCTTTGATTGGCAGAACCCGCCGCAGGCGGCCCCATCTGCCTTCTCGTATCCCTCAGCGCCGCGCGAAAACCGGGGTGGGCGGATTGCGTTGATTCTGCTGGCCGCGGGACTCCCGATTATCATCCTCGTGGTGGTCGGGATCGTGATGATGTCAGCTTTCCATCACGCCACAAAGGGCTTGGTGCCGACGGCACCCTCGCAGTACTCGGCGGGCTCCCAGCCGTCAGCGGGCTCCAAGCCTTCGGCGGCGCAGCCGGTTCAGTTGCAAACCGCCGATGGGCTCAACGGGTTGCTCGCCGAGATACGCAGCAAGTTCGGGGACACGATGGGCTATCAGTTGACGGTGTATCCCGATTACGCGAACCTCGACCGCGCCGATCCACAGAACAAGCAGCACAAAAAGAGCTACCTGTACAAGGGCGGAAGCTGGATGGACTTCGGCCCGACCGAGCACGTGACATCATTCGATTCGCTCGTCGACCTGGGTAAGTTCGACCCCGCCGCCGTGGCCGCCAAGATCGCTGGCGCGGCCCAGCCCCTCAACGTCCCCAACCCCACCTCGACCTATCTGATCGTCGAAGGTTCGGACGACGGGGGCACGAGGATTGCCATCTATGCCTCCGGCAACGGCGACAGCGGTTACATGAACATCAACCCGGACGGCAGCGTCAAGGAAATGCATCCGCAGACCTGAGCCGTACCAAGCGACCGTGCCCGGTCAAGGATCCCTTCGCGGTTGCGCCGCAATCGCGGTGAACATCGCGTCCAGGGAGCGCAGCAGCCGCTCGTGGGTGAATTCCTTCGGGGATACCAGCAGCAGCCGACCCGATTCCCATAGCACCGCGGTCAGGTGATGGGCCAGCAGTGCGGAATCGTCGTGCAGGCCCCGCGTGCATGACTGACGCAGTGCCGCTTCGAATTCCCGCACGATCTGGGCGCGGATACGTGCGACACGTCTGCGGAAGGTGGGCGTGCCACTGTCGACGATCATGAAGATGGCCCGCCACCGTTCGGGCGCCTCGACCACCGCGCTCAGGTAGGTGTCGAACAGGTGGTGAAACGAGGCGGCAAGGTCCCCATCGCCCGGCCGCGGCATGGCATCGTGGAGCTGAGCCAGCGCTCGCTGTTCCTCACGGTCGAGTGATGAGCGGAGCATGTGGTTGGTGTCGGTGAAATGGCTATAGACCACCGGGCGGGTGACGCCGGCGCGCCGTGCGACGGCGTCCATGCTGACCCCGCGGACGCCGTCGTCGTCGATGATCTCGAGCACGAGATCCAGGAGTTGTTCGCGCCGCTGCTCGGGCGAGAGCCGCGGTGCGTACGGGCGGTTGCGCCGCGTGGTGGCCCCGGTCATGCGCAGGTCCTCCTCTCGGTCGCATCGCGTCTCTTGACAAAAGGTACACCAGTTTAGCTACAGTAGTGTAGCTTTAAGTTACAGAACCGTAGCTTTGTTGAGAAGAGCGAGGACGCGATGGACGACACCGACCTCAAGACTGCGCCCGCAGGGGCGCGGCCGGGCATCGAGGTGCGTGCCCAGGAGATTGCCGACCTGGCACGTGGCATGGCAGAACAGATCGACGCCGACCGACGACTTCCCGCCGAATTGGTCAGCGCGCTGCGGGATTCCGGTCTGCTGCGCGCGGGCGCGCCGGTTGAGGTCGGCGCCCTGGAGCTGCCCCCCGGCACCGCGTTGCGCTGCGCCGAGGAGGTGGCGCGCGGCGATGCCTCGGCCGGATGGTGCGTGTCGATCGCGATCACCAGCAGCCTGCTCGTGGCGTATCTGCCGCCGGTGAGCCGCGACGAGCTATTCGGCGCGGGGCGCGGCGTGGCCGCCGGGGTGTGGGCGCCGCAGGGCAAGGCCCGGCCCGCGCCGGGCGGCGTTGTCGTGTCGGGACGCTGGGCCTTCTGCAGCGGCATCACCCACGCCGACGTGATGTTCGCCGGCTGCGTGCTCGACGATCGGCCGGCCGTGGTCGCCCTGCCGACCGAGCAGCTCCAAATCCTCGACACCTGGCACACGCTCGGTCTGCGCGGGACGGGCAGCAACGACGCGGTCGCCGACGACGTATTCGTCCCCGACACGCGCGTGGTCTCGATATTCGATGGTCCGCTGATCGACCGTCCGCTGTACCGATTCCCGCCGTTCGGCTTCTTCGCCGCCTGCATCACCGCGGCCGCGATGGGCAACGCCCGCGCCGCGATCGACAACCTCGTCGAGCTCGCCGGTGCGAAAAAGAGTGGCGCGTCGGCTCGCACACTTGCCGAGCGGCCCACCGTCCAGGCGGCGGTCGCCGCCGCCGAATCGGCGCTGGAGGCCGCGCGGACGCTGTATTACCAGGCCATCGAAACCGCTTGGCGGGCAGCCCAAGACGGGCCGACCGTGCCGGTGGAAGCGCGGACCCGGTTACGCCTCGCCGCCACCCACGGGGTGCGCACCGCAGCCGATGTGGTGCGCACCATGTATGACCTCGCCGGGGGCAGCGCCATCTACGACGGGGCACCGTTGCAGCGGCGTTTCCGCGACGCGTTCACCGCCACGGCCCACTTCCAAGTCAACCAGGCATCGTACGAATTGCCGGGCCGCATTCTGCTCAACCAGCCCACCGAGGTGGCGATGCTGTGAGGGCGAGAATCGAGGCGGTGCTGCCGTTTTGGCTGGACCGACCCGACGTGGAGGCGGTACAGATCGCCGAGGCGGCCGACCGAGCCGGGCTGTCCGGGTTGTGGATCGGCGAGATGGCGACCTTCGACGCCTTCGCGTTGGCCGCTGCGATCGGTACGCGCGCACCGGGGTTGCGGCTCAAGCTGGGACCGCTACCGATCAGCGTGCGAACCCCCGTCGCGGTCGCGCTGGGGGCAAGCTCGGTCGCCTCGCTTACCGGCTGCGGGGTCGATGTCGCGCTGGGCGCCTCCAGCCCCGTCATCGTGACCGGTTGGCACGATCGCGAGTGGCGGCACAGCGCGGCGCGCATGCGCGAAACCATCCGGTGTCTGCGGCCGATGCTGCGCGGCGAACGCGTCGACTACGACGGGCGCTACATCCGCAGCCGCGGATTCCGGCTGCGTCACCCGCTGCCGCACACCCGCATCGCGGTCGGGGCTTTCGGTCCCACAATGATCCGCCTGGCCGCTGAGCTCGCCGACGAGGTGGTGCTCAACCTGGCATCACCGCAACGGGTCGCCCAGGTGCGCCAACAAGTCGACGACCACGCCGCGGCCGCGGGCCGCGCTGCCCCGCACCTGACTGTGTGGGTCCCGGTCGCCCTGCGACCCGGTGCGGCCTCGATGCGCCAGGCGGCCAGCCAGCTGGCGATCTACCTCGCCCCGCCCGGCTACGGCGAGATGTTCAGCGAGCTAGGCTTTTCCGAGCTGGTGGGGCGTGCCCGCAGCGGCGCGCGCCGCTCGGAGTTGGCGGCCGCGATTCCTGTTGAGCTTGCCGAGCAGGTCGGCGCGTTCGGTGGCCCCGAACAAATCGGCGGCCGGCTGCGCGCCTACCTGGACGCGGGCGCGGACACCGTCGCCGTGGTCCCGGTCACCGCCGAAGACCCCGCCGGCCGCGCAGCCCTTGAGTGCGCCGCCGAGAGCTGCCGGCTCACCGCACCGGAAAAGGAAGGCACGTCGTGACATCCGTGAACACCCAATGCCGGCTCGCCGCCCGTCCGGTGGGCTTGCCCAAGGCCCCGGATTGGGCGATCGTCGACGAGCCCATTCCCGCTGCCGCAAGCGGGGAATTCGTCGTCAAAATCGATTACCTGTCAATCGATCCAGCGATGCGGACTTGGATGAACGCGGGCCGCTCCTACGTCCCGCCGGTGGAGATCGGCGAGGTGATGCGCGCGTTCGCGGTCGGACGTGTCATCGAATCACGCCATCCTGAATTCGCCGTCGGTGACCAGGTATCCGGTCTTTTCGGCGTTCAAAACTATGCGGTGTCCAACGGGGCGGGCGTCAACAAAATCGACACGACGCTGGCACCGGCAACCGCATACCTGGGAACCCTCGGCGTCAGCGGTCTGACCGCATATTTCGGACTACTCGACATCGGCCGCCCCGAACCCGGTCAAACCGTCCTGGTGTCCGGGGCGGCCGGGTCGGTGGGCCACATCGTCGGACAGATCGCCAAGATCCACGGCTGCCGGGCCGTCGGCATCGCCGGCGGTGAACGCAAATGCCGATGGCTCGTCGAGCACGCCGGATTCGACGCCGCCATCGACTACAAGACCGCAGACCTGCGCGCAGAACTGAAAACGCACGCACCCGACCGCGTCGACGTGTTCTTCGACAATGTCGGCGGCGCGGCGCTCGAGGCCGCTCTCAACCGGCTGGCGCACGGCGCCCGTATCGTGCTCTGCGGTGCGGTGTCGCAGTACAACGACGCCCCGCGCGGACCGGCGAACTACATGCAGCTGCTTGTCGCGCGCGCCTCAATGACCGGCTTTGTCATCTTCGACTACCTGTCGCGCTACCCGGAAGGCGTTGCGCAGCTGGCGAAGTGGGTCGGCACCGGCGAACTGCGGTCGCACGAGGACATCGAGCGCGGCGGCGTCGGCGACTTTCCGGAAACGCTCCTCAGGCTCTTCAGCGGCCAGAACACCGGCAAGCTGATCCTGGCGTTGTCCTCATAGGTGATCGTCCGACTACCGATCGGGCGCGGCGGCCTCGACGGGCGAAGCCAGCCGGATGGGGCGCTCGTGCCCGCGCAGGGTCACGGTTTCGCCCAAAGACCAGCGGGCCCTTTCGCTTTCGCTCGCACCCTCGAGCGTGTCGGCCGTTGCCAGCACTCCGCCGGGTTGTGACTTGGCCAGCTCGCACAGTCGTGCCGCCTCGTTGACCGGCTCGCCGATCACGGTGTATTCGAAACGTTCTTTGGCGCCGACGTTGCCGGCCACGACCTGGCCGGCCGCCACCCCGATGCCGGCGTGGAGCTCACACATTTCGCTGGCAAGCCGCTCGGCAATGCGGCGCGCGGTGGCCAGCGCCTCATCCTCGGGACGGTCGAGGTGATTCGGGGCTCCGAAGATCGCCAGCGACGCATCACCTTCGAACTTGTTGACAAGTCCGTGGTGTCGGTCCACCTCCTCGACGACGATCGCGAAAAACCGGTTGAGAACTTGGACAACCTCGGTCGGAGGCTGACTGGTCACCAGTTGGGTGGAGCCGACGATGTCGATGAAGACGACCGCGACATGGCGCTCTTCGCCGCCCAGTTTCGGTCGCTCGCGTTCCGCGGCCAGGGCGACTTCGCGCCCTACATGCCGGCCGAAAAGATCGCGCACGCGTTCGCGTTCGCGCAGCCCGTCGACCATCGCGTTGAACCCACGCTGCAACTCACCGAGTTCGGTGCCGTCGAACACCACCAGGTTGCCCCGCAGATCGCCCTGCTCGACGCGCCTTAGCGCCGCACGCACCACTCGCACCGGTGTCGCCGTCAGCCAGGCCATGATCCACATCAGGACGCAACCGAAGATCAGCGTGGCCGACGACACGATCAGCACGCCGACCGCAAACTGGGTCTCGGTCAGGTTTCGCATCAAGATCTGGAACATGGCCAGGAGGGCGATGCCGATGACGGGCACGCCCGAACCGAGGAACCAGACCATCATCGTTCGGCCCATGATCCCCGCCGTCAGGCGCCGCGGCGGCGGTCCCGCCTCGAGCGCCTGTGCGGCCACCGGGCGCAGCGCGAACTCGGCGAGCAGGTAGCTGCCGGTGGTCACCAGAACGCCGCAGAAGCCCACCGCGAACAAGAAACGCGGGATGAACTCGTGGTTGACCATGCCGTAGAGGGTCGTCAACAGCACCACCCCGACTCCCCACAGGATGAGGTTGGCGATGGCGATTCGCCAAGGGGTCAGGAAGGTGTTGCGCTCGTCGACGCGGGTGGGTTTGCGCTCCTCGATCGCCCAGCGCAGTGCGAGCACTGTTCGGCGGGTGATCCAATAGGTGCCCAGCGCCAAAGCGATTGCGACAGTAGGCCGGCACGACTCCGAACGTGAGCCACGCCGGTGCGTCGTCGAACACGCTCGGTTCGGGAATGGCAACCGTCACCAAAATGAACGCAACGCCGATGCCGATCAGGTTCGCCCCCAGAACCAGGACCGTCATGATGACCTGGATGCGTATGCGACGTCGTCGTTGGCTTTCCGACACCCGCCCGAGAATCAAGGAGCCGTACGCAGGCGTTTCGGGCAGGCGGCCGCTTTGACGGGTCACCCGCTCCAGCACCCGACCCAGGCGTTGCGCCATCGTCTGCTTGGCCAACATCGTGGCGTCAGCCTAATTCGTCGCCCAGCTTTAAGGTGAGTCGGGTGCGTCTTGTGATCGCCCAATGCACCGTTGACTACGTCGGCCGGCTCACCGCGCACCTGCCCTCCGCCCGCCGGTTGCTGCTATTCAAGGCCGACGGGTCGGTCAGCGTGCACGCCGACGACCGCGCCTACAAGCCGTTGAACTGGATGAGTCCGCCGTGCTGGTTGACCGAAGACCTCGATGGCCAGGCGCCGGTGTGGGTAGTTGAGAACAAGGCGGGCGAACAGCTGCGCATCACCATCGAGGAAATCGAGCACGACACCAGCCATGATCTGGGCGTCGATCCCGGGTTGGTCAAGGACGGGGTCGAGGCGCACCTGCAGGCGTTGCTCGCCGAGCATGTCCAACTGCTGGGCGAGGGATACACGTTGGTCCGGCGCGAGTACATGACCGCCATCGGGCCCGTCGATCTGCTGTGTCGCGATGAGCGCGGTGGCTCAGTCGCGGTGGAGATCAAGCGGCGTGGCGAGATTGACGGCGTGGAGCAGCTGACCCGCTATCTCGAGCTGCTCAATCGCAACAGCGTTCTGGCGCCGGTAACAGGAATCTTCGCCGCTCAGCAGATCAAGCCGCAGGCGCGCACTCTGGCCGCTGACCGCGGGATCCGTTGCATAACATTGGATTACGACAAGATGCGCGGAATGGACAGCGATGAGTACCGGCTGTTCTGAGCTTCCCGACTAGACTGGCGGCATGGCTCGGCGCCGCACACCGCCACGCCGGCAGCGACCGGCGTCGCTGTCGTCGGTCTTCCGGCGGGTGGAAACCGGGCCCGACGGCCACGAGTACGAAGTGCATCCGATTTCTGCGTCCCGCGCGGTCAAGACGTATCGGTGTCCCGGGTGCGATCACGAAATTCGTTCCGGCACCGCGCATGTGGTGGTATGGCCGGCGGACTCACCGGATGCGATGGACGACCGGCGACACTGGCACACCCCGTGTTGGGCCAACCGCGCCACCCGCGGTCCGACCAGAAGATGGTCCTAGGACGCCGGCTCGACCAATTCGATCAGCACCCCGCCGGCGTCTTTGGGGTGAATGAAGTTGATCCGCGAGTTCGCGGTGCCGCGCCTGGCTTCCTCGTAAACCAACCGGACACCCTGCGAACGGAGTCGTTTGCTGAGGCTCTCGAGATCACTGACCCGAACGGCCAACTGCTGGATGCCCGGCCCGCGCTTGTCCAGGAACTTCGCGATCACCGACGTCTCGTCGAGCGGGGCCATCAACTGGATCTGCGCGCGTGGTGCCCGGCACGGACAGCATCGCCTCCCGGATGCCCTGGTCGTCATTGACTTCCTCATGCACCAGGATCATGCCGAGGTGGTCGTGATACCACTCGATCGCGGCGTCCAGGTCGGCGACCGCGATGCCGACGTGATCCAGCCCCGTCACCAAAGAGGTCGCGAGAACCTGACGGGCGTCAACTTGATCGGTCGTCATCACACAACGGTAACGTGGCAGCAAAGATTGCGCTTCTTCGGGAGGCCGAATGGGCCGTCCGCGGACGCTTAGGAGGTAGTGATGACGACGTCGGTAATCGTTGCTGGAGCGCGGACACCCATCGGCAAGTTGATGGGTTCGCTGAAGGACTTTTCGGCCAGCGATCTGGGTGCCATCGCGATCGCGGCCGCGCTGGAGAAGGCCTTCCCAAATAACGAGGTACCGGCGTCGGCGGTCGAGTACGTGATCATGGGCCAGGTGTTGACGGCCGGGGCCGGTCAGATGCCCGCACGTCAGGCGGCGGTGGCGGCCGGCATCGGCTGGGATGTTCCGTCGCTGACGATCAACAAGATGTGCCTGTCCGGCATCGACGCCATCGCGCTCGCTGACCAGCTCATTCGCGCCGGAGAGTTCGATGTGGTGGTGGCCGGTGGTCAGGAGTCCATGACGAAGGCGCCCCACCTGCTGATGGACAGCCGCTCGGGCTACAAGTACGGCGATGTCACGGTCTTGGACCACATGGCCTACGACGGCCTGCACGACGTGTTCACCGACCAGCCGATGGGCGCGCTCACCGAGCAGCGCAACGACGTCGACAAGTTCACCCGCGCCGAACAGGACGAGTTCGCTGCGGGGTCCCACCAAAAGGCCGCCGCGGCGTGGAAGGACGGCGTCTTCACCGACGAAGTGGTGCCCGTGAATATCCCGCAGCGCAAGGGCGATCCGCTGCAGTTCACCGAGGATGAGGGGATCCGCGCCAACACCACGGCCGAGTCCCTGGCCGGTCTCAAACCGGCCTTTCGCCGCGACGGCACCATCACCGCCGGCTCGGCGTCGCAGATCTCCGATGGCGCTGCCGCGGTCGTGGTGATGAACAAGGACAAAGCGCAGGAGCTGGGGCTGTCCTGGCTGGTCGAGATCGGTGCGCATGGCGTTGTCGCGGGGCCGGATTCGACGTTGCAGTCTCAGCCGGCCAACGCGATCAAGAAAGCGCTCGGCCGCGAGGGCATTTCCGTCGACCAGCTCGATGTCGTGGAGATCAACGAGGCGTTCGCGGCGGTGGCGCTCGCCTCGACGCGCGAACTCGGCGTGGATCCCGAGCTCGTGAACGTCAACGGCGGCGCGATAGCTGTGGGGCATCCAATCGGCATGTCGGGAGCCAGGATCACGTTGCACGTGGCGCTGGAATTGGCCCGTCGGGGCTCCGGTTACGGCGTTGCGGCGCTGTGCGGGGCCGGTGGCCAGGGCGACGCCCTGATTCTGCGCGCCGGTTAGCCAGACCCGACCGGGTTCGACAGCACCCCGACGCGCTCGTCGGCGTTGCTGGCGCATTGTGGCGCCGGTCGGCTGTGATTTTCGTCATACCGGCCGATCACGGCCGGTTGGACGACCATTCCGGGCGCGTTTTGCCCCTGCGTGAGCGTCGCCGCCACCCGGTGGATCGGTAGCCGACGCGCGTGACAAACTTGACGGCGTGACGCGTCCGCGACCCTCAACCGGGCCTGCGATCGCCGGTGCGGTCGATTTGTCCGGTCTCAAGCAGCGAGCCCAACAGAAGGCTTCGGCGGCCGGTCCCGAGGGGCGGGCCACGCCGGCGGTACCGGGTACGACGGAGATCACCGAGGCCAATTTCGAACAGGAAGTGCTGCTTCGGTCCGACGAAGTACCCGTCGTGGTCTTGTTGTGGTCACCGCGCAGTGATGCGTGCGTCGAGCTGGTTGAGACGCTGTCCGGCCTGGCCGCGGAGGACGACGGCAGGTGGTCGCTGGCGACGGTCAACGTCGACGTGACGCCCAGGGTGGCCCAGATGTTCGGTGTCGAAGCGGTCCCGACCGTCGTGGCTTTGGCTGCCGGGCAGCCGATTTCCAGCTTCCAAGGCCTGCAGCCGCCCGATCAGTTGCGTCGGTGGGTGGACTCGTTGCTTTCGGCGACAGCCGGAAAGCTAAGGGGATCAGGTGATTCCGAGGAAGGTGCGGTAGTCGATCCCGAGCTGGCCGCGGCGCGCCAACAACTCGAGGACGGCGACTTCGAGGCCGCCAAAGGCTCGTATCAGGCGATCCTGGACGGCAATCCGGGCAGCGCCGAAGCGAAGGGCGCGATCCGGCAGATCGACTTCCTCACGCGCGCAACCGCGCAACACCCAGACGCCGTCGCGGTCGCCGATGCGGCGCCGGGTGACATTGAAGCCGCGTTCGCGGCCGCCGATGTCCAAATCCTCAACCACGATGTGAGCGCGGCGTTCGAGCGCCTGATCGCGTTGGTGCGCAGCACATCTGGAGATGACCGGAACCGGGTGCGCACTCGATTGATCGAGCTGTTCGAACTCTTCGATCCCGCCGATCCCGACATCGTCGTCGGGCGACGCAACCTCGCCAACGCGCTTTACTGACGAGCCGTCCGCGCTATGCGGGTTCCAACCACAACGCCGACGTGGGCGGCAGCACCAGCACCGCCGATGCCGGACGGCCATGCCACGGGTCCTCGGTGGCGTCGACGCCACCGAGGTTGCCGATTCCCGAGCCGTTGTAGACCGTCGCATCGGTGTTGAGCACCTCGCGCCAGCGGCCCGGCATGGGCAGGCCCAGCCGATAGCCGCTGTGTTCGGAACCCGCGAAGTTGAACACACAGGCCATTACCGAGCCGTCTTTGCCGTAACGCAGGAAGCTCAGGACGTTGTTGGCGGAGTCGTTGGCGTCGATCCAGGAATAGCCCTCGGGAACGGTGTCTTGGCTCCACAGCGCCGGGCGGTCGCGGTAGATGTCGTTGAGATCGCGCACGAAACGCAGAATCCCGTTGGAGAAACCGTGCTCGTCGAGCTGGAACCAATCCAAACCGTGCTGCTCGGACCACTCGGCGCGCTGGCCGAATTCCTGGCCCATGAACAAAAGCTGCTTGCCCGGATGCGCCCACTGATAGGCCAGCAGGCTGCGCAGCCCGGCCGCTTTTACGTGGTTGTTGCCGGGCATCCGCCCCCACAGCGTGCCCTTGCCGTGCACCACCTCGTCGTGGCTGAGCGGCAGCACGTAGTTCTCGCTGAACGCGTACAGCATCGAGAAGGTCATCTCGTGGTGGTGGTAACTACGGTAAATCGGATCCCGGCTGATGTAGTCGAGGGTGTCGTGCATCCAGCCCATGTTCCACTTCATCGAAAAGCCCAGGCCGCCAAGATTGGTCGGCCGCGTCACCCCGGGCCATGATGTCGACTCCTCGGCGATGGTGACGATGCCCGGCGCGGCTTTGTGCGCCGTGGCGTTCATCTCCTGCAGGAACTGCACCGCCTCCAGGTTCTCCCGCCCGCCGTAGATGTTCGGGGTCCAGCCGCCCTCGGGGCGCGAGTAGTCCAGGTACAGCATCGACGCGACCGCGTCCACCCGGAAGCCGTCGATGTGGAACTCTTCGAGCCAATACAACGCGTTGGCCACCAGGAAGTTGCGCACTTCGGCACGGCCGAAGTTGAAGACGTAAGTGCCCCAATCGAGTTGTTCCCCGCGCTCGGGGTCCGAATGCTCGTAGAGCGCGGTGCCGTCGAACCGGCCCAGCGCCCACGCGTCCTTCGGGAAGTGGGCCGGCACCCAGTCCACGATGACACCGATACCGGCCCGGTGCAGGGCGTCGACCAGCGCCCGGAAATCGTCGGGTGTGCCGAACCGCGATGTTGGAGCATAGTAGGACGTGACCTGGTATCCCCACGACCCGGCGAACGGATGCTCGGCGACTGGGAGCAGCTCCACATGGGTAAACCCTTGTTCTACAACGTAATCCGTCAGCTCGCGGGCGAGCTGGCGATAGCCGAGTCCGGGGCGCCACGAGCCCAGATGGACCTCGTAGGTGCTCATCGGCTCGAACACCGGGTTGCGCCGCGCACGCCGATCCATCCAGTCGGCGTCCTCCCAGGTGTATTCGGTGCTATTCACGCGCGATGCGGTCTGCGGCGGCACCTCGGTGGCGAAGGCGAACGGGTCGGCCCGCTCGGTGACAACGCCGTCGGCGCCGTGCACGCGGAACTTGTACAGACCGTCCATCGGAAAACCGGGCCAGAACAACTCCCATACGCCCGAGGAGCCCAGCACCCGCATCGGGGCGTCGTTGCCGGTCCAGCCGTTGAACTCGCCGATCAAACTGACGCCTTTGGCGTTGGGCGCCCACACCGCGAACGACACCCCGGTGACGACGCCGTCGGCCGTGGTGAACGAGCGGGGGTGGGCGCCGAGGACGTCCCACAGTCGCTCGTGGCGGCCTTCGCCGAATAGATGAAGGTCGACTTCGCCCAGGGTGGGCAGGAAGCGGTAGGCGTCGGCGACGGTGTACGGGGCGGAACCCGCGTAGCTCACCTGCAGCCGATAGTCGATCAGGTCGACAAATGGCAGCGCCACGGCGAACAGGCCGGATTCGATGTGCTGCAACGGGTACCGGTCTTTACCGACGAGCGCGACGACTTCCCGCGCGTGCGGGCGGAATGCCCGGATGACGGTGCGGTCGCCGTACTCGTGCGCGCCCAGGATGGCGTGCGGGTTGTAGTGCGCGCCGGACAGCAGGCGCGCCAAGTCGGTTGGGTCGGGCGCGAGGTGCGTCCCGGCGAGTTGGTCGATTCGGCTCATGGCCCGTCACCTCCTACGCAGCAGCGTCATTCGGGATTCGAACGGTATGAGTGGCATGTTGATGATGTGGGCGACCGCGCGCCCGGGGTCGATGCGAACGTAATTTGACTGCCCCCATTGGTATTCCTGTCCGGTTATCTCGTCGCGCACCCAGAACCGTTCGTAAGGTTCCATACCCAATGCCGCCATGTCTAACCACAGCGTCGCTTCCTCGGGCCCGAACGCGTTGAGTGTGACCACCACCAACACGCAGTCGCCGGTGGCCGGGTCGAACTTGCTGAAGGCCAGCAAGGCGTCGTTGTCCACGCCATGGAAATGAATCGTTCGCAACTGTTGCAGCGCGGGATGCAAGCGGCGAATTGCGTTGAGCTGTTTGATAAACGGCTCGAGCGATCTGCCCTCGGCGAGCGCGCCCGCAAAATCGCGGGGACGCAATTCGTACTTCTCGGAATCCAGGTACTCCTCGCTGCCCTCTCGCACCGCGCGGTGCTCGAACAGCTCATAGCCCGAGTACACGCCCCAGGCCGGACTCATGGTCGCGGCCAGCGCCGCGCGGATCGCGAACATACCGGGGCCGTCGTGCTGCAGCACCGAGTGCAGGATGTCGGGGGTGTTGACGAACAGGTTGGGCCGGCGAAAGTCGGCGAGTGCGGCGATGTCGTTGCCGAATTCGGTGAGTTCCCACTTGGCCGTCCGCCAGGTGAAGTAGGTGTAGGACTGCGTGAAGCCGAGCTTGGCCAGGCCGTACTGGCGGGCGGGCGGCGTGAAGGCCTCGGACAGGAAGAGCACGTCGGGGTCGCTGTCTTTGACCTGACCGATCAGCCAGGTCCAGAAGTCGGGCGGCTTGGTGTGCGGATTGTCGACCCGAAAGAACTTGATGCCGTGGTCGATCCAGTGCCGGACCACGCGCAGCACCTCGTCGTAGAGACCCGCGGGGTCGTTATCGAAGTTCAGCGGATAGATGTCCTGATACTTCTTCGGCGGGTTCTCCGCGTAGGCGATGGTTCCATCCGGTAGCTCGGTGAACCACGTCCGATGGTCGCGCGCCCACGGATGGTCCGGCGCGCATTGCAGCGCCAGGTCCAGGGCCACCTCCATGCCCAGATCGCGTGCCGCGGCGACGAAGTCGTCGAAGTCGTCGATCGTGCCCAGATCCGGGTGAACGGCATCGTGGCCACCCTCATCGCTACCGATTGCCCACGGCGACCCCACATCTCCGCGGGCAGCGGCGGGTGAGTTGTTGCGGCCCTTGCGGTGTACCTTGCCGATCGGATGGATCGGCGGCAGGTAGACGACGTCGAATCCCATCTCCGCGATGCGCGGAAGCTGCGCGGCCGCCGTCGCGAAGGTGCCGTGCACCGGCTTGCCGTCGGCGTCCCGCCCGCCGGTCGAGCGCGGAAAGATCTCGTACCACGAGCCGAAGCGGGCCAGCGGCCGATCCACCCACACGCCGAACTGATCACCGCGGGTGACCAGATCGCGCAACGGATACACCGCCAGAATTTCTTCGATCTCGGGAGCCAGGGCCAGCGCGGTCCGGGTGACCGGATCTCCGGGGACGCGCAACGCCGCGGCGGCGGTCAGCAGGGGGTCGCGTCGGGCCCGCGGCACACCGGTCGCGGCACGCTCAAACAGTTTGGCGCCGAGCAGTAGATCGTTGGACAGTTCCGTCTCGCCCTGGCCGGCGTCCAGCTTGGCAACCACCCCATGCCGCCAGGAGTGGATCGGGTCACCCCAGCCGTCGATGCGGAAGGTCCACAACCCCACCCGGTCCGGGACGAACTGACCGTGGAAGACGTAGGGCTCCCGACCCATCGTCATCGGCAGGAGCAGTGGCTTGACCCGCTGTTGCCCGGCGGCCCTGCCGTCAAGTTCGGACGCGGGCCGTTCGGGAGCCTCGACCGCCTTGATCCGCCGGATTTCCGTTACCTGCGGATAGCGCGGCCCCAGGTAGCGCACGACCAGAGTTGCGGCGACAGCCTCGTGGCCTTCTCGCCATACCGCGGCGCTGACCGGGACGATCTCACCGACCACGGCCTTGGCCGGGTAGGCGCCGCAGGAAACGACGGGTCGGACGTCATCGATCTCGACACGACCGGGCACAACCACTCCGTTCCGATTGTGTGCGGCCAAACCGCGGTGTGCTCCGTCGCGGAATGCCGTTCGTCGGGAAACTTCCTGTCGTGGGGGACTTCGTCTGGTGGGGGAGCATCGTCCCAATAGCTACCCGATACCCACCCTAGTGTCCGGTCACACACCCGGAAGCTGAGCGGTCGGTCACTAGCCCTGCGAGCGCCGGAATCCTCAGTAAGGTAATTACAGTGAAAGCCCTCCGCCGCTTTACCGTCCGTGCTCATCTGCCCGAGCGCCTCGCCGCGTTGGACCAGCTGTCGACCAACCTGCGGTGGTCGTGGGACAAGCCGACCCAGGACTTGTTTGCGACCATCGACCCGACACTGTGGGCCCGCTGCGGCTGTGATCCGGTGGAGTTGCTCGGCGCGGTAAATCCGGTACGGCTCGACGAGTTGGCGCTCGACGAAGGATTCCTCGGCCGGCTTGATGAGCTGGCGGCCGACCTGAACGATTACCTGAGCCGTCCGCTTTGGTATCAGCAGCGTCAGCACGCGGGCCTGGAGAACGGCCGGGCGATGCCGACCGCGATCGCGTACTTCTCGATGGAATTCGGCGTCGCCGAGGTGCTCCCCAATTACTCCGGCGGCTTGGGCATTCTCGCCGGTGACCACCTGAAGTCCGCGTCCGATCTGGGGGTTCCGCTGGTCGCGGTGGGCCTCTACTACCGCTCCGGGTACTTCCGGCAGTCGCTGAGCGCGGACGGCTGGCAGAACGAAACCTATCCGGCGCTGGACCCGCAGGGGCTGCCGTTGCGGCTGCTCACCGATGCCGCCGGCGATCCGGTGCTGGTCGAGCTGACGCTTCCCGACTCCGTGCAGCTGCGGGCCCGGATCTGGGTCGCGCAGGTGGGTCGCGTTCCGCTGCTCTTGCTGGATTCCGACGTCCCCGAAAACGAGCACGAGCTGCGCAGTGTCACCGATCGCCTGTACGGCGGCGATCAGGAACACCGGATGAGGCAAGAGATCCTGGCCGGCATTGGCGGGGTGCGGGCGATCCGCGCGTTCAGCGCGATCGAAGGGTTGCCCGCGCCCGAGGTATTCCACATGAACGAGGGGCACGCCGGGTTCCTCGGGTTGGAACGCATTCGCGAGCTGATCACCGATTCGGGATTGGACTTCGATACCGCGTTGACGGTGGTGCGGTCGGCCACCGTGTTCACCACGCACACCCCGGTGGCCGCCGGTATCGACCGGTTTCCGGTCGACATGGTTCGGCTCTACTTCGACGACCATGAAGACTGCGACCCCGACGAGGATCGGGCCGGCAAGGATGCGCCCACCTTGCTGCCCGGCCTGCCGACCGCCCGGATCATCGCGCTCGGCGCCGAGGACGATCCGGCCAAGTTCAACATGGCCCACATGGGTCTGCGGCTGGCGCAACGAGCCAACGGTGTCTCGCTGCTGCACGGCCGGGTGAGCCGGGCCATGTTCAACGAGCTGTGGCCCGGATTCGACCCGGGCGAGGTGCCGATCGGGTCGATCACCAACGGCGTCCACGCGCGTACCTGGGCGGCGCCGCAGTGGTTGCAGCTCGGCCGCGAGCTGGCCGGATCGGACTCGTTCAGCGACCCCGGCGTCTGGCTGCGACTGCAGGAGGTCGACCCGGGTCACCTGTGGTGGATCCGGTCGCAACTGCGGACGCTGCTGGTCGAGGATGTCCGGCTGCGGCTGCGCCGCTCGTGGCTGGAACGCGGTACGCCAGACGCCGAATTGGGTTGGATATCAACGGCATTCGATCCGAACGTGCTTACCGTGGGGTTTGCCCGGCGGGTGCCGACGTACAAGCGGCTGACACTGATGCTGCGCGACCCGAGCCGACTCGAACGGCTGCTGCTCAACAAAGAAAGGCCGATCCAGCTGATCGTCGCCGGGAAATCGCATCCGGCCGACGACGGAGGCAAAGCGCTGATTCAGCAGGTGGTCCGTTTCGCCGACCGGCCGGAGGTGCGCCACCGCATCGCCTTCCTGCCCGACTACGACATGTCGATGGCCCGGCTGTTGTATTGGGGCTGCGACGTCTGGCTGAACAACCCGCTGCGGCCCCTGGAGGCCTGCGGCACCTCAGGAATGAAGAGCGCGCTCAACGGCGGGCTGAACCTGTCCATCCGCGACGGCTGGTGGGACGAATGGTACGACGGCGAAAACGGTTGGGAGATACCGTCGGCCGACGGCGTGACCGACGAAGCCCGCCGCGACGACCTGGAATCCAGCGCGCTCTACCACCTGCTGGAACAGGCGGTCGCGCCGAAGTTCTACGAGCGCGATGAACGCGGTGTGCCGCCCCGGTGGATCGAAATGGTGCGCCACACCTTGCAGACCCTCGGCCCAAAAGTGCTGGCCTCCCGCATGGTCCGCGACTATGTCGAGCAGTACTACATGCCGGCGGCAGAGTCGCTGCGCAGGACCATCGCCGCGCCCGAGGGCGCCGAGGACGAGGCAAGCGGCGCCGAGTTCGGCGCTGCCCGCGAGCTGGCCGCCTACCGCAGGCGCGCCGAGGAAGCGTGGCCCAAGATCGATATCACCGACGTCGACAGCACCGGCCTGCCGGATACTCCCGTGCTCGGCTCGAAGTTGACCCTGACCGCGACCGTGCAACTGGCCGGGCTGGGGCCCGACGAGGTCACGGTCCAGGCGCTGGTGGGCAGGGTCGACGCCGGCGACGCACTGCTGGACCCGACCACCGTCGAAATGTCCTATACCGGCACCGCCGAAGCGGGCAACCAGGTTTTCTCGACCACACTTCCGCTGCCGCTGGCCGGGGCGGTTGGATACACGGTGCGCGTGCTGCCGCACCACCCGATGCTTGCCGCCGGCAACGAGCTCGGCCTGGTCACCCTGGCTTAGCCTCCGGGGTGCTGCGCAGCCGCTCCAGCGCCCCGCGGACCTGCGCCGCGTTGGTGGTCTGCCAAAACGGCGGCAGCGACGCGCGCAGGTAACCGCCGTAGCGGGCGGTGGCCATCCGCGAGTCGAGCACCGCGACCACGCCGCGATCGGTGACACGACGCAACAGCCGTCCCGACCCCTGCGCCAGCAACAGCGCCGCATGGCTGGCGGCAACCGCCATGAATCCATTGCCGCCGCGTGCGACTACCGCGCGCTGCCGCGCGCCCAGCAATGGGTCGTCGGGCCGGGGGAACGGGATGCGGTCGATCAGGACCAGCGACAGGGACGGCCCCGGAACGTCGACGCCCTGCCACAACGACAGGGTGCCGAACAGCGAGGTCTCGTCGTCGGCGCTGAACTGCTCGACCAGTGCGGAGGTGCTGTCGTCGCCCTGACACAACACCGGTGTCGACAGCCGTTCGCGCATGGCCTCGGCCGCGGCCCGGGCGGCCCGCATCGATGAGAACAGCCCCAGGGTCCGCCCGCCGGCGGCGGTGATGAGCTCGGCGATTTCGGTCAGCTGCTCGGCCGAGCCGGTGCCGTCGCGGCCCGGCGGCGGCAGGTGGGCGGCCACGTAGAGGATTCCCGCTTTGGCGTGCTGGAACGGCGACCCGACGTCGAGTCCCCGCCACGGCGGATCGTCACCGGCGTCCGATCCGGTCAGGCCCCACGCCGCGGCCATCGCGTCGAAGGACCCGCCGATCGTCAGCGTCGCCGACGTCAACACCGTGGTCGAACGCGGGAACACCTGGTCGCGCAGCAATCCGGCGACCGATAGCGGCGCCACCCGCAGTACGGGGCGCGGCGAACCCCGGATGTCCTCGTGCTCGAGCCAGACCACGTCGGTGCGATCGGGGATTGCGGGGGTGAACGATGTCAGGATCCGCGACGCGGTATCGGATATCTCGCTCAGTGCCGCGACCGCTTCGGCGCGAGCCGCCGCCGCCTTCGCGTCGCTCGTGGTGTCGATCGCCGACCGCGCCGCGGCGGCCACGTCGCGCAGTGCGGTCAGGTACGTCGCCATCTCGTCGTCGAGGTGATCGACGCGGCCCGGCGTGGCGTCATGGATCGCCGCGGCGAAGTTGGCGGTCGTCGCCTCGAGCCGCTGGGTCAGTTCCGGATCCACCAATCGGGTGATCCGCCGCGATACGGCGCCGAGGGCGGCCGACGTCAGCTCCGCGGTGGCCACCGAGGTCACCCGCTCAACCAACTCGTGCGCCTCGTCGACCACCAGCAGCGTGTGTTCTGGCAGCACCGTCGATTCGGCGACGGCGTCGATGGCCAGCAGTGCGTGATTGGTGACGACAACGTCGGCCCGGCCGGCTTCTCCTCTTGCCCGCTCGGAGAAGCACTCGGAGCCGAACGGGCAGCGGGCCACCCCGAGGCATTCCCGCGCGGAGACGCTGACCTGGGACCAGGATCGGTCGGCTACGCCGGGCTTCAGGTCGTCGCGGTCACCGGAATCGGTCGTCGAAGCCCAGGCCGTGAGCCGTTGCACGTCGCGACCCAGGGCGGTAACCGCCATGGCGTCGAAGAGTTCTTCCTGTGGCCCGTCGCCGTCGCCATCGCCGTCGTTGTCGGCGGCACCCCCGTTGTGGATCTTGTTCAAACACAAGTAGTTTCGTCGCCCTTTTAACAATGCGAACCGCGGGCGGCGGGGCAGCGCATCGGCGAGCGAATCGGCCAGCCGGGGCAGATCGCGATCGACGAGTTGACGCTGCAGCGCGATTGTTGCCGTCGACACGACGACGGGCGAGTCGTCGCCGAGCGAGCGGACGATCGCGGGAATCAAGTACGCGAGCGACTTGCCGGTGCCGGTGCCGGCCTGCACGACGAGGTGCTCACCGGTTTCGAACGCCCGCGCGACCGCGGCGGCCATCTCCTGCTGGCCGCTTCGATCGCTGCCGCCAAGCGCGGCCACGGCGATGGCCAGGAGCTCCGGCACGGACACGTCGGACGTGGCTACTCCCTTGGTTGGGCCTTGAATTACCTCGACCGTATAGCTCAGGCCGGGATATGCGTGGTCGGGATCGCGGGCTCCCCGTGCGACAAGTTCAGACCCTCCCACGGCAGGCTGCGCAGCCCGGACGCGACCAGCTTCCGCGCAGCCGCCAGGTCGCGGCCCCCGACGTCGGCTAGGGCTCGGCCGCCGCGCACCAGCGGGATGGTCAACACCCGCGACGGTTCGGTGGTGTCGGGCGGGCGGCCCGCCGGATACACAACCTCCTCGGTGACGGTGCCGGTAGGCCGTGCCAGGCGCAGCGCCTCTTTGTGGCCGCCGTTGGATTCCTTGTGGCTGCTGCGCTTCTGTACCGGCATGCCGTCGACTTCGACCAGTTTGTAGACCATATTCGCGGTCGGGGCGCCCGAGCCGGTCACCAGCGACGTGCCGATGCCGTAGCTATCCACCGGTTCGGCGCGCAACGCCGCGATGGAGAACTCGTCAAGATCGCCGGACACCACGATGCGGGTCTGGGTGGCCCCAAGCCGGTCCAGCTGCTCGCGCACCTGGCGGGCCAGCACGCCCAGCTCGCCGGAGTCGATGCGGACCGCGCCAAGCGCGGTACCGGCGGCGGCCACCGCGTTGGCCACGCCGGTCGTCACGTCGTAGGTGTCCACCAGCAGCGTGGTGTCGACACCCAGCGCGTCGACCTGGGCACGAAACGCCGCCAGTTCGGTCGCTTCGGGGGGACCGTCTCGCCGGGCGTGCAGCATGGTGAAAGCGTGTGCGGCGGTGCCCTCCGCGGGTATTCCGTAACGCCGCTGGGCCTCCAGGTTGGAGGATGCGGCGAAGCCGGCGATATAGGCGGCGCGAGCCGCCGCGACCGCCGCGCGTTCGTGGGTCCGGCGTGACCCCATCTCGATCAGCGGGCGTTCCCCGGCGGCGCCGACCATGCGTGCCGCCGCGGAGGCGACCGCCGTGTCGTGATTGAAGATCGACAGCGCCAGCGTTTCGAGCACCACGCATTCGGCGAAGCTGCCACTCACCGAAAGTACGGGCGACCCGGGAAAGTACAGCTCGCCTTCGGCGTAGCCGTCGACATCGCCGGCGAACCGGAAATCGCGCAGGTAACCCAACGTGTCCGGGTCGAGGAATTGCTCCAGCAATTGGCACGCGTCGTCGTCGAACCTGAACTGCGGCAACGCTTCCAGCAGCCGGCCGGTTCCGGCGACCACTCCGTAACGACGGCCATCGGGGAGTCGGCGCGCGAACAGTTCGAACGTGGTCCGGCGATCCGCGGTGCCGTCGCGCAGGGCCGCCGCCAACATGGTCAACTCGTATTTGTCGGTCAGCAGCCCAGTTAATACCGGGTCGTTCATTCCGCAACGGTAACGGTTCACAGCAGCCTGCCCGACGCTCGCTATCCTAGACGCCATGGTTGTTACGTCGGCGCCCACTAAGCCCGGCACTACCGGAAGACGCCAGGTAGATCCGGTAGACGTCACGGCCACTCCGTGGGTCACCATCGTGTGGGACGATCCCGTCAACCTGATGACCTACGTGACGTATGTCTTCCAGAGGTTGTTCGGCTACAGCGAGCCGCACGCCACCAAGCTGATGCTGCAGGTGCACAACGAAGGCAAGGCAGTGGTGTCCGTCGGCAGCCGGGAATCCATGGAAGTCGACGTGTCCAAGCTGCACGCCGCCGGTTTGTGGGCGACCATGCAGCGGGACCGGTGAGACCCGAGGACGCCCGGGACTCCTTGTGCGCAAGTGGAAGCGCGTCGAGACCGCCAACGGCGCCCGTTTTCGGTCCGCATTGGCTTCCCATGAGGCCGCGCTGCTCAAGAACCTCGTCAGCGCGATGGTCGGCTTGCTCGACGAGCGCGAATCTTCCGCTCCGCCAGACGAACTCGAGGAGATCACCGGAATAAAGACCGGGAACGCTCAACCCCCAAGCGATCCGATGCTGCGTCGACTGCTGCCGGATTTCCACAAGCCGACCGACGAGGACCCGCTGGCCGGCGACACCTCCGAAGGGCTCAATGCTGCGCTGCGCGGTCTGCACGAGCCGGAGATCATAGACGCCAAACGTGTTGCGGCACAGCAGTTATTGGATACGGTCCCGGATGACGGCGGCCGTTTCGAGCTGACCGAGGAAGAAGCGAACGCCTGGGTCGCGGCCGTCAACGACATTCGGTTGACCCTGGGAGTCATGCTCGAAATCGGTCCGGAGGGGCCGGAGCGCCTGCCGGGAGACCATCCGCTGGCCGTGCACTTCGACGTTTACCAGTGGCTGACCGTCCTGCAGGAGTACCTGGTCCTGGCGCTGATGAGGCGTGATCGATCTTGATGGCGGCCGGATGAACTCCATCACCGACGTCGGGGGTATCCGCGTCGGCCACCATCACAGACTGGACCCCGACGCGTCGTTGGGCGCGGGTTGGGCCTGCGGCGTAACGGTCGTGCTGACGCCGCCCGGGACCGTCTGCGGCGTCGATTGCCGCGGCGGCGCGCCCGGCACCCGGGAGACCGATCTGCTGGATCCGGCCAACACCGTGCGGTTCGTCGACGCGGTGTTACTGGCCGGCGGCAGCGCATTCGGCCTGGCGGCCGCGGACGGCGTCATGCGCTGGCTGGAGGAGCACGAACGTGGCGTCGGCATGGATGGCGGCGTGGTGCCCATCGTGCCGGGTGCCGTGATCTTCGACCTGCCGGTCGGTGGCTGGGACCGCCGGCCGACGGCCGAATTCGGCCACGCGGCCTGCGAAGCCGCCGCGCGAGGTGACGTCATGGCCGTCGGGACCGTGGGCGCCGGGGTGGGCGCGCGGGCCGGGGTGCTCAAGGGTGGCATCGGGACGGCGTCGACGGCACTGCCGTCCGGCGTCACCGTCGGCGCGGTCGTCGCGGTGAACTCCGCGGGCGACGTCGTCGACCGGGCCACCGGTCTGCCCTGGGCGGCGGACCTGATCGAGGAGTTCGCGCTGACGCCACCGCCGGCCGAGCAGATCGACGCGTTCGCGCAGTTGCCGTCCCCGTTGAGCCCGCTGAACACCACGATCGCGGTGGTGGCGACCGACGCCGCGCTGAGCCCGGCCGGGTGCAGGCGGGTCGCGATCGCCGCGCACGACGGCCTGGCCCGCACGATCCGGCCGGCACACACCCCGCTGGACGGCGATACGGTGTTCGCGCTGGCCACCGGGGCGATCGAGGTAGCCCCGGGAGCCAATTCCAACACCGTGCCCGCGGCGTTCTCGCCCGAGACGGGGCTGGTCACCGCGGTGGGTATCGCCGCGGCCGATTGCCTGGCCCGTGCGGTGCTGGTCGGGGTGCTCGCCGCCGAATCGGTAGCCGGAATACCGACCTACCGCGACATGTTGCCCGGAGCATTCGGCTGACGAGAGGAACAGTGACCGGCGCATATGCCGGTAGCCTGGATGATGCCGAACCGCTCTAGAAGGGCAGCCATGGGCATGACCCCGCGCCGGCGACGATGCAGAGCGGAGCGATGAAGAGGAGCGGCGCATGACCCAAGGACATCCGCGGGTGCCAGCGACAAAGCCGAAGAAACGGCCCCAGTGGATGGTGGGCGGCGCCACGATCCTCACGTTCGTGTCGCTGCTGTATCTCGTCGAGCTGATCGACCAACTGGCGGGGCATTCCCTGGATGCCAACGGCATCAGGCCGCTCGAAACCGATGGCTTGTGGGGGATCATCTTCGCGCCGGTTCTGCACGCGAACTGGCAGCACCTGATGGCCAATACCGTCCCGCTGCTGATCCTCGGGTTCCTGATGACGCTGGCCGGAATTTCCCGCTTCGTCTGGGCCACCGTGATCGTGTGGGTCGTGGGCGGCTTCGGCACCTGGCTCATCGGCAATGTGGGAAGCAGCTGCGGTCCGACCGACCACATCGGGGCATCCGGCCTGATCTTCGGCTGGCTGACGTTCCTGCTGGTCTTCGGGATATTCGTGCGCAGGTTTACCGACATCATCATCGGGCTTGTGGTCTTGTTCGCGTACGGCGGCGTCCTGCTCGAGGCCATGCCGGTGCTCCACCAATGCGGTGGCGTGTCGTGGCAGGGCCATCTGTGTGGTGCCATTGCCGGCGTCGTGGCGGCGTATCTGTTGTCCGCTCCCGAACGCAAGGCCCGCGCGGCGAGGAAAACCGGCGCACGGAACGCCAGGACATGAGCTCGCCACTAGCGCCCGTCGGGGTCTTCGACTCCGGCGTCGGGGGACTGACTGTCGCGCGGGCGATCATCGACCAACTGCCCGACGAGGACATCATCTACGTCGGCGACACCGCCAACGGTCCCTACGGTCCGCTCACCATCTCCGAGGTCCGCGCGCACGCACTGGCGATCGGCGACGACCTGGTCGACCGCGGCGTCAAGGCTCTGGTGATCGCCTGCAACACGGCGTCCGCGGCATGCCTGCGGGATGCCCGCGAGCGCTACGACGTGCCGGTCGTCGAGGTGATCCTGCCGGCGGTGCGCCGCGCGGTCGCCACCACCCGCAGCGGCCGTATCGGTGTGATCGGCACGAAGGCGACCATTGCTTCGCACGCCTATCAGGACGCGTTCGCCGCGGCCCGTGACACGGAGATCACCGCGGTGGCGTGTCCGCGGTTCGTCGACTTCGTCGAGCGCGGCGTGACCAGCGGTCGCCAGGTGCTCGGACTGGCCGAGGGCTACCTGGAGCCGCTGCAGCGCGCGCAGGTCGACACGCTGGTGCTGGGGTGCACACACTATCCGCTGCTGTCCGGGCTGATTCAGCTGGCGATGGGCGACAACGTGACGCTGGTTTCGAGCGCCGAGGAAACCGCCAAGGAAGTGCTTCGGGTGCTCACCGAGCGGGACCTGCTGCGTCCGCACGACGCTCCGCCCGCCACCCGGGTATTCGAGGCCACCGGCGATCCCGAAGCGTTCATCAAACTGGCTGCGCGGTTCCTCGGCCCTGCGGTGAGCGGCGTTAAACCAGTGCACCGTCATACTCGTGTCCATTAGGTGCGGACGAGATTCTCATCACACCAAAGCGGCGATGTTTTCTCCATCGTGCGACTGGGCATGGCAAAGTGGTGTTCGTGCGAATAACCGTGCTCGGCTGCTCGGGCAGCGTGGTCGGTCCGGATTCGCCTGCATCGGGTTATCTGCTTCGGGCGCCGGATACCCCGCCGCTGGTCCTGGACTTCGGTGGGGGTGTACTGGGCGCGCTGCAGCGATACGCCGACCCCGGCTCCGTGCAGGTGCTGTTGTCCCACCTGCACGCCGACCATTGTCTGGATATGCCGGGACTGTTCGTCTGGCGTCGCTACCATCCGTCGCGCCCGCAGGGTAAGTCGTTGTTGTACGGCCCGAGCGACACGTGGTCTCGGTTGGGGGCCGCGTCGTCACCCTACGGCGGCGAGATCGACGATTGCTCAGACATCTTCGACGTTCATCACTGGGTCGACGGGGAGCCGGTGACGTTCGGCACGCTCACCGTGATGCCGCGGGTGGTCGCTCACCCGACCGAGTCCTACGGCATGAGGGTCACCGACCCCAGCGGTGCCTCGTTTGTCTACAGCGGCGACACGGGCATCTGTGATCAGCTCATCGAGTTGGCCCGCGACGCCGACGTTTTCCTCTGCGAGGCCTCCTGGACGCACGCGCCGGACCGTCCGCCCGCTCTGCACCTGTCGGGCACGGAGGCCGGCAGGGTCGCGGCCCGGGCGGGCGTGCGTGAGCTGCTGCTGACGCATATCCCTCCGTGGACTTCGCGTGAGGACGTGATCAGCGAGGCCAAGGCCGAGTTCGATGGTCCCGTGCACGCGGTGGTGTGCGGTGAGACGTTCGACGTCCGCCGCTCTGAAAGGGTCTGAGCTAACCGGGCCAGGGTTGGCTAGGGTTGCTGGGTGTCCAAACGAGAAGACGGCCGCCTTGACGACGAGCTTCGCCCCGTAGTCATCAGCCGCGGGTTTACCGACCACCCGGCGGGTTCGGTGCTGATCGAATTCGGTCACACCAAGGTCCTGTGCACCGCCAGCGTTACCGAAGGGGTACCGCGTTGGCGCAAGGGATCGGGACTGGGGTGGCTGACCGCGGAATACGCGATGCTGCCGTCGGCCACCCACACTCGCTCCGACCGCGAATCGGTGAAGGGCCGGCTGTCCGGACGCACCCAGGAAATCAGCCGGCTGATCGGCCGGTCGTTGCGGGCGTGCATCGACCTGCGGGCCTTGGGGGAGAACACAATTGCCGTCGACTGCGACGTATTGCAGGCCGACGGCGGCACGCGCACCGCGGCCATCACGGGCGCCTACGTAGCGTTGGCCGACGCGACGACCTACCTATCGGCGGCGGGCAAGCTTTCGGACCCGCGACCGCTGTCCTGTGCCATCGCGGCGGTCAGCGTCGGCGTCGTCGACGGCAGGATACGGGTGGACCTGCCCTATGAGGAAGACTCGCGCGCCGAGGTCGACATGAACGTCGTCGCCACAGACACCGGGACCCTGGTGGAGGTCCAGGGCACCGGCGAGGGCGCGACGTTCCCACGTTCGACGCTGGACAAGCTGCTCGACATGGCGCTGAGCGCATGCGACGAATTGTTCGCCGCGCAGCGCGCGGCATTGGAACTGCCTTACCCGGGTGTGCTGCCCGAGGGACCTGCGCAGCCTAAGGCGTTCGGCAGCTGACCCACCTTCTGGTCGCCAGCCGCAATTCCAAGAAGCTGGCCGAACTGCGCCGGGTGCTGGACCGCGCCGGCCTGTCGGGGTTGACGCTGGTGTCGCTCAACGACATCGCGCCGTTCGACGAAGCGCCCGAAACCGGCGCAACGTTCGAGGACAACGCGTTGGCCAAGGCGCGGGACGCGTTCGCCGCGACCGGTCTGCCCAGTGTGGCCGACGACTCCGGTCTGGAGGTGGCCGCGCTGGGCGGCATGCCCGGCGTGCTGTCGGCGCGCTGGTCGGGCAACCACGGCGACGACGCCGGCAACACGGCGCTGCTGCTGGCGCAGTTGCGTGACGTCCCCGACGAGCGCCGCGGCGCGGCGTTCGTGTCCGCCTGCGCGCTGGTCTCGGCGGCGGGCGAAGTCGTCGTCCGCGGCGAGTGGCGCGGCACGATCGCGCGCGGGCCACGCGGGGACGGTGGATTCGGCTACGACCCGGTCTTCGTTCCGGACGGCCCCGATATCGGGGGGCGCACCGCGGCGCAGCTCAGCCCGGCGGAAAAGGATGCGGTCTCGCACCGCGGTCGGGCGCTCGCCCTGCTATTGCCGGCGCTGCGCGACCTGTAGACCCGTCGACGCCCCTAAAGCCCGAAGCGGGCCTTGACGTTCCTGGTCTGGAAATGCTCGACGATGATGCCCAGCAACGGGATGGTGCCGGAAAGCAGCACACCGATGGTCTTAGCGAAGGGCCAGCGGACCTTGATCGCCAGATTGAACGCCGCCAACACGTACGCGAAATACACCCATCCGTGCACCACCTCGATCCACCGGATCTCGTGGTGGAAAGCCAGGTGCGAGACGATCTCGTAGCACAGCGCGATGAGCCAGATACCCGTCGTCCACGCCATGATCCGGTAGGCCAGCAGAGCGGTGCGGATCTTGTCGACGGGGACCGCGGGGGCTGGTGCCCCGGGAGTCTCGGGTGTGGTCATGCGTTTGTCCTGTTCTGCTTCTCGGCATCTTTCCCGGCGAGCTCGGCCAGGTAGGCGTTGTACTCGCGCAGCGCGGGATCGTCGGGCGGCTGTTGTACTGGCTTGGGCCGTTCCGGCAGCAGCCCGGCCGGTATCTCGGTCATCTCGCCGCTTTTGCGAGGTTCCGGTGGCTCCTCTTCATAGCGGACGAACTTGCGATACGCGTAGACGCAGAACCAGGCGAACAGCGGCCACTGCAGCGCATAGCCCAGGTTCTGGAAGGTCCCCGAGACGGACTGAAACCTGGTCCACTGCCACCAGGCCAGGGCCAGGCAGCCGCATGCCGCGACGATCACCAGAGCGATCAGCGCGGGCCTGCGACGACGCGTAGTGGACACCCCCTGAAGGTACCGCTCACGACTTGGGCCCGACGAATTCGTCGAGGCGCGCCACCGCGGCCTTGCGGTAGACGGCAATGATGTAACGGCTTGACCGAGTCCATGGGATCCCAAGGTTGTCGAGCGCCCCGGTGAACAAGCCGAGGATGTCCTCCGATCGGTTCGAGAAGTGGTAGCGCACGCTTCGGACGCCGCGGTCATTTGCCACTACGCGGCATCCGTCACTGTCGATCAGGCCTCGAATGAATTCCTCCGTCGACTGGTTGACGAGCACCTCCTGCCAAGGTTCCAGTCGGATGGGCCTCAAATGCTTCGGTCCACGACCGTGCTGAGGTAGGAGACAGGGCCAGTGTTTGGAGTAGTGCGACACGTCGACACATCCGTATTTACGTGGACTGATCGATGCATGTTGCTTGGGGAACAGCGTGTCGATGGCCGCGCAACGCGATCGATGATCGCCAGATACTTCTTGTCGAGGGTGATCCTCAGATGCCATACGTGACGGGCGTGTTGTGAGATGCACCCATCGCCCAAGTACAGACCAAGCAAGTAGCTGTACGCGCCCGCTCGTAGGCCATCGAAGTTGTGTGTCTTGCAGGGCAATTCACCCGAGTCCCTTGACCGAACTGGTGGTCTACGTCGCCAGTCCGAAACGGTGCGTCGCGGGACGCCTGTCTGACGTGCGATCGCGCAGTTGTTAAGACCATCCGCGATGAGGCGTTGCACAATGGCGAACTCCTGCGCTGGTCGCACTTGTTTGCCCCTCTCGCCACCGTGATCAACCCAACTTAGGAGGAAACGCCGACAAGTCTTTTCGAAGCGCCGAGCGGTACGATCGGCACCGCTGCGGGCGTGATGGAATGGCAGACATGCCGGCTTTAGGTGCCGGTGCTCGAAAGAGCGTGAGGGTTCGACTCCCTCCGCCCGCACCAGCATTTCCGCAGCTAGACGGCGTATTCGGATCACCGTGAGCACGCCACAAGCACATTTTGAGCACACCTGAAAACATGCCCCCGCGCAGCAAACCCGGCCAATTAGTCGACATTCCCGATCCAAGGGGGCGGATCGAGGTAGCCGCGCCAGATCGTCGCCCCCATGTGCTCAAGCTCGCGGTCGGTCATCAGCGTCACGGTGGCGTGAGTGTTGATGAGTGCGGCGGGTACGCACCATTCGCGGTAGGGCTTGCCGTCCTCGATCAGTTCGAAGTCGCGGAGGTCGACATCGTCCGGAATTTCGACCCGCAGAACCTGATCACCTGTTGCGCCTTCATTGATGGTCATCGGACTATCGCCGAGGAATACGCCGGTCAGATCGAGGGTCGCGAAGCCGTATGAACCGATAATTTCTCGGAATCCGCCGCGAAGAATCTCGTCAGCGGCGTCGGTGGTGTGGTAGTAGATCATCCTGACGCACGCCCCGATCGGCGTGACCCGTAGCGGGCATGCAGGGTAGCTGCCACCGCGTCCAGGTCGTCGTCGAACAGGTCCGCATAGAGCGGAGCCCTCGGGGTTATGAGGCAAGATGCTCTCGGGCGGGGGTACCGCCGACCCTGGAAGGCGCGCAGAATCGGAACAGGAGCGCAGGAAGGAGTCGGCGATGAAAGCCAACGTAGGCGACTGGTTGGTGATCAAGGGCACGACAACCGAGCGCTCGGACCAGCGGGGGCTTATTACGGAGGTGCACTCCGGGGACGGCTCGCCTCCCTACGTGGTGCGGTGGCTCGCCACCGGCCATGTGGCGACGGTGGTTCCCGGCCCTGACGCCATTGTGGTGACACCAGAGGAGCAGGAAGCAGCGGACGAGCGGGCACAGGAACGGGCCGCACACCGCGGCACCAACAACTAGGTGCTGCGGCTCGCCGTTATCCCCGCGGGCTTGCTGGCGGCCTGGTTAGGCCATCACGTGATGGGCTCTCGCGCATGCGGGCGGACGCGGCGAGCGCGTGGGCCGCGTTGCCGCGCACGGAGACCGTCTACGTACACCTCTGGCATTGGGGGCACCAGCAGTTAGTGTCCCCCAGCGCTAGTGTCGGCCCGGGCCAGGTCCGCCAGGACCGTGGTCGCCAGGGCCAGGTCCGCCAGGACCGCGGTCGTCAGGGCCAGGTCCGCCAGGACCGTGGTCGTCCGGACCCCAGCCGCCAGGACCGCGGTCGTCCGGACCCCAGCCGCCAGGACCGCGGTCGCGCCAGTTGTCGTGACAATTCCCCCAGTCCCAGTTATCGCCCCACCCAGGATCCCAGAAGTCACCCGGGCACCATTGCGGGAAAGGCCCCGGCTGGGCTCGCGCGTCAGTTGCGGCGCCCAAACCGGCCAGCCCCAAAGCAGTGGTCAACGCGAAAGTCGCTGCAGCTAAGCGTGAAAAGCGCTTCATAGTACTCAGGTATACCCAAGTTGAGTGTTGGATACGCGGGCGGTATTTCCTGGCAATTCCCTATCGGTTCCTATCCGATCGGCGAA
Source organism: uncultured Actinomycetota bacterium (assembly GCA_963809285.1). Lineage (GTDB taxonomy): Bacteria > Actinomycetota > Actinomycetes > Mycobacteriales > Mycobacteriaceae > Mycobacterium. Next base: position 162,351 of record CAWEIY010000013.1, on the reverse strand, counting down.
CAGAGCTGGCGGGCCGTGGCTGGTGTCAGCGGCGGGCCGTCGATCTCGGTCACGTGGATGTTCCGGTCTGGTCCTCACGCTAGGGGCGAGTTGTGCTGAGTGGACAGCAGCCCGTCCAGAGAGCTGATCGCGTCCCTCGTTTCGTCCTCGCGGAGATTCAAGATCACGGTGTTGAACATGCTCTCTTCGTAGGCGTTTACCGCATAGACCCAGGCGGTACCGGAGGCAATCAGGTCACCGACCGCGTCGTTGATTCGGTCGTTGCGTTCCTTGCGTCTCGCGCCCCGGGTGGACACAGAGTTAGCGGCCTGCGTGATGATCACGCCTCCGAGGGTGCCGGTGACCGTGAGGGCCATCCCCCATCCTGGTTTGTAGAACACGCCCAGCACCGTATGTCGCTCATGTCCGCGCCAGCAAGCGCTGCAGCGCGGCCTGGGCATGGCGTGCCGGACCAGCGGCGCCCGGGTCCCCCGTCCTATCCGAAGCGGCCGCAAGACTAAACGTTGAGCAGCGCCGCGCGCTAGAAAGAAACCATGGGCGATCACGAACAGGAGTACTACCGGGCCGACGTACAGGGCCTCTCACGGCACGATCCGACTACCCGCATGAGAGACCCGCGTGACGGGCGGGAGCACACCTACGTAACGACCAACCTGGATGTCGCTCGGGCATTCGCGCTCGGCGCCAACGACGGCAACAGTTCTGTCTACGGGGTCGAACTCGATGACCCAATCATGTGGGACACAGAGATCAAACAGCTGCAACACGGCACACGGTTCCTTATGTCGCGCGGGGGAACCGTCGCAGATGTCGTGGAGGAAAACCCCGCTATGACGCCTGAGGAAGCGCGCGAAGTCATGTCCGAGTATGCCCGCTGGGCCAGGTATGGTTCCCCCGTCTATGACGACGAGGGCTACGCCACTGTGCCGCCAGGCCTGTCCCAGGTATGCACCGCGGAGCAACTGCGTCAGCTTGGCCGGTATCCGCCTCCGTTTTCGATCGTCGCGTTGGCAGAGTTCTTCGCTCGTCCGGGAAACTCCGGCTAGAGAGGTGGCAGACACATCTGATGAAGCCGACCGAGGCCCTGGGCTGAGCACGAGGCCCGAAATGCCAAGCTGCGCAACGTCGACCACAGCAACATCCCGCCCCTGCAGATCGCCGAGCGGTATGCCACTGGGAGGCCTGGGGCCCCGCGGCGCGGAAACACGGGTTCGAGAGGGTGGCCGACTTCGGTTCGCCCTTCCCCGAGCCGGGAGCCGTTGCCTGGCTAACCGATCTACTAAGCGTCCTCGAGCCGGAAGCCGACCTTTAGCGTTACCTGGAAGTGGGCGACGGCCCCGTCCTCCAGGTGGCCGCGGACGGACTGCACCTCGAACCAGTCGAGTCCGCGTGTCGTCTCTGCCGCTCGGGCCAGCCCGCTGCGGATAGCCGCGTCGACGCTGTCGGGTGATGTACCGACTATTTCGATCACCCGGTAGGTGTGGTTGGTCATGGCGTCCCTTTCTGCGATCGGCGGGTGAAGGATAGTCCAGGGACGCTCCATCGAAGGTGGCCGGTCTGCCCGCGGGCGGTCACGAATTGCGGATCGCCGCAGCGAGTTCGCGTGGAGCGTCGAGCATGACAAATGTGGAGCTGTCAGGAACTTCGTCCAAAGTTGCGTGCGGAAAGGCATTGAGAAGTCGCCGGGCGTGATCGAGGGGAAACAGCCGGTCGGCGGCACCCCACACGAGTGTGACGGGTTTGTCGAATGCTTCGATGGCCGGGGCCGCACGCAGGGTCAGGGCAGGATCTAGTGACGCGGTCACCCGGACAGCGTCGCGCCGGGCAGCGCGGCTGGTGGCGAAGGCGCCGAAGATGTCGCGTCGCCGTTCTGGTGCTGCTGGCGCATTCCGGCACACAGCGTTGAGGAAGAAGCTCTGGCCGGGTCCGGTGGCCAGCAGCCGCAGAATTGCACCGCCGACAGTGGAACTCAGGCGGCAAAGTTGCACGATGTGAGCGAAGGAGCCCGGCGGAAAGTGTTCGTAGCTATCGCAATTGGTGAGCACCAAACGACCAATACGGGACTTGTCCAGGGTGGCATCACCCAGCGCAGCCAGCACCAGCCCGCCGCCCGTGTCATTGGCCACCACGGTGACATCACGAAGATCAAGTGTCTCGATGAAGTGCACAATGCGGCGAGCGGTCGCTTCTGCGCCGATATCCGCGCCACCCGTCGGGGTGCTATGCGCCCCGAGCGGCCATGTCGGCACCACACACCGGAAGCCGCCGTCGAGTTCGCTCACGACGTCGTTCCACACGGCTCCGGTGACGTAGACGCCGTGAACGAACAAGATGGTCGGACCGGAACCGGTGTCGGTGTAGGCGATATCAACACCGTCGACGCGGACCTGCTGAGTCGTCATTGGTGCACCCTCAATCGCTTCGGCCCCCAGGTACACATGTTCCACGTCACCCTCACCCGGCGGGCTTAGGGGGTGACGAGCGGGGCTGCGGGCACCTCCATGGTGAGGGACCGTACGCGGAACCCCTAAGGGCGAACGCGGCGCCCGCAAAGAGGACTGTTCGCATTCCGAGGATCGGACGTGGCTGTCGCGTGCGGGTGGCAGCATGTGCATGTGACCACGACGACGCTTTCCTGGGATGTGGTTCCCGTCGACAAGCCGGACGATGTCAATGTCGTAATCGGGCAGGCGCACTTCATCAAGACGGTCGAGGACCTGCATGAGGCGATGGTGGGGGTGAGCTCGTCGCTACGGTTCGGGCTGGCCTTTTGCGAGGCCTCCGGGCCACGGTTGGTTCGCCGCACTGGCAATGATCCTGAATTGGTCGAGCTCGCGACCCGCAATGCGCTGGCCATCGCCGCCGGGCACTGCTTCGTGATCTTCTTGCGTGACGGGTTCCCGGTCAACATCCTCAACCCGGTCAAGGCGGTGCCCGAGGTCTGCACGATCCACTGCGCCACAGCCAATGCGGTTGACATCTTGGTCGCGGTGACCCCGCGTGGCCGTGGCATTGTGGGAGTCGTCGACGGACAGGCGCCCCTTGGGGTGGAGACCGATCGCGACGTGGCCGACCGGCACGACCTGCTGCGCGCCATTGGTTACAAGCTCTAACCGCACCCCGTTGCGGAACGCGGCGAGTTCCGGACGGTGATCTCAGGGAGTTGCCGTTTGATGCAGTGGTGGCAATGCCCTTGAGGTTCGAGACGTTATGCGGATCGCCTCACCTGACAAGATCTTCACCACCAAGAAGAAGGGTCAAACACCTCCCTGTAATCGGAGTAAGTACACCCGGCGCCGCGACGCAAACAGATCTACAAGATCACTTATCCGAACGGCAAGATTTACGTCGGCATGGACCTGACGGGATCGCTCCTTTACGTCGGCAACCCGAGCAACGTGGAGCAGATCGCCGCCGACCTCGATCCCCACCGGCTTGATCTGACGTTGCGCAAAGAAATCCTCTGGGAATCTGAGACGGCCACCGACCCCGAGGTTCGCGCAATGGAGATGAAACCGATCCAGGAGAACGGCGCACAGATCCGGCCGTTGGTTACAACCTCACGCCGCGCTGGTCTGGCGGGCCATCGACCTGAGGGCGGCTGGACTGCTTGCCGCCTTTCCGCGGCAAGCGGCCTACGCTCGAAACATGGAGCCCCATCCCGAAGAAACAGCCGACTTCTCGGCGTTCAGCAAAATGCGGCGGATACAGCTCGATCCCGAATCCGTTATCGGAAGGGAACTCCTCGAGCGGTTCGCCGAGTTCGACGAATCCTTTACCGGCCACAGCCGGATATGGGCGGTAGTCGTGAAACTCATTGGACTGACAGCCATGTGCTCCAAGGCTGTGATCGACCTTGAGAAACAGGTGATCGAGCTCAGGCGAGAGGTGCGATCCCGCGACAAGGCGTAAGCACCACCGACCGGCCCGTCCACCGGTCCCGGCCCATCACCGGAGCCGCAAGCGGGATCGGTCTGGGCACCTGCAAACGGCGCTTCCAGTGTCTCGCAGCCGCATAGCCTGCGCGCTTCCAAGCGGTCTCACCGCGATCAGACACCGGTTTGTCTCACGGAGTGCTGCATTTCCTCAGACGCACTACTGTCAGGCCGTCTGCTGAATGGCATCGGTGTCGGACACCCCGAGGCCCATCAGCAATACCGCAAGCCGCTCGACGCGCGCGTCGAATACGCCGACCAGCTCGACGAATACGACGTGCCTAGGGACTGCGGTGTCGTCGCGGCGTTGGGCCCAAAAGTCCTGAAGCTGTCGGCGGAGCGCTCCGCCGGTGTGCGCAAGCTATTCCGGCTGGTTCAGCTCGAGCAAGTTGCCGAACGGATCGTGCAGGAAGGCCTGGTGCCCGGCGCCGGGGATGAACGGGATCCGGTGCACCTCGACGCCCTGCTCCTGCAGGTCGGCGACGGCGGCATCGATGTCGTCGACTCGGATCGCGAAGTGGTTCGCACCGAGCGGCTGAGTGTCCGACTGCATCAGGTGGACCTGCTGGCCGCCGGCGTCCAGCCAGTACCCCGGGCCCAGATCGGGGCGCGGCAGCAGCGTCATGCCGAGCACGTCGCGATAGAAGGCGAGACCCGTCTGCGCGTCAGCGACGCAGATGGCGACATGGTGTACACCGGCTGGCTTCATCGCTCGATTCTGCCTCGTAATCTGCGTACCTGTATGACGTCCAGGATCGGCACGCCAAGTCTGCCGCTACGTCTTCGGGACCGCGGCGGCACTGACCGGCGGACCCACGCGACGCTAGCACCGAAAACCTCACCGCGCGCTTGCCGGCCGTTGGTCGAGTTAATGCACGGCGACCATTGACGCCGGAATTTCGAGCGCTGAAGTCGCGGCGCTGAAGGTCCGCAAGCTCGCCGCTGAACTCCCGGCGGCGGCCGACGAACTCGATCAGTTGTCGGACCCCAGCACCACACTTCAATCATGAACAACGCCAACGACACCCGTGTGCTGCCCGACACCGAAGCCGCGACACCGGAAAGTCCCGGCACCGAGACGAATGACGACGACACCCTGACAGCGGGCACCGAAGCGGTGGTAGCGGATAGCCCCGGCACCGAGTGATAGCCCACGCCAGGGGCGACGATCAGGAGCCGGACGAAGAACTTCCGCAAAGGGGCGATGGCGACCGAGCAACAACCCCTAACACAGGTGCAGGCCGAAGCGCAGCGGTCAGGTGTCGACGGCAAGCGCGAACGGTGAAGCCGGTCTGGCTGACACCCGCCCGCCCATTGCCGGGCCTTAGCTGTGGGAGGACGATGAAGTGGACGGCGGCGCCGTCGAGACGCTGCCCCAGATACAACGGAGGCAGATCATGTATGCACGAAGCACCACCATCCAGGGGCAGCCCTCGTCCATTGACGCCGGTATCGCGCATATGCGCGACAGCGCGATGCCCTCGCTCGAGGGCATCGACGGGTGCGTTGGCTCGTCCCTGTTGGTCGACCGAACGTCCGGCCGCTGCATTGTTACCACCTCCTGGGAGTCCGAGGAGGCGATGCGCGCAAGCGAGGAGTCCATTCGGCCGATTCGTGACCGGGCCGCGGAGCTTTTCGGTGGTAGCAGGCAGGTCGAGGAATGGCAGATCGCTGCCATGCATCGCGAGCACAGCGCAAATGAGGGCGCCTGTGTCCGAGCCACCTGGGTCAAGGTCGGCGCGGATCAGATCGACCGAGGCATCGATTTCTACAAGATGACTATCCTGCCCGCCCTCGAGGAGCTGGAAGGTTTCTGCAGTGGCAGCCTGCTAGTCGACCGAGCGTCCGGTCGTGCCGTGGCCTCGGCGACCTTCGACAGCGTCGAAGCGATGGAGCGGAACAGAGACCAGTTGGACAGCATCAGAGCTACGGGCAGTCAGGAAGCACGCGCAGAGGTGCTCGACGAGTGCGACTTCGAGTTGGCGGTTGCACACCTGCGTGTGCCCGAGATGGCCTGACCGCACGACAAGCGCGGAGCAACTCCAGTTGCCGCCACCTTCGTGAGAATTCCCCGTCACGGGCCATTGGGGTCGGACGAAACCAAACGGGGCCGCAGGCGCTTCGGTGTGATCTCGGCGGCCGCCTCGAGGTCGTCGATCAGCGCATCGGCGTAGTTGACCAAACTGGCGGCGTCGATCGCATACGGCGCCGGACGGTCGTTGTGGGCAAGACGGTTCGACGCGCGTCGAAGCAGGCTGATCGCACCCTTGACATTGCCGCGCTGGACGTGGGTGATGCCGACCGCGAGCTGGGCCAGGCCTTGCCACAACATCCGCTCGTCGTGCGGGCCGTTCTTCCATGCCGCCTCGAGCACCTCGTGCGCGTTGAATGCCAGGCCCCGGTCTAGCAGGTCCTGGGCATAGGCGAGGGTTTCGAGCGGCGACAACTCCAGGTCATCGGGTATGCGTGGAATGCCCTCACTGCCTTGCGGAAGGGGTCGGCCAAGAGCGTCGCGCGGGCGGGTGCTACGGGGCCGGCCGGATTCGTCGCGATCACGCTCAGACATACTTCGAGCTGTCGCCCCCACACCCGGCCATCGCACCCACCAGCAGCGCGAAAACACCGAGGCCGATCACTATGCCCGTCCCGCCGGCGTTCATAGCCGTCCCCATTCGCCCTTGTTGAACTTTAGGCCGCCGATACCAGGACAAACGCTACCCGAGACCACGACGCGGGAACACCGATCGTGAGTTCCTAAACGACCTCGCCACCGAGGGTTCACGCCAACGAAATTGCAATGTGAATCTGGACGAACTGCGCTCGGGTCGTCCAGATCTAGATTGCGAACCCGTGCGAGCGCGGGGCATCCGTCGCAATCTTCAGCTGGACGAGACAGTTGTTGTCCGTTACGGAGTTAGTTGGCGAATTTCGCAATTAGTTGGCGAGTGTGTGGCGAAGTTCGGAATTACATGGCGAGTCGCTGCACAGCTGCGGGCAGTGTAGAGCGCAGAATCGGCGCGTGGCGATGTCGGCTTCAACCGCCAGTAGTGAGCGGAATGTGGTGATGGGGTTCGAGGTTGGGTACATGCCGCTTCCGGTCTCCTTGCTCACGTCTTGCGAAGACTCGACCGCTGATTAAGAGATGCGATTCGATGGCTGTGTAAGGACATGCCGTACCCTTCCGCCGTCGCCTGGTTCCCCGACATTGCCAACCCCGGTCGGGCGCGTCCGCGTAGCCGAAAGTTCAAGGCGGAGAAGGAAAGAAAATCTTTGACCCGCCCTACGGCTGAGTAACATTAACCCCATGCAGTACATGGATCGGCGCACGATGCTATGCGCCATAGCGGTCGCCGTGCTGGCGGCCGTCACCCGGGCCGCGACGGCGGGCGCTGCCCCGGTCCGATGGAAAATCCCCATGGGTCGGGTGCCCTCACCTGCCGGTGTGCTGACTCGGTTGCCCGGGGACGGCAATCAGGTGGCGCTGACCGTCGACGATGGCATCAGCGTCGACGTGGTGGCCGCCTACGCGCAGTTCTGCCGCGACAGCGGCACCCGGCTGACCTTCTTCGTCAACGGCACCAACATCGCATGGTCGGTCAACGCACCCGCGCTGCGGCCCATGGTGGACTCCGGGCAGATGGCGCTGGGCAACCACACCTGGTCACACCCGGACATCACCCGCCTCAGCCCGGGCGCCGTCGCCGATCAGATCAGCCGAAACGCCGATTTCCTTCGCAACACCTACGGAGTGGACGGCACCCCTTATTTCCGCCCGCCCTACGGCCGACACACTGCCGCCACCGACAAAGTGGCCGCCGACCTCGGCTACGCCACGATCACCATGTGGAGCGCCGACATCGGCGACTGGCGGCCGGAGAACGAATCCACGCTCATCGCTAACGCGCAGAAGTCGTTTCAGCCCCAACAGATCGTGATCGGCCACGCGAACCTGCCCACCGTGACCCACTGCTACGCGCAGCTGCTCGACATCATCCAAAGCCGCAACCTGCAAACCGTCACCCTCAACGACGTCTTCACATAGCATGCCAATCAGGTACCGCACCACCCCATCAACCGCATGGTGACCATGCCCGTCGGCACTGGGGGGTGGGTAGACCCCCTGGCACCCCCCTCGGGGTCACATGGCCGAAACACCGAACAGCGGTTGATTATGACCGAACTGGTCAAGCAGATGATGCGCCAGCAGGAGCATTTCGAGGTGCCCGTTGAGCAGCTCAGGGCGGCGTCGGCGGGGATGGGTGGCGCGACGCTCGGCGTCGAGCGCGCGTTTCGCATTGGGGCCCTGACCATCGTCGACGCGCCGTGCTGGGAAGCGATGGGGGCCGCCTACTTCGCGTTTGACGAGCTACGCTCTGCGATGAGGGCCGGCGGCGCGACCGAAATGCAAGCCCTTGAGGAAGTAGATCAGTACATCGGAGCCATCGCCGGCCACGCCAGTCGGTTCAACAAGGGCGTCAGCGACCTGATGCCTGCGGCAAACGATCGGGTGTCACCGGCGGAGACATGGTGGAACCGTAGGCGGCGGCGCCGAGCGCGTCGTCGCCTCGGAGAGCTCTACCAACGCATGCACGCGGTCGATACGCCCGATGAGGCGCCGCAGCCGCACGACTGACAGTTGCCAGTCGTCATTGCAGGGCGTCGAGGGAGTCGGCGTGGACCGTGCCGGCGATGCGGAGCGGCTCGGGCAATTCGACGGTGATCAGCCCCAGCGCGGCGGTGTTGCTGGTGGTCTCGGGGGCAGACGTCATCAGCCCTTGTTTCAGCCAGCTAACTGCCCCGTGAGCACATTTTGAGCACAGAACTGCGGCAGTCACAGTTAACTGTAGTCAATAACAGTCATGTCTTTTGGCAGCTAGAGCGCATTTCAGGCCCCTGACCAGGTAGCTGAAGAGGGTTCGACTCCCTCCGCCCGCACTCTTGCTGCGCAGGCGTCTGCGCTCCTTTTGGCGCCCCGCCCTGTGAAATGCGTCACGATCAGCCACACACCGGGCAGCACTCCCGCCGCTTCGGCGTTTCACCATAAGTTAGGGCATCACGCGGTGACTTAGTGCAAGCGAGGCAGACATGTGGCACGCCACGAGCAGCGGATACCACCGCACATTCTCCGCCGCGGTCTGGATCGTAGCCGCGTTCTGGGGCGTCGCCGGCATCGTCACCATGATCGCTGTCGACGGCGGTTTGACCCGAGGAGCATTGTTACTCGCGATCGTGATCACCGAGTGGTGGCTCGTATCCCAACTTGAGGACCGCTTCGAGGGACATGTCGGCAGATTCGCGGCTCCGACGGATCAACGTGTCCTGGAAGTGGCTTCGGTGCGCGCGTCGTCGGTCGGCCCCACAGCCGCATAACACCAGCGCCCGACGTTTTGCCGCTCACTCTGCGGGCAATCGCGATGGACTGAATGCGAGTAGGCGCCATGGCGAGTGGTAGCACCTCCCGGGCTATTTCAGCCGAACATGTCCCGGTGCTCTTCGACGTATTGGCGCACAGTCTGCGCCCCGTGGCCAGTGATGGATTCGACATCGTGGGTTGAGCGGTTGTAGCGGTCTTGGCCGTGCAGCCGGGCCATGGTGGCGATGTGTTGCTGCACGTGCGGTGGCAGTCCTATCTCGCCGAGCTCGTGCCGCCATTCGTCGTAGGACGGCCTGACCGCGGTGATCGTTCGGCCCAGGGCTTGGGTGTACTGGTCGGCGAGCCCGTCGACGTCAAGCGTTGTCGGGCCGGTCAATTCGTAGACCGCGCCGATGTGGTCCGCGGGTGCGCTCAGCACCGCGGTGACCACGTCGGCGACGTCACTGGACGCGACGGGTGAGGTGCGACCGGTTCCGAACGGCAGCGACAGTCGGCCGGCTTCGCGGATCGAGCGGGCGGCCAACATGGCGAAGAGCGGGTTTTCCAGCAGGACAGTCGGCCGGACGTGCACGGCAGGGACGCCCGACCAATTGATGACGTGCTCGGCGAGCCAATGCAGGCGTTGCTGGTTCGATTCCTCCGTGCTGGTGGCGGTCATCTGGGAGACCGTCATCTGCGACATGTTGACCAACACTTCGAGGTTGCCGAGCTCCTTTGCGGCCACGCACACCACGGTGGTGGCCTGCAGGTAGTCCGGCGACACGCTCATGTTGAAGAACATCCGGCTGACGCCGGACATCGCCGCGAAGACGTCGACCGGGTTGGTCAGGTCTCCGGCGATCACCTCGGCGCCAAGACCACGCAAGGCATCGGCGCGAGAGTCGTCGTGGTGCACCATGGCGCGAACCGTCTCGCCGCGGCCGAGCAGTCGGGCCACCACCTGCGGGCTGATGCCGGCCACGCCGCCACCGGCGCCCGTGATGAGGTAGATCGGTGCGTTGGTCATGAAAGCGCCTTCGTCTCAATGGATTTCCCGTCGCAGCCGCCGAATTCGCGGCGGCGGCGATCTCAGGAGGTAATCCTAGTTCTGCGACGACCGTGCCCACCACGTAAATTTGCCGCCCTCAAAATGCCCGGCCTTGACCGCGAGTAAGGTAACCCTTAGTTTGTGGGGGTAACGTACTAGCCGGAGGGTGCCGGATGCAACCAGTTGCGTCCCGTCAGGGGGGAGGAGCGCTGATGTCGCGCGGGTTGCAGGGCGTAATTTTGCGGGGTTTCGGCGCGCGCGACCACACCGCGACGGTCATCGAAACCGTCTACATCGCACCACATTTCGTGCGGGTGCGGATGGTGTCGCCGACGTTGTTCGAAGACGTGAAGACCGAACCGGCGGCGTGGCTACGGTTCTGGTTTCCCGACCCGGACGGGTCGAAAACCGAGTTCCAGCGCGCGTACACGATCTCCGAGGCAGACGTCCCCGCCGGGCGCTTCGCGGTCGACATCGTGCTGCACGACCCGGCCGGCCCGGCGTCGTTGTGGGCGCGCACCGTGGAGCCCGGCGCGACGATCGCGGCCATGTCGCTGATGGGTTCGTCGCGTTTCGATGTGCCCGACGAGCAACCGGCGGGCTATCTTTTGATCGGTGACTCGGCATCGATCCCGGGGATGAACGGGATTGCCGCAATCGCCCCCGACGATGTCCCGATCGAGATGTACCTCGAGCAGCACGACGACAACGACGCGCTGATCCCGCTCGCGAAACATCCCCGGCTGCGGGTGCATTGGGTCGCGCGCCGCGACGAGAAGTCGTTGGCCGGGGCGATCGAAAGCCGCGACTGGTCGGGCTGGTACGTGTGGGCGACACCCGAGGCCGCGACCCTCAAGCATGTCCGAAAGCGGCTGCGTGACGAGTTCGGGTTCCCCAAGTCCGGAATACACGCCCAGGCCTACTGGAGCGCGGGACGAGCGATGGGCACCCGGCGCGGCGACGAGCCGGACGCCACCACCGCTACCGCGCCTGTCCCCGATGACGGGCAGGCGGAAAGCGTTGCAGCACAACGCCGCGGGCGGACGTTTCGACGATTCTGGGGGCAGCAGCACGAGGCGGCCGAATAGCGGCTATTGCCGTATGCCTTACAGTTGATCGGTCAGTCGACCGTCCGAGTAATGGAGGGGTGCCGCTTGTGAGCGCTGTGGTATCGATTCCGCGATACCCCGGCGACGTCACCCCCGAATGGCTGTCGGCGGCGCTCAGCGAACGCCGCACACCTGTCGAAGTGTCGGACGTCGACGTGGTCCCCATCGGAACCGGCCAGACCGGGGCGACCTACCGGGTGGCGGCCAGATATGCGACGGATCCGGGCGACTTGCCCCAAACATTCGTGATCAAACTGCCCGCCCAGGACGACACCGTGCGCGACCGGGTTGTCATCGGCTATCGCAGCGAATGCGCGTTCTACACAACAGTCGCCGACCGCGTACGGGTGCCCACCCCGCGGTGCTTCTACTGCGAGATCACCGAGGACGCCCTGGACTACGCGCTGCTGCTCGCCGATCAAGCGCCCGCCGTGCAGGGGGATCAGATCGCGGGGTGCGGCGAGCGGGAGGCGCGACTGGCGGTCGTGGCGCTGGCCGGATTGCACGGGCCCAGCTGGTGCGATCCGTTCTGGCTCGATCTCCCTGGCCTCGCGTTTCCCGTTCCGGATGAGGCTTCCGCCAAGGGCCTCGGGGACGTCGCGAAGATGAGCGCCGATATCACCGTGGACAAGCTCGGCGACCGGATGAGCGCCGAGGACCGCGAAACCTTAGCTGCGGCAATGGGTTTAGTGACACCCTGGCTTTTCGTCGAGCGGGACCGGTTCGCCCTGCTGCATGGTGACTATCGGCTCGACAACCTGCTGTTCGATCCGGACCGGAGCAGGGTGAGCGTGGTCGACTGGCAGACGCTCGGGGTGGGTCTCCCGGCACGGGATCTCGCCTATTTCACGGCGACCAGCCTGGATTCGCGGCTGCGCCCAACGATCGAGAAGGACTTGGTCGACGAGTATTACCGCGCCCTGGTGGGCTACGGAGTTACCGGCTATGACCGTGACACGTGTTGGCGCGATTACCGGCTCGGCATGATTCAGGCCCTTCTGATCTCGGCCCTGGGGTTCGCCTTTGCCACCGCCACCGAGCGCGGCGACGACATGGTGCTGACGATGCTCGGACGGGGCTGTCAGGCGATCCGCGATCTGGAGACGTTGGCACTGCTCAGCTGAGCCGCTGTGCCGCCCTGACGAGGTTCGAACCGATGATCAGACGCTGGATCTCGCTGGTGCCCTCGTATAGGCGCAGCAGGCGAACGTCGCGGTAGATGCGCTCGACGGGAACGCCGCGCATGTAACCGCTGCCGCCGTGGATCTGCACCGCGAGATCCGCGACCTTGCCGGCCATTTCGGTGCAGAACAGCTTGGCCGCCGACGGAGCGATCCTGCGGTCTTGGTCGGTGACCCACATCCGTGCGGCGTCACGGACAAGCGCGCGGCCGGCCAGTACCCCGGCCTGCTGGTCCGCGATCATCGCCTGCACCAACTGAAAGCTTCCGATCGGCGTCCCGCCCTGCGTCGCGGTTGCCGCATACGACACGGATTCGTCGAGTGCGCGCTGGGCTGCGCCCACCGCGAGGGCGGCGATGTGGACCCGGCCGCGCGCCAAAGAGGTCATCGCCGCTCGATAGCCGATGTCTTCGCTGCCGCCGATCAGCGCGTCACCCCCGACTCGAACCTCGCCGAAGTTGACGTCGGCGGTCCACGCGCCTTCCTGGCCCATCTTGGCGTCCTTGGCGCCCACCTGGACGCCCGCGGTGTCCGCGGGAACCAGGAAGACGGCGATCCCCGGACCCTGGTCGTCGGCCGGCCGAGTGCGCGCGAACACCACAAATAGGTTGGCGACGGGCGCGTTGGTGATGAACCGCTTCTCACCGGAGATCACCCAATCGCCACCGTCGCGAACGGCCTTGGTCCGCAGGCCCGCCGGGTTCGATCCGGCACCAGGCTCGGTCAACGCGAAGGAGGCGACGACGTCGCCGGACGCGATCGACTCCAGCCAGCGGGATTTCTGTTCGTCGGTGCCGAACCCGACCAGAACCTGCCCGGCGATGCCGTTGTTGGTGCCGAACATCGACCGCAGCGCCAGCGACGTGTAGCCCAATTCCATTGCCAGCTCGACATCTTGCACGATGTTCAGGCCAAGGCCGCCCCACTGCTGGGGAATCGCGTAGCCGAACAAGCCCATCTTCTTGGCCTGGTCGCGAAGGTCATCGGGTACCCGGTCTTCGGTCAGGATTTCCTGCTCGCGCGGAACCACGGCGGTGCGAACGAAGTGACGGGTCTGGGCGAGGATCTCTTCGAAATCCTCGTCGGAGACCTCGGGGACCTCAGCGGTGGTCATCGACAGACGCTCCTCTTTGGCAGTGGTCCCTCAGCGGGACCCGGCACCGGGCAGGATCCTATATGAAATATGATATTCGAGCGATGGGGTACCCCAGGACGCGCAAGCAAACCAAAGGGAGGCGTGATTCAGGTGTCGTTGCTGGACGGTCAGACTGCAGTGGTTACCGGTGCCGCGCAAGGGCTCGGTTTCGCGATCGCTGAAAGATTTGTCGCCGAGGGCGCGCGGGTCGTGCTCGGCGATGTGAACCTTGAGGCGACCGAAGTCGCGGCCAAGCAGCTGGGCGGCAGTGATGTTGCCGTGGCGGTCCGGTGCGACGTGACACGAGCGGCTGACGTCGAAACCCTCATCCAGACCGCGATTGAGCGTTTCGGCAGCCTGGACATCATGGTCAACAACGCCGGCATCACCCGCGACGCGACTATGCGCAAGATGACCGAAGAGCAATTCGATCAGGTCATCGACGTGCACCTGAAAGGAACCTGGAACGGGATCCGCGCCGCGGCGGCCATCATGCGGGAAAACAAGCGGGGCTCGATCATCAACATGTCGTCGGTGTCGGGCAAGGTCGGCATGATCGGCCAGACCAATTATTCGGCGGCCAAGGCCGGCATCGTGGGGATGACCAAGGCCGCGGCCAAGGAGCTCGCCTACCTGGGCGTCCGGGTGAACGTCATCGCTCCCGGCCTGATCCGGTCAGCGATGACAGAGGCCATGCCACAGCACATCTGGGACCAGAAGGAGGCAGAGGTCCCGCTGGGCCGCGCCGGCGAGCCCAGCGAAGTCGCCAGCGTCGCACTGTTCCTGGCCTCCGACCTGTCGTCGTACATGACCGGCACCGTCATGGAAGTCACTGGCGGCCGGCACATCTGAGTAGGTCCGAGGGAGAACCGAAATGCGTGACACCGTCATTTGTGAACCCGTACGGACGCCGATCGGCCGCTACGGCGGAATGTTCAAGGCTGCGACCGCCGTCGACCTCGCTGTCGCCGCGCTGAAGGGGTTACTCGAACGAACCGGGATCGCGCCCGAGGCGGTGCACGACGTCATCCTCGGGCATTGCTATCCCAGCAGCGAAGCGCCGGCGATCGGGCGAGTGGTGGCGTTGGATTCCGGGCTGCCCGTCACGGTTCCCGGCATGCAGGTCGACCGACGTTGCGGATCGGGCCTGCAGGCGGTGATCCAGGCGTGCCTGCAGGTGGGCAATGGCGACCAAGACCTCGTCATCGCCGGCGGCTGCGAAAGCATGAGCAACGTCGCCTTCTACTCCACCGACATGCGTTGGGGCGGCGCCCGTGGCGGTGTGCGCGTGCACGACGGGCTGGCGCGGGGACGCACCACCGCCGGTGGCCGGCACTACCCGGTGCCGGGCGGGATGCTGGAGACGGCGGAGAACCTGCGCCGCCAGTACGGCATTTCACGGTTGGAGCAAGACGAACTCGCGGTTCGCTCACACCAGCGTGCGGTGGCGGCGCAGAAGGACGGGATCATGGCCGAGGAGATCATCCCGGTCCCGGTAACCGACCAAGCGCGGACCCGGCAGGGCGAGGAGTTGCTCGACACCGATGAGCATCCGCGCGCCGACACCTCGGTGGAGTCGTTGAGCAAGCTCAAACCCATTCTGCTGGGCGATGATCCGGACGCAACGGTTACAGCCGGCAACGCCAGCGGGCAAAACGATGCGGCCTCGATGTGCGTGGTGACCACGCCCGAGAAAGCCGACGAATGCGGTTTGAGGCCGTTGGTCCGCATGGTGTCGTGGGGGTCGGCGGGTGTGGCGCCCAACGTCATGGGCATCGGCCCGGTGCCCGCGACCGAGGTCGCGCTCGCCAAGGCGGGTCTGCAACTGTCCGACATCGACCTCATCGAACTCAACGAAGCCTTTGCCGCACAGGCGCTTGCGGTGATGCGGGAATGGAAGTTCGGTGCCTCCGACCATGACCGGACGAACGTGCATGGCTCGGGAATCTCACTGGGCCACCCGGTCGGTGCGACCGGCGGCAGAATGCTGGCCACCCTGGCGCGCGAACTCGATCGCCGCCAGGCGCGCTACGGGTTGGAAACCATGTGCATCGGCGGCGGACAGGGACTTGCCGCGGTGTTCGAACGGGTCGCTTCGAGATGACCGCCCCCGGGTTGCTGCCCCTGAGCGACCTCACCGTCGTGGAGGTGTCCAGTTTCGTCGCCGCGCCGCTGTGTGGCATGACGTTGAGCCAGCTTGGCGCGCAGGTGATCCGCGTCGATCCGATCGGCGGCGCCTCCGACGTCCAGCGATGGCCCCTGGCGGCGGACGGCACGTCGATCTACTGGACCGGACTGAACAAGGGGAAGCGTTCGGCCACCGTCGATCTGCGCTCGGCCGAGGGCCAGGAACTGGTCCAGCGGCTTATCGTCGAGGGCGACGGCATCGTCGTGACCAACGCCGCGGGCCTGTCTTGGCTGAGTCATGATGTCCTGGCCGCCAAGCGTTCCGATGTCATCCACGTTCAGCTGCTTGGCCGCGGCGACGGTTCTACCGGGGTCGATTACACCGTCAACGCGGGTATCGGGTACCCGCTCGTCACCGGTCCGGCCGAGCACGCCGGTCCGATCAACCACGTGCTGCCGGCGTGGGATGTGTGCTGCGGCCTGTATGCGGCGCTGGCCGTCGTCGCCGCCGTCCGCCGCCGCGACCAGGCCGGGCTGGGTGCGCGCATCAGCTTGGCGCTGGAGGATGTCGCGCTGGCCACGGCGGGAAACCTCGGGTTGTTGACGGAGCCCCAGGTCAACGGGACGCAGCGGCAACGGCTGGGCAACTCCATCTACGGCCAGTACGGCCAGGACTTCACCAGTCGTGACGGGGTCGCGTTCATGGTTGTGACCTTGACCGGACGACACTTTCGTGACCTGGTCGAGGTGACCGGCACGGGTGCCGCGGTGTCGGCGCTGGCGGGAGCCCTGGGCGTGGACTTCGGCTCCGAGGGTGACCGCTATCGCTACCGCAACGCGCTGTCGGGGCTGTTTGCCACCTGGTTCGCCGATCACAGCGCCGAACAGATCACCGCGGCGCTGTCGAAGACCACCGTGTTGTTCGAGCGGTACCGCAGTTTCGCGGAGGTTGCGGCGACCCCGAAGGTGACTGCGAATCCACTCTTTTCGCGGCTGCACCAACCTGGTGTGGGCGACTATTTCGCACCTGGCATGCCCGCCGCATTCGACGGCGCCCATCCGGGCGCCGCGCCGGCGCCGGCCCTGGGACAAGACACCGCCGACGTGCTCGCCCAGCGCCTTGGGTTGACGACCGCCGACATCGCGCGTTTGACGAGCACCAACACGATAGGGAAAGACAGCGCATGACCAAACTCGCCCAAACGCTCGGTCTGACGGAGTTCCAGACCGAGATCATCGCCGCGGTAAGGCAATTCGTCGAGAAGGAAGTCATTCCCACCGCGCCGGAACTCGAACGCGGCGACACCTACCCGCAGCACATCGTCGATCAGATGCGCGATATGGGTCTGTTCGGCCTGATGATTCCGCAGGAGTACGGGGGTCTGGGGGAGTCGCTGCTGACCTACGCGCTGTGCGTCGAGGAACTGGCGCGCGGCTGGATGAGCGTGTCGGGGGTGCTCAACACCCACTTCATCGTGGCGTACATGCTGCGCCAGCACGGCACCGACGCGCAGCGGCAGCGCTTTCTGCCGCGCATGGCGACCGGCGAGTCCCGCGGCGCGTTTTCGATGTCGGAGCCGGAGCTGGGCTCTGACGTCGCCGCGATCCGAACCCGGGCGCACCGCAATCCGGATGGTGGCTACACCATCAACGGGCAGAAGATGTGGCTGACCAACGGCGGCAGTTCGACACTGATAGCGGTGCTGGTGCGCACCGACGAAGGCGCGGACAAGCCGCACCGCAACCTCACCGCGTTTCTCGTCGAAAAGCCCACGGGGTTCGGCGAAGTCGTCCCCGGCCTGGTGATACCCGGCAAGATCGACAAGCTGGGCTACAAGGGCATCGACACCACCGAGCTCATCTTCGACGGCTACCAGGCAAGCGCCGACGACATCCTTGGCGGGACCCCGGGGCAGGGCTTCTTCCAGATGATGGACGGCATCGAGGTGGGCCGGGTCAACGTGTCGGCGCGAGCGTGCGGCGTGGGCATTCGTGCCTTCGAGCTCGCGGTCCGCTATGCCCAGCAGCGTGAGACCTTCGGCAAGCCGATCGCCGAGCACCAGGCCATCGCCTTCCAGTTGGCGGAGATGGCGACCAAAGTCGAAGCCGCACATCTGATGATGGTCAACGCGGCGCGGTTGAAGGACTCCGGGGAGCGCAATGACGTGGCCGCCGGCATGGCTAAATACCTTGCCAGCGAATACTGTTCGGAAGTCACCCAGCAGAGCTTCAGGATTCACGGCGGCTACGGCTACTCCAAGGAGTACGAGATCGAACGGCTGATGCGCGACGCGCCGTTCCTGCTCATCGGTGAAGGAACGAGCGAAATCCAGAAATCCATCATCAGCAAGCGATTACTCGCCGAGTATCAGGTGTGACACGATGACTATTCCGGATTTCGCTGCGCGCCCACAACTTTCCGACGATGTCGCGCGCTTGATCCGCAAGAGAATCTTCGACGGCGCCTACCCCGCGGGATCCTACGTTCGCCTGGACCAATTGGCTGCAGAGTTGGGGATCAGTGTGACCCCGGTGCGCGAAGCGCTGTTCGCGCTGCGCGCCGAAGGCCTGATCGCCCAGCAGCCCCGCCGCGGCTTCGTGGTCTTGCCGGTGACCGGGCGCGACGTCACCGACGTCGCGAACGTGCAGGCTCACGTCGGTGGGGAGCTGGCCGCCCGGGCCGCGGTCAACATCACCGACGACCAGCTTCGCGAACTCAAGGAGATCCAGGCCCAGCTGGAGGAGGCCTACGCCGGTGATGACCACGAGCTGACCGTTCGGCTGAACCACGATTTCCACCGGGCCGTCAACGTTGCCGCGGACTCGCCAAAGCTCGCCCAGGTGATGTCGCAGATAACCCGCTACGCGCCCGAATCGGTGTTTCCCACGATCGACGGCTGGCCGAGCCAGTCAATGAAGGACCATCGGCGCATCCTGTCCGCGCTGAAAAAGCACGACGACAAGCTGGCCCGGGCCGCGATGTCGGAACACCTCGCCGCCGGCGCGGTTCCGTTGATCGAGCACCTCGTTGCGCGCGGCGTGGTCGTCGATGCAAGCCGTGCGACGTCGCACTGAGCTGGGCTATCTGTTGTTGCTGACGCCCGGCTCGGCCTAGGCTGCTATTGGGGTGGGCAAACAAAATAGGGAGAGAACAATGCCCCGAATGCTTCGCGCAACGGTCCTGTGCGTTGCCTGTGTGGCAACGATCGCCCTCGCGCCGCCGGCCGTTGCCGATCCGATGGACCCGATCCCCGGCAACGGCGTCTTTGTCGTGGGGCCTGACGTTGCGCCAGGTCTCTATCACACGTCCGGGTCGGCGTCGACCTTCGGGGTTTGGATCAACAATGTGCCCACCCAGGGCTCGATGTGCGCGTGGTTTACGTACGGCACGCCCGACGCGAACAAGGACCATGTACTCCAGACGAATATGTCTGTCGGTCCGATGTTCGCGAACATCAACACAGCGGTTAAGGCCTTCGAGTCGCAGAATTGTCAGCCCTGGACGCGGGTCCCATAGGGCTGGCCCGCGTCGATCAACAGGTCCCGCAACCGGCGGACATCGACCTTGCCGGTGGCGCCCCGCGGGACGTCATCGTCGGACCCGAGCACCAGCCACACAGTCGGGACCTTGAAGGCGCTCAGTAGTTTGCGCGCGGTGCTCCGCAGCTCATCGGTCGCTGGCGTGCCGCCGGGGCACACCACGGCCGCGCCCACCCGTTCGCCCGCGGCACCCGGCACGTTGGTCACGAACGCGTTCTCGACGCCGTCGATCGTGCGCAGCGCGCGCTCCACCTCGCTGGGGTAGACGGTCGCGCCGCTGACCTTGAACATGTCGTCGGATCGCCCGTGGTAGAACAGGAACCGATCTTCGTCGAGGTGACCCAGGTCGCCGGTGGGGTAGAAGCCATCGACGGTAAAGAGGTCTTCGCGGCTGCGACGACAGATGCCGCGCAGCGTGTGCGGTCCCCGGATCTGGATCGTCCCAACGGTTCCCGTCGGAACCGGCTCACCGCTATCGGGCTCGACGATGCGGACCTCCATGCCGGGGAACGGTTTTCCGCAACTGCCCCACGCGGACCGCGGCATGTCGGTGTCGGCGGGATAGCCGCAGTACGGCCCGAACGCCTCCGTCATGCCGAACAGCGTGGCCCGCGCGCCGGGTTGGGCCCGCTGCTCGGGGGGCAGCAAGGCTTCCAGACTGCCCGGCCGCAGCGCCGAGAGGTCGGCGCCGACCGTGTCCGCGTGCCGGGCCAGGGTCTCGGCCTGGTCGGGCCACCCGCGAAACAGCGTGACCCGCTCGCTTTCCAGTAAGCGAAGGGTGGTCTCGGGTCGCGGTATCTCCTCGGTCACCAGCGTGGCGCCGGCGAGCAGCACCGAAAGTATCCCGCTGCCGAAGCCGCCCACCCAAAAGAACGGCATCGGCAGGTACAGGCGGGTGTCGGCGGTGATGCAACGCGCGGCAAGGCCCGACCGCACGGCGCCCAACGCGTTGCCGTGGGAGTGCACGACCCCCTTGGGCGCCGCGCTGCTGCCCGAGGTGAACATGATGGCCAACGGGTCGGCGGCCGTGACCGTCTCGGTCATGGCGTCGACGATCCGGCGGGCGCGTCCACTCGCGGTGGCGTTGGCGAGCCGGTCGAGCGTCCAAACCCGGCGTAACGCAGGAAGTTCGAGTGTGTTCACGGACCGGAGATCGTCCAGGTAGCGGTGGCCACGGAAGTCCTCGACGCTTATCAGGAATTGCACCGACGCGGTCCTGAGCTGGGCGACGAGCTCGCCGGCCGCCAGCAGCGTGCTCAGCGGGACCAGGACCGCGCCAATGCGAGTCAGGGCGATGGCCACCTGCACCCAGCGAACGCTGTTCGGCATGATCAGTCCGACCCGGGTGCCCTTGCCGACTCCGGCCTCGACGAAGGCGGCGGCCAAATCGCGTGTGGTGGTATCGAGTTCGCGATAGCCGATTCGGCGCGCCGGGTCGATCACCATCGGTTTGGGGCCATGCTGCGCGGCGCGCGACCGGACCAGTTGATCGATGGTAGGCGCGGTCGGCGGCTCAGGCATCGAACAGCTTCTTCAGTTGCCGCGTGTCGACCTTTCCGCTGGACAACAGCGGTATCTCGGCGCGGGGCAGGGCAATGAACCGCCTGGGAATTTTGTACGCCGACAACTCTTCCTTGAGACGCTCGCGCAGCGCGGCTTCGTCGAGCCCCGGCCGGACAACGACCGCGGCAACCAGCTCGCCCCGTTCGGTATCCGGGATGCCGACAACGTGACATTCCGCGCCAGTGACCCTGGCAATGGCCTTCTCAACCTCGGCGGCGGAGACGTTGGCGCCCGATGTCTTGATCATCGTGCTGAGCCGGCCGACGAAATAGAAGAATCCATCGGCGTCGACGCGCACCAAATCGCCTGTGTGGAACCAGCCGTCGGCGTCGAAGCATTCTTCGCGACTGCGCTTGTAGTACCCCCGCATCAGGTACGGTCCCCTCACGCAAAGTTCACCGACTCCCGCGGAATCGGGGTCGACGATCATGGTCTGGAATCCCGGTGCCGGCTTGCCGAACGATCCGCGGCGGTTCTCGGGTTGGTCGGATTCGTCACCGCTGATCAGCACGACGCTGCCGGCTTCGGTCATCCCGAGCATGTTGTGCCGCAGTTCGGGGTCGGCCGGGCGGGCCTCGGGTGCCATGATCGGGTACAGGTTGCCGCGACGCATCGATGACAGGTTGCGCGCAGCGAAGGTCGGGTGATCGGCGAGGTGAGCGATCCCGGCGACGAAACCATTGGTCATGGTTGGCTTTTCGGCCTCCAGCAAGTCAAGGGTTTGACCGGCGTCGGTGGCGTTGGAGCACACCAGGGTCGACCCGGCGATCAACGTGGCGAGCAGGCCGAACGCGAACCCGCCGATCCAGAAGAACGGCGAATTGCAGAACAGCTTGTCGTCTGCCCTTAAGCCGCGGATCTCGTTGAGGTTCCGCTGATGTCCGAGCAGCGCGGCGTGTGTGTGCACCACCCCCTTGGGCGTGCTGGTGGAGCCCGACGTGTACACGATGGCCAGCGGATCGCAGCCGTCGACATCGTCTTCCATCGCCTCGAGCAGCGCGGGGTCGACGGCCTCGCCAAGCCGGTACACACTTTCGGCATTCACTATCACGTGGCGCAATTGTGGTGTAGCGGTGACGAACAGCCGCTCATCACTGTCTATCTCAGCATGCGACAGCGCCTCGCCCAGGCGTTGCACGTAGTCGTGGGAGCGAAACGACGCGGCGGCCAGGAGGATTTCGACATCGCTGTCGACCAGCTGCTCGCGTAACTCGCGCGCGGTAACGAAAGTCGAGAACGGGACCACCACGGCGCCGATTCGCGCCGCCGCGAGCATCCCGACGACGAACTCGGTGCCATTCGGGTAGAGCAGCCCCACGTGCGTTCCCTTGCCGCCGCCCAGGGCGATCAGTCCGCGGGCGAGCTCCGCCGAGCGGCGGTCGGCGTCGGCATAGCTGACGCGGTCGGCGTCGCAGACCAGAAGCGCGTCGTCTCCGCGCGAGCGGGCTCGGTGTCGCAAGATCTCGGCGACGGTGGGGGAGTCACCGGGCATGGTCGGTCTGGGCGGCGGATTCGCTGAAGAAGCGCTGGATTGCGCCGAGGTCGGCTTTGCCCGACGGCGTTCGCGGGATCGTATCGACGATCGCGATTTCGGTGGGGATTTCGTAGGGAGCCAGTCGCGTTCGCAGATACTCCACCAGCGTGTCGGCGTCGGTGGACGCGGACTCGCGCAGTTCCACGATGGCGACCGGCGTCTCGCCGAGGCGCTCGTTCGATCGCGCGACGACCGCCGCGCCCGCCACCGCGGGGTGGCCCTCCAGTGCGATGCGTACGTCTTCGGGCATCACCTTGAACCCGCCGCGGATGATCGCCCGGTCGGCCCGCCCGACGATCCAGACGAAGCCGTCCGCGTCGATGCGCGCCAAATCGGTGGTCCGCATCCACGTCGCCGACGGCCCCAACTGTCCCGGCTTGACCTCCAGCAGGCCGACCTCGTCCGGCCCGAGCGTCGTGCCGTCGACGTCGACCACCCGAAGCTGTGCGCCCGGGTTGGGCCGGCCGACGCTGCCGCGTTTGGCTCGCCAGTGCTTTTCGTAGTCGGCAAGGGTCCAGCCGGCCACACCGCCACCGAACTCGGTTGCGGCATAAGAAGTGAGGACGGGAACGCCGTACTTCTCGGCGAAGGCGTCGGCATCGTCGGCCGATAGTGGGGCCGTGCCGCAGGTGACGGCGCGGATGCTCGCCAGGTCCGCCCGCGTCAGGTCGGAGTGCAGCACCGTCCGCAATGCGGCCGGCACCAGCGACACCGTGCGCGGCCGGTGTTTGCGCACCGCCTCGGCCCATGCGTTGAGCTCGAAGCGTTCCAGCAGCACAAAGGATCTCGCCTCGGCGACGCACTGCAACACCCGGAACACTCCGCCGATATGCACCAGCGGCGAGTTGACGATCGCGACACCGCGTCGCCGCTCCGTAGGCGCCGGTGCGCGATAGGGGTCGGGGCCCATCACACTGCGCGCCAGCATGTCGTAGCCGAGGTCGATTCGTTTGGGTGGGCCGGTCGTTCCGCTGGTCAACATCCGCACGGCCACGCCGGGCGCGGCAATGGCTTCCGTCGCGTGCCGTGCCGCCCCGCCGCCGTTGTCCAAGAGACCGGAGATCGGCACCGTCGGGGTCCCCGCGGTGACCAGCGTCGCGAGATCCTCGGGTTCGCCAACGATCAGCGGCAGCCGCAGGGCGGCGATATCGGCCCGGGTCCGCTCGTCGCCCCGGGATGGGTTGATGGTCACGACGGTCCCGCCGCCCAGCAGCACCCCGAGGAACGCCGCCACCTGACCGGGCCGGTTGCGCAGCAGCATTCCGATCCCCGCCTTGTGGTCGGCGGTCAGAGAAGCGATGCGCCATGCCATGTCGCCGACTTGGCTCCACGAGATCCATTGGCCGTCATACTCGATCGCCTGCGAGTCCGGCCGCAGATCCAGCACATCAGCGATGCGCTGACCGAGCGGGTGACGCGGCATCAGCGGATCTTCGGTTCGCGGGCGCGGCCCTCGCTCTTCTGGGCGGCCAGCTCCGCCGTGCCGAGCGGGTTGCCCAGCCGCGTGTAGATGAGCCCCTGCTCCATGGCCGCGCGATAGGGCTTGTCCAGCGACTCCCAGATCGCTTTCACGGTGCCCTGCGTCGCCGACGGCGGCTTGGCGGCGATCGCCGCCGCGATCTCGTGGGCACGATTCCACAGCCGGTCGCCGGAGACCACCTCCGAGACCAGTCCGATCCGCAGCGCGGTGTCGGCACCGACCCGCTCATCGTTGCCCATCAGCGCCATGCGCAGCGTTTCGCCCAGACCGATGCGACGCATCAGACCGATCGGCTCCAACGCGCAAACCAGGCCGGCCGACACGTGTGAGTCGAAAAACGTCGCGTCGTCCGAGCAGATCACGATGTCGGATTCGTTGATGAAGTAGAACGCGCCCGCCGTGCACATGCCCTGAACGGCGCACACCACCGGCTTCCACATCTTCTGCCACTTGGGGCTGAGCGGCTCACCGGGATCTTCGTGATTCCAAACGTTTTCCGGTTGCCCATACGGCGTTTTGATGTCCAGGCCGGCGCTGAACGCCCTACCGTTGGCCCGCAGTACCACCGCATGCACCGACTCGTCGAGCTTGACCGTGCGCCAGGCCTGGGCCATCTCCTCACACATGGCGCGATTGAACGCGTTGAGCTGCTCGGGCCGATTCAGCGTGATGGTGGCGACATGGTCGCCCGCGTCGACGTCGAGAAGGATCGTTTCGAAGGTCACCGGCATTTCCAATCGGGTGGCCGTTTTTCGACGAACGCCTCGGGCCCCTCCAGCGCGTCCTCGGTGCGCAGCACGCGCTCGCGGAATGTCTCGGCGAGCATCTCGGCCTCGTGCAGCGGCAGGTCCAGGCCCTTGAGAATGGCCAGCCGGGTTCCGCGGACCGCGAGCGGCGCATTGGAATTCACGATGCCGGCGATCTCATGGGCGCGCTCGAGAAGCCGGTCGTGGTCGACGATTTCGCTGATCAACCCGAGTTCGAAGGCGCGCTCCACACCCATCCGCTCGTGCTTGCCCGTCAACGCCATCCGCAGTGCGACCGATCGGGGCAGTACCCGGGCCAGTCGCACCAACTCGCGTCCGGCCACCAGTCCGATGCTGACGTGCGGATCGAAGAACGTTGCCCGATCGGACGCGATGACGATGTCGGAAGTGGTCACCCAGTCCAGGCCCGCGCCG
Organism: uncultured Actinomycetota bacterium; assembly: GCA_963809285.1. Taxonomy (GTDB): domain Bacteria; phylum Actinomycetota; class Actinomycetes; order Mycobacteriales; family Mycobacteriaceae; genus Mycobacterium. The sequence continues at coordinate 137,165 of CAWEIY010000013.1, read as the reverse complement.
CAGCACAAACCGTTGACGGCGGTCAATACCGGCTTGGCCATTTGGCGAAACGGGGGGGTGCCCTCCTGGGGCGCCTCCCACTGTTCGTACGTCGACAGGTACGGCCGCTCATAGATCACCTTGCCGTCGCCCGGAATGGCCTTGACGTCCGCGCCGGTGCAGAAGGCGCGGCCCGTGCCGGTGACGACGAGCAGCCAAACATTGTCGTCGTTCTCGGCCTCGTCGTAGGCGGCCCGAAGTTCGGTGATCATGTGCGGGCTCAGCGCGTTGAGGGCCTCCGGGCGGTTCAGCGTGATGGTGGCGGTATGCCCGTCGACCTCATATTTGATGGTGTCGAACGAGTCAGCGGGCATTCGTGTTCCCTTCGTTTAACACCCGGCGCGACCGGCGAGTGTGGGGCGTATGGACGGATTCAAGGCAGTTCCCGTACTCAGAGCCCACACTCGGCGCCCCGGGGTTGATGCCTATCTCGTCAACGACCACGAAAATCCGTGTCCCGTCGCTGCTGAAATGCTTCCAGTCCCTCTTTGAAATCACCTGTACGACAGGATAGTTCGAGGTTGAACAGCTCTTGCGTCAAGGATTGGCTCAGCGTCGCGTGCTGGCCGAAGCTCAGGGCCTGCTTGGCCAGCCCGATCGCCACCGTGGGTCCGCACGCCAGCCGTTCCACCAGCTCCTCGGCGGCGCCGTCGAGTTCTGACGGTCTTACCGCTTGGTGAATCAACCCCCAGTCGGCCGCATCCGTTGCGCTCACTTTCTCGCCCAGGAGCAGCATCCGCCTGGCCCTCGCCAGGCCGACGAGTCGGGGAAGCAGCCAGGTGGAGCCCGAATCCGGGCTGAAGCCGCGGTCCACGAACGGTTCCCAGAAGACGGCATCGGCGGCGGCAATGGTGAAGTCGGCGGACAGCGCGAGGTTGCAGCCGAACCCCACGGCCCATCCCTGCACGCTGCAGACAACCGGCAGCTGAATGCTTCCGATGAGTTCGATCACGCGGTGCGCGGCATGGGGAATCCGCCGCACCAGATCACCGGTGCGGGGACGTTGCCGATCGTTGGCGGCCACCCAATCCGAGCCCGCGCAGAAGTCGTCCCCGGCACCTCGGATGTGAATCGCGCGCAACGAGTCGTCGGCGGCGGCACCGGTCAGCGCGTCGACCAGATTCTCGGTCATCAAGCGGTTCAACGAGTTACGCCGGGAGGGGCGATCGAGCGTGACGCGCAGAACCGCGCCATCCCGGGACGCTGTCACCGAACCTTCGGCGTCGGCCGCGTCGGCCTCGTCACTCACCGTCCATCCGGCCTTTCTCCGCCGATACGGTTACCCATACAGTAGGCAATACGATTGATCCGAGGTATAAGTTAGCAAGGAAACGCTGACTGCGGAAATAGCCGGGCGAAATCCGGCGAAAGAAGGGGATGCATGAGCACCCGCGACGCCAAATTCGGCGAGGCGCCCCTCGCCCAGACCGTGGCCGCCGCCGCCGCCATCCGCCGCCTCAGCTCCCTGCTGCTATCCCTCGAACACAGTCATCCCGCGGTGGACGCCATGCTGGCGAAGTTCACCGAGTGGGAGAACGAGCTGGCCGCCGCGGCTCCGGCGGACAACGCGCCGCGAATCGGTGAGGTCCCCGACGATCCCCGGCGGGTCTATCTGAACCACGCCACCGACATCGGTGCCTACAACCCGTGCTTTCCCGAGTACCGGTTCGATCACCTCGATGCCGAAAAGGCCGGCGGCAAGGTCTGCTTCCCACTGGTCTATGAAGGACCGCCGGGACTGGTGCATGGCGGTTTTCTCGGCTGCTTCTTCGATTGCGTCATCCAGCACCACAATTGCGTCACGGGCCTTTCCGGCAAGACGCGATCACTGGTCGTCACCTTCCGCCGGCCGACCCCGGTGTTGACGGAACTGCAATTCGACATCGCTCGATCGCAGGTGGAACGGGGCATCGCGTCGACGGCGCGGCTGCTCCTCGACGACGAAGTGCTCTGCACCGGCGAGATCAACACGTTGGCGTCGCCGCCGGACAAACTGGCCGGGTTCAAATTCGGCAGGCGGCGAAAGGAGCCCGCTAGATGACTGCTTCCGACGTTTCGGACGATCGGGTGCTCTTCGAGATCGATCGCGATGCGCGCATTGCCACGATCACGCTGAACAACCCCGAGCAACGCAACACCTACGACGCCACGATGCGCGAGGCGGTCGCCCGCTGTCTGGATCGCGTGGCCGAGGACGACGACCTCACGGTGGTGCTCTTGCGCGGGGCCGGCGGCGTCTTCAGCACCGGGGCCGACATGAACAATGCGTACGGCTGGTACGGCGCGCCGGACGCACGAGGCGAAGCCGGCGGCGATGATCCGAACGTCAAGCGCCGGCCGAGCCAGCGTCGGCGACTCACCGTGGACCGCAGATCTTTTGGCTTCTACCACAACTTCATGGGCTTTCCGAAGGTGACGGTGGGGGAGATCGCCGGTTACGCGCTCGGCGGCGGCTTTGAGATGGCGCTGATGACCGACATCTCCGTCATTGCGCGCGACACCAAGATCGGCATGCCGGCGACCCGCTTCCTTGGCCCCGCGCTCGGCAGCCTGCACATGTTCTTCCACCGGTTGGGCCCCGTGCTGGCCCGACGCCTGCTGCTGACTGGTGACATCATCCAAGCGGGTGAGATCGAACATCTCGGAATCTTCACCGACACATGCGATCCCGGCTCTGTCGCGGCGCGCGCACGGTACTGGGCCGAGAAGGCGGCGAAGATGCCCGCCGATGGAGTCGTCATCGCCAAGGAAGCCTTCCGCCTCGTCGAGCAGACCCAGGCGTACCACGGCGAGGAGGTCGCGAGCTATCTGTTTCACGCATTCGGCACCAACCTGCAGTTCGCGCCGGGTGAATTCAACTTCGTGAAAACGCGCGCGGAGCATGGCGCGAAGGAAGCGTTCCGGCTACGCGACGAGCACTTCCACGTGCCGGAACCCGAAGCGTGATAACCGCGTCAGTTCACTTCCGCGACAACGGATTCAGCAGGTAGGGATCGACAATTTTGCCCGGATTTGTCGCTGTGAGGCGGACAAAAGACGAGTCCGCCGCGGCGGACACCTGAGCCTCAAGGCCGCGCAGGCTACCGGGCCGCCGCGGCTTTGGTTCGTGACTTGGGCGACTTGCGTTCCCGGGACGGCGAGGCTTTAGCATCCTTCTCGATTAAACGGCCGGCGTGGTCGAGAATGCACTCCAGGCCGAATTCGAAATTCGTCTCGTCGGGGGCCCCGATGCGGTGACCCTGCCCGGTCACCTGAGCAATCAGCGGAGTGGTTACCGGATCGATGGCCACGGCTTCCTCGAGGGCGCGTGGCCCGTTGTCCGCCGACTGGTTCTTTTCGTAGAGCCGATGCAGCACCACCGATCCGCGGACATGAACCGAAACCGCGGAGTAAATGTCGAACGCATCCTCGGGCGACAGCCCGGCCTCCACCAGGTTGGCGATCGCCCGCTCCACCTCCGCAGCGCCCACCCGCGCCGCTTTAGGACTGAGAGCGGCTCGGATCAAAATCAGATCGCACAGAATTGGGTTGCCCATGAACGTCTTACGCATTAAGCGCGCATGGTTGCGTAACGTCTCACGCCAGTCGCTGGCTTCGACATACGGCGTCGCGAACACGTACTTACCCAAGGCGCGGTCGGTCATCGCGTTGAGCAGATCGTCCTTCTTGCGGAAGTACCAATAGATGCTGGTGACCCCGACGCCGAGGTGCTTGCCGAGCAGCGGCATGCTCAGGTTGTCTATCGATACTTGTTCTGCGAGTTCGAATGCGCCGCTGATGATGTCATCGGGATTGATGGACCCGCGTTCGCGTCGCTGACGCTTATCAGCGGTTGCCTGTTTTGCCACTACGGGCACCTCCGTATGCGCCTACGTGTCCAATTCTCCGTCTGCTACTGTAATACCTATCGTAGGCGTTTTGGTAAAACGGCTGGACAGGCGAAAATGACCGGGCGCAAGGCTACGGACTAGGCCATGGATCTGGGGCTGGCGAACGCCACAGCCGTGGTAATCGGTGGTAGCCGCGGCATGGGTTTGGCGACGGCCCGTTGCCTCGCCGACGAAGGTGCCCGGGTGGCGGTGGTCGGCCGTAGCCGTGACGCCCTCGACTCCGCGGTGACGGACTTGACGGGCCGCGGCAGCCCGGATGCCCTTGGGCTCGACGCCGACATCGGAGACGCCGCTGCGGTCGACAAGGTGTTCGCCGACCTCGGTCAGCGGTGGGGCGGTGAACTCAACGTGCTCGTCAACACGGTCGGGCCCGGCGCGGCGGGCGCCTTCGAGGATCTGACCGACGAACAGTGGCGCCAGTCCGTCGAAGACGGAGTGCTGGGCATGGTGCGTTGCGTCCGTTCGGCACTTCCGTTGCTGCGCAAGGCGCAATGGGCGCGGATAGTCAACTTCTCGGCGCACTCGACCCAGCGGCAAAGCGTCATGCTGCCCGCATACACGGCGGCCAAGTCGATGCTGACGAGCGTCTCGAAAAACCTGTCCCTGCTGTTGGCCAAGGATGAGATCTTGGTCAACGTGGTGTCGCCGGGCAGCATCGCATCCGAGTCGCTGGTCGGCTGGGCCACGTCGGTCGGTGTCGACGGCAACGACCCCTACGCGTTGATGGACGCCATTGCCAAGCATTTCGGCCATCCGGCGCACCTGCCCCGAGCCGGCCTGCCGGAAGAAATTGGGCCGGTCGTCGCGTTCCTCGTGTCGCGGCGCAACTCCTACATGACCGGAGCCAACATCAACGTCGACGGCGGTTCGGACTTCACCTGACCGCCGGGCCGAAGGAATCGTTTGACCGACAGAAGGAGTCGACCATGGCGACGGCAGGTGAGGCGCGTGCTTGGGCGCGCGGTGCATTGCGCGGAATCGGCGACTCCCTGTACACCCCGTTCTGCGGCCCGGACGGCGACGACATCGACTGGCACGCCTACCGGACACTGGTGCGCTACTGCGTGGGCGAGCTCGGGCACCCGATGTTGTGGTGCACCAGCGGCATCGCCGAGTTCTGGTCATTGACCCTGGACGAGCGAAAGCGCTTGCTGGAAGTCGCAATCGAGGAGGGGCGCCGCGCGAATCCGGACGTCGTCGTGCAGGCCTGCACGGCGGCCACATCGGCGAAAGACTGTTTGGACTTGACGTTGCACGCGCAGCAGGCGGGCGCCGACATCGCCTACATCCAAACGCCGATGATGGAGGCGCACGGCGGCGAAGGCGTGCTGCGATTCTTCAAATACATCGCTTCGCGGACGGATATCGCCCTGGGCATGTTCAATTCCCCTTCGTCGGGTTATGTGCTGACCCCGGTCGAAGGCGCGCGGATCTATGACGAGGTGCCCGCGGTGTGCGCCACCAAGGAGGGCGCCTTCCGGCCCGAGGCCAGCCGAATGCTGCATCAACTGGCGCCCGCTCTGGCGGTCTGGGAATGCGACAGGACGGTGTACCGCGCCGGATGGCTGCGCGCCGGAATCGTCTGCCCGGCACAGCTGGGCACCGCCGGCTATCTGTTCGAGACTCCGCAGCGGCGACTGTTTTCCGAGTATTGGGATCTGGTGCTGGGCGACAAGCTCTTGGAGGCCATGGACTACGGACGCGATTCCGGTCTGGACCAGTTCGATCTCGACATCGGATCGTGGTGGACCTGCTACCCGGGGCGATCGGACTACTTCACCCACTGGGGTGGTGCGTTCAAGTACGCCGCGTCGGTGCTCGGCCTTCCGATCGGTGACTATCCGCATTCCCGGCCCCCGCAGGCGGAGTTACCGGCCGAGGCCAAGGCCCAGATCGAGAACGCCTACCGGCGGCTCGGGCTTATCGATGCGTAGCGTGCCGCCAAAATGCTTGCGGCACAGGGAATTTCCCCCGCAGGAAGGCCCGACCACCGACGGTGACCGGGCCTTCCTGGGGTGGTAGCTAAGAGCTACTGTTCGGCCTTCTGGCGCTTCTCGGCGAGCTTAGCCGCCGTACGGGCCGATTTAGCCTCGGCCTCCTTCTTTGCGGCGTTGCGCTGAGCCTGGGCCTTGTCCTGTTGAGCCTTGCCCTCGTTGAACAAGTCGTCACGACCCGTCAACGCGCCGATGACTACCTTGGCCTTGCCCTTCACGTCTTCCACGACGCCCTTGATCGCTTCGGCCAAGCCGCTGTTGATGTCAACCATTACGTTCCCTCCCTGGCTAATCGCTAACTTGGAAGGGGTTCCCTGCCAGGGGATAAGGGGAAACATGTCGGGGTGTGGCAAATGCCACAAGCGCCAGGGCATACGGTGATAGCTAGTCGAAAGGGTTGGAATGCTCACTCTGGGTGTCATCGGCTGGATTATCATCGGCGGCTTGGCCGGCTGGGTCGGCAGCAAGATCATGGGAACGGACGCCCAAATGGGGCTCATTCTCAATATCGTGGTCGGCATCATCGGCGGCCTGATGGGCGGGTTTCTACTGCGCGGCTTCGGTGTGAACGTCGCCGGCGGGGGTCTGCTGTTTTCGTTTCTGACGTGTCTGCTGGGGGCGGTGATCCTGCTGGCGATCGTCAAACTCGTTACCGGTCGACGGCTGTCCCGTTAGAGACTCGAAGGCCCCGGAAATTCGCTGTTGGGCCGCGGTTCGCGAGCGCGTGGCGGCAGTTGTGGAATGCGGTACCGATAGGTATACAGTATGCGTACAAAGTAGGCTGAAACCGGTGAGCTAGCGCGAGGAGGTGCCGCGGGAGATGTCCGGTGGCGACGGTGCTTCCGACGACGCGGTGCTCTACGAGACCACGGCCCGCGGCGTCGCAATCCTCACCTTCAATCGCCCGGAGCGCCTCAACGCCTGGGGCCCCGACATCGCTGCCGGGTTCTACGCCGCGATCGACCGCGCCGAACAGGACCCGGCCATCCGGGTGATCGTGCTGACCGGCCGGGGCAGGGGGTTCTGTGCCGGCGCGTATCTGGGCGCACCAGGTTCTGCCGCCAAGGTCGGCGAGACGATGGAGAAGGCGGGTCAGACGAACCTGGCCGACCTGGTCGGTGAGCGCCCGCCGCATTTCGTGACCACGCTGCGCAAGCCCGTCGTCGCGGCCATCAACGGTTCCTGCGTCGGCATCGGTCTGACCCAGGCGCTGATGTGCGATGTGCGGTTCGCGGCCGCCGGGGCCAAGTTCGCCGCCGTGTTCGCTCGCCGCGGCCTGATCGCCGAGTTCGGCATCTCCTGGATACTTCCGCGCTTGACCTCCTGGGGCGTCGCCCTCGACCTGTTGTTGAGCGGCCGCACTTTTCTCGCCGAGGAGGCGGCCGATCTGGGTCTGGTCAAGGAGGTCGTCGCGCCCGAAAACCTGATGCAGCGCGCCCTGGAGTACGCGGAGGACATCGCGCAAAATTGCTCGCCGGCTTCGATGGCGGTGATCAAAGGGCAGGTATACGGTGACGCCGCCCGCGACGTCGTAGATGCCACTTCGCGGGCCGAGGTCCTGCTGCACGAGGCGATGCCGCGGCCGGACGTCATCGAAGGGATCACGAGCTTCCTCGAGAAGCGGCCGCCGCAGTTTCCTTCGCTCACTTCAACCGACGCTTAATCCGCCGGTGGCACCGGAAAGGACGACCATGAGCAACTTGGGCTACAAGGCGATTGACGTCGACAACCACTACTACGAGCCGGTGGATGCCTTTACCCGGCACCTGGACAAAAAGTTCCGCAGGCGTGGCGTTCAGATGTTCAGCGACGGCCGGCACACACAGGCGATCATCGGCGATCGGGTCAACCGTTTCATTCCCAACCCGACGTTCGATCCCATCATCGTGCCGGGCTGCCTGGACCTGTTGTTCCGCGGCGAGATTCCCGAGGGCGTCGATCCGGCATCCCTGATGAAGGTCGAGCGGTTGGGCGAGCACCCGGAGTATCAGAATCGAGACGCCCGCGTCCGGGTGATGGACACCCAGGGCATCGAGACGGCGTTCATGCTGCCGACGTTCGCGTGCGGTGTCGAAGAGGCACTCAAGCACGACGTCGACGCGACGATGGCCTCGGTGCACGCGTTCAACCTGTGGCTGGATGAGGACTGGGGATTCGACCGTCCGGATCACCGAATCATCGCCGCGCCGATAATCTCGCTGGCCGATCCGGCCAAGGCCGTCGACGAAATCGAATACGCGTTGGGACATGGCGCCAAACTTGTTCTCGTGCGCCCGGCGCCGGTACCGGGCGTGGTCAAGCCGCGTTCGCTTGGTGATCCCAGCCATGACGCGGTCTGGGCCCGGTTGGCAGATGCCGGCGTCCCAGTGGGATTCCACCTGAGCGACAGCGGCTACCTGCAGGTGTCGGGGATGTGGGGCGGCAAGTCGACTTTCGAGGCTTTCGGCGGATCGGATCCGTTGGAGCAGATACTCGTCGACGACCGCGCGATCCACGACGCGATGGCCTCGATGATCGTGCATGGTGTGTTCACTCGGCATCCGAAACTGAAGGCGGTCAGCATCGAGAACGGTTCGTACTTCGTCCACCGGCTCATCAAGCGGTTGAAGAAGGCGGCTAACAACCACCCGCGGCTGTTCCCCGAGAACCCGGTAGAGCAGTTACGCAACAATGTCTGGATCGCTCCATACTACGAGGACGATTTGCGGGCGCTGGCCGATGTCATCGGTGTCGACAAGATATTGTTCGGTTCTGACTGGCCACACGGAGAAGGCCTGGAGTCGCCGGTGTCGTTTGCCGAGGAACTTACGGATTTCAGCGAAGCAGACATTCGAAAGATCATGCGCGACAATGCTCTAGATCTCCTGGGCATCAAAGCCGCCGTGGCAGCCTAGGCGGTCTGGCCCGTGAGCGAATGGACCGTCGGGGATGTGCTCGACGCGATCGCCGATGTCGTTCCCGACCGTCTGATGACCGTATGCGGAAACCGCCGCAGCACCTTCGCCGAGTCGGCGAGCCGAACTAACAGGCTGGCAAACTATCTCAGCGACAAGGGATTCGGGGTATACGCCGCCCGCGAGACGATAGAGCGCTGGGAATGTGGTCAGGATCGGGTCGCGCTGATCATGTACAACGACCTATACCCGGACATGGTGATCGGATGTCTCAAGGCACGCGTCGTGCCGGTCAACATCAACCATCACTACTCGGTACGTGAGATCCGCGACCTGCTCGACTACATCCGGCCCCGAGGCATCATCTATCACCGCTCCCTTGGCGCCCGGTTCGCGGACGTGTTGCCGCCCATCGGCACGGAGCTACTGGTATCCATCGACGACGGAAGCGGGGCCGCCGAACTGCCGGGCGCGATCTCGCTGGATGACGCGCTGGCGACCGGCAGTTCAGACTTTCATCTTGCGGGGTCGCCGGATGACCTGATCATGATGTGCACCGGGGGAACGACGGGGCGGCCCAAGGGAGTCCTGTGGCGGCAGAGCGACATGTATGTGTTGTCGATGGTGGGGGCCGACCACGACAGCGTCACCGAGATCCATGACAAGGTCCGCAACGGCGGCCCACCCTGGTTCGCCGTTTCTCCGCTGATGCATGCCGCCGGCATGTGGACGGCGTTCGCGGCGCTCTGCGCCGGCCTGCCCGTCGTGCTGTACGACGATCGCCACAAGCTCGACGCCCAGTCCGTGTGGGAAACCGCCGAGCGCGAAAAGGTGGGCATGATGACTATGGTCGGCGACGCGTACGCCGGACCACTGATCGCCGAACTGCGCGCGCATTCCTACGACTTGTCTTCCCTCAACTCGATCGGCACCGGCGGAGCCGCGACGAACGCGAAATACAAACGGGCACTGATGGAATGTCTGCCACGCGTCACCATCATCGAGGGCTACGGATCGTCGGAGACCGGCAATATGGCGTTCGGGTACAGCCACGACGGAACGGCAAGCGAAACCTTTCAACCCAGGTTCGGCGCGACCGTGATCTCCGCCGACCGAAGCCGATTCCTGCGGCCCGGTGAGGAGGAGATCGGTTGGATGGCGAGGACGGCCCGGATTCCGCTCGGGTATTTCGGCGACGCCGAAGCCACGCAACGGACCTTCCCGGAGATCGAGGGCCAACGGGTAGTGATTCCGGGCGATCGCGCATCCCTGGAAGAGGATGGCACCATCCGCCTGTTCGGACGAGATTCGTTGGTGGTCAACACCGGTGGCGAAAAGGTGTTCGTCGAAGAGGTTGAAGAAGTGCTGCGCGCACATCCGAACGTCGCCGACGCTCTGGTGGTAGGACGACCCAGCGAGCGCTGGGGCGAGGAGGTCGTCGCGCTCATCGCGCCCCACCCGGGCGCCGAGCTCACCTCTGACGGACAGGCCCTCTACACGTTCTGCACCTCGCAGCTGGCGCATTTCAAGGCGCCGAAGGCTTTCATCTTCGTCGAGCAGATTGAGCGTCTCGGCAATGGAAAGCCCAACTACCGGTGGGCTAAAGAACGAGCCGGGGAGAAGGTGTCATGACCGCCAAAGCGATTGACTGCCTGGTCAACGTGCACTTCGGCGAAACCGAATCGCAGCCCACCTGGATGCTCAAGGTCAGGGACGATTACTTCAAGGGCCCGGAGTCGATGTTCGCGCCGGTCGATCTGTCCGAGCTGCTTGACGAGATGGATGCCCACGGCGTGCGGAAGGCGATCCTGATGGACTCGCTCGCCAGCCCGTCCACCACGGCGCGTAAGTTCGTCGACGCCAAACCGGACCGGTTCGCGCTGGCGATGGGTGGGGTCAACCTGTTGCGTCCGGTGCGGTCGTTGCGCGAATTGACCGCCATCGCGGGCGACCTGCCGGTCGCCTATGCCGCAGTGGGACCGAGCTTTTGGGGCGACGGGCAGTATCCGCCCAGCGACGCCGTCTACTATCCGCTCTACGCAAAGTGCGCCGAACTCGATCTCCCGCTGTGTGTCAACACCGGCATCCCCGGGCCGCCGATCCCCGGGGAGGTGCAGCATCCCATGCACCTCGACCGGGTGTGTGTGCGGTTCCCCGAACTAAAGCTGTGCATGATCCACGGGGCCGACCCATGGTGGGACGTCGCGATCCGGTTGCTGCTCAAGTACGCCAACCTGCGCCTGATGACGTCGGCGTGGTCGCCCAAGCGACTGCCCGAAAGCCTGCTGCACTATATGCGAACGCGTGGTCCCGGCAAGGTGATTTACGCGTCGGACTGGCCGGTGTTGCGCATGCGCCGAGTGATACCCGAAGCTCGCGCGCTCGACCTGCCCGGCGATGTGCTGGACAACTACCTCTACAACAACGCGCAGGAGTTTTTCTTCGGGAAGGAACGCTGACGATGGACCGCTTCGAACTGCGCAGACTGGACTACAGTCTCTCCGACGACCATGTCGCTCTGCAGGACGCGTACAAGCAGTTCTTCAAGACCCACTGTTTGATCGAAACGGTGCGCGCCGCAGAGCCTTCCGGCTTCGACAAGAACCTGTGGGAGCGGTTGTGCGCGATGGGCGCGACGACGATGGCGCTACCGGAGTCCTGTGGCGGTGACGGGGCGACGCTGGTCGATCTCACCCTGGTGGCCGAAGAGATTGGCCGGTCACTGGCGCCCGTTCCGTGGATCGACCACGTGTGCGCCACCCGGCTGCTGGGCCGCCTGGAAGCATTGGACGCCGATACCGCCGGCCTGGCCAACGGCGAACAGCTCGCGGCGCTCGACGCCCGGATCGACAGTCCGGCGGGTGTCCGGCTGATTCCAACGGGGTCGATCGCCGACCACATCATCGTCCGCGACGGCGATCAGGTCGTGCGCCTGACCTTCGGCACCCGGCCGGCGAAGGTTGACAACCTCGGCCGGTTACCGATGGCCTGGGTGGACCCGGCCGCCGCCGACACCCGTACGGTCGTGGCTCAAGGACCCGACGCGCTGGCCAATTACCAACGGGCCCTGGATGAATGGCGGCTGTTGACCGCGGCAGCCCTAGTGGGTCTGGTCGAGGAGACGATGACGGTCGCGGCGGAGTTCGCCAAGACCCGCTACACGCTGGGCGTGCCCATCTCCACGCTGCAGGCCATTTCGCACCCCCTTGCGAACATGGCCATCACCGTGCAGGGCGGACGCAACCTCGCCCGGCGCGCCGCCTGGTTCTTGGACAACGATCCCGACGAACGACCCGAGTTGGCCCCCGCCGCCTTCGTTTTCATGTCCGAGGAAGCCGCCAAGGCGGCGACGATGGCGGTCCACATCCAAGGCGGCCTTGGCGTTTCGGCCGAAGCCGCGGCCACGGCGTACCTGGTGCGCGCCCGGGGATGGCCCCTGGCCGCCGGCGATCCGGGAGCCACCGCACAGCGCGTCGCCGAGATCGTGGCCGCGCGCGAGAGCGCATAACGGTAAGACAGGAGCGAAACGATGGATTTCTCCCGGGTCGAGTTGTCCGACGAAGACCGTGCCTTCCTCGAGGAGGCCCGAAGCTTTCTGGGCACACACATGACCGAGGAGGTCAGGCGTCGAGACCGCGAGACGGGCGATAACTTCGACGAGGGCCTGCATCTGAAGTTCGGCGCCGCAGGCTATTTGGGCGCCGAGTGGAAGCCGCATTCCGAGGGCGGCTTCACCCGGGTGCGCCGCCGCATCTGGGAGCAGGAGAAACGGCGGATGCACGTGCCGTGGGTTACCTGGGGGACGACCGCCATGGTGGCGCGATCGGTGGCGAAGTTCGGTTCGCCCGCACTGCAGGACGAGGTGATGCCCGGGGTCTTCACCGGCGAGATCCGGTTGTGCCTCGGCTACACCGAGCCCGAAGGCGGGTCCGACGTCGCCACCTGCAAGACCCGTGCGGTGCGCGACGGCGAAGGCTGGGTGATCAACGGGTCCAAGATGTTCACCACCGGTGCCCACAACTGCCAATACGTCTTCCTGATCACCAACACCGCCCCGGACGCGCCAAAGCACAAGAGCCTGACCATGTTCCTGGTTCCGCTGAACTCGCCGGGCATCGAAATCCAGGGCGTCCGCACCGTCGACGGCGACCGGACCAACATCGTTTACTACAGCGACGTCCGCGTTGACGACAAGTATCGGCTTGGAGACGTGAACGCGGGCTGGACGGTGCTGCGCGAGCCGCTCAACACCGAGCACGGTGCGGTCGCGGCCGCACCCGACGGCCTGCAGGACACCTCAATCATGATGCACCAGGCCGGGGCCATGGCCGAAGCGGTCGACAAGGCCGCCGCAGGCGTGACTCGGCCCGACGCCAGCGGGCGCCGGCTCATCGAGGACAAGTCGGTCGCGTATCGACTGGGCCGCAGCGTCGCTCGGCTGGAGGGGGCACTTAGCGCGCCGAACATCTTCGGCCGGGTGGCGATCGCACAAACGATGCGAGACATCTCACCGGACCTGATGGACATACTCGGGGCCGCATCGGCCCTGCCGTTCGGAACCGACGGGGCCGCCGACGACGGCAGCGCCGAGTATGTGTACCGCTTCGCCCCGTTGGTGGGAATCTACGGCGGCACGCTCGAGGTGTTCCGAAACATGATCGGGCAGTACGCGCTTGGCCTGGGCAAGCCCAATTATTCCGCGCCGAAAGCCTCCTGACGCGCCCAACGTGCACTCAGCGCGAGAAATCAGCAGATTATTCGCGCTGAGTGCACGCTCGGCGGCGCGGTCAGGTCGTCAGGACCGTGGCGGCGGCGGTGCCGGGCGCCCCGTAGAGCTGAGCGAACCCGACGCGAGGCTCACCCGGCACCTGACGATCGCCCGCCTCGCCGCGAAGTTGTCGCACCAGCTCGTGGATTTGGCGCAGACCCGACGCCCCGATCGGCTCGCCATTCGCGATCAGACCGCCGTCGGTGTTGACCGGCATTGCACCGGTGATCTCGGTGGCGCCGTCGGCCAGCAGCTTTTCTTGCTCGCCGTCGGCGCAGAAGCCGCATTCGGCCATATGGATGATCTCCGCGCCGGCGTCGGTGTCCTGCAACTGGATGACATCGACGTCTTGGGGTGAGACGCCCGCCTTTTCAAACGCGGCGCGCGACGCGTACACCGTAGGAGCGACATCCTCATCGACTGGCGCGAACGTGGTGTTGACCTCGTAGGCACCGTAGCGGCGGGTGCGGACTTCCACCGCCCGCAGATAAATGGGCTTGGACGCGTAGCGCTGCGCGATATCGGCCCTGCACATCACCACCGCTGCCGCGCCTTCGTCCGGCGCGCAGAACATGTACTGGGTGAGTGGGTAGTTCAGTACCGGCGAGTTGAGGATGTTCTCTTCGGAGATCGGCTTGCGGCGAAACGCGTTGGGGTTCAACGCCCCATTGCGGAAATTCTTGGCGGCGACCTTGGCCAGGGTCTGCTGCGAGATGCCGTGATCATGCAAGTAGCGATTGGCTTTCATGCCGAAGAATTTCGTGGTGAGGTATTGGCCGTTCTCGGCGTACCAGCGCGGCATCCCGACCAGAGCCGGGTCCTCGGTGAAGGCGCCGCGCGGGTGCTTGTCCAGCCCGATGGCGATCCCGATGTCGTAGTCGCCCAGCCGGATACCATCGGCACAGGCCTTGGCGGCGCTTGCCGCGGTCGCGCATGCGTTGAACACGTTGGTGAAGGGAATGCCTGACAGCCCGACCATGGCGACTATCGCATCGGGATTGGCTACCGTCCAGCTGCCTCCCGTGGCGGCTTGGATGTCCTTCCATTCGATGCCGGCATCGGCGACCGCGAGTTGAATGGCATCCGCGCCCATCTCCATTGCGGACTTGCCCTCGAAGCGACCGAAAGGGTGCAGCCCCACGCCGATGATGGCCACGTCATTCATGAGCGCCACTCCTCCTCATCGCTCCGCTCTGCATCGTCGCCGGCGCGATTCACGCGATGGATCCCGATTCCTTGAGTTGTTCGATGCGGTCCCAGTCCATGCCGATCTCCATGAGCACGAGCTCCGTGTGCTCGGACGCCTGCGGGGCCCGGGTTGTCACCAGCGGTTCGTGGTTGAACTGAACCGGGCCGCGTACGACCTTGAACGGTGCGCCGCCGCTGGCCAGCTCGACCTCGGAGATCATGTCGTTGGCAAGCGCCTGCTCGTCATCGGCCAGGTCGAGGAGGCTCTGGAACGGCGCCCACTGACCTTTCATCGTTTTCAGATGCTGCCGCCAGTACTCAAAAGGCTTGCCGGCGATGGCTTTAGCAATCAACTCGGCCGCCGCGCCGGCGTTTTGGATCAGCGGGAGCACCTCGGAGAAACGGGGGTCGTCGGCGGCCTCCGGGATGCCCAGGTGCTCGAACGTGTCGCGGATAAGGCCCGTCGGGCTGATGATGCACAGGTTGATCGTCCCGCCGTCGGAGGTCAGGTAGTTGCCCATAAAGGGGTTCACCGACATCGCGGTGGCGGACCCGGGCATGGGCGTGCGCATGACTTCTCCCGTCTCCATGCCCTGCGTCATGCTCGCCCCCGCCGCCCACCAGGCGGTGCTCAGCAACGACACGTCGAGCTCGACGGCTTCGCCGGTACGTTCGCGATGCAACAATGCGGCCGAGATGCCACCCGCGATGAACATCCCGCCAATGGAATCACCGAACGCCGGAATGCCTTGTCCGAGTGCGCCACCCAACTCCTCGGGCGTCAGCGCGTATCCCACGCCGCTACGCGTCCAGAACGCCGTTCCGTCATAGCCGCCGACGTCACGCTCGGCGCCCTTGTCGCCGTATGCCGAGCCGCGGGCATAGACGATGTTCGGATTCACCGCGCGGATGTGCTCCACGTCGAATTTGTGCTTCTGCCGCTGCGCGGGCATGTAGTTGGTCAGGAACACGTCCGAAGTCTTGGCCAGCTCGTAGATCACCTCCTGGCCGCCAGGCGTGGAAACGTCGATGCCGACGCTGCGCTTGCCGCGGTTGGGGTGCTCCATCAGCGGATGCCGGTCGGGGTTGACCTGGATGCCACCCATGTTGAGGAAGCCGCGTTGGGTATCACCGCGTAGCGGGTGCTCGATCTTGAGGACGTCGGCGCCCCAGTCGGCGAGGATGGCACCGGCTGCGGGGACGAATGTGAACTGCGCAAGCTCGAGGACCCGAAATCCCGCCATTACCTTGATCATTTCCTAGATTCCCTACTTTGAGCCGAACGTCACCGGAAGCGCCGTCGGCGAACGGAAGGGCTGACCGTGGATGTGTGGGTCGTGATCGGTCAGCAGCTTGATGTTCGTCAATCGAGTCAGCAGGCATTCGAGGGCGACGCGCGTTTCCAGCCGCGCCAGGTGAAGGCCCAAGCAGGTGTGCTCGCCGGCGGCGAAGGAGATGTGCGGCACGTGCTTGCGGAAGATGTCGAATTCCTCCGAACGCTCCCAGCGCTGCTCGTCGCGATTCGCGGAACCGATGCACACGCCGATCACCGAGCGTGCCGGAACGTCGACCCCTTCCAGCTCGGTGTCTTCGGTCGCAAAACGTTGGACCGTGGTCAGCGGCGTCTCGACGCGCAGCCCTTCCTCGATCGCCTGCGCGATCAGCTCGCGGTCGGCTTGTACCGCGGCGAACTGGTCTGGATGAGTGAGCAGCAGATACAGCAGGTTTCCCGAAGACCGGTACGTGGTCTCCAGGCCGGCGGGCAACAGCAGGCGCAGGAAGGAGTAAATCGCTTCGTCGCTGAGCTTTTCGCCATCGATCTCCGCGGTGACCAAATCGCCGATGATGTCTTCGGTGGGCCTGGATTTGCGCTGCTCGATCTGCTCGAGGAAGTAATCCTTGAGCGCCGCCGACGCCTCGAAGGCACGTTCGTAGTTGACGTGGTAGCTGATCAGCTGCTCGGCGCGCTCGCGGAACATCGGCAGGTCTTCGGCCGGCAGTCCCAGCAGTCGGGCGATGATGCGGGTGGGAAATTCGAATGTGAAATCGCGGACCAGATCGGCCTCGCCGGCGTCGATGAACTCGTCGATCAAGGCATTGCAGACCGGCCGCACGATGGTCGGCTCCCACCGGGCCAGCGCCTTGGACTTGAATGCCGCCGACACCAGGTTGCGATGGTCGCGATGCTTCTTTCCGTCCATCGCCAGAATGGTCGGCCCCATGAAGAGGCCGATTGTCTTGTCGTACGGTTTGGAGCTGAACACCCGCCCGTCCCGGAACACCTTGTTCACCGCATCGAACGACATCGCGGAGTACTCGCGCTTGGGCAGTAGGGACTCGGGCGTCTTGGAGTAGTCCATGACCGTCCCACAGAAGACGCCGGCCGCGCGGCGTTTTTGGGCGAAGTACGGGTAGGGGTCACGCAGATCAACGGATTGGTCGCCGGTGCCGGCGGGGGTGTGAACGTTGGTCGTCACCGAGATCTCCAGCATCCTTCAGCGTGAACGGGCTGTCTTTGCGTAAGATCGTACTGTAATTATTACAGTAGACAACATGGGTCTCGCCCGGGTTAGCGGGACGGGCTTAACCCGTCAGCCGTTCAGCGCCTGCTCGCGTGCCCATCGGTAGTCGGCCTTGCCGGACGGGCTGCGCTCTATCACCGGACGGAACACGACTTCTTTGGGAAGTTTGTAGCGAGCCAGGGACTGCGCGGCGTGCGCGACCAGCTCTTCGGCGTCGGCACGGGCACCCTCGGCGAGCGCGACGACCGCAACGACCTCCTGCCCCCAGCGGTCGCTCGGCCGCCCGGCGACCACCACGTCGACCACCGCCGGATGGGACGCGATCGCGGTTTCTACCTCTTCGGCGAAGATCTTCTCGCCACCGGAATTGATGGTCACCGAATCGCGGCCCAGCAACTCGATCGCGCCGTCGGCGCGGTGGCGCGCGCGGTCGCCCGGGATCGCGTACCGCGCACCGTCGATCACGGGAAATGTCTTGGCGGTCTTGGCCGCGTCGCCCTTGTAGCCCAGTGGGACGTAGCCTCGTTGCGCCAGCCAGCCGATGCCGTCGTGACCGGGAGGCATGATCGCGGTCAGATCCTCGGCCGCCACGAAGGTGTCGGGTCCGGCGTTGAACGTGCCGGTCGACACCGCCCCCGACGTTGACATGTGGTGCATCTGAGCCCCGGTCTCCGACGATCCGACGCCGTCGACGACGACGGCATTTGGCAGGGCTTCGATCAGGCGCCCCTTGACGTACGGGGTGAGCAATGCGCCGCCATTGGCGACCACGGCCAACGACGACACGTCGGCGCTGCCCTTCTCGATGGCGGCGACCAAGGGACGCGCTATCGCATCACCGACCACCGTCACCACCGTCACGCCCTCACGCTCGATCGTGCGGACCACGTCATCGGCGTCCAAATGATCGACGACGGAAGGGAAGACGACGGTCTGGCCGGTCGTGAGCGCCATCATCACGCTCCACTGTGCCGCACCGTGGATCAGCGGCGGCAAAATCAAGATCTTGGCGCCCGGGCCCGCGGCCGCTGCCGTAACGATCTCGTCGACGGAGCCGAATGGCTCGCCGGTCATGAGATTTCGCCCGCCAAAGGACGTCATGAAGATGTCGTGCTGGCGCCACAGCACTCCCTTCGGCATTCCCGTCGTGCCGCCGGTGTACAGGACGTACAAGTCGTCGGGCGAGTGTTGCACGGGAGGAGGTTCCGGCGAGCTGGACGCCAGGGCGGCCTCGTAATCCACTGCGCCGTAGATCAAGTCGTTGCCCGAGTCGTCGGCGATCTGAATCAGGACGCGCAGCTGCGGAAGATCCGGCAGGACTTCGGCTACCCGCGGCGCGAATGCGGCGTGGTAGATCAGGGCGGTCGCCCCCGAATCGGTCAGCAGATATTGCAGCTCATTTTTGACATAGCGGAAGTTGACGTTGAACGGGGCAACCCGGGCCTGAAAGGAGCCGAGCAGCGCCTCGACGAATTCATTTCCGTTGTAGGCGTAGAGGCCAAGTAGGTCCTGACCGGCCTCGTGGCCGGCGAGCGCGGAACGCTCGGTGTGGCAGCCCAGTCCCCGCGAGTGCAGGTATGCGGCGAGCCGGTTCGACCGCTCGAGGAGCCGTGCGTAGCTGTAACGCTGTTTCCCCCGGATCACCAGGTCGCGGTCGGGAATCGCGGCGGCGACGGCCTTCGCGACGGCGGGCACCGTGAATTGCGTGGTGGTGTCGGACATCGCGCCTTTCACGGCTGGTGGGGTAGCAGGCGAACCATCAGGCCGTTGGCCTCGCTGAGCAGTGTGCCATCGGCAGCCGCCATGCTAGCGGCAATGAAGTTTTTCCTACCGTCGACCTCGACGATCCGGCCTTGGGCGGTCAACGGCTCGTCGATCGGGGTGATGTTGCGGTAGTCGACGTGCAGGTACGCCGTGCGAGTTGGGCGGATACCCGCGGTGGAAACCACCATGCCGAATAGCCAGTCGTAGAGCAGCGGGATGAACCCGCCGTGCACGGCGTTGTTTCCGCCCACGTGGGACCTTGTGAAGTGTCCTTCCATCACAACGCCGTCGGCTCCGGAGTCCGTGAGGGTCCACGGGGGCAGCAGCGGATGACCCAACCCGGGCAGTTCGAGGATTCGGCCGGCCGTTGCCAGGGTTTCCGGAACCTGGTGGCCGTCCAGTAACGCGCAAGCATTTTCGACGTGTTGGGCCGCGGTGGACCACATCGAACCGTCGGGATTGGTGGAGACCGTCAGGTCCTGCAGGCGGTGTATCGCGGCCACAAAACGGCCGAGCCCAGGGGGCGCATGGTCGACCGGTTTGATTTCGGGGAATCCGCCCCGGACTTCGGGCGCTGTGTCGGTCATGAAGCCTTCCAGAAGTTGATCAACTCGTCGGTCGTGGTGATGGTCGCCAGCAGCGACAGCGTATTGGCAATGATGGCGTCGCCGTACTCGGTGGGTATGCCGGCCACGGCATCGCGCGGTACGACGACGCGATAGGCGGCGTTGACCGCGTCCATCACGACGTTGGGGATGGCGATGTTCAGCGAGACACCAACGACGACAATCGTGGACACCCCGAGGTTCCGCAGCACCGCGTCGAGGTCGGTGCCCCCCATCGGTCCGACGCCATGCCAGCGGCTCAGCACCAGATCGGTTGGCTCGGGGCCTAATTCGGGCAGCAGAGCCGCTCCGGGGGTGCCCGGAGCGATGTCGACGTCGCCGCGCCCGATCGCGAAGATCTTTGCGTTGTGGTTGGAGCCGAGCCCGTCGGGTCGTCGCCGCACCAGGCAGTGCACGACCCGCACCCCGGCCGCCCGTGCGGCCGGCAGCAGCCGCACGATGTTCGGTAGCGCAACGCGGCGCGCCTCCTCGGCCAGCATCGCGAGTCCGGCGTTCGGGCCGATGACCGCGCCCTGGCACTCCTGGGTGACGATCGCGGTGTGCTCGGGGGCCGCGAGCTCGGCAAGCTGCGGTGTCATGCCGAGGCGGTCGCTGCCGGCGGGACATCGTAGAAATGCGCGGCCCACTTCCGCAGCGCCATATACCCTTTCGCGTCGACCTTGGAGAGGGGCGGACGTTCCACGTACTTCTGGTAGCGCCAGATTTCTAGGTCGTCAAAGACGGTGGACAGGAACTGCTTTTCGATGAGCTCGCGCAGCTCGCCGCGCGGCACGTCGGAGGTGTCGCCCGGGATTCGTGGCCACCAGATCGAGTAGAACAGGTCCGAACACTCATCATCGACCGGTGTGCAGGTGAAGATCAGCCGATGATTCTGCGCACCTTCGAAAACGCTGATCGCTCCTCCGAGGCCGAACAAGTGGCTGTGAAACCGCAACGCGAGATCCTCGGGGTTGTCGCTGCCTGCGTCGGGCCAACCCGCGACGAATTGCCATTCGTGGTCGACGATCTTCCAGTCCAGCACCCTGGGGGTCACCGTGGCGTGGTGCACGTATTCGAAATGGGCGCTGTCGGGGGCGTTCTCGGCCACGATCTGGGGATGCACCGGTTCGCGCTCCGCGCGCCGGGAGAACTCCGGATACGCCCGGTAATAGGCCGCCGGATCGGTCTCGAACTGCGGGAACTTGCGGAAGATGTCCGGCATTTCCCACTGCGGCTCCTTGCCGCCCGGGTGATGCCAGATGAACACGCAGTCGTACTGCTCCCGCACCGGAAACACCCGCAGCCGCAGCGCGCGGTTGGGTCGGTCCGGTTGATAGGGAATGTATCGATTGGTGCCGTCTGCGCCCCAGCGCCAGCCATGGAATGGGCACTGGACACAGTCGCCCACCACCTTGCCGCCGTGGCCGATGTGCGCGCCGAGGTGTTTGCAGTGCGCCTCCAGCACGTGCAGCTCACCTGAAGCGTCGCGATAGGCGACCAGATCCTCGCCGAAGTACCGAAGAGGCCGGACCTCACCGATCGGGAATTCGGGCGACCACCCGACCATGAACCACCCGGTTACCTTCCAGGTGAAGGGCACTTTCACGCCGGAGCCTCCCGTGATCGTTGATACTAAGTCCGTTACAGTATAGATTTCAGCAGTTCGGCCGGTGCGCGGCAAGGGAGCTTTATGCGTCGAGGGGATGTACGGGCGGCTGACGAGCTGCGATTTTCTCGACGCCAAGGACGTCGCGTCCCTGGGCCCGTAAGGGTGCACCGGCACCGTCGGCGCGACGATCGCGGTGGTGTGATCGATCCACTGCTGCTGGGCTATACCGGCGGATGCACCGGTTTCAAGCTGGTGTAGGTGAACACCATGTCGTGGGCAACGCGCGGGCTGGATATCACCCGCGAACTGGGCATGGTAGTCCCGCGGGCGGTCGCTGGTATCAACGAATCGACCGGATGGGCGGGAGCATCGCCGCGCGGCGTGCGCCAGTTCGGCGAGGTCTTCCTGGACGAGCTTGTCCTGAGCGGCTTTACACTGTTGGGCGGGAATCTGACCAAAGAGGTGCGGCCGCCCGAGATGTATACCGCTGCGGCCGAGGAATTGTCAGCGCTCGGCATTGACCGGGCGCACGCCGAGCCAAAGCCGTTGCGGGCGACCTCGATACGGCAGCGGCGCATCGCCGGACTGGCATACGAGCGGATGACGTTCGAACATGATCCGCGGCTGCCCGCGACGCTTGAAGCCGACGGACTTGGGCGGCCCGGCGCGCGCGGTGGTGCACCTGTGCCGGCACCGGGACGGCCCACGGCCCTGGCTGGTATGGGTACACGGCGCCGGTCAGGGCGGCACGGAAGACCTATTGCTATCCCGAATCGACCGAATACATCACCGGCTGGGGTTCAACATCGCAATGCCGGTGCAGCCCGGCCACGGCTGCCGACACCGCGAATGGCCGGCCTATCCGGACCTCGATCCGCTGGGCAATGTCGCGGGAATGATGCGCGCGGTGTCGGAGGTCCGCGCCGTGGTGCGCTGGGTTCAGCCGCAAGCCACGGCCGTTGTGGTGTCAGGGATTTCGATGGGCACCCCGGTGGCCGCTTTGGTTTCCCACCTGGAGAGGCAGGTCGACGCGGTCGCCCTGTACACCCCGATCCTGGGACTAAACGCGATGATCGCGCGACACCTGGCGCGCTGGGGGCCGTCCCGTGACGGATTCCGGGAACTGCTGGAGTCCCCCGAGGTCTCGAAGCTGACATCGGTGATCGATCCGCTGGCGGTCGACCCTGCGCCGCCGCCGCACCGCCGCCTCATCGTCGGGGCGTGGCACGACCGGATGGCGATGCGCGAACCCGCGATCGCATTGCAGGAACGTTGGAAGGGCCAGCTGTACTGGTACGACGGCAGCCACGTCGGCCAGGTCTTCTCCCGGCGCGCGCAGCGGGTCACCGAGCGTTTCCTGCGTGAAGTCGCCTCGGATGAAGGGGTTTCGAATTGAGTGATCGCGCACTCGACGAACTGGGTTACTACCTGCTGGCCGGGGCCGGTGGCGAGGGGCCGGCGACCCTGATGGACGAGGCCCGCCGAGGCGAGGAGCTGGGCTTCGGCACCGCCTTCATCTCCGAGCGCTGGAACGTCAAGGAAGCGTCGTCACTGGTCGGCGCCGCGTGTGCGGTGACCAACCGGATGCGGATCGCCACCGCCGCAACCAATCACAACACCCGCCATCCGCTGATAACCGGATCGTGGGCCACCACCATGCACCGGCTCTCCGGTGGGCGTTTCACGTTGGGCATCGGACGCGGCATCGCCGCGATCTACGGGGCGTTCGGTATACCGGCGGTGACGACCGCGCAGATGGAGGATTGGGCCCGGGTCATGCGCCGGCTGTGGCACGGCGAGGTGATCTTCAACCACGACGGCCCGATGGGGAAGTACCCGATCCTGTTTCTCGACAAGGACTTCAACGAAGACATTCGCTTGGCGCTGGTCGCGTTCGGGCCCCAGACGCTTGCGCTCGGGGGCCGTGCTTTCGACGACGTCATCCTGCACACCTATTTCACCCCGGAGACGCTGCAGCGCTGTGTGAAGACGGTCAAGTCCGCCGCGGAAAAGGCCGGCCGCGACCCGGATAGCGTGCGGGTGTGGTCGTGCTTCGCGACGGTCGGAGACCACCTTCCGGAACAGTTGCGGCTGAAGAAGACCGTCGCGCGGCTGGCCACCTATCTGCAGGGGTACGGCGATCTGCTGGTGAGCACCAACCACTGGGACCCCGCTGTGCTGCAACGGTTCCGGGCGGATTCGGTGGTCACGTCCGTCGCGGGCGGGATCGATCACAAGGCCACAGCCGAGCAGATCGAGCACATCGCGACGCTGATTCCCGATGAATGGCTGGAACCGTCGGCCACCGGTTCGGCGCAGCAGTGCGTGGAGCGTGTCCGTAAGGAATTCGACTACGGGGCCGACGCCGTGATCATGCACGGCGCGACACCCGACGAGCTCGAGCCGATCGTCGCGGCGTATCGAGCTAGCGCCTAGCGCCGCGCGCGTCCACTGCCGAAACTGCGCTCACTGCTTGGCTTTCGCCCAATTCCTGACGCTGCACGCAGACTGGGCGCACTCATCGCAGACTCGATGCGGTGCTGGGGTGGCCTTGGTCGCGCGAACGCCTCACGGCATGATGACAGTTCGGGTCACCGGTTCGGCGACGGCTTGTCGACTGGACAGGCCTCGCTGCAACGAAGCCAGCAGCGCGTCACGCGTCTCACGGGGATCGATGAGCTCGTCGAACCCCATGTGCTCGGCCGACCGGTATGACGCCTGGAGTTCGGCGTTGCGTAGCTTGGTGGATAGGTCTTCGCCGGCGTGCGATGCGCGACTGAGCGCCGCGGCACTCATCGCGCCCATCGTCGCGCCCGGATAGGCGAAGGTCGCGACCTGATGATCGAAACCGAGTAGCGACATGACCATCGAGCCGAACCCGTACGCCTTGCGCAGCGTCAGGTGCAGCTTCAACGTGGTGGCCGCCGTCTGCACGGCGAACATCCGCGCGCCGGCACGCAGCACGCCGCTGCGCTCGGATCGGCTGCCGGGCAGCATGCCGGGGTTGTCGGCGAGGAAGACGATTGGCAGGTGAAACGAGTCGGCAACCATGATGAAGTGGGCCGCCTTATCGGCCGCGTCCGCGTCGATGGAGCCAGCCAGCACCTGGGGCTGATTGGCCACCACCGCGACCGGGTGGCCGCCGAGATGGGCCAGCGCGCAGATGATCGCCTTGCCGTACAGCGGCTGCACTTCGAACCACTCGGGACTATCGAAGACCACGTCTAGCACGGCGCGCATGTCGTAGATGCGCCGGTTGTCGCGGGAGACGATGTCGAGCAGCTCCGGGGTTGGGCGCGGCTCGGTGGCCTCGTCGGCGGGCAGCGGAGACGGGTACGACCATGCGCTCGCCGGGAAGTACGACAGGTAGCGACGGACGTCGTGGAGGACGGCTTCGTCGTCCTCGGCGACATTGTGGATCACCCCGCTGGGCACAGCGACGTCCGGCCCGCCGAGGTCCTCCTTGGAAATGTCTTCGCCCGTCGACTCTTTGACGACGGGAGGCCCGGCCGTGAAGATCGCGCCCTGGCGGCTCATGATCCTGAAGTCGCAGACCGGCGCCACCAGCGCCCCGTGCCCCGCCGAGGGGCCGAGCACGGCGGCGACGGTCGGGACCCGACCCGAGCACTGCGCCTGGGCGAGCAGATCGGTCGGGCTGCGCCCGTAATGCCCACCGGTGGGACGAAAACCGGCGCCTTCCAGGAGCATCACCAATGGAATCTTGTCGCGCAGCGCCAGTTCGGCGATGCGGTATCGCTTGGAGTTGCCTCCCGGCCCGATGCTGCCGGCCATGGTGGTGAAGTCCTCGGCGCCCAGCATCACGGGCGAGCCGTTGATCGAGCCGGAGCCGACGACGAGTCCGTCCGCCGCGATCTCGCCACCGACAAGCGTGCCTAGCTCGCGGAACGTGCCCGGGTCCAGCAGCCGCTCGATGCGCGCGCGGGCGTCGAGCTTGCCCTTGCCGCGGTGCTTGTCGAGCCGCTCAGGCCCGCCCATTCCCCATGTGTGCTGACGGCGACGCTCGAGATCGTCGAGCGTCTCTCCCCAATCCTGGGCTTTCGTCATCCCTATGTCCTACCTCATGGAAGATTCATCGCGCGCTTAGAAGAGCAGGGTCACATACTGGATTGCTTACTGTAAAGTTGCCCGCATGGGTAGCGCCCCCCGCCTGAAGCTCGACGGGGGCATCCCCAATCGACTCGCCCGGGTGGCCGAGGCAGCCTGCGCCCTGGAACTAGACGGGTATCACGGGGGCTGGACCGCCGAAACCAGTCACGACCCGTTTCTGCCGCTGCTGCTGGCCGCCGAACACACGTCGCGACTCGAGTTGGGCACCAACATCGCGGTGGCGTTCGCGCGCAATCCGATGATCGTCGCCAACGTCGGCTGGGACCTGCAGGCGTACTCGAAGGGGCGGTTCATCCTTGGTCTGGGAACCCAGATCCAGCCGCATATCGAGAAACGATTCAGCATGCCCTGGAGCCATCCGGCGCGCCGGATGGGCGAATTCGTCGCCGCGTTGCACGCGATCTGGTCGGCGTGGACGGACGGCTCCAAACTGCGTTTCGAGGGTGAGTTCTATACCCACAAGATCATGACCCCGATGTTCACGCCCGAGCCGCACCCCTATCCCGCGCCGAAGGTTTTCCTCGCCGCCGTCGGCGAAGCGATGACCGAATTGTGCGGCGAGGTCGCCGACGGCCATCTCGGTCACCCGATGGTTTCGAAGCGCTACCTCGATGAGGTGACTTTGCCGGCCCTGACGCGCGGCATGCAGCGAGCCGGGCGCGATCGCAGCGATTTCCAGGTCTCCTGCGAAGTGATGGTGGCAACCGGTGAAACTGACGCTGAACTGGCGGCCGCCACCGTCGCTGTCAGCAAGCAGATCGCTTTCTACGGATCGACGCCGGCCTACCGGAAGGTCCTCGAGCTGCATGGCTGGGGGGATTTGCACACCGAACTGCACCGCCTCTCCCTGGCGGGGGAGTGGGACACAATGGGTTCGCTCATCGACGATGAGATGCTGGCGGCTTTTGCCGTCGTCGGCCCGGTCGACTCAATCGCCGCGGCGCTGAAAAATCGTTGCGAAGGCGTGGTGGACCGCGTTCTGCCGATCTTTTTGACCGCCTCTCAGAGCTGTATCTCGGCCGCACTGAAGGAGTTTCGCGAGTGAGCACAACGACGACGGATGAATCGGCCAGGCTGTTGGCGGATCCGTTGGCGTACACCGATGAACAGCGGCTGCACGCGGCGCTGGCTCGGCTGCGCGCCAACGCGCCGGTGTCGTGGGTCGAGGTGCCGCACTACCGGCCGTTCTGGGCGATCACCAAACACGCCGACGTCATGGACATCGAACGCGAGAACATGCTGTTCACCAACTGGCCGCGCCCGGTCCTGACGACCGCCGCGGGAGACGAGCAGCAAGCGGCCATAGGCGTCCGCACGCTGATCCACTTAGACGACCCGCAACACCGGGTGGTGCGTGCCATCGGTTCCGACTGGTTTCGTCCAAAGGCGATGCGGGCGCTGAAGGTTCGCGTCGATGAACTGGCCAAGGCTTATGTCGATAAGATGATGGCCGCGGGTCCCGAGTGCGACTTCGTTCAGCAGGTGGCCGTCAATTACCCGCTGTACGTGATCATGTCGTTGCTGGGGCTGCCGGAGGCCGACTTTCCGCGCATGCTCAAGCTGACCCAGGAGTTGTTCGGCGCTGATGACTCCGAGTTCAAACGTGGCGCCACGATTGAAGAACAGCTGCCCGTGTTGCTCGACATGTTCGGTTACTTCAACGAGGTGACCGCGTCACGCCGGGAGCATCCGACCGAGGATCTCGCGTCGGCGATCGCCAACGCGCGCGTCGACGGCGAACCGCTGTCGGACATCGACACCGTGTCGTATTACCTCATCGTCGCCACTGCGGGTCACGACACCACCAGTGCCACCATTTCCGGTGGCCTGCAGGCGCTCATCGAGAATCCAGACCAGCTCGAGCGGCTGCGCGACAATCTCGACCTGATGCCGCTGGCCACCGAGGAGATGATCCGCTGGGTCACCCCGGTCAAGGAGTTCATGCGGACCGCCGCCAAGGACACGGTCGTGCGCGGCGTACCCATCGCCGCGGGCGAATCCGTGCTGCTGTCGTACGTATCGGCCAACCGCGACGAGGACGTCTTCGACGACCCGTTCCGCTTCGACGTGGGCCGCGACCCCAATAAGCACGTGGCCTTCGGCTATGGTGTGCACTTCTGCATGGGTGCGGCCCTGGCCCGCATGGAGGTCGATAGCTTCTTCTCCGAATTGCTACCGAGGCTCAAATCGATTGAGCTGACCGGTGATCCGGAACTCGTCGCCACCACCTTCGTCGGCGGCCTCAAGCACCTGCCGGTTCGCTACTCGCTGACCTAGGTGGGGGCGAGGCAATGACGCGTAGGACGATTGTCATCACGGGCGCCAGTGACGGCATTGGTGCCGCCGCGGCGCGCCGGCTACGCCGGTGCGGCGAAAACGTTGTGGTGGTGGGGCGGTCGGAAAGCAAGGCCGCGGCCGTGGCCGCAGAATTGGACGCCGCCTATTTCGTGGCCGACTTCGCCGACCTGTCTCAGGTGCGGGCGTTGGCGGACAAGATTCGTTCCGAGTATCCGCGCATCGACGTCTTGGCCAACAATGCCGGCGGCATGTTCACCAAGCTCCATAAGACCGCCGACGGTCACGAGATCACCCTTCAGGTCAACTATCTGGCGCCGTTCCTGCTCACCACGCAGTTGATGGATGTGCTGCTCGATTCCCGCGCCACCGTCGTCAACACGACCAGCTCGTCGCAGAAACTGCTTCGCAGAGTCACCATCGACGACATTGAAACCACGGACCGGCACCGCCCCAGCACTGCCTACGCATTCACCAAACTCGCAATCGTGTTGTTCACCAGGGAATTACATCGGCGATACCATGCGAGCGGACTATCGACCGCGACGTTTCACCCGGGCTATGTGGACTCCAACTTCGGCGACGCGTCGGGGTCGCGGATCCTCGCCTTCATGAAGTACCACCTGCCGATAACGACCCGGTTCACAGCCACCGCAGACCAGGGAGCCGACCAGCTGGTCTGGCTGGCGTCGAGCACACCCGGTGTCGATTGGACGCCCGGCGAGTACTACTCGAGAGGCAAAATCGCCAAAGCCAATCGGGCGGCCTACAACCCCGCCCTTGCGCGCGAGTTGTGGGATCGCACTTTGGCCAGATTCGCCTAGGTACGCGGGTCGCAGGGCGCCACAATAAGGCTTTGTGGGCCCACAACAACAAGACCGCTACTGAAGGCGCCCTGGAGCGCGAACCATCGAACGCGTAAAGGTTCCGCCGAACCAGGGACACGAGATGACGACGTTTGCCCAACACCTGCATTATGCGATCCGTTGCCGCGAGTCTTGGGCGGTGTTCAGTCCCGGGCGTAGCTGGCGATACCGACTGGTACGCGTGTGGGATCCGGACCGACCGCGGCTGGCGTCCAGCACGCGGGACCACAATGTGCGCGTGGCGATCTGGCTGGCCGGCTGGCACATCGAGATCTATGAAGAAGTGGATAATTTATCGTAACCCGTTGCGCGACAGCATCACTGCCGACGACCGCTGCCACCCGGCGTCGGACGGCGTTCCAGACTTTCCAGATAGGTCGCCACGGCCTGCCCGCGGTTGGCCACGCCGAACTTCTGCAGAATTCTCTTCACATGCGACTTTACGGTTTCCTCCGAGAGGAAGATCGTCGTCGCGATTTCCCGGTTGGTCGCGCCCTTGGTCATCAGCTGCAGGACCTCATACTCCCGGCGGGTCAGATCGGAGACGACCTCGCTGCGGCTCTGCCATGGCGCCGTCGCGGCCTGCTCATCCAATTCCAGCAGCGGAACCTGACCGCCCATGCCGCCCAGCACGCCCCTTGCCGACTGGGCCAGCTGTTCGGCGACCTTTTGCTGGAATTGCAACTGCTCGATCAGGATTGCGCGTTCCACGATCAGCCCCAGCGACTCGGCGAAGGAGGCAATGACGTCACGGTCAACCTCGTCGACCGGCCGGTCGCTGAAATAAGCATCACCGTGGATCGTCGCTACGACGTCGCCATAAGCAATAACCGGCGCACCGACGTAGTTCGCGGTCTGCATCTTCTGGACGATCGGCTGAAACGCGTCGGGGTCGTTCAGCGCATCGGTGACGATGGCCGGGGAGCGACGGCGGACGATCAGCGCCTCAGGACGTTTCGGCGCAAGATCGTATCTTGTGTGGGCCGAGAACTCTTGGCAGTCCCGGGCCCACTCGTCGTGGTCGGCGAAAACGGTGGCGGCGGCTTGCAGCATCCCACCCTCACGCCGGAACACCATGAAGCGCTCGAGTCCTGGGAGATCGCACATCGTCGTGGCCGCGCGCTCGAGCAGCGCCCTGACCCCCAATGACGGGGACAGCCGCGTGCTCACCTCGTGCCCGCTGGTGAGCATGTGCAACCGCTCCTCGTTGACGGCCTGGCGATGGCTGGACCGAACGTCCTGAAGCTCGATGGCCACTTCACACAGTCGTGCCAGCTCGCGCGAGTCAGCGGAGGCGGCCCGGTCACGCATCGCGCGAAGCAGTTGGCCGTGTAGTTCGTCCGCACGAACGCCCAGCTCGGTCAGGAATCGGTCCCGCCGCGCATCGACGTCGCCGAGTCGTTGAACCGGCAGCATATTGGTGGCCCTGGCAAACGCGCGCTGGTAGCGACGGACTAGTGCCGCAGATATGGACTCCCAGGTGTCTCGTGGCTGCTTCGGGCCGGGAGTCGGCCAAAGATCAACCGGCATCGCTCCTCCTCGGTGTGCGCGCAGCCACGCACATGATGGAACTCATTATTGACCTCCACGGCTCATTAGCTAGCGGCATCGCCATTGCTCAATGACCAGCGGTCACTAGCTTGCCCGCAACGCGCCTGGCGCTACTTCTCATCGCGCAACCAAATATCAAGCGGCCGAAGCCCATAGGTTCATTCCGGCGGTGTGCGGATACGCCATCGCGGCTGCCGGGTTCGCGCGGACCAACATCTCAGACAGCAGCGGGATCTTGTTGGTCTCAAGAAACCACAGCAGGTTGTGCAGACGCCAGGGTCGCAAAGCCGCTCGGATGGCGTCGTCGGGGTTCACACCGCGGATCACCGCTTCGGCCCCGACAACTCCGCCGGCGAGACTCGTCACCATTCCGTCGGCGTAGAACACCGGTGCGCCACTGGCGTACTGGCGCTTGAGCTCGAGCGTGCCCGGGGCCGACGGCGCCACGTCGCCCCATGGTGAGGCCGGTACGAAGGCCCGGCCGAGGGTCTCTTCGGGGTCGTCGGGAACCAAGTTCATCGCCGCGGCGACACCGAACAGCTGCTCGGTCATGATGCGAAGTTCTGCATCTTTGTTGAACGTGGCGTTGCGGTCGACGACGCGGGCGTAGATCCCGTACCAGGTGGAGCGTGGCGACAACGGGTCACGGAAGGGGGTGAAGTACCCCACGTCGATCGCTCCTGCGCGGCGCACCACAGGGGCGATTGCGGTCTCGGCTTCCAGCGGGTAGCTGACGCCGCGCTCGGGTGCGATGAAGGGGGCTTGCACCCCCAGGACCATCCGTTTCGGAGGCCGGGCCTCGCCGCCGATCAGCGTGGGCACGGTCGTGGCGTTAACAAGCAGGGGATGCCGTCCGTTGCTGAAGCTGCGCAGGTGAGAGGCCGACTCGACCTTTTCGTCCACAAATTCGATCGGCAGCTTGGACGCCAGTTCCCGCATGCCGCCGACCACCCTGCTGTTTCGCAGACCGTAGGCGATGGGTCGGTTGTCCGGCAGTCCGTTCTGCCACTGCCCCCGCTTGCCGAATCGCCATGACGTTCCTCGCTGTATGGCCATGGCCGCAGTCTGGCGGTAGCACACCGGCGGGGCATCGCTGGAGCCGGACATCACCTCGAGGATGTCGTCCAGTGTCGTGTCCAACGCGGCGCTCATGAAGTCGACCGCACGCCCCCGCAGGGTGACGCCGTTGATCAGTCGTCGTGACTCGACAACCGGGGGTGCAACGACTGTCACCTTGCCTTCGAACAAGGGGCTTTGTGCAAGCCAGCCGGCGAACCCCAGCGCACCGATCCCGTTGCCGGCGATGACCGCCGAATCGTAGGCGCAGGTGCCACGGCCCTTGATGGATTTGTTGAGGAAGTCGCGGACTGATGTCCGTCGAGCTAGGTCGGCGCCACGTACGGTGCGCTCCGGTGCTTGCATCGTCGCCTCTCTCGGTCAGCGGTTTGGTGTCGCGGATCACGTTGATTCAAAACGCATCTGCGGGCATCAGCCTGCTCCGGGCAAGAGTGCCGGTCAATTGCATCGGCGACGAAATAGCCACAACGGGTGAGAAAACTCCCTCTCGTTCGGGCGCGGGTGGCGGCGGCTAGTGCGGCCGAGCGAACTTAACCGACAACGGATCGCTGTGCTTAGTGAGTTTCGTACTCCGAAAGGGGGATTCCGCGCTTCGACGGTGTCGCCGGCACGGCGAGTTGTGCATCCTGATGCTGGTCGGACCTGACGGCCGCCGCCAACGAAGAGCAGTCCGGTGAGCGGGTCGGTACGTCCTGCCCCTGCATCGAAACAACCTGAAGGAGTTGTCATTTCCGTGCGAGTGAACGCGGTCGCACCCGGTGTGGTGCGCACGAAACTCTCCGAGCTGCTGTGGCGTGAGCGCGAGCAACCCCTTATCGACTCGCTGCCGCTGGCACGCATCGGCGAACCCGAAGACGTCGGCTGGGCCATCGCTTTTCTTGCCTCCGACGCCGCAGCCTGGATCACAGGCCAAACCCTGGTCATCGACGGAGGAGCGATCCTTTGAATCCCCCAGGCGGCAATCCTTCCGCCCCCTCGGACACCGAGGTCGCGGACTCGTTGGTCATGGTGCCGGGTGTCGAGCATGCCGAACTTATGGCCTGGTTGGGCAGGCTCGATTCAGACCTCACACCGCCGGTGACGGCTCGACGCCTCGGTGTTGGCCAGTCCAACCTGACCTACCTGCTCTCCGACGCTGCCGGCCACCGGTGGGTGCTGCGCCGCCCACCGGTGGGCCATCTGCTGAGCTCGGCTCACGACGTTCTGCGCGAGGCGCGCATCCTTTCTGCCCTTGCGCCGACCGGTGTTCCGGTGCCGCGAATCTATGGTGTGGCCCAGGCAGGCGAAGTCGGGGAGGAACCATTGGTGCTCTTGGAGTTTGTGGACGGTCTGGCCATCAGTGATGCGGCGGCATCGCAAACCTTGTCCGTACCGGCCCGCCACAGCGCGGGTATCGCGTTGGCTGAGACGCTCGGGCGAATCCATGCGGTAGACCTCGGCGCGGTCAACCTCACCGATCTGGCTAGCCATTCGCCGTACGCACAGCGTCAGTTGAAGCGGTGGTCCGGCCAGTGGGAGCGGTCGAAGACACGTGAACTGTCCGGCCTCGATTTGCTCACCGATCGGCTCAGGGCCGCGGTTCCCCCGCCACGGGAGCTGACGCTGGTCCACGGCGACTTGCACCTCCGCAACATCGTGGTGTCCGACTTCGACGGCGAAATCCTGGCAGCCCTGGACTGGGAACTGGCCACGTTGGGCGACCCGATCGCCGACCTCGGTACCACGCTCGCGTACTGGCCCGAAGACGGCGAAACGGTCCTTCCGGAATTCCGCGCCCTGCTGTTACCCGGCTACCCCCGCCGCGCCGATCTGGTCGAACGGTATTGCCTCATCACTGGCCGCGACGTGGCCGACGCCGAACTAGCCTTCTGGCACGCCCTGGCGCTGTGGAAGGTCGCCATTATCGCCGAAGGAATTCTGCGCCGTGCGCAAGAGGATCCGCGCAACCGCGCCGAATCCGGCGTTCCTGTGCACCAGACTGTGAATGATCTCGTCGCGCGGGCGCACGACATCGCCGCGCGGGCAGGGATCTGAAAGGGCTGCGACGTCAAACGCGCGCGCGTTGGCCGCCTAGCGGTGATTGGATCGTCGGTGCCCGAATGCCCCTCCAACCCAAGTCACCCCTCGCCGCGACGCAAGGTTGCGGCGAGGGGTGACGTTGGGCCGGCGGCTACCTGGCCCGTGCGGAGGAGTGGCGGCTGCTCGGCTGCACCTGTTCTGCCAAGCCTTTGAGCGTCTGCTCCATGCCAGTGCGGAGGTGCGCGGCGCGGTCGTGGACCCCGACCATGCGTTGAATGGCGAGAACCGGCGCGGCCTGGGGCTGCATTTTGGTCATCGTCAACGTGACCTCGGTTCCGTCGTCCGCGGCGGCGAGGTCGTAGCGCCACGCGGTCTTTGATGGCCACGCAACGTCGAACGCGAAGGTACGTCCGGGCGCGTCTTCGGTGACCTTGCACACGGTGCTCCACCGGTACAGCGGGCCGATGTGGTTGTAGCCCTTGAACTTCTTGCCGTGGGTGATCCACTTGGCAGCATGGGTTTCGGGGCTGCGTTGCCCGATGGTGGTGACATCGCTGATCGCGTCGTAGGTCGCCATGGGATCGGCTGGGATCAGCCGGCTGACCGAAATGTGTAGCGCCGGTGAACTTTGATCGGTCACCAATTTGTGGGCCAGCATCGCCGACGACGCCGGATTCTGTCCGGTGTAGAGATTGCGGTCCACCACCAGGTAAGGCCGCAGCGGAAGCCGGCCTTTGCGATAGATCGCCCCGGACTCCACGAGGCGGTCTTGCAGCAGCCACGGGGCCTTGCGGGCAAACGAGTTGAGTCGCTCCTCGGCGTTCGACAGCCCAGTCATTCGATAGCCCTCAAACGGCCACGTCCCGTCGTCGCGCCGCGCCGCCAGGGTGGCCGCGGGCCCGTGGCACAGCAAGGCCAGCGGCCTACCGGACTCCAGCACAGCGGTCAGGATCCGGCCCGAGTCGGCGTCAATGGCCAGGTCTTCCATGGGGCCGTGTCCTCCCGGGTAGAACACCACGTCATAGTCATCCGGGTCGATATCGGCCAGCGCCTTTGGATGGGTCAGTGCCGAATCAAGTTGGCGCAGATAGTCCGCCACCGCCCGGGTCTTTGGCGGCAGGCCACCGGCCAGTCCCAGGCTGAGCCGATCCACCGTCGGCGCCACCCCGCCGGGAGTGGCGATGGTGATGTCCCAGCCCGCCGCCGTGAAAATTTGGTGCGGTTGGGCCAGCTCCTCGGCCCAATATCCGGTGGGATGGCTGGTGCCGTCGTTGAGAGTCCAATGGTTCGCGGCAGAAACCACGATCAGTACAGAGGTCATTGCAATTTCCTTTCCAAATTTGGAGCAACGCTCACAGCGGCATCAGGCTGGCGAAGGCGCCGTCGCAGTACACCAATGGGTCACCCGACTCGCCGAAATGGGCTTGGGTGATCAGGCCGACGAAGACGGAATGCGTTCCCACCTCGACGATGTCGTCGACGCGGCAGTCGAAGGTAACCAGACTGTCGAAGAGCGCGGGAACATCGCTGGGCAGGATCGTCCAGTTGCCCTGTTCGAATTTCGCAGAACCACGCACCCCGTGCATGCCGGCGAAGCGCTTCGCCAGATCGTGGTGATCGGCGCGCAGCATGTTCACTCCGAACCTGCCGGTCTCTTTGACCGCGGCTTCCAACTCCAGCGAGCGGTTCAAGCAGCACAGGACGCTGGGCGGCTCCGCCGTCAGCGACGTCACGGCGGTCGCGGTGACGCCCAGCGGGCCGTCGGGGCCGGCACCGGAGATGATGCTGACCCCGCCTGCCAGCCGGCGCATCGCCAACCGAAAATCCTCGGCGCTGATCATTGGGTCCTTGAGTAGTGTGGCCGTTGCCTGCATTTTGTTCACC
This sequence comes from uncultured Actinomycetota bacterium, assembly GCA_963809285.1. Classification (GTDB taxonomy): domain Bacteria; phylum Actinomycetota; class Actinomycetes; order Mycobacteriales; family Mycobacteriaceae; genus Mycobacterium. The sequence goes on along the minus strand of CAWEIY010000013.1, from coordinate 102,072 downwards.
TCGTGTGCTAGTCGTGTTGATATTGAAAGTGCGTTGGCTATAACGCATCTGGGCATCAGCGTCTGTCAGCTGCGTGCACGGGTCAATCGGTTCGGCGATGAAATGCCCACATGGGGGGAGAAAACCAACCACGCGCGCCCGGCGGGACTCGGGGCCGTGCCCCGTCCACAGCTGAGCGCAATTCATTTCCCCCTTCGGGGGAGAAAAACGACCCCTTTGGGGCTAACCCCCGCCGACCTGCGGTGATTGCATGAGACGTACCGATTACACCAGGGAGGACATCATGGTCATGCCCAATTCGACCGGCCATGTATTCGCCAGCGACGGTTGCTTATTGCGGGTTGACATCATCGCGGGCCAATGGGTCGCGAGCAGATATGGACCCAACCTTGTTGTCAAACAACGGGTTATCGGCACCAACGACGAGGTGTACCGACAGATCAAGCAGTGGTGGTGACTGGGAAGAAAGTGTCGATCTTCTCGATGGTTGCCCCACCAACTATCGCTCTCGCTACCGGGCGAGTATCGCGCAGCGTCGCGCGGCGTGCAGAAAAACAAACGCAACGATCCGCTTCGCGGAAGAAATGTAGGTGAAACGATGCTCCTCCCAATCGTGATAGTGACACTGATCTTGTCCCCGATGTGGATACCAGCACTGGTGACCGCATTCCATCTGGTCGCCAATCGACGGCGCAACTCCAACGGGTTCGTCAGGGTGGTCCGCCGCCCGACCACAGCATTGGCAACCGACGGTTGATGGACCTTCCCGGTGGCACGACAGGTGTCGCACCAACCGGGAGGCGGGAGCCGGTGGGCGTCGCGGCGCTGTTTCGCGCGACATTAAGAGGTGCGCAGCATTGTCAGCGAGCACATCGACAAACTGCGCCGATTCGGCTAAGGATCCCATCGAATGGCCTGAAACCAACGTCAAGAGCAAGACGGTTCGCATAAAGCCCGGTCGTCGGAACGCGATTCGGGTGCGGACGGTAACCGAATACCGAGAGTGACTGGAAGTGAGTTCAATGAGACGGATCGTCGTGGGTATGACCGGAGCGACGGGTGCGGTGCTGGGAGTCGAGCTGCTCCGCCAACTGCAACAGTGTCCCGATGTGGAGACGCACCTGGTGCTGTCGCGGTGGGCGCGGGCGACCGTGCGTCTGGAGACGGAGTTGTCGTCACGCGACGTCGAAGGCCTGGCCGACGTCGTCCATTCGTGGGACGAGCAGACAGCGACGATCTCGTCGGGTTCTTTCCGGGTGGAGGGAATGGTGATCGCCCCGTGCAGCATGAAGACTCTCGCGGCGATCCGGATGGGCTACGCCGACGGATTGATCGCCCGTGCAGCGGATGTGACGTTGAAGGAGCACCGCCGACTCGTGCTGGTGCCCCGCGAAACTCCGCTCAGTGAGATTCATCTGGACAACATGCTGACTCTGGCCCGCATGGGCGCCCGCATCGTCCCGCCGATGCCGGCGTTCTACAACCACCCGGCGTCGGTAGGCGACATCGTCGATCACATCGTGGCCCGGATTCTGGACCAGTTCGACATCGAATCACCCACCGCCAAACGGTGGAACGGCGTGCAGGACGCCAAGGCCTCGAGTCTCAAGGTGGTGAGTCACTGATGCCCAGGATCACCGATCTGCGGGAATATCTGCACCAGCTGGAATCGCTTGGCGATCTCGAGCGCATCGATCGTCCCGTCAGCGCCGTCCTGGAGGCGGCCGCGATCACCCGGCGGTCAACCGAGCAGGGCCGGCCGGCGCCGTTGTTCGGCAACGTCGAGGAAGCAGAGCCCGGGTTCCGCCTGCTTGGCGCGCCGGGTGCGTTGTCCAGTGATCGGCGCTATCCCTTGGCACGCGTTGCGCTTTCGCTCGGTCTGCCGCACGACGTGACGGCCCAGGAATTGGTCGAGCATTTGGCGGCGGTGCACGGGAAGACCCCGATCCCGCCAAAGCTGATCCCCGGGGATTCGGCGCCATGCAAGCAGAACATTCTGTTGGGGGACGACGCGACCCTGGACCGGTTTCCGATTCCGTTGGTGCACCCCGATGACGGCGGCCGCTACCCCAACACCTGGGGCGTCATCGTCGCGAAGACGCCGGACGGCCGGTGGACCAACTGGTCGATCTCGCGGATCATGCTGCTGGACAACCGCCACATGACCGGCCTGTTTTTGCCCCAGCAACACATCGGGATGATCTGGGCGGAATGGGAGAAGATCGGTAAGCCGATGCCGTTCGCCGTCGTGCAGGGCGGTGATCCCGGCGTGCCGATGATCGGCGGGATGCCCATCCCGGCCGAAATGGATGAAGGGACGTTCCTGGGCACGCTCTACGGCGAACCCCTCGAGGTCGTCAAGTGCGAGACGGTCGATCTCGATGTCCCCGCGGGCGCGGAAGTCGTCATCGAAGGCCACGTTTCGATCACCCGGGACGCCACCGAGGGCCCCTACGCGGAGTTCCATGGCTACGCGCTTCCGGAGACCTCCCCGGAGCCGGTCTACACGATCGAAGCGATCACCTACCGCGACAACCCGATCTGGCCGATAAGCGCCACCGGCCGGCCGCCCGATGATTCGCAGATCGCCCCGGCGGTCGGGGTGTCGGCCGAGGTGCTGGCGCTGCTGCGCAACGCGGGCCTGCCCATCACCACGGCCTGGCTGCTGGTGGACACGGCCTGCCACTGGATGGTCATCACCGTCCCGCGGCATTGGCGCGATGTGCTCCCGGAAACCAGCGCAGGCGAATTCGTGCACCGGATCGGGGAGCTGATGAGTACCAGCCGGGTCGGTCACATGTGCCCGGTCAGCTATGTGCTCGACGACGATATCGACCCGTCGAACACCTCGGATGTGCTGTGGGCGCTTGGCACCCGCACCCATCCGAGCCTCCGGCAAGAGCAGTGGGAGGTCCCGATCCTGCCGTGGTATCAGTGCTACAGCGAAGAGGAACGGCACGGCGGGCGTGGACCGATCGTCGTGCACGACGGGCTGCTTCCCCAGGTCGGCGGGCGGCCGGCTACGTTCGACAGTCTCTACCCGGCCGAGATCCGCGAACGTGTGCTGGCCGCCGAGTCGCACTAAAACGGGCCCGGCCGGCACGTCGGCGCGGACCCCGTTGTTTCGGTAACAAAAATGACGCCGATTTTCGTTTCTCCGGCACAAGCAGACATCCGGCTGCGCGCCTAATCTGCGGCGCATGGGTAGCGACGGCGTGCAGGAGCAGGTCTCGGAAGTGGCGGAGGCGGTCGGTCAGCGCACCGACGAGCTTGCGGTGAAGTTCGCGCGCACGATCAAGCGCGAAGTGCACCTTTACCGAACGGCCGTTCCACTGGCTCTCGATATGGTCGTCGCCGGCTGCGCCGCCAACATTCGGCCGATCTGCACCGCGATTGCCGCTGGCGGCGCGTTCGATACCACGGCGGCCGCCGAGTTGGGCGTAGAGCGCGCCCGCGCTGGGGTGCCGCTGTCGTCGGTGATGGAGGCCTACCGCGTGGGGTTCCGCCGCCTGTGGGATGCCGCGGTGACCGAATTGACCGGCCGTTCTGGCGTCGACGGCGGCGTATTGCGTGCCTTGACGGCCAAACTGTGGGCCGCACAAGAGGCCTATACCGACGCGATGGCCGTCGCGCACCGCGGCGAACAGACCCGCCGGCTACGCAACGACGAGGCACAACGGGCGACGCTCATCGACGCGCTGTTGCACGGCCGGGTTATCGATGAGTACAGCCTCTGGGAGGCCGCCGATTATCTTCGGCTGCCCAGTACCGGACCGTATGTCGTGGTCGCCGCCGCGGCGGATGGGGGTGGGGAGGCGCTGCCCCGGATCGAGTCGAAGCTGCGCAGTCTGGATGTGTTTTCGGCGTGGTCGCTACTTCCCGACATCCAGGTAGGCATCGTGCACATCAAAAATGACAAGCACTTTGGCGATGTGCTGGCATTGGTATCCCAGATCGCCACCGCCAGGGTTGGGGTGAGCGCGCGCTTCGAAGACCTGCGCGACACCGCGCAGGCGTTGCGTTTTGCACGGGTGTCGCTGCGAGGACGCCTGGAGCCGGGCCTGCTGGTGTCGTTGTTCGACGGTTCGATCCTGGCAAGCGCGGCGGTCAGCGCGCCAGATGTCCTCGTCAAGCTCGTCGCTCCCACATTGGACTGCTTCGCTGGGCTAACCGATCAAGAGCGCGACACCCTGTACGAGACGTTTCAAGCGTGGGTGGATAACGATGGGTCGACGCGTGCGGTAGGGGAGTTGCTGTTCTGTCATCCCAACACGGTGCGGTATCGGCTGCACCGCATCGAGCTGCGCACCGGGCGTTCTTTGTCCAAGCCCCGCGACGTGGCGGAGTTGTGCCTCGCCCTGGAGGTGCAACGCCGCCTCATGCAACCGGATAATCGAACGCTGGCCGGCTGAGTCCGCTTGCCCGGCAAAGGTTTAGTCGAAGGCGGCTTTCGACCGAAAAGGCAATCCGCGTTGTCGTCCAAAAACAACCTAACCGGGGCGACCCTTCCGGCGGTGTGTCCCGGCACATCACGGGGCCATCGAAGTTGTTTCCTACCACAACGACAACGAAGCGCGCCGGCGTGACGATTGAAGCAACCGGGGACCGTTGCTATTGGGGTCGGATCAGCCCGGTGCCCGGACCTCCGTGCCGCAACATTGATCACGTTGCTGTGAAAGGACCTCGATGAACACCGTAGTGGACGAGCCGGCCGATCTGCTCAGTCTTGTTGGCCGGCCGCTGGGCACCACCGACTGGATGGAGATTACGCAGGAGCAGGTGAACTTGTTCGCCGATGCCACACGGGATCATCAGTGGATCCACACCGACCCCGCGCGGGCGATCAACGGCCCGTTCAAGGGCACCGTCGTGCACGGCTTCCTCACCTTGTCGCTTGCACCGGTGGCGATTTCGGAAGTCCTTGAGATCCGTGAGCTGACCGCTGCCCTGAATTACGGCGTCGACAAAGTGCGCTTTCCCGCGCCGTTGCGGGTCGGATCGCACGTTCGCGCCACCGTTACGGTGATGTGTGCGCGGCAGAAAACCTCCGGCGTGGAAGCCGTGTTCACCCTCACCTACGAGATCGAGGGCGAATCCCGCCCGGCATGTGTGGCCGATGTCGTTGTGTTGTACCCATGACGGCCGCCCGCGCGCGGCCGTGGTCAGGGCGGCTAGGGCGTGAGCACCACCGAGCCGACCGTCTTGCGGGCCTGTAGGTCGCGGTGGGCTTGGGCCGCGTCCTCGAGCGGGTAACGGGCGCTCACGGTAACGGTGATGGCGCCGCTGGCGATCGCGTCGAATAGTTGGCTTGTGCGCCAGGCGAACTCGTCGCGTGTGCGCATGAAATGCGGCCGCGATGGGCGGGTCAGATACACCGAGCCGGCGGCGTTGAGTCGCTGCGGGTCCACCGGGGGCACCGGCCCGCTGGCCGCGCCGAACAGCGCAAGAGTGCCGCGGACCGCCAGGCTGGCGAGGCTGGCGTCGAACGTCGACTTTCCCACGCCGTCGTACACGGCGGGGACGCCCTTGCCGTCGGTGAGCTGTCGAACCCTGGCCCCGAACTGCTGGGCGTCGTCGGGATAGTCGAGCACCTCCACCGCACCCGCCCGGCGCGACAGCTGCGCCTTGTGCGCAGTGGAGGCCGTCGTGATGACCCGCACCCCAAGGCTGGTCGCCCACTGCGTCAGTATCAGGCCCACCCCGCCGGCCCCGGCGTGCAGCAGCACCGTGTCGTCGGGCTGCACGGGATAGACCGACTTGATCAGCAAGTGGGCGGTCATGCCCTTGAGGATTGCTGCCGCGGCGACATCAGAGGTCACCGCATCGGGCACCGTTGCCACGACATCGGCTGGCGCGACACAGTATTCGGCGTAGGCGCCGACGGCGTCGGCGGTCGCGACCCTGTCACCCGCGCGCAGCGCGGTAACACCCTCACCCACCGCGGCCACGGTGCCGGCCACTTCGGCGCCGAGAACGAACGGCAGTTCATGCGGATACAGCCCGGATCTGAAATACGTGTCGACGAAATTCACGCCGATCGCCTCGGCTTTGATCGACACCTCACCGGGCCCGGGGGAGGGCGGCGGCTTCTCCACGTAGGAAAGGACTTCCGGACCGCCGGTTTGCCTGACCTCAATCGCGTACATGCTCAAACATTCCAGCACGGCACGCGACCGCCGTCGATGGATCCTTGTGGCTCTTGTGATCGGCCACAGCGACCGGCCGACACCGTTGTCGCCCGGGACATCGACAGACCAGCGCGACAAATCTAGTGTCAGAGCGCAGTGGCGCGCATCGTGTGAAGCCGCGACAAACACGGAAGGACCGGCAGGACGATGACAAAGGCAAAAACCGTCCACGAGGTGACCTACGACCTGCTGCGTGAGCTTGGGCTGACGACGGTATTCGGCAACCCCGGCTCCACCGAGGAGACGTTCTTGAAGAACTTCCCCGACGACTTCACTTATGTCCTGGGATTGCAGGAGGCGTCGGTGGTGGCCATGGCCGACGGGTTCGCGCAGTCCACCGGCAAGCCCGCCTTGGTCAATGTGCACACCGCCGCGGGGATGGGAAACGCGATGGGCAATCTGGTCGCGGCGGCGAAGGGCAACACCCCGCTGATCGTCACGGCCGGCCAGCAGACCCGCGAAATGGTCTTGTGCGAGCCATATCTGACCAACAAGGACGAAACCGTGTTTCCGCAGCCGTGGGTGAAGTGGGCGTATGAGCCCAAGCGCGCCGAGGACGTGCCGGCCGCGATCATGCGTGCCTACGCCGTGGCGCTGCAGCCGCCGGCCGGCCCGGTGTTCTTGTCGATTCCGCTTGATGACTGGGAGAAGCCCGCGCTGGGTCCGGCCGTGATCCGCACAGTGAGTCACCGGGTCAGCCCGGATGCCGAGCGGCTGCGCGGATTCGCCGAGCGGATCAATCGTGCGCAGCGGCCACTGCTGGTGTTTGGGCCGGAGGTCGATCGCAGCGGTGCCTGGGACGCCGGCGTGGCGTTCGCCGAGAAGGTTGGCGCGCCGGTATACAGCGGCCCGCTGCCCGACCGGGCATCCTTCCCCGAGGATCACCGGCTATTCCAGGGACAGCTGCCGATGACCATCGCCGGTGTCACCGAGGTGCTGCGCGGCCATGACCTGGTTGTGGTGATCGGGGCGCAGGTCTTCCGGTACTACCCCTACGTGGCTGGCGAGTACTTGCCCGAGGGCACCGAATTACTGCAGATCACCGCCGATCCCGGACTGACTGGTGCGGCGCCGGTCGGCGACAGCCTGCTCGGTGACACCCTGCTGGCGTTGGAGCAGTTGGTGGATCTGATCGACGACCACAGCGACCGGCCGGTGCCCGCCGCGAAGGCGCCGACCGGCGCGGTTGACGTGACCGGGTCGGCGCCACTGGAGCCGGATGCGGTGTGGTCCACCTTGAGAACCGTCACGCCCGCCGATTCGCCGCTGGTCACCGAATCGACGTCGACGATGGCCCAACAACTGAGATTCCTGCCCAGCACCCGGCCGGGGTCGTTTTTCGCCACTGCCAGCGGCGGTATCGGCTGGGGGCTGCCCGCGGCGGTGGGCGTCGCCCTGGGGGACCGCGCCCGTGGTGTCAAGCGCCACGTCCTTTGCACCATCGGCGACGGGTCGTTGCAGTACTCGGTGCAGGCCCTCTACACCGCCGCCCAACACCGGCTACCGATCGTGTTCGTCGCGATGCGTAACGGCGAATACTCGATCCTGAAGTCGTTCGCGGTATTGGAAAAGACACCCGGCGTGCCGGCACTGGACTTGCCGGGGCTCGATATCGCCTCCCTCGCAACGGGTTTCGGGTGCCGCGCGGTCAATGTGGACAACTGCGAAAAGCTCGCCCACGAATTCAATGCCGCGCTGAAGGCCGACGGGCCCACCGTCATCGTGGTGCCCACCAAGCCGCAGCACGCGCATCTGGGCTGACCCAGGAGCAACCGTGCCCATCTACTCCTGCACAACGAATGACTCCACGTTGTCCGCGCAGACCAAGAAGGCGCTGGCGGGTGAGATTGCGACCATCCACTCGGAGATCAATCACGTGCCGAGCACCTACGTCAACGTGGTGTTCCACGAACTGCCCGCCGACGGCGTCTACACCGATGGCGTGCCGGCCAGTCCAGTCCTCGTCAGCGGGTGGATACGCGAGGGCCACCCAAAGACCGAGGTCACGCGCCTTGCCACCGAAATCGCCGCCGCCGTAACGCGGATAGCGGGCGTTCCCGCCGAGCGGGTGCTCGTGGTATTTGAGAGCAGTCCGGCCAGTTTCGCCGTCGAAGGCGGGCGGGTGCTACCCGAACCGGGGGAGGAAGCGGCCTGGATCGCCGGCGGCTGAGGGATGTCGGCCATGTGTTCGGTCAGCCGTTGCGCGACCGGCCAATAGGTGAGTCTTATGTGTGATAGCGCCGGTGCTATCGCATATGGAAATCGCCTTACGGCCGGCTCACGGTACTTGCGTGGTTCGCGTTCACCGGCGCGTTTGAGCCGGCGAAGGCGGGGGCGATGAAGCGACGAAGGATCGACCTGTAGCGCTTGACGTCGCCGTCACCATCCTCGAGCCCGCGCATCACCGTCTTCGCGACGTTGCCCAGCCACAAGTGGATGTCCGATCGGGGCAGCCCAGGTGGCAGTTCATTGTTCGCGACGGCGGTGTCGAGGAAGGGATCCCACCAATCGGCTCTGAGCATCTCCGACGCGCCCGAAGCGATCATTCGTCGACCAAGGCTTGTTCCATTGGGGTCGATCGAGTGCCGCATGATCGGGTCGCGGCGGGCGTGGTCGGCGACGTAGAGGACACTCTCGACGATCTGATCCGGGAGGCTGCTCTGCCGGCAGATCGTCTTGCGTGCGCGGTCGACCAACGCGCGCCCATGCCGTGAGATCAGCTCCACGAGCAGATCGTCCCGATCGGCGAAGTAGCGGTAGACGCTGGGCCGCGACAATCCAACCTCGGACGCAATGTCGTCCATCGTGGTCTTGCGGATTCCGTGGCGATCGATGCAGCGTTCAGCGGCGGCCAGGATGCGCTCGCGTGCATCGGCTGTGCTCATAGCCGGCTCACCGCGTGATCATCGGAGCATAAAACATCTTCGCTAACCTCATTGCGGTCCTTCGTGACTCATCGCACCCACGCGGAGCGGCTGGGTCGTGGCCGTCTCGTCGGTCGGCTGCTGAATCCGGGGCCGGTTATGGTCGCCGCGGGGGTAAACAACTTGCGGCCACCAGAACCACCGTCCCAGGAGTGTGGCGATCGAGGGCATCAGCAGCGAGCGCACGATCAGGGTGTCGAGCAGGAGGCCGATGGCGATGGTGGAACCCAGCTGAGCGACGATGATCAGACTGCTTCCGAGCATGGAGGCCATGGTGACGGCGAACACCAGGCCCGCAGAGGTCACTACTCCACCGGTGCCGGCCATGGACCGGATCATCCCGGTCTTGAGTCCGGCGTGGATCTCGTCCCTGATCCGGGAGACCAGCAGCAGGTTGTAGTCGGATCCAACAGCCAAGAGGATGATGACCGACATCAGCATCACCAGCCAGTGGATTTTCATGCCGAAAAGGTCCTGCCAGATGAGCACCGAGAGCCCAAAGGATGCCGCAATGGAGCTGGCCGCGGTGCCGACGATGACGGCCGCGGCAACCAGGGCTCGGGTGAGGATCAGCATGATGATGAAGATCAGCGTGAGCGAGGACACCACCACGATCATGAGGTCATATTTGGCGCCGTCGTGCATGTCTTTGAAGGTGGCGGCCGTCCCACCCAGATAGATTTTGGCGTTCGACAGGGAGGACATTTTCAGCCCGTCCTGGGCGGTTTTTCTCTCCGCGTCGACACGCGCGATTCCCTCCGGGGTCATCGGATCTTCCTGGTGGGTGATGAAGAAGCGAGCGGACTTGCCGTCGGGTGAGAGGAACATTTTCAAGCCCCGCACGAACTCCGGGTTTTGGAACGCTTCGGGTGGCAGGTAGAAGAGGTCACCGTTCTTGGCGGTGTCGAAACTTTGCCCCATGACGATCGCGGTGTCATTGAGCGCCGCATTTTGGTTCTGTATTGCCGTCAGGGTGCTTAACGTCGCCAGTATCGATTCCCGGCTGGACCTCGTGATCTCGATAATCGGGACCAGCAGCGCGACCGTCTGCGGCAAGAGCGTATCCAGTTTTTGGGTGTCTTGGTTGACGTTGTGCACCTTCTCGGTGAGCTGATCTACGCCGTCCAAGGCGTCGAATAACGACCTCAGCGACCAGCACACTGGAACATCGAAGCAGTGCTTGTCCCAATAGAAGTAGGACCTGAACGGCCGATAGGTATCGTCGAAATCGGCAATGTGATCGCGCAATTCGTCGGTGACACCCGTCAGGTCGTTCGTGTTTTGAGCCAGGTCGTGAGTAGTGGCGGCGACCTGCTGCAGAATACCGTGCAGCCGCTCGGTGTTCTCGGCGAGGAGCTCCAAATCGTCGGCCGACTTCTGCAGATTAGCGATCGTAGTTAGCTGGAACGGGTATTGCTGCATGGTGCTCTGGCCCCCCATGCTGTTCACGAACGGTATCGAGCTGTGTTGAATCGGAATTCCCAGCGGCCGGGTGATGTCCTGGACCATGGCGATACCCTCGGCGTTGAGGACGTTTCTGGCCACCTTGTCCAGAACCAGCATGTCGGCCGGATTGCGCATGTCGTGGTCGGCGTCGACCATCAGGATGTCGGGATTCATCCGGGCCTGGGTGAAATGGCGGTCTGCAGCGGCGTATCCGAGATTGGCCGGGGTACTGGCGGGCTCGTAGAAGCGGTCGTTGTAGCTCGTCGTATATCCGGGCAGGGCGACCATGCCGATCAGGACCACCATGGCGCTGACGGCCAGGATCGGGGCGGGCCACCGGACCACCGCGGTGCCCACGCTGCGCCACAGTCGGCCCCGAGCCGCGCGCTTGGCTTCGAAGAGACCGAAACGGCTGCCCACGAAGAGAACAGCCGGCCCCAGCGTGACCGCGGCCGCCACCAAAACGAGCATGCCGATCGCCACGGGTGCACCCATCGTGGTGAAGTAGGGCAGCCGCGCAAAGCTCAGACAGTACGTCGCCCCGGCAATCGTCAGGCCCGAGCCCACGATCACCGGAGCAACCGACCGAATGGTGGTGTAGTAGGCGGTTTCGCGATCCTCGCCGGCCGAACGCGCCTCGCGGTACCGGCCGAAGATGAAGATCCCATAGTCGGTGGCGGCCGCGATCGCCAGCATGGTCAGGATATTCGATACGAACGTGGTGAGCCCGAAAATGTTGTTGTCGCCCAGAACCGCGACAAATCCCCGGGACGACTGCAACCCGATCCCGGTCAAGAAAAGCTGGATCAGGGTGGTGACGATGGAGCGGTAGACCAGCAGCAACATGCCCGCGATCGCCACGAGAGTAAACAACGTGATCTTCTTCAGGCTGGCGTTGCCGACGACGTGCTGATCAAAGGTGAGCGCGGCCGGGCCGGTGACGTAGGCCTTCACCCCGGGCGGGGCAGGCGTTCCTTCCACCGCCTTGCGGACAGCCTGGACGGATTCGTTGGCTAACGTCGTGCCCTGTTCACCGGCGAGATTGAGCATGACGTAGGCGCCCTTGGCGTCGGCGCTCTGGGCTCCGGCCGCCGTTAACGGATCCCCCCAGAAGTCCTGAATATGCTGGATATGCTGGGGATCCTGCTGCAGCTTGGCGATGATGCTTTCGTAGTAGTGGTGCGCGTCCGGGCCGAGGGGCTGCTGGCCCTCGACGACGATCATCACCGTACTGTTGGAATCGAATTCCTTGAAGTTATGACCCATCAGCATCATCGCCTTCAGGGACGGCGCATCTTTGGGGGCCATCGGCGAGGAATGCGTCTCCCCGACCACTTCCAATGAGGGGGCGATTGTGCTCACGACGACCGCGAAGGCGACCCACCCCAGGATGATCGGCACCGCCAACACGCGCATGGCATGGGCGAAGAACGGCCGCTTGGCGTGTGGCATGGCGTGCTTGGTGTTCGTCTCGGTCATGCGGACTTCACCAGGCAAAAGGTCTGGGCGTTAACCCCATCGGTACTTTTCTCATCCCGGACCGTCCCGTCCACGGTGATACGACAGCCGATGTGATCGCTGTCGCCCTGCACCATGATGTTGGCGCTGACCGCGGGCAGGGTCGTTGATATCTTGGTCGACCACGGCAGGGCCGTATTGACTTCGTGAGTGTTGGCGTCCGCGTCGTAGTAGTCGATCTTGGCGGTGGTCCCTGCCGGGCCAAACACGTCATACACCACAATCTTCGGGTTGAACTGCACGATCTCTATACCGGCGCCGGCGTTGGCATTGAGATCCTGGGAGCCAAAGACCTTGTGCAGCCGATCAACGATCAATCCCGAGACAGCCAACACAACCACGAGCACCAGCGGTATCCACACGCGTCCGACGACGCCGGTAACTGGAATAGCCTTCACCTAAACACCTTTCGCTAACCCTCAGTAACGCGCGTCGCCCCAACGTCCGTCATAGTCGGTCCATCGCCCGAGACATCCGCGCCGCCTCGAAATAGGCAAGCTCACGGCGCGGGTAGCGCACCCGGGGCTGTGTCAGCGCGGTAAGGATGCGGCCGAGTCCGCCCACCGGGGTTGTGTCCAGCCACCGGCGGCGGGTCGTCGAGACTGCCGCAGCCGCTGCCGTGCTAAATGCAACTTGGTTCTCGGTAACCAGGACCGGCGCCTGCTTACCCGGCTCGGTTTCCGAAGTTGCAAGAGGCGCGGGTGTCACGTGCGACATGGCAGTTCTCTTGTGAATGGCCCCTTTTCGAGGGTCGTCCGCATACCTTGTGGGCTGAGTAGTCCGAGGAGGCCGGGGAATAGCACTCCGCCGGGATCAATGGGCGCCGAGTGGGCCAGCGTGCCGACCCGGATCGGCGCAAAGCCGGTTTGAGTGATGATTTCGGCGGTGATCCAGGCGGTATCGTTGTCGTCGGCCGCGTACCCGATACCCCATCGACCAGGTTCCCGGCGACCTCGCAGCCACAGCGATTCGGCGAGCTGGTGCGAGAAAGCTCGTGCCACTGATGATTTCGGGAACAACTCAGCCGTCACCATGCCGGAAGTCTTGCCACCGAGATCCTTGATGGTCATCACACCGTCGTCGTGCCAGAGGAACGGGTTGGAAGGATCAATGATGACCGCGCCGGCCAACCGATCGCGATAGACCTCTGCGAACGGCGCGACGGCCGCGTTCGGGATCGCCAAGATCGCCACTTCCGCCCCGTCGATTGCTTCGTCAATCGTGCGGACCGGGTAGTCGATGTCTGCCCGCTGATAGTCGGGCGGATTGAAGGCATCAGGGCGTCGCGCTCCAATGATGACTTTGTTTCCGGCCAGGATCAGGTGACCGGCCAACGCCGACCCGATCAATCCGGCGCCGACTATCGCGATCCGGTGCGGCAGTCCCATTGGCATCTGTGCCTCCTACTGACAAAAAACGAAAAATGTCAGCAGTCAGTATGCCCATATCAAGGGTGGCGTGTCAACAAGCGCTACCCGGCAAGACGAGCCGCGCGGATAACACCAGACGACTGACGTTCCTAGTAAAGTGGTCGTCATGCCTCGACGATCGGCCGATCAGCTAGCCGCACCCACGAGCACAGACGATGCGCGCGAGCGCATCCTGGCCGCCGCTGAACGCTGCATTGATCGCCACGGGATCCGCAAGACCACGATGGACGACGTTGCGTGTGAGGTCGGATTGTCGCGGCCCAGCGTCTACCGCTATTTCGCTGACCGCGATGATCTGCTCATCGAGCTGATCTCACGGCACGCGCGGGCATTGCTCGCCCGGGCACGCAAATCGATCTCCCGGCAGGGCAGCCTTCCGGATCAGATCGTCGAGACTGTCCTCTATACCGCCGAACACGGCCGCCGCGACCCCCTGACAAGGCACTGCATCGACCCCGATGGCACGAGCCTTGGCAAACGAATGATCGCTTCGGGAACGACGGAGCTGATCAGAGCCGAGATGTGGGATGCCATTCTCGACGCCGCCGTGGCGAACAATGAACTGCCACCCGGGCTGCCCCGGTCGGACATCCACTTGTGGCTGGGCAACGTCACGGTGATGGTGATGCGCGGCCTCGAGGATGGTGACGGCGACGTCAGGCGCTACCGGTCCATACTGCGTCGCTTCGTCGTCCCCGCCTTCGCCAGCGCAAAAGCGCCAGTCGGCGCTTGAGCGACCACCGCTGAACCTGCCGTCAATTCGCGGCGGGTGGCAGGAACTTGTGGTCGATGAGCGATTGCAGGGCGTCGCGGAATGCGTCCTGGGTGTCGATGGTTTCGGTGAACCCGGCCTGGCGCAGCTTGACGGTGCTCACAAAGGCCCGAGGTCCCGCCGGCGCGCCGTAGGCGAACGCAAAGTCCGCGTGCTGGTCACCCTTGCCGACCAGTTCGCGCAGGCTCAGCGGACGAAGGCCGTACTTGGCGACGATGCGGTCCCACACGTCGGAATTCTCGGCGAGGTAGGCGGCCAAACTCATGGGCGAATCCGGTCCGATGTCGACGCCGAGGGTTTCGGCCAGCGCCGGCCATACATTCCGCCACTCGAAAACGTCGCCGTTGGTGATGTTGAACGCCTCGTTGGCCGCGTTGGGTGAGCCTGCAGCCCAGACCATTACGTCGGCGACAAGGTCGGCGTCCGCCGCTTCCCAGACGAACGACGGGCCGCCGGTAAAGCCGAACGGTTCGCCCTTCTCGCGCTGGATGGCGGCATAGGCACCGATGGCCGGAAGCACGTTCAGCGCACCAGGAGTGGGGCCGGTGACCAGTTGCGGACGCAGGGCCGTGTAACTGAACCCGTGCTTGGCACCCATCTCTGCGACGTAGTCCTCTTGATCCAGGAAGAAGTTGTCGTGCGGGTCACGCGGGTCGCGTTCGCGCGCGGGGATGGGGATCGGGTGCAGATGCACGCCGTAGACCTTTGTCCCTTGCAGGATGCTGATGTGCTGAAAGTCGTTGCCGCTAGCTAAGATCGGTTCCACGACGTTGCGCAGCATGGCGTTGTTGGTCTCGATCTGGTCCGTGCTCGACCAGCCCGCGACCAGGTCCGGCTTCTCGTGCAGCGCCGTGTAGGCGATGTGCGTGATCCCGGTCAGCGGCTCGAACGCGGCACGGGTCGCATCGCGGTCCCGCAGGTCGACCGAGAGGAACTCGATTTCTCGTTCGCTGATGAGCTCGGGCTTGCGACGGGAAACTCCGATCACCTCCCAGCCCGCGGACAGGAATTTCTCGATCGCGGCCACCCCCAGCAAGCCACTGGCGCCGGTGACCAAAACCTTTTTCGACATGACGACCTCCGTTGCTTGGTAGGCGGGCGCTAGCCACCGATCGCTAGCTGACCGCCGGTGACCTGCAGAATGGCGCCGTTCACATAGCTCGCTGCCGGAGAGGCCAGAAACGTGATGGCGTTGGCGATCTCGTCGGGCGAGGCGGCCCGCCCCAGCGCGGTGTAGGCGGCAAAGGCATCTGCAAGGCCTGGCGTCGCGTCGGTGCCGGGAGTTTCGGCCGGCCCGGGCTGCACCGCGTTCACCCGCACACCGGACCGACCGAATTCGTCGGCCCAGACGCGGGTCAGCAGTTCCACGCCGGCCTTGCTGGCACCGTAGATGCCTCCGGTACGAGCTGGAATACCGGCGGCGACGGTGCTGAGGTTGACGACGACGCCGTGGCCCCGCTCGGCCATGCCTGGCACCAACTTCTGCACCAGGATGTACGGGGCGCGCAAGTTGATGTTGATGTGCTCGTCGAAGAATGCGTCGTCGGTGTCGACGGTTGTACCGAACTTGTAGACACCGGCGTTGTTGATCAAGATGTCGACCGATCCGGCCTCGACGGCCAGCCGGCGCACGTCGTCCGCGTCGGCAAGATCGGCAGCGATGAAACGCGCCTTGCCCCCGGCGTTTTGGATCTCCTGCACGACCTTGGCGCCGCGTTCGGCGCTGCGCCCGTGCACGATTACCTCGGCGCCGAGCTGAGCAAGTTGCAGGGCTACCGCGCGACCAATGCCAGCGGTGGCTCCGGTTACCAGTGCGGTCGTGCCTTCGAGTGTTGTTGTCATCGGACCTGCTCCTTCGCGGGAAACTGCGGATGTCGCGAGCAATAGCGCGGTGTCACGTCTATTTAATCCGACGTGCCAAGGAAGTCATGCGTCAAAGTGATCGGTGCTATTAGCGCGGCTGGCAGCCGAGCGCGGCGATAGGCTGGGCACGGTTATGGAGTTACGGGAACTCAGCGCTTACGTGGCGGTCGTGGAGGAAGGCGGCATGTCCGCCGCGTCACGTCGCCTCCATGTGAGCCAATCGGCGTTATCGCAGACGGTGAGCGCTCTGGAACGCGAACTCGGGGTCACGCTGCTCGAGCGGACTAGCACCGGCGTGCGACCCACCGAAGCGGGCGCGACGTTGCTCGCCGAAGCGCGTGCGATTCTGGCTCGCTACCACCAGGCCGTGCGAACAATGAGCAACTACACCACCGAATCCAGCGGTGCCATCAGGCTGGGCATCCCACTGGAGCTGGATCCTGACGTGCTTCCCGCCGCTCTCGCCAAATTCGCGGCGGAATCCCCGCGCGCGCGCGTTGTTCCCCAGCACCTGTCGACCGCGGCGCAATTCCTTGCCCTGCGCAGCGATCAACTCGACGTGGGTCTGGTGCGCGAACGCCCCTCCGGATCGGAATTCGACGCGATGCTCGTGGCCCAAGAACCCCTTGGCGTCGTCGTCTCCTCGAAACTCGTCGCTCGACTGGCCGGATCCGACGGTGTCCAGCTTGACCAGCTGGCCGAGCTGCAGTGGGTCGGCTTCCCCCGCTCCGGTAGCCCCGCCTGGTACGACGAACTGACGGGAATCCTGGGCAGCCACGGCATCGACATCGGACCGCCGGCTCCCGACGATCAGGCATTGATCGCCGCCGTGAAGTTCGCCGCCGTGAGCGGCGGACGGGCGTTCGCGCTCGCACCTCAGAACGGGCTGCAACCGCTGCCCGACAACGTGTCGTGGCTGCCGTTGGCCGGCCAGCCGATCGTGCGCCGAACTTGGGCGGTGTGGCCGGCCGAGTCCCGGCGCCGCGACGTCGGACGCCTGGTCGCGTCCTTTCGGGGGCCATCGGAATAAATCCGGACCGCAGTCCGGTTAGCAGTCATCGAAGGCGTCGGGCAGGCCGTCGCCCCGAACAAGAGAGACGCACAAACATGACTGCAACCGCAACCACCCAGCTCACCGCAGGCACCTGGGCAATCGACCCGGTGCACTCGTCGATCAACTTCTGGGTACGTCACCTGATGGTCAGCAAGGTCCGCGGCAAGTTCGACAACTTCAGCGGCGCGATCGTGGTTGCCGAGGACGGCACACCGTCGGTGCACGCCGAGATCGGGGTGGATTCCGTCAACACCGGCAACGACCAGCGCGACGCTCACGTCAAGTCGGCCGACTTCTTCGACGTCGAGAAGTACCCCGTCGCGACGTTTACCTCCGGCGCAGTGGAGTCGAACGGCGACAACTACGTGCTCCGCGGTGAGCTCACCCTCAAGGGCGTGACCAAGCCGGTTGCGCTCGACCTGGACTTCTACGGCGTCAACCCGGGCATGGGCCACGGCGAGGTCGCCGGCTTCGAGGCGTCGGCGGTGTTAAACCGTAAGGACTTCGGCATCGACATCGACCTGCCGCTGGAAACCGGCGGCGCGGTCGTCGGCGACAAGGTGACGATCACCCTCGAGATCGAGGCGGTCAGGCAGGCCTGACGCCGCAATCGAAATCGACGCCGGGCCGGGAATTCGACATCGAATGACCGGCCCGGTGTGGCGTCCCGATCGGCCATTGTTCTGAGTTACAGCGGTTGGCGTTGATCGGTGTCACCGGCGACATCGACACATTGACTCCCCGTCGGACATGATGACCAACCATGGCCAATTTTGGTGATTTTCAGAATGAGGTCTACGCCGAGGCGGTACAAGGAGTAACTACCCGATACCCCTTCGACTTCGCCTCGATCGAACGCAAAGCATCCGAGGCGCTTCCGGATTGGGTGTACCGGTATGTGTCGGCGGCCGCGGGTGACGGGCGGACCCAGCGCGCGAACATCGCCGCGTTCTCTTGCTACGGCATCGTGCCCCGGATGATGGTCAGCCCGCCCGAACGCGATCTGTCGATCCAGTTGTTCGGCAAACATTTCGCCTCGCCGATGTTTTTGGCCCCGATCGGTTTGGTCGGGTTGTGCGCCCCCGACTTCCACGGAGACGTGGCGGCCGCACAGGCGTCGGCCGCCACCGGGGTGCCGTACACGTTGTCGACGTTCACCCAGACGCGCATGGAGGACGTCGCCCCGCATGCGGGCGAAACCCCCATCTTCTACCAGCTCTACCTGCCCAGCGACCGGGAACTGGCCGCAAGCTTGATCAACCGCGCCGAGACCAGCGGCTACTCCGCCCTGATGGTCACCGTGGACTCCTGGACCCTCGGCTTCCGGCCGATGGACCTGGAACGGGGAAACTTTCCGCAGTTCCGCGGCTACTGCATGCAGAATTACTACACGGATGTGAACTTCACCAAGCACCTCGCCAAGCCACCGGAAGAGGACCAGCCGGCCGCCCTGGCGCACTATACGAAGATCTTCGCCCATCCGCTGTCATGGGAGGACCTGCGCTGGATCCGGTCCCAGACGAAGCTTCCGCTCGCCATCAAGGGGATTCAACACCCCGACGACGCACGCCTGGCCGTCGACAACGGCGCGGACGTGCTCTACTGCACCAATCATGGTGGTCGCCAGGCGAATTCGGCGGTCTCGACGCTGCAGTTGCTGCCTGGGGTCGTCAAAGCGGCGGGTTCGACGCCGGTGATGTTCGACTCCGGGGTGCGCTCGGCGACCGACGCGATCATCGCGTTGGCGCTGGGGGCGACGGCCGTCGGCCTCGGGCGGCCCTACGCCTACGCGCTGTCTTACGGCGGTGCGGAAAGTCTGACCCACTACCTGCGGTCCTTCCTGGCCGAACTCGATTTGTGTTTGGCGGTCTGCGGATTCAAGGACATAGCGGCCCTTAAGGAGGCCGGCGTCGAGGAGGTCATCAACGCCCGGGCACTGCTTCCCGGCTGAGTGTCGTCGAGCAGAGGGGTCACGACCATGAAGATCACCGACGTCACATTGTCGATACTTCGGACCGAGCTCGGTGAAGGCGTTATCCCTACCCGCGGCGCGGTGGACAAGTTGCCTCAGCTCGTGCTTGTCACCGTTTCGACTGCCGAAGGGATCGACGGACACTACATCAGCTATCTCATCCCTTCCAAGGCCGTCCAGCACGCTGCCGAGGTCGCTAAAACCATTCTGGTGGGCCGGGATACATACGATGTGGCCGCACTGAATCACGAAATGACGACCGCCCTGCCACCTTATTCGAACCCGCCGGCCCTGGCCGGGGCCGACGCATGTCTGTGGGACATCAACGCCAAAGCGGCCAACCTGCCGCTCTACAAGTACCTGGGGGCGCATCGGCACGAAATACGTGCTTACGCAAGCACCGTGGCTTACCCCACCATTGACGGTTACGTGGACACACTGCGAGCCGCCGTCGCAGAAGGATTCACCGCGGCGAAGGTGCACCCCTTCGGCGAGGCCGCCCGGGACATCGAGCTGGTGAAAGCCCTCCGAGAAGCATTCCCGCACATCGATCTGATGATCGACCCGGTGTGCGCCTACACGGTGCCCGACGCCCTGGCGGTCGGCAGGGTGTTGGACGACCTGAACTTCTACTGGTTCGAGAATCCAATCTCGGATCAGGATCTCGACGGGCTGGCCTTCTTGGCCAGCAAGCTCACTACGCCGCTGTCGGTCGGAGAGCAGAACTTCGCGGGATTCGCCGCTCTCCGCGGCTACCTGAGCAGGCCGAGCGGGTTCTACGTCCGCACCCTGGCCGAGTACGCCGGCGGGATCACCCAAATGATGAAGTCGGCACACGCCTGCGAGGCGTTCGGTCTCAACTACGAAATCCACAGCTACGGGCCCCCGCTCAACCTGGCGATGTACCTGAACGTGGCGCTCGCCATCCGCAACTGCGACTTCGCCGAAATCATGGTGCCGCAGAACCTATTGGGGATCGGGATGGCGGACCTTCCAACGATCGACGACAGGGGATACATCTCTGCGCCGCAGAAGCCCGGCCTCGGCTACGACATCGACCGAGACAAGGTGGAAGACCTGACGCTGCAACGCTTCTAAGCGGGTGCGCAGCGTTAGCCATATGGCCATTACCGGCCGACTCGTCAGGGTGCATCATTATGGCGGGGCCAAACACCCCGACCAACCCAATGACAAGGAAGCTCATGCCGGGCATTCATCACGCCGCGATATGCACCGCCGACGTCGACCGTTCGCTGAAGTTCTGGCGCGACGGCCTGGGATTCTCCGAACTGTTCGACCACACCTTCACCGGCGATTGGCCAGAACTGTTTGGCGCCAAGACCAATCGGCTGCGGTCGATATTCCTTGGCGATCCGCAGGCACCTGACACCGGCATCGTCGAACTGGTCGTGTTCGAGGGTGCCGACGACGCGGCGGCTCCACCGCGGCGACCGCGGCACGGATTCTTCCTGCTGTCGCTGCAGCGCGAGGTCGACGCCGCGCTATCCGCCCTGGCGGCCCTGGGGTTCACCGACGGCGTCCGCCGCATAACCATGGCCGCCCCCGGGGACAAGGCGGTTGCGATGGCGGTCGTCACCGCACCGGATGGCGTACTCGTCGAGTTGATCGGGCCCGCGCAATGACGGCCCTGGTGACCGGTGGTGCGTCCGGGATCGGGTATGAAGTCGCCGGGCGACTGCGCGACGCCGGCCACGATGTGGTGGTGTGGGACCTGGCCCGTGCCGATATCGCTTGCGACGTCAGCGATCCCGACGCGGTGTCGGCCGCGATGGAACACACCGTACGCGAACACGGCGTGCCCAGCCGGATAGTGACCTGCGCCGGGATCGGCGCGTCGGGCATGTTGCTCCAACAGTCGCTCGCGGAATGGCAACGGGTGTTGGCGGTAAACCTCACCGGCACCTGGCTGACGATTCGCGCCGGCGCGCGAGCCATGATCGACGCCGGGGTGGGCGGCTCGATCGTCGCGGTCTCCAGCATCAGCGGCACTGTCGCCGACCGGGATATGGGCGCCTACTGCGTGTCGAAAGCGGGGGTGGACATGCTGGTGAAGGTCGCCGCCGTGGAATGGGGCGCCCATGACATCCGGGTCAACGCGGTTGGACCGGGTGTCACCCGAACCCCGATGCTGGCGAAACCCGAACAACTGCCCGGCTGGGTGGAGGGCCTGTCCGAACGCACGGCGCTGGGTGGCCTCGGCGCGGCCACCGACGTGGCCGGGGCCATCGTGGGCGTCCTCGAATTGCCTTGGGTAACGGGACAAATCGTGCACGCCGACGGCGGCTTGGCGCTACACAGCCCGATCGACGCGTACGGCCAACTGCAGCGCGTGATGGCCCGCAAGAAATAGCTTCAGGCGATACCGAAATCGACGATGCCCCTGATGATTTCGCCGTTGCGGAGATCCTCGTAGGCCTGGTTGATGTCGTCGAGGCGATAGCGCCTGGTGATCATGTCGTCGAGCTGAAGCTGTCCGGTCTGGTAGAGCCTGGCCAGCCGGGTGATGTCGGCCTTCGGGTTGCACGAGCCGAATATGGTGCCCGCCAGCGTCTTGTTCATCAGGATGAAATCCTGCAGGTCGATGTTGACCGACCGAGTCAACTGTGAGGTCATGCCGGTGAGCACGCAGGTCCCGCCCTTACGAGTGAGCTGCACCGCATCGCGGACGTCGTCCGCGGTGACCAAGGAGGGCGAGACCACCACTGCGTCGGCCATGACCCCGTAGGTCAGACCCCGCACCAGGTCCAGCGCCTCGGCGGCCGTCGCGGCGCTGTGGGTCGCGCCGAACCGCAAGGCCGACTTCTGCTTGAACTCCACCGGATCGACCGCGACGATCTGCGCGGCGCCGTTGATCCGGGCGCCCTGGATCGCGCCCGTACCGATTCCGCCGACGCCGATCACCACGACGGTATCGCCGGCGCGCATGCTCGAGCGGTTTGCGACCGAGCCGTAGCCGGTCGGGATGGCGCAGGACAGCAACGCGCTCGGCGCCAGCGGTAGGTGCGGCTCGATCTTCACGAGTGAATTCGTCGATACCACAGTGTGTTCGGCGAATGCGCCGACCTTGGCCAGATGGCCAAGGGGCTTGCCGTCCGCGGTGTGATGGCGGAACGTGCCGTCAGTGGGCATGCCCGGAGTCAGGGTGAAGGCGCCGACGTCGCAGATGTACTCCATTCCGCTCGCACACCAGCGGCACTGTCCGCACACGGCGACGAACGACATCACGACGTGGTCGCCCGGCGCGAAATCCGTCACGCCGTCACCGACTTCACGCACGATGCCGGATCCCTCGTGACCGCCGATCGTCGGGAACATGGTCGGCAGCCCCAGGGATCGCATCACATCGTTGGGCGCCGACATGTCGCCTTTGAGTATGTGGTCGTCGGAGTGGCACAACCCGGCCGCGGCCATCTCGACGAGTACTTCGCCGGCGTGGGGCGGGTCCAGCTCGAATTCCTCGACAGACCACGGCCCGCCGACGTCGTGCAGGATCGCCGCGCGGCTTCTCATGCGGCGGGGGAGAACGTGACCGGAAGCTTGTTGGGCGAACGGAAGGTGAGCCCGACGATTTTGGACTCGACGCCGGTTGCGTCGTCGGGAACGAAGGCCAGGTTCGTGACGCGGTCGAGCAGGCTGTTCAACATCACCCGAGTTTCCAGCCGCGCCAAATGCATCCCGAGGCACATATGGATGCCGCCCGCGAACGCGATGTGGGCGTGGCGCGGCCGCTGAATGTCGAATCTATTGGCGTCGGGCCAACGACTTTCGTCACGATTGGCCGAGCCCATGCACATGTCGATCTGCGCTGCGGCCGGGATTGTCTTGCCGCCTATTTCGACCTCTTCGGTGGTGGTCCGCATAACCATGGTCAGTGGCGTTTCAACCCGGAGGCCCTCTTCGATGGCGGCCGGGATCAGCGACCGGTCCCGGTATACCATCGCCAGCTGCTCCGGGTGGGTCAGCAGCAGGTACAACAGGTTGCCCGACGAGCGATAGGTGGTCTCCAGTCCGGCGGGCAGCAGCAGGCGCAAGAAGGCGATGATGGACTCGTCGGTGAGCTTCTCGCCGTCGATTTCGGCGGCGACCAGGTCGCCGATGATGTCGTTGGTGGGTTTGCGGCGCCGCTGCTCGACCTGGTTGAGGAAGTAGCCGTGCAACTCGGCCGCCGCGTTCAGCCCCGCCATGATGTCGGTCGGGATCGAGATTAGGTCGAGGGACAATCGCCGGAAGAGCTCGAGATCCTCAGCGGGAAGTCCGAGCAGTACCGAGATGATCCTGGTCGGAAACTCGAACGTCAGCGCCTTCACCAGGTCGGCGTGGCCGTCGTATTTGATTTCATCGATTAGCTGATCGCATACCGGCCCGATGACCGACGGCTCCCAACGTTCCAGCGCGGTGGCGCGGAAGGCCTTGGCCACCAGGCTGCGGTGGTCGTGGTGCTCTTTGCCGCCCATCGCCAGGATGGTGTGGCCCATCACCAGCCCGATCGTCTTGTCGTATTCGGCCGAGGTGAAGATCCGGTCGTCGCGAAAACCCTGGAATACCCCGTCGTAGCCGAACAAGACCCATTCGTCGTTCGGCCGCAATTCCTCGGGCATCTGTGTGTGGTCCGCCAGGGCGCCGTGCCAGACCGGATCGGTGCGCCGCATGTATTCGAAGAAGGGATAGGGGCTGGTCTCACCGGTGAAGTCGAGTGTGACGGGCTGGCCGTCGGGGTCGGTGCTGAGCGTCATCAGCGCTCCTCCTGAGCAGCCGGTAGGGCGGAGTTTGTATCGAGTCGAATCTCGCTATCATAGTATAAATAGCAACGACGCCCAACGGCTTGTGGTGGGAGGCGGTGACCCTCAGGTGGCCAAGCGGCGATTCGTGTGTTCCCTCGACGAGCTGCCGCCCGGCGGGATGAAGCTGGTCGACGCGGGGAAGTTCGGTGTGGGCGTGTACAACGTTCGCGGCGTGCTGTACGCGATCGCGAATTACTGCGCGCACGAGGGCGCGCCGCTGTGCCTGGGCTTGATCGGCGGCACCAACGAGCCGGCTCCCGAATCACCCGACGGGATGCGCCGGGTGCGCGACGGGCAGATCGTTCGATGCCCTTGGCACAATTGGGAATTCGACGTGACCACGGGTCAAAACGTGGCCGATCCGCGACGCCGCATCCGCACGTACCGAGTCGATGTCAGCGACGGGGAGGTCTATCTCACCGCATGAGCCCGATCATTGACGCGTGCGTCCAACCGCATTTCAGCTATAACGCCGAGATACGACGTTATCTCCCCGACGCCCACAAGCTGCGGTCGATTCCCGACGTCGAGCAGCAGTGGTACCAGGCGCCCGGCGGCGATTACCGGCAAGACCTCTACGGGGAGCACTACCCGGGGTCGGATCCCGAGACCGTCGGCCGGCACCTGTTTGACGACGCGGGAGTCGACTTTGCCATCTTGAACCCGCTGACCCGCGGCAACATCGCGGATTACTTGCTCAACAGCAGAATCTGCGCCGCGGTCAACGACTGGCTGCTGGACCGGTGGCTGGAGCCCGATACCACCGACCGATTCCGGGGCACCATCCGGGTGAATCCCGAAGACCCCAAGGGCGCGGTCGGCGAGATCGAGCGCCTCGCCGGCCACCCGAAGTTCGTGCAGGTCGGTATTCCGATGCAGTCACGCGAGCCGTACGGCAAACCGATGTTCGAGCCCATCTGGGAGGCCGCCGCCGCCCACGGGCTACCGGTTGCCGTGCACATCAACGGCGGCAACGGCGTCGACCATCCGCCCACGTTCGCCGGGCACGCGCACACCTACCCGGGATACGCGGCGTTCATGCCGCTGAACTACTTCGTCCACCTGGCCACGCTCATCGTCGAGGGCGTGTTCGGCCGGCACCCAGGCCTCAAGTTTGTTTTCGCCGACGGCGGATATGACATCCTCACCCCGCTGATGTGGCGCCTGGACACCTTCTGGCTGTCGATGCGCGACCAGACCCCGTGGGTCGACCGTTATCCGAGCGAATACCTGGCCGGTCATGTGCGGTTTTGTTCGTCGGCATTCGACGGGCCGATCGAGGTCGCGAAGATGCAACGCTGGATGGACTTCTCCGGCAAGGCCGACCTGCTGATGTACGGATCGAGTTACCCCCATTGGTCCACGACTGCGCCGGCGATGGTGGTCGAGGGTCTCGATGCCGCGCAACGCGACAAGGTGTTGTGGCGAAACGCCGGTGAGCTATACGGGCTCACAGCAGCGGTGGAAGGAAGTGCGCGATGACCACGATCGAGCGGATCGAGACGCAGACCGAAGTCGCGGTCACCATGGTCGACACCGATGTGCATCCCCTGCCCGTATCGGTCGACGTCCTGAAGTCCTACGCGCCCGCCGAATGGGTGGACAAGATCTGGCCGACCGGGAACGCGGTCGCCCCGGTGCCGCATTTCTATGACACCCCGGATTCATACAAGACGAATTCGCTGCGCCTCGACGCCGCGCCGCCGGGTGGCGGATTCGCCGGCAGCGACCCGGATTTCGCCGCCAAGCAGTTGCTTGTGGACGCCGGTGTCAGCATCGCGACGCTTCTGCCGATGTGCGACGCGCAGCTGCCGCAGGCCGAACACGTTCTCAAGTCGGCTTACAACGAATGGCTCGCCGACGTCTGGCTCGACGGGTACAACGCGCACGGGCGCTGGCGCGGGTCGATCAGCGTCAGCGCGCAGACGCCTGGGCAGGCGGCGCGCGAAGTGGAACGGTGGGCGGGACATCCCTACCTGGCGCAGGTGCTGATGACACCGCAGACTCGTGGAATCCCGTTCGGAAACCCACATTTCGACCCGCTCTACGAGGCCGCGTCGCGCAACGGGCTCCCGGTGGCCACGCATCTGATGGGTCAGACGCCGTTCGAATTGATACCGCTGTACCCGGTCGGCAACCCCGCGCACTGGCACGATTTCTTCGCCTCCTGGCCGCTGCTGTACGTCTCGCACCTGATGAGCCTGGTGTTCGACGGTGCGTTCGATCGCCATCCCGACCTACGGGTGGTCTTCATCGAAGGCGGCTTCACCTGGGCGATGCCGGTGATGTCGCGGATGGACCGGATCTGGGAAGCGCGCCGCGGCGACTTGCCGCACGTGCGTCGCCGCCCGTCGGAGTACGTGCGCGAACATGTCCGGTTCACCACCCAGCCCCTGGAAGACACCGATCCCGCGCAGTTCCGCGAGTACCTGGAGATGATGGACCTCGGCGACAACCTCATGTTCTCCACGGACTACCCGCACTGGAGCTACGACTCGCCGACGTACGCGATCAACCGTTTCCCCGCCGACCAGCGAGAGCGGATCATGCGGGGTAATGCGACGGCGCTGTACGGGCTTCCGGCGACCGTCAAGGCCCTTCCCGGAGAACTGCCGGGGGGTTAACCCCGAGCCGCGACGACGAGCCCGGAAGATGAGAGGGTATGACTCAAACGAATCTGACCCGGCCACAAGGCCTTAACCGCATCGATCCGGCGCTGCGCGAGGCTGCGATCGAGCTCGGCGTCGTCGAATTCCGCGCCGAGACGCTGCCCGCCGAGCGGAAACATGCGAACCTCCTGGCCGCTGAGCGGGCCGCGGCGGTCGACACCGACGGCGTCACGGTCGAATCGCGATCCATCGTGGGTCCGGACGGCGAGCAGCTGGGCCTTCGTCTGTATCGCGGCCGAACCGCATGCCCGGCACCTCTCGTGTTGTACGCCCATGGCGGCGGCTTCGTGACGGGGAACCTGGACACCGACCACGCGCAGTGCGTGGAGCTGGCGCGTAGCGCCGGCTGTCTGCTGGTATCTGTCGACTACCGGCTCGCGCCCGAAAATCCGTGTCCGGCCGCACTGGCGGACGTGGAAGCGGCCCTCCGATACGCCGTCGGGAATTGCGCCGAGCTGGATGCGGATCCCAGCCGCGTCGCGGTGATGGGCCGGGACGCGGGTGGGGCACTGGTCGCGGGCCTGACCCAGCGGATGTTCGACGAGGAAGGTCCGCCGATCCTGGTGCAGATCCTGCACCAGCCGATGCTCGATTCCGATGCCACGCCGTCGCGACGCGAGTTCCAGCGCACGCCGGGCCTCAACGGTCCTGCCGTGAGCCGGGCGTGGAGCCACTGCCTCGGCCACGCAACCGGGAGCGTTCAACACGTCCCCGCGCACCGGGCGAACCTGGAGGGGCTGCCGCCCACGTTCATCAGCTGCTCGGAGATCGACCCGTGCCGCGACGAAGCCATCGACTATGCCAACCGACTCCTGCATGCCTACGTCCACACCGAATTACACGTTATCGCAGCAACATTCAATGGCTTCGATTCGTTGGTCCCGGATTGGGTTGTCTCCCAAGAAAACCTGGCCCTACACGCGCAGACGCTCCGCCGCGTGTTCGCGATGTAGTGGTACTAGATCGGGCTGAACTTGGTTATCAGCCAGGTGCCGTTGATCCGGGTCAGCTGCACCAGCGCGCTACTCACCGCCACGGACGGTTCGGGGCTGTCCTTGGTGGTGGTGACCTGATCGGCAAAAACCAGAACGACGGCCGAATCGGGATGAAGTTCTGACAGCGCGGCGCCCGTCACGTTTGCCGTGGCTTTCATCGACTTCTGTTGGGCGAGCGGACCCGCGCTCTGCGAAGTGAATTGATCGTAGTACGACAGGAAGTCCCCGCCGAGGTGCGCCCTGGCGGCGGCGAAGTCCTTGTCGAGCGAATCATATGAATAAGACAGCAACGCCGCGGTTCCGTCCGACGCGGCGCTGACCACCGTCCGGGCGACGCGGGCGTCGGTCTGTTGATCGGGCCGGTACTGCTTGAAGTACAGCCACGTCGCCACGCCGCCGGAAATGAGCAGGAGCACAACCAGAGCCGCGGAGATTATCCTGCGCAGCGTGGGCGGCAGGCGAAGTCGCCGGCGGCTGTCCGGCTCGGGGGAGTCGACCTCCGCCTCGTCGTCAACGGTCTCCTCGGTCTCCTCGGTCTCCTCGGCCGCCGAGTCTTCGGCTTCGGTTGTGGTTTCCGGTGCGTCCGAGTCGGTCTCGCCCGCAACACCGGTCGTGTCGCGCACATCGTCAGTCACGGTACGTACTCAACTTTCGAAATCTTGTACTGCCCGCCGACATCGGCAATGGTCACTCTGAGCCGCCATATCTGTGGTGGTTCGTCCCTCCCGGGTGGGGAATTGGTGACCTGCGATGTCGCCAAGACCAATACCACTGCCGAGTTCCGGTCCATGGATTCGATGGCCGCCGCGTTCACCCTTCCCTCGGTGACCGTTTTCGACCGCGAAACCACCGCGATGAGATCGTTGGCCCCCTGCTGGAAGTCGGTTTTGAATTGGCCAGTGGAGCCGTCGATCACACGCTGAACGTCTGCCTTGGCTTTGTTGTAGTCGAGGGAGATCATGTTGACGACGCCTTTCTTGGCCCCGGCAACGAACGCCGCCTCCCGCTGTTGGTGCCTGGTGGTGTCACGATGTTGGAGCATCATGTACGCGCTGACGCCGGCAAAACAGACGAGGAGAATGATCGTTGCCAACGTGGCGATCGCCGGCATCCAGGCTCGCCATGCGGGTTGCTCCGTTACCGACTCGTCGTAGTCCTCGTAGTCCTCGTAGTCCTCGTCCTCGTCGTAGTCCTCATCGTCGTCGTAATGCTCGGCAGGGTCGGGCAGGCCGAGGGCCTTTCGTCGCAGCCGGGCGGCGCGGGCCGGGCCTGCGCCGCGGCGGCCGCCGCTTCGGCCGCGGCGGCTTCCGCACGAGCCGCGGCGGCTTCGGCATCAGCTTCGTCGAGCAATGCCTTGACCTCGGCCGCCGACCGGTCCGCATCCTCCTGCGGCTCGTTCGTCTCAACCATCGCGCTTACCGCTCATCAACACCATTATCGACTGAACTCCGGTATCTCTTACCGTATTGCTCACTGCTAACATCAGAGTCTTCCGGCGAACTCCGACGAGAACCGATCAGGCGGATGATCAACCACCCCAACTTTCTCCTGTGTATCCTTCGCAGCGGCCATCGAACGCTGAGGTACCCGCCGGTATCATGACCGTCGTCGACTCTCCCGAAAAGATACTATTCGCTTCGACAACCCAGGCCTTTCTGCAAAAAGAAGCGCCGCTGCGCCGCGTCCGGGAACTGCATGCCGCAGGGGAGTCCTTCGATCCGGCATGGTGGCGGCGCGCCGCCGAGCTCGGTTGGACGGCCCTGCTCGTTCCGGAGGATTTGGGCGGCGGCAGCGTCTCGGGCAACGGTGTTGAAGATTTGGCCCTGGTCGCCGAACAACTCGGCAAGATGGTGGCACCCGGACCGTTATACCCGGTCAGCGTGGTGCTCGCGGCGCTCGTCGACTGCGCAGACCCGCAATCGCACGCTGCCACCATCGAGTCGCTGGTCGCCGGTGAAACGGTGGCATCGTGGGCGGTTTCGGAGCCGGGCCGCGGATGGGCGCCGCTGGACCCATCGGTGACGGCCACCGAGACCGACACCGGCTTCCGCATCGACGGCACCAAGGATCGCGTCGAGGCCGGCGCCCAAAGTGGGGTGCTGTTGGTGGTGGCGCGATGTGGCCCAAATGCTGCTGAGGTGTGTCAGTTCCTGGTGCCAACGGACGCGCCGGGCGTGCGGATTGAGCCCCAGCAGTCGGTGGACTTGGTCAAGCAATACGCGCGGGTGCGTTTCGACGGGGTGGTCGTGCCGCGGTCTGCGGCCGTCGGCAGCGCTGCCGACACGGCCCGGCTGATCGACCGGCAGAGCCAGCTCGCCCAGGTGCTGCAGTGCGCCGAGGTGGTCGGCATCGTGCAAACGGTGTTCGACTTCACCGTTCAATGGGCGCTGGACCGGCACACGTTCGGCCGTCCGCTGGCGTCATACCAGGCCCTCAAACATGGCTTCGCCGACATGAAGCTGTGGCTCGAAGCGTGTCGTGCCACCACGGGCGCGGCTGTTGCCGACGTTGCGGCTCGCTCACCCGGAGCGGGCTTGTCGGCCAGCATCGCCAAGTCCTACGTCGGCGAGATGGCCGGCCGGATCGTTCAAGCCTGCGTGCAGATGCACGGCGGCATCGGGGTCACCTGGGAACACGACCTGCACCTGTACCTCAGGCGGGTTACGTTGTACCGCTCCATGTTCGGCACGCCCGAGGAGCACAACCTGAGGGTGTATGAGGCGGAGAAGGCGGACCGATCGATGACAACGAACGCCGGATGACGCCCGTCGAACCCGTCACCGAGTTCGCCACTCGGGCCCGAGCGTGGTTGGCGGACAACATGCCTGCCATCGATCCCGAGTCGCCGCCCGCCGCCCCGCGCGACGACGAGCGGTCCTGGAATCGGGCCCGTGAATTGCAAAAGCGGCTCTACGAAGGTGGATTCGCGGGTATCTGCTTCCCGCAGGAGTACGGTGGCCTGGGCCTGGATTACGAATACCAGAAGGCATTCGACTCCGAAAGCCTCAACTACGAGATGCCGTTGATCCTCAACACCCCTACGTTCACCATCTGCTGCGCCACGCTGCTCGACTGCGGCAGTGAGGAGCAGAAGAAGCGGCGCATTGCCGCCGCGCTGCGCGGTGACGAAGTGCTGGTGCAGTTATTGTCCGAACCCAGCGGCGGATCGGATCTGGCCGGTGTCATCACCCGGGCCGAACGCCGCGGCGATCGCTGGGTGATCAACGGCGCCAAGACCTGGAGCACCAGCGCGTTCGCTGCCGACTACGGCCTGTGTCTGGCCCGCACCGACTGGGATGTGCCCAAGCACGAGGGCCTGACCATGTTCCTGGTGCCCATCGCTCATCAGGGAATCACGTTGCGGCGCATCACGATGCTGAGCGGTTCCACCGAGTTCTGCGAGGAGTTTCTGGACGGGGTGGACGTTGGCGACGACGCCGTCGTCGGTGAGGTCAACGGTGGCTGGGCGGTGGCCTCGCGGCAGCTGTATCACGAACGCCGCGCGGTCGGGCAGGGCTCGGAGTTCGCCAGCGGCAGCGGCCACGAAGGCGGCCACACGACACCGGTCGACTATGCCGACCTCGCCGAGAAGATGGGCCAGGCCGACAACGAACGGGTGCAGGTGATGGCCGGCCGGGTGCTGGTGCACCGGGCGGTGGGCGAGCAGCTTATCGATCACGTGTACCGCAATGTCAGGGATGGCGTACTGCCCCCGGCCGCCGGAACGCTCATCAGGCTCTTCCACTCCGAGACCGTGACGCTGGATATCGACACGGCAATGGCGATCGCGGGAAGTGCCGGTGTCGTAGGGGAATTCGGCGAGGGCCTGCAGATGGGGCTGCGGTACCTGTCTCGGCAGAACGTCGCCATCGGCGGCGGCACCACGGAGATGGCCCGCAACGTCATTGGCGAACGGGTGCTGGGTTTCCCACGAGAACTCGCCGCCGACCGCGACGTGCCGTTCAATCAGGTGCGACACGGCCAGGCGCGCTGACCCGAACCGACTTATCCTTATTCTTCGGCGAAGATGCTGTCGGTCTCGCCGCTGACGACGGGCATCTGGACCAGCGACAAGACGTGATGCGCCGGGCTCCCGGCGGGGGCTATCAACACACAGTCACCGCCCTGCCTGCGCGCCCGGTCGCGTGCGGCGGCCAGCGCGCTGACGCCCGCCGATCCGAGGTGGGTGACTCCGCTGAGGTCAATCGTCAAAGGTGCTATGCCGGAACGGCTTTCGACCGCAATCTGGCGGTCCAGCGTGGATGCGGTGGTGGAGTCGATTTCGCCGCTGACGACGATGTGGCCCGGCTCACCGACCAACGAGACGAATTCGGAGCTGACCGGTCGCTGGTGGGTTGCCCGGCTGACGGTCGTGTCGGTGACGAAGTTTGCCGGCCGCGACAGGCGGCGGATCAGGCTGGCCGTCGTCCCGTCGGCACCATGCGTGATCTGCGCCTCGGACACCAGGGCTTCGGCCATGGCCAGTCCGCGCCCGCGGCCCCGCTCTCCCTCGCGGTAATCCTTCCACCGTCCGTGGTCGATCACCGAGGCGTGCAGGTTGCCGTCGCCGGCCAGTGTGGCCTCGACGACAACACCGTTGGAAACCTCGGTGGCGTACCCGTGCTCGACCGCATTCTCGACTAACTCGGAGACCGCATGCACCACGTCACAGATGTCGTCGGGGCCGGCGCCGATCTCCGACAGCCATTCGCGTAGCCGGGCGCGGACCGTGCGTGCGGCGCGGATCGTCGAGTCGAGCATCATGCGCAGCGGTGGTGGCGGTGTGCGCCGTTGCGCCGCAAGCAAAGTGACGTCGTCGTTGTAGCCGGTCGACCGGCGCAGCAACTCAAGTGTCTCCGAGCAAATGCGCTCGATCGGCCGTCCCGGCGCATCCATGGCAAAGCCGCGGTTGCCGCCCGCGATATTCGCGGCCAGCTCGGCGAATTCCGCGGTGCTGGCGCCCAGCGGCCGGCCGGGACGTTCGATCAGCCCGTCG
Organism: uncultured Actinomycetota bacterium; assembly: GCA_963809285.1. Taxonomy (GTDB): domain Bacteria; phylum Actinomycetota; class Actinomycetes; order Mycobacteriales; family Mycobacteriaceae; genus Mycobacterium. The sequence continues at coordinate 69,443 of CAWEIY010000013.1, read as the reverse complement.
GAGTAGAGCAGGACCGAGTCGCCCACGTCGAGCACCTCGGTGCGCACCGCAAATCCGGCGCCACTGCCGAGCGGACCGGCGCCGGACGGTTCCGCGTACCGCGCCTTCGCGTCGGCGCTCACCAGCAGCGGCGGCGGGTGTCCGGCGGTGCAGTACTCGAATTCGCCCGTGGCGAAGTCGAGCGAACCGACGCACAAGGTGGCCGAGTTCGACCCGGGCACGTGTTCATGGAAGCGGTCGACCGCCTCGAGCGCGTCGACGATGGTGTGGCCCGCCGAAATCTGCATCCGCAGCGCGGTGCGCAATTGGGACATCGCCGCGGCGGCTTCGACGCCATGACCGACGACGTCGCCCACGATAAGGACCAGTCGATCCCCGAGGGCGATCGCGTCAAACCAGTCGCCGCCGGCCGCCGTGTCCTCCGCGGCGACGAGGTACTCCGCGGCGATGTCCGCACCGGGAACGACGGGCACAGACGGGGCCAGTAACGCCTGCTGCATGACGGTGGCCGAATCGCGGACGTTACGGTAGCGCTCGGACAGTTCGTCCATGCGCGCCTCGGCGCTCAGCCGTGAACGCACCCGACCGGTGACATCGTCAAAGAGGAGCTGCACACCCTCGATCGTTCCGTCCTCGCGGCGACGCGGTGTGACAACGAAGTCAAAGAACCGGTCCTCGACGACTCCCGAACCGTAGTCGGTCTGTACGCGCCACTCCGTCCCCGACTGTGGCTCACCGGTTTGGTACACCTGGTCGAACATCCCAGCGACCAGCTGGCTCTCCAGCTCGGGATACACCTCTCGCACGGGCAGCCCAATGGGGGTGGGTGTGGGGCTCATTGCCAGGAAAGCCGCGTTGACCGCGACAAACCGGTGGTCAGGCCCCTCCATGCCAACCAGCAGCGCGGGGATAGTCTCGAAGACGCGGCGCACGGCGTCGGCCGTCCCGATGGTTTTGTCCCAGTCCTTTTCGGCCACCATATGGCCGTCCCTCCTACGGAGCCTTTCTACGGACCCGCTTAGGGACCGAGTCACATTACCAAGTCAATATTGCGTCGACCCATTCGCGAAATGTCGTTAATGAGATTATTCAATGGGTGCCGGGCGCTCAATGCAACAGTTTGCTAACGGCCCGGGACGCCGTCGATCCAGCCGGTCCTGGGACGGCTGTCTGATCGTCGTGAATTCGATCAGGCTGAGACGGGCTTGGAGACCTTCATCAGCTTCATCAGGTTGCCGCCCATGATCTTGGCGACGTCCTCTTCGGAGAAGTCGGTGAGCTCGTCGACGAACGTGATCGGGTCCTTCAGGCCCTCGGGGTGCGGCCAGTCCGACCCGAACATCACCCGGTCGGTGCCGACCATGTTGACGATCTCGTTGAACCGGTCCTCCCAGAACGGGGTGATGTAGACGCACCGTTTGAACGCCTCGATCGGGTTCTCGCTGAACGACTGCGGCATCTTCTTGTAGACGCCCTTGAGGCCCTTGAACAGGTCCGGCACCCAGTCGGCGCCGTTCTCGATCGACAGGATCCGCAGCTCGGGGTTGCGGGACAGCGCGCCGTGGCACACCAGCGCACCCATCGCGTCCAAGATCGGCCGATGGCCCATCGCGAAGCTCCGGAAGGCGGTCGGCTTGAACGGCAGGAACTCGTCGCCGGGCTCCCACACGTTCGCGAACTCGGAGTACCCGCTGTCCGATGCGTGCATCGAGACCGGGATGTCGGCCTTGATGCAGGCCTGCCAGAACGGGTCGAACTCCTCGAGGCCGAACGACCGGCTGCCGCGGTAACCGGGCACCGGCGCCGGGCGGACCAGCACGGTACGGGCGCCGCGCTCCAGACACCATTCCAATTCCTCGAGGGCGCGCTCGACGATGGGCAGGGTGATCACCGGGGTGGCGAAGATGCGCTCCTGGTAGTTGAACGTCCACGTCTCGTGCATCCACTGGTTGAGCGCGTGGATGACGTCGTGGGTCATCTCGGGGTCGTCCTTCATGCGCTCCTCGACCAGGCTGGCCAGGGTCGGGAACATCAGGGCGTAGTCGATGCCGAGCTCGTCCATGACCTCCAGCCGCGGGCCCGGTTCGCGGAACGCGGGGATGGCCTTCATCGGCTCGCCCAGGATCTCGCGGTAGGTCTTGCCTTGCGCGCCGTGCCGGAAGTAGTCCTCCTGCGCGCCCGGGCGGGCCACCTTCTCGAAGGTCGGGTTGGGAATGTATTCGCTGATGTGGCCGCGCACCACGATCTTGGTGCGACCGCGTACCTGGACGTAGTCGATCACGTTCTTGCGCTTTTCCGGGAGGTACTTGGTCAGCGCCTCCTGCGGCTCGTACATGTGGTTGTCCGCGTCGAACACGGGGAAGGAAAGTTCGCGAGACGGCATGGCGATCTCCTTGCGGAAGTCTTGGGTTCTCGGTAGATGGTAATGACGTTACCACTTTCGCGCCCCGAGGTGTACCGGAGCCTAGGTAGCCGCGCCAAGATCGACCGTCGGTGTCGTCCCGTTGATGATCGCGAAATTCACGGTCGCCGTGGCGGCGAGCTCGTCGCCGTCGCCGTATATGTCGACCTGCATGACCATCGCCCGCCTGCCGGACCGCAGCATTCGCGGCACCGCGCGCGCGCAACCCTGCCGGATTGGCCGCAGGTAGCGGACGAAGAGGTCGGCGGTCGTCATGGTGGTGCCCGGCTGCAGATACTCCAGCCCGAACTGTCCCCCCGCTACGTCGACGAGCGTGGCGATCAAGCCGCCCTGAAGCGCGCCGGAGGTGTTGACCACATGGGGGCTGACCGGCATCGTCATCGCGAACTCGCCCTCGTGGGTGCCCGGACGCATTCCGATCTGGGCGAACAACTCGGCCAGCGAGGGCGCGGCCGACTCGTCGTCGGTGTCCCGGATGCCCAGCGCGCGGCTGCAGAAGTCATAGAGCTGGCCGGCGTCGATCGGTGTCCCGGTCAATTCGCTACCCAGCCAGTGCAATCGCTGCGCACCCACCACCGTCTGCATGACGATCGCTGCCGCGGATCCGACGTCGAGTCCCGGGTTGAAGACCCCCTCGGTGATGCCCTGCACGACGATGTCGCGGATCAGTTGATGCAAGGGGGAGAGCACGCGCGCGTATTCGCGGGGGCGGGTTTCGGCCAGATGCTGGTTGTAGAGGCTCAACGCCCTGTTGAGGCTGTCCTGGGTGCTTGATTCGGGTTGTTGGCTGATGCGGTCGATCACCAGCTTCAGCGCGGCGGTGCTGTCGAGCCCGTTGGTCTCGGTGCGCCAGGCCTGCGCCGACTGGGCGATCGTCCTGTCGAACAGCGCGAGCAGCAGTTCATCCTTGCTGCTGAAGTGCTGGTAGAACGCCCGCAACGAGGTCTTGGAGCGTGCGACGACCTCTTGCACGGTGAAGTCGGTGCGCCCGGTTTCGCTTAGTATCGCAACCGCTGTCTTGATAAAGCGGTCGGCGCGCGTTACTTCAGCTTCCTCGACGGGGTCGCCCATGAGCGCTACGTCCCTTCCGTTGCGCACTGGTTGCGCTTCGAGAATGAGGTTACCGCGCATTGCGACATATCCGCGCAGTCAGAAGGGTGGTGCGGTTTTGTGCGCTTGCCATCCCAAGTTGGCGGGCAACATGAAAACTTGCTTATCAACGCCGCCAGCGGTCAGGGGCCGCTCGAAATTCCCGCTCTGTCTACACCGGCTGACACACCTTGCCAGAGGCGGCTCAACGGACCCGGGAAGCATGGAAAGTTCAAAATGGAAGCTTTGAAAACTTGTAGGCGAGCAGGCCCTGCACGTTGGCGGCCTCGGCGCCGGCGTAGCCGCCCGCGGCCGAGTGGAGGGTCTGCACAAACTGAGAGTGAAACTTCGCGACCTGGGCGCTTAGCCCTTGAAACTCCGACCCGTACCGAGAAAACAGCGCCGCAACCGCCGCCGAAACCTCATCGCCAGCCGCCGTCAGCACCGCCGTAGTGGGCACTGCTGCCGCCGCGTTGGCCGCGCTGACCGTCGATCCGATGCTCCCCAAATCTGTTGCCGCCGCCGTCAGCATCTCCGGCGCCACAATTACCAACGACATCTAAACGTCTCCTGTCCGGTGGCAACGATAAAAACCTTGCTGCGATCGGGACATAGGATTCGCGTTTTCGCGCCGAAACACAGCGGCGGCCAAACGACTCTTTCGCAAGCTGCTGCTTAAAGGGCTGCTCATGGCGTCACCGGAGAGGTGATGTCCGTATCCGGCCAATACCCGTGAGCCGACCAAGATCGCACGTGTAGTTCGTGGTCGGCGACAGTGCGGTTGACGCCAAAACAAGACCCGATACGGCCGACGATCGCCAGGCTGCCAATTATCGATTCGGCGACGCGGGCTGGCGGCGAGATATTGCGGAAACGTCCGGTGTTACCCGCCCCGGGCCGCGATCATGGCGGACCGATTGACCTTGGTGGCCGCGGTGCGGGGAATCGCGTCGACGAACTCCACGGTCTTGGGGGCCTTGTAGTGGGCGAGCCGGCTTTTCGCGTACTCGATGACCTGCTGTTCGGTCAGCGGTGTGTCGCCGTCTGCGTCGGTGAGCTGCACCACGGCATGCACCCGGCGGCCCCACTGCGGGTCGGAGAGACCGATGACCACGACGTCGGCGATGCCGGGGTGGCCCGCGAGCGCGGACTCGACCTCGGCGGGAAAGACATTGGCGCCGCCGGTGATGATCATGTCGACGCGGCGGTCGACGATGTAGAGGTAACCGTCCTCGTCCACGTACCCGATGTCTCCGGCGGAACGGAAGCCGTCATCGGTCGATGGCAGCGGCGCCGCACCGCCCAGGTAGCGGGATCCCGCGCTCATCGGCGAGCGCAGGTAGATCTCGCCGTGTTCACCGGGGCCAAGGGGTTTCGTTCCGGCGTCCAGAATCCGGATCTCGGTGTCCCGGAAACCGCGCCCGACACTGCCTGGATGAGCAAGCCACTCATCGCCGCGCAACGCGGTGAGTCCCAGACCCTCGGTCATACCGTAGGCCGTCAAGACCTGTTCCGGGCTCAGCAGGTCGAACCAGGTATGCATGAGCGACGGCGGCATCACCGCGGCGCCCTGCAGGATGAAGACGACGCTGGACAGGTCCCGCTGCCGGACATCGGGTCGGGCCGCGATGCGCGACAGCATCGTGGGCGTGGCCGTGAAGTTGGTGATCCGAAAGCGTTCGATCACGTCCAGAACCAATGCCGCGTCAAACTTTTCCAGCACCACCAGGTGGTCGCCGGCCAGCAGGAACAGGAAGGTGGCGAAGCCGTTGGTGTGGTACATCGGCGCGGGCACCATGATGGTCTGGGGCTGAGCCACCGGTGTCCAGTTCGACAGAAACGGCTCGCCGTGCTGAGCGGTCCACAGCGACGGCGCCAGGCTGAGGATCACTTTCGGCACGCCGGTCGAACCGCTGCTACAGATTCCGTTTGCGTTGGGGGAAACCGCTGTGGGCAGCGGACTTTCGGACTCGCCGGCGGCGCGCGCTTCCAGCTCCCATCGGCTCGTTTCGTCGACGACCACCGCCGGGTCGATCACCTCGCGCACCCGGTCTCGCTCCCATTCGGGCAGATCCCAGTGCATGGGGACGGGAACCGCGCCGACCTTCCAGCACCCCAGCGCGGCCAGCACCAGATGCTGTGAATTCGGGATGGCAAGTGCCACGAGAGAACCCGTTTGGGCGCCGTTGGCGGCGAGCGCCCGCCCCCACTGGTTGGCGCGGGCGTCGAGTTCACCGAAGGTCAGCGACTGCGCGGTGCCGTCGAGCGCGACGACGGTCACAGCCGTCTGGTTGCGCCGTTGTTCGGCGAGTTCGGCCAGCTTCGTCCCGAACGGGATTCCGTCCTCTAGCGGGTTGGCCGCCACTTCGGCCGCGGCGGGTTCGGTGCTCACGTGCGCCTCACGCCGATACCGGCCCACTGAACAGCGTCTCGAAGTAGCCGTCGCGGGCGTCGGGTATCAGGCGCAACGCGAGCGCCTCGGCACCAAGCGGCAACCGGATCAGCGGTTGGGTGTGCCGGTCGAGCACGCTGACGTCGGACTCGTCGCAGAAACCCAGGGCGCCGAGCAACTGATGGGAGGCGCGTAGCACCTGCCGCGCGGTGTCGGCGGCTTTGTACCTCAGGACGAGCGCGTCGGCCGAACGCGTTTGAACCGACAGCGATTCCGGTCGGCAGAGGGTGTACTTCGCGAGTTCGTGAAGTCCGCGCACCGCGACGGACGCGTCCGCGACGGCGAACCTGACCGCCTGGAAGTCCGCCAGCGGCTTGTCGAACTGGATGCGCGCGCGCACGTGCTCGGTGACGATCTGCAGCGCCTGCTGCATCGCCCCCAAAATCCGCCATGATCCCAGCACGAGATGAAGGTTAACGTCGGCAGCCGGGACGGTTCCGTCGGGTGCGCTCAGCGTGACCGGCACCAGAAACGGCCCCAGCTTGGCGTTCGTCCGCGACGCCGGCTGCGGATGGTACCGAACGCCGTCCAGGTCGGCGGCGATCCAGTCACCGGGCAGGTCGCCATGGTCGATGCGCGGCGCCTCAGGATTGACCAGGGCCAGCCGGGCGCCGTCGATCGCGAGCAGCTCTTCGACGAGGGGATAGGGCAGAGCGGTCGCGCCGGCGGCCTGGCAGAGCACCGCGGCGGCCAGCATGTCGTCGGACGCGGACCGGACGTCGAGCTCGAACGCGCCGATGTCCGCCAGGGAACCCCGCGCCGCGTCCCGAACGCTATCGTCGGTCTCGGCGCGCAACGCCGACGGTGGCCCGCCCAACCGGGCGAGGCGCTTCGCCGCGACGGCAGCAAAATCGCTAATATCTTGTGGCAGTGTGGTTTTCACCGGTGTCCTCCCAGCACGTCCCGTGCCACCAACATTCGCTGTACCTCGATGGTTCCCGATGCGACGGTGGCGGCCTGTGCGTAGCGCCAATGGTCTTCGATCGCCCCGTGCAGCGGCGCCGACACGCCGCTGTCCAGCGCGGCCGGTCCCAACACGTCGAAAAGCAATTCGGCGACCTGCTGATCGCAGGTGGTGGTGGCGATGCGGGCGGCGCTGGCCGCCGCACCCGCCGACGGGTCGTCTTGCAGCGAGACGGCTCGATACGCCAGCAGCCTGGCCACCCGTAGGTCGACGAGCGCCCGCACCCAGCGGGCGCGAATGGATTCGGGAAGGTGGTCCCAGTCGTCGCCGAGCTGTTTGCGCATCCGGTCGAGCAGCGATTCGCACCGCGCGTAGCGCGCGATCCCGACCCGTTCGAATGCCAGCGCTTCGCGCATCACCCGCCAGCCGTCGCCCGGCTCGCCGAGCACGTCGCCGGGGAACGCCTGCACGTCGTCTAGGAACATCTCATTGAGGTGATGGGGTCCCAGCATCGACGGGATCGGCCGGACGGTGAAACCGGGTCGGTCCATCGGAATCAGAAACAGCGTGAGCCGCTGGGACTTTGGCGCGTCGGGGTGGGTGCAGGCGGCCAGCACGCACCAGGACGCCATCTGGGCATACGACGTCCACACCTTCTGTCCGGTGATCCGCCAGCCGTCGCCGTCGGGTACGGCGCGGGTACGCAATGAGGCGAGATCCGTTCCGGCCTCCGGCTCGGAAAACCCCTGGCACCAGATCACGTCCCCGGACGCGATGGCCGACAGGTGCTTGGCCTTCTGTTCGGCCGTGCCGTAACGCATCAGTGCCGGACCGACCCAGTTGATTCCCATGTACTGCGGGCCGCGAGGCTCGTGTTGGGCCCACATTTCCTCGCGCAGCACCGTCTGCTGCCAGATCGAACCGCCGCCGCCGCCATGCTCTTTCGGCCATGCGAGCGCCAGCAGCCCCTCGGTGGCCAGCAGCTTGCAGAAGGTCTCGGTGGTGGCCAGGTCCCGCGGGTCGTCGGTGCAGGCCCCGAGAAAGTCGGCGGGAATGTGGTTAGAAATCAGCTCCCGCAAATGGTTTCGCAGCTGTCCGGCGTCCTCGCCGAGGTCGTAATCCATCGTCGTCACCCCCTCGGCAGCCCGAGCAGCCGCTCGGCGATGATGTTGCGCTGGACCTCCGATGTTCCGCCGTAGATGGTCGCCGCGAGCGCGTCCTGGCGTTCGAAGAGCAAATCCGGATCGCCAGCCGAATGCGGTCCCGACGCTGCCGCGCTCAATTCCCAAACATGTTGCAAGGTAACCGATCCGAGCAGTTTCAGGATATCGGCTTCTGGACTGGGCCGTCCGGCCAGTTCGTTGCCCAGGGCACGATATCCGGTGGCACGGATCGCCTCGGCGTCGGCGAGCAGCGAGCCTAGTTCGGTGTAGATGTCGTCGTCGTGGGTGCCCTGCACCGAGTCGAGTCCGCGCTTGATCTCGACCCAGTTCATGATCCAGATCATTTGGCGCTCGTGCTGCAGCGAGGACAGCGCGACGTTCCAGCCGCCATTGAGCGGCCCCAGCAGGTTTTCCGCCGGCACCTCGACGTCGTCGAGGAAGACCTCGCAGAAGGTCTCGTCGGAGATCGACGCCATGCGGATGGGCTCGATCCGCACTCCGGGCGATTGCAGGTCGAGGATCAGGCAAGAGATACCGCGGTGTTTCGGCGCATCCGGATCGGTGCGGGCATACAGGGTGCACCATCGCGACTCGTGTGCCTGTGTGGTCCAGATTTTATGGCCGTTCACCCGGAATGCGTCTCCGTCACGCTCGGCGCGGGTGCGCAGGCCGGCGAAATCCGATCCGGCCTCCGGCTCGGACATGCCCAGCGCCCACCATTCGTCGCCGCGCAGCAGCGGAACCAGTAGACGCTCGATCTGGGTGGCGGTGCCGAACTGACGGATGCCCGGCGCGGCGACGCCGGGACCCTGAATGTTGGGCAGCTTCGGCGCGGACCGCAGCGCGGCCTCGATCCGGACTTCCATCGCATCGCGCAAGCCCAGCGATCTACCGCCGTGCTCGCGGGGCCAGGTCGGCTGGAGCCATCCGGCCTCGAAGGCGGCCCGCTGGAAGTCGCGCCGCAGGGGCAGGTCCCAGCGATACCGTCGGTAGTTCTCGTAGTAGTCGTTGGGCAGAAACTCCGCCAACCACGCGGCGAATTCGTCGACCACCGTGCTCACGCCGCGCCTCCCGCGAACCGGCGGCCCACCGCGTGGTAGAGCGCGCGACTGTCGCCCAGCATGGCGGAACCCTGCCAGGCGTGCCGGACATAGAGGTGAATGTCGTGCTCCCAGGTCTGCGCCAGCGCGCCGTGCACCTGGACCGCGGTACGCGCACAATTGGTCGCCGCGTCGCCGGCCGCCGCCTTGGCCAGTGCCGCGGCGGTCCACGCGGCCGCGGGTGCGGTGTCCGGATCGCCCAGCCGCGCCGCCGCCGCGTACGTGAGACTGCGGGCGCGTTCCAGGCTGACGTAGTTGTCGGCCAGCGCGTGTTTGATCCCCTGGAATGCGCCGATCGGCGTGCCGAATTGACGACGTGTCTTCGCGTGCTCGACGGCGCGGTGCAACGCGGCGCCCGCCACGCCGACCAGGTCGGCCGCGGCGGCGACCAAAGGTGCCGTCAACGCCGACCCGACACCGACACGCGCTGTTGCCAACGGCTGGGCGTCGATCTCCACGTCGACCACCGGCTGCGCGGGGTCGGTGGACTCGGCTGCCGGCACCGGCGTCACCCCGTCACCGCAGCGTGCCACGGCTACCAGGACGCCGTCATCGGAGCGGGCCAGTGTGACGATCAGTTCCGCCCGCGACAGGTTGGGGACCGCGACCGCCCGTCCGCGCAGACGTCCGTGCTGCAATGTCGTCGGCGCCCCGGGTAGTCGGCGCCCGGGGGAGTGGACGGCCAGGGTGGCGACCACGCCGCCGGCGATGTCGGCGAGAACCGAGTCAAGGCCACTGGCACGCAGCGCGCCCGCGGCCAGCCCGACGCTGCTGAGCAGCGGGATCGGCGCGATGGCGGCGCCGCATTCCTCGAGAACGACTGCCAGCTCGACGGGTCCGTAGTCGCCGGCTCGGCTATTTCGGGCGCCGCAAGTTCCGTCCAGCCGAGGTCGACGACCGTCTTCCACAGCGTGCGCCAGCGCTCGGGATCGCTCATCGCCTGGCGGGCGGCGTCGGGGGGACATTCGGTGCGCAGGATGTCCCGCACGGTGTCGCGCAGCGACAGTTGATCCGAAGTCAGTCCGATGTCCATAAGACCCCTAACATAATAAAAATAGTAAACTAGCGACGCTGTTGCAATCACAGGGAACGCACGCAGGGTGGTCGCATGGTCGAGTGGTATCTGTTCCTTCCGCAGGTACGGTTGCCGGCGGCGGACATCGCGGAGCGGGCGCGCCATGCCGAGGCCAGTGGATTCGACGGAATGGCGTTCATCGATCACCTCGAGGCACCCGGGCTGCCCGATGAAAACATCTGGGAGGCAATGGGTATCGCGACCTGGGTGGCGGCCAAGACGGAGCGGCTAAGGATCGGCCATCTAGTTCTCTGCGACGCCTTTCGCCACCCTGCCCTGCTCGCCAAACAAGCCGTCACCCTCTCGGACGCGTCGGACGGCAGATTCGAGCTCGGCCTCGGTGCTGGATCCTGGCCCGCCGAGTTCACCAGATTCGATGTCGGTCAGCAGGATCCGGTGGCCCGGGTAGAGCAACTCGAGCGCCACCTCGGCCTGATCAGGCAGTACTGGGGCGACGACGCGCGGACCGACAACGCCGCGCAGGCTCCGCGAAGGTCCCATCCGATACCGCTGGTCCTGGGCGGCAGCGGGCGCCGGATGATGGAACTCGTTCGTAGATACGCGGATTGGTGGAATCTGCCGGCGAACCACATCGACAAGTTGCCCAAGCTGGCACCGGCGGCGGGAACGGCCCGGATATCGGTCCAGCAGATGGTGGGCTTTGTCCGGTCGGGCGCCGATCCAAACAACGTTCGCGAAGTCAGCACCCGGCGATTCGGCAACCTGGGGTCGGGACTTGTCTGCGGCGATGCCGACGAGCTGATCGGACACTTCGGCGGCCTGGCCGCCCAGCGCGTCGAGCGGTTCTACGTGTGGTTCGCCGATTTCGCCGCTCCGGACACCCTGCACGAGTTCGGCGAATCGGTGATCAAAGCGTTCCCGAACTCGTAAGGGTCAACCGCGCTGGGCGATGCGCCGGCGCCGGGCTTCCGTGGGCTCGACCGGCGGTCGGGCGTATGGACCCCGCTGCACTGCGCTGAGCCGGATTTCCGGCAGATCGACCGACGGGTCGACGGTGTCCAGCCAGGCGACCGCCTCGGCCACGTCGGCCACCCGGATCGCATACATCTCAAACGGAACATCCTGCAGCATCTCGGTTTCCACTGGGCCCGGCGTGACGATGTGCACGGCGATGCCGTCACGGTCGACTTCGAGCGCCAAGGCGCGGGCGAACGCGTTCATGCCGGCTTTCGATGCGGAATACGCGGTCCGGGCCGGCATCGGCTCGTGCGCCGCCGACGACGAGATGAACACGATCCGCGAGCCCGCGCGCATCCGCGGCAGCACGGCGGCGGTCACCACGAAGCACGAATCCAGGTTGGCCGACATGATCGTCTGCCACTGCTCGAATGTCTGCTTGCGCGCGTAGGTCCCGCCCAGCGTCCCGGCCGCATGAACAACGAGATCAATCGTCTCCAAAGCGCTTATCGCGGTTGAGAACCCGTCCGGATCGGACACATCGGCAACGATATGGCGCGCACCGATCTCCTCGGCGGCCGCACGCAGCGGGGCCTCGCGTCGTGCCGCCAGCACCACGTCGTACCCCAACTCGCACAGCTTGCGGGCGCATCCCTTTCCGATCCCGCCGCTGCCGCCGGTGACTAAAACGGTCCGCTTCGATGTCAAAGGCACTGAGGGCTTCAAGGGCGGCGGATATCCCGCGGGCGCGACAATGCCTGCGGAGAAAGCGCATAGATGCGTTGATCGGGCCGGCCCGACAGCACATAGGTCTGCGTGTCGGCGAGATGGCGACCCGCGATGCGGCGAGCCCGGTCGACGTCACCCTCCGCGATGGTCTCGGCCAGCTTGATATGGGTGCTGAGCACCGCGCGGCGCTTCGCCAACGACGGGTAGGTGCCACGCGCCGCGCTCTCGTCGGCCCACTGTTGTTCGTGACTGGTCCACAGCGTCTCCAGGCTGCCGACGACCGCGATTATGGTGTGATTGCCGCAGCCGCGGACGACGAGATCGTGGAATTGGCGGCCGATTTCGGTGAAGAGCCGACCATCGTCGAGATGCTCGGCCATCGAATCGTTGACCCGTTTGAGTTCTGGCACCAAGGTGTCCGCCCGGTCGGGCCGCTGGGCCGCCAGCGCGGCGCAGGCGGGTTCGAGTTCCTGCAGCGCCATGCCGAGATCGGCGACCTCGACTGACTCGCTCTGCAACAGCAGGCCCAGCATGTACGCGGCACTTGTCTTCGCCGGCGCGTGCACGACGGCGCCGCCGCGATTGCCCCGTCGGACCGAGACCAGCCCCTCGGTTTCCAAGATCCGCAGCGCTTCTCGCAGGGAAACCAGACTCACGTTGAATTGTTCGACGAGCACCTCCTGGCGGGGCAGGAGATCGCCGTCGCCAAGTTCGCCGTCGATGATCTGGCGGCGTAACTCGTCGGCTACGATTTCGGCGATCCTCGGCGCCGACAAGCGGCGACGGGCGTCGGGGCGAATTCCCAGAGCGGTCATCCAATCCTCATGACGAAACAAAAAGAGCGCGCGGCCGTTGGCCCACGTACTCGACTGGCTTAGCTATTTTAGCAGTAATGGTATAAATACCGGGGTGAGTCGCGGGTCCGACAGCCGGCCGACACCGCTGCAGGAGTTGCGGGTTGTCGAGATCAGTGATCGGATAGCCGGCAGCTACTGCGGGAAGCTGCTGGTCGACGCCGGGGCCCAGGTGCGTAAAATCGAACCCCCGCAAGGAGATTCGTTTCGGCGCTACTCCGCGACCGGTTCGCCGGTGCCGGATGGCGATACTTCGCCGTTCTTCAGCTATCTCAACTCCGGCAAGCGCAGCCTGACCGTCGCCGCAGACTCCGAGCGCTATCGCGCCGAATTGGCCGCTGCCGACGTCGTGGTCGTCACCGTAGGCCGGTCGCGGGCCATGGCGCTGGGCATCGACCCGCAGCGGCTGTTGGCCGACTCGCCGCGGGCGGTCATCGTCACGATCTCCGACTTCGGCTGGAGCGGACCGTATGCCGACCGCGCCGCCAGCGAGTTCACGTTGCAGGCGTGGGCCGGCTCGCCCGGCTTTCGCGGCGATCCCGCGGGGCCTCCCATCGCCATCGGTGGCGACCTGGGGGAGTACATGGGCGGCGTCTACGCCGCGTTCGGCGCGCTGGCGGTGCGTCGCCGCGTCGAGCGTGGCGGCCCCGGCGAGCATCTCGACCTTTCCATGCTCGAGGCGCTGACCGCGATGCAGAGCAGCGAATGGCTGCATTCGCAGCTGCTGTGCGTTCCGCCGGTCCGCCGCACCCTGGAAGTGCCCTCCATCGAACCGGCCAAGGACGGCTACGTCGGGATCACCATGGTCACCGGCCAGCAATGGCTCGACTTCGTGGCGATGGTGGAGTGCCCCCAGCTGGAGGAGATCGAACAGCTGCGTTTCCAGATCGGCCGGTGGGGCTACCGCGATCTGATCCGCGAACAGATCGGGCCCTGGATGACCCAACGCACCGTCGAGGAGATCGTCGAGCTCGGGCAACTGTTCCGGTTGCCGATCGCGGCGTTGGGCAACGGCTCCACGATCCGGGATATGGAATACGTCAGGCAGCGCGGGGTGTTCATCCACAACCCCGCCGGCTTTCACCAGCCGCGCCCGCCATGGCTGATGTCTGCGTGCGCACCCGCGCCACTGCGCGGCACCCCCGCCCCCGGTGAGGATAACGGCGAATCCACCTGGCGGACAAGCAAACCCGAATTGGAGCCGAGGCCGTGCGAGTTGCCGCTGGAGGGCCTCCGCATCGTCGATCTGACCGCTTTCTGGGCCGGGCCCGCCGCCACCCATTTGCTGGCCGCGTTCGGCGCCGACGTCATCAAGGTGGAGTCGATACAGCGACCCGACGGGATTCGATACTCCGGCGGCATGCGCAAAGACGTCGACGACTGGTGGGAGTACGGCTGGGTTTTCCACGCGATGAACACCAACAAGCGTTCCGTCACACTGGATTTGGGCTCCGCCGAGGGTCGGCGCCTGTTCACCAGGCTGGCGGCCGACGCGGACGTCGTGATCGAGAACTTCTCACCGAGGGTGATGGACCAGTTCGGACTCACCGCCGACGTGCTGCTGAAGGTGAACCCCAAATTGGTCGTGGCCCGGATGCCGGCGTTCGGGCTGGACGGGCCGTGGCGCGAGCGGGTCGGATTCGCCCCCACCATGGAGCAGATCGCGGGCCTGGCCTGGGCGACCGGACTGCCGGAGGCGCCGCCGGTGACGCCGCGCGGAGCCTGCGATCCGCTGGCCGGCGTCCACGCCGCCTTCGCGGTGCTGGCCGCGCTGGACTTCGCCGAACGAGCCGGATCGGGTCAGCTGGTCGAGCTGCCGATGCTCGAAACGGTGCTCAACGCCACCGCGATCCAGGCGATCGAGTCCGAGGTGTTCGGGAAAACGCTGGGCCGGCGCGGCAACCGCGGCCACCGCGACGTGATCCAGAACCTCTACCGGTGCGCCGCGGACGACGACTGGATCGCGGTCACGGTGCATGACGACCGGCAGTGGCGCTCGCTGGTCGACGTGATGGACCGGCCGACCTGGTGCGACGAGGGCCTGGACACCGTCGCCGGGCGGCGAAAGCGAGCCGACGACATCGACCGTCGGCTGCAGGATTGGTTCGCCGGGCAGCCACTTGAGCCGACGGTGGAGCGGCTGGCCCGCGCGGGCATTCCGGCCGCGCCGGTGGTGTCGCCGTCGCTGGTGACCGACAACGCCCAACTGCGCGATCGCGGGTTTTTCGAGGCCCTGCACCACGCAAGTACCGGCACGGGCCTTTATCCCTGCCCGCCGTTCGCCAGGCTGGCCGGCCAGGAAAGGTGGCTGCTGCGCCCGCCGCCCAGGCTCGGCGAGCACAATGGAGAAGTACTGCGCGATCGGTGCGGGCTGACCGAAGAAGAACTGGAAAACCTGGCAAGAAGTGCAGTGATCGGGACCCGTCCGGCGGGCCTCGAAAAATAAAGGCGAGGAGGGCATCCGATGCGCGTGACGGTCGACGAGAACCTGTGTGAGGCCAACGGCTTTTGCGAATCGCTCGCCCCGGAGGTATTCGAACTCGGCGACGCCGACGTCGTGCAGATTGCGGACGGCCCGGTGCCGCCGCGCCTGGAGATCGACGTGCGCGCCGCGGTGGATCAGTGCCCCAAGGCCGCGCTGCGGCTGCGGGACTGACTTATGTCTTATCGCCGCTCGTCGATTCGCCGAGCGTGCACTGAGCGCGAAAAGTCAGCCGAAAATTCGCACGGAGTGCACGTTCGGCGACTCGTCAGCCGCTCAGCGGATGTCGGTGGCGCGCCTTAGAGTGCGTGCATGTCGTCGCGAGATATGGCCAGGTACGCCGCGATGCGGCCCTACTTCGAGGTTGTCGCCGCGGGCCTGGAAGGCTTGGTCGACGGGACCGATTTTTTCGATATGCACGCCGAGGATGTGGTGGTCGAGTACGTCATCACGGTCCCGGACTACCCGCGCAGGATCGTCGGACGCGAAGCGCTGGCCGAGCTCTATTCCGATTACGGGAATTCGATCGTTCAGAGCGGCAGCAGCGAGGTCTACCGGTATTACGACCCCGAGAAGTCCGTGGTGATTCTCGAGTACACCATCCACGGCACGGTGGTGAGCACGGGTGCGCCGTACGTCAACCGATTCATCTCGGTTATCACGGTCAAGGACCGCAAGATCGTGCTCTGGCGCGACTACCTGGACCCTCTGGCGGTGTTCGCCGCATTCGGCAACGCACCGGCGCCATACTGACCTATCGCCGCTCGGTCAGCGATATCGCCATCTCGTCATAGATCGACATGTTGGTGAGCAGGTTCGGATAGGCCACCTTGGGCGGACCGAGCGCGATGTCGTCGCATCGCAGCAGCAGTTCGTCGAACACCGCGCGGAGTTCCGCGCGCGCCAGCATGGCGCCCAGGCAGTGATGCGGTCCGCCGCCTCCGAAAGCCACCTGCGGGTTGGGCTGGCGCCCGATGTCGAAGGTGAACGGCGAGGAGAAGACCTCCTCGTCGCGATTCGCCGAACGCAGCATCGACACCACCCGCTCGCCCTGCGCGATGTGCTGGCCGTCCAACTCGACATCGACCTTCGCGGTGCGCGTCCAGTACGCCACCGGCGAGGCCCAGCGCAACACCTCCTCGATCGCGCTGGGCCGCATCGCTTCCTGCTCGCGATACCGCTCGATCTGCTCCGGGTTCTCGACGAACGCCTGCACCCCGGCGGCCATCGCGTTCTTGGTGGTGTCGCTACCGGCAAACGCCAGCACAAAAAAGAAGAATTCGAGTTCGTTGGCGGGCAGGCTGAATTCCTCGCCGTCGTCACCGGTGATTACCGCGGACGCCAGCGTGCTCCAGATGTCATCGGTGGGGTTACGCCGCTTGTCTGCGGTGAGTTCCATCGCGTACCCAAAGATGGTGGCGTAGAGCTCGGTTTCTTCCTGCCGGCTTAGCCGCGCCTCGGGCGAGTTGGCCTTCAGGATGAGGTCCAAACCATCGAAGATTCGCGGCCGGTCGGATTCCGGTATGCCGATGATGTCGCCGATGACCGTCATCGGCAGGGCGTCGGCAACGCCCTCGATCCAGTCGCCGCCGCCCTCGGCGAGCAGGCGGTCGATCATCAGCGCGGCGCGCGCCCGGATGCCGTCCTCGAGTTTGGCGATCGCTCGTGGGTTGAACGCGTTGGAGATGAGCTTGCGGCGCTTGTTCAGCGCCGGCGGGTCCATGTTGATGATCGTCGGGTACGACGAGAACATCCCCACCGGCTGGATGAGGGGGCCGTCGACCGCGGTGAAGGATTCGGCATCACGGTGCAGCCGGACCGCGTGCCGGTGCTTGGTGGCCACCCAGAACTCGCGCTGGCCCGTCTGGGAAAACAGTCGAGCAACACCGGGGGTCAGCTCGTGGCGGAACAGTGGGCTGGCGCTGCGCAGCTCGGCGAACAGCTCGTCGGGAAAGCCGTTGCACCACAAGGCGAAATCGGAAAGATCCACTGCCGCAGCCGTCATTTGAAACCCCGCTCTATCCGGACCTGCTGGCGCCGCGTTGACGTTCAATGCTTAAAATAGTAAAAATAGACCTAGTCGTCGAACCGCGGTGAGTTGAGGGCGGCCCAGTTGCGCTCGGCCGCGTGGGATACGGAGTGCTCGTGACGCATACAATTTCGGATCCGGCCTCGGATTCGGCCGGAGATCCGTCGGAACGTGAGTTCGGGCAGGCCGGCATCGCACTGTCGACCTACCGGTTCCCGACGGGCTGGTTCATCGTCGCCTTCGGATCCGACCTGGCTGCGGGTCAGGTCAAGCGCGCGCACTACTTCGGCGAGGAGCTGGTGCTGTTCCGCACCGAATCCGGCCAGGTGCACGTGATGGAGGCCTATTGTCAGC
Organism: uncultured Actinomycetota bacterium; assembly: GCA_963809285.1. Classification (GTDB taxonomy): domain Bacteria; phylum Actinomycetota; class Actinomycetes; order Mycobacteriales; family Mycobacteriaceae; genus Mycobacterium. The sequence continues at coordinate 51,872 of CAWEIY010000013.1, read as the reverse complement.
ACCTCGGCGCCAACCTGGGCGTCGGCGGCACCGTGGAGGGCGAGAACATCGTCTGCCCCTGGCACGGCTGGCGCTGGCGCGGCGACGGCACCAACGCGCTGATCCCCTACAGCAAGATCGGCTGCAAGAACAACGTCCGGATCCGCACCTATCCGAGTATGGAGTGGTACGGCTTCATCCTCGCCTGGCACGAGCGTCACGGCCGGGCGCCGTACTGGCAGCCGCCGGTGCTACCCGAACTGGAAACCGACGAGTATTACCCGCTGCACCCGCACACCCAGATGCTCAACCGGGTCAAGGTGCATCCGCAGATGATCATCGAGAACGCCGCCGACCCCTACCACGTTCAATACGTGCACAAGGCCGCCAACCCCGCCACCACCGCGTCGTTCGAAGTCTCCGGTTACCACCTGCACGCCACCGTCAACGCCCATTTCGGCGGCGGCCGCGCGTCGACCTGGTTGACGCCGAACGGACCGGTCGACGCCAAGATCATCTACGACAACTACTCGCTGGGACTGGGACTCGTCCGCTTCCCCAGCGAGCTGGTGGCCACCATCCAGGTCACCGGGCAGACACCGGTCGACGAAGACTACACCGACTACTTCTACACCCAGGCTTCCGTTCGTGAGCCGGGCGATAGCCGGCGACGTCCCAACCGGGCGCGCCGCCAAATTCCTGGCACTGCAGCAAGAGGTCATCAAACAGGACTTCTTCACTTGGGAGAACATGAAATACCTGGAGAAGCCGAACCTGGCCCCCGAAGAGGCACACGACTATGCCGCCCTTCGCCGCTGGGCACACCGCTTCTACCCGGGCGCGCAGCCCGCGCCCGCCGACTTCGGCTACACCACCGACGGCGAGCCCGACCCGGCGGCCGCGAAAGCCTAACTGGAAGCCCGATGTGCGCTGACCGGAGCGGACCTCTGGGACCTTCCGATTTCGGCGTCGAGCGTTTCACCGTTCCGGCCGTGCTGGATCGCCGTGCCGAGCAGTATCCGGACCGGGTGATGATGTCGATCGCCGGTATCGACGTCACCTTCGAGCAGATGCGGCAACGGTCCTGCGCGGCGGCGAACATGCTGGCCGAACTGGGCGTCGGCCGCGGCGACACCGTGGCGTTGTTCACCACCACCTGCCCGGAATGGGTCTACTTCTGGCTGGGTGCGGCGCGCATCGGCGCGGTGAGCGCGGCGGTGAATGCCGCCAACAAGGGTGATTTCCTGCTACACACCCTTCGGTTGGCGCGGGCCAAGGTGATCCTCACCGATGCCGAGCGACGCCCCCGCGTCGACGAGGTTGTCGACGCGTTGGACACCGTGACTGACGTTGTGGTGCAAGACGATTCGCTGGGCGAAGCCTTGAGCGGTCGCGTTGACGACTGCTGGCGAGTGGACAGCTCGATGGGGGAGGTGGGGTCGCTGTTTTACACGTCGGGCACCACCGGGCCGTCGAAAGCGGTTGCCACGACTTGGCACTACCTGTTCTCGGTGGCCGCAACCGCCGCCTCGGCCTGGGAATTTCGCGCGGGGGAGGTGCTGTGGACGGCGATGCCGCTTTTCCACCTGAGCGCGGCGCCCAGCGTGCTGGCCCCGATGCTGGTCGGCGGAACGACGGTGCTGGCAAAGGCCTTTCACCCCAGCGAGGTGTGGGACGACATACGCGCGCGGGGGGCCATCGGTTTCGCCGGCGCCGGCGCGATGGTCTCGATGCTGCAGAATCTGCCCGCGGATCCGCGCGACGCGCAGCTGCCGCTGCGGTTCATCTCGGCCGCACCCATCGACGCGAACTCCTACCGTGCCATCGAAAGGCGTTACGGCTGCCGCATCGTCACGATGTACGGGATGACCGAGGCGTTTCCGATCGCCGTCAAAGGCGTGGCCGACGAAGGGATTCCCGGGACGTCGGGCACGCCAAATCCCAATCTCGACGTGCGCATCGTCGACGAGCACGGCGATCCGCTGCCGCCCGGCGCGGTCGGAGAGATTGCGTGCCGGCCGAGGTACCCGCACGTGATCAGCGAAGGTTATGTGGGAGAGGCTGCCGATCCCGGGCAGCCGGGCATCCCGGTGCTTGCCCACCGGGACTGGTTCCGCACCGGCGACCTCGGCCGACTCGACTGTGATGAGAAGGGGGACCAGAACCTGACCTATGTGGACCGCATCAAAGATTCATTGCGCAGGCGCGGCGAAAACGTTTCCTCGGTCGAAGTGGAGGCCGTCGTCATGCGCCACCCCGCGGTGGCCGAAGCCGCTGCGGTCGGAGTGCCCAGCGAGTTGGGCGAAGACGACATCCTGTTGATCGTGGCGTTGCGCCCCGGCGCCACCCTGGATTGCGCGGAGTTGCTCGACTTCTGCGCGGCCCGGATGCCGTACTTCTGCGTGCCGCGATTCGTCGATAAGGTTGATGAACTCCCGAAGAACGGCATTGGGCGGATACGTAAAGACTTACTGCGCCGCCGGGGCCTGAATCCGGGCGCGTGGGATCGTGAAAACCAGGGATATATCGTTAGCCGGTAAGTTACAGTGATGTTACGAAAACGACGATAAGTTACGTTAGTGTTACGTCTGGTCTGTTATCGGCTGACATTCCTCAGAGAGGCTGGAGCGCAAAATGACGACGATGAGCTATCAGGAAGAGCAATTGCTCCAGGCCGCCACGGGGCGCGGTGCCATCCTGGACCTGTGCGCCCGGCAGAATCGGGCCTATTCCGACGGCGATCGCGACCGCTGGGTCGCAACGTTCCGCCACTCCGGTGCCCGTTACACCCGCGACGGCGAGGTGTTCGAGGATCTGCGCGCGGCATTTGACGGCGGCGACGGGCAGCGCCTGGTCACCCTCGACCACGAGATCAAGGTCGACGGGGTCAACGCGGCCCACCGCTGCGTCGCTGTGCTTTTCGCCTCCATGTATGGCGACACCACCCTCCGGGCCACCGGGACGTTCCGGGACCAGCTTGTCTATGAGCGTGGCGGCTGGTACTTCAGTTCCCGTGCGCTCGAATGGGATTCGGTGCCGAGCCGCCACCCGCTCGTCATGTGAGCGACACCGAACTGAGCTACCAGCTCGCCTTTGGTACCTACGAAGATGCGCTGCGGATGGTCGGCGCGAAGAGCGAGCCGCGCACCGCGGCGACCCCGGTCAGCGGGGCGCGCATCCAATTGTTCGCCGCGATGGTCCGCGACGGTAATCGTTCGTATTGGGACGTCGAGTTCGCCCGGAAGAGATGGGGAGGGCTGCTCGCACCGCCGGCCTTGTTGATGGGATGGCTGATACCTCCGCCGTGGCAGCCGACGGGCAGGCCGCCTGCGGCATCGGTGGTGCTGCGGGTTCCATTGCCGGGCACCACATTCATCAACGCCGCCAACGATGTTGAGTTTCTGCAGCCCATCGTCGAGGGCGATCTGCTCACTGTCGTCGAAGAGCTCGCGTCGGTGTCGCCGGAAAAGCGGACTCGGCTGGGAGTCGGCCACTTCGTCGAAACGGTGGAGACCTATCGGCGCCAAGACGGAGTCGTGGTCGCCAGGTGCCGGAATACCCTGTTCCGCTTTACACCCGGAGCACCCTCGTGACCGGCGCGGATCTGGGCTGGAACCAGATCACCGTTCCGGTCGACCTGCCCGAGGTGGTCGACCAGATCAGCTACCAGCGGGTGGTGGAGAACACCGGCGCGACGTGGGACTATTTCCCCGGCCATTTCGATCCCGGCTATGCCAAAAGCCAAGGTAACCCGACGATCTACGTCAACACCATGCATCTGGCCGGTTTCGCCGACCGCGTCGCGACCGACTGGGCGGGTCCCAGCAGCCGGGTGGTGCGCCGGTCCCTGCGGCTGGTCGGCTCGATCTATGCCGGTGACACGATGATCGGCCGCGGCCGGGCGGTGGCCAAGCGGCGGGACACCTCCGCGGACCCGCCGCGCTGCCTTGTCGACATCGAAATCCAGGTGACCAATCAGCACGGCGCCCTGTGCTGTCCGGTCGAGCTCACTTTGCAGATACCGAATCCCGCAAGTGACGGATGTTGACGTAGCCGAGCTGCATCTGGCGGTCTGCCGACGATTCGGCGAGGCCGTTCGGTCGGCGCATGGCAAATGGGATCGCCGCTCCCCGTGCGATGAGTGGGATGCCCGGGCGGTGTTAGAGCACGTGATCGGATTTCACGACGTACTGGTGCTGCGTCCGCTTGGATTGAAGCCCAACCGGCCACGAGAAGATCCGCAGGTCCGATGGCAGCTGACGTACGACTCGCTGACCGAGGCCTTAGCACCCGGCAGGGCAACAGAGCTGGATTCGCACCGGCTGATACCGAAACTGACCCGTGATGTCTTGGTGCACACCTGGGATCTCGCTCGCGCAGTCGGAGCCGACGATCGGGTCGATCCCGAGTGGTGCGAGCTGTGCTACGCCGGCTTGCCCGCGGATCTGCAGGCCTTGAGTGCCACCGGAATGTTCAAAGCCGCGCTAGCGGTGAACAGTGAGATCGATCCTCAGGCAAGACTTCTCGCGCGGCTTGGCCGCGATCCTCGCTGGCGACCGCAATCTTTATAGCGGCGGCAGCTTCCCTTTGCATACCGTCGTCTGAAGCTCGACGTACTCGTGCAGGCCCTCGGGGCCGAACTCGCGCCCGATGCCCGATTGCTTGAAGCCACCGAACGGGGCGCCGATGTCGAGCGTGTACATATTGATGCCGTAGGTGCCCGTGCGAACACCGGCCGCGATCTCCATGCCATGTGCGATGTCAGCGGTCCAAACGGAACCGGCCAGGCCGTAGTCGCTCTCGTTGGCGATCCGGATCGCGTCGTCCTCGTCGCGGTAGCGCAGGACGGTCAAGACCGGGCCGAAGATTTCCTCGCGGGCGATGCGCATCTCGTTGGAGGCGTCGGCGAACAGCGTTGGCCGCACGTACCAGCCGCGCTCGGCCGGAATGTCCTCGCCACCCAGGACGACGCGGGCGCCCTCTTGCTGCCCGGATCGGATGTAATCCCGGACGCGAGTTTGTTGCCGTTGAGCGACAAGAGGTCCGATGTCGGTTGCCTCGTCGGCCGGATCCCCGACGTTCAGGGCCGACATCATCTCGGCCAGCGCGTCGACGACGTCGTCGTGCCGTCGTTCGCTCACCAGGATGCGCGTCTGGGCGACGCAGGCCTGGCCGTTGTTCATCAGGCCGGCGGTTTTCAGCCCGGCCACTGTCTTGCCGATGTCGGCATCGTCGAGAATGATCGCCGCGGACTTGCCGCCCAGTTCCAGGCTGACCCGCTTGAGTTGCTCGCCGCAGAGGGCCGCGATCCGGCGCCCGATGCCACTGGAACCGGTGAACGCGATCTTGTCCACACCCGGATGGCGCACCAGCGCCTCGCCGACGTCGGGTCCGCCGGGCAGCACCGACACGACCCCGTCGGGCAGGTTCAGCTGCTCGATCATTTCGGCCAACCACAAAGCGTCCAAGGGTGTTTCGGGTGCGGGTTTGATGATGACCGTGCACCCGGCGATCAGGGCCGGGATCAACTTGGGCATGATCAGGAATTGCGGCACGTTCCACGGCACGATCGCCCCGACCACCCCGACGGGGGCCCTGCGCAGATGCACTTCGCCGAGCACGCCCTGGCGGCGTTCCGTCCAGGGGAAGTCGCGGGCGGCTGCCAGCGCGAGGTGTATGAGCGACGCCGCGGCCCGCGCTTGGCCCAGCCGACTGAAACTGCGCGGAGAACCCATCTCTGCGGTGATCAGGTCGGCCATCTCGTCGATGTGGCCGGCATAGATCCCGGCGAGCTCTTCGACCTTGGCCATCCGATCGGCATGAGCCAGTCGCGGCCACGGGCCGTGATCGAAAGCGTGTCGGGCGGCGGCGACGGCGGCGTCGACGTCCTCGGGCCCGGCCACCTGCACGTGGCCGATGGGCTCTTCGGAATGTGGCGAAATGACCTCGAGCCGTTGCGGACTGGCGGGCTTGCGCCACTGCCCTCCGATGAACAGTTCGTCATACGAGCGATGGCCGGAATTTTCTGTCATCGGGGCACTTCCTGAGGGGGTGGGTGCAGGGTCGGACAGCGACCGCAACTTCGCTATTGACGCTAACATAGCCAAAAAAGCGGATCGCCGTCCCCCGGCGAGGCGAGGCGTGAGATGACAAGCGATTGGCGTAGTTACCCATTCCGGTTGGTGCCCGGTGATCCCCAGCTGGACTTCCCGGGCGCCGAAGGCGAACACCCCGGCCAGGAGTCGGACACCTGGTTCATCGCCGGTCGGCTGGACGCCGTCGAGGCGGACCGGTCATTTGCATTCCTGGTCATCTTCAACAAGAACCGGCCCGGTGGCGCGGTGGTCGCCGACTTCTACACCCTGGCCCTGTTCGACCTGGATACGGGCGATTACGGCACCTATACGGATTACGACATGCCGCCGGCCAACCTGGAACCGGGGGCCCAGCGCAAATTGGACATGGCCGCCGGCTATCTCGATATCAGCTATCACAGCGGCGCCGGCACCGCGTCGTGGACCGCCTGCCGTGACGCCGACGGAGAACTGCTGCCCTACACCTACCGGGTCAGCCTGGTGGGCGAGGACCACGCCGGTCGGCGGATGCGGCTGGATCTGGCCGTTACACCGACGCGCGCACCGACACCGGTGGGTGCGTCGACCTACAACGGGAAGATCGTCTGCTTCGGCCAAAGCGACACGTATTCGTATTTCCAGACCGGAATGACGATGACGGGGACCCTGCGCTGGGGCGATGTGGTCGAGCAGGTGTCCGGCAGCGGCGGGCACGTCGACCGGCAATGGTTCCCGAAGTATGCCGGCGGCGGAGGAACCGGAGGAGACCCGCGGGCCAGGTCTCACGAATGGCGCACCATCAACTTCGACAACGGTGTGGACTTGAGCATCTGGCGGCAGTTCGACCGCACGAATGGCAATGCGCTGCAGCCTTTTACCGGCGTGACGACGAGCTATCCCGACCCGGCCATGCCGCCGGGGTGCGCCGAAGACATCGAGGTCACCATCAGCAGCTATGTCCGATGGCCTGAGACCATGCGGCCCTTGGTGCGGCCGCTTGCCCCGGCCCGATACATGCCCGATCGCCACCGGATCACCTGCCCCACACTGCAACTGGATGTCACCGGCGAGCCGCTGGTGGCGGTCCCGGCCCACGGACTGCCGATCGAATACATGGAAGGCCCATACCGCTACCAGGGAACGCTCGGGGGCAAACCCGTGACCGGGTTCGCGTTCAACGAGCGCTCGCTGGCGCTGTACCGGGATTGGGAACTGGTCGAGGTGCTGACCACAACCGTCGCGCATGCCGAACCCGCCACCCCCGACCTGCAGACGATGGTGGACCAGGTGGTGAAGCTGGTGGCCGCCGGGCGTCGCAGCGAGGCGGTCGAACTGTTGACTCAGGCGTCGCCCGTCCAAAACGACACGCTGACAACGATTCTCGACGATCTGATCGCCGTGCTGTCGGCGTCAGACGGCTGACCGCGCCTGCGCCAGCGCCTGGGCCCAGGAGATGTGGCGATGCTGCAGCCCCGGCTCGTTGCGCCCGAACAGTAGGTGATCACGAGCGCCCGACTCGAGGTTGGCTTGCAGTCCCGCGACCAACCGGTAATCCTCGTCGCGCACCGTCGCATGCGCATAGTCGAAGACGGCCTGGGCGCCGGCGGCCACCGAGTCCTCGGAAATGTCCAGCGGTGTCGAGTTCTGGTGCACGGTGATCGATCTGCCCGGTCGGTCGCCCGGGTAGATCCGGAACAGCTCGCCGTTGGCGATGGTCACCGACAGCACGATGTTGGGGAACAGCGCGTAGATGACGACCATGTTGTGGAACGGATCCCACTGCGCTTCGGGAACGTTGTCCAGTTCGAGGATCGTGTTGAGCGGGAAGATCAACCGGTGATGCGCTCCGTACGAGTCGAACACCGTGCAGTTGCTACGGGCGATGGTGGCGAAGGTCTGCCGGTGCACGGTGGCGAAATGGTAATTCTCCGAGAAGGTGTCGACCGCCAGTTTCCAATTGATCGGGCAGTCGAGGACCTTCTCGCCCAGCGGAGACCATCGTCCGATGCCCCACGAATCGAGCTCGTCGGCCAGCGATCCCAGGTGTGTGGCGACGTCCAGCGTGGCACCGGGATCTAGTGCCACCCACAGGAACCCGGCGAACTCTGCGGCCGGAAGTTCGGTCAGACCCTCGGACTTGACGGTGACATCGGGGAAGCCCTCACGGCCGGGCAGGCTGACCAACCGCCCGGTGTTGTCGTACGTCCACGCGTGGTACGGGCAGGTGAACCGTTTCGCGCTGCCGCACCCCGTCACCACCTGCGACTGGCGGTGCAGGCATACATTGTCGAATGCCCTGACCGACCCGTCGGACGTTCTGGTCAGCAGGATCGATCGCCCCATCACCGTCTTGGTGCAGTAGGCGCCGGGGTCGGGAAGCTCCGAGACATAGCCGACGAGTTGGGGGCTGGCCAGCAGCAGGGCTCTGTCCTGGTTGTGTCGCTCAACCGAGGTGTACTCCCGTGCATCGACCCGGTGCTGGGCGGGAGCGAGGTCGGTCGTCTTGTCACGTGCCAGCTTCAGGGCGCGTCGGGTCAGGTCGATGAGCTGGTCGTGATCCATCGGACGCCCCCTGCAGTCGAATGTGGTCCCTGGTCGGAATCTCCTGCGCCGTTGACCTTAACTTCACTAAGTTAATAGTGACAATGATAATTCCGTCATCGTTGGGCTCAAGGCCATCCAGCCGCAAATCCACTCTGCTACGCTCGCTGTCGCCGGTTCGAGCGAGCTGCGTCAGGAACTAGAAACCACAAGGATGCACACCAAGCCGCACGCGGTGTTCGTTGGCGCGGGCACCCTCCCGCAGCCGTGATTGGCCATGGGCACAGATCCGTTGGACTCGGCAGCAATCGACTCCGCTGTGGCGCATGCCTATTCGTCGAATCGGCATAACTCAGAGGGACGCAACGCGAAATACATCCCCGTGCTTGCCGACGTGGATTCGGGGCTTTTCGCCCTGTGCGCGATGACTCCCAACGGCCACATCGCCTCGATCGGAGACGTTGAATACGAGTTCCCGATCGAGTCCATTTCGAAGGTATTCACTCTGGCGTTGGTCATCGAGCAGCACGGCCACAGGGCGGTGCGCACCAAGATCGGCGCGAACCCGACCGGAGCCGCGTTCGATTCGGTGATGGCACTCGAACTACATCACGACAAGCCAACATCACCCCTGGTCAACGCGGGCGCGATCGCCACGACCAGTTTCGTGCAAGCCACCGATCCGTCCGACCGATGGCGCAAAATCCTGGACGTCCAGAGCGCGTTCGCGGGGCGCCCGCTGTCCATCAGCGAGGAGATCAATGCTTCCGAGCAGGCCACCAACGCCCACAACAAGGCCATCGCCTGGCTGATGTACAGCGCAGGAACGCTTCACTGCGATCCGATGGAAGCCTGCGCGGTGTACACCCAGCAGTGTTCGACGATGCTGAACACCGCCGACTTGGCGACCATGGGCGCCACCTTGGCCGCCGGCGGGGTCAATCCCCACACTGGTGTGCGGGTCATGGCGGACTCCAACGTGCGCTATGTGCTCGCCGAAATGGTGATGGAGGGGATGTACACGCAGTCCGGGGACTGGGCCTACACCGCTGGGGTACCCGCCAAGAGCGGTGTCGGCGGGGGCGTGTTGGCGGTGGCACCCGGCCGACTCGCGGTGGCCGCCTTCTCGCCGAGATTGAATGCGGCCGGCAATAGTGTGCGCGGTTGGTTAGCCGTCGCCGACGTAGTGAACCGGCTGAAGTTGGGCCTGTTCGACACCCACCACGAGGAGTGATCATGGCAGCTCAGTCGTTCGCACGACCTGCCGAACCCCCGCCACACAATGTGCAGCCGCCGGTCGCTCCCAGCGGCGCACCCGCCCGCACCGTGCCCGCCGAGCTGACAGACGAGCAGCGGGGTTGGCTTGCCAAAGCTTCGCGGCGCGACGTCGACGGGTGGGTGCACGTCTTGATCGGCGGCGCACCATTCGAACGCGGATTCCAATACGGCTACCTCGTCGCCGACGAATATGCCGAGTCGATCCGGGTCTACCGGGAGATGACCTATCAGGACATCGGTATGACCTACGACTTTTTCGTCGGCAAGGCCGTCGAACTCCACGCCGCCAAGATCCCACCCGAATTGCGTACCGAAATCGAAGGTGTGGCAGCCGGTTTGACCGCTGCCGGAGTTCCGTCGACGTTCGACGACGTGCTGGGGATCAACGACTGGATGGAGCTGACCGGTTACTGGTGGCCTAAGAACTCGGGCCGCTACACCGCGCTCGCCCCGACCGGTGGCGAGGGCAACCATTGCAGCGCGTTCATCGCGACCGGTAGTGCGACCAGTGACGGTTCAATCGTGCTGGGCCACACCAGCTTCACCGACTTCTGGCAGGGTCAGTTCGAGAACGTGATCCTCGATCTGACTCCCGCGGACGGTAACCGAATGGTCATGCAGACCGCGCCCGGGTGGATCGCGAGCATGACCGACTTCTGGCTGTCGTCGTCGGGTCTGGCGATCACCGAAACCACCATCGGCGGATACGAGGGTTACAAGGGGTATGACGAGACACGGACGCCGGAGTTCTGCCGCGCCCGCGTCGCAACGCAATACGCCAACGACATCGACCATTGGATCAGCCTCATGAACGCCGACAACAACGGCGGGTACGCCAACTCGTGGCTGATCGGCGACACCAAGACCGGCGAGATCGCGCGCTACGAAGAGGGCCTGCTGTATCAGAGCCTGGCGCGTAAGACCGACGGCTACTTCTGGGGTGACAATGCACCGACCGATCCGCGGATCCGCAACCTGGAATGCTGTGGGACTGGGTTCAGCGATATCCGCACACCCAACGGCGCCCGCCAGGTGCGCTGGCAACAGCTGCTCGGGGAGTCCCACGGTCGGATCGACGTCGAGGTCGGCAAACGCATGATCGGTGACACCTTCGATCCGTACCTCAACTACACACGCCCGTCGGCGCGCACCATCTGCGCGCATTCCGACGAGGATCCTTGCGAGAACAGTGGTTTGACGCCGTTTACACCGTTTGGCTCCATCGATGCGAAGGTCGCCTGCGCCGCCGACATCGCCGGCATGAACCTGTGGGCGCGGTATGGGCGGGCCGACGGTGCACCGTTCGACGCCGACGAATTCCTGCGCCAACACCCGCAATGGAACTGGCAGAAGGGCTATCTGAAGAGCCGTCCGCAACAGCCCTGGACATACGTCACCGCCATGGACAACGAGGGATAGCAGCTATGCGCGCATATCGCTGTCCGCACTGCGGCTCGGCAGTGGCCTTCGAACAACAACGTTGTTCGGATTGCATGACTGATGTGGCATTCCACAAGCCCTGGATGGCCGTGGCGCTCGCCCCGGCGGCGGGGGAGTCCACCAAGATCGACGACGCGGAATGGATGCGGTGCACCAACTGGGATCGAGGCTGCAACTGGCTGGTCGAGCAAGATTCGGCGACCGGTGTGTGCTTCGCCGATGGGTTTGTGCGAACCGGGCCAGGCCCTGACGACACCAAGGCGCTGAGCGAACTGGCCAGCACCCTGAAAGCGCTGCGGCGGTTGATCTTTCAACTGCTTGATCTAGGTTTGCCGATCACGCCCTTTCACGAGGACCCAAAGGGTCTGGCATTCGATCTGATTTCCAGCGAGTCGGTGGGACATCCGGTGACGATCGGGCACGCCGACGGCGTCATCACCATCGATCTGGCCGAATCGCTTGAGCTTTACCGCGAACGGCAGCGGATCATCCTCAAAGAGGCCTACCGCACCATGCTCGGTCACATGCGCCATGAGGTCGGCCACTACTACGAAATGGTCTTGATCACCGGCGGCGCGCTCATCGACCAGGCCCGCTCCTTTTTCGGCGACGAGCGCCGCGACTACCAGGCCGCACTGGCCGACTATTACGCCGGACACGTGCCGGAGCAATGGGAACGCGACTATATCTCCCATTACGCCACCGCGCACCCATGGGAGGACTGGGCGGAGACCTTCGCTCACTATCTGCACATCACGGGAACCCTGGGGACAATCGCCGACTCGGGGCTGTTGCTGTCTGCCGATCGGGCGCACTTCGACCTCGACGCCGACATCGACCCTCGGGTCTATTACGGCGAAGGCGACTTCGCCGCGCTGGTGCACGACTGGGAGGTGCTCTCGGGCGTGCTCAACAGAGTGAACAATGCGATGGGCAAGGAGGACCTGTACCCCTTTCGGCTCAGCCTTGCGGTGGTCGCCAAGCTCGGTTTCGTCCACCACGTGCTCATCACAGCCAAAACGGCTGAAGCGGGCTAAGAATCCGGTCGTGGCGGGCCCGGGGACGCGCGTTGCCGCAATGTGATACATATGTGACTGATGTGATCAGTGTGTCATTTGGTGTTTCTGTCGTACCCTGTGGCATATGTCGGTCTCGCGCCGCGACGTGCTCAAACTCGCGGCCGCGACCCCGGGTCTGCTAGGACTGGGCGTCGCGGCGGTGTCGTTGTGCGCCGCACCGGCATCGGCCGCACTCGGAACCCTGTTGGACTATGCGGCCGGAGTCATCCCCGCCAGCGAGGTCAGGGCGGCCGGGGCGGTGGGATCGATTCGGTACGTGTCCGATCGTCGGCCCGGCGGCAACTGGATGCTGGGCAAGCCGATCCAAATCACCGAGGCGCGCGACCTGAGCAGCAACGGGCTGAAAATCGTTTCGTGCTACCAGTACGGCAAGGGGAGTTCCGCTGACTGGCTGGGCGGAGCCGGCGCGGGGCTGAAACACGCGGAGCGCGGCATGCAGTTGCACGCCGCCGCCGGCGGTCCGGCCAATGCCCCGATTTACGCGTCAATCGATGACGACCCGTCCCACGACCAGTACAAAGAGCAGGTAGTTCCGTATCTGCGGGCCTGGGAGTCGGTGATCGGACACCAGCGCACCGGCGTGTACGCCAATTCAAAGACCATCGACTGGGCCCTGCAGGACGGGTTGGGCTCCTACTTCTGGCAGCACAACTGGGGCTCGCCGAAGGGGTTCACCCACCCCGCCGCGAGCTTGCACCAGGTCGAGATCGACAAACGCAGCGTCGGTGGGGTCGGCGTGGACATCAACGAAATCGTCAGGCCCCAATTCGGGCAGTGGGCCTAAAGCGCGTCCAGAACGGGCCCAGGCCCGGACGGCCCAAACTCCAGCAAACACTCGTTCGCTCATTTTGCTGTGCCGCGGACGCGGGCGACAGCTAACACGACGCGGCCGACGCGGCGTCTGCGGGTGCGAAATCATCGATTATTTTCACATAACGATTGTATAACAATACTGCTTTGATCAGCGCAGTTATAGCTACTCGACCGTAACCACCTGCACGCAGGACGTTTGTTCGCCGCGCCCGCGCCGCCGGTTAAGCCCGGTGTTACCCACGACACGGTTACCCGCGCGTAGTACTCACCAGTAACCGATCAACATGCAAAAAGGGCACTGATCCCTATGACACCCTTAGTACAGCCGATGCTGTCCGCCGCCCGCTTGACCCACGGGGCGGTCCGCCGACAACACGCCGGCCAGCCGTTTCCCGGCTCTGATTCGACGCGGAATCGACCAGAACCGGCCGGCCCCATCCTCGGGGTGGTGACCGGCCGAACGAGCCGATACCGAAAGACGCAAGAAAGACGCATACAGGGGAGATACAGAAGGTGACGATCCACGAGCACGACCGGGTGTCCGCTGACCGCGACGAAAACAGCCCGCATAGCGCCCATGCTCTGGTCGACCGTCTGACGGCCGGCGAGCCGTACGCCGTTGCGTTCGGCGGCCAGGGCAGCGCCTGGCTGGAGACCCTCGAAGAGCTGGTGTCGTCGGCCGGGATCGAATCCGACCTGGCGACGTTGGTCGGGGAGGTGCAACTGCTCCTCGAGCCGGTGGCAAAAGAACTGGTCGTCGTACGTCCGATCGGTTTCGAGCCGCTGGATTGGGTGCGCGCGCTGGCGGCCGAGGACCCGGTCCCGTCGGACAAGCACCTGACGTCGGCCGCGGTGTCGATTCCCGGCGTCCTGCTCACCCAGATCGCCGCCGTGCGTGCCCTGGGGCGGCAGGGCATGGACTTCAACGGGACACCGCCGGTGGCCATCGCCGGGCATTCGGCAGGTGTGCTCGCCGTGGAGGCGTTCAAGGCCGCGGGCGCCCGCGACGTCGAACTGCTGGCGCTGGCCCAGCTGATCGGTGCCGCCGGGACGCTGGTGGCCCGCCGCCGCGGAATCTCCGTGCTGGGCGACCGCCCGCCGATGGTGTCGGTCACCAACGCCGACCCCGAACGCATTCGCCGGCTTCTCGACGAATTCGCGCAGGACGTACGCACCGTCCTGCCTCCGGTGCTGTCCATCCGCAACGGCCGGCGGTCGGTGGTCATCACCGGCACACCCGAGCAACTCTCGCGCTTCGAACTGTATTGCCGGCAGATCTCCGAGAAAGAAGAGGCCGACCGCAAGAACAAGATCCGCGGCGGCGACATCTTCGCCCCGGTCTTCGATCCGGTGCGGGTGGAGGTGGGCTTCCACACACCGCGGCTGGCCGACGGCATCGACATCGTCGGGCGCTGGGCCGAGAAGGTCGGCCTTAACGTCGCGTCGGCCCGCGAGCTGACCGAGGCCATCCTGGTGAACGGCGTCGACTGGGTCGACGAGATCACCCGCGTACATGGCGCCGGCGCGCGGTGGATTCTTGATCTGGGTCCCGGCGACATCCTGACGCGGCTGAGCGCGCCGGTGATCCGGGGCCTCGGTGTCGGCATCGTGCCCGCGGCGACCCGCGGCGGCCAGCGCAACCTCTTTACCGTCGGGGCCACCCCCGAGGTGGCCCGGGCCTGGTCGACCTACGCCCCCACCGTGGTTCGCCTGCCCGACGGCAGGGTCAAGCTCTCGACGAAGTTCACCCGGCTGACCGGACGGTCGCCGATCCTGCTCGCGGGCATGACTCCGACCACCGTCGACGCCAAGATCGTCGCCGCCGCGGCCAATGCCGGGCACTGGGCCGAGCTGGCCGGCGGCGGCCAGGTCACCGAAGAAGTCTTCGCCGACCGCATCGGGGAGTTGTCCGGCCTGCTCGAGTCCGGGCGCACTTACCAGTTCAACGCGCTGTTCCTCGATCCGTATTTGTGGAAGCTCCAGGTCGGTGGCAAGCGGCTGGTGCAAAAGGCCCGACAGTCCGGCGCGGCGATCGACGGTCTGGTGATCAGCGCCGGCATCCCGGATCTCGAGGACGCTGTCGAGCTGATCGGCGAGCTCAACGACATCGGCATCAGCCACGTGGTGTTCAAGCCCGGCACGGTCGAGCAGATCCGTTCGGTGATCCGCATCGCGACCGAGGTGCCCACGAAGCCGGTGATCATGCACATCGAGGGCGGGCGTGCCGGTGGCCACCATTCCTGGGAAGACCTCGATGACTTGCTGCTCACGACCTATTCGGAATTGCGGTCGCGGCCCAACATCACCGTCTGCGTCGGCGGCGGCATCGGCACCCCCGAGCGCGCGGCCGAGTACCTGTCCGGACGCTGGGCCGAGTCCTACGGCTTCCCGTTGATGCCGATCGACGGCATCCTGGTCGGCACCGCGGCCATGGCGACCAAGGAGTCCACGACGTCGCCGTCGGTCAAGCGGATGCTGGTCGAAACGCGGGGCACCGACCACTGGATCAGCGCCGGAAAAGCCCAGGGCGGCATGGCTTCCAGCCGCAGCCAGCTGGGTGCGGACATCCACGAGATCGACAACAGCGCCTCGCGTTGCGGTCGGCTGCTCGACGAGGTTGCCGGTGACGCCGAGGCGGTCACTGAGCGCCGCGACGAGATCATCGCGGCGATGGCCAACACCGCCAAGCCGTACTTCGGCGACGTCGGCGAGATGACCTATCTGCAGTGGTTGCGGCGCTACGTCGAACTGACCATCGGCGAGGGCAACTCGACCGCCGACACCGCCTCGCCGGGCAGCCCCTGGTTGGCCGACACCTGGCGCGACCGGTTCCAGCAGATGCTGCAGCGGGTCGAAGCGCGCTTGCATTCAAAGGATTTCGGGCCGGTCGAGACGGCGTTCAGCGACGAGGCGTTGCTGGAAAAGCCCGACGAGGCCATCGCAACCCTGCTTGCGCACTACCCGGACGCCGAATCCGTGCAGCTGCACCCGGCCGATGTTCCGTTCTTCGTGACGCTGTGCAAGACGTTGGGCAAGCCGGTCAACTTCGTGCCGGTCATCGACAAGGACGTGCGGCGCTGGTGGCGCAGCGACTCGCTGTGGCAGGCGCACGACGCCCGCTACGAGGCCGACCAGGTGTGCATCATTCCGGGCACCGCGGCGGTGGCCGGCATCACCCGGATGGACGAACCGGTCGGCGAGTTGTTGGACCGCTTCGAGCAGGCCGCCATCGACGAGGTGCTGTCGTCTGACGGGCAGCCCCGAGCCGTTACGTCACGCCGGATGGGGCGCCCCGATGTGACCGGACCGCTTTCCGTCGTGCTCGACGCCCCCGACGTGCAGTGGGCCGGCCGCACCACCACCAACCCGGTTCATCGAATCGCCGATCCGGGCGACTGGCTGGTGCACGACGGACCCGAAAGTCAGCGCGCGACGCACTCCTCCACCGGGGCGCGGCTTGCGGTCAATGGCTCCCAGGTCGTGCTGAGCGTGCCGATATCCGGCACCTGGGTCGACATTCCATTTAGCTTGCCCGCCAACACTGTTGACGGCGGTACCCCGGTGGTCTCCACGGAAGACGCCGCCATCGCCATGCGCGCCGTCCTGGCGATCGCCGCGGGTGTCGACGGGCCGGACTTCCTGCCCGCGGTCGTCGACGGTACGGCCACCGTGACCGTGGACTGGGACCCCGAGCGCGTCGCCGATCACACCGGCGTCACGGCCATCTTCGGAGAGCCGTTGGCGCCCAGCCTCACCACCGTGCCCGACGCGCTGGTCGGCTATTGCTGGCCGGCGGTTTTCGCGGCCATCGGCTCGGCGGTCACCGACTCCGGCTTCCCGGTGGTGGAGGGCCTGCTCAGCCTGGTGCATCTGGACCACGCCGCCCATATGGTCGGCCAGCTACCAAAGGTGCCGGCCCAATTGACTGTTGCCGCAACGGCTTCACGGGCCATCGACACGGACATGGGCCGTGTCGTGCCGGTCTCGGTGACCCTGAGAAACTCGGCCGACGCCGACGGCGCCGTGATCGCCACCCTCGAAGAGCGCTTCGCGATCCTCGGACGCACCGGTGCCGGCGAGCTCACCGATCCGGTCCGCGCCGGCGGCGCGGTGTCCGAGAACGCGACCGACACCCCGCGTCGCCGCCGCCGCGACGTCACGCTGGCCGCGCCGGTTGACATGCGCCCGTTCGCGGTCGTGTCGGGTGACCACAACCCCATCCACACCGATCGGGCGGCCGCGCTGCTGGCGGGCCTGGAATCGCCGATCGTGCACGGCATGTGGCTGTCGGCCGCCGCGCAGCATGCGGCGACGGCCACCGACGGTCAGGCCCGCCCGCCCGCTCGGCTGGTCGGCTGGACCGCGCGATTCCTGGGCATGGTGCGCCCCGGCGACGAGGTCGACTTCCGTGTGGACCGCGTCGGGATCGACCAGGGTGCCGAGGTTTTGGAAGTGGCCGCGCGGGTTGGGTCGGATCTGGTGATGTCGGCCACCGCGCGGCTGGCCGCCCCCAAGACGGTCTACGCGTTTCCGGGCCAGGGCATCCAGCACAAGGGCATGGGCATGGATGTCCGGGCCCGGTCCAAGGCGGCCCGCAAGGTGTGGGACAGCGCCGACAAATTCACTCGCGACGCGCTGGGCTTCTCGGTGCTGCACGTGGTGCGCGACAACCCGACCAGCATCATCGCGATGGGTGTGCACTACAACCACCCCGAGGGCGTGCTGTACCTGACGCAGTTCACTCAGGTCGCGATGGCGACGGTGGCCGCCGCGCAGGTCGCCGAGATGCGTGAGCAGGGCGCCTTTGTCGAAGATGCCATCGCGTGCGGGCACTCCGTGGGGGAGTACACGGCTTTGGCCTGTGTGACAGGCGTTTACGAGCTTGAGGCCCTGCTCGAGATGGTCTTCCACCGCGGTTCGAAGATGCACGACATCGTGCCCCGCGACGAACTCGGACGCTCCAACTATCGGTTGGCGGCAATCCGGCCGTCGCAGATCGACCTGCCCGACGATGAGGTCCCCGCGTTCGTCGCCGAAATCGCGGAGCGCACAGGGGAATTTCTTGAGATCGTGAACTTCAACCTGCGCGGGTCGCAATACGCGATCGCCGGCACGGTGCGCGGTCTGGAAGCGCTGGAGGCCGAGGTGGAGCGTCGCCGCGAACTCAGCGGTGGCCGGCGCTCGTTCATCCTGGTGCCGGGAATCGACGTGCCGTTCCACTCGCGGGTGTTGCGGGTTGGTGTGGCCGACTTCCGCCGTTCGCTGGAACGGGTCATGCCGCGCGATGCGGATCCCGACCTGATCATCGGGCGCTACATCCCGAACCTGGTGCCGCGGCCGTTCACGCTGGATCGCGACTTCATCCAGGAGATCCGGGATTTGGTGCCTGCCGAGCCGCTCGACGAGATCCTCGCCGACTACGACACCTGGCGTCGCGAGCGGCCGGGCGAGATGGCGCGCACGGTGTTCATCGAACTGTTGGCTTGGCAGTTCGCCAGCCCGGTGCGGTGGATCGAGACCCAGGATCTGCTCTTCACCGAGGAGGCCGCGGGCGGCCTGGGTGTGGAACGATTCGTCGAGATCGGTGTGAAGTCTTCGCCGACCGTCGCCGGGCTGGCCACCAACACCCTCAAGCTGCGCGAATATGCGCACAGCACAGTGGAAGTGCTCAATGCCGAGCGGGACGCCGCGGTGCTGTTCGCCACCGACACCGACCCAGAGTCGGAACCCGAAGAGGAAGAGGTGGCGACACTGGCTGATTCCGCGGCTGCCGCCGCGGACGCCCTGAGCGTGGAGGCCGCGCCGGCCGCCCCTGCACCAGTGCCGGCCGCTCCGTCGGGTGCGGCCCGTCCGGATGACATCGTGTTCGACGCCGCCGACGCCACCTTGGCGCTGATCGCGCTGTCGGCCAAGATGCGCATCGACCAGATCGAGGAGCTGGACTCCATCGAGTCGATCACCGACGGCGCGTCGTCGCGGCGCAACCAGCTGCTGGTGGACCTGGGTTCGGAGTTGAACCTGGGCGCCATCGACGGCGCCGCCGAGGCCGACCTGGCGGGCTTGCGAGCACAGGTGACCAAGCTGGCACGCACCTACAAGCCTTATGGCCCAGTGCTTTCCGACGCGATCAACGACCAGCTGCGGACGGTTCTAGGTCCTTCGGGCAAGCGGCCCGCCGCCATCGCCGAGCGGGTCAAGAAGACCTGGGAGCTCGGCGACGGTTGGGCCAAGCACGTCACGGTCGAAGTCGCGCTGGGAACCCGCGAGGGCACCAGCGTTCGTGGGAGCGCCATGGGCCACCTGCACGAGGGCGCGTTGGCCGACGCCGCATCCGTCGACAAGGCCATTGACGCCGCGGTCACGTCGGTCGCCGCGCGCCGTGGCATTTCGGTGGCGTTGCCGTCGGCGGGCGGCGGTGGCGGTGCGACCATCGACGCGGCCGCGCTCGGCGAATTCACCGATCAGATCACCGGTCGCGAGGGTGTGCTGGCCTCGGCCGCCCGCCTGATCCTCGGCCAGCTGGGTCTCGACGATCCGGTCAGCGCGCTGCCGGCGACGACCGATGCCGAGCTCATTGACTTGGTCACCGCCGAATTGGGCGCGGATTGGGCACGTTTGGTGGCACCGGTGTTCGACGCCAAGAAGGCCGTCGTGTTCGACGACCGGTGGGCCAGCGCCCGCGAGGACTTGGTCAGACTCTGGCTGACCGACGAGGGCGACATTGACGCTGATTGGGCGCGGCTTTCCGAGCGGTTCGAGGGCGCCGGCCACGTCGTCGCCACCCAGGCCACCTGGTGGCAGGGCAAGTCGCTGGCGGCGGGACATCAGATCCACGCGTCGCTGTACGGCCGGATCGCCGCCGGCGCCGAGAATCCCGACCCGGGCCCGCACAGCAGCGAAGTCGCCGTCGTGACAGGTGCTTCGAAGGGTTCGATCGCGGCGTCTGTGGTCGCACGTCTGCTCGACGGCGGTGCCACCGTCATCGCGACGACGTCAAAGCTCGATGAGGAGCGGCTCGCGTTCTACCGCGGGCTGTATCGTGACCACGCCCGTTACGGCGCCGCGCTGTGGGTGGTCGCGGCCAACATGGCGTCTTACTCCGACATCGACGCCCTGATCGAGTGGGTCGGCGCCGAGCAAACCGAAAGCCTTGGGCCGCAGTCGATTCACATCAAGGATGCGCAGACTCCGACGCTGCTGTTCCCGTTCGCGGCACCGCGCGTGGCGGGTGACCTGTCCGAGGCCGGTTCGCGCTCCGAGATGGAGATGAAGGTTCTGCTGTGGGCCGTGCAGCGGTTGATCGGCGGCCTGTCGAAGATCGGCTCCGAGCGCGACATCGCCTCGCGGCTGCACGTGGTGCTGCCGGGCTCGCCCAACCGCGGAATGTTTGGCGGCGACGGCGCCTATGGCGAAGCCAAGTCGGCGCTGGACGCATTGGTGAGCCGCTGGCACGCCGAGTCCTCGTGGGCGGCCCGGGTCAGCCTGGCGCACGCGCTGATCGGCTGGACCCGCGGCACGGGCCTGATGGGCCACAACGACGCCATCGTCAACGCCGTCGAGGAGGCCGGTGTCACCACCTACTCGACCGACGAGATGGCGGCGATGCTGCTGAACCTGTGCGATGTGGAGTCCAAGGTCGCCGCGGCCAACGCGCCGATCAAGTCCGACCTGACCGGCGGTCTCGCCGAAGCCAACCTCGACATGGCCGAGCTGGCCGCCAAAGCGCGCGAGGAGGCCACGTCGGGCGAGCATGCCGCCGACGACGGGGCGGCCGAGGCCGAGGGCACCATCGCCGCGCTGCCGACGCCGCCGCGCGGATTCACTCCGGCGCCACCTCCGGAGTGGCATGACCTCGACGTCGACCCGGCCGACTTGGTGGTGATCGTCGGTGGCGCCGAACTCGGCCCGTACGGCTCGTCACGCACCCGGTTCGAGATGGAGGTCGACAACGAGCTGTCTGCGGCCGGCGTCCTGGAGTTGGCCTGGACCACGGGGTTGATCCGCTGGGAAGACGACCCCCAACCGGGTTGGTACGACACCGAATCCGGCGAATTGGTCGACGAGGCCGAACTGGTCGAGCGCTACCACGACACCGTGGTGGAGCGTTGCGGCATCCGCGAGTTTGTCGACGATGGCGCGATTGATCCCGATCACGCGTCACCGCTGCTGGTTTCGGTGTTCCTGGACAAGGACTTCAGTTTCGTCGTGTCGTCGGAGGCCGATGCTCGCGCGTTCGCCGAATTCGACCCCGAGCACACGGCCATCCGGCCGGTGCCCGATTCCACCGATTGGCAGGTCATCCGCAAGGCCGGCACCGAGATTCGGGTGCCACGCAAGACCAAGCTGTCACGGACAGTCGGGGCACAGATCCCGACCGGGTTCGACCCGACGGTATGGGGTGTCAGCGCGGACATGGCGAGTTCCATCGACCGGGTGGCCCTGTGGAATATCGTCGCGACCGTAGACGCGTTCCTGTCCGCCGGCTTCACCCCGGTCGAGCTGATGCGGTGGGTGCATCCGAGCCTGGTCGCCAGCACCCAAGGCACCGGTATGGGCGGCATGACGTCGATGCAGACCATGTACCACGGCAATCTGTTGGGCCGGAATAAGCCGAACGACATTCTGCAGGAAGTTCTGCCGAATGTTGTTGCCGCGCATGTGGTTCAGTCTTATGTCGGTAGCTATGGCTCGATGATCCACCCGGTCGCGGCGTGCGCGACGGCGGCGGTTTCGGTCGAGGAGGGCGTCGACAAGATCCGGCTGGGCAAGGCCGAACTGGTGGTGACCGGTGGTCTGGACGACCTGACGCTGGAGGCCATCATCGGTTTCGGTGACATGGCGGCCACCGCCGACACTTCAATGATGCGCGGCCGTGGCATCCACGACTCGAAGTTCTCCCGGCCCAACGACCGGCGCCGGCTGGGCTTCGTCGAAGCGCAGGGTGGCGGCACCATCCTGCTGGCCCGTGGCGACCTGGCCCTCAAGATGGGCCTGCCGGTGCTGGCGGTGGTGGCCTTCGCGCAGTCCTTCGGCGACGGCGTGCACACCTCGATCCCCGCCCCGGGTCTGGGGGCGCTGGGTGCTGGGCGCGGCGGCAAGGACTCTGCGCTGGCGCGCGCGCTTGGCAAGCTGGGCGTGGGCGCTGATGACATCGCGGTGATCTCCAAGCACGACACCTCGACATTGGCCAACGATCCCAACGAGACCGAACTGCACGAGCGGCTGGCGGACTCGCTGGGTCGCTCCGAGGGTGCGCCGCTGTTTATCGTCTCGCAGAAGAGCCTCACCGGCCACGCCAAGGGCGGCGCGGCGGTCTTCCAGATGATGGGCTTGTGCCAGATGCTGCGCGACGGCGTGATCCCACCGAACCGCAGCCTGGATTGCGTCGACGACGAATTGGCCGGTTCGGCCCACTTCGTCTGGGTCCGCGAGACGCTGCGGCTCGGCGGGAAGTTCCCGCTCAAGGCCGGGATGCTGACCAGTCTCGGGTTCGGCCACGTTTCCGGGTTGGTCGCACTGGTGCACCCACAGGCGTTCATCGCGTCGCTGGATGCGGATCAGCGCGCGGACTATCAGCGACGGGCTAATGCGCGGCTGCTGGCCGGCCAGCGCAGACTGGCCTCGGCCATCGCCGGCGGCGAGCCGATGTACCAGCGGCCGCCGGACCGTCGCTTCGACCACCATGCGCCGGAGAAGCGGCAGGAGGCGACCATGCTGCTGAATCCCGACGCCCGGTTGGGTGACGGCGATATCTACGAGGCCGAGATCGGATAACTTCGGTTATCCGTTAACCTGGCCAGCCATGGGCATTGTCGGAGTGGGGATCGACCTCGTCTCCATTCCCGATTTCGCCGAGCAGGTCGACCAGCCGGGAACGGTGTTCTCCGAGACCTTCACCCCCGGCGAGCGGCGCGACGCCTCCGACAAGAGTTCGTCGGCGGCGCGCCACCTGGCCGCTCGCTGGGCCGCGAAGGAGGCGGTGATCAAGGCCTGGTCCGGGTCGCGGTTCGCGCAACGGCCCGTGCTGCGGGAGGACATCCATCGCGACATCGAGGTGGTCACCGACATGTGGGGGCGACCGCGAGTTCGGTTGACCGGCGACATCGCCAAGCATCTCGCGGGCGTGACGATCCATGTGTCGCTGACGCACGACGCGGACACCGCGGCCGCGGTGGCCATTTTGGAGACGTCCTAGGGATGACAATGCCGCCGAACGTGGGGCTTATGGACGAATTCATGCCAGTTTTCATACCTAGCCCCCACACTCGACGTGGTGCGCGAGGAGAAACGCGTGACTGACCTAGCTGAGCGCGTCCGCGAGGTGTTGCCGTCGGTGCGCCGCGATCTCGAGGACTTGGTGCGGATCGAATCGGTGTGGGCCGACCCTGGCCGCCGCGACGAGGTGCATCGCAGCGCGCAGGCGGTGGCGGATCTGTTGTTGCGGGCGGGTTTCCGCGATGTGCGCATTGTCAGCGAGGGCGGCGCGCCTGCCGTCATCGCGCAGCATCCCGCGCCCCCCGGTGCGCCCACCGTGCTGCTGTACGCCCACCACGACGTGCAGCCCGAAGGTGACCGCAGCGAGTGGGCGTCGCCGCCTTTCGAGCCCACCGAGCGTGACGGGCGCCTCTACGGCCGCGGCAGCGCCGATGACAAGGCAGGTATCGCAACGCATTTGGCGGCGTTTCGGGCGCATGGCGGCCAACCGCCGGTGGGCGTGACAATCTTCGTCGAAGGCGAGGAGGAATCGGGTTCGCCGTCACTGGGCCGCTTGCTCGCCGCCCACCGCGACGCGCTCGCCGCCGATGTGATCGTCATCGCCGACTCCGACAACTGGAGCACCGAGGTCCCGTCGCTGACGGTTTCGCTGCGCGGCCTGGTCGACTGCGTGGTCGAGGTCGCCACGCTGGACCACGGGCTGCACTCCGGCATTTGGGGCGGCGTGGTTCCCGACGCACTGAGCGTGCTGGTGCGGCTGCTGGCCAGCCTGCACGACGACGACGGGAACGTCGCGGTTGCCGGCCTGCACGAAAGTACCGCCGCCCCTGTGGATTACCCGCCCGATCGGGTGCGTGCCGACTCCGGGCTGCTAGACGGGGTGTCCGAGATCGGCACGGGTTCGGTGCCGCAGCGGCTGTGGGCCAAACCCGCGATCACCGTGATCGGCATCGACACCACGCCTATCGAGAAATCATCAAACACGCTGATCCCGCGGGCCCGGGCCAAGATCAGCATGCGGGTCGCGCCCGGCGGCGACGCCGCGGCACACCTGGACGCGTTGACCACCCACCTGCAGCGGCACGCGCCGTGGGGCGCGCGGGTCAGCGTCACCCGCGGCGATATCGGTGAGCCCTACGTCATCGATGCCAGTGGCAGCGTCTACGACGCGGCGCGCCAGGCCTTTCGGCAGGCGTGGGGCACCGATCCGATCGACATGGGCATGGGTGGCTCGATCCCGTTCATCGCCGAGTTCGCCGCCGCGTTCCCGCAGGCGAAGATCCTCGTCACCGGCGTCGAAGACCCCGCGACACAAGCGCACAGCATCAACGAGAGCCTGCACCTGGGCGTGCTGGAGCGCGCGGCGGTCGCAGAAGCGCTGCTGCTGGCCAACCTGGGCTAGAGAGCACGTACCAATGACGTTGGTGCAGACGTTCTTCTCCAACGATTTTGTGATACAGGTTTCGGACCGGCGTCTCACCAGGGCGGACGGGTCTGTGTTCGACGACGAATACACGAAACTGGTTTGCTGGAATCAGTCGTTTGCGGCCGGATTCACGGGCCTAGCACACATCGACGGAAAGAAAAAGTCGATGTCAGGCTGGATCGCTGAGATTCTGAGCGACTATCCGGTGTTCGGTTACGGCGTTCAGGCGCTACGCGCAGAGGCGGAGGCGGCGATCCAGAAGCTGCCGAATCACTGGAACAAGCGACTCGCGATTGTCATCGCGGGATTCGACGCAAGCGGAGGACCCCTGTGCGCCGCGGTCGCGAACTTCGACACCGAAACCGGCGTCGTAAAGGACCAGAACGTCTTCCAGCTC
Organism: uncultured Actinomycetota bacterium; assembly: GCA_963809285.1. Classification (GTDB taxonomy): domain Bacteria; phylum Actinomycetota; class Actinomycetes; order Mycobacteriales; family Mycobacteriaceae; genus Mycobacterium. The sequence continues at coordinate 26,630 of CAWEIY010000013.1, read as the reverse complement.
AAGAACTTCACGATGCTCACCGGCCGCAAGACGGGATCACACACGGCGGGGGCAACCCTAAACCAACACCAGACCAAGGTGCTCAGAAGGTATCTACCTCGGATCGTCGATCAACCAGACGGCATCAATCGATCTATCAAGGTCCTGGTTGAGAATCAGCGCCTAGTCGCAAACGGGAACAGCTTGGTTGGCCAAGACGCGCAGTGTGTGTTTGGCGTGTTCCCACTGAATGAGTCCAACCAGTTTTAGAGTCCTGTGGCCCGATGTCGGGCTGGAAGGGACGATGAAAACATGGCTGGTCGGAAGCGGCATTCCGCGGAGGACATCGTGCGCAAGCTGCGCCGTGCTGATGAGTTGGCTGCCGAGGGTAAGACGGGCGAGGAGATCGCCGCCGAGCTGGGGGTGTCTGCGGCGACGCTGTACAACTGGCGTCGCGCGTATGGCGGGATGGACCCTGATGCGGCCAAGGAGCTCAAGGAGCTGCGTGAGCAGAACGCCCGCTTGAAGCGGTTGTTGGCCGAGGCCGAGCTGGTCAAGGACGCGCTGCGGGAGGTGGCGAAGGGAAAATTCTGAGCCCGGCCGCCAAGCGCCGCGCCGTGGACATGCTCAAGGACACGTTGAGCATGTCGGAACGGTTGGCGTGCAAGGCGGTTGGGCTTTCCCGCTCCACCCACCGACGGCTGCCCCAGGCCCAGACACCCGCCGATCCCGACGTGGATGTGCGGGCCTGGTTGCGTGCCTACGCCACCAAGCACCCGTGCCATGGGTTCCGGCGCGCCTGGGCGGCGTTACGCCACGACGAGGGCCGGGCGATCAACGTGAAGAAGGTGCACCGGCTGTGGTGCGAGGAGGGGCTGCAGAGGCGGGTCCACAGCCCGCGTAAACGGGCCGGGACGTCCTCGGTGCCGCGAGGTGGTTGCCGACGCCCCGAAGGTGGTGTGGGCGATGGATTTCCAGTTCGATTCCACCACTGACGGCAAGGCGGTCAAGATCGCGTCGATGGTCGACGAACACACCCGTGAATCGCTGCTGCATCTGGTGGAACGCTCGATCACCGCCGAGCGACTCGTCGCCGAGCTCGAGAAGGTGTTCGACGTGGCCGGCGGCCCGCCGAAGGTGCTGCGGATGGACAACGGTCCGGAGTTGGTTTCTCAAGCGCTGCAACGGTTCTGCGAGGGCAAGGTCGGCTTGTCCTACATCCCGCCCGGTACCCCGTGGAACAACGGCTACATCGAATCATTCAACAACCGGCTCACGGAAGGAGTGCCTCAACCGCAACCACTGGAACACCCTGTTCGAGGCCCGCGTGGTCATCGGCGACTTCAAGCACGAGCACAACCACCGACACCGGCACTCGGCCCTGGGCTACCGAACACCGGCCGAGTACGCTGCCCGATGCAGCCACACCCACTACCCCGTGGCCTGCGAGATCAACTGAATCCGAACAACAACAACCTGGCTCTAACTCCGGGTGGACTCAGTATCGGGGACTCGCCACCACCAACCCGACCAACCTACCCCCGTATCCAGTGCCGGGGTCCATCGTTTCGTAGGACGCGCGCTAGGGCGTTGGTGCGTCTCATTGGCCTCGTCGACTCGTGATGCGGGGTAAGTGACGGGACTCGAAACCGCGACAGCCGCGATCACAAACGGAATGTAAAAAGAGGGTGATTGCGCCTGCATCGGCCATGTTTCATTCCGTCCCCTGCGGCCTCAGCGGCGTAGGGTGCCGGGACATGAGTACTCTTTCGCCCGGACCTGGCTGGTGGCTGGCGTCAGACGGCAATTGGTATCCGCAGCCGTGGGACACCATGTTCGTCCATTACACACATGAGTCTCTGGAAGCCGTAATAGACGAGGTGAGTCGTCAGACGAAGGCCTACGGAGAACAGGGGTGGGAGATCGTGAACTCTGCGGTGCAACGTGTTCAAGTGGCTCACCACTTCAAGGGCTATGACAAAGGGGGCGACCTTTATTTCGAATGGAGCATCGTCTGTACGTTGAAACGGCCTCTCGCGCCTCGATAACGCGGGCGAGTTATTCGCCAGTTGCCGGGGTGTTCACGAGCCAAAGGCCAGAGGGCGACAACGCCCTCTCGCTGTGGGGTGAGTGACGGGACTCGAACCCGCGACATTCAGGATCAACTCCCCAGCGGGTCAGCGGCGGGACTCCGAAGAGTGCGGCCACATTACGGCTGGCTTTTTAAGAGCCCTTGAAAGTCTTTAGTTGGCCTTCAGCGCCGCCGAACGAATACCGGCTGTCGCCGTACCGGATCGGCCAGGCGGCTCGGGGAGCTGGTCACCATTCGGCGGTCACTAATCCGTTTCGGCGAAAGCCAGTAAAGACAAACCCAAGGCCGCCTAAAATCATCACACCCACGCGGGTGGAGGACCCGCCGGGCTAGTGACAACCAGGGGGTAGCTAGTTAGGCGGTGGACGGACATCTCGTATGTGATCGCGGCGCCGGAGCTGATGACCTCGGCGGCAACGGATTTGGCAACCATCGGCTCGAACCTCAGCGCGGCCCACACGGCGGCGGCCACCCAGACGACGGGGGTACTGGACGCAGCCGAGGATGAAGTGTCGGCGGCCATTGCGGCGGTGTTTTCCAGCCACGGCCAGCAGTTTCAGGCACTCGGTGCGCAGGCGGCGGCGTTTCACGAGCAGTTTATGCAGCTCCTGAACGCCGGTGCGGGCCAATATTCCAGCGCCGAGGCCGCCAATGCGGGGCCTTTGCAGACCCTGGCGCAGAATCTGCCCGTTCCGAATGTGGCCGTCTCGGTCGGCGGGTTCACCTTGCTCCGGTTAGGCAGCGCGACCGCCAGCTCGAAACCTTTGACGTGGGGCATCGCGATTGCTTTCGGCGCCAATAGCGACGCAAGGGCCACCGGTTTTTCTGACGCAATCGCCCTCGGCACCAATAGCCTCGCCGAGGCCAGCACACAAAACCTCGCCACCGCCTTCGGCACCAACAGCGTGGCCGTCGCCGACCGGGGCTACTTCAACCAAGCCTCCGCCTTCGGCCCCAACAGCGCGGCGTATGCCGAGACCGGCAACCTTCAAACCGCCAACGCCATCGGCGACCACAGCACCGCCGTCGCTATCCACGGCAACCTTGACATGGCCACCGCTGTGGCCCCTGGCAGCACCGCTGTTGCCGGCGGCGGCATTTCCCTCACCGCCACCGCCTTGGGCAATGGCAGCACCGCCGTTGCCGGCGCCAGCCCCACCAATGCCGGCAATCTCGACTTCGCCCTCGCCATCGGCAACATGATCGACGCGACGGCTACCGGCAGAGACGCATTGGTCAACATCGTTTTCCAACCATGACCGGCACGTTCGCATCGAGTAGGTCGGCACGCCCCGGTTCCGCGCGGCGTCGTTTAGGTCCCGGCCATGGGCACTCCGGCTAGGTGGTCGTAGCGTTTCTGCATGTCGGCAAGAATCTCGTCGCGGCGCTGGTCGGGCCGGCCGTTCAACTGGTCGACGTACCTGCCTTCGGTGAACAGTCGCAGCAGGGAGGACAGGCGTGACATCTCATCCTCGCCGGAGCGCTTGCAGCCTTCCGAACACCAGCGGGTCGGTCGGCCACCTTTCGGGTTCCTGACCAGCGCAGTCCCGCACTTGGGACACTCCGTCGGTGTATACTGCATTGCGTGGCTTTCTCCTTGTGGCACAACGCTTTTCGCGTGAGCGATCTCCCTTGCGGGGGTGGGGGTTTTGAAACGGCGCGCGTCGGCCCGTTTGCGCAGGTCAGGGGCCGTTTTGGGGGTTTAAACCCCTTGCGGCACTTGGCATTACGTGGCCCACGAAGTGAAGGCACGGAACGGTCGTACAGTAAGGCTTACGGTAGCGATTTGCAACCCACCTAGGGGGTTGGCTGAGCCACCCTCCGCCAACCACGAAACCGAGAGCCTATCCATTGCCGGGCCTCTTCTCGGGCGAGGGTGGTACTACCATGAGCCGTCTCGAATAGTGCAGTGGCGCAGCGTAATACGACGATGGATGGTGCTGACGCACGCCCCGGCGCGGAAGCGTGGCTAGTGCTGTGGTGGCTGCATCGAGGCAGTCCACTTGCGGCCATCCCAGTAACGCTGGGCTTGGGCACCCCACGGGTCGGGATACCAGCCAGGCAGCCATGGCCCGGCTGCGGGCAATGTCAGCGGGTGCATGTAATCAAACCGGACATTTTCCGGGTTGGCCGAATCAACCTGCACGGCATAGGTCCCGGCGGGCGGCCACCTTCGCGCGTAGTAGAGCCAGGTGTTGCCGACGCTCGTGGTGACGGTCACGTCGTATGGTGGACGGCCAGGGATTTGCACTCTCAGTCCGATCCGGCCCACGATGCGCGCGCCACCCGACCCAAAGGCGGCCAACCCGCCAGCCCGGTCCGCTGATAAGAGCTGCGCAGTTCCCGTCACGGCGGAACCTTCAAATTGCGCCGCCCTAGCCAGGCGTTTATTTGCGACAAAAGTGGCGATTCCTATGAAGGCCCCCAAACCAATCATGAGCGCGAACGGCAGGATTATTAAAGGGAGCGGCGCACTCACCGGATGGTCGGTCGCCAGGTTCACCATCTCCATTGAGAGCACGCTAGCACCGACCCCGCCGCCCAACCGCAAGCATCAGGCGAGCATTGCCGCAGCATTTGCACGCATATCAGCCGATCTAGGGGAGTCTTCCCCAAGCAATGCGAGCCCGCTCCCCAAGTGCTTAGGTTGGCGAGATGAGCAATCGATGGGAGTACAGGTGGGTCAGCGCCTATCGTCAGAGTTCGGTTGACGATGCGGCGCAGGCCATGCAGCAAATTGTGAAACGGCTGGGGCAAGAGGGGTGGGAGATGGTTAGCTTTGCGTTCCAAGCGAATTCGAACGCGGCGGGGACCCCTCAGTCGTATGACGCTGTGAGTTACATGAAACGGCCCGTTTGATGCCGCAGCCGGGCGTCTGTGTGGCCCGGGGCATTTGCATAGTCAGCGCCCGGACGCATATCCGGGTCTCGCGTACCGCGTCGGCGGCGACGCACTACCCAGATGGATCTTCCCTAGCCAGGCCGCTGCGAGTGGAAGGAGGGTCAGGCCCGTTCTGACTGTTTCGGATGCCTGTCTCGACTACGGGAGGGCTACGCCGCGATAGGCCGTTTGAACCAAGCCTCAATAGCCGTGTTACCGATAAAGTGGCATGCCATATTGACCATTTCCCATCCCTGTTGCCCCAACGAGTTCGCCTCCTGCCGCATTTCGTTACTGCAAGAATGCCCATTTCTGAATCTATACGTGTATTCCCACTGCATCATCTCGCCACCGTAACGCACATGGTCGGGCAGATACCGGGCTCGCATTACCGCGTCAGCAGTGAAGCATTACCCGCGATGAGCCTTCCCCGTGGGCGCGTAGTAGCTCTTAAGGCTCAGAGGAGGGCGAGGCGGTAACCGTAGCCGCCAGCGGCGAAGTCGTCAGGTTTTACCGGATCCGCATGTCTCGTGAGCTTCACTATTTTACACTCGCTCAATAGGCCAACCCACGTCGAGCGAGGTGACTCATGCCAGTCGAAATCGTAGCGTGCCCGCAACCGGGCTGCGACGGGATTGCCGACGGCGAGGTTGAGTACGTCTACGACGCGGGCGGGAACGTCGTCGGGCGCCTGGTGAAACGCATCCTCCGCTGTCGGACGTGCGAATATGCAGACGGTGCCGCCGCCCACGGCGACTACGGCGGCGCCGTGATGTACTCCCATCGGCTGTCCCACGCATATCGGGCCACGCATTAACACCCGTCAGGGAAGCATTCCCCAGGATCAAAGCGTGGCGAGCCGGTAGCCGTGCATGTGATACTGAACCCTGCTGGTTAGCGGCGCGCATCCGCTAGGCGAGCAGGTTTCAAACCATGAAGATCGCACCAGCGGGAGCCGGAATCGGAATGAGAAAACTACTAATCGCAGGGTTGGCCGCAGCAGCGGCCATCACCTTTGCACCTTTGCCCATGGCCACCGCGGCACCCTGTGGTAATGGTGCCCCCGGTGACCCGGCTTTCGGCACTCAGGCATGCACGAACTGCCTCCAGCAGCACCGGGGGATGACTTCAGGCTGCCTGGGCAGCCAACTACCGCAGGTTGCCCAGAACACGTTAGCTCCGCTGCCTATACCTGGCTACCTGCCTGGGCAAATTCCTTATGCGCCAATAGTTCCAATAGTACCGGTACAGCCGCGCCCTTAGACCCGTGGGGACATTGGGAACCGCTGTATATGCGCCCCGTTTTTGGCGAACGCGAACAACCTATCCAGCTCGGACCCGCTTAGGAGAAGCCACGCCGCAGGTGTGCGGATAACCACGGCGATCCAGCGCCGGATGGTCTTCACGTCTACGCCGATGAACTCGGCAGCTTGCTTCTGTGTCGGGTGAGGGGCAGTTCTGCCCCTGTCTTGATATGCATGCAATGAGGTAATCACGGCGCCCCGATTGATATCGGCGTGTCAAGTTGGCGTGACGGGTCCGCGCGAGCGTTTCCGCAGGTCGTTGGACCGACATTCGTATGCGCCGATGACGCATCCAACTTGATGTTCAGCGCCCCGCAGCAGGTCACAGTGTCAATGGCCAACTTGATGTATCCACTGGTGGCCAGGTAGAAGTCCCCGCCCCGTGCGGTAGTTCTTGGGGTTGGCTAGGGCTGCTCCTTTCGGTGTTGGGCGTCTTTCATCCGGTAGGAATCACCGTCGGTGATGACGACGGTGGCGTGGTGCAGGAGGCGGTCGAGGATGCTGACCGCGGTGGTCTGCTCGGGTAGGAACCGACCCCATTGCTCGAAGGGCCAGTGTGAGCCGATGGCCAGGGAGCGGCGTTCGTAGGCGCCGGCGACGAGGCGGAACAGCAGGTGGGTGCCGGTGTCGTCGAGGGGTGCGAAGCCGAGTTCGTCGAGAATGATCAGGTCGACTCGGAGCAGGGATTCGATGATCTTGCCGACGGTGTTGTCGGCCAGGCCGCGGTAGAGGGTTTCGACGAGGTCGGCGGCGGTGAAGTAGCGGACCTTGTGTCCGGCGTGGATCGCGGCGGTCCCGAGTCCTATCAGGGTGTGCGACTTGCCCGTGCCCGCAGGGCCGATGATCGCCAGATTCTGTTGCGCACGAATCCATTCCAGACTCGATAGATAGTCGAACACTTTGGGCTGGATCGACGAGACGGCCACGTCGAACGACTCCAGCGTCTTGGAAACGGGGAACGCCGCGGCCTTGAGTCGGTTGACGATGTTGGAGGCATCCCGGGCGGCCAGTTCGGTCTCGACCAGGGTGCGCAACACTTCCTCGGGGGTCCAGCGTTGGGTCTTGGCGGTCAGCAGGACTTCGGGGGCGCTGCGGCGGATCGCCGCGAGCTTGAGACGGCGCAACCCCGCATCCAGATCAGCAGCCAACTGTGGGACCGACGGTGGTGCAACGGGTTTGATCTCTTTGGCCGTTGTCGTCATGACGTCGCCTCGCCGTCAGCGACGGGAGCGATCTTGTAGGCGTCCAGCGAGCGAGTCGGGGCCACCGGCAGGTCGAGGATAAGGGCATCCCCAGCTGGGCGTGGTTGTGGTGTTCCGGTGCCGGCGGCCAGGATCGAACGAACATCGGTGGCACGGAACCGCCGGAACGCTACGGCCCGGTGCAACGCGGCTACTAAGGAGTCGGTGCCGTGGGCGGCGCCCAAGGCCAGCAGGATCTCCAACTCCGATGCCAGCCGGGTGTTGCCGATTGCGGCGGCCCCGACCAGGAACGCCTCGGCGTCTTCGCCGAGGTCGCAGAATTGTTTCTCGATGCTGGTCTTCGGGCGCGGTCCGCGGTCCGGCGCCAGCCGGGGTCCGTCGTAGTGGGTGTCGAGTATCGATGCGGCGCCGGGGGCGATGAGTTCGTGTTCGGCCACGATCATCCCCGTCGAAGGCTCGACCAGGCAGACCGCTCCGTGATCGACGACGACTGCCACGGTGGTGCCGATCAGCCGGGTCGGTACCGAGTATCGAGCCGAACCGTAGCGCACACAGGACAGCCGGTCGACCTTGCGCAGCACCGACGGTGCCCCGATCTGCAGCCGCAGCGATGGTAGTGGTTGCAGCAGTCCGCGTTCCACGCTCAGCCGCTCGTCGGGGATGGCGCAGATCTCCGAGTGCACCGCGGCGTTGACCTCAGTGCACCAGGCCACCGCAGCGGTGTTGGCGGCCCGCGCGTTGACCGCAGTGCCGGCGATAGCGGCCTCGGTCAGCAGCGGAACCGCGAGGTCGCGCTGGGCATAGCCGCAGAGGTGTTCCACGATGCCTTTGGACTGCGGATCATTGGCGTGGCAGAAGTCCGGGGCGAAGCCGTAGTGGCTGGCCAGCCGCACGTAGTCCGGCGTCGCTACGACGACGTTGGCGACCACCCCGCCTTTGAGGCAGGCCATCCGGTCGGCCAGCACCCGGGCTGGGACCCCGCCGATCGCAGCCAGGGTTTCGGCGATCAACGCCAGCGTGGTGGACGCCCGTTGATCGGTGGCGAACCGCACGAAGCGCCAGCGGGAGAACGCCAGCACCGCGCAGAAGAGGAACAATCCGGGTGCGGCTTGGGCCCAGTCGATGACCAGATACTCACCAGGTGACCACACCGCCGGGCGGCGCCCGCGATGATTCTCGCTGCGCCACAACGCTTTCGCCTCAGCTACGAGGCGGCGAAAGTTGCGATCCGAACCCTCATAGCCGGCAGCCACCGCGACCGGCAACAACCGTTTGGCCGAGATCCGACCCTGCGATTTCTCCACGCGATCGGCGACCAGATCGGCCACCGCATCGTAGTTGTGGCCCCGTTCAGCCCGAGCCACCGGCGGGTCGCCACTCTGGTCGGCTGCGAACTTGTCCACGACGCGTTTGACGGTCTTGTGGGTGGTGCCGCACTGCTCGGCGGCGGCTCGGTAGGACCCGAGCTGTTGGTAGGCAGAAATGATGTCCATGCGGTCCTTCGCAGACTTCAATGGAACTCCCCGATGGTGGTGGCGATTGGTTGGCGCCTTCACCGTCACCATCGGGGCCCGCAGTTCCCGATCGACACGACGAACACGGGGGTGGGGACTTTTATCTGGCCACCAGTGGAAACCTCCACTTGGCCACCAGTAAGGACTTTTTCATGGCCACGGACAGTCACAGCCCGCATTTCCGCAGGTCTCACAGCCCACGGGAAGTAGTTCGCGTAGTAGGCGATTTCATGTCGCGGTTGCGGAAGATGCAAAGTAGGTTGGCGAGCACGTCCAGGTTCTTCTTGGGCAGCTCCGACGATCGCGGCGGCGACCTCCACGCCCCGGCCCTCTGCGGGTAGCACGCTAATCGCACGAGCCTAGATGAATGAAAAAGATCAGAGGGCCTAAATACCACCCCTGACCTGTGGGGTGAGTGACGGGACTCGAACCCGCGACATTCAGGATCACAACCTGACGCTCTACCAGCTGAACTACACCCACCACGGCCGTGCCAGCCCAGAGAGCTTGCGGGCATAAGCGCGGCGACGTCGATACTAGCCCGTCGTTGGCTCGGTGTCCGAATCGTTTGTTCGAGTTTCACCTTGAAGATCCGCGACCACCGTCTCGATTTCGCTGGTAGACGGGCCCGGCCGGGGCACGAACGCGGTACGCCGGTAGAACTGCAGTTCGCGGATGGATTCGTGGATGTCGGCCAGTGCGCGGTGCGTGAGCCCTTTTTCCGGCTGACCGTAGTAGATGCGCGGGTACCAGCGCCGGCAGAGTTCCTTGATCGAGCTGACGTCGATCATCCGGTAGTGCAGGTACGAGTTGAGCTTGGGCATGTCGCGGGCGATGAACGAACGATCGGTGGCGATCGAGTTTCCGGCCAGCGGCGCCGTTTTGGGCTGTTTGACGTGCGTGGTGACGTAATCCAGCACCATCGCCTCGGCGGTTGCCACGTCGACGGTGGATGCCTTGACCTCGTCGATCAGCCCCGAGCGCGAGTGCATTTCGGCGACCACCTCGATCATCGAAGACAGGGCGGCGTCGTCCGCGTGGATCACCACATCGACCCCATCGCCGAGGACGTTGAGGTCCGCGTCGGTGACCAGGGCCGCGATCTCGATCAATTTGTCCGAACCCAGCTCGAGCCCGGTCATCTCGCAGTCGATCCATACCAATTCGTCGCGCACAGCGCTCAAGCGTAAAGCGTGTCAGGCCCGCGCTCGCCCTGCCCCCGGCTGCCCTCGGCAAGTAGTGTGGGGTTGCTCACGGGGAACAGGGGAGAGGGGCGCGGCACAGGATGACTACCGAATCGGCGGCCGGCGGGACTGAAGGGCCCGCGAAGCGCATCGCCAACGGCTACGCCGTCTCGGGTCAGGCGCTGGAACTGGGGACGGTCGTCGTCGACGGCGCCGCCGACCCGGACGCGCGGATTCGCATCCCGCTGGCCACGATCAACAGGCACGGCCTGGTGGCCGGGGCGACGGGAACCGGCAAGACCAAGACGTTGCAGCTGATCGCCGAACAGCTCAGTGCCGCGGGCGTACCCGTGCTCATGGCCGATGTGAAGGGCGACCTGTCCGGGCTGTCCAAACCGGGGGAGGCCAACGACAAGACGGCCGCGCGCGCGAAAGATACCGGTGACGACTGGACGGGGACGGGCTTCCCGGTGGAGTTCCTGTCGCTGGGTACCGGGGGAGTGGGCGTACCGGTGCGCGCGACCGTTGAAAGCTTCGGTCCGGTTCTACTGTCAAAAGTTTTGGGGCTCAACGCTACTCAGGAGTCGACGCTCGGTCTGATCTTCCACTGGGCTAAGGACAAACGCCCGCTGATCACCCTGGGCGATCTGCGCGCTGTCATCAGCCACCTGGCCAGCGACGAGGGTAAGGCCGATCTGAAAGACCTCGGCGGCGTGTCGTCCACGACGGCGGGCGTCATCCTGCGGGCGTTGGTGAACCTGGACGGCGAGGGCGGGGACACGTTTTTCGGTGAGCCGAAGCTCGACCCGACCGATCTGCGGCGCGTCGACCAGGGACGCGGCGTCATCTCGCTGCTCGAGTTCAGCGGTCAGTCGCTGCGCCCGGTCATCTTCTCGACCTTCCTGATGTGGTTGCTGGCCGACCTTTTCACCGTCTTGCCCGAGGTCGGCGACGTGGACAAACCGGAACTGGTCTTCTTCTTCGACGAGGCGCACCTGCTTTTCGCCGATGCGTCCAAAGCGTTCCTCGAACAGGTCGAACAGACCGTAAAGCTGATCCGCTCCAAGGGCGTCGGGGTGTTCTTCTGTACGCAGTTGCCCACGGATCTGCCCAACGATGTGCTTTCCCAGTTGGGTGCCCGGGTCCAGCACGCGCTGCGGGCGTTCACCCCCGACGACCAGCAGGCCCTCAGCAAGACCGTCCGCACGTATCCGAAAACCGATGTCTACGACCTGGAGTCGGCGTTGACGTCGCTGGGAATCGGCGAGGCCGTCGTCACGGTGCTGTCCGAGAAGGGCGCACCGACACCCGTTGCGTGGACTCGCATGCGGGTGCCCCGGTCGCTGATGGCCTCGATCGGCACCGATGCGATCACCGCCGCGGCGAAATCCAGTTCGCTGCAAGCCAAGTACGGCCAGACGGTTGAGCGTGAGCCGGAAGCGCTGCCCGCCCCCGCGGGACCGTCCGGGCAAAAGCCCGCCGAGCCCGGCTCTCTACCGCTGCCAACCGACTCCGATATTCCGCCGATGCCCGCTCCCGCGGAGCCAAAAGGCCCGGGCATGTGGGAGGAAGTGCTGAAGAATCCGACCGTGAAAAGCGGCATCAACACCGCGATACGCGAAGCGGTGAAAGCCCTCCTCGGCAGCGGACGCCGGAAATAACGGGGCCGATCAGAGCTCGGCGATGATCCGCTGGCGCTTTGCGGCGTACTCGGACTCGGTGATCGCTCCGGTCGCCCGGAGCGTCTCCAGCTCCTGCAACCGCTGTGCCGCCGACGGCTGCGGCGGGGGCGGTAACCACCCGGGGGCCGGGTTCTGTGCCGCGGCAGGTGCGGAGAACTGTGGCGCGCCGGGCCGGACTGCCTGCTGGGCGGCAGCGTTTCGCCGCAAGATCTCCACGACCTGTTCGCGCACAACCGGATTGGACCGAAGGTCGAAAGACCCGCCGAACGGGATACCGTAGGAGCGCAAGACCTGCAAGATCTCCATCACGGGGCCGGCCTGACCGGTGATGTCGTACGTCCTGTCGTCCTCGGCCACCGCAAGCTGCATCGGCATCACCCCGCTGACCAAGGCGCTTGCCTGCAGATCGATCTCGCAATCACGCGTAGCAGGATCCATCAGCACAACCAGCCGCCGTCCGGCGAGGACCGGCATAGCAGTGACCCCGACGGTCACCCGCGCTTCGGTGTCAAAGGGCGCCATGCCCTGCCATTCGATGCGCAGACTCACCCTGACCACCGGCCGGTCGTTGATCGACATACCGGTCTCGGCCCAACCGGTGACCTGGGCCAGGGCCAGCACTCCCCGCTGTTGTAATCGAGCACGTCGCTGCTGTGACTGTTCGACCTTGTCCACGCCCTTGCCGATGAAGTGCCCCGCGACCACCCCCAACACCACGCTTCCCACGGTGATCGGCACACCCACCAACAACATCCAGGTGATGTCGACCTGTTCGCCGGTCACGTCGTCGCGTCCACCGGACAGAAAGTACATCGCCAACAAGATCGGTCCGAACACACCGCCGCAGAGAAAAACCGCGGCCACCCCTATCAGGTAGCGCGACCACATCACATATCGCCAGTTCATCCGCCCAACTCCTGTGCTAGCGCTGCCGGAAAATAACGCCTATCCGCCGCCGAGCTTTTTGTAGAAGCTGCCCACGATCGGCGCGACGATGGCGCGTGGGGCGTACCCGCTGGCCACGGACATGGCTTTCGACGTCAACCCCGGGACAACGCGCATCTTGTTGCGCGCCAACCCATTCAGCGACAGTCGGGCGGTGTGCTCCGTGGAGATCCACAGGAAGTCCGGCACCAGCCTTTCGACCAGCGAGGCTTCGGCTTCGTCGGGAAGGTCGGTTCGCACCGGGCCCGGTGCCAAGAGCGTGACGTGCACACCGGAGCCGCGCAATTCGCCGCGCAGCGATTCGCTGAAGGTGTTCACGAACGCCTTGGTGGCGGCATAGGTGGCGTTGTACGGAATCGGCGAATTGCCCGCCGCCGAACCGGAAATCAGGATGCCGCCGGCCTTGCGGTCGATCATGCCCGGCAGCACCGCCAACGTAAGATCATGCACCGCAATGGCATTCAGCTGCACCTGAGCCTTTTCGCCCGCCGGGTCGAGGCCCGCGACCGGACCGAACGTCGCGGTACCCGCGTTGGCGCACAGGATCGAAATGGGGCGCGCGGCCAGCTCATCGCACAGTTTCGCCCGCTCGCCCGGGTCGGCCAGGTCGGCGGGCCGCACTTCGACCACGACGCCATATTTGTCGGCCAGCCGGGCGGCCAGTTCATTGAGCAGGTCTTCTCGTCGCGCGTTGACGATCAGGCTGTGTCCGCGCGCGGCAAGCTCGGTGGCCAGCGCTTGGCCGATATTCTGCGAGGCTCCGGTGACAACGGCGCGCGCATCGGGGCTGGGAGCGGGTACCGGCATGCGGCAATCGTAGACAGCCGCCCAAACCAATCCGCAGCGACCGCAAGCGCGGCGTAGCCGGGCGCGGCGGGTCGTCTGCCCGACCAATAGAGTTCGGGGAATGAGTCGGCGGGGGTCGCGTTCGGCCACACCCGTGGTGGCTTGGGCGCTATGGGACTGCGGTTCCACCGGCCTCAATGCGATCGTGGCGACCTTCGTCTTCTCCGTCTACCTGACCAGCACCGTGGGAGTGGGCCTATCGGGCGCCACCACGCCGGCCAGCTGGCTGGGTCGGGCCGGGGCCATCGCCGGGTTGACCGTCGCGCTGCTGGCACCGGCCGTTGGCGTGTGGGTGGATTCCCCGCATCGCAGGCGAGTGGCGCTCGGCGTGCTGACCGGCCTGGCGATCGCGCTGACCTGCACGATGTTCTTTATCCGCGATCGCCCCGGCTACCTGTGGGCCGGCTTGGTGCTGCTGGGAGCGACGGCCGCGTGCGGTGACCTGGCCAGCGTTCCCTACAACGCGATGCTGCGCCAGCTCTCGACGCCGCAGACGGTCGGCCGCATTTCGGGCCTGGGCTGGGCATCGGGCTACCTCGGCAGCGTCCTGCTGCTGCTGCTGATCTATACGGGCTTCATCTCCGGATCGGGCTCGGGCCCGGGTGCGGTGCGTGGGCTGCTGCGGGTGCCCGTTCACGACGGGCTCTACGTCCGGGAGGCGATGCTGTTGGCCGCCGCGTGGCTGGCGGTGTTGGCCCTGCCATTGCTGCTCGTCGCACACCGGCTGCCCGAAACGGCGCAACTGCATGAGCCGACGAGCATGCTCGGCGGCTATCGCAAGCTGTGGAGCGAGATCTCCGCGGAATGGCGGCGCGACCGCAACCTGGTCTACTTCCTGTTCGCCAGCGCGCTCTTCCGGGACGGCCTTGCGGCGATCTTCGCCTTCGGCGCCGTGCTGGGTGTCAACGTGTACGGCATCTCGCAGGCCAACGTGCTGATATTCGGCGTGGTGGCCAGCGTGGTGGCCGCGGTGGGTGCGGTGCTGGGTGGGTTTGTCGACCACCGGATCGGATCCAAACCGGTCATCGTGGGGTCGCTGCTCGCGATCGTCGCCGTCGTGTCGACGATGCTGGTGCTATCCGGTCCGGTGGCCTTCTGGATATGCGGACTGCTGCTCGCTATGTTCATCGGGCCGTCGCAGTCGTCGGCGCGCGCCCTGCTGCTGCAGATGGCAAAGGACGGCAGGGAGGGGGTCGCGTTCGGCCTCTACACGATGACGGGACGGGCCGTCGCGTTCGTGGCGCCCTGGCTGTTCTCCGTCTTCGTCGACATATTCGGCGCCGTCCGTGCCGGCCTCGGCGGGATCTGTCTGGTGTTGGTCGCCGGACTGCTGGCGATGGTGATGGTCCGTGTTCCGGTGCGCGACAAGGAAATAGCGGAACAGTCGTCGAACGCTTAGCCCCTCGCGTCGCACATCGTAATGCCCACCCCGACGCGTTGGCTGACCTGAACGCCGGCGACGCTGACCGAACAGGTGACGTTGTGACCGATGTTCACGATCGTGACGTTTGCCGGGTGGACGGCCGACTTCGACAGGCTGACCTCTTTGCTCCACGGCAGCGCGACGTTGAACTCGGTCTGTATGACGTCGCCGGTGTCGATGTACATGATGCTGATCGCGCGACCTTCGCCGGTGACGCTATAAACCACGTCTTGCATCGCCGCCGGGCCGGTGGTCTCGGGGGGAGTGCCGGACTCGCTTGGCGGCTCCGGCGCGGGGATGACGGGAGGGAGGGGCAGGCGTGACGCACGCGTTGATGTGGTGGGCGTGTTCGAACTCGGCTCGGGCATGGCGGGCAATGGCGGGACGGCGGTCTGAGTCTTGATCGCGTCGTTGGCGAGTATCAGCGCGATCACGAGCGCGACGACCAGCAGCACCGCCGCCCCGGCGCCGATCCACAACCAGCGCGGCGACTTCGGGCCTCCCGGCGGCGCGGGGGTCAGACCATCCGGAGCCAGCTCGCCCGACGGCGGCAGCTCTTGCTGCCAGTACGGCGGCAGTCGTCTGGTCGGGTCGGTCTCGTCAAAGCTCGCTGCCCATTGGGGCATATGACCGCCGTACGCAGGTGCGTAGGGAGCTTGTTCGGCGTATGCCGGGTCAACGCGCGGATACTGAGGAGCCTGCGGCCCAGGCGCCCCGGCCGGTCCTGGGCCCGGTAGAGGGGGGGGTCGCGATTGCAGTTGTCGGCGGCGCGATCGTGATGATTCCGCCGCCATGGATATTTAAAGGACCGATGGCGACGCTGCCGGCGGCTCCCCACCGCGCTATCTACGCGATTTGCTGGGCGGTCTCGCTGCTCGCGGCGCTTTATACTCTGAAACGCTTCGACACGCGGCGAGTGGCGATGTCCACCGCGACGGTCGGCGCGCTTTTCCTGGCTTACCTGTTCATTTTCGCGATGCCCGCCGCCGACAAGTGGCGCGGCGAGAAGCGTTTCGCCGGAGACATCCGCCAGCAGATGGGACCGGCGACCTCGGGCGTGGTTCTATACAAGACAGTCGGTCCGCTCTACTACCTCGACTTGCCGAATCCGCTCCCGTACTACGAGGACGCCGGCAAATTGAAGCAGGACGCGCTCGACAACAAACTGCGATGGGTGATCGTGCGCCGGCGCGACCGCAGCGATCTTGTCAATCAGCTTGGCGGTTCAGGCAAGGTGGTCGCGAGTGAGGAGGCCTTTCCCTTCGAGTCGCGCCAGCACGTGCTCAACAAGGAAGTCCTGGTCGCCGTTCCCTCACCCACCGAGCCGTCAGCCGTCGGAGCCGACGGCCAACACTGACGAGCGCGTTCGAGCGCCCGAGCCCAGGGCCGCCGATCGCATCACCCATGCCCGGCCCGGAATTTGTTCATGGCCGAGGAATCTAACGCGACCCTGCGGTGGATTCTAAATCTCCGCCTTGCCCAAGCCGTACTCTTGCCCACGCCGCCCGTGCCAAGGGGTGACGTCTGGCGTAGGTCACATTGAACAAGAAAGCACGCGGTTGCAAATGTGCAACGCCTTATGATTCCAAAACATTGCTCAAGCTGTCTTTCATAAAACAGGACGCTATTAGATGAATAGGGACAAATATTGGTTAAACTAAAAGGCTGGCATCCGCTTTGCGTTAGCTGCAAATAGTACCTTTTGGAGGGTTATACGATGCGATTCAGCTCGATTGTAAAAATGACCTCCAGTCAGCTCGCGCCCGCTGCGCTGTCATCCTCTCTCCGGCGGTGCGCGTACTCCGGACGAGATGCTGCACTTATGAATAAGCGTGACCGTCGAGCACTTTAGAAATTTGGAGGAGATCGATGGAAGTTTCGCGACCAAAGCAAATCGAGCCCGCTGCCGCCGTGTGGGTATGGGACGGAAGTTGGTGGCCTGCGGTGGTGACTTGCGCGCTTGTCGACCGCGGCGAGCGCTTGCTGATAGTCCGATTCGAGCACGGGCTCACGGCTCCCGCGCGGTCAGCTAGCTTGGAGCCTCGCGACCCGGATCTCTGCGGCGCCGACAAGCCCTGCCCGGTGTTGGTCGAGTGAATCAGGATTCAAAACGGGACCCCTTATTATGCGTTGGTTCCTTAAAGCGGCGTCGATCATAGCGACCGTCCAACTCTTCGCCGCGGTATCAGCGTTCGGCTTCCACCTGGATCCGTCGCTCGATCCCGAGCCCCCCTTCGTGATTTGCGAGCATCAGCAGTACGCGCTGTGCGCCGCGGCGAGTTGCTTCGTTTACGACGGACTCGCCTATTGCAAATGCGATATCATGAAAGGCGACAGTATCAGTCTTCAGCTCAGCTACTCCAGCCCCGCCGGCGAACGAAATGTCTGTGATGTGAACCGGCAAGGCAAGACCAATGGTTATACGGTCAGCACCTTCAGCCTGCCCGATGATGTGAAGAAAGGCGGTCCCGCGGCCATCTACACCTGCCCCGGATCGGCGGACGCGGGAAGTGGGGTGATCGCGCCGGTAGCCTATGGGCAATGCGATGGTGGCATTTGCTTCAAGAGCAGCACCGACCGCAGGTTCCCTGGTTTCGATGGCCGGGTCCGCGATGATCAGATCATTTGTTCCTGCCCGATCTCGACTGATGCGACGCCGGGTAGCTCGGACAGCCTCGGATATCAGATATTTGGCCAGTACCATCCGAATGCATCCAAGGGAAGCAGGTGTGACGCAAACGCCTGTGCGGCGTGCAGCGTGCCTAACCCGACCGCCAACGGAGCCACTCTCCCCGTCGGAGCCGCAACCGGAAGCGGGAAATTCCTCGCGCTAAAGCTCAACGGACCACCGCTTCCGGATGTCAATGAGTGTCTGTGCACATGTACTGCGCCGCATGACGGCATCTCCTGCACGGTCGCGGACGATACGACCCCTTAGTCAGTCGTCGTCCCGTTGCTCCCGGCTTGTGTAGCTTTCGATGATAACACGGATGCCGAGCCTATTGACTACAGGAATTCCAGGTGCGCTTGTGAATGTCCCTGGTCGCTAAGGATTGAAATTGTCGCGGATGCGGCGGCGGATTATAAGGGTATCCAAAGGTTCTGACCGATGGTGGCGATGCGTTGCGCTTTTGCCCGCATTTACATCGTGTTCGCGTTTCAATATCGACCCACCCTGACCATTGCCCAATGGATCGTCTCAAAATCTTGTCTGAGACAAACTTCAGTTCGATCTCTCCGGCTGTCTGTCGATTGCGTCAATATCCCTCGCAGAATAGTCCATTGGGACAAATGTGAGGCGAACGCGAGAATGTCGCTGCCTAGCTCAATTCAAAAGAGCGCGCGGTTGCAGATTTGCAACGCCCATATGGCTTCGGGGCATTGTTTCAGCCGTCATTTATAAAATCAGGCTATCTTGGATAATCGAGGCGCAACGTGGCGAAGCTGCCAAGGCGGCACCCTGGTTGCTGTAACTGTAAATAGCATCTGTTGGATGGTGATGAAGTGTCGGTTCAGCTCATTTGCGGAAATGAATGCCATTCGGCTCGCGACCGATGGCCTGCCGGGGATTAGCCGTGCTCACGGTTCCGGGACGGATCCCTACTTCTCGCTTCGCGGGCAGTGGAACGACGCGCGCCGAGGCCCACGCGCTACCCGGTCTCGCGCAGACCGCTCTCGTCGAGATCGACCTGGCGTGCTGGCATTGAGAATCCCGAACCACTGGGGTGGCCGGGAGCATTCCGTTCATCTTCGACATTGTGGCCGGCAGCGTCTCCCTCTATATCGGCTGCGCCGTCTGGTTCCACTACAACTGGCGGCAGGTCGTCTTCTGATCTTGCGCACCGCGGTCAGTAATCCGCCGTTGAGCAGACTGAGAGCCGCCGATTCCGACTCAACCTCTGGGAACACGCTTATGCCGTTAGTGGCCGATCCCTTGGACAGAAAAACCACCGTCCTCGTGCTGCAGGCCATATCGTCGTGGTTGTCGCGGTATCGCTCATTGCGCTTATCGGATGTGGGGCGATCGCGACTGACGTTGGCTTGCTGTGGACTTTCAAGCGGCAGATGCAGCAGGCGGCGGACGCCGCCGGCGATTGCCGGAGACCGCGAGATCTATCGGGCAACGCCAGCGCCACCGAGCCTACGAACGCACAAAACGCGGCTTTGGCTGACGTCACGCAGAACCGCTTCGCCGACACAGCTCTGGACACAGACACAAAACCGCTGTGTTGGTTCGGCAGGACAGACCTGTGTTGTCGTTAATGCTCCGCCTCAATCAGGTAGTTACGCGAACGATCATAGTGCGGTGGAGGTAATAGTCAGTCAGCCAGAGCCGACGTTCTTCCTAAAGATATTCAATATATCATCGGTAACGGTGACAGCCCGAGCGGTCGCTCGTTATTCGGCGGCACAGGGCTGTCTTTACGCTTTGGACGCGACAGCGCCGAACGCTGTTGTTGCAAGCGGCGGTTCGTTGTTTAGTACTCAGTGCAATATATACGTCGATTCTGACAACACGCAGGGGCTGGTGTCGAGCGGGGGATCTTCCATAACCGCCCAGAATTCCACGATCAATGTCGTCGCAAGTGCTTACTCAGGAAGCGGCTTCTCGCCTACTCCAATAACCAACGCGAGTCCGTGTCTGATCCGTTCGCTTCAATGCCGGCGCCTACTTTCAGCAATACCTGCGCCTGCACGAACTACACA
This sequence comes from uncultured Actinomycetota bacterium, assembly GCA_963809285.1. Lineage (GTDB taxonomy): Bacteria > Actinomycetota > Actinomycetes > Mycobacteriales > Mycobacteriaceae > Mycobacterium. The sequence continues at coordinate 6,872 of CAWEIY010000013.1, read as the reverse complement.
GTCTCCAAAAACCAGGTAGCCTGTAACGGAAACACCATTAATGCGACCGGCACCTCGGCCACGCTCAATCCGGGCGTGTACTGCGGCGGAATTACCGTCAGCGGCAATGGAGTGTCGGCTACCTTTACTTCCGGGACTTACATATTGCTCGGCGGGGGTCTTAACGTAAAGGGCGGAGCCAACGCAACCGGCAGTGGAGTGATGTTTTACAACACCTATAGCACCACGCCTAACTACGCCTACGCTCCGATCGTGATCAGCGCAAGCAGCACTACGCTCTCGGCGCCGACCTCCGGTACCTATGAAGGGATTCTGTTTTTCCAGGACCGCAACATCCCGACAAAGGATACGGGGCCCAGCGGACCTCAGAACACCGTATCCGGGACCAGCTCCACAAGCTTCACGGGCGCATTGTACTTTCCGAGCACGCCACTGGTTTATTCTGGCGGAAGTGCGAATACTGACTGTACCGAAATCATCGCCGATACGCTGACCATCTCAGGCTCGAGTTATATAAACAATGACTGCGCTCTGTTTGGCGCCTTTGGCCCTCCAGTAAAGGCGCCGGTACTCGCGGAGTAAGCCATGGCTCTCTTTCGTTGCACAAAGACACCCTGCTCGATTTCCCGCCGCGCCGTCCGCAAGCTGCGCGGCGGTCATGCGGGCCAATCTGCGTTGGAGCTGGTGTTGATCGCGCCGCTGCTCGCACTGCTGCTGATGGTTGCAGGTGACCTTGGCAGAGTCTTCTATCTGAGTATCGCAGTGGATAACGCGGCTTCCGCCGGAGCGATTTCGCCGCCCAGGAAGGTAACGCCAACGACACCACGGGGATGGAAACGGCGGCATGCAATGACTTTGGTATCAGTCCGCTCGCGACCTGCCAGAAAACTCTGACCCTGACCGCTACTAGCTTCTGCGAATGCCCAAACGGTGCAAGCCCCGGCGCCCAAGTCGCTTGCACGAGTACCTGCGCGGACCTTCGCACCTACGCTGAGGTAACGGCGACGGCAACGTTTTCAACCTTGCTGCCTTACCCGGGAATTCCTTCGGTGCCGTCTGTGAACGGGCAGGCGGCGATGCGAGTGCAGTAAGGCTGAGCACCGCCTAAAACAGCCGGCGTGCGAAGAAGCGGCAACCATCCGCACAAGGACGTGTGAGCCATGAATGCTTTTACAAAATACCCTCAAACCAGCAGGCTCGGTCGCGCACAGGCGACGGTGGAGTTCGCGTTTTCCGTGGTCGCTTTCCTCATGCTCTTGTTCGGGATAATTGGGTTCGGTATCGCCGTATACGATTATAATTTCGTATCCGATGCCGCGCGTGAGGGTGCACGCTACGCATCGGTTCACGGAAAAGACAGCCTTACTCCGCTCACGACGGCGGGTGCGTCGTCAACGGTCAGGACTTTCATCCTCAACGAGGCCAACGGGATCAACCCGAACAAACTCACCGTCACCGTAAATCCGATTTTGGGAGGCAACAATACTAGCCCCGCCGACTTTAGTCCAGGAAATGCAGCACAGGTCATAGTCACTTATACCGCCCCGCTGCCGATACCGCTTATTGCTCAGACCCTTACGCTTACCAGCAGCTCACAGATGGTCATTTCGCAGTAGGAATAGTCTTTCGATCGTCAACATTTATTTTTGGGATTCGACCTGCGCGACGTCCACTCGTCGCGGTTGCCCCTAGCCGTCATGGTCCCCGCGGCGGGCGGAACAGACGCCAGCCACGCCGTCAGCCGTCGGAGCCGACGGCCAACACTGACCAGGCGCGTTCGCGCGCCTGAGCCCGGAGCGGCCGATGGTTTCACGGATGGGCACTAGCCGAGCTTGGAGCCATAGCGCGGGGTGTTGCCGAGATGGAAGCAGGGATCGCCGGGTTTGTTTCTGTCGGTGGCGCGCCCAGGCAGGCGTTTACGGCCGCGATGCTGGCGAAGGGTTACGAGAAACTCGGGCGAATCGACCAGGCGATCGCGATGCTCGACGATCAGCGAGTGCGAATCGAGCGCTCTGGTGAACGATCGGACGAGGCCGAGCTTTATCGAGTGAAGGGCGAACTACTCTACGCGCGTGACGGTGCGCGCAGTAGCGAGCGCGGGTCGTGCTTGCGCCAGGCGATCGAAATCGCGCGGCGGCCGGATCGCGATGGTGGGAATTGCGCGCGACTACCAGCCTCGCGCGGTTGCTCGCGAACCAAGGCCGTCGCGATCAGGCGCGCACGATGCTCGCCGACATCTACGGCTGGTTCACCGAGGGCTTCGACACCGCCGACCTGAAAGACGCCAAGGCGCTGCTCGACGAGCTGGCGGCGAAGTCGTGACGAGGCGAGGCAGTGAAACCCTAATCGAATAAACCTGAAAGCGTCTGACTGCCCCATCCGCCAACGACCGCCTGAGCCGCTGGTCTGTACGACGCGCCGCGTCAATCCGTGTGCGGCATGCCCCAAGTCCACGCGTCAAATCCGGGCGCATAGTTGATATTGCTTTGTGCCGGATTGCGGTTTACGAGCGGCCGCATGTAGATCGGATGCTTCATGCTGCGGACTTCGTGCTCGATCGTGAACAGGACCTTCCCGCCGTAGGGATCGACAATGTTCTTGAAGCGGTACTGATGCTGGTCGCTCTCTTCACTGACTAGTCCGCGCTTCAACAGTTGCTGATACGGGCCCGAGAAGTCAGCGACATAGACCTGGATATGATGGCCGTCATAGGGCGGCAGCGGTTGATCGGTCTCGCGAAAAAGAAGGTGCTGCCCGATGCCGACTGAAACGCAAGCGTGACGTCCCTGAACGTCTTCGACCACTACCGCAGGCGTCCTGATGATCTGCTGATAGAAGCGGACAATCCCTTCGACAGTTTGCACAGGTACATCGAATTCCACATAGGAAATACCCAACGTTATGGGTCCGAAGCGCTGATCGGGCTCATGGCACCGGATGCGATTGCCCCACGGGCAGGTCGTCTCAACGTAAGCGTCGCGCTCGTGAAAGTCGAAACGGGTGCCTTCGAGATGCTTGCGCACCTTGGTCAAGCGTTGTACGAGTGCTTCCCGGTTCGGTATTACGATGCCGACATGTCCGCGTAGCACCTGCGGTTCGCCCCCAGGCAGGTGAAATTGGCTGCGGCCGATATTGATCCACATATTGATGGTACCGGTCATCAGGAACGGATCGCGCGTCAACCCGAGGCCAGTCACATAAAAAATCGTCGCAATTTCCTGGTCAGGAACAGTGACATTAACATGTTCCAGCGCGACTATATTGCCGAGATCCTCGGCAGAGCGGTCGTATGGACGCTCCATAGATGCCTCCGATTCTGACGGTTTCCGGATCGACTTTTTTCAGGTCCCCTTACCCTACCCTTCGGTGCGACGAGGCGTAAAGCCTTCGCCGACTTGGCGGTTTCATCTTAGGACGTCACAGCCGAAGATTGGAGTGTGACAGCGGCCGATGGGCGACATATAAATCGCTCGCTCGCCAAGCTATGCTCGCGATATTTGCCAAACAATCGACGCGCAAACCTGGGGAGGGGTTGGACGAGCTGGTGGTTGCCATAACGAAGATGGGCCTGGCCGAGGTGGAGGCCGCGACCTGATTGCCTCGCAACGCAAGCTGGTAATCGCGGGCCTCATCGGCAATGTCCTGGAATGGTAGTTGAGGCACAGATTTACGCCGCGCAATAGTTTTTGCTTTGACATGGTACGAAGGGCTTTCATTAGGATGTCCTATCGCGAAAATTTTGATTGCTGCTCATCCGTCGGGGGCCGCGTCCGTTTATGGCACGGCAGATTTTCTACCCGCCCGACTCGCTGAGTGTATGGGCGCGTTGCGTTACTGCGACGACTTCTGTCGACCGTGCTTCGTGCGGACTGCCTTCGAAAAGGAAAGGCAAAATTAGCTAATGGCACGCCGTATGCTCAAGTAAAGAGTTGTAGCGATAAGTTCGCCCCGGGGGACCTGGCGTGCAGCCAACGTTGGCGCGGCTGCGGAGCGATGGATCGTGGTATTTTTGGTCCTTGAAGGACCGAAGAACGGTTCATAGGAACAGGTGATCATGATCCCAAGCCTCGAAGAGCTGCGAAAACGCCTGGTCCCTGTCGTCGCACCAGATTCAGGGTCTAATTTCTCTTTCAAACGGAACCCGCAAGTTTCGACGACGCCAACTCGTTCCGCTCCGCTACCGTCCTCTGAATTTCTGGTGTTTCGTCAGGATCTCCCTCAATTTGGGCCTCGTAGCAGAATCGTGTGTAGATTGTGCCGAAGGCGGCCCGACTGTTCTGTCATTCTACGTCCGAAGCGCCTGAAGCTGCGTCGAGGCGAAATAGAAAGATCGTCACTTGAGGGCTGGCTCAAGCACGACTTCGTATTCTTTGGGGAAAGTTATCTGTGCGAAGAGTGCGCTATAGCCGGAGGGTTCATCTAGCGCGACTACGAGCCTGGCGGATGCTGATCAAAAGTCAGCATTTCTCGCGCATCTGACTATCGCGAGAAAGCCGATTTGCGCAATACTCGCGATCAGAGCTGAAAACATCCGTTCCTTCTGCGGACCCTTCTATAGGCGCGTTCTCCGCCGACGTGGCGGCTTTGGCGGAGCCAGGACAAATGCCGCAGCCACCAAGAGGCCGAATACGACATACACAAACATGAAAACCCGCGGTGAAAAGTCAAAAAAGATCAGCCTATCCACCCAGTAACCCACGAAATCGCCGGAATATTCGGTCTCACCACCGGCCCCACGCAGTTGGCTTTCGATGCTAGTTAAAGGACACATCCGGCCCGCGATTTCCTCCACGCATACGAATGCAATGGCTCCGAAATGTGCGACCCTGAACCAGAAGGCTCGAGTCCATTGCCATCGCCTCATTGCACCTATTACGATTAGCGCAAAACCACCCACCACAAAGGCTATGTACGCACCGTGGAACACGGCCACCACGTCGGCAAGTAAAACGTAGGGATTCATCTGTTCCTCTAACGATACTGCAAGCTCAGCTCATCCGCCGCCCAGGGCGTGCATGAAGTCCTCGAGCAGATCACGCCAATGCTCAGTCCCCACTGAGATTCGCACCAGGTCGTCAGTTATGCCGGCCGCCGCCAGTTCTGCCGGACTGAGCTCGCTGTGCGTTGTCGTCATCGGATGACAGGCCAGGGTCTCTACGCCGCCCAAGCTGACCGCATTCTTTCCGATACTCAGATTGCGGAGGAAATCGAACGCTCCGCTCTTTCCGCCCTCGAGTTCGAGCGACAGCAGCGAGCCTGGATAATCGGTTTGGCTATCACGAATCTTGATTTGTTCGGCGTCCTCGAACAGGGAGGGGTATAAAACCCTTTTCACCCGCGGATGGCCCACCAGACGTTCGGCGATTCTCTGCGCGTTCTTGCTCTGCCGGTTCATCCGCAGGGCCACGGTCGAGAGGCGCGAATCGAGTATCCAGCATTCATCGGCCTGAAGAATGTTGCCGAGCATCGCGCGCAAGCCGCGCACGTTCTGGATAAGGTCCGGGTCGGCTGCCATCACCACACCCGCGAGAAGATCACTGAAGCCGCCGAGAAACTTCGTCGCAGAGTAAATGACCAGATCGACGCCGTGAACGATGGGATGCTGAAACGTTGGCCCCAATAGCGTGTTGTCCACTGCGAGCAGCGGACGCTTGGGATGCCCCTGGACGGCGGAAGCCGCGGCGCCTATATCGGTCATGGTGAGTGTCGGATCGGCAGGCGTCTCGATCAAGACGAGCCGCACATTGCCGGTCTCTGCTATCGCTTCGGTAAGCGCCCGCGTGTCGCCCGCTGCAACGGGCCGCGCCACGAATCCGAGCGGCTCGATAACCTGGTGAATCAAGTGCTGGGTGCCGCCATAGAGTGGCTGGGTGTATATCAGCGAGCTGCCCTGTTCGAGAAACCCGATCAGGACAGTGAAGATCGCTGCCATCCCTGAATTGAACACCGCCGCTGCGGCGGCGCCGCGCTCCAGCGGCACCAGCTGATCTTCCAGGATCTCAGCATTCGGATGGTTGAGCCGGGCATAGATCAGGTCCGGGCTCTCCTCGGCGATCGGTCGGACGCGGCCGAGCACGATGCCGAAGGCACGCTCGGCGGCCTCGGGGCTTGAGAATACATAGGTCGAGCTGCGATAGACCGGGGGCCTGGCCGATCCAACCGATAACTGAGGATCGAATCCCTTGGTCAAAACCGCTGTTTCCGGCCTGACCCGGTACCAAATCTTCCCCATGCTCGTACTCCTTTTGGCCAAAGCTGCCAGCCCTACAATCAGATTGGCGCGCCGGACTTGCGGCGGGCAAGCCATTACCGCGCGTACATGGGTCTTGCAGATCTATCCCAGGCGATTCCAAGCGGGATTGCCATCTTGAGTGCGCGCGAGTGTGCGGCAATCCAGACTAACAATGACTTGTGGAACCGAGCTTCATACGTGGACTTTGCATCGCAATGGTGGTCGGAAGACGATTGCTGCGCGCTTTCTGGAGACCACCAGATACAGCGGCCAGCCGATACACCGGCGGCATAGCGCCTCGATCGCCCTGAGCGGACAGTGACTTCCAGGACAATCCTGTCGACAATGATGTATGTTACGGAATCCGGGCTCGCTGTCCGCGCGGAGTTAGAACCGCCAGCAATACAGCTCGACTAACAGCGCCGGTACGTCACCGAGTAGATGACACCCTGATAGACAGTTGATCTCCCGTTTGTAGCAGCTTCACGAAGACATCAAGGGGTCGCCGTCGTGGTCCCCGAGGCGGGCGGAACAAACGCCCGCCGCGTCATCAGCCGTTGGAGTCGAGGGCCTACACTGATCGCGGGCGTCGAAGCGCCAGCTTACAGCCGCATCGGCATCACCACGTAGGTGAACTGCG
>CAWEIY010000012.1:0-104290 GCA_963809285.1 uncultured Actinomycetota bacterium | reverse complement strand
TCGGTCATGACCGATGAATAAACGATGGCTCATCGTCGCCCGTCCCGGATCTGATACACCCGCGGCACGGACATCCCGGCCGCTTCGGCAAGCTTCTCGCCCGCGATGCCCTGCTTGAACGAGTTTCGGCCACCCTCGGCGCGTGCGCGAGGAACTTGACGCCGCAGGGAACCAGATCGCCCTAGTCCCCGTCTGAATAGTTGTCGGGGCCGCCCCTACACCCCGACGCCGCTGTGGGTTCGGCGGCGTCGGTGGTCGGTGGTCGGACCCGCTCTACGCGCCGGGCGCAGGCGCGTCGGGCGCAGGCGCGCCGGGCGGAGGCGCGCCGGGCGGAGGCGCGCCGGCGCAGGCGCGCCGGGCGCAGGCGCGCGGGGCGCAGGCGCATTTCCATACAGGCAATCATGGAGCTCCTGACTACCTGGGGCGTTGTCGAAGCCGCAGTTACACTCGCGAGCGTCCTTGGGCGGGAGCGAATTGCAAAAGTCGGTGTCAGCCGAGGCCGATGGTGCAGTCCACATAACACCAGCGGCCAAGGCTGCCGCTGCAGCACCGACCGTGGCCATCAATACTCTCGTCTTCATGTTGGGATTCCTTTTCTCTGGAAGACGACGGCACTCTGCCGCCGCTGGTTACAGCGGTGACAGCGTTTGTAGCAGTGCGCTAGCCGAATAGTAGGGGTTTTTCAAGGAGAAAGAATTACTGCCGGTATGTTGCTTCGCCTGCTTTCCAGGCCGTGCGCGACCGGCCCACACGTCGCCCATGCCGCCGCGGCCCAGCAACTCGACCAGGCGGTAGCGGCCCAACGGCGTCCCGTCCGCAGCGGCTTGCCCTGGCACGGTCAGGATGCTAGCGATTCACTGAGCGTGGAACCAGACCGCCCCAGTCCGCGTCTGAATAGTTGATCGGGCCGGCCCCGCGCTCTCCCTAGGGGGCGCGATCCATTTCGCTTCGGGATGACGCCAGCGATGCAACGATTCCACTGTGGATGAACATGATGCCGCCCAGGCCGTGGAGCTGGTCCGCGCGTTGTGCGATCAACTGCACGAAATGACCCGCCAGCTGTCGCGTATTGAGCGTCAAGGTGTCATCGGCACGAACGGCCGGGCATCGGCCACCATCCGGCGCGAAGCGGCCGCGCTGCGGCGAGACATTAGCAAGGCACAATTTCTCATTGACCGGCTAGAGCGCCGATACCTGAACCGCGGAGGACACGCCCAGGCGGGCCGTCCGGGAACATCCCGGCCGCGCTAATCGCTCGCTACGGGGAGCCCATTCGATACGGATTTCACTGTCTCAAGCAAATACGCAGGCCGCGGCCTGTCCCGACGCCGTCGCCCACCGTAAGCGCGAAAGATATGGTTGGCCCATGTCCGGCCGCAGGCAGCCAACTAGATGGCCAACGCACGAACTTGGATATGCGCGGGCACAGGGCCGTGAATCACGTTGGGCGAGGCCAAAATGAGAGCGCGCCTGTTCGTACTCGCGGCATTGGTGTTCGCCATCTTGGCAGGAGTTATGGCCTGGGTGCTCAATGCGCCCACGGTCAACCACTGGCTGGCCGTGCACACAGGCATTCTCGACATGTCCGGTCGCTACTATGCCTTCTGGTCCGGGTTCGGTTCTGACATCGCTGAGTTCAGTCTCGTCGGCACGGCCGTGGCGGGTGTGTACCAGCTCAACCGCAAGTTCAACTGCCATCAGCGCGGCTGCTGGCGCATAGGCACCCACCCTGCGGCCGGCGGCCAGTTCCTGCTCTGCGCCCACCATCACCCTGACTACCAAGGAAAGAAGCCGACCCGCGAGCTGATCGAACGGCTACACCGCCTGCACATCGAGCGCGAGGAAGCGATCCACGGAAATCTCGACGATATTCATCGCTCGAGCGCAGCTACCTCAACGGCAACGGACACGTCCGGCCGCCCAGACTTCTAAAGAAACCGCGGCGGTGGCCGATCAGCGAGCGAACGCACCCAGGTCGTTGATCCCCCGCGCACCATCTCGGCGTCGGCCATCGCTCGGCGGCAGAAGTAGGTTACGACTGAGGTTGGCTGGGGTGGGCCGGTGCGGGCAGTCCTGGCAACCAGGCAGAGTGACCCTGCGAGAGTCCCCGATCTATCTCTGCCTTCACAGCCGGGTTCGGGTCGGTGCTGGACGGTCCGGTGCTGGCGCTGGCCGGTGCCGCTAACCCGACACCCGAGCCGAGAATGATGGCAGCGCCGATCAGTGTTTTCGTGGTCAGAACTTTTAGATTCGCGATTGACATTGTGACTCTCCTTCGAGGTACATGGTGCAACGTCTGAGCGGGGTGAGAACTGCCCCATATGGGGTGGTGGTGACCCATTTCACTGGGCGGATCACCTCTAACCAACAAGGCACACTGCGGAGACGGTTGGACGGTTCATGCGGTTCATGCGGTTCATGCTTTTGATGCTTCGCCGCCGAACCGTCATTCAGCAGAGGTCTTGATGTTGTGGGGCTACAAAGCTTCGTTGTGCCGTCGCTAACCGCGCCGAGGACAGAGTGTCCGGTCGGCGGATGCTGAACGTGTGGGTGCGGCGTTGACGCTCGGGTATCCGAGACGATGGACACCTATATGGCGCGGGGACGGTCGCACAAGGTGGTTGCCGAGCTATTGGACCGGGCCATAAGCGATGAATAAACGATGGATTTCTGTGAGCCACAGGGCAAAAACGCGCCTTACGTGCCCGGCAGGATTCGAAGCTGCCGGTATGGCAGCACACGGCACGCACCGTTAACTGCAAAAAGTGGCTTCTAGCTGCTACTTCCAGGCCGAAAAGCGTTCGCTCTGTGCGCTGGTGAGTGCTGGCGAGTAGTGTGAATTAATCGCACGAATATCGCACGACCCGGGGAGGGGAACGATGATCAGGAAGACATTACAAACGGCGGCCATCGCTGGATTGACGGCATTGGCGCTATTCGCAAGCACCACGGAGGCTCACGCGGACTGCGTCATGCACGTGCGCCACTGCCAACTGGAGGGAGGCGGAAGGGGCAGCGGTGCATTCTGCTCCGACACGGTCACGCCTTGTCCGCCATACAACCCCGCCTGGCAACACCGGGCACAAAATGGCGGGTAAGGCTGGCAGTCGCGGCTGGGGCCACATCCGCAAGCTGCCATCCGGCAACCTCCAGGCGTCCTACATCGGACCCGATCTGCGCCGCCACACCGCGCCGACCACCTACACCAACTCCAAGGCCGGGAAGGTTCGCGCTGAGGGCTGGCTGGCCGCTGAGCGGGCCTTGATCGAAGCGGGCACCTGGACCCGGCCCGCCGACCGCGCAGCGGCCCGCACAGTCCGCGCAATCAGCCTTCACGACTACGCGGTGAAGTGGATTGCCGACCGCCCGGTGAAGCCGCGCACCCGGTTGCTCTACGAGTCGCAGTTGAAACACCACATCAAGCCCACCATTGGCACGCGGGAGATCACCGCCGTGACACCTGAAGCGGTGCGGTCCTGGTACGCGGGCCTGGGCAGTGAGCACACCCGGCGCAATTCGCAGGTCTACGGCCTGCTGCACAGCATCATGGCGACCGCCGTCAAGGACGGTCTGTTGCAAGCCAACCCGTGCCAGATTGAACGTGCGATGAACGTGCAACGTGAACGTGAGCCGGTCATCTTGTCGGTGCCCGAGCTAGCCACCCTCGCGGGTAGCGTGCCTGAGCGGCTGAAAGCCCTTGTGCTGCTGAGTGCGTGGTGTGGCCTGCGCTGGGGCGAGGTTACCGAGCTACGCCGTAAGGACTTCGACAACGACGCTGAAATCGTGTTCGTCGGTCGTGGTGTCACGCATCGCGGCGAGTGCCGGATCGACTGGCCCAAGAGCGGCAAGCCACGTGCCGTCGTGATCCCGCCGCATATTCGCGCCGACGTGAAACACCACCTGGACGTGTTCGTCGCCAACGATGCTGAGGCGCTGGTGTTTTCGCCGCAGCGTGGCGGCTGCCACCTGAATGACAAGGTGTTTCGTGATGCAATCGCCAAGCCGCTGAAGGACATTAAGCGTTCTGATCTGCGGATTCACGATCTGCGACACTTCAGCGGAACGATGACCGCCCGTGTCGGCAACCTGGCCGAGATTTAACAGGGGCTACGCCGAGCCGATTGAGTGCCGGTGAGTGCTGGCAGTGACGGCTACGGGTCGCATTTATATCGCACGGCGGCAATAGCCCAACGCTCAAAAATGGCCTCTCACCAGGCGTTTAGTCTTGTGCCCCCGGCAGGATTCGAACCTGCGACACCGGCTTTAGGAGAGCCGTGCTCTATCCCCTGAGCTACGAGGGCGGGCCATTATCAGCGCCGCGACGGCGAGCGTCACATTGTCGAGTTCGGCGCGTGTGAGTGTACGCGTAATGCGGTTTCGGCGAAGCCTGGGAGCAGGTCGAGCGCCAGGGGCCTGACCGGCACGTGGGCGTCCAGCTGCACCGAGATTGCGACCATCGAAGCCATCACCCGCAGCGGCATCGCCAGCAGGGGAGGCAGGTCGAGCTGGCGGGCGATCTTGAGGTTCGCAACGGTCCTGTCCATCTGATCAGACGTCGCTTTCAGCAGCCACCTACGCCGGTAGTGGAACATGTCGACTCGCAGGGGCTCGACGAAGAGGCGCAACATCTCGTCGACCTCGCCGGTGGGAACCTGCTGGCCTCGGGCGATGAACCCGGCCTGCGCCAGCATGGGCAGCAGCATGTCGTAGTCCTTGTCGGCCGCCAACCGAAAAATCCGGCCGAGGTCCGTGGGGAAGCCGCCGGGCAGCGGCGCCACCGCGCCAAAGTCGATGACGCCGAGCCGGTCGCCGGACATCAGCATGAAATTCCCCGGATGGGCGTCCCCGTGCATCATCTCCACCCGCGCCGGCGCACCCAGCGTGAGTTCAGTCAGCCGTGCACCGCAGAGGTCGCGCTGCGCGACTGTGCCTTTCGCGATGATCTGCGACAGCGGGACACCCTCGATCCACTCCGCGATCACCACCTTGGGCGCGCTTGCCACAATGGCGGGAACCACGAAATGCGGGTCGTCGTGGTACGCCCTGGCGAAAGCCCGTTGGTGGTCGGCTTCGAGCCGGTAGTCGAGTTCCATCTCGACGCGTTCGAGCAGCTCGTCGACCACGCCCTGCACATCGGCCCCGGGCGCGAGCTGCTTGAGCAGTCCGGCCATGCGGCGCAACGTCTTCAGGTCAGCGCGCAGCGCGTCGTCGGCCCCCGGGTACTGGATCTTGACGGCTACCTCGCGGCCGTCGGACCACACCGCTTTGTGCACCTGACCGATACTGGCCGAGGCCACCGGGGTGTCGTCGAAGGTGCTGAACCGCTGCCGCCATTTGGTGCCGAGCTGGGCGTCGAGCACCCGGTGCACCTTGCTGGCCGGCAGCGGCGGGGCTTCCCTCTGCAGCTTGGTCAACGCTTCGCGGTACGGCTCGCCGAACTGTGCGGGGATCGCGGCCTCCAGCACCGACAGCGCCTGGCCGACCTTCATCGCGCCGCCCTTGAGCTCACCTAGAACGGTGAACAACTGATGGGCCGCCTTCTCCATGAGCTCGGCCGTGACCTCGTCTTTCGACTTGCCGGTCAGCCGTTTACCGTATCCGAGCGCGGCCCGGCCGGCGATGCCGACGGGAAGGGACGCCAGCTTCGCGTTGCGGGCCGCGCGCCCTCGTTTGATGTCGGCCACGTGGCTATCGTCCCAGACGGCTCAACTGTTCAAGACCATTCCGGCTCCAGCCTTGGCGGCGTCACCTCGCCGCTCTGCCGATTACGATCGCTCGGCCTGTGTTGTCGTCATGCGGACGCCTGTTCGCGGGCTTGCATCAGGGAACGCTCAAGCACTTCGGCAGCGTCGCGCCATTCGTCCGCAGAGGTAATTGCCGGCAGGGGCGGGTTGAAGCGACGATGACCGTCCGGAGTGGCGTTGCGGGCCAGGAACCGCAGCGGCGGGACGACGAGGCGTGCCGCGAGCGACAGCACCTTCATGGTGCCTAACGACACCGAGCCGGGCGCGATGGGTGACAGCTGCAGCGACATGAACGCCATGTCCCAGTCGGTGTCGATATGCGTAATCTTGAAATCCGGTGTGAGCGTGTACCGATCGACTCCGATGAAGTTGAGGCAGCGGCCCGTCGGCGGAATGACGATGTCGGTACCGGGAAGTCGCAACGGGCCGGTGAAGCGGGCGATCCCCCGCCACGGGATGACCATGCGCCACTGGTCTTCAAAGTAGTCGGAGTACGGCAGGGAGCGGTTCGTGCCGTCCTGGGCGTAGAAGGCCATATCGGGGAAGGCGGCGAAACACGCCGCACAGTTGGCGAGCGTCTCCTCGCGGTCGATGCGTTTGTTCTGGAAGGTGGAGCTGTCGATGAATCCGCAGCCGGGATCCATGCAGTCGCGGAGTTTGTCCACGCTCTGGCTGGCCCAGGCATCGAACCACCGGCGCCCGACCTCGTAGCTGCCTTCCGCTGGCAGTCCGCGGGCGATCGCCTCTTCTTCCTGCTTCTTGGTTTTGGTCCAGAACTCAGGCATCAACGCCGCATACCGAGCGTGCTCGGGCGAGGGGCCAAGGCGGTGCAGGGTTTTCATGGATTGCCTTTCCGCAGTGTGGAATTCGGTCTATCGAAGCGTGATGCGGGCAGGCAGACCGCCGGCCAGGCCGGTGGACACGCGCAGTTCGTGTTTGGGTTGCCAGCGGTCGCGGACCTGGAGCGTGTAGCGCTGCAGGATCGCGGCGAGCGTCAAGACGCCCTCGATGTAGGCCATTCGCGATCCCATGCATTTGCGGGGCCCGGTGTTGAACGGGATGAAGGCGTTCTTGTCGATCTCGTCGGTGAGGAACCGTTGCGGGTTGAAGATGTCGGGGCGATCCCAGAACCGCGGGTCATGGTGCAGGCCGTAGGGCGAAATGAGGACGTGCGAGCCCTTGGGGATGAAGTAGCCGCCGATCTCGTCGTCTTCGAGTGCGGTGCGAATGTTGCCTGGCGCGGCCTGGATTCGTTGGGCCTCGTCGAAGCACGCGCGAAGCCATGGAAGTTCGTTCAGGTGGGCGTATTCCAGCCGCGCTCCGCCGAGCGCGTCGACCTCTTCGTAGGCGTGTGTCAACGCCCTCGGATTGCGTGCGAGCAGCCCGAGCGTCCACGCGAGCGCTTCGGCGGTGGTGTCGAATCCGGCGAACACCAGTCCGGACAGTTCTGAGCGCATCCGCCGGTACTGGTCGTCCCGCGTGCCAGGAAATTCCATTCCGAGTACCACGTCCATGACGTCATTTGGGGTTCGCGGCCCATCCGCATAACGGCGGGCGATCTGCGCGTCCAGGGCCGCCATCAGCCGCGCCTTCGCTGCTTCGCCTCGTCGTTGAAAGGGGCGCGGCACCCAGCCGGGAAGCAGATACGTGGCTGCCCGGGAGATGACGTAGAAGCCGAAAACCTTGACGTTAGCGACGTATTCGTCCAATTCCTCGGCGCTGAGCGTTGCGCTGAACATCGACCGCATCAGCCCGTCCATGACCACCGCACCGAGTTCGTGTTCGAGGTCGACCCACTGTCCCGCGCGGGCCGCCCATGCGCCCACCCGTTCCGTAATGCCTTGCGCCATCGCAGGAGTGACGCGTGCCAGCGCCTGTTCACCGAAATGTGGGTTCAAGGGCCGGCGGGTGCGCTTCCACTCGTCGCCGGCGAGCAGTGGTAGCGCCGGCGGCTCGCCGAGCACGAGCTGGTTCGTCGCTTCGTGTTTGCCGTACCGGTGGTGATGCCTGGTCATGATGTGGTCGACATGCCGCGGATGGCTGACGAGCGTGATCGTCGCGCTCGGCAACGGAGTTGGGACGTCGACCACGTCGCCGTACCGCCTCGCGAGCGCAGGAAACAAGGAGTACCAGTGGTTGGCATGTTGGGCGGCAATCAGCCCAAGCGTCACCAAACCGGGTCCGGGCGGCCGGGTCAGCCCTCGGAGATGTGGCGTCGGTGAGGTGGCAGTCGCGCCGTCGAGGTGCTGAGCGACGCTGCTCACGATCGGGCCGGCTCCTCACGGTGGGTGTCCTATTGACTTAAAAATAGGACACTGGGACAATAGAAGTCAATAGGTGTTTGACGGATAGGAGGTTGAAATGCCTGTCCGGCCGGTCGAGGGCGATAGAGTGCTGCCGGTGCAGCCGACGCCCATCAACCTGAGTGACGTGCTCGGTGTCGTGGCGACCCTGTCGGGGGAAGACCACCGACTGCTCGACGAGGCGCGCGCACTGATTGTGGCCCATGGTTTTCGGCGGACGTTGATCGATGACATCGCGCGCCGGGCCGGCGTCACCCGGCGGACGGTGAACAGAAGGCTGGGGGACAAGAACAGGATCGTGCGCGCGGTGGTCATGCGGGAGGTCGAGACGTTCTTCAGGGAGACCCTTGCCGGCTTGCTCGGCGTCGGGACGCCCGCCGAACGTACCGTCGAGGCGTTCCTCACCGGCGTCGTCGCGTTTCATCAGAACGAGGTTGCCCAGGCGGTGCTGCGGCATGAGCCGGAAACGTTCATTGCGCTGACCACCGACTGGAGCGACGAGTGGACCGGCCCGGTGCGCGATCTCGTCGCGTTCGGTTTGCTTGGTTCCGGGTTGGCCATCGACGAAGCCCGGCGCATGACCGAGCTGATCCTGCGCATCACGGCATCCCTACTCGTCGCGCCGACACCGATACTGCCGTTGCGGACCGAAGCCGAGGCGCGCTGGTTCGCCCAAACGGTGTTCGTGCCGATCATCGAACACGGCCTCCCCGGACCCGAACAGGGGACAGCGATCACATGATGCGCGCCGATCGTTCGTCGGGTTCAGCCGGCCGGCGCCAGCATCTGCTTCCATCCGTCGTCGCCTGTGTGGCTTGAGTTTTCGACGGAGTATTTGACACCGTCGGGTCCGATGAACTCGCCGTTTTGCGGACTGTAGACCGCGGGCTGGGGTTGGGAGTGTAGACACACGGGTTGGGCTGCTGGCCGTTGCACTGGACGGTGCCGGAACCGGGTCGCTGCAGCGGATCGCTGACCGGGGGTGGTGTCCCCGGCACCCGGTCAGCCGGCGCCGGGTTCATGCCGTTGTCCACCGACGGCGCCGGGATCACCTCGCCGGGCTTCACCGGCTGGTCGCAGCGCGCACCCGGCGCCGGACAGGTGAGGATCTGGTTCGGGTCCCCGTACCACGGGTTGGTGCCCAGCGGGACATACGGTTTGGTGTCGCGGCACTCTCGCGGGGTCGCCGCGCGCTTGCCGGGGACATCGACGCACGGAATGTTGCGCGCGCCGCGCACCACATTGCCGGCCGTGTCTTGCGGGATCTTGCAATACATTCCAGTCGGCAACGGCGCCGGATTGGTGTCCGCGGGCGACCGCCACTCCGATGCGGGCAGGAATCCGGTCATGCACGGCGGCGGGTGAGTCCCGAACCCGAGGTCCAGCACAATGGTGTCCGAAGATAGAACGGTCTGCGCGAACGCGCCAACCTGCGGCAGGATCACTAGTACTTGCTCGACGTTGTTGTGGTAGCGCTTGAGCATGTCGAGCACGATCGCAAGGTTGGCCAGCGTCTGCGGCAGCGACTCGCGGATGTCGCTGAACACCGCATTGACCTCGTCGGTGGTCGGCGCAGCTTGGGAGAGAATGCCTTTCAGGTTCTGGTCCTGGTCCGCGGTCTGTGCGGCCAAGGTGTTCAGGTTGTGCGCCCAACGCTCGATCGTGTCGCCCGAGTCAACCTGGCTGTCGATGATTGGTGCCGAGTTTTGGACGATGTCGTTGACGTCGGAGATGTTGGTCTTGAAGTCACCGACAAGGGCCTGAGTGGAGTCGACCAGCCGTTGCAGCGCCGGACCCAGTCCGCCAACCGCTTGTGCGGTCTCGTCGAGCAGAGCGGCGATCTTGTCCTTGGGCAGCACGGCCAGCCCCCGGTTCGCCGCGTCCAGCGCCGGCCCGATCTGGGCGGGAACCGTGCTCTTGGTGATGGTTTGGCCGTCGGCGAAGTATTGGCCGGAGTTGCTGTCTGACACCAGGTCGAGATACTGCTCACCGACCGCCGATACCGAATGCACGTTGGCGGACGCATTGATCGGGATCTTGTACTTGTCCGCTATGCGCATGGTCGCGACGACCCCGCTTTTCGTCGGCTCGACATCGGTGACCTTGCCGATGGTGATGCCGCGATACGTCACGTTGGCCGTCGCATACAAACCGCCCGACGCCGGCAGGTCCACCTTCAGCGTGTACTGGCCGGCACCCATCAAGGTCGGAATGTGCAGGTAGTGCACGACCAGCACGGCCACCGCGATCACTGTCAGAGTGGCGAATGCGCTCAACTGGATTTTGATGCGACGGGTCAGCATTTCTTAGTCACCCCGCTCCACCAGCGGCCCCCCGGGCACGTTGTTCGGGTTGGTGGTGAACCGGACGTCGGGGATCATCGTGGCGGGATCACGACCCCACGACTGCTCAAGTGCCCGCAGCGATCCGGACAATCCGGTTCCGGTGAGGAGCGCGTTGTCCAGGGCGCTCAACGTCAAGTCGAGATATCCGCCCAGGTTGATGTAGTCGCCTCGGATCACCTTTTGAACATTGTCGATCGGAAACGGTGCGGACAATGCCACCGTGAGGGCGCCAACCACGTAGGGTGCGGCGCGACCGAGTTGCTTCAGCGGCCGCTGAAGCAACTGCAGGTCGGAATGCAGATTTTCGCGCGCGGCGGACAGCGTCTGATCGGCTTCAGCGGCGAGTCGGCCCGTCGATTCGACCGCATTGATGAACAGGTCGCGGGTGTCGGCGAAATGCTTGATCAGCGGCGGGATTTCGGTGAGCACCCGATCCAGGACTTCCGACCGCGGGCCCACATACGCCAGGAGCCGGTCGGTGGAGTCGATGGCGCGGGTGATGTCCTCGCGCTGCCGGTTGAGCTGGGTGACAAAGGTGTCCAGCTTGCCGAGGAAATCTCGGAATTGATCGGCCCGCCCGGTCAGCATGTTGTAAACCTCGTTCTGGATCACGTCGAGGTTCGGGATGCCCCCGCCGTGCAGCACGGTGGCGATGGTGGCCAGGGTTCGCTCGGTGGTGGGATACGCCGACGCGTTGTTCAGCGGGATGGTGTCCCCATCCTTTAGCAGTTGCGGCGACGGGTTGGGCGGCGTGGCCAACTCCACATGCTGAGAACCCAGCAGGCTGGTCTGTCCGATCTTCGCGGTGGCGTTCGTCGGTAGCTGGACACCTTTCTGAATGCGCAGGGTCAGGGTGGCGACCCAGTTCTTCAGCTCGATGGACCGCACCGTGCCGACAAAGACGTCTGCCACCCTTACCCGGCTATTGACGTTCAGCGCCAGCGTGTCCGGCATCTGCACATACACGGTGTAGGACCCGGGCCCGGTGCCCGGGCCGCCGGGCAGCGGCACGTTCGCGATGCCGCGCCACCCACACGATGTCAACACGAAAGCGACCACCAGCACCGCAAAGCCCTGCCGGACCTTGCGGTCGGATCCAACCCGTCCTGCGCTTACCCGGCGCTTCATTGGCCCGGTCCTTCCGGCGGTGAGCCGCCCGGCACCGGACCCGGAATCACGTCGGGTCCTGGAGGCGGTGGCGGTCCCGGTTGCGGGTACCACGGCGGCGGCAGGGGACTGTGCTCGTTGTAGGCATCCGGCGGTCCGGCCATGGTCTGCCCCGCCGCCGGCGGTGCGACGTCCGGGCCACCCATCAGTTCGCCCAGCGATTCTGGAGTCAACAGGTTGGCCGTGGCGGGCTGCACCTGGGTGCCCTGCATGCCCGGCGCGGCGATCCAGCCCGACTCGTAGTTGCCGTGCGAAAACGGTGTGTCCGGCGAGAAGATCCCGGGCACGGTGGTGTCCTTGTAGCCGGGCGGGGGTCGCAGCCGCTCCTCCGAGTACGCGACCATCTTGGGCAGCAGCGCGGCGGTATGGGCAGGGAGCACACCGAACGGCAGGTAGTTGAACTTGATCGCATCGAGAATCGGCGCCAGGTATTGGGCACACAACTCGGCCGAGTCCTGATACCCCAACCGGCTGCCGGCCTGGATCGCGCTGCAGACGAACTCCATCGGGTTGGCGAAGTTGACCAGCGCCGGGAATCCGATGGCTCCGCCGTTCGCCGGGTGGTAGATCGCCTGGAAGTTCGCCCCGAACGTCGGGAAGATGTGCAGCGCCGTCTCCAATCCGTTCAACGCGTCGGGCTGCACGACCGTCGTCGTTACGTCCGCGAGGTTGCCGATGTCGTGGGCCAGCACCTCGCGGTTTTCGGTAAAGAACTTGCGCACCGTGGGAAGGAGTTCGTCGAATTGCTTTACCGCGTCCGCGAGTTCATGGTCGGTGCTCGTGAAGCTGTTCGTGAACTGCGCCAGGTTCTGGTTCAATGCCACGAACTGCTTGTCATTTTGGTGCAGTGCGTTGACGAACAGGGCCAGGCTGTGCAACACCGCGAAAAGGTCGCCGCGGCCCTCGTTCACGGCGGTCAAGGCCGCCGAGAGGTTGTTCAGCGTGGTGTTGATCTGCTTGCCCTTACCGGCCAGCCCGTCGGCGAAGGAGTCGATCAGGTCGCCGAATGGCCCTTTGGGCTGCTCCTTGGTGGGGCCGAGCTTGTCGATGATGTTGGCTGTGTCATTGCGCAGCTGGTCCCACTCCACCGGCACCCGGGTGCGTTCGATCGGGATCACCGCGTTGTCGGCCAGGACCGGACCGCCATCGTAGGGCGGCTCCAATTGGATGACCCGTGATGCCACCAGGGTCGGGTTGAGGATCACCGCCGAGGCGTCGGCGGGCACCTTGTACTTATTGGCGTAGTGGAGGGTCACTTTCATCTTGTTGCCCGCGGGCTCGATCTTGTCGACCGAACCCACGCGGATGCCCATGATTTCGACCTTGTCGCCGCTGTACAGCGCCAGCGCCTCCGGGAAGTACGCGACGACCGTGGTGGTGGTCAGCTTCTTGTAGAACTCGTGGCCGACCGCCAGGGCAACGAGGCCGACGATCACTACCGCGGTGCCGATCACTACCGCGGCGCGCGAAACGTGCGGCAGGCGCAGGTTACGAATATTGAAGATGGTGCTCATTAGCCGCCGCTTCCGCCGGGCGTGATGAACGGGGCAGGCAACTGCGGTCCGGGTCCCGGTGGGGCCGCCGGCCCCGGGGGGAGCCCCGGCGCGAAGGTCGATGGGGGCGGGGTCGGACCGGCCGGCCCGAGCGGTTCGGTACGCGCGCCCGGGGGCGCATTCGGCGGCAGCGGCACCGGCGTGCCGGGAAGATCGGGCGGCGGCACGCCGGGCCGGCCGGCGATCGGGATACCTGGCGTGGGCGGTAGACCGTCCGGCTCCGGCTGCGACGTCATGACGTCGGGCGGGGCCAATGACGGGGCCGACGGGGCCGATAGCGGTCCAAATGGACCTACGTTCTGGTCGAGGCCCGCGCAGGGCAGCGGGTTGCCCGGCCGCGGCAACGTTTCCGCCGTCGGGGTGTACGAACACGGCGATCCCGGGGCGACGGCCGGTCCCGGATGATCCGGGGTGCCCTCCAGCACCGGCGGCGCCGGCGGCGGTGCACCGTTGGGGAACCGGGTGCCGTTGGGATCGGGCCACCGGAACGCCGGCAATCCGGCGCTGCGCCAGAAGTTTTCCGGATCGATCCCGCGCTTCTTGAACGCCGCATCGACAAACGGCTGCAGGATCTCGGGGGGCAAAAGGTTTCCGACCATCACCTTGAAGTACGGCCCCGACGCGAGACCCTCCGACAGCGACGCGGTGTATCCCGCCAGCAGGACCAGGGTTTCGGCCAGGTCGCCCTTGCGCTTGACCAGCAGATCGGTGAGCGTGCGCAACTGCTCGAGCACGTGGTGCAGCTTCGGGTTGTCGTCGATCAGGCCCCGCAGCTGGGTCGAGAACGCGGAGACGTTTCCCAGCAGTGCGTCGATGGCCCGCCCGCGCTCGTTGAACGCGGCCAGCAACGTCTTGGCGTTGACGAGCAAGGTGTTGATTTGTTCGCTGCGATTCCCGAGGATGCCGGCCACTTTCCTGGCCTCGGCCAGCAGATGCTTGATCTCCTCGTCACGTTTGCCGAGGGTGTCGGAAAACTTGGCCACCCCGTCGAGGGCCGCGCTCAGGTGCGGGTAGGTCTGATCGATGGTCTGCGACAACACATTCAGCGACCGCTTGACGGTGTCGATGTCCCATCCGCTGGCGGCCTTGGTGACGTCGAAGAAAGCGTCGTAGATCTGGTAGGGCGTGGTGCTTTGACCGACCGGGAGCACACCGTGGGGAGGCAGCTTTGTCGAGCCGCGTGATTCGACCTCGATGTTCTTCTTGCCCAGGATCGTGTCGGTTCGGATGGCCAGTCGGCTCTCGGTTCCGATTTGGTGACCCCCCAGCGTGAACCCCACCAAGACGTGGTTGCCGTCGATCGCCAGCGATTGCACGGTGCCCACGTCTATCCCCTCGATGCGCACCTTGTCGCCTTTGTTGAGGCCGGCGGAGTCTTTGAATTGCGCGTAGTAGGTCGGCTGGGCGTACAGCATCGGGACACTGGCGAAGCTTTGGCCCACCCCGACCGCCAGCGCCGTGATGATGATGGTCATCAGCCCGACGCGAACCCGGTTTGGCTTCTGCAGCGTTCTCATTGCGGCGTGCACCTCCCCGTCGGCTGATTCCACATCAGCTTCACGGTGCGCACCGGGCCACCGGGTTGCAGACCGTTGACCTTGATCCCGATTTCGCAAATGTAGAGGTTGAAAAAGTCGCCATAGATCCCTCCGGCGCGACCGATGGTCTTAAAAGCCTTCGGCACCTTTTGGAAAACGTCGTCGAGCCGATCCCGCTGGTCGATGAGCGGTTGGCTGATGATGTCCAGGTACTGCACGGTGTCGTGGAGCAGCGGCCGGTTGTCGGACAGCAGGTCGGCCACCGTTCCCGCGGCATCGCTGAGGTGGGCGACGTTCGCCGCCAACGAATCGCCGTGGTTGTTCAGGCCGGTGATCAGCGTCTCGAAGTTGTTGACGGTCTCGTCGAGTTGCTGCTGATGCCGAACCGTGGTGTCAAGGACGGCATTGAGATTCTTGATGACGTCGCCGATCGCCTGGTCGCGGTCGCCCAGGGCCGAGGTCAATTGCGCTGTCTGATCAAGGATGTCGTTGATGGTGCCGCCCTGGCCCTGAAACACCGTGAGAATTGACGAGGCGATCGTGTTGACCTTCTCCGGATCGAGTGCCCGGAATAACGGCTTGAAGCCACCGATCAGCGCGTCGAGATCCAGCGCCGGATGGGTGCGAGACAGAGGGATGAAACCACCGGGCGGCAATATCTGGTCAGATCCGTCAGCCTTGCCCCGGGTGAGCTCGAGGTAACGGTCACCGATCAGGTTCTGGTAGCGAATCTGCGCGGTCGTCGACTGATACAGCGGCAACGAACGGTCGACGGCGAAGTCGACCTGCACCCGCTTGTCACCGTCGAAGAGCCGGACGTCTTTTACCTTGCCGACTTCGACACCCGACGCGCGGACGAATTGCCCGGCGCGCAGCCCGCTGGCGTTGGAGAATTCGGCGGAGTAGCCGTTGGTCCGGTCGAACCGGATCTGACCGAACACCACGATGACGGCCGCGGTGAAAATCAGCAGCACCGTCGCGAAGGCGCCGAGTTTGATTGCAGTGCCGGTGATTTTCATGGGTTGATCGTGTTCTCCCCTATTTGACGGCCCCAGACGTACTCGGCTGCATAGGGCGACCCGATTCCGAAGTGGTTGTACGGGGCCAGGTTGTTCCCTGTGTCCATCACCAGGTACGGGGCCGGCCACAGATCACGGGTGATCGACTGCCAGCAGCCCGGCTTCCCGCCCGGGCCGCCCCTGGCGTTCACCCGCGGCAAGTTGTCGGGGTAGACGTATGGGTTGCCGGGGCCGACGACGATGGCGGTGGCGCTGGCGTCGTAGCCGTTGCCGCCAATTATTTTGGCGACCGAGGGCGCGACGTCGTGGAGATTTCTAAGGGTGCATAACAATTCGGGGCTGTAGGTGTCGAGCAGCTCGGCGGTTGGTAACAGGTCGGCGGCGTCGCGGACCAGATAGGGCCCACTTCGGTGGATGATGTCGGCGCCGTTGTTACCCGCTCCTACGGCGGCCAGCAACGCGGCGTCCAGATCGCGCTGCTGGGCGTTGATGGTGTGCGCCGTGGTCACCGCGTTCTTAAGGAAGTCCCACAGATCCGGTGCAGCGTCGGCATAGACGTCGCCCAGAGCCGCCAGCGCTGCGAAGTCGTGCCGGATCTGGGGCATCTGCGGGTTGACGTCGTCGAGGACGGCGTTGCCGTTGACGATTGACTTTCCGAATTTGTCGCCCAATCCGGCCAATGCTTCCGCGGCGGCCGACAGTGTCAGGTTCACCTTGACCGGATCGACCTTCTCGGCGATCTCGGTGATCGTCTCGAACAGCGTGTTGAACTCCGTCGTCACCGAGCTCGCGTCGATCACGTGATTGGGCGTGATTTGTTGCGGTGAGGGATTTTTCGGGGTCGTGAAGGCCACATACTTGTTGCCGAACACCGTGCTGGCCGAGATGGTGGCGACCACATTTTCCGGAATCGACGGGATGTATTTCGGTTCCACAGTCAGCGTGATCTTCGCCATCGGGCGGCCGTCGTGCTGGACCTCATCGACGCTGGCCACGCGGCCGATCGCCACCCCGTTGTAGGTCACCTTCGAGCCCGGATCCATCACTAAGCCCGCGCGACTGGCCAACATCGTCAGGGTCGTCTTCGGCGTCAGTTCGCCCCGAAACTGCTTGTACACCAACACCAATGCTAGCGCCACGATGAGCAGCGCCAGCAGCGCGGCCGGCTTCCGCCGCGGAGTGCGCGGCTTGTTCTGTCTGCCGGGGGCGGTCATCGTCGCCTACACCGTGAGGTTGAAATTCGCGTTGATGCCGTACAGCGCCAAGGACGCGAGCAGCACGACCGAAACGATCAATATCAGCGATGCGCGCATGGACTTGCCCACCGCCTCACCGACGCCGACGGGACCGCCGCTGGCGGTGTAGCCGTAATAGCAGTGGTTCAGCATCACACACGTCGAGAGGATGATGGTCATCAGGAATGACCACCCAACATCGTTGGGGCGCAGGAATGTTTCGAAGTAGTGCTCGTAGGTGCCGACGGACTGCCCGTAGAACACCGTCGTGACCACCCGTGCGGCCAAGAACGACAGGATGATCGCCATCGAGTACAGCGGCACGATGATGGCGAAGCTGGCAGTGATCCGGGTGGCCACCAAGTACGAGATCGACTTGATGCCCATCACCTCCAGGGCGTCGATTTCTTCGCTGATCCGCATGGCGCCCAGCTCGGCGGTGGCGCCGGCGCCGACCGTGGAGGCGAGCGCCTGGCCGGTCACCACGGGCGCGACGATGCGGACGTTGGCCAACGCGGCAAAGAACCCGGTGAAGGCCTCCACGCCGATGTTGCCCAGCGACGAGAAGCCTTGGATGGCGATCAGCGAACCGGCCGAAAAGGTCACGAATCCGACGATGGCCACGGTGCCACCGATCACGGCCATCGCTCCGGTGCCCATACCCATTTCCGCGATCAGCCGCAGTGTCTCCCTGCGGTAGTAACGCGCCGCGTGCGCGGTCTCGCGTAGCGCGGTGCCGACGAACAGGGCAACGTCGCCCACGCTGTCGAGCCCTCTGGGCAGCGCGCCGGCCCACCGGGTCACTTGTTGATAGGTGCGCGGGTAACGAGAACGCAGAACAGTTGCGGTACTCACGTCAGCGCCCCGTCCCGAACCGGACGCCGATCGTGGTCAGCACCACGTTGACGGCGAACAGTGCAAGCACGCACAGCACCAACGTCTCGTTGACCGCCGTGCCGACGCCCTTGGCGCCACCGGCCGTCGTCAGCCCGCGGTAACAACCCACCAGCCCGGCGATCACTCCGAAGCTCGTGGCCTTGACGATCGAGATCAGCACCTCCGGCAAGCCCGTGATCAGCGTCAGCGTCGCGACATACGCACCGGCGGAGACGTTTTGGATATACACGCCGAACACGTATCCGCCGACCAAACCGATGATGATCACTGCCCCGTTGAGCAATAGGGCGACGAAGGTCGAGGCCACCACGCGCGGCAAGACCAGCCGGTGGATCGGGTCGATGCCGAGCACCTCCATCGCGTCGATCTCCTCGCGGATGGTCCGAGCGCCCAGGTCGGCACAAATGGCGGTGGAGCCCGCGCCGGCGACCACCAGCACCGTCACCAGCGGTCCGAGCTGCGTCACCGCGCCCAGTGCGGCCCCCGCGCCGGAAATGTCGGCGGCGCCGAATTCGGTGAGCAAGATGTTGAGGGTGAAGACAATCAGCACGGTCAGCGGGATGGCGACCATGACCGTGGGCAAAAACGACACCCGAAATAAGAACCAGCTCTGCAGGATGAACTCGCGCCACTGGAAAGGCCGAAGCAATGCCTTGCCGGTCTGCACCGTCATCTGCGCGAAGCCGCCGACCGCCGCCAGCCCCGGCCTGACCTGATCACGGACGTAACCCGCTATTCCCGTCGCCAACGTCACGGTTGAGCTCTTCTGTTCGGCCTTGGGGAAAACACCTCAGTGCCGTTTCGCATGTGCGTCAACCTTTCTCGCGCCCGAGGGACGGGAGCTCGATCATTACGAACCGGGCTCGTCTTTTGCGGCGATAATTTTCCGCACGGTGGTGACGATTGCGCCTTGATCGTCGGCCAGCTGCGCAAGCCGGCGACGCGTCACGAGTAGCGATCCCAATACGAGATCCACGAGTTCCGCGCCGATCTGCTCTGCGGATTTAGGCCCGTCAGGGTCAAACCACGTCCACGCCCAACGCGCGGCGCCAAAGATCAAGAGAGCTCGCACATTTGTGTCACCGTCGCGGAACTCGCCAGACGCGATGCCCGCATCGAGCACCCCGTGGACGATCCGAACGTATTCGGTTCGCAGCTTGCGGCCCTTGGATTGCCGCTTCTCGCCGGCAAACCTTGCGACCTCGCGCTGGAACGCGACAGTGCGATCCCGGTCGTGTACCTGGTACAAGATGGACGCATAGAGCAACCCGGCAAGCTGCTCAGAAGGCGTGACGAACTCCGACACTATCCGCTTCGCTTCGTCGACCCTACTGGCCATGTATTGGAGATGCAGCGTCGCGAGTAGCCGTTCTTTCGTGCCGTAGTGATGGGCTATCAAACCCTGTGAAACGCCGAGCTCGGCGGCAATCGCACTGAAACGCGTTCCGCTGTAGCCGCTTTGGGCAACGTGGCGCGTGAACGTCTCCAGTATCGCTGGAGCCTTGCCAGGGCCGGGCGCGCCGCTCAAGTTTGCCACCTCGCCTCCTCCCTTAAACGCTGGTGATCCTAACTCTCGACTGACTGCTTGTACAGTCATTTTGCAGCGTGTCGTCACGGAAGGCACGGCTCTCCTGATTGATGACCTTGAATCGGTCTAACGCCAACCGATTATGACGATAGAAGGCGACTACGTACGGACAACGTTATTCGACGCGAGTAATACAATCGCCGCAATGCTCTTGCTGCGTTTGTAGGTGCGTGGCCCATTCGGTAGGTCGGGGCCCAGTTTGCTACGGGCCGCGGTGCGGCCCCTATGGGGTTCAGCGTTTGTGGTTACCCATCCGCCTCCAAACTATCGATGGATTCGTCCGCCTCACGAGCTCTTACTGCCCAATAACGCCATCGCAGTGCTCGCGAACTCCTCGAGGCGGCTGCGCGAGTAGGCCTCGGGGTTGCTGACCGCGAGCCGTCCGAGCATCTCGGCGAACGACAGCATGGTGTGCCCGAGCAACTCCGGGTCGAGGCGCGCCAGCCGGGGCATCAGGACACTGCCGGCCCGCGCGAGCTGCTCGGCCTGGGCCAGGATCGCCGACCGCGCCGTCCGCAGTGACCCGCGGTAGTCGCGCGGAGCGCTGTCCGGCACCGTGAGGATCAGCCGCCACCGAGTGGGATTCTCCAGCACCGCGCCCAGGAACGCGGAGACGGTCGCCGCATACGCGCCGGTCGGGCCCAGCCCCGTCAGATCCGTGGGCATCGCCGCGCGTACCTGAGCCAGCCCGCGTTCGTGCTCGCGCTTGAGCAGCGCGGAGACGAGTTCGGTGCGGGTGCGAAAAGCCGTGTACAACACCGGCTTTCCAATGCCGGCCTCGTTGGCGACCGCCTCCATGCTGAGGTCGTGCAGCGAACAGTCCGCGAGCACTTCGAGCGCGGCATCCAGCAACTGGGCGCGGCGCTGCTCACGGGGCAGGCGCGGCGCATATTTGCGGCGGGGATGGTCCAGCTGGGTCACGGCCCCAATATTACGGCACAGTTGTATTCGTGGGCGGCAATTGCTACGGTTGCGTTGTATTCAGTCGGCAGGAGGCATTCGCATGGAGTCGATACGGCGCGACGACTACGGGTTCTTCGGGCCGGGTTCGCCCAGCTGGAAGGTGTGGACGTCGCCGACGGCGCTGATCGGCTTTCAGCGTGCTGTCGTCCTCGAGCACTTCGACCCGCACCTCGCGGCGGCGGTCGCCGACAGCGACGGCATCTACCGTGACCCGTCCGGGCGGCTGGATCGCACGCTCGCGTACTTCCTCACGGTCGCGGTCGCCGACGGGCGCACCGTCGTAGAGGCGTCCGAGGCGCTGATGCGGGTGCATGCGAAGGCCACGGGCGTCGACCCCGTCACCGGCACGCGCTACAGCGCGAACAATCCGACGTCGCAGCTGTGGATCCACATCACCGGCTGGCATTCGGTGCTCAAGTGCTACGAGCGCTACGGCCCCGGCCCGCTGTCACCGGCGGAGGAGGCGCGGTTCTGGGCGGAGTCGCGGATCGCGGCGGAGCTTCAGACGTGCAAACCCGAAGCTGTGCCAGGCTCCCGCGACGAGGTCCGCGAGTACTTCGAGTACATGCGCGACCAGTTGTGCACGTCCGAACGCGCTAACCGGGCAATGCACTACCTGCTGTGGACGCCACGCAGCAAGGGCCTGAGGCTGTGGGGCGGCAGCCGTCTGCTGGCCCCCGCTGCGATCGCCACGTTGCCGGCGTGGATGCGCCACCTCGGCGGGTTCGATCAGCCCGCCGCGGTCGACGCCGCTGTCGTTCCTGCCGCGCGGGCGGCCGTGCGGGCGATGTCGGCCGACAACTCCAGGCTCATGCTCGCGGTCGCGCGCCGGCTCGTCCCGCACACCGCGAAGGTTTACGCGCGACACCTCGCGGCGGGCACGCCCGCCACGCCGCACACCGTCACGCCCGCCGAGGCCCGGGAGACGCTGGCCTGCGGCTAGCGCCCGATCACCGCAGCTCCGCGATCACCTTCGCGAAAGCATCGAGGTTGTTGTCCTGCACGGTAAAGGATGTCAGTCCGTACTTTTCGCGGAGGCCAGACAGCGTGCCGGCCATCTCGCGGGGTGACCCGCTGAGCACCGACGGCATGGACAGCAGCTGCTCATCGGGCAGGTCCGGTGAGTACTGGCGGGTCATTCTCAAGTCGGGTGCGGTCTCGCCTTCGGGTGGCATCGCCGTGATCACCATGTTCAGCTCCAGCGGATCGAACCGGCCACCCGCGGCGTTGCGGACGAACTCGATGCGTTCGGCCAGCGGGTCTTCGACGTCGCGCACCCTGGCGCCGGTCAACCCGATGATGTCGGCGTGACAGGCGGCCAGCGTCAGCACCCGGTCGCCGTTGCCGGCGATGAGGATCGGCGTCGTCGGGTGGTGCTCCTTGAGGTAGGTCGTCATGTGTTCGAGGTAGTCGACCCGGGCCCCGGCGCTGGGGTACGGCAGCTCGGCGGCCTCGAATTCTTCGCGGACATAGCCGGTGCCCAGCCCGATCTCGAGGCGGCCGTCGCTGAGTAGGTCCAGCGCCTGCAGGTCCCTGCTGAGCAGGGCCGGCTTGTAGAAGGCGGCGTTGAGCACATACATGCTCAGGCGGATCCGGGTCGTGACCATCGCGACCGCGGTCAACGTCGGAAGCGGTGCCGCCGCACCGAGATGGTCGGGCACGCACAAAATGTCGTATCCAAGGTCTTCCGCTCGCTTGACCTTGTCGACCAAGGCCGAGCGGGACCTGAAGAACCGCATGCTCAGCCCGAAGCGAAAATCCTTGTCCACCAACAACCTCCGTTCAAACGGACCCTAACAACTACCAGGAACGCGCCGCATCCGCCAACCCCCGCACCAAGGCGGTGGTCACCGGCGACAAGCCGTCGGCGCCAGGCAGGGGGCTGCGCGGACTGATACCCCTGACGCGGGGCGAAAGTTCCAGCTGGGTCCCACCGTCGCGTACCCGGTTGACCGGGTTGTTCGGATGCAGGCCCCGCAGTTCCGGCGGGATGTCGTCGATGTCGGTGACGACCTGATACCCGGTCAGCCGGATATGCCGGGCCAGGTGCGTAGCCAGAGCGCGGTTGCGCCCCCCGGCCAACAGCTGCGTGGCGCGCCCGATGCGGCCGTAACCGTGCAACGAGACCGCGACGTCGACATGCTCGAGAAACTCGGCCAGCCGCGCCGACTCGTCGGGCTCGTAAAGGGCCGACGGCACGTGGTGCGGGTAGCGGTCGGGATGGCGCAGCAGATACACCGACGCGTCGGCCTCCTTGGCGGCGCGTTCGGCGATGACGTCGGTCATCTCTTCAAGACCGCCGCCGTGGATGGCAAGGAAACCGAAACGGGATCGCAGCTCGCTCTCCTCGATCACTCCAGGTTCGCTCAGCAGCTCTGAAAGTGATTGTGGCCCTGGGGTGTTCGTGAAGATCGGGCGAGGCCAGCGTGCGGTATCCCAGCGACGCAAGAAGTCGATCCATTTTTGCGGCAGTCCGTGGTGCACGGCGCCGTCGATGATCCTCGGCAGATAGCCCGGCCGGGGCGGACCCGGGGTCACCCGGTGGTCGATGTACACCCAGGCCGGAGACGGCCCGTCGTCGGTGTGGACGGTCAGTCGGTCGCGCCGGTAGCGCACCGGCACGCCCTCGGCGCTATCCAACATCGCCAGGTCGTCGCTGGAGACCTGCCAGAGCACTCCATGCACCTGGTTGCCGGCCAATGGCTCGACGGTGGCCACGCCGCGCTGGTTGATCAGCCAGTCGTGATCGGACAGCACCGCCGGCCGCGGATCTGCGGCGTCGGGACAGCGCAGCGCCATCTGCGTGACGCACAGATTCGACCCGTATGCGAAATAGGGGTGCCGGCCGCCCGGCATCTAGGCGGTCACCGTCTTGCTACTGAGCGAAGGTACTGAAACAAGCTAACTCCCCGCGAGGCTTCCACGGACGACGATACTTCCCATCCTGCCGTACCGATTGACCTGCGCGCTACGCACTAGGTCACTGGATGACGGGTCCCTTTGGTGGCGGTGGTGGCGGCGGTGGCGGTGGCGGTGGCGGGGGCTGTTTGGTCGGACCCGCCGGCGCGGAGGGAGGCAGAACCGGACCCCTGTGGGGTGGTACCGACGGCGGGGCTGATGGTGGTGTCGGGTAGACCGAAGGTGGTGGGGGATAGACGGGCGGCGGCCGCCTCACCGGCGGCGGCGACACGATCGGCGGCGGCAGCACCACAACCGGTGGGGGTAGCACCACCGGCGGCCGCGGTGCCACCGGCGGCGGGGCGATCGGCGGTGGCGCGACCGGAAGCTGCGCAGGGGGGATCGGTGCGGGAGCCGCCGGCGGCTGAATCGGTGCGGGCGCATTGATGGGAGGCGCGGGGGCGACGGGGTTCGCGGTTGGCGGCGGAGGGTATTGGATGGCTGGGACCACGCTGGGCGGTGCGGGCGGTTTCATGGGCGCGGGTGCGGTCCCGGTCAACTCGGTTGGCGTGATGGCGGTCTTGTGGTGGTACAGGAAGGTGAACATCAGCCCGAACGCGGCGAAGATGGCGGCGGCGAACAGTGCGATCCACGGGATGACCCGGCGAGCTCGAGGTGGCTGGGCGCCGTCGAGGTAGCCCTCGTCGTCCGGGCCCGTGCCGGCCGCCGACGAAGCCACGGTCGCGGCGGATGCGGAAGAGCCCGACTGGGACTGGCTGCCTCCGCTGTCGCTGGTGTCGAGGGTTCCGCCGGCGGAGGTCAGCTGGATCTGGCCCAGGGTGTGGTCTCGGAGCCAGTCGGGGGCGGGGATGAACACCGGCGCCGCACCCAACAGCGCGGCCGGGCTGACCAGGCGGCGTCGCTCCTCATCGCAGGTAGGGCAGGACTCGATGTGGCGGCTGATGCGTTTGCGCATCAGCACGCTGAACTTTCCGTCCCAATCCGCCAAGATCGCGCCCAGCTCGGCGCATGCGTCGGCGGTGTGTTGGGCGCGACGGGCCACCAGCAGCGCGCCCAGGGAAGATTCGATGGTGCTGCGCAGGCGCGACAGCATCTTGTTGGCGCTGCCGGGACTGACGTCCAACGCGTTGGCCAGCTCCGGTCCGTCCAGGCCGTGGCGGTAGGCCAGCTCCAGCACCGCACGGTCCCGGTCGCCGAGCCCGCCGGCGGCGTCGGCGATCAGATCGGCCAGCTCGTTGCGCGCGGCCAGGGTGTCCGGGCCCGCATCGTGCGACGCGGCCTCGGGCAGTTCGTCGGAGACCTGTTCGCGACGGCGGTCCCGTATGCAGCGCAGCGCTTCATTGCGGGCGATGGCATACAGCCACGGGCGCAGCCTGTCCGGGTCGCGCAGCTTGGGCAGCTGGGTCGCGGCGGCGCAGAACACGTCTTGCACGCAGTCGGCGGCGGCATCACGGTCGCGCAGCATGCCGATGCAGAAGTCGTGCAGCCGGTCGGCGTAGCGGTCGTAAATCATGGCAAAGGCGCTTCGATCGCCCGTCGCGGCCGCGCGGGCCAACTCGGCGTCGCCGACGATGTCGTAGTTGGATAGTGCGGTCGTCACGTCGCTTCCTCCGCCGATAAAGCGTCGGTACCCGTCACTAGAGAACCGGCGCTGCGAATAAGTGTGCGCCCACGCGGGCGAAATGGCACCAGGGAAAATCCGGCTCTGTGATGGGGGGATGGGTGAGGCCGGCATCCGGATCCGGCCTCACCCGTACCCCACAACCTCATTTGCAGACGCCCTGCACAAGGTGGTGCGGCGGCAGGCACAGCTTCGGCGGTGACCAGACAGGCGGCGGCGGTGACCAGACGGGCGGCGGCGGTGACCAGACGGGCGGCGGCGGTGACCAGACGGGCGGCGGCGGTGACCAGACGGGCGGCGGCGGTGACCAGACGGGCGGCGGCGGTGACCAGACAGGCGGCGGCGGAGGGGCATTTACCGCGACGACCGGGCCCGAGGGCGCGGCGGCGGGCGGGGTGCCCGGGTCTGCCGGCGGGTTGACCGCCACGGCGGGGGCCGGACCGTTGTCGGGCGCGGCGACCGGGGCCGGAACTGCGGCAGCTGGGACCGCGGCCTGCACGCCAGTGGAGCTCTGCACCGCGGTCGTGGGCTGCGGTTGGGGCGAGCCGCTGAGAAGGACGACACCCAGTGCGGTGCCCGCTCCGATGACTCCGATCAGGCCCGTGGCCACGATCAGCTTGTCGATGGGCTTCCGCTTGACGGCCGGGGCGATCAGGTCGGGCGACTGGTCGTATCCGTACGACTGGTCGTAACCGTACGGAAGGTCTCCGTCTTGATCCAGATCTCCGTTCCGATCCGTCGGGTTGCCGAGCGGGCTCGACGACCAGGCGAACTCAGAGGTGGCGTCGTCCCGGCGGGGTGCAAAGGTGGTTCGGTCGAGGTCGTTGGCGTGCGCTGCGAGGGCGGTCCGATCGAGGTCGGCCTGCGTTGCGAACCCGGTTTGATCGAGGTCGTTGGCCTGCGTTGCGAGGGCGGTTCGATCGAGGTCGGCGGCTTGCGTTGCAAACCCGGTTTGATCGAGGTCGTTGGCCTGCGTTGCAAGGGCCGTTCGATCAAAGTCGTGCGTGGCGGTCATGAGGTGCTCCTTTGTGTGGGTCGCGGCCCGGCTGGGTCGCCGTCATAGGTAGGAGGACGCACCGGGCGCGTATCGGACACTTTTTTGAAGACTTTTTTGCAGGGCTGCCGCGGCGCGGCAATCAGGGACGCAAATGGCCCGCCTCAGGGTGTGACTGGAGTTCATGGCCTGTTCCCCTTTTGCCGGCGTCGGTCAGGTTGGCCGACGACAGTAGGCTGGCCGACGCCGCTTGGCGGTTCTTCGCGAAGTTCTTGCGAGTTTCTTGCGTCCGCCCGATAGCGCGGATGCGAAGGTGAGCCCGGTCCCGGTCGCGTCAGACGAGATCCGTCGAATTCGGCTGATCGGCTGTGGCATCAAACCATCCGCGGGACAATAACTTTCGCTTTCCCAGCGGGAGATGTGCAGCTCATGGCGTGCCCGCACAGTCAGATAGATCGGAACTTGCGCATAGGGTGCTGTGTGCGCTGAGCTGCGGAAACACTGTGGGAGGTTCCATGCGCACGCTAACCGAGATAATGAACGCGAACCTGTCGGACAAGGGCACCTTGATGGGAGAGGCGCACGGCTATACGCGGGCGTATGAGCGATGGTTCGAGTCAATGCGCAAAGAGCCGCTACGCGTGCTGGAGATCGGCGTCTGCGACCCGCGGATGCCGGGAGCCTCGCTGAAGGGCTGGTACGAGTACTTCCCGAACGCCGCCATCTTCGGCTACGACATCGTGGACGCCCACCAATTCGACAACGACCGGATCCTCACGTTCGTCGGCGATCAGTCCGACCCGGCGGACCTCGAACGTTTCGTGGAGTTCTCAGGCGGCGAATTCGACATCATCATTGACGACGGCAGCCACAAAGACATGCACCAGCAGGCCAGCCTGGCCTTCCTCTTCCCGTACCTAAAACCCGGCGGGCAGTACTTCATCGAAGACCTGCACGTGTCGCCGAGCACGCTCGGCGTGCTCCAAGGCATGCAGCCTGGTCTGCCGGGCGAGCGGCCGCCCGGCGAGACCTCCGCGGAGGAGCGTCTCAGCGTGTTCGCCAGCGCCCTCGATTACGGAATCAAAATCAACTTCTCCCCTTACATTTCGCCGCAGGAGATCGACGAGATCCGTCAGAGAACCGAGCAGCTCGACCTCGTGTGCAACGCCAAGCTCGCAAGGTTCAATAAGCGTCGCGAGTGACACTCGCGCGTGCCGCCCGGCCCAAGCGCGTCACCACGGCGGCATGCCGGACAAGCGGTGATGTTGGGATTGGTAGCCGCTTGGACGCTCTGTACTTGCCATGACTACGCCGGGCGATGCGGCGCACGAGCATAGGAAATCCAACATGACCACCATCCCGACCCTGAAACGGACTATTGCCGGGACGTTGGTGTCTAGCGGTGTCGCGGTCGCCGGCCTGGGTCTGGCCGCACCCGCCTGGGCCGGCCCGTCCTATTGGCACTACTGCCCGGGACATTGGGGGTACACGGTTCCGCCTCCGGGATGGGCGGACTTGAGCGTGTGCCACTGGTTCGCCGTTACCGTTACTCGCGGCCCGTCAGGACCCGTATATAACTTCGTCGAAGCAGATCCGTCCCAAGTGCCCCCGCCGGCGCCCGGCTTCCCGTGGCCGTAATGGCCCATCTTGAAACGTCAAAATCAACGAATTAGCTTGCGCAACTTATGCCGAGCCCGTCACGGTCAGATAGATCAGAACGATGTTGAGCACACTGACCAGTGCGGCGACCGCCCAGCCAATGACCGTCGTGACGGGATGGTTGGCGTCGCTACCCATCAGGTCGCGGTTGGCGGTCAGTCTGACCAGCGGGAGCACCGCGAACGGGATACCGAACGACAGCACAACCTGGGACAACACCAATGCACGTGTCGGGTCGAAACCGAGCGCCAGGATCGCCACCGCGGGGCTCAGCGTCGCGAGCCGCCGCACCAGCATGGGAACCGACCGATGGAGCAATCCCTGCATGATCATGGCGCCGGCGTAGGCACCCACCGACGACGACGCCAAGCCCGAGGCGAGCAATCCGATCGCGAACAGCACCGCGATCGTCGCCCCCAACGTGCCGTGGATCGCGGCGTACGCGCCGTCGATGGACGCGCTTCCTTCGTGGCCCTGCAGGTTGATCGCGGCGACCAGCAGCATCGCCGCATTCACCAGTCCGGCAACGGCCATCGCCAGCACGACGTCCACGCGGGTGACCAGCAAGAGCCGGTGTCGGCGCTGGCCCGGCTCGGGAGGTCCGTGCCGATCCAGGGCCAGGCCCGAGTGCAGATACACCGCGTGCGGCATCACGGTGGCACCCAGTATGGCGGCGGCCAGTAACACACTTTCACTGCCCCGGAATCGCGGCACCAATCCCCCGATGACGGCGTCGGGCGGCGGCGTGGCGACGAAGAAACTGGCCGCGAAGCCGACGGCGATGACCAGCAGCAAGGCGGTGATGACACGCTCGAAAAGAATCTGCCCGCGACGGTCCCTGATCCCCAGGAGCAGCAATGAGATCACCCCGGTGATGACCCCGCCGATCGGCAGCGGCACACCGAAGAGAATCCGCAATGCGATCGCGCCACCGATTACCTCGGCCACATCGGTTGCCATCGCGACGATTTCGGCCTGCGCCCAGAACGTCAGCCGGACCGGACGGCTCATCCGCCTGCCGATCGCCGCGGGCAGCGACCGTCCGGTCACCAGGCCGAGCTTTGCGGACAGGTACTGGACGAGGCCGGCCGCCACGTTGGCCGCGACAATGACCCACAGCAGCAGGTAGCCGTACTGGGAGCCGGCGCTGACGTTGGCCGCGACGTTGCCGGGATCGACGTAGGCGATCGCCGCGACGAACGCCGGCCCGAGCAAATACCAACTCGTCTTGAGCGAGGCTTCGGTACCTTGCGCCAACCTATCGACCCTCAATCCGTGTACCCGAATAAGAAAGTTAGGGTAGACGAAAACAGTACCGCAGCGGGATCGCCGGGCTACCGGCAACGCCGTGCGCTAGGCCGCGCCGATGCTCCCGCCCCCGTCGACCCGAACGATCTGACCCGTCAGGTAGCCGGCGTCTTCGTGCAGCAGCATGGTGATCACGTGGGCGATCTCCGCGGGAGTGCCGACCCGATGCAGCGGAATGGACGCGAGAAAACGAGTTTCGCGTTCCGATCCGGCGGGGCTGCGTTCGCGGAACAACTCGGTTTCGACCGGTCCCGGTGATACCGCGTTCACGGTGATGCCGGTCGAGGCAAGCTCACCGGCCCATATGCGAGTGCAGGTTTCGAGGGCGGCCTTCGAGGCCGCGTACGGAGTGCGCTCGGGGGTGCCGAGCGTCGTCAAGCTCGTGACGTTGACGATGCGGCCCCATTTTGCGTCGAGCATGCCGGGCAGCACCGCTTGCACCACCTGCACCGCGGTGCGCACGTTCATGTCGTAGGTCGAAAAAAGGTCGTCGAGGTCGATCGAGCCGATCCGGCCGAATCGCGCCATCCCGACGTTGTTAACCACGCCGCCGACGGCGCCTTCGCCGACGATCGTGTCCAGTGCTGCGGCGGTAGCGGCCCGATCGGCAAGGTCGACCTCATGAAATTGGCCGGGAAAGTCCGCCGGTGCCGTCCGGGCCAGCCCAATCACCTCGTGCCCACCGGCGGCCAGGCGGTCGGCGACCGCGCGACCGATACCCTTCGACGCTCCGGTGACCAGAACTCGTCGTTTCGGCATCGCTTTCCCCTTTCGCGCCCATTGACTGCAGCGCATGTCGCCGATGAAGGCAACGTCGACAGGCCCAAAGGTGTTTCCCGCATCGTTGAACTCGAACCCTCATCCGGCGACGGGGGATCGGCGGCATACCCGAAAACGGGTTCTAGCTCATCACACAACCGTGGCGATGTAACCGTCCCAAAGGTCGCGATTTCGGGTCGGGTGCTTCCAGCCAACGCCCATCCAAATCTCAGCGAGCGTTCACCTTGCCGCTGTTAGCTTCGTGACTGCAACAGATGGCCGCTTGGCGCGATATGGGTGCCGCGGCGGCGGCCGTTCGTCCCGATACTCCCGATACTCCCGATACTTAGGAACTGGAATGAAGCTCAACCGATTCGGCGCTGCGCTGAGCGTCCTGACTGCCGGTGCATTGATCTTGTCGGGGTGTGGCAGTGAGACCCATGCGAGTAACGATGGGGGAGCTTCGACGACGACCCCGTTGCCGGTGAAGGTGGACTGCGGTGGGACGAAGACGCTGAAGGCCAGCGGGTCGACAGCGCAGGCCAACGCGATGACCCGCTTTATCAAGGCATTCGAACAGGCCTGCCCCGGTCAGACGTTGAACTACACGCCCAATGGTTCGGGCGCCGGGATCAGCGAATTCACCGGCAACCAAACCGATTTCGGCGGGTCGGATGTGCCACTGGCCCTCAACGAGCACGACGCGGCCCAGCAGCGCTGCGGCTCGCGAGCGTGGGACCTGCCGGTGGTGTTCGGCCCGATCGCGATCACTTACAACGTCAAGGGCCTGAGTTCGCTGATTTTGGACGCCCCGACGGCGGCCAAGATTTTCAACGGCTCTATTTCCACTTGGAACGATCCCGCGATCCAGGCGCTGAACAAAGGCACCACCCTGCCCGCCGAGCCGATCCACGTGGTGTTCCGCAGCGACCTGTCCGGGACTTCGGATAACTTCCAGCACTATCTCGATACGGCCTCGGACGGCGCGTGGGGTAAGGGCACCGGAAAGACGTTCAACGGCGGTGTCGGTGAGGGCGCCAGGGGCAACGACGGCACCTCCTCGGCCGTCAAGGCCACCGAAGGGGCGATCACCTACAACGAATGGTCGTACGCCCAGGCAAAGAACCTGGGCATGGCCAAGATCATCACGTCGGCGGGTCCGGACCCCGTGACGATCAGCACCGATTCGGTCGGCAAGACGATTGCCGGGGTCTGGGTCTCGGGAAAGGGTAACGACCTGGTTCTCAACACGATGTCGTTCTACAAGCCGACGCAGCCCGGCGCCTATCCGATCGTGCTGGCCACCTACGAGATCGTCTGCTCGAAGTATCCGGATCCGCAGATCGGTATGGCCGTGAAGGCGTTCCTGCAGAGCACCATCGGCGGCGGACAGGCTGGTCTGGCGGACAACGGATATATCCCCATTCCGGACGCTTGGAAATTGTGGTTGAGGGCTGCGGTCAACGCCATCACGTGACGTGAGACCGACTGTCACGCGGGGACGTAGAGCCCCCGACCGGTGATCAAGGGCAGGTCGAGGGTCGTCACGATACCCGCCGGGGCGGCCACCACCGCGGGGATCGCGTTGACGACCCGCATCGCGGTGGCGACCAGTCCGGCGTGATTGTGATCGCCGAGGCGGCTGCTCAGGCAGATGTCCATGGCGTACGACGGTTCTCCGGTGATCTCGATGCGGTAGGAACCGCCCGGCTGGGCCGGTTGCGGCCAATCGGGGCACAGGTCCTCGCGTAGCCGGGTGACGTGTTCCAGGACGACGACGGGGTCGCCGTTGACCATTCCGAACACCTCGAACCGGAGCGCTGCGGCGGTGCCCTTCGGAATGTGCCCCGACGCGATGTCGAAGTCTTCAGGCGCCGGCTCGCGGACGTACACCTCCGCGACCTCGTCAAGTGAAATGCCCAGGCCCGCTGCAATTTGCCGCACCACCGAACCCCACGCCAGGCTCAGCACGCCGGTCTGCAGCAGCATGGGGATCTCGTCGAGGGGCTTGCCGAATCCCATCACGTCGAACATGACCACGGCGCTGTCGTAGGTGGCGTAGTCGACGATCTCCATGCACCGGATCTGCTGGATGTTCTGACAGGTACCGGCCAACGCCATCGGCAGCAGGTCGTTAGCGAAGCCCGGGTCGATACCGTTGACGTACAGGCTCGAATTGCCTTCGCGCGCCGCATCTTCCAGCGGAGTGACTAGCTCCTCGGGGATCACCTCCCACGGATACTGCAGAAAGACCGGGCCGCTGCCGACGACGTTGACACCCGCTGACAGGACGCGCCGGTAGTCCTCCAGGGCTTCGGGCAGGCGGTTGTCGGCCATCGCGGTGTAGACGGCGCACTGCGGCCCGGTGGCGAGCACGGCATCCAGATCGGTGCTGGCCAGTACACCGGTCGAATCCTCAAGTCCGGCAAGCTCTGCCGCGTCCTTGCCGGCCTTGGCGTCCGAAGACACCCAGACACCGGTCAGCTCGAACTGCGGGTTGGTGATCAGCGCCCTGAGCGCGTGGGTGCCGACGTTGCCGGTGCCCAGTTGAACGACGGGTATGGCCATGGCGGGCTCCTTCAGCGGTCGCGGTTCACAGGTCCGGGACGGGGATGTCGAGATTGGGGTAGGTGAGGCCACCGTCGACCTCCAGCGTTTTACCGGTCAGGAAACTGCCCGCCGGGGACGCCAAATAGACTGCCGCAGCGGCGATGTCGATGGGGTCACCGAGGCGGCGCATGGGAGTCACCTTCTCCATCGGTGTGCGCAGCTCGTCGTTGGAGGCCACCACGTCCAGCGCGGAGGTCAGGATCGACCCCGGTGCGATTGCATTGACCCGGATGCGTGGGCACAGGTCCAGCGCGGCTAGCCGGGTGTAGTGCGACAGCGCGGCTTTGGCGGTGCCATAGGCGGCGAAACCCCGCCCGGCCAGCCTGCCCATAGTCGAGGTGATGTTGATAATGCTGCCGCCGCCGGAGTGCTCGAGCATCAACGGCACCGCCGCGATGGTTAATGCATGGGCGGTGGCCACATTGAAGGTGAACGCGTCCCTGAGCTCCTTGGTCGAGGTGGTCAGCAGGGTGTTGGGCATGGTCCCGCCGACGTTGTTGACGACGATGTCTAGTTTTCCGAAAGCCCCGACGGCCTGATCGGCCAACTCCGCGGTCACCTCGGGATGGGCCAGGTCGGCGGCGACGGTGTGGGCCCGGCGCCCGGCGGCGCGGACCTGCTCGGCAACGGCTTCTAGTTGGGATTGCGTGCGCGACGCGATCAGGACATCGGCGCCTGCCTCGGCGAAAGCCACCGCGATGGCCGCACCCAGCCCGCGGCCGCCACCGGTGATGACGGCGACTTTGTCGTCGAGACGGAACCTGTCAAGGATCATTGCGGCCTCTCCATGTGAGTTGTCGGCGAAACGGTTGCAATCCCCGGATCACGGCATTTCTGAAACAGGTTCTAGTTTGGCATAGGGCGTCGCGACGCAACGCTCCCAGGCCCCGAACCGGTGCGGTGGGCCAGCAACGATCGCCGGACAAAATTCGCCGAACGTTAACCTTGTTGCTGTTAGTTTCAGGGCTGCGAGGAAAACGGCTGGTGGCCGGCCGCAGTCACTACCAGCGGCGTTGGTTCAATCCCTAGGTTAGGAACTGAATTGAAGCTCAACCGATTTGGCGCCGCGCTGAGTGTGCTGGCTAGCACCGCGCTGGTGTTGTCCGCGTGTGGCAGTGAGAACAATGCGAGTGGGGGCGGTGCGACGACGAGCGGATCCGCGGGGACGGTGAATTGCGGCGGGAAGAAGGCGCTGAAGGCCAGCGGGTCGACGGCCCAGGCCAATGCGATGACCCGCTTCGTCAAGGCGTTCCAACAGGCCTGCCCGGGCCAGGACCTGAACTACACGGCAAATGGTTCGGGCGCCGGAATCAGCGAATTCAACGGCAACCAAACCGATTTCGGCGGGTCGGACTCGCCGTTGGCCCAGAACGAGTCCACCGCGGCTCAGCAGCGCTGCGGCTCGCCGGCGTGGAACCTGCCGGTGGTGTTCGGCCCGATCGCGATCACCTACAACGTCAACGGCGTGAGTTCGCTGAATCTCGACGGACCCACCGCGGCGAAGATCTTCAACGGCGCCATTACCACCTGGAACGATCCCGCGATCGCGGGCCTCAACGCGGGCGTCACCCTGCCCGCCGAGCCGATTCACGTCATCTTCCGCAACGATAAGTCCGGCACCACGGATAACTTCCAGAAGTACCTTGATGCCGCATCCAACGGCGCGTGGGGCAAGGGCACCGGCAAGGACTTCAACGGCGGGGTCGGTGAGGGCGCCAAGGGCAATGACGGCACCTCGGCCGCGATCAAGGCCACCGAAGGGTCGATCACTTACAACGAATGGTCATTCGCCAAGTCTCAGAATCTGAACATGGCCAAGATCATCACCTCTGCCGGTCCAGACGCGGTGGCCATCAGCGCCGACTCGGTCGGCAAGACGATTTCGGGCGCCAAGGTCGCGGGGCAGGGCAACGACATGGTGCTCGACACGGTGTCGTTCTACAAGCCGACACAGGCCGGCTCGTACCCGATCGTGCTCGCGACCTACGAGATCGTGTGCTCGAAGTATCCCGACTCCCAGGTCGGCACGGCCGTGAAGGCATTCCTGCAGAGCACCATCGGTGCCGGACAGAACGGATTGGCGGACAACGGATACATCCCCATTCCGGACGCGTTCAAGACGAGGTTGTCGGCTTCGGTCAACGCCATCTCGTGATTCGCGGTGTCATGACGCGCTGAGCGTTAACGGCATTGTGTGCCGGTTGGGGCGCGGCGGCCGCCGTAGGAAAATTAGCCGAACGTTAACCTTGTTGCTGTTAGCTTCATGGCTGCGAGGAAAACGGCGGATTGGCCGGCTCCAGCCCCAACCAAGCCCCAACCAGCAGCTTTGATCTCCACCGTTAGGAACCGAATTGAAGCTCAGCCCAGTTGGCGCCGCGCTGGGTGTCCTGACTATGGGTGTGCTGATCTTGTCCGCGTGTGGGAATGGCAGCAATGCAAGCACCGCAAATGGGGAAAATTCGACGACGAGCGAGCTGCCGGTCAAGGTGGATTGCGCGGGGAAGAAGACGCTGAAGGCCAGCGGGGCGACGGCTCAGGCCAACGCGATGACCCGCTTCATCAAGGCGTTCGAGGAAGCCTGCCCCGACCAGACGTTGAACTACACGCCCAATGGTTCGGGCGCCGGGGTTAGCGAATTCACTGGTAACCAAACCGATTTCGGTGGGTCGGACGTGCCGTTGTCCCCGAACGAGTACGCTGCGGCCCAGCAACGCTGTGGCTCGCGCGCGTGGGACCTGCCGGTGGTGTTCGGCCCGATCGCCATCACCTACAACGTCAAGGGCCTGACTTCGCTGGTTCTCGACGCTCCCACGGCGGCCAAGATATTCAACGGCGGCATCACCACCTGGAACGATCCCGCGATCCAGGCGCTGAACAGGGGCGCCAACCTGCCCGCCGAGCCGATTCGCGTGGTGTTCCGCAGCGACCTGTCCGGGACTTCGGCTAACTTCCAGCAATACCTGGAGGCGGCCTCCAACGGCGCGTGGGGTAAGGGCACCGGCAAGACGTTCAACGGCGGAGTCGGTGAGGGCGCCAGGGGCAACGACGGCACCTCCTCGGCCGTCAAGGCCACCGAAGGGGCGATCACCTACAACGAATGGTCCTACGCCCAGGCGAAGAACCTGACCATGGCCAAGATCATCACGCCGGCCGGTCCGGACCCCGTGACGATCAGCGCCGACTCGGTCGGCAAGACGATTGCCGGGGTCTGGGTCTCGGGAAAGGGTAACGACCTGGTCCTCAACACGACGTCGTTCTACAAGCCGACGCAGCCCGGCGCCTATCCGATCGTGCTGGCGACCTACGAGATCGTCTGCTCGAAGTATCCGGACCCGCAGGTCGGTATGGCGGTGAAGGCGTTCCTGCAGAGCACCATCGGCGGCGGACAGAATGGCTTGGCGGACAACGGATATATCCCCATTCCGGACGCTTGGAAGTTGTGGTTGGTGGCGGCGATCAATGCCATCAGGTGAATCTGAGGTGGTCATGGCCTCTGGACCGGTAGCCAACCCGTCGACCGGGACAAAGCCGACGGTGCCGAAGC
Source organism: uncultured Actinomycetota bacterium (assembly GCA_963809285.1). Classification (GTDB taxonomy): domain Bacteria; phylum Actinomycetota; class Actinomycetes; order Mycobacteriales; family Mycobacteriaceae; genus Mycobacterium. Next base: position 68,524 of record CAWEIY010000012.1, on the reverse strand, counting down.
CGACCGATGGGCGCAAGGTGCGGCGCGACGACCGACTGTTCAAGTCGCTTGCCGCCGCCGCCGGTTTGACGATCGTGATCGCGATTGCGCTGATCGCGATATTCCTGTTGGTTCGCGCCGTCCCATCATTGCGGGCGAACCACGCGAACTTCTTCACCAGCGCCGAGTTCAACACCACCAAGGCAGACCACCTGTCATTCGGCATCCGCGACCTGTTCATGGTCACGGTGCTGAGTTCGCTAACCGCGCTGCTGCTGGCCGTGCCGATCGCGGTCGGGATCGCGGTGTTCCTCACCCAATACGCCCCGCAGCGGCTGGCGCGTCCGTTCGCCGCGATGGTCGATCTGCTGGCCGCGGTGCCCGTCGATCATCTTCGGCTTGTGGGGAATCTTCGTGCTGGCGCCCAAACTCGAGCCGATCGCGGCGTTCCTGAATCGCAACCTGGGGTGGCTGTTCTTGTTCAGGCAGGGCAACGTCTCCCTGGCCGGCGGCGGCACCATTTTCACCGCCGGCATCGTGCTGTCGGCGATGATCCTGCCGATCATCACCTCGGTGTCGCGAGAAGTGTTCCGGCAGACCCCGCCGATTCAGATGGAAGCGGCGCAGGCGCTGGGGGCCACCAAGTGGGAGGTAGTGCGGATGACCGTGCTGCCGTTCGGCCGTAGCGGTGTCATCGCGGCGTCGATGCTGGGGTTGGGCCGCGCGCTGGGAGAAACCGTCGCGGTGCTGATCATCCTGCGCTCGGCCGCCCGAGCGGGCCATTGGTCGCTGTTCGACGGAGGCTACACCTTCGCTTCCAAGATTGCCTCCGCGGCAGCCGAATTCAGCGAACCGCTGCCCACCGGGGCCTACATCGCCGCGGGATTTGCGCTGTTCGTCCTGACATTCGTCGTCAACGCGCTGGCGCGCACGATCGCTGGCGGGAAGGTCAACGCATGACCGCCCACGCGCTGGAGCAGCCGGTCAAATCTGAGGTGTTCAGGCCCCTCAGCCTGAGGCGGCGAATCACAAACAACGCCGCGACAACGTTTTTCGTCATATCGTTCGTCGTAGCCCTGGTGCCGCTGGTCTGGGTGCTGTCGGTGGTCGTGGCACGCGGCTGGTACGCCGTCACCCGGTCAGGCTGGTGGACCCACTCGCTGCGCGGTGTGCTGCCGGAGGAGTTCGCCGGCGGCGTCTACCACGCGCTGTATGGGACGTTGGTACAGGCGGGCGTGGCCGCCCTCCTGTCCGTGCCGTTGGGCTTGATGACCGCCGTGTTCCTGGTGGAATACGGTTCCGGTCGGCTGGTGCGGCTGACGACCTTCATGGTCGACGTGCTCGCCGGGGTGCCCTCGATCGTGGCCGCGCTGTTCATCTTCAGCCTGTGGATCGCCACCCTGGGATTCGAGCAGAGCTCCGTCGCGGTGTCATTGGCGCTGGTCTTGCTGATGTTGCCGGTGGTGGTGCGGTCGTCCGAGGAGATGCTCAGGTTGGTGCCCGACGACCTTCGGGAAGCCAGCTACGCGCTGGGTGTACCCAAATGGAAGACGATCGTGCGGATCGTCTTCCCGATCGCGATGCCGGGCATAGTCTCGGGCGTCTTGCTGGCCGTCGCGCGCGTTATCGGCGAGACCGCGCCGGTGCTGGTGCTGGTTGGATACAGCCGCTCCATCAACTACGACATTTTTCACGGCAACATGGCCTCGCTGCCGCTGCTGATCTACAGCGAACTCACCAATCCGGAGCACGCCGGTTTCCTGCGGATCTGGGGTGCGGCGCTGAGCCTGATCATCCTCGTCGCCGTGATCAACCTTCTCGCCGCGGCGTTCCGCTTCATATCGACCCGACGGCGCTGACCGCCTAGGCCCGCGGTCAGGATCGTGACGCGGCTTTCGAAGCCGTCTTCTTGGCCGGTGTCTTCTTTGCGGCCGCTTTCTTTGCCGGTGCCTTTTTGGCGGGTGCCTTCTTTGCCGGTGCCTTCTTTGCCGGTGCCTTGCCGTCACCGGAGCGCGCCTTGACGCTGGCCTCCAGCTTGGCCAGCAGGTCGGAGACGTCTTCCGTCTCGTCCAGCTGTTTGGGCTGTTCTTCTGCGGCAAACGCTTCCCCGCCTTCGAGTTTCGCGTCGACCAGCTCCTGCAGCTGCTCCTGGTAGGTGTCGTGGTAACGGTCGGGGTTGAAGTCTTCGGCCATCGAGTCCACCACCTGCCCGGCCATCTTGAGCTCGGCTGGCTTGATGTCGACCTTCTTGTCCAGCACGGGAAAGTCGGGGTCGCGAATCTCGTCGGGCCACAACAGGGTGTGTACCACCATCACGTCGCGCTTGCCGAAGTCCTTGACCCGCAACGCGGCCAGCCGGGTCTTGTTACGCAGCGTGAAATGGACGATCGCCATCCGATCCGTCTCGGCGAGCGTCTTGGCCAGCAGCACATAGGATTTGGACGACTTCGAATCCGGCTCCAAGAAGTAACTGCGGTCAAACAGCATCGGATCGACCTCGCTCGCCGGTACGAACTCCAGCACTTCGATCTCGCGGCTGCGTTCTTCGGGCAACGTGGCGATGTCGTCGTCGGTGATCACCACCATCTGGCCGTCGTCGGACTCGAAGGCCCGGGCGATGTCACGGTATTCGACGACCTCGCCGTCGATCTCACACACGCGTTGGTATCGGATGCGGCCGTTGTCCTTGGCGTGTACCTGGTGGAACTTGATGTCGTGGTCCTCGGTGGCGCTATACACCTTGACCGGAACGTTCACCAGCCCGAACGCGATCGAACCCTTCCAGATGGAGCGCATGCATGTCAGTATGCCCATACCGCCGGTGGCAAAACAGCGCGGCGGGCGGTTGCGGCTTTGCTGAAAACGCGCGAGTGGAACGCTGCTGCGATTTCAAGCCGGTTTTTTCGCGCTGGCGTTACGCTCGCGGCTTCTGAGCAAAGTCGGCACCGGCGCGTCCGATCGTCAGCGCCGACGACACGCTGGCCGCCTCGAGCGCCGCCGTTAGCGCGTCGAGCCCGATTTGACGCAGGGCGGCCCGCCTTCCGCCGCCCAACAGACCCAGCCCCCAGAGCGTGTCGAGCAGGCCGACCATGAACGCGTCGCCGGCGCCGACGGTGTCCACCACCCGAACCGGCCTGGCAGCGACCCGGGCCTCGCCGGCCGGGCACAACGCCAGCGCGCCCCGATCGCCCATCGTCAAGACGACGAGCCCGGGGCCGGACGCCAGCCAGGCTCGCGCGGTCCGCTCCGGTTCGTGATCGGGATCGATCCAGCTCAAGTCGTCGGCGCTGGCCTTGACGATGTCGCTGCGCTCGACGATGTGGGCGATGCGTTCGCGGGCCAGGTCCCGGTCGCCGGCCAGCGACGGGCGCACGTTGGGGTCGAAGGTGACCGTCGCCGACACCCGATAGGCGTCGAGCAGCGCCGCGACCGCCAGGCAGCCCGGCTCCCGCACGGCCGCGATCGATCCGGTGTGCACGAACAATGGCGGCGCGACCTCGGGCGTACCGGAGAGCTGCCATTCCAGGTCGAACGTATAGACCGCCGACCCGTCGTCGGCGATGGTCGCCACCGCGGTCGGCGTCCGACTGGCGGACGTGCTCCCCGGAACAAGCTGTGCGCCAGAGGATTTGACGTAATCGGCGATGCGGCGCCCGGGTTCGTCCGCACCGATATGGGTCAAGAAATCGACATCGCGACCCAGCCTGGCCAGTCCGACGGCGACGTTGAGCGGGCTGCCGCCGACATGCTCGGTGGTGCCTCCGAGAGGGCCACTGTGCTCGACGATGTCGATCAACGCCTCGCCGATCACCAGCGCGCGAGTCATGGTTCACCCCCTGGGCCGTGCAGCAACGTGTCCAGCGTCGCCCGCGAGCCGCGAGAATGCAACGAATCCAGCGCCCAGGTGTACGCCTCGGCGAACCGGGGTTCCCGCGCCAAATCCCCGAACAGCTCGGGGTTCTCGATGAAGGCTGTCGGGTGTAGCAGCTGGGCCCGGGCGACGGGCAGCAGCGAATCCGCCAGGTTGTCGACGACGTCGATCGGTTCGCCACGCTCGTCGACCCCCTCGGCGTAGCGGGCCCAGCTCGCCACCGTCGCCGACGCCAGCCGGATGGGTCCGCCCGTGCGCAGGTTGTCACGGATCACTGGAAGCAGCCACTTCGGGATGCGGTCCGAGGAGTAGGCGCACAACCGCGCCACGGTGTCACGCACTCCCGGGTTGGCGAAACGCTCGATCAGCTCGCGGGTATAGGCACCCAGGTCGATGCCGGGGACCGGCGGCAGCGTCGGCACCGCTTCGGAATCGAAATAGGCAAGCAGGAATTCGACCAACAACGGGTCGCGCGCCGCGTCGTGCACCATGCGATACCCACTCAGCGCGGCGAAGTAGCACAGGCACTGGTGTCCGGCGTTGAGCAGCCGCAGCTTCATCGATTCGTAGGGGCCCACGTCATCGACCAACAACACGCCCGCCTCTTCCAGCGGCGGCCTGCCGTCGGCGAAATCGTCCTCGAGCACCCACGAAGCGAACGACTCGGCCGCAACCGGCCATTCGTCGGCGACGCCGAAGTCGCGCTCGACCGCCGCCACGATGTCGGCGGTGGTGACCGGGGTGATGCGGTCCACCATCGAGCAGGGGAACCGGACCTGCTCGGCGACCCAATCGGCCAGGACGGGATGCAGCAGTTCGGCATGCGCGACGACGGCCCGGCGCGCGACGTCGCCGTTGTGCTCGATGTTGTCGCACGACACGATCGTCGGCGCTGCGATGCCGCGCTCACGACGCCGGGCCAGTGCCTCGACGATCAGGCCGAAAACGGATTCCGGGTCTCTGATCTGGTAGCCGCCCTCGGTGATGGTCATCGAGATGATCCGGGTGGTCGGTGCGGCCAGCAGCTCGATCGTCGCCCTGCGGGTCGTCGGGCGCGTAGCGGTAGTCGACGATCGAGCCGATCACCCGCGCTTCCCGGTTGCCGTCGGGGTGTTCCAAGATCAGCGTGTACAAGCCGTCCTGGGCGCGCAAAACATCACGCATCCGGCGGTCGGCCGGCATCACCCCGATCCCGCAGATGCCCCACTCCCGCGCCAGGCCCCGCTGCAGCAACCTGTCGATGTACATGGCCTGATGCGCCCGGTGAAACCCGCCGACGCCGAAATGGGCAATGCCGACCCCGATGCCGGCACGGTCATAGCCCGGCGCCGCGATCGGCAGCTGCCGCAGGGTGGCGCTGTTCAGCGGAACCACGGTGTCGACGGTACCGGCGCGCGGACCTCATTTTCTTTCCGCCCAGCAGACGCAGAATCGCACGCTCGGGCCCGGCGCCGTGCGATTCTGCGTCTGCTCGGCGGAGAAGTACGTTGACACCATGGGTTCGACGGCGCAGGCGCGGGTCAAACTGACCAACGCCGACAAGGTGCTGTACCCCGCCACCGGAACCACCAAGGCCGACATCTTCGACTACTACACCCGCATCGCCGAGGTGATGCTGCCGCACATCGCCGGACGCCCGGCCACCCGCAAGCGCTGGCCCAACGGCGTCGAGCAGCCCTCGTTCTTCGAAAAGCAACTGGCGTCGTCGGCGCCCGACTGGCTGCCGCGCGCCAGCGTGACCCACCGGTCCGGAACCACGACGTATCCAATCATCGACAGCCTCGACGGCCTGGCGTGGATTGGGCAGCAGGCGGCGCTGGAGGTGCACGTGCCGCAGTGGCGGTTCGTCGCCGAGTGGACCCGGAGCGGGGCCGAAGAACTCAAGCCCGGCCCGGCAACGCGATTGGTGTTCGACCTGGACCCGGGTGAAGGCGTGACGATGGCCCAGCTTTCCCAAGTGGCGCGCGCGGTGCGGGACCTGATCGCCGACATCGGGCTGACCACCTTCCCGCTCACCAGCGGCAGCAAGGGGCTGCACCTCTACACGCCGCTGGCCGAGCCGGTGAGCAGCCGGGGTGCCACCGTTTTGGCCAAACGCGTTGCGCAACAACTGGAAAAGACGATGCCCAAGCTCGTCACGTCGACCATGACCAAGAGCCTGCGGGCGGGCAAGGTGTTCCTGGACTGGAGCCAGAACAGCGGGTCGAAGACCACGATCGCGCCGTATTCGCTGCGCGGACGCGAACATCCGACGGTCGCGGCGCCACGCAGCTGGGAGGAACTCGACGAACCTGAGCTGCGCCAGTTGCGCTACGACGAAGTGCTGGACCGGGTTTCTCGCGACGGCGATCTGCTGGCGTCGCTGGACGCCGACGCGCCGGGGCCGGATCGGTTGAGCAAGTACCGCAGCATGCGCGACGCGGCTAAGACGCCCGAGCCGGTGCCCAAGACAAAACCCGCTACCGGCCAAGGCGATACGTTTGTCATTCAGGAACACCACGCCCGCCGGCTGCATTACGATTTCCGGCTGGAGCGAGACGGTGTGCTGGTGTCGTGGGCGGTGCCGAAAAACCTGCCCGAGACCACTTCGGTGAACCACCTGGCGGTGCACACCGAAGATCATCCGCTCGAGTACGCCACGTTCGAGGGCAACATCCCGAAAGGCGAATACGGCGCGGGCAAGGTGATCATCTGGGATTCCGGCACTTACCAGGCCGAGAAGTTCAACGACTCCGCCGAAAGAGGGGAGGTCATCGTCAATCTGAACGGCAGCCGGATTTCGGGCCGCTACGCGCTGATTCAAACCAACGGCGACCAGTGGCTGGCGCACCGGATGAAGGATCAAAAGCTCTTCGAGTTCGATGAGATCGCCCCGATGCTCGCTTCGGAAGGATCGGTGGCGGTCCTCAAGGCCGGTCAGTGGGCCTTCGAAGGCAAGTGGGACGGCTACCGGCTCCTCGTCGAGGCCGACCACGGCGCCTTGCGGGTACGGTCCCGACGCGGCCGCGAAGTCACCAAGGAATACCCCGAATTGCGTTCGCTGGCAACCGAGCTGGCTGACCACCACGTGGTGCTCGACGGCGAGGCCGTCGTTCTGAACAAGTCCGGCGTGCCCAGCTTCAACGAGATGCAGAACCGGGGCCGCGGCACCCGCGTCGAGTACTGGGCGTTCGACCTGCTCTACCTGGACGGCCGCTCGCTGCTGCGGGCGCGCTACCAAGACCGGCGAAAGCTGCTGGAAACCCTTGCCAGTGGAGGCAACCTTGTCGTTCGCGAGCTGTTGCCCGGTGACGGCAGCCAAGCGCTGGAGCACTCGCGCGAACGCGGCTGGGAGGGCGTGATCGCCAAGAAACGCGACTCCACCTATCAACCCGGCCGGCGGTCGGCGTCGTGGATCAAGGACAAGAACTGGAATACCCAGGAAGTCGTCATCGGCGGGTGGAGGGCCGGGGAAGGCGGGCGCACCAGCGGCATCGGCTCGCTGCTGATGGGCATCCCCGGCGCTGGCGGACTGCATTTTGCCGGGCGGGTCGGCACCGGCTTCACCGAACGCGATCTGGCGAACCTCAAGAAGACGCTGGCGCCGCTGCACACCGAACAATCTCCCTTCGACGGGCCGCTTCCGACCCGCGACGCCAAGGGTGTGACGTTCGTCGAGCCGGTTCTGGTCGGCGAGGTGCGTTACAGCGAGTGGACCCCCGATGACCGGCTGCGCCAATCGAGTTGGCGTGGACTGCGGTCGGACAAGAAACCAAGTGAGGTGGTACGCGAATGAAATGGATTACCTACCAAGGTGATAGCGGGGAACGCACCGGGGTGCTCTCCGGTGACGCGATTCACGCGGTGCCGCCGGGTGTGACGCTGCTTGATCTGGTCGGCCGCGGCGCCGACGGGCTGCGGGAAGCCGGGGAGGAGGCATTGCGTTCCCCCGCGGAGACGGCGCGGCTCGGCGAAGTCAGGTTACTGGCGCCGATCCCGCGCCCGCCGTCTATCCGCGACTCCCTGTGCTTCCTGGACCACATGCGCAACTGCCAGGCCGTCCTGGGTGCCGGTCGCGAGCTCGCCGACACCTGGTATCGGATACCCGCGTTCTACTTCGCCTGTCCGGCAACAGTTCTCGGTCCTTATGACGACGTGCCGATGGCCCCCGGAAGTGCGTGGCAGGACTTCGAATTGGAGATCGGCGCGGTCATCGGAACGACCGGCAAGGACTTGTCGGTCGAGCAGGCCGAGCGGGCGATCATCGGGTACACCATCTTCAACGACTGGTCCGCGCGGGACCTTCAGCAACTGGAGGGGCAACTGGCGATCGGGCAGGCCAAGGGCAAGGACAGCGGCGTCACCCTGGGCCCCTATTTGGTCACCCCGGATGAGCTCGAGCCGCACCGCCGCGACGGCAAGTTGAGCCTGCGGGTGACCGCCCTGGTCAACGACACCGAGATCGGTTCGGGCTCAACCGGCCAGATGGACTGGAGCTTCGCCGAAGTCATCTCCTACGCCTCGCGCGGTGTAACACTAAGCCCCGGAGACATTTTCGGCTCAGGCACGGTACCCACCTGCACGCTTATCGAGCACCTCAGCCTGACCGCGCTGGAATCGTTCCCCGGCTGGCTGCACGACGGCGACGTCGTCACGCTGAAGGTCGAAGGACTGGGGGAGACCCGGCAAACCGTGCGTGCCAGCGGCCCGCCGCACCCGTTGGCCGCCCGACCAAACCCGGATGCCGCCCCGGCCCCCGCCCGGGTCAACAGGGCGCCCGCGCGGGTGGCCTACACCCGGGGGCTGCACGAGGTGGCCGACCGGGTGTGGGCATGGACGCTGCCCGACGGGGGATATGGGTGGAGCAACGCCGGGCTTATCGCCGGCGACGGCGCGTCGCTGCTCGTCGACACGCTGTTCGACTTGGCCCTGACCCGCGAAATGCTCACCGCGATGAAGCCGATCACCGACCGCGCACCAATCAGCGACGCGTTGATCACCCACTCCAACGGCGACCACACCCACGGTAACCAACTCCTGGACCGCTCGGTCCGAATCATCGCCGCGCAGGGCACGGCCGACGAGATCGCGCACGGCATGGCGCCCGAGCTGCTGGCCATGACGCAGACCGGCAACCTCGGACCGGTGGCGACCCCATACGCGCGAGACCGCTTCGGGCACTTCGACTTCAGCGGCATCACGGTGCGTAACGCGGACCAGACGTTTGACCGCGACCTCAGCATCGAGGTCGGCGGGCGGCGGGTCGATCTGCTGAACCTGGGCCCTGCCCACACCGCCGCGGATTCCGTGGTGCACGTGCCCGACGCGGGGGTGTTGTTCGGCGGCGACCTGTTGTTCATCGGTTGCACTCCGATCGTGTGGGCCGGCCCCATCGCCAACTGGGTAGCGGCGTGCGACGCGATGATCGCCCTGGACGCCCCGATCGTGGTGCCCGGCCACGGCCCCGTCACCGATCCGGATGGGATCCGGGCGGTCCGTGGGTATCTGGCGCATGTCGCCGAACAGGCCGAGATCGCTCACCGCAAGGGGCTGTCGTGGTCGGAGGCCGCCGACACCATCGACCTCGGCGAGTACGCGACCTGGCTGGACGCCGAGCGGGTCGTCGTCAACGTCTATCAGCGGTACCGCGAACTCGACCCCGCCACACCGGCATTGGAGGTAATGGCCCTGCTGGTGATGCAGGCCGAGTGGCTGGCCAAACGATCCGCATGACGCCTGGCCCGCCGTAAGAGCGCGCCGAGCGTGGGCCCTAGGTACGGCCATTGCCTTGAATTTGTCCGTAGGCCCCACGGTCGACGGCTAGGTTCGGACGGCCCTCACGAAACTGATCGTGGCCGCCGGGGCCTGCTGCTCGGCCTCCGACAGTTCCGGCAGGCCGGCGGCGGCGAAAAGGTCGGTGAGTTTGGATCTGGTCGCATCCCATCGGTGGGCTTCCAAATGGGCGGCGACGTCGGTGTGTTCACCGGGGTAGGTCAAGCCGGCGATGTCCAGGTCGAGTCCCTGCCGTCGCCAGCCCTCGGCCGTGATGCGCGCCTGTTCCTGCGATTCCTGCGACCCATCGTTGAGCGACCCGAAGTCGGCGGAAAACCGGCTGCCCGCGGCGCTCAGCGCAATGACGTTGTCCAGCAACCGAACTTCGGCCTCCGGCGGCAGAAATCCGATGAGCACACCCTCCGCGAGCCACGCGGTGGGCTGGGCAGCATCGAAACCCGCCGCCCGCAGCGCGGCCGGCCAATCTTCGCGAAGGTCGATGCCCACCGTGCGGTGCTCGGCGGCGGGCACGGCGCCGATCTTCGACAACGTTGCGGTCTTGAACTCGATCACCTCCGGCTGATCGATTTCGTACACCGTCGTCCCCGCCGGCCAGGAAAGCCGATACGGGCGCGCGTCCAGGCCCGACGCGACGATCACCACCTGGCGCAGCCCCGCGCCGGTGGCGTCGGCGAAGTAGTCGTCGAAATATCGGGCGCGGGCGGCGAACGTGTCGACCATCCGCGGAAATCTGACGCCCTTCTCGACGTCGTCGGCCTCCAATTCGCCGGCAGCCAGCCGTGTGAACAGCTCGATGCCGACGGCGCGCACCAGCGGCTCGGCGAACTCGTCGGTAATGACCGGCTGAGAACTTCTGGTGGCGGCCGCCCGGGCCGCGGCGACCATGGTGGCAGTCGCCCCCACGCTGTTCGCCAAGTCCCACGTGTCACCTTCGGTTCGTGCCATGGTTTCTCCTTCGATGCGGCGGCAGAAACCACCGTAGGCCTCGTCGGTAAACACCCAAGTCGCCTACGGTTTGGGTATGCCTGCAGTGGAATTCGAAGCGCTCGAGCACGACATCGCCCGCGTCACCCTGAACCGGCCGGAGCGCCTGAACGCGATCGACGGATCGCTGATCGACGGCGTCGACGCCGCCCTGGATGCGCTCGGCGGGGGCGAGTTTCGCGTCGCGATTTTGACCGGTGCCGGACGCGGGTTCTGTGCCGGGGCCGATTTGAGCGGCACCGGCGAGCCCTGGACCAAGGCCAGCGCGACGAGCCCGGCGTTCAAAATCAACTACGACGCCCAGGTTCGCCTCGCCGACCTGTTCACCCGGATCTACGAGCTGCCCATTCCGGTGATCGCCGCGGTGAACGGCGTCGCCGTCGGGGGTGGGCTGGCGTTCACGCTGGTCAGCGATATCCGCGTGGCGTCCGAGAGCGCCCGGTTCGGGTCGGTGTTCATCAAGGCCGGGTTCTCGTCGATGGACATGGGCACGAGTTATCTGCTGCCGAAGATCGTCGGCGCCGGGGTCGCGCGAGAGCTCATGCTGACCGGTCGCATCATCGACGCGGCGGAGGCCTATCGCATCAAGCTGGTACACGAGGTGGTGGCCCCGGATGACCTGATGCCGGCGGCGCTTGCGCTGGCCCGGTCGATCGCCGAGAACAACGCGTATGGCGTGTGGCAGACCAAGATCGGGCTCAACGCGGCGCTGGACGCGCCCAGTTTGCGCCATGCCATAGAGCTCGAGAACCGCACCCAGATCCTCAGCGGTTTCACCAACAATCCGGTCGAGGCCGCCAAAGCGCATCAGGAGAAGCGGGCCCCGAAATGGGATCCGCTGTGACGCTTAGACTTTCGACATCACCTTCTCGGCGTACCGTTCCAGATTCCTGATCTTCTTTTCCAGCGGCTCGGTGTCGGGTCCCTTGATGTAGGGAAACCGGAAGCCCACGATGGCGTCGGTGACGCCCTTGTCCTCGAGCCGCTTGATGCCGTCCACGGTGTAGGCGTCCATCGAGATCACATGAATCTCGAACGGGCCGGTTTTGCCCTCTTCCTCCCGATACCGCTTGACCTTCGCGATGAGCCCGTCGAGTTCCTCGGCAGAGCTGCCGCCGCCGTGCATCCAGCCGTCGAGGCGCGCCGCGCGCCGCAACGCGGCATCGTGGTGGCCGCCGACCAGGATCGGGATGGGCTGGGTGGGGGCCGGGCTCATCTTCGTCTTGGGAATGTCGTAGAACTCGCCGTGGAATTCGAAGTATTCGCCGGTGGTGAGGCCCTGAACGATCTCGATGCATTCGTCCATCCGCTTGCCGCGCTTGGCGAATGGGATGCCAACCAGCTCGTAGTCCTCCGGCCACGGGCTGGTGCCCACGCCGAGTCCCAGCCGGTTGCCGGTCAGCGCGGCCAGCGAACCCGCCTGTTTGGCGGTCAGCGCCGGATGCCGGACGGGCAGCTTGAGCACGAAGAAGTTGAACCGCAGCTTCGTCGTCACGGCGCCCAACGCGGCCGTCAGGACGAAGGCCTCGACGATCTCCTTGCCGTCCAGGAACTCGCGGTTGCCGTCGGGCGTGTACGGGTACTTCGAATCGGACTCGAACGGGTAGGCGAGGCTGTCGGCAATGGTCATGCTGTGGTAGCCGGCCTCGTCGGCCGCCTTGGCCAGCGGGATGTAGAACGTCGGGTCCGTCAGCGACTCCGCAAAGCTGAACCGCACGTGATATCCACTTTCGTCGAAAGGTTCCGAACTACCACACTAGAACGTGTTCTAGTTTGGCCCGCGACGGGGGCACGCACAATCCAGGTTGAGGGCCGACTGAGGCTGAATTGCCGGACGCCTCAGCGGCCCGTTCCGGGCCGCATCGTCGTCCGGCTAAAGCTGGTTCTCGGGGCCGATGACCGCCCAAACGGTCTTGCCGGATGAGGTGGGAGCGTTGCCCCACGCCCGTGACAACGCGGAGACGATCGCCAGGCCGGACACGTCGATGCCCTGGTCGGGCGACGCCAGCCGCAGTGCGGGGGTGCTGCTGCTGTCGGACACCGCGATCGTCGCCGTCGCGCCATCGGTTTCGACCCGCATCATCGGGACGCTTCCGGTGTGTTCCAGCACGTTTTCCACGAACACGTTCACAACCACCAACGCGACCGGAATGAGCGCGGATTGCGACCAAGCCGTCAGCCACTCGCGTACCAGCCGGCGTGACTCGCGAAGGCTGGTCAGGTTCGCGGGCAGCTCGGCATTGGCATGCCGAATGGTGCGACTTGTGAGCCGACCCAGCGCCTTCATCGCTGTCTTCTCAGTCGCGTACACCGGCATGAAGCGGGCGACATCCCTGCGGGTGATCGTGTCGCGGGCCGCGCGATCGCCGCTGACCAGCACGACCGGAACGTCGGGCTTGGTGCGAACCTGCCAGTGCACGCCGATAAGGGTCGACCACGCCGATTCCGCGGACACCCGCAGCGCTGTGACGTTGACGATGACGGCCGAGGGCTCGTCCAGCGTCGCCTGCATGATGGTGTCGCGCAGCGCCGCGGAGTTGCCCGTATCAAGCACACCTTCGACCGTCAGGATCACCACCGATTGATCCCTGCGCGTCGAAACGGCCAGCGAGCTCGGCGACTCAGCTACCGCGCTCACCGCAGCCCCCCTTTCCCTTCAGGGCTCCATCTTCGCTGACCGCGACCTGCAAACCAATAGTGTGCGATCGCGCGTGTCCCGATAGCACCCTAGGCGCTCGCATTCCCAACGCGGTCGAATACGGATGGTGAGTCGCTTCGCGGCTCCGCAGCCCGGCCCGGCCGTCCGTCTCCATGTCCCCCTCCTCGAATCCCCGCCGCGCTAACTGCCCGAGAATCCGCCCCGTCGGCGGCAAACGGAGAAGCGTCTACCGCCACCGACCCATGACCGGACTGCACCCTGGACGCGCGTGAGCTTGCCTCGATCCCACCCACCCGAAGCGCCAACCCCTACCACCCCGAACATGCCGTTCTCGTCTAATGGTCTGCCACAGCACCCGCACACGCGGGGGTTATCCACTTCGCCTGCGTGGTCAACCTCCGATGGAACGAAAGTTAGCTTAACGCGATTACCCCGACGTGACACGGGGCAAACTGGATTCCCGCAGCAAGCGGCGCCGAGCGCCGCATCGCGCCGCTCGGCGCGGGTCCGGCCGGTACCCCGTTCGGTGTTATCGCAGCGCGTACGGCGGAGCGCCCACTCCAGCGACCGTGTGCGTGCCCCACGGTGTCTGTTCGACGATGCGCGCGGGTGCACTGCGCGCGCCCACCGTCAGCGTCGCTGTTCGTGCCTGCTTGAGCGCCTCATCCGGAAGGGGTCGCGACGAGGGGCCGAAAACCGTGCCTTGCCAGTGGTAATGGCCGTCGATCGGGTCCAGGTGGCCGGCGAGCCGGACGCGAACCGGGTGTTCAATCCCGGCGATCGTCAGCGTGGCCGCGCCGTCGTAGGTCTCGCCGTCGTAGGTCTCGCCGTCACCGCGTGCGCTGGATGACAGGTCGAACGCCGAGACCACCCGATGGGGTTGGGCGGAGCTGACGTAGATGCGTTCGTTGAACACCCGCTGGCTACTGCGCCGCACTTCGATGCGGGTGCTGGCCGTGTGTTCCATGAGGCCAACGCATTTGGCGACATAGCCCGCCTGCGCGTCAACGTCGGGCCCGCTGACGAAGAAGTAGTTGGGCAAACCGTGCAAGGCGACCCCGAAGTAGGGCTCCATGCCGTCGGCCCACAGCTGCCGGATGGCCAACCCGCCGGAACCGACCAGCGTCTTATCGGAGATCCGATCGGGAATCGCGAACCCGGTGCCGTAGATGATGGCGTCGACGTCATGGTCGACGCCATCGGTGGTTCGAATGGTCGACGGGGTGATGGTGCCGATGGCCGATCCCACCAGCGTGGGCGCCGGTTTGTTGTTGGCGCCCAGTCGGATATGGCGGCGCAGCCACCGTTTGGCGCGCGTCGTCGGCAACGGCAATTCGGGGACAATCCGGCGCGGCGGGTGCGCGAAGACCGTGACCGACGCCGCCGAATCGACCAGCTGCGGAATGTGATGACCGGCGGTGGCGTCGGTGCCGATGACCGCGACGCGCATACCGGTCGGATCGAAATCGGGCTGCCACCGTGCCGCGTGAAACGACACCCCGCGAAAATCGTTGCGGCCGGCGATGTCCGGTAGCCACGGGACCTGCGCCGGTCGGTGGGCGGCGATGACGACGCGAGCCCGGAAGATCTCCTCACCGGCCGTCGTCAGCAGCCAGGTATCGGTGTCGTCGTCGAACCTCGCGCTGCGGACCTCGCGACCGGCCGCCTTGTCGAGCGTCACGACGTCTCTGACACCGGCCGCCAGCAGTGCGGCCCGTGCGCTCTGGCCTGCGGCGCCCGCGCCGATGACGGCTATGCGAAAGCAGGGCCCAGCGAGTCCGGGCTGTTGGGTCACAGAAACCTGCTGCGCTTCCAGCCACGGCGCGCGATCGAGCCCATCAGGCCTATCTCGGTCAAAAACGCGGCAAGCGGAGCGAAGCCGGCCATCTGCATCTCGCGCCGGTGTTGGCTGGTGCGCGCCATCTTTCGTGCCCGCTTGGCGTCCAGACCCGCCCGCGCGTACGGGATCGGATTGCTGAACAGGTAGTTGAAGAAGTACCCGCCCAGCCCGTTGATGTTAGCCATGAACCACCGGTTGAGGCGGGGCATTTCGGCGACACGCTTGCGCGCGCCGTCACGGGCGAACTGAATGTGGCGGGCCTCTTCGGTGACGTGAATCCGCATGAGCCGCTGGATAATTGGCTGCAGCTCCGGGTCGTCCATCATCTGCCGCTGCAGCGAGTCGAAGATTTCCTCGCCGATCAGGGCGGCAATCCACAGCATCGAGCCCCGTTGGAACGCCAGCGGCAAGGCATTGATGATCATTCGGTACAAGAGCCGCGGGCGTACCGGCTTGGCGCCGATGCGCTCGATGGCCTTGCCGAACATGACCATGTGGCGGGTCTCGTCGCCCAGCTCGGTCAGCTTGTAGTGCGTCGAGGAGCTCGTGGGGTCCTCGTGCAGGATTGTGCGCAGCAACGATTGGTTGAGCAGGTTCTCGAACCAGATCCCCGCCGAGAGCGTGTTGACCAGTTCCTGGCGGGACAGGTCGATTTGCTGCTCGCGGGTCATCTCGTCCCACATCGGCGTGTTGTACAGCGACACCACCCGCGGCGGCAGATAGAACTTGTCCGGGTCCAGCGGGGCATCCCAGTCGATGTCGACGACGGGCTCGTAGGACTTTTTGACCGAGCCCTTCAGCAAGCGGTCGGAGAACTCTTCACGACTCGGCCCACCTGGTTTCACCGCAGTGGTCATCGCTGGTGTCCCTCCATTGGGTTCTTCAGACGGTACCCATGGTATCGGGTACCTGGGGTCCCGGCTAGGCCTTTGGGGCCTCGATTCGGCAATCTGATTCAAGCAACGAGGAGGCCATGGTGAGTCGGCATATTCACGTGATCGGCGTCGGCGCCGGCGACCCCGACTACCTGACGGTCCAGGCGATCGAGGCGCTCAACGACACGCAGGTGTTCTTCGCGATGGACAAGGGAGAGGCGAAGAGCGACCTCGTTGCGCTGCGCCGGGAGATCTGCGCCCGGTTCATCCGGGAGCCCGGCTACCGCTTCGTCGAGCTGCCCGATCCCAAGCGGTCGACCGAAACGGGGGGTGGGGAGGACTATCGGTGCGCAGTGTCCGACTGGCACGCGGCGCGTGCGCGGACCTGGGCGACGGCCATCTCCGCCGAGCTCGGTCCCGATGGCGTGGGTGCCTTCCTGGCCTGGGGCGACCCGTCGCTGTACGACAGCACGCTGCGCGTCCTCGACGCCGTCGCGGCCGAGGTCGATTTCACTTTCGACGTCATTCCGGGGATCACGGCGGTGCAGGCGCTGACCGCTCGGCACCGCATCCCGCTCAACGAGGTCGGTGAACCGGTTCTGATCACCACGGGTAGGCGGCTGCGCGAGCAGGGGATAACGGGCTCAACCCGCTCGGTCATAGTGATGCTCGACGCCGACTGCTCCTTTCGGGCGTGCCCGCCCGACACCCGAATCTGGTGGGGCGCCTATCTCGGCACCGATGACGAACTGCTGGTGGCGGGCACCGTCGGCGAGGTCGGGACGCGCATCGCGACGCTGCGGGACGAAGCCCGCGCACGGCATGGCTGGATCATGGATACCTATTTACTTAGGGCAGACTGAAACGCGTGCCGGAACTCCCCGAGATCGAAGCGCTGGTCGACCATTTGCGGCGGCATGCCGTCGGTTTGACGGTCGGTCGCGTCGATGTCGGGGCTCTGTCGGTGCTGAAAACCTTTGCCCCGCCGATCAATGCCCTGCACGGCCAGGTCGTCACGGGGGCCCGCAGGTGGGGCAAGTACCTGGGGCTGGAAGCCGGAGGGCTGTTCTTGATCGCCCATCTGTCGCGCGCGGGCTGGTTGCGGTGGTCCGACAAGCTGGCCGCGGCGCCGCTGCGCCCCGGCAAGGGGCCGATCGCGTTGCGCGTGCACCTGGGCACGCCCGGTGATGCGCCCGGCTTCGACCTCACCGAGGCGGGCACCCAGAAGCGGCTGGCGGTGTGGCTCGTCGACGACCCGCAGCTGGTGCCGGGCATTGCGGCCCTCGGACCCGACGCGCTGGACCTGAGCCCCGAGGACCTGGCCGGGGTGCTGGCCGGCAACACCGGCCGGATCAAGACCGTCATCACCGACCAGAAGGTGATCGCCGGTATCGGCAACGCCTACAGCGACGAAATTCTGCATGTCGCGAAGATCTCGCCGTTCGCGACCGCCGGCAAGCTGTCCGGCGAACAGCTCTCCGCCCTGCACGACGCGATGATTTCCGTGCTGACCGACGCGGTCGGCCGGTCCGTCGGGCAGGGCGCCGCGATGCTCAAGGGCGAAAAGCGCTCCGGGCTTCGGGTGCATGCACGCACCGGGTTGCCCTGCCCGGTGTGCGGGGACACCGTGCGCGAAGTGTCGTTCGCGGACAAGTCTTTTCAGTACTGTCCGACGTGCCAGACCGGCGGCAAGGTGCTGGCCGACCGGCGCATGTCACGGCTGCTCAAGTAGTCGCCGACCCCGGTCGATATGCTGCGCGGGTGATTCGTCAGAAGATCCTCATCACGGGTGCCAGTTCCGGCCTGGGCGAAGGGATGGCGCGTTCCTTCGCCGCCCAGGGCCGCGATCTGGCGCTGTGCGCCCGTCGTGCCGACCGGCTCGACGAGCTGAAAGCCGAACTGTCGCAAACGTATCCAAATATCAAGATCGCGGTCGCCGCGCTGGACGTCAACGACCACGAGCAGGTGCCGAAGGTATTCGCCGAACTCGGCGACGAGCTTGGCGGCATCGACCGCATCATCGTCAACGCGGGCATCGGCAAGGGCGCAAAGCTGGGTTCCGGCAAGCTCTGGGCGAACAAGGCGACCATCGAGACCAACCTGGTGGCCGCGCTCGTGCAGATCGAAACCGCGCTGGAGATGTTCAACAAAAGCGGCTCGGGGCACCTGGTCCTTATCTCGTCGGTACTCGGCGCCAAGGGTGTGCCGGGCGTCAAAGCCGCATACGCCGCAAGCAAAGCCGGAATGCGGTCGCTGGGTGAATCGCTGCGTGCCGAATACCGTGGCGGCCCCATCAAGATCTCGGTGATGGAGCCCGGCTACATCGAGTCGGAGATGACGGGCAAGTCGGCAAGCACAATCTTCATGGTGGACAACGAAACTGGCGTCAGGGCGCTGGTCGCCGCGATCGAACGCGAGCCCGGCCGGGCCGCGGTGCCGCGGTGGCCGTGGGCGCCGCTGGTGCAGCTGATGCGTGTCCTGCCACCGCCGCTGACGAAACGGTTCGCCTAGCGGTCATCGAGCGTGAATCACGCAAGCCGGTCAGCTGGTGCGTCCCCGTTCGGTGCGGTAGCGGCGGACCAGCGCGTCGGTCGAGCTGTCCGACTGTGGCGCGGGCGAGGCGTCGGCCGTGAGCACCGGAAGCAGCGCCTTGGCCTGTGTTTTGCCCAGCTCCACACCCCATTGGTCGAACGAGTCGATGCCCCAGACCACCCCCTCGGTGAAGACCTGATGCTCATAGAGGGCGATCAGCTGGCCCACCACCGACGGGGTGAGCCGGTTGGCCAGAATCGAGGTCGACGGCCGGTTGCCGGGCATCACCTTGTGCGGCACAACGTCGGCGGGGGTGCCTTCGGCGGCGATCTCTTCGGCGGTTTTGCCGAACGCCAGCACCTGGGTCTGGGCGAAGAAGTTGCTCATCAGCAGGTCGTGCATGCTGCCGGTGCCCTCGACGGTGGCAAGGTCGTCGAGGGGTTGACTGAAGCCGATGAAATCGGCGGGCACCAATCGGGTGCCCTGATGCAGTAACTGGTAGAAGGCGTGCTGGCCGTTGGTTCCCGGTTCGCCCCAAAAGATTTCACCGGTGTCGGTGGTGACCGGCGTGCCGTCGGCGCGGGTCGACTTGCCGTTGGATTCCATGGTCAGCTGCTGCAGATAGGCCGCGAAACGCGCCAGGTCGTTGGAATACGGCAGCACGGCGCGCGATTGCGCGCCCATGAAGTTGGAGTACCACAGCCCGATCAGGCCGAGCAGCGCGGGCGCGTTGGACTCCAGGGGCGCGGTCTTGAAATGTTCGTCGACGATGTGGAATCCGGACAGAAAGTCGGCGAAGGCCTCCCGGCCGATGGCCGCCATCACCGACAGCCCGATCGCCGAATCGACCGAATAACGCCCGCCGACCCAATCCCAGAACCCGAACATGTTGTCGGTGTTGATACCGAAGTCGTCGACCAGTCGCTTGTTGGTGGAGACGGCCACGAAATGCTTGGACACCGCGGAGTCGCCCAGCGCCGCGGTCAGCCAGCGGCGCGCGGCCGTCGCGTTGGTCAGCGTCTCCAGCGTGGAGAACGTCTTCGATGCGACGATGAAAAGCGTTGTGGCGGGGTCCAAGTCGGCCAGCTTGGCGATCAGGTCGGCGGGGTCGACATTGGAGACGAAGCGCGCCGAAATCCCGGCGTCCGCATAGTGGCGCAGTGCCTGGTAGACCATCACCGGACCCAGATCCGACCCGCCGATCCCGATGTTGACGACGGTCCTGATCCGTTTCCCGGTGGCCCCGGTCCAGTCACCGTTGCGCAACCTGTCGGTGAAGTCGCCCATCGCGTCCAGCACGGCGTGCACGTCCTCGACGACGTTTTGGCCGTCGACGGTCAGCTCGACATCCCGGGGCAGTCGCAGGGCGGTGTGCAATACGGCGCGGTTCTCCGAGGTGTTGATGTGTGCACCGGAGAACATCTGGGCGCGGCGCGCTTCGAGGTTAGCCGCGCGCGCCAAATCGATGAGCAGCTGCACGGTCTCTCGGGTGATGCGATGTTTGCTGTAGTCGATGTAGAGGTCGCCGACGGTGACGGTGAGATCGCGGCCGCGATCGGGATCGTCGTCGAAGAACTGGCGTAGCTGGGTTTCGCCGATTTGTTCGTGATGCCTGCGCAGGGCTTCCCATGCCGGGGTGGCCGTGATGTCGGGGATGGTTTGCACGGAGGTCATAGCTCGACCCTAATGCGGTCCGATGCGGCGCGCCCAGGTCTAGCGGGGCCCGGCCCCGGCGGAGTCAGTGGCCGAGCCGGCCCCTGCCCAATCGCAATAGCAGCATCGCCAGATCCTTACCTTCGGGACCGAGCTCGCTGTAGCGTTCGATGACCTTCATCTCGCGGCTGTGGACCAGTCGGGTGCCGCCGGACGCCATTCGGACCCTGCCGATCGCCTGGGACACCTCGGCGCGCCGCTTTACCGCGGCCAGGATCTCGGCGTCCAATCGGTCGATCTCTTCGCGCAACTCTTCAATGCTGGCCAGGTCTTGGCTCTCGATCATCTCGACGTTCATCTGTGCTAACTCCGCATTCTCGTGATGTGGGGGTTTTGGTCTCTTTCGTTATCGGGTCTCACAAACGAGACGAGCCCCGAATCCGGAAGCGGACCACGGGGCTCTGCGAAAGCAGCTAAACCACGGGCACCGCTGGCAGGTACCCGTAGAAAAATCGGCGGTGCCACTCGTGGGTCGAGAGCTGCCGACGGCGCTGCACGTTGAGCATCAGACGAGTGTGCCACTAAGGACCGCGTGCGCGCAAAGATATCGTAAAATGGCCTTTATCCTGCGCGGTGCGCGCGTGCTCCAGTTCGCGGCTGCTCATTATTATTCTTATGTCGAGCAATTTATTATTCTTATGTCGAGCAATTTATTATTCGTCTGTTTAGCAATCGGACTCCAACGCACGCTTTCGCGTGCCTGCCGTGTCGGCCGTCCTGACGGTCGGCCACGCAAGATGGCCCGGCCGGCGGGGGCAGTCGGTCGCCGGCGGTAAATTTGGACCGACATGAGTGTGCACGTGAGCGAAGCCAAGCCCGCCCCGGACGCGGATGAACTGCTCGACGGCCTCAACCCACAACAACGCCAGGCGGTCGTGCACGAGGGTTCGCCGCTGCTGATAGTGGCAGGCGCGGGCTCGGGCAAGACCGCGGTGCTGACGCGGCGCGTCGCCTACCTGGTCGCGGCCCGTGGTGTCGGGGTCGGTCAGATTCTGGCCATCACCTTCACCAACAAGGCCGCCGCCGAGATGCGCGACCGCGTGGTGCGGCTGGTGGGCAACCGGGCCCGCGCGATGTGGGTGTCCACTTTTCACTCGATCTGCGTGCGGATTCTGCGCAATCAGGCGTCGCTGATCGACGGCCTCAACTCCAACTTTTCGATCTATGACGCCGACGATTCGCGGCGCCTGCTGCAGATGATCGGTCGCGACATGGGGCTCGACATCAAGCGCTACTCGCCGCGCCTGCTGGCCAACGCCATCTCCAACCTGAAGAACGAGTTGATCGACCCCGACCAGGCCGTGGCGAACCTGTCGGACGATTCCGATGAGTTGAGCCGCACCGTGGCTTCCGTCTTCGGCGAATACCAGCGGCGGCTGCGGGCGGCCAACGCGTTGGACTTCGATGACCTGATCGGCGAAACCGTCGCGGTGCTGCGAGCCTTCCCGCAGATTGCGCAGTATTACCGGCGGCGCTTCCGGCACGTCCTGGTTGACGAGTACCAGGACACCAACCATGCCCAGTACGTGCTGGTGCGGGAATTGGTCGGTCGGGGCAGCGACGAGGCGCCCGACGACCTGCCACCGGCGGAATTGTGCGTGGTCGGCGATGCCGATCAGTCGATCTATGCGTTCCGCGGCGCCACCATCCGCAACATCGAGGACTTCGAACGCGACTATCCCGACGCGACAACCATTCTGCTGGAACAGAATTACCGCTCGACGCAAAACATTCTGTCGGCGGCCAACTCCGTGATCGCCCGCAACACCGGACGCCGTGAGAAGCGCCTGTGGACCGACGCGGGCGCCGGCGAGCCGATCGTCGGCTACGTCGCGGACAACGAGCACGACGAGGCCAGGTTCGTGGCCGAGGAGATCGATGCGCTCGTCGAGCGGGGCGACATCACCTACAACGACGTGGCCGTGTTCTATCGCACCAACAACTCGTCGCGGTCGTTGGAAGAGGTTTTCATCCGCGCCGGGATTCCGTACAAAGTCGTTGGGGGAGTGCGCTTTTACGAGCGCAAGGAGATTCGGGACATCGTCGCCTACCTGCGGGTGCTGGACAATCCCGGTGATGCGGTCAGCGTGCGGCGCATCCTCAACACGCCGCGTCGGGGCATCGGCGATCGGGCGGAGGCATGCGTGGCCGTCCACGCCGAGAACACCGGCGCCGGTTTCGCCGACGCACTTGTCGCCGCCGCCGAGGGCAAGGTGCCGATGTTGAATACCCGCGCGGAGAAGGCGATCGCGGGTTTCGTCGAGCTGCTCGACGACCTGAGGGGTCACCTCGACGACGATCTCGGTGACCTGGTCGAGTTGGTGCTCGAACGCACCGGATACCGCAGTGAGCTGGAGTCCTCCACCGATCCGCAGGAGCTGGCCCGGCTGGACAACCTCAACGAACTGGTCAGCGTCGCACACGAATTCAGCACCGACCAGGCCAACGCGGCCGCGCTGGATGAGTCGCTGCAACCCCCCGAGGACGAAGACGTGCCGGACACCGGTGTGCTGGCGGCGTTTCTGGAGCGGGTGTCGCTGGTCGCCGACACCGACGAGATTCCCGAGCACAGTGCCGGTGTGGTCACGTTGATGACGCTGCACACCGCGAAGGGTTTGGAGTTTCCGGTGGTGTTCGTCACCGGCTGGGAGGACGGGATGTTCCCGCATATGCGGGCCCTGGACGATCCCACCGAGCTTTCCGAGGAGCGGCGGCTGGCCTACGTCGGCATCACCCGGGCCCGTCAGCGGCTCTATGTGAGCCGGGCCATCGTCCGGTCTTCCTGGGGGCAGCCCATGCTCAACCCGGAATCGCGGTTCGTGCGGGAGATCCCGCAGGAGCTCATCGACTGGCGGCGCAGTGCACCGGCTCCGTCGTTCAGTGCGCCGGTGAGCGGTGCCGGCCGGTTCGGCACGCCGCGTCCGGCGCCGAACCGCTCGGGGGCCGGTAAACGCCCGCTGCTGGTGCTGGAGCCCGGGGACCGGGTGACCCACGACAAGTACGGGCTGGGCCGGGTCGAGGAGGTCTCCGGCGTCGGCGAATCGGCAATGTCGCTGATCGACTTCGGCAGCTCGGGGCGGGTGAAGCTGATGCACAATCACGCCCCGGTCAGCAAGCTCTAGCCCAGCCCTAGCCGGGTGCGGGCGCCGATTACCGCTGCGACCGGCGTTTGATCTGCGGGAGAAACGCCAGCACCACGCTGGCGACCGGCAACACCCAAAGGGTGTACACGATCCACGCCACGCGTGCGCCGGCGAGAAACACGCCGCCGTAGGTCAGCACCGCGACCACCGCGCCGGCCGCGATGAGGTAGCGCCCGAGAGGCCGGTGCCGCAGCAACATGATCACGCCGGAGACGGTGGTGATCGCGAACACCAGGGCGAGAAATGCGACCGCGATGCAGAACAGGCGGTCGGTCCTCCACCACCCGGCGATCAGGTCGGTGGCCACCACCGACGTGGCCCAACCGCTGACGATGCTGACCGCGCACGCGGCGACGTCCGTCCGATCGCTCGGCTCATCGCCCGGCAGGCGCGGAACGACTGCTCGTTGGGTCGGGTCGGACGCGGCCAGATAGGACCGCGGGTGATGGGAAATCTGCGTGGTCGGAGACTCCGGCACTACCGGAATCGGTCCGGACGGTGCCCGCCGGATGATCCGCGTCCGCGCTTCCGAGGTCGCGCTGGGCTCGGGTGCGCTGGGCTCAGGCGCGCTGGGCTCGGGCGCGCTTGGCTCGGGTGAGCTGGGCTCGGGTGGCGCGGGAGCTTCTGGTTCGTTGGGCGCTGTCACCTCAGCCAGCGTAGTTGCCGACGCTGAGTCCTCGCTTAGCAAGCCATGGGACCGGGTCGATTCTTTCGGTGCCGCCCTTCAGCACCTCAAAATGCAGGTGGGGTCCGGTGGAATTGCCGCGGTTGCCCATCGTGGCGATCTGGTCACCGGCCATCACCCGCTGGCCGACGCTGACCAGCGTGGTGTTGACGTGGCCGTATAGCGTGACCGTGCTGTCGGCGTGGCGCAGCTTGACCCACATTCCGTAGCCGGCGGTTGGGCCAGCGTCGATGACGACGCCGTCGGAGACCGCAAAAATCGGCGTTCCGATCGAGTTGGCGAGGTCGATTCCGGCGTGCAGCACGCCCCAGCGGTACCCGAAGTTGGAGGTGAAGATGCCCTTCGCCGGCATGACGTAGAGCGGCTCCTGCAGTCGCGCCTCCCGCTGAGCGCGATCGTTGGCGAAGGCCATGCCCCTGGCGAGTTCCTCATTGTGCACCGCGGCATTCGCCGCGGGCTGAACCGCGACCACCTGGGCGCCGCGAATCGCGTTGCTGCCCGCCCCGCCGGTGAGCGCCGACGCGTTCGCGGTCAGCACGGCCTCGGTCTTGGGGGTATCGGCGTGGCTGATCGCCGCGTGGGTCGCCGCGGCGGTCGCGCCGACGGCCATTGCCGAGATCAGCAGGCGGCCCCTGGCCGCGCTGGTTGGCTGCTTACGATGCTGGCCGGCGCGCCGTGCCACGGGGATGACGTCGGTGCTGGGCGAGCTCGCGAGATGACGCGCCTCGGTGTCGGCGGCGAATCTCGCCAGCAGCGGCACGGCCAGCAACTGCGGAGCCAAATCATCCACATCGTGCAGGTCGTCGAGCTCGGGAGCCAGCAGCACTTGCGCTTCGTTATCGAAGGCGGAGTCGTCGCTCACGTCCAGGTCGTCGACGTCCTCGACGAGGTCAAGGTCATCGAAGCCAAAGCCGTCCAGTGGAAGGATCTCGGTGACATCGTCTTCCTGGGACTCCGTCCACCGGCCGCCCGCCGCGCGGGCCACTCTCACCACGCCCGTTGTCATGGCGGGAGGTCGGGTTAAACGGTGCTGGGACAAGCTGAAATGTCCTCGTATCGTGACCATAACGTTATCTGGACCCTAGGAAGGTATCCGTTGACCGACGGAACTGGCAACCTCGTGGCAGAATCCCGACCAGAATTGTGATTTGGATCACGTTTGAGGTCTTTCGGTATGCCGTGCCCTGTGCCACTCGGTGGACGCGACGGTAGCAGCGATTCGGCGGGTGGATACAGTGCCAGCGTGCGAGTTGCCGATTCCGGCACCGCCGACTTTTAGGCCTAGCAAGCAAGTCGAGCGAAGACGGTGAGCCCATGGACCTTTTCGAGTATCAAGCTAAAGAACTGTTCGGCAAGCACAATGTACCGAGCACGCCCGGCCGGGTGACCGACACCCCCGAGGGCGCTCGGGCCATCGCCGAAGAGATCGGTCGTCCGGTGATGGTGAAGGCGCAGGTCAAGACCGGCGGCCGCGGTAAGGCCGGCGGCGTCAAATTCGCCGCGACCCCGGAAGACGCCTACGAGCACGCCAAGAACATCCTCGGCCTGGATATCAAGGGCCACATCGTGAAGAAACTGCTGGTCGCCGAGGCCAGTGACATCGCCGAGGAGTACTACATCTCCTTCCTGCTCGACCGCGCCAACCGCACCTACCTGGCGATGTGCTCGGTCGAGGGCGGCATGGAGATCGAAGAGGTGGCCGCCACCAAGCCCGAACGACTCGCCAAGGTTCCGGTGGACGCGGTGCAGGGCGTCGACTTGGCGACCGCGCGTTCCATCGCCGAGCGGGGCCATCTGCCGGCCGAGGTGCTCGACGCCGCCGCCGTCACCATCTCCAAGCTGTGGGAGCTTTTCGTCGCCGAGGACGCCACCCTGGTCGAGGTCAACCCGCTGGTGCGCACCCCCGACGATCGGATCCTGGCGTTGGACGGCAAGGTCACGCTGGACGGCAACGCCGACTTCCGCCACCCCGAGCACGCCGAGTTCGAGGACCGCGATGCCACCGACCCGCTGGAGCTGAAGGCCAAGGAGCACCATCTCAACTACGTCAAGCTCGACGGTCAGGTCGGCATCATCGGTAACGGTGCGGGTTTGGTGATGTCGACCCTCGACGTCGTCGCCTATGCCGGTGAGAAGCACGGGGGAGTCAAGCCGGCCAACTTCCTCGACATCGGTGGCGGCGCCTCGGCGGAGGTGATGGCCGCCGGGTTGGACGTGGTCTTGGGCGACGAGCAGGTCAAGAGCGTGTTCGTCAACGTCTTCGGCGGCATCACCGCGTGTGACGCGGTGGCCACCGGGATCGTCAAGGCACTGGAAATCCTTGGCGACGAGGCGAACAAGCCGTTGGTGGTGCGCCTGGACGGCAACAACGTCGAGGAAGGCCGTCGCATCCTCGCCGAGGCCAACCACCCGCTGGTGACGCTGGTGCCCACGATGGACGAGGCCGCCGACAAGGCCGCTCAGCTGGCGAGCGCCTGAAAGGACTTGAAGAGATGTCGATCTTTCTGAACAAGGACAACAAGGTCATCGTCCAGGGCATCACGGGCAGCGAGGCCACCGTCCACACCGCCCGAATGCTCAAGGCGGGCACCCAAATCGTGGGCGGCGTGAACGCCCGGAAGGCGGGCACGACCGTCACCCATGAGGACAAGGGCGGCCGGATCATGAAGCTGCCGGTGTTCGGTGGCGTTGCGGAGGCGATGGAAAAGACGGGCGCCGACGTGTCGATCATTTTCGTGCCGCCGAAGTTCGCCAAGGACGCGATCATCGAGGCTGTCGACGCCGAGATCCCGCTGCTGGTGGTCATCACCGAGGGAATTCCGGTGCAGGACAGCGCATATGCCTGGGCTTACAACGTGGACAAAGGCGGCAAGACCCGCATCATCGGACCGAACTGCCCGGGGATCATCAGCCCCGGCCAGGCGCTGGTCGGCATCACCCCGGCGAACATCACCGGACCCGGTCCCGTCGGCCTGGTGTCCAAGTCCGGCACGCTGACCTACCAAATGATGTACGAGCTACGCGATTTCGGGTTCACCACCTCGATCGGCATCGGCGGTGACCCGGTGATCGGGACCACCCACATCGACGCCATCGAGGCCTTCGAAAAGGATCCCGACACGAAGGTCATCGTGATGATCGGTGAGATCGGCGGCGACGCCGAGGAGCGCGCGGCCGACTACATCAAGGCCCACGTGTCCAAGCCGGTCGTCGGTTATGTCGCGGGCTTCACCGCTCCGGAGGGCAAGACGATGGGCCACGCGGGCGCGATCGTGTCGGGCTCGTCGGGAACCGCGGCCGCCAAGAAGGACGCGTTGGAGGCGGCCGGGGTCAGGGTCGGCAAGACCCCGTCGGAGACGGCGGCGTTGGCCAGGGAGATCCTGAAGGGCCTGTAGCCCGCTCGGGTCAGACCGCGGCGGCCAGCTTCCCGGCCAGCCGCTGCACGTGGGCGGCGACCTCGTCCTCGGAACGGTCCGGCAGGCCGAACAGCACCTCGGTCACCCCCAGTTCGGCCCAGTGGGCGAGCTTCTCGGGGACCGGCTTGAAGTCCAGCGCCACGATCTGCGGAGCCCCGACGCGGCCGGCCGCGGCCCAGGTGTCCTGCAAGAGCTTCACCGGCTCGTCGATGTCGAAGTCGCGCGGTGTGGTGATCCAGCCGTCGGCGCTGCGGGCGATCCACTTGAAGTTCTTCTCGTTTCCGGCCGCGCCCACCAGCACCGGGATGTGTGCCTGCACCGGTTTGGGCCACGCCCAGCTGGGCCCGAAGTTGACGAACTCGCCGTCGTAGGCGGCCTCTTCTTGCGTCCACAACGCGCGCATCGCCTCGATGTACTCGCGCAACATCGTGCGGCGCCGCCCGGGCGGCACGCCGTGATCGGCG
Source organism: uncultured Actinomycetota bacterium (assembly GCA_963809285.1). Taxonomy (GTDB): domain Bacteria; phylum Actinomycetota; class Actinomycetes; order Mycobacteriales; family Mycobacteriaceae; genus Mycobacterium. Next base: position 40,591 of record CAWEIY010000012.1, on the reverse strand, counting down.
AGCTCGTCGGTGTTCCACCCGAACCCGACGCCGAGGCTGACCCGGCCGCCGGACAGGTGGTCCAGGGTGGCAATGCTTTTCGCCAACGTGATCGGGTCATGCTCGACGGGCAGCGCCACCGCGGTGGAAAGCCGCACCCGCGACGTGACGGCGCACGCCGCGCCCAGGCTCACCCATGGGTCTAGCGTGCGCATATAGCGGTCGTCCGGCAGCGACGCGTCACCGGTCGTCGGATGGGCCGCCGCCCGCTTGATCGGGATGTGGGTGTGTTCTGGCACGTAGAACGTCTGAAAGCCGTGGTCGTCGGCGAGCTTCGCGGCTGCCGCCGGGGAGATGCCACGGTCGCTGGTGAAAAGCACTAGCCCGTAATCCATGCCCAGAATTAGAACGTGTTCTACCTACGCTGGGCAAGCCGCTGTGCCGCCGAGGAGCCCGACTCGGATCGGCAACGCTGATCGGCGCTGGTCGCCCGACAAGCCGGTGGCCCCGGCGCGGGCACCCGAACGTGCGCTAGCGTGGGTGTTCGATCGCGTCGCAACGCGAGATCCCCGAAGGTGTTTCGAAAGCGGCGTGCCCGCAAGCGGAGCGTCGCACCGCAATGTGGCGCCGCGGGGCACTTTAAGGCACTGGAAGCAACAGGAGGAGTAATGACCTACTCGCCCGGTAGTCCCGGATATTCACCCACGCAGCCCGGCGGCTCCTATGCGGGCGCGACGCCGTCGTTCGCCAAGGACGACGACGGCGAAAGCAAGCTCCCGCGGGGCTTTACCGTCGCGGTGGTGGTGTTCGGCCTACTGGTGTACATCCTGAATTTCTTCCCGACGTTCGTCATCAGCGCCGAACTCGGTCCGGGCGGGGGACGCGCCGGCGATGCCGGCACCGCCGTCATCGTCGCGTTGCTGGCCGCGCTGCTCGCCGGGCTGAGCTTCCTGCCCAAGGCCAAGAGCCATGCCGGAATTGTCGCGGTGATCGCGGTGCTGGGTGCGCTGCTGGCCATCACCGAGACGGTCAATACGCCCGCCGGTTTCTCGCTCGGCTGGGCGATGTATGTCCTGGTGGGTGCCAGCGTGTTGCAGGCGATTTTCGCCGTTGGCGCGCTGCTGCTGGAGGCCGGTGTCATCACCGCGCCGAAACCGCGGCCCAAGCACGACCCGTACGCACAATATGGCCAGTACGGGCAGCAGTACGGGCAATACGGGCAGTACGGGCAGCAACCGTATTACAGCCAGCCGGGCGCCCAGCAGTACGCGGGACACCAGCCGCACAACGCGCAGCAGCCCGCGGGACAGCAGGTGCACAACGCGCAGCAGCCCGCGGGGTATGGGTCGCAGTACGGCGGTTATCCGTCGAGCCCGGCCCCGACCCCGTCTAGCCCGGCTCCGAGTCCGTCGAGCCAGGCTCCGAGTCGGTCGAGCCAGGCCCCGACGCAGGTCGCGATCCCCACCACGTCGGCCGGCGGATTCGGTGCCCAGCCCGCGGCGCAGCAGCAGGGCACGTCCACGCCGCCCACCGGCTTCCCCAGCTTCGGTTCGCCGTCATCGACCGGCGCCGCCGGCACGGAGTCCTCGAGCCAAACCGAAGGTCAGCAGCCCCAGGGCCAGGAACAGCAGCAGCCGTCATCGCCCTCTGGGCCGGCGGCGCCGGAGTAACCACGCGCCCCCGCGCGTAGTCGGGCACGTGCGCCAGAAGTGACACGGGTGGAGGACAACCGAGCAGCGGGCGCTCGCCAGGCGCGAGACCTTGCCCGGGTGGCGTTCGGCCCGGCGGTGGTGGCGTTGGGCGTCGTCGCGGCGGTCACCTTGCTTCAGTTGCTGATCGCCAACAGCGACATGACCGGCGCGTTGGGCGCCATCGCGAGCATGTGGCTCGCGGTGCATCAGGTGCCGATCTCGATCGGTGGCCGCGAACTGGGCGTATTGCCGCTGCTGCCGGTTCTGTTGATGGTCTGGGGGACGGCGCGCAGCAGCGCGCGGGCCACCTCTCCGCACTCGTCGTGGCTGGTGGTCCGCTGGGTTATCGCGTCGGCGCTGGGCGGCCCCCTGCTGATGGCGGCGATCGCGCTGGCGGTCATCCACGACGCGTCGTCGGTGATCACCGAGTTGCAGACGCCCAGCGCCCTGCGCGCGTTCACCAGCGTGCTGGTGGTGCACGCCATCGGTGCCGCGATCGGCGTGTGGTCCCGGGTGGGACGACGGGTGTTGGCGGCATCGTCGCTGCCCACTTGGCTCGGTGATTCCCTGCGCGCCGCGGCGGCCGGCGTGTTGGCGTTGGTGGGGCTGTCCGGCCTGGTGACGGCGGGGTCGCTGGTTGTGCATTGGGCGACGATGCAAGACCTCTTCGGGATCACCGATTCGATATTCGGCCAGCTCAGCCTCACCGTGCTATCCGTGTTGTACGCGCCCAACGTCATCGTCGGCACGTCGGCGATCGCGGTCGGGTCCAGCGCCCATCTGGGCTTCGCGACGTTCAGCTCGTTCACCGTGTTCGGCGGCGACGTCCCGGCATTGCCGATCCTGGCCGCGCTCCCCACGCCGCCGCTGGGGCCGGTGTGGGTGGCACTGCTCATCGTCGGCGCGGCGTCCGGGGTGGCGGTCGGCCAACAATGCGCGCGGCATGCGCTGCCGTTGCTTCCGGCGCTGGCCAAGCTATTGGTCGCGGCGGCCGCCGGGGCGTTGGTGATGTCGTTGCTCGCGTATGGCGGGAGCGGTCCGCTGGGCAACTTCGGCCATGTCGGCGTCGACCAGGGGACATTGCTGGGCGGCGTGTTCTTCTGGTTCGCGGTCGTTGGCTGGATCACGGTGGTGATGGCCGGCGGAATCACGCCCATACGACCCAAAAGGCCCCGGCGGCGGCCCAAACCCGCGCCGGCCCCACCGGCGGATGAACCGGCAGACTTCGCGGGGCTCTTCGACGAGCCGGACGACTCCGCCGACCAGGACTCTGTGGCCGCGGAGGGCGGTGTGGCAGCTGAGGATGCGCCGGACGACGACGAGTCGCCGACCGACGACGAGTCGCCGACCGACGAACCCGGTCTGCGCTGACGGCATCGAGTCCGCGCTGAGCGAGGCGACACGCCGGGCGATGAAGCGCTGGACGCAGGGTCGGCGCGGCGGCTGGTCGGACTAGATCTAATTGTCCGGCTCCTCAGCGTGCCGTGCCGGCGCGCATCGTCGCCAGACTAGGCTCGCCGTTGTGCAGCAACCGCTCCACGTGCCCCCGAGTGCGCCGGCGCGGGTGGTGGTGCTGGCATCGGGCACCGGTTCGCTGCTGGCCGCACTGATCGGCGCCGCGGTCGATGACTATCCGGCCCGCGTGGTGGCTGTCGGCGCCGATCGCGACTGCCCGGCCACCGAGATCGCCGCAGCGGCGTCGGTGCCCGCCTTCACCGTCCGGCTGGCCGATCATCGGAACCGCGACGCCTGGGACGCGGCCATCACGGACGCCACCGCCGCACACTCACCCGACCTGGTCGTGTCCGCCGGATTCATGAAGATCCTTGGGCCACAGTTTCTTTCACGCTTCCACGGACGTATCGTCAACACCCATCCGACGCTGCTGCCGGCGTTCCCGGGTGCGCAAGGAGTGGCCGACGCATTGGCCTACGGTGTGAAGGTCACAGGCTGTACGGTGCACCTGGTAGATGCCGGTACGGACACCGGGCCGATCTTGGCGCAGCAATCCGTCCCGGTGCTCGACGGCGACGATGAAGAGGCCCTGCATGAACGCATCAAAGTCACCGAACGACAGCTGTTGGTCGACGTGGTGGCCGCGATTGCGACCGGCGGCGTGACCGTGATCGGACGAAAGGCGACCCTGGGATGAGCACCGACGACGGGCTGAGCGCGACAAAACGGCCGATCCGGCGCGCGTTGATCAGCGTCTACGACAAGACCGGGCTGATCGAACTCGCCCAGGGCCTGGCCGCGGCGGGCGCCGAGATCGTCTCGACCGGCTCAACCGCGAAAACAATTGCCGACAAAGGCATTCCGGTGACCCGCGTGGAGGAGCTGACCGGCTTTCCCGAGGTGCTCGACGGCCGGGTCAAGACGTTGCACCCGCGGGTGCACGCCGGCCTGCTGGCCGATCTGCGCAAGCCCGAGCACGCCGCGGCGCTCGAACGGCTCGGGATCGCGGGGTTCGAACTGGTCGTCGTCAACCTGTATCCGTTCAGCGAGACCGTCGACTCGGGTGCGGGCATCGACGAGTGCGTCGAGCAGATCGACATCGGCGGTCCGTCCATGGTCCGCGCGGCCGCGAAAAACCACCCCAGCGTGGCGGTGGTCACCGATCCGCTCGGCTATGACGGGGTGCTTGCCGCCGTGCGTAACGGCGGATTTACCCTCGCCGAGCGCAAAAGGCTGGCGGCGTTGGCGTTTCAGCACACGGCGGAGTACGACATCGCGGTCGCCGGCTGGATGGAGTCGACGCTGGCGCCCGAGCATCCGCCCACCGTGTTTCCGCAGTGGCTCGCCGGCAGCTGGCGCCGCACGGCGATGCTGCGCTACGGCGAGAATCCGCACCAGCAGGCGGCGCTCTACAGCGACCCCGGCGCCTGGCCCGGCCTGGCGCAGGCCGAGCAGCTGCACGGAAAAGACATGTCCTACAACAACTTCACCGATGCGGATGCGGCTTGGCGGGCCGCCTTTGACCACGAACAGATCTGCGTGGCAATCATCAAGCACGCCAATCCTTGTGGGATCGCGATCTCGTCGGTTTCGGTCGCCGACGCGCACCGCAAGGCCCACGAATGCGATCCACTGAGCGCCTACGGCGGGGTGATCGCGGCGAACACCGAAGTCAGCGTCGAGATGGCGGAGTACGTGAGCACCATCTTCACCGAAGTGATCGTCGCACCCGCCTACGCGCCGGGCGCCGTCGACGCACTGACGCGCAAGAAGAACATCCGGGTGTTGTTGGCCTCCGAGCCGCTGACCGGTGGTACCGAGCTGCGACCGATCAGCGGGGGGCTCCTGGTGCAGCAGCGCGACCAGCTCGACGCGCACGGTGACAACCCGGTGAACTGGACGCTGGCGACCGGATCACCGGCCGACCCGGCGACGTTGACCGATCTGGTGTTTGCGTGGCGCGCCTGCCGCGCGGTCAAGTCCAACGCGATTGTGATCGCCGCCGACGGCGCCACCATCGGCGTCGGGATGGGTCAAGTCAACCGCGTCGACGCCGCTCGGCTGGCCGTCGCGCGCGCGCGCGACCGGGTCGGCGGCGCGGTCGCGGCCTCGGACGCGTTCTTCCCGTTCCCCGACGGCCTCGAAACGCTGACCGCCGCCGGGGTGAAGGCGGTGGTGCATCCGGGAGGATCGGTGCGCGACGACGAGGTGACCGCGGCGGCGGCCGGCGCCGGCGTCACTTTGTACCTCACCGGGGCGCGCCACTTCGCTCACTGAAAGTTCGCCGGGTGACGCATCCGGGCAACGCGTAGCGTGGAGAGGTGCCATCACCGAGCAACCTGCCCCGCACGGTCGGCGAACTGCGTGCCGCCGGGTACCGCGAACGGGGAGTCAAGCAGGAAATCCGCGAAAATCTCTTGACCGCATTAGCCGAGGGCGACGAAATCTGGCCGGGCATCCTGGGCTTCGACGACACCGTATTGCCCCAGCTGGAGCGGGCGCTGATCGCGGGCCACGACTTCGTGCTGCTCGGCGAACGCGGCCAGGGCAAGACCCGACTGCTGCGGGCGCTGACCGGGCTGCTCGACGAGTGGACACCCGTGATCGGCGGGGCCGAACTCGGTGAGCATCCGTACCGGCCGATCACGCCGGAGTCGATCCGGCGGGCCTACGAGCTCGGCGACGACCTGCCGGTGGAGTGGAAGCACCGCAGCGAGCGCTACACCGAGAAGCTGGCCACCCCGGACACCAGCGTCGCCGACCTGGTCGGCGACGTCGACCCGATCAAGGTCGCCGAGGGCCGTAGCCTCGGTGACCCGGAGACCATCGCGTACGGGCTGATCCCGCGCGCGCATCGCGGCATCGTCGCGGTCAACGAACTGCCCGACCTCGCCGAGCGCATTCAGGTGTCGATGCTCAATGTCATGGAGGAGCGCGACATCCAGGTCCGCGGCTACACGCTGCGCCTGCCGCTGGACGTGTTGGTGGTCGCCAGCGCCAACCCCGAGGACTACACCAACCGGGGTCGCATAATCACCCCGCTCAAAGACCGCTTCGGCGCCGAGATCCGCACCCACTATCCGCTGGAGCTGGAGGCGGAGATGGGCGTGATCGTTCAGGAGGCGCACCTGAGCGCGCAGGTGCCCGACTACCTGATCCAGATCATGGCCCGGTTCGCCCGGTACCTGCGGGAGTCCAGTTCGGTCGACCAGCGATCGGGTGTTTCGGCCCGGTTCGCGATCGCGGCGGCCGAGACCGTCGCGGCCGCCGCCCGGCACCGCGGCGCGATGCTGGGAGAAACCGATCCGGTGGCCCGGGTGGTCGACCTGGGCACGGTGATCGACGTGCTGCGGGGCAAGCTGGAATTCGAGTCCGGCGAGGAAGGTCGCGAACAGGCGGTGCTCGAGCACCTATTGCGCCGCGCGACCGCCGATACCGCATCGCGGGTGCTCGGCGGCATCGACGTCGGCTCCCTGGTGTCCGCCGTCGAGGCCGGTTCGGCGGTGACGACGGGCGAGCGGGTGTCGGCCAAGGACGTGCTGGCCGCGGTACCGGGGCTGCCGGTGATAGACAAGATCGCGAAAAAGCTGGGCGCGGAATCCGAAGGCGAGCGCGCGGCGGCGCTGGAGCTCGCGCTGGAGGCTTTGTACCTGGCCAAGCGAATCGACAAGGTGTCCGGGGAGGGCCAAACCGTCTATGGCTGAACCCTTTAAGGGCCACTCGCTACGATACTCGGCGTACACCGGCGGGCCCGACCCCCTGGCTCCGCCGGTGGATCTGCGCGAGGCGCTCGAGCAGATCGGGCAGGACGTCATGGCCGGCACGTCGCCGCGCCGGGCGCTGTCCGAGCTGCTGCGCCGCGGCACCAACAACATGCCCGGGGCCGACCGGTTGGCGGCGGAGGCGAACCGGCGCCGACGGGATTTGTTGCGCCGCAACAACTTAGACGGAACGCTACAAGAGATCAAGAAGCTGCTCGACGAGGCTGTGCTGGCCGAGCGCAAGGAGCTGGCCCGGGCCCTGGACGACGATGCGCGGTTCGGCGAGCTGCAGCTGGATGCGTTGCCGGCGTCGCCGGCCAAGGCCGTCCAGGAGCTCTCCGACTACGACTGGCGCAGCGCGGAGGCCCGCCAAAAGTACGAGCAGATAAAGGATTTGCTTGGCCGCGAGATGCTCGACCAACGCTTCGCCGGCATGAAGCAGGCGCTGGAGGGCGCCACCGACGAGGATCGCCAACGTGTCAACGAGATGTTGGATGACCTCAACGAGCTGCTGGACAAGCACGCCCGCGGAGAGGACACGCAGCAGGATTTCGAAGAGTTCATGGACAAGCATGGCGAGTTCTTCCCGGAGAACCCGCGCAATGTCGATGAGCTGCTGGACTCGCTGGCCAAGCGCGCCGCCGCCGCGCAGCGCTTCCGTAACAGCCTGAGCCCCGAGCAGCGTGCCGAGCTGGATGCCTTGGCGCAGCAGGCATTTGGCTCTCCGGCGTTGATGCAGGCGTTGAATCGCCTCGATGCGCATCTGCAGGCCGCGCGGCCGGGCGAAGACTGGACGGGGTCCCAGGAATTCTCCGGCGATAACCCGTTCGGCATGGGCGAGGGTACCCGGGCGCTGTCCGACATCGCCGAGCTGGAGCAACTGGCCGAGCAGCTGTCGCAGAGCTATCCGGGCGCCACCATGGATGACGTGGACCTCGACGCGCTGGCACGCCAACTCGGCGACGAGGCGGCCATCGATGCGCGAACGCTCGCCGAATTGGAACGCGCACTGGTCAATCAGGGTTTCCTGGATCGTGGTTCCGACGGCCAATGGCGACTGTCCCCGAAGGCCATGCGCAGGCTGGGCGAGACGGCTTTACGCGATGTGGTGCAACAGCTTTCCGGGCGCCACGGCGAGCGCGATCACCGGCGCGCGGGGGCCGCCGGCGAGCTGACCGGTGCGACCCGGCCCTGGCAATTCGGTGACACCGAGCCGTGGAACATCTCCCGCACGCTGACCAACGCGGTGCTGCGGCAGGCGGGGACCGCGACGTTGGAGGGCTACGTCGGCCCGGGCGGCCCCATCCGGATCACCGTCGACGACGTCGAGATCTCCGAGACCGAAACGCGCACGCAGGCCGCGGTGGCGCTGTTGGTCGATACCTCGTTTTCGATGGTGATGGAGAATCGTTGGCTGCCGATGAAGCAGACGGCGCTCGCGCTCAACCACCTGGTGTGCACGCGGTTCCGCTCGGATGCCTTGCAGATCATCGCCTTTGGCCGCTACGCCAGAACGGTGTCGGCCGCCGAGCTCACGGGTCTGGAGGGCGTCTACGAGCAGGGCACCAACCTGCATCACGCGCTGGCGCTGGCGGGTCGTCACCTGCGCCGGCACCCCAACGCGCAGCCCGTCGTGCTGGTGGTGACCGATGGTGAGCCGACCGCTCACCTGGAGGACTTCGACGGGGAGGGGGCGGGTTCCGCGGTGTTCTTCGACTACCCGCCGCATCCGCGGACCATCGCCCACACCGTGCGCGGGTTTGACGACATGGCCCGGCTCGGCGCCCAGGTGACGATCTTCCGGCTGGGCAGCGACCCCGGCCTGGCGCGGTTTATCGACCAGGTCGCCCGTCGCGTCGAGGGACGCGTCGTGGTGCCCGATGTCGACGGCCTAGGCGCGGCCGTGGTGGGCGACTACCTGCGGTCCCGACGCCGTCGCTAGGACCACCCGCCGAATTGCGGCTAGCAGGTATTCAGGGAGTGGTGCTGGCGGGCGGTCGTTAATGGGTATCAGCGCCGACGATTTCGACGACCGGGATGGCGGATGATCGGATGGAGATAGGAACTCCGTCGACCGGGTACATGGACGAAAGAAGGAGGAAGCCCATGAGCAAGGTTCCAACGATCGAACTCAACGATGGTGTGCGCATCCCGCAGCTTGGCTTCGGTGTGTTTCAGATCGACCCCGGCGAGACGGCCGCGGCGGTCAAAGCGGCCCTGAAGATCGGATACCGACACGTCGACACCGCGGAGATGTATGGAAACGAGAAGGGAGTTGCGCAAGGCATTCGCGACGCCGGCCTCGACCGCGCCGACGTTTTTGTTACCAGCAAGCTCAACAACGGCTACCACAAGCCCGACGATGCGCGCCGCGCGTTCGATAGGACGCTGGAAGCTCTGGATTCCGATTACGTCGACCTGTTCCTCATTCATTGGCCGCTGCCGATGCTCTACGGTGGTGACTTCGTCTCCACGTGGAAAGTCCTCGAAGAATTCGCGAAGGACGGACGCGCCCGCAGTATCGGTGTCTCGAACTTTCAGCCGCCGCATTTGGAGCGACTCGCGGACGAGACCGACACCGTCCCCGCGGTCAACCAGATCGAGGTGCATCCGTACTTCACCAATGAGCAGGTCCGCACCTACGGACGCGATCACGGCATCATCACCGAGGCGTGGTCACCGATCGCCCAGGGCGAGGTGCTCGACGATCCGGTGATCAACCGCATCGCCAACGGCCGCGGCAAATCGCCCGCGCAGGTGGTGTTGCGCTGGCATATCCAACGCGGCGACATCGTCTTTCCCAAGTCGATATCGCCGGAGCGCATGAAGTCCAACTTCGAGATCTTCGACTTCGATCTGGACGGCTCCGACATGGACGCGATCTCGGCGCTGAACAAGGGCGAATCGGGCAGGACCGGCCCCAACCCGGACACATTCAGCTACGTGCCCGACTAGCGCTGCCGGGGAAAGTGGTTGCCTAACCGCGGGGCCTGCGGGCCTTCCGCCTGATGCCCACCCCGCCCCAGAGCGAGAAGCCGTGGATATTCACCTTCGGCGCGCCAGGTGTGCCCTGGCCCAGGACGCTGTGGTCGAAGCCGCCCATCACACCGTGGCCGTGGATCTCGACGTTGACTTCGGGCGGCAGCAGAATATTCTGCGCGCCCATGATCGAGATCGCATGAATGTCAACCTCGGTCGAAGTGAAGTCCGCGTAGCGCAGATCCACCACCCCGCTCCCAAAGAACGTGAACGTGGTCAGCTTCTTCGGCACGTTCCATCGGCCGCGCCGCTCGAATCCGCTCAGCAGGGCCAGCAGCAACATGGACGGCGCCGGATTGGGTTTACCGCCCCTGCGCGGGTATACCGCATCCGGCAGGTCGTCCCTGAGCCTATCCAGCTCCTCATAGGTTGTAGCCGCATAAGCCCTGGTCAGGCGGTCTTCGTAGTCCTTCAGCTGCAGGCGGCCCTGCTCGGCCGCGTACGTCAGCAACTGCGCAAGCTGGATGCGATCCGTGTCGGCAGCACGCGACGATTCGTCACGCGTGTCCTTCGCGTCGCGCTGCGCTGAGTTGCTCATCACCCACGAGCGTACGACGTACCAGATTTGCTGCAAGTAGGTTGGCGAAACTGCAACCTTCCTCCCAGGCAGCCCTTAATTGGCGGTGCCGTCAGCGGGCCCGGCCGCCCACCTCGGTGGACGCTTCTGCAGGAACGCCAGCATGCCTTCGCGAGCCTCGTCGGAGACGAACAGCCGGGCCGAGTCCTCGGTAAGCCGTTCGGCGTCGCGGTCGAAGCCTTCGAGGACGGCGGCGGTGGTCAGTGCCTTCGACGCCGCAAGACCCTGGGGCGAACCGCGGGCCACGTCGGCGACCAGCTTCTGCACCGCGTCTTCCACGTCGTCGGCCGCCATCGTGACGAGCCCGATTTCCGCGGCCTTCGCCGCATCGAATGTCTCGCCGGTCAGGTAGTAGCGCGCCGCGGCCCGCGCCGACATCTTCGGCAGCAGCGTCAGCGAGATGATCGCGGGGGCGACGCCGATCCGGGCCTCGGTCAGCGCGAAGGTGCTGCGCGGGCCGGCGACCGCGATATCGCAGGCGCCGAGCAGGCCGAACCCGCCGGCCCGGACATGGCCGTTGATGGCGGCGATCACCGGCAGCGGCGATTCGACGATGGCGCGCAACAGCGCCGTCAATTCCCGGGCCCGAGCCGCGGCCATTTCGAAAGGATCGCCCCCGCTGGCCTCGCTCAAGTCCGCGCCGGCGCAGAACGTGCCGCCGGTGTGCCCCAGCACCACCGCCCGCACCGCCGGGTCCGACGCGGCGTCGCGCAGCCCCTGGTGCAACTGGCCGACCAGTGCGGTCGACAGCGCGTTGCGGTTGTGCGGGGAATTTAGCGTCAGCCGTGCGAACGGGCCCGAAGCATCGGTCGGGGCGGCGTATTCGACGAGTGTGTCCATCAGTAGGAGCGGGGCAGGCCCAGCGATGTCTGTGCGACGAAGTTCAGCACCATCTCGCGACTGATCGGCGCGATCCGGCCCAGCCGGGCGGAGGTCAGCATTGCGGCGACGCCGTACTCCTTGGTCAGTCCGTTGCCGCCCATCGACTGCACGGCCTGGTCGACCGAGCGGGTGGCCGCCTCGGCGGCGGCGTACTTGGCCATGTTGGCGGCCTCGGCCGCGCCCATGTCGTCGCCGCTGTCGTAGAGCGCCGCGGCCTTCTGCAGCATCAGCTTGGCGAGTTCGACTTCGATGTGGCACTGCGCCAACGGATGTGACAGCCCCTGGTGAGCGCCGATGGGCGTCGACCACACCTTGCGGGTCTTGACGTACGCGACGGCCTTTTCCAGCGCGAATCGTCCCATGCCCACCGAGCTGGCCGCGCCCATGATGCGCTCGGGGTTCAGGCCGGCGAAAAGCTGTGCGATGGCCGCGTCCTCGGCCCCGACGAGGGCATCCGACGGCAGCCGGACGTCGTCGAGGAACACCTGGAATTGGCGTTCGGGGCTGATCAGCTCCATCTCGATTGGCGTGTAGGTGAAGCCGGGCGCGTCGGTGGGCACCACGAACAGCGCCGGGCGCAGCTTGCCGGTTTTCGCCTCCTCGGTGCGGGCCACCACCAGCACCGCCTGCGCCTGGTCGATGCCGGAGATAAAGACCTTCTGGCCCTTGAGGATCCAGTCGCCGCCGTCGCGCCTGGCGGTGGTGGTGATCTTGTGCGAGTTGGATCCGGCGTCCGGCTCGGTGATCGCGAACGCCATCGTCAGGGATCCGTCGGCGATCGCCGGAATCCAGCGCTTCTTCTGTTCCTCGGTGCCGAACTTGCTGATGATGGTCCCGTTGATGGCGGGTGACACCACCATCAGCAGCAGCGCGCTACCCGCCGCCGCCATCTCCTCCATCACCAGCGACAGCTCGTACATTCCGGCGCCGCCGCCACCGTATTCCTCAGGCAAATTCACCCCGAGAAAGCCGAGTTTACCTGCCTCGGACCACAATTCGGTGGTGTGTTCGTGTTTGCGGGCCTTCTCCAGGTAGTACTCGCTGCCGTAGTTGGACGCCCACTCGGCCACCGCCTTGCGCAGCGCCCGGCGTTCCTCGTTTTCGATAAAGCTGGTGTCGGTCACTGTGGATCTCCTTCTGCTTGCGGCGCTTCCACTCTTGCCAGGACGGCGCCAACTTCGACTTGCTGCCCGGTATCGACGTTGAGCTCGGCGAGCACGCCGTCGGTCGGCGCGGTGATGGTGTGTTCCATCTTCATCGCCTCCAGCCAGATCAGCGGCTGACCGGTGGTAACGGTCGCGCCGACCGCGGCGCCGAGGCGGATGACGTTGCCGGGCATGGGCGCTATCAGCGAGCCCTTTTCGAGGGTCGAACCGGGCTCGGGGAAGCGCGGCAGCGCGACCAGGTGAACGGGCCCGCGTGCCGAGTCGATGTAGACGTCTTGGCCGTATCGCGAAACCGCGAAGCTGCAGGCCACCCCGTCGCAGTCGGCGAGCACGACCTCGTCGGCCGTGGCCGAGACCAGTCGCACCGATACGTCGTTGGGCAGCACCAAACCGCTTCTGGTGAAACGATATTCGATCTGGTGCTCGCCGCCGTCGTGGTCGCGATAACTCTTGACCTGGTGGCCCGACGGCAGGTTTCGCCAGCCGCTGGGGATCGAGCCGAACACCGCGGCCGTCGCGCGATTGTGCGCGGCGTCGGCAAGCGCGGCGGCGATCGCCGACAAACGAACCACGCCCTGGTCGGCCAGCGACGCCGACAGCCGCGCAAGGCCGTTGGTGTCAAAAAACGCCGTGTCCGTGGCGCCGTCCAGGAACGCCGGATGCCGCAGCACGTTCACCAGCAGGTCGCGGTTGGTGCGTACGCCGTGCACGCGGGCGCGGGCCAGCGCGTCGGCGAGCACCAGCGCTGACTGCCGGCGCGTCGGGGCATACGAGATGACCTTGGCCAGCATCGGGTCGTAGTGGATCGACACCGTGAATCCGTCCACGATCCCGGAATCCAGCCGGATTCCGGTCCGCCGGCCCAGCGAGTCGAACTCGGCCCGAACCGACGGCACCTCGAACGCGTGCACCGTGCCGGCCTGGGGTTGCCAGCCGTGCGCGGGATCCTCGGCGTATAGCCGGGCCTCGATCGAATGCCCGTGGGTTACCGGGGGTTCCGCATCGAGCCGGCCACCCTCGGCAACGACGAGCTGCAGCTCGACGAGATCGAGGCCGGTGGTCTCCTCGGTGACCGGGTGCTCGACCTGCAGCCGGGTGTTCATCTCCAGGAAGTAGAACTCGCCGTCGTCATCGGCGAGGAACTCCACCGTGCCTGCCCCGGTGTAGCCGATCGCGCCGGCGGCCAGCCGCGCCGCGTCGAAAAGCTTGGCCCGCATGCCGGGTGTGCGCTCCACCAACGGCGACGGCGCCTCCTCGATGATCTTTTGGTGGCGACGCTGAATCGAGCATTCCCGTTCCCCGACGGCCCACACGGTGCCGTGGGTGTCGGCCAGGACCTGGACCTCGACATGGTGTCCGGTGGGCAGGTAGCGCTCGCAGAACACGGTCGGGTCGCCGAACGCGGACTGCGCCTCACGTTGGGCCGCGGCGACTTCCGCTGGCAGAGCCGATAATTCGTGCACCACCCGCATCCCGCGGCCGCCGCCGCCCGCGGAAGCCTTGACCAGCACGGGCAGCTGAGCTTCGGTGACCGTGTCGGGGTCGAGTTCGTCGAGGACGGGTACCCCGGCGGCGGCCATCAGCTTCTTGGACTCGATCTTGGAGCCCATCGCCCGCACCGCATCCACCGGTGGCCCGACCCACGTCAGGCCCGCATCCTGCACGGCGGCGGCGAACTCGGCGTTCTCCGAGAGGAATCCGTAGCCCGGGTGCAACGCGTCGGCGCCGGCGGCGCGGGCCGCGGCGATGAGCGCCTCGGCGTTGAGATAGTCGTTCGTCTTCGGCAGCCGCACCCGGGCGTCGGCCTCGGCGACGTGCGGCGCTTCGGCGTCGGGTTCCGTGTACACCGCGACGGTTCCCAGCCCGAGCCGCCGGCAGCTGGCGAACACCCGTCGGGCGATCTCGCCGCGGTTGGCAACCAGTACTCGAGTGATTTCCATGGGGCTCACATCCGGAAGACGCCGAAGTTCGACGTCCCCTTGATCGGGGCATTGGCGATGGCGGACAAACACATTCCCAACACGGTTCTGGTGTCTCGCGGGTCGATCACGCCGTCGTCGTAGAGCATCCCGGACAGGACCATCGGCAGCGACTCGGCCTCGATCTGGCCCTCGACGGCCGCCCGCATCGCGGCGTCGGCGTCCTCGTCGACCTGCTGCCCACGGGCTTCGGCGGCGGCGCGAGCCACGATCGACAGCACCCCGGACAGTTGCGCACCGCCCATCACCGCGGATTTGGCGCTGGGCCAAGCGAACAGGAACCGAGGGTCGTAGGCGCGCCCGCACATCCCGTAGTGGCCGGCGCCGTACGACGCGCCGATCAGCAGCGAGATGTGCGGGACGGTCGAGTTGGACACGGCGTTGATCATCATCGAGCCGTGCTTGATCATGCCGCCCTCTTCGTAGTCCTTGCCCACCATGTATCCGGTGGTGTTGTGCAAGAACAACAGTGGCGTGTCGGAACGGTTGGCCAGTTGAATGAACTGGGTGGCCTTCTGCGACTCCTCGCTGAACAGCACGCCGCGCGCGTTGGCCAGGATGCCCAGCGGATAGCCGTGCAACTGGGCCCAGCCGGTGACCAACGAAGACCCGTACAGCGGCTTGAATTCGTCGAATTCGGAGCCGTCGACGATGCGGGCGATCACTTCGCGAGGATCGAACGGGATGCGCAGGTCCGCGGGCACGATGCCGATCAGCTCCTCGGCGTCGAACAGCGGCTCGGTCACCGGTTTGGGTGCGGGTCCGTGCTTGACCCAGTTCAGCCGCGCCACGACGCGACGCCCGATGCGGATGGCGTCGAGCTCGTCTTGAGCGAAGTAGTCGGCCAAACCCGATATGCGGGCGTGCATTTCGGCGCCGCCCAGGGATTCGTCATCGGATTCCTCGCCGGTGGCCATCTTCACCAGCGGTGGACCGGCCAGGAACACCTTCGAGCGTTCCTTGATCATCACCACGTGATCGGACATGCCCGGCACGTACGCACCACCGGCGGTGGAGTTGCCGAACACCAGCGCGATGGTGGGGATGCCCGCCGCCGACAGCCTCGTCAGGTCGCGGAACATCCGTCCGCCGGGGACGAAGATCTCCTTCTGGGTGGGCAGATCGGCGCCGCCGGATTCCACCAGCGAGACAACGGGGAGGCGGTTTTCGAATGCGATCTGATTGGCCCGCAGTATTTTCTTCAGGGTCCAAGGATTGCTGGTGCCGCCTTTGACGGTGGGGTCGTTGGCGACGATCATGCATTCGACGCCTTCGACCACACCGATACCGGTGACGTTGCTGGCGCCGATCTGGAAGGCGCTGCCATAGGCTGCCAGCGTGCTCAGTTCCAGGAAGGGCGAGTCCGGGTCGACGAGCAACTCGATGCGTTCCCGCGCCGTCAGCTTGCCGCGCGCGTGATGACGCTCGACGTACTTGGCACCACCGCCCCCAAGCGCTTTGGCGAGTTCGGCGTCGATCTCATCGAGCCGTGAGGTCGCCGCCGATGCGGCGTCGGTGTAAACGTCAGATTTCGGGTCGAGCGTGGACCGCAGCACCGTCATGATTGATATCCCATGGTTTTGGCGGCCAGCGAGGTCAGGATTTCGGTGGTTCCGCCACCGATGCCGAGGATCCGCATGTCCCGGTATTGGCGTTCGACTTCGGATTCGGCCATGTAGCCCATGCCGCCGAACAGCTGGACGGCTTGGTTTGCGACCCATTCCCCGGCCTCGACGGCGGTGTTCTTGGCGAAGCACACCGCCGCGATCAGGTTGGTCTCCCCGGCGAGCTGGCGCTCGACCACATGGCGCGAATAGACCCGGGCCACGTCGATGCGGCGGGCCATTTCGGCCAGCGTGTTCTGCACCGATTGGCGCGAGATCAGCGGGCGGCCGAACGTCTCCCGGTCGCGGCACCATTGCACCGTCAGATCCAGGCAGCGTTGCGCGCTCGAATATGCCTGTGTGGCAAGGGCGATGCGCTCGGAGACGAACGCGTGGGCGATCTGGGCGAAGCCGCTGTTCTCGGCGCCGACGAGATTGGCCGCCGGCACTCGCGCGTCGACGTAGGACAGCTCGGCGGTGTCGGATGACCGCCAGCCCATCTTGTCCAGCTTGCGGCTGACCTCGAAGCCGGGTGTGCCCTTGTCGACCACCAGCAGCGAAACCCCCGCCGCGCCAGGGCCGCCGGTGCGCACCGCGGTGACGACGTAGTCGGCGCGTACGCCCGAGGTGATGTATGTCTTGGCGCCGTTGACGATGTAGTGATCGCCGTCCAAGACCGCCGTGGTTCGTAGGTGCCCGACGTCCGAACCGCCACCGGGCTCGGTGATGGCGAGCGCGCCGATCTTTTCGCCCGCCAACGTCGGACGCACATACGTGTCGATCTGCCGCGGATCGCCCGATGCGATCATGTGCGGCACCGCGATGCCGCAGGTGAACAGCGACGCGAAAACCCCGCCCGGAGCGCCGGACTGATGCACCTCCTCGCAGATGATCACCGAGTCGACGCCGTCCCCACCGCCACCGCCGACCGCCTCGGGCAAACCCGCGCCCAGCAGGCCGGCCGCCCCGGCGCGGCGGTGCAGTTCGCGCGGCAGGTCGCCGGTGCGCTCCCACTCGTCGACGTTGGGCAGAATCTCGCGTTCGGTGAACGAGCGCACCGTCTTTCGCAGCTGTTCGCGCTCCGGTGTATTCCAGATACTCATAACAGGCTCTCCGGGATGTCGATGTGGCGGCCGCGCAGCCATTCGCCCAGCCCCTTGGCCTGGGGATCGAATCGCGCTTGATAGGCGACGCCCTGGCCGAGGATGCCGTCGATGACGAAATTGACCGCGCGCAAATTGGGCAGCACGTGGCGGGTGACCTCGAAGTCCGCGGCCTCGGGCAGCAGCTCCTTGAACAGGTCGACGGTCAGCGTGTTGGCGAGCCAGCGCCATTGGTCGTCGGTGCGCACCCAGACCCCGACGTTGGCCGATCCGCCCTTGTCGCCACTGCGGGCCCCGGCGATCCGGCCCAGCGGGACCCTGCGCGCCGGCCCGGCCGGGAGTGGCTCGGGCAACGGCGGCGGATCGGCGGGTGCCAACTCCAAAGTGTCGGTGGCGCAAGGGATGTCAACGCGGGTGCCGTCGGCGCGCACCGCGACGTGTGGCACCTGCTTGGCGTCGACGTAGCCGGGGGTGAACACGCCGTACACCTGGCCTTCGCCCGGCGGGGCTGTCACGTGAAATCCGGGATAGCTGGCAAGCGCCAATTCCACTGCGGCTGAGGAGAATTGGCGCCCGACATTGGCGGGGTCGGGGTCGCGGACCACGCAGTGCAGCAGCGCGCTGGCGGCCTCTTCGGTGTCGGCGTCGGTGTGGTCGGTGCGGGCCAGGGACCACTGCAGCTCGGCGGGCTTGACGGTGAGCGCGGCCTCGAGCTGCCGGCGTACCAAGTCGGCCTTGGCCTCGACGTCCAGGCCCGTGAGCACGAACGTCATGGAGTTGCGGAAGCCACCGATGCTGTTCAGCGACACCTTGAGGGTGGGCGGCGGCGGTTCGCCGAGCACGCCGCCGATGCGCACGCGGTCGGGGCCGTCGGGGGACAGCTCGATGGAATCCATCCGGGCGGTGACGTCGGGGTTGGCGTAGCGGGCGCCGGTGATCTCGTAGAGCAGCTGCGCGGTGACGGTGTCGACGCTGACCAGGCCGCCGGTGCCCGGATGCTTGGTGATCACCGACGAGCCGTCGTGGTGGACCTCGGCGAGCGGGAAACCGGCGTGGGTCAGGTCGGGGATCTCGGTAAAGAAGGAGTAGTTGCCGCCGGTGGCCTGGACACCGCATTCGATGACGTGGCCGGCAACCACGGCGCCGGCCAGTTCGTCGTAGTCGGTGCGGCCCCAGCCGAAGTGCGCCGCCGCCGCCCCGACGATCACCGAGGCGTCGGTGACCCGGCCGGTGACGACGACGTCGGCGCCGCCGCTGAGGCAATCGACGATGCCCCACGCGCCCAGGTAGGCGTTCGCGGTCAGCGGCGTGCCCAGCCCGAGCTCCGCTGCGCGAGGCTGCAGGTCGTCGCCTTCGACGTGGGCGATCCGGGCCGGGATGCCCAGTCGCTCGGCCAGCGCGCGTATCGCGTCGGCCAGCCCGGCGGGGTTGAGGCCGCCGGCGTTGGTGACGATGCGAACCCCGCGGTCGCACGCCTCACCCAGGCAGTCCTCGAGTTGAGTCAGGAAGGTCTTGGCATAGCCGCGCTCGGGGTGCTTCATCCGGTCGCGGCCGAGGATGAGCATGGTGAGCTCGGCCAGGTAATCGCCGGTGAGGTAGTCCACCGGATCGTCCAGGCCGCCGGTGAGCATCTCGCGCATCGCCGACAGCCGGTCGCCGTAGAACCCCGAGCAGTTCGCGATACGGACAGGGCCAGGACTACCGGCAAAGGCCATCCGCTCCTCCAATCAACCAACCAACCGGTAGGTTAGCCGGTACCGCCGGTGTCACGTCAAGGAGGCCTGGTAGCTGCCGGTACCGGTGCCGTGCGCGTCCGGCCGGGTGGATGCGCTTTTAGCGGTGGGCGCCCATTTTGGCGACCAGCGGGCCACCGACTATCCTGATAGGCAATCGTCGCACGTTCGGCCCGGTGGGCCATGCCGTGGGACATCCCCGACTAGCCCCAACTGAGGAGTTAGGCCCGACCATGGCCGTACCCAAGCGCAGGATGTCGCGCGCGAACACCCGAAGCCGTCGCGCGCAGTGGAAGGCCACCCGGACCGAGCTGGTCGGTGTGAACGTGGCAGGCCATAAGCACAAGGTGCCGCGCAGGCTGCTCAAGGCCGCCCGCCTCGGTCTCATCGATCTCGACCGCCGTTAATCTCGGCAAATACCCGGCGCGCCTCTCAGGCCGCTCTCAGGCGCTAGGACGAAACTAGTGGCCGTGCGGATACTTGTCGTCGACGACGATCGCGCGGTGCGCGAGTCGCTGCGCAGGTCGCTTTCCTTCAATGGCTACTCGGTCGAGTTGGCTCACGACGGGGTCGAGGCCCTCGACAAAATTGCCAGCGATCGGCCGGACGCGCTCGTGCTGGATGTGATGATGCCGCGTTTGGACGGTCTCGAGGTGTGCCGTCATCTGCGCAGCACGGGCGACGACCTGCCGATCCTGGTGCTTACCGCCCGGGATTCGGTTTCCGAGCGGGTCGCCGGCCTGGACGCCGGCGCCGACGACTACCTGCCGAAGCCGTTCGCCCTCGAGGAATTGTTGGCCCGGATGCGGGCGTTGCTGCGCCGCACCAAGCCCGAGGACGACGCCGAGTCGGTGGCCATGACGTTCTCCGATTTGACCCTGGACCCGGTGACCCGTGAGGTCACTCGCGGGCAACGCCGGATCAGCCTGACCCGCACCGAGTTTTCCTTGCTGGAGATGTTGATCGCCAATCCGCGCCGGGTGCTGACCCGCAGCCGCATCCTCGAGGAGGTGTGGGGATTCGATTTTCCCACCTCGGGCAATGCGCTGGAGGTCTACGTGGGCTATCTGCGCCGCAAGACGGAAGCCGATGGTGAGCTGCGGCTGATCCACACGGTGCGCGGAGTGGGTTACGTCCTTCGGGAGACGCCACCCTGATGATCCGGTCCCATCGGCACCGGCACGCACCGCTGCGGGCCCCCAGCTCGTTGTCCCTGCGGTGGCGGGTAATGCTGCTGGCGATGTCGATGGTGGCGATGGTCGTCGTGCTGATGGCGTTCGCCGTCTACGCCGTGGTTTCGGCTGCGTTGTATGGCGATATCGACAACCAACTGCAGAGCCGGGCGCAGCTGCTGATCGCCAGCGGTTCGCTGGCCGCCGATCCCGGAAAGGCCATCGAGGGCACCGCCTACTCGGACGTCAACGCGATGCTGGTGAACCCGGGCCACACGATCTACACCGCCAACCAGCCGGGCCAGACCCTGCCCGTCGGACCCACCGAGAAGGCCGTCATCCGCGGCGATCTGTTCATGGCGCGCCGCACCGCGTCGGATCAACGAATCCTCGCCATCCACCTGCCCAACGGCAGTTCACTGCTGATCTCCAAGAGCCTCAAGCCGACTGAAGCGGTCATGACCAAACTGCGCTGGGTGCTGCTTCTGGTGGGCGGCATTGGCGTCGCGGTCGCCGCGGTCGCCGGGGGCATGGTCACCCGGGCGGGGCTGCGTCCGGTGGCTCGCCTTACCGAAGCCGCCGAGCGGGTGGCGCGCACCGACGACCTGCGGCCCATCCCGGTATTCGGCAGTGACGAATTAGCCAGGCTCACCGAGGCATTCAACTTGATGCTGCGGGCGTTGGCCGAGTCCCGGGAGCGGCAGGCGCGGCTGGTCACCGATGCCGGACACGAGTTGCGCACCCCGCTGACGTCGCTGCGCACCAATGTCGAGCTGCTCATGGCCTCGATGGAGCCGGGGGCGCCACGGCTACCCGAGCAGGAGATGGTCGAGCTGCGCGCCGATGTGCTCGCGCAGATTGAGGAGTTGTCCACGCTGGTAGGCGATTTGGTGGACCTCACCCGCGACGACGCCGGCCAGGTGGTGCACGAGCCGGTCGACATGTCCGAGGTGATTGATCGCAGCCTGGAGCGGGTTAGGCGGCGGCGCAACGACATTCACTTCGATGTCGACGCGGTCGGGTGGCAGGTCTACGGCGACGGCGCCGGGCTCTCGCGCGCGGTGCTCAACCTCATGGACAACGCGGCCAAGTGGAGCCCGCCGGGCGGCCATGTCGGTATAACGATGAGACAACTCGACGCTTCGCACGCCGAGCTGGTGGTCTCCGACCACGGCCCGGGGATTCCACCGCACGAGCGACGTCTGGTGTTCGAGCGGTTCTACCGATCGACGATGGCACGGGCGTTGCCCGGTTCGGGGCTTGGGTTGGCGATCGTCAAAAAGGTGGTACTCAACCACGGTGGATTGCTTCGCGTCGAGGACACCGTGCCGGGAGCACAACCCCCGGGCACATCCATTTATGTGCTGTTTCCCGGCCGGCCGATGCCGGTTTCGACATACCAGATGCCCGCGGACGACAGTAAGATCGAGCCCGAGACTGATCCCGTCGTGCCCGCGGCGGGCAACGGGGAGAACTCTCGGGATTCCGCGAACGTTATCTCAGTGGACTCTCAGTCCGCGCGGGCAAGGTAGTCCTGCAGTTACTGTTGGAAACGAGCCGAATCGAACCGACATCGGCCGAAGTAGTAGAGGAAGAGCGACCCAGCGACATGACGAATGACCCGAGGTATTCGCCACCGCCGCAGCAGCCGGGATACCCTGCCGGGCCTAATCAGCCTGTGCCCCCAGCGTTTGCACAGGGGCACCAGCAGCCGTACACCCAGCAGTTCGATTGGCGCTATCCGCCGTCCGCCCAGCCGTCGCCGCCGACGCAGACGACGCCGATGTCCCCGTACCGCCGGCCCTACGAGCCGTTCAGCGGTACCGGGCCGGGCCCGATACCCGGGGGCACCGGGCCGGGTCCGATCCCCGGCGGCACCGGGGTGGGCCCGATGGCCGGCCCCAACGCAACCGGCCCGATTCCCAGGATGCTGCCGCCGATGGGTCCCCCAATCGCGCCGATGCCCGAAAAACGGTCCCGCGCGGGCATGTTGGTCGTAGGAGCGTTGGCGGTCGCGGTGGTGTCGGCCGGTATCGGCGGCGCCGCGGCAACAGCCGTCGAGCTGGGCACGCACACCGCGGGCAGCAACGGCCACGGGATCATCCCGGGGATCGCCCCCAGCGTCCCGGCCGCGAACATGCCGCCGGGCACCGTCGAACAGGTCGCCGCCAAAGTCGTGCCCAGCGTCGTCATGCTGGAGACCGATCTGGGTCGGCAGTCGGAAGAGGGCTCCGGCATCATCCTGTCGGCCGACGGGTTGATTCTGACCAACAACCACGTGGTCGCGGCGGCCAAGCCGGGGCCCGCTCCTGCCGCTCCCGCGGGTCCCGGCGGTCCTGGCGGGCCGGGCGGCCCTGGCGGGCCGGGCGGCCCTGGCGGGCCGGGCGGTCCCGGCGGTCCCGGCGGTCCGGCACCGAAAACGACGGTGACCTTCTCCGACGGCCGCACCGCACCGTTCACGGTGGTCGGTGCCGACCCCACCAGCGATATCGCCGTGATTCGGGTGCAGGGCATGTCCGGCCTCACTCCCATCTCGATGGGTTCGTCGTCGGACCTGCGGGTCGGTCAGCCGGTCGTGGCGATCGGGTCACCCCTGGGTCTGTCGGGCACGGTGACCACCGGAATCATCAGCGCGATGAACCGGCCGGTGTCCACGACCGGTGAGTCCGGTAACCAAAACACCGTGCTGGACGCGATTCAGACCGATGCCGCGATCAACCCGGGTAACTCCGGTGGTGCGTTGGTCAACATGAGCGGCCAACTGGTGGGCGTCAATTCGGCCATCGCGACGCTGGGCGCCGATTCACCGGATGCCCAGAGCGGCTCGATCGGCCTGGGCTTCGCGATCCCGGTCGACCAGGCCAAGCGCATCGCCGACGAGTTGATCAGCACCGGCAAGGCGACGCACGCCTCGCTCGGCGTGCAGGTGACCAGTGACAAGGGCACCCCGGGCGCCAAGGTTGTCGACGTGGTGCAGGGCGGTGCGGCCGCGAGTGCCGGAGTGCCCAAGGGAGTCACGGTCACCAAGGTCGACGACCGCCCGATCAGCAGCGCCGACGCATTGGTTGCCGCCGTGCGATCCAAAGCGCCCGGCGACAAGGTATCGCTGACCTATCAGGATCAGGGTGGCGGGAGCCGCACCGTCGAGGTCACCTTGGGCAAGGCGGATCAGTGATGAGAGTCGACGAGCCGTTGTCGGAACTCGGATATACCGTTGCACCCATGGAAACGGGTG
This sequence comes from uncultured Actinomycetota bacterium, assembly GCA_963809285.1. Lineage (GTDB taxonomy): Bacteria > Actinomycetota > Actinomycetes > Mycobacteriales > Mycobacteriaceae > Mycobacterium. The sequence goes on along the minus strand of CAWEIY010000012.1, from coordinate 17,215 downwards.
CCGAGTTGGTAGTCGGCCGGGCTCTGGTCGTGGTGGTCGATGACCGCACCGCGCACGGGGCCGAGGAGGACCATAGTGGTCCGCTGGTGACCGAGCTGCTGACCGAGGCGGGGTTCGTTGTCGACGGCGTGATCGCGGTCGCGGCCGACGAGGTCGAGATCCGCAACGCGCTGAACACCGCGGTGATCGGTGGGGTGGACCTGGTGGTCTCGGTCGGCGGGACGGGAGTCACCCCACGCGACGTCACCCCGGAGGCCACCCGCGAAATTCTGGATCGGGAGATCCTGGGTATCGCGGAAGCCGTCCGCGCCTCGGGGTTGTCCGCGGGAATCATCGATGCCGGACTGTCGCGCGGTCTGGCCGGAGTATCCGGAAGCACGTTGGTGGTCAACCTCGCCGGGTCCCGCTACGCGGTGCGCGACGGAATGGCGACGCTGAATCCGCTCGCCGCGCAGATCATCGGCCAGTTGTCGAGCCTGGAGATCTAATCGCCCGACAACTCGCAGTGACGGGTCACTGTGCTTCGGCGTCCGCGCGGGGTCCGTGGCTCGGGGTGGGGGTCTTGGCGGGCCCGCCGTGCTTGCCGGACGATTCCCCATCGGATTGCGCGAGAAGGTCGCGGATTTCGGTGAGCAGGACGATCTGGGCGTCGTCGGCCTGCTCGACCTCGCCGCGCTTGCGCAGCGTGTTGTAGGGGAGGACGACGAAGAAGTACACGACCAACGCGATCAGGAAAAAGTTGATCGCGGCCGACAGCAGGACGTTCAGGTCGATGGCCTGACCGCCGCCGATATCGATCCGCAAGGCGCCGACCTTGGAGTTCGGCTTGACACCGATCCGGTTGATCAGCGGCGTGATGATGCTGTCGGTGAACTTGGTGACCAGTGCGGTGAACGCAGTACCGATGACCACGGCGACGGCCAGGTCGACGATATTGCCCCGCGAGAGAAACTCCTTGAACCCTTTGAGCATTGGGGAGGTCCTTTCTGGGCTGAGGCCAGGTACTCAGTGCAGGACGAACGTTACCGTCTGACCCAGCGCCGAGCCTGCCACCGTGTTCGCCACGCGAGCCGGCAGCGCGACCAACACTACGCGGTCGCCGTCGGCGGCCTGGACCTTCGGTTTGGCCGACACGAGGACTACCACCGCGTCGGTGGCCACGACCCTGCTGACCGCCTGGCCCGTCGCCTGCGAGTCGGTGGCCGGCGCGGCCAGCACGTCAACCACATCGCCCACCCGAACAAGGTCGATCAGTGCGCTGTCCGACAGATGCAGCGGCACGATGCGGGCGCCGGGCCCGGCCGTCGACTCGGCCAGCCGGCTGCCAAGCAGCCGGACATCGGTGAGCACCTCGCCACGCCTCGCCGGGCCGGCCAGCGTCGAACCGACAACGACGCCAAGGTTGGCTGGTGATCCGTCGGGAACCGTTGCGGCCAAACGCTTTTCGATCCGAACATCGTCGAGGGTCAACGCGGTGCCGGGGCGCAGGTCGCGTGCGGCCACCACCACGTCGGCGCGGTCACCGTCCGGATTCGACCGCAGCGTCGCGATGCCGGCCAACACGACGAGCCCGCCGGCGGCCACGCGCCGGGCCAGCACCGTGCGAGTCCAGTCCGGACGCAAGGACGTCGACAGCCGGCGCAATAGCGTTGGATTCAGTGATGATTCCCGCACGCCGCAACGGTAAGCGCCGCGCGGCTTCGGCGGTGCCGGTCAGAAATCGCGTTGTGGATAACCGCTAGGTCGAGGCGGCCGCGGTGGACGGCGTGGACGGCGTGGGGCTGCTGCTCGACTTCTCGCTTGACCCGTTCTTGTCGCTGGATCCGTTCTTGTCGCTGGATCCGCTCTTTTCGCTGGACCCCGAATTCGACGCCGCGTCGCCGGTCGAGGACCCGTTGGCGGACGTCTTCGACTTCTGGCTGTCCTGGCGGCTGTCGGTGCGGTAAAAGCCGCTGCCCTTGAACACGATCCCGACGGAGTTGAACAGCTTGCGCAGCCGACCGGAGCACTTCTCGCACGTCGTCAGCGCGTCGTCGCTGAAGCCCTGCACGATGTCGAAGCGGTTGTCGCACTCGGTGCAGGCGTAGCTATAGGTCGGCACAAAAACCTCCGGATGATTCCAGCCTTCTTAGCACTCTACTGTTTCAAGTGCTAAAACCGCCACGTGAGCTGTCCCATTCCCGGGTGTGTCCGCCCGGAACCACGGCCATCACTCCGCGCCCCGGCGTGATCACATGGGTCATCGGCACGTCGTGCGCATCCGCGGGCAACTCGTCGACGAACTCCACGTCGCGCACCATCGCGACGAGGCGCGCTTGCGGGTTTCGGCCATCCAGCGAGCGGTCGTAAAACCCGCGCCCCCGGCCCAGCCGCACGCCCCGGCGGTCGACGGCCAGCGCCGGGACGATCACCAGAGCGGCCTCGGCCAGGGCCGACTCCGGCAGCACGGGCTCGGGCGGCTCGAGCAGGCGCCACGGCCCTGGGATAAGCGCGCCCGGCCGGTATTCGCCCCACCGCAGCGGCAACGGGATGCCGTCGCCGGTGGTGCGCGCAACCGGCAGCAGCACCCGCCCCGCCCGGCGCAGCAACATGTCCAGGATCTCGACGGATCCCGGCTCGGCGCCCACCGGGACGTAAGCGCAGACGGTGCTGCCGCCGCTCACCACGGGCTCCAGGTGCTCGCTGAGCATTCGGGCCTCGGCGGCCCGCACGGCGTCGGCCACGCCACCGCGGGCCGCGAGCAGCTGTTCGCGCAACGCGGCTTTGGTCGCGGTTGGCATGCATCAACCATGACAGCATGGGTATTCGCCTGCCATGCGGAGGCGCCAAAGTCGATGAGCGCTATCGTGTGAACGATGCCACGGCCAGAAATCCCGGTCCCCTATACGGCGATCGTCCCCGCGGCCGGTCTGGGCACCCGTTTCCTGCCGGCGACCAAGACGGTGCCCAAGGAGCTGCTGCCCGTCGTCGACACGCCCGGCATCGAACTGGTCGCTGAGGAAGCGGCTGCGGCCGGTGCCGAGCGCCTGGTGATCGTCACCTCCGAGGGCAAGGACTCGGTCGTCGCGCATTTCGTTGAAGACCTGGTGCTCGAGGGCACGCTCGAGGCCCGGGGCAAGATGGCGATGCTCGACAAGGTGCGTCGTGCGCCGCAGCTGATCAAGGTGGAGTCCGTCGTCCAGGCGGAGCCGCTCGGACTGGGACACGCCATCGGCTGCGTGGAGCCCACGCTGACCGCGGACGAGGACGCCGTCATGGTGCTGCTGCCCGACGACCTGGTCCTGCCGACCGGCGTGTTGGAGACGATGTCGAAGGTGCGGGCCGACCACGGCGGCACGGTGTTGTGTGCCATCGAGGTGACTCCCGAAGAGATCAGCGCCTACGGGGTTTTCGACGTCGAGCCGGGGCCCGACGGCGACAATCCCGACGTGCTGAAGGTCAAGGGCATGGTCGAGAAGCCCGAGACCGGCGACGCCCCGTCGATGTTTGCCGCGGCGGGCCGCTATGTGCTCGACCGCGCCATCTTCGACGCGCTGCATCGCATTGATCGGGGGGCCGGCGACGAAGTACAGCTCACCGACGCGATCGCGCTGCTGATCAAAGAGGGCCACCCGGTGCATGTGGTCGTGCATCACGGATCTCGACACGACTTGGGAAATCCTGGCGGCTACCTGAAGGCTGCGGTTGACTTTGCATTGGATCGTGACGACTATGGCCCGGAATTACGGCGATGGTTGGTGGCGCGATTGGGCCTGACCGAGCAGTAGCCGGGCGATAGCGCCGCTCCTGGCGGGACGAAGGCGGGCCGGGTCGCGCGAGACGGCGCCCGGCAGGGCTTAAAGGGCGGCGCCCGTCAGGGCCTTGACGCAGAGAGGCGCGCTTGTGCGTTCAGTGGAGGAGCAGCAGTCCCGGATAACGGCCGCCGCGGTGGCGCCGCGGCCGATACGCGTCGCCATTGCCGAGGCGCAGGGATTGATGTGCGCCGAGGAGGTGGTCACCGAGCGGCCCATGCCCGGATTCGACCAGGCCGCGATCGACGGCTACGCGGTGCGCAGCGTCGACGTGCTGGGGGTCGGCGAAGTCGACGTTGACGTCGAAAACTTCGGCGAACCATCCGACGAGTCCGCCGGCGACGAAGACCGGCATGACGGACTGGTCCTGCCGGTGATGGGGACCATCGAGGCCGGTGCGCGCACCCCCAGCCGGCTGCAGCCGCGGCAGGCCGCCCGAGTGCAGACCGGGGCCCCGCTGCCCACCCTGGCCGACGCGGTCCTGCCGTTGCGGTGGACGGATGGCGGGACGTCGCGCGTGCGGATCTTGCGCGGGGCACCCTCGGGTGCCTATGTCCGCCGCGCCGGCGACGACGTCCAGCCCGGTGACGTCGCTGTGCGCGCCGGAACGATCATCGGTGCGGCACAGGTCGGGCTGCTGGCGGCCGTCGGGCGCGAAAGGGTGCTGGTGCATCCGCGTCCGCGGTTGTCGGTCATGGCCATGGGTGGCGAGCTCGTCGACATCTCGCGGACCCCGGGAAACGGGCAGGTATACGACGTCAACTCCTACGCGCTGGCGGCGGCCGGCCGGGACGCCGGCGCGGAGGTCAACCGCGTCGGCATCGTCAGCAGCGACCTCAACGAGCTCCGCGAGGTCGTCGAAGGGCAGATCAACCGGGCGGAGGTCGTGGTGATCGCCGGCGGCGTCGGCGGCGCGTCCACCGAGGCGATGCGGTCGGTGCTTTCCGAGCTCGGCGAGATGGAGGTCGTCCGGGTCGGCATGCATCCGGGATCCGTCCAGGGCTTTGGGCAATTGGGGCGCGAGGGCGTTCCGACATTCCTGCTGCCGGCGAATCCGGTCAGCGCCCTGGTGGTCTTCGAGGTGATGGTCCGGCCGCTGATCCGGCTGTCGTTGGGCAAGCGCCAGCCGATGCGCCGGATCGTGCAGGCGCGCGCGCTGTCGCCGATCACGTCGGTCGCCGGGCGCAAGGGATATCTTCGGGGTCAGCTGATGCGCGACCAGGACACCGGTGAGTATTTGGTGCAGGCCCTGGGTGGAGCCCCTGGGGCGTCATCGCACTTGCTGGCGACCCTGGCCGAGGCGAATTGCCTGGTCGTGATACCCAGCGGCGCCGAACAGATTCGTACCGGTGAGATCGTCGACGTCGCCTTCCTGGCGCAGCGCGGCTAAACGGAACGACCGCACACGCCCGTGAACCTGTTGCGCTCCAATTCATCTCGTCATCCGGGTTGGCCCTTGGATGTGGGGCCGCTGCGCGTGCCGGCGGGTGTCGTCCGGTTGCGGGCGGTGCGGATGCGAGATGGCGCGCAGTGGAGCCGGATCCGCTTGGCCGATCGCAAGCATCTCGAACCGTGGGAGCCCAGCGCGGATGGCGATTGGGCGATGCGCCACACCGTTTCCGCGTGGCCGGCGTTGTGTTCTGGCCTGCGCGCCGAGGCCCGCAAGGGGCGCATGCTTCCGTACGTCATCGAGCTCGACGGGCGGTTCTGCGGTCAGCTGACCATCGGCAACGTCACCCATGGGGCGTTGCGGTCGGCGTGGATCGGCTACTGGGTACCACAGTCGGCGACCGGCGGCGGGGTGGCCACCGCGGCACTGGCGCTGGGTCTGGATCACTGTTTCGGTCCGGTCACGTTGCATCGCGTGGAGGCCACCGTGCGCCCGGAGAACGCCGCAAGCCGTGCCGTGCTGGCAAAGGTCGGGTTCCGGGAAGAGGGTCTGTTGCGCCGCTATCTCGAAGTCGACAGATCGTGGCGAGACCACCTGTTGATGGCCATCACGGTCGAAGAGGTGCAGGGATCGGTGGCATCGACCCTGGTCCGCGCCGGTCACGCGAGTTGGGCGTGACCATGACCCGCTGACGGGCGGACTGTGGCTAGCGCGACACGAGTGGCGCTTGGTGCTTGTGAGAGACAAATTACAGGTGTGTAATTGTCCTGGTCACTGTGACCCGGCCGCGCTGCCCACCCGACGAGCCTCGCGGGGTCCGGACCAGTTAGGAGCAGGTCATCATGCCAAGCATCCCGCAATCGTTGTTGTGGATTTCGCTCGTGGTGCTCTGGCTGTTCGTGCTGGTGCCCATGCTCATCAGCAAACGCGACGCCGTGCGACGCACCAGTGACGTCGCGCTGGCGACCCGGGTGCTCAACGGCGTTGCCGGTTCGCGGCTGCTCAAGCGTGGTGGCCCGGCCGCTGGTCATCGCAGTGACCCCCACTGGACGCCGGAGGAAGACGCTGTCGAAGACGAGCTCGCCGAGGCTGACGAGGAACGATACGACGACGGCCGCGAGGACGACGAGGCCGGGGATCGGCAGGCCGCCGCGGGCTCGGTCGTCATGCAGGTTGCGGCGGACGAGCGCACCGAGCCCGACTACCTGGACGTCGACGTCGTCGAGGATTCCGGGGCGCTTCCGGCGGGAGCCAGCGCCGTCGATGAGGAGCGCGGCGCCGACGACACCGAGGCCGAAACCGTCGCCGACGCCGGCGACCGGTACGAATACGTCGAGGACTCGTCCGGTTTGGAGCCCGAGGACGAGTACGACGACGAGGACGAGGACTCGGCGTTCGTCGCACCGGGCGCCTCGCGGCGGCGTCGATTCGACACGAAGACCGCGGCCGCGGTCAGCGCCCGAAAATACGCCTTCCGCAAGCGGGTGCTGATGGGGATGGCCGTCGTGTTGGTCGGCTCGGCGACGGCGGCCTTCAAAGTGACGCCGACGGCCTGGTGGGTGTGCGGAAGCGCCACCGCCATGACCGTGCTCTACCTGGCCTATTTGCGCCGGCAGACCCGGATCGAGGAGAAGGTGCGTCGTCGCCGGATGCAGCGGATGGCACGGGCGCGGCTCGGCGTGGAGAACGCCTATGACCGCGAGTACGACCTGGTCCCGTCGCGGCTGCGGCGGCCTGGCGCGGTGGTCCTGGAGATCGACGATGAGGACCCCATCTTCGAGCACCTGGACAACGCGATGCCGATGCGGACGTTTGGTTGGCCCAGGGATCTGCCGCGCGCGGTCGGCGAGTAGCGCCGGCAGTTCGGCCGTTGGTGCCGCGGCTGGTAGCCTGCTAGCGATCAGGGGCTATGGCGCAGTTGGTAGCGCGACTCGTTCGCATCGAGTAGGTCAGGGGTTCGAATCCCCTTAGCTCCACCAGAAATGCCCAGCTCAGAGACACTTTCCCAAGTTTTGTACGGAACGACGTAACGGATGACGTATGGGTTGTGGCAAGCATCCATGCCCAGAAGAACCGCACCGGGAACACTTACCGTGTGCTATGGCGCGAGGACGGTCGCCAGCGATCGCTGACGTTCGAAAACCTCCCGGCCGCAGAGCGTTTCAAGACCCTGCTCGAGGACCACGGCCCAGAAGAGGCGCTGCGCGTCATCGAGCTCGACGAGATCGGGCGCCATGTTCCGACCGTCACCGAGTGGCTCACCACTCACATCGACAGCCTTACCGGAGCGCAATCGGCGACCCTCGCGCGCTACCGCACTTACGTCGCGCGCGACATCGATCCTGTGTTTGGGTCGATGCCCGTCTCAGCGGTCACCGAGACCACCATCGCGAAATGGGTGAAGCAGCTGGGCGGCAGCGGAAAGACCATCTCGAACAAGCATGGCTTCGTGTCCGGGGCGTTCAAAGCTGCGGTGCGTGCTGGAGTGATGGCGTCGAACCCGTGCGAGGGCCGGCGCCTTCCGCATACGCGCGTCGACGAGACGGTGTTCCTCACCCCGGAGGAATTTCGGCTGCTGCGCGATCACATCGATCGCGAACGGTGGAAGAACCTGGCGACCTGGTTGGTGACGACGGGCATGCGCTTTTCGGAGGCGACCGCGTTGAGCGCCGCCGACATCGATGCCGACACCAAGACGTGCCGGATCAATAAGGCATGGAAGTACTAGGGACTCATAATCCGTTGGTCGCGGGTTCGAGCCCCGCCCGCCCCGCAATGGTCTTTCAGTCAGTCAGGTTGCCCCGCCCTATCTGTCCAGGGGCGTTGTCTCGAAATAGACCACATTCGAGGGTCTCAAAACTTCGTGTCAGAAGCACTCTCCAGCCGAGTGGACATTGCGTAGTCTTGCGCCGAATTGACATCTCCGGCACCGTTTTCAGTCCGGACGGTCGCGTTTACCACAACCCGTGGAGTCGTAAATCGGTGACGTATTTGACGATGACCGCAGGCGTTACATGCGGAATGTCTTTGTTGGGACCAACTTTCGCGTCCTGGACCGCTGCGCGGAACCGTTCGATCGGTGCCATCGGCCCGTTTATCGACTTCTGGGGCGTCTGGTAGTTGTGCAGCAGCGGAAGCAGCGAGCTGTTGCGCTGCTTTTCCGGCAGACCGCGCAGGCTGGCTTCGAAGCGCTTCAGCCAGTCGCCGTAGTCACCGACCCGCTGGATTGAGCAACCCGCGTCGATAAGCCAGTCGACGAAGTCGTCGAGGCCGATGCCGTCGTCGTGGGGGTTCATCACGTGGTAGGTATGGAACTCGTCAGCGCTGCGGGCTTCACCCTGGGTGGCGCCCAAAGTAGCAATCGCCTCGGCGATGAATTCGACTGGGAGACCGTCGTAGTGGGCCCGTTGGCGGTTGCCGTCGGCGTCGAGCTCGTAGAACGAGCCGGGCGCGATGCCGGTGGCCACCAGGCTCAGGATCATCCGGGTGAACATGTCCGGCACGTTGATCTGACCCGCGTAGGTGGTGTCGGCCAAGATCATGTCGCAGCGGAAGACTGCGACCGGCAGGCCGCACAGGTCGTGGGCCTCGCGTAGTAGCACCTCGGCGGCCCACTTGCTGTTGCCGTAGCCGTTGGCGTAGCTGTCGTTGATCTGCGGGTCGGGCTGACTACCCGGATGTCGGCGTCCTCGGTAAACTTCGACGGCTCGATCTGGTCGCCGACCGAGATCGTCGACACGAAGGTGTACGGCTTAGGCTTCGTGGTGATCGCGATACGGATCAGCTCGGCCGTGCCGAGGACGTTGGGGCCGAACAGCTCGCTGTAGGGCAGCACGTGGTTGACCAGGGCGGCAGGGTCGACGATCAGGTCGACGGTGTCGGCCAGCCGCTGCCAAGTCCGTTGGTCCAGACCGAGGTTGGCCTCGCCTTTGTCGCCGGCGATGACCTCCAGGTGATCGGCGGCCAGTTCCTGGTAGTGCGCCAGCAGCTTCGGGTCGCCGCTGTCGAATGTCTCGTCGAGCCGGGCCCGTGCGTCCTCGTCGGACTTGGCCCGTACCAGGGCGATCACCTTGCCGTCGACCAGGTCCATCCGCTCCAGCCATTGCAGCGCCAGGTAACGGCCGAGGAAACCTGTTGCGCCGGTGAGAAACACGGTGCGGATCGAGGTACTTGGTCTCGGCAACGTGGGCGCGGCGGCCAGCGTTGCAGAATCAATGAACTTGTCCAGCATCAGATCACGGGCTGCCACCTCGGCCACATCGCGACCATGCACAGAAGCAAACGTCGGCCGCTGACTGTCGCCGGAGCGTTGGGTCTCGATATACCGCGCGATCGATGCTAGATCCGATGCCGGGCTGACGATGGCCCCGACCGGAACGTCGACGTCGAAGATGTCGCGGATCAGGTTGGCAAAAGACAACGCTGACAAGGAGTCGCCGCCAAGATCGGTGAACTGCTCGTCGGGCTGTAGGTCGCTCCCAGATACGCCCAGCATCGCGCCGGCGGCCCGAGAGATCGTCTCCAGCACGGGGCGATCGGCGCTACTTTGTCGCAGCGTGCGCAGCTGCTCGGCCTGACCATGGGCCAGATCGTCGTAGAGCTGTTCCAGGCGGTCGCCGTAGCGCGCCTTGAGTTTCGGACGCGCCAGCTTGCGAATCCCGGTGAGCAGGCCGTTTTCCACGGTGAACGGCGTGGTCTCGACCAAGAAATCGCGGGGGATCTCATGCGACTGCAACCCTGCCGCCTTAGCCGTCTTCTGCAGCGACTCGGAGATCAGTGGCCTGAGCTCATCGAGCTCGTCACGGTCCAGCGCATCTTCGGTGGGCACCACCACCGCCAGCAAAAAGGACTGAGCGCTGTCGCCGTACACATAAATTTGGCGGATCAGCGGGCTGCCGCTGAACACGGCATCGAGCTTGGCGAGTGCAACGAATTCGCCTTGCGAGAGTTTGAGCACGTTATTGCGACGGTCGAGGTATTTGAGTTGGTCAGGACCGACCTCCGCAACGATGTCACCGGTGCGGTAGTAGCCGTCGGCGTCGATCACTTCGGCGGTGGTCTTGGGCCGCTTGTAGTAGCCGGGGAATAAGTCAGCCGTCTTGACCAGCAACTCACCGCGCGGGTGTGGCCGGTCGGTGTGGAAATAGCCGAGATCCGGGACGTCGATCAGTTTGTAGTCGCTGACCGGTGGGCGGCGAATCTGACCGTCGACGAACACGATCTGACACTCCGTCGCGCCATACGGCTCCACCAGATGCAGCTCGAGCAGCGACTCGACCCACCCATACAGCTCGGAGGAGATGGGCGCCGACGTCGTGAACGCTGACAGATAACGTCCGCCAAGCAGGTTTTGACGCATGTCGACCATCACTTCGTGCTCGACCTGGGCACGATCGGCAGATTGCCGACGAGCGCTGATCGACTCGACTCCGGAACTCCTGGAACAGCATGTCCCAAACCCTGGGCACGAAGTCCAATTGGGTGGGGCGCACCAGCGAGAGGTCCTCGAGAAATGTCGACATGTCGCTCTTGGCCGTGAAATAGACGGTGCCGCCGTTGCCGAGCGCTGCGAACACGATTTGCCGGCCAACGATGTGACTCAACGGCATGAAGCTGAGCACGATCGACGGATGCCCGGTCTGGATGCCCCAGATTGCCCGCGATGAGTGACGCCACAAGTTGGTCATCAGGCGCGCCGGCCACATCGCGCCTTTCGGAGTCCCGGTGCTGCCGGAGGTGTAGATCAGCAGGTTCAGCGCGGTCTCGTCAGAAACCACCTCCGCTGCCGGAAGGGTCGTGCCGCGGTCGATGACGTCGAACAGCGTCTCCACGACGATTGGTTGCTCGGCTCTGCTCAACTGAGCTGCGGCAGTCTCAAGGGATTCGCGCTGATCGTCAACGCGGGGGTGATAGTCGAAGACCACCAGCCGCGACGGTGAGTCCGCCTTCATTGCCAACTCCGCAGCCTCAGCAAGAAGATCGATGCTCGAGGCCACCACCGTCGGCTCGGACTCGGTGATGATCGGAAGCAGCTGTGCCACTGGCATATTCGCCTGCATCGGAACCGACACCGCACCGATCTGGGCCAGCGCCATGTCAATCGCGACGTAATCGACGCTATTGAAGCCCAAAATAGCGACGCGGTCGCCGGCCTTTACCCCATCGCTTGACAAGGCAGCCGCGATCGCGCCGATGCGCTTCCACACCTCGCCATAGGTGACCGTCTCGAACCGCGGCAACAGTTCGGCGGTGGTGCGCCCGGTGGCCGGATCACTGACGTAGTCCACGGCACGCTGGCCAAGCGCGGGCCGCTCTGCGTAGCCCTCCATCACTATGCGCATGAGCCGCGGCAGCGACAAACTCAATTGATCGGTCGCGGCGCTGAGGGCATCAACAGGCGCCGCGGCGGCGAACTGAGCGTCGGTCGCGTACAAGTCGGCGATCCGGCTTTCGAAGCCAGCTTCAAAAGCATCAGCAGACATGACAGTCTCCCTTCTGAGACGAAATTGCGGGCGGGCGTACAGGACCAACGTCGACGTGGCCGCGGGCTGACCGGCTGGCCTCATTGACGACGGGCCCGGGTGCGTTGGTAGTGGCGTGCGGCCCTGACACGGTTGCCGCAGGCCTCTGAGCACCATTCCCGACGTGGATGCGACTTCAGGAAGTAGAGGACACACCCGGGGGCATTACATGCGCGCAGCTGCCCCGCTGCCGGGCCGGTGAACAGGTCGATCGCCTCGCGGGCGAGGACGGCCAGCGCGGTGCTCGTCGCCGATCCCGTGGGCAGGTCCTCGCATTCGAGTCGTCCCTCGCGGAGGGTCAGCTGCACGTGGGGCAGCCGCGTGACGGACGCATTGACCCCGGCCACCGCTTGTTCCAGGGCGTCGATGGGAGACTTCGCCCTCGGCCGGGAGTCCTCGGTGATGACGGCCGCTAGCCGGCGCAGGGAGTCTCGCAGCAGAAGGGCTTCGTCCAGTTCTTCCCGGCTGGGATCGCCGATCTCCTGGGCGCCCTGGTCGTAGACGACCGCCACCCAGTCCCGCAGCGCGGCGCCGTCCGTGAGGTCGTCGTGCACACCGTCGGTGTCGGCCCAGATGGTGTTCATCATGCGCACGGGCGCGGGCTCGGCGGGCAGCACCCATGTCGGTGTTTTTTCGGTCACCTAAACAGATTATCACGGGTGGAACAACTTGCATCCGTTAGAAAAAAGTGGTACAACTTCTAACGGGAGAAATCCATCGAAACCGTTAGAAACGAGTCTGTTGAGGAAGGAACCACCATGACCAACTTCGCTCCCGTGGAGCCCGAAACCGCGACCAGCAAGGCTGCTGATCTGTTGGCGCAGGTACAGAAGTCCCTGGGTTTGACCCCCAACATGACCAAAGTCATGGCCAACAGCCCCGCTCTGCTTAAGAGCTATCTGGCACTGTCCGGTGCCGTGGCCGGCGGCGCGATACCCCCTGGGGTGCGCGAGCGTTTGGCGATCGCCACCGCCCAACTCAACGGCTGCGAGTACTGCCTGTCGGCGCACACCTACATCGGCGCCAACATCGCCAAGGTCGACGCCGGCGAGCTCGACAGTGCACGGCGCGGCGAGTCGGACGACGCACACGTGGCCGCGCTGCTCAAACTGTCCAACACCATCGCCGAGAACGCTGGAGAAGACGTCAACGACGCCGAGGTCAAAGCGGCCCGCGAGGCCGGCGTGACCGACGAAGAGATCGGCGAGGTGGTGGCCAATCTCGCGCTGAACATCCTGACCAACTACTTCAATGTCCTGGCCCACGTCGACAACGACTGGCCCGTCGTGTCCCTGTGAACCGGTAAGGCCCGAGCAGATGGTCGACCAGTGGCGGCCCACCGCTGTGGGATTCCACAGCGGCGAGTTGGCCATCCAACAGCGCGCCGGGGTGCAAGCCCAGGCCGCCCGGCTGGCGCCGATGTTGGCCCCCGGCGAGCTGCGGGCCGGGATAGGCGCCTTCATCGCCGACGCGATGTTCGCAGCCATCGCCGCCCGCGACAGGACCGGACGGCTGTGGACCTCACCGCTGTTCGGCCTGCCCGGGTTTCTGCGCGCGGCCTCGCCGAGCACCATGCTCATCGACATGGCGCCGCCCGACGCAGACCCTTTGCACGCGATGGACCCCGGACAGCCGGTCGGCATGATCGTCATCGACTTCGCCAGCCGTCGCCGGGTACGCATCAACGGTGTCCTCGCCGCGGCCAGTGCCGATGGGCTCGCGGTCAACGTCGAACAGGCCTATGGCAACTGCCCGCAGTACATTCAGCAGCGCATACTGCACGTCGACGAGGCACACGCCGACCCGATCCGCAGCCCGCAGTTCCGCGGACAAACACTGCGGCCCAACGATGTCCACACCATCCACGCCGCGGACACCTTCTTCCTAGGCACCACCCACCCCGACTCCGGCAACGACGCCTCCCACCGCGGCGGCACCCCCGGATTCGTCCGCGTCGCACCCCAGCAGCTGTGGTGGCCCGACTATCCGGGCAACAACATGTTCAACAGCTTCGGCAACCTCAGTGTCGACCCCACCGCCGCGTTGTTGTTCGTCGACTACCGCGCCGGCTCCACGCTCCAACTGTCCGGCACCGCTACCGTGCACTGGGATCTAGCCAGGGCCGGCCTCAGCGCCGGCGACGACGGCCACACCGGCCGCCGCGTGCAGTTCACCCCCCAGTACGTCATCGCGACCGACGTGCCCGCTCTCGGCGAGAGCGACCACAGCCCCTACCGTCGCAACCCGCCACTGACCGACAACCACGAAGGGACACAGCATGACTGAACAACGCCTGCCACTCCCGCCGTTCGACGTGCGTAGCGCCATACAGAAAGTTCAAGCCGCCGAAGACGCCTGGAACACTCGCGACCCCCACCGCGTCAGCCTCGCCTACACCCCAGACTCCGTGTGGCGCAACCGCGACCAGTTCATCATCGGACGAGCAGAGATCGTGGAGTTCCTGACGGCGAAATGGGAACGCGAGCTCGATTACGTGCTCCGCAAAAGCCTGTGGGGATTCCGTGAAGACCGCATGGCAGTGCGCTTCCAATATGAATGGCACGACGCCGCCGGACAGTGGTACCGCAGCTACGGCAACGAGCTCTGGGAATTCGACGACAACGGTCTCATACGCCGCCGCGAAGCCAGCATCAACGACGTCACCATCACCGAAGCCGACCGGCGCTTCTTCGGTCCCCGACCCGACCGCGAACGCGGGCCAGGACACGATATCCCCCTGCAGTGACAGCATTCCCCGCCTAGCTCCAGCAGCACCAAGGAGACTTCGACCATGACCGAACCATCGACACCATCGAACGGACAAACCCGCCTGGCCTACATCCTGGGCGTACCACTGGCACCCGAGTGCCAACGACAGTGGCCCCAAATGGAAGAAGTCGTGCGCGGACGCGACCTCATCGCCCACGTTGAAGGCAACTTCGCTGAACTGACCCTCGAAGTAGGAGGACGGCTCCACCTCGACGACGACGTCATCGTCGTCGAATGGACCTGCAACTACGGCGACGGACGGCTCTATCGCAACGTCAGTATCGCCGAAGTCCACGAGGGTCACGCCACCAAAGTCACCGACTACTGGGGCGAACCCACCACCACACCCGAATGGCGCAAACCCCTCACCGACCGCCTCGAGATGCCCGCCGACGGAATCTGGAAAGGCACACAACACCTTTCCCACTACTAACACCGCCACGTACTTCGGACTGGAGATCAAACCCGACGCCGGGCTAGAGCGGCTAACCCTCCGACGTGCACTTTGATGTGCTAGAAGGTGTCCACCTTCTCGATGCTGACGAACATGCCGTGCCCGGTGTTCTTATTCGTGAACCGGGTGCCGCTTTCGCTGGCCGCGATCGTCCAGCCCTCCGCGTCATAGGTGAGGTAGTCGATGGACACCGTGGGGATGTCGCCGAGGTTTCCCAACACCCATTGCACGGAACCGTCCGCGGTGACGTGCACGCCGTTGTCGCGTTCGCCGTCCTGCATCGGGGAATTAGTGAACGGTGCCTCGCAACCGACGCTGTCCGCGTCGATCTGGCAGCGCGTCTGACCGGACTTGGTTTCGATGAACACGTAACCGTTCTGGTCGGGCGGCAACGGGATGGCGCCCGCCGGCGGGTTAGCGCTGGGCGGCGCCGGCTGCGTCGAGGTCGGTGCGGGGATCGACGGCTTCGCCTTCGGCAACGACGGTTCGGTGGCTCCGGCGCCCGGGCTGGCCACCGGCTTGCCGTGGATCAGCGAGCTGCATCCGCTCACCAGCGCGGCGCTCATCAGCAGGCCGGCCAGCAGCCGGCCGCCAACCATCGCCGTCTTTGCTTTCTGCGAAAACATCTCAGCGCTAAGCCTACGCAAGAAGTGACGCAAGTGATTGTAGTGACGCGCCCGCGTTGTACTCCTAGCCGGCCATCGCGGCATAGCCGTCGGCCAGGCCGCGCAACTGGGCAGCGCCGTCACCGGTGAACGACGCGCCGTGCATCAGTGCCAGCGTGGTGGGCGTCAATTTCGCCAGCTGCTCCAACGTCGGCGCCAGATTGGTGGTCAGCCCGGTGGCGTGGAACAGCTCTTCCGCTTCTAATGCCGGTGCTATGCAATCGGATTCGGTGAGTGCGGGGCATTGTCCGGTGTGCGTGAACAGGTCGCCGGCCAGCAGCGTCGACGTGGTCTCGTCGAACCACAGACCGCTTTCCCAGTTGTGCGGCACGTGCGGGGTGGCGATATACCGCAGCCGGTGCCCGCCGATATCGTGCGTGTCGCCGGGTTCGGTACCGGTCACCACCGGTGGGCGATCGCACATATCGGTCAACGAAAGCATGCAGGCCAGCGGGCCGTGGATGACTTGGGCTTGCGGCGCCGCGGCCAACAGCATGTTCATCGCCCCGCACTCGTCGGCCTCGATGTGGGCGAACGAGATCCAGCGCAACTGCTCGACCGGGATCACTTTGGCAATGGCCGCCGAAACCAGCGGGAAAAGCTGGCGCATGCCGCAGTGGAATAGAAACGGCTCGTCGCCGGTCAGCAGAAACTGGTTGAACGTGAAGCCGTGTTCGGTGATGCCCGGCACCCAGGTGGAGATCCGGAAGATACCGGACGCGATCTCGTCGACTTTGGTTTGTAGCCCAGTGTCCATCTAGCTGAATCTATCGGCGAACGGCGACAGCGAAGTACGACTTGCTTTTACATCTGCGCCCAGACGATTTTGGTCTGCAGGTAGGTCTCGAGCCCGGCCTTGCCGGATTCGTGGCCCCAGCCGGATTGCTTGTAGCCGCCGAACGGCATGGAGTGGTCGTACTGGAATTGGCAGTTCAGTCCGACGGTTCCGGCCTTGATCCGCTTGGCCAGCCGGTGCGCGCGGCCGAGGTCCTTGGTCCACACGGTGGAGGCCAGGCCGTAGGTGCTGTTGTTGGCCAGTGCGACGGCTTCGTCTTCATCGTCGAACGGCAGGATCGTGACGACGGGCCCGAAAATCTCCTCCTGGAACAGCCGGCTGGTGTCGGGGTCAAGATTGGTGACGACGGTGGGGTGCACGAAGTACCCCCTGCGGTCCAGTCGGTGCCCGCCGGTGACGATCTCGGCGCCGTCGGACTTGCCCTGCTCGAGATAGCCCAGGACGCGTTTGAGTTGCTTCTGGCTGATCAGCGGACCGCTCATCGTGCCTTCTTCTTTCGGACCGCCCATCTTCATGGCGTTCGCGATTGTCGCCATGCCCTCGACGACCCGGTCGTAGACGCTGCGGTGCGCGAAGATGCGCGACCCGCAGACACACGCCTGCCCGGAGTGCACGAAGGCCCCGAACGCCGCCAGCGTCAGGGCTTTCTTCACGCTCGCATCCTCGAAGATCAGCACGGGTGACTTGCCGCCAAGTTCCAGGGTGACCTTGTTGAGGTTGCTGTCCGCCGCGGCGTGCACGATCGCCCGGCCGACTTCGGTTGATCCGGTGAAGGCGACCTTCTCGACGTCGGGGTGAGCGGTGATGGCCGCACCGACGGTATGCCCGT
>CAWEIY010000011.1:0-124995 GCA_963809285.1 uncultured Actinomycetota bacterium | reverse complement strand
AGCTGGGCAGCCAGATCTCCATGTTCCAGGTCTGTTGTGAGATGGGCAGACCGGTCAGCACCGGGAACAGCCAGGCGAAGTTGGTCACCACCAGGGCGACGTAGCAGGACACGGCGATCAGCCCCAGCGTGCGTCGTTCGGAGCTCTGACTTGCGGGCATAGAGGATATCGCCGCAGATCAGCGCGATGGCCATGACCAGGAACGGCGCCATCGTCGCCGCGTAGAAGAAGTACATCTGCCGGTCGATGTCGGCGAACCAGGGCAGCCACCCCGCGCAGTAGCCCACCCACACCACGGCATAGCGCCAGTCGCGGCGGACCAGCATTCGCCAGGTCGCGTACAGCAGCACCGGCACCGCCAGCCACCACATGGCGGGGGTTCCCACCAGCATCACCGCCTTGACGCAGGACTGCGCGCCGCAGCCGGGAACGTTCTGCTGGTCGATGGCATACAGGACCGGCCGCAATGACATCGGCCAGCTCCACGGTTTGGATTCCCACGGGTGGTAGTTGCCGGCGGAATTCGTCAGGCCCGCATGGAATTGGAAGGCCTTCGCCGTGTAGTGCCAGAGCGACCGAATGGCGTCGGGCAGCGGCACGGTCGAATGGGCGCCGATCGTCTGGCCTACCTCGTGGCGGTCAATGGCGGTCTCGGAGGCGAACCACGGCGCATAGCTGGCCAGGTAGACGGCGAACGGGATGAGTGCCAGCGCGTACGCGGTGGGGATCAAGTCACGGCGGAGGACCCCCAACCACGGCCTACGCACCTGGTACTGACGCCGCGCCGCCACGTCGAACGCCAGCGACATCGCACCGAAGAACACCACGCAGTAAAGACCGGACCACTTTGTCGCGCAAGCCAATCCGAGCAACACCCCGGCGCCGAATCGCCACCAGCGCACACCCAGCCGCGGACCCCACACGGTTTCGGCGCTGCGGCCCTCCAGCAGCGCGACGTACATTCGCTGGCGTATCTGATCGCGGTCGACGATGAGCGCGCCGAACGCCGCGACCACGAAGAACGTGAGTAAGCCGTCGAGCAACGCGGTCCGCGCGGTGACGAAGCTGACGCCGTCGCAGATGAGCAACACGCCGGCGATAGCGCCGACCAGGGTCGAGCGGCTGATCCGCCGGACGATTCGCGTCACCAGCGCCACCATCACCACGCCCAGCAGCGCGCCGGTGAACCGCCAGCCCACGCCGTCGTAGCCGAAGATCGCCTCGCCGATCGCGATCAGCTGCTTGCCGACCGGGGGGTGGACGACCAGACCGAACCCGGGGTTGTCTTCCACCCCGTGGTTGTGCAGCACCTGCCAGGCCTGAGGCGCGTAATGCTTCTCGTCGAAGACGGGTGTGCCGGCATCGGTCGGCGAACCCAGGTTCAGGAACCGGGTCACGGTTGCCAGCACCGTGACCACGCCGGTCGCGACCCAGCCGCGGATGTCGTCGGTGGGCCCGAAATCCCTGACCGGAACCAGCGGCCCGGGGCTGACGACCGGTATCACGCGCTCCTCCACGGCGATGGAGCTTTCGCGGGGCGGGGCGGTCATCATGTCGATCGTAGGCTGTCCGTCATGACCTCTGGTCGCCTGTTGCTGGGCGCGACGCCCCTGGGCCAGCCGTCGGATGCCTCGCCACGGCTCGTCGACGCGTTGGCCCGCGCCGACGTGGTGGCCGCCGAGGACACCCGTCGGCTGCGAATCCTGGCCAAGGCGCTCGACGCCCCGATCACCGGCCGCGTGGTCAGCCTGTACGACCGGGTCGAGGCCATCCGGGTGCCGGCCCTGGTCGACGCGATCAAGGCCGGGGCGACGGTGTTGGTGGTCAGTGACGCCGGAATGCCTTTGATCAGCGACCCCGGCTACCGGCTGGTCGTGGCGTGCGTGGATGCCGGGGTTCCGCTGACCTGTCTGCCCGGGCCGTCCGCGGTGACGACCGCGCTGGCCGTGTCCGGTCTGCCGTCAGAGAGGTTCTGCTTCGAAGGATTCGCTCCGCGCAAGAAGTCGGCGCGCCGAACATGGTTGACCGCGCTGGCCGACGAACGGCGCACCTGCGTGTTCTTTGAATCGCCGCGCCGGTTGCCCGCGTGCCTGCGCGATGCCGTCGAGCAGCTCGGCGGTGCGCGCCGGGCCGTGGTGTGCAGGGAGCTGACCAAGGTGCACGAGGAAGTGGTGCGCGGCTCGCTCGACGAACTCGCGACCTGGGCGGCCGACGGTGTGCTCGGAGAGATCACCGTCGTGCTCGCCGGCGCGACCCCGGGCGCCGACTTGCCGTCTCTGTTGGCGGAAGTGGAGGAACTGGTCGCGGCAGGGGTGCGGGTCAAAGACGCCTGCAGCGAGGTGGCCGCGGCGCATCCGGAGGTGCGCTCGCGCCAGCTTTATGACGCGGTTCTGCGATCACGCGAGCAGTGATTAGCCGCCCGTCGGCGTCACGGGATGCACACCCCGATGGGACCGAGGTGCGGCCCGATGCAATGCGGCTTCAGGACGGCCGCCAGACCTGGCAGGTGGGGATGCGGCAGGGCGCGCCAGCCGGGTGTCGCGGGTAGCGCGGGCCTGGGGAGACCCCCCTGCGGGAGAGCCCCCCGAATGGCCGCCAGCGGCCCCGGGCCACCCCCCGCCGCGCCCCGGATGGCCGCCAGCGGCCCCGGGCCACCCCCCGCCGCGCCCCGGATAGCCGCCGCCGCCCCCGGGATACGCGCCGCAGCGGCGGAGACGCTACCCCCAGAGATCGCCGATTGCAGACCCGGGGGGAGCTCAGAGATCGCCTGTTGGAGACTCGTGGGAAGAGTAACCCCAGGGATCGAGGAGACACCGAGCCCAGAGGGGAGCCCGATGTTCTTAGGCAAAATACCCGCGTACTCAAGGTAGAAAAGCGACAAAGAGAGACCTTCTAAAGCGCCGGTGGCACTGCCGGCCAGCCCCACGAGGGAGGTTGGCACGGCGACGATGGTGCCCCAGACCGACTGGACGGCCGCCGCGTCTGCGGGTATGGAACTAATGTCGGCTGCGGCGGGCGCCACCTCATCCATCCCGGGCACGTCAGGCGCGCCCGCGTCCGGCGCGCCCGCGTCCGGTGCGCCACCCGCGGCGGAGACGCCCGGCGACGCTGTGTAGGCGCCGGACGATGCCGGATGTTGAGCAGTCGCTCCGGGCGCTATCAGATTGGCCGCCGGCTCAGGCTGGTTAGACGGCCCTCCCACCTCGGCGGCCGGCGCCCCGCGCTTGCGGTTTCGCCGTCTCCGGCATCACGAGCGACCCGGCCTGCTCGCAGTTATCGCAGGCAGGTCCACCCGAGGCCGGCATACTACTGACCGAGGTCACCGGCGTGATCGCCAGCGTCCCACCCAGCAGGGCAGAAGCCGCGGCGCCGAGAATAGCCGTTCTCATGACATAACCCCTCTAGCAGTTGCCTCGCGATCGGCGCGATGCCTCGAGCTTAGGCGCACCCGGCCTCCGATGGGGACGTTATCGCAAACATTCATAGACTGCGCACCGGTGTCTCAGCTAACCGACCGAGGTCGCGGTCGCGATGCGCGGTCGCCCGACGATCGGGGCCGCCTTATGCAGGCATTCCTCCCATTCGGCATCGGGATCGCGAGTCGGCGGTGATCCCGCCGCCCACGCCCAGGACGGCGCCGCCTCCGGCGTGGAACTCGACGGTGCGGATCGCCACGTTCAGCTCGCATCCGGCGATCGGGGAAGCCAACCCGATGGTGCCACAATATATTCCACGACGGGGCTGTTCCCATTGCGAAATTAGTTGGCGGGCACGATGTTTCGGAGTTCCAGTGACCGAGGCCGGCGGAAAGGCGGCGTCCAGCAGCGCCGACGACGGTAGCTCGACGGGAACCCGCGCCGACACCGTGGACACCAGGTGCCACACACCCGGCGCACGCCGCACGACCAGGAGCTCAGGCACGGTGACCGTGCCGACGGTCGCCACCCGGCCCAGGTCATTGCGGACCAGGTCCACGATCATGATGTTTTCAGCTACCTCTTTCGCCGACGCTCGCAGCGCCGACGGCCAGGCATCCAGTGGCAGGGTGCCCTTGATTGGGCTGGACGTCACGACCGTTCCACGGCGCCGCAGGAAAAGCTCCGGAGACAGCGACGCCACCGCACCCCACGGTCCAGCAACATAGGCCGCCCGGGCCGGAGAAGTGCGTGCGAAGCCGTCGATGAAGAAGTCCAGCGGGGCCCCGGTGACCGTCCCGGTGAATTGTGTGCACACGCACGCTTGATAGACCTCGCCGGCGCGGATCGCTTCCAGGCACGCCAGTACCCCGTCGCGGTGGGCCGCCCGGTCGGCGGCGTCCCAGGCGATCCGGCAATCGCGCGCCGGTGCCGGAGGCGCCGCAAGTGCCGCGGTCAGCCAGCCCGGCATGGGTGCACCGGACAGGCTTTCGTACCACCACTGACCGTCGCGGTCGCGGCGCAGAACGCAGTCGGTCCACCCGCCCGCGGCTTCGGGAATCCGGTTCGGCCGTCCATCGGCACCGGGATCGGGATAGGACAGGTAGCCGACCCAGCCGCCGCCCACCGCCCCCGTATTGGGCGCCTGCGAGCCCGGCGGGACCGCGAACGCGTCGTTGGCGTCCACCGGCTGCGCCGACAGGCTCGGTGCGATCACCGCCAGCGCGCCGAACCAGTCGCCGCTCAACGCGGCGGGCGGCGGCAACCCGAGCCGGGTGGTGGCGTCGCCGACGGCGCGCAACACGCGGGGTGCGGCGCCAAGGTCGCCAAGCCGGTCGATTCGCACCACCCTAGCTTGTCAGAGTGGTGGATTTTCGCACCCGAGGCGTCCACAGACAGCACAGCTAGCCCCGGCTGATGTCGCGAGCGGTCGCCAGGGCCGCCAGCTTCTGCGGGTTGCGCATCACGTAGAAGTTGGTGATCTTGTCGTCCGCAATCTCCAGCGTGATCACCCCCTCGAGCTGTTCGCCGAGGTAGAGCAACACCGCCGGGGCGCTGTTGCAGGTCACCATTTCCACGCGCAGCGTGGCCATGGCCGTGGCCCTGCGCATCAGCCCGGCGATCGCCCGGGCCACCCGCTCGGCGCCGACAACCGGTCTGCGGGCGGCGCTCACAACGCCGCCGCTGTCGGCCGTCCAGGTGGCGTCCGGGGCGAGCATCGTCATCAGCGCCTGTACGTCACCGCTGGCCGCCGTGGCCAGAAACTGAGCGGTGATCTCCGCGTTGCGTTCCGGATCCACGCAAGCGAATCGCTTCCGCCGCGCGCGCACGTGTTCGCGCGCGCGGTGCGCGACTTGTCGCACGGTCGGCGCGGGCTTGCCCACCGCCTCGGCGATCTCGCCGTAGTCGAAACCGAACACCTCGCGCAGCACGAACACCGCCCGCTCGTCGGGGCCGAGTGTTTCCAGCAAAACCAGCATCGCCATCGAAACCGATTCCGCGAGAACGACGTCGGCCGACGGGTCCTGATCGTCGAGTAGCAGCGGCTCGGGCAGCCATGGGCCCACGTACTCCTCGCGGCGACGTGCGTCGGCCCGCAGTGCGTTGAGCGCTTGCCTGGTGACCAGCTGGGCCAGGTAGGACTTGGTGTCGCGCACGCCCGCCAAGTCGACGGCCGCCCAGCGCAGGTAGCTGTCCTGCAACACGTCGTCGGCCTCGGTTGCCGAGCCAAGGATTTCGTACGCGATGGTGAACAGCAACGGCCGCAGCAGCGTGAACCGTTCGGCATGCTCGCCGCCGCGCGACGACGGGGTCATTGGAGCGCGACCTGCTGGTCGGCCGGCATCTGGGCGGGCCGGGTGCCGCCTTTGAGCCAGAAGTACGAGCCCGGCTTGGCCGCCTCGCGCCGGATGGCCCACAGCGTGCCCTTGCAGATCGCCTCCTTGATGGACGCCGCGGACCGGCCTGAAACGATCATGTTCACCGGGGTGTCGTCGGTACGGGCCAACTGGACCGTGCCATGCGTGCGGCCCAGGCTGATGCACTGCCCGACGAACGCCTGGTTCAGCACCGCGGGCGTGCGCCCGGCGATGCGGCTGAGCACGGTGTTGGCGGCCTGGGCGCCCAACGGCCCGGCCGCCTGGCAGCTCATCCGCAAGGGCTGACCCGACGGCGCCGCGGCGTCGCCCGCGGCAACGACGCGTTGGTCGTCGATGCTGGTCAGCGTTTCGTCGGTGAGCAGCCGGCCCAGGGCGTCGGTGCGGAGTCCGCTGCGTGCGGCCAGATCCGGCACCGCAAACCCCGCCGTCCACACCGTCGCCGCGCTGGGCAGCACGGCGCCGTCGCTAAGCACCACCGCATCCCAGCGCACCTGGGCGGCTCTGATGGGTTCCAAGACGGATTCCAACACGTTGACACCGAGGTTTCGCAGCCGCTTGGCCACCGAACGCCGGCCCCGCTGGCTCAGCGACGGACCGAGGATGCCGCCGCACACCAGGGTTACCGGGCGTCCCCGCTCGGCCAGTTCGGAAGCGGTTTCGATGCCGGTCAGTCCGCCGCCGACGACGGTGATGGGTGCGGCCATCGGCAGGTCGGTGAGCGCATACCGCAGCCGCTGCGCGCTTTCCAGATCGGCTACCGAGTATGCGAATTCGGCAGCGCCGGGCACCCCGGACGGCACCGCGCCGGTGCTGCCGACGGCGTAGATCAGGTAGTCGTAGTCCAGCTCGGCGCCCGACTGAAGCAGCACGCGCCGGTCGGCGGTCCCGATGCGGTCGACGGCGTCGACGATCAGCCGGATTCCGTCCCCGAGCAGCGTGCCGTAGTCGGCGGTCGCCGCGCCGGTGTCGGCGACCATCTGGTGCAGGCGGATCCGCTCCACGAAGACCGGACGCGGATTGACCAGTGTGACGTCGATGTCGGTGCGCCGCCGCAGATGATTGGCGGCCAGGGTTCCGGCGTATCCGCCGCCGACGACGACGACATGAGTTCTCGGGGTGGTCATCTCGGTCATAGCTGTCTCCTATTCTCGCGGGACTCGTGCCCTTGAGACACCGCAGGCCGGCCGGGCGTGACAGTCGCGGCCGCGATTGTGAGCTGTCTCACTCGCAAGCCCGCCAAAACGGGCGTGGCGCAAAGGTCTTTGCCGCGGGGCGAGCTCTCCCGCGCTCGGTTGGGGCCAAGCCGCTGCTCGGCGTCGACGGGGCTGTGCCGGGGTCGTGCGTGATACGCTTCGCTACACCATTCGTGACCTGCCCGGGGGCTCTTCAGCGCACCGGTGTGGCCCCCGACAAGGCCCAGCCCAGCTGGGACGTGTGCCCCATATCGGAGGAGCCCGTGCCGCGCAGCCTGGATCTCGTCGTCAGCTCCGTCGCCACCCAGCTGATGGAGGCGACGGGCTCCACCGCGACCCGGGTGAGTGAGAACGTACTCGAGCAGCTCGTCGAGCAGTTCGATCTGGACGCCAGTTTCTTGCGCCACCACGACCACGACATTCGGGCCTCGGTACTGGTCGCCGAGTGGCCGCCGCGCGTCGACGTCCCGGGCAACGCAATGGAAGCGTTACTGGCCGCGCGCTGGCTGCCGATGCCGTTCCTCGCCGACCGCGAGGCGTTGTCGGCAGGCGCGATCTAGCCTCGGTGACGATGTTTCGTTCATGCAAAAAGCGCGCGCTGCCCGTTGTCGCGTGCGCGGCACTGGTGCTCAACGGATGCGGTGGCCACAGCGACCCGGGGCCGCTGTCCGCGATGGTCTTTCCCGCCACGCCGCCCACCGTTCAGGAGATATCCAATCCGCTGCGCGGCCAGTACGAGGATCTGTTGAATCCGCTTTTCCCGCAGGGCAATCCGGCGCAGCAGCAATATCCGGCATGGCCCGCGTCATACGACGCCAGTTTGAGCGTCTCGTGGCGGCAGTTGCAGCCGATCGATCCGCGAACGTTGCCGCCCGACGCTGCCGACGATCGCAAGTTCGACTTCGGCGCGATCGACGACGCTCTGACGAAGCTGGGGAACCGCAACATGCGGCTGATCCTTCGCGTGTACGCCTACAAGTCCTGTTGCGACGACTCCTATCCGGCCAACACGAATATCGCGATTCCCGACTGGATGCGCTCGGCCGCCACCACCCCTCCGTCGCCGCCGAACGGTCCCAATCCCGGGGTGACGCAGGTGGTACCGAACTGGAACGACCCCAACTACCTGAACGCTTTCGAACAGCTGGTCACCGCGTTGGGACGCCGCTATGACGGCGACGAGCGGCTCAGCGTTTTCGAGTTCTCCGGGTATGGGGATTCCGGCGAGAACCAGATCGCGAATTCGGGTGATCAGAGCATCACCATCGACTCCATCCGCCGGCTGGTCGCGGCGAATGTCAACGCTTTCCCCCACACACAATTGGTGGTCACGCCGCAGAATCCCGAGATCGTGCGCCAGCTGCTCGCCGACGACGTCACCAAGAAACTGTCCGCCCCGGTGGGCATCCGCTCGGCTTGCCTCGGTGTCAACGCACCGTTGCCGGCATGGGCCGAATCCCGCGACTCGCAGTACGTGCAGACCAACGATGCCATCGTCAACGCGATCAAGCAGCGGCTGGCGAGCGCGCCCGTGATCAGCGAATGGTGCCAGTTGCCCAACGGAACCGACCCGCGGTCCTACTACGAAAAAGGCCTGCACGACGTCGTGAGGTACCACGTGTCGATGACGTCGAGCGCCAAATTCCCGGACCGCGACTCGACCTCGGCGATGGACCGCAAGCTGTATCTGGTGTGGGCCCAGGCCAATGCCTCCGCCGGCTACCGGTATTCAGTCGAGGCGCGCCCCGGATCGCAATCGGTACAGGGCAAGGTGGCGGCCATATCCGTCGCGTGGACCAACTACGGCTCGGCGGCGGCCACCGAACAATGGGCACCCGGATACAAGCTGGTGGATTTCTCGGGCGCGGTGGTTCGTAGCCTGCCGGCGACGGTGAACCTCAGGGCGCTGGTTCACGACGACTCGAGCCAGTCACGCGAGCAGGCGGTCCCGGCCTCATCGGACGAGTCGGTTCACATCGACCTGACCGGCCTGGCCCCCGGGCACTACACGCTGTGCGCGTCCGTGGACTGGCAACAGCACAAGCCGGGCGCATCGCACGTGGTGAACTACGCGCCCATGGCGTTGGCCCGCGACGGCCGCGACGGCTCGGGGCTGTATCCGATCGCCACGCTTGACCTACCGCGCGACTCGACGAAGTCGGCGAACGGTCAATGACCGCCCGCATCCGCGCGGGCCCGCCCGTCGGTCCACGGCCCGCCGCGGGCGTTCCTGGGTGACTAGTGGGTGAACGCGTGTCGAGTTACGTTAATTCGGTGATCTGCGCGAGCACGCTGCTAACCTCGGAAACAGCCCCCAAATGCCGCCCGAGGCGCGCCGGCGAAGACCGGCCCCCGATCGCTGACGAATCGAGGTATGTGCCCTGCTCGAGGAAAGCGTCGTGAACGTGAAGGCGATCGATCCGGCCCACAGCGTGGGCCTGGGAAGGGTCACCCGAGCGGCTCGCGAGGCGCCGCGATCAGCAGCCCACACCGCACAGCTGGGTTCTCCATGCCGATGACGATGCACTCTACCGACGGACGCGCAGACGTGACGCGGCGACAGATTTTGCGGGCCGCCTCACATCAGTTCGCGCGACGGGCTTATCACGATGTCGGCCTCGACGACATCCTCGCTGGCGCGGAGCTGACCAAGGGCGCAATGTATTTCCATTTCCGCTCGAAGCATGCATTGGCCGTCGCGATCATCGAAAGGCAGACCGCGGCGGGCGGCGTCGCGGTGGACGAACTGCTGACTCGGGGACTCTCGGGCCTGGAGACTCTCATCGACTTCTCGTATCTGATCGCCGTTGGGGACATCAAGACGGACGGTGTCAGGGCCGGACTGAACCTGCTCGAGTCGGTCGGTAGGTCGGAAGGGCTGCAGAAGAGGCTGTTGGACAACTGGGCCAAAGCATTGGGGGGAGTCGTCGAGCAAGCCATTGTCGAGGGAGACATCGACCCGGGGTGTGATCCGCAGGATGTGGGACGCCTGATGGTGTCCCTGCACATGGGGCTGAGACAAACCAGCAACTTGGAAGAACCGGAGCGGTTCCTGCGCGATTTAGAGAAGTGCTGGGTCGTGTTGCTGAACGGCATCTTGAAAGCGGACCGGATCGAATACTTCCGCCAATTCCTGGGGCGGCGCGCGGCGCTCGCGATCGCCGCCAGCTCGGCTGAAGCGGATTTCGACTAGCCCGAGCCGCAGGTCGCACGATCTCCGACCGGGTAGCCGCGGCTGTTAGGCTTGGTCCCCGGGGCCGGGCGATTTGAAGGTGCCGAGATCCGGGGTCTACCCACATCGACGGAACTCCGGAGGTGCAGACGCGATGGCGCGCCAGGTTCGATCGGAAGCCACCCGGCGAAAAATTCTCGACGCGGCAATCGATGTATTCGCCGAGGTCGGTTACGCGGCAGCCGGGTGGAACACGATCATCGACCGGACCGGGATGACCAAGGGAGCCCTGTACCACCACTTCGATTCGAAGGAATCGCTGGCGTCCTCGATCATCGACGAAGGTTCCGACACAATACTTGTCGCGTTCCGCAACGTGTGCGGATCGTCATCACCGGCGCTGGAGAACATGATCCACGGCACGTTCATGATCGCGAATGTGCTCAGTTCGGACAAAATGGCCCGCGCGGCTGCGCAATTGACCGCTGCTTTGGCCGGATTCAACCAAGCGGCCGCGAACTTCTCCGCGAACCTGATTGACATGATGGCGGCTCAGGCCCGGCGGGCAAGCGCCGAAGGAGACGTGCGACAAGACTTTGACCCGGTGGTCATCAGCGAGTCGATCGTCGGCGCGATGATCGGAACGCGATTGCTGTCCATGGCGATATCGGCCAAGGGCCGGTCGGGACAGCGTGAAGGGGCCGAAGTCAGTTGCGTCAAGGGGGATTCCGCCGGCCGCACGAGTCAATTCTGGGAACTTCTGCTGGGCGGCATCGTGACCGAGGAGTCGCTGCCCTACTTCCGCGAGTTCCTCGCGCGCGAGGGGCTCCGCCATGCCCGGCCCGCGGCGCACGCTCCCGGTGATGCCGTCGCGGTGCCAAAAGTCATTTAGGGCTGGTAGCGCGGGAACACACCCGTCGGCGCCGGCAGCGCCGTGCCGGGGGACAGGCGCGCGCCGATCGCGGTGAACGTTCGTTGGTCCTCGGCCTGCCCGAGCAGGTCCAGCAGCTTGCCGGCCGACTCGGGCATGACGGGCGCAACCAGCAGCGCAGCGATGCGAACGACTTCGCAGGTGGTGTAGAGAACGGTACGAAACCTTGCCTGGTCCGCGTCGGACTCGCTCTTGCGCAACACCCACGGCTGCTGTGCGGAGAAGTACTTGTTCGCCTCCCCGAGCATCAGCCAGATCGCCTCGAGGGCCAAGTGCATTGCCTGCGCGTCAAAGTTGGTGCGCACCCGCTCCAACAGGCCATCGGCCGCCGCCAGTAGCTCGCGGTCAGCGTCGGTCAGCCGGCCGGGGTCGGGCACCACCCCGCCCAGGTTCTTGGCCACCATCGACAACGACCGTTGAGCGAGGTTGCCCAGCTCGTTGGCCAGGTCGGTGTTGATCCGGGTGATGATCGCCTCTTCGCTGTAGCTGCCGTCCTGGCCGAACGGAACCTCCCGCAGCAGGAAGTAGCGCACCTGGTCCACGCCGAACGTATCGACCAGTGTTACCGGGTCGACGATGTTGCCCACCGACTTGCTCATCTTCTCGCCGCGGTTGAGCAGAAACCCGTGCGCGAAAACCCTTCGCGGCAACTCGATTCCGGCCGACATCAAGAACGCCGGCCAGTAGACGGTGTGGAATCTGATGATGTCCTTGCCGATCATGTGCAAGTCGGCCGGCCAGTAACGGCGGAACAACTCCGAGTCGGTGTCGGGGTAGCCGACCCCGGTCAGGTAGTTGGTCAGCGCGTCGACCCAGACATACATGACGTGATCGGGGTGGTCGGGCACCTTGACGCCCCAGTCGAACGAGGTCCTCGAGATCGACAGATCACGCAGGCCACCGGAGACGAAGCTGACGACTTCGTTGCGCCGCACCTCGGGCGCGATGAAGTCCGGGTTCGCCTCGTAGTGGGCCAGGAGTTTGTCGGCATACCCCGACAGCCGGAAGAAATAGGTCTGCTCCTCGGTCCAGGTCACCGGTGTCCCGGTTTCGACGGCGATCCGGGTCCCGTTCACCTCCGCGGTCTCCGATTCGACGAAGAACCGCTCGTCGCGCACCGAGTACCAGCCCGAGTAGGTGTCCAGGTAGATGTCGCCGGCGGCCGACATCCGTCGCCAGATCTCCTTGGACGCCTCGTGGTGGTCGGCGTCAGTGGTGCGGATGAACCGGTCGAAGGAGATGTTCAGCCGCTCCTGCAGGCGCTGGAACACATCGGAATTGCGCTGCGCGAGCGCAGCGGTGGGAATGCCCTCTGCGGCGGCGGTCTCGACCATCTTGAGGCCGTGCTCGTCGGTGCCGGTCAAAAACCTGACGTCAAAGCCGTCCAGCCGCTTGAACCGGGCTATCGCGTCGGTGGCGATGTACTCATACGCATGCCCGACGTGCGGTTCGCCATTCGGGTAGGTGATCGCGGTGGTGACGTAGTAGGGCCTCATCGAGACTCACCCTATTGTGTGCGCGTGGGTTCCAAACGTCAGCCGCCGCCGGCTCCCGAGCCGTTGAGCCCGCTGATCGACGCGCACACCCACCTCGATGCGTGCGGCGCGCAGGACGGTGACGACGTGCGCGCCATCGTTGACCGCGCCGCGGCGGTCGGGGTGGGCGCGGTGGTCACCATCGCCGACGACCTGGAGTCGGCGCGCTGGGTGACCCGGGCCGCCGAGTGGGATCGGCGGGTTTATGCCGCGGTGGCGTTGCACCCGACCCGCGCGGGCGCGCTGACCGACGCCGCCCGCGCCGAGATCGAGCGACTGGTGGCCCACCCCGGGGTGGTGGCCGTCGGCGAGACCGGGATGGATCTGTATTGGCCCGGGCGCCTCGACGGCTGCGCGCCGCCCGACGTGCAGCGGGAAGCCTTCGCCTGGCATATCGACCTGGCCAAGCGGTGCGGGAAACCGCTGATGATCCACAACCGGGAGGCCGACGCCGAGGTGCTCGACGTGCTGGCGGCCGAGGGCGCCCCCGACGCGGTGATCTTCCACTGCTTTTCGTCGGACAGCGCGATGGCCCGCCGCTGCGTCGACGGCGGGTGGTTGCTGAGCCTGTCCGGGACGGTCAGCTTCCGTAACGCACGGGCGCTGCGCGAAGCCGTTCGGCTGATACCGCTGGAGCAGCTTCTTGTGGAGACCGACGCGCCTTTCTTGACGCCGCATCCCTACCGGGGCGCAGCGAACGAGCCGTACTGCCTTCCCTACACCGTGCGGGCGATCGCTGAACTGCTAGAACGCCGTCCCGAAGACGTGGCGCGAATTACCACCAGCAATGCGCGCCGGGTCTATGGGCTGGCTTCCGATTAGCGCCGTCGGCAGGTGTTTGCCCTAATTTCGCCGCCCCGGAGTTGCTCAAGGTTGGCCGGTTCGTTACCGTCTTGTGATCAAAGAGCTGGGCTTCGGGCCCGTTTGTCATTTGCTGCTGAGTAGTTCGTTGAAGTGGTTGCTGAGGTCGGGGTAGCGCGTTGGGTGTATTGACAAAGCTTCATCGCACTCCATCACTGATGTTGCGGCTCGTAGTCGGGGGGCTGCTGTTGGTGCTGGGGGTTGCCGGTGGGCTTGCGGTTTCCGCATGCAAGACCGTGACGTTGACGGTCGATGGGATCGCGATGCGCGTGACGACCATGAAATCGCGGGTGATCGACGTCGTCCAGGAGAACGGCTTCGCCGTCGGCGAGCGCGACGACCTGTACCCCTCCGCCGAAGTGGGGGTTCGCGACGCGGCCAATATCGTGCTGCGGCGCAGCAGGCCGTTGCAGATCTCGCTGGACGGTCATGACCCCAAGCAGGTTTGGACGACCGCATCCACCGTGGACGAGGCGCTGGCCCAACTCGCGATGACCGACACCGCCCCCGCCGCGGCGTCCCGCGGCAGCCGTGTTCCCCTGTCCGGGATGGCGCTGCCGGTCGTGAGCGCCAAGACGGTCCAGCTCAACGACGGCGGGGCGGTGCGCACCGTGCACCTGGCGGCGCCGAACGTCGCGGGGCTGCTGAGCGCCGCCGGCGCGCCGCTTCTCGAGAGCGACCAAGCGGTGCCCAGCGCGACGTCGCCGATCGTCGACGGAATGGAAATCCAGGTGACCCGCAACCGGATTCAGCGGGTCACCGAGCGAGTTCCGTTGCCCCCGAACTCACGTCGGATCGAGGACGGGGACATGAACATGAGCCGCCAGGTCGTCGAGGACCCCGGCACCCCCGGCGTCCAGGACGTGACCTTCGCGGTGGCCACGGTCAACGGCGTGGAGACCGGCCGGATACCGGTCGCCAACATCGTGATCACGCCGGCACGTGACGCCGTGGTGCGCGTGGGCACCAAGCCCGGCACCGATCTGCCACCGGTGACCGACGGATCCATCTGGGACGCCATTGCGGGCTGCGAGGCCGGCGGGAACTGGGCGATCAACACCGGCAACGGCTATTACGGTGGCGTGCAGTTCGACCAGGGCACCTGGGAGCGCAACGGCGGGCTGCGGTTCGCCCCCCGCGCCGACCTCGCGACTCGCGACGAGCAGATCACCGTTGCCGAGGTGACCCGGGACCGTCAGGGTTGGGGTGCATGGCCAGTGTGCAGCGGAAGAGCTGGTGCGAGCTGACCATCCGGCTGCTCGGACGTAATGAGATCAGGCGGCTGGCCAAAGAACTTGAATTTCGGCCGCGAAAAGCCCTCGGCCAGAACTTCGTTCACGACGCCAACACGGTGCGACGGGTGGTTTCGAGCTCCGGGGTCGGCCGGTCCGACCACGTCCTGGAGGTCGGTCCCGGCCTCGGGTCACTCACGCTGGCACTGCTCGACCGCGGCGCCACCGTCACCGCCGTCGAAATCGACCCGGTGTTGGCCGGTCGGCTGCCGCGGACCGTCGCCGAGCACTCGCATAGTGAGATCCACCGCCTGACGGTGTGCAACCGCGACGTGTTGACCCTCCGCCGTGACGAGTTGGCCGGCGAGCCGACGGCGCTGGTCGCAAACCTGCCGTACAACGTGGCGGTTCCGGCGCTGTTGCATCTGCTCGCCGAATTTCCGTCCATCCGGGTTGTGACGGTGATGGTGCAGGCCGAGGTCGCCGAACGGCTTGCCGCGGACCCGGGTGGCAAGGACTACGGGGTGCCGAGCGTCAAGGTCCGTTTCTACGGGCGGGTTCGCCGGTGTGGCACGGTTTCGCCGACCGTCTTCTGGCCGATTCCCCGCGTCTATTCCGGGCTGGTTCGCATCGACCGGTACGTGACCTCGCCATGGCCGACCGACGAAGCCTTCCGGCGGCAAGTATTCGAACTCGTGGACATCGCTTTCGCCCAGCGCCGCAAGACATCTCGTAATGCGTTTGCCGGGTGGGCGGGCTCCGGTAACGAGTCGGCGAATCGCTTACTGGCCGCCAGCATCGACCCCGCCCGTCGCGGTGAGACGCTGTGCGTCGACGACTTCGTGCGGCTGCTGCGACGTTCCGGCGATCGAGACGACGCCACCGCCCGCATGCCCCCGGACACGGCGCTGCCGCACGTTACGGGGCAGGCTTCGGCGAGCTGACCGGGGTGTCGCGGGGCGCCGATGTGTGTGGTTCGCCCGTGGCAGCGATAGTCTGCTGCGGTGGCTGAGGATGTCTGACGGCAACACCGCCGCGCAGTGGGTGCCCACTGGGGCGGTCACCGTCCGGGCGCCGGGAAAGGTCAACCTGTACCTGGCGGTCGGTGATCGCCGCGAAGATGGCTATCACGAGCTGACGACGGTGTTCCAGGCCGTCTCGTTGGTCGACGAGGTGACGGTCCGCAACGCCGACGTGCTGTCGCTCGAGCTGGTCGGCGAGGGCGCCGACAAGCTGCCCGTCGACGAACGCAACCTCGCCTGGCAGGCGGCCGAGCTGATGGCCGAGCACGTCGGCCGGGCTCCCGACGTCTCGATCATGATCGACAAATCCATCCCGGTGGCCGGCGGTATGGCCGGTGGCAGCGCGGACGCGGCGGCGGTGCTGGTCGCGATGAACTCGCTGTGGGAGCTCAACGTGCCGCGCCGCGATCTGCGCGTGCTTGCCGCGCGGCTGGGCAGTGACGTGCCGTTCGCGCTCCACGGCGGGACCGCGCTGGGCACCGGTCGCGGCGAAGAGCTGGCAACCGTGTTGTCCCGCAACAGCTTTCACTGGGTATTGGCGTTCGGCGACTCCGGGCTGCTCACCCCGGCGGTGTACGCCGAGCTGGACCGCCTCCGCGAGGACGAGGACGCTCCGCCGCGACTCGACGAGCCGGGGCCGGTGCTGGCGGCCCTGGCGGCGGGCGATCCCGAGCAGTTGGCCCCGCTGCTGGGCAACGAAATGCAAGCTGCCGCGGTAAGCCTGGACCCCACCCTGCGACGTGCCCTGCGCGCCGGTGTCGAGGCCGGTGCCCTGGCCGGCATCGTGTCCGGCTCGGGTCCGACGTGCGCCTTCTTGTGCACCTCGGCGGCCTCGGCCGTCGATATCGGTATCGAGCTGTCGGGTGCCGGTGTGTGCCGCACCGTTCGGGTCGCCACCGGGCCGGTGCCGGGCGCCCGGGTGGTGCCGACGCCTGTGACCGAGGTCTAAACGGGATGTGAAATCGCGCTCAAAATCGCCCGTGAGTTTGGCGGTTACTTAAGAGGAGTTTAAGATAACTCGCGGTGACGAGCAGCGGTAAGCAGGACCACTCGATATTTCGTCGTCCGCCGGGGACCCCGGCGGACTCGTTGGCTCATCACCGCGTCGAGACCGAACCGCTGCCCAACTGTGCTCGCGTGGCTGCTACAAAGTGGCGCCCAGCAGGCGGAACATGAGATTCCGGGCCCTGGCGATGGTGCCGGAACCGAGGAGGCTTTTGTGAGCAGGTTT
The DNA here is from genome assembly GCA_963809285.1 of uncultured Actinomycetota bacterium. GTDB lineage: Bacteria > Actinomycetota > Actinomycetes > Mycobacteriales > Mycobacteriaceae > Mycobacterium. Next base: position 108,024 of record CAWEIY010000011.1, on the reverse strand, counting down.
ACCGAGAAGATGTACCGCAATGCCCGCACCGCGACGACGGGCATGGTCACCGGTGAACCCCACGAACCGGTCCGCCACACCTGGGGCGAGGTCCACGAGCGCGCTGGTCGCATCGCGGGCGGCCTGGCCGCCGCGGGCATCGGCCTCGGCGACGCGGTCGGTGTGCTCGCCGGATTCCCGGTGGAGATCGCCCCGACGGCGCAGGGCCTGTGGATGCGCGGGGCCAGCCTGACCATGCTGCATCAGCCGACGCCGCGCACCGACCTGGTCGTGTGGGCCGAGGACACCATGACCGTCATCGGCATGATCGAGGCCAAGGCCGTCATCGTCTCCGAGCCCTTCCTGGTGGCCATCCCCGTGCTCGAGGAGAAGGGCGTCCGGGTCCTCACCGTCGCCGACCTGCTGGCGTCGGACCCGATCGACCCCATCGAGGTCGGCGAGGACGACCTGGCGCTGATGCAATTAACGAGCGGTTCAACTGGGTCTCCTAAGGCCGTCCAGATCACCCACCGCAACATCTACTCCAACGCCGAGGCGATGTTCATCGGCGCCCAGTACGACGTCGAAAAGGACGTCATGGTCAGCTGGCTGCCCTGCTTCCACGACATGGGCATGGTCGGCTTCCTCACCATCCCGATGTACTTCGGCGCCGAGCTGGTCAAGGTCACGCCGATGGACTTCCTGCGCGACACGCTGCTGTGGGCCAAGCTCATCGACAAGTACAAGGGCACCATGACCGCGGCGCCCAACTTCGCCTACGCGCTGTTGGCCAAGCGGTTGCGTCGCAACGCCAAGCCCGGCGACTTCGACCTGTCGACGCTGCGCTTCGCGCTGTCCGGCGCCGAGCCCGTCGAACCCGCCGACGTCGAGGATCTGCTCGACGCGGGCAAGCCGTTCGGCCTGAGATCCTCCGCGATCCTGCCCGCCTACGGCATGGCCGAGACCACGCTGGCCGTGTCGTTCGCGGAGTGCGACGCCGGTCTGGTCGTCGACGAGGTCGACGCCGACCTGCTGGCCGCCCTGCGCCGGGCCGTACCCGCCACCAAGGGCAACACCCGCAGGCTGGCCACCCTCGGTCCCCTGCTGAAGGACCTCGAGGCCCGCATCATCGACGAGCACGGCAACGTGATGCCCGCGCGCGGCGTCGGCGTCGTCGAGCTGCGCGGCGAGTCGCTGACGCCCGGCTACCTCACCATGGGTGGCTTCATTCCGGCCCAGGACGAGCACGGCTGGTACGACACCGGTGACCTCGGCTACATCACCGAGGAGGGCCACATCGTGGTGTGCGGCCGCGTCAAGGACGTCATCATCATGGCGGGCCGCAACGTCTATCCCACCGACATCGAGCGGGCCGCCTGCCGCGTCGAGGGGGTCCGGCCCGGCTGCGCCGTCGCGGTGCGCCTGGACGCCGGCCACTCCCGCGAAACGTTCGCCGTCGCCGTCGAGTCCAACGCGTGGCAGGACCCGGTCGAGGTGCGCCGCATCGAGCACCAGGTCGCCCACGAAGTGGTGGCCGAGGTCGACGTGCGGCCGCGCAACGTCGTGGTGCTGGGCCCCGGCACCATCCCGAAGACACCGTCGGGCAAGCTGCGCCGGTCCACGTCGGTCACCCTGGTCAGCTGATATGTAGAGAAGTTTGTCAAGAGGACAAGGTGAGGCGCCGTCGGGGAACTACCCCGGCGGCGCCTCTTTGCTTCCTCGGTGAGCCTGTGCGGTGAGCGTGTCGGTTGGCGACGCGCGGTCAGACTGATATTCGCGGATTGGCTACCGCAGGACGGGGTTTCGGCTGGATCGTATCCGCGTGTCTAGGATCGAGCGTCGACCCGGAGGTCTGCTCATAGTTGAGTCGCGGGTCGATCCACGCGCTGCCACCGCCTGGACTCGACAGGGAGCAGCTCAGGTGGCGATCAGTCGTCCATTACCGCCAGGGACCAGCACCAGCCGGCCAGCTCGCGGGCGATCGCGACGTTGGCCACTGTCGGCCGCTTGCGGCGCTGCAGAAAGGCCACCCACCTGCCGTGCAGACGGCGGTTGCCGTCATCCCCGCGGGCGCGGGCGGCCGCCGAGGCTCGGTCCCATCGCGCGCGCAGCACCGCACCCACGTGATAGCGCGGACGGTGATGCCAGGCCGCCTCCACCAACAGCCGGCGGACATGAGTGTTCCCGGTCTTGGTGATCGTGCCCTGCACCCGTGAGGAGCCCGACGAGTACTCCGAGGGCACCAGTCCGACGAACGAACCAATCGTGTTGCCGGTGAACCGTTCCCAGTCGCCGATTTCCACCGCCAACGCCAACGCCGTCAGGGTGCTCACACCTCGAAGACACGACACCCTGCCCACGATCGGGGTGAACTCACTGTCGTTGGCGATGGCCTCGATCGCCGAGTCCAGACGTGCCCTGCGAGCCTGCATCGTGAGCACGTGGTCGTAGTCGGCGTCGAACGCCAGCTTCGTCGCCGACGCGGTCAACCGCGGCGCCGCTTCGGTACGCAGCCACCGGTCGTGGGCGCCGGTCCAGGCCGCGCCTCCGTAGTAGACGATGCCGTGGCGCAGCAGCAGCTTGGAGAGTCGATGGCGTGCCCTCATCAGATCGCCGCGACAGTCCTCACGGGCGCGCACCAGGTCGCGGGCCGCTTCCTGGTCCACGCTCGGGATCGACACCGAGGTGATCTCGTCGAGCCGCAGCAACCGCGCCAGATGCAGCGCGTCGCGGGCGTCGGTCTTCACCCGATCTCCGGAGGGCCTCTGCAATTTCGACGGTGCAACGACCTCACATCGGATCCCCGCCTCGGTCAACGCTCGATACAGCCCGAAGCCGGTCGGTCCGGCTTCATAGGCCACCGCCGCCGGACCCGGCAAGTCCGACATCCACGACCGGATGTGCTCATAAGACGGGGTCAACCGGGTCTGGACCACCTCACCGGTCACACCATCGATTGCCGCTGCTGCTACTGAACGCGCGTGCACGTCCAGCCCAATACTCGTACGCTCGGTAAACACCGGGGCCTCCCACCACTGTCGGATAGACCGGGCAGGCGACTCCCTACTCGGTAACCCACGAAGATGGGTGAGTGAGGCCCCGGCCCGCAACCCCCAACTCAACGCTGGCGATTACCCATACTGTCTAGCAAAGTCAGCTCGCGACCGTCGCGGCCGCGAGCTACCAGGCGTGGACGCGGTTTTGAGCCGGCTCCAGCCCCAGTTCGATGAGCAACTCGGTGGCGTCGGCGGCCTGCTCGCAAATCGTCGGGACTTCAGGGCGCTCGGCGGCGGTGAAGTTTTCCAGCACGAACGCCGCCGGCTCTTTGCGTCCCGGCGGACGGCCGATGCCGATGCGCACCCGCTGAAAGTCCTTGGTACCCAGCGCGGCCGCCACCGAGCGCAGGCCGTTGTGGCCGCCTTCGCCGCCGCCGATCTTGAGCCGGATGCTGCCGAACTCGAGGTCGAGGTCGTCGTGGATGACGATGATGTCGGCCGGGGCAACCGAGTAGAACTTGGCCAGCGGCCCAATCTGGCGGCCGGACTCGTTCATGTAGCAGCGCGGCTTGGCCAACAACACCGAGTGCCCCGCCAGCCGTCCGCTGACGACCTCGGCGCCGGAACGCTTGTGCGCCTTGAACTTCGCACCCAGCCGCCCGGCGAGCAGGTCGGCGACCATGAACCCCAGGTTGTGCCGGGTCCGGGCGTAGTTGTCTCCGGGGTTGCCCAGGCCGACCACCAGTAGCGGCTCGGCCACGTCGTGAGCCGCCTACTCGGACTCTTCGGCGGGGGCCTCGGCTTCGCCGGCCTCCCCTTCTTCTGCCGGAGCTGCTTCCCCCTCTGCGCCCTCGGGGGTTTCGCCGGCGCCCTCTTCCTCGAGGTCCTCGGCGGTCGGCGCGATCACCACGTTGACTACCAACATCTCCGGGTCGGAAATCAACGTGACGCCGGCCGGCAGGGAGATCTGTCCGGCGGTGAACTGGGTGCCCGGCTCGGCGTCCTCGACAGACACCTTGAAGTTCTCGGGAATCGACAGCGCCTCGGCCTCGATCTCGATGGTGTTGGTCTCCTGGGTAACCAGGGTGCCGGACGCGGGCTCGCCCTCGACGATCACGGAGACTTCCACGACCACCTTCTCGCCGCGGCGCACGACCAGCAGGTCGGCGTGCTGGATGGTGCGGCGGATCGGGTGAATGTCGATCGCCTTGGTCAGCGCCAGCTGTTCCTTGCCGGCGATGTCGAGGGTGAGCACCGCGTTGGTGCCCGAGTGCCGCAGCACCGCCGCGAAGTCGTGTCCGGGCAGCTCCAGGTGCTGTGGATCGGCGCCGTGACCGTAGAGGACGGCGGGAATCTTGCCGGCGCGCCGGGCTCGCCGGGACGCGCCCTTGCCGGTCTCGGTTCGCACCGTAACCGTCAATTGGTTGACTGCGGATTTAGCCATTTCGTCGCTCCTGTGTGCTCTCGTTCCGGGCACGGCCAGGGTCGCGACAATGAGTCGGTCGCCGTCGATAACGGTGCCGGCTGACGGCCGGCCACCCTCGCCGTGACGCCTGGTCAGGGTAGCGCATGGGCACCCCGGACCGGAAATTCGGATCAGGCGTTCCAGTGTGCGATCTGGGCTTCCGCTGTGCGTTGAGGGCGCAGATTTCACGGTTTTTTCGCCGTGAGCGCACACCCGAAGCCGTCAGCGCACACTCGAACGCGTCAGCAGCGCGTCAGAGCGGGAATTTGGTGCCGGTGAGCTGCTCGGACAGCTCCCAGAGCGCGGTGGCGGTAGCCGCGTCTTGCGCCCGCCGGCTGCGCCCGACCGGTTGCGTGCGCCCGACGTAGCTGAATCGGGGGCCGACGAACGTGTCGCCCGGCAAGTCCTGCGACGCCGCGTACAACGTCTGCCGGGCGCCGAAATCGGCGTCTGTCGCCACCACCCGGGTGGCCGCCGACATCAGCGCGTCACCCAACTTGCGGCCGGACGCGCCTTGCAGGTTGGTGTGCGAGTAGCCGGGATGGGCCGCCACTGCGCGCAGCGGCGATCCAACCGAATCGAGCCGTCGTTGCAGTTCGCTGGTGAACAGCAGGTTGGCGAGCTTCGACTGGCTGTAGGCCAGCCAGGGCGAGTACCGGCGCGACTTCCAGTTCAGGTCGTCGAAGTTGATGCGGCCGGGCCAATGCGCCATCGACGACACCGAGACGACCCGGTCGCTGAGCTTGGGCAGCAACAGGTTGGTGAGCGCGAAATGGCCGAGATGGTTGGTGCCGATCTGGCTCTCGAAGCCGTCGACGGTCAACGCGTAGGGCGCGGCCATGATGCCGGCGTTGTTGATCAGAACGTCGGCCTTGTCCACCCCGTCGGCGAACCGGCGCACCGACGACAGGTCCTGCAGGTCGAGTTGGCGCACCTCGACCTGGCCGGTTATGTCGCGCGCGGCGGCCTCGCCCTTGCTCGTGTTGCGGACGGCCATGACGATTTTGGCGCCTTTCGCAGCCAACTCGTGCGCGGTCACCGCGCCCAGCCCGCTGTTGGCGCCGGTAATGATCACGGTGCGCCCGGCGAACGACGGAAGATCCGCGGCGGTCCAGTCAGTCATGCCTCACAGTGTCCGGGGTCGAACTCCAGGGGCACACTGCGGGGTCCCGTGATGCCGGCCATGGCGGGCCACGGAGTGGGGCCAGTCAGGCGGGGGTTGGGCATACGTTGGGTCATGATCCGAAGCGCTTCGGTCAGTTCGAGGCGCGCGAGGTGAGCGCCGAGGCAATAGTGCACGCCGCCACCGAAGGTGAGCATGGCGGGCGGGTCTTCCCGGGTGATGTCCAGACGGTCCGGGTCGTGATAGACCTCCGGGTCTCGGTTGGCCGCGGCGGTGTTGGCGAGCACGATGGCGCCGGCGGGAAGGCGGATTCCTGCCAGGTCGACGTCCTCGGCGGCTTGCCGGATGGTGCCGAAAATGATTGGGCAGAAACGCATCAACTCATGAACCGCGTTGGCCGCCAACTCGGGACGTTGTGCCAGCAAGGCCCATTGATCCGGGTGGGCAGACAGCACCTGCACCGCCGCGGCGAGCTGGTTGCGCGTGGTGTCGGTCCCGGCGCCGAGCAGTGTGGCACCCAGCATGAGCAGTTCGTCGTGGGTGAGTCGATCGCCGTCTGCTTCGCAGCAGATGAGCTCGGAGATCAGGTCGTCGGTCAGCGATGCGCGCCGGCGGGCGATCAGGTCCTCGAGGTAGGCGTCGAGTTGGTCCCACGCCGCAAGGATCGCCGGGCCGTCGTTGGCGACGTCCCACTCGAACAGCTTCTTGATGTCGTCGACCCATTCGGAGATCTTCTGCCAATCCTCGGGCGGTGCGCCGAGTAGCGCACAGATGACCGGTGTGGGGTACCGGCGGGCGATGTCAGTGACCACGTCACACTCCCCGACGGTGGTAACCCGGTCGACCAAACCGGTGATGATCTCGATTGCCAGAGTGCGCAGCCGCTCAGCGGCGCGGGGTGCGAAGGCCTTCGACACCAGCCGGCGGAGCCGATGATGCTCACTGCCGTCGAGGCCCAGGATGTTAGAGGTGGCCCGGTCCCAGAGTGGACCCGAAGTGATGCCCTGCACGGTAAGTCCGAGGCCTTGGGCGGTGATGAAACGGCTGTCGCGCAGCACGGTGCGAACCAGCTCGTAGCTGAGTACCTCGGGGCCGTGCGGGCCCATTGCGATCGGTGCTTGCGTGCGGGCGTGGGCGATGGCGCGGTGCGCTTCCTCGGGGTCGGTGAGGTGGTCGTAGGCAATGGTGGGCAAGTCGGCGTCGAAGACGCTGGGGTAATTGCTGATCAGAGTCGTCATGGCAATCGACTATCCGGCCCGAAGACCCGAAGACCATCCGCCGCAGCGCGTAGATCTACGCGCTCGATGTCGTAAATCCGCACGCCCGTCGGCGGCGATCTGCGCGGTCTGGCGGATGTTTTGCACGGCCGCGGCCGCCACGCTGGCTACTATGAGCCAACATGCGGAGATACCACCGCTTACCTGGAACGATTTGGGTGTGAGCGAGTTGCTGCCGACCGGAACAGTGACGTTGCTGCTCGGTGATGTCGAGGGTTCTACGCGGCTGTGGGAAACCGAGCCCGAGACAGATGACCGCCGCCCTCGCGCAACTGAACAAGACGGTCAACGAGGCCGTCGCCGCTCACGACGGGGTGCGCCCGCAGGAGCAGGGCGAGGGCGACAGCTTCGTGACCGCCTTCGCGCGGGCATCCGACGCGTTGGCGTGCGCGTTGGCGTTGCAGCGCGCCCCGCTTGCCCCGATCCGGCTGCGCCTCGGGATGCACACCGGCGAGATACAGCTGCGTGACGACGCCAACTACGCGGGCCCGACGATCAACCGGACCGCGCGGTTGCGCGATTTGGCCCATGGTGGGCAGACCGTGTTGTCGGGCGCCACCGAGCCGCTCATCGTTGATCACCTCCCCGACGGTGTCTGGCTCGCCGAACTGGGCAGCTACCCGCTGCGGGATCTGCCACGCCCTGAGCGCGTGGTGCAGTTGTGCCATCCCGATTTACGCAATGAGTTCCCACCGCTTCGGGTCCGCACCGTTGTGGCGTCGCATAACCTTCCGGCTCAGTTGACGAGTTTCGTTGGGCGCCAAGCCGAAATGACTGAGTTGCGCCACTTGGTGACCGATAACCGGCTGGTGACGTTGACGGGCGCCGGGGGTGCGGGCAAGACGCGGCTCGCCGTGGAGGTCGCCTCGCGACTGACCACCGAGTTCGGTGACGGCGCGTGGTACGTCGATCTGGCTCCGATCACCAATCCCGTTGTGGCGCCGGTGTGTGTGGCGCGCACGCTGGGTCTGCCCGATCAGCCGGGTCGTTCCACGATGGACCTGCTGACGCGGTTCTTCGGCGAGAAAAAGATGCTGCTGCTGCTCGACAACTGTGAGCACCTGCTGGATGCGTGCGGGACCCTGGTCGTCGAATTGCTTGCGACCTGCCCGCAGTTGACGGTGCTGGCTACCAGCCGTGAGCCGCTTGGGCTGCCCGGCGAACTGAGCTGGCGGGTGCCGTCGTTGCCGCTTGCCAGCGAGGCGATCGAGCTGTTCGCGGATCGCGCCCGACGTGCTCGCCCGGATTTCGTTGTGGCCGAAGACAATCGCGCGGTAGTCGAGGAGATCTGTTTGCGCCTTGATGGCATGCCGTTGGCGATCGAGCTTGCCGCGGCGCGGGTTCGGGCGCTGTCGTTGTCCCAGATCGTGGACAGCCTGCATGACCGGTTCCGCTTGCTCACCGGGGGCGCGCGCACCGCGGTGCGCCGCCAGCAGACGCTGCGCGCCTCGGTGGATTGGTCCCACGCGCTGCTGACCGAGCCCGAGCAGGTCTTGTTCCGCCGCCTTGCGGCATTCATGGGCGGATTCGATCTGGACGCCGCCCAAGCCGTCGGTGCCGGCAGCGAAGTGGAGCGGTATCAATTGCTGGATCAGCTGAGCCTGCTGGTGGACAAATCCCTCGTGGTGGCCGACGACACGGCGGCCGGGATGCGCTACCGCTTGTTGGAGACGGTGCGCCAGTACGCCCAGGAAAAGCTCGGCGAGTCCGGTGAGGCCGACCAGGTGCGCAACCGCCACCGCGACCACTACACCTCCACCGCAGCGGAGTTCGAATCACACCAGAACGGCGACGAAGAGTCGCTGGTGGGGTGGGCGCAAACCGAGATCGACAACCTGCGTGCGGCCTTCACGTGGAGCCGGGAGAATTCCGAGCTCGAGATGGCGCTCCGGCTGGTGTCCTCGTTGCAGCAGTTCTGGATGGCTCGCGCCCGCTTCCGCGAAGGACTGGCCGGGTTCGAAGCGGTGTTGACCTACGAGCGCTGTTCGCAAGTCGCGCCCGCGGTGTGGGTTCGCGCGGTCGCCGACCAAAGCACCCTCGCAGGGTGGGCGAGCGAGCCGGCGAGCGAGGATCGGGCACGCGCGGCGCTGGCGGCCGCGCGCGAACTCGACGACCCGGCACTGCTCGCCCGAATCCTGATCGGGTGCGGGATGGCTGCCGTCTACACCCTCGAGATATCCGAGTCCTACCTCACCGAGGCGACCGAACTGGCCCGCGCGGCCGACGATCGTTGGAGCCTGTGCCAGATCCTCAGTTATCGAGCGGCCACGGGCTGCTTGGCGGCCGAACCGGCGGGCGCGCGCGCCGCGGCCGAGGAAGGGCGTGACATCGCCGACGCGGTGGGCTTCCGGTTCTTCTCACGGTACTGCCGATTCTGGCTGGGCATCGCGCTGATGATCCAGGGAAATCTCGCCGATGCCGGTCGGGTCCAGGATCGTCTGGCCGAGGAAGCCGAAGCGACCGGGGACAAGGGCGCGAAAGTGTTGAGCAACGTGGGTCGTACCGCGGTGCTGGCATATCACGGACGGGTGGATGCCGCCCAGGCGGCGGCCGACATCGCGCGCGAAACCGACGAGGCGCTGGGCACCTACTGGGCAGATACGGTATACGCGGTCTATGCCCACGCGTTGCTGGCGGCCGGTGATGCCGCTGGTGCCAGGGACGCCACGGAGGTGGCCTTGCGTCACACGCTTCCCATGCGCGAAGTGTTCACCAAGAGCATCAACCCGTTGGCCGAGGCCGCGCTGGCGTGCGGTGATCTTGTCACCGCGCGCCAGTGGGCCGACGATTGCGTCGCACTGGTTCCGGGCTGGCACCAGGTGGTCGCGCGCATCGTTCGGGCCTTTGTCGCGATCGCGCGGGGTGACCCGGCCCAGGCCGAGCGCGATGCCTACGAAGCACTCGCGGCCGCCGCACGCACGCAGGCATATTTGCGCCTTCCCGACACCTTGGAGTGCCTTGCCCGTCTTGCGGTCGACGGCGCCAACCACCCACACGCGGCGCGTCTCTTCGGTGCCGCGGAAGCCAACCGAAAAGAAAGGGGAGAGATCCGTCTCCCGATGTACCAACCGGACTACGACGCTGCGGTCGCGGCGCTGCGGGAGGCATTGGGGCAGGACGGTTTTGACGTGGCGTGGGCGGAAGGTGCCGCCCTGTCCACCGAGGAAGCGATCGCCTACGCACAACGCGGCCGTGGCGAGCGCAAGCGCCCCACGAGTGGCTGGGGATCGTTGACTCCTATGGAAAACGATGTGGTGCGTCTGGTCGCCGAAGGACTGGGCAACAAGGACATCGGCGCGCGGCTCTTCATCTCACCGCGCACCGTGCAGACCCATCTCACGCATGTCTACGCCAAGCTGGGCGTCGCCTCGCGAGTCCAGCTCGTACAGGAAGCAGGCCGCCGCGCCTGACCGTACCAGCAGACGCAGAATCGCACCCGCGAGGCCTTCGCGGCGCGATTCTGCGTCTGCTCGCGGTGGGCCGGCCCAATCACTTTGGGGCGACGACGAATCCGTGGATGATCGTCTCGACGTCCGTTGACTGCGCGGCGGCCTGATCGGCCAGACCGGTGATGGTCAGCTGCACCAGGTATCGCTGGTTGGCGGGTGGCGATCCAGTCGGCAGGACGATGCGGTTCCAGCTGTGCAGCCGGGTGCTTTCGAGGTCGTAGCTCCCCTCGATCATCGCCGACGGAAAGCCATTGAAGTTGTCCGTCGAGGCGTCCAACTGCTTGAAGTTCTCGAACAGTTGGGAGTCGTCGTTGCCGTGCTGGATGACCTGTGCCGGGTCGAAGTCCCCGCGCAACTTGAACACCACGAGCCTTGCCGTCGGATACTTGCCGCCCTTGGAGATGATCACCGTCTCCTTCGCGATGTTCGGGTTGCTGAACGGCGACCAGCCCGGTGGCGTCGGTATCGACACTTTCAGATCGGTCAGGGATCCCGGCGCCACCTGCTGCCCGCTGACGCCGATGCTTTCCAGGTACTTCGACAGGGGGACGGGCTTGTGCGTCGTCGTGGTGGTGGTACTGGTCGTCGAACTCTTCGACAGGATCGACTGGTAGTCAGGCTCTTTCGGCGCGCAGGCGGTCGCGCACATCGTCAGCGCGACCACCGCGGCAGCGGCGGGCAGGAGTCTCACAGAATCTCGCGGACCGCGTCGATCGGCCGGGCCAGCCGGGTTCCCTTCGGTGTGACGACAAACGGTCGCTCGATCAGGATCGGGTGTTCGGCCATGGCGTCGAGTAACTGGTCATCGGTCGCGTCGGCGAGGTTCAGTTCGGCGTAGAGGGGTTCGCGCTTTCGCACCGCCGTCCGCACGTCGATGCCGGCATCGCGGATCATGCGGACCAACTCGGCCCGTGATGGCGGCGTCTTCAGATATTGGATGACCGCAGGCTCAATACCGTTGTCGCGCAACAAATCCAGCGTATTACGGGAGGTACTGCACTTGGGGTTGTGGTAGATGACGGTATCGCGTGAAGCCTCCGCTTTTTTGGAGGCCATCTAGGCGTCCCCGTCGAATAGCCCTGTCACTGAGCCATTTTCGAAGACAGCGCGAATGGTGCTGGCCAGCAGCGGCGCGATCGACAAAACCGTGAGCTGGGGGAACCGCTTCTCCTCGCCGATCGGGAGCGTATTCGTGACGATCACCTCCCGGGCGCCGCTTGCGGCGAGGCGGTCGGCGGCGGGCTCCGACAGCACACCGTGCGTCGCTGCGACGATCACGTCACTGGCGCCGTCTTCGCGCAACAGATTCACGGCGCCGGCGATGGTGCCGCCGGTGTCGATCATGTCGTCGATCAGCACGCAGGTGCGGCCGTCGACCTCGCCGACGACGCGGTTGGAGACCACCTGGTTGGGCACCCGCGGGTCACGCGTCTTGTGAATGAAGGCCAGCGGAACCCCGCCCAAGGCGTCGGCCCACTTCTCGGCGATGCGCACCCGGCCGGAGTCGGGGGAGACCACGACCATGTTGCCGTCCGGGTAGTTGTCCGCGATGTAGCCGGTCAGCAGGTTCTGCCCGCGCATGTGGTCGACGGGCCCGTCGAAGAAACCCTGGATCTGATCGGTGTGCAGGTCGACGCTCACGATCCGGTCGGCGCCCGCCGTCTTGAGCAGGTCGGCGACCAGTCGCGCCGAGATCGGTTCGCGGCCGCGGTGCTTTTTGTCCTGGCGGGCGTAGGGGTAGAACGGCATGACGGCGGTGATCCGCTTGGCGCTGCCCCGCTTGAGCGCGTCGATCATGATGAGCTGTTCCATCAGCCAGTCGTTCACCGGCGCCGGATGCGATTGCAGGACGAACGCGTCACAGCCACGCACCGATTCGTGGAAGCGCACGAAGATCTCGCCGTTGGCGAACTCCCGCGCCGTCTGGGCGGTGACGTGGACGTCGAGTTCCTTGGCCACCTGCTCGGCCAGCTCGGGATGCGCGCGGCCGGAGAAGAGCATCAGGTTTTTGCGGTTATCGGTCCAGTCATGGCTCATGGTGCTGCCCTCGCCGTATGGGGGTCGAGATAAGAAAGGGAACGTCCCATCGTACGTAGCGAAGCGTAGCGATTTGTGGACGGGTTGCCAGAAAACGAACTCACCGTGTCTATTCGGACCTATTCGGGCTCGGGGGTCTGTCGGGTCTGTTCGGTCTGCTCGGTCTGTTCGGCAGCCTCTTCGGCCGCCCGCGCCGCCGCGCTGCCCGGGCGCTTGCGCTGCACCCAGCCTTCGATGTTGCGTTGCGTCCCGGCCGACACCGCCAGCGCCCCCGGCGGGACGTCCTCGCGCACCACCGTGCCGGCGCCCGTGTAGGCCCCGTCGCCGACGGTCACCGGGGCCACGAACATGGTGTCCGACCCGGTTCGCACGTGCGAGCCGACCGTGGTGCGCCGTTTGGATTCGCCGTCGTAGTTGACGAACACGCTGGACGCACCGATGTTGCTGTGCTCGCCGATATCGGCGTCCCCGACGTAGGTCAGGTGCGGAACCTTCGTGCCGGCGCCGATGGTGGAGTTCTTGGCCTCGACGAACGCGCCGAGCTTGCCCTCGGCTCCCAGCACGGTGCCGGGCCTCAGGTACGTGAAGGGGCCGACCGTGGCGCCGCCTCCGATCGACGACGACGTGCCATGGGTGCGGACGACCGATGCTGCGTCGCCGACGGTGACGTCGGTCAGCGTGGTGTCGGGGCCCACGACGCAGCCACCGCCGACCTGGGTGCGGCCCAGCAGCTGAGTTCCGGGATGGATGACCGTGTCGCGACCGATCGTCACGTCAACGTCGATCCAGGTGGTGGCGGGGTCGACGATGGTCACGCCGGACATCTGGTGGGCGGCGACGATCCGGCGGTTGAGCTCGGCGGCCAGCTCGGCCAGCTGGACGCGGTTGTTGACACCGGCCACCAGCGCGCTGTCGTCGACGTGCCGGGCGTGTACGGGTCGGCCGTCGCCGCGAAGGATCGCGATGACGTCGGTCAGGTAGAGCTCCCGCTGCGCGTTGTTGGAGCTCAGTCGGCTCAGCGCCGAGCGCAGCGCGGCGACGTCAAACGCATAGACGCCGGTGTTGACCTCGCGGATCTCGCGTTGGGAGGGCGTCGCGTCGGTGTGCTCGACGATCGCCATCACCTCGTCGTCCTGGGTGCGCAGGATGCGGCCGTAGCCCTTGGGGTCGCTCAGCGTCGTGGTCAGCACCGTCACCGCGGCCGACACCGCGCTGTGGGTCGCGATCAGATCGGCCAGCGTGTCGGAGTCCAGCATGGGTGTATCGCCCGAGGTGACGACGACGATGCCGGCGTAGTCGTCGGGCAGCGCGGACAGCCCGCAGAGGACCGCGTGGCCGGTCCCCAGCGGTCGATCCTGCAGCGCCACGTCGATCGTGCGTCCGAGGCCCTCGCCCAGCTCGGCGACCAGTGGCGCGATGCGCTGGTGATCGTGGCCCAGGACCACGACCAGGTGCCGGGGCGCCACCTTGGCGATCGCGTGCACCGAATGCGACAACATGCTGCGGCCGGCGATCGAGTGCAGCACCTTCGGGGTGTCGGACCGCATCCGGGTGCCGGGCCCGGCCGCCAGAACCAGGACCGCGGTGTCACCACGAAACGCCATCAACTCTCCTATCGCTGCCGAAGCGCCGATACGCCGTCAAGCGTGTCATTTCACGTGCGGTGAAGGCAAAACCACGCCCCGGTCGGCTCAGGCCAGTTCGCCGACTGTGGGCCCTAAGTACGGATGCTGCCGGTAATTTGTGCGTAAGCCCCACACTCGACGGCGGTGCTCCGTCGCCAGGACTCGAACCTGAACTCTCAGAACCAAAATCTGATGTGCTGCCGATTACACCACGACGGATTGCATACCCACGGTGACTCTAGACGGTAAGCATGCCGGTCGCGGTGCCCGTAACCGATAGGCTGTTGACGTGGCCGTTCTGGGTAAGGAGCCGGACAAAGAGGCGCGGGCGCCGCGCGCCCGCATGACCGGTACCGAGCGCCGCCAGCAACTCATCGGCATCGCCCGCTCGCTGTTCGCCGAACGAGGTTACGAGGGCACCGCGATCGAAGAGATCGCGCTGCGCGCCAACGTGTCCAAGCCGGTCGTCTACGAGCATTTCGGCGGCAAGGAGGGCCTGTACGCCGTCGTCGTCGACCGTGAGATGTCGGCGCTGCTGGACGGCATCACCTCGTCGCTGACCAACAACCGGTCCCGGGTGCGGATCGAACGGGTCGCGCTGGCCTTGCTCACCTACGTCGAAGAACGCACCGATGGCTTCCGGATCATGATCCGCGACTCGCCGGCGTCGATCAGCTCGGGCACCTACTCGAGCCTGCTCAACGACGCCGTCAGCCAGGTCAGTTCCATCCTGGCCGGCGACTTCGCCCGCCGCGGCCTGGATCCGGACCTGGCGCCGCTTTACGCGCAGGCGCTGGTGGGCTCGGTGTCGATGACGGCGCAATGGTGGCTTGATACGCGGGAACCCAAAAAAGAAGTGGTCGCCGCGCACCTGGTCAACCTGATGTGGAATGGCCTGACTCACCTGGAAGCCGACCCCCGGCTGCAGGACGAGTAGCACCGCGCGCCCACGCGGCGAGCCGCTGGCGAAACGCAAGAAATACGCAAGGCCAAGGTGCTGGGATCGGTAGCACTGCTGCAACCGGCACCGAAGGAGCCACCATGAAACGAACCACACGGCTGTACGCATTGCTGGGGGTAGCGGCGACCCTATTGCTGTGGGGCGGCGCCGAACTGGCCGCACCTGCCGCCCTGGCCGCGCCGTGCCCCCGCCTCCAGGCGTGCACAACCTGGTGCCCAGGTCAACCCAACCCGGCGGGCAGGCCCGTTCCTTGGGACATCGGCGTATGCCACGACTACTACTGGGACTCCTATGGCGTCCACGACATCGGCACCGGCGCCTTCTACGCCTGGCGATCCATGGGCTGGTAGGCCACTACCCCAGATGGTGGCGACCCGCCGCGCCCGGCTACGCCGCGCTTGCGATCGCCATTACCCGCAGTCGCGCGACAGCAGGTCCGCGATCGTTTCGCGGCGAACCAGTGCGCGGGCCCGGCCGTCTTTGACGGCCACCAGGGGCGGCCGGCCGACCATGTTGTAGTTCGACGCCATGCTGTGGTGGTAGGCGCCGGTGCAGGCCACGGCCAGCAGGTCACCGGGGCGTAAGTCCGCCGGCAGCTCGATGTCCCGGGCGATCTCGTCGCCCGCCTCGCAGTGCCGGCCGGCCACGGTGACGCGCTGCTTGGCTCCCAGCGGATGGCGGTTCGCCAGCGCGACGGTGTATTGCGCGCCGTACAGCGACACCCGCGGGTTGTCGCTCATTCCGCCGTCGACGGCCACGAAGGTGCGGCCGCCGGGTTGCGTCTTCACCGAGCACACCCGGTACAGCGTCACGCCGGCCCGGCCGCTGATGGCGCGACCGGGTTCCACCACGATGGTTGGCCGGGGGAAATGTTCGGCGGCGCAGGCGGCGTCCAGCGCGTCCTCGATGACGCGGGCCAGTTCGTCGAGGTCGAGCGCGCGATCACCGGGGACGTAGGGGATGGCGTGGCCGCCGCCGATGTTCAGCTCGGTCAGGATGACGCCGTGCCGGGCGCGGATGTCGGCCATGGCGGCGATCATCCGGCGAATCGCTTCGCCATACAGGGCGGCATCGGTGACCTGCGAGCCGATATGGCAGTGCAGCCCGACCAGGTCGAGGATGGGGTGCGCCAGCACTCGCTTGACGGCGTCGGCGGCGTGGTCGCCGGCGAGGGTGAACCCGAACTTCTGGTCGCTGATGCCGGTGGTGACCGCGCGGTGCCCGTGGATGTCGATGTCGGGGGTCACGCGGATGAGCACGGGCTGGCGCCGCCGCGCCACGCCCGCGAGGTAGGCGATCTCGATGCACGAATCCAGCACGATGCGCCCGACGCCGACGCGCGCCGCCTCGCGCAACTCGTCGGGTGATTTCGCGTTCCCGTGCATGATGATGCGCGCCGGGTCGACTCCGCCGGCCAGGGCAACGGCCAGCTCACCGCCCGAGCAGACGTCGACACCGAGGCGCTCTTCGCGCGCCCACCGCGCAACCGCAGTGGTCAGCAGCGACTTTCCGGCATAGACGACCTCAAGACCGCGCAGCGACTTGCGGTAGCGGCGGGCCCTATGTCGGAAGTCGGTCTCGTCGATGACGTAGGCCGGGGTGTGGAACTCGTCGGCAATGTCGGCCAGCGGTACGCCGCCGATGCAGAGCCGGCCCTCCTCGTCGGACTGCGTGGTGACCGGCCAGATCGCGGAATCGCAGCGCCGGGGGGCCGCCTGACCGAGAGACGGCAGGATGTCAAGCAATGTCATGAGTTCAAAGTGCGCCCAGGAAGTCTCGGGTGCCGCTTTCCTTACGATCCCTTGATGGCGCCGGGCGCAATATTGACGAAGTTCGGTGTCGCTGGAAGGCCCCTAGAATGGCGTCATCATGACCGCACCGGGGCCTGCTCGCCCAGAAACCCCGATCGCCGGGCTCGTGGAGTTGGCGCTGACCGCGCCGGCGTTCCAGCAGCTGATCGACAGCGCGGCCGCTCGACCCGCCGAATTGAGCCTGGTCGGGCCCGCCAGCGCCCGGTTGTTCGTCGCCAGTGCGCTGGCGCGGCCGGGTCCCCTGCTGGTGGTCACCGCGACCGGGCGTGAAGCCGGTGACCTGACCGACGAACTGCGGGGCGTGTTCGGCGACGCCGTGGGGGTCTTCCCGTCCTGGGAAACGCTCCCGCACGAGCGGCTCTCGCCCGGCGTCGACACCGTCGGCACCCGATTGATGGTGCTGCGCAGGCTGGCCCACCCCGACGACACCAGGCTGGGCCCGACCCTGCGGGTGGTGGTGACCGCGGTGCGCTCGCTGTTGCAGCCGATGACGCCGCGGCTGGGCCACGTCGAACCGGTTGCCTTGACCATCGGCCAGGAGATCGCCTTCGAGGGGGTGATCGCCCGGCTGGTCGAGCTGGCCTACACCCGGGTGGACATGGTCGGGCGGCGCGGCGAGTTCGCCGTGCGCGGCGGGATCCTGGACGTCTTCCCCCCGACCGCCGAGCACCCGGTGCGCATCGAGTTCTGGGGTGACGAGGTCAGCGAGATGCGGATGTTCTCGGTCGCCGATCAGCGCTCCATCCCGGAGATCGAGATCGACACGCTCGTTGCGGTCGCCTGCCGTGAACTGCTGCTCAGCGATGACGTGCGGGAGCGCGCCGCGAAGTTGGCCGCCCGGCATCCCGCGGGGGAGAACGTCGTCGCCGGCAACGTCTCCGACATGCTGGCCAAGCTGGCCGAGGGCATCCCGGTCGACGGCATGGAGGCGCTGGTTCCGGTGCTGCGTCCCGACGACCACGCGCTGCTGACCGATCAACTGGCCCAAGGCACGCCGGTGTTGATATGTGATCCGGAAAAGGTGCGCAGCCGGGCCGCCGACCTGATCAAGACCGGTCGCGAATTCCTCGAGGCGTCGTGGTCGGTCGCCGCCATGGGTGGCGACGGGGACCGCGCCCCGGTCGATGTCGAGCAACTGGGCGGGTCGGGGTTCGCCGCATTGGATGAGGTGCTGGCCGCGGCGGCCCGTTCCGGTCATCCCTGGTGGACCCTGAGCCAGCTGTCCGACGAGTCGGCCGTCGAGCTGGACATCCGGGCGGCGCCGTCGGCTCGTGGGCACCAGCAGGACATCGACAGCATCTTCGCGATGCTGCGCGCCCACGTCACGACGGGCGGGTACGCCGCGGTGGTCGCGCCCGGGACGGGAACCGCCCATCGGGTGGTGGAGCGGCTTGCCGAGTCCGACACCGCCGCGGCCATGCTGGAACCCGGTGCGGCGCCCAAACAGGGCGTGGTCGGCGTGCTCAAGGGCCCATTGCGCGATGGGGTCGTCGTACCCGGCGCCAACCTGGTGGTCATCACCGAGACGGATCTGACCGGCAACCGTGCGACGGCCGTCGACGGCAAGCGGCTGGCGGCCAAGCGGCGCAATACCGTCGACCCGCTGGCGCTCACCGCCGGCGACCTGGTGGTGCACGATCAGCACGGCATCGGGCGGTTCGTGGAGATGGTCGAACGCACCGTCGGCGGTGCCCGGCGCGAATACCTGGTTCTCGAGTACGCGTCGGCCAAAAGGGGCGGCGGTTCCGACAAGCTCTACGTCCCAATGGATTCCCTGGACCAGCTGTCGCGGTATGTCGGTGGGCAGGCGCCGGCGCTGAGCAGGCTCGGCGGCAGCGACTGGGCCAACACCAAGACCAAGGCGCGCCGCGCGGTACGCGAGATCGCCGGCGAGCTGGTGTCGTTGTACGCCAAACGGCAGGCCAGCGCCGGACACGCGTTCGGGCCGGACACCCCGTGGCAGGCCGAGATGGAGGACGCGTTCGCTTTCACCGAGACCGTCGACCAGCTCACCGCGATCACCGAGGTCAAGGCCGACATGGAAAAGCCTGTGCCGATGGACCGGGTGATCTGCGGTGACGTCGGCTACGGCAAGACGGAGATCGCGGTGCGCGCGGCGTTCAAAGCGGTTCAGGACGGCAAACAGGTCGCCGTGCTGGTGCCCACCACGCTGCTGGCCGACCAGCACCAGCAGACGTTCGGCGAACGGATGGCCGACTTCCCCGTGACCGTCAAGGGGCTGTCCCGGTTCACCGACCCCACCGAGTCCCGCGCGGTCATCGATGGCCTGGCCGAGGGGACGGTGGACATCGTGATCGGCACGCACCGGCTGCTGCAGACGGGGGTGCGCTGGAAGAATCTGGGCCTGGTCGTCGTCGACGAGGAGCAGCGGTTCGGCGTCGAGCACAAGGAGCACATCAAGTCGCTGCGCACCCACGTCGACGTGCTGACCATGAGCGCCACCCCGATCCCGCGCACCCTGGAGATGAGCCTGGCCGGGATTCGCGAAATGTCGACGATCCTGACGCCGCCCGAAGACCGTTACCCGGTGCTGACCTACGTCGGCCCGCACGACGACAAACAGATCGCCGCCGCGCTGCGCCGCGAGCTGCTGCGCGACGGCCAGGCCTTCTACGTGCATAACCGGGTCAGCTCCATCGACCGGGCCGCGGCCCGGGTCCGGGAGCTGGTGCCCGAGGCGCGGGTCGTCGTCGCGCACGGGCAGATGAACGAGGACCTGCTGGAGCGCACCGTGCAGGGCTTCTGGAACCGCGAATACGACGTCCTGGTGTGCACCACGATCGTGGAGACCGGTCTGGACATCTCCAACGCCAACACGCTCATCGTCGAGCGCGCCGATACCTTCGGGCTGTCCCAGCTGCACCAGCTGCGTGGCCGGGTCGGCCGCAGCCGCGAGCGCGGCTATGCCTACTTCCTCTATCCGCCGCACGTGCCGCTGACCGAGACGGCGTACGACCGGTTGGCGACGATCGCGCAGAACAACGAGCTGGGCGCGGGTATGGCGGTCGCGCTGAAGGACCTCGAGATCCGCGGCGCCGGCAATGTGCTGGGTGTCGAGCAGTCCGGCCACGTCGCCGGGGTGGGGTTCGACCTGTATGTGAGGTTGGTGGGCGAGGCCGTGGAGGCCTACCGGGCGGCCGCCGACGGCAAAACGGTCACCACCCCCGAGGAGCACAAGGACGTCCGGATCGACTTGCCGGTGGACGCCCATTTGCCCCCGGAATACATCCCCAGCGACCGGCTCCGGCTCGAGGGCTACCGACGGCTGGCCGCGGCTTCTTCCGATGCGGAGGTCGCGGCCGTCGTGGACGAGCTCACCGACCGCTACGGGCCCCTGCCCGAACCCGCGCGGCGGCTGGTCGCGGTGGCGCGGTTGCGGCTGCTGTGCCGCGGCGCCGGCATCGCCGAGGTGTCGGCCCCCTCGGCGGCAACGGTGCGACTGTCGCCGGTGACGCTGCCGGATTCGGCCCAGGTGCGGTTGAAGCGGATGTATCCGGCCGCGCACTACCGCGCCACGACGGCCACGGTGCAGGTCCCCATTCCGCGGGCCGGCGGCGTCGGCGCGCCCCGCATCCGCGATGTCGAGTTGGTCCAGATGGTGGCCAACCTGGTGACGGCACTGGAAGGAAAGCCACAGCAAGATGTTGGTATAACGGGGTCGGCGCCCGACGACGATGCGGGCCGGGAATCGGCCCGGGGAGAATTCGGGCAATCGGCACAACCTGCAGCGACGTCAAGTGAGGGGAGGCAAGCGCGATGATCGTCGTCTTGGTCGACCCCCGCCGCCCGTCGTTGGTGCCCGTCGAAGCGATTGAGCATCTCGGCGGCGAGCTGCAATACACCGAGGAGATGCCCGTCGCGGTGCCCTGGTCACTGGCGGCCGCGCGCCCGGTGGACACCGGCGATGATGCGCAGGTGTTGCTGTCGTCGGACCCCGACCACCCCGCCGTCACCTCTCGCTTGGCGGCCGGAGCCCGGCTGATCTCGGCGCCGGACGCGCCGCGCGGCGAACGACTGGTCGACGCCGTCGCGATGATGGACAAACTGCGCACCGCCGGACCGTGGGAAAGTGAGCAAACCCACGACTCGTTGCGCAGGTTCCTGCTCGAAGAGGCCTACGAGCTGCTGGACGCGGTGCGCAGCGGCAACGCCGACCAGCTGCGCGACGAACTCGGCGACGTGTTGCTACAGGTGCTCTTCCACGCTCGCATCGCAGAGGACGCGCCCCATTCGCCCTTCACCATCGACGACGTCGCCGCCGCGCTGATCCGAAAGCTGGGCAATAGAGTACCGGGAGTGCTTGCAGGACAATCTATTTCGCTCGAAGAGCAGTTGGCACAGTGGGAGGAGCGCAAAGCTGCCGAAAAGCCGCGAAATTCGGTGATGGACGATGTCCACACCGGCCAGCCATCATTAGCCTTGGCGCAGAAGGTGATTCAACGTTCCGAGAAGGCGGGGTTGCCCGCCGACCTGATTCCGGTCGACATCACCTCCGTCTCGGTGTCGGCCGATATTGATGTGGAAAGCGCGTTGCGCACAACGGTTTTGGAGTTCGTGGACACGGTTCGCGGAGTGGAGAGGGCGATCGCCGCCACGCGCCGCGGGGACAGCGTTCCCGAGGAGTTGGATGTGGCCCCGCTGGGCGAAGTCACCGAGGAGGAATGGCGTGAGCACTGGCCATCCGGTGAATTGGCGATCAACGGCCGGCCACGGGAGGCCGCAGCGGCGGAGGCGACGACCACGGTAGTCGAGGCGCCCGAAGCCGACGACGAGTCCGAGGCCGCGTCCAAGGCGTCCGGAGGGGGTTCCAAGCGGCGCCGAGGGCGCGATAAGGCGGGTTGATTCACCAGCCGTCGGCGCCCTCGGGCCCGATTCGGCCGGTCGGTCCCGAAACACATGGGACGATGGTCGTGGCCGAAGTTTGTGCAGGGAGTCTGGGGAGCGTGGTGTCGCCGAGACCTTGGTTGCGCGCGGCTGCCGTGATCGGCGCGACCGCGATGCTGCTGGCCTCCAGCTGCACCTGGCAGCTCAGCCTGTTCATCCCCGACGGTGTCCCGCCGCCGGCCGGGGATCCGGTGCCGTCGGTGGACACTCACGCCAGCGGCCGGCCCGCGGATCAGTTGCGGAACTGGGCCGAGCAAAGGTCGACGGCATTGGAGATTCCGGTCATCGCGCTGGAGGCCTACGCGTATGCCGCCCGGGTCGCCGAGGTCGAGAACCCGAAGTGCCATATCGCGTGGACCACGCTGGCGGGCATCGGGCAGGTCGAGAGCCACCACGGCACCTACCGGGGCGCGACGCTGGCACCGAATGGAGATGTCAGTCCGCCCATTCGGGGTGTTCGCCTGGACGGCAGCGGTGGCACCATGCGCATCGTCGGCGCGGAGGACGGCGCGGATGGCGCCCCCGGGGTGGTGCGGGCGATGGGACCGATGCAGTTCATTCCGGAGACGTGGCGGTTGTATGGCGTGGACGCCCACAACGACGGCGTGGTCAGCCCGGACAATATCGACGACGCGGCGCTCGCCGCGGCGGGTTATCTGTGCTGGCGCGGAAAAGATCTCGGGACGCCGCGGGGGTGGATAACCGCGCTGCGGGCCTACAACAACTCCGGCATCTACGCGCGGGCGGTGCGGGACTGGGCGACCGCCTACGCCGCGGGCCACCCGCTGTAGCAGGATGTACGCAGCTACCGGGCAAGTCTAGGCAAGGAGAACTCAGTGCCGATTATCGAGCAGGTCGGGGCCCGCGAGATCCTCGATTCCCGCGGTAACCCGACGGTCGAGGTCGAGGTAGCCCTGATGGACGGGACGTTTGCCCGTGCGGCGGTGCCGTCCGGCGCCTCGACCGGCGAGCATGAGGCCGTCGAGTTGCGTGACGGCGGTGCGCGTTACGGCGGCAAAGGGGTGCAAAAGGCCGTGCAAGCCGTGCTCGACGAGATCGGTCCGGCCGTGATCGGTCTCGGCGCCGACGAACAGCGGTTGGTGGACCAGGCGCTGGTGGACCTCGACGGCACCCCCGACAAGTCGCGGCTGGGCGGCAACGCGATCCTGGGTGTCTCGCTGGCGGTCGCCAAGGCGGCCGCCGACTCCGCCGACCTGCCGCTGTTCCGCTACATCGGCGGACCCAACGCGCACATCCTGCCGGTGCCGATGATGAACATCCTCAACGGCGGCGCCCACGCCGACACCGCTGTCGACATTCAGGAGTTCATGGTGGCCCCGATCGGCGCGTCCAGCTTCGCCGAGGCGTTGCGCTGGGGCGCCGAGGTGTACCACGCGCTCAAGTCGGTCCTGAAGAAGCAGGGGCTTTCCACCGGTCTGGGCGACGAGGGCGGCTTCGCCCCCGACGTGGCCGGCACCACCGCGGCGCTGGACATGATCGGCCAGGCCATCGAATCGGCGGGTTTCAAACTCGGTGCCGACGTGGCGTTGGCCCTCGATGCGGCGGCCAACGAGTTCTACGCCGCCGGCACCGGCTATACCTTCGAGGGCAGCACCCGCACCGCCGAGCAGATGACGGAGTTCTACGCCGGCCTGCTCGGCGCCTATCCGCTGGTGTCCCTCGAAGATCCGCTCTTCGAAGGGGATTGGGATGGTTGGGCGGCGCTGACCGCGTCGATCGGTGACCGGGTGCAGATTGTCGGCGACGACATTTTCGTCACCAACCCCGAGCGGCTGGAAGAGGGTATCGAAAAGGGCGTGGCAAACGCGTTGCTGGTCAAGGTAAATCAGATCGGCACGCTGACCGAGACGCTCGACGCCGTCGCACTGGCCCATCACAGCGGATATCGCACGATGCTGAGCCACCGCAGCGGCGAGACGGAAGACACCACGATCGCCGACCTGGCGGTGGCTGTCGGCAGCGGTCAGATCAAGACCGGCGCGCCCGCTCGCGGCGAGCGCGTGGCCAAATACAATCAGCTGTTGCGGATCGAGGAGACCCTCGGCGACGCCGCCCGCTACGCGGGCGATCTGGCGTTCCCGCGATTCGCGCCGGATCCGAAATAGGTTGGAATAGCTTGACTGCCAAGCCGGATCCGAAGCGGCGTTCCCCGGCATCGCGTCCGGGAAAGGCCGGCGATTCGGTCCGGAGCCGGCGCTCCGCCAAGCCCTCGCAAACCGCAACGCACGCCAGCCGCAACCCGACGCGGACGCTGCGTGAGCGTGTCGTCGAACCCATCAAGCGCCAAGTTGCCGAATCCGTTGAGCAGCGGTCCGAACAGCGGCTGGGTTTCACCGCGCGACGCGCGGCGGTGCTGGCCGCGGTCATCTGTGTGCTCACCCTGACCATCGCCGGGCCGGTACGCACCTACTTCGCGCAGCGCACCGAGATGGACCAGTTGGCCGCAAGCGAGGACGCGCTGCGCCATCAGATCGCCGACCTCGAGCAGAGGAAGGGCAAGCTCGGTGACCCGGCTTACATTGCGGCGCAGGCCCGCGAGCGCCTCGGCTTCGTGATGCCCGGAGACACCCCGTTCCAGGTTCAACTTCCGGCAACGGCGACGGCGTCCCCGCAGCCGGGATCCGAGGCGGCGAAACCGGCCAGCAGCGACCCCTGGTACACCTCGCTGTGGCATACCATCGCCGACGCACCGCACCTGCCGCCGGCCAGCGGGCCTCCAGCGCAAGTCCCGCCCCCGAATCCCACGGCTCCCGGTGGTTGATCGTGCCGACCTGGAAGCGGTCGCGCGCCAGCTCGGGCGTGAGCCGCGCGGGGTACTGGCGATCGCTTACCGTTGCCCCAACGGCGAGCCCGGCGTGGTGAAGACCGCGCCGAAACTTCCTGACGGCACCCCGTTTCCAACGCTGTACTACCTTACGCATCCGGTGCTCACCGCCGCCGCGAGCAGGCTGGAGACAACGGGACTGATGCGCGAGATGACCCGGCGGTTGAAGCAGGACCCCGACCTGGCGGCGGCCTATCGGCGGGCGCACGAATCGTATCTGGCCGAGCGCGATGCGATCGAGCCGCTGGGGACGACGTTTTCCGCGGGGGGGATGCCCGACCGGGTCAAGTGCCTGCACGTGCTGATCGCGCACTCGCTGGCCAAGGGTCCCGGCGTGAATCCGCTTGGCGACGAGGCGCTCGCGATGCTGGCCGCCGAGCCGCGCTTCAAGTTGGAGGCCCCGGTACTGGTGGGTGAGCTGTGGCGGTGAGGGCAGCCGGAATCGACTGCGGTACCAACTCGATTCGGTTGCTGATCGCCGACGCGAGCGGCGGCCGGCTGCGCGATGTGCATCGCGAGACGCGGATCGTGCGATTGGGTCAGGGCGTCGACGCGACGGGCCAATTCGCCCCGGACGCGATTGCCCGGACCCGGACCGCGCTGGCCGACTACGCTTCGCTGTTACGGGCGCACGGTGTCGAGCGGGTACGAATGGTGGCCACCTCCGCGGCTCGCGATGTCACCAATCGTGATGTCTTCTTTGCGATGACGGCCGAGGTGCTGGGCGCCGTAGTGCCCGGCTCGGTTGCCGAGGTGATCACGGGTGGGCAGGAGGCCGAGCTGTCGTTCCGCGGAGCCATCGGCGAATTAGACAGCGCCGCAGCCCCTTTCGTCGTGGTCGATCTGGGAGGCGGCTCCACCGAGATCGTGCTCGGCGGTGACCGGGTGGTGGCGAGCTACTCGGCTGACATCGGCTGTGTCCGGTTGACCGAACGCTGTTTGCGCTCGGACCCGCCGACCCCGGCGGAAGTGGAGGCGGCCCGCCAGGTGGTGCGTGAACGCCTCGAGGTCGCGCTGGGTGTGGTGCCCGTCGAAGGGGCCCGGAGCTGGGTCGGAGTGGCCGGTACGATGACCACGCTGTCCGCGCTTGCTCACAACATGGCGACGTATGATCCTGCGGCGATTCATCTTTCGCGCATCGACGGCAGTGACCTGCTGGCCGTGTGTGAGCGGCTGATCGGCATGACGCGATCCCAACGTGCCGCACTGGGACCGATGCATCCGGGCCGGGCCGACGTGATCGGCGGTGGCGCGATTGTGGTGGAGGAACTGGCGCGCGAGCTGCGCACCCGCGCCGGCATCGACGAGCTGATCGTCAGCGAACACGACATCCTGGACGGGATCGTGCTGTCGATCGCCGGCTAAGTCACATCCGCCCACGCGCGTGCCGGATCCGACCAGGACACCGCCCAGCGAGCTTTGCGCGCGCCTGAGTTGGGCAATTGCCTTAGACTTCTAATCCCTGCACGACGCGAAAGGCGTTGCCCGTATGTCAGGTATCACTCTCCGGCTGCCTATGCCTGCGCCGCCCATCATGCTTGTTGCGGCAGCGGATGGTGCCGGTCGGCTCCGTTGTCGCAGCCGGCCCGAGCAGATCGGCTGTCGATCATCGGCCCGGGGATGATCGGGGGTCGGGAGCGTGCCGACGCTGGGCAACCGTCGGCATGGGCACCGCTGCGCAGCCGCGTGTACCGCGCCCTGTTCATCGCGCAGTTGGCCTCCAATATCGGCACGTGGATGCAAACCGTGGCGGCCCAATGGTTTCTGGTGGAGAAGCACAGCAGCGATGTCATCGTGGCACTGGTCCAGACGGCGACCCTTGGGCCGACGCTGCTGTTGGCATTGTTCGCGGGCGTGCTCGCCGATCTGTTCGACCGGCGGCGGTTGCTGATCGTTCTCGAGTCATATGCGGTGCTGGTGGCGCTGGCTCTGGCAGTGCTGACCTACCTCGGCCGGCTCAGTCCAACGTCGCTGTTGATGTTTACCGTGGCCATCGGTTGCGCGGCGGCATTGACTGGGCCGGCTTGGCAGGCGATCCAGCCCGAGCTGGTCCCGCGTGAGCAGATTCCGGCCGCCTCGACTCTGGGTAGCGTCGCCGGTAACGCCGCCCGGGCGATCGGGCCGGCGATCGGCGGCGTCGTGGTCGCGCTGTCCGGGCCCGCGGCAGCTTTCGCGATCAACGCGGCATCGTTTGCGGCAGTAATTTTCGCCCTGGTCGCGTGGAAACGGCCCAAGCAACTCGCGGCGATCGAGAGAGAACATTTCGGCCACGCGATCCTCACCGGCCTGCTTTTCGTTAATCACAGTCCGATTTTCCGCAGGATCCTTTTGCGGGCATTCCTTTTCCTGTTTCCAGCCTCGGCCGTATTGGCTCTGCTGCCGGTAACTGCCGCCCGCAGATGGCACCTGCAAGCCAGTGGCTATGGTGTGGCGCTGGCGGCCATCGGTTTCGGGGCCGTCCTCTCTATCGTATTTGCGGCACAGTTGCGCCAGAGAATGTCCGACAATGTGCTGCTCGCGGGTTCGGCGGCCGTGTACGGTCTCGCGCCGCTGGCGATGGTCCGGCTGCCGTTCGCCGCTGCGACGCCCATCTTGGTGTTGTCGGGGATGTCGTGGCTGATCACGTTGACAACATTGAACGCCGCGGCGCAGTTGTCGTTGCCACGATGGGTGCGTGCCCGCGGGCTGTCGGCGTATCTGTTGGTCGCCACGGGAGCTCAGGCGGTCGGCTCCTATGTCTGGGGCGCCGTCGCCACCCGGGCGGGACTCCACGTCGCGCTGCTTGGCTCGGCGGTGATGCTGGGTGCCGTCGCTCTAAGCGTTGCGGTGCTTCGGTTGCGGCCCTGCACGGGGGCGCTGAGCGTCGACATTTCCACCGCCTGGGCGTCACCGACGCTCACGTTTGAACCATGTCCTGAGGATGGACCGGTGCTGGTAACGGTCCGCTACCGAGTTCCGGACCAGAACCTTGATGAGTTCATCGAGGCGATGAGGGCCGTCAGGAAGTCACGGCTGCGAACGGGGGGCCACAGTTGGCGGCTGTATCACAGTGTGGGACAAGCAGACACCTTCCTCGAGAGGTTTACCGTGGGGTCGTGGACGGAATTTGAGCGCCAGCGCACCGAGCGCTGGTTGGAGTACGACCATGATGGCGTCGCGAAGGCGATTCGCTTTACCATCGACTGCACCCGACAGCTCGAGTACTTCCTGGCTCAGCGCCTACGTCGATGAGCTGTACCGTTCTCGCGTCCGGTTCAGGCCTCGAAACGGTAGCCCATGCCCGATTCGGTCAGCAGATGTTTGGGATGCGACGGATCATCTTCGAGTTTGCGCCGTAGCTGCGCCAGATACACACGCAGATAATGTGTTTCGGTGGCATACGCCGGGCCCCACACCTCTTTGAGGAGTTCCTCGCGGCCGACCAGCTTGCCCCGGTTGCGCACCAGCACCTCGAGCATGCCCCATTCGGTGGGGGTGAGGTGCACCTCGGCACCGTCCTTGGTGACCTTCTTTGCGGCCAGATCGACGGTGAACGCCTCGGTTTCGACAACCGGCTGATCCACTTCGGACGCCGCGGCGTTGCGGCGGACCGCGGCGCGCAGCCGGGCCAAAAACTCGTCCATTCCAAAGGGTTTCGTGACGTAGTCGTCGGCCCCGGCGTCCAGGGCCTCGACCTTGTCCGACGAATCGGTGCGCGCCGACAACACGATCACCGGAGTGGTGAGCCAGCCGCGCAGGCCGGCCAGCACCTCGATGCCCGATATGTCGGGCAGGCCGAGGTCGAGGATCACCACGTCGGGTTTGTGCTCGGCGGCGGCCCGCAGCGCTCCGGCACCGGTCGACGCGGTGACGACCTCGTAGCCGCGCACGGACAGGTTGATTCGAAGCGCGCGCAGGATGTGCGGCTCGTCGTCGATAACCAGCACCCGGGTCGTCATAGCGCACCGATCGATTGTGGCGCAGCCAGATCCACCACGACGGTGAGTCCGCCGCCCGGAGTGTCGCCGGCCGCAATGGTGCCGCCCATCGCCTCGACGAAGCCGCGCGCTACCGACATTCCCAGACCCACCCCGGTGGTGTTGTCGTGATCGCCCAGCCGCTGGAACACTTCGAAGATCTGATCCTCGGCACCTTTCGGGATTCCGGGGCCCTCGTCGATGACGTTGATCAGGACGCGATCGCCCACCCGTCCCGCGTTGACCCGCACCACGCAGTTGGGCGCGTATCGCAGGGCGTTGTCGATCAGGTTCGCGAAGACTCGTTCGAGCAGCCCGGCGTCGGCCATCACCACGGCGTCACCGACGTCGACCTTGACGCGATCGATGGCGGATCGGTAGAACCCGGTGGCGCCCTTGCCGATACTGACCAGCGCGCGTTGCACCGTTTCCTCCAGGTACACCCGGTGCAGGTCTGGCTGCACCACGCCGGCGGCCAGACGAGAGGAGTCGAGCAGGTTTCCGACCAGTGCGGTCAGCTGGTCGATGGACTCCTCGATGGTGGCCAGCAATTCGGCGGTGTCCTCGGGGGAGAAGGCGACGTCTTCGGCGCGCAGGCTGGACACGGCGACCTTGGCCGCCGCCAGCGGCGTGCGCAGGTCGTGGCTGACCGCGGAGAGCAGCGAGCGGCGCAGCTCGTCGGCCTGCAGGATCGCGTGACTCCGGCCGGCTTCTTCGGCGAGCTCGCGCTGCTTGATCAGGCCCGCGGCCTGCCGCGCTACCGCGCCGAGCACCCGCCGGTCGCGCGCGGAGAGCTTCTTGCCCGCCATCAGCATCCAGAATTCGTCGTCGCCGACCTCGATCGCGGTGTCGGCGGAATCAACGCTCACGCAAGGATCTTTGCCCACGCAGGCGACGATGTAGCCCTTTCTCCCGGCGGCGCGTTCTTCGTCGGTGGGTTCGCGCAGAATGCTGACCGCCCGCTGCGAATAGGTCTCGCGAACGCGTTCGAGCAGCGTCTCGAGATCGGCGCCGCGCAGCACCGACCCGGCGAACAGCGTCAGCAGTTCGGCCTCCTGGGAAGCCTGTCGGGCTTCCCGGGTGCGCTTGGTCGCGCCGTCGACGAGGACCGCGACCGCGACCGCGATCAGCAGCAGGACCAGTTCGGTGATGGCGCTGTTGGGTTCGGCGATGGTGAAGCTGTGCCGCGGGGCAATCAGGTAGTAGTTCAGCAGCAGCCCCGACAGCACCGCCGAAAGGGCCGCCGGGGCAACGCCTCCCAGGAGCCCGACCAGCAGCACCCCCACGAAGAACAACGCGCTCTCGCCGCCGTTGTCCAGATACCGGTCCAGCACGGTCACGGTGACCGCGCAGATGACCGACGGCACGATGAAGGCCGCCAGCCACGACCTGACCCGCCGCTCGCGCGGCGAGAGCGACGCCATCCGAAGGCCGCGCTTGGACTCCTCGTGGGTGACCATGTGCACGTCGATCTTTCCGGACTGCTCGACGATCCTCGGGCCGATGCCCTCCTCGAAGAGGCGCGCCCACCGGGGCCGACGGGAGGTGCCGATCACCAGCTGGGTGGCGTTGTTATCCCGGGCGAAATCCAGCAGGGCCGTGGGCACGTCGTCACCGACCACGGTATGCAGGGAGGCGTCCAGGCTGTTGGCCAGCTCACGAACCTTGCCCATCCTGCGCTCCGACATCCCGGCCAGCCCGTCACCGCGTATGACGTGCACAACCATCAGCTCGGCGCTGGACTTCGACGCGATCCGGGATGCCCGTCGCACCAACGTCTCCGATTCCGGCCCACCGGTCACCGCCACCACGACCCGTTCGCGCGCCTCCCACATGTCGGTGATCTTGTTCTCGGCGCGGTACTTGGCCAGCGCGGTGTCCACCTGGTCGGCCAGCCACAGCAGCGCCAATTCCCGTAGAGCGGTGAGGTTTCCACGGCGGAAGTAGTTGGACAGCGCCGCATCGATCCGTTCCGGCGCGTAGACGTTGCCGTGGGAAAGCCTGCGGCGCAAGCGCCTCCGGTGTGATGTCGATGAGCTCGATCTGCGCAGCCTGGCGCACGATCGAATCCGGGATCGTTTCCTGCTGTTCGATGCCGGTGATCTGGGCGACGACGTCGTTGAGGCTTTCCAGGTGCTGGATGTTGACGGTGGAGATCACCGTGATCCCGGCGTCGAGTAGCTCCTCGACGTCCTGCCACCGTTTTTCGTTTTTGCTGCCGGGCGTGTTGGTGTGGGCGAGTTCGTCGACCAGGACCACCTGTGGATGCCGCGCCAGCACGGCCGGCACGTCGAGTTCGGGGAAGCTGCTCCCGCGATAGTCGATGTAGCGCGGCGGGATGACCTCGATACCCTCAATCAGCTCGGCGGTTTTCGCTGCGGCCATGGGTCTCGACCACGGCCGCCACCACGTCGGTGCCGCGTTCCAGGCGCCGGTGTGCCTCTCCGAGCATCGCGTACGTTTTGCCGACGCCCGGAGCCGCACCGAGGTAGATGCGCAGTTCCCCGCGCTTAGGGGGATGATCAGTGACGCTCACGTCAACCATCATCCCCCTAAGGCGCTAGCTCGAGACCGGATACTTGTGGTCGAGTTGCAGGTTGAGTTCCAGCACGTTCACCGTAGGCTCACCCAAGAACCCGAGAGCGCGGCCGCTGCGGTACTGCGCCATGACCGCGCGTATCTGATCCGGGCTGACGTGCCGGGCCTTGGCCACCCGGGCCACCTGAATGTCGGCATAGGCGAAGGAGATGTGCGGATCCAGGCCGCTGCCGCTGGCGGTGACCGCGTCGGCCGGCACGGCCGGGTTGGCGGGTGCCGCGCCGCGGATGGGCACGATCTGGCCGATCGTGTAGTCCTCGCCGTACTTGGCGCACTCGACCCGCACACCCTGGTAGATGGCAAGGAACGGCGCCTGAGTCGTCTGGCACGGCTCGTTGACGCTGACCACCCGGGTGGGGTGGATGACGTTTCCGCCGGCGTCGCGGGGGCCGATCACCGACAGCACCGCGCCCACACCGCCGCCCGTGCAGAACGGACGTGACCCGTCCACGCCCTCCAGCTGGCCCACCGCGGCGCTGCGCGTGCACACCTGCGTCAGCAGGCTCGGCTTGAAGCCCGCATCCGACGCGGACTTGCCGGCCGCCAGCTGTGCCGGGTCGGCGGGTGTGTCGACGATGCTTTCCGGCCCGAGGTTGCTCGCGCTCGACGACGTCGGGTCGTAGCCGTTGCCGGCCGCCGAGGGACGGCTCTGGAAGTACTGCGGCAGCGCGTTGCCGTCCTTGTCGGTGAACAGCTGACCGATCAGCCGGCTGCCGACCGGCTTGCCGTTGGCGGTCAGGATCGACCCTTCGGCCTTGTCGTGCAGTCCCGGTATCTGCGCGACCAGCCAGATGAACAGCGGATAGGCGAGACCGGTGATCACGGTCAGCACCAGCAGCGCGCGGAAGGCCGCCCAGTGCATGCGGACGAAATTGGAGAACTTCATGTCAGGACATCCCTGGGACGAATTGGATGAGTAGGTCGATCGCCTTGATTCCGATGAACGGGGCGATGATGCCGCCGAGCCCGTAGATGTAGAGGTTGCGGCTCAACAGCTTTGAAGCGCTGCTCGGCGTGTATCGCACGCCGCGCAGCGACAAGCGGGATCAGCATCACGATGATGATCGCGTTGAAGATCACCGCGGACAGGATCGCCGACTGCGGGCTGTGCAGCCGCATGATGTTGATCATGTCCAGCCCGGGGAACAGTGCGACGAACATCGCCGGGATGATCGCGAAGTACTTCGCGATGTCGTTGGCGATGGAGAACGTGGTCAGCGCTCCGCGGGTGATCAGCAGCTGCTTGCCGATCTCGACGATCTCGATGAGCTTGGTGGGGTCGGAGTCGAGGTCGACCATGTTGCCGGCCTCTTTGGCCGCCGATGTGCCGGTGTTCATCGCCACGCCCACGTCGGCCTGAGCCAGCGCCGGTGCGTCGTTGGTGCCGTCACCGGTCATCGCGACCAGCTTGCCGCCTTCCTGCTCACGCTTGATCAACGCGAGCTTGTCCTCGGGCGTGGCCTCCGCGAGGAAGTCGTCGACGCCGGCCTCGTCGGCAATCGCCTTGGCGGTCAACGGGTTATCGCCGGTGATCATCACCGTGCGGATGCCCATCTCGCCGCATCTCGTCGAACCGCTCACGCATGCCGTGCTTGACGACGTCCTTGAGGTGGATGACACCCAGCACCGCCGCCTCGCCGTTCACGTTCTCCCCGACGACCAGCGGGGTGCCGCCGCCGGCGGCGATGCCGTCGACGATCACGCCGAGCTGCTGCGGAACCTTACCGCCTTGGGTGCGTACCCATTCCGCGACGGAGCTGGCCGCGCCCTTGCGCAGCATGTGCCCGTCGACGTCGACACCCGACATCCGTGTCGCGGCGGAAAATTCCACCCAATTGGCGTGCGCGAGTTCGCCGGGCGTGCGCGCCCGCAACCCGAAGTGCTGTTTTGGCGAACACGACGACCGAGCGTCCTTCCGGTGTCTCGTCGGCGAGGCTGGACAGCTGCGCCGCGTCGGCCAGCTGCTCATGGGTCACGCCGTCGAGTGGGATGAAGGCGGCCGCCTGCCGGTTGCCCAGGGTGATGGTGCCGGTCTTGTCGAGCAGCAACGTGTTGACGTCGCCGGCGGCCTCCACCGCGCGACCCGACATCGCGAGCACGTTGCGCTGCACCAGCCGGTCCATGCCGGCGATGCCGATGGCCGACAGGAGCGCGCCGATCGTCGTCGGGAATCAGGCACACCAGCAGCGACACCATCACGATTCCGGTGACGCCACTTGTGTTGAGCGCCTGGGTATCCGGGACGCCGGGGTTGTTCATCTTGGAGTAGATCGCCAGCGGCTGCAGGGTCGCGACGGCGAAGACGAAGATGATCGTCAACGCGGCCAGCAGGATGTTCAGCGCGATCTCGTTGGGGGTCTTCTGCCGGTTGGCGCCCTCGACGAGCGCGATCATCCGGTCGATGAAGCTTTCTCCGGGCTTTTGGGTGATCTTGCACGACGATCCGGTCGACTGAGCACGGTGGTGCCGCCGGTTACCGCCGAGCGGTCACCGCCGGACTCGCGGATCACCGGCGCCGACTCGCCGGTGATCGCCGATTCGTCCACCGAGGCGATGCCCTCGACCACGTCGCCGTCTCCCGGTATCACCTGGCCGGCCTCGACCACGACGACGTCGCCCTGCTGCAGCAGCGGTGCCGCAACTTCCTCCTCCACGGCGGAGGCCCCGGGTTCCCAGTTTTTGAGCCGCCGCGCCATGGTGTCGGTCTTGGCTCGGCGCAACGATTCGGCCTGGGCCTTGCCGCGGCCCTCGGCCACCGCCTCCGCGAGATTCGCGAACAGCACGGTCAGCCACAGCCAGATCACGATCAGCCAGGCGAACCATGTTTCGTTGGCGATCGCCAACACGGTGCTCCAGGCGGCGCCGATTTCGACGATGAACATCACCGGGTTGCGCCACAGCGTGCGCGGGTCGAGTTTGCGCAGCGCATCCGGCGTCGCCTTCAACAGCATCTTCGGATCGAGCAGGCCGCCCTGCACCCGCTTCGTGCTTGCGGGGGTCTCCGGCTGCGTCTGCTCGGCCGAATCGATAGCGGTCGCGGTCATTAGTGGATTCCTTCAGCGAGAGGCCCGAGCGCGAGCATGGGCAGGAAAGTGAGGGAGACAAGGATCACCGTGACGCCGGCGACCATCCCGACAAACTGTGGCCGATGGGTGGGCAGCGTGCCTAACGATTCCGGCGTGTGGCCCTGTTTGGCCAGCGAACCGGCCAGGGCCAGCACCAGCACGATCGGCAGGAATCTGCCGAAGAGCATGGCCAGCCCGAGGGCGGTGTTGTACCAGTCGGTGTTGACGCTGATTCCGGCGAATGCCGATCCGTTGTTGTTGGTCGCGGAGGTGAACGCGTACAAGACCTCCGACAGCCCGTGCGGGCCGGTGTTGCGCCATCGCCGGCGCGTTCGCCCGGCAGTGCCATCGCGATCGCGGTGCCGATCAGCACGACCACCGGCATGACCAGGAAATAGCTTGCGGCGAGCTTGATTTCGCGGGGGTTGATCTTCTTGCCGAGGTATTCCGGGGTGCGCCCGACCATCAGCCCGGCGACGAAAACGGTGAGCACCGCCAGGACCAGCATGCCGTACAGGCCGGTACCGGTACCGCCGGGCGCGACCTCGCCGAGCTGCATGTTGAACATCGCGATCATCCCGCCGAGGCTGGTGTAGGAGTCGTGGAACGAGTCGACGGCACCAGTCGAGGTGAGCGTTGTCGAATCGGCGAACACCGCCGAGTTGGCGACGCCGAACCGCTGCTCGACTCCCTCCATCGCCGTGCCGACCGCGGTCGGCACCGTGCCGTGGTGCTGCAACTGGAGCCACAGCATGAACGTCACGCTGAGCCCATACAGCGTCGCCATGACCGATACGATCGCGTAGCCCTGCTTGGTGCTGCCCACCATGCGCCCGAACGTGCGCGGCAGCGAGAAGCCGATCATCAGCAGCAGGAAAATCTCGAACCAGTTGGTCCACGTCGTCGGGTTCTCAAACGGGTGCGAGGAGTTCGCGTTGTAGAACCCGCCGCCGTTGGTGCCGAGCTCCTTGATCACTTCCTGGCTGGCCACCGGACCCCCGGTGATGGTCTGCTGGGCGCCGCCCAGGGTGGTAACGACCTGGTCGTGCAGATGGAAGTTCTGGATCGCGCCTCCGGCGATGAGCACGATGGCGCCGATGACGGAGATTGGCAGCAGGATGCGAAACACGGTGCGCACCAGGTCGACCCAGAAGTTGCCCAGATCGCCGGTGCGCTTGCGGGCGAACCCGCGCACCACCGCGATCGCCACTGCCATGCCGACGGCGGCCGAGGCGAAGTTCTGCACCGCCAGCCCGGCCATCTGCACGAGATGGCCGTCGGTGGACTCACCGGAGTAGGCCTGCCAGTTGGTGTTGGTGATGAAGCTGACCGCGGTGTTCCACGCCAGCGCGGGGGTCATCGGTGTGGCCGGGTTGTGCAGATGCAACGGCAACTTGCCCTGCACGAGCTGGAAGACGAACAGGAACAGGACGCTGATGGACGAGAACGCCAAGACGCTTCGGGCGTAGGCGCCCCACGTCTGCTCCGAGCGCGCATCGACACCGATCAGCCGATAGATCACCGACTCGACGCGCGAGTCCTTCTCCGACGTGTAGACCCGGTACATGTAGTCGCCCAAGGGCACATGCACCAATACGAGTGCCACGACGAGAACGAGGAGGAAGATGATCCCCGCGGTTGTTGTGCTCACTAGAACCTCTCCGGAAACAGCAGGGCGCCCCCGAGATACAGCGCAAGAATGATGGAAAGCGCCAAGCCGACAATGTTTTCGTAGCTCACAGCCGCTCGACCAACTTCTGGGTCAGGCCGAGCACGGCGAACACCGCCACCGTCAGCACGATGAATATCACCACGCCCATACTTGTCTCCGTTCCGCGTTAATCACGTGCAGGCGAAAAAACCTCATCGAGGTCAGCAACAACGCAGTCCCTCGGAGGCAAGGTCAGGTTGAACCTAAACGCGGCCGGTCGCGTAGGGCCACTGGTTGACACTTTCCTAACGGCGGCGCAGTGCACCTTTACGTTTCCTTTACGCCCCAAATCCCGCTGTCAGGCATGCCTACCAGCAGTCCGCCCCTAACGGTGGTGGTTCTACTCGTTGAGCCGTTCGCGGAGGGCCCGTAGGGCGACGTAACGGCGATCGACGTCGGCGCGATCGGATTCCTCGGGAACCGATTCGACATTCGCGCGCTGGATCATGGCCGCTTGCTCCATCAGGACTTGTGCGCGTTGTGGGTCGGTCGTTTGTTCCATGATTGTCATTAACGCGTCGAGCTGGCGGATCATCACCGCGGGCATCCCCCGGCTGGCCTGGCGGATCTTTTCAAAGGCTCGCTGCACCAGCCGCTCGTAGCTGACTTGGTCGGAGATGACGCGGATGATTCCGCGATGGTCGCGATGGACCTGGGTGGGCGTCCATACCGGCGCGATCTTGCACAAGCAGTCGCCGAGCCAGTCGATGCACGTTAGTGCGGTGAACGTGTCGTTGACGGCCGGCGATAGCGCTCGAATGGCGATCTCGACGAGCTGATCGACGCCGAAGGCGACGTCCTGCGTCAGGGTGCGGTGCGGTCCGGTTGCCTGAGCACGGGCCAGATATTCGGCCACCCGCTCGGCGGCGTCGGGGGGCCACACGCTGGCTAGCTCACGGCCTTCGACGAGGAAGTGCCCGGGTCGATAGGGCAGCCGGATCACCGCGTCCGCCTCGGTGGCGATGCGGATCAGCGTCTGGTGGTGGATGAATTGCAGGTAACCGCTTTTGGGGGTGCGGATGACGCTGCCGGAGGTTTCGATCCGGGCGAGCAGCTCGTCGAGCGAGGGACCTTGCGCGGGCTTTCGCGTCGCGAGCCACGGCTGGTCGCTGCTCTGCAGCGCGACGGCTCGGGCCAGGTCTTTGGCGATGCCGGCGATCACCTGTGGCAGCTGGATCTGGGTGGCTATGTGGTGAATGAAATAGATCAGCACCGCGAGATCGATCAGCACCAGACCGAAAGCGGTCGTGATCGAGATGTGCGGGACGAATTCGCCCCGATCGCCCGGTCCGATGGACACCAGCGCCACAACGCAATACACAAACGTCGCCACGAAGGTTCCGAGGGTGAGCTGGGTGCCGCGGTCACGGATGAAGTTACGTAGCATCCGCGGACCAAACTGCGTCGACGCCAGCGTGAGTGTCACGATCGTGATGGAAAAGACGATGCCGACGACGGTGATCACCGACGCGGCGATCGACGTCAGGATCTGACGGGCCGCGTCGGCGGTGCCGCTGATCACCCAGGTGGGAGGCCGGAACCGACCGTGGTAAGCGGCCCGGTCCAGCCGCAGGGTCAGCGTGAAAAGGCCGAGCGCGCCGAGTATCAGTATCGCCGGAACCAGCCACAAATTGGTCCGCAGCTCTTCTCGGCGCCACTGCGGCCACACCACACCAAGGCGTGGCATCACATCGGTGCAGCGACCCGGCGAACGAACATCGCGCCGGTCACTGCCACGGCGGTTATCTAACTGACCTGGTCCGACAAGCGCAAGTTGCGTCTGCTGACCGCACCGGGTGATGCTGGCGGCGTCGGGTCGATAAGGTTCCGTAAAGGTTTGTTCGTCAAGCGTATGAATGGCGTTTGGATCGATAGTCGGCGGCGCGAACTCGGCGTACACCCGAGTTCATGCGCAAGGACCCAGCACCGGCCCGTTGAACCGGACGTTTCGCAGTTCGCCCAGGTGCCACCGGCAGAACCGCGGTCGTGGTCACGGTTGCTCGACGGCGCCCACCGGTGGGGATCGTTCGATGCCACGGTCGGCCGATACGGTGTTCGGCGCTATCGGTTGATCGTCTACCCGCCTGGAAGCACTGCCGCCGATCGGCGGTTGGCGCGGATGTGGCGGGGGTGGCCGATAGCTGGCGCTGCGCTCGCCCTGCTCGCGGTCATGCTGTTCGGCAACGTGCGGCCTCACCGGATGCGGTGCTGTCGTTCGCCGTGGGCGCGTACGTGAGCATCGGCGCGCTGCTCTTCCTGCGCGCCGGACCCGCCCGCGTGCGCGTCAGGTCCATGTCGATCATCCTCATGCCCGAATCCGCCGACGTGCGCGAGCAATGTAAGTACGCGGAATGGCGAATGCTGGTCCACATGCTGACCATGGCCGATCGTCTGCTGGCGACTGGTGCGATCTCATTGGTCGAGCATGAGGCTGCCTGGTGGAGGGCCTACGACCGGCTCGGGGCGATCGCCATGTCTGATGCGCTTTCGCAGATTCCGGAGGCCATCGCCGCGGCATCGGTGTTGCTGACCGTCTACTACTGGGGTCGGCGGGGACACTCGCGAAAGTGATACAGCTGCTAACCCGTATTCTCGACCGGATCATCGATCAGCGGAAGCCGTACCCGGAAAACCGTTCGGCCATCGGCGGATTCGGCGGCAACCGAGCCCTGATAGGCCTTGACGATCGAACTCACGATCGCCAGGCCCAGCCCGTTGCCCGAACCGTTGGATCTGGAGGTGTCCGCGCGGGCGAACCGCTCAAACAATCGGGGCAGAAGATCCGCGTCGATGCCGGGCCCGTCGTCGGCCACGGTCAGTTCGGTGTACGGGCCTTCCGGGCCGCTGCGCCGGCAGGCGATTCGCGTCGTCACCGTGACGCCGGGCGGTGTATGTACCCGGGCGTTGCCGAGCAGATTGCTGACGAGTTCGTGTAGCCGGGCATGATCCCCGCGCACCCAAACCGGCTCGTCGGGTAGGTCGTTGACCCAATGGTGTGTCGGCGCCGCGACCGCGGCGTCGTTCACCGCATTGCTGACGAGGTCGGCCAGGTCGACGTCTTGGGTCTGCAGATCTTCACCCTCGCCCAGGCGCGAGAGCAGTAGCAGCTCGTCGACGAGCAGCGACATGCGCCGCGCTTCCGCCTCGATGCGGGCCAATGCGTATTCGGTGGTCGGCGGCAGGGTCGAACTGTCCTGGCGGGTCAGTTCGGCGTATCCCTGTATCGCGGCCAACGGCGTGCGCAACTCGTGACTGGCGTCGGTGATGAATTGCCGCATCCGCAAATCGGACTCGGCCCGGTGCGCCAGCGCGCCATCCACGTTGTCCAGCAACCGGTTCAGCGTGTGCCCCACGATTCCGACTTCGTTGTCCGGGTCGGTGTCCTGCGGTCCCGCCCTGATGCTGATCCGTTGGTCGCCGTCGGTAAGCGGCATCGCGGCGACTTCCGCGGCGGTCGCGGCGAGCCGGCGCAGCGGGCGAAGGCTGTAGCCGACGACCCACACGGTGAGTCCCGCGGTGACCGCCAGAGCCGCCGCGACGAGCGCCGCGGTGGTGAGGTTCCTGCGGGCGATGATGTGGGTGGCGCGGTCCAGCGATACCCCGACGACCAGCACGTCGGATCCGTCGTCGCGGTTGTCAACCCGGAACAAACCCAGGTCGCCCAGTCGTTCGGTCCGGGGTGGGGCGTCGGGCTCGGGCCACGACTGCCCTTCGATGGCGCGGACCACGTCGGCCGGCGCGGGCCGCGCTTCGGCTTCGGAAAAGACCGCCGAGCCGATCACGACGCCGCCGCGCAGGACGGCGATGACATTGCCCGGCATTTGATCTGTGAACTCGAGCATCGCCTGCGCCACCGGCCGAGCGCCGTGTTGTGCCGAATTACGTTCGCTGTTGCGGTACTTCGTGTATGAGTTGGTCAGTGCGTCAAGGGATTGGGCGACCTCGGCGTCGCTCATCGCGGTGACATAGCCCCGCAGGTTCAGCACGGAGACGATCCCGACCGTCACCAGCACGACGCTGACGACAGCCAACACGCCAAATAGCAACTGGCGGCGCAGCGAACGGGGAAGCCACCGTGGAAGGTTCCTGGAGGCGGCGTTCCCCCGCCGGGTCACTCCGGTGGCCGCAGCATGTATCCAACACCACGAACGGTATGGATCATCGGCTCCCTTCCGGAGTCGATCTTCTTCCTCAAGTACGAGATGTACAAATCGACGATGCTGGTGCGCCCGGCGAAGTCGTAGTTCCAGACTCGGTCCAGTATTTCGGTGCGGCTCAGCGCGCGGCGGGGATTGCGCATGAGGAAGCGAAGTAATTCGAACTCGGTCGAGGAAAGCGAGATCGTGTCGCCGTCGCGGGTGACGTCGCGGCTGGCGGTGTCGATTCGAAGGTCGCCGATTTTGAAGGTTTCGGGGGCGGGTGGGGTCGGCTGTGCGGCGCGGCGCAACAACCCCCGCAGCCGGGCGACCAACTCCTCGAGGCTGAACGGCTTGGTCATGTAGTCGTCGGCGCCCGCGGTCAGGCCGGTGACCCGGTCCATGACCGAGTCGCGTGCGGTGAGAAACAGCGTGGGGGTGTAGTCGTCGGATTCGCGGATCCGCTGCAGGATCCGCAGCCCGTCCACGTCGGGAAGCATGATGTCGAGGACCAGCACGTCGGGGTTGACACTCTCGAACTTCGCGATGGCGTCGCGTCCGTTGTGGGCGGTCTCCACGACCCAGCCTTCGTAATGCAGCGCCATCTTCACCAGGTTGGTCAGCGCCAGCTCGTCATCCACCAGCAAAACCCGGATCGGTGATCCGTCCGCACGGAAGATCCGCGGCAGCTGCCCGAGGATGGCCTGGCGTGGTCGCTGGCTGGTCGCTTGTGTTGACATCACGGTCATGCTCGTACATTCTCCCCAAGCCCACACACCGTTGTCACGGGCTTCATAGAGATCTCAAATATTAGCCTGTTGGGTGGCTCACACCCGGGCGCGCACAAATATGTGTTTTATATGTGTTGCATCTGCAAGTTGAGATCGACCCGTTTTCCAAAAATAATGGAATGCATGGCCATTGGTTTGACAAAGCTGAGTCATTAGAAGTGGTGGCTCTTCAAACCATCAGCAAGCGAATGGGTTTCATCGATTACGAGACGCTGCATTTCGGCGGATGCCGTCGGAGCTCGAGACGCACGCACGACGGGCGATGACGACGGTGTCCTGACTTTCGTTAATTTGAAGTTGCGTCATGTTACGAATGTTGGTAGAAGCAAATGTTTTTGGTAGCGCATGTTTTGAATGCGCCATCGGTCGCCCCGTCGGGGACAGTTGACGACTATCCCGGCATCGGTGCTGCCGGCTATTCGACGGTCGCCCGAGGGGTAGCCGGTTCGAGCCATTCCGGGCCGGCGATGCAATCCGACGCGACCGTGATTTCCGTGCATGCGGCGGCAGGCTTCGCCGCAACCGCCGCCCTGGGCCGACGGTGCGCCGCCCGGCCTGCCGCCGTTGCGGCGTTTCCCCGGCCACATCGAGGCTCCGCGGCACAAACCGCAGCGGTGCCAGTCACGCGTAATCGAGACAGCAAACCCAACTAAGAGATAGGGACAGGCGATGGACTTTGGCGCATTGCCACCAGAGATCAACTCCGGCCGGATGTACGTGGGTCCGGGGTCCGGGAC
The DNA here is from genome assembly GCA_963809285.1 of uncultured Actinomycetota bacterium. GTDB lineage: Bacteria > Actinomycetota > Actinomycetes > Mycobacteriales > Mycobacteriaceae > Mycobacterium. Next base: position 66,557 of record CAWEIY010000011.1, on the reverse strand, counting down.
CCTGCTGGCCGCTTCCGCGGGATGGGAGTCGCTGGCCGCCGAGCTGAGCACGGCCGCGAGCGGCTACCGGTCGGTGATCTCGAGCCTCACCGACGAGGCGTGGATGGGGCCGACGTCGATGTCGATGGCGGCCGCGGTCACGCCCTACATGGCGTGGATGAGTGCCACCGCTGCGCAATGTGAGCAGGCGGCCAACCAGGCCACCGCCGCCGCGGCCGCCTACGAAACGGCGTACGCGATGACGGTGCCGCCGATGCTGGTCGCGACCAACCGTGCTCAGCTCATGGCGTTGATCGCGACCAACCTCCTGGGGCAGAACACCCCGGCGATCATGGCGACCGAGGCGCAATACGTAGAAATGTGGGCCCAGGACGCTACGGCGATGTACAACTACGCCGCACATTCGGCTTCCGCCTCCGCCTTTAACATTTTCGCGTCGCCGCCGCAGACGACGAATCCGGGCGGGCTTGCCGGCCAAGTCGGTGCGGCCGCCCAGGCGGCGGCCACCCAGATCGGCGGCAAGGCACAGGCGACGACGGCACAGTTGATTTCCGCTATGCCCCAAGCCCTGCAAGGTCTGGCCACCCCGGGATCGTCGTCGGCGGCGGGCAGCGTCGTCTCGCTGGGATCCTCTGGGCTTTCCGCCCCGCTGAGTGCCCTGTCGAGCATTACCGACACATCGGGCAAGACGGCCACCAAGGGCGCGAGCGCCGGGGCGGGGGCCCTATCCGGCTTGACCTCGAGCCTCAAAGGGGCATTGGGCGGCAACGCGGCGACCACCCTGTTCGACGTGTTTGGCGTGGGCTCCGACGTGTCCGGCCTGGGCGGCGATGGTGCGGGTCTGGGTTCCGACGGCATCGGGCTTGGTTTCGACGGGTATGGCCTGAGCCTGGATTTCGCGGGCTTGGGTTCGATTTCGGGCGCCGACGGGATCCCGGGAGTGGGGGCCGCGGCTGGGTTGGGAGGCGCGGGGCCGTTGCCCGGTCTGGGCGAGGCCGCGTCGGCGAGCGTGGGCCACGCGGCATCGCTTGGGACCTTGTCGGTGCCGCCGGGTTGGGCCCAGGCGGTGTCGTCGGTCACGCCGCTGCCCGCCTTCGACGCCAATGTCACACCGGCAGCATCGGCCGCGACGCCGTCGACGGCCGCCGTCTCCAAGTTGCCCTTGGGCGGCATGGTCGGACGGGAGTCCGACGGTGCGGTTCAGCGGATCGGGTTCCGCGCCTCGGTGATCCCGCGTTCACCCGTGGCCGGGTAGGCATACAAAAAACCGGGGCCGCACACCAATCGGTGTGCGGCCCCGGTCTGAAGGTGGGTACTAGGCCCAGCTGCCGCCGACGGAGCTGTCGGTGTTGAACATGTTGCTGCCGGCGCTCTGCACCTTTGAACCGTGGGCGTTGGCCTGCTCGTAGATCACCTGGAAGTTACGACCCAGCTGCGTGATGAACTCCTGGCACGCCACCGAACCGGCGCCACCCCAGAAGTCACCGGCGGCCAGCACATCGCGGACGATGGACTGGTGCTCGGACTCAAGCGACGCGGCCTGGGCGCGAATCGTCGCACCATGGGCGTCCACGTCGCCGAACTGGTAATTGATGCTCATGTTTACGTCCTCCTAAGTTTGAAAGTGTTGGACAGCAGCGCTTTTCAGCTAGCTGCTGAGGGTCGTCTGAGAGGCCGACTCTTGCGTCTCGTAGTTGTTGGCGTCGCGGACCAAACCGTCGCGCACCCCGTGCAGCATGTTCACAATGTTGCGGAAAGCCTGGTTCATCTGACCCATGGTGTCGTACGAGGTCGTCTGAGCCTGACCACTCCAGCCCGCGCCGGCGATGTTCATCGAGGACGCCCACATCTTGCGGGCCTCGTCCTCAACCGTCTGCGCGTGCATCTCGAAACGCCCCGCCATCGCACGCATTGAGTGCGGGTCAGTCATAAAACGTGTTGCCATGTTGCCTTTCTCCTTTGTCTTGTTTTTCTCGAGCCTTCAGTTCTCGAAGTCTTTTCGGTTGTGATCGATGCGGCGGTGGCCGCATTGCGGATAGATTACGGCCCAGCGGTCAACTGGTCGCCTCAAATGGGTGACATGTCTTTCCCTTTTTCCCACCTCAGACGATGACCTTGGGCATGACGGTCGGCTTGAACCCGTAGCGCGGCGCGGCGCCGTAGCCGGCGGCGCCCTTCGCCGCCGCCGCCGCTCCCGGCATCCCGGGCATCGCGGCGACCGGCGCGGCTTCCTCGGTGGCGGCGGTCCAACCCGAGCCCTCCAGCGGAGAGGTCGACGAAGCCAACGTCGCCGGGGCGGCCGCAGACCAGCCGGCCGGCACCGACAGCCCGCCGACCGAGGACGCTCCGCCCAGACCCGCCGTCATCGCCCCGCCGAGGCCTGTTGTTGACCCCGCGAGCGTCGTGCCGAAGCCCAAACCGGCGCCGAGCGGTGTGACGTCGCTGACGAACGGGGTGAGGCCTGCCGGAGAGGTGGCAACGAGGTGTCCAAGGCTTGGAAAGACCGAAGTCATATTCCCCTGGAACCACGCCGCAGTGACACCGACCTGGGCAATGGAAGTCTGGACGAACGGGATCGAGGCCCACTGGTTCAGCGACGGGACTGTGCCGCCAAGCGTCGTCAGTCCATTGAAGTTAGAGAGGGCGTTCTGCAGGCCAGAGAGAACATTGCCCAAGCCCTGCGCGGGCGTCGACGCCGCGGACTGTGCGGTCGCGGCGCCTTGGATGCCCGCCGCGGCCGGATTGGTGCTCGGCGACGCCGGGGCTATCGGCTGAAGGATCGCGGCGGCCGTCGAGGCGGCCTGGTAGACGTACATGGTGACGGCGTCCTGGACCCAAAACTCGGCGTACTCGGCCTCGGTCGCCATGATCGCAGGCGTGTTGATGCCCAGGAAATTCGTCGCCACGAGCGCAGCCAGCTGCGCCCGATTGGCAGCGATCGCCGGCGGCGGGATGATTCCCGTAAACGCCGCCTCATAAGCGGCCGCCGAGGACGTCGCCTGGGTGGCGGCCTGCTCGGCCGCCGCCGCCGCGGTAGTCAGCCAGGACACGATCGGCTGCGCCGAGGCCGCCGCGGCCATCGATCCCAGACCGGTCCACTGCCCGCCGGTCAGCGTGCCGACAATCGATTCCCAGGAGGACGCGGTGGTGCTCAGCTCGGCCGCCAGGTTGCTCCAACCCGCCGCGGCGGCCATGAGCGGTCCCGAGCCCGCACCGGTGTACATGAGCGCCGAGCTGATCTCCGGAGGTATACCTGCGAAATCCAAAACCATTTTTCTGTATCCCGTCTCTTATTGACCGAATGTCGTTTCTTGTTGACTACCTGCGACCGAGTTGGCACCCGATCGCTAGACGGCCGTCGGTTTGGGCATGACGAGGGGCTTGACGCCGTAGCGCGGGGCGCCGAAGCCGGCGCTGTTGCGTGCGGCCGCGCCCACCCCGGGCATCCCCGGGATGATCGTTCCTGGCCCGGCCTGCGGTGCGGCGGCGGTCCAGCCCCCGGTCTGTAGCCCCATCGGGCTAACACTCGACACCGTGGTGACCGTTCCGGCCCAACTCGGCGGCACCGACAACTTGCCGACCATGGTCGCCCCGCCCATGCCCCCGGTCATTGGCATCGCACCCAGACCAGCCATGCCGGGGACCACCGTCGGCCCCGTTGCGCCCGCGAGGTCCGCTACACCGGAAAACCCGGTGAGGCCGGCGGCGGCGTCAGAAGGAGCCGTTACGGCGCTCAGAGTGCCGGTTATCAACCCGATGTCGTCCGACTGAGCGGAGGCAAAGTTCCCCCCCTCAACGAGCCCGATGGTGGTTGCGCCGCCTCCCGGGCTAAACAGGCCGTTGTTGCTACTGAGGAAGCCGTAGAGGGTGTTGAGTATGTTCCCGCCGCCAGCCGCGCTCGCGTTGCTGGCCTCGGTGGATGAATAGGTACCGGAGCTGAGTCCCAGGGTGCTCGCAAACTGCTCTTGGATGGTCTGAGCTTCTGCGGCGAGCTGCTGGTACAGGGTGCCGTACGCCGAGAAGATTCCCGCCTGCTGGAGCGACACCGAGTCGGCGGCTGCGGGAGCAACGCCCGTGGTCGCGGCCGCGGCGCCGGCGTTCTGCCCGGTCAGTGAACTGACGATCGCTGTCAGCTGGGCCGCCGCGGCGGCCAACTCTTCAGGCACTGTTGTCAGAAGTGACATCCATCGCTCCTCGTGTGTGAACCATCCCGACCCAATACGCCGGGTCGGGACTGTGGGTTGGCGTACGGGCTGCTGTGTACTGGCGTAAGGCTAGTGATCCCGCCGTCCACAGTCGTGATCGAAAGGGCTCGGGTGACAGCCGTTTACGACCTTTTAACGCCGACGCGGGCAGTTTTAACAAGCTCCTGTCGAGCGACATGCCGGTGTCACCTGGTCCCGGGCGGCAGACGAGGGAAAGACGCGCGGCGCGCGGATCGTACTCGAAGCCTGGCCGGGACGCACGTTCGGAATCTGGCCAATTTTGAGTGGGATGCGATGCCCCGGATCCGGCGTCCGCGCGCTACATTCGCCGCCGGGCCCCCATAGCCCAATTGGCAGAGGCAGCGGACTTAAAATCCGTCCAGTGTCGGTTCGAGTCCGACTGGGGGCACCGCATTTGCACTGGTAGATGTATTTTTTGGTTCACCTGCAACCTCTTCGGTCTCGGTGTCACACGATGTCACAAGTGGCGCCTAAATTGCTGCCGCTTAGGTCGCCTGCCGGGCTGGCCCGATCGTGCTCCGGCTAAAACTGTTCCCGGCGGCCTTCAACGCCTCCTTTTGGCTGTGGACGTACACCGTCATCGTGAACGCTGCAGAGGCGTGCCCCAACCACTCGGCGATCAGGGCGGTTGGCACCCCGCGCAAGTGCATAAGCGTCCCGCAGGTGTGGCGAGCGTCGTGCAGCCGCGCCGTCCCGTCAGCAGTTGGGGTGGCAGGGGTCACCCGGTGCCGGTGTCAGGATCGGTACGGGCGCGTGGGGTGGCAGGATCGGTCCGTACCCGTGGGGCGGCAGCGTCGGGACCGACGGTCCTGGTACCGGCGGCTCAATCGCGGGTTCCGTCGCTTCCATGACGATCTGCGTTGGTGCCGGTACTAAGACGCGCGGCGGTGCCGTCACTGTGACGGTGGGAGCCGGTAGCGGTGCCGCCGTCACCGTGACAGGCGCCACCGCAGGGACAGCAACAGGCGTCGCGGTCGGTTCCTTAGTTGGTGCGCCGCGATCTTGCGGGACCAGCGGGCCGACCAGCACCACCACGCCCACCACAGCAGCCGCGCCCGACAGGATCAGCGCCGCGCGCACGCGGGTGTCTCGCCATGAGAAGCTGTAGGGCCGCCGGTCGTCTGGTGTTGCCAGGCGTTCGTGGGCCTCGCCGGCGGACTGTGGCGGTTCCGCTGGAGTCGTTTCCCTGTCTGGTTCGCCCGACCACGCCAGCTCCGGTAGCCCCGGCGCTGCGGCTTTGGTGACCGTCTCGGTGTCGGCACCACCGCCGCCGTCAGCGTTCCATGCGGCGGTGCGGGACTCGCCGTATACCGCCGCCGCGAACGCCTGCATCTCGTCCATTGAATAACGATGCTGCGCGGGTGACACCCCGGCATCGCCGAGACTTTTGGCGAGATCGACACGTGCTGGAACCTCGGCGCGACGGTCGCGGCTCGGCTGACGGGAAGCTGGGCTCGGTGGCCGGGATAGCGAAAGACCTCAGCGGCGCACTGAGGTTCACCCGCGACAGCGGTACACCCCCGATCGCGTCGTCGAGGCTGCGGTGTTGGTGGTGGTGCTGGTCAGGTTAGGCGCAGTCGGTGCCGGCAGGACGTGTGGCGGCGCTGCACGGTGGTGGGGTGGTGTGCGCCATCGATCAGCCCGGCGGCGATTAACGCTGCCCCGCCGGTGTCCGGCCACGCACCGCGTCATTCGCTTTTAACAATTCGGTTTCCCGGACGACATGCGAACCGATCGCCACTCTGGGAGCATCATTGGCTATGAGATTCCTCCTGATGCTGGCAGGCGTTACTGCCACGATCGGCTTGGCCGTACCCGCACACGCCGATAGCACCGATGACCAATTCATCGCCGCGCTCGGACCGGCCGGTATCAACTTTGACGACCAGGCCAAGGCAATCGCGGCCGGCAAGTCGGTGTGCACAATGGCGAACGCCGGTGCCGGTGGTCCGCTGTCAGTCTCCCCGGGCAGCGGCAACATGAGGATGGTGAATATCGTGCTGGCGATCCATAACTCCAACCCCGGACTGAATTGGACTAAAGCCGCCGACTTCACCACGATCGCGGCCAACGCGTACTGCCCCGACATGTCGACGGACGACCTTGCCACCCTGCCGTGGGACGCAATGTCTCAAGGCGGGACGCACTAGCCCGTTACGGGCGAGCCACGCGCTCGCTGACGGTCGGTCCACACCTGTCGGCTTGCCAGAACTGGGGCTAGTGAGAGTCGGCCCAGCGCAGCTTTAGGCTGCCCAGGTGGGTCACGCCGGTCGGTAAATGCCTAACGGTTGGCGCGAAGCTGGTTCCAGTTCGAATTGCGCAGAAACGTTGGTGCACTACCCAGAGCCACATCTACCGGGAAAATGGGCAACGAGACGATCTTCGACGCCGACGACCTGGAATATATCTGCCCCAAGTGCCGGGCGGGCCTCAGCTTGAGGGAGTACCGGGGGTGACCATCAACAATCCCTATTGGGAGGCCGTGCAGGACTGCGTTGAGACCGACCTGCGTCTCGGGGGGAACCCGGTGGTCGGTTATTTCAGTCCGGACCGAACCGCGGTTGAGAACATTGCCCACTCGCCGAACCGGGTAAGGCTCGTCAGGAAGTACTGCTGGGCCGTTCCCGACCCCGATACCGTGGCGTTCGTGGCCAAGCACGTTCGGGGCGGCCTGGTCGATCCGATCGCGGGCACGGGCTATTGGGCCTACCTGCTTGCGCAGGTGGGTGTGGACGTCGTCTGCTACGACCTGAACCCGGGTACGGCGCTGCTCACCAATGGTTGGCACGGCGAAGACCTGTACGCCGAGGTCTGCGCGAAGGACTGCGCCGAAGCGGCCGCCCTGCACCCCGACCGGACGCTGTTCCTTTCGTGGCCGCCCCTTGGCCGGGATGTCGGCGCACGCACGTTACTGGCCTACGAGGGGAACCGCGTCATCTACATCGGCGACGGCCGCGGCGGTGAGACCGGCGACGATCAGATGCACCTGATACTCGAAACAGATTGGACCGAAGTGGATTCCCACTTGCCGGTTCAATGGTGGGGTCTACATGATCGGGTGACAGTGTATGAGCGTCGCGCCCGGCAGGTGAGCTCAGCGCACGACGGCGCTTCCGCCTAGAACCTTGCCGCCGACGCCACGTTGAACCCGCCGGCCATACACTGACCCATCGTGGGCATGCTGTTTGGCTTTGCGCCGTGGGTCGTCTATTGGGTGCTTGTCGGTAACGTCCCTTTCACCACTGCCGTGGTGGTCGCGCTGGCGATCGCCGTCGCCGCGTTTGCGATCGGGCAGTCCACCGGGAAGCTGGGGCGTACGCTCGAAATCGGCTCTCTTGTAACGTTTTTGGTGCTGACGGCGCTGACACTTACGCTCAGCGAGTCGTTCATCCAGCGGTGGATACTGCCGCTCAGCAACGCCGGCATCTTCCTCGTAGCGGTTGTAAGCCTGCTGATCGGCAAGCCTTTCGTGCGCGAGTTCGCCGCAGCGGAGTGGCCCGCCGACGTGGTCAAGACCGAGCTGTTCGGCCGGATGATCAGGCTATTGACCTGGGTGTGGGTCGCCACGTTCGCAGGTATGACGGTGTCTTCCGTCATCCCGCCGATCGTGGACGCGAACGCCACGATTCGCGACACGAAGACCCCGCTGTCGTTCGTCTGTTACTGGGTCATTCCGTTCTCGCTGTTCGGCGCGGCGGCGCTGGCGTCGCGGTTCCTGCCCGACCGGATGCTTAAGGGGATCGACGACGTCGCCCGGGAAACCTCGTTCGTTGCCTACGACGAAGCCACCATCGACGAGCTGTATTACCTCGCCCAGGAACACGCCAATCGCGAGGTCGGCCCCGGCAAGGAGGCCTACAACGTGAAGGTCGGAGGGATGGGAACGCCGCTGACCGGGGACGAGTCTCGAAAGTCGTGGCCGTCGACCTACAAAGTGCGCGAGCGGCGCCACTAACAGGGAATCGAAAAGACTGCCGACCGGGTGCTGTCCGGCGAATGGCAGCCGACGGGACAAACGCGCCGACGTGGGCGATGATGAAGCGATGCGTTTGTCAGTAGTGCTCGCCAGCCTCGCCGCGTTCATCGGCCTGGCCGTGCCGGCGCAGGCCGACCCGGCCCCCGCCGATCCGGGTCAAGATGCGAGCTTTCTCACGCAGCTCAGCCAAGCGGGCATCACCTATAGCAATGGGCCCGCTGCCGTCGCGGCCGCCAGAACGGCGTGCAACATGATGGACTCGGGTCAGAAGGAAATTGACGTCATCAAACAGGTGATGAGTCTCAATCCAGGATTCGGCCTCGCCGGCTCCACCAGGTTCACCGCGATTGCGTCGGCCGTCTACTGCCCCGACTACCTGAGCAAGTCCAGCGGTAAAACCGGCACTTCTCCCGGCCTCCCTGGCTCGGGTTGAGAAACAACATTCCATCACCGCCGTGCGGCACGCAGAAGCCTTCGCGGGCACACCGGGTTCGCGTGTGCGGCAACCGGCCTCAGGCGACGGGCAGCAGGCGGAAGACCCTGATTTCACGCGGCGCGCAGCGGGCGCTATAGAGCTCGTAGCCGGCGTAGAAGTCGACGGCGGTGGCCCATGCCGCGGCGCGGGCGTCGCCGGTGAGTAGCTCAGCCCTGTACTTCGCCGGCGGGCCCATGAACTCGACCGTACATTCGGGGTGCGCCAGCAGGTTGGTGCTCCAGGCCGGATGCTTTGCCCGGCCATAGTTCGACCCGATCGCCAGCAGCCCGTCCGAATCGTCGATCAATGTCAGCGGTTGCGTGCGCGGCTGCCCGGACTTGGCGCCGGTCGTCGTGACGAGCCCGACCACGTTGGTTCCGGCCGAGCTCAGGCGGCCATTTGTCCGAGGGATCAGCACCTTGTCGATGCGCGGCGCCACGCGGAGTAGGTACTGATAGCCGACCGGACTCATCAGGGCGCGCTCCATCAGCGCTTCATCGACCCGCAGTCGCCGCCCACGAATCGGACTTTCTCGCAGAAACGCCACGGGTAGACCGTACTCGATTCGCGCCTTGCCTCCGCTGCCGCCCGACTGACAAAGCCCGCGCTACTTGGGGTTTCGCGGGCGGCCAATCGGCGATCCCGCGGACTGGCCGTCGTCGGTTACGTTGGTTCCAGCGGGGCGCACCCCGACAAGCCCCCAGGCCAACCAAGGAGCAACGCGATGAACGCGCCCAGCCCAGACGCCATCCGCGCAGAAACCGTCACCATCACCGGCCACGGCGGCGACGAGATCGAGGCCTACCGGGCGATGCCGCTCGCCGACGGATCGCGCGGCGCAGTCGTGTGGATCCACCACATGCCCGGCTACGACCGGGAGACCAAGGAGTTCGTCCGGCGGCTCGCCGTCAACGGCTATCACGCCGTGGCCCCGAACCTGTATTCACGCGAGGCCCCGGGTGCCGCGCCCGACGACGCCGCCGCGGCGGTGCGGGCCGCCGGCGGGGTGCCCGACGAGCGACTCGTCGGCGACGTCGCGGGCGCGGTCGAGCACCTGCGTTCGTTGCCGGGCGCGAACGGGAAGTTCGGCGTCATCGGGCATTGCTCGGGCGGGCGGCACGCGTACCTGGCGGCGTGCTCGCTGCGGTTCGACGCGGCGGTCGACTGCTACGGCGCGTTCATCGTGGAGGACCCGCCCGAGGGCATGCCCAAGGCCATGCAACCGATCCTGCACCTGGCGCCCAACCTCAGTTGCCCGCTGCTGGGCCTGTTCGGGGTCGACGACAGATTCCCGGCGCCGGCCGGGGTGGCCGCGCTGGACGCCGAGCTGACGAAGCTGAACAAGCCGCACGAGTTCCACTCCTATGACGGCGCGGGCCACGCTTTCTTCTCCGTCGACCGACCGGTGTACCGGGTGGAGGCCGCGGTGGACGGCTGGCGCCGCATCGACGAGTTCTTCGCCACCCATCTGAAAGGCTAGGTGTCCCAAGCCATGTGCACATATCTCACCGAACACGTGCAGATCGACGGCAGCGGCAAGGGCGCAACCGGGTGGTTCGGCGCCGACCGCGCGACGGTGTACGTCGACCATCCCGTCCACGCGCCTTACGGCCACACGGTCAACATCGACGTGATCAATCCGGGGCTCGGCCCGTCGGCGCGGGTTGCGCTCGAACTCACCGAGGAGAGCGCCCTGGCGTTGGCCGACGCGATTCGCAACGCGATCGCCCACGCGCCGGCCGGGTTGGCCTCCAAGGACCAGTAGGTGACCCATGACTAGCAACGTTTCGGATCGTGACTACCCCCAGATGGCCGCCGCGCGCGGACGGATCGAGCCCGCACCGCGCCGGGTCCGTGGCTATCTCGGCCACGAGCTGGTCTTCGACACCACGGCCGCCCGCTACGTATGGGAAATCCCTTATTACCCAGCGTATTACGTGCCGCTGTCGGACGTCCGACAGGAGTTTCTGCGCGACGAGAACCACCCGCAGAAGGTGCAGCTTGGTCCGTCGCGGCTGTGCTCCCTGGTCGGAGCCGGTCAGACCCACCCATCGGCGGCGCGGGTGTTCGACGCCGACGGCGACAGCCCCGTGGCGGGCACGGTTCGATTCGAATGGGATCCGTTGCGGTGGTTCGAGGAAGACGAGCCGATCTACGGGCACCCGCGCAATCCGTATTCGCGGGTCGACGCGCTGCGATCACACCGGCAGGTGCGGGTAGAGCTCGATGGAATCACGTTGGCCGACACAGGATCGCCCGTGTTGTTGTTTGAAACGGGTTTACCCACAAGGTATTACATCGATCCCACCGATATCGCCTTCGAGCATCTGGAACCCAGCCCGACGCAGACGCTGTGCCCGTACAAGGGCGTGACGTCGGGGTACTGGTCGGTGCGGGTGGGCCCGGTTGGCGAGCAAACAATCCATCCGGACCTGGCGTGGACGTACCACTACCCGCTGCCGGCGGTCGGGCAGATCGCTGGCCTGGTGGCGTTCTACAACGAAAAGCTCGACATCATTGTCGACGGTGCCGCGTTGCCGCGGCCGCAGACCCAGTTCAGCTAACCGGCGGCGGCGCTCGGGCGCAGACGAAATCAATATTTAAAGCAGCGCACACACACACGAAACATTTGGAATCGAGGCTTCACCCGTCCACGGCGTCACTGAGACACGCGGCTGATTTTCAGCCCGTTGGCCCGAATTGGAGTGTGCCTGAACCATGTTGCCTTATCCCGATTGGCTAAACCCCGGAGACAACGCCTGGCAGTTGGTGGCGGCGACTCTCGTCGGCCTGATGAGCATTCCGGGCATCGCCGTCCTGTACGGCGGCATCGTGCAGAAGAAGTGGGCCGTCAACACCATGCTGATGGCCTTCACCGGATTCTCGCTGGTGCTGGTCGTGTGGGTGCTCTGGGGCTTCAAGATGGGCTTCGGCGAGCCGCTGAAGCTCGGCCCCGGCATCCTGCAGGCGGCGATCGGGAAACCCAGGACGATCCTGAGCACCAACAACCAGCAGATCGCCTGGATCCCGCTGTTGGACGGCGCCATGCCGTCCTTCCGGTTCTCGGAGACCACGCTCGCGTACTTCCAGTTCGTGTTCGCCGCCATCACGCCGCTGCTGTTTCTCGGCAGCGTGATCGGCCGGATCAGCTTCAAGGTGTGGCTGATCTTCGTGCCGCTGTGGTCGACGTTCGCCTACTCGGTCAACGCGTTCCTGTTGTGGGGCGGCGGCTGGTGGGCGCAAGGCACGCACGCCGCCCTGGACTTCAGCGGTGGCTACGTGATCCACCTCGCCGCCGGAACGACCGGATTCGTCGCCGCCGCGGTGATCGGTCCGCGGCTGGCGCGGGACCGGGAACGCGCGGTGCCCAACAACCTTCCGCTGGCCGCGGTCGGCGCCGGGATCCTGTGGTTGGGCTGGAACGGGTTCAACGGCGGTGACCCGTACTTCGCGGGCGCGGACGCCTCCCTGGCGGTGCTCAACACCAACCTCTGCCACCGCGGTCGTCGCTGCTCACCTGGGTGCTCTGGGACATCTTCGCGAGCAAAGCGCGCAAGCCGACGTTCCTCGGCGCGGTCAACGGCATGATCACCGGACTTGTCGCGATCACCCCGGCGGCCGGCTTCGTCAACAGCTTCGGCGCGATGATCATCGGCGTCGTCGCCTCCTCCCTGGTCTGGATGTCCTGGAACTGGCTCGGCCGGACAAGGCTGTTCACCAAGGTCGATGACGCCCTGGGTGTGGTCCACACCCACGGCGTGGCGGGTTTGGCGGGCGGGTTGCTCGTCGGCGTGCTCGCGGACCCGCACGTTGTCGAATACCTGGGTGGCAGCGCGGGGACGGATGTGACCACCGCCGGTTGGCTGTACGGCCACCATCCCAAACAGATATTGATCCAGGCCGGTGCCGCGGGCACGGTCATCGTCTGGGATGCCTTCGTCACGTTCGTCATCCTGAAGGGCCTTAGCTTCGTGATGAAGTTGCGGTTGCCCGACGAAGTCCTGGAAACCGGGGACGTCGGCGTGCACGACGAAGAGGCCTACCCCGACGACACGCTCATCACGGGCCGGCGGGTTGATGCGGTAGCGGCAGCACGTGCCGCCGAGCCGGTAGACGAATGAGGGTGTGACGCCATGAAACTGGTCACTGCAATCGTCAAGCCCTTCACGCTCGATGACGTCAGGCACGCCGTGGAGGCCGCCGGCGTGCTCGGTTTGACCGTCACCGAAGTCCAGGGATACGGCCGCCAACGGGGGCACACCGAGGTCTACCGCGGAGCCGAGTACGCGGTCGAGTTCGTCCCGAAGGTCCGGATCGAGGTATTGGTCGCTGACGAGTTTGCGGACCGCGTCGTCGATGCCATCATCGGCGCGGCCCGCACCGGGAAGATCGGCGACGGCAAGGTGTGGGTTTCACCGGTGGAGAAGGTGATCCGCATCCGGACCGGGGAACGCGACCACGACGCGCTCTGACCTCAGCGGCACTCCCACGCCGCGGTCTGCAAATTGACTGCGGCGTGGGAGTACGCGCGAATTTGCCGGTGTGACGTCTGCCTCTCTTTCGCCGATAACTTTAAGAATTCTTATTTTCTCGGTCGTTGCGGACCGCGGGTGGCTGCAGTTAGCCGCAGCGCTCAATCGTGGGGGCGGGCGGGTCGTTGGACGTTCGCCACCGGCCGGCCCTCGGCGCCCCCGATGGCGACAGTCTAAGCGGAGCATAAGTGGTCAATGCGACATGCTCGACCGCGCTCGACTTGGATTCTTTTTGCCCGGAATTCAGCCGGTAGTGTTTTTGTTCAGAGCAGTTATCTATTGGTGCTCAACTCCGGTTTATCCAGGGCCGCCAGGGTCGGACAGCGTTGCTTCGACCGCTGTGGCGCCCGTGGCCGTACCACGAACGCAGCAAAGGCGGGTGCCGCATGAGCGATGTGAACCACTGGGAAACGCCCCGGGATGACCAGGACGATGACCAGGTCATCGGGCTGGACGGCACACCGGGATGCCCGACCGTGGCCGTGGTCGCCGTGCACAACGGTCCGATCAGTGGCATCGTCGCGAGCCCCGACGGCAGCCGGCTGATGGTGGCCAACTACGGCCTCGACAGCGTCTCGGTCATCGACACCGAGACCTGGCGGGTCGTGGAGACGGTCGCCGGCCTGGGCGAGCCATTCGCGATCGCCATGGGCGCGCACGACACCGACCGCGCATACGTCAGCACCGTGTCACCGGCCTATGACTCGATCGGGGTCATCGACGCGTCGACCAACACGGTTGTCGCGACGCATCCGCTGGCGCTCAGCGTGAGCGACCTGGCGGTGAGCCCCGACGGAAAACGCGTCTACGCCTGCCGGAACGGCGGTGACGGTGTGGATGTCGCCGTTTTGGACACGACGACGGGTGAGGTGGAAGCGATCGACCTCCCAACCCGGCCGGGAACCGCCGCGGAATGCCTGCGCGTCAGCCCCGACGGGGACCGCCTGTATGTCGCCACCAACGGCCCGGCCGGCGGGCGGCTCGTCGTCATCGGCACCCATCGGCGGGACATCGTCGACAGCGTCGAGATCGGTTTGCCCATCCGCGACGTCGCGCTCAGCCCCGATGGGGCCATCGCCTATGTGGCCAGTTGCGCTTCCGATTGGGCCGCGGTGATCGACGTTATCGACACCCGCGCCGCCAAGATCACCGGCACGCGCAAGGTCGGCGAGATCGGCGGCATTCTGACCGGGCTGGCCCTCAGCGGCGACGGCGATCGCGCCTACCTGGTCAGCGATGACCGCGTCGCGGTGCTGTGCACGCTGACGCACGACGTCATCGGCATCGTCGGAGTCGCGAACCAGCCGTCGTGCGTGGTCGAAGGCCCGGACGCGGAATACCTGTACATCGCCGACTATTCCGGCAGGGTCACGGTGGCGTCGGTCGCCTCGATCGTCGCGTTGGGCGCCGAGCCCCCGGCGCTCGAGAGCCGGCCCTCGACCGAGTGGGTCATGCCCGAGCTGGAGCCCTGCGAGCCGGCCCTCGTCTAACGGGCGCCTGGCTAAAACGCGCCTTGTCGGGGGAACCCGTTTTCTCATAGCCGTGTGCGGCGATAACATTCGCCCGACCGCACACTAGGCGGTGCTGCGCCAAGACCCATAAGGCGGTACCTCGATGGACAGCACGATGCAGGACTTTCCGTTGACGATCACCGCCATCATGCGGCACGGCTGCGGTCTCCACGGAGCACGCACGGTCACCACCGCCACGGCTGACGGTTACCGCCAGACGAGCTACCGCGAATTGGGTCAACAGGCCGCCCAGCTGGCAAACGCATTGCGCCGCCTCGGCGTTACCGGAGACCAGCGGGTCGCGACGTTCATGTGGAACAACGCCGAACACCTCGCGACCTACCTCGCGGTGCCCTCGATGGGCGCCGTCCTGCACACGCTCAACATCCGCCTGTTCCCCGAGCAGATCGCCTACGTCGCCAACGAAGCCGAAGACCAGATCGTGGTGGTCGACGCGTCACTGACAAAACTGCTCGGGCCCGTACTTGGCGACCTTCCGACCGTGCACACGGTGATCGTGGTGGGGGAGGGCGACACGGGGCCGCTGCAGGCATCGGGCAAGACCGTGCTGAGGTATGCCGACGTGATCGGCGGCGAGTCGACCGAATTCGACTGGCCGCGGATCGACGAGAACTCCGCGGCCGCGATGTGCTACACCAGCGGCACCACCGGCAACCCCAAAGGCGTGGTCTACAGCCACCGTTCGAGCTTCCTGCACGCCATGGGGGCCTCTACCGCCAACGGCATGGGCGTGGGCGCCAGCGATTGCGTGCTGCCGGTCGTGCCGATGTTTCACGCCAACGCATGGGGGATGCCGTACGCGGCGCTGATGGCAGGTGCCGACTTGGTGCTGCCCGACTGCCGGCTCGACGCCCGATCGCTGATCGACATGATCGAAAACCTGCGGCCCACGGTTGCGGGCGCGGTGCCCACCATCTGGAACGACGTCATGCACCGCCTCGAGGAGGACCCCGACCACGACATGTCCTCGCTGCGTCTTGTGGTCTGCGGCGGCTCGGCCGTTCCGGTATCGCTGATGCGCACGTTCGAGGAAAAACACGGTGTCCAGATCCGGCAGCTGTGGGGCATGACGGAAACGTCGCCGACGGCCACCATGGCCTGGCCGCCGCCGGGAACCCCGGAGGACCAGCACTGGGCATTTCGCGCGACGCAGGGCCAACCGTTGTGCGGGGTGGAGATGCGGATCGTCAATGACCACGGCGAGGCGCTGCCCAACGACGGCAAGACCGTGGGTGAGGTGGAAGTCCGCGGCCCGTGGATCGCCGGCTCGTACTACCTGGGACGTGACGACTCGAAGTTCGACTCCGGCTGGTTGCGCACCGGCGACGTGGGCCGTATCGACGAGCGGGGCTTTGTCACCCTGACCGACCGCGCCAAAGACGTCATCAAGTCCGGTGGGGAATGGATCTCCTCGGTCGAGTTGGAGAACTGCCTGGTCGGGCACCCCGACGTGCTCGAGGCCGCGGTGGTCGGGGTTCCCGACGAGCGGTGGCAGGAACGCCCGCTCGCCGTCGTCGTGACCAAGCAAGGCGCGCCGGTCAGCGCGGAGCAGCTGCGAACGTTCCTCGCGGACAAGGTCGCTCGCTGGTGGTTGCCGGAGCGGTGGACGTTCGTCGACGAGATTCCGCGCACCAGTGTGGGCAAGTACGACAAGAAAGCCATGCGGTCGCGATATGCCGAGCACGGGTATTGGGTGGTCGAGGCTCGCGACTGAAGGGCCGGTTCGCGAGGAAGGCGAGGAGCATGAGCCTGCGGGTCATTCAATGGGCAACCGGGTCGGTCGGCACGGCGGCGATCAAGGGTGTGCTGGACCATCCCGAGCTCGAACTTGTTGGCTGCTGGGTACATTCGGAGGCCAAGAGCGGCAAGGATGTCGGTGAGATCATCGGCACGTCACCGCTTGGCGTGACCGCGACGAACAGCATCGACGACGTGCTCGCGCTGGACGCCGACGCGGTGATCTATGCGCCGTTGCTGCCCAACGTCGAGGAAGTCGCCGCGCTGCTGCGCTCGGGCAAGAACGTCGTCACCCCGCTCGGATGGTTCTACCCGACCGAAAAGGAAGGCGCGCCGCTGGAAGTCGCCGCGCAGGCCGGCAACGCGACGTTGCACGGTGCCGGCATCGGGCCGGGTGCGGCCACCGAGCTGTTTCCGCTGCTGTTATCGGTGATGTCAACCGGCGTGACTTTCGTTCGCTCCGAAGAATTTTCAGATCTCCGCACCTACGGCGCGCCGGACGTGCTGCGCTACGTGATGGGCTTCGGCGGGACGCCGGACAGCGCGTTGACCGGTCCGATGCAAAAGCTGCTCGACGGCGGCTTCATCCAATCCGTCCGGCTCTGTGTCGACCGGTTGGGTTTCGCCGCCGATCCCAAGATCCGGTCGTCGCAGGAGGTGGCCGTCGCGACCGCGCCGATCGACTCGCCGATCGGAGTGATCGAGCCCGGGCAGGTCGCCGGCCGCCGCTTCCACTGGGAGGCGCTGGCCGGCGACGCGGTGGTCGTGCGGATCACCGTGAACTGGCTGATGGGATCGGAAAACCTGGATCCGCCTTGGTCTTTCGGACCCGCGGGGGAGCGTTACGAGATCGAAGTGCGCGGAAACCCGGACACCTTTGTTACCGTCAAGGGATGGCAGCCGGAAAGTGTGCAGGCGGGACTGCAGAGCAATCCCGGCATCGTTGCGACCGCCGCGCATTGCGTCAATGCGATCCCCGCGACGTGTGCCGCGCCGGCGGGCATACAAAGCTTCTTCGATCTGCCGCTGATCACCGGCCGGGCCGCTGCCGGCTTACGCGGCGATAACTGAAAGGCGTGATGGCAATGGCACACCCACTCGTCGTATCGGAATCGCGGTTCATACCCATCCCGCCCGGGGAAGCCTTCCATCCGATGCTGGTGATGCCCCTGACCGACGTGTTCACGCGCTGGTATGGACCGATCCCGCCGATCAAAGCGGTGCGCGACCAGAGCGGCGGGTGGGACACCGCCGGACAGACCCGCACCGTGCTGCTGGCGGGTGGCGGCAGTACGCACGAGGAATTGACCAATGTCGACCCGCCGCGATCATTCAGCTACCGGCTCAGCAAAGTCAGCGGCCCGATGGCGATCTTGGTCGACCACGTTCTGGGCGAATGGGTCTTCGCACCCAAGGACGGCGGAACCGAACTGACCTGGCGCTGGACCATCCATCGCAGGTCGCCGCTGACCGCGTGGGCGCTCCCGGCGTTCGGCAGGCTCTGGAAGGGCTACGCACGGCAAGTGCTGGTGGACCTGTCGGCGGCGCTGACGACCGCACTTCGTTAGCGGCTTCGGTCCGGACGTGGCGACCAGACGCGCGCTCGTGCTGGCCGGCGGCGGAATCGCCGGAATCGCTTGGGAGACAGGCGTTCTGCGCGGTATCGGCGACGAATCGCCCGCGGCGGCCCGGCTGCTATTGGATTCCGATGTGCTGGTGGGGACCTCGGCGGGTTCGGCGGTCGCCGCGCAGGTCGGCACCGGCAGCGCGCTCGAGGCGCTATTCGACCGGCAAGTCGCCGAGTCGTCGGCCGAACTCGATTCCGGTGTCGACGTCGACGACATCGCCGGACTTTTCCTGACCGCCTTGAGCGAACCCTACGACGCGGCAACGGACAAGACCCGGCAGCAGATGCGGCGGATCGGAGCCGTGGCGCTGGCGACCAGGACGGTTCCGGAGTCCGTCCGACGCAAGGTGATTGCGCAGCGCCTGCCGTCGCATGACTGGCCCGATCGGGTGCTGCGGCTGACCGCGATCGACGTCGCCACCGGCGAGCTGGTCGTCTTCGATCGCGAGTCGGGTGTCGAGCTTGTCGATGCGGTGGCGGCCAGTTGCGCGGTGCCGGGGGCGTGGCCACCGGTGACAATCGCAGACCGGCGCTATATGGACGGCGGGGTCGCCAGCTCGGTCAACCTCGGGGTGGCCGGCGATTGCGACGCGGCCGTGGTGCTGGTGCCCGCGGGTGGGGACGCGCCCGCGCCGTTCGGCGGTGGGCCGCGCGCGGAGGTCGCGGCGTTCGCCGGCCCGGCCTTCGCGGTGTTCGCCGACGACAGCTCGTTGGCGGCGTTCGGACCCAACCCGCTGGATCCGCGCTGCCGCATCCCTTCGGCCGTGGCAGGACGCGCGCAGGGGCGCCGCGAAGCGGAGGCCGTCGCGCGGTTTCTGGGTGTCTGACCGCTCAGCCCTCGATCGCGGGCGCCGCGGTCGGATCCTCCTCGACCTCGAGGGCGTCCAGGGCCCGGTTGGCCAACGCCCGCCCGGCGGCGATCACCTCCACCGCCCGGTGGAATTCCAGGGTCCGGCACGTCGAACGCGGCACCTCGATCAGCAGGTCGGGCGGGTGGGCCGCCAGCGCGTGGCGCGCCAGCGCGGATTGGGCGATGTCGATCGTTCGATTCATCACCTCGAAGCCGCCCAGTTTCGGCACCTGGGGCGTGTCATCGGCTTCGGCGTCCGGCCCCTCGGCGTCCGATTCTTCCGACCAGGTGTCCGCGCCGAATCGGGCCAGCACCGCACGCGCGGTCGGCCGGTCCAGCAGCGACCGCGCGGCGGACGCGTCCAGCAGCGCGGAGGTGCTGCGCACCATCCGGTTCAACCACTCGACGGTGGGCCCGGGCTCCGCGTCGCGGTCGTCTGCAATGCCACCGACCTCGCTGCCGCTGAGGCTGACCGCGATGGTCAGGTCCGCGTTGACCGCGGCGATCGGGGCCATCGGCAGCGGATCCAGAATGCCGCCGTCGGCGAGCAGGCGTCCGTCGACCGCGTGGGGCGCGATCACCCCCGGAATCGCGATGGATGCCCGGATCGCCTCGTCGAGGGGGCCGCGCTGGAACCACACGGACTTGCCGGCCAACAGATCGGTCGCGACCGCGGTGTAGGGGATCGGCAGTTGCTCGATGGAGACCGGCCCGAGGATGTCGCGCACCGCGTCCAGGATCTTCTCCGCCCGCATCACCCCGGCCGCGCTGATCGACGGGTCCAGCAGTCGCAGGATGGTGCGCTGCGTCAGCGACTTCGCCCAGTCGGCGAACTCGTCGAGGCGCCCGGCCGCATGCAGACCGCCGACCAGCGCGCCCATCGATGAGCCCGCGATACCCACGATGTCGTAGCCGCGCGCCCGCACCGCCTCGATCACCCCGATGTGGGCGTAGCCGCGGGCGCCGCCGCTGCCGAGCGCCAGTGCCACCCGTGGCGGTGCCGACCCGCGCGGGCGCGCCACTACTCCGCCAGGTTGGCCAGGCATGCGTTCATTTTGCGCGGCGGAACGGACTTTCACCGGGCCGGTCGGCACTTTTTTCACCCGTGATCACAATTGCGCAGGCGTTCGAATCGCGGTCCGGCGCTACCCGCATTCGTCGTTGGCGGCGGCGCGCGCGGCGGTGATCAGGGCCGCCTGGCGCGCCAGCGTCAGGTCCGACCATCGGGCGTTCCAGGTGCCGTCGGTACCAGACGGCGACGCCTGAACCATCGCCAGATACCCCTCGAGCAGCGACGCACCGGTCCTGGGCTGGGCTTCCATCCATATTTTCGCGGCGTGACAGGCCTGGAAATACTCCTCTTCGGTCGAGTCCGCGGGAACATCGACCCTGGTCGTCACACCGGCGGGGGAGAGCCCGATGGCGCCCGACGGCGCCGAGGTCGGGCCGCTGGGGATGCCCGACGGCCGTGCCGACGAGGGTGCGATCTTGCCGTTCGGGGCGCCGTGGGAGCAGCCCGTGACCGCCAACAAACCGGTCGCGACGATGACCGCGCCCCACAGCAGGGGCCGATGACCGCACCAGCGCACGATGTCAATCTATGCAACACTGGCTGCCGTGATGGAGCGCTTCGGGTTTTGCGGGTGTTGTCGGCCGTAACACGCCGCCGCCTGCCCGACCCGTCCCCTCTGGAGCTCCCGATGTCTCTTCCCACTGCGACGCCCGTTGTCGCGCGCGTCCCGCCGCGCAAACTGACCGTCTCGTCGTCGTCTTCGGGACCCACCCGGCTGCGGGTGCCCGACCTCCTGCACGTCACCGACCAAGCCGCCGACGATGTGCTCAGCGGACGCTGCGACCACCTGCTGCCCGCGGGCGGCGTACCGGGGTCGCAGCGCTGGTTCACCCGCATCCACGGCGACGGCGAGCTCGACATCTGGCTGATCAGCTGGGTTCCCGGTCACCCCACCGAATTGCATGACCACGGCGGGTCACTGGGGGCGCTGACCGTGCTGTCCGGATCGCTCAACGAATTCCGTTGGGACGGACTGAGTTTGAAGCACCGCCGGCTCGACCCCGGCGATCAGGCGGGGTTCCCGCTGGGCTGGGTGCACGACGTGGTCTGGGCGCCCGGGCCGCTTAGTAGGCCGGCGCTTAGCAGGCCGGCGCCGCCGACCCTGAGCGTGCACGCCTACTCGCCGCCGCTGACAGCGATGTCGTACTACGAGGTGACCGACCGCAACGGCTTGCGCCGCCGGCGCACCGAACTCACCGATCAACCGGAAGGACCGCGATGAGCCGCATCGACCTCGTCCTGAGAGCAGCCCGGCGCCGGTATCGGCGCGTTCGGGCCACCGAGGTGCCCGCTGCGCTGAGGCGCGGGGCGGTGCTGGTCGACATTCGGCCGCAGGCGCAGCGGTCGCGCGAGGGTGATTTGCCGGGCGCATTGGTAATCGAACGCAACGTCCTGGAATGGCGCTGCGATCCGACCAGCGACGCCAAGCTTCCCGAGGCCGTCGGCGACGACGTCGAATGGGTGATCGTGTGCTCGGAGGGCTACACCTCGAGCCTGGCGGTGGCCGCGCTGCTCGACATCGGCCTGCATCGCGCCACCGACGTCGTCGGCGGCTACCACGCGCTGGCGGGTGCCGGTGTGCTGGATCAGCTAGGCGCTGGCCCGGCGCATGCCGGCGTGTTGCATGGGGACCTCACGATGAGCGTTCACCGCTGGATCTAGCTATCCGCTTGAGTTATCCGCCTGAGCCGCCGGAGCTGCTGACGACGCTGTCGGCGTGCAGCAGCGGCCGCAGCTTGGCGGTCTTCTCCGGTGTCCAGCCGGGCGGCGACAGCACCTCGGCCCAGCCGTTGGCGACGTCGGCGACGTAGTGGTGGCCGTGCCCGTCCGGCACGTCCACGGCCACCGCCATGTCGGCCGAGACTTGCAGGAACGTCACCACCGGGATCCAATGCGTCTGCGGCAGCACGTCGTAGCCCCGCTTTTCCCGCAGCCATGCCGGGCTCTTGAACAGTAGGTCGGGAGTCCACCACGCGATCGGATCGGAGGCGTGCTGCAAATACACCACCCGCGGGTGTCCCCACGGTGCGGGCGGGCGCTGCAGATCGCTTGGGCGAGCGACGAACCGGACGTTTTGGCCATCGCCGTAAACGGGCAGCCACTCCGGAGAACCGGCATCGCGGGTCGCCGTCAGCTGGAGCCAGACGGTGTTGTTGAACGTCGGCCCGCTGAACAGCGCCCCGTCGGTGCGGGCGAGGATGTTGTTGAGGCTCATGAACGGCGCCTCGCCGCCGAACGATCCCAGGCTCTCGCCGAAGACGACGAGCTTCGGACGCTGCCCTTCCGGCAGCCGCCTGACCCGTTTGTCGACCGCCTCGAAGAGCGCCTGGCCGGCGCGCCGGGCGTTCTCCTTGTCCACCAGGAAGGACAGCCAGCTGGGCAAGAACGAATACTGCATGCTCACGATCGCGGTGTTGCCGTTGTACATGTACTCCAGCGCGTCGGCCTCCGCCTCGTTGATCCAGCCGGTGCCGGTGGTGGTGGCGACGGCGACGACGGCTCGTTGCAGTCCGCCGGTGCGCTCTAATTCTGCCGCTGCCAACTCGGCGGTCGCCGCGATGCCGTCCGCGGAGTTCAGTCCCGCGTAGGCCCGGATCGGTTCGATGGCCGGGGCGTCGTTGAAGGCGCTGAGTTTGGCGACGCTCGGACCGGCCTGGACGAAGATGCGGCCCTGATGGCCCAGCGTCTCCCACTGCACCAGCGAGTCCGGGCCACCCGACCGCAGCCTCGATTTCGGCGCCTGGGTTTCGGCCTTCCCCTCCTCGTTGACCGCGTTGAAGGTGCTGTTCAGTTTGTTCATCGTGAACTTGACGACGACGCCGTTGAGCAGGGTGATCGTCAGCGTTACGAGCACGATTACGACGATGGTCACCGAGAGGCGGAACGGCACGATCCGATCGAGCTGGTCTACCAGAAAACGAACCAGCCTCCGGATGAGTTGGCCGATCTCGACCAGCGTGAACAGCACCACCAGCGACAGGATCGCGGCCTCGGGGTAGTCATACCACTCCAGGTGCGCCACGCCCATCAGGTTGCGCACGTCGTCCTGCCACACATGGAACCGGATGGCCATCACCACCATGCCGATCACGCCGACCGGGATCAGCACCCGCCACGCCCAGCGCGGCGGCGGCGGGCTGTAGTTCCGCGTGCGCATATAACGGACCAGCCAGACGGCGAAGACGCCCAGCCCATAACCGATGGCGCCCGAGACCCCACTGACCAGCCCTTGGAACAACGCCGTGCGGGGCAGCAGCGACGGCGTCATCGAGAACCAGATGAAAATCAAGCCGACCGCGGTGCCGGTAAAGGTGTAATGGCGAGCCCACCAAGGCTTTCGGGCCTGCTTCTGTTCGGGGCTGGCTGCGGGTCCCGCCGACTCCGCAGGCTGGACGGCTGATTGATCGTCGACCGACTCGTCGTCGGCGGCGGCGGTCGCGGGGCCCGTGTCGCTCATCGGTGGGTGAAATTGGGGGGGCGTTTATCGATGAATGCCGCCATTCCCTCGGACTGGTCGTCGGTCGCGAAAGTTGAATGGAATAGCCGGCGTTCGTAGAGAAGTCCTTCGGACAGCGTGGATTCGAAAGCGCGGTTGACGGCCTCTTTGGCCATCCGGGCGGCCGACCGCGACATCTGCGAAATCGTGGTGGCGACCGCCTTGGCCTCGGTCAGCAAGTCGTCGGCCGGCACCACTCGCGAAACCAGGCCGCTCCGTTCGGCTTCGGCGGCGTCGATGGTGCGCCCGGTCAGGATGAGGTCCATGGCCTTGGCCTTGCCGATGGCGCGGGTCAGGCGCTGCGAACCGCCCATGCCCGGCAGCACACCGAGTTTGATCTCCGGCTGGCCGAACTTCGCCGTGTCGGCCGCAATCAACAGGTCGCACATCATTGCGAGCTCGCAGCCACCGCCGAGCGCGTGCCCCGCCACCGCGGCGATCGTCGGGGTGCGGACGGCGGCCAGTTTGCCCCAGGCGGCGAAGAAGTCGGAGCCGAACGCGTCGGCGAACGTCAGGGCTGCCATTTCCTTGATGTCGGCACCGGCGGCGAACGCCTTGGCCGAGCCGGTGATGACGATCGCCCCGATGCCGGGATCGTCGTCCAATTCCATTGCCGCGCTGGTGACTTCGCTCATCACCTGGCTATTCAGCGCGTTAAGTGCCTGGGGTCGGTTCAGCGTGATGATCCCCACCCGCTCGTCGCGCTCGACGAGGATGGTCTCGTACTTGTTGTCTGCCACGGGCAACCAACCCTGCCTTTCTAGAAACTCAAGTCGTCGTCGACCGGCGCGAAATACGCCTCCACGTCGGCCGCACTGACTTCGGCCAGTGTCGCCGGCGACCACTTCGGATTGCGATCCTTGTCGATAATCTGCGCTCGAATGCCCTCGACCAGGTCGTGTGAGCGCGACGATGTGCTCGACACCCGATAGTCCTGGATCAGAACATCTTCCAGCGTTTCCAGCTTCGCGGCGCGACGCACCACCTGCAAAGCCACGGACAAGGACAGGGGAGAGCGACTGGCGATCAGGTCGGCGGCTTCGTGGGCCGGTTCGGCGTCGGCACCTTCCCGCGATCGCAGCGCGGCGATGATGTCTTCGACGGTGTCGCCCGCAAAGCACTCGTCGATCCAATCATGGTGTGCAACAAGCGTACTCGGTGGCGGTTCGATGGCGTGGCCGGCCAGTGCGCTCTCGACGCCGTCGGCGACGATCGCCGCGCTGAAAGCGTCGAGTTCGCTGTGCGGCACGTAGTGGTCGGCGAATCCCATTGCGATGGCATCGGAACCGGAAAACGGCGCGCCGGTCAGCGCCGCGTACAGCCCCAGCGCCCCGGGTGCCCGGGACAGCAGAAACGCCCCGCCGACGTCGGGGAGGAACCCGATGCCGACCTCGGGCATCGCGATTTTCGACGTGTCGGTCACCACCCTAGTGTTCGCATGCGCGCTGACGCCGACGCCGCCGCCCATCACGATGCCGTCCATCAACGCCACAAACGGCTTAGGAAACCGTCCGATCTGGCCGTCCAGCAGATACTCGTCGCGCCAGAATCGCCGCGTTTCGACTCCGTCCTTGCGGGCACTGTGGTAGACCGCGACCACGTCGCCGCCGGCGCACAATCCGCGTTCGCCGGCTCCGGACAGCACCACCGCGCGCACCGCGTCGTCGTCTTCCCAACGGGTGAGCACGGCGCTCAGCGCGTTCACCATCTGATGGTTCAGCGAGTTGATCGCCTTGGGGCGGTTGAGCGTGATCAGGCCGACGCCGCCCTCGACGCGGGTCAGGACCTCGTCGGGTTCCTCAGTCACGGCCCCAGTCACGTCCTAGCCTCCCATCGCCGGCCCAGCCTCGACCAGCAATCTAGATCGTTGACGGCGGAGCCGATCCCGCGGGTAAGGTTTATGTTTGACCGGACGACCACGGCAGAATCCGTTAAGAAGCCGGAAATACCCAGAAACCAGCAGGTCCGCTGGGAACCCGGGTGGGACACTGATCGTTGAGTGGGTGTTCGCATGGCGCGAAGCCACAGCCATAAGAGAGGATCCGACGGTGCGGGAGACAAGTAACCCGGTATTTCGCTCGCTGCCACGGCAGCAAGGCGGATACGCGCAATTCGGCACTGGCGCGGCCCAGATGCAGCAGGACTACCGCGGCGGCGCCTACGAGGCTCCCTACCAGGAGGCCAAGGTCTCCCGTCCGCTGACCATCGACGACGTCGTCACCAAGACGGGCATCACGCTGGGCGTGTTGACGCTGTCGGCGATCGTCTCCTTCTACCTGGTGGCGTCCAACGTCGCATTGGCCCTGCCGCTGACGCTGATCGGCGCGTTCGGCGGCCTGGGGTTGGTGCTGGTGGCGACCTTCGCTCGCAAGCAGGACAGCCCGGCGCTGGTGCTCAGCTACGGCGTCCTCGAGGGACTGTTCCTCGGCGCCGTCTCGTTCATCTTCGCCAACTTCCAGGTGTCGCACGCAAATGCCGGCGCACTGATCGGCGAGGCCGTGCTGGGCACCTTCGGCGTGTTCTTCGGCATGCTCGTCGTCTACAAGACCGGGGCCATCCGGGTCACGCCCAAGTTCACCCGGATGGTGGTGGCCGCGCTGTTCGGCGTGCTGGCTCTGATGCTCGGCAATCTGGTGCTGGCGATGTTCGGCGTCGGCGGCGGAACGGGCCTGGGCCTGCGCAGCGGCGGACCGTTGGCGATCATCTTCTCGCTGGTATGCATCGGCATCGCCGCGTTCAGCTTCCTGATCGACTTCGACGCGGCCGACCAAATGATCCGCGCGGGAGCGCCGGAGAAGGCGGCATGGGGCATCGCTTTGGGCCTCACCGTGACGCTGGTCTGGCTGTACCTTGAGATCCTGCGTCTGCTCAGTTACTTCCAGCAACGCTAGTTCGCTCTACGGGAAGACCGGCACGCCAACTGGCGTGCCGGTTTCTTTCGCGCGGTGGACGGTTATCGAGCGTGTGCGGTGATGGTGAGGTCGGTCGGCGCGTCGCCGGCCTGACTGCAAAGCGTCGCCGAACGTGCATTGAGCGCGAAATCGAGGCCGATTTTTCGCACTCAGTGCACGTTCGGCGAGACGGGCCCTAACGGCGAGACGGGCCCTAACTGAGCCGCTCGATCACCATCGCCATGCCCTGGCCGCCGCCGACACACATCGTCTCCAGGCCGATCGACTTGTCGTACGTCGCAAGGTTGTTCAGCAGCGTGGTGGCGATGCGCGCGCCGGTCATGCCGAACGGATGACCCAGCGCAATCGCTCCACCCGACACGTTCAGCTTGTCCTCGTCGATGCCCAACTCGCGGGCCGAACCCAGCACCTGCACCGCGAACGCCTCGTTGATCTCGAACAGGTCGATGTCGCCGACCGCCATGCCGGCCCGCTCCAGCGCCTTCTTGGAGGCCTCGATCGGGCCCAGCCCCATGATCTCCGGCGAGAGGCCGCTTACCCCCGTCGACACGATGCGGGCCAGCGGCGTCAGGCCCAGTTCCTTGGCTTTGGCGTCGCTGGTGATCACCAATGCGGCGGCGCCGTCGTTGAGCGGGCAGGCATTGCCGGCGGTCACGGTGCCGTTGGGCCGGAAGACCGGCTTGAGCTCGGCGATCTTCTCGTAGGTGGTGCCGGGGCGTGGGCCGTCGTCGGTGCTCACGGTGGTGCCATCGGGAAGGGTCACCGGCGTGATCTCGCGCTCGAAGAACCCGTTCTTGATCGCGTCCTCGGCGCGGTTCTGGCTGCGCACCCCCCAGCGGTCCTGGTCTTCGCGGCCGATGCCGGTCAGGATCGCGACGTTTTCGGCGGTCTGGCCCATCGCGATGTAGACATCGGGCAGGTTCCCGTCGGCGCGGGGATCGTGCCATTCGTCGGCACCGCCGGCCGCGGCGGAGGCACGCTCCTGGGCGTCGTCAAACACCGGATTCTTGGTGTCCGGCCAAGAGTCCGAGTTGCCTTTGGCGAACCGGGACACGGTCTCGACGCCCGCGGCGATGAACGCGTCGCCCTCGCCCGCCTTGATCGCGTGAAAAGCCATCCGCGTGGTCTGCAGCGACGACGAGCAATACCGGTTGACGGTGGTGCCCGGCAGGAAGTCATATCCGAGTTCGACGGCGATCACCCGCGCCATGTTGAAGCCCTGCTCGCCGCCCGGTAGGCCGCAGCCCAGGATGAGGTCGTCGATCTGGTGCGGGTTAAGCGCGGGAACCTTGTCGAGCGCGGCGCGCACCATCTGGACGGCCAGGTCGTCGGGTCGAATGCTGACCAGCGACCCCTTCATGGCGCGGCCAATCGGCGAGCGGGCGGTTGAGACGATGACGGCTTCAGGCATGGCGATTCCTCCGTTTTGGTGCGCGCTCGCTTCACTGGCGGGTGGTTTGTCCACCCCGACGGGCTAGCACGAATCTAGTCGGCGCCAACCGGTGGGGACGCAGACGGGGCAGGCAATCCGGGTTCCGGGCGCCGCCACAGCCGCGACATCACGGACATGCGCGTGTGGGACTCACCGAGCACCACCGGCGTGGCCGCGGGTGCCGGCACCTCGGGCACCGCGCCTTCGACGTCTTCGCCCAGCGCCTCGCACGTCGCGACCAGCAGCGCCTCGGCGGCCAGCGCGTATGCGGTCGCCGAGGGATGGAAACCATCGGCGGAGAACATCAGGTCGGGTGCGGCCCGGAGTTTGGGTGCCAGCAGGTTTGCCAGCGGGACCGGCACCCCGCCGGCGGCCCGCACGGCAGCGGCCTGGGCGCGGGCCAGCTGCGAGGTTCGCGTGTGCGCCAGCGAGCGAAGCGGCTGCGGGATGGCGCTGATCATGCCCAGATCGGGGCAGGTGCCAACCACCACGACCGCGCCGCGGGCGCGCAATTTGCGAACCGTCAAGGCCAGCCGCTGCGCGGACTGGCTGATGCCGTTGAGGGCCGTTACGTCGTTGGCGCCGAGCATCAGAACGGCCGCGTCCGGCGGCGGCCCGGCCACGAACATCGCATCGACCTGGCCGTTCACGCCCTTGGACGTCGCGCCGACGATCGCCTTGGTGCTCAGCCGGACGACCTTGCCGGCCCGCTCGGCCAGTCCGCGCGCGATCCGCACGCCCGGCACTTCTTCGGCCGACGTGCAGCCGTAACCGGTGGCCGTCGAGTCCCCGAAGATCATCAGGTGCAGGTCCACGGGTATGCCGCGCTGCCACCGCTGCACCGGTCCGCCGCCCGGCGTGTACACACCGTCGGCGCGCGGCGGGACGTCCCAGGACTTCGGAATGACGGTGCGCGCACGCGACGCCTGGCCGACCAGCAGGTTGCGCGCGCCCAGATAGGCCGTGCCTGTCGAGGCGAGCGCGCCCGCGGTGGCCAGGGCGATCGTCGAACGACGCGGCACCCGTATGGTCACGGAAACAGTTTAGATCGGCTCCGGTGTTTGCGAGGGCGCCTGATGGAGATTGTGGTCACGTTGTGAATCAAATGTGGTATCAAATCAGATTCTTCAAACGTTCTACACAGCATTGGCTGTAAAGCTAAGTGCAACGGGTTGGCTGAGCGCTTTGGCCATTGGGCTGAACCCGACGCTTGGCTAGTTCGTCACATACTACAAAGGCGTAGGAGTGTTGAGCATGACCGCACCGAGCAAGGTATCCGGTTCACCCCGGAGTGCCATTCGCCCACACGAGGTCCTCAGAGCACGTAGATTTGAGGCACGCAGATTCGCAATCAGCGACGGCGCACCGGTCGAGGTCCTCGAATCGGGGCCCAGCGTGGTCGCGCGAGTAGCCAACCTGGCGTCGCGACTGACGATCCGGCCGGTACTGGCCGTCGGCAGCTACGCACCTAACTTGCCTTGGCCCTGGGGTCTCGTCGACCTCGCCGCCCGGGTTCTGCTGCCGGTGTCAGCCACCGTCCGCGAGACGGTGAACTTGCCCAATGCCTCAGCGCAACTGGTCCGCGCGCCGGGAGTTTTGCCCGCGGACGGCACCCGCCGGGTCGTTGTGTACTTTCACGGCGGCGCGTTCTTGACCTGTGGAGCAAATTCGCATGGCAGGCTCGTCGAGGCCTTGTCGAAGTTTGCTGACTCGCCCGTGTTGGTGGTCAATTACCGGCTGTTGCCCAAGCACTCGGTCGGGATGGCGCTCGACGACTGCCACGACGCTTACCAATGGCTACGCTCGCGCGGCTACCAGCCCGACCAGATCGTGCTGGCCGGTGACTCGGCGGGCGGTTATCTCGCGCTCGCCCTGGCGCAACGCCTGCAGGAGGAGGGCGAGGAGCCGGCGGCCCTGGTAGCGATCTCGCCACTGCTGCAGCTAGCAAAGGAATCCAAGCAGGCGCATCCCAACATCAAGACCGACGCGATGTTCCCCGCAAAGGCGTTTGACGCCCTCGTCGACCTGGTTGCTAGCGCAGCGGCAAAGAACAAGATCGACGGCAAATCCGAAGAGATTTACGAGCCCTTGGAGCACATCAAGCCCGGCCTGCCGCGGACGCTGATCCATGTCTCCGGATCCGAGGTGTTGCTGCACGACGCGCAGTTGGCGGCGACCAGGCTGGCGGCGGTCGGTGTGCCGGCCGAGGTACGGGTCTGGCCCGGTCAGGTTCACGACTTCCAGGTGGCCACGCCCTTGGTGCCGGAGGCGATCCGCTCCCTGCGCCAGATCGGCGAATACATCCGCGAAGCCACCGGCTAGCACTTGGACCTGCCGGGGTTCTCCGGCTCGGGCGCGGGTGTGCGCCGCCCGAAACCGCCTGAGACGATGAACGCATGCGGATCGCGCAGCACATCAGTGACCTCATCGGCGGCACGCCGCTGGTTCGGTTGAATTCCGTCGTTCCCGACGGCGCCGCCACCGTGGCGGCGAAGATCGAATACCTCAACCCCGGTGGCAGTTCGAAGGACCGGATCGCGGTGCGGATGATCGACGCCGCCGAGGCCAGCGGGCAGCTCAGGCCCGGTGGCACCATCGTCGAACCCACCTCGGGCAATACCGGCGTCGGCCTCGCCCTGGTCGCACAGCATCGCGGTTACAAGTGTGTGTTCGTCTGTCCCGACAAGGTCAGTGAGGACAAGCGCAACGTGCTGCTCGCCTACGGCGCGGAGGTCGTCGTGTGCCCGACGGCGGTGCCGCCGGACCACCCGGACAGCTACTACAGCGTCTCCGACAGGCTCGTCACCGAAATCGACGGCGCCTGGAAGCCCGACCAGTACGCCAACCCGGAGGGACCGGCCAGCCACTACGCAACCACCGGTCCGGAAATTTGGGCCGATACCGACGGCAAGGTGACCCATTTCGTCGCCGGAATCGGCACCGGCGGGACGATCACCGGCGCGGGCCGCTACCTCAAGGAGGTGTCCAATGGCGCGGTTCGCGTCATCGGCGCCGATCCCGAGGGTTCGGTGTATTCGGGTGGCACCGGCCGCCCCTACCTGGTGGAGGGTGTCGGCGAGGACTTCTGGCCGGACGCGTACGACCGCACGGTGCCCGACGAGATCATCGCGGTTTCCGACTCCGACTCGTTCGATATGACCAGGCGGCTGGCCCGCGAAGAAGCAATGCTGGTCGGCGGCTCGTGCGGGATGGCGGTGGTGGCAGCGGTGAAGATCGCCGAGGAAGCCGGACCCGACGCGCTGATCGTGGTGTTACTGCCCGACGGCGGGCGGGGCTATATGTCGAAGATCTTCAACGACGCCTGGATGTCGTCGTACGGGTTTTTGCGCAGCCGCCTCGACGGGTCGACCGAGCAGGCCACGGTCGGAGATGTGTTGCGCCGCAAGTCCGGTGCGCTGCCCGACCTGGTGCACACCCATCCGTCCGAGACGGTGCGCGACGCCATCGGCATTCTGCGGGAGTACGGGGTATCCCAGATGCCCGTGGTCGGCGCCGAGCCGCCGGTGATGGCCGGCGAGGTCGCCGGCAGCGTCTCCGAGCGCGAACTGCTCTCGGCCGTCTTCGAGGGTCGCGCCAAATTAGCCGACGCCGTCTCGGAGCACATGAGCCCGCCGCTGCCGATGATCGGCGACGGCGAGTTGATCAGCGCGGCGGGCAAGGCGTTGCGCGACTGGGATGCGTTGATGGTGGTGGAAGAGGGCAAACCGGTCGGGGTCATCACCCGGTATGACTTGTTGGGCTTCCTGTCGGAAGGGCCGCGGCGACGCTAGCTGGGGCCGCCGATCAGAATGCGGCGAAACTCTCGCCCCGCCGCCGGGCATCAGGTACGGTAATGCGGCCGAGTTCAGCAAATCATGAGTGGAAGGACGACGCATGACCGATCACCCTCCGCCCCCTCCGCCTGGCGGTTCCTACCCTCCGCCTCCTCCGTCCGCCGGCGGATCGCCGCCGCCACCGCCCGGGGGCGGTGCCCTGCCGACCGAGTCCTATACCCCTTGGGGCACTAGGGCGCTGGCGTACATCGTCGACAACATCCCGGTCATCATCATCGTCGGCATTGGTTACGTGGTCCAGATGGTCACCATGGAACAGACGTGCGTCGGCGGCGGCCTTTACGGGGGCCAGTACTGCGTTAGCCAGCCCAGCACCATCGGCAACATCGTGTACTACCTGGCGTTGCTGGCCGGGATCGCCTTCGCGATCTGGAACAACGGCTACAAGCAGGGCACGACCGGGCAGAGCATCGGCAAGGGAATGATGAAGTTCAAGGTGGTCAGCGAGAAGACCGGCCAACCGATCGGTTTCGGGACGTCGGTCCTGCGCATGTTTGCGCACATCGTTGACGCAATCCCTTGTTACGTCGGTTTCTTCGTTCCGCTGTTCGACGCCAAGCGCCAAACGTGGGCCGACAAGATCATGACCACGGTGTGCCTGCCGGCGTAGAGCGCATAGCGGCTCGCTGGACGGCTGAATCGTGACCGGATCGCGGTGGGTGTCGCCACCCGCCGCGATCCGGTGATGGACGGGGGCCAGTGATTCGCCGCTAGGCTGTCGTCGATGAGCGAACAGCGCAGCGGGTCAACTGGCAACGCACACCACAGGATTGCCGGACTGGCCACCAAAGCCATTCACGCCGGCTATCGTCCGGATCCGGCGACGGGTGCGGTGAACGCGCCCATCTACGCCAGCAGCACGTTCGCCCAGGACGGTGTCGGGGGCCTGCGCGGTGGGTTCGAGTACGCACGCACCGGCAACCCGACCCGAGCCGCGCTGGAGGCCGCGTTGGCGGCCGTCGAAGAGGGTGCTTTCGGGCGGGCGTTCGGTTCGGGGATGGCCGCCACCGATTGTGCCCTGCGGGCGATGCTGCGACCCGGCGACCACGTGGTCATCCCAAACGACGCCTATGGCGGCACCTTCCGGCTGATCGACAAGGTGTTCACGCAGTGGAACGTCACTTACACGCCGGTGGCGCTGTCTGACCTGAACGCCGTCCGCGCCGCGATCACGCCGCAGACCCGACTGGTTTGGGTGGAAACACCGACCAATCCGTTGCTGTCCATCGCCGATATCGCCGGCCTGGCCGAACTCGGCAAGCAAAGCGCGGCAAAGGTGTTGGTGGACAACACTTTCGCCTCGCCCGCCCTGCAACAGCCGTTGACGCTGGGCGCCGACGTCGTGCTGCACTCGACCACCAAATACATCGGCGGGCACTCCGACGTGGTGGGCGGCGCGCTGGTCACCAACGACCGCGGGCTCGACGAGGCCTTCGCTTTCCTGCAGAACGGGGCCGGCGCGGTGCCGGGCCCCTTCGACGCCTACCTGACGATGCGCGGCCTGAAAACCCTGGTGCTGCGGATGCAGCGGCACAGCGAAAACGCCTCGGCCGTAGCGGAATTCCTCGCCGGACATGCCGCGGTGAGCACGGTGCTGTATCCGGGTCTGCCCAGCCACCCCGGGCACGAGATCGCCGCGCGGCAGATGCGCGATTTTGGTGGCATGGTTTCGGTGCGCATGCGCGGCGGCCGCCGAGCCGCCGAGGATCTGTGCGCCCGCACCGAAGTGTTCATATTGGCCGAATCGCTGGGCGGCGTCGAGTCGCTGATCGAGCATCCCAGCGCCATGACGCACGCGTCGACGGCCGGTTCCCAATTGGAAGTGCCGGACGACCTGGTGCGGCTTTCGGTAGGCATCGAGGATGTCGCCGACCTGCTGGCCGATCTCGAACAAGCCCTGGGTTAGGGCGGCCAGAAGGCTAGGAGTGGTAAGGCTCCGCGCTGAGCAACTTCACCTTGACGGTGTTGCCGTTGGGCACCGTGTAGCTGCGGATCTCACCCACTTTGGCATCGATCAGGGCACCACCCAGCGGTGAGTTCGGCGAGTACACCTCGAGCTTGCCCTCGTGGATGCCCTCCTGGCGGGTGGCGATCAGGAAGGTCTCCGTGTCGGACTCGTCGCCGTTGTAGCAGACCTTCACCACCGAACCGGGCAGCGCGACGCCGGACTGCTTGGGCGCCTCGCCGACCTTCGCGTTGTTGAGCAGGTCCTGCAATTGGCGGATGCGGGCCTCCTGCTGGCCCTGCTCTTCGCGGGCGGCGTGGTAGCCGCCGTTTTCGCGGAGGTCCCCCTCTTCGCGGCGGTCGTTGATCTCCGCGGCGATGACCGGACGATGCGCGATCAGTTGATCGAGCTCGGCCTTGAGTCGGTCATGTGACTCCTGGGTCAGCCAAGTCACCTGGGTATCCGTCATCTCGTCGTGCTCCTTGTATTCTCGTTCCGCGTGTCCGCATAAGCCTCTGAACGCCGCTGCCGCGAGCATGCGGGTCCGACCCGACCACCATTTTGCTCACGGCCATTAATGCAGCAATACACGGTCCCAGCAGGAACCGTGCATTCACCCATGTTACCACCGCGCAAACAATTGATGACTCCGATATCCGCAGATATCCGCAGTTCGGCCTTTGTCGTGCGGTCAGGAGGGTCGCAGGTAGCCGGGCACGCCGGTGCCGCAGCCGTAGATGTCCGCCATCACCGGCGGTTGGGAGGATTTCACGGTGGTGGTCACCTGCACGGTGGCCGCCTCGGATGGTGGTACCAGCACCTCTCGTCTGCCCGTTTCGCTGCCGTCCTTGGCCCGAACCCGCACGATGCAGTCCACCGGCCGCGACGGGTCCGATCGCGTCACGCTGATGATTACCGAAGCCGTCTCATCGTCGATCACCCGGTAGCCGGCCAGCGAGCCGGTGACGTCACTGGTGCCGAGCCGTTGGTAGCCGATGACGGCGACGAGGACGCCGGCCGCAACGACCAGCACGGCCAGGCCGATGGCCACGCGACGCCGCGATACGCGCGATAGCCGCGAATGCCCGTAACGTGCCTCGGGACGCGGAATGGGAGTTTCGGTCATGCCTGGGTATGCCTGGACGGTCGGTTGTCGGATGCTGGTCGACAGGATGCAACGATCGGAACTGGAATTATAGGGTCGTTTCTAGTTGAGAGGGCGACCAGCGAACCGACAAGGGGGCACGTGAGCAAACTGCGGTTGATGGCGGTGCACGCCCACCCCGACGACGAGTCCAGCAAGGGTGCGGCCACGCTGGCCCGCTACGCCGACGAGGGCCATCGGGTGCTGGTGGTGACGTTGACCGGGGGCGAGCGCGGCGAAATTCTCAACCCGGCGATGGACCTGCCCGATGTGCTGGAACACATGGCCGAAATCCGCCGCGACGAGATGGCGAAGGCGGCGGAGATCCTCGGTGTGGAGCACACCTGGCTCGGCTTCGTCGACTCCGGCTTGCCCATGGGCGACCCGCCGCCACCGCTGCCCGAGGGCTGCTTTGCGCTGGTGCCGCTGGACGAGCCCATTGAGGCGCTGGTGCGCGTGATCCGCGAGTTCCGGCCCCACGTGATGACCACCTACGACGAGAACGGTGGCTACCCCCATCCCGATCACATTCGCTGCCACCAGGTTTCGCTCGGTGCGTTCGAGGCGGCCGGCGACCATGCCCGCTTCACCGACTCCGGCGAGCCGTGGAATGTGTCGAAGCTGTACTACAACCACGGCTTCCTGCGGGCGCGGATGCAAATGTTCCACGACGAATGCGTCAAGCACGGCCAGGAAGGCCCGTTCAAGCAGTGGCTCGAGCACTGGGATCCCGAGCACGACCCATTCGAGTCCCGGGTGACGACCCGCGTCGAATGCTCGGCGTACTTCGGCCAGCGCGACGATGCGCTGCGGGCGCACGCCACCCAGATCGATCCGAATCACGACTTCTTTGCGGTTCCGATCTCATGGCAGCAGCGACTATGGCCGACTGAGGAATTCGAGCTGGCGCGCTCCCTCGTCCCGGTCAACCTGCCCGAGGACGACCTGTTCGCCGGAATCGAGAGCGACGGGTGAATCACCATCTTCTCGGCGTGATCGCCGACGGACCGCACAATCAGGGGCCCGACTTCGGCAAGGCCAGTCCCGTGGGACTGCTGGTCGTCGTGCTGCTGGTGATCGCCACGCTGTTGCTGATCCGATCGATGAACCGGCAACTGAAGAAGGTGCCCGAATCGTTCGACCCCAAACACCCCGAGCCCGATCAGGTCGCCGACGAGGGCACCGACACGGTTGGCGAGCCGCCCGAGCAGCCCCCCGGTCCGGCGGACGGACCGAAGCGACCACCGGGACCCGCCGATGAGCCCGGCTGAATCTGCCGGAACGAACACCCTCGGGCCGGCCACCAGCCCATACCTGCGCCAGCACGCCGACAACCCGGTGCATTGGCAGCAGTGGACGC
The DNA here is from genome assembly GCA_963809285.1 of uncultured Actinomycetota bacterium. Classification (GTDB taxonomy): domain Bacteria; phylum Actinomycetota; class Actinomycetes; order Mycobacteriales; family Mycobacteriaceae; genus Mycobacterium. The sequence continues at coordinate 30,387 of CAWEIY010000011.1, read as the reverse complement.
CGCAGGCACTGGCGGACGCGGCCGCACGCGATGTGCCGATCCTGCTCTCCGTCGGCTACGCCGCCTGCCACTGGTGTCACGTCATGGCCCACGAATCGTTCGAAGACGATGAGGTGGCCGCCGTGATGAACGCGGGATTCGTGTGCATCAAGGTCGACCGCGAGGAGCGGCCGGACATCGACGCGGTCTACATGAACGCCACCGTCGCGCTCACGGGACAGGGCGGATGGCCGATGACCTGTTTCCTCACGCCCGACGGCCGACCCTTCTTCTGCGGCACGTACTACCCGAAAGATGGCTTCCTGCAACTCCTTTCGGCCGTCTCCGCCACCTGGCGGGACCGCCGCGGGGAGGTCGAGGAGGCGTCCGACCGCATCGCGGGCGAGCTGCGGGAGATGGTGTCGGGACTGCCCGGCGGCGGCCCGGACGTGGCGCCGGCGCTGCTCGACCACGCCGTCGCGGTCGTGCTGGGCGACCAGGACACGGTGCACGGCGGGTTCGGTCGCGCGCCCAAGTTCCCGCCGTCGGCGGTTCTCGAGGCGCTGCTGCGGCACTACGAGCGCACCGGGTCACCGGCGGCGCTGGAGGCGGTCACGCGCACCGGCAACGCGATGGCCCGTGGCGGCATCTACGACCAACTCGCCGGCGGCTTCGCCCGGTACAGCGTCGACAACGCCTGGGTGATACCGCATTTCGAGAAGATGCTGTACGACAACGCGCTGCTGCTGCGCGCATACGCACACTGGGCGCGGCGCACCGGCGACCCGTTGGCCCGCCGGGTCGCCGCCCAGACCGCGGGGTTCCTGCTCGACGAGCTGGCCGAGGGCGGCATGTTCGTTTCGTCGCTGGACGCCGACGCCGACGGTCGAGAGGGCTCGACTTATGTCTGGACGCCGGGGCAGCTGACCGAGGTGCTCGGCGCCGACGACGGTGGTTGGGCCGCAGAGGTTTTCGCTGTCACGCAGTCCGGCACGTTCGAACACGGGACGTCGGTGCTGCGGCTACCCGCCGACCCGGGCGATCCGCAACGAGCCGAACGGGTCCGGACCGCGTTGCTGGCCGCCCGGCTCACCCGGACCCAGCCCGGACGCGACGACAAGGTCGTCACGTCCTGGAACGGCCTGGCGATCACCGCGCTGGCCGAGGCCAGCGTGGCCCTGGGAGAACCCGAGTTGGTCCGGGCCGCGCGGCGCTGCGCGGAGTCACTGCTCGACTTGCACGTCGTCGACGGCCGGCTGCGGCGCGCCAGCCTCGGCGGGGTGGTCGGCGACAGCGCCGCCATCCTGGAGGACCACGCCATGCTGGCCACCGGCCTGCTCGCGCTGTACCAGCTGACCGCCGAGGGGGCCTGGCTGACGACGGCAACCGACCTGCTGGACACCGCGCTGCTGCGTTTCGCCGACCCGGAGCGGCCCGGCCACTGGTTCGACACGGCCGATGATGCGGAGCGGTTGATGCTTCGGCCCGCGGACCCGCTGGACGGGGCGACGCCGTCGGGCGCCTCGTCGATCACCGAAGCGCTGCTGACCGCGGCGCACCTGGTCGACGGTGACCGCGCGGAGCGGTATCTGCGGGCCGCGACCGACGCGCTGACGGCACATTCGATGCTGCTGGAACGCGCGCCGCGCTCGGCCGGACATTGGCTGGCCGTGGCCGAAGCCGCGGTCCGCGGACCGCTGCAGATCGCGATCGCCTGTGACCCGTCGCGGTCGGAGCTACTGGCCGCCGCGCGCCGGCTGGCGCCCGGCGGGGCGATCGTCGTGGGAGGCGAGATCGACTCGTCGCCGCTGCTGGTCGGCCGGGACCGGGTGGCCGAAGCCGACGCCGCCTACGTCTGCCGTGGTCGGCTCTGCGACCTGCCGGTAACGCGGGAAACGGAACTGGCGGCCGCCCTGGATGTTTCCGGGCAGTAGCCCGGAGGCTACCCTGCGTCCCATGCCGAATGCCGCCGACAAGGTGCAAGCGATCACCGACACGGTCAACCGCTACATCGAACTGGTCGCCGAGGGCAGCGCCGACGACTTGGTCGAGTTGTACGCGGATGACGCCACCGTCGAGGACCCGGTTGGGGGCGAGGTGCATATCGGTCGTCGGGCGATCCACGGCTTCTACTCCGCGGTCAAGGATGTGGAGCGCGAATGCGAGCTGGTGTCGCTGCGGGTGGCCGGCAACGAGGCCGCTTTCCAGTTCCGGCTGACCGTGACCGCGGGCGAGCACCGGATGGTGATCGAGCCGATCGATGTGATGGTCTTCGACGACCGCGGCAAGATCAGCGCGATGAAGGCCTACTGGTCGGCGGCCGACGTCACGCGGCCTTAGCAGACCGGCCTTAGAAGACCACGAACCACATCGCGATGTAGTGGCAGATCGCCGCCACCGCGGTGCACGCGTGGAAGAACTCGTGATAGCCGAACGTCGACGGCCACGGGTCGGGCCAGCGCAACGCGTAGAGAATGCCGCCGATGCTGTACAAGGCGCCGCCGACGAACAACAGCACCATGGCGGCGACCCCGGCGTTGTGCAGGATCGTCCCGGTGTACCAGACCGCCACCCAGCCCAAGAGCAGGTAGAGCGGCACCCCCACCCAGCGCGGCGACGACGGCCAGCACATCTTCAGCAGGATCCCGGCCACCGCCCCGCCCCAGACGATCGACAGCACGATTCGCCCGGCGTCGGGCGGCATGGCCAGCAGCGCGAACGGTGTGTAGCTCCCGGCGATGAACACGAAGATCATCGAATGGTCGAGCCGCTTCATCCATTTCTGGGCCGTCGCGGACTTCCAATGGACGCGGTGGTAGGTGGCGCTGACGGTGAACATCACCACGGTGGCCGCGGTATAGCCAAGCGTGGCAAGCCCGGCGCGGGTGGAAGCCACCGCCCACGACACCGCGACCAGTGAGGCCCCCGCGACGACGGCGATCCCGGCGGAATACACGTGGATCCAGCCGCGGAAGCGCGGCTTGGTGAGTACCCGGGCGACGCCGTCGACGAGCTGCTGCGCGGCATTGGCCGCGGGCCCCTGCGCTTCGGACTCCGCGTGGGTAACCGTGTCGGTCTGGCTGCTCATGTCTCCTGTTGCCTGTCGTGCAGGTCGGGATATCGCCCGGAGTGCTGCTACCCATCAACATTATCGGTATTGGCCACGACACGCCGTCGGGCGTGCCGTGACATGCGGAAAGTCCAGGCCGGAATTTGTTGTCGGTCACAGTAGGGTGGATCTTCGTGGAGATCATCCCGCCGCGGCTCAAGGAGCCGTTGTATCGCGTCTACGAGCTGCGGCTCAAGCAGGGTCTGGCCTCCTCGAAATCCGAACTCCCCCGCCACATCGCGGTCCTCTGCGACGGGAATCGGCGTTGGGCGCGCAACGCGGGATACGACGACGTCAGCTATGGCTACCGGATGGGCGCCGCCAAGATCGCCGAGATGCTGCGTTGGTGCCAAGAAGCCGGCATCGAAATGACCACCGTCTACCTGCTCTCCACCGAGAACCTGCAACGCGATCCAGGCGAGCTGGCCGGGCTCATCGAGATCATCACCGACGTGGTCGAGGAGATCTGCGCACCCGCCAATCGCTGGAGCGTGCGCACCGTCGGGGACATCGGGCTCATCGGCGAGGAACCGGCCCGCCGCCTGCGCGACGCGGTGGAGTCCACCCCGGTCGTGGCGCCGTTCCACGTCAACGTCGCCGTCGGCTATGGCGGCCGCCGGGAGATCGTCGACGCGGTGCGGTCGTTATTGAGCAAGGAAATCGCCAACGGCGCGACCGCGGAGGAGCTCGTCGACGCGGTGAGCGTCGAGGCCATCTCCGAAAACCTTTACACCTCTGGGCAACCCGACCCCGACCTGGTGATCCGCACCTCGGGGGAGCAACGCCTGTCCGGCTTTCTGCTGTGGCAAAGCGCGTATTCGGAGATGTGGTTCGCCGAAGCGCACTGGCCGGCATTCCGGCGGGTCGATTTTCTGCGCGCGCTGCGTGACTACAGCCAACGGCATCGCAGGTACGGCAAGTAGGACCGAGGCCACGTACGACCGAGACGTCGCGCCTTAGCGGCGGGTCGGGTGCGTGCCACACTGGATGCATGGCTGCGTTGTCGGCGGTGGTGTTCACGCTGAGCGGGTGGCTGGGGTTGTATCTGCTGGCCCGTGATCCGCGCAAGCCGGTGCTGGCCTTGGCGGCGATCGGGCTGTGCGGTTTTGCGCTGGTGGTGGCGCTGGACGCGGTGCGCATCACCAGCGTGACGCATGCCCACCTGCTTAGCCAGGTCGAGATCTACCTGGCTGCCGTGCCGAGCGTGGCCTGGTTCGCCGTGCTGGTCGAGCTGTCCAGGCCGTGCGACGGCTGGCGGGCCCGAACCGGTGAGTTGCTGCTGGTCGGCGGGGTGGCTGCGCTCACCTTGTTCGGGGCGATGATGGCCGGCAGCGTCGAGGGGCCACTGCGGACCGGTCACTGGGTGATGTTCGCGGTGATCTCGACGTCGACCCTGGGTGCGATGGTCGCCGCCATGCGCCGGCCGGCCCAGCCGGTGTCGGTCGTCGGGGTGGTCGTTGTCGCCACGCTGTTCTTTGCGTTGAGCAATGCCATCCTGATCATTCCGCTGGGCCTGGTGCCCAGCTGGCTGGCGTTGGCATCGACCGGTTTCGATGTGCTGGCGCTGGGCGTGGCGGTCGCGCTGTGGGATGCCTTCGACGAAGGGCAGGCGCTGCGCGCCGACATGCTTCGCTCGTTTGCCGGCTGTTCGGCGGTGGCGGCGCTGTTCGGTGGCCAGGCACTGATCGGCCTCGCCGTAACGCGGCACGAGCCCACCGCGCAGATCGCGCTGACCGCGCTGATGTTCACCACGCTGGCGATCGCCATCACGGTGCAGGTGCTGGCCGATCCGCTGGCCGGGGTGCTGGACCGGATGGCGTTCTCGAAATCGCCCGCGCTGCGAGCCGACCGGGCCGCGCTGCGGCACGCCGGGGCGGCGTTGCCGTTGCGCTCGGCCGATCCCCTCAAGGATCTTCAAGACGTCGACGACGACACCTTCGCCAGGCTCACCCGCCGGGCGCTGGGCCACTACGGTGACCTCACCAAACTCGTCGCCAGCCCCCTGACCGCGTTGCCCGTGATCGACGAACGACTGGCCGCCCGCGGTGCCCCCGACCACCCGGTGGAGCGGGCCAATGAACTCAAAGCCGTGCTCGCGGACGGCATCTCGCGGCTGAAACCGCGCGACGGCGGCGATTTCGGAACCACCGAGCAGTGGCGCTATTACAACTCGCTGTATTTCCCCTACGTCGTCGGTGTGCGGGCGTATGCGCAGAACGCCACCGCCGCCGGACTGGATCCGACGGCCCGGCAAGCCTGGCAGTGGTTGGTCACCGAGGTCCCGCAGCGCTCGCTGCACAATTGGCAAAACGCCGCGGCCCGGCTCATCGCCGCCGACCTGCGCGGGCGGGTCCCCGTTCCCAGCGACTAGCGGACGGCCCAGCGCGCGAGCGTAACGCCACCGTGAAAAATCGAGCGGGATTTCGCCCTGACGTTACGCTCGCCGCATGGCATCGAAGGTTCCGCCCGTCCGAGTCGTGCGCGCGATAGAACGCGCCCGGCATCACCTCGGTCGACTGCACCGGCGCACGGTCCCGGCTCCGATTGCAATGGCCGAAATGATCACGAACGCCTGGGCAACACAGGCGATCACCGCGGCGGCGGACCTCGGCATTGCGGACGCGCTCGCCAATGGGCCGTTGTCGGCCGATGAGCTGGCAGCCGTCGTCAACGCGGATGCCGACGCTCTCAGTCGATTATTGAGGGCCTTGATCACGCGAGGCATTTTCCGTCAACGCCGCGACGGGCGCTACGACCTCACCCCGCTGGGGGACACCCTGCGCAGCGACGCCGACGTGTCGCTGGCTGCGATGTCCCGGTTTGTGGGTTCGCCCCAGCACCGCGAGCATTGGAGCCACCTTACGGACGCCGTCCGGACGGGCCGGCCCGTTGTCCCCGCGTTACGCGGCAAGCCCCTATTCGAATACCTCACCGACGAACCGGAATTCGCCGAAATCTTCAATAACGCGATGACGAGCTTATCCGAACTCGCGATCGCGGCGGTGATCGCCGGCTACGACTTCGGCCCCTACGCGACCATCGTCGACGTCGGAGGGGGGCACGGTCGGCTGCTGGCCGCGATCCTGGGCGCCACGCCACATTCGCGCGGCATCCTGTTCGACCTGTCCCAGGTGGTGGCCGGGGCCCCGGCCGTGCTCGAGGAGCAGCACGTCGCCGACCGGGTCCGGATCGCCGAGGGGTCATTCTTCGACACGGTGCCCGAGGGTGGCGACGCCTACATCCTCAAGAACGTGATTCACGACTGGCCCGACGACGACGCCGTGCGCATCCTTGGCAACGTGCGGAAAGCGGCAGCCGCGGGGAAGAACGTGCTACTTGTCGAATTCGTGCTCCCCGGGCACAACCGCGAGTTTCCGGGCAACTGGGCAGACCTGGAAATGTTGGTCGTAGCGGCCGCGCGTGAGCGCACCGCCGCCGAATACGGCAGCCTGCTGCGCCGCGCCGGCTTTCACATGACGCGCGTTGTCGAAACGGTTACGCCGTACAGCGTCGTCGAAGCGACCGCGATCTAATCCCAGCTTCAGCCCCCGGGACGGGAATAAGGCGAGGAAATCCCCGTTCTTTCTGTTCGTGGCAGTAGTTGGCAGTGTCACGCGTCGATATGGCAGTGCGCCGTCGGCACGATCAAAGCTGTTCGACTCAAACAGCAATCCCCAGGAGTAATCACATGACCGCTATATCTGGTATGCCGACCAGACCCCTCTACGACTCGACCGACTCGCTGCTGCGTTTCGCCATGCGTGCCGATGCCACGTTGACGGGATTGTGCGGTCTGGCCGTCGCCTTCGTGGCCGACCCACTCTCGTCGCTGACCGGCCTGACGTCCATCCAGGAGTACAGCCTTGGCGCTTTCTTCGTGCTCTACGGCCTGGTGGTGTTCAGCCTCGCCGCGTTGCCGGACCTCCGCCGCGCCGGGATCGGCGTCGTCGTGGCCAACATCGTCTACACCCTGGCCGCGGTCGTGGCCGCCGGAGCCGTGCCGATGACCGCCATAGGGGTCGCCGCAACACTGGCCACCGGTGTCTACACCGCGGGGTTCGCGGCACTGCAGTACCTCGGAGTGCGACGCCTGCCCGCGTAACCTCCCGTCCCGCCGGTGCGGGGCGCCTCCGCAAGATGCTTGTGGCGGGTGTCCCCGCTCCGGCCTTTTGGCGGGTGTCCCCGCTGGGGCCTTTGGCGGGCGCTACAGCTTGCGCAGGCGCAGCCGGTTGATGGAGTGGTCGGTGTCCTTGCGTAGCACCAGGGTGGCGCGGGGACGGGTCGGCAGGATGTTCTCGACCAGGTTGGGCCGGTTGATCGACCGCCAGATCTCGCGCGCCGCGGCGACCGCCTTCGTGTCGTTGAGGGCCGAGTAGTGGTGGAAGTGGGATTCCGGGTCGGCGAACGCCGTGCCGCGCAGCGACAAGAACCGCGACACGTACCACTGCTCGATGTCTTCGATCCGGGCGTCCACATACACCGCGAAGTCGAACAGGTCCGACACCATCAGGGTCGGACCGGTCTGCAAGACGTTGAGCCCCTCCAAGATCAAGATGTCGGGATGGCGGACCACGTGCTTGGCCCCGGGAATGACGTCGTATTTCAGATGTGAATACACCGGAGCGCACGCATAGTCGGAACCGGATTTCACCGAGGTGACGAACCGCATCAGCGCCCGACGGTTATAGCTTTCCGGAAACCCTTTGCGGTGCATGAGGTTTCGCCGATCCAGCTCCGCATTCGGGTACAGAAACCCATCGGTGGTCACCAGGTCCACCCGCGGGTGATGATCCCAGCGAGCCAGCAGCGCCTGCAGCACGCGGGCGGTCGTCGACTTGCCGACCGCCACACTGCCGGCCACGCCGATGATGAACGGCACCGGCCGGTCGGGGTTTTGCTGCGGCTCGCCGAGGAATTCCGCGGTCGCGGCGAAGAGCAGCTGGCGGGCGGCGACTTGAAGGTGAATCAGCCGGGCCAGCGGCAGGTAGACCTCTTCGACCTCCAGCAGGTCGATCTGCTCGCCGAGACCGCGCAGGCCGATCAGTTCCTCTTCGGTGAGGGCCAGCGGCGTCGACATGCGAAGCGCACGCCATTGCTTCCGGTCGAACTCCACATAGGGGCTCGGCTCGCTAAGCCGCGGCATGGTGCCAGTGTCGCAGGGACGGACGCGCGCCCGACGGCTGGGCTGGCCTAAACCGCCGCTGGATAGACTGGCGCCCGTGACTGCTGCACCCGACGCCCGCACCGCTAGTCCCGACACGGCCTCGCTCATGTCGGCCCCGCTCGCCGAGGTCGACCCCGACATCGCCGAGTTGCTGGACAAGGAACTGCACCGGCAACGCGACACCCTCGAGATGATCGCGTCGGAGAACTTCGTGCCGCGCTCGGTGCTGCAGGCGCAGGGCAGCGTGCTGACCAACAAATACGCCGAGGGCTTGCCCGGCCGGCGCTACTACGGCGGCTGCGAGTACGTCGACGTCGTGGAGAACATCGCCCGCGACCGGGCCAAGGCCCTGTTCGGCGCCGAGTTCGCCAATGTCCAGCCGCATTCGGGCGCGCAGGCCAACGCCGCCGTCCTGCATGCGCTGATGTCACCGGGGGAGCATCTGCTCGGTCTGGACCTGGCCAACGGCGGCCACCTCACGCACGGCATGAAGCTCAACTTCTCCGGCAAGCTGTACGAAACCGGCTTCTACGGCGTCGACCCGAAGACGCACCTGGTCGACATGGACGCGGTGCGGGCCAAGGCGCTCGAGTTCCGCCCCAAGGTGATCATCGCCGGCTGGTCGGCCTACCCGCGGATCCTCGACTTCGCGGCGTTCCGGTCGATCGCCGACGAGGTCGACGCCAAGCTGTGGGTGGACATGGCGCACTTCGCGGGGCTGGTCGCCGTGGGTCTGCATCCCTCGCCGGTGCCGCACGCGGACGTGGTGTCCACGACCGTGCACAAGACGCTGGGCGGCGCCCGGTCCGGCATGATCCTGGGCAAGCAGGAGTACGCCAAGGCCATCAACTCGGCGGTGTTCCCCGGCCAGCAGGGCGGGCCGCTCATGCACGTCATCGCCGGCAAGGCGGTCGCGCTCAAGATCGCCACCACCCCCGAATTCGCCGACCGCCAGCAACGCACGCTCTCCGGGGCGCGCATCGTCGCCGACCGGTTGCTGGCGGCCGACGTCGCCAAGGCCGGCGTTTCGGTGGTCAGCCGCGGAACCGATGTGCACCTGGTGCTGGTGGACCTGCGCGACTCACCACTCGACGGCCAGGCCGCCGAGGACCTGCTGCACGACGTCGGCATCACCGTCAACCGCAACGCCGTCCCCAATGACCCGCGGCCGCCGATGGTCACTTCGGGCTTGCGGGTGGGCACGCCGGCCCTGGCGACCCGCGGTTTCGGGGACGCGGAATTCACCGAGGTCGCCGACATCATCGCCACCGCCCTGGCGGCGGGCGCCGCGGCGGACGTGCCCGCCCTGAGGCAACGGGTGACGCGGCTGGCCAGGGATTTCCCCCTTTACGAAGGACTCGAAAGCTGGACGCTGGTCGACCGATGACCGGCAATCGGCGGCCCCTGACAGGGGGCCATCGGGTTTCACGAAACCTGTGTACGGAGGTTACAGTTACCGCATGGCACAGAAACCTGTCGCTAACGCGCTGACCCTGGAACTGGAGCCGGTGGTCGAGCAGCTCATGGACCGCCACCTCGGCACCGAGGAAATCTGGTTCGCTCATGACTACGTGCCCTTTGAGCGGGGCGAGAACTTCGCCTTCCTGGGCGGACGCGACTGGGACCCGTCCCAGATGACGCTGCCCAGGACCATCACGGACGCTTGCGAGATCCTGCTACTGCTCAAGGACAACCTGGCCGCCCATCACCGCGAGCTCGTCGAGCACTTCATTCTCGAGGAGTGGTGGGGTCGCTGGCTGGGCCGGTGGACCGCCGAGGAGCACCTGCACGCCATCGCGTTGCGCGAATACCTGGTGGTTACCCGGGAGGTCGACCCGACCGCCAACGAGGAGGCGCGGGTCGAGTACGTGATGAAGGGCTACCGCGGCGACACCTACACGCAGGTCGAAACCCTGGTGTACATGGCACTGACCGAGCGCACCCGCGCTGTTTTCTGCCGCAACCTGGCCGCTCAGGTCGAGGAACCCCTCTTGGCCGGACTGGTCGACCGCATCGCCAGGGACGAAGTTCGTCACGAGCAGGTGTTCTCCGACCTTGTCGCGCACTGCCTCGGTTACATCCGCGACGAGACGATCGCGGCGATTGCCGCCCGCGCGGCGGACCTCCAAGTCGTCGGCGCCGACATCGACTCCTACCGGGACAAGGTGCAAAACGTCGCCGACGGGGGCATTTTCGGCGCCGCGGACCTGCGGCAGGCGATCTTCGACCGCATCACCGAATGGGGAGTCGCCGACGAGCCCGCCTTGAGGCAATTCGTCATCGGCTAAGCCGTTCTTCGCGCGCCTGCGCGCAGTGGTCTCGGCGCGCCTGCACGGCGGCCGAGCGGCCACGAGAGTAGCGTCGTTCTCGATGGCCAGCGACATCCTCTGCTGCCAGGGCGGCACCTCCCGTCACCACAACGGCAGGACCGGCCCCGGTCCTGGTGCTGCGGCTCCCGCCGAAATGCCCGTGCGGGTCCGCGCGGGCTTACCCGCTCGAGGAGCGCCTCGTGACCGATCTCCGGACCTATGTGCTCGACACCTCCGTGCTGCTGTCCGATCCGTGGGCGTGCAGTCGGTTCGCCGAACACGAGGTGGTTGTTCCGCTGGTGGTGATCAGCGAGCTGGAGGCCAAACGCCACCATCACGAGCTGGGGTGGTTCGCCCGTCAGGCGTTGCGTCTCTTCGATGACCTTCGGCTAGAGCACGGACGGCTGGATCAGCCCATTCCGGTTGGGACACAAGGCGGCACGCTTCACGTCGAACTCAATCACACGGACCCGACGGTGCTGCCCGCGGGCTTTCGCACCGACAGCAACGACTCCCGGATTTTGAGCTGCGCCGCCAACCTCGCCGCCGAAGGCAAGCGAGTCACGTTGGTCAGCAAGGACATTCCGCTCCGGGTGAAGGCCGCCGCGGTGGGCGTGGCCGCCGACGAATACCACGCGCAGGATGTCGTGGTCTCCGGTTGGCCGGGGATGCACGAGATCGAGACCGCCGCCGAGGATATCGACGCGCTGTTCGCCGAAGGCGAGATCGATCTCGCCGAAGCCCGGAACCTGCCGTGCCACACCGGCATTCGGCTGCTGGGCGGCAGCTCGCACGCGCTGGGCCGGGTCACCCCCGCCAAGCGCGTCCAGCTGGTTCGCGGTGACCGCGAGGTGTTCGGGCTCCGTGGCCGTTCCGCCGAACAGCGCGTAGCGCTCGAACTGCTGCTGGACGAGTCGGTGGGCATCGTGTCGCTGGGCGGCAAGGCCGGCACCGGCAAGTCGGCGCTGGCGTTGTGCGCGGGTCTCGAGGCGGTGCTGGAACGGCGGACCCATCGCAAGGTGGTCGTCTTCCGTCCGCTGTATGCCGTGGGCGGCCAGGAGCTGGGCTACCTGCCCGGTAGCGAGAGCGAAAAAATGGGCCCGTGGGCGCAGGCGGTCTTCGACACCCTCGAGGGCCTGGCCAGCCCGGCGGTGCTCGAGGAGGTGCTTTCCCGGGGCATGCTCGAGGTGTTGCCGCTGACCCACATCCGGGGCCGCTCGCTTCATGACTCGTTCGTCATCGTCGACGAGGCGCAGTCGCTCGAGCGCAACGTCCTGCTGACCGTGTTGTCCAGGTTGGGTACCGGATCGCGGGTGGTGCTGACCCATGACATCGCCCAGCGCGACAACCTGCGGGTCGGCCGCCACGACGGGGTCGCGGCGGTGATCGAGAAGCTCAAGGGCCATCCGCTGTTCGCCCACATCACGCTGTTGCGCAGCGAGCGGTCGCCGATCGCCGCGCTGGTCACCGAGATGCTCGAGGAAATTGCCGGACCGCAGTGACCCGGGCTGACCTGGGCTCGAGTGCGCGCTGACGGCGGGATCTGAGTCAGTTCGCCGCCCTGTGCGCGCAGTCAACGCCGGGAGTTCACATCGCATGCCGGTAGGCTTCCAGCGTGCGGAAACGACCCGATAGCCAGGTCTGGCGCTATTGGCGGACCGTTTCCGGTGTCGTCGCGGCCGCCGCGGTGCTGGTGATCGGCGCGCTCACCGGGCATGTGACGCGCGCCGACAATCTGAGCTGCTCGGTGGTCAAGTGCATCGCGCTGACGTTCGACGACGGGCCGGGGCCATACACCGACCGGCTGCTGCAAATCCTGAAGGACGCCGACGCCAAGGCCACGTTCTTCCTGATCGGCAACAAGGTCGCCGCCAACCCGGCCGGCGCCAAGCGCATCGCCGACGCCGGCATGGAATTCGGCAGCCACACGTGGGAACACCCCAACATGACGATGATCCCCGCCGGGGACGTTGCCGGTCAGTTCTCGCGCGCCAACGACGCGATTACCGCCGCAACCGGCCGGACCCCGTCGCTGTGGCGTTCCCCCGGCGGGTTGTCCGACGAGATGGTGCGCCAGACCGCGGGCCGATTTGGTTTAGCCGAAATCCTTTGGGATGTAATACCTTACGACTGGATCAACGATTCCAACACGGCCGCGACCCGCTACATGCTGATGACGTACATCAAGCCCGGGTCGGTGGTGTTGTTTCATGACACCTACTCGAGCACCGTCGACCTGGTGTACCAATTCATCCCGGTGCTCAAGGCCAACGGCTACCGCTTGGTCACGGTGAGCGAACTGCTGGGACCGCGGGCGCCCGGCAGCAGTTACGGCGGTCGCGAGAACGGGCCACCCGCCAACCAACTTCACGACATCCCGGCCGGCGAGATCCCGACGCTGCCCAACACGCCCTCGCCCAAGCCAATGCCCAACTTCCCGATCACCGATATCCCGGGCCAGAACTCGGGTGGACCAAACAACGGTGCCTAAAACGACATTGAGCGCGCGCGCGGCTACCTTTATAGGGTGATCAAGGCGGCGGCGGGGCAGCGAAAGTCGGCCCGCAGGTTGTCAATCCAATATGGGCTCGATCTCGCCCTGGCCTACATTTTCGCCGTCATCGGTGCATCCGCCATCCTGATCCCGCTGCGGGGCCACACCTCCGCAGCGAACGCCGACTTCGCGGAAAGGAACACCGCGACGGTGGCGGTGCTCGTTTCGCTGGGAACCATTGCCGCCTCGGTCGGCGGTGCCCTAATCCTGGCTCCCACGCTGCGCTGGTATGTCGCCGGGGACGAACCGACTCCGGAGCAACGAGACGCAGTGATAAAAATCGCCGGGCGCCAATCGGCGATCCTGGCGGCGGTCTGGGCCGTGTGTGGCGTAATCCTGCTGGTGTTGAATCGCAATCGCGGAGCCGAGCTGTTGGCGCCCGTCGCCCTCGGTGTCGCGCTTGGCGGCGTCGCTGCCGCCGGCACGGGCCTGCTGCTCGCGCAACACACGCTGCGCCCCATCATGGCTGCCGCCACGCGCGGTCTTGAGCCGCGATTGACGGTACCCGGGGTGTTTGCGCGACTGGTTCTGCTGTGGTTCCTGTGCAGCGCAGTTCCCATCGGGGTCATCGCGACCGTTGTCGTTCTGCATTCCAACGGCTGGCTCATTCAGAAGTCCGCATCGTTGGACGTGCCCGTCTTGGTGGTCTCACTGGCGGCGGTGATTCTCGGGCTGCCGATCATGATCCTGACGTCGCGATCCATTGCGGATCCCGTGGGCGAGGTCGTCGACGCGATGGCGGAGGTCGAACACGGCCGGATCGGGACAGCCGTCGGAGTTTACGAACGCTCCCAAATCGGGCGCCTGCAAACCGGATTCAACCGAATGGTCGCCGGGCTCGCCGAGCGAGATCGGTTACGGGACCTGTTCGGACGCCACGTCGGAACGGACGTCGCGCAGCGCGCCATTCAAGAGGGCGCGGTGCTGTCCGGCGGTGTTGTCGAGGCGGCGGTCCTTTTCATCGACCTGGTGGGCTCTACCCGGTTAGCGGAGAGCCGTCCGCCGCAAGAGGTTGCCGAGGTGCTCAACGACTTCTTCCGGATCGTTGTGGGCGCCGTCGACGAACATCAGGGGTTGATCAACAAATTCGCCGGCGATGCCGCGCTGGCCGTCTTCGGTGCGCCGCTGCGGATGGACCGGCCGACGTCGGCGGCACTGGCGACCGCGCGTGCCCTGGGGACGCAGCTGCGACAATTGCCCGTCGATTTCGGCATCGGCGTCTCGGGCGGCCGGGTCTTTGCCGGCAACATCGGTGCCGAAAACCGTTACGAATACACGGTAATCGGTGATGCGGTCAACGAGGCCGCACGGCTGGCCGACCTTGCCAAAACCTCCGACCGGCGGATCCTGTGTTCGGCGGCGGCCATCGAACGAGCCGACGAGGCCGAACGGGCGCACTGGGCCGAATGCTATTCCACCGTGCTGCGCGGGCGCTCGGAAGCCACCCAGGTCTCGGCGCCGGCGGGCCCGGCTACTGGCCGACCTTCAGCGCCGCAATGATTCCGTTGATGATGCCCGCCGAGGCCGCATCGCCGATGGGCGTGGCGCCCATGAAAATGGTGGTTGGCTTGGTGTCGACCGCGATGATGACCAGCGAGTCGCCCTTCACGCCGATCGAGGTGTCTGCGATCGTGACATCGCCGTCCGCCCTGGCGGCTTTGACGCCGTCGACCGTGATCGACGACGTTTTCACCGCGCCCAGGGTGGGCGAGGCGCTTGCGTAGCCCTGACCCTTGGCGACACATTGAATCAACTTCGAGGCTTGTGCGGTGACGTCCATGCTCGTGACGAAGTTGGTAATGGCGACCTCGGCCAGCATCATCCACCCCTTGGCGTTGGGCACCTCTTGCCCGAGGCCCACCGCGCCGATGAGGTTCGACGTCTGGTCGTCCGAAAACGGCGCCCATCCGGGTGCCGCGGTGTCGGGGAACGACAGCTTGCCCGCGGTGACGGGGGCGCCGCCCGCGGGCTTCTCACCGCCGGACACATTGGGCGTGCAGTCGGTCGCCGTCTGCATGGAACTGTTCGGCTCCGACGTCGGCGCGCCTGTCGTCGCCGAGGGGCCCGAGGGGTTGGCGTTGGTCGACTTGTTGCCGCCGCTGAGGCCGATCACCAGGATCACCACCAGCGCGATGACGCCCATCACCGCGATCCCGGCCAGAATCAACCATGGCGCCTTCGAGCGTGGCCCACGCGGCGGTGGGCCGGGCGGGTACGGGCCACCCTGCCAGCCGGGGGGAAACTGCTGGCCGGGCTGGGGAAACTGCTGGGGAGGGTAGGCGCCCGAGGCGTAGGGATTCGCCCCGCCCGGGGGATTGACATACGGGCCACCCGGCGCCGGGTACGGGTAGCCGCCACCCTGCGGCTGGCCACCCCAATATGGGCCCTGGCCAGAGGGATTCGTCCCATAGGGATCCTGGCCGTGTGGATTCTGGCCGTAGGGATCCTGACCGTATGGATTCTGGCCGTAGGGATCCTGACCGTAGGGACCGCCAGGAGGAGCCGTCATTGCCGAACCACCCTCACCCGAGCCACCCTACCCACCTAGTCCTGCTAGTCCTGCTAGTCCTGCGGCTTGACCTTGGCCATCGCCAATACGTCGAGGCGGCGGTCCAGCTCTTCGATCGACAGTTTGTCACCGATCAGGCCGCGGTCGATGACCGTTTGGCGAATGGTCTTGTGTTCCTTGAGCGCCTGCTTGGCCACCGCGGCGGCCTCCTCGTAGCCGATGGCCGAATTCAGCGGTGTCACGATCGACGGTGACGACTCGGCCAGCTCACGCAGCCGCTCGACGTGGGCGGCCAGCCCGGTAATGCAGCGCTCCGCGAACAGCTTTGAGACGTTGGTCAGCAGCTTGAACGACTCCAGGACGTTGCGGGCCATCATGGGGATGTAGACGTTGAGCTCGAAGGCGCCGTTCGCGCCGCCCCAGGCGACAGCGGCGTCATTGCCGATCACCTGCGCGCCCACCTGCGTAACTGCTTCCGGCAGAACGGGATTCACCTTGCCCGGCATGATCGAGCTGCCCGGCTGCAGGTCGGGCAGCGCAATCTCGGCCAGGCCGGTCAGCGGGCCGGATCCCATCCAGCGGATGTCGTTGGCGATCTTGGTCAGGGACACTGCGATGGTGCGCAGCGCACCGGACGCCTCCACCAGTCCGTCGCGGGCGGCCTGGGCCTCGAAAGAGTTTGCGGCCGGGCGTAATTCGGATAAGCCCGTCGACGCGATCAGCGTCTCGACCACCTTGACGCCGAAGCCGTCGGGGGCGTTGAGGCCGGTCCCCACCGCGGTGCCGCCGATCGCCAGTTCACCCAGGCGCGGCAGCGTGGCCCGGACCCGCTCGATCCCCGCCTCGATCTGGCGGGCGTATCCGCTGAATTCCTGGCCGAGCGTCACCGGCACGGCGTCCATCAGGTGGGTGCGGCCGGACTTGACCACCGTGTGCCACTCGCGAGCCTTGGTCGCCAGGGAGTCGTGCAGCACCTCGAGCGCCGGGATGAGGTGGCGCACCGCGGCCTCGGTGGCGGCGATGTGGGTGGCGGTCGGGAAGGTGTCGTTGGACGACTGCGACATGTTGACGTCGTCGTTGGGATGCACCGTGACGCCGTTGGCGGCCGCGATGGACGCGATCACCTCGTTGGTGTTCATGTTGGAGCTGGTTCCCGAACCGGTTTGGAAGACGTCGATGGGGAACTGATCGTCGTGGCGGCCGTCGGCGATCTCGGCCGCCGCGGCGATGATCGCGTCCGCCTTCTCCGGTGCCAGCAACCCGAGGTCCTTGTTCACCTGCGCGCACGCGCCCTTCAGCAGACCCAACGCGCGAATCTGGGTGCGCTCCAGGCCGCGACCCGAGATCGGGAAGTTCTCCACCGCGCGCTGGGTTTGCGCGCGCCACAAGGCTTTTGCGGGTACCCGGACCTCGCCCATGGTGTCGTGCTCGATGCGGTACTCGGTGTTGGCGCCGTCAGCGGCCATAGATTGGTCTTCCTCGCTTCGGATTTTCAGGGCAGGGGATTTTTCAGGGCAGGGGATAGGCGGCGGAGCTGTCGCCGGTGAAGTCGATGGCGGAATATTCGTTGAGCTTGGACAGCCGGTGATAGGCCTCGATCATGCGCACGGTGCCCGACTTCGAACGCATCACGATCGAGTGGGTGGTGCAGCCGCCGGGGTAATAGCGGACGCCGTTGAGCAGGTCGCCCTGGGTTACCCCGGTGGCGCAGAAGAAGACGTTCTCACCGGACACCAGATCCTCGGTGGTCAAGATCTGGTCGAGGTCGTAGCCGGCGTCGAGCGCCTTGCGGCGTTCGGCCTCGTCGCGCGGGGCCAGTTGTGCCTGGATGGCGCCGCCCATGCAGCGGATCGCCGCGGCGGCGATGATGCCCTCCGGGGTGCCGCCGATCCCGGCGAGCATGTCGGTGCCCGACTCCGGCCGGCACGCCGAGATGGCGCCCGCGACGTCGCCGTCGGTGATCAGCCGGATCCGTGCCCCGGTGTCACGCGCGTCTTTGATCAGCTGAGCGTGCCGTGGCCGGTCCAGGATGCACACGGTCATGTCGCGTACCGACAAGGCCTTGACCTTGGCGACGGCCCGGATGTTCTCGGCGATCGATGCGGTGATATCCAGCACCTGCGCGGCTTCGGGCCCGACCGCGATCTTGTTCATGTAGAACACCGCCGACGGGTCGAACATCGCACCTCGATCGGCCACCGCCAGCACCGATATGGCGTTGGGCATGCCCTTGCTCATCAGCGTGGTGCCGTCAACGGGGTCTACGGCGAAGTCGCAGTCGGGGCCGTCGCCGTTGCCGACCTCTTCGCCGTTGTACAGCATCGGGGCCTGGTCTTTTTCCCCCTCGCCGATCACCACCACCCCGCGCATCGAGACCGTGTTGACCAGTTCGCGTATCGCGTCGACCGCTGCGCCGTCGCCGCCCTCCTTGTCGCCGCGGCCCACCCAGCGACCGGCGGCCATGGCGCCGGCCTCGGTGACCCGTACCAGTTCCAGGGCCAGGTTGCGGTCGGGGGCTTCGCCGCGTGGCCGGATAGCGGTCGGCGACGAACCGGGTTTCGACGAACGGCCGCCCTCAGCTGTCATGGTTGCCGATTGTCCCAGAAGCGCATCGGTCCGCTGGAGCTGGGCTGCGGCTGGTGACGGCCGGCTGGGATACTCGGCTCATGACCGAGGAGCCGCAATCGAAGATCGAGGTAGGAGAGCCGGCTCCGGCGCCCAGGCCCGCAAAACCGCGGCTGCTGCAGGACGGCCGCGACATGTTCTGGTCGCTCGTCCCGCTGGTCGTTGGGTGCATCCTGCTGGCGGGCCTGGTCGGGATGTGCTCCTTCCAGCCGGGCGGGACGAAGCAGGGGGTGATCCCCTCCTATGATGCGGCGGCGGCCCTGCGCGCGGACGCTCAGACGCTGGGCTTTCCCATTCGGCTACCTCAGTTGCCCGCCGGCTGGCGGCCCAACTCCGGCGGCCGCGGTGGTATCGAGAACGGCCGGACCGACCCGTCGACCGGCCAGCGGCTGGGCGCCGCCACCTCAACCGTTGGATACATCAGCCCGACCGGGATGTTTCTGAGCCTGGCCCAGAGCAACGCCGACGAGGACAAGCTGGTGGGCTCGATCCATCCGTCGGCCTATCCGACCGGAACGGTCGACGTCGACGGCACCCGCTGGGTCGTCTATCGCGGCGCGGGCCAGGGCGGCGCGGACGCCGAGCCCGTATGGACCACCCGGCTCGCCGGCCCGGCCGGCGCCACCCAGATCGCGATCACCGGCGCCGGGAGCACCGATCAGTTCCATACGCTGGCCTCTGCGACGCAATCGGCGCCCCCTTTAACAAGCCGATAGCCGACAAACCGATAGAAGGGACTTCCGTGACCGCACCCCAAGCAGACCTCTCCGGATGGTCGGTGGCACCGTTCACCGGTGGCGGCTACACCCACGACGTCTACCGCAAGGGCAGCGGCCCGGGGGTGGTGCTGATTCCCGAGATACCCGGCATCCATCCCGCGGTGCTGGGTCTGGGTAATCATTTGGTGGACAACGGGTTCACCGTGGCCATGCCGTCGCTGTTCGGGGAGCCGGGCAAGCCGAAGACGGTCGGCTACATCGCCTCCATCATCGCGCGGGCTTGTGTGGCAAGGGAATTCGCCGCGCTTGCGACCGGCAAAGAGCGGCCTGTCTCGCTATTCCTGCGGGCACTGGCCCGTGACCTCAACGCGTCGACGCCGGGCAAGGGCGTCGGCGTCATCGGCCAGTGCTTCACCGGCGGCTTCGCGCTGGCCGCCGCGGTCGACGACAGCGTGCTGGCGCCGGTGCTCAGCCAGCCGTCGGTGCCGTTTCCGTTGACCGGTGCGCAGCGTCGCGATACCGGGCTGAGCGAACCCGAGATGACCACGATCGTCGATCGCTGCGCCAATGACGGCCTGTGCGCCATGGGCCTGCGGTTCAGCGAGGACCGCATGGCGCCCCGGGAACGGTTTTCGGCGCTCAAGGAGCGGCTGGGCGACGCGTTCGAGGTGATCGACATCGACTCGGGCCCGGGCAACGCGGGCGGTTTCGGCAAGATGGCGCACTCGGTGCTCACCGACGAGGTCCGCGAGGTCGACGGCCAGCCCGCCTACGAGGCCCGCAAGCGCGTGGTCGAGTTCCTCACTGAGCGGCTGAGTTAGGGAAATCCAGAGGCGCATGGCGATCGACGATCGGGTGGTCGAAACCACCCATGGCCCGGTCCGCGGGAGCGACACGGGCTGGGCGGGGGCCCGCATCCGTACGTGGAGAGGCATTCCGTACGCCGCACCGCCGGTTGGCGACCTGCGTTTCCGGGCGCCCGAGGCCCCCGGCCGGTGGACCGAGGTCGCCGACGCCGCCGCCTTCGGGCCGGCCTGCCCGCAGCCGTCCTTTCCCAACATCCCCCTTGACCTGGGCGCACCGCAGGGCGAAGACTGCCTGAGCCTGAACATCTGGGCATCGTCCGACACCGCGTCCGGCGACGGAAAACCCGTGCTGGTGTGGCTACACGGCGGCGCGTACATCCTGGGATCCAGTGGCCAGCCGCTGTACGACGGTTGCAGGTTGGCCGGCGGCGGGGACGTCGTCGTGGTGACGGTCAACTATCGGCTCGGAGCGCTGGGCTTTCTCGACTTGTCGTCGTTCGACACCGCGCGGCGTCGTTTCGACTCCAACATCGGGCTGCATGACGTGCTGGCGGCGTTGCGCTGGGTGCGCGCCAACATCGCGGCGTTCGGCGGTGATCCCCAAAAGGTCACGCTGTTCGGTGAATCCGCCGGCGCGGGAATCGTCACCACCCTGCTCGCCGTCCCGGCCGCCGAGGGCCTGTTCGCCGGCGCAATCGCCGAAAGCTCGCCGGCCACTTCGGTATACGACCGTGAGAGGGCCGGGCGCGTCGCGGTGAGCTTCCTCGACAAGCTGGGCATCGCGCCGGCCGACGCGGGGAGGTTGGCCGATGCGCCGATCGCGGCGATCCTGGCCGCGTCGCAGCAGGTGTTCGACGAGGTGCCCGTCCGCAACCCGGGCACCCTTGCGTTCGTCCCGATCGTCGACGGCGATCTGCTGCACGACTACCCGGTCAAGCTCGCGCGGGAGGGCCGCTCACACCCGGTCCCGTTGATCATCGGGACCAACAAACGTGAGGCGGCGCTGTTCCGGCTGATGCGCTCGCCGCTGATGCCGATCACCCCGCGCGCGATCACGTCGATGTTCACCCAGATTGCCGCCGAACAACCCGACCTGCAATTGCCCACCGAGGAGGAGATCGGCTCGGCATATTCGCGATTACGGCGCAAGGCAAGGTCTTTGAACATCGCGACCGACGCCGGGTTCCGAATGCCGTCGGTGTGGCTGGCCGAGGGTCACAGCAGGGTGGCGCCGGTCTATCTGTACCGGTTCGACTACTCGACCCCGTTCCTGAAGCTGCTGCTGATCAGCGCCGCCCACGCCACCGAATTGCCTTATGTCTGGGGCAATCTCGGGGCGCCCAAGGATCCCACGTTGAAGCTGGGCGGCGCCAAGACCGCCAAGGCGGTGTCGAAGAGGGTGCGGTCCAGGTGGATCAACTTCGCCGCGCACGGAAGGCCCGCGGGCCCGCCCGGCGAGCCGGACTGGACGCCGTACCGGGAGGACGACCGCGCCTGCCTGATCATTGGCAAGCGCGACTCCGTCGTGCGCGACGTCGACGCCCACATCCGGGCCGCCTGGGGCAGCGAGATCGTGAGCTTCCGGTAGTCGCGCTCAGGCCCGGTCAGCTTTCGCTGTCCGGCGCCGGAGCAGCTTGCGGCGGACGGGCTGTTCGTCGGGCGAGTCGAGTTCCACTCCCTTGTACACCGCAAGGTAGACGTCAACGGTGGTGACGATGAGGATCATCAGCACCGGACCGATAACGATGCCCCACGCACCGAACATGGCGATGCCCGCGAACACCGACAGCAACATCAGCGCCGGGTTCAGCCGTGCGTCGCGGGGAACGAGGAACGGGCGCAGGAAGTTGTCGATGTTCGTGACCACCACCAGATGCCAAAGGATGACGAACGCGCCACCGGCGACGTTGCCGTAGAAGATCATTCCGACGCCGAACGGGATCGTCACGATGCCGCCGCCCAGCGGAATGATCGACAACACGGTCAGCAGAATCGCGAAGATGAAGAAGCCGTGGTGGAATCCGGCGACATAGATGGACGCGGCGCCGGCGACACCTTGGCACAGCGCGATGACGAACTGGCCAGTCACGGTGCCGCGCACCATTGCCCCGGCCCTCTTCAGGTACAGTTCCGTGACTTCCTCGCCAAGCGGGTTGAGCTGGCCGATCAACGTTCGTATCTGCTTGCGGTTCACCAGCAGTGCGACGAACACGTACAGAAAGATGATCGCCGCCGTGACGGCGCCGGCGATGCCGCCGACGGCGCCCTGCAGCAAATGCAGCAGCCATTCACCGGCGTTGCGCCCCACCGTGACCATCGCCTTCCGCAGCGTCTCCGCGGTTATTGTCGTGTGCACAAACGGAACCCGGGCCAGCAGGCCGTTGAGTACGTGCAGGACCTTGTCGCCGACCCCGCTCAGATCTGTCGTCTTGACCCATCCGGTGATGCTGTCGACCATGCGCGAAATCTGAACAAAAGCCAGGACCAACAGGAGCCCGACCGGCACGAAGACGATCGCGAGTGCCGACAACAGGGTGCAGGTGGCCGACAACCCGGTGCCGAGCCGTTTGTTGAACCGATTGAACAGTGGTGTGAACAAATATGCCCCGACCGCGGCCACCACGATGAGCACGAAGTAGTTGCGCAAGAAATACGCACCGAACAGCAGCGCTATCAGCGTGAAAATCGCGACGGCGCGTTTCTGGTTGAGCGTGAATTCGGTCTTCATGCGAACCGGGGCCGCCCTCCGCGTCGTCGCTGCTGATGTGAACCTTAACGCCGGGCGGTTCGTTTCGTCAGCATCCGCGCAATGCGCTGCGCGACACGGTCCCTGCTACGTCGACCCGCTCACCGTCGGCGTTGCGGCGGCTTTTGCGGCCAGGGCCTGGCTCTTCATCTCCCGGAACATTTCCACGTAGTAAGGCGTGCACTCGGACATCGCCTTCTCGGTCGTGAACGGTGGCTCGTAGCCGAGGTCGCGCCGCGCCTTGTCGATCGAGAAGTAGTTGTCCAGATACAGCCGTTCGACGGCCAGCGGCTCCAGTAGCGGCGCCGGCATCCCGAATCGGAAGTGCATTCGCTGCCAACCGGTCATCGCCGCGCGGACCATCGGCCCGTTGACCCGAATGCGCGGCCAGTTCTCCCCGCAGGCCTCTATGACCGGGCGGGCGAACTCGAACATGTTGATCGGCTCGGCGTCGTTGATGAAGTACGCCTGACCGGGTGCGGTCCCGCCCGGCACGAGATGCTGGGCGGCCAGGATGAAACCGTGAATCAGGTTGTGCACGTACGAGTTATCCAGCCGGGCCGACTTGCGGCCGATCAGCACCTTGACGTGGCCGGCGATCACACTTTCGAACAGCTTGCGGAACATGGTCTGGTCGCCGGGACCCCAGATGCCGCTCGGCCGGATCGCACACGTCAGCATGCCGCCAACGTCGTTCTGGGACAAGATGAATCGCTCAGCGATCACCTTTGTCTCGGTGTACAGGTCGTTGAACCTATTGGTGTAGGGCAGCGTTTCGTCACCCCCGGCGATGTTCTGCCCGCCCATCACCACGCTGTTGGACGCGGTGTAGACGAACCGCTTCACACCAGCCGCCTGTCCGGCGTGCGCCAGGTTCTCCGTGCCGCCGACATTGACCGCGAAGCTGCGCCGGCGATATTCGTCGGTCACCGCCGCGCCACCCATGAGGTCGATGATCGCCGCGGTGTGGAACACCGTGTCGATGCCGTCCACCGCCTTGGCGCAGACGGCCGCGTCGGTGATGTCACCCTGCAGCACCTCCAGGCGGGGGTGCTGGGCCAGTGGCGAAGGCGCGCGGTCGAAGGAACGCACCTGGTATCCGCGGTCGAGCAAGGTGGTCACCAGGTTGGCCCCGACAAACCCCGAGCCGCCGGTGACCAGGACGCGGCCGAGTTCGGTTGTCAGTGATGCATCACCCATGCCGTGCAGCATAACTGAAACGTGTTTCAGTTTGCGAGAAATTTTTGAGGTTGGTTTCGCGGACGGGCGGCGCTCAGCCCTCCTCGGCCTGGCCGGCCGCGAGCACATCCTCGACCCGCTTGCGGGCGCCAGCTAAGTGTTCCTCGCATCGTTTCGCGAGTTGCTCGCCTCTTTCCCACAGCTTCAGCGACGCATCGAGGTCCAGGCCGCCCTGTTCCAGAACCCGCACCACTTCGACTAGCTCGTCCCGGCAAGCTTCGTAGCCAAGTTGACTAATAGGCGTAACAGACGGCGCCCCGTCGTCGGTGTTGTCGTCGGTGGTGTTGTCGTCCCTAGTGGCCATCGGTCGGTCCCTCACTTACCGCCGCCACGGCGCCGTCGGCAACCCGCACTCGCAGCCGGGTGCCCGGCGGTGCGTCGTCGGCCGACCGCAGCACCGCCGGGGGTCCGTCGGCGGGAACGGCCTGCACCACGGCGTAGCCGCGGGCCAATGTGGCCGCCGGTCCCAGCGTCGCCAGCCGCGCGCTCAGATGACCGACGCGCTCGGTCTCGGCGGCGACCAGCCGACCGATGTCGCGGCGAACCGCCGAGCGCGCGCGGTGAATCTCGTCGGCGCGCGCCGTCAGCGCCGCCAGCGGCTCGGCCAACACCGGGCGGCTGCGCAACTGCGCCAGCGCGCGTTGTTCGCGGGCCACCCAATTGCGCAGCGCCTGCGCGCTGCGCCGGCGCAGGTCGTCGACCAGCCGCTGCTCGGCGGCGGTGTCGGGCACCACCTTCTTGGCCGCGTCGGTGGGAGTGGCGGCGCGCAGGTCGGCAACCAGATCGCAGAGCGGATTGTCGGGCTCGTGCCCGACCGCGCTGATCACCGGCGTGCGGCACGCCGCGATCGCGCGGCACAGCGTCTCGTCGGAGAACGGCAGCAGATCCTCGACGCTGCCCCCGCCACGGGCCACCACGATCACGTCGACTTCCCGGTCGCGGTCGAGTTCGTGCAGCGCCTCGACAATCTGCGCGACCGCGTTCGGTCCCTGCACGGCGGTGTTACGCACGGCGAAACGCACCGCCGGCCAGCGCCCGCCCGCCACCGTCATCACGTCGCGCTCCGCGGCACTGGCGCGACCGGTGATCAGCCCGATCATGTTGGGCAGGAAGGGGATCGGTCGTTTGAGCCGCGGGTCGAACAGCCCTTCGGCATCCAGCAGCCGGCGCAGCCGCTCGATGCGTGCCAGCAGCTCGCCGACGCCGACGGCGCGAATTTCGCTCAGGCGCAAGGAAAATGTGCCCCGTACGGTGTAGAACGAGGGCTTGCCGCAAACCACCACCTGAGTGCCTTCGGCCAGTTTCACCGGCGCGTTTGCCACCAGGCCGCGCGGACACGTCACGGTCAGCGACATGTCGGCGGCCGGATCCCGCAACACCATGAACACGGTCTTGGCGTCGGGCCGCATCGTGATCTGGGCCAACTGCCCCTCTACCCATACCGTGCCCAGCCTGTCGATCCAGCCCGCGACCCGGATCGCCACCGCGCGCACCGGAAAGGGGTTCTCGGCGGAGTTGGGTACCGAATCTGCCGCTCGGGTCACTTCGCGTTCGCGCGGGTGATCCTGTTGGCGAGCAACGTCTGGAACGGTGCACGGGCCTTGGTGGCCTGCTCGTAGGCCAGCAGGGCTTCGAGTTCGCCGATGTCCAGCGATGGCAGCCGGGCGCGCAGCTGGGCCAGCGTCAGCGTCGGATAGTCGAGTTCTTCCGCCACCGCCGGTTGCGGAACTGCCTTGCCCGCCGCTGACTTCTTCGACTTCTTACCGGGCCCGGTCGGGGGGTCGGAGGTTTCGGGCGCGTCGGACACCGAGTACAACGCGAACCGTCCCTCGGCCCGGCCATTGCCCTCGACACCCTCGGGCAATGCGGCCGCGGTTCCGTCGATCGCGTCGGGGAAGTCCTCGTCGAAGGTTGCCCACTCCGGGTTCTCGTCCTTCGGCGGAAAAATCGATTCCAGAGTGCTGTCGCCCTTGATCACCAGCTCGGCCAGGTTCTGCTGCAAGCGCATCACAATGTGCGCCGCGGTGCTGGCTAACGTCATCGGATACATCAGGATGGTCTTCGGCAGCTTCATGGTCTCCTCGACGGCGACTGTAGCCGCGCCGACCAACAGCCGAACTCCGTACGGTGCAGTAGCCATGGCACCTAGAGTGCCTCAACCGGCGGATAAGTCCAAGCCGACGGCGGCGAGTTGGCGACCCTGCGCCAGCGGAACGTACCCTGAATGTCATGCCGCCGAATGTTGACATGGGGATTCCTGGCGCTGTGAAGTCTGCGAAATCGGTGGCCAACGATCCAGCCCGCAAGCGGGTGCTGCTGGCCGAGCCGCGCGGCTACTGCGCGGGTGTGGATCGGGCCGTCGAGACGGTCGAACGCGCGCTGGAAAAGCACGGCGCCCCGGTCTACGTGCGCCACGAGATCGTGCACAACCGCCACGTGGTCGACACCCTGGAAAAGGCCGGGGCGGTTTTCGTCCAGGAGACCGACGAGGTTCCCGAGGGGGCCATCGTGGTGTTCTCCGCGCACGGCGTCGCCCCCACCGTGTATGCCGCCGCCGCCGAACGCAATCTGCACACGATCGATGCCACCTGCCCGCTGGTGACCAAGGTCCACAACGAGGCGAGGCGATTCGCTCGCGACGACTACGACATCCTGCTGATCGGCCATGAGGGTCACGAGGAGGTCATCGGTACCGCCGGGGAAGCGCCCGAGCACGTGCAGCTGGTCGACGGGGTGCCCGCGGTGGAAAAGGTGACGGTCCGCGACGAGGACAAGGTGGTCTGGCTGTCGCAGACCACGCTGTCGGTCGACGAGACGATGGAGATCGTCGAGCGGCTCCGACAGCGATTTCCCAAGCTGCAGGATCCGCCCAGCGACGACATTTGCTACGCGACGCAGAACCGGCAGGTCGCGGTCAAGGCGATGGCGCCCGAGTGTGAGCTGGTCATCGTCGTCGGGTCCCGCAACTCATCGAACTCGGTGCGGCTGGTCGAAGTGGCGTTGGGCGGCGGCGCCGCCGCCGCTCACCTGGTCGACTGGGCCGAAGACATCGACCCCGCGTGGCTGGAGGGTGTCACGACGGTGGGTGTCACGTCCGGGGCGTCCGTCCCCGAGGTTCTGGTGAAAGGTGTGCTGGAGCGGCTCGGCGAATGCGGCTACGACGTGGTCCAGCCGGTGACGACGGCCCAGGAGACGCTGGTGTTCGCGCTGCCCCGGGAGATCCGGTCGGTTCGCTAGACGTCGACACGCTTTAGACGTCGTATTCCCAGGATTCCGCTGGGGACCTGCGCGGGCGTGGTCGGCTCAGGTGCTCGGCGCCCGGCTCAGCTCGGGCCTCATCCAGCGGGCCTGACTGGCGGTAGCGGACCCGCGAGATCGGGTGGTGCGTGGGATTGTCGCCGTTTCCGCCCGGGGCCCCGCGTCGACGCGGAGGCTCGTGGTCGTACCTGTCGTGGTCGTCGAAGCGGCCGCTGTGCGGCGCAGGCCGTTCGTAAGGCCACTCGTAGGGATTGCGCGGGGCGGGCCGCGGGTCGCGACGGGCTTCGCGCGGCTGAGCACGCCGCTCGGGATCACGCCGCTCGGGATCACGCCGCTCGGGATCGCCCTGGGGCGCCGGGCGACGGCGCGACCGGCGCGGCGGGTCGGCCGGGTCGACGTCGCGGGGAGACGCCGGACGGCGCCGCCGCGGCTGCTCTGCCACGAGCTCCTGCTCGTCCTGCAACGGTCGCCGGGCGTGCCGGGAGTGGCTTCGGCTGGGGCGTGCGGCGGACCTGTCGCTGCGCGCCGCCCGGCCGGTCCTCGAAGCGGCTTTTCGGGGCGGGCCCGCCGTGCGGGTCCGCTTCGCGCCGGTTGCGTCGCCGGAACCGTCCTCCCGCGAACCGAGGCCAAGCAGCGAGTTCAGTTTCGCGCTAGTGGCGCTGAAGAAGGAACGTGACTCCGCGGGGGTGGCGGCATCGGCGTCGGCAGCGGCGTCGTCCTTGGTGTCGGCGGCCGCCGCGGCCCGGTACGACATCCCGAAATACCACCTGACCAGACCGATCAGCAGCACGCCGCCTGCGGTGCCCAGCATCAGCGGGAAACGCTCGATGAGCGGATAGCCGCAGTTGATCAGGAGGTCCTTGAGGTGGCCGACTTTGCGCCCGTGAAAAAGCCAGTACGCACCCGGCACCGCGCAGAAAAGGATCAACGGCGGCTGGATGACCGCGGTGAACACGCCCTGCTGACGCACGGCCAGCGCCGCGGCCACACAGCCGGATATATAGAAGACGGCGAAGACGTGGGTGAGCTCCTTATGCCCCGACCCGGCGTCGATCGCATATCCGACCGCGGTCGCGGTTACGGCGATGAGCAGCGCGCCCCACCACGGCACACCCGGGACGTTCGGGTGGATCGAGCGGTGGCTAGCCTCGACCGCCGATCTCCCCCGTTGTGTTGACACATGTAGACCGTACCGGGAACGGGCCGAAACGCCCGTAAAGACCTTGTTAGAGACCTATGGCGTGCCACGCCTTGGCGCGACGAAATAATTGCCCCGCGGCCCGTCTCGTAGACTTGGTTCCCCGTGAGCCTGAGCTTGGGAATCGTCGGCCTGCCCAATGTCGGCAAGTCGACACTGTTCAACGCGCTGACCCGAAACAACGTGGTGGCGGCCAACTATCCATTCGCGACGATCGAACCGAACGAGGGCGTCGTTTCGTTGCCCGATCCGCGCCTGGCCAAGCTGGCGGAGCTTTTTGAGTCCGAGCGCATCGTGCCGGCGCCGGTGACCTTCGTCGACATCGCCGGCCTGGTCAAGGGCGCGTCGGAGGGCGCCGGCCTCGGGAACAAGTTCTTGGCCCACATCCGCGAATGCGACGCCATCTGCCAGGTGGTCCGGGTGTTCTCCGACGACGATGTGACGCACGTCGCCGGCGAGGTGGATCCCAAGTCCGATATCGAGGTCGTGGAAACCGAATTGATCCTGGCCGACCTGCAAACCCTCGAGCGAGCGCTTCCAAGGCTCGAGAAGGAAGGGCGCACCCACAAGGAGCGAAAGCCGTTGTACGACGCGGCATTAGGCGCTCAGACGACTTTGGATGGCGGGACGACGCTGTTCGCCGACGGGGTTGACGTTGCGGTGCTGCGGGAGCTGAATCTGCTTACTACCAAACCGTTTTTGTACGTCTTCAACGCCGACGAGGCGGTGCTCACCGACGCCGCGAGGGTGGCCGAGTTGCGCCGGCTCGTCGCGCCCGCCGACGCGGTGTTCCTGGACGCCGCAATCGAATCCGAGCTGGTCGAACTCGACGACGAGTCGGCCGCCGAGCTGCTGGAGTCGATCGGGCAGACCGAGCGCGGGCTCGATGCGCTGGCCCGGGCGGGTTTTCACACCCTTAAGCTGCAGACCTTCCTGACCGCGGGCCCGAAAGAGGCGCGGGCGTGGACCATTCACCAGGGCGACACCGCGCCCCAGGCCGCCGGTGTGATCCACAGCGACTTCGAGAAGGGTTTCATCAAAGCCGAGATCGTGTCGTATGACGACCTGATCGCCGCGGGGTCGATGGCCGCGGCCAAGGCCGCCGGAAAGGTCCGCATGGAGGGCAAGGACTATGTCATGGCCGACGGCGACGTGGTCGAGTTCCGGCACGGAGCAACGACGAAGTCGGCGAGATAACGTCGCTGCGCGCGGCGAGACCGAATGCCAACCGGCCT
Source organism: uncultured Actinomycetota bacterium (assembly GCA_963809285.1). Lineage (GTDB taxonomy): Bacteria > Actinomycetota > Actinomycetes > Mycobacteriales > Mycobacteriaceae > Mycobacterium. Next base: position 937 of record CAWEIY010000011.1, on the reverse strand, counting down.
AGCACTTGTCGTAAAGGTTGTCCGAGAAGGGGGCAGGAGGGCAAAAGCCGGGCGGAGGTGGGATGAGAAAGCCGTGTCCGCCCAACGTGGAGTAGTGATAGTTGTGGCAGGAGTTCATATCCCAGGGTAGGGGCCCGTTCGTCTTGGGTAACGGTTGCCCAGGGCACCAACAGCCGTATGGGACGTCGCAGCCGGGGGGCAGGGCCTGGGCGGTACCTGCGGCCAGTTCCAGAGCGCTCACCGCGACGCCGCCCGACAGCAGCGCAACGCCAAGGATCCGTTTCAGGGTTCGAAGGGCGTTCATGATGTTCGCTTTCGGTCGCTGTAGCAACGCGCCGTTAGCATGCCGCAGGTCAGTTGCCTTGGAATCACCACTTGCCTGGAGTCTGGCCGAACGCAAATCTTGGGAGATGGCGACTGTAAAGCAAACGAGACCGTGGATTCGGCGGTCTACGAGCGTGCTGGTGGGTGGCGGGTTGGCCTTGTCCGCTTTCGGACTGGCCGGCGGCCCGAGCCCCTGGGCCAACGCCGCCCCGGCTCCCGCGCCCGGTTATCACTGGTGCCCGGGCGATCAATGGAACCCGGGCTGGGGCACCGCCTACAACTGGGACTGGCATAGCTGCCACGACTGGCAAGGTCAAGCAGGCTCACGTGGTCCGGCGGGCTGGGGACCCTGGGGGCCCCCGCCGCCGTGGGCCCCGCCGCAGCCACCTCCCCCGCCGTGGGCGCCCGGGGCTCAGCTGATGTGGAACCCGACTGCCAATGGTTGGGGATTCTGGAACAACGGGATATGGACCCCGGTCTGACCCCTCGGCGCAAGGAACTTCCCAAAGCGGGAAGGAAATCGGCCGGGTTTGCGTCTGAATAGTTGATCGGGCCGGGCCCCAATCCTCCCCCTTCGGCGGCCCGCCCGATCCAAACGTCACATGTGAGGTTG
>CAWEIY010000010.1:0-127101 GCA_963809285.1 uncultured Actinomycetota bacterium | reverse complement strand
CTGGAGCTCCCGGATGAGTGTCTTTGATGTCCGACACGAGGCGTCGGGATCGCTGGTTTTGCTTGCTGGACGTGGTTATCTGCAGCCGTCCAGGAAGCAAGAGCTTGCGGAGGAAGAGTGCTTGTTACACGGGTGGTTTCGCCGGTCTCGTCGCGTGAGTCGTGGACCGTTCTCGGCGACGACGATGCGCTGGTCGAGCCGATCGAGGGGTATCTGGCGTACCTGGCCGATATCGAACGATCACCGAACACGATCAAGGCGTATGCGCACGATCTGAAGGACTGGTTCGTCTTCCTCGCCGATCGTGGCGTGGATTGGCAAGCGGTGCGGCTTGAGGATGTGGGTGAGTTCGTCGCGTGGCTGAGGTTGCCGTTGCCGGCGCGGGATCGACGGGTGGCGGTGCTGCCGTCTGTGGAGCATCACTGTGCCGAGTCGACGGTGAATCGGAAGTTGTCGGCGGTGGGCGCGTTCTACACGCATGCCGCCCGCGACGGGGTCGATGTCGGTGAGCTGCTGGTGAGCTGGCAGCGGGGCGGTTCGCGCGGTGGGTGGAAGCCGTTCCTGCACCACATCAGCAAGAGCCAACCGCGGCCGCGCCGGGCGATCGGGTTGAAGGCGCCGAAGAAGCTGCCCCGCGTGCTGTCTCCGGCGGAGGTGCAGACCATCTTGGACGGGTGCGGCCGGTTGCGGGACCGGCTGTTGTTTGCCCTGTTGTATGACAGCGGCATGCGGATCGGTGAGGCACTGGGTTTGCGGCACAACGATATTGCTGCCGCCGAGCAGGAGGTTACGGTGCGGCGGCGGGACAACGACAACGGGGCCCGCGCCAAGTCGGCGACATCACGGACGATCCCAGTCAGCGCCGCGTTGATCCGGCTGTATGCCGATTATCTGCACGACGAGTACGGCGATCTTGACAGCGATTACGTGTTCGTCAACCTGTGGGGTAGGCCGCTCGGGCATCCGTTGACCTATGCGGGGGTCTACGACCTGGTGCGGCGGCTGCGCCGGCGAAGCGGGCTCGACTTCGATCCGCATTGGCTGCGGCACACGGCAGCGACCAGGATGCTGCGGGGCGGTATCGGGATCGAAGTCGTGGCAAAGCTTTTGGGTCACGCGAGCGTCACCACCACGGCTGCGATCTACGGGCATCTGACCGTGGAGGACGCCCGCCGCGTGATGGAACAGGCGGGCTGGTTCACCGATGGGCAGGTGTCGCTGTGACGGCGCCGACTCGGGTGCCGGGCAGCGAGGCAACGGGCTTGCTGGGCACCCTGATGGTGACGGTCCGCAACGAATTCCGCAGCGATGTATTGGAATTCGACGCTGAAGACCCGGTGTTTGGCACTGGCTGCTGCCGGGTAGCCGGATGCGAACGGCACTCCCGTGGGCAGGGGCTGTGTCAGGGACATCGGCTGCGGTGGGTCCACGCAGGCCGCCCGGACCTGGACGTCTTCGCCACGACCACCGATGCCCGGTGGCATCGGCTGCAGCCCAACCAACGCTGCCGCGTCGACGGCTGCGGCTACGGGGCTGCCCGCCAGGGACTGTGCGCGCTGCACGCCCGGCATTGGATCCGTGCTGGCCGGCCCGAACTCGAGAGCTGGCTAGACAACCCTCCGGTAGTGACGCGGCCCGAACCGGGCCTATCGTGTCGGATCCCGCATTGCGCGTTGTGGCCGCAGGCGGCGGGTCCGTTCTGTCTCTCGCATGCCAACACCTGGAAAGTGAACGGGCGAACCGACATCGATGAATTCGCCCGGCGGTTCGGCGATATTCCGGCGCCCACCGACGAACTCATCCGGTTCGACCTGCTGGGCTCTCGGCTGAAGCTGGAGATGCAGTACGTACTGCAGCGTCGCCGTGACGAGCGCCGCGGCAAGCTGGCGCCGCATGTCGCGATGCGGGTAGTCCGGTTCCTGGCCAAGGAGTCGGCGATGTCGCTGCTCGACAATGACGCCGACACCTGGCGTGTTCTGGGGCGGGCGGCATTGAACGACTCGCTGTCACGGTCCTTCCTCGGCTACGCCTTCCGGCAGGTCGCCGACCTGGCCGAGGCGGGCGGCTGGGAAGCCGAATACCCCCGCGATGTCTGGCATATGCGACGCCTCGGGTTCGACGGCGACCGCACTCTGCGGTTCACCGGGATTCCGCAGCCGTGGCTGCGGGAACCGGCCAAACGGTGGGTGCGGTGGCGGCTGTCGACCGGGCTGGGCCTAGAAGCCGGCGGAGGCAGACCGGTTGTTGCGATCACACGCTTCGCCCGGTTCCTCGCCGAGATCGGGATCGATCGGATCGACCAGGTCGACCGGCCGGTGCTGGAACGCTACCTGGCCGACCTGAGTAGCGACTCCGCCAGCGCCCAGCGTCGCGGCACCCACATCGGATTGCTCAACCACTTCTTCGCCGCGATCCGCCAACACCGGTGGGACACAGCCCTTCCTCCTGATGCGATGTTCTTCACCGAGGACTATCCGAAACGCGAGGAACGGTTGCCGCGCGCGTTGGCCGAGCAGGTTATGGCCCAGCTCGAGCATCCGGGCAACCTCGCCAAGTTCGACGATCCCGCTTACCGGCTGATCACGATGATCCTGATGCGCTGTGGGCTGCGGGTCACCGACGCGTTGCGGCTGCGCGCCGACTGCCTGGTCACCGACGCCGACGGCGCTCCCTACCTGCGCTACGTCAACCACAAGATGAAACGCGACGCACTGGTCCCGATCGACGAGCAACTCGGCGACCTGATCGCTGAACACCGCCAACACACCACCGCACGCTGGCCCGCCGGAACACCAGGACTGTTCCCGCGCCCGACCAAAAACATCGACGGCACCCACCCGATCGCCAGCCCGACCTACCGGATGGCGCTGTTGCGCTGGCTGGACATCTGCGACATCCGCGACGAACACAACCGGCCCGTGCACTTGACCCCGCACCAGTGGCGCCACACCCTGGGCACTCGCCTGATCAACCGCGACGTCCCCCAAGAGGTCGTGCGCCGCATTCTCGATCACGACTCCCCACAGATGACCGGCCACTACGCCCGACTGCACGACACCACCGTGCGCCGCCACTGGGAAGCCGCCCGCAAGGTCGACATCCACGGTCGCACAGTCACTTTGGACCCGTCCGGCCCGCTCGCCGAAGCCGCCTGGGCCAAACAACGCCTCGGCCGCGCCACCCAGGCCCTACCCAACGGCTACTGCGGCCTGCCCGTCCAGCAGAGCTGCCCGCACGCCAACGCCTGCTTGACCTGCCCGATGTTCCTCACCACCCCCGAATTCCTGCCCCAGCACCGCGAACAGCGCAAGCAGACCCTGCAGCTCGTCACCGCCGCCGAGGCCCGTGGCCAGCAACGACTCGCCGAGATGAACCAGCAGGTGCTCGCCAACCTGGACAGCATCGTCACAGCCCTCGACCCCCACGCAGCCGAACCGAAGGACACCGAACATGCGCGCTGACAACAGCATCCACCTTGTCACCGCCGCCCAACAACGCCACGAACTCACCCGAGCCAAAGCCATCGCGGCGATGCACGAACTCGATCAGGCCGGTGCCGTGCTCACCTTCGAATCCGTCGCCCGCCACGCCGGCGTCTCCCGCTCCTGGATCTACACCCAGCCCGACATCAAAGACGAGATCCACCGATTGCGCGCACGGCATCGCGGCCCGACCGCGCCGATACCCTCCCCGCAGCGCGCCAGCGACGAATCGTTGCGGCGGCGCCTCGAAATCTCGAACCGCCGCAACCGCGAACTCGCCGACGAAAACGAGCAGCTACGCCGCCAACTCGCCAACGCGCTCGGTCAACTCCGCGACAACCGACGAACCCGACCCGCCGCCCCGGCAATCAGTCGAACATCCCAACCCGGTAACAATCAGCCCGTGCTGACCGACCAGCCAGCCAGTCACACCGCCGCGCCGTAGACATCCTCCACGAAGCAAACCCCCAGGTCACAGCGATTGTCGGCCGATGAACTCAAGATAACGATCGAATCGCTGAACTACCAGCTGCGCAAAGTCACCAAAGCCCGAGGATCGTTCCCCTCGGACGCCGCCGCGATGAAACTGCTCTACCTGGCCATCCGCAACATCAACCAGAAACGAGGATCAACGCACGGACCAGGAACCTACCGCTGGACCCAGGCACTGAACACCTTCGCCATCCAATTTCCCGACCGCCTACCCCTATAACCCAAATGCAAACGGCCGCAAACACTTACACACTTATCTTGACAAGCCCCTGCGCGCTGATCTGCATAAATGCCTGTCCACCAAGCGCGCCAACCGCAAACCTCGCGGCCGCAGCACCAGCCGTGGGGTTTATAGCAGCAGCGAGGAATTCACCATCAGCGACCGCCCGCCGGAGGTCACCGATCGGGCGGTGCCCGGCCACTGGGAAGGCGATCTGATCGTGGGACCCAACAACAGCGCCATCGGCACCCTAGTGGAGCGCAGCACCCGATTCACCATGCTGCTGCACCTGCCCGGCGATCACACCGCTGAGACAGTGGCCACAGCGATGGTCGAAACGATGAGCGAGTTGCCCGAGCATCTGCGGCGCTCGATCACCTGGGACCGCGGCAGCGAGATGGCCAACTGGCGACACATCCAGCTGCAACTCAATGCCCCGGTGTACTTCTGCAACCCACACTCGCCCTGGCAGCGCGGCAGCAACGAAAACACCAACCGGCTCTTGCGGTTCTGGTTCGAAAAGGGCAGCGATCTCAGCGGCTACACCAAAGCCGACCTCAAACGCATCCAAGACACCCTCAACCGACGCCCAAGACCCACACTCAACCTCGACACCCCCGCCCAACGGCTAGCCGCACTCCTAGACCAAACAGCCGCCTGATGTTGCACTGGCCGATTGACAATGAGGGTCAGATCTGCGCCCTGGACGCACGGTGGAGGCCCAGATTGCACACGTGAAGCGCCCTACGGGGCGGACAGATACGCGACCGTGTCCAGCATGCGTTCGCCCGCCGCGCGCAGGTCCGACACGTTGGGTCCGGCCCTCAGCACCCCGCGGGCGACCGCGGGCAGCAGCTGGCCCGGCGCTGCCCCGCCCAGGCCGCCGAGGTCCTCGGGCCGCCCGCCCTGCACCCCGAGGCCGGGCACCAGCACCGGTCCGCCCAGCTCGCTGACGTCAGGCGCCTCGAAAACCGTCGCGCCCACGACCACGCCGACGTATCCCGGCTCGGATCCGGTGGCGGACCGGTTGACGACCGCGGCCTGGTCGACGATCAGCTGGGACACGGTGCGGCCGTCGAAGGCGGCGCGCTGCACGGTGGCGCCCTCGGGGTTGGAGCTCGCCGCCACGACGAAGACCCCCCGGTCGTGCGCGGCGGCGGCTTCCAGCAGCGGTCGCAACGAGCCGAAGCCCAGGTATGCCGACGCCGTTACGGCGTCGGCGGCCAGCGGCGAATCTCCGGCCCACGCCTCGGCGTAGGCCGCCATCGTCGACCCGATGTCCCCCCGCTTGGCATCGGCCAGCACCAGCACCCCGACCGAGCGCAGCGCGGCGATGGTCCGTTCCAGCACCGCGAAGCCGGCCGCGCCGTACGCCTCGAAGAACGCCACCTGGGGTTTGACGACGGCGAAACCGGAGAACGCCTCGACGCAGACGTCGCAGAACGCGGCCAGGCCGTCCGCGGTGGTCGGCAAGTCCCAGGCCCGCAGCAGGTCGGGATGCGGGTCGATGCCCAGGCACAGCGGCCCGCGCCTGGCCTTCGCCTCGGCCAGCCGGGTGCCAAACCCGGTCACTGGACTCCCCTGTCGGCCCTGTCGGCCACGCCGCCCGGACTAATTGCGCTGTGCAGTTCCTGCAGTGACCGCACGCCGATGTCGCCGCGGATGCCCGCTTCGATGCCCTGCACGGCGGCAGAGGCGCCCTGCACAGTGGTGATGCAGGGAATATTGGCCGACACTGCGGCGGAACGGATTTCGTAGCCGTCGATGCGCGGACCGGAGTTGCCGTAGGGCGTGTTGATCACCATGTCGACTTCACCGGCCTTGATCGCGTCGACCGCGGACAACGCGGGGCGGCCCGGCTGCGCCGCCTCGAAGTGCTTGCGAACCTCGTCACAGGGAATTCCATTGCGGCGCAACATCTCCGCGGTGCCCTCCGTGGCGAGAACGCGAAATCCCAGGTCGGCCAGCCGCTTGACCGGAAACACCAGTGACCGCTTGTCCCGGTTGGCAACCGACACGAATACCGTGCCCTCGGCCGGCAACGATCCGTATGCGGCGGTTTGGCTCTTGGCGAAGGCGCTGCCGAAGTCGCGGTCGATCCCCATCACCTCGCCGGTGGATTTCATCTCCGGACCAAGCAGTGAATCGATGGCGGCGCCGTCGGCCCGGCGGAAGCGGTGGAACGGCAACACGGCCTCCTTGACCGCGATCGGGGCGGACTGGGCCGCGTGGCCGCCATCCCCGGAGGCCGCCAGCATCCCTTCGCCACGAAGCGCGGAAATAGTGGCGCCCAACATGATCCGGGCGCACGCCTTGGCGAGGGGGATCGCGGTTGCCTTGGAGACGAACGGCACCGTGCGGCTGGCGCGCGGGTTGGCCTCCAGGACGTAGAGCACATCGTCTTTGAGCGCGTACTGCACGTTGAGCAGCCCGATCACGCCAATACCGTGCGCGATGGCCTCGGTGGCGTGGCGCACCTTCTCGATGTCGCTGCGGCCCAGCGTCACCGGGGGCAGCGCGCAGGCCGAGTCGCCGGAGTGGATGCCGGCCTCCTCGATGTGTTCCATGATGCCGCCGATGTAGACCTCGGCACCGTCGCACAGTGCATCGACGTCGATTTCCACCGCGTCCTCGAGGAAGCGGTCGACGAGCACCGGGTGCTCGGGCGAGAGCGCGGTGGCGCGGGTGATGTAGCCCTCCAGCGTCTCGTCGTCGTAGACGATCTCCATGCCGCGACCGCCCAGCACATACGAGGGCCGCACCAGCACCGGATAACCGATCTCCTCGGCGATCCGGCGGGCTTGGGCGAAAGTCGTTGCGGTGCCGTACTTTGGGGCGGGCAGCCCGGCGGCGCTGAGCACGTCGCCGAAGGCGCCGCGGTCCTCGGCCAGGTCGATCGCTTCCGGCGGGGTGCCCACGATCGGAACCCCGGCGTCGAAGAGCCGTTGCGCCAGCCCGAGCGGGGTCTGGCCGCCGAGTTGCACGATGACGCCCGCCACACCGGGGCCGCCGATTCCGGACTGCGTTTCGGCGTGGAACACCTCCAGGACGTCCTCGAAGGTCAGCGGCTCGAAGTAGAGCCGGTCGGCGGTGTCGTAGTCGGTGGACACCGTCTCCGGGTTGCAGTTGATCATCACGGTTTCAAAACCGGCCTGGGACAACGTCGTTGCCGCGTGTACGCAGCTGTAGTCGAATTCGATGCCCTGGCCGATCCGGTTCGGCCCGGACCCCAGGATCAGCACCTTGAGCTTGTCGGTCTGCGGGGCGACCTCGGTCTCGGCCGCGGGGTCGAGTTCGTAGCTGCTGTAGTGGTAGGGCGTCTTGGCCTCGAACTCCGCGGCACAGGTGTCCACCGTCTTGTACACGGGGTGGATGCCCAGCCGTTCGCGCAACGACCGCACCCCGTTCTCCCCGGCCAATTCCGGTCGCAGCGCCGCGATCTGGCGGTCCGATAGCCCGCTGTGCTTGGCGTGGCGCAGCAGGTCGGCGTCGAGCACGGGGGCGGCGACCACCTCGGCGCGCAGCTTTACCAGCTCGCCGATCTGCGCGACGAACCACGGGTCGACGCCCGAGGCCTCGGCCGCCCGTTCCACCGAAGCGCCCAGCCGCAGCGCCAGTTCGATGTCGTAGAGCCGGCCTTCGGTCGGGGTCTGCAACCGGGTCAGCACCTCGTCGACGTCGCCGTCCGGGTCAGGCACCGTCCAGAACCCGGCTCGGCCGGTCTCCAGGGACCGCATCACCTTGCCGAGTGCCTCGATGAAGTTGCGGCCCAGCGACATCGCCTCCCCGACGGACTTCATCGTGGTGGTCAACGTGGGGTCAGCGCCCGGGAACTTCTCGAACGCGAACCGCGGCGCCTTGACCACGACGTAGTCCAGGGTCGGCTCGAAGCAGGCCGGCGTCTCCTTGGTGATGTCGTTGACGATCTCGTCGAGCGTGTAGCCGATGGCCAGCTTGGCGGCGATCTTGGCGATCGGGAAGCCGGTGGCCTTGGACGCCAGCGCGCTTGACCGCGACACCCGCGGGTTCATCTCCACGACGATCAGCCGGCCGTCGCTCGGGTCGACCGCGAACTGGATGTTGCAGCCGCCGGTGTCGACACCGACCTCCCGCAGGATCGCGATGGCCAGGTCGCGCATCCGCTGGTACTCCCGGTCGGTGAGCGTCATGGCCGGCGCGACGGTGACCGAGTCGCCGGTGTGCACGCCCATCGGGTCGACGTTCTCGATGGAGCACACCACCACCACGTTGTCGTGGCCGTCGCGCATCAGCTCGAGTTCGAATTCCTTCCAGCCGTAGATCGATTCCTCGATGAGCACGTTGGCGCTGGGCGAGGCGGCCAGCCCGGCGCCCGCCATCCGGTCGACCTCGTCGGCGGTGTACGCCATGCCCGAGCCCAGCCCGCCCATGGTGAAGCTGGGCCGCACCACCACCGGCAGGCCGAGTTCCCCGACCGTCTCGCGGACCTCGGCAAGCGTGAAACACACTCGGCTGCGGGCGGATTCACCGCCGACCTTGGCGACAATGTCCTTGAACCGCTGCCGGTCCTCGCCGCGCTGGATGGCGTCGAAATCGGCGCCGATGAGCTCGACACCGTAGCGCTCCAGCGCCCCGCTCTCGTACAGCGCGACCGCCGTGTTGAGTGCGGTCTGCCCGCCCAGGGTGGCCAGCAGGGCGTCGATCTTGTTGCCGCGCTCGGCCTGCTGGGCGATCACGCGCTCGACGAATGCCGGGGTGATGGGCTCGACGTAGGTGTGGTCGGCGTACTCCGGGTCGGTCATGATGGTGGCCGGGTTGGAGTTGACCAGGCTGACCTGCAAACCCTCGGCGCGCAGCACGCGGCAGGCCTGGGTGCCGGAGTAGTCGAACTCGCAGGCCTGCCCGATCACGATCGGCCCCGAGCCGATCACTAGCACGTGGTTGAGGTCAGTTCGACGCGGCACTAGCGGCTCCCTGCCATCAGGTCGACGAACTGGTCGAACAGGTACTCCGCGTCGTGCGGACCGGCGGCGGCCTCCGGATGGTACTGCACCGAAAATGCCTTGCCGCTGGCGAGTTTGACACCTTCCACCACCCCGTCGTTGGCGCAGGTGTGGCTGACGACCGCCGGCCCGAACGGCGTGTCGAAGGACTGGCCGGCCTCGCCTTCCAGCGCGAAGCCGTGGTTCTGTGCGGTCACCGCGACCCGCCCGGTGGCATGGTCGATGACCGGTACGTTGATCCCGCGGTGACCGAACACCATCTTGTAGGTGGACAGGCCCAGTGCCCGGCCCAGGATCTGATTGCCGAAACAGATGCCGAACAACGGGATTCCGGCGCCGAGCACCTCACGGGTGAGCGCGACGACGTGGTCGGCGGTGGCGGGATCGCCGGGGCCATTGGACAGGAACACGCCGTCCGGCTTCATTTCGGCGATCTGCTCGAAGGTCGCCGACGCGGCCAGCACATGGCTGCGGATGCCGCGCCGGGCGAAGTTGCGCGGGGTGTTGGTCTTGATGCCCAGGTCCAGCGCCGCCACCGTAAACCGGTGCGTGCCTTCCGGTTCCACGATGTAGGTACCTGGCGTGCTGACCTCGCCGGCCAGGTCGGCGCCCAGCATCGACCGCTGTCCCCGCACCCGCTCCAGCAGTTCGCCCGGCCCGGCAAGCGAATCGCCGGAGAACACCCCCGCCTTCATCGAGCCGCGGCTGCGCAGATGCCGCACCAACGTTCGGGTGTCGATGCCGGCGATCCCGACGATCTGCTGGCGGATCAGCTCGTCCTGCAGCGTGCCGGTGGCGCGCCAGTTGGAGGCGCGCGGCGACGGGTCGCGCACCGCGTACCCGGCGACCCATATCTTGTCGCCGCGGCTCTCGGCGTCCTCGCCGTTCCAGCCGGTGTTGCCGATCTGCGGCGCGGTGGCCACCACGATCTGCCGGTGATAACTGGGATCGGTCAGCGTCTCCTGATAGCCGGACATGCCGGTGGAAAAAACGGCTTCCCCGAGCGTTTGACCGATCGCGCCGAACGGTGTGCCGGTGAAGACGCGGCCGTCTTCGAGCACCAGCAGGGCCTTGGTCACGAAGCCTCCTGAAGCCAGCCGGCGTATTGGTCGCGGTGATCGGCGCGAAATCCGGTATCGATCTCGACCTCCGACGGCAGCCGCCACCGGATGGCCAGGACGCCGATGCGGGCCACGACCTTTCCGGCGATCCCACGTTCCATGCGGATAGCGCTGATCGAATCCTGCGGAATCCAAAGGGGTTTGGCGCGGACGCGTTCCAGGAGGATTCCCTCGGGATAGCGGGTCAGCACCGCCTTGCTGCGGTAACCAAGATCCCCGGCCGTGATCCGCTCGTTCCACTCCGGCGCCATCGTGCAGCCGCAATACAGGCCGCGGGTGGTGATGCTCGCGGGGCCCACCTGGTCGGGCACGTCGGGCAGATCGCCGAGGACTTCCTCCTGCTGCTGCGCGCGACGCCGCCAGCCGCGCATCATCAACTGAATCACCACCGCGATCACCACCACCAGCACGGCCGCGAAGATCAGCGACCCCAGCAGCGTGCCCGAGTTCATGCCGGGCTCTTCCCGTCCCGAGCGGTGATCTTCCCGCGCAGCAGGGTGGCGGTCACGGTGGCGGGCAAGGTCATTGACTCGTATGGCGTGTTGGCCGAACGACTGGCCAGGTCGGATCCGGCGACCGTCCAGGTGGCGTCCGGGTCCACGACGGTGAGGTTGGCCGGCTCTCCCACCTCCAGCGGCCGGCCGTGATCGGGCAGGCCGACGATGCGCGCCGGGTTCTCGCTCATCACCCTGGCGACGTCGCGCCAGGTCAACAGTCCGGGCGCGACCATCGTCTGCACCACGATCGACAGCGCCGTCTGCAACCCCAGCATGCCGGGGCGCGCCGCCGAAAACTCGACACACTTCTCGTGCTCGGCATGCGGGGCATGGTCGGTGGCCACGCAGTCGATTACCCCGTCGGCCAACGCCCGACGCAACGCGGCCGCGTCGGCGGCCTCGCGCAGCGGCGGGTTGACCCGGTTCACCCCGTCGTAGCCGGCCAGCCTGGCGTCGTCGAGCAGCAGGTGATGCGGGGTAACTTCGGCGGTGATCGAAATGCCTTGTCCCTTGGCCCATTTTAAAATCTCGACGGTGCCGGCGGTGGAGGCGTGACAAATATGCACCCGGGCGCCGGCGTCGCGGGCCAGCAGCGCGTCGCGGGCGACGATCGATTCCTCGGCGGCCCGTGGCCACCCCGATAGCCCCAGCCTGGCCGCGGTGGGCCCCTCGTGCGCGACGGCGCCGACGGTCAGCCTCGGCTCCTCCGCGTGCTGGGCGATCAGCACCCCCAGGCCGGTGGCGTACTCCAGGGCGCGGCGCATGATCAACGGGTCGTGCACGCAGACGCCGTCGTCGGAGAACATCCGCACCTGCGCGGCGCCGGCCGCCATCATGCCCATCTCGGTGAGCTGGGTCCCGGCCAGCCCGACGGTGACGGCGCCGACCGGGTGCACGTCGACCAGGCCCACCTGCCGGCCACGGTGCCAGACATGGTCGGTGACCACCGGGCTGTCCGCGACCGGATTGGTGTTGGCCATCGCGAAGACCGCCGTATAACCGCCCAAAGCCGCTGCCGCCGAACCGGTTTCGATATCCTCGGCGTACTCTCGGCCCGGCTCGCGCAGGTGCGTGTGCAGGTCGACCAGCCCGGGCAGCAGCACGTGATCGGTGGCATCGATGACGTCCGCGGTATCGGGGATCGCCAGGCCCGGGCCCATGTCGGCGATCTGGCCGTCATCGACCAACACGTCGACGCGATCCCCTTCCCCGTACAACCGGACCCCGCGCAGCAGGACGCTCATGCCGCACCCTCACTTCCGGCCGATTCGGTGCCGACCAGCACGTGGAAAAGCACCGCCATCCGGACATGCACGCCGTTGGAAACCTGTTGCAGCACAGCCGATTGCGATGAGTCAGCGACGGAGGACGCGATCTCCATGCCACGCACCATCGGCCCGGGGTGCAACACCACGGCGTGGCCCGGCAGCATCGCCTGGCGCCGGTCGGAAAGCCCGTACCGAACCGAATACTCCCGGACCGACGGGAAGAAGCCGCCGTTCATCCGTTCGGCCTGCACCCGCAGCATCAGCACCGCGTCGGCGGCCGGCAGCTCCGCGTCGAAGTCATGGGAGACGGTGACCGGCCACCCGTCGACCCCCACCGGCAGCAACGTCGGGGGCGCCACCAGCACCACCTCGGCGCCCAGCGTGTCCAGCAGCATGACGTTGGAGCGGGCGACCCGGCTGTGCAGGATGTCGCCGACGATCACGACGCGCCGGCCCTCGATGCCACCGAGCCGCTGGCGGATGGTCAGGGCGTCCAGCAGCGCCTGCGTCGGGTGCTCATGGGTGCCGTCCCCGGCGTTGATCACCGACGGGCCGTCGTCTTTGGCCGCAAACGATGAAGTCCACTCGGCAAGCAGGTGCGCGGCACCGGACGCCGGATGGCGGATGATCAGCGCGTCGGCGCCGGCCGCCCGCAGCGTCAGCGCGGTGTCGCGAAGTGATTCGCCCTTGCCCACCGAGGATCCGGCCGCGCTGACGTTGATCACGTCGGCGCTCATCCACTTGCCGGCCACCTCGAACGACACCCGGGTGCGGGTGGAGTTCTCGTAGAACATCGTGACGATGGTGCGGCCGCGCAGCGTCGGCAGCTTCTTGATCTCGCGGCCCACCAGCGCCTGAGCGAACCGGTCGGCGTCGTCGAGGATGGCGGTGGCGTCGTCGCGGCTCAGGTCGCCGGCGGCCAGCAGATGCCTGCTCACGACTCACCATCCCGGGAGATGACCACGCCGTCGCGACCGTCGTGCTCGCTCAGTAGCACGTGCACGCTCTCGCCGCGCGAGGTCGGCACGTTCTTGCCGACATAGTCGGCGCGCAGCGGCAGCTCGCGGTGGCCACGGTCGACCAGCACGGCCAACTGCACCGCCCGCGGCCGGCCCACGTCGCGCAGCGCGTCCAGGGCGGAGCGCACCGAACGCCCGGAGTACAGCACGTCGTCGACCAGGATCACCAGCGTGTCGTCGATGCCGCCGGCCGGGATCGAGGTGGCCTCCAGCGGCCGGGGCGGCTTTTGCATCAGGTCGTCGCGGTACAGGGTGATATCAAGCGCACCGTGCGCGACGTCTACCCCGCTGAATTCGCCGATATTGGTGGCCAGGCGCTTGGCCAGGATCACGCCGCGGGTCGGGATTCCCAGCAGCACCACGCGGGGCGCGGGCCGACCCTCATCATCTAAAGCGGTCTTTTCGATGATCTGGTGCGCGATGCGGGAAATGGTGCGACCCACGTCGGCCGCCGACATCAATTCGCGGCCGGTACCGGTGTCACCCGCAGCACCCATGCGAGATCTGACCTCCTTCTCCGCCTCTCTGGACGGATCGTTAAAGGATGTCGACTGTCCGGCAGCGTAGCATCCCGGCGCCCCGGGCTCGCGCTGCGGTCGACCAGTTTCCTCGATGATGACCCGGGCAGTGCCCCCGAGGAGTATTTAGACGCGGACGAGAGCGATCTGGTTCCCTGCCAACGATGGTCTCGCGCACGCACGAGAATCGTTGTAGGCGTGTTGAAAAGCGCCCTTCGGCCAATGCTCCCCCGAGACTCGAGACTGTCGCATATTTTCTATGCCACCGTGCGATCGGCGCGCAGGCTGAAGTCCCAGCAGGGAGGGGATGGGCGATGAGTTTTTTGGTGCTGCCACCCGAGATGAATTCGGCGGCGATGTATAGCGGTGCGGGCTCGGGGCCGATGCTCGAGGCCGCGGCGGCCTGGGACGGGTTGGCGTCCGAGTTGGGCTCGGCGGCGTCGTCCTTTAAACGCGGTGACCTCGGGGTTGGTGGGTCAGGCGTGGCAGGGTGCGGCGTCTCAGGCGATGGCGGCCGCGGCCGCGCCGTACACGGGGTGGCTTAGCGCGGCGGCGCCTCACGCGTCGGGGGCCGCGGGGCAGGCGCGCGCGGTGGTCAGTGCGTTTGAGTCGGCCTTTGCGGCCACGGTGCATCCGATGGCGGTGGCGGCCAACCGCAATTCGTTCGGGCAGGCGGTGACGTCGAATTGGTTTGGGCTCAACGCGCCGGCGATCGCCGAATTTGAGGCCGAGTACGAGACGATGTGGGCCCGCGATGTCGCGGCGATGGTGGGCTATCACGCCGGGGCGTCGGCGGCGGCGCAACAGATGATTACAACGCTGGAGATCGACGAAGCCATCCTGTCCACGCCGTTCAACTTCGGCTTCCCCAACATCGGCTTCTTCAACGTGGGCGACTTCAACGTCGGCGACTTCAACGTCGGCTTCGGCAACACCGGCCTGGCCAACATCGGCATCGGCAACCTCGGCAACAACAACATCGGCGAATTCCTCACCGGCAACGGCCAGTTCGGCATCGGCCCGATGAGCACGACGAGTATGTAGAGGCGGATCTGTTCTTAGCCGCCTCGACGCGGAGGCGGCTAAGAAGGCCCCTCCGCCAGGTAGAAACCAGGATCGGTATCACGCTCGCCGGACTTCACGCGGCCTAGGCCAGACCGTCAGAGCGGTTGAGCCTCAGTGCGCAGTCGCCTCTAGGTGCAAAAATATTGCCCGTTGAGCAGACAATTCGACGGTGGCGAGTAGGAACCGGTCAGCACGCCTCTTAGACCACCTGTGGCTGAGCCACCGGGTGCAATGATGCGATTCCAATTCGCGGGGGTGAGAACATAGTGCGTGCCAGATTGGGTAAGGGTGCTATTCCACGTGTGCGAGACACCTTGTCCCACCGGCATGTCGAATTCAAGCTTCCAATCGGTGAGCGGCACCATGCTCGAGTTGTTGATGGTGAAGTGGGCGATGAAACCGGTCTGCCACGTATGTTCCACCGACAACGTCGCCGTGGCCGCAGCCGCATGAGCTACGGGGGTGATGGCGAGTCCGAGGATGGCAACCATAAATGCCGACACGGTTACGTGAAGCGCTGTGCGCCAGCGCTTCACGTAATTATTCAGTCCGGCCATAGCAGCCGACACTAAAGCCAAACAGGCGATATCGGCCCTCGCATCGCGGGTAAGCTGCAGTTCCTTTGCTCAACCGAAACCGTAATGAAATTTTGGCCTCGATACACCGATACCCCACTCTTGGTCTGTGCGGTTATGCAGTGCGCGGAGGAGACCGTAGTAAGGCTCACGTGGCTTCTTCCCGTCGGTACGGGAGTAGGCGGACCGACCCGGATCATCTAAAGCGGTCTTTTCGATGATCTGGTGCGCGATACGGGAAATGGTGCTCCGGCATGTCCAAAGCCGCCTGCCATACCACTGCGGCGCCAAAGTCGTGCCCGACGAGGTGTACCCGGTCCACCCCGACCGCATCGATCAGCGCGCGCACGTCCTCCCTGGATTCCGTAAAAAGGTAGTCGCGGCGGCGCGGCGGGAGCGCACCGACAGAGTAGCCATGTTGGTTTGGAGCCAGACATCGATACCCCCGCCCGGTCAGACGTGGTCGAACACAAGATCACCGCGCCGGAACTGCTCCATCCGCTCAACATCCCACATCATCGATGCTCGGTCAGCCGATACCTTTATCGAGTTGCGGCATCAGACCCCGCTGTGATGCACCGATCCGTCACCTCGACCGTGACGGGTCAACCACCTCACACAGCCGAATTCATCACTCCCACAGGGATGCAGGACCACTCCACCGCGAGGCCCAGATCGGTGTCGCACTCGCCAAACTTCATGCTGCGTAGGCTGGCGAGTATGACACGCGCTAGCTCTTCTGAAACCCCCCAATTCCCGCGTCTCGATTTCGACGCCCTTTACCGGGGTGAAAGCCCTGCCGAAGGCTTCCCCGCGGTGGCCACCCCACCGTGGGATACCAAGGCGCCCAAGGAGAATGTCATCGCGTGGCAGGAGGGCGGCTGGGTCCATGGTGACGTCCTCGACATCGGCTGCGGGCTCGGCGACAACGCCATCTACCTGGCCAAAAGCGGACACAACGTGACCGGGCTGGACATCTCGCCGACCGCGCTGATCACCGCCGAGCGGCGGGCCGACGACGCCGGAGTCAACGTCAGGTTCGCGGTCACCGACTCCACCAAGCTCGAGGGCTACACCGACGCGTTCGACACCGTCGTCGACAGCGGCATGTTCCATTGCCTGGACGACGACGGCAAGCGCAGCTATGCGGCCGCGGCACACCGGGCCACCAGGCCGGGTGCCACCCTGCTCATCAGTTGCTTCTCCGACGCCAACCCGGCCGACGATGAGTGGCCACGGCCCGCGGTGTCCGAGCGGACGCTGCGCGACGTCCTCGGCGGCGCGGGCTGGGATATCGAATCACTGGAGCCGGCCACCTGGCGCCGCGAAATGGACGGCAAAGAATTCGAGATGGCGTTCTGGTACGTCCGGGCGCAGCGGCGCGCACTAACCTGAACCGGGTGAATCTGGACGTCAATCAGGCCTCCATCCGCGAGGTGTGCGATGCCGGCCTACTCGCCGGTGCGGTGACGATGGTCTGGCAACGCGGAGAAGCGCTGCAGGTCAACGAGATCGGCTACCGGGACGTCGACGCGGGCCTGCCGATGACAAGCAACACGCTGTTTCGCATCGCGTCGATGACCAAGCCGGTCACGGTCGCGGCGGTGATGAGCCTGGTCGACGAGGGCAAGCTGGCGCTGAAAGACCCCGTGGTGCGCTGGGCGCCGGAGTTGGCGGACGTGCGGGTGCTGGTCGACCCGCACGGTCCGCTGGACCGGACGCATCCGGTAAATCGGGCGATCCTGATCGAGGATCTGTTGACCCACACCAGCGGCCTGGCCTACGCATTCTCGGTGTCCGGGCCGATCTCGAAGGCCTACATGCGGCTGCCGTTCAATCAGGGGCCGGACGCCTGGCTGAGCGAGCTGGCGAAGCTGCCGCTGGTGCACCAGCCCGGTGACCGGGTCACCTACAGCCACTCCATCGATCTGTTGGGCGTCATCGCGTCCCGCATCGACGGCAAGCCGTTCTACCAGGTTCTCGACGAGCGGGTCCTGGGTCCCGCCGGCATGCCCGACACCGGGTTCTTCGTCTCTCCCGAAGCGCGCCGACGCGCCGCCACCATGTATTCGCTCACCGAGGAACACGAGCTCCGGCACGACGTGATGGGCCCGCCCCACATCAAGCCGCCCTCCTTCTGCAACGCCGGCGGCGGGCTGTGGTCAACCGCCGACGACTACCTGCGGTTCGTGCGGATGCTGCTCGGCGACGGGACGGTCGACGGCGTGCGGGTGTTGTCCCCCGAGTCGGTTCGGTTGATGCGGACCGACCGGCTCACCGACGAACAGAAGCGACACAACTTCCTCGGGGCGCCGTACTGGGTTGGCCGCGGGTTCGGGTTGAACCTGTCGGTGGTGACCGACGCGGCGAAGTCCACCCCGCTGTTCGGGCCGGGCGGCCCCGGAACGTTCAGCTGGCCCGGCGCCTACGGGACGTGGTGGCAGGCCGACCCGTCCGCGGACCTGATCCTGCTGTATCTGATTCAGAATCTGCCCGATCTGACCGTGGACGCCGCCACGGCCGTAGCCGGCAACACGTCGCTGGCGAAACTCCGCACCGCGCAACCGAAGTTCGTCCGCCGCACCTATCAAGCGCTCGGCATTTAACACCATGGTCGATTACCCGCCCGGCCGCATCATCGGACAGCGAGTTGTGTTGCGCCCGCCCGCACTTGACGACGCAGGCGCGCTCTTCCAAAGGGTCGCCCGAGATCCCGAAGTCACCAGGTATCTGTTGTGGGCACCGCACCCCGACGTGGCGGCGACGCGCCGGGTGATCACCGAGAAGATGAATGTCGGCGACGACGAGCGGACCTGGGTCATCGAGCTGAAGCACAGCGGCGACGTCATCGGGCTGACCAGTTGCCGGCGCCCGGCGGCGCACTCGGTCGAAATCGGTTACTGCCTGGCTCGGCGGTCGTGGGGCAAGGGTTTCATGTCCGAGGTGCTCGGCCTGCTGCTCACCGCTCTGGAGGCCGACCGGGAGGTGTATCGCGTCTGGGCGACCTGCAGCCCCGACAACGACCGCTCGGCGCGAACCCTCGAGCGCGTCGGCTTCGTCCTGGAGGGGCGGCTGGCCCGTCACGCCGTCTACCCCACGATGGGACCCGAGCCGCAGGACAGCCTGCTCTACGCGAAGGTACTGCGTTAGGTGCGGCTTTCGGGTGTGCGTCCACGGCTTTGAGTGTGCGTCTCGGGCGGAAGATCGCCAAAATTCGCGCCCTGACGCACATTCGAAGCCGTCCGCGCACACTCGACATCGTCGGCTTGCCGGACTAGGCGCCCTGCTCCAAGCCCCTGCGCGCGTAGGCCCGCACGTCGGCGTCGCTGTCCTTGAGCTGGGCCCCAGTACCAGCATTCGTCGACATGCATGTACGCCTTGCCGGTGTCGGGGTTGATCGCCAGCGCGTCCAACGGACACACCTCGACGCAGAGGGTGCAGCCGTCGATACACAGCGACTCGTCGATCGTCACCGGCACATCGGCGCGGCTGTTGACCAGCGTCATGGCTTGCTCCTTATCAGGTTGCCGCGCATGGTGATTCGATCACCTCGCATCCGGATGTACTCCAAATCAACGGGTCTGCCGTCCTCGAGGCTGGTGAGCCGCTCCAGCATGAGCAGCGCCGCCCCGTCGGGAACCTGCAGTGTGGCGGCCGAATGCGAGTCCGCGGGGATGGCCTCCAACGCCAGCGACGCGGAGCCGAGCCGCTGCCCGCTCACCTGCTCGATGAGCGCGAACAGGTCATAGGTCTCCAGCGGATAGCCCAGAATGCGGCTTCCGATATCCGGGGCGAGGTAGGTCAGATCGAGGCTGAGCGGAAGATCGCCGAGGTAACGCAGGCGCTCGACGAACACCGCCTGCTCGCCGGGTTGCAGCTGCAGCCGGTGGGCGACCGAGGGCGGGGCGGTCACCGGCATGGCGGCCCGCACCTCGTTGCGGACCTCGCCGAGGTGTTTGAAGGCTTCCTTGAGCCCCAGCAGCGCATCGAGGCGGTGGTCGTATTTGCGCTGCGCGACGTGGGTGCCTTCCTTGGGTCCGCGGTCGATCAGTCCCTCGTTCTTCAGGATGCCCAACGCCTCGCGAATGGTGTTGCGGGAAACCAGGAATTCGGCGGCCAGTTCGTTTTCGGCGGGCAGCCCGTCCGGGTAGGCGCCGGCGTGGATCTGCTGGCGCAGCACGTCGGCGGCCCTGCGGGCACGATTGGCGCGGGAGCCCGGAAAACGTGAGATCGGGATGGCGTCGGCCACGCCGTCACGCTAATGCGGGTCAGAGGCACAGTCGGGGCCGCCGATCGGGGCGACAAGGACGGTTACGCGTATTGCGCCGGGTCAGATTCAACTACGACCAGCCAAAACCGGGGTTGGATCGGCTATTGCGCCACCCTTGGCGCAGCCGAGCCTTTTCGATCCCCGTGAGCGGAATCGGTGAAACGCGCGCCGAGCTGGGCCCTCCTTCTGCTGCACTGACGTGTATGCGGTCACGGCCTGTTGATGATCGTCTACCGCGCGTTTTTCGATCCGGGTGTGCATGGCCAGCCCGACGGGACGGCCGGAGTTCAGCGCGACCGTGCCTGTCATGGGTGCTCCATGATCGCCGACCATGTCGGCAACCTCGCGCACCTCAATGCCCGCGACACCACCCTCGTTTTCGCCTCCCGAGCCGCGCAACCCGACATCGCGCGGCTGAAGGAATGCATGGGCTGGAAAATGCCGTGGTACACCATCACCGACGACTTCAATGTCGATTTCGGGGTGGACCAATGGCATGGCACCAATGTCTTTGTCCGCGACGGTGATCGCGTATTCCGCACATACTTCATCAACGCTCGCGGCGACGAGGCGCTCGGTAACACCTGGAGTTATCTGGACATGACCGCACTCGGTCGCCAAGAGAACTGGGAGGACTCCCCGCCGGGCTACCCGCAGAGCCCGCCAGATCAGTGGTGGAGGCGACACAACGAGTACGACGACGCCCCCGAATGACGTGCGGCGTCTCACCGCTTCCGTAGTGTGGCTGTGGTAGGCGTGGAGCACAACGAGGCGGAAGACTATTAACCGATGAATGACGTTGCGAGACAAACGTTGACCAAGGTGCCGGCGGTCACTCTTGGATTCTGGGTCATCAAGATCTTGGCGACAACGTTGGGCGAAACCGGCGGCGACACCGTCACGATGACGCTGAATTGGGGCTATTTGGCCGGTGTTGCGCTTTTCGGCGTCGCGCTGGTCGCGCTGGTTGCCGCACAGATCCTCGCCAAGCGTTTCCATGCCACCCTGTACTGGGCGACGATCGTGGCCTCGACAACGTTCGGCACGACGCTGGCCGACTTCGCTGACCGATCGCTGGGAATCGGGTATACGGGCGGATCGCTGCTGCTCTTAGCTTGTCTCTTGGCCACCTTGGGGCTTTGGCGTTGGTCGCAGGGAAGCGTATCGGTGAGCACCGTCTCGACGCCCAAAGTGGAGGCCTTCTACTGGGCAACCATCACCTTCTCGCAGACGCTGGGCACCGCGCTGGGCGATTGGCTCGCCGACACTCGCGGGTTCGGTTACGAGCGCGGCGCGTTGGTATTCACGGCGGGTCTTGCCGCGGTCGTGGCCCTGTATTTCTGGACCGGGGTGTCGCGTGTCACGTTGTTCTGGGTCGCCTTCATCCTGACCAGGCCGCTGGGCGCGACCGTGGGGGACTTCATCGACAAGCCGGTCGCCGACGGCGGCCTGGCCCTGAGCCGCCCGCTGGCTTCGGCGGTCATCGCGGCAATTATCGTGGCGTTGCTCATCGTCCTGCCGCAACGCCCGGGAGGCCACCCAGGCCGCACGAAAGACGGAGCCGCGGCCGCCGAGTAATCGTCGGGCGTGCCTACGCGTCTTCGGTGACCGCCTGCACGTTGCGGTCTCCGTTGAGGGCCGAGGCATCCGACGGGATCTCGAAGGGCGGGTAGGCGGACCCGACCGCGGCCATCGCCGCATTGCGCTGCGCCTCCATTCGCGCCAGCGCAGCCGGGGTGAACACCGACAACCCGAGGTCGTGGTTGTATCCGTGGATTTCCTTGACGTCGAGCTGGGCGAGGAAATAGACGATCTCCTTGGAGACGACCTGGCCCGGGACCAGCACCGGGAAACCGGGCGGGTAAGGCACCACGAAGGTGGTGGACACCAGCCTCTTTCCTTCGGCAAGCCGCCGTCCGGCCGTACCGATTTGCACGTATTCGCGGTCGGCCTCCTCGTACCCGGCGTAGAAGGCGGCCCGCATGTCGCCGAACGAGCAAGCATCCACGGGGCGGAACGCGATGTCGAACTCGCTGAAGTCGGGCAGGTGCGGCAGATCCTCGGTGATCTCCTCGACTCGGCGCTCATGCAGCGACCAGTCGGCCGCGCTGGCCGCCTGCTTCTCCCGGTCGAAGTCGGTGGCCACCCGACGCAGCACGTCGAGCAGATGGTGCACGCTTGACCAGGTCACGCCGATGGTGAAGATCAACAGCACGCTGTTGATCGAGGTCTTGTTGATCTGGATGCCGAATCGGTCCATCAGGATCTTCTCGCGGAAGTCGTACCCGTTCATTCCGGTGTTGCCGAGGAACAGGGTGACCCGCGTCGGGTCCAGCACGAACTGATCCGACCGCCAGGCCTCGTTCCACTCCGCCAGCGCGCCCTGCCTGACCTCCCGGTACGAACTGACCGCCGAGGCTCGGAACTCCTCGGGCACCAGGTCGGACTCGTCGAGAATCCGGAACCACTTGCTGATCAGCCGGTCCTTGCGGACCCGGTGCCGGAAAACCAGCGCCATGTCGTAGACCTGCCGAACCAGCTGGAAACCCTCGATGTCGACCTGCCGACGCGCCAGGTCCAGCGAGGCGAGCAGTTGCTGGTTCGGCGACGTCGAGGTGTGCGTCAAAAACGCCTCACCGAACGCGTCCCGGGCGCGCGAGTTGAAGTCCTGGTCGCGGACGTGAATCATCGACGCCTGCCGAAACGCCGACAGGGACTTGTGGGTCGAGTGCGTCGCGTACACCCGGACCCGCGCCTGACTCGGGTCGGGCAGCAGCCGGTGCTCAGCCCACTCCGACCGGGGGATCCCCTCCATCGACGCGGCCCAATTCCGGTATTCCTCGGCGTATTCCGGCGACGCCAACGTCCGCTCGAGACGGTCGGCCGACACCATGGCGGTCCGTTGCCGGGCCCACGGCACGGCGGTGGCGAACGCGTACCACGCCTCGTCCCACAGGAAGCAGATGTCCGGCTTGATCGCCAGCACTTCCTCCATGACGCGCCGTGGGTTGTAGACGACGCCGTCGAAGATGCAGTTGGTGAGCAGCAGCATGCGTACCCGGTCCAGCTGCCCGGCGGCCTCGAGGTCCAGCAGCGCCTTCTTGATGGTGCTGTAGCGGCACCGCGCCGTAGATCGCGAACTGCGGCAACGGATACGCGTCCAGGTACAGCGGGTACGCGCCGGCCAGCACCAGGCCGTAGTGGTGGGACTTGTGGCAATTGCGGTCGATCAGCACGATGTCGCCCGGCCGGGTCAGGGACTGCACGACGATCTTGTTCGCCGTCGAGGTTCCGTTGGTGACGAAGTAGGTGTGGTCGGCATTCCACGTTTTCGCGGCCTTGTCCATCGCCTTCTTGATGTTGCCGTGCGGGTCCAGCAACGAGTCCAGGCCGCCGGAGGTGGTGGACGTCTCGGCCATGAAGATGTTGCGACCGTAGAACTCTCCCATATCCTGCAGCGACTTGGAGTTGAAGATGCTGGCGCCACGCGCGATGGGCAGCGCATGGAACTGGCCAACGGGCGCCCCCGCATACGCGCGCAGGGCGTCGAAAAATGGTGTGGAGAACCGGTTCCGCAGGCCAGCGATCACCGTGCTGTGCAGATCGGTGACGTCGTTGAGCCGATAGAAAGTCCGGTCGTACACGTCCGGCTCGCCCTCGTTGCCCGCCGCGATCGACTCGTCGGTGAGCAGATACAGGTCGATATGTGGTCGCAGCTCCCTGATCCATTCGCCGCATTCGACCCAGTCCTGGGCGCTGTCGGAGCTGACCGTCTCGGCCGCCGAGTCGTTGGGCCCCAGCAACGTGTTCATCAGCGGCACCCGATCGCGCGACCGTAGGCAAAGGTCGTCACGAATGATCGCGGCCTGGATCTCACCGTTCAATGCGACCGCGGTGATGGCGTCCTCGACGCTGGGCACCACGAGCAGCTCGAACTGCACGTCATCGGCGGGGTCGCGCAGCGCGCGCAGGCACTCGGCCAGACTTTCCGGCGCTGTGACGGTAGCGTCGTCGGCCACCAGGACGGTGTAGAACTGCTGCTGTTTGGCCCGGGCCACCAGCTCCTGGTCCGCCAGCGGTGCCGAAGTGTCGAAAAGCCCTGCGCGATCGCCGTATTCACTGAGCAATCGCACCGCCAGCGATACCTCTTCGGCGAGCCGCACCGTGGACAGGCTCTGCAGGTGGGCTCGGAAGACCGCCAGGTTCTCCGCACCGGGATACAACCAGTACCGCTCGTAGGCGCCGATGCGGTCCATCAGGCGCTTCACCCGGGCGACCTCGTGGGATTTGTCCAGCCCGGCCAGATCGACGTCCGCGAGGCGACGGCAGGCGTCGTCGAGCAGGTTCCACGTGTCGATGCGCGTGTACGACGGGTTAGCCACCGCTGCCAGCGCGGAGACCCGAAGTCGTCGCGGTTGGGCACCGTTTCGATTCATCTCGTCTATTGTGCCCGCCTGCGATCACCGCGGGAATCATTTCACCGAGGTAGGTCAGTGATCGAACTCGTCTTCGCCGTCGTCAGCGTCCACGATTCGCCGATTGGCACGGTTGCCGTCCATCCATCGCAGCACCGGAAGGTCCCGACTGCGCGCCGGCAGGTCGGTGACATCGGTGAGCGAGCGCACCACGGCCTGCGTCAGGCCCATGATGGCGGCCATCACCGGCAGCAGCGGTTGCAGGGGTCTGGCCGCCGAGCGGACCGTGCTGATCCGGCGGGCAACGATCAGGCGTTCGATCGAGTGATACAGCCAGGCGCCCACGCCCAGCGCGTAAATCGCGAGCACCGATGCGACGATGGTCCACCCGTAGGCGGCGCACACGACGGCACCCATCACCACCGTCATGCCCATGAAGGCGGCGATAACGGCGCGCAATTCCAACCGGGTCACGACTGCGGCCCCTGTTCCTCCGGCGCTGCGGCGGCGCCCGAACGGACCGCTCGAGCGGCCGCCCGGACCTGCGGCGTCACCAGCATGAGGTGGCCCAGCACGCCGTTGATGAAGCCCGGCGAGTCGTCGGTGGACAGCTCCTTGGCCAGCTGCACGGCCTCGTCGACGGCGACCGGCTCCGGCACGTCGTCGGCGTAGAGCAGCTCCCACACCGCGACCCGCAGAATGGCCCGGTCCACGGCGGGCAGCCGGTCCAGCGTCCAGCCCTGCAAATGCGAGCCGATCAGGTCGTCGATGTGTGCGAGGTGCTCACTGACCCCCCGGGCCGCCGCGGCCGAGTACGGGTGCAGCGGCGCCACATCGGGGTTCGCGCCGGCCAGCGCGGTGCGAACGTCGACGACCTCCGCCGGGCTCAGCCCGCGGGCCTCCGCCTCGAACAACAGGTCGACGGCACGCTTGCGGGCCTGATGGCGTCCCTTGACGGGTCGGCTCACGCGTTGACGCGTCCCAGGTAGCTGCCGTCGCGCGAGTCCACCTTCAGCTTGTCCCCCGTGTTGATGAACAACGGCACCTGGATCTGCGCGCCGGTCTGAAGGGTGGCCGGCTTGGTGCCGGCGCTGGACCGGTCGCCCTGCAGACCCGGCTCGGTGTGGGTGACCTCGAGCTCGACGGTCACCGGCAGCTCGATGTACAGCGGCGCTCCGTCGTGGAACGCCACCTGCACCGGCAAGCCCTCCAGCAGAAACCGGGCGGCGTCGCCGACCAGGGACTCCGGCAGGTGGTGCTGTTCGTAGTCCTGGCTGTCCATGAAGACGAAATCCGAGCCGTCGCGGTACAGGTAGGTGGTGTCGCGCCGGTCGACGGTGGCGGTGTCGACCTTCACGCCGGCGTTGTACGTCTTGTCGACGACCTTGCCGGACAGCACGTTCTTCAGCTTGGTGCGCACGAAGGCCGGCCCTTTGCCGGGCTTGACATGCTGAAACTCGACGATCTGCCACAGCTGGCCGTCGATCGCCAGCACCAGTCCGTTCTTGAAGTCGGCAGTGGAAGCCACGGTCGGTGTATCTCCTACAGGATGGCCAGTTCTTTGGGGAACCGGGTCAGCAGTTCCGGGGTCTGCCCGGCGGTGTGTGACGTCTCTCGGCCCGTTTCAGAGGCCACTACGAGCGTGTCCTCGATGCGGACACCACCCCGGCCGGGTAAGTAGACGCCGGGCTCCACGGTCACGACGGAGCCCGCAAGTAGTGTACCGACGGACGTGGCACCGATTCCCGGCGCTTCGTGGATCTGCAGGCCCACGCCGTGCCCCAAGCCGTGGCCGAATTGGTCGCCATAGCCCGCGTCGGCGATCAGCCGGCGAGCGGCGGCGTCCACGTCGCTCAGGCCGGCGCCCGGATTCAGCGCCTCCCGTCCTGCCCGCTGGGCCTCGGCGACCAGCTGATAGATCTCGAGCTGCCAGTCGGCGGGCTTGCCCAGCACGAACGTGCGGGTCATGTCGGAGTGATAGCCGGCGACGAGCGCGCCGAAGTCGATCTTGACGAAATCCCCGTCCGCCAGCACCGCGTTGGTCGGGCGGTGGTGTGGGATCGCGGAGTTCGGCCCGGCGGCCACGATCGTGTCGAACGAGATCGCGTCCGCGCCATGGTCGAGCATCAGGGCCTCCAGCTCGCGGCTCACCTCGCGTTCGGTTCGGCCCGGCCGCAGGCCGCCACGCGCTACCAGGTCGGTCAGCGCGGCGTCGGCCGCCTCGCAGGCCAGGCGCAGCAGCGCCAGCTCGCCGGCGTCTTTTACCTCCCGCAGCGCCTCGACGGTTCCGGCGGCCCGCACCAGCTCGGTGGACCCCTTTCGGTCGTGGAGCTCACCGGCCAGCGTGTCGAAGCCGTCCACGGTGACCACATTGCTTTCGAAGCCCAGCTTGCCCACGCCGGCCTCGGCGGCCCGACCCACCAGGTGGCGCGCGACGGCCCGCTCGATGGCGACCTCGAGCCCGGGCGCCTGCTCCGCGGCCTGGGTGCGATACCGGCCGTCGGTGGCCAGCACCGGGTCGCGGTCGTCGGCGAACACCAGCAACGCGCCGTTCGATCCGGTGAAACCCGACAGATAACGCACATTGACCAGGTCCGTGACCAGCATCGCGTCCAGCCCGCCGGCACCGATTTGCGCTTTCAGATTGTCTCGACGCTGGGAATGTGTCACGCCCCTTGACGGTACTCGCTACGCTGAGCACCCATGAGGAACTGGATGCTGCGCGGATTGGTGCTCGCCGGGGCGATGGTCGCGGTCCGCTTGGTTCAAGGGACGTTGATCAACACATGGCAGACCCAGGCCGGGTTGATCAGTATCGTGCTGCTGCTGGTGTTCGTGATCGGCGTCGTCGTGTGGGGGTTGCGCGACGGCCGGGCCGACGCCACCGCCATGGCGGATCCGGATCGCCGCCAGGATCTGGCGATGGTCTGGCTGCTGGCCGGCCTGGTGGCGGGGATACTCAGCGGCGCGGTCTCCTGGCTCATCGCGCTGTTCTACACGGGGGTGTACACCGGGGGCCTGCTCAACGAGGTGACGACGTTCGCGGCCTTCACCGCGCTCCTCGTTTTCGTGCCCGGGATCATCGGCGTGGCCGCTGGCCGCTGGCGGGTGGACCGCAAGTTCGCGAAGGAGCCGGAGAGGCACCACGGCCTTGGCGTTAAAGGGGAGCGGGCCGATACCGACGTCTTCTCCGCCGTTCGCGCCGATGACACGCCGACCGGCGAGCTGCCCACGCAGAGGCAGGCCGGAGCCCGCTCCGAGGAACGGACCGCGTCGGTGGCTACGGTCGAGCGTGACGCGCCCACCGAAACGATCCCGACCGGCCGCGAACCCACCACCGAATCGATCCCCACGACCGATGACGCAAAAACCGAGGTCATCCGCACCGACACCAATCCGAGGCACGCCAGGCCCACGGACCCGGAGCAGCGCTAGCCGTTACCCTTGCCGTCCTCGGCCAGGTACCGCAGGGCAAGCAGGTAGCCCTGGATTCCCAGCCCGACGATCACTCCGGTCGCCACCGGGCTGATGTATGAGTGACGCCGAAACTCTTCGCGGGCATGCACATTCGAGATGTGCACCTCGATCAGGGGCGCACTCAGCTCGGCGCACGCATCGCGCAGCGCCACCGACGTGTGGGTGAGGCCGCCCGCGTTGAGGATCACCGGTTGGCCGGCGTCGGCGGCCAGATGAATCCAGTCCAGCAGTTGAGCTTCGTTATCACTTTGCCGCACAACCGCTTTGAGCCCGAGGGCGGCGGCCTCGCGCTCGATCAGTTCGGCCAGCTGGTCGTGCGTCGTGTCCCCGTACACGTCGGGCTCGCGCCGGCCCAGCCGGCCCAGGTTCGGGCCGTTGATGATCTGCACGGTCTTGGACGAAGACTCGGTCATGAGCCGTCGAGTCCGGCGTAGGCCGCCGCCAGCAGCGACGGGTCCGGACCGGTTAACCGACCGGGCTTGGCAAGTCCGTCGAGGACCACGAACCGAAGCACACCGGCCCGGCTTTTCTTGTCCCCGGCCATGTATTCCAGCAGCTGCGGCAATGCATCGCCGTCGTAGCTGACCGGCAGGCCAAGCGAGGTCAGGATGGTGCGGTGCCGCAGCGCCGTGGCCTCGTCGAGCCGGCCGGCGAGCCTGGCCAGCTCCGCGGCGAACACCAGGCCCACGGACACGGCGGCGCCATGCCGCCACTGGTAACGCTCCCGGCGCTCGATCGCATGCCCCAAAGTGTGGCCATAGTTGAGGATTTCGCGCAGCTCCGACTCCTTCTCGTCGGCGGCGACGACCTCCGCCTTTACGGCGATCGCGCGCCGGATGAGCTCCGGCAGCACGTCGCCCGCCGGGTCCAGGGCTGCCTCCGGGTCGGCCTCGATCAGGTCCAGGATCATCGGGTCGGCGATGAACCCCGCCTTGACCACTTCGGCCATCCCGGACACGATCTCGTTGCGCGGCAACGTTTCCAACGTCGCCAGGTCGACGAGGACGGCGAGTGGCTGATGAAACGCACCGACCAGGTTCTTGCCCGCCTCGGTGTTGATTCCGGTCTTGCCGCCGACGGCCGCGTCGACCATGGCGAGCAGCGTGGTGGGCACATGCACGATCGAGACGCCGCGCAGCCAGGTGGCCGCCGCGAAACCGGCAACGTCGGTGGCAGCGCCGCCGCCGAGGCTGACCAAGGCGTCTTTGCGGCCGATCCCGATGCGGCCCAACACTTCCCAGATGAATCCCACCACGGGCAGGTCCTTGCCGGCCTCGGCGTCCGGGATTTCGATGCGGTGCGCGTCGACACCCTTGTCGGCCAAGTGGCTTCGGATCGTTTCGGCGGTCGAGGCCAGGACCGGTTGGTGCAGGATCGCGACCCGGTGCCGGCTGGAAAGCAGTTCTGCCAGTTCATTCAGCAGGTCGGTGCCGATCACCACCGGGTACGGCTCATCGAGGGCCACCTGCACGGTGACCGGCCCACGGTTATCGGTCATTGGCCGGCCGCCGGGATGCTATCGGTGGCCTGCAACCGCGACAGGATCTGGCGCACCACCGCGCCGGGATTGCGGCGGTTGGTGTCGATCCGGATGGTCGCGACGCGCCGGTACAGCGGAATCCGTTTCGCCATCAGGGCGCGGAATTTTTCGGCGCGATCCGGCCCGGCCAGCAGCGGCCGCACGGTATTGCCGCCGGTGCGCCGCACCCCTTCCCTGGCGCTGATCTCCAGGTAGACGACGGTGTGGCCGGCCAGCGCCTCGCATACCCCCGGGCTGGTGACGGCGCCGCCGCCGAGCGACACCACGCCGTCGTGGTCGGCCAGCGCCGCGCGCACCACCTCTTCCTCGATGCGGCGGAACTCCCGCTCCCCGTCGGTGGCGAAAATGTCGGCGATGCTGCGGCCGGTCCGCTCCTCGATCGCCACGTCGGTGTCCAGCAGGCTGACCCCGAGCGCCTTGGACAGCCGCCGCCCGATGGTTGTCTTGCCGGAGCCCGGCAATCCCACGAGTACCGCCTTGGGTGCCATGAGCGCGCCTACCCGGACGCGCGGACGGTCGGCGATTCCCGGTCGGCGACCGCGCGCTGGTACGCCTCGATGTTGCGGCGGGTCTCGGTCAGCGAATCGCCGCCGAACTTCTCCAGCGCCGCGCGGGCCAGCACCAGTGCCACCATCGTCTCGACCACCACCCCGGCGGCCGGCACCGCGCACACGTCCGAGCGCTGATGAATGGCGACGGCCTCGTCGCCGGTCGCCATGTCGACGGTGGCCAGTGCTCGCGGCACGGTCGAAATGGGTTTCATCGCGGCCCGCACCCGCAGCGGTTGACCGTTCGTCATGCCGCCCTCCAGCCCGCCCGCGCGGTTGGTCGAGCGGACGACGCCGTCGGGCCCGGGGTACATCTCGTCGTGGGCGCGGCTGCCGCGGCGGCGCGCGGTCTCGAAACCGTCGCCGATCTCGACGCCCTTGATCGCCTGGATGCCCATGACGGCGGCGGCCAGCTGGCTGTCCAGCCGGTTGTCGCCGCTGGTGAACGATCCCAGCCCCACCGGCAGGCCCAGCGCCACGACCTCCACCACACCGCCGAGGGTGTCGCCGTCCTTCTTGGCCGCTTCGATCTCGGCGATCATCGCTTGTTCGGCCGCCTTGTCGAACGCGCGAACCGGGCTGTCGTCGATGGCGGGCAGGTCCTCGGCGCGCGGCGGCGGGCCGTCATAGGGCGCCGACGGGCCGATCGCGACGACGTGGGAGAGCACCTCGACACCCAGGGCCTGACGCAGAAACGACCGCGCGACGGTCCCCGCCGCGACGCGGGCGGCGGTCTCCCGGGCGCTGGCGCGCTCCAGCACCGGCCGGGCGTCGTCGAAACCGTACTTGAGCATGCCCGCGTAATCGGCGTGGCCGGGCCGTGGCCGGGTCAGCGGGGCGTTGCGCGCTGAGTCTTCCAACTCTTGTGCTTGTGAGGGGGTGACCGGGTCGGCGGCCATCACGGTTTCCCACTTGGGCCATTCGGTGTTGCCGATCTCGATGGCGATGGGCCCGCCCAGCGTGACGCCGTGGCGTACCCCCGACAGCACGGTCACCGCGTCGCGCTCGAACTTCATCCGCGCGCCGCGGCCGTAACCGAGGCGGCGGCGCGCCAGCTGTTCGGCGATTTCGTTGGACGTGACCTCCACGCCGGCGACCATGCCTTCGACCACGGCCACTAGCGCGCGGCCATGCGACTCCCCGGCGGTGATCCAGCGCAACACCCGACAATTCTCCCATGGGCTCAACCGATCACGTGCTCAACCCAGCAGCGCCAAACCCGCCGCGCCGGCGGTGGCCAGGCACATCGAGGGACCGTGCGGCACGGCGCGCACCCCGCGCGGCAGCACGACGACACCCCACAGCGCCGTCAGCAGCGGCGCCGCCAGGGCCGCCAGAAACCACACCCCGACCCCGAAACAGCCCGCCAACCCGCCCAGTCCGATCGCCAGCTTGACGTCGCCGGCTCCCATCGCCGCCGGCGCCGCCAGATGCACCAGCAGATACATCCCGGCCAGTGCCGCGGCCCCGGCCAGCGCGGGCAGCCCGCGGCCGGCCAGGGCGGCGGCCAGCAGAATCACACCGGCGCCCGGCAACGTCAGCGCGTTCGGTAACCGGCGGTGCCGGACGTCGTAGCAGCTCAACACCGCCAGCCAGGCGAGCGCTGCAACCGCCGCACAGGCGCGCATGCCGCGGGACGCTAGCGCAAATCCCCCAGGGCGCAAGCCATCGCCTCGCGGGGCGCCGGCAGCCCGGTGAACTGCTCCACCTGCGCAAACGCCTGATGCAGCAGCATCTGCAAACCGCCGATCACGCGACCGCCCGCCGCGGCCACCGCTTCCGCCAGCGGCGTGGGCCACGGATCGTAGACGGCATCCAGCAGCACCGGGATCGCGGCAAACGTGGCGGCGTACCGGGTGGCCACGTCGGCCGGGATGGTGCTGACCAGCACCTCCGCGGCCGCCACCTGCTCGCCCAACTCGTCGCTGTCCAGGGCGCAGAACCGGGTCGGCACACCGATTCGCGTTCCCAGGTCCACCAGCCGGGCCGCCTGCTGCGGGTCGCGCGCCACGACCGTTATGCCGGTGACGCCGAGATCGGCCAAACCCACGACGGCCGCCGGCGCGGTCCCGCCCGATCCACACACCAGCGCCCGTCCCGAGGCCCCCCCTATTGACGCCAGCGCCCCGCTCACCCCGTCGATGTCGGTGTTGTCGGCCCGCCAGCCGGCCGGCGTGCGCACCAGGGTGTTGGCCGATCCGACCTGGGCCGCACGTTGGGTGTGCTCGTCGGCGAATCGCAGGGCCGCGAACTTGCCCGGCATGGTCACCGACACCCCGACCCACTCCGGCCCGAAAGCGCCGACCACATCCGGCAGCTCCTCGGCGCCGCAATCGATGCGCTCGTAGGTCCAGTCGTGCAGGCCCAGCGCGCGGTAGGCGGCCAAATGCAGTTCCGGGGAGCGCGAATGGGCGATCGGCCGGCCCAGCACGGCCGCCCGTCGGGCTGGGCTGCTAACGGGGCCCCTAACGTGCCGAGTCGAGGACACCGTTGCGCTTAGCCAGCTCGATGTTGGCCAAATGCTGTTGATAATCCTTGGTGAACAGCGTCGTGCCCTGGGCATCGATGGTGACGAAGTACAGCCAGTCACCCGGCTCGGGATGTTCGGCCGCGTGCAGCGCATCGACGCCGGGCGAGCAGATCGCCGTGGCTGGCAGTCCCTGCGACACGTAGGTGTTCCACGGGGTCTTTTGGGCACGGTCGGCGTCGCTGGTGGCCACCTCCCGGCGGTCCAGCGGATAGTTCACGGTCGAGTCGAATTCCAGCGTGTGGTGGGCGTGCAGGCGGTTGTAGATCACCTGCGCCACCTTCGCGAAATCCTGCGAGTTGGCTTCCTGCTGCACCAACGACGCCACCACCAGGATGTCGTACGGCGACAGGCCCATGGCCAGCGCGGAGTCCAGCAATCCGGACTTCGTGTACTCCCCGGCGCCGGCGCTGATCAGGGTTGTCAGGATGCTTTCGGCCGAGGCCGCGGGATCGACGTTGAAGGTCCCGGGT
Source organism: uncultured Actinomycetota bacterium (assembly GCA_963809285.1). Taxonomy (GTDB): domain Bacteria; phylum Actinomycetota; class Actinomycetes; order Mycobacteriales; family Mycobacteriaceae; genus Mycobacterium. The sequence continues at coordinate 94,612 of CAWEIY010000010.1, read as the reverse complement.
GCGATCAGGCCCTCGATCCGGCGATGATCCTTGCCCAGCTCGTTGACCGGTTCCATGGCCCACGGCGGCACCGCCAACGACACGGGACTGCTGTTGGTGGCGGCGGCGCGGAGGTCGTCCACCTTGACGCAGTTCCGGTTACCGTCGAGGTCCACGCAGGTGGCGCGGGAAATCAACGAGAAGATGCCGGGATTGAGCTTGTTGGTCTTCATGTCGGTGGTGTCGTCGAGCTGACGACCCTCCGGGATGACCAGCCGCCCCACCCGGTTGTTCGGGTCGGCCAGCCGCGCGACGGCGTTGGCCGCCGGGATTTCGGTGCGAATGCGATAGAAGCCGGGCTGGATCGAGTTGATGGCGCCGTTGCCGTGCGCGGCGTTGACGAACGCCCGGACCGTCTTGACCACCTGCTCGTTCTGCAGCCTCTCCCCCACCATGGTGGTCGAGTCACCGTCTTGCACGTGAATCACGATGTCGCGCTTGCCGTCTCCGGTGTAGTCGTCACCGGACCCGAATACCGTGTTCCAGAGCCTGGTGCCGACGAAGACGACGACAACCATGATCACGACGAGCGCCGCGAGCGCGGCCCTGCCGGCGAAGCGCCGCCGTCGCTGGCCGCGTTCGGCGCGGTTCCGGGCGAGCCGGCTCATCCTGCGCCGCGGCGGCCCGACGGCCTCGGGCTCGGCCCGTTCGCGCCGTGCGCTGTCAACCATCGGTGACCTCGTTTGCCGCTGGTTTGTCCCCCCTGGCGCGGCGTTCGTCGAGCCAGCTCTGCAGGATCGCCACCGCCGCCGCCTGGTCGATCACCGCCCGCTGCTCCCTGGCCCGCACCCCCGCCGCGCGCAGTGACCGCTCGGCGCTGACGGTGGTCAACCGCTCGTCGGCCAGCCGCACCGGTGTGGGGGCGATCCGCCGGGCCAGCGCCTCGGAAAGTTCGATCGCGTCCTGGGCCGAGCGGCCGGTGCGGTCGGCCAGGGTCCGCGGAAATCCGACGATCACTTCGACGGCGTCCAGCTCGGCGGCAAGCTCGGCGAGGCGGCGCACGTGCTTGCCGGAACGGTCGCGGCGCACCGTTTCGACCGGAGTGGCCAGGATGCCGTCGGGGTCGCTGGCGGCAACGCCGATGCGCACGCTGCCCACGTCGATGCCGAGCCGTCGACCCGGCCCGGGGTCGAGGTTGGGGTCGCCGGGCCGGTCAGGTAGGCGATGCTGTGCGGGGACCACTCAACCGACCCGCGCTATCACGGCGATCTCGGAGCGCACCGCGTCGAGCGCCGCGTCGATGCCGGTCGGGTCGTTTCCTGAGCCCTGCGCCAGGTCGGCCTTGCCGCCGCCGCGGCCACCGACGGCCACGGCGAGCTGTTTGACCAGGTCGTTGGCGCGGATACCGAGATCCTGGGCGGCCGCGTTGGCGGCGACGGCATACGGCACGGTGTTGCCCTCCCCCTGCGCGATCAGCGCCACCACCCCGGGATCGCTGCCCAGCTTGCCCCGGATGTCGCCGACCAGCGAACGCAGGTCGGCCGCCGCCATCCCGCCGGACATCCGCTGCGCCACCACACGCACGTTACCGATCCGCTCCGCACCGGCCGCGGCATTGGTCGCCGCTGCCCGGGCGCTCGCCAGCCGGGCGCGTTCGAGTTCCTTCTCGGCGGCCTTGAGCCGCTCCACCAGGTTGGCCACCCGGGCGGGCACCTCTTCGGACGGCACCTTCAGCGACGACGCCAGCCCGGCCATCAGCGCACGCTCCTTGGCCAGGTGACGGAAAGAGTCCAGCCCGACGTAGGCCTCCACCCGGCGCACCCCGGAGCCGACCGACGATTCGCCCAGGATCGTCACCGGACCGATCTGCGCCGAATTGTGCACATGCGTTCCGCCACACAGCTCCAGGGAGAACGGCCCGCCGATCTCCACGACCCGTACCTCGTCGGGATAGCTCTCGCCGAAGAGCGCTATCGCCCCCATCGCCTTGGCCTTCTCGAGTTGCTCGGTGAAGGTGTGCACCTCGAAGTCGGCTTGGACGGCCTCGTTGGTCACCTCTTCGATCTGGGTGCGCTGGTCCTCGGTCAGCGAACCCTGCCAGTTGAAGTCGAACCGCAAATAGCCCGGCCGGTTCAGCGATCCAGCCTGAACCGCGTTGGGCCCCAGCACTTGTCGCAGCGCGGCATGCACCATGTGGGTGCCCGAGTGCCCCTGGGTGGCACCGCGCCGCCACCCCGGGTCCGCCGCCGCGATGACGGTGTCGCCCTCCACGAATTCCCCGGACTCCACGTTAACCCGGTGCACCCAAAGGGTTTTCGCGATCTTCTGCACGTCGGTGACGGCCGCCCGGGCGCTCGCGTTGGCTCCCGTTCCGTCGATGGTGCCCTCGTCGGCGATCTGGCCGCCCGACTCGGCGTAAAGCGGGGTGCGGTCCAGCACGAGCTCGACTCGATCCGCCCCGTCGGTGCCGTGGGCGACCACCGGAACCCGCCTGCCATCGACAAAAATACCCAAAATCTTTGCCTCGGAGGTCAACTCGGCGAACCCGGTGAACTCGGTTGGCCCGGCATCCACCAGCTCCCGGTAGGCGCTCAGGTCGGCGTGCGCGTGTTTGCGCGCGGCGGCGTCGGCCTTGGCGCGACGACGCTGCTCGGCCATCAGTTCCCGGAAGCCGGTTTCGTCGACCTGCAGCCCGGCCTCGGAGGCCATCTCGAGGGTGAGCTCGAGCGGGAAGCCGTAAGTGTCGTGCAGGGTGAAGGCGTCGGCGCCGGAAATCGCTTTGGCACCGGCCGATTTGGTGGCACCGGCCACCTCGTCGAACAGCTTCGAGCCCGACGCCAGCGTGCGGTTGAATGCGGTCTCCTCGGCAACGGCGATGCGCCTGATCCGGTCGAAATCGGCGACCAGTTCGGGGTACGACGGGCCCATCGCGTCACGCACGGTGGCCATCAGGTCGCCGACGATCGGGCCCTCGATGCCCAGCAGCTTGGCCGAGCGGATCACCCGGCGCAACAACCGGCGCAGCACATACCCGCGCCCGTCGTTGCCGGGGCTGACGCCGTCGCCGATCAGGATCGCGGCGGTGCGGCTGTGGTCGGCGATGATGCGGTAACGCACGTCGTCCTCGTGGTTCCCGACGTCGTAGGCGCGCGGGGCGCGCGCGGCGACCGTATCGATGACCGGCCGCAGCAGGTCGGTCTCGTAGACGTTGTGCACGCCCTGCAGCACGAACGCGACCCGCTCGACACCCATGCCGGTGTCGATGTTCTTGCGCGGCAACGGCCCAAGGATCTCGAAGTCGGTTTTACCGGTGCCCTCGCCGCGCTCGCTCTGCATAAACACGAGGTTCCAGATTTCGACGTAGCGGTCCTCGTTGGCGATCGGGCCGCCGCCCACGCCGAACTCTTCGCCGCGGTCGTAGTAGATCTCCGATGACGGGCCGCACGGCCCGGGGATGCCCATCGACCAGTAGTTGTCTTCCATGCCGCGGCGCTGGATCCGCTCCGCCGGCAGCCCGGCGATCTCCTGCCACAGCGACCATGCCTCGTCGTCGTCGAAATAAACTGTGGCCCAGAGCCTTTCCGGATCCAGCCCGTATCCGCCGTCCTCGAGTCCGTCGGTCAGCAACGTCCAGGCCAACTCGATGGCCTCGCGCTTGAAATAATCGCCGAACGAAAAATTGCCCGCCATCTGGAAGAAGGTGTTGTGCCGGGTGGTGATGCCCACCTCATCGATATCGGGGGTGCGGATGCACTTCTGGATGCTGGTGGCCGTCGCGTACGGCGGTGTGCGCGCGCCCAGGAAGTACGGCACGAACTGGACCATGCCGGCATTGACGAACAGCAGGTTGGGGTCATCCAGGATCACCGATGCGCTGGGCACCTCGGTGTGGCCCGCCTTCACGAAATGATCAAGGAATCTCTTCCTGATCTCGTGTGTCTGCACTTCTAGTCCGCTTCTTCCTGTCGTTTGACGTCGGTCCCCACCCTATTCGGGTCGGCTAACCCTCCATAAAGCTGAGCCGGACCGTCCGCCGTGGATTGTCCCGGTTGAGGTCGACCAGCACGATGCTTTGCCAGGTGCCCAGCTGCGGGTCACCACTCGCGACCGGCACAGTCACCGACGGCGCGACGATCGCCGGCAGCACATGATCGGCGCCGTGGCCCGGCGAGCCGTGCGCGTGCCGGTATCGGTCGTCACGTGGCAACAGCCGTTCCAGCGCGTCGACCAGGTCGTCGTCGGAACCGGCACCCGTCTCGATGATGGCGACCCCGGCCGTGGCGTGCGGGACGAACACATTGCACAGACCGTCCCCGTAGCTGAAGCAGAACCTGCGCACCGCATCGGTCAGGTCCACGATGCAGCGACGGGCGGTGTCCACTTCCAGGACATCGGTATGCACCCCGACAAGCCTACGGGCGAGCGGTTGGGCCCAGCCAATCGATTGTGAGTCCGGCCTGAGTCAGGCCACACCATTGCGTGTGGTCAGCGGCAGGAGGAGGGTAGCTGGTGGACCGGTGGCGCCACCGGGGCGCCGCCCCGAACAAAGAGGGGGTGGGTCGTGTACGCACGCTCTACCACAATTGCGGCGCAAACCTCGTCCATCGACGCCGGAATTGCGCTCGTTCGCGATGAGGGTATGCCCGCACTGCAGGGAATGGCGGGGTGCGTCGGCGTATCCCTCTTGGTCAACCGGCAGTCCGGCCGGTGCATCGTCACCACGGCCTGGGAGACCGAGGAGGCCATGCGCGCCGGCGCGGATCAGATGGCACCGCTGCGTGATCGGGCCGCGGACATGATGAGCGGCACGCCGAGCATCGATGAGTGGGAGATCGCGGTGCTGCATCGCAACCGCCGCGCGCCCGAGGGTGCGGGTGTGCGGGCGACCTGGGTCCAGGTGCAGCCGGACCAAATGGACCAGGGCATCGAGTACTTTAAGGCGTCCGTGCTGTCCCAGCTCGAGGACCTCGACGGGTTCTGCAGTGCCAGCCTGTTGGTCGACCGCGCGTCCGGACGTGCCGTGTCCTCCGCGACGTTCGACAGCGTTGACACGATGGAGCGGAACAGGGACCAGGCAACCGCCCTGAAGATCGCGTCGATGCGAGAGGCGGGCGTCGAGGAACTCGACGAATGCGAGTTCGAGCTGGCGCTGGCGCATCTGCGGGTGCCCGAGCTGGCCTGATCGAGACCCGTCACGCCCATTGCGACGCCTGGTCCGTAGGAGGAAGGTAGTCGGTGGGACCGGTGGCGCCACCGGGGCGCTGCCCCGACATGGGAGGGGTCGATCGTGTACGCACGCTCTACCACCATCCAGGCGCAACCTTTGTCCGTCGACATTGGCATCGCGCACGTCCGCGACGTCGTCATGCCCGCTCTGCAGGAGATGAACGGGTGTGTCGGAGTCTCGCTGTTGGTGGACCGCCAGTCCGGCAGATGCATCGCCACCAGCGCCTGGGAGACGATCGAAACGATGCGCGCCAGCGCCGAGCGGGTGGCACCCATCCGTGACCGCGCCGCGTTGATGTTCGACGGCAGCGCCAAAGTCGAAGAGTGGGACATCGCTTTGCTGCATCGCGACCACCACTCGCACGAAGGGGCATGCGTGCGGGCCACGTGGCTCAAGGTGGTGCCGGATCAGCTCGGCCGGTCGCTGGACTTCTACCGCACGACGGTGCTTCCGGAGCTGGAGAACCTCGACGGCTTCTGCAGTGCCAGCCTGATGGTCGACCACCCCGCCTGCCGGCGGGCGGTGTCCTGCTCGACGTTCGACAGCATGGACGCGATGGCCCGAAACCGGGACAAGGCGACCGAGCTGCGCAGCAGGCGCGTCCGGGATCTGGGCGCCGAGGTGGTCGACGTGGCCGAGTTCGAGCTGGCCATCGCCCACTTGCGGGTGCCCGAGCTGGTCTGAGCCCCCTCAGCGCCGACAGCGTCGAGTGTGCGGCCAGCCGCACGGTCGGCGCCGAGTGTGCGGCCAGCCGCACGGTCGCCGAGATCAACGCCAGCGCGTCCCCCTCTCGGTCTGAGCCCCGGCTCAGGGCAGCGCGTCCCCTGGGAATCCGCGGCAGGCGTGCACCTCGTAGGTGAAGACTCCCGCCGCGACCCCGGGGTCTTCGCCCATGATGGCGGTGGTGTCGTCGACCGTCGCCGCGAACACACAGATGCCGCAGACGTCGGAACCGTCGGTGATCGGCAGGACCACCGGCATCGCGCCGTCGTCGCGCAGCCCGAAGTTGCGCCGACCGTGTTCCCAGATGATGCCCGGCGTCGTGTCGTCATCGAAGTTCGGGCCCTTTTTGAGGATGACGACGCTGTAGGGCTTGGTGCTGGACAGCAGTTCGCCCATCTCCTGGTCGGTGAAGGTCTTCATGGCCGTCCCTTTTTACGGATGATGGCGCGCAGCCGGTCCAGCCGGCCCGCGATATCGCGTTCACCGCCGTGACCGGTGGGCCGATAGTAGTCCACGCCGACCACCTCGTCCGGCGGATATTGTTGGGCGACAACGCCGTCCGGATCGTCGTGGGAGTACCGGTAGCCCTGCGCGTTGCCCAGCGCGGCCGCACCGGAGTAGTGCCCGTCGCGCAGGTGGGCCGGCACCGTACCGGCCTTGCCCGCCTTGATGTCGTCCATCGCCGCCGCGAGCGCGGTGGTGACCGCGTTCGACTTCGGCGCGGTGGCCAGATGGATGGTGGCGTGCGCCAGGGTCAGCTGGGCCTCGGGCATGCCGATCAGCTGCACGGTCTGGGCGGCGGCGACCGCGGTCTGCAGCGCGGTCGGATCCGCCATGCCGATGTCCTCGCTCGCCAGGATCATCAGCCGCCGCGCGATGAAGCGTGGATCCTCCCCGGCGACGAGCATGCGGGCCAGGTAGTGCAGTGCCGCGTCGACGTCGGAGCCGCGCACCGATTTGATGAAGGCGCTGATCACGTCGTAGTGCTGGTCGCCGTCGCGGTCGTAGCGAACCGCGGCTTTGTCCAGGGATTGCTCGACGGCGGCGACGGTGACGTGCTCGTTCGCCTCGGCCGCGACTTCCAGCGCGGTCAACGCGCGGCGCGCGTCGCCGGCGGCGAGCCGCACCAGCAGGTCGACGGCGTCGGGTTCGACCTGTACCCGCCCGCCCAGCCCGCGCGGGTCGTCGATCGCGCGCTGCACCACGGTGCGCACGTCGTCGGAGCTCAGCGGCCGCAGTTGCAAGATCAACGACCGCGAAAGCAGCGGCGCCACCACCGAGAACGACGGGTTTTCGGTGGTCGCCGCCACCAGCAGCACGATCCGGTTCTCGACCGCGGAGAGCAACGCGTCCTGCTGTGTCTTGGAGAACCGGTGCACCTCGTCGATGAAGAGGACGGTCTGCTCGCCGGAAAGGAGCGTCCGCCGCGCCTGATCTATAACGGCCCGAACCTCCTTGACGCCGGCCGACAACGCCGACAGGGCCTCGAAGCGGCGGCCGGTCGCCTGTGAGATCAGCGCGGCCAGCGTCGTCTTACCGCTCCCGGGCGGGCCGTACAGGATGACCGACGCCATGCCCGAGCCCTCGACCAGGCGGCGCATTGGCGACCCGGGTGCCAGCAGGTGGCCCTGCCCGACCACCTCCTCCAGCGATGCCGGACGCATCCGCACGGCCAGCGGTGCGCCGGCCGACACGCCCAGGTCATGCTGGGTCCTCCGCGGTGCGCCGGGGAGGTCAAACAGACCGTCGGACACGGCTTTAGGCATACCACGTCGGGGCGACCGGATGCGCCGGCCCGAACCCGATGAAATTAATCCGCGCGCCCTGGCCACTTATTTGTTAAGTTCCGGTTTGCCAAGTCCCGCGCGTGCCCACAGAGTCAATCCGACAGCTAGGACGGACATGAGCCAGCCTCCCGAGTATCCAGGCAGCGAGCCACAATGGGGGAACCAGAACCCTCCCGGTTATCCCCCACCGCCCGGGCCACCGCCCGGTTACGGCGCACCGCCTCCCCCGCCGCCTCCCCCGGGTTACGGCCCACCGCCCGGCTACAACCCCCCCGGCCCACCGCCGGGCCCACCGCCCGGCTACAACCCGCCCGGCCCACCGCCGGGGCCGCCGCCCGGTTACGGCGCACCGCCTCCCCCGCCGCCCCCGCCTCCCGGCCCGGGCTACGGCGCGCCCCCGACCGGGTACCCCCCGCAGCCGGGCTACGGCGGCCAGCCCGGCGGGCAGCCGGGCCAGCCCTTCAGCGTGGGTGAGGCGTTCAGCTGGGCGTGGAACAAGTTCGCGCAGCACTGGGTGGCATTGGTCGTGTCCACCCTTGTCTACGGGTTGGTGATCGGCGTCGCCTACTTCGCAGGCGCCATGGGCGGAAGCATCGGCGGCACCACCACCACCGACACGGGCTATGGCAGCTACACCGTCTCGACCGGCCCCAGCGCCGTCGGGTTGGCCGTCATGATCGTCGGCTACCTACTCGCTTTCGCGGTAGGAATATTCGCGCAAGCAGCGTTCCTGTCCGGAATCCTTGACATCGCCGACGGACGACAAGTGGGCATCGGGTCTTTCTTCAAGCCGCGCAATTTCGGCACGGTGATCCTCGCCTCGCTGCTAGTCAGCGTTCTGACCGGGCTCGGCTCGGCCGCGTGCGTCCTTCCCGGCCTGGTCGTGGGCTTTTTCGCCATGTTCACCGTCCCGTTCGCCATCGACCGGTCGCAGGGCGCCATCGACGCGCTGAAGTCCAGCTTCTCCACCGTCTCGTCGAACTTCGGCAATGCTTTCCTGGCGTGGCTGGTGCAGATGGCGGCCATCGTGGCGGGCTCGATTGTTTGCGGTATCGGCCTGCTCGTCGGCGGACCCGTCGGCGCGCTCGTCCTGATCTACGCCTACCGCAAGCTTTCCGGCGGCCAGGTCGTGCCGGCGCAGCAGCCGGGGGGTTACCCGGCGGGGCCACCACCCGGGCTGCCGCCGGGATACCCGCAGGGCGGATACCAGCAGGGCTGAGAAAGCCCCGACGGCTGCGCGTCGTGCGGTAATCCCGCAGGGCGAGGTTGAATTGCGGTGCGCTGCGGGCTTGTCGCGCTTGTGATGAGATCAGCGGATGAGCATCAAAGTTGCGCTGGAGCACCGCACCAGCTACACCTTTGACCGGCTGGTCCGTGCGTCCCCGCACGTCGTGCGGCTGCGCCCGGCGCCCCACTCGCGCACGCCCGTCGAGGCCTACTCGCTGCGCGTCGAGCCCGGCGACCACTTCATCAACTGGCAGCAGGACGCGGTGGGCAACTTCCTTGCCCGGCTGGTGTTTCCGAATCCGATGAACCGGCTGACGATCACGGTCGGGCTCATTGCCGACCTCAAGGTGATCAACCCGTTCGATTTCTTCATCGAGGACTGGGCCGAGACGTGGCCTTCGGGCGGGTTGGCCTACCCCAAGGAGCTGGCCGATGACCTCGAGCCGTACCTGCGGCCCGTCGACGAGGGCGGCGACGGGTCGGGCCCCGGCGAGCTCGTGCAGGCATGGGTGCGTAACTTCACCGTGCCCGACGGCACTCGCACCATCGACTTCCTGGTCTCGCTCAACCGCGCCGTCAACGCCGATGTCGCATACAGCCTGCGGATGGAACCCGGCGTCCAGACACCGGATTTCACGCTGCGCACCGGCGTCGGCTCGTGCCGGGACTCGGCGTGGCTGTTGGTGTCGATCCTGCGCCAGCTGGGGCTGGCCGCCCGGTTCGTCTCCGGCTACCTGGTGCAGCTGGCATCCGACGTCGAGGCGCTCGACGGGCCGTCGGGACCGGCCGCCGACTTCACCGACCTGCACGCGTGGGCCGAGGTGTACATCCCGGGCGCGGGCTGGATCGGGCTGGACCCGACGTCCGGGCTGTTCGCCGGCGAGGGCCACATCCCGCTGGCGGCCACGCCGCACCCGGCGACCGCGGCACCCATCACCGGCGGCACCGAACCCTGCGAATCGGTGCTGGAGTTCTCCAACACCGTCACCCGCGTCCACGAAGACCCGCGCGTCACGCTGCCCTACACCGACGAGGCGTGGCGGACGATCCGCGACGTCGGCCGGCGCGTCGACGAGCGACTGGGCGCCGCCGACGTCCGGCTGACCGTTGGCGGCGAGCCGACGTTCGTGTCGGTGGACAACCAGGTCGACGAGGAGTGGACGACCGCCGCCGACGGCCCGCACAAGCGGCAGCGGGCATCCGATCTGGCGGCCCGGCTGAAGGCCGCGTGGGCGCCGCAGGGGCTGATCCAACGGGGACAGGGCCGTTGGTATCCGGGAGAACCGTTGCCGCGCTGGCAGATTGCGCTGCACTGGCGCACCGACGGGCGGCCGCTGTGGACCGACGACGCGCTGCTGGCCGACCCCTGGACCACCGAACCGGCGGGCTCGACCGCGGACAACGAGACGGCCTACAAGCTGCTCGCCGGGGTTGCCGACGGTCTGGGATTGCCGCTGTCCCAGGTGCGCCCGGCCTACGAGGACCCGCTGGCGTGGCTCGCCGCCGAGGTGCGCAAGCCCGAGGGCGACCCGGTGGAATCCAGCGACGACCTCGGCCCCGAGACGCTCGCGCGCCTCGACGAATCCACCACGGCCCCGGCCGCTTTCGTGCTGCCGCTGCACCGCCGCGACGACGACCTGGGCTGGGCCAGCGCGAACTGGCGGCTGCGCCGCGGCCGCATCGTGCTGCTCGAGGGCGACTCCCCCGCCGGGCTGCGGCTGCCGTTGCGTTCGATCAGCTGGAAGCCGCCGCGCGCGTCGTTCGACGTCGACCCCCTGACCGTGGCGGGCGAGCTGGCGGCGGAGCCCGCCGCGGGCGACGCGGTGGTGACCGACCCGGACACGGCGCCGCCGACCGCCATGGTCGCCGAGGTCCGGGACGGGCTGCTGCACGTCTTTGTGCCGCCCACCGAGGCGCTCGAACACTTCGTCGACCTCGTCGCCCGGATCGAGGCCGCCGCGGCCGAAGCCAACTGCGCCGGTCGTGATCGAGGGCTACGGCCCACCGCCGGACCCACGGCTGACGTCGACGACGATCACCCCCGACCCGGGCGTCATCGAAGTCAACGTGCCGCCCACCGCCGGCTTCGCCGAACAAACGCAGCTGCTGGAAACCCTGTACGAGCAGGCCCGCCTGGCGCGACTGTCTACGGAGTCGTTCGACGTCGACGGCACTCACGGCGGCACCGGCGGCGGCAACCACATCACGCTCGGCGGTGTAACGCCCGCGGACTCGCCGCTGCTGCGCCGCCCCGACCTGTTGGTGTCGCTACTGACCTATTGGCAGCGGCACCCGTCGTTGTCCTATTTGTTCGCCGGGCGATTCGTCGGCACCACGTCGCAGGCGCCGCGGGTTGACGAGGGCCGCGCCGAGGCCCTTTACGAACTCGAGATCGCGTTCGCCGAGATCTCCCGGTTGGCGGCGGGCGGCGCGCCCAAGCCCTGGGTGGCCGACCGCGCGCTGCGGCACCTGCTCACCGACATCACCGGCAACACCCATCGCGCCGAGTTCTGTATCGACAAGCTCTACAGCCCCGACAGCCCGCGCGGCAGGCTCGGCCTGTTGGAACTGCGCGGCTTCGAGATGCCGCCGCATCTGCGCATGGCGATGGTGCAGACGCTGCTGGTGCGCTCGCTGGTCGCGTGGTTCTGGGACGAACCGCTGCGCGCGCCGCTGATCCGCCACGGCGCCAACCTGCACGGGCGATACTTGTTGCCGCACTTCCTGATTCACGACATCGCCGACGTGGCCGCCGACCTGCGCGCGCACGGCATTGCGTTCGAGACCAGCTGGCTGGACCCGTTCACCGAATTCCGCTTCCCGCGCATCGGCACCGCCGTCTTCGACGGGGTGGAGATCGAGCTGCGCGGGGCGATCGAACCGTGGAACACCCTCGGCGAGGAAGCCGCCGCCACCGGCACCGCCCGCTACGTCGACTCCTCGGTCGAGCGCATCCAGATCCGCATCATCGGCGCCGACCGCCACCGCTACGTGGTGACGGCCAACGGCTACCCGGTGCCGTTGCTGGCCACCGACAACCCCGACATCAACGTGGGTGGCGTGCGGTTCAGGGCCTGGCAGCCGCCCAGTGCGCTGCACCCGACCATCACCACCGACGTCCCGCTGCGGTTCGAGCTGATCGACCTCACCAGCGCGATGTCGCGCGGCGGGTGCACCTACCACGTCGCGCATCCGGGCGGCATGGCCTACGAGGAGCCACCCGTCAACGCCGTTGCGGCCGAGTCGCGCCGCGCCCGCCGCTTCGAGGCAACCGGCTTCACGCCCGGCAGGATCGACCTGTCCGCCATCCGGGAGAAGCAGGCGAGGTTATTCACAGACGTCGGCGCGCCTGGCATCCTCGACCTGCGACGCGTGCGTACCGTGCAGCAGTAATGGCGTCCCCGGAATTGGCACATGACACGGGCGGATCGACCGCGGTCCCCGCCGGTCGCTACGACGCCGACCGCCTGTTGGCCGGGTACCGGGCCGCGCGAGCCCAGGAAGCGCTTTTCGATTTGCGGCACGGCCCGGGGGTCGGCTACGACGAATTCGTCGACCGCGACGGAAACGTGCGACCGGCCTGGTCCGAGCTGGCGAACGCCGTCGCGGAGCGCGGCAGGGCCGGGCTGAACCGGCTGCGCTCGCTGGTGAACGGTCTGATCGACAACGACGGCATCACCTACACCGAGGTCGATTCCACCTGGGACGGCGGGTCCAAGCCCCAGGCCCCGGAGCCGAGGCCCTGGAGCCTGGACGCCCTGCCGATCGTGGTCTCCGCGGCAGATTGGGAGGTGCTGGAGGCCGGGCTGGTGCAACGGTCCCGCCTGCTCGATGCCATGCTCGCCGACCTGTACGGGCCGCGCAGCCTGATCACCGAAGGCGTCCTGCCACCGGAACTGGTGTTCGCCCACCCCGGTTACGTGCGCGCCGCCAACGGGATTGAGATCCCCGGGCGCCACCAGCTCTTCATGCACGCGTGTGACCTCAGCCGGCTGCCGGACGGCGGCTTTCAGGTCAACGCCGACTGGACGCAGGCGCCGTCGGGCGCGGGCTACGCGCTGGCCGACAGACGCGTTGTGGCGCACTCGATTCCGGACCTCTACGAGAGGATCGCGCCGCGGCCGACGACACCGTTCGCGCAGGCGTTGCGGCTGGCGCTCATCGACGCGGCACCCGACGTCGCCCAAGACCCGGTGGTCGTGGTGCTCAGCCCGGGCATCTACTCGGAGACCGCCTTCGATCAGGCGTATCTGGCCACCCTGCTGGGCTTTCCGCTGGTGGAAAGCGCGGATTTGGTGGTGCGCGACGGCAAGCTGTGGATGCGCTCGTTGGGAACGCTGAAGCGCGTTGACGTGGTTCTGCGCCGGGTCGATGCGGTCTACACCGACCCGCTGGATCTGCGCGCCGATTCCCGGCTCGGTGTGGTGGGTTTGGTGGAGGCGCAACGCCGTGGGACGGTGACCGTCGTCAACACGCTGGGCAGCGGGATCCTGGAAAGCCCTGGGCTGCTGCGTTTTCTGCCCGATCTCGCCGAGCGCTTGCTCGGCGAAGACCCGCTGCTGCACACAGCGCCGGCCTACTGGGGCGGCATCGCCGGCGAGCGCTCCCACCTGCTGGCCAATCTCTCATCGCTCTTGATCAGGTCCACCGTCGGCGGGAAAACGCTTGTCGGACCGACGCTTTCGTCCGGTCAGCTGGCGGAGTTGGCCGCGCGGATCGAGGATATGCCGTGGCAGTGGGTCGGACAAGAGCTGCCGCAGTTCTCGACGGCGCCCACCGACCACGCCGGCGTGTTGTCCTCGGCCGGAGTCGGCATGCGGTTGTTCACGGTCGCCCAACGCAGCGGCTACGCGCCAATGATCGGCGGCGTCGGCTACGTGCTGGCGTCCGGGCCCGCCGCTTATACGCTGAACACGGTTGCGGCAAAAGATATCTGGGTGCGGCCGACGGAGCGTGCGCGGGCCGAGACGGTCACTCTTCCCACGGCGCCGGCGCCGGCAAAGACCGCCGCGGGCACCTGGGGGGTCAGCTCGCCGCGCGTGCTGTCCGACCTGTTCTGGATGGGACGCTATGGCGAGCGCGCCGAGGAGACGGCCCGGTTGCTGATCGTCGCCCGCGACCGCTTCCACGTCTACCGACACAATCAGGACACCGAGGAAAGCGAGTGCGTCCCGGTGCTGATGGCCGCGCTGGGGCGACTCACCGGGACCCAGACCGGAGCCGACGGCGACCACGCCGAGGCGATCGCCGTCGCCCCCTCGACGCTGTGGTCCCTGACCCTGGACCCGACGCGGCCCGGATCGCTCGTCCAGTCGGTGGAAGGGGTGGCGCTGGCTGCCAGGGCGGTACGCGACCAACTGTCCAACGACACCTGGATGGTGCTGGCCGGGGTGGAGCGCGCGGTCGCGCTGCGGTCCGACCCGCCGGATTCGCTCGCCGAGGCGGACGCCTTGCTCGCGTCGGCTCAAGCGCAGACGTTGGCCGGAATGCTGACGCTGTCGGGGGTGGCCGGCGAGTCGATGGTCCGTGACGTGGGATGGACGATGATGGACATCGGCAAACGTATCGAGCGCGGCCTGTGGCTGACCGCGTTGCTGCGCGCCACGCTGATCGCCGTCCGCAGTGCCGCGGCCGAGCAAACGATCATCGAAGCAACGCTGGTGGCGTGTGAATCGTCGGTGATCTACCGGCGCCGCACCGTGGGCAGGGTCAGTGTCGCCGCCGTGACCGAGCTGATGCTTTTCGACCCCGACAACCCGCGGTCGTTGCTGTATCAGCTGGAGCGGCTGCGGGCCGACCTCAAGGACCTGCCCGGCTCGTCGGGGTCGTCGCGTCCGGAGCGGTTGGTGGAGGAGATCAGCACCCTGCTGCGCCGGTCGCATCCCGAGGAGCTGGAAGCGGTTTCCGCCGACGGGCAGCGCGCCAAGTTGGCGGACCTGCTCGATGCGATACACACCGAGCTGCGCGACCTGGCCGAGGTCATCACCACAACGCAGTTGGCGTTGCCGGGCGGCACGCAGCCGCTGTGGGGCCCCGACGAACGGCGGGTAATGCCGGCCTAGCCTAGCCCCCGACCGCGGCCGCCCCCCTCGACTCCGCCGTCACCTCGTCGATCACGGTGTGGACGAACTGCATCTTGTCCAGCACCGCCACCGGCAGCACGAACGGGTACAGATCGTCGTGGCCCATCGAACGGTTCACCATGTTCAGCGACCACGACAACGGCAGCCACATCTCGATGATGTTCGGAAAAGCGCTGGGGCCCAACGCCGGACGGTCGAAGGTCACCGACGCCGGCGCCAGCCCGCACCAGGCCGAGGTATCCAGCGCGTCGCGAATGTGCAGGTAGTGGGCGAACGTCTCGGCCCAATCCTCGGCGGCGTGCATCGTCGCATACGACGACACGAAGCTTTTCCGCCAACCCTCCGGCGCGCCATCGCGGTAGTGCCGGTCCAGCGCCTCCCGGTAATCGGCGTCGGGATCGCCGAACAGCTCGTTGAACCGCGCCAGGTAGTCGCTCGACGGGGTGATCAGCCGGTAAAAGTAGTAATGCCCGATCTCGTGGCGGAAGTGCCCGAGCAGGGTCCGGTACGGCTCGTCCATCTCGACCCGCAGCTGCTCACGGTGGACGTCGTCGCCCTCGGCCAAATCCAGCGTGATGACGCCATTCTTGTGGCCGGTCAACACCTCCTCGTGCGCGCTGGATAGCAGCCGGAATCCCAGTCCGTAATCCGGATCCCGATCACGTCCAACGATCGGCAACTTCAGCTCATGCAGCTCGGCGATCAGCCGCCGCTTGGCCGCCTCGGCGCGGGCGAAGGCCGCCAGACCCTTGGGGTCGGTAGCGCCGGGCCGTTCCAGCGTCAGCGCGCACGACGCGCACAGCCCGCCGGGATGATCCTTGGGGACAATCCAATTGCATTCCGCGACATGGAGATTGGCGCACAGTTGATAGTCGTCGGCATCCACGGCGCCAGCGCGCTCGCCCTCCTCGCCCGTGGCGATCACCAGCAGGGCCATCTGCTCGACGGAAAACCCCAGCGCGCTGCCGCACGACAGGCACGCCGAGTTCTCGAACGCCAGGCGCTGGCCGCAGTTGGGGCAGTGGAAGTCACGCATGCAGCGCATCGCCTTCGAAGGGCACCACGTCGACGGAGACTTTGATCACGCTGCGCTTCGAGTTGGTGTAGATGATGCCGCGCAGCGGCGGCACGTCGGCGTAGTCGCGCCCGCGCCCCACGATGATGTAGCGCTCGTCGACCATCTGGTCATTCGTGGGATCGAGCCCCAGCCACTCGAACCGGCCGGGCTCCTGCGGAGTCCACACCGCCGCCCAGGCGTGGGTGGCGTCGATACCGATCATCCGATCCTTTCCCGGTGGCGGGTCGGTGGCCAGATAACCGGACACGTAGCTGGCCGCCAGGCCGTTGGCTCGCAGGCAGGCGATCGCCAGCCTTGCAAAGTCCTGACATACCCCCTCCCGGGCCGCCAGAACCTCATTGACTCCGGTGGAAACCGTCGTCGACCCCGAGCGGTAGGTGAAGTCGGCGTAGATCCGCGACGTGAGATCGCGCAGCACGTCGATCAGCGGACGTTCCGGCACGAAGCTGGGGGCCGCGTACTCGCGGATCTCGTCGGTGATCTCCGGCGGGTCCAGGTCCAGGGCGAACTCGGCCGCGAGCGCCGCGCGGCGCCCGGCCGGGCGGGAAGCCTCCCACGGCAGTACCGCCGGCCCGCCGGTGTACCGCTCCAGGGGCGGCGGATACACGTCGACGATGGAGTCGCTGGTGATCGTCAGGGCGCTGTGCCGCTCGGTGACGTGGAAATAGGAGCTGATGTTGCCGTAGCTGTCTTCGCTGGTGGAGCTGTCGGAAGGGGCCGGCTCGATGTCCAGCCGGTGGGCGATGCAACGCTGCCGCAGCGAGTCGCGCGGCGTGAGAAAACCGCGGCCATAAGAGCTGGTCACAACGTCGGAATAGCGGTACTCGGTGCGGTGAGTGATCCGATGCCGGCGAGCTTGGACGGCCTCAGCTTCTGACACGGCTCGATCACACCACAAACCGGCCGATCCGGAGCACAATCGAGACGTGGCCACGTGGAACGACGTCGCAAGCATCGTTGGGGAGCTGGCACTCACTTCGGAGTCCTCGCCGCACGACTGGCGGGTCGGCAAGAAGATGCTGGCGTGGGAGCGGCCGCTGCGCCCCGCGGATCTCGAGGCGCTGGCACAGATTGGGGTGGAGCCGCCCGAGGGCGACATCCTCGCCGTCCGGGTGTCCGACGAGGGCGTCAAGTTCGCGTTGATCGCCGACGAGCCGGGGATTTACTTCACCACCCCGCATTTCGACGGCTATCCGGCGGTGCTCGTCAGACTGGCCGAGATCGATGCCCGCGGCCTCGAGGAGCTGGTCACCGAGGCGTGGCTGACCCAGGCGCCGAAGAAACTCGTCGAGGAGTTCCTGGCCGACTCGTTGTGAGCCGGTCATCCGTGTCGAAGGTCGATCACCCGCTGTAGGTCGTCGACGCAGGCCTGGACGTCGTCGGCCAGCACCACCTCGGTTCTCTCGCGGGCGTCCGCGTGCAGCTTCGAGGCATGGCGGCGCGCCGCGGCGACGTAGGCCGCCGCGCCGGCGGGATCCGAGTCGGCGAGGGCCGTCGCCGCCGCGAGTTGGACCAGCACGGCCTGCACGGGTTGCGTGAGCCGCTGGCAACAGCCGTCGACTTCGGGAGCAACGGCACGGGCCAGCTCCAACACGGAGCCGGCCAGCAGGGCCACGTGCACTGCCTGGTGATCCGCGGCCCGGACGGAGGCGCGCATGCCCCAGCGCCGCGGCGATATCCGCACCGCCTGACGAGCGGTGGCGCGGGCCTGGTTGAGCCCGCCCAGCTGTTCGTGCACCCGGTCGACGGCCGACAGCGGCCAGTCGGGCGGGGGCACGCTGCGTCCTGCCGCGATTTCCGCGGCGCGCGACAGGACGCCTTGCAGGACCCGCAGCACCCCGACGCGCGCCCGGCGCAGCACCTTCAGCGGATCGGCCGGGAACAGCAGGACGGCGAACACGATGGCCAGACAACCGCCGATGAGGGCGTCGGAGATGCGAGCCCAACCGACACCACTGCGGTACAACGCCAGCACCAGGATCGATGACACGACGGTCTGGTTGGCGAACATCATCCCCTGCCCGATGAAGCCCTGCCCGATCAAAACCGCGAGCGACAGCGCGATCAGCGTGGCGACGCCGATGGGGACGGCGCCCGGCCCCAGCAGCCCCTGCACCGCGGTGCCGACCCCGATCCCCGAGGTCACCCCGATCATCATCTGGATGGCGCGTTGCGCGCGCAGCACGTTGCTGATCGACAGGCACACCGCCGAGGCGATCGGCGCGAAGAACGGCTGGGGATGCCCGACCACGTCGTGCGCGACATACCAGGCCAAACCCGAGGCAACAGCGGTCTGGATGAGATTGAACGACCGGCCACGCAGCCGTTTGAGAGCCGCAAGAACCGCGGCGTACCCCGGGTATGGCAGCGTCAGCAGCGAAGTGCCCATGACGCTTGCTTACTCCCGCTCAGGCAGGCTGCAACTCGAACAGCGGAATCGTCCGGCTGGTCTTGGACTGGTACTCGGCGAAGCCGGGCGCCACGGCGGTGACCTTCGGGAACAGCTCGTCTCGTTCGGCGGCGGGCAGTTCGCGCGCGGTCACGTCGAAGGCGTCGGCGCCGACCTCGACGTGGGCCTGCGGGTTGGCCCGCAGGTTGTGCACCCAGGCCGGGTTGACGGGGGCGCCGGCGAAGGATCCGATGATGATCAGCCTGCCGTCGACGCGGAAATACGCCAGCGGCGACACCCGGCGTTCGCCGGACTTGGCGCCCGTCGTCGTCAGCAGCAGCAGGTCGGCGTTGGCGAACTGGCCGGTGACCTTGCCGTCGTTGGCCCGGAACTCGTCGACGATGTTTTTGTTGAACGCGTTGAGCGTTGCCCTATCAGGCGTATCGGTCATGCCTGGTCAACCTTTTTGGGCTTGGCGTCTATTCCGGACTCCTTGCGCTGTTGGGCGGTGATCGGCGCCGGCGCATCGGTGAGCGGGTCGACGCCGCCGCCGGTCTTCGGGAACGCGATCACCTCGCGGATCGAGTCGACCCCGGAAAGCAGGGCATTGATCCGGTCCCAGCCGAAGGCGATACCACCGTGCGGCGGTGCGCCAAACATGAACGCCTCCAACAGGAATCCGAACTTTTCTTCCGCTTCGGCCTTGTTCAGGCCCATCACCGCGAACACCCGCTCCTGGATGTCGCGGCGGTGGATACGGATCGAGCCGCCGCCGATCTCGTTGCCGTTGCAGACGATGTCGTACGCGTCGGCCGGCACGCTGCCGGGATCGGCGTCTCGAGCACCCAAGACGTCTTCGTACTCCGGCTTGGGCGAGGTGAACGCGTGGTGCACCGCGGTCCATGCGCCCGACCCGACCGCCACGTCACCGGCGGCGGTCGCCTCCTCGGCGGGCTCGAACAGCGGCGGGTCGACGACCCAGACGAAGGCCCACGCATCGGGGTCGATCAGGTTGAGCCGGTTGGCGATCTCGCCGCGGGCCGCACCCAGCAGCGCCCTCGACGACTTCGCCGGGCCCGCCGAGAAGAAGATGCAATCCCCGGGCTTCGCGCCGACATGCGCGGCCAGACCGTCGCGTTCGGTATCGCTCAGGTTCTTGGCCACCGGACCGGCCAGCTCGCCGTCGTCGCCGACGAGCACATAGGCCAGTCCGCGGTGCCCGCGCTGTTTGGCCCACTCCTGCCAGCCGTCCAGCGTGCGCCGCGGCTGCGACGCGCCGCCGGGCATCACGACAGCACCCACGTAGGGCGCCTGGAAGACGCGAAATGTGGTGTCCTTGAAGAACTCTGCGCACTCGACGAGCTCCAGCCCGAACCGCATGTCGGGCTTGTCGGAGCCGAACCGCCGCATGGCGTCGGCGTAGCTGATCCGCGGGATCGGCGTCGGAATCCGGTAGCCGATCAGCCCCCACAGCGCGGTCAGGATCTCCTCGGAGACGGCGATGATGTCCTCGGCGTCGACGAAGCTCATCTCCATGTCGAGCTGGGTGAATTCGGGCTGCCGATCGGCGCGGAAGTCCTCGTCGCGGTAGCAGCGGGCGATCTGGTAGTAACGCTCCATCCCGGACACCATCAACAACTGCTTGAACAGCTGCGGGCTCTGCGGCAGGGCGTAGAACGACCCCGGCTGCAGGCGCGCCGGCACCAGGAAGTCGCGCGCCCCCTCGGGGGTGGACCGGGTCATCGTCGGCGTCTCGATCTCCACGAAGTCGTGGCGGGTCAGCACCGAACGCGCGGCCGCATTTACCTTGGAGCGCAAGCGAATTGCCGCGCCGGGGCCGTCGCGGCGCAGGTCGATGTAGCGGTATTTCAACCGCAGCTCCTCGCCGGCGGGCTCGTCGAGCTGGAACGGCAGCGGCGCACATTCGCCAAGCACGGTCAGCGAGGTGGCGTTCACCTCGATGTCGCCGGTCGCGATCTCCGGGTTGGCGTTGCCTTCCGGGCGGATCTCGACGACACCGGAGACCGCGACGCAGAATTCGGCGCGCAGGCGGTGCGCCTGGGCGAGCACGTCGGAAGCGCGGAACACGACCTGTGCGACACCCGAGGCGTCGCGCAGATCGATGAAGATGACGCCGCCGTGGTCGCGGCGGCGGGCCACCCAACCGGCCAACGTCACCTGTTGCCCGGCGTCGCCTTTCCGGAGCGAACCAGCGGCGTGGCTGCGCAGCACAAACACTCCCTCTCACCCGGCTTCGAATCGAGTGACCAGTGTAGAGGAGGTAGTTTCGGCGCTATCACCACCAACATTGCGCTCGTCGGTCCGGGCGCCGTCGGCACGACGGTCGCCGCGCTGCTGTACCAGGCCGGGCACTCGGTGCTGGTGTGCGGTCACACCCCCCGCGACAGCATCGAACTGCGGCCCGACGGCGCGGATCCCATCGTCGTGCCCGGCCCGGTGCACACCGATCCCGCCCTCATAACCAGTCAGGTGTCGGGCCCGGTCGACGTTGTCGTGCTGGCGGTCAAGGCCACCCAGAACGAGGAGGCGGCCGGCTGGCTGGCCCGCCTGTGCGACGAGCGCACCATCGTCCTGGTGCTGCAAAACGGTGTCGAGCAGGTCGAGCAGGTCCAGCCGCACTGCCCGTCGTCGAGCGTGGTTCCCGGGATCGTCTGGTACGGCGCCGAAACCCAGCCCGAAGGGTGGGTACGGCTGCGCACCGAGGCCCGGCTGGTGCTGCCCACCGGGCCGGCCGCGGAGACGGTCGCCGAGCTGCTGCGCGGCGCCGGCTGTCACGTGGACTGCGACCCCGACTTCATCACAGCGGCCTGGCGCAAGCTGCTCGTCAACGCGCTGGCCGGGTTCCTGCCGCTGACCGGGCGGCGGTCCGGAATTTTCCGCCGCGACGACGTCGCCGAGCTGTCGCACCGCTACGTCGCCGAATGCCTGGCGGTCGCGCAGGCCGAGGGTGCCCGGCTGCCCGACGACGTGGTCGACGAGCTGGTCGACATGTTCCGTAAGGCTCCCGAAGACATGGGCACCTCGATACTGGCCGACCGGGAAAACCACCGGCGGATGGAATGGGACATCCGCAACGGGGTGATCATCCGCAAGGCACGCGCCCACAACCTGGCGACGCCAATCAGCGAAATCGTGGTGCCGCTGCTGGCGGCGGCCAGCGACGGTCCGGGCTAGATTCTTAGCATGACCTTCAACGAGGGTATGCAGATCGACACCAGCACCGCATCGTCGTCCGGTGGTGGCGGGGGCGGCATGGGAATGGCCCTGGGGGGCGGCATCGGGGGGCTGCTGATCCTTCTCGTGGCGATGTTCCTCGGCGTCGATCCCGGCGGCATCGTCAGCCAGCAGCCTGTCGACACCGGCGGCGCCGTCGCGCCCGGGTTCGACCTGAGCCAGTGCAAGACCGGGGCGGATGCCAACAAGTACGTGCAGTGTCGCGTGGTGGCCACCGGTAATTCGGTGGACGCGGTCTGGCATCAGCTGATGCGGAATTACACCCGCCCGCATGTGCGGCTGTTCACCGGTTCGGTGGACACCGGCTGTGGACCGGCCACCACCGCGGTGGGTCCGTTCTACTGCCCGGTCGACCAGACGGCGTACTTCGACACCGACTTCTTCAAGGAGCTCGTCCAACGATTCGGCGCCAGCGGTGGGCCGTTCGCGCAGGAGTACGTGGTCGCGCACGAATACGGCCACCACGTGCAGAACCTGCAGGGCATCCTCGGGCGCGCCCAGCAGGGGGCGCAGGGCGCGGGCGGCAACGGCGTGCGCACGGAGCTGCAGGCGGACTGCTACGCCGGCATCTGGGCGCACTACGCATCGACGGTCAAGCAGGACAGCACGGGGGTGCCGTACCTGCAGCCGTTGAGCGACAAGGACATTGCCGACGCGCTCTCGGCCGCGGCGTCGGTGGGCGACGACCGCATCCAGAAGGAGACGGCCGGGCGCGTCAACCCCGAGTCGTGGACGCACGGTTCGTCGGCCGAACGGCAGAAGTGGTTCACCATCGGGTACCAGACCGGTGACCCGAACAAATGCGACACCTTCGCCGCAACGAACCTCGACTAGGTGCGATTACCAGGGCCGCGTCGCGCAGGTGACGGCGGAGGTCGCGTCTTGTTGCGTGACCACCTGGCCGTCCACGGCGATCTCGCAGTGAAATGCGGCGGGGCCATTGCCCGAATCCGGCCAGTGCAGAATGCCACTGGCGGTGACGATCGCCCATTGGTTCGGGTTTGCCAGCGTGGTCGTGTAGACGACCGGTTGTCCGCCGCTGATCGGGGCCTGCACGTTGTTCATGAACTTCGACGAGTCCGCGTTGTAGGCCGCCTGGCTGGGCGGATCGGAGTTCATGTACTGGATGGTGGCGGTCAGGGTGTTGGGGCTTGTCACGGTGTAGGTGACCTGATGGCCGGGATCCGCATGCGCTGTCGCCGGCGGGAGGATCACCGCCGCCGCTCCCGCGACCACTGCAAACGCTTTTCGCACGCTCGTCATACCGAAAACGCTACCGGATTCGTTACTTGGCTCAGGTTTGACGTCCTCCACCGGTTCAAGCCGCTGGATTCCAACCCCGTCACCTACGCAGCAGGGGAACAGAGTTGAGGTTCACGGTTCGCAGACCGGCTAGTGCCGAGGTCTCCCCGTGCTGTCACCGCCCGTCCGGCGGCGATGTTGCGTGCGGCGTTGACGTCGGCGTTGCACGGCCCCGCCCCGCAGGCGACGCACTGGAAAACCGCTTGGCTCTTGCGGTTTTCCGGCGCGACATGCCCGCAGTCGGAGCATCGTTGCGACGTGTACGCCGGTGGGACGAATTCGAGCCGCCCCAGGGCCTTGTGCTTCAACCGGGCCACCAGCAGTCCCCACCCCTGGCGGCTGATCTCGCGGTTGAGGCCCCGTTTCTGCGCGACGTTGGTGCCCGGGCATTCCCGAGTTCCGCGCGCCGAGCGGGTCATCGCGCGCACCTTCAAGTCCTCGACGCGGATGGTGTCGAAGCGGCGCGCCACATCGGTGGTGGTCTTTTCCACCCAGTCACGGCGGCGATCGGTTTCGCGGGCGCGCAACCGCGCAATGGCCAGCTTCGTTCGTGCCCGCCGGTTCGATCCGCGTTGCGCCCGGGCCAGGTGCCGCTGCAATCGGCGCAGCCGCTTGGTTTCACCAGCACTAAGGCCAGG
The DNA here is from genome assembly GCA_963809285.1 of uncultured Actinomycetota bacterium. Taxonomy (GTDB): domain Bacteria; phylum Actinomycetota; class Actinomycetes; order Mycobacteriales; family Mycobacteriaceae; genus Mycobacterium. The sequence continues at coordinate 70,924 of CAWEIY010000010.1, read as the reverse complement.
AACGCGCAGCAGCTCCCCGCTCGACAGCGCGACCGATACCGCCACCCCGCGATCGACACCGACCACGCTGCCATCTCCGGGTCCCGGGACAGGTTCGGGGATGGCGGCAAAAGCGATGTGCCACCGCCCCGATCGATCCAGCGTGACTCGGTAAGACTTCACCGTGGCGGGGATGTTGCGGGTCCAGCGGAACCGCACCCAACCGACCTTCGGTATCCATACCTGCCCATAGCGGCGGCTGAGCCGTTTGATGTGGCGCGGTTTGAGTCCGACTTGGCGGAATCCTTCATGCGTGCCGGCTTTACGCCACGTCGGGCGACGGTGGGTGCCGGTCGAAAAAGTTGCGCATTGCCTGGGCGAAGTCGCGCAACGCTTGCTGTTGGACGGTCTGCGACCCGGCGGCCAGCCAGTCGTATTCCGCGCGGGCAGCCGTCAATTGGGCACATTGCTCGTGGTACCCGGGCGCTTGACGGCCCGGCCGCCAGTGCTGCTGCTGCTCTACGGCAAGATTCCACACAAACCGGGCATGGCGACAGTGCTCGGCCAATACTGCCGCCTGCTCAAGGCTAGGAAACAATCGAAACCTGCACACATCAAAAACCTAGGCACGACCACCGACAACCAGTCGAAGGGAGGGATGCGGCGTTTCCGCCCCCGGCTAAAGCCCGGGGTTTCCACGCCGCAAATCTGATGAGCGACGATCCCACCGTCGGCATCAGCCGCCGCAGGTTGTTGACGACGACCGCGGTTTCGGCCGCCCTCGGGACGAGCCTCGGGGGCGGGGCCGCGCTGGTGTGGTCACACCGCTTGCACCCGCATGGTCCCTTGGCCTGGTACCAGCCGGATCGCTACGGCGCGCCGCCGGTGGGCGGTCTGCATTTGCAATTCGGCAAGAACGCCGGCACCGAGGTGGTGGTGTCATGGCACACCACCGACGCCGTCCGCAATCCGCGCGTCATGCTTGGCACGCCGGCGTCGGGGTTCGGGCGCACCGTGGCCGCCGAAACCCGAACTTATCGGGACGCCAAGTCCAACACCGAGGTTCGCGTCAACCACGCCCGTCTGACGGGTCTGACCCCGGACACCGACTACGTCTACGCCGCCCTGCATGACGGCGCGGAGCCCGAGAGCGGAACGGTACGGACGGCACCGTCGGGACGAAACCCGCTGCGCTTCACCAGCTTCGGTGACCAGTCCACCCCGACGCTGGCCAAGTTGCCCGACGACAGATACGGCACCGACAACATCGGATCGCCCGCGGCCGCAGACACCACGCTGGCGATCGAGCGTCTCGGTCCGCTGTTCAACCTGGTGAACGGCGACCTGTGCTATGCCAACCTCGCGCACGACCGGATCCGCACCTGGTCGAACTGGTTTGAGAACAATACGCGCTCGGCGCGGTACCGGCCGTGGATGCCGGCGGCGGGCAACCACGAGAACGAATTGGGCAACGGGCCAATCGGTTACGGTGCCTATCAGACGTACTTCGCGTTGCCGGACTCGGGGTCCGGCCCGGAGATGCGCGGGCTGTGGTACTCGTTCACCGCCGGTTCGGTGCGGGTGATCAGCCTGAACAACGACGACGTGGCCTTCCAGGACGGCGGCAACTTCTACGTGCACGGCTATTCGGGTGGAGAGCAAAAGCGCTGGCTTGCAGGCGAACTCGCTGCTGCACGGCAGGACCCGGATGTCGATTGGATCGTCGTTTGCATGCATCAGACCGCGATCTCCACCACCGACAAGAGCAACGGCGCCGACCTTGGGATTCGTGAGGAGTGGCTCCCGCTGTTCGACCAGTATGGGGTTGACCTGGTGCTGTGCGGCCACGAACACCACTACGAACGGTCTCATCCATTGCGCGGATCGCTGGGTACCGATACCCGGACGCCGATACCGGTCGACACCCGCAACGACGTCATCGACTCGACCCGGGGAACGGTGCACCTCGTCATCGGTGGGGGCGGTACATCCTTGCCGTCCAACCGGTTGTTCTTCCCCCAACCCCGCTGCCGCGTGTTGGTCGGCGTCGGCGCGTTTGATCCGGTGCACGGACGCAAGTCACCGATCTACGTGCTCGAGGACGCGCCGTGGTCGGCGTTTCGCGACCGCGACAACCCTTACGGTTTTGCGGCTTTCGACGTCGACCCGGGTCAGCCCGGCGGCAACACCTCGATCAAGGCAACGCATTACGCGCTCAGCGGGCCGTTCGGCGAGGTTACCGTGGTGGACCAGTTCACGCTTACCAAGCCGCGCGGCGATAAGCCCGGCTAGCTCAAAACAGCGTCGGCTGAACGGCCGCGCCTACCGCGACATATAAACCACGCATACGACACGCCGGTGCGCGTGTGCGTGGTTTGTATCTCGGCGCGCTCACACCGCTGGCCAAGCTTAGGCCGCACGAACAACGCTTCGACTTCGGTCAGCAAGGCAACGCATTACGCGCTCAGCGGGCCGTTCGGGGAGGTTACCGTGGTGGATCAGTTCTCAGAACAGCGTCGCCTGAACGGCTTCCGGTTCGACGGCCTTGGGTGCCTGCTGGAACGGGCGGTGATCACCGGCCAGCCGGTACTTGGCGATCAGCGGCGCGGCCCGCTGCCGCAGCGTCTCGCGGTAGCTCGGCGGCAGGTATGCGCCGCGCCGGTACAGCTCGCGGTAGCGGCCGAGAAGTTCGGGATGCGAGCCGGCCAACCAGGACATGAACCAGCCGCGGGTCGAGCCGCGCAGATGCAGGCCGAAAACCGTCACGCCGGTGGCGCCGGCCGCGGCGATCTGGCCGAGCAGCCCATCGAGGTGCTCGACGGAATCGGTGAGGTGCGGCAGCACCGGCGCGACCATCACGTGACAGTCCAGACCGGCAGCACGGATTGCCGTGATGAGGCCCAGGCGCGCCTGCGGTGTCGGGGTGCCCGGCTCGACATCGCGGTGCAGCTCCGGATCGCCGACGGCCAGCGACACCGCGACCGAGACCGGAACCTGCCCGGCCGCATCGGCGATCAGCGGCAGGTCGCGTCGCAGCAGCGTGCCCTTGGTCAGGATGGACAGCGGCGTACCGGATCCCGCGAGCGCGCGAACGATGCCCGGCATCAGTTTGTAGCGGCCCTCGGCGCGTTGGTAGGGATCGGTGTTGGTGCCCAGCGCGACGGTCTCGCGCCGCCACGACGGCCGGTGCAGCTCGCGGTTCAGGACCTCGGCGACGTTGGTCTTCACCACCACTTGCGTGTCGAAGTCGGTGCCACAGTCGAAGTCCAGGTATTCGTGGCTGGGACGAGCGAAACAGTAGCGACAGGCGTGCGAGCAGCCGCGGTAGCCGTTGACGGTGTACCGGAACGGCAACGCGACCGCGTCCGGCACCTTGTTGAGCGCCGACTTGCACAGCACCTCGTGAAAGGTGATGCCCTCGAACTGCGGCGCGCGCACGCTGCGGACGAGGCCGATCCGCTGCAGCCCCGGCAGCGCCCCATCGTCGACGGGGGTCCCGTTGACCGCGACGGACTGGTTGGCCCAACGCATACCTCTATTCGAACTGGTGTTCGATAAGATGTCAAGTGCCAAGATGTCTTCGTGCAGATGCAATACCGGGAGATCGCCGGCAAGCGAATGGCCTACATCGACGAGGGCGATGGCGATGCCATCGTCTTTCAGCACGGCAACCCGACGTCGTCCTACTTGTGGCGCAACGTCATGCCCCATCTGGAAGGACTGGGCCGCCTGGTGGCGTGCGACCTGATCGGGATGGGCGCGTCCGACAAACTCAGCCCATCGGGCCCCGACCGCTATCACTATGCCGAGCAACGAGACTTCCTGTTCGCGCTCTGGGACGCGCTCGACCTGGGCGACCGCGTGGTGCTGGTGCTGCACGACTGGGGCTCGGCGCTGGGCTTCGACTGGGCCAACCAGCATCGCGACCGGGTGCAGGGTATCGCCTTCATGGAGGCGATCGTCACCCCGATGACATGGACGGACTTCCATCCCAGCGTGCGAGGCGTGTTCCAGGGGTTTCGGTCGCCCGAGGGTGAGCGGATGGTGTTGGAGCAGAACATCTTTGTCGAAGGGGTGCTGCCCGGCGCGATCCGGCGACGACTGTCCGACGAGGAGATGGACACCTACCGGCGGCCGTTCGTCAACCCCGGCGAGGACCGGCGACCGACCCTGTCGTGGCCGCGCAACATCCCCATCGACGGCGAGCCGGCCGAGGTTGTCGCCGTGGTCGACGAGTACCGCGGCTGGTTGGAAAAAGGCGATGTGCCCAAGCTGTTCGTCAACGCCGAGCCCGGCGCGATCCTCACCGGCCGCATCCGTGACTACGTCCGGACCTGGGCCAACCTCAGCGAGGTCACGGTCCCCGGGGTGCATTTCATCCAGGAAGACAGCCCGGACGCGATCGGCTCGGCCGTCGCGGAGTTCGTCCGGCAGTTGCGGTGATCGGCTAGCAGGACCGCGGTTGTCGTCGCCGCTGCGCGCTTCGTGTGCCATCCGATTCTGTCGGGGTTCGGCGGGTGCGACGGCGTTTCGGCATCATCGCACCGATGTTCACCCCAAAGTGAACGACACATCATCCGCCGCCGTCCAGGCTGTCGTCACCGACGAGGCATTGCTACCTACAGACCTGCGTTCGGCTGACACGGCTGGCGCGCGATCATGGGGCAGCCGAAGGACTGACACGCCACCGGATCCCGCTTACATCACCTCAGCGCCAGTTTTGGTCCCAGGGGCCGTTGTGCCAGTGACCCTGGTCGCGGGCTTCACCGTCGTACCAGTGGTCGTCGTGGCAGCGGCCAAAGTCCCAGTTGAAGCCCCACCCTGGATCCCACCACTGGCCGGGGCACCAGTGATAATCCGGGAACGGCGCGGGTTGGGCCTGGGCGACGGCAGCCGCCCCTAAACCCGCGAGCGCAAAACCGGCGGTCATTACGACCGTTGAGGCTGCGACGCGTGCGATGTTTTTCATGCCGAAAGCATTACCCCGCTTCAGTGCGAACCAATCCTGTTCAGCGGCGAGTTTTTACTACTTCCACGGCCTTGACGCCTGGCGCTGTGGAAGTGCCCCCAGATATTGCGTGTCGCTGTCAGCCGCAGGCTGGGCGCCGAGCGTCATCACGCCCCACGCCTAGTCGTCGTCGGGATGCGTGGCGCGCACCGCGACCGACAGGGTGTCGGGGGTCCCGCCGCAGGATGGCGTATGGCTGAACTCAGCCGTCGAGCCGCGAAAGCACCTCGGCCACAACCGAATCCATCGGCACGGACACTTGGTCGCCCGTTCCGAGATCCTTCACCCCGACGGTCACGGACTCGATGTCACGGTCGCCCACCACCAAGGCGATACGCGCGCCCGAACGGTCGGCCGCGCGCATCGCGCCCTTGAGGCCGCGGTCGCCGTAGGCCAGGTCGACGCGGACGCCGGCGGCACGCAACTGCGCGGCCAGCACGGCCAGCTGGAGCCTGGCCGGGTCGCTGAGCGGCACCCCGAACACGTCGCAGCGCGTGGTCTCCCCCACGCTCTTGCCCTCGGCGCGCAGCGCCAGCAGGGTCCGGTCCACGCCCAGCCCAAATCCGATGCCCGACAGGTCTTGTCCACCGAGCTGGCGCATCAGGCCGTCGTAACGGCCGCCGCCGCCGATGCCGGACTGCGCGCCCAGGCCGTCGTGCACGAACTCGAAGGTGGTCTTGGTGTAGTAATCCAGCCCGCGCACCATCCGCGGGTTGATGACGTACGGAACCCCAAGCGCGTCCAGATGAGCCAGCACGGTGTCGAAGTGCTGCTTGGCGACATCGGACAGGTGATCGAGCAACACCGGCGCATCGGCCGTCAGGGCCCGCACCGCCGGACGCTTGTCATCCAGCACCCGCAACGGGTTGATCTCCGCGCGCTGTCGCGTCTCCTCGTCGAGATCGAGCGCAAACAGGAACTCCTGCAACAGTTCCCGGTATTGCGGGCGGCAGCTCTCATCTCCCAGCGAGGTGATCTCCAGCCGGAAGCCGTCGAGGCCCAGCGAGCGGAAACCGGCGTCGGCGACCGCGATCACCTCGGCGTCCAGCGCGGGGTCGTCGACGCCGATCGCCTCCACGCCGACCTGCTGCAGCTGGCGATAGCGGCCGGCCTGCGGGCGTTCATAGCGGAAAAACGGCCCCGCGTAACACAGTTTCACCGGCAGCGCGCCGCGGTCCAGGCCGTGTTCAATCACCGCGCGCACCACCCCGGCGGTCCCCTCCGGCCGCAACGTCACCGAGCGGTCGCCGCGGTCGGCGAACGTGTACATCTCCTTGGACACCACATCGGTGGATTCGCCTACGCCGCGGGCGAATAGGGCGGTGTCTTCGAAGATGGGCAGCTCGACATCGCCATAGCCGGCCCGGCGGGCGGCCGCGAGCAATCCGTCGCGCACCGCGACGAACTGCGCCGAATCGGGCGGGAGGTAGTCCGGTACCCCCTTGGGTCCAGAAAACGCAGTGAAGGCCTCCGTCACCGGCTCAGGCCCTCGAGGAATGGATTGAATCGCCGCTCCGCGCCGATGGTCGTGGAGTTGCCGTGTCCGGGCAACACAACGGTCTTGTCGTCGAGCACAAAGAGCTTGTCGATGATCGACGTCAGCAAGTCGCGGCCGCTGCCGCCGAACAGGTCGGTGCGGCCGACCGAGCGCTCGAACAGCGTGTCGCCGGTGAACACGATGTCTTTTCCGTCGGTGCTCGCCTGAAGGACCCGGAAGACGACCGATCCGCGGGTGTGCCCCGGCGTGTGGTCGACGTTGACGGTCACACTGCCCAGGTCGAGCTTGTCGCCGTCGCGGTCCAGCTCGACGACCTGCTTGGGCTCGCGGAAGAACGCACCCGTAACCACCTGCGCCAGCCGCGGACCGAGGCCGTGGATCGGGTCGGTCAGCATGAACCGGTCCTCGGGATGGATGTAGGTGGGGCAGCCGTAGGTGTCGGAAACCTTCTGAGCGGACCACATGTGGTCGATGTGCCCGTGGGTGAGCAACACCGCGGCCGGGGTCAGCCGATTCTCGTCGAGGATCCGCCGCAGCGGGGCCATCGCGCGCTGTCCGGGGTCGACGATCACGGCGTCCGTCCCGGGCCGCTCGGCCAGCACATAACAGTTGCACTGCAGCATGCCGGCGGGAAATCCGGTGATCAACACGTTTCCCAGTTTCCCACGGCCCCCGCTTGACACCGGTCGCGGCGCCCACATTAGCCTGAGCTGGCTACCTCGGCCCCCGACGACCGACATGGAGGCATACCGGCCGTGCCGACCAATGAACAGCGACGTGCCAACGCCAAGCGCAAACTCGACCGGCAGCTGGAACGCCGCAAGAAGCGAGTGAGAACCCGCCGGATCGTGGTGATCGCCGGTGTCTCGATCGTGGCGGTGGCCGCAATCGTCGCGGTAGTGATCGCGGTCGTCAACACCAAACACGAGAACAAGAGCAATACCGCGGCAACGTCCAGCACCGCGGCCAGCTCCTCCCCGGATACCACCACGCCCGCCGGGCAAACGCCGCCCGTGCCGCCGTTGCCGCAGTTCAAACCGTCGGCCAGCGTGGGGGCCAACTGCCAGTACCCGGCGTCGCCGGACGCGGCCGCGAAGCCGGTCAAGCCGCCGACGCACACCGGCAAGATCCCGACCGACCAGGCCCAGGTGAGCGCCAGCATGGTGACCAACCAGGGCAACATCGGCCTGCTGCTGGCCAACAACGAATCACCTTGCACGGTCAACAGTTTCGCGAGCCTGATCGGCCAGAAATACTTCGACAACACGAAATGCCATCGGCTGACCACCTCACCGGGACTGGGCGTCCTGCAGTGTGGCGACCCCAAGGGCGACGGCACCGGTGGTCCCGGCTACGGGTTTGGCAACGAGTACCCGACCGATCAGTACGCGCCGAACGACCCGAAGGCGCAGGAGGCGGTCCTCTATCCGCGCGGCACACTGGCGATGGCCAACAGCGGGCAGCCAAACAGCAACGGCAGCCAGTTCTTCATGGTCTACAAGGACTCGCAGCTGCCGCCCCAATACACCGTCTTCGGCACCATTCAGGCCGACGGGCTGGCCACCCTGGACAAGATCGCCAAGGCCGGCGTTTCCGGGGGCGGCGACGACGGCCCGCCGGCAGTCGACGTCACCATCAAGTCGCTACTGCTCGACTAACTGACCCTCCGCGCGCGAGCGCACACTGGACGCTGGCCGGAGCTAAGCGGCGGAAGTCACCCGGTAGACGTCGTAGACGCCTTCGACATTGCGCACGACGTTGAGCAGATGTCCGAGGTGCTTGGGGTCACCCATCTCGAAGGTGAACCGGCTGATCGCCACCCGGTCGCCGGACGTGGTGACCGACGCCGACAGGATGTTCACCTTCTCGTCGGCAAGCACCCGCGTGATGTCCGACAGCAACCGGTGCCGGTCGAGCGCCTCGACCTGAATGGCCACCAAGAACACCGAGGACGCCGACGGCGCCCAGAGCACCTCGATGATGCGCTCCGCCTGCTGTTGCAGCGAGGCGGCATTGGTGCAGTCGGTGCGGTGCACGCTGACCCCGCCGCCGCGGGTGATGAAGCCCAAGATCTGGTCGCCGGGCACGGGCGTGCAGCACTTGGCCAGCTTGGTCAGCACGCCCGTGGCGCCGGGAACCGAGACCCCGACGTCGTCGCTGCTGCGCGGGCGTCGCAGCATGGTCGTCGGCGTGGACCGCTCGGCGAGCTCCTCTTCGGCTTGGTCGATGCCGCCAAGCTCGGCGAGCAGGCGCTGCATGACGTGCCGGGCCGACACGTGCCCCTCACCGATCGCGGTGTAGAGCGCGGACACGTCGGTGTAGTGCAGCTCGCGGGCCACCGCTGCCATTGACTCGCCATTTACCAAGCGCTGCAACGGAAGTCCGCCCCGGCGTACCTCGCGGGCTATCGCTTCCTTGCCGGCCTCCAGCGCCTCTTCCCGCCGCTCCTTGGCGAACCACTGCCGGATCTTCGACTTGGCGCGCGGCGACACCACGAACTGCTGCCAATCGCGCGACGGCCCGGCGTTGGGCGCCTTGGACGTGAAAACCTCTACGACTTCCCCGTTTTCCAGTTTGCGTTCCAGCGCCACCAGGCGCCCGTTGACCCGGGCGCCGATGCAGCGGTGGCCGACCTCGGTGTGCACCGCGTAGGCGAAGTCGATCGGCGTCGACCCGGTCGGCAGGGTGATGACGTCTCCCTTGGGGGTGAACACGAAAAGCTCTTGGACCGCAAGGTCATAGCGCAGCGACTCAAGGAACTCGCCGGGGTCGGCGGCCTCCCGCTGCCAGTCGAGCAGCTGACGCATCCAGGCCATGTCGTCGATCTCGGCGGCGGCGTGCGGATGCGGAACGCCGTTGCGTCCCTTGGCTTCCTTGTAGCGCCAGTGCGCGGCGATGCCGTATTCGGCGGTGCGGTGCATGTCGCGGGTGCGGATCTGTACCTCGAGCGGCTTGCCCTCCGGCCCGACCACGGTGGTGTGCAGTGACTGGTACACGCCAAATCGCGGCTGGGCGATGTAATCCTTGAACCGTCCCGCCATCGGCTGCCACAGCGAATGCACCACGCCGACCGCGGCGTAGCAGTCCCGGATCTCGTCGCACAGGATGCGGATGCCGACGAGGTCGGTGATCTCGTCGAAGTCTCGGCCCTTGACGATCATCTTCTGATAGATCGACCAGTAGTGCTTGGGGCGGCCCTCCACCGTCGCCTTGATCTTCGACGCGCCCAGGGTGTTGACGATCTCGGTACGGACCTTGGCCAGGTAGGTGTCCCGGGACGGCGCGCGGCCCGCGACCAGCCGAACGATCTCCTCGTACTTCTTGGGGTGCAGGATCGCGAACGACAGGTCTTCCAATTCCCACTTGACACTGGCCATGCCCAGCCGGTGCGCCAGGGGCGCAATGACTTCCAGCGTCTCACGCGCCTTGCGTGCCTGTTTTTCCGGCGGCAGGAAGCGCATGGTGCGCATGTTGTGCAGCCGGTCGGCGACCTTGATCACCAGCACCCGGGGGTCGCGAGCCATGGCGGTGATCATCTTGCGGATGGTCTCGCCTTCGGCGGCACTGCCCAGCACCACCCGATCCAGCTTGGTCACGCCGTCGACGAGATGGCCCACCTCTTCGCCGAATTCCTCGGACAGCGCCTCGAGCGTGTATCCGGTGTCCTCGACGGTGTCGTGCAACAACGCGGCCACCAAAGTGGTTGTGTCCATGCCTAATTCGGCCAGGATATTGGCGACGGCCAGCGGGTGGGTGATGTAGGGGTCACCGGAATGGCGCAGCTGGGTGGCGTGCCGCTCATCGGCGACCTCGAAGGCGCGCTGCAGCATCGACAGGTTTGCCTTGGGATAGATTTCCCGGTGCACCGCCACCAGCGGCCCCAGCACGGGATTGAGGGCGCTGCGCTGGGCGGTCATCCGCCGCGCCAGCCGGGCCCGGACCCGACGAGAGGCGCTGCTGCTCGACTTCAGGGTCTCGGCCGGCGGCTCCGGTGTCTCGGGAACCGGCTCCACGGCCAGCGAGGTTTCCGGGGGCGCCTCAAGAGCTTGCGCCACGCTCTTGTCGTCCGCCACGTTGGTCACCTCCGACCTCGAGGATATCGCCAAATTGCGGCATGGCCTCGCTCCTGAGCAGACCCGTCGTTGCTCTCCCGGTGGGCGCAAGCCGTTGTGATAGCGCCGGTGATAGCACGAATGGAAATCGCCTCATGGCCGGCTAGTGGTACTCACGTGGCTCATGTGATTACTGGTACCCGCACGCCCAGGCGCCTAGGAGCGGCTCAGGCTGTGCACGGGCAACGGCGCGAGCGCCTCGCGACCACCCAGCGCCGTGAGCTCCACGACCACCGCCGCCGCGGTGACGTCGGCCCCGGTGCGCTCCAGCAACCGGGCCGCCGCGGCGATGGTGCCGCCGGTGGCCAGCACGTCATCGATGACCACCAAGCGGCGCCCGCGCAGCTCAACGCCCTCGGCGGGAACCTCCAGCGTGGCGCTGCCGTACTCGAGGTCGTACCGCTCGGTGTATACCGGCGGCGGCAGCTTGCCGCCCTTGCGGATGGCCAGCACGCCGGTGCCCAGCCGCCCGGCGACGGCCGCCGCCACCAAAAAGCCGCGGGAGTCGATGCCGGCCACCAGGTCGGCGCCGGACGCGATCCCCGCCAGCGCGTCCGTCACCGCCGCCAGGCCGTCCCGGTCGGCGAACAGCGGGGTGAGGTCCTTGAACTGGACGCCCGGCTGGGGAAAATCCGCCACGTTCCGGGTCAGCGACGCGATCAGTTCGGCCACCCTCACTGCATCAACACCCATCGGTCCATGTTCCAGCCGGCGCCCCAACGCGTCGGATTCTTGCTGACGGCATACATTTTCTTCGACATCAGCAGCGTGCGCTGCTGGCGGTACAGGGGCAACGTCGGCATATCCGCCCAGAGTGGCGGGGCCGCCTGCGCCAGCAGCCTGACCCGCTCGGCGGGGTCGGCCGACACCGCCAGTGCACCGATCGCGCTATCGACCTGGGGATTCGAGTAGCCGGACAGGTTGTTGCCGTTGCCGCTGTGCAGGTCGTAGGCGTCCATCGCCGACGATCCGGTCGACCCGCTGCCGGTGGCTCCGCCGGTGCCGGCCACCAGCACGTCGATCTTTCCGTCCTTGAGCGCCTGCGGCCCCGACGAATTCAGGGTGACGTTGGAAACGGTGATGCCGGCGGCGGCGCAGGATTTGGTGATGACCCCGACGGTGACCGCCAGTCGCGCGTTGGGTCCCTGGTAACCGATCCGCACCGTTTGGGGTGCACCACCCAGCGCATCGCGGGCGGCGGCGGGATCCGCCTTGCCGAACGGGCCGGCCTCGGTGGCGCCTTCAGCGGAGGCGACGGCGTCCTGCGTGGCCGGATCCAGGCGTGAATTGGCGATCGGCACCCCGGCGTCGTGCGCGATCGCGTCGCGCGGGGTGCACAGCGCGAACGCGCGTCGGGCCTTGGCCTGCGCCAACGGTCCCTGCGGCCCGAAGATCAGCTGCTCGATTCCGGCCGACGGCGAATCGGAGCGCTCATAGTTATCCGGGGTGGCCAGCGCTCCGGAGGAACCGGTCGCGACGTCGACCACGTCGACGCTCCGATTGTTGACCCGGTCTTGGATGTCGGGCCCCTGCGGCCACACGGTTATCCGCTTGGTGATGGGCTTGGGACCCCACCAGCGGTCGTTGGCGACGAGCACCACGCCGCCACCGTCCAAGATTTTTTCGATCTTGTACGGTCCCGACGACGGGAAGCGCTTCAGGTCGATACCGGGCTTGAGTTCCCAGGTGGTGTTCCACAGGTTCGCGATCTGCTGCACCACCTGCGCGTTGTTGCTCAGCAGCGCCGCCGTCACGTCGACGTTCAGCTGATCGGCGATCACGTGCGACGGCATCATCGAGGTCGCGGCGAACAACTGGGTGTAGTCGACGACGCCGCGGTCCGGGATGAAAGACACCCGGGCCTTCTTCTGCCCCGGGATGCACTCGACGTTGGCGACGTCGACGTAGCCGGCCTGGGTGGCGGCGTCGAAGCCCGGAAACCGGCCCGATTGGGCCGCCCAGGCGAGCACGAGGTCGTCGCAGGTCACCGGCTTGCCGTCGGAGTAGACGGCGTTGTCGGCGATTTGGTAGTCCAGCACCAACGGCGAGCCGCCCACGACCGCGACGGTGCCGAAGTCGTGGTCGGCGACGACCTGTCCGTCGGGGCCGTGATAGCCGAAGCCTGTCAGCGTGCGGGCAAAGGCCTGCGCTCCGGCCGACGCGGCGCCGACCACGGTGTTGGTGTTGTAGGTGACCAGCGGGCCGTCGACCACGTAATCGATCTGCGTGGCGGCGCTACTCGAACACGCGGTCAGGGCGAAGGCCGCCGCAACCAACCCGGCCAAACCGACGGATGCGCACCCCCTTAGCCCCCGCCGGCCGGCCCGCAACATCTGGCCTACCGCCGGCCGGCGTTTCGCTTGCCGGTCGGACGCCGGGTTCCGGTGGGCCGCACCGGCCGTGCACCCGGCGCCGGCTTGTTGGGTGCGGGTTTGTCGGACGCCGGCGCCTCGGAACTCTCGGCGGCGGCCCCCTCGGTGACCTCGGTGGTCTCGTCGGCCGGCTCTTCGGATGTTGGTTTGGATTGCTCGACGGCTTCCGCCCCGGGCTTGCGCCGTCTGCCGACCCGGCGGGTGTGCGTGCGCACCAGCTCGGTGCGTTCACGCAGGGTGACCAGCAGCGGAGTGGCGAAGAAGATCGAGGAGTAGGTGCCGACCATGATGCCGACCAGCTGCACCAACGCCAGGTCCTTCAGCGTGCCGACGCCCAGCAGCCACACCGCCACCACCATCAGCGCCAGCACCGGCAACACCCCGATCAGGCTGGTGTTGATCGAGCGCATGAACGTCTGGTTGATCGCCAGGTTCGCCTGCTCGGCGAAGGTGCGCCGGGTGGTGTGCTGGAAGCCGTGGGTGTTCTCCTCGACCTTGTCGAACACGATGACGGTGTCGTAGAGCGAGAAACCGAGGATGGTCAGCAGGCCGATGACCGTGGCCGGGCTGACCTCGAAGCCGACCAGTGAATACACGCCGGCGGTGACGGTCAGGTCGAAACACATGCATGTCAGCGCGGAGATGGCCATATAGCGCTCGTAGCGCACGGTGATGTACAGGCTGACCAACGCCAGGAACACCACCAGCGCGATCAACGCCTTCTTGGTGATCTGATCGCCCCAGGTTTCCGATACCGCCGAGTCGCTGATGGCCTGCTTGGTGGGCTTACCGTCGGTGCCCTTGGGCTGGAAGGCGTCGAAAAGGGCGTTGCGCATCTTCGTCGTCTGATCGTTGGACAGCGTTTCCGAGCGAATCTGCACCGTCGCCGAAGAGCCGCTGCCGACGATGACCACCGACTCCGGGTCGACGCCGATGGCCTTCCTGAAGACATCGGACACCTGCGCGGTCTGGACCGTGCCATTCCCGCTCGCGGCGGGCATTGACACCGTGGTGCCGCCCTTGAAATCGATCCCGAAAGTGAAGCCCCGCAAGATGATGCTAATGATCGCCACCGCGACGATCGCACCGCTGATGCCGTACCACAGCCGGCGCCGCCCGATCACCTCGAACGCACCGGTGCCGGTGTAGAGCCGGGCAATGAAGCCGTGGTGCGGCAGCGCGGTGGCGCTGTCGGTCAGCTCCACAGCACCCGAAGCTTCGGTGGTTTCGGTCTTGTCTTTGGACGCCATCGCGTTATCCCCGTCCCGTCTTCACGTCCGACGAAGCCCGGCGTTCGCGGGCGACCTGCTGAACGGCTCCGAGGCCGTTGTACGCGGGCTTTGCCAGCGTCGGAGACTTGGAGGCCAGGTACAGCAGCGGCCAGGTCACCAGGAACACCACCACCAGGTCGAGGATCGTGGTGAGGCCCAAGGTGAAGGCGAATCCCTTCACCTGGCCGATCGCCAGGAAATACAGCACCGCGGCGGCCAGGAAGGTGACGGCGTTGCCGGACACGATCGTCTTGCGTGCCCTCACCCAGCCTCGCGGCACCGCCGACCGGAACGAACGGCCTTCGCGGATCTCGTCTTTGATGCGTTCGAAGAACACCACGAACGAGTCGGCGGTGGTACCGATACCGATGATCAGACCCGCGATACCGGCCAGGTCAAGGGTGTAGTTGATATATCGGCCCAGCAGCACCAGGATCGCGAAAACCATTGCGCCGGAAGCCATTAGCGACACCAGCGTGAGCACTCCCAGCGCCCGGTAATACACCAACGAATACAGCAACACCAGGACCAAGCCGATCGCGCCCGCGATCAGGCCCGCTCGCAGCGAGGTCAATCCCAATGTCGCCGAAACGGTTTGGGCTTCCGAGGATTCGAAGGACAGCGGCAGCGACCCGTATTTCAGGACGTTGGCCAGCTGGCGCGCGGTCGAAGCGGTAAACGGCGGGTCCCCACCGCTGATCTGGGTCCGGCCGCCGGGGATGGCTTCCTGGATCATCGGGGCGCTGACCACCGCCGAGTCCAGGGCGAAGGCGGTCTGGGTACCGATGTGGGCGGCGGTGAAGTCTGCCCAGGTATTCGCCGCCGCGGACTTGAACTGCACATCGACGACGTAACCGATGCCGCGCTGGTTCATGCTCGACGTGGCGTTTTGGATCTGGTCGCCGCTGATGATCGACGGCCCCAACAGGTACGCCACCTTATGGTCGGTCGAGCAGGTCACGAGGGGCAGAGTCGGGTCGTCGTTGCCGGCCAGAATGTCGGTTTTATCGCATTGGGTCGCCAGGAATTGCAGGGCAAGGTACTGAATCCCCTGGCGGGTGCTCTGCCGCCACTTCTTCTCATCGGCGATGCGCTCGGCCAGATCCTTGCGCGGGTCCGGCGGCGCGGGCTGTTCAGGCGGCGGCGCGGGGCTCGCGGGCGCGTTGCCGGCCGGCGCGGGGGGTGCGGGACTTGGCGCGGGGCCGGGCGCCGGGCTCGGTGTTGGCACCGGGCTCGGTGTTGGCGGCGGGTCGTCGGGGTAGGGCCGCGGTTGGGGGGCCGGTTTGCCGGTCGGCGCCGGTGGGGCCGGTGCCGGTTGGGCCGGTGGCGCCGGTTGGGCGGGCGCGGGTTGGCCGGGCGCCGGGCTAGCCGGTCCGGGCGGGGCCCCGGGCGGCGTTCCCGCAGGCGGCGGTGGCGCCGGCTTGGGCTCGGCGCCCTGCGCGGGCACCGAGTTGAGGACGGGCCGGATGTACAGCCGTGCGGTCTGTCCCAGGTTTCGGGCCTCGCTGCTGTCGCTTCCCGGCACGGTGATGACCAGGTTGTCGCCGTCGACAACGACCTCCGAACCGGATACGCCAAGCCCGTTGACCCGCGCGCTGATGATCTGCTGCGCCTGCGCCAACGCCTCCCGGCTCGGGCGCGAACCATCCGGGGTGCGCGCGGTCAACGTGACGCGGGTGCCGCCCTGAAGATCGATGCCCAGCTTGGGGGCGGCTCGCTTGTCGCCCGTGAGAAACACCAGCAGATAGACGCTGACGAGCATCAACAAGAAAACCGACAGGTAGCGGGCAGGGTGCACCGGCGCCGAAGACGATGCCACGTTCCTTTTATCTCCTTGCGAATCGGTTTCTTTCCCCGACAGAGCCTACGTGTCGCCCTTTGTCGCCCGGCTCTCGTCGGCGGACTCTTCCAGTTCGCCGGATTCTTCCAAGTCCTCGTACTCGTCTTCGTCGAGGTCGTCGTCGGGCAGGATCCGGTCGCGGATCGCCAGCTTCATCCACGTGGTCACCACCCCGGGCGCGACCTCGAGGTCGACGGTGTCGTCGGCGATCGCAGCGACGGTGGCTTCCAGCCCGGAAGTGGTGTGCACTCTGTCGCCGGGCCGCAATGACTCGTGCAGGTCGATGGTCGCCTGCATCGCGCGCTTCTGGCGTCGCGACGAGACGTACATGAAGCCGCCCAAGATGAGCACGAACGGCAAGAACATGATCAAACTATTCATCGAAGCGCCTGTCTTTCCTTATCGGTATTCCGCTCGGTATTCCGCGGGGTCGGTGCCGGGTCGACCCGGGGGCCGCGCACCTCTTAACGGCCAGTCTGCCATCACCGCAGGTCGCAACCGACCGGCGGTGGGGGGCGGGTAATCCGTTGGTCGCCGATCGGCCCAGCTGATTCGAGGCCGACCAGATAGTCTTTATCCGCGACGTGACCGGCGCGCCGCGGTGAGGAGGACGCGTGGCCAGCCTCGAGCAGACTCGCCAGCTGGTCACCGAAATCCCCGGTCCCGCATCGCTGGAACTGAACGAGCGCCGGGCCGCGGCGGTGTCGGGTGGCGTGAACGTCTCCCTGCCGGTGTTCGTGGCGCGCGCCGGCGGCGGCATCGTCGAGGACGTCGACGGGAACCGGCTCATCGACCTGGGTTCCGGCATCGCGGTCACCACGATCGGCAATTCGTCGCCGCGCGTGGTGGACGCCGTGCGCGAGCAGGTCGCCGACTTCACGCACACCTGCTTCATGGTGACGCCGTACGAGGAGTACATCGCCGTCGCCGAGGAGCTCAATCGGATTACCCCGGGCTCCGGCGAGAAGCGCTCGGTGTTGTTCAACTCCGGCGCCGAGGCGGTCGAGAATGCCGTCAAGGTCGCGCGTTCCTATACCCGCAAGCCGGCCGTCGTGGCGTTCAACCACGCCTACCACGGGCGCACCAACCTGACGATGGCGCTGACCGCCAAATCCATGCCCTACAAGAGCGGCTTTGGTCCGTTCGCGCCGGAGATCTACCGGGCGCCGCTGTCCTATCCCTATCGGGACGGCCTGCTCGACAAGGAGCTGGCCGCCGACGGTGAAAAGGCCGCCGCGCGGGCCATCAGGGTCATCGACAGCCAGGTCGGCGCCGACAGCCTGGCCGCCGTTCTCATCGAGCCGATCCAGGGCGAAGGCGGGTTCATCGTGCCGGCCGAGGGGTTTCTGCCCGCCCTGCTCGACTGGTGCCGCAAGAACGACGT
Source organism: uncultured Actinomycetota bacterium (assembly GCA_963809285.1). GTDB lineage: Bacteria > Actinomycetota > Actinomycetes > Mycobacteriales > Mycobacteriaceae > Mycobacterium. Next base: position 53,460 of record CAWEIY010000010.1, on the reverse strand, counting down.
GGTGTTCATCGCCGACGAGGTGCAAACCGGGTTCGCGCGCACCGGCGCGATGTTCGCCTGCGAGCACGAGGGCATCGAGCCCGACCTGATCTGCACCGCCAAGGGCATCGCCGACGGATTGCCCCTGTCGGCGGTGACCGGCCGGGCTCAGATCATGGACGCCCCGCACGTCGGCGGCCTGGGCGGCACCTTCGGCGGCAACCCGGTCGCGTGCGCGGCGGCACTGGCCACCATCGCGACCATCGAGAGCGACGGCCTCATCGAGCGAGCCCGGCAGATCGAAAGGGTGATAACCGAGCGGCTGTTGCGGTTGCAGGCCGGCGACGACCGGATCGGCGACGTGCGCGGCCGGGGCGCCATGATCGCCATCGAGCTGGTGAAATCCGGAACCGCCGACCCCGACGCGGAGCTGACCAGTGCGCTTTCCGCCGCGGCCCACGCGGCGGGAGTGATCGTGTTGACCTGTGGCATGTTTGGCAACGTGATCCGGCTGCTGCCCCCGCTGACCATCGGCGACGAGCTGCTGATCGAAGGAATCGACATCCTGACCCGGATCCTGGGCGACCTCTAGAGCCGGGCAACCCGGGTGCGGAATCTCACACCGCTGACAATCGGCTCCGCCATTGAGGAATACACGTTAGTTTAGCTAACGTTCTAAGGGTCAGCGCAGCGTCGCGCGATCGAACTACCCGGCTCGTACGCATTAAGAGGGATTTGTTATGTCGACTACCGCTACTGAAGAAGATCGCCTCGCACGCCGCGTCGACGACCTGACCGCCAACGACCCACAGTTCGCCGCCGCCAAGCCTGACCCGGCGGTGGCCGCGGCCCTCGAACAGCCCGGGCTGCGACTGCCCCAGATCATCCAGACCACACTCGACGGCTACGCCGAGCGACCGGCACTGGGACAGCGCGTCGTCGAGTTCGTCAAGGACCCCAAGACCGGACGCACCTCGCTGGAGCTGCTCCCCCGCTACGAGACCATCACCTATGGCCAACTGAGCGATCGGGTCGGCGCGGTTGCGCGCGCCCTGTCCAGCGCCTCGCTGCGGCCCGGCGACCGGGTCTGCGTGCTGGGCTTCAACAGCGTCGACTACGCCACCATCGACATGGCGCTGGGCGTGATCGGCGCGGTGTCCGTTCCGCTGCAGACCAGCGCCGCCATCGCGCAGCTGCAGCCGATCGTGGCCGAGACCGAACCGAGCCTGATTGCGGCGAGCGTCAACCAGCTGCCCGACGCCGTCGAGTTGATCCTGGGCGGTGAGGCGCCGGCGAAGCTCCTGAAACTCCTAGTGTTCGACTACCACCCGCAGGTCGACGACGAGCGCGAGGCCGTCGAAACCGCCCGCGCGCGGTTGGCCGACACCGTGGTTGTCGAGACCCTCGCCGACGTCCTCGAGCGCGGGAGCGCGCTGCCGGCCACGCCGATTGCGGCGACCCAGGAGGACAACCCGCTGGCACTGCTGATCTACACCTCCGGCAGCACCGGGGCACCCAAGGGCGCGATGTACCCCCAGGTCAACGTCGGCAAGATGTGGCGTCGGTCGAGCCGAAACTGGTTCGGGCCCAGCGCCGCTTCGATCACCCTGAACTTCATGCCGATGAGCCACGTCATGGGGCGCGGCATCCTCTACGGCACCCTCGGCAATGGCGGTACGGCCTACTTCGCGGCCAAGAGTGACCTCTCGACGCTGCTGGAGGACCTCGAGCTGGTGCGGCCCACCGAGCTGAACTTCGTGCCCCGAATCTGGGAGACCCTGTTCGGCGAATTCCAGCGCCAGGTCGACCGGCGGCTATCCGGCGGTGCCGATGCCACAGAGCGGCGATCCGTCGAGGCCGAGGTCCTCGAGGAGCAGCGGCGATACCTGCTCGGCGGGCGGTTCATCTTCGCGATGACGGGCTCGGCGCCCACCTCCCCCGAGCTGAAGGAGTGGGTCGAGGCGCTGCTCGAGATGCATCTGCTGGACGGCTACGGCTCCACCGAAGCCGGAATGGTCCTGTTCGATGGCGAAGTGCAGCGTCCGCCGGTCGTCGGCTACAAGCTCGTCGACGTCCCGGATCTGGGCTACTTCTCCACCGACCGGCCCCATCCTCGAGGGGAGCTGCTGCTCAAGACCGAGAACATGTTCCCCGGCTACTACAAGCGGCCCGAGGTCACCGCGAGCGTGCTGGACGCCGACGGGTACTACCGGACCGGAGACGTCGTCGCCGAGGTCGGTCCCGACCGGCTGGTGTACGTCGATCGCCGCAACAACGTGCTCAAGCTCGCGCAGGGCGAGTTCGTCACCGTCGCGAAGCTGGAGGCCGTGTTCGGCAATAGCCCACTGGTCCAACAGATCTACATCTACGGCAACAGCGCGCACCCGTACCTGTTGGCGGTCGTGGTGCCCACCGAAGAGGCGCTGGGGGCGTACGACCCGGATGGGCTAGCCGCGCTCAAGCCGATGATCGCCGATTCGCTGCAAAGCGTCGCGAAAGAGGCCGGCCTGCAGTCCTACGAGGTGCCGCGCGACTTCCTCATCGAGACAACACCTTTCACGCTGGAGAACGGCCTGCTCACCGGCATCCGCAAGCTGGCGTGGCCGAAGCTGAAGCAGCACTACGGCGAGCGGCTGGAACAGCTCTACGCCGAGCTGGCCGAAGGCCAGGCCAACGAGCTGCAGCGTGCTTCGTCAAAGCGGTGCCGACGCGCCGGTGCTGCAAACGGTGAGCCGGGCCGCGGCCGCCATGCTCGGCACGGCGACCACCGACCTTTCGCCCGATGCCCACTTCACCGACCTGGGCGGAGACTCGTTGTCCGCGTTGACATTCGGCAACCTCCTGCGCGAGATCTTCGACGTCGACGTGCCGGTGGGCGTAATCGTCAGCCCGGCCAACGACCTGCGGGCGATCGCCGACTACATCGAGGGCGAGCGCAACGGCACGAAGCGGCCCACCTTCGCCGCCGTGCACGGTCGCGACGCGGTCGAGGTGCATGCGGGAGACCTCACGCTCGACAAGTTCATCGACGCGGCGACGCTGGCCGCCGCGCCCAACCTGCCGAAGCCCACCGCCGAGGTGCGGACCGTGCTGTTGACCGGCGCGACCGGCTTCCTCGGTCGCTACCTGGCGCTGGACTGGCTGGAGCGGATGGATCTGGTCGACGGCAAGGTGATCGCCCTGGTGCGCGCCAAGTCCGACGACGAGGCGCGGGCACGGTTGGACAACACGTTCGGCGGTGGTGAGTTTGAGGGCGACCCGAAGCTGCTGGCGCACTACCGGCAGTTGGCGGACGACCACCTCGAGGTCATCGCCGGCGACAAGGGCGAGGCCAACCTCGGCCTGGACCAGCAGACCTGGCAGCGGCTGGCCGACACGGTCGACCTGATCGTCGACCCGGCGGCCCTGGTCAACCACGTGCTGCCGTACAGCGAGCTGTTCGGCCCCAACGCGCTGGGCACCGCCGAACTGCTCCGGATCGCGCTGACGACCAAGCAGAAGCCGTACACGTACGTGTCCACGATCGGGGTCGGCGACCAGATCACGCCGAACACGTTCGTCGAGGACGCCGACATCCGCGAGATCAGCGCGACCCGCCAGATCAACGACAGCTACGCCAACGGCTACGGCAACAGCAAGTGGGCGGGCGAGGTGCTGCTGCGTGAGGCCAACGACCTGTGCGGCCTGCCGGTCGCGGTGTTCCGGTGCGACATGATCCTGGCCGACACCACCTACGCCGGCCAGCTCAACCTGCCGGACATGTTCACCCGGCTGATGCTGAGCCTGGTGGCCACCGGTATCGCGCCCGGTTCGTTCTACGAGCTCGACTCCGAGGGCGACCGCCAGCGTGCGCACTACGACGGCCTGCCCGTCGAGTTCATCGCCGCGGCCATCTCCGCGCTGGGGGCGCAGGTTGTCGACGGGTACCAGACGTACCACGTGATGAACCCGTACGACGACGGCATCGGCCTCGACGAGTACGTCGACTGGCTGATCGACGCCGGCTACCCGGTCCAGCGCATCGCCGACTATGGCGAATGGTTGCCCCGGTTCGAAGGGACGATGCGGGCCCTGCCGGAGCGGCAACGCCAGTACTCGCTGCTGCCGCTGTTGCACAACTACCAGAAGCCGGAGCGGCCGCTCCGCGGATCGTTGGCCCCGACCGACCGGTTCCGCGCCGCGGTGCAGGAGGCGAAGATCGGCCCGGACAAAGACATTCCGCATGTCTCGGCGCCGATCATCGTCAAGTACATCACCGACCTGCAGGTGCTCGGACTGCTCTGACGCGGAGCGGCCCGGCCGAAAGTTGTAAAAACTGTCCGACCGGCGCGCACCGGCGGCTCCTACCCATAGAGCGGCCCACCCGGGCTGCCACCGGTATCAGGGAGCCCGCCATGACCACCGCGTTGACCGCACGGACCGCGATCTTTTCGATCCGCAAGGCCGGCGCCCGACTCAGGTCGTGGCGGCGGCAGCAGGACAGCTTGCGGGCGGCCTCGGTGACGACGATCTATCAGGTGACCGATCTGCTGCATCGCGATCACATCGTTCGGGTGCCCGGCGATGAAATCGCCGCGACCGTGTCGACGTGGTTGGCCGAGCTTGGCGCGCACAGCCCGCTGGCCACGGATCTTGGCCAAGCCGTGCGAGCCGGTGACTGGCCGACGGTCTATGCCATCGGCGAGCGTCTGTCCGTGGACGTGGCGGTCGCCGCCTAGCGCCATCGCGCCGAGCGTGCACTCAGTGCGAAATTTCCGCGATTTCTTCGCGCTGAAGACACGTTCGGCGCGCGGTGGACTGCGCCGACGTGGCGGTCGCCGCCTAGCGGTTCAGCCCTGCGGATGCGGCCAGCGCAAATACGCGGGGCCTTGCGCCCCTGGCGCCGCGCCCGCCCGCTGACGCCGCCAGCCTCGTTTCGGCTCGGCTTGCGGGGGCGCGTCACCATCCGCCCGCGGCATGGTTAAGGCGTCCGATGACACCTCGGGCGCCGGCTCCACCGGCTCCTCCAGCCCGGACAGGTACGGCGGCGCGCTGTTCGACCGTTCGGCGAGCCGAGTCACCCGTGCCGCTTCCACCCGGGCCAGGGCTTCGGCATCACTCGCCGACCGCACCGCCAGGCGCGCCACGGCGACGCCAGCCACGAAGACAATCACGGCACCCAGACCGGAGAAATAAGAAATCTCGAGGGCGGCCCGTTTGCGTTCGGTTGCGGCGATCGGATCACCGGCCGAACCGATGCCCAACATCGGAGCGATCTGACCGCCGATCACGAACCACGCTCCGGCCAGGACCGCCAGCCAGCCGCCCACCATCGCGGTGATGCGATTTCCGGACAAGATCAGCAGCAGCCCACCCAACACGGTGGCGGCTCCCGGGAGCACCTCGAGCCATCCCCGGGCCGTGCTCCAGGCCCAGTCCTGGTCGGGCGTGTAGGCGAAATTGAAGTGGGGGCCGACGAACGGGATCACCGCACCCCAAGCACCCATGATGACCAGGAGCAACCCGCACAATGCCCCGCGGGAGCGGGGCATCCAAAACGCGCCGGGCCGGCCATTTTGTGCATGTTTCAATTGAGTCTCCTCGGTAGTCGCCGGGCTATTTCAGCACTGCCCGGGTACCCGGGCAGTGCCGTGTGTAATCCCCCGCAACTACGAAATGAGGCCGAGCGCGAGGAGCACGACGGCGACCAGCGGGAAGGTGCCCTGCGTCAACGCCGCCCTGGCTTTGTCGGGTGACGACAGCAGCAACACGATCGCGGCCAAGGCCATCGATCCGACGCCCGCGAAAATGAGCGCGGCTCCAACGGCGTTGTGTCCCACGGCAACCAAGGCAATGCCGATGCCGCTGACTATCGCCAGGAACAGGTTGTAAAAGCCCTGGTTGAACGCGAGCAGCTTGGTAGTTTCGGCTTCCTCGGCCGTCGTGCCGAACGTGGCGCGGGTGCGCGGCGAGGTCCAGGTCAAGGACTCCATCGTGAAGATGTAGACGTGCAGTAACGCGGCCAATGCGGCGAATACCAACCCGGCGACGATCATCGTCAGAACATTACCGACCTGCTGCTGCCCGGACTGCGCCGACGCGCAAAGTCACCGGTAGCCGACCCCGCGCTAAGCGCCGACGTGGTGGTGTCGCCGGAATAGGCCGCCCCCGAAGCGCCGGCCGGACGTCGCCGGTTCCCGAGCCGGCACGTCGGCCCCCGCCGCCGGCACGTCGGTCCCCGCCGCCGGCACGGCCATGGGCGCCGGCTGGGTCGCAGGGACGTCTCGGACATCTCGCGCATGCCGAACCGCCACGCGCGCCACGGCGGCCCCGCCCAGGAACACGATCAGCGCCCCCAGACCGGTGAAGTACGTGACCTCGAGCAGGGCCCGTTTCAGGTCCGTCGCCGCCACCGGTTGACCGACGTCCCCGCTACCCAATGTCGATGTGAATGCCCGGCCGACCACGAACCAGGCGCCGGCGAGGGCCGCGAGCCAGCCGCCGAACGCGGCGCTGGCGCGATTTCCGGAGACAAGCAGCAGCAGGCCACCCACCGCGGCAGCGGCCCCGGGGAGCACTTCGAGCCAGCCCTTGGCCGCCGTCCACGTCCATGCCGGGTCAGTCGCATATGCCCAATTGATGTGGGGGCCGAAGAACGGTACCAACGCACCCCAAGCACCCAACAGGATCAACAACAGCCCGGTCACCGCGCCGCGGGTGCGCGGCATGTGCACCGCGCGAGGGCGTTCATATTCGGGGTTCGTGTGCCTCATCAGAATCTCCTCCAACAGCTAATTACTGCTGCTTGGGTACCCGTTCGACGGTGACGTAACCGTCCGATGAGGCCGGCGCTAGTCGAATAGGCCGGGTTCGCCGCAGCCGGGCGGCGCCCCGATGCCAAGACTGGCGAGCCCCGCCGGCGGAGTCATGCCGAGGTGCGTGAAGCCCTTCGCGGTGGCCACCCGGCCGCGCGGGGTGCGCGCGATCATGCCCGCGCGGACCAGGAACGGCTCGCACACCTCCTCGACGGTGGCGGCCTCCTCACCCACCGCCACGGCCAGCGTCGAAACCCCGACCGGTCCCCCGCCGAAGCCGCGGGTCAGCGCCGACAGCACCGCCCGGTCCAGCCGGTCCAGACCGAGTTCGTCGACGTCGTAGACCGCCAGCGCGGACTTGGCGACGTCGCGGGTGATCACGCCGTCGGCGCGCACCTCGGCGAAATCCCGGACCCGCCGCAGCAGCCGGTTGGCGATCCGCGGCGTCCCCCGCGAGCGGCGGGCGATCTCCGCGCCGGCCTCGGCGCCCAGCTCGATGCCCAGGATTCCGGCCGAACGGGCCAGCACCCGCTCCAGCTCGGCGGGCTCGTAGAAATCCATGCGCGCGGTGAAACCGAACCGGTCGCGCAGCGGGCCGGTCAGCGCACCCGACCTGGTAGTGGCGCCGACCAGGGTGAAGGGTGCCACGTCAAGCGGAATCGATGTCGCCCCAGGGCCTTTGCCGACCACGACGTCGACCCGGAAGTCCTCCATCGCCAGGTACAGCATCTCCTCGGCCGGCCGCGCGATGCGGTGGATCTCGTCGATGAACAGCACGTCGTGCTCCACCAGATTGGACAACATCGCGGCCAGGTCGCCTGCGCGTTCCAGCGCCGGGCCCGAGGTCACCCGCAACGAGGACCCGAGCTCGGCCGCGATGATCATGGCCAGCGACGTCTTGCCCAGCCCCGGCGGACCAGACAGCAGAATGTGATCCGGTGTGCTGCCGCGATTCTTGGCGCCCTGGATCACCAGCTGCAGCTGTTCGCGCACCCGCGGCTGGCCGATGAACTCCTGCAACGAGCGCGGCCGCAGGCTGACGTCGATATCCCCCTCGCCGACGGTCAGCGCCGGAGAGACGTCGCGGTCGGACGGGTCCTCGCTCATCGCGCAGTACCCAGCAACGACAGCGCGGCCCGCAGCGCGCTGGAGGTTGTCGCGTCATGGTCGGCGGCCAGCACCTTGGTGGTGGCTTCCTCGGCCTGCTTGGCCGCAAAGCCAAGGCCCACAAGGGCTTCCACCACGGGGCTGCGCACCGCGTGGCCGTTCGTCGCAGGTGAGCCCGCGACTGCGAAAGTCGCGCCCACCTTGTCGCGCAGTTCCAGCACCATCCGTTCGGCGCCGCGTTTGCCGATTCCGGGAACCCGGGTCAGCGCGGCGACATCGCCGTCGTGCAGCGCCTGCCGCAGCGCCGCCGCGTCGTGCACGGCCAGCGTGGCCATCGCCAGCCGGGGCCCGACCCCCGACACCGACAGCAGCGTCAGGAACAGGTCGCGGGTATCGACGTCGGGAAACCCGTACAACGTCATCGAATCCTCGCGCACGATCATCGCGGTGACCAGTCTGGCCTGGCTCCCCTGCCGCAGCGTCGCCAGCGTCGACGGCGTCGCGTTCACCTGGTAGCCGATGCCGGCCGCCTCGATCACCACGTGGTCGAGTGCCACCTCGAGCACTTCACCGCGCACCGAGGCGATCATCGGGCGGCCTTCAGCTTGGCCAGGTAGTTGTGACGCTGCTGCGCGGCCTGCGCCTCGGCCGCCGCCATCCGGGCCATCATCGGCGCCCGCCAACAATGGCAAATCGCCAAGGCCAGCGCGTCGGCGGCGTCGGCCGGTGCCGGTTTGGATTGCAGCCCAAGGATTTTAGTGACCATCGCGGTGACCTGCGCCTTGTCGGCGGCGCCGTTGCCGGTGACCGCAGCCTTGACCTCGGTGGGGGTATGGAAATGCACGTCGATGCCGCGTCTGGCGGCCGCCAGCGCGATCACACCACCGGCTTGCGCGGTGCCCATCACCGTCGTGACGTTCAGGCGGGAGAACACCCGCTCGATGGCCATGACGTCGGGGCAATGGGTGTCCAGCCAGTGCTCGACGGCGTCACTGATGGCCAGCAATCGCTTGGCTACCGGTGTGTCCGATGGTGTCCGCACGACGTCGACATCCAGCGCGACGACCTGCCGACCACCCGGGCTTTCGACGACCGACAGCCCGCATCGCGTCAGTCCTGGATCGACGCCCATCACGCGCATCATCCGCTCCCACTTCTTCATATCGGGGTACCGAACAGCTGTTCGATAGCCTAGCGGGTGGCGCCGACCGAATCCGGCGCGACACGCGGCGTGGCAAAAGCTGTTAACTTAAAGCCCACATTCGCTAGGCTTCCGCGGCAACAGAAGGGTTCGCGTGGGAAAACTGCTGGTCGTGCTCGCGGCGGCGCTGTTCATCGCGTCCATCGTGGTGCTCGTCATTGCTTTGCGGCGCCCGCGGCGCACCGAGCAGCCGGCCTGGCAGGGCGGGCGTCAGGATCCGCTGGCGTTCAACGCGATGCCCGAGTTCGGGCCCCAGCAGCTCGGCCCCGGTGCGGTCGTCAGCCACGGCGGCGTCGACTATGTGGTCCGCGGGTCCGTGACCTACCGCGAGGGCCCGTACGTGTGGTGGGAGCACCTGCTGGAGGGCGGCGACCAGCCGATCTGGTTCAGCGTCGAAGAGGACGACGGGCGCCTGGAGCTGGCGATGTGGGTCGACCGCAAAGACCTCAGGTTGCAGCCCGGCGACCAGTACCTCGTCGACGGTGTGACGTTTCGCGAATCGGAGCGCGGTCGCGCCTCGTACACCAGCGAAGGCACGACCGGCCTACCGGCGGGCGGTGAGATGGAATACCTCGACTGCGCCAACGCCGACAAGAGCGCGCTGCTCTCGTTCGAGCGCTGGGCCCCGGGCATGCCGTGGGAGGTATCGACGGGCAGGTCGGTGGTTCCCGGCGAGCTCTCCGTCTACCCTGCGCCCCCGTCGTGGACCCCATAGGAAGGCTCCGGTGCCGCTACATCAGCTCGCCGTGACGCCGGCGGACGTATCCGGCGAAAGGCTAGGACTCGCGCTCAACGCGCCCGCACCGCCGCCGCTGGCGACCTGCTCACTGCAGCACCCCGACGGCGGTGCCCTAATGCTGGGAGTCCTCGGCGCATCGCACGTCGTCGCGGTCGAGCACGCCACAGGCCGCTTTTCGGAGCAGGTTTCCTGCACCGCGCGCAGCCTCGGGGTGAATCTGCCGGAACGCACCGACGCGCCCGGCTACCGCCTGGAATCCCGCACCGAAACGCACGACGAGCCGACCTTCCGCCGTCTCGCGCGCGAGCTCCGCGAACGTTGCGCGCTGGAACCGGGCTGGCTCGGTGGCTCGTTCCCCGGCGATGACGCCGCGCTGACCGCGCTGGCCGCCGAACCCGACGGCGCGGGCTGGCGGTGGCAGACCTGGCACCTGTACCCGGCGGCGCGCGGCGGGACCGTGGTCCACACGACGAGCCGGTGGCGACCATGAGCCGCGCCCCCCTGTTTCTGGTTTCCGGTGGTTTGGCCGCCGCCGCGGCAGGATCGCTGTATTTCGGAGTCTCGTTGCCGAACAAGAACATTGCGTCCTACATAGCGGGCCACTATCACGAGTACTCCCGCGATGCGAACGCAACGCGCTACGCGTGCGCCGGATCACCCGCCCAGGTGGCCAACACGCTGGCCAACGATCAGGGCCCGGACGCGCGCGCCGCCAGCGGCGCCACCCAGTACCTGCGCTACAGCAACAACATCGTGGCCGTCGGCCCGGAAGGCAATCAGCCGTGCAGCGTCCGCGTGGAGCCCCTGAGCTCCGGATACAGCCACGGGGCGTACAGGTCCCTCGGCCCGGGGTTCAGCCCCGGATCCCCCTCGCGCAGCGCCGGAGGCACCGCAGGGGGCCCCGGCGGAGTCAAGTGACGCCTCACCGGATGCATAGCAACGAAGCACAGCAAAGGAGACAACCGTGTACCTCGCCGTCGAGATCAGAAACGTCGACCTCAATCCAATCTTCCAGGGCGCCGTGAACACGATCCTGTACTTCCTGGTCGGGATGGGGGTCCTGGTCATCGGGTTCTACATGGTCGACTTCCTCACCCCGGGAAAGCTGCGCCAACTGGTGTTCATCGATCGCCGCCCCAACGCCGTCGTCGTGGCGGGCGCGATGTATATCGCGCTCACCACCGTCATCATCACCGCCATCACCACCAGCTACAGCCAGCTGGGCCAGGGACTGATCGGCGTGGCGGTGTACGGGTTGATGGGCGTGATCCTGTTGGGACTGGCGCTGTTGACGATGCACCTGCTGATACCGGGTAACTTCCACGAGCACGTCGACGAGCCCACGCTGCATCCCGGGTCGTTCGCGGTGGCCCTGATACTGCTCGCCGTGGGAGGCGTAACCGCCGCCGCGGTCTCATGACCTCGGTTGAGCTGCCGGTTCCCCCCCGGGAAAGCCGAGTCGTCCGACCCACGCAGGCTTCGGCCCGCTGGCGCGCCGTGCTGCTGGCCGCCGTGGCGGCGTGTGCGGCTTGCGGCATCATTTACGAACTCGCGCTGCTGACGCTGTCGGCGAGCCTCAACGGCGGCGGCATCGTCGCCACCTCACTGATCGTCGCGGGCTACATCGCCGCGCTGGGCTTGGGAGCCCTGCTGGTCAAGCCGCTGCTGGCGCACGCGGCGATCACCTTCATCGCCGTGGAGGCGCTGCTGGGCATCATCGGCGGCCTGTCTGCGGCGGCGCTGTATGTCGTGTTCGCGTTCGTGGACGGCTCGACGTGGGTGCTGGCGGTGAGCACGGCCCTGATCGGCGGCCTGGTCGGCGCCGAGGTGCCGCTGCTGATGACGCTGCTGCAACGTGGCCGCACGACCGGTCCCGCCGACGCCGGCCGCACCCTGGCCAACCTCAACGCCGCCGATTACCTCGGCGCGTTGCTGGGCGGGCTCGTCTGGCCGTTCCTGCTGTTGCCGTCGCTGGGGATGATCCGCGGCGCGGCGGCCACCGGCATCATCAACCTGGTCGCGGCGGCCGTCGTGTCGGTCTTCCTGCTGCGGAAGGTGGTTTCCACGCGGCAGCTGGTGACCGCGCTGTGCGCGCTCGCCGCCGCGCTCGGGCTGCTGGCCACGCTGCTGGCGCGGTCGGCCGACATCGAGACGACGAGCAGGCAACGGCTCTACGCCGATCCGATCATCGCCTACCGGCACACGCCCTACCAGGAGATCGTGGTCACCCGCCGCGGCAGCGACATGCGCCTGTACCTCGACGGGGGCCTGCAGTTTTCCACCCGGGACGAATACCGCTACACCGAAAGCCTCGTCTACCCGGCGCTGGGCGATGGCGCACGCTCGGTGCTCGTGCTCGGCGGCGGGGACGGCCTGGCGGCCCGCGAGCTGCTGCGCCAGCCCGGCATCGGACGGATCGTGCAGGTCGAGCTCGACCCCGCGGTGATCGAGCTGGCGCGCACCACCATGCGCGACGCCAACGGCGGTTCGCTGGACGACCCGCGTGTCAAGGTCGTGATCGACGACGCGATGACCTGGCTGCGCGGCCCCGGCCTGGACCGCGTCGGGGGCCGATTCGATGCGATCATCGTCGATCTTCCCGATCCCAACACGCCGGTGCTTGGCCGGCTGTACTCGACCGAGTTCTATGCGCTTGCCGCCCGTGCGCTGACCCCCGACGGGCTCATGGTCGTGCAGGCGGGCAGCCCCTTCTCCACTTCGACCGCGTTCTGGCGCACGGTCTCGACGATTCGGGCCGCCGGCTATACGGTCACGCCCTATCACGTGCACGTGCCCACGTTCGGCGACTGGGGGTTCGCTCTGGCGCGGCACGCGGACGCCGCGCCCACACCGAGGGTGCCGACCGACGCGCCCCCGCTGCGTTTCCTCAACCAGCGGGTGCTCGACGCCGCCACCGTGTTTTCCGGCGACATCGGGCCGCGTTCGCTCGAACCGTCGACGCTGGACAATCCCCGCATCGTCGAGGACATGCGGCACGGGTACGACTAGGCGGCGTTTTCCCCCTGCACGACCCACACCGTCCCCCGACCCGCTGCGCGCTCGTCAACGCGCACCGCGTCGAAACCCGTTGCGCGGCATTGTGTCTGGAAGGCCTCGACCTGTTGCTCGGTCCACCCGTGGCTCGCCAGGCCCGTCGCCCCGGGTTGCACCCGACGCTCCATCACCAAAAACCGCCCCGCCGGCGCGAGCACACGTCGTAGCTCGGCGAGTCCGGCCGTGACGTCCTTCCAATGGTGGACCGTCCGTAGCGACCACACGACCGTTGCCGCGCCGTCCGGGAGCGGCAACTCTTCGGCGGTGCCCTGCGACCAGGTGATGTTCGGTTGACCGCGCGTCACGGCGCCGGCCAGGCGCAACATCATCGGAGACGGATCGACGCCGACGACCGTCGCACGCCGCTGCGCCGCGGCCCGCGCGGCGGCGCCAGGGCCGCAGCCGATATCGACGACCCGGTCGGCATCCGATACCGAAGCCAGGTCAACGGCCAGGCGTGCGTAATCGCGGCCCATCACGAGCATGCCGAGGGCGGCCACCAGACCGATCACGCCGCCAAAGCCGGGATGGTCGGCGTGATGATTGACCGCGGGCGTCGGCGAATCGGTCATCGGTGTGTACGGGTCACTCGTCGTCGAGCGCGGCCAGCACCTCGTCCGAGAGGTCGACGTTGGTGTAGACGTTCTGCACGTCGTCGCTGTCCTCGAGCGCGTCGACGAGCTTGAACACCTTGCGGGCGGCGTCGAGGTCGACGGGAACGCTGACCGACGGCTGAAAACTGGCCTCGGCCGAGTCGTAGTCGATGCCGGCGTCCTGCAGCGCGGTGCGCACCGCGACGAGATCGCCCGGCTCGGAGATGATTTCGAAGCTGTCGCCCAGGTCGTTCACGTCCTCGGCACCGGCATCCAGCACCGCGATCAGCACGTCGTCTTCGGTCAGGCCGTTCTTTTCGCACGTGACCACGCCCTTGCGCGAGAACAGGTAGGCCACCGAACCCGGATCGGCCATGGTGCCGCCGTTGCGCGTCATCGCCACCCGGACCTCGCTGGCGGCGCGGTTGCGGTTGTCGGTCAGGCACTCGATCAGCACCGCGACACCGTTCGGCGCATAACCCTCGTAGGTGACGGTTTGCCAGTCGGCGCCCCCGGCCTCCTCGCCGGCGCCGCGCTTGCGCGCCTTCTCGATGTTGTCGTTGGGCACCGAGCTCTTCTTCGCCTTCTGAATCGCGTCGTAGAGCGTCGGGTTGCCCCCGGGGTCACCGCCGCCGACGCGGGCCGCGACCTCGATGTTCTTGATCAACCGGGCGAACATCTTGCCGCGGCGGGCGTCTTTGACGGCCTTCTGGTGCTTGGTGGTGGCCCACTTGGAATGGCCGCTCATCGGTGTGCAATACCTCTTTTGTTGGTTTCTGGTGCTTGATAAGTCGCCAGACGAGTCTACGTGGCCGCCGAGTGTGGGCCCTGAGTACGTGATCTGCCCTGAATTCGTCCATAGGCCCCACGCTCGATGGCTCAGGCGACTCCGTTGACGATGTCGACGAACAAATGGTGGATGCGGCGGTCGCCGGTCATCTCCGGGTGGAACGCCGTCGCCAGCATCGAGCCTTGCCGCACCGCGACGACGTGCCCCGCCGCCCGGGCCAGCACCCGCACGCCGTCGCCGGCCCGCTCGACCCACGGCGCGCGGATGAACACCGCACGCACCGGGTCGTCAAGACCCGCGAACGCGATATCGCCTTCGAACGAGTCGACCTGCCGCCCAAAAGCATTGCGCCGCACCGTCATATCGATGGCACGCAGTGGCAGCGCCTGCCGCCCCCGCGCGCCGGCGTCGAGGATCTCGCTGGCCAGCAGGATCATGCCGGCACACGCGCCGTAGGCCGGAAGCCCGTCGGCCAGCCGCCGTCGCAACGGCTCGAGCAGCTCGAGATCGACCAGCAGGTGGCTCATGGTGGTGGATTCGCCGCCGGGAATGACCAGCCCGTCCACCGCATCCAGCTCGCCGCGGCGTCGTATCGGCATCGCCTCGGCTCCGGCTTCGCGCAGCGCCGCCAGGTGCTCACGGGTGTCGCCCTGCAGCGCCAAGACCCCGATCTTCGGCGCGCTCACGTGTATCTGATATCCGCGTTTGAAGCGGGTCAACCCCTCCTGCATGACCGCGGCGACCATCTCGCCCGTCTGGGTGAAAATCTTGCCCTGGCACAGCGAGCGACCGCCGCTGGCCGACGGCGAAGACTGGTCGTACAGCAGCCACTCGTCGGCCCGGAACGCCCGCATGAACCACATCGCGTGGTCCAGCGACGCCACCTGCAGATGCCGGCGCACGTCGAGGTGAGTGACCTGCGCCGATCCCAGCAGCGTGAGGTCGCTCATGTAGGCCAGCGCGCAGATGTGCAGCACCGGGTCGTCCGGCAGCGGGTCGCGGTGACGAAACCACACCTGCTGCTGGGAGGCCTTGCCCGGCAAGAGTTCCAGGCGCTCGCGCGGCACGATGCAGACGTCCCACTCCTCGAACTGCTTGAATCCGGCGTCGTCGAACACCTTGATCGAGTTCAGGCCGGGCAGTCCGTCGGGTGGCGGCGCCGCCGGCATGGCGTCCTGGTGGTGGATGCCTTCCTGGTCGGTCTGGAAGGACGCCGCCCATGCTGAAAATGATTTCGCCGTGCTGGATGGCGTTGACGCGCCTGGTGGCAAACGACCCGCCGTCGCGGGTGCGCTCGACGATGAAAACCGTGCGCTCCTTGGCATCCCCCGACCGCAGGAAGTAACCGTGCAGCGAGTGCACCTGGTAGCGCGGGTCGACCGTGCGCACCGCCGACACCAGCGACTGGCCCGCCACGTGGCCACCGAACGTTCGCTGCATAAAACCCGAATCCGGGCTGAACACGCTGCCGCGGTAGATGTTGACCTCGAGCTGCTCGAGATCGAGGATCTTCTCGATCGACACAGGATGTTCTTACCAGCCGCGCTGGGCCAGGCGATGCGGCTGCGCGATCTGCTCCACGTTGATGCCCACCATCGGCTCGCCAAGCCCACGAGACACCTTGGCCAGCACATCGGGATCGTCGAAGAACGTGACGGCCTTGACGATCGCGGCGGCGCGGTGCTCCGGGGCGCCGGACTTGAAGATGCCCGAGCCGACGAAGACACCCTCGGCGCCGAGCTGCATCATCATCGCCGCGTCGGCGGGAGTGGCGATACCGCCCGCGGTGAACAGCGTGACCGGCAGCTTGCCCGCCCGGGCGACTTCGAGGACGAGTTCGTAGGGCGCCTGCAATTCCTTTGCCGCCACGTACAACTCGTCATCGGACAACGACGGCAGCCGGCGCATCTCGGAACTGATGGCCCGCATGTGCGTGGTGGCGTTGGAGACGTCCCCGGTACCGGCCTCGCCCTTGGAGCGGATCATGGCCGCGCCCTCGCTGATGCGCCGCAACGCCTCGCCGAGATTGGTCGCCCCACACACGAACGGCACGGTGAACTTCCACTTGTCGATGTGGTGGGTGTAGTCGGCGGGGGTCAGCACCTCGGATTCGTCGACGTAGTCCACGCCCAGGCTCTGCAGGATCTGCGCCTCGACGAAATGCCCGATGCGCGCCTTGGCCATCACCGGGATGGTCACCGCGGCGATGATGTCCTCGATCATGTCGGGGTCGCTCATCCGCGACACGCCGCCCTGGGCGCGGATGTCGGCCGGCACCCGTTCCAGCGCCATCACCGCGACGGCGCCGGCGCCTTCGGCGATCCGGGCCTGCTCCGGGGTGACGACGTCCATGATGACGCCGCCCTTGAGCATCTCGGCCATGCCGCGCTTTACCCGCGCGGTTCCCGTCTGGTTGGCCTGGCTCGACTGCTCGACGCTTTCCATTGGCTTTTTCTCTTCCTCAACCATTGCGCTTCCACTCTAATGGTGCGCTACAAGCGAGTTTTGCCCTGATCAGCGGATCGACTCAGGCACGCCGGGATCGCGAGCGCCATCAGCCCGCCCATTCGCCACGGGCAACAACTCGCCGAGTTGCAGCGGGTACACCTGCTCGCCGGACGCGACCAGCTCCGCGATGTCGTTCGCGTCACACCAGCGGGCCCCGTGGATGTAGCGGCGTTCCAACTCCGTTCGTCCCGCAATGGACGGCTCGAACCGCCGCGTGCGGTAAACCAGATAGAACTCCTCACTGTCGATCACCGAGCCGTTGAACTCGAAAACCTCGTCGCGTCGCCAGATGGGTCCGATCATGTCGGCCGGCTCGACCGGTAGGCCGGTCTCTTCGGCCAGCTCCCGCGCGGCGGCCTCGGCCAACCGCTCGCCCGGGCGCACCTCACCGCCCACGGTGAACCACCACCTCGGCGCGTCACCGCCCGTGATCGCCGGATCCGATCCGCACAGCAACAGCACCGCGCCGGTGTCGTCGAGCAGCACCACCCGCGCCGACGTGCGGTGGTTGAGCACACCCGGCACGCTCAAGCCGCGTGCCAACGCGTGGGGACGCTCGACGATCTCGAAATAGCTTGGCAGCGCTGCGGTTCCGCCGAGCCGAAAGGCACGCACCAGAGGTCGCTCGGCCAGCGCCAGGGTGTCCCTGACGGCATCGTTATGGAATCGGCGGGCCAGCACCACGCGGGCCTCGGCGTCGGCCAGCTCCGCGATCAGACCCGCCGGTAGCGACGCCGGATCGACCATCGCCAACGCGGCCGAGAGCTCGTTTTCGCACGACTCGCGCGCGTGCCGGGGCGCGCCCTCCGCGGCGTCGGCCAGCGCCGCCAGCCGCCTGCCTTCCACCGCGGCACCGCCGTAGGCATCGATCGCGACGGCACGCGCCACCACCGCGCGCCGCGCCAGTGCACCGTCCAGCGCCTGCCACGACAGGTCGTAGCGGACGTGGAGCCGGTCCAGCCGATTGGCCGTCCGATACGCCCAGGCGCCGACCAAGGCCACCAGCACCACGAATACCAAGATGGCGATAATCACCCAGGTCATCAGCTGGCCACCTGAACCTTGGCGCCCGACCCCGCGACCGTCTCGTATACCCGCATGATCTGACCGGCCACCAGCGACCAGTCGTAGCGGCGGACCGCCGCCGAGCCCGCCGCCACATAGCGTTCGCGCAGCACGTCATTCTCCAGCACGTCGATGAGCGCATCGGCCAGCGCGGCGCCGTCGTCGACCGGCACCAGCCGACCACACTCGCCGTCGCGCAACACGCGCCGGAAGGCATCCAGGTCGCTGGCCACCACCGGGGTCCCGGCGGCCATGGCCTCGACCAGGACGATGCCGAAACTCTCCCCTCCGGTGTTGGGCGCGCAGTAGACGTCGGCGCTGCGCATCGCCGACGCCTTTCCGGCGTCGTCCACCTGGCCCAGAAAGCGCATGTGCGTCACCAATTCGCTTGCCTGGCCGCGCAATTCGTCCTCGTCGCCGCGGCCGACGATGAGCAGTTGCACATCGGCGAAGCGCTCGACCACCCGTGGCAGCGCGTCGAGCAGCACCGACATGCCCTTGCGGGGCTCGTCGTAGCGGCCCAGGAACAGCACCGTCTTGCCCGGCCGCGGGTAGCCGTCCAGCCGCGGCGCCGAGGCGAACGAGCCGACGTCGACTCCGTTCGGGATCTCCACCGCGTCGGTTCCCAGCGCCTCCATCTGCCAGCGCCGGGCCAGGTCGGACACCGCGATCCGGCCGACGATCTTCTCGTGCATCGGCCGCAGGATGCCCTGGACGATCGTCAGGCTCAGCGATTTGGTGGTCGACGTGTGAAACGTCGCCACGATCGGTCCCGCGGCGATGTTCAGGGCCAGCATCGACACGCTCGGCGCGTTGGGCTCGTGCAGGTGCAGCACGTCGAAATCGCCTTCGACAAGCCATTTTTTGACCTTGCGGTGGGTGGCCGGGCCGAACCGCAGCCGGGCCACCGACCCGTTGTAGGGAATGGGGACGGCCTTGCCGGCGGAGACGACGTAGTCGGGCAGCGAGGCGTGCGGCGAAGCCGGCGCGAGCACGCTCACCTCGTGCCCGCGGGCGCGCACCACCTCGGCCAGTTGCAGGACGTGCGACTGCACCCCGCCCGGCACGTCGAACGAGTACGGACAGACCATCCCGATCCGCATCAGGCTTCCCTCAGTCGGGCGCGTCTGGCGTCGGACAGGTCGGCCAGCCACTGCGGCTGCAGCATGTGCCAGTCCTCTGGGCGGGCGGCGATGTTCTTGGCGAACTGATCGGCCAGCGCCTGGGTGATGGCGCCGACGTCGCCGCTGCTGCAATCCAGCGCGGGGTGCATCGATTGGCCCCAGCCTTCGCCTTCGAACCAGGAGTGCGCCGGCAGCAGGGCCGCCCCGGTCTCGATCGCGAGCTTCGCCGGCCCGGCCGGCATCCGGGTGGGCTCTCCGAAGAAATCAACTTCAACACCGGTGCGGGTCAGGTCGCGCTCGGCCATAAGGCACACCGCCCGGTTTTCCCGCAGCCGCTCGCACAACACCTCGAACGGTGGTCGTTCGCCGCCGGACAGCGGCAGCACTTCGAAGCCGAGGCTTTCGCGGTAGTCGATAAATCGCCGGTACAGCGACTCGGGTTTGAGGCGCTCCGCGACGGTGGCGAAGGTGCCGTACGTCTGGGCCAGCCACACCCCGGCTATATCCCAGTTGCCGCTGTGCGGCAAGGCCATCACCACCCCGCGACCCGCCGCCAGCGCCGCATCCACATGATCTTGCCCGACGACCCCGTCGTTGAACCGGCGGGCCAGCGCGGGTAGGTCCATCGTCGGCAGGCGAAAGGCTTCCCGCCAGTAGCGACCATAGGAGGCCAGCGAGGCGCGCATCAGCGCGTCGGGCACGTCGTTCGGCGCCACACCGAGGACGCGGGCCAGGTTCTTGCGCAGCTGTTCGGGCCCGCCATGGCGGGCCGCATAGCGCGCCCCGGTGTCGAACGCGGTGCGAGCGGCGAATTCCGGCATCGCGCGTATGGCCATCCAACCGGAGGCGTACGCCCAGTCGGTCGCGGTACCGGTTACCAGGCGACGCACTAAACGGCGTTGGGCGCCTATCGCTTTCAGGCCCGGCGGGGTGGGGATCACGGCTCGCTCGTTCCCATCAAGCGGTCCGTCGCTCCGGGCGACGTCCGCACCGTGTGCAACCGCTGCGCGCAGGTGACCAGGCTGGCCACCGCAAGCAGCCACATCGCCACCGGCAACGCCGGTGGCCAGGCAACGAATGGAAAGTCCGACACACCGGCACCGGTCAGCACGATGATCAGCCGCTCCGGGCGTTCGATGAGTCCGCCGTCGCCACGCAGCCCGCTGGCTTCGGCCCGCGCCTTGATGTAGGAGATCACCTGCGAGGTGACCAGGCAGATGAGCGTCGCCACCACCAGCGGTCGGTCGTGCATCCCGAAGGCGATCCACCACAGCAGCCCGCAGAACACCGCGCCGTCACTGATGCGGTCGCAGGTGGCGTCCAGCACCGCGCCGAGGCGGGTGCCGCCACCTCTTTCCCGGGCCATCGCGCCGTCGAGCATGTCGAATACAGCGAAGAACCAGACCACACACGCGCCGGCGAACAGCTTGCCCATCGGGAAGAGCGTCAACGCCCCCGCCACCGAAGCAATGGTGCCCAGGATGGTTACAGCATCCGGTGTCAGACCGATCCGCAGCGCCGCCCTGGCGGTCGGCGACGTGAGCCGCACGAACGCCTCCCGGGACAGGAACGGCACTTTGCTCATGCGCGCCGCTCTCCCCCGCAAGCGGGAGGTGCCCCCACCTCATCGCGTCGCTCTGCATCGTCGCCGGCGCGACTCATGCGCGCCCGCCTTCGGGGCTCATGGCTGCTTTGTCCACTCCGTGGCCAGCAGCTGGCGAGTCTCGCGCAGCAACTGCGGGATCACCTTGGATCCGCCGATGATCGTGATGAAGTTCGCGTCGCCGCCCCAGCGCGGCACGACGTGCACGTGCAGATGCTCGGCCAGCGATCCCCCCGCCGATGTTCCCAAGTTCAGGCCGACGTTGAAGCCGTGCGGCCGCGACACGCTCTTGATGACGCGAATTGCCTTCTGGGTGAAGGTCATCAGCTCCGCGCTCTCGGCATCGGTCAGGTCCTCGAGCTCGGAAACCCGCCGGTATGGCACCACCATGAGGTGCCCGGGGTTGTAGGGGTAGAGGTTGAGCACGGCGTAGACGAGCTCGCCGCGGGCGACCACCAGCCCCTCCTCATCGGACAGTTGCGGAATCTCGGTGAACGGCTGCTCCGGTTTGCCGATGTCACGCTTCATCGGCGCTTCGGCCAGGTAGTTCATCCGGTACGGCGTCCACAACCGCTGCAGGTGGTCCTGTTCGCCGACACCCCTGTCGAGGATGGTTTCTTCGGTGCGTCCGGTGCGCTCGTCGTCACTCACGGCCGGCCACTTTCACCAGTTCTGCTGTCGGAGCAGAGTTTTCGTGGTCCGCGATCCACTTTACGATGGCATCGACCGCGCTGTCGCGGGCCACGCCGTTTATCTGGGTGCGGTCACCGAACCGGAAGCTCACCGCTTCGGCCTGCACGTCGCGGTCGCCGGCCAGCAACATAAAAGGCACCCGCTGCCCGGTGTGGTGGACGATCTTCTTGGCCATCCGATCATCGCTCGCGTCCACCTCGACCCGCACGCCGTGCGACTTCAGCTGCGCGGCAACCTCTTCCAGGTAGGCCACGTGCTCGTCGGCGACCGGGATGCCGACCACCTGAACGGGCGCAAGCCACGCCGGGAACGCCCCCGCGTAGTGCTCGGTGAGGATGCCGAAGAACCGCTCGATCGACCCGAAGAGCGCCCGGTGGATCATCACCGGGCGCCGGCGGGTCCCGTCCGGGGCGGTGTACTCCAGCTCGAAACGCTCCGGGAAGTTGAAGTCCACCTGGATGGTGGACATCTGCCAGCTGCGGCCCAGCGCGTCGCGGGCCTGCACCGAGATCTTCGGGCCGTAGAACGCCGCCCCGCCGGGATCGGGAACCAGCTCAAGCCCCGACTCCCCGGCGACATTGGCCAGGGCCTCGGTCGCCTCCTCCCACACCTCTTCGGAGCCGACGAACTTCTCCGGGTCCTTGGTGGACAGCTCCAGGTAGAAGTCCTCCAGCCCGTAGTCGCTCAGCAACTCGAGCACGAACCGCAGCAGCGAAGCCAGCTCGTCGTGCAGCTGCTCGCGGGTGCAGTAGATGTGCGAGTCGTCCATGGTGAACCCGCGGGCCCGGGTCAGCCCGTGCACCACCCCGGACTTCTCGTAGCGGTACACGGTGCCGAATTCGAAGAGCCGCAACGGAAGCTCGCGATACGACCGCCCGCGCGAGGCGAAGATCAGGGTGTGCATCGGGCAGTTCATCGGCTTGAGGTAGTAGTCCTGGCCCGGCTTGCGCAACGTTCCGTCGTCGTTGTACTCGGCGTCGAGGTGCATCGGCGGGAACATGCCGTCGGCGTACCAGTCCAGGTGGCCCGACGTGTGGAACAGCTGCGCCTTGGTGATGTGCGGGGTGTTGACGAATTCGTACCCGGCTTCGATGTGCTTGCGCCGCGAGTACTCCTCCAGTTCCCGGCGCACGATGCCGCCCTTGGGGTGGAAAACGGCCAGGCCCGAACCGATTTCGTCGGGGAAGCTGAACAGGTCCAGCTCGACGCCGAGCTTGCGGTGGTCACGACGCTGCGCTTCTTCGACAAGCTCCAGATGCTTGTCGAGCGCCTCCTGCGACTCCCACGCGGTGCCGTAGATGCGTTGCAGGCTGGCGTTCTTCTGATCGCCCCGCCAGTAGGCGGCGGAGCTTCTGGTCAGCTTGAATGCGGGGATGTGTTTGGTGGTCGGGATGTGCGGCCCACGACACAGGTCGCCCCAGACCCGTTCCCGGGTGCGGGGATTGAGGTTGTCGTACGCGGTGAGCTCGTCACCGCCGACCTCCATGACGTCGGGGTCGCCGGACTTGTCGTCGACGAGCTCGAGCTTGTAGGGCTCGTTGGCCAGCTCCAGCCGTGCCTGGTCTTTGGAGTCGTAGACCCGCCGGTCGAACAGCTGCCCGTCCTTGACGATCTGGCGCATCCGCTTCTCCAGGGCCGCCAGGTCCTCCGGCGTGAACGGCTCGGCCACGTCGAAGTCGTAGTAGAAGCCGTCGGTGATGGGCGGCCCGATGCCCAATTTGGCTTGCGGGAAGAGCTCTTGGACGGCCTGGGCCAACACGTGCGCGGCGGAATGGCGGATGACGCTGCGACCCTCGTCGGTGTTTGCGGCCACCGGGACGACCTCGGCGTCGACGGCGGGCGCCCAACTCAAGTCGCGCAGCTTGCCGTCGGCGTCGCGCACCACCACGATCGCGTCGGGCGCGCCCCGGCGCGGCAACCCCGCCTCGCCGACCGCGGCCGCGGCGGTGGTCCCGGCAGGCACCCGGATCGGGGCTGCTGGGGCGGGGTTGACGGGGGCGCTCATGGGCTTGTCTCTCCAAGTTTCAGGTGAGGTGGTTAATCATCGAACAACGAAGCCATGCTATCGGGGCGGGCCTGCGACGCCGCGGCTACCGCGACACATAAACCACGCACACGACACGCCGGCGCACGTGTGCGTGGTTTATATCTCGGCGCGCCCTCACGGCTGGCCAGGCTTGAGCCGCACGAACAACGCTTCGGCTTCGGCCAGCAAGGTGTCGCCGTCGCGCAATCGACCGGACACAAAGATCTTGCGCCCGTCCACCCGGTCGATTCCCGCGTCGAACTGCAGTTCCTTCTCGATCGGCACGACGTGGCGGTAATCGATCTTGAGGTACGCGGTCCGCTGATAGGGGCCGCCGGTGAGCACCGACGACGTCAACCCGAGCACGCTGTCGAACAGCATCCCCAGGGCCCCGCCGTGCACGGCGCCGTTGCGGCCCAAATGAAAACGGGCGAATCGTGCCCAGCCCCGGACCCGGCCGTCGTCGGTCTTACTTGCCTTCATCGGCACCGACAAGATGTTGCCGCGCATCGGCAGGTCCATCCGGCGCCCGGACGGCGACTCCCACTCGTCGGCGTCGAACGGGCTCAGCAGCAGCGACACCTTCTCCAGCAGGTCCGCGGCCTCGGTGATCACCTCGTCGGGCGCGTCGACGGCGCGGGCATGATCCTGCAGCTTGCGCACGGCGCCGACGAACCTGCCGTAGTCGGGACCGCCCTTGGTCGTCGGTTCGGGCGGATTGAACCCGCCGCCGGGGTGTTGCTGATGTTCGCCGGCCACCAGAACACCGTATTGCCCCGCAGCGCGCCTTTCGCGCGGTGGTCAGACCGTCCGTTGCGCCCCGGCGGCCGCCAGGGTCTCGAACTCCTGGTCGGTGAGCTTGATCTCGGCGGCGGCGACGTTCTCCTCCAGATGCGCGACGCTGGACGTGCCCGGGATCGGCAGCAGCACCGGTGAGCGTTTCAGCAACCAGGCCAGCGCAAGCTGCGACGGCGTCGCGTCATGGTCGGCGGCGATGCGCTGCAGCGGGCCGTCCGGGGCGGCCAGCGGCCCGGCGGCCAGCGGGAACCACGGAATGAAACCGATGCCCCGGCTGGTCGCGAAGTCCAGCAGCGGTTCGGACCCGCGCGACGCCACGTTGTACATGTTCTGCACCGACACGATCTCGGTGATCTGCTGGGCCTCCTTGAGCTGATCGATGCCCACCTCGGACAGCCCGATGTGGCGGATCTTGCCCTCGTTCTTCAAGGTGAGCAGCTCGCCCACCTGGTCGGCCAGCGGGAACTTGTTATCGATGCGGTGCAGCTGGAACAGGTCGATGGTGTCGACGCCGAGCCGGCGCAGGCTCATCTCGCACTCCTGGCGCAGGTAGCTCGGATAACCCAACGGGATCCAGACGTCCGGGCCGGTGCGCAGCAGCCCCGCCTTGGTCGCGATCACCAACCCGTCGTAGGGGTGCAGCGCCTCGCGGATGATGTCCTCGGATACGTCGGGACCGTAGGAGTCCGCGGTGTCGATGAAGTTCACCCCGAGTTCGACGGCGCGCTGCAACACCCGCACGCACTCGTCGCGGTCCGCGGGCGGGCCCCAGACGCCCTTACCTGTCAGGCGCATGGCGCCGAACCCGAGTCGGTTGACGGCCAGGTCGCCGCCCAGGGTGAACGTTCCGGATGCTTGGGCAACAGTTTTTTGCGCAGTCACCTCTACGACCGTACGCCGGGAACGCGGCCGCGCATCTGGTCGTGGCAAGCTGAGAACGTGGACCTAGGAGCGCTCGAGGAGCTCCCCCTCACCTACCCGGAGGTGGGCGCGACCGCGGCGGGTCAGCTACCCGAGGGCTACGACCATCAACACGTCGAGCGTCAGATCGGTTCGGGCCAGCAACGTTTCGAGCAAGCCGCCGATGCGGTCATGCACTGGGGCATGCAGACCGGATCGGGCCTGCGCGTGCAGGCCAGCTCCGAGGTCGCCGTCGTGGACGCGGTGTTGGTGGTGCGGATGGGTTTTCTGCCCGCGCCCTGCCGGGTGGTGTACGTGGTCGACAAACCCGACATCCGGGGGTTCGCCTACGGCACCCTGCCGGGCCATCCGGAGTCCGGCGAGGAACGCTTCGTCGTTCGCCGCGACCCGGCGACCTCCGCGGTGTACGCGGAGGTGTCGGCGTTCTCCCGGCCCGCGGCCTGGTGGAGCAAGGCCGGCGGCCCGCTGGTGAGGGTGGCCCAGCGCGTCATCGCCAGGCGCTACCTGCGCGCGGTGTGACGACAACGCCGTCAACCCCAGCCGGCCAGCAACCTTTCCGCGCCCGCGCACATCTGCTCGATGACCTCCCCCACCGACGCGTCGTCACGGATCATCCCGACGCCCTCGCCGGCATCGACGGGGGCGATGCGGCGGTCGTCGGCGGCGATCGCGGCCGCCAGCTCGTCGCGGGCCGGCGGGTCGAGCGCATCCTCGTGGCCCGTCCAGCGCGCGACGAAGTCGTTGGCCAACACGCGCGACGGGAACCGCGCCGGCCAGGGCCGGCCCCTGGCGACGTCGAAGGCCCGGGTGACGGCGGTGTCGGTGGCGCGGGCCGCGATCAGCGCCCGGCGGCTGGCGTCGCCGGTCAGCGCCTCCGGACAGGCAGCCAGTCGGGTGCCCACCCACGCCCCGCTCGCGCCGGCGGCCAGCACGGCGGCCAGGCTTCGCGGCGAGGCGATACCACCGCCCGCGAGAACCGGCACTCCAGTGCCGTCCAACGCCTCCAAAACGGTGTCGAGCAACGGCAGCGTCCCGAGCTTTACCTCGCCATGCCCACCACCCTCGGACCCCCGCGCCACCAGAATGTCAAACCCGGCGTCGACCGCCTGACGGGCCCCCAGGCTGTCGTATACCTGTGTGACGGTGGCGATTCCGGCGTCGTGCGCCTTTGCGACCCACGACCAGTCGGTGCCGAAACTGACCGACAACAGGGCGGGCCGTGCGGCCAGCGCGTCCTCCAGCAGCCCCGCCTCGCTGCGCATCACCCAGTCCACCAGGCCGATGCCGAACCTTCCGCGCACGTGCCGCAACTGGGTTTCCAGCGCCGCCCTGCTGCCGTCGCTGCCCATCCCGACCATGCCCAGACCACCGGCGGCGGTGACCGCGGCGGCCAGCCGACCACCGGCGACCCCGCCCATCGGCGCGTTGACGATCGGGACCCGCAGCCCGAAACCCCGTGACCAGGGAGTGGATAGCATCCGGCTACTGAGCCGAGGGAAGGCTCTTCAGCACGGTCAGCATGACCACCGAATCCTCGACCGCGTGCAGGCCGTGCCGTTCCAACGGAATCGCGACGTAGTCGCCGGCCTTGCCATCCCAGGCGTCGCCACCCGTCGTCAGGCGCACGTGACCCCGCAGCACCTGCAGCGTCGCCTCGCCGGGGTTGTCGTGTTCGGAGAGGTCATGGCCGGCGAGCAATGCCAGCACGGTCTGGCGGAGCTCGTGGGCATGACCACCGTGGATGGTGTGGGCGGCCCGTCCGCTGTGTGACTGTTGGGCCTCGGCCAGCTTTTCGGAGGCGAGACTGGTCAGCGAGATGGTGTGCATGATCGACCCCTTCGGTCTTGAAAGCCCGCAATCAGGCGGTCAATAGCAGTATCCCCGCCGCCTGTAAGGCCGCCGCCTTGACCACCTCCAAGCCGAGAATTGTGAAAACTGAGGCGCGGCAGAGCCTCCGGCCGCCCCGAAAAACCCTGCGCGGCAAGCGGTCTGGGACTGGGCGCCGTCATCACCGCGCTCCAGCCGTCCCGGCCCGCGCCACCGCGGCCCGGTGCCGTCGATGACTTTGGACCCTATCCGAAATCTGCGCGTTACTGAATAATGACGTCGTCTGACGTAACTTGGCTGCGGCGGTTGCGGCTGAACAAAGGAGCATGACGGTTATGGGTGCCACCCCACCGTTGTTATTGACCGACTCTGACGTAGACGCCCTCGCGCGGGATTTCCTGCGCTCGAGTTACCTCGGGCCCACTTACGCGGGCTGGTCACCGGATCGACGCCTCGACACCTTCCTGCGGCGGCGCGGCCTTTCCCGCGTTGCCGACGACGGCGATCTCTCCAACTTCGTCCTGGATCGGATCATGGCCCAGGTGGGCCTGGTACCCCGCAACTAGCGGCACGTCCCATCAGCGGTGCAGGACCGTGACCGGCTCGTGGGTGCTGGCCTGGATATCGGTTGAGGTCAAGGCGAACAGCTGATTCGAGAGATCCGACAACGCGCGGGCGACCGCAAGTTCGTCACCGATCTGGGCCACCGGCTCATCGGCCGGGTCGAGCCGCGCCAAACCGATACCGACCAGCTTCCTGCCCGCCCAGGACAGTCGCGCCTTCGCCCGGGTGCGCTCTTCGTGTTCTTCGATCAGCACGTCGATCTGGCAGGTCTTGCTGCCATCGTCCGTATCCGTCATCGCCAGCCTCCTTGTCTTGCCGGATGACTTCCCCGAATAGATGCGATCATCGCCGACCCGGCGCGGAGTAGGGGCGAAAGTCACCAGTTCGGTTCGCGCCGGCCCCCCTCCGAAGGCTCCCAGACAAGTTGTCGAGAAACGAATTTCGACAAACTGTCGACTTCCCAGCAAATTGGTCAACAAACAAACCGTCGAAATTAATCAACAATATTGTTGGTTTTAATCAACAATTCGTTGACATATATCGACGCGCCCATAAAGTAAGCCGCGTGTCCGACCGCTCGAGGCAGGCCGAGTACACGCACGCCTCCCGGGGCCGCCGTTCCTCGCACCACTCGGGCGACGATCGCGAACAAGCGATCCTGGCCACCGCCGAGCGACTCCTGCAGGAGCGTCCGCTGGCCGACTTCTCCGTCGACGACCTAGCAAAAGGCGCGGGCATCTCGCGGCCCACCTTCTACTTCTATTTCCAGTCGAAGAACGCGGTGTTGTTGTCGTTGCTTGACCGGATGAACAGCAAGGCGCTGACGGCGCTGACGGCGCTCGGCGCCAAATTGTCCGGTGACCCCGCGACGCTCTGGCGGGCGCGCATCGAGGCGTTCTTCGAGGTGTCGGGTTCGCACCGGGCGGTCGCCGTGGCCGGTGCCGCGGCCAAAGCCACCAACCCCGAGGTCCGGCAGCTGTGGTCGACGCTCATGCAGAGGTGGATCTCCCATACCACGACGGCGATCAAGGCCGAGCGCAAGCGGGGCGTCGCCCCCAGCACCTTCCCGGCCGAAGACCTGTCCGTCGCGCTGAACATGTTGAGCGAGCGGGTGATGGCCGCGACGTTCACCGCCGAGGACCCGGCAATCCCCGAAGACCGGGTGATCGACACGCTGGTGCACATCTGGCTGGCCAGCATCTATGAAGGCGGCGGTAAGGCCCTGGCCACTCATTGACGGCGTTTGAGGATCCGCTCACCGCGGTCGATGCTCGCGTCGATCAGACGGTCGGCGGCACCGAAGTAGGTTGGCGACGGGGGTTTTCCCGTCAGGGCGGCGATCGCTTGTTGTTCACCTAAAACGTCTGCGGCACTGAGGTTCTCGGCCATCCGCGCGGCGTGTACCTCCAACCCGGCCAGCAGTTCGCCGCATTGGGATCCCGCGACCAGGGTCCGCCGCGCCAAGGTGCGCAGCGTGTCCCATTCGGCGTGCCATGCGCCGTCGGGTCGTTCGTCATTGGCCAGCGCGGCGGCGGAGTGCAGGGTGGCCGCCAGTTGCGGTGCCGACATGGCGGCCCGCCGGATCAAGATGGACAACACGGGATTGCGCTTGTGCGGCATCGACGACGATCCGCCGCGGGTTCCGGTGGCCGGCTCGCTGAGTTCGGCGACCTCCGGGCGAACCAGGGTGACGATGTCCGAGGCGATGCGGCCCCACGAATCGGTGCACCCGACAAAGGCGTCCGCGGCCGCGGTGACCGGCGTCCGGGTCGTGTGCCACGGCAACCGCATGTCCAAGCCTAAAGCGGTTGCCGCGCTTCGCACCAGACGATCCGAGACCTCCGCCGGATCGGCCGCTTGGGTGAGCAGCGCCGCCAATTCCGTGGTGGCGGCCCATGTTCCGGTCGCACCGCCGAGCTGGATCGGGGTGGCCAGCGCATCCAGCCGCTCGAAGGCGTCGACGACCCCGTTCAACCAGCCGGCCGCCTTGGCGCCGAACGTGCTGGGTGCCGCGTGCTGGGTGAGGGTGCGGGCCAGCATCGGCGTGGCCCGATGGGTCGCGGCAAGTGCCGACAGCGTGGAAATCTGTTCTCGCGAGCTGCGAAATGACATGATCGACGACGGCACGCACCCCGAGCATGAGGCTGGTGTCCAGGACGTCCTGGCTGGTGAGTCCCCGGTGGATCCACGGTGCGACGCCGGGGCGGCCCGCCGGCGCAGCAGGTCGACCAGTCCGATGATCGGGTTGCCGCCGTCCTCGGCGCTGACGGCGAGTGGCTCGCGGTCGTCGTGCTCCACCAGGTTCGACAGGTCGGCGCCGGCGCACTCGGTGGGTGCCAGGCCGGCGGCGGCAAGGGCCCCCAGCCAAACGGATTCGACCGCAACCATCGACTGCAGCAGCGCCTGATCCGTCATGTGCTCGCCGGCCCGATGATCTCCGGGCCACAACAGATTGCTCATCGCCCGTCACCCCGGTACGCGAGAAACACGGTTTCGTTGGGGCCCTGCAGGTGGATGTCGAAACGATATGCCGCACCGCCGCTTTCGGCGACACATAGCAGGGTGTCCCGCCGGCGGGCGTCGACGGTGGCCAGCAGCGGGTCGGCGTTCAGGTCGCCGTGGGGCAGGTAGGCGCGGGTGAACAACCGATTCAACAGCCCCCGCGCGAAGACGGCGACGGCGAAGAAGGGCGGTCGCCCGGCGCTCGCCGAACCGGGTGTCACCGTGGTGAAGCCGAATCGCCCGGCAACGTCGGTCGCGGACCTGCCCCATCCGGTGAACACCGTGGCGTCACGCCGCAGCGACCCGGCCCGTCGCAGTAGGTGGCCGGCACTGTCCGGTTGCCAGAGTTCGACCAGCGCGTCCGGGACCCCGTCACCGGCACCGTCGTAAACGGTGCCGTGTAACCGCACCGCCTGCGGGTGCGCGTCATCGACCAGGTCGCCGTCACCGCGGTAAGGCAACGCCAGGCCGAAGAACGGGCCCACCGTTTGACCGGGGGTGCAAGCGAATTCGGCCATCGTCACCCGTCTTCGGTCCAGGTTCGGCGGCTGCCGCAGACCACGATGTCCCACCGGTAGCCGGTCGCGTACTCCGGTTCGGTGAGGTTGTGGTCGTAGCGGGCGATCAGACGTTGGCGGGCGGCGGGATCGGGGATCGACTGGAAAATCGGATCCAGATCGAACAGCGGATCACCCGGAAAGTACATCTGGGTCACCAGGCGCTGGGTGAAAGCGGTTCCAAAGACCGAGAAGTGGATGTGCGCCGGTCGCCACGCGTTTCGATGATTACGCCACGGATAGGGGCCCGGCTTGATGGTCAAGAAGCGGTATGACCCGTCGGGCCCGGTCAGGCAGCGGCCGGCACCGACGAAGTTCGGGTCCAGCGGCGCCGGGTGCTCGTCGAGCCGGTGCCGGTAACGACCGCCGGCGTTGGCCTGCCAGACCTCGATCAGCTGGCCCGCCACCGGCCGCCCCGAGTCGTCGAGCAGGCGCCCGGCCACGATGATGCGCTCCCCGATCGGCTCGCCCGGATGGCCGGCCGTCAGGTCCGCATCAACGGAATCGACGTCCCGGGTGCCGAAGCAGGGCCCCGCGCGTTCGAGCTCCTCGGGATTGGCAACCAGCGGGGGCTGTTTCGGATGGCGCAGGGCGCTGCTGCGGTAGGGCGGGTAGTCGAGCCGCGGCTGCGCGTCTGTTCCAACACCCTCGTCCGCGCGCCGGTAGCCGGCGATCTCGGCCGAGATGTCGTCCTGCGACGCGACATCCTCGGCGTTCATGAGCCGTCACGCTACTACCGATCGCCCGCCTAACCCGGCAAGCTCGGGCCGGTGCCGGCACCCACAGGTAACGATTGACCAGCGGAACGGAGTGCGGGATTCTATTTAGCGGAAGGTATTTCTGTAGAGCAGACAAGTTGAGACTGTGGGGTCCGCGTGACACACCATCGCGATCTTTTCGACAACGTCCGCCGGGGGATGATCCCGGCCCACATCTACAACGACAAGGAGCTGTTCGCGCTGGAGAGGGAGCGCCTGTTCAGCCGGGCATGGACGTTCGTGGCCCACGAGTCGGAGATCCCGCAGGACGGCGACTATGTGGTGCGCCGGGTTCTCGACGATTCGTTCATCATCACCCGCGATTCGGAGGGCCATGTGCGGGCCCTTTTTAATATGTGCCTGCACCGGGGAATGCAAGTGTGCCGCGCGGAGATGGGGAACGCCTCCAACTTTCGCTGTCCGTACCACGGCTGGTCTTACCGCAACGACGGCCGGCTCAGCGGGCTGCCGTTTCACCGGGACGCCTACGGGGGTCAGGAGGGGTTCGACAAGAGCGGCCAAACCCTGCTGCCCGCACCGAATTTCGCGAACTACAACGGCCTGCTGTTCATCAGCATGGACCCGGCCGCCGAACCGCTCGACGACTTCCTCGGCGACTTCAAGTTCTACCTGGACTTCTACACCAAGCAGAGCGTCGGCGGCCTGGAACTGCGGGGACCGCAGCGCTGGCGGGTCAAGGCGAACTGGAAGATCGGCGCCGAAAATTTCGCCGGCGACATGTACCACACGCCACATACGCACGCGTCGATCGTCGACATCGGCCTGTTCCGCGAGCCGAAAGCCCAGAAGCGCAAGGACGGCGCGACCTACTGGGCGCACCGCGGGGGCGGAACCACCTACAAGCTTCCGCCCGGCAACTTCGACGAGCGGATGCGCTACGTCGGCTACCCCGACGAGATGATCGGCCGGATCAAAGACGTCTGGACCCCCGACCAGCAGCGAGTGATCGGCGAGGACGGGTTCATGATCTCGGCGGCCACCTGCTTTCCGAACCTCAGTTTCGTGCACAACTGGCCGAAGGTGCCCGGGAGTGATCGGGTGCTGCCGTTCATCTCGATCCGCTTGTGGCAGCCCATCAGCGAGAACGAAACGGAGGTCTGCTCGTGGTTCGCGGTGGACTCCGCCGCACCCGAGGGTTTCAAGAAGGACTCCTACAAGGCCTATTTGATGTGCTTCGGGTCGACCGGCATGTTCGAGCAGGACGACGTGGAGAACTGGGTCTCGCTGACCACCACCGCCGGCGGCTCGATGGCTCGGCGGCTGCTGCTCAACAGCCGGATGGGTTTGTTCGGCGACGGTCGCCCGGTCGTCGAGGCACTGCCGGCCGAGTCATTCCACGGTCCGGGACGCGCGCAGGTCGGCTACAACGAGTACAACCAGCGCGAGTGGCTCAATATGTGGACCGACTACCTCGAGCACCCCCGGGCGGTCAGCGCATGAGACCGGCCATGTCACGAAAGACGTTGCCGTTCAACGATACTCGGCACCTTCAGGCTCATCAGTTCCTGGTCGACGAGGCCTACCTGCTGGACGCCCAGCAGTATGAGGCGTGGCTGGACACGCTGACCGATGACGTTCGCTACGTGATGCCGGTGCGGGTTACCACCGCGCGGGGCGCCGGGTTCGACACGTCACCGGGGATGGCGCATTTCGACGAGGACAAGTACTCGCTGCGTCAGCGGGTGGCGCGATTCGCCACCGAGCATGCCTGGACCGAAGATCCACCGTCGCGGCTGCGCCACTTCATCACCAACGTGCGCACCTTCGAGTGCGACGACCCGGACGACGGGGCGCACCTGATCGTCGAATCGGCCGAACTGCTGTTCCGCAGCCGGGGAGACGTCAACGAGAGCGCCTTGGTGTCCTGCGGCCGCGAGGACCTGTTGCGCTGGAGCGCCGATCAATGGAAGTTGGCCCGCCGCAGGATCGTTGTCGACGAGTCGGTGCTGCGCATGCAAAATTTGGCGGTGTTCCTATGAGTGACGAGCTCGAACGGTTGCTGCGGGGCGCGGTCGGTGAGCCCCTCACGGTCGCAAACGAATTCACCGAGGTCGTGGTGCGCCGGGTGGACACCCGCAACGGATCGCGACTGCTGATCAGCGCACCCAAGACCGGGCGCTGGATCACCCTGGACGCGCTCGAGATCGAGGCGCTGACGTGGCAGAACCCCCGTACGCTGGCGGCCATGGTCGGCAATTCCCACGCACCGCTGCTGCCCGATGAATCGGAGGAGGACCATGACGGGCTGGCTTGAGGGCAAGCGCGCGTTGGTCGTCGGCGCCGGTTCGGGGATCGGCCGCGCGGTCGTGGATGCGTTTCGCGCCGATGGCGCCAAAGTCGCTGTGCTGGAACGTGATAACGGCAAGTGCGAGCTGTTGCGTCAGCAGTTGCCCGCCGTTCCGGTGGTCGAAGGCGACGCCGTTACCCGAGATGCCAACGACCGCGCCGTCGCCGCCGCCGTGGATGCCTTCGGCGGTCTGGACACTTTGGTGAACTGCGTCGGAATATTCGACTTCTACCAAGGCATCGGCGACATCGGCGCCGACGACGTCCCTTCCGCGTTCGACGAGATGTTCCGCACCAACGTGTTGAGCCACCTGCAGTCCGTCAAAGCGTCCATCCCCGCATTGCGGGCCGCGACCGGATCCTCGATCGTGCTGACCGCGTCCGCGTCGTCGTTCTACCCCGGACGCGGCGGCGTGTTGTACGTGTCGTCGAAATTCGCCGTGCGCGGCCTGGTGGCCGCGCTGGCACACGAACTGGCGCCCCGGATCCGGGTCAACGGGGTGGCGCCAGGCGGCACCCTCAATACCGACCTGCGCGGTCTGGCCACCCTGGGACAGGACAGCGCTCGCCTCGACGACACCCCCGACAGGGCGCGCGACCTCGCCGCCCGCACCCCACTCAACGTGGCGCTCACCGGCGAAGACCACGCCTGGAGTTACGTGTTCCTGGCCTCCGATCGGTCCCGCGGCATCACCGGCGAAATCGTCCGCCCCGACGGCGGATTCGGGCTGGGCGCACCACGATGACCGACCTCGGCGAACAACGCGAGCTGGTGGCACAAGCCTGCCGGGTCGCGGCGGCCCGCGGCCTGGTCGACGGTATCCTCGGCCACCTGAGCCTGCGCGTCGACGACGAGCGCCTGCTCGTCCGCTGCCGCAGCGACGGCGACACCGGGGTGGCGTTCACCCGGCCCAGCGACATCCGGGTCATCCGTTTCGACGGCAGCCCGGGCGCCGACGGCGAACTCGACGGATACCGCGTCCCCAACGAATTGCCCATCCACGTCGAAACCATGCTGGCCGATTCGCGGCATCGGGCCGTCGCGCATCTGCACCCGCCCGCGGTGGTCGCCGCCGATCTCGCCGGCATCCAGATCCGGCCGATCTACGGCGCCTACGACATTCCAGGTGCGTGGCTGGCACGCAGTGGCGTGCCGGTCTACGAACGCGCCGTGCTGATCCGAAACTCGGCGCTGGGCAAGGAAATGGTGGCGGCGATGCGCGGCCGGCCGGTGGTGATCTGCCGCGGGCACGGAATCACCAGCGCCGCCGCCACGGTGCAGCAGGCGGTGCTGCAGGCGATCAGCCTCGACGCGCTGGCGCGGATGTCGCTGCGGGTGCGCGCGGCCGGCGGCACGCTGCGCGACATCGACGACGCCGACTGGGAGCACCTGCCGGACCTGGGGCCCGGCTTCACCACCGACTCGGCCTGGCGACACGAGGTCGCGCGCTTGGACGCTCAGCCGGGTTGATCGGAATGTCACAGGTTCATATCCTTCGCGCGCCACTCGACGGATGTGTCCGGATTGCGCCGGCAGTCGGCTTAACCTGACCAGGCTTGCACCGATTTCGTTAGGAGTAGCCAGGTGACCGAACTCGACCGGCGGCGGTTCCTGGTCGCGGTGGCCGCAACGGTGGCGGTCACCGGGATCTCGTTTTCCTCTGCCGGCGGACCCAACGAGACGGTGGCGCGCGGCGACGTTCCCGGATCCGCGCCACGCCCGGTCGCTCGGGTCTTGCCGCCGTTGTTGCCGCCCCCGAGCCCGGGATCGCGTGTCATGTTGCCCGGCGGCGCGGTGCTGAACAAGCTTCCCGGCGACGATGACCTCTTGGCATGGACGGTCGACGACGGTGTGGACACCGATGTGGTGCGGCTCTACACACAATTCGCCAAGGACACCGGCGTGCGGCTCACGTATTTCGTCACCGGCGTCTTCCGCTCGTGGACCGAAAATGCCGACTTGATTCGGCCGCTGGTCGAATCCGGGCAGATTCAGCTGGCCAATCACACGTGGACGCATCCAGACTTGACGAAGCTGTCACCGAGCGAGGTCGCCGACCAACTAAGTCAAACCGACGCGTTCATCCGGGATACGTACGGTGTGGATGCGGCTCCGTACTTCCGGCCGCCATACGGCCAGCACAATGACGTCGTCGACGGGGTGGCCGCCGATCTGGGTTATCACGTTCCCACCCTGTGGTGCGGCGACTTGCGGGATTCCGCAGTGCTTTCCGAAGACCAGATCGTCAAGAATGCCGACCAGTACTTCGCCCCGCAGAACATCGTCATCGGCCACCTCAACCACGCACCGATCACCCACGTCTACGGGCAGCTGGTCGACATCATCCGGTCGCGAAGGCTGCGCACCGTGACGCTCAACGACGTCTTCTTGCGACCGGAAATACCGCACCGGACATCCGGATTCGTCGCCTAAGGCGAACCCTCAGCCGAGTTGATCGCCAATCTCCTTGGCGGCCTTGGTAAGTGCGGCGGCCACAGCTGAGTACTGAGAGCTGTCGAGCCGATTCTGCGGCGCGGCGGCGTTGAGCGCGAGCCGCAGACCCGGCGCCCGGGTCGGGATCGGGACCGCGACCGAGGCGACGCCCTCTTCGCTCTCCTCGCGATTGATGGCGTAGCCCCGTTCGCGGATGCGTGACAGCTCGGCCTCCAATTCGGTGCGGCTGGTGATCGAGCGAGACGTGATGCGCTGCAGCCGCTCGTCCGGCAGCAGCTGACGCAATTCCGGCTCCGAGAGCTGGGCCAGCATGACCTTGCCCGTCGAGGTGCAGTGCGCCGGCATCGTTCGCCCGAGCCGGGACGCCACCCGGACCGCGGCCGGACCCTCGACCGCGGCGACGAAATGGACGTTGGCGCCGTCGAGCATCCCGACGTGAATCGATTCGCGAAGCCGCTCGCTCAGGGCACGCATGATCGGCGTCGCGGATCGCTGAATGTCGATGCGGCTAAAGATCGCAAACGCCACACCGGTCAGCGAGGGGCCGGGCAGGTATGCCTTGGACACCGGGTCTTGCCGGACGAATCCTCGGTAGGTCAGCATCGCCAGCAGCCGGTGCGCGGTCGACGACGCCACACCCAGATATCGGGTCGCCTCGCTCAGCCGGATCTGGGGCTGTTCCCCCAACAACAGCAGCAGCTTCAGCGCGTTGTCGACCGACTCGATCGGATACTGCGGCACAAGCGAATCGGCGGCCGGTTCTGCTGCCTTCGGCTGCCTCGTCATGACAATGACGGTACCCCGGACAACGTGCGGGTTTGCCCAACTCAAAGCAGGCTGAGGACCATCGCGCCGAGTAATCCGGCCGCAATCACCACGACCGTTGTAGCCGCGATGGCCTTCCATCCGAAGCTGCGGGCGACCATCGCGGCGCCCGGGACGCTGACGGCCGGAAGGGTGATCAAGAGCGCACCGAGCGTCCCGGACGAGGCGCCGAGGAGCGCCAGGCCCTGCAGGATCGGAATCTCCCCCGCCGTCGGAATGACGGCGAGCGTGCCGACTATCGCCGCGAGCACGACGATGAGCAGTCCATAGAGCAGGCCGTGGTGCGGGAGTCGAGTCAAGGTGAGTAGCCAGCCCCGGAACGCGCCGAGGGCGAGCACGATGACCGCGTACTCCGGCAACAGGATCAGGCTCAAGCACAGCAGCGCGCGCACGAACCTCCGCGCAGGCGCCGTGGCCTCCTGGTCGGGCGCGGCGATCGCCTCGGGCGGCGGTTGCCCAGAGTCCCGCGCCCGGGTGACCAGCCCCACCGACACCGCAACGCCGACCACCGCGACGATGCCGACCACCATCCGGGTCAGCGTCCACTGCCAGGGAGCAACAAAGAACAGGAAAACCAGCACCGCGGGATTGAGCAGCGGATTTCCGAGCCAGTAGGCGATGGCCGCGACGCGGGTGACACCGGTGCGCCGCAACGTGACGGCAACCGGGGCGGCGCAGCAGGTGCACATCATCGACGGCATGCTGGCGACTCCGCCGGCAAGCGCGCTCGAAATCAGCCGACGCCGGTTCAACACGCGCGGCAGCCATGACCGCGGCACCAACGCCTGAACCGACGCGCTGATCAGTAGCGCCACCACCAGCGCCTGCCAAATCGACAAAAAGTACGCGTGGAAGAACGTCGTGGCGGCGTGCCAGGTCGGACCGTCCCCGGCGCGCACCCCACCAGCGGTGAGGATGCTCGACCCGGACCAGTGATGGGTGCGCTGGGCTTTCAGGGCTTTGCCGGCGTAGGGCACCCACTTGGCCCACAGCAGCCCCGCCAAGAACACAGCCGACGTGACGACAATCCCCATCGCGATGCCGACGCGTCCCTGGATGCCAATCGCGTTGACCCGCAGCGGCCCAGCCATGGTCAAGGACGCTAACTCAGGAGTCCTCATAACGCTCGCCGGGTTTTAGTTCGGGCCAGCGCCACGTCATCACGCGCCGGAACCGGAATTGCGATTATTCTCGGCTCCGTGTACGCGGCTATCGAGACCGGATACAGCCGATACGTCGCCATCGGCGACAGTCAGACCGAGGGCCTATGGGACGGTAACGACGCCGTCGGCTTCCTTGGATTTGCTGACCGACTCGCGGCGCTGATCGACTCGTTCTACCCCGGTTTGCAATACGCCAACCTGGCGATCCGCGGCAAGCTGGTGGTCGACGTGCGCACCGAGCAACTTCCGCGCGCGCTGGCGATGCGGCCGGACCTGGTCACCGTGTGCGTCGGGATGAACGACGTCATCCAGCCGGGACGATCGTTCGACCGCGCGCTCACCAACCTCGAATACATTTACGCCGCGCTCGCCGACTCGGGGGCGACGGTGGTGACCACCACCTTCCCGAACGTCGCGCAATTCCTCCCGCTCGGCCGGCTTGTCTCCGGACGGCTCGCCCGCATCAACGGCGCGATCAGAACGGCAGCCCAGCAATACGACTTCCGGCTCGTGGACCTCTACAACGCGCCCTCG
Source organism: uncultured Actinomycetota bacterium (assembly GCA_963809285.1). Classification (GTDB taxonomy): domain Bacteria; phylum Actinomycetota; class Actinomycetes; order Mycobacteriales; family Mycobacteriaceae; genus Mycobacterium. The sequence continues at coordinate 14,973 of CAWEIY010000010.1, read as the reverse complement.
ATGCGCGATCTGGACACGTGGGACGTCGACCGCGTACACGCGTCCACCAAAGGGCATATGCTGTTCGCCGCCGCGGCCGCCGAAGCTCTCAATTTGCCTGGCAGCAACCATGATTGGGCCGAAGCGGGCGGCGGTCCCACGAAGCTGGCGTTTGGGTCCCGCACCTATGGAAAGCTGCGCTGGATGCAGGAAAAGTTCACGCCATGGGTGTGGCGACGGCTGCGCGGCAAATCTTCGGCCGACGGGCGAGTCCCCAAACGTCCGTACCTGGAACCCGTCGGCGCGCCAAGCGGGCAGTTAGCGGCGCGCGTCGGCCCACGGTCGGGCATCCTTGACCCATGAATGTGGAGGCTTTGCTGCAATCGATCCCGCCACTGGCGGTCTACCTTGTGGTCGGCGGTGTGGTCGGAATTGAGAGCCTGGGCGTTCCCCTTCCCGGCGAGATCGTGCTAGTCAGCGCGGCGCTGATGTCGTCGCACCACGATCTGGCCGTCAATCCGGTCGGTGTCGGCATTGCCGCCGTGATCGGCGCCGTGGTCGGCGACTCGATCGGATACACGATCGGGCGCCGGTTCGGCTTGCCGCTTTTCGACCGGCTCGGCCAGCGGTTCCCCAAGCATTTCGGTCCCGGGCACGTCGCCCTCGCCGAAAAGTTGTTCAACCGCTGGGGGGTTCGGGCGGTGTTCTTCGGCCGGTTCATCGCGCTGCTGCGGATATTCGCCGGGCCGCTGGCCGGTGCCCTGAAGATGCCATACCCCCGCTTCCTGGCGGCCAACGTTTCCGGGGGCATCTGCTGGGCGGGCGGCACCACCGCGCTGGTCTATTTCGCCGGCATGGCCGCCGAACGTTGGATGGAGCGGTTCTCCTGGATCGCACTCGTCATCGCCGTCGTTTGCGGCATCACCGCCGCAATCTTGCTACGCGAACGAACGTCCCGGGCGATCGCCGAACTCGAGGCCGAGCACTACCGCAAAACCGGCACCACCGCGGCCGACGCCGCTTGAAATCCCCGGGCGGGCGGGCTAACCCACCGCCTCGCCGGCGTCCGACGACGCTACCGGCCGGTGCAGTTCGATCAGAGCGCAGGCCATCTTGCGGGCACGCAAGGCTGCGTCCAGGTCACCCACCTCCGCCAGGATGATGGCGCCCTTCATCAGGATGTGCCACGACGAGGCGAAGTCCTCGATATCGGTCAACCCGGCCGCGAGAGCGCGGTGACGCACGATATCGCGGACGTGGCCGATATGGGCGATGCTGGCCCGACCAGCCGGATGATCCGGCCCCAGCTCGAGCAATACGTTGATGAACGAGCAGCCTTCGTAACCGTCGCGGGCCCGAAACCAGTCGTTCAAGACGTCGAAAATTGCGAGCAACTGTTCTTCGGGAGTACCGCCCCGCTGCCGCGACTGGTCCTCGATGAGGCCATGCGTCCAGACTTCCTCGCGCCGCTGCAGCACCGCCAGCACGAGATCGTCTTTGGTCGCAAAGTGACGGTAGAGGGTTGCCCTGGCCACACCCGCCCGCACGATCACCTCGTCGGTGCCGACAGCACGGATCCCACGCCGGCTGAACAGCTCATAAGCCGCGGTCAGGATTCGTTCACGAGCCGACCGCACTGGCGTCGCGACATCGTGGCTGGTCATGGCAAGACTTACCATACTCTTAGCGGCAGCATGTAGACAGACCGCCCTGTCTTGTTATACAAATGAGATTCGCGATTCGCGAAGAGAATTCCGCGATTCGCGGAGAGTCTGTCTTCAGAGTCCAGGACGGGCATCCATCCCGGCGTCAACTGGCACCGGTAGATAAGGAGTCCATCATGAGCGCACCTGTTATCGAACCCACTTCTAGCCCTCAATTGATGCTCAGCACGCGCCTGGTCTCCGAGCTGGGCGACCCACGCAGCACGCTGCGGGCGACCACCGATCGCAGCGACGCGGCGGTGATCATCAGTGCGGGCGGCGAGATCGATGCCTGTAATGAGCGCACCTGGCGGCGGCTGGTCAGCGAGGCCGCCAGCGTCGTCGTCCCGCCCGGCCCCTTCGTGGTCGACGTCACGGGGCTTGATTTCATGGGCTGCTGCGCATTCGCGGTCCTGGCCAACGAGGCGCAATGCTGCGAAGAGCGCGGCATCGAGTTGCGCCTGGTGAGCAAGGACCCGATCGTGACGCGGATTGTCGACGCGTGCGGGCTCAACCGAGTGCTGCCCATTTACCCGACCACGGAGGCCGCACTCGCGACGGCGGCTCGCTGGTAGGGCGGCTGGTCACGCCAGCGTGACGAGGCGGTACAGCCCGATCAGGCCGACCACCACGATGGCGCCGCGCAACGCATTGGGCGACAACCGACGCCCATAACGCGCCCCGACCCAGCCGCCGACCAGCGAGCCCGCCGCGATAAGCGCGGCGACCGGCCAGCTGATCCGGTGGAACGCCACCAGCGAATAGCTAATCGCCGCAACGACGTTCACCACCAGCGTCATGACGTTCTTGGCCGCGTTCATGCGCTGCACCGACTCGGGCAGCAACGAACCCATCATGCCGACCAGCAGGATGCCCTGCGCGGCGGTGAAGTAGCCGCCGTAGACGCCGATAGCGAACGTGCCAAGGACGAGCACGGCCATCCGTGCCGGTGTGATGTGTTCGGGTGAGCGCCCCGCCTCCTCGGCGCGCCGGCGCGCCCAGGACTGAATCCGCGGCCCGATCAGCACCAGCACCAGGGCCAGCACCAACAGCACCGGCACGATCTCGGCGAACACCTTCTCGGGCAGATGCAGCAGCAGGAAAGCGCCCAGCACGCCGCCGGCCAACGATGCCGGGATCTGCCACCGCAACCGACTCCACTGACCGGTCAGCTCGGCGCGATAACCCCAGGTGCCCGAGACACTGCCGGCCACCAGCCCGACCGCATTCGACATGGTGGCCGTGACCGGCGGATAGCCGAGGGCGACGAGCGTCGGGAACGTGATCAGGGTGCCCGATCCGACGAGTGCGTTGATTGCGCCGGCGGCGAGCCCGGCCAGGCCGATCAAAAGCATGTGGGAGAGCAGCACTTCGGAGAACTCTAGTCTGCTGCCGCGGTGCCCCAACAACCTCGCGGCCAGCGACTTTGGTCACACCGGAGGCGCTTCGCGACCCCGGTCTACGCCGGTGCGCAGCTTGACCGATGCCGAATAGGCGAGGGTGCGGAACCGAAGGACCGGGTCATCGGAGGGTTCAATGCCGTCGGTAACGCGCATCGGGTCGAACACGACGATGTCGTTGCCATGCTCACGCTCGGTGTCGCGGCCGGTGATCTCGAGGGCGCCGACGGTGACGAACTGTGTGCTCTGCCACGGCGCCGACGGGTCGACCGTTGAGTCGTTCGGCGCGGCAATCTGGACCCGAAAGTCGAATCGCACCGGACCGTTGGCGAGGCGAGCATCCAGCTCGCCGGCCAGAAAGTCGGGGCCCTTGCCGGGGGCGGCGGATCCCGGTTTCTGCTCGGCCGCGGGGACCAGGTGGTAGCGGACGAATGTGGCGCTGCCGTCGGCGGCGATCCAGCGGAAGGCGTGCAGCCCGTGGTACTCGATGGTGGCGTAGCTTGCCGGAACCTTGCCGGCCTCACGCAGTATGGGCAACGCGCCGAGCAGTCGAGGATGGGTCAGGAAGTATTTGGCCATGCGCAGCGGCGTGGTCAGGCCGGGCCGCATCGCCTTGAGCAGATCGATGAATCCGTCCGGCGTGCCGGAGACGAACAGCCGGGCGGTCTGCGTCGAAATGTCGGTGGTGGACTTGTCGGGCAGCGTGAACTTCACCGCCATCCCCCGCACACCGGGCAGGCCGTCGCTCTGGGTCGGGTTTCCCGATCCGTTGGAGAAGCGGACCAGCGCCGGGACCGTGGAGCCGTCGAGATGCTTTGCGCGCGAAAGCCCGGCCGCGTCGGGTGTCGCGGTAAACGTCCCGCGGTACAGCGTGCCTTTGGCATGCAACGCCCGGCAGCCCGGCTGCGCACCGCCGGTGCCTCGGATCGCCTCGATCGCCTCGTCAGCAGTGACCATGCGCGAATCTTAAGGCGCTACTCGGGAAAGCCGAAGAGTTTGACGACACCGTGATCGCGGCCGGCGGTGTAACCGCCGTCGACGGCAATGGCCTGACCGCTGACGAACGAGGCGTCGGCGGACAGCAGGAAGGCCGCCATGGCCGCGACCTCCTCCGGCCGGCCGAAACGCCGCAGGGCGTGCTCCTTGGTGATGGAGGCCCGCGGATCCTCCATTCCCGGCAGGCCGAAGACGCCGTCGGTCATCGGCGTTTCGATGAAGCCGGGACAGATGGCGTTGGCCCGGATGCCGCTCGGCCCGTAGTCGAGCGCAATGTTCTTGGTGAGCAGAACGACGCCGCCCTTGGCCGCGTTGTACGAGCTGCCGCCCGCCGTGCCTTCCAGGCCCTCGATGCTGGCGACGGTCACGATCGAGCCCCGCTCGCCGTCGACCCGGGGTTGTTCGATCATCCTGGCCAGGGCCGCCTTGGCCACCAGGAACGTGCCGGTCAGGTTGATCCCGATCACCCGGTCCCACTCGGCCCGGTCGAGCAGGTGAACCGGGCCACCGCCGGCGACGCCGGCCGCGTGGAGGACGCCGTCGAGGCGGTCGGGAACGGCGGCCAGCACCGCGGCGACGGCGGCCTCGTCGGTCACGTCGGCGGTCACGAACCGGAACTCGGGGCCGAGGTCGGGTGGGGCGGCCACGTCGGCGCCGACGACGGTGCCGCCTTCGGCCAGCAGACGCCGCGCGGTGGCGAGGCCGATGCCCGACGCCACGCCCGTCACGACGAACGTGCGCGAACGGGCACGATCAGCGTTGGCCATGTCGGCCATGTTGACACACCCGCGGCGCGCCGGTTGTGCGCTCACGGCGTCGGGTGTGCCCTCACGGCGGAAAATCGGCCGAATTTCCACCCGCAAGGCACACTCAAAGCCGCTGGCGCACAACGCGATTCAACGCCGCGCTATCACGAGACGACATGCGTCTGGACTATCGTCCAGGCATATGTCTAACAAAACCGTCCGCCGTGCTGTACCGTCTAGACACATGTCCGAAAACGTGGCCGTGGAGTCCACCCGTCGTCGCCTGAGCGGCAAGCGGGCGGACACGGTGCGACGGCTGAGCCGCGCCACGGTCGAGGTTCTGCGCGAGGTCGGCTATCACGACCTGACGTTGCAGGCAGTCGCGGCGCAGGCGGGTGTCGCCCGGGCGACGGCCTACACCTACTTCTCGTCGAAGGATCACCTGATAGCGGAAGTCTATTGGCGACGACTCGCGATGGAGCAGCCGCCGGAAAACAGCTCGGCCGATGTGAAGACCCGGGTGATCGCCGTGTTGCGACGCCTGGCCTTCCTCGTCGCCGACGAACCCGCCCTGGCCCATGCGATACGGGTCGTGATCAACAGCTCGGACCCGGACGTGGAAATACTCCGGGCCGAAATCATCAAGCACACACACGAACTCATCTCCGCGGCGGTCGCCGGCGATGCCGACGAGGAAACGGTGTCGCTGCTCGAGCTGGTCTACTCCGGCGCCATGGTGCGCGCCGGAGCCGGGCGGGCTTCCTATGCCGACGTCGCCGATCAGCTCGAATCGGCGGTTCGTCGGCTACTGCAACCCACCGCCTGACGCCGCCTCGACCTGCGGCGGTCTCATTGTGTGACACATTGCACACACCAGTCTGGTCATACGTCTAGACGCGTGTCTATTTTTTGCCGTAGCGTGACCCTCACTCGCTGACGTGCCGGGCCGGGCATCAATGGCGGATCGAATTCTTCTGCGAAGGGTCATAGAGACGGTGAAACGACTCAACGGTATGGACGCGATGATGCTGTACGCCGAGGCCGCAAACGTGCCCATGCACACGGTCAAGGTCGCGATTGTCGACGCGCCGGACTTCTCGGTGGACGCGGTCCGCACCGTTGTCCGGCAGCGGCTGCACCGATTCGAGCCGATGCGGCGCGTGCTCGTCGACACCCCCTACGAATTCCACCGCCCGATGTGGCGGGAGAACTGCCCGGTCGACCTCGGATACCACGTGCGAGGGTTGCACCTGCCGGCCCCGGGCGGGCGGCGTGAACTCGACGACGCGATCGCCGGACTGATCGCAAAGCCGCTGGACCGGGCACGGCCGCTGTGGGAGATGTATGTGGTCGACGGCCTGGCGGACGGGCGGTTCGCCATTGTCACCAAGATTCACCACGCGCTCGCCGATGGTGTCGCGTCAGCGAATCTCCTCGCGGGCGCGCTCGACAGGCCGGAAAGCGTCTGCTCCGCAGCCGAGGTCGACCCGCTTCCGACAAGGACCCAGCTTCTGTGGGCGGCCGCTCGCGATCACCTAAGCCAAATCGCCGAGTTGCCAAGCCTTTTGCGCTATACCGCGGCCAGCGTCCGTCGGGTCATGCGCAGCAGGCGAGACGGGTCGCGCAACGGCGCTTCCACCCAAGCGCCACGATCCTTCATGAACCATCGCCTTACCACCGGGCGCCGGTTTGCGACGGCCAGCGTGCCGTTCTCCGATGCCAAGCAGGTTACCCGTGAATTGGGTTGCACGATCAATGATTTGGTCCTCGCGGTGACGGCAGGCGCGGTCCGGGAACTGCGGCTGCGTTACGACGGCCACTCGGACGCGCCGCTCGTGGCCATGATGCCGGTGTGCCTCGATTCAAGGCCAGGGAGATCGGCGGGGAACAACTTCACCCAGATCCCGGTCGCCTTGCCCGCCGACCTCGACGATCCGTTGCACCGGCTCAAAACCAGCCATGACGCCGCGATCGGTGCCAAGGAATTGCACACCCTCAAAGGGCCTGAGCTGTTGACGCGGTGGTTCGCCTATATGCCGCCCGTCCTGTCCCGGAAACTCAGCGGCTGGATGGCACGGTCGGATGCCCACAACAAGATGCAGAACCTGGTCGTCTCCAATGTGCGCGGCCCGCGCGAACACGTGCGGGTGGCCGGCGCGACGATCACCGAGTTCTATTCGGTGGGCCCGCTCGTCGCGGGGAGCGGCCTGAACATCACCGTGTGGAGCTATGCGGATCAGCTGAACATCTCCGTTCTGACCGACGCCGCGACGCTTGCCGACGCCCACGAGGTCACCGAGGCGTTGATCCACGAATTTTCTGAGATCTGTTCTGCAGCAGGGATTTTCACCGATGCTACCGACTCCGATCAGGACGACCGTCAGGCCATCGTGGCTTAAATGGCCACTCACAGGAGGACATCATGACAACTACCGCCGACATCACCGAAATCGCCAAATGGGACCCGCTTCTCACTGAACGCGTCATGGGAATCATCCGGCCCATGCTCAAGCGGTACTTCCGATCCGAGGTGCACGGACTCGACAACGTTCCCAACGGCGGTGCCTTGGTGGTCTCCAACCACTCCGGCGGACAGATGGCGGCCGACGTGCCGATCTTTGCCGTCGATTGGTACGCGGAACGCGGATACGACCGCCCGATCTACACGCTGAGCCACGACATGATCATGGTTGGACCCATCGGGGACTTCATGAGGCGAATCGGCTTCATCCGCGCGAACCACGAGAACGCGGCAAGCGCACTGCGCAGCAACGGCATTGTGGTGGTGTTCCCGGGTGGTGACTATGACGCCTACCGGCCCACGTCCACCCAGAACGTCATCGACTTCGGCGGCCGCACCGGCTATGTCCGGGCGGCGATCGAGGCGGGCGTGCCCATCGTCCCGATGGTGTCCGTCGGCGGCCAAGAGACCCAGATGTTCCTCACCCGCGGCACCTCGTTGGCGAAGCTGCTTGGCCCCATCGCGCGTTTGGGGCGCGCCAAGATAATGCCGATCACGGTGGGCTTCCCTTTCGGCGTAAGCCTTTTCGTGTTGCCGCCGAACATCCCGCTGCCGTCCAAGATCGTGACCCGTGTCCTCGAGCCGATCAATATTCGCAAGAAGTTCGGCAAGAATCCCGACATCGCCGAAGTCGACGCCCACGTGCGCGAGGTCATGCAGGCCGGTCTCGACGAACTTGCCGCCGCGCGTCGATTCCCGGTGCTGGGCTAAGAGATGGGCCGCCTCGAAATCACAGGCGGCCCTCGACACGCAGTTCCGGGTGCACCCAATCGGGTGACCGCCGCTCCTTGAACGCGCGGAAGCCCTCCCTGGCCTCGGCGTCGCTGAGACTGCCGGTCATGCCGATGCGGTCATACAAGCCGAGATAGTTGTCGATGCTGGACTTGATGACACCGCGGGCACGCGGTGCGGTTCGACAGGCCTGCGCGAGCAGATCTTTCGCGGCGGGAAGCAGGTCCTCGTGGGGCACGACCCTGGTCACCAAGCCCCAGTCGAGGGCTTCCGCGGCGCTGAGCACCCGGCCGGTGAACATGAGGTCACGCGTGCGTACCGGCCCGATGTGGCGGGCAAGCATCTGGCTGTAATAGGTGTCGGCGTAGCCACGGAACAGCTCGGGCACGCGGAAGGTCGCGCGCTCGCTCACCACTGCCAGGTCGCTGCACAACGCGATCTGCATGCCGCCGCCCTGGCACAGCCCGTTGACAGCGGAGACAACGGGCTTCGCCGAGGTCCGCACCGCATCGAACGGCGTGACGTCCATGCCCAGCGCGCCGCCGAAGGTCATCCAATCGTCCGCGCCTCCCCCGCCGCCCATGTCGCCGCCGGGCGCAAAGACGTCCCCGGTTCCGGTGATCAGTAGCCCGGCCAATTCCGGACCTTCGTTGAGACGGCCTACGGCACAACGGATTCCGAAGTACATCGCGGGAGTAAAGGCGTTACGCGCTTCCGGGCGATCGATCGTGCAGACCGCGATCGGGCCCTGACGCTCGAATCTCAGGTACGGGGTGCCCAGCCAATCGCCCTCGGGCGGGCGGGGGGTGCTGGGCGGTGTCGGGGGGATCTGCGCCACGGGGCTCCTCTCGCACGGGCGCAACGTCGCGCCCGCAAGGTCGCTACTGTAACGCGCCTCCTCTACAGATAGGGCAGCGTGGCGGTTCCCATGGCCTCGGCGGCGTCGGCGATCAAATTGGCGTGTTTGGTCTGCAGCGCGGCGCTCGATTCCCCCACCGGTTTGTCGCAGAAGCGACAGTGCACTTTGAATTGCGGCTGGTCGCCTTCGTCCGGCCAGAATCGGCGATCCCCAACCATGGCCCCGGGGTCGTACACAACCATTTGATGCGGGGCTTCCTTGAGGATCCTGCCCACAGGATGGGCTTGCGGGCATTCCAGTTTCAGCACGCCGATCCCTTCTTGGTTGCCTACCATCGTCCACCGTCCTTACCGGGGTATTGATCCTTTCGCTGCACGATAGCCCCGCGCATTGAACGGAAATCGCTTGCCATTGGTGAAAGCCTCGCACCAGCCACGTCGTGGTCGGCGCGATCCCCGCGATGCGCCGAACTCGTGCGGGGTGATGCATAACTCCAATTCGGCTGATGCGCTACCAGCCAGAATTGCCAGGTCAGCGGCTATATTTGCGCTTGCCGTGCGAACCGCGTGCGATCCACGTCAACATGAGATCTGAATCATGTTGTGCAACAATGTATTTCAGTTTCATGCTGCCGCGTGGCAAGGCGCGCTGCGACTGGTTTGAAGGCCGACATATCATGTCAGTCCCGATTGATGCCCGTCCGGAAGGGCCGCCATGACCAGGACAGATGAAGCACATCGCGCCGCGGAACGCTGGTTTCTTGACCGCGGCCTGCCCTCGGTGCTGACGCAGCGGGCTCGTCTGCGAGCGATCTGGCCCCGCTCGGCGCCTTGTCTGGCTTTCTTCGCCACGCTCTCGGCCTGCTCCACGGCGACCTATCAGCTGACGGGTCGGCACGAATACGGTGACGCACCCATCGCGGTGCAGCGGATCGGTGTGGCTGCCGCCCTACTCGCCTTGCCAGTGGCGGCAGGCATCGGGTGGTTCGTTGCCCGGATGATCACCGACCGTTCGCAGGCCATTGTCTCGACGGTTGCGGCGGTGATCAGCATTGCCAGCGGGACAGTGAAGGGGCTGACGTTCCAACAACATCTGGTGTATCTAATCACGGCGGTCGTCGCGGTTGTGCTGGTGCTCGTGTTGACCGCTTCGGGGCTGGGCTCGGTGATCGGCTGGGCGGTCCGGCTGGCGCTCACGCAGATCGTCGCCGCGTGGGGCCTGCTGCTCCGTGCCCTGCCGGTGGTTTTGCTCTCGGTGTTGGTGTTTTTCAATATCGCCGTGTGGGCTATGGCAGCGAGTCTTACCAGGGCCCGGTTCGTGTTGGCGCTGACTATCTTCCTAGCCATCGCGGCGGCTTTCCTCGTGCGAGAAACCATCGAACACGCTAAGCCGACGCTCATCGCCGCCACCGCGTCATCCCGTCACGCGGAGCGGCTGGTCGGCACACCATTCGAGCACATGCCGGCTCCCGCCGAGGTGCGACCGTTGACGCGGGGTGAGCGTTTCAACGTGGTCTTTGTCCTCGCGGCCACGCAACTCGCCCGTGTATTCACGGTGGCCTTCGTCACGTGGGCGCTGTTCTTCATCATGGGTCTCGTGTTAACGACCCCTGAACTGGTGCGTACCTGGACTCAACACACCCTCGCTTATGACATTCTGCTGGGCTATCCCATCCTGGTGCCGCAGGCGTTGATTCGGGTGACCATGTTTCTGGGTGCCCTCACCTTCATGTACGTCAGCGCGCGGGCCGTCGGCGACGGTGAGTACGAACACCGGTTTCTCGACCCCCTCATTGATGACCTCAAATTGACCCTGTTGGCGCGCAACCGCTACCTCGATCGCCTCGACACCGATTGACCTGCGACCCGACGCCGCCGATGAGATCGAACCGGTTCGGCATCGGAGGCGTGAGCCAAATGGTCAACGGTCAGCCCCTTGACGGGCTCGTCAACGCGATCGGCTACCCGATCGCCGCAGACGTTGGATTGCTCCCTCTCACAGCCGGTTTGGAATTCGTCGTCCTCGGCGAGGCGGTTGATTCGATCGTGACCGGGACGCCGTATCCGAGTCCCTGACCGAAAGATCAGGCCGCGGTTAGATACCGAGCTCCTGGTCGATCTGCGGCCAGTATTGGGGACCGTCCACAGTGAGGATTACCCAGTCGTGAATTTCGCCCTTGGCCAGTGTGAAGCTGATCGGGGCCCCCGTCAGCGCGGCGTTGTGCTGCAGGACAAGGACGTCGGGGGCGAGTGAATCCGCGGAGCCCTCGTAGACATACGTCGGCGGGAGTCCGTTAAGCGACCCATAGAGCGGACTGACCATGTAGTTGTTCTCGGGAAGATTGCCCGCCCACTCCTTGCCGATCACTTGCCCGGGCACAACAGGAAGCAGCGGATCGTGGACGAGCGCGATGTTTGGATTGGTCAGGCTCACGTCCAGCCAGGGAGACAACAGGACCATTGACGACGGCACGGGCTCACCGTGGGCCACCAGGTATTCGACGGAGGCCAGTGCGAGGGTGCCGCCCGCGGAGTCACCGATCACGCTGACGTTGGAGGTCCCGTGTTGCATGTCTTCCATGTTGATTAAGTCGGCCATTTTGGGCACAACCGTGCCGGCGGTGCCTCCTTGCTGCAGCAACGGGTAGATCGGCACTTCGATGGTCGCGCCGGTCTGGTAGGCCATCACCGTGTAATCGATCCAGTGGAAGATCGAGGGCGGAAAGATAAAGGCGCCACCGTGAATGGCCACCACGTATTTGCCATCCGGGTGAGCCGGCGTGATCTGGACGACGGGCATCCCCTCAAATGTGCTGTGCTGGACGGTTTCTCCCGTCAGTAACGTCAAGAACCTCGGCGGGGCGTTGCCGATAGCCAGATGCAGTCCCGGGGCGTTGCTGGCAACCAGCGCCAAAAACGGAGAATTTGGATTTGCAAGTACTTGTGGAGATTCGATTCCGGTGGTGCCCAGGAGATCTTTGACCCCCCACAGCCCGGCCTTTTCAAATTTGGTGATCAGCGACGGTTTGCCGGTGAAGGTTCCTCCCAGCGTTGCCGGGATGGGCAGACCGGCCGATGCCCCGAAGATATCGGCGAAGATCTCGTTGGCCACCCCGGTGATCCCCGCGGCCGGTGTCATCGGGGTCTGCGGAATTTCTTGCTGGACGGAGGCGAAAGGGTTCCCGATGGCTTTGGCGAATTCGCCTGGCAGCCCGGGCAGATTTTCCAGCGCTTGCCCCCACGACCCCAACTGCGCGACCGCTGCCGACGCACCGCTGTGATACCCGAACATCGCGGCGACATCCAGAGCCCACATCTGCTCATATTCGGCCTCGGCGGCCGCGATCGCCGGAGCGTTTTGACCGAACAGGTTCGAGGTCACCAGCGACACGAGCCGGCCTCGGTTGGCCGCGATCAGTCCGGGGTCCACGATTGTTGCCAACGCCGCCTCAACTGCACTGGCCGCCGCGCGGGCCTGGGTTGCCGACTGTTCGGCCTGAGCGGCCGCCCCTCCCAGCCAGTCCACATACCCGGCGGCGGCGTTCGTCATGGAGGCCGACGCCGGGCCTTGCCAGGCCTGGCCCGCCAGGTCTGAGGTCACCGAGCCAAATGCGTTCGCCGCCGAGTTCAGCTCACTGCCGATCCCGTCCCAGGCCGCCGCGGCCTCCAACATCGGCCCCGGACCCGGACCATCAAGCAGCAGCACCGAATTGACCTCGGGCGCCCACACCGAAAAGTTCATTACCGCTCCCCTCGATCAGCCCTTAACCAGCCCCACTTTCAGCAACGTACCGACCTCCACGCCTGAGCGGAAGGGTTTCCTGAGCAGTCGCTCGGCATGCTCGGCGGTTCAACACGGCCAAACTTTATTTGCTCTATGCGGGGCGCGGGGCCATTCACGTTGGGCGCAACGCCCGCGGTGGGGCGCCCCGCCACAACTGCTGACCGTCGGCGGGCTGACAAGCTTGTTAGCGCAGGTGCGCAAACAGTTCGGTGACGCGATGGGTTACGAGCTGACGGTATGGCCCGATCGGGCGACACTCGCCGGTCCTGACTCCGTAAACGCGCACAAACCGGTGAACTGGTCCTACAGCAATGGCACTTGGACGAACCAGGGCGCCAGTTCCATTCCCCCTGACGCGACGCCCGCCGACCTCAGCAAGTTCAACGTGCAAGAGGTCCTCGGCGTACTGGTTGGGGCGCCCCAAAGCCTGCACATAAGCAACCCGAAAAGCACCTCCCTGGTCATCGGTTACGGCCACTACGTCGCCCAACAAGGAGGGGGATGCGGCATCAGGGGCGGTCAAACTCTCCGCCGAACAAAGACGGCCCGGTGGCGGGGTAGGAAGTTGAGGCCCCGACCAGTACCGTCACGACCCACACCTGAATAGGCGTAACAGCCGCGATCGTGACGCCACGCCCGTCCGAAACGCTGAGCGATCGGAACTATTGCTCAACCTCCGTGGTCTTGGGCGTATTGCTTGACGACGGGCCAATACTGCGGACAGTAGGTTTGCCCACACCGTGCATCAAAGTGCCTGCAGGTGTGGCCGGTGGAGGGAGGAACTGTGGTGCGGGCGAGCTGGACTCTGGGCCTGTCGTTCATCGTGCTGACGGTCGCGTTCCACACGACCGGGGTGGTGATGATGGCGTTCGTCGGGAGCAGGATTCGGGTCAAGGTTGAGAAGCGGAAGCTTCATCCGCTGCGGGTAATTCTGATCCTAATCGGCGTCATCGGAGCGGTCGCGGTGATACTGGCCGTGCTGCACGGGCTGGAGGCCATGCTCTGGGCGGCGGCATATCTGTGGCTTGGCGCATTCGGCTCGTACACTGACGCGCTGCTCTATTCCCTGGGTACGATGACGTCGGCCAGCACAGCGGAAGTGGCATCCCAGTGGCATATGATGAGCGCGCTGGAGGCGATGGACGGCGCGTTACTGTTCGGCATTAGCACGGCGTTCATTTTCACGGTGATGCAGGACTACTGGCCGATGCTCTCCCGCGGACGCCCCGGGACGCCCTGATTGGGAGCGTCCGCTAGGTTGGCGCCTTGGTTGTCATCGTCGTGACGCCGGCCAGCCTGCCCAGTCGTACCGTTTGCCGGTCAGGAGCGGCCCGCGCAGGAGAGCGCAGCCCGCAGGTACTTCAGCTTGTTGATGTGTGTACTGGGCAGTGCGGGTCGAGGTTCGTCGTGAAATAGCCCGGCTGGGGCGCGGTCGGGTGAGACGATGATGTGATGGCAATGTCATCTAAGCCCAGCCCGCGCCCGCTGACGACGCCCCGTGCTGCCGCGGTGGCCGGTGTGATCTTTGCGCTGCTGTTTGGCGCCGTGCTGATCCTGATTGGCACCAAAATGCCTGAGCGCGAAGCAGGTTCGCCCGAATGGCTGAACAGTCAAGGCAGCGGGATCGCGACCGCGAGGACGCTGATGCCGTTCGCGGGCATTAGCTTTTTGTGGTTCATCGGGGTGATCCGCGACGGGTTAGGGCGCTATGAAGACAAGTTCTTCTCGTCGGTCTTCATCTGCAGCGGCGTGCTGTTCTTGGCCATGATGTTCGTCTCGACCGCTGTGGCGGCCGGCCTGGTGGCCAGCAACGCCGGGGTCACCGATCCGGCGGCGCATGCGGAGACCATCCGGTTCGGGAAGGCGGTAATGCTGGCGGCCAGTCAGACTTATGCGGTCCGGATGGGTGCGGTGTTCATGATGTCGCTGGCAACGATTTGGCTTCGGACGGGCTTGATGCCACGGTGGCTGGTCGGCCTGAGCTATCTGGCTGCCGTTGGCTTGCTGTTGGCCGGCAACACCAGCATGTGGATCACGATGGCGTTCCCCGTCTGGGTGTTGATGGTCAGCGGCTTGCTGTTGGTCCGCGCAGGGCTGTTCGAGCAACTGAGGGCTGGCGGGGATGAACCGATGGAGCCTGCCGGGTAAACACCGACGCAACGGTGTTCGCCTGGTCGATTGGCCGCCGACGAACTGTTCCGGGGGGGTGCGATCGGGGCGTAGTGTTTCGCACGGGTACATAGACGGGAGTCCA
>CAWEIY010000009.1:0-573706 GCA_963809285.1 uncultured Actinomycetota bacterium | reverse complement strand
GTGAATCTGGACGAACTCCTTGAGCGGCACGCTTACGCTACAACTGCACCGGCCACCCCACACCCCAGTCGGAACCCGTTTGACAAAACCGGCCGTTCCGGGAGCACCCACCGCGAAAAATGCGTCGTCGCACGGCGTCCCTGGACTATCCTTCACCCGCCGATCGCAGAAAGGGAGCGCCATGACGAACCACACCTACCGGGTGATCGAAATAGTCGGTACATCACCTGACAGCGTCGACGCGGCTATCCGCAGCGGGCTGGCCCGAGCGGCAGAGACGACACGCGGACTCGACTGGTTCGAGGTGCAGTCCGTCCGCGGCCACCTGGAGGACGGGGCCGTCGCCCACTTCCAGGTAACGCTAAAGGTCGGCTTCCGGCTCGAGGACGCTTAGTAGATCGGTTAGCCAGGCAACGGCTCCCGGCTCAGGGAAGGGCGAACCGAAGTCGGCCACCCTCTCGAACCCGTGTTTCCGGGCCTCGGCGGCCCCGCCGGGGCATCGCGCCTATTCGCGACGAAACCCGGCGTCATCCACCACCACGAACGACGACAGCAGCCGGTTGTGCACGAATCCAAATGCCAGCCCGCTCGCCGGATCAGCCCATCCGAGCGAGCCACCCAGCCCGGCGTGGCCGAATCCCGGCATCGCGTTGAAAACCGAGCAGCCCTGGTCAGGATCGTTCGATCAGCGGGCCAAATGTCGGCTCACGCATCCGCCGGATCGTCACCTTCCGGCTGCTCATCGCTACATTCCAGCAGCTCTTTGAGCGCGTCGGAGAACCCGTCGGCGATGTCCCACAGGTCCGGCAGCAGGTCGGGGCAGGAGATGATGCCGATACCCAGTTGCCCGTTGAGCGACATGACGGTGATGTTGAGTCCCGCGCCGCCGAGGATCGGGCCGAGGGGATACATCGTGTCGACTTGGCAGCCCATGAAGTACAACTGGGTCTGCGGGCCGGGCACGTTCGACAGGATCAGGTTGTAGGCGGGGCTATGGCTGATCGGAATGCGCGGCAGGATCCGCATAAGTGCGCCGAACATCGACGGGCCGCCGAACTGGGACCAGTCGTGCAGCAGGGTGGGTCCGATGGCCGCGGTGTGGTCTTTTGCGGCGGTGTTTCCCGCGGCGATGGTGCGGATACGTTCGGCGGGGTCGCTGATTTGGCTCTCCACCCGGCAGAACATCAATGTGGTCTGGTTGCGCCCGGGACGGTCGGACTTGTCGTGCACCGACACCGGCACGGTGGCCACCAGTGGGGTGTCTGGCAACTCGCCGCGCTCAAGCAGGAACCGCCGTAATACCCCGGCACACAACGACACCACCACGTCATTAATGGTCACGCCGAACCGGTCCTTGACCCTCTTGGCGTCCCGCATATCGAGCTGGGTGTAAGCGATATTGCGGTGCCGGCTGAAGGGGGCGTTGAACCGGGTCGGTGGGGCGGAAAACGGTGCGGCCATGGTTCGGCCCTCGCGCGCGCGTAACGCCGTCTGCATCAAAGTCAGCATCGTGGCCGGCACCACAGTGGCCAACCGCAACGGCCGGAACGCGAACCCCTTCAGTCCGCTCGCGGCGATCTGCAGTGAATTACCGCTACCCGCGCCACGAACAGGCTGCGGTGGCGGCGCATCGGGCTCCAGCCCGCATAGCTGGGCCAGCAGGTTCGCGCCGGCAACCCCGTCGACCACGGCGTGGTGGACCTTGAGCATCACCGCCAGTGCGTCATCGCGGGCGCCGCCCTCAATTACCCACATTTCCCACAGCGGCTGGTCGCGGTCCAGTGGCAGCCCCGCGATATACCCACAGATCTCGGCCAGTTCGCGGCGCCCTCCGGGTGCCGGCACACCGACACGGTGCAGGTGGCGCCGCAGCTGGAAGTCCTCGTCGTCCACCCACACCGGATGATCCGGGTTCAGCTGGGTATCGGCGAGCTTCATCCGAAATTCCGGCAGCGCTTTCACGTGCTTCGCCAACGCGGTGCAAAACCGGGCATACGTATAGCCGCCCGGCATCGTCGAGGTATCCAACTCCAAAATGCAGCACACGTTCAGTGGCTGCGTCGGCGTCTCCAAATAGAGAAAAAATGCATCAAGTCCACTTAGTCGTTCCATAGCCGCCCGACTAGTAATTAATTTCCATAATTCCCCGACCCCACAGAGGAGCCTAGGCTCGAAATCGTGCAGATCCAATCCCTAACAAGGGCTTTCCGCGTTAAATCTTGATGACCGCGGCGGTGATATGGCCGCCTCGTCGCTGATCACGACATAACCAATTGCCGGATGCGGCCCACGCCCGGTTAGGTTCCCATACCCCGACAGCAGGGAAGCTAAACATTTACCGAGCCGTGGCCGATGAGCGATTTTCCGCGGGCGTCGCCGGAGGTCTGAGGAATAGTCAAGACTTGTGGATCAGCTGTTACGCGCCTTGCGGTGGAGCGTCAACGAAGTGCTGGAACTCGCGCGCAGATGTTGAGCCGCGGGGCCGTATATAGACGCGTCCTAATGCGTCGAAGCGGACCGTCGTGCGTTTCCAGAAGGTGTGGTGTCAGATCAGGCTGGTGAGCGTGTCGTAGAGCAGGACCAGGTTCAGTGTGGTGATGACGGCGGTGATCAGGAGCATCAAGGCGCTGGTCAGGCGGCGGTTGACCATGTCGGTCATGGTCTCGCGTGTGCGGGTAATCAGTAGTAGTGGGATGAGGGCGAACGGGATGCCGAAGGACAGCACGATTTGGGAGTAGATCAATGCCTGTGTGGTGTTGACGGCTAAGCCGATGACGATCAGTGCGGGCAGCATCGTCAGGGCGCGACGCGCAAACAGGGGAATGCGCCAGTTCATGAATCCGGCCATGACGACTTGTCCGGCGTAGGTGCCCACGCTGGAAGAGGACAGACCGGAGGCGATCAGGGCGATCCCGAACGCCAGTGCGGCGCCGCCTCCGATGAGGGTCGCGAGGTGATCGTGGATGGGTCCGAGGTCACTGATGGTGAGTCCGGGTTTGTGGAACAAGGCTGCGGCGATGCAGAGCATGGCGAGGTTGACCAGCCCTGCGAAGCCGAGGCCGATGATGCAGTCCCATTTGTTGAACGTGAGCAGGGTGCGGCGTTCGTGCTGGTTGGCCGCGGAGACGCGGTTCTTCTGCAGGGCGGAGTGCAGGTAGACCACGTGCGGCATGACGGTCGCACCGATGATGCCGACGGTCAGACTCAGGGTGTCGCCGCCGAGGCGCGGCACCAGTCCGGCGGCGAGCTGCACGTAGTCCTGGCCCCCAATAGTGAAAAACAGGTAGATGAATCCCGCTCCGACCAGCGCCAGCAGTGCGATGATGGCGAGTTCGAAGCGGCGATAGCCGCGCTGCTCGAGTGCCAGGATCACGAACGCGACGACCGCCGTGATTAGCCCCGCTGGTAGCAGGGGCATACCGAAGACAAGGTTGAGGCCGAGCGCGGCGCCGACGAACTCGGCAAGGTCTGTGGCCATCGCGACGACCTCGGCCTGCAGCCACAACAGGATGTTCACCCGGCGGCCGTATCGCTGCCGGCACAGTTCGGGCAGGCTCTGGCCGGTGGCCAGCCCGATCTTCGAGGTGAGGTACTGAACGAGGATGGCCATCAGGTTGGCCATCACGACGACCCATACGAGTTCGTAGCCGTGCACGGCGCCGCCGGCAAAGTTGGTGGCGAAGTTACCGGGGTCGACGTAGGCAACCGAGGCGACGAACGCCGGACCCAACAGGGCGAGCACCATGCGGCCACGGCCGCGTGACTTCACCTCCTGCAGGGTGACCTGGCCGTATGGTGCTACCTCGACAAGGGTCACGGCGCCACCGTGCCGGACACCGCAGAGCTGACTGCGACAGTGACCGTGCGGCGGTGCATATCGATCCCGGTCATCGCTCGCCGGCGGAGTGGGTAAACGGTCCTGCGACCCCGATCCTGCAGCCCCGACACGTCCAGATCGCAGTGGAGAATCCCGCGCGCCAACATCATTGTCACACTGCTAACGTAGCCACCTCGTAAAATCAATTCAGTTAGTACGAAGACTCTTATTCGCTCATTCGACCTCAACGCCCTGCTCCTGCAGGTCGGAGACCGCGGCATCGATGTCGTCGACTTGGATCGCGAAGTGGTTCGCAGCCAGCGGCTGGGTGTCGGACTCCATCAGGTGCACCTGCTGGCCGCCGGCGTCGAGCCAGTACCCCCGGCCGAGATCGGGGCGCGCCAGCTGCGTCATGCCGAGCACATCGCGATAGAAGGCGAGACCCTTCTGCGCGTCGGCGACGCAGATGGCGACATGGTGTACACCGGTTGGCTTCATCGCTCGAATCTGCCTCGTACTGCGCTGACGGGTTAGGTTGACAACGAACGAGAACATGCGTGGAGAGGTGCTTTCACAATGTCCAACCATTTCACCGGCCTAAGTCTCGGACCGCCGCTTGGCGATCAGCGCCTTGATCTGTGTGATCTGTATGCGTTCCAATCGCCGACCGACAGCTCGCGTACCGTCCTGATCCTCAACGCCAATCCGAACGCCGACGCGCTGCACCCGGATGCGATCTATCGATTGGCGATCGACACCGACGGTGACCTGGTTAACGACATCGCGTTCAGTTTCGTGTTCTCCACCCCGGTGGAGGGCCAGCAGACGGTCAACGTGTTCATGGCAGGCGGTGAACAGTCCCGTTCGCCCGAGCCGGTTGGCGAGCAGATCTTCACCGATGTCGAGGTGTCGTTCGGATCGCAGCCAAGTGTCGTTACTGCCGGTGACATCGCGTTCGCCGCCGGTGCTCGAAGCGATGCCTTCTTCTTCGACTTCGACGGCATCAAGAGCCTGTTCGACACCAGCGGCAAGCGTAATTTCACCGCTCCTCATCTCGCCGAACTGGGAGGCAAATCGCCGTGGACGGGCCAGGATTCGAATACCGAGGCCAATGTCTGCTCGATGGCGATCGAGCTGCCGACCAGCACGCTCGGCGCGACAGGGCCGATCCGGATCTGGGGTCGTTGCAGCCTGCGCGAGAACGGCACACTGAATCATGTGGACCGGGCCGGGCACCCGTCGGTGAGCAGTTTCTTTAATACCGACGACACCAAACTGGAGTACAACGCCAGCGAGCCCCCGAACGACTGGAACCGATGGCTTGACCAGTTCGTCCACCTAATGGGTCACACCGGCGGCTACACCCGAGAGGAGGCCATCGCCGTCATCGAGAAGGAGGGCACCCTGCCGGACATGCTGACCTTCGACCCGGCCAAACCAGCGCAGTACCCGAACGGCCGGGTGTTCACCGACGATGTCATCGACTACCGGCTGGCGTTCCTCACCAAGGGCGAGTGTCCGCCGTCGGGCCTATCGCCGCATACCGACACACTGACCGAGTTCCCATATCTCGGTCCGCCGCATGCGCCCTAACCGAGCTGCGGCACTCGACCAGATAGCCAAACGAGGCCGCCGCCCGCTGCCTCGCGACATGGCCGTCCCTGATCCGCGAGGGCGGCGGGCTGCAGCCCGCCGGGCAGGGCTTCACCGTTACATCGCACCTCGGTGGGCGGAGCCCTTGGGGTTATGAGGCGAGATGCTCTCGGGCGGGGGGGTACCGCCGACCCTGGGAGGCGCGCAGAATCGGAACAGGAGTGCAGGAAGGAGTCGGCGATGAAAGCCAACGTAGGCGACTGGTTGGTGATCAAGGGCACGACAACCGAGCGCTCGGACCAGCGCGGGCTTATTACGGAGGTGCACTCCGCGGACGGCTCGCCTCCCTACGTGGTGCGGTGGCTCGCCACCGGCCATGTGGCGACGGTGGTTCCCGGCCCTGACGCCATTGTGGTGACACCACAGGAGCAGGAAGCAGCGGACGAGCGGGCACAGGAACGGGCCGCACACCGCGGCACCAACAACTAGGTGCTGCGGCTCGCCGTTATCCCCGCAGGCTTGCTGGCGGCCTGGTTAGGCCATCACGTGATGGGCTCTCGCGCATGCGGGCGGACGCGGTGGCGATGTCAACTAGAAATGTCGGGCTGGACGCAAGCCGGTACAGATCGGTTCCCACTCTCAAAACAGTTGAAGCGTGACCGGGGCTCCGCCACGTAGAGTTAATTAGCTTCACGAGATGCGCTTTCAAGCCCCGGCTCGGCGCACACCAACCCCATTGCTCATGGGTGGTCCGGGTGACGAAGCGGCCGACGCCAACCGGCGCCCGGCAAGAGCGCCTCCCGAGCGGAGGCTCGGCATTCATGGAGCGGCGCCCCTTTCCAGAGCCGCCCCTGGACACACTCTGGACACAGTTTGGACACAGTTACAGTTATCTGGAATTAGGTAGGGAGAGGCTATCTGTGCAGGTCAGGATGGGTTCGGTCCCCTGACCAGGACCACCCCGAACAGTTCAATCCTGACAGGGGGCTCCCCCTTTACAGCACGTCTCTATCGATTGCCTTCAGACCCGTTTTGGGCACATCTGGCTGAGAAGCCGTTAGGTCGATTGGGTGCCCCCCGAGTGATCGCAGGGTTATCTAATCGCGCCGTTGATCTTCGGCGTGTCGATCATGCCCTTATCGACTCCCCACATGTTGGCGATTGTCCGGTATTCGCCGGTTTGCATCAGGTGCACCAGCGCCTGCCGAAGCGATTCCGCCAGTCCGGAGCCTTTGGGCACCGCCCAGCCATACGGTTCGAGGTCGAACACGTCACCCGCGGCGACGAGTGCACCGCCGCTCAGCTTGATCGCAAACAACGTAATCGGGGAATCTGCCGACATGGCATCGGCCTTCCCGGAGATCACTGCTGCGGTGACATCATCTTCGCGGTCAAAGAGCACCTTCTCGATCGGCGGCAGGCCCGCGGCCGCACACACATTACTCTTGGCTGCGATCTCAAAGGTGTCGTGCACGGAACCCGCCAACGTTGAGACTCTGCGGCCGCAGGCGGCGTTGGGATCGATCGGCGGCCCGGGCCGCTGCGCCCACAGGGTGCCTTTATTGAAGTAAGTGACGAAGTCGACCATCGACTCGCGAGCCTTGGTGTCGGTGATAGACGACATCCCGAGGTTGAGTTGGTGCTCCTGCAGCGCCGGAAGGATGCTTTCGAACGGCATCTCGCGATAGTCCGGGACCAACCCCAGGGTCCTTGCTATCGCATTCATGAGGTCGACATCGAAGCCGACGATCTGACCCTGCTCATTTTTGAATTCGTTTGGTGTGGAGGGCAAAGATACGGCGATCGTTAGGTGGCCTGTCGCCCTGATGCCTGCGGGCACCGTCGCTGCGATCGACGGGACGGCTCCCATTGGCGCGGCCGGGGAAGACTGCCGGTGATGCAATAGACCGGTGAGCATGACAGCCGCAACGGCGATGATCAGCACGGCCAGGATCGCGGGCACAACGATGGGCCACCGTACTTTCCGTTTCCGATGCCGATGCCGGCGCCGGGCCACCGGCGCCGACACCGTCGGCTGCCCCACACCAAAATCCTGAGCGACGGCTTCGAGTTCATGTTCGAGTGCGTGAGCGAAATCAAGGCAGCGGTCGAAGCGCTCTTCGCGGCGTTTGGCGAGTGCTTTGACGAACACGGGTCCGAGCGCAGCCAGTTCCGGCGCGCGATCGTTGATCGCCGGCGGCGGCTTGGAAAGGTGATTGCTGATGACCACGTTGGGATTGGAATGCTGAAACGGAGGTGAGCCGGTCAACAAATGAAAAGCGGTGGCCGCTAACGCATATTGGTCGGCTCGGCCGTCAAGCGGCTCGCCCAAGAGCTGTTCCGGCGCCGCATATAAAACGGTGCCCACGGTCATGTCGGTGGCGGTTAGGTTGCCTGGGTCGTCTTCGCGGCGGGCGATGCCGAAGTCGGCCAGGAGCGCCCGCGCTCCGGTATTCGCTCCGCTATTCGATTGTGCGATCAAGATATTGGCCGGCTTGACGTCCCGGTGGAACATGTGATTGTCGTGCGCATAATCCAGCGCGTCAGCCACCCCTGTGACAATCCGTACGACTTCGTCGGGCGGCAGGCCATTCGGCCGGTCCCGCAGGAGGCGCGCGGCATCCGTGCCGTCGACGAAATCCATCGAGATCCACAGTTGACCGTCGAACTCGCCACGATCATGCAGTGCCACAATATTTGGGTGCCAAAGGGCCGCGACGATAGCGGCTTCGCGATCGAACCGCTCCCGATACTCGTGGTCAGTCGTTAACTCCCCTGGCAGCACCTTCAGAGCTTCATGCCGCGGCAACCGCGGGTGTTGGACGAGGTACACCTCGCCCATACCGCCGGCGCCGAGTGAACGCACGATCGTGTATCCGGCAAAGACTTCACCCTGAACTAGCGGCATTGTCCGAGCCTTCCTTCCGGCCGTGCAGACCATTGTGGCCGGGCCCTTGCCGGTGCCATTTTGGGCTGTCGCGTATGCGCGGTGTTGGTATGCGTCGGCATAGTAGTTGACGGTCGCGCAGAATATCGGCGACTTCGTGCCATCCCCTTGGGCCCTGATCCCGTTGAAGCCGCGGAGGTACTCCAAGTTCCAGAGCTGTTTTTGCGCATCATGTGCCGCACCGAAGCCCGGATCGCCTGGGGCGGTAGCCAGCCGTTGGCCGCCGAAACGGCGAGTAGATGTCGGACTTACGCAGCGCCGCAAGCACATCGGCGCAGCGGGTCAGCCGCTGACTGGGCACATTTTGGGCACACCTGAGCACAAACCCAGCAATCTCGAGGAATTACATCAAATGTCATCCGGCAGCTCATGGCCGGTTCAACGTCGCGACCAGAACTGGTTTAACAGTTCAATCCTGACTGGGGGCTCTCAGCCTGGTCTAACAATCTGGTCTAAAACAGAACGGTGTCTGCACTGGTAGGCACCCGCCAGCCCGGACTACTAGCCGCCCGGGATGGGCAGATGGTCTCGGATGCCTTGCAGATCACCTTGGATGCCTTGCAGATCGCCTTGGATCGCTTGCAGATCGGAGAGCGCATTCTGGAAACCCGGCTGCATCTGGTCCGCGCTGGAAGGTTCGTTCTGAGGGCAGTACGAGACGATGGCACCAGCTGCAAATTCGGTGCTTTGATCGGCGTCCCATATTGACGATCGCTGCACGAAGCGGACGGCCTCAGCGAAGTCGGGTTGGTGCGTTAGGAAATCGCAGACCGCGCGCCCGTGGGTCATCACGTATTCCTGACTGGGAACCGGCACGCCCTCCTTCTTCAGCGCTCCGATGAACACCGCGTCGGCGATGTCAAGCGGCGGGTCTTGTGCTTTCGGTGTAGCCGGGTTGGGTCGCGCACTCGGCGGCGGCGGGGCTACCGGCGGCTGTGCCCCTGGTTGTGGTTTGTGGACCGCGAACATCACCACCAACGCGGCGGCGACGGCCACCAGAGATAGCGGCAACGCCGCGAAAAGGCCCAAGCGGCGCAGCACACCCTTACGCCGGCGAGGCGTAGTGCCAGTTTTGTTGCCACGCGACCAGGTGTCCGCGACAACCTCGGTTTCACACGCTCTCGCCGCGTTGGTGACAGACGCCCCCGCGCTGTGGGCCAAGAGCTCGTCGAGCAGTTCGTCAGTCTCTCGGGACGACGGCTGACGGCCCTGCTCGCGGATCGATCGGCGCCCAAGAGCGATGCGCCTCAATTCTGAGTCGATCGTCTCGCGGTCGCGCATATCAACCAGTTTGAGAGCGTCACGACAATGTGACAAGTCCCGGTCGACACCGCGGCAAGACTCCATGGCGCGGTCACCCAAGAAGCCGACTATTCAGCTTCCCATAAGCTGCATTTTCCCCAGCTGTATCTATTCTTCGTATTCATGCCGCATCGACGGCATCGTTGACGCCACGAAGAAAGGAAGCGCATCAAATGCCCTCACCTCGCCGGCTGGCCAGACTGACCATCCCATTTGTGGCCGGCGCTGCCCTGATTACTAACGCTGCGATTGCGACTGCCGATCCCGCCGATGACGCGTACCTCGCTCAACTGCGCGCCGCCGGCTTCAGTTGGCCGCCCGACCACGACGTCGCCCTCACCGCGACGGGGCGCCTCATCTGCGACGACCTCATGATGGGTTGGACGTATGACCAGATTGCCCAGAACATCCACGCCACCTTGGACCCGAGAAACGTTGGGTTCGGGGACGTCCATTCGATGGTGACCCTCGCACATTCAACCTATTGCCCAACCTGGCGGTGCTGGACCGCTCAATGCTGACCGGCCCCCTTGAGCCGCCGGTGGGCCTCGTCCGCCATCTCCAAAGGCGCGGCGTTAAGCCATGTTTGGGCGCCAAGAAGAAAGGAGCCTCATCAAATGTCCTCACCTCGCTGGCTCGCTAAACTGACCATCCCCGCAATGGCCGGCGCCGCCCTGGTTTCTGGCGCCGGGATTGCGACTGCCGATCCCGCCGATGACGCATACCTTGCTCAACTGCGCGCCGTCGGCTTCAGTTGGCCGCCGGACCACGAGGCCGCGCTCACCGCAATGGGGCGTCTCATCTGCGACGATCTCGGCTGGGGTTGGACGTATGACCAGATAGCCCAGAACATCCACGCCACCCTGGACCCGCGAAACGTCACGTTCGGAGATGTCGGAAACATGGTGAGAATCGCACACACGACGTATTGCCCCACCCAGCGGTGCTGGGCCCCGCACTGCTGAGCGGCGCCCTCGAGCCGCTGGTTGCGAGCTCGCTTCCCCTCTGGCTACCGCCAGCTAGCCGGTAGGTCGGTTATGTGATTGGGGCAGTAGTCCTGGGCCGCCAGAGACATGACATTCCTCGCTGCCTCAGCCGACATCTTTTCGCGCAGCACCATGAATGCATATTCGGCTGGCGCGTAACCGAGGTCGTGCCCCGTCGGATCGTCCATCAGCTGGCATGCCTCCTGCTCCTGGCTTGCGTCCGCGTGGGCGATGCCCGAACCGAACAGCGTCAGGCCCGCCAGGCCGCCGGCGGCGATTGTCGCGACGGTCCTCATGGGCGAGTGGTATCGCTGTGGACGGCCGCCGCGGTCATGGGAGCAGGTTAGTCAGCTCGGTCGATAGGCCGATAAGGCTGGTGCCGCGCACGGCGTCGACCAAGTCCCGGGTCACCGCGAGCGGGAAGTGCACCGTCGCCGTACCGACCTGATCGACACCGCCGACAATTGCGGTCCCGATCGTCGTCGGATCGCCGGTGCGAAGGGCCTCCCAAATGTCCCAGCCCGCAAATTGCGGCGCCTCGATCACGTTGCGCACGTCGACGAATAGCTTGGTCGGCAACGTCGCCGGCGGGACGGGCATCCCGTCCCAACTCTCCAAAGTCCAGCCGTCCTGGGGATCGCCCTGGACCACGACGACGCCGCCGTTGGACAGCGGGTGGGTGAGCATGAGTAACGGATCGGGGTTGTTGACGTTCATCAGCGTCCCGACCTCGATCGTGAATTCGCTTGAGAATGCGACGTCGGTGATCTTGCCGTTCGAGGCCACGATCGGGCTCGTCGCGGAATTGGCGTACATCGTTTGAAGCGCGCTGGTGAAGCCCTGGTCGAAAACCACCCCGTTGATGTGAAGGGCGCCCGGGGCCAGCACCGGCACGATGGGAAATCCGAGCGTCCATGCGACCGGAGCTACCAGATATAGGAGCCCCCCGACGCTGACCTCCGGCCAGCCGTTGAATACGCCGGCACTGATCTCGTCGAGCGCCGGCAGAATCTGGACGTTCATCCCCAGCATGCCGGCCAACGGCGCGGCGGTCTGCTGCGACCTGAGCAACTGCGACGTGTAGATCCCGGCGAAGGGACCTTGGGGCGCAAGCACTTTGGCGACGGCGTTTGCCTGCTGCTGGCCCAAAGGAGTCAGGCCCGTTCCGGGCACCGCCGTGTCGATCACGTTCGTCGCGTTGTCCACCGACTGCCCGTGCCGCACGAAGTCGATGACGATCGGCTTCTCGGTGCCCGGCCTGACCGCGGCACGTGCCCCCCAGCTGCCGGCCTGCACCCGTCCGCGCCCCCCGCATCGACGCGGCGATAGTCGCCTCCGCGCCGGCATACGATGCCGCTGCCCCGCTCAACGTGCTCACGAACCGCTCGTAGTACGTCGCCGCTTGCGCCGCCGCCGCCTGATACTCCCGGGCGTGCGCACCAAACAGCGCCGCAACGGCCGCCGACACCTCATCGGCGGCCGCTGCTGCGACCTCAGTCGTCGGAATGGCTGCGGCCAGATTGCCGGCACCCACTGCCGAACCGATCCGCGTTGCGTCCGCCGCGGCGCTCTCGAGCGCGTCCGGCGCCACAAGTACAAATGACATCACTACCCCAGGGCTATCCGAGTACTAGACATGATGGAGCCCAGCGCCGGAAAAGGCGGCGTATCGACGAAAGTGGAACGAACGTGCAGGTTTTCGATCGCGCCAGCGCCAAAACCGCTTCGGCCGCGTCAGTTGTTCAGCCCGGGCTCTTTGGGATAAATGCGCACGATAAAGGGGTCCTGCCACGCCCAGCAATGGACAGGGGAATCTTGCTCATCGCAGGTCACCTCGAGGTTATTCGGGTTGCCTCCCGAACCGAGCATGAAGCCGACCCGAAACGTACCGAGGTGCTGCCCGTTCTGTTCGACGTCATAACTGGCTGAGGCGGTGCTTGGCCGGTTACGAGGCCTTATCTCAAAGGTCTGGGAGGCTTGCCCGCCGTCCATATCTTTTTGATTTTCGGGAGGGCCCGTGATGTCCATGTCATTGGGAGTTGCCCCTTTGTCGAGTTCGGCCAACCGCACCCCAAACACGGGCGTGGGAAACTTCACTACCTCAACGGTCAGCGTGCCATCGGGTTGGGCCGAGGCCGATGACGGTGCGGCGATGACGTTGATCGCCGCCAAGGCGCTTACTCCCCGCAGCCAGGCATGTGGGTGGCGGCCTGATCGTGTTGTCGTTGGCACCTTTTCCCGATTTGTTGCCATACCTGAGTGTCCTCGTCCCGTTCTGCGAGCGCTCGCCGGCCCAATTTTCGCAGGGCTCAATTTTCGCAGGGAGGGCCGCCACATTGATGTCAGACGGTCCGATACGACAGACTCGGAGCCGTGAGTCTTTGGGCGATACGGCGCGGCGCGGCGCTCGTCGTCGGCGCGATCTTGTTCGCACTTGTCGGCTGTACGGAGTCAGCGCCGCCGACTGCACGGGTGACGGGCCCCTCGACCGCAACGACGGCGGTCACCACGGCGGTCGTGCCGGCCGCGACGATGGCGCCCGTGCCCGAGGGCGTGCAGCCTCGGCTGGCGGCCGACCCCGCGCAGCTGGCCGACGACCTCGTCGCCGACGAGCTTGCGCTGCGCGACCCGGCGACGGCGGAGCCGGCGCTGGTGGCGGCGGCGCGTCGCGAGCAGGCGGCGTACCGCGCCATCGGGCGGCATCCCGAATGGGATGCGGCCATACGACCGCGAATCCCGGCGTCTCTACTCGACGTTTACGACCGCAATGTCGACGCCCGCCGGCAGCTTCAGGCGATGGCCCATGTGAGGGACACGCTGCCCGCGTGGCGGATCGAGCCGCCGGTGCCGGCCGACGAGCTGATGGGTTACTACCATGCGGCGGAGGCGGAATCCGGCGTCGGCTGGAACTACCTGGCCGCGATCAACCTGGTCGAGACCCGTTTCGGCAGCATCAACGGCGTCAGCACCGCCGGCGCGCAGGGTCCAATGCAGTTCTTGCCGTCGACCTTCGCCGGTTACGGCCAGGGGGGCGATGTCAACTCTCCCCACGACAGCATCATGGCGGCGGGCCGCTTCCTGGCTGCCAACGGCTTCGCCAACGATCGTGATCACGCCATCTACGGGTACAACCACGCGCACCAATACGTGCAGGCCGTCGACCAATACGCCGCGCTGATGGCGGCCGATCCCGCGGCGTTTCCCACCTACTACCGGTGGGACGTCTACTGCTACACGACCGCCGGCGACGTGTTACTGCCCATCGGATACGCCGCGACGTCACCAATCCCGGTCGAGGCCTACCTGGCGGACCACCCGCAGTGACGGTTCGCGGCGCCACCAAAAGGCACTGAAAGCAACAGCTTTGCGGCGGTGTCAGTAGAGCGGGACCCAGACACCGAAGAACCAGTAACCCCAACCTCCGTACATCCAGTTGAAGACCGGGAGGACGGTGAAGGTGTTGTAGGTGAACGGTGCGAAATAACGCTGCCCGTAGTCAACCTCGCGCGGCGGCCCCACCCACGGGCGGTTCCAGCCGCCGGCAGGCGGCCCCCCATCCCAGCCACCTGGAGGCGGCGGGCCTTCCCAGTTTGGCGGCGGGTGGCCGGGAGCCGGGCCGTCACTCCAGCCGTAGCCGCGCTGCCGCGGTGGCGGCGGCGCGCCACGGCCGGGAAGGTAGAACCCAACCTTCAGGTCGGTGGGGCCGCCGTATTGCGCAGTGCCGCGCGGGATATCACCGTGCGGCGGTATGTACGGCGGGTGCGGCGGCTGGCTCCACGGCGCGTTGAGGACTGGGCGGGTAGTGGTCGGCGTCGAGTAGGAAGGCTGCTCACCCGGCTTATTCGTCGTCGAACCCCACGGCGGCGAGGTTGTCGGCTGCGTCGTCAACCCCACGGCGGCGATGTTGTGGGCTGCGTCGTTGTACCCCACGGCGGCGTGGTTGTCGGCGGCGTCGTACTCCGCGGTCGTGCGTGGTACGCGCCGTGGTTGTCGGCGGCGTCGTACTCCACGGCGTCGTGGTCGTCGCGTTGTCACGTGCGTGGTGACCCCCGGCGGTGAGGTTGTCACGTGCGGGGTACCCGCGCCGGGAACTTGTGATCCCGGGGTAGGCACGGGCGAGGAGCCCCCGAAGCCGGGGCCCTGGTTAACGGGGGGTGGATCACAAGTCTTGTCGTGTTGCCAGTTGGGGCACGGGACGGAGTTGGCGAACCCTGCATGGAACGTCGTTACGGAGGCGCCCAGGCCCGCCGCAACTGCCGCTGCTGCGGCGACACGTTTGATAGACATTAGCTGCGTCCCATCTCGGGCTTCGGCCCGCACGGTATCTGGTGGACCTGCGCTCAATCTTTTTTAAGGGCAGGTCACGTCCAATTCGAATGGCTTGGTTACCGGCTGCGGCTGCTGCGGGTTGCTCATATCGGCACCGCTCGCGGTGCCCTTGATCTGGTAATACTTCCCGTTTACGGCGGCTCCGGCGTCGCCGCCCTGACCTTGTGCGGCGTCGGAGTAACCGAGCGTGACGCCGTTGACGGTGCCCAGTCCGACTGCATGAACAATGGGCGGGTTGTCGTTGCTGACCACCGCACCGACGCCGTTGGCCGCGTCGCCGACGCCGATGTTGACGTTGTTGCCGGCCGGGGTGCAGCTGACCGGACCGCTGACATTCTGGTTCTTGCCATCGACAATCACCTGCGGGCCGGCGGGCGCTGCAGGCCCCGAGCTTTCGCCCGTATTCGACTTGTTGCTTGAGCAGCCGGCGCAACCCGCGACCACGACGGCCAAGCCGGCTACGCCGACGACGATCCCACGCTTCACTGCATGCACTCCTTCGTGTCGCGGGTGCCTGCTCGTCGCGGCACCGTAACGTCGGCAAAATCTACCGCCCTTTGCGGCCTGCTCATAGAGCCCGCTGGCAAATTCATAGAGCCCGCAAATACTCAGATCGAAATCTGCAAAACCCCATGGCATCCCGTCGAACTGGCACGTGAACTGGGGTTAGGCCCCGGCGTGGCGATCAGGGTCGTCGGCGCCGCGGTCGCGTCGCGACTGATGCGGTTCGACCGCGATGGTCGATCGCTTCTTACCTGGCAAACCACCCGCAGTGACGCAGGTGAAAGCCGCCCCGGCGAGTGCCGGGGCGGCTTTCACCAAGGGCTATACGGCGGTGTCAGTAAAGCGGGACCCACACACCGAAGAACCAGTAACCCCAACCCCCGTACATCCAGTTGAAGACCGGAAAAACAGTGAAGGTGTTGTAGCCGAAGGGTCCGAAATCGCGCCGCCCGTAGTCCACGTCGCGCGGCGGTCCGGCCCACGGGCGGTTCCAGCCGCCGGGAGGCGGTGGGCCGTCCCATCCACCCTGAGGCGGTGGCCCCACCCAGCCGGGCGGCGCGTGGTGCGGAGCCGGGCCGTCGTTCCAACCAAACCCTCGCGGCGGTGGCGGCGGCGGCGCGCCGCGGCCCACGATGTTGAATTCGACATTCACGCCCCCGGGGCCGCCAATTTCCGCGCTGGCGGTGACCACGTCCCGGCGCGGAACGTAGGCCGGGTGCGGAGGCTGGGTGCTCGGCGGATTCAGCGCTGGGCGGGCTTCCGGGCTAGACGGCGGGTTGTTTGGGCCGTGCGCCGGCGCGGTGGTTTGTGCACTCGGCGGCGTGCTCTGTCCGCCCGGCTGCGTGGTTTCTGATCTCGGCGGCTCGCTGCCCTGTGTCCGCGACGGCTCCGTGCTTTGGTTGGCCGGCGGCTGCGTGCTTTGGCTGGCCGGCGGCTCAGTGCTGTGGGTGGCCGGCGGCTCGGTGCTGTGGGTGGCCGGTGGCTCGGTGCTATGCGTGGCCGGCGGCTGGCTTTGGGTGCTTGGCGGCTCGTGGGTCTGCGGGGGGTTTTGCGGGTTCTGCGATCCGCCGCCCGGCGCGCCACCGCCGCCGCCCGGATTGCCACCACCACCGCCGCCGTGGCAGTTGGGACACGGCGGCGGGGGGTCCAGCGGAGCGGAGTTGGCGAACCCCGGGTTCAGCGTCACCGCTGAGAGGCTGACGCCCGCCGCGACGGCCGCCGCGCTGACGATACGTTTCATAGACATAGCTGCGTCCTCTTTCGGGTATCGATCGCCTGCGCTACGGGCAGGTCACGTCCATCTCGAATGACTTGGTCACCGATTGCGGTTGGTTCGGGTTGCTCATGTCGGTACCCGACGCGGTGCCCTTGATCGCGTAGGACTTGCCGTTGACCGCGGCTCCCGCGTTGTTCGCTTGGTTGGGAGCGGCGTCGGAGAAACCGAGCGTGACGCCGTTGACGCTGCCCAGTCCGACCGAATGGACGATGGGTGGATTGTCATTGCTGACGACCGCGCCCAGTCCGGCCGTCGCGTCTCCGATGCCGATGGTGGTGACGCCGTTGGCCGAGTTGCAGGTGACTTGGCCGCTGACGTTCTGGTTCTGACCGTCGACGATGACCTGTGTGCCGGTCGCCGACGGCGCCGCGCTGGACGCGCCCGTGTTGGATTTGTTGCTCGAACAGCCGGCGCCAGCCGCGACCACTACGGCCACGCCCGCCACGCCGACCACGATCCCACGCTTCACTACTTCTCTCCCTCGTGTCGCTGGTGTCGCTACCTTTTTATCTTGGCCTCGCCAACGCAGGCGAACCCTACCGGCCCTCGCGGACGGGCGCTTACCCGCCGCTGCGCCGCATACCCGTTTCCAGGGTTCGAAAACGTGAGCTTCCGCGGGGTGAAGGGCACGCCGTTTGCTGGCCGACGGTCACCCCTAAGGAAGAATGCGCAAGCCCCACCTGCCCAGGAACGGATCCACTAGTGCGAAATACGTCGTGTTGTCGTCACCGTCCGGCGAAGACGTCAAGAGGCCGACCGCGCTCACAGTGCCGTCTGGGTTCTTCACGAAACCAGGACTGCCGCTGTCGCCGTTGAGGCTGTACACGTCGGCTTCGACCACGTCGCCCTCTATCCCTTTGACGGAACCACAGGTCTCACCGGTGACCGCGCCTATCTTGCAGAACGGCATGCCGACCTCAATCTCGGGGGCGCTCAACACATCCCGGACCAAATACCTGCCGCCGACATCACCTCTTGGCGCACCGACCTTCCGGTCCAGTCGGATGATCGCGGCGTCCCCCGCGTCACCCTCATGCTCGCTGGCGGTGATCTTGCCGAGCGGGACGTTCTTCCCGTAGGTCCACACCGAACCGTCGTGCGCGTCGCAGTGCCCGCTGGTCATCAGGTAGTAGCTGCCGTCGCCACCCTGCGCCGCGAAACCCGCCGTGCACGAGCTATTTTCATGATCGAGCTTGATGCCCGGCGCCACGCCCGGGTCCGCCAGCACCGGGTTCGCCAAGGCCGTCGCCACCGCCACGACCACGGCACCAACCGGCCCCAACCCTCGCAACCACGGCATGGTCACGCCGCCTCTCTTCTTGTGTCGGGCAGCATGGTAGCAGCGCGAGCGATCTGTCGCTTGGCGAGAGCACGTGGACGCGGTGCGCCGGCACCTGTGCGCCGGTGTCCGTCGAACGGAGACCGCCGCGGCGGTCGGAACCACAGACGTACTCTTTTGGCGCCCTCTACATCGACACACCGGAAATGGCCTTTAAAGGCGTTCCGGCGCAAAGGTAGTCCCGCTGTTCAGTCCCCGGTGCGGTTGAGAACCTGTTGGTAATCGGTGCTTTTGCACGCGCTACCTGTTGACTCAAGGTAACCGTGCCCGGTGAGCTGCGTTATTGGGTCCTGGGGCGGGTTCGGGGCGGGAAACACGCCGTCGATCTTCATGTGACTCGTGCGCCCATCCGCACAAGGAGCGTCACGCTCGTCGTTGCGTGTCCAGGTTCCGTTTGCGAACGTGAATAGCAGACCACCGCTGGAATCGACAGCCACGAAACGGCTTAAGCACCGTTCGCCACTGCGTAAGCACACCGTTTGCCCGCGGTAGTCGACCTCCTGGGACGGACCGCCGTCGGCAAACGTGGCCTTCGAGTGATACACGCCGTATAGCCCCTGTGCCGCAGACACCACCCGAGCGGGCTCGCTGGCCGGGTCGGGCAGGTTGGCGACGTCGGTGTCGCCGGTTCGGGTGAAGTTCACACTTCGCTTGCTGTAGCAATCACCGTAATCCGATGCCCATTCGCCGGACATCGAGCCGTCCGGACCTGGTTGGAGCGAGACGGACTGCCACTCTTCCGTGTCGCGGCCATGGCATTTCAGAGTCCCCAGGGCCACCGCTATCCAGCGTCCCGCGACCTCATCGAATACGAACTTCGCCGGGTGGCCGCTAAACGCCCCGGCGCCTTTACTTGCGGTGGCCACGCACCCGCTGGGGCCGCACATTGACCGCAAATTCCACGTCTCGTTGGCTTCCGGCGCCCCATTTGGCACGTCCTTGCCCAGTATGTCGACCAGCGGGCCGAACTGGGCGGTGTACGTGCCGGTGAAGGGTCCGGTATTGGGCGGCGCCCCCTTCGTTTGCCTGGAGGCCGGTTGCGTGGAGTTGCCCGTGCCGGTCAAGGCAATGGCCGCGACGACGCCAATCACCGCGGCCACGGCCCCGATTCCCGCGAAGACAAGGCGCCGGCTTTTCCGCTTCGGTTGCGATCCCTTTTTTTGGCTGCCTGTGCCGGCGGGTCGCTGTGGTGCGGGCTTGGGCGGCGCCGAAGCGGCTTGTGTCGGGGCGAACTTGGAACCTGGCCCATAGACGAGGTCGGGCGCCAGCATGGTCTCGTCGCCGCGGGGGGGCTCCGGTGTGCGGCGGGTGGCGCCGGCATCGAGCGCGCGTTGCAGCGCGCGCGTGAAATCCTGGCAGCGGGCGAACCGCTCGGCCGGGTTTTTGGCCATCGCCCTGGCGAACACCGGCTGAAGCGACGCCAGTTCCGCGCGGCGCTCTCCGATCAACGGTAGCGGGGCCATCACGTGTTGGGTGACGATGGCCATGCTGGAGGGCGCCCGGTAGGGCTGGGTGCCGGTGAGCAAATGAAAAGCGGTGCAGGCCAACGCATACTGATCGGCGCGCCCATCGATCGACTCACCCATCAACTGCTCGGGCGCAGCATAGGCAACCGTACCGACGGCGATGTTCGTTGCAGTCAAACTTGTGTCATCGACCCGGCGCGCGATGCCGAAGTCGGCCAAAAACACCCGCTGCGACTCCGACCCGGGATCGGCGATCAAAATGTTGGCCGGTTTGACGTCACGATGCAGCAGGCCGCGCTGATGTGCGTGATCCAGGGCCGACCCCACCGGGGCGATGATCTGCATCGCCAGACCTGCCGGCATCCCCCGCGGATAGCGCTCGTGCAACAACTTGGCCGCATCGGTGCCCCGGACGAAATCGATGGCAATCCAAAACTGATCCCCACACTCACCCCGGTCGTGAATGCCGAGAATATTCGGATGCGACAGGCTGGCCGCCACGTCGGCTTCGCGCAGAAACCTGGCCCGATACTGCGGATCGGTGGTCAGGTCACCCGAGAGCACCTTCAGCGCGTCCTGACGCGGCAGCCGCGGATGCTGAACCAGATACACGGTGCCCATTCCGCCGGCACCGAGCACCCGCAGGATGGTGTATCCCGCAAACTCCTGGCCAATTGCCAGCGGCATGAGCAAATCCTATGCGCGCCGTTTCGGCAAAGTCACATTTGCGGGAAAGCCGGGCCAACCCACCGGCCTACCGCAAGCCCGATTTGTCAGAAAGCCGCACCCCGCGGACGTGAACCTAGGGGACTTCTGGGACGGCGTCGGGTCCACGACGAACGACATATGCGCCGAGGAACAAACATTCAACGACTCACGTCCGTCCGAGACCAAGACCAACAACACCGGGCAGTATCTCGGCTTCACACTCTCTGCCGACATGACCAGCTTGAACCTGAAAGGTAACTGCCGTTGGTTGATATCGCCGTGCAACGGCAAGAAGGGACCGTGCACGGCGAGGTATGTGTCGCCGGGCATTGACGACCGAGAGCGTTACCGCGCTTAATACCCGCCAGCCAAGCGCGGTCGATAATGCTGGGGCACAACGCCTTCGGATAGTGATTATGCTCCGGCGTCGGCACGCCGGGCCAGGAAATCCAGGACGGCCTCGGCGAAGATGTCGTTGCGATCGCCGGCAACCATGTGCCCTGCGCCGCGCACATCGGCGAACTCGACCTGTGGGAAGCGCGCAAGGAATTCGTCGGCGCGCTTCTGGCTGACCAGGTCACTCATCCGGCCCCGAATAAGAAGCATCGGCACGCCGTCACGCAGGATCGCGTCGACGGCCGCGTGCATGCGATCGGCGTCGGTGACCTCGAATGGGGGAAACGGCGCGGTGCCGCTGATGAACTGCGGATCCCAATGCCAGTACCAACGATCGCCGCGGCGGCGCAGGTTGGTGGTCAGGCCATCGAGATCGGTCGGTCGGGGCCGGTGCGGGTTGTACTCGGCGATCGCGTCGGCGACCTCTTCGAGTGAGCCGAACCCCGCTTCCACCCGGTCGGCCATGAACGCGTGTATCCGGTTCGCCCCGGACTGCTCCATATTCGGCACGATGTCAACGAGAACCACTGCGCTGGCGATGCCCGGCGAGAGTTCTCCGGCCAGAAGCATCGAGGTAAACCCGCCCAGGGAGGCGCCCACCAGCACCGGTTTCGGCGGCAGGGTGCGCAGCACCTCGTGGACATCGCCGGCGAAGCTGACCACGCGATAGTCGCCTTCGCTCGACCAGTCGGATTCTCCATGGCCGCGCAAGTCGATCGTGACGGCCTGCCACCCACGTTCGGCGACGGCGGCAGCCGCCCGGCCCCACGAGCGGCGGGTCTGTCCGCCGCCGTGCAAGAACACCACGGCACGCGCTTGCGGGTCGCCCAGCCGGTCAGCAACGATGCGGACATCACCGGACCCCCGAGAAACGAACGTTTCGGGTGCCAGCGGCTCGGGGCTCATCAGCAGATCGTAAGACGCGCTGAAGTTACGCCCGCGTCGACTCGTGAAACGGTGCGACAAGAGCTACGACGACGACCGGGTGGGAACGCCCGGCGCGTGCCGTGCGCCATCGTGGGCCTCGCCGGCCGGGGGCGACGGTTGGGCGGCAACCCTTCCACCGCGATTGATCAACCACACGATCGACCAGACAACGCAGGCGATGGTGACGATCGGGAAGCTCGGCGGCAGGTTGAACATGGCTGACGCGCCCAGTCCGAGCCACACCGCGCTCAAGCTGATCGCCGTCGAGGCGACCATGGCCATGACCGGGCGGGGGGTCAGCATGATCGCGGTTGCGGCCGGGGTGACCACCAGCGCGAACAACAGCAGCGTGCCGACGGCTTGCACGGCCATGGTGACCGTGAGCCCAAGCAGCGCCATGAAAATCATGGACAGCGCGCGCACGGGCACGCCCTTGGCCTCGGCGACCAGAGCGTTGACCGAAGTGAACAGCAGCGGCCGGTAGATGATGCCGACGCTGAGCCCAAGCACCATGAGCAGAATCGCAAAGCTGACCAGTTGACCATGGGAGATGGCCAGCAGGTTGCCGAACAACACGTTGGTAACCGTGCTCGAGCTCTTGGTAGCCAGCGAGTTGAAGAACAAGCCCAAGCCCATGGCCATGGCCAGGACCGTTCCCGTCACCACTTCGCGCTCGGCGGCGCGCTTGCCCAGCACGCCGATCACCAGGGCCCCGCCCACACAAAAGACACCCAGCCCGACCGCGACAGGCACGCCCAGCAGGACGGCGCCGGTCGCACCGGGAAATCCGATGTGCGCCAAGGCATGAGCCGCGAACGCGGTGTGTCGCACCACGACGAAGTAGCCGATCAACCCGGCGGCCAGCGCGACGATGGTGCCGCCGATCAGGGCGTTGCTCATAAACGCAGAGGTCAGAATCGGCCACCAATTGGGTTGATACGCCAGGGCGACAAGGTGGGCGCTCACAAGGCGCTCCTCATATACAGATCCCCGGTCAAGGTGTGCGCGACTTGGATCGGGGTGCCGTACAGGTGGGTCAGCAGCGCATCGTCCACGACATCGCCGATGGGTGCGTAGTGCGGGTGCCGGTCGAGTAGGTAGATCGCGCTGTCGAGGATGGGCAGCAGCGGGTTGAGGTCGTGCGAGACCAGCAGGATGGTCACGGCCAGCTCGGCGTGCAGCTTGGCCAGCAGCGCGACGATGTCATGCTGGCTACGAAGATCCAATGACGCCAGCGGTTCGTCGAGGATCAGCATCTGGGGGTGCGCCACCAGGGCGGAGGCGATCGCGACGCGCTGGCGTTGCCCACCGGAAAGTGTCGACAGCCGCCGGTCGGCGATCTCGGTGGCTTCGACGGCGGCCAGTGCCCGGCCGACTTGGCTGCGTTGGGCCGCGGTGGTGTGCCCGAACGCCCAGCGGGATCCCGTGAGTCCGAGCAACACCACATCGGCGGCGGTGATGGCTTCTCCCGTGCTCTCGGAATAGTGTTGCGGCACATAACCGATGCTGTCGTTGGCCTGGCCCGGACGGCGGCCGAACACGTCGAGCCGGCCAGCGGCGGCCGGGATCAGGCCGAGGACCATGTGCAGCAGGGTGGTTTTGCCGGACCCGTTGGGTCCGATGACGGCGACGACGCCGCCGGCCGGCACGGTGAAGTTCGCATGGGACCAGATGAGCCGTCCGCCGCGGACCGCGCTGACGTCGGTGAACGCCAGCGCGGCGGGAGTGGCGGCAAGCTCAGACAGCGACACCGAGGGCCTTCCCCAACGCGACCAGCTGGGCGTATTGCCAGCCCTCGAATGACGTTTGGCCGGGTGGCACGGTCTCGGTCACGTCGACTATGGGCACCCCCGCCTGTTGGGCGGCCGAACGGAGCTGCTCGGGTATCGACCCCTGGGTTTGGGTGTTGTAGATCAAGACATCGACCTGCTTGCCGGACAACAGGGTGCGAAACGCGTCGAGGTCCGCCGGTGACGGCTCCGTTTCGTTTGCCGTGGCCCGCCGATAGCCCTCCGGAGTTTTGTCGACCAGACCCAGTGCCTGCGCCTGGTAGTCAAAGATTGTTTCGGTGGCGGCATAGGACTTGCCCGCCGCTCCGGCCTTGATCTTGCCGATCAGGCCGTTGTAGGGGCCCAACGCGGTGGTAAACCCTGCTCGGCGTTGGCTGAAGTAGGCGCCGGCCTGCGGGTCGAGCTTGGTCAACTCCGCGGTCACCGCGTCGGCGACTGCGGTTACCGCCGACGGCATGTACCACAGGTGTGGGTTGGCGCCATCCGGTGTCTTGGTGACCGCGGCGGCGTTCACCACCTGGGCGCCGGCGGCGGAGGTGGCGGCCAGTTTGGAGGCCCACGAGTCGTAACCGTCGCCGTTGACCACGACAAGTTTGGCGCCCGTGAAGGACGCCGCGTCGGCCGGTGATGGCTCGTAATCGTGTGGGTCCACCGACGAGTCGGCCAGCACGGTCTTGACGTTCGCGCACGCGCCGCCAAGCTCGGAGGCGATGTCGCCCCACTGATCGACGCTGACCACGACGGGGACCGGGGCCGTCGGGCACGACGCGGCGGCGGTGGTGCCGGTGGCTGGCGGCGTCGTGGCGGTCCCAGATGGTGTGGAGGTTTTCGGCTGGCTCGTCGAACAGCCCGTCAGGGCCAGTGTCAGCGCGACCGCGGTGGCCACCGAGGCGCGGTGCAAGGGGAAGCGCACGACACTCATGCGGAGAACGATAACCGTTTTCATCACCAGTGGGCGAGGGCCTAGCCGCATGATCGAGCAATTCACTCGGGGGCGGCGGCACCGGCTTCCGGCGCGG
Organism: uncultured Actinomycetota bacterium; assembly: GCA_963809285.1. Classification (GTDB taxonomy): domain Bacteria; phylum Actinomycetota; class Actinomycetes; order Mycobacteriales; family Mycobacteriaceae; genus Mycobacterium. The sequence goes on along the minus strand of CAWEIY010000009.1, from coordinate 549,307 downwards.
ATCGTCGACGGTCCCCGTAGCGGCGGTGAAATTTCTCCACCTGTCCGGCGGCGTCGACGATACGGCGCCCGCCCGTCCAGAAGGGGTGTGAATCGGAGGTGATGTCGACGACGACGAGTGGATAGGTACGGATCCCGTGCGGCGTCTCCCACCTGATGGTGCGCGAACTGTGCACGGTCGATCGGGTCAGGAACATCGCACCGGTGGCCGCATCCTGGAAGACGACCGGGTGGTAATCGGGGTGGATGCCGGGTTTCATCGGCGGTCTCCGTCCTGGCCGTGGTGGGCGGGTGGGTTCTCGGCCGCTTCGCCCAGGGCCGCACAAGGGTCTTCATGCCAGTCGCCGAACGGATCGGCGTAGCGGAACCACTCCCGGGGAAGGCGAAACTCCTCGTCGGTCAGCAACGCACCGCCGAGGGCGTCGAGGATTTCGGCGGCATGCGCGCCGCACACGAGGACGGTCATTGCCGTGTGCCGATCGCCATATTGGTCGTCCCATGCCAGCTCGGCGAAGGCACGTCGTTCGGGATCGATACCGGCCAATTCCGAGGCGGTGAGGGCGGCCAGCCACCTGCCGGCCGAGCTGACCCGCAATCCGCCGCCGGCCGATTCCAACCACATCGCCTGCTCGGGTTGGCTGGCGAGCCAGAGCCGTCCCCGGGTCCGAATCACGCCCTCTAGCAACAGGTCCAGGCAATCGTGGAGGCGCTGGGGATGGAAGGGGCGGCGGGCATTGAACTCGACCAGGCTAATCGGACCCCGCGATTCCAGCGGTGGCTGTCCCGCCAGCAGCGGACCGTGCGGATCATCGCTCTCGCCCCGCCGTGCGTCACGGAAGAGGCTATCCAGGGCGTGCTCGACACCGTCGGCGCCCACGATAACGCGCGCGCGTGGTGACAGTCGGCGCAGCGCCGCAGCCACGAACGGGTCGGGCCGGTTGAGGACCGCAACATCGGCGAATTCCGCCTGCCCGACCACCACCTGGGCCTGGGTACGTCCGTCATCGAGTTCGACGTCACCGAGCGCCTGGCCTAGCCACGTCGATGAATCGATACAGGTCACTACCGCGGCGATCGACACATCCAGCGCCGCGGGCCCGTCGACGTAGCCCGGCGCCACACGGATCCGGACGCAGTTGATGGCCAAACAAATCGGTTCCGGCTCCAGCCAGGGCGCCAGGTGCACCACGACGCGGTCGATGTCATTACGGCGGTGCAGCTGGCGCAACAACACCAGCAGGTCTTTGCGGATGGTGCACGACACACACCCGTGCGCCAGTTCGACCGCGGCCTCTTCCGCCGTCAGCACGCCGTGCTGCAGCATCGCCATGGTTCGGCGCACCACGTGCCCGTCGAAACGGTGCTCGACGACCAGTGTCCCGGGGGTGCGCAGCAGCGTCCCCACGACCGGGTCGGTGTCCTTCTGGCCGGCGACCAGGATGACGGGCGTCCGCATCATGCTCCTTATTGAGAATCATTTTCATTAGAGCTCCCTGTACGGTACCGTCTCCGGCGAGGCTTGTCGAAAATGGTTTTCAATAAGCACGCGTTGAGGAGGGTGCATAGTGTCCGCCCATTGCCAAGTGACCGGCCGGGCACCGGGTTTCGGTAACGCGGTGTCGCATTCGCATCGGCGAACTCCGCGCCGCTGGTCACCCAACGTCCAGCTCAAGACGTATTACCTGCCGTCGGAGGGCCGCCGGATTCGGCTGCGGGTCAGCACCAAGGGCATCAAGGTCATCGACCGTGACGGCATCGAAGCCGTCGTGGCACGGCTGCGCCGCGAAGGGCAGCGGATCTGATGGCACGCAACGAGATCCGCCCCATCGTCAAGCTGCGCTCCACGGCCGGCACCGGCTACACCTACGTGACCCGCAAGAACCGGCGCAACGACCCCGACCGGCTGGTGCTGCGCAAGTACGACCCGGTGATCCGCCGCCACGTCGACTTCCGAGAGGAGCGCTGAGCGTGGCCAAGAAATCCAAGATCGTCAAGAACGACCGCCGTCGCGCGATTGTGGCGCGCTACGCCCAACGCCGCGCCCAACTCAAGGAGATCATCCGCTCGCCGTCGAGCACTGGTGAGCAACGGGAAGCGGCACAAAGGGAGTTGGCGCGCCAGCCCCGCGATGCCAGTGCGGTGCGGTTGCGCAACCGCGACGCGGTCGACGGGCGTCCGCGCGGGTATCTGCGCAAGTTCGGGGTGTCGAGGGTTCGAGTCCGTCAACTGGCCCACAACGGGCAGTTGCCCGGCGTGCGGAAGGCGAGCTGGTGAAGGCTAAGAAACCTCTGCGGGCCCGTCGCAGCGCCGAACCGGGCGCCAGGTCTGCCAAGAAGAACCTTCTCGCCAGCCTTGGGCTCAGCGCGCTCGACTACAAGGACACCGCCGCGCTGCGCGTGTTCATCTCGGAACGCGGCAAAATCCGCTCGCGTAATGTCACGGGCCTCACCGTCCAACAACAGCGGCAGGTCGCCGTGGCGATCAAGAACGCGCGCGAAATGGCGCTACTGCCCTACCGCAGCGCGGCACGTTGACTTCCCGCCGCCGCGGTACCGACCGCCCGTTCACCGTCATCGTCTGTTCCGTCTGTGCGGCCGGCCAAGACCTCTCGGTGATCGACGAACTACGTCCCACCATCAGGCGCTGTCCACACGCCATGCTCGTCTCCGCCGAGTGCATGCTCGGACCACTCACCTGCGCGTCCCGCCCGACCGGATGCGGCGTCATGGCAGTGGTCCAGCCCTGTACAGACGACCGGATATCCTGTGGGCGAGCCCATTGGATCGGGCCCATCACGGACAAGCGTGGGGCAGCGGCCCTGCGCGATTGGCTGGAGCTCGGGCAATGGGAGAACACGCCAGTGCCAAGGCATCTCGACCGGCATCAGCGTTGGACTCGCAGCGACAGCCAAAGCAATTGAGAGGACGGCAACGCGCTCTAATGCGGGTAGTCGTAGGGGTTGGCCGGCGCATCGATCCGGGTGACCGCGGTCGCCTGCAGGGTCGGGATCCGCGCTGAATTCGGTGGCGGTGGGGTAACTTTGCCCACGACCCGAAGCCACGTGTTGTCCGGCAACCCGGCGGCCTCGGCGACGGCCGGGCCCCCCAAATGGATGCGGGCCAGCTGGGCGTCGGCCGCGCAACAGATGATGACGATGCGACCAAGGTCCACGCCCTGCTTCTCGTTGAGGACGAAGCCGATCACAGTGATCGGTCGATCCGTCAACGAGCCGGCGGTGTCGTGAAACTCGCGCATCAGCACCTCGGGGAGTGACAATTCGGGGGCCTCGCCCGGTGGCAGCGGTGGAAATGCCTGTCTAAAAACAACGTCATTGGACACCGTCGTCACAGAGGGGGCGGCGGCTGACGGCCGCAGTGCCGGCGGCGTCACGAAAATCAGGATCAGGACGGGAACGATCAGCAGCCACACTATGCCGGCTCTGTGGGAGTGCGCCTCGGTGTGATCATCGGTCTCGTCATGAGTCCGCGGCCCACCGCGGCGGATGTCGCCGATGATCGCCACTAGCGCCAGCACGATGAGCAGCGCCGCGGACGCGATCAGCCAGGGCAGCAGTCCGGGCTTGACGTATCGCGTGAACGCGCCCGATACAGCGATCAGGGCGACGCTGATGCCGACCAACAGCAAAATGGCGTTCTCGGTTTCGCGGCTCACCTATCCACCACCGAGAACGAGCAGCCCGATCGCACACGCGCTCGCCGTCGCGACCAGCAAGGTGCACGGGGCGAAGCGCGCCGCGAAGGCCCGGCCGAACATGCCCGCCTGCATGGCGAACAACTTCACGTCGACGGCCGGGCCTACCACCAAAAACACCAGCCGGGGTAGCAGCGGCACCATCGTCATGCTGGCGGCCACGAACGCGTCGGCCTCCGAGCACAACGCCAGCACCACCGCCAGGGCGGCCATCGCCACCACCCCGAGGATCAGGTGCGACGCCAGGTGCGTGAACACCCACTGCGGCACCACCACATGAAACATCGCGGCCGCGGCGGCACCTATCACCAAATACGACGCAGCGTTAAGGAAGTCGTGCCGGGCCGCCTCGGCGAACACCACCCAGCGTGACTCGCTCCGAACGCCCGCAGGCGGTAGCCGGCGGGTGACCCACTCCGGGCGGCCCCACCGCGCCCACGCCCAACCCATGAACACCGCGGTCAGCAGCGACGCCCCCATTCGGGCAACAACCATTTTTGGCGCACCGGGAAACGCGACTGCCGTGGCCACCAGCACCACCGGGTTGATCGCCGGCGCGGCCAGCATGAAGGTCAAAGCCGCGGCCCCCGTCGCGCCCCCGTCGCCGAACAGTCGCCGCGCCACCGGCACCGACCCGCATTCACAGCCCGGCAGCGCCGCCCCGCCCACACCCGCGGCCAACACCGCCACCGCCGGTCGTCGCGGCAACCAACGGGCCAACCGCTCGGGTGAAACGAACACCGCGATCAACCCGCTGACCACCACCCCAAGCGCCAGGAAAGGAAGGGCCTGCACGAACACCCCACAGAACACGGTGCCCAGCGTCGACAACGCCGCACTGTCGACGACCGCCTTCCGCAGCATCGTCGCCGAGAAAGCACAGATCAGCAGGATGCCGACCAACACTTCCATCGACCCGACGCGCAGCCTGCGCCTAGTCCTCAGCGTCGCCACCGCCCCAGTATGTCAGCGCGCCGGCACCACACGGGAACGCGGCGGCGCGACACACTCTCGACGTTTGGGCAGGACCGTGCCCCAAAACCCGGCGTCTACGCCCGAATCATCCACGGGCACAACGACACCGGGATGCTGAGCGGGTGGGGGTCAGTGTTCGTCGTAGTGCTCGCCGTGAGCCGCGTGCCGGCACCCGTCGTGCACGTAGTCGACATGATCCCCGTGCGGGACGGCGACATGGCCACAGCCTTGACCGTGGACATGCTCATGTTGCTCGTGCACCGTGTGGCCGGCTGGCTCGCATTCGTCGTAGTGATCCCCGTGCTGACGATGAACGTGACCGTCGTGCACGAAGTCGACGTGGTCCCCGTGGGGGATGGCGACGTGGCCGCATCCTTCGCCGTGCACATGATCATGTTCGACGTGGGTGGTGTGAGTTGCGCTGGTCATTGCATCTCCCGCCGTAACGGATTGTGACTCACAGGTTGCTGACGCACCCGCAATTCTAGTGACCGTTGTTGAACGCCACCAGGTTCAAATGCCTCAGCCAACCGTTTCCCAGAAGCGGGCGAGGGCCTCGGCGCCGCGCGCCGGGTCCTGCACCATCCACCAGTGCCCCAGCCCGTCGAGCACCTCCGTGCGGGCCCCGGCCCGGTCGGCGGCCCGGCGCCGGTTGTCGGCGGCGCCGATGTATGGGTCCTCGGTGGCCAGCAGTGACAGTCCCGGCCGGGCCGCGGCGTTTTCCAGCGCGCGGCCGGCCTCGGCCATCGCCGGTTGGCGCGCCGAGCGGTACAGCAACAGGATCGCCCGACCCATCTCCGGACCCTGGGCCGCGGCGAGCGAGGTCGCGATGTCCATGGGAATGCCGAATGCGGCCATCCGTTCCGCGCGGTCGCTGACCGTACCGCCAAGCAACGCGTTCACCAGCTCTTCGCCGTCACCCGGTGTCTGCCACACCTGTGCGAGGTCATGCCAGACGTAGTCCGGGTCGAACAACCCGACGACGTCGCTGGCCCAGCTGCGCACGAGTTCTGGTCGGTGCATCACCGCGTTCACCACGTGGCCACCGCCCCAGTCGTGCCCGACCAGGTCGATCGGTTCGTCGACTTGCGCCAACTCGCCTTCCAGCCAGTCGCGGTAAGCCAGGTAGGTCGCCGGGAAGTCATCGGCCAGCGGAGCTCCGAATCCCGGCGGTGACAGGCAGACCACGTCGTCGCGCCCAAGGGCATCGACCAACGGCCCCCAGATGGCCTCGGTCTCCGGATTGCCATGTACCAGAACCACAGTCATGGTGAACATCCTGGCATGGCCAGGGCTTGATGTCCGCGTGTTTCACGCGCGGCGTAGGCCCTCAAAGATGTCCCGGTAATAAAGATGTGCCAGGAAGTGGCCGCCCGACACCATGGTCGGTGGTCATCGGGTCGCGAACCTCCGAGGGTCAAACAGCGAGATGGGGTGGCGGGTGGCGCGATCGATGACCAGATCGGCAAGGATCTCACCGACCACCGGAACGAATTTGAAGCCGTGCCCGGAGAATCCGCAAGCCACGGTCACATCGGGACATTGCGGATGCCGCGCGATGACGAAGTGCCGGTCGGGTGTGTTGGAGTACATGCAGGTGGCCGTGCGCAAGCACCCGCCGGCCAGCGTCGGCAACAACTCTTTGACCCGCGCGGTCAGCTCGCTGATCTCCTGCGCGTGCACCACCCTGTCGATGGTGTCCGGCGTGCACGGGATTCCCTTGCGGGCGAACGCGACCTTCACGCCGCCGCGCGGCCCGTCGATCGCCGGAATCCCGTAAAGCTGTGTGCCCGAGGCATTCTCCTGAATGAAGACGGGTTGATCCTCAAACGCGGCGACGCCGCCGACGGGGTCCAGCCAATACATCACCGCTCGTTCCACCGTGATCGGGAACTGATCCAAGACCTCCGGGGCCCAGGGGCCCGGGCAGATCACCAACTGCTCGGCCGCATAAGACCCGCGGCCGGTGGTGACGCGAACGCCGGCGGCGGTCTGCTTCCAGTCCAGCACGGGTTCGCCGAATTGCAGTGTCGCTCTCAACTTTTCGGCGAGCTCGAGATGCGCGCGCACGGTGAGCTCCGGGCGCGCGAACCCGGATTTGGGTTCGTAGAGCGCGATATCCGCGGGCCGCGGGTTGAAGTTCGGGAACCGGGCCGTGATCTCGGCGGCGTCGAGCACCTCGTGCGGCAAATCCCATTGGCGGCTCGCACGCAGGCTGCCGGCCACGGTCATGCAGTCCGGCGGGCCGATGAAAAGGCCCCCGGTGATTCGGTAGACGTCGCGTTGGGCGTCGACGGCCAGCTTCTCCCACAGCTCGTAGGCACGCAATAACAGCGGCACGTAGCCGGGGTCTTCGAAATAGGACTGGCGGATGATCCGGGACCCGCCGTGGCTGGACCCCCTGTCGTGGCCGGGCTCATGGCGCTCCAGGCCGAGCACGCGGTGTCCCCGGGCGGCCAGATGATAGGCGGCGGCACTGCCCATACCGCCCAGGCCGACCACAATGACGTCGTAACCCGATGCGGCGGTGGTCATGCCGAGTTACCTCCAGATCCTGGGTCGCTTCGTCCAATCGTGCGCCCCGCACGGCGAGAAGCCCAATTGCGGCGCCTACACTCCTGTGGTGCATCCCGTGCGAACCAGGCACGCATCGAAGAGGGTTCCGGTTGTGGTGGGGCTTGTCGTCGCGCTGCTACTGGCCGTCCTCGCGATACCGGTCAAGCAGAGGTGCGGTGCGCCGGGCTTATCGTGCACCAGTGCGCTGGATGAGCAGGGCAATGTTCACTACTACTACGAGGTCGAACCGATCGGCGTATACCTCGCCGAAATCCTCACGGGCTCGAATATTCGTTTCTTTTACACGTCGGGCGACGACGTCGTGAAGGTCAGGTAGAGATGTACAAGCACGCCGGCGCCACCGCAGTCGCGGGATTGGTCGTGACGACCCTGCTGACGTTGGGCGCACCCGCCAAACTCGCGCTCGCCGATGCGCACCAAAACGTCTGCGGCACAACCGCCCTGTGTGCAGCCGATCCGGCACCCGATGCTGGTGATCAAGCCACCGCCGAGCAGAAGATCATCGACGGCTACGTCCAGAACCAGACCAATTGCTCGCCACTCCTGCCACCGAATCCCCAGTCCGTTACCTGGGATCCCCCCGGGTTCGCGCCATATGTCGGGGGAACCGGTGTCGTCCGCGATGCCAATCCAGCGCTGGGTGCCCGGTACCGCGCCGACTATGTGGACGGCCGATGGCACATTGAGTACCCGCATTGCTGAGCAGGCGTTCGGTCGCAATGGGTTTCGCTAGCCGTGACAGATCTGTGCCGCGTACCCGACCGGCGGAGTCGTCGTCGGGGCGTTCAGCTGAGACGAGACGGTGAGACCCGGGCTCACCAACGCTTCGGTGATTCCGAATCGGCTCGGCAGTTTTGACCAGTCATCCCGCGGCGGCTTCATCCAGACGTAGAAGCCGACGATGACCGTGGCCAGCAGCAAGGCGGTGGGAATCACCAACCGCAGTCCCGGCGGGATCCTTTCCCAGACCTGGCGTACGCCACGGGCGCGGGGTTCCGGAGCGGCATCGTTTGGCGGCCGGTATCCGCCCGATGACAACTTCGGTGCGGTCTCATCGGGCACGTGTTCCTCCTGGGACCCTCCCGCTAGGCTCCCGAAGGAGAGGCTCGGCGCAATTTGGCCTAAACATACTGGTAGCGGGAAAATCGAGGCCGTCAGGCTGGGCCGTTCGAGTGGGTGAGCCTGCTTACATCGACATGCATAATTGGAGGCTTCACAGCAAGCTATCGCATACTTGACGGCATGCTGCAAGCGACATCACCGCAAACCACTATTGCGGTGGCGGGTGGTGCGCTGGTAACAGGACGAGGTTTTTGATGGCACGAACTGGCGGTGCACATCATCGCCATCGCGCCGTTCGGCAATCGTCGCGTCTTGGCAAGGCGCTGACGCGCGGCTTGATGACGCTGGTGTCGGTGGCGGCGGTGCTGCTGACCGGCGCGGGCTACTACGTGGCCCACGGCGCCCTTGGCGGCATCACCATCTCGCAGGCGCTGTCGCCGGACGACCCGCGATCCAGCGGTGACAACATAAACATCTTGCTCATCGGGCTGGACTCGCGCAAAGACCAGGACGGCAACGATCTGCCCTGGTCGATCCTGAAGCATTTGCACGCCGGCGATTCCGACGACGGCGGCTACAACACCAACACCCTGATACTCGTGCACGTCGGGGCCGACCAGAAGGTCGTCGCCTTTTCGATCCCGCGCGACGACTGGGTGCCGTTCAACGGCGTTCCCGGATACAACCACATCAAGATCAAAGAGGCATACGGACTTACCAAGCAATACGTCGCGAACAAGCTCGCCAACCAGGGTGCCAGCAGCCAGAAAGAACTGGAGACGAAGGGCCGCGAAGCGGGCCGCGCGGCAACCCTGCGCGCGGTGCGGAGCCTGACCGGCGTTCCGATCGACTACTTCGCCGAGATCAACTTGGCCGGTTTTTACGACTTGGCCCAAAGCCTGGGCGGCGTGGAGGTGTGCCTGAACCACCCCGTTTCCGACTCGTTTTCCGGTGCCGACTTCCCCGCCGGACGACAGCGACTGGACGCGTCCCAGGCGCTGTCGTTCGTCCGGCAGCGTCACGAACTGGATAACGGCGACCTGGACCGCACCCACCGGCAGCAGGCATTCATCTCGTCGGTGATGCAGGAACTGCAGGCTTCGGGCACCTTCACCAACCTGGACAAGCTCGAGAGCCTGATGGCGGTGGCGCGCAAGGACGTCGTGCTGTCGTCGGGTTGGGACGAGGACATGATCCAACGGTTGGGTGCGCTGGCCTCCAGCGGCAACGTCGAATTCCGGACGTTGCCCGTGGTGCGTTATGACAACATCGACGGCCAGGACGTCAACATCATCGACCAGGCCGCGATCAAGGCCGAGGTGGCCTCGGCGATCGGCGCACCGCCGCCGACGAACACGCCCGCCACCACGGCGGCCAAACCCAGTCCGTCCACCGTCGTCGACGTGATCAATTCCGGCGCTATGAGCGGAATGGCCAGCGAGGTTTCCCACGCGTTGAAGAAGGTCGGCTATACCGCGGGCCAAGTCCGCGACCGGAATTCGGGCGAGCCGAGCGCCACCACGATCGAGTACGGCGCCGGCGCGGAAACCGACGCGCGCAACGTGGCCACTCTGCTGGGCCTCGATGCCCCCACCCATCCCGACGTCGGCGTGGCACCCGGACACATCCGCGTGACCGTGGATACCAACTTCTCGATGCCGGCCCAAGACGAGAGCACGACGGACGAAACGACGACCACCTCCGCGACGTCCGGCAAGGCCAGCCCCTATTACTACGACGGCACCACCACCTACCCGACGCCCGATCAAGGAAAACCGATCGACGGCGGCGGGGTGCCCTGCGTCAACTAGCGGCGATCGCAAGCGCGGCGAAGCCGGGCGCAGCGGGCCGCCGCCATCAGGCTAGGCGTGCGTTCCGCCGTCGATGCGGATTTCGGTGCCGGTGATGAACGCGCCGTCGTCGGAAACCAGCATGGCGATCACGCCGGCTACCACGACCGGATCGGCCATCCCGGTGCCGCTGGATTCCACCGTGGTGGGCAGGATCGGCATCAGCCTCGAAAACAGTGACCAGTCAGCGTCTTTCGGAATGTATCCACCGGTGGCGTCGGTGATTCCGGACTTGATGCTGCCCGGCGCCACGCACACCGCGCGCAGGCCCTTGCGCGCGTATTCGAGTGCCAAAGAATGGGTGAAGGCCTGGATTCCACCCTTGCTCGCCGCGTAGGCCGCCATGTAGGGATGGGCGAACGACGCCGACGTGGAGCTGAAGTTCACGATCGCGCTGCGCGAATTCGCCAGTAGCGCCGGAAGCGCTTCCCGGACCACCAGAAAGGTCCCGGTCAGGTTGACGCCGACGATCCGGTTCCACAATTCGAGGCTGGTCTCGTGCGTGTGCGCGACACGCAAAATGCCGGCCGCGTTGACCAGCGAATCGAGTCCGCCGAGCGTTTCGACGGCCCGGCGCACCCCGTCGATCACCGAATCCTCGTTGCCGACGTCCATCGGCATGGTGGTGAGGCGGTCAGCGGTTGCGGCCTCGTCCGCCCGGGCTGCGGTGGCGCCCAGCCCGTCGGCGGCGATGTCGGAGGCAACGACCGTGGCCCCCTCGTCGAGCAACCGGAGCGCGGTCGCCTGGCCGATTCCCGACGCGGCGCCCGTCACCAGGATCCGCTTGCCCTCGAGTCGCTTCATTGGCTCATCGTAAGGAGCCGCCTGCGTAAGGCAGGGTGGATATATGGACATCGGATTCATCGGCCTGGGCAATATGGGCCGGGGCATGGCTGCCAACCTGATGAAGGCGGGTCATCGCGTCACCGTGTACAACCGCTCCCCCGGCAAGGCGGAAGCCCTCGTCCAGCAGGGCGCGACCGCGGCGGGCAGCGTCGCCGAAGCAAGCAATGCCGAGGTGGTGTTCACCATGCTGTCCGACGACCGGGCGGTCGAGGCGGTGGCGTTTGGCGCGGACGGCATCGTGGCTTCGCTGCCACCGGGCGCCACCCACGTCTCGTCGAGCACCATCAGCGTCGCGTTGTCGGAGCACCTGGCGGCAGCGCACGCCGATGCCGGTCAGTCTTATGCGGCCGCGCCGGTGTTCGGCAGGCCCGAAGCGGCCTCGGCCGCAAAGCTTTTCGTCATCGCTGCGGGCTCCCCGGAGGTTCTGCAGCCGCTGTCCTCGCTCTTCGACGCGATCGGCCAGCGGACCTTCGTGGTATCCGACCGGCCGCAGGCCGCCAACCTGGTGAAGGTGAGCGGCAACTTCCTGCTCGCGTCGGCCATCGAGAGCGTCAGCGAGGCCGTCGCACTGGTCGCCAAGGCGGGCGTCGACCGGCAGCAGTACATCGACATTCTCACCTCGACGTTGTTCGCCGCGCCCGCCTATCAGATCTACGGCGGGCTGATCGCGCGACGGGAATTCGAGCCGGCCGGCTTCCCGGCGACCCTCGGTCTCAAGGACGTCCGGCTGGTGCTCGCCGCCGCGGAGCAGCTCGAGGTGCCGCTGCCCGTGGCCAGTGTGCTGCGCGACCGCTTGCTCACGCTGGTGGCAACCGGCGGCGGGCACCTGGACTGGTCGGCGCTGGTGACGCTCGCCGAACGCGACGCCGGCGCTGCTTCAGACGACTCCGCGTAGCGCGTCCGCGCCGAACATCGGCTCCATCATCGCGGAGTAGTCCGGGCCGCGGCGCAAGATGTGGCCGCCGTCGACGTTGATGCACTGTCCGGTAATCCAGCTGGCCGCGTCGCTGAGCAAGAACATGGCCAAGTTGGCGACGTCCTCGACCTCACCCACCCGGGGCAACGGCGTGCATAGGGCGTAGTCGCCGCTGATCTCCGGCGACTGGATAACGCTCGCGTCGACAAGATCGGTGCGGATCAGCCCGGGCCGGACGCTGTTGACCCGCACCCACGACGGCCCGAGTTCGTCGGCGGCCAGCATCATCATGTGGTCGATGGCCGACTTGGTGACCCCATAGGGTCCGAACCAGCGGTGGGTGTTGCTGGCCGCGATCGAAGAGATGCCGACGAACGAGCCGCCGCCGCCGCGCACCAATTCGCGCGCGGCGTGCTTGAGCACGTACATGGTGCCGTTGACGTTGAGGTCGACCGTGCGTCGCCAGGCCTCCGAGTCGATGTGAGTGATCGGCCCAACGGTCAGCGAGCCGCCCGCGCAGTGCACCACGCCGTGCAGCCGGCCGTGCCACGCCGTCGCGGCGTCCACCGCGCGGGCGGTCTCCTCTTCGTTGGTGACGTCGGTGGGCTCATAGCGAATCGAGCCGGCGGCCTTGAGGACTTCGATGTCTGTAACGGCGGACGCCAGCCGGTCGGGATTGCGCCCGACGATCATGACCGAGGCCCCGGCCGCGACGAGCCCGGCGGCGACCCCCTTGCCGATTCCGCTGCCGCCACCGGTGACGAGGTACGTCCGGTTTTCGAAAGAAAGCTGCACGAGAGCCATCGAACCACGCGGGCGTCGCTGCGGACACATCAGTAGCGTGCGGGGACCACCACACGATCCTCAAAAGTGATAGCGCATTGCTCCTATGTCAAGCGGCGGTCGCTTGATTGGTCTTGTGGGGTTGGCTGTCGGCGTGGAGAGCATGGAAGACGATGCGGGATAGGCGACGTTTGACGCAGCGCCGCGCTTCGGCTTTGGTTTTTCCGACGGCGATGAGGTTGCGATAGTAAGTCTGGCCGGGGCTGGTGGCGAGACGAATCTGGGTGATGGCGATGCGGTGCAAGGCGGCGTTGAGTTGCCTGTTACCTGAGCGGCTCAATCGGACCCGGCCTAGGTTGTTGCCCGACCATACCGGGATGGGGGCCACTCCGGCATGGCAGGCGAAGGCCGCTTCGCTTTTGAAGCGAGTCACCCCGGCGGCTTCGCCGACGATCTTGGCAGCGGTCACCTCCCCGCAACCGCAAGATAGTCAACAGTGTCGGGGCCACCTCACGGACCCGCTCTCCGATGCGCGTTGCCACTGTCGTGATCTGAGCACTGAGCCGGATGATGTCGGCCAGTTCGGCGCGAGCCATTTCTGCTACCACGCCCGGCAGCTTCTGCAGCCAGACGTGCAAACCCTGCTGCTGTTTGACGGTGTCCAGTGAGCGCGGTGCAGGCGCCCGCTCGGGATCAAGTTCATGGACATGCCAGCGCAGCCGGTTGATCGCCGCGGTTCGTTGTGCCACAAGGACATCGCGGCGATCGGTCAACAACTTCAACTCCCGCGAGATCTCGTCATGGGATGCGACGGGCAGGTTCGGTTCGCGCAGCACCGCTCGCGCCACCGCGGCCGCGTCGATCGGATCAGATTTTCCGCGGGTGCGCGCCGACTTGCGGGCCTCGCTCATCAGCTTGGTCGGTACCCGAACCACCTTCTGGCCGGCGCCCAGCAGATCACGTTCCAGCCGCGCCGACATGTTGCGGCAATCCTCGATGCCCCAGATCAGATCGGTACCGAACTGTTCGCGCGCCCACATGATGACATCCATGTGCCCAGCACTTGTCGTCTTGACGGTCTTCTCACCGAGCTTGCGCCCCACCGCATCGACGGCAACAAAGGTGTGGGTGCGCTTGTGCACATCGGCGCCAACAACAACCATGATGGTTGCCTCCTTCACTTCAGAAGAGGGTGTTGAGGTTGGGCCGGCCGGCGGACACTATTCAGTGGGGGCGGTGCCACGCTCCTATCAAGTCACGCCGGTCGGTCCTTCACACCTGATGCCGGCACAACGCGCTAAAAGCCAACCCGAAGACGGCAATGTGATAACGAGCCAGACACCAGGTGATCCAGACCCAACCACCGCAACGCGGCAATGACCACCCTCACACTGAATGTGATATCGCTTTGGGGAGTTGCCTATTGGTCGACGCGCAACAGCGCTAGGGCGTATCGCGGCGGGCGAGCTTGCTCGGCTTGGCGTTACGCCAGTCCTCGACGTCGGGTGGCAGGCCGATCGGGTACCTGTTCTCGTTGTGCGCCGCCCAGTGTGCGTGGCCGAGCTCGTGAATGTGGAACGCGTGCCGCAGCGCCTCGGTGAATCCCATGGCGTCGGAGGCGGCATTGACCGAGTCCTTGATCAGCATCGCCGCCATCGTGGGCCGCTCGGCGATGCGCCGCGCGAACTCCAGGGTTTTGTCCGCCAGCTCGTCGACGGGAAAGACCTTGGACACCATGCCAAGCCGATAGGCCTCGTCCGCGTCCAGCGCATCACCGGTCAGCAACAGCTCCTTGGCCTTGCGCGGACCGAATTCCCAAGGGTGAGCGTAGTATTCGACGCCCGGCATACCCATCCGCACAGCGACCACGTCGCTGAACTTCGCATTGTCGGCCGCGACGATCAGATCGCACGCCCAGATCAGCATCAGGCCGGCCGAGATCGCATTGCCCTGCACCTGGGCGATGGTGATCTTGCGCAGATCGCGCCAGCGGCAAGTGTTCTGGAAGAAGTAGTGCCACTCCTGCAGATAGGTCTTTTCCGCGACCGGGTCGCGGTTCGCGCCGTTTATCCGGAAGCTCGGGAGCTGCCCCGGTCCGGGCTGCCGCTCGGCGAGCGCCAACTCAGAGCCCAGGTCGTGACCGGCGGAGAAGTTCTTGCCACGCGCCGCCAGGATCACCACGCGAACGGTGTCGTCGGCCTCGGCGCGCAGGAATGCCTCGTCGAGCTGAACCAGCAGGCCCCGGTTCTGCGCGTTGTGGGCCTCGGGCCGGTTGAGCCAGATCCGCGCGATCCGTCCCTCGTCGAGCGTTTCGTAGGCCACCAGCCCGTCGCCGTTGGCATCGGTTCCCTGCACACCGGCTTGGTCGGAGAGTGTCATTCCGCCCACCTCGTTGATTGTCGGATCCGCCTAGCTTTACACATTACGGCCAGTGTGTAAGCGGGTCCCCATTGGGTGGAGGGGCTGACAGCCGAGTTATGACCGATCCAACGCGGCCGCGAGGAGGGCGGTGGCGGCTTTGAGCAGGCGCAGGGAGTGAGCGAGTGCCTCGTTCTCTTCCCTCAGCTGCTCGAGTTCGGTGGTCGGCTCGGTGGCCACGGCCTGGCCACCATGCTCGATCCGGCTTCTCCGCGTCCGCTCGTGGACCCTCTCGGTGACCGTATTGCCGAGCGTATCGGTGATCTCCCGAATCGCCATCCGCTCCACGTCATGGGGCCCGTGAACCGCGGCGACCCTACGCATCTCCCCGGCCCGAGGCGTCCCGTTGACAGCGGCAGGCTGCGCCGGCGTCAGTTGCTGTTGATCCGCCCGTGGACGAGGTTTGCCATTCTGACGGCGAAGCTGGACTTGCCGCTCGACGATCTCGGCTTCCCGCCGGGCGACCTGGGCTTCCCGGAAGCGGAGCTGGGCCAACTGTTGGGGAATCGGTGATCCCCGCTGGGCCAGCCTGCCCTCCGTTTCGGCGATCTGGGCTTTCTGCCGACGGAGCTCGCCTTCATGCTTGCGCACCTGCCGACGCAGCACGGCTTCCCGCTCGACGAGCCTGGCTTCCCGTTCGGCAAGCTCGGTCTCCCGTTCGGCGAGGTCGGCTTCCAGCTTCTGCAGCGCGCCGTTCCGCTTGCGAACGTGGGTGTCTTCCGTGAGGTGTCGGGTCAGCTCTTGCTCGACGAGGTCGATGAAGAGATCGACTTCTTGCTCGTTATAACCGCGCTTGCCGATTCGCGGCCGCGAGAACGCGACATTGTGGACATCAGCCGGAGTGAGAGCCATTGTTCCTCTCCCGGAGTCTCAGACGTCAAGGGGGCACCCAATGAGGGTGTCGTGGCTTAGGATAATGCCTTTTTTGTGACGCCGCGATGTTTCGCTGTGAACAACCGATGCTCCCGGGACGCGCACCCCAACCCGACTCCGTTTTTCGACCTCGAGATCGTCGTCGTCGCTGGCGCGGCGCTGCCGACGACCGCCCCTCGGGACCGGCTTGCGCTTATTCAACACACGATGGATGAGGCACCGCGACCTTTCGCCAGTGAGAGCGCGTCAAAGCGCGCCTAGGTTCCGTCGGAATTGGCTTCATATTTCAATCCGGCGCATTGCCCGTTGCCGTGCCGGCCGCAGCGATATTAGAGAAAGTTGTGAACAAACTCGGATTCTCGGTAAAGGTGGGGCGGGCTCCGTCGTCGCCGGGCCAAGGAAGACGCCTGCGGGCCAACAGCCGTGTCGCCTAGAGTTAGACCATGCCTACAAAATCTGATCATGGCGAACTCGGCGACGTGGAGCCGCTGGCCGACAGCACCGCAAGCCAGGCCAGGCGGGTCGTCGCCGCGTATGCGACCGACGCCGACGAGTGCCGCATCTTCTTGTCCATGCTCGGTATTGGACCCGCGAAACTCGAGACATAAATGGCTCCCAGGGGAGGTCGGAGCCCGGAGAACGCGCACTTCGGGAATTCCGACTTCGTGGTGGTTGCCAATCGGCTGCCGGTCGATCTAGAGCGGCTTCCCGATGGCACCACAGCCTGGAAACGCAGCCCCGGCGGATTGGTCACAGCGTTAGAACCGCTGTTGCGTCGCCGGCGCGGCTCATGGGTCGGCTGGCCGGGCGTGGCCGATGACCCCGATGACCCCGACGAGCCGGACCTGGTTTACGAGCCCGTCGTCCAGGATGACGTGCAACTTCACCCGGTGCGGCTGAGTGCCGACGACATCGCCCAGTACTACGAGGGATTCTCCAACGCCACGCTGTGGCCGTTGTATCACGACGTGATCGTCAAACCGACCTACCACCGCGAATGGTGGGAGCGCTACGTCGACGTCAACCGCCGCTTCGCCGAGGCCGCCTCACGCGCCGCCGCCCGCGGCGGGACGGTGTGGGTGCAGGACTACCAGCTGCAACTGGTGCCGAAGATGCTGCGCATGCTGAGGCCGGACCTGACCATCGGTTTCTTCTTGCACATCCCGTTCCCGCCGGTGGAGCTGTTCATGCAGCTGCCGTGGCGCACCGAGATCATCGAGGGCCTGCTCGGTGCCGATCTGGTGGGGTTCCAACTGTCCGGCGGTGCCCAGAATTTCCTGTACCTGTCCCGGCAGTTGATCGGCGTCAACACGTCCCGGGGATCGGTCGGCGTGCGCGCGCGCTTCGGGGAGGTAGAGCTCGGGTCCCGCACCGTTCGGGTGGGCGCCTTCCCCATCTCCATCGACTCCACCGCGCTCGATCACGCGGCCCGCAACCGCGAGGTGCGGCGCCGCGCCCGAGAGATCCGGGCCGAGCTGGGCAACCCCCGTAAGATCCTGCTCGGCGTCGACCGGCTCGACTACACCAAGGGCATCGACGTTCGGCTGAAGGCCTTTTCCGAGCTGCTGGCCGAGGGTCGCGCGAAGCGCGACGACACCGTGCTGGTTCAGCTGGCGACACCGAGCCGCGAACGCGTGGAGAGTTACCAGATTCTGCGCAACGACATCGAACGCGAGGTCGGCCACATCAACGGCGAATACGCGGAGGTCGGTCATCCGGTGGTGCACTATTTGCATCGCCCGGTTCCCCGCGACGAACTCATCGCATACTTCGTCGCCAGCGACGTCATGCTGGTCACCCCGCTGCGCGATGGGATGAACCTCGTGGCCAAGGAGTACGTCGCCTGCCGCAGCGATCTGGGCGGTGCGCTCGTTCTCAGCGAATTCACCGGCGCCGCAGCCGAACTCCGGCAGGCCTATCTGGTCAACCCGCACGACCTCGAAGGGGTCAAGGACACGATCGAGGCGGCGCTCAACCAGCCGGTCGAGGAGGGCCGGCGCAGGATGCGATCGCTGCGCCGACAGGTGCTCGCCCACGACGTGGACCGCTGGGCGCGGTCCTTTCTTGACGCACTGACCGAATCGCATCCACGCGACGCCGAGTAAAGGAGGGCACCATGAATCTCCGTCGCGGGCTGGCCGCCGCCGCCGGCATCTGCTCCGTCGTTGCACTGGGAGTCGCGCTGGAATCGGGTGATCCGGCGCGCGCGGTCGGGCCACCGGCGGACGGCAACTACACCCTCAACGAGGCCGGCGTGTCGGGGGTTACCTGGACGATCACGGCACTGTGCGATCAGCCATCCGGAACCCGGAACATGAACGACTATTCCGACCCAATCGTTTTCGCGATGAACTGTGCCCTGAATGTCGTGAGTGCGACGCCCGAACAGATCAGCCGCGCGGACAAGCTGCAGAACTTCAGCGGCAGGGCTCGCATGTCCAGCATGCTTTGGACCTTCAAGGTGGATCAGGCGGACGGCGTGTCATGTCCGGGCGGCGGCACCGCGCCGTCCACCGAGACCTACTCGTTCAGCGACGAGACAATGAGCGGCACCCACACCAGCATCCACGGTCCCGTGTGTGGGATGCAGTCGGAGATGAAGAAGCAACCGTTCTCGTTGCAGATGGCCGGGCCCCCGCCCAGCCCGATCCAGCGTTATCCGTTGTACTGCAACGGCATTGCGATGTGCTACTGAGCGGCTCGCGCTCGCGTCGGGTTAAATCGGCGTGATGTAGGCGATCAGCCACTGCTTGCCGATTTTCTTGAAGTCCACCCGCAACCGGCTGCCGTCGTAGAGCGGCTGCCGCGACTTGTCGGTTACGGTGCGGTTCATGTAGACCATCACCGACGCGGAATCCCGCTTGGCCGACATGACCCCGACGCCAACGACATTCGCCTGGACGACCACCTCGCGTTTCTTCGCCTCCGGGATGATCTGCGCATTGGCGCTCTTCTGGAACTCCTGGCGATAGGCGGGCGTCAGCAACGGGTAAGCGGCGGAAAGGCTGCGTTCGACGGTCTGGTAGTCGTAGGCGAAGACCTCTGGTATCTCCTTGGCGGCGAGTTGGGGCAACACCGCCCGCGCCGCGGCCTCGCCGCGGGTCTGCACCCGGTCCCAGTAGACCCAGCCACCCGCCGCGGACAACCCAACGAAGGCCGCGACCCCCAGGTAGCCCGCGACGGCGATCAGCGACCGCCACCGCCGCATCAGTTGCCCCCGTCGGGATACTTCAGGTCGTAGCCGGTCATCCGCCCCTGCTCGTCCTCGTGCACGACGACCCGCAGGCGATAGGGCATCGACGGCTTGTTGGTTCCGTCGATATCGGCGACCGTCACCCGCACCGATACCAATACCGAAGCGTTGTCGGTCACCGCGTCGATGCCCTCCAGGGCCGCACCGTTTATGACGGCCTCCGAGGACGCGTTGGTGGAGCGAAACAGGCCCTTGAGGTTCTCGACGTTGTTGTTGGCGCCGAGCATTCCGCGCAACGGCCCGCTGGTCCCGTTGTAGAACCGGTTCACGCTCTCGTCGATGTTGTCCTGCTTGTAGCTGAACATGTTGACCACCGTCTGCGTGGCGGTGTCGACGAAGCGTTGATCACGCGCTTGTTGGCCCGCGGCGTGCCGCTGTTGGACCAGCATGAAGGCCAGGCCGCCCGCCAATGCCGCGATCGCCAACAGCGCGGCGGCGAACGAGATCCATCCGACCAAGACTCGGTTTGGCTGCCGTCGCGGCGGGGGCTTGACCGGCTTCAGGCTCTTGACCCGGTTGACGCCGGGCCGCGCCGCCCGCTCCGGCGCGTCCGGGACGTCGACTTGAACCGTCGCGGCCTCGGTCGACTCGCCTTTGGCGGGACCCGCCGCGCGCGATGCGCGCCGACGAGCGCGTTGTGTCGTTTCTGTCACTACTAAGTCCTTTAGAAAGGCCTTGGATCAAGCATGAGGTCCACCCAATTCTCGGCGCTGGCTGCGCCCTTGGCGCTCTGGTCGCCGGGCGCGAAAATACCAGTGCCGCCCGCCGGGTCGACGAAGGCTCCGGTGCGTTGGTCATAGGTGGCATAGGCCGGACCGCTGGCCTGCGGCTGCGGGCCGGGCGCCGGCGCCGGCCCGGTGCCCTCCGGCGGTGGCGGGGGCGGCAGCCACTTCGGATACGGGACCTGGGGCGGCACCGGCGGGACCCCGGGCGGCTGCCACGACGTGAACGGCGGCGGCGGCCCGTTGTCGTTGGGGGGCGGCGGAGCGTACGCCGGCTGGTGGTTCGGGATCGGGCCCGGCCCAGGCACCTCACCGGGTGGCGGCGGCCCGACGATGGGGGTGCCGGGATCGGGTTCGGCGTCCGGCGGTATGTATGGGAACTTGTTGGGCGGCAGGACGTTTAGCCCATTCGTCACGGGCGTGTCGTAGGGCACCGGCGGGCCGCGCCACGGGTTGCGGCCAACCGGCACGTAGCCCTTCGGGTCGCGACACAGCTGAATCGTCGGCGCCCGTTTGCCCGGGAACTCCTGGCACGGATAGTTGCGCGCGCCGCGCACGGTGCTGGGATCGTTCTGGGCGACCTTGCAGTACATGTCTCTCGGGAGCTCGCGCAGCGTCTCGTCGGCCGGTGTGCGCATCAACGGCGGGGGCAGGAAGCCGACGGCGCACGGCGGCGGGTCGTTGAGGTCGAGCTTGAAGTCCAGCTTCGCGCCCTCGTCCTGCGGGGCGCCGCCGGCGGCGGTGGTGATCGCGGCGAACAACGCGGGCAAGACCACCAGCAGTTGCTCGATCGACTTGTGGTAGATGACGCCGACCCGGCCCAGGTTGGCCAGGCTGGCGGCCAGCGCCGGAAACGAGGGCCGGATACCGGAGAACGCGGTGCTGGCCTCGTCGATCGCGCCCGGGGCGGTGGCCAGCGTCGAGCGAAGCTGCGGGTCCGCCTGCCGCACCTCCGAGGTGAACCGCGCCAGCCCGTCTGACAGCGACTTGATGTCGGCGCCGGCGCGAATCTGGGCTTCCAGGAACGGGCCTGCCTGATCGATCAACTCCGAAACTTGCGGATAGTTGGCGTTGGCCTCGTCCACCAGCAGCCGGGCGGACTCGATCAGCCGGGCCAGCTCCGGGCCCGAACCGTTGGCGGCGACGAACGTCTCATGCAGCAGCTCGCGCAACCGGGTGTCGCCGAGGCTGTTGACCAGCGCCTCCGACCGCTTCAACAGGTCCGCGATGTCCTGGCCGATTCGGGTGTTTTGCCGCTCGATCCGAGACCCGTTGTGCAGCTTGGTCGATGCCGGGTTGCCCGGCGGCATCAGGTCGATGTATTGCTCACCGACGGCGGACACACTCTTCACGGTGGCGGTGACGTTCGACGGGATGGGAGTCCCGCTGTTGAGTCGCATTTCGGCGGTGACCCCATTGGGGTTCAGTCCCACCGACTCCACCCGGCCGACGGCCACGCCCCGGTAGGTGACGTTGGCGTTCTTGTACAGGCCGCCGCCCGCGACGAAATCGGCGCTAACGCCGTAGGTTCCGATTCCGAACGTGGCGGGCAGCCGCAGATAGAAGATCGCCATCACGGTCAGCGTGAACGCGGTGATCACCGCGAAGATGCCGAGCTGAATCTTGGTGAGCTTGTCTATCATCCGCGCCGCCCCTATTGCCCCGACGCCGTGCCGGCCGGAATCGTGAACGGATCGGCCGCCTGCCCGGACAGGTTGGCCAATTCGCCGGTCAAGAAATCGGGCGGGTTGAGGATCTCGTTCATGTGAGCCATGTTCGGGTCGAAATACGCCGTGGTGAAGAACGTCTCACCGATCCGCCGCAGGGTGAGGTCGAAGGTGGTGAACACGTTGAGGTAGTCGCCACGCACGGCCTGCTTGATGCCGAAGTTCGGGAAGGGGAATGTCAGCAGCAGCTGCAGCGAGGTGATGAAACTCTTCCGGTTGTCGTTGAGGGCCTTGACGACCGAATACAGACCCTTGAGGTCTTCGGCGAAGTCCACCTTGGTTTTTGCCAGAATATGGGAGGTGACCGTCGCCAGCTTCTTCAGCGCGGCGAACGCCTCGACGATGTGGTCTCGGTTCTTGTTGAGTACGCGAAGCGCTTCGGGCAACGTGTCCAGCGCCCGGCCCAGGTTGTCCTTGTCGCGCGCCAGGATCGCTGAGAATCGGTTCAATCCGTCGACCGCGTCGATGATGTCATTGACCTGACGGTTGAGCCCCGCCGTCAATTCCGCCAGTCTTGGGACCAAGTCGACGAACTGGTCCTGCCGACCGGCGACGGCCTGGTAGGTCTCGTCGGTGATCTCCTCCAGCGCACCGAGATTGCCCTTGTTGACCACGACACCCAGCGCCGAAAGCACCTCTTCGGTGGTGGGATAGCGCCCCGTGCTGGATTCCGGGATCCTCGACCCGTTTGTCAGCATGCCGGTGGCCGGCTTCTCCTTGGGGCGCGACAGGTCGATGTGCATCGAACCCAGCAGCGACGTCTGGGCGACCGTCGCGGTCGCGTTGGCCGGCAACACCACGTTTTTGTCCAACGCCAACTTGACTGCGGCATAGAAGGATCCGTCGGACCGCTGCTCGGCCGCAACGCCGGAGACGCTGCCGACCGTGACGTCGTCGACCATGACGGGCGAGTTTTGCGGCAGGGTCGCAACGTCGGGCATTTCGACGGTGACCGTGTACGCACCACTGCCGTGACCGGCGGTACCCGGCATCACCAGGGAGTTCAGCCCGTTGAATTGGCAACCGGCGAGCAGCGCGCTGCCCGCAGCCAATGCGCCGCCGCGCAACC
Source organism: uncultured Actinomycetota bacterium (assembly GCA_963809285.1). GTDB lineage: Bacteria > Actinomycetota > Actinomycetes > Mycobacteriales > Mycobacteriaceae > Mycobacterium. The sequence goes on along the minus strand of CAWEIY010000009.1, from coordinate 526,526 downwards.
AGATTCGGTTCATCCGCCGCCCCCCTGCTCGGCCGGCGGTGGCGTGCCGGGCGCGGCAGCCGGCGGCGGCCCCGGCAGCGGACCATAGCCCTGGGGCGGTGCCCCCGGCGGGCCGGGAAGGGGGCCGGCCGGCGCCGCTGCCGTCGGGACGAGCAGGGCCTGCAGATCCGCGGGATTCTGTGCGGCGGGCGGCGTTTGAGCACCCTTGGCCGGTACCCAGGTCAGCTGCGGAATCGGGGTGGCGGACTTGGCCTGGGTCTCCGGGGTGTCGTAGATGATCTGACCCTTGTACGCGGTGATCATGTTGAGCGGGTGGAACATGATCGGCGGGTAGTTCACGGTAAGCCGGCGCAGCACGGGGCCCAGCCGCTCGCGGCACAGCTCGGCGCGTTTGAAATAGTCGGGCGCTCTGGGTCCGCCGGCGGTCTCGAAGGAGCCGCCGCAGATGAATTGCACGGGGTTGGCGAATTCGGGTATCGACAACAGGCCGTTCAGCGTGCCCTGCGCCGGGTCATAGATGTTGTAGAAGTTGGCGATACCGGGGCCCGCCACGTGCAGCACCTGCTCGATGTTTTCGCTCTGGTCGCTCAGCGTCTGCGCAAAGTCGTTGAGCTGGTTGACCGTATCGATGATCGTCGAGTTGTTTTCATGCAGGAACCCGCGGACATCCGAGAGCGCCTGGTTGAGCGTGCCCAAAGTGTTGTCCAGATGGCGCGAGCTGTCGGCGAGCACCTGGGACACCGAAGCGACGTTTCCGGCGAACTGCACGATCTGCTCGTTGCTCGCCGACAGCGCGTTGACCAGTACCTGCAGATTCTTGACAGTGCCGAAGATGTCGCTGCGCGAATCCCCCAGCCGCCCAGCGACTTGCGAAAGCTCCTGCAACGCGTTGTGGAACGACTCACCCTTGCCGTCGAGCGTGTCCGCGGCCTGGTTGATCGCTCTGCCCAACGGCCCCTGCATCGATCCCGTCGTCGGACCCAGCTGGACGGCGAGTTGGGTCAGCGCCTCCTTGACCTCGTCCCATTCCACCGGGACCGCGGTGCGGGCCAGGTCGATGCTTCCCCCGTCGGGCAGCGCCGCCCCGCCGGTGTATGCCGGGGTGAGCTGAATGAACCGCGCCGACACCAGGTTCGGCGAGATGATAACGGCCTTGGCGTCCTTCGGAATCTTCACGTCCTTGGACACCGACATGGTGATCTTGACGTCGGACGGCCGTGGTTCGATCGTGTCGATCGAACCGACCGGGACTCCCAGGATGCGGACCTGGTCGCCGGGGTAGAGGCCGACGGCGGACGCGAAGTAGCCGACGATGGTTCGGTTATTGCCTTGCGACGAAAGCACATACACGCCCGCCACCAGCACCGCGACCAGCGCGATGACGGTGGTGTAGCGCAGCCCCCGGCTGCCGGCAATCCCTTTGATCATGGCGATTTCGGCCTGATGATCCAACGTTCCTGAATCAGCCCGCGCAGATAGTCGGAGAGGCTGGCCGGCATCTTGCCCGGCTGGTAGAAGAAGTCGAACATCGTCGCGAGCAGCGGCGCCGGTATCACGCCGTAGACGTTGACGTTGAACCCGGGGCCGGAACCAACCACCTCGCCCAGCTCGGTGGCGTAGGTGGGCAGCCGTTTCAGCGCCTCGGTGATGTAATCGCGGCGCTCGTTGAGGTTGTCCAGCACCAGGTTGAGCTTGCTCAGGGCCGGGCCGAACTCCTTGCGGTTGTCGGCGACGAAGCCGGAAATCTGCGCCGAGAGACCGCTGATGCCCGAGATCAGCTCGTCCAGCGCGGCCCGCCGCTCGTCCAGCGCGGCGAACAACTCGTTACCGTCGACGACCAGCTTGTTGACCTGTTCGGCGCGCTGGGACAAGACCGATGTGACCGACTTCGCGTGCGCCAGCAGGCTTTGCAGGGCGTCGTCGCGGCGGTTCAGGGTGCGCGACAGCGATGTCACGCCGTCCAACGCACCGCGCAGTTCCGGGGTGGCGTCGCGCAGCGTGTCGGTGAGGACGTTCAGGGCCTGCTCGAACTGCGGCTTGTTCAGATCGTTCGCGTTTTGACCCAGGTCCTCGAGCGCGCCGGCCAGCGTGTACGGGGTGGTCGTGCGGCTCAGCGGAATGGTGGTCGCCTTGCCGCCGCCCGCGGGGGTCACCGAAATGGAGCGCTCGCCGAGGATGGTGTCGGTGCGGATCGCGGCCAGCGACTGGTCACCGACGGCGACGTGCCTGTCCACGGTGAAGGTCACCTTGGCGCTGTCTCCGGCCAGACCGACGGACTGCACCTTGCCGACCTTGAAGCCCGACACATAAACGACGTTGCCCGGCGTGATGCCACCGGCGTCGGTGAAGTACGCGTCGTAAGTTTTTCCCTGCGGCCAGAATGGCAAGCCCGCGTACCCGAATGCGATGAGCACGACACAGACCACCAGCACGATGCCAAAGATTCCGGTGCGCAGTGGGTCGCGGTCCCGCTTTGAATTACTTGACAAAGGCGCACCTCCCCTTGCTGGGATCCACCTGGCCGCCCAGCGGCAGCAGGATGTCGCTACCGGCCGGTCCGTTGATCTTGATCGTCACGGAGCAGAAGTAGATGTTGAAGAACGACCCGTAGGCGCCGAGCGCGGACAGTCGCAGGTAGTCCTCGCCCAGCTGCTCGACGTCGTTGTTCACCTCGGCCTTGCGGTTGTCGAGCTCGGTGGCGAGCGGCCGCGTGTTTTCCAGGATGCCCTGCAGCGGCCGGCGTGAATTCTTCAGCAGCTCGGTCAAATCCGTCGTCGTCGACGCCAGCGGCGGGATGGCACCCGCGATCGAGTCCTTGTTCTTGGCCAACCCGGTGAGCAATTGCTGCAGCTGGTCGACGCTCGCTGAGAACTGCGCGCTCTTTTGATCGACGGTTCCCAGCACCGTGTTGAGGTTGGTGATCACGTCACCGATGAGCTGGTCGCGTTGGCCCAGCGCCGACGAGAAAGCGCTGGTGTCGGACAGCACGTTCGCCAACGCCCCACCCTGGCCCTGCAACAACTGAATGACCGCGCTGCTGATCGTGTTGACCTTGTCGGCGTCCAGGCCCTTGAGCACCGGCCGTAGTCCGCCCAACAGCGCATCGAGATCCAGCGCGGGCTGGGTGTGTTGGGAATCGATCGTGCCGCCCGGCGGCAGCCTGCGCAGCTCCCCCGGACCCGACGTGACCTCCAAATAGCGGTCGCCGACCAGGTTTTCGTACCGGATTACCGCGCGCGTCGAAGAATACAGCGTGTATCGCCGGTCGATTCCGAACTTCACGTCGATCGTGTTGTCCCGGTTGAGTTTCACGCCGGATACCGCACCGACCGGCACTCCGGCGATCCGAACCTTCTGGCCGGACTTCAACCGCGAAACATTGGAAAAGGTTGCGTGATAGGTACTTTCGGGACCGAAGCGGAAGTCGCCGAAGACCACCACCAGGCCCGCGGCCACCAGCAGCATGGCCACCGTGAGGATGCTGACCTTTATCACCATCGACCGGTGCGACGGCATTCCCGTGGCCGCCATCAGAAGTCGTCCCGTTCGGCGAAAGCGCCGTGGAACAGGAACTGCAGCGTAGAGGGCGCGTCAAACTGCAGTTCGGTGAACGGCTCGTACGGGATGTTGGCGTTGTCGGTGACCAGGAACGGCGAGCGGAAGAACGACCCACCGGTCTGCTTGGTCGGGATGTCGGGCTCTCCGCGGCAGTTCGGACCGCCGGAGGCGTTGACGATCGGCAGGGACTCCGGGTACGTGTACGCCGGCGCGCCCAAAATGAAGCTCGACGACGTGAACAGACCGGCCTTGCGGACCCCGAGCAATGGCGCGAACTCCTTGATACCGCGTTCGATACCGGCGAACAGGCAACCGAATTCCGGCGAATAGTCGTGCGCCACCTTGATCGGGGCCCGCAGCCTGTTGATGGCATCGATGAAGTCCTGCTCGGCCGGCTCCAACGTGTCATAGGCGTTGTTGGACAAGCCAATCGTGGCCAACAGCGTGTCGTCGAGGTTTTTCTGCTCGTCTACGACCGTCCTGTTGATCGTCGGCAGATTGTCGAAAATCGTGTTCAGGTCGGGGGCGGCGTCGGCGTAGATGTTGGTCACGACCCCGGTCTTGCGGAAGTCCTCCTGAAGGGCGTCTAGCTTCGGGTTCGCCTGTCGTGCAAGTGTATTCAGCCCCGACAACAGCGCGCCAAAATCGTCGCCATGGCCACGCAGGCCTTCGGACAGCGCGCTCAGCGTGCCGTTCAGCTCGACCGGGTCGATCTTGTGCAGCAGGTCGATCAGCGACTGGAACAAGGTATTGACTTCCAGCGCCACCGCCGAGGCCTCCACATGCGCATCCGGCCGCAGCGACGTCGGCGAGGGCGCCTGGGGCGGAATGAATTCCACCGACTTGGCACCAAAGATGGTGTTGCCCGCGATATGCACCGTCGCGTTAGAGGGGATGAAACCCATGTCGTCGCTGTTGATGGCCAGCGTCAGCCGCGCCTGATCGCCGCTGTAGCTGATGTCGGTGACCTTGCCGATCTGGATACCCCGGTATTTGACCTTGGCGTCCTTGTCCATCACCAGGCCGGCGCGCGGCGCCGAGACGGTGACGGTGTCGGTCGAGGAGAAAGCCGCCGTGTAGGAAAGGTAGGTCAGGACCGCAAAGGCCACAATCAAACTGGCCAGCAGCGTCGCTGCCAGCCGGACGGTTGTGCGTCGCGATCCGGTGCCTGCCATGTGTCTTTCGGGTCCCCCTTACCCGGAGAGGTTGAAGTTGCCGGACGAGCCGTACACGGCCAGCGAGATGAACAAGGTGATGACGACCACGACGATCAGCGAGGTGCGCACGGCCTGACCGACCGCGATGCCGACGCCGACCGGCCCGCCGTGGGCGTTGTAGCCGTAATAGGTATGCACCAGCATCACCGCGATCGACATGACGATCGCCTGCAGGAACGACCACAGCAGGTCGGACGGGATGAGGAAGGTGTTGAAGTAGTGGTCGTACAGGCCCTTGGACTGCCCGTTGACGTACACCGTGATGAAGCGAGCGGAGAAGAACGCGGCCAGCACCGACAACGAGTACAGCGGAACGATCGCGACGAGGCCGGCGATCAGCCGGGTCGACACCAGGTAGGAGACCGAGTGGACCGCCATGGACTCCACGGCGTCGATCTCCTCGGCCACCCGCATCGCACCCAATTGGGCGGTGGCGCCGGCACCGATGGTGGCCGCCAGCGCGATCCCGGCGATCACCGGCGCGACCACGCGGACGTTGAGAAACGCCGACAGGAAGCCGGTCAGCGCCTCGATACCGATGTTGCCCAGCGACGAGTAACCCTGCACGGCGATGACTCCACCGGAAGCCAGTGTCAGGAACGCCGCGACGCCGACCGTGCCGCCGATCATGATGAGCGCCCCTGCGCCCAGCGTCATCTCGGCGACCAGCCGAATCGTCTCCCTGCGATATCGGGTGAGCGCGTTGGGGATGTAGCGAATGGTTTGGCCGTAGAAGAGCGCCTGCTCGCCGAAGTCATCAACCGGTGCCTGCAGCCGCGACGCGATGTTGCGAACCCGGTAAAGGAAGTCGTACGTCATCGCGCGCTCACTTCGCCGACAATCGCACGCCGATGGCGGTCATCACCACGTTGATGACGAACAGACAGATGAACGCGTAGACGACGGTTTCGTTGACGGCGTTACCGACGCCCTTGGGCCCGCCCTTGACGGTCAGGCCGCGGTAACACCCGACCAGCCCGGCCATCACGCCGAACAGCAGCGCTTTGACTTCGGCGAGCACCAACTCGCGCAGCCCGGTGAGCACGGTCAACCCGTTGATGAACGCACCCGGGTTGACGCCCTGAAGGAAGACGGAGAACACGTAGCCGCCGGACAGACCGATGGCGCACACCAGGCCATTGAGCAGCAGCGCCACCACCGTGGACGCCAAAACCCGGGGTACCACCAGTCGATGGACCGGGTCGATGCCCAGCACCCGCATCGCGTCGATTTCCTCACGGATGGTGCGGGCACCCAGGTCGGCGCAGATCGCGGTGGCGCCCGCGCCGGCCACAACCAACACGGTCACGACGGGGCCCAGCTGGGTAATGGTGCCGAATGCCGTTCCGGCGCCGGACAAGTCGGCCGCGCCGATCTCGCGCAGCAAGATGTTGAGGGTGAACGCCACCAGGACCGTGAACGGGATGGACACCAGCAGCGTCGGAACCAGCGACACGCGAGCGATCATCCACGTCTGATCCAGAAACTCGCCGAATTGGAACGGCCGTCGGAAGGCCGCGCGGGCGGTGTCGATCATCATTTCGAAGAACCCGCCGACAGCGCGGCCGGGAACCGCGAGTTGCTCGATCAACTTGGCCGCCCCCCTCTGCTGCCCGCGGCGAAGCCTGTGTGTCGCCTTCGCGTTGTCTTCCGTCGCTCGCGGCTCGGTGTGAGCCGGAATTATTAACTCAGAAACAAGTTCACAGTGTCAACGAACAGCATTTCTCTGTCTGAAACGTTAATTTGTCCAGGTCAACAGCGATATACATTATTAATCTGACACATGTTCTACTGGACGATTCCCCCCCGTGAAGTCGCTCTATCCCCCAATTACTCCATCAGGCCGACCGCGGAAAAATTCCGCTCCGGATCACGCCCAGCAAAGTACTGCTGCAGCGTACTGCCGAGCTGTGCAGGCTCCCACGCCAGCCCGTCGGCGCTGAATTTCTGCTCCGCCGTCGGCGCCGAGACCAGTGTGACCTGGGGGCCGTAAACGATGAACACCTGACCGTTGACCTCTGCGGCGGCCGGCGATGACAAGAACTTGACCAGGCTCACCACGTGCTCGGGCGAGAGCGGGTCGATCTCCCCGACTTCGGGCGCCGCACCGAAAACGTCGGCCGTCATCGCGGTGCGGGCCCGTGGGCAGATCGCGTTGGCGCACACCCCGAGGCGGCCCAGCGCCCGCGCGGCCGACAGGGTCAACGCGATGATGCCCGCCTTGGCCGCGCCGTAGTTGGCCTGCCCCACCGGGCCCACCAGCCCCGCCTCCGACGAGGTGTTGACCAACCGGCCGAAGACCGATCCCCCTGACTCCTTGGCTTTTGCGCGCCAGTAGGTGGCCGCGTTGCGGGTCAGCAGGAAATGCCCACGCAGGTGCACGGCGATGACGAGGTCCCATTCCTCGTCGGACATGTTGAACAGCATCCGGTCGCGAGTGATCCCGGCGTTGTTCACGACGATGTCCAGGCCACCCAGCCCATCGGCGGTCGCGACCAGTTCGTCGGCGGTTGCGCGCTGGCTGATGTCCCCGGCCACCGCGACGGCCTTGGCGCCGGCGGAGGTGATCTCGTCGATGACGTCGGAGGCATCCAGCGCGGCGGCGATGTCGTTGACGACGACCGTGGCGCCGAGCCGGGCCAAGCCGAGCGCTTCGGCCCGTCCCAGTCCCGCGGCCGCACCGGTCACCACCGCGACCCTTCCGGATAGGTCGCTCACGTTTGTGCTGCTAGTCAATTTATGAATACCTCTAGTCTTGGCGCAGCAGCGCGGCACGCGGGCACTCGGCGATGGCCTGTTCGGCGAGCTGCTCTCGGTCGGGCGGAATCGGGTCGGTCTTCACGACGGCGTAGTCCTCGTCGTCCAGGTCGAAGATGTCAGGTGCGATTCCCAAGCACACCGCGTTGCCTTCGCACCGGTCACGATCCACGATCACCCGCACGGCACCCTCCTCGAACTGGCCTTCAACCTGAGCACACGCCCCATCGGTATGTAGCTCCACCATAGGGCCCCCGTGCGTCAGGGGAAACGGTCGCTGGATTCCCAGACTAGAACGTGTTACAACCGGGAAGGCGAACGGGTAGCCGTTGGTCGATTACGGCTTGTGGCGACGTCAACCGAAGGACGGCTTGGAATGCGCATCAGTTACACCCCTGAACAGGAGGAGCTGCGTCGCGAGCTGCGGTCGTACTTCACCACGCTCATGACGCCGGAGCGGCGCGAGGCGCTCAGCTCGACGCAGGGCGAGGTCGGGACCGGCAACGCGTATCGCGACACCGTCGCGCAGATGGGCAAGGACGGGTGGCTCACCCTGAACTGGCCCAAGGAGTACGGCGGCCAGGACCGCTCCCCCATGGACTCCCTGATCTTCACCGACGAGGCCGCGATCGCCGGCGTGCCGGTGCCGTTCCTGACGATCAACAGCGTGGCGCCGACGATCATGGCCTTCGGCACCGACGAGCAGAAGAAGTTCTTCCTGCCCAAGATCGCGGCCGGCGAACTGCACTTCTCGATCGGGTACTCCGAGCCTGGCGCGGGCACCGACCTGGCCAACCTGCGCACCAGCGCGGTTCGCGACGGCGACGACTACGTGATCAACGGCCAGAAGATGTGGACCAGCCTGATCGCCTACGCGGACTGGGTATGGCTGGCCGTGCGCACCAACCCGGAGGCCAAGAAGCACCGCGGCATTTCGATGCTGGCCGTGCCGACCACCGCGGAGGGCTTCTCCTGGACACCGGTGCACACCATGGCCGGTGTGGATACCAGCGCCACCTATTACTCCGACGTGCGAGTCCCGGTGACCAACCTGATCGGCGAGGAGAACGGCGGGTGGAAGCTGGTCACCAACCAGCTCAACCACGAGCGGGTCGCCCTGGTGTCGGCGCAACCGATCTTCCTGGCCCTGCGCGAGGTTCGGGAGTGGGCGCAGAACACGAAGGACTCGAGCGGGGCCCGGCTCATCGACTCGGAGTGGGTGCAGATCAACCTGGCCCGGGTGCACGCCAAGGTCGAGGTGCTCAAGCTGATCAACTGGGAGCTGGCCTCGTCGCAAAGCGACTCCCTGGGACCAGCGGACGCGTCGGCGGCCAAGGTGTACGGCACCGAGTTGGCCACCGAGGCCTACCGCCTGCTGATGGAAGTGCTAGGCACCGCCGCAACTGTGCGCCAGGACTCGCCGGGCGCGTTGCTGCGCGGCCGGGTCGAGCGGATGCACCGGGCCTGCCTGATCCTCACCTTCGGCGGCGGCACCAACGAGGTACAGCGCGACATCATCGGGATGGTCGCACTGGGACTGCCCCGAGCCAACCGCTGAGCTTCCTCACCTATTTAAGGACGAGAATTCATGGACTTCACGACAACCGAAGCCGCACAAGACCTCGGCGGTTTGGTCGACACCATCGTCGACGCGGTGTGCACGCCGGAGCGCCAGCGTGAGTTAGACGGGCTCGACCAACGCTTTGACCGCGAGCTGTGGCGCAAGCTCATCGAGTCCGACATCTTGACCAGCGCGTCGCCGGCGTCGCTGGGCGGCGATGGCTTCGGCGTCCTCGAGCAGGTGGCCGTATTGGTTGCGTTGGGCCACCAACTGGCCGCGGTGCCGTACCTGGAATCGGTGGTGCTGGGCGCCGGGGCGTTGGCCCGGTTCGGCTCCGACGAACTGCAGGAGAGCTGGGGCGCGTCGGCGGTCCGGGGCGAAAAGATCCTCACCATCGCGCTCGACGGCGAGATGGGTGAGGGGCCGGTGCAGGCCATCCGGGCCGGTGACGGCTACCTCCTGACCGGGACCCGCACTCAGGTCGGCTTCGGCCCGGTGGCTGACGCCTTCCTGGTTCCGGCCGAAACCGAGTCCGGCACAGCTGTTTTCCTGGTTGCTGCGGACGACCCCGGCGTCACGGTGACCGCGTTGGCGACCACCGGTTTGGGCAGCGTCGGGCATCTGGCGCTGGACGGGACCCAGGTGGACGGCGGCCGAAAGGTCGGCGACAGCGTTGCCGTGGTTTGGCTCGGTACGCTTGCGACGTTGGGCCGCACAGCTTTTCAGCTCGGCGTGCTCGAGCGCGGGTTGCAGATGACGGCCGAATACGCCCGTACCCGTGAGCAGTTCGACCGTCCGATCGGCAGCTTCCAGGCGGTGGGACAGCGCCTGGCCGACGGCTACATCGACGTCAAGGGATTGCGGCTCACGCTCACCCAGGCGGCCTGGCGGATTTCGGAGGATATCCCCGCCGAGATCGACGTCGCCAGTGCGGCGTTCTGGGCCGCCGACGCCGGGCACCGAGTGGCGCACACCATCGTGCACGTGCACGGCGGCGTCGGCGTCGACACCGATCACCCGGTGCACCGTTACTTCCTGGCCGCCAAGGAGATCGAGTTCGCGCTGGGCGGTGCCACCGGGCAGCTGCGCCGGATCGGCCGTGAACTTGCAGAAACCCCTGCTTAGCCCGACCGACCTCACGGTCACCGATCTGCTGGTGCCGCTGGCCGAGATCGACGACCGGGGCGTCTATTTCGAAGACTCCTTCACCAGCTGGCGCGATCACGTCCGGCAGGGTGCCGCGATCGCGGCGACGCTGCGCCAACGCCTCGACCCGGCAAAGCCGCCGCACGTCGGCGTGCTGCTGGAGAACACCCCGTTCTTCTCGGCGATGCTGGTGGCGGCGGGGATGTCCGGAATCGTGCCGGTGGGGCTCAACCCGGTTCGCCGCGGCGAGGCGCTGGCCCGAGACATCGCTCATGCCGACTGCCAATTGGTGCTGGCCGACTCGAAATCGGCTGCGCCACTGGGCGATATCGAGCATCTGAATGTCGATTCCGCCGCTTGGGCCGATGAGGTGGCCGCACACCGGGACGCCGAGCTGCGTTTTCGGTCCGCCTCCCCCACGGACCTGTTCATGCTGATCTTCACGTCGGGTACCAGTGGTGAGCCGAAGGCGGTGAAGTGCAGCCATGGCAAGGTCGCGGTCGCCGGCGTGACGATGACGCAGCGCTTCGAACTCGGCCGGGACGACGTCTGCTACGTGGCGATGCCGTTGTTTCATTCCAACGCGGTGTTGGTCGGTTGGGCGGTGGCGGCGGCATGCCAGGGCTCAATGGCGTTGCGGCGCAAATTCTCCGCGTCAGGGTTTCTGGAGGACGTCCGCCGCTACGGCGCCACCTACGCCAACTACGTGGGCAAGCCGTTGTCGTACGTGCTGGCCACGCCCGAGCGGCCCGACGATGCGAACAACCCGCTGCGGGCCGTGTACGGCAACGAGGGCGTGCCGGACGACATCGAACGCTTCGCCCGCAGGTTCGGGTGCGGCGTCCAGGATGGGTTCGGTTCGACCGAGGGCGGGGTGGCGATCGCCCGGACCCCCGATACCCCCGAGGGTGCGTTGGGGCCGCTGCCGCAGGGGATCGAGATCGTGGACCCCGATACGGGTGAGCCGAGCCCGGTAGGGGTGGTCGGCGAACTGGTGAACACCGCCGGGCCGGGCCGTTTCGAGGGTTACTACAACGACGAAGCCGCCCAGGCCGAGCGGATGGCCGGCGGCGTCTACCACAGCGGCGATCTCGCGTATCGCGATGCGGCTGGATATGCCTATTTCGCGGGGCGACTTGGCGATTGGATGCGGGTTGACGGCGAAAACCTCGGCGCGGCCCCGATCGAGCGGGTGCTGCTGCGCTACCCCGACGCCGCCGAAGTGGCGGTATACCCGGTGCCCGATCCCGTCGTCGGCGACCAGGTGATGGCCGCGTTGGTGATGGCAGCGGGCGCGGAGTTCGATGCCGCCGCGTTTCGGGCCTTCCTGGCCGAGCAGCCGGATTTGGGGCCCAAACAGTGGCCGTCGTACGTCCGGATTAGTGCGGAGCTGCCGCGCACGGTGACCTTCAAGGTGCTCAAGCGGCAGTTGTCGGCGCAGGGAGTCGATTGCGGTGATCCGGTGTGGCCGATTCGCCGGTAGATACATGACTTCCCGGCCTCTCGAGCTTGCGCTGGAAGCGAGCTTTGAACGGCTTGCCGCAACGGTGCCGGCAAACGTCGGTATCGCGATCGCGCGTCCGGACCGAACCTATACGTTGGGCCGCTGGTCGTCCGGTGTCGCCTGGTCGACAATCAAAGTGCCCCTGGCGATCGCCGCGTTGCGCAGCGATCGGCCACGCGCCCAGGATTTGGTTGTCAAAGCCATCACCGAATCCGATAACGCCGCATCCGAGAAGTTGTGGTCTCTGCTGGGCGAGCCGGCGGATGCGGCCCGACGGGTGCAAGCCGTCATCTCCGAATCCGGTGACGCGGTCACCGTGGTCGAATCACGTCGACTTCGGCGGGGTTTCACCGCATTTGGCCAAACGCAGTGGGCCCTGGACAGGCAAGCACGCTTTGCCGAGCAGCTGCCTCTTATCGCTGACGCGGCGGCAGTCATCGCTCTGATGCGCCAACTCACCGGCGGCCAACGGTGGGGGCTTGCGGCCAAAGGCATTGCCGCCAAAGCTGGTTGGGGTCCGGGCGTCGATGGCGACTATCTGGTTCGGCAATTCGGGATCGTGCCCACACAATCCGGGCAGTGGGGCGTGGCGCTGGCGGCCGACGCCCACGACGGTGTGTTCGAGACGGGAGTCGAAGTTGTCAACACGCTGTCCGAATGGCTCCTCGGCCACCTTCCCGGCCTGGCCCGTTATTGACGGGGCGGCACTGCCGGAAGCTTGGCGCCGTCCAGCTAAGCCGTGACGGCCGGGAACATCCCTTTGGACCACCGGCACCCGATGGGGCCGCATGACCGGCGGTCGTATTCACCACGTGCCAGTTCCCTCCCTGTTCATCGATTCCGGCGATAATTTCGGATCCATCCCATCGTCCCTTCTCGGGACCACCCAGACGTCCGGACCCGTGCCGGTGGGAACAGTCATTTCGGTCTACGACGGCAGTCAGCTGCTGTACACGTACACGACGACCTCGACGGACGCGCTAACGGTTACGGGCACCGTGATGAATACCGGGAATGTCCCCTTCGAGCTGGGACCGGTGTACATCTCTGAAAGCCCCAGCAGTCTCGGGACGACAATCTTTGAACTACTGACCTACAGGCCGGTGAACGCTACCCCATCAATGACGGCACCACGGCGTCAATGAGGCGCGGTCCGGGCACGGCGAGGGCTGCGCGCAGGGCGTCGGCGAACTCCTCGGCGGTGCGCACGCGCCGCGCCGAAACCCCCATGCCCTCGGCGAGCTTGACGAAATCCATTGTGGGACGCGACAAGTCGAGCAGATCCAATGCCTTGGGACCCGGGGCCGAGCCGGCGCCGACGCGTTGCAGCTCGATCCGCAAAATGTCGTAGGCGCTGTTGTCGTAGAGCACGGTGGTCACATTGAGGTTCTCCCGCGCCTGGGTCCACAACCCCGAAATGGTGTACATCGCAGACCCGTCGGATTCCAGGCACAGCACCGGACGATCGGGGGCGGCCACCGCGGCGCCCACCGCGGTGGGGATGCCGTAGCCGATCGCCCCGCCGGTCAGCGTCAGCCAGTCATGGGCCGGAGCGCCGGCGGTGGCCTGCATCAGCACCAGGCCCGACGTGTTCGACTCGTCGACGACGATCGCCCGTTCCGGCAACAGCGCCCCGATCACGTCGGCCGCCGACGCGGGCGTCAGCGCACCCGTCGGCAACGGTGGGCGCGACGCCGCCGCCACCGGGGCGACCGTCCCGGGCGCGAGCTGATCGGCCAACGCGGCCAGCGCATCGGCCGCACCGCTGTGCTCGGCGAGCACGTGCACCTCGCAGCCGGCCGGCACCAGGTCACTGGGCATGCCCGGGTAGGCGAAGAAGGACACCGGCGACTTGGCGCCGGCCAGCACCAGGTGCTTGGCGCCGTCCAGCTGGGCCGAGGCGGCCTCGGCGAAGTAGCCAAGCCGCTCGACGGCGGGGACGCCGGCGCCGCGCTCCAGCCGCGTCGGGAACGTCTCGCACAACAAGCGGGCCCCCGTCGCCGCGGCGATCCGGGCGGCGGCGGTCAGCCCGGGCCCGCGGGTGGCGTCGCCACCCACCATGAGGACCGTCGGCTCCCCCGAGCGCAGCACCTCGAGCACCGCGGGCGCCAGCTGCGGGTCTGCACCCGCCGGCTCCACCGGCAACGCCTGGGCGGGCTGGGCCCCGTCGGACCAGGACACGTCGGCGGGCAGGATCAGCGTCGAGATCTGCGAGCCCGACCGGCTCGCGGCGATCGCCTCGGCCGCGTCGGCCCCGACCTCGGTGACGGCACCCGTCCGGCGGACCCATCCCGAGACGGTGCCGGCGAGCGCATCGATGTCGGATTCCAGTGGGGCGTCGTACTTTTTGTGATAGGTGGCGTGGTCGCCGACGACAACCACCATTGGCACCCGGGCGCGGCGGGCGTTGTGCAGGTTGGCCAAGCCGTTGCCCAGTCCGGGGCCCAGGTGGAGCAGCACCCCGGCCGGCCGGTCCGCTATGCGGGCATAGCCGTCGGCCGCCCCGGTGGCCACACCTTCGAAAAGGGCCAGCACGCCGCGCATGCGGGGAACCGTGTCCAGCGCGGCCACGAAGTGCATCTCCGAGGTGCCGGGGTTGGCAAAGCACACGTCGACTCCCCCGTCGACCAGGGTGTTGATCAGGGCCTGAGCACCGTTCACCTAGTTGCCTCCAGTTTGAAAACGCGCTGGGCGTTGCCGTGCAGAAAGTCGCTGCGGGCCTCGTCGTCGAGCCCGAGCTGGTCCAGGCCCGCCAGGGCGTGGGTGTGGGCGATCATCGGATAGTTGGTGCCGAACAAGACCTTGCGTTGTCCAGTGCCGGTTTTCATGAACCGGACCAGCTCGTCGGGGAGTCGTTTGACGGTGTAGGCCGAGGTGTCGATGTAGACGTTCTCGTGCTTGCGGGCGACCGCGACCATCTCCTCGGTCCAGGGATAGCCGACGTGGCCGCAGACAATGACCAGCTCAGGAAAGTCAAGGGCGACCTGGTCGATGTAGGGAATCGGGCGCCCGGTCTCCGATGGCCGCAGTGGACCGGTGTGGCCGACCTGGGTGCAAAACGGCACCGCGGACTCCACGCACTCGGCGAACAACGGATAGTAGCGGCGGTCGGTGGGCGGCGCGTTCCACAGCCAGGGCACTACGCGCAGACCCGCGAATCCCTCTTTTACGCGGCGCCGCAACTCGCGGACCGCCGCCATCGGACGATCCAGGTCAACCGTGGCCAAACCGGCAAACCGGTTGGGGTGCAACCGGATCCACTCCGCGACCTCGTCGTTGGAGATTAAGTCCTGGCCGCCTGGTCCGCACCACGCACTGAGCAGGCCGAAGTCAACGGCGGCGGCATCCATCGACGCGATCGTCGCCTCGATCGGAATGTCGGCGTCCGGGATCGACCCGCCGGTCCAGCGCCGCAGCGAGGCCAGCATGTCGCTGCGCAGGAACCGTTGCGTCGGGTGCTGCATCCAGACATCGATCGTCATCGCGGTTCGACTGTAGACGGCGACCGCGGCCGACTGTTTGGCGATCCGGCCCGGGCGTGGGGCGCCGCGGTCGGTGAATCCAGCTGCGCTCGTTATGGGCAGTTACAAACTGCGGACCAATAACACCAAAGGACATGCTAAAAGTCTCTATTTGACTAGTCAGTATGTCGATGGTTTTCCCCAGTCGGGTTTGCTGACCAGGTCTGCTTGGGGCGGCTGAAGTCCTCACTTCGGGGGCCAATACCGCTGTTGAACGTAACTGGCCGGAACGAACCATAGGCGCCACAGAGGTTTAGGAACGCCCGGAGCAGTCGCCTATGTCGTATGTGTTTGCGTCGCCTGACGTCATCGCGACGGCGGCTGGCGATTTTGGCCACGATCGGGTCGACGATCGGGGCTGCCAACGCCGCGGCGGCTGGCTCGACGACGCAGATCGTGGCGGCGGCCCAGGACGAGGTGTCCACGGCGATTGCGGCGCTGTTTGGCAGCTACGCCCAGGACTATCAGGCTGACCGCGCAGACGGCGCTGTTCCATGACGAGTTCGTGCAGGCGCTGACCTCGGGCGGGTTCATGTATGCGACCGCCGAGGCCGCCAGCGCCTCGCCGCTGGGGACCCTGGAACACGGCATTTTGGACGTCATCAATGCGCCCACCAATTTCTTGTTCGGGCGCCCGCTGATCGGTCACGGGACCAATGGCGCGCCAGGGACCGGGCAGGCCGGCGGGCCCGGCGGGATTTTGCTCGGCAACGGCGGCGACGGTGGCTCGGGCGTCAATGGCACCGGGAGCGGGACTAGCGGCACCGGCGGGGCCGGCGGGGCTGCGGGCCTCCTGTGGGGCCATGGCGGCAACGGCGGACTCTTGTTTTCTCAGAACGGCGCGGGCGGGAACGGCGGGACGGGTGGCGCCGGCGGTAACGGCGGAACCGGCGTCACGACCGGGGGCACGGGCGGTAACGGCGGAACCGGCGGGTAAGCCACTATCCTCCGCGACGATCTCTACGACCCGGCGGATCTTGTTCAGCCCGCTGGCAAGCCCGAATGACGAGGTCGCCACCGCACCGGCTTACCGCCGGGGTTCTCGTCCAACCAGTGCAATACGGACTGCAGCCAACCCGGGCTCCGTCAGGCGGTTACGTGGCTCGCATGCACCTCGTCCGCGGGCCGCGCCTCGGTTTGCTCTTTCGCCCAGCGGTAGTCGGGTTTGCCTGCGGGCGAACGCTTTACCTCGTCGACTAGCCAAAGGCTGCGCGGCACTTTGTATCCTGCGATCTCGGAGCGCACGAAACCGTCCAGCTCCCCCAGCGACGGCCGGCACCCCGGCCGGGCCTGCACGACGGCGGCCACATGCTGTCCGTATCGGGGATCGGGCACACCGACCACCAAAGCGTCGAAGACGTCGGGATGGCCTTTCAATGCGGCCTCGACTTCCTCGGGATAGATTTTCTCGCCGCCACTGTTGATCGACACGGAGCCGCGGCCCAGCATGGTGACCGCTCCGTCCTCCTCGACCAGCGCGTAGTCGCCTGGGATCGCGTACCGAACACCGTTGAACACACGGAACGTCTCGGCCGTCTTCTTCTCGTCCTTGTAGTAACCGACCGGAATGTTGCCCTTCTTGGCGATCAAGCCGCGCACCCCCGAGCCCGGCTGCACCTCGTTGCCGTCTTCGTCCAGGACGACGGTGCGGTGGTCGATGGTCACTCGTGGGCCACCGCTGTGCGGCGCACCCGCAGCCACGATGCTGGTGCCGCCAAACCCGGTCTCCGACGAGCCAATTGAGTCCGTAATGACCCGGTTCGGTAACAGCTCGAGGAGCTTCTCCTTGATGCTCGGCGAGAACAACGCCGCGGTGCTGGCGAGCAGGAACAGCGATGACAGGTCGTAGTCGTTGTCCTTGGTGAGCGCGTCGAGCAACGGCCGCGCCATGGCATCACCGGTGAAGAACAACAGATTCACCTTGTGATCGTGAATCGTGCGCCACACCGCGTCCGCACTGAATTCCGGTGCCAGCACCGTGGTTTGACCCGAGAAGATCGCCATCCAGGTGGCCGACTGCGTCGCACCGTGAATCATCGGCGGAATCGGATAGCGGATCATCGGCGGATTGGCGGCGGCGGCCTTGGCCAGGTCGTGTTCGTCCTTGACGAATTCGCCTGTCGCGAAGTCGGTTCCGCCGAACAGCACGCGGTAGATGTCCTCGTGGCGCCACATCACGCCCTTCGGGAATCCGGTGGTGCCACCGGTGTACAGCAGGTAGATGTCGTCGGCGCTGCGTTCGCCGAAGTCGCGCTCGGGTGAGCCCTGCGCGATCGCAGAGTAGAACTCGACACCGCCGTAGCGCTGAAAGTCGCTTTCGCTACCGTCCTCAACGACGAGCACCGTCTTGACGTTTGGGGTGTCCGGCAGCACGTTGGCGACCCGGTCGGAGTACTGGCGCTCGTGCACCACCGCAACCATGTCGGAGTTGTCGAACAGGTAGCGAAGTTCGCCCTCGACGTAGCGATAGTTGACGTTCACCAGGATGGCGCCCGCCTTGATGATGCCCAGCATCGCGATGACGATCTCGATGCGGTTGCGGCAGTACAGTCCGACCTTGTCGTCCTTCTGCACGCCCCGATCGATGAGGTAATGCGCGAGACGGTTCGCCCTTTCCTCCAGTTGGGCGTAGGTCAACTTCTCGTCGCCGCAGATGAGGGCGACGCGGTCGGGCACAGCGTCAATGGCGTGCTCGGCGAGATCGGCAATGTTCAGGGCCACGGCCACCAAACTAGAACGTGTTACATTTCTTGACAAGCTGATGCCCGATGTCGACCGAAAGGCGGTAGCCGTGGCCCCGAATGTTGCGGGAGCGCCAGCAAACGAGGAATCCGGACCCGACGCGCTGGTCGAGCAGCGCGGTCACACCCTCATTGTCACGTTGAACCGACCGCACGCCCGCAACGCGCTGAGCACCGAAATGATGGAAATCATGGTGCAGGCCTGGGACCGCGTCGACAACGACCCCGACATCCGGTGCTGCATCCTGACCGGGGCCGGTGGCTACTTCTGCGCGGGCATGGATCTCAAGGCGGCAACCAAGAAGCCGCCGGGTGAGTCGTTCAAAGACGGTAGCTACGACCCGTCGCGGATCGACGCCTTGCTGAAGGGTCGCCGGCTGACCAAACCGCTGATCGCGGCCGTCGAGGGCCCGGCGATCGCCGGCGGCACCGAGATCCTGCAGGGGACCGACATCCGCGTCGCCGGCGAGAGCGCCAAGTTCGGCATCTCCGAGGCAAAGTGGAGCCTGTACCCGATGGGCGGCTCGGCGGTGCGGCTGGTGCGCCAGATCCCCTACACCGTGGCGTGCGACCTGCTGCTGACCGGCCGGCACATCACCGCCGCCGAAGCCAAGGAGGTGGGCCTGATCGGGTACCTCGTGCCCGACGGGCAGGCGCTGACCAAGGCGCTGGAGATCGCGCAGCTCATCGAGAACAACGGCCCGCTGGCCGTGCAGGCGATCCTGCGGGCGATCCGCGAAACCGAGGGCATGAACGAGAACGAGGCGTTCAAGATCGACACCCAGATCGGGATCAAGGTGTTCCTCTCCGACGACGCCAAGGAAGGCCCGAAGGCGTTCGCCGAGAAGCGCAAACCCAACTTCCAGAACCGCTAGCCGCTAACCCAGCGGTGCGCTTGGGGTGAACGCCACCGGCATCTTCTCGAGGCCGGACACGAAGTTGGCCGGCCGTAGCGGCAACGCGGCATCCGACGCCAGCCGCATATCCGGAAGGCGCTGCAGCAGGCGCGTCTGCATGATCGACAGCTCCAGCCGGGCGAGCTGGTTGCCGAGGCAGAAGTGCGTCCCGAAGCCGAACGCGAGGTGGTTGTTCGGATACCGCTCGACGTTGAAGCTCTCCGGGTCGTCGAAGACCTTCTCGTCGAAGTTCGCCGACTCGAACAGCAGGATCATCTTCTCGCCCTGGTGCAATTGGGTGCCGTGGAACTCGGTGTCTGCGGTGATCGTGCGTGCCATGTTCTTCACCGGCGCGGTCCAGCGAAGCATCTCTTCGATCGCATTGGGCAGCATGCCCAGATCGTGCGCCAGACGCCGGTGCTGATCGGGGTGCAGCAGCAGCTGCCTCGTTCCGCCGGACAGCGTGTGACGCGTGGTCTCGTCGCCGCCGATCAGCAGCAGCAGCACCTCGGTGACGATCTGGTGGTCCTCCAGGCGTGAACCCTCGAACTCCGCGTGCACGAGGACGCTGACCAGATCATCTGTCGGCTCCTCCTTGCGGGCGGCGATCATCCTCATCATGTACTCGCTGTAGGCGGTGAAGGCATCCAGTGTGACCTGGAAATCCTCTTGCGCCCCAGTGCTGCTCAAGAAGCTGACGAGATCGTCGGACCACTTGAGGAACATCTTGCGTTCTTCCGGACGGACACCGAGCATGTCGCCGATGACCGCCATCGGCAGGGGCGCGGCGAGGTCCCAGACGAAGTCGCATTCGCCGCGTTCGCACACCGCGTCGATGAGGGTGTCACACAGCGAAGTGATCGAGGACTCCAGGTCTTTCACGCGCTTGCGGGTGAAACCGGAGTTGACCAGCTTGCGCCGCAACAGATGTTGCGGGTCGTCCATGTCGATCATCATCTCGACCCTGTCTTGGTCGGGTCGGATGCCGCCGGCATTGGAGAACAAGTCGGGGTTGCGCTCGGCCTCGATGACGGACTGATACGTCGACGCGGCGGCCAACCCGTTGCGGTCCCGAAAGACGGGCTCGTTCTCGCGCATCCAGCGGTAGACGGACCGAGAGTCACCTGCGTAAAAGGCGCCGTCGGTCAGATCGACATCTGGTCTGGTCTCTAATCTGGTCGCTGTCATGAGATCTCCTGAGCATCGCCGAATGTCATTTGCACGTTCTCAACAGAGCTGGACAGCATCGCGCGCCTCGGAAGGCCCAGCGACGCCAGCTCTTTCGCGTAGGGGTGATCGCCAAGGCGGATCCGTACTCCCCCAAACCTGGTGCGCACACCGTCGAGGGTGTGTTCGAAGGCGGTCTCGCGGGTGACACCGTCGCGGTGCGAGTAGGTGCGCTGCGCCTGGTGCCGCGGGGTCAGCCGAAACGGCAGGCCGCGGCCAAACTCCATGCCGACCACCAGTTGTCTGTCGATGCTGAGGTCGAAGCCGAACCGACGTCCCTCTCGAATGGTGAAGTCCCCCATGACTTTTGGATATCCCCAGATCTTGGTTCCCGCCTCCAGCGTGAACGCCTGGTCGACGGGCAGGTGGTGGATGAAGGCACCGGCCGACTGCAGGGCGCGCGGCCCCCTCGCCTTCGACCCAGGGGGGTTGACCATCACGCTGGTGCCGAATTCGTAGTACTGGCCCAGGTCGCCGTCGATGTAGTGCATCAACATCAGGACCACGACCGCGCGCCCGGGCAGGTAACGGCACACCCGCAGGCCGCTGTAGTCGATCATCTGCTGCGCGGCGTCCGCGTCGACTGAGAACATCGCCATGTGCTGATTCGCCTTGCGGATCTCCACCGGCATCGTCAGTACCGTGCCCGCGATGGTGTGCTGCGAGGCTGTCATCCGGCCAATCTAGAACGCGTTCTAATCCCCTGGCAAGGGCGGCCTAGATCAGCGTGGCGAGTTCGTTGATCTGCGCGATATTACGGCCGCTGACCACCATCATGGTGACGCCAGCGGCCGACCAGACCTCGATCTGCTTACGCACGTAGTCCAGGTCGCCGACGATCGCGGCGTCGTCGACGAGCTCATCGGGGATGATCTCGGCGGCCTTGTCTTTTTGATTGCTGCGGAAGAGCTTCGTCACGTCGTCGACGACCTCGGAGTAGCCCATCCGGCGGTAGACGTCGGCGTGGAAGTTGGTGTCTTCCGCGCCCATGCCGCCCATGTACAGCGAAAGATAGGGCTTCATGGCCGCGAAGGCGGCGCTGCGGTCGTCGGTCAGGACGATCGTGGCCGTCGCGCAGATCTCGAAGTCCTCGCGGCTGCGGCGCGCGCCGGGCCGGGCGAACCCGTCGTCGAGCCATTCGTTGTACGTGTCGGCCATCCGCGGCGTGTAAAAGATGGGCAGCCAGCCGTCGCAGATCTCGCCGGCCAGCGCGACATTCTTCGGCCCCTCGGCGCCCAGCATGATCGGGATGTCCGCGCGCAGCGGGTGAGTGATCGGCTTGAGCGGCTTACCCAGGCCGGTCGTGCGCTCCCCCGTCAGCGGCAGCGGATAGTGGGGACCGTCGCTGGTCACCGGCTTCTCCCTGGCCCACACCTGCCGGACGATGTCGATGTATTCCCGGGTGCGGGCCAGCGGCTTGGGAAACGCCTGGCCGTACCAGCCCTCGACCACCTGCGGGCCGGACACGCCCAGCCCGAGGATGTGCCGGCCCCCGGACAGGTGGTCGAGCGTCAGCGCGGCCATCGCGCAGGCCGTCGGGGTGCGCGCGGACAGCTGGACGACCGACGTGCCCAGCCGCACCCGCTGCGTCGACGACCCCCACCAGGCCAGCGGCGTGTACGCGTCCGACCCCCACGCCTCGGCGGTGAACACGGCATCGAATCCGGCTTCCTCGGCCGCGGCGACGAGCTCGCCGGCATTCTCCGGTGGCTGAGCGCCCCAGTACCCGAGTTGCAGTCCGAGCTTCATCCCTGCCTCCTGACCCGATGTTGAAACCATTCTTAGAACCTGTTCTACTCGAAGGCGTGACAGCCAGCTCGAGCAGCCCGTCCCTGATCGATCACCCCGAGCCACCACTTTCCGCGCCACTGACGTTGTCCTTCGACTACACCCGTTCGGTGGGCCCCACGCTAAGCAGGTTCTTCACCGCGTTGCGTGAGCGCCACATCCTGGGGGTGCGCGGATCGGACGGCCGGGTGCACGTGCCGCCGGCGGAATATGACCCGGTCACCTACGAGCCGCTGGGCGAGATGGTACCGGTGTCGGCCGTCGGCACCGTCGCGTCCTGGACCTGGCAGGCCGACCCGCTGGAAGGCCAGCCGCTGGACCGACCGTTCGCGTGGGCGCTGATCAAGCTCGACGGCGCGGACACCCGACTGCTGCACGCCGTCGATGCCGGTGAACCGGGCAAGATCCACACCGGCTCCCGGGTGCACGTGCACTGGGCCGACGAGACGGTGGGCGCCATCACCGACATCGCCTACTTCGCGCTGGGCGGGGAAGCCGAACCTGTCCCCGTGCAGGCGAGCGGCGACCTGGAACCGGTCAGCATGATCGTCACGCCGATCTCGCTGACGATCCAACACACCGCCTCCCACGAGGAGAGCGCCTACCTGCGGGCGATAGCCGAGGGCAAACTGCTGGGCGCCAAAACCGGCAAAAACGGAAAGGTGTACTTCCCACCGCACGGGGCCGACCCGGCCACCGGCCTGCCGACCACCGAGTTCGTCGAACTGCCCGACAACGGCACGGTGACGACGTTCGCGATCATCAACATCCCGTTCCAGGGCCAGCGCATCAAGCCCCCCTACGTGGCGGCCTATGTGCTGCTCGACGGCGCGGACATCCCGTTCCTGCATTTGGTCGCCGACATCGACGCCCACGAGGTCCGGATGGGCATGCGCGTCGAGGCGGTGTGGAAACCCCGCGAGGAGTGGGACTTTGGCATCGACAACATCGAGTACTTCCGGCCTACCGGGGAACCCGACGCCGACTACGACACCTACAAGCACCACCTGTAAAGGGCTTACCTGCAAATGAGCGCTCGCAACGTTGCGGTGGTCGGCTTCGCCCACGCCCCGCATGTCCGCCGCACCGACGGCACCACCAACGGCGTCGAGATGTTGATGCCGTGCTTCGCCCAGCTCTATGAGGAACTCGGCATCGCCCAGGCCGACATCGGTTTCTGGTGTTCGGGATCATCCGATTACCTTGCTGGACGGGCATTTTCGTTCATATCGGCGATCGACTCGATCGGAGCGGTTCCGCCGATCAACGAATCGCACGTCGAGATGGACGCGGCATGGGCGCTGTTCGAGGCCTACATCAAGATCCTTACCGGCGAGATCGACACAGCCTTGGTGTATGGCTTCGGAAAGTCCTCCGCCGGAATTCTCCGCCAGATCCTGTCCCGTCAAACCGATCCCTACACGGTCGCGCCGCTGTGGCCGGATTCGGTGTCGATGGCCGGACTGCAGGCCCGGATCGGCCTCGACTCCGGCAAGTGGACGCCCGAACAGATGGCGCAGGTTGCCCTCGACTCGTTCGGCCACGCCGAACGGGTGGACTCCGAAAAGCCGGCGAAGAGCATCGACGAACTGCTCAACCGCCCGTTCTTCAACGACCCGCTGCGGCGCCATGACATCGCACCGATCACCGACGGGGCCGCCGCGATCGTGCTCGCGGCCGACAACCGGGCGCGCGAACTACGCGCAAAACCGGCCTGGATAACCGGCTTCGACCACCGCATCGAGTCTCCTTCGCTGGGCGTACGCGATCTCAGCGTCTCGGTGTCCACCGCAGCGTCGGCCAACGCGGCGACCGCCGGAAGTACTGACGGGATCGACGTCGCCGAAATCCATGCGCCTTTCACCCACCAACATCTGATCCTCGCCGAAGCCATCGGACTACCGGAGTCGACGAAGATTAATCCCTCGGGTGGCGCGCTGGCGGCCAACCCGATGTTCGTCGCCGGCCTTGAGCGAATCGGCTTTGCGGCACAACACATCTGGAACGGTTCGGCTGAGCGGGTGCTGGCGCACGCCACCAGCGGGCCCGTCCTGCAGCAGAACCTGGTGGCGGTCATGGAAGGGAAGAACTGATGGCCGGTGCAGGGGCACACCTTGCCGCGGTACTTGGTACCGGGCAGACCAAATACGTGGCCAAACGCAAAGACGTTTCGATGAACGGACTGGTGCGCGAGGCCATCGACCGGGCGCTGGCCGACTCCGCATCCACCTTCGACGACATCGACGCCGTCGTGGTCGGCAAGGCGCCCGACTTCTTCGAGGGCGTCATGATGCCGGAGTTGTTTATGGCCGACGCCATGGGAGCCACGGGCAAGCCGCTAATCCGGGTCCACACGGCGGGTTCGGTCGGCGGTTCCACCGGCGTGGTCGCGGCCAGCCTGGTGCAGTCCGGCAAATACCGCCGGGTCCTGGCGATGGCCTGGGAGAAGCAGTCGGAATCAAATGCCATGTGGGCGTTGTCGATTCCGATCCCGTTCATCAAGCCGGTCGGCGCCGGCGCGGGCGGGTATTTCGCCCCCCACGTGCGGTCGTACATCCGACGCTCGGGGGCGCCGAACCACATCGGTGCCATGGTCGCGGTCAAGGACCGGCTCAATGGGGCCCGTAACCCGTTGGCGCATCTGCACCAGCCGGACATCACCCTCGAGAAGGTGATGGACTCCCCGATGCTGTGGGACCCGATCCGCTACGACGAGACCTGCCCGTCCTCCGACGGTGCCGCCGCCGTGGTGATCGGCAACGAGGAGAGCGCCGAAGCCCATCTGGCGCAAGGACATCCGGTCGCGTGGATCCACGCCACCGCGCTGCGCACCGAACCGCTACAGTTCTCCGGGCGCGACCAGGTCAGCCCCCAGGCCAGCCGCGACGCGGCGGCGGCGCTGTGGGAGGCGGCCGGCATCACCAGTCCGATCGACGAGATCGACGTCGCCGAAATCTACGTGCCGTTCTCGTGGTTCGAACCGATGTGGTTGGAGAGCCTGGGGTTTGCCGCCGAGGGCGAAGGCTGGAAGCTGACCGAATCCGGCGAGACGAAGATCGGCGGACGGCTGCCGGTGAACCCGTCGGGCGGCGTGCTGTCGTCGAACCCGATCGGTGCCTCGGGCTTGATCCGCTTCGCCGAGGCGGCGATCCAGGTGATGGGCAAGGGCGGGGATCACCAGGTCCCCGGCGCGCGAAAGGCCCTGGGCCACGCCTACGGCGGCGGCTCGCAGTACTACTCCATGTGGGTGGTGAGCTCCGACAAGCCAGAAAGGGCCACAGCATGAGCGAGCAGACCATAACAAAGCACCCCGCCCACGAGGCCGGCCGCCGCTCCCGCGAGGCGGTCATGGCCAGGGACAAGGAAGCGTGGCTGGCGGTGTTCGCCGACGACGCCGTCGTCGAGGACCCCATCGGGCCTTCGGCGTTCGACCCCGAAGGCAAAGGGCACCGCGGGCGCGACGCGATCTCGGCCTTCTGGGACGTGGCCATCGCCAAGACCACCAGGATCGAGTTCTTCTTCCGCGATACCTACCAATGCGGCAACGAGGAAGCCAACGTCGGGCACATCCTGATCACGACGGGCGATTATCAGGTCACCGCGGAGGGCGTGTTCACGTACAAGGCCAATGACGAGGGCAAACTGGTTGCCCTGCGCGCCTATTGGGAGATGGACCGCGCGGCCGCGAGCACCCGAAAGGTCTCAAGCTAAGGCCGACCGTGAAACCCGCGACGCGACAAGCAGATTCGGCGTCGCGGAGTTCACAGTGGGCGCGTCTAAATGGGCTCCAGTCCCGCGATGTGCCGCTGCGCCAGGTCACGGTAGGCCTGCGGGTTGAGGTTGACCCACATTTCCGCGCCCGTTCCGGCGATCGGGCCCTTTATCTGAGCCGGCACTCCGACGGCCAGGACCCCGGCCGGAATCTGGGTGCCGGCCGTCACCAGGGAATGGGCGGCAACCAAGCTGCGCGCGCCGATCACCGCGCCGTCCAGAACCGTGGCATGGTTGGCAATCAGCGCCTCGGCCCCGACGTGAGCCCCGTGGATGCAACACATGTGCGCCACCGTCGCGCCGGGACCAATGTCCACGGGGATGCCCGGAGGCGCGTGCAATACCGATCCGTCCTGAACATTGGCGCCTTCGCGAACGATGATCGGCCCATAGTCGCCGCGCAGCACGGCGTTGAACCAGACGGACGCCCCCGCCTCCACGGTGACGTCGCCGATCAGGGTAGCGGTCGGGGCCACAAACGCGGTGGGATCGACCCGTGGCGACCGACCCTCGAAAGCAAACAGCGGCATCGTCTAGATATACCTCAGCCTCAATATCCCGTGCCCAGACCCGCCGTCGTTGCGCCAGCCAGTCGAAAAACTGTAACGTGTTCTAGTTAGAGACTAGTTGGAGGTGACAGGTGAGTACCGACACCAATGCGGTCGGCATCCGGGAAATCGATTCCGGCACCTTGCCGACCAGGTACGCCCGCGGTTGGCACTGCCTCGGCGTCGCAAAGGACTTCCTGGACGGAGAGCCGCACGCTATCGAGGCGTTCGGCACCAAGCTGGTGGTTTTCGCCGACTCACACGGGGAACTGAAGGTGCTCGACGGCTACTGCCGGCACATGGGTGGCGACCTGTCGATGGGAACCATCAAGGGCGACGAGGTCGCCTGCCCGTTCCACGATTGGCGCTGGGGCGGCGACGGCCGTTGCAAGCTGGCGCCGTATGCCAAGCGCACGCCCAAAACCGCGCGCACCCGGTCGTGGACGACCGACGTCCGCGGCGGCCTGCTGTTCGTCTGGCACGACCACGAAGGCAATCCTCCCGACCCCGCGGTCAGGATCCCCGAGCTCACCGAAGCCGCCAGCGACGAATGGACCAGCTGGCGGTGGAACAGCATCCTCATCGAGGGATCCAACTGCCGCGACATCATCGACAACGTCACCGACATGGCGCACTTCTTCTACATCCATTTCGGGCTGCCGACGTACTTCAAGAACGTCTTCGAGGGCCACGTCGCCTCGCAGTACCTGCACAACGTGGGCCGGCCCGACGTGAACGATCTGGGCACGTCCTACGGTGAGGCGCACCTGGATTCGGAGGCGTCTTACTTCGGGCCGTCGTTCATGATCAACTGGCTGCACAACAGCTACGGCGGCTACAAGGCCGAGTCGATCCTGATCAACTGTCACTACCCCGTCACGCAGAACTCGTTCATGCTGCAGTGGGGCGTCATCGTTGAAAAGCCCAAGGGCATGGACGAAAAGATGACCGACAAGCTGTCCAAGGTCTTCACCGAAGGCGTCAGCAAGGGCTTCCTGCAGGACGTCGAGATCTGGCAGCACAAGACGAGAATCGACAACCCACTGCTGGTCGAAGAGGATGGCGCCGT
This sequence comes from uncultured Actinomycetota bacterium, assembly GCA_963809285.1. GTDB lineage: Bacteria > Actinomycetota > Actinomycetes > Mycobacteriales > Mycobacteriaceae > Mycobacterium. The sequence continues at coordinate 499,222 of CAWEIY010000009.1, read as the reverse complement.
GTACCAGCTACGCCGCTGGTATCAGCAGTTCTACGTAGACGTCGCCGACATCAAGCCGGAAATGGTGGAGCGCTTCGAAATCGAGGTGGACACCACGCGCGCCAACGAGTACTGGAACGCCGAGGTCGAAGAGAACCTCAAGGGAAGGGCCGACGACGACGTCCCTGCCGAGCAACACTGACGGACATGGCTGACGATCAACCGGCGGTACCCGACGTCGATCGGCTCGCCCGGTCGATGTTGTTGCTGCACGGTGATGGTCACGAACACGACGAGCGACCGGCCGGGCCCGGCCGCAGCGGTGACTCCTGGTCGAAGTCAAGAGATTTCGCCAACGACCCGCAACGCGCCGCCGCGGTCGCCGACGCCACCCGCGCCGATCGTCAGCGCTACCTGACGTCGGGGCTGCTGCCGGTGGATTGCCGGTTCTGCCATGTCACGGTCACCGTCAAGAGGTTGGGGCCCGGTCACACCGCGGTGCAGTGGAGCACCGCGGCGACGCAGCGTTGCGCGTATTTCGCGCAAGTCCGTGAGTCCGGCGGGGATCCCGCACGTGCGCGCGCCTGCCCGAAGCTCAGCGATAGCATCGAGCACGCAGCCGCGGAGGGCTACCTGGAGCGCTCAGAGGACGACTGAGCACGTTTGCCCGCCTCTGAGCGACAACAAACGAACTACAGGCCCGCGAAACGCTCCTTGACCGCATCGACGGTGAGCCCGTAGTCGGCAAGCGAATACTTGTGTTTGGGCGCCCGCGCGCCGGACTGGCTTTCGGCGTGGCTCTTTTCCATCGCAACGCGCGCTTCGTCGGTCAGCATCAGACCGAAGTGCCGATAGATGTCGGCAACGGTGCCCAGCGGGTCGGTGATCAGCTCGCGGTAGTCGACGTCATAGAACTGGGCCGGGTCGTACTTGGCGCGTGCGGTGTTGAACCGCTCCAGCCCGCGCGACCAGGTTTCCATTGCGTCAGCGCCGATTTGGGCGCCGTCGAAGGTCGTCGACCACCCCTCCGCGGTGTGCTGGGCCAGCGAGCACATCGAGGCCATGATCGTCTCGACGGGGCGGTGGGTCTGGATCACCAGCGCGTCGGGATAGGTCGTCATCAAGGCGTCCAGGGCGAAGAGGTGGCTCGGGTTCTTCAGCACCCAGCGCTTCTCGGCGTCGTTGAGCCCGATCAGCTGAAGGTTCTTGCGGTGCCGCCGATACGACGGCGTCCAGTCCTGCTGCGACAGCCACCTCGCGTAGCCGGGCAGGTGCGACAGGGTTTCGTAGGACACCGAATGCAGCGACTGCCGCAGCAGCTGCCAGCATTCCTCCAGCTCGTATGCGGCCATGAAATGCAGGCCGGTGTAGCCGGGGTTCTCCTCGTGGTGCTGGTTGAACTGCGCGTCGAGCTGGCGGTAAAGCGGGTTCGATTCCCAGGTTTCGCGGGGCGGACGTGGCTGCGGGAACTCGGCCAGCCAGAGGTGCAGGCCCTGATGCGTCGGGTCGGCGCCGAGCAGTCGGTGCAGGGCGGTGGTGCCGGTACGCACGAGTCCGGTGACGAAGATCGGCCGTTCGATGGGGACATCGGCGTGTTGCGGGTATTGCTTCCAAGCGGATTCGGACAGCAGCCGGGCCACCAGCGCGCCACGCAGGAAGAACCGGTTCATCTTGCTGCCTAACACGGTTAGGCCCGCTTCGCCCCGGTACGAGTCCAGCAGCACCCCCAGCGCCTCGCGGTAGTTGTCGTCGTCGGCGCCGAAGTCGTCGAGCCCCGTCAGCTTGGTGGCCGATGCGTGCAGTTCGTCGACGGTGCCGACATCGGTGCGGTCGGCCATCAGGTGTGGTACTCCCCGCAGTTGACATCCAGGGTCTGTCCGGTGATGCCGCTGGACAGGTCGCTGGCGAGGAAGAGAATCGCCGAGGCTACCTCGTCCTCGGTGGGCAACCGCTTCAGGTCCGAGTTCGCGGCGGTGGCCTGGTAGATCTGGTCCACCGTGGTGCCGTACTTGCCGGCCTGATGCTCGAAGTAGCTCTGCAGCGTGTCGCCCCAGATATAACCCGGTGCAACGGAATTGACGCGAATGCCCTTCTCGCCGAGTTCGGTGGCCAGCGACTGCGACATGGCGAGTAGAGCGGACTTCGCCATCTTGTAGGCGCCGTATTTCGCCTGCGAGTGCCGCAGCACCATGGAGTTGACGTTGACGATGGACCCGGCCGACTCCACCAGCGCCGGAGTGAAGGCCTGGATGAGGCGCAACGCCCCCAGCGCGCTGAGCTCGATGGCATCACGGATGTGCTGAAAGCTGGTGCCCGCCAATGGTTTCATCGACGGCACTCGGAACGCATTGTTGATCAGCACGTCGGCCCTGCCGTAGCTGGCCATGGCGGTCTCCACCAGGTAGGCCACCTCGTCGTCATCGGTGATGTCGGCGCGCACCGCCAAGGCCTTGTGCCCGGTGTCGTTGACCTGCTTGGCGACGGCATCCAATCGCTCGAGGGTGCGGGCCGCCAGCACCAGGTCCGCGCCCTCACGCGCGCACCGGTGGGCCAGCGTGGTACCGAGCCCCGGCCCAACCCCACTGATGACCACTACTTTCTCGTTGAGCATCCCTGACATCGTCACCCCAGCATCCTGGCCGCAATTTGTTCTTGGCGCAACGCGATTCGCGCGCGCCACTGGTCATCGGAGATCTTGTTGTGCTCGAAATGTGGCAGCGCGCCGGGCACCGCGTCGAAGTCGACGAGTTCTACGGTTGGGCCATCGGCCTCGGTCAGCTCGCGGGACACGCGTTGCCAGCGGAACTGCAAAAAGCCGCGCCGATGGCCGAGCGTCTCGACCCAGTTGGTCACTCCGGGATTCTGGTCGGCGACGACGATGCGGACCTTACCGTCCGAATCCGCTTGGGCCTGCGTGTTGTTCAGCGAGGTCTGGTGGTTGATGTAGTCCAGCGAGATGTACCACATGCTGCCCAGCTGGAAGCCGAGATAGGGGGCGTCGGAGACGGGGATCGTGATCACCAGCGCCTGATCGGGTCGCAAGTCGAAATGCCCGGCCGACGAGTACTGGGTCGCCAGGCCGCCCGGGGTCAACCGGGGCGCGACCATGGTGTTGACCGGGATGTTGAGGTAGAACCACTGCGGAAACTGCAACCAGGTCTTCACCCGGTTCACCAGCTGCTTGCCCGCTGTGGCATAACGCTTTTCGATCGTCTGAGCGGTAAGGGGCGGCGGCGCGGTGCCCGCGGTGTCCAGCCTGGAGATCGCGAGCGTCCCGCGCCGCGCCGCCCAGTCGCCGTACACCTCGCGAATCACCAATTGGCCGGGGCTGGTCGGTCGCACCCGCCACTCGAAGCTACCGTCCGCGGCGATCTCGAGTTCACGGTCGTCGAACGCGGCCTGGCTGGCGGGCACGTTGTCGTCGGTGTATTCGCCGCCGAGCAACTGGAAACTCAGGTCGGTGGTGGTGCCACGCCTGCCGGTGACGACGTAGTCGCGTTCGGCCTGCACCCGGGTGCCGAAGTAGAGGGTGTCGGGGTTGTCCAGGCCCATCTTGGTGAAGGGCCCGGTGCCCGACTGCAGGAACGGATGGTCGCGCTCGTAGTCGAAGGCCAGGTGCATGCAGCCCGCGATGCAGCCGGCCAGGTACTGCAGTCCTTCGAGCAGGTCAGCTTCGGTCTCGATGTGCGGGGCGGCGGCCACCAGCTTCTCGGCCTCGGCGATAGCGTCGGTGAGGGGTCCAGAGACGGGATCAGAGGGCACGCCTAGACGCTAGAACGTGTTCTACTTTCTAGTCAATGGCGAACATTCCCGCGCGTCGTGGTGGGCGTTCAAGGACGACGCCCGCTCACTAAGACGTGCACTTGTTCGCCAGGTCGATCAGATGCTGGCGCACGTCAGGATGCCGGTTGAGGTAGTCAAGCACGTTGTTGCTACCACCCTCCGCCTGAGACTTGTCGGTCAGCTCCTGCTTAACGTCGGGGTGGCGGTCCAGGTAGGACTGCAGGGTTTGGGACGCCGTCTGGCCGACGGTGGTATTGCACTGTTGCTGGGGATCCGCGTTGGCGACCGGCAACACGATCGCCGCGGCGGCGAGGGCGCTGAGCAGGCCGCCGGCGACCACGCCGGTCCTGAATGTCACGGTCATCCGATCGAGGTTACCCCCGATAGCTATGCCCGCACTGTGCCCTCAACAACGGCGCAGTGTCCCCAGCGCGGGGTGGCGCCAGGTTTAGTCGGCCCGAGCCTCCGGTTCGGACGCTTCCGTCCGCGGGCCCGGAGGCTCCGTCAGCGGTGTTTCCAGCGCCAGCCGCTCCCCTTCGCCCCGGGTTTCGGCGGCCTTGACCTTCGCCTGCGAGATTTCTGCTGCCGGTACACCCGCAGTGGGCGTTGTGACGAGAGGTGTTGCCGCCGTTGCGATTTCTGGTTCCTCGGCTTCGGCCGCCGGTGCTTTCTCCGGTTGCGGTGCAGGCGGTTTTTCGGTTTGCGCTGCCGACGTTGTCGCCGGCGGCGTTGCCGCTGACGATCCCGTTGCGCCGACCGCCATCATCGCCGCCATACCCCCCACTCCCAGGAGGCCCGGGCTGAGGCCGCCGGCGTTGACGCCACCGACGTTTGTATTGCCGAGGTTGCCGGTGCCGGTAGCCGCGAGACCAGCGTTGGAATCACCGGCATTGGCACCACCGACATAACCGTTGTCCACGGTGCCGCCGCCCGCGCCCGTCGAAGACGCGACGGCCGCGGTCCCGTTGCTGACGGGGCCGCCGCCATAGACGCCGCCGGTGGCGACGCCGCCCACGTTCGCGTTGCTCTGGGTGTCGCCGGCGCCGCTTCCGCCTAAGACGCCGCCGCTGCCGGCGCTGCCAGTGCCACCGACGCCACTCCCCGGCACCCCCGGCATCCCCGGCAAGCTTGGAATGGGCGGCAGATTGGCCGCTGCCGACAGCAGTTGCGAGGCCGCCGCCGACGCCCCACCGTGATACCCCACCATCGCCGCCACGTCCTGGGCCCACATCTCCGCATAGTTGAAGTCGGTCTCCGCGATCGCCGGCCAGTTTTGCCCAAACAGGTTCGACATGACCAATTGCACCAAGCCATTACGATTGGCCTGCACCGCGAGCGGATGAACCGTGGCCGACACCGCGGCCTCGAACTCACTGACGACCGCCTGGGCCTGGGCCGCGGCCCCGGACGCCCGCGACGCCGCTGCACTCAGCCAGCCGACGTACGGGGCGGCCGCCTGCGTCATCGCCCGAGACGCCGCACCCTGCCACGCCTGACCCGCCACCCCGGAAATCACCGACGAAAACGACTGCGCGGCGGACCCCAACTCGGACGACAATCCTTCCCAGGCCTGCGCGGCCTGCAGCATCGGGCCCGAACCGGCACCCGAGTACATCCGCAGCGAATTGATCTCCGGCGGCAGCGTCATAAAACTCATCGGAACCCCCAAACGTCCACTGGACTCGATGACTACAAACGTAGGTCAAACCCGACCGAAAAGTCACCGTTTCGGCGAAACTCAAAGACTCGGGTAGCTAACCCACAAACACCAATTAACAGCGTGGTTAATGCGTGACGGCAACGCCGCCGTCTTGCTCGCGCTTGATCTCCAGCGCGATGTCGATGAGCTGGTCTTCCTGGCCGCCGATGAGCTTGCGCTGACCGGCCCGGTACAGCAGCGCCGACGCCGGCACGCCATAGCGTTCGGCCTGGCGGACGGCGTGTTTGAGGAAGCTCGAGTAAACACCGGAATACCCCATGATCAGCGCGTTGCGGTCGAGCAGGCATTCGGCCGGCATGGCCGGGCGCACGACGTCCTCGGCTGCGTCGGCGATGTCGAAGAAGTCGATACCCGTCTTCACGCCGATCTTGTCGAACACCCCGATCAGGGCCTCGACGGGCGCATTACCCGCGCCGGCCCCGAAGCGACGACAAGAGCCGTCGATCTGCTTGGCCCCGGCCCGGACGGCCTCCACCGAGTTCGCCACCCCCAGCCCGAGGTTTTCATGCCCGTGGAAGCCCACCTGCGCGTCGTCGCCGAGCTCGGCCACCAGCGCCGCGACCCGGTCGCGCACCCCCTCCAGGACCAGCGCTCCGGCCGAATCGACCACATACACGCACTGGCAACCGGCGTCGGCCATGATGCGGGCCTGCGCGGCCAGTTTCTCCGGCGGAATGGTGTGGGACATCATCAGGAACCCGACGGTTTCCAGGCCCAGCTCGCGGGCCAGCCCGAAGTGCTGGATCGATACGTCGGCCTCGGTGCAGTGGGTGGCGATCCGGCAGATCGAGCCGCCGTTGTCCTGCGCCGCCTTGATGTCCTCCTTGGTGCCCACCCCGGGCAGCATCAAAAACGCGATCTTGGACTCTTTTGCCGTCTGGGCCGCGAGCTTGATCAGCTCTTGCTCCGGGGTCTTGGAAAAGCCGTAGTTGAACGACGACCCACCCAACCCGTCGCCGTGTGTCACCTCGATCACCGGGACCCCGGCGGCATCAAGGGCCGCGACGATGGCGTGGACTTCGTCTTTGGTGAATTGGTGGCGTTTGTGGTGTGACCCGTCACGTAGCGAAGTGTCCGTGATCCGGATGTCCCAAATACTCGTCATCGCGCGCCTCCTGCAACGAGCGTCTCTTTGGCGATCTCCTCGCCGACCTTGGTGGCCGCCGCGGTCATGATGTCCAGGTTGCCAGCGTAGGGCGGCAGGTAATCCCCGGCACCCTCGACCTCGATGAACGTGGTGACCACGGCCTGCCCGCCGGAGTGCATCGACGGCTCGTCGAACTGCGGCTCGTTGAGCAACCGGTATCCGGGCACGTAGGTCTGCACCTCGGCCACCACTTCGTGGATGGATTTGGCGATGGCATCGTGGTCGGCGTCCTCGGGGATGGCGCAGAAGATGGTGTCGCGCATGATCATTGGCGGCTCGGCCGGGTTCAGGATGATGATCGCCTTACCGCGCTTGGCGCCGCCGATGGTCTCCACGCCGCGCGACGTGGTCTTGGTGAACTCGTCGATGTTGGCCCTGGTGCCCGGGCCGGCCGACGCCGACGCCACCGACGCCACGATCTCGGCGTAGGGCACCTCCACGGCCCGCGAGACCGCGTAGACGATCGGAATGGTCGCTTGCCCCCCGCAGGTGATCATGTTGACGTTCGGCGCGTCCAGATGCTCACGCAGGTTCGCCGGCGGGATCACCGCCGGGCCCACCGCCGCCGGCGTCAGGTCGATGGCCCGGATGCCGGCGGCCGCGTACTTGGGCGCCGCATCCTTGTGCACGTAGGCGCTGGTCGCCTCGAACACCAGGTCGGGCTTCTCGGGCTGCGCCAGCAGCCAGTCGACCCCCTCGTGGGTCGTCTCCAGCCCCAGCTTGCGTGCCCGCGCCAGGCCCTCGCTTTCCGGGTCGATCCCGACCATCCAACGGGGTTCCAGCCATTCCGATCGCAGGAGTTTGTACAGCAGGTCCGTGCTGATGTTTCCCGACCCGACAATGGCCACACTTGCCTTAGACGGCATGTCACGCTCCCGATTCCCTATTCGAACGACAACCGAACCGAACCCAGTCCCGCGAAGTCGGCGACAAAGTTGTCGCCGGCGCGGGCGTCGATCGCTCGGGTGCACGATCCCGGCAACACGATGTCACCTTTGCGGAGCCGTACCCCAAAGCCTTCCACCTTGCGGGCCAACCACGCCACGGCGGTGACCGGATTGCCCAGCACCGCATCGCTGCGACCCTCGGTGACTACCTCGCCGTTACGGGTCAGCACCGCGTCGATCGACTTGACGTCGAGTTCGCGCGGCGACACCCGGGCCTCACCCAACACGAAGCCCGCCGAGGAGGCGTTGTCGGCGATGGTGTCGCACAACGCGATCTTCCAGTCGGTGATCCTGGTGTCGATCAACTCGATCGACGGGGCCAGGGCCTCGGTGGCCGCCAGCACGTCGTCCTCGGTGCAACCGGCACCCGGCAGGTCCGCGGCCAGGATGAAACCCACTTCGACCTCCACCCGCGGATACAGGTAGCGGCCGGCCTTGACCGGGGTGTCTTCAAACACCTGCATCTCGTCGAGCAGATGCCCGTAGTCGGGCTCGTCGACCCCCATCATCTGCTGCATCGCCTTGCTCGACAGCCCCACCTTGTGACCCAGCACCCGGGCCCCCTCGGCGACCCGCTGCCGGATGTTGATCAGTTGAATCTCATAGGCGTCGACGACGTCGATATCCGGGTAGGCAGCCGTCAGCGGAGCGATCGGCTCACGGCTGCGCTCGGCTTGCGCCAGGTCCGCGGCCAGCTCATCCCGGATCTCAACACCGAGCATTTACCGAAGTCCCTTCGTCCGTTTGACCGGGCCGGTAGCGCCCAACCCGACCAATTCTATAACGTGTTCTACATGACAGCGCAGGAGTACGACGTCGTCGTGGTCGGGAGCGGCGGAGCCGGCATGGTGGCTGCCCTGGCCGCCGCGCACCGTGGTCTATCGACAGTAGTCATCGAGAAGGCCCCGCACTTCGGCGGCTCCACCGCGCGATCGGGGGGCGGCGTCTGGATTCCCAACAACGAGGTGCTCGAGCGCGACGGCGTTAAGGACACCCCCGAGGCGGCCCGCGCCTACCTGCACGGCATCATCGGCGACATCGTGGAGCCGGAGCGCATCGACGCCTACCTCGACCGCGGCCCCGAGATGCTGTCGTTCGTGCTGAAACACACGCCGTTGAGGATGTGCTGGGTGCCGCGCTACTCCGACTACTACCCCGAGGCGCCGGGCGGGCGCGCGGGCGGACGGTCGATAGAGCCCAAGCCGTTCAACGCCCGCAAGCTCGGTGCCGACGAGGCGGGCCTGGAGCCGGCATACGGCAAGGTGCCGCTCAATGTGGTTGTGATGCAACAGGATTACGTCCGGCTCAACCAGCTGAAGCGACACCCGCGGGGCGTGCTGCGCAGCCTGAAGGTCGGCGCCCGCACGATATGGGCGAAAGCGACCGGCAAGAACCTGGTCGGGATGGGACGGGCGCTGATCGGGCCATTGCGGATCGGGTTGCAGCAGGCGGGCGTGCCGGTGCTGCTCAACACCGCGCTCACCGACCTCTACGTCGAGGACGGCGTGGTGCGCGGTGTCTACGTTCGCGACGCCGACGCTCCCGAACCAGAACAAGCATCGGCCGAGCCGCGACTGATCCGGGCCCGGCGCGGCGTGATCCTCGCCTGCGGTGGGTTCGAGCACAACGAACAGATGCGGGTGAAATACCAGCGCGCGCCCATCACCACCGAGTGGACCGTGGGTGCGGTGGCCAATACCGGCGACGGCATCGTTGCCGGTGAAAAGCTCGGTGCTGCACTGGATCTGATGGAAGACGCCTGGTGGGGCCCGACTGTCCCGTTGGTGGGTGCGCCGTGGTTCGCATTGTCGGAGCGCAACTCGCCGGGGTCGATCATCGTCAACATGTCGGGCAAGCGGTTCATGAACGAATCGATGCCCTACGTCGAAGCCTGTCATCACATGTACGGCGGGGAGTACGGTCAGGGGCCCGGGCCGGGCGAGAACATTCCCGCGTGGCTGGTGTTCGACCAGCGGTATCGGGACCGTTACATCTTCGCCGGACTGCAACCCGGGCAACGCATTCCGCGCAAGTGGTCGGACTCCGGCGTGATCATCCGGGCCGACACGCTCGCAGAGCTGGCCGAGGCCGCCGGTCTTCCGGCCGGTGAATTCACCGCTGCCGTGGAACGTTTCAACGGCTTTGCGCGGTCGGGCGTTGACGAGGACTACCACCGCGGGGAAAGCGCCTACGACCGCTATTACGGCGACCCCACCATCAAGCCGAACCCAAACCTCGGCGAGATCAGTCAACCGCCCTACTACGCCGCCAAGATGGTGCCCGGGGACCTCGGTACCAAGGGCGGCATCCGCACCGATGTGCACGGCCGTGCGCTGCGCGACGACGGCACGATCATTGAAGGCCTTTACGCCGCGGGCAATGTCAGCGCCCCGGTGATGGGACACACCTATCCCGGTCCGGGCGGGACCATCGGGCCGGCGATGACCTTCGGGTACCTGGCCGCGTTGCACATTGCAGGTCGAACCGGGAAGTAACAGCTATGCCAATCGATGTACAGACCGCGCTCAACGCGGAGTTGGAGCCCATCGAATTCTCTTGGGTGAGCAGCGATATCCAGCTATACCACCTTGGGCTGGGGGCCGGCGCCGATCCGATGGACCGCCGCGAGCTGCGTTACCTGATCGACGACACGCCCCAGGTGCTGCCGACATTCGGCAACGTCGCCGCGACTTTCCACATGACCAAGCCGCCGACCGTGCAGTTTCCCGGCATCGACATCGAGCTGAGCAAGGTGCTGCACGCCAGCGAGCGGGTCGAAGTGCCCGGGCCGCTGCCGCCGTCGGGTTCGGCCCGGGCCGTCACTCGGTTCACCGACATCTGGGACAAGGGCAAGGCCGCGGTGATCTGGAGCGAGACGACGGTCAGCGCGCCGGACGGCACGCTGCTGTGGACGCAGAAGCGGTCCATCTTCGCCCGCGGTGAGGGCGGCTTCGGCGGTGAGCGCGGGCCTTCGACCTCGGACGCGGCGCCGGACCGGGCACCCGATCTGGAGGTCGACGTGCCGATTCTGCCTCAGCAGGCGCTGCTGTATCGGCTCTGTGGTGACCGCAACCCGCTGCACTCCGATCCCGAATTCGCCGCTGCCGCAGGCTTTCCCCAGCCGATCCTGCATGGCCTGTGCACCTACGGCATGACCTGCAAGGCAATCACCGACGCGCTACTGGACGGCGACGCCGGGGCCGTGGCCGCCTACGGCGCGCGTTTCGCCGGGGTGGCCTATCCCGGCGAAACGCTCAAGGTCGGCATCTGGAAGGACGGTGGCCAGTTCAAAGGCCGGTTCCTGGCCAGCGTTGTCGCGCCTTCGCGCGACAACGCCGTGGTGCTGTCAGGCGTCGAACTCCAGTCCGCATAGCGCCTTTGCTCCGAGCGAACTACCGGTAAGCTGCGTACTATGCTTTCCGTCCTTGAGCTGGGGCTACGCGTCGGCGACAGCTGCGGATGAACCGACTCTGCGCGGGAGTAAATGGCCTGACACTCATCGCGTTTCGGGCGTTCTCGGTGCGGGCCGCGACACCGATAGCAGCGCCTCATGAGCGCTGAACCGCGGTCACCCGAACCGCGTGCGGCCGATGAGCGATCCGCACTGCGGAGTGTTCCGATATTCGCTGAGATCGACGACGAACAACTCGACCAACTCACGAGCGCAGTAGATCGCCAGCACATCCCCGCCAACGAGTGGCTCTTTCACATGGGCGACCCGTCGGACGCCATCTATGTAATTGCCTCGGGGCGATTCGCGGCTGTTGGTCTTGATGGACAGGTGCTGCGTGAGATGGCATCCGGTGACTCAATCGGAGACCTGGGCGTGATCACCGGCTCTGTTCGCTCCGCCGGAATACGAGCCCTTCGGGACGGCGTCGTCTGGAGGATCGCCGCTGACACGTTCACCGAGGTGCTGGCCAAGGCTCCGCAACTGCGATCGGCGATGTTCCGAGCGATGGCGGGGATGCTTCGCGAGTCACGATCCGCGAACGTCTCTCGGCGTCCCCGGGTCGTCGGCGTGCTGTCGACTGGCGACGCCGTTGCGGTCCCGATTGTTGACGCGATCGCGACTCGCCTGGGCTCGCACGGTCAGACTGCGGTGGTCGCGCCGCCCGTCGACACGACGGCCGCAGTCAATCATTACGGCGAGCTCGTCGAAGCGTTCAGCGAGACCCTTGATCGGGCGGAACGAAGCCACGATTGGGTACTGGTGGTGGCCGATCGAGGCTCAGGCGACATCTGGCGACGATATGTTGTCGCGCAGAGCGACCGACTCGTGGTCCTTGCGGATCAAGCCCGTCCGCCGGAAGCGTTCGAGCCACCCGTTGCCCAGGGGCCGGTCCACCTGGTCACGTGCAACGTAGTACCGGATCCGAGCTGGTGGGATCTGCTGCAGCCGATCTCGCATCACCCCGCCAACGACGACGGCATCGGTGCGCTGGCCCGCAGAATCGCCGGCCGATCTCTGGGTCTCGTGCTTGGGGGTGGGGGCGCTCGAGGGCTGGCGCATTACGGTGTCTACGAAGAGCTCACCCGGGCAGGCGTCGTCATAGACAGGTTTGGCGGAACGAGTTCCGGTGCTCTCGCTGCGGCAACCTTCGCGCTGGGGCTGGACGCCCGAGATGCGACCGCCGCGGCACGCAAGTACATGGAAAAAACCAAGCCGGTTAGCGACTACACGATCCCCGCGGTAGCACTCACCCGAGGTCGGCGCGTCGATCGTCTGATAGAAGAATTCTTCGGCAGCACCACCTTGGTGGAGCATCTGCCAAGAGAGTTTTTCTCCGTCTCTACAGACTTGATCACGGGCGATCAGATCATCCATCGGCGTGGGCTGCTGTGGGTCGCCGTGCGCGCATCGATCTCCATACCCGGTCTCCTGCCGCCGGTGCAATATGGCGAGCGGCTCCTCGTCGACGGTGGACTGATGAACATCCTCCCGGCCGACGTGATGTGCGCCGACCCTGATGGCGAGGTCATATGCGTCGATCTACGTACAACGTACGTGCCATCGAAGGGCTTTGGTCCGCTGCCGGCAAAGCTTCAGCCTCCCGCGTTCGTCCGGCGGCTCCTGACCGGCACGGATGTTGCCCTACCACCGCTGCAAGAGACATTGCTTCGCAGCGTTGAACTTGCGTCCCCCAAGGGGAACCTGCGCGAGCTCCCTCGAGTTACGGCGATCATCGAGCCGGACGTGTCAGCGATCGGTCCTTTGGACTTCAAGAACATCGATGCCGCCCTGGATGCCGGGCGAATCGCCACCCGGGCAGCTCTCGAAGCACAGCCGACGCTCGTTCGCTGAGCGTCGGGCTATTGCAGGGACGTAGGTCGTTTGTGATCGACCATCCGCCCGAGCTTGTACGATTACCTCTGCAGCTAACAGCTCATCATCTTCAGATGGCAGACGCTTCGTGTGTGCACAAGATCGTCAAGCCGAGCGGGGCAGACAACCAGGAGTCTCGCTCGCGACACCGCCTGGGGTGGAGTCGGCCGCGTCGAAGCGGGGTGGTTAAGCAATGCGCGCCGATGGGTGGGACCAGCCGCAGGCCCATTTAGTCATGCAGATGAATGGCGGCGAGAAGAGCGTGCCGATTTTCGATCAACTATTCGTCGGCCGCCAATGCACGGGGATCGACGAACAGCGCCGACTGGTTATTCACGATCCGAACATCTCCCGTAACCACCTTGAGATCCGTTTAGACGTCGCCACCGACCGGGCTTTCCTTATCGACAACAGCACCAACGGGACGTTGCTCAACGGCATGCCGCTCGAACGCGCCGTGCAGGTGCCCATCAAGCCCGACGACCGGATCTCGATGGGCGACGTCGTTCTTATCTTCCGATCGGACCGGTTCAATGCTGCCGGGATACCCCTCACGAGCCCCACCCTGACTCGGATCGTCGAGGAGACCATGGTGATGGTGGTCGGGGATATCACCAACTACTCGACGATCTCCGAAGTCACCGACAACAGGGTGATCGCGCAGAGCCTGAACTATCTTTGGCACGAGCTCAACCGCGTCCTGCGCGCCCATCGCGGCACGCTCAACCATTACGCCGGCGATGCACTGTATGCGGTCTGGGAACAGCGGACGATTCCAGAGGCCAATGAGCTCGCGATCGACTTCGCGCTCGCCGCGAACCGGAGGGTCGAGGAACTCGCGCCCACGCTCCCGCTACGTGCGCCGGACGGCTCGCCGATCCGCATGGGCTGGGGTGTGGTGCAGGGCCGGGCCGCGATCGCCGCAATGACAAGAACGGTCACGGCCGTGATTGGCGACGCGACCAACGTGGCGTTCCGGTTGGCCGGCATCGCCGGACGGGCGGGGCGCCCGGACGTGATGGTCAGCGCCGGCGTGCACGCTGTCGTCGAGGCGCAATACGTCTGGGGCCGCTCCGAGCAGGTAGAGATCAAGGGCCGGCGCGGAATGGAGACCGTTTTTCCGGTTGTCGCGCGTTCGTAGGTGACCATCCACCGCCACGCCCCTCCCCCTCACACCGAGCGTGCGGCTAGCCGCACTTTCGGTCTCGAGTGTGCGGCTAGCCGCGCGCTCGCCGGGCCAATGCGGCACGAACACGGCCAACGACCTCAGCGGGCCGGTCCCCAGCCACCACCCGGATGACGATCCACCCGAGTCGCTCGAGCATTTCCAATCGCCGGACATCCCAGGTGTATTGCCGGCGATCGTTGCGGTGTTGCTCGCCGTCATACTCGGCCGCGACTTTGACGTCCTCCCAGCCCATGTCCAGATATGCGATCTCACTGCCGAATTCGTTGCGCACCGGAATCTGTGTCTGCGGTCTCTGCAGGCCCGCCTGGATCAAGACGATGCGCAACCAGGACTCTTTGGGTGACTGTGCACCCGGATCGAACAGGTTTATCGCTTGGCGTGCTCGCACGATGCCTCTGCGTCCGGCGTATCTCCGAGCCAGCAGCTCGACATCAGCCGCTTTGATTTCCGTTGCTCTCGCGAGGGCGTCGATCCCCGCCACAGCCGTCATGGTCGGGTACCAACAGCCGAAGTCCAGTGCCGTCCTGACCGGCGAGGTGACCCGCATACCGGCCACCAGCTTGATCTCGTCCTCCTCGATACGGTCTCGGTGTGACTGGATCCCAGGTGGACTGCGCCGATTGTCGTGAATCAACTCCACGACCTGTGCATCATCGACCCATTTGCTGCCATGCAGAGCGGCCGCGGCGAACCCTGCGATAACACCTCGGCGTCCGGTCCAGAGCCACCCTGCTTTGGCACGTAGTTCGGCAGTGATGTCGACATCACGCTCCACGTAGACGTCTGGGAACAATCGGCGAAAGCGCGCAGCCAGTTGGGTCTTGGTCAAATCCCCTGCAGCGACGGCCTCGCTGCCGATGAATGGCTCTCGCACGACGGCAGCGTCGCAGGCAGTGCCACCACCGTCACTTCAGCTATCCACACTTCGCCGATTGTGCGGCTGGCCGCACACTCGAACACGAATGTGCGGCCAGCCGCACAATCGGCAGCAAAAAACTAACCGAGGATCAGGCCAGAGGTGGGCACACCCGTCCCCGCCGTGACGAGCACGTGCTCGACGTCCGGCACCGGGTTCACCGAGGTGCCGCGCAATTGCCGCACACCCTCCGCGATGCCGTTCATGCCGTGGATGTAGGCCTCACCGAGTTGGCCCCCGTGCGTGTTGATGGGAAGCCGCCCGCCCACCTCGATGGCACCGTCGGCGATGAAGTCCTTGGCCTCGCCCTTGCCGCAGAATCCCAACTCCTCCAACTGGATCAGGGTGAACGGCGTGAAGTGGTCGTACAAGACGGCGGTTTGGATGTCGGCCGGCTTCAGGCCCGACTGCTGCCACAGCTGCCGACCCACGACACCCATCTCGGGCAGACCGAGTTCGGGCCGGTAGTAGCTGACCATCGTGTATTGGTCGGGGCTGGAGCCCTGCGACGCCGCCTCGATGATCGCCGGTCGCTGCTTGAGGTCCCGCGCGCGCCCCGCGGACGTCACCACGATCGCGACCGCGCCGTCGGTTTCCTGACAGCAGTCCAGCAGCCGCAGCGGCTCGGCGATCCACCGCGAATTCTGGTGGTCCTCAATGGTTATCGGCTTCTCGTAGAAGTATGCCTTCGGGTTCTTGGCGGCGTGCTTGCGGTCGGCCACCGAGATCGCACCGAAGTCCCGGCTGGTCGCGCCGGACAGGTGCATGTACCGCTGGGCGATCATGGCGACCTGCGCGGCCGGCGTGGAAAGCCCGTGCGGATACGAGAAAGCATTGTCGGCGGTCGTCGAATCAGCCTGGGCGCCACCATCTCCCACCAATCGCGTCTGAACCTGTCCGAAGCGCATGCCGGAACGCTCGTTGAATGCCCGGTATGCCACCACGACCTCGGCCACCCCGGTCGCGACGGCAATCGCGGCCTGCTGGACGGTCGCGCACGCGGCACCGCCGCCATAGTGGATCTTGGAGAAGAACTTCAAGTCGCCGATGCCGGCCGCACGGGCGACGGCGACTTCGGTGTTGCTGTCCATGGTGAAAGTGGTCAGCCCGTCGACGTCGGCCGGGCTCAGGCCGGCGTCGTCCAGTGCGTCCAGGACTGCCTCGGCGGCGAGCCGCAGCTCGCTTCGGCCCGAGTCCTTCGAAAAGTCGGTCGCCCCAATTCCGACGATGGCGGCCTTACCCGAGAGCATTAAGCATCCCCGATCGTGAACGTCGCAGTCGCGATGACGTGATCGCCAAGGCTGTTGCTGCCCACTACTTTTACCGTGATCAGGCCGGCGTCCACCGCGGTCACTTCACCGGAGAACGTCACCGTGTCGTACGCGTACCACGGCACACCGAGCCGCAGCCCGATCGACTTGATCAGCGCAGACGGACCGGCCCAGTCGGTGATATACCGCTGCACCAGTCCGGTGTCGGTGAGGATGTTGACGAAGATGTCTTTCGAACCTTTGGCCTGCGCCTTGTCGCGGTCGTGGTGGACATCTTGAAAGTCCCGGGTGGCCAGGGCCGTCGAGATGATGAAGGTGGGGTCCCCGTAGAGCTTGAGTTCGGGCAGCTTGGTTCCCACTTCGATGACCGGTGCGCTCATGCGTCAGGCTCCCAGGCGTAGAGACTCCACTCCGGCCCGTTGTCACCGGCAGGAAAGTCGATATAGGTTGCGCGGACGGGGAATCCGATCTTCACCTCGGCGGGGTCGACGTTGCGCAGCTCGCCCAGCATGCGAACGCCCTCTTCCAGTTCCACCAACGCGATCACGAACGGCAGCGTGCGGCCGGGCACCTTCGGCGCGTGATGCACGACGAAGCTGAACACCGTGCCCTTGCCGCGGGCCACGACGTAGTCGATCGGCTCGGTCTTGTCCTGCCACAGCGCGGGTACCGGCGGGTGCCTAAGGCTGCCGTCCTGCATCCGTTGGACGCGTAACTCGTGCGCCTTGACACCTTCCCAGAAGAACGCGGTGTCCCGCGACGACGACGGGCGCATCATGGCGTCGGGATCCAGGTCCGCGGGCACCGAAGATGCCGCCGAGGCATCCTCGCGTGGCTTGAATTTGAGGATGCGCCACTCCATCTCGGCGACATCCTCGTCACCGACGCGCCACGTGATGTGCTGGTTGATGAACCAGCCCTCACCGAGCGCGGTCTGCTTCGGGCCGACCACGTCGCGCATCTCGGAGGCGATGCTGACCTCTTCGCCCGGCCGCAGATACCGGTGGTAGGTCTGCTCGCAGTTGGTGGCGACAACACCGACATAGCCTGCGCCGTCGAACAGCTCCATCATCGGGCCCATGGGATCGTCGGTCGGGCGTTCGCCACCGAGCCCGAACATCGTCCACACCTGAATCATGGCCGGTGGAGCGACAATTCCCGGGTGCCCGGCATCGCGGGCGGCGGCCTCGTCGGTGTAGATCGGGTTGCGGTCCCCGAGAGCCTCCACCCAGTTGTTGATCGTCGGCTGGTTCACCGGATCCCGCGCCGCGCGCTGCTTGGCGACGACGGTGGCGGTGATTTCTGCAGCTTTTTGCTTGATGCCGTCCGCGCCGGTCATCGAGGCACCCTCGGCACCTTGAGGCCCGAGGCCGCGATCATCTCACGCATGACTTCGTTGACCCCGCCACCGAAGGTGATCACCAGGTTGCGCTTGGTTTGGGAGTCGAGCCAGTTGAGCAGCTCGGCGGTGTCCGACTCGGCGGGGTTACCGTACTTGCCGACGATCTCCTCGGCAAGCCGGCCGACATACTGAACACGCTCGGTGCCAAAGACTTTCGTCGATGCGGCATCGGCCACGTTGATGGCCTCACCCGCGGCGGCCACCTGCCAGTTGAGCAGCTCGTTGATCCGCCACATCGCGTGAATCTCACCAAGGGCGCGCTTGACGTCGGCGTGATCGATCGGCGTGACGCCGTCGCCACCCGGTTTTGACGCCCAGTCGTGCAACCGGTCGTAGATGGCGGCGAACCGACCCGCCGGGCCCAGCATCACCCGCTCGTTGTTGAGCTGGGTGGTGATCAACCGCCACCCGGCGTTCTCCTCGCCGACCAGCATGTCGACCGGAACCCGCACATCGTTGTAGTACGTGGCGTTGGTGTGGTGCGCGCCGTCGGACAGGATGATCGGCGTCCACGAGTAGCCGGGGTCCTTGGTGTCGACGATCAGGATCGAAATGCCCCTGTGCTTAACGGCGTCCGGGTCGGTGCGGCAGGCGAGCCAGATGTAGTCGGCGTCATGCGCGCCGGTGGTGAAGATCTTCTGCCCGTTGACGATGTACTCGTCGCCCTGGCGCACCGCCGTGGTCCGCAGCGACGCCAGGTCGGTTCCGGCCTCGGGCTCGGTGTAGCCGATAGCGAAGTGCAGCTCGCCGGCCAGGATCGCCGGCAGGAACTTCTTCTTCTGCATATCGCTGCCAAAGACCTGCAGGGTCGGCCCAACCGTCTGCAGTGTCACGGCCGGCAACGGCACGTCGGCCCGGTGCGCCTCGTTGACGAAGATCTGCTGTTCGATCGGGCCAAAGCCCAGGCCGCCGAACTCCTTTGGCCACCCGACACCGAGCTTGCCGTCCCGGCCCATCCGCCGGATCACCGCGCGGTAGGCGGCGTTGTGGCGATCTTCCCCCATCGCCTTCATCTCGTCGGCCGAGATCAGGTTCGAAAAGTATTGGCGTAGCTCGGCTTGCAGCTGCCGCTGCTCCGGAGTCAGTTCGATGAACATTGCGCTCCCACCAGGTCGAGGCGATGAGACGGCCCACCCAGCAGCCGGGTCAGGTCCTTGATCGTGGAGTAGTACCGGTGCATGGGATAGGTGATGTCCATTCCCATGCCGCCGTGCAAATGATGGCAGGTCTGCATCACCGGCGGCGCCTGCGACGCCAGCCAGTACCCGAGGACGTCGAGGTCGTCGTCCGCGTCCCGGCCGTCGGACAGTCGCCATGTCACCGACTTCGCCGCCAAATCGATGGTGCGCGAGGCGATGTAGACCTCGGACAGCTGCGCCGCCACGGTCTGGAAGGTGGACAGGGGTTTGCCGAACTGCTTCCGGTTGGCCACGTAGTCAGCGGTCAGCCGCAGCGCCCCGGCCACCAGCCCGTCGGCGTAGGCGCCCATGGCCGCCAGCGCCAGCTGGTTGACCCGGTGCGCCCCCGAGCCCGCCAAGACGTCGGATTCACCGACCGCCACGTCACCGAACGTGACCGTGTACTCATCCGAACCATTCGACGTCGGCGTGCGCGCCAGCCGCACACCGGCGGCCTTGGGCGACACCACCACGACCGCGCTGTCGGTGGTCACGACCATCCAATCCGCTTGCTCCGCATACGCGACACCGATTTTGGTGCCCGACAACCGGCCGTTCGCAAACGTGGTGGCGGGCCGGTCGGGCAGCGCCGCGCCCGGCTCGTTGAGCGCCGCGGTCAGCACGCCGCCCTTGGCGACCCCGGCCAGGAAGCGGTCCTGTTGCTCATCGGACGCCAGGTCGAGCAGCGGGACGACGCCGAAGCCCAGCGTGGCCAGCGCCGGCGTGACGGCGCCGTGGCGACCCAGTTCGGTCAGCACCGTCGCGACCTCGGGGAGGCCCACACCGTCGCCGCCGAGACGTTCCGGCACCGGCAGCGCCGCAACACCACCGTCAACCAAGGCGCCCCAAGACTTATCGCGGTCCAGCACCGACGTGACCACATCGGCGACTGCCTGTTGCGTCGCGGTGAGATCGAAATCCATCACTGCGTCACCGGGCACTGACCGGTGTAGTCCACCTGCCAGTGCTTGATGCCGTTGAGCCAGCCCGACCGCAGCCGCTCCGGGCTCGACAACGGCTTCAGGTCCGGCATGTGGTCGGCCACGGCGTTGAAGATCAGGTTGATCGTCATCCTGGCCAAGTTGGCGCCGATGCAGTAATGCGCACCGGTGCCGCCAAAACCCACGTGCGGGTTGGGGTTCCGCAGGATGTTGAACGTGAACGGGTCGTCGAACATCTCTTCATCGAAGTTGGCCGACCGGTAGAACATGATCACCCGTTGGCCCTTCTTGATCTGCACACCGGACAGCTCGTAGTCCTCCAGGGCGGTGCGCTGGAAGCTGGTGACCGGGGTGGCCCAGCGGACGATCTCGTCGGCGGCGGTCTCCGGGCGCTCCTTCTTGTAGAGCTCCCACTGGTCGGGGAAATCGGCGAACGCCATCATCCCCTGCGTAATGGAGTTTCGGGTGGTCTCGTTGCCCGCGACGGCGAGCATCACCACAAAGAAGCCGAACTCGTCGTCGGAGAGCTTTTCACCGTCGATGTCGGCCTCGATCAGCTGGGTCACGATGTCGTCGCCCGGATTCTCGGCCCGCTCCTCGGCCATCTTCATCGCGTACATGATCAACTCCACTGACGTGGCCTTGGGATCGATGTGGGCGTACTCCGGGTCGTCGGCACCGGTCATCTCGTTCGACCATTCGAACAGCTTGCCGCGATCCTCCTGCGGCACGCCCAGCAGGCCCGCGATGGCCTGCAGCGGCAGCTCGCAGGAGACCTGCTCGACGAAGTCACCCGAACCCGCGGCCGCCGCGTCCCGCGCGATCTTCTGCGCCCGCTCCCGAAGCTCGTCCTCCAAGCGTCCGACGGCCCGTGGCGTGAAGCCGCGGGAGATGATCTTGCGCAGCCTGGTGTGGTGCGGCGCGTCCATGTTGAGCATGACGAAGCGCTGGACCTCGATGTCCTCGCGCGCGATGTCGTTGTTGAACCGCGGGATCACGCCGTTTTCAGAGCTCGAGAAGATGTCGCTGCGCCGCGAAACCTCCTTGACGTCGTTGAGCTTGGTGATCGCCCAGAAGCCGCCGTCGTGGAACCCGCCGCCACTGCCCGGGGCCTGTTCGTTCCACCAGATCGGCGAGGTCGCCCGCACCTCGGCAAACTCTTCGACCGGAATCCGCTCGGTATAGATGTCGGGGTCCGTGAAATCGAACCCGGATGGAAGATTGGGGCAGGGCACGCTACTTCTCCTTACTAGCTCTCCTAGTGGCGTTCTGCTGCCAGTAAAACATGCCTCCACCGCAGACAAAAGGCGCCGACGCATCGTCGCTTGTCATAGTAATGAAACGTGTTCTAGCCTGACCCCATGGGTAACCCGGTAATCGTCGAAGCCACCCGCAGCCCGATCGGCAAACGCAGTGGATGGCTGTCAGGACTGCACGCCACCGAGCTGCTGGGCGCGGTGCAGAAGGCAGTGGTGGAGAAGGCCGGCATCGACGCCGGCGACGTCGAACAGCTCATCGGCGGCTGCGTGACGCAATACGCGGAGCAGTCCAACAACATCAGCCGGACGGCGTGGCTGACCGTGGGCCTCCCCGAACACGTCGGCGCCACCACCGTCGACTGCCAGTGCGGCAGCGGGCAGCAGGCCAACCATCTGATCGCCGGTCTGATCGCGGCCGGCGCGATCGACGTCGGCATCGCGTGCGGAATCGAGGCGATGAGCCGGGTCGGCCTGGGCGCCAACGCGGGTCCGGACCGCAACTGGCGGGCGGAGTCGTGGGACATCGATTTGCCCAACCAGTTCGAGGCCGCCGAGCGGATCGCCAAGCGTCGCGGCATCACCCGCGAGGACATCGACGCCTTCGGGTTCGAGTCCCAGTCACGCGCCAAGCGGGCGTGGGACGAGGGCCGGTTCGACCGGGAGATCTCGCCGATCGAGGCGCCGGTGCTCGACGAGCAGAAGCGGCCCACGAGCGAGCGCCACATGGTCGGCCGCGACCAGGGCCTGCGCGACACCACGATGGAAGGGCTCAGCCAGCTCAAGCCGGTCCTCGAGGGCGGGATCCACACGGCGGGAACGTCGTCGCAGATCTCCGACGGCGCAGCGGCGGTGTTGTGGATGGACGAGTCCGTGGCAAAAGCGCAAGGCCTGCGCCCGCGGGCGCGCATCGTCAGCCAGGCGCTGGTCGGCGCCGAACCCTACTACCACCTGGACGGTCCGGTGCAGTCGACGGCGAAGGTGCTGGAGAAGGCCGGAATGAAGATCGGCGACATCGACATCACCGAGATCAACGAGGCGTTCGCGTCGGTGGTGTTGTCCTGGGCGCGGGTACACGAGCCCGACATGGCCAGGGTCAACGTCAATGGCGGTGCGATCGCGCTGGGCCACCCGGTGGGCTGCACGGGCAGCCGGCTGTTCACCACCGCGTTGCACGAACTGGAGCGCTCCGACCAGACCACCGCGTTGATCACCATGTGCGCGGGCGGCGCTCTGTCCACCGGCACCATCATCGAGCGCATTTAGCGGGGCTCTAGGATCACTGCCATGCCGAAATCACCGCCGCGCTTTCTGAACGCGCCATACATGGACTTCTTTCTCAAGTGGATGTCGCGCCTCAACACGTTCATGTACCGGCGCAACGGCGGGGAGGGCCTGGGTGGCACGTTCCAGAAGATTCCCGTCGCCCTGCTGACCACCACCGGCCGCAAGTCCGGCGAGCCGCGGGTCAGCCCGCTTTACTTCCTGCGTGACGGGGATCGGGTGATTGTTGCCGCCTCGAGGGGTGGTTCGGCCAAGAACCCCATGTGGTACCTCAATCTCAAGGCCAACCCCAAGGTTTCGGTGCAGGTCAAAAAAGAGGTGCTCGACCTGACCGCCCGGGACGCCACCGATGAGGAGCGCGCCCGCTACTGGCCGCAGTTGGTGGACATGTACCCGTCCTACGAGGATTACCAGTCCTGGACCGACCGGACCATCCCGATCGTCGTCTGCGATCCCTAAGTCGTGGCCGCGCCGAATGTGTAATCAGCGCGACAAATCGGCCGCCGAAATCTCGCGCTGAGTGCACGCTCGGCGCGTGCGAATCGCGCTACGCCCCGTAGACGGGAACCGCCGGCCGCGCCTTGGCCAGCAGGTCGGCGACGACGGGCCCCAGCTCGGCGGGATCCCACCGCGCGCCCTTGTCGATCTGCGGTCCGTGTGCCCAGCCCTCGGCGATGCGGATCTTGCCGCCCTCGACCTCGAACACCTTCCCGGTGACGTCACGGGATTCGGCGCTGCCCAACCACACCACCAGCGGCGAGACGTTCTCCGGCGCCATGGCGTCGAAATCCTGGTCCTGCGTTGCCATCATCTCCGCGAAAACGGTTTCGGTCATGCGGGTCCGGGCCGACGGTGCGATCGCGTTGACCGTCACGCCGTAACGACCCATCTCGGCCGCCCCGACGAGCGTCAGCGTCGCGATGCCCGCCTTGGCCGCGCTGTAGTTACCCTGCCCGACGCTGCCCTGCAGGCCCGCACCGGAACTGGTGTTGATGATCCGTGCGTCGACGGCTTTGCCCTCCTTGGACAGGCCACGCCAATACGATGCGGCGTGCCGCATCGCGGCGAAGTGGCCCTTGAGGTGCACGGCGATGACGGCGTCAAACTCCTCTTCGCTGGTGTTGGCGATCATCCTGTCACGGACGATTCCGGCGTTGTTCACCAAAACGTCCAGGCCACCGAAGGTTTCGATGGCGGTGGCGATCATGCTGGCCGCTTGGTCCCAGTCGGCGATGTCGGATCCGTTGGCGACGGCTTCCCCACCGGCCGCGGCGATCTCGTCCACCACGGTCTGCGCCGCGCTGCCGCCACTCGCGGGTGAACCGTCCAGGCCCACCCCGATGTCGTTGACCACCACCCGCGCACCCTCGGCCGCGAAGGCGAGCGCATGCGCGCGACCGATGCCGCCACCCGCTCCGGTGACGATGACGACGCGGCCTTCAAGCAAGCCCCTGCCCACTCCCATATACCCTGTCTTCCTCTACTTGATCGCGCTGGCGTTCGTCGTGGCCAGATAGTGCGGCGGCTCGCCACCCCCGTGCACCTCTAGCGAGGCGCCGCTGATGTAGGCCGCCGCGTCTGACGCCAAAAAGGCTGTGGCCCAACCGACATCCTCGGGTTTGGCCATCCGGCCCAGTGGCACGTTCTTGGAGATCGCGGCGATCGACTCGGCGTCACCGTAGAAAAGTTCCGACTGTTCGGTTTCGACCATGCCGACCACACAGGCGTTGACCCGGACCTTGGGTCCCCACTCCACCGCCAGTGTCTGCGTGAGGCTTTCCAGGCCGGCCTTGGCCGCTCCGTAGGCGGCGGTGCCGGGCGACGGCCGCCGGCCGCTGAGGCTGCAGATGTTGACGATCGACCCGCCCCCCGGCTGGCCTTGCATCTCGTCGTTGGCGTACTGCGAAACCAACAGCGCACCAATGAGATTGAGTTCGATGATCTTGCGGTTGAACTTCGGGCTGGACTCCGCGGTCAGTACGTAGGGCGAGCCACCGGCGTTGTTGACGACAACGTCGAGCCTGCCATGTTCATCGACGATCGAGTCGATCAACGCCTTGACGGCTTCGTCCTCGCGGACGTCGCAGGAGTGAAACTCATAGGGCAATCCCTCGACGGCCCGTCGTGCGCAGGTGATGACGGTGGCGCCCTGCTTGGCGAAAACCGAGCTGATGCCGGCACCTACCCCTCGAACGCCGCCGGTGACCAAAACCACCCGCCCGGCCAGTCCCAAATTGATGGCGTCGGCTCCTTCGGGGCGAGTCACTGTGCTAGCGTACCAAGCAAGTGCTTGCTTAGGTAGCCGCCACGGATTTAGGGAAGGACGTGCCACCTTGCCGATCACAACCACCACCAGCGAACCCGGCATAGTCGCGGTCACCGTCGACTACCCGCCCGTCAACGCCATCCCGTCGGGGGGCTGGTTCGAACTCGCCGACGCGATCACGGCCGCCGGCGCCAATCCCGATACCCACGCGGTGATCCTGCGGGCCGAGGGCCGCGGCTTCAACGCCGGCGTGGACATCAAGGAGATGCAGCGCACTCAAGCTTCCCAGGGGTATACCGCGCTGATCGACGCCAATCGCGGCTGTTTCGCCGCCTTCCGCGCGGTCTACGAGTGCGCGGTTCCGGTGATCGCGGCGGTGAACGGATTCTGCGTGGGGGGCGGCATCGGGCTGGTCGGCAATTCCGACGTCATCGTGGCCTCCGAGGACGCCACCTTCGGGCTGCCGGAGGTGGAACGCGGCGCGCTGGGCGCGGCGACCCACCTGTCGCGGCTGGTCCCTCAGCACATGATGCGGCGGCTGTTCTTCACCGCGGCCACCGTGGACGCCGCCACCCTGCACCACTTCGGCTCGGTGCACGAGGTGGTGCCCCGCGCCGAGCTCGACGAGGCCGCGCTGCGGGTCGCCCGCGACATCGCCGCCAAAGACACCCGCGTCATCCGTGCGGCCAAGGAGGCGCTCAATCTTATCGACGTCCAACGGGTCAACTCGAGTTACCGCATGGAGCAAGGCTTTACGTTCGAACTCAACCTCGCCGGGGTGTCAGACGAGCACCGCGACGCGTTCGTGAAGAAGCCATGAGCGACAAGCGGACGACGCTGGATGACGCCGTCGCGCAGTTGCGCAGCGGCATGACGATCGGCATCGGCGGCTGGGGCTCGCGCCGCAAACCCATGGCCTTCGTGCGTGCCATGCTGCGCTCGGACGTCACGGATTTGACGGTGGTCACCTACGGCGGCCCCGACCTGGGGCTGCTGTGCTCGGCCGGCAAGGTGCGCCGCGCCTACTACGGATTCGTGTCGCTGGACTCGCCGCCCTTCTACGACCCGTGGTTTGCCAAGGCGCGCGCCGACGGAGCCATCGAGGCCCGGGAGATGGACGAGGGCATGCTGCGCTGTGGGCTGCAGGCCGCGGCGCAACGCCTGCCGTTCCTGCCGACCCGCGCCGGGCTGGGCAGTTCGGTCCCGGACTTTTGGGAGGGCGAACTGCGGACGGTAACCAGCCCGTATCCGGCGCCCGGCGGCGGCCACGAGACGCTGATCGCCATGCCGGCCTTGCGCCTGGACGCCGCTTTTGTCCACCTCAATCTCGGTGACAGCCAAGGCAATGCGGCCTACACCGGCATTGACCCCTACTTCGACGACCTGTTCTTGATGGCCGCCGAGCAACGTTTCCTGTCGGTGGAGCGGCTCGTCTCGACGCAGGAGTTGGTCAAAGCGGTGCCACCGCAGGCGCTGCTGGTGAACCGCATGATGGTCGACGCGGTCGTGGAAGCGCCCGGTGGCGCCCACTTCACCACCGCCGCACCGGATTACGGTCGCGACGAGAAATTCCAACGCCACTACGCGGAAGCGGCCGCAACGGACGAGGGCTGGCAGAAGTTCGTCCACACCTATCTGTCGGGCAGCGAGGCCGACTACCAGGCGGCGGTGCGCGCGTTCGGTCAGGAGGCGGCGAAATGAGCACTCCGAGCGCTCCGAGCGCCGAGCACTCGAGCCGAGGTCTGCGCGGTCGCCTGCGCCGAGTTGTTCAGAGACGCAGGCGAAATCATGGTCAGCCCGATGACGAACATGGCGTCGGTCGGGGCGCGGCTGGCCCGGTTGACCTTCTCCCCCGACATCCTGCTGACCGACGGTGAGGCGCAGCTGCTGGCGGACACCCCGACGCTGGGTGCGGCCGGAGCCGTCGAGGGATGGATGCCGTTCGGCCGCGTATTCGAGACGCTGGCCTGGGGGCGACGCCACGTGGTGATGGGCGCCAATCAGGTGGACCGCTTTGGCAATCAGAACATCTCGGCGTTCGGGCCGCTGCAGCGCCCGACCCGGCAGATGTTCGGCCTCCGCGGCGCGCCCGGCAACGCGATCAACCACGCGACCAGCTACTGGGTCGGCAACCATTCCAAGCGGGTGTTCTGCGAGGCCGTCGACGTGGTCTGCGGCATCGGCTGGGACAAAATTGACGCTGACAACCCGGCGTTTCGATTCGCCAACCCGTATCGGGTGGTGTCCAACCTCGGAGTGTTCGACTTCGGCGGACCGGAGCGGACCATGCGCGCGGTGTCCCTGCACCCCGGCGTGTCCGCCGACGATGTCCGCGAAAACACTTCGTTCGCGGTGCACGGCCTCGATGAGGCCGAGGAAACCCGGCCGCCGACCGGCGACGAGCTGCGCCTGATCCGCGAGGTAATCGACCCGAAAGCGCTGCGCGACAGGGAGGTACGTTGACGAGGTTGCGCACGCCGCTGACCGAGCTGGTCGGCGTCGAGCACCCGGTGGTGCAAACCGGGATGGGCTGGGTGGCCGGCGCCCGGCTGGTCTCCGCCACGGCCAACGCAGGCGGGCTCGGCATCCTGGCGTCGGCGACCATGACGCTGGACGAGTTGGCGACGGCGATCGGCAAGGTCAAGGCCGCCACGGACAAGCCGTTCGGCGTGAACATCCGCGCCGACGCCGCCGACGCCGGCGACCGCGTCGAACTGATGATCCGTGAGGGCGTCAAGGTGGCGTCGTTCGCCCTGGCGCCCAAACAGGAGCTGATTCAGCGGCTGAAAGAGGCCGGGGCAGTGGTCATCCCGTCGATCGGCGCCGCCAAACACGCGCGCAAGGTCGCGAGCTGGGGCGCCGACGCGATGATCGTGCAGGGCGGCGAGGGCGGCGGGCACACCGGACCCGTCGCCACGACGCTGCTGCTGCCGTCGGTGCTGGACGCCGTGCAAGGCACCGGGATTCCGGTGATCGCGGCGGGCGGGTTCTTCGACGGGCGCGGCCTCGCGGCGGCGTTGTCCTACGGCGCGGCCGGCGTGGCCATGGGCACCCGGTTCCTGCTCACTTCGGATTCCACCGTGCCCGAGGCGGTCAAACGGCGCTACCTGGAGGCGGCGCTGGACGGCACGGTGGTCACCACCCGCGTCGACGGCATGCCGCACCGGGTGCTACGCACCGGGCTGGTCGAGAAGCTGGAAAGCGGCTCGCGGGCAAGGGGTTTCGTTGCCGCTGTGCGGAATGCGGGCAAGTTCAAGCGGATGTCGCAGATGACCTGGGCGTCGATGATCCGCGACGGCCTGGCGATGCGCCACGGCAAGGAGCTGACCTGGTCGCAGGTGGTGATGGCGGCGAATACCCCGATGCTGTTGAAGGCCGGGCTGGTCGAGGGCAATACCCAGGCCGGGGTGCTGGCCTCGGGACAGGTGGCCGGCATCCTCGACGACCTGCCGTCGTGCGCCGAGCTGATCGAAACCATCGTCGCTGACGCCATCGACCATCTGCGTGCGGCGTCCGCGCTGGTGGAGGGGTCCTCGGGCACCCCTCGTGAAGCTATAGGCTAAACTCCGGCTAAATTAAGCTATTGTCTTCATATGACGGCGATTAAGCCAGGCTCTTCACCGCGGGCGACGCTCATCGGTGATGTCGTCGGTTCGCGGCGCGCCACCGACCGGTCCGAGCTGCACCGGGTCGTCACGAGCGCGCTGCGCCGGGTCGCCGCCGGCGCGATAGACCCGCCGGCGTTCACCGTCGGGGACGAGTTTCAGGGCAGCTATCCGAGGGTGGGCGGGGCGATCGACGCCGCGCTGTCGCTGCGGCTGGTCGTCGCCCCCGACATCGATATCCGGTTCGGGATCGGCTGGGGCACGGTCACCATCCTCGACGCCGACGCGGGAATCCAGGACGGGCCCGGCTGGTGGGCCGCGCGAGACGCCATCCAGCAGACCGCGGAGGCTCAGCGGCAGCCCGGCTTCGCGCTGGTGCGGACGACGTTCCGGGCGCCCGACCACAGCCGTGACGACGTCGCCGCGATAAACGCGGCCCTGTTGTGTCGGGACCATCTGCTTGGATCGCTCGATGACCGATCACTACGGATTGTGAAGGGCTTGATGAGCAGCAAGACCAAAAAGCAGCTCGCCGCCGACGAGGGCATCAGCCCCTCGGCGGTGTCCCAGCGGGCGGGTCGCGACGGTTTGGACCTGATTGTCCTTGCGTCGCAATACCTTCGGGGTCTGCCGTGAGCGCCGTCGCCGTCCTGTTCGTAGCGCTCGGAGTCGCCGACCTGTGTCGGCGGGCGGTGGGCGCAGCGTGGCCGCCGCTGGTAATCGGTCCGGTCGCCGTGGTGGGGTGTGCGGCACTGTGTGCGCTGTGGCATCGCGGCGACATCCCGCTGCTCGTCCTGGCGGCCGTCGCAGCGGTCCTGTGGGAGTGGCTATGCCTGCGCAGCGAACGCAGCGGCAGGCAACAAGGGGCCCCGTTAGCCGTATTCGCGGCCGCGCTGGCGCTGCTGACCCTGTTGTCCGGATGGTCGTCGCCGGTCCACGGCGTCCTCGCGCGGTGGTCGGCCTGGGTACAGCTGCCGCTGCACGGCGTCGCGCCCAGTCGGCTGCTGATGATCGTCGGTGTGGTGCTGGTGCAGTTCGCCACCGGAAATCAGTTGGTGCGCCTCGTGCTCGGCTCGGTCGGCGCGGTACGGCCGGCCGGCGAGCCGCAGCCGTCGGACCGGCTCAAGGGCGGCCGACTGCTGGGCCCGATGGAACGCCTGCTGATCCTGAGCCTCGGTGTCGGCGGACAGGTGGCCGCGGCGAGCGCCGTCGTCGCCGCCAAGGGCATCATCCGGTTTCCGGAACTGAGCGCCCAGAAGGACCGCAACGGTGAGGTCGGCATCGACGAGGTGACGGAGTACTTCCTGGTGGGCAGCTTCGCGAGTTGGCTGCTGGCGCTCGGCGGGATCGCGCTGGTGCTGGCCACCTGACCCGCTCGGCGGCGAGGCCGAGCGGCGGAAAAGAGGGAGAGCTAGAGCCGCTCGATAATCGTGACGTTGGCCGTGCCGCCGCCCTCGCACATCGTCTGCAGCCCATAGCGGCCGCCGATGCGCTCGAGCTCGTTGAGCATGGTGGCGAACAGCTTGGCCCCGGTGGCGCCCAGCGGGTGACCGAGGGCGATGGCGCCGCCGTTGGGGTTGACCTTCTCGGGATCGGCCTTGATCTCCTTGAGCCAGGCCAGCACGACCGGCGCGAACGCCTCGTTGATCTCGACGGTGTCGATGTCTTCGATTGAGAGCCCGGTCTTTTCGAGCGCGTAGCGGGTTGCGGGTATGGGCCCGGTCAGCATGAACACCGGGTCGGCGCCGCGGGCGCTGATGTGGTTGATGCGGGCCCGCGGGGTCAGCTTGTGGTCTTTGACGGCCTGCTCGGAAGCCAGCAGCACCGCGCTGGCGCCGTCGGAGATCTGACTGGCCATCGCCGCCGTCAGCCGGCCGCCCTCGACCAGCGGCTTCAGGCCGGCCATCTTCTCCAGCGACGACTCGCGCGGCCCCTCGTCGACCCGGAACGGGCCGGATTCGGTTTCGACAGTGAGGATTTCGTTATCGAAATGGCCGCCGCGGATCGCGGCGAACGCGCGCTCGTGGCTGGTCAGCGAGTACTGCTCCATCTCCTCGCGCGACAGGTTCCACTTCTCGGCGATCAGCTCCGAACCCCGGAACTGCGAAATCTCCTGATCGCCATACCGGTGCAGCCACTGCTTGGACTCATTGGTCGGCGAGGTGAACCCGAACTGCTCACCGACCGTCATCGCCGACGAGATCGGGATCTGGCTCATGCTCTGCATGCCGCCGGCCACGATGAGGTCGGCCGTGCCGGACATGATCGCTTGCGCGCCAAACGAAATCGCCTGTTGGCTGGAGCCGCACTGCCGGTCCACGGTGACGCCGGGAACCTCCTCGGGATACCCGGCGGCCAGCCACGAGAGCCGGGCGATGTTGCCCGCCTGCCCGCCGATGGCGTCGACGCACCCGGCGATCACGTCGTCGACGGCGGCGGGGTCGACGTCGGCCCGGTCGAGCAGTCCGCGCCACGCCAGGGCGCCCAGGTCGACGGGATGTATCCCGGCCAGTGCGCCGTTGCGCTTGCCAACCGCGGTACGTACAGCGTCGATGACGTACGCCTCGGGCATCTTTCAGACTCCTTCTTTTGTGATTCCGCCCAGCACAATGGCGAGGTATTGCGTACCAACCTGCTGGGCGGTCAGCGGACCGCCGGGTTGATACCAACGCACCGACACCCAGGTGGTGTCACGGATGAAGCGGTAGACCAGGTCGACGTCGAGATCGGGCTGGAAGTAACCCTCGTCGATGCCCTGGTTGAGCACCTCGACCCACATCTTGCGTTGTTGGCGGTTCATGTCCTCGATGTAGGAGAACCGGGGCTGCGACAACAGCCGTTTGGCCTCGTCCTGATAGATGACGACCTGCGCATGCCGATCCTCGATCGCCTCGAACGACGCCATGAACAGCCCTTTGAGCCGCTCCAGCGGATTGGGTTCGCTGTCTACGATTTCGCGGTAGCGGGCGAACAACCAGTCCAGGAAACCGCGCAGCACCTCGTCGACCATTTCCTCTTTGGAGGAGAAATGGTGGTACAAACTGCCGGACAGGATGCCGGCACCGTCGGCGATATCGCGCACGGTGGTGGCGCGCAGTCCGCGCTCGGCGAACATCGCCGCGGCGAGCTCCAACAGCTCGTCTCGGCGGCTGTTTGCCTGGCCGGCCACTCGGTCCATCCGATCAGGGTATCAACCAAGCGCTTGCTCGGCCACCGAGGCAGTCGTTCCGTAAAATGGGTACCGGAAATTCAACAACAACGGTATTGGATCCTCGGGCTTTGGAAACGTCGGCGACAGTGTGTCAGGCTTCTCCAACTCGTTCACCGGCGCTTCTGAGCTTGGCACACTTAACGGCCAAAGCTCGGGCTTCTTCAACACCGGCATCACCGGCCCCGAACCGTTCTTTATGTCGCCGAGCGGCGTCTTCAGCGGCGATGTCTCGGGCTTGGGGAACATCGGCACCATTATCTCTGGCGTCTTTAACCTCGCCCGCTTCTAACCGGTCTGCTCACGGATGCTGGCTGGATACCGAGATCACCTCTCCGGTGAGGTAACTGGAGTAGTCGCTGGCCAAGAACGCGATGGTGGCCGCCACCTCCCAGGGCTCGGCGGCGCGGCCGAACGCCTCGTCGGCGGACAGCCGGTCGAGCAGGTCGGCCGAGGTCGTCTTGTCCAGAAACTTGTGCCGCGCGATGCTGGGCGAGACCGCGTTGATCCGCACCCCGTACTCGACGGCTTCTATTGCGCTGCAACGCGTTAACGCCATCACCCCGGCCTTGGCCGCGGCGTAGTGCGCCTGCGAGTGCTGGGCACGCCAGCCCAGGACGCTGGCGTTGTTGACGATCACCCCGCCGTGTGACGCGTCGCGGAAGTACCGCAGCGCCGCGCGGGTGGCCCGGAACACCGACGTCAGCGTCACATCCAGAACGCGGTCCCACTCGTCGTCGATCATGTCGGCCACCGGCGTCTGCCCGCCGAGCCCGGCGTTGTTGACCAACACGTCGATGCGCCCCATGCGCGCGGTGGCCGAATCGATCAGGGCGTCGACCTGGGCCGTGGACGTCACGTCGCACACTACCTTCTCCACCCGGCCCAGTCCGAGCGCGGACAGTTCGTCGGCGGTCTCCCCCAACCGCCGTTCGTGGTGATCGGAGACCACCACGTCGGCACCCTCGGCCAGGGCCCGCCGCGCCGTCGCAGCACCGATCCCGGTGCCCGCGGCCGCCGTGACGACCACCACTTTGCCGGTCAGAAGCCCGTGTCCGGCAACCTCTTTCGGCGCGTCGGACAGAGTCATCCTTTGACCTCCCGGGGCAGGCCGAGCACCCGCTCGGCGATGATGTTGCGCTGGATCTCGTTAGACCCGCCGTAGATGGTGTCGGCGCGGGTGAACAGGAACAGCCGCTGCCATTCGTCGAGTTCCCCGTCCGATAGCGCCATCCCGGGCTTGCCGATCACGTCCATCGCCAGCTCACCCAGGTCGCGATGCCAGTTGGCCCACAACAACTTCGACACGTTGTCCTGGCCGGGCTGCTCGACGTCCATCGTGGCCAGCGCGTAGCTGCGCATGGCGCGCAGGCCGGTCCACGCCCGCGTCAACCGCTCCCGGATGAACGGGTCGTCGGCGGCGCCGTTGCGCTGCGCCAGCTCGGCCAGGTTGGAAAGCTCACGCGCGTAGACGATTTGCTGGCCCAGCGTCGAGACGCCGCGCTCGAAGGTCAGCGTTCCCATCGCGACCCGCCAGCCGTCGCCCGGTGCGCCGACCACCAGGCCGGCGTCGGTGCGGGCGTCGTCGAAGAACACCTCGTTGAACTCGGCGGTGCCGGTGATCTGGACGATAGGCCGAACCTGCACTCCCGGTTGGTCCAGCGGCACAAGGAGATACGACAACCCGGCATGGCGCTTGGAGCCCTTCTCGGTGCGCGCGACCACGAAGCACCACTGCGATAGGTGCGCCAGCGACGTCCAGACCTTCTGGCCGTTGATCACCCATTGGTCGCCGTCGAGTTCGGCGGTGGTCGAGACGTTGGCCAGGTCGCTGCCGGCGCCGGGCTCCGAATATCCCTGGCACCACAACTCGGTGACATCGAGGATGCGGGGCAGGAAGCGCTGCTGCTGCTCGGGCGTTCCGAACGCGATCAACGTCGGTCCCAGCAACTCCTCGCCGAAGTGGTTCACCTTGTCCGGAGCGTCGGCGCGGGCATACTCCTCGTAGAAGGCCACCCGGTGGGCCGTCGAAAGTCCGCGGCCACCATGTTCGACCGGCCACCCCAGGCAGGTCAGTCCCGCCTTCGCGAGGTGCTGGTTCCATGCCCGGCGCTCTTCGAACGCCTCGTGCTCGCGCCCAGGGCCGCCGAGGCCCTTGAGCGCTGCGAATTCGCCGACCAGATTGTCGGCGAGCCACTGGCGGACCTCGGCCCGGAACTCCTCGACATCTTGCATGCCCTGTAGGCTAACCTACCAAGCACTTGCTTTGTTAGGAGCATCCCGTTGACCAGCGATGTCGGCACCATTCCTGCGGCGCTGGACCGTTTGGCGCGCCAGTTTCCCGACCACGACGCGTTGATCACCGACGAGCGATCTTTCACGTCGGCCGCCCTACGGGACGAGGTGTACCAGGCGGCGGCCGCGCTCATCGCGCTCGGCGTGCGGGCCGGAGACCGGGTGGCCATCTGGTCGCCGAACACCTGGCACTGGGTGGTCGCCTGCCTGGCGATCCACCACGCCGGCGCCGCCATGGTGCCGCTGAACACCCGATACACCGCCGGGGAGGCCGGCGACATCCTGGCCCGCACCAACGCGCCGGTGTTGTTCGCGATGGGCCAATTCCTCGGCACAGACCGGGTGGCAGGCCTGGACCGAGGCGCCCTGCCGGCGTTGCGGCACATCGTGCGGGTGCCGATAGAGGCCGCGGAGACTGGTGTCGGGACCTGGGACGACTTCATCGCGGGCGGAACCGGCACCGACGCGGTGGCCGCCCGCGCCGCCGCCGTCGCGCCCGACGACGTCAGCGACATCCTGTTCACCTCCGGCACCACCGGCCGCAGCAAGGGCGTGCTCTGCGCGCACCGGCAATCCCTGTCGGCGTCGGCGTCGTGGGCGGCCAACGGCAAGATCACCAGCGACGACCGCTACCTGTGCATCAACCCGTTCTTCCATAATTTCGGCTACAAGGCCGGGATCCTGGCCTGCCTGCAGACCGGCGCGACGCTGATCCCCCACCTGACCTTCGACCCGCTGCGCGCCCTGCAGGCGATCGAGCAACACCGCATCACCGTGTTGCCCGGGCCGCCCACCATCTACCAGACCCTGCTGGACCACCCGGCGCGCGGTGACTACGACCTGAGCTCGCTGCGGTTCGCGGTGACCGGGGCGGCCACCGTGCCCGTCGTGTTGGTGGAACGCATGCAGTCCGAACTCGACATCGACATCGTGCTGACGGCCTACGGCCTGACCGAGGCCAACGGCATGGGGACCATGTGCCGCGCCGACGACGACGCGGTCACCGTCGCCACCACGTGCGGGCGCCCGTTCGCGGACTTCGAATTGCGGATCGACTCAACGGGTTCCGAGGACGGGGAAGTGTTGCTGCGCGGGCCGAACGTGATGCTGGGCTACCTCGATGCCCCGGACGCCACCGCCGCCGCCATCGACGCCGACGGCTGGCTGCATACCGGCGACATCGGCGCCGTGGACGAGGCCGGCAACCTGCGCATCACCGACCGGCTCAAGGACATGTACATCTGCGGCGGATTCAACGTCTACCCCGCCGAGGTCGAGCAGGTGCTGGCCCGGATGGACGGGGTGGCCGACGCCGCGGTGATCGGGGTTCCCGACGAGCGGCTGGGCGAGGTGGGCCGGGCGTTCGTGGTGGCCCGGCCCGGTGCCAAGCTCGACGAACAATCGGTGATCGCCTATACCCGTGAGCATTTGGCGAACTTCAAGGCACCGCGGTCGGTGCGATTCGTCGACTCGTTGCCGCGCAACACGGGCGGCAAGGTGGTCAAACCACAACTGCGAGAGCTGGGCTGAATTGGATCTGGAACTAGACGAAGAGACGATCGCCTTCCAAACCGAGGTGCGGGAATTCCTCGCGGCCAACGCCGACTCGATACCCACGACGTCGTACGACAATGCGGACGGCTTCGCGCAGCACCGGCATTGGGACCGTGTGTTGTTCGACGCGGGCCTGTCGGTGATCACCTGGCCCAAGAAGTACGGGGGCCGCGACGCGCCGCTGCTGCATTGGGTGGTGTTCGAGGAGGAGTACTTCCGGGCTCGGGCGCCCGGGCGGGCCAGCGCCAACGGCACCTCGATGCTGGCCCCGACGCTGTTCGCGCATGGTACCTCCGAGCAACTCGACCGGATACTGCCCAAAATGGCCAGCGGCGAACAGATCTGGGCGCAGGCCTGGTCGGAGCCCGAGTCCGGCAGCGACCTGGCGTCGTTGCGGTCCACCGCCACCAAGGCCGACGGCGGCTGGCTGTTGAACGGACAGAAGATCTGGAGCTCGCGGGCGCCGTTCGCCGAGATGGGATTCGGGCTGTTCCGGTCCGACCCCACCGCCGAGCGACACAACGGCCTGACGTATCTCATGTTCGACCTGAAGGCCGAGGGTGTCACCGTGCGGCCCATCGTCCAGCTCGGGGGCGACACCGGCTTCGGTGAGATCTTCCTCGACGACGTCTTCGTGCCCGACGAGGACGTCATCGGCACCCCGAACGACGGTTGGCGCGCGGCCATGAGCACGTCGAGCAACGAGCGCGGCATGTCGTTGCGCAGCCCGGCCCGCTTCCTCGCGACGGCGGAGCGATTGGTGCAGCTGTGGAAGGACCGCGGCTCCCCCGCGGCGTTCGCCGACCGGGTTGCCGACGCGTGGATCAACGCGCAGGCCTACCGCCTGCAGACCTTCGGCACGGTGACGAGGCTGGCCGCCGGCGGCGAACTCGGTGCCGAATCGTCGGTGACCAAGGTGTTCTGGTCCGACCTCGACGTGGCATTGCATCAGACCGCACTCGACCTCCTCGGCGCCGACGGGGAGCTCGCCGGCCCGTGGACCGACGGCCTGCTGTTCGCGTTGGGCGGCCCGATTTACGCCGGCACCAACGAGATTCAGCGCAACATCATTTCGGAACGGTTGCTGGGTCTGCCGAGGGAGAAGACACGGTGAGATTCGAGCTCGACGAACAGCAGCGCGACTTCGCGGCCAGCATCGACGCGGCGCTGGGCTCGGCGGATTTGCCCGGCGCGGTGCGTGCGTGGTCCGCGGGCGACGTGGCGCCCGGCCGCAAGGTGTGGGAGCAGCTGGCCAACCTGGGCGTCACCGCGCTGGCCGTGCCGGAGAAATTCGACGGCATCGACGCCCATCCGGTTGACCTGGTGGTCGCGCTCGAACGCCTCGGGCGCTGGTGTGTGCCGGGCCCGGTGGCCGAATCCATCGCCGTGGCACCGGTTTTGCTTGCCGACGACGAACGCGGCGGCGGGCTGGCTTCCGGCGAGCTGATCGCCACCGTCGCGATGCCGCCGGAGGTGCCGCGCGCGGTCGACGCAGCGGCGGCCGGGCTGGTGTTGCTGGCCACCGACGATGGTGTCACCGAAGGCGCGGCCGGCGAATGCCACCAGTCCGTCGATCCCAGCCGGCGTCTTTACGACGTGACCGCCACTGGCGAAGCCTGGCAAGCGGACGTCAACCGCGCCTACGAGCTCGGGGC
This sequence comes from uncultured Actinomycetota bacterium, assembly GCA_963809285.1. Lineage (GTDB taxonomy): Bacteria > Actinomycetota > Actinomycetes > Mycobacteriales > Mycobacteriaceae > Mycobacterium. Next base: position 462,300 of record CAWEIY010000009.1, on the reverse strand, counting down.
GCTGGCCACCGCCGCCCAACTGGTCGGCGCCGCCGAAGCGCTGCGGGACGCCGCCGTCGACTACGCCAAGCAGCGGAACCAGTTCGGCCGGGCCATCGGCTCGTATCAGGCGATCAAGCACAAGCTCGCCGACGTGCACATCGCGATCGAGCTGGCGCGCCCCCTGGTCTACGGCGCGGCGCTAACGCTCGCATCCCGCGATGTCAGCGCGGCCAAGGCGGCCGCGTCCGACGCGGGCCTGCTTGCGGCGCGCGCGGCATTGCAGACCCACGGCGCGATCGGGTTCACTCAGGAACACGACCTATCGCTGTGGTTGCTGCGGGTGCAGGCACTGCGGTCGGCCTGGGGTACACCCGAAGCACATCGTAGGCGGGTGCTGGAGGCGTTATGACGGAAGAACGAGAACTGCTGCGCGACACCGTCGCCGCTCTGGTGGCCAAGCACGCGCACCCGGCGGCGGTGCGGGCCGCGATGGAGTCCGACCGCGGCTACGACGAGTCGCTGTGGCAGCTGCTCTGTGAGCAGGTCGGTGCCGCCGCGCTGGTGGTACCCGAGAAGTTTGGCGGCGCGGGCGGCGAATTGGCCGATGCCGCAATCGTTTTGCAGGAGTTGGGCCGGGCCCTGGTGCCCTCCCCGCTGCTGGGCACCACGCTGGCGGAACTCGCGTTGGTGGCGGCGCCCGAACCGGACGCCGAGACACTGGGACGCCTTGCCGAAGGCAGCTCGATCGGCGCGCTGGTGCTCGATCCCGAGTACGTGGTCAACGGGGATATTGCCGATGTCGTCGTCGCCGCCTCGGAGGGCCGGCTGAGCAGGTGGACCCGATTCAGCGCCGAGCCCGTCGGCACCATGGACCCCACCCGCCGGCTGGCCCGGGTGCGGGCCGAAGAGGCCGAGGTCATCGGCGCCGATCCGGGCATCGCCGACACCGCGGCGATCCTGCTGGCCGCCGAACAGATCGGCGCCGCCGAACGCTGCCTGGACCTGACCGTCGAATACACCAAGAACCGAGTGCAATTCGGCCGCCCGATCGGCAGCTTTCAGGCGCTCAAGCATCGGATGGCCGATCTGTATGTCGCGGTTGCCGCGGCTCGGGCCGTTGTGTCCGACGCGTGCGATGACCCCACGCCCACCAACGCCGCCACGGCGCGCCTGGCCGCCAGCGAGGCGCTGTGCGCCGTGGCCGCCGAGGGCATCCAGCTGCACGGCGGCATCGCGATCACCTGGGAACACGACATGCACCTGTATTTCAAACGCGCACACGGCAGTGCGCAACTGCTCGGCTCGCCGCGAGAGCTGTTGCGCCAACTGGAATCAGAAGTTATTCAAACGTGAACGCCGCCGTGGCACTGCGCGCCGGCATCCCGCCGTTCTACGTGATGGATGTCTGGCTGGCCGCCGCGGAGCGCCAGCGCAGCCACGGTGATCTGGTGAACCTGTCGGCGGGCCAGCCCAGCGCGGGCGCACCCGAACCGGTGCGAGCGGCGGCGGCAGCAGCCCTGCATCTCAACCAGCTGGGTTACACGGTGGCACTTGGCATTCCCGAACTGCGGGCGGCCATCGCGGCGGATTACCGGCGCCAGCACGGAATCGACGTCGAGTCCGACGCGGTCGTCGTCACCACCGGCTCCTCGGGCGGTTTTCTGCTGGCCTTTCTGGCGTGCTTCGACGTGGGCGATCGGGTGGCACTGGCCAGCCCCGGCTACCCGTGCTATCGAAACATCCTGTCGGCGTTGGGATGTGAGGTCGTCGACATCGCGTGCGGGCCGGATACCCGGTTCCAGCCCACCGCGCGGATGCTCGCCGAACTCGACCCGCCGGTGCGGGGCGTGATCGTCGCCAGCCCCGCCAATCCCACCGGGACGGTGATACCACCGGCCGAGCTGGCCGCCATCGCGTCCTGGTGCGACGCTTCCGGGGCCCGGCTGATCAGCGACGAGGTCTACCACGGACTGGTCTACGAGGGGGCGCCGCAGACCAGCTGCGCCTGGCAGACATCACGAAACGCGGTGGTGGTCAACAGCTTTTCCAAATATTACGCGATGACGGGCTGGCGGCTCGGGTGGCTGCTGGTGCCGCCCGAGCTGCGCCGGGCCGTGGATTGCCTGACCGGCAACTTCACCATCTGCCCCCCGGTGCTGTCGCAGATCGCCGCGGTGTCGGCGTTCACCCCGGAGGCGACCGCCGAGGCCGACGGCAACCTGCAGCACTACACGATCAACCGCTCGCTGCTGCTCGACGGGCTGCGCCGCATCGGCATCGAGCGGCTGGCGCCCACCGACGGCGCGTTCTATGTGTACGCCGACGTCTCGGACTTCACCAGCGATTCGCTTGGCTTCTGCTCAAAGCTGCTGGCGGACACCGGCGTTGCCATTGCACCCGGCGTCGACTTCGACACCGCGCGCGGGAGCTCCTTCGTCCGGCTGTCGTTCGCCGGGCCGACGAGCGACATCGAGGAGGCCCTGCGACGGATCGGGCCCTGGCTGCCGGGCCGCTAGGCGTCGAGAATCTCGTCGATGCGTGCCTCGAGGGCGCCCCGCTCACCCGCATCGGCCACGTTGATGCCGAACCGGTCATTAAGGGTGTCGACGACCGCGGCCGCGTCGTCCAGCCGGATTTTCTCTGTCGCATCGGCACGGTGGATGGCCAGGTTGCCGTCGGCCAGGTTCAATCGGGCGTCGCCGTCGACCCGCGCGGCCATCAGGTTGGTCACGAAGTGCGACGAGGGGTAGGTCGAGACGTACCAGCTACCCACAATCAGATCGATCTCCGGTGAGGTCCGCGTGCTGAATTCGTAGAGCGGCGTCCACTCGCCGCGGATCAGGGCCTGCATGACCAGCCCTACGCCGCGGTCCTCCAGTCGGTACGGCTCGTGCGTCGTCTGCTGAACGCTGCCGGTTTCAATGCGGATGGGAGAGGTCGGTGTCTGGCCGCCGAAGCCGACGTCGACGAGATACGACCCCTGGGAGCCGGGGAACGTCACGGCCAACACCGTGTGCGTCTGCGCGGGCAACGGCGCGTCCGGCGGGACCATCCAGACCACTCGCCCGGCCAATCGCCGCACCCGAAACCCGAGCTCCGCCAGCACGTAGCCCATCAGCCCGTTGTGTTCGTAGCAGTAGCCACCCCGGCGCCGGCGAACCAGCTTGTCAGTAAGGGCCTCCGGGCTCAGGTCGTCGACCGGCACTCCCATCAACGGATCGAGGTTCTCGAACGGAATCGTTTGGGTGTGAGCGGTCACCAGATCCTGCAGGACATCGAGGTTCGGATCAGCACCGCCTTGATAGTTGATGCGGTCGAAGTATCCGTTCAGATCCAGCGCCATACAGCCATTCTGGCGGATATACGCACGGGGATCGCGAGCGCTAGCCTGTATCGAATCAGAACCGGGAGTGATTTAGCATGACCGACTTCTCAGAGCTGCCACCTGCGGATCAGGAAGCGATTGGCAAGACGCTACTGACGTTGTTGAAGTCGTTCGACGATCGCAACGCCGACCCGCTGCGCGGCGTCTATTCCGATGACGCCGACTGGGTCAATGCCTTCGGCACCGTCAAGCGCGGACGCGACGAAATTGTCGACTACCTCACCGGTCTGTTCCAAGACGACAACTTCAACCGCGGCGAACTCGCCGGTCCGCCAGAGACCAGTTTCCGGGTGCTCACTCCGGACGTGGTGCTGGTTTCAGCCCATCTCAAGGTGAAGGGTCAAGGACTGGTCGGCGGCGGAACGATTGACCGCGACAACTTCTCGTTGCGCGCCCTGCAGCGGCAGGATGACGGATCCTGGCTGATCGTCTCGGAGATGTTCCAGGACGCGAACACCGAGACAACCTACGAGCACTAGAACCACTGCTCTTGCTTTGCACGTGCCAAATATGGGAACCTGTGGTGACACGAGGAAGCAACCAAGACGCAACCGACAGGCCCGATGGCCCGCCCCCCCAGCGGGCCGTCGGGCATTTTTCGTCGACCTCGTTTACACGAGTTGTCGAACCTCTTAACGGCATTGGCGAGCGATCTGCTGCTCGCGAGCGGCCAGCCCTAGAGCCAGGTGTCCTGCGTGGTCGTGGTCAGGAACGCTTCCAGGTCGTCGCGCCACTGGGCCGGCGTGGTCTTGTCGGGTTCGATGCCGGTGTAGTCACCGCGATAGAACAGCAGCGGACGTGGCTTGATCTTGGGGGCCTCCGAGAGCGATTGCACCGCACCGAACACCACGAAGTGATCGCCGCCGTCGTGCACCGACGCCACCGTGCAGTCGATGTAGGCCAGCGACCCATCGATGACTGGCGAACCCAGTTGTGAAGGGTGCCAGTCGATGCCGGCGAACTTATCGGGTTCCTTCGACCCGAATCGGGCCGACACGTCCTTCTGCTTTTCGGTCAGCACGTTAACGCAGAACCGGCCGCTGGCCTCGATCGCCTTCCAGGACCGCGAGACCTTGGTCGGGCAGAACAGCACCAGCGGCGGCTCGAGCGACAGCGCCGCGAATGACTGGCAGGCAAAGCCGATCGGCACCTCGTCGTGCACGGCGGTGATGATGGTGATCCCGGTGCAGAACTGACCCATCACCTGCCGGAAGGCCCGCGGATCGATCGGCGCCGACATGGCTAGCCGCGCGCGCCTACGGTGAAGTCGTGGCCCCACAGGCTCACCGCGGTGCTCTCGCGGGCAATCCAGTCGTGGTCATCGACTTTTCTACCCTCACAACCGAATTCGATGTCGAACCCACTGGGTGTCTTCATGTAGAACGACAGCATCAGGTCGTTGACGTGGCGGCCCAGCGTGGCCGACATGGGCACCTTGCGGCGCAACGCCCGGTCCAGACACAGGCCCACGTCATCGGCCTCTTCGACTTCTACCATCAGGTGCACGATCCCGCTCGGTGTCGGCAGCGGCAGAAAAGCCAGGCTGTGGTGACGCGGGTTGCAACCGAAGAAGCGCAGCCAGGCCGGCGCCCCGTCGGCGGGGCGTCCGACCACTTGCGGCGGCATCCGCATCGAGTCACGCAGCCTAAAGCCGAGCACGTCCCGGTAGAAGTGCAACGCTTCATCGTCATCGCGGGTGGTCAGCACCACGTGTCCGAGGCCCTGCTCGGCGGTGACGAATTTGTGGCCGTACGGGCTGACCACGCGGCGGTGTTCCAGGGCGGCGCCGTGGAAGACGGCCAGAGGATTGCCGGACGGGTCGGAGAACTGAATCATCTCGTCCACTCGCCGCTCCGCCAGATCGGCGGCGGTGGCCTCCTTGTATGGGGTACCCTCCACGTCGAGCCGCTTGCGGATCTCTTGCAGCCCTTCGGCGTTGGTGCATTCCCAACCGGCTTCGGCGAGGCGGTCCTGCTCACCGGGAACAATCACCAGCCGGGCCGGGAAATCGTCCATCCGCAAATACAGCGCACCCTCGGTGCTGCCCTTGCCTTCGACCATGCCGAGCACTTTCAGGCCGTACTCGCGCCAGGCCGCCACATCGGTGGCCTCGATGCGCAGGTAGCCCAGAGAGCGGATGCTCATCACGCGCCTCCCAGGAAATCAACGGTCAGCTTGTTGAACTCGTCGAACTTCTCCACCTGCGCCCAATGCCCACATTGCCCGAAAACGTGCAACTGCGCACGCGGAATGGTTTTCAGCGCGACCAGCGCGCCGTCCAGGGGGTTGACCCGATCCTCACGGCCCCAGATCAGCAGCACCGGTTGGCGCAGCTTGTACACCTCGCGCCACATCATGCCCAGCTCGAAATCTGCCCCCGCGAACGACATTCCCATCGCCCGGGTCGCCGTCAGCGATTCCGGCGTGCTGGCCAGCGCGAAACGCTGCTCTACCAGCTCGGGGGTGATCAGATTCTTGTCGTACACCATCACCCGCAGGAAGGCTTCGAGGTTCTCGCGGGTGGGCGCCATCGAGAACGCCGACAGGCGCTTCACGCCCTCCGTCGGGTCGGGCGAGAAGAGGTTGACGCTCAGGCCGCCGGGACCCATCAACACCAGGCGGCCGGCCCGGTCGGGGTAGTCCAGAGCGAACCGGACCGCGCTGCCCCCGCCCAACGAATTGCCCACCAGCGGAACGCGTCCCAGGCCGAGTTGGTCGAAGAGCCCCTTGAGCGCCCTGGCGGCGTAGTGGTTGAACTGCCCATGCTCAGCGCGTTTGTCGGAGTGTCCGTACCCCGGCTGATCGACGGCCAGCACATGGAAATGCCTCGCCAGCACCGCGATGTTGCGCGAGAAGTTCGTCCAGCTCGACGCGCCGGGGCCGCCGCCATGCAACAGCACCACCGTCTGATCGTTGCCGACACCCGCCTCGTGGTAGTGCAGCTTGAGCGGCCCGTCCACGTCCACTTCCGCAAAGCGCGACGTGGACTCGAACGTCAGCTCCTCAATCGCGGTCATCAGACCATGGTGTCGCCGGGCGGCAACCCGAACTCGTTGTTCCCGAAGATCACGTAGGCGCGCTCGGGGTCGTTGGCCGCGTGCACCCGGCCGGCGTGCGCGTCGCGCCAGAACCGTTGCACCGGCTGGTCATTGGCCAGCGCGGTGGCACCCGACGCCTCGAACAGCCGGTCGATCGCGGCAATAGACCGGCCGGTGGCACGCACCTGATCGCGGCGGGCGCGGGCGCGCAGCTCGAAGGGAATCTCCTTGCCCGCGGCCAACAAAGCGTATTCGTCGCCGACGTTGCCGATCAGCTGGCGCCACGCGGCGTCGATGTCGCTGGCCGCTTCGGCGATGCGGATCTTGGCGAACGGGTCGTCCTTTGCCTTCTCGCCGGCGAACGCCGCGCGCACCCGCTTGCCCTGGTGCTCCACGTGCGCGTCGTACGCGCCGTAGGCCATGCCGACGATCGGCGCCGAGATGGTGGTGGGATGCATTGTGCCCCAGGGCATTTTGTAGACCGGGGCGGTGTTGGTCTGATATCCGCCGGCGGTGCCGTCGTTCATCGCCTTGTAGGACAGGAACCGGTGGCGGGGCACGAAGACGTCCTTGACCACCAGCGTGTTGCTGCCGGTGCCGCGCAGGCCAACTACATGCCAAACGTCGTTGATCTCGTATTCGGTGCGCGGGATGAGGAAGCTGCCGAAGTCCACCGGCCGGCCGTCCTTGATGACCGGGCCGCCCACGAACGTCCATGAGGCGTGGTCGCAGCCCGACGACCAGTTCCACGAACCATTGACCAGGTAGCCGTCGTCAGTCACGACGCCCGCACCCATCGGGGCATACGACGACGAGATCCGCGTCTTCGGGTCGTCTCCCCAGACCTCCTCCTGGGCGCGCTGGTCGAACAGGGCCAGGTGCCAGTTGTGCACGCCGACGATCGAGCTCACCCAGCCGGTGGAGCCGCACGCGCTCGCCAGTCGCCGCGCCGCCTCGTAGAACAGCGTGGGATCGCATTGCAGGCCGTGCCACTGCTCGGGCTGAAGGAGGGTGAAGAAGCCGATGTCCTCGAGCTGCTGAACCGTCTCGTCGGGCAGCCGGCGCAGATCCTCCGTCGCCTGCGCGCGCTCCCGAAGCTGCGGAAGCAGATCCTCGATCCCAGCCAACACCGACTGCGCATCGCGCTGTTGAATGGACGTCACGTACGTTTGCCTCCCCGGGAGTGCGGACTTACAGAGAAGACTAGAACACGTTCCGATTTGTGTCGAGCAGGGTGTTCCTGCGGCTGGTAGCGATATGAATCCGGTTTTCTGTAACATGTTCTAGTTGTGCTGAAAGGAAGGACGGGTCTTGACGGAAGCGATTCCCGACGAGCCGCTCGGCGACCACGTCCTTGAACTGCAGATCGCCGAGGTCGTTGCCGAAACCGACGAGGCGCGGTCGCTGGTCTTCGCGGTGCCGGACGAGCAGGGGGATCCGGACATCCCGCCGGGGCGGCTGAACTATGCGCCCGGCCAGTTCCTGACGCTGCGCATTCCCAGCGAGCGGACCGGCTCGGTGGCCCGCTGCTACTCGTTGTGCAGCTCGCCGTTCACCGACGATGCGCTCACCGTCACGGTCAAACGGACCGCGGACGGCTACGCGTCCAACTGGCTCTGCGACCACGCCCATAAAGGCATGCGCATCCACGTGCTGGCCCCGTCGGGCAACTTCGTGCCCAAGACGCTCGACGACGACTTCCTGCTGATGGCCGCCGGCAGCGGGATCACCCCGATCATGTCGATCTGCAAGTCGGCACTCGCCGAGGGCAGCGGGCAGGTGACGCTGCTCTACGCCAACCGCGACGACCGCTCGGTGATCTTCTCCGACGCGCTGCGCGAGCTGTCCGCGAAATACCCCGAACGGCTCACGGTGGTGCACTGGCTGGAATCGCTGCAGGGACTGCCCAGCGCAACCGCGCTGGCGACGCTGGCCGCCCCCTACACTGATCGTCCCGTATTCATCTGTGGGCCAGGGCCGTTCATGGACGCGGCGCGTGCTGCGCTGGAAACGCTGAAAGTGCCTGCGCCGCAGGTGCATATCGAGGTGTTCAAGTCGCTGGACTCGGATCCGTTCGCGGCGGTGAAGATTGAGGACACCGGTGATGAGCCACCCGCCACCGCGGTGGTGCAGCTGGACGGCGAGACCCACACCGTGTCGTGGCCGCGCAGCGCCAAGCTGCTCGACGTCCTCCTCGCGAAAGGTTTGGACGCGCCGTTCTCCTGCCGAGAGGGCCACTGCGGCGCGTGCGCCTGCACCCTGCGCGGCGGCAAGGTGAACATGGAGGTCAACGACGTCCTGGAGCAGCAGGATCTCGACGACGGCCTGATTTTGGCCTGTCAATCTCGCCCGGGATCTGATTCGGTAGAAGTCACCTACGACGAGTAGTCGGGTCAGCGAACCGGAAGGGGAGCACGATGAAGCGGCTGATAACCGGGTTCGCTGTGGTCGCAGGCACGCTGACTTTCCTGCCGGCTCCGACCTCCTTGGCGGCGAGCAACACCGCCAGCACGCTGTTCCCGCTGGACGGACCGAACCAGCTGGAGACGCACGCGCAGCTGGACTGCTACAAGTCGGATGGCCACTGCGACTTCACGGTCGGGGCCGACACGCGCACGCCGGACGGTGTGATCGGCTTCCCGCCCGGCCTGTGGGCCCGCCAGACCACCGAGATCCGGTCGTCGAACCGGTTGGCTTACCTCGACGCACACGCGAACGGCCAATACGAGCGCGTCCAGAAAGCCATGGGGTCCGACGAAATCACCGCCGTTTACTTCGGCGAGGGACCGCCCGACAAGTACCAGACGACCGGCCGTATTGACTCGACCGATTGGCAGACGGGCCAACCCAGGACCGACGTGAACGTCATCGTCTGCACCCACATCCAGGTGGTCTACACCGGGGTCAACACCACCTCGCCCGCCACCTGCGCGCAGACGACGTTTTCCTGACCCCGTTTCCCCGAGCCTGTAAATCTGCAGGCAAAGTGCGAGTGAGGGCCTGCAGAATTACAGGCTCGACGAATCGAGCCGACTGGCAGTTACCCGGCCAACGGGACTATGGCTGTCCGGTCCGGGTCGCCAACCTCTAGCAAGCAGCGCCCGCGCTGACGCGCTCGATGACATCCTCAGGCTTGTCCTCGGCGATCACACGAATAATTATCCAGCCCAACTCTGCGAGCTTTCGTAGTCGCCACTGGTCCTTTACGTACTGACGCCGGTCGCTGCGGTGGTGGTCGCCGTCATACTCGACAGCCACGCCGAGCTCCGGCCAGCCCATATCGAGCATGGCCAGGGCGCGGTAGCCGTCGACCACTGGTATCTGGGTAGTGGGGGTAGGCAAGCCCGCGTCGATGAGTAGGAGCCTCAGCCAGGTCTCCTTTGGAGAGGAGGCACCGGCGTCGACAAGATGGCAATACCGATCGAAGCCGTCGTACCCCGCGGGCAGCGGGGTATCGCTCAGCAAGCCGCAGCACATCCTCCGTCGAAAACGGCGTCGCCCGCATCAGCGCGTCGAGACGCGCGACCGCCTGCCGGCGCGGCAGATACCGGCCCAAGTCGTACGCCGTTCGCACGGGAGTGGTGACCGGCAATCCTGCGACGCGGGCGACTTCGTCGTCGGCGAGCAGCTGCTCACGCGCGACTATCCCCCGCGGTGGCCGCGTGTTCGACCAGACCAACTCGATGGGGATATCGGGGTCAACCCACTGAGCGCCATGCAACGCCGACGCCGCGACACCCGCCACGATCGCCCTGCGCCGCGACCACAACCATGCGCCTTCAGTCCTGTGCCGCAGCGAAAGTTGTTGACGCCGTGCGGCATACACTCCAGGGTAGATCGGCTCGTACCAACGTCGCAGTGCGTGCCGCGTCACGTCTGCGCTTGCGATCGCTTCGCTGCCGATAAACACCGCCTTCATGTCCGCATGGTGGCATCAGCGACCGACACGTCGCCGATCCTGTAGATCTGCAGACAAAGTGCGAGTAGAGGCCTGCAGAATTACAGGCTCGACGCAAAAGCGCGCTAACGCGGCAGACCGAGCAGCCGCTCGGCGGCGACGGTGAGCAGGATCTGCTCGGTGCCGCCGGCGATCGTGAGGCAGCGGGTGTTGAGGAAGTCGAATACCGCGCGGTTCTGGACCAGGCCCCCGCCCTCGGAGACGTCCATCGCGTATTCGGCCAGCGCCTGGCGGTAGCGGACGCCGATCAGCTTGCGCACGCTGGACTGCGCCCCCGGGTCCTGGCCGCCCACGGCCAGCTGGGCTATGCGCTGGTCCAGCAGCGCGCCGGTCTGGGCGGTCACGATCAGCCGCCCCAGCCGGTCTTGCTGGGCAACGTCGAGGTCGTTCTCCGCCAGCACCTTCAGCAGCTCTTCCATCGGGTTACCCAGCGCGGTCCCGCTGGCCATCGCGATCCGCTCGTTGGCCAGTGTGGTCCGGGCCAGCCGCCAGCCGTCGTTCACCGTGCCGACCACCATCTCGTCGGGGACGAACACGTTGTCCAGGAACACCTCGTTGAACAGCGCGTCGCCGGTGATCTCCCGCAGCGGCCGGATCTCGATGCCGGGCGTGGTCATGTCCAGAAGGAAGTAGGTGATGCCCTTGTGTTTCGGGGCGTCGGGATCGGTGCGCGCCAGGCACACGCCCCAGCGCGCCTTGTGCGCCGCGGATGTCCAGACCTTCTGCCCGGTCAACAGCCAGCCGCCGTCGCCCCGTACCGCCTTGGTGCGCAGCGATGCCAGGTCGGACCCGGCTCCCGGCTCGGAAAATAGCTGGCACCAAAGGAATTCGCCGCGCAGGGTGGCCGGCACGAAGCGCTCCACCTGCACCGGCGTGCCGTGCTCGAGGATGGTCGGCGCCGCCCACCAACCGATCACCAAGTCCGGACGCACCACGCCGGCCGAAGACATCTCCTGATCGATCAGCAGCTGTTCGGCCGGTGACGCGCCGCGCCCGTACGGCGCCGGCCAGTGCGGCGCCTGCAGCCCGGCCGTCGCTAAGGCCGCCTGCCGTTTCTCCAGGGGCAGCGCGGCCACCTCGGCGACGGCCGCGGCGATCTCCGGTCGCAGCTCCTCGACTCCCGAGAGATCGATCCCCAGGCGGCGTCGCACACCGGTCTGGGTCAGCGCGGTGATACGGCGCAACCAACGGTCGGCGCCGCCGAGGAACCGGCCGATGGCATGCGCCCGACGCAGGTACAGATGCGCGTCGTGCTCCCAGGTGCAGCCGATGCCGCCGAGCACCTGAATGCAGTCTTTGACGTTGGCCTTCGCCGCGGCGATACCGGTGCTCGCCGCCAAAGCCGCTGCAATCGAAAACTGGTCGGCATCGGGATCCGCCGCGGCGCGGGCGGCATCGGCGGCGGCCACCTCGGCCTGCTCCGCGCGGCACAGCATCTCCGCGCACAGGTGCTTGACGGCCTGGAAGCTGCCGATCGGCTTGCCGAACTGCTCGCGCACCTTGGCGTAGGCGACCGCCGTGTCCAGCGACCATCGGGTCACCCCGGCCGCCTCGGCCGCCAGCACCGTCGCGGCGAGTTCCTCTACCCGCCGCGCTGACTCCGCGATCACGGTCGCCGGCGCCGACGTCAGCACCACCTTGGCCAACGGCCGGGAGAAGTCGGTGGCCTGTAGCGGCTCGATCAGGACCCCGTCGCTGCCGGTGTCGACCAGCAGCCACCTCCCGTCGGCCGGTAGCAGCAGGACACCGCCGTCGGCGGCGCCCAGCACCCACTCGACGGTGCCCGACGCGCGCGAAGCCCCAGCATCGAACTGCACGTCCCCGTCGAGAGCGACCCCGGCGAAGCGTTCGCCGGAGGCCAGGGCAGCCAGCAGTTCGGGATCGGAGACGATCAACGTGGCCAGCGCGGTGGTGGCGACCGGCCCGGCTACCAGTGCCTTGGCCGCTTCCTCGACCATCGCGCACAGGTCCTCGATGCTGCCGCCCGCCCCGCCGCGGTCTTCAGCAACGGCGACGCCGAATAGCCCTAGTTCGGCCAGGCTCGCGAACACCGGCCGCCAGGCGTCAGGGTTGCCCTGCTCGATCTCCCGGATCGCCGCGGTCCCGCCTTTGCGGGCCCAGTCGCGCACCAACTCACGGGCCGCGAACTGTTCGTCGGTGACCGTCGCTACCACGTGTGAATCCTCCGCGTCCTGATATTGCCCACTAGAACGTGTTCTAATAGTGCCAGCGATCGAGCGTCAAGTCGAACGCCATTACAGCAGTACACGTCGTTGTCCCTGCTGCGGGGAGGTGGGAAATTCACGTACAGCATGCGTATCGTTTGCGAACGAACCGCCTGGAAAAGGAGTACCCCGTCAGATGTCGTCAGCGAACCCGGACGCGGCCAGCGTCTCTGACTCGCAGCCGCGCGAGGTCATGAACGTGGCGGTACTGGCTGAGTCCGAGCTCGGCTCGGAGGCGCAGCGGGAACGCCGCAAGCGCATCCTGGACGCCACCATGGCCATCGCGTCCAAGGGCGGCTACGAGGCGGTTCAGATGCGCGCCGTGGCCGACCGGGCCGACGTGGCGGTGGGGACCCTGTACCGGTATTTCCCGTCGAAGGTGCATCTGCTGGTATCGGCCCTGGGCCGGGAGTTCGCCCGCATCGACGCCAAAACCGACCGCTCCTCGCTCGCCGGGGGCACGCCGTTTCAGCGGCTGAACTTCATGGTCGGCAAGCTCAACCGCGCGATGCAACGCAATCCGCTGCTCACCGAGGCGATGACGCGCGCCTACGTTTTCGCGGACGCCTCGGCGGCCAGTGAGGTCGACCAGGTCGAGAAGCTCATCGACAGCATGTTCGCGCGCGCGATGGCCGACGGTGAACCGACCGAGGATCAGTACCACATCGCGCGGGTGATCTCCGATGTGTGGTTGTCGAACCTGCTCGCCTGGCTGACCCGGCGAGCCTCGGCGACCGACGTCAGCAAACGGCTGGACCTGGCCGTGCGGCTGTTGATCGGCGACTCGGAAAGCACTTAGACCGGCGGCCCCGCGGTGCGGCCCCGAACCAGCTCGGTGCCCAGCAGTTCGGCCACGGGCAGGTTCGACCGCGGCGGCTTCAGCAGCAGTTCACCCGCCCGCCGACCCTTCTGCAGGCTCGGCTGCGCCATCGTGGTCAACCCGCGGCCGATCGCCTCGGGCACGCCGTCGAACCCGGTGACGCTCATCTGACCGGGAACGTAAATGCCATGTGCGCGAAGGTAATCCATCGCAGACAGGGCCAGAATGTCCGCCGTGCACATCAGCGCGGTAATCCGCGGATTGGCCTCCAGCGCCGCCTTGGCGGCGGCGCCACCCGATTCCGGCTGGTGCTCGTAGCTCTCCACCACGGTCAGCGAATCCGGGTCGACACCGGCGGCCGTCATCGCCTCCCACACGCCGATGACGCGTTCGCGTTGCACGTCGAAGGCCGGCGACCGCAGCCGGTCGGCGTCCACCAGGCCTTGCCGGCGGTCGTGGCCCAGCCGCATGGTCAGCAACCCGATCTCGCGATGCCCCAGCCCGAGCACGTACTCGGCGATCTCGCGCATCGCCGCCCGGTCGTCAATGCCCACCCGGGACACCCCGGCGAGGTCCTTGGGTTGGTCGACCACCACGATCGGCAACCGCCGCTGCAGCACCACCTGCAGGTAGGGATCGTCGTCGCAGACCGAGTACACCACGAAGCCGTCCACCCCGGCGGCGAGCACGGCAGCCGTCCCGTCCTCGAGGCTCCGGCCGGGCCCGACGGCCACCAGGAGCAGCCCCTGCCCCAGCTCTTCGCATGATTGGGCAACTCCCGCAACGAAATCCCGCGCCGCCGGGTCGCTGAAGAAATAAGGCAGCGGTTCGGTCATCACCAGACCGACCGCACCGGCTTTGCGGGTCCGCAACGACCGCGCCACCGGGTCGGGTCCCGGGTAGCCCAGCCGCTTGGCCGTCTCGAGCACGCGTTCGCGTAGGTCGGCGGAGAGCTGATCCGGTCGGTTGAAGGCGTTCGAGATCGTGGTCCGCGAAACCTTGAGTTCATCCGCCAACGACGCCAGAGTCGCACGTCGGCGCGGTGTGGGACTCACGTTCGGTGAGGCTACAGCCCGCAATAAGCTGGGTGGGTGTCCGGTATCGACCTCAACGCCGACTTGGGCGAGGGCTTTGGCGTCTGGCAGCTCGGTGACGACGACGCCATGCTCGGGATCGTCTCCAGCGCCAACGTGGCATGCGGTTTCCATGCCGGAGACCCCGCCGGCCTGTTGCGGGTGTGCCGGTTAGCCGCCGAGCGTGGCGTGCGTATCGGCGCGCAGGTGAGCTATCGCGACCTGGCCGGGTTCGGCCGGCGATTCATCGACGTCGCCGCCGAAGATCTTGTCGCCGACGTGGTGTACCAGATCGGCGCGTTGCAGGCGATCGCGACGGCCGCCGGCTCGACGGTGTCCTATGTCAAACCCCATGGCGCGCTGTACAACACGATCGTGACCAACCGGGAACAGGGCGCCGCCGTCGCCGAGGCGGTACGCCTGGTGGACGCCACGCTGCCGGTGTTGGGCATGGCGGGTTCGGTGTTTTTCGACGCGGCGACGCGTCGTGGTCTGCGCACCGTGGCCGAGGCGTTCGCCGACCGCGCCTACCGACCCGACGGCCGGCTGGTTTCCCGTCGCGAACCGGGCGCGGTGCTGCACGATCCGGCGATGATCGCCGACCGCGTGGTGACCATGGTGACCTCGGGGCGGGTCACCGCGATCGACGGTAGACCGGTGACGGTCAGTGCGGAATCGGTTTGCGTGCACGGTGATTCGCCGGGTGCGGTGCAGATCGCGACGGCGGTGCGCGATCAGCTCAAGGCGGCGGGCATCGAAATCAGGGCGTTCTGCTGATGCGACTGAAGCTCGGGCGCCCCGATATCGCGCGGTATTCGGACCGTTTCGATGCGCCTGGCGCCGAACCCGATTCGCCGCTTTCGGCGACCTGGCTGGGGGTGGCGACGCTGCTACTCGACGACGGGTCATCGGCGCTGATGACCGACGGCTTCTTCTCGCGCCCCGGCCTGGCGCAGGTCGCGGCGGGGAAGCTGGCGCCGTCGGAAGCACGCGTGGACGGCTGCCTTGCCCAGGCCAAGGTGTCCCGGCTGGAGGCCGTCATCCCGGTGCATACGCATTACGACCACGTGATGGACTCCGCGCTGGTCGCCGACCGCACCGGCGCGCGGTTGGTCGGGGGTGAGTCGGCGGCCAATGTCGGGCGCGGACACGGCCTGCCCGAGGACCGAATCGTCGTCGCCGTCTCAGGCGAGCCAATTCGGCTGGGCGCCTATGAGGTCACGCTGATCGAGTCGCACCACAGCCCACCCGACCGGTTTCCCGGTGTGATCGACGCGCCGCTGACCCCGCCGGTGAAGGTAGCGGCCTACCGCTGCGGCGAGGCCTGGTCGACGCTGGTGCACCACCCGCCGTCCGACCGGCGGCTGCTGATCCAGGGCAGCGCCGGTTTCGTCAAGGGCGCGCTGACCGGGCATCGCGCCGAAGTCGTTTACCTCGGCGTCGGCCAACTCGGTGTGCTACCGCCGTCCTACCTGGAGGACTACTGGTCCGAGACCGTGCGGGCGGTGGGCGCGCGCCGGGTGATCCTCATTCACTGGGACGACTTCTTTCGCCCGTTGTCAAAGCCGTTGCGGGCCTTGCCATATGCGGGCGACGACCTAGGCGTGTCCATCCGCGTCCTCGACGAGCTGGCCGCGCGCGACGGTGTCGCGCTGCACATGCCGACGTTGTGGCGGCGCGAGGACCCCTGGATCTAAGCCCGGTGACCCTGACCGTAGCGCTGTTGCTGCTTGCTGTGGTGCTCGCGTTCGCGGTCGCTCGCCCACGGGGCTGGCCGGAGGCACTGGCGGCCGTTCCGGCGGCCCTCATCCTGATAGCGATCGGCGCGGTATCGATCCATCAGGCGGCCGAGCAGGTCGCCGGGCTATCGGGGGTGGTTGCGTTCCTGGGCGCCGTGCTGGTGCTGGCCAAGCTGTGCGACGACGAGGGCCTGTTCGAGGCCGCGGGCGCGGCGATGGCGCGGGTGAGCCCCGGATCGCACGGCCTGCTGCGGCAGGTGTTCGCCATCGCCGCCATCATCACCGCCACGCTCAGCCTGGACGCCACCGTCGTGTTGCTGACCCCGGTGGTGCTGATCACCGTGCGCCGCCTGCGGACCCCGATGCGCCCCTATGCGTATGCCACAGCCCATCTGGCCAACGCCGCCTCACTGCTGCTTCCGGTGTCGAATCTGACCAACCTGCTGGCCTTTCACATCGCCAATGTCTCGTTCGCGAAGTTCACGCTGATGATGGCGCTGCCGTGGCTGGCCGCGGTGGCCGCGGTGTACGTGGTCTTCCGGCTGTTCTTCGCCGGTGACCTGCGGCAGGCACCGGAGCCCGGGGAAGTCGGGCCGCCGCCGCGACCGCCGGTGTTCGTGTTGGTGGTCGTGGCGCTGACGCTGGCCGGGTTCGCCGTCTCGGAATCGGTGGGGGTCGCCCCGGCCTGGGTGGCGCTGGGCGGCGCCTCGGTGCTGGCGGTGCGCAGCCTCGGCCGCCGGCACACCTCCGTGCGGGAGATCCTGCGCTCGGTGAACGTGTCGTTCCTGGTGTTCGTGCTGGCGCTGGGCGTCGTCGTGCAGGCGGTCACGCTCAACGGCATGGGCAAGGCGATGTCCGGGGTGCTACCGTCCGGTTCCGGGTTGCCCGCATTGCTCGCGATCGCCGCGATAGCCGCCGTGCTGGCAAACGTCGTCAACAATCTGCCCGCGACGCTGGTGCTGCTGCCGCTGGTCGCGCCCGGCGGGCCGGTGGCCATCCTGGCGGTGCTGATCGGGGTGAATATCGGCCCCAACCTGACCTACGTCGGTTCGCTGTCCAACCTGCTCTGGCGGGGCGTGCTGCGCCAGCAGAACGTCGAGGCCAGCGTCCGCGAGTACACCCGCCTCGGGCTGTGCACCGTGCCCACGGCCCTGACGGTGGCGGTTGTCGCGCTGTGGGCGTCCGCGCGGCTGGTCGGAGCCTAATCGGGATTACGCGCGAGCAGACACAGAATCGCGCGAATTGGCGCCAATTTGTGCGATTCTGCGTCTGCTCGCCGTGCTAACCGCGGTCGCCCGGTCCGGATCTGACGATCGACGCCAGTTCCTCGCGCGACTGGGCCCCCACCCGCTGGCAGGCCCGGTAAACGTGGCCCTCCACAGTGCGCACCGACATCACGAGCTTCTCGGCAATCTGACGGTTGGACAGGCCGGCCACGACGAGTTCCACGACATCGCGCTGGCGACCCGACAACTTGAGGCCCAACGGCGTCCGCAGCGCCGGCGTGTGCAGGCCACCGCATTCCTCGGTCAATTCCCTGGCCAACGCCGCGGCGTAGAGCGCCCGCTTATGCTGCTGGCTTTCGGCGAACGCGACGGAGGCCTGCGCCCCCGCGTCGGCGGCCGCGGCCCGGTCACCGATCCCCCGATACTTCGCCGAGGCCGCCAGCAGGCCCTCACCGTCCCCGGCCAGCAGAGCCTCCGCATGCAACGCGACGGCATCGGCCAGCGGCAACGACAACGCCTGGGCCAGCTCCCGTGCCCGCGCCGCCTGCGAGGCATCGCCCCATTGAGCCGCGGCCTGGATGCAGGCCAGTTCGTGCGTGGGCTGGCCGCGGTCGCGGGCCAGCCGTCCCGCCTCCTGCACGCTCGCCACGGCTTCGCCCAGGCGGCCGCTGGCGGCCATCGCCCACCCGGTGGCCTGCGACAGAGCGGTATGCATGAACAGGAAGTCGGACGGCACACACGACCGCGCCGCGGCGACCGCGTCATTCGCCTCGGTCGGTTCTCCGAGCTTGGCGTGCGCCTCGGCCAAGGCGAAGTAGCTCGCCGGCCGCAAACCCGTTCTGACGGCGTGTATTTCGGCCCCGGCAACCGCCTCGTGCACCAGCCGGGCCGCGTCGGCGACGGCGCCGCGGGCCAGGTCGGCGTTGCCCAGCAGTAAAGCCAGGTTGGCATAGGCAAGACCGGGAACGTCGCGCGCCGAGTCGGCCAATTGCCTTGCCGTGTTGACGAATTCGTCGATGCGCCCGGTCAGCCGGCAGGCGCGACCGTACACGGCGCCGAACCAGAACCGCATGTGCGACGCCTGAAACGACGTCGTCGCGCGTCGCAGTGCCTGCTCGGCCACGCCGGCGAGCTCATCGACCTGACCCAACGCCCCCATAGCCATGATCAACGCCATCGAGGCCGACATCGCGTGAAAGGCCGGCAGTGCAGGGAAATCCAGTGCGGCCCGGGCCTTTTCGGCTGCAGATTCGCAACGCGCCGACACCGCGTCCAGGCAGGCCTGCACCGCCAAACGCTCCGCCACCTGCGCCGGGGTCTCTGGGCCTGCGGCGAGGCCGTCCAGGATCACCGCCGCGTCTTGGGGCTTGCTGAGCATCCAGATCAGGTTGTGCGCCCGCACGGTCGCCCAGTGATGGCCGTCGGGCACGTCACCGTCGGCCATGGCGCGCAGCGCCGCCTCGGCCGGCTCGCCGCGCCCGAGCAGCACCAGGTTCATCGCCCGCACCCCGGCCGCCCCGGGTGCACCGGCCTGCGTCGCGGCGGTGGCAAACCGGTCGGCGAGATCGAGATCCAGCAGCGTCATGGCATGGCGCGCCGATTCCAGATACAGCTCGGGGTCGGGGCCAAGATCGGACTCGAGGCGCAGCAGCGCGCGACGAACGGTGGCGTGCATGTCGTTGTCACCGTTTTGGGCCAGCCGCGTCGCCAATTTGCCCCGGATTGCCGACAAATGCATCTCGCCGGCGCTCGCGCGGCGAAGTTCACCGAACAGCGGGTGCGCCAGCCTGGCCATCAGCCCGCCGCCGGTGCGTTCGACGCTCACCAGGCCCAACTTCTCGGCGGTTGCCAGGTCGCTCCGGCGCACCAGATCGCACAGCACATCGACGGCCAGCGGCTCACACTGCGACAACGTGTCGACCACCATCGCCACCCGCGGGCTCAGCCGGCTCAGCTGGCAGCCCGCCGCGTCGGACAGGTGCGCCGAGACCGCGACGTCGCCGTCCCACATCCACACCCCGGCGGATTTGCGCATCCGTCCGGCCGCTACCTGATCGGCCAGCAACTGCCGAAGGAACAGGGCATTCCCGCCGGTCAGCTTCCGGAACCGGGCCGCGCTACGGGCATCGACCGGGCCGGCCAGCGCGCTCTCGATCACCTCGCGCGTTGCCGCGGCCGAAAGCGGTTCGAGATCAAGCCGAACCAGCAGCCCGTCCTTCCACAAGGCCGTCACGGCATCGGGTTCGTCGCTGCCCGTGCGGACTGTGACCAGCAGGCGAGCCCCGCCTGACTGCGCCAGCTGATGAACGACGAGAGCAGACAATCCGTCCAGCAGGTGCGCGTCATCCACCCCCACCACAACGCGACCCCGACGCTGTTGCGCGACAAACGAATTGATCACGCGTCGCACGTTGGCCAGCGGATCCGACATCGCGTCGCCCAACGCGCCGATGAATGCCCCCAGGGGCAGCGCACGAGCCGATTCGGTGCCGACGATCCATTTCGTGCACTCACCCGACGCCTCGGCCCGCCGCAGCACCTCACGGGCCAGCCGGGTCTTGCCCACACCGGCCGCCCCGGCGATCACCACGCCACAGTTTTTGCCAGCACCGGCCAGGGCGCGGCGAATGACGCCTAGCTCGCTATCGCGGCCCGTCAGCGGTTCGCCGCTGGTCACGTGGCGACTATATCCGTGTACCAGATCGCTGCACCAGCATTGGGCGGGCAGCTTATCGGCGTGTCTATGAGTTTGCGGTGACCCGACGCTCGGTCCGCGCGCCGGTGGCGTACCCGACTACGCTATCGCCGCCCGGAGCCTGCCGTGAGCATGGGTTTTGTCAGGTAGGGGCTCGACAAAGGCGGTGGGCATGTCCAACATCAAGGCGAAGATCGGCAAGCACGCGGTGGTATTGGGAGCGAGCATGGCCGGTCTGCTGGCCGCGCGCTCGCTCTCCGACTTCTTCGACACGGTGACGGTGGTGGAGCGCGACCCGCTGCCCGACACCGGCGCCGCTCGTCGGGGAGTGCCCCAGGGCCGGCACCTGCACGCCCTGCTGGCCCGCGGCGCCCAGGCGATCGAAGAAATGTTCCCCGGTGTCCTCGACGAGATGGTCCTCGACGGAGCCGAGTACTTCGATGGCCGGGACCTGTCGCGGCTGTATTACGACGTGGGCGGGCACCTGATGGCGCGCAGCGGCAGCGCCCCCTCGTTTAGTGCCTACAGCGCGACTCGGCCCTTTCTGGAGGATCACGTCCGCGCGCGACTGCGCGGCATTCCCGGTGTCACCGTGCTTGACGAGCACTACATCGTGGGGTTGATCTCGACGCCCGACGGCCGCCGCGTCGCGGGCGTGCGGGCCGTCAGCCGCCATACCGGCGAGCCCGCCACGCTGACCGCCGATTTGGTCGTCGATGCCACCGGGCGCGCCGCTCGCACCCCGACGTGGCTGGACGGCCTGGGGTACGAACGCCCGCGCGAGGATCGTGTCGTCGTGCAGCTGACCTACGCGAGCCAGGCGCTGCGCATGGCAACGAATGCGCCGCACGAACTCGGTTTCCTCGTCGGGATCGTGCCGGGCAGGCCCAGAGGCATCGGCCTGCTCCACTGCGAGAACGACACCTGGCTGGTCACCGTGATGGGCATAGCCGGTCAGGAGCCGCCCTGTGACATTGCGGGAATGTGCGACTTCGTCGAGGGCTTCGCACCGGCCCACCTGCTGGCCGCGGTGCGAGGCGCCGAACCCATCGGGGAGCCGGTGCGGCACCGGATGCCGTGCAGTCGGTGGCGCCGCTACGACAAGATGCATCGCTTCCCGGAGGGCCTGCTGGTCATCGGCGACGCGATCTGCAGCTTCAACCCGATCTACGGCCAGGGCATGACGGTGGCCGCACTCGAGGCGTTGGCGCTACGTGACTGCTTATCTCGTGGCACAAGGGATTTAGCGCGGCGCTTTTTCCGTGCCGCGGCGGCGCCGATCCGCCAGGCGTGGGAGCTGTCGGCCAATCCCGACCTATCCCTACCCGAAATCGACGGCACACCGCCGCTGTTCACCCGGCTGCTTAACGTATACGTCGATCGCGTGCTCACCGCCGCCGAATACGACACCGCCGCGGTGGATCAGTTCGTCAGAGTGACCTCACTCGTCGACCCCGCGACCCGGCTGCTGCGCCCGGGCATGCTTTGGCGGGCCGCGCGCGCCAAACGCCACCGACAGCGACACCGCATCGATCGGCATGGCGCCGTGGCCGGCGTCCTGGCGGACAGCGTGGCCCCCTAGTCGACGATGTCGGCGAATACGCCGCCTCTCGCTGGTGACCACCCTATTGTTGGGCGCATGACGGCCGCGTTGGCCTGCACGAGGTGCGCCGCGGAATTGCGGCCGACCGCGAAGTTCTGCGACGAGTGCGGCTCGGCGACCGCGGCGCCCGGCGGGGTGGCGGAGTACAAACAGGTCACCGTGCTGTTCGCCGATGTGGTGCATTCGATGGACATCGCCGCGACGGTGGGTGCGGAGCGGTTGCGCGAGATCATGACCGAGCTCGTGACGCGCGCGGCCGCGGTGGTGCAGCGTTACGGCGGCACGGTGGACAAGTTCACCGGCGACGGGATCATGGCGGTGTTTGGCGCGCCGGTGGCGTTGGAAGACCACGGTGTGCGCGCGTGTCTGGCGGCGTTGGGCATTCAGGAGGAGGCGAAGAAGCTCGCCATCGGGATTGCCGAGCGCGATGGTGTCGACCTCCAGCTGCGCGTGGGGCTGAATTCCGGTCGGGTGATTGCCGGTGAGATCGGTTCTGCCGCTTTGGGTTACACCGCCATTGGTGAGCAGGTGGGGATGGCTCAACGAATGGAGTCGGTCGCGCCTCCCGGCGGCGTGATGCTCAGCGACTCCACCGCGCGGCTGGTCGAAGACGCGGCGGTGCTGAGTGACCGCGAGATGGTACACATCAAAGGCGCCGCGGATCCGGTGCCAGCGCGGCGGCTGCTGGGCGTTGCCGCCCAACGGACCGGTGTCTCGGTGTCGACATTGGTGGGCCGCGAGTGGGAGTTGTCCGCGCTGGCCGCGATGCTGGACCGCTCAACCAACGGACGCGGATCTGTGGTCGCGGTGGTCGGCCCTCCGGGTATCGGCAAGACCCGGTTGACCGCTGAGGCTGTCCGGCTTGCGGAAAGTCTTGGCGTCGAGGTGTTTTCCACCTTCTGCGAGTCGCATGCCACCGATATCCCGTTCCACGTGGTCGCGCGCCTGCTCCGCGCCGTTGGCCCGCTCAGCGCCCGAGTCCCCGACGCCGATCCGCAGGACCTCCTGCTGCTCGATGAGCTGTTGGGCACTGCCGATCCCAATGTGAAGTTGCCAAAGATCGACCCCGACGCGCGGCGGCGGCGGTTGACCGCCCTGATCAACTCCGCGCAGCTGGCCCGCACCAGACCGGCGATGTTCGTCGTGGAGGATGCGCACTGGATCGATGAGGTCAGTGAATCGATGATCGCGGACTTCCTTGCGGTGATACCGCAGACCCCGTCGCTGGTACTGATCACCTATCGCCCCGAATACCACGGGGCTCTCGCGCATCTGGCCGGCGCACAGACCATCGCGCTGGCACCGCTGAGCGATTCGGAAACCTCGACGCTGGTGTCTGAGTTGATGGGCCCGGATCCGTCGGTGAGCCAGATCGGCGAGGTGATCAGCGCGCGCGCTGCCGGCAACCCATTCTTCGCCGAGGAGATCACCCGCGACCTCGCCGAACGCGGCGTGCTGGTCGGTGAGCGCGGCAACTACGCCTGTTGCACCGATGTGGCCGAGGTCAGCGTGCCGGCCACGCTACAGGCGGCCATCGCCGCCCGCATCGACCGGCTCGGCCCGGCGGCCAAACACGCGCTTGCCGCCGCGGCGGTCGTCGGGTCTCGGTTCAGCCGCGATCTGCTTGCCAGACCTGGAGGTCGATCCGGTTGTCGACGAGCTGATCGGTGCCGAGCTCGTCGACCAAGTCCGGTTCACCCCGCACGCCGAATATGCGTTTCGGCATCCGCTGATCCGCACGGTGGCCTACGAATCCCAGCTGAAATCCGATCGCGCCCGGTTGCACCGCCGGCTGGCCGCCGAGATCGAAGCCCGCGAGCCGGAATCGGCCGAGCAGAACGCCGCATTGATCGCCGAACATCTCGAAGCCGCCGGTGATCTGCACGCCGCCTACGGCTGGCACATGCGCGCGGCAACCTGGGCGACTAACCGCGACATCGACGCGGCGCGACTGAGTTGGGAGCGCGCCACCAGGATCGCCGACGCGTTGCCCGCCGATGACCCGAACCGCCTAGCCATGCGCATCGCCCCGCGCACCTTGTTGTGCGGGACCGCCTTTCGCGTCCATGTGAATGTTGCCGGCGCCCGCTTCGAGGAATTGCGCGAGTTGTGCACCGCCGCCGGCGACAAGGCGTCATTGGCCATCGCCATGGCAGCGCTGGTCGCCGATCACGCGTATCAGGGCCGGGTGCGCGAGGCGTCGCGGCTGGCATCGGAAGCCTGGGCCTTCATCGAGTCGGTCGGCGATCCGACCTTGACGGTGGGGCTGTCCTCCGGGCCGATCTACGCCAAGATGGAGAGCTGCCGAGTGGTCTGACGTGCTGCGGTGGTCACAAAGGGTCATCGACCTGGCCGACGGTGACCCGTCTAAAGGCAACTTCATCTTCGGGTCTCCGTTAGCGCTCGCCATTACGACGCGGGCCCTCGGCCGCTATACCCTCGGTCGTCCCGGATGGCGCGACGACCTGCGGCGCGGCATAGCCATGGCACGCGACGCCGACCCCCTGACGTACGCCGGGACCGTCACCTACGCCTACGGCACGACAATTCCGACTGGCGTGCTGAGGTCCGACGATTCCGTGCTGCGCGAGATCGAGCACGCCCTGCACACCGCCGAACGATCCGGCTGACGATTTCGCGTTGGCCCACGCGCAGGTGACGCTGGGCAGTGCGCTGGTGCACCGTCCAACGGCCTCGGAACGTGACCGCGGACAGCAGCTCCTGGCGGACGTCCGCGACGTGTTCCTGCGCCAGGAACACCACCTGTCCGATTTGCCGCTCGTGGACGTGCTCTTGGCACGTGAGAGGGCTCGGCGTGGAGATCGCGATGACGCCATACCGCTCATGCGCGCCACCATCGACCATGTGGTCCGCGAGGGACAGCTGCTGGGATGGGGCGTTGTTGTGACGGGAGTTCTGGTCGATACGCTGCTGCGACCGGGCGGCCGACGGTGATGTGGCCGAAGCCGAGGCGGCAACCGAGCGATTGGCCGCGGCCCCGACCAACGAGGATTATGCTATGCGCGACGTCCTGCTGCTGCGGCTGCGCGCCCTGCTGGCACGGGCTCACGGCGATGTCGCCGCGTACGCCGACTTCAGGGATCGCTACCGCGACATGGCGAAATTCGCTTGGCTTCGAAGGCCATATCGAGTGGGCCGACGCGATGCCGTAACGACGCACTAACCCCGGTGGTAGGCCGGCGGCAGCGGCATGCCGAGCTCGGTCATCACGCCGCGCAGCAGCGTCGGGTAGTCGGTGATGATCCCGTCGACGCCATCGGCGATCTGCTCACGCATGGCGCCGCTGTCGTTGACGGTCCACGGAATGACCTTGAGCCCCAACGAATGCGCATGATCGACATACGGTTTTCCGATGACCAGCTGGTATCTCGGCGAAACCATGTTCGCACCCACCAGCAGCGCCCCGATCATCGGATCGCCGATCGTGGCGGCGTTTTCACCGGCCAGCCACGGCGAGTCCGGCGCCCAGGTCTCTTCGTTGTACAAGGCCACCAACGGAATCGACGGCTCGCCTCGTGCACCATGGGCAGAGTTCGCCAGTCGAAACTCTGAATCTCCACGCGATCGACCTTGCCCGCCGACCGGATCGCGGCCAGTATCACGTCGACGAACTGTTGGGGGTCGGCCGACCGGCTCGGATTGTCCGCCTCCACCTTGGTTTCGATGTTGTACCGCACCCCGGCCCGATACGAGTCGGCAAGCGCGAAGACCTCGGGCAACGTCGCGATCTTGTTGCCCCGCACCACTTCGGCCCGGGGAAACTCGGCGAGCCGCTTGCCGCAGTCCAGCGTGCGGATCTGCACCAGGGTGAGCTCGTGCACCAGCTTTCCGACGTACGGATACTGTGGGTCGCCGGCGAACGCGGGCCCGGTGTCGGCGCATTTCTCGGCGTCGATCGTCGGGTCGTGCCACACCATCGGCTGCCCGTCCTTGGTGATGACGATGTCGAGTTCCAGCGTGCTGACGCCGAGCTCGAGCGCCTTGGCGAACGCGCGCAACGATTCTTCGGTCGTCTCGCCGCGCCCGCCGCGATGGGCCTGCAGATCGAAACCCGAAAGGTTGCGCGGAGGCCGTCGGCAACGGCGCGAGAAACGCGACGGCCAGCGCCAGAACGACCGCGGCAAGACGGGTTGTCAACGCCGTTAACGCCTTCGCTGGCGGGCGATTTCGGCGAGCACCACCCCGGCGGCCACCGAGGCGTTCAGCGATTCGGTATGACCCGCCATCGGAATCGACACCACCTCGTCGCAGGTCTGCCGGACCAACCGCGACAGCCCCTTACCCTCCGAGCCGACGACCACCACCAGCGGGTCGGTGCCGTCCAGGTCGTCGAGAGCGGTGTCACCGCCGGCGTCCAAGCCGATCACCCGCAACCCGCCGTCGGCCCAACCTTTAAGCGCCCTAGTGAGATTGGTGGCCCGCGCTACCGGAATGCGGGCCGCGGCACCGGCGCTGGTGCGCCAGGCCACCGCGGTCACCGAGGCCGAACGTCGCTGCGGGATCAGCACGCCGTGGCCGCCGAATGCCGCAACGGAACGTACGATGGCGCCGAGGTTGCGGGGATCGGAGATGTTGTCCAACGCGACGAGCAGCGCGGGCGACGAGGCGGAAGTGGCGGCGAGCAGATCGTCGGGGTGGGCGTAGTCGTACGGCGGCACCTGCAACGCGATGCCCTGATGCAGGTGGTTGGTGGTCATCCGGTCCAGATCGGCGCGCGGCACCTCCAGGATCGCGATGCCCAAATCGGCCGCCCGGGCCACGGATTCGGTGACTCGCTCGTCGGCTTCGGTGCCGAGCGCGACGTAGAGCGCCGTCGCCGGAACGTCGGCGCGCAGGCATTCCAGCACCGGGTTGCGGCCGAGCACCAGTTCGGTCTCGTCGGTGCGCTTGGCCGGCCGGCGCGAGTGGGACTGGGCGCGCTTGGCGGCCGGGTGGTTGGGGCGCATGTGCGCCGGCGGTGTGGGCCCGCGCCCCTCCAGCCCGCGGCGACGCTGGCCGCCCGAGCCGACGGTGGGGCCTTTCTTGGTGCCGGATTTGCGTATCGCCCCGCGGCGCCGCGAGTTACCGGCCATCTACTTGCCGTCACCGCCCAACGTCCACTGCGGTCCGTCGGCGGTGTCGGTGACATCGATACCGGCGTTTTTGAGGCGATCGCGGATCTCGTCGGCGAGTGCCCAGTTGCGTTGTCCGCGCGCCTTTTCCCGGTTCTCCAGTTCGGACTGCACCAGCACGTCGACGGCGGCCAGGGCGGCGGACGTCTCGTCGCGGGATTCCCAGCGTTCGTCGAGTGGGTCGCAACCCAGGACGCCCATCATCGACCGGATCGCGCCGGCCTGCTGAAGTGCGCCCTCGTGTTCGCCGGCATCGAGTGCCCGGTTGCCTTCGGCGCGGGCTTGGTGCACCTCAGCCAGGGCGATCGGGACCGCCAGATCGTCGTCGAGCGCCTCGGCGAAGCGTGGCGTCCACTCCCCGAGTTCGACGGCGCCAACCCGAGTCCTAACGCGGTGCAGGAATTCCTCAACTCCCACATAGGCTTTGACCGCGTCCTGCAGGGCGGATTCGGAGAATTCCAGCATCGACCGGTAATGAGCGCTGCCCAGGTAGTAGCGCAACTCGGCCGGCCGCACCCGCTGCAACATCGCCGGTATGGCCAACACGTTGCCCAGCGACTTGCTCATCTTCTCGCCGCCCATGGTCACCCAGCCGTTGTGCAGCCAGTAGCGGGCGAACCCGTCCCCGGCGGCGCGGCTCTGCGCGATCTCGTTCTCGTGATGCGGGAATACCAAATCCATTCCACCGCAATGGATGTCGAACTCCGGCCCAAGATAGGTGCGGGCCATCGCCGAGCATTCCAGGTGCCAGCCCGGACGCCCGCGCCCCCACGGCGACGGCCACGACGGCTCGCCGGGCTTTTCGCCCTTCCACAGGGTGAAGTCGCGCTGGTCGCGCTTGCACGTGGCCACGCCCTCGCCCTGATGGACGTCGTCGATTTTGTGCCCGGACAGCCGGCCGTACTCCGGGTAGCTGAGCACGTCGAAGTACACGTCGCCACCGGCCGCGTACGCGTGGCCCGTCTCGATCAGGCGATCCATCAGTTCGACCATCTGGGTGATGTGCCCGGTGGCCCGCGGCTCCGCCGACGGCGGCAGGACGTCCAGGGCGTCATAGGCGGCGCTGAATGCGCGCTCGTAGGTGGCCGCCCACTCCCACCACGGCCGGCCCGCCGCGGCGGCCTTGTTGAGGATCTTGTCCTCGATGTCGGTCACGTTGCGGATGAACGCGACGTCGTAGCCCCGCGCGACCAGCCAGCGGCGCAGGATGTCGAATGCCACCCCGCTGCGAACGTGTCCGATGTGCGGCAGCCCCTGAACGGTGGCGCCGCAGAGGTAGATGGAGACGTGCCCGTCGCGCAGCGGAACGAAATCACGCACGGCACCGGCCGCCGTGTCGTGTAGCCGCAAGCGGGCGCGATCGGTCACGACGTGCCAGCTTACCTGCTAGTTCCGATTTACCCGGCCACCCGGCGGGCCTACCCGATGGGGACCAACAGCGCCGTGGCGATGGCGGCCAGCCCCTCGCCGCGCCCGGTCAGGCCCAGCCCGTCGGTGGTCGTCGCCGAGACCGATACCGGCGCCCGCAGCAGATCCGACAGCACCTGCTGCGCCTCCACGCGACGCGGGCCGACCTTCGGCCGGTTGCCGATCACCTGCACGGCGGCGTTTCCGACCCGGTAGCCGTGCCGCGATATCAGGTCGACGACGTGGCGCAGCATGTCGGCGCCGCTGACGCCCTCCCAACGCGGATCGCCTACCCCGAACACCTCGCCGACATCGCCCAGCCCCGCGGCCGACAACAGCGCATCACAAAGCGCATGCGCCCCCACGTCACCGTCGGAATGACCCGCACAGCCGTCGGCGCCGTCGAAAAGCAGCCCGACCAGCCAGCACGGTCGCCCGGGTTCGATCGGGTGCACGTCGGTGCCGACACCGACCCGTGGCAGCTCGGTCACCGGCGCACAATCGCTTGGGCCAGCAACAAGTCAAGCTGGGTGGTGATCTTGAACGCCAGCGGGTCGCCCGCGACGACCTGAACCTGACCGCCGACATGCTCGACGAGCGACGCGTCGTCGGTGAAATCCGCGGTGCGGGCGCGCTGGTAGGCGCGCAACAGCAGATCGGCGGCGAAGCCTTGCGGGGTCTGCACCGCCCGCAGTCCGGCCCGCTCCGGCGTGCCCAGGACCACCCCGTTGGCGTCCACGGCCTTGATGGTGTCAGACAGTGGCAGCGCGGGCACGACGGCGCCGTGACCGGCCCGCAGCGCGTCGACCACGCGCACGACCAGCGCCGGCGGTGTCAGCGCCCGGGCGGCGTCGTGCACCAGCACAAAGTCGGGGTTACCAGACAGAGCCGCCAGGGCCAGGCTCACGGATTCGGCGCGGTTCGCCCCGCCGGCCACGACGGTGGCCTTGTCACCGAGGATCAGCTTGGCCTCGTCGGCAAGGCCGGGGGGTACGGCGACTACGACGGTGTTGACGACCCCCGACTCCAGCAGACCGTCGACGGCCCGTTCGACGAGGGTTTGCCCCTCGAGCTGATAGAAGGCCTTGGGTACACCGACGGCCAGCCGCTCCCCCGACCCTGCGGCAGGGACCACTGCGACTACCGTGCCCGAGGCGCCCGCTCCCCCGACCACTAAAGCCTCACGGCCTTCAGGAAGCGGCGGCCAGAACCTCGTCGAGGATGGTCTCCGCCTTGGCGTCGTCGGTGCTTTCGGCTAGCGCCAACTCACCGACCAGAATCTGCCGGGCCTTGGCCAGCATGCGCTTCTCGCCGGCGGACAACCCACGTTCCTGGTCGCGGCGCCACAGATCGCGCACCACCTCGGCCACCTTGTTGACATCGCCGGAGGCGAGCTTCTCCAGGTTGGCCTTGTAGCGGCGGGACCAGTTCGTTGGCTCTTCGGTGTGCGGCGCCCGCAACACCTGAAAAACCTTGTCCAGGCCCTCCTGGCCGACGACGTCGCGGACACCCACGTACTCGGCGTTATCGGCGGGTACTCGAACTGTCAGGTCTCCCTGCGCCACTTTCAAGACGAGATACTCTTTTTGTTCCCCTTTGATGGTCCGGGTTTCTATCGCCTCGACTAACGCAGCACCGTGGTGTGGATAGACAACGGTGTCGCCGACCTTGAAGATCATCTGATTAGAGCCCCTTTCGTTACTTCATCCTATCACGGCGGCCCAAGGCTTGCGGAACAACTGTGCAGGTCAGGGGCACAACACGGGCAGACTAGGGGTTGACAAGCGGAGCGAGACGTGCAATGCGACACATTACCAACGTCGTTGTTTGTCCCCCGCGGCTACCCCACCCAGCGACTGCTTAGCTGGTGTGCGCCCTGCGCTACCGCCGTCGGGACGTTCCTACTACTGTGCATAGTTGCGTAGAAAACCGTTGTCGTGATGGCGCGAGCCGACCAGGAGGCATTGAGTGAATCGCTTCGAGATCCGCCTCCCGATCCGACGTTCCGCCCCGGCCGCGCGGGCCGCCGTCGCCGGCCTGGTCGCCTTGCTGGCCGCCTTGCTCAGCGGTTGCGCGGCCGGTCAGATCTCGCAAATGTCCACGCAGGAGCCCGCCGTCAACGGCAACAAGGTCACGATCAACAACGTGGCGCTGCGCGATATCCGCATGCAAGCCGTGCAGACCGGTGACTTTCTCCAGCCGGGCCGGTCGGTGGACCTGGTGGCGGTGGCCGTCAACCAGTCGCCCGACATCGCGGACAGGCTGGTGGGCATCACCAGTGACATCGGCACGGTGGCGGTCGGTGGCGACGCCCGACTTCCCGCCGCCGGGATGCTGTTCATCGGCACGCCCGACGGCCAGAACGTGGCGCCGGGCCCCATTGGCTCCAGCAATGCGGTCCGGGCGACGGTCGCGTTGACCAAGCCCGTCACAAACGGCCTCACCTACAACTTCACGTTCAATTTCGAGAAGGCGGGGCAGGCCACCGTGATGGTCCCGATTTCGGCCGGATTGGGGCCTCACCCGGTCTAACCGGCTCGTCAGGCCCGTTTTGTCGGACCCGCCCGATACCGTCATGACGTGGCAAATGCGCGCTCGCAATACCGGTGCTCTGAATGCAGCCATGTCACGGCCAAATGGGTGGGCCGCTGCCTTGAGTGCGGCACTTGGGGCACCGTCGACGAGGTACCGGTCCTCAGCGCGGCCGGCGGCGGCGGCCGTCGTTCAAGTCTGACTTCGGGCCCGGCCTCGCGAGCCGTTCCGATCAGTTCCATCGAGCCCAATGTCAGCCGGCACCGCTCGACGGGCATGGGTGAACTCGACCGGGTGCTAGGGGGCGGCGTGGTGCCGGGCTCGGTCACGCTGCTGGCGGGCGATCCTGGCGTGGGTAAGTCGACGTTGTTGCTCAAGGCCGCCCATCGCTGGGCGCAATCGGGCCGACGGGCGCTGTATATCTCCGGCGAGGAGTCCGCGGGCCAGATCCGGCTGCGCGCCGACCGGATCGGCTGCGGCGGTGACGAGCTCTACCTGGCCGCCGAATCCGACCTGCACACCGTGCTGGACCACATCGCGGCGGTCCGGCCCGCGCTGGTCATCGTGGACTCGGTGCAGACCATGTCCAGCACGGGGGCCGATGGCGTCGCCGGCGGCGTCACGCAGGTGCGCGCGGTAACCGCCGCGCTGACCGCGGCCGCGAAGGCCAACGACGTTGCCCTGATCCTCGTCGGCCACGTCACCAAGGACGGGGCCATCGCCGGACCGCGCTCGCTTGAACACCTCGTCGACGTGGTGCTGCATTTCGAGGGCGACCGCAACGGGTCGGTGCGGATGGTCCGCGGGATCAAGAATCGCTTCGGCACGGCCGACGAAGTCGGGTGTTTCATGTTGCACGACAACGGGATCGAGGACGTCGCCGACCCGACGCACCTGTTCCTGGATCAGCGGCCGGCACCGGTCGCCGGCACCGCGATCACGGTGACGCTGGACGGAAAGCGGCCGCTGATCGGCGAAGTCCAGGCGTTGCTCGCCGGGAACGCCGGCGGCTCGCCGCGCCGCGCCGTCAGCGGCATCGACCACTCCCGGGCCGCGATGATCACCGCCGTGCTGGAAAAGCACGCCAGGTTGGCCATCGCCGTCAACGACATCTACCTGTCCACCGTCGGCGGCATGCGGTTGACCGATTCGTCCGCGGATCTCGCCGTGGCGGTAGCGCTGGCTTCGGCGTACGCGAGTTTGCCGCTGCCCAGCACCGCGGTGGTCATCGGCGAGGTGGGGCTCGCCGGTGACCTGCGGCGGGTCGGCGGCATGCAGCGGCGGCTGAGCGAAGCCGCACGCCAGGGATTCAACATTGCGCTGATCCCGGACGGTGACGACCCCCGAGTCGACATCGTGCCGGCGGGCATGCGCGCGCTGCGCGCACCCACGATCGTCGAGGCGCTG
This sequence comes from uncultured Actinomycetota bacterium, assembly GCA_963809285.1. Taxonomy (GTDB): domain Bacteria; phylum Actinomycetota; class Actinomycetes; order Mycobacteriales; family Mycobacteriaceae; genus Mycobacterium. Next base: position 430,078 of record CAWEIY010000009.1, on the reverse strand, counting down.
GAGCACGTGATCGACATTGCTGACCACCGCGGCGGTAAGCCCGCTGGACCCCGACGGCTGGACGCGTAGGCCAACGCACCGCAGAATGACAGGCTGTGACCCGTCCGACGCTGCGTGAGACCGTCGCCCGCCTGGCGCCGGGCACCGGGCTGCGGGACGGCCTGGAGCGCATCCTGCGCGGCCGCACCGGCGCGTTGATCGTGCTCGGCAACGACGAGAACGTCGAGGCCATCTGCGACGGCGGCTTTGCCCTCGACGTCCGGTACGCACCGACCCGGCTGCGCGAGCTGTCGAAGATGGACGGCGCGGTCGTGCTGTCCACCGATGGCAGCCGCATCGTGCGGGCGAACGTGCAGTTGGTCCCCGACCCGTCGATACCGACCGACGAATCGGGAACCCGCCACCGCTCCGCGGAGCGGGCCGCGGTCCAGACCGGCTACCCGGTGATCTCGGTCAGCCACTCGATGAACATCGTCACCGTCTATGTCGGCGGGGACCGCCATGTGGTGGCCGATTCGGCGACCATCCTGTCGCGGGCCAACCAGGGCATCGCCACGCTGGAGCGATACAAGACCAGGCTCGACGAGGTGAGCAGGCAACTCTCGCGGGCGGAGATCGAGGACTTCGTCACGCTGCGCGACGTGATGACGGTGGTGCAGCGACTCGAGTTGGTCCGGCGCATCGGCCTGGCGATCGACTATGACTGCGTGGAGCTGGGCACCGACGGGCGCCAGCTGCGGCTGCAGCTCGAGGAACTGCTGGGCGGCAACGACGTCGCCCGGGAACTGATCGTGCGCGACTATCACGCCAGCCCGGAGCCATCGTCCGAAGCGCAATTGACGGCCACCCTGGACGAGCTGGACGCCCTATCGGATACCGAACTGCTCGACTTCAATTCGCTGGCAAAGGTTCTCGGATATCCGACGACAACGGAGGCGCAGGATTCGGCGCTGAGCCCGCGTGGCTACCGCGCGATGGCCGGCATCCACCGGCTGCAGTTCGCGCACGCGGATCTGTTGGTCCGGGCCTTCGGAACGCTGCAGGGCCTGCTGGCGGCCAGCGCTAACGACCTGCAATCGGTGGACGGCATCGGCACCGTGTGGGCCCGCCACGTGCGGGAGGGGCTGTCGCAACTGGCGGAGTCGACCATCGCCGACCAGTGAGCTGACGGCGCTCAGTGGGGCTCGGTTAGCCCGCCGGACCAGGACCCGGTGCGATCCCCGGCGGTGCCTCCGGCGGCGGCGCGAGCGCGGGCTGACCCGGCACCGGCCCGGGCGGCGGTGGCGGCTGGTTCAGGACGAACGGCAGCGGCTGCGAGCGCAGATTGCCCAGCTGTACGACGAGGTTGTAGGTGCCCGGCCCGATCGCCGGCCGCGGCAGCGGGCAGTGCGGCGACGACCCCATCCCCGTCCAGGTCACCGCCGTCGTCACCTGCTCCCCGGGGGTGAAGGTCTTGATCAGGGTCTCGTTGGACGGCGCGCAGTCCAGGTTGGACCACAGCCGCTGGTTGTCCAGCGAGTAGACGTAGGCGGCAAGGACCGCGGCCCCGACGTCGCGTTTGCAGGCCACCAGCCCGATGTTGGTGACGACCATGGTGAATTTCGGCTGGTCTCCGATGAAGTACTGGGGCGCGTTGGTCAGGCCCTTGACGGCCAGGGTCGTATCGGGGCAGTCATCGCCCTCCTTCAGCACCGGCGGTGGCTGCACCGCGGCGGTGGGCGTGACCGTCTCGGGGTTTTGCCCCTGCGCTGGCGCCACCGGGGCGGCGCCTTCCTGCCCGGCCGGGGGCGGCGCCTCGGGTGAGGGCGAGCCTGGCTTGCTTTGGGCGGAGTTGGGTTTAGCGGCATTGGTGGGTTTGGCACCCGCGGTGTTGCCCATGAAGGCGATGACCGCCGCGACCGCGATTCCGATCACGACGACCGCAACACCGATGGCCAAGCCCCTCCGCCGCCAATAGATTTCGGTCGGTAGCGGGCCTCGCGGTTCCAGATCCAGCACGTTCACACCGTAGGCCCAGGTCACGCCGATTTGTTCGATCTGCCTCGGCGTGTCGCCCTGTTTGCTGGCAACCGCCGTGTTAGTGACCGGGCGGAAACCGGCTGCTATTCGCCGATGTCACCGACATGGTGGACCAACTCCGCCTTACCCTCCGCGAGTCGGTAGGTGACGCCCGCGATCGCCAGGGTGCCCGCAGCCACCCGTTCCGAGATGGTCGACGAACGCGCGGCCAGCTGCGCCACCGTCTCGCTCACGTGCCGTTCCTCGAACTCGTCGACACGGCTCAGACCGTCGCGGCGGCCCATCAGGATGGACGGCGCAACCTTTTCCACCACGTCCCGCACGTAACCCCCCGGTATCGCGCCGTCGTCGATCGCGGCGATTGCGGCCTTGACGGCTCCGCAGCCGGTGTGCCCCAGGACGACAATGAGCGGCACGTTGAGCACGGTTACCGCGTACTCGATGGAGCCCAGCACCGCCGAATCGATGGCCTGTCCGGCGGTGCGAACCACGAACACGTCGCCCAGGCCCTGATCGAAGAGGAGTTCCGCGGCCACCCGGCTGTCTGCGCAGCCGAAGATGATCGCGGAGGGCTGCTGGCCTGCGGCCAGGCTGGCGCGATGCTCGACGCTTTGACTGGGGTGCTCGGGCCTGCCGGCGACGAATCGTTCGTTACCCTTTTTGAGTGCTTTCCACGCTGTTGCCGGGCCGGTTTTGGGCATGGCACACATCTTGCCGCACGCGCGGATGAACGTCGCGGCAAACGAACTCATCGACTGGTACGACCGGGCGCGCCGCGACCTGCCTTGGCGAGAACCCGAGGTCAGCCCGTGGCAGATCCTGGTCAGCGAGTTCATGTTGCAGCAGACGCCGGTGGCCCGGGTGCTGTCGGTCTGGCCGGAGTGGGTGCGACGCTGGCCGACCCCGTCGGCAACCGCCGCGGCCAGCGCCGCCGATGTGCTGCGTGCGTGGGGCAAGCTGGGCTATCCCAGGCGGGCCAAGCGCCTGCACGAGTGCGCCACCGTCATCGCGCGCGACCATGGCGACGTCGTTCCCGATGACGTCGACACCTTGTTGAGCTTGCCGGGGATCGGCACCTACACGGCACGGGCGGTGGCCTGCTTCGCCTACCGCCAACGGATACCGGTGGTGGACACCAACGTTCGCCGGGTGGTGGCCCGTGCCGTGCGCGGCCTGGCCGACGCCGGCGCGCCGTCCGCGGCGCGCGACCACGCCGCCGTCTCGGCGTTGCTGCCGGATGACCCGGATGACAATGTGGCGCCACAGTTCTCAATTGCTTTGATGGAACTGGGCGCCACGGTTTGTACCGCGCGAGCCCCGCGATGCGGATTGTGCCCGCTTAGCCAGTGCGCATGGCGGCGCGCCGGTTATCCCCCCGCGGAAGGGCCGGCCCGCCGTGTTCAGACCTACGCCGGGACCGACCGTCAGGTCCGCGGGCGGCTGCTGGATGTATTGCGCGCCAAAGATTCTCCTGTCACCCGGGCCGAGCTGGACGTGGCGTGGCTGACCGACTGCGTCCAGCGTGACCGGGCACTGGATTCACTACTCGCCGACGGCCTGGTTACCCGCACGGTCGACGGCCGGTTCGCGTTGGCCGGCGAGGAGTAGCCGGACTTTCGCCGTCCCGACACGCCGCTACGTGGGCATCCCCCCTTTGCCCCATGTCTGCGTCTTACCCTGCCGGTGTGCGCAGCGACGACGCCGCCCACGGATCAGGCTTCTCGTCGCCGGTGTCCCGGCGCGCGGTGCTCGGCGGCCTGAGCCTGCTGTCGCTGGCTGCCGCCATCGGGGGGGTCCCGGCCGCTTCGGCCGACGCGCCGTACAGATTCCTGACGGCCCACCAGGCCGCGGTGCTCGACGCCGCCACCCGACGCCTGATCCCCGGGCCGGACGACTGCCCGCTCGAGCTCGGCAGCCCGGGCGCGCACGAGGCGAACGTGGTCAACTTCCTGGACCGGATGCTGTCGGTCTTCGACGTCACGCCCGCCGACGTGCACGCCGGGGGCCCATGGAGCAACCGCGCCGGCGGCGCCCAGGACTACATGGCCGTCTTCGTCCCGCTCAACCGCGCCCAGACCTACGCGTGGCAACAGCGCCTAACGCAGCTTCGCAACCAGTACACCAGCGGCATCGCTTTGCTCGACCAGCTGGCCGGCGGCGACTTCACCGCGATCAAGCCCGACAAGCAGGACCTCATCCTGGTCCACGGCCAGGCGACGACGTTCACCAATATTCTGTTCGGTCACACCATCGAGGCGATGTACAGCAACCCCGAATACGGCGGCAACGCGAACCTGGTCGGTTGGACAGACATCAAGTACCCCGGGGACTCCCAGCCGCGGGGATACACCCCCTTCGAGGTCGAAACGGCCCAGTGGGACCTTGTCGTCGTAACCAACACCATCGACCGCCTGCGTCAGAACTGGGGACAGCTCATCGCCAAATTGGGCGGCAAGGGTGGCGTGGGAGCCGGCCATTAAGGCGATCGTCGTCGGCTCCGGCGCCGGCGGGTCGACGGTGGCAATGGAACTCGCCGAGAACGGCTGGGACGTCGTGATATTCGAGAAGGGGTCGAACTACTTCACCAACCTGGATGGGACCGGCCCCCTCGGGACGACGTTCTCCAACGACGAACTCAAGGCGCTGTACCGCTACTTCGAGCAGCCGGACCCACTCGCCTACCCGCGCACGTTTCGGCACAAAGCCGACGAAGCCGCCAGCTACGTCGGCCCGGTCAACGAACTCCCGGTCACCGTCGGCGGCGGAACCGTGCACTGGGACGCGAAGGTCCCACGGTTCTGGGACATCGACTTCAAGGGACTGTCGCTGCTCGGCCCGCAGCCCGGCGCGGACGTGCAGGACTGGCCGTTCGAATACGGCGAGATCGCACCGTATTACGACGCGATCGAGCTGCTGATCGGGACCCAGGGCGATGTCGGGACGATACCCGCTCTCAGCCTGAAGCACGCGCCGCGCTCGCGGCAATACCCGATGCCGCCGGGGCCGCAGCAGCGCTCGTCCACGCTTATCGCCAAGGGGGCCAAGCGCATCGGGCTGCATCCCTATCCGTTCCCGAGCGCGATCAATTCGGTCGAGTTCGATGGCCGTCCGGCGTGCAACAACTGCGGGTTCTGCGCCAATTACGGCTGCCCGATCTCGGCCCGGGTGGGCGCGCTTGCGCCACTGCGGCGGGCGCTGCGGACCGGACGGGTGCAGTTACACCCGGAAACCACCGTCACCAAGGTGAACTTCACGGGCCGGCGGGCCACCGGCGTATCCTATCTCGACCCGCAGGGCAACGCCGGCGGAGAAAGCGCCGACGTGGTGGTGCTGGCCGCCTCGGCGATCGAGACATCACGCCTGGCTCTGCTCTCCGGCCTGCCCGACGCCAGCGGACGGATCGGCGCCCGGCTGATGTTCCACAACTTTTTGGACGGGTTCGGCATCTTCCTCGACCAGCGGGTGCACGCCTACCGCGGCCGCTCGATCACGCAGTGCATGGAGGACTTCGCCAATCCCGACTTCCCCGGGGCTCGAGCCGCCGCAAAACTGGCCGGACTGCCCTACATCCGTGGCGGGCTGTGCGAGTTGGGCGGGAGCCAGGACCCGATCACCGAGGGCCAGTTCTACCAGGAGATCCTGGGATTCCTGCCGGGGGTTCAACTGTTCGGCAGCCCGTTCAAGGATCTGATGCGTGCCTCGCTCCTGCGCGACCGGCTCGCCGGCGTCAACTTCATCGGCACCGACCTTCCGTACCTGACCAACAACGTCACCCTCGACCCGAGTGTCACCGATCTCAACGGCCAGCCGGTGCCCCGGATCACCTACAAGCCCGGAAGGCACGAGAAGGTCGCGACGGCGTTCTACCTACTGCCCATCACCGCAATGATGGCGGCGGCCGGCGCGACGCTGTTCGCCGCCATCCCCGACGGTCTGGAGAGGTCGCTGGGAGGCGGCACTCCACCGAATACCAAGCACGTGATGGGCGGGATGCAGATGGGCGTGTCCCCTGCTACGAGCGTCGTCGATCCGCATGGGCGAATGCACCAGATGGACAACGTTTTCGTCGCCGACGGCAGCGTATTCGTCACCTCGGGTTGCCAGAACCCCACCAACACGCTCATGGCGGTGGCGCTGCGCATCGGGCGTGGGCTCATTTAATCGGCGAGGTAATCAGCGTGGCGCGAAGAAAGACTCGACCGCCTCGCGATATACCTGTGGCGCTTCGTCATGAATCAGGTGACCGGCCTGCGGAACGTGCAAATACGTTGTCGGAGAGCTAGTTTTCGTCATCGCGCGCATCTGCCCCGGAGGTGTCACCGAGTTGCCCGCCTCGATCAGCAACGCCGGCGCCCGCACCGCCATCCAATGCGCCCAGAAGTCCCTTGTGCCCCATTCGGCGGCGATCTCGATCCATCGCGAGGTGTGCCCGTGCAACCGCCAGCCGCTTTCGGTGCGGTCGAAGGCGTCCAGGAAATACCGTCCGGCAACGGGCCCGAATTCGTCGAATACTTGCTCGGCGGACTCGAATTCGACCGGGAGGGCGTGCAGCCAGGGCTCCCATGGGCCCGTGGTGCGGCCACAGAAGTCCGGCGCCATGTCCTCGAGCACCAGCGCCGACACCAAGTCCGGGCGCTCCGCGGCGAGGCACCAGGAGTGCAGGGCACCCATCGAATGCCCGACCAGCCTGGCCGGCGCCCCCAGCGCGCCCACCGCATCGGCCAGATCGGCCACGAACCGTTCGGTGCTGATCGGGTGTGGATCGTCGACGTCGCGGCCCCGGTGCCACAGGGCGTCGTAGGTGTACACCGTGCCCAACCGGGCCAGCCACGGCAGCTGACGTGACCAGGTGGTGCCCCGCCCCATCAGGCCATGCACCAGTACCAACGGCTCGCCTCGCCCGCCGTGGCAGGTCAACATATCGCCGGGCATAGCACCATCTTGCGTGGCCCGCCCCGCATCCCCGCCGGGTGGGGGGCGCGGTAGCCTGGCGGAATGCCAGTGGTGAAGATCAACGCAATCGAGATACCCGCCGATGCTGGCCCCGAACTGGAGAAGCGGTTCGCCCACCGCGCGCACGCGGTCGAGAACCAGCCCGGTTTCCTCGGCTTCCAGCTGCTGCGTCCGGTCAAGGGTGAGGACCGCTACTTCGTGGTGACACACTGGGAGTCCGATGAAGCATTCCAGGCGTGGGCGACCGGCCCCGCCATCGAAGCCCATGCCGGACACCGAGCCAACCCGGTGGCGACGGGCGCGACGCTGCTGGAATTCGAGGTTGTGCTCGACGTTGCCGGGAACGACCAGACTGGTTAGCAAGCGGCCGGCGTGGCGCCGCGTGGCCGGGTTGGGCGGCACCGCGGCGCTGGTCGTGGCCCTCGCGCCGGGTTGCGCGCCCTCCCCCTCCCCCTCCGCAAACGCGGCGAACACGGGGCGGGGCATCGATACCAGGACCCCTCCCGGTCTGCGGGCCCAGCAGACCATGGACATGCTCAACTCCGACTGGCCCATCGGGCCGGTCGGCGTCGGTACCCTCGCCGCCCCCGACCAGGTCAGCTCCGTCGAGACCACCATGGAGGGACTGTGGTGGGACCGTCCGTTCACCCTCGACGCCGTCGACATCCGCGCCAGCGCGGCCACGCTGCACGTGATCTCCTCTTACGGCGCGCGACAAGACATCCGGGTGCACACCGACGACGACGGGCGCGTCGATCGGTTCGACGTCGACACGCAGGCACCGAAAATCAACTCGTGGCACGATGTTGACGCCGTGCTGAGCAAAACCGGCGCCCGCTACTCCTATCAGGTCGCCAAGGTCGATGGCGGTCACTGCGACCCGGTCGCGAGCACGAACGCCGACGAATCACTGCCGCTGGCATCGATTTTCAAGCTATATGTGCTGCACGCCCTGGCGGGTGCGGTCAAAAACGGAACCGTGTCCTGGGACGATCAGCTGACCGTCACCGACAAGAGCAGGGCAGTCGGCTACTCGGGCTTGGAACTGCCTGCCGGAGCACATGTTTCGGTTCGCAAGGCCGCCGAGAAGATGATCGCCAACAGCGACAACATGGCCACCGACTTGCTGATCGACAGGATGGGCACGCACGCCATCGAGGAAGCGCTAGTCACCGCGGGCCATCACGACCCGGCCAGCATGACGCCCTTCCCCACGATGTATGAGCTGTTCTCCGTCGGCTGGGGCCAACCCGACCTGCGCAGCCAATGGAAGCAAGGATCATCACAAGTCCGCGCCCGGCTGCTGGCGCAGGCGAATTCCACTCCCTACCAACCCGATCCAACCCGCGCCCACATACCCGCCTCGACCTACGGCGCGGAGTGGTACGGCAACGCCGAGGACATCTGCCGAGTACACGCGGCGCTGCAGGCCGACGCGGTCGGCGCGGCCGCGCCGGTAAAACAGATCCTTTCCGCGGTGGCGGGGATCCAGCTGGACCGGAACGTTTGGCGGTATGTCGGCGCGAAAGCCGGTGGCCTGCCGGGCGATCTGACATTCAGCTGGTACGCCGTCGACAAAACCGGGCAACCGTGGGTGGTCAGCTTCCAGCTGAACTGGCCTCGCGATCACGGGCCGACCGTGACGGGCTGGATGTTGCAACTCGCGAAACAGGTCTTCGCGCTCATCGCGCCTCAATGATCATTACAGCCGCAGCGTCCAGTTCCCTTTTCGAAAATGCAGGACGGTGCGACTGACCGGCGCAATGTCTATGCGCCAGAACGACTTCGGGGGCATGTCGAGAGCTCCCAGTATCGCCGCCCGGATCACCGCCGGATGCGTCACGGCCACCGTGGGTGACGCATCGTGGGTCAATGACGCCAGCCATCCGGCCACCCGTTCGATCAGGTCGACGATCGACTCACCGCCGTGCGGCGCCCGGCCCGGATCGGTCAGCCACATCTCGAGGTCCGCGGGGCCGACGGCCCGCAGGGTCTGCCCACACCACCCTCCGCAACCAAGGTCTGCCAGCCGCGGCTCCATTGTGGCGTGTAAGCCCAGCAACTGCGCGGTTTGCCGAGCGCGTTCCTCGGGTCCGGCAAGTTGACGAATGTTGTCGTTGATATCAAGGCGCGCAGCCGCTTTGGCCTGTCGACGGCCGATGCTATTCAGCGGCTCGTCGGCGGGAAAACGCCCGGCCGCCATGGCATCGGTCATCGCGTGCGACACCAAGGTCACCCGGATGACCTCGGTCACGCCGCGATGCTCTGTGGGTGTCCGCTTTCGGCCCGCTCCCCCAGCAGCCGACCGGCCAGCGTCGCAAAAACCAAGCCGATGGTCGTCCAGAGCACCAGCTGCGTGCCCAGTGAAAGCAACCTGAATTCGTAGAGGACGTCGGCGGGAAAGCCCGGATAGATGATCGCGCCCGAGGCGTCGCGCAGCGGTTGCGGCGTCTCGTCCACGGTGGGCAGCAGCACCATCACCACCGCGATCGCCACCAGATAAGCCCCGGCGGCGAGCAGCCGTCCGTACCACGGGCCGAACCGTGCCGTGAGTCGCCGGGCCAACCACACCGCGGCGATGGCCAGCACCACCGACGCCAGCACCATCGCCAGATACCATCCGGTACGCATTCCGATGGTGTCCGACTGACCGACAGCCGGTGGATTGGGCGGGTACTTGACGAACGGCACCAGGTAGACCGCGCCGAACGCCGCCGCGGCCAGAAGCGCCGAAAGTGCCCGTGGCCCAACCTGTCTCGCCCGCACGAAGACGACGCAGAAAAGCACGGCGAAAAGCGCGCCCATCGCGACACCGAAAATCAGCACACCGAAACCCAGCCCGGCGTTGGCCTGCACCCCGCGGGTGAACAATTCGGCGCCATGCTCGTGCACGCCGGTGGCGTCCTCGGCGCTGGTTCGGCCGTCCTCAAAAGCGATCGCGCGGCCAATGACGGGCTCGGCGCACAGGCGGGCGAATGCGAACGCCAGCACCGCGCCCAGCACGCCCGCCAGGAGACCGCGTGCGATCAGACGCTTCTCCACGCTGCCGGCTCAGTGGCAGGGAAAGCCGAGCAGATGGCGCGCGTCGTGGACGAACTCGTGCACGTGGGAGTCGCTGCCGAACAGCGACACCGCGCCCTGATCGACGCCGAGGAAGTAGAGGGCCAGCAGCGACAGGAAGGCGGTTGCCGCCAACCAGAGCGCGGCATTTGCCGCCGACAGATCCACCGTCCGGGTACGGCTGCGGGTTGTCTGGGGGGTTGACACAGGTGACTCCTTCTGGGGCTAACGCGTCCCGCTTCGGGGATGTCGACGGGCTTCGGGTCTGACTGTGGACAGTGGCGCGACCGTTCTGGAGTTTCACCGGATTCCGTTGCCCGTCGAATCGTCAGTGTAGACCGCCGATCAGTGCTGCGGCGCAGAGCCGCCGCACACTCGCTGGATCTCCCAGCCCGGAAGGTCGTTGGTGGTGACGATCAGCACGTGGGCCCTTCTGTGTTGGCGCAACAAAAACGGGCGGTGGTCCCGTCAGAGACCAGCCGCCCGTTTTCGCCGATCGCTCGCTACTCCGCGTCCGGCCCGGTGCCGCCCGCGCTGTGCGCGCCGGCCTTGGCCAGATCCGGCTCGGCCGGCGGCTTGCGGGTTCCGGTGAACGTGAACACCGCGTCCTCGACGGACCCTTCTTCGCCGTCCCAGTTGTCCACGTCGACGGTGACGATCTGTCCCGGCCCGACCTCGTCGAAGAGGATCTTCTCGGAGAGCTGGTCCTCGATCTCGCGCTGGATCGTCCGCCGCAGCGGACGGGCACCCAACACCGGGTCGAAGCCTCGCTTGGCCAGCAGCGCCTTGGCCTTGTCGGTCAGCTCCAGGGCCATGTCCTTGGTCTTGAGCTGGCCCGCGACCCGGCCGATCATGAGGTCGACCATCTGGATGATCTCGTCGCGCGTCAGCTGGTGGAAGACGATGACTTCGTCGATGCGGTTGAGGAACTCCGGCCGGAAGTGCTTCTTCAGCTCGTCGTTGACCTTCTGCTTCATCCGCTCGTAGTCGTTGTCACCGCCGCCCTTGGTGAAGCCCAGGCCGACCGGCTTCGAGATGTCGGAGGTGCCGAGGTTGGACGTGAAAATCAGCACGGTGTTCTTGAAATCCACCGTGCGGCCCTGGCCGTCGGTGAGCCGGCCGTCCTCGAGGACCTGCAACAGGCTGTTGTAGATCTCCTGGTGCGCCTTCTCGATTTCGTCGAACAGCACGACCGAGAACGGCTTGCGCCGCACCTTCTCGGTGAGCTGGCCGCCCTCCTCGTAGCCGACGTACCCCGGCGGGGCGCCGAACAACCGCGACGCGGTGAACCGGTCGTGGAACTCGCCCATGTCGATCTGGATTAGCGCGTCGTCGTCGCCGAACAGGAAGTTGGCCAGCGCCTTGGACAGTTCGGTCTTACCGACACCGGACGGGCCGGCGAAGATGAACGAACCCGACGGCCGCTTGGGGTCTTTCAGCCCGGCGCGGGTACGGCGGATCGCCTTGGACACGGCCCTGACGGCGTCCTCCTGTCCGATGATCCGCTTGTGGATCTCGTCTTCCATGCGGAGCAGCCGGGTGGTCTCGGCCTCGGTGAGCTTGAACACCGGGATGCCGGTCCAGTTGCCCAGCACCTCGGCGATCTCGTTGTCGTCGACCTCGGCGACGACGTCGAGATCGCCGGAACGCCACTGCTTTTCGCGTTCCGCGCGTTGAGACACCAGGGTCTTCTCCCGATCACGCAGGCTGGCCGCCTTCTCGAAGTCCTGGGCGTCGATCGCCGATTCCTTCTCCCGGCGCGCGTCGGCGATCTTCTCGTCGAACTCACGCAGGTCTGGCGGCGCGGTCATCCGGCGGATCCGCATCCGGGCGCCCGCCTCGTCGATCAGGTCGATCGCCTTGTCGGGCAGGAACCGGTCGTTGATGTAGCGGTCGGCCAGGGTGGCGGCGGCGACAATCGCACTATCGCTGATCGACACCCGGTGGTGGGCTTCGTAGCGGTCCCGCAGGCCCTTGAGGATCTCGATGGTGTGCTCCACCGTCGGCTCCCCCACCTGCACCGGCTGGAAGCGGCGCTCCAGGGCGGCGTCCTTCTCGATGTACTTGCGGTACTCGTCGAGCGTGGTGGCCCCGATGGTCTGCAGCTCTCCGCGGGCCAGCTTGGGCTTCAGGATCGACGCTGCGTCGATCGCGCCCTCGGCGGCACCGGCACCGACCAGGGTGTGCAGCTCGTCGATGAACAGGATGATGTCGCCGCGGGTGTTGATCTCCTTGAGCACCTTCTTCAGGCGCTCCTCGAAGTCACCGCGGTAACGGCTGCCCGCCACCAGCGACCCCAGGTCGAGCGTGTAGAGCTGCTTGTCCTTCAGCGTCTCCGGGACCTGGCCGTGCACGATGGCCTGCGCCAGGCCCTCGACCACGGCGGTCTTGCCGACGCCGGGCTCGCCGATCAGCACCGGGTTGTTCTTGGTGCGCCGGCTCAGCACCTGCATCACCCGCTCGATTTCCTTCTCGCGGCCGATGACGGGGTCCAGCTTGCCTTCCATCGCGGCGGCCGTCAGGTTGCGCCCGAACTGGTCGAGCACCAACGACGTGGACGGGCTGCCCGACTCGCCGCCACGACCACCGGTGCCGGCCTCCGCGGCCTCCTTGCCCTGGTAGCCACTCAGCAGCTGAATCACCTGCTGACGCACCCGGGTCAGCTCGGCGCCCAGCTTGACCAGGACCTGGGCCGCCACGCCCTCACCCTCGCGGATCAGGCCCAGCAGAATGTGCTCGGTGCCGATGTAGTTGTGGCCCAGCTGCAGCGCCTCGCGCAAGCTGAGCTCCAGGACCTTCTTGGCGCGCGGGGTGAACGGGATGTGCCCCGACGGCGCCTGCTGGCCCTGGCCGATGATCTCCTCGACCTGGCTGCGAACGCCCTCGAGCGAGATCCCCAGCGACTCGAGCGACTTCGCCGCAACGCCCTCGCCCTCGTGAATCAGGCCCAACAAAATGTGCTCGGTGCCGATGTAGTTGTGGTTGAGCATCCGGGCCTCTTCTTGAGCCAGGACGACGACCCTGCGGGCACGGTCAGTAAATCTTTCGAACATCGGTGGTTACCTGCTCTTCCTCACCATCGGCACAGCTTTCGGCATCGCGTACCTGCCATCCACTGTAATGGTCGGGCTGCCAGGGTTCCTAACGTTGCGGTGCCTGGCTCTTCCAGGCCGCTTACCCCGTTAATCCCCTGTTACGACTGCAGCCGCTAACAGGTAAACGAGGAAAACCACCAAAGCGTTTCCCGCGTGGGTCGGCGATCATTTCGCCGCTAGCGAAAATGAGTCGTGACCGGCGCCCAGACCTCGGTGCCAGGGCGCCGGTTTTGTCAGGTCGCCGCGTGGAATGCGTCGATCACGTCGGCCGGGATGCGGCCACGCGTGGACACGTTGTGCCCGTTTCGGCGAGCCCAGTCCCGGATCGCGGCACTCTGCTCACGGTCGATCGCGCCGCGTCCGCGTCCCGAAGCGGACCGCCCACGCCGCCGACCGCCGACACGGCGGCCGGCCGCCACCCATTGCTTCAAATCGTTGCGCAGTTTTGTGGCATTTTTGGACGAAAGGTCAATCTCATAGGTCACACCGTCAAGCCCAAATTCCACGGTTTCGTCGGCCGCGCCCGAACCATCGAAATCATCGACCAAGGTGACGGTCACTTTTTTCGCCATTTGCTCACCCTCGCGTTTCGTTCTGGTCAGTTGCTGAGTAGTTTGGATTCACTCCCCAGGCACCAATGTGCCATAACCGGGCAGCATACTCAATCCGAACGCGCGAGGTAACTCAGCCTGAGTGCGGCCGAACAATCGGGAACAAAACTGTCTCTCTAATTGACAGCCCGGTCAGAGACATCAACAACCGATCGATACCCATTCCGGTTCCGGTGCACGGCGGCATCGCATACTCGAGCGCGGTGAGAAAGTCTTCGTCAAGCACCATAGCCTCATCGTCGCCGGCGGCCGCGGCCCGGGCTTGTTCGGCGAATCTCTCGCGTTGCACGATCGGATCGTTTAATTCCGAGTACCCGGTGGCCAGTTCTACTCCGCGAAGGTAAAGGTCCCACTTCTCGGTCACGCCCGGGATGCTGCGATGCTGGCGAGTCAAAGGCGTTGTGTCGACGGGGAAATCCTTGACGAAGGTGGGCGCGGTCAGGGCGTTGCCCACCGTGTGCTCCCACAGTTCCTCAACCACTTTGCCGTGCCCGTAGCCACGGTCGACCGGAATCTCTACCCCGAGCCGATCCGCGATAGCGCGCAGCCGGTCGACCGACGTCTGCGGTGTGATCTCTTCACCGAGCGCCGCCGACAGCGACGGATACATTTGTATCGATGCCCATTCTCCGTCTATGTCGTAGACGCTGCCGTCGGGCAGCGGCAGTTGTCTGGTTCCGATCGCCTCGTCGGCTACCTCTTGAATAAGCTCACGGGTGACGACTGCCGAATCGTCATAGGTTCCGTAGGTCTGGTAGGTCTCCAGCATCGAGAATTCCGGAGAATGCGTCGAATCGGCTCCTTCGTTTCGGAACACACGATTTAGTTCGAAGACCTTGTCGAATCCACCGACGACGCAGCGCTTGAGGAACAGTTCCGGCGCGATCCGGAGGTAGAGATCGATGTCCAACGCATTGGAATGTGTGATGAACGGCCGGGCCGCCGCACCGCCGGCCAGGGTCTGCAACATCGGGGTTTCGACTTCGAGAAAGCCGCGCCGCTCCAGTGAGTTGCGTATCGCGCGGATTACCGCGATTCTCTGGCGGGCCACCGCGCGCGCTTGAGGACGCACGATCAGGTCGACATAGCGCTGACGCACCCGTGATTCTTCGCTCATCTCCTTGTGCGCGACGGGCAGCGGCCGCAGCGACTTGGCCGCCATCTGCCAGGAGTCGGCAAGGACCGACAGCTCGCCGCGTCGCGAGCTGATCACGTTGCCGTGCACGTAGACGATGTCGCCGAGATCGACGTCGGCCTTCCAGGCGTCGAGCGCTTCTTGGCCGGCCTTGTCGAGGCTGATCATCACCTGCAGGGTGGTGCCGTCGCCGTCCTGAAGTGTCGCAAAGCACAATTTTCCGGAGTTGCGCGCGAAAATCACCCGGCCCGCTACGCCGACGACGTCATCAGTCGCGGTGTCGATCGGAAGGTCGGGATGGGCGGCGCGCACCTCGGCCAGGGTGTGGGTGCGCTCGATGGCAACCGGGTAGGGGTCACGCCCCTCCGCCAACAGGCGATCCCGCTTGTCCCGCCGGATCCGGTACTGCTCTGGCAGCGCAGCGTCGGTTTCCGGCGGGTCAGCGTTCACGACGTGCCAGCTTAAAGGACAGGGCATCGAGCCTGCGCTGACAGCATCGAACCTGCGCTGACAGCTTGAAAATCGCGGTGGAAGCCGCCGTGGACGCAGGCTCGACGCGGAGGACCGAGATCCTCAGCGGATCGTCTTCAGCCGGCCGCGTTGGGCGTCCCGGTTGCGTTCGAAGACCAGCCGCAGGCCGTGCATGGTCAGGTGCTGGTCGTAGTGGTTGACGGTGTGCAGTTCGGCCAGCAGCAGCGGCGCGGTATGCCCGGTGGCCACGATCGCGACGTCGTCGCCGGAGAAGCCCTCCACGTCCTCGCGGATGCGTTCGACCAAACCGTCGACCAGCCCGGCGAACCCGAACACCGCGCCCGCCTGCATGCATTCGACGGTGTTCTTCCCGACCACCGAACGCGGGCGAGACAATTCGACCCGACGCAGTCCCGCGGAGCGGGCCGCGGCGGCATCGGAGGACACCTGCACGCCGGGGGCGATGGCGCCGCCGAGAAACTCCCCCTTGGCCGACACCACGTCCACGCAGATCGAGGATCCGAAATCGACGACGATGGCCGCCGTACCGAACTTGTGAAACGCCGCCAGGCAGTTGACGATCCGGTCGGCACCCACCTCCTTCGGATTGTCGACCAGCAGCGGGATGCCGGTTCGCACCCCCGGCTCGATCAGCACGTGTGGCACCGACGGCCAGTACTGCTCGAGCATGACCCGCACCTCGTGCAGCACCGATGGGACCGTCGACAGCGCGGCGGCGCCGGTGAGCTGCTCCGAATCGTCGCCGATCAGGCCGTCGATGGTCAGCGCCAGCTCATCCGCGGTGACCTCCGATTCGGTACGAATCCGCCACTGCTGCACGACTTTTGCGTGCTCCTTGGATCCGGATAGCAGTCCGACGACGGTGTGCGTGTTGCGGACGTCGATGGCCAGCAGCACGGCTACCGCACGCCGATCCGCGGGTCGAGCAATTCCGCCGCGTCGGCGGGCACGAACGCCGGATCGTGGCCCAGGTCGATCGGCTTGTTCTCGGTGTCGACGAACACGATCCGCGGCCGGTAGGCGCGCGCCTCCGCGTCTTCCATGGTGCCGTACGCGATCAGGATCACCAGATCGCCCGGATGGACGAGATGCGCTGCCGCGCCGTTGATTCCGATCACGCCGGTGCCGCGCTCGCCCGTGATCGCATAGGTGACCAGCCGGGCGCCATTATCGATGTCCACGATGGTCACCTGTTCGCCCTCGAGCAGGTCGGCGGCCTCCATCAAGTCGGCGTCGATGGTCACCGAGCCGACGTAGTGCAGGTCGGCCTGCGTGACGGTGGCGCGGTGGATCTTCGACTTCAGCATCGTCCGTAACATCAGTTCCTCCAAGGTGATTCAGGGATGCGATTGCCGTCCGGCCCGACAGGTGCCGGCGTTGCTCCGACTTCAAGTGAGATGTTGTCCAGCAGCCTGGTGCTGCCGAGCCTGGCCGCGACCAGCAGCCGGGCCGTTGCGTTGGGCTGCACCGGACCGAGCTCCGGGTCGCGCAGCTCGAGGTAGTCGACCGTCAGCGCGGGCATCGCGTCGAGCACAGCGCGCGCCGCGGCCAGCGCGGCCTCCGCACCCTCGTGCGCGGCGTGCGCCGCGGCCGTCAGCGCAGCAGAAAGCGTCACGGCCACTTGACGTTGCGTCGGGTCGAGGTAGCGGTTGCGCGACGACATCGCCAGCCCGTCGGCTTCCCGCACCGTCGGGACGCCGACCACGGCAACGTCGATGTTCAAGTCGGCGACCATCTGCCGGATCATCACCAGCTGCTGGTAGTCCTTCTCACCGAAGAAAATCCGGTCGGGACGCACGATCTGCAGCAGCTTGCACACGACGGTCAGCACTCCGCCGAAATGCGTTGGCCGCGAGCTGCCTTCGAGTTCGGCCGCCAGCGGACCGGGTTGCACGGTGGTGCGCAGACCGTTGGGGTACATGTCCGCGGCCGTTGGCGTGAACACGATCTCGACGCCCTCGCCGCGCAGCATCGCCAGGTCGCTGTCGAGGGTACGCGGGTAGGCGTCGAGATCCTCCCCGGCGCCGAACTGCAACGGGTTGACGAAGATTGACACCACGACCACCGAGCCGGGCACCCGTTTGGCGGCGCGAACCAGGTTGAGGTGCCCGTCGTGCAACGCGCCCATGGTCGGCACCAGCATCACCCGGCGGCCGGTATGACGCAGCGCGCGGGTGACGTCGGCCACGTCGCGCGGCTTCGGGTACACGTTGAGCTCGCCCGGGTTGAACGAGGGGGTCATGGCGTCAGCACCTCGACGACGTCCGCGGGCGCGTGCGCGCGCTGGGCGGTCCGCAGGGCGTTCACCCGGTACGCCTGGGCGAGTTCCGGGTCGACGCCGGCCAGCGCGGCCAGATGCTCGGCCACCGCGGCCGCGTCACCGCGGGCGACCGGGCCGGTGAGCGCCGCCTGGCCACGCCGCAGGGTGTTCTCCAGCGCCGCCCGGGCCAACGGCCCGACGATTCGTTCGGCGAGGCCACCCGGCTGGTCGTCGACGGTTTGTTGCCCCAACAGTTCGCTGCCGCGCAGCGCGGCACGCAACGCGTCGAGCGCATCGGCGACGACCGTCACGATGTGGTTGCCCGCATGGGCCAGCGCGGCGTGGTAGAGGGCACGGGCGTCCTCGCGGACACAGAACGGCTCCCCGCCCATCTCGAGGACCAGCGACTGCCCGATCGCATACCCGACATCGTCGGCCGCGGTGATCCCGAAGCAGGTGTCGGGCAGCCGGCTGATGTCCTCGTCGGAGCCGGTGAACGTCATCGCCGGGTGAATCGCCAGGGGTATGCAGTCAGGAGTCAGCGGGCCGAGGATGCCGACCCCGTTGGCGCCCGACGTGTGCGCCACGATCGTGCCGGGCCGCACCGCCGACGTCGCGGCCAGCCCGGACACCAAGCCGGCGAGTTCGGAGTCGGGAACCGCCAACAGCAGCAGCTCAGCATTGGCGGCCACGTCCGGCGGCGATGCCACCGGGGTATCGGGCAGCCGGCGGTGCGCCCGCTCCCGCGACGCATGGGAGATGGCGCTGCACGCCACCACGACGTGATCTGCCCGCTCCAGCGCCACACCGAGCGCGGAGCCCACCCGGCCTGCCGAGATGATCCCCACCTTGAGCCTGGCAGGGCGCAAACCGTCGAACTGCACCATCGCAGACGACCTCACCTGTGTCTTCGTTCGTTCCGGTCCCACCCCGTGGGTACCGTTCGGTCACTAAGACTGTAGTCGATTTGTCAGGCACACCCAATGTGAGGAAGCTCCCAGCTCACCCCTCACGGCGACGACGCCGCCCCCCTCCGGACGGATCGACCTGCAGCCGCGCCAAGAGGTCGGCAACCGACTGACCGCCGCTTGGCGGGCCATCCTCGGGGCCGTACCGGTCCGCGAGCGGGTCGGCGCCGCGGTGCCGGGGTGCGGGCTCGGGGGCTGACGGCGGAGCCATTCGCGGTGGCGGCGGCTCGGCGGCAGGCGGCGGCGCGGCGGCAGGTGGCGGGGGCTGCGGGGCTGCCGGCGGCTCGTTCATGGCCGCAAGGTTGCGCACGCCATGGTCGCGGTACTCGGCGGAGTGCCGCGCGCGCGCCCGGCGACCGGCGTCGCCGTATTCCCACGCGGGCGCGGGCTCGACGGGCGAATCGTCGAAGAATTCGTCGGGACTGGAATGCCGTGCGCGCCGCCGTCGGGCCGAGGGCTCGCCGGCCGATGCGCCGGACGGATCGACGCCGGCCCAGTGGTCGGCCGTTTCCGGCGGTAACCACTGCCCATCGGCGGCCACCGGCTGCGGCGGCGGCGGTGGCGGCGGTCGGTGCAGAGGTTCGAATCGCGGCTCGGGCTCCGGCGGGCGCGCCATGTATGGGGGCTCCTGGGAAACCACGTACGGAACCTCTTGCGGCACGTCGTATGGGCCCCGGACATAATTCGGACGGGGGCGGAGGGGGTGGAGGGGGTGGGGACTGCCGGGGCGGCAACAGCGGCTCCTCGGGCACGTCGATGATTGCGGAATCGTCGGCGGAGCCGCCATTGCGGCCGACCGGGTTGCCCGGGCGGGCCGGCGTCACCCGATCGCTGGACACCCAATCGACGGGTGCGCCCTGGCCGTTACGTTCCCAGTCGCTGTACGCGCGCGTGGGTGGCGCCTCGGTCTCGAACGTCTCCAATGCCGGACGGTGCTGCATGTCGGTGTCGAACAAGATCTCCAGGGTGGTCCGTAATGCGCCCAGTTCGGCGCGTAGCGCGGCCAGATCGTCGGCGGCCGCGGCGCGCAGCTCGGAGGTCAGCTCGCGACGCAGCTGGGACTCCACGGTCAGCTCGTACTCGCGACGGGCCGATATTTCCCGGTCCAGCTGCAGGTCGTAGACCAGCTTCAGGTCACGGGCCCGGGATTGGTCCGCGTCGCTTTGACGGCGGTAGAGCACCGAAACGAAGGCACCGGCGGCTGCGGCCCACAGCGCCAGGATCACAGCGAGCTTGAGTAGTTTCACCTGATTGGTGAAAACCAGTGCGGAACTGGCCCCCATGGCGAGGACCAGCAACGCGGTCAAGAGCACCCACCCCGGCCTGCGGCCGCCGCGCCGGACCCGGGCGCCGCGGGACAGAACGGTCATGACCTGCACAATACCTGCGCAAGGTCACTCCGCGTGTCGCGCGACTCCGGCGATTCTCACCTGGGTTTATCGGACCGTCGATTAGGGTTAAGTGTTTTCCGCACCCTCGGGATGCTCGGTGGGATCCTGCGGAGATTTGCAGCAATGCTGCAGCCACAGCGCGGCAGCGACCAGCGCCAGTGCGCTGACGGCGGCAACGACCGTCCCCGCGGTGTCCTCGGCGGCGACCCGCAGCCACGACCGCCGGGGCAGGAAGTACACCAGCACCCCGATCCACCAGCCGAGTACGAGCGCACCCACCCAGGCCGACGCCTTGGCGACCATCACGCTGCGCGCCACCGCGAGCGGGTGCAACCAACCCGGCCCGGCACCGATTTCGCCATCGGTGATCTTGGCCCGCACGTAGCGCGCCCACAGCGCCTCGGCGATAGCCACACCGAGCAGCGACAGGCCCGTCCACACCGTGATGGGCGGGAACCACCGGTACAGCGAGATCACCAGCAAATAGCCCACCACCGCGGCGCCGACCACCGCGGCCGTCAGGTCACGCTTCCTGGTCGGTCCCATCAGCCTTGCGATTTCGGCTCGAGCGCCAGCGTGGTCAACCGAACACCGTCCCGGTCGGCCGGCTCCAGCTCGGTCAGCAGGCTCGCGACGGACCGTGACGTTCCGGCGACCGTCAGCCGGGCGTCCGGGTCGATGGCCAGCCACGGCACCAGCACGAAGGCCCGCAGATGGGCCAGCGGGTGCGGCAATGTCAGGTTGGGCTCGCGGGCGATCACCTCGGTCGCGCCGTGGCAGGCGATCAGGTCGACGTCGAGGGTGCGTGGGCCCCAGCGCTCGCCGCGAACCCGGCCCGCCGCCCGCTCGAACTCCTGCGCCCGGCGCAACCAGGCCTGCCCGTCGCACGCCGGGTCGTCGGCGATCAGTACCGCGTTCAGAAACGGTGCCTGCTCCACGCGGCCCCAGGGATCCGTCTCGTAGACCGGAGACACCGCCCCTACCGCTTCCCCGAGGCCGTCGACGACCGATTGCAGCCGGGCCAGCCGGTCGCCCAGGTTGGAGCCGATCGACAGCACCACGCGCGTCATACCGCCCCGCCCGCGGGGATCACCGAACCGCGGCCGCCGCGCCGCGACCGCCGAACCACCACCGCGACGTCGGCGAACCGATGCACGATCGGCGCCTGCGGCTTGTGCACCACCACCTCGACGGCGTGCACCCGGTGGTCGTCCATCACCCGGTCGGCGATCTCGCCCGCCACGGTTTCGATCAGGTTGCGCGGGGGCCCCGCAACGATGTCGGCCGCCAGCTGGGCCAGCGCGGAGTAGTCGTAGGTGCCGGCCAGATCGTCGCCGGCGGCGGCGTCGGCCAGGTCGATCCACACGGTGATGTCGACGACGAAGTCCTGCCCGTTCGTGCGCTCGTGATCGAAGACTCCATGTCGGCCACGAACCGTCAAGCCGCGCAACTCGATTCGATCAGCCATCGCATCCGGTCCAAGCCCCGACGACCTTGAGGGCATCGACCGAGGCCCGCACGTCGTGCACGCGCACGCCCCAGGCCCCGTGCAGGGCGGCCAGTGCAGAAATCACCGCGGTCGCCGTCTCGCGCCCGTCGGGCGGTCGCGGCGCCCCGTCGGGCCCGGCCAACAGCGTACCGAGGAACCGCTTACGCGAGGCGCCCAGAAGTACCGGGATCCCGGTGGCGACCAACTGCGGCAACGCGTGCAGCAACGCCCAATTGTGTTGTCCCGTCTTGGCGAATCCAAGCCCGGGGTCGATCACCAGCTTGGCGGGATCGACACCCGCGGCCACCGCGTCGTCGACACTGGCGAGCAGCTCGGCGCGCACCTCGGCCACCACGTCGCGGTAGCGCGGCGCCTCGTGCGGACGGTCCGACGACACCGATCGCCAGTGCATCAACACCCAGGGCACGCCGGCTTCGGCGAGCAGCGGGGCCATCGCGGGATCGGCCCGTCCACCCGACACGTCGTTGACGATCGCCGCGCCGCTCTGCAGCGCGGCCCGCGCGACGTCCGCGTGCATGGTGTCGATGCTCACCGTGATGCCCTGTGCCGCAAGTTCTTTGACGACAGGAATCACGCGAGACGTCTCGACCCGGGGATCGATCCGAACCGCGCCGGGCCGGGTCGACTCGCCCCCGACGTCAACGATCCCCGCGCCTTCGGCGGCCAATGCCAGACCATGGGCGATGGCGTCGTCGGCGTCGAGATGGCGCCCGCCGTCTGAAAACGAGTCGTCAGTGACGTTCACAACACCCATTACCCGCACAGGCGCCGCCGGACTCACCTACGCAGGATGAGGTCGAGCGCCTCGGCTCGAGAAGCGGCACTGGTCTTGAACTGACCGCGCACCGCCGACGTCGTGGTGACGGCGCCGGGCTTGCGGACACCGCGCATCGCCATGCACAGGTGCTCGGCCTCGACCACGACGATTACCCCGCGCGGATCGAGCTTCTTCACCAGGGCGTCGGCGATCTGGCTGGTGAGCCGTTCCTGCACCTGCGGCCGCTTGGCGTAGAGGTCCACCAACCGGGCGATCTTCGACAGGCCGGTCACCCTGCCGTCCTTGCCGGGGATGTAGCCGACGTGGGCCACCCCGTGAAACGACACCAGGTGATGTTCGCAGGTGGAGTAGAGCGGGATTTCCTTGACGATCACCATCTCGTCGTGCTCTTCGTCGAACATGGTGTTCAGCACCGAGTCTGGGTCGGTGTAGAGCCCGGCGAACATCTCGCGGTAGGCCCGGGCGACGCGGGCCGGGGTGTCCTGCAAGCCATTTCGGTCCGGGTCTTCGCCGATCGCGAACAGCAACTCGCGGATCGCCGCCTCGGCGCGTTGCTGGTCGAACGCCCGGATGCGGCCGAACGCGGTATCCGGCAGCGCCATCGAATCCTCCGTTCGTCAGCCGTGGGCCGGCGGGTTGGACGGGCTCACCTCGTCGTCCGACTGATCGGCGGACTTCTGAGCATCCGGGTCGGATTGAGTGGGCGGTGGATAGGGAGGATACGGCGCCGGCTGCGGCCAGTGGGGCTGCTGCTGCGGGGGCGGTGTAGGGCTTGCGGCGGGCGGATGCCAATGACCCGGCTGCTGTTGTCGCGGCGGCCAGCCGGGCGCATACCAGCCCGCCGGGGCACCGTAGTCGGGCTGGGTGGCGCCCTGCGGAACACCCCGATGATTGCCCGCCGCTTGATCCCCGTGAGAACCGTTGCCGCCGTGGGCATTTCTGTCGGCCTCGGCTCGCGCGGCCTCGGCGGCCTGGCTGGCCCGTGCGATAGCCGCCTTGAAGGCCGGCTCGGGAACCGGCAGCGGCCACGGCTCGCCGCGCTCTATGGCCAGCTCGCCGGGCGTCTTGATCGGCGGCTTGTCCGACGGGATGCGGCCACCGAAATCGTCGAACACGGTGAGCCGAGGCCGCTTGTCGACGTCGGCGAAGATTGCCTGCAGCTCGGGTCGGTGCAGGGTTTCTTTTTCCAGCAGCTGGCCGGCCAGGGTGTCGAGCACGTCGCGGTAGTCGGTGAGGATTTCCCAGGCCTCGGTGTGCGCCGCCTCGATCAGCTTGCGGACCTCGTCATCGATGTCGCGGGCCACCTCGTGGGAGTAATCCGCCTGTGTGCCCATGGTCCGGCCCAGGAACGGGTCGCCGTGTTCGGTGCCGTATTTGACGGCACCGAGCTTGGAGCTCATGCCGAACTCGGTGACCATCGCCCGGGCAATCTTGGTGGCCTGCTCGATGTCGGAGACCGCGCCGGTTGTCGGCTCGCGAAACACCAGCTCCTCGGCGGCTCGCCCACCCATCGCAAACACCAGCTGCGCGATCATCTCCGAGCGGGTCCGCAGGCCCTTGTCCTCCTCCGGCACCGCCACCGCGTGGCCACCGGTACGCCCGCGGGCCAGGATCGTCACCTTGTAGACCGGGTCGATGTCGGGCATCGCCCAGGCCGCCAGGGTGTGGCCGCCCTCGTGGTAGGCGGTGATCTTCTTCTCCTGCTCGCTGATGATCCGGCCCTTGCGGCGCGGGCCGCCGATCACCCGGTCGACCGCCTCCTCCAGCGCCGGGCCGGTGATGACGGTGCCGTTCTCCCGGGCGGTCAGCAGCGCCGCCTCGTTGATGACGTTGGCCAGGTCGGCGCCGGTCATGCCGACGGTCCGCTTGGCCAGCCCGTCGAGGTCGGCGTCCGGGCCGATCGGCTTGCCCTTCGAGTGAACTTGCAGCACCGCACGGCGGCCCGCCAGGTCGGGGTTGGACACCGGGATCTGCCGGTCGAAGCGGCCCGGCCGCAACAATGCGGGGTCCAGGATGTCCGGCCGGTTGGTGGCCGCGATCAGGATGACGCCGGCCCTCGGGTCGAACCCGTCCATTTCGACCAGCAACTGGTTCAGCGTCTGCTCGCGCTCGTCGTGGCCACCACCCAGCCCCGCGCCGCGCTGGCGGCCCACCGCGTCGATCTCGTCGACGAAGATGATGCATGGGCTGTTCTGTTTGGCCTGGTCAAAAAGGTCGCGCACCCGCGACGCGCCGACACCGACGAACATCTCCACGAAGTCGGAACCCGAAATCGTGAAGAACGGCACCCCGGCCTCGCCGGCCACCGCGCGGGCCAGCAAGGTCTTGCCGGTCCCGGGCGGGCCGTAGAGCAGCACGCCCCTGGGGATCTTGGCGCCCAGCGCCTGATAGCGACCGGGATTCTGCAGGAAGTCCTTGATCTCGTAGAGCTCCTCGACCGCCTCGTCGACGCCCGCGACGTCGGCGAACGTGGTCTTGGGCATGTCCTTGGAGAGCTGCTTGGCCCGCGACTTGCCGAACCCGAAGCCCATCCGGGCGCCGCCCTGCATCCGGGAGAACATCACGAACAGCCCCACCAGCAACAGCAGCGGCAGCACGTACACCAGCAGCTCGCCCAGGATGCTGCCCTGGTTGACGACGGTGCTGACCTTCGCGTTCTTGGCGCTGAGCGCGTTGAACAGGTCGACGGCGTATCCGCTGGGGAATTTGGTGATGACCTTGTCGGAGTTGTCGGTGTCGTTGTTGGCCTTCTTCAGGGTCAGCCGCAGCTGCTGCTCGCGATCGTCGATCTGCGCGCTCTTGACGTTGTCGCTGTTGATCTGGGCCACCGCCACCGAGGTGTCGACGGACTTGTAACCGCGGGTGTCGTCGTTGAAGTAGAAGAACGACCAACCCAGCACCACCACGACAGCGATCGCCGTGAGGGTGCGGATCAAGTTTTTCCGGTTCATCAATCATCGGCCTTGTCGGCCAGGTCCTTCCCCGATACGCGAAGCTGGAAAAGTCCAGGCTACCGTTAGTGGCGATCGCCAGCTCCGGCAGAGCCGGAGCGCAGCGGGTCGCCACCATCCTGCCCAGACCAACGACCGGCAGTTCCCAATCGGAGCAAACCGGGTCACCGTGCTCAACGTCACGCTGGCGTCGCGACCGATTTAGTCGTAGTAGCGAGCTTCGACCACGTTGCCGTCCGGGTCCGCGAAATAGTATCCCTGCGGGGCCCACCCTCGGGCCCCATAGGTGGGGCTCAGCCGCGCGCTGGTGTCCACGCCTGCAGCCTGCAGACGCCGGTCCAGTGCGTCGTATTCAGCCTTCGACAGTGCTATGCAGACGTGATTGACCGGATGACCGGCACTGCCCTCGACTCCGGTGAACGATGCGGTGCCGGCGGCGTTGTCCATCGGCAGCAGGTCAATGATCGAGTCCTCGCACACCCGCACGCTGGGGAACGGTGCTTGTCCGGCCTCGAACTCGTCAAGCCGCACGGGCGTAAGCCCGACCACCCTCGAGTAGAAATCCATTGATGCCCGCGGATTCTTCGTCCACAAGACGATGTGGTCCAACCGCATGCACCAATATCATCCGCGCCTCCCCCCGCGATATCTACTGCTAATTCCAATCAGGCCGAGCCCTTTTCAGCCCGGCGTCCTTGTGATTTGGTGGGACCGTGCCCTCGTCAACCGAACGGTTAGTAGATACCAATGGTGTGCGGCTGCGGGTGACCGAAGCCGGAGACCGGGGCGCCCCCGTGGTGATCCTGGCCCACGGCTTTCCCGAACTGGCGTATTCATGGCGGCACCAGATACCGGTCCTCGCCGAGGCCGGCTATCACGTGCTGGCGCCCGATCAACGCGGCTACGGCGGCTCTTCTCGCCCGGATGCGATCGAGGCGTACAACATTCACGAATTGACCGCCGACCTGGTGGGCCTGCTCGACGACGTCGGCGCCGAGCGCGCCGTGTGGGTCGGTCACGACTGGGGCGCTCCGGTGGCATGGCATGCGCCGCTGCTGCACCCCGACCGGGTCGCGGCCGTCGCCGCGCTGAGCGTGCCGGCGCTGCCCCGCGCGCATGTGCCGCCGACGCAGACGTGGCGCAAGCTATTCGGCGAGAACTTCTTCTACATCCTCTATTTCCAGGAGCCAGGAGTCGCCGACGCAGAACTCAATGGCGACCCTGCCCGGACCATGCGCCGGATGATGGGCGGCCTCCGCACGTCGGGTGATCGGGCCGCGGCGATGCGGATGGTGGCCCCCGGCCCGGAGGGCTTCATCGATCGCCTGCCGGAACCAGACCGGCTGCCGGACTGGCTCAGCCAAGAGGAGCTCGACCATTACATCGGCGAGTTTTCCCGCACCGGGTTCACCGGCGGCCTGAACTGGTACCGCAATTTCGACCGCAACTGGGAGACGACCCCCGAACTCGCCGACGCCAAAGTCGCCGTGCCATCGTTGTTTATGGCCGGCACGGCCGATCCGGTGTTGTCCTTCACCCGTCGCGACCGCGTTTCGGAGGTGATCTCCGGGCCGTACCGCGAGGTGATGATCGACGGCGCGGGACACTGGCTGCAGCAGGAACGGCCCGACGAGGTGAACGCGACACTGTTGGAGTTCCTCGGCGGATTGGAGCTGCGATGAGCGCGCCCCTGGGTTTCGGCGTCTTCATCACGCCGTTTCATCCCACCGGCCAATCCCCAACGGTGGCACTGGAATACGACATGGAGCGCGTCGTTGCGCTGGACCGCCTCGGGTTCGACGAGGCGTGGTTCGGCGAACACCACTCCGGTGGCTATGAGCTGATCGCCTGCCCGGAAGTGTTCATCGCCGCGGCGGCGGAACGGACAAAGCACATCCGGCTGGGCACCGGCGTGGTTTCGCTGCCCTACCACCATCCACTCATGGTCGCCGACCGCTGGGTGCTGCTGGACCACCTGACCCGCGGCCGGGTGATGTTCGGTACGGGTCCCGGCGCCCTCCCGTCGGACGCGTACATGATGGGCATCGACCCGGTCGAACAGCGGCCGATGATGCAGGAATCCCTCGAGGCGATCCTCGCGCTGTTTCGCGCCGCGCCCGATGAGCGAATCGACCGCCATTCCGACTGGTTCACGCTGCGCGACGCCCAATTGCACATCCGGCCCTACACCTGGCCCTACCCGGAGATCTCCACGGCGGCAATGATTTCGCCGTCCGGCCCGCGCCTGGCCGGTGCGCTGGGCACGTCGCTGCTGTCGCTGTCGATGTCGGTGCCGGGCGGCTACGCCGCGCTGGAAACCACGTGGGAGGTGGTGCGCGCGCAGGCCGCCAAGGTCGGCCGCGACGAGCCGGACCGGGTCAACTGGCGCGTTCTGAGCATCATGCACATCGCCGACAGCCGTGAGCGGGCGATCGAGGACTGCACCTACGGGTTACAGGATTTCGCCAACTACTTCGGCGCGGCCGGGTTCGTCCCGCTGGCCAACACCGTCGACGGCGCCCAAACGCCGTACGAGTTCGTCGAAGACTATGCGGCCAAAGGCAATTGCTGCATCGGCACGCCCGACGATGCGATAGCGCACATTGAAGACCTGCTCGAACGGTCGGGCGGCTTCGGGACGCTGCTGATGCTGGGCCACGACTGGGCCTCGCCCGAAGCGACTTACCACTGCTACGACCTGGTCGCCCGCAAGGTGATTCCGCACTTCAAGGGACAGCTGCAAGCATCGCGGTCATCTCACGACTGGGCCAGAAGCAAGCGCGACCAATTGATCGGCCGTGCCGGCGAGGCCGTCGTGAAAGCGATCACCGAGCACGTCGACGAACAGAAAGGCGTCGGAAGCTGATGCGCGCCGCGGTATTACGCGACGGCCGCATGGTCTACCGGGACGACGTGCCCGAGCCGGTGCCCGAATCCGGCCAGGTGTTGGTCGGGGTGAGAGCGTGCGGAATCTGCGGTTCCGATTTGCATTTCGCCGCCCACGGCGCCGAGGTACTGGAGTTGGGCGGTCGGATGGGCGGCGGCGCCGGGATGAACCTCGACCTGAACGGCGATGTCTTCATGGGGCACGAATTCAGCGCCGAGGTGCTCGAGGCCGGGCCCGACACCGAAACGCATCCACCGGGAACCCTGGTCACCTCGATTCCGGTGCTGCTGTCCGCCAAGGGGTTTGAGCCGATCGTCTACAGCAACAGCACGCTCGGCGGCTACGCCGAACGGATGCTGCTTTCCGCGCCGCTGCTGTTGCCCATCCCGAATGGCCTCGACCTGAAGCAAGCCGCGTTGACCGAGCCGCTGGCGGTCGGGTTGCACGCCGTCAACAAGTCGAATATTGCTCCAAGCGAGACCGCCCTGGTGCTTGGTTGCGGTCCGATCGGCATCGCCATCATCGCGGCCCTGCGCGCGCGAGGAGTGGAAACCATTGTGGCATCCGATTTTTCGCCGAAGCGCCGGGAGCTCGCAAGCGTGATGGGCGCCCACCGGACGCTGGACGCGGCCCAGGGCTCACCGTTCGACACCGTCAAGCCCGTGGTCGTGTTCGAGGCGGTCGGGGTGCCCGGAATCATCGATGACGTGTTGCTGCGCGCGCGGCCTGGCACCCGCCTGGTCGTCGCCGGGGTGTGCATGCAGCCCGACACCGTGCACCCATTCTTCGCGATTGCCAAAGAGATCAACGTGCAATTCGTCCTCGCCTACACCCCGGACGAGTTCGCCGACTCGCTGCGCGCGCTGGCCGAGGGCGAGATCGACGGCACCCCGCTGATCACCGGAGAAGTCGGCCTGGACGGGGTCGGCGCAGCCTTCGACGACCTGGCCGACCCCGAGCGGCACTGCAAGGTTCTCGTCACCCCTTAGGAGTAGCGATGTCGATCGCAACGAATGCCCCGGGGTTTGTCCGCAGGACAATTGCCCTGGCTGCCGCCGGTTTGACGGTCGCCGCGCTGTCGGCGTGTGACAAGCACAATCCGCCGGCGCCGGGGGCGAATCCGCGTCAAGTGACCGTCGTCGGCTCGGGGCAGGTCCAGGGAGTGCCGGACACGTTGACCGCCGACGTCGGCATCGAGTTCATCGCGCCCGACGTCACCGCCGCGATGAACCAGACCAACGATCGCCAGCAGGCGGTGATCGACGCGCTGGCCGGCGCGGGGCTGGACCGCAAGAACATCAGCACCACCGCGGTCACGCTGCAGCCGCAGTACAGCGGCGCCGAACCCCCCGCCATCACCGGCTACCGCGCCACCAACGCCATCCAGGTCAAGATCCACCCGACCGACGCCGCGTCACGCTTGCTGGCCCTCATCGTCAGCACCGGCGGCGACGCCACCCGGATCAGTTCGGTCAGCTACTCCTTCGACGACGACTCGCAACTGATCAAGGACGCCCGCGCGCGGGCGTTCAACGACGCCAAGGGCCGGGCCGACCAGTACGCCCAGTTGTCCGGCCTGCGGCTGGGCAGGGTGCTTTCCATTTCGGAGGTGTCCGGCGGTCCACCCGCGGGCGGGGGGCCGCCGGCGCCGCCTCGCGGCGCGTCCGCGGTCCCGCTGGAACCCGGCCAGCAGACCGTGAGCTTCTCGGTGACCGCGGTGTGGGAGCTGGACTAGGGCTCGTTCAGTCCTGATAGACCCTGGGGTCCAAGGTTCCGATATACGGCAGGTCGCGGTAGCGCTCGTCGTAGTCCAGGCCGTAGCCCACCACGAAATCGTTGGGGATGTCGAAGCCCACGTAGGCGATCTCGGCGTTGGCGCGCATCGCGTCGGGCTTGCGCAGCAGCGTGCACACCCGCAGCGAGCGGGGGTGCCGGGTTTTCAGGTTGCGCAGCAGCCACGACAGGGTCAGGCCGGAGTCGACGACGTCCTCGACGATCAGCACGTCGCGATCGTTGATGTCGCGGTCCAGGTCCTTGAGGATCCGCACCACGCCCGACGACGACGTCGACGACCCATAGGAGCTGACGGCCATGAATTCGAACTGCGTGGGCACCGGAATCGCGCGGGCCAGGTCGGTGACGAAGATCACCGCGCCCTTGAGCACGGTGATCAACAGCAGGTCCTGGCCGGTCTTAGCGGCGAGGTCGCGGTATTGGTTGCCGATTTCCTCGCCCAGTTCGGCGATGCGGGCCTGGATCTGCTCCGCGGTGAGCAGCACCGACTTGATATCCCCCGGGTACAGCTCCACGGGCTGCGCGGGGGTGGTCGCCGCTGGGGTCTGGGCCACGCCCACAGAGTGCCACGTCAGCGCGCGAATAACCAACGACAGCCCGCATTTACACAGGCTCGCGCCACAGCGTGAGCACGCCGTCGCGCCGCCCCGCCATCAGTCGCTCACCGCGCAGTGCGGAGCCCACCGCCACCCCGCCCTGCCCACGCCAGGCAGTGACCAGCGTGTCCACCCCGCGAATCTGCTTGTCGGTCAACCCGGTCGCGCCCCCGGCCAGGAGCCAGCCCCGGATCACCCGGCGTCGAACCGGGTCGGGCAGCGCCGCCAGGGCGCGGACAGAAAGCCCGGAGCCCGCCGCCACCTCGGGTGACGCCTGCGCGGCGAGCGTGTCGATCAGGTCGCCGTCCTCGCGCAGCGCGGTCGCGGTGCGGGCCAGCGCCTCGGCCACCCCGCCGCCCAGCACGTCCTCGAGAAGCGGCAGCACCTCCAGGCGCAGCCGGGTTCGGGTGAAGCGGCGGTCGCTGTTGTGCGGGTCCTGCCAGGCGGTCAGGTCCAGCTCCCGGCACGCGGCGTGCGTCACCGCGCGCCGCACCCCCAACAACGGCCGGCACCACGGTGGATCGTGCGGAACCATCCCGGCGATCGAGCGCACCCCGGAGCCGCGGCCCAGCCCCAGCAGCACCGTCTCCGCCTGATCGTCGAGCGTGTGGGCCAACAGCACCGGGCCGTCCCGGTGCTCGCCCAGCGCGGCATAGCGGGCGGCACGCGCCGCCGCCTCGGGACCGCCGTCGTTACCCACGCGCACGCGAAGCACTTGTGCGGCAACGCATCCCAACGCGACCGCTTGCTTGCGCGCGGTCTCGGCGACGGCGGCCGAGTCGGGCTGCAGGCCGTGATCCACGATCAGCGCGGTGGTGGGCCGCAGCGGGGCCGCGACCGCGGTGAGCGCCAGCGAGTCCGGGCCGCCGGATAACGCCACGCACCATCGCTCGTCGGTGACGAGGTAGGTCTTGGCGAAACCTTCGACAGCCCTGCGCAGCTGCCCTAGAGCACCCTGTCGATCCATCGCTGAGGGTCTTCGATTTCGGCGGGCAGCGGCAGCGTGTCGGGGCCCGACCAGACGGTGTTGAACCGCCCCATTCCCACCCGGTCCACCACATGGTCGACGAACGCCTTGCCGCGGGTGTACTGGCTCAGCTTGGCGTCGAGGCCCAGCAGCGCGCGCAGCAGGCGCTGCAGCGGCGGTTGCTTGCGATGACGACGCTCGTCGAATCGACGGCGGATGGTGGCCACCGAGGGCACCACCATCGGACCGACCGCGTCCATCACGTGGTCGGCGTGGCCCTCCAGCAGCGTGCCGAGCACCAGCAGCTGATCCAGGGCGACGCGCTGCGGTTCGGACTGCACGGCGCGCACCAGGCCGAGGATCCCCGACGCGTTGGGATCCGGTGCGGATGAGCCGTTACCGCGGTTGCGGGCGAAGTCGGCGAGCCGGCCCGCCACCTGGCCGATGTCTTCACCGGCATCCTGGGTCAACAGCTCCAGCGCCTGCGACATGTAATCGGCCAACCACGGGTTGGCGGTGAACTGCACGCGATGGGTCACCTCGTGCAGGCATACCCACAACCGGAAATCCGAAGGCGCGACCCGAAGTTGACGCTCGACGGCGATGACATTCGGATACACCAGCAGCAGGCAGCCCTCTTTCGCGGCGGCGAACGGATCGTACTGGCCGAGGATCCCGGACGACACGAACGCCAGCACGGCGCCCGTCTGCGCGCCGGTGATGCGACCGGTGAGAAACCCTCGCGGCTTTTCGCTTCCGTTGGTCATCACCCGCATCGACTCGGCCGCGGCGCCGATCCATTCCGGGCGGTCGACGATGCGGGCCGGCGGAACGACGCCGTTGGTGACCAGGCCCGTCACGTCGCGCACCGGCGGTTCGGCTTTCGCGGCCGCACCCGTGAGCTCGTCGATCGCCTGGCGGCGGGTGTAGTCGCTGGACGCCGGACCCGGCCGGGCCAGCCGCTGGCCGACGGTGGCCGCGAATCGCCAGTCCACCGCGGTCCCGAGGGTCAGATTCGACGATTGCGTCATGTGCACCCGCACGACCAGAGCTTGGTGGCCAGGGCATCCACGGCGTTGCGGCCGTTCGGGCCGGCGGCGTTGGAGATGAACGCGAACGTGAGCACCCGTCCGCTGCGATCGGTGAGCACCCCGACCAACGAGTTGATGGCGGTCAACGAACCGGTCTTGGCCCGCAGCCAGCCGGCCGGGCCCAGGTTCGTGGCCGCGTCGAGGAACCGGTCGGCCAGCGTCCCGCTGCCGCCGGCGATCGGGAGCAGGTCCAGCAGCGCGCGCAACGTCGGCTGGTCCGGCCCGGCCGCCGCCTGCACCACACCGTCGAGCGTCTTGGCCGTCAACCGGTCGTCGGCCGACAGCCCGCTGGAATCCAGCAGCGCGGCACCGGTGGTGTCGACGTGGGCGGTGCTCAACCGGTTGGTCACCGCGTCGACCGCCCCGGCGAAGCTCCGCGGCCGGTTGATCGCGGCGGCCACCTCGCGGGCGATGCATTCGGCCATGACGTTGTCGGAGTGGTCCATCATCTCGGACAGCCGCTGCACCAACGGCGCCGACTGCACCACGGCCAGCTGTCGAGCACCGGACGGCGCCGCCGCGATCGTCACCGCGGCGGGATCCAGGCCGAGGCCCTTGGCCAGCTCCCGCCCGGCATCCAGCGCCGGCGTCTTGGACCGTCGCGAGTTGACCGTGGTCGGCTGGATCCGGCCGGCGTCGATCATCGCCGACTCGATCGGCGCGATGTCGCCGTTGTCGATGTCTCCCGGATCCCAGCCCTGCGCAAACGTCGGTCCGCTGAACGCCGTGGTGTCCACCTGCACCGCGGTCGGCGTGACGCCGCTGCGGCGAACCTGTTCGACCAGGTCGCTGATCCGAGGTGCACCCCGGTACCAGGTATCCACGCCGGGCGGAGCCGCCGACAGGGTCGGATCGCCGGCACCCACCAGCACGACCGGCCCTTGCGGGTTCGGGCCGCCGGCCACGACGCGAGTGTTGATCCGGGCCTGACGGTCCAGGGTCAGCAACGCCGCGGCCGCGGTCAGCACCTTGTTGGTCGACGCCGGCACCAATGGCACGTCGCCGGCGACCTGCCAAAGCTCTTTTCCGGTGATGGCGTCGGTGATCCGGCCGCCCAGCCTGCCCAGGTTGGGATCGGCCGCCACGGGCGCGAGCGTGGCCGCCACCCCACCGGGGCTGGGTGTCTCGGCGGTGTCGGCGACCGGGATCACGCCCGGTTTGACCGTGGGCGGGCGCGGAGGCGGCACCGGGGGGTGCGCGGCGCCGGCGCCGTGCCCGCCCATCGTGAAAAACGTTGCCGCCGCCACCACTGCGCCGACGAACGCCACTACGGCCAATCCGATGAGCACTTGGGTGGATTTCCGTCGGCGAGTAGGACCCATCACTCTCCTGACTGTTTGAACCCATTCTGCCGAACCGGCCGCAATACCCCTCGACTAGGGTGATGCCCGACGTTAACTGCCTCACCCAGTCCAACCCAGTCCAAACCTTCGCGAAGGAGCCGGTGCGGTGCAATTCGACGTGACAATCGAAATTCCGAAAGGCCAGCGGAACAAATACGAGGTCGATCACGAGACGGGCCGGGTGCGTCTGGACCGCTACCTCTACACCTCGATGGCCTATCCCACCGATTACGGCTTCATCGACGACACCCTCGGGGAAGACGGCGACCCGCTGGACGCGCTGGTGCTCCTGCCGGAGCCACTTTTCCCGGGCGTGATCGTGGAGTCCCGTCCGGTAGCGATGTTTCGGATGGTCGACGAGCATGGCGGCGACGACAAGGTGTTGTGCGTTCCGGCCGGCGACCACCGCTGGGACCACATCCAGGACATCGGCGACGTTCCGGAATTCGAACTGGACGTGATCAAGCACTTCTTCTCCCAATACAAGGCCCTGGAGCCGGGCAAGTTCGTCAAGACCGCCGACTGGGTGGACCGCGCCGAGGCCGAAGCGGAGGTGCAGCGCTCGGTGGAACGGTTCAAGGCCCAGGGGCACTGACGCTCGCTAACGCTTCTGGCGTAACCGCACCCCGCGTCGCGGTGGCATCCTGGCGATGTGACTCCGATGCTGCACTTTGCCGCCGGCTTCTGGTGGCTGATCTTCCCGCTGGGCGGCGCAATCGGTACGGGCCTCAAAGCGATCGCCGTCGCGAACGAACGTCGGGCCGAGCGCCGGCTGGAGCGCTACCGGTTGAAGCAGCAGGCCAAGATCGCCGTCGCCGAAGCGTCCGGGCGCACCCGAAACGACGAGGCGAACTCCCGCCGAGAGCTCACCAAACTCATTGCGGCGCATGACCGTACCGACGCGCGGTGGTTCGACTACGAAATCGACATCGCCAAATTGCTGGACTTCCCACTGATGACGGACATGCGCGATCCGCTCACCATCGCGTTTCACAGGGCCAAACGGCGCGCCGACCTGTTGCGGCCGGAACGGCCCGACGACCTCGCCGGTGATCGGAGCGCGCGGCTGGAATACCGCGATGCCGTCCACGAGTACATCAGCGCGTTCGAGATCGCGGAAGCCGAGGCGATTCGCCGACGCCGCAGCGACTTTTCGGAAGACGATCAACAACGGCTGGCGCGCGCCCAGCACCTGCTGCACCTGGCGCAGGACGAGGCGGCCACGCATGAGGAACGACAGAACGCCTACGCGCGGGCCCGCAAGGAACTCGACGGGCTCATCGTGCTGCCCGCCCCGGCACGGGCCGGGATCGAACGGAGCATCGCCGGCCAGATCGAGGCATGACGAGTCAGGCGCCGGCCCGGGCCTGGCGCCGGTTGCGCAACACGCTCCAGCCCAACGCCGCCCCGATGAAGACCACACCCACCGAGGCTGTGACCGCCTCGGGAACCTGGAGGTGCTCGTCGATGGAGAGCAGCATGATCACGGCCAGCGCGCCGATCGCCCAGTGCGCGCCGTGTTCCAGGTACACGTAACGGTCCAGCGCTTCCTGGTGGACCAGGTAGATCGTGATTGACCGGACGAACATCGAGCCCACCAGCCCCAGGCCCAGCGCGATGATGATCGGGTCCGAAGTGATCGCGAAGGCGCCGGTAACCCCGTCGAAGGAGAAGGCGGCGTCGAGGACCTCGAGATAGACAAACAGGGTCAGACCGGCCTTGCCGACGGCCTTGCGGACCGGCGTGGCCTTGCCAGCCGGCGCGGGCTCGATGTCCGGCGGCCGAAACGCCCGGCTCAAACCGTTGACGACGAGATAGGTGATCAGACCCAGCAGTCCGGCCGTCAGCACCAGCGCACGCTCGTCGCCGGAGTGCGCCAGCTGCGTCCCGGCGAGGACCAGCGCAACGCCGGCCACCGCGACCGACACCTGACCAAGCCGACCGACGCGGGCGAAGGGGACTTCGATCCACTTGAGCCACTTGATATCTCGGTCATGAAAGACGAAGTCCAAGAACAGCATCAAGAGGAACGTTCCGCCGAATGCCGCGATCTGTGGATGGGCGCCGATGATCAGCTTCTCGTAGCTGGGTGAGCCGTCCGGGAATTCCAGCGCGCCGTGCGGCGGCGGATGCAGCGCCAACTCCATCGCACGAACCGGGTCGATGCCGGCGGTGGCCCATACGATGACCAAGGGGAACACCAGCCGCATGCCGAAAACCGCGACGAGAATCCCGACCGTCAGGAACATCTGCCGCCAAAACGAACTCATCCGCTGCAGGATCGCTGCGTTGATGATGGCGTTGTCGAACGACAGCGACACCTCGAGGACCGCCAGCACCACCAGCAGAAAGAGGTCTTTAACACCGCCGTGCGCATATCCGACGGCAAGGGCGGCCGCGGTGACTCAACAGCGAAATCCCGAAGATGCGGAACGCGGCCATGGATCCTCCCGACAGCCGCTCACATTAGCGAACCAGCCTCGCCAACACCGGGCCATCGGCCGGCGCGCTTAGTATTTTCAAATTGTGGCGATGCATCGGGTCAGCCGGCCGAAGGCGCTGTCCCGGTGACCGAAGTCGGGGCCTCCGGGGGGCCGATCGCGCGCAGCAGCGTGGCCCGGGTTGGCACCGCCACCGCGGTGACGGCGCTGTGCGGGTACGCGGTGATCTATCTGGCCGCTCGTGACCTGGCTCCGGGCGGCTTTTCGGTATTCGGGGTGTTCTGGGGGGCGTGCGGCCTGGTCGCCGGCGCCGCCAACGGCCTGCTGCAAGAAGCCACCCGGGAGGTCCGTTCGGCAAGCTATGTCAGCGACCTGGGCGCGGTCTCGGGGAGACGTACCCACCCGATGCGAGTCGCCGCGATGGTCGGCGTGGCCGTGGCCGTCGTGATCGCCGGTAGCTCGCCGTTGTGGAGCGGGCGGGTATTCGTCGAAGAGCGCTGGTTGTCGGTGGGACTGCTCAGCGTTGGGCTGGCCGGGTTTTGCCTGCTACCCACCCTGCTGGGCATGCTGGCCGGCACCAATCAGTGGACCCGGTACGGGGCGCTGATGGTGACCGACGCGGTCATCCGGGTGGCGGTGGCCGCGGCGACATTCGTGATCGGATGGGGCCTAACCGGGTACTTGTGGGCGACCGTCGCGGGCTCGGCGGCCTGGCTGATCATGCTGGTTGCCTCGCCCACGGTGCGCGCCGCAGCGCGCCTCCTGACGCCGTGCGGCACCGCGACCTTCCTGCGGGGCGCCGCCCATTCGATCACCGCGGCCGGTGCCAGCGCGATCCTGGTGATGGGATTTCCGGTGCTGCTGAAGCTGACCAGCAATCAGCTCGGGGCACAGGGCGGTGTGATCATCCTGGCCGTGACTGTTGACCCGGGCGCCCCTGCTGCTGCCGCTGACGGCCATGCAGGGCAATCTCATTGCTCATTTCGTCGACGAGCGCGGCGATCGGCTTCGGGCCCTGATCGCGCCGGCGGCGATCGTCGGCGGCATCGGCGCGGTCGGGGTGGTGGCGGCGGGCGTCGTGGGCCCGTGGTTGACTGCGGGTCGCCTTCGGGCCGCAATACCACGCCAGCGGCGCGCTGCTGGCCTGGCTGACGGCCGCCGCCGTGGCGATCGCCATGCTGACGCTCACCGGTGCGGCTGCGGTGGCGGTCGCGCTGCATCGCGCCTATGCGCTGGGCTGGGTCGGTGCCACGGTGGCGTCCGGGCTGTTGCTGTTATTGCCGCTGCCGCTGCAGACCCGCACCGTGGTCGGCCTGTTGTGCGGTCCGCTGGTGGGAATCGTTGTCCATCTGCTGGCGCTGGCGCGTGCCGGGCGCGTAACGGGCTGATCCTGGCTAACCTTGTGGGCTTAGATGGTTACTGAAACGCATTACCCGGACGTCTGGATCGTCATTCCCGCCTTCAACGAAGCCGCCGTCATCGGCGAGGTGGTCACCGACGTGCGCTCGGTCTTCGACCACGTCGTCTGCGTGGACGACGGCAGCACCGACGGCTGCGGCGAAATCGCCAGGCGGGCCGGGGCCCACCTGGTGCGCCATCCGATCAACCTGGGTCAGGGTGCGGCGATCCAGACCGGCGTCGAATACGCCCGCACCCAACCCGGCGCACGCGTCTTCGCCACGTTCGACGCCGACGGCCAGCATCGCGTCAAAGACGTGGCCGCGATGATCGATCGGCTCTGCGCCGGTGACGTCGACGTCGTGATCGGAACCCGGTTCGGCAAGCAGGAGGGCGGCAGCCGACCGCCGTTTTTCAAACGGATCGTGCTACAGACCGCCGCACGGCTCAGCCCGCACGGTCGCCGACTTGGCTTGACCGACACCAATAATGGGCTGCGGGTGTTCAACAAGAAGGTCGCCGACGGACTGAACATCACCATGAGCGGCATGAGTCACGCGAACGAGTTCGTCATGCTGATTACCGAAAACCATTGGCGCGTCGTTGAACAACCGGTCGAGGTGCTTTACACCGAATACTCGAAGTCGAAGGGACAGCCCCTCCTCAACGGCGTCAACATCATCTTCGACGGGTTCCTGCGAGGAAGGATTCCGAGATGAAAAGGACTGAAAGATGAACTGGATCCAGGTGCTGCTGATCTCCTCGATCATCGCGCTGCTGGTGTATCTGCTGCGGTCGCGCCGGAATGCGCGGTCCCGGGCATGGGTCAAGGTCGGATACATCTTGTTCGTGCTGGGCGGCATCTATGCCGTGATCCGGCCCGACGACACGACGGTGGTTGCGCACTGGTTCGGGGTGCGCCGCGGCACCGACCTGATGCTCTACGCGCTGATCATGGCGTTCAGCTTCACCACGCTGAGCACCTACATGCGGTTCAAGGACCTGGAGTTGCGCTACGCGCGACTGGCCCGGGCGGTCGCGCTGGAGGGCGCACAGCCGCCCGAACCGACGTCGAACGTGTAACCAGCGCGAAAAAAACGGCCGGATTTCGCACTGAGTACACGTTCGGCGCTAGACCGTCCGCTCGTTGCGGAAGTACTCCACCGTGCGGCTGATGCCGTCGTCCAGCTGAACCTGCGGGCGCCAACCCAAAACCCTTTCGGCCAAGCCGATGTCGAGGCAGGACCGCTTCAGATCGCCGAGGCGATCCGGATGAAACTCCGGGTCGTCGGGTCCCCCGACGGCCGCGGCCACCGCCGAATGCAGTTGGCGGTCCGAGGTTTCTATTCCGGTGCCGATGTTGAAACGCTGCCCGCCGCCCGCGTCCCCGGAGGCCTTGATGAAGGCGTCCACCACGTCGTCGACGTACACATAGTCGCGGGTTTTGCCGCCGTCCCCGAAAACCTTGGTGGGCTTACCCTGCAGCAGCGCCTGGGCGAAGATCGCCACGACGCCCGCCTCACCGTGCGGGTCCTGGCGGGGGCCGTAGACGTTGGCGGGTGCGATGTGCGAGCAATCCAGACCGTACAGATTCCGGAAAGTGTTCAGATAAATCTCGCCCGCCACTTTGCCCGCGGCGTACGGCGATGCCGGGTCGGTGGGCGCGGTCTCGGGGGTCGGGTACTGCGGCGGGGTGCCGTAGATGGATCCCCCCGACGAGGTGTGCACGATTTTGCGGACCCCGGTCAGGCGGGCCGCTTCGGCCAGCCGCACCGTGCCGATGACGTTGACCGAGGCGTCGAATTGCGGGTCGGCCACCGAATTCCGCACGTCGATCTGCGCCGCCAGGTGGAACACCACCTCCGGCCGGTGCTCGTCGAGGATGGCGTGCAGATCGGCGGTCACGATGTCCGCCTCGACGAAGACGTGCGCCGGATTGCCGGCCAGGTGCTCGAGGTTGGTCGCGCGGCCGGAGGCGAAATTGTCCAGCCCCAGCACCGCGTGACCGTCGGCCAGCAGACGGTCGACTAGCGTCGACCCGATGAATCCGGCTGCCCCGGTAACCAGTGCGCGCACCGGCCCACCATACCGAGTCGCTGTGGCCGCGGCCGTGCTGATCACGGCGCAGCTGGGGATACGCGCGGTGCTC
This sequence comes from uncultured Actinomycetota bacterium, assembly GCA_963809285.1. Lineage (GTDB taxonomy): Bacteria > Actinomycetota > Actinomycetes > Mycobacteriales > Mycobacteriaceae > Mycobacterium. The sequence goes on along the minus strand of CAWEIY010000009.1, from coordinate 390,189 downwards.
GCGTTCCGTGGCTACTTCTACTGGGACGACCTGATCCTCATCGGGAAGGCCGGCACCGAGGGCCTGCTGTCGCCCTCCTACCTGTTCGACGACCACGACGGCCACGTGATGCCGGGCGCGTTCCTGGTCGGCGGTGCCATCATCCGGCTGGCGCCGCTGGACTGGACGGGGCCGGCGATCAGCCTGGTGGTGTTGCAAATGCTGGCCTCCCTGGCCCTGCTGCGTGCGCTGCACGCCATCCTAGGCTGGCGTCCGGTGCTGCTGATCCCGTTGACGTTCGCGCTGTTCACACCGCTCGGCGTGCCCGGGTTCGCGTGGTGGGCGGCGGCGCTGAACTCGCTGCCGATGCTGGCGGCGCTGGCCTGGGTGTGCGCCGACGCAATCCTGTTGGTGCGCACCGGCAATCAGCGCTACGCGTTGACCGGCGTGCTGGTCTACCTCGGCGGGCTGCTGTTCTTCGAGAAGGCCGCCGTGATTCCGTTCGTCGCCTTCGCCGTGGCCGCATTGCTGTCCCACGTGCGGGGCGATCGGGCGGCGGTGCGGACGGTGTGGCGGGCCGGCGCGCGATTGTGGATCGCGTCATTGGCGCTGACCGTCAGCTGGGTGGCGCTCTACCTGGCCGTGGTCAATCAGCGGCGGTGGAGTACCGACCTGTCGATGACGTGGGGCCTGCTCGCGCGTTCGATCACGCACGGCATCGTGCCCGGACTGGCCGGGGGACCGTGGCACTGGGACCGATGGGCGCCGGCATCGCCGTGGGCCACGCCCCCGCCGTCGGTGATGGCACTGGGCTGGCTGGTGCTGTTCGGGGTGCTTGCGCTGTCGCTGTTCCGTAAACAACGCATCGGGCCGGTGTGGCTGACCGCGGCCGGTTACGCCGTCGCCTGTCAGGTCCCGATCTATCTGATGCGGTCGTCGAAGCAGACCGCCCTGGAACTGGCCCAGACCTTGCGGTATCTGCCGGATCTCGTCGTCGTGCTGGCGTTGCTGGCCGCCGTCGCGTTGTGCGCTCCGAACCGACCGGCCGCGGCGCGTTGGCTGGACGCCTCGCCGAAACGCGTTGTGGCGACGGTGGGTTTGGCGGTGGCGTTCGTGGCCAGCAGCCTGTACTCGACGGCGACGTTTTTGACCAGCTGGCGAGACAACCCCGCACAGCCCTACCTGCAGAACGCCCGGGCCGGTTTGGCCGCCGCGCGCGCGGCCTCGGATGCTCCGCTGCTGGATCAGGAAGTCGACCCGATGGTGCTACAACGGGTGGCCGCGCCGGAGAATCTGGCCAGCCACATTTTCGCCCTGTTGCGCGATAGACCCGAATTCGCTACGGCGACAACGCAATTACGCATGCTCGACGGCTCGGGCCGGCTGACCAACGCGAGGGTGACCTGGGTCCGCACCATCGTGCCGGGGCCCATGCCGCGGTGCGGCTATTTCGCCCAACCCGACAAGCCGGCGCGACTGATCCTCGACGGGCCGCTGCTGCCCGCCGATTGGACCGTCGAGCTCAATTACCTGGCTAACAGCGACGGTTCGATGACGTTGTCGCTATCCGAGGGGCCGGACGTCAAGGTTCCGGTGCATCCGGGACTCAACCGGGTCTTTGCCCGGCTGCCGGGCGCCGGGGATGCGATCACGGTCCGGGCCAACACCGCCGCGCTGGCGTTGTGCCTCGCGTCGGGGCCGGTGGGTTTCGTCGCACCGGCGTGAGCGCTCGTCGAACGTGACGCTTCGGAACGCAACGAAATTGGAGCCGCCTGGGGGAGTCGAACCCCCGACCTATTCATTACGAGTGAATCGCTCTACCGACTGAGCTAAGGCGGCACACCCGCACGCCGGGCGGCACGAGTGTATCAATCGCGCAGTTCCTGGCCGATGGTGGCGACCATGGCGTCGACGGCGAACTTGGGTTTGACGTTGACCGCCAGCGCCTCCCGGCACTGAAGCACCGCCTCGATGCAGCGCAGCAGCCGCTCGGGGGAGGCATGGGCGGCCAGCGCCGCCACCCGATCGGCCATATCCGGATGGTTCGCCCGCACTGTCCCGGCACGCGCGGACACCACCACCGCATCCCGGAAGTAGGTCGCCAGGTCGATCAGCGCGCGGTCCAGGGCATCGCGCGACGCCCGGGTCTGCCGCGACTTCTGCCGCCGCTCGAGGTCCTTGAGAGCCCCCGTGGCGCCCCGCAACGCACCGGCGGTGCCCTTGCCGGTGCCGCCGGCCCCCAGAGCCGTCCGCAGCTCTTCGGTCTCGGCCTCGGCGCGGTCGGCGGTCAGCCCCACGGCCTCGGCCTCGGCAGCGGCCACCAGCTCTTCGGCGGCGGCGTAGGCCCGCGACGGCGTCGCGGCGTCGCGGACCAGCCCCAGCGCCCGCTCCCGGCGCTCCCGGGCCTCGGGGTCGGTGGCCAGTCGGCGCGCGCGCCCCACGTGACCGCCGCTGACCGACGCCGCCCAGTCCGCCGTGTCGGCGTCCAGGCCGTCGCTGTCGACCAGGACCCGCGCGATCGCCTCGGTCGACGGGGTCACCAGCGCAACGTGGCGACACCGGGATCGCAGCGTGACCGAGATGTCCTCGGGATCCACCGACGGCGCGCACAGCAGGAACACCGTCGACGGCGGCGGCTCCTCGACGATCTTCAGCAGCGCGTTCGCGGCACCCTCGGTCAACCGGTCGGCGTCCTCGATCACCACGATCTGCCGGTGTCCGGTGGTCGGACGGCGCGACGCGATCTGCACGATGGCGCGCATCTCGTCCACACCGATGGACAGGCCCTCGGGAATCACCCGGCGCACGTCGGCGTGGGTGCCGGCCATCGTCGTCGTGCAGGCCCGGCAGCGCCCGCACCCCGGCTCCCCGTCGGAAGTGCATTGCAGCGCCGCCGCGAAGCACACCGCCGCGATCGAGCGCCCCGAACCCGGTGGGCCGGTGATGAGCCACGCATGTGTCATAGTCCCGTTGCCGGCCTCGCTGTGAGCCGAATCACCGCGGGCGGCTAGGGCGGCGACAAGCAGCTCGGCCACCACCGGCTCCTGGCCTACCAGCCGCGTAAACACCCCGGACATCACCGGCAACAGTAGTGAGACCGGCCGACGGATACCGAGCGGCCACCGTATCGCGATGATTCCGTGACAAATCCGGGCTTTGGGCAGCTCCGGGCGACTTGCCGAGATGCATTTAGTTTTCCGCGAAGTCCGCGTTGCCCGATACGGTGGGTTGGTGGCAACCCAGGCGGCACTACCCGGGCGGATCAGCGCATTCGTCCGCTGGGTGGTGCGTACGCCGTGGCCGCTGTTCTCGCTGAGCATGCTGCAGGCCGACATCATCGGCGGCCTTTTCACTCTGGGCTTCCTGCGCTACGGGCTGCCGCCCCGGGATCGCATCCAGTTGCAGGATCTGCCGCCGGTCAACCTGGCGATCTTCGTCTGCGTCGTAATGCTCCTGTTCCTCGTCGGGATCCTGTTCAACCTCCAACTGCTGCTGCCGGTTTTCCGGTGGCAACGCGGCGACAATCTGCTCGCCGACGCCGATCCGACCGCCACCGAACTGGCCCGTAGTCGCGCGCTTCGGATGCCGTTCTACCGAACGCTCACCAGCATGGGGGCCTGGTGCATCGGCGGCGTGGTGTTCATCATCGCCAGCTGGTCGGTGGCCAAGTACACGGCGCCCGTCGTCGCGGTCGCCACCGCGCTGGGGGCCGCCGCGACCGCGATCATCGGCTACCTGCAGTCCGAGCGCGTGCTGCGGCCCGTGGCCGTCGCGGCCCTGCGCAGCGGTGTGCCGGAGAACGTCAAGGCGCCCGGCGTCATCTTGCGGCAGATGCTGAGTTGGACGCTGTCCACTTGCGTGCCGTTGCTGGCCATCGTTCTCGCTGTGGTGGCCGACAAGGTTTCCCTGCTGCATGCCACGCCCGAGAAATTGTTCAACCCCATACTGTTGCTGGCGTTGGCGGCGTTGGGGATCGGGTTCGTCAGCACCCTGTTGGTGGCGATGTCGATCGCCGACCCGCTGCGTCAGCTGCGCTGGGCGCTGTCCGAGGTGCAGCGCGGTAACTACAACGCGCACATGCAGATCTACGACGCCAGCGAGCTGGGCTTGCTGCAAGCCGGCTTCAACGACATGGTGCGTGAACTGTCGGAGCGGCAGCGGCTACGTGACCTGTTCGGTCGCTACGTCGGCGAGGACGTGGCCCGCCGGGCCCTGGAGCGCGGCACCGAATTGGGCGGGCAGGAGCGCGATGTCGCGGTGCTGTTCGTGGACCTGGTCGGCTCCACCCAGCTGGCCGCGACACGACCGCCCGCCGAGGTGGTCCATCTGCTCAACGAGTTCTTCCGCGTGGTGGTGGACACCGTCGGAAGGCACGGCGGTTTCGTCAACAAATTCCAGGGCGACGCCGCGCTGGCCATCTTCGGTGCGCCGATCGAACACCCCGACGCGTCCGGCGGCGCGCTTGCCGCCGCCCGCGAGCTGCACGACGAGCTACTCCCGGTGATCGGTGCCGCGGAGTTCGGGATCGGGGTGTCGGCCGGCAGGGCCATCGCCGGCCACATCGGCGCGCAGGCCCGCTTCGAGTACACCGTGATCGGCGACCCGGTCAATGAGGCCGCGCGGCTCACCGAACTGGCCAAGCTCGAGGCTGACCACGTGCTGGCGTCGGCGATCGCGGTGAGCGGCGCGCTGGACGCCGAAGCCTTGTGCTGGGATGTCGGCGAAGTCGTCGAGCTGCGCGGGCGCACGGCACCCACTCAGCTGGCCCGACCGCTGAATCTGGCCGTGCAGGAACCCGCCCCCGAAGGGACTGCGCCCCAAGAGGTCTCCAGCGAAATCATGTAGGCCGCGAGCGTAACGTCACGGCGAAAAAACCGGCGTGAATTCGCAGCCCCGTTACGCTCGCGGGCTGACCGGGCCGCGGTTAGCCGCGCCTGGTGGCCTTCTTCGCCGGCGCCTTGCGGCTGGTCTTCTTTGCGGGCCGCTTCGCCGGACCTCGGGCCCGCCGGTCGGCCAGCAGTTCGGCGGCACGCTCGTCGGTAATCGACAACACGTCGTCGCCCTTGCGCAGGCTGGCGTTGGTCTCGCCGTCGGTGACGTACGGCCCAAAGCGGCCGTCCTTGATGACCATTGGCCTGCCCGACGCCGGGTCGGTGCCCAGCTCACGCAGCGGTGGTGCCGAAGCGCTTTGCCGACCACGGCGTTTAGGCTCGGAGTAGATTTTCAGCGCCTCATCGAGAGTGATGTCGAATATCTGATCCTCGGTCGCCAGGGAGCGAGAATCGTTGCCGCGCTTCAGATATGGGCCGTAGCGGCCGTTCTGCGAGGTGATCTCCTCACCCGACGCGGGGTCCACGCCCACGACCCGGGGCAGCGACAGCAGCTTCAGCGCGTCCTCGAGGGTGACCGTCTGCAGGTCCATGCTGCGCAGCAGCGAACCGGTTCGAGGCTTGGGACCGGTTGGCTTCTTGCCCTTCTTGGCGGGCTCACCGCCCTCGTCGGCGGGTGGCTCCGGCAGGATCTCGGTCACGAACGGCCCGTACCGGCCGTCTCTGGCGACGATGTCGTGACCGGTTTCCGGATCCACGCCCAAGACGCGTCCCTCTTGCGGTGTGGCGAAAAGCTCTTCGGCAATCTGAAGCGTCAGCTCATCGGGGGTAAGTGAGTCACTGAGGTTGGCCCGCTGCGGCGTGGGCTCACCATCGTCGCCCGCCACCACGCGTTCCAGATAGGGGCCGTTCTTACCGACCCGAACAAAGACGGCGCGGCCCTGCGCGTCGTCGAACACCTTGATGGAGTTGACTTCTCGAGCGTCGATGCCTTCGAGGTTGACGCCGACGAGCTTCTTCAAGCCACCGGAGCGCGCCACCGACTCCGGCACGCCGTGGTCACCGCCGAAGTAGAAGTGGTTGAGCCAGGTGGTGCGTTGCTCGTTGCCCGATGCGATCTCGTCGAGCTCGTCCTCCATCGCCGCGGTGAAGCCATAGTCGACGAGCCGGCCGAAATGCTGCTCCAGCAGACCGGTGACGGCGAACGCGACCCACGACGGCACCAGGGCGCTGCCCCTCTTGTACACGTAGCCGCGGTCCTGGATGGTCTTGATGATCGACGCGTACGTCGACGGCCGGCCGATGCCCAGCTCCTCGAGCGCCTTGACCAGCGAGGCCTCGGTGTAGCGGGCCGGCGGGTTGGTGGCATGGCCGTCGGGGGTGAGCTCGAGGGCCTGCAGCCGCTGCCCCTCGGTCAGATGCGGCAACCGGCGCTCGGCGTCGTCGGCCTCGCCGCCGGCCAACTCGTCCACGGTTTCCACGTAGGCCTTGAGGAAGCCGGCGAACGTGATGGTGCGCCCGGTCGCGGAGAACACCACGTCCCTGTCTCCGGCGGGACCACCCGCCGTGCCCGCAATCCGCAGGCTCACCGTGGTGCCGCGCGCGTCGGCCATCTGCGAGGCCACCGTGCGCTGCCACACCAGCTCGTAGAGCCGGAACTCGTCGCCGTCGAGCTCGCGACGCACCGCATCCGGGGTGGCGAACGTCTCACCGGCGGGCCGGATGGCCTCGTGCGCCTCCTGAGCGTTCTTCACCTTGCGGGTGTACTGGCGCGGCGACGGCGCGACGTACTGCTCGCCGTAGAGCTGACGCGCCTGAGTGCGCGCGGCGTTGATCGCCGACTCCGACAGCGTCGTCGAGTCGGTACGCATATAAGTGATGTAGCCGTTCTCGTAGAGGCGCTGGGCGATGCTCATCGTGCGCTCGGAGGAAAACCGCAACTTGCGGCCGGCTTCCTGCTGCAGCGTCGACGTCATGAACGGCGGATAGGGACGCCGGGTGTAGGGCTTTTCCTCCGCCGACGCCACGGACAGCTGCGCGCCCCGCAATCCCGCGGCCAGGTCGGTCGCGGCCGCCTCGTCCAGCACCACGACTTCGTCGGCCTTGCGCAACTGACCCAGCGAGTCGAAATCGCGGCCGGCGGCGACCCGCATGCCGTCGACATTGGTCAGCCGGGCGATGAAGGTGGGCGGCTGGGCCGCCGGGTCGGACACGCTGGCGTCCAGCTGGGCAACGATGTCCCAGTAGGACGCGCTGCGGAACGCCATGCGGTCGCGTTCGCGCTGCACGATGATCCGGGTGGCCACCGACTGGACCCGGCCCGCCGACAGCCTGGGTGCGACCTTCTTCCACAGCACCGGGCTGACCTCGTAGCCGTACAGCCTGTCCAGGATGCGGCGCGTCTCCTGCGCATCGACCAGGTCGATGTCCAGGTCGCGGGGATTTTCGGCGGCCGCGCGGATCGCCGGCTCGGTGATCTCGTGGAAGACCATCCGCTTGACCGGGATGTTCGGCTTGAGAGTTTGCAGCAAATGCCAGGCGATGGCTTCGCCCTCGCGGTCGCCATCCGTGGCCAGATAGAGCTCGTCGACGTCTTTGAGCAGGCCTTTCAGTTCACTGACCGTGCTCTTCTTCTCGGGGCTGATGATGTAGAGCGGCTCGAAGTCGGCGTCGACGTTGACCCCGAGCCTCGCCCACGGCTCCGACTTGAACTTCGCGGGCACGTCGGCCGCGGCCCGGGGCAGGTCGCGGATGTGGCCGCGCGAGGACTCGACGATGTATCTGGAGCCCAGGTAGCCGGCCAGTTTGCGCGCTTTGGTGGGCGACTCGACGATGACAAGTCGCCTGCGGCTCCCATTTCCACCGCTACTAGGGCTTTTGGAGTCCTTTAGCTTCGGGTCAGCCAACTGCGCTTACGCTCCATCTCATATCCCGGCCCCCTGGCGGGACCGCCCTGCAGGAAGAATGACAGGCCGACGCCTGAAATTCAGGTGAAATCCGGGTGCGCCGGCGTTCCTTCGCCGTAGGGCACCTGACAATTTCGCACCCTCGGGCGGGCATTCGCAAACCGGCTATCCAAAACGCAGGTCGTGTCGGCCCGCTAAACCCGGGGCCACTGCGCCAACGCATCCGCGCCGTCGGGGGGTTCCCCCACGTTCTCTACCAGCCGCGATAGCCTGCGGCGGCCGCTGATCCGGAGCGCCGGCCGAGCGCCACGGGTGCCAATCAGGGTCGGCGCGATCCCGACCCGCATCAGGGCCGACGCCAGCGGGGAATGAGTGTCCGGCGCGTGTGGATCCAGACCCAGCAGATAGTGGTCGCCCTCCAGGCTACCGGCCGCCAGCGTCCACGCCCGCAGCTCGCGCGGGCCCGGCAGCCACCGCGGGGGCACCGTTTTGACCGCGCCGCGGGTCCATTCGGCGGCGATTGAGGTCAACGAGGGGTCCACCGCCGTCCGCACCAGGGGGGTGTCTTCGTCGGTGCGGGCGATCTCGGGCACCAATCCGGCCTCGCGGATCATCTCGGCCAGCGCCGAGGCGCGCCAGGGCTGGTCCACCACCACCGAAAGCCGAGCACCCTGGACGTCTCGACTGCCGACCAACACGATCTGGCCGGAAGCCGCCAGCACCCCGGAGAGATCGGCGACCGCGGGCGGCACCGACTCCGCTGTAAAGAAGGAAAGCTGGCTCACGCCACCGACAGTAGGCCAGGTTGTCCGTCCGCGCCTTGAGTTATCCGGCGCGGCGGGCGGGTTGGCATGTCTAGAGGAGAAACGAAAACCCCCCGGCGGGCCCGCTAAGCGGGATTACCCGGGGGGTTTCGTGGAGTGTGTGCTCGTTTTAGACGGAGCGGACTCCGGTGGCCTGGGGGCCCTTAGGGCTGTGGCCGATCTCGAACTCGACCTTCTGATTTTCTTCGAGGGTGCGGAAGCCCGAACCCTGGATCTCCGTGTAGTGGACAAAAACATCTGCGGAACCGTCTTCGGGGGCAATAAACCCGAAGCCCTTCTCCGCGTTGAACCACTTCACAGTTCCCTGTGGCATCTCTCGATCTTTCCTTTTCTTTTGGATACGGTGCACCCCTTCGGTGCCCCGGGCCGCCGCACGACCGCCATACCTCGCGTAGTCGCCGGAACGTCACCCGACCGATAACCTCGCAGGAACCGCGGCCGCAACGTTGTTCCTGCGAAAGTTTGACACGAACACAGAAGCTGCGACCGCAAACAGTCAACCATGTTCGCCGCGTTGGCGACAGACTTGTATCCCGGACAGGTTCTTGGAGGGTGTGAGGTGGCGAGTTTCGGCAGCGACCTGCTTGCCGTCGCGCTCGCCGGTACGGCGGCCGACGAACACCCGTTGCGCCACGTCGCGGAGCTGCCGGCGCGCAGCGGCCGGCCGCACGGCTGGCCGGGGTGGGCCGAGCCCGACGTGGTTCGTGCGTTCGCCGACCGCGGCATCAGCTGCCCATGGTCGCACCAGTTTGAGGCTGCGGAGCTGGCCCACGCCGGCCGTCACGTGGTGATCAGCACCGGCACCGCCTCGGGCAAGTCGCTCGCCTATCAACTCCCCGTCCTCAATGCGCTGGCGACGGACCCCCGGGCCCGGGTGCTGTACCTGTCGCCGACCAAGGCGCTCGGTCACGACCAATTGCGCACCGCGCACGCACTGACCGCGGCCATTCCCCGGCTACAGAACGTCGCGCCCACCGCGTACGACGGCGACAGTCCCGCCGAGGTGCGCCGCTTCGCCCGCGAACGCTCCCGATGGCTGTTTTCCAACCCCGACATGATCCATTTGTCGATCTTGCGCAATCATGCCCGCTGGGCCGTTCTGTTGCGAAACCTTCGATTCGTAATCGTCGACGAATGTCATTACTACCGTGGCGTTTTCGGCTCGAACGTGGCGATGGTGCTGCGCCGGCTGTTGCGGTTGTGCGAGCGATATTCGGCCGCGCCGACTGTCATCTTCGCCAGCGCGACGACGGATTCGCCGGGCGTGACGGCCGCCGAGCTCATCGGCCTTCCGGTCGAGGAGGTCATCGAAGACGGCTCACCCCAGGGGGCGCGCACCGTCGCGCTGTGGGAACCCGCGTTGCGGGCCGACCTGACCGGCGAGAACGGTGCGCCGGTGCGACGCTCCGCCGGTGCCGAGGCGGCGCGCGTGATGGCCGACCTGATCGCCGAGGGAGCGCAGACCCTGACCTTCGTTCGGTCGCGCCGCTCGGCGGAATTGACCGCGCTGGGTGCGCGGGGTCGGTTGGAAGCTATCGCCCCTGACCTGTCCCAAACGGTGGCGTCGTATCGGGCCGGCTATCTCGCCGAGGACCGCACCGAGCTGGAGCGCGCCCTGGCCGAGGGCCGGCTGCGCGGTCTGGCCACCACCAACGCACTGGAGTTGGGCGTCGACATCGCCGGGCTGGACGCTGTGGTGCTCGCCGGTTTCCCGGGGACGGTCGCCTCGTTCTGGCAGCAGGCCGGCCGGTCGGGCCGGCGCGGCCAGGGTGCCCTGGTCGTGCTGATCGCGCGCGACGACCCGCTCGACACGTACCTGGTCCACAATCCCTCCGCGCTGCTGGACAAGCCGGTCGAGCGTGTTGTGATCGATCCGGCCAACCCCTACATTCTGGGTCCCCAACTCCTCTGTGCCGCAACCGAACTGCCGCTCGATGAACTCGAGGTCCGGGATTTCGGCGCCACGGAGGTGGCGCAGGGCCTGGTCGACGACGGGCTGCTGCGCCGGCGCAACGGCAAGTACTTTCCCGCGCCCGGCATACAACCGCACGGCGCGGTGGACATCCGGGGCTCGACGGGCGGCCAGATCGTCATCGTGGAGGCCGATACCGGGCGGCTGCTCGGCAGCGCCGGGGTTGACCAGGCCCCGGCCGCCGTCCACCCGGGAGCGGTATACCTGCATCAGGGCGAGACTTACGTCGTCGACTCCCTGGACTTCGAGGACGGGATCGCCTTCGTTCATGCCGAGGACCCCGGCTATGCGACGTTCGCGCGCGAGATCACCGACATCGCCGTCACCGGAACCGGCGAACGCTCCCAGTTCGGGTCCGTGTCGTTGGGGCTGGTGCCGGTCAGGGTCACCCACCAGGTGGTGGGCTACCTGCGCCGCCGGCTTTCCGGCGAGGTGATCGACTTCATCGAGCTGGACATGCCGGAGCATGTGCTGCCCACCACGGCCGCCATGTACACCGTCACTCCGGATGCGTTGCTGCGCAAAGGTATTGAGGCGCCACGAATTCCCGGGTCGTTACACGCCGCCGAGCATGCGGCCATTGGCCTGCTACCGCTGGTGGCCAGCTGCGACCGCGGCGATATCGGCGGCCTGTCCACCGCGATCGGTCCCGACGGGCTGCCCAGTGTTTTCGTCTACGACGGCCACCCGGGCGGTGCGGGCTTCGCCGAACGCGGCTTCCGCAAGGCCCGCACCTGGTTGGGGGCGACGGCCGCGGCCATCGAGGCCTGCGAATGCCCGAGCGGATGCCCGTCGTGCGTGCAGTCACCCAAATGCGGCAACGGCAACGACCCACTGGACAAGTCGGGGGCCGTGCTCGTGCTGCGACTGGTTCTTGCGGAGTTGGGCGGCGAATAACGCCGATAACTCCGGGACGGCGACCGACCCCTCAACGATCGACCTCCACAGATTGCGTCGTGACAGCCGCCACTACAACGCATTTCCTGGCTACTGAGGAATCCTCAACATACCATCACACAGCGCGACGAGCGGTCGAACGACACGATCCCGACGGTATGAGCCCAACCACACCCGGGCCGCCACCAACCCGGTTACCGCCGTACTATCAGCCGCATGGCCCACGACTGGTTGCTCGTGGAGACGTTAGGCGGCGAGCCCGCCGTAGTAGCGCAGGGCCGCCAACTCAAAAACCTCGTGCCGATCACCACATTCCTGCGCCGCAGTCCGCATCTCTCCGCGGTTCGCACCGCCGTAGCCGAGACGGTGCAGACCGGCCAGAGCCTGACCAGCATCACCACCAAGCGGGACCACGTCATCCGCACGGAGCCGGTGGTGATGTCCGACGGCCGCGTCCACGGCGTGCACGTGTGGACCGGCCCCGCCGACGCCGAACCGTCCGAGCGGCCGATCCCCGGGCCGCTGAAGTGGGACCTCACCATCGGCGTGGCCACCGATACCCGGGAATCGCTGGCCAACAGCGGCAAGAATCCCGATGTAGAAGTCACCTTTGGCAGAGCCTTCGCGGAAGACCTTCCGTCGCGTGAACTCAACCCGAACGAAGCCAAGGTTCTTGCCATGGCGATCAAGGCCAAGCCCGACCAAATGCTCTGCAGCACATGGGATCTCACCGATTGGCAGGGAAACCCCATCCGGATAGGCTTCGTCGCGCGCACGGCCGCGGAGCGGGGGCCGGACGGCCGGGAGCACCTGGTCGCCCGGGGGATGAACTGGCGTGCCGAACTCAAGGGCCCGACGGCGTCGACAAACGATCTGGCTCGGCGGATCCTCAACGCGCTCGCCGAGGCCGGGGTCCACCGCGCACTCTTCGACCTCAAAACCTGGACGCTGCTGAAATGGCTGGACGACCCCTGCACCTTCTATGACTGGCGGGGCAGCACGTCGGACCGGCCGAGGGTTCACCCGGAGGACCAGCACCTGATGGACTCCATGACAAAGGAGATCGTCGACGGCGCGACCAGTCGAGTGCTGCGATTGCGCGGCCACGACGTCGATTGGGTGCCGGTGCACGTCACGGTCAACAGGGTGGAACTCGAACCGGAGACCTTCGCCGGACTGGTTTCGCTGCGACTGCCGAGCGATGCCGAACTCGCCGCCGCGGGACTGCCCGTCCCCGACGATGTGACCTAACCACCGGTGTCGACCGGTCCGGCCCGCGCGGCGGCGCGCGCGGCACCGGCGAAAGCGACGGCCACTTGGACCGTAACGACGACGTCGAGACCATCGACCCCGCATTCGGCACGCTCGACCCGCATCTCGCGTGCCACGGCCGTCGCGCGGGCGCAGGCCGCCGCGGCTCCGGACGGTAGCCGCGCCGCTGCGGCCAGCGCGGCCAGATCGGCCGCCGCCTGCGCACGATGACGCGCCACCACCACCGAGCCGAGATATGCCCCCGCCCCGGTGACCCACAGCAGCCCCACGACCATCGCGACCGCGACCAGGGTGGCCGAACCCCGATCATCCGCGGGGCTCCTCGGCCGCCACCGCCTTGGCCGCAATGTCCAACGACGGCAACAGCTTTGCGTGCGCGACCACCGTGGCCACCACGAAGTCGCCATCCCGGTCCACCCGAACCCGCGCCCCAACGGGCGCGATGCGGCGAGCGGCGTCGACCGCCGAGCGCTCGTCGCCGCGCGCCGCCAGGCGGGCGGCCTCGCGGGCGGCGTCGACACAGCGCACCTGCATCGACACCGCGGTGACCCCGGCCAGGCACAGCACCAACACCACGACAAGCGCGGCGATCGCCAGTGCCGCCTCGACGGTGCTCGCGCCGGCACAGCCGGCTAAACCTTGGTATTGAGCGCGCGGCCGATGATGTTGGTCAGCGCCGACACGATGGAATCGCCGGTGACGACGGTGTAGAGGATCGCGCCGAAAGCGGCCGCCGCAATCGTGCCGATGGCGTATTCGACCGTGGACATCCCCGACTCGTCGGTCGCCAACGCGGCGACACGCGCCAGGAATGTGCGGAACACGTTGATCATCTTGACCATTGAAGGCTTCCTTTCGTTTCACAACAGGCCCGACTGCAGGACATCACCGGCCAACCCGGCCACCACCGGAACAAGGCCCAGGCACACAAACGCCGGCAAAAAGCAGAGTCCGAGCGGTCCGGCGATCAGAACCCCCGCCCGCTCGGCGGCCGCGGCGGCCGCGTGTGCGGCGTCGTGCCGGGACTCGTCGGCCAATTCGGCGACGCCGCCGGCCAACGCCGCACCCGAGGACGCCGAACGCCGCGCCAGTCGCAGCAGCGCATCCGTTTGCGCATCGACCGACCCGGCCGGAACGTCCGGCGAAATCGACCATGCGACAGATGGATCGGCGCCCAGCCCCATGAGATCGGCCGCGCGGCGCAACGCCCCGGCCAGCTTCGGTGGCGCCGACGGGGCGGCCGCGGCCGCGGCGGTCGACACCGCCATGCCCGCCGCCAGGCACACGGCCAGCACGTCGAGAGTGGATGCCACCGCCAGCGGATCGGAGCCGCGTGCCGACCCCTGTGACAGCGGGTGCCGCAGCCGATGCCCCCGGGCCGGTAGTCCGGCACGCGCCCGAACCACCGACGGGCCGGGGCCGACCCACAACGCCGCGGCCAGCAACGCCGCCGCGGTGCTGATGCCGGGGCTCACGCCGCGAGCCGATCGGTGATGCGGTCCGACCAGAGCAGGCCGCCACACGCCAGCGTGGACCCCACGACCAACAGCCATCCGCCCGTGTGCCCGCTCAACAAGAAACTCAGCGGCCGGGCACCGATAAGTTGGCCCAGCAAAACGCCCAGCACCGGCAGGCCCGCCAGTATCGCGGCGGTGGCGCGCGCTCCGGCCATACTCGACGACACCCGCGCCGAAAACCGTTGCCGCTCGGCGATATCGCGTTGCGCGGCGCGCATCAGCGTGGCTATCGCCAGCCCGTGGTCACTGGCCAACTGCCAGCACACCGCCAGCCGATCCCAGTGCGCGGGCAGAGCCGACGATCGTGCCGCGGCGCGCAGGCCGGCCGTGACGTCGGCACCCAACCTGGCCCGCGCCGCGACGGCGCGCAGCGACACGGCAACCGCGCCAACGGTTTCGTCGGCGGCGACGCAAAAGGCGTGGACCGGATGGGAGCCCACCCGCAACTCGCCGACCAGCACATCGAGGGCGGTTTCCAGCGTTCGACCCTCGTCCATGGCCCGTTGGATGCGACGGCGGCGACGATAACGCAGGCCCGCTGTTGCGCTTACTACCGCGACGGCGAGGACCGTCGTCAGCGGCAGCAATGTGGCGGCGGCAAGGATGGCACAGGCGGTGACGCGGCCAACGACCCTCACGTCGACCAGGACACGCCGGGGAACGCGAGCCGGCGGCATGAGCCTTCGCCGCGGTGACGACGGAACCACCACCAGCGCAAGCGATAACAGCAGCGCGCCAACCGCGAGGCCGTTCATGCGGACATCCGGCTGCGCAGCATGACACGCAGATCGCCCGCGTCGTCCGTCATTCCCCGGTCCGCATGCCACACCGTGACCGCCCGGACCCAGCCATCGATTTGGCGCAGCACGGCGATCTCACGAAGCCGACGCCGACCGGACCGGTCCCGCGCGACGTGCAGCAGCACCTGGACGGCGGCCGCGAGTTGACTGTGCAGCGCCGCCCGCTCGAGACCGCCCAGCGCGCCCAACGCCTCCAGTCGGGCGGGGACCTCGCCCGGATTGTTGGCATGCACCGTGCCCGCGCCGCCGTCGTGGCCGGTGTTCAGCGCCGTGAGCAGATCGACCACCTCTGCGCCCCTGACCTCGCCGACCACGATGCGGTCAGGCCGCATCCGCAAGGCCTGCCGGACGAGTTGGCGCACTGGGACTTCGCCGACGCCTTCGATGTTCGCGCACCGCGCGACCAGGTTGACCAGATGCGGATGGCGGGGCGCGAGCTCGGCGGCCTCCTCGACGCACACGATCCGTTCCGTGGGCGGCACGGCGCCCAACATCGCCGCCAACAAGGTCGTCTTCCCGGCCCCGGTACCCCCACACACCAGGAAGGCCAGCCGGGCGGCGATGATGTCGGCAACCAGTGCGGCGGCCCGGGCATCGATCGCGCCGGCAGCGGTGAGGGCGGCCAAATCCTGAGTGGCGGGCCGCAATACCCGAAGCGACAAGCAGGTGCCTCCAGCCGCCACGGGCGGCAACACCGCGTGCAGCCGCACCGCGAACCCGCCGGCGCCGATGCCGGTCAGCTGGCCGTCCACCCACGGCTGCGCGTCGTCGAGGCGCCGACCGGCAGCCAACGCCAGCCGCTGCGCCAACCGTCGCACCGCCGCCTCGTCGGCAAAGCGAACCTGGCTGCGCCGCAATCCGTTTCCAGCGTCAACCCACACAGCGTCGGGCGCGGCGACCAAGACATCGGTGGTGCCGTCGGCACACAACAATGGTTCGAGGATGCCGGCGCCGGTGAGTTCCGTCTGGAGGACCCGAAGACTGGCGAGGACCTCGGTGTCACCGAGCATCCCGCCGGACTCGGCCCGGATCGCGGCCGCCACCACGCTCGGTCGCAGCGGGGCGGATTCGGCGGCCAGCCGCTCGCGCACCCGTTCAATCAATGGGCCGCTCACGCCGCCCTGCCGTTCTGCGCGAACCCCGCACGTGGCAGCACGGCAAGCACCCGGCGGGCCGCCACCGCGAGCGCAGATCGCGGTCGCAACCGCAGACCACCGCGTTCCAACCGCTCGGCGAGTTGCGGCTGAGCCTTAACGGACGCCAACAGCGGCAGGCCGGTGATGTCGGCGACCTCGGCCGCCCGCAATCCCCCCGGGGACGGCCCCCGCACGACCAGCCCGAGATTGGGATTGATCGCGGCCAGCACCGAAGCCATCGACGCGGTAGCCGCGCAGGCCCGCACATCGCACCGGCTGACCACGACGACGAGATCGGCGGCATCGAGCGCTACTTGTGTGGCATCGGTGAGACGGCGGGGCAGATCGCACACAACGGCGACTCCCCCGCGGCGCCCGGCATCGACGACGGCGTCCACCGGCGCGCCGTCCAGCTCGTAGCCGCGCCGGGTGCCGGACAGCACGCTGATTCCGCGGTGTCGCGGCAGCGCCTCGCGAACGGCCGACCAACTGAGCCGTCCGTCCCGCAAGGCCAAATCGGGCCAACGCAGGCCCGGTGTGGTCTCGCCGCCCATCAGCAGATCGATGCCGCCGCCCCAGGGGTCGAGGTCCACCAAGAGCGCATCGGCGGCGGTTTGCGCCACAGCGACCGCCAGCAAAGACGCACCGGCGCCGCCGCAGCCGCCGATCACGGCGACGACAGCACCGCGCGGCCCGTCGTCGCGCGCCGATTCGCCGGCCTCGGCGAGCTCGCGGACCAGTTCGCGCTCTTGTTCGGGCAACCGCAACACATGTTGGGCACCTACCGTGACGGCTGCCGCCCACGTCGCCGTCATGGGTTCGGAGACGGTCAGCACGCTGACGTGAGCGCGCCGCGGCAGCGCCGCCCGCCCGCACCGATCCGCCGCCGCCTCGTCCAGCACCACCGCCGCGGCCGCCGACCAAGTCTTCCGACTCACCTGAGAGCCGCCGCCGGCATGAACCACCCGCACCCCGACGGCCGCGGCCACCCGGTCGAACTCGTCGCGCAGTTCCGGATCCGTCAACACCGCCAACACACCCGAGGAACCCGTCGCTGCGGTGCCGGTGCTAGTCACCTACTTACATTGCGGGGCCGTGACCTTGGGACACCAGTGCCAAAGCGGGATTTGTGGATAGAGACGCAAGTGTGCACAAACGCGTCGGCGCGGCGGTCACCCAGCATACGGATGACACGTTTCCCGCAACGGCCCCGACAGCCGGAGTAGAGACCCTACCGCCGATGAATACTTACCCCAGACAAGGGACGACCCCCGCCAGGGGGGGAGGAGGCGAGGGTCGTCGTGCATCAGCCCCGGGGGGTCGGGCTGATACACTCTCGGCTCACGCCGAGTACTGCTTACTATACACATGACAGTCCCGATTAACGCAATAGCTGATATTTCCGAAAAACTCGTTGAGCCGCAGAAACACCGTCGGTCACGCCTGCCACACGTTTACCGAGGCGCCGTTTTTGGCGGAAGCGTCGCGGTGTCGTTCGAACATCGACCTATGCTGGGTTGGTGACCGTCTTCGACTCGGCCGCGCACCAGCAAACCTCATCGGAAACAGCTGCTACCGCCGTTTCCCGCGCGCGCACCGCCGCCTTCTTCGACCTGGACAAGACGATCATCGCCAAGTCCAGCGCCCTGGCGTTCAGCAAACCGTTCTTCAACCAGGGATTGCTCACCCGCCGCGCCGTGCTCAAGAACAGCTACGCCCAGTTCCTCTATCTGCTCTCCGGTGCCGATCATGACCAGATGGACCGGATCCGTACCCACCTGACCAACATGTGCGCCGGCTGGGATGTGGAGCAGGTCAAGTCGATCGTCAACGAGACGCTGCACGACATCGTTACGCCACTGGTGTTCGCCGAAGCCGCGGACCTGATCGCCGCGCACAAGCTATGCGGCCGCGACGTCGTGGTGGTCTCGGCGTCCGGAGAAGAGATCGTCGCGCCGATCGCCCGGGCGCTGGGCGCCACTCATGCGATGGCGACCCGAATGGTCGTCGAGGGCGGCAAGTACACCGGCGAGGTCGCGTTCTACTGCTACGGCGAGGGCAAGGTTCAAGCGATCCGCGAGCTGGCCGCCCGCGAGCGCTACCCGCTGGAACACTGCTACGCCTACTCCGACTCGATCACCGACCTGCCGATGCTCGAGGTCGTCGGCCACCCCAGTGTCGTCAATCCCGACCGCGGCTTGCGCAAAGAGGCCAACGAGCGCGGTTGGCCGGTATTGGCGT
Source organism: uncultured Actinomycetota bacterium (assembly GCA_963809285.1). Taxonomy (GTDB): domain Bacteria; phylum Actinomycetota; class Actinomycetes; order Mycobacteriales; family Mycobacteriaceae; genus Mycobacterium. The sequence continues at coordinate 371,816 of CAWEIY010000009.1, read as the reverse complement.
TTTCCCGGCCGGTGTCGCTGCGCGACCGAATTCCGGCGCCGTCGAGCGCCGCGATCGCTACCACCGCGGCGGTCGGCATTACGGCGCTCGCCGCCGGCGCGGTCACCTACTCGTTGCTGCGCCGTTTCGCCTTCTGACCTCCGGCACATCACCCAGCAAACATATTGCGCGCGTAATTCGGCGCGACTTCGCAATATTCGCAGAATTGGGCCTTGCCGTGCTAAGGGTCTAGGGGTACAAAGGAACCACGGAAGCCCGGTGAGGCCTAGGTCGATCCGGAAGAGAAGGTTCGATCTCCCGATCCGGGCGCCCAGGCACGGTACCCGGCACCCACGCGGAGTCATAGCCGCGATAATGGCAAAAGTGTTGCGGGCCTGCGTAATTGCGAAAAGCGGAAAGCGTCGATGACCCCTTGGGTGGGGTTACAGCCGGAAGCGTCGCAAGATCGCCGAGGCCAACCCACGCAACCCAAGAATGCACGCTTGGTAACCGGGTTCCGTGCTAGCGGGCGGCGGGCCGAATCTTTCGGAACGTCGCCCGCTTTACATTTGTGGAGCAGATTACTTTTGCGCAGTTTCGGGGCCCGTCGGCTACCGATTCGGCTATCGGCTCGGTAGCGATTCGGCGATCGACAGGGCCTCCTGCGCGCCGGCCTGCATCGCCCGGCAACACAGCACCAGCCAGGCGCCCACGCCGTCCGGTGTGCCATCGGCGAATCCGCGCGCGGCGTCCCGATAGTCGGCGGGCTGGCGCATCCAACTCACCTCGGGCACACCCAATCCGTGCGGATCCAGCCCGCCAGCGATCGTCACCAATCGTGACACCGCGCGCGCCACCACGCCGTCCGCGCTACCAAATGGCTTCAGCGTCAGCAGTTCTCCGTGTGCGACGGCGGCCATCACCGGCGCCGGCGCGCGCGTGCGGCCGGTCACCAACCCGGCCAGCAGCTCCAGCCGGGGCCCGACCTCGGCATCGGCCCGCGGGCGGCCCAGCCGATCCTCATCGACCTGGTCGGCCGCCGCCAGCATGTGCAGGCGGGCCAGCGCCTGCAGGGGCGCCCGCTGCCATATGCCGATCAGGGGCCCCCCGCCGCCCTCCAGCGCCTGGGCCACGCGCAGCGCTCCACCGAACACCGGATCGCTGACTTGGGCGGCCTCCGCCAGGTCTTCCAGTCGCACCGGACCGCCATCGAGCACCGACGAGGCGCGCGCCGCCCGCAACGCCGCTTCGGCGGCGGTCACCGGCCAGCCCCGCAGGTTGGCCCGGTGCCGGTGCGCCCGACCCAGCGCATCGCGGGCCCGGTCGCTGGCCTCGGCGACGCCGGGCAGCTCCATCAGCGGGGCCAGCGGGTCAACCGTCACGGGATGTCAACCTATCTCCCTAACCCGCGGGCGCACGCGGGATGGCCTCCAGCAACTGACGGGTGTACTCGTGGCCGGGCCGGGTGAACAACTCCTCGGTGGGCGCCTGCTCGACCACCCGGCCCGCCCGCATGACCAGCACGTCGTCGGCGATCTGCCGGATCACCGCCAGATCGTGGCTGATGAACAAGTAGGTCAGGCCCAGTTCGGCCTGCAGATCGGCCAGCAGGTCCAATATCTGGGCCTGCACGAGAACGTCGAGCGCCGAGACGGCCTCGTCGCACACCAGCACCTCGGGCCGCAGCGCAATCGCCCGAGCGATTGCGACCCGTTGCCGTTGACCACCCGACAGCTCACGGGGCAGCCGTCCCAGTACCGACGACGGCAGCGCAACGTGGTCGACAAGCTCGCGCACCGCCTGCTCGCGCTGCTTGCGGTTGCCGACGCGATGGATCCGCAATGGCTCCTCGATGGCACGAAACACCGAATACATGGGATCCAAACTGCTGTAAGGGTTCTGGAACACTGGCTGCACCCGCCGGCGAAATGCCGAGGCCCGGTCCCGATCCAGTTGGCCGGCGATGTCGGTACCGTCGAAAACCACTGTGCCAGAGGTGGGTTGCAGCAGACCCAACACCATCCGGGCCAGCGTCGATTTCCCCGAACCCGACTCCCCCACGATCGCCAGCGTGCTTGCCCTGCGCAGTCGAAACGACACGGCGTCGACGGCGCAAAACTCCGTTCGCCGCCACGGCGCCCCGCGTGACTCCCGGTAAATCTTGGTCAGCCCCGAGGCCACGAGAATATCGCCGGAGGGTTGGCCCGTGGGCCGCGACCGGGTTCGGGCCGGGCCCGTCGCAACAAGCGACGAGGCAGCGGCCACCAACCGTCGAGTGTATTGGTGTTGCGGATCGCGCAGGATCTGTTGGGCCGGACCGGATTCCACCACCGCTCCACGATGGACGACGAATACGGACTCGGCCCGTTCGGCGGCCAGCGCCAGGTCGTGGGTGATCAGGAGCAGCGCCGTGCCCAGTTCCTCGGTGAGTTGCTGCAGGTGATCGAGCACCTGCCGCTGCACGGTGACGTCAAGCGCCGACGTCGGCTCGTCGGCGATCAGCAGCTTCGGCCGGCCCGCCAAACCGATGGCGATCAGCGCCCGCTGGCACATGCCGCCGGACAGCTGATGTGGGTAGCGCCCGGCTTGTTTGGCCGGATCCGGCATACCCGCCTCGGCGAGCAGTTCGAGAGCGCGCCGACGCGCCTCGCGTCCATCGGTATTCGCCCGCAACGCTTCCCGGATCTGGAACCCAACCTTCCAGACCGGGTTGAGGTTCGTCATCGGATCCTGGGGCACATATCCGATGGCACGCCCCCTGATCGATCGCAGTAGCCGGCGGTCGGCCCTGCGATCCAACGACGTGATGTCGCGCCCGTCGAAAACGATGCGCCCGGCGGTGATTCGTCCTCCCGGTGGAAGCAGTCCGAGAATCGCGGCCGCGGTGGTGGATTTTCCCGATCCCGATTCGCCCACCACCGCTACGGCCTGACCGCGCCGCACGCTCAGATCCACCCCGCAAACTGCGGGGGCCTGGGTGCCGAACCTGACCTGAAGGCCCTGGACCGACAGCAGCGGCGCTTCCGGGGCGCTCATGGGCGCCTCGCCCGCGAGGCCGGATCCAGAGCATCGCGCAACGCGTCGCCCATCATCATGAAGGCCAGCACCGTAATCGCCAGTGCGCCGGCCGGATAGAACAATATGGGCGAGCCCGAGCGCAGCCGGCTCTGCGCGAGGTTGATGTCGCCGCCCCACGACACCACCGAGGTCGGCAGTCCGACGCCGAGATAGGACAGCGATGCCTCGGTGACGATGAACACGCCGAAGGCGAGGGTGGCCACCGCGAAAACCGGGCCGAGGGCATTGGGCAGCGCATGCCGCAAGAGCGTCTGGAAGTTGCTCAGTCCCAGCGCTTTCGCCGCGAGAACGTAATCGCTGACCCGTGCCTCGATCACCGCGCCGCGAGCGATCCTGGCTACCTGCGGCCAGCCGAAGAGAGCCAGGATGACAATCACCGTCCACACCCTGCGGTGGTGCATGACGCCCATGACCACGATGGCGGCCAGCAGCAGGGGCAACCCGAAGAACACATCGGCGATGCGCGAGACCACGGCGTCCAGCCATCCCCCGTAGAAGCCGGCCAGCGCGCCCAGCGTCCCGCCGACGACCAATACGAGCAGGGTCGCTCCAAGCCCGACGGTGACCGAGGCCCGTGCGCCGTAGACGGTGCGCGCGTATATGTCGTGGCCCTGCAGATCGGTACCGAACCAGTGAGCGGCGGACGGCGGAAGCAGGCTCTGACCGGGATCGGCATAGGTGGGATCGATTCCGGTGAACAACGCCGGAAACATCGCGACGACAACAATGAACAGAACCAGCGCGGCCGCGACGACGAACTTCGGCCGCCTGCGCAGCTTGCGCCAGGTGTCGCGCCAAAAACCGTGGCGGCCTCCAATGCGCTCAGCCATAGCGGATTCGGGGGTCAAGGGCGGCGTAGAGCAAGTCCACCACCAGGTTGGCGATCAGGTAGATCAGCACCAGCACCGTCACTATCGACACCACCGTCGGCGCCTCCTGCCTGGTGACGGCCTGATACAACACGCCGCCAACGCCATGGATGTTGAAGATGCCTTCGGTCACGATGGCGCCACCCATCAGCGATCCCAGGTCGGCGCCGAGGAACGTGACCACCGGAATCAGCGAGTTGCGCAGAATGTGGACGGTCACGACCCGTGGTCGCGACAGTCCCTTGGCGGTCGCGGTCCGGACGTAGTCGGCGTGCGCGTTGGCGGCAACCGCGGACCGGGTCAGCCGCACGACGTACGCGAACGACACCGAGCCCAAAACGATCCCCGGCAGCAGCAAGCGCGCGAATGTCGCCCTGTCGCCCACCGTCACGGGCGCGATTCCGAGCCGGACACCGAACAGGAATTGCGCCAGGAAGCCCAGGACGAATATCGGGATCGCGATGATGACAAGGCCGGTGATCAGCACCGCGGAATCAAAGACTCCGCCCTGGCGTAGGCCGGCGATCACGCCGAACCCGATCCCCAGCACCGCTTCCACGGCCACGGCGATCAGCGCCAGCCGCAGCGTAACCGGAAAGGCATGCGCCAGAACGGCACTGACCGGTAGCCCGGAGTAGGAGCGGCCCAAATCGCCATGCAGGACGCCACCCAGGTACCGCAGGTACTGCATGAAAAAGGGATCGTCGAGGTGGTAGCGGGCACGCAGGGCCGCGGCCACCGCGGGAGTCAGCGGGCGGTCCCCGGCCATCGCTGCCACCGGATCACCGGGCAACAGGAAAACCATGCCGTAGATCAGCAGCGTGGCACCAAGAAAAACCGGCACCATGATGGCGATTCGGCGCGCGATGTACCAGCCCATCTCAGTCCTTCACGATGTTCTCGTAGTCGGGCAGACCATTCCAAGTGACATGTACGTTCTTGACCTCGGCCGACCACCCCACCACGCCGATGTTGTCCCATAGCGGGACAACGGGCATGTCGTGCATAAGGAATCGCTGTGCGGCATTGGCCAGGGCATCCGACTCCTGCAGATTGGGTGCGGCCTCGGCGGCCACCAGCGCCGCGTCGAACTCGGAGTTGGAGTAGCCGACATCGTTGGATCCGGCCCCGGTGGCGAACAGCGGGGCAAGAAATTCGATCATCGACGGGTAGTCGCCCTGCCAGGCGGCCCGAAAGCCGGTCGAGATCGTGTGATTGGTGATTTGGGTGCGGAATCCGGCGAACGTGGGCTGCGGCGCGCCGACCGCGTCGATGCCCAGAACGTTCTTGACGCTGTTGGCCACCGCGTCCACCCATTCCTGATTTCCGGCGTCGGCGTTGTAGGCGATCACGTACTGGCCGCCCCACGCCGAGATCGCATCGGCTTGCTGCCAAAGTCGCCGCGCACGATCGGGATCGAAGTTCAACACGTCGTTGCCCGGTAGGTTCGGATCGAAGCCGGGCAGCGACCGGACGGTGAAATCGCGTGCCGGAGTGCGGGTTCCCATGAAGATCTGTTTACAGATCTCCGAGCGGTTGACCGCGGCCGACAGCGCAAGCCGGCGCAGGCGGCCTTCCTCGCCGCCGAAATGGGGCAGCCGCAGCGGGGTGTCCAGGCTATGTTTGACCGCGACGGGACCGCTGGTGACGTTTTCGCCCAGGTCGCGTTTGTAGATCGGCAGCGCGCTCGGCGGAATCGTGTCCAGCACATCGAGATTGCCCGAGAGCAGGTCGGCGTAGGCGGTATCGAGGTTGGCGTAGAACTCGAATCTCAGGCCCCTGTTGTGGGGCTTGCGGTTGCCGTTGTAGTCGGGGTTGGGCCGCAGATCGATCTTGACGTTGTGTTCCCAGGCCGGCCCATCGGGGCTGTCGGCGAGTCGGTACGGCCCGTTGCCGATGGGGTTGCGGCCAAACGCCGCCATGTCACGAAATGCGATGTCCGGCAGCGGATAGAAGGCGCTATGCCCCAATCGCAACAGGAAGTCGATGGTCGGCGCCTTCAGCCGCACGGTGAACTCGAGATCGCTGACCACCCGCAGCCCAGACATCTTTGCCTGCTTTGCGCCCGCGCCGGAGACCTCGTCGAACCCGTCGATCGGGCTGAAAAAGCTCTGCTGCAGTTGAGCATTGGTGCTCACGGCCCCGTAGTTCCACGCATCGACGAAGGAGTGGGCCGTCACCGGCGAGCCGTCGGTGAACTTCCAGCCCGGCTTGAGGACGATGCGGTAGTTGACGTTGTCGGCGGTCTCGATCGACTGGGCGACCTCCGCGGAGGGGTTTCCGGCTGCGTCATAGGACATGAGGCCGGCGAAGAGCCGATCGATGATCCTGCCGCCGTTGCTGTCGTTGGTACTGGTCGGAATCAGCGGGTAGGGCGGCTCCCCGCCGTTGACCAGCACCAGATCGGGACTCAGGACGCCGCCGCCACAACCGGCCAGGGAGCCGGCCAGCGACGCGACCAGCAGCAAGCCGGCTGCAAGAACGGCCGGCGCGGCGCGGATCCGACGCATGACAGCGACCATAGGGCCTGCGGCGGTGCCGATCGTGCATGGCGCGTTGTTGGGCGACCGTGAAGTGCCGCGGTGGGTCTTCACAACCTAGTATCCCGCCGTGACTGTCGCATATCTCGCCTCAGATGCCGCGTTCCAGGCGGGTCAGTTGGCGGCGACGCTCGGCATCCCCGCGATCGGATTGACCTGCCTGGTAATTGGGCTAGTGCAGCGCTCCCGCAATCGTCCGCGTCCGGGCCCGTATCCGCCGCCTCACCAGCCACCTCTGGGTTTTCCCACCAACACCGGCTACCCGTATCCACCCGGACCGCCGCCACCGCCAATGGGATATCAAGGCCCGTACCCCGCGCCGCCCTATCCCGGTTACCGCCCCGGTTTCCCACCGCCGCGGCGAGCGGGAAAGTCGGCCACCACGCTGATCATCATCGGCGCCCTACTGCTCACGTTGGGTGGGGTTGGCATTCTCGGCAAAATCGCCGGCATCGCCGCGAGGAACGTCGAGCGGCCACACGGCGCAGGCCTGCTCCCCACCGATACGTCCATGCGGGTGGGCGAATGCATCAGCCAAATAGACTATCTTGGAAGATTTTTCGGTTCACGGCCAGGCAACGACTGCGCAAACGGGTTCGATACCTATGAGCTCGCCTTCAAAGGCGGTCCCTCGGCGTCCTGTCCCGACGGCAAACGCGAGCACTCCGTCTATGACCGGTACACCGACGAGTCCACAATCCTGTGCTTCGCCCTCAACCTCAAACAGGGCGAGTGCTACCAAATGGACCACGAAGGCGATGATCTGACGATGAGCCTGGGTGAATGCAGTGACACTAAGTCTCCGCAAGTCAGGGTCGTCCAACGCATCGACGGCAGCACGGACAAAGCGCAATGCCCGGGAGGTACCAAGGCCATCGTCTACCCCGTACCCGCGCGCGTCTACTGCTTGGAAAAAGCGGGGTCTTAGCTGACGCCGCTGGTTGCCGTCTCCATTTGACGGCCGAGTCCTGACCCCAAGTCGAGGAGCGGCTCTTCACTTCGAAGGTTTAGGCTCACTGACGGTTGACGTGCCTCGAGGTTAGCGACATCAGGAGGAAGCCAGTGACCGCGACCCACACCGAAGGCCCGTCGTCGTATCCGCCGCCGGCGCAGTTTGCCGAGCAGGCCAACGCCGGCGAGGGGCTGTACCGCGAGGCCGACGAGGACCGGCTGGCGTTTTGGGCGAAGCAGGCCAATCGGCTCTCTTGGTCGACGCCGTTCACCGAGGTGCTGGACTGGTCGGCGGCGCCGTTCGCGAAGTGGTTCGCCGACGGCAAGCTCAACGTCGCCTACAACTGCGTGGACCGCCACGTGGAGGCCGGCCTCGGGGATCGGGTCGCCATCCACTGGGAGGGCGAACCCGGCGACGGCCGCAGCCTGACCTATTCCGATCTGCAGACCGAGGTGTGCAAAGCGGCCAACGCGCTGACCGGCCTCGGCCTGGTCGCCGGCGACCGGGTCGCGATCTACATGCCGCTGATCCCCGAAGCGGTGATAGCGATGCTCGCCTGCGCGCGGCTGGGCGTCATGCACAGCGTCGTGTTCGCCGGTTTCACCGCGAAGGCGCTGCGGGCCCGCATCGCCGACGCCCAGGCCAAGCTGCTGATCACCACCGACGGGCAGTTCCGCCGCGGCAAGCCCGCACCGCTGAAGGACGCGGCCGACGAGGCCGTCGCGCCCGGCCCCGACGGCGACAGCCCCGTCGAGCGCGTTCTTGTGGTGCGGCGCACCGGAATTGACGTGTCCTGGAACGACGACCGCGACCTGTGGTGGCACGACGTCGTCGACCCCGCGTCGCCCGAACACACCCCCGAGCCGTTCGACGCCGAGCAGCCGTTATTCCTGTTGTATACGTCGGGGACCACCGGCAAGCCCAAGGGCATCGTGCACACCAGCGGCGGCTATCTGACTCACGCCTCCTACACGCACTACTACGTCTTCGACATCAAGGCCGAAAGCGACGTGTTTTGGTGCACCGCCGACATCGGCTGGGTCACCGGCCACACCTACGGCGTCTACGGTCCGCTGTCCAACGGGGTCACCGAGGTTCTCTACGAGGGCACGCCCGACTCGCCTACCCAGCATCGGCATTTCGAGATCATCGAAAAGTGCGGCGTGACAATCTATTACACGGCGCCCACGCTGATCCGCACGTTCATGAAGTGGGGACGTGACATTCCCGACGCGCACGACCTGTCCAGCCTGCGTCTACTGGGGACGGTTGGGGAGCCGATCAACCCCGAAGCGTGGCGCTGGTACCGCAAGGTGATCGGCGCCGACAGCCTCCCGATCGTGGACACCTGGTGGCAGACCGAAACGGGTGCCGCGATGATCTCCCCGCTGCCCGGAGTCGCTGCGGCCAAACCGGGTTCGGCGATGAGGCCGCTGCCGGGCATCTCCGCGAGGATCGTCGACGACCACGGCGATCAACTGACACCAGCCGTCCACCAGGGCGAACACGTCACCGGCTACCTGGTGTTGGATCAACCATGGCCGTCCATGCTGCGCGGCATCTGGGGCGATCCGGAGCGCTACGTCGAGACCTACTGGTCCAGGTTCGCCGAGCAGGGCTGGTACTTCGCCGGCGACAGCGCCTATTACGACCGTGACGGCGCCATCTGGGTGGTGGGCCGCATCGACGACGTGATGAACGTGTCCGGGCACCGGCTTTCGACCGCCGAGGTGGAGTCGGCGCTGGTCGGCCACGTCGGGGTGGCCGAGGCGGCCGTGGTGGGCATGACCGACGAAACCACCGGGCAGGCCATCTGCGCGTTCGTCGTCTTGTGCGCCGACTACGAGGTGCACGACGGGGTCGTCGACGAGTTGCGCGGCGAGGTGGCCCGGGAGATCTCGCCCATCGCCAAACCACGTGAGGTCCACGTGGTGCCCGAGCTGCCCAAGACCCGCAGCGGCAAAATCATGCGCAGGCTGCTGCGCGACATCGCCGAAAACCGCGAATTGGGCGACACGTCGACGCTGCTGGATCCCGGCGTGTTCGACGCGATCCGGGCCGCGAAGTAGGTCAGTCCGGCAACGGGACGAATCCCGACCCGGGCCGGTGCTTGGCGTTGATGTCGGCCAGGATCGAGTTGAACGACATCACCACGGCCGGGGTGTGCAGCGGGATGAATTTGATGACGCAGGTCGGCAGGTTGTCGCTGAAGGCTCCGTGAATCATCCCGACCAGCAGGTTGTTGACGGTCACCGGAGCCCCGGAGTCACCCGGTTGGCCACAGACCTGCATGACGATGGTGCCCGGATCCTGACCCATCCCCCACGTGACGCCGCACGAATTGCCGGTCGTGCGGCCCTGCTTGCAGGCGATCTGGCCGAAGGCCGGATCCGGACCGATGCCGTCGATCACAAACCCGTTGTAGCTGGCGACAGGCGCCACCTTGGCCGGATCGAATCTGATCACCGCATAGTCGAGGGTGTCGTTGCCCGCGACCATGGTGCCAAGCGGGCCCCTGTTCTGCGCGGCCTCGGCGGCGACCTGCGCGCCGGGCGCGCCACAGTGCGCGGAGGTGAATCCGATGAGTGCGCCGGCGGAATCGTTGCCGATGGTCGTCAGGGTGCACATCGTGTCCCCGTTGACGACGATGCCCGCACCACCGCCCATCGGGACCCTCTCGTCGGCGGCCGCGACGTTGGCACGCGAACCCATCAGGACCAGGAGCACGGCTGCCATCGCCGCCGGATAGCAACGGTGGGCCGTCTGCAAGGCAACACTCCCATCAAACGGTCGGAGATCCGGAGCAGCCTGGTCAGTGTAGTCGGCTAACGTGTCTCGCCCGGCTAAGTCGGTGGCACCGCAACACCGCCGTCCTTATTGCCTTCCCATTCAACAGGATCGCCACCCCATATCCCCGGCGGCGAGGAGTCGCCCTCGGCTGGCCTCGTCTGGCACCGCACCGCATGGCAACATAAACCGCGACGAGCGAACCGAGAGGACCGTCTGTGAGCAGAGCCGACCGCAAGAACGGTGTGCCCAGCACCCTGACCACGATTCCGCTGGCCGACCCGCACGCCAGGTCGGCCGAGCCGTCGATCGGCGACCTGATCAAGGACGCGACAACTCAGATGTCCACTCTGGTGCGCGCCGAGGTCGAACTGGCCCGCTCCGAGATCACCCGGGACGTCAAGAAGGGCCTGACCGGCAGCGTCTACTTCATCGCCGCACTGGTGGTGCTGTTCTACTCCACGTTCTTTTTCTTCTTCTTCCTCGCCGAGTTGCTCGACACCTGGCTGTGGCGCTGGGTGGCGTTCCTGATCGTGTTCGCGATCATGGCGGTGGTCGGGGCGGTGCTGGGGCTGTTGGGTTTCCTGAAGGTGCGCCGCATCCGGGGACCACGGCAGACGATCGAATCGGTCAAGGAGACGCGCACCGCGCTGACGCCCGGGCACGAGAAGGCTGCCACCGGTGCAAAGCAACTGACCGAGCCCCGCGGCAAGCACGCAAAGCTCGAAAACGGCACTCCCGGCGATCCCTCGGGTTGGTAGATGGCAGCACCAGATCCGTCGATCACCCGCATCGACGGGCCATGGCGCCATCTGGACGTACACGCCAACGGCATCCGCTTTCACGTCGTCGAGGCTTTGCGTCCCGGCCAGGACGCGGCCGAGCCGGCCACGGCGCGGCCACTGGTGATCTTGCTGCATGGTTTCGGATCCTTCTGGTGGTCGTGGCGTCATCAGCTGCGCGGACTGACCGGGGCTCGAGTGGTCGCCGTCGACCTGCGTGGCTACGGCGGCAGCGACAAGCCGCCCCGCGGCTACGACGGCTGGACGCTCGCCGGCGACACGGCCGGACTCATTCGGGCGCTCGGGCATCCGTCGGCGACGCTGGTCGGCCACGCCGACGGCGGGCTGGCCTGCTGGGCCACCGCGCTGCTGCATTCACGGCTGGTGTGCGGCATCGCGCTGATCAGCTCGCCCCACCCGGCCGCGTTGCGACGATCGGCACTGACGCGGCGGGATCAGGGTTACGCGCTGTTGCCGACGCTGCTGCGGTACCAGGTGCCGCTGTGGCCCGAGCGCCTGCTGACCCGCGACAATGCGGCCGAGCTCGAACGTCTCGTCCGGAGCCGCAGTTGCGCTAAATGGGTTGCCTCCGAAGACTTTTCCCAAACCATCCGTTACCTGCGGATGGCGATCCAGATTCCGGCGGCCGCGCACTCCGCACTGGAATACCAGCGCTGGGCGGTGCGCAGCCAGCTGCGCGGCGAAGGCCGGCGGTTCATGCGATCAATGTCCCAACAGCCCGGTGTGCCGCTGCTGCACCTTCGCGGTGACGCCGATCCCTACGTGCTGGCCGACCCGGTCGATCGCACCCAGCGCTATGCGCCGCAGGGGCGTTACATATCCATCACTGGCGCAGGACATTTCAGCCACGAAGAGGCGCCGGAGGAAATCAACAGGCACCTGATGAGGTTCTTCGAGAACGTGCACGGGCCCCGCGTCAGCTGACGCAGGCCCCGGTGCCCACCTGCGCGGTGGCGCCGATCCGGTCAAGCTGACTGGCCACCTCGTCGGACGTCAACACGAAGCCGGTGTCCGGGTCGTCGACGGCCGCGCCGAACACCACGCCGAGCACGTTACCGTTGAGGTCGATCAACGGTCCCCCCGAATTGCCTTGCTCCACATCAGCTCTGATGGTGTACACGTCGCGGGTGACCGGTGCGGGGTCCCGGTAGATGTCGGGGCCGCTGAGCTTGATGGCCTCGCGGATCCTGGCCGGGGTCGCGGTGAAGTTGCCGCCGCCCGGGTAACCCAGCACCACAACACTGGCGCCGGTCTTGGCCTCGGCTTGGGCGAAGGTCAGCGGCGCCGGCGGCAGGTTCGGGACGGCGAGGATGGCGATGTCCACCGCCGGGTCGTAGGACACCACGGCGGCGTCGAAGGGATTGCCGCTGGCGTAGACCTGGACGCTGTTGGACCCGGCCACCACGTGCGCGTTCGTCATCACCCGGTTGGGCGCTACCACAAATCCACTGCCCTCCAACACCTTTTGGCAGCTCGGCGCCAGGCTGCGCACCTTGACGACGCTGGGGGCGGTGTTCAGCACCACCGGGTTGTTGGCCAGGGCCGGGTCGGGCGACGCGACCGGAATCACCGGGGTGCGGCTGAACGGCTCGAGCACCGCGGGCAGACCGGAGGTGTTCAGCAGCGCCGACAGCCGCTTGGGCACCGTCTTCAGCCAGGGCGGCGCGAAGTCATTGACCTCGGCGAGCACCCGCGAACCCCGGACCGCGGCGGCCAGCTCCGGCTGGTCCTTCGACTGTGTCAGCGGCGTCGCCAACAACCAGGCCGCCGTCAGCACCACGACGAGCTGGACCGCCACTCCGATGCAGGAGTCGACGGTTCGGACTGTGCGGCTGCGAATCGCGCCGCGAACGGCGCGTCCCAGCACCACACCGGCGACCTCACCGACGACCACCAGCGCCAGGATCAGAAACAGCGCGGCGAACAGTTTGGCGCGGGGCGCGGCTATCTGGCTGACGATGTGGGGCGCCAGCAGCACACCGGCGATCGCGCCGAGCAACACGCCGACAAACGACAGCACGGAGCCCAGCGCGCCCGAACGCCATCCCGAGATGGCCGCGATGAAGGCGACCGCGAGGACGGCGATGTCCAGCCACTGCGACGGCGTCATCGAGTTCATCGCGACCCATCCTCGCCGCCGACCAGCACCATCGCCTCGTCCAACTCGCGGATGTCGGTGGTATCCCAGGGCCGGGCCCAGCCGGCGACGTCGAGCACCGCGGAGATCACTTGGCCAGTGAATCCCCATACCAGCATCTGGTTCAACAGAAACGCCGGCCCGCACCACCGGCGGCCGAGGTTGCCGCGGTACACCATCAGCCGGTTGGCGGGGTTGATGAAGGCGCGCACCGGAACCCGCGACACGATCGCGGTTTCGGTCTCGTCGATGACGGTCACCGGCCCCGGGTCCGGCGAGTAGGCCAACACGGGGATGACGTGGAACTGGGACGGCGCGATGAACGTCCGTTCCATTGTGGCCAGCGGATGCAGCCGGCTGGTGTCGATCCCGGTTTCCTCGCGCGCCTCACGCAGGGCGGTGGCCACCGGACCGTCGTCGGTGGGATCGGAGGCGCCACCGGGGAATGCCGCCTGGCCGGCGTGGTGGCGCAATGTGGAGGCCCGCACGGTCAGCAACAGGTCGGCATCGTCGGGGACGCCGCCGTCGGGCGGTCCCGATTCCGGGCCCGAGAACAACACCAGAACGGAGGCCTCGCGGCCGTCGCCGAGCAATGCCGCCATCGACGACGCCGCCTTGGCCGCGGTCACCATCGCCAGCACGCCGGCCGGCAGCCGATGCCGGTACGCCTCGGGGATCTGGCCCACGTTGTCGACCAGCGGACGCAACCAGGACGGGCAGACGTCAGGCGTGAGCGGAACGGTCCCCCGCGCGCGGGAGGTACCCCCAGAACTCACCCGGCACCTCCCTCGTCCAACTGCCTCATCCCGCGTCGTCTCCGACCGCAGCGGCGATCTCGTCGGCACTCGCGAAAGGCCGCGGCAGCGTCTGCGCAACGCTACCGTCCGGCCGGAGCACCACCGTCGCGGGCATCACATTTACCACGCCCAACGCCGCCGCGACCCGACGACGACCGTCCTGCAAGGTCGGCAGCCGAACACCCAACTCCGCCAACCGGAGTAACGCGGCCGTCTCGTTCTCGTCCTGATGCACCGTCACCACCATCACGTCGGACCCGACCCGTCGTTGATAGTCGGCCATCGCGGGAAGTTCGGCCGCGCAGGGCACGCACCAATAAGCCCACAGGTTGAGGATCACCCGATGACCGGCCAACGCGCGCGCGACATCGACGGCCGAACCGTCGGCGGCGCATTCCACCGTCACGCCCCGTAGTGCCGCGGCGCCCAGACCCGCGCCGGCGGCGGGACAGGGCGGTAGGTTGGCGCGCTCCCTCGGACCCGCCAGCGCGGCCGCCGTGTCGGCGTCGCGATGTTCGCGCGCGGCCGGGGTCTGGGTCGTCGCGGTCGGTGGGGGACTGTCGCGCAGCTGGGCCACCAGCGCCGCCGTCAGCGCGGCCACCACGGCCAATATCGCAATGGTCCAGCGGGTCTTACCGGTCAACGTCGGATGCCCTGGAGTTACAGCCCCACCAGGGCCAGCAGATGCTCGGCTTCCGGGCCCTGCACGAGGGGCGCGGCGAGCAACGGTTCGGTAGGACCAAGGCCGAAGGACGGGCAATCTTTGGCGAGCACGCAGACACCGCACGCCGGTTTGCGGGCATGGCAGACCCGGCGGCCGTGGAAGATCACCCGATGGCTCAACATCGTCCACTCGCTGCGTTCGATCAGTTCGCCGACCGCGTGCTCGATCTTGACCGGGTCCTCCTCGGCGGTCCAACGCCACCTGCGCACCAGCCGCTTGAAATGAGTGTCGACGGTGATTCCCGGGATGTCGAAGGCATTGCCCAAGATGACGTTGGCGGTCTTGCGTCCCACTCCGGGCAGCGTCACCAGCTCGGCCAGGGTCGACGGCACCTCTCCGTCGAACCGTTCGACCAGGGCCTGCCCGAGGCCGATGAGCGACGCGGCCTTGTTGCGGAAGAAGCCAGTGGGACGGATGAGGTCTTCGAGTTCGACGCGATCCGCTTGCGCATAGTCCAGCGCCGACCGGTATCGCTTGAACAACGCCGGCGTCGTCATGTTGATCCGTTTGTCGGTGCTCTGCGCCGAAAGAATGGTGGCCACCGTCAGCTCCAGCGGCGTTGTGAAATCCAACTCGCAGTGCGCGTGCGGAAATGCTTGGGCCAGTGCACGATTCATCCGGCGCGCCCGTCGCACCAATCCGACCCGGGATTCCTGCGCCCAACGCCGGGCGGCGGCGCCCCCGGGCGCGGCTGGCGCGGAACCCGCGCGCGCGGATGGCTTTGCCGCTGTCACCTACGACAGAGTACTGATTTCGTGATCTCGCTGAGACCTTGACCATGTTTACTCTCCTTGTGTCATGGTTGCTGGTGGCCTGCGTGCCAGGGCTTTTGATGCTCGCGACGTTCGGTCTGGGACGGCTGGAAAAGGAGCTCGCCCAGGACAGCGTCACGGCGACCGACGTCGCCGAGTTCCTCGAGCACGCGGAGGCCGTGGACGTGCAGACGCTGGCCCGGGAAGGCATGCCCGAGGCGCTGGAATACCTGCATCGGCGCCAGGCTCAGCGGCTGGCCGAATCGCCCCCGGCCGGCTTTCGTAAGCGACCGCGTCACGCCGCGCCGCCGCTAGCCACCGACGTCAACGGCCGTTATGAGGCCGGTTTGCCGACGCGAATCCGCACGCGTCCGCGGGTCAATCCGCAATTTAGGGGGGCTGTACCTGCCAATCGTGTGTAGCGTGGCACGTTGGACACATTGGGCTTGCCTCTAGACTTACGTCACACGAGCGGGGGCTGGCCCGCCCATATCAGGTCATTGGAAAACGAAGAGGCAACGTGGACGAGATCCTGGCAAGGGCAGGAATCTTCCAAGGGGTTGAGCCCGCCGCAGTCGCTGCACTGACCAAGCAACTGCAACCGGTCGACTTCCCCCGGGGACACACGGTCTTTGCCGAGGGCGAGCCGGGCGATCGGCTGTACATCATCATCTCGGGCAAGGTCAAGATCGGTCGCCGTTCACCGGACGGCCGGGAGAACCTCCTGACGATCATGGGCCCGTCGGACATGTTCGGCGAGTTGTCGATCTTCGACCCGGGTCCACGGACTTCCAGCGCGACCACGATCACCGAGGTCCGGGCGGTGTCGATGGACCGCGATGCGCTACGGGCGTGGATCGCGGATCGTCCCGAAATCGCCGAACAGCTGCTGCGGGTGCTGGCCCGACGGCTGCGCCGGACCAACAACAACCTGGCCGACCTCATCTTCACCGATGTGCCGGGCCGGGTGGCCAAGCAGCTGCTGCAGCTCGCCCAGCGCTTCGGCACCCAGGAGGGCGGCGCGATGCGGGTCACCCACGATCTGACGCAGGAGGAGATCGCCCAGTTGGTGGGCGCTTCGCGGGAAACGGTGAACAAAGCGCTCGCCGATTTCGCCCACCGCGGCTGGATCCGCCTGGAGGGCAAGAGCGTGCTGATTTCGGACTCCGAACGGCTGGCCCGCCGGGCTCGTTGAACCCGGTTTGCGCCGAGCCGGTAATTTTGCAGGCCCCTACTCGCGCTTCCCCCGCGAAACTTCAGTCTCGGCGCAGATAGTCCAATTGCGCCTGGACGGACCATTCGGCGACATCCCAGAGCTTCTCGTCGACGTCGACATAGACGTATTCGACGATCTCGCGCGTCGTGGCCTCATCGCCAAGGTCCCACAACGCCGCGCGCACTTGCTCCAGACGTTCGTGCCGGTGTGTCAGGTATCCGGAGGCAACGGCCTCGAGGTCGGCCAGATTCGGCCCGTGCCCGGGCAGCACCGCACGCCGGCCCAGGCCACGTAGCCGCCGCAGTGACTCCAGGTATTCGGCCAGGCTGCCGTCTTCCTTGTCGATGACGGTGGTGCCGCGGCCCAGCACCGTGTCCGCCGTGAGCACGGCGTCGTCGACGAGGAACGACAGCGAATCGGCGGTGTGGCCCGGGGTCGCCATCACTTTGATTTTCAGGCCGGCCGCATCGATCACCTCGCCATCGGTCAGCTCACCTCCGAGGCCGCGCAAAAACCCGCTGCCCATCGACCGCACCGTCGCCCCGGTCAGCTCGACCAACTTATCGATGCCGTCCGTGTGGTCACCGTGCCGGTGACTGATCAGCACCAGCGCGATGCGGCCCAGTCCGGCGATCCGCGCGATGTGCGCATCGTCATCGGGCCCGGGATCGACGATGACCAGCTCGTCGCTGCGCGGACCGCGCAGCACCCAGGTATTGGTGCCGTCCAGGGTCAGCAAGCCGGGGTTGTCCGCCAGCAGCACCGAGGCAGTGTCGGTGACCGCCCGCAACCTGCCGTATGCGGGATGGGCCAGGGACTCGGCAACCTCGGTCACGGCCGTTGGCCGACCTCCACGATCAACTCGACTTCCACCGGTGCATCCAGCGGCAGCTCGGCTACGCCGACCGCCGAACGCGCGTGGGCGCCTTTATCGCCAAACACCTGCGCGAGCAGATCGGACGCCCCATTGACGACGCTCGGCTGGCCGTTGAAACCCGGCGCCGACGCGACGAACCCGACCACCTTGACCACTCGGGTAACCGCGTCGATGCCCACCAGCGAGTCCACCGCGGCCAGCGCATTGAGCGCGCAGACCCGCGCCAACGCCTTGCCGTCTTCGGGGCTGACCTCGGCGCCGACTTTGCCGGTGCGCGCCAGCTTTCCGGCCTCCATCGGCAGCTGGCCCGCGGTGTAGACCAGGTCGCCGGTCCGCACCGCCGGTACATAAGAGGCCAGCGGCGCGACCATTTCCGGAAGCGCGACACCAAGCTCCGCGAGCCGGGCCGAAGCACTCATCTGGCCCCCTACTTGGGTCGCTTCAAATACGCAACGTGTTGCTCGCCAGTCGGCCCGGGCAGTACGGCCACCAGCTCCCAGCCATCGGCACCCCACTGGTCGAGGATCTGTTTGGTGGCGTGCGTCAGCAGCGGGACCGTGACGTACTCCCATGCGGTCGGTTGGCTCATGACGGCAGCTTATCGGTCGGTTTTGAACGGCTCCGGCCCGGAGGCCAGCGGCGCTCGGGCTAGCATGCGATGGTGGCATCCACTCCTAGCGGCTGGCCGGCGCGCTTGTCGAAGGTCCGCTTACATTTCGTGACCGGCAAAGGCGGTACGGGCAAGTCGACGGTAGCGGCCGCGCTGGCACTGACGCTGGCGGCGGGGGGCCGCAAGGTCCTGCTCGTCGAAGTCGAGGGCCGCCAAGGGATTGCGCAACTTTTCGACGTCCCGCCGCTGCCGTATCAGGAGCTCAAGATCGCGACCGCCGAGCGCGGCGGTGAGGTCAATGCCCTGGCGATCGACATCGAGGCCGCGTTCCTGGAATACCTCGACATGTTCTACAACCTCGGCATCGCGGGCCGGGCGATGCGCCGCATCGGTGCAATCGAATTCGCGACGACGATCGCGCCGGGCCTGCGCGATGTGCTGCTCACCGGCAAGATCAAGGAGTCGGTGGTGCGCGTCAACAAGGGGGCCAAGAACCCGGTCTATGACGCGGTTGTCGTCGACGCGCCACCGACGGGCCGGATCGCACGTTTCCTTGATGTCACCAAAGCGGTGTCGGATCTCGCCAAGGGCGGCCCGGTGCACTCGCAGAGCGAAGGCGTGGTCAAGTTGCTGCACTCCGACCAGACCGCCATCCATCTGGTCACCCTGCTGGAGGCGCTGCCCGTGCAGGAAACGCTGGAAGCCATCGAGGAACTCGCGGAGATGGCGCTGCCGATCGGCAGCGTGATCGTGAACCGCAACATCCCGTCCTACCTGGAGCCGCATGACTTGGCGAAGGCGGCCGAGGGAGATGTCGACGCGGACTCGGTGCGGGCCGGGTTGAAGACCGCCGGGATTCAGCTCAACGACACCGACTTTGCCGGTCTCTTGACCGAAACCATCGAGCACGCGACCCGAATCACCGCGCGCGCCGAGACGGCGCAGCAGCTCGATGCGTTGAAGGTGCCACGGCTGGAACTGCCGGCGATCTCCGACGGCGTCGACCTCGGTAGCCTATACGAGCTATCGGAATCTCTTGCACAGCAGGGGGTTCGATGAGCGGCAAGCCGAAAGCCCTTGATATGGCTGCAATCCTGGCTGACACGACTAATCGTGTGGTTGTATGCTGCGGCGCCGGTGGGGTGGGCAAGACCACAACTGCGGCGGCGATGGCGCTGCGAGCGGCCGAATATGGCCGCACTGTATGCGTTTTGACGATTGACCCGGCCAAGAGGCTGGCGCAAGCGCTGGGGGTCAGCGACCTGGGCAACACGCCGCAGCGAGTGCCACTGGGAACGGAAGTGTCCGGCGAGCTGCACGCGATGATGCTCGACATGCGCCGCACGTTCGACGAGATGGTGGTCCAATACTCCGGTCCCGGTCGGGCACAGGCGATCTTGGATAACCAGTTCTATCAGACCGTCGCCACTTCGCTGGCCGGCACGCAGGAGTACATGGCGATGGAGAAACTGGGTCAGCTGCTGGCCGAGGACCGCTGGGACCTGGTGGTGGTCGACACTCCCCCGTCGCGCAACGCGCTGGATTTCCTGGACGCGCCACAACGACTGGGCAGCTTTATGGATAGCCGACTATGGCGGCTGCTGCTCGCGCCCGGTCGAGGCATAGGGCGGCTGGTGACCGGCGCGATGGGTTTGGCGATGAAGGCGCTGTCTACGGTGCTCGGCTCACAGATGCTGGGCGACGCAGCAGCATTCGTGCAATCACTGGACGCCACGTTCGGCGGTTTCCGCGAAAAGGCCGATCGCACCTACGCGCTGCTGAAAAGGCGAGGCACACAATTTGTCGTGGTGTCGGCCGCCGAACCCGACGCGCTGCGCGAGGCGGCCTTCTTCGTCGACCGCCTGTCGCAAGAAGGGATGCCGCTAGCGGGTCTGGTCTTGAACCGCACTCACCCGACGTTGTGTTCCCTGCCGACCGAGCGCGCGATCGACGGAAGCGAAACGTTGGAGGCTAAAACCGATTCCGAGGCCGCGACGCTGGCCACAGCCGTGCTGAGAATTCATGCCGACCGGGCGCAAACCGCCAAGCGAGAGATCAGATTGCTATCCCGGTTCACCGGGGCCCACCCACACGTGTCGGTCATCGGGGTTCCGTCGTTGCCGTTCGACGTTTCGGATCTCGACGCGCTGCGCGCGCTCGCCGATCAGATCACTTCGGTCGGCGACGGAGCGGCGCATGCAGCAGGGCGCTGAGGAGGACTCGCGCCAGGCGAGCCGGGTGGAACGGGTACCTGATGGGCGCAGGGTCAGCCGATGCTCCGGTTTCGCCGCTTTTCGAAATAGTCCGACCACGAAATGACCTCGGGGTGTTGCCTGAGCAAAGCCCTCCGCTGGCGCTCGGTCATGCCGCCCCAAACCCCAAACTCGACGTTGTTGTCCAATGCGTCCGCCCCGCACTCCTGCATTACCGGACAGTGACGACAGATCACCGCCGCCTTACGTTGGGCCGCGCCCCGGACAAAGAGCTCGTCGGGGTCAGTGGTCCGACACAGCGCTTTCGAGACCCAAGTGATCCGCTCTTCGGCGTCGACGCTATGCAATACGCCTTGTGCAGCCGCGATGTTCGTGCGACGCGCGGCCGGTCGCATTCCTGACACGAGCTGTTCCCTTCCTTCCGGCCGCTGGTTGCGACCGCCCTCCTCGGGTGCAGACCCTGCTGCGATCTACGCCACACTGTGCACATCGGTGTTATCTGAATCTCACCTTGTGTCTAAGTTAGGTGGTCAGGTGTCAATTGCGCAACAGTCTGATAACGGTTTTTTTGGGACGCGCGTGCAGGCTTGTCGAACACGGTAGATCCACCTGTGGAATTACTACACCCCCTTCGTGTTACCGATCAGTGACCTAGGCGCAAATTCTGCAGGGAACTCAACCTTAAGTTCGCTGGTCACGGCGTGGGAGAGGCTTTAGTCCCTAGTGACGTGGCCGGGTGGCGCGGGGCGGCTACCCTAGTACGCATGCCAGACCGCCCCCCGGCCGTGCTCACGGTCCTCAAGCTTGTGGGGTGCTGTTTGTTGGCCAGCGTCGTCGCCGCCGCCCTGATGTTCCCGCTGGTGGGTGGGGTGGGGCTGATGTCCAATCGAGCCTCCGAGGTCGTCGCCAACGGCTCGGCCCAGCTTCTGCAGGGTGAGGTGCCGGCGGTGTCGAAGATGGTCGACAAGAACGGCGACGTCATCGCGTGGCTGTACTCGCAGCGCCGGTTCGAGGTGCCCACCGACAAGATCGCCAACACCATGAAGCTGGCGATCGTTTCTATCGAGGACAAGCGGTTCGCCGAGCACAACGGGGTGGACTGGAAGGGGACCCTGACCGGGCTGGCCGGCTACGCGTCCGGCGACGTCGACACGCGCGGGGGCTCGACCATCGAGCAGCAGTACGTGAAGAACTACCAGCTGCTGGTGACCGCCCAAACCGACGCCGAAAAGCGCGCGGCCGTCGAAACCACCCCGGCACGCAAGCTGCGCGAGATCCGGATGGCCCTCACGCTGGACAAAACCTTTAGCAAGCCCGAAATCTTGACCCGCTATCTGAACCTGGTGTCATTCGGCAACGGCTCGTTCGGGGTGCAGGACGCGGCACAGACCTATTTCGGCATCAACGCGTCCGACCTGAACTGGCAGCAGGCGGCGCTATTGGCGGGCATGGTGCAGTCGACCAGCACGCTCAACCCCTACACCAACCCGGACGGCGCCCTGGCCCGGCGGAACCTGGTCCTGGACACCATGATCGACAACCTGCCGCAAGAGGCCGACGCCCTGCGCGACGCAAAGGCCACGCCGCTGGGGATATTGCCGCAGCCCAATGAGCTGCCCCGGGGCTGCATCGCGGCAGGCGACCGCGCCTTCTTCTGCGACTACGTGCAGGAGTACCTGTCCCGCGCCGGGATCAGTAAGGAACAGGTGGCCAGGGGCGGCTACTTGATCCGCACCACGTTGGACCCGGACGTGCAGACCCCGGTCAAGGCGGCCATCGACAAGTTCGCCAGCCCGACCCTGGCGGGCATCTCAAGCGTGATGAGCGTGATCGAACCGGGCAAGAATTCCCATCACGTCATGGCCATGGCCAGCAACCGCAAATACGGGCTGGACGCCGATGCCGGCGAGACAATGCGGCCGCAGCCGTTCTCGTTGGTCGGCGACGGTGCGGGGTCCGTCTTCAAGATCTTCACCACGGCCGCCGCGCTGGACATGGGCATGGGCATCAACGCCACGCTCGAGGCTCCGGGCCGCTTCCAGGCCAAAGGCTACGGAAGCGGCGGGGCCAAGGGCTGCCCCAAGGACACCTGGTGCGTGGTCAACGACGGTAACTACCGCGGCTCGATGAATGTGACCGAGGCGCTGGCCACCTCGCCCAACACCGCGTTCGCCAAGCTGATCACGCAGATCGGAGTCGCGCGCGCGGTGGACATGGCCATCAAGCTCGGGCTTCGGTCCTACGCCGACCCCGGCACCGCACGCGACTACAACCCAGACAGCAACGAGAGCCTCGCCGACTTCGTCAAACGGCAGAACATCGGCTCGTTCACGCTCGGCCCGATCGAGGTGAACGCGCTGGAGCTGTCCAATGTCGCGGCCACCCTGGCCTCCGGCGGTGTGTGGTGCCCGCCGAGCCCGATCGACAAGCTGATCGACCGCAACGGCAACGAGGTCGCCGTGACGACCGAGACCTGCGATCAGGTGGTGCCCGAGGGTTTGGCGAACACGATGGCCAACGCGATGAGCAAGGACGCGGTCGGCGGCGGCACGGCCGCGGGTTCGGCCGGTGCGGCCGGCTGGAGCTTGCCGGTGTCGGGCAAGACCGGCACCACCGAGGCGCACAGATCCTCCGGTTTTGTGGGCTTCACCAGCCACTACGCGGCGGCGAACTACATCTACGACGACTCACCCAACCCGACGGACTTGTGCTCCTCCCCGCTGCGTCACTGCGGCTCGGGTGACCTGTACGGCGGCAACGAGCCGGCGCACACCTGGTTCACCGCGATGAAACCGATCGCCACCAACTTCGGCGACGTGAAGTTGCCACCCACCGACCCCCGCTACGTCGACGGGTCGCCCGCTTCACGGGTGCCAAGCGTCGCCGGCCTGGACGTGGACGCGGCGCGCCACCGGATCAAGGACGCGGGCTTCCAGGTCGCCGACCAGACCAACCCCGTCAACAGCAGCGCCAAGTTGGGCGAGGTGGTCGGAACATCACCCAGCGGCCAAACGATTCCGGGATCGATCATCACGATCCAGGTCAGCAACGGCATCCCACCGTTGCCTCCGCCGCCGGATGACCTGCCGGTGCCGATCGGATCGCAGGTCGTGGAAATCCCGGGTCTGCCGCCGATCACCATTCCGCTGCTGGCGCCACCGCCGCCGCCCGGGCAGCCGCCTCCTTAGGCTGGTCAAGCGCGTTATCACGCTCTCAGGGCGGGACCGGCAGTATTCTGCCTGCATGGCCGACGTTATGCCCGTCCTGATACGTACCGGCGCCGTCGCGATTGGCTCGACCGTGGCCGGCATCGGTTATGCCGCGGTCGTCGAGCGCAACGCGTTCGTCCTGCGCGAGATAACCATGCCAGTCTTGACGCCCGGCTCGACACCGCTGCGGGTGCTGCACATCAGCGATCTCCACATGCTGCCCAACCAGCGTCGCAAACAAGCCTGGCTGCGCGAACTGGCCAGCTGGGAGCCCGACCTGGTCGTCAACACCGGCGACAATCTGGCGCACCCCAAGGCGGTGCCCGCGGTCGTGCAGACCCTCGGCGACCTGCTGTCGCGGCCGGGTGTCTTCGTCTTCGGCAGCAATGACTACTTCGGGCCGCGCCTGAAGAACCCGTTGAACTACCTGACCAACCCGTCCCACCGGGTCCGCGGTGAGCCGCTGCCCTGGCAAGATCTGCGGGCGGCGTTCACCGAGCGCGGCTGGCTCGACCTCACCCACACCCGTCGCGAGTTCGAGGTGGCCGGCCTGCACATCGCCGCCGCGGGCGTGGACGACCCGCACATCGACCGGGACCGCTACGACGCGATCGCGGGCCCGCCCAGCCCGGCCGCCAACCTGCGGCTGGGGCTGACCCATTCCCCGGAGCCGCGGGTGCTGGACCGCTTCGCCGCCGACGGCTACCAGCTGGTGATGGCCGGACACACCCACGGCGGGCAGCTGTGTTTGCCGTTCTACGGCGCTCTGGTGACCAACTGCGGCCTGGATCGGTCCAGGGCGAAGGGACCGTCCCGTTGGGGTGCCAACATGGCGTTGCATGTCTCCGCCGGGATAGGCACCTCACCGTTTGCGCCCGTGCGATTCTGCTGCAGGCCCGAGGCAACCCTGCTGACGCTGATCGCCAGCCCGATGGGTGGCCACGACTCCACCAGCGACCTGAGCCGTTCGCAGCCAACCGCTTCGGTGCGTTGAGCGACCTGACCCAGACCGCGGCGCGCACCCTGCCACGCAGCTGGACGGACAATGCCATCCGGCTGATCCAGGCCGACGCCCGTCGCAGCGCCGACACCCACCTGGTCCGGTATCCCCTGCCGTCGGCCTGGTGCGCGGACGCCGACGTCGCGCTGTACCTCAAAGACGAGACCACACATATCACCGGCAGTCTCAAGCACCGGCTGGCGCGCTCGCTGTTCCTCTACGCGCTGTGCAACGGGTGGATCGGCGAGGGCACCACGGTCGTCGAGGCATCGTCGGGTTCGACGGCGGTGTCCGAGGCCTACTTCGCGGCGCTGCTGGGGCTGCCGTTCGTCGCCGTGATGCCGGCGGCTACCAGCCCCGCAAAGATCGCCTTGATCGAATCACAAGGCGGTCGTTGCCATTTCGTAGAGAATTCGAGTCAGGTCTACGCCGAGGCCGAGCGCGTCGCCCAAGAGACCGGCGGGCACTACCTGGACCAGTTCACCAACGCCGAGCGCGCCACCGACTGGCGTGGCAACAACAACATCGCCGAGTCGATCTACGAGCAGATGCGCGACGAGAAGCACCCCGTCCCGGAATGGATCGTGGTCGGAGCGGGCACCGGCGGAACCAGCGCGACGATCGGCCGCTACATCCGCTATCGACGGCACGCGACCCGGTTGTGCGTCGTCGACCCGGAGAACTCCGCGTTCTTTCCCGCCTACGCCGAAGACCGGTACGACATCGTGATGCCCACGTCATCTCGCATCGAGGGCATCGGGCGGCCCCGGGTCGAGCCGTCGTTTCTACCCGGCGTGGTGGACCGCATGGTCGCGGTCCCCGACGCCGCGTCTATCGCCGCCGCCCGCCACGTCAGCGCCGTCCTGGGACGCCGGGTGGGGCCGTCGACCGGTACCAACCTGTGGGGAGCGTTCGGTCTGCTCGCCGAGATGGCCTCCGCCGGCCGCGGCGGGTCGGTGGTCACCTTGCTCGCGGACAGCGGCGATCGCTACGCCGACACCTATTTCAGCGACGAGTGGGTCAGCGCCCAGGGGCTCGATCCGACCGGCCATGCCGAGGCGCTGGT
This sequence comes from uncultured Actinomycetota bacterium, assembly GCA_963809285.1. GTDB lineage: Bacteria > Actinomycetota > Actinomycetes > Mycobacteriales > Mycobacteriaceae > Mycobacterium. The sequence goes on along the minus strand of CAWEIY010000009.1, from coordinate 346,207 downwards.
CGAATTCGAACGCTCTTGCCGGTGGACCTAGCCGGTTGCGCTGCGGTTTGGCCAGCCGAGCGGCCGGTGCGATAGGCTGTCGTGGCTTCAAGCGGGGTGTGGCGCAGCTTGGTAGCGCGCTTCGTTCGGGACGAAGAGGCCGTGGGTTCGAATCCCGCCACCCCGACTCAGATTCGGCGAGATCAGAGGCCATACCCGCAGCGTCGGTCAGAGACTCCGTTGGGTCCGAGTCCCCAGTTGGTCCGCAGTAGCGTCGAGAGCGGCGTCGAGAGCGGCCTGTCCAGCCCGGTCGAGAGCCGCTGAGACAAGCTCAAAAATGCGCACAACACTTCCGGCACAGCTTCTGAGGGTATTGACGCCGGGCACTACCACGCGAGACTTTGGCGCACTTGCGCGCGACGGCCGTGCCGCTTCTTGCGGCCTGATTCGATAGATGTTTATATAGACGGATGTCGAATCAGACTGCTATGAAATGTTGCCCGGCGCTGGGGGCGGTCGCCATGGATGAGTCGCGGGCAGCGGAGCTAGCGGCGATGTTCAAGGCGCTGGGCGACCCGGTGCGCCTGCGACTGTTGAGCCTGATCGCCAGCCACCCCGGCGGCGAAGCCTGCGTGTGCGAGATCTCGCCGACCTTCGACGTCTCCCAGCCGACGATTTCTCATCACCTCAAACTGCTGCGCTCGGCCGGGCTGCTCGACTGCGAGCGCCGGGGCACCTGGGTGTACTACTGGGTGAATCCCTCAGCATTGCAACAACTTTCGTCGGTGCTGCATGCCGACGACCGCCTCCCGGCGACCACACCCGGGTGCGGGCCGTGACCGACACCCCGACGTCGGTGTCCGCCCCGGACGCGGTAGCGACGCGGCTCTCCACGCTGGACCGGTTCCTGCCGGTATGGATCGGGGTGGCAATGGCCGGCGGCCTATTGCTGGGCCGACTCCTGCCCGGCCTCGGATCGGCCCTGAGTGCCGTTGAGGTCGACGGCATTTCACTGCCGATCGCGATCGGCCTGCTGGTCATGATGTATCCGGTGCTCGCCAAGGTCCGCTACGACCGGCTCGACGAGGTGACCGCGGACCGCAAGCTGATGGTGTCCTCTGTACTGCTGAATTGGGTAATCGGGCCCGCGGTGATGTTCACCCTGGCCTGGCTGCTGCTGGCGGATCTGCCCGAGTACCGCACGGGTCTGATCATCGTCGGGCTGGCCCGCTGCATCGCAATGGTCATCATCTGGAACGACCTCGCCTGCGGGGACCGCGAAGCCGCGGCCGTGCTGGTCGCGTTGAACTCGTTGTTCCAGGTTGTCATGTTCGCCGCACTGGGCTGGTTCTACCTGTCGGTGCTGCCCGGCTGGCTGGGCCTGCCGCAAACCGGCATCGATGTCTCCCCATGGCAGATAGCCAAATCCGTGCTCATCTTCCTCGGCGTTCCGCTGCTGGCCGGATACCTGTCGCGCCGACTGGGTGAACGATCCAAGGGCCGCGATTGGTACGAGACCCGGTTCCTGCCCCGCATCGGGCCGTGGGCCCTGTACGGGCTGCTGTTCACCATCGTCATCCTGTTCGCCCTGCAGGGCCACCAAATCACCTCCCGGCCATGGGATGTCGCGCGCATTGCGGTCCCACTGCTGGTCTACTTCGCGATCATGTGGTCCGGCGGATACGCCCTGGGATTCGTCCTGCGGCTCGGCTATGGCCGCACCACCACCCTGGCGTTCACCGCCGCCGGTAACAATTTCGAATTGGCCATCGCGGTGGCGATCGCCACATACGGCGTCACCTCCGGGCAAGCCTTGGCGGGAGTCGTCGGACCACTGATCGAAGTGCCGGTTTTGATCGGGCTGGTCTACGTATCCCTGGCGCTGCGTACCCGCCTGTTCCGAGCCGAGCCAGACAAAGGAGCCCTTGCCGATGGCCGACAAACCCAGCGTCCTGTTCGTCTGCGTCCACAACGCCGGTCGCTCGCAGATGGCAGCTGCCCTGCTGAGCCGGCTGGGCAGGGATCGCATCGAAGTGCGCTCCGCCGGAACGGAACCCGCCGATCAGATCAACCCGGTCGCCATCGCCGCGATGGCCGAGCTCGGTATCGACCTCACCACCTCCTCCCCCAAGATCCTGACTAGTGATGCGGTGCAGACCAGCGACGTTGTGATCACCATGGGCTGCGGTGACGCCTGCCCCTACTTCCCGGGGGTGTCCTACCGCGACTGGAAATTGCCCGACCCCGCCGGCCAACCCCTGGCCAGCGTGCGGGCCATCCGCGACGACATCGCCGCCCGCGTCCAGGCTTTGATCACCGAGCTCCTGTCCACCGCCACATAACCCGCGCCCGCAGGAAGGACCCACCATGTCGCGCGTGCAGCTAGCCCTCAACGTCGACGACCTCGACGAGGCAATCGCCTTCTACTCCAAGTTGTTCGACATCGAGCCGGCGAAGGTCAAACCCGGCTACGCCAACTTCGCTATCACCGAGCCGCCGCTCAAACTGGTGCTGCTCGAGAACCCGGGCCACGGCGGCACCCTTAACCACCTCGGCGTCGAAGTGGAGTCCAGCGAGGCGGTCCACGAAGAGATCACGCGCCTTGCCGGCGCGGGCACGCTCACCGAAGAGGAGATCGGGACGACGTGCTGCTTCGCCACCCAAGACAAGGTGTGGGTCACCGGGCCCGGCGGGGAAAGGTGGGAGATATACACGGTCGTTGCCGATTCCGAGACATTCGGCACCGCCCCCGAAGCATCCTCAACCACGGCCTGTTGCTGATCCGACAGCCCTGCCTAGGCCTCCAGCTCCGGTAGCAAGCGCCGCCGCTCGGTGCTTGGCGCTACGCCCACCCAGATGTGCAATTGCTCCCGTCCGACGAGTCGGCAACCGTGGGTGGTCGCCAATCGGCGGGCCGCCCTTGTGAACGCTCGATTTGTCACCACGACCGTCCGATTACAACCGTGGTGCGGTGCGCCGGAAACCACCTGCTGCACGGCGGCGACGCCGACGGCCTTCGCCAGCCTCTTGCACTGGACCGCCATGCGGATCCCGTCTTTCTTGGCGACGAGATCCACCCCGTAGTCACCTGCACTAGCGGTGTGGGTGACGCCCCAACCCCTGGTTCGAAGCTGTGCCGCAACGAATTCTTCGAACTCCACACCCGACATTTCGTCGATAGCCGCCAAACCGGACGCCACGTATTTGAGGTCACGCCTTCGCTGTAGCGCGACTTGAAAGCGGTCCCTTTGCACGGAAAGCCACAACAGGATGACCACCGCAAGGACGAGGCCGCCCAGCCCGGCCGAAAATCCCATTGGCACGCTGCCGGTGGCCGTTTGGGTGAAATACCAGGGGAGAGCCAACCCCAAAACGAGCAAGGTCCCGACTATCTTCTGCATGACTCCTCGAGGCGCTGTTCAACCGGTGGTGGACTCGTGCGATGAACCTAGCGGATGGCTACGACAAGGAGCGCCTATCGCCGCGCCATCTACGTCAACTCCGCCTACACTTTGCTTGCATGGCGCTGGTTAGGCCGTCCGCTCAGGAAGGAACGCGGCGCGGCTTCCGAATCCGCTTTGCCGAGGTTATCGACTCCCCGGTGGAGGTCCGCCGTCCCGACCACCCAACCCTGTCGGACGTCGCGGCGCGGCACAGAGAGATCGAGGCGTGGGAAGCACGGAACGTCGGCGGCTACCGCTTCGCTAAGCCCGGCACCATTGCCGGCTCCCTGATCACTGCCGTGATGACGGTTCTCGTCATCACGCCCATCCCGCCGAACTGGCCGTGGGACATCCCGCTGGCGATAGCGGCCATCTTCACGGCGGTGGGAACCGTGGTCTGTGGACTGTTGTGGTTTGACAGGCCGCGGCTCGCCCCCCGCCCGGAGTTGTTGGAGATCGTGCCGTTCTCGCGGGCGGAAAACGTCCAGCTGATGAATGGCCAGGCCGTCGGGCCCTACCGCGCAATCTGTACCTGCCCCGGCTGTGGCGATACATCCACCCATCTGATCCGTCTGCCCGCCGCGGACGAGCCTGGATGGGCGGCGTTTATTCGGCGTTGCGGAATGTGCAAGCGGGAGTGGGCGCAAGCCTAAACCACCTGTGCCCCATCGTCACCCGTGGAGTCGCCGCGAGGGCGGAACCTTACCCTGGTGCCGAACCGGGGCGCAAGCATGATCGACCGTCGCACGATCCTCTCCGGATTTTCGTCGACGGCGCCGAATTCTCCTTCGCGCAGGAGCGTGTGCAGCACGGTGATCAACTCTCGCACCGTAAAAGCCGCGCCCAGGCAGCGTTTGACACCGCCTCCGAACGGCACCCACGCGTAGGTTTCGGGCCGGGTGCCGAGGAATCGCTCGGGGCGGAACTCGTTCGGGTGATCGTAGATGTGGGGATTGCGGTTAATGGCGATGATATGGACGACGATTCGCGTGCCGGCTTCGACGCGGTAGCCACCGACGGGAAAGGGTTGCGCCGCAACGCGGGCCGTGAACGGCGCCGGCGGGCGTATCCGCAACGTTTCGTTGATCACGGCGGTGGTAAAGGCCTCTTCACCGCTCATGGCTTCGGCTTGCACGCGTCGCAGCGCGTCGGGATGGTGCAGCAGCAGGTCGAAGATCCACGCCAAGGTGGTCGCGGTGGTTTCGTGGCCGGCCAGCATCAGGGTGATCAGGTCGTCGCGAATCTCACTGTCCGACAGTGCTTCCCCGTCTTCTCCGCGGGCGCACATCAACAGGGCCAGAATGTCGAGCTGCTCGCTCAGGCGCGGATCGTTGCGCCGTTGGGCGATGAGCGGCATGACGACGTCGTCAATCTCCCTGTTGGCTTTGGCCCGCTGAGGCCAGAACCGCAATGCACCGACGCGACGCAATGCATAGCGGAGGGTCAATTGCTCAGAGACACCGAGATTTAGCAGACGTTCGAATGGCCGACCCAGGCGCCGCACTTCGTCGGGATCGTCGACCCCGAAGATGACCTTGACGATCACGTCCAGCGTCAGCGCGCGCGCCGCGTTGAGCATCTCGAACGGACGGTCAACCGGCCAGCCGTGCATCGCCGCGCGGGCGGAGTTCTCCATGATCGACACGTAACTGCTCAGCGCGGCGCCGTGCAGTGGAGGCGTCAACAGTTTGCGCCGGCGCAGATGCTCCGGCTCTTCCTGCACGAACATCGATCCGGACCCGTAAATCGCCGCAGCGGGTCCCACGCCCTCCCCGCCGAGCAGGACGTCCGCCGGCGCGGTGAAAACCTGCTTGACCAGCTCCGGGTCGGACACGATCGCGACGTTGCCCAGGCTGAGGATGGGCATCGTCATTATCGGTCCGTATCGGCGGATCAACCGCAGCATGCGGCGCTCGCCGCCCACAAGATAGGCGATCGCATACGCTGCGGCGAATGCCGAGCGAAGCATGCGCGGAGCGGGTAAACCCGGTGGACGGCTCAAAGCCACGCTGACGACAGAAACACGGCAGCTCTGGTCGGTCAAGGTGCGGCGGCCCGCACCGGCCTCAGGCGCAGTCGGCGCAGACGGGAAGTCCAGCGCTGGAGCGGCGCAGCCGGCTGCGGTGCTGCACCAAAAAGCAACTCGAACAAGTGAACTCGTCGCGCCGCTGGGGAATCACCGTCACCGACAGCTCTTCACCGGACAGGTCGGCACCGGGCAGCTCGAAGAAGACCACGTCGTTGGGGTCGTCGTCGGCAGCCGTGGTCGACGAGGCGGGAAGGGTGGGCACTAGCTCCCGCAACGCGGACGTGTCCTGGGCCTCGGCGTGGGACACGCGGCGCGCGTCGTAATCGCTCCTGGTCGCCATCGGCGTTCCTTCCTCCCTGCCGGGTTGACGCACTTCCCTGTGCTTACCCGCGGACCAGGCGGGACTACCCCGTTCAGGTGCCAATCACACCCGTCAAACGGAGAAATTTCGCATGCGACAAATGACGCCCCTGGGCGCCCGGCCGCCGACTACATGCCGTGGGTGCGCAGCAGCAGGGGTAACGCCCACCAGAAGAACGCAAACATCGCCAACGCACACGCCCCCGCGATAACCCCCGCGCCGCGCCCGGCCACCGCGGCGAAAACGACGACCGTCACACCGGTCAGCGCCAAACCGAGCAGCGCCAGACCGGCGTAGGCGCACCGGTGTGCGGCCGATACCAGGACCTGCAGCCGATGCCGCCTGAACAGCAGCCGGTGAATGCCGACTGGGGCGATGAGCAGCACCGTTGCGCCCACCGAACAGCCCACCGTCGCCAGATATGCGATCCGCATCTGTTGGTTGAGGACGTCGAAACGCTGCTGGAACGGCAGCGTCAACAGGAACCCGGTGAGCAACTGCACCCCGGTCTGCACCACCCGCAGCTCCTGCAGCAGGTTGTTCCAATTACGGTCCAGCCGTTCGGTTTCGGTCTCGCCGCGCTCATCGCGGTCCCACCGCTGGTCGCCTTCCGGATGATCGACATCCATAGCCGTGATCATTGCACCCGATGTACATGGCCACGGTGATTTACGGGTCGACCTGCCTGCGCGTGCTCGGGCGTCAACGAGTCGATCCGACGCGCTCGCATCCATTCACGGAGGCGGGAAATACCGAATTCAATGCACTCATCTGGATGCCGCCCGCCGAAAAACGTGCCGGCGACATCATTTTGGTCGACTCCACAAACTTCACAACGCTGTTTGGCGGCACCGAGAGCCTGGTGAGCTTCTGGCGAAACTTCGCGCTGATGCGGTCGAGCTAGCCTTCCCGCACCGCGGTCAACGCATCGTCCAGCGTCGGGTACAGCGGGAAGGTCTTGTCCAGACCCGTCAGGTGAATCGGCCTCCTGGTGGCCGGACCGCGCGCAACGACCCCGAACTCCGTGGACTTGTCGAGTTTCTCGTAGGTCGCCGCCAGGATCTTGAGCCCCACCGAGCCGAGAAACTCCACCGCGGAAAGGTCGATGACCAGCGCCGTCGGGTCATCGGCAATCACCGTGCCGAGGGCTTGTTCGAGGGCCGGAGCGGTGACCAGATCGATTTCGCCAGTGACACTGACCACCGACACCCCATCGCGGTCCTCAACCAACGTGGTAATCGAATCGGGAGCTGACAATGGCGATCCTTTGTCCGGAGCCGTAAGCGTGGTGCAAGCCTAACCTGCCGTGCCTACCCTGCCATGCGAACGGCAAGAAGAATATGCCCTCGGCACTTGTCACCGCGACAACCCAGGCTAGTCTCCCCATAGGCACTGCGCACTGGGGAGCGCGACGGCACACGGGAGGCAAAATGTCAGATTCGCCGTCCGATTTGAGAAGCACTAACACCGCGCAGGCGGTGAGCATCTCCAGCGAGGGCCTGCTGCCGCAGCTGGTCCAGCATTTGCGGCAGAATCGAACGGTTCTGCGCGAGGAGTGGGCCCGACGGATCGCCGAGGCCGAACTGCTCACCGCGATGAGCCCGGAGGAGCTCTTCTCCGAAGCGACCGCCATCTACGACAACTACGTTGAGGTGCTCGAGACCGGTAGCGTCGAGGCGCTGCAGGCCTACGCGCGCGACCTGTCCGAACGCATCATCCCGCGTGGGGTGGAGACAAACGAAGTCGTCGGCATCGTGCTTCTGCTGCGTGACGTGCTGGCCCGCTCGCTGTTCGAGAAGTACCAGAGCGACTTCGAGATGCTCAACCGGGTTCTGGACGCCTACGAACCGGCGGCCAACCGCATCGCGAATACCGTGGCCGTCAGCTTCGTCCAGGAGCGCGAGCGCATCATCCGCCAACAGCAGGAGGCGATCCGCGAGCTATCCACGCCGGTGCTGCAGGTGCGCGAGCAGTTGCTGATCTTGCCGATCATCGGCGTGCTCGACAGCCAGCGCGCCCGTCAGGTCACCGAACAACTGCTGCGGGCCATCCGCGCGAACCGCGCGAAGGTCGTGGTCATCGACATCACGGGTGTGCCCACCATCGACTCCACGGTGGCAAACCACCTGGTGCAGACGGTCGACGCGTCGGGACTAATGGGCGCGAGCGTGATCATCACCGGCCTGTCTTCGGAAATCGCGCTGACACTGGTGACCATCGGGCTGGACCTGTCGAAGATGAATGCCGTCGGTGACCTGCAGGGCGGTATCGAGGAAGCCGAACGCCTGCTCGGCTATGAAATCACGCGCACCGGCGAGCAGACCGGGTAGCGCGACTAGCACGAATACCCCATGCCAGTACCAATCCTGAAACAAGGCGCGATTCTCATCGCCACGGTCCAGGCCGCGCTGTCCGACTCCGACGCCGAACGGCTGCGCTACGACCTGATGGATCGGGTCAGCCAGTTCCGCGCACAGGGCATCATCGTCGACGTCACCGCCATCGACGTGATGGACTCGTTCGCCGCCCGCTCGCTGCGGACCATTGCCCACATGACCCGGCTGCGCGGCGCGGACACCGTGATCGTGGGTCTGCAACCAGAGGTCGCCTTCGCGATGGTCCAACTAGGTCTGGCGTTCGACGACATGAACACCGCGCTGGACCTAGAAGAGGGCCTCGCACTGCTGAATCGCGCACGGGGAGTGGGTAAATCGACGATCGGGCGCGACGGTGGAGGGTGACATCGTCGTCAACGTCCGAAACTCCGACGACATCGTCGCCGCGCGCAGCGCAGGACATCAGCTCGCACTCGACCTCGGATTCTCGCTGACCGACGTCACCATGATCGCCACGGCGATCTCCGAAATCGCCCGAAATATCACCAGTTACGCCGGCCGCGGGGCCATGCGGGTCACGGTGGCCGACCGGGAGGGCCGCAAGGCCCTGGTGGTACGGGCCGAAGACTACGGCCCCGGCATCGCCGACATCGAGCGCGCGATGGAGGACGGATACTCGACCGGTCGGGGGTTGGGGATGGGCTTGCCCGGTGCCCGCCGACTGATGGACCGGTTGGTGGTGGACTCGACACTCGGCCGCGGAACGGTGGTCGAAATGTGGAAATGGGTTCCGGGCAGTGCATGACCATGCATGAAAACGGCCGGTTGGGGCCGATCGAGTGGGCGACCGCGGGTCGCCCGCTGCCAGGCGAACACGTCTCGGGTGACCAGCAGATCGCGATCGCGATCGACAATGGCGCGGCGCTGTTCGGTGTGATTGACGGACTCGGGCACGGTCCGGCCGCCGCGATGGCCGCACTGCGCGCCGTCGATACGCTCGACGGAGCCCGTAGCGAGCGGCTCGAGGTCCTCGTTCAACTCTGTCATCGTGTGCTGGAGGGCACCAGAGGAGTTGCCATGACCCTGGCGCGGGTGGATTTCGGGGCCGGCCTCCTCGCCTGGACGGGAGTGGGAAACGTCGCCGCCGACCTGGTCACCAAGGCCGCGACCGGCATCCACATCCGATCGAGCGCGCGCCTCACAGCGGGCATCGTCGGCTATCGCATACCGGAAATCAGGCCGGCGCAGGTGGTTTCGATTCGCGCCGGCGATCTGATCGTGATGGCCACCGACGGTATCGACGAGGATCACTTGGAGCACATCGACTTCGCGGCCTCCGCCGCGATCATCGCCGAGGAAATGCTGAAAAAGCACGCCAAGGACTCCGACGATGCGATGGTGCTGGCAGCGCGTCATCGGGGGGTCTCGACATGAGCGGCAACGACGACTTTCACGTCCAGTACGTCGCTGCGCTGCGGGCCTACCTGGATGCGCGCGATGAGGACAGCCTGGCCGTCGGCCATGAGCTCGGACGCCGCGCCTTGCAAGAACGAATCAGCATGCTCGAAATCGTCGAGGAGCACGTACGGCTGCTCCTCGAACTCTCGGACGACGTCCGACTCGACGCGCCGATCGCTTTGGAGTTCTTGCTGCAGACGCTGGCCCCGCTCGACGTCGCGACTCGGGGATTTCTCGACGGCACCAAGCGCTACGCGAAAGAGCGGGCCCGCGCCGAGGGTCTGGCCGACCGTGACAAATTCCGTACCGCCCTGGTGAATTCGCTGCAGGAGGGGTTCTTCGTCGCCGACCACGAAGGCTCGGTGATCGAAATGAACCACGCCTTCATCGAAATCCTCGGCTATCCCCCGGAAGGACTGCCCTACCGGTGGCCACATCCGTGGTTGGTCGACAAGAAGACCGCGCGCGATCAGCAGTCCCTCGTCCAAAGCCACGGCAGCGCCGAGTACGAGACACCGGTTCGGCATCGAGACGGCCACCTCGTTTGGGTGAAGGTGAGCATCAACGCGGTCAGCGAGACTGACCACGACCGTGACGTCTACGTCGGAACGATTCGAGACATCACCGCGGAACGGGCGTTTGCGGCGCGGGAAAGCGCGGTGCTGCGCCTGGCCACGGCTGTGGCGGTGGCAAAGAGCGTGTCCGAGCTGCTTTCGATCACCCTCGACGAGTGCCGCACGGCGATCGACATCCAACGCGTGGTCGCCGTCTCGTGGCCCAGCGGCGACGGCGAACCAACCGTCCAGGTGGCGGGTGAACCTGCCGAATCTTCTTGGCGCGCACTGGATCCGTGGTTGCGTCACACATTTCAGGACGCGCGTCATCAGCTGCCGCTGACCGCCAAAACGGTCGAGCGACCCGACAATCCGGGCAAGGCAAAGGGATTGGTCGCGGTGCTCTCCGGCACGGGAGACCTCGCGTTGTGGTTGGAACTTGGTGCCCCTCGCTGGGTCAGCGCCGAGGACCGGCTCCTGGCCACGGTGCTCGTCGGCCACCTCAGCCTGGCCATGCAGCACGTGCGTCAGTTCGAGAGCGCCCGGGAGACGTCGCTGACCTTGCAGCGCACAATGCTGCCACCGGTGCAGCCACCGCCAAATTTTGCCGTCTGCTACGAACCCGCCGTTCCGCCATTGGAGATCGGGGGCGATTGGTATGACGTGCTGTCGATCGGCGACAACCGTATCGGCATCGTGGTCGGCGACTGCGTCGGTCGTGGTCTGCCGGCGGCCGCGGTCATGGGTCAGCTACGCAGCTCGGCGCGCGCGCTGTTGATCAACGGCGCCCAACCCGCGCTGTTGCTCGAGCAACTCGATTCGGCGGCGTCGCTCATTCCGAATGCGTACTGCACGACGGTCTTTCTGGCCGTCCTGGACACCGAAACCGGGGTGCTGGAGTACAGCAATGCGGGCCACATGCCCGCGGTGGTCGCCGGGCCCGAGCCCGGACAGACGGCCGTGTTGACCGACGCCGCGTCCGTTCCGCTCGCGGTCCGCCGTGACGAACCGCGCCCGCAGGCCTCCCGGGTGCTACCGCTCGGCTCGACGCTGATGCTGTTCACCGACGGCCTGGTCGAACGGAAATACGAGTCGATTGACGATGGAATCGCCCGCGCCACAAATGCTTTGGTTGCGACGGCGAAGCTGCCCCTGGACGACGTCCCGGCCGCGGTGGTTGACGAGCTGGCGCCGGCGTCCGGGTACGACGACGACCTCGCGATGGTGATATATCGCCACCGCCCGACGCTGCTTCGCATCGAAAGCCAGGCCACCGCAAACCAATTGGTCGACATCCGGCATCGGCTGGCCGCGTGGCTGCGCGCCGCCGAGGTCCCGGCCGCGTTGACCGCCGACATCGTGTTGGTCGTCAACGAAGCGTGCAGCAACTGCGCCGGGCATGCGTACCGCGGACAACCCGGGACAATGCGGCTCGAAGCCGAAGTCGCCGACGGCGAAGTGCAGGCGCGGGTCGCCGATTCCGGTACTTGGAAGACACGGGTCGCCGACACCGGCGACGGTGGGCGAGGCCTTGTGTTGATGAGGGCGCTCAGTGACGGGATGGAAATCGACACCAGCCCAACCGGCACCACCGTCCACCTCAGCTTCCGGCTGCCGACACCCGCTGGCTGACAGCTACTTTCAGCCCGCGGTGGTGATCGAGTCGCCGGTGATCCCGGCCGCCCGGCGGGCCGCAAGCCTGCGTTTCTGTGGCTCGATCGTGTAACGGGGATGGCGGGCCGACTCCTTGCCCGCCTCGAAGACACCGAATCGGGTGAGCGCCGATGCCGTCATCAGCGCCAGACCGGACAGCGCGGCGACGACGCGGTGCCGACCGCCGAGCAACGTCCCCAATCCGCCGACTACCGCGAGCCGTTCGCTCCACCGCAGCATCCGGCCGGGGTCGCCGTGATGGAGCGGTTCGGCGGCGACCGGGTCCATCCGGCGCTCCATGACCCTCGTCGCGACCAGGTCGCCGAGCACACCGAGCACCGCCAGCGTGCGGGCGGGTCCCGCCTCGGAGACCGGCGTGGTGATCATCGCCAAACCCGAGGCGGCCAGGCTCGCCGAGCTTACGAAGACGAACGGCAGGTCTTCGTGGGCGGCGTTCCAGGTCGGCGTCGCGGTGTCGGCGAGCAGAACCGCGGTGTAGACGGCGAGCGGCGGCCCGAACAGTGCGGCCTCCAATCCCGCGGGCCCTTCCACCGCGCGCAGCACGGGCCGCAACGGGCCCAACGGAAGTCGTTCGCCCGTCATCCGGTCGATCTCGGAGGCCGCGGCGATGCCGGCTCCCGCGCTGAAAGAGCTGAGAATCCACGAGCCGAGGCTCATCGGCGAGGTCAGCTTGACGGTCCGCATCATGTTGAGGAACCGTTCGGGCCGGCCCAGGTCCATCACGAGCGCGATCGCGCCGAGCGCCACCGCGGCCAGCGCCGACAACCGGGCGTTGCGGCGCAATTTCGGGCGCCCGGTCAGCTGGGCGCCCGCGGCCAGTAGGCCGGACCCACCGGCGACGCCGCCCAGGAACAGGTACGCGCCGACCTCGTGACCCCATGGCGCGGGCTTGACCACCGGACGCCCGTAGTACGAGCTGAACTCGGCCTCGGGGACCATCGGCATCTCACGCGAACCGTCGCCCCCGCCGCGGCGCCGCGCGCGCTGTCGGTTGCCGCCTCGTCTACCGCCCGTCGGCTCCGGCGGGCGCAGGCTGTCGTACTCGGAGGTGCTCACCGGCTCCTCCAGAACGCCACCGCGGCCGCGCCGAACATGCCGGCCGCGGCCATGCCGGCCCGTCTGAACATCTGGAGGAGGTCGGCCGTGCAGACCCGCGGGTCGGGCGGAAGGCCGTAGACCTCCGGGTCGTCGAGCAACAGGAACATCGACCCCGTGCCACCGACGCCGTCGTGCTCGTTGGCGCCGTAGAGGCGGGCCTCCGTGCGGCCCTGGGCGTGCAGCTCGGCGACCCGTTCGCGGGCCCGTGCCACCAGCTCCTCGTGGTCGCCGAACTTGATCGAGGTCGTCGGGCACGTTTGGGCGCACGCCGGGATTTGGTCGTCGACCAGGCGGTCATAGCAGAGTGTGCACTTCTGGGCGACGCCGGTCACGAAGTCGTGGGCCAGCCGGTCCGACCGCCGCTCCGAGGTCGCATACGTGCCGTCGCTGCGGCGCTCGATCACGCCGAACGGGCACCCCGCGACGCAAGTGCCGCAGCCGTTGCAGACGTCGTCCTGCACGACGACGGTGCCGAACTCGGTACGGAACAGCGCTCCCGTCGGGCAGACGTCGAGGCAGCCCGCGTGGGTGCAGTGCTTGCACACGTCGGACGACATCAGCCAGCGGAACTCCGGGGTGTCGGGCGGCGTGAGGTCTGCGCTCTTCGTGGCACCGGGGATGGCCGGCATGCCCAAATCGATTAGGGCCCGCCCGGATTCGCGCGCCTCCTCGATGCGGTCTCGGCCCTGCTCGATGAACGCGACGTGCCGCCACGTGCTGGCCCCCAGCGCGCCGGTGTTGTCGTAGGACGAACCAAGCAATTCGAGATCGCCGTCGCGCGGGTTGCGGTTCCACTCCTTGCACGCCACTTCGCAGGCCTTACAACCGATGCAGATCGAGGTATCGGTGAAAAATCCCTTGCGCGGCTTGGGCTCTGCCCAACCGGCGTCGGCGGTCGGGTCAGTCGGCCCGGTCAGCTGACCCATCGGCTCCCCTCGTGTTCTGGTCAATGATCTCCCAGACGGCATCGCTGATGCGTACATTGTCCGTCTCGACGGTTGCGCCGGCACGCGACTGGTACTCGGCAACCAGGCGCAGCAGGTCCTCGCCCTGCGGCCGCCGCCCCGGTTGGATGTCGCAGGACCCGGCCTTGGACTCCTGGATCTGCACGTTCGGATCGAGCGTCACGCCGAGGAGATCGTTGGCGGCGTCCCCGCTCACCACCGCGTCACTGCCGACGCCCCAGTGGTACGGCAACCCGATCTGGTGCACCGTGCGCCCGCCGATGACCAGCGGGGTCATCCGCTCGGTGACCAACACCCGCGCCTCGATCGCTGCCCGGGGCGAGACGATGGTGGCCCACCCGTAGGGCTCGAGGCCGCGTTCGGCGGCCAGCTCCGGAGAGACCTCACAGAACATCTCCGGTTGCAGTTCCGACAGGTAAGGCAGCCAACGGCTCATGCCACCGGCGGTGTGATGCTCGGTGAGCCGGTAGGTCGTGAACACATACGGGTACACGTCGGCTCCGGGATCCCCGGCGCTCGGCGCGAACAGATTGTCCTTGCGCGGGAAGATAATTCGCGCGGGGTTCTGCTGTTGTGGGTACAGCGCGTTGGCGACCGGCGATTCCTGCGGTTCGTAGTGCGTGGGCAGCGGCCCGTCGACCATGCCCCTAGGCGCGAACAGCCAACCCTTTCCGTCGGCTTGCAAGATGAACGGGTCGTCGCCCGCCAGCGCGGCTGGACCACCCAGTGCTACGTCCGGTCGAGCGCCCGGGGGGCGGTCCACCACAAAATCGGGTACATCGTCACCGACCCACCGGCCCTGCTGCTCATCCCACCAGATGTAGCGCTTGCGCTCGCTCCACGGCTTGCCTTCGGGGTCGGCCGATGCGCGGTTGTAAAGGATCCGCCGGTCAGCGGGCCACGCCCAGCCCCACTCGGATTGGCTCGGTCCCCGCCCGCCGTGCGGTACCCGGCGGGCGGCCTGATTGATGCCGTTGGCGTACACCCCGGTGTAGATCCAGCTGCCGGCGGCGGTCGATCCGTCGGCGCGCAGTTCGGTGTACGACGAGAGGGCCTTACCGGCGTCGGGGCCGGTGAGGCGATACCCGTTGATCTCGGCCAACACCGCCTCGCCATCGGGGTCGCCGCGCTCATCAGTCGGGTAGTCCCAGGTCAGATCTAACAGCGGACGGTCGCGCTCGTCCGTCGAACCGGCCAACCGTTCCTTGATTCGCTTGCCCAGCTCGTAGAAGAAGTGCAATTCGCTCTGGCAATCGCCGGGTGGCTCGACGGCCTTATGACGCCATTGCAGCAGCCGCTGCGTCTGGGTGAACGATCCCGCCTTCTCCACGTGTGTCGCCGCGGGAAAGAAGAACACCTCGGTCTCGATGTCCTCGGTGCGTAGTTCGCCGGACGCGATCTCCGGACCGTCCTTCCACCAGGTGGCCGACTCGATGAGGTTGAGGTCGCGCACCACGAGCCACTTCAGGTGGGACATGCCGAGCCGCTGCAGCCGGCCATGCGCCGACCCGATCGCGGGATTCTGACCCAACAGGAAGTAGCCCTCCACCTCGCCGGCCAGCATTCCCATGACGGTCTGGTAGGTCCCATGCGGGCCGCTCAGCCTTGGCAGATAGTCGTAGGCCCAGTCGTTGTCCTGCCGGGCGGCGTCACCCCACCACGCCTTGAGCAGGCTGATCACATAGCTGTCGGCGTTGGCCCGGAACCCCTTCTGCGTCTTCGCCCCGACTGCGTCGAGGTAGTTGCCGAGGGTGTCGTGGACGCCCACCTTGGGCATCGGCAGGTAGCCGGCGAGGAGATTGAACAGCGTCGGAATGTCAGTCGAGCCCTGGATGCTGGCGTGGCCGCGCAGCGCCATGATGCCGCTACCCGGGCGACCTACGTTGCCCAATAAGAGCTGCAAAATCGCTGCGGTGCGGATGAATTGGGCCCCGAGGGTGTGCTGAGTCCACCCGACGGCATACGCGAAGCAGGTGGTGCGCTCGCGCCCGGAGTTCTCGGTGATGCACCGGGCGAGATAGTCGAAATCCTCGACACTGATACCGCAGACCTCCTTCACCATCTCCGGGGTGTAGCGGGCGTAATGCCGCTTGAGGATCTGGAATACCGTCCGCGGGTGCTGAAGGGTTTCGTCGCGCACCACTCGACCGTGCGCGAGTGGTGGACCTCCGCTGCCGAGCTCGTCACCCACCGCGTGTCCCGCGGCGTCGGCGCCGTGTTCGTCGCCGCCGGGGGGAGATTCGATGTGGTCACCGTCGGGTTTGGCGTAGGCCCAGCTCGACGGATCGTACTGCCCGGTCTCGGGGTCGAAGCCGGAGAACAAACCGCCGAGATCTTCTGCGTCCCTGAAGTTCTCGTTGATCAGCGTGGCGGCGTTCGTGTACGCGACGACATATTCCTTGAACCACAGGTCATTGGTGAGGATGTGGTTGATCAGCGCACCGAGCAGGACCACGTCGGAGCCGGCCCGGATCGGGATGTGCCTGTCCGACACCGCCGAGGTGCGGGTGAATCGCGGGTCGACGTGGATCACCCGCGCGCCGCGCGCCCTGGCCTCCTCCACCCACTGGAAGCCCACCGGATGGCACTCGGCCATGTTCGAGCCCTGGATGATGATGCAATCGGCGTTGGCCATGTCTTGCAGTGATTGGGTGGCGCCGCCGCGCCCGAAGGAGGCTCCCAGACCGGGAACCGTGGAGGAGTGTCAAATACGGGCTTGGTTCTCGATCTGAATGGCGCCCGCGGCGGTGAAGAGCTTCTTGATGAGGTAGTTCTCTTCGTTGTCCAGCGTCGCACCGCCGAGCGAGGCGATGCCCATGGTGCGGCGCAGCAGGTTGCCCTTCTTATCGATGTCCTGCCACGTGTGGCGGCGGGATTCCACGAAGCGGTCGGCGATCATGTCGATCGCGGTGTCCAACTCGAGGCGCTGCCACTCAGTCGCCCGCGGCGCGCGGTAGAGCACCTGTAGCTGCCGCCCCGGCGAATTGACCAGCTGCTCGCTGGCGGAACCCTTGGGGCACAGTCGCCCGCGCGAGATCGGCGAGTCGGGGTCGCCCTCGATCTGGACAACCCGCTCGTCCTTGACGTACACCCGTTGCCCGCAACCGACCGCGCAGTAGGGGCACACGCTTTGCACAACCCGGTCGGCCGTGGTTGTGCGCGGCGCGATCGAGCGGGTGTGCTTGGAGGTCACGGCCGACCCGCGGCCGAGCTTGTCCCCCGAACGGAACTGACGCACTACGGGCCACTCTAGGAAAAGTCTCGGGATCGCCATTCCCTCACCATAATCCGTGCTGCCCGGTCAGCGCACCACGATCGTGTGCTCGCCGCGAGGTACCAGCTCACCGATGACGGGCGCGCCCGGAATCTCGCCGGCGATCAGCAGCCCGCCCGAGGTCTGCGCGTCGGCGAGCAACAGGGCCTCGTCCTCGCCGATCCCCGACAGGTCGACGTGCGGAGCCACCCAGTCGAGGTTGCGCCGCGTGCCGCCGCTCACGTATCCGGCGGCCAGCGCGTCCCGCGCCCCGTGCAGATAGGGCACCGCGGCCGAGTCGATCACGGCGGTGACGCCGCTGGCCCGGGCCAGCTTGTGCAGGTGCCCGAGCAGGCCGAAGCCGGTCACGTCCGTCGCGCATTCGACACCCGCGGCCAGCGCCGCGCCTGCCGCCTCGGCGTTGAGCATGGTCATCACCTCGATCGCCTCCTCGAAGCGCTCTCCGGTGGCCTTGTGCCTGCTGTTCAGCACGCCGATCCCGAGCGGCTTGGTCAACGACAGCGGCGTGCCCGGCTTCCCGGAATCGTTGCGCAGCAACCGGTTTGGATCCGCGATCCCGGTGACCGCCAACCCGTATTTCGGCTCCGGGTCGTCGACGCTGTGCCCGCCGGCGAGATGGCAGCCGGCCAGCGCGCACACGTCCCGTCCCCCGCGCAGTGTTTCCGCCGCCAGCTCGAACGGCAGCACATCCCGCGGCCAACCCAGCAGGTTCACCGCGACCACCGGACGCCCGCCCATCGCGTACACGTCGGACAGCGCGTTGGCGGCCGCGATCCGGCCCCAGTCGTACGCGTCGTCCACCACCGGGGTGAAGAAGTCCGTCGTCGCGATCAGCGCGATGCCGGCCTCGATTCGCACCACCGCCGCGTCGTCGCCGGTGTCCAGCCCGACCAGCAGCTCGCCGGCCGGGTCACGCGGCGTGACTTTGCCCAGGCCGCGCACCACGTCCTCGAGCTCGCCGGGCGGGATCTTGCACGCGCAGCCGCCGCCGTGCGCGTACTGAGTCAGGCGGTAGGTCACGAGATACATAATTGTCCCCATGGTCCAGGGAGGTGTGTCCGGTCTGGTGACCGGCGCGGTCTTCAAAACTGTCGAGCGGCAGACGCTGTCGCTGGCGGGTTCGATTCCCGTCCGCCTCCGCCACACTTATGCCTAACGACCCGCGGCGGCGGGTCCCGCGCACCGACACGCTGCTCGCCGATCCCCGCCTCGCCGAAGCGCAGCGTGGTGCTGGGGCGCGCGCTGGTGAAGTCCGTGGTCGCCGACGCCCAGCAGCGGGCGCGCGCCGGCGAGATCGAGCCCGACCGCGTCGCCGAGCACGCCCTCGCCGCGCTTCCGGCCACCGCGTCGAGCCTGCGGCCCGTCATCAACGCCACCGGCGTGGTCGTGCACACCAACCTGGGCCGGGCGCCGCTCTCGCGGGCCGCAATGGACGCGGTGGTGGCCGCGTCCGGCCCGACCGATGTCGAGTTCGACCTGGCGACGGGCCGGCGCGCTCGCCGGGGCCGGGGTGCGCTGGCCGCGCTGGCCCGCGCGGTCCCCGTCGCCGGCGGCGTGCACATCGTCAACAACAACGCCGCCGCGCTGCTATTGACCGCCCTCGCGCTGGCGCCGGGCAAGGAAATCGTGCTCAGCCGCGGCGAACTCGTCGAAATCGGCGACGGCTTCCGCATCCCCGAGCTGCTGGCGTCCACCGGATCGCGACTGCGCGAAGTCGGCACCACCAACCGCACCAGCGTGCGCGACTACACCGAGGCGATCGGGCCCGAGACCGGTTTCGTGCTGAAGGTGCATCCGTCCAACTTCCAGGTCAGCGGCTTCACCTCGGCGGTCGACGTCGCGGAGTTGGCCCCCGAATTGAGAAGGCTTGACGTCACCCTGGTGGTCGACATCGGCTCCGGGCTGTTGACCCCGCACCCGGTGCTGCCCGACGAGCCCGACGCCACGTCGATATTGGCCGACGGCGCGGACCTGGTCACCGCGAGCGGCGACAAGCTGCTCGGCGGCCCGCAGGCCGGCCTGCTCTTCGGTCGCGCCGAGCTCATCGAGCGGCTCCGCCGCCATCCCGCGGCGCGCGCCCTGCGGGTCGACAAGCTGACGCTGGCCGCGCTGGAAGCGACGCTGATCGGTCCGCCGCCGCCGGTGGCCCGGGCGCTGGCCGCGGACGTGGCGCAACTGCGCGCCCGCGCCGAATCGCTCGCCAAAGCGCTCCCCCAGAACCTGGAGGCCACGGCGGTGGACTGTGTCGCGGCCGTCGGCGGCGGCGGGGCGCCGGGTGTGCAACTGCCCAGCGCCGCGGTGAGCCTGCCCGAGTCCTACGCCGCCGCGCTGCGTACCGGCAGCCCGCCGGTGGTCGGCCGGTTGGAGGGCGGCCGGTGCCTGCTCGACCTGCGCACGGTGGCGCCCGACGAGGACGAGCTGGTGCTCGCGGCGGTGCGTGCGTGTTCGTCATAGCCACCGCCGGGCACGTCGACCACGGCAAGTCGACACTGCTGCACCGGCTCACCGGCATGTGGCCCGACCGGCTGGCCGAGGAACGGCGCCGGGGCCTGACCATCGACCTCGGCTTCGCATGGACCGAACTCGAGGGGCGCCAGCTCGCGTTCGTCGACGTGCCGGGCCATGAGCGATTCGTGGCCAACATGCTGGCCGGGGTGGGTGCGGTCCCGGCGGTGGTGTTCGTGGTGGCCGCCACCGAGGGTTGGATGCCGCAGTCGGAAGAGCATCTCGCGGCCCTGGATGCCCTCGGGGTGCGCCACGGGCTGGTGGTGATCAGCAAGGCCGACCTCGCCGATCCCGGTCCCGCCGTCGCGCAGGCGTCCGAGCGGCTGGCCACCACCTCGCTTGCCGACGCTCCCGTCGTGATCGGCACCGACGTCGAGCGGGTGCGCGCCGAACTGCTGGCGCTGACCGACCGGCTCCCGGCGCCGGACCCCGACGCCGACGTCCGGGTGTGGGTCGACCGTAGCTTCACGGTCCGGGGCGCGGGCACGGTCGTGACCGGCACGCTCGCGGCCGGCACGGTCGCGGTGGGCGACGAGCTGGAGCACGCGGGACGGCGCGTCACGGTCCGCGGCCTGCAATCGCTGGGCCGCGGCCAGACGACGGTCGGCGCGGTGGCCCGCGTCGCGCTCAACCTGCGGGGCGTGGACCGGCACGACATCGGCCGCGGGGATACCGTTCGGACGCCGGGAGCGTGGCTGGACACCGCGGAGATAGACGTCGGCCTGCGGTCGGCGGACACACTGCACCGCCAGCTCGTGCTGCACATCGGGTCCGCGGCCGTGCCGGTGCAGGTGCGGCGACTCGGGACGGCTGCGGCGCGGCTGCGCCTGGCGAGGCCGCTGCCGTTGCGGGTCGGGGACGTCGGGCTGCTGCGCGATCCCGGGGAGCACCGCATCGCGGCCGGGATCGAGGTGCTCGACGTCCGGCCACCGGGGCTGCGCCGCCGGGGCGCGGCGGCCGCACCGGGCCGCGGAGCTGGCCACCGGCCACGTCCGTCCGCCGGACTGCGCGCGGGCGGCTGACCTGCGCGCCATGGGCCTCCCGCTGCGCGGGCAGCGGGTGGGCGACTGGGTGTTGGACCCGCAGTGGTGGGCCGGGCGGCGCGAATGCGCGACCGCGGCGGTGCGGCGCTGGGCGGAAGATCACGACATCGCGGCCGGGATGCCGCTGGAGACGCTGCGGCAGCGCGTCGGGCTGCCCGCCGCGGAACTGGTGCCCAAGCTGCTGGCTGGCACTGGCCTCGAGGTGGTCGACGGGTTGGTTCGCTCGCCCGGTGCGGGCCTGCCGGCCCGCGTCGAGCGGGCCGTGCGCACGATCGAGGAATGGCTGGCCGCCGAACCGTTTCGGGCACCGGAGGCCGACGAACTGGCCGAGCTGAAGCTCGGCCCCCGGGAGCTGGCCGCCGCGGCGCGCGCCGGGCGGCTCACTCGGATCGCCGACGGTGTCGTGCTGGGATCCGACGCGCTGGATCGAGCGGCCGGCGTCCTCGCGACGCTGCCGCAGCCGTTCACCGTCAGCGAGGCCCGCCGCGCGCTGGGCACCAGCCGGCGCGTCGCGGTGCCGTTACTGGAGCAGCTCGACGCCCGGCGCGTCACAAGGCGCGACGGCGACGGCACCCGGACGGTCGTTTGAATCAATGCGGTGGATTCCTGCTCAGCGCATAGGAATTGGAACTACAGCCGCTCCTTGACCGCCGCCGACAGCCGCGCCCCGTCGGCCTTGCCGGCCGCGATCGCGGTGGCCGCTTTCATCACCATTCCCATCTGCTTCATGCCCGGTCGCTCGCCGAGTTGCTCGGCAACCTGCGCGATCGCGGTGTCGGCGACGTCGGCCAGCTCGGCCTCGGTGAGCGGCGTGGGCAAGTACTCGTCGATGATCCGCGCCTCGGCGTGCTCGTTGGCGGCGAGCTCGCCGCGACCGTTCTGGGTGTAGATCTCGGCCGCCTCACCGCGCTTCCGTGATTCTTTGGCCAGCACCTTCAAGATTTCGTCGTCGGAGAGCTCGCGCGCCTGCTTGCCGGAAACTTCTTCGGTCTGGATCGCTGCCAGCAGCATGCGCAGGGTCGCGGTTCGCAACTTGTCCCGGGCCTTCATCGACTTGGTCAGGTCAGCCCGGAGCCGGGATTTGAGTTCCGCCATGGCTGAGACGCTACGCGTAAGGACACCGGGCAAGATTGAGAAATGCCCGGACCGCCGACAGGATGGAGCCCATGACGAACGACGGGCCCGGGTTCGAAGGCCTTTTCGAGGGCCACGGAGCACGGTGAGCGCGCCGCCGCCTGGTTATCCGGTTGGTCCACCCCCCGGCTACGGTCCACCGCCGCCCGGCTACGGTCCCCCGCCCGCTTACGGTCCGGTGCCCGGCTACGGTCCCCCGCCCGCTTACGGTCCGGCGCCCGGCTACGGTCCGGTGCCGACCTACGGCCCACCACCGCCCGGGTACGGCGCCCCGCCCGGGTACGGCCCCCCGCCCGGGTACGGGCCGCCCCAGGTGGTTCCTGGAGCGATCAAGCCCGGGATCATCCCGCTGCGGCCCCTGACCCTGAGTGAGATCTTCAACGGCGCAGTCGGCTACATCCGGGCCAACCCCAGGGCGACATTGGGACTGACCGCGATGGTGGTCGTGCTCATGCAGATCATCACGCTCGTGGCGACGCTCGGCCCGGTGGCCGCATACGGCAGGATCACGCCAAGGTCGCAGCTGAGCTTGGGAGTCGCGGGCACGTGGCTGGGGTCGATGGGCGCCGGAATCCTGGTCACCTGGCTCGGCAGCATGCTGCTGTCCGGCATGCTCACCGTCATCGTCGGGCGGGCGGTGTTCGGGGCATCGATCACGATCGGCGAAACCTGGGCCAAGATTCGTGGGCGACTGCTCCCGCTGCTCGGCCTGGCCTTGCTGGAAGCCGCCGCCGTGGCGGCCCTTTTCGGGCTGGTCGTGGTGGTAGTCGCGCTGCTGGCGGCGGTCGGCAATCCAGGCGTGGCGATCCTCCTGGGCTTCCCGCTGGTGCTCGTCGTGTTCGTCTTGATGGTCTACCTGTACACCGTGGTGTTGTTCGCGCCGGTGCTGATCGTGCTGGAGCGGCTGCCCGTAATCGAAGCGATCACCAGATCCTTCGCGCTGGTCCGCAACGGCTTCTGGCGGGTCTTGGGGATCCGTTCGCTGACGTTCCTGGTGGCATCCGTCATCGCCAACGCCGTCGCGTTTCCGTTCAGCTTCGTGGGCGAGGTGATCCTGGGCGGGACCGGGTCCACCGGGAGCCTGTTGGTGAGCACCGCGATCGCCTCCGTCGGGTCGGCGATCGGCCAAATCATCACCGCGCCGTTCAGTGCCGGGGTCACCGTGCTGCTCTACACCGACCGCCGAATGCGCGCCGAGGCGTTCGACCTGGTGCTGCAGAGCGGCGCCGCCGGCGGACCCTACGGCGTCGCGTCCACCGACAACCTCTGGCTGACCCGGCCGGTGTGAGGACGGGCTGACAGTGCCTTCCATCGACATCGACCGCGATGCCGCACACCAGGCCGCACAGATCGAGCTCGGCAAGCCGATCTACTCCAAGGATTCCGCGGCACAACAATTCGCCGATTGGGTCAACGAGCTGTTGTACCGGCTGCTGGACAAGACCTCCTCGATACCGGGCGGATGGTTGACCACCACGGTGCTCCTGATCCTGCTGGCGATCGCGGTGGTGGTCGCCATCCATGTCGCACGACGCACCATGCGCACCAACCGCCGCGGCGACTCCCCGTTGTTCGAAGCCGCGCCGCTCACCGCGGCCCAGCATCGCGCTACCGCTGAAAGTTTTGCGGCCCAAGGTGATTGGGCAGCGGCGATTCGCCACCGGCTGCGCGCCGTCGCCCGCCAGCTCGAGGAGACCCACGTCTTGGAGCCGGCTCCCGGTCGCACCGCCAACGAGCTGGCCCGGGACGCCGGCGCGGCGTTACCCCATCTCGCAGGCGAATTATCGCAGGCGGCAACGGCATTCAACGATGTCACCTACGGCGAGCGGCCGGGAAGCCAGGCCGCCTACCAGATGATCGCCGACCTCGACGACCACCTGCGGTCGGGAACACCGGCCGTCCCGCCATCCGCGGGGCAGCCCGCCGCGCTCGAATCATGGGCGCAGGTCCGGTGATGGCGACCGTCGACTCGCGTCCTGAATCCGTCACCACGACGGTGGCGCGGCGATGGCGATCATGGCGCTGGGCGATCCTCACGCTGGTTGTGCTCGCCGTCATAGCCGGAATCGGTGCCTACCTGACCGCGCCACGGCCGGGCGCCCGGATGGATCCGAAATCGACCGATCCGGACGGTGCCCATGCCCTCGTGACGCTGCTGCGCGACGGCGGCGTCGAGGTTGTCGTGGCCGACAGCATCGCCGACGTGGAGGGGGCGGCACGCCCCGGCACGCTGATCCTGGTGGCGCAGAGTCAGTACCTCACCGACAGCGAGCTGCTGGACCGGCTGGCGAAAGCCCCCGGTGATCTGCTTTTGGTGGAACCGACACTGCGAATCCGCGAAGCGCTGATGCCGGGTGTGCGCATGTCGATGGCCAGCACCGCCTTCGACAGCAGCCCCAATTGCACTCTGCGAGAGGCCAATCGCGCCGGACCGGTTCAATTCGGGCCAAGCGAGACCTACCGGGCCAAAGATGACCGGACAATGACCAGCTGTTACGACGGGGTGCTGATCCGGTACCGGGACGACGGGCGGACCGTCACGGCGGTCGGCAGCACCGACTTCATGACCAACGGGGGTCTGTTGCAGGCGGGCAACGCCGCGCTGGCGATGAACCTGGCGGGCGACGAGCCCCGTCTCATCTGGTATGCACCTCACCGGGATGAGGGCGAAACATCCTCCCCCACATCGCTTTTCGACCTGATTCCGGAAAATGTGACGTGGATCGTCTGGCAGCTGTGGCTGGTGGTGCTACTGGTCGCGCTGTGGAAGGGCCGCCGCCCCGGCCCGCTGGTGGCCGAGGAACTGCCCGTCGTCGTGCGCGCGTCGGAGACCGTCGAGGGCCGCGGGCGGCTTTACCGGTCGCGCCGTGCGCGCGATCGCGCCGCCGCGGCATTGCGCACCGCCACAGTGCAGCGGCTGCTGCCCCGGCTCGGCCTGGGCCCGGGCGCGCCGGCGCCGGCGGTGGTGACGACCGTGGCCCGGCGCAGCGGGATCGACGCGGGATTTGTTTCCCACCATCTGTTCGGCCCGCCCCCGGCCACCGACAACGACCTGCTACAACTTGCCCGTGCGCTCGACGAAATCGAAAGGCAGGTCACACACACGTGACACAACCATCTCCCGCCCAGACCCCTCTCGCTGAATCGGCACGGGATGCGCTGCTGGCGTTGCGCGCCGAACTCGCCAAGGCCGTCGTCGGACAGGAGGGAGCCGTCAGCGGACTGGTGATCGCGCTGCTGTGTCGCGGCCACGTGCTGCTGGAAGGTGTTCCGGGAGTGGCCAAGACGCTACTGGTCCGGGCGCTGTCCGCCGCGCTGCAATTGGAGTTCAAGCGGGTGCAGTTCACGCCCGACCTGATGCCCGGCGATGTCACCGGTTCGCTGGTGTACGACGCGCGCACCGCCGCGTTCGTGTTTCGGCCGGGTCCGGTGTTCACCAACCTGCTGCTGGCCGACGAGATCAACCGCACCCCGCCCAAAACGCAGGCCGCGCTGCTGGAGGCGATGGAAGAGCGTCAGGTCAGCGTGGACGGCGAAGCCCGGCCGCTGCCCGACCCATTCATCGTCGCCGCGACCCAGAACCCGATCGAATACGAGGGCACCTACCAGTTGCCCGAAGCGCAACTGGATCGCTTCCTGCTCAAGCTGAACGTCACGCTGCCGTCGCGCGACGCCGAAATCGCGATCCTTAGCCGCCACGCGCACGGCTTCGATCCCCGCGATCTGTCCGCGATCAAGCCGGTGGCCGGCCCCGCCGAGCTGGCGGCCGCCCGCCGGGCGGTGCTGGAGGTACTGGTCGCCGACGAGGTGCTGGGCTACATCGTCGACATCGTCGGCGCCACCCGCACCTCGCCCGCACTGCAACTGGGCGTGTCACCACGCGGTGCCACGGCGCTGCTGGGCACCGCCCGTTCCTGGGCATGGCTGTCGGGTCGCAACTATGTGACTCCCGATGACGTGAAGGCCATGGCCCGCCCGACGCTGCGGCACCGGGTGATGCTGCGCCCGGAGGCCGAGCTCGAAGGGGCCACGCCCGACGGTGTGCTCGACGGAATTCTGGCGTCGGTTCCGGTGCCCCGCTAGTGATCCTGACCGGACGCACCGGGTTGCTGGCGCTGATCTGCGTCCTGCCCATCGCGGCATCGCCTTGGCCGGCAAGGGCTTTCCTGGTGTTGCTGGTGCTGCTGTCGATCCTGGTGGTCGTCGACGCCGGGCTGGCCGCCAGCACCCGCCGCTTGCGCTATACCCGTTCACCCGACACCTCGGCCCGGCTGGCACAGCGGGTGGACGTGGGCCTGCTGATCCACAACGACGGCGGCCGCCGGTTCCGCGGCCAGATCCGCGACGCCTGGCCGCCAAGCGCGCGCGCCGAGCCGCGCATTCACGCCGTGAACATCGCCGCCGGGCAGCGTCAGCACGTCGATACCCGGCTGCGGCCGGTTCGCCGCGGCGACCAGCGGGCGGCCGTGGTCACGGCCCGATCGATCGGGCCGCTGGGGTTGGCCGGACGGCAGGGTTCGCAGCCGGTGCCGGGTCAGGTGCGGGTGCTGCCGCCGTTTTTGTCGCGCAAGCACTTGCCGTCGCGGCTGGCCAAACTGCGGGAGATCGACGGGCTGTTGCCGACGCTGATACGCGGGCAGGGAACCGAATTCGATTCGCTGCGTGAGTATGTCGTCGGCGATGACGTGCGCTCGATCGACTGGCGCGCAAGCGCGCGCCGCGCCGACGTCGTCGTGCGCACCTGGCGACCCGAACGGGACCGGCGCGTGGTCATCGTGCTCGACACCGGCCGCACCGCGGCGGGTCGTGTCGGTGTCGACCCGACCGCCGCCGATCCCGCCGGCTGGCCCAGGCTGGACTGGTCAATGGACGCGGCGCTGTTGCTGGCCGCGCTCGCATCGCGGGCCGGCGACCATGTCGACTTCCTCGCCCACGACCGGCTGAGCCGGGCGGCCGTGTTCGGTGCGTCGCGCACCGAACTGCTCGCCCAACTGGTCGAGGCGATGGCTCCGCTGCAACCGGCGCTTATCGAATCCGATTGGCGCGCAATGGTTGCCACCATCGCGCGGCGCACCCGGCGACGGTCGCTCGTCGTCCTGCTGACTGACCTCAACGCGACCGCCCTCGACGAGGGCTTGCTGCCGGTCCTGCCGCAGTTGTCGGCCAAACACCACATGCTGGTCGCGGCGGCCACCGACCCACGGGTCGACCAGATGGCGGCCGGGCGCTCGGATGCGGCCGCGGTGTACGACGCGGCGGCCGCCGAACGATCCCGCAACGACCGCGGCGCGATCGCGGCGCGGCTGCGCCGCAGCGGGGTGGAAGTCGTCGACGCCGGGCCCACCGAACTGGCGCCCGCCCTCGCCGATCGCTACCTGGCGATGAAAGCCACCGGCCGGCTTTAGTTTTCGGCTGGCTTCAGCCGGTCGGGATCACGTCGGGCGCATCCTCGATATCGCCGGTCTCACCGGCTTTCACCCCGCGACGGCCGAAGTAGACGATGTAAGAGAGGAACGCGGCCTCGGCGATGATTCCGATGCCCACCCGAACGAACGTCGGCAACGGTGACGGCGTCACCAATGCTTCGATCAACCCGGAGACCAGCAGCACCCCCACCAGTCCCACGGCGACCGATACGACGGCTCGGCCCTGCTCGGCAAGCACTTGTCCACGGGGCCGATCCCCGGGTGATATCACCGACCACCCAAGTCGCATCCCAGTTGCCGCCGCAAGGAATACCGCCGTCAGCTCCAGCAGTCCATGCGGGGCCAGCAGGCCCAGCAGGATGCCGCCCTTGCCGGCGTGGAACATCAGCCCGGCGATCACTCCGACATTGGCGGCGTTATTGAACAGCACGAGCGGGATCGGCAGTCCCAGCACGACGGACAACGCGATGCACTGCGCGGCAACCCAGGAGTTGTTCACCCAGACTTGCAGGGCGAAGGCCGCGGCGGGGTGTTCGCTGTAATACGACGAGACGTCGTGATTGACCAATTCGTCTATGTCACTTGGCGTTCCGATGGCGGACTGCACCTCCGGATTGCCGGCCACCCACAACGCGATGACCACCACGACGGCAAAAAACGCCACCGCGGTCCCCAGCCACCACCGCCAGGTGCGGTACGCAACCACCGGAAACGAGACCGTCCAGAAGCGGACGAAGGTACCGCTCAGTGGCGCATGGGCACCGGTCACCACGGAACGGGCGCGCGCTACCAGACTCGAGAGCCAACCGATCAGCACCGACTCCGACGACGCAGACCGCAGCATCGACAGATGCGTCGAGACCCGCTGGTAGAGCTCGACAAGTTCGTCGATTTCGGCGCCGGTCAATGACCGGCGTCTCTTGACCAACCGGTCGAGCCGGTCCCAAGTACCGCGATGGGTCAGCACGAACGCGTCGACGTCCACCCTGCGCAGCCTAATCGCGCGCTCCGCGCTGGGGGCACTCCCCAGCGGTGCGGGGACCCCACCCGTGTGCGGGGGACCGAGTCCAGCCGGCGGCAGCCATAAAGCCTGTACCGTTCGGTGTTATGTCGGAGGTGGTGACCGGCGACGCCGTCGTACTCGATGTGCAGATCGCCCAGTTGCCGATACGGGCCGTGAGCGCGCTGATCGATATCACGGTGATTTTTGTCTGCTACGTGTTGGGGCTGATGCTGTGGGCGGCCACCCTGACTCAGTTCGACACCGCGCTGAGCGCCGCCATCCTGATCATCTTCACGGTGCTGGTGATTGTCGGGTATCCCTTGGCATTCGAAACCGCCACGCGGGGGCGGTCGGTGGGCAAGATCGTGATGGGCCTGCGAGTGGTGGCCGACGACGGTGGTCCAGAACGCTTCCGGCAGGTGCTGTTTCGCGCTTTGGCATCGGTGGTCGAGATTTGGATGTTTATGGGGAGCCCCGCCATCATCTGCAGCGTGTTGTCGTCGAAGGCCAAACGTATCGGCGACATCTTTGCCGGCACAGTCGTGGTCAGCGAACGCGGACCCCGACTGGGACCGCCCCCGGTGATGCCACCTTCGCTGGCATGGTGGGCATCGTCGCTGCAGCTGTCGGGGTTGAACGCCGGACAAATCGAAATGGCGCGCCAGTTCCTTTCCCGTGCAACGCAACTCGATCGCCAGTTGCGCCAGCAGATGGCGTACCGGATCGCCGGTGACGTGGTGTCCCACATCGCGCCGCCGCCCCCGCCCGGCGCCCCGCCGGAACTGGTGCTTGCCGCCGTCCTTGCCGAACGGCACCGGCGCGAGCTGGCGCGGTTGCGTCCTTCTGTGCCCCCAGCGGCCCCGCCTGGCTGGCCCACCACGCCGCCGGGGACCGCGCCGTGGCCCCAACAGCAGGCGGTCCCGTGGCCGGAGCCGGGATCGCCACAGCCCGTGGCCTGGCCGCAGCACGAACCGCAAACCGGCGGTTTCTCGCCGCCTCACTGATCGACGAGCTAGCCC
Source organism: uncultured Actinomycetota bacterium (assembly GCA_963809285.1). Taxonomy (GTDB): domain Bacteria; phylum Actinomycetota; class Actinomycetes; order Mycobacteriales; family Mycobacteriaceae; genus Mycobacterium. The sequence goes on along the minus strand of CAWEIY010000009.1, from coordinate 316,906 downwards.
GAGACGCTCACCGCCATGAGGGCGACGTCAACGACCAGCAGCGCCCACCCGCACAGCGGAACCGCGATGCCGCCGCGGCGCTTTGCGGTGAAAAAAGATACGACGAGGACGACGAAAGCCACCACGGGTGCGCCGTAGAACGCGACGCCGAAATCGATCCCGCCGCGGCCCAAGTTGGGACAACTGCGATCGCTGCAACCATCGGTACTCATCACGGCACCCAGCGCGAAGAGCATCACAATGGCGGCGGCGGGCACCGTCGCCAACGCCAATCCCCAGTTGACCCACGGCCAGACGTCGCGGGCGGGGCCGCCGTCACCCCGTGCCGGTTCGGTCGCGCTTTGCGTTTCGCTGCCGATCGCCAGGTTCTGCTTAGCGTTCATGACTGAAGTTCCTACCCGCGCTTGCCGGATGCAAACCGCGGCGACGCCCCGGGGTTTCAGATGTGCGCGGTCCTGCGTTCCTGCAGGCCGGGCCGCTAAACAAGTCGTTTCCGGAATTCTTTGTTGCATCGCGTTAGTTTACGATATATCGTGATATTCCGTAGTGCACGACCGGTGCACCACCCACGAAACGTAAGGAACACAGACAATGAGCAACCCATTCACTCCCCCCGAGGGCCCATTCGCCGGCCGGCCAGGCTCAGGATTCGGCTTCGGTCCGGGCCCGGTTGACCGCCGCGCCCTGCACGAGGCGCGGCGGCAGGCCCGACGGGAATTCCGCGAGCACCTCCGCGACCACTCCGGCGATCACGGCTTCGGCCCCGGCTTCGGCCCGGGCTTCGGCCCCGGTTTCGGCCCCGGCTTCGGTCCGGGATTCGGCTTCGGCCCCGGCGGCCGGCGCGGCGGATGGCGTCGTGGCGGCTCCGGCCGCGGACGCCGCGGTGACGTGCGGGCGGCGATTCTCGTCCTGCTGGTCGAGCGGCCGATGCACGGCTACGAAATGATCCAGCAGATCGCCGAGCGCAGCAACGAAATCTGGCGGCCCAGCCCCGGGTCCGTGTACCCGACGCTGCAGCTGCTGGACGACGAAGGCCTGATCACCGCGAGCGAAACCGACGGCAACAAGAAGCTTTTCGAGCTGACCGACGAGGGTCGCGCGGCAGCCGAGAAGATCGAGACCCCGCCGTGGGACGAGATCGCCGAGGGTGCCGACCAGGGCCATGTCAACCTGCGGGCGGCCATCGGCCAGCTGTTCGGCGCGGTCGCGCAATCCGCGCACACCGCCACCGCCGAGCAGCAGCAGCGCATCGTCGAGATCATCAACAACGCCAGGCGCGAGGTCTACGGCATCCTCGGCGAAGACTGAGGCCCCGTCACAGCGGACCCTGGACCAAGTCGGATCAAGTCACGTCGACCCAATCCAGGGTCCGCTGCACGGCCTTGCGCCAACCCGCATACCGGCCTCGCGCTCGTCGTCGCCCCACGCCGGCGTCCAGCGCTTGTCCTCTTGCCAGTTGGCCCGCAGGTCGGATGGATCCGCCCAGAACCCGACCGCCAGGCCCGCCGCGTAGGCGGCGCCCAGCGCGGTGGTCTCGGCGACCACCGGCCGCACCACGTCGACGCCGAGCACGTCGGCCTGAATCTGCATGCACAGGTCGTTGGCCGTGATGCCGCCGTCGACCTTCAGAACCTCAAGGCGCACACCGGAATCCGCTTTCATCGCGTCGACCACGTCGCGGCTCTGGTAGCAGATCGCCTCCAGCGTCGCGCGGGCCAGGTGCGCATTGGTGTTGAACCGCGACAGCCCCACGATCGCGCCGCGGGCATCCGATCGCCAGTACGGGGCGAACAACCCGGAAAACGCCGGGACGAAATACACCCCGCCGTTGTCGGCGACCTGACGGGCCAGCGACTCGCTTTGCGCGGCGCCGCTGATGATGCCCAGCTGGTCGCGCAACCACTGGACGGCGGAGCCGGTGACTGCGATCGAACCCTCAAGCGCGTAAACGGGTTTGGCGTCCCCGAACTGATAGCAGACGGTGGTCAGCAGGCCGTTGTCCGATCGCACGATCGTCTCGCCGGTGTTGAGCAGCAGGAAATTGCCGGTGCCGTAGGTGTTTTTCGCTTCCCCCTCGGCCAGACAGACCTGACCGACCATGGCCGCGTGCTGGTCGCCGAGGACGCCCGTGATCTGCACCTCGCCACCGACGGGCCCCGTCTCCAGCGTGACACCGTAGGGCTGCCGCGGCGACGACGACGCGATCGCCGGCAGCATCGCCCGCGGGACGGAGAAGAACGACAACAGCTCGTCGTCCCAGTCCAGCGTTTCCAGGTTCATCAGCATCGTCCGGCTGGCATTGGTCACGTCGGTGACGTGCACGCCACCCCGCGGACCCCCGGTCAGGTTCCACAACACCCAGGTGTCGGCGGTGCCGAACAGCGCGTCGCCGTTTTCGGCGGCCTCGCGCACCCCGTCGACGTTCTCCAGGATCCATTGCAGCTTGCCGCCCGAAAAATAGGTCGCGGGCGGCAGGCCCGCCTTGCGGCGGATCACCTCACCGCGACCGTCTCGGTCCAGCGCGGACGCGATCCGGTCGGTGCGGGTGTCCTGCCAGACGATCGCGTTGTAATAGGGCCGTCCGGTGCGCCGGCTCCACACCAGCGTGGTTTCGCGCTGATTCGTAATTCCCAGGGCTACAAGGTCTTTCGCCGTCAGCTTGGCCCGGTTCAGCACAGACGTCAGCACCGAGGAGGCGCGCTCCCAGATTTCGACCGGGTCGTGCTCGACCCAGCCGGCCTTGGGCAGGATCTGCTCGTGCTCGAGCTGATGGCGGGCCACTTCGGCGCCGTCGTGATCGAAAATCATGCAGCGGGTGCTGGTGGTGCCCTGGTCGATGGCGGCTATGAATTCAGCGGACTCGGCCAACTGATCTCCTCCGGCGTGAGCTGTGACACTCCATGTCTAGATTCCATGATGGTCTACGCGCCCCGCGCGGACGGGTCACCCCCGCCCCCTTGCGCTACCGCCGACAAACCTGTTGCATCGGCGTTGTGGGCGAAGAGGTCAAGCGCACCACGTATGACCGCGCACAGCGGCAGGAATTCCGGCGCAAGGTGCGGCTGTGTCTGGACGTCTTCGAGACGATGCTGGCGCGATTCCGCTTCGATTCGGACCGGCCGCTCACCGGCATGGAGATCGAGTGCAACCTCGTCGACGCCGACTATCAGCCGGCCATGTCGAATCGGCTCGTCCTGGACGCCATCGCGGATCCGGCTTACCAGACCGAATTGGGCGCCTACAACATCGAATTCAACGTGCCCCCGCGGCCATTGTCAGGACATACCGGCCTGGACCTGGAGGCAGAGGTGCGGGCCAGCCTGAACGAAGCCGAGGCCAAGGCCGGCTCCGGCGGAGCCCACATCGTGATGATCGGGATCCTCCCCACGCTGATGCCCGAACATCTCGACGAGGACTGGATGAGCGAATCAACCCGATACGCGGCCCTCAACGACTCGATCTTCACCGCCCGCGGCGAGGACATCCCGATCAACATCTCCGGTCCCGAGCCCCTGAGTTGGCAGGCCGCGACCATCGCGCCCGAATCCGCTTGCACCAGCATGCAATTGCATCTGCAGGTAGCGCCGGCGGATTTCGCCGCCAACTGGAATTCGGCTCAGGTGCTGGCCGGTCCGCAGCTGGCACTGGCCGCGAATTCACCCTACTTCTTCGGCCACCAGCTCTGGTCGGAGACCCGCATCGAAGTGTTCACGCAGTCCACCGACACCCGGCCCGAGGAGCTCAAAACCCAGGGCGTGCGACCGAGAGTGTGGTTCGGGGAACGGTGGATCACCTCCGTCCTCGACCTGTTCACAGAGAACATCCGCTACTTCCCGTCCCTGCTGCCCGAGGTTTCCGACGAGGACCCCGTCGCCGAGCTGGCCGCCGGACGCACCCCACACCTTGCCGAATTGCGTCTGCACAACGGCACCGTGTACCGGTGGAACCGGCCGGTTTACGACGTTTTGGAAGGGCAGCCGCATCTTCGGCTGGAAAACCGGGTGCTGCCGGCCGGGCCGACCGTCGTCGACATGCTGGGGAATTCGGCCTTCTTTTACGGCATGCTGCGCAGCCTGTCCGAAGAGGAGAGCCCGCTGTGGAACAGGATGAGTTTCGCTGCGGCCCAAGCCAATTTCCTCGAGGCGGCCCGCAACGGCATAGCCGCCCGGCTGCACTGGCCCGGTCTGGGCGAGGTGACGGCGCGGGAACTGGTGCTGGACACCCTGCTGCCGCTCGCCCACGAAGGACTGCGCCGCTGGGGTGTCGACGCCGAGGTGCGCGACCGGTTCTTGGGTGTCATCGAAGGCCGCGCCAGGACGGGCCGCAACGGAGCGAGCTGGCAGGTGTCCACCGTGCGTAGGCTGGAGGACGGCGGGCATGACCCGGCCCGCGGCACTGGCCGAGATGCTGCGGCGGTACTGCGAACACATGCACAGCAACGAACCAGTACATACCTGGAGTCAATAACAGCGCATAGGGAGAACCATGGCACCCGAAGTACTCGACTGGGACAGTGCTTACCGCGAGGAGGGGGAATTCGAGGGTCCGCCGCCGTGGAACATCGGCGAGCCGCAGCCGGAGTTGGCCGCGCTGGTCGCGGCCGGCGAATTTCGCAGCGACGTGCTGGACGCGGGCTGCGGATTCGCCGAGCTGTCGTTGGCGCTGGCCGCGCAGGGCTACACCGTGGTCGGAATCGATCTCACGCCCACCGCCATCGCGGCGGCCACCAAGGCCGCCGCCGAACGCGGCCTGACCACCGCCAGCTTCGTGCAGGCCGATATCACGTCGTTCACCGGGTATGACGGGCGCTTCTCGACGATTGTCGACAGCACGCTGTTTCACTCGTTGCCCGTGGAGGGCCGCGACGGCTACCTGAGCTCGATACACCGCGCGGCGGCGCCGGGCGCCGGCTACGTCGTGCTGGTGTTTGCCAAGGGCGCCTTCCCCGCCGAGATGGACCCGAAGCCCAACGAAGTCGACGAGGACGAGCTGCGCACCGCGGTGAGCAAGTACTGGGAGATCGATGAGATTCGGCCCGCGTTCATCCATGCGAACATTCCTCCGATCACGGACGCGCCGTTCGAATTCCCGCCGCACGACCACGATGAGAAGGGCCGGATGAAGTTGCCGGCCTACCTGCTGACGGCGCACAAGGGGGAGTGACCCTCGCCGTCAGGTTGCCGTCGCCGCGGTCGCGGCCGCCAACGCTTCGGCGAAGATCGTCAGGTCGTCAGGCGTGGTGTCCACGTGCGGTGAGATCCGCAGCACCGGTGCGGTCAGCTCCAGGGGTGCCCGTTCGACCCCGGCGTAGGTGGTCAGGATCCGCCGTTCGGCGAGCAGCCATGACCGGACTGCTTGGGGATCGGCACCGTCGACCGGGGCCAGGGTGGTGATCGCACTCGGTTCTTCGACCTCTTCGACCACGGCCCAGCCGGGCACATCGGCCAACACCGTCCGGCTGATGGCGCCTACCTCGGCCAGACGTGCCCGCACCAGCTCCGGTCCGTACGCCAGGTGCTCACCGAGTGCCACCGAAAACCCCACGCGCGCAGCGACATTGGCTTCGCCGAATTCGAGTTGCCGGGCCACGGTCAGCGACGGCGCCGGCAGCCGCGGACGCAATCGCTCCACCAGATCGGCGCGCACCGCCAGAAAGCCCACGCCGCGTGGTCCGGCGATCCACTTGCGCGACGACGCATAGGTCACGTCGGCACCGACCGCGCAGTCGACCTGGCCCAGCGCCTGAGCGGCGTCCACGACCAGCGGCAGCCCGAGCTCGGTGCACAGTTGCGCGATCATCGTCAGCGGTTGCACCACACCGCTGTGGCTGGCCACCGCGGTCAAGTGGACGAAATGGGGCGGGTCGTTCTCCAGGGCAAGCGCCGCGTCGTCGAGCGCCACCCGACCGTCCTCAAGGGTCGGCAGCAGCCGGCGGTCGAATCCGTGGGCGGCCATCATGGCCAGGTTGGGACCGTATTCGCCGGGCAGGCAGGCTAGCGTCCTTCGGTCCGCCGGTCCTGCCGGCCAGCTACCCAGCAGGAGATCCAGCGCGTTCAGCGATCCGGTGGTGAACACCACTTCGGCAGCGGGCATCCCGGCCAGCGCGGCGAACGCGGCGCGTCCGGCGTCCAGCACCGGTGTGGCCGCCTCGGCCGCGACGTACCCACCCACCTCGGCCTCGTTGCGCGCGTGCTGGGCGGCGGCGTCGATCACCGCGAAACTCTGCCGGGAGCACGCCGCGCTGTCCAGGTGCAGCCCGGCCACCGGCGGGCGGGCCGCCCGCCATCGGTCGGCCAGTGAATCGCTATGGGTCACTTCACGGCCAACGACAGCCCGAAGTCGCCTGCGCCGTCGGTCCACCACCGAATGCGACGTAGTCCCGCCCCGGCCAATTCGGTATTCACCCCGTCCGGGCGGAACTTGCACGACACCTCGGTGAGCATTTCCTCGCCGTCCGCAAAGTCCACGGTCAGCTCGAGTGCACCGACCCGGACGGTCTGGCGACGGCGCGCGCGCAGCCACATTTCGATGCGCTCCTCCTCGGCGTTCCAGCGGGCCACGTGCTGGTAGGCGTCGACGTCGAAATCGGCGTCGAGTTCCCGGTTGATCACCGCGAGCACGTTCTGGTTGAACTGGGCCGTCACGCCGGCGGCGTCGTCATAGGCGCGCACCAGCCGTCCGGTGTCCTTGACCAGGTCGGTGCCCAGCAACAGGCTGTCCCCCGGCCGCATCACCCCCGCCAACGTCGCGAGGAACTCCGCGCGCGGCCCCGGCGTCAGATTGCCGATCGTCGACCCCAGGAACACGAACAACCGCCGCCCCCCGCCGGGAATCTCGGTCAGGTGTTCCTCGAAATCCCCACAGACAGCTTTGATTTCGACGCCGGGGTATTCGCGCTGGATCGCGGTCGCGGTCGCGGACAGCATGCCGGCGTCGACGTCGAACGGCACGAATCCGCGCAGCGATCCACGGTCACGCAGCGCGTCCAGCAGCCGCCTGGTCTTCTCCGACGTTCCCGCGCCCAGTTCGACGAGCGTGTCGGCTTCGCTGGCGGACGCGACTTCGCCCGATCGGGCGCGCAGGATCTCGGCCTCGGCGCGGGTCGGATAGTACTCGGGCAAGCGGGTGATCTGGTCGAACAGATCGCTGCCCACCGAATCGTAGAACCACTTGGGCGGCAACGATTTCGGCGTCTTCCGCAGGCCATCGAACACATCGCGACGCAATGCGCGATCCGCCGAGTCGGCGGCGAGATGGTTGGACAGCGTCAGCGTCATCGAGATCCTTTCGAAGGTCCAGGGGGTGCCAGAGAAGTCAGAGTGACACCATCCGCGGTGACCTCAACCAGGTGCCGGTCCGGCACATCCTCCCAGTCGGGCGCGTCGTCGTACGGCTCGCTGGCCAGTACCACGCCGTCGTCGCGGCGCAAGATGAACAAGGTGTCGCCCCAGGTGGTAGCCAGCAGCCGAGAATCGTTGGCGGCCAAGATATTAAGCCGGGCCAGCGGGTCGGCCATTCCCAATTCGGCGATGGTGTCGCCCAGTGCATCGAGCCCGCGTTCGAAGATGACCGCCGCGAGTATTGCGCTGTCGCAAACAGATTCGGCCGACGAGGTGACCGGAAGCACGGCGCGATCGACAATGCCGTTGTGCGACAACAACCAACGGCCGTCGGTGAACGGCGCCGTGGCGCTGGCTTCGATCGGCATGCCGACGGTCGCCGAGCGCACCGCGGCCACCACGCAGTGGCTGTGCAAGGCCGGCGCCACCGAGTCGAATGACGCATCGCCCCACAGCGGCGCCGGGCTACGCCAACGCCGGGCCACCCCGTCGTCAAAAAAGCCGACGCCCCAACCGTCGGCGTTCATCAGGCCATGCTTCTGCCGACGCGGCGCATACGACTGCACCCGCAGGCCGTGCGGCGGATCCAGTACCAGCGACGAGACGGTCACCGCGGCGCCGAGCCATCCCAGGTGCCGACACATCAGTCGCCCACATCCCACGCCAACCGGACACCGCAGAAGATCTGACGACGGTACGGATGGTCCCAGTTGCGGAAGCTGGGGCGCAGGATCGCGGCCTCCACGGCCCACGAGCCACCCCGCAGCACCCGGTAGTCGCCGTCAAAAAACGGCTGCGAGTAGCGCTCGTAAATCATCGGGACAAAACCCGGCCAGGGCCGCAGCGGCGATGTGGTCCACTCCCAGACATCGCCCAGCATCTGTTCCGCGCCGTACGCCGAAGAGCCCGCCGGATAGGCGCCGACGGGTGCGGGACGCAGCGCGGTCCCACCCAGGTTGGCAAGGGCAGCCGAAGGCTCCTGCGCCCCCCACGGGTAGCGGCGACGGGTGTTCGCCGCCGGATCCCAGGCGCAGGCCTTCTCCCACTCGATCTCGGTGGGCAGCCGGGCCCCGGCCCAGGCCGCGTAGGCCTCGGCCTCGAAGTAGGTGACATGCTGCACCGGCTCATCGGCGGGAATGTCTTCGATGTAGCCGAACCGCGTGCGCGTTCGCCCGTCGGGACCCCAGAATTGGGGCGCGGTCAAACCCGCGCTCTGACGGCGCTGCCAGCCGCGCTCGGACCACCACCGCGACCGGTCATAGCCGCCGTCGTCGATGAACTGCCGCCATTCACCGTTGGTGACAGGAACCCGGCCGATCCGGAACGCGGGCAGGTCGACGACGTGGGCGGGACGCTCGTTGTCGAGGGAGTACGGTTCGCTCGACCCGTCCACGCCCAGCAGAAACGGGCCGCCGGGGACCAGTACCGACGTTCCGGCCAGCTCGGGCCGGCCCGCGGGCAATGCTGACGTGTCGCGCAGCAGTGGCGTTCCGGTGCGCAAATTCAACGCCTGCAGCATGGTTTCGTCGTGCTGGTTTTCGTGGCTGACCACCATCCCGTACGCGAAGGCCGCCCGGTCACCCGCGGAGTCGTCGGGCAGCGCGTCCAGGGCGTCCAGCGCCGCGGACCGCACGGTCCGGCAATAGGACCGCGCCCGTTCCGCGGACAGCAGCGGTAACTCGACGCGACTGGCCCGGGAGTGTTCGAAAGCGTCGTAGAGACCCTCGACGGCCGGCGGCAGAATCCCGGGCCGGCCCGGATCACCGCCGCGCAACAGCCAGAGCTCTTCTTGCTGACCGATGTGCGCCAGATCCCACACCAGCGGGCTCATCAGCGGGTCGTACTGCCGGGACAGTTCGGCGTCGTCGAAATCGACCAGCCGCAACGTCCGCGCCCGCGCCCGCGCCAAATCGTCGGCAAGCCTCTCCCTGGAAGTCACGGGCCCCCTTGCGCCAAGCGCGCGACCGTCGGCGCGATCCCATGCTGGATCACCTGGTCGGAAAAGTCGTCGCCGGGACACCGGCCCCGTTCGACGCTGCGGACCAACCGCTGCATCGCGTCGCGCAGCTCCGGTGGCGCCTTGTCGGCGGCGACGGCCACACAGGTGTTGGCCGCCTCGTAGAGCCGCCTGTCGCGCAGGCCGACCCGGGCCGCGATGTCCCAGGCGGTGGCGATGGGTTCGACCGCCGCGGCCGCGATGTCGGCGGCGACCGGATCATCGAGAAGCGTCACCAGGGTGAACACCACGGCCGGCCAGAAGGTGTCCGGCACGCTGTCGAGGTATCGGATTTCCAGCCACTGCCTCGGGCGTACCGGCGGGAAAAGCGTGGTCAGGTGGTATTCCAGGTCGGCGACGGTCGGGCGACGATCGCCGAGCAACACCCGGCCGTCCACCCAGTCGGCAAAGGGCACCCAGTGCGTGACCGCCACGGCGTCCGGGCTGTGCACCAGCATCACGGGAGCCTTGAGCGCATAGCGCGCCCAGTCGGTGCCCGGGTCGTCGCCGCTGGCACCCAGGATGGGACCGCAGCGCGCCGAGTCCATATCCCCCCACACCCGCTGCCGGGTGGAGACCCAACCCGTGAACTCACCGCCCAGCATCGGCGAGTTGGCCGCCACCGCGATCATCATGGGACCCAGCGCGTGCGCCAGCCGTACCCGAGCCGCCCATCCGTCTTGCGGCCCGGCGTCCACGTTGACCTGAATCGATGCGGTGGACGTCATCATCGCGGCTCCGGCCTCCCCGGAGCGGCTGGACCGGAAGAACTGTTCCATGGCGCGATAGCGCGCGCCCGGGTTGATGCGCTTCGGCGGCCGCAGCGGGTCCGCGCCCAGGAAGACCAGCCCCAGGCCGGCGTCGGCGAAGGCCGAGCGCAGCACGGCTTGATCACGATTCATCGCATCGATGGCGGCCAAAGTGCCGTCGGCGGGCGGCCCGGACAACTCGACGGCTCCGCCCGGTTCCACGGTGACCGCGCTGCCAGCGGGCAATTCCGGCAGATGTTCGAGGACGTCGGCGATTTCCCGCCAGCTCGGCCTGCGGTACGGATCGGCCGGGTCGTGGCAGTGCCCTTCCACCTCCAGACCAACACGGCGCAGCGGGGCATCGAGCAGGCAGCCGTCGGCGATGTATTGCGCGGCAGCCGAGGAGTCGGCCAGTTCCGTTTGGGCGGCGCTGATCGCGGCGAATGCCATATCACGATCCCTTCGGGCCCGGGCACGCGGCGCGGACCGCTTGTTGCGCAGCCAACGGAGAAATAATCGCCACTACTTCATCTAGCAGATCACTCCGACAAATTCCCGTACCCGCCGGATATCCGGACGCGGACTACCCGAGCACCCGGGTCCACGCTACTGACCCAGCGCGTTCTGCATCGCCCCGGCCAGAACGTTGACCGCGGGGCCCGCGTTGCCGGACTGGCACACTTTGGCCTGCAACAACACGTTTTCACGCAGCCTGGTTTGATCGAAGCATCGGCGATCGGTGCCCGCCTCCTGCTTGGTCCAATTCGCATCGGTACCCGTCGCGGGCCCGCCGTCGAACGACCACACCTGCGTGATCCCGTTGTCCAGGTGCATCGCGGTGGTCTGCCCCGAGCAACCGATCGTCCGGTCCACGACGCGATGGAAAGCCCGGCCCGCGGCGTCGTTGTTGGCGAACACCCCGACCGCCTGCTTGACGAAGTGGGTCTGGTCGGTCGCCGACGTCTGGGTTGCGGCTCCGTTGAACGATGCCAGATCCGGGTCGTCGTACACCTCCGGCAACCCGATGTCCGCCCAGTTGTTGCACACCGGGGCATCGACCGAAAAGTTCTGGGACGGCTGGGTGGAAAAGGATTCCCACCCCATCGGTCCGCCGACGATATTGCCGACCGATCCCTTGCCGAGGACCGCGTAGTTCACCACCCCCGGCTCCGACGGGTGAGCGGCGGCAACAGGGACGCCCCACGCTCCGCCGACGGCCACGCCGACGCCGACCACAGCGGCGCAGATCCGCATCTCTAAATCCAATTTGGGAGGCTAGACCTTGGCCGAGACGTCGACGTCGACGTTGCCCCGGGTGGCTTTGGAATACGGGCACACCTGGTGGGCCTGGTGCACCAGGTCGTCTGCCACGCCCTGGTCCAGGCCCGGCAGGTACCCGACGATCTTGCCGGTGAGGCCGAATCCGCCCGTCGAATCCTTGCCGAACCCGATCTGCACGCTCACGTTGGTGGCATCGTCGAGCTTCACCTTTGACTTGCCGGCCACCAGGCGCAGCGCACCCAGGAAACAGGCGGCGTAACCGGCGGAGAACAGCTGCTCGGGGTTGGTGCCCTCGCCGTTTCCGCCCATCGCCGTCGGCGGCCGGGTGTCGAGGTCGATGCGGCCATCGTCGGACTTCACGTGCCCGTCGCGGCCGCCGCCGGTGGCGGTGGATTCCGTGGTGTAAACGACTTCAATGGTCATGGGTCTCGATCATGCCAACATGGCCAGACAAACAGAAGCCAAGGCTGCCAGACTCGAAACGTCCTCGAGAGGTTCCAGCCCTGGCTTCGGTTTGACACTACTGGCCCGGGTTGGCCCGGACCGCCTCCTCGATCTGCTTGCCGAGATCGGGATCGACGTTGCGCCAGTACTCGAACACCCGCGACAGCACCGGCTCCTTAACACCCTTGGACACGTGGCCAATGATGTTGTGGGCCAAGCGTTCCCGGGCGGCATCGTCGAGAACCTCGCGAACCATGGTGCCGGGCTGCCCCCAGTCGTCGTCCTCGCCGTGCAGCGTGTACGCCGCGCGGATCATCTGCCCATCGGCATGCCAGCGCACCTCCGCGGCGCGCGCGGGGTCGGCCTGCGGGCCGCCGTAGGAGTTGGGCGCATACACGGGATCGGAGGCGTTCTTCATCCGCATCGCGCCGTCTTTTGAGTAGCTGTTGACCTCGACCTTCGGTGAGTTGACCGGGATCTGCCGGTAATTGGTCCCCAGCCGTGCGCGATGCGCGTCAGCGTAGGAGAAGCCGCGAGCCAGGAGCATCTTGTCCGGGCTCAACCCGGTGCCGGGCACGATGTTGTTGGGCTCGAAGGCGGCTTGCTCGATCTCGGTGTGGTAGTCGCTGACGTTGCGGTCCAGGGTTAGCTTGCCGACGTCGATCAACGGATAGTCGCCATGCGGCCACACTTTCGTCAGATCGAACGGGTTGAACCGGTAGTTCTTTGCCTCCTCGAACGGCATGATCTGCATCTTGAGCGTCCAGCTCGGGTAATCGCCGCGCTCGATCGCCTCATAGAGGTCCCGCTGGTGGTAGTCGCCGTCCTCGCCGGCCAGCCGGTCGGCGTCCTCCTGCGTCAGGAATTCGATGCCCTGATCGGTTATGAAGTGGTACTTCACCCAGAAGATCTCGCCGGCGGCGTTGATCCAGCTGTAGGTGTGGCTGCTGTAGCCGTTCATGTGCCGCCAGCTCTTGGGGATCCCTCGATCGCCCATCAGCCAGGTCACCTGGTGCGCGGACTCCGGTGACAAGGTCCAGAAGTCCCACTGCATGTTGTTGTCGCGCAAATTCGTTGCCTGCATGCGCTTTTGGGACCGGATGAAGTGCTGGAACTTCAGCGGGTCGCGCATGAAGAAGATCGGCGTGTTATTGCCGACCATGTCGAAGTTGCCCTCGGTCGTGTAGAACTTCAGCGCGAACCCGCGCGGGTCCCGCCACGTGTCCGGGCTCCCGCGCTCGCCGGCAACGGTGGAAAACCTAATTAGCGTCTCGGTTTTGGCACCCGGCGCGAACACCGCGGCCCTGGTGAATTTACCGACGTCGTTGGTCACCTCGAAATGGCCGAACGCGCCCCCGCCTTTTGCGTGCGGTTGGCGTTCCGGGATGCGCTCCCGGTTGAACATCGCCATCTGCTCGATCAAGTAGTGGTCCTGGAGCAGGATCGGACCGTCAGGGCCGATGGTCAACGACTGGTCGTCGCTGGGCGCAGCGATGCCGGCGTCAGTGGTGGTGTAGCGCTCGGTCATCTCACCATCTCCTCGTTAGCTGGGCCGACGGGTATCCGCGATCGAATCTGCTTCGGAAGCAAGAGCTTTCAGCGCGGCACCGTCGCGACACCAAGGGCACGCATCCCAGTATGCCCCTCTTCTAGAACGGGTCAAGAAAAGATGGGCGTGCCAAAAGCGGCGGCCGCCCGCTACGGGCGCGGGGTTCCTGGAGTGTTCGGCGCCGGCGCCGGCGCAGTGGTCGTCGGCAACTGGCTGGGACCACCGGGGCCACCCGGGCCGCCCGGGCCGAAGCCCGGCGGCGGACCGAACGGGGGGGCCATCCCCGGGCCGTAGGGCCCGCCGTACTGCCACGGCCCGCCACCCGGGCCCCACGGGCCGCCGGGCTTGAACATCATGCCGTGGTGGTGGCGGTAGCAGTGATGGCCAACGCCGACGACCAGGGCACCGGCGAAGAAGACCGTGGCGAGGATGAACAGGATCCCGGCGACGATCACCACCCATGCCGCGGCCACATAGACCCTTGGGGGCTTGACTGGCTGGTATGCCGGCGGCGGCGGAGTTGTGGCGACGGACGTCGGCTGCGTTGACGGGTCAGGTGTTTGGCTCATGCCTTGAATACTGCCCCGGTCACCAACCGCTATAACAGGTTAGGGCGACAAAAGTTGCTGTGAATTACGCCTGAGGCAGCTGCCCGTACCTACGGCGCAGCCCGGCGCTCGGGCGAGCGCCGGGCCACTGGGTGTGGGTTAATGGCTCGCCGGGGTCCTCCTATCACCCCGCGAGCACGTTGACTTTGGACGTCCCCCTCGAGTGCCTACGGCGTCCGAGACGGAGCGACCGACGACGGAATCTGGCTCGGTCCGGGGGCGCTTGGGGCGACGGACGCGGGTCCACCCTGTATTGCCCCGGGGCCGCCGGCCGGACCACCCGGACCACCGGGGCCGCCGAACCGGTGCGGATGCATCATCATCGCGTGGTGCTGGTGGTGGTGGTGGCCGCCGTGGTGACCGCCGCGATGGCCGAGGATGAAGCCGGAGAAGAAGATGACCGCGACGATGAACACGATCCCGGCGACGGTCGCGACCCAGGCCGCGACTTTGAAGACCACAGGGGTCCGGTGTGGCGCTGCCTCGTACGACGCAGGCGCCGGTGCAGTGGCGGTAGATGTCCGCACAGTTGGGGTGTCAGATGTTTCACTCATGAGACTCATGATCCGTGGGTCAACAATAGTTACGGCTATGCGCTACTTAAGTAGCAGCTGTGAGCTGAAAACCCACGGCCTACCAGGCTAAATCGCCTGGTGGGCGCTGGTCGGGCCGGAACGGGTTGACCGCGAGCTGTTACCTCGGCGTTTGAATCCCGTGGCCGTGTTGATCGTGCAGAAAAGCGCTGTTCACGGCGTTGGGGGTGACGGTCGTGACTGGTCCTGCTAACTGGGTCGGCTCGTCCTGGACCATCGACCGCCGCGTGGGGCCGGGTGCGCAGCGCGGTTGTCGCGCAGCAGAATCCGCGCACGTTGGCCCAGCTTGATCGTCGGGCCACGCCGAAAGTACTTCTGCTGTAGTTACTTCGCCTGGTGCGGCACGCCGGTGAGCAGCAGTTCGGTGGTGCGCCGCGGCGCTTCACACAACATGGGGAAGAGGGCGGCTCGCTTAGGGAGCCGCACGTGCCTGCGGCCCTTCTGTACGGCCTCAACGACCTCACCGGCCACCTTCTCGCGGGGGACGTCGACCATTAGCCGCGTGCGGTAGAAGCGCCGGAAGGACTTGGCCGTCGGCTCATAGTCCTCGGTTTGGGCCAGCATGTCGGTAGGGATCGGCCCGAGTTCTACCAGGGTGGTGCCGATGGGCAAGCCGCGGAGGTCGGCCCGTAGTCCCGCGGTGAAGTGGGAAAGCGCTGCCTTTGATACGCAGTAGGCGACGAGGCCGGGGATGACGGAGCAGCCGGCCAGCGAGGAGACGTTCACGATGTGACCGCCGCCGCGCCGCAGCATCCGGGGGATGGCCTGGCGGCATAGCTCGGCCGGCGCCAGGTAGTTAACCTCGGTGACTTGGCGCAGGTCCTCGTCGGGCGCGTCGGTGAAGGCGGCGGGGCTCCCGATGCCGGCGTTGTTCACCAGGATGTCGACCGGCCCGGCTTCGTCCTCCACGCGACTGATGAGGGTGGCGACCTGCTTCGGGTCCGAGAGGTCGGCGGGATGGGCGGTGCCCCCAAGCTCGGCCGCGAGCGCCCGAATAGAGTCCTGGGTCCGAGCGACGAGTGCGACCGTGGCCCCGGCCTCGGCGAAGGCATGGACGAGGGACTCGCCGATGCCTCGTGACGCCCCGGTGATCAGCACTCGCTTCCCGCGTATCTCCATGGTCGGAGGGTACGCGCACCGTCGGTGCCACTGCGGCGCCGTCACCTCTGCGCCGGCGCTGGGCGAACAATGCAGTCTGCTCGACGGGCCGGCGCGCAATCGACCAGCCGGTGTTGAGGACCGCAGCGCCCGGCATGACCGGGGATCAGGGCTTGAACGGATTGACCGCGAACTGGATCACCCGGTACGGCGCGCGGGCCCGCGGATCGATGTTGTTCCACTGGCTGACGAATATCCGGAGCTCATCGAGGGTGGAACCGGGCGAAATGTAGCCGCCATAGGGTTGCGCGAGCCGATTGTCGTACGGCGGCGGCAGGCTTTCGGCCGGATCGGGCCACTCGTCGTGTTGCACCACCGTCGTCACCGGTGCGGTCCCCAGCGAAGTCGGGTCGTCGGCCACCCGGACCTCCATGTTGCCGGTGGCGGCGTTGAAGTACGACAGCACCGCCTTGCCGTCGATCTGCCTGATGCACATCTCCCCCACCTGGTCGGGCCACAGCGGCGTAGGCGACTTGTTCCACCCGCCATCCGGGCCGGCTGCCCAGCCCTGCCACTTTGACCGGTCCGCGAACGTCTGCGGCGTGGCCCGATACAGCAACACGGGATTCCTGCGGGTGAAACTGTTGGCCACGATGTACACCCAGCCGCCCGGCGAATCGGGAGTGGGGATCGGGTCGTAATATCCGCTGATCTGCGACTGCCCCCCACCCTGGTAGGAGCCTTCGCGGCGGGACCCCGCAACCGTCTGCCAGCTGCCCCGCACCGGGTCGGCCAGCACCAGCCGCGAGTTCTGCGGCTCCAGGTTTTTCGTCGTGGTCACCATCAGGTAGTTGCGCCGGTTGATCTGCACCACTCCGGCGGGCAACTGAGAGGCCCCGGGCGGCGGGGGGTCGGCCAGCAGCGGTTTGTTGATACCGGTGACGCCGGTGTAGCGCACCCCGGCGGGGTCGTCGACCGAGGCGGTGTCGACGTGC
The DNA here is from genome assembly GCA_963809285.1 of uncultured Actinomycetota bacterium. Classification (GTDB taxonomy): domain Bacteria; phylum Actinomycetota; class Actinomycetes; order Mycobacteriales; family Mycobacteriaceae; genus Mycobacterium. The sequence goes on along the minus strand of CAWEIY010000009.1, from coordinate 300,253 downwards.
AGCGCGACCGGCGAGTACCAGCCACCGAAGCCGACACCCTGGCCGGCGAAACTGTCGCCGCAGACCTGCAGCAGCTCGGTGGGGAACTCGACGAACTCACACAGGTCGGTCGCGCCGATGCCGTAGTCCCTGGTCGGGGTTCCGGTACCGGCCGTCGGGCCGATCCGCAGCACCTGACCCGGGGCCAACGGACCCACGATCGGTTCGGGGGCCGGCGCGGGCGGATCGGCACGCGCGGTGAGCGCCCAAAACCATTGCGGCACAAGCAGCATCACAAGCAGCGAGCACCGCGTGACCAGGCGAGTGTGGGCGGAGCTCACCCGCGGATCACAATGCCGGGGTTATTTCAGCGGCCAGCAGCTCGGCGATCTGGATGGTGTTCAGCGCCGCCCCCTTGCGCAGGTTGTCGCCGGAGACGAACAGCGCCAGGCCGCGCCCGTCGGGCACCCCCGGGTCGTGCCGGATCCGGCCCACCAGCGATTCGTCGACACCGGCGGCCGCGAGCGGCGTCGGCAGATCCACCACCTTGACGCCCGGTGCGCCGTCAAGCAGCTCACGGGCGCGCTCGGGCGACAACGGCCGTTCGAATTCGGCGTTGATCGACAAGGAGTGCCCGGTGAACACCGGGACCCGCACACAGGTACCGCTGACCAGCAGGTCGGGGATGCCGAGGATCTTGCGGCTCTCCGAGCGCAGCTTCTGGTCCTCGTCCGTCTCGCCGGAATCGTCGTCCAGCAGCGATCCGGCCAACGGCACCACGTTGAACGCGATCGGCGCGACGTAGGCCTTGGGCGCCGGGAACTGCACCGCTCCCCCGTCGTACACGAGCTGTTCGGCCTCGCCGATGACGGCGCGTGCCTGCGTCAACAGCTCCTCGACCCCGGCCAGCCCGGTGCCGGACACGGCTTGGTAGCTCGAAACCACCATGCGCACCAGCCGGGCCTCGTCGTGCAGCACCTTGAGCACCGGCATCGCGGCCATCGTGGTGCAGTTCGGGTTGGCGATGATGCCCTTGGGCCGGCGATGCGCGTCGCGCGTGTAGTTCACCTCGGACACCACCAGCGGCACGTCCGGGTCCTTGCGCCAGGCCGACGAATTGTCGATCACCGTCACACCCGCCGCGGCGAACCGCGGCGCCTGCACCCGCGACATCGTCTTGCCGGCCGAGAACAACGCGATGTCCAGGCCACTCGGGTCCGCCGTCTCGGCGTCTTCGACCTCGATCTCCTGTCCGCGAAAGGCCAGCTTGCGTCCCTGGGAGCGGGCGGACGCGAAGAACCGCACCGATGTCGCCGGGAAGTCACGCTCGTCGAGCAACATCCGCATCACGTGGCCCACCTGACCGGTGGCACCGACTACCCCAATCGCAACCATTTACCGCCCCGTCCCCGCATACACCGTCGCCGTCTCCTCGCCGCCGAGCCCGAATGCCTCATGCAACGCGACGACGGCCTTGTCTAGTTCGGTGTCGCGGCACAGCACCGAGATGCGGATCTCGGAGGTGGAGATCAGCTCGATGTTGACCCCCACGGCGGCCAGCGCCTCGCAGAAGGTCGCGGTGACCCCGGGATGGCTGCGCATGCCCGCCCCGACCAGCGACACCTTGCCGATGTGGTCGTCGTAGAGCAGCTGGGTGAACCCGATCTCGTCCTTCAACGAGTCAAGCTTCTCCACCGCGGTGGGTCCGCTGTCGCGAGAGCAGGTGAACGTGATGTCGGTCTTGCCGTCCTCGACCTTGGAGACGTTCTGCAACACCATGTCGATGTTCACGTCGGCGTCGGCGACGGCCCGGAACACCTTGGCCGCATACCCCGGAATGTCCGGTATGCCGACGATGGTCACCTTGGCCTCGCTGCGGTCGTGTGCGACTCCGGTCAGAATGGGGTCTTCCATGGGTGTGTCCTCGATCGATCCCTTCACGACGGTGCCTGGTCTGTCCGAGTACGACGACCGGACGTGCACCGGAATGTTGTAGCGGCGAGCGTATTCCACGCAGCGCAGCACCAGCACCTTGGCGCCGCAGGCCGCCATCTCGAGCATCTCCTCGAACGTCACGGTGTCGAGCTTGCGGGCGTTGTGCACGATCCTCGGGTCAGCGCTGAAGATGCCGTCGACGTCGGTGTAGATCTCGCAGACGTCGGCGCCAAGCGCCGCGGCCAGGGCCACCGCGGTGGTGTCCGAGCCGCCGCGGCCCAGTGTGGTGACGTCTCGGGTGTCCTGGCTGACGCCCTGGAATCCGGCGACCAACACGATCCGCCCCTCGTCGAGCGCGGTCTTGAGCCGGCCGGGCGTGACTTCGATGATTTTCGCCTTGCCGTGGGCACCGGTGGTGATCACGCCCGCCTGCGAACCGGTGAACGACCGGGCCTGCGCGCCGAGCGATTCGATCGCCATGGCCACCAACGCGTTGGAGATGCGTTCGCCGGCGGTCAGCAGCATGTCGAGTTCCCGGGGCGGCGGTGCCGGGCACACCTGCTGGGCCAGGTCCAGCAGGTCGTCGGTGGTGTCGCCCATCGCAGAAACTACGACCACCACGTCATTTCCTAGCTTCTTGGTCGCGACGATGCGCTGCGCAACGCGGCGGATCCGGTCGGCGTCGGCCACCGAGGATCCGCCGTACTTCTGCACGACGAGCGCCACTGTTACTCTGCCTGCCCTTCGGGATTGCCCGCACCGATTGCGCGTTTAAGTCCACAACAGGATACGTGGGGGCGCATTCGAATTACGGCGCATGCCCGCCTGCGGTAGAGTGCAGGGCGTGCAGCGGATGCTCCTCCTCGGACGCCGCGACGGGGTCTGATCCAGACCGGCCTCCCGTCGCGGAGTTCGCGATGCGCCGGTCTGAGGTTCCTTCTGACACCCCGGAGCGATTACCGTGACAACCACATCTCGCCCTTCCAGGCCTTCCAGCGCCGACGCGTATACGTCGACGCGAGCCATCGTCAAACCCTCCGGTCCGCCCGGAGCGGACCAACCCACCTGGAACCCTCAGCGCGGTTCGTCGATGCCGGTCAACAGGTACCGGCCGTTCGCCGAGGAAGTCGAGCCCATCCGGGTCGCCGGCCGCACCTGGCCCGACCGCGTCATCACCCGCGCCCCGCTGTGGTGCGCGGTGGATCTGCGCGACGGCAACCAGGCGCTGATCGACCCGATGAGCCCGGCCCGCAAGCGGCGCATGTTCGACCTGCTGGTGCGCATGGGCTACAAGGAGATCGAGGTCGGGTTCCCGTCGGCCAGCCAGACCGACTTCGACTTCGTCCGCGAGATCATCACCGACGGCGCGATTCCCGACGACGTCACCATCCAGGTGCTGACCCAGTGCCGACCGGAACTGATCGAGCGCACCTTCGAGGCGTGTGAAGGTGCATCGCGAGCCATCGTGCACTTCTACAACTCGACCTCGATCCTGCAGCGCCGCGTGGTTTTCCGCGCCGACCGCCCCGCGGTGCAGGCCATCGCCACCGACGGCGCCCGCAAGTGCGTCGAGCAGGCCGCCAAGTATCCCGGCACGCAATGGCGATTCGAGTACTCGCCGGAGTCCTATACCGGCACCGAACTGCAGTACGCCAAGGAGGTGTGCGACGCCGTCGGCGAGATCATCGCGCCGACGCCGGACAACCCGATCATCTTCAACCTGCCCGCCACCGTGGAGATGGCCACCCCCAACGTCTACGCCGATTCGATCGAGTGGATGAGCCGCAACCTGGCCAACCGGGAGTCCGTCATCCTGAGCCTGCATCCGCACAACGACCGCGGAACCGCCGTCGCCGCAGCCGAATTGGGCTACCAGGCGGGCGCCGACCGGATCGAGGGCTGCCTGTTCGGCAACGGGGAACGCACCGGCAACGTGTGCCTGGTGACGCTGGGGCTCAACCTGTTCTCCCGCGGGGTGGACCCGCAGATCGACTTCTCCAACATCGACGAGATCCGACGCACGGTGGAGTACTGCAACCAGCTGCCGGTGCACGAGCGTCACCCCTATGGCGGCGACCTGGTCTACACCGCGTTCTCGGGCAGCCATCAGGACGCCATCAACAAAGGCCTCGACCAGATGAAGATCGACGCCGACGCCGCCGACACCGACGTCGAGGACATGGTGTGGCAGGTACCGTATCTGCCGATCGACCCCAAGGACGTCGGGCGCACCTACGAGGCGGTGATCCGGGTCAACTCGCAGTCCGGCAAGGGCGGTGTGGCCTACATCATGAAGGCCGATCACGGTCTGGCCCTGCCGCGACGGCTGCAGATCGAGTTTTCCCAGGTGATCCAGAAGATCACCGAGGGCGAGGGCGGTGAGGTCTCGTCGAAGGAGATGTGGGACGCATTCTTCGAGGAGTACATCGCCCCGGTGCGGCCACTGGAGCGCATCAAGCAGCACGTCGATGCCTCGGAGGAAGACAGCGGCACTACCAACATCACCGCGACCGTCAAGATCAACGGCGCGGAGACCGAGATCAGCGGCGTCGGCAATGGCCCGCTCGCCGCTTTCGTGCACGCGCTGGGAAACCGTGGGTTCGATGTAGCCGTCCTGGACTACTCGGAGCACGCGATGAGCGCCGGCGACGACGCGCAGGCCGCGGCGTACGTCGAGGCCTCGGTGAATGGCACGACCGTGTGGGGCGTGGGAATTGCGCCGTCGATCACCACCGCGTCGCTGCGCGCCGTGGTGTCGGCGGTTAACCGCGCTTCCCGTTAGGCCTCAAAAGAACGCTCGCAGCAGTCGGTCGACCAGCCCCGCGGTGTCGTCGGGCGCGCCCGAATGGTTGCAAGGTTCTCAGAACAGCGCGAGCTGACGGTCCACGGCGGTGACGTCGGTGAATTCCTCCATGTTGGTGCCGCCGATGACGGCGCCAACGCAGTCCATGAACTGCGCGTCGGAAACCACCGGGACCCCCAGCTGCAGGGCGTGGTAGCCCTTGCCCTGCTCGGGGGCGAAGTCGTTGCAGACCACCAGCGAGGTCTCGCGGTCAACGGCGTCGCTGTAGGCCAGCCCGGCGTGCAGGATTCGCTCGACGAGTTCCTCGTGGGTGCGCCGCACCTCAGCGGCCAGGGCCACCCGCATGCCCTGAACCAGCGGCTTGCCCCGAACATATGGCCCCGGGTTGAGATACGGGCACGGCATCCGCGAAGCCAGCACCTTCAACGGCCGCAGCTCGTCATGGGTCACCCGCCCGTTCGGCCACCGGCGCCGGGTCACCGGATGCACCGGCAGCCAGATGTCGTGTTCGTGCGCCCGCTGCAGCGCCGACGCCAGCACGCCGGTCAGCACCAACGCGTCGTCGAAGGCGTCGTGCGGCCGTTCCTGGGCCACGCCCCAATGCGCCGCGAGGGTCTCCAACCGCAGGTTCTCGACACCGAGGTCGAGCCGCCGGGCCAGCTCGACCGTGCACATGACGGCGTCGACGGGAAGTTCGGCCTCGGCGAGCTCGGCCTCCGCGGCGACGAATGCGTAGTCGAACGCGACGTTGTGTGCCACCAGGGTGCGGCCGCGCAGCACCTCGACCAGGTCGTCGACGATGTCGGCGAACTGTGGCTGGTCCTCGAGCATGGCGGCGGTCAGGCCGTGCACGTGCGTGGGACCCGGGTCCACCCCGGGGTTGAGCAGGCTGACCACCGATTGCTCCACCCGCCCGTCGGCGTCGAGGCCGAGTGCGGCAAGGCTGATGATCCGCGCCTGACCAGGCCGAAAGCCCGACGTTTCGACGTCAATGACGGCCCAGCCCCCATCCGGCTCGCCGGCCGGCCGACCCCAGGACACCCCGTTCATGAACTGAGGATGGCACGTTCGGCCGACATCGCCTGGTCGCTCTGCACCGTGTCGGCAACTTAAGTGCCGGCAACTTAACTTGATGAGGGCGACCCGCTGCGCTCGGCAAAAGCGCCGAGCTTGCGATCGCCCTTAAACTGCGCGGGTGGTTACCACCCGTGCACGTCTGGCGCTGGCCGCGGGAGCGATCGCGCGGTGGGCGTCGCGGGTCACCGGGCGTGGGGCCGGGGCCATGATCGGCGGGCTGGTCGCAATGACCCTGGACCGCTCCGTGCTGCGCCAGCTCGGGGCCGGACGGCGCACCGTCATCGTCACCGGTACCAACGGCAAGTCGACGACCACGCGGATGACCGCGGCCGCGCTGGGCACGTTGGGCCCCGAAGCGTCCGTAGCCACCAACGCCGAGGGCGCCAACATGGACGCCGGCCTGGTGGCCGCGCTGGCCGCCGATCGGCGGGCGGGACTGGCGGCCCTCGAGGTCGACGAGATGCACGTGCCGCATGTTTCCGATGCCGTGGAGCCCAGCGTGATCGTGCTGCTCAACCTGTCGCGCGACCAGCTCGACCGGGTGGGCGAGATCAACGTGATAGAACGCACGCTGCGGGCCGGCCTGGCGCGCCACCCGAAGGCGGTCGTCGTTGCCAACTGCGACGACGTGCTGATGACCTCGGCGGCCTACGACAGCCCGAACGTCGTGTGGGTGGCCGCGGGCGGTGCCTGGTCGAATGACTCGGTCAGCTGTCCGCGCAGCGGCGAGGTCATCGTCCGCGACAAGGGTCACTGGTATTCCACCGGCGCCGACTTCAAGCGGCCCAGCCCGCAGTGGTGGTTCGACGACGACACCTTGTATGGGCCCGACGGGCTGGCCCTCCCGATGCGGTTGGCGCTGCCGGGCGCGGTGAATCGGGGCAACGCCGCCCAGGCCGTCGCCGCCGCCGTGGTCCTGGGCGCCGATCCGGTCGCGGCCGTGGCGGCCGTCTCCAAGGTCGACGAAGTCGCGGGACGCTACCGCACCGTCCGGATCGGCGCGCACGAAGCGCGGATCCTGCTGGCCAAGAACCCGGCCGGCTGGCAGGAGGCGCTGTCGATGGTCGACAAGCGCGCGGCCGGTGTGGTCATCTCCGTCAACGGGCAGATACCCGACGGCGAGGACCTGTCGTGGCTGTGGGATGTGCGCTTCGAGCACTTCGAGGAGACCGCCGTGGTGGCCGCCGGCGAACGCGGCACCGACTTGGCGGTGCGCCTCGAGTACGCGGGCGTCGAGCACACCTTGGTGCACGACACCGTGGCCGCCATCGCGTCCTGCCCGCCCGGGCGAGTGGAGGTCGTCGCCAACTACACCGCGTTCCTTCAGCTGCAGCGCAGGTTGGCGCGGCATGACTGATTCAACCGTGCGGATCGGGCTGGTGCTGCCCGACGTCATGGGCACCTACGGCGACGGCGGCAACGCTTTGGTGCTGCGCCAGCGGCTGCGATTGCGGGGCATCGCCGCCGAGATCGTCGAGATCACGCTGGCCGATCCGGTGCCCGAGTCGTTAGACCTGTACACGCTGGGCGGCGCGGAGGACTACGCGCAGCGGCTGGCAACCAGGCACCTGCTGCGGTACCCGGGTCTGCAGCGCGCGGCGGACCGGGGTGCGCCGGTGCTGGCGATCTGTGCGGCCGTCCAGGTGCTGGGCCACTGGTACCAGACATCGTCGGGGGAACGCGTCGACGGCGTGGGCATGCTGGATGCGACCACGTCACCGCAGGACGCGCGCACGATCGGCGAGCTGGTCAGCACGCCGTTGTCGGCCGGCTTGACCCAACGGCTCACCGGTTTCGAGAACCACCGTGGCGGCACCGTCCTGGGGCCGGCGGCGTCGCCGTTGGGCGCGGTGGTCAAAGGCGCGGGCAACCGGGCCGGCGACGGCTTTGACGGCGCCGTGCAGGGCAGCGTGGTCGCGACCTACCTGCACGGGCCGTGCCTGGCCCGCAATCCGGAACTGGCCGACCTGCTGCTGAGCAACGTGGTGGGTGAGCTGTCGCCGCTGCAGCTGCCCGAAGTGGAACTGCTGCGCCGCGAGCGGCTGGCGGCTCGCTGAGGCGTTCTGGCTGCGCTCCAAGTTTTCTTCAAGCATCCTTATAGGGGCACGATCGAGTCTTTTCCCATGAGCAACCCCTCACGCACCAGGCTCGCCAACGCGGCGCGCATCGTCGGGCTCTCGGCCGTGTTGAGCGCCGCCGCAGGCTCGGCGGTCGCGTTCGCCGGAGCCGCCCAGGCCGCAAGCGACGGGATGCACGGCGACCCGGTCGCCGCCGCGCCCTACTGGCGCCACCAACAACTGGATTACGACTGCGCCGAGATGGCGGTGGCCGATGTGGTCGGCCAGATCACCGGCCACGAGCCCACCGAGGGCGAGATCACGGCCACGGCCGGAAGCATCCCGAGCGTGAGCCACCCGGGACCCATCTACCGCCCGTCCGGCTACACCAAAAACTCGGACCTGCCGGTGCTACTGGCGCACTACGGCGTCCAGGCCGCCGCGGTCCACATCAATACCGATGCGCTGGCGCAGGATCTTGATCAGGGGCGCAAGGTGATCGTCGGAGTCAACGACAAAACCATCTGGAACAAACCCGGCGACCGCACCCAGGAAAACCACTTCGTCGTCGTCACCGGCATCGACACCAGAGCCGGTGTGGTGCACCTCAACGACAGCGGCAGCAGGGCGGGCCGCGACGAGCAGGTTTCCATCGCCACCTTCGAGCAGGCGTGGAAGACCAGCGACAACTTCGCCGTCGTGACCAAGTGACACTCAGCAACGCGACGTTTGCTTGCGCCGAAACTTGCACCAGGGTCACCCCCTGCGGCGTGTCGTGTGCGTGGTGTCAGTGTCGCGGGCAGAGAGCCCGTGTTAAACCATCGCCCGGCGGCCGGTGAGCGCGCGGCCGAGGGTCAACTCGTCGGCAAACTCCAAGTCGCCGCCCATCGGCAAACCCGACGCGATCCGCGTCACGGTCAGGCCGGGGATGTCGCGCAGCATCCGAACCAGGTAGGTGGCGGTCGCCTCCCCCTCGGTATTGGGATCGGTGGCGATGATCACCTCGGTGATGTCGACGCCGTCGACGCGCTCACCGATGCGGCTGAGCAGCTCGCGGATCCGCAGCTGCTCGGGGCCGACTCCGGACAGCGGATCGAGCGCACCCCCCAGCACGTGGTAGCGGCCGCGGAATTCGCGGGTGCGCTCGACGGCCTGGACATCCTTGGGCTCCTCGACGACGCACACCTGCGAGCCGTCCCTGCGCGGATCGGCGCAGATGCGGCAACGCTCATCGTCGGAGACGTTGCCGCACACCGCGCAGAACCGCACGCCGTCGCGGACCTTCGCCAGCACCGCGGTAAGCCGGTCGATGTCCGGCGGCTCGACCGACAACAGGTGGAACGCGATGCGCTGGGCGCTCTTGGGCCCGATACCCGGCAGCTTGCCGAGCTCGTCGATCAGGTCCTGGACGGGTCCCTCAAACATGCCGGTTCAAAGTCACAGCAGCCCCGGCGTCGCCGGCGGTTGGACCGGCGGTTTTGCCGGCGGGCCGCCCATGCCACCGGCCAGCGCGCCCAGCCGCTCCTGCGCCATTTTGGTGACTTGGGCCGAAGCGTCACGCATGGCGCCGACGATCAAGTCCTGCAGGGTCTCGATGTCCCCGGGGTCCACGACCTGGGGATCGATCTTTACCGCGACCACCTCGCCGGTGCCCTTGACGACGACCTCGACCAAACCGCCACCGGCTTGACCGTTCACCTCGGCGTTCGCAAGCTGATGCTGGGCTTCCAGTAGCTTTTGCTGCATCTGCTGGGCCTGGGCCAGCAGCGCCGACATGTCGCCTCCCGGTTGCATGACAATCCCCTCGCATCTTGGTCTCGAGTTGGTTTCGCTTGTGGGTGTCCGGCGATTCGAAACACCCAGCGTAGACGCGCGCCGCTACCTTTGCGCGGTGGACCAACGAGTGAGCAGGCGTGTCGGCATCAGAATGGTGGTCGGCCTTCTGGTTGCTGTTTCGGCAGTAATCATTCCGACGGCGACCGCGGACCCTTCCAATATCGCCGGCATGGTCGTTTTCATCGACCCCGGCCACAACGGCTCCAATGACGCCTCCATCAACCGTCAGGTGCCGACCGGTCGCGGCGGCACCAAGGACTGCCAGACCACCGGAACGGCGACCAACGCGGGCTATATGGAGCACACGTTCAACTGGGACACCGCGCTGCGGGTTCGCGCCGCGCTGAACGCCCTGGGCGTAAGGACCGCCATGTCGCGGGGCAACGATTCCGGGGTGGCACCGTGCGTCGACGCGCGCGCCGAAATGGCCAACTCGTTGCGCCCCAACGCGATCCTGAGCATCCACGCCGACGGCGGCCCACCGTCCGGGCGGGGATTCCACGTCAACTACTCGGCCCCACCGCTCAACCAGGCGCAGGCGGGACCGTCGGTGCAATACGCCCGGATCATGCGCGATCAGTTGCAGGCCTCGGGCATTCCGCCGTCGAACTACATCGGCCAGGACGGTCTGTACGGCCGTTCGGATCTGGCCGGGCTGAACCTGGCGCAGTATCCGTCGATCCTGGTCGAGTGCGGCAACATGAAAAATCCCGCGGATTCGGCGCTGCTGGAGTCGCCCGAGGGCCGGCAGAAATACGCCGACGCACTGGTCCGCGGCGTGGCCGGCTTCCTGGCCACCCAGGCCCAGGCGCGCTAGGGAAACTAGTTCTCCAGTTCCTTCTTCAGATTGGCCAGGACCTCGGCCTGAATCCTCTTCAGCCCCAAGGGCGCAAAGGTCTTTTCGAAGAAGCCCTTGACGCCGCCCGCCCCGTTCCAGGTGGTCTTCACCGTGACGCTGGACCCCGGTCCGGCGGGAGCGACCGTCCAGTTGGTGACCATGGACGAGTTCGCGTCCTTCTCGATGACGGTGTGGCCTGCCACGTCAACATCGACTTGCACGTCGCGAACGCGTGACTTGGTCGCCTGCAGCTTCCACTTGGCAACGGTGCCCGGCCCCTGGCCGCCCTGCAGCACCTGGTATTCGCTGTACTGCGGCGACAGGATCTTCGGGCGCACCTGCTGATAGTCCGCGACCGCGGCAAGGGTGGCCCCGGGCTCGACGTTGACCAAGATCGTGCTGGCTGCGCTCACCTGTCCCATAGAGGTGCGACTCCTCTTTCGATGTCTCTGTGATGCCGCCCGCACGCGGGTGCACGGGCTGTTGTCGAAGACTAGGGTATATGTGGTGCCTGTCGCTGGATCCGCACTCTCGGCTCACGCAGCGGGCGTTGATCGGTTGATGGCGAGTTATCGATCCATCCCGGCAACGTCCGCCGTCCGGCTCGCCAAACCCACCTCAAATCTGTTCCGCGCCCGCGCCAAACGCGATGCGCGCGGCCTGGATACCTCGGGATTGACCGGCGTCCTTGGTGTCGATCCCGAAGCCCAGACCGCGGACGTGGCCGGCATGTGCACATACGAGGACCTGGTGGCCGCGACCCTGCCTTATGGACTTTCGCCGCTGGTGATCCCCCAGCTGAAGACCATTACCCTCGGCGGTGCGGTCAGCGGGTTGGGCATTGAGTCGGCGTCGTTTCGCAACGGTCTGCCACACGAATCGGTGCTGGAGATGGATATCCTCACCGGCGCTGGCGAATTGCTCACCGCGTCGCGCACCCAGCACCCCGACCTGTTCCGCGCCTTTCCCAATTCCTATGGGACACTGGGGTATTCAACCAGACTCCGGATCGAGCTGGAGCCCGTCGCGCCGTTTGTGGCGCTGCGCCACATCCGATTCCGGTCGTTGCCCGAGATGGTCGCGGCAATGGAACGCATCATCGACACGGGCGGGCAGGGCGGCATCCCGGTCGACTATCTGGACGGCGTGGTGTTCGGCCCCGACGAAAGCTACCTGTGCGTGGGCAGACGGACCACAACCCCGGGCCCGGTCAGCGACTACACCGGAAAAAACATCTACTACCAATCGATTCAGCACGACGCCGACGGTCCAGAAGCCACCAAAGACGACCGGCTGACGATTCACGACTACTTCTGGCGCTGGGACACCGACTGGTTTTGGTGCTCGCGCGCGTTCGGCGCGCAAAACCCGCGGCTGCGGCGCTGGTGGCCGCGCCGCTACCGGCGCAGCAGCGTCTACTCGAAGCTCATCGCCGTGGACCAGCGTTTCGGCGTCTCCGACCGGATCGAGAGGCGCAATGGCCGTCCGCCGCGCGAGCGGGTGGTGCAGGACGTAGAGGTGCCGGTCGAGCGGAGCTGCGAATTCTTGAAGTGGTTCCTGGGCAACGTGCCCATCACGCCGATCTGGTTGTGCCCGCTGCGGCTACGCGAACACGACGGCTGGCCGCTGTATCCGATGCGGCCGGACCACACCTACGTCAACATCGGGTTCTGGTCCTCGGTGCCGGCCGGAGCCACCGACGGCGTAGCCAACCGGACGATCGAGGCGAAGGTGAGTCAGCTCGACGGGCACAAGTCGCTGTACTCCGACTCCTTCTACTCCCGCGAGGAGTTCGACGAACTGTACGGCGGCGAGGCCTACAGCACGGTCAAGAAAACCTATGATCCCGATTCTCGTCTCCTCGACCTCTACGCGAAGGCGGTGCAACGGCGATGACGACCACCAAAGACCGCACGACCACAGGCAAGCTGAGCATGGCGGAGATTCTGGAGATCTTCGCCGCAACCGGGCGTTATCCGCTGAAGTTCACGGCGTATGACGGCAGCACCGCCGGCAGCGAGGATGCCGTGCTGGGCCTGGACCTTCGAACGCCCCGCGGCGCCACCTACCTGGCCACCGCCCCCGGCGAACTCGGCCTTGCCCGCGCGTACGTATCGGGTGACCTGGAGACCTACGGCGTGCATCCCGGCGATCCCTACCAATTGCTCAAGACACTGACCGACAGGGTCGAATTCAAGCGACCGTCGCCGCTGGTGCTCGCCAACGTCGTCCGTTCCCTCGGCGTCGAGCATCTGTTGCCGGTCGCGCCGCCCCCGGAGGAGACGCCGCCCCGGTGGCGGCGGATCGCCGCCGGCGTGATGCACAGCAAGACCCGCGACGCCGAGGCCATCCACCACCACTACGACGTCTCCAACACCTTCTACGAGTGGGTGCTCGGTCCGTCGATGACCTACACCTGCGCGGTCTATCCCAATGCCGACGCGACGCTGGAAGAGGCCCAGGAGAACAAATACCGGCTGATCTTCGAGAAGTTGCGGCTGCGGCCGGGCGACCGGCTGCTCGACGTCGGCTGCGGCTGGGGCGGCATGGTGCGCTACGCGGCGCGATGCGGTGTCCGGGCGATCGGCGCCACCCTCTCGGCCGAGCAGGCCAAGTGGGCGCAGCAGGCGATCGAGGACGAGGGGCTTGCGGACCTGGCCGAGGTGCGGCACTCGGACTACCGCGACGTCGGCGAGGGCGAATTCGACGCCGTCTCCTCCATCGGGTTGACCGAGCACATCGGCGTCAAGAACTACCCCGCTTACTTCGGCTTCCTCAAGTCGAAGCTGCGCACCGGCGGTCTGCTGCTCAATCACTGCATCACCCGCCTCGACAACAAATCGACGTCCTTCGCGGGCGGATTCACCGACCGCTACGTCTTCCCGGACGGGGAGCTGACCGGCTCGGGACGCATCATCACCGACATCCAGGACGTCGGTTTCGAGGTGTTGCACGAGGAGAACTTCCGCCACCACTACGCGATGACGCTGCGCGACTGGTGCCGCAACCTGGTCGAGCACTGGGACGAGGGCGTCACCGAGGTCGGCCTGCCGACCGCCAAGGTGTGGGGCCTGTACATGGCGGCCTCGCGGGTGGCCTTCGAGCAGAACAACCTTCAGCTGCATCACGTGCTGGCGGCCAACGTCGACGCGCGGGGCGACGACAGCCTGCCCCTGCGACCGTGGTGGCAGCCCTAGCCCCATGGCCCAACTAGCCGCCGTCGATGCGGCGCGCGCCCAACTCGTTCTGTAGCAGCTCGAGAGCGGCCTCTTCGGGGTCGCGGCGCGGCTCCGACGACTCGCTGCGGCCCGCTTCGGCGAGCATGTGTTCCTCTTCGTCTCGCTGAGCCGAACCCGCGTCAGCGGGCTCGTCCCCGGGCGCTTCCTTTGTGACCGGCGGCGGGACGGCGGCCGCGGGCTCGGCCGCACCGATCTCACACCGCACCCGCCAGTTCACCCCCAGCGCGTCTTTGAGCGCCTCGGCGATGACGTCGGCGTTGCGCTGTTCGGACAGCCGCTTGGCCAGCGGCGCCGATGCATGGGTCAGCACCAACGTGTTGTCCTCGACCGCGCGCACGGTTGCGCCCGCCAGCATCACCTCGGTGGTACGGCTGCGTTGGCGCACCTTGTCACGCACCGTCGGCCACATGGTTCGCACCGCGGCCGCATCGAGTTCACCTGGGGCAGGGGCTGTTTCGGCGGCCGGGAGCGGAGGCGGTTCGGCTGCTGGTATCGGCTTCGGCTCGGGCGCCGGTTTCGGCTTCGGCTCGGGCGCCGGTTTCGGCTTCGGCTCGGGGGCTGGGGCCGCCCTGCGGGAAGGGGCGGCAGCGGCCGTCGGCTCGGGGGCGGGGATGGACATGTCCAACCGGGTCTCGATCCGCTCGACGCGTTGCAGCAGCGCGGACTCGGCGTCGCTGGCCGAGGGCAGCAGCAGTCGCGCGCAGACCACTTCGAGCAGAAGACGCGGCGCCGTCGCACCGCGCATCTCACCCAGCCCGGCCTGCACCACCTCGGCGTACCGGGTCAGGGTCGCCGGGCCGATCCGGACCGCCTGCTCGCGCATCCGGTCCAGCACGTCCTCCGGCGCGTCCACCACGCCGCGGCCTGCCGCATCCGGAACCGCTTGCAGCACAATGAGATCGCGGAACCGCTCCAGCAGATCGGTGGCAAAATGGCGCGGGTCATGGCCGGCGTCGATCACCGATTCGACCGCACCGAACAACGCGGCCGCATCCCCGGCGGCGAGGGCGTCAACGGCGTTGTCGATCAGTGCCATGTCGGTGGCGCCCAGCAGCCCCAGCGCCCGCTGGTACGTGATGCGGTCACCCTCGGCGCCGGCCACCAACTGATCCAGCACCGAGAGAGTGTCACGCGGCGAACCACCGCCGGCCCTGATCACCAGCGGATACACCGCGTCGTCGACGGCGACGCCCTCTTGCTCACAGATCCGCCCGATCAAGGCCCGCATGGTGCGCGGCGGCAGCAGCCGAAATGGATAGTGATGGGTGCGCGACCGAATCGTCGGCAGCACCTTCTCCGGTTCGGTGGTGGCGAATATGAAGATGAGGTGTTCGGGCGGTTCCTCCACGATCTTGAGCAGCGCGTTGAATCCCGCGGTGGTCACCATGTGCGCTTCGTCGATGATGAACACCCGGTAGCGCGACTGCGCCGGGGCGTAGAACGCGCGGTCCCGCAGCTCGCGCGTGTCATCCACGCCGCCGTGGCTGGCGGCGTCGAGCTCCACCACGTCGATGCTGCCGGGCGCGTTGGGTGCCAACGCCACGCAGGAATCGCAAACTCCGCACGGATTGGCCGTCGGTCCCTGCACACAGTTCAATGACCGGGCCAGGATGCGCGCCGACGACGTCTTTCCGCAGCCGCGCGGGCCGGAGAACAAGTACGCGTGGTTGACCCGGCCGGCCTCCAGAGCGGTGGAAAGCGGCTCGGTGACGTGCTCCTGCCCCACCACCTCGGCGAAGGTTGCCGGTCGATACTTGCGGTACAGGGCCACGGTCAGCCAGGCTACCGAGCCCCGGTGACTAACGCCGTATTGGCATCGAGTCTGCGGTCACGGCGTCGAGGCTGAATCGGGGGCGGGATTTTCTCGGATTCCTCGCCCTCAGCGCAGGCTCGGTGCCGACGGGGCGAGCATCGATTCCGTGGCCGCGAGCAGCGCGCAGGTCGCCAGGCCGTCGACCGCGTCGCGCAGATCGGGCAACGGCGGGAAGGTGGGCGCGATCCGAATGTTCTTGTCCTCCGGGTCTTTCCGGTACGGAAACGACGCGCCCGCCTCGGTCACCGCGATACCGGCGTCCTTGGCCAAGGCGACGGTCCGCCGGGCCGTGCCGGGCAACACGTCGAGGCTGATGAAATAGCCGCCCTTGGGATCGGTCCACGAGGCGATCTTGGAATCGCCGAGCCGCTGCTCCAGGATTTCGGCCGCCAGCGCGAACTTCGGCGCCAGTATCTGCTGGTGGCGCAGCATTTGCAGGCGCACCCCGTCGGCGTCGCCGAAGAAGCGCAGGTGCCGCAGCTGGTTGACCTTGTCGGGGCCGATCGACTTCTTCCCCGCGTACTGCAGATACCAGGCGATGTTGCCCAGCGATCCGCCCAGGAAGCTGACCCCGGCGCCGGCGAAGGTGATCTTGGAGGTGGACGCGAAGACGTAGGGCCGGTTGGGATTGCCGGCCTTCGCGGCCAGCCCGAGCACGTCGACCTGGCGGATGAAGTCGTGCGTCAGGGTGTGCACCGCATACGCGTTGTCCCAGAACAACCGGAAGTCCGGCGCCGCCGTGCGCATCTGGACGAGCCGGCGAACCGTCTCCCAGGAGTAGGTGAACCCGGTGGGGTTGCCGAACACCGGAACGGCCCACATCCCCTTGATCGCCGGGTCGACGGCGACCAGCTCCTCGATCAGGTCGACGTCCGGTCCGTCGTGCAGCATCGGGACCGGGATCATCTCGATGCCCAGCGTCTCGGTGATGGCGAAGTGCCGGTCATAGCCGGGGACGGGGCATAGGAACTTGACGCTCGGCTCGTCCTTCCAGGCCCGCGGCGAGTCCACGCCGCCTTGCAGCATCGAGAAGACGACAAGATCGTGCATCAATTCCAGGCTCGCGTTGTTTCCCGCGATCAGGTTTTGCACCGGGATGCTGAGCAGCTCGCCGAAGATGGCCCGCAGTCCGGGCAGGCCGTGCAGTCCGCCGTAGTTGCGGGTGTCGGTCCCTTCCTCGTCACGGTAGTCGTCCCCGGGCAGGCTCAACAGCTGGTTGGACAGGTCGAGCTGCTCCGCACACGGTTTGCCGCGGGTCAGATCCAAAGCCAGCTTCTTGGCCTGCAGCTCCGCGTAATCCTGCTGGTTGCGGCCGTGCGCCGCCACCAGCTCTTCAGGGCTGAGGGAATCGAACGACACCATGCTTTTTAGCGGGGCCCTTTCGCCGTCGAACGCTGGGGGGCTCGGGGTCATGCGCGGCCCCGAACCTAGTGGCGATCGCAAGCGCGGCGGAGTCGGGCGCAGCGGGTCGCCACTCATCAAGCCTAGGGGACCCCGCGCACCCGACAGAGCCCATTGACCCTTGCTGCCTTCCGGCCCTGGGGGAGTTCACAGGATAGACGCCGCGCGGGGTCCATGGCGAGTGTAGTACCTGGCCCGGAGTGACCCCCAAACCAACCGAGTGCAACCGGCGGCGGCCGCAGGACACTCCGCTACCATGGCCACGGAGGATTCGCCTAGTGGCCTATGGCGCTCGCCTGGAACGCGGGTTGGGTTAACAGCCCTCGCGGGTTCAAATCCCGCATCCTCCGCCATTGCCCGCAACGCGGCCAAGCACGTGTGTCGTTTGGAATCGTTTTGAGCGGCCTTTAGGCTGTCGTGGGCTCAGCAGCATGAGGAGGCTTATGGGGCGCAAGGTCGCCATCCCGTGGCACGCGTCGTTTTCGATCGCTGCCGGCGTCCTCTACTTCTATTTCGTGTTGCCCCGCTGGCCTGAGCTGATGGGTGACACCACGCATTCGGTGGGGACGACGCTTCGGATCGTGACGGGTGTGCTGTTGGCCCTGGCCGCGCTGCCGGTGGTGTTCACCCTGTTGCGGACCCGCAAGCCGGAGTTGGGGACCCCGCAGCTGGCCCTGTCCATGAGGGTCTGCTCGATCGTTGCCCATGTGCTGGCCGGCGTCCTGATCATCGGCACCACGATCAGCGAGATCTGGCTCAGCCTGGATGCCGCCGGTCAGTGGTTGTTCGGAATTTACGGCGCCGCCGCCGCGATCGGGCTACTCGGGATCTTCGCGTTTTACCTGTCGTTTGTCGCCGAGTTGCCGCCACCGCCGCCGAAACCGATCAAGCCCAAGAAGCCCAAGCGGCGACGTGTTCGCCGCAAGAAGGGCGACGAGGCGGACTCCGAAGACGCTGAAGAGGTCTCCGAGGCCGACGAGGCCGAAGAAACCGAAGAACCCGAAACCGAAGCCGCCGAGGTCTCCGAAACCGAAGAGGCCGAAACCGAGGAAACCGAAGAGGCCGCAGAGCCGGAACAGGCGGAAGAGCCCGTCGAAGCCACCGCCGAAGACACCGAAGAGCCCGTGGGTGGCTTGCAGAACCGCCGCCCGACGGGCAAGGGGTCACATCGGATGCGGCGCAGGCGCAGCGGCGGCGTCGCGGTCGACGAGTAACTAGCTCTGGCGGCGCCGAAGGCCCTCGAGGTAGGCGGCGATGCGCTGTTGCGTCCCGTCGGCGCCCCACAGCTGGCGTACCTCACTGTCGATGCCGCCGGCGTCGCGCATCCGCGCCACCGTCGCGGCTCGCAGCTGCGCTTTCGTATGGCGATAGGCGTCGACCGGGATGCCACCGAGGTCGGACGCCTCCGCCACCGCCGCGCCGACGAGATCTTCCGCGACCACGCGGTGGGCGAGCCCGTTCGCGATGGCCTCGTCGCCCCGGTAGAGGCGGCCGCCAAGCAATACGTCCTCGGCGCGGTCGCCGCACGCGTAGCGCATCACCTCGAGCGCGGCGACCGGAAACGGCACTCCGACCCGCACCTCGGACGCCCCGATCTGCGCCTCGGGGCTGATCAGCCGCCTGTCGCAGGCGCAGGCCAGAACACAACCGCCCGCGATGGCGGCACCGTTGATCGCCGCCACCGTCGGCCCCGGGTAGCAGAACATCGCCTCGAACGCCTCGGACAGCGCCGGGATCAGCCGGTCCGTGTAGCCGGCACCGCCTTCCACCACGCGGTTGAGGTCGACCCCGGCGCTGAACGCGCGGCCGGCACCGGTGACGACGAGTGCGCCCGCGCCCGAGCGCTGTAGCTCGCCAAGCGCGCCCGTCAGCTCTGTCAGCAGCTCGACGTCTTGGGCATTGACGCGCCCAGATGAAAAGGTCAATACCTGGACGGTTCCGACGGTCTGGATCTCGATCATCAGAGTCGCCTAGACGATAACGACCGGGATGTCGGTGTTCTCGTCGGTGTGATAGCTCGCGCACACCCGGTGGTAGCCGTCGGCGATCTGCAGCGGAACACCCTTCGTGAAGTCGCCGCGCACCAGCAGGATGGGCGACAACGGTTGCCCCGTCTTGATCTTGGACAGATCGGTGGCGACGTGGGGATTGTTGACGTCCAGCAGCTGCAGCTGCGCCGCCCGGAGGATGTCCTTGGCCTTCTTGTGCGTGACGGTCCCGGCCTGCAACTTTTTCGTCAACTTCTTGACGGTATCCGCATCCGCGAGCAACGCGAGGTAGTCGGCTGCCGCCGGGAAATCATGCGCCTCAGGCTTTTCCAACCACTTCACGTCCGCCATCGCGCTTCTCCCTTCGTTGGGCCGTGTCGACGCAGCCTACCGGGTCGAGGCGAAGTTTGGGATCGGTAGCACCGCGGCCGGTCTGTACTTGCGCCTATGGCGACGCCAACGGGGCGGCGCATGAAGGAAGGAAATGCGAGTGAAACGTCTTCTCGCGGCGGGTATTGGAACCCTTGGCTGTGCGTCGGCGCTGGTGGGCTGCTCGAGCGGCGGTCACCCGGCCGGCCCGGCGTCCAGCCCGGCATCGAGTACGGCACCCAGCGTCGCCAGCGGCAGCGGCGACCAATTCAAGGTGGGCGGTACGGACCTGGCGGGCGTGAACCCGGCCTCGGTGACCTGCGTCAAGACCGGCGGCAAGATCGAGATCGGCAGCGGGTCCACCAACGGCGCCCGGCAGGCGCTGGCCGTGGTGATGACCGATGGGACCCCTCCGAAGGTCGACTCGCTGGCGCTGTTCGTCGACGGCAACGCGCTGTCGGTCACCAACGGCATGGGCATGCAGGTCGGCTCGGCCAACGTGGCGGTGGACGGCAAGACCTACACCATCACCGGCACGGCGCAGGGCGCTGACATGAAGAACCCGATGGCCGGAATGATCACCAAGGACTTCAACATCAAGGTGTCTTGCGGTTGATCGGTCGAACACCGGGGCGGCGGACGTGCTTTCACTCACACGTCCGCCGCTTCGGGCACTCGCCACGTCGGCGACAGCGGACTTATGATGCAGCCGTGTCCATCCCCGGCGAATTGGAGAACGCCCGTCGGTTGGCGTTTGCCGCCGACGAGACACGGGCGCGGGATCTGCTGCTGTCCCTGATACCGGATATCGAGCGGGAAGATCGAGACGATCTCATGCTCGAAGTCCTTGCGCAGCTTGGCGAGATCTACCTTGCGCGCGGGGCGAATGACGGGGTAAGCGAGAGTATCCGGCGCATCCGCGACTGCCTGGCCAGCTATTCGGGAATCGTTGCCGGCACCATGCCGGAAGCGGCCGGCCAGGTGAAGATGCCCGACGCCGAGGTGGCGCACATGATCCGCCGCTATTCGCGACGGGCACGTTTTCTGCAAACCGGGCTGGCCGCGGCCCTCGGCGATCACGAGAGCGCCGCCTCGGCGCTGACGGAGTTGAGCGAAACCGAAGCCGACGGGGACTTCGCCGACCTCACCGACGAACACACATACCTGCGCATCCACGCCCAAATCCTGTGCGCGACCGCCCTCTGCGACGACGACCTGCACGTGCAATCGGTCCCGTTGTGGGAGCGGGTGATTGAGGGCACTGACAGCCTCGGGAATGGTAGCGAGTCCGCCGACCATCTCCTGATCGCCGCGGCCACCGCATACGGCAGATTCTGCGTCGAGACCGGGCGGCTGACCGAAGCCGAACCCTGGCTGCGCCGCGCGGGAGCCAGGGCGCAGGCCCGAGGATGGGAATTGGCGAACGCCAGAACACAATTGGAGCGCGCCGCGGCGTGCTGGTCGGTGGGCGACCACGCGACAACCGAGCAGCTGGTATCCGAGGCCCAACCCGTCATCACTCGATACGCCCGGGCGCACGACATCGCCCGCTGCTGGATGTACATGGGATTCATCCGGCTGGGGTCCGGCGCACTGAAAGGCGCCGACGAGTGCTGGGAGCATGCCGAGCGGCACTGGCGTGAAGTGGGAAAGCCCTTGCACCTGCACCGTATCTTGTTGCAGCGCAGCTGGATTGCAATCTTTCGGAGCCACTTTGCCGACGCGGTCGAGCTGATCGCGCAGGCGCGGGAGCTACTCGACTCGTCGCCACGCAGCAGTTGGCTGCAATACGCCCAGCTCGACAACCATCTTGGCACCGTGTGGCGCGCGGATGCCCTGGCCGACCTCGGTTTCGACAGTTCGGGCGATCCCGACGCGACGGTGGAGGAAACCGAGGCGCGGCAGGCCGAGGGACTCGGCATTCTCCACGGCGAGGTCGGCACTCCGGAGTACTGGCGCGCGATGACCAAACTCGAACAGGCGGCAGAACTCAAGGTGCCGGCCGCGCTGGCGGTCGACTCGGTGCGGTATTCGATTGCCGACGCCGACGCGAGATCGCGCTGGGCTACCAGGATTTCGGCGCCCATCCTGGCCAGCGCCTTCGCTGTGGCTTGGGAATGGGAGAACACCCAACTGATCAGCGAGCTGGTCGAATATCACAGCGCGCGAGGCACTTTCGACGCGGCTCCGCAGCGGCCGGAAATCGGCGAATGGGCATCGACGGCGACGGCCACCGCGGTGGTCGACACCGGCCCGGAACTGGCCACAGCGCTGGCCGCGGCCGGCCCGCCGACGGCGCGTGCTGACCGTTCGCTAACCCGGCTCGGTCCATTGCCACCGTTACAGATGCAGCCCGACAGCCCACCGATCATGAGTCACTATCGCGCACTGGCTTTCGAACGCTACGGCCGCGACGTCACCGCCGCCGAACCGGCCTGGTCGACCTGGCCATGAGCGATCCGGACCGGCCCACTCTGGTCCTGCGATACGCCGACGTCGGCATCGTTACCTACGCCAGTCTGCGGATAGTCGGACAGCCGTCGAGAACCGTGAACTGGGTGGTCGAGGAACCGATCCTGCTCGCCGCCTTGCAAGAGCTGACCGATGCCTTGCCCGAGCCGCACGGCCCCGAAAGTCGGCGTGACGCCATCGAACGGGCACTGAGCAGAGGTCCGTTCGCGACGGCGGACGCCGAACTCACGGTCGCCTACGTCCTGGGCGTGCTGTTGATCGGCGCCCCGGGGTGGCAACTGCTGATGGAGTGCATGGCGACGCCGCGTGCGGTGCTGTTCGTCTCGCCCAGCGCGCGGCTGGCACGCATTCCGTGGGGATTGCTGGCGGTGCCGAAATCGGGACCGAGCAAAGAAGAGTTGGTTCGCGCCCGCCAGGATGCCATCACCCGCAGCGGCAGGGTGGCCGCCCAAATCCCTTGGCAGCTAGCCGATATTCGCGACCACACCGACGGCCATCGGCTGATGGAACTGGTGGACGTGCTGATGGCCGTGCCGCCCAACATCGTGCACTCGCCGAGGACACCGGCCGGCTGGGAGGCGAGGCGCGACGGTCCGCCGTTATTGGTCCTGGACCCAAGGGTGCCCGGACAGCGCCCGGACTCCGCGCTCGGCTCGGTGCTCGGCAGGCCCTCGTCGCAAACCCAATTGGCGCAACACTTCGGCGAGCTGAGGCAGCGGCGGCCGGCGCTGCCGGACGTCGACGACGTGGTCGAGCTGTTCCGCCGTTCCGACGCCGACCGCGCCTGGCTGGCCGGGCTGTTGGCCCATGCCCCGAGCAGGATGATGTACGTCGGCCACGCGAGCTCGGGCCGCGGCGGCCCTTATGACGCCGGCCGGGCCGACCGCGCCGCGCTTCACCTGGCCTGCACGGCGGGGATCCCGGGAGATGCCGACGCAATCGGCGACCACCGCCCACTGACCGCGTCGGACCTGATGTCGTTGCGATTGGCGATGCCACCACGGGTTGCCCTGCTGGCTTGCGGGTCGGGCGGGGACTATCAATTCGACGAGGCCACCGGCCTCGTGGCGGCGATGATCCTGGGCGGCGCACAGTTGGTGACCGCCACCTTGTGGTCGCTGCCCACCACCGCGGCCTATCGGCAGTTCGCGGCGGCGACCGGTGAACCCGCCGATCCGATGACCGATGTGGTCGTCGCCGTGGACCGCGCGCACGAAGCCGCCGACGCCGGGTGCGCCGTAAATCAATGGCAGCGAGCGCAAATGCGCCGCTGGCGTGACGGCGACGGCACCGCCAGCCCGCTGTATTGGGGTGCGCTGGTCACTTTCGCGGTGGATGGCGCGCGGTAGCGTTCAGACCGACGCCAGCCAGGACGCGTGGACGGCCAGCACGTCGTCGGGCAGCGAAAGCTCCTCGCGGGCAGCGGGATCGAACGCCACCAGAACGACGAGTCCGGGGCGCAGCATCGACAAGTCCTCGTCGCGGTCACAACGCGCCAGTTTGCCGACGAACGTCTCTCCGGACACGGCCACCACCTCGATGAAAACCTGGCGCTGGTTGCCGACTCTCTGCACGGTGCCGACCCCGACGGCAGGTCCCCGCGTGACCCGACGCCGGGCGAACGGAAGTCGGCGCAGCAAAACCAACAGCTTGTTCATGCGACCAGGCTCTCGCCTCGGGCCGGCTACCGAACCCAACTTTTCGGCTGCCGATATTTCCGGAATCCCCCTATCCTGGGCTCATGAGCACGGATTCGCAGCTCGCGACTGTCGCCGCCGTGGGGCACCCACGCCGGGCGGTAATCGAGGCGGCGTGGCGCGCGATCGGTCCCGGCGTCGAGGTGCTCAGCAGCGATGATGGCGGCCCATTGACCCGGACCGTCAAACGCATCATTGACCCGTTGGTGCTCCGGCTGCGATCGAACCCCCAGTTTTCCACCCCCGTGGTCGCCCCCGAAACGGCCGCGGCGATGCATGACCTGATCGTGGGAAGTGGGCCCGAATTGCGTTCCGCCGCCGCGTGGTTCGAGACTCTCAAACTCGAGCGCCGCAGGCAACGGATTCGCAGCGGGAACGCCCAGGAACTGTACTTTCCGGTTTGCTTTGAGCTCGCGGTGACGAAAGGCGCACCGGGGCAGCAAGATCCCGCGATGGCGGCCGCGGTGCTCGTCGACATTCACCGGGGCCGGGACCGGACCGCGATCGAGGTATTGCACGAATACGTGGCAAGCCCAGACGTCGTCGCCAGGCTCACCGACCAGCTCGACCGCAGCTGGCGCGACGTGCGGGCCTCGGAAACAACCCCGGCGACCGTCGCTCCATTCCTGGCCGAGCTCGGCACGGTGCTAGGGCCGGCCAGCAGCCATCGCGCCGCGGCGGCGCGGCAGCGGGTCTGGTCAGCGGTGATCGCCGACGCGGCGCCGTACAACCTGGGTGCCCTGGCCCGCATCGAATCGAGCGAACTACCGTGGTCGATCGTCGACCTCGGGCTGAGTTCGGTTGAGCCACAACGGCAACCGAAGGTCTCTGGTGGCTCCGATAGCGACCGTCCGCTGGATCGCAGCGTGGTGGACCGGGTGCGCGCGACGCTGCGGCGCGCCCTGGACCGCGACGCGCTGCCCGACATCCCCCTGTTGTGCGAGGAGGAAGTGGACCGGGCCTGCGCACCATGGGGGCTCTTGTCCGAGGACAAACAGGCGACGCTGGTGGCCGGCATCGAGGTGGCCGTCGAGCTCGCGCCACTGGACCGATCCGTCTCGCACCGTTACGCGTTGGCCGCGCAGATCCAGGCCCGGCTGCGCAAGGAGGCCTACGTGCTGCACGCCCGGCGCTATCTCGCCGAGGGCGGTCCGGTCCATCCGCGCCAGCGGCAGGTGGTCGACGACCTCGCCGCCTACGCACAGCCCTACCTGAGCCGGCTGTGGGCCCGGCTGCACGGGCGCGACGTCTGGCAGGAGCCCTGCGACGACGTCGATGACGTGCGGTCCCTGCTCGAGGGGGTCGCGCGATCGGTGAGCCTCGATCACCGCCAGCGGATCAAGGCGATGCTGGAATTGCAGGTGGCCGGATGAGATTGGTCGCCGATTCCGGACTTTGGGTTGCGGGTCACGAAACCGAGGCACCGCCGCTGGCCGCGGTGCTGGAGGTCAGCGGCGCGGTGCTGTCCTGGACGATCGACGGTCCGCCCGAGGCCAGCCAGATAACGCTGACCGACCCCTCCCGTGCCGACTGGATGTGGCGCGTTCTCGGTGAGGCCGGGCATGTCGCCCTGGCTGCGGCCCTACAAACCGCGGACGAGCCGCGCACCATCGAACTCGCCGGCGTCGACATCGTGCCGGGGTCGGTGGACCCGCTCCGGAGGCTGGCCGTGGGCCATTGGCTGCGGCGATGGTGGCCCGCCAGCCGGCAGGACGGTATCGCCGGACTCGACCGGGCCCTGCTCGACGTCGAGGTCGCATTGCTGACGGCCGGCGCCCAGGGCTACTTCTTCGATGACACGCTGGATTCCGATGTGGTCGAACTGCTCGCACCGCACGCCCCGGCCCTGAGCACGCACGTGCAAGGTGGCGACCGGCGGATACTCGATTTGGTGCGGGCCGGCGCCGGACTGGCCGACGAAGTCGGCGTGGACGAAGCGGGATGGCCGGAACTGTATGCCGCCCTGGATGATTCGAGCATGGCCGCGGCCGCCGAGCTGGCCGTGCCCGGCGGGCGTCGTGACGACTATGCGCTGGCCGCCGGGGCCGGCGACCAACCGCGCGCCGCGGTACCGATCGCCCGGGGTGTCGCATCGATCACCTGGAGTTCGGTCCCGCCCGCGACGTTCGATGCGGGCGAGGACACCATCGACTGGAGCGTCGAGGTGGCCGGTGCGGCGGTCGTCGCCGTCGTGCGGTCGGCCGGTCATCGGACCGCATCCGGCCACCGGTGTCGCGGTGCAACTGCGGTCCGGGGCCATCAGCGGCAGCGGCGCGCTGGACGCCGACGGCCGGGCGACCCTCCCCCTCATCGACGACCAACAGCGGCCGGTGACGGAATCGGCGGCCTGGGACCACGATTGGTCGGCGGCGTCGGTGTTCATCGGCGACCCGGCGTCGGGAGCGACGGAGACGCGCGAAACTCGGGAGCGGGTTCGCCGGTGGGCACGGGCGCGGTTGGACCGGCCGGCGGACGACGCTTTCCTGGCCGAGATTGTGGCCGCCGAGTCCGATTACTGAGCCTCTATGCTGGGCGAGTGCCAAACAACTATCGAGTGGTTCAGTGGAACACCGGGAACGTCGGTAAGAGCTCGTTGCAATCGATCGCCGACAATCCCGCGCTTGAACTGGTCGGGTGCTATGCCTGGTCCCCGGAGAAGGTCGGCCGCGACGCCGGCGAGCTGGTCGGCATGGCGCCGCTGGGCATAGCGGCCACCGACGACGTCGAGGCGCTGCTCGCCCTGAAACCGGACTGCGTCGTCTACAACCCGATGTGGATCGACGTCGACGAGCTGGTCCGCATCCTGTCGGCGGGAGTCAATGTGGTGACGACGGCGTCGTTCATCACCGGGCAGAACCTGGGCGACGGCCGCGACCGAATCGTCGAGGCCTGCCAGAAGGGCGGGTCGACCATATTCGGGTCCGGCGTGAGCCCGGGTTTCGCCGAGCTGTTGGCCATCGTGTCGGCGATGGTGTGCAACCGGGTCGACAAGGTCAGCGTGATCGAAGCGGCCGACACCACGTTCTACGACTCACCGGACACCGAGAAGCCGGTGGGCTTCGGCCAGCCGATCGACCACCCGGAGCTGCAGCAGATGGCGGCGAAGGGGACGGCCATTTTCGGCGAGGCCGTCCGGCTGGTGGCCGACGCGCTGGGTGTCGAGCTCGACGAGGTGCGCTCCGCTGCCGAGTTTGCCGAAACCACAGCCGATCTCGACCTTGGATCCTGGACGATACCCGCGGGATGTGTCGCCGGCGTCTTCGTGAGCTGGCAGGGCATCGTCGGCGGCAAAACCGTGATCGACCTCAACGTCCGGTGGCGCAAGGGACAGACGCTCGAACCCGACTGGAAGATCGACCAGGACGGCTGGGTCATTCAGATCGACGGCCAGCCAACCGTAACCACCAAGGTGGGCTTCCTGCCTCCGCCGTATTTCCAGGCCGAGACGATCGCCGACTTCATGACGCTCGGTCACATCATGACGGCAATGCCCACCATCAACGCGATCGCGGCCGTCGTGGCCGCGCCGCCGGGCATCGTCACATATGCCGATCTCCCGCTCACGCTCCCCCGCGGCTACGTCAAGATTTAGTGCCTACCAGAGCGCGCTGTGATTGACGAGCGCATCGGCGACGAGCCCGACACCAAAAACCAAGAACAGCAGCCGCACTGATATCGGCCCGTAGCGGGTGAGGGCGCGGACGAGCCGACGCTGAATGCGCGCGGCTCGTACGGTTCGCCTCATCGCGAGAGCAAGGATCAGCAGTGACGGCGACAGTGCGATCGCGCAGTAGAGGTAGATGAGCACCGGCCAGATCGGCGGTCGCGGATGCAGCGCCGCCAGCATCGCCAAGCCCGTCAGGTACGGCACGTCGGTCGGCGCCTGCCCGGTACCCACCGCCATTCCCAGCAGTCCGAGCAGCCACGGGCGTTCCCGCATCGCCGCCATTGCCCACCCGGGCGCGGAGGATTGGGCCGCCAATGGGAAGTAAGCCAGACAGATCAGTACCAGCCCGAGCACCAGTTCGCCGCGGAACCGAACGGCAGGTGTCACGCGGAAATCGACAAGGCTGGTCAAGAAGCTCAGGCCAAGCACCATGCACAGGCCAAAGGTGGTGGTCACCGTGAACACGCCTGCGATGAAGCTCAAGGCGCCGGGAACCGGTGACCTGCGGTTCAGGCGGCTGGCGAAAATGACCGCCGAGACAACTCCCGCATTGAGGACATTCAGGGAGTCGAGCATCGCCAATCCTGCAAGCGCAAGCGCGACAGTTCCCACGCGCCGATACCGGACCTATCGCGCCGGGAAGATCAAAGCGGCGATCATGCCTGCCGACCCTATTCGATGGGGGCGTGTGGGCTGCGCCTCACCGACGTGACGTTAACCGTCGCCCGAGGCCGCCGTCGCCGGGACCGCGGCCCGTCGGCGCGCGGCCTTGGGGTACGTCGCACCGAGCTGCGGCACCTCGAGCGGACCCTGGTGACGGGCGGCCTCGATGGCATTGCGCAGCGGGCCGGCCAGGCCCGCGAACGACCCCATGTCAAACACCAACGGCGTCAACAGCCGGTTGTGCACGAACCCGAACGAGCTGCCGGTTTCGGGGTCGGCCCAGCCGAGGGTTCCACCCAGACCCACGTGACCGAACCCGGTGAGCAGGCCGGGAACCGGCGATTCGTGGTAGCCGAGGTGAAAAGGCATGGGCACCACCATGTTTGCGTCGGGCCACTTGCGTCGCGGCTGCCCCGTCAGGCCGCGCACCAACTCCTCGGACAGATACTTCTTGCCGTCGATGCGGCCGTCGTTGGCCAGCACGGCGTACATCTTGGCCAGGCCGCGTCCCGTCACCACGCCGTTGGCCGCGGGCACCTCGCCGTCCAGGAACGGAGTGTCCCCCTTGACGAGGGATACGACCCCGGGGAAGTACATCGCCCCGAGGGCGCCCGAGAAGGGCAGGCCGGCCAGTCTCGGTGCGATGAAGTTGAATACCGGGGCTCGCAGTCTTCCCTGCGGCATCAGAACCTGCGCCGGCTGGGTCGGGGCGCCCTCGGGTGGACGGCCGAGATGCAGGCCGTCGGTGTTCAAGGGGCGCGCGACCTCCTGGCGGATCAGCTCGCGCATGCCCTTGCCCGTCACCGCCCTGGCAAGGCCGGACAGCAGCCAACCGTAGGTCAGCGCGTGATACGCCTGCACGCCGCGCAAATGGTCGACGGGCGCGGCCGCCAGCCGCTCCTCCATCAGGAGGTGATCCATCAACTCCGTCTTGGTGACGCCCCTCAGATGCGACAAGCCGGATCGATGCCGCAAGACGTCGTTGACCGTGATGTCGCCCTTCCCGTTGGCCGCGAACTCAGGCCAGTATTCGGCGACGGGATCGTCGTAGGACAACAGGCCCCGGTCGGCCAGCCGGTGAATCACCGTCGACGCGACACCCTTGGTCGCCGAGAACACCATCGCGCCGGTGTCGGCGGTCCAGCGCTCGGTGCCGTCCCGGTCCGACCAGCCAGTCCAGACGTCGACGACGGGTGCGCCGTCGATGTAGACGCACAGGGATCCACCGCCGAATCGGCGGCCGGGGAACAACCGCGTGAAGATCCTGACGACATTGGCGAAATGTGGGTCCGCGGCGCCGGACACACCGCGTGGCAAGCCGTCGTCGGTCACCAGAAGCGACGATGCCCGACCCGTTGCCATCACGGGAATGAAGCTATCAGGCAGGAGCAAGAGCCCCGAACACAAGTCACTCCGGGGGCTGCTGGGCCTGGTCGTCGGGCGCCTTGGTCGGGGGGCGCCTGGTCCAACCACTTCCTGAGCCGAAGGAGCTGATTGACCACCATGCCGATGCCCAGGAGGATCAGCGTCGCCACGATCACCACCATTGCGGTGCTCACAAAGTCCATGATGGCAGGCCGTTGGGCGGTCAGCGAGACGCTGCGGGGGGTTTCAAGTTCACCCGCCGCCGGGTAGCCACCAGGGCATGAGCAAAACAGACAAGGTGAAGAACAAGATCGAGGATGTCGGCGGCCGCGCCAAGGAGGCGATCGGCAAGGCCACCGGGGATCACGAAACCAGGAACGAAGGCCGGGCGGATCAGGCGAAGTCCAGTTTGAAAGATGCCGGCGAGAAGGTGAAGGACGCCTTCAAGAAGTAATTGTCCTTGCAATCCATGCCGCAATGGGCATCGAATAACAGATAAGGCACCGACGATGCGAGGCGGGTGGGTAAGTATCAACGGCTACAAATTGATCAGGGCAGTAGCGGCGGGGGCGGGCGCCTTTGCGCTGTTCAGCGCCCCCGCCCCCGCGGCGTCGGCCGATCCGTGCCCCGACGTCGAGGTGGTGTTCGCCCGCGGCAGCGGCGAGCCGCCCGGCCTTGGCGGTGTCGGCGGATCGTTCGTCGACGCGTTGCGCGAACAGATTGGCGGCCGGTCGCTCGGCGTGTATGCGGTGAATTACCCGGCGAGCACCGACTTCAGCAGTCCCGATTTTCCGGTGACGGTCATCGACGGCATCCGTGACACCGGTTCTCATATCGAGTCCATGGCGGCGAACTGCCCGAAGACCAGGGAGGTGCTGGGCGGATACTCCCAGGGCGCGGCCGTGGCCGGTTTCGTCACCTCGGCGGCCGTACCGGCGGGCGTACCGGCCGCAATGGTGCCCCCGCCCATGCCGCCGGCGATCGCAAACCATGTCGCCGCGGTCACGCTGTTCGGGACACCGTCGGATCAGTTCCTGCAGAAGTACGGCGCACCGACGCTCGCCATCGGCCCGCTGTATCAGCCCAAGACCCTCGAGTTGTGCGCCCCGGGCGACGCGATCTGCGGCAACGGCGACGACCCCATCGCGCACGTTGCGTATGCGGTGAACGGGATGACGGGCCAGGCCGCGAACTACGCCGCGGGCCACCTGTAGGCCAGAATCGCTCCATGCGCGTTCTGGTCACGGGCGGTACGGGATTCGTTGGTGGGTGGACGGCCAAGGTGCTGGCCGATGCGGGGCATTCGATCAGGTTTCTGGTGCGAAACCCCGCTCGGCTGCAGACCTCCGTCGCCAAACTGGGCGTCGACGTGTCGGACTTCGCCGTCGGGGACATCACCGATCGCGTGTCGGTGCGGGACGCGTTGGGCGGATGCGACGCCGTCGTGCACAGCGCGGCTCTGGTGGCAACCGACCCACGCCAGACCGCCGAGATGCTGACCACGAACATGCAGGGCGCCCAAAACGTCCTCGGGCAGTCCGTCGAGCTCGGCCTGGATCCGATCGTCCACGTGTCGAGCTTCACCGCGCTGTTTCACCCGGGCCTGGAGATGCTGACGGCCGACCTGCCGGTTGTCGGTGGGGCCGACGGATACGGGACGTCCAAGGCCCAGGTCGAAATCTATGCCCGCGGGCTACAGGATGCCGGCGCACCGGTGAACATCACCTATCCCGGGATGGTTCTCGGTCCGCCGGTCGGCGACCAATTCGGTGAGGCCGGCGAGGGCGTCAGGGCGGCGCTGCAGATGCACACGATCCCGGGGCGCAGCGCGGCGTGGTTGGTGGTCGACGCCCGCGATCTGGCCGCTTTGCACGCGGCGCTATTGGAGCCCGGGCGCGGGCCGCGGCGCTACACCGCGGGCGGCCATCGGGTTCCCGCGTCCGAGCTCGCGAACATGCTCGGCCACGTCGCCGGGACTCCGATGGTCGCCGTTCCGATCCCGGACACCGCGCTGCGGGTCGCGGGCGCGGTGCTTGATCGAGCGGGCCGGTTTCTGCCCTTCGATACACCCTTCACCTCGGCGGGGATGCAGTACTACACCCAGATGCCGGCGTCCGATGATTCCCCCAGCGAGCGAGAACTCGGCATCACCTACCGGGATCCGGAGGAAACCCTGGCGGACACGTTCGAGGCCCTTCGCGGCGCCAGCGGCTAAGGCTGGTACTTCAGGCCTTGCGCAAACTTCGGGCGAAGCCGAACACGGCCGCGCCGACGAATGGCACGGGGGCCAGCGTGGCGATCAGCGCGCTCTTGGTACCGACGAGGGGCTTGCTGCGCAGCCCCAACAGAAGGTCGGCACTATCGCTGATCAAACCAACCGCCGCCCAGCTCCGGAACTCGCCGCCGCCGCCACGCAATAGGGCCGCGCACGCACCCGACCCGAGGACCAGGTCGCGAATCCCGATCGTTTGCATCAGCAGCGTCTCGGTACCGGACTCGGGCTTGAAGAACCGGCCCGGCGCGAGCAGCATCGCCGCTCCCACCCCGACCCGGGCCGCCGCCACCAACGCCAGGATCGGCGACGATGTCCGGGGCGATTCCTGCGTCATGCGCACGACGCTACCGTTGCACGATGAGCGCGTCTACGCCGCGGGGCGACTTCGTCAAGCATCATCCCGGCGCGCCGACCGGCTTCTTCGCTTGGGAAGCCGCAGGGCTGCAATGGCTTTCAAGCGTCGACGGCGGAGTGCCCTGCGCGCGGGTTGTTTCGTTCGGCGCGGACAGCCTGACACTGCAGCGACTTGATTCGGTGGCTCCGAGTCCCGAAGCGGCGCACGTGTTCGGCACCCGACTGGCCATCACGCACGACGCGGGTGCCGCAGCGTTCGGCTCCGGGCCCGACGGATGGGAAGGGCCGGGGTTCTTCGGGCCCTTGTCGCAGCCATTGCCGATGTCGCTGCGGCGGCACCGACGCTGGGGCGATTTCTACGCCGACGAGCGGCTGGTCCCGATGGCCGAGCTCGCGGCGTTGCGGCTGGATGCTTCGACCCGTGCCGCGATCGACTCGGTCGTGGCACGCTGCCGGGCAGGCGACTTCGATGACGACGACCAACCGGCTCGCCTGCACGGCGATTTGTGGAGCGGCAACGTGATGTGGACACCCGACGGGGTGGTGTTGATCGACCCTGCCGCGCACGCCGGTCACCGCGAGACCGACCTGGCGATGCTCGCGCTGTTCGGCTGCCCGCACCACGATGCCATCCTCGACGGTTACCAGCGGGTGCGTTCGCTGAAACTCGGCTGGCGCAACCGCATTGGGCTGCACCAGCTCTTCCCGCTACTGGCGCATGTCGTGCTGTTCGGCGGGGGGTACGCCGGCCAGACGCACGCCGCCGCCCGCGCCGCGCTCGCCGCCTAACACCCCCTCGGAAAGAGCTCTACGGCACTTTGGCGGCGATCTGGTTCGCGATGTCGACAGCCGAGTTCTTCGGGTCGCCGCTGCAAGTGTTGACGTCGACGATGACGTTGTTCTTCGCGGTGAGCGCCCGTCCGCAAGCCTTCCAGCCCGTGGCGGGGGGGTCCTGCAGAGTTGAGGTGACACTCAGGACACCGTTGGTGTTGGATATCGCCCCCACGGACCAGTGCGTTCTGGACTGAACGTGGGTGTAGTCGTGGCAGGCCTGCCACTGCTGGGCGGAGGCGGTGAAGAAGTCGCCGGCCATTTTGGCGGTGGGGAATAGCACCACCGCCTGCTCGGCGAAATGAGTCAAGTTATCGCCTTCTTGGAGGTTGAGTGTCTCGTCGCGCTCGGCCATGAAACCGCTGTCGGCATAGACCTGGGCTTGCGCCGAGCCGTCGATGGCCAAGCACTCCCTGGGCGTCATCGTCGCGCTGTCGTCAGACATCGCGGTGCGACTGTTCGTGACCCTCATATCGACTGCTCCTACGGCGGCGTTGATTTGCTCGGGGACGAGCAGGAACGCTTTCAGCGCGCTCTCCATAACGGGAGGAGGAGCTTTCGTGGTGGTGGTCGCCGTGCTGGTCGACGCTTTAGGGCCTTGGTTGGGCTGGCCATGGCAGCCGGCGGTGAGAGTGCAGATGCCGCCAAGGGCTACTGCGGCGATTAGTTGGCGCATATCTTCATCCCCGATATCCCCGATCTTGCGCGCCACCGTTCATGAGAAGAATTATGTCGCTTCAGCCACGATCGCCAAATGACTCGCTCAACTTGTGTGTTATAAGCGCGTCGGTTCGGGGAACTCGTTGCAGACGGCGTCGAGCCCGGGCGCCCCTATGACAGGAGTTGCAATGATCGGATCAATAGTTCTCGCCATCATCGTGGGCGCGCTCATCGGCTTGGTGGCGCGTCTCGTCATGCCCGGCAAACAAAACATCGGCATGATCATGACGGTTGTACTCGGTGCCCTGGGCGGCTTGGTCGGCTCCTGGGTGGCTGGCCACTTCGGATACCACAATGCCAATGGCGGAGTCGCCTGGATTCCGTTCTTCATCGGCGTCGGTGCTGCCGTCGTTTTCATCGCGGTCTACGAATCCCTGACGGGTCGCCGTAGCCGTGGCAGGTTGCTTCGGTAGCTCGCGCCAGCCGGCAACCCGGCTCTGCATTCGCGCTCGCCGCCCTATGAGGAGTTGAAAGAGGCGGCGGGAATGAAGCAGGCACTAGTAACCTGACCGAGATGAAGACGGTGACCTGCACCAACGCAAAGCTCGAGGTGGTCGACCGGCCGACCCCGACACCGGCCAAGGGCCAGTTGCTCATCGAAGTGCTGAAATGTGGCATCTGCGGATCGGACCTGCACGCGCGCCACCACTGCGACGAACTCGCCGACGTGATGGTCGAGTCGGGGTACGACGCCTTCATGCGATCGAATCAGCAGGTCGTGTTCGGTCACGAATTCTGCGGTGAGGTAGTCGATTACGGCCCCGGCACCCGCAAGAACCTGCGGCGCGGCACACCGGTCGTGGCCCTGCCGCTGCTGCGGCGCGACAAGGAGGTGCACGGCATCGGGCTGTCGACCATGGCGCCCGGCGCCTACGCCGAGCAGCTCCTCGTCGAGCACTCGCTGACGCTCGCCGTCCCGAACGGGTTGCCGCCCGAGATCGCGGCGCTCACCGAGCCGATGGCCGTCGGGTGGCACGCCGTCCGGCGCGGCGAGGTGGGCAAGGGTGACGTCGCAATCGTCATCGGCTGCGGACCGATCGGTCTCGCGGTGATCTGCATGCTCAAGGCGCACGGGGTGCGCACCGTGGTCGCCAGCGACTTCTCCCCGGGCCGGCGCGCGCTGGCGACCGCCTGCGGGGCCGACATCGTCGTCGATCCCGCGCAGGACTCGCCCTACACGACGGAGGCGGGCCGCGGACACCTACCAGGCATCCTGGAGGCGTTCGACCTGGCGGTCGGCACGATCGAAAAGCTGCAAAAGCTGCGGCTGCCCTGGTGGCACGTTTGGCGCGCCGCCGAAAAGGCGGGTAAGGCAACGCCCAAGCACCCCGTCATCTTCGAATGTGTCGGGGTCCCAGGCATTATCGACGGCATCATCACCAGCGCGCCGCTGTTCTCGCGCGTCGTCGTGGTCGGCGTCTGCATGGGCTCGGACCACGTCCGGCCGGCGATGGCGATCAACAAAGAGATCGACCTTCGGTTCGTGCTCGGCTACACCCCGCTCGAGTTCCGCGACACGCTGCACATGCTCGCCGAGGGCAAGGTCGACGTCACGCCGCTCATCACGGGGACGGTCGGGTTGCCCGGCGTCGAGGCCGCCTTCGACGCGCTCGGCGACCCCGAGGCGCACGCCAAGATCCTCATCGACCCCAAGAGCGACGCCACGCGCCCCGGTCCGTGACACTGACCGTCGAGCAGATCGCTCACATCCGCGAGGTCGCCGATCGGTGGGTACAGGCCGGCTTGTCTACCCAACGCTGCGACCGGCCCCGCGCCGAGGCCAGCGTGCGCTTCGCCTACCGCAGCGCGGGACTTGACGAACCACAGCTCATCGTGTGGATGGATTCACCGGTGGGTGGAATGTTCGCGGCGGCAGTCATCAAGAGCACGGCGACGGCGACACCGCTCGCGAATCACGTGTGGTCGCTAATCGGCGAACAGCCCTGGGATCGGATCGTAGATCAACTGGGCGGCGCACCGGCGCAACATCTTTGGAGCCAAATCGTCGACCAGCTGAACGACCGACTCGGGAGCCAGCTCAAGGATCGGCTGTGGGATCCGCTGGAAAGGCAGCTCGGGCGCCCGCTCACCGACGAGCTCAGGAACAGGTTAAGGGACCAGCTCGGTGAGCAGTTGGAGCATCATCAAGACCCGATCGGCGGCGACTGGATCAGAGTCGGTGACCACGCCTGGGAGGAGCTTTCCCTGTGGCGGGATTGCGCCTGGCTGGCCTCCATGACCAGTGCGTTATCCCTTGCGGGACTGGCGAACTCACCTCGGCTCGACGCCGTGTGTGCGGCGTGCCGCGAAGTGGACTGGTGGTGGCCGCTGAACGACGCCGTTGTCCTGACCGATCGTCCAACGGTGGTCGGTGGGCCGGCATTGGCGTATGCCGACGGCTATCTGCGCGGCGGATGCTTAAGCCTTTCTAGGCGGCGGGTTCGATCTCCAGGCCGACGTGGACCTTGTCGATGCCGCCACGCACGATCGAGTGCACGTAGAACCAAGGGGCGTGGTACCAATACCGCTTGAGCACAGCGTTGTAGACCCGCCGCGTCTCGGACTTCGGCAGCACTCGGGCTATGCCCTCGACCGCATCGCTCTTGGGCTTGCCCAGCGCCGCACTGCGCGCGATCGTGACCCGCGGCGTGTTGTTGATCCGCCTGACTTTCCACGACCCGTCGTCGGTAATGACCAGGAGCTTGCCGCCGTCCGGCACACCCCAGATCGGTGTCGGCTTGGGACGGCCGTCCTTGGTGAAGGTCGTCAACAACAGGTACTTGGAACCGATGACGTCGTTGAAGCTCAGGGCCACGCAGAACACTCCCCCACTAACCGAACGTTTCAACCGTCGAGGGCGGGCTCAGGTGTTGCGTCCCCCGTTGACCCCGAGTATCTGACCGGTAATGTACCCGGCTTCCTCGGACACAAAGAAAGCGCACGCCGCGGCGATGTCCTCGGGCCTGCCCACTCGGCGCACCGGGGTGCGTGCGATGTGATCCTCGACGGTGCCACCGAGCAGGTCCCGCCGCTCGCTGCTGCGCAGCATCGGTGTGTCGATGAATCCCGGCGGTATCGCATTGACGGTGATCCCACTCGGCCCGTATTCGAGGGCGAGCGACTTGGTGAGGCCGTTCACCGCGGACTTCGCCGCCACGTAGTGCGCCATGAACGGCTGCCCGGAGTGAGTGCTGGACGACGAGATGTTGACGATGCGTCCCCATCCGGCCTCGACCATGTCGGGTAGCACGGCCTGAATGGTGTGGAACACACCATTCAGGTTGACGTCGATCACCTTCCACCATTGTTCGAAGGACATGCCCAAGAATTTCTTGAAGCCTTCCACCCCGGCCGCATTGACCAGCACCAGGATCGGGCCGAACGCTTCGCGGATCGCCGATATTGCGGTATCGACTTGCGCGCGGTGGGTGACGTCAACGACATAACCGAAATCATCGTCGGTGGGCGACAAATCGAGGACCGCCACCCGAAATCCGTCAGTGCGCAACCGTTCGGCGATGGCACGGCCAATCCCCGAGGCGCCGCCGGTCACGACCGCCGTCTTCACGCGCGCCCACCCACCTTCCTGAGCGATCGCCCAAACGATGGGCCACACATGCCTATCACCGAGGTTCGGCCATGGTCAAGTGGACATTGATTTTTAGCGACCGCCCAATTTAGGGTCCGTTGATGGCCCGGGACTCGACTACTCGCGACATGCTGATCGACGCGACGATTCGGATCATGGTCGACGAGGGTTACGCCGCGGCCACATCGCGCCGAGTCGCGGCCGAAGCCGGTGTCAAACCCGCATTGGTGCACTACTACTTCCCCACGATGGACGAGTTGTATCGGGCTGTTTTCCGCCGCGGCGCCGCCGCCTACCTGGAGCGTCAGCAGAAAGCGCTGGCTTCCGACCGACCGCTGCACGCCTTCTGGGACACCCTCATCGAACCCAAGGACACCCGACTGCTCCTGGAGTTCATGGGACTTGCCAACCATCGCAAGGAGATCCGGGCCGAGATCTCGGCCTGGCAGGAGCGGTGGCGCGAGATGCAAATCACCGCACTGAACTTCATCGTCCGCGAACACGACGTCGACACAACCGAATTCCCGCCCGCTGCCATCGCGGTCGTCATCGCCGCGATCGGGCGCACCCTGATTCTCGAGCAAGCCCTCGACACCACCGGCGGTCACGCGGAAGCCGTGGCGCTGGTTAACCGATTGCTCGACCGATACGAGATGCCGCCACCGCGTTAAGGCAGCACGACCCGCAGCCGCTCCCAACCCCGGACTGTGGATGTCGGTGCCAATTGTGCCGTGTCGTAATCGATGTCCCATTCGGGCCAACGGCTGAGCATCTCATCCAGCGCAACGCGGCCCTCGAGCCGCGCCAGGTTTGCCCCAAGGCAGTAATGCACGCCCTTGCCAAAGGTGATGTGCGAGATGTTGTCGCGATGGATGTTGAACGTGTCCGGATCGGTGTAGCGGCGGTGATCGCGATTGGCGGCACCAAATAGCAGCAGCATGGCGCTGCCGGCCGGAACCGTCGTGCCGTAACACTCGAAATCCTTTGCCATCCAACGAGCGACGTGGGGTCCCGTGGGCTCGAACCGCAATGTCTCGTCGACGGTGCGGTTCAGCAATGACCGATCCTCGTAGATCTCCCTGCGCTGATCGGGATGCTCGGCGAGCACCTTGGTCAGCCAGCCGATCGCCCGACCGGTCGTCTCGTTGCCCGCGCCGGCGACCACCTGGGTGTAATGCAGCACCTCTTTGCGGGTCAGCTTTCTGTGCACCCCGTTCTCGTCGTCGAACTCGACATTGAGCAGCGTCGTCATCAGGTCGTCGGACGGGTTCTTGGATCGCCATTCGACGTAGTCCGCGTATATCCGGCCGTCGGCGATGGAGTCGGCGTCGGCGACCCGCAGCGGTGCGCCCGGCTTGGTGCGCAAATTGGCGTCATTGGCGTCGCGAACCGAAATCTGTTCGGATTCAGGTATTCCCAGCAGCATCCCGATCACCCGCATCGGCATCATGGATGCGAGCTCGGCAATGATGTCGAATCCCCCGGACCCGACGAGGGGATCCAGGCATCGGACGCAGTACTGCCGGATCTGATCCTCGATCTCGGCCATCCGGCGCGGCGTGAACACCCGCGACATCAGCCCGCGCAGCATCGAATGTTCGGGCGGGTCCTGGAACATCATGACGCCGCCGGGCATATCGAAGTTCGACTTGACCAACTCGAGGATGTCACTTCGCCGGCTGGAGAAAGCCTCCCAGTTCGCCAGCGCCTGCTCGACGTCGGAATACCTTGATAGTGCCCAAAAATCGTAGCGCTCGTTGTAATAAATCGGCGCCTCTTCGCGCAGCCGCGCGTAGGTCGGGTACGGGTCGGCGATGATGCCGGTGTCGTAGGGGTCGTAGTAAACCGCGGTTTCGCTGGCGAGTGTCATGCGTGGCTTCCTCTACTTCCACCCCGATTCCCGGAGTTTGGGCGATCGCCCAATTTCGCGGCTCACGGCATGTCTAGCAGCACCCTGATGAGCTCGTCAAGCGCTCAGCGCGGCATCGATCAGCGTCGCCGCGGCCGCTCGGGCGTGCACGACCGGCGCGGTGTCGTTGAGCGAAGTCGCCATCGCAGTCGCGCCCTCGAACAACACCGCCAGCTGCTGGCCCAGCAGGTGCGGATCGGCGGCGCCGGCCTCCCGCGCGACGGCGACGAGACGGCGGGTGAACTCCTGCTTGTGGGCCCGCACGATCTGGTC
Source organism: uncultured Actinomycetota bacterium (assembly GCA_963809285.1). GTDB lineage: Bacteria > Actinomycetota > Actinomycetes > Mycobacteriales > Mycobacteriaceae > Mycobacterium. Next base: position 261,103 of record CAWEIY010000009.1, on the reverse strand, counting down.
GGTACTGGGGAGAGAACCGGCGGATTCCACCGCGGCATTGTGAAAGGGGCAGCCGCGCAAGACTTCCGAGCGGGGCAGTTCGAAAATCCCCAGCAGGCGCTCGCGGGCGGACAGGCCGGGGTCATATAGACGCTTCTCGTTCGGAGAACCGCCGCGGGCATCCATCCCGCGCAGGTAGTTGTCGACGAGGTCGTTTTTGCTGGCGAAGTGCTGGTAGAGCGTGCGCTTCGACACGTTCGCCTCTTGCGCGATGAGCTCGACACCGGTCGCGTGGATGCCGTTGCGATAGAAGAGCCGGGCCGCGGCACGCTCGATACGCTCACGCGCCCCGCGCCCGCCCCGGGCCCGCCCGCCGGACGCGCCGTCGATACGCTCATCCCATCAATATACACCGATCAGTTTACAAACGCTGGAAGCAGCGCTAAATTGGAGCTACGAAAGTAAACCGACCAGTTTCCAAGGGGGCGCGCATGACGACTTCAATGGTTTGGGGCACAGAACAGTCGCGATTGGTTACTTGGCGCGACCCGATCGCGACAACGGCCGCGGTCGCGTCGATGTCCGGTCTCGCGTACTGGAAGGGGGTCGTCGACGGACACTTTCCACCGCCGCCGATCGGCGAGATCATCCAGATGCGCGTCGTCGACGTCGAGAACGGCTCCATCACGTTCTCCTGCACACCCGACGCGTCCATGTACAACCCGCTGGGAACGGTTCACGGCGGCGCGGTGTGCACCCTGCTGGACACGGTGACCGGCTCCGCGATGCACACCACCTTGCCCGAAGGCGTGGGCTTCACGTCGGTCGAGATCAAGGTCAACTACCTCAAAGCGGTCACCGCGGCCAGCGGGCCGCTGACGGCCGTCGGCTCCGTGGTGAAAGCGGGGTCACGGATCGGGTTCACCGAAGGAGAGGTCACCGACGCGTCGGGAAACCTCGTCGCCACCGCGACCAGCACGCTACTGATCTTCGAGTTGCCACGATGACCGCACCCGTCCTGGTGATCGGCGCCACCGGCCGGCATGCCGGCACCGGCACCATTGTGGTGGACCGCCTGCTGGGCCGCGGACGCCCGGTGCGCGCGTTGGTCCGCACCGAAGACGATCGAGCCGACGAGCTGCGCCGTCGCGGGGCTACGACGGTGGTCGGCGACCTGCACGACCGGGCGTCGCTCGTCGCGGCGGTAAACGACGTGAGCGCGGTGTATTTCACCTATCCCATTGCGGCAGGAGTGATTTCGGCCGCGGCCAACCTCGCCTCGGTTCTGGTGGGCGCCGGGTCGAACGCGCACCTCGTGGTCATGTCGATGGCGGTGTCCTCGCTCGACAGCCCCAGCCGGCTGGGTCAGGCCCAGGCGGTCGCCGAGGAGGTCTTCGTCTGGGCCGGTCTGAACCCCACGGTGCTGCGGTTCGGCGGCCTCTTCCACGAGAATGTCCTGCTTCTGCACGAGGCGACGATCAGGGAGAACGGCCTGATCGCCAACAGCTTCGGCGAGGGCCCGGCGCCGTGGATCGGCGGTGCCGACGCGGCAGAACTCGCCGTCGCTCAACTCCTTGCCCCACCGCCCGCCTCCGCCCAGATCAGTTATCCGCCACCGGCCGAGGCGATCGACCACGCCGAGGTGGCCCGCATCATCTCGACCGAGACGGGTCGGCCCGTCCGCTACGAACACATCTCCGCGGCCACGTGGCGCAGCGAATTGGAGATCGCCGGCGAGTCCGACCCCGCCTCGCCGATCAATACCGCCATGGCTCAACACATCTCAACGATCGGCGCGGCTCTGTCGCACCGAACCGAGCCGATCATCGCGCCCGACCCGCACGCGCTAACAGCGATACTCAACCGTCCGCCGACTCCGTTCGCCGACTTCGTCCGGCAGAACCTACCGCGCTTTGCCGCGTCGTAAGGAGCACAACCCAATGTCATCCGTGCTCATCACCGGAGCCAGCCGCGGCATCGGCCGCGCCGTCGCTATCGAGTTCGCCCGTCGCGGACACCGGGTCGTCGCGACCGCGCGCGATCCCGGCACTCTGGCCGAGCTGAACGTCAATCAAAGACTGGCCCTGGACGTCACCGACGAGGCCAGCGTCACCGCGGCTGTCGCGGACGCCGGCGACATCGACATCCTGATCGCCAACGCCGGGGTCATCTTCTATGCCGCCGTGGAAGCGACACCGCTTGCGGAACTGCAGCGGCTGCTGAACTTCAACACGGTCGGCGCGATCCGGGTTGCCCAGGCGGTGCTGCCACAGATGCGCGAGCGCGGCGACGGGAAGCTGATGTTCATGTCCAGCGTCCTCGGGCGGGTCGTGCTGCCGCCCAGCGCGGGGTATGCCGCCACGAAGTGGGCGCTGGAAGCGCTCGTCGAAACGCTGGCCATCGAGGTCGAGCCGTTCGGGATCCAGGCCGCCCTGCTCGAACCCGGCGCCGTGAGCTCCGGGGCGCTCGACGACGTGACCACCTACACGCTGCCCGACGATCCCTACACCGCGAATCCTCGAAAACGGCGGGCCGCGCGCCGGGATGATCACCCCCGAACAGGTTGCCGCCGAGGTCGCCGACGCCGCCGAGAAGCCGCAGCTGCCGCTGCGGATTCCGGTCGGCGACGCCGCGCGGGCGCTGCTGGCGGCCCGTGACACCGTCGCTTAATCGTGGCGGGCCGCCTCCTGGGCGAGCTGCACGCGGGAGGTCAGGCCCAGCTTGCTGTAGACGTGGGTGAGGTGGGATTGAATCGTGCGGGGTGACACGAAAAGCCTCGTGGCGATGTCGTTGTTGCCGAGCCCTTCACTGACCAGCCGCACTACGTCGCGTTCGGCCGGTGTGAGTGAGGCCCAGCCGCTGGTGGGCCGTCTGCGTTCGCCGCGGCCACGTTGCGCGTAGGCGATCGCTTCCTCGGTGGACAGGGCGGCGCCTTCTGCCCATGCGGCGTCAAAGTCGTTCTCACCCATCACATCTCGCAGTGCCGCCTCTGATGCTTCGTAGCGTGCATCATAGACCTTGAAGCGGACCGAGCCCATGCGCTTGCGAATGGCGTCTGCTGCGCCGAACAGCCGGGCCGCTTGGCGGTGACCGCCAGCTGCGCCGGCCAGAGTGCCGAGGCATTCCAGGCTGTCGGGGATGAACAGGTACGCCTCGACTTCGGCGGCCCGCGCGAGCGCGTCGTGGGCGTCACGCTCGGCCTGGTCTGGCGCACCTTGTGCGATCGCCACGCGGGCGCGCGTCGTCAGCGCGTCCGACAGGAACGCGCCCGACGTTGTCGACACGGCGTCGTCGACCCAGCGACCAGCCGCGACCAGATCCCCGCCCGCCAGCGCAGCCTGGGCTTTGTAGATGCACACCGACGCCGCCGTCTGGGGCGGGGCACTCTCGCGTGGCCAGGCCGCCTCGGTCGCGTCCTGCGCCGTCGCAGCATCGCCGGCGGCCAGGGCCGCTAAGCCCAACGCCCAGTAGGCGATGGCCGTTTTAAGCCCGCCCAGCTCGGCGGTGGCCTTGACGGCCGCGTCGGCGGCGGCGCGGGCCGCAGCGGTGTCACCCTGGTGCGCCAGCGCGATGCCCTGGCACGCAAGGCCATCCGCCCTGAAGATCTCATCGTGAGCTGCCTCGGCCTCGTCGGCCACCGCGGCGAATTGTGCCACCGCTCCGGACAGGTCACCGCTAAGTACCTGTGCGACTCCCAGGCGCCAGCGGCACCGGCGCGAGCCGAACCGGTCACCGATCGCGTCGGCGAGATCGCGTCCCTCCTCGGCGGTCACGCGCATCGCGATCGGGTCACCCCCGACGGCGATGGTTTGCGTAACGAGGATCTGGCTGAGGCGCCACCGGTCGCCCAACGCCCGGGCCAGGCCGATCGCCTCGGCCAAGTACTCTCGGGCCGCCTCCGCGTCGAAGAAGCCGACGATGTAGCCGCAGGCGGTCAGTGCCCGCGCCAGCAGGGCCGGGTCCTCGACCTCGCGCGCGATTGCCAGGGCCCGCTGAGCCCGATCCGGGCTGTCGGCGGCGCCCACAATAAAGCCGAGCATCGCGCTGTCGGCCAGGGCCCGCGCCCGCACCGCGGGCGCCACCGCAGGATGCTGCGCGCTGTTGTCGGCCAGGGTGGTGTCGAACCAGGTCAGCCCTTCCCGGAGGCGTCCCCGCGCTTGCCACAGCGGCTGCAACGACGACGCCAGCGCCAACGCCTGCTCGTTATCGGAGTTTTCCCGGCTCCACCCAAACGCGGCGCGCAGGTTGTCGATCTCGAGGTTGGCCTGCTCGATGTGCTGCTCATAATCACCGCCCGCCGGGGCGTCGAGCAGCGCCGCCATCGCCGTGTAGTGGTCGCGGTGGCGCGTCCGCACAATGTCGGCCTCGCCGGATTCGCCGAGTTTTTCCAGGGCGTATTGGCGCACAGTTTCGAGCAACCGGTATCGCGTTCGGCCCCTGACGTTTTCGGCGACGACCAGCGATTTGTCGACCAACAGGGTCAGCTGATCAAGGACTTGATAGCGCTCCAGCCCGTCGGCGCCTGCGACCGTCTGGGCCGCGTCGAGGTCGAATCCGCCGAGAAACGCCGCCAGCCGACGAAACACGATGCGTTCGGTTTCGGTAAGCAGCGCGTGCGACCAATCCACCGAGGCGCGCAAGGTCTGCTGGCGGCGCACCGCGGTGCGCGAACCCCCGGTCAGCAGCCGGAACCGGTCATGCAGGCTGTCGAGGATCTCCGACAGGGTCAAGGCGCGCGCCCGCGCCGCGGCCAGCTCGATCGCCAGCGGTATCCCATCGAGGCGCCGGCAGATCTCGGCCACCACGGCGGCGTTGTCGTCGGTGACGGTGAAACCGGCCTGGGTCAGGCGCGCACGGTCGGCGAACAACTCGATCGCTTCGTCGGCCACCGACAGCGACGGCACCCGCCACGTCGCCTCGCCCGCACCCCGATCGGCTCACGACTCGTCGCCAGCAGCGTCAGCCCCGGCGCCCCACCCAACACAGCAACAACCAACTCGGCGCACGCGTCGAGCAGATGCTCACAGTTGTCCAACACCACCAGCATCTGACGGTCGCGAACAAACCGCAGCAGCGTATCCATCGTCGAGCGGCCGGGTTGATCGGGCAGGCCCAGCGCCCGGGCCACCGCGACCGGCACCACGTCGGGATCGGTGATCGGCGCCAGATCCACATACCAGACACCATCGGCGTATTCGCCCGCCAATTGGTCCGCGACTTGCTACCGCCAGGCGCGTCTTGCCCACCCCGCCGGCTCCGGTCAGGGTGACCAGCCGGTTGCCCGCCAACAGCTTCCCCACCTCGGTCAGCTGTGGGCCGCGGCCCACAAAGCTGGTGAATTGTCGACGGAAGATTCTGCGCGGCAACACTTTTCGGCGTACGCAACGGCGGGAATTCGTTGCGCAGATCCGGGTGACACAGTTGCACCACCCGTTCCGGGCGGGGCAACACCACGCAGCTCGTGACTACCCAGATCGGTCATCCAGGCGTCGGCGGGCAGCGCGTCGACAACCAATGCCTCGGTCACACCCGACAGCACCGTCTGCCCGCCATGGGCGAGATCGCGCAGCCGCGCCGTCCGGTTAATGGTCGGGCCAATGTAATTACCTTCATCGCGCAGCTGCACCTCGCCGGTGTGCACGCCGATCCGCAAACCAATCGGAGCCAACGGCGCCCGCTGCAGTCCCAGCGCGCACGCTACCGCGTCACTGGCCCGCGCGAACGCCAACACAAAGCTGTCGCCCTCACCCTGCTCCACCGGCCGCACCCCGCCATGAGCCGCGATCAGATCCGACAGTTCGCGATCCAGCCGCGCGAACGCCGCCGTCATCTCCTCAGGCTGCGTCTCCCACAGCCGCGTCGAACCCTCGACGTCGGCCAACAGCAGCGTCACCGTGCCCGTCGGCAAGAGACCGCTCACGCCAAGATCGCTCCAGTCCACCAGCGGTGTATCCGCGTGCCGATCGATCTCGCTCATGCTAGCCAGCATGCGCTGGTCACGGGCGGCAAAACATCAGCGAAAACGCGGAGATTGCGCGCCAGAAACGCGGACGACGCCGGCCGCCGTCGCTGAATCCGTGAAGATTAATCACGCGGGTGTGAAAGGTTCGTTAAGAATGTGGCCGATCCCGCCTTAGACCCGCAACCTGGGAGTATGACGCTGTTCGAGCTGCTTCCGTCGCTGCGGAACGGGTTGAACCCGCAGCTCGACCGGGCAGTTTGGCCGCTGAGCGCCTATGTCGACGAAATGGGCCAGTTGTGCGTCGGCGGGGTGGCCGCCACGGAGCTCGCCGCGGAGTTCGGCACTCCCACCTACGTGGTGGACGAAGAAGACTTCCGGGCCCGCATCCGCGGCTACCGCGCCGCGCTCCCCGGTGTCGAGCTGGTCTACTGCGCCAGGGCGCTGCTGAGCGCTGCCGTGGCCGGGTGGGCCGCCGCCGAAGGCGCGGGCATCGAGGTCTGCTCGGGCGGCGAGCTGGCCACCGCCCTGACCGGCGAGGTGCCGCCGTCGAAAATCATCCTCAGCGGCAATGCCAAGACCGCCGCGGAGCTGGACGATGCGGTCGCGGCCGGGGTGGGACGCATCGTCATCGACACCCCGAACGAAATCGGGCTGCTTGCCGGGCGGGTGCGCCGTCGTCAACGCGTGCTGGTCCGGGTGATTCCCGACCTCGACGCGGGTGCGATCCGCGGCGGGGTGCTCGATCAGAAATTCGGCTTTGCCCTGACGGGCGGTCAGGCGGCCGGTGCCGTCAAGCGTATTCTGGGTCAGCCGTGGCTGGAACTGGTTGGGCTGCACTGCCAACTGGGGTCGCAGCTGACCGACGTCGGGCCGTACGGCGACGCGATCCGGCAGATGATCGCCGCGATGGCCGAGGTCCGTGACCGTCACCTGGTCGTGCTGACCGAACTTCACCTCGGCGGCGGACACGCCGTCCCGCATCGTTCCGGCGATCCCGAACTCGACCCGCGGGCACTGGCGGCGGTCATCGACGCCGCGCTCCGATCCGCTTGCGCGGAATACGATTACCCGCGCCCGCAGGTCGTGATCGAGCCGGGACGAGCGATCGCCGCTCGCGCAGGGATTACCCTGTACCGGGTGGTCGCCGTCAAACGCCAACCCGACGGGCGCACCTTCGTCGCCGTGGACGGCGGCATGAGTGACAATCCCCGGGCGGCGCTCACCGGTGCGAAATACACGGTGGCGCTTGCCAATCGGCACCTGCCGGCCACGACCGCGCCGGTCACCGTGGTGGGGCGGCACTGCGAGGCCGGGGACGAGATCGCCCGCGACGTCGAACTCCCCGCTGACATCCATCCGGGCGACCTGCTGGCGGTGGCCTGCACGGGCGCCTACCACTACGCGATGGGATCGAGCTGCAGCCTCGGAGGCCGCCCGCCGCTGGTCGGCGTTGCCGACGGCGAGTCGCGTGAACTGGTACGCCGCGAAACCGTCGCCGACCTGCTGGCCCGCGACTGCGGCTCGTCGGGCCACTCGAGGAGTGGCGGATGACGGGGGCAACGGTGGCCGCGCGGGCATTGTCCGGCGCGGCGTCGGTGCGTGTCACGGTGGCGTACGCCGTCGTCCTGGTCGCGGTCTGGCTCTGGCTGGATTCGCTTGGCCAGCACGCCCGCGAAGCCGTGGTGAGCCGCATGAGCACCAACTTGCACAATCTTTCGCACGGCCGCCTCAGCACGCTGGTCGGCAGCGCGTTCGTCGACGACGGCGGCGATATCTACGCCTGGCTGCCGGGGCTGGTGTGTTTGCTGGCCTTGGGTGAATTGATCTGGCGCGGTAGGGGTTTGGTCATAACCTTCGCGGTCGGTCACATTGGCGCCACGTTGATCGTCGCGGCATGGTTGGTCGTCGCGCTCAAGGCGGGGTGGCTGCCGTTCTCCATTGCGCGCGCCACCGACGTGGGAACGAGTTACGGCGCGGTTTGTGTTCTGGGCGCGCTGACGGCATCGATACCGCCACGCTGGCGGACGGCCTGGGTCGGTTGGTGGCTCGGCATCGCGGTGACCGCGGCCGCGGGAGCGGACTTCACCGCCGTCGGACATGTCCTGGCGCTGCTGCTCGGCGTGGGTTTGTCCTTCCGACTGCCCGCGACGACCGACTGGACACCCATCCGAGTGGTCTTGCTTTCCGGCGGCGCCGTCTTCGGCTATTCGATGCTGTCCGGGTCATCGGTGGTAGCGACGATCGGTGGGTTGGCGGGGATGCTGATCGCGCTGTCTGCGGACACGCTGATCCGATGGCGCCCCGCCGGCACCATGACTGTCGCAGATGTGAGCGCGCCAATTTACACCCGGCTAAACCACACATAGCGGGCCTGCGCAACAACCCCAGCCCGGCGTATGGTCGCTATGTTCGAATCGGCCACCGCCGCAATGAGAGGGGACAGCATGGCTGACGGTGAGAAGTTCCAAGTTGATCCGTCAGGTGACCCGCATCCTGGCGTACCCGATCATGCATTGCCGGATGACGCCACAGGACCGCACCCGCTGGCTGATCCTGCCAACGATCCGACTCCCGGTGTGCCCGGCCACGCGAAGGACGAGTGACCTCCGGCCCGTTTGTTTTCTTTGCTCGGGTCCGTAGCATTTGGTAATGAGCGAACGCGCCGTCGCTCGCATCCTCGGTGTGGCGGTGGCTTTGACACTGGCGACGTGGGCGCTGCTGAGCGCGCTCATCGACACTCGTCACGCGTCCGCCAGCCCATGCCCCGACGTCGAGGTGGTGTTCGCCCGCGGCACCAACGAGCCCCCCGGCGTAGGGGGCGTCGGCCAGGCATTCATCGATTCACTTAGGGCGCAAGCGCGTGGGCGATCCGTCGGGGCCTATGCGGTCAACTACCCCGCCACCGACGATTTCGTCAGGAGCTCGCTGGCCGGTGCCGGCGATGCGCGTGCTCATGTCCAATCCATGGCGGCGAACTGCCCCAGCACCAGGATGGTGCTCGGTGGATATTCGCAGGGCGCCGGCGTGATCGATATGACCACCAATGACCTGCCGCCTCAGGTGGCCGATCATGTCGCCGCGGTCGCCGTCTTCGGCAATCCCGAGAGCGCTTTCGCGCGGACGCTGGGGGGCGGCCGGCTTCCCACGATCAGCCCGCTGTATCAGCCCAAAATGATTGACTTGTGCATTCCCAACGACCCAATCTGCTCGGAAGGCAGGAACCCGACCGCGCACGTTTTATACGTTCAGTCCGGGATGACAAACCAGGCCGCGACTTTCGCGGCCGGTCGGCTCTAGCTTCCCAAGAGTTTCGCAAGGGTTTCGCCGCAGAATGGGCGTCGACCCTCGGGCTGGCCGAAGTGGTTGGCGCTCTTGGCCCGATCTATCAGATGGTCACGGGCATGTTCGCGCCCAAGCCGCACGACGGCGCCGACAACGGGACGTCTGCCAACGGCGCCGACATCTCACAGGTGTTGCGCGACGTCGAGAAATCGGACAACGCGTTAAAGCAAGGACGGGGCGGCGAACCGGTGACGGACGGGATGGGGTTGGGCCAACCGCCCAACCCCGTCATCAGCTCCGCGGCCTATCGTCGATCGAATGAGTATTCATGCGGCGTGCATACGTCGGATCGTCGGCCCGCTGTGTGCCGCGACGCTGACCTCCGGTGTTGTGTTGGCGTCACCGATCGGTGTTCCGTCCGCCGGCGCCGACGATTGCCCCGATATCGAGGTGGTGTTCGCCCGCGGCACCGATGAGCCGCCCGGAGTGGGGTCCGTCGGTCAGGCCTTCATCAACTCGCTGCGCTCCAAGGTTGGCGGCAGGTCGGTCGGCCAGTACGCGGTCAACTACGCCGCGCTCCCGACTTTTCTCCGGGTCGCCGACGGCGTCAACGACGCCAACAATCACGTCAACTTCATGGTCCAAAATTGCCCCGCCACCAGGTTGGTGCTCGGCGGCTACTCGCAGGGCGCGGCCGTCATCGACTATCTCGTGGGCGCCAACCCCGGGTCGAGTCCAGGAAAGGTGCTTCGCATACCGGGCCTGAATGCGGATCCGGGGTCGGGCTTCGGCGTGGACAGCGCCCCGCCGCCGCTGGCCCCCGAGGCCGCCGACCATGTGGCCGCCGTCGCGGCCTTCGGCAATCCCGCGGACAAGATGACGGGGTCGATGGCCGGACTGCCGGTCTGTGGGGGCAGGACCATCGACTTGTGCAATGGGGGCGACCCGATATGCGGTAACGGCTCCAACCAAGCCGCGCACAACCAATATGCGGGCGCGCAAACGGACCGGGCCGCGTCATTTGTAGCGGGCCTGCTCTAACTCGTTTCCTCGCGACACTTAAATCATGCACACGACACGCCGACGCGGGTGTGCCTGGTTGCAGTTTCGGCGACGCCGGTGTCGGCGCTGAGCCTCACAGTCGAGGGCGGGGCGGCTTCAAGTCGGTAGCGCTCTACGGGGTAAACCCGGACGACGGCATGTCTTAGCGATTGGTTCCGGGCCACGGCTGGCCCGCCCACTCTGCCGCCACCGGGGCGGGACGTAGGCGGCGCACGATGGCGATGACAACGGCAACGCCCAGGACGCCACCAACTCCGATCGCAATCTTCGGCACGATCCACGCGTCGGCGACAGCCTCGTACCACTGCCCGGTGCCCCGTGTGATGTGGACGCCGATGTCATGACCGACGTCTTTCGTGTACACGCCCCAGAATTCCGGATAACTTTCGTGCGGATATCTTTCCTGATATGCGCTGCCTGGCGATGCTAGGCAGAAGTCGCCAAAGGCGTAGTTACTCACACGATCTGAAATGCGACTCCCAGAATGTGGCCGACACGACTGGACCGTGATTCGATCAGCAACGCCGTAATGTTGCACCCACGTAAAGAACGCCCCGAAGGCGATAATTAAGAGCGAAACAATCGAGCAACCCACGATAGTCCCCCAGCCGCCCCGACGTCGTCTGCCCGATATCACCCTGATACTCCTTGACTAGGCACCACATACGACACCGCAACCCCCCGACAGGGTCGTCGCCACATCGCTGCATCGGATGAATATGAAATTGAGTCGAAAAGTGTTGCAAAGCATACGCCGATCTACACCCGATACTCCAGCGTTTCGGCAAACTCACTGTCTTACGCGGCGGCCTTGGACAAGGAACTATTTTCAACACGCGTGCAACGACTTCCGTCATAAGCAGGTACGCCGCGACCTGCGCACAGCTAATCGCGCCGAGTCGGCCTACGAAACTGTATTTGAGGTCGCAGGCCGATTCCGACGCGATTTTTTTCTGAATGTGATTGACGGCACCTGCCGTCAACATCGCAGCGCCCTACTTCGACTGGTTTTCCCTTTTCAGATCCGTATCCCGGCTCGGCTGCACGCGTTTGGGCTCGCCCGGCATCTTCGGGTAGTTCGGCGGATACGGCATGTCGCCAAGCCCGCGCTCTTCGTCGGCCGCGGCCATTTCGAGCAGCGGCGCGATCGACTGGGCCGCGTCGTCCATACCGGCCCACGGGTCGTCCCGGTGCTTCACGAGACCGGGCACGGTCGCCATGGTGTAGTCGTCCGGATCGGCGCCGGCCAGCTCGTCCCACGTCAGCGGTGTCGACACGGTCGCGATCGGCGTACGTCGCACCGAATACGGCGACGCCATGGTGCGGTCCCGGGCGTTCTGGTTGAAGTCGATGAAGATGCGCTCGCCGCGTTCCTCTTTCCACCACGACGTGGTCACGGCGTCCGGTGCGCGGCGCTCCACTTCGCGGGCCAGCGCGATGCCCGCCCGGCGCACCTCGACGAACCCCCAGTCGGTGGCGATGCGGAGAAACACGTGGATCCCGCGGCCCCCGGATGTCTTCGGGTACCCGACCAAACCGAGTTCGTCGAGCAGCGGCAGCAGCACGTCGACGGCAACCGTGCGCGCCTGCGCGAAGCCGGTGCCCGGCTGTGGATCCAGATCGATGCGCAACTCGTCGGGATGCTCGGTGTCCGGGCAGCGCACCTGCCACGGGTGCAGCGTGATCGTGCCCATCTGCGCCGCCCACACGATTGCCGCCGGGTGGGTCACCTTCAGCGCGTCGGCGGTGCGTCCCGACGGGAACGTCACCCGGCAGGTCTCCAGGTAGTCGGGATGGTGCTGCGGTACCCGCTTCTGGTAGATCTCCTCGCCGTCGATGCCGTCCGGGAAGCGCTGCAGATGGGTGGGCCGGTCGCGCAGCGCGGTCAACATCGGACCGCCGGCCACGGCCAGGTAGTACTCGACGAGGCGCCTCTTGGTGCCGTTGGCCCCGAGAGCGGGGAAATACACCTTGTCCGGATTTGTCAGCCGCACCGGGATACCGTCGACGTCGATTTCTTCCGCTGCAGCAGCCACATCATGATTCCAGCACAATGAGCCAATGGAGTTGCCCGTCATGCCGCCGGTTTCGCCGATGCTGGCCAAGCCGGTGCGGTCGATGCCGCCGGATGCGTCGTATGAGCCCAAATGGGATGGATTCAGGTCGATTTGCTTCCGCGACCGCGATGAGGTCGAGCTGGGCAGCCGCAACGAGCGGCCGATGACCAGGTATTTCCCCGAGCTTGTCGCGGCGGTCCGCGACGAGCTGCCGCAGCGCTGCGTGATCGACGGTGAGATTGTCGTCGCCACCGACCACGGCCTGGACTTCGAGGCGCTGCAACAGCGGATCCACCCGGCCGATTCGCGGGTGCGGATGCTCGCCGAGAAGACGCCGGCGTCCTTCATCGCGTTCGACCTGCTGGCCCTCGGCGGCGACGACTACACCCGGCGGCCGTTCAGCGAGCGGCGCGCAGCCCTCGTCGACGCGTTAGCGGGCTCGGGGCCCTCGATCCATGTCACGCCGGCAACCACCGATATGGCGACCGCGCAACGCTGGTTCGAGGACTTCGAGGGCGCCGGGCTGGATGGCCTCATCGCCAAGCCACTGTCGGTTACCTATCAGCCGGACAAGCGGGTGATGTTCAAGATCAAGCACGAGCGGACCGCCGACTGCGTGGTCGCCGGCTATCGAGTGCACAAGTCCGGCGGCGACGCGATCGGCTCGCTGCTGCTCGGGCTCTACCAGGACGACGGCCGCCTCGCATCGGTCGGCGTGATCGGCGCTTTCCCGATGGCCGAACGCCGGCGGCTGTTCGCCGAATTACAGCCACTGGTAACGAGTTTCGAGGGCCATCCGTGGGACTGGGCCGCCCACGAGGCCGGCGAGCGGACGCCGCGCAAGAACGAATTCTCGCGCTGGAACGCCGGCAAGGACCTCTCGTTCGTGCCACTGCGACCCGAGCGGGTGGTCGAGGTGCGCTATGACCACATGGAAGGTCCCCGATTCCGTCACACCGCACAGTTCGGCCGGTGGCGCCCCGACCGCGACCCACGCTCATGCACCTACGCGCAACTCGAACAGCCGGTTACCTTCAGCCTCAACGAGATCGTGCCGGGCCTCGGCCCCGCTTAGACTCGCTAGTCAGCCTCCACAATGTCGTCGTGGTAACGCTGGAACAGCGCGAGGAATTCGGCGCGCTCGGCCTCGCCAACACCGTTTTTGGCTAGCGCCGCGTCCGAGGCTTTCATGTTCGCTTCCCATTCGGCGTTGGTGATCCCGAGTCCGCGGTGCGATGTCGTCATGTCGCGGCCGATGTAATGGCACGGGCCGCCGCTCAGCCCACACATCTGGTCGACCAACAGCTGCCGACTACGAATCGCCGAGTCCTCGCTGCGGCCACCGAAGAAGCGAGCGAAATCGGGATCCGCATGCAGGATGGCGAACAGATCATCGATGACGGCAGCGATTACGTCATAGCCGCCCATCCGCTGATAGAGGGACGTCGCCTGCTGGGTCATGTTCGCCTCCAACCATGGTGAAGCCAATAGGCCCTTCATTGTAGGGCGGGCGTACGTGCCTTCCTGCCTGGCGCGCTTCCGAAGTGGGACGATTTGCTGGTGGACCAGGACGATCCCGAAAAGCGCATCGCCGAGCTGGAACGCCGGCTAGCCGAGCACCAACGTTTCGCTGAGCCGAGGCCGAACCTCGATCCCGGCGATGTCGGGACGCCCGTCGGTGCGGAGGCACCCGCTTACCGCAGTTTCGTGGCGACCGCCCCGCGAGTGAATATGAGGACGTTCGCAATCCTGTTTGTCTATGGGGGAATGGCGGCGATGATTGGCCTGCCTTTCGCGCTCAACGCGGGTTTTCACGTCGCGACCGGGACCGTGGGGGAATGGGAGCATTGGCTGGTTCTCGGCGGGTACGGACTGGTTTTCCTCCTGTTCGCTCGCTCCTTCCGGATGCGTTCGTTCCTCTATCCGAAAGTCTCGATTCGCGTTGTCGGCGATGGCCTTGAAGTCACTCGAGGAGGCCGAGCTGAGGTGTTCCCGTTGAGCAGTGCGAGGCTGGGCCCCTGGGCGACATCTGGCACGCTGATGGGCACGGCCCTGCACCTGCGAAGCGGCCGGCACCGATTTGTACTCGGCGGACAGAATCATCGCGTTCCCGCGGGAGTGCGGCTCGACGCGAAAGTCCCTGTGGAACGTCGATGCATGGATGCCCGCCCAAGATTTCGACGCGCTGCTCAGGATTGTCTATCGCTAGAAGGGCGGCGGCTGGTTGCGTTCGGCGACGCGATCGGCGTTGAGGGCGCGTTCGGCGTCGATGCGGTAGGCGCGGTCTTGTTCTCTGGTGCGGCGGCGTAGGGGCATCATCACGCCGCGATCGCCGGATGGCGGGTATGCCGTTGGCGCAGTGGGTAATTCGCCGGTGGGCAAGCACAGAGCGGGAAACAGCAGCCGGCTGCCCGGACGGGTGAGGTATTTCCGACCGCTCGGCGACGTCCAGATGATGGTGCCGTCGGGGAGTTGCTCGTCACACCAAGCAGTCCAGAAAGTCTTGAGCAAGTGGTGTTTTCGGCACAGACACTTCAGGTTCGAGGCGTGCGTGAGGCCGCACGGGTAGGGGATGGTGTGGTCGATGTCGGCGAACTCGGCGGGATGATCGCAGCCGGGAAACCGGCACGTCATATCGCGGCAGCGGATGAAGTGCTCGAGCGCGGCCGAGGGGCGATAACCCGGCTCGGGGGGTGCGTCGCCGGGATGGCGCAGCGGCCGCACCTTGGCCCCACCACGGATCAGTTCGGCCACCATCGAAGCCGGTAGTGTGCCGCCGCCGAAAAGCTGGGCCGCCGGCGGCCGGGGTGCGGCCGGGATGTCGGGTTCGGGGTCGGGGGCCAGCGCCTCGGCCAGGGTCGTCTCGGGGGTGATGGGCCGCGACGGGCGCTCACCGGAGGTGTGCGGGTCGGGCGCGGCATCCAGGGTGGCCGCCTCGGCGACGACATGGATGATCACCGCGGCCGCTCGCGGGTCGGGGTTCGTCACCGGTGGGGCACTCGGTGTTCCCGCAGCCACACGCCAGCCGGTCGGCTCCGGCGGCCAGCGCCCCGAGCGCGTCGGCGCGGCGCTGGGCGAGGGTGCGCGGATCGTCGCGGCACACGTCGTGGGCCAGCTGGGTGAGCCGGCGTTCCAAGATGGCCGCGTCGTTGGCGAACAAGGAGCCCCACAGGTTGGCGGTGCCGGAGTGGTCATCGGCGGGGCTGATCACCACGTCGCGTCCGCGCCCACCCGCGCGGGCGCGGCGCACCGCGGCGGGATCATGCCGGTCGACGATGGCGTCGATGGCCTGGGCGGTCTTGCTCACCGACAGCGCCCCGAAGGCCGTGGCGTCTTGGGCCAGGGTCTGATCGACGAGCCGCAGTGTGTCGGGGTCTTTGATCAGATCGGTGTGCCACACGATCGAGCTGGCCAGCCGGGCGCTGAGGGTGCCCTCGGCGAACAGGGCCGCCACCCGGGGCAGGCGGTCGCGCAGCGCCACGCCCAGATACATCTGCCCCGACGCCATGGCGTGACTGATGCCTAGTGCGGCAGCGACTTCGGCGGCGATGGCGTCCCAGTTGTCACACGACCAGTGCGCACAATCGGTGGGACCGTCGGCGCGGCGGGCCACCAGCTCGGCGATGGCCGCCAGCCGGAGCGCGCCGGCGATGGCCTCCACCCGGGCGCACTCGGCGATCGCGGCAACCACGGCCGCGTCGTCGGCGCGTTCGAAGCGCGTCAACGTCGGGCAACCGGCAGTCGAACATACTTTCGAATTCTAGTGACCCCTGCCGCCGTCTGGCGCCGGCCGAACCCCGAGTTGTGGAGAAACTCCCAACTGTGGATAACTCGAAGCTCCCGAACTAGATCGCCACCTTCAACTCCGACAAACCCCGCAGCGTGACGTTCGATTTGTAACGCGGCTCGGCGTCCAGCCGCGCGTCCGGGAAGCGCGCCGTGACCGCCGACAGGGCCGCACCGGCTTCCAGCCGCGCCAGCGGCGCGCCCAGGCAGT
The DNA here is from genome assembly GCA_963809285.1 of uncultured Actinomycetota bacterium. GTDB lineage: Bacteria > Actinomycetota > Actinomycetes > Mycobacteriales > Mycobacteriaceae > Mycobacterium. The sequence continues at coordinate 244,764 of CAWEIY010000009.1, read as the reverse complement.
AGTGCGCGCCGCGGCCAAACCCCAAGTGCCGCAGCGTCCCACGATCCGGATCGAAGGTGTCGGGTCGGTCGAACTCCGTGGGATCGCGCTGAGCCGCGGCCAGCAGCAGAAACATTATGTCACCCGTGGGCACCTCGATGCCCCCAATTGCCATGTCGTCGAGGGCAATTCGGCCGACCATCTGCACGGGCGGATCGTAACGCAGGGTTTCCTCCACGATCGCCGGCGCACGGCCGGCATCGGCGGCCAGCGCCGCCCACTCAATGGGGTTGCGCAACATGGCCAAGATCGCGTTCCCGATCAGGTTCACCGTGGTCTCATGTCCCGCGATGAGCAGCAGGTTGCAGGTGGAGATGATCTCGTCGTGGCTCAGCTGGTCGCCGGACTCCTCCACCGCGATCAGCCCGGAGATGAAGTCGCCGCCGGGCCGCGATCGACGCTCTTCGATCAGCCCGTGGAAGTATTCACGCAGCCACCGAGCGGCCTGCATCCGCTCCTCGAAACCGTCCCGCACTGCGCCGGTGAATGCGACGAACGGGTCCAGCGCCTGCGCCAACAGCGCCGAGGCGCGGCTGAACTCAGGCTCGTCCTCGAGGGGCACTCCGAGCAGCCGGCAGATGACCGCCACCGGCAGCGGATGGGCGAGGTCTTCGACGACCTCGAACTCACCGTTCTCGGCGACCCGGTCAAGCAATCCGTCCACCAGCGAATTGATTTCGGGTTGCAGCGCGCTGACCACCTTCGGCGCGAACGCCTTGCTGACCAACTTGCGCAGCCGGGTGTGATCGGGCGGATCGAGAAACAGGAATCCCGGCGGTCCGATCGGTCGCGGCGCCGACCCGCTCTCCGCGCAGGCGCCGCGCCATCGTCGACTTGAGCCGGTCGCTGCTCGACGACGGGTGCCGCAGGACCTCGTCGCAATCGCGGTAAGTCAAGAAGACGGCCACATTGGCGTCGGGCAGCTGCAACGGTCCGCTGTCGCGAAACTGCGCGCAGATCCGATACGGGTCAGCGCGGTTGGCCGGATCCAGAAGCTGCAGCAGGAAACCTTGCTGCGAGGGCGCGGTCGTCATCCCCACATTCTGCCCGCACCGCGCGACCGGCTCAGCGGCGCAGAAACTCCACGATCCGATCGTCGGGCGTGCGCAATGTTTGCATGTCAAGTTCCTTCGCTTAGTCCCGCCACCGCCGGATCGGTCATCAACCGGTCGAGAAATGCGCGCTGTCCCTTGAGTAACTTCGTGCGCGCCTGCGCCACCGCAAACCAGCCGACCCGATCGATCTCGGGGAACTCTCGCATCTTGCCCGAGCCCCGTGGCCACTCCATTTCGAAGGTGTTGCTGCGTGCGTCGGTGACGTCGAGGTCGCCCTCCACCGCGAAGGCAGTGACCACCTTGCCGCTGGGTTGCTTCAGCGAACCGAAGTCGATGCGCGGCCCGGCCGGTACCGGCAGCGCGAGCTCCTCGAAAAACTCGCGCTGCGCGGCCGCCCAAGGGTCCTCCCCGTCCGCGTACTCGCCCTTGGGAATCGACCAGGCCCCGTCGTCCTTGCGGGCCCAAAACGGGCCACCCGGATGCGCGATCAGGACTTCGACGACGCCGTCGCGGGCCCGGTACAGCAGCACACCCGCGCTGTGCTTGGGCACGGAACCCTAGACCCCGACCGCGGCTTCCAGATCCTTGAGCGACGACTCCAAGTGCACCAGCATCCGCTGCAGGTGCGGAACGCTGCGACGGCATCCGACCAGACCGAAATCGAGATTGCCGGCGTTGTTGACCAGCGTGATGTTCAGCGCTTGCCCGTCCGGGAGCGCCGACAGGGGATAGCTGCCGTCCAGCCGGGCGCCGCCGTAGTACATCGGCTCCGCGAGTCCCGGCACATTCGAGATGACGAGGTTGAACGGCGGCGGCGTCGACGAGATGAAACCCGGGACACCCACCAGCGTCAGCGGTGCCATGTACAGCGCCGACAACGTCATCACCTGCAGCCTCGGCAATTCGGCCAGCACCTTCTTGTTGCCGCGCATCGATTCGCAGATCGCTTCGATCCGCTGCGCCGGGTCCTCGACGTCGGTGGCGAGATTGCACAGGACGCTGCCGACCATGTTGCCCCCGGCGTCGGCCTCTTCCTTGGAGCGCAGGCTCACCGGAACCATCGCGATCAGCGGTGCATCCGGCAGCGCGTTCTGCTCGATCAGGTAGTAACGCAGCGCACCCGAGCACATGGCCAAGACGGCGTCGTTGAAGCTCACGCCGGCCGCCTTCTTGACGCTCAGGATGCGATCCGCCGACCAGGATTGAGCTGCGCACCGGCGCGCGCCCCCGATCTTGACGTTCAACATCGTGTGCGGTGCCGTCATCGGCAGGGTCAACTGCTGCTCGAACAGCGCGGCGCGGGCCAGCTTCAACGTCGACGGGGCAAGTCCCGCAACGGATCCCGCCGCCTTGACCAGTGAGCCCAACGGGGACGAGCCACCCGACTTGGGACGCGGCCGCCGAGGCAGGCTCCACATCGCCCGCACGTCGCGGTCGTCCGGGTCGACCGACAGCGTGCGCTGCATCAGCTTCATCGCCGAAATACCGTCGATCAGCGCGTGATGCATCTTGCTGTACATGGCGAACCGGCCGTCGTTCAGCCCCTCCACCACGTACAGCTCCCACAGCGGGCGGTGGCGATCGAGCAGGCTGGTATGCAGCCTGGAAGCGAGCTCGAGCAGCTCGCGGACCCGACCCGGCGACGCCAGCGCCGAGCGCCGAATGTGGTAGTCGACGTCGATGTCGTCATTGTCGTCGTAGGCCCATGCCATGGGGGCAATCCCGCCCATGATCGTCCCGGGGCGCTTGCGAAAGGTGGGCTGGAATTCGTCGTTGGCAATCAGGGCGTCGGTGAACTCCCGGACGAACTCCGGACCGGCGCCCTCCGGCGGCTCGAACAACGACAGGCCGCCCACGTGCATGGGATGCTCACGTGATTCCGCGATCAGAAATACCGAGTCGGTGGGCGCCATCAGTTCCATTCGCCTATTACACCGCGATTGCAGGGTGCCCGCCATCACCGGTTCCGTCAGCCAAGCGACCACGCCGAGGTCGCGATCAGGTCGCCACGCTCCAGTCCAGCGGCGCGATGCTCGTGCACTTGGCCGTATTCCGGGCTCGTCACCATGCCGATGAACGCCTGCGGCGTCGGGTACTCGACGACGATGATCGCGTCCCACCACGGCCGTTCACCGTCGCCGATGACGAACGCCGGCGCCGTGCCCACATAGCGGACGGTGGCGCCGGCGCGCTCGAGGTGCGGCGCAACCTTCCGCGCGTACCGCGCGTAGGACTCCACGCCACCGGTGGCCTTGAACTTCAACAGGTTGACCATCACCACCGGAGCGTCTGCCGGCCGCGAGGTGAGCGCCGCGAATTGCTCGGGGGTGGGTTCCAACGGGCTGCTCATGTGAATCTCCTTGTCTTAGTTCGGCTGTAAAGCCGACACCGACTCAACCATCCATCGCCAAACAACGCGAGGTCTTGACACTTCACGACAGCCTTTTGACAATTCAAGACACATGTCCGTGGTACGCGGGAGCGCGCTCTCGAACTACCAGGGCCTGGTCGCCGAATTGGGCGGTGACCCGGCCGGCCTGCTGCGCGCGGCGGGCATCCGGGACCGCGACGCCGGCAATCACGACGCGTTCATCCCCTACCGCGCGGCGATACGAGCGATCGAATCCGCCGCCCAGACCACCGAAACGCCGGACTTCGGGCGACGGCTGGCCCAACGGCAGGGCATCGAGATTCTGGGGCCGGTCGGCGTGGCGGCCCGCACCGCCGCCACGGTGGCGGACGCCCTGGGGATCTTCGGCACGTACATGGCCGCCTACAGCCCGGTGCTCGCGATCCGCGTCGCGCCGCTGGCCGACCCACAGCGATCGCTCCTGACGATCGAGTTCCTCCTGGACGGCGCGCCGCCGCACTCGCAGACCACGGAGCTGTCGCTGGGAGTGTCGCTACGGGTTTTCCGGCTGCTGATGGGTGCCGATTACGTCCCGCTGAAGGTGCATCTGCCGCACGACCCGCTCACGCCCAAGGCCGACTACGTGCGGTATTTCGGATGCACGCCTGAGTTCGCGGCGCGCACAGCGGGTTTCACCGTACGCACCGCCGACCTGGGCCGCCCATTGCACCGCGACGACGTCGCCCACCGGGCTGTCGTCGACTACCTGAACGGCATCACCCCTCGAAATGCCGGGATTGTCGAATCGGTGCGTAGCATCGTTCGCCAACTTTTGCCTACCGGGGCGGCGACATTGGACGTCGTCGCCCAGCAGTTCAATCTGCATCCAAAAACGTTGCAGCGCAGGCTCGCCGAGGAGAACACCACGTTCGCGGCTTTGGTCGATCAGGTCCGCAAGGACGCCGCCGACCGCTACCTGCGCAGCACCGGCATCAGCCTCACGCACCTGGCGCGTGAGCTTGGCTACGCCGAGCAGAGCGTGCTGACCCGCTCGTGCAAACGCTGGTTCGGGACGGGGCCGGCGGCTTACCGTGACCAAACTCGCACGCCCGCAACGGCGCGGGCCCTATCCGGCTAACGCCGGCTCAAGTGCGTCGGCCGGCGACGAGGTGGCGAAGTACAGGTTGTCGTCGACGACCGGGCCCGTGCGCAGCATCTTGCGATCGACGCGGTACTCCATGGAGGTGCGCCACGGGCCTTCGGTGCCCTGGTGGGGGAACTGGCCGGCTGCCCGCTTGGCGTAGCCGGAGGTGACCTCCAGCAGTGGGCGGGTCTCCATGGGTCCGGGCAGCTGCGGGTAGCAGACGGTGTGGCCGTGCTCGTCCATGTGCGCCAACAGCCGGCAGAAGTGTTCGCATACCAACCCGACCTTCAGCGTCCACGACGAGTTGGTGTAGCCGAACATGTAGGCGAAGTTGGGCACGTCGCTGAGCAGGAAGCCCTTGAACGCCACCTTCTCCGGCAGGTTGACCGGTACCCCGTCCACCGAGAGGGTGATGCCGCCGAAGGCCAGCAGGTTCAGGCCGGTAGCGGTGACGACGATGTCGGCTTCCAGCTCGCGCCCGGATTGCAGCCGGATTCCCCGTTCGGTGAAGGTGTCGATCCGGTCGGTGACCACCGAGGCGCGGCCGTCGCGGATGGCCTTGAACATGTCGGCGTCCGGCACCGCGCACAGCCGCTGGTCCCACGGGTTGTAAGCCGGCCGGAAGTGCTCGTCGACCGGATAGCCCGCCGGCAGCTGCGTTGCGTTGAGGTGACGGATCAACCGCCGGGCGGCCCGGGGGTACTGCTTGCAGAACCGCCAGATCAGCCGTTGCTTGGCGATGTTCTTCCGCCGGGTGACGGCGTAGGCCCGGTCGCGGCCGATCAGCTTGGGCAGCGTGTTGGCGATGCGGTCCTCCGACGGCACCGGCACGATGTACGTCGGCGAGCGCTGCAGCATGGTCACATGCCCGGCGGTGTCGGCCAACGCCGGCACCAGGGTGACCGCGGTCGCGCCGCTGCCGATGATCACCACCCGCTTGCCGCGGTAGTCCAGGTCCTCCGGCCAGTGCTGGGGGTGCACGATCTGGCCGGTAAACCGCTCCCGCCCCGGAAACTCCGGGGTGAACCCCTCGTCGTAGCGGTAGTAGCCGCTGGCGCTGAAGAACCAGCCACAGCTCATAGTGATGCGCTCGCCGGTGTCCGCGCGTTCGATCTCCACCAGCCAGCGCGCGTCCGGGGTGGACCATGCCGCGCTGATCACCTTGTGGTGGAATCGGATCGACCGACGAATTCCGTTCTCGGCCACCGTCTCCCGAAGGTAGGCCATAATCTTGTCCGCGCTGGCGATCGCCTTCTCGTTCTCCCACGCCTTGAACTCGTAGCTGAACGTGTGCAGATCCGAGTCCGAGCGAATCCCCGGGTAGCGGAACAGATCCCACGTCCCACCGATCTCCTCGCGGGCCTCCAGGATTGCGAACGTCTTGCCCGGCTGCATTGTCCGCAGGTAACGGGCGGCGCCGATGCCCGAGATGCCGGCGCCGATGATCAACACGTCGATGTGTTCGATGCTGGTGGTGTTCATGGCATCCACTCTGCGGCAGGTCAGGCGCTCAAGTCTTGACAGCAGAGGACAGTCTTTTGACAGTTCAGGACAGCAGATCGGTGATGGTCTTCAGGCCCGCGTCGTAGAGCACGCCGGGCAACATGCCGCCGTCGTGCTCGATGGTCGTGCCGTTGACGAAGTCCGCGTCACCGCTCGCGAGGAAAACGCAGACGCGACCCACCTCCGCGGGCTCACCCGCGCGGCGCAGCGGGACTGCGGCAAAGTACCTTTCGCCGGCCGGATCATCCTTGGGCAGCACAAACGAACGGAAGTTCTCGGTCATTGTCGGACCCAGTGCGATGCAGTTGACCCGGACCTTGGGTCCCCACTCCTCGGCCAGCGAGCGAGTGAGATGGTTGAGCCCGCTCTTGGCCGCGCCGTACGAGACCAAGGTTGGTGACCCCGCCGGGTGCCCGGCGCCGCTTGAGATGTTGATGATGCAGCCGACGCCGTCCTGGGTGGCCATCTGCCGGTACGCGCGGATGGCGAACCACAGCGGACTGATGAGGTTCATCTGCACCGCGTACGCGTGAAACAGCGCCGTGCGCCCATAGTCGTCGTCGCTTGGCGGTGCACCCTGAATGCGTTGCACGAGTTCGGGAATGCTCTCCACGTGCGGCGCCGGGACCGTACCGCCGGCGTTGTTCACCAAGATGTCGATCCGGCCGTGGGTGGCCACGACGTCGGCGGCGAAGGAGTCGATCGATCGGTAGTCCCCCTGATCGCAGACTTTCTGTGAGGCGCGGGCCGCCCAGCCCGGCTCCGTGCCGACACCCGGGATGTTGTCCAGGGGTGAGCGAGAGCAACCGATGACCGTGGCGCCGGCGCGCAACAGCTCGTGGGCGATGCCGACGCCGACACCGCGGCTGGTTCCGGTGACGATCGCGATCTTGCCGTCGAGGACGCCCATAAATCGACCTTCCCACTTGTTGACAGTTACTGCCAGTCAGACATACCGTGCCATACATGAAGCTTCGTGTCATCCAGTGGGCGACCGGGGGTGTTGGCAAGGCCGCCATCGAGTGCGTGCTGAATCACCCTCAGCTCGAGCTGGCCGGATGCTGGGTACACGGCGCGGCCAAGGATGGCGTCGACGTGGGCCATATCATCGGAACCTCCCCGCTGGGTGTCGTCGCCACTTCGAGCGCCGACGAGGTCCTGGCCCTTGACGCCGACTGTGTCATGTACAGCCCGCTGGTCCCCAACGACGAAGAGGTCGTGGCGATTCTGCGGTCCGGCAAGAATGTGGTCACACCGGTCGGCTGGGTATACCCGGACCCGAGCAACCCGCGTGTCAAAGCCATTGCCGACGCCGCGCTCGAAGGTGGCGTTACCCTGCACGGGTCCGGAATCCATCCCGGCGGCATCACGGAGCGATTTCCGCTCATGCTGTCCGGGCTCTCGTCAGCGGTCACCCACGTGCGCGCCGAGGAATTCTCCGATATCCGCACCTATAACGCCCCGGACGTCGTGCGGCACATAATGGGCTTCGGCGGTTCCCCCGAGGAAGCCATGCAAGGACCGATGGCCAAGCTGCTCGAATCGGGCTTCAAGATGTCGGTGCGAATGATCGCCGACCACATGGGATTTCGCATCGATCCCAACATCAGGACGATTCAGGAGATCGCCGTGGCGACCGCCGACATCGACTATGACCCAATTCCGATCACCGCGGGAACCGTCGCCGCCCGCCGGTTCCGGTGGCAAGCGCTCGCCGGCGGCGAGCCGGTCATCACGGCGGCGGTCAACTGGCTGATGGGGGAAGCCAATCTGGAACCGGACTGGAATTTCGGTGGGCGCGGCGAACGCTTCGAGGTCGAGATCACCGGCGACCCCACCGTGAGCCTGACGTTCAAGGGACTGCAACCCCCGTCGATCGCCGAAGGGCTGCAACGCAATCCCGGCGTCGTCGCCACGGCAAATCACTGCGTCAACGCCATCCCCGACGTCTGCGCCGCCGAGCCCGGCATCAAGACCTATCTAGACCTGCCGCTGTTCGCCGGACGCCCGGCTCAACGACTCGCCGTGCCGACACCATGACCGACGAAAAACCCGGCGTCCTGGGCGACGTGTCGTTCTGCCATCTCGTCATCGGGGTGACCGAGATGGATCGCGCGCTGGCGTTCTACCGCGATCTGCTCGGCATGGACGTGGTCTTCGAAACCCTGATCTCCGGGGAGCCTTTCGATGCGGTACTGCACGCCACTCGCAAGCAGGAGGGCCGGGTTGTCGGTGGCTTGCTGGGCGGGCTGATGGTCGAGCTGCTCTCGCTTTCGGCCAAGCCCTCTGCGGACAGGCCCGCGCGTCGGGGCATGACCGGGATTCACAACGTCTCGCTCTCCGTCCGCGATCTCGACGACACCCACCGCCGCATCACCGAGGCCGGGTACACCCCCGACCAGGAGCCGTTCGAAATAGGCGGGGTTCGAATGTTTTTCGTCAAAGATCCCGACGGAACTGCGGTCGAGTTCATCGAACTGCCCGACGGTGCCCGCAGCACCTACGAGATGCACCGGGGTGTGCCGCTGCACCTGGGGCCCGTGCGATGACCTACTCACACCCCGACTCGATGCGCGGCCACGTCGCGATCGTCACCGGCGCGGCCCAAGGCGTCGGGAAGGGCATCGCCGCAGCGCTGCTCGAACGCGGCGCCGCGGTACTGGTGGTCGACATCCTCGACGAAAAACTCAGCGCCACAACCGCCGAGCTCAAGGCAATGGGACGGGCCGAGCAGCTGGTCGCCGATCTGCGGGACCCGGACAGCGCCCAGCGGATCGTGGCGGCCGCGCTCGACGCGTTCGGTACGGTGCACGGGCTGGTCAACAATGCCATAGCCACCAACGAGCCCAAGGCATTTGTTGACATCGACGTAGGCGACCTGGCGCTCGGTTACGACGTCGGGCCCCGGGCGACGTTCCTGCTCATGCAGGCCGTGCACCCGCTGATGGCCGCGGCGGGCGGTGGGTCGATCGTCAACCTCGGTTCGGGGACGGGCACCGGCGGTGAACCCCGGTGGGGCGGTTATGCCGCCGCGAAGGAAGCCATCCGCGGGCTATCGAAGGTGGCGGCCCTGGAGTGGGGGCGGGACAACATTCGCGTCAACGTGATATGCCCGTTCGCCGAGTCTGACGGCGTCAAACTCTGGAAGCAGTTCGCACCGGACGATTACGCGAAGGCGGTGGGACGCGTTCCGATGAAGCGCATCGGCGATGTCCGCACCGACGTCGGCGCGCTGGTGGCGTTCCTGCTCAGCAGCGACGCGTCGTTCATCACCGGGCAGACCATTCACGTCGATGGCGGAATCGGCTGCTTCCGGTGACAGGAGAGTCGCTGCGGGATCGACAGCGCGCACAGATCCGGGCGGACATCAGGCGGGCGGCGTTCCGGCTGTTCATCGAACGCGGTTACGACGCCGTGACAACGGAGGAAATCGCTCTGGCCGCGGGCGTCTCGCCGCGCACCTTCTTCCGGCATGTTCCGACGAAGGAGGAGCTACTGCTCGCCCCCGTCCGCCATGGCGGCGCCGCGATCGTCAACCTGCTCGAACAGCGGCCGGCCAAAGAGTCTCCGGACGTCGCGCTGATCAACGCGATCGTCACGCGAACCCGCTCGTTCGACCAGGCCGACACCGAGGAATGGCGGGAAGCCCTACTGGTGGCCCCCGATCTGCTCGGCAAACTGACAATGCACACAGCAGCGGACCGGGAGCGCGCTACAAAGCTGATCGCCGAACGCATGCGCACCAACCCCGACGCCGACATCCGTCCCGGCCTGCTGGTCCAACTCGCTTTTGCGGCAGCCGATTTCGCCTTTCAGCAGTGGGTGCGTCAATCGACGGCCCCGCGGCCGCTGGATCTTTACGTCACCGAGGCCCTGGCGGCCGTCAAGGGCCGGTATTGGAAAAGGGAGTCGACGTCGTGAAAGACAAGTACAAAGTCGCAGTCTGGGCCACCGGCGGAGTCGGGAAGTACGCGATCCGCACCATCGCCGACCGGCCCAATCTCGACCTCGTCGGCGTGTGGGTCCATTCGGACAACAAGGACGGCAAGGACGCCGGCGAGCTCGCCGGCATGGACCCAGTCGGCGTTCGCGCAACCCGGGACGCGTCGCAGATCCTCGGCGGCGATGCGGACTGCGTCGTCTACGCGGCACCGGCACCCTCTCGAATGAAGGAAGCGATCGGCGACCTGTGCCGAATCCTCGCGGCCGGCAAGAACATTGTGACGACCGCGATACCGGGATTGGTATACCCGCGCGGCTCCATGCCCGACAAGGTGATCGATACGATTCGCACCGCGACCAAGGCGGGAGGGAGCTCACTGTTCTCCACCGGCATCGAGCCGGGATTCGGCGCCGACCTGTTCCCGATCGCGCTGATGTCCATGTGCCACAAGGTTTATTCGGTGCGCGGCATAGAGATCACCAACTACTCGGAGTACCCGGCCGAATACGACATGCGGGAGCTGTTCGGATTCGGCCAGCCGCTCGACTACGAGGGCGGGTTGAAGATGGCCGGCACCCTGCGCTGGGGCTGGGGCGCCGCGGTGACCATGGTCGCCGAGTCGTTGGGGGTGGAACTCGAGGACATCCGCGAGACGTGCGAGTTTCAGGCCACCCCGCGCGACATCACCACCGCATTCGGACTCGTCGAAGCGGGAACCGTGGGCGCCACCCGGGCGCGTTGCATCGGCGTCGTCGACGGGGTCGACGTCATCACGATCGAGCACGTCGACCGCCTCGCCGATGACCTCGCCCCCGATTGGCTCAAAGGCCGAACCGGTGGAACCGATGGCATCTGGCGGGTCATCATCGACGGCGAACCGAGCATCGACGCGGAATTCGAAGTCGGGCATCGTCCCGGCGAGAGCCACAACGATCACGGGTTGCTGGCCACGGGCATGCGCGCGGTCAACGCCATACCCTGGGTCTGCGACGCTGAGCCCGGAATCGTTGACGCGCTGCACATCCCGCTCACCTCGCCCGTAGGGGCGCTTCATCCGCACCGCGACGGGGTCCCCGCTCTTTAGCGCGGGCGCGCTTGCGGCGGTAGTATCCGCGCATGCCGTTGACGAGCGGCGAGACATTTGCCGGGTACACCATCCTGCGGTTGCTCGGTCGTGGCGGGATGAGCGAGGTCTACCTCGTTCAGCACCCGCGATTGCCGCGGCGCGACGCGCTGAAGATCCTGCTCGGGGGGACGGCGGCGGACAGCGGCTTCCGGACGAGGTTTCACCGTGAAGCCGAACTCGCCGCCACGCTGTGGCACCCGAACATTGTCCAGGTGCACGATCGCGGCGAGTTCGACGGCCAACTGTGGCTCGCGATGGACTATGTCGAGGGAGCCGACGCCGCGCAGTGGATGAGCGCCCGCTATCCGGCCGGGATGCCAACGCGCGACGCGTGCGCCGTCGTCACCGCGGTGGCCGCGGCCCTCGACTACGCCCACCAGTGCGGGCTGCTGCATCGCGACGTCAAGCCGGCCAATATCTTGCTTACCGATCCAAAAGACGGCCAACTCCGGGCCCTGTTGGCGGACTTCGGGATAGCCCGGCAGCACGACGACATCAGCGGACTGACCGACACGAACTTCACCGTGGGAACGGTCACGTACGCGGCGCCCGAACAGCTGATGGGCGGCGACCTCGACGCGCGCGCCGACCAGTACGCGTTGGCCGCCACCGCGTTTCACCTCCTCACCGGTGCGCCGCCGTATCAGCATTCCAACCCCGTGGCCGTCATCAGCCGACATCTCACCGCGCCACTACCAAAGGTGAGCGATCGGCGGTCCGAGTTGCGGAACCTCGACGAGGTGTTGTCGCGGGCCCTGGCTAAGGAACCCGCCGACCGGTTCGCGGATTGCCACGAGTTCGCCGCGGCGCTCGCCGCGCGGGCCGGCGTGGGTTCGGACAGTGATCGCCGCACGGGATCGAGCCCCACCGTCGCCGCGCCAATCTCGCAGTCCGAGATCCAAACCGCGGTGCGGATACCGTCGGGCGGATCAGCGTGGAGCGCTGCGCCGCCGTCGAACTCGGCGAAGCCGAAGCGACGCACGCGGTCCCGGATTCTGCTCGGCGCGGCGCTGGCGGCGGCGGTGGTGACCGTCGTCGGCGTCGTCGTCTACGCACGGCAGCCGACGAGGGAGACCGCCTCGGTAGCCTCCGCCCCGGCGGCCTCCGCCCCAGCGGTTTCGGCACCGCCGACCAGCGCTGTAGCCCGACCCGCCGTCCTACTCGACGGCACGTACCGCTTCGACTACGACTACGAAAAGCAGACGATCAACGGCGCCCCATACGCCATACACACCAACGAGAATGTCGCTTGGTGGGCGTTTCGCTCATCGTGCACATCCGCGGGATGCGTTGCCACCACGACGCGGCTGGACAACAACAACCACCAAGTGGCGCGCAGCCCAGCACAGTCGGGTGAGTACCGTTTCGCCGACGGTCACTGGCAGTCCGCGCCCGTGCAGCGTCAACTTTCCCAGCCGCGCTGCCTCGGAGCAGACGGACAAGTCGTCAAAGGGACCAGCAGCGTCGTGCTGACATGGTCATTCGAGCCGCAACCCGACGGCACCCTTCGGGGCACGCAGACCGGCTCCGCGCTCACCAACGAATGCGGCGTGCAAGGACAGGTGGCCCTGGCCCCGGTCGTGGCGACTCGCGTCGGCGACGTGCCGACCGGCGTCACCGTCGCGGATCCGGCGACAGCCACTGTCGCGCCGTCCGCCCCGGCCCCACAGGTCGCGGGTCCCGTCCTCGACGGCACCTACCGGCTGGACTTCGATCTGCAGAATCAGACGATCAACGGCACAGTGACGGGCCTGGCCACATCGGTCTCCGAATGGTGGGCCTTTCGTTCGGTGTGCACGTCCGCCGGGTGCGCGGCCGCGGGATCTCAGCTGGCCGAATCCAACCAGCAGGAGAGCACGGGCACGACGAGTGTGCTCAATTTTGCCGACGGTCATTGGCAGGGCACGCCCACCCTTCAGGCATCAATGCATTGCCAAAGAACCAACCAAGCGGGCCGCGACGACGAGACCCGCTTGTGGTCGTGGGATCCCCAGGCCAACGGCACGCTAAGGGGCCTCCAAATTGGCACCATACTCAGCAACGGATGCGGCTCTCAGGGAACGGTGTACCGCACCCCGTTCGTCGCAACGCGCACCGGCGATGTGGCGCCCAGCGTCATGGTGGCCGATCCGGCGTTGTTCATCGCCCCGCCCGCGCCGGCCCCCGACGGCCCTCATTGAATCGCGGGCAGGACCTTCGTCGGTGAGCAGCTGGACCGACTTCCACGCCTCGTCGACGGGCATGCCGCCGACCAGCGGATGCATCACGAGCGGCCCGTAGTCGTCGGACTCGCGGACTTCGGCGATGAGCTGGTCGGGAGTCAGGAACCGGTATCGCCCCGACGCCCTGACCTCGTCCAGCGTCTGCACTCCCGGCAGGTGCATGAGAGAGCGTTGGTCGGTTGACCATTCACCGTAAGTGACTGCCTCCCAGAGGATGTGGTCACCGAGTTCCGCCCACGCCCGGTCCGGATCCTCGTGCAGGTAGATCATGCCGCGATTGATCGGTCCGGGCATGAGGATGAATGGCTTGATGCCGGCGTCGGAGCAAAGCTGACGGTAGTAAGCGGCGATATCGGGCAGGTGGTCGGCCAGGCTCAGCGGCAACCCGAAACGCGCCGCGCGGCGCGCGGTGGCGCGCGCGCCGCCGCCGACATACAGCGGTGGATGGGGCCGCGTCCACGTACCGGTGCAGACTGCCCCGTCCGGATCGGTGCCGGACCAGACCGAAAGCATTCGCTCGATCAGGCCGTCCATCAGCTTGCCCCGCTGGCCGAAATCTACCCCGAGCGAGTCATATTCGACGGTTCGGTAGCCCAGACCCACCGTGGTGTGCAGCCGACCTCGGCTCACGTTATCGACGAGCGCGATGTCTTCGGCCAGCCTGACCGGGTTCCACAACGGCCCGAGCGCGCAGTCCACGCTGGCAATCAGATTCGAGGTCCGCGCCAGGAACATTGCCGCGGCCATGATCGGATTGCAGCTCCATCCGTGCCCGGTCGCGTGGTGCTCGTCGACGCTGATCGAGGTGATGCCGTGGGACTCACCCCACTGCGCCAGTTCGAGTGCTGCGGACAAAAGCCCGCTTTGCGTGCGTGGTTCGCCCTGCGGGGAGGCGAAGTTGAAGCGCAGCACCGTCAGCAACATGTCAGGCCTCCGGTGGGCCCGACGCCGACTCCAGGAACGCGGGGAAGTCGGGAAACAGCGCGCGGTCGACGATCTCGATGCGGGTGCCGACCGCGTCGATGTAGTAGGCGAACAGCGCAAGATCGGATCCGGACACGGCGGCGGTCATTTCGAAGGCGAAGCCGTTGTCCTCCAATGTTTTTGCGGTGTCGGCCAGGTTGTCGGTGAAGTAGCCGAGGTGATGGACGGAGTTCCCGGGCGCCGCCGTCCACGGGCTTCCCGGAACCTCCTGGATGAGCTCGATGTGCGGGGCCTGCACGGAGTAGACGATGGTCGAGGTGAGTTCGCGGGTTCCGCTCGCGGTGCGAAACGGCAGCGTATAGCTCAGCGGATTGATCCATCGGTAGCCGGCCAGCGCGCTCAGGCGGGCCATCGCGGCATCGAGGTCGGGCACGACGATGCCGGTGTGGTAGAAGTCCTCGGGTCGCAGGGCCCGCGAAACAAAAGAAGCCATGGTCGGTGTCCTTTCAGACGCAGTCCGACGCGCCGTCGACGACGAAGAGCGCGCCACTGGTGTAGCTGCTCTGTTCGGTGCACAAGAAGGCCACCGTCGGTGCGATCTCCGCGACGGATCCGAAGCGGCGCAAAGGGATATGAGCCAGCTCGGCGTCCACCAGCTCGGGCGCGGCGCGCATGGGCGCGGTCATCGGGGTGTCGATCAAACCGGGCACCACCGCGTTGACCCGGATGCCCTTACCCGCCCACTTGACGGCGAGATTCCTGGTGACGCAGATGACCCCGGCCTTCGCGGCAGCGTACCCGGCCACCAGTGGGACCGCCCGCAGCGCGGACATCGACGCCAGATTGACGACGCTGGCGCCTCCGGCCGCGGTCGAGGCCTTTAATGCGCGGTACAGCCCGACCGTCAATCGGTATGGACCGGTCAGGTTCAGCGCGACCGACGCGTCGAACCCGTCCGGCTTCGACTCGTCAAGGCCGCCGGGGAAATTCGCGCCGGCGTTGTTGAACAGCACGTCGAGTCGGCTGAAGCCCTGGGCCAGAGCATCCACCGAGGCGGGGTCGGTGATCTGCAATTGGCGATATGCCATGCCGGACAGGTCGGTGTCGTAGTCCGTCGGGGCCGGTTTGGTTCCGGTGATGGTCACCTCGGCCCCGGCATCCCGGAACAACACCGCGGTGGCATGGCCGATCCCGCTGGTGCCGCCGGTGATCAGCGCCGTGGTCCCGGTGAAGTCGAAGCTGATTCGCGCCGTCATGAGTTGCTCGCAATCTGTCCTCGCAGCCATGCGCTTTCCCAGAAGTTCGTGCTGCCGGCCAGCAGCTTTTCATGGGCCTCCCTTAGCACTTCGCGCGCGCGCGCATGGTCCGCGGGCACCAGCTCGGCGAGGTGGATGGCATGCAGTGGGCGACCGGCGCCGAGGTGTTCGCGGGCCCGGTCCACCAGCGCGTCCGTACCCGCCAGTTCGACCACGTCGGCGCTGACGGCGTCGAATCCGACCGGGTAGAGCTCGGTGGTCGACCGGTGGTGGAACCAGCCCGAGTAGTTCTCCCAGATGGCCCGCACATCCCAGGGGACCTTGCCATACCCTTGTCCCACTTCGTATTCCGCGGGCAGGGCGATCTCCCGCATCAGGGTACGGACATCCTTGCCGGCGTTCATCCCGGCGACGGTCTGGTCGTGGATGTACTGGATCGCGTCGCGCAGCCGGGTCAACTCGGCGTTGATGCGCTCGGCGCCCGCGATCGGCTCGAAGTGACCGGTCACCAGGAGTTCGGGCTGCAGATCGCGCACCCGCTCCACCGACGCAATGGCCGTCAGCGCGTCCCGGTACCGGTCGCCGCGCATGGTGACGAGGTTGGGTATATGCCCGAATATCGGTCCAAAGGTGTTTCCGCACAGACAGATTCGTTCGTCGGGCAGCCACACCACCAGCGAATCGGTGGTTTCGCCACCCGGCACGGAGATCAGCTCCATCCGTCGACCGCCAAGCTCCAGGGTCAGGGTGTCCGCGAAGTCGAGATCGACGACGGGAACACTCTGACCGGGCAGCCGCGTGGTGCCCAGACGCCGCTGAATGGCCTGGATACCCGTCGCCAGGGTGTCTTTGAAGGCGAACGCGCTGCGGCTGGCGCGGTACGGGATGAGGCGTTCGTTGTCGTCTCGCCATGCGGTCCAGTTCGCCTGCGCGACAACCGTTGTATCGGGGTCGCGGACGCTCTCCAGGCCGCCGACGTGGTCGACGTGGCCCTGCGTGAAGATGATGTAGCGCACCGGTGAGGGGTCGACGGCGTCGAAGTTCGCGCGGTGCACCGGACCCTCGAAGCCCATCCCGGTGTTGACGATCACCCGCCCGTCGCCGGTGGTCAGCAGGTAAGCGTTCGACAGACCCGGCGAGCACCACAGTCCCGGGGCGATCTGCTCGGCCTTTTCGGCGGACGCCGGGCGCAGGGCGTCGGCGCCCGGCCGGCTGCGATAGACCGGTTCAAAGCCTTTGGTGCCCATCGTTGCTGTCTCCTCATTCCGGGCGGACGTCGAACCTGTCGAAGTAGAAATCGAACCGCCCGCGGAGTTCGTCGGGCGAGATGCCGAAGTGCCGTTGCAGGTCGTAGCGGATACGGCCGTGTTTGCCGCGCGGGTTACCATCCAGGTAGTGCTGGAAGCGTGCACGCACCTTCGGCGTCAATTCGATGCCGGCTTGCCGGTAAAGCCGCTCTAGCAGCGGCATTTCGTTGCCGTTCAGGTGGTGGAAGCCGATGTCGATGCTGCGTGCGGCCGGCACCAGGTCGCGATCGCGCACGCACGCGCCGAGCAGCCGGTGCACCCGGTCGCTCCAGTAGTCCAGCAGCCACTCGGGCTGGATGCTCGTCCGGCGCAGCCGGTCGGAGTAGGCCATCATCGTGATCACCGATTGGACCACCGCGACGGGATCGCGATGGGTGAAAGCGACCGTCGCGTCGGGGAAGGTCGCCATCAGCGGGCCGAGCTGCTCACAGTGTTGCGGACTCTTCAGAACCCAGGTCCGCGGGCCGCGCAGGAATGTCAGCGCCTGCAACACCTTCTTCATATACGGGTAGTGGTGGGTCTGGTCGAGGCCCAGGTAGTAATCGCGCCAATCCGGCACGCGGGCATGCCATTCCAGGACGTAACCGGCCAGGTCGAGGTCGAGCAGTTCGACTTCCTCTTCGATCGCCTCGGGGAACCGGTCGTGCATGGCGGCCACGACCGGGGCGCTGGCCATGAGTGCGTCGTGCTCGGACTTGGCCCGCGCGTAGCGAGGGTCGACGCCGGAGATGTCGGGGCCCTGGCCGCGTGCGGGTATCGGCTCCTGACTTTCCCAGTACGGCAGCGCGCGCCGGCGTGGATCGGCGGCGATGAGATTCACCAGATGGGTGGTACCGGATCGCGGCATCCCGACGACGATGAACGGCTTCTCGATCGGGATCGACTCGATTTCGGGATAACGCTTGATCAGCTCGGTCAACGACAGCCGGTTGCGCAGTAGGCGAACCACCCGTTGCCGCAGCGACGCGCGCGTCAGCTGGGTCAGGCCGTCGTCTGCCTCGATCGCGGCCACGTGTGCGGTCAGCCGGTCCGCGAAGCCGTCCGCGTCGTCCAGATCGTCGCCGACACCGGCCTCGTCAACGGCTTCGGCGAGCATCCGATCGATGTCGAACTCGACGCGTTTGGCCTCGGTGAATTCCAGAATCCGGCGCTGGACATCGGTCAGCCTGGGCGAGGTCAGATCTTCGAAGTCGATGTCGTCGACGTCGCCGACCGCAGAACCCACGCGCCCGCCTACAAGTTAGCCAGGTCGTCGGGAACGTCGACCTTGTGTTCCAAGAGCGCCTCGAGGGGCACCGCCTCAAGGGTGCGCTCGTGGGTGGAGGCCAGCACCACGGGTGCCGCGCAACCGTCGTGGTGAGCCCGAAGCCAGTTCAGCGCGGTGACGCACCAGCGGTCTCCGGGCAGGAGACCGGGGAACCGGTACTCGGGAACCGGCGTCAACAGGTCGTTGCCGATGGAACGCTGGTGTTCGAGGAATTCGGCGGTCATTACCGCGCAGATAGTGTGCCGCCCGAGGTCTTCTTGACCGCTGGAGCAACAGCCATCGCGGTAGAAACCGGTGAGTGGGTCGGTGCCGCACGGTTCGAGCGGACCGCCCAGCACATTGCGATCGGGCACGCGTTCAGTATTGCGCTCTCGAGGGTGAAGTTTGAAGGAACTTTGCGAACCTCGTGCAAACGGGTTGTTTTGCAACACATGTCTAGTTGTGGGTGGACGGTTCGACAAGAGCGGAGTTAACTCCAGCCAATGTCGACACCGAACCAGCCGCCGGATCCCTACGGCGAGCCACCTTGGGGCTGGCAGCCGCCAGGCTACGGACCACCCCAGAATCCCCAGCTGCCGCCGCCGCGGATACCCGCCGCAACCGGGCTATCCGCACCAATTCCCCGGCTATCCCGCGTATCCCGGCTATCCGGGGCACGCGGTCGATCCTCAAGCGCCCTTTGGGCGCGACCCCGCCACGGGCGTGCCGCTATCGGATAAGTCCGCCGTGACGGCCGGGCTGTTGCAACTATTCCTCGGCGTGTTCGGCATCGGCCGCTTCTACATCGACTCGACTCAGATCGCAGTTGCGCAGTTGTGTCTGGGCCTCTTCGGAATCATCTTCAGCATGTTCTGCTTTTTCGCCTTTCCGGCTCTGTTCGCTGCCGGCATCTGGGCCCTCGTCGACGCGATCATGATGTTCACCGGCAGCGTCACAGACAAATACGGCCGCAAGCTGCGCTAGTCGTTCCCCGACCAACCGACCGTGCTGCGCGGTAGGTTCTGCGTGTGATGCTTAGCGGGGCTTTCCTGGCGGAAGCGGCTGCGACCGTGGACAACAAACTCAATGTGCAAGGCGGTGTGATTTCCAGGTTCGCGGTCGGGCCCGACCGGTTGGCCCGGTTCATGCTTGTGGTGCTGACACAGCCCGATGACGATGCTTCGGACCGCCGGGTCGACGTAGAGATCACGCCCCCGACGCTCGACGCGCCGATACGCACGTCCTTCGAAGCACCCGAAGCCACCCTCGGGGAATTTCCGGGATTCGCCTACTTCGGAATCGACGTAACGCTGCCGTCCGACGGCCGCTGGGTGATTGACGTGACCAGCGGCGGCGCAGGCGTGTCACTGCCCCTAGTCGTGAGCAGCCGGACACCGGCACCGTTCGGCATTTAGCAAGCGCCCCACGGCTTCTCCGATGCTCGGATCAGGCGGCGAGCTGAATACGCCGGGTCACAACAAGATAACAATTTCCGACACACCGATAAGCAAAACTAAGGGTGTACCACGGAAAATCTATGGTCACTTCGTGCAACGTCGAACGGCCCTCAAGCTACCGCTGTTGTTGGCCGTAGGAACGGCGTTGGCCCAACCGTCTCGCGCCGTCGCGGATCCCCCACGCTCCTCCGGGGAAACGACCCCGTGGCCGGCCGAGCGCGCCAATCGCTGGTATCAAGCCCAGGGATGGCTGGTCGGCGCGAACTTCATCACCTCAAACGCCATCAATCAGCTTGAGATGTTTCAGCCCGGCACCTACGACCCCCGGCGCATCGATACCGAGCTGGGCTGGGCCAGGTCGTTCGGGTTCAACAGCGTGCGGGTCTTCCTTCACGATCTGCTCTGGGCCCAGGATCCGCAGGGCTTCCAACAGCGTCTGGCGCAGTTTGTCGCGATCGCGGCGGGCCACGGCATCAAGCCCCTGTTCGTCTTCTTCGACTCCTGTTGGGATCCCTTCCCCAAACTGGGTCCGCAGCACCCCCCGCGGCCCGGCGTCCACAACTCGGGCTGGGTGCAGAGCCCCGGCGCTGAACACCTTGGCGATCCCGGCTACACCCGCGTCCTGCACGACTACGTCACGGGCGTGTTGACCCAATTCCGCACTGACGACCGCGTTTTGGGTTGGGACCTGTGGAATGAGCCCGACAACCCCGCGCGCGTGTACCAAAAGGTCGAAAGGAAAGACAAGCTGGACCGCGTCCTGGAGTTGCTTCCCCAGGTGTTCCGGTGGGCGCGCGCGGTTGATCCCAGTCAACCGCTGACGAGTGGCGTCTGGCGCGGCGACTGGGGCGAGCGGGCGGGCCGCAGCGCAATCAGCGAAATCCAACTGGACAACTCCGACGTCATCACGTTCCACTCCTATGCCGAACCCGGGGGCTTTGAGTCCCGAATCACCGAACTCGCCCCACTGGGGCGCCCGATCATATGCACCGAGTACATGGCCCGGCCCCAGGGCAGCACCATTGAGACGATCCTGCCCGTTGCCAAGCGCCACAACGTCGGCGCCTTCAACTGGGGTTTGGTCGCCGGAAAGACCCAGACCTACTACCCGTGGGACTCCTGGGATCACCCGTACCCGGCGCCCCCGAAGGTGTGGTTTCACGACCTCCTGCTGCCCGACGGACGGCCCTATCGCGACAGCGAATTTCAAGCGGTTCGGACGCTGACCGGCGGGCCGCAAACGTGAAACACCGTCTGAGCCAGGCTATGCCGCGAGGCCGGCGGCCCAGGCGTGAACTTGGGCATCACTACCGACGACTTGTGTCTTGATCGTCATGGAGGGCGCGTAGAGCGTGCCCACCCAACGCCCCATCTCGAAGTCCACCCGCAGCAACCCACCGTCAGGCAACCTGTAATGCCCAGTGCGCATCGCTGTGCCCATTGGCCACTCCCATCGGTGTCCCTGCGGCGGTGAGCCGCTCTTATAGAGGTAGACGGCCGAGCACGCAGGAACGTTCATCTACCTGGATATCCGGGCGTGCGAAACTTGGCCCATGCCCACGGAATCGGCCGTTCCATCCGGATTTCACTCAGTAACGCCGCGGATGGTCGTCAGAGACCCGGCCGCAGCGGTGGAGTTCTTGCGCACGGTGTTCCACGCCAATGGCGATGCGGTGTTGAACCGCCCCGCCGAAATCCGTATTGGCGACTCGGTGGTCATGGTGTCCGAGGCCGGTGAGCGCGACACCTTCCCGGCCTTCCTCTACGTGTACGTCGACGATGCTGACATCACATATCAGCGCGCGCTCGTCGCAGGCGCGGTCAGTGTGGAGAAACCGTGGGACACGCCATACGGCGACCGGAGGGCAATGGTGCGTGACGCGTTCGGCAACCTCTTCCAGATCGCCAACCAGCGCGCGACAGATACCCGGTGATCGCTGTTGGCGGAGGGGCCATCTACAGCTTGCCGATAGTTCATCGGGCCGCTTCTGAGATGCCCGCCGATCCGATACGACATGGACGCAAACAGGGTACGGTGGGTAAACCGGTCAAGGCAGCGATTACGACTTGGGTCCGCGTTCTGTGCTGCCGTCGAAAAGCAAGTGGTCGGAATGACAGCGCGCCCTCATCGCACCCGGGTGCCAGATCCCGAAGGTGCATCAATGGACACGCAGCTCAACCGCCGACTGCCCACGGGCACGTACTGCGGCGGCAACCATCCCGAGCAAATCGAATACCACTACACGCTGGTAGAAGGTGCCGAAGTGCCCAGCGGCCAAACCGGTCCGCGCTGCTTCCGAGCCGGCTGCCCAGACAATGATTTTGCTGTGGCTAAAGAAAAACGCGCGGCGGCTAGTTGATCGAGCCGCCCGTCACCTGCGAAAACGGGTGGGGGAATTTGGCGGTGGCGGAGGGATTTGAACCCTCGGACGGTGTTAGCCGTCACACGCTTTCGAGGCGTGCTCCTTAGGCCGCTCGGACACGCCACCGCCAGGCAGCTTACCGAACCGGGCATTCTTCCCTTCAAGGTCACCCCGATCGCTGGCGGGCGAAGAACGCCTCCAGCGGTGCGGCGCACTCCTGCGCGAGCACCCCGCCGCGCACGGCCGGGCGATGGTTGAGCCGACGGTCGCGGACCACGTCCCACAGCGATCCGACCGCTCCCGTTTTGGGTTCCCACGCTCCGAACACCAGCCGGTCGATGCGAGCCAGCACCAGCGCGCCCGCGCACATGGTGCACGGTTCGACGGTCACCGCAAGTGTGGTCCCCTCCAGCCGCCACCCGTCGCCGAGCACGTTGGCCGCCGCCCGCATCGCCAGGATTTCGGCGTGGGCGGTCGGATCACCAAGGGCCTCACGGGCATTCACCGCCCGGGCCAGCTCGGTTCCGTCGGCGCCGATGACCACCGCACCGATCGGCACGTCGCGCGGTCCCGCCGTCGCGGCGACCGACAGCGCGGTACGGATCAGGTCTTCGTCCGTCGTCACCGACCGAGGTGGTCGATGACCGCCGACAGCTGATCGGCGAAGCCCATCTCTCGGGCGATGCGGCCCAACTGCTCGTCGGCGTACAGGTCGCTCTCATCGAGGATGACCCCTAACACCGCCTCCGGCAGCCCGACATCGGACAGCAAGCCCAGGTCGCCCTCCTCGAAGGGCTCCGCGTCCTCGAGGTCGTCGGGATCGATGTCGGCGTCCAGGTTGTCCAGCACTTCGGCGGCGATGTCGTAGTCCAGCGCGGCGGTGGCGTCCGACAGCAGCAGCCGGGTCCCGGACGGTGCCGGGCGCACGATGACGAAGAATTCGTCGTCGACGTCGAGAAGCCCGAAGACCGCGCCCGAGCTGCGCAGCTCACGCAGCTCCGTTTCGGCGGCGGTCAGACTCGTCAGCGACTTGCGGGCCATCGCCGAACAGCGCCATTGGCCCTCTTCACGCACGACCGCGACGCCGAAGCCGTCCGGTATGTCCGCGGACGGGCCCTGCGCAGACGCCCGCTGTGCTCCCATGGGCGCCTACGCTAGTCGCTGACCAGGCCCCTTGACCAGACGAACGCGCGGGAGCGAAGGCACCTGGGAGCGCCGCCGCCCGCCACACTGTGCCAACCTATGACTGTGGCAGGAACACCCGTGTGCGTGCTCGGGCTGGGCCTGATCGGCGGCTCGATAATGCGGGCCACCAAGGCGGCCGGCCGCGAGGTGTTCGGCTACAACCGGTCGGTGGAGGGCGCGCAGGCGGCCGTCGCCGACGGCTTCGATGCCACTACCGACCTCACCGACACACTGACCCGGGCGGCCGACAGCGGCGCGTTGATCGTGCTGGCCGTACCGATGCCGGCATTGGGCGGCATGCTTGCCCACATCGGGGAATTGGCCCCAAAGTGCCCGCTTACCGACGTCACCAGTGTCAAAAGCGCGGTGCTCGATGAGGTCGTCGCGGCCGGTCTGCAGGAACGCTTCGTCGGCGGTCACCCGATGTCGGGCACCGCGGACTCGGGTTGGGCCGCCGGCTACGCCGGGTTGTTCACCAGGGCCCCATGGGTGGTCAGCGTGGACGACCACGTGGACCCCAACGTGTGGTCGATGGTGATGCGGTTGGCGTTGGACTGCGGCGCGCTGGTGGTGCCGGCCAAATCCGACGAGCACGACGCCGCCGCGGCGGTCATCTCACATCTGCCGCATCTGCTCGCCGAGGCGCTGGCCGTCATCGCCGGAGAGGTCCCGCTGGCGTTCGGGCTCGCCGCGGGGTCATTCCGCGACGGCACCCGGGTGGCGGGCACCGCCCCGCACCTGGTGCGGGCGATGTGCGAGGGCAATTCCGGGCACCTGGTGCCGGCCGTCGACCGAGTCATCGAGTTGCTGACCGGTGCCCGCGAGTCGCTGGCCTCCCAGAACTCGGTGGCCGACCTCGTCGAGGCCGGCCACGCCGCGCGCACGCGTTACGACAGCTTCCCGCGCTCCGACATCTTCGCCGTCGTCATCGGCGCGGAGAACTGGCGGGAGGAACTCGCCGCCGCCGGCCGGGCCGGCGGGGTGATCAGATCCGCTCTGCCAATCCTGGATAGTCCAGAATGAATCCCTCTTCGTCGACGCTCACCGTG
Source organism: uncultured Actinomycetota bacterium (assembly GCA_963809285.1). Taxonomy (GTDB): domain Bacteria; phylum Actinomycetota; class Actinomycetes; order Mycobacteriales; family Mycobacteriaceae; genus Mycobacterium. Next base: position 220,595 of record CAWEIY010000009.1, on the reverse strand, counting down.
GTGTCGGCGACCGGAGAGCGCAACTTGATCCCGTCGAGGCGCCCCTCGCTGGTGTAGCTCACGGTGGCCGCGGTGACGGACATGTCGGGCACGTTCACGTAGACCATCGGCAACGCGACCAAGTCCGCCCGTTGGTGTAGGCCGAGGCGCCGGATCGGCAGGGCGTTGAAGAAGGGGCTGAACACCACGTCGACGTCGAGCGCGCCGTCGTACCCCTCGCGCCGTTCGCCCTGGTGATCGGTCACCAACCACATGTTTTCCTCGTCACGGGCGATGGCGAGCTGGCGTTCGCGCTCGGCCAGCGTGACCGTCAGCCCGAAGCGCTTGGTGGCACCCGACTCGTCGGTCTGCAGGTCGTAGTAGGCGCCGAACGCCGGGTTGGCTGCGGTGGCAGCGGCCACAATGCGGCCATTGGCTCTGATTCGCTTGCCGGACAACTGGATTCGTACCGATTCCATCCGGGAGATGTCCGGTGCGCGCCAGGTCAACATCGCCTGCCACACGCGGCGGGCGGAATCGGAGGGGGCTTCGTTCACGCTTCTACCGTAAGACGTGTCCACCGACAGCGGCAGGTTTGTCGGTAAGTGCGGTCGGCGTCACGTGGTTGCCCCGACGGACGGGCCTGCGTAACCGGTCGGTGCCCGGCGCCGACGCCCACACCGCCCACGCCAGCAGACCGTCGAGAATCAGCGCCAAGGCGGCCACCAGCAGCGCCCCGACGAGCGCGAGTTGGAACTCGCGCTCCTTGATGCCGTCGATCAGGTATCGGCCCAATCCGCCGAGGCTGGCATAGGCGGCCACCGTTGCGGTGGCGACCACTTGCAGCGTCGCGTTGCGCAGCCCGCCGAGGATCAACGGCAGCGCATTGGGCACCTCGACACGCAGCAACACCTGGGCCTCCGTCATGCCCATCGCGCGGGCGGCATCGACCACCACCGGCTCGACATTGGCAATGCCCGCATACGTACCGGCCAGCAGCGACGGGACGCCCAGCAGCATCAGCGCGACCAGCGGCGGCCCCGCGCCCAGCCCGAACAGCAGCACCCCCAGCAGCAGCACGCCCAGCGTCGGCAGTGAGCGCAGCCCGTTGACCGCGCCCACCACCAGCATCGTGCCGCGGCCCGTGTGCCCGATGATCAGCCCGACCGGCACGGCGATCAGCGCCGACGCGCCCACCGCGATGCCGGTGTACTCCAGATGTTCCAAGATGCGCGCCGCCAGCCCGACCGGACCGGTCCAGTTGTCCGCGGTCGTCAGGTAGGAGATCGCCTGCTGGACGAAGTTCATCGCGCGCCGCCCACCACCGGAGCGACCACCGACCGTCGACGGGTGGTGGTGCGCGCGGCGCGTTCCCAGGGTGTGGCCAGCCGGCCGGCCAGCATGATCAGCACGTCGATGACGATCGCCAAAAGGAACAGCGCGATGATGCCGGCGACAATCTGATCGCTCTTGTCGGTCTGGTACCCCTCGGTGAACCAGGTGCCCAGACCGCCGATGCCGATCACCGCACCCACCGAGACCATCGCGATGTTTGTCACCACCACCACGCGCAGCCCCGCGATCAGTACCGGGATCGACAGCGGCAGTTCGACTTTCAGCATCCGCTTGATTGCCGGGTAGCCGACTGCGGTCGCGGCGTCGGACACCAGGGCGGGCACCGCGTCCAGCGCCTCGATCACCGCCCGCACCAGCAGCGCGGCGGTGTAGGCCGTCAGCGCGACGATGACGTTGGCCTCATCGAGGATCCGGGTTCCGATGATCGTCGGCAAGACCACGAACAGCGCCAGCGACGGGATGGTGAACACGACGCTGGCGGTTGCCGTCGTCAGCCGTCGGGGAATCGGTGCGCGCTGCACCAGCACGCCCAGCGGCACCGCGATGGCCAACCCGATCAGCACCGGCACCAACGACAGCCGCAGATGGATTACGGTGAGCGCCCACGCCTCGTGCAGGTGGGTGAGCAGATAGTGCATCGTCAGCCCCTCCGCCGGGCTTCCACCGCAACCAGCACGTCGGCGGCCAGCACGCCGCCGACGACCTTGCCCCCCTCGTCAACGGCGAGGCCCACTCCCGACGGCGACGACAGCGCCGCGTCGAGCGCCTGGCTCAGGTTGCCGCCCGGGCGGAACAGCGCGCCGACGCCGCTCATGCTCTCGGACAACGACGCGCCGGCACGGTGCCCGCGCAGGCCCTCGGCGTCGATCCAGCCCACCGGCGCGCCCGCGTCGTCGATCACCACCACCCAGCCGTCCGGAAGCCCGGCGTCGGAGAGGCTGCCCGCTGCGATCCGCTCGACGTCGTGCACGGGCAACCCGGTCGCGTCGATGAGCTGCAACCACCGATAACCGCGGCCGAGACCGATGAACCTGGCCACGAACTCGTTGGCCGGCTGCGAGAGCAGTCGCGCGGGCTCGTCGTACTGCTGTAGCAAGCCGCCCTTGAACACCGCGACCCGTTCACCGAGTCTGAGCGCCTCGTCGATGTCGTGGGTGACGAACACGATGGTCTTGTGCAATTCGCTTTGCAGACGCAGTATTTCGTCCTGCAGTTCGTGACGAACCACCGGGTCGACAGCGGAGAACGGTTCATCCATCAACAAGATCGGCGGGTCGGCGGCCAGCGCCCGTGCCACGCCGACGCGTTGTTGTTCACCGCCGGAAAGCTGCGCCGGGTAGCGGGTGGAGAGCCTGGACTCCAGCCCGACGCGTTCGAGCACTTCGTAGGCGGCCTTGCGGGCGGCCCGGCGGGACTGCCCCTTCAGCACCGGAACCGTTGCGACGTTGTCGATCACGCGTTGGTGGGGCATCAGCCCCGCATGCTGGATGACGTAGCCGATTCCGAGGCGCAGCTGCACCGGGTTGACGGTGGCAACGTCTTTCCCGTCGACGGTTATGGTGCCGGAGGTCGGCTCGATCATGCGGTTGATCATCCGCAGCGCGGTGGTCTTGCCGCTACCCGAGGAACCGACGAAGACCGTCAATTTGCCGTTGGGGACCACCAGGCTCAGCCGGTCGACGGCGGTGGTCCCGTCGGGGAATACCTTGCTGACCGTGTCGAAGACGATCAACGTGTTTGCCCGATCGGATGGTTGAAGCCGTTGTCCCGCACCCAGTTCCGTGCCGCCTGGTCCGGATCGATGCCCGAGTTGCCCGACACCGCGGTGTTCAGGTCGGCCAGGCCGGAGGTGCTCAGCTTCGCCGACACCGCGTCCAGCACGTCTTTGAGCCGGTCCGACTTCTTTTGCGAATTCACCAGCGGCACAATGTTGCCGGCCAGGAAGTTGTGTTGTGGGTCCTCCAGCACCACCAAGTGGTTTTGCGGGATGCCCGGTGACGTGGTGAAGACATTGGCGGCCGTCACCCCTCCCTCCACCAACGCGCGCACGGTCACCGCGCCGCCGCCGTCGTCGATGGCGACGAAGTTGCCCGGGCTGATGTTCAGTCCGTACTTCTGCCGCAGGCCCGGCAGACCGGACGGGCGATTCTCGAACGCCGAGGGCGCTCCGAACCTCACGTCCGGCGAGTGCGCGGCCAGGTCGGCGATCGTTTTGAGGTTCCACGCGCCGGCGGTGCCACCTGTGACGGTGACCGTATCGGTGTCGGAGGCGGGCGACGGCGTGAGAATCGACAGGTCACCGGGCAGTTTCTTGTAGAGCTGCAGCTCGACGTCGTCAAGCATGGTCACCATGGAGTCGGGTGCAAAGTACAACAGCAGGTTGCCGATGTACTCCGGCACCAAGTCGATGGAATGATCCTTGAGCGCAGGAATATACGTCTCCCTGCTGCCGATGCCCATCCGCCGCCCAATGTCGAAGCCGTTGGCCTGCAACGCTTCCGCGTAAATTTCGGCGACAATCTCCGACTCTGGAAAGTCACCCGAACCGACCACGATCGATTTCGGGCTGCGCATCTCCGCCCCCAGCGGATCGGAATTGCTGCAGGCCACGGCCACGCACACCGTCGTCAGCCACACTGCCGAGTGGACGATCGCGCGATGCACGCGCGGCAACATCTTCATACCGCCGACACTAACGGCAGAAACGGTTTCATTCTGCGTGGGATGGGACAAAGATGACACTATGAGCAGCCAGACCCCTGCCTCCCCCAGCGACCCGCGCCTTGAGCCCGCCGATCCGCCTAAAAAGGGCAAAACACCCGCGGAGCCGGCCATCGGCTTCACCCGCGCCGGCGCCCTGTGGACGGCATTGATCGCCGGCTTCCTGATCCTGATCCTGTTGCTGATCTTCGTAGCCCAAAACACGGCGGACACGGCCTTTACGTTCTTTGGTTTCCACTGGAGCCTGCCACTGGGCGTGGCCATCCTGTTGGCGGCGGTGGGTGGCGGGCTGCTCACCGTGGCGGTTGGCACCGCGCGGATCATTCAGCTGCGCCGCGCCGCGAAGAAACACCACGCGGCGGCTTCGCGCTAGCCCGGTGGCTTGGCCAGCTCTGCCAGCCCGCGGGAGATCAGCGGGGCCACGACCTCGGGCGCGTCTTCGGAGTCTTTCCCGCTAGCCAGGTCAGACATCCGCCGGCGGAAATCGATGCCGGCGGCGATGATGGCGAGCTTGAAGTAGGCCAACGCCATGTAGAACTCCCAATGCGCCAGCGGCAACCCGGACACCAGTGAGTAGCGGTCCGCCAGCTCGTCCGCGGTCGGCAACAGCGGCGATGTCCACGCGGCTTGGGCGTTGACGATGAGGTCCAGCGCCGGATCGCGGTACACGCACATCAGGGCCGCATCGCTGAGCGGGTCTCCCAGCGTGGAGAGCTCCCAGTCCACCACGGCGCGAACCCGCGTCGGATCGTCGAGGTCCAGGATGGTGTTGTCGATCCGGTAGTCGCCGTGCACGATCGAGGTCCGGCTCTGCTGCGGAATGGATTGGCGCAGACCCGAATGCAATCGCTCGACATCGACGTCGCGGTGGTCGTCGGGCAGCCGCACCAGCTCCCACTGCGAACCCCAACGGCGCACCTGGCGCTCGAGGTAACCGCTCGGCTTGCCAAAATCGGCCAGCCCCACGGCGTTTGGGTCGACGCTGTGCAGGTCGACGAGCACGCGGATCAAGGAGTCGACGCAGCCGTCGATGACGGTGTGACTGAACGCTTCCAGTTGGGCACGGCGGCGCACCACTTGCCCGGCAACGAATTCGACGATCTGGAAGGGTGCGCCCAGCACCGAATCGTCGTCGCACAGTGCGATCGCCCGTGCCACCGGAACCGGCGTGTCCCGAAGGCCCGCGACCACCTTGTATTCGCGGGCCATGTCGTGCGCCGACGGCGTCAGCCCGTGCAGCGGCGGGCGCCGCACCAACCAACTGGACGTGTCGTCAAACACCCGGAAGGTCAGATTCGAGCGCCCACCAGAAATGAACTCGGCCCGCAACTCGCCGTCGCGTCCGATGCCGAGCGACCGCAGGTACCGGTCCAGCGAGGCCAGGTCGAGCCCTTCGAGTCGGTCAGCTGTAGTCACCGGACTTGTTTACCATCGCTGATTTCGGGGCAACAGGTCCCACACGTGTTCGGTCGAGTTGACGCCCGCCACCGTCGCCTGACCCGACCGCGAGAACAAAAGCCGGGTCACCGACGCGTAGTCGACGGGAAAGGACAACAGCCGGGCCGTTCCCAGGATCTCGTGCAGCAGCACGTTGATCACCCCACCGTGGCTGAACACCGCGACCGTGTCCTCGGGGTCGGCCGCGGCGACGAGGTCGTCGACCGCCGCGCGCACCCGCGCTTGAAACGCGTCCTCGTCGACCGCGCCGGGCAGATGCCCCTGGGCCAGGCGCGCCCATTCCTCGGGCATTTCCGCGCGGATCTGCTCGACGGGGATGTATAGGGGAAGGTCGCGGTCGTACTCCGCGAATCGATCGTCGATCTCGACGGTCAGCTCCCGCGCCGCCGCGACCGGTTCGGCGGTCTGGATCGCGCGGCGCTGCGGGCTGCTCACCACGCGGGAGATGGGAAACCTGGCCAGCGCCTTGGGCAGTCGTTCGACCTGCGCCAGCCCGTCGGCCGACAGGTCCGGGTCGGAGCCCTCGCCGTGTTCGCTTCGCAGCGGTAGCGCATGCCGGACCAGCAACACTTGCATGTTTCGTCCCGTCGTCGGATGGTGGGCAGCGCCAGTTTCTCATCGCGCACCGTGACGCCGATCCCGAGGAGGACAGATGACGCAGCCGCACATGGATTGGGATGCCGCCTATCGGCAAGAAGCGCCGCCTCCGTGGAGCATCGGCAGACCGCAGCCCGAGCTCGCCGTCGTCATCGATGCGGGCAAGGTCCGTAGCGACGTGCTCGACGCGGGCTGCGGCCACGCCGCCCTCTCGCTGGCCCTCGCCGCGCGCGGGCACACAGTCGTCGGCTTGGACGCCAGCGCGACCGCGGTCGAGGCCGCGACCGCGGCGGCCGCCGAACAAGGGCTGACGACAGCGACTTTCGCGCAGACTGACGTCACCGCCTTTCGTGGCTATGACGGCCGCTTCTCCACCATCTTCGACAGCGGACTGTTCCACACGTTGCCGCCCGAGAGCCGCCAGGATTATCTGCAGTCGGTCTTTCGGGCCGCCGCGCCGGGGGCGGCGCTCTACATCCTGGCGTTCGCCGCCGAGGCATTCGCTGACCGGGACGACGACTGGCCCGGGCCGCGCGGCTTCACCGAGACCGAGTTGCGCGACGCCGTCTCGACGCTCTGGCGCGTCGATGATCTGCGCCCCGCGAAGGTTTACGGCAATGAGGACGCCCTTGCGTCGACCCCCGCTGCGTTCGCGAACGTCGAACATGACGGCGAAGGCCATTTCATGGCGCCCGGGTTCCTGCTGAGCGCGCACAAACCCGAATGACGGCGATCGCCACACCGACGGGAGAATGCTATTCTCTGTGCGGAGAGTGGGGTGTGCGGACAATGTCGACTGCTAGTGAAACCCAACTGGACCCGGCCGTTCTCGGCCGCTGGCTGGATGCGAACGGCGCACCGGGCGGAGGCGAACAACCGGTGCTGAAACAGCTGAAGGGCGGCTCCCAGAACACTCTGTACGTGGTTGAGCGTGCTGGCCGGCGCATGGTGCTCCGGATGCCGGGCGCGCGCGCCGACGCGGCCCGCATCGACGGCCTGTTGCGGGAGATTCGGCTGGTGCGGGCGCTGTCCGGCACCGACGTCCCGCACGCGGCGCTGATCGCCGCCGATGACACCGGCACCGTGTTGCGCATGCCGTTCTACGTGATGCAGGCAATCGACGGGTGGAGCCCGATGGACGGCGGGTGGCAGGCGCCATTCGACACCGACCTGCGGGCGCGCCGAGGGCTGGCGTTCCAACTGGTCGAGGGCGCCGCCAAGCTGGGGCGGGTGGATTGGCGCGCCCAAGGACTCGAGGGCTTCGGGCGCCCCGACGGATTCCACGAACGACAGGTCGATCGCTGGCTCAAGTTTCTCGACGCCTACAAGGTCCGCGAGCTTCCCGGATTGGACGAGGCCGCCGACTGGCTGCGCCACAATCGGCCCGCCCGCTACAAGCCGGGCATCATGCACGGCGATTACCAGTTCGCCAACGTGATGTTCGCCCATGGGGAGCCGGCGCGACTCGCCGCGATCGTGGACTGGGAGATGACGACGGTCGGCGATCCGCTGCTGGACCTCGCCTGGGCGCTGCTGGGCTACGACGGCGAAAACCCCCGCGAGGACGGGTTCTATCTGGACATGCGCGGCATGCCGACCCGCAGCGAACTGCTCGAGCGCTACGAGTCGGTCAGCGGGCTTTCCACCGAGAACATCGACTACTACCTGGTGCTGGCGAACTGGAAACTGGGCATCGTGCTGGAGAAGACCTATGCGGCAGGGGTGCGCAACCCCGAAAAGGTTGACCCCAAGATCAGCGAAACCTTCGGGTCGATGATCCCGGAACTCATCGCCACCGCCGCCGAGCTGGCTCGTTCACTGCCGAAGGGGCGTTGAAATGGCTTATGCGGAACGGCTTTTCGACCTCACCGATCGGGTCGTCCTGATCACCGGCGGCAGCCGCGGACTGGGACGCGAAATGGCGTTCGCCGTCGCGCACTGCGGTGCGGACGTGGTGATCGCCAGCCGCAACCTGGACAACTGCGTGAGCACCGCCAAGGAAATCGAGGCCGAGACCGGCCGCTCCGCGATGCCCTATGAGGTACACGTGGGACGCTGGGATCAGCTCGACGGACTGGTCGAGGCGACCTATGCGCGGTTCGGCAAGGTCGACACTTTGATCAACAACGCGGGCATGTCACCGCTGTACGACAAGCTGACCGATGTCACCGAGAAGCTGTTCGATTCGGTAATCAACCTGAACCTCAAGGGGCCCTTCCGGTTATCGGCATTGGTCGGCGAGCGGATGGTGGCTGCCGGCCGCGGATCCATCATCAACGTGAGCTCGACCGGCTCGCTGCGCCCGAACGGCGGCATCATTCCCTACGCCGCGGCCAAGGCCGGCCTCAACGCGATGACCGAAGGGCTGGCCCAGGCGTTCGGACCCACCGTGCGGGTGAACACGCTGATGGCCGGACCCTACTTGACCGACATCAGCAAAGCCTGGGGCCTCGAAAACGACACAACCAACAGGTTCAGTCACCTCTTGTTGCAGCGCGCCGGAGATCCACGCGAAATCGTCGGCGCCGCGCTGTTTCTTGCGTCCGACGCCTCCAGTTTCACCACCGGCACGATCGTGCGCGCCGACGGTGGAATTCCCTGAAAGATAGGAGCATTCGAATGTCTTGGGATTTCTCCACCGAACCGGAGTTCGAGAAGAAGCTGGACTGGATCCGCGAGTTCGTGCGCGAGGAGGTGCAGCCCCTCGAGGTGCTGTTTCCCGGGTGCGAGTTTCTGCCGCTCAACGACGAACGGCGCCGGATTGTCGACCCGCTCAAGCAGCAGGTTCGCGACAACGGCTTGTGGGCACCGCATTTGGGCCCGGAACTGGGTGGGCAGGGCTTCGGCGCGGTCAAGCTGACGTTGATCAACGAGATCCTCGGCCGCAGCCCATGGGCGCCGATCGTCTTCGGGACGCAGGCGCCGGACACGGGCAACGCGGAGATCATCGCCCGCTTCGGAACCCAGGAGCAGAAGGACCGCTACCTGGCCGGACTGCTCTCCGGGGAGATCTTCTCGTGCTTCTCGATGACGGAGCCGCAAGGCGGCGCCGATCCGCGAGTCTTCACCACCCGAGCCGTTCGCGACGGTGACGACTGGGTCATCACGGGGCGAAAGTACTTCTCCTCCAACGCGTCGGTCGCCTCCTTCTTCATCGTCGTGACGATCACCGACCCCGACGTCCCCGTCCATTACGGCGCTTCGACGTTCCTCGTTCCGGCCGAAACCCCGGGCCTGACCGTGGAAGCCACCCACCACCTCGTCGGCGCGGACCCGCACGAACCGGGGCACTCTCTGGTGCACTACGACGGGGTGCGGGTGCCTTCGGACGCGTTGTTGGGGGAACCCGGTCAGGGCTTCCTGATTCTGCAGACCCGATTGGCCGGCGGGCGTTTGCATCACGCGATGCGCTCGATCGGGATGGCGCAGCGCACCGTCGAGATGATGTCGCGGCGTGCGAAAAGCCGCTTCACACAGGGTAGCTTGCTGGCCGACAAACAGCTGGTGCAGGAGTTCATCGCCGACTCGTACACCGAGTTGATACCGTTCCGGCTCACCGTCTTACATGCCGCCTGGCTGATCGACAACGGCGACGACCGTGCCGCCCGTGCCGAGATCGCCGCGTGCAAGATCTTGGCGTCGCAAGTGCTCAAATCGATTGCACTGCGGGCAATCCAGGTACACGGCGCGCTCGGGCTCACCGATCAGCTGCCGTTGGTCAACGTACTACTCGGCGGCATCGCGCTCGGGCTGGCCGACGGACCGACCGAGGCGCACAAGGTCAACCTGGCGCGGATGCTGCTCAAAGGGTACGAAGCCGAAGAAGGGGAGTGGCCCAGCGAATTGCTGGATGTCCGGCGCGAGGCCGCCCGGGCCAAGTACGGCGACCTCGTTGACCAATAGCAGGGTCGCCGCGGCGGTCGAGCGGGCACTCGACGACCGGCAGCGGGAGGCCACCGAGGAGGTCGAACGCATCCTGGCCGCCGCGGTGCGGGTGATGGAACGCGTCGCGCCCGATCCTCCCCGGGTCAGCGATATCGTCGCCGAGGCCGGCTCGTCGAACAAGGCGTTCTACCGGTATTTCGCCGGCAAGGACGATCTCATCCTGGCGGTCATGGAACGCGGCGTGGCCATCGTCGTGTCCTACCTTCAGCACCAGATGGCCAAGGAATCCAAGCCGCAGGACAAGGTCGCCCGCTGGATCGAGGGCACCCTCGCGCAAGTCGCACAGCCCGACCTGATCAGGAAGAGCCGCGCGGCGGCCGGTCAGATGTCGGCCGGCACCAACTGGCGCACCGTCGACCAGGAAATGATGTGGCCGCTGCGGGACCTGCTGACCGAACCGGTTGCGGCGCTGGGCGGTAGTGATGTCGAGCGCGACGTTGAGGCGGTGTTCTGCTGCACGGCGGCAACGCTGCGGCGCTACATGGGTTCGGCGGATCGGCCGGGGCCCGACGACATCGCACACGTGGTGCGGTTCTGTCTCCTTGGGCTGGGGGTCGGCTGATGCGGGCGATCGTCTGTCGCGCCTACGGTCCGCCGGAAGACCTGGTGCTCGACGATGTTCCCGAGCCGGTCCCGGGTCCCGGCCAGCTGCTGGTGCGGGTGCACGCCGCGGCGGTGAACTTTCCCGACGTGCTGTTCATCGACGGCAAGTACCAGGTGAAGATTCCGCCGCCGTTCATACCGGGCAACGAGATCGCGGGCGAAGTGATCGCCGCCGGTGAGGGCGCTTCGTTCAGCCCGGGACAGCGGGTATCCGGAACCACGTTCGGAGCGTTCGCCGAACAGGCGCTCCTCGAAACGAGCCAGGCGACGCTCATGCCCGACGACGCCGACTTCGCGTCGGCCGCGGCCTTCGGCGTCACCTACCGCACCGCGTACCACGCGCTGCGCTCGACCGCCGCCGTGACAGAAGGGGACTGGGTGGTGGTGCTGGGAGCCGCGGGCGGCGTGGGTCTGGCCGCCGTGGACCTGGCGGTGGCCCTGAAGGCCCGGGTGCTGGCCGCGGCGTCGAGTCCGGAGAAGCTCGACCTGTGCCGACAGCGCGGCGCCGAGGCCACCGTGGACTATGACCGCGAGGACCTGAAATCGCGGATCCGCGAACTCACCGATGATGGCGCGCGGATCGTCATCGACCCCGTCGGCGGGCCCTACTCGGAACCGGCGCTGCGCGGCCTGGCTCGCGGCGGCACCTTCGTCACCCTGGGCTACGCGGCGGGCGCGATCCCGGCCATTCCACTCAATCTGGTGCTGCTCAAGGACATCTGCGTGCGCGGCATGGAGATTCGCACCTTCATGAGTGACCACCCCGATAAGGCCGTCCGCGACGAGCAAGAGTTGGCGCAGATGTTCGCCGCCGGCACCGTCCGCCCGTACATCGGCGCCCGATTCCCGTTGGCGCAAACCCCTGCGGCGCTGCGCTATGTGGCCGAGCGCAAGGTCCTGGGCAAGGTGGTCATCGACGTCGCGTGAGACTCGAGGCTAGGGCGTGACGATGTTGAAATTCGGATCGGGTTGGTCGAGCGCACCCAGGAATGCCTGCAGAGCCGCCTGGTCACCGGTTATGTCGAGCCCGGGCGAGGTGAAGTCACCCGTCGCCACCGCCAGTAGCCGAAACTTGCTGTCCAGCTTGACCGTAACGTCCGCCGTCGCCGGGTCGGCGTCCGTCTTGCGGTGGACGAGCACGCCGTTGCGCAGGGTCAGCCGGTAGTTGGCGGCCGAATCGGCGAAGGTGATGTCGGTGGCGACGTCGAGGTCCCAGCTGCGCGGTCCGTCGACCCGGATGGCAAGGCTATCGAAGATCTGTTCCGGGGTCAGCTGGGAAAGCATTGTGGGCGAGGTGGCTTGAACCGCGGTCCCGACGTTGCCGGTGCGCAATTCGGTCGCGCCAGTCATGAAGAAGTTGCGCCATGTCGCGTTCTCGGCGCCGTAGGCCAGCTGCTCGAGTGTATCGGCGTACAGTGCGCGGGCCGTCGCGTGTTCGCTGTCGGTGAAGATCGCGTGGTCGAGCAGGGTTGCCGCCCAACGGAAGTCACCGGAATCGAAGGCGACTTGGGCGAGTTCGACCACTCTGTCGATCCCGCCCATAGCTGCGACGTAGCGGGGGGCGAGCGCCTCGGGCGGGTGCGGCCACAGTCTGCCGGGATTGCCGTCAAACCAACCCATGTAGCGCTGGTAGACCGCCTTCACGTTGTGGCTGACCGACCCGTAATACCCGTGGGTGTGCCAGGCCTCCTCCAGCGCGGGCGGCATCCGGAACATTTCGGCGATTTCCACGCCGGTGTAGCCCTGGTTCAGCAGCCGTAGCGTCTGGTCATGCAGGTAGGCGTACATATCGCGTTGCAGCGAAAGGAATTCGACGATGCCGTCCCGCCCCCAGATTGGCCAATGATGCGAAGCGAACACCACATCGGCGCGGTCGGCGAAGGTGTCGATGGCCTCGGTGAGGTAGCCCGACCACGCGCGCGGGTCGCGCACCAGCGCGCCGCGCAGGGTCAACAGGTTGTGCAGGTTGTGGGTGGCGTTCTCAGCCATACACAACGCGCGGTAGCGCGGGAAGTAGAAGTGCATTTCGGCGGGCGCCTCGGTGCCGGGCGCCATCTGGAACTCGATCTCCACACCGTCGATGGTGTGTTTCTCACCGGTCTCCCGGATGTCGAGGGTCGGGACGATGACGGCTACCTCGCCGGTCGAAGTTGCCTGCCCGAGCCCGCAGCCCACCTGGTCCTTGGGTCCGCGCGAAAGCAGGATGCCGTACATGTAGGTGGCCCTGCGCGTCATTGCCGGACCGGCGTACACGTTCTCCTGGACGGCGTGCTCGACGAACCCTTCCGGCGCCAGCACCGCGACGGCGCCGGCATCGACGTCCGCCTGAGTGGTGACGCCCAGCACGCCCCCGAAATGGTCGACGTGACTGTGGGTGTAGATCACCGTGACGACGGGGCGGTCACCGCCGCGGTGGGTGCGATACAAGGCCAGCGCTGCGGCGGCTACCTCGGTGGAAACCAAAGGATCGATGACGATGACCCCGGTGTCGCCCTCAACGAAGGTGATGTTCGAGATGTCGAAGCCACGCACCTGATAGATGCCCGGCACCACCTCGTACAGCCCTTGTTTGGCGGCCAGGGTGGATTGGCGCCACAGGCTCGGGTGAACGGACGTCGGCGCGGTTCCTTCGAGAAACGCATAGGCATCGTTGTCCCACACCACGCGGCCGTCGGCCGCCTTGACGATGCATGGGGACAGGGCCGCGATGAATCCACGATCGGCGTTCTCGAAGTCCTTCGTGTCATGGAACGGCAGAGCGTGGGCGCGGTGGGCCGCCTCGATGACGGCGGTAGGGGCTTTGTGATCCACGGGAAACACATTGCCATTAATGCACCCATGTCTAAAAGGACGTGTTGATAGTTAGCGGGTTAACCGGCGCGAAACAAATTCGCCAAAGCCCTTTTATATGGCCCGGTAGAGCGCGCATACTGCCCGACACGGCCCTTCAACGCGAAGGGCCGCATCGATCGGGCAAAGGAGAACAGGTGAAGCGTGGACTAACTGTCGCGGTAGCCGGAGCGGCAATTCTGGCCGCAGGGATTTCCGGGTGTTCGAGCAACAAGCCGGCAACGAGCGGAAGTGTTAACGGCACGTCGTTTTCGGTTGCCACCGGGGCCAATGCGGCGCCGCCGACGGTGACCATCGACGGGAAGAACCAGAACGTTACCGGCCAAACCATGTGCACGACGGTGAGCGGCCTGACCACCATCGCGATCGGTGGCGCGGCGACCGGCATTTCCGCCGTGCTCGCCAGCGACAACACGGTGAAGTCCGTTGGGCTCGGCAACGTCAACGGCGTGACGCTCGCGTACGCGGCGGGTTCCGGCCAGGGTGATGCCACGGCGACCAAGGACGGCAACAGCTACAAGATCACCGGCACCGCCACGGGTGTGGACATGGCCAACCCGACGGCACCGGTGAAAAAGCCGTTCGAAATCGATGTGACCTGCTCTTAGGCGCGAGAGCTAGACGTTGTGAGCGGGCGGTTGCCACCCGTTGAGTGGCAACCGCACCGTGAACTCGGTGTGACCGGGTGAGCTGATCACCGTGATCGTCCCGTTGTGCGCCCTGACGACCGCGGAGACGATCGCCAGGCCCAGCCCGGTACTGCCGCCTTTGCGGGAGCGTGAGGAATCGCCGCGGGCGAACCGCTCGAAGACCTCCGTCTGCAGCGCTGCCGGAATGCCGGGGCCGTTGTCGATGACCCGCAGCAGGGTGTGCGCCGGCTCGGTGCTCAGTCGCGTCGTCACGACGGTGCCGGCGCCGGTGTGAACGCGCGCATTGGCAAGCAGATTGCTCAGCACCTGCTGCAGGCGTGCCGCATCACCGGTGACGACCACGGGCTCCTCGGGCAGGTCAAGCTCCCACTGGTGGTCCGGCCCGGCGACGTGTGCGTCACTGACTGCATCGACCGCCAACCGCGATAGATCCACGGGTTCACGTTCCAGGGGTCGGCCGGAGTCCAGGCGGGCCAGCAGCAGCAGGTCCTCGACGAGGCGCGTTATCCGCTCCGTCTCGGATGCCACCCGGCTCATCGCGTGCGCCACCGCCTCGCGGTCGTCGCCCATGCGTTGGGTGAGTTCGGTGTAGCCGCGGATCGCGGCGAGCGGCGTGCGCAGTTCGTGACTGGCGTCGGCGACGAACTGGCGCACCCGGGTTTCACTGGCTTGGCGCGCGGACAGGGCGTCCGCGATGTGGTCGAGCATCCGGTTCAGTGCCGATCCGAGTTGGCCCACCTCGGTGGCCGGGTTCGCGTCGGATTCGGGCACCCGCACGGGCAGCTCGACCTCGCCGCGGGCCAACGGCAGATCGGCGACGTTGCGTGCGGTTTGAGCGACGCGGCGCAGCGGCGCCAGCGCCCGCCTGATGATGACTGCGCCGGCGGTCGTCGCGGCAACCAGCGCGATCACCGTGACCATCCCAAGGATGACCAGCATCCGCAACATCGTGGCATCGACGTTGGACATCGACAGGCCGGTAACGATGACATCGCCGCCGCTGCGGCTCGGGGCGGCGACGACGCGGTACCGGCCGAGGCCGTCGAGATTCAGGGTCACCGGCTTGCGGATGCCGGCAATGCTTTGCAGCTGCGCCTGCGCGGTTGGAGTCAGCGCGGCCCGGTCGCCACTGCTGGTCAGGTAGCCGGCGTTTACCGTCGCGCCCGCACTGACCACCGCGGCCACGATGCCGGCCGGCTGGCCCGGGGCATCGAGGAACCGCGGACCGGGACCGGGTCTCGGATAGTAGGAGTGCGGCTCATTTCGCCACCCCGGACGTTCGGGGTACATCAGTGCCGAGCGGTAGGACGTCCCGGCCAGTTGCCCGTCGAGCTGTGTGAGCAGATGGTGCCGCAGCGCCAGCTCGGTCGCCGCGCTGATGCCGACGCAGACGACCGCGAGAACGACGATCTGCCCGACCAGCAGCCGTAGCCGAAGTGACCAGGCCCGCCGCGTCCTAGCGGACTGGCTTGAGGACATAACCCGCGCCGCGCAGCGTATGGATCATGGGCTCGCGACCGTTGTCAATCTTCTTGCGCAGGTAGGAAATATAGAGCTCGACGATGTTGGACCTACCGCCGAAGTCGTAGCTCCATACCCGGTCGAGAATCTGGGCCTTGCTCAGCACCCGCTTGGAGTTGCGCATCATGAACCGCAGCAACTCGAACTCGGTGGAGGTCAACGAGATTGGTTCGCCGGCGCGCACCACCTCGTGACTGTCCTCGTCCAGCACCAGGTCCCCGACCACCAGCTGCGCTCCACTGTCCACCGTCGTCACTCCGGTGCGCCGCAGCAGTGCCCGCAACCGCAGCACTACCTCTTCGATGCTGAACGGTTTGGTGACGTAGTCGTCGCCGCCCGCGGTCAACCCGGCAATGCGGTCTTCCACCGCATCCTTGGCCGTCAGCAGCAGCACCGGCAGCTGCGGGTTCTCTTCGCGCAGCTTGTGCAGCACATCGAGCCCACTCATGTCGGGGAGCATCACGTCGAGAACCACCACGTCGGGCCGCTGGGCGCGGGCCGTGGCGATCGCTGACGATCCATCGCCGGCCGTGGAGATGGTCCAGCCCTCGTACCGCAGTGCCATCGACACCATTTCGGCAAGGACGGCCTCATCATCCACGACGAGAACATTGATCGGGTTGCCGTCGGCGCGGCACATGACAACCCGTTCTACCGAGGCTCGGGACTGCGTCACAGGTTCCAGTATCCGCGCCTGGCTGAGCCGGCGCTATGCCATTCCTTTGCGAATCCTGTGAAACCGTGGCGCAGGGGATTGGCGCGGTTAGTACCAGTAGCGCCGGCCGGCGACCGGTCGGCCCACCGACCCGAGAATCCACAGCACCGCGCCGATGACGAGCAAGACGACGCCGATGGACCACAAAATGGAAATGTTGAAGATGAATCCGAGAATGAGTAAGACGATGCCGAGGACGATCATGTCGGTGTTCCTTACGTGAGGGCTGCTAGGCCGATGGGCATTGAACTGGGTTGCGGTATATGGCAATCCTTGACTTTCGGGTTGACTCCCGCGTAATTCAAGGGCCCCGCGATTACTGTCAGTGCGATGTTTCCCGCTGTGACACAACTTGTTGAGTCGCCCCTGAAGTAGTCGCGCTGGTATGCCGCGAAGACTCCGATGAGTAGCCACACCAGGACAATCGCACCGATAGCTCCACCACCACGCATGGTGACCTCCATTGCGTTCGAGAAGGCATTTCCCGTGCGTCTAGCGATACCCGTTGCACTCGTGTCTAAACATTGCCCGGGTTGTTCCGGCGCGCTAGGAATGGTCGGCGAGCCACACCGCGGCCCGCTTCTTCGACGCCCGCGACAGCCACGCGTCCTGGATCAGCTCGGCCAATTCCGTCGTCGTGATCTCCGGCAGCCGGCCGGCTCGCACCAGGACCGATGGATGCCCGTCGAAATGGCGCGTGGTGAAGAACGGCGACCCGGGATCCTGGACGAGCGCCAGCTTGTCGCTCTCCGACTCGACCCAGAGCATGATCACGTCGGAGTGGCGTTCGCCGCTGGCCGGATCGGTCGCGTCCGGCTGGGGCGTACGGAAGAACACGAACGACTTGCCGCCCACCTGATAAATGGAGTTACCCTTCGGTCCCTCCAAGCGGTTGACGTGCGGCATCGACGCGGCGATCCGATGCACATCGCTTACCTGTGCGCGCCGATCGACCATAGCGGCGACACTACCGCCTCCCACATGTCGTCCCGCTAACCGCGGCGAGTGATGTTGCAGCGAACGAGGATTCGGCCCGCACTACTGGTCGAGGGCTTTCATCAGCAGACCGGCCAATCGCTTCTGCTCGCCGGGGGTAAGACGGTCGGTCAGCGGCGCCAGCAGGTCACCGATCTCGGCGATGACCCCGCTTTTCAGCGCTTGCGCCTCGGCCGTCAGGCGGACCCGCACCGAGCGGCCGTCGGCCGAGTCGCTGCTTTTTCGCACCAGACCGCGCTGGACAGCCCGGTCAATGAGACCGCTGACGGTCGAGCGCTCCAGTCCGAGATACGTCGCGAGCTCGGCCATCGTCGGTTCGCGGTCACGCAGGATGCCCAGGACACGCAGCTGAGTCAGTGACAGATCGTATTGGGCGGCAACACGGTTCAGTACCGCAATCACCGCGAATGACACCTGCACCAGGCTGTCCCGGAGGTCATCGACCGCATCCATGGCACAACCATACCTTGCGTTAGTTCGTAATGCGATCTATTTTAGTTCGTATTACGATCTACATTTGCGTCCCGTTCGTTGAGGAGGATCACCATGCACGCAGCGGTCGTTACCGCATTCGACACGCCGCCGGCCTACCGCGAGTTTCCGCGCCCCACCCCGCAAACGGCCGACGAGATCCTGGTCGACGTCGTCGCCTCCGGCCTGCATCCGCGGGTACGGTCCCAGGCTGACGGATCGCATTACACCAGCTCCGGCGAACTGCCTCTGGTCCCCGGAATCGACGGAGTAGGCCGAGCTCCTGACGGCACCCTGCATTACTTCGTCCTACCCGACACCACCGCGGGCGCAATGGCCGAGCAGACCGTCATCGACCAACGCCGCAGCGTGGCGCTGCCGGCCGGCGCCGACCCCATTCTGGTGGCCGCGGCGATGAATCCCGTTATGTCCTCGTGGATTGCTCTGCGCCGGCGCATCGAGTTCGAGCCCGGCCAAACGGTCCTGGTTCTTGGCGCCACCGGCAGTGCGGGCCGGATGGCCGTGCAGGTCGCCAAGCATCTCGGAGCCAGTCGCGTCATCGGCGCCGGCCGCGACGCCCGGCGGCTCTCTGCCCTCGCCGACCTCGGTGCTGACGCCACCGTCCGGCTCGACAGTGCCGCTGCATTAGGTGATCTCGCTCAGCTAGCGCGTGATGTCGACGTCGTCATCGATTATCTCTGGGGTCCGACCACGGCCGAGGTGATGGCCGGCATCGCCGGCAACCGTTTCAATCCCGGAAAGCCCCTCGCCTGGATCGAGATCGGCTCGGTCGCCGGCGCTTCGGCCGAGATTCCCTCCGCTGCCCTGCGTGCCGTGCGCCTGCAGATCGTCGGAAGCGGACAAGGGTCGGTTCCAGCCCGCGACATCCTTGCCGAATTGCCCGCCCTTGCCAGCGAAATCACCGACGGCACTTTCAAGATCGAAGTCCGCCCCGTGCCGCTCGCCGACGTCGAAACTGCTTGGAACGACGCCGCCACCGAGCAGCGGATCGTGATCACGCCCTAGCCTGCGACTTAGTAACCGTGCCAGTGGCCCTGGTCGCGCGGGTCCCCGTCGTACCAGTGGTCGTCATGGCAGCGACCAAAGTCCCAGTTGCGGCCCCAGCCCGGATCCCACCACTGACCCGGGCA
This sequence comes from uncultured Actinomycetota bacterium, assembly GCA_963809285.1. Lineage (GTDB taxonomy): Bacteria > Actinomycetota > Actinomycetes > Mycobacteriales > Mycobacteriaceae > Mycobacterium. The sequence continues at coordinate 201,582 of CAWEIY010000009.1, read as the reverse complement.
CCAGTGATAAGCCGGGAAGGGGGCGAAGGGCGCGGGCTGGGCGTCGGCGACGGCGGCCACCCCCAAACCGGCAAGACCCAGACCGGTGCTCATTGCTACGGCTGATGCGCTAACGCGCAGGATATTTTTCACGCATCAGTTGTACCCAGGTTTCCTGGGACCAATCTGTGTGAATCCGGCTCTCGCGTAACGGATTAGCGAGACTGAGGCTCTCACTGTTCGCTGTCGGCGGCAGATGTGGTTGCCGTATCGGCGCCCGTTCCGTGGCTGCCGCCGATGCCCGAGCGCGCCATCGCGTAGCTGCGGAAGCGACGGCGCTTCGCCCAGGGCGGTCAGCCCGCTCGCCGCTGCGCGGAAACGTAAAGGGTTGGCGGCATTGAGTCCTCGGCGCCCTGCGGAACGCTGCGGCCATAACGGGCCATCAGGTCCGAAAACGTCGCCGCCGTCACGTCCCAGCCATGTTCGGACAGCCAGCCATCGACGGCTCTGCGCTCCTCGGGGTACCAGAGGTCGTCGAAGTCCGTGATCTCGGCATTGACCAGCTTGGCGGCCGCGGCCCGCATGCGCTGCATGTCCTCGCGCTGGCGCCGAACAAGGTCGGGGTCGGTGAATCCCGCACCGGGCACGTTCGAAGCCAGCCAACTACCCTGCGCGCTGAGCGAGTGTATGCGCTCGAACAACAGGTCCTGGGCAGGCGCCGGCAGGTATCGCACCAACCCTTCGGCCGACCAGACCGCCGGTCGCGACGGGTCAAACCCCGCCTCCCGCAAAGCCTTTGGCCAATCCTGCCGCAGATCTATCGGCACGTTCACCAGTTGTGCCATTGGGGACGCGCCGTGCTCGCGCAGCGTGTTGGACTTGAACTCGAGCACCTTGGGCTGGTCCAGCTCGTAGACGACCGTGCCGTCGGGCCATGGCAGCCGCCAGGTGCGGGCGTCCAGGCCGGCCGCCAGGATCACCACCTGCCGAATACCGGAGTCGGCCGCACCGAGAAAGAACTCGTCGAAAAACGCCGTCCGCGTGGCCATGAAGTCGATCATCAGCTGTATCCGGTTCCGCACATCCGGTTCCAGCTCGACCGCCTTGGCCAGCAGCTTGGGGTTCGAGTAGAGGCTCCACATCCCCTCGCCGGCAGCGTCGACGAACACGCGCGCGAACGGGTCCTTGATGAGCGGATTTTCGCTCTCGGTCTCGGCGGCGCGGGCCGCGGCAACACCCAGCGCGGTGGCCCCCACGCTTTGGGTGATCTCCCAGGAATCGTTGTCGGTACGCGGCATCGCCATTTCCTTCCAAGCAATAAAGTCAGTTAGTTTCGCACACTATTATTCCAGCCTCCGGCGCTTCCGGCCGCTCGTCGCCGCTGGCCTACGCTTTTCCCAGACAATTCACATGCTGGGAGAGGAGTGCCGCGATGGCGCGTACGCCGCAGGAAGTATTCGCCCACCACGGGAAGGCGCTGGCCGCAGGCGACCTGAACGAGATCGTCGTCGACTACGCCGATGATTCCGTGCTGATCACACCGGCGGGCGTCGCGCGCGGCAAGGACGACATACGTCAGGCCTTCGCCAAGCTGCTCGACGACCTGCCCGACGCGGCGTGGGACCTGAAAACCCAGCTCTTCGCGGGCGATGTGCTGTTCCTCGAGTGGGCCGCCGATTCGGCGATCAACCGGGTTGACGACGGCGTCGACACCTTCGTGTTCCGCGACGGCTCGATCTGGGCGCAGACCGTCAGGTATACACCGCACCCCAAGGGCTGACATCCGGACCGCCCGGCGCACCCGCGGAGTAGGTTCTCACCACGTGGGCGACGTGGACCTGGATGCCGTGGCCGAATGGATGTCGCGGCAAGGGCTGGGCGAGGGCCCGCTGGATGACGTTTCCGACGTCACCGGCGGAACGCAGAACGTCATGTTGCGATTCACCCGGGCCGGCCGGCCCTATGTGCTGCGGCGCGGACCACGGCATCTGCGTCCGCGCAGCAACAGCGTGATCCTGCGGGAAACCAAAGTCCTTGCGGCGTTGGCCGGTTCCGACGTCCCGCACCCGCACCTGATTGCCGCTTGCGACGACCCCGGCGTGCTCGGCGATGCCGTCTTCTACCTGATGGAGCCGATCGACGGCTTCAACGCCGGCGAGGGTCTGCCACCGCTGCACGCCGGCGATCCCGAAGTGCGGTTCCAGATGGGGCTGTCGATGGCCGACGCGCTGGCGAAACTGGGCGCCGTCGACCATGTCGCCGTTGGCCTTGCCGATTTCGGCAAACCGGCCGGCTTCCTGGAGCGCCAGGTGCCGCGCTGGCTTTCCGAGCTGGACTCCTATCGGGAGTACGAGAATTATCCGGGGCCGGACATTCCTGGCGTCGAGCAGGTTGCGGCCTGGCTGGAGCGCCGCCGGCCGACGAGCTGGACGCCCGGCATCATGCACGGTGACTACCACGCCGCCAACGTCATGTTCTCCCGCACCGGACCCGAGGTCGTTGCCATCGTCGACTGGGAGATGTGCACGATAGGCGACCCCCTGCTGGACCTGGGCTGGCTGCTGGCCACCTGGCGCCAGCCGGACGGGGCCAGCGTGTTCAGCCACGCCCTCGGCGGCCAGGACGGGCTGGCCAGCACCGACGACCTGTTCCAGCGGTATGCCGCGAACACCACCCGCGACCTGTCGCAGATCACCTGGTACACGGTGTTGGCCTGCTTCAAGCTCGGCATCGTCATCGAGGGCACGCTGGCCCGGGCCTGCGCGGGCAAGGCCGAGAAAGAGGTCGGCGACCAGCTCCACGCGGCCACGGTGCATTTGTTCGAACGGGCACTGACGCTCGCCGACAACGAGCCCTGACCATCGCTCCGACGACGGTCCCGCCCATAGGCGAGACACGTCGGTGGCCGGGCGGCTAGGCTGCACGCGTGGATATTGGGGATTCGGTCAAGCGCTCACTCGACCATTGGGAAAGGCGCGAGTTGGACGTGTCAATGCTGCACGCGTGCAACGCCGTCGATGGGACGGCGAAAAAGCGCTATCCGAAGTCGGGGGTTGCCACCCGATTCAAAAGCATAATTCGAGAGTCGCTCGACATCTTCGGTTCGATGGCCGCGCCCGCGATCGACTTTGAGCACAGCCGCTTCCCCATAGCGGTGAAGTCCGATCTACCCGATGGCCGGCCCGACATCGCCGACGTGCTCTACGGCGTTCACCGGTGGAGCCACGGCGACGAGCAGGAGTTGCCCCACGGATTCGAGCTGACTCCCCTCGGACCTCGTCCCGCCGAGGTGCACATCTGGAAGAACGGGAGGATCCAGCTCCCCGGGGCGGCAGTGATCGGTCTGTTGGCAATAGCCGTGTTCGCACCCGAGAACAAGGACGAAAAGATACCCGACGGCTATCAGGTCAGCTGGTTCCAGTACGAATTCAACATCTGCCTTTGGTGGGGCTGGCAAGACCACTATCGCGAGATCATCAGCATCGCCGGAATCCAGCAGCAGACTCTCGACTTCGCCGACTCCTGGGACGACTGGAAGCCAGTCTGAGAGGTGCCCCGTACGAAGCCGATCGCTGCGAGCGTAATTGATTGATATGTCATGCAAATCTGCTACCGTGGCGCTCATGCCAAAAGCAGTGCAGTTCGATTCGTACGGCGGCGTCGAAGTCCTCGAGGTGCGCGAGGTGCCCCGCCCTGTTCCGGAAACCGGTGAAGTACTGGTCGAGGTCAGGGCGGCCGGCATCAATCCGAGCGAGGCAGTGATCCGCAGTGGCGCCCTGGCCGACCAGTTCCCGGCCGCGTTTCCCTCCGGTCAAGGCAGCGACCTAGCTGGGGTGGTGGCCGAACTCGGCTCCGGCGTCGGCGATTTCGCCGTGGGCGATGAGGTGATCGGATTCTCCATGCGCCGGTCCAGCCACGCCGAATACGTGACGGTGCCGGCAAACCAGCTGACCGCCAAGCCGTCCGAGGTTTCCTGGGAGGTGGCCGGCTCGCTGTTCGTCGCGGGCGCCACTGCCTATGCCGCGGTGCGGGCGGTGCGCCTCGTGCCGGGGGAGACGGTAGCGATCGCCGGTGCGGCCGGAGGTGTCGGTTCGATCGCGGTCCAACTCGCCCGCCGCGCCGGGGCCACGGTCCTCGGGATCGCCGGGCCGGCCAACGATGCCTGGCTCGCCGATCACGGCGCGATCCCGGTCAACTATGGCGACGACCTGCCGGCCCGGCTGCGCGCCGCAGCACCGTCCGGACACATCGACGCCCTGCTCGATTTCTTCGGCGGTGGATATGTCGCCACGGCGGTCGAGGACCTCAAGGTGCCGCGCGAAAGGGTCGACACCATAGCCGATTTCGCCGCCGTGGAGCGGTTTGGCGTCTTGTCGGCCGGCGGCGCGGATGCCGCGACTGCGGCGGTGCTGGCCGAGCTGGCCGACCTCGTCGCGCGGGGCGAGCTGGAAGTGCCGATCGCCGGGGTCTTCGCCCTCGATGATGTGCGCGACGCGTTCCTGGAGGTCGAACTGCGCCACACCCGCGGCAAGTTGGTGCTGCGACCGTAGCGGCAGCGGCATCGACGGGCCGCGCGCGGGTCACAGAGCCAGACTCAGCGCGCCAACCAGGATCATCGCGGCGCCCACGAACCTTCCGGTCACGTCACCGAATGGGATCGTCTTCTCCAGCAGGACGAAGATCGCGATCGCCGCGATCCACAGGAGGTTCATCACGCCGCCGACGAACAGCAGCCCCATCAGGATCCAGCAGCAGCCCACGCAGTAGGCGCCGAGCCGCAGTCCCATGCGGAAGGCGCCGAGGTTGCCGGTGCGCCAGTATCGGGACAGGAAGTGCGCCGGGGTCCGGCAGTTCCTCAGACAGGCATTCTTGAGCGGGGTGAACTGGTAGATGCCGGCCGCGATCAGCAGCGCGGCTCCGAACGTCGCGCTTCTGGACACCATCATCGGGGAGAGCAACGCGGCCTGATCAAGAGCATGCTGAGCGATCGTGGCCACGAGACTGAAGACCGTCCACATCGCGATGTAGCCGGCGACCAAGACGAACGTCGGGGCCAGCGGGTTGTGCTGGGCGGCGGCCTTGCGGGCGACTGCGGCGTACATCAGGGTCATTGGCGCCGCGGTAGGAACCATCATGGCGACCATCATCACTGCCCACATCGCCAGTCTCAGGCCGAATTCGGTTGCCGTCCAAGGCTGTACACCGGTCATGGCGTCCATCGTCGACGCCATCGACTGGACCCCCCATGCCCGCTGACCCGGTCTCCATTCGGCGCGCAGTCAGCACGACGTAAACCCAGGCTGCGACGGTGATGCCGGCCAGACCGGCCAATACGGCCAGGCGGTCTCGCTGGCGCCAGACCCAAGACGTGGTCAGCGGATCAGTCCGTCCTGGTTCATGTGCAGCACGTTGAACTGGCAGTAGCTGTCGGTTAAGTCAAGCTCGATCCCCGCCCGGGCTGTGGTGTTGCCGTTGCCCATCTCGGCCAAGAGATAGCGCGGCCCATCCGGCGTACTGAGGCGTATCCGGCTCGGCAATCCTTTGTTGTTCGGCCTGGCGAGCGGCTCCCCGCGTGACTCGACCAGCCCTTCGATCGTGATGCTGGCCGTGCGCTGATCGACATTGATCGCCAGTTCGATGGGCGCGTACAGCGTGTCCAGCACGGTCGACATCATGCTGTTGTAGTTGAAGAAATGCGTCGCTCCGGGGGTGGTCGACTCGCCGTGCAGGATCTTGCGCAGTGCTTCTCGCTGTGCCGGATCCGCCCGTTCGTCGATGATGACCTGCCCCGTGCCGTTGCCCTCGTGTACCTCACCCGGCCAGTACATGACCATCGCCCAGTTCAGTCCGTCGAGATTGGTGTCGTTGAAGTTCCCCTCATCGATGTGGCCGCACATGAACGCCTCGCAGTGGCCTTGGGTTGACTTCGCGCCGAACTGGCACGGGCAGCCCCAGGCGCAGTTGCAGTTCTCGAACTCCGTACCGTGGAGCGTCCATCGATCAGTCATGGGATTCTCCTCGTTGCTCGCACGTTCTCAATTGTCACTAGCTTTCACCATGACGGATCGGCATGACACCTGAGTACCGCTTCACGTGAAGCCACTTTACTAGGATAATACATGATAGATCACGCATAATGGAAGAGCGAGGTATCTCGGACCGAAACCAGCGAGGAGGCATCATGACAGAAGTCAACGAGTTCAACCGCCGCAACATCGAAGAGTTCCGCAGGAATCACGGTCGCCTCGGCGGACCGTTTGAGGGCGCACCGGTTTTGCTGCTACACACCACCGGGGCACACAGCGGCGAAGAACGGGTACACCCATTGATGTATCTGCCCGACGATGGTCGCTACCTGTTGTTCGCCTCGGCCGCCGGCGTCGACAGCAGCCCCGCGTGGTACTGGAACCTTGTCGCACACCCCGACGCCAGCATCGAAGTCGGAGAGGAGCGCCTCGACGTACATGCCGTCGAACTGAGCGGCGCAGAGCGCGATGCGAAGTACGCCGAGCAGGCCCAACGGTTTCCGCAGTACGCCGAATACCAGCGCAAGACGACACGCACCATCCCGGTCGTCGCACTCACGCCTACCGATGGGGCGAAGCCGCGCGAATGAACCGGAATGCAACGCTTCCGGGTCGCAGTTCCATCCCATTTCCGATGTGTCGTTTCTCGCCGATTGCGCCGAAGGTAATTGCTTGACACATCACGCAAAGTTACTACCGTGGCCGGTATGACTAAGACAAGCCCGGGTTCCGCCCAGGAATCCTTTGGATCGCAGCACTTCGATTTCGATGCCCTTTACCGTGGCGAGAGCCCGGGCGAAGGCATAGCGCCGATGACCAAGCCGCCATGGGATACCGAGGCGCCCAGCGAGAGCGTCATCGGGTGGCAGACCGCCGGCTGGGTTCACGGCGACGTCCTCGACATCGGCTGCGGGCTCGGCGACAACGCCGTGTACCTGGCCAAGAATGGCTACAAGGTGACAGGGTTGGACATCTCCCCCACCGCGCTGATCACCGCCGAGCAGCGGGCCGCGGACGCCGGCGTCGACGTGAAGTTCGCGGTGGCCGACTCCACCAGGCTCGACGGCTACACCGATGCGTTCGACACCGTGATCGACATCGGCCTGTTCCACAGCCTCGACGACGACGGCCAACGTAGTTACGCCGCCGCAGTGCACCGGGCCACCCGGCCGGGCGCCACCCTGCTGCTCAGCTGCTTCTCCCAGATCAACCCGGTAGGCGAGGAGCCACGACCGGCGGTGTCCGAAGAGGCGCTGCGCGATGTCCTCGGCGACGCTGGCTGGGAAATACAGTCGCTGGAGCCCGCCACGGTGCCCGGCGAACTCGACGGGGCGCAAGTCGAAATGGCGTTCTGGTACCTGCGCGCGCAACGGCGCTGAGTGACCTGAACCTCGTGATCTGAACCTCGAGCTTCTCCGAAGCGATGACCGCTCGGGCGTTTATTCGCCAAACACCAGGCCAAACCGCATTTCTCTAAGCGCGCCCCAAGGTTCCCAACGACACCGTGAGCTAGCGGTGGGCGCCTGGACCCACGCGCCCCCGCGGAGCGCAATAGCTGTTCGCCCACGCAACTGGCAGTGGCCTGGGTACTCGCGCGTGGCCGCGATGTCCTGGCATTGGTCGGCATGAGCCGACGCACACGGATCGTCGAAAACCTCGTCGCGCTGGACGTCACCCTCACCGACGCGGAGCTCTCGGAGTTGGACGGCGCGTTCGCGCCGGGTGCCGTCGCCGGGGACCGCAAGACCGCAGAAATGATGCGGCTTTCAGCTCAGTAGCCGCAGAGCGCCCCTCGACCGTGGATGGATGAGGACCCATCGACAATGAAAAAGCCACTGGTGAACTGTTTCTAACTCGGGGCGACGCCGCGTCTGTTGTGGGGGCGCGGTCGATCGCCGTGCCTGGACAACTGTCTGAGGCGGTGCTCCCGTGGGGCTTTAGGGCGTCTTCAGGGCTCGATGCAGCAGCAGGCCATACATTTTTGTCAGCACGGGCCGGGGGGCGAGGTACTTACCCGCGATGTCCATGAACTTGTTGGTGCCACCTGGAATCACCAGCGATCGATGACCGAGGCCCTTCAGCGCTTTCCGCACGACGCGTGACGGTTCCATCATGGGCAGGGGAAGCTGGGTGAAATCGATGCCGACTGCGTTATGGACGCCTTCGGTCCGGGTGGGGCCGGGTGAGAGGACAAGGACGTCTACACCGGACTTCTTGAACTCGTAGTTCAGGGCTTGGCCCAAGGTGGCGATGTAGGCCTTGGTGGCGGCGTAATTGGCGAGGTAAGGCGCGGCCTGATGGCCGACGGTGGACGCGACGAGGATGATGCCTCCGCGGTTCTGCTTTGCCATGGTGCGGCCATATTCATGGGCGAGCTGCATGGGAACGAGCGCGTTCACGGTGACGAGCTGAGTCTCGTCGAGGAGTGTGTTGCCGATGAACGGGCCCGAGGTGAAGATGCCGGCGCTCACGATCACCAAGCCGATATCGACGTGCTGAGTGCGCCTCACCAGCTCCGTGGTGGCATTTTCGGCTGCCAGATCCAGTTCCACGATCTCGACTGCGACGTCGAACCGGGACTGTAGCGAGGCGGCCAGGGCATCCATCTTTTGCGAGCGGCGCGCGACCAGGACAAGGTTGAACCCGGACTCGGCGAGCTGGACGGCGAATTCGGCGCCGATACCCGACGATGCGCCGGTGATCAAGGCATACCTGCCGTATTTCGCTGGAAGATCAGACATGGAACTCTCCTTTGCGGGCAAGGAACCGGCCCAGTTGGTCATACTCGTAATACACTTAATGCATGAGGAGTCTGATGAATTCCCGCCCGGCGAAAAAAGGGCCGTACCGGTCCCAGCTGCGCGCGGAGCAGGCTGCGGCGACACGCCGACTGGTGCTGGACGCGGCCTCCCGCTTGTTTGTGGAACGTGGCTACACGGCCACGTCGATCGATGCTATTGCCGAGGCGGCGGGGGTCGGCCGCTCGACGGTCTTCGCCGCTTCGGAGGGAAAGCCCTGGCTGCTCAAGACCGCTTACGACCGTGCGATCGTCGGTGACGACGAGCGGCTGCCCCTGCTGCAGCGGCCTCAGGCTCGCACGCTGTTCGAGATGACCGATCCCGCCGAGATCGTCACGGGTTATGCCCGCATCATCGCCACGGCGATGCAGCGCGTCTCCGCCATCTACGAAGTGGTGCGCTACGCGGCGGGCTGTGACCATGCGGTCGGCCAGCTATGGCAAGAGATCGGCCAGGAACGGCTCACCGGCGCAAAACGCATCGCTGCCCTGCTCGACGAGCGCGACGGCCTGCGCGACGGTCTGTCACTGGACCACGCCGGTGACGTCATCTGGATCTACAACGACCCCGCACTTCATTTCGCACTGGTCCATGCCCGCGGGTGGGACCAAGACCACTACCTCGACTGGCTCACCGACAACCTGCACCACCACCTGCTGAGATGAGCTTGGTGCCTCGGATGCCAGCACCGTGACTAAGTAGCTGTTGCACAATTGGCGGAGATTGGGCTCAGGAGGATCGCTCTGATCTTCATGCACGCGTGCTGAAGAGTCTGCGCATTCGTAAGTGAGGTGCTGGTTTTGTGGGAGGTTGGTTCCGTTTTTTGTGTGGGCGCCTGCCGTACACGTGCTGCCCGGGTCGACCAATCCGTCCTGGGCGACCGGCTACCTACCCAACAGCTTCGCTGGTGGCGGCTCCCGTCCGCTCGGCCGGTCCCAGAGAAAAATTGTGCAATCGCCGCGCCGATGTCGAGGCCTCCGGCTCAACGGACCGCGCCGACGGGCATGTTGTTGTCCATCGCTGGAGCCAGCACGTCAGTGCGCCGTGAACTAGGCGTGTCGCAACACCATTGCGGACATGGGCGACATGCATGCGCGGCCTCTATCCACGACGTGCCCGTTGGTCCGAGATTTCATAAGGCGGTCAGATCGCGGCCAGTGAGTTGCTTGTTGGGCGTACTGGAATGTTCAGTAACACGAATCGGGCCGTGCCGCAGCCAATCACATACTTCAGTTCGCAGGTGTCCTCACCACCGGTCAGATCGTCAAAACTGTCGTCAATGATCAGCAGAGGCGCCCCCACACTGACGGAAATAGCCTCTGACCTGAGCGCGCCCGAAGGTGTCTGAGCGCGCCCGAAGGGATTCGAACCCCCAACCTTCTGATCCGTAGTCAGATGCTCTATCCGTTGAGCTACGGGCGCCGGTCTTCAGTTGTCCTGCATGGCGGAGGCGAGAGGATTTGAACCTCCGGTCCCCTTGAAGGGGGACAACTCATTAGCAGTGAGCCCCATTCGGCCGCTCTGGCACGCCTCCAAGGGACTTCCTGAGGGTACCCGAACCCTTTCAGCCGTCCCCGAACCGCCGGAGGCATAGCGTACACAGCGCCGACATATGCTGTCGAAGTGACCGCCCGCCTGCGACCCGAGCTGGTCGGGCTGCCAGCCTACGTCCCAGGCAAGACGGTGCCAGGCTCGATCAAACTGGCCAGCAACGAGACAGTGTTCGGCCCGCTGCCCAGCGTCCGCATGGCCATCGAGGGGGCCACCGACGTCATCAACCGATACCCCGACAGCGCGTGCGTGCAACTCAAAGCCGCGCTGGCGAAGCACCTCGGTTCGGACTTCGCTTCCGAACACGTCGCGGTCAGTAGCGGTTCAGTCAGTTTGTGCCAGCAGCTCGTTCAAATCACCGCCTCGGCCGGCGACGAGGTGGTGATGGGCTGGCGCAGCTTTGAGCTCTACCCGCCACAGGTCCGGGTCGCCGGCGCGACCGCTGTCCAAGTGCCGCTGACCGATCACACGTACGACCTCTACGCAATGCTTGCCGCGGTCACCGACCGCACCCGGTTGATCTTCGTCTGCAACCCCAACAATCCGACGTCCACCGTCGTCGACCCGGACGCGCTGGCCCGCTTCGTCGAGGCCGTACCGTCGCACATCGTCATCGCCATCGACGAGGCCTACGTCGAATACATCCGCGACGGCATGTTGCCCGACAGCTTGGAGCTGGCCCGCGCGCGCAGCAATGTCGTTGTGTTGCGGACCTTTTCGAAGGCATATGGGCTGGCGGGCCTGCGCGTCGGCTACGCGGTCGGTCACCCCGAGCTGATCACCGCGCTGGACAAGGTCTTTGTGCCGTTTTCGGTGACGGGCGTCTCGCAGGCCGCCGCGATCGCCTCACTGGACGCCGCCGACGAGTTGCTCGCTCGCACCGACGCCGTGGTCGCCGAGCGCTCCCGGGTCGTCCTCGCGTTGCGGGATGCCGGATTCTCGCTGCCGCCGACGCAGGCCAACTTCGTCTGGCTACCCCTCGGGTCCCGCACCGCGGACTTCGTGGCACAGGCCGCGGACGCCCGCATCGTGGTGCGCCCGTACGGCACGGACGGTGTCCGGGTCACCATCGGAGCCCCGGAAGAAAACGACGCCCTGCTGCGGTTTGCCCGCGATTGGATCCTAAGGAGTAGCCAATGAGCCTGTCCCGCAAGAAGTTCACCGAGTTCAAGGAGCGCGGCGGCGGCATCGCCGACGCCGAGCTCGACGAATTCTGGGCGAGTCTGCAGCCCGCCACCATCGAGGGCATGATCGGCGAGTGGAAGGGCGGCGAGTTCGTCACCGGACACAAGATGAATGGCCAGTTGGAGAAAGCCGGCTGGTTCGGCAAGACCTTCAAATCCGCCGGCGACGTGCAACCACTGGTCTGTGTGGACGGCGACGGGAACAAGTTCTCCAACGTCGCGATGGGCAAGGGCGAGGCCAGCCTCTGGCTCGAGGACTTCCGCGGCGAAGTCACCGCCACGATGGTCTACGACGGCCAACCCGTCCACGATCACTTCAAGAAGATCGACGACGACGCGGTGATGGGCATCATGAACGGCAAGGGCGTCTTGGACGGCGGCCGGTTTTACTACTTCTATCTGGAACGGGTGTAGGTCCGGCGCGTTTGAGTGTGCGGTGACGGCTTTGAGTGTGCGGCCTGGGCGCTATTGAAGCCCGGCGAGCGCCCTCACCGCACACCCGACGCCCCCAGCGCACACTCGGCGCTGTGCCGCCCGGCTATCGCGACGGGTCGCGGCCGGTGAATGCGATCAGCTGGTCCAGCGCGCCGGCGTCTACGGGCACGTCGACCGGTGGATGGAATCCCACATTTGAGCGGCCCTCGGGCGTAATGATCTCGCGGGCCCGCTCCAACACATATTCGGCCAGCGAATCCGTGGCGTTGACGTCGCGGTCGGTGGCCATGGCGTAATCCCAGGCGTGCACGAGGAATTCGATCGACAGGACGCCGGCCATGACGGCTGCGGGCGCCTCGTTCGGACCCACCATCACCATGCCCTTGAGACCATGGCGGTGCCATGCGTCCAGGGCGGGCCGGGCGGCGGCGATGATCTGCCGCTCCGCCGATTCGGTCTCGTCGTGCGGCGGCAGTTCTGCGTCAACCGCGCCGCCGATGACCGTGATGGAGTTCAGCAGGTGTCCGGTCAACTGGCTCACGTCGAATTCCGTGCACGGGGTCTGCCGGGACATGTCGTCGGCGGCGATGGTGTGCAGAACTTGCTGTAGCACCTTGAGCGTGGCCTCAGCACTGTCCAGCTCGTCCGTCGGTGGGGAATCTGGTCCGGGTCGCAAATCGGTAGGCATGCTTGCCACGCTACGGTCTCGATATGGGCGAGACATACGAATCCGTCACCATCGAAGCGAAAGACCACGTGGCACAGGTGACGCTGGTCGGGCCGGGCAAGGGCAACGCGATGGGGCCGGCGTTCTGGTCGGAGATGCCGGACGTGTTCGCCACGCTGGACGCCGACCGCGACGTGCGGGCCATCGTCATCACCGGGTCGGGCAAGAACTTCAGCTACGGCCTGGATCTGCCCGCGATGGGAGGGACGTTCGCCCCGATGATGGCCGAGGGTGCGCTGGCACGCCCGCGCGCGGAGTTCCATGCCGAGCTGAGGCGCATGCAGAACGCCATCAGCGCCGTCGCCGACTGCCGAACCCCCACCATCGCCTCGGTGCAGGGCTGGTGCATCGGCGGCGGCGTCGACCTGATCTCCGCCGTGGACATCCGCTACGCCAGCGCCGACGCCAAGTTCTCCATTCGCGAGGTCAGGCTGGCCATCGTCGCCGACGTCGGCAGCCTGGCCCGCCTGCCGCTGGTCCTGAACGACGGCCACCTACGAGAACTCGCGCTGACCGGCAGGGACATCGGCGCGGCCCGCGCCGAGAAAATCGGCTTGGTCAACGACGTGTTCGAGGACGCCGACAAGACGCTGGCGGCCGCTCACGCGACGGCGGCCGAGATCGCCGCCAACCCGCCGCTAGCGGTCCATGGCGTCAAGGACGTACTCGACCAGCAACGGATCTCAGCTGTCTCGGAGAGCCTGCGCTACGTCGCCGCGTGGAATTCGGCCTTCCTGCCGTCGAAGGACCTGACCGAGGGCATCTCGGCGACGTTCGCCAAACGCGCGCCGCAGTTCACCGGGGAGTAGCGCACACACCTTTCGGCGGCACGTACCCTCGCGGAGGTGGCGAACACCTCAGACGGCAAGATCCGCGTCCCGGCCGACCTGGACTCGGTGACTTCGATCGGCGAAGAGGACCATTCCGAGGTCGACAGCGCGGCCGTGGAACGTGTCTGGCGGGCGGCGCGGCACTGGTACCGGGCCGGCATGCACCCGGCCATCCAGTTGTGCATCCGGCGGAACGGGCGCGTGGTGCTCGACCGCGCGATCGGCCATGGCTGGGGCAACGCTCCCACCGATGCGCCCGACGCCGAGAAGGTCGCCGTCACAACCGACACACCGTTCTGCGTGTACTCGGCGGCCAAGGGCATCACGGCGACCGTCGTGCACATGCTCGTCGAGCAGGGCCACTTCTCACTCGATGACCGAGTCTGCGAGTACATCCCCAGCTACACCAGTCACGGCAAGCACCGCACCACGATCCGGCACGTCCTGACGCACAGCGCGGGCGTCCCCTTCCCCACCGGACCCCGGCCGGACCTGCGCCGCGCGGATGACCACGAGTATGCGCAGGAACAGCTCGGCAAGCTGAGGCCGCTCTATCGGCCGGGTCTGGTACACATCTACCACCCCCTGACCTGGGGCCCGCTGATGCGCGAGATCGTCTATGCCGCGACCGGCAAGGACATTCGCGAGATCCTGGCCACCGAGATTCTCGACCCGCTCGGATTCCGGTGGACCAACTTCGGCGTCGCCGAAAAGGACATCCCGCTGGTCGCCCCCAGTCACGCCACCGGCAGGCCGTTGCCGCCGGTGGTCGCGGCGATCTTTCGCAAGGCGATCGGCGGAACGGTGCACGAGATCATCCCCTACTCGAACACCCCGGCGTTCCTGTCGACCGTGGTCCCGTCATCCAACACCGTGTCGACCGCGAACGAGATGTCGCGCTTCGCCGAGATTTGGCGTCGTGGCGGTGAACTCGACGGCGTGCGGATCATCAGCCCGGAACGGATGTACGCCGCGGTGCAGGAGTGTCGGCGGTTGCGGCCAGATTTCGCGGTTGGGCTGCAGCCGGCTCGTTGGGGCACCGGATACATGCTCGGTACCAACAGGTTTGGACCTTTCGGCCGCAATGCGCCGGTCGCGTTCGGGAACCTCGGCCTGGCGAATATCGCGATCTGGGCCGACCCGCAGCGCAGACTTGCCGCCGGTGTCATCAGCAGCGGCAAGCCGGGCCGCGATCCCGAAGCCCGCCGCTACACCGCGCTGATGGACACCATCGCCGCCGAGATTCCGGCGGGTTAAGCACCTGGCGGTGGCGGAGGTCTAAAACTGACGGACATTGTTGACAGTTCGGGTCTCCGATCAGTAGGAGACCTGCATGAGCGAACCGCTGCTGCCACGTGAGGTCCGTCGCCGGTTGGCGATCATCCAGCACGCCGAGGAAGTCACCGGCAACGTCGCGATGACGTGCCGCTACTACGGGATCAGCCGGACGGTCTATTACCGGTGGTTGCGCCGCTACCAGGAGCAGGGCGTCGACGGGTTGCGGGACCTGTCCCGGCGACCGCACCACAGCCCCAACGCCACCCATGTTGACGTGGTCGGCAAGATTCTCTATCTCCGCCAGAACTACCATTTCGGGCCGGGAAAGATCGCGATGTACCTCAAGCGCTATCACGACGTGGAGGTGTCCCAGTCTGGCGTCTGGCGGATCCTCAAGCGCCTAGACCTCAATCGGCTCCCGGCCTCCCAGCGCTACAAACGGCTCGACAAACGGTTCAAGCGCTACGAGAAGCAGCTGCCCGGACATCAGGTCCAAATCGACGTCAAATTCGTTGAGCCACTGAAGAGTGCTGCCCGACCCGCTGGCGGTGGCGGAGGTGTCTGAGTTCGGCACATCGTTCACAGCTGTCTCGGGACATCGTTCACACCCGAGGCGAAGGGTTGAGCGATGGGAATGCCGCAGCTGGTGGTTACCGCAGTCCTGCTCGAAGGGCGTAGCAAGAGCGAGGTCGCACGCGAGTACGGGGTATCGCGGCGCTGGGTGATCACCCTCGTTCAGCGCTACCTGGCCGAGGGCGACCGCGGCCTACGACCCCGACCACGCAGACCGCTGCACAGCCCCACCCGCACCGGCCAAGACGTCGAAGACGAGATCATCGCGTTACGAAAGCAACTTGACCGCGACGGGTATGAGGCCGGCGCGGCGACGATCGCGTTTCACCTCCAACAGCGCCACGGGGCGAGTCCCGCAGTGTCCACGATCTGGCGGATCTTGTCCGCCAGGGGCTTCGTCACCCCCCAGCCGCACAAGCGCCCCAAGAGCAGCTACATCCGCTTCGCCGCCGAGCAGCCCAACGAACGCTGGCAACTCGACATCACCCACTGGACACTGCCCGACGGCAGCCGACGTCGAGATCCTCAACATCCTCGACGACCACTCCCGGCTGTGCTTAGGTAGCGACGCCTTACCGGTCTTTAAGGCCCGCGATGTCAACAACAGTTTCGGCAAAGCCGTTGGCGCCTACGGGAATCCGGCCAGCCTGCTCAGCGACAACGGGGCTGTCTTCACCGGCCGCTACCGCGGCACCGGCCGTGTCGCCCTCGAAGTCACCCTGCACAGCCGCGGCATCAGCTTCCGCCACTGCCGCCCCTACCACCCGCAGACCTGCGGCAAAATCGAACGCTTCCACCAAACCCTCAAGAAATGGCTCACCCACCAGCCCCCCGCCCACACCGTGGCGCACCTACAAGCCCAGCTCGACATCTTCCGCGCCTACTACAACACCGTGCGCCCCCACCGCGCCCTAGGCCGGCGAACTCCACACCAGGCCTACCTCGCCCGACCCAAAGCCACCCCGACCGGCACCCCACTGCACACCGGCGCCTACCGCATCCGCCACGACCGCATCGACAGCAACGGCAAACTCACCCTGCGCCACAACAGCCGCCTACACCACATCGGAATGGGTCGCCGCTACGCCGGCACCAACGTCTTGATCCTCGCCCACGACCTACACATCCGCATCGTCACCACCGACGGCGAACTACTCCGCGAGCTCTACCTCGACCCCACCAAGGACTACCAACCACAAACCAAACCGTGAACGATGTCCCAAGACACATGTGCACGATGTCCCGAGACATCGCACTGGCGGTGGCGGAGGGATTTGAACCCCCGGACGGTTTTAGCCGTCTCTCGCTTTCAAGGCGAGTGCATTAGGCCGCTCTGCCACGCCACCGCTGATAAGGGTAACGGGGCTAGTAGCGTGGCGGCATGCGCGCCATCGTCGCCGAATCCTCTGACCAACTGTCCTGGCAAGAAGTGCCCGACGTCACCGGCGGACCCGGCGAGGTACTGATCAAGGTTGCCGCGGCCGGCGTCAACCGTGCCGACGTGCTGCAGGCCGCCGGTAAATATCCCCCACCGCCGGGAGCGAGCGAAATCATCGGCATGGAAGTGTCCGGCGTCGTCGCAGAAGCGGGTTCGGGTGTCACCGAATGGTCTGTCGGACAAGAAGTCTGCGCTCTGCTGGCCGGTGGCGGATACGCCGAATACGTCGCCGTCCCCGCCGGCCAGGTGATGCCGATTCCGGACGGTGTGGGCCTAGTCGACGCCGCCGGGCTGCCGGAAGTGGCCTGCACGGTGTGGTCCAACCTGGTGCTGACCGCCCACCTGAGTGAGGGCCAGCTACTGCTGATGCACGGCGGCGCCAGCGGCATCGGCACCCACGCGATCCAGGTCGCACGCGCGCTCGGCGCCCGCGTTGCCGTCACCGCCGGGTCGGCGGGCAAGCTGGAGTTCTGCCGCGACCTGGGTGCCGAGATCACCATCAACTACCACGACGAGGACTTCGTGGCGCGGCTGCGGGAGGAGACCGACGGCGCCGACGTGATCTTCGACATCATGGGCGCCTCCTATCTGGACCGCAATATCGACGCGCTTGCCACCGACGGGCAGCTGGTCATCATCGGCATGCAGGGCGGCGTGCAGGCTGAGCTCAACATCGGCAAGCTACTGGCGAAGCGCGCGCGGATCATCGGCACCACGCTGCGACGCCGCCCGGTGAGCGGCCCGAACAGCAAGAGCGAGATCGCTCAGGCGGTGACCGCGTCGGTGTGGCCGATGATCGCCGACGGCCGGGTCCGGGAGATCATCGGCGCGCGCATGTCCATCCAGCAGGCCGGTGACGCGCACCAAGAGCTGGTGTCGGGCACGGTGACCGGAAAGATCGTGCTAACGGTAGAGGGCTAGGGCGGCATATCATCTGGCACATCCGGTCGCCGAAACGCCGGTAGCGGAGTCGCGATGTTCACCTTCATCCGGGGCGCAAGAGCGATGACTGCCGCGTGCGTTGCCGCGGTTGCATTTTGCGGTACATCGGTAACGGCGACCGCTGACCCGACAGACAATCAGGCCAATAACGACAAACTGTTCGCACAGCTGTCTGGGGGCTACACACCGGCCGACTGCCAGACCGGCAAGCAGTATGCCGAGGACCCCTTCCTCGCACGGCTCGGCTGCGGCCGCAACAGTCGGCCCGGCGGTCCCAACGCCGCCACTTACTCCCTTTATGCAAATGTCGCCGACCTCAAGAAAGCCTTTAGCCTGTACGGCGCTCCGATCCCGTGCCCGGGAACGACCGATCCGGGACCGATCGCCTGGCAGGGTGGAATGGTGAAGTGTGCACACGACTTCTACCCTCACGTGAGCCTGTCCATGCTGACATGGACCAAGGATGCGGATCTGATGGTGGTGAACGCGGAGGGCCCAGACCTCGCGTCCTTGTATGCCTGGTGGCTCACCGCCCGCTGAGGGCGTTCGCTGTGGGCACCGACCGGCTCGGTCAGCCCAGGGAGGCCAGCGCACGCACCAGCTGGTCGACCTCGGCCGTCGTCGAATAATGCGCCAGCCCAACGGTAACGGCGCCACCAACGTCGTTGACGCCCAGAACGTCGAGCGCGCGCGAACTCTCGTTGGCGATGGCCAGAATTCCGTTGTCCGCCAAGCGCTGCACCACGCGCTCGGCGGGCACCTCGTGCAGGGCGAAGCTGACCACCGGTATCCGCGCCTCCGGGCGGCCGATGACGATCACCAACGGCAATGACCGCAACGACACCATCAGGTAGTCGAAGACCCGGTTCAGATACAAGGTGGCGGATTGCATTGATACCGAAAGGCGTTCGCGTCGGCTGCCGCGCGCGGACTCGTCGAGTGCCGCGAGGTATTCGATGCTGGCGACCACGCCGGCCAATAGACCGAACTGATGCGCGCCGATCTCCAGGCGCGCCGGGCCGACGGCGTTGGGGTCACTCGAGATCGAGCCGAACGTGTCGATCATCTTCGGATCGCGAAATACCATCGCGCCGATCGGCGGACCACCCCAGCCAAGTGCGTTCACCGCCACCACGTCGGCGTCCGTTTCCTTGACGTCGAGCAATCGGTATGGCGCGGCAGCGGAATGGTCGACCACGACCAGCCCACCGACCTCGTGCACGAGCTTGATCATCGCCCGCAGATCGGTCTCCGTGCCCAGCGTTGCCGACGCAGACCCCACGGCGACCAGCCTGGTCGACTTCCCGATCAGGCTTTCCCACTGCCACGTCGGCAGCTCGCCGCTTTCAATGTCGACCTCGGCCCACCTCACCTTGGCGCCGTAGCGGTGTGCGGCCCGCAGCCACGGGGCGATGTTGGCCTCGTCGTCGAGGCGGGTGACGACCACCTCGAGGCCCAGACCCGCGCGCGAGGAAGACGATTCGGCGAGCGACGACAACAGGACGGCGCGGTCGGCGCCCAGCACGACGCCCGCCGGGTCGGCGTTGAACAGATCGGCCACCGCGTCACGCGCCGCGTCGAGCACGGCGGCGCTGCGCTGCGCCGACGGGTGCGCCCCCACGGTGGTGGCGCTGGACCTGCGGAAGGCGGTCGACACGGTGGTCGCAACGGAGTCGGGAATCAGCATGCCGGCCGGCGCGTCGAAATGCACCCATCCGTCACCCAGCGACGGATGCAGTCCGCGCACCCGGGCGACATCGTAAGCCATTCCAGCCACCTTAGGCTTCCGCATTTCCGCGAAATTGTGACGGTCGCGGGTGCCCCCTCGACGTTCCAGCCACACGGTGGCTTGGCGAGGCCGGTCACCCGGCCAGCCATACTAGTCGAGTGGGGCTCTGGATCGGAACGCTGCTCGCACTGTTCTTGCTGATCACGCCCGGGACGATCGTCGCACGCATCACTCAGCTAACCTGGCCGGTCGCTGTCGCGGTTGGACCGGCGCTGACCTACGGCGTGGTGGCGCTGGCGATCATTCCCCTCGGTGCGCTCGAAATCCCTTGGAACGGTTGGACGGCGCTGGCCACGCTTGTCGTGGTGTGCCTGGCGGCAACCGGATTGCAGCTGCTGCTGGCCCGCTACCGCGACACCGAGGCCGAATCCCGGGGGATCCGTCGCTGGCCGGCGGTGCTGGTGACGGCCGGTGTGCTGTTGGGCGCCGCGCTGATCATGTGGGCCGGCTATCGCGGCCTCACGCACTGGCAGTCCATTCCCAGCACCTGGGACGCGGTCTGGCACGCCAACGAGGTGCGCTTCATCCTCGACACGGGCCAGGCTTCGTCCACGCACATGGGCGAGCTGCGCAACGTCGAGACCCACCAGGTGCTGTACTACCCGTCGGTGTTCCACGCCCTGACGGCGGTGTTCTGTCAGCTCACCGGCGCGGCACCCACCACCGGCTACACCCTGACTTCGCTGGCCGCGTCGGTCTGGCTGTTCCCGTCCGGCGCGGCCACCCTGACCTGGTTCCTGTTGCGTCCGATCAGCACCCAATGGCGCGCCGCCGGCGTGGCAGCCACCGCGGCGGCGCTGTCGGCGTCGTTCACCTCGGTGCCCTATGTCGAGTTCGGCGTCGCCGCGATGCCCAACCTGGCCGCCTACGGGGTCGCGATCCCGACCTTCGTGCTCATCGCCTCGACGCTGCGGCACCGCGACCGCATCCCGGCGGCCGTGGTGGCGCTGGTGGGTGTCCTGTCGGTGCACCTCACCGGCGGATTCGTCGTCATCCTGTTCCTGTTGGGCTGGTGGCTTCTGGACGCGCTGTGGCACCCGGTGCGCGGCCGCCTCGCCGACGCGCTGACGCTGGCCGCCGTGGCCGTGCCAACCGCGTTGATATTGGCGCCGCAGTTCATCGGGGTGCTCAGGCAGGCCGACATCATCGCCGGGCACGCGTTCCCCAGCTTCAAGACCGTGAAGCAGGGGGTGATCGATGCGCTGCTCCTGCACACCCGCCACCTCAACGACTTCCCAACCCAATACGGTCTGGTGGTCCTGTCGGGGATCGGCATGGTGATCCTGCTGTACAAGAGGATCTGGTGGCCCCCGGCGCTCTGGCTGGTGCTGACCGTGGCGACCATCTACTCCGGGGCGCCGTTTCGCAACCCGCTCGGCCGGGCCATCGAAGAGTTCAGCCAGTTCTTCTACAACGATCCGCGCCGGCTCACGGCCGCGGTCACGATGCTGGTGACACCGATGGCTGCCATCGCCATGTTCGCGGTGGTCACGCTCGCGGTTGCGGCGGCCAAGCGGCTAACCGAACGGTTCACCCGGCTACCCGCTCCGGTCTGGACCGGTGCCACGGCGGTCCTGCTGCTGGTGGCCACCGTGCTCACTGGCCGGCACTACCTCTACCGGCACCTGGTCCTGTTCGGCGACAAATACGACTCGGTGATCGTCGGTCAACGAGACCTCATGGCCATGGCCTACCTGGCCAAACTGCCCGGCGCGCGCAACACCCTGATCGGCGACTCCAACATCGACGGCACGGCGTGGATGTATGCCGTGGCCGATCTGCACCCGCTGTGGACCCACTACGACTTCCCGCAGCAGACCGGCCCGGGCTACTACCGCTACATATTCTGGACCTCGGCGCGCAAGGGCGAATCCGATCCGAAGGTTGTCGAGGCCGTCAAGGCGCTCAACATCCGCTACATCTTGACCAGCGTGCCGAACGTCAGGGGGTTTACCACACCCGACGGACTAATGTCGTTGGAGAAATCGAAGTCCTGGGCGCTGATCTACGACAACGGTGGGGCGAAAATCTACGAATGGCGCGGACCTGGTGCGGCCCGCTCTTAGATGCGCAAGAGGATGGTGAACGGTTTGACTAACGGCAACGACGACGACGGCATCGAGGTCATCGGTGGTGTCGATCCGCGGATCATGGCGCTCCGCGACGCGGACGGGGGCACAGACTCCGATGAGCGCTCCCTGATGGACCTGGTCGAGCAGCCCGCCAAGGTGATGCGAATCGGCACCATGATCAAGCAACTGCTCGAGGAGGTGCGCGCGGCACCGCTCGATGAGGCCAGCCGCAATCGGCTGCGCGAGATCCACGCCACCAGCATCCGCGAGCTCGAAGAAGGCCTGGCGCCGGAACTGCGCGAGGAGCTGGATCGCCTCACCCTGCCGTTCAACGAGGGCGCCGTGCCGACGGACGGCGAGTTGCGCATCGCCCAGGCGCAGCTGGTCGGCTGGTTGGAGGGGCTGTTCCACGGCATCCAGACCGCGCTGTTCGCCCAGCAGATGGCCGCCCGCGCGCAGCTCGAGCAGATGCGCCAGGGCGCGCTGCCCCCGGGCATCGGCAAGTCGGGCCAAACCGGGTCCGGGCACGGGCAATACCTGTAAGCAGACTTGAGCAGTCCATGGTGCCGGGTCCGGGTCCTCACATCGAGACACGCGATGCGTGGGTGGAATTTCCCATCTTCGATGCCAAGTCGCGTTCGCTGAAGAAGGCGTTCCTGGGCAAGGCGGGCGGCACGATCGGTCGAAACAGTTCCAACGTGGTTGTCGTCGAGGCCTTGCGCGACATCACCATGACGCTCGAGCTGGGTGACCGGGTCGGACTGGTGGGTCACAACGGTGCCGGGAAATCGACACTGCTGCGCCTACTTTCGGGCATCTACGAGCCCACCCGCGGCTCGGCGACGGTCACCGGCCGCGTCGCACCGGTCTTCGATCTCGGGGTCGGCATGGACCCCGAGATCTCGGGCTACGAGAACATCATCATCCGCGGCCTGTTCCTCGGACAGACGCGAAAGCACATGCTGTCCAAGGTCGACGAGATCGCCGAGTTCACCGAGCTGGGTGACTACCTGTCGATGCCGCTGCGCACCTACTCCACCGGGATGCGGGTCCGGCTGGCGATGGGCGTGGTCACCAGCATCGACCCCGAAATCCTGCTGCTCGACGAGGGCATCGGCGCGGTGGACGCCGACTTCATGAAGAAGGCCCAGTCCCGGCTGCAGGGCCTGGTGGAGCGTTCCGGAATCCTGGTGTTCGCCAGTCATTCCAACGAATTCCTGGCCCGGCTGTGCAAGACCGCGATGTGGATCGACCACGGGGTCATCCGGCTGACCGGCGGCATCGAAGACGTGGTGCGAGCCTACGAGGGTGAGGACGCGGCCCGCCATGTGCGCGAGGTGCTGGCCGAGACCCACGATATGCAAGCCGAAAAGCCGCTGGCACACAGAGCATCCGGGGATGACTGAGACCATCTTCGCCGTCGTGGTCACCCACCGGCGCCCCGACGAATTGGCCAAGTCGCTGGACGCGCTGAGCACCCAAACCCGCTTGCCCGATCATCTGATCGTGGTCGACAACGACGGGTCCGGCGATGGCCGGATCCGCGATCTGGTTGCCGCGCAACCGATTTCGACAACATACCTGGGATCACGTCGAAACCTCGGTGGCGCGGGCGGTTTCGCGCTGGGTATGTTGCACGCGCTGGCGCAGGGGGCCGATTGGGTGTGGTTGGCCGACGACGACGGACGCCCCCAGGATTCTCGGGTGCTGGCGACCCTGCTGGCCTGCGCCGAAAAGCACGACCTGGCCGAGGTATCGCCGATGGTATGCGATATGGACGACCCGCGGCAGCTGGCTTTTCCGTTGCGGCGCGGCCTGGTATGGCGCAGGCGCACAAGCGAATTGCGCACCGAAGAAGGGCAGGACCTACTCCGTGGGATAGCGTCGCTGTTCAACGGCGCGCTATTCCGGGCGTCCACCCTGGACGCGGTCGGCGTCCCGGACATGCGGCTGTTCATCCGCGGCGACGAGGTCGAATTGCACCGTCGGCTGGTTCGGTCGGGCCTGCCGTTCGGAACCTGTCTGGACGCGGTCTACCTGCATCCCTGCGGGTCCGACGAATTCCGGCCGATTCTGGGCGGCCGGATGCATACCCAGTATCCCGACGACCCCACCAAGCGGTTCTTCACCTATCGCAACCGCGGGTATCTGCTGTCCCAACCGGGCCTGCGGAAACTGCTGGCCCAAGAATGGCTGCGGTTCGGCTGGTTCTTCCTGGTGAGCCGCCGCGACCCCAAGGGCCTGCGGGAGTGGGTTCGCTTGCGGCGCATGGGACGTCGCGAGCGGTTCGGTAGGCCGCGGGAGGATCCCCATGACGTTCATCGACGCGGCGGCACAGTCACGCACCTTCACCCGCGCCCGGGGCGATCTGGTCGACGGCTTTCGTCGTCACGAGCTGTGGCTGCACCTGGGCTGGCAGGACATCAAGCAGCGCTACCGCCGCTCGGTGCTGGGACCGTTTTGGATCACCATCGCGACCGGCACCACCGCCGTCGCGATGGGCGGTCTGTATTCGAAGCTGTTCCACCTCGACCTGTCGGTGCACTTGCCCTACGTCACCCTCGGGCTGATCATCTGGAACCTGATCAACGCCTCGATTCTGGAGGGCGCCGACGTGTTCGTCGCCAACGAGGGGCTGATCAAGCAACTGCCGACGCCGCTGAGCGTGCACGTCTATCGGCTGGTGTGGCGGCAGATGCTGCTATTCGCACACAACATCGTCATCTACGTCGTCGTCGCGATCATCTTTCCCAAACCGTGGTCGTGGGCCGACCTCTCGGTCATCCCGGCGCTGGGGCTGATCGTCCTCAATTCCATATGGGTGTCACTGTGTTTCGGCATCCTGGCGACCCGCTACCGCGACATCGGCCCGTTGCTGTTTGCGGTCGTGCAGTTGCTGTTCTTCATGACGCCGATCATCTGGAACGACGACACCTTGCGGCAGCAGGGTGCCGGACGCTGGTCGAGCATCGTCGAGCTCAACCCGCTGCTGCACTATCTCGATATCGTCCGGGCGCCGCTGCTGGGCGCCCACCAGGAACTGCGGCATTGGGTCGTGGTGCTGGCGCTGACGGCCATCGGCTGGACGATGGCTGCCTTCGCGATGCGGCAGTACCGAGCACGGGTGCCCTACTGGGTCTAACCGGTATGGCGAAACCCCGCCGGTGAACCCTGGGGCGGCGTACGCTGCGCGGTGCCGGAGTCGATGATTCATCGGACAATCACCGAGCGGTTTTCTCGGGAGGCTGCCGATGTCTTATTTGATTGCGACTCCGGAGATTCTGACAGCTGCGACGTGGACCATACGATCCCCTATGCCCAGGGCGGGCGAACGCATGCCTCAAACCTGAAGTGTTATTGCCGCACCCATCAGGTTGGTGTCCGCGTCGGTGTCGACGCTGGGTCAGTCTGATATCCGAGATAGGCGCCGATCGACCGGTCACCCTCACCGCAGCACCGGTAACGGCCTCGGGCTGGGCGTAGCGCGCAAACCTCCGAAGGAGGAGTATGCGATCGTGAGCGACGCCTCGGCAATCGGCTGCGTTGGGACGCTGACCGTGGCCACCCGCGGGGAACGAGGAACCGGCGAGGTGTTGGTGACGGTGCGGGGGTCCAAGGAGGCCTTCCTGGCGTGGTCCGACGAACCTTTGCCGAAGGGCGCCCAAGTGCTGGTGGTTGACATTCGGGGGGCCCGGACGGTGGTCGTCGAGCTGTGGGAGGGCCTCGACTGACCCGAATTGACGACCGAAATTCCCCTCAGACACAACAGCGAAACCGTAAGGAGTCCAACAATGTTCGGTTATAAGGTGCCCGCCCCGGACGAGGCGATGCTGATCTCCGGCGGCAGAGCCAAGAGCAACGCCCCATTCCGCGTCGTGACCGGCCACGGCGCCTTCATCCTGCCGGTATTCCGCAAGGCTCGGTTCCTGACGCTGGCGATGTGTGAGGCGGAGGTCGCCGAAAAGTGCGTTACCCAACAGGGCATCACCCTGAACGTCCGGTCGGTCATCGCCTTCAAGGTCGGCAACGACAGCGAGAGCATCATCAGCGCGGCGCAGCGATTCCTGTCGGACCAGGACCAGATGGCCGTGCTCACCGGCCGGATCTTCGCCGGCCACTTGCGCTCGATCATCGGCTCGATGACCGTCGAGCAGATCATCCGGGAACGCCAGAAGCTGGCCACCGAGGTGCTCGACGGCTCCAAGGAGGAGATGGCCCGCATCGGCCTCACCGTCGACGCCCTGCAGATCCAGTCCATCGACGACGACGGGCTGGGCTACATCGCCGCTATGTCGGCACCGCACAACGCGGCCATCCAGCAGCAGGCGCAGATCGCTCAGGCGCAGGCGAACCAGGCGGCCGCGGAAGCCGAGCAGGAGTCACAGCGCAATCAGGCCGAATTCGCCCGCGAGACCGCCGTCGTCAAGGCGCAGTACAAGGCCGAGGTCGACAAGGCTCAGGCGCAGGCCTCCCAGGCCGGCCCGCTCGCCGAAGCCCAGGCCCGGCGCGAGGTGCTGGAAATGCGGACCGAGCTGGCCGAGCGCGCCGGCGAGCTGCGCCAGCAGGAACTGGTCGCCGAGGTGGTCAAGCCCGCCGAGGCCGAAGCCGAACGCGTCCGGATCATGGCGGTGGCCGACGCGGAGAAGATGAAGATCCAGGCCGAGGCGGCGGCGTCGCACAATCGGGTGGCGCTCGACCGGATGCTCATCGACCAGCTACCTCAAATCGTCGAGAAGGCCGCGCTTGGGCTCGCCAGTGCCAATCTGACCGTGCTCAACGGCGCCGAAGGGCTCAGCCAGGTGGCCACCGGGCTGGTCGCGCAGGGCAAGGCCATCTTCGATGCGCTGCGCGGCGAAGTCATGGATTACGACGAAGAAGACGACGCGGCACCGCTCGTTCCGAGCTCCCAGCCGAGCCAGCATCGCGGCTAGTAGCCGCGGGCAAACGAGGATAGAATCGCCCGCCTACCCGTAGGCGTGTGTATAACGGACTGAAAAAACCAGGGCGCTGTGCGGCGACGCAGTCGCAAGCGCCGCGAAAGGTTGACGGACGTGAGCAACAAAGCCCAATCAGCGGCGGATGCGGCGCGGGAGAATCTCGCCGCGGAGCTGGATCGGCTGCGCCAGCGGCGTGATCGCCTCGAGGTCGAGGTCAAGAACGACCGCGGCATGGTGGGCGACCATGGGGACGCGGCCGAGGCGATACAGCGCGCTGACGAACTCGTCGTCCTCGGCGACCGGATCAATGAACTGGACCGCCGGTTGCGGACCGGGCCGTCGCAGTCGGACCAATCCGAAACGCTGCCCGGCGGTACCGAGGTGACCCTGCGGTTCCCCGACGGTGAAGTCGTCACGATGCAGGTGATCTCCATCGTCGAAGAGACTCCCGTCGGCCGCGAAGCGGAGACGTTGACCGCCCGCAGTCCCCTCGGGCAGGCCCTTGCCGGACGCAAAGCGGGCGACACGGTGACCTACTCGACGCCGCAAGGGGAGAATCAGGTCGAGTTGATCGCGGTGAAGCTGCCCAAATAGCTCGCCCTGGGGTGCGCGGCGGCCCCGTTAGACTGGGCCCCGCCATGTCTCAAGCCGCGCCGCCGCGCCCACAACTGAGTCTGACGACGCAGGTGTGGCGTTTTGTCGTCACCGGCGGTCTGGCCGGGATCGTCGACTTCAGCCTCTACATGGTGCTCTGGAAGGTCCTGGGCGTGCAGGTCGACCTGTCCAAGGCCACTAGTTTCGTGGTGGGCACCATCACGGCCTACCTGATCAACCGCCGGTGGACCTTCCAGGCCGCGCCGAGCACCGCGCGGTTCGTCGCGGTCATGGTTCTCTACGCCATCACCTTCGCCGTGCAGGTCGGGCTCAACCATCTGTGCCTGGTGCTTTTGCACTATCGGGGGTGGGCGCCCGTCGTCGCGTTCGTGATCGCGCAGGGCACCGCGACGGTGATCAACTTCGTCGTGCAGCGAGCGGTAATCTTCCGCATCCGGTGAGCCGGGCCGGCCAAGCGGTACCCTCTTTGACGATGTTGAGCATCGACGTTCCGACCACCACCCGCCGGCTGATGGGCTTTGGCCGCACCGCGCCGTCGGTGGCCCAGGTGCTCTCCACCCGCGATCCCGAGGTGATCGCCAAGGCGGTAGCCCAAGTAGCCGACTCGGGCGGTCGCGGGGTTATCGCACGCGGGCTGGGCCGATCCTACGGCGACAACGCGCAAAACGGCGGCGGCCTGGTGATCGACATGACCGTGCTGAATCGCATCCACTCGATCAGCGCCGACACCCGGCTGGTCGATGTCGACGCCGGGGTCAGCCTGGACCAGCTGATGAAGGCGGCGCTCCCGTTCGGGCTGTGGGTTCCGGTGCTGCCGGGAACACGCCAGGTCACCGTCGGTGGCGCGATCGCCTGCGACATCCACGGCAAGAACCATCACAGCGCGGGCAGCTTCGGCAACCACGTGCGGTCGATGGACCTACTCATGGCCGACGGCACCATCCGCACGATCACTCCCGACGGCCCGGATACTGCAGACGCCGAGCTGTTCTGGGCCACCGTCGGGGGCAACGGCCTGACCGGGATCGTGTTGCGCGCCACCATCGCCATGACGCCGACGGAGACGGCCTACTTCATCGCCGACGGTGTTGCCACCAAGGACCTGGACGAAACGGTCGCCGTTCACCTCGACGGCAGCGAGGATAGGTACACCTACTCCAGCGCCTGGTTCGACCTGATCAGTCCGCCACCGAAGCTCGGTCGCGCCGCGGTCAGCCGGGGCAGCCTGGCGAAGCTGGATCAACTGCCGAAGAAGCTCGCCAAGAACCCGCTGAAATTCGATGCTCCCCAGCTGTTGACGGTGCCGAATGTGTTTCCGGTCAGCGCGATGAACAAGCTGTCGTTCATGGCGATCGGCGAGGTGTACTACCGGCTGGGTGGGACCTATACCGGCAAGATCATGAATCTGTCGCAGTTCTACCACATGCTCGACCTCGTCAGTGGCTGGAATAATGCTTACGGGCCAATGGGTTTCGCCCAGCATCAGTTCTTGGTACCGCCGGACGCGATGGAGGAATTCAAGGCCATTATCCGCTGGATCCAGACTCGCGGCCACTACTCGGCGTTGAACGTGTTCAAGCTTTTCGGCCCGGGCAATCGCGCACCGCTGAGTTTCCCAATGGCCGGCTGGAACGTCGCGATGGACTTCCCCAACAAGCCCGGGGTCAACGAATTTCTCAACGAACTCGACCGCCGGGTGCTGGAATTCGGCGGCCGGGTATATACGGCCAAGGATTCGCGCACGACCGCCGAGACCTTTCACGCCATGTACCCGCGCATCGACGAGTGGATCGCCGTGCGCCGTAAGGTCGACCCCTTGCGGGTGTTCGCCTCCGACATGGCCCGACGTTTGGAGCTGCTCTAAATGGTGCTGGACGCCGTGGGAAATCCGCAGACCATCCTGCTGCTCGGTGGCACCTCCGAGATCGGGCTGGCGATCTGCGAGCGCTACCTGCAGAACGCGCACGCGCGGATCCTGTTGGCCGCCATGCCCGACGACCCCGGTCGTGACGACGCGGTGGCCCAGATGAAGGCCGCGGGCGCACGTTCGGTGGAGCTGATCGACTTCGAGGCCACCGACGCCGACAGCCACCCCAAGATGATGGACCAGGCCTTCGCGGGCGGTGACGTCGACGTGGCCATCGTGGCGTTCGGTTTGCTCGGCGACGCCGAAGAATTGTGGCAAAACCAGCGCAAGGCCGTGCAGATCGCCGAAATCAATTACACCGCGGCGGTTTCGGTGGGGGTGCTGCTGGCCGAGAAGATGCGCGCCCAGGGTTTCGGTCAGATCATCGCGATGAGCACCGTGGCCGGTGAGCGGGTGCGGCGGTCCAACTTCGTCTACGGCTCCACCAAGGCCGGCCTGGACGGTTTCTACCTGGGCTTGTCAGAGGCGTTGCGCGAGTACGGGGTTCGCGTCCTGGTGATCCGGCCCGGCCAGGTGCGTACCCGGATGAGCGCGCACATCAAGGAGGCGCCGCTAACAGTCGACAAGGAGTACGTCGCCAACCTGGCGGTGACCGCGTCCGCAAAAGGTAAGGAATTGGTTTGGGCGCCAGCAGCATTCCGCTATGTGATGATGGTGTTGCGACACATCCCGCGGAGCATCTTCCGCAAGCTGCCAATCTGACCATGCGCAACGCACTGGCCACCCTGGGCCAGATGGTCGTGGCGGTCATGGTCGCCGTCATCGTCGCGGTGGTGTCGCTGATCGCGATCTCGCGCGTGCAATGGCCGGCTTTCCCCTCGTCCAACCAGCTGCATGCGCTGACCACCGTCGGGCAGGTCGGCTGCCTGGCCGGGCTGGTCGCCGTCGGCTGGGTGTGGCGCCGGGGCGGCCGGTTCCGACTCGCGGCCCGACTCAGCGGGCTGCTGTTCGTGTCCGCCTTCACCGTGGTCACGTCGGGTATGCCGCTGGGGGCCACCAAGCTGTACCTGTTCGGCATCTCCGTCGACCAGCAGTTCCGCACCGAATACCTGACCCGGCTCGCGGACAGCCCCGCCCTGCACGACATGACCTACGTCGGGCTGCCGACGTTCTACCCGCCCGGTTGGTTCTGGATCGGCGGGCGCGTCGCCGCGCTGAGCGGCGCCCCGGCGTGGGAGGTCTACAAGCCATGGGCGATCACCTCGATCACCATCGCGGTCGCAGTCGCGTTGGTGCTGTGGTGGAGGATGATCCGTTTCGAGTACGCGCTGATCGTCACAACCGCCAGCGCGGCCGTGGCGCTGGCCTACAGCGCGCCGGAGCCCTACTCCGCGATGATCACGGTGTTGTTGCCGCCGGTGTTGGTGCTGACGTGGTCTGGTCTGCGCGCCGGCGACCGCGGGGGTTGGGCCGCCGTGATCGGCCCCGGCCTGTTCCTCGGCTTCGCGGCGACCTGGTACACGCTGCTGTTCGGCTTCAGCGCATTCACGATGTCACTGATGGCGCTGGCGCTCGCCGCTGCGCGGTGGCGCCGGGGTAGCGCCAAGGACGCGCTCGACCCGCTGCGCAGGCTGGCCGTAATCGGCGTGATCGCGGCGGCCATCGCGAGCACCACCTGGCTGCCGTTCCTGCTGCGCGCCCTCCACAGCCCGGTCAGCAACACCGGGAGCGCCTTTCACTACCTGCCGGCCGATGGAGCCCAGCTGAGCTTCCCGATGCTGCAGTTCTCCCTGCTCGGGGCGATCTGCATGGTCGGCACCCTGTGGCTGGTGGTGCGCGCACGCACATCGGTGCGAGCGGGAGCACTGGCCATCGGCGTGCTCGCCGTCTACCTGTGGTCTCTGTTGTCGATGCTGACGACGCTGGCGCGCACCACGCTGTTGTCGTTCCGGCTGCAGCCGACGCTGACGGTGCTGTTGGTTGCCGCCGGCGCGTTCGGCTTCCTCGAGGCGGTTCAGGCGTTGGCCGCCCGGAGCCGCGACCGGGGCTGGGGCCGGGCCGTGATACCGGTGGCCGGAGCCATCGGCCTGGCCGCCGCGATCGCGTTCAGCCAGGACATCCCCGACGTGCTACGGCCGGACCTCACCATCGCCTACACGGACACCGATGGCTACGGCCAGCGCGGCGATCGGCGCCCGCCGAGCTCCGAGAAGTTTTACTCCGTCATCGACGCCACCATCCTCAAGGTGACCGGCAAGCCGCGCGATCAAATCGTGGTGATGACCGCCGACTACAGCTTTCTGTCCTACTACCCCTACTGGGGGTTCCAGGGGCTGACGTCCCATTACGCCAACCCGCTGGCTCAGTTCGATCTGCGCGCGGCACAGATCGAGAAGTGGTCCGGCCTCAAGACGCCCGACGAGTTCGTCCACGCGCTGGACACCTCGCCCTGGCCCCCGCCGACGGTATTTCTCATGCGCCGCGGCGCCAACGGCAACTACACGTTGCGGCTGGCCCAGGACGTGTACCCCAACCAGCCGAACGTTCGCCGCTACACCGTCGATTTGCGGGCGGCCCTGTTCGCCGACCCGCATTTCGCCGTGGAGAGCATCGGCCCGTTCGTGCTGGCCGTCCGCAAGCCGGTGGCATAGCTACAGATGGCCACCGAAACCTCGGCCGACTTGGCCGAAGAACTACCATCTAGCTCCGTGGACGACTCGGGAGGTAACGACCGGATCGCTCGGGTGGTTGCCGTCGTCGCCGGTCTCCTCGGCGTCCTTCTGGCGATCGCCACCCCACTGCTGCCGGTCACCCAGACCACGGCCCAACTGAACTGGCCGCAGAACGGCACGTTCGACAGCGTCGAGGCACCGCTGATCGGGTACGTGGCCACCGAATTGAAGGTCGCCGTGCCGTGTCAGGCCGCCGCCGGGCTGGCCGGACCGCAGAACGCCGGCAAGACGGTGCTGTTGTCGACGGTGCCCAAGCAGGCGCCGAAAGCGGTCGACCGCGGACTGCTGATCCAGCGCGCCGGCGACTACCTGGTGCTGGTGGTGCGCAACGTCGCGGTGGTCACCGCCCCGTTGAGCCAGGTGCTCAGCCCGGCCTGCCAGCGGTTGACCTTCATCGCGCACGCCGACCGGGTCACCGCAGAATTCGTCGGGCTGACCCAAGGTCCCAACGCCGAGCATCCCGGCTCGCCACTGCGCGGCGAGAAAAGCGGCTATGACTTCCGGCCGCAGATCGTCGGCGTGTTCACCGACCTGGCCGGGCCGGCCCCGCCGGGCCTGAGCTTTTCCGCAACCGTCGACACCCGGTACAGCAGCAGCCCCACCCCGCTGAAAATGGCCGCGATGATCCTTGGGGTGGTGCTGACCGGCGCCGCCCTGATTGCGCTGCACATCCTCGACACCGCCGACGGCACCCGGCACCGCCGCTTCCTGCCTCCCCGTTGGTGGTCGATCGGCGGCCTGGACGCCCTCGTCATCGCCGTGCTGGTGTGGTGGCATTTCGTCGGCGCCAACACCTCCGACGACGGCTACATCCTGACCATGGCCCGGGTATCCGAGCACGCCGGCTACATGGCCAACTACTACCGCTGGTTCGGCACGCCGGAGGCCCCGTTCGGCTGGTACTACGACCTGCTGGCCCTGTGGGCACACGTCAGCACCACCAGCGTCTGGATGCGGTTGCCGACCCTGGCCATGGCGCTGACGTGCTGGTGGGTGATCAGCCGTGAAGTCATGCCGCGCCTGGGTCACGCCGTCAAGACGAACCGGGCCGCGGCGTGGACGGCGGCGGGCATGTTCCTGGCCGTCTGGCTGCCGCTCAACAACGGCCTGCGGCCCGAGCCGATCATCGCGCTGGGCATCCTGCTGACCTGGTGCTCGGTGGAACGCGCGGTGGCCACCAGCCGGCTGCTGCCGGTGGCGATCGCCTGCATCATCGGCGCACTGACCCTGTTCTCCGGGCCGACCGGTATCGCCTCGATCGGCGCGCTGCTGGTCGCGATCGGGCCGCTGCGGACCATCCTGCACCGCAGATCCAAACGGTTCGGCCTGCTGCCCCTGGTGGCTCCCGTGCTGGCCGCGGCCACCGTCACCGCGATCCTGATCTTCCGCGACCAGACCCTGGCCGGCGAGGTCCAGGCCAGCATGCTCAAGCGCGCCGTCGGGCCCAGCCTGAGCTGGTTCGACGAACACATCCGCTACGAGCGGCTGTTCATGGCCAGCCCCGACGGATCCGTCGCCCGCCGTTTCGCGGTGCTGGCGTTGGTTCTCGCGCTCGGGATAACGGTGGCGATGTCGTTGCGCAAGGGCCGAATTCCGGGCACGGCCGCCGGGCCGAGCCGCCGCATCGTCGGGATCACGATCATTTCGTTCCTCGCGATGATGTTCACTCCCACCAAATGGACACACCATTTCGGGGTGTTCGCCGGGCTGGCCGGGCCGCTGGGCGCGCTGGCCGCGGTCGCGGTGATGTCGGCGGCCATGCGCTCCCGGCGCAACCGCACCGTGTTCGCCGCCGTGGTGCTGTTCTTGGTGGCGTTGTCGTTCGCCAGCGTCAACGGCTGGTGGTATGTGTCCAATTTTGGTGTGCCGTGGTCGAATTCGTTCCCGGCATGGCACTATGCATTTGCGACCATGCTGCTGGGGGCGACCGTGTTGGTGCTGCTGCTGTCGGCGTGGTTCCATTTCGTCGCCCCGGAAAACGGGCCACCCAAGACCCGTTTTGGAGCTCGGGTGGCCGGAATCGTCCAGTCCCCGTTGGCAATTGCGACGTGGGTGCTGGTCACATTAGAGGTGGCATCGCTGACCCTGGCGATGACCGGTCAATATCCTGCCTGGACGGTGGGCCGGTCCAACCTAGAGGCTCTGGCCGGCAAGTCATGCGGACTGGCCGAGGACGTGATGGTGGAGCAGGACCCCAACGCCGGCATGCTCAGCCCCGGTAAGCGCATCGGTGGCCGACGCCCTGGGTGCGGGACTGTCGGAGGCGTTCACGCCCAACGGTATTCCCGCCGACGTCCGCGCCGACCCGGTGATGGAACGCCCGGGCGACCGTAGTTTCTTCAACGAAGAGGAAGTGGCCACGGGCGCCGAGCCGGGCACCGAGGGCGGCACCACCCCCGCACCGGGAATCAACGGTTCGGCCGCGCAGCTGCCCTACAACCTGGATCCGGCCCGCACACCGGTGCTGGGCAGCTGGCGGTCCGGGCCTCAGCTGCCCGCCCACCTGCGCTCGGGCTGGTACCGATTGCCCGCGCGGGACAAGGCGGGCCCGTTGCTGGTCGTGAGCGCGGCCGGCCGCTTCGACCCGCGCGAGGTCCAGGTGCAGTGGGCCACCGACGACGAAGCGGCAAGCGGACACCCCGGTGGATCATTTCAATTCGCCGACGTCGGGGCCTCACCCGCCTGGCGCAACTTGCGGCTGCCGATGTCGGCAATCCCGGGCGCCGCAACCCAAATCCGCTTGGTCGCCGACGACGACGACCTGGCGCCGCAACACTGGATCGCCCTCACGCCCCCGCGGATTCCGCACCTGCGCACGCTGCAGGATGTGGTGGGCTCGCGGGACCCGGTGCTGCTGGACTGGCTGGTCGGCATGGCATTCCCCTGCCAGCGACCTTTCGGCCATCAAAACGGCGTCGACGAGGCGCCGAAATGGCGCATCCTGCCGGACCGATTCGGCGCCGAGGCCAACTCACCGGTGATGGACAACAACGGCGGCGGTCCGCTGGGCGTCACCGAATTGCTGGTGAAAGCGACCACAATGGCCACGTACCTGAAGGACGACTGGTCCCGCGACTGGGGTTCGCTGCAACGGTTAACGCCGTACTACCCCAACGCGCAACCCGCCCAACTGCAGTTGGGAACCGCGACTCGCAGCGGTCTGTGGAACCCGGCGCCGCTGCGCCGTTAGCGCTCACTACGGGCCCGGCAAGCAGTTCACAAAGGCTACGACGGCGGCGGGCTCGCCCCAGACACTGTCGGGGGCAAATACCGAACCGGCCAGATCCAAACCGACAACCATGAAGACGGCCGGTGCTGACGCCAGGATCAGCAGTCCGACAATGCGAGTGACGGGGCGCGACAACGGATTTCGCATGGCTTCGTTACAGCCCGGGCAAACAGAGTCCGGGGATGCACCCGAGGTTCGGCGGTGGATTGTCGCCCTCGTAAACAAAGTGACCACGATTGGCCTGGAACCCGTAATCAACCCAGTACCAGGTGTGGCAGACATTCATGTCCCAAACCACGTCGGTCTCCGGTAGGTGCTGGCCCGGGCACCACTGATATGGGCCCCTGGTGTTGGCCTGTGCGGTACCCGCGGCCAGCCCGAATCCGGCGACCGCGATGCTGCCCGACAGCAGCGCCCCGGCAAGGATCCGACGTGCCCCTCGCTTGGTTAAGGGAGAGCGGAGCGGATGGGATGCGTGAGGGTCCACATTGGGTGCAGGAAGTTCGCGGCGTAGTGCCGGACCGGGTGCAGCGGCCCGCTGTAGGGGACCCACGGATCGGCGGACGCGGTGGCCGGCATCAGCGACCCGGCGAGTGACAGACCGATGGTGGCCAACCCGACACCGGCCGCCATCCGCAGCTTGGACACCTTTTTTACTTGGGTTTTCATGGTTGCGATTCCTCCTCTGGCTTGGGCGGTAGCCGACAACGGAAGTGTTTCGCGGACCGCTTGTCAGGTCCTTGCGAAATTCTTGCGAAATTCTTGCGTTCGGCATTGAAGGATTGCCAACAGTAAGTCTAGACTTACCGTTCGTGGCCGCTTACCGATCCGATCGAGACGGTGCCGCGTGGCTGGCCTTGGCCGACGGGACGCGACGGGCCATCGTGGAACGCCTTGCGCACGGCCCGTCGGCCGTCGGTGAATTGGCGCGCGAGCTTCCCGTCAGCCGGCCGGCCGTTTCGCAGCACCTCAAGGTGCTCAAGTCCGCCGGGCTGGTCCGGGACCGCGCCGCGGGAACGCGTCGCGTCTATCAGCTCGACCCGACCGGCCTCGAGGCGTTGCGCGCCGATCTTGACCGCTTCTGGGCCCAAGCGCTGGCCAGCTATGCGCAGACGGTCGAAGAGAGCAAAGGAGAACCCGCATGACGCAACCGCGAACCAGCATCGCGCACCACGTCGTCGTCAACGCCCCGATCGAGCGCGCGTTCGCCGTCTTCACCGAGCGGTTCGGCGATTTCAAGCCTCGCGAACACAATCTGCTCGCCGTCCCGATCGCCGAAACGGTGTTCGAGCCCCGGGTGGGCGGGCACATCTACGACCGCGGCGTTGACGGCAGCGTTTGCCGCTGGGCGCGCATCTTGGCCTACGAGCCTCCCAGCCGCGTGCTGTTCGCCTGGGACATCGGCCCGACCTGGCAGGTCGAGGCCGATCAGTCGAAGACCAGCGAAGTCGAAGTCCGCTTCACCGCGGAGTCCGACGAGCGCACGCGCGTCGACCTCGAACATCGCCACCTGTACCGCCACGGACCCGGCTGGGAGTCCGTCGCCGACGTCGTCGACGGCGACGCGGGCTGGCCGCTGTATCTGGATCGCTACGCCCGCCTGCTCGGCGCCGAGGCGCGCAAATGACAGCCACGCTGATGACCATGGCCCGCGCCGAGCGCGTCGACCTCGCGGATTTCCTGGCCACACTGACGCCGCAGGACTGGGAGGCACCCAGCCTTTGTTCCAAGTGGAGCGTGAAAGACGTTGTCGCGCATGTGATCAGCTACGAGGAGCTGGGCGCCGTGGGGTTGCTCAAGCGCTTCGCGAAGGGCTGGATCGTGCGGGCCAATCAGGTGGGTGTCGACGAGTTCGCGGCCCTGAGCCCGCAACAGCTGCTGGAATTTCTGCGCAATCACCTCCAGCCACGTGGGCTGACGGCAGGTTTTGGCGGCATGATCGCGCTCGTCGACGGCACAATCCACCACCAGGACATCCGCCGCTGCCTTGGCCGGCCGCGCAGCGTCCCGGCCGATCGGCTCGAGCGGATCCTCGGCCTGGTGCCCGGCAACCCCAGGCTCGGCGCGGGACGCCGGATCAGGGGACTGCGGCTGCGCGCCACCGACATCGATTGGGCACACGGCGGCGGGCCCGAGGTCAGCGGTCCCGGTGAGGCGCTCCTGATGGCGATGTCCGGGCGCCCGGCGGCGCTCGCGGATCTCAGCGGCCCGGGACTGGCAACCCTGGCCGAACGGCTGGGTGGGTAGCCAACCGTCAGCCGGGGCGGATTTCGAAGGCGAAGTCGTAGCCGCCGATGCGGATGCGGTCGCCTTCGGCCAGGGTCACGCTGCCCCGGATGCGGTGGCCCTGCACCTCGACGCCATTGGTGGACCGCAAGTCGGTCATGACGTAACCGGTGCCGGTGTCGGTGATCACGGCGTGGTGGCGGCTGACGTCGGTGTCGTCGAGGACGATGTCGTTGTCGGTGAAACGCCCGATCCGGGTGATCGCACCCGTCAGCGGATAGTGTCGTCCGTTCTGGTCGCGCAGCCGCCCCGCGGCGGACTGCGGCAGCACAATCGACGAAGTCGTTGGCTCCGGGGCGAAGACGCCGCGCTTGCGCGTGGTCAGGGCGGCGCCTTGCTTGGCGACCAACGGCTCCTGGCGCAGGATCCGCTCGTGCAGGGCGCTCACCGTGGGGCCGGGGTCAATGCCGAGCCCCTCGGCCAGGGCCGTCTTGAGCCGTCGATAGGCCCCGAGCGCGTCGGACTGACGCTCGGTGACGTAATAGGCGGTGATCAGCTGTGCCCACAGCGGTTCGCGGTAGGGATGTTCGGCGGTGAGCACCTCGAGCTCCCCGATGACCGCACCGGCGCGTCCGCACGCGATCTCGGCCTCGGCGCGCGCGGTGTGGGCCGCCACTTTTTCTTCCATCAGCGCGGTGGCGAAGGCATCCACGAAGACGAAGTCGCGCAGGTCGTCGAGCACCGGCCCGCGCCATTCGGCCAGCGCCAACGAGAGGTGGCTGCTGGCCTCTTCGAAGCGTCCCGCGGCGGCGGCCTGGGTAGCTGCGGCCTTTGCGCTGACGAAACGCCCGAGGTCGCAGTCGGCGTCGGCGACGCTGAGTTGATACCCGGGCGGCGCGCTGGCCAGCACCTGGTACGGGTCGACGCCGGCGTCGCGGAGCATTCGGCGCAGGTTGGACACGTGGGCCTGGATGCTGGTGCGAGCGGCCGGCACCGGCTCCTCGCCCCATACCGCATTGATCAACGACTCCACGGACACCGGCCGGTTGCGGTTGATCAAGAGCATGGCCAGCACCGCGCGTTGCTTCGGCGCGCCCACCGGCACCCGGACGCCGTAGGACGTCATCAGCAACGGTCCCAACACACCAAAGCCGAGACCCGTGTTCGTCATCGCGCTGCCAGCCTCCCGGGTGATCGGGGCCGTTTTCGAGGGCCTCAGGTCACCATTTTGAACGCATGTGCTGCGACGAGCAGTTTATTGGGTGGGTTGGGCGTGGCAAATCACGCCCGGACTGGCAGCCCGAGCGGCCGCGACGCGGCCGGCGTCGATTCAGAGCGCGGGTAACGCGCCCTTTTCGACGATCTCGTTGAGCAGGCTGATCACCCGCGCGACGGCGCGGTTGTTGGCATCCGCATCGGACATCGGGTTGCCTGCGCATGTCGGTGTCCGCTTGGAGGCGGTCTTTCATCGGCGCGGTCACGCAGGTCCCCTCTGCCTAGGTGCCCACTGCATCGGGTTTCAATTCCCGAATGCCGGCGGTTTTAAACCAAAGATCTTTGTGAAACTTCATCGGGCGCGGCCGGCGGCGCGGCCCTGCGTGCTCAGCGCACAAAGCGGCGTCCCCTACCATCGACCCTCGTGCCCCAAGACGGTAATCAGCGATCGCACCGGATCCCACGGTTGATCGCCGTCGTCGCGGGAATCGCGGGTCTGCTGCTGTGCGCGACCGTGCCATTGCTCCCGGTGAAACAGACCACGGCGACCGTCCTGTGGCCCCAGGGCAGCGCGGATGGGCACGTCACCCAGATCACCGCCCCCCTGGTGTCCGGGGCGCCGCGCGCGCTGGACATCTCCGTCCCCTGCTCGGCGATGGCCACCTTGCCGCCCAACGGCGGATTGGTGGTCTCGACCCTGCCGGCCGGCGGGGTGGACACCGGCAAAAACGGTCTCTTCGTGCGAGCCGACAAGGACGTGATCGTCGTCGCATTCCGCGACACCGTGGCCGCGGCGGCGCAGCGGACGGCGGTCGACGCGGGCGCCTGCAGCGTGCTGCACGTCTGGGCCGACGCCGGCGGCGCGCACGCGGACTTCGTCGGCATACCCGGAGCCTCCGGGACACTGCCGTCCGAGAAGAAACCTCAGGTCGGCGGGATCTTCACCGATCTGAAGGTGCCCGCCCAGCCCGGGTTGTCGGCCCGCGTCGACGTCGACACCCGGTTCATCACCGCGCCCACGGCCCTCAAGAAGGTCGTGATGGTCGTGGGCGGGCTGGCGGTCCTGGTCGCCATCCTCGCGATGGCGGCCCTGGATCGACGCAGTCGCGGCACGGACACGCTCATCAACTGGCGCTCGCCGATCGCCTGGCTGTCCCGGTACCGACCGCGTGATCGCTCGGCCAGGTGGTGGCGCGTCGGGATCGCGACCTGGCTTGCCGACGCCGCGGTGATCGGAACGCTGCTGCTCTGGCACGTCATCGGCGCCACCTCGTCGGACGACGGTTACAACCTGACCATCGCCCGGGTCGCACCGAAGGCCGGCTACGTCGCCAACTACTACCGGTACTTCGGGACGACCGATGCGCCGTTCGACTGGTATCTCGCGGTGCTGTCCAAATTTGCGTCGGTGAGCACGGCCGGCGTGTGGATGCGGATCCCGGCCACGCTGGCCGGGATCGCGTGTTGGCTCATCATCGGCCATTGGATGCTGCGACGGCTGGGGCCCGGGAGGGGCGGCCTGGGAAGCAACCGGGTGGCGGTGCTCACCGCCGGCGCGGTGTTCCTGGCCGCCTGGCTGCCGTTCAACAACGGGCTGCGGCCGGAACCGCTGATCGCACTGGGCGTGCTCGTCACCTGGGTGCTGGTGGAACGCGCGATCGCGGTGCGGGGTGTGGCTCCCGCCGCGGTGGCGATCGTGGTCGCCATGCTCACCGCGACGCTGGCGCCGCAGGGGCTGATCGCCGTCGCCGCGCTGCTGACCGGGGCCCGGGTCATCGCCCGGACGATCCGGCGGCGCCGCCAGGCCGACGGCTTACTTGCCCCGGTGGCGGTGCTGGCGGCGTCGTTGTCGTTGATCGCCGTCGTGGTGTTCCGCAGCCAAACGCTGGCCACGGTCGCCGAGTCGGCGCGCATCAAATACAAGGTCGGGCCGACGATCGCGTGGTACCAGGATTGGCTGCGCTACTACTTCCTCACGGTGGAGTCCAACCCCGACGGGTCGATGTCGCGACGGTTCGCGGTGCTGGTGCTGCTGCTGTGCCTGTTCGGCATGCTGGTCGTGCTGCTGCGGCGCGGCGGGGTGCCGGGGTTGGCGAGCGGCCCGGCGTGGCGGTTGATCGGCACCACCGCGGTCGGCCTGCTGCTGCTGACGTTCACGCCGACGAAGTGGGCCGTGCAGTTCGGTGCGTTCGCCGGACTCGCCGGCGCCCTCGGCGCGGTCACCGCGTTCGCCGTCGCGCGCATCGGCTTGCACAGCCGCCGCAACCTGACGCTGTATGTCACCGCGCTGCTGTTCGTGCTGGCGTGGGCGACCTCGGGCATCAACGGCTGGTTCTACGTCGGCAACTACGGGGTGCCGTGGTTCGACATCCAACCCGTCATCGCCAGCCATCCGGTGACGTCGATGTTCCTGACGTTGTCGATCCTGACCGGGCTGCTCGCCGCCTGGCAGCACTTCCGGATGGACTACGCCGGGCACACCGAGGTCAAGGACAACCGGCGCAACCGGGTCTTGGCCTCCACCCCCCTGCTGGTGGTCGCGACGATCATGGTCCTCGGCGAGGTCGCCTCCCTGGCCAAGGGCGCCGCGGTCCGCTACCCGCTGTACACCACCGCCAAGGCCAACCTGGCCGCGCTCAGTTCGGGGCTCTCGCCCAGCAGCTGCGCGATGGCCGACGACGTGCTGACCGAGCCGGACCCCAATGCGGGCCTGCTGCAACCGGTTTCGGGGCAGACCTTCGGGCCCGACGGCCCACTCGGCGGGATCAATCCCGTCGGCTTCAAACCCGAAGGCGTTGGCGATGACCTGAGGTCCTACCCGGTGGTGACCAAACCGGGGGTGGTGAATTCCGACGCGTCACCCAACAAGCCCAACGCCGCCATGAGTGACTCCGCCGGCACGGCCGGCGGGAAGGGCCCGGTCGGGGTGAACGGGTCGCACGCGGCCCTACCGTTCGGCCTCGACCCGGCCCGCACCCCGGTGATGGGCAGCTACGGCGAGAATTCGCTGGCCGCCACCGCGACCTCGGCCTGGTACCAGCTGCCTCCGCGTAGTCCGGACCGGCCGCTGGTGGTGGTCTCGGCCGCGGGCGCCATCTGGTCGTACAAAGAGGACGGCACCTTCACCTATGGGCAGTCGCTGAAATTGCAGTGGGGCGTCGCTCGCCCGGACGGCACCACCCAACCGCTCGCGGAGGTGCAGCCGATCGACATCGGGCCGGAGCCCGCGTGGCGCAATCTGCGGTTCCCCTTGACCTGGGCGCCGCCGGAGGCCAACGTGGCGCGCATCGTCGCTTACGACCCGAACCTCAGTGCTGACGAGTGGTTCGCCTTCACGCCGCCGCGGGTCCCGGTGCTGCAGACCCTGCAGCAATTGATCGGGTCGCATGCTCCGGTGCTGATGGACATCGCGACTGCCGCGAACTTCCCGTGCCAGCAACCGTTCTCCGAACACCTTGGCGTTGCCGAACTGCCGCACTACCGCGTCCTGCCCGATCACAAACAGACCGCGGCGTCGTCGAACGGGTGGGAGGCCAGCGAGACCGGCGGGCCCTTCCTGTTCACGCAGGCGCTGCTGCGCACCTCGACGATTTCCACGTACCTGCGCGGCGACTGGTACCGCGACTGGGGATCGGTTGAGCAGTACTTCCCGCTGGTGCCGACCGATCAGGCGCCGGATGCCGTCGTCGAACAGGGTGTGATCACAGTGCACGGCTGGAGCCGGCAAGGACCGATTAGGGCCCTCCCGTGAGGGTCGTTGGCGACGCCACTGACGGCGTGCGGGTGACGCGCTGGGTCGCGACGATCGCCGGGCTGATCGGGTTCGTCTTGTCGGTCGCCACGCCGCTGCTGCCCGTCGTGCAGACCACCGCGACGCTGAACTGGCCGCAAACCGGCCAATTGAATAACGTTACGGCGCCGCTGATCTCGCTGACGCCGGTCGACGTGACGGCAACCGTGCCGTGCTCGGTGGTGCGCGGCCTGCCGCCCGACGGCGGAGTGGTGCTGAGCACCGCCCCTAAGAAAGGCAAGGACGCCGCGCTCAACGCGTTGTTCGTCGTCGTCAACGGCCAGCGCGTCGACGTCACCGACCGCAACGTGGTGATTGCCAGCGTGTCCCGCGACCAGGCGGCATCGCCGCAGTGTCAGCGCATCGAGATCACATCCACTCGCGCCGGCACCTTCGCCAACTTTGTCGGGCTGACCGAGACGTCGGGCAGGCCGGCGGGCGGTGGTTTCGCCGACCCCAACCTGCGCCCCCAAATCGTCGGGGTGTTCACGGATCTGACCGGTCCCGCGCCGCCCGGACTGCGGCTGTCGGCGACCATCGACACCCGGTTCTCCACCACGCCGACGACGCTGAAACTGCTTGCGATGGTGCTGGCGATCGTCTCCACCATCGTCGCACTGGTCGCGCTGTGGCGGCTGGACCAGTTGGACGGCCGCCGGATGCACCGGTGGATTCCGACCCGCTGGCGCAAGTTCACTCTGGTCGATGCCACGGTGATATTCGGGTTCCTGCTGTGGCATCTGATCGGCGCGAACTCCTCCGACGACGGCTACGTCCTGGGCATGGCCCGGGTCGCCGACCGCGCCGGCTACATGTCCAACTACTTCCGTTGGTTCGGCAGCCCCGAGGACCCCTTCGGCTGGTATTACAACCTGCTGGCGTTGATGACCCACGTCAGCGACGACAGCCTGTGGATGCGGTTGCCCGACCTGATCGCGGGGCTGGTGTGCTGGCTGCTGCTGTCACGCGAGGTGCTGCCCCGGCTGGGGCCGGCGGTGACGTCCAGCAAGGCCGCGAACTGGGCGGCGGGCCTGGTGCTGCTCACGGCGTGGATGCCGTTCAACAACGGTCTGCGCCCGGAGCCGATCATCGCGCTGGGTTCACTGATCACGTATGTGCTGATCGAGCGGTCGATGTGCGCGTCGCGGCTGACGCCGGCCGCGCTGGCGGTGGTGACCGCCGCGTTCACCCTGGGGGTGCAGCCCACCGGGCTGATCGCGGTGGCCGCGTTGGTCGCCGGTGGCCGCCCGATCCTGCGCATCCTGGTTCGCCGGCATCGCGTGGTCGGCACCTGGCCGCTGGTGGCCCCGATGCTGGCGGCCGGTTTCGTCATCCTCACGGTCGTGTTCGCCGACCAGACCCTGTCAACGGTGTTGGAAGCCACCAGGATTCGCACTGCGATCGGGCCCAGCCAGGCCTGGTACACCGAGAACCTGCGCTATTACTACCTCATTCTGCCGACCGTCGACGGTTCGTTGTCGCGCCGGTTCGGCTTCCTGATCACCGCGCTCTGCCTGTTCACCGCGGTGTTCATCATGTTGCGCCGCAAGCGAATTCCCGGTGTG
The DNA here is from genome assembly GCA_963809285.1 of uncultured Actinomycetota bacterium. Classification (GTDB taxonomy): domain Bacteria; phylum Actinomycetota; class Actinomycetes; order Mycobacteriales; family Mycobacteriaceae; genus Mycobacterium. The sequence continues at coordinate 157,784 of CAWEIY010000009.1, read as the reverse complement.
GCCCGCGGTCCGGCCTGGCGGCTGATGGGTGTCATCTTCGGCACGATGTTCTTCCTGATGTTCACCCCCACCAAGTGGGTGCACCACTTCGGACTGTTCGCCGCGGTGGGAGCGGCGATGGCCGCGCTGACCACCGTGCTGGTGTCGCCATCGGTGCTGCGCTGGTCGCGCAACCGGATGGCGTTCCTGGCCGCGCTGCTGTTCTTGTTGGCGCTGTGCTTCGCCACCACCAACGGTTGGTGGTATGTCTCCAGCTACGGCGTTCCGTTCAACAGCGCCATGCCGAAGATCGCTGGAATAACGGTCAGCACAATCTTTTTCGTACTGTTCGCGATCGCTGCGCTCTACGCGCTCTGGTTGCACTTCGCATCCACGACCCACGGTGAGGGCCGGTTGGCCCGGGCCCTGACGACCGCGCCCGTGCCTCTCGCTGCCGGGTTCATGGCGCTGGTGTTCGTCGCGTCGATGGTGGCGGGAATCGTGCGCCAATACCCCACCTATTCCAACGGGTGGGCCAACCTGCGAGAGTTCGCCGGCGGCTGCGGACTGGCCGACGATGTGCTCGTCGAGCCGGACAGCAATGCGGGCTTCATGGCGCCGCTGCCCGGCGATTACGGCTCGCTGGGGCCGCTGGGTGGGGTCAACCCGGTAGGTTTCACGCCCAACGGCGTACCGGAACGTACCCTGGCCGAGGCGGTCCGGGAGACGACGGTGCCGCAGCCCGGCACCGACTACGACTGGGATGCGCCGACCAAGCTGACGGCACCGGGCATCAACGGGTCGGTGGCGCCGCTGCCGTACGGCCTTAGCCCCGACCGGGTTCCGCTGGCCGGCAGCTACAGCACCGGGGCGCAACAGCAGAGCAGGCTGACGTCCGCGTGGTATCAGCTGCCCAAGCCCGACGACGGCCATCCGCTGGTGGTGGTGACCGCCGCGGGCACGATAGCGGGCAACAGCGTGCTGCACGGCCACACCTCCGGGCAGACCGTCGTGCTGGAATACGGCAGGCGCGGTCCGGGCGGCGACGTGCTGCCGGCGGGGCGGCTGGTGCCCTACGACCTGTACGGCGAACAGCCGAAGGTGTGGCGCAACCTGCGCTTCGCCCGGTCCGAGATGCCCGCCGACGCGGTCGCGGTCCGGGTGGTGGCCGAGGACCTGTCGCTGACGCCGGACGACTGGATTGCGGTGACCCCGCCACGGGTGCCGGAGCTGCGCTCCCTGCAGGAGTACGTCGGCTCGTCGCAGCCGGTGCTGCTGGACTGGGCGGTCGGGCTGGCCTTCCCGTGCCAGCAACCGATGCTGCACGTTAACGGCGTCACCGAAATCCCGAAATTCCGCATCACGCCGGACTACAACGCCAAGAAGCAGGACACCGACACCTGGCAAGACGGCGTCAACGGCGGCCTGCTGGGCATCACGGACTTGCTGCTGCGGGCCCACGTGATGTCCACTTACCTGTCCCGCGACTGGGGCCGCGACTGGGGGTCGCTGCGCGGGTTCGACACCGTCGCGGACGCTCATACCGCGCAACTGGACCTGGGCACCGCGACCCGCAGCGGTTGGTGGTCGCCGGGACAGATCCGGATCAAGCCGTAGCAACCAGTCGGGCAAGGGTGCGAAAACGCCTGTATTGCATGGATTTTTGTATTCGCAAGGGCATTAATTTTCCATCGGTCGAATAACCGCGCAATTCTACTTCTGCCTAATTCCCCTCTGGGGGTTTAATTTTGGCGGCTGCGGGTCAATACTTAGTTTCCCGATCGCGAAACGAATAAAAGGCAAATGGGGGCCCGATGCGCACGCTGACACGCTTAGGGACATGGGCGGCGGCAATCACCGTGGCGATCGCCCCGGTGTCGACATGTGAAATCGCCAAGGCCGCCGCCGAGGGAACCACCAGGGTCCCCTTGCAGAACGATCTCCGACGTTGCGATTTCAGCCTCGCCACCACCGCGCCTCCGGTGCCCCGTCCCCTTCTGGGCTCCGGCTCGGCCGTCATACACACCGCCGGGTCAAGAGCGATCGCGGAGGTGCATCTGTTCGACCAACCCAACCCGGGCACCCATTTCGACGTCGGCCTGATCCAGGAACCCCGTCCGTCGTCGGCCACCTGTGGTCCCGGGGATCCGGGCACCGCCTTCACCGGAATGGACACCGACGGGGCCGGCAACGGAACGGCGACTATTCAGGACACTCTTCGCCCGGGCACGACGGGCGTCTGGGTGTTTATCGAGCGCCCGGACGCCTTCTCGCAAAACCCGGCCGAGTTCTACACGTCCGGATTCGTCGTGCCGGTCAGTTCCTGACCCGGTGCCGGGTCATCTTTCACCCGGCGTTTCGGTTGTAATACCGTCGCGGCATGAGCGAGTACGACGTCGAGGCCGTGGACAGGCTGCCCTTCTCCACCGAAGAAAAGTCGCAGCGCTATCAAACGGACAACTACCGCGGCGCCGTGGGCCTCAATTGGTACCGCACCGATCCCACCCTGCGGTCCACCATGGCCTACTACCTGCAGCCCGACGAACTGGCGCTCGCCGAGCGGCACTTGACCCACATCGGTGAACTGATGGGCGGCCCGGTGGCGCGGTGGGCGGAGGAGACCGACCGCAACCCGCCCCGGCTTGAGCGCTACGACCGATGGGGACACGACGTCAGCCAGGTCGTCATGCCGGCGTCGTTCACGCAGTCCAAGCGCGCGGTGCTGGACGCCCAGCGAGCCCTGCGCGACGAGGCGCGGGCCGCCAAGGTCGGCTCGTCGCTGGCGATGTTCGCGTCCAATTACCTGTTGAATCAGGCCGATATCGGGATGGGCTGCGCGCTGGGCACGGGCGGCGGCATGGTTCAGTCGCTGGTCGCGGCCTACGCACCGGCCGACGTGCGCGAGCACGTGCTGGCCAAATTTGCCTCCGGCGAGTGGGCGGGCGAAACGGCGCAGCTGCTGACGGAACGTTCCGGCGGCTCCGACCTGGGCGCGCTGGAGACGACAGCTCGCCGCGCAGCAGGCGAAAACGGCGGAGCGTGGGTTCTCAACGGCTTCAAGTGGTTTGCGTCCAACTGCGCCGGGGAGGCGTTCGTCGTACTGGCCAAACCCGAGGGCGCCCCCGACTCGACCCGCGGCGTCGCCACTTTCCTCGTGCTGCGCACCCGCCGCGATGGTTCGCGCAACGGGGTGCGGGTGCGCCGACTCAAGGACAAGCTCGGCACCCGCTCGGTGGCCTCCGGCGAAGTCGAGTTCGTCGACGCCGAGGCGTTTCTGCTGTCCGAGCAGCCGAACGCCGCAGCAGCCCAAGCGGGCCCGTCCGACGGCAAGGGACTCGGCCGCATGATGGAGCTGACCAACGCCGCGCGGCTCGGCATCGCCCTGTTCGGGCTCGGCAACGCGCGTCGTGCCCTGGTCGAATCGCTGTGCTACGCCCGGCAGCGGCATGCGTTCGGCGGGGCACTCGTCGACAAGCCGCTGATGCGGCGCAAGCTCGCCGAGATGATCGTCGACGTCGAGGCGGCGCTTGCGCTGGTTTTCGACGGCACCGGCGCCGCCAACCATCGCCAGCCCCGCAGCATGCGGCAACGCATCGCGGTGCCCGTCACCAAGCTCAAGGTGTGCCGGCTCGGCATCACCGCGGCGTCGGACGCGATCGAAATCCACGGCGGCAACGGCTATATCGAGACGTGGCCGGTCGCCCGGCTGCTGCGCGACGCGCAAGTGAACACCATCTGGGAGGGCCCCGACAACATCCTGTGCCTCGATGTGCGGCGCGGTATCGAGCAGGCTCGCGCGCACGAGACGCTGTTGGCGCGGCTGCGTGATGCGTTGTCGGTCTCCGACGACGACGACACCACCCGCCTGGTCGCCGGCCGCGTCGAGGATCTCGACGCGGCGATCACGGCCTGGGCCAAACTCGACGGGGGCCCGCAGGGAGGCCTGGCCGAGGCGCGGCTGTTCCCGCTGGCCCAATTCATGGGCGACGTCTACGCCGGCGCGTTGCTCTGCGAGCAGGCCGCATGGGAGCGGGAAACCCGTGGCGACGACCGCAAGGCGCTGATCGCCCGCCTATACGCGCGGCGCTATCTCGCCGATCCCGGGCCGCTGCGCGGTATCGACGCCGAATCCGACGAGTCGCTGGAGCGTTTCGACGAACTGGTGGACGGCGCGCTCGCGTTGTGAGGCTAGATCGGAAGCAGCGAGTGCTTGCGTGCGGTGCGGAACCAGAGCTGCTTGTCTCGCAACAGATGTAGCGACTTGCGCAGTAACAGTCGAGTGTCGTGCGGCTCGATCACCGCGTCGATGAACCCGCGCTCGGCGGCGATCCACGGGATCGCCATGTTGAGGTTGTAGCCCTCGATGAAGTCCTTCTTGATCGCCTGTGCCTCGGGCGCGTGCGGGTCGGGGAAGCGCTTCATCAGCAGCTGCGCGGCACCCTCGGCGCCGATCACCGCGATGCGCGCGGTGGGCCAGGCGAAGTTGAAGTCGGCGGTCAGCTGCCGAGATCCCATCACCGCATACGCGCCGCCGTAGGACTTGCGGATCGTGATCGTCACCTTCGGCACGTCAACTTCCACCACGGCGGACAGGAACCGGCCGCCGCGCTTGATGATGCCGTTCTTCTCCTGCTCGGCCCCCGGCAAGAACCCGGGTGTGTCGACGACGAACACCAAGGGGATTTCGAACATGTCGCAGAACCGGATGAACCGGCTTGCCTTGTCGGAGGCTTCGTTGTCGATCGACCCGGACAGGTGCATGGGCTGGTTGGCCACCACGCCGACCGGACGGCCGTCGACCCGGGCGAACCCGGTGATGATCGCCGGGCCGCCCTGCGCGGCGACGTCGAGGAAGTCGCCGTCGTCGAAGATCCGCAGCAGGATCTCGTGCATGTCGTAGGCCATGTTGTCGGAATCGGGCACGATCGAGTCGAGTTCCAGGTCGCTCGGAGTGATCTCCGGCTCCAGTCCGGGATTGACGATCGGCGGTTTGCCAAGCAGGTTGGACGGCAGGAACGACAGGAAGTCGCGCGCGTACTGAAACGCTTCCTCCTCGGAGTCGACGACCTGGTGAATGTTGCCGTAGCGGGCCTGGGCGTCGGCGCCACCCAGCTCGTCGAGACTGACCTCTTCGCCGGTGACTTCCTGGATCACATCGGGCCCGGTGACGAAGAAGTAGCCCTGGTCACGCACCGCGACGAGGAGATCGTCCTGGATCGGCGAATACACCGCTCCCCCAGCGCATTTGCCGAAAATAAGGGAGATCTGCGGCACGATCCCGGACAACAATTCGTGGCGGCGGCCCAGCTCGGCATACCAAGCCAGCGAGGTGACCGCGTCCTGGATCCGGGCGCCGCCCGAGTCCTGGATGCCGATGATCGGGCACCCGACCATCGCGCACCACTCCATCAGGCGGGCCACCTTGCGGCCGAACATCTCGCCGACCGTGCCCTGAAACACCGTCTGGTCGTGGGAGAAAACCCCGACCGGCCGGCCGTTGATCATGCCGTGCCCGGTGACGACGCCGTCGCCGTATAGCGCGTTGGGATCGCCGGGAGTTTTGCAGAGCGCACCGATTTCCAAAAAGGTGCCCGGGTCGACCAGCGCGTGGACGCGGGCGCGGGCACTCGGGATGCCCTTCTTCTCACGCTTGGCGGCGGCCTTCTCACCGCCGGGCTCTTTGGCCAACTCGAGGCGGGCGTGCAGCTCGGCCAGCTTCTCGGCTGTGGTGTGCTGAACGGGCGCTGGCCCTGAAGCTGGCACGGTCTCCGTCACTACTTGCCTACCTCACTCGTCCGGCTGCTTTCGGCCTGGATCGCGTTCAGCGCCTGGGTCATGTGCGCGCCGACCTTGGCGATGATCGGCTCGTCGATGGCCTGGATGTGCTCGCCACCGATCGGCACCACCTCGAGGTCGGAAACCCAGTCACCCCAGCCGCCGTCCGGCTGGCGAACGGCGTACCGCGGCTCGAACATGATCGCGTCGTCATGGTAGCGATCGGCCATGTAGAGGGTGACATGCCCGTCGTACGGCTGGATCTGGGCGGTGTCGATCGCGCGGTTGTCCAGGTACGACGTGCGCTGGTGTTCGACGATCCCGGCCGGGATCTGCACCCCGCTCGCTTTGACCGCGTCGAGCACCAACCGGATCTGACCGTCGTCGTCGAGCTCCTCGAGCTGCTCGTAGGGGATCTCCGGGATGGTGACGTTGAACGTCTTTTCGGCGAACCGGGCGTAGCGGTCCCAGCGCTTGCGGATTTCCTCCTTGGTCTGCGGGATCTCCTCGCCGGCGCGCACCGCGTCGATCAGGCCGACCCACCGGACGTCTTTGCCCATCCGCCTGAGGCCGATCGCGCAGGCGTAGGCCAGCACGCCGCCCAGCGACCAGCCGGCCAGGATGTATGGCCCGTCGCCCTGCATCTCGATCAGCTTCGGCACGTAGGCCGCCGCACGTTCCTCGATGGTGCCTTCGACCCGCTCGAGGCCGTACATCGGGATGTCCTCCGGCAGCCGGGCCAGCAGCGGCTCGTAGACCACCGTCGAGCCGCCGGCCGGATGGAACACGAACACCGGCACCCTCGAGCCGCCCTCGGGCCGCGCCCGCAGGGTGCGGACGAACCCGTCCATCTCGCCGGACTCCAGGTAGCCACGCACCTTGTCCGCCAGCGCCTCGATGTTCTCCGACGTCAGCACGTCCTCGGCGGTGATCGGTCCTTCGGCGCGCTCCGAAAGCCGCTGCGCCATCTTGGCGGCGGTGTCACCGTCCAGCTTGGGCAGCGGGTTGAAGATGCCGCCCGCGGACTTCCCCGTGACGATCGCCCAGGTGGCGAACGTGACCCGCTCGGCGGCGTCGCGCGGCGGCACGTCGGAGTTGAGCGCCTCTGCAACAACCTGCTGGTTGAGCGCTTCGGCCAGGTTCGGCTGCTTCCCGTTCCCGGAAGGACCCGACGGATCCGTCGGCGGCGGCGGGATCGGCACATCGGAGGTCGGCGGCGCGGGGGCCGTCTCGGGCTCCGCCTGCGGGTCGGGCGCCGGCGCTGACACCGTGCCGGGCGTCGCGCCGCTGACCAATTCCGCCTGAGCCCTGGCGATCTCCTCGGCGGTCTGCGTCGCTTGGAACGCGTGCAGCTGGGAGACCTCGTCGCGGTGCTCGACCGCGTACTCGATCAGCTTCTCGACGGCGTACAGGTTGGCGTCACGCACCGCCGTCAACTGAATGGGCGGCAGGTCGAAGTCGTATTCGACGCGGTTCTTGATCCGCACCGCCATCAGCGAGTCCAGGCCCAGCTCGACAAGCGGCACCTCCCACGGCAGGTCCTCGGGCTCGTAACCCATCGCGGCCCCGACGATCATGCCGAGTCGCTCGGTGATGGTCTCGCCCGAGCCCGGTGACCATCTGGTCATGCCGGAAGGCAGATGGCGGTTGGTCAGGCTGTCCGCAATTGTTTCGGCGTCCGGGTCCTCGACCGGCGCCGCTGCGGGTGCCTCGGTTTGGACAACCGTTGCCGCCGAAGGCGCGATCCCCGCACCGGCGCCGACCGCGGTCGGCAACACCGATTGGGAACCAGCCCGGGTAACCAGCGCGTCGTACAGCAGCGTGAAGGATTCGTCGATGCGGGCATGCACCTGAACCGAGGCGCCGCCCGGGTGCCGCGTCAGCGTCGTCACCAGCGCTGCGCCCTCACCCGGCAGCGCGCGCTGCTCCGAGGCGGTCAATTGCGCGTCCGGAAGCACTTCGGCCGCCGCGGCTTTCACCAACGCCGCCAGATCCGTCGCCTCCAGACCCGAAAAGCGCCGAGGCTCGTACTGCCAGACGTGGCGGCCATCCGGCAGCGCGACGTGCGCGCCCGGCATGATTATCGAGCTGCTGCCCGCGGAGAACGACACGTCCAGCCAGTGTTCCTTGCGCTTGAACCTGGTCGGCGGGATGTTCGCAAAATCTTCTGGGCCTGCCGGCCCGGAGACCCGGGTGAACAGAGTTCGGATGTCCAGGTCGTGGCCGTAGACATACAGCTGAGCCATGGTCGAGACCATCGACTCAACGTCGTCCTGCTTGCGGGCCAGCGTCGGAATCAGCTGGGCGTCATGCAGACCCGCGGCAGCGGTGGTCAGGCCGATCTGCATCAGCGCCACCGGGTTGGGCGCCAGCTCGAGGAAGGTGGTGTGACCGCTGTCGACGGCGTTGCGCACGCCGTGGGTGAAGTAGACGCTGTGGCGCATCCCCTTGACCCAGTAGTCGACGTCGTGGATGGGGTCACCACCGGGCTTGACGTAGCTGCCCTCATGCACCGTCGAGAAGATGCCGACTTTCGGGCTCATCGGCTTGATGCCCTGCAGCTCCGCCGAGAACTCACCGAGCAGCGGATCCATCTGCGAGGTGTGACCGGCGCCCTTGGTCTGCAGTTTGCGCGCGAACTTGCCCTCGGATTCCGCGCGGGCGACGATCGCGTCGATCTGCTCGGGCGGGCCACCGATGACCGTCTGGCTGGGCGCGGCGTAGACGCAGACCTCCAGGCCCGGGAAGTCGGCGAACACCGTCTTGAGCTCGTCGGCGGAGTACTCGACGATCGCCATGAAGCGGATGTACTCGCCGAACAGCATCGCCTCACCCTCGCCCATCAGGTGCGAGCGCGAGCAGATCACGCGGGTTGCGTCCGCCAACGACAGGCCGCCGCCGAAGTACGCCGACGCGGGCTCTCCGAGCGACTGGCCAACCACCGCAGCGGGTTTGGCGCCGTGGTGCCTGAGCAGCTCACCCAGCGCAATCTGGATCGCGAAGATGGTGACGTTGCTGGTCTCGATGCCGTAATCGTGCGAGTCGTCCAGGATCAGCTCGAGCACCGAATAGCCGCGCTCGTCCTGGATCAGCGCGTCGACCTTCTCGATCCACTCGGCGAAGACCTCGTTGCGCAGGTACAGGCTCTTGCCCATCTTGCGGTGCTGCGCGCCGAATCCGGCCATCGCCCACACCGCGCCGCTGGTCACCGGCCCGTCGACGCTGAACACGTTCGGCCGCTGCTTGCCCTCGGCGACCGCCCGCAGGCCCTTGATGGCCTCCTCGTGGTCGTGGGCGAGCACCACCGCGCGCGAGCGGCCGTGGTTGCGCCGCGACAGCGACCGGCCGATCGATTCCAGCGACGACGCCTGCCCTTCGGGGCTTTCCATCCAGTCCGCCAGTTCGGCGGCGGCGGCCTTCTTGCGCGAGGTCAGGAACGCCGACACCGCCAGCGGGATCAGCGGCTTGGTCGGTTCCGAAGCTTCTTGCGCCGCAAGCTCTTCGAGGGCAACTTCCTTGAGTCGCAGGGCTTCTTCGGTCAGGCCCGGCAGCTCGGGCTCTTCCTCCTCGGCCGCGGTTGGGTCCGGGATGATCCCGCCGAATTCGTCGAACCGCAGCGAGTGGCTTTCCAGCTTGGGCGCCTCGGTCGCGCCGGCTTCGGCCGCCTCGGGGGCGGCCGGCTCGGGTTCCGGTACACGCTCGATCACGTCGCGCGGCAAGACCTCGCGCACCACCACGTGCGCGTTGGCCCCACCGAACCCGAAGCTCGACACCCCGGCCAGCGCGTAACCGCCGTAGCGGGGCCAGTCGGTGACCTTGTCGATCACCTTCAGGTGCATCGCATCGAAGTCGATGTACGGGCTGGGTCCGGCGAAGTTGATCGACGGGGGCAGCTTGTCGTGCTGCAGCGCCAGCACCACCTTGGCCATGCTGGCCGCGCCGGCGGCCGACTCCATGTGGCCCACATTGGTTTTCACCGCGCCCAGCAGGGCCGGACGATCGGCAGGACGCCCACGACCGACGACCCGGCCCAGCGCCTCGGCCTCGATCGGGTCGCCGAGGACGGTCCCGGTTCCGTGCGCCTCGATGTAGTCGACGGTGCGCGGATCGATGCCGGCGTCCTTGTAGGCCCGGCGCAGCACGTCGGCCTGCGCGTCCTGGTTGGGCGCGATCAGGCCGTTGGACCGTCCGTCGTGGTTGACCGCGCTGCCGGCGATCACGGCCAGGATCTGGTCGCCGTCGCGGCGGGCATCGTCGACCCGCTTGAGCAGCAGCATGCCGGCACCCTCGGAGCGGGTGTAGCCGTCGGCGTCCGACGAGAACGACTTGATCCGGCCGTCGGGGGCCAGCACCGCGCCGATCTCGTCGAAACCGAGGGTCACCGCGGGAGTGATCAGCGCGTTGACGCCGCCGGCAACCGCCACGTCGCACTCGCCGTTGCGCAGCGCCTGGACCGCCTGATGGGTCGCCACCAACGAACTCGAGCAGGCGGTGTCGACGGTGACTGAAGGACCGCGGAAGTCGTAGAAGTACGACACCCGGTTGGCGATGATCGAATGGGCGGTCCCGGTGATCGCGTAGGGGTGAGCGTGGGTCGGATCGGCCGCCGCCAGGAACTGGTAGTCGGTGTTGGAGACACCGACGTACACGCCGACGGCCTCGCCGCGCAGGCTCGACGCCGGAATGCGGGCGTACTCGAGCGCCTCCCAGGTCAGCTCCATCGCCATCCGCTGCTGCGGATCGATGTTGTCGGCTTCGGTCTTGGCCACCGCGAAGAACTCGGAGTCGAAGCCCTTGATGTCCTTCAGGTAGCCGCCACGGGTGCGGGCATTCGCGACGCGCTCGGCCAGCCGTGGCTCTTCGAGAAACTCCGACCAGCGGCCCTCGGGCAGGTCGGTGATGGCGTCGCGGCCCTCCAGCAGCGCCTGCCAGGTTTCGTCGGGGGTGTTCATGTCGCCGGGGAACCGGGTGGCCAGGCCGACGATCGCGATGTCCACGCGCTCCGCCGGGCCGTTGCGCGACCAGTCCATGTTGTCGTCGGCGGATGTGTCTATTTCGGGTTCGCCCTCGACGATCCGCGTCGCCAGCGATTCGATGGTCGGATGCTGGAAAGCCACCGCGACCGACAGCGTGACACCGGTCAAGTCCTCGATGTCGGCCGCCATCGCCACGGCATCGCGCGACGACAGGCCCAGCTCGACCATCGGGACCGACTCGTCGATCGCGTCGGGCGACTGCCCGACCGCCTTGCCCACCCAGTTGCGCAGCCACTGCCGCATCTCGGGGACCGTCACGTCGGTCTTCGTGGCGGGTGCGTCCGCGCCGGCGACCGGGGCGGGGTTTCCGGGGTTATCGGTGTCAGGTTCTGTATCAGTCATGGTCTTAAGGTTCAGTCGGTTTCGCTGGCGAAGGCCGTCGGGGAACCGAGGCCGCTGCGCAGGCTTCCGTCGATGTAGGCGGCGCGGCAGGCGCGGCGCCCGATCTTGCCGCTGGAGGTACGGGGAATGGTTCCGGCCTGCACCAGCAGCAGGTCGCGGATCGTCACGCCGTGCCGCACGGCGATGGCCGCCCGAATGTCGTCGGCGATGGGCTGGTAATCGAGCTTATGCGAACCGGCGGCGCGCTCGGCGACGATCACCAGCTGCTCGGACGCGTCCTCGGAGTCGTACTTGAGCCCGGCGTGCGGATTGTCGAACACCTCCTGCGGCAGCTGGTTGGCGGGGACCGAGAACGCCGCCACATAGCCGGTACGCAGGGCCCGGCTGGCCTCCTGGGCCGAGTACTCGAGGTCCTGCGGGTAGTGGTTGCGGCCGTCGACGATGACCAGGTCCTTGATGCGGCCCGCTATATAAAGGTGGCCACCGAAATAGGTGCCGTAGTCGCCGGTGCGTACCCACAGCCCGTCGTCCGCGGCTCCCTCGGCGTGCGACTGGGTGATCCGCGATTTGAGGATGTTACGGAAGGTGCGGTTGGTCTCCTCTTCCTTGCCCCAGTAGCCGGTGCCCAGGTTCTTACCGTGCAACCAGATCTCGCCGACCTGACCGTCCGGGAGCTCGGTGGCCGTGTCGGGATCGACGATGACCGCCCATTGGTCGACACCGATGTTGCCGGCCGAAACCTGCGCGACGGCGTTCGGCGCGTCGGGCGCCACCCCGACGAACCGTTGGTTGTTCAGCTCGTCACGGTCCACGTGGATGACCCTCGGCTTCTCGTCCAATGGGGTGGTCGAGACGAACAGCGTCGCCTCGGCCAACCCGTAGGAAGGCTTGATCGCCGTCTCCGGCAAACCGTAGGGCGCAAACGCGTCGTAGAACTTGCGCATCGAGGCCGGCGATACCGGCTCGCTGCCGTTCAGGATCCCCTTCACGTTGCTCAGGTCCAGGGGCGGCTCATCGTCGCGGGGCACGCCGCGCAGCGCGGCGTGTTCGAAGGCGAAGTTCGGCGCGGCCGAGAAGACGCCGCCGGTTTCGCCGGGCTTGCGCGCGAGTTCGCGGATCCAGCGGCCGGGCCGGCGCACGAACGCGGCGGGCGTCATAAAGGTAAAGCTGTGCCCGAACACCGACGACAGCAGCGCGGTGATCAGGCCCATGTCATGGAAGAACGGCAGCCACATGCACCCGCGATCCCCTTCGGTGCCCTCCAGGGCAACCAGAACCTGCAACATATTGGTGGGCAGGTTCAGATGGCTGATCTGCACGCCCGTCGGGGTGCGGGTGGAGCCGGAGGTGTACTGCAGGTACGCAATCGTGCCCTCGTCGACCTCCGGCGCCTGCCAGGTGGCGGCGACCTCGGTGGGCACCGCGTCGACGGCGATGACGCGGGGGCGCTCCTTGGCCGAGCGGGCGCGGATGAACTTGCGCACACCTTCGGCCGCTTCGGTGGTGGTCAGGATCGTCGAGGGGGCGCAGTCGTCGAGCACGGCGTGCAGACGACCGACGTGACCCGGCTCGGACGGATCGAACAGCGGCACCGCGATCCTGCCGGCATACAGCGAGCCGAAGAAGGCACTGAGGTAGTCGAGGTTCTGCGGGCACAAGACGGCGATCCGGTCACCCGGCTGCGTGACCTGCTCCAGACGGGCTCCCACGGCGCGGTTGCGGGCGCTGAAATCGGACCACGAGATGTCGCGGTACTCGCCGTCGCGTTCGGTGGAGAAGTCCACGAATCGGTAGGCCAACTTGTCGCCACGAACCTTCGCCCACTTCTCAACGTGACGAACCAAGTTCATGTTGTCCGGGAACGTGATCTTGCCGTTCACGATGAACGGGTTGTGGTACGCCATGCCGCTCTCTCCTGTCACAACCATCTCGTCGGTCGGCTTCGCCGACGGTTACACCTCGGTGTCCGCCGCGCCGGGGAGCACCTCGACGCACGGACCAGCCCTCTCACGGCACGCGCTTTCGGGCGCCGGTCAGTGCTGGCTCGGGCCGGCTTCGACCCCGATCGGAGCCGCAAGAAGTCCTTACTGCTCTTAAATTCCTCTTAATGTTAAGCGGCGCCTCGCGGCAGACCAAATCACAAGGTACCGCTGATCGCGCCGGACAAGCGGCTAGGTAGGGCCCATGTCACCCATGTTTGGGGTGTGGCGCGTTTTCGATGAGCCCGTGGGCCCAGTTCAACGTCCAATCGGTCGCGGGCTCCCCGTCCATGTTCCAGAACTGGGGCGTCGCGTAGAGCGCGTGGACGGGCTGGCCGGCACCGCCGGAGAGCGTGTTCAGCGTGGTCGGCAGGTTGGCGACGCTAAACGCCTCGTCCGGGGCGGCGCAGATGAGGTCACCGGTGCCGCAGATCTCGTTGGTCTTGGCGTTGAGCGCACCGAAACCACCCGGCCGGGCACCGGTCATGGTCAGGCCCAGCCCGGCCAACATCGGGATCTCCTGCAAGGTGATCTCGGCGCCCTGGCCCGGCGGGTCGGGCCCGATCTCGTTGCCCACTCCCGCCTGGCGGCGACCGTCGGCGATCAATGTCACACCGAGCACCAGGTCGTCATCGACGGGTCCGCGGCCATTTCCGATATCGCTGGCGATATCCCCGATGATCACCGCCCCCTGGGAGAAGCCCATCAGCACGTAGCTGGTCAGCGGGCACTTGTTGGTCATGTCGGTCATCGCCTGGACCGTCGCGCGGGTGCCTTCGGCGCGGCTCTCGTTGTACGACATCTGCGTGTCGCCGCTCAGCGGGTTGTGGAACTGCGCCGTGTAGGGAGTGGTGTACGTCTGCACCCGGGAGGAGGGAAACTGCTGGGAGATCTGCCCAGTTACTTTGTGTAGCAACGCATTCGGGAATTGCATCGGGTTGAGCGGATCGTCCTGCGGCGCCGACTCCCAGGTACCCGGAACGTTGACGACTTGCACATCGGGGCACGACGCGTCCTGGGAAGCGGGCCGCGGCTTGTGCGGGTGGGTCGTCGTCGATGGCGGGGGCAGCACGCCGGGCGGAACCGCACTGGACGGCGGTGATCCGGGGCTGCGCAGCAGCGCCACCACGGCCACTATGACCAACAACACGACGCCGGCCACAGTAAGGGCGGCAACCCAGGCGAGAATCCGGTGGCGCTTACGGCGCCGCGCGTTTGTGGTCATCTTCTCCTGCTAGCAGAGTCGGTGGCTCGCAGCTTGAATACAGGCAAGCGGCCGTCCCGCCCTCTGCTGCACTCTTTACACGGTACCGGCTCGTCGGGCGGCACCGTGTGGGCTGACAGGCGGCGCCCGACTAGCGGATCGCTCCGACGATGTCGCCCGACATGGCACCCAACTGCCCGGCCCACGAGCCCCAGTCGTTGCCACCGCCGCCCAAGTCGAAGTGGCCGTTGTGCCCGCCGTTGCTGCGGTACTGCTGGTAGAACTCCCGGGAGCTGCCCATCGCCGACCCCGCCTGGCCGATCATCGCGGCGTCGTCGCCGCCCATGTTCGTCGGGCTGTAGACCCACACGCGGGTGTTGTTCTGCGCCAGCAGGCCGGCGTGCACGTACGGGTCGTGCCACTTCCACCGGCCCAGCTGCGGGGCGCCCCACATCCCGTTGCCGTCTATGCCGCCGAACTGCTGCAGGCCGGCCAGGATTGCGCCGTTGTAGTTGGTGCTCGACGGGTACAGGATCCCCGACAGCGAGCCGGCGAAGCCGAACCGATCGGGGTGGAAGCAGGCCAGCGCCATCGCGCCGTAGCCGCCCTGCGCGGCGCCGACCGCGGCATGGCCACCGGGCGCCAGGCCCTTGTTGGCGGCCAGCCAGTTGGGCAGCTCGCTGGACAGGAAGGTGTCCCACTGCTTGCTGCCGTCGTTCTCCCAGTTGGTGTACATGCTGAAGGCGCCACTGGCGGGCGCCACCACCGAGACGCCCTTGCCGGCCAGCGTGCCCATCGCGTTACCGGCGGTGACCCAGTTGCTGACGTCCGGGGCGGCATTGAAGGCGTCCAGCAGATACACCGCGTGCGGCCCGCCGGCCAGGAAGGCCACCGGGATGTCGCGGCCCATCGCCGCCGACGGAACCATCAGGCTTTCCATTCCCGCGGCCCTGGCCTTGCCGACGGCTCCAGCCGTCTGTAAAGACACAGTCAGGCCGCACAACAGTGCCACAACGAAGAACACCCGCGGAAGCGCCGACAGACCACGCATGACCCTCATGTCCACCCTCCATCGTCTAGTCGCTGTGAGCACATTAACCAGCGCCGCATTGTGCCCGGCCCGCAGGGTAGTGAAATAGGCCACACCCGCGCACTGCCGAGACGCCAACGGCGGCGATCCGATGGATCGCCGCCGTTAGTCGCATTGCTATTGGTTTAGGTGCCCTGGCCTTGGTGGCCGGCATCAGTGGCGGTGGCCGGACCGGCGCCCGGCGTCGCACCCAACACCGACTGCAGGTCAGGCTTCATGGCTTGGACCTGCGCACCCCAGTACGGCCAGTCGTGGGTGCCGTTGGCGTCGAAGTTGAACACCGCGTTGTGCCCACCGGCCTGGTTGTAGGCGTCCTGGAACTTCAGGTTGCTGCTCCGGACGAAGCCCTCGAGGAACTTCGCGGGCAGGTTGTCGCCACCGAGGTCGGACGGCTTGCCGTTACCGCAGTACACCCAGATGCGGGTGTTGTTGGCGACGAGCGTGCCGACCTGCAGCGACGGGTCGTTGCGCTGCCACGCCGGGTCGCTGGTCGGACCCCACATGTCGTCCTTCTTGTAGCCACCGGCGTCGCCCATCGCCAGGCCGATCAGCGACGGCCCCATGCCCTGGGACGGGTCCAGCAGCGCCGACAGCGAGCCGGCGTAGGTGAACTGGGCGGGGTGGTAGGCCGCCAGGATCAGCGCCGACGACCCGGCCATCGACAGACCGACCGCGGCGCTGCCCGTCGGCTTGACCTGCTTGTTGCTCTGCAGGTACGCCGGCAGCTCGCTGGTCAGGAAGGTCTCCCACTTGTAGGTGGTGCAGCCGGCCTTACCGCAGGCGGGCTTGTACCAGTCGGAGTAGAAGCTGGACTGCCCGCCGACCGGCATGACCACGGCAATGCCCGACTGGTTGTACCACTCGAACGCCGGGGTGTTGATGTCCCAGCCGTTGTAGTCCTCCTGCGCGCGCATGCCGTCGAGCAGGTACAGCGCGGGCGCGTTGGCGCCACCGCTTTGGAACTGGATCTTGATGTCACGGCCCATAGCGGCCGACGGAACCTCCAGGTATTCCACCGGCAGACCCGGGCGCGAGAACGCCCCAGCGGTCGCCGCGCCCCCCACGGCGCCGATCAGACCCGATAGCAGGGCCGCGGAAATGGCCCCCACCGCGAGCCGGCGCGGCATACGCGTCACGGCGCCGCGAAACCTGTCGACAAACGTCATCCTTGCTTCCTCATCCTTTCGGCGCGCCCTTAATAGCAGGGCGCATCGTCGATTGGGTCGTACTGCATGCGGTCTCCGCGCAGCAGTGCCCGTGTAGTCAACCACACGTTCGGCCATCCGCTCTCATCGAGCCGCTCAGGCAAACCGTCGTCCAGGCACCTTTTCCAGGGATTTTCGGGCCGGACACCGGCGTGGAAAGCCGCGTCATGGCATGTGCCTGGCCGTCGCCACCCACTGGTGAGAACACAGATGTGAAGTTGCTGACAGTACCTCAGGGACCGACCGACCGTATCGGTTTGAGATCGGCCGAAAAACAACTTGGCTTCCACCGCCTCACTCGCGCGGAGGCGGCGGGATGGCCTCCGGAACCGGAAGCCCGCACCGGGCGAGTTCGAAGAGCGGAACACGGTCGATCCGGTACGTGGTGAATTCGAACGAGTTCAGCACGTTGGAGACGAAGCGATGCAAGGTCATTGGAGAGCGCACCGAGCTCAGCACCGCCTGGGTCTCGGGGCATTGCAGGGCCGCCACCGCCTGGGCGACCCAGTTCGCGTCCAGATAGCCCGGAATGCCCGGATATACCTTCACCCACGGGCCGTCGGCGATCACCCAGTCCGGGAAGAGGTTCTTGTCGTGCCCGATCCGGCCGTGCTTCAACCGCTCCGTGTGCTGGGCGAGCGGATTCGCCAACCCGATTTGGTCGATCACCCTGACGTCTAGCCCGACGTTCATGCCCACCATGCCCAGGTTGGTGAAAAACACTGCGTGCTGGGGCTTTTGGGGTGTCTTGCTACCCGATGGACCTCCCGGGGCGGGCTGCAGCATCGGCACCAGGTCCCACTGCGTGTAGTTGCCAGACGGTAGCAGCAACGCGCCGTCGGGCGTGTTGTCGAGCGCCGTCAGAATGGCGGCCATCCTCGGGTAACCCAAGTAGTCGGCGGCGGTCAGCGGGTGGGCGTGCCCGGTGGCCTGCGCGTAGAAGCGGCGCTCGTCGACGATCCCCGAGTAGGTGACGTGGGTGGCGTCGTCACCCATGCCCGGCGAGTTTGCTGCCCACAGCGACCAGCCCGCGATCCCCAGCCATAACAGGCTGGCCGTGCCGGCCACCCAATACCCCGTCTCCCGCGAATAGTCCTTGCCGTCGGGGATCGCCACCGGGATGACCGCGACGGGCGCCAGCAAACAAAATAGCGGTGCCAGCAACACCCGCGCGTGCATGAAATCGCCGCCCTGCCGAATCCAATAGAACCCCTGCAGCAGTCCGCTGACCAGGACGAAGGCCACCACTGCGGGCGGGCTCTGCACCGCCCGCGCCAGCCGGCCGTAGTCGGGCGCCAGCGCGGGGCGCAGGAACGACGGGCGGCGACGCGCCGCCATCAGCAGCACGCCAAGCGGCACGAGGAGCACCACCGGCACCCACACCGCGTAGGGCGCGTCGAAGTTCGAGAGGTAGATCATCCCCTGCGACCACTTGTCACCGGCCGCATCCTTGGCCAGCGCGGTCCCGGGCACCAGCAGGCCGTAGTAACCCATCCGGAAGATCTCGTAGGCGACCGGCAGGAACCCGCCGGCCACCACGACCAGCACGCGGCGGCGCCAGTTGCGGGCCGCGATCAGCATCATGATCAGCGCCAGCCCGCCCATCAGCGCCAGGTCGGGTCGGACCAGGACGCTGAACCCGGCGACGAAGGCCAACGCGCCGATGAACGCCCGGCTCTCCGGGCGACCCCGCACCGGCTGCGACCAGCACACCATCATCCACCACAGCAACCCCAGGTAGGCCAGCGTCAACCCGCTCTCCAAGCCGGAGGTGGCAAAGTCACGCGATGGTGGCAACGCAACGTAAACCAACGCCCCGGCGGGCAGCATGATCGCCCTGCGGCCCCGCAGGCTGGGCGCGTACAGCCGGCCGGCGCCCAGCATCAGCAACGCCACGCCCAGCACCGAAAGCGCCAGCGCCAGCGCCAGCGCCACGTATTCCATGCGCATGGGCCCGCCGACCCAGCTTCCCACGTACATCAGGTAGGTCCATGCCGTGGAGGTGTTCGCCTCCACCCGCTCGCCCTGATTGAAGACCGGCCCGTTGCCCGCCAGCAAATTGCGCACCGTGCGCAAGACGATCAGCCCGTCGTCGGCGATCCAGCGCCTCTGCCAACTTCCCCAGGCGAACAGGGCGGCAACCGCCGCCACGCTGACCCACAGGCTGAGCCGCACCACGGTGTCGTACCGAAACAGCGACCGACCGACCTGCCTGACCACCGGCCGGCTAGCCGAAGGCAACCGCGGCTCCCAGTGTTGCGATCCATGCCAGGAACAGCAGCTGCAGCACCCGGTCACGCAGCGCAATGTCTTCGGGCTCCCCGGCCAGGCCGCCGTCGACGTCGACCGCGTAGCGCAGGATCGCGATGGTGAACGGGACCATCGACACCGCGAACCAGGACCCCGAATGGCGGTCGCGCTCGAAAGCCCACAGCCCGTAGCACATCACCACCGCGGTGGCCGACATCGTCCAGACGAACCGCAGATAGGTGCTGGTGTAGCTTTCCAGCGCCTTGCGGATCGCGGCGCCGGTGCGCTCGGCGACTTGTAACTCGGCGTACCGCTTGCCGGCCACCATGAACAGCGACGCGAATGCCGCCGTCAACAAGAACCATTGGGACAGTGGGATATTCGCGGCCACACCGCCGGCGATGGCCCGGAGCAAATATGCCGATGACACGATGCAGATGTCCATCACCGCTTGGTGCTTGAGGCCGAAGCAGTACCCCAGCTGCATGCCGATGTAGACGGCCATCACCAGCGCCAGATTCGGGGTCAGCCACCACGAGATCGCCAGCGAGGCGACCCCCAGCACCACGGCGAGGGTGTAGGCGAGCCATTCGGGCACCACGCCGGCCGCGATCGGGCGAAACCTCTTGGTGGGGTGCTCACGGTCGGCCTCGACGTCGCGCACGTCGTTGACGAGGTATATCGAGGAAGCCGCCAGGCAGAACACCACGAAGGCCACCGAAACCTTGGTCAGCACCTCGGCGTAGTCGTAGCGGACGGAGCCACCCAATGCGGCCAGCGGCGCGGCCAGCACCAGCACGTTCTTCACCCACTGCCGCGGGCGCATCGCCTTGACCACCCCGACGAGCAGGTTGGTCGGCGGCCCGGTCACCACGTCTTCGCTCATTCGGCCACACCTCTCACGCTCGGCCCCCGTTCAACCGGCCATCCGATAACAGCCGGCTCTCGAGCCGGACGGCGATCCCGGCGATGGCGGCACCGAGCGCAACGCCGACGGCCACGTCGCTGGGATAGTGCACCCCCAGCAGTATCCGCGACAGCGCCATCGGCGGTACCAAGACCACGGGCAGCGGTAGCCCGGTGGTCCGGCTCATGAGAATGGCCGCGGCCGTGGTGGAGGTGGCGTGCGCGGACGGAAAGCTCAGCTGGCTGGGTGTGCCGACATTGACCGCGACGGCCGGATGATGCGGCCGCTTGCGTCGCACCAGCCGCTTGACCAACACGGCGGCGGCGTGCGCGGCGAACGCGCCGGCCCCGGCCACCAGCCAATCCCGGCGACGCCTCGGCATCAGCAGGGCCCCGAGGCACGCCACGGCCAGCCAGCCAATGCTGTGTTCCCCGAAATGGGACAGTCCGCGCGCCGCGATCAGCACGCCGGGGCGATCGGTCAGCGCCGATTGAACGGCCACCAGCGCGGCGACTTCACCGCGCGGTTCCGCCGTTTCAGGCATGCCCCGGCTCTTTGCCCGCTGCCGGTAGTAACGCCGCCTCCCACTTCTGCTTGCTGGACAACACGGGCAGCGCGTCCCGGTACACCCTGCGCATCTCGTCGAACCGGCTCGCCAGCCGGCGCTGCCGGCGCAGCGAGGCGACTAGCAAGGAGAACATCTTGCGTCGGTCGCGCTGCCGGTAGACCACCCCGCACCCGTCGGCGGTCGTGACGGTGGCGCCGTCCAGCGTGCACAGCCGGAACCAGCGCGCGTCCTGGGTCGGCACGTTGAACTCCGGCCGCTGGTGGGCTTGCGGGTCAGCCTCGGTCATGTTGTGCAAGATCCCGCGGGCCAACCGGTAGCCGACGGATATGGGGTTCACCGGCGGCTTCATCGCCTTGGTCCGTTGCCGCGGCCGCGGCAACTCGCTGGCCGCGGGCAGCACCACCGCGTCCGGGTATTCCTTTCGCATCCGGTGTACCTCGGGCAGCGCGGATTCCAGGATCGAAAAGATGTGCTCCGGGCCGGCCAGGAAGTCGTCGATGGCCCTGTTCTGGATCGCCACCGTCGAATATTCCAGGCAGGCAAGGTGTTTCAGCGTCGCCTTGAGGTGGCTGCGGACCAGGCCGCTGACGTCGCCGTCCCAGTGCATCGCCGCGACCACCAGCCGGTTGCGCAGATGGAAGTAGGCCTGCCAGTCGATGGCGTCGTCCTTGTCGCTCCAGGCCATGTGCCAGATCGCCGCGCCGGGCAGCGTGACCGTCGGATACCCGTGCTCCGCGGCGCGCAGGCCGTAGTCGGCGTCGTCCCATTTGATGAACAGCGGCAACGGCTGTCCCAGTTCCTCGGCGACCTGCCGCGGGATCATGCAGGTCCACCAGCCGTTGTAGTCGACGTCGATGCGGCGGTGCAGCAGCTTGCTTCGCTCGTCGTCGTCGTTCAACGGATATTCGGCGAAGTCGTGGTCGTATTCGGCGTGCGGCGCGGCGGTCCACATGAAGTTCGACGGGTTCACGACCTCGCCCATGATGTGCAGGTGCGACGGCTCCTGCAGGTTGAGCATCTGGCCGCCCACCAGCATCGGGCTCTTGGCGAAGCGGTGCATCGCCAACACCCGCAGGATCGAGTCCGGCTCGATGCGGATGTCGTCGTCCATGAACAAGATCTGCTGGCAATCGGTGTTTTTCAGCGCCTCGTACATCACCCGGCTGTAGCCGCCGGAGCCACCGAGGTTGGGCTGGTCGTGGATGGACAGCCGATTGCCCAGCCGGGCGGCCGCGGCGGGGAAGTCGGGGTGATCGCGGACCTTGCGCACGCCCTGGTCCGGGACGATCACGGCCCCAATCACCTCGTCCACCAACGGATCTGCGGTGAGTTCGGCCAGCGCGTTGGCGCAGTCCGCGGGGCGGTTGAACGTCGGGATGCCGACGGCGATGTTGGCTGTGCCGGGGGCGGTTTCGGTTGCATACCAGCCACCGCTGAGCAGGGTGACCTTGCTGTCGGTGGTGATGTCGAACCAAATCCAGCCGCCGTCCTCGAACGGCTGCAGCCCCACCTCGATCTCGACAGCGGCCGGCTGATCCTCGGTGCCGGCGAACTGACGACCCTCCACGAAGATGCGCGCACCGGTGGCCTTGGTGCGGTAGACGTCGACGCGCCCGGCTCCGGCCACCTCGACGCGCAACACCACCGACTTGCAAATCGTCCAGCGGCGCCAGTAGCTCGCCGGGAACGCATTGAAGTAGGTGGCAAACGACACCTCGGACTCCCCGCCGATCTGCAGGGAGGTGCGCGTCGTCGCATGCGCGCGCCGGGCGTTGGTGGTCGACTCTTCCAGGTACAGCTTGCGCACGTCGAGGGGTTCACCGGGACGCGGCAGGATTATCCGGGAGAGCAGGCTCACGGCAGTCATTTTGCGCCGCTCCTCCTCATCGCTTCGCTCTGCATCGTCGTCGCCGCGCATGCGCTCGCGCCTTCCTCTTGCAGCAGGGAAGCGCCGTCAATCAGGTGCGGCGCAAGGATGTTGTCGTACGTGTTGAGTGCGCTGGCGATGGCCATGTGCATATCCAGATATTGGTAGGTGCCCAACCGCCCGCCGAACAACACCTTCGACGACACGGTCTCGGACTTCGCCCTGGCTCGGTAGGCGGCCAACAGGGCGCGGTCGGCCTCGGTGTTGATCGGATAGTAGGGCTCGTCGTCATCCTCGGCGAACCGGGAGTACTCGCGCATGATCACCGTCTTGTCTGTCGGGTAGTCGCGCTCGAGGTGGAAGTGGCGGAACTCGTGGATGCGGGTGTAGGGCACGTCGAGATCGTTGTAGTTCATCACCGGCGTGCCCTGAAAATCCCCGATGGGCAACACTTCCACCTCGAAGTCGAGGGTGCGCCAGCCGAGGCGGCCTTCGGCGTAGTCGAAGTAGCGGTCCAGCGGGCCGGTATAAACAACCGGCGCATCCGGACTGTCCGCGCGCACTTGGTCGCGCACGTCGAACCAGTCGGTGTTCAGCCTGACCTCGATGCGGTCGTCGTCGGCCATGTTCTGTAGCCACGCCGTGTAACCGTCGACCGGCAGGCCCTCATAGGTGTCGCTGAAGTAACGGTTGTCGAAGGTGTAGCGCACGGGCAGCCTGTTGATGACAGCGGCCGGAAGCTCGATGGGATCGGTCTGCCATTGCTTGGCTGTGTAGCCCTTGACGAAAGCCTCGTAGAGGGGCCGGCCGATCAGCGAAATGGCCTTCTCCTCCAGGTTTTGCGCGTCCGCGGTGTCGATCTCCGCGGCTTGCTCCGCGATAAGCTGCCGCGCTTCGTCCGGAGTGAAGTACCTGCCGAAGAACTGTGACACCAGGCCCAGCCCCATCGGGAACTGGTAGGCCTGCCCGTTGTGCATCGCGAACACCCGGTGGCGGTAGTCGGTGAACTCGGTGAACTGGCGCACGTAATCCCAGACCCTCTTATTAGAGGTGTGGAACAGGTGGGCGCCGTACTTGTGCACCTCGATGCCGGTCTGCGGCTCGGCCTCGGAATACGCGTTGCCGCCGATGTGCGGGCGCCGGTCGACGACGAGCACGCGCTTCCCGAGTTGGGTGGCCACGCGCTCGGCAACGGTCAGGCCGAAGAATCCGGAGCCGACGACGAGGAGGTCAAAACGAGCGGTCATCGGTTGCTTAGGGTATCTGACCGCACGGGCCCCAACCCATTTGGCGAGGCCACGGGGTCGGGGTTCGACCGGGTGACGACGGGCTTGTGGTGATTTAGTATCCGCGGTCACAGTCGAGGCGACAATTACCTCACGATTCAATATCAGCACTCTAGTCACAGCAATCCCACTCGTACCATCGACTGTGTGCGCTTCATGCCGGATAGGACGGGCAGGTAGCGCCGACAACGAACAGTCCAGATTGAGGAGACTTCCGTGCCGAACCGACACCGACGCAAGCTCTCGACAGCCATGAGCGCGGTTGCCGCCCTGGCAGTGGCGAGTCCTTGCGCATACTTCCTGGTTTACGAATCCACCTCCGGCAGCAAGCCGCCCGAGCACCACGAATTCAAGCGGGCGGCGACGATGACCGACCTGCCCGGCGAGCTGATGGGCGCGCTGTCGCAGGGACTATCGCAGTTCGGGATCAACCTGCCGCCGGTGCCCGCCTTGGGCGGGAACGGTGCCGCCGGCACCACCACGGGTCTGACCAGTCCGGGTCTGACCAGTCCGGGCCTGGCCAGTCCGGGTCTGACCAGCCCGGGTCTGACGAGTCCGGGTCTGACCAGTCCGAGCCTGGCAAGCCCGGGTCTGACCAGCCCCAGCCTGGCGAACCCGGGGCTGCCGCCCGTGACACCCGGGGCCACCACGCCCGGTGGCTGGCGACGACGCCGGCCGCGGGGATGAACCCGGCACTTGCCAACCCCGGGCTGACCAGCCCGGCTGGACTCACGCCTGGCGGCCTCGGCGCTCCCACCCTCGCCCCAGCGAACTGCCGATCGACTCGCAGACCGGATTGGACCCGGGCGCCGGCGGCACCTACCCGGTCCTCGGTGACCCGTCGACGTTCGGCGGGGGTGCGCCGGCAGCGACCGGCTCCGGCGGCGGCGGCGGTCTGGTCAACGACATGATGCAAGCCGCCAACCAGTTGGGCGCGGGTCAGGCCATCGACCTGCTCAAGGGCTTGGTGATGCCGGCGATCACGCAGGGCATCCAGCAAGGCGCCACGGGCGCGCCGGGCGCCGCCGTGGCGCTGCCGGGTGCCGCCAAAGCCCTGCCGGGCGCGGCAGCTGCCCTGCCGGGTGCCGCCGGTGCCCTGCCGGGCGCGGCCGGTGCCCTGCCGGGTGCGGCCGGTGCCCTCCCGGGTGCGGCCGGCGCCCTCCCGGGTCTCACCGGTGCCGCGGCGCCCGCCGCCGCCGGTGCCCTGTCGGGCGCCCATCCCGCCTCGCCCGCCGGCGGTGCCCTCACGGGCGCTGCCGCACCGGTCGGGACCGTCCCGCCGGCGACGCCGCTGCCCCACTAGAGCCACGGGGAACCTGCCACCTGACGGCACCGCAGAGTGACGCATTGCTTCGGGATCCAGCAATCCATCTAGCAAGCACATCTCTGCGGTGCCGTCGAACAGGCTTCCGTAGACTTCCTGCGCACCGGCCCGTGTCGCCTCAGGAATAACACTAGAAACACAAGTAACATCGGCTGGTGTCGTCCCGCAGTCGCGCGCCCACGATGTTGCTCACCGCCATCGCGGCGACGGTCGTCATCGTCTCGTGGGTGGGCGACGCGATACGCGATCATGGCGCGCCCGACCCCCCGCGGCCCCACGGCACCGAAGTCGCCGAGCAGCCGCTGATCGGGCTCGAAGGTGGCGTCTCGATCCGCGAGGTTTCCCAGGACACACCGTTTTCGTTGGTCGCGCTGACCGGCGACCTCGCCGGAACGTCCACCCGGGTGCGCGCAAAACGCCCCGATGGGTCGTGGGGACCCTGGTATCAGACCGAATACGAAACCGCGGCACCCGACGCCGGCCCGGCGGGTGGCGAATCGGCTCGGCCGGCCGGACCGAGCGAGGGGCCCCGCAGCACGGATCCGCTGTTCGTCGGCACCACCAGGACGGTCCAGATCGCGGTCACCCGCCCGATCGACGCGCCGGTGACCCAACCGGCTCCAGCTCCGCCGACAACCAAAGACGGCTTGGGATACAAGCCGGCGTCCAGGGAACAGCCCTACGCGCAGAACATCTCCGCGATCCTCATCTCCCCGCCGCAAGCGCCGGCCAGGTCGCAATGGACGCCGCCGTCGGGGGTCATGATGCCCGGCCAGCCGCCCGCCATCATCAGCCGTGCGGAATGGGGCGCCGACGAGGCGCTGCGATGCGGTAGTCCGCAGTACGACAACGGGATTCGTGCGGCGGTCGTCCATCACACCGCGGGCAGCAACGACTACTCTCCGCTGGAATCGGCCGGGATCGTCAAGGCGATCTACACCTACCAGGCCAAGACCCTGGGCTGGTGCGACATCGCCTACAACGCTCTGGTCGACAAGTACGGCCAGGTGTTCGAGGGCAGCGCCGGGGGCCTCACCAAAGCGGTCGAGGGCTTCCACACCGGCGGATTCAACCGCAACACCTGGGGCGTGGCGATGATCGGCAAGTTCGACGACGTACCGCCGACGCCGATCCAGCTCCGAACCGTTGGCCGGCTGCTCGGCTGGAGGCTGGGCATGGACGGCGTCGACCCCAAGGGCACGGTGGCGCTGGAATCAGCCGGTAGCCACTACACCACCTTTCCGGCCGGTGCCATCGCGAACTTGCCCACCATTTTCGCCCACCGCGACGTCGGTAACACCGACTGCCCGGGCAATGCCGCCTACGCGCTGATGGACGAAATCCGGGACGTCGCATCGCATTTCAACGATCCTCCCGAGGAGCTGATCAAGGCGCTGCAGGGCGGTGCGATCTACGAGCACTGGCAGGCGATGGGCGGCATGAATAGCGTTCTGGGCGCACCGACCTCGCCGGAAGACAGCGCGGAAGGTGATGGCCGCTATGTCACTTTCGCCAAGGGGGCGATGTACTGGTCGCCCGAGACCGGCGCACAGCCGGTCACCGGCGCGATCTACGACGCCTGGGCCTCGCTGAGCTACGAACGCGGTCCACTCGGGTTGCCCACCAGTGCGGAAATGCAAGAGCCCCTGCAGATCTCGCAGAACTTCCAGCATGGGACCCTCAACTTCGAGCGGCTCACCGGAAACGTCACCGAGGTCGTCGACGGGATCACGACGCCGCTGTCGACGCAATCGCCGAGCGGCCCGACGGTACCGTCCGAACACTTCTCGCCGCCTACTCACCCGGCGGCCACCTAGCTGAATTCGTTTAGGGCCACCAGCGTTCCAGCACCCGTCCCACGCCGTCGTCGCTGTTGGGCGCGGTGACCTCGTCGGCAGCGGACAGCACGTCGGGATGCGCGTTTCCCATTGCCACGCCATGACCGGCCCACTGCAGCATGGGGATGTCGTTGGGCATGTCGCCGAACGCCACCGCCTCGTCGCTGGTGATCCCCAGCGGTCCGGCGATCTCGTCCACGCCGGTGGCCTTGCTGATCCCCAGCGGGACGATCTCCACGAGCCCGTTGTTGGTGGAGTACGTGATATCGCCCTCGATGCCGACATACTTGGCCAGTTCGGCGGCCATGTCCGAACTGCGGGCCCCGCTCTTGCGGATCAGCAGCTTGATC
Organism: uncultured Actinomycetota bacterium; assembly: GCA_963809285.1. Lineage (GTDB taxonomy): Bacteria > Actinomycetota > Actinomycetes > Mycobacteriales > Mycobacteriaceae > Mycobacterium. The sequence continues at coordinate 130,784 of CAWEIY010000009.1, read as the reverse complement.
GCGGGCGCGCTGAGCAGATCGTCGATCGACACCTCGGTGTTGTCCGGGTTGAGCCATGCGTGCTCGTAGCCTGGCGAGCTGATGAACTGGGGAGTGGCCGTGTCGTGAGCGCGTTCGCCGATGCGCTCGACGGCCAGCCCCGCGCCCGGGATGGCGCGGGTCGCGAGCTCGGCCAACTCGGCCAGGGTGTCGACGGCCAGGGTGCGCGCCGCCACCACCCGATCGTTTTCGGCGTCGTAGATGACGGCGCCGTTGGCGCACACCGCCATCGGCGCAAATCCGAGGGCCTCGACGACGGGGCGTATCCAGCGCGGCGGGCGGCCGGTTGCCACGAGGAAATGCGCGCCGGCGGCGACGGCGGCACGCACCGCGTCGCGGGTGCGCGGGGTGATGGTTTCGTTTTCGTCGAACAACGTGCCGTCGACGTCGCAGGCGATGAGCGCCGGCTTCCTCACTTTGGCGTCAATGCGATCCGCTTTGGGTCGGCGGTCGCGTCACGCCGTCGGTCCCCTGCTTCTTGAGCCGCTCGGCCAATTCGGCAATCCGGAGCTGCTGGGAGACATCCTGGGACGGCGCGTCACCGCCCAGTCGCCGGGGAACCCAGTACTCCCCTTCGGGATGCGGGTATTCCTCCTGCACCCGGTACAGGATCGTATTCATCGCTTGGCGTAGCGCGAGGTTGAGCTCCTCCGTGGTGCCGTACGGGGGCAGCGGCCGCCCGACGGCCACGGTGATTGGAATCTTGTTGCGCAATAACCTCTTTGGATGGTCTTTGGGCCAAATCCGATGTGCGCCCCAGACAATCATCGGAATGATCGGCACCTCCGCCTCTAGCGCCATCCGAGCCGCCCCGCTCTTGAATTCCCTCAGTTCGTAACTGCGACTGATGGTGGCCTCGGGATGCAGCCCAACGATTTCGCCCTGCCGCAGCCGCTGCACGGCCACCGCGTAAGCGTCGTGCCCCATGGTGCGGTCCACCGGGATCAGCCCGAGGTGCTTGATCGCGTAGTTGACCGCCTTCACGTCCGCCATCTCGGCCTTGATCAGGAAGCGCAGGCGCCGCTTCCGTTCCTTGGCGGCTATCGACGCGGGCATCCAGTCCAGGTAGCTGGTGTGGTTGAGGGCGATCAAGGCGCCGCCCCGCGCAGGGATGTTCTCGAGGCCTTCGAACTTGAGCTTGGTTCCGTTCATCGCGGCGACTGTCGGAACCACCATCTCCGCGAAGCGGAAAAACGCCTCTGCCATGTCCTTCTCCTTCCCTAGCCCGACTGACGCGGGGTACGGCCGGCGGCCCTCGCCGCGGCCTCAACGGCATCCATCTGAGCCGCCTCGGCCAACGTCGGTGCCCCACCACCCAACCGGTGCGGCACCCAATACGCCCCGGCCGGATGCGGATAGCGCTCTTGGGCCTCGTGCAACCGCGCGTTCATCGACTCGCGCAGGGAGTCCTCGGTGGCCACGACGCCTTTGGCGGCCCACACCGGCGGACCCACCTGCACGGTGATCGGCACCTTGTTGCGGCCGACGTGGTGTGGGTGGTCCTTGGTCCAGATCCGGTGCGCACCCCAGACGATCACCGGCACGATCGGGACCTGCGCTTCGATCGCCATCCGGGCCGCCCCCGTCTTGAATTCCTTGAGCTCGAAGCTGCGGCTGATGGTGGCCTCCGGGTAGACCCCGACCAACTCGCCCTCGCGTAGCCGCTGCACGGCCACCGCATAGGCCTCCGCCCCGGCGTGGCGGTCGACCGGGATGGTGCGGGTGCGCTTGATCAGGAAATTGACCACCTTAACGTTTTGCATCTCAGCCTTGATCATGAACCTAAGCCGCCGGTGCCGCCGATAAACGGCCAATGCGGCGGGCAGAAAGTCGACGTAGCTGGTGTGGTTGATTGCGATCACGGCCCCGCCCCGGTCGGGGATGTTGTCCGCACCGCTATATGTGATGCGGGTGCCGGTCGTCAGAACCACCAGCTGGGCCAGGATCTCTAGGGTCCGAAAGGTCGGCTCCGCCATCGGCTACTGCTCCGGCGCCCCGGCGGCTTCGGCCCGGCGGGCCGCCTTTTGGGCCGCCTCCTCCGCCTCTATGCGGGCCGCCTCGGCCAGCGACGGGGCGCCACCGCCCAGCCGATGCGGCACCCAGAACTCGCCGGCCGGGTGCGGTCCGTAGAGTTCCTGGGCTCGTTCCAGCAAATGCTGCATCCGCGAGTGCAACAGCCCCTTCAATTCCTCCGTGGCCAGCGTCGGTTCAATCGGTTCGCCGACGAGCACCACGATCGGCACCTTGGGGCGCCACAGCTTCTTGGGATGGCCCTTGGTCCAGATCCGCTGCGCGCCCCAGACGATGTGCGGAACGATCGGCACCCCGGCCTCCACCGCCATCCGGGCGGCCCCCGACTTGCACTCCTTGATTTCGAAGCTGCGGCTGATCGTGGCCTCGGGATAGACGCCGACCAGCTCACCGTCTTTCAGATTCCGCACGGCTGCCTCGTAGGAGGCGGCCCCGTCCTGCCGATCCACCGCGATGTGCCGCAGGCTGCGCATGATCGGCCCGGTGATCTTGCCGTCGAACACCTCCTGCTTGGCCATGAACCGCACCTTGCGCCCGAGGCCCTGCTGGTAGGCGGGCAAACCCGCTAACGTGAAGTCGAGGTAGCCGGTGTGGTTGATCGCGATGACCGCACCGCCGCTTTCCGGTAAATTCTCGACGCCCGCGACGGTGATTTTTAGACCCTGTATGCGAAAGATCAAGCGGGCAAGCTGAATGATAGTGCCGTATACCGGTTCCACAGCCCTAGAGCCTAGTGCCCCCGACTGTGAGCCGCGGCTGTGCCGGTCCGAGGATGCGGCCTCGCGCTAAGCTCGGGGGCTGACAAGCCGTTACCGCCAACAGGCCCCCAATCTCCCCGGAAAGGTATTTGTGCAGGTCACGAGCGTAGGCCACGCCGGATTTCTGATCCAGACCCACGCGGGCAACATCCTGTGCGACCCCTGGGTCAATCCCGCCTACTTCGCGTCCTGGTTCCCGTTCCCGGACAACAGCACGCTGGACTGGGACGAATTGGGCGATTGCGACTACCTCTATGTCTCGCACCTGCACAGGGACCACTTCGACGCGAAGAACCTGTGCGATCACGTCAACAAGGACGCGGTGGTGCTGCTGCCCGACTTCCCGGTGCCCGACCTCCGAAATGAGTTGGAAAAGCTGGGGTTTCACCGATTCTTCGAGACCACCGACTCGGTCAAGCACCGGATCGGCGGACCGAAGGGCGACCTCGATGTCATGATCATCGCCCTGCGGGCTCCGGCCGACGGCCCGATCGGCGATTCGGCGCTGGTGGTTTCCGACGGCGTGACAACGGTTTTCAACATGAACGACGCCCGGCCGGTCGATTTGGACATGCTGGCGGCCGAATTCGGCCACGTGGACGTGCACCTGCTGCAGTACTCCGGAGCGATCTGGTACCCGATGGTCTACGACATGCCGGCCCGCGCCAAGGAGTCGTTCGGCACCCAGAAGCGGCAACGGCAGATGGACCGCGCTCGTCAGTACATCGCCCAGGTGGAGGCAACCTGGGTCGTGCCCTCGGCGGGGCCGCCGTGCTTCTTGGACCCCGAGTTGCGCCACCTCAACGACGACCGCGGCGACCCGGCCAACATCTTTCCCGACCAGATGGTGTTCCTCGACCAGATGCACACGCACGGACACGACGGCGGCCTGCTGATGATCCCCGGCTCGACCGCGAACTTCACTGGAACAACGCTGAATTCCCTTGACCATCCGCTACCGGCCGACGCGGTCGAGGCCATCCTCACCACCGGCAAGGCGGCCTACATCGCCGACTACGCCGATCGGATGGCGCCCGTGTTAGCCGCGGAGCGGGCCGGCTGGGCCCCCGCCGTGGGCGAGCCGCTGCTCGAACAACTGCGCGCGCTGTTCGAGCCGATCATGCTGCAAAGCGACGAAATCTGCGACGGCATCGGCTACCCCGTCGAACTCGTCATCGGTCCCGAGACGGTGGTCCTGGACTTTCCGAAACGGAGCGTGCGCGAGCGGATTCCCGACGAAAAGGTGCGCTACGGTTTCGCCATAGCGCCGGAGCTGGTCCGCACCGTGCTGCGCGACCACGAGCCCGACTGGGTCAACACCATCTTCTTGTCCACCCGGTTCCGGGCATGGCGCGTCGGCGGCTACAACGAATACCTGTACACGTTCTTCAAGTGCCTGACCGACGAGCGGATCGCCTACGCCGACGGATGGTTCGCCGAGACCCACGACGACTCCGCATCGACCACGCTGGACGGCTGGGAGATTCAGCGCCGGTGCCCCCATCTCAAGGCGGACCTTTCGAAATTCGGTGTGGTAGAAGGCGACACATTGACCTGCAACCTGCACGGGTGGCAGTGGCGACTGGAAGACGGCCGCTGCCTGACCGCGCGGGGACACCAGCTGCGGAGCGCACGGAAATGAACGCGACTTACGACGACGGACTGGTCCAGCTCGACCGCGCGGCAATCACGTTGCGCCGCTACCACTTTCCCTCCGGCACATCGAAGGTCATCGCACTGGACACGATTCGCGGATACAAGGCCGCGGCGCTGGGCCTGTTGACGCAGCGGTTCAGCATCTGGGGCAGCTCGGACTTCCGCCGCTGGCTGCCCCTGGACGTGCAACGGCCGTTCAAGTCGATGTTGATCACCCTGGACGTACCGGGCACCTGGCCCAGCCCCGCGTTCACACCGGCGCGCCCCGACGAGTTCACCGCCCTGCTGGACGAACTGCTGAGCCAGCGCGGCTAAACCCGCCTCTCAGCGGACGAAATCGGCCAGCGCCGCGACCCCGGCGTTGTAGCCGGGAATGAACGTGATCCCCGGCCCACCGTGGCATCCGGCGCTGCCCAGATACAGCCCGTCGATCGGGATCGGCTGGCCGCGAAAGCCCTTCGGGCCGGGCCGGTTCGGGCCGATCTGGTCCGGGTTCAACAGCCCATGGCAGTAGTCCCCACCGGGGGCTCCGAACATCACGCCCATGTGCTTGGGCGTGAAGGTGGTGTGCCGGATGATGCTGCGTTCGAAATTCGGCGCGAGGCGGGTGATCTTGTCGATCACGCGCTGGCCCATCTCGACCTTCGTTTGGCCATAGTCGGCGCCGCCCTCGATCGGGAACCACAGCGCGAACGCCGACGCGGCATGCTTGCCCTCGGGCGCCAGGTCCGGGTCGTTCTGCGACGGGATCTGCAACACCACCGTCGGGTCGGCCGGAACGATCCCGCGACGGCAGTCCTCCCACTGCTGCTGGACCTCCTCCGGGGTGCAGAAAAGGCCGATCGACGCCTGCATGGCCGGATCGTTGAGCGCCTCATAGGGCGCGGTGAAGGTGGGGGCTTCGTCCAGCGCGAAGTGCATCTGCAGGTAGCTGCCGCGGTGGTCGATGCGCGAATACCGCTCCCGGATATCGGCGGTCAGCGCGGCGGGATCGACGAGCTCGTTGAGCGTGACGTCGGGGGCGACGCCGGAGACGACGATCGGCGCGCCGAGAGTTTCTCCCGACTCGGTGCGTACCCCGGTCACCTTGCCGTCGGCGACCAGGATTTCGGCCACCTTGCTACGCAACCGCACTTCGCCGCCCTGGCTTTCCAGCAGTTCAGACAGATGGCCGGTGAGGGCGCCGATGCCGCCGCGCAGCTTCTTCATCTGCATGGTGTCGCCGTCGGGAACACCCAGCCCAAAGGCGAGCGCCGCCGCGCTGCCCGGTGTGGCCGGCCCGCGGTAGAGCGTATTGACGGCGAGCACGGTCATCGAGCCGCGCAGCGCGCCGTGCTTTTCGCGGTCCGGGAGGTAGCGGTCAAGCACGTCGGTAACCGACCCGAACAGCATGTCATCGATGGCCGAGCGTTCGAATTCGTTTGTGGCACAGGCGTACATCTCGTCGAAAGTTTTGGGCGGGGCCCCCGCCTCGAAGCGGCCCAGCGCCCGCGTCGGCGCCTGGCTCCATGCCATCAGCCCCGCCATCCCGTTGACGGCGTCCGCCCCGTGCACCTCGTTGAGGTGGGTGAACAGCTTGATCGGGTCGCTGTACTGGACGAGCGGATCGTCACCGACGCCGCGCAGCGCTACCGACATCACCTCCAGGTCGATCGTCGGCAGGGTGTCCAGGCCCAGCTCCTCGACGACCACGGGCGCCGTCGGGAATTGCACCGAGCCGGCGATCTCGAACCGGTACCCGTCGAAAAGCTCCACCGTGGAGGCCATTCCGCCCGCGTAGAGCTTGGCATCCAGACACACCGTCCGCAGTCCCGCCTTCTGCAGCAGCACCGCCGCGGCCAGCCCGTTATGGCCGGCACCGATAACTATCGCGTCGAACTCAGTCATGTCCTGCCCTCCAGGAATGGAGGCTCGCATGGCCGCAAAGTTTTGTCAATTATGACGAAACTGCGTCCGGGCGCCATGCGCCGGTGATGCCGGAGCGCAGGGAAGCCAGCGCCTCGTGGCACACGCGCGCCAGCTCGCCCAGCGATCGATCGTCGCCGAGCATCCAGAATTCCAGCGCGCCGAAGACCGCCGCGGCGATGCAGCGGGCGGTCACCGCGGCGCGCAACCGGGCATCCGGCGTCTGATTCGCCGCGCAGCTACGTTTGTGCAGCTGCGACCGGATGGCGTCGCCGAAGTCGGCTTGGACTTCCTGGATATGCCGCACGATGCGGCCCGGATCCAGCTCACCGCCCCGCAACGCGGCGATTTGTGTAACCGCCTCAACGTCATACGGGAACGAGAAGATCGCCGATTGCACGGAATCGATGATCGGTTCGTCGGCCGGCCTATCGCTGAGCGCCGCGCGAAACCAGTTCAGCCCGGTGTAGTCGGCAAACAGCAAATCGTGCTTGGACCGAAAGTGACGGTAGAACGTCCGCAACGACACCCCGGCGTCCGCCGCGATCTGCTCGGCCGAGGTTTCCTCCACGCCCTGGGCCAGGAATCGCACCAGCGCGGCCTGGACGAGCGCCTCCCGGGTGCGCTCGCTGCGCGCCGTCTGCGCGGGCCGGACCATGTCAGTAACGTACCAAGACATTGGATTTGTTCAGCCGCTCGTTTTGACATTATTGACAAAACTTTGCGCCGCGGTGAGACTGCGGCCATGGTCTCCATCATCGTGCATTTTCTCCTCGGACTTGGCTGCATAGCCTGGATCATCGCGTCCAACCCGAAGGTCTACGCCAAGCCGGCGGGTGGGTCATGGCTCTCGCCGCTCGAATGCGTGTACTACGCCGCCGGCATCGCGTCGATCGCGCTGGGCTATTGGTTCAACATCCACTTCGTGCTCGCCGCGCACGGCCAGGGGAACCTGATCTCGGGACCGGCCAGCTACCCGGAATTCATCAAGGGGCAGTTCGCCACCCCGGCCTGCGGCTCGGGCAATCAGGACTACATGATCGCCAATGTCATTCTGATGCCGGTGTTTACCATCATCGACGGCTATCGGCGTGGCCTGCGGCGACCGTGGCTGTTCTTTGCGGCCAGCTTTTTCACCAGCTTTGCGTTCCCGTTTGCTTTCTACTTCGCCACCATGGAACGGCAGCGCCGGCACGCACAGGCACGCGCGACGGTGGACGCCTAGGCCGAGCCCTCCGCCCAGCGATGGGCCCACTGGTCCAAGGGAGCCAGCGCGTTACCAAGGGACCGGCCGATCTCGCTCAACTCGTAGCACTGGTCGTCCCGCTGGACGACGAGGCCCGCGCCGGTCAGCTCGCCGAGGCGATCGTAAAGAACGCTGGGCGACATGCCGTCGCAGCGTTCGCGCAACGACCTGGCGCCCAACGGGCCCTCCCGAAGCTCCCACAGGATCCGCAGCGACCAACGCCGGCCGAGCAGATCGAGGGCGGCCATCAGCGGCCGCCCGGTCGTCGACCCGCGCACCGGCCGCCCGGGACGGACCGCCGGTTGACGTTTCGATTTCCGTAACCTAGTTTTGTTCTCCATGGTTACGGAAATAGTAACGCCTCGACTGGACGCCCTCGAGCCACCCTACGAGCCGGCCGTGGCCGCGCAGCTTGCCAAGATGATGCCGCCGAACGTGCCGCCAATCGCACTGTTTCGCACCGTGGTTCAAAACCTGCCCATGGCCGAGGCCATGACGCTGTGGGGCAGCTACGAGCTGAGCCGCTCGCTGTCGCTATCGCTTCGCGACCGCGAGATCGTCATCGATCGCACCTGCGTTCGCTGCGGCTGCGAGTACGAATGGGGCGTGCACATCGCCTTTTTCGCCGAGAAGGCGCGCCTCGATCAAGCCCAGGTCGGCTCACTGACCCACGGCGGCGCCGACGACCCGTGCTGGACCGCCGAGCGGGATCGTCTGTTGATTCGCGCCGTCGACGCGCTATGCGACCACCGGGACATCGACGACAACCTGTGGGCCGCACTGCGCGTCGAGTTCGACGACCGCGAAATCCTCGATCTCACCATGCTGTGCGGTTGGTACCACGCGATCAGCTTCACCGCGCGCGCCGCCCGCATCCCGCTCGAGGCGGGCAGCCCCACCTTCGCCGGCGTCTCCTAAGGCTCCAGCAGCTCGGTGCCCACGAATCCGACCAGCGCCTCGGGGACCCGCACGCTGCCGTCGGGCCGCTGGTGGTTCTCCAGGATCGCGACCAGCCACCGGGTGGTGCCCAGCGTGCCGTTGAGGGTGGCCGCGATCTGCGGCTTGCCTCCGGCGTCCCGGTAGCGCGTCGCCAGCCGGCGCGCCTGGAAGGTGGTGCAGTTGGACGTCGACGTCAGCTCGCGGTAGGCCCCCTGCGTGGGAACCCACGCCTCGCAGTCGAACTTGCGGGCGGCCGACGAACCGAGATCGCCTGCGGCCACGTCGATTACGCGATACGGCACCTCGATACGGGCCAGCATCTCGCGCTGCCAGCCCAGCAGCCGTTCGTGCTCGGCCTCGGCGTCGGCGGGGGCGCAATAGACGAACCCCTCCACCTTGTCGAACTGGTGCACCCGGATGATGCCGCGGGTGTCCTTGCCGTAGCTGCCGGCCTCACGCCGGAAACACGACGACCAGCCCGCGTAGCGCAGCGGCCCGCCGGACAGGTCCAGAATCTCGTCGGCGTGGTAGCCCGCCAGTGGCACCTCGGACGTGCCCACCAGGTAGAGGTCGTCGCCTTCCACCCGATACACCTCGTCGGCGTGGGCACCCAGGAACCCGGTGCCGGCCATCACCTCCGGGCGCACCAGCACCGGCGGGATCACCGGGATGAAGCCGTTGTCGACGGCCAGCCGCAGGGCCAGCTGCAACAGGCCCAGCTGCAACAGGGCGCCCCGACCGGTCAGGAAGTAGAACCGCGAGCCGGACACCTTGGCGCCGCGCTGCATGTCGATGAGCCCCAGTGACTCGCCGAGTTCCAGGTGGTCTTTCGGGTCGTCGATCGCGGCGGGCTCGCCGACCACGTCGAGGACGACGAAGTTGTCCTCCCCGCCGGCCGGCACCCCGTCGATGATCACGTTCGAGATCGCCATGTGTGCCGCCGTGAACGCCGCCTCGGCCCCGGCCTGAGCGGTTTCCGCTCCCTTCACCTGCTCGGCGAGTTCCTTGGCGCGTTGCAGTAGGGCCGGGCGCTCCTCGGCCGATGCGGCGCCCACCCTCTTGCTGGCGGATTTCTGTTCCGCGCGCAGGGCGTCGGCGGCCGAAATCGCCGAGCGGCGGTTGGCGTCGGCCGTCAACAGGGCGTCCACCAGCGCCGGGTCCTCGCCACGGCTGACTTGGGAGCGGCGAACGGCGTCAGGGTCTTCCCGGAGCAGCTTCAGGTCGATCACGGCCCTGACACTACTTTTGCCGCCCCGACCAGACGGCAGAGCTCCCCACCGGGACCGTCCCAGGACGCCACATCTGCAACATTCGTCACGCCACTCAACGGCTCCTGTCAGAATGGAACGGATGTCGCAAGCGCCTGAGAAGCAACTTTCGGAAGCCGGAACCCCCGCCGGCTCCCCGGACGACCCAGCGGAACAACCGCCGGGCGGCTTCCGGTGGCACCGTTCGTCGCAGGCGACGCCCACCCGACGGGCGCTGTTACTCACCGCGCTCGGCGGCCTGCTGATCGCCGGACTGGTCACCGCGATTCCGGTCGCGGGCACCGGGCCGGGGCGGCTGACCGGTTATCTCTACGGCAATCCGGTGCCCAGCACCGGAACCAAGGGCGACGCCACGTTCAACCGCGCCAACGGCGGCGACTGCCTGACGTGGCCGGACGCCACCCCGGAGTCCGCCAGCATCGTCAACTGCGCGGACGACCACAAGTTTGAAGTCGCCGAGTCCGTCGATATGCGGACCTTCCCGGGCTCGGAATACGGGCCCAACGCCGCTCCCCCGTCACCGGCCCGCATCCAGCAGATCACGCAGGAGCAGTGCGAGGCCGCCGTGCGCAACTACCTCGGACCCAAGTTCGACCCCAACAGCAAGTTCACCGTCAGCCTGCTGTGGGCCGGCGACCGGGCGTGGCGCAATTCCGGCGAGCGCCGCATGCTGTGCGGCCTGCAGCTGCCCGGCGCCAACAACCAGCAGCAGGCCTTCAAGGGCAAGGTCGCCGACGTCGACCAGTCCAAGGTGTGGCCGGCCGGCACCTGCCTGGGCATCGACACGGCAACCAACCAGCCGATCGATGTTCCCGTCGACTGCATGGCCCCGCACGCGATGGAGATCACGGGCACGGTCAACCTGGCCGAGAAGTTCCCCGGTGCCCCGCCGGCCGAGCCCGATCAGGATGGGTTCATCAAGGATTCGTGCACCAAGATGACGGACGCGTACCTCGCGCCCGTCAAGTTGCGCAGCACGACCCTGACGCTGATCTACCCCACCGTGTCCATGCCCAGTTGGTCCGCGGGCAGCCGTGAGGTCGCGTGCAGCATCGGCGCGACGCTTGGAAATGGGGGCTGGGCCACGCTGGTGAACGGCGCCAAGGGTCAGCTGTTGATCAACGGTCAGCCGCCGGTGCCCCCGCCCGACATTCCCGAGGAACGGCTCACGCAGCCGCCGATCCCGGCCCAGGCGCCGGCTCAGGCGCCGGCCCAGGTGCCGAGCAATCAGTCCAGCTCCCCGTCGGAAGGCGTACCGCCGAACAATCAGCACCTTCCCCAGCAACAGCCGGTCGTGACACCGCCACAGCCGCCGGCGCCGCAGGATGCCTTGCCCCCGCCCGACGGCGGAGCGCCGCCACCGCCGGCCAACCCGGCGCCGGAGGCGCCACCGCCACCGCCAGCCCACCGCCCCCGCCTGCGCCGGAGGCGCCGCCGCCACCGCCGGCAGGCTAGCCCGGTGTCCGTGCGGATGGATCCGCAGCGGTTCGACGAGCTGGTCTCCGACGCACTCGACCGCATCCCGCCCGAGCTGGCCGCCGCGATGGACAACGTCGTCGTTCTGGTCGAGGACCGCCACCCTGAAGACGCCGAACTCCTCGGGCAGTACGAGGGCGTGGCGCTGACCGAGCGCTACTCCGACTACGCCGGGGCGCTGCCGGACGCCATCACGATCTATCGCGAGGCGCTGCTGGACGCCTGTGAATCCGACGACGATGTCGTCGACGAGGTGGCGATCACGGTGATCCACGAAATCGCCCACCATTTCGGCATCGACGACGACCGGCTGGAAGAACTCGGCTGGGCGTGACGGCCCGTGCCAGAACCCTCCGGCCCCATGGGCGCGGCATCGCGACTTTGGCCAAACCGGGTGCTATGAACGGCTTATGAGCGCTGAGTGCCGCGACTGCCGGGCAGGGTTAGATCACTGCCACGGCACCATCATTCGACACGCACTGCACCGGTCGGAATGCACCGACGCGGACTGCGTCAGCCCCGAGCTGGTGCCGCACGCGTTCGTCGTCGACTGCGACGCAGTCGGCTGCGCATGCACGGAATCGGCCGCATTGGCCATTGACCGGTCGTTAGCCCATCGGGTCGGTGCCTGACCGCACCGCGTCCGCGACCGCGGTTGACTCGTCGCGCGGATAGAACGGCGGCGTCAGGCTTCCCCATCGCACACAACTCCACCGCCCGTCGGTGATCGGGGCCAACACCACCGATTCGGCGTTGTCGAGATGATTGTCCAGCGCGAAGTTGGCGTCCACGCCGGCCAGGACCGCGGAGGCCAGCCGGATCGCCGCGCCATGGCTGACGACGACGATGTCGCCGTTCCAGTCGTCGTCGTCGAGGCAGCGGATGCGCAGTTCGGTGAGCACCGGCACGTAGCGGTCCAACACCTCGTTGCCGGTCTCTCCGCCGGGCAGTGGCACGTCGAGGTCACCGTGATGCCATCGCTCGTAGATCGCGTTGAACTCCGCGACCGCGTCGTCGTCGCTGCGGTTTTCCAGCTCCCCGACCTGCACCTCGTGGATGCCGGCAACCTCGACGGCGGCCATTTCGACCTCGCCGCCGATCACCTCGGCCGTCTGCGACGCCCGCGTGGCCACGGAGTGCGCGAGCATCCCCGGCCGTCCCGAACTTCGGGCGAACGCCAGGGCCTGGTCGCGACCCAATGGCGTCAGTTCGGCCCCGGGCGGCCGGGTGTCCAGCCGGCGCTCGACGTTGCCGTAGGACTGGCCGTGCCGCAGCAGCACCAAACGACCGCTCATGGCTCGACCACCTCGGCCCCGAAGGACCGCTCGGGTTTGCCTTCCCGCAGCCGCGCCAGCCAGCGCGACGCCCCGTCCGCCGGCGGCGGCGTCACCCCGGAGACCGAACCCGTCGGCCACGATCCTAGGTACCTCACATCCGCACAACGACGGTGCAAGGCCTTGAGTGCCTCGGCAACGGCGTCGTCGTCGATGTGACCGACGCAGTCGACGAAGAACAGGTAGGTGCCGAGTTCCGTTCTGGTCGGCCGGGATTCGATTCGGGTCAGGTCGATGCCGCGGATGCCGAATTCCGCCAGCGCCGTCAACAGCGCGCCGGGCACGTTGTCGATGCGCACAACCACCGACGTTCGATCGGCCCCGGTGCGGGCCGGCGGCGGCCCGGGCAGCCCGATCAGGACGAATCGGGTGCGGGCGTTGGGCTCGTCGACGACCCCGTCGGCCAGGGCGGCCAGTCCCCAATGCACGGCGGCCAGGGGCGAGGTCACGCCGGCGTCGGCTTGGCCGTCGGCCACCTGTCGCGCCGCGTCGGCATTGGAGTATGCGGGCCGCAGTTCCGCGTTCGGTAAATGGGCGGCCAGCCACTGCCGCACCTGAGCCACCGCCACCGGGAAGCCCGCCAACGTGCGCACGTCGCCCGCGCTGCGGCCGGGCTTGACGACGATGCTGAACGCCACGTCCAGCGTTGTCTCGGCGAATACCTGAAGGGGCGAGCCGATCGCCAGGCTGTCCAGTGTCGGCATCACCGAGCCGTCGATCGAGTTCTCGAGCGGGACGCACGCGTAGTCGGCATGGCCATCACGGACAGCGTTCAGCGCCGCCGGGGTGCTTTCCAGGGGCAGCCGCCGCAGGGCGTCGGATCCCTTTTCGGGAACCAGACCGGCGGAGGTGATTTGCAGCAGCGCCGCCTCGGTGAAGGTCCCTTCGGGACCGAGGAAAGCGATACAGACCACGCCTCAACCCTAACGGCGCTCAACGCGAAACCGACCTTGCGCGGTCATGGGTCGTAAGTTAATTTAGGCTTACCTAACTTGATGGGAGACGAATGTCACCGCTCAGCTGTCACGCGCCGACGACTGCCGAACGCATTCGCAGCGCATGCGCCCGGGCCGGCGGGGCAATCCTGGCCCTGGAAAGCTGGGGCGCGCGCCAGGACCCGGTCGCCACGCCCGTGCATCACTTGCTGCACGACGGATCCTTTGCCATCGCGGTTCCGGTCGACCGCGCCGGTGAGGCCGATCGCCCGCTCGCCGGATCGCAAGCGCTGCTGGAACTGACCGACTACGCTCCGCTCCCGCTGCGGGAACCGGTCCGGTCGCTGGTGTGGGTGCGCGGCCGCCTGGAGCAGGTTCGGCCGCACGCGGTGCTAACGCTGCTCGACCAGATCGCCGCCGAGCACCCGAATCCGGCATTGCTTCAAGTCGAGACGCCGAGATCGGCGCCGTCCGACGGCGCGGAGCCCCGGTACACGTTGCTGCGGTTAGAGATCGCGTCCGTGGTCGTCACCGATGCCACCGGCGCCGAGGCCGTCAGCGTGGCGGACCTGCTGTCGGCCCGGCCCGACCCGTTCTGCGAAATCGAGGCAAGCCTGCTGTGGCATCTGGACACCGTCCATAACGACGTGGTGGCACGGCTGGTTTCGAAGCTGCCCGCGTCGTTGCGACGCGGGCAGGCCCGCCCGCTCGGGCTCGACCGGTACGGTGTGCGGTTCCGCATCGAAGGCAACGAAAGCGACCACGACGTGCGGCTGGCCTTTCACAAGCCGGTGGACGACATGCCCGGGCTCAGCCAGGCCATCCGCGTGTTAATGGGTTGCCCGTTCATCAACGGGCTGCGAGCTCGGCGTTAACTGATGCCCTAACCCGGCACGTACGTTTATCCGGGTGAACGGCGATCGATCACCGGAACGGCGGGGGCGTCAGGCGTCCCAAGGACCGGTTCCCCCGGCGCCCGACCCGTTCGATCAAACGACGCCGCTGCGCCGCCCGGTGCCGCCGCCGGCGCCCGCGGCGCGTCCGGCCCCTCCTTCGATTCCCCCGCCGCGACCCATCGCCCCACGGGCGCGCCGCAAGCGTGGCTGGCGCCGCTGGGGCCGGGTGGTGGCGCTCACGCTGGTGATCGGCTCGCTGCTCGCCGGCGCCGGCATCCTCGGCGCCGCCGTTTGGTTCGACAACGCGCTGCGCCGCGAGCCGGCACTGACCGACTATGCGGATCGGCCCGGGCCCGGTCGCGGCACGAACTGGTTGATTGTCGGCTCGGACAGCCGGGAAGGCCTGAGCGCCGAGCAGCAGCAAGACCTGGCCACGGGTGGCGATGTCGGAAGCGGTCGCACCGACACCATCGTGCTGGTACACGTGCCGGAGTTCGGGTCAAGCACCCCGACGACGGTCGTGTCGATCCCGCGCGACTCGTACCTACCGATACCGGGTCATGGCAGGGACAAAATCAACGCCGCGTTCGCCATCGGCGGCGCTCCGCTGCTGACGCAGACGGTGGAGCAGGCCACCGGGCTGCACCTCAATCACTACGCCGAGATCGGGTTCGGCGGCTTCGCCGGCCTCGTCGACGCCCTCGGTGGGGTCACCATGTGCCCCGCCGCGCCGATCAACGATCCGCTGGCCGGCATCGACCTGCCGGCCGGCTGCCAGAAACTCGACGGCCGCACGGCGCTCGGATACGTCAGGACGCGCGACACACCGCGCGCGGATCTGGACCGGATGGTCAACCAACGGCAGTTCCTGGCGGCGCTGCTGCACCGCGTCACCAGCCCGGGGGTGTGGCTCGATCCGGTCCGCTGGTACTCGGTGCCGCGTGCGGCCGCCGACGCCCTGACCGTCGACCGGCGCGACCACGTGTGGGATCTGGCGCAACTTGGCTGGGCGCTGCACGGTTCCACCACCGCGCTGACCGTCCCGATCGGGAAGTTCACCACCGGCGACGCCGGGGCGGTGGTGGTGTGGAACCACGAGGCCGCCGCCAAGTTGTTCGAGGCGCTGGGCTCCGACGCGCCGGTCCCCGCTGCCGCGCTCGACGGGCAGCAATAGCGCCGGACTAGCTGCTGCCCTGGTCGGCGCGTCTGCTCTGCAGCCAGGCCTTCGTGCGGCCCGGGTGGTGGGTGGCAAGCCACGCGACCCCGACGTCGCGACAGAAGTCGATGTCTTCATATTCGTCGACGTTCCAGCAATAAACCGCCCTGCCCTGGGCGACGGCGCGGTCCACGAGTTGCGGATAGTCCTTCAGCGCCGACAACGAAGGCCCGACGGCAGTGGCACCGACGGCAGTGACCGCGCTGCTGGTCAGGTAGCGAGCGGAATTGCCGAGCAACACCGTCGGCAAAAGCGGCGCGGCGCGCCGGATCCGCCACACCGCGGCCGCCGAAAACGACATCACCACCGTGCGGGACCGGTCCGCGGAGGCGGGCGCGGCTATGCCGAAGCGGTGCAGCAGCGCGAGAAGCTTGTTTTCCACCAGCGAGCCGTACCGGACCGGGTGCTTGGTCTCGACGAAGAGCTTCACCGGCCGGTGCCAGTCCAGAACGAGCGAAACAAGGGCCTCCAGCGTCAGCAGACTGGTATCGCCGTGCGTACCGTCGGCACGCCAGCTGCCATGCCACGCCCCGTACTCGAGCTCGCGCAGTTCGGCCAGCGTCATGGTGCTGACCAGACCGGCTCCCGTCGAGGTCCGGTCCAGCCGGCGGTCATGAACGCAAACCAGATGGCCGTCGCGGGTCAGCCGCACATCGCATTCCACCCCGTCGGCGCCCTCTTTGAGTGCGAGGTCGTAAGCGGCGAGCGTGTGTTCGGGCCGAGCCGCCGATGCGCCCCGGTGGGCGACAACATAGGGATGCCCGGCGAGCACCTCGTCGGCCCACGTCATTCCCCTATGCTGCCGGTTCCTGCCCCTCCAACTCAACCGGGGCGGCCGATGCGGGCGCCGCGGGGCGGTCCGGGTGATCTCGGTCGACCACGACCCATCGGTGCGCCGGCCGTTCGACCGGTTTGCGCACGAACCCCTCGAAGACTCGGGCAATGGCGGACAAGGTGGCTGCCGCAAGCAGATAGGCCAACACCATCAGCACGGTGTTGTTGGCGATGCCCTGGGCGTCCCTGGCGAAGCTGGTGACGATCGCGGAAATCGAAACCAGGTAGCTGAAAACCCAGGCGATCCACCACTGCACGATCGGTCTTCGCAGCCGGGCGTAGTGCTCTTCGACGGTTGCCAGCTCGATGACGTAGACGGGCGCCCAGAGCAGATTGGCCAGCGGCACCACGCAGCCGGCCCACAACGCCCGGACGGAGCGCGACTCCGGCAGGCCATGATGCGCGAACACGGCGGCCCGGCGCGCGATCAGCCACCGGATCAGCATCACGCCGGAGGTGATCACCGCCGCGATCGCCGCCCCGCTGGCCAGCATCCCGAGCAAGTCCGCGGCGATGGCCACGACCGAGTTCAGCAACGTGTTGCGGTTTATCACCAACAGCACATACCGCACGACATACACCAGGGCGGCGACGCAGAGCACCAGCACGCTCAGGAACAGTGTGATGCGAACGATCGGCACCGACGGCCCTGTCTGCGTAGGCTTTTCGGCCGCTGTCGGAGTGGGTTCGACGCGGTCGGCCAAGCCCCAGCGCGGGATCACGGCGTAGCGCGGGGTGGGGCCCAGGGACCGTCGTCCGCGTCGCGGAAGCGGTGGGGCGCCGGGGCGCACCGCTATCCACCTGAAGCCCGGCGGCAACCGCGGCGGAGTGCGCCGCCACCCCGGAGACGCGGACGATCTGGCCGGCGAGGGGCCGCCGGGAGCACTCCACCGCGGGTCGGCCGCCGGAACGTCCGCCGAGGGCGCCATCAGCGCACCGCGACAGCGGGGACACCATTCGCGTCGCCGCTCGCGCACGTTCCACCGAGTGCCGCACTGCGAGCACACCTGGATCACCGGACCATGCTAGCTCCGGCGACGATCCGGGCCGCGGCACGCGGCCAGGGGAGGCCAAACGCCCGGGAACAGGCGGCGCCCACGCGATCCTCCGGCAACGCGGACAATTGCCCATGGCTATCCACAATTTCCACAGGTTTATCCACAACTGGTACGTGGGTACCCATGGCGGCGATAGGTCCCTACCGGCTGTCCCTGGCTGCGACTGTGGATAACCGCCGGGCGATGAGCTCATGCCATAGACAGCCCAAACCGGTATCAGAGCGAACGGATTGCCCTGCTTTGAGCACCCTGCCGATGAGCCCGACGAGGACGGCTGCCCGAACCCATGCCGCGCCTCGAATGTGCGCTCCCGGGCGCCCGCAGTGCGCGCCGTTTACGCAGCGCGTTTTCCAACGTTGTTGCGAGCGGTTATGATCACCGTCACGAAACTTGGTTGTGACTCACCTCACGTCGGTGGGGTGGGGTGCAGGTGAAAGGCAGTCGATGGCCACGCATTCGTTCGGTCCGGGTTCGCCGGCCGCGTCGAAGTCGTATTCCGGCTCGCATGCTTGGAACCACAACTACGGTATCGCCGCTTTGCGCGCCGGCCTGATCGCGCTGGCGTTGCTCGCGATTCTCGCCATCATCGTCTTGGCTTGAATCACCACCATCTGGGTATTCCTCCGCAGCGGTCGTCGTCCTTGCGGCGTGGACGGTCATAGAGCAGGGTTGGTTACGGCTGGCCGCCGCGTGTGGCAGCCCCCGCGCGAATGAGCGTCCGACGATCATCATCGATGCACCGAAGAAAGGAATGCCGTGGCCGAATACACCCTGCCCGACTTGGACTGGGACTACGGAGCGCTGGAACCGCACATCTCCGGTCAGATCAACGAGATCCACCACAGCAAGCACCACGCCGCCTACGTCAAGGGCGTCAACGATGCCGTCGCCAAACTCGAGGAGGCACGCGCCAAGGACGACCACTCCGCGATCTTCCTGAACGAGAAGAACCTGGCCTTTCATCTCGGTGGTCACGTCAACCACTCGATCTGGTGGAAGAACCTCTCGCCGAACGGCGGCGACAAGCCGACCGGTGACCTCGCTGCCGCCATCGACGACGCGTTCGGATCATTCGACAAGTTCCGTGCGCAGTTCAGCGCGGCCGCCAACGGCTTGCAGGGGTCCGGCTGGGCGGTACTCGGCTACGACACCCTGGGCAACAAGTTGCTGACCTTCCAGCTGTACGACCAGCAGGCCAACGTCCCGCTCGGCGTCATCCCCCTGTTGCAGGTCGACATGTGGGAACACGCCTTCTACCTGCAGTACAAGAACGTCAAGGCGGATTACGTCAAGGCGTTCTGGAACGTCGTCAACTGGGCGGATGTGCAGTCGCGTTACGCGGCGGCAACCTCTAAGACCCAAGGGCTGATATTCGGCTGACCCCATCTCAATCGGGCTTGGGCGTCGCGCGGATCGCGCGGCGCCCTTGCCTTTACCGGGGCGCGTTCGGCCATTTTGAGAATGCAAGCACAACTGGCCGTGTCGAGTTGCGTGGCGGCTAACCCGCGGGCATGCTGAATTATTCGAGCTACAGCGTCGTCATTCGAACGGAGATGTCGCGCGGAGGTCGAGATGGAAACTGGGTCGGATCGTCCTATAGGGGTTTCCCCCTTCCATTCTCGTGGTGCGCTGAAAGGTTTTGTGATCTCCGGACGTTGGCCTGATTCGACGAAAGAGTGGGCCCAATTGCTGATGGTCGCGGTCAGGGTCGCGTCGTTGCCCGGATTGCTCTCCACCACAACGGTGTTCGGTGCCCGTGAGGAGCTACCCGACGAACCGGAGCCCGGCACCGTCGGCCTGGTGCTGGCCGAGGGCACGATCTTCGGTGAATCAGCAATCCCGCCAGGATATTTCGCTGATCATCAGCCTCCCGCGCTGCTGATGCTGCATCCGCCCTCGGAAACCACGCCGTCGTTGCCGGAATGCAGCGGCGCGGCGTCGGGATGCGTACTGCTGCCGGGATTGCCCTACCTGGGACTGGAGCACCGGGCCGCCTGGGTGGAAGCGGAAGCCGACGGCACGATCACGTCCATGGTGAGTCGCGTGGGCGTGGACCCCATCAGCCATCCCGACACCGCGATCCTGGCAATGCTGCTTGCCGCATAAGGGAATTCAAACGAATTAGTTGGAATCTCGAATCGATAAATACGGGTGTCCGAACTTCGCGGCCTTCCTGGCGCTCACCGAAGTCGCCCGCTAGCCTGAGACCGTTAGCGAAGGGGAGTAGCCCCGAATCGTCGAGTCGACATACTGGCGCATAGCCCGGCCGGCGAACCGACCCAACCGGGTCGGTGGGCGAGACCTTCGACCGGTGTTCGATGACCACGCGGTCGTCGACGACGCGTCGAAAGGTCGCCTCCCATGCTCTCCGCCACATTACTAACGCTGGGGGTCGTTTTCCTCGCCGAACTCGGCGACCGGTCCCAGCTGCTCACCATGACCTTCGCGCTGCGTTACCGATGGTGGGTGGTGTTGACCGGAGTCGGGATCGCCGCGTTCCTGGCGCACGGGGTATCGGTGACGATTGGCCACTTTCTGGGCGCCACCCTTCCGACGCGCCCAATGGCCTTCGCGTCGGCGATTGCATTCCTCATATTCGCCGTGTGGGCCTGGCGCGAGGGCTCGGCCAAAGACGAGATCGTCTCGACCACCGGCGAACCCCGGTTCGCGCTCCTCGCGGTGATCTCGTCATTCGTGCTCGCCGAGATGAGCGACAAGACGACGTTGGCGACGGTGACGTTGGCCAGCGATCACGACTGGACCGGCGTGTGGATCGGTTCGACCTTGGGCATGGTCTTGGCCGACGGCCTGGCCATTGGCGTGGGAACGGTGCTGCACAGGCGCCTGCCCCAGAAGCTACTGCACACCATGGCCGGCCTGCTGTTCCTCTTGTTCGGCTTGTGGATGCTGTTCGACGGCGCGCTGGGTCTGCCCTCGGTGGCCATCGCGGTGACCGCGACGGTGGCACTGGCCGCCGCGACGGTGGCCGCGGCGCAAACCCTCCGTCGGCGCCGGAACGAAGCCGCTATCGCCGGGAGGTCATCGGACGCTGTCTAAGGCGCCGACGGCACCGCTTCCCCGTCAGCCGCGGCGGCACGCGGTCACCCCAGAGGTATCTCCGCGGGCCATTTGCCATACCTCAATCCCGTTTCGTGCAGGTATTACAGACCTGACAGCAAAGATCATCGTTAAGAGGCCTAAATTGCCTGCTGGTTGCGGTGCACCTGCCCAGCACCCTCGGTCCGATCGCCTCGCCCGGCGTGAAAGCGGCGGCCCGCCACGCTGGCCGCGGCGTCGAATCCTGCGGATAACCTGTGAGTTCCGCCGATCCAGTGGACACCCCAGCGAATTAGTTAGACGCTCGTTGAGTGAGGATTCGGCAGCCGTCAGCAACGCTGGTGTCGAATGCTTGCGTGTTTGCACCTATTTGAGGACCCACCCCGTCGCTACCGTGATCAGCAAATACGCCGAGGAACAGTCCACTTCTACAGTCCAGTGGAGGTCATATCGATGAGCACGACGTTTTCCGCCCGCCTCAACCGCTTGTTCGACACCGTGTACCCACCCGGACGCGGGCCGCACACTTCAGCGGAGGTGATCGCCGCGCTCAAGGCGGAGGGCATCACTATGTCGGCTCCCTACCTGTCCCAGCTACGTTCAGGCAACCGAACCAACCCGTCGACCGCGACCATGGCCGCCCTGGCGAATTTCTTCCGCATCAAGCCGGCCTACTTCACCGACGACGAGTACTACGGAAAGCTCGACAAGGAGTTGGCGTGGCTGGACACGATGCGCGACGACGGCGTGCGCCGCATCGCGCTGGGTGCCGCTGAATTGTCGGCCGAAGGCCGGAAGGACATCGTGGAGCGGGTCAACGAGCTGCGCCGCAAGGAGCAGGTCAGCGCATAAGCCTGCCGCCGGCAGTCGACCCCGACCTGAACGGTTACGGCCCGCCCATCCCCATTAGGGTTGGCTGACGGATCGCGCACACGCGAGCGCGATAGCCAAAGTAGCCAGCGAGATGACCGGGAGGCGGCCGGGAATGGGCCTGTTCCGCAAGCGAAAGAGTCACGCGACGCGCCGCGCCGAAGCCCGTGCGATCAAGGCCCGCGCCAAGCTCGAGGCCAGACTCGCCGCCAAGAACGAGGCCCGCCGGATCAAGGGCGATCGACGCGCCGCGGGAAAGGCCCTCAAGGCGCAGGTCAAATCCCAGCGGGACACCGACCGGACGGCGTTGAAGGTCGCCGAGGCCGAGCTCAAGGCGGCGCGGGAAGGAAAGTTGCTGTCGCCGACGCGGATTCGCCGGGTATTGACGGTGTCAAGGCTCCTCGCCCCGATCCTGACGCCGATGATATACCGGCTAGCCATGGCCGCGCGTGCGATCATCGACCAGCGTCGCGCGGACCAATTGGGAATTCCGTTGGCGCAGATCGGCCAGTTCTCCGGGCACGGCGCCCAGCTGTCGGCCCGGATTGCCGGGGCGGAAAAGTCACTGCGAATGGTGCAAGACAAGAAGCCCAAAGATGCCGAGACCAAGCAGTTCGTCTCCGCCATCGCCGAACGGCTCTCCGATCTGTCGGCTGCCGTCACCGCCGCGGAGAACATGCCGGCCGCGCGACGCCGGGCGGCCCACGCCGCGATCTCTACGCAACTCGACGGCATCGAGGCGGACGTGATGGCCCGCCTCGGGTTGAGCTGACCGCGGCGAGGAGACATGTCATCCCACGACAGGCGGATCTCGCGCGTGCTGATCCCGGTCGCCGTGACCGTCGCGCTCTATCTCGGCTCGGCGACGGGCGCCCCCGCGGCGTGGGCGCACGTCCACGCCAGCAGCGACAACCCCGTGCGCGGCGCCATGGCAATCGTCACGTTCGAGGTGCCCAACGAATCCAACACCGGCGCGGCAACCACCGCCCTGACCGTCACCCTCCCGAACGTGGCATCAGCCAGCGTCGAAAGCGTGGCCGGGTGGACGGCCAAGCTGGACCGCGACGCGGCCTCCGGCGCAATCCGCTCGGTGACATGGACGGCCGCGCCCAGCGGCGGGATCGGTGCGGACCAATTCGCGCTGTTCCGGATTTCGGTGCAACTGCCGGACACCGACACGGTCAGCTTCCCGGCCACGCAGACCTATTCCGACGGGGCGGTCGTGAAATGGGACGAGCCGCCGCTGCCCGGCGGCGGTGAGCCCGAACACCCGGCGCCCACGCTGACGCTTGCCGCGGCGCCGGCCGCACCGCATGACCACCATCCGCCTTCCGCTGCGCCCGCCGACCACGCTGTCGGGCCGGCGCCGTCGAAATCGGCCGATAACACCGCCCGTGTGTTGGGCGGCGCGGCTCTGGTGGTGGCCGCCCTCGGTGTCGGTCTTGCGTTGATCCGCCGACGGGCATGAGGCGCCTCGCGGTCAGTGCGTGGGCGGGCCTGCTGCTGGCCGCCATGGTGTTGACCGCGACCCTGACCGCGCACACGGCGTTCGCGCACGCCTGGCGTGTGTCCACCGAGCCCGCGGACAATGCGATTCTCACGACCGGTCCGGCGCGGGTGAGCGCCACCTTCAACGAGCGACTGCAAACCGCGTTCGCGGCCATGACGGTCGTCGGACCCGATGGCAACGTGTGGTCCACCGGGGAGCCGACGGTGCAGGACGCGATCGTCGGCATCGGCCTGCGAGCGCTCGGACCGGCCGGGACCTATACGGTGAACTACCGGGTGACGTCCGCGGACGGCCACGTGGTGTCCGGCTCCTGGTCGTTTCGGCTCACGGAGCCCGGCACCGGCACACCAGGCCCCGCCGCGGCCGCCACCGCTACCAGCAGCAACATCCCCGTCTGGCCGTTTGTGGTCGTAGCAACCGCGCTCGTGGCCGCGGGCGCGTTCTGGGCGGTGCGGCGCCGGGCGTGACCGGCCCCTGGTCACCGAGGCACCGCCACCCGTGCTGGCATGATGGGACCCGAGGAACCCGGTGCGCTAGACACAAGCGAGAGAGAGCTGCAAAGGAGCGGCCGCATGGCAGACCCGCAGGATCAACCCAACAGCGAACCCGACGGCGCACCGACCCCGCCGGAAAAGAAGCCCCCCGCCAAGGCCGTCAAGAAGACCGCAAAAGCACCGGCGAAAAAAGCGCCTGCGAAAAAGGCGGCCGCCAAAAAAGCGCCCGGCAAAAAGGCAGCCGCTAAGAAGGCCCCGGCCAAAAGCGCCGAGCCCGCACCCCCAAAGCCTGCCGAGCAACCGCTCACCATGCACGAGCGGATCGAAACCAACGGCGAACTTGCCGCTGCCGCCAAAGATGTCGCCGCACAAGCTAAATCGACCGTGGAAGGCGCGAATAACCCGGTTTCGTCCGACATTACGGCGCCGCCATCGAGCCAATCGCGGGTGCCGCTGATCGTCGCTTTGACCCTCAGCCTGCTGGCCATCCTGCTGATCCGGCAGCTGCGGCGCCGCTGACATCAAGTGACCGTGTCATTCCGGCCCACCGCCGACCTCGTCGACAGCATCGGGCCCGACGTACGCAGCTGCGATGTCCAATTCCGCCAGTTCGGCGGCCGCTCTGAATTCGCCGGGCCGATCAGCACGGTGCGCTGCTTCCAGGACAACGCGCTGCTGAAATCGGTGCTCTCGGGACCGGGCGCCGGCGGGGTCCTGGTGATCGACGGCGCCGGCTCCCTGCACACCGCGCTGGTCGGCGACGTCATCGCCGAATTGGCGCATTCCAACGGCTGGGCGGGGCTGGTGATCAACGGCGCGGTGCGCGACGCCGCCGCGCTGCGCGGCATCGATATCGGCATCAAGGCGCTGGGCACTAATCCCCGCAAGAGCTCCAAGACCGGCGCCGGGGAGCGCGATGTCGAGGTCGCTCTGGGCGGCGTGACGTTCGTGCCCGGCGAAATCGCCTACTGCGACGAGGACGGCATCGTCGTTGTCTGAGCTTTAAGCCGCCTTAGGCAGCTACCGCCGCAGGCTTCTTCGCGAACCGCAGGCCCTCGTCGGCGATCTTGCCGTTCCGGATCATTCGCATGTCAAAGAGATAGTTCTGTTTGAGCCGCCACGGCGCCCGCGAACCCGATTTGGGGAGTAAGTGCGTCGAACGCTGGACGTAACCGGGGCTGAAGTCCATGAACGGCAACTCATCGACGTCATTGCCCGGCCGCTGCGGCTCCACGGTGTCAAAACCCTTGGCGTCCATGTAGTTCAGCAGCCGGCAGACGAACTCGGAGACCAGGTCGGCCTTCAGCGTCCATGACGCATTCGTGTATCCGAAGGTGATGGCGAAGTTCGGGATCCCGGAAAACATCAAGCCCTTGTAGGTCATCAACGACGTGAGGTCGATGGGCTCGCCATTCCGGGTCGGCAGCACCCCACCCAGCAACTGCATGTTCAAACCCGTTGCGGTGATGATGATGTCGGCCTGCAACTCCTCACCCGAGGCGAGCTTGATCCCGGTCTTGGTGAACCGGTCGATGGTGTCGGTGACGACGTCGGCCTTGCCGTGCCGGATGGTCCGGAAGAAATCGCCATCGGGGGCCAGGCAAAGCCGCTGGTCCCAGACGTTGTACCGCGGCCCGAAGTGCTTTTCGACGTCATAGCCCTTGGGCAGGCGACGCTCCGCCATCGTCAGCAGCGTCTTACGCATGTAGGCGGGGGCTTTCCGCGAGAGCTGGTACTGGAAGGTGCTGAACGCGATGGCCTTCCAGCGGTTCGCCATGTGCGCGAGGTGATCGGGCAGCAGCCGGTTGGCCTGCTCGGCGAAGGGGTCGACGCCGGGCAGCGAGCCGATGTAGGTCGGTGAGCGCTGCAGCATCGTGACGTGACCGGAGCCCGAGTTCACCAGGGCCGGGATCAGGGTGATCGCGGTGGCGCCGGATCCGATGACGACGATCTTCTTGCCCGCGTAGTCGAGGTCCTCCGGCCAGTGCTGCGGATGGACGATCGTGCCCTCGAAATCTTGCGCGCCGGCGAACGTGGGCGAATACCCCTCGTCGTAGTTGTAGTAGCCCGTGCAGGCGAACAGGAACGAGCAGGTGATCTCGCTCTGTTGGCCGTCGTTCTCCACGGTCAGGGTCCAGCGGTTATCGGCGTCGGACCAATCGGCGGCCACAACGCGGTGGCGGTAGCGGATGTGCCGGTCGATCCCGTTCTCGGCGGCGGCCTCCTTGATGTAGTTCTTGATCAAGTGGCCGTCGGCGATCGACTGCGCCGAACGCCACGGCTTGAACCGGAACCCGAGGGTGAACATGTCCGAGTCCGACCGGATGCCCGGGTATTTGAACAGGTCCCAGGTGCCGCCCAGGTCGTCGCGGCGCTCCAGGATGGTGTAGCTCTTGTTCGGGCAGCGGTCCTGCAGGTGCCAGGCCGCGCTCACACCGGAGATACCGGCGCCCACGATGACGACGTCAAGGTGTTCAGTCATGTCGCCACGTTATCAACGGCGCGTTGAACTAGTCAACACTCTGTTGAAATTTTCAACATCGTGTAAAGTCGTGGTCGTGACTACCGCCGGCTCCACCCGCGCCCACCGGGGCCGGCGCTCGACGCGTCCATCGGGTGACGACCGCGAACTGGCCATCCTGTCCACCGCCGAGCGGCTCCTGGCCGAACGCCCGCTCGCCGATATCTCGGTCGACGACCTGGCCAGGGGGGCCGGCCTGTCCCGGCCGACGTTCTACTTCTATTTCCCGTCCAAAGACGCGGTGCTGCTCACCCTATTCGAGCGGGTGATCGTCGAGGCCGACTCCGCACTGGAGGCAATGGCCGCCAATCCGCCCACCGAGCTGAAAAGCCTCTGGCGCACCGGTATCAACGTGTTCGTCGAGACATTCGGCGCGCATCGCGCGGTGTCACTTGCCGCCGAGGCCGCACGCACCAATAAGGATCTGCGCGATCTGTGGTCGCGCTTCATGGAGAAATGGGTCGGTCACATCACCGCGGTGATTGAGGCCGAACGCGCCCGCGGCGCGGCGCCGGTAACCCTACCGGCCCACGACCTTTCCGCGGCGCTGAACCTGCTCAACGAGAAGGTGATGCTCACCTCGTTCGCCGACGAGCGACCCTCGGTTGCCCGCGAGCACCTGCTCGACACGTTGGTGCACATCTGGGTCAGCGGCATTTACGGCGAGGCCCGTTAGCGCGCCGTTGTCGCACACCTATGCGAACATATGTTCGTGCGGTGTGATGCGTCCATCCTGCACGCGGACCTGGACTCGTTCTACGCGTCTGTCGAACAGCGCGACGATCCGACGTTGCGTGGCCGCCCCGTGATCGTCGGCGGCGGGGTGGTGCTGGCGGCCAGCTATGAAGCCAAGGCCCACGGCGTGCGCACGGCGATGGGGGGTGCGCAGGCGCGACGCCTGTGCCCACACGCCATGGTGGTGCCGCCCCGGATGACGGCCTATACCCGCGCCAGCGACGCCGTGTTCGAGGTGTTCCGTGACTGCACACCGATCGTGGAGGCGGTGTCGGTGGACGAAGCCTTCCTCGACGTCGGCGGGTTGCGCCGGGTCGCCGGCCCGCCGGTCCAGATCGCGGAGCGGCTGCGCGAGGACGTGCGCAACCGCGTCGGCCTGCCCATCACCGTCGGGGTCGCCCGGACGAAATTTCTCGCCAAGGTCGCCAGCCAACAGGCCAAGCCCGACGGACTGCTGTTGGTGCCGCCCGATCGAGAGCTGGCGTTCCTGCGCCCGCTACCCGTCCGCCGGTTGTGGGGCGTGGGCGCGGTGACCGCCGACAAGCTGCACGCGCACGGCATCGTGACCGTCGCCGACGTCGCCGAGCTCGGCGAGTCGACGCTGGCCTCGCTGCTGGGAGCCGCAATGGGCCGCCAACTGTATGCGCTGTCCCGCAACATCGACCGCCGCCGGGTGACCACCGGCGTGCGTCGCCGGTCCGTGGGCGCCCAGCGCGCGCTGGGCCGCGCCGGCAATCGCATGTCGCCCGCCGAGGTGGACGCGGTGGTGGTCAACCTGATAGACCGCATCACCGCCCGGATGCGCACCGCCGGACGCACCGGTCGCACGGTGGTGCTGCGCCTGCGGTTCGACGACTTCAGCCGGGCCACCCGGTCACGCACGTTGCCGTGGGCCACCTCGTCGACGCAGCCCATCCTGGCCGCCGCCCGGCAGCTGGTCGCATCGGCGGCGCCGGTGATCGCGCAGCGCGGATTGACTCTGGTCGGCTTCGCCGTGTCGGGCATCGACCGCAGCGGCGCTCAGCAGCTGATGCTGCCCTTCGGCGAGGGCGAGCACCTGGCCATCGAGACGGCGATCGACCAGGTACGCCGTCGCTACGGCAGATCGGCGCTCACGCCGGCGGTGTTGATCGGCCGCGACGCCGGTCTCGAGATGCCGCACTTACCCGACTGACCCGGTCCATTCCAGTAGCGTGTCGGCCGGCCACGTGTTGACGATCCGGTCGACGGGCACGCCCACGTCCAGCGCGCGCTGCGCGCCGTAACCGAGGAAGTCCAGTTGACCGGGCGCGTGCGCGTCGGTATCGATGCTGAACACGCAACCGATTTCGAGCGCCAGCTCGAGCAGACGCGTGGGGGGGTCGCGGCGCTCGGGACGGGAATTGATCTCCACCGCCGTCCCATGGTCACGACAGGCGGTGAACACGGCTTCGGCGTCGAACTTCGATTCGGGCCGGATGCCGCGGTTGCCCGCGACCAGCCGGCCGGTGCAGTGGCCCAGCACGTCGGCGTGGCCGTTGGACACGGCGCGCACCATGCGTCGGGTCATCGCGGGCGAATCCATCGACAGCTTGGAGTGGACGCTGGCGACGACGACGTCGAGGCGTTCCAGCAGCTCGGTGTCTTGGTCGAGGCTGCCGTCGTCGAGGATGTCGACCTCGATCCCGGTGAGGATGCGCAGCGGCGCGAACTGGTCGCGCAACCCATCGATGACGTCGAGCTGCTTGCGCAACCGCTCCGGCGAGAGCCCGTTGGCTATCGTCAGCCGCGGCGAGTGGTCGGTCAGCGCGCAATACTCATGACCCAGCGCGGCGGCGGTGGCCATCATCTCCTCGATCGGCGCCGACCCGTCCGACCAGTTGGAGTGCAGGTGCAGGTCCCCGCGCAGCGCGGCGCGGACGTCGCCGCCACCGAGATCCTCGGCGGCAGAACGTAATTCGACCAGAAGGTCGGGTTCGCGACCGGACCAGGCCTGGTCGATGACCTTCGCGGTTTTGGGCCCGATGCCGGGCAGCGACTGCCAGCTGTTGGCCTGACCGTGCCGCTCTCGCGCGGCGCCGTCAAGACCCTCGATGATGTCGGCGGCGTTGCGGTAGGCCAGCACGCGCCTGGGGTCGTGGCGACTCCGGTCCTTGTAGTAGGCGATCTGCCGCAACGCGGTCACCGGATCCATGGCTCCAGTGTGCGCGATGATCTTCCGGACGAGTTCGGTTGCGCTTCATAAAAGATCGACTAACGTCCGTTGCACTCCAACGGAGTATGCGTGCCCGGCCGGTGGGGAAACCCAACGGTGCAGAAGGTTATTTATAATATGATATTTTGTTGCGACCGGGGAGGGCGAAAATGGGATTAAAGAAATACACTAAGTTGTTGTCGTTGCAGTTCGAGGTCTTGAAGATCCTCCGCAGCAAGGATCCTTCACATTATTACACTGTGCTCGGCGACGATGTAATTCTATCGTTGAATGAGAATTTCGAAGACCCGTCCAAACCATTGTGGCTCAATCTTGGATATTGGAAAGATGCGCAAACCTATCCGGATGCGTGCCGTGCGATGGTAATCAAACTTGGTGAAGCGGCTGAGTTGAAAAGCACGGACACGGTGCTGGATGTGGGGTGCGGCTTTGGGGAACAAGACGCTCTGCTGGTCGAGCAGTTTCACGTTACTCGGATCGTGGGAATTGATATCACGCCGACCCATATCACCGTCGGACAGGAACGCCTGCGGGCCAAGCAATTGGATGACCGCATCACGCTTGCCGTAGGGTCAGCGGTCCAAACGGGTTATCCCGATAATTTCTTTGACAAAGCGATTGCTTTGGAGTGCGCGTTTCATTTCAAGACTCGCGAGCAATTTTTCAGTGAAGCGTTCCGCGTTTTGAGGCCCGGCGGGCGGTTGGCATTGACAGACATGCTGCCGTCCCCGGGAGAAGATTTTACCGGTGTCAAGAGCAGGATGGCTCGAAAACTCGCCTCAATTCCCGAAGAAAATATGTACGACCGCATCGGTTACGCGCGAAAGTTGGAGGCCATTGGATTTACCGACATCAAGGTTCTGTCAATTCCAGAATACGTCTATCCTGGAATGGCCCGATATATACACGGCCGATTGAAGAAACAATCAGATTACAACGCTCGGATCGAGCCATTGACTGATAATGATATTGAAACTGTTAATGGTGCGAAATTATGGGAGGGGCTTAGTGATTATATTATCGCGACAGCCTGTAGACCTTGATTTTGCGTAGGGCGAGTTGCGCTGCTCATCGCGCCCTTGACCATCTCTTCGGCCGGTCGCCAGCACCTACTGCAATCTGCTTGGTCAGGTGATGTCCTGGCAGGCGATGATCCTCCGGACGGGTTCAGTTGCGCTTCATCAAGATCGACTAACGTGGATTTCATGCGATTCGCGTTCAAAACCTCACCGCAAAACACCACCTGGACAGACATGCTGGCGGTCTGGCAGGCCGCCGACGACATCGAGGTCTACGAGTCCGGGTGGACCTTCGACCACTTCTATCCGATCTTCTCCGACAGCAACGGCCCCTGCCTGGAGGGCTGGACGACGCTGACCGCACTGGCGCAGGCCACCAAGCGGCTACGGTTGGGCACCCTGGTCACCGGCGTTCACTACCGTCATCCCGCGGTCCTGGCCAACATGGCCGCGGCGCTCGACATCATCTCCAACGGACGCCTCGAGCTCGGGATCGGCGCCGGGTGGAACGAAGAGGAGTCGGGCGCCTACGGCATCGAGCTGGGCTCGATCAAAGAACGCTTCGACCGGTTCGAAGAAGCCTGTGCGGTACTGATCAGCCTGCTCAGCGAGGAGACCACCGACTTCGACGGCAAGTACTACCAGCTCAAGGGCGCCCGCAACGAACCCAAGGGCCCGCAGCGCCCCCACCCGCCGATCTGCATCGGCGGCGGCGGAGAGAAACGCACGCTACGGATCACCGCGCGGTACGCGCAGCACTGGAATTTCGCCGGCGGTCCGCCAGACTTGTTCGCGCGCAAGCGCGACGTACTGGCCGCCCATTGCGCCGACATAGGGCGCGACCCGAAAGAGATCATCCGGTCGGCCCACCTGCGCCTGGAACCGGACCGCAACTATGGGAAGGTCCTCGAGGACGCGGCCGCCCTGGCCGCCGAAGGCCTCGACCTGGGCATCGTCTACCTCGCTCCGCCCCACGATCCTGCCGTCCTGGAACCGTTGGCCGAGGCGATCAGGGATTCGGGGCTCTTGAAAAGCTGAAGTACCGCCCAAGTAGCGCCGAAGCACCGCTAGCCGATCAGGTGCGCCCGAGCAAACCCCCGCGCACCCCGCATGGGTGCCCGAACGGGCCGGCTACACCCCGAAGAGCAACAGGTCTTCCGCGGTTACGAGGCGTTCCTGCTTCGCGGGAAACTCGCGGCTCTTCACCGGGTGACGAAACCATGACCAGGCGATTCGCGATATCCGCGTCCGAGGTGCTGGGTAGATATGCACAGTCATCACTTCCCGTGATCGATCCGGTCCACCGCGAGCCCCGTGCGATGTCGATGTGACGGGACCCACAGAGAATTATTAGACAACAGCCCCCTGGCAAAGCGTGGGAGAAACGCCGAATTTGTATACGCGTGTTTCTGATGTGACTGGTGTGATTACTGCAGCGGGGCCGCCGTCGGCTTGATGGGTGCCGGCAGCGCCGTCGAACCCATCAGATACCGGTCCGCGCCCGCCGCCGCGGCCCGGCCCTCAGCTATCGCCCAAACGATCAGTGACTGACCACGACCCATGTCACCGGCAACGAAAACGCCGGGAACCGAGGTGTCGAAGTCCGCGCCGCGCGCGACGTTGCCGCGGTCGGTGAGCTTCACTTCGAGGTCGGTGAGCAGGCCGGGCTGCTCCGGGCCGACGAATCCCATCGCCAGCAACACCAGATCGGCC
Organism: uncultured Actinomycetota bacterium; assembly: GCA_963809285.1. Classification (GTDB taxonomy): domain Bacteria; phylum Actinomycetota; class Actinomycetes; order Mycobacteriales; family Mycobacteriaceae; genus Mycobacterium. The sequence goes on along the minus strand of CAWEIY010000009.1, from coordinate 99,080 downwards.
TCGAGCTCGAACTCCGAGTCCTCGACTTTGGCGAACTTGCCGTCCCGCATCGTCACCTCGTGCGCGCGCAGCGCGGTCACGTGCCCGTCCTCGCCGACGAACTCCTCGGTGTTGACCGAGAACACGCGCTCCCCGCCCTCCTCGTGCGCCGCCGACACCCGGTACATCAGCGGGTAGGTCGGCCACGGGGTGGACTCGGCGCGCGCCTCCGGCGGACGCGGCATGATCTCGAACTGATGCACGGCGCTGGCGCCCTGCCGGTGCACGGTGCCCAGGCAGTCGGCCCCGGTGTCGCCGCCGCCGATGATGATGACCTTCTTGCCTTTGGCCGTGATCGGCGGCTCCCCGTCCTCGCCAAGGACGTCATCGCCCTCCTGCACCCGGTTGGCCCACGGCAAGAACTCCATCGCCTGGTGGATGCCGTCCAACTCCCGACCGGGAATGGGCAGATCGCGCCCGGCGGTGGCGCCGCCGGCCAGCACCACCGCATCGAAATCGGCGAGCAGCTGTTCGGCGGTGATGTCGACCCCGACGTTGACACTCGGCCGGAATTCGGTGCCCTCGGCCCGCATCTGATCCAGTCGCCGGTCCAAGACGCTCTTCTCCATCTTGAATTCCGGGATGCCGTAGCGCAGCAGCCCACCGATGCGATCGTCGCGCTCGAAGACGGTCACGCTGTGACCGGCGCGGGTAAGTTGCTGAGCGGCCGCCAGGCCCGCCGGGCCCGAACCCACCACGGCGACAGTCTTTCCGGTCAGCTTGTCCGGCGGCAACGGCACCACAAAGCCTTCCTCGAAGGCCCTGTCAATGATGTCGAGCTCGATCTGCTTAATGGTCACGGGATCCTGGTTGATTCCCAGCACACACGCCGGCTCACACGGCGCCGGACACAACCGGCCGGTGAAGTCCGGGAAATTGTTGGTGGAGTGCAGCCGTTCGATCGCGTCGCGCCAACGGCCCCGGCGTACCAGGTCGTTCCATTCCGGGATCAGGTTGCCCAGCGGACATCCGTTGTGACAGAACGGAATACCGCAGTCCATGCAGCGCGTCGCCTGCTCGCGCAAGGTCTCTTCGTCGAAGTCCTCGTAGACCTCGTGCCAGTCGCGCAGCCGCAGCGGGACAGGCCGGCGCTGCGGCAATTCCCGATGAGTGAATTTCAGGAAGCCGGACGGATCAGCCATGCGCGGCCGCCATTATCGCCTTGTCGACATCCACACCGTCGCGCTCGGCTTCGGCGATCGCCAGCAGCACCTTCTTGTAGTCGCGCGGCATCACCTTGACAAAGTGCCGTTGCTGACCACGCCAGTCGGCCAGGATCCGCTGACCCACAGCGGAATCGGTGGCATCGACGTGTGCCTGAATGGTGGCACGCAGGTACTCCACGTCGTCCTCGTCGAGGGTCTCGAGCTCGACCATTTCGCCGTTGAGGTTGTTCGGCAATTCGCCATCCGGGTCGTACACGTAGGCCACACCGCCGGACATGCCAGCCGCGAAGTTGCGGCCGGTTTGGCCCAGGATGACGACCTTGCCTCCGGTCATATATTCGCAACCGTGGTCGCCGACGCCCTCGACCACCGCGTGCGCCCCGGAGTTGCGGACCGCGAACCGTTCGCCGACCACCCCGCGCAAGTAGACCTCCCCGCTGGTGGCGCCGAACAGAATCACGTTGCCGCCGATGATGTTGTCCTCGGCGACGTAGTCCTGCGGCCCGTTGTCCGACGGCCGGACAACAATCCGGCCACCGGACAGGCCCTTGCCGACGTAGTCGTTGGCGTCGCCGTAGACGCGCAGCGTAATCCCTCTGGGCACAAAGGCGCCGAAGCTGTTGCCCGCGGATCCTTCGAACGTGATGTCGATGGTTCCATCCGGTAAGCCTTGGCCCCCATAGGCTTTCGTCAACTCGTGGCCGAGCATGGTGCCCACCGTGCGGTTGACGTTGCCGATGGTGGTAGAAAACCGCACCGGCTTGCCGGAATCCAGCGCCTCGCGGCTCATCACGATCAACTGTTGATCGAGCGCCTTGTCGAGGCCGTGGTCCTGACGGGAGCTGCAGTACAAGTCCTGGTTCATGAACGCCGACTCCGGCTCGTGCAGCACCGGCGTCAGATCCAGCTTGTGCGCCTTCCAGTGCGCACGCGCGAGCGTGGTGTCGAGCGCCCCCGCCTGTCCGACGGCCTCATTGAAGGTCCGGAAGCCCAACTGTGCCATGTATTCCCGGACTTCTTCGGCGATGAACATGAAGAAGTTCTCGACAAACTCGGGCTTGCCGGTGAACCGCTCCCGCAGCACCGGGTTCTGGGTGGCCACGCCGACCGGGCAGGTGTCGAGGTGACAGACACGCATCATGATGCAGCCCGCCACCACCAGCGGCGCGGTGGCGAAGCCGAATTCCTCGGCGCCGAGCAGCGCGCCGATCATCACGTCGCGGCCCGTCTTCATCTGTCCATCGACCTGGACCACGATCCGGTCGCGTAACCCGTTGAGCAACAAGGTCTGCTGCGTCTCGGCGAGGCCCAGTTCCCAGGGGGCGCCGGCGTGCTTCTGCGACGTCAGCGGCGTGGCGCCGGTGCCGCCGTCGTGCCCCGAGATCAGCACCACGTCGGCGTGCGCCTTGGACACACCGGCGGCAACGGTGCCGACCCCGTTTTCGGAGACCAGCTTGACGTGCACGCGCGCGGACGGGTTGGCGTTCTTCAGGTCGTGGATCAGCTGCGCCAGATCCTCGATGGAGTAGATGTCGTGGTGTGGTGGCGGCGAGATCAAGCCGACGCCCGGCGTGGAATGCCGGACCGTAGCAACCCACGGGTAGACCTTATTCCCCGGAAGTTGGCCGCCCTCACCGGGTTTCGCGCCCTGGGCCATCTTGATCTGAATGTCGGTGCAGTTGGTCAGGTAGTGCGAGGTGACCCCGAACCGGGCGGAGGCGACCTGCTTGACCGCGCTGCGGCGCCAGTCCCCGTTGGGATCGCGCTCGAATCGCTTGACGTCCTCGCCGCCTTCGCCGCTGTTGGACCGGCCGCCCAGGCGGTTCATCGCGATGGCCAGCGTCTCGTGCGCCTCCGCGGAGATCGAGCCGTAGCTCATGGCTCCCGTCGAGAAGCGCTTGACGATCTCGCTGGCGGGCTCGACCTCTTCCAGCGGAACCGGCGGCCGCACGTCGGCGCGGAACTTGAGCAGCCCGCGCAGCGATGCCATCCGCTCGCTCTGGTCGTCGACGAGGCGGGTGTATTCCTTGAAGATCTTGTACTGCCCGGTGCGAGTGGCATGCTGCAGCTTGAAGACGGTCTCCGGGTTGAACAGGTGGTACTCGCCCTCCCGGCGCCACTGGTATTCGCCACCCACCTCGAGTTCGCGGTGCGCGCGTTCGTCGGGCCGGTCGATGTACGCCAGCGTGTGGCGGGTCGCGACGTCGGCGGCGATGTCGTCGAGGGTGATCCCGCTGGTTGGGCAGCTCAGCCCGGTGAAGTATTCGTCGAGCAAGTCCTGGGAGATGCCGACCGCCTGGAACAGTTGCGCGCCGGTGTAGGAGGCCAGTGTCGAAATGCCCATCTTGGACATCACTTTCAGCACGCCCTTGCCGGCGGCCTTGACGTAGTTGTTCAAGGCCGTGTTGCGGCTAATCCCATCGATGACGCCGCGGTCGAGCATGTCCTCGATCGACTCGAACGCGAGGTAGGGGTTCACCGCCGCCGCCCCGAAGCCGATCAGCATCGCCATGTGGTGCACCTCGCGGGCGTCACCGCTTTCGACGACCAGGCCCACGTGGGTGCGCGTCCGGTCGCGCACCAGGTGGTGGTGCACCGCCGAAACCGCGAGCAGCGACGGGATGGGAGCCATCGCCTCGTCGGACTCGCGGTCGGACAAAATGATCAGCCGCGCGCCGTCGGCGATCGCCGCCGACACCTGGGCGCGCACCTCCTCGAGTGCGGCGGCCAGCCCGGAGCCGCCCTCGGCGACCGGGTACAGGCAGCGAATCACCTTGGACCGCATGCCGTGCGGACGCCCGTTGACCTCGTCGTCGGGGTTGAGGTTGATCAGCTTGGCCAGCTCGTAGTTACGCAGGATCGGCTGCTGCAGCACGATCTGGTGGCAGGAGTACTCGTCCGGGTTGAGCAGGTCGCGCTCGCCACCGGTTGTCCCCTGCAGGCTGGTCACCACCTCTTCGCGGATGGCATCCAGCGGCGGGTTGGTCACCTGGGCGAAGAGCTGGTGGAAGTAGTCGTAGAGCATCCGCGGGCGCTGCGACAGCACCGCGACGGGGGTGTCGGTGCCCATCGAGCCGATCGGCTCGGCGCCGGAGCGGACCATCGGCGCCACCAGCAGGTTGAGTTCCTCGTAGGTGTAGCCGAAGGCCAACTGCCGCTTGACGAGCCGGGCGTGCGGCATCCGGACGTATTTGCCCGCCGGCAGGCCGTCGAGCGGGACCAACCCCTTGTCGAGCCACTCCTGATAGGGGTGCTCGGCCGCCAGCTCCGCTTTGATCTCCTCGTCGGCAACGATGCGGCCCTGCGCGGTGTCCACCAGGAACATCCGGCCCGGCTGCAGCCGCATCCGGCGGACCACCTTGGCCGGGTCCAGGTCGAGCACGCCGGCCTCGGAGGCCATTACCACCAGGCCGTCGTCGGTGACCCAGATCCGGGAGGGGCGCAGGCCATTTCGGTCCAGCACGGCGCCAATGATGGTGCCGTCGGTGAACGTCATCGACGCCGGGCCATCCCACGGCTCCATCAACGACGCGTGGTACTGATAGAACGCCCGCCGCGCGGGGTCCATCGACTCGTGACGCTCCCAGGCCTCGGGGATCATCATCAGCACCGCGTGGGCCAGGCTGCGCCCGCCCAGGTGCAGCAGTTCGAGCGCCTCGTCGAAGCGCGCGGTGTCGGAAGCGCCCGGCGTACAGATCGGGAACAACTTCTCGACGTCGTCTTCGGACCCGAAGATGTCGGTCTTGATCAACGCCTCGCGGGCCCGCATCCAGTTCTCGTTGCCGGTGACGGTGTTGATCTCCCCGTTGTGGGCGATACGCCGGAACGGGTGGGCGAGCGGCCAGGACGGGAAGGTGTTGGTGGAGAACCGGGAGTGCACGATGCCCAGCGCGCTGGTCAGCCGATCGTCTTGCAGGTCAAGGTAAAACGCCTTGAGCTGCGGGGTGGTCAGCATGCCCTTGTAGATCAGGGTCTGGCCCGAAAGGCTTGGGAAATAAACGGTTTCGCGACCGGGCCCGTCTTGGCCCGGTCCCTTGGTGCCGAGTTCGTGCTCGGCACGCTTGCGGACCACGTAGGCGCGGCGCTCCAGGGTCATGTCGGAGGCCCCCGCCATGAACACCTGACGGAAGGTCGGCATCGCGTCGCGCGACAGCGCCCCCAGTGACGAGTCGTCGGTGGGCACGTTGCGCCAACCCAGCACCTGCAGGCCTTCGGCTTCGGCGATCTTTTCCACCGCGGAGCAGGCCGCCGCGGCGTCCTTGGAAGACTGCGGCAAGAACGCGATACCGGTGGCGTAGCTGCCGGGAGCGGGCAGCTCGAAATCCACGACCTCCCGAAGGAAGGCATCCGGGACCTGGATCAGGATGCCCGCGCCGTCACCGCTGCGCGGCTCGGCGCCCTGAGCACCGCGGTGTTCGAGGTTGAGCAGCGCGGTAATCGCCTTGTCCACGATGTCGCGGGTGCGCCGGCCGTGCATGTCGACGACCATGGCTACCCCGCACGAATCGTGCTCGAACGCGGGGTTGTATAACCCAACGCGCTTGGGCGTCATATGCACCTGACCCTTTCACCAGAACGTTCCAGCGGCCGTTACGATCGGCTCCGACGAGGCCGCACCCGGAGGTTGCGGGCTAGGGCCCCGTCGGTCTTGTCGATGGGCTGTCCCCTAGGCGGACATGATCCGGTTAGAGATTCGTCCGTGCAACGCTGAACGGTGGCCTGAAACCGGTCTCGACAAGTCGTAAAACGATATGACAATACCCGCCTGACATGCCAACTTCGTTAAGTCTAGCGGCCGGCTGGCGCTACCGTAAATTCGCTGCAGCCAGCCCCCGCAACGCCCCCCGACATGCTGTTTCGCAGCCTGGGATCTTTTCCGACGCGGCGTCGACCCCGCTGGACCGTTCGCCATCTCTACAGCCTACAAATATTTGCTGTGATCGCACCCGGGTGGACGATAACCCCACCGAGGCCGCCCACCGAGCGTGCTCAGCGGGGCGGCCAGGGCGACGCGGCCGCCCCGCAGAGAGGCGCGCGGAGTTTGCGCGGAATCCGGGAGACGCAACGGCGGCGCGTGACCGATACTTGACTGATACCGGTCCGCATCCGGCGTTGGCGTCGGGCCGTGGTGCTCGTCACTCGGGGTTCGCCGCGGTCGGCCACACGCGCGAAGATCGATCGCCTGACACTCGAGGAGCCGATGAACGAGCGCGACGAATTCCTGCGGGAGCGTCTGCAACCCGACCAGCCCCGCCCCCCTGCCGCATCCCCGCCGGGCCCCCGCACCAAAGATGCCCACACCGCGCCCCCGCCTTCTCCGCCGATTGCGCCCAGGCCCGCCCCGCCGCGCCCGCCGGCGCCCCCGCCGCCCGGGCCGCGCCCGCCGGCGCCTCCGCAGCGCGCCGCGGCGCCGCCCCAACAGCCGGCCCAACAGCCGGCCCCCGCCCCGCCGCGGCCCGCGGCTCCGTTCCGGCAGGTGGCCCCTTCCGGCGTCCCCGCGCCCGCGACCCCCGCGCCCGCGGCCCCGGTGCCCTGGGAACCGGGGCCCGACGTCGCCGTCGCGCCGGTAACCACACCCGCGGCGCAACTCCCCGATCGCGGATGGCGGCGCATCGTTGCGCTGGCCACCTTTGGCCTTATCAACCCGGGCCCGTCGGCCGCCCAGCGCCAGGAGGCTCAATTCGAGGCGGCCATCCGGACCGTCCTTCATGGCAACTACAAGGTCGGCGTGCTGGGCAAGGGCGGCGTCGGAAAGACATCGGTGGCCGCCAGCGTCGGATCGCTTTTCGCCGAACTGCGTCAGCAGGACCACGTCGTGGCGATCGACGCCGATACCGCGTTCGGCCGATTGGGCAGCCGAATCGACCCCCGGTCGGCCGGCTCGTTCTGGGAACTGACGTCTGACCAAAACCTGCGGTCCTTCACCGACGTCGTTGGGCGTCTGGGCCGTAATTCCGTCGGGTTGCACGTCCTGGGTGGCGAACCGGCGTCCGGCCCGCGCAGGGTGCTCGATCCCGCGATCTACCGGGAGGCCGCCATACGGCTGGATCGCCATTTCACGATCTCGGTCATCGACTGCTCCTCGACGATGGACTCACCGGTCACCCAGGAGGTCCTTCGTGATCTGGATGCGCTGATCGTCGTGTCCTCGCCGTGGGCGGACGGAGCCTCCGCGGCCGCCAGAACCATGGAATGGCTGTCGGATCAAGACATGACGAGTCTGCTGCGCAAGACCATCGTGGTGCTCAACGATTCCGACGGCCACGCCGGCAAACGCACCCGCGAGTTGCTGGCCCGTGAGTTCCTCGATCACGGCCAGCCTGTGGTCGAGGTGCCCTTCGATCCCCATCTACGGCCCGGCGGCGTCATCGATGTGAACCGCGAAATGACCCCGGCGACGCGGCGCGGATTTCTCCAGGTGACGGCAACGGTCGCGGGGCATTTCGCGGCGAGGTCGGACCGTCCGCGCGTCCGCCGCCACGGTGCCGACCAGAGCTAAGCCCGCTCGGCGGCCCCGGCCCGCGCCGAAGGGTCGGCGACGGCCTCGATCTTGGCCACCAGGGAACCGCGGATTGTCAGCACGATGGCGGCGAAGAGCCGGCGGTCGGCGAAGGCCAGCACCACCGCTTGCCCCACGGGACCGCTGACCAGCGTCACCTCCGGCCCCAGGTAGCGCAGCAGGTTGGTGGCCACGGCATCGGGACCATGGTTGATCTGTGGCGGCGGAGCCGGCTCGGCGAGGACGGTGCCCACGCCCCAGACCGCCGGGTCCAGGACGGCGGTCAACGCGGCGATGTCGCCGTTGGCGCACGCGGTGATGAATTTCTCGGTGACAAGCTGGTGCTCGGCCGAGGCCACCTCGTTCAACTTCGGTTGCGCCGTAGTGAATTTGGCCCGCGCGCGCCGCGCCAGCTGACGGCAGGTGCCCACCGGGCGGCCCACGGTCTCGGCGATCCTGTCGAACGGAACCCCGAACACGTCGTGCAGCACGAACGCGACCCGTTCACCGGGGCTGAGCCTGCGCAATACCTCGAGTAGCGCGGTGCGGACCTCGTCGTCGAGGGTGATTCGGTCGGCCGGATCCAGGTGGTGCGCGGCCGGCTCGTCCTCGAGATCGCGGGCGCCCGGCCGTTCGTAACGGGCGCGGGCCGAACGCACCTGATCGAGGCAGAGGCGGCTCGCCACCACCGTCAGCCAGCCGCGGACATCGTCGATCTCATTCAGATCGGCGCGCGACAGCCGCAGAAACGCTTCTTGCGCAACGTCTTCCGCGTCGCCAACATCGCCCATCATCTGATACGCGAGGTTCACCAGATACGGCCGGTGACGGCGCCACGCCTCGGTGATCTGTTCGCTCGGTAACTGCGACTGGTTCATGAATCTTCGACGATTTGATGCCACAAAAAGTTACGCGTTTCGGTTGTAACTTTCCCACCTCCGGGGCCGTCCTTGGTGCAGCACTGCAGAAAACTCACGGAAGGAACTCTCCCATGACGATCGTTGTAACCGGAGCGACCGGCAACGTCGGGCGCCCGCTTGTTGCCGAACTTGTCGCCGCGGGCGCGCGAGTGCGGGCGGTCACCCGCACACCGAGGACCGCCGGGTTCCCGTCCCGCGTCGAGGTGGTCGGCTCGGCGGCCGACGCGCTGACCGGCGCCTCGGCGGTATTCCTCAATTCCCGGGCACTGGGTGAGCAGCTGCCCAGGGTGGTCGACCAGTGTGTCCGTGCCGGAGTCACCAAGCTGGTTGCGCTGTCGGCGATCAACGCCGACGACGACTTCTCGCGGCAGCCGTCACGCTTTCGCGGGGACCGCAACAGGGAGGTCGACCAGCTCGCCGTCGAATCCGGCCTGGCCTGGGTGAGCCTGCGGCCCACGGTCTTCGCGACGAACTTCGCCGGGATGTGGTCGGCGCAGCTCACCGCCGGCGACGTGGTGGCCGGGCCGTACGCCGCGGCGTCGTCCGCACCGATCGTCGAGGGCGACATCTCGGCTGTCGCGGCGCGGGCGTTGCTCACCGACGACCTTGTCGGTCAGCGGATCCCACTGACCGGTCCGCAGGCGTTCACCAACTCGGAGCTGGTCGAGGTCATCGGTGCGGTCCTCGGTCGTCGGCTGCGGTACCGGGAAGTGCCGAACGAACTCGTGCGGCAACGGTTCATCGGTTTGGGATTCGGCGCCGACTTCGCCGACGCGTACGCGGCCATGCTCGCCGAGACGCTCGACAAGCCCGCCCTCGTCACCCACGACGTCGAGAAGATCCTCGGCCGGCCCGCGACCCCGTTCGCGCAGTGGGTTTCGGAGCACCGCAACCTGTTCACCCCATCGAAAGGAGCCTGACATGTCCGAACCACGCCCCCCGCGATACCTCAAACCCATGAACAGGGTGATGATGGCCGTCCAGCGGCTCGGGATACCGACCGGCCCCGCCTTTGTGCTGACGGTGCCCGGCCGCAAGTCCGGTCGCCCGCGCAGCACCCCGATGACGCCCTTCAAATTTCGGGGCGGCCTCTACGTGGTGGCCGGCTACCCCGGCGCCGACTGGGCGTCGAACGCCCGCGCCGCCGGCACCGGCACGCTGAGCCGGGGCCGACGGTCACGCGCAAGTCAGGATCGTCGAACTGACCGCCGAGGAAGCCCGCCCGGTGCTGCGGGCGTTCTCCGCCCAAGTGCCGGTCGGTGTGGCGTTCGCGAAACGCTCCGGGATGGTCCGCGACGGAACGGCGGACGAATTCGAGGCACTGGCCGGCCGAATCGCCGTTTTCCGATTCGAGCCCAACGCCTCGGGCTGATGGGCCGCGTTATCTCGCGCTACCAGACGATGGCGGCCATGTCGCGGTTGTCCGAACACACGGTGCGCACCGCGGCCTCGATGTCTGCCGCGGTGATGATCTGCAGATCCTCGACCGTCACGGGCTCGCCCGATCGTTTCTGCGCGACCACTCGGGTATCGCGGAACCCCTCGGCGCGTTCGACGACGTTGCGGGCGAACCGGCCGTTCTGCATGGCGTCGATGCCGTGCCGCCCACCGGGGGTGGTGTAGTTGCGGATCGTGGTGGCCGCAGCCAAAAACGTCTCCCGCGCGCCGTCGTCGAGCAGGCTGGCGCGCGGTGTGGCGTAACGGTGTCCAATCTCGACGATCTCGGCCGGTGAGTAGGACTCGAACCGCAGCTTGCGGTTGAACCGGCCGGCCAAACCCGGGTTGACGGTCAGGAACGCGTCCACCTGATCCTCGTAGCCGGCCCCGATGAAACAGAAGTCGAACCGGTGCGTCTCCAACGCGACCAGGAGTTGGTTGACGGCCTCCATGCCGATCATGTCCGGTGTGCCGTCCTGATGGCGTTCGATCAGGGAGTAGAACTCGTCCATGAAAATGATTCGGCCAAGCGACTTTTCGATCAGTTCATTGGTCCTGGGTCCCGATTCGCCGATATAGTGGCCGCAAAAGTCCGATCGGCGGACCTCCCGAATATCGGGGTGGCGCACGATCCCCATGCCGGCATAGATCTTGCCCAGCGCTTCAGCGGTGGTCGTTTTGCCCGTGCCGGGCGGTCCGACCAGCAGCATGTGGTTGGTCTGCCCTTCGACCGGTAGCCCGTGCTCGAGGCGCATCGTGCGCACCTCGAGCTGGTCTTCCAGCGCCGACACCGCCTGCTTGACCGCTGCCAGGCCCACCTGCTTGGCCAGCAGCGCCCGGCCCTCGGCCAGCAGCTCGGCGCGCCGCTCCGACCGCGTCGTCGTCGTCGAGCTGTTCGCGGGTTTTTGCCGTCGCGGCATCCCACTTGTCGGTGCGGCTGGCGATGGTTTGTTCGTCGGTCACGACCAAGTGCAGATTCGGGTCGGCCAGTGCGGCTTTGGCCGCATCGGTCAGCACCCCGTTGATGGTGGCCTTGGACAGGCAGACCTGGGCCCGGTCCTCCTCGCGCAGCTGGCGGTGAACCATGCCCCGCACATAAGCCAAGTCGGCGACCAACAGCGGAATGTCGGCCGGACCGATCGAGGCGGTCAACACATCGGCGCCGAACCGACCCGACGACGCGTTCTGTCCCAGCACGTCGACGCGGTCCAGCCAATCCAGCGCCACCCGACCCTGCCCGAGATGCGCGGAGGCGTGGGCCGCCAGCGCACAAATCGACGCCGTCACCGCCGACATGATGATCGCCTGCGGCGGCAGCTCCTCGGCGGCCGTCAGCAACACATCCGGCCAGCGCTGCGTGGCGTACATCAGAAACGCCCGGGCCAGTTGATGCCACTGATAGTTGCCCCACGAATCCAGCAACTCCCGGTTCGCCAAAAGCTTTTCGGCCTCGGCATATTCGCCGGCCAGCGTCAGCGCCGACGACAGCGCCAGCCCCACCTGGGACGCGTCGGTCACGGTGATGCCGATGTAGGGACCCAGCTGCATCTCGGCGGCCAGCGTCCGGCCGATCCGGGTGGTCTCACGGTGCAGCCATTCGCGATGGTGGTTGAGCCGTTTCAGCGACGCCAGGTCGTTGTCGCCGGAGGCGATACGGCCCAGCCAGGCATCCGCCATCGACGGATCGGCCTCGGTGGCGGCAATGAACTCCGGCAACGCCGCCGAGCGCCCCTTGCGGTCCGCGATTGCCATGGCGCGGTCGAAATGCTTACGCGCCGTGAGCAAATCACTCATCGTCTACACCATCCTCGCTATGTGGCGAGCGACATGGCGACCGACTCAACGTTCACATAGCGGTTCTCGGCACGGAACATGTCCATATCAACCAACCAGTCTTGCCCTGCCGCAGTGACTCTCACCATCGCGCCGCTGACCTGCTCGATGGCAACCTCAAACGCGTGCCCGTGTCCGTCGGGAAGCGTCGTGCCGGCCGGCGCGATCGTGATGACGGTGGCCGGCCGCGGCGCCGGCGAGATCGCGATGTCCGCAATATCCAAGCCGCCCCCACCCGCTTTTGGCCGCGCAACGTGCTCGACGACGCTGACGGTGGTGCGCGGCGCGGGCCGCGAGGTGCTGACGACGCTCACCGTCGGCATCCGCACGCTGGCCCAGCGCTTGTTGTCGCGGGTGTGCACGGAGACCCGCTCGCCGGCGCCCGCGGTGCGGATCACGATCCGCTTGGCTATCGCATCATCGGCGGCCACGAAGACCCTCGACAGCTCGCCCGCGTCGGTCACCGGGATCATCAGTCGGTCGCCGTTGCTCAGCTTGCCCACCAACACACCCGACGGCCCTATCTCGACGATCAGTTGCTCCGGCAACGCGCTTCGTCGCAGTCCCCGCAGGTGCGGGCGCGGTCCGCACATGTTGGCGGCGGCCGCGGCCGCCTGCTCGCCGTTGAGTCGACGCAGAATGACACTGGGCGGGCTCGGCGCCGGCGTGGACGTGCGCACGGCGAGGGTGGCGGTGCACGTCCCTCCCGGGTACACGGTCACGTTTTGGATGACTTCATCCGCGCGTAGCGTCCATGCCTGCGCGAGCACCTGCGAGGTGATCGCCTCGGCGGGATAGACATAGGTCGTCATCCACCCGCCTTCCCCGCGGATGGCCTTCCACTTCTGCGTCGTACCGGACACCGCGTCCCAGCCGAGCCGACGATCGAGCTCGACCAGGTCGGTTGCGGTCGCCACCTTCGCGCGCAACCCATGGCAGCGCAACACGCCGGCGATCCGCTGCGCCGTCGAAACCGCCGTCGCGCCAAGGGTTGTGCGCCACCGCAGCGCGCGCGTGTTGTCGATCACCGGCAGCCGCATGATCAGCCACGTTTCGCGCCGGCCCGCGTACGGCGGGGTGCCGATCTCGGCGTCGTACACCCGCGGATAGTCACCGACATTGCCGCACCGCGACCCGAATGTGACGACGCTGAGAGAGTCGAGTTCGAGGCCCAGCGGGTGCTGCAACATCGGCACGACTTCGACGACGTCGATGACGTTTTCGGTTTCGACGCTGACCGAGCCGGTCACCGTGGTGGCCCGGTGCCCTCTACCCAGCAGCTGCACCGCCACCACCGCCACGCCGTCCTGGACGCGCACCCCACCGCCGGATCGGTTGTTGGCCACGGTGATTGGGTCGCTCCAGCTGATCGGCCGGCGGCCCCGCAGCGCCAGGACCGCCCACGACCACGCCGGCTGGCCCCACCATCGCACAAACACCAGCGCGACGCCCACCACCACGGCCACCGCGGCGCCGATGTAGCCGCCTACGGCCCAGCTCGCCAACGCGAGCAGGAAGACCACCGAGGATGCCGATGACCCACCGATTGCTGGCCGGGCTGAATCCGGTCAGTGTCGACCTCATCGCGCCCTCCGGAGCCGCGTCCCGGTCGCCACCACCAGCACGCCGGCGACCACGGCGCCAAGGAAGCCGATGGCGATGTTGCGCGCCCGATGATCCGGCGGCGGCGGGGGCGGGGCCGGGGTGATCACCCGGCTCTGCACACCCGGGGGCATCTTGTCGCCCGGGGGGATGTTGAACGTCAACGCGGCGACCGGATCCACCAGGCCATACCCCACCTTGTTATCGACGCCGGCCGGTGGGTTGTGCGCCGACTGCACAATGCGGTTGATCACCTGATGCGCGCCGTCGGTGTCGACGTATCCGGTCACACCGTTCTCATCGGCGCACAGCACCCGGTCGGCCACCCCGTTGCCGTCGGTGTCGAGCAGTCGGTCGTCGGCATGCCCTTTGACGTCCGGCCGTCGAAGTCAACCAGCGGACCGCCGGTGTGCTCGACACCGTCGAGCCCGAACCAGCGCAGCTGCCCACCTCGATCGACGGCCACCGCCCACGTCCCCGATCCGTCATCGGTGAAGTAGGCCTCCGGGGTGCCGTCGTTGTCGACGTCGAGCGCGGCGTGATCGGCGACCCCATCGCCGTCGAAATCAGCCAGTGCGTCGTCGTTTATCCCGTCGCCGTCCAAATCCAGGCCGACCGCGTCAAACCGGCCGTCGCCGTCGAGGTCCAGGTTGGGCTGGCCGTGCCAGATGGCCGCCGCGCCCGCGTCTCCAGCCATGCAATAGTCCACGCGTACTCGGACGCTTGGCCGCGGCTAGCGGTTCCCGCGCGAACGCCACCAGGCCAGCAGCTCGGCGGTCGCCTCCTCGGTGGTCAACGGTCCGCGGTCGAGCCGGAGTTCTTTCAGATAACGCCACGCCTCGCCGACCTCCGGGCCAGCCGGAATCTCCAGCAGTTGCATGATCTGGTTGCCGTCCAGATCCGGACGTACCCGCGCCAGATCCTCCCGGGCGGCCAGTTCGGCGATCCGCGCCTCCAGCCGGTCATAGTTGGCCTGCAGGCGGGTAGCCCGCCGCTGGTTGCGGGTCGTGCAGTCGGCGCGAACCAGCTTGTGCAGCCGAGGCAGCAGCGGCCCGGCGTCGGTGACGTAGCGGCGCACCGCGGAATCGGTCCACTTGCCGTCGCCGTAGCCGTGAAACCGCAGATGCAAAAACACCAGCTGCGAAATGTCGTCGACCATCTGCTTGGAGTACTTGAGCGCGCGCAGCCGCTTTCGGGCCATCTTGGCGCCGACCACCTCGTGGTGGTGAAAGCTGACGCCGCCGTTCGGCTCGTGCCGCCGGGTGGCGGGCTTGCCGATGTCATGCAGCAGCGCGGCCCAGCGCAGCACCAGATCGGGGCCGTCATCTTCGAGCGCGATGGCCTGTCTCAGCACCGTCAGCGAATGCTGGTAGACGTCCTTGTGCTGATGGTGTTCGTCGATGGCCATCTGCATGCCACCGACCTCGGGCAGCACCACCTCGCCCATCCCGGTCTGCACCAGCAGGTCGATACCGGCGACGGGGTCGGCGCCGAGCAGCAGCTTGTCGAGCTCGGCCGCCACCCGTTCGGCGCTGATCCGCCCCAGCTGCGGGGCCATCTGTTCGATCGACTCCCGCACCCGCGGGGCGACGGTGAAGCCGAGTTGCGACATGAACCGCGCTGCGCGCAGCATCCGCAACGGGTCGTCGCCGAAGGACACCGACGGCGCCGCCGGGGTATCCAGCACCCGGTCACGCAGCGCCGCCAAACCGCCTAGGGGATCGAGGAATTCGCCCGGCCCGGTCGGCGTGACGCGCACGGCCATCGCGTTGGCCGTGAAATCACGGCGCACCAAATCGTCCTCGAGGCGATTCCCGAAACGCACCTCGGGTTTGCGCGACACCTGGTCGTAGGCGTCGGCGCGGAAGGTGGTGATCTCCAAGCGGTGGTCGCCCTTGCCGACGCCGACGGTGCCGAATTGGATTCCCGTGTCCCACACCGCGTCGGCCCACTGGCGCACTATCTGCTGGACCTGCTCGGGCCGGGCGTCGGTGGTGAAGTCCAAGTCGGAACTCAGCCTGCCCAGCACGGCATCCCGCACCGACCCGCCGACGAGGTACAACTCGTGCCCCGCCGCATCGAACATCGAACCCAGCTCCCGCAACACGGGGGCGTGCCCATTCAGCGCGACCGCGGCAGCGGTCAACAAATCGGCATCGGCATCAGGCACGTTCGATCAGCGTAGTCGGGCGACGATGCGGGCCGGGACGGCCCGCTGAGGAGCCCGACAATCAAAACCTAGTCGGACGACGGTTGAAGCCTCGCTCACATGCGAACCTGCGCTTGCCGCATCGCGTGTGCGTTCACGGCGTCGACCTTGTAACCAGGGCGGGAATCGCGGCGATTTACCGCCGTGGAGGCACACTCGATGCGATAGACGCACACTCGACCTGCCTCAATCGCGCTCCGGGCTAGCGGCGAGTATGTCCTGAGGACCGACCCGTGCCAGCTACTATCGCTTGGGTGTCGGACGGCGAACATGCCAAACCACGTCGGCGCCGAGGACGGCGCCGCGGTCGTGGCGCTGCCGGCGCGGCCGGCGCGGCCGAGAACCATACGGAAGAGCAAGCGGCCGGCGACCCAACCGCGACCAAGTCCCGCGGGTCCCGATCGTCTCGCCGCGTGCCGGAGCGGCTGCGAACCGTGCACGAAACATCCGCCGGCGGGCTGGTCATCGACGGCATCGACGGGCCGCGCGATGAGCAGGTCGCGGCCCTGATCGGTCGCGTCGATCGACGCGGACGGATGCTGTGGTCGCTGCCCAAGGGTCACATCGAGCAGGGCGAGACGGCTGAACAGACGGCGATTCGTGAAGTCGCCGAAGAGACGGGTATTCGTGGCAGCGTGCTGGCCGCGCTGGGACGCATCGATTACTGGTTCGTCACCGATGGACGTCGGGTGCACAAGACGGTGCACCATTATTTGATGCGCTTCTCCGGCGGCGAGCTGTCCGACGACGACCTCGAAGTCGCCGAAGTGGCTTGGGTGCCGATCCGGGAATTGCCGTCCCGGCTGGCCTACGCCGACGAGCGCCGGCTGGCCCAGGTAGCCGACGAGCTGATCGACAAGCTGCAGAGCGACGGTCCGGCCGCGCTTCCGCCGCTGCCGCCCAGCTCGCCCCGGCGTCGCCCACAGACGCATTCGCACACCCGGCATTCCGACAAGCCCGCCGCGGGCCGGAAGAACGGCCACGGGCCAGGGCCGTGACTCCGCTGCGACTCCGCTGGGCCGGCTTGTTGCGCCTTGCCGCCGTGGTCGGCATCGTGGCCGGTTTTGCGGCGCTCACCGGCCCCTTAGAAGGCTTTGTCCCGCGCGCGGCTGCAGGCGAGCCCGGAACGACACCGTTTGTCCATATCCGCATCGATCAGGTGACCCCGGACGTGGTCACCACAACGAGCCAACCCGTCGTCACCGTCAGCGGAATGGTTGCCAACGTCGGTGACCGCCCAGTCCGCGACGTGATGGTCCGGTTAGAGCACGCCCCGGCGGTTGCCGACTCCGCGGGCCTGCGCACCTCCCTGGACGGCGGCACAGACCAGTACCAGCCGGCCGCGGACTTCCTCACGGTGGCACCCGAACTGCAGCGCGGGCAAGAGGCCGCGTTCACGCTATCGGCCCCGCTGCGCTCGCCGGCCAAATCGTCTTTGGGCATCGACAAGCCCGGGATCTACCCCGTTTTGGTCAACGTCAACGGAACGCCCGACTACGGCACTCCGGCGCGGCTCGACAACGCGCGGTTCCTGCTGCCCGTCGTCGGCGTGCCACCCGACAACGCCGATGACCTGGGCTCCGCCGTCGCGCCCGACACCTCTAAACCGGTGTGGATCACAATGCTGTGGCCGCTGGCCGACCGGCCCCGGTTGTCCCCCGGCCTGCCGGGCGGCACCATTCCCGTCCGGCTGGTGGACGACGACTTGGCCAGCTCGCTGGCCACCGGCGGCCGACTGGACATCCTGCTGTCCGCGGCCGAGGTCGCCACCAGCCACGACGTCGACCCGGACGGCGCCGTCGGCCGCGCGCTGTGCCTGGCCGTCGATTCGGATCTGCTGGTCACCGTCAACGCGATGACCGGCGGCTACGTGGTGTCCAATTCACCCGATGGCCCCGCTCAACAACCGGGGACCCCGACGCATCCGGGCACCGGTCAGGCCGCCGCCACCGCGTGGCTGGGCCGGCTGCGCGCGCTGGCCCACCGGACATGCGTGGTGCCTCTGCCCTATGCGCAAGCCGACCTGGACGCCTTGCAACGCGTCAACGATCCCGGGCTGAGCGCGATCGCCACCAATAGCGTCGGCGACATCGTCGACCGCATTCTGGACGTGCCCTCCACCCGAGGGGCCACACTGCTGCCGGACGGCCCGTTGACCGGCAGCGCGGTCAGCCTGCTGGGCGCCAACGACGGCACGGTCGCGATTGCCGCCGCCGACTTGTCCGCCCAAGATTCGGCGAGCGACGCTCCCGCCGCGGTCGACACCGAACCCAGGCGGTTGTCCCCGCAGGTCGTGGTCGCGCCCTTCGACCCGGCCGTCGGGGCCGCGCTGGCCGGAGCGGGTACCGATCCCATCGTGCCGACCTATTTGGATTCCTCGCTGGCGGTTCGGCTCGCGCATGACTCGGACACCGCTCGACGTCAGGACGCCCTGGGCTCCATTTTCTGGCACGCCCTGCAGCGCGACGCCGCGCCGCGCGCCCAGATCCTGGTCCCGCCGGCGACGTGGAACCTTCCGGCCGATGACGCGCAGGGCATCCTGACCGCGCTGGCCACCAGCATTCGTTCCGGGCTGGCGGTCCCGCGACCGCTACCGGCGGTGATCGCCGAGGCCGCGGCCCGCAACGAACCATCGGAGCCCGCGGGTTCCTTGGGGGGCCCGACCCCGGCGCGTGGCCAATTCAACGACGACGTCACCGGTGAGATCGCCGGTCAAGTTGGCCGCCTATGGGGTCTGACATCGGCGTTGAGCACCGACGAGCGCACGGGGTTGACCGGCGTGCAATACACGGCGCCGCTGCGCGAGGACATGCTGCGCGCGTTGAGCCAATCGGAGCCGCCCGACACCCGAAACGGGCTGGCTCAGCAGCGCCTCGCGGTGGTTGGCAGGACGATCAACGACTTGTTCGGCGCCGTCACGATCGTCAACCCCGGCGGCTCCTACACCCTGGCCACCGAGCACAGCCCCCTTCCGCTGGCGCTGCACAACGGCCTCGCCGTTCCCATCCGGGTGCGCCTGCAGGTCGACGCTCCGCCCGGGATGACCGTCACCGACGTGGGCCAGATCGAGTTGCCGCCTGGATACCTGCCGCTGCGGGTGCCGATCGAAGTGAAGTTCACCCAACGGGTCGCCGTCGACGTGGCACTGCGGACCCCCGATGGCATGCGGCTGGGTGACCCGGTGCGCCTGTCGGTGCATTCCAACGCCTACGGGAAAGTGCTGTTCGCGATCACGATGACCGCCGCGGCGGTGCTGGTGCTGTTGGCCGGACGGCGGCTTTGGCACCGCTTCCGCGGGCAGCCCGATCGCGCCGACCTGGACCGCCCCGACCCGCCGCACCCCAAACGGGCCGCCCGGCGCGACGAGATTGACGATCGGGTCGATCAAGAGCACCGGGGATGAACCACGCCTTCCGGCGGACGCACACACAGCCACCGCGCCTACCACCGCCAGCCCGCCAGCCCCGCCGCCCGGGTCCGCCGACCGGTCCACTCCCTCCGGTGCCGGAGCTGTCTCGCAGGCGACCCGAACTGTCCGACTCCGCGGTGGTGTCGCGGTCGTGGGCGATCGCGTTCGCCACACTGGTCAGCCGGATCACCGGCTTCGGCAAGATCGTGTTGCTGGCCGCCATTCTGGGCGCCGCGCTGGCCAGCTCGTACTCGGTGGCCAATCAGCTCCCAACCCTGATCGCCGCGCTCGTCCTGGAGGCGACGTTCACCGCGATCTTCGTGCCCGTGCTGACCCGTGCCGAGCAATTCGACCCCGACGGCGGCGCGGCATTCGTGCGGCGCCTGGTCACGTTGGTTACCGCGCTGCTGCTCGTTGCCACGACGCTGTCGGTACTGGCCGCGCCCCTGCTGGTGCGGTTGATGCTGGGCCGGAATCCGCAAGTCAACGAGTCGCTGACAACGGCGTTCGCGTATCTGCTGCTGCCACAGGTGCTCGCCTACGGCCTGACGTCGGTGTTCATGGCGATCCTGAACACCCGCAACATATTTGGCCCGACGGCGTGGGCGCCGGTCGTCAACAACCTGGTCGCGATCGCGACCCTGGGGGTCTATCTTGCGGTGCCCGGCGAGCTCTCCGTCGATCCCGTCAAGATGGGCAACACCAAGCTGCTGGTCCTCGGGATCGGCACCAACCTGGGGGTGTTCGCCCAGGTCGCGGTGCTGCTGCTGGCGTTGCGGCGCGAGCGAGTCAGCCTGCGCCCGATGTGGGGAATCGATCAGCGGCTCAAGCACTTTGGCACTATGGCCGCCGCGATGATGCTCTACGTCGTGATCAGCCAGCTCGGCCTGGTGGTTGGCAACCAAATCGCCAGCACAGCAGCGGCTTCGGGCCCCGCGATCTACAACTACACCTGGCTGGTCCTGATGCTGCCGTACGGCATGATCGGGGTGACCGTGCTGACGGTGGTGATGCCGCGGCTGAGCCGCAACGCCGCCGCCGACGACACCCGGGCCGTGCTCGCCGACCTGTCGCTGGCCACCCGGCTGACGCTGATCACGTTGATCCCGATAGTGGCGTTCATGACCGTCGGCGGGCCGGCGATCGGTACCGCGTTGTTCGCCTACGGTCATTTCGGGGAGGTCGACGCCGGGTACCTGGGCGCCGCGATCGCATTGTCGGCGTTCACGTTGATCCCCTACGGGCTGGTACTACTGCAACTGCGCGTGTTCTATGCGCGGGAGCAGCCGTGGACGCCGATCGTGATCATCCTCGTCATCACGGCCGTCAAGATCGTCGGCTCGGTGCTGGCACCCCACCTCACCGGCGATCCCAAGCTGGTGGCCGGTTATCTCGGACTGGCTAACGGGATCGGATTCCTGGTCGGCGCGATCGTCGGTTATCTCTTGCTGCGGCACACCCTGCTGCCCACGGGCGGGCACCTGATCGGCGTCGGCGCGCTGCGGACCATCCTGGTCACCACGGTCGCGTCGATGCTGGCCGGTCTCGTCGCCCACGTGGCCGATCGGCTGCTGGGGCTGAGCGAGCTGACAGCGCACGGTGGCGCGGGTTCGCTGCTGCGCCTGTTGGTGCTGGCGGCCATCATGCTGCCGATCATGGCCACGGTCCTGGTCCGCGCGCGGGTGCCCGAAGCGCAGGCGGCGCTGGACGCGGTCAGGCGCCGGATTGCCGGCCGTCGCGGCCTCCCATCGTCTCAACGCGGCAGCGTCACGTACCCTGAGCATAGGAATTCGTCCCCGCCGGGGGTAAATGCGGTCCAGGAGCCGATCCGGCGCAGGCCTTCGGAGCGGGTAGCCAGCGCCCGGATAGCGAAAGGACCGGAGGTGACCGACCGCCCAGCAGAGAGCGCCGCATCCGGCCCCGCATCAGGCGCCGAGCTGCCCCGACCGGTTGCCGACGACTTCCAGCCCGACATCCCACCCGACCACCAGCGTGAAGCGCCGGCGCCCCGCCCGTCCGACCCGACGAACGGCGATCTCCCCGCCGAATCCCCCGGTGGGCCGATCCCGTTCGACGCACCCCGCGAACGTGGCCGGGCATCAGTGCCTTCCGCAGAGGATCTCCACCTTGTTCCGGGCGCCCGTATCGCCGCCGGCCGCTATCGACTGCTGGTCTTCCACGGCGGCGCGCCGCCCCTGCAGTTCTGGCAGGCGCTGGACACCGCGCTGGACCGGCAGGTGGCGCTGACGTTCGTCGATCCGGACGGAGCCCTTCCCGAAGACGTGCTGCAAGACATCCTGTCCCGCACCTTGCGGCTCAGCCGGATCGACAAGCCCGGTATCGCCCGGGTGCTCGACGTGGTCCACACCGGTTCCGGCGGCCTGGTGGTCGCCGAGTGGATCCGCGGTGGTTCGTTGCAGGAGGTGGCCGACACGGCGCCCTCGCCCATCGGCGCCGTCCGGGCGATGCAGTCGCTGGCGGCCGCCGCCGACGCGGCCCACCGCGCCGGTGTCGCCCTGTCGATCGACCACCCCGCCCGGGTTCGCGTCAGCATCGACGGCGATGTCGTGCTCGCGTACCCCGCGACCATGCCCGACGCCAACCCGCAAGCCGATATCCGCGGAATCGGCGCAGCGCTGTACGCCCTGCTGGTCAACCGCTGGCCGCTGCCGGAGCACGGGGTGCGCAGCGGGCTCGCAGCGGCCGAGCATGACCTGACGGGCGCCCCCGTCGAACCGATCGCGGTAGACCCCGACATCCCCTTCCAGATTTCCGCGGTCGCCGCTCGGGCCGTTCAAGAAGACGGCGGGATACGCAGTGCGTCAACGCTTTTGAACCTGCTGCAACAAGCAACGGCCGTGGCCGACCGCACGGAGATACTCGGTCCGGTCGACGATTCACCGGAACCGCCCGCCCCCTCCCCCGTGTCAACCGGTCGTGATTACGCCACCTTCGCGCGCAGGCGCCGCAACGTGCTGATCGGTGGCGGCGTGGGCCTCGTCGTCATCGTGGTGGCCTTGGTGATGCTGGCGTCGGTGGTGAGCAAGATTTTCGGCAACGTCGGCGGTGGCCTCAACAAGGACGAACTCGGACTGAACGGACCCTCCTCGTCGGCGTCGTCGACGGTCAATTCGGCCCCCGCGGGCAGCTTCGTGAAACCGACCAAGGCAACTGTGTTTTCGCCCGACGGCGACCCCGATAACCCCGGCCAGGCCGGGCAGGCGATCGACGGCGACCCGAACACGTCCTGGGAAACCGAGCTCTATACCGACCCCGCGCCGTTCCCCATCTACAAGAAGGGCGAAGGCTTGATGTTGCAGTTGCCCACCCCCACGGTGGTCGGCGCGGTCAACATCGACATTTCCAGCACCGGGACCCAAGTTGAGATTCGTTCGGCGCCAACGCCGTCGCCGGCAGGGCTGGAGGACACCACCGTGCTGACGCCGGCCACGACACTCAAGCACGGTCACAACACCATCGCGGTCAAATCCGGCGCACCGACATCCAACCTGCTGGTGTGGATCTCCACGCTGGGCACCACCGACGGCAAGAGCAAAGCGGCCATCTCCGAGATCACGGTCCAGGCCGCATCCTGATCCCGGCCCGTTCATCCGACTCACAGAAGCGTGTCCGGGTGAAGTGCCGCGCGGCAACCGATTGGTTACTGTCCGGCCGTGGGTGTCGGGGGAAACAGCCAGCGGGAACGCAGTGACGCCGAGCTCCTGGCAGCCCACGTCGCCGGCGACCGCCACGCCTTCGGCGAGTTGTTCCACCGCCACCAACGGCAACTGCACCGCCTTGCCCGGCTCACCACTCGCACCCGCGAGGATGCCGAAGACGCACTGCAGGACGCGATGCTCTCGGCACACCGCGGCGCGGGCACGTTTCGGCACGACGCCGCGGTCGGCAGCTGGCTGCACCGCATCGTGGTCAACGCCTGCCTGGACCGGCTGCGGCGCGCCAAGGCCCACCCGACCGCCCCGCTCGAGGACATCTATCCGGTGGCCGATCGCACGGAGCAGGTCGAGACCGCCATCGTGGTGCAGCGGGCCTTGATGCGGCTTCCCATCGAGCAACGGGCGGCGGTGGTGGCCGTCGACATGCAGGGCTACTCGATTGCCGACACCGCCGCCCTGCTGGGCGTCGCCGAGGGCACGGTCAAGAGCCGATGTTCCCGCGCCCGGGTTCGCCTCGCCGAACTGCTCGGCCATCTCAACGCCGGCACCCACGTCACACCCGACCGCCCCGCGGGTCAGCGCTAACGCGGCCCACCAGAGCCGCGGCGGGGGCCGCGCGTGGCCATCGATGTGTGCGTGACGGACACTGGGGCGGATGGGTGAAGCCGACAGGGATCCATGCGATCCAGAGGATCCCGGTGCAAGGGACGCGGACCCGCCTCTGACGGTCGAGCTTCTCGCGGACCTGCAGGCCGGTCTGCTGGACGATGATGCCGCGGCCCGCTTACGTAAACGGGTCCGCGAAGACCCGCAGGCGGAACAAATCCTGCGCGCGTTGAACCAAGTGCGCCGCGACATCGGCGCGCTGGGTGCCGACCCAACGTCGGCGCCCGACGTCCCGCCACAGGTCACCGCCCGAATCTCTGCGGCGCTGAGGTCAGCGGGTGAGACCCAACCACACCCCGGTGCCGCGCACTCGGCCCGGCCGCACATCCGGCCCGCCAGGGTCGCCGCGACGGTGGCCGGCGTGGGGGCGGTGCTCGCGGCGATCGGCGTGGGCACCGCGGGGCTGATCAACGCGCCCGAGCCGGCGCCCAGCACCCCGGTCACCGCCGAACACATCACCGTGTCAACGCCGCCGATGACGATTCCGCTATCGCAGGCGGAGATCCTCGGCCTGCTCAATCGCAGTCCCGACTATGGCCCGCTCGGCGACCCGGCACGGCGCGCCTCCTGCCTTGGCGGCCTCGGCTATCCGGCGTCCACGCAGGTGCTGGGCGCGCGGCCGATCGAGATCAATGCCCGTCCCGGCGTACTGCTGGTGTTGCCCGGCGGGGCGCCCGACGACTTGGCGGTCTTCGCCGTGGCACTTAATTGCAGCGCCGCCGATACCGGTTTGTTGGCCAACACGCAGGTCCCCCGCCCTTAGTGTGGTGCCATGTGTTGTGCCCATGTCGCGCCGAGCATGCGGGAACACTCACGCCTACGCTGGCGTTCGTAGGCGTAGCTTCCATATCTGAAAGGTTCGAATGACTGTCGCCACCTCTGCTCATGATGCCCAGGACACCGTCCACGACGTCGTCGTCATCGGTTCCGGGCCCGCCGGGTACACCGCGGCCCTCTACGCGGCTCGCGCGCAGCTGGCACCGCTCGTTTTCGAGGGAACCTCTTACGGTGGCGCGTTGATGACCACCACCGAAGTGGAGAACTACCCGGGCTTTCGCGACGGCATCACCGGCCCGGAGTTGATGGACGAGATGCGTGAGCAGGCGCTGCGTTTTGGCGCCGACCTGCGGATGGACGACGTCGAGTCGGTATCCCTGGACGCCCCGGTCAAGTCGGTCGTCACCGCCGACGGGGAAACGTACCGGGCCCGGGCCGTCATCCTGGCCATGGGCGCTGCGGCGCGGTATCTGCAGGTTCCCGGCGAGCAGGAGTTGCTGGGCCGCGGCGTGAGTTCATGCGCCACCTGTGACGGGTTCTTCTTCAAAGATCAGGACATCGCCGTCATCGGCGGTGGCGATTCGGCGATGGAGGAGGCCCTTTTCTTGACCCGCTTCGCCAACAGCGTGACGCTGGTGCACCGGCGCGAGGAGTTTCGGGCATCGAAAATCATGCTCACCCGCGCCCGTAACAACGACAAGATCAAGTTCGTCACCAACCACACCGTGATCGCGGTGGACGGTGACACGGCGGTCACCGGATTGCGGTTGCGCGACACCGTAACTGGCGAAGAAACCGCCCTCGAGGTGACCGGCGTTTTCGTCGCGATCGGCCACGAGCCGCGCTCGGGCCTGGTGCGAGATGTCGTCGACGTCGACCCCGACGGCTACGTACTCGTGCAGGGAGGCACCGCGAGCACCTCGCTGGAGGGCGTCTTCGCGGCCGGCGACCTGGTGGACCGCACCTACCGGCAAGCCGTCACGGCGGCGGGCACCGGCTGCTCCGCGGCCATCGACGCCGAGCGTTGGCTGGCCGAGCACGAGTCAGAGGCGTCCGCCGGCGGCCCAGCGGCTGGAAACGCCGAGGATACCGACACATTGATTGGAGCACCACGATGAGCGACGCCGAAAAAGCGGGAAGCACAATAGAAGTCTCCGACGCGTCTTTTTCCACGGACGTGTTGTCGAGCAATAAGCCTGTGCTGGTTGACTTTTGGGCGACTTGGTGCGGACCGTGCAAGATGGTCGCGCCGGTTCTCGAGGAAATCGCGAGCGAGCGGGCCGGTCAGCTCACCGTCGCCAAGCTAGACGTTGACGCCAACCCGGAAACGGCGCGCGACTTCCAGGTGGTTTCGATCCCCACCATGATCCTGTTCAAGGATGGCCAACCGGTGAAGCGCATCGTCGGCGCCAAGGGGAAGGCGGCGTTGCTGCGCGAGCTTTCCGACGCGGTTCCCAACCTCACCTGACCCCGATTCGGTTCGCCACACCGGGCGCCGCGCTTAGCCTGGGGTTTTCCTGAAATTGGGAACCGTCTGCGACAATAACGCTTAGCCGTTGCCCAGCGTGTCAGTTGTCCCGGAGGGCCCTTGGTATGTCGAGTCCGCGCCGTGAAGACGGCGACGTGCTGCGTTGTGGTGACCGCAGCGCAGCTGTGACCGAGATCCGGGTGACGCTGGCCGCGCTAGGGCTGCTGGACAATCCCGACGAAGACCTGACCACCGGCCGGCACGTGGCCCTCGAGGTCTTCGATGCCGAGCTGGACCAGGCGGTGCGCGCTTTCCAGCAGCATCGCGGGTTGCTGGTCGACGGCATTGTCGGCGAGGCCACCTACCGCGCGCTGAAGGAGGCCTCGTACCGGCTCGGCGCGCGCACGCTGTATCACCAGTTCGGCGCCCCGCTCTACGGCGACGACGTCGCCACATTGCAGGCGCGGCTACAGGACCTCGGCTTCTACACCGGCCTGGTCGACGGCTACTTCGGTTTGCAGACCCACAAAGCTTTGATGTCCTATCAGCGCGAGTCCGGACTCGCCGCTGACGGTATCTGCGGCCCGGAAACGTTGCGCTCCTTGTACTTTCTGAGTTCGCGGGTCACCGGCGGCTCGCCGCACGCCATTCGCGAGGAAGAGCTGGTCCGCAGGTCGGGCCCCAAACTGTCGGGCAAGCGCATCATCGTCGATCCAGGCCGCGGCGGCGCGGACCACGGCTTCATCCTGCAGGGTCCGAACGGTCCCGTCAGCGAAGCAGACGTGTTGTGGGATTTGGCAAGTCGGCTCGAGGGGCGGATGACCGCCATTGGAATGGAGACCTTCCTGTCGCGGCCGACCAATCGCAGCCCGTCGGACGCCGAACGGGCCGCCACGGCCAACAACGTCGGCGCTGACCTGATGATCAGCCTGCGCTGCGAATCCCAGAGCAGCCCGTCGGCCAACGGCGTGGCCTCCTTCCACTTTGGAAACTCGCATGGCTCCGTCTCGACCATCGGACGCAATCTCTCCGACTTCATTCAACGAGAAGTGGTGGCCCGCACCGGTTTACGGGATTGCCGAACGCATGGCCGGACGTGGGACCTGCTGCGACTGACTCGGATGCCGACCGTGCAGGTCGACGTCGGCTACATCACCAACCCGCGCGATCGCGCGATGCTGGTCTCAACGCAGACTCGCGATGCCATCGCCGAAGGTATTCTCGCCGCGGTCAAGCGGCTCTATCTGCTGGGCAAGAACGATAGGCCCACTGGCACATTCACCTTCGCCGAGCTGCTGGCCCACGAATTGTCGGTGGAGCGGGCGAGCAGGCTGGGCGGTTCCTAACCGCCCTCGGCGACCTGCAACGTATTCCCCGCCGTGGAGCCGGCGCCGACCGGCTGTTGCAGCTGAGCGTTCGCCAGTAGCCGCTCCAGCGCCGCCTCGACCTCGGCTTTCCAACCGAGACCCTTGTCCAGCTCCAGCCGCAGCCGGGGAAAGTACGTATGCGGCGCCACCACGACGAACCCCACGTCCTTCAGGAATTCCGCGGCGATGATGCAGTGGTCAACCGAGCAGTCGCCGAGTGCCTCCAACACCGGCCGGACATCGGGGTCCGCCGCTCGCGGATCCTGCAACTCGGAGGCCGCCGGTGTGCGGCCGAAAGCTTCCAACGCCCGGACGCCGCGTCGGACCAATTCGTCGATCACCCGCGCGATGAGCCCGTGTGGCAGATCGTCGGTTCCCTGCCCCGGCTCGATCCCCATCGAGGTCAGCAGTACGGCGTCGGCGGACACCGGCGCGGTGGGAAACCGCTGCGCCCGCGGCACCGCCCGCGGCGGCGCGTAGAGGACGTACCCCAGGCACGGCGGCTCGGTGTGGCTGCGGTCGTCATCCGGGACCACCGCGGTCGCGACCTGCCCGCATGAGCCCCACTCCAGCATCACCATCGACAGCCAGGCTTCTTTTTCGAATTCCGGGTCGGCGAGGTGATCTTGGTTGCCGAGGGTCGCGGGATCTACCTCCCAGAAGACGCACCGGCGCGCGTGCTTGGGAAGCTGCTCGAAGGCCTCGAGCCGCAGCGGCGTGATTCGGGCAGACACTAGCCTCCTGGCTTCCGTGCGGTACTGCAGCCAATTACACCCGCAACCCCTCCAGAATAGGAGAGTTGGTCGTCATCGGACCAGTGTTTGCCCCGCCACTTGAGCCGCCGCGGCGAACGGGACCGCGCACCGGGGCGCCGGCCGGCCGAATGACGAAATGGCTTGAGCCGCACCGGAACTCCGGCGGAGCACGGTGGTTTTGGCGGGTCGTCGCGGCCCCACAACCGGCGGAATGTCACAGTGACGTAATTACACGGTATGGGCGGTCATGCCCTGCGAGGGGTCATCATATCGATGATCCGCTGGAGATCATCCACCGAGCCGAACTCCACCACAATCCGTCCCTTGCGTTTGCCGAGGCTCACGGTCACCCGCGTGTCGAAGGCGTTCGACAGCCGCTCAGCAACCTCTTGAAGGCCGGGCATCTGGATCGGCTTGCGTCGCTGAGGTGCCGGGGCGGCGGCGTCGCCGCGGTTGGCCAGGGTGACCGCCTCCTCGGTGGCCCGCACCGACAGGCCCTCCGCGACGATCCGGCCGGCCAGTTCCTCCTGCGCCTCGGGGCCGGCCTCCAGGGACAGCAGCGCGCGGGCATGACCGGCGGACAGGACCCCCGCCGCCACCCGCCGCTGCACCGCGATCGGCAGCTTCAGCAACCGGATCATGTTGGTGATCAGCGGCCGCGAGCGGCCGATCCGCGAAGCCAGCTCGTCGTGGGTGACACCAAACTCGTCGAGCAGCTGCTGGTATGCGGCCGCCTCTTCCAACGGGTTCAGCTGTGCCCGATGGATGTTCTCCAGCAAGGCGTCGCGGAGCAGATTGTCGTCGCCGGTCTCGCGCACGATGGCCGGGATGGTGGCCAGGCCCGCTTCCTGGGCGGCACGCCACCGCCGCTCCCCCATGATGAGCTGATATCGCGCACCGCTCGGCACTCCGGTCACCGCACGAACCACGATCGGCTGCAGGAGGCCGAACTCGCGAATGGAGTGCACCAGCTCGGACAGCGCCTCCTCGTCGAACACCTGTCGTGGCTGACGTGGATTGCGTTCGATGTCGGCCGGCGGGATCTCGCGATACACCGCACCGACCGCGGAGACGTCCGGCGTCGGTCTCCCGATCAGGACGTCGGCGGTCGCGTCGCCCATCCGCGGACCCAGCGTCGCCGGACCGGCGTCGTTGTCCGCCGGTCCGGTGGGGATCAGCGAAGCCAGGCCCCGGCCGAGGCCGCCCTTCTTACGTAACGGCTGCGTCATGGTCGTCCCTTCACGGATGGTGCTCAATCACGCTCGGCGAGTTCGCGGCTCGCGTCGAGATAGCTCATCGCCCCGCGCGAACCGGGGTCGTAATCGATGATCGTCATGCTGAAGCCGGGCGCCTCCGACACCTTGACGCTGCGCGGAATCACCGTGCGCAACACCTTGGTTCCGAAGTAACGGCGTACCTCCTCGGCGACCTGGTCGGCGAGCTTGGTCCGTCCGTCATACATGGTGAGGATCACGGTTGTCACGTCGAGCTGTGGATTGAGGTGTGCCTTCACCATCTCGATGTTGCGCATCAGTTGTGACACGCCTTCGAGCGCGTAGTACTCGCACTGGATCGGGATCATCACCTCTGGCGCGGCGACGAGCGCATTGATGGTCAGCAGTCCGAGCGACGGCGGGCAGTCGACGAAAACGTAGTCGAAGTCGAAGCGGTCGAGCTCGGCCAGCGCGGTGCGCAGCCGGTTCTCGCGCGCCACCATGCTCACCAATTCGATCTCGGCGCCCGCCAGATCGATCGTCGCCGGGACGCAGAACAGCCGCGGGCTGTGCGGGCTGGGTCGGATCGCGTCCCGCAACGAGATCTCGCCGATCAGCACCTCGTACGAGGAGGGCGTGCCGGCTTGCCGGTCGTGGATCCCGAGCGCCGTGCTCGCATTCCCCTGCGGATCGAGGTCGATGACGAGCGTCTTGAGTCCTTGCACGGCCAGGGCGGCGGCGAGGTTGACCGCGGTGGTGGTCTTTCCTACGCCGCCCTTCTGGTTCGCGATGGTGAAGAGCCGGCGGTGGCGCGGGCGGCGCAGCGGTGGGTAAGTCGTATGAAGCACCCGCATGGCGCGCTCCGCGGCGGCGCCGATCGGGGTGTCGAAGTCGTCGGATGTTTCACGTGAAACATCTGTCATCGCGGCGGCCTCGTCGTCGCCGGGCAGCCCCTCCGGTGCGACCGGCGCCGCTGCCGGAGACTGCGCGTGCATCACACCCGGCGACGGCGGGGCTCCCCCGGACCAGTCGTGTGGAGAACTCACCGTGTCCTCCTGTCGGCCGTTCGGGGCGGCCTCTGGCCCGCTCGGTTTCCGCGCCGCGCTAACACCACGGTTGCGGGCGGACGCAAATAGGGCGCGCCACATGTCACCACCCTGACATCAACGGCATGGGATGCTGCCATCACACGCCGGTCTGCTTCCACTTCGTCGGGAGCGCGCTCCCCCTTGATCGCGACCATTCGCCCGTCCGCCCGTAGTAACGGCATACTCCACTTCGTCAACCTGCCCAGCGGTGCAACCGCTCGCGACACCGCGACGTCCCGGGCGCCGAATTGTTCGCGTACCCAACGTTCCTCCGCGCGGCCGCGCACCACCTCGACCGCCAACCCTAGTTCGGCCACGACCTCGCTGAGAAACTCGCTGCGGCGCAGCAGCGGTTCGAGAAGCGCGATCTCGAGGTCGGGCCGCGCGATTGCCAATGGTATCCCCGGCAACCCGGCCCCGCTGCCGACGTCTATCACTTTCTCGCCAGGTTCGAGCAACTCCGCCACCACCGCGCAATTGAGCAGGTGCCGCTCCCAAAGGCGGTCCACCTCGCGCGGTCCCAGCAGGCCGCGTTCCACCCCGGCGCCCGCCAGCAGTTCCGCGTAACGCTGGGCGATATCGAGCCGCGCACCGAAGATCGCCGCCGCGGCCTCGTCCACCGGTGGAGGATCGGCGGGCGCAGGGCGGTCGGTCGCCGGCGCTCGGTCGCTTCGATGTTTCACGTGAAACGCCTCCGGGTCTTGTTTCACGTGAAACATTCTCGATTCCTCGGGACCTCGTCGGCTCTGGGCATCCACTAATTACACGGCTGTTACTCGCCGCGGTCAGTCGAGCAGGACCACGACCCGCCGCGCCGGCTCCACGCCCTCGCTCTCGCTGTGAACCCCCGCCACCGCCGCTACGGCATCGTGAACGATCTTGCGCTCGAACGGCGTCATCGGAGAGAGTTCCTCGCGTTCGCCGGTGTTCAGCACCCGCCGCGCGACCTTGTCGCCGAGCGCGGCCAGTTCTTCGCGCCGCCGCCGCCGCCAGCCCGCAATGTCGAGCATCAATCGGCTCCGCACACCGGTCCTCTGGTGCACCGCCAGCCGGGTAAGTTCCTGCAGGGCGTCGAGGACTTCGCCCCCGCGCCCGACCAACTTGTTCAGGTCGTCGCTGCCGTCGATGCTCACGACGGCCCGGTTGCCCTCGACGTCCAGATCGATGTCGCCGTCGAAGTCCAACAGGTCCAGCAGCTCTTCCAGATAGTCGCCGGCGATCTCGCCCTCGGCGACCAATCGCTCCTCGAGGTCGTCGGGTTCAGCGCCGCTGGCATCCTCCGCCGCCGCGTCTTCTGGGACGTCCTCGGCCGGCGCTTGTGCGTCGAGTTCCGCATCGAAGTCGCGCTCGGCGGTGTCGGCGTCTGTCATGTCTTTCTCTCCCTCTTCCACCCTCTATTCGAGGGTTCTGGTCGCCGTCGGGTCATTCGCCCGAGGCGGACCGGTAAAGCTGTGGCACCCTCGTCAGCGTTTGCGCCTCTTAGGTCGCGCCCCTGGCCGCGGTGTGCGGTTGGTCGGAACGCTGTTGCGTCCGGCCGTGGTCGGCTTCTCGGGTTCGGCCACCTGACCATCGGGGCCGTCATCGGGTTCCGCGTTCGCCGAGCCGGGTCCGGAATCGGTATCCCCGTCGCCGCTCGTCGCCGAACCGTTCCCGCTCGCCGGCGCCGCCTTCGGGTTGCGCTTCGGTTTGGCGCCCGGCACCGGTGCGTTGGCCGCCCGGCGCTGGACGGCTTCCTGCCTCTTGGCCTCGTCCTCTTTTTCGATCATGGCGAACACGTAGTGCTGCTGCGCGAAGGTCCAGA
The DNA here is from genome assembly GCA_963809285.1 of uncultured Actinomycetota bacterium. Taxonomy (GTDB): domain Bacteria; phylum Actinomycetota; class Actinomycetes; order Mycobacteriales; family Mycobacteriaceae; genus Mycobacterium. The sequence continues at coordinate 67,153 of CAWEIY010000009.1, read as the reverse complement.
TGTTGTTCGAGAACCAGTACAGGATGATCGCCAGCGGAAGGAACGGGCCACCCACGACAACGCCGAGCGGAAACACGTAGAGCGCGAGTTTGTTCATCATCGCGGTCTGCGGGTTGGCCGCCGCCTCCGGGCTCTGCCGTGCCACCGACGCGCGGCTGTTGAAGTAGGTGGCGATGCCGGCCAGGAGCATCACCGGGGCACCCACGGCGATCACCGCCGGACGGCTGAAGTGGGTGAACGCGTCCAACCCGGCTCGCTGCGTCATGAAGGCACCGATCGGTGCGCCCCACAGGTTGGCGTCCAGGAAGTGGCCCACGTCGGCCGGGGGGAACACGTAGTTGCCCGTCAACCGGTTCTGGATCACCGACATATGCGGCTGGCCGAAGCCTCCGGTGGTGCGGTTGAACGACCGCAACACGTGATACAGCCCCAGGAACACCGGGATCTGCGCCAGCATCGGCAAGCAGCCCAGGATGGGGTTGAATCCGTGCTCGCGTTGCAGCTTCTGCATCTCCAGCGCCATGCGCTGACGGTCCTTGCCGTACTTCTTCTGCAGCGCCTTGATCTGTGGCTGCAGCTCCTGCATCTGCCGGGTGGTGCGGATCTGACGCACGAATGGCTTGTACAGGATTGCCCGCAGGGTGAACACCAGGAACATCACCGAGAGAGCCCAGGCGAAGAAGTTCGTCGGGCCCAGGGCGAACGCGAACAACTTGTACCAGGCCCACATGATCCACGACACCGGGTAGTAGAAGATGTCCAGACTGAACGGATCAAACGACAAAAGACTCACCTTCCCCTAGCTCCGCCCGGGCGACCCAGGCGTCGCTGGCGCGATCGGAGCCCGCCCGGCATTCGTGGCGCTCCGGTATCGGATCCCATCCTCCCCGATGCCATGGGCCGCACTTGGCGAGCCTGGCCGCGGACAACCAACTCCCCCGGACCAAGCCGTACTCGGTGAGGGCGTCGACGGCGTACTGGCTACACGTCGGAATGAACCGACACGTCGCCGGGCGCAGCGGCGAAACCATGTGCCGGTACAGCTGGATCGCGAAGATCACCGCGCGCACCGCGGCCCGGCCCGCACCGCCCACCAACGCGCGCGTCGGCGCAAAGAGACTCATCGGTCGGTCCCCGCCGGCTCGAACGCGCGCCGCAGCCCCCGCCGCAGCTGTTGCTCCAATCGTGCCGAGGACACCTGGGGGCTACCCGGTAGCGCCCGGATCACCACCCGATCGGACTGATGGAGATCGCCCAACACGGTTCGGGCGACATGCCGCAGCCGGCGCGCGACGCGATGGCGTTCAACGGCCGATCCCACGTTCTTGGCGATGATCAATCCGACGCGCGGACCCCCGCCGTCGCCATCGCTCCCCCGCCGAACGTGAACGATGACATCGGGCTGCACCGCGCGCATCCCACGCTTCAGCGTGGCGTCAAACTCCGTTGACCGCCTCATGCGGTTGCGTGCGGGAAGCACCGCCGAAAAACCTGTCGTTACGCTCAGGCGGATAACGCGCGACGGCCTTTACGGCGCCGGTTGGAGACGATGGAGCGCCCGGCCCGAGTGCGCATCCGCAAGCGGAAGCCGTGCACGCGGGCTCGGCGCCGGTTGTTCGGCTGGAACGTCCGCTTGCCCTTGGCCACGGCATTCTCCTCGCTGTCCCTGGCTCAAGGCTTCGAGCCATCCGCCCACCACGCTGGCCGACTGCGTTCGTCTGCGTGTCGATCGGAGGTGGGTCTTGCTGCTGGCCGGCGCGGTCCCCGGACACAAGATCCGGGTCGCAGCCGTATCGCCGACTTTCGGGCGACTGTTTGAGGGTACTGAGGAGCCTTCCCCGGGTCAAACTTGGCCTGCCCCAAGGAACCCAACCGAAATAAACGCGGAACCTTCGTCCCCGGCGGCGCGGCTGCGGCACGATATCCGCAGCAGACGACAGACGACCCCCGAACAACCCTAAAGAGGCCGATTGGAATGCAACAGAACTGTTGGCAGCCGAACGGAAAACTGTTAGCTTCGGGCAATGCCGTTTCAGAGTGGAGCGGCGCTCGACGACGAAACGAGGATGCCGGATCCACTAGCGGGCTAGGCGGCCTGCACGAGTTGTCACCAGCACGGAGATCGGGAACCGTCGCTGGCGTGCTTGCGGCTCGCTTACCAACATCCTGTCCACACCTGTGTATAACTATGTGGACATCCGTTTTGTCGTCGAGCGTGGTTGCCCCTCGGCCCAGGATCTGCGAGAACCAGGGAGATTACGTCGTTGACCGATGACCCCGGTTCAGGTTTCACGACAGTGTGGAATGCCGTCGTTTCCGAGCTCAACGGCGAGTTCCCCGCAGACGGCCTGGCCGCCAACCGCACCACTCTCGTTGCTCCACTGACCCCTCAGCAAAGGGCCTGGCTGAATCTTGTCCAACCCCTCACCATCGTCGAGGGATTTGCTCTGTTGTCGGTCCCGAGCAGCTTCGTGCAAAACGAGATCGAACGTCACCTGCGCGCCCCCATCACCGATGCGCTCAGTCGCCGCCTCGGACAACAAGTACAACTCGGGGTCCGCATCGCTCCGCCCACCGAGGGCGCCGACGACGGAGTCATACCGGCGGGAGCCTCCTCTCAACCCGACGTCCTGTCCCAGGCCGACGACACCGACCTCGACACTGACGAGGGCTACGAAAATGGCGAACCCGTCGGTGGCGCCGAGCAGGGTTGGCCCAACTACTTCACCGAGCGTCCGCACACCGCCGACTCGGCCGTCGCCGGCGGAACCAGCCTCAATCGCCGGTACACCTTCGACACGTTCGTCATCGGCGCGTCCAACCGATTCGCCCATGCCGCGGCCCTGGCCATCGCCGAAGCTCCGGCCCGCGCCTACAACCCCCTCTTCATTTGGGGCGAATCCGGCCTCGGCAAGACGCACTTGTTGCATGCCGCCGGCAATTACGCGCAACGGCTGTTCCCCGGTATGCGGGTCAAGTACGTCTCGACCGAGGAATTCACCAACGATTTCATCAACTCGCTGCGCGACGACCGCAAGGTCGCCTTCAAACGCAGTTACCGCGACGTTGACGTTCTGCTGGTCGACGACATCCAGTTCATCGAGGGCAAAGAAGGTATCCAGGAAGAGTTCTTCCACACCTTCAATACATTGCACAACGCCAACAAGCAGATCGTCATCTCCTCGGACCGGCCGCCGAAACAGCTCGCCACCCTCGAAGACCGGCTACGGACACGATTCGAGTGGGGCTTGATCACCGACGTACAGCCTCCGGAACTTGAGACCCGCATCGCCATCCTGCGCAAGAAAGCACAGATGGAACGGCTGTCGGTGCCCGACGAAGTTCTGGAACTCATCGCCAGCAGCATCGAACGCAACATCCGCGAACTCGAAGGGGCCCTCATCCGGGTAACGGCGTTCGCGTCGTTGAACAGAACCCCCATCGACAAGGCACTTGCGGAGATCGTGCTTAGGGACCTGATCGCCGACGCCAGCACCATGCAGATCAGCGCGGCCACCATCATGGCCGCCACCGCCGAATACTTCGACACCACCGTCGAGGAACTACGTGGCCCCGGCAAGACCCGCGCGCTGGCTCAGTCGCGACAAATCGCGATGTACCTGTGCCGCGAGCTCACCGACCTGTCACTACCCAAGATCGGCCAGGCCTTCGGCCGTGATCACACCACGGTCATGTACGCCCAGCGCAAGATCCTGTCCGAGATGGCCGAGCGACGCGAAGTCTTCGATCACGTCAAGGAACTCACCACTCGCATCCGGCAGCGGTCCAAGCGCTGACTCGCGCGGTAGAGACAATTTTTTTCCGAAAAACTTCCCGCTCACCCGTCACACCAGTCACGCCCGGAAGATGTGCGCGGTGCTGTGCACAGCCCGCCCAAACACCGGTGCAGCAATGTGCTTTCCGTGTACTTCCGTGCTGCATCCCCAGCGGTCCAACAAAGCACACACAGTTATCAACCGAGTCATCCACAACCCGAACACCGCCCTAGCTGCACCAAGGCCAGGCTGTCCCCAGAATGCACAGCACTTATTACTGTTACTGAGATCTATCCATTGGTTCTTCTTTGAAGTACACCGTTGGGGACGCGCGTTACGCGGGCACCGTGGAACCCATCGCCGACGCGGTTTGTCGGCCTTCACGATTAGCTTTCAAGATGGCCGCAGAAGATCTACGGTTGTTCTTCGACTGCTAGCGACGGGCGGCTAGCCATCTCGGGTTTTAACACTTTGGCAGATAAAGGGACGCTATGGACGCGGCGACGACAACAGCTGGCCTCACCGACTTGAAGTTTCGCCTGGTGCGAGAGTCCTTCGCCGACGCGGTGTCGTGGGTGGCGAAGAACCTGCCGACCAGGCCGGCGGTGCCGGTGCTCTCTGGAGTTCTGTTGTCCGGCTCGGATGACGGCCTGACGATCTCCGGGTTCGATTACGAGGTGTCCGCCGAGGCCCAGGTTGCGGCCGAAATAGCTTCTCCTGGAACCGTTTTGGTGTCGGGAAGGTTGTTGTCAGACATCACCCGGGCGTTGCCGAACAAGCCTGTCGACTTCTATGTGGACGGCAGCCGCGTGGCGTTGACCTGTGGGAACGCCAGGTTTTCGTTGCCCACGATGCCGGTTGAGGACTACCCGACGCTGCCCGCGTTGCCGGAAGATACCGGCACGCTGTCGTCGGACCTGTTCGCTGAGGCGATCGGTCAGGTGGCCATTGCGGCCGGCCGGGATGACACGTTGCCCATGTTGACCGGCATTCGGGTTGAGATCTCGGGTGACACGGTGGTTCTAGCCGCCACCGACAGGTTCCGTTTGGCAGTTCGCGAGCTGACATGGTCGGCGTTGGTACCCGAGATTGAAGCCGCGGTGTTGGTGCCGGCCAAGACGTTGTCCGAGGCGGCCAAAACGGGCGCCGACGGATCCGATGTTCGGTTGTCGTTGGGTGCCGGGACAGGAGTCGGAAAAGACGGGTTGCTGGGTATCAGCGGTAACGGCAAACGCAGCACCACCCGCCTCCTTGACGCGGAGTTCCCGAAGTTTCGCCAGTTGTTGCCCGCCGAGCACACGGCGGTGGCCACCATCAACGTGGCCGAGCTGACCGAGGCCATCAAGTTGGTTGCGTTGGTGGCCGACCGGGGTGCACAGGTGCGGATGGAATTCCGCGATGGCATGCTCCGGCTATCGGCGGGCGCCGACGACGTGGGCCGAGCCGAAGAAGACCTTCCCGTCGATTTTGCGGGCGAACCGTTGACGATCGCGTTCAACCCCACCTATTTGACCGACGGGCTTGCCTCGGTGCATTCGGACCGGGTGTCGTTTGGTTTCACGACCCCGGGGAAGCCGGCATTGTTGCGTCCGGCACTCGACGATGCCGCCCAGCCGAGCGGTACCGGACCATTTCCCGCGCGGCCGACGGACTATGTGTACCTGCTGATGCCAGTTCGGTTGCCCGGGTAGGTGTACGTCCGGCATTTGGGACTGCGCGATTTCCGGTCCTGGGCGCACGCCGACCTCGAATTGCAGCCAGGTCGGACGGCGTTCGTAGGCTCCAATGGCTTCGGTAAGACGAATTTGCTTGAAGCGCTGTGGTATTCGACCACTCTGAGTTCGCACCGGGTGGGGACCGACACGCCGTTGATCCGAACCGGTGCCGACCGCGCCGTGGTTTCGACGATCGTCGTCAACGAAGGCAGGGAGTGTGCGATCGACCTTGAGATCGCCGCGGGGCGGGCCAACAAGGCGCGGTTGAATCGTTCGCCGGTGCGAAGCACCCGCGAGGTGGTCGGGGTGTTGCGCGCGGTGCTTTTCGCCCCCGAAGACTTGGCTTTGGTGCGCGGGGATCCGTCCGACCGGCGCCGTTACCTCGATGATCTGGCGATCGTGCGCAGGCCGGCGATCGCTGGTGTGCGGGCCGATTACGACAAGGTCTTGCGCCAGCGCACGGCGCTGTTGAAGTCCGTTTCCGGCGCGCGGTATCGCGGCGACCAGAGCGCCCTGGCCACCCTCGATGTGTGGGATAGCCGGTTGGCTGAACACGGCGCCGAACTGATGGCCGCCCGCATCGATCTGGTTGACCAGTTGGCACCGGAGGTGGAAAAGGCATACCAGTTGCTGGCGCCCGGATCACGCCCGGTGTCGATCGCCTACCGAACCAGTCTTGGCGCCGGGCGCGAGGCAGGCCCGGAGGGCAGCGACCGCGAATTTCTCGAGGCCGCCCTGTTGGCTGCCTTGTCGGCGCGCCGCGATGCCGAATTGGAGCGGGGGATGTGCCTGGTCGGCCCGCACCGCGACGACCTGGAGCTGCGGCTCGGCGATCAATCCGCGAAAGGCTTTGTAAGCCATGGGGAATCGTGGTCTTTCGCGGTGGCGTTGCGGTTAGCGGCGTACGAATTGCTGCGCGCCGACGGGGGCGAGCCCGTGTTGTTGCTTGACGATGTGTTCGCCGAACTCGACGGCGCGCGCCGCCGCGCCTTGGCGGCGGTGGCGGAATCGGCGGAGCAGGTATTGGTGACGGCCGCGGTGCTCGAGGACATTCCGGCCGACTGGGACGCCAGGAGGGTGCATATAGAACTGCGTGATGATGACTCTGGACGGGCGTCCGCGGTGCAATCTGATGGGTAGCGGCGATGAGAAGGACCCCGAAAAGCCCGATGAGTTGAAGGGCATCGACCTGGTGCGGCGCACCCTCGAGGAAGCGCGCGCTGCCGCGCGTGCGCAGGGAAAGGACGCCGGTCGTGGGCGTGTCGCGCCGCGCGTGCCGCGGCGCGTCGCGGGACAGCGACGAAGCTGGTCGGGGCCGGGTCCCGACGTCCGAGATCCGCAACCGCTGGGACGGGTGGCGCGGGAGCTGGCGAAAAAACGCGGCTGGTCGGCCCAAGTCGCCGAGGGCACGGTGCTCGGTCACTGGGCGTCGGTGGTGGGCCAGCAGATCGCGGACCACGCGACCCCCACCACTCTCAGAGAGGGCGTGCTCAGCGTGACGGCGGAATCGACGGCCTGGGCCACCCAGTTGCGGATGGTCCAGGCGCAACTGTTGGCCAAGATCGCCGCGGCGGTTGGCAACGGTGTGGTGACATCGCTGAAAATCACCGGACCGACCGCACCGTCTTGGCGTAAGGGGCCACGCCACATCGCCGGTCGGGGGCCGCGCGACACGTACGGCTGAGACGTTCGCAAGCCCAAACCATCCCCAGTCGGGCCTTCGTTAACAGGCGCCTGAGAGCCGCCAGGACGGGGCGTTCCGGCTAAATGCACGTCGGGACGCGCCGGGAATAAAGAAATCGTGCACACGGCGCGGTCAGATGGGCAGAAACGCGCCCAGAGAATCGGTGCTGACCCTTGATCACGGTAGAGTGGAGGCATGCGACCGCTGCGGTGACTGGACCGCTCGCATGAAACCCCAAGGAGAGCATCCCGACCGTGGCTGCGCAGAAAAAGAAGGCCCAAAGCGGATACGACGCTGCAGATATCACCGTTCTCGAAGGGCTGGAGGCCGTCCGCAAACGCCCCAGCATGTACATCGGATCCACCGGTGAGCGGGGTTTGCACCACCTCGTCTGGGAGGTGGTCGACAACGCGGTGGATGAGGCGATGGCCGGTTACGCGACGACGGTCGACGTGGTCCTGCTACAGGACGGTGGCGTCGAAGTCGTCGACAACGGCCGCGGCATCCCGGTGGCCATGCACGCTTCGGGGATACCGACCGTCGACGTCGTGATGACCCAGCTGCATGCCGGCGGAAAATTTGGCGGCGAGGCGTATGCGGTCTCCGGTGGTCTGCATGGCGTTGGGGTGTCGGTCGTCAACGCCCTGTCGACCCGGCTTGAGGTCGAGATCAAACGCGACGGGCACGAGTGGTCGCAGTCCTACGATCACTCGGTGCCGGGCAACCTCAAGCAGGGTGCGGCAACGAAGAAAACCGGAACGACCGTTCGTTTCTGGGCCGACCCGAATGTCTTCGAGACGACGGTGTACGACTTCGAGACCGTTGCGCGCCGGCTACAGGAAATGGCCTTCCTCAACAAGGGCTTGACGATCAACCTTGCTGACGAGCGGGTGACCCAGGACGAGGTCGTCGACGAAGTTGTAAGCGATGTTGCCGAGGCGCCCAAGTCCGCGACTGAACAGGCGGCCGAATCGGCTGCGCCACATAAAGTCAAGCGCCGCACCTTCCACTACCCCGGCGGTCTGGTCGACTTCGTCAAGCACATCAACCGCACGAAGAGCCCGATCCACGCCAGCATCGTGGGTTTCGCCGGCGAAGGAGACGGCCACGAAGTCGAAATCGCGATGCAGTGGAACGCCGGCTACTCGGAGTCGGTGCATACCTTTGCCAACACCATCAACACCCACGAGGGCGGCACCCATGAGGAGGGTTTCCGCAGCGCGTTGACGTCGGTGGTGAACAAGTACGCCAAGGACAAGAAGATTCTGAAGGACAAAGACTCCAACCTCACCGGCGACGACATCCGGGAAGGCTTGGCGGCGGTGATATCGGTGAAGGTGAAAGAACCGCAGTTCGAGGGCCAGACCAAGACCAAGCTGGGCAACACCGAGGTCAAGTCGTTCGTGCAGAAGGTCTGCAACGAACGGCTCACCCATTGGTTTGAGGCCAATCCTTCGGACGCGAAAACGGTGGTGAACAAGGCGGTGTCCTCGGCGCAGGCCCGAATCGCGGCCCGCAAGGCGCGAGAGTTGGTGCGGCGCAAGAGCGCCACCGATCTCGGCGGGCTCCCGGGCAAGCTGGCCGACTGCCGTTCCACCGATCCCCGCAAGTCGGAACTGTATGTGGTGGAGGGTGACTCGGCCGGCGGCTCGGCCAAGAGCGGCCGCGATTCGATGTTCCAGGCGATTCTTCCGTTGCGCGGCAAGATCATCAACGTCGAGAAGGCGCGCATCGACCGGGTGCTCAAGAACACCGAAGTCCAGGCGATCATCACCGCGCTGGGCACCGGAATCCACGACGAGTTCGACATCACCAAACTGCGCTACCACAAGATCGTGTTGATGGCCGACGCCGACGTCGACGGCCAGCACATCTCCACGCTGCTGTTGACGCTGTTGTTCCGGTTCATGCGGCCACTGATAGAAAACGGGCACGTGTTTTTGGCGCAGCCACCGCTGTACAAGTTGAAGTGGCAGCGCAGCGATCCTGAGTTCGCCTACTCCGACCGCGAGCGCGACGGTCTGTTGGAGGCGGGGCAGGAGGCCGGCAAGAAGATCAACAAGGAAGACGGCATCCAGCGCTACAAGGGCCTCGGCGAAATGGACGCTAAAGAGTTGTGGGAAACCACCATGGACCCGTCCGTGCGGGTGTTGCGCCAGATCACCCTCGACGACGCGGCGGCCGCTGACGAGTTGTTCTCCATCCTGATGGGCGAGGATGTCGACGCCCGCCGAAGCTTTATCACCCGCAACGCCAAGGACGTTCGCTTCCTGGATGTCTGATGGATCTGACCCGCGGATCCCGACCCAAACGAGGACTAGATGACTGACACCACGCTGCCGCCCGGCGACGAGGCCGGTGACCGGATCGAGCCCGTCGACATCCAGCAGGAGATGCAGCGGAGCTACATCGACTACGCGATGAGCGTGATCGTGGGTCGCGCGCTGCCGGAGGTGCGCGACGGTCTCAAACCCGTGCACCGCCGGGTGCTGTATGCGATGTACGACTCCGGGTTCCGCCCGGACCGCAGCCACGCCAAGTCGGCGCGGTCGGTCGCCGAGACGATGGGTAACTACCACCCGCACGGCGACGCGTCGATCTACGACACCTTGGTGCGCATGGCGCAGCCGTGGTCGCTGCGGTATCCGCTCGTCGACGGGCAGGGCAACTTCGGCTCGCCGGGCAACGACCCACCAGCGGCGATGCGGTACTGCCTTTCTGGGGAGACGCTGGTGGCGCTGCCCGAGGGTCGTTCGATCCGCATCGCCGATGTAGTGTCGGGCGCTAAGCCGAACAGCGACAACGCCATTGATCTAAAGGTGCTTGACCGGCACGGCGCGCCGGTCTCGGCGGATCGCCTGTTCCATTCAGGTGAACACCCGACTTTCCGTGTGCGGACGGTGGACGGTCACGAAATAACAGGTACGTCGAACCACCCACTGCTATGCCTGGTGAACATCGGCGGTGTGCCGACCTTGCTGTGGAAGCTGATCGAAGAAATCCGGCCGGGCGATTGCGCCGTCATGAGCGCCGAGCGTGTGGCTTATGCACACAACGCGCCGATAACGGCGTGCATAGCCCCCACGGTCGACGAGGTACCCGGACTGGCCGAATTCCTCCGTCGGTTCGCGAATGACGCCGACGTCCGGGCCATCGCGACCGACCTCACCGATGGCCGGTTCTACTACGCGCGCGTCGCCTCCGTGACAGAAGCCGGCGTGCAGCCGGTGTACAGCCTGCGCGTCGACACCGAAGATCACGCATTTTTGACGAACGGGTTTGTCAGCCACAACACCGAGGCGCGGCTGACGCCGCTCGCGATGGAGATGTTGCGCGAAATCGACGAGGAGACAGTCGATTTCATACCCAACTACGACGGCCGGGTGCAGGAGCCGACGGTTCTGCCCAGCCGGTTCCCCAACCTGCTGGCCAACGGGTCCGGCGGCATCGCGGTCGGCATGGCGACCAACATCCCGCCGCACAATCTGCGCGAACTCGCCGAGGCGGTGTTCTGGTGCCTGGACAACCACGACGCCGATGAGGAAGCCACCCTGGCTGCCGTCCGCGAACGAGTCAAGGGGCCCGACTTCCCCACAGCCGGTTTAATCGTTGGCTCCCAAGGGATTCACGACGCCTACACCACCGGGCGCGGATCCGTCCGGATGCGTGGCGTGGTGGAGATCGAGGAGGACTCCCGCGGGCGTACCTCGATCGTGATCACCGAGTTGCCCTATCAGGTCAACCACGACAACTTCATTACCTCGATCGCCGAGCAGGTCCGTGATGGCCGGCTCACCGGCATCGCCAACGTCGAAGACCAGGGCAGCGACCGGGTCGGTGTGCGCATCGTCGTCGAGATCAAGCGCGATGCGGTCGCCAAGGTGGTGTTGAACAACCTCTACAAGCACACCCAACTGCAGACCAGCTTCGGTGCCAACATGTTGTCGATCGTCGACGGGGTGCCCCGCACGCTGCGCCTCGATCAGATGATCCGCCACTATGTCGACCACCAACTGGATGTCATCATCCGGCGCACCACCTACCGGCTGCGCAAGGCGAACGAGCGGGCCCATATTCTGCGCGGTCTGGTCAAAGCGCTGGACGCGCTGGACGAAGTCATCGCTTTGATCCGCGCGTCGGAGACCGTCGAGATCGCCCGGGCCGGCCTGATCGAGCTGCTCGATATCGACGAAATCCAATCCCAGGCCATCCTGGACATGCAGCTGCGGCGGCTGGCCGCCCTGGAGCGCCAGCGCATCATCGACGACCTGGCCAAGATCGAAGCCGAGATCGCCGACCTGGAAGACATTCTGGCCAAGCCGGAGCGGCAGCGCGGGATCGTGCACGACGAACTCGCCGAGATCGTCGAAAAGTACGGCGACGACCGTCGCACCCGGATCATCGCGGCCGACGGCGACGTCAACGACGAGGACCTGATCGCCCGCGAGGACGTCGTCGTCACGATCACCGAGACCGGCTACGCCAAGCGCACCAAGACCGATCTCTACCGCAGCCAGAAACGCGGCGGCAAGGGTGTGCAGGGAGCCGGGCTCAAACAAGACGACATCGTCGCGCACTTCTTCGTGTGCTCGACGCACGACTGGATCCTGTTCTTCACCACGCAGGGGCGGGTGTATCGGGCGAAGGCCTACGAGCTGCCGGAGGCATCCCGGACGGCGCGCGGTCAGCACGTCGCGAACCTGCTGGCCTTCCAGCCCGAGGAACGCATCGCCCAGGTCATTCAGATTCAGAGCTACGAGGATGCGCCCTATCTCGTGCTGGCCACCAAGAACGGGCTGGTCAAAAAGTCCAAGCTGACCGACTTCGACTCCAATCGCTCGGGTGGAATCGTGGCGATCAACCTGCGCGACAACGACGAGCTGGTCGGGGCGGTGCTGTGCTCGGCCCAGGAGGATCTGCTGCTGGTCTCGGCCAACGGGCAATCCATCAGGTTCTCGGCGACCGACGAGGCGCTGCGACCGATGGGCCGCGCCACGTCTGGCGTGCAGGGCATGCGATTCAACGAGGACGACCAGCTGTTGTCGCTGAACGTGGTCCAGGAAGGCATGTTCCTGCTGGTCGCCACGGCCGGTGGTTACGCCAAACGCACCGCGATCGAGGAGTACCCGGTGCAAGGCCGCGGCGGCAAGGGCGTCCTGACTGTTCAGTACGACCGTCGACGTGGCAGGCTGGTGGGCGCGCTGATCGTCGACGACGACAGCGAGTTGTACGCGATTACCTCCGGAGGAGGTGTAATCCGCACCGCGGCGCGCCAGGTCCGCAAGGCGGGACGGCAGACCAAGGGCGTTCGGTTGATGAACCTGGGTGAGGGCGCGACACTGTTAGCCATCGCGCGCAACGCCGAGGAAAACGCGGACGAAGCCGTCGGGGAAGACGACGGCGCCGAGGATTCGCAAGGCTAGCAGCGGTCCTCTGAGGATTCGGGTAGGAGCCGGGCAATAGACTCAGCCCGACCACACACAATGCGACTGCCACCGCGCAGGGCATGGTAGGAGATCAAAGGAGTGTCGGGGTGAGCTCACCGAACGAGCCGGGCGCCCCCAAAATGGGCGACGGCCTCAATGGGGACGGTTCGGTCGAGCGTGCCGGTGCACACCGCGGGACGCCCACGCAGGGCGGCCGGATGCAAGACGTCGGCGATTCGGCAGCGCGGCAGCGCGGCGTTCCGCGGGCCCCCCACTCAACGCACCGCCCGACCGAAGCGCCCGAGACACGGCCGGCGGGCCCGCCCGCCGGCGCCGACGCCCGGCTGAACCGCTTCATCTCCGGTACCCCCACACCGGGCGGCGGCGCATCCGGCCGTCCGAAGAGTCCGCCGCACGACCCCGACGCTGCGCCGGCGCGCGCCGACGGTCCACCCGCCGAGGCCTACGCCAGCGAGTTGCCCGATCTGTCCGGCCCAAACCCGCGCCCCTCACAGCGCAAGGTCGCACCCGACCCCAGTGGGGAGACTTCGGATCCCTCGGGAGCGGGCCGCTCGACAACCCCCGAGAGCGGCGGGGGCAGAGAGGCCCGCGGAAACCGTGTCCAGGTTTCACGGCGCACCCGCGGCCCGGTCCGGGCCAGCATGCAGATCCGCCGGATCGATCCGTGGAGCACGTTGAAGGTTTCCCTGATGCTCTCGGTGGCGATGTTCTTCGTCTGGATGACCGCGGTGGCGTTCCTCTACCTCGTGCTCGGCGGCATGGGCGTGTGGTCGAAGCTGAACAGCAACGTCGGCGACCTCCTGAACAACACCAGCGGCAGCAGCGGCGAACTGGTCTCCAGTGGCACCATCTTTGGCGGCGCGGTTCTGATCGGCCTGGTCAACATCGTCCTGCTGACCGCGATGGCGACCATCGGCGCGTTCGTCTACAACCTGGCCACCGATCTGATCGGTGGCATCGAAGTGACACTGGCGGACCGCGACTAGCGCGGATTGACGTCCTTTTGGGGGTCGAGCGGCGATTGCGGTAATCTCGTCGCTCGGCCCTACGCGCGTGCGGGCCTGTAGCTCAGGCGGTTAGAGCGCTTCGCTGATAACGAAGAGGTCGGAGGTTCGAGTCCTCCCAGGCCCACAACCATGTGCTCGTCCAGACGTTACGTGAGACTCGGGTTGCCGCTGGTATTGATCGCTGTGGTGGCGGCGGTGGCGCGGTCGCGACGTGGGGTCGAGGTCTGGCACGTGGCGGTGGTTGACGAACCCGGTCACCCACTTGGTCGCGATCAGGGGCCTTAGCTCAGTTGGTAGAGCACTGCCTTTGCAAGGCAGGTGTCAGGGGTTCGATTCCCCTAGGCTCCACGAGTCCACTCCACGAGTCCACAACGATCGATCGGGTCGCGGCGCGATAGATTGCCGTTCGTGAGCGAAGACAGAGTTCGTGTGGGGATCGGCAACAACGGCGTGGCAACGGCGACGATGGTGCGCGCCGATAAGCACAATGCGCTCGACCAAGCCATGTTCGAAGGCTTGATGAACGCGGCCGAGCAGCTGGCCGGCGATAGTTCGGTTCGCGCGGTCGTGCTACACGGCGAGGGCAAGAGTTTCTGCTCCGGCCTGGATGTTGCAAGCTTCATGGGCGGAGAAGGCGGCACAGACGTCTTGTTCGCCCGGGACGACGACCGGCCGGCCAACTTCGCTCAGCGCGTCACCTACGACTGGTCATTGGTGCCGGCGCCAGTCATCGCCGCGATTCACGGCAACTGCTTCGGTGGTGGTCTGCAGATCGCGTTCGGCGCCGACATCCGGATCGCCGCACCGGACGCGAAGCTGAGCATCATGGAGATCAAGTGGGGACTCGTTCCCGACATGGGTATCACGCAGACACTGCCGCGGCTTGTATCGATCGACGTCGCGAAAGAGTTGACGTTCAGTGGTCGCATCGTTTCCGGCAGTGAGGGTTTCGAGCTCGGGTTGGTCACGCAGACTGCCCGAGATCCGCTATCTGCGGCGCTGGCACTCGCCGACCAGATCGCGCAGAGATCCCCCGATGCTGTCCGCGCCGCGAAGCGCCTTTACGACGAAACGTGGGCCAGCAACGACCCCGCGGCCGCCCTGATGCGCGAATCAGTGCTGCAGACCGGGCTGATCGGCAAGCCCAACCAGATTGCCGCCGTAGTGGCCGGAATGTCGGGAGAGAAGCCGGTCTTCGTCGACCCCGCCTAGCGAAAGCGACACTGGACTACCACAGGGCCAGGTCCGATTCCCGGCAGCTCCACGCCTTACGGACGCGGCTGCACGTCGACGCTGGGCGGCCGGGGCGAAGGCTCCGCGCGCTCCGCGCGCATTGAGCGCCGGACGATGCTGAATGCCGCGGCGCCACCCGCCAGGACCACGACGGCGGCCCCCGCGATCAACCAGGGGCGCCTGTTGTGACGTTGGGACCGGCGCGCATCCTG
Source organism: uncultured Actinomycetota bacterium (assembly GCA_963809285.1). GTDB lineage: Bacteria > Actinomycetota > Actinomycetes > Mycobacteriales > Mycobacteriaceae > Mycobacterium. The sequence continues at coordinate 52,079 of CAWEIY010000009.1, read as the reverse complement.
CAGCGCCTGAGGCAGATTCGTGACGACCTCCTGCGCAGCGGCCAGCTCCTGAACGAGCGTTTCTTGGGCCGAGGCGATCTCGCGGGCCAACCGGCCCTCCCGGTAACGGCGACGAAGCCCCGAGGCGGTCGACTGCGCCGAATGAACGCCAAGCCCGACAACGCCTCTGGTGACATCGACCGGCCCCACCGCCGAGTAGGTCAGGCCTCGGGCCAGTCGCTCCCGGGGGGTCAACCGGGTTCCCGCCTTTGCGCTCATCTGTCGCCTTTCTGTGCCTGTCGCTCGGTGCCTCATCAGCCTGCCATCATTGCGTCGTCCGTGGGAGTGGACCCGGTGCGGGCGTGCCCGTGCGTGATGGCAGACTCTGATGCCGTGACTAACCCGATTCAGACCGCCACCGCCACCCTGCACACCAACCGCGGCGACATCAAGGTCGCTCTGTTCGGAAACCATGCGCCCAAGACCGTCGCCAACTTCGTTGGCCTGGCGCAGGGCACCAAGGAGTACTCGACCCAAAACGCCTCGGGCGGCCCCTCCGGCCCGTTCTACGACGGCGCGGTCTTTCACCGGGTGATCCGTGGCTTCATGATTCAGGGCGGCGATCCGACCGGCACGGGCCGCGGGGGCCCGGGCTACAAGTTCGCGGACGAGTTCCACCCGGAGCTGCAATTCGACAGGCCTTACCTGTTGGCGATGGCGAACGCGGGCCCGGGCACCAACGGCTCGCAGTTCTTCATCACGGTTGACAAGACCCCGCACCTGACCCGGCGCCACACGATCTTCGGCGAAGTGACCGACCCCGATTCGCAGAAGGTTGTCGACGCGATCGCGACGACGGCCACCGACGGCAACGACCGTCCTGCCGATGCGGTCGTCATCGAGTCGATCACGATCTCCTAGAGCGTCCGCGCGCGGCGCAACCGGTCTTCGGTCAGCGCGGGTTGTGACCCGCGTAGCCGGCGGCCGTGAGCGCGTCGAGCACCTCCAACGGGTCCGTCCCGAGGTCCCAACGGGAGAGGACGACCAGGCCGCCGGTGACGGTTTCGACCTCGAGCAACCGAACCGTGCGCCCATGCCGACGGAACTCGGCGATCCGGATGATCTTGATGTCGGAGTGCTGCAATACCTGCGTCCGAAACCAGCCCCTCAGCACGAGGCCGCCGGGGGTAATTGCCAGCTTCGGACGCGCGCGCCATGTCACGCCCGCAAACAAGATCAGACCCGCCGCGGCAACGCTCGTCAGGATCCGCCCCGGCGGGTCTGTGACAAGGGTCACACTCGCGATAGCCATCAAAACACCGCCGAGCCCACAACCAGCGATTCCCGCCGCGCGCGGCTCCCATGCTGTTTGCTGCATGCGCTGTCTACGCCCTCTCACCACTGCCGATGGAGTTATCCACAAGCGCTATCAACAGTGGGGATGAATCACACGCGTGTGATTGGGTGCTCCCAAGGTTGCTGGGCCAGTAAAGGACAGATCCCGAAATGAATTCATTTCGCAATTTGTCTTGCTCAGTGCCAACGCATCGTGAGCAACAAACCGGTGATCATGAAAGCGAACGCGATGGCATAGTTCCACGGGCCCAGATGCGCCATCCAGTTCAGGGCCGGCGGTGCCTGGGTTCCGACGGCGGCCAATTGAAACACCATCAACCAGACGAGGCCGACCAGCATCAGGCCGACAAACAGACAAACGAACCAAACACTGGACGGTCCGACCTTCACCTTCACCGGCGTGCGGCTGACCGCGCCGACCGTGAAATCGTTCTTCTTGCGGACCTTGGACTTGGGCATGATTACCTCGGGATCCCTCGGGGATTACCTCAACACGTTGAACGGGGCGGGTGCGACGATAACGATTGCGGCTGCACCTATAGCTTGGCTACGAGACTAGCTCACCCGGCACGGCGACCAGGAAACGGAGAGCTGATGAGCGACACGCGCCGCTCACCATGGCGCTTCGGCGTCCCGTTGGTGTGCCTGCTGGCCGGCTTGCTGCTGGCCGCCACGCATGGGGTGTCCGGCGGCGCCGAGATCCGCCGCAGTGACGCCCCGCGTCTGGTCGACCTGGTCCGTGAGGCGCAGTCGTCGGTGGATCGCCTCAGGGCCCAACGCGATGAGCTGGCCAACAAGATCGATTCGATGCACGGCCGGTCTCCGGATGCCGCGCTGGCGGCGATGCTGCGGCGATCCGCCGAGCTGGCCGGTGAGGCGGGCATGGACCCAGTCCACGGCCCCGGCTTGGTGGTGACCCTCCAGGACGCACAGCGCGACGCCAACGGCCGCTTCCCGCGCGATGCATCGCCCGACGACTTGGTCGTGCACCAGCAAGACATCCAGGCCGTCCTCAACGCGTTGTGGAGTGCCGGCGCGGAGGCGATCCAGATGCAGGACCAGCGGATCATCGCCACCTCGGTGCCCCGCTGCGTCGGCAACACGCTATTGCTCAACGGGCGTACCTACAGCCCGCCCTACACGATCACCGCGATCGGCGATGCGGCGGCCATGCAGGCCGCCCTGGCGGCCGCTCCCCTGGTCACCCTCTACAAGCAGTACGTGGTCCGGTTCGGCCTCGGCTACCGCGAAGAGGTCAAGACCGATGTGCAGATCGTCGGGCATTCCGAACCGGTCCGGACGCATTTCGCACAGCCCGCGGGGCCGGTGGGGTACTGAGCCGGATCGCCGCACGGCGCCGGACGGTACCCTGACACGATGCGGATCCTGGTTGTCGACAACTACGACAGCTTCGTGTTCAACCTGGTGCAGTACCTCGGCCAGCTCGGTGTCGAGGCGGACGTGTGGCGCAATGACGATGCCCGGCTCTCCGCCGGGGCCAACGTCGCCACGCAGTTCGACGGTGTCCTGCTCAGCCCGGGACCGGGCACCCCGGAGCGCGCCGGCGCGTCGATCAGCCTGGTCCGTGCGTGCGCCGCGGAGCGCACCCCGCTGCTCGGGGTCTGCCTGGGGCACCAGGCCATCGGCGTCGCATTCGGCGCCACGGTGGACCGTGCGCCCGAGTTGCTGCACGGCAAGACCAGCAACGTGTTTCACACGAACGTTGGTATCTTGCAAGGGCTTCCGGACCCATTCACGGCGACGCGCTACCACTCGCTGACGATCCTGCCGGAGTCGCTGCCGGCGGCGCTGGAGGTCACGGCCCGCACCCGCAGCGGCGTGATCATGGCCGTGCGTCACACCGAATTGGCCATTCACGGAGTCCAGTTCCATCCGGAGTCGATCCTGACCGAGGGCGGGCACCGAATGCTGGCGAACTGGCTCGCCTACTGCGGGTGGACGCGCAACGACACGCTGGTCCGCCGGTTGGAGAACGAGGTCCGCGCCGCGGTGCGGCCGCATTTCCCGGCAGACGCGGGCGCTACTGACCGAACTTCAGCGTGATGATCCCGTCCCGGTTGACCCCGGCCCCGGCCGGCGGGTTCTGATACACGATCTTGTTGTGCTGGGAACCGCCGGCGTCGACGTCGGGGCCCTTATCCAGCACACCGGTCCAGCCCAGCGCGCGTAACCGCGGCTCGGCTTCGGTCCAGAACTGCCCGGTCACGTCCGGCATGACGAACTGGTTGCCTCTGGACACCTGCAGCTCGATCACCGAGTCCACCGGAACCATCTGGTCCTTGGGCGGATTCGTGCCCACCACCTCGCCGGCCGGTCGGGGGCTGTCCACCTGCGCCTGGCTGAACTTGGTGAAGCCGTAGACGGTCAGGTTCTTCTGCGCGAGGTCGACGGTCTGGCCCGAGACGTCGGGGACCTGCTTGGTCTCCGGCCCCGAGCCGACGATCACGGTGATCACGTTGGTGATCGCCGACGTCTGGTTGGCCGGCGGGTTGGTCCCGATGACCTTGCCCAACAGTTCCGGGGTCGACGGCGAGTTCGCCTGTTTGAACTTAATGAATCCGGCCGCTTTGAGCTTGGTGACCGCGTCGCCGTAGCTCAGCGAGGAGACGTCGGGCACTTCGCGTTGTTCGGGTCCGGTGGAGACGTTGATCGTGATCTCGTCACCGGCACTGAGCGAAGCGTTGGCACCGGGGTCGGTGCTGATGACGTGGTCGGGCGGGATCGTCGAGTCGGGCTTCTGCAGGGTGCGCGGTTTGAAGCCCCGGTTTTGCAGTGTGGCAACAGCATCCGCGGACACTTGACCCCGCACGTCGGGCACTTGGACATCGCGGGTGCCGCCGCCGAATGTGTTGAAGGCGATGACGACGACGATGGTCAGCACCGCCAGCGCGGCGACCGCGACAACCCAGCGGCCGATTGGCCCGGCCACGCGATCGTGGTCGGTGCCGTCCAGGGCCTGGCGAGGCAGTGGGTCGGTGCGCGAGGCCTCCATGAAGGGAGCTCCGCTCAGCGTCGGTGAGCACCTTGGGCGCCTCGGGTGTCTCACCGTTGTGCACCCGGACCAGGTCTGCGCGCATTTCCGCCGCGGTCTGGTAGCGGTTTTCCGGATTCTTGGCCAGCGCCTTGAGGACGACGGCGTCGAGGTCGGCGGAGATGCCCTCGTGGCGCTTCGACGGTGGAACCGGATCTTCGCGGACATGCTGGTAAGCCACCGCGACGGGCGAGTCTCCGGTGAAAGGTGGCTCGCCGGTGAGGATTTCGTAAAGGACGCAGCCCAACGAATACACATCGGAGCGGGCGTCCACGGAATCACCGCGGGCCTGTTCGGGTGAGAGGTACTGGGCGGTCCCGATCACGGCCGCGGTCTGTGTGACGCTGTTGCCGCTGTCGGCGATCGCGCGTGCGATGCCGAAGTCCATCACCTTGACCGCATTGGCGTTGTTGATCATGATGTTGGCCGGCTTGACGTCGCGGTGAATGATGCCGTTCTGATGACTGAAGTTCAGCGCCTGGCACGCGTCGGCGATGATCTCGATGGCCCGCTGGGCCGGGAGTGGGCCGTCAGTGTGGACGATGTCCCGCAGGGTGACGCCTTCGACGTACTCCATCACGATGTAGGGCAACGGGCCGCTGGGTGTCTCCGCCTCGCCGGTGTCGTACACCGCGACGATGGAGGGGTGATTCAGCGCCGCGGCGTTTTGCGCCTCGCGCCGGAAGCGCAGGTAGAAGCTAGGGTCGCGGGCCAAATCAGCGCGCAGCACCTTGACCGCGACGTCGCGATGCAAACGGATGTCGCGGGCCAGGTGGACCTCGGACATACCCCCGAAACCGAGGATCTCGCCGATTTCATACCGGTCGGAAAGGTGCTGCGGGGTGGTCATTTCGGTGTCTCGTGTCGGGCCGGCGACGGGCCGTCCCGGCCCGCATCGACAACCGGGCTGCGTTCGGGCGGCCCGCTCTGAAATCCAGAATTACCTATCGTCCCGCGATCCGTCCAATTGAGTCGCAGCCCCGGCCCGGCACCAGTGGGAGTCTTGCTTGGTGATGGCGGCGCCGTCGCCGGTGGGGTCCCGGTGTCGGTGACGGTCGGGGGCGGGCTCTCCTGCCCGTTTTCCCCGTGGGAATTGATGACGATGATCACCGCGATGAGGATCGCCAGCGCTCCAAGCACTCCCGCGGCCCACAACAACGCGCGCTGGCCCGACGAGAAGGTACGCCGGGCCGGGGCCGCGCGGCGGCCGCCCGTGGGCGGCCCGGACCGGCGGGCCGCGGGGCTGCGGGCGACAACGGCCGCCCTGGTCTGCGGGCTGGACGGAATAGCTGCCGGCGAGGCGCGGCCCGGCGGCGGGGACTGGCTGGGCCGCGGGGGACGGCGGCCGGCTCGTACCGCGGCGACGGCGTCGGCGAACGGTCCCCCGCTGCGGTACCGCATTTGGGGATTCTTGACCAGGGTGATCTCGATGAGTTCGCGGACATTGGGCGGCAGCTCGGGGGGCAACGGCGGCGGGGGCTCCTTGATGTGTTTCATCGCCACCGTCAAAGCGCCGTCACCGGTGAACGGGCGCTTACCCGAAACCACCTCGTACCCAACGACTCCCAGCGAGTAGACATCGCTGGACGGCGTCGCGTCGTGTCCCAGGGCCTGTTCCGGTGCGATGTACTGCGCGGTGCCCATCACCATCCCGGTTTGGGTCACCGGCGCGGCGTCGACCGCCTTGGCGATGCCGAAGTCGGTGATTTTCACCTGGCCGGTCGGGGTGATCAGGATGTTGCCCGGTTTGACGTCGCGGTGTACCAAGCCGGCGGCGTGCGCGACCTGAAGGGCCCGGCCGGTCTGCTCGAGCATGTCCAGCGCGTGCCGCAGCGAGAGCCGGCCGGTGCGCTTGAGCACCGAATTCAGCGGTTCGCCGTTGACCAGCTCCATCACCAGGTAGGCGGTGCGCCCCTCCCCGTCCAGCTGGCTTTCGCCATAGTCGTGGACCGCGGCGATCCCGGGGTGGTTGAGCATCGCGGTCGTGCGCGCCTCGGCACGGAACCGTTCGATGAATTCGGGGTCCTGGGAGAACTCCTGTTTGAGCACCTTGACCGCAACGCGCCGACCCAGCCGGCTGTCGACCGCCTCCCACACTTGGCCCATGCCACCGGTGGCGATCAGGCGCTGCAGGCGGTACCTGCCAGACAGCGTCACACCAACTCGCGGGCTCATGGTCCTCCCTGTAGCGCGGCCTCAATCACCGCCCGCCCGATCGGCGCGGCGAGCGCGCCCCCGGTCGCGGACAGTCGGTCGGCGCCGTTCTCCACCAGCACCGCTACGGCCACCTTCGGTGTCTGCGCGGGCGCAAACGCGATGTACCACGCGTGCGGCGGAGTATTGCGGGGGTCGGTGCCATGCTCCGCGGTACCGGTCTTGGATGCAATCTGCACGCCGGGAATGGCCCCTTTCTGCTGTGCGACCTTCTCGGCGCCGACCATCAGCTCTGTTAGCTTAGCGGCGACCTGCGGCGACACCGCGCGCCGCTGTTGATAGGGCGCCGTGGTGCTGATGTTGGACAGGTCCGGCCCCTTGAGGCTGTCGATCAGGTAGGGCTGCATCGTCACCCCGGCGTTCGCGACGGTCGCGGCGATCTCCGCGTTTTGCAGCGGGGTCAGCGCGACATCCCGCTGGCCGATGCTCGACATCCCCAGCGCGGCGGCGTCCGGGATCATCCCGATGGTTGATTCCGAAACCTGCAGGGGAATCACGCTTGGGGTGCTGTCCAGCCCGAACGAGTGCGCCATGCTGCGCAGCGCGTCGGCTCCGGTGGTGATGCCCAGCTGGACGAACGCGGTGTTACAAGACAGGGCGAACGCCTGGCGCAGCGACACGGTCGGCTGGTCGCCGCACGGCGCGTCACCGTAGTTATGAAGGGTGGCGGTGCTGTCGGGCAGCGGAATGGAGGCCGCCGCGGTCAACTCCTCGGTGTCGGTGGCGCCGGCCTGTAGCGCCGCCGCGGTGGTGATCACCTTGAACGTGGAACCGGGTGGATACGTCTCCGAGATCGCACGGTTGGTCATTGGATTGGCGGGGTCGTCGCGGAGCCGCTGCCAGGTCTGCGCCTGCACCTCGGGATCGTGCGACGCCAGCAGGTTGGGGTCGTAGGACGGCGACGACACCATGGCCAGGATCTTGCCGGTGGACGGTTCCAGGGCGACGACGGCTCCCTTGCATGGCGGCCCGCCGCAGCCCTGCTGCATCGCGTCCCACCCGGCCTGCTGGACCCGCGGATTGATCGTGGTGTCGACGTTGCCGCCGCGTGGGTCGCGACCGGTGAAGAAGTCGGCCAGCCGACGCCCGAACAACCGCTCGTCGGACCCGTTCAACACCGGGTCTTCGGCTCGCTCCAGGCCCGAGCTGGAATAGCGCAGCGAGTAGAAGCCGGTAACCGGCGCGTACTCCGCTGGGTTGGGATAGACCCGCAGGAAACGAAATCGGCTGTCGGTGGCCACGGAATAGGCCAGTAGCCGGCCGCCGGCGACGATCTGGCCGCGTTGACGCGAGTACTCGTCGAGCAGGACTCGCTGGTTGCGCGGGTCGGCGCGCAGCCGATCGGCGGCGAAGACCTGCGTCATCGTGGCGTTGAGCAACAGCAGCACGATCAACGCCATCACGGTCATCGAGATCCGGCGGAGAGAGGCGTTCATACCCGCTCGATCACCTCGGTGTCGGCCTTCGCAATCGGCGTCGTATCGCGTGCGCGGGTTCGCAACGGACGTCGGGCGCTGTGCGAAATGCGCGCCAGGATGGCCAGCAGCACGTAGTTCGCCAGCAACGAGGACCCGCCGTAGGACAGCCAAGGTGTGGTCAACCCGGTCAGCGGAATCAGGTGCGTGACGCCGCCGACCACGATGAACAGCTGGATCGCCAGTGTGGATGCCAGGCCCGCGGCGAGGAGCTTGCCGAAGCTTTCGCGTGTCGCAATCGCCGTGCGCAAGCCTCGGACGATGACGATCGTGTAGAGCATCAAGATGCTCGCGAACCCGACCAGTCCGAGCTCCTCACCAAACGCGGCGATGATGAAATCGGTCGACGCGGCCGGCACGGTATCGGGTTGGCCGTTACCGAGCCCGGTGCCGAAGATGCCGCCGGTAGCAAAGCTGAACATCGACTGGATGATCTGATATCCCGCGCCGTCGGGGTCGGCGAACGGGTCCCACCACATTTGCACCCGAATCCGGACATGCTCGAAAATGAAATACGCCGCAACGCTTCCCGCAACGAACAGAACAAATCCGATGACGACCCAACTGAACCGTTGAGCGGCCAGGTAGACCACCACCAGAAACGACGCGTAGAGCAGCAGCGAAGTGCCGAGGTCCTTCTCGAAGGCCATCACGCCCACCGAGATCACCCAGGCCGCCAACAGCGGAGCGAGGTCGCGGGGGCGGGGCAGGGTCATGCCCATGAAATGCTTGCCGACGCTGGTGAACAGACTGCGTTTGGTGATCAGCACCGCCGAAAAGAAGATCAGCAACAGAATCTTGGAAAACTCGGCCGGCTGAATTGAGAAGCCCGCCAAGCGAATCCAGATTTTGGCGCCGTTCTGCTCGGACAATGAGGCCGGTAGCAGCGCGGGAATCGCCAAGAACACCAAACCCGCGATCCCGCATATGTAGCCGTAGCGCGCAAGCTGTCGATGGTCTTTCAAGAAGGTGACCACCAGAGCGAATGTGGCGACGCCGACCACGGTCCACAGCATCTGCTGGGTTGCGCTCGGGTGACGACGGCCGGTCAGCTCGCTGTTGACAAGGTCGAGCCGGTGGATCATCACCAGGCCAAGTCCGTTGAGCAGAGCCACTATTGGCAACAGCAACGGGTCGGTGTAGGGCGCGAAGCGCCTAATGACCAGATGTGCGCTTCCGAACAGGAACAGGAAGACCAGACCGTATCCGGTCAGGTTCCAGCGTAAGCCGCGATGCTGGTTGGCCTCGACGATCAGTAACGCGGCGACGGTAATCAGTGCGGCGAAACACAACAACAGCAGTTCGGCGTTGCGCCGAGTAGGCAGCGGCGGAGTCACCGCAACCGGCGGCTGCAGTTGTGTGGTCATGCCACCGCCCGGCAGTTGATGCCCGGCTGAGGTGGGGGTGGCGGGAGTGCAGTCACCGTCTGGGTGGGGGTACCACCCGCTTGCGGGGGGGTCATGGGCGACGTCATCGCGGGCGCTGCTGGAGTGGTGCTTGCGGGGGTGTTAGTCGAACTGGTGGTGGTTGGGGTGCCGCTGGAAGGGGTGCTGGGTGCCGTGGCTGTTGGCTCTGTTGTTTCGCCGGTTGTCGTCGGGGTTTGCGCCACGGGCGGCGAGGTGGCGCGGGGTGGTGGACAGGCCGGCAGCAGCGAGTTCGCCGACAGTTCGCGCAACTGCCCGATGGCGGTATCCAGCGTTCCGGTCGGGAGCCCGGCCTGAACCTGTGCGCGTTCGGGAGGGCGGAGATCCTTCAGTTGCATCAGGGTGCAGTCCAGATGACCGCCCGTCTGGCCGGAGCTGATCAGGGATAGCTCGTTGCGGGCGTTCAGGCAGCCGATCAAATAGGGCTCGTGCAGGGACATGCCCAGCAGTGACCCTTGAATTCCCCGCAGGATCGCCACCATGCCGTTGTATTCGGCGACGTAATAGTTGCTGCGGATGATGGCACGCCCAATGGCCACGGCCGCAAGCGCCAGCAGCACCACCAGTGTGATGACAATCGCCATGCGCCGTCTCGACCACCTCGGTCGCTTGGGCGCTTCCCCTTGCGGCGGTGCGCGTTTGGCGGTCTCGTCGCGGGGCCTGATGGCCGATGCGCGGCCGGCGGAGGTGTTGGGCAGGGTCAGCTGGTCTTCTTCACCCGAGACCGCGCCGGCCAGGATCGGCTGGGTCTGGCCGTAGTCGTAGTCGACGACGTCGGCGACCACGACGGTCACGTTGTCGGGGCCGCCGCCGCGCAGCGCCAACTCGATGAGGCGGTAGGCGCTCTCGGACACGTCGGGTATCTGCAGGGCCTCGAGGATGGTTTCGTCGCTCACCGGGTCGGACAACCCGTCCGAGCAGAGCAGGTAGCGATCACCGGCGCGCGCTTCTCGCATGGTCAGGGTGGGCTCGACCTCGTGACCGGTCAGTGCCCGCATGATCAGCGATCGCTGCGGGTGGCTGTGGGCCTCTTCCCGGGTGATCCGTCCTTCGTCAACCAAGGTTTGGACGAAGGTGTCGTCCTTGGTGATCTGCGCCAGCTCGCCGTCACGCAAGAGATAGCCACGTGAGTCGCCGATGTGCACCAACCCAATCCTGTTGCCGTCAAACAGGATTGCGGTAAGTGTTGTGCCCATCCCCTCGAGGTCGGGCTCCATCTCGACCTGTGCGGCGATCGCCGAGTTACCGGCGCGCACGGCTGCATCGAGCCTGGCGAGCAGGTCGCCGCCGGGCTCGTCGTCGTCGAGATGGGCCAGCGCGGCGATCACCAACTGGGACGCCACTTCGCCGGCAGCGTGACCACCCATGCCGTCGGCCAAGGCCAATAGTCGTGCGCCCGCGTAGACGGAGTCTTCGTTGTTGGTGCGTACCAGGCCGCGATCGCTGCGGGCGGCATATCGCAGGACCAGAGTCACGGGCGCAGCTCGATTGCCGTTTTGCCGATTCGAATCGGCCTGCCTATGGGGACCCGTACCGCAGTCGTCACCTTCGCCCTGTCAAGGTAAGTGCCGTTGGTCGATCCTAGATCCTCGACGTACCACTCCGAGCCGCGCTGAGACAGTTGGGCGTGCCGTGTCGAGGCATAGTCGTCGGTCAGCACCAGGGTCGAGTCGTCAGCGCGCCCAATCAACACCGGCTGCCCGCTGAGCGTGATACGCGCGCCCGTCAGCGCCCCTTCGGTCACCACCAGATAGCGTGCCGCGTGGCGGCGCTGCCGTGAGGGCAGCAGGGTGCCGCGCAATACCAGGCCACGACGCACCATGACAGCACCGGTGGGTGCATAGATATCGGTCCGCAATATCCGCAACACGGACCAGATGAATACCCATAACAACATCAAAAACCCGGCGCGCGTCAGTTGCAGTACCAACCCCTGCATCTGGCGTCCTTTCCGTCCTGGCGCCGCACCCCTCGCACCCGGTGACACCGAGCACATCAGCAACGTCACGATACTTGGACGGTCGTCGGCGCGGGGCGAACCACGGCAGCTTGAGCCCGGTGCGTTCAGTGAATGCGAACGATGATCTCGGAGTGGCCCAACCGGACGACGTCGCCATCGGCCAACTGCCACTCCTGTGCCGGCGTGTTATTGACGGTGGTCCCGTTAGTGGAGTTGAGGTCGGTGAGCAGCGCGCTCTGCCCATCCCAGCGGATCTCCAGGTGCCGGCGCGACACCCCGGTGTCCGGCAACCGGAACTGGGCATCTTGTCCGCGACCCACGATGTTGGAGCCCTCGCGCAGCTGGTAGGTCCGGCCGCTGCCGTCGTCGAGCTGCAGGGTGACGGACGTTCCCGCGGAGCCATAGCCGCCCGGGCCATAACCGCCGTAGCCGGCGCCGGCCTGCTGCCCGTAGTCGGCCTGCTGCCCGTAGTCGGCTGGCTGACCGTACTCGTAGTCGCGGTTAGGAGTCTCGGGGTATCCGCCTTGGGGGGCGTAACCCGCACCCGGGACGCTTTCGGCGTACTGGGTGTAATCGCCCGCGCCGTAGTCCTGCTGGCCGTATCCCGCGCCCTGCTGGTAACCCTGGTCGTACCCGCTGCCCTGGTCGGGGTAAGGCGGCCGTTGTTGCTCGGCCGGGCTCTGCGGGGCCGGAGGTGCGTAGGCAGTCTCGTCTTGGCGAGCCGGCCCGCGACCGTAATCGCCGTAGCCGCCGTAGCCCTGCTGGCCACCGCCGGGCTGACCGCCGCCGGGAGGGTAGCCGCCGCCCTGGCGGTAGCCCTGGTCGTAGCCTTGCCCGCTGTAGCCGCCGGGGGCGGGAGGACGCTGCTCATAGGACGGCGGGTAGCCGCCCTGTCCCTGGTCGGGGTAGCCACCCTGCCCCTGGTCGGGGTAGCCGCGACCCTGGTCTTGGTACCCGCGCTGTTCCTGATATCCGCGCTGGTCGTAACCGCCCTGTTCGGGATAGCCGCCGCGCTGGCCTGGGTAGCCGCCCTGGTCCGGGTAGCCGCCCTGGTCGGGATAGGCACCGCGCTGTTCTGGGTAGCCGCCCTGTTCTGGGTAGCCGCCTTGGTCGGGATGGCGAGGGGGTGGGTAGCCCCCCTGGGGCGGGTAGCCGCCTTGCTCGGGCGGATATCCAGCTCGGGGATCCGCCCCGGCCTGTGGATCCGGGCCCCGCGGTTCCTCTTGCGGACGCCCGTAGCGGTCGTCGTAGTACTCGTCGCCAGGCCGCCCCGGCCCCTGGCCCCCGTGGTAGCTCGAATTGTCAGTCATTGCTGCTACTCCTCGTTCTACGCCGAACGCGTGATCTGATTGTGGCCGGAGGGGATGGTTGACCGTCGGGCGGGGCTCGACGTCGGGGTTGACAGCCCCGCGGGCGCGATACTGACCGGTATGCAGGCTCGATGACTGCTCGAACCGGACGACCACATCACCATACGTTTGCCACCCCTGTTCATAGATATAGTCAGCCACATAACTACCGAAACCCCTCAACGTGAGATCCGCGTCGGCGCCCACATTCTCGAAGTCGTGCATACCGAGGGTAATGATGTATTCGTTGGGGGCCAAAAGACGATTTCCCTCAAGCGCCCGGACTCCGTCGTCGGCTTCCCGACGCAGTAAGGCTTCGACCTCTTGCGGGACGATCGATCCGCCGAACACTCGCGCAAACGCATTATCTACGGTCGCCTCGAGCTTACGCTCGATGCGCTGAACGAGCCCTTTTTGGCTACTCATGCTTCAGCACTCGCCCGCAGTTGTCTCGATAGATCGCGGGCGCGAGGCAAACGAACCGCCCGCGTGTCGTACACACCAGCATGGTATCGGGACATCGCGACGCGGCGGCACCTCGGGAATTCTGAGAATCGCATCCGCACAGCTCAGAGCCGTCTGCACAGCACGACCAGGGTGCGGGAACAGCCCCCAAGTCCTCCGGGACGGTTGGGGCGCACGGCTATTACAGTGGTATGGTCCATCGGTTGTTTTTCCCCGGGCGAGTGGCGGAATGGCAGACGCGCTGGCTTCAGGTGCCAGTGTCCTTCGGGACGTGGGGGTTCAAGTCCCCCTTCGCCCACCGGTGCGATGTCTCGGGACATCGTGCACATGTGTCTTGGGACATCGTTCACGGTTTGGTTTGTGGTTGGTAGTCCTTGGTGGGGTCGAGGTAGAGCTCGCGGAGTAGTTCGCCGTCGGTGGTGACGACCCGGATGTGTAGGTCGTGGGCGAGGATCAAGACGTTGGTGCCGGCGTAGCGGCGACCCATTCCGATGTGGTGTAGGCGGCTGTTGTGGCGCAGGGTGAGTTTGCCGTTGCTGTCGATGCGGTCGTGGCGGATGCGGTAGGCGCCGGTGTGCAGTGGGGTGCCGGTGGGGGTGGCTTTGGGGCGGGCGAGGTAGGCCTGGTGTGGGGTGCGGCGGCCTAGGGCGCGGTGTGGGCGCACGGTGTTGTAGTAGGCGCGGAAGATGTCGAGCTGGGCTTGTAGGTGCGCCACGGTGTGGGCGGGGGGCTGGTGGGTGAGCCATTTCTTGAGGGTTTGGTGGAAGCGTTCGATTTTGCCGCAGGTCTGCGGGTGGTAGGGGCGGCAGTGGCGGAAGCTGATGCCGCGGCTGTGCAGGGTGACTTCGAGGGCGACACGGCCGGTGCCGCGGTAGCGGCCGGTGAAGACAGCCCCGTTGTCGCTGAGCAGGCTGGCCGGATTCCCGTAGGCGCCAACGGCTTTGCCGAAACTGTTGTTGACATCGCGGGCCTTAAAGACCGGTAAGGCGTCGCTACCTAAGCACAGCCGGGAGTGGTCGTCGAGGATGTTGAGGATCTCGACGTCGCTGCCGTCGGGCAGTGTCCAGTGGGTGATGTCGAGTTGCCAGCGTTCGTTGGGCTGCTCGGCGGCGAAGCGGATGTAGCTGCTCTTGGGGCGCTTGTGCGGCTGGGGGGTGACGAAGCCCCTGGCGGACAGGATCCGCCAGATCGTGGACACTGCGGGACTCGCCCCGTGGCGCTGTTGGAGGTGAAATGCGATCGTCGCCGCGCCGGCCTCATACCCGTCGCGGTCAAGTTGCTTTCGTAACGCGATGATCTCGTCTTCGACGTCTTGGCCGGTGCGGGTGGGGCTGTGCAGCGGTCTGCGTGGTCGGGGTCGTAGGCCGCGGTCGCCCTCGGCCAGGTAGCGCTGAACGAGGGTGATCACCCAGCGCCGCGATACTCCGTACTCGCGTGCGACCTCGCTCTTGCTACGCCCTTCGAGCAGGACTGCGGTAACCACCAGCTGCGGCATTCCCATCGCTCAACCCTTCGCCTCGGGTGTGAACGATGTCCCGAGACAGCTGTGAACGATGTGCCGAACTCAGACACCCCTTCGCCCACCGGTGTGATGAGGCGAGTCATGGATGACACATGAGTCGCGTCATCGGTTACACGTCAGTGCGGTGGCACGCTTTTCACCGCGCGAGCGGACTGTAGAAGACCAAGCCGTTGCCTTTGTTGTCATAGACGACCGCCCGGCGTTCGTGCGCATCGTTGTACGGGCCTGTCACGATGCCCCCTCCGCTGGCTTCAACGGCCTTCGCCGCGGCGTCGACATCAGCGGTCTTGATACCGACGACGACCTGCCCGTGGATGGGGTGGTCCACCGCGGTCGCCAGCGCGAGGGCGATCGGCCCGCCATCGAGTGCCGCGAAATGGGCGCCATCGCGGAACTTCACCGGCAACCCCAGGGTGTCGCTGTAGAACCGGATGGATTCGTCCAGGTTGTCGGTCGACAAGACGATCATCCGCACTTCGGGCCCGCCCATTGATGCCTCCCGTGACTGAATCGCCTTACCCTAGCTCCGTGAGTAGCGTGCGAGTGCCCGGCGGGGTTGTGCATGAGTTGCCATCAGACCTGCGCGAGGCGCTGAAATCTAATTCCACCGCACTGGCGGCCTGGAAGGACATCACGCCGCTGGCGCGCAACGAGTTCATCTGCTGGGTCGAGGATGCCAAGCAAGACATGACCCGACAGCGCCGCATTCGACGCACCCAGGAGGAGCTGGAAGAAGGCAAGCGGCGGCCCTGCTGCTGGCCCGGGTGCAAGCATCGGGCGCGGACCGGTAGGTAAACGGCGGCTCAACCGGCCGGCTGCGTCTGCAGCCACCGGTGGATGTCGTCGGTGACGGGGTCGGTAATGCCGTCGAATTCGGGATGCTTCTTGAGCACCGTGACAACCATGGAGCACACCGGAACTACCCGCTTGCCCTCATCACGGGCCGCATCCAGTGCCTCCTCGACAAGGATGGTCGCCAGGCCGCGTCCGCCGTACGCCGGGTCAATCTCGGTGTGGTAGAAGACGCGCTGATCGTCGCGGTCGGCGAACTCGGCGAGGCCGACCGCTTTGCCCTCGACGGCAATGGTGTAGCGGCCCTCCTCCTCGGTGACGGTCGTTTCTGCGCCGGTCTTGTCGGCTGTCATCCGTACTCTCCCTTTCTTTCCGGTGTAGGTCGCGGCAGGAGCCGGGTCGTCGGCAGCGGCGGCGCGGGTAGCCGCGTCACCGAACCCCGGTAACCGTGGACGGCACCAAAGCGGTCGTCGGCGTCCTCCCACAATCGGCGGTAGCCGGCGATGTCGTCGTGGCTGCGCCCGACGAAGTTCCACCACATCACGAGCTGTTCGGCGAACGGGGTTCCGCCCAGCAGCAGCACGCGCGCGGGTCGATCGCCAACGTTGCGCAAGCGCAGCGACGAATTGCCCGCGCCTTGGTAGCTGAGATCGCCCACCGCCAGCGTAATCTCGCCCATCTCGACGGGCCCCACATCGCAGAGCACGCCGTGCTCGAAGGCCGGATCCACGTCGATGTCCAGCCCGGCCTTCACGTCGAGATCGATCTGGGCGCCGAGCAGCGGAGTGAACGTATGCACCGGCGAGCGGTGTCCGGCCAGCTCCCCGAGGAACACACGCGCCACCGCGCCGGGCAGAAACACCTGCGACGGCACATAGTGGGCGAAGTCGCGTCCGGTGTCGCGATCGGAATCAGGTAGCGCCACCCACAGCTGCACGCCGTGCAAAACGCCGTTCACCTCGATCGACACTTCGGAGTGACAAATACCGGCGCCCGCCGTCATCAGATTCAGCTCGCCGGGACGGATCAGTGCATGGACGCCGGCGCTGTCGCGATGCTCCACTCCCCCACTGAACAACCAACTCACGGTTTGTAATCCGGTGTGGGGATGAGGCGGGACATCCATGCGTGCGGACACGGGACCGTAGTGGTCGACGAAGCACCACGCACCGATCAGCGAACGTTGTCGTTGCGGAAGAGTGCGTTGCACCCGGATCGCCCGCGGACCGCCCAGCGGAACCTCGCGTGGATGCAGCACCTCGATCCCCGCCACCCGTGAAGCGCTGCAGGAGACTTCGGCCGGCGCGGCTTCCAGGTTGCTCATCGTCAACCCTCCGTCGTGGGCTCGATACGGCGCCGATACCGCGACAGTACCCCGGACCGTTTACCTGCCAGGCGGCCGCAGCGCCTTCATGGCCAGCCGCATCAGGGGTTCGGGCACCCGATCCCGCATCGACAGCGCGACATCGGCGGCGCGGGATCGCAGCGGGGTGCCGCGACCGAAAGCCCGGTTCAGCGGTCCCCCGGTCGGCTCTATCACCACGTGCAGCGGCGGCGAGCCCACGGAGGCGCCCAGCGCGTTGGAGATGACCATCCGCTGAATCTCGCTGGTGCCTTCAAAGATGGTGTATAGCTTGGCATCCCGGTACCACTTCTCCACCGGATGGTCGGTGACGTAGCCCCAGCCGCCCAAAGTCTGGATGGCACGTTCGGTGGCCTTGACGGCGACTTCGCTGGCGGCGAGTTTCGACATCGAGCCCTCGGCCCGCTCGAAAGGCACCCCGCTGGCCGCCATCCACGACGCACGCCAGGTCAGCAGTCGAGCGGCGTCAATCTGGGTGGCCAGCTCCGCCAGCGGGAACGCGATGCCCTGGTGGTCGATGATCGGTGCGCCGAACGCCTCGCGCTCGGTCGCGTACCACGTCGCATACTCCAACGCGGCGCGAGCGATGCCGATGGCCTGGGCGGCCACCATTGGGCGGGTCTGTTCGAAGGTGCCCAACGTCGCCGAGCCGGACCGCCTTTCACCGGCCACCACCTCACGGGCCTTGGCGAGTTTGTGCTCGAGCTTGTCTTGTCCGCCAAGCAAATTGGCCGCCGGAATGCGGACATCTTCGAACAGCAACTCGGCGGTGTGCGACGCGCGGCAGCCCAGCTTGTCGAGCTTTCGCACCAGTTTCAGTCCGGGTGTGCCGCCGGGCACCACGAACAGCGCCTGGCCGCGGTGGCCGAGTTCCTCGTCGACCACCGCGTTGACCACGTGCACATTGGCGATGCCGCCGTTGCCGATCCACATCTTGTGGCCGTCGATGATCCAGTCGTCACCGTCGCGCCGCGCGCGAGTGCGCAAGTTCCGTACGTCGCTGCCACCCTCGGGTTCGGAGATGGCCAGCGCGGCGAGTTTGAGATCGCCCGGTGTGCCAAAGCATTCGGGCGCCCACTCAAGCATCTGCTCCGGGGAGGCGGCCTGACCGATCGCAGACAGCGCCAGCGCGGGCATGACGATCGCCAAACCGATTCCGGCGCAGCCCCAGAACAGCTCCTCCATGAACATCGGTAACGAGATACCGGTCGGATCGCCGATCAGGTCGCGGTAAAACAGCGGGCTGTAGAACCCGCGCTGGGCCGCCTCCTCCAGCACGGGCCACGGAAACTCCTGCCGCTGGTCGTAGTGGAGCGCCACCGGGCGGACCACTTCTTCGGCGAACTCGTGCGTGCGCCGGGCCAAGTCGTGTTGTGCCGCCGTCGGTCTGAGGTCGAACGTCATGGATGCGCCTTTGGGTGGACGGTCTCGGTGGTGCCGAAGCCCGTCTACCCGCTTGGCCGGTTCGCAAACTGCCGGCGGGCGACGCGGAGGGTTGTCAGGCGGCCGAACGGGGCCCAACTTGTGCGGTCGGCAGGTGCAACACCACCGCGGCCACCGGAATGGCCTCATGCTCGTGACGTGCCAACAGCGCCGCGTTTTCGGGCAGCTGTCGCGAGTTGATCTCCCCGGCGGCGATGCGCCGCAGGACCGCATGGGCCCGGGCGAGCTCCTCACGCTTCCGGTACTGGCCGCCGGGTAGCTTGACGCCGGCCCAGACGCCGTACTCCTCGCCGTGCGCGATCGCGTGCTGGGCGCACCGGCGCTGTTGGACCAACGGGCAGCGGCGCAGGCATTGGATCCGCGCCTCGGTGGCCGAGCGCTCGTAAGCGCGCGCCTTGGCCGCACCGTCGCCGCCGTCGTCATCGGGATAGCCGAACCAGAGTTCCGGGTTGGCTGCGCAGGGGTTTCCCATGTCGGTCTCCTCGTCGCGGGTGAAACGTAGGCAAAAGCGTATACACGTATACCCGCCCAACGCAAGCGAAACGTGGACAAAAACGTATATGCCCTGGAAGAGGACGCGGTCTGTGTAATATCCGGCCTATGGCCGGAGCGTGCGGTGAGCCGTGAGTCGGCCGGTGCCGCCATCCGCGCGTTGCGTGAGTCACGCGACTGGTCGCTAGCGGACCTTGCCTCCGCGACCGGCGTCAGCATCATGGGGCTGAGTTTTATCGAGCGCGGCGCCCGTAAGCCGCACAAAAGCACAGTTCAAAAGGTCGAAAACGGGCTCGGCCTGCCGCCGGGCACCTACTCGCGGCTATTGGTAGCCGCCGACCCGGATGCCGAATTGGCCCGACTGATGGCCGCGCAGCCTTCCGACACCACGTCCGCGAGGCGTGCCGGCGCGGTGGTGGTCGACCGCCACAGCGATACGGAAGTGCTGGAAGGCTACGCCGAAGCGCAACTCGATGCCCTCAAATCCGTCATCGATCGGTTGCCTTCGACAACATCAAACGAATATGAGACGTATATTTTATCTGTGATCGCTCAGTGCGTGAAGGCGGAGATGCTGGCGGCCAGCTCGTGGCGGGTGGCAGTCAACGCCGGCGCCGACTCGACGGGCCGGCTCATGGTGCATCTACGGGCGCTGGAGGCCACCCGCAGGGCGCTGCTCAAGCGGCTGCCCACCAGCTTGAGCGCGCGGTTTGATCGGGCGTGCGCGCAGTCGTCGTTGCCGGAGACGATCATTGCGGCGCTGGTCGGTGTCGGCGTCGAGGAAATGTGGGATATCCGCAACCGGGGAGTCATCCCTCCGGGAGCACTCCCCCGCGTTCGCGCCTTCGCCGCGGTGGTCGAGTCGACGAGCCAGGCCGAGGCCGATCAGGACGCCGGCGAGGGGGACCAGTGATCGAACGCGAAGTCGAGATGTTGAGCCGCGCTCACCGATTGTTCGCCGGCAGCACATTGCCCGCGGCGCTGGACGCGGGCACGGCGCATCACCGCGGATTGCTGTGGGGAGCCGCCGGCGTGAATAGCGGTGTGGGACATGACGGCTATCGGCTCGCGGCGGACGACGGCCTGCGCCGGCTGGTGTCGGCGGCCCGCACGGACGCCGAGGCCGCGGCGGTCATCGCCGGCGCACACCAGGATCGGGCCCACGCCCGCGAGCTCACCAAGACCGTCGTCGACGAGGCCCGCGCCGACGCCACCGTTGCCCCGATGTCGCCGATGGCTCAGCGCGAGGCGATGCGCCGTCAAGTGGCTCGGCTGCGCGCGCAGCGGGCGCACGTGCTGTCGGCCCGCTTGCGTGCCCGACGGCACACCACGGCGCTGCGGACGCTGCATTACCGAATGACGCACCATCGCGCATTGCCGCTGCCGAACGGCCGGGCCGCAATCGCGGTGCGCGCCGCGTTGTCGCGGCTGGGACGCCCTTATGTCTGGGGGGCGACCGGGCCCGACCAGTTCGACTGTTCCGGGCTGGTCCAGTGGTCCTATGCGCGGGCGGGCGTTCACCTGCACCGCACCACCTTTCAGCAGATAAACGACGGGATCCCGGTGCCCCGTTCGCAAGTCCGACCGGGCGATCTCGTCTTTCCGCACGCCGGACACGTTCAGCTGGCCATCGGCAACAATCTGGTCGTCGAAGCACCCTACTCGGGCGCTTCAGTGCGAGTCAGTCCACTGGGCAACGACATTGCGATTCGCCGGCCGATATGAGACGCAATGACCGCCCGGCCACCCGGGCACGACGAAGAGGTTGAACGGATGTCGGAACAAGCCGGACCTTCACTAGGCGCCATACGGACGCGGCAGTCAGTGCTGGCGAGCCAACACAGCACGGCCGCCGAGGCCGACCGTGCGCTGGCAGAGGCGCTCACCAGCGCCCATGCCGCGACACGTGAGAGCATCCGGCGGCTCGACGCGATCGCCGAGGAGATCGACCGCGCCGCCACCGGCCGGGCGGACCTTGCGGTGGATACCCCCGTGGGCGTGCGCGAGTTTCAGAGGTTTCTGGTCGCCAAGCAACGCGAGATCGCGGCAGTCGTGGCGGACGCTCGCGAGCTTGATCGCGCGAAAAGGGCTGTGCTGGATGGGCTGCGCGCGCGATACGCCGCTCCCGCGGGCTAACCCGAGCTCGCGGGGCGTTCATTCACAGGCCGCTTCAGGGTGAATTGTCGACAGGTACATGCCTGGGTACTGTCCCCCGACATGGAGGGATCGCGACGCGTACCACAGCAGGGTCCCCTGCGGGCCTCAGCGCCGTCGGCCTAGACGATGTCGGCGTATGAAGAGGTACTTGTCGCGGTCAAATATGTCCGCGACCACACCGGCGATCCGAATGCGTGGCAGGCGGGTTTGGCGCCGAATGAGGTGGCCGCGGTAGTCACCCCTACGACGCGGCCCGAACAACTCAGCGCGATTTTGCACAAGATCCGCCAACAACATTCGGGCCTGTTCACTGCCGGGGCCCTGGGTGGCCCCACCAAGTCGCCTGTGGGGGTACTCGATGCGCCTTCCGGCCGCGAGGAGGGCGACGCTGCCGAAGCGATGGCAGACGCCGAAGCTGCTCTGGCACATCAGAATTCAGCAAGCTCCCAGCTCGACATGCAAGTGATTTCGGCCATCCTGAACGCGCATCTGAAGGCCGTTGATGGCAGAGAAGCGCTGATTAAGCTGCAGCGGGATACCGAATCCGCGGTTATGACGCGATCGGACCTCGACACGCCGGCGGGAGCGCGTGATTTCCAGCGATTCCTCATCGGCAAGCTCAAGGACATTCGCACGGTGGTCCTGAACGCGAGTCTGGACGACACGTCGAAGTCGGCGCTGATGGCCGCATGGACATCGCTGTACGACGCCTCCAAGGGCGGATCGAACGATCCCGGCGACCGCCCGCGCGCCGCGGCAGCCCCTGTTGCACCGGCGGCCGGCACCGGCCAACAGGCGGTCGACGATCCCGACACCGGATGGGATCCGTTGCTGGACCCGATGTTGGTTGACGATCCCGGCCTGCCGGGCGCCAACTCATCGGGGCAGGGTTCGACACAGGGCGGCGCGCCCGCGGCGATGCCGATGGCGCCGATGATGCCGAGCATTCCGGGCCTGGGGGCAGCGCCGGGCTCCATGACCGGCTGGGGAATGCCCGGTGGCTTACCGCTGTCCTGGCTGGACAAGGGCGGCCGACCCGATCCGGCACCGCGGGAGGCAGCCGACGAAGCGCCGCTGGGATCGGCCGAACCGGACCCGAGCGATCACGGGCCGTCGGACGAAGCCGGCACCGAGAAGCACGACGAGGACGCCCCAGCGGACAAGCCCGGATCACCGCCGGGGCCGACAACGGTGACCCTGCCGGACGGCGAAACGGTGACGGCGGCCAGCCCGCAACTCGCTGCGGTCATCCAAGCCGCAGTCTCCGGGGCGCCGATCGCAGATGCGTTCCATCAGCAGGGAATTACCATTCCCCCACCGGGAACGGCCATCACCAACCCAATCGAGCAGCGACAAGTCCTACCCGGAGACGTAGGCGTGTTCACCGATCGTCACGCGCTCGCACTGGGCCACGAAAAAGCCCTCCTCGACGGCCAGATTCAGCGCATCGCCACCGTGAGCGGGCCCAACTTCCTAGGCTGGGAGCATCCACCGGCGGCAACCGCGCCGGCTAAGCCCGGCGCGCCGACACCCACCCGGCCCGCAACCGCGTCGGCCGTATGACAATAAAGAATTCGCCGGCATAACCCGGCGGCGCACGAACAGGAGACAGGCGATGGCAGATTCGATCCGTGTGGTGCCCGCGCACTTACGGGAAGCCGCTGCGCATCACCAGGAGACCTCGGACTACCTGCGCGCCGTTCCGTCGTCGCACGCGGCGATCCAGGAGAGCCTGGATTCGCTGGGGCCCATCTTCGGGGAACTTCGCGATGCCGGACGCGAACTGCTCGAGCTCAGGCGCCAGTGCTACGAGCAACAAGCCGACGACCACGCCGACATGGCCGAAAAACTCGGTGAGTCGGCGGCGACGTGGGAACAACACGAGGAAGACGCGGCACGAAAATTTGGTGGAATCGTTGACGGCGGTCCATGACTGACGCCAATCCCGCCTTCGACACCGTTCACCCGAGTGGGCATATTCTGGTCCGCTCCTGCCGCGGCGGGTATATGCACAGCGTCGCGCTGAGTGAAGAGGCGATGGAAACCGACGCGGAGGCCCTGGCACGGGGGATCCTGCTGACCGCCGACGTGTCGTGCCTCAAAGCGTTATTGGAAGTTCGCGGTGAAATCGTGGCCGCCGGACACACACCGTCCGCGGAGGTTCCGGCCTCCCACGATCTTGATGCCGCGATCGAAAAGCTGCTGGCACACAAACTGCGCCGCCGCGACGGCGCGCACTGAGCGACTAAAACGGATTTCACCCGCGCGGACCGGCTAGAGCAGCCAGGGCTTTGCGGCATCGGGGTCGGGCGCGATATCAGTGGGTGGCTCTATGGGACTGGGGCCGAACAACTCTCGCGCGCGGGCCAGCAGGACGCGCACTTCGTCGAGTTGCTGCTGCAACGCAGAATCAGCCATGGGTCCACGCTACCTAGACCGCGGCAGCTGCACAATTCACTGATTGAATAGACGGCTCGTTGGATCCCGGTAGGCTTAGCCAGTGGCGATTTTCGGTCGGATAACTGCGCGCCAGCGCCTCCGGAGAGCTACCCGGGAATCACTGGCGATTCCGGCCTTTAGCTCTCCGGTCGATTGCAGCCCCTGGGTGACGGGCGGGCTTTGGCCGGCCGAACTGTCCACGGCTACCGTCGAAACCGGCACTCTTGCAGAATATTTGAAAGCCGACCTGCAGCGGATCACCGACAGCGCCAATGACGCGCTCAAGGTCATCAAGCGAGCGGGAATGCCCGATCCGGTCCGGTGGGCAGAGGAAGCCCAGGTCATCGACGAGGCCCGTGCCCGCGCCGTGCGACGAGTGGAATCGACGATCCGTCATTTGCACGCGGTGAAGGCGGACGCGGCCGTCGAACAACGGCGCCCGCAGGATGACGAAAGGTTCGGCGGGCCAGATATCGGCCACACGCGGGCCATTCCCGCCGTAACGGTCGAGGAACCCGCTGGCGATGCGGCCACACCTGCCATGCCGGAGCCCGAAGAAGCCATCGAGAGCCAACGTGATCCTGCGCCGGTGGTTGACGCGGTGGCCGGCCCGGCAGCCGGCGAGGAGGATGAACCCGAGGTCTCGCAGGGTCGCCATCGAGCCCCCGGCGATGCAGGTGCTGGCGAAGCGACCGCTGCTCCGGCACCGGCGGCCATTGAACCCGTGGTCGCGGGTGAATCCGACGAGGAGCGGTTGCAGCGACTCCTCGCGTTCGTGGTCCATCAAGAGCCACGACTGAATTGGGCCGTCGGAGATCGCTCCGATGGCACCACGGTGATAGTGACCGACCTGGCCCACGGTTGGATACCGCCGGGCATCACGCTTCCGGCCGGTGTGCGGTTGTTGGAACCCGAACGACGCACGGGCAGAATCTCCGCGCTGGTCGGCGAGAGCCGGCGCACCGTGACTTATGCGCCCGGGGATTCCCTCGGGCGGCTGGACGACTTGGCTGAAACGACGGCTTCGGCCCAGCCCCGGGAGCTGCGCCCGGTCGACGACCCCGGATGGGAGTTAAGCCAGGCCACGCACTGGCGCGACGGATTGCCGCGGATGGTGCACACGTTGGCCAAAGCGGCCGGCGCCGGAACCGGCGTCGCCGAGGAAGAGATCGACTTGCTGCGGGTACATCTCGATACCGCGCGCTATCAGCTCTTGACCCAGTATCCAAACGTGAATCCCGCGCTGTTGCTCAACTGTCTGTTGTTGGCCGCCACCGAGGCCGCCGTTACCGGAGACCCGGTATCGACGAACTATCACCTGGCCTGGTTCAAGAAGCTCAGTGCGGCAGCGGACAACTCGTAGGACGGGCGGGTTGGCTGTCGTAAAGTGTGCACGGACAGCTCTTTTCGCGCTCCGCTCATCTACCGGGGCCCGGCGGGCCCGCGAAGGCTTGAGCGATCCGCAACCAACGCTGCGCGTCCGGACCTTGCGCTGTGACGTCGAGAGCGCTCGCCGGGCGCCGCTGGGTCACCAGGAAACAGAAGTCCTCTGCGGAGCCGGTGACTCGCTGGGCGGCGTCCGGCGGCCCCCAGGACCAGATGTCGCCGCCGGGCCCGCGCAGCTCGACCAGGAACGGTTCCGCCGGCGGCGCCAGATTGTTGATGACGAAGGCGTAATCGCGGGTGCGCACCCCGATATGCGCGATCGACCGAAGCCGCTCGGTGGCGGGTCGTTTGACGCCAAGGGCATCGGCGACGTCGAGCCCGTGCGCCCAGGTCTCCATCAACCGCGCGGTGGCCATCGATGCCGCGCTCATCGGTGGCCCGAACCACGGCAGCTTGCGACCTTCGGGCACCGTCAGCAGCGCCTCGTGCAACCGCCCGCGGGTGACGCGCCAGTCGGTGAGCAGTTCGGCCGGCGCCAGGGCCGCCAGCTCCTCGGCACCCGCGTCGACGAAGCCGGCCGGGTCGGTTTGAGCGGTCTGCAGCACCTCGGCGAACCCTGCCTCGTCGGTGACCGCCGTCAGGGCCACCCGGTCGGTCCACAACAGGTGCCCGATCTGGTGGGCGATCGTCCAGCCGGGCGCGGGCGTCGGGTCGGCCCAGCGGTGGGCCGGCAGGGGCGCGACCAACGCTTCGAGGTCGTCGCTTTCCGCGCCCAGGTCGGCCACTATCCGCCCGGGACCGGCCATCATGGAGTGCGACTGTCAGCCGTCGGGAAAATCACGTAAGTACCTTATCGATTGTCCGCCGGCTGGCCGCGCCGGCCGACGATGCTGTGCACCGCGAGCCCGACCAGGTACAGCACCGACCCGAACAGCACAAACGTCGGCGCCCGCCCGTCATCGGGAATCAACGCCGCAGCCACCGTGATCGAGGCGATGAACGCGACCCAGAACAGCGCGTCCTGGACGGCGAACACGTGTCCGCGAAGAGCGTCGTCGACGTCCATCTGCATCGCCGAGTCGGCGCACAGCTTGACCATCTGACCGGCCATGCCGAGCAAGAAGCCGCACACCACCATCACCGGAAGCCGCAGCCCGGCGCCGGGGAGCTGGATGATCGCGGCTGCTGCCAACGCGCCATTCGCCGCGGCGTAGCGCCCCCACCGGCGCACCACCGATGGCGTCAGCACGTTGGCCAGGAAAGCCCCGAGGCCCGCAGCGCCGAAGAACAGCAATGCGATGCCCAAGCCGCCCGTCTCGGGAGCGGGCACGTGATGGACCAGCACCAACATCACCAGCGAATTGATCCCGACCACCATCCGATGCGCTGCCAAGCCAGACAAGGTGGCGGCAACCGTCGGGCGCTGCACCGCCGTGCGCACGCCGTACAGCCAACCGGTGACCACCGCATAGACAGCCGATCCGTGGACCGCACGTTGCGTGTCGTCCGGGCCCAGCACGCGGGAGCCGAACCGGAATGACAGCAGCAACGCGATCGACACGGGAAGCGCTGCGATGAAGACGATCGCCGAGGCGCCCTGATCGCCGGCACCGAAAAAGAAGCGCGGCACCAGCATGAAATTGGCCCCCAGGAAGGCCGCGATGGCACCGGACGCGGCGGCTACCGAGTTCATCGACACCACCTGTTCGCGCGGCACCACGTGGGGCAGCGACGCCGACAGTCCGGACATGACAAACCGGGCCAGGCCGTTGGCGAACAGCGCTCCGATCAGCAGCGGAATGTCGCCGGCGCGCACGGCGAGGATGGTGCCGATCGCGGCGATGAGAATCAGGCGGGCCGTGTTGGCGCCGACGAGCACGAGCCGTCGGTCCCAGCGGTCCATCAGCGCCCCGGCGAACGGTCCCAGCAGCGAGTAGGGCAAAAACAGCACCGTAAACGCGCGTGCGATCGCCATGGGGTCGGCGGCTCGATCCGGGTTGAACAGCAGCGCCCCGGCCAGCGCCGCCTGAAAGAGGCCATCACCGAACTGACTCGCCATGCGCACCTGCAGCAGTCGCCAGAAATCCGGCAAGCCGCGCACCGACCGCCACACGTCAGCGGGTGCGCGGGAGGGCATCCGGGTTTGACTCACAGAACCGACTTCCACGATTGGTCTTGGCAGGGTCGCCGTAGTCGACGCCGCTCCAATAGTTCCAGTAACAGTACAAATATTCGGCGGCAACGCTCGATTGCCCCGGGCGGCGAGGCGGAGGTGCGATGATGGTTTCGTGTCGCCAGCCGATGATCCAGAGGACCATGTCGCACCCGCGGCACAGCGGGTGCGTGCGGGTACATTGCTGCTCGCCAACACCGATCTTCTCGAACCGACATTTCGACGCAGCGTGATCTACATCGTGGAGCACAACGACGGCGGCACCTTGGGTGTGGTGCTCAACCGGGCCAGTGAGACCGCGGTGTACAACGTGTTGCCGCAGTGGGCCAAACTCGTGGCCAAGCCCAAGACCATGTTCATCGGCGGACCGGTCAAGCGTGACGCAGCCCTGTGTCTGGCGGCGTTGCGGGTCGGTGCCGATCCGCAAGGCGTGCCCGGCCTGCGGCATGTGTCCGGCCGGATCGTGATGGTCGATCTGGACGCCGAACCCGACCTGATCGCTCCCCTGGTCGAGGGGGTGCGAATCTTCGCCGGATACTCCGGCTGGACCATTGGTCAGCTCGAAGGCGAGATCGAGCGTGACGACTGGATTGTGTTGTCGGCGTTGCCATCCGATGTTCTGGCCGGTCCCCGAGCCGATCTGTGGGGGCACGTGCTGCGGCGGCAGCCGCTGCCGCTTTCAATGCTCGCTACCCACCCGATCGACGTCAGCCGAAACTAGCGCTCCTCAGTGGCAGGACTGCGTGCAGACGGCGCAGTTGCCACCGCAGCTGGGGGCCGCCGCTTCTCGGCGCAGTGCGAAACGCGCGCTCTGCCAGGAGCCGGTGGCCAGCGTCCCGACGGCGCCGGCGACGCAGACGATCAGCAACACGAGGGCGGTGTGCGGGGAGGCGGCCAGCGCGACCGCGCCGCCGGCGGCCAGCATCACCGCGGCCGCCAACTGGGTCGGCGCCATGGCACGCAGCGCCAGCGCCGTGGTGTCAACGGCCTGGTGGTGAGAAAGCGACCAGGTCCCAAACCCGGCGGAGGCCACCGCCGCAGATACGCACAGCACGCCCGCGATCAACATGGGCTCACGATACGAGGCCGGCCGCGGGTCCGCTCTCCCGGCCTCTACCGCCCGTATCGGCGCCGAATCAGCGGCCTTGGAGGAAGGCGAAGTTCGGCAGCGGCGGCAGGCCAGGCACCAGGGCCAACAGGTTGGGCGCGGGCTGGGACGCGGGCGCGTTGTTGGGCGCGATTGTCTGCGGGGGGAGCCCGGCCGGTGCCGCGCCGGGTGCCTGGGCGGGCGCGGGAAGTCCGACCGGCGCCGCACCGGGTGCCTGGGCGGGCGCGGGAAGTCCGACCGGCGCCGCACCGGGTGCCTGGGCGGGCGCGGGCGCCGCAGCCCCGGGTGCGATCACCTGGAATCCATTGATGATCGCGTCGGTGGCCGGTGCGTCCCCGACGGCCACCGCGCGGTCGGTGGTGACCGCCAGTGACACCAGGTAGTTGTCATGCCCGGAGGTGGCGATGACGTTGCGCCGCGAGGTGTTGACCGTCACATCGCCGTCGCGGTAAGTGCCCTCGATGATTGACGACGGAAAGCTGCCGAAGTCGGCGATCGAGGCGTTGGTGGTCTGCCAGGCGAGCAGCTTCTGGCTGTCGACGTAGCCGTGCGCGATGGCTTCCTTGGGATCGAAGTTACCGACCAGCTTGTATACCACCACCTGCGCATTCGACGTGTAGACGCTGTTGCCTTGCCGGTCGGCGATCACGGCGAACGCGTCGGGCACGTTGGGATCGGGAACCTGGGTCCAGCGAGTGGGCACCGGCAGCGTGATATCGAGCGCCTTGAATCCCTGGGGCTTTTGCGCCTCGAACTTCACGCCCTTCGACTGCAGGTATTCGCGGATGGTGCCGGAGACCGCCGGAGTCGACGTCGGAGGCAATGGTGCCGCCGGCGTGACCGCGGCGGGCGCTGGCGCGGTGGGCGCCGCAACCGCATTCGGTAGCGCTGACGGATTTGCCGCCGGCGGCGTGGCGAGCAGCCTGTTGTTGGTGACCTGCCCGGGGGCGGGCGTGACGTTCTGTGGCGCCGCCTGCGCGGGTACGGCGGGAGCGGGCTGGGGCGCTGGCTGCAGAGGGTCAGCCGATGCGGTGGCGCTCGCGCAGACCGTGACACCGATCGCGCCGGCGGCCAGGCCTCCTGCGAGTACCCGCAACGTACGGGCGATCTCCATCATCTGCGTCGGTCCTTCCAATCGCTCGGGCACTGGCACCCGTCGCTAGGGGCTGACTGTAACCGGTGGTCAACCGCGGTGAACAGGCCCGAAATAGAGCTGGGATGAAGCTCTGACCAGTGCGCAACGGAACCGAGACCAACCTGTGGCCGGCAGGGCCGCCACGGCGGCCCTTATACCCTGTTCACGTGACCGAATCCCCGACCGCCGCGCCCGGGAGCAACTCTGGTGCCGCTGCGACGGACGACGATGCGCCGCCGCATCGCTACACCGCGGCCCTGGCGGCCCGCATCGAAAGCACCTGGCAGGCCAACTGGGCGAGGCTCGGGACGTTCAACGTGCCCAACCCGGTCGGTGATCTGGCCCCAACGGACGGAAGCCCGGTGCCCGCCGACAAGTTGTTCGTGCAGGACATGTTCCCCTATCCGTCGGGTGACGGACTGCACGTCGGCCACCCGC
Source organism: uncultured Actinomycetota bacterium (assembly GCA_963809285.1). Taxonomy (GTDB): domain Bacteria; phylum Actinomycetota; class Actinomycetes; order Mycobacteriales; family Mycobacteriaceae; genus Mycobacterium. Next base: position 22,357 of record CAWEIY010000009.1, on the reverse strand, counting down.
TGGGCTACATCGCCACCGACGTATACGCCCGTTACTTCCGGATGGCCGGCCATAATGTGCTGCACGCGTTGGGGTTTGACTCCTTCGGACTGCCCGCCGAGCAGTACGCGGTGCAAACCGGCACCCACCCGCGCACCAGGACCGAGGCCAACGTCGTGAATTTCCGGCGCCAGCTGGGTCGGCTGGGTCTGGGCCACGACAGCCGGCGCAGCTTCTCAACCACCGATGTCGAGTTCTATAAATGGACCCAGTGGATCTTCCTGCAGATCTACAACGCCTGGTTCGACGATGCGGCCGATAGGGCTCGTCCGATCGCCGAGTTGATCGCCGAATTCGATTCCGGTGCACGCCGTATCGACGATGGGCGCGACTGGGCCAAGCTGTCGGCGGGGGAGCGGGCCGACGTGATCGACGGCCACCGACTGGTCTACCGGGCGGACTCGATGGTGAACTGGTGTCCGGGGCTTGGCACCGTGCTGGCCAACGAAGAGGTCACCGCCGACGGCCGCAGCGACCGCGGGAACTTCCCGGTATTCCGGAAACGGTTGCGGCAGTGGATGATGCGTATCACCGCCTATGCCGACCGGCTCCTGGACGACCTAGACCTGCTGGACTGGCCGGAGCAGGTGAAAACCATGCAGCGCAACTGGATCGGTCGATCCACGGGGGCCATGGCGCTGTTCTCGGCGAGCAAGAGCAATGGCGACACGATCGACATCGAGGTTTTCACCACCCGGCCCGACACTCTGTTCGGCGCCACGTATCTGGTGCTGGCCCCGGAGCACGGCCTGGTCGACGGTCTGGTCGCCGCCGCCTGGCCGGACGGGGTCGACCCCCGTTGGACCTACGGCGCCGCCACACCGGGCGAGGCCGTCGCCGCCTACCGGCGCGCGATTGCCGCGAAGTCAGACCTCGAGCGCCAGGAGAGCAGGGAGAAGACCGGCGTCTTCTTGGGCAACTGCGCGACCAACCCCACCAACGGTGAACCGGTGCCGATCTTCATCGCCGACTACGTGCTGGCCGGGTACGGAACCGGGGCGATCATGGCCGTCCCGGGCCATGACCAACGCGACTGGGACTTCGCCCATGAGTTGGGCCTGCCAATCGTGGAAGTCATTTCCGGCGGCGACATTTCACAGGCGGCATACGCGGGTGACGGTGTGCTGGTTAACTCCGGCTACCTCGACGGGATGGAGGTGGCGGCGGCTAAGGAGGCCGTCACCGCGCGGCTGGAGGCCGAAGGCCGCGGCAAGGCGCGCATCGAATTCAAATTGCGCGACTGGCTTTTCGCCCGGCAGCGCTACTGGGGTGAGCCGTTCCCGATCGTCTACGACAACGACGGGCGCCCGCACGCGCTCGACCAGGCGGCACTGCCGGTCGAGCTGCCCGATGTGCCGGATTATTCGCCGGTGCTGTTCGACCCCAACGACGCCGACAGCGAGCCGTCGCCGCCACTGGCCAAGGCCACCGAATGGGTACACGTCGAGCTGGATCTGGGCGACGGCCTGAAGCCCTACACCCGCGACACCAACGTGATGCCGCAGTGGGCCGGCAGCTCCTGGTACGAACTGCGTTACACCGATCCGCATAACGCAGAGCGGTTCTGCGCCAAGGAAAACGAAGCATATTGGATGGGCCCGCGACCGGCTGACCACGGCCCGGATGATCCCGGCGGCGTCGACCTGTATGTCGGCGGCGCCGAACATGCGGTGCTGCACCTGTTGTATTCGAGGTTCTGGCACAAGGTGCTGTACGACCTGGGTCATGTCACCTCTCGCGAGCCCTATCGCCGGCTGATCAACCAGGGCTACATTCAGGCGTTCGCCTACACCGATTCCCGCGGGGCGTATGTGCCGGCGGAAGAGGTGATCGAGCGCGATGGTGGTTTTTTCTATCCGGGGCCCGACGGCGAAATCGAAGTCTTTCAGGAATTTGGGAAAATCGGTAAGAGCCTGAAGAATTCGATATCGCCCGACGAGATTTGCGACGACTACGGCGCGGACACGCTGCGGGTATATGAGATGTCGATGGGGCCGTTGGAGGCGTCCCGGCCATGGGCCACCAAGGACGTCGTCGGTGCGCATCGTTTCCTGCAACGGGTGTGGCGGCTGGTGATCGACGAGGAGACCGGCGAAAGCAGGGTTGTCGACACTGCCGGCAAACAAGCCGCCCGGCAACCGCTGGGCACCGACACGCTTCGATCGCTGCACCGCACCATCGCCGGAGTGTCCGAAGACTATGTGGGACTGCGCAATAACACCGCGGCGGCGAAGCTGATCGAGTACACCAACCACCTCACCAAGGAGCACCGCGACTCGGTGCCCCGCGCGGCGGTTGAGCCGCTGGTGCTAATGCTGGCGCCGCTGGCCCCGCACATGGCCGAGGAGCTGTGGCTGCGGCTGGGCCACGCCACCTCGTTGGTGCACGGCCCGTTTCCTGAGGCCGACCCCGCCTTTCTGGTTGAGGAGACCGTCGAGTACCCGGTGCAGGTGAACGGCAAGGTGCGCGGACGAGTGGTGGTCGCCGCCGACGCCGATGACGACGCGCTGAAGGCCGCGGCCATCGCGGACGAAAAGGTCCGGGCGTTCTTGGCGGGTGCCACCCCGCGCAAGGTGATCGTGGTCCCCGGTCGGCTGGTCAACCTGGTCGTCTAGGAACCGACCCCAAGTTCGATCATCGCCGCCCCGGCCGCAGCACCACTTCCTGGAGGTGACCGTCGGGCGGCGTAGCCAGTGCACTGGCCACCGTCGCCGCGACGGTTTCGGGCCTCAAAAAGTTGGCGGGGTCGTACTCGCCACCCTCAAACGCCACGAGTTCGCGTTGCATGCCGGAATCGGTACGGCCCGGGTAGATCGTGGTCACCCGCAGGCCGGGCTCGTCTTCGCGCAGCGAGTCCGCGAAGGCGCGCAACGCGAACTTGCTAGCCGAATAGGAGGCCATACCCGGCGAAACCTGTCGCCCCGCACCGGAGTTGATGAACACCACGTGACCATGGGCGCTGCGCAGCGCCGGCAACAGTGCCAGCGTGAGTTCCACTGCCCCAAAGACATTCACGGCGAAGGTGGCACGCCACTCATCGACGTTCGACTCCGCGACATGGCCCGGGATGGAAACCCCGGCGTTGTGCACCAGCACGTCGAGTTCGTCCACGATTTCGCAGGCGGCCTCGATCTCTTCGGTGTTGGTCAGGTCCAGCGGAAAGGTCGTGGCGCCGAGCCGCTCCGCGACGGCGTCGAGCCGATCGGAGGGCCGACCCGCCAACAGCAGGCTGTACGTTGACGACAGCGCCGTGGCGATAGCGGAGCCGATACCGCCGCCGGCGCCGGTAATCAGTGCATTGGGCATGTAGTTCAGTTTACGGGAGATCCCAGTTAGGTTGGGAACCAACCATTTTCACGCCTGCTTGCGTGCCGGTGGCTCTCCCGCGGGGCCGGACGTCGGTTCACCGGAGGCCAGGCGTTGCAGCGGTGCCAGCGCCTTCGTCAGGGTGTTCAGGTCGGACTCTGGGAGCTGACTGAGCATCGCGGCCAGGGCGGCGCGGCGGTTGGCCAGCGACTCGCCGTGGACGGCCCGCCCTCGTGGCGTGATGTCCACCAGCACCGCCCGCAGGTCGGATGAGTCACGGGAACGTTTCACCAGCCCGATCTTCTCCAGCCTGCGGATCGCGACGGTGGTGGTGGGAGTTCGCACCCGCTCGTGCGCCGCCAGGTCGGTCATTCGAATAGGGCCCTGATCGAGCAACGTGACCAGGATCGACAGCTGCGCCAGCGTCAACTCCCCGGCGGCGGCCCCGTTCGGGTCCCCGCGGCGCAGCATCGAAAACAGTTTGGACAGCGCACGGTGCAAACCTTCCGCGAGCTCAGTCACCTCGGCCGCGGTGGATTCGCTATCCGCCATAAGTCGGCAGTCTAGCCCGATATCGGGTGCGTACAAGGGAGCTACCGCCGGGTAGTTATCGACCGTCACAGCACTTGAGACAGGAACCGCTGCAGGCGCTCGGTCCTCGCGGCTTCGAATATCTGCTCGGGCGGACCGCATTCCACCACTTTGCCGTGATCCATGAAAACAACGGTGTCCGAGGCCGACCGGGCAAAGCCCATTTCGTGGGTCACCACGACCATGGTCATGCCGTCGGCGCCGAGGTCGGCGATGAGTTTCAGGGCTCCTTTGACCATTTCGGGATCCAGCGCCGAGGTCGCCTCGTCAAAGAACATCACCTGCGGAGCCATGGCCAGCGCGCGGGCGATCGCGACGCGTTGTTGTTGGCCACCGGACAGCATGCCCGGGCGGGCACCGGCCTTGTGCTTCAGGCCAACTCGGTCCAGCTGGGTCAGCGCGAGGTCCCGGGCGGCATCGGCAGACAGCCGTCGCACCTTTTGCGGCGCCAGCGCAACGTTTTTCAGGATGCTGAGATGCGGGAAGAGGTTGTATTGCTGGAACACCATGCCGATGCGCTGGCGGAGCTCGTCGGGATCGTCGTGCAACACCGAGCGGCCGTCCAGCAGGATGTCGCCGCTATCGGGCTCATACAGTCGGTTCAGGCTCCGAAGCAGCGTCGACTTACCCGAGCCGGACGGCCCGATCACGGCCACCGTGCTGCCCGCGGGGGCCTCGATATCGACGCCGCGCAGCACCTTTGTCCCGCCAAGAGTTTGGTGAATATCCCTGGCTTCCAACGATACTGACGCCCGCCCTGCGGTGGCCGCGGTCACGCGATCCCCTGGCCGAATGTCGACGTGACCACCTCGGCATGGTCTTCCGGCTCAGCGGCACGGCCGCGGCGAAGCCGGATGTCGATGTAGTTCACCAAATGCGTTAACGGAATTGTCAATATCAGGTAGAAGAGGCCGGCGGCTACTAACGGCGACAAGTTGCCGGTCTGCGCGTTGAGGTCGCGGCCCACCTGAAACAGCTCTCGCTGTTGGGCGACCAAGCCCAGGAAGTACACCAGCGCGGAGCCCTTCAACAGCGCGATGGCCTGATTGACCAGTGACGGCAGCACACGCCGTATTCCCTGCGGCACTACAACCAGCCGCATGGCGGCCGCGTAGCTGAATCCAAGCGCGCGGGAGGCTTCCAGTTGGCCGGCGTCGACGCTTTGAATGCCCGAGCGCAGAATCTCGCCGATGTAGGCGGCGGCCATCAACCCCAATGCGGCGATGCCCAACGGGTAAGGATCGTTGTGCGTCAGCCCGCCCACCAACGGCCCGATCCCCATCCCGATGAGCAGGATGATCACTGCCTCGGGGAGACCGCGGAAGATATCGGTGTACACCCGCGCCGGCCAGCGCAGCCAGCGGGAATGTGACATTCCGGCCATTGCCAGCACCATGCCGAGGGCCAGCCCGATAACGATGGCGCTGTTGGTCAGGATCAACGTGTTGGGCAACCCCGTGGTGAGCAGAACGGGAATGGCTTGTCGGTACATATCCCAGTCGAAGAAGGAGTCGCGTAACTGGGCCAGCGTCGATTTCGGCACGGCCGGGCCCACCGGCTGGCGATGCTCGCGCGCGGCGATCGCGGCGAGGTCCGGCAGTTGTGGAGCGGGGGCGGTTTTCGACCCGGGTTTCCAGCCGGGCGGCAGTGCGCGCGGCACCCACTGGCAGTAGAGCTTCGCCCAGGTACCGTCCGCGATGACGGCGTCGAGCCCGGAGTTGAGCGCATCGACCAGCGGCTGGTTTTCCCTGGCGACCGCATACGCCACGAAATTGCCTGGGCTGAAAGCGTTCGCGACAACGACCGCCGGGTCGCCCGATCGGATTACGGTCGATGCCAGGGTCGCCGGCGCCACCCACGCGTCGAGCTGGCGGGCCTTGAGGCTGGCGTACAGGGTGGCGAAGCCGGGGTACTTCACCGGCTGCAGGTGCAAGACGTCGACGACGTACGACTCCTCGACGGTGCCCTGAACCACGCCGATCCGTTGTCCACCGGCAAGATCACTGAACTTGGTGATCGGCGAGCCCGCCGGCACCACGAGCGAGTAGTAGCCGAAGTCGTAGCCGTTGGTGAAGGCGACGGTGCGCCGCCGCGCGTCGGTGGCCTTGACGTTCGCCGAGCCGACGTCGAAGCGCCGCGACGCCACCTGGGCGAGCAGCCCGGAGAAATCGGTGGCGAAGAAGCGGAGCTGCAGGCCCAGCTTGTCGGCAATGGCACGCAGCAGCTGGTTGTCGAACCCGGTGAACTCTCCAGTGGCGTTGACGCAGATGTTCGGTGGGGCATCCGACAGCGTTCCCACCGTCAGCACCCCCGGCGTGCTGAGCCCCAATGCGCCGACGTTCACCTCGGACAGCGGCTCGGCGGTGGCCGAGGTGTCGCGGTCGTCGTGGCCCACGCCGGCATTCTCGGTGAGGTCTTTCGGCAAGACGCTCGCGCTGTCCAAACCGGGTGGCGCACATTGGTTCCTATCGGCGCGCGCGGGCACAGCCGGTGCGGCCAATGCCAGGCCGCACACCATGAGGGTTGTCGCGGTCAGTCCGAGCAGCTTTCGGCCTCGCTTGGCGCGCCGGCCCACGCACAGACTCATCGCCGCTAACCGTATCGAGCGACGCGCCGCCCCGCGCGGTGAAGCGCGCTCAGAGCGCGATCGACGGCTCGCTGTGGGGCGCATCGGCCCCGGGGGATACCTGGGGAGCAACTTGGCCAACGTCATCGGGCCCGGAGAACACCCTGCGTCGAACGAGTTCGGCCAGCATGGTCTGGGCCATCAGATCGGACCGGCCGACGCACGCGGCCCGCGCGGCCTCGGGGTCACGCCGGTGTATTGCGGCGGTCTCGTCTTCGTAGAACGGCCACATGTCGACGCGGCCGCCCTGGTAGGTCATCCAGAACACTCGAGGGATGAGGTTTTGCGAAGCGCGGATCGTGGCGTGGAGTCGCGGTCCCGCGTACTCGTCGTTGATCGTGCTGCGGTATTCCCCGGCGATTTCGGAAAAGGCCCGTGCTTCCTTCGCGGAGCGCAACGATCGCATGAGCGCATCGAGTTGCCCGAGGATCCGCGGCGTGGGGTTGGTGGCCGCGCGCGCCGAGGCAATGCCGTTCAGCAGGCCTTCGAGCTCGTGATGCTCGAGGACGGTCGCTTCGTCGAACCGCTCAACGAACGCGCCCCGGTGATAACGGGTCGACACGATCCCGTCGTGTTCGAGTTGGACCAGCGCCTCCTGAATCGGCACGCGGCTGACTCCGAGGCCAACCGCGATCTCATTCCGGTCCACGCGGTCGCCGGTGCGCAGCTTCCCGGTCAGCACCAGGTTGAGAATGTGCGATACGACCTGGTCCTTTTCTTTGATCCCGTATCTCTTCGGCATCCGGACAGAGTCTTTCTATACACGCGTCGTATATCTAGCGGTGAGAGTTTCTCATGCCTGGGCGCCCGCGTTCAGGTATTGGGCGGATGAATCGTTTGGCGGATGAATCGGAGGCAATACGCAAGCGACCCGATTAGCGGCTATCGCGCCACTTACCGAGCGCTTCGGCGGCGGTCAGGTCGTAGTCGGGGCCGCCGCTACCGACGGTCAGCAGCCTGACACCCAGGCCGACGAGGGTTTCGGCGTTGGTGATCAGCCCGCCGCGGTCTTCGACCGCGGCCGAGCATTCGATGCCGGCCGGGTCCCGGCCAACGTCGGCGCAGTGCCGGGCGAGGACGGCCGACTTCGCCGGGTACTCGTCGATGGAGGTGAAGCTGTGCCACATGTCGGCGTGTTCGGCCACCAGCCGCAGGGTCTTGCGCTCACCCCCGCCGCCGATCAGGACCGGGATGTCACGGGTCGGCTGCGGGTTCAGCTTGGCCAGCCGCGCCTTGATCCGTGGCAGAGAAGACGCCAGGTCGTCAAGGCGGCTGCCCGCGGTGCCGAATTCGTAGCCGTACTCGCGGTAGTCCTTTCGTTTCCAGCCGGAACCGATCCCCAGGACGAGTCGGCCGTCCGAAATGTGGTCGACGGTGCGCGCCATGTCGGCCAGCAGCTCCGGGTTACGGTACGAGTTACACGTCACCAGCGCACCGATCTCGATACGTGACGTCTGTTCGGCCCAGGCCCCGAGCATGGTCCAGCATTCGAAGTGCGGGCCGTCGGGATCGCCGTAGAGCGGAAAGAAATGGTCCCAGTTGAAGACGATGTCGACACCGATGTCCTCACAACGGCGAACGGCGTCGCGGAGGTCGCGGTAATGCGGGGCCTGCTGCGGCTGCAGTTGCACGCCGATGCGAATGGGGCGGTCGGGAGTCATACGACCACCGTAGGCTCAGCGCGCGTCGAGCACCCCGCGCAGGATGTCGATCAGCGCCCGAGGCTGGTCGCTCTGCACGGAATGGCCCGACTTCTCGACGATGCGTGCAGTACGGAAATTCGTTGCGCGCCTGGCGAGTTCGGCGGCGTCCTCGTCGGTGACGAAGCCCGATGAGCCGCCGCGGACCAGGGTGATGGGTGCGACCAGCCTGTCGACGTCGTCCCACAGGCCGGCGAAGTCGGGGACGGTGCGGATGGCGTCGTAGCGCCACGTCCAATTGCCGTTGTCAAGGCGGCGGGAATTGTGGAAGACGCCGCGGCGCAGCGCTTTCACCTCACGGTGCGGCGCCGCCGCGATCGTCAGGTCGAGCATGGCCTGGAAGCTGGGGAACTCCCGCTCGCCGTGCATCAGCGCCACCGTGCCCTGCTGCTCGGCGGTCAACTCGGCGTGCCGTTGCAGCGCCGAGGGGGTGACGTCGATGAGTACGAGTTCCCGCACCAGGTCGGGCGCCGCCGCGGCCAGCCGTATCGCTGTCAATCCCCCCAGCGACATGCCCACGACGAGGTCGGCGGTCGGCGCGAGCTCGTGCAGCACCGGCGCCAATGCCGCGGCGTTGTGCTGCGGTGAGTAGTCGCCGTCCGCACGCCAGGCGGAATGGCCGTGCCCGGGAAGGTCCACCGCCACCGCCGGCTCACCGAGACCGACGATCACGGTGTCCCAGGTGTGCGCGTTTTGTCCGCCGCCGTGCAGAAAGACGATCCGCGGCGGCCTTTGAAGTGAGGGAGCGCCCCAGCGGAGCGCGCTGACGCTGCCGTCCGCCGAGTCCGACGCCACCCGTTCTACGTCGGGCAGCGGACCCGCGACACCGGCCTGCTCGGCGTTCTCGGACAGCAGCGAGAACTCAGACAATTCCGCCAGTCCGTCCTCAGACAACTCGGTCACGAACTCTGACACTACTTCGGGCCGCCGGGTGTGCATCAAGGGCGGAGATTTGACCGAGCTCCGGCCCTCAGCACCCATTCGACACCCTCGGCGCACACCCGAACGCCCCGCAAAAACGAGTGTGCGGTGAAGCCGCAGAACGCGACCTCACCGCACACTCGGGTGTTCGACAGCCAGTTAGCCCTCGATGATGAACTCTTCCAGCTGGGTCCGCGCGATGTCGTCGGGCAGCTGCTGCGGCGGGCTCTTCATCAGGTAGGCCGACGCCGCAACCACCGGGCCGCCGACGCCGCGGTCCTTGGCGATCTTGGCCGCCCGCACCGCGTCGATGATGACGCCCGCCGAGTTCGGCGAGTCCCACACCTCGAGCTTGTACTCCAGGTTCAGCGGCACGTCGCCGAAAGCCCGGCCCTCCAACCGCACGTAGGCCCACTTGCGGTCGTCGAGCCAGCCCACGTGGTCGGACGGCCCGATGTGCACGTCCTTGGTCTTGAACTCGCGCTGCAGGTTCGACGTGACCGCCTGGGTTTTGGAGATCTTCTTGGACTCGAGCCGCTCGCGCTCGAGCATGTTGAGGAAGTCCATGTTGCCGCCCACGTTGAGCTGCATGGTGCGGTCCAGCTGCACACCGCGGTCCTCGAACAGCTTGGCCATCACCCGGTGGGTGATGGTCGCGCCGACCTGGCTCTTGATGTCGTCACCGACGATCGGCACTCCGGCGTCGGCGAACTTCTTGGCCCACACCGGGTCGGAGGCGATGAACACCGGCAGCGCATTGACGAACGCGACGCCGGCATCGATGGCGCACTGTGCGTAGAACTTGTCGGCCTCTTCCGAGCCCACCGGCAGGTAGGACACCAGTACGTCGACCTTGGCTTCCTTCAGCACCTGAACGACGTCGACGGGCTCTGCATCGGACAGCTCGATGGTGTCGGCGTAGTACTTGCCGATGCCGTCCATGGTGGGGCCGCGCTGTACCACCACATTGGTGGGCGCCACGTCGGCGATCTTGATGGTGTTGTTCTCCGAGGCGAAGATCGCGTCGGACAGGTCGAAGCCGACCTTCTTGGCGTCCACGTCGAATGCCGCCACGAACTTGACGTCGCGGACGTGGTACGGGCCGAACCGCACGTGCATGAGGCCCGGCACCGTCGCCGATTCGTCGGCGTTGTGGTAATACTCGACGCCCTGGACTAGCGACGACGCACAGTTTCCGACGCCGACAATGGCGACCCTTACCTCTGTCGACGCCTGCGGCGCGTTGTAGTCACTCATAGGGCGTTCTCCTAACTTCCTGGCCTCTTGTGTCGGGCGTCTCGTGTGTTCGTTGGTGATGGGTGTCGTGGAGGGGTTCACGTTTGTTCCATTGCCCGTTCCGCGGCGATGAGCTCGTTCAGCCACTTGACTTCACGCTCGCTGGACTCGAGCCCGAGTTGATGAAGCTGGCGGGTGTAGCGGTCGAGCGAGCTGCTCGCCCGCGCCACCGCCTCGCGCAGGCCTTCGCGGCGTTCCTCGACCTGACGCCGGCGGCCTTCCAGGATGCGCATCCGCGCCTCCGCCGGCGTGCGGTTGAAGAACGCCAGGTGTACTCCGAAGCCGTCGTCGGTGTAGTTGACCGGGCCGGTGTCGGCCACGAGTTCGCCGAAGCGCTGGCGGCCCGCGTCGGTCAGTTGGTAGACCCGCCGGGCACGCCTCACCGGGGTTCCGGCCGGGGCGGCATTCTCGGCAATCAGCCCCTCGCCCTGCATCCGTCGCAGGGCCGGGTACAGCGATCCATAGGAGAATGCCCGAAACGCGCCGAGCAAACCGGTCAGCCGCTTACGCAGTTCGTAGCCATGCATGGGGGATTCGATCAGAAGGCCCAGGATGGCGAGCTCCAGCATCGATCCACCTCCTTTGCACGGTTAGTTACGACGGTCCGACGCCTCGCGTCATCGTATCGTCCCGATATATTCGTCACAACTCTACGTGGCGTTGGTGCGGCATTTGTCACAGTGCCGGGCGGCGGAGATCCGCCGACGGGGGCAGATGTGTCACCCAGGAATTTCGCCGCACGGATGATCGGAAAAGTCCGGCCTTGGTCCGGCACAGAATGTGACGGCCGATCACCCCGGCTCGGGCAGGCAACAGCCTCGGTTGCGTATCGGCGGTGGGGATCGCCACGTACTCTGGTCCCCGTGCGACTGCAGCGACAAGTGGTGGACTACGCGCTTCGGCGGCGCTCATTGCTCGCCGAGGTCTACTCGGGCCGCACCGGTGTGTCCGACGTGTGTGACGCCAACCCGTATTTGCTGCGCGCCGCGAAGTTTCATGGGAAACAGAGCCACGTAATGTGCCCGATCTGCCGAAAGGAGCAACTCACCCTCGTGTCGTGGGTATTCGGCGAGCATCTGGGTGCGGTATCGGGCTCGGCTCGCACCGCCGAAGAGTTGGTGATGTTGGCAACCCGCTTTGAGGAGTTCTCGGTCCACGTGGTCGAGGTGTGCCGAACCTGCAGCTGGAATCATCTCGTGAAGTCGTATGTGATGGGTGCGGTTCGTCCGCCGAAGGGCACCCGCAACACGCGGACCGCGCGCACCGGCGCCCGGACGGCCATTGAATAACGAAGGGCGCCACGACAAGTCGTTGAACGACGCGAACGGATCAGCGACTGAGCGCGGGGGCATGCACGCGGATACCGAGCGGACCGACAATCCTGATGGTGCGGACCCGGACAACCCGGGCGCGCGTCCGCGGCCAGGCCACCGCCGCCAGGTTCCTCCCGACGACCGGTTGACCACGATCCTGCCACCCGTCATCGACGACCGGTCGCCCCGGCGGCCCGACCCCATCGAGGAGGTCAAGGCTGCTTTAGACAGCCCTCCTTCGACGCCCTTGCAGCGGGACGCGCTCGATGAGGTCAGGGCAGCGTTGGACGGTCGCACGGCAAGCCCCCCGCGGCGTGACCGACCCGTCCACGGAGGCCGCCCACCGGAAGGGCCTCCACCGCCGCCCGGGGGTACCGGCGGTCCCGGTGGACCGGACGGGAGATTCCCCGGACCGAGGGGGGCCCCGAGCTGGGCCCAGCAGATCAACTGGCGGTGGTTGCGACGAGGGGCCTACATCAGCGCGGCTGTGCTGGTGCTATTGCCGATCGTCACCTTCGCCATGGCGTACTTCATCGTCGACATCCCAAAACCGGGTAACATCCGTACCAACCAGGTCTCGACAATCCTGGCCAGCGACGGCTCGCAGATCGCGAAAATCGTTCCACCCGAGGGCAATCGCGTCGACGTCAGCATCAATCAGGTGCCCGTGCATGTGCGCCAGGCGGTGATCGCCGCAGAAGACCGCAACTTCTATTCCAACCCGGGCTTTTCGTTCAGTGGGTTCGCGCGGGCCGTTAGCAATGACCTCTTCGGCGGGGGCGACCTACAGGGCGGCTCGACAATCACCCAGCAGTACGTGAAGAACGCGCTGGTCGGTTCGGCACAACACGGATTCAGCGGCCTGATGCGCAAGGCCAAGGAATTGGTCATCGCCACCAAGATGTCGGGGGAGTGGTCCAAAGACGATGTCCTGCAGGCGTATCTGAACATCATCTACTTCGGCCGGGGCGCCTACGGCATTTCGGCCGCTGCCAAGGCGTATTTCGACAAGCCGGTCGAGCAGCTCACCGTCTCGGAAGGGGCGCTCCTGGCGGCGCTGATTCGACGGCCGTCCTCCCTGGACCCGGCGGTCGATCCCAAAGGCGCCGCCGCGCGCTGGAACTGGGTGCTCGACGGCATGGTGGAAACCAAGGCTCTAGCGCCGGATGAGCGTGCGGCGCAGGTGTTTCCAACGACGGTGCCGGCCGATCAGGCCCGCGCACAGAACCAGACCACCGGCCCCGCCGGGCTGATCGAGCGTCAGGTGACCAAAGAGCTGATGGAGCTGTTCAACATCGACGAGCAGACCCTGAACACACAGGGGCTCCAGGTCACCACAACGATCGATCCGAAAGCGCAGCAGGCCGCGGAGAAGGCGGTGTCGAAATACCTCGACGGACAGGACCCCGATATGCGGTCCGCCGCGGTTTCGATCGACCCGCACAATGGCGCGATACGCGCCTACTACGGCGGTTCTGACGCCAACGGTTTCGACTTCGCCCAGGCCGGGCTGCAGACCGGATCCTCATTCAAGGTGTTCGCCCTGGTGGCCGCGCTCCAACAGGGGATCGGCCTGGGCTATCAGGTGGACAGCTCTCCGCTTACCGTTGACGGCGTCAAGATCACCAACGTCGACGGCGAGAGCTGTGGGAGCTGCAACATCGCCGAGGCGCTCAAGCTCTCGCTCAACACCGCCTACTACCGGCTGATGCTCAAACTCAAGGGGGGACCGCAGGCCGTCGCGGACGCCGCGCACCAAGCGGGCGTGGCGACCAGCTTCCCCGGCGTCGATCACACGCTCTCCGAGGATGGCAAGGGCGGACCACCCAACAACGGGATTGTGCTGGGTCAGTACCAAACCCGGCCGATCGACATGGCCTCGGCGTACGCCACGTTGGCCGCGTCCGGCATCTATCATCGGCCGCATCTGGTGCAAAAGGTTGTCAACGCGGAAGGCCAAGTGCTTTTCGACGCCGGCAACTCGGACAACAGCGGCGAGCACCGCATCGACAAGGGCGTCGCGGACAACGTCACCGCCGCGATGCAGCCGATCGCCGGCTATTCGCGCGGCCACAACCTGGCCGGCGGACGTCCGTCGGCGGCCAAGACCGGCACGGCGCAGTTGGGCGACACCAACGCGAACAAGGACGCCTGGATGGTCGGATACACGCCGTCGTTGTCGACGGCGGTATGGGTGGGCACGGTGCAAGACAACGTGCCGCTGGTAACGGCTTCGGGCGCAGAGGTTTACGGCTCGGGCCTGCCGTCGGACATCTGGAAATCGACGATGGACGGCGCGCTGAAGGGCACCTCCAACGAAAACTTCCCCAAACCGAGCGAGATCGGCGGCTTCGCGGGGGTGCCGGTCGCGCCGCCGCCACCCCCGCCGCCGTCGGAGACCGTCATCCAGCCCACGATCGAAGTGGCGCCCGGCATCACCATCCCTGTCGGTCCCCCCACCACGATCACTATTGCGCCGCCGCCGCCGCCCGGCGGCCCCCAGCCGGGCGGCGTCCCGCCGGGCGGCCCGCAAGCTCCCTCACCGCCACCGTGACCGAGGCCCAACAAGCGAGCGCCACCATCTCACCGCTGCCGTTGGCCGCCGACCTACGCAGCGCCGACAACCGTGATTGCCCAAGCCGCACTGACTTTTTGGGTGCGGCTCTAGCGGAGGCCGGGGGAGGACCCGTCGGCCGGCACGCGTTGATCGGCCGCACCCGGGTGATGACCCCGGTGCGGGTCATGTTCTTGATGGCGCTGGTGTTTTTGGCGCTCGGCTGGTCGACGAAGGCGGCCTGCCTACAGAGCACCGGCACGGGGACGGGTGATCAGCGTGTCGCCAATTGGCAGAATCAACGCGCTTACTACGAGTTGTGCTACTCCGATACGGTGCCGCTCTACGGCGCGGAGTTGTTGAGCCAGGGCAAGTTTCCGTATAAGTCGAGTTGGATCGAGACCGACGGCAACGGCGCCCCGCAGACCCGCTACGACGGCGTGCCCGCGGTGAGATACATGGAGTATCCGGTTCTGACCGGCGTGTATCAGTACGTGTCGATGGCGGTGGCCAAGACTTACACCGCGCTGAGCAAGCTCGCCCCGCTTCCGGTGGTCGCCGAGGTGGTGATCTTCTTCGACGTCGCGGCATTCGGGCTGGCGTTGGCCTGGTTGGCGACCGTCTGGGCAACCGCGGGCCTGTCGGGGCGGCGGGTATGGGACGCGGCACTGGTGTCCGTCTCGCCCCTGGTGATCTTTCAGATATTCACCAACTTCGATGCTCTGGCAACGGCATTCGCCATGGGCGGACTGCTGGCGTGGGCGCGACGCAAACCGGTATTGGCCGGTGTGCTGATCGGATTGGGCGCTGCGGCCAAGTTGTATCCGTTGTTGTTCCTGGGCCCGATGTTGGTGCTGGGTATCCGGACCGGACGTCTTGGCGCTCTGGGGCGCACCGCGGTGGCGGCCGCGGCGACCTGGTTGTTGGTGAATCTTCCTGTGTTGGTGCTCTTTCCGCGGGGGTGGTCAGAGTTTTTCCGGCTCAACACCCGGCGCGGAGACGACATGGACTCGTTGTACAACGTCGCCAAATCACTCACCGGCTGGCGCGGTTTCGATTCCAACCTCGGCTTCTGGCAACCGCCCACGGTGCTGAACACGTGGTCGTCGTGTCGTTCGCAGTGTGTTGTGCGGCAATCGCTTACGTCGTGCTCACCGCTCCGCGGCGACCGCGGGTGGCGCAGCTGGTGTTCCTCGTGGTGGCGACTTTCCTGTTGACGAACAAGGTATGGAGCCCGCAGTTTTCGTTGTGGCTGGTACCGCTGGCGGTGTTGGCCCTGCCGCATCGTCGGATACTGCTGGCGTGGATGACGATTGACGCGCTGGTTTGGGTGCCGCGGATGTACTTCCTGTACGACAATCCGAACCGCGGACTCCCCGGCGAGTTCTTCACCACGACGGTGTTGCTGCGCGACATCGCGGTCGTGGTGCTGTGCGCGCTGGTAATCCGGCAGATCTACCGGCCCGACGAGGATCTGGTGCGCTGGGATGGACGTGTGGACGATCCGGCGGGCGGTCCCTTCGACCGCGCCCACGACGCCCCGCCCGGCTGGCTGCCGAACTGGCTGCGCCCGCCCGGGCTGCGGCGGGCACCCGCAGCGGTGGCCCAGGCATGATGCTGGTCGCAATCCCGCTGTTCCCCCGGTTCACCGCACTCGACGCTGTGGGTCCCTACGAAGTGCTGCAACGGATTCCGTCGTTCGACGTGGTGTTCGTGGGACACCATCGCGGTGAGGTGCGTACGGAAAACGGGATGCTCGGCGTCACCTGCGATGCCACCTTCGACGAAGTCGGCACGCCCGATGTGCTGGTGGTTCCCGGCGGCATCGGCACCCGCGAGCGGATCCACGACGACGCTATTCGCGCTTGGCTGCAGTCGGTACACCCGAACACCAAGCTCACGACCTCCGTGTGTACCGGTGCGCTGTTGCTCGCCGCCGCGGGCCTGCTCGATGGCCTCACCGCGACGACCCATTGGAGGGCCGCAGACCTGCTCAACGAGTTGGGGGCGCGGTATGTGCCAACCCGAGTTGTCGAGCACCTACCGCAGCGAATAATCACCGCCGCGGGTGTGTCCAGCGGCATCGACATGGCCTTGCGGCTGGTCGAGCTCCTCGTCGATCGACAGGCCGCGCAGGCCGCTCAGCTGCTCATCGAATATGACCCGCAGCCGCCGTTCGACTCGGGTGCGCTCGCCAAGGCCGACGAAGCGACCGTGGCCAGGGCCAACGAATACCTGCGAGCCCGGGGTTAATCGGACCGTGTCGCCCGGATTTCTCGGGGCGGCCCTGCGTCCGGTAGCCTAGTGCGGTTGCCGACGCAGGCGACCCTCCTGCCACGGACCGACCGTGGCCGCGCAGACCAGAGGAGGTGAGGTTTCCATGCGTCCATACGAAATCATGGTCATTCTTGACCCCACGCTCGACGAACGCACCGTCGCCCCGTCCTTGGACGCGTTCCTCAACGTCGTCCGCAAGGACGGCGGAACGATCGAAAAGGTCGACATCTGGGGCAAGCGGCGGCTGGCCTACGAGATCGCCAAGCATGCCGAAGGCATCTACGTCGTCGTCGACCTGAAGGCCGAGCCGGCGACGGTATCCGAGCTCGACCGTCAGCTCAGTCTCAACGAGTCGGTGTTGCGCACCAAGGTGATGCGCACCGACAAGCATTAATCCGGCGACGCGCTGTCAGCGTCGTTGCGTAGGCTCGGCGAGAACGCTCATGACCATGCCCCGTACGAAGGCGGACCCAGGAGGAAATCGTGGCTGGTGACACCACCATTACCGTCGTCGGAAACCTGACTGCCGACCCCGAACTGCGGTTTACTCCATCGGGTGCTGCCGTCGCCAACTTCACGGTGGCGTCGACGCCCCGGATCTATGACCGGCAGAGCGGGGAATGGAAAGACGGCGAGGCGCTGTTCCTGCGCTGCAATATCTGGCGTGAGGCCGCCGAGAACGTCGCGGAAAGCCTGACCCGTGGCGCCAGGGTGATCGTCAGCGGGCGGCTCAAGCAGCGATCCTTCGAGACCCGCGAAGGCGAGAAGCGCACCGTCGTCGAGGTCGAGGTCGACGAGATCGGCCCCTCGCTTCGCTACGCCACCGCCAAGGTCAACAAGGCCAGCCGCAGTGGCGGTGGAGGCGGTGGCTTCGGCAGTGGCTCCCGCCCTGCGCCGGCTCCGGCGCCGGCGGCGCCGCAGGCGAGCAGCGGAGCCGGTGACGACCCGTGGGGCAGTGCCCCGGCATCGGGGTCGTTCGCTGGCGGCGACGACGAACCACCGTTCTGACCACAAACTTCAAACCAGTAAGAAACGGAAAGAAAGACTCACATGGCCAAGTCCACTAAGCGGCGCCCGGCTCCGGAAAAGCCGATGAAGGCGCGCAAATGCGTCTTCTGCTCCAAAAAGGGCCAAGCGATCGACTACAAGGACACCACGCTGCTGCGCACCTACATCAGTGAGCGCGGCAAGATCCGCGCGCGCCGCGTCACCGGCAACTGCGTGCAGCACCAACGCGACATTGCCATCGCGGTGAAGAATGCCCGCGAGGTCGCCCTGCTGCCCTTCACGTCCGCGACGCGATAACCCGCCGAGAGCCGAACCGAAAGTACGTAAACAATGAAGCTGATTTTGACGTCTGATGTCGACCACCTCGGCACCGTGGGCGACACCGTCGAGGTCAAGGACGGATACGGTCGCAACTTCCTGCTCCCGCGGGGGCTGGCGATCGTCGCCTCGCGCGGAGCACAGCAGCAGGCCGACGAGATTCGCCGGGCCCGCGAAACCAAGACCGTGCGCGACCTCGAGCACGCCAACGAAATCAAGGCGGCGATCGAGGCGCTGGGCCCGGTCTCGCTGCCGGTGAAGGCCGCGGCCGACTCCGGCAAGTTGTTCGGCTCGGTGACCACCGGCGATGTCGTCACGGCCATCAAGAAGGCCGGGGGACCAAACCTCGACAGGCGCATCGTCCGGCTGCCCGACGCGCACATCAAGGCCGTCGGCGCGCACCGGGTGTCGGTGCACCTGCACCCAGAGGTCAATGTCGACGTCGCACTCGACGTCGTCGCGGATAGCTAACTCAGCACCATTTGCTTATGACGGGGCGGCGGCCCATGGTCGGCCGCCGGCGCACTCGGTCGTGCCTTGGGCGCACCCGACGGCTCCTTGCGGCAGTCACCACCGGGCGGCCTGGCGAACTATTTTGCTGGCACTCCCGGGAGGTCGTCTTAACCGACTCGTAACGCGGCGAAAATATGGCCGAAAGCCAACACGCCCGGCGCAGTAACCTGGCCCGACACGCCGAAGAGATTCCTGTCCACACGGATCACGATGCGTTGTACTGCTCTTATCAGCAGTGATGTAGCAGCGTCTCGAAATAATCCACAGGTTCTCCACACCCCGCTCAACACAGGTGTCGATGGATATGCACACACGATGCACAGCGTTATGAACAACGACCCCTTTAAGTACTCGCCAGCAACGTTTACCGTCATCCCCGCGCGATGCGATATGGATGCTAGGGGTCGTTGGGTGTCGGCGCCTTGACCTACGCTCTGAATGTCGGTTATCGAATGTATGTTCGGCTACGCTTGTCAGGGGAGGTGAGGGTCCGTGGCGGTCGTCGATGATCTGGCGCCTGGCATGGATGCCTCGCCGGCCAATGAAGAGTTCGGTCGTCAGCCACCGCAGGACCTGGCCGCCGAACAGTCGGTGCTCGGCGGGATGTTGCTGAGCAAGGACGCCATCGCCGATGTGCTGGAACGGCTGCGGCCCGGCGACTTCTACCGCCCGGCCCACCAGAACGTCTACGACGCGATCCTCGACCTCTACGGCCGCGGGGAACCGGCCGACGCCGTGACCGTAGCCGCGGAACTGGACCGCCGCGGGTTGCTGCGCCGCGTCGGCGGTGCGCCGTATCTGCACACCCTGATCTCGACGGTGCCGACCGCCGCCAACGCGGGCTACTACGCGACCATCGTGGCCGAGAAGGCGCTCCTGCGCCGTCTCGTGGAGGCAGGGACTCGGGTGGTGCAATACGGCTACGCGGGCGCCGAGGGTGCCGACGTGGCCGAGGTGGTCGACCGCGCGCAGGCGGAAATCTATGACGTCGCCGAGCGCCGGCTTTCCGAGGACTTCGTTTCGCTCGAGAATCTGCTGCAGCCGACGATGGACGAGATTGACGCCATCGCCTCCAGCGGCGGCCGGTCAGGAGTGCCGACCGGTTTCAACGAACTCGACGACGTGACCAATGGTCTGCATCCCGGGCAGATGATCATCGTGGCGGCGCGTCCGGGTGTCGGTAAGGCGCTGGCATTGGATTCGCCGCTGCCGACGCCGACCGGCTGGACGACTATGGGCGACGTTTCCGTTGGCGACGAGTTGCTGGATGCCGACGGGCGGCCGACCCGAGTCGTGGCCGCGACCGAGGTGATGCTGGGTCGGCCGTGTTACGAAGTGGAGTTCTCCGACGGCACGGTGATCGTCGCCGACGCGGCGCATCAGTGGCCGACGGGATATGGCGTCCGGACATCGGCTCAATTGCGTTGCGGCCTGGACACCATCGTGGTGGAAAGGTCCGTCGCTCGGTACGCCGAGCGGCGGACCGCCCCCGCCCTGATGGCCCCCGCGCTGCAAATCGCCGCGGTCCGCCGGGTGGGCAGTGTTCCGGTCCGCTGCGTCCAGGTGGACAACGCCGCGCATCTGTATCTGGCCGGGCGCGGGATGGTGCCGACACACAACTCCACCCTCGGACTCGATTTCCTGCGGTCGTGTTCGATCAAGCATCGCATGGCCAGCGTCATCTTCTCGCTGGAGATGAGCAAGTCCGAGATCGTGATGCGGCTGCTCTCGGCGGAGGCGAAAATCAAGCTCTCCGACATGCGATCGGGCCGAATGAACGACGACGACTGGGCGCGGCTGGCGCGGCGGATGAGTGAAATCAGCGAGGCCCCACTATATATCGACGACTCGCCCAACCTGACCATGATGGAGATCCGCGCCAAGGCGCGCCGGCTGCGGCAGAAGGCCGACCTGAGGCTGATCGTGCTCGACTACATGCAGTTGATGACATCGGGCAAGAAGTACGAGTCGCGTCAGGTGGAAGTGTCCGAGTTCTCCCGCCATCTCAAGCTTTTGGCGAAAGAGCTTGAGGTGCCGGTGGTCGCGATCAGTCAGCTCAACCGCGGTCCCGAGCAGCGCACCGACAAGAAGCCGATGCTGGCCGACCTTCGTGAGTCGGGCTGTCTGACCGCGTCGACGAGAATCTTGCGTGCCGATACCGGCACCGAGGTGACGTTCGGCGAGCTCATGCGGACCGGCGAGCGACCCTTGGTCTGGTCGCTGGACGAGCGGCTGCGAATGGTCGCCCGCCCGATGACCAACGTGTTCCCGAGCGGCCGCAAGGAAGTATTCCGGCTTCGGCTGGCCTCAGGCCGAGAGGTTGAGGCCACCGGCAACCATCCCTTCATGAAGTTCGATGGCTGGACTCCCTTGGAGCAGCTCAAGGTTGGTGATCGAATCGCCACGCCGCGGCGGGTGCCAGAGCCTGTGGACACTCAGCGGATGCACGACTCCGAGGTCATGCTGCTCGCCCACATAATCGGCGATGGGTCGTGTGTAAGGAACCAGCCGATCCGGTATGCATCAGTGGACGAGGCGAGCCTCGTTGCGGTGACGGTCTCAGCCGCGCACTTCGGCGTCACCCCAGTTCGCGACGAGTACCCGGCGGCGCGGGTGACGACACTGCGGTTGCGGTCGCCGGACCGGCTGGCGCGCGGTCGACGCAACCCCATCGCGGCCTGGCTCGATGACCTGGGCTTATTCGGATGTCGCAGTTACGAGAAATTCGTGCCGCAAGCCGTATTTCGCGCGCCCAACGACCAGGTGGCGTTGTTCCTGCGTCACCTGTGGGCCACAGACGGGTCTGTCCGGTGGGACGCCAAGGCGGGCCAGGGGCGGATCTATTACGCCTCCACCAGTCGACAGCTCATCGACGATGTGGCAAGCCTGCTGCTGCGGGTGGGTGTCTTCGCGAGGATCAAGCGCGCGCCAAAGCTGGGCTATCGCGACTCGTGGCACTTGCTCATCTACGGAGCGGAGAATCAGGCGAGGTTCCTTCGTCACGTGGACGTCCACGGTGCGAAAGCCGCAGCGGCACGAGAGGTTCTGTCTCACATCGAGGGCTTGGTGCGCAACACCAATCTGGATACCGTACCGAAAGAGGTATGGGTCCAAATCCGCGATGTACTGTCTGCCAAGCAGATAACGCATCGGCAGTTCGCTGCGGCTATGGGCACCCAGTTCTGTGGTTCGACGATGTGGAAGCACTCGCCGAGCCGGTCCAGGCTACATCGTGCGGCGATCGTACTCGATGATCGCGACATCCACGCGCTTGCGACCACCGACGTCTACTGGGATAGGGTTATTGAGATTACACATCTTGGAGAACAAGATGTCTACGACGGAACAGTAAGTGGCACACATAATTTCGTTGCCAACAATATCAGCGTCCATAACAGTTTGGAACAAGATAGCGACGTCGTGATCCTGCTGCACCGGCCCGATGCGTTCGACCGCGACGACCCGCGCGGGGGAGAGGCGGACTTGATTCTGGCCAAGCACCGCAACGGTCCGACCAAGACGGTCACGGTCGCGCACCAACTGCACTTGTCGCGATTCGCCAACATGGCCAGGTGAACGACGCTCCTCACCACTTGTCGATTCTCAAACTGGGTGTCATGTTCTCATCTGGGTTGTCATGTGACTCTCCACTCTTCTTCTTGTCTGTTGTCAGTCTCAAACTGGATGTCATCGGTTCAATTTCAATGTCATCGCGATGTCATAAATGACACGAGAGGGAGATCGGGCCAACACGACTTCTTCTACTACGACGACGACGATCTCTCATCGCCTGCGCCGGTGTCGGTTCTCAACCTCGATGGCAGATTTCTCACAGTTTGGCGGATGATGGCGGATCCGCCACTAAGATCGAGAATCTGGTTAGCTGATCTACGCA
>CAWEIY010000008.1:0-677621 GCA_963809285.1 uncultured Actinomycetota bacterium | reverse complement strand
CACAAACAGAACTGGAGTCTGCGTCAGTAATTGGCGATACGGCGCTACCGTCCGTGACCCGGCCGACCGACGTGCCCCGGGTTGATGTTGGGCAAGTTGATGTTTTATCTGTCTGGGGCCCACAGCGTACGCGTGCACCCGGTTGCCCGGAATTTCTTCACCACAGCGCCGCCTCAAGCTTCCAATGAAAATTTGATTTGCTGGCCATACAGGCTGAGCGATTCGGCAGTCAACATTTCTTCATGTGTGCAGTCGACCGAGTACTCTGCAATGTCGCCACTAACGTAAGGCCGCCAACCTTGCAGAGGAGACGAACTGCGATCGCTCTCATCCCGCACAGCAGAAAATATGATTACGTCACCATCCAGGAAACCGGGTTCGTGAGCGAGCTGCAACGCCTTGTTGCTATCGAGG
This sequence comes from uncultured Actinomycetota bacterium, assembly GCA_963809285.1. Classification (GTDB taxonomy): domain Bacteria; phylum Actinomycetota; class Actinomycetes; order Mycobacteriales; family Mycobacteriaceae; genus Mycobacterium. Next base: position 677,207 of record CAWEIY010000008.1, on the reverse strand, counting down.
TTTTGAACAATCCAATCGAGCAGCTGCTTCTGCTGAGGAAATTCTTGGGCTGCTCGTTCGCGAATCAGTTCTTCTATCTGCTCGTGGGTGAGCGCCTCGTCCTGTTCTGGAATGTCTATGCGATAGAACCGCAAGACTTCTTCCAGTGTCTGCTCATCGACGAAGGAATGGTTCGGCGCGGCAACGCTGTCGTCGATACTCGGTTGAGCGTCGAGGAGAATGACGTGTTCGACCACGCACCCGCGTCGCTGTAGTTCGATCGCGAGTTCATGAGCGACGACGCCTCCGAAAGACCAGCCGAGAAGGTTGTAGGGCCCGGTGGGATAAGCCCCTTGAATCCTGTCGGCATAGTTTTTCGCCATATCGCGAATTGACTCGGGTTCAGCTTCGTCGCCCTGCAGGGTTTGTTGAATTCCAATGATCGGGCAGTCCAGATACTTACCAAGACGCTGATACGGCCAACTCATTCCGCCCCCGGGATGGATGCAGAACAGCGGAACGCCGGCACCCTCCTTGAGAACCTCGATCGGGACTACTTCCACCTCGCTGCCTTTTCTGCCCAACTGCTGGCTCAAGCTGCTAACGGACGGCGCGTGGAACAAGGTGCGCACCGCAAGGTGGGTATCGAGGCGGGTGTTGATCGCGGCGATCACCCGCATGGCCGACAGCGAGTCCCCGCCGAGGTCGAAGAACGAGTCGTCGACGCCGACGCGCTCGAGCCCGAGGACGTGGGCGTAGATGCCGGCCAGGATCTCCTCGGCCTCGTTGGCTGGGGCGCGGTACCGGTTGGCATCGGCGTATTCGGGTGCCGGCAAGGCCCGTTTGTCGAGTTTGCCGTTGGGGGTCAGCGGCAGCGCCTCCAACACCACCACCGCCGCCGGCACCATGTAGGCCGGGAGCCGCTCCGCCAACTGGGTGCGCATCTCGGCCCAGGGTCCGCTGTCCCGGTCACATAACCCACCAGGCGCTTGTCACCGGGACGGTCCTCGCGGGCGATCACCACCGCCTGCTCGACCCCATCCAACCCGGCCAACGCGGCCTGAATCTCCCCGAGCTCGATGCGATACCCGCGGATCTTGACCTGCTCATCGGCGCGCCCCAGATACTGCAGCTGCCCATCGGCGCCCCAACGGACCAGATCCCCGGTGCGATACATCCGTTGTCCCGGCGCCCCGAACGGACACGCCACGAACCGCGACCCGTCAACGCGGCCCGCCGCCAATACCCAACGCCCACCCCGGCACCGGCCACATACAACTCACCGACCACCCCGGCCGGCACCGGACCGCAACCACCCATCCAACACGAACAACGCCGCCCCCGACACCGGCGAACCGATCGGCACCACACCTGATCCTGGTGTCCCCGCTGTTAACGGCGCACTGATCGACGCATACACGGTCGCCTCGGTGGGGCCGTAGGCGTTGATCATCACCCGCCCCGGCGCCCACCGATCCACCAGCTCGGCCGGGCAGGCCTCACCGGCCACCACCAACACCGCCGAATCCAAGCCCTCGGGTGACAGCAACTCCGCCGCAGACGGGGTCTGGCTCAAGACGCTGACTTTTTCGGTGACCAGCAAGGCGTGGAGGTCTTCCGGTGAGCGGGCCACCGTCTCGGGCACCACCACCAGCCGCCCGCCGCCGAGCAGCGCACCGCAGATCTCCCACCCGAGACGTCGAAGGCCAACGAATGCCACTGCGACCACACGCCCGCCGCCGGCAGATGTGCATGCCGTGACTCCATCCGCCGAGTGACATTGCGGTGGGTGATGGCCACCCCCTTGGGCACACCCGTGGTACCCGAGGTGTAGATGAGGTAGGCGAGATCCTCGGGGGCCGGCGCCGGTAGTGCGGTGCTGGGTTGCGTGTCAAGCGGGGGTCGTTGATATCGATGACCAGCACGTCGGACCTGTCCAGCCGGTCGGCCAGCCCGGTGGCCGTGATCGCGGCGATCGGCGCGGCATCATCGAGCATGAACCCGATCCGCGCCGCCGGCAGCGCCGGGTCGATCGGCAGATAGGCCGCCGCCGGTCTTCAGCACCGCCAACATCGCCACGATCGCCTCAGCCGAACGGGAGAAGCAGCAGCGCCACACACTGTACCCGGGCCCGCCCCTGGCCGGCCAAAAGTGGGCCAACCGGTTGGCGGCCTCGTCCAGCTCGCGATACGTCATCGACTGCCCTCGAAGCTCAGCGCCACCGCCTCGGGTGTGCGCGCCACCTGCGCGGCGAACAACACCGGAATCGACACCGCCGGCGGGTGCGGGCCGGGTCAACACCGCCCGGTTGCCGACCTCATCGAGGCGGGCATGCTCGCCGTCGTCCAGCAGATCCATCGACGACGGACCGCCGGACGGGCTCGGCGGTCATCGCCACCAAGACCCGCCGCAACCGCTCGATCAGCGTCTCGATGCTGGCCGTGTCGAACACATCGGTGCGAAATTCCACCGTCCCGCCGATCCCGGCGGGCTCACCGGCCTCGCTCCAGCGCTCCCCGAGGGAGAACGTCAGGTCCATGCGGGCGGCGTGGGTTTCCGCCGAGAGCGGGGTGGCCTGCAGATCACCCAAGGCCAGCCCGGCGGCGGAGTCGGCGGGGTCCAGCTGTCCTGCCCGGCGAAGTTCTGCCAGGCCAACAACACCTGGACCAGCGGGTGATGGGTCAGGCTTCGGGTCGGGTTGAGCCGATCCACCAGCACCTCGAACGGCACGTCTTGGTGCTCGTAGGCGGCCAGGCTGCGCTGTTCGCACCTGGGCCAGCAGCTCGGTGACACTGGGATCCCCGGCCAGATCGACCCGCAGCACCAAGGTGTTGATGAAAGACGCCCACCAGGTCGTCGAGCGCGGGGTCGCGACGCCCGGCGATCGGGAATCCGACCGCCACATCGCTGGTGGCGCTGACCTTCGACAGCAGCACCGCCAGGGCGGCCTGGATCACCATGAAGCTCGTCGCGTTGTGCTCGCGGGCCAGCCGGGCAACCCGCTGCTGCAGCTGCGCCGGCCACTCCACGGCCGCACTGCCGCCGCGGTAATCGGCAACTGGCGGATAAGGCCGATCGGTGGGCAGCTCCAAGCGCTCGGGCATCCCGGCCAGAGCCTGCTCAGCCAGTAGGTCAGCTGGGCGGCGATGCGGCTGTTCGGGTATCGGCCAGATCACCCAGGATGTCCCGCTGCCACAGCGTGTAATCGACGTACTGCACCGGCAACGGCGCCCAGTCGGGGGGCTGCCCGGCACACCGGCTGGCGTAGGCCACCCCCAGATCAGCGCACCAGCGGGCCGATCGACCAGCCGTCGGCGGCGATATGGTGCACCACGAACACCAGCACGTGTTCGTCGTCGGCGACTCGGAAAAGCTTTGCGCGCATGGGGATCTCGGTACATCAGGTCGAACGTGTAGCGTGCCGCTGCGCCGGCGGACTCGCCCAGCCGGCTTGCCGACCAGCCGGTGGCGTCGACGATCTGCCAGCCGAAGTCGGCCCGTTCGGCGGGCACCACCAGCTGCCGGGGGATCCCTTCGACCGCAGGGAAGGTCGTGCGCAGGCTCTCGTGGCGGGCCACGACGTCGGCCAGGGCCGCACCCATCGCCTCGGCATCCAGGCGCCCGACCAACCGCAGCCCGGCCGCCATGTTGTAGATCGGCGACGGCCCCTGCAGCTGGTCCAGGAACCACAACCGGCTCTGAGCAAACGACAGCGGCACCACGGCGGGCCGCTCGCCGGCCACCAACGGCGCGAGCCGCCCCGCATCCCCACCGATACGCGGCGCCAGCTGGGCAACCGTGGGCGCCTCGAACAGGGCGCGCACCGCAAGGCCGGCATCCAGGCTCTTGTTGACTGCGGCGACGAGGCGCATCGCCAGCAGTGAATCGCCACCCAGATCGAAGAACGAGTCGTCGACGCCGACGCGCACGACACCGAGGACGCGCGCGTAGATGCCGGTCAGGATCTCCTCGGTGAGGGTGGCCGGGGCGCGGTAACGATCGCTGTCCTGGTACTCCGGCGCCGGCAGGGCGCGCGTGTCGAGTTTGCCGTTGACCGTCAACGGCAGCGCCTCCAACACCACCACCGCGGCCGGGATCGTGTAGGCCGGTAGCCGTTCGGCCAGCGCGCTACGCACCCGGGCCGGGTCGGCTGTCCCGGTGATGTAACCCACCAGGCGCTTGTCGCCCGGACGGTCCTCGCGGGCGAGCACCACCGCCTGCTCCACCCCGTCCAGCCCGGCCAGTGCTGCGCGCAACTCACCCAGCTCGATGCGGTGCCCGCGGACCTTGACCTGCTGATCGGCGCGCCCGACATAGTGCAGCTGGCCGTCGGCGCCCCACCACACCAGGTCCCCGGTCCGGTACATGCGCTGGCCGGGCACCCCGAACGGGCACGCCACAAACCGTGACGCGGTCAGGCCGGACCGCCGCCAATACCCAACGCCCACACCGGCGCCGGCCACATACAACTCCCCGACGACCCCGGTCGGCACCGCCTGCAACCAGTCGTCCAGCACAAACATCGCCGTGCCCGGCGCCGGCGCACCGATCGGCGGCGCACCCGACCCCGCAGTCAAAGGCGCACTGAAGGCCACCCACATCGTCGTCTCGGTGGGGCCGTATTCATTGATCATCAGGCGCCCCGGCGCCCAGCGGTCCATCACCTCGGCCGGGCAGGCCTCGCCGCCCACCAACAAGGCCACCGATTCCAAGCCGTCGGGCGACAACATCGCCGCCGCCGACGGGGTCTGGCTCAGGACACTGACCTTTTCGGCGACCAGTAGGTCGTGGAAGTCATCCGGCGAGCCCGCCACCGACTCCGGCACCACCAACAGCCGCGCGCCGTGCAACAGCGCACCGTAGATCTCCCAGCCCGAGATGTCGAAGCTGTAGGAGTGCCACTGTGACCAGACTTGGCCCGGCGCCGCCAACCGCGGGTCCAGTGACGCGATCAGCTGGGTGACGTTGTGGTGCGTGATGACCACGCCCTTGGGGACGCCCGTGGTGCCTGAGGTGTAGATGAGGTAGGCGATGTCTTCGGGGGCCGGCGTCGACAGTGCCCCGCTGGGTTGGCTGTCGACCGCGGGGTCGTTCACGTCGATGATCACCACGTCGTGCCCGTCCAGCCGGTCGGCCAGGCCGGCGGCCGTGATCGCGGCGGTCGGCGCGGCATCCTCGAGCATGAACCCGATCCGGGCCACCGGCAGCGACGGGTCGATCGGCAGGTACGCCGCCCCACTCTTCAGCACCGCCAACATCGCCACGATCGCCTCGGCCGAACGCGAAAGCAGCAGCGCCACACAGTGTCCCGGGCCGACCCCGTGGCCGGCCAACAGGTGTGCCAACCGGTTCGCCGCCTCATCGAGTTCTCGGTACGTCACCGAGCGGCCCTCGAAGGTCAAAGCGACCGCCTCGGGGGCGCGTGCCACCTGCGCGGCGAACAACTCCGGCACCGATACCGCGGCGGCCGCGGGCCGGGTCAACACCGACCGGTTGCCGATCTCGTCGAGGCGGGCGTGCTCACCCGCATCGAGAAGATCCATCGACGACAGCCGCCGGGTGGGGTCGGCGGTGATCGCCACCAACACCCGACCCAACCGCTGGACCAGCGCCTCGATGCTCGCCAGGTCGAACACGTCGGTGCGGAACTCCACCGCGCCGCCGATCCCGGCCGGCTCACCGGCCTCGTTCCAGCCTTCGCCCAGGGTCAACATCAGGTCCATCTGGGCGGTATGGGTGTCCACCCCCAGCGGCGTGATCTGCAAATCCCCCAACGACGGCCCCGCGGAGGCCTCGGTGTCCTGCCCGGCGAAGTTCTGCCAGGCCAACATCACCTGGATCAGCGGGTGATGGGTGAGGCTGCGGGTCGGGTTGACGCGGTCCACCAGCAGCTCGAAGGGCACGTCTTGGTGCTCGTAGGCGGCGAGGCTGCGTCCTCGCACCTGGGCCAGCAGTTCGGCAACGGTGGGATCCCCGGTCAGGTCGACCCGCAACACCAGGGTGTTGACGAAACACCCCACCAGGTCGTCGAGCGCGGGGTCGCGTCGCCCGGCGATCGGAAAACCCACCGCCACATCGGGACTCGCGCTGACCTTGGCCAGCAGCACCGCCAGGGCGGCCTGGATCACCATGAAGCTGGTCGCGTTGTTCTCGCGGGCCACCCGGGCGACCTGCTGCTGCAGCTGCGCCGGCCATTCCACGGCCACCCTGGCGCCGCGGTAATCGGCGACGGGCGGGTAGGGCCGATCGGTGGGAAGCTGCAACCGCTCGGGCATCCCGTCCAGCGCTTGCTCCCAGTAGGCCAGCTGCGCGGCGATGCGGCTTTCGCTGTCGTCGAGATCACCGAACTGGGCGCGCTGCCACAGCGTGTAGTCGACGTACTGCACCGGCAACGGCGCCCAGTCGGGGGCCCGCCCCGCAGACCGGCTGGCGTAGGCCACGCCCAGATCACGCGTCAGCGGGGTGGTCGACCAGCCGTCGGCGGCGATGTGGTGCGCCGCGGCGACCAGCAGGTGTTCGTCGTCGGCCAGGCGGAAAAGTGTTGCCCGCAAGGGGATCTCGGTGCTCAGGTCGAAGCTGTAGCGCGCCGCTGTGCCGACCGCCTCACCCAGCCGGCTTTCCGACCAGCCGGTGGCATCGACGACGGTCCAGCCCAGGTCGGCCTGCTCGGGCGGCGTCACCAACTGCTGAGGGATCCCCTCGACCGCGGCAAACAGTGTGCGCAGGCTTTCGTGACGGCCGACCACGTCGGCCAGCGCCGCACCCAACGCCTCGGCATCGAGGCGCCCGCCCAACCGCAACGCCACCGCCATGTTGTACATCGGGGAGGGCCCCTGCAACTGATCGATGAACCACAACCGCTGCTGGGCGTACGACAACGGGATCCGCTCGGGGCGCTCCATCACTCGCACCGGCGGGAGTGCGGGTCCACCACGATGCCGGTTCAGATAGTCGGCGAGGCCCTCGACGCCGGACGCGTCGAACAGATACCGCACCGGCACTTCCCTGCCCAACGCCACCTGCAGCCGCGCGCTCACCCGGGCGGCGATCAACGAATCACCACCCAGGGCGAAGAAGTCGTCATCGAGCCCGACCCGGTCCACGCCCAACACCTCGGCGAACACCTCGGCGACCGTCTTCTCGGTCTCGGTTCGGGGCGCCCGGAAGGCTGTGGCGAGAAACACCGGCGCCGGCAACGCCTTTCGGTCGATCTTGCCCGAGGAGGTCAGCGGGAACTCCTCGAGCACCACGATCTGCGCCGGCACCATGTATTCGGGCAGCCGCGTGCTCAAGTGCTGACGCACCGCGCTGATCTTGGTGTTGGTGTGGGGGTCGTTCGCGTGGGTGCTGCGTTGGTGGTCCCCGGCCGGGGGTAGATATAGGTCGGCCAGGGGCTGGGGATCGGTGGCCGCGATGAAGACCGCATCGAGGGTGCCTCGTTGGGCCCCCCACGTGACGGCGACGCGGTATCCGGTGGCTTCGCCGAGGCGGTGCAATTGTTCGGGAGTGGCGGGCTCGGGGCCGCCGGTGGCGCCGGCTTGAGCGCGTGCGTCGGTCAGGTCCAGCCCGGCGGCGAGGCCTTCTTCGACGCGGACGTCGCTGATCACTCCGGCGCGCGGGATCTCGGTGACGCGGACGGTGGCGGGACGCTGCGATGACAACCGGCTGCCCAGCCCCGCCAAGCCCGCGCAGTGGGTCCACGCCCAGCTGGGTGCGGCGGCCAGTGAGCGCACCGGCGTGGGGGTTTTGTGAATCGTGACGTCGTAGCGATACCGGGTCAGTTCGTTGTCGGCCGATCCGCGTTTGACTTCGATGTCGAGCCCGGCCACCGACGCATGGCCGCTGGCCCAGGTGGTGAAAAACTCTGGGGCGAGCAGCAATTCGGGTTCGCTGAGCAAAGCGCGCTGGACTCGTTGGCGGACCTCGGCGGTGTCGGTGCCGGACGTGCCGGCCAGCGCGACGGCGGTTTGGAACGCGCCCTGCAGGCTGTGGTTGCGAACGTCGCCGAGGAACAGTGCCCCGCCGGGGGCCAGCAGACCCATGGCGTTCTCGATGACCTCGGCCAGGTATCCCGCATTCGGGAAGTACTGGACGACCGAGTTGAGGATGATGGTGTCGAAGTGGCCCTGCGGCAGCGTCTGAACGACGTGGGCGGGCTGAGCCAACAGTTGGACTCGATCGCGCCACGGGATCTGCAACTGCTCCAGCGAACCGGCCAGGCTGTCGACGACCACCGGGGACATATCGGTGGCTACGTACTGTTCACTGTGCGGGGCGATCTGTGACAACAGCAGCCCGGAGCCGACGCCGATCTCCAAGACCCGCCGCGGCCGCAGGGCCAGGATCCGATCGACCGTGGCCGAACGCCACTCCTCCATCTCCTCGAGTGGGATCGGATCTCCGGTGTAGCTGCTGTTCCAGCCCCGGAAGTCTCTGCCGAATTCCGGTGCCCCGACCTCGGCGCTGTACGAGGCGCCGTACAGCTCGTCGTAGACGTGTTGCCACTCTTCGACGATTTCGGCGTCGTGATCGCCGCTGCCGGTCTGCGCCAAGACGACGTAGGCGACCAGGTGGGAGCCGGTCTGGCTGTGGTGCACGGTGGCGACGGCCTGGGTGACCTCCGGGGAAGCCAGCAGGCTGTTCTCGATTTCGCCGAGTTCGATGCGGTAGCCGCGGATCTTGACCTGCTCATCCGCGCGCCCGACATAACGCAGCTGCCCATCAGCACCCCACGAGACCAGGTCCCCGGTGCGATACATCCGTTGGCCCGGCGCCCCGAACGGACACGCCACAAACCGCGAAGCGCTCAACCCGGCCCGGCCGACATACCCCACCGCCACCCCGGCACCGGCCACATACAACTCCCCGACCACACCGGCCGGCACCGCCCGCAACCACTGATCCAGCACAAAAAAACCAAGATGCGCCAACGGCACCCCGATGGGACTGCCATGACGGTCGGCATCACCGGCGACGACCTCGCGGAACGACGCATGCACCGTCGTCTCGGTGATCCCGTACATGTTGATCAGGCGCGGCAGCACCGGATGGTTGTCGAGCCAACCCCGGAGGCGCTGCGGCTCGAGCGCCTCACCACCGAACACCACCACCTCGAGCGTGAGCTGCCGCCCCATCTCACGGCGCAGCGCATCGACGGTTTGCAGCGCATAGAACGCCGACGGCGTCCGGCTCAGGACGTTAACCTGTTCGGCGACCAGCAGCTCGTGGAAGTCCTCCGGCGAACGCCCCACCGACTCCGACACCACCACCAGCCGCCCGCCACGCAGCAGCGCACCCCAGATCTCCCACACCGAGAAGTCGAACGCCAACGAATGACACTGCGACCACACCCCCGCGAGCGGCATGTCAGCGTCCAGCGACTCCAGCAGCCGGGTGACATTGCGATGCGCGACCGCCACCCCCTTGGGCACACCGGTGGTGCCCGAGGTGTAGATCAGATACGCGATGTCGTCGGCACCCGGCGCCGGCAACGCCGTGTCCGGCTGGCCGGCGACAACGGGATCGTTCACATCGATGACCGGCAGGCCATGCCCGTCGAACCGCTCGGCCAGATCCGCAGTCGTGACCGCAACCACCGGCCCGGCGTCGGCCAGCATGAACCCGATCCGCTCCGCCGGCACCCCCGGATCCATCGGCAGATACGCCGCCCCGGTCTTGAGCACCCCGAGGATCGACGCGATCGCCTCCGCCGAACGGTTGAACAGCAGCGCCACACACGAACCCGGGCCCGCCCCGCGGGCGGCCAACAGGTGCGCCAGCCGGTTGGACGCCTCGTCGAGCTCCAGGTAGGTCACCGAGCGGCCCTCGAAGCTCACGGCCACCGCATCCGGGGTGCGCGCCGCCTGTTCGGCGAACGCCGCCGGAATCGACAGCGGCGGAGGAGCGGGCCGCGTCAGCACCGCCCGGTTGCCGATCTCATCGAGCCGGGCATGCTCATCGACCTTGAGCAGATCCAGCGACGACAACGCCCCCTGCGGGTCGGCGGTCATCCCCACCAACACCCGCTCCAACCGCCCGATCAACGCCGCAATACTCGCCGCGTCGTACACGTCGGTGCGATATTCGACACTCCCGCCGAGCCCGGCGGGCTCACCGGCGTCGGTCCATTGCTGGCCCAGGTGGAACACCACGTCCATGCGGGCGGTCTGGGTTGTCGCCCCCAGCGCGGTGACATGGAGATCACCCAGGACCGACCCGGTGGTGGGGTCGTCACTGTGTCCGGGGAAGTTCTGCCAGGCCAACATCACCTGGATCAGCGGGTGGTGGGTCAGGCTTCGGGTGGGGTTGAGCCGGTCCACCAGTACCTCGAACGGCACGTCCTGGTGCTCGTAGGCGGCCAGGCTGCGGCCACGCACCTGGGCCAGCAGCTCGGCGACGGTGGGATCACCGGATAGATCGAACCGCAGCACCAGGGTGTTGACGAAGAAACCCACCAGCTCATCGAGTGCGGGGTCGCCCCGCCCGGCGATCGGGAACCCCACCGCCACATCGCTGCTGGCGCTGACCTTGGCCAGCAGCACCGCCAGGGCGGCCTGGATCACCATGAAAGTGGTCGCGTTGTGCGCGCGGGCCAGCAGCCGCACCTGCTGCTGCAGCTCGGTCGGCCACTCGATCGGCACCGAGGCGCCGCGGTAGTCGGCAACCGGCGGATAGGGCCGATCGGTCGGAAGTTCAAGGCGATCGGGCATCCCGGCCAGCGCTTGCTCCCAGTAGGCCAACTGCGCGGCGATGGGGCTGTCGCTGTCGTCGAGGTCACCCAGCTGCGCCCGCTGCCACAGCGTGTAATCGACGTACTGCACCGCCAACGGCGCCCACTGCGGGGCGCTGCCGTGGCTCCGCGCCCGATAGGCCTCGCCCACATCGCGGACCATCGGAGCCCGTGACCACCCATCAAAAGCGATGTGGTGCACCACAATCCCCACCACGTGCTGCTCGGGACCCACCGAGTAGATCTGCGCACGAATCGGGATCTCCGCCGACAGATCAAATCGATGCTGCGCCAGCGCCATCAACTCGCCGGCCACGTCCTCCTCCGGCAACGACACCACCGGCGCGCCCCCGCGCCGCCACATCCCCGCCCGGGCCGGCAACACCTTCTGGGACGGCAGACCGTCGACAGCGGGAAATATGGTGCGCAGCGATTCGTGGCGGGCGATGACATCGTCGAGGGCCGCACCCAGCGCCTCGACATCCAGGTCGCTGCTGATCCTGAACGCGGTCGGCATGTTGTAGGTCGCAGCGCCACCTTCGAACTGGCTGAGGAACCACAACCTGGATTGGGCGAACGACAGCGGGACCACCGCGGGCCGTTCGCCGGCCACCAACGGCTTACGCCCGCCCGCATCCCCGCCGATTCGGGGCGCCAACTGGGCGATCGTGGGCGCCTCGAACAGGGTGCGCACCGAAAGAGCGGCATCCAGGCCGGCGTTGACCGCGGCGATCACCCGCATCGCGGACAGTGAATCCCCGCCCAGGTCGAAGAAGGAATCGTCGACCCCGACGCTCTCGACCTCCAGCACCTGGGCGTAGATGCCGACCAGGATCTCTTCGACCGCGCTCGTCGGAGCGCGGTAATGATCGGCGTCGGAGAATTCGGGTGCCGGCAGGGCGCGGGTGTCGAGCTTGCCGTTGGGTGTCATCGGCAGCGCGTCGATCGACACCACCGCCGCCGGAACCATATAGGCCGGGAGCCGCTCGGCCAGCTGGGTGCGCATCTCGGCCGTGTCGGCCACGCCGGTGACATAGCCGATCAGGCGCTTCTCGCCGGGGCGATCCTCGCGGGCGATCACCACCGCCTGCTCGACCCCGTTCAGCGCGGCCAGCGCGGCCTGGACTTCGCCGAGTTCGATGCGGTAGCCGCGGATCTTGACCTGCTCATCCGCGCGCCCGACATAGCGCAGCTGCCCATCAGCACCCCACGAGACCAGGTCCCCGGTCCGATACATCCGTTGTCCCGGCGTCCCCCGAACGGACAAGCCACAAACCGCGAAGCGCTCAACCCGGCCCGGCCGACATACCCCACCGCCACCCCGGCACCGGCCACGTACAACTCCCCGACCACACCGGCCGGCACCGCCCGCAACCACTGATCCAGCACGAAGAAACCAAGAGGCGCCAACGGCACGCCGATGGGGCTGGCATGGCTGGCCTTGCTGTCGCTGTCGCGGGCGACGATCTCCCGGAACGACGCATGCACCGTCGTCTCGGTGATGCCGTACATGTTGATCAGGCGCGGCAGCACCGGGTGGTCGTGCAGCCACGCCCGGAGGCGCTGTGGTTCAAGCGCTTCGCCGCCGAACACCACAACCTCGAGCTTCAGCTGCTGTCCCCGCTCGCGTCGTAACGCGTCCACGGTTTGCAGCGCATAGAACGCCGACGGCGTCCGGCTCAGGACGCTGACCTGCTCGGCGACCAGGAGATCGTGGAAGTCGTCCGGCGAGCGTGCCACCGACTCGGAGACCACCACCAGGCGCCCGCCGCGCAGCAGCGCACCCCAGATCTCCCACACCGAGAAGTCGAACGCCAGCGAATGACACTGCGACCACACCCCTGCGAGCGGCATGTCAGCGTCCAGTGACTCCAGCAGCCGGGTGACATTGCGGTGCGGGATGGCCACGCCCTTCGGGGTCCCGGTGGTACCCGAGGTGTAGATGATGTACGCGATGTCGTCGGGGCTCGGTGCCGGGAACGGCGTGCCGGGCAGGCCGGCGATCCGCGGGTCATCCACGTCGATGACCGGCAGGCCGTACCCGTCGAGCCGGGCGGCCAGATCAGCGGTGGTGATCGCGGTGATCGGCGCGGCGTCGGCCAGCATGAACCCGATCCGCTCCGCCGGCACCGCCGGGTCGATCGGCAGGTACGCCGCCCCGGTTTTCAGCACCCCCAGGATCGCCGCGATCGCCTCCGCCGAGCGGTTGAACAGCAGCGCCACACACGAACCCGGGCCTGCACCATCAGCGGCCAACAGGTGCGCCAACCGGTTGGACGCCTCGTCGAGCTCCCGGTACGTCACCGAGCGGCCCTCGAAGCTCACGGCCACCACATCCGGCGTGCGCGCCACCTGCTGCGCCGAACAACACTGGAATCGACACCGGCGCAGGCCCCGGCCGCGTCAACGCCGCCCGATTGCCGACCTCGTCGAGCCGGGCGTGCTCGCCGCCGTCCAGCAGATCGAGCGACGAGAGCCGCCGTTCCGGGTCGGTGGTCATCACCGTCAAGACCCGCTCCAACCGCCCGATCAACGCCGCAACACTGGCCGCATCAAACACATCGGCGTCGTATTCGACGCGAATTCCCAGTTCGCGGCCGGGTAGGGCTTGGAAGGTCAGCGGGTAGTGGTTGGATTCGCGGCCGGTGACGTCGGTGACGGTCACCTCGTGGTCGCCCGACAGCGCGGCGGTGTCGATCGGGTAGTTCTGGTACACGAACAGGGTGTCGAACAACTTGTCCTGACCGGTGATGTGGTGGATGTCGCTGGAGCGCCAGGTGCTGGTGCTCGAGGGTGTCGTTGTAGGCCGTTTGCAGCTGTTCGAGTCAGCTGCGTGGTGGTGGTTGTCGGGGTGATGTTCGCCCGGACCGGCACCGTGTTGATGAACAGGCCCACCATCGATTCGGCGCCGGCGAGCTCGGTCGGCCTGCCCGAGACCGGGGTGCCGAACACCACGTCGTGCTGGCCGGTCAGCCAGCACAGCAGCTGCGCGAAGGCGCCCTGCAACACGGTGTTGACGGTGGTGTGGCACATGCGGGCAAGCTCGCGCAACGGCCCGGGTGATCGCGTCGGGCACTTGGAACGAGGCCACGCCGCGCGGCCCCGGCGGGGCGGGCGGGGCCACCAGGGTCGGGGTGTCGAAACCGGCGAGCACCTGCCGCCAGGCGGCCCGGGCGGCGTCGAGGTCACGATCGGCCAGCCAGGTGACGAAGCTGCGGTACGACCCGGCCGCGCCCAGCCGCTGCCCGTAGTAGCCGGCGAAGATCTCGCGCAGCAGGATCGGCAGCGACCAGCCGTCGACCACGATGTGATGATTCGTCAGCACACACCGGTGCCGATCTGGTCGCGGTGCGGATCAACGCCACCCGGAACGCCGGCTGGTCGGCCAGCTCGCAGACCGCGGCGCGTTCGGCGGCGCACAGCTGCTCGACCTGCTTGTCGACATCGACGGCATTGATATCGGGGCGGCGCCCAGCTCGACATAGCGCCAGCCGGGCACCGGATCGGCCGGGATGATCTGGACCGGCTCGTCGAACCGGTCGCAGAATCGGGCCACCAGGTGCGGGTGCCGGGTGACCAGCGCCTCCACTGCGTCGCGCAGCCGGTGGGTATCGAGCGGGCCGACCACGGTGATTCCCAGCTGCACCACATACATTCCGTCGTCGCCGCCGTGGGCGGTGCCGGCGTGAAAGAGCAGCCCCTGCTGCAGCGGGGTCAACGGCAAGATGTCGGCGACCCGCTGTTCGCGGGCAAGCTCGTCGATCTGCTGCTGCGCTCAGCCGGGCCGGCGTGATGTCCGACGGCGTCAACCCGCCCCCGCCGCGGCGCACATGCGCGCAGATGCCGGCCAGGGCCGCGGAACCACAGCTCGCTCAAGCGGGTGACCTGCGCGTGTTCGAGGACGGAGGTCGCCCACGTCCAGGCGGCGTGCAGCTGTGGCCCGGTGTCGGTGTCGACGGTGACGGCGTTGAGCTCCACGGTGTGCGACATCGGCATCGGCACCGCCGTCGCGGCGCCGGTGAGCGGCATGCCGTCCTGGCTGATCCCCCATAAATCGGCCGATGACCCGCTTGCCCCACCCAGCCGTCCCAGGTAGTTGAACCCGATGGCCGGGTCGGAGCCGCCCAAATCGACGTCGCTGTTCAGATAGCGCAGCACGCCGTAGGTCAAGGGATCCGGCAGGGCACGCAGCTGCTCTTTGGCGTCCTTGACCAGCGGCCCCAGCCCCGCCTCGCCGGCCGTGACCTGCGCCCAGGACAGGGCACCGATGGGCCCCCCGAACTTCCCCCCGACCTTCAAAGACACCGGGTACTTGGTGGTGAACCAGCCCACCGTGCGTGTCAGGTCCACCTCGGCGCTCAGCTCCTCGTGGCGCCCGTGGCCCTCCACCCCGATGCCGATCGGCGCGGCGTCGCTGCCCGACCTCCCCAAAAACTCAGCCCACGCCAGTCCGAACGCGATCAACAAGATCTCGTGGATCCCGGCGTGGAACGCCGCCGGCACCTCACCGAGCAGCATCCGCGTGGTCTCGACATCCAGCGGACGCCGACAGGCGCCCGGCGCTCACATAGGTATCCACCGCCGGCTGCACCGCCGGCAGTGCGGCCGGGGTCGCCGCCACCTGCCGCCAGGCGTCGGCCTGCTCCACGACTTCCGGGCGGCGCGCGTGCTCGGCCAGCAGCGACGCCCACCGGGCGAACGACGTGCCTCCCGCCGGCAGCGCCACGGGTTGTCCGCTGTGGTGTTGAGCCCAGGCGATGTTGAGGTCTTCCAACAGGATTCGCCACGACACCCCGTCGACAGCGAGATGGTGAATGAACAACACCAGCTGGCCCGCCGAGGCCACCCAGAGTGCGCTGAGCATGACCCCGGCGGCCGGGTTCAACCGCGACCGCGCCGCCACCAGCGCCTCGTCGGACAGCACGTCCACCGACTGCAGGCAGTCACCGGCGACGCACCGCGCCGATCTCGGGCACCGTCAACGACCAGCCCCCGGCGCCCTGAAGGTCCAACCGTCCACACGCAGCCGCAGCATGGCGTGACGGTCCAGCAGCGCCTGCAAGCACGACGACCACATCGGCCTCGGTCACCCCTGCGGGAGCCTGCGCCACCAGCGTCTGGTTGAACTGCTCAACCGGGCCGCCGGTCCATTCTATGTCCCGCAGCCAGGAGATGATCGGGGTGGCCAGAACCGGCCCGATGCCCTCATCGACCGGGCCGCCGTCACCGTCGGCCGACCCCGGCGACCCGGGCCAGCCTGGCCACGGTCTGCTCGACGAAAATGTCGCGCGGCCGGCACGTCAGGCCCGCTGCCCGGGCCCGGGCGACCACCTGCATCGACAGAATGCTGTCGCCACCCAGCTCGAAGAACGAGTCGTCCACCCCGACGCGGTCCAGCCCGAGGACCTGCGCGTAGATACCGGCCAGGATCTCCTCGATCGCACCCCGGGGGCCCGGTAGGTGTCTGTGTTGGCGTATTCGGGTGCCGGCAGGGCCCGGGTGTCGAGCTTGCCGTTGACCGTCAACGGCAACGCATCGAGAACCACTACCGCAGCCGGCACCATGTAGCCCGGGAGCCGCTCGCTCAGTTGCGCGCGGGCCTCGGCCGGGTCCGCCGTCCCGATGACGTAGCCGACGAGGCGCTTGTCGCCGGGGCGGTCCTCGCGGGCGATCACCACCGCCTGCTCGACGCCGTCGAGCCCGGCGAGCGCGGCCTGGACCTCACCGAGTTCGATGCGATACCCGCGGATCTTGACCTGCTCATCGGCGCGGCCCAGATAGTCGCAGCTGCCCGTCAGGCGCGCCAGCACACCAGGTCCCCGGTGCGATACATCCGTTGTCCGGGCGCTCCGAACGGGCACGCCACAAACCGCGAAGCGGTCAGCCCGGCCCGGCCCACATACCCAACACCCACGCCCGAACCGGCCACATACAACTCACCGACCACGCCGACCGGCACCGCGCGCAACCATTGATCCAGCACAAACAGCGCCGTCCGCGGCGACGGCGACCCGATCGGCGGCGCGCCCGACCCCGCTGTCAGTGGTGCACTGATCGACGCATACACCGTGATCTCGGTCGGGCCGTAAACGTTGATCATCACCCGCCCGGGCGCCCAGCGGTCCACCACGTCGATCGGGCAGGCCTCAGCGGCGATCACCAACGCCGTCGATTCCAGACCCTGCGGTGACAGCACCCCTACCGCCGAGGGCGTTTGGCTCAACACGGTGACTTGTTCAGCGACCAGCAAGGCGTGAAAATCTTCCGGAGAGCGCGTCACCGACTCGGGCACCACAACCAGCCGCCCGCCATGCAGCAGCGCACCCCAGGTCTCCCACACCGAATAGTCGAAGGCATACGAGTGGGCCTGTGTCCACACCTGCCCCGGCTCGAGAGTCAGGCCGACGTCGAGTGAGTCGAACATCCGCGTCACGTTGTGGTGTGTCACGGCCACGCCTTTGGGGACACCGGTGGTGCCCGACGTGTAGATGATGTGGGCGATGTCGTGGGGGTCCGGCGCCGGCAACGCGGTGCTGGGTTGGGTGTCGACGGCGGGGTCGTTCACATCGACGACCAGCAGGTCGCACCCGTCCAGCCGATCGGCCAGCCCGGTAGCGGTGATCGCGGCGATCGGCGCGGCGTCGGCAACCATGAAGCCGATCCGGGCCACCGGCAGCGCCGGATCGATCGGCAGGTAGGCCGCCCCGGTTTTGAGCACTCCCAGGATCGCCACGATCGCCTCGGCCGAACGCGAAAGCAGAAGCGCCACACAGTGTCCCGGGCCCGCACCGTGGCCGGCCAACAGGTGCGCCAACCGGTTGGCGGCCTCGTCGAGTTCCCGGTAAGTCACTGAGTGGCCTTCGAAGGTCACCGCCATCGCCTCGGGCGTGCGCGCGACTTGGGCTGCGAACAACGCCGGAATCGACGCCGGTGCGGCATTGCGGTCCCGGTCAACACCGCGCGGTTACCGAGCTCATCCAGGCGGTCCTGCTCACCGGCGCCGAGCACGTCGATCGACGAAAGCCGCCGGGTGGGGTCGGCGGTCAGCGCGGTCAATACCCGCTGCCACCGCCCGATCAGCGCCTCGATGCTGTCCGCGTCGAACACGTCGGTCCGGAATTCCACCGCTCCACCGAGCCCGGCGGGCTCACCGGCGTCGCTCCACCGCTCCCCCAGGGAAAACGTCAAGGTCCATGCGGGCGGTTTGGGTGTGCAGCGGCAGCGGGGCGACGCTGCAGATCACCCAACGCCGATCCGGCGGCGGGGTTGTTGTCCGGCCCGGCGAAGTTCTGC
This sequence comes from uncultured Actinomycetota bacterium, assembly GCA_963809285.1. Classification (GTDB taxonomy): domain Bacteria; phylum Actinomycetota; class Actinomycetes; order Mycobacteriales; family Mycobacteriaceae; genus Mycobacterium. The sequence goes on along the minus strand of CAWEIY010000008.1, from coordinate 659,206 downwards.
CAGCCCAACAGCACCTGCATCAGCGGGTGATGAGCCAGGCTTCGGGTGGGGTTGAGCCGCTCCACCAGCACCTCGAACGGCACGTCTTGGTGCTCGAAGGCGGCCAGGCTGTCGCCCGCCACCTGGGCCAGCAGCTCGGCGACGGTGGGATCGCCAGCCATCTCGACACGCAGCACCAGAGTGTTGACGAAGAACCCCACCAGCTCGTCGAGCGCGGGATCGCCGCGCCCGGCGATCGCGAAACCCACCGCCACATCGGCACTGGCGCTGATCTTCGATAGCAGCACCGCCAGGGCGGCCTGAATCACCATGAAGCTGGTCGCGTTGTGCTCGCGGGCCACCCGACGAACCTGTTGCTGCAGGTCGGCGGGCCAGTCGATCGCCACCTGCGCGCCGCGGTAATCGGCGACCAGCGGATAGGGCCGATCGGTGGGCAAGCTGCAGCCGCTCGGGCAGCCCGGCCAGCGCCTGCTCCCAGTAGGTCAGCTGCGCGGCGATGCGGCTGTCCGGATCCTGCAGTTCACCGAGCTGCGCGCGCTGCCACAGCGTGTAATCGACGTACTGCACCGGCAACGGTGCCCAGCCGGGGGGTTGCCCGGCGCACCGGCTGGCGTAGGCCACACCCAGATCACGCACCAGCGGGCTGATCGACCAGCCGTCGGCGGCGATATGGTGCACCGCGGCCACCAGCACGTGCTCGTCGTCGGTGACGCGGAAAAGTGTTGCCCGCAACGGGGATCTCGGTGGCCAGGTCGAACGCTGTAACGCGCCGCCACGCCGATGGCCTCATCCAACCGGCCCGCCGACCACTCGCCGGCGTCGACGACGTCCCAGCCCGAGGTCGACCTGCCCGGGCGGCATCACCAGCTGCTGGGGGATCCCGTCGGGCGCCGCGAACAGGGTGCGCAGGCTCTCGTGCCGGCCGACGACGTCGGCCAGCGCCGCGCCCATCGCGTCGACATCCAGGCGCCCGCTCAACCGCACCGCGGTCGCCATGTTGTAGACGGGTGAGGGTCCTTGCAACTGGTCCAGGAACCACAACCGGGTCTGGGCGAACGACAACGGCAATACCGCGGGCCGGTCACCGGCCACCAGCGGCGCAAAACCACCCGTCTCCTCGCCGATGCGGGGTGCCAGCAGCGCGATCGTGGGTGCCTCGAAGACGGTGCGCACCGCAAGATCGGAATCCAGTGCGGAGTTGACTGCGGCTATCAGACGCATCGCCGACAGCGAGTCCCCGCCCAGTTCGAAGAACGAGTCGTCGACCCCGACCCGCTCCGCCCCGAGGACCCGGGCGTAGATGCCGACCAGGATCTCCTCGACGGCGCTGGTTGGAGCGCGATAGTGATCGGCGTCGGTGTATTCGGGTGCGGGCAGCGCGCGCCGGTCGATCTTCCCGGTGGGTGTCAGCGGCAGCGCTTCGATCGCAACCACAGCCGTCGGCACCATATAGGCCGGCAGCCGCTCGCTCAGCTGCGCGCGGACCTCGGCCGAATCTGTTGTGCCGGTGACATAGCCGACCAGGCGCTTGTCGCCCGGACGGTCCTCGCGCGCGATCACCACCGCCTGCTTGACCCCGTCCAGCCCGGCCAGCGCCGCCTGCACCTCGCCGAGCTCGATGCGATACCCACGGATCTTGACCTGCTCATCGGCACGCCCCAGATACCGCAGCTGTCCGTCGGCGCCCCAGGAGACCAGGTCCCCGGTGCGGTACATGCGTTGTCCGGGCGCCCCGAACGGACACGCCACGAACCGCGACCCGGTCAGTCCGGCCCGCCGCCAATACCCAACGCCCACACCGGCACCGGCCACGTATAACTCGCCGACCACACCGACCGGCACCGGACGCAACCACCCATCGAGCACGAACAACGCCGCCCCCGACACCGGCGATCCGATCGGCGGCGCCGCCGCGCCCGGTGTCAGCGGCGCGCTGATCGTGACGTCGATCGTCGTTTCGGTCGGGCCGTAGGCGTTGATCATCACCCGCCCCGGCGCCCACCGATTCACCAGCTCGGCCGGGCAGGCCTCACCGCCCACCACCAACGCGACCGACTCGAAATCCTCAGGCGATAGCACGTCCAACGAGGACGGGGTCTGGGTGAGCACGCTGACCTGTTCAGCGACCAGCAAGGCGTGCAGGTCGTCCGCCGAGCGGGTCACCGACTCCGGCAACACCACCAGCCGCCCACCGTGCAGCAGCGCACCCCAGATCTCGCGGACCGAGGCGTCGAAGGCGTACGAGTGCCACTGCGTCGACACCTTCGCCGGTCCCGGCGCTGTCAGGCCGGCATCCAGTGATTCGAGCAGTTGGGTGACGTTGTGGTGGGTGATCGCGACGCCCTTGGGGACGCCGGTGGTTCCCGAGGTGTAGATGAGGTAAGCGATGTCGTCGGGGGCCGGCGCCGGCAGTGCGGTGCCGGGTTGCGCGTTGACGGCAGGGTCGTTCACATCGATGACCAGGAGGCCATGCCCGTCGAGCCGGTCGGCCAGATCTGCGGTCGTAATCGCCGCGATCGGCGCGGTGTCGTCGAGCATGAATTCGATCCGGTCCGCCGGCAGCGCCGGGTCGATCGGCAGATACGCCGCTCCGGTCTTGAGCACCGCCAGGATGGCCGCGATCGCCTCGGCCGAACGCGAAAGCAGAAGCGCCACGTACTGTCCCGGGCCCACACCGTGGCCGGCCAGCAGGTGCGCCAACCGATTGGCTGCCTCGTCGAGTTCGCGGTAGGTCACCGAGCGGCCCTCGAAGGTCACTGCCACCGCGCCCGGGGTGCGGGCCACCTGCCGGGCGAACAACTCCGGGATAGACGACGGCGCGGTGGCGGGCCGAGTCAGCGCCGCCCGGTTGCCGAGCTCCGCGAGGCGGCCGTGCTCGTCGGCATCAAGCAGATCCAGCGACGACAACGGCCGTTGCGGATCGGTGGTCATCGCGCGCAGCACCAGCTGCAGCCGCTCGATCAGCGTCTCGATGCCGGCCGCGTCGAACAGGCCGGTGTCGTATTCCACGCGCAGGCCCAGCTCGGCCCCTGGCTGGGCGACCACCGTGAGCGGGTAGTGGGTGTATTCGCGGCTGTTGAACCCGGTGATGGCGATCTCGTCGGCGCTGAACAACGCGCGCGGTGTCGACCGGGTAGTTCTGGTACACGAACAGCGTGTCGAACAGCTGGTCGTGGCCGGCGGCGCGGTGGATCTCGTTGAGCGCCAGGTGCTGGTGCTCGAGGGTGTCGGTGTAGGCGCCTTGCAGTTGGTCGATAAGCTGCGTCGCGGTGGTTGCCGGCGTGATGTTCGCCCGCACCGGCACCGTGTTGATCAACAGGCCGACCATCGATTCCATGCCGGCTTCCTCAGCCGGTCGCCCCGAGACGGTGGTCCCGAAGACGACGTCATGCCGGCCGGTCAGCGAGGACAGCACCTGCGCGAAGGCTCCCTGCAGCACGGTGTTGACGGTGGCTCGATGCGAGCGGGCCAGCTCGCCGACGGCCTGGGTGATCGCATCGGGCACCTGGAACGAGGCGACGCCTGGGGTGCCCCGACCCAACCCGTGCGGCAAACCGATCAGGGTGGGGGTGTCGAAACCGGCGAGCACCTCACGCCACGCCGCCTCGGCGGCGGCACGGTCGCGGTCGGCCAGCCAGCTGACAAACCTCCGATACGGCACCACCGCAGGCAGGCGCAGCCCCTGATAACCGGCGAAGATCTCGCCGATCAGAATCGGCAGCGACCAGCCGTCCATCACGATGTGGTGGTTGGTCAGCACCAACCGGTGCCGATCCGGTGCGGTGCGGATCAACGCCACCCGGAACGCCGGCTCGTCGGCCAGCTCGCACACCGCGGCACGTTCCAAGGCGCACAACTGCCGGATGTACTCGTCGACGTCGACATCGTCGGCGCCCGTTTCGACATAGCGCCACGCCGGCGCGGGATCGGAGGGGATGAGCTGCACCGGCTCGTCGAACTGTCGGTGGAAACGGGCGGCCAGGTGCGGATGGCGGTTGACCACCGCGTGCACCGCCTCGCACAGCCGCTGCTGATCGAGGGCACCGCTCAAGCCGATATCCAGCTGCACCGCATAGGCATCGTCGCTGGCCTGCGCGGTGCTGGCATGGAAGAGCAGGCCCTGCTGCAGGGGGGTCAACGGCAGAATGTCGGCGACCTCGTGATGCCGTCGCAGCTCGTCGATCTGCTGCTGGCTCAGCTTTGCGGGCGCGATATCCGATGGCGTGAATCCGCCCCCACCGCGGCGGACGTGCGCGCAGATGCCGGCCAGGGCCTCGAACCACAGCTCGCTGAGTCGGCCGACCTGCCCACGTTCCAGCACCGAGGTCGCCCACATCCAGTCGGCACGCAGCTGCGGTCCGGCGTCGGTGTCGATGGTGCCGGCGTTGAGCGCCACGGTGTGGCTCAGCGGCATGGGGACTGCCGTGGCGGCGTCGACGGCTTCCCCCGAGGGACGCCACAGATCGCCGGGAAGCTCGGCGCCTGCCGCGCCTCCCGTACGCCCGAAGTAGTTGAATCCGATGACGGGGTCGCCGCCGGCCTGAACACCTAGGTCGACCTCGGTGTTCAGATAGCGCAGCAGGCCGTAGGTCAGCGGGTCAGGCAGGGCCCGCAGCTGCTCCTTGGCGGCCTTGACCACCGCGCCCAGCGCCATATCGCCGGCAATCACGTGCGCCCAGGACAGTCCAGCGCCCCCAAAGGTCAGGGCCACCGGATATTTGGCGGTGAACCAGCCCACGGTGCGCGACAGGTCCAGGTGGGGGGCCAGCTCCTCGGCGCGGCCATGGCCCTCCACGTCGATGCCGATCGGCCCGCCCCCGGTGCCTTTGCACCCTAAAAACTCAGCCCACGCCAGCCCGAAGGCGATCAGCAAGATGTCCTGGATGCCGGCATGAAACGCCGCGGGCACCTCGCCGAGCAGTGTCTGGGTGGTCTCGACGTCCAGCGACACCGACAACTGCCCCGCACTGGCAAACGTGTCCACCGCCGGTTGCACCGCGGGCAGCACCGCCGGGGTCGCTGCCACCTGGCGCCACGTCTCGGCGTGCTCGACGACCTCAGGCGCCTGTGCACGCTCGGCCAGCAGCGACGCCCACCGGGCAAACGACGTGCCCCCCGCCGGCAGGGCTACGGGTTGCCCGCTGTGGTGTTGTGCCCAGGCGATGTTGAGGTCTTCCAGCACAATTCGCCACGACACCGCGTCGACAGCCAGATGGTGAACGATCAGCGCCAACTGGCCCGTCGCGGTCACCCACAACGCGCTCAGCATCACCCCGGCGCCCGGGTTCAACCGTGACCGTGCCGCTACCAGCGCCTCATCGGACAACACATCGACGGTGTGCAGGCATTCGCCGGCGTCGACGGTGCCGGCCTCGGGCACTGTCAGTGACCAGCCGGTCTCATCCTCGTCCTGGTCGATGCGCAGCCGCAGCATCGAGTGCCGATCCAGCAGCGCCTGCAGCACCACCCGCGCATCGGCCGCGCTCACGCCGGCGGGTGCCTGCACCACGAGGGCCTGGTTGAACTGTTCTGTCGGACCGTCCACACTGGCCAACCAGCCCATGATCGGGGTCGCCGGCACGGGTCCGATGCCCTCGTCGATCGGGCCATCCTCGCCATCGGTCACCGTGGCAACCAGGGCCAGCCGGGCCACGGTCTGCTCGACGAAGATGTCGCGCGGCCGACATGTCAGCCCGGCGGCGCGGGCCCGCGCCACCACCTGCATCGACAGGATGCTGTCGCCACCAAGGTCGAAGAAGGAGTCGTCGACCCCGACCCGGTCGACGCCCAGCACCTGGGCGTAGATGCCGGCCAGCATCTCCTCGACCGCGCTGTCCGGGGCGCGGTACTGGTCGGCGGCCTGGTATTCCGGTGCCGGCAGGGCGCGGACGTCGAGTTTGCCGTTCGGGGTCAACGGCAACGCGTCGATCGCCACCACCGCCGCCGGCACCATGTAGGCCGGCAGTCGCTCGGCCAACTGTGCGCGGATCTCGACCGGGTCCGCGGTGCCGGTCACATAACCGACGATCCGCAGGGCGGCGGGGTGGTCCTCGCGGGCGATGACCACCGCCTGCTCGACCCCGGCCGACGCGGCCAGCGCGGCCTGAATCTCGCCGAGTTCCATGCGGTAGCCGCGGATCTTGACCTGCTCGTCGGCGCGCCCGACATAGTGGAGCTGCCCATCGGCATCCCAGCGCACCAGGTCTCCGGTGCGATACATGCGTTGTCCCGGCGCGCCGAACGGGCACGCCACAAAGCGCGACGCCGTCAGTTCGGACCGGCCCACGTACCCGACGCCGACACCGGCACCGGCCACGTACAACTCCCCGATCACACCCGTCGGCACCGAGCGCAGCCACTGATCCAGCACGAACAACGCCGCCCCCGGCACCGGCGAGCCGATCGGCGGCCCCCCCGATCCCGCCGTGAGAGGTGCACTGATCGCCACACACATCGTGGTCTCGGTCGGGCCGTAGGCGTTGATCATGGTGCGCCCCGGCGCCCAGCGGTCCACCACCTCGGCGGGGCACGCCTCGGCGCCGACCACCAGCGACGCCGACTCCAACCCGGGTGGGGTCAGCGCGGCCACCGCCGACGGTGTCTGGGTCAACACCGACACGCGCTCGGCGACCAGCACCGCGTGGAAGTCCTCCGGGGAGGCGCTGATGTCTTCGGGCACCACCACCAGCCGGCCCCCGTGCAGCAGCGCACCGAAGATCTCCCACACCGAGAAGTCGAAGGCCAACGAGTGACACAGTGACCACACGCCCGCCTGCGGCAGGCCCGCGTCCAGGGTCGCGATCAGCTGGGTCACGTTGTGATGGGTGATCGCCACCCCCTTGGGGAGACCAGTCGTGCCCGACGTGTAGATCACGTACGCGATATCGCCGAACGCCGGGCCCGGCAGGTCGGTGCTCGGGAAGTTTCCGATGTGGGGGTCGTCGATATCGATGACCCGCACGCCGCAGTCGTCGAGCCGGTCGGCCAGCCCGCTGGTGGTCAGCGCGGCCACCGGCGCGGCGTCGGCGAGCACGAACCCGATCCGTTCCCGCGGATGCATCGGATCGATCGGCAGATATGCCGCCCCCGTCTTCAGCACCGCCAGCACGGCGATGACCGCACCTGCCGACCGCTCCAGGAGCAACGCCACAGACTGCCCGGGGCCGGCGCCGTGACCAACCAGCATGTGCGCCAACCGATTCGACGCCTCGTCCAGCTCGCGGTAGGTCGTGGAGCGGCCGTCGAACCGTACCGCCACCGCCTCCGGGGCCTGCGCCACCTGCGTGGCGAACACCTCCGGAATCGACACCGGCGCGGGTGCGGGCCGGGTCAACACCGCGCGGTTACCGAGCCGATCCAGCCGGGTCTGCTCGCCGGTATCCAGCACATCGATGGACGACAGCCGCCGGGTCGGGTCGGTGGTCAGCGCCGCCAACACCCGCTCGAATCGCTCGATCAGCACCTCGATGCTGTCCGCGTCGAACACATCGGTGCGGAATTCCAGCGCCCCGCCGATCCCGGCGGGCTCGCCGGCCGCGGTGAAGCGTTCGGCCAGTGAAAACGTCAGATCCATCCGGGCGGTGTGGGTATCCGCCGGTACCGGGGTGGCCTGCAGATCACCCAGAGCCAGCGTCGCGGGCTGGTTGTTCTGCCAGGTGAACGCCACCTGGAACAGAGGATGATGGGCCAGGCTTCGGGTTGGGTTGAGCCGCTCCACCAGGACTTCGAAAGGCAGATCCTGGTGCTCGTAAGCGGCGAGGCCGCGCTGGCGCACCTGGCCCAACAGTTCGGCGACGGTGGGATCCCCAACCAGCTCGACTCGCAACACCAACGTGTTGACGAAAAACCCGACCAGCTCATCGAGCGCGGGATCGACGCGCCCCGCGATCGGAAAGCCAACCGCGACATCGCTACTGGCGCTGAGCTTCGACAGCAGCACTGCCAAGGCGGCCTGGATCACCATGAAACTGGTCGCGTTGTGCTCGCGGGCCACCCGCCGAACCTGTTGCTGCAGTTCGGCGCCCCAGTCGATCGCCACCTGCGCGCCACGATGATCGGCGACCAGCGGGTAGGGCCGATCGGTGGGCAGCTGCAGCCGCTGGGGCAGCCCGGCCAGGGCGTCCTGCCAGTAGGCCAGCTGCGCGGCAATGCGGCTGTCTGGATCCTGCAGTTCACCGAGCTGGGCGCGCTGCCACAGCGTGTAGTCGACGTACTGCACCGGCAACGGCGCCCAGTCGGGAGGTCCTGCCCGGCGCACCGGCTGGCGTAGGCCACTCCCAGATCCGCCACCAGCGGTGTGATCGACCCGCCGTCGGCGGCGATGTGGTGCACCACGGCGACAAGCACGTGCTCGTCCTCGGCGAGGCGGAAAAGTGTTGCCCGCAAGGGGATCTCGGTGGCCAGATCAAAGGTGTGGCGCACCGCATCGCTCGCAGCCTGATCCAGCTGGGCCGACGACCAGCCAGTCGCGTCGACAAGGTCCAACCCGATGTCTGCTTGCTCGACGGGAATGACCACCTGCTGCGGTGTCCCGTCGGACGCAACGAACAGCGTGCGCAGGCTCTCCTGGCGGCCGACCACATCGGCCAGCGCCGCACCGAACGCGTCGACATCGAGGCGCCCGCTCAACCGCAACGCGGTGGCCAGGTTGTACATCGGTGAGGGCCCGTGCAACTGGTCGATGAACCACAACCGGTTCTGGGCATACGACAGCGGCACGACCGCGGGCCGCTCGACCCGAGTTAGCCGCGAGAGCCGGCTCGAATCCCCAGCACCGATACGAGACGCCAACTGGGCAACCGCGGGGGCCTCGAACACCATGCGTACCGCAAGATCGGAATCGAAAGACTTGTTGATCGCGGTGGTCAGGCGCATCGCCGACAGGGAGTCCCCGCCCATGTCGAAAAATGAATCGTCGACCCCGACCCGGTCGACCCCGAGGACCTCGGCGTAGATACCGGCCAGGATCTCCTCGACTGCGCTGCCCGGGGCGCGCTGCTCGCCGGCCGTGTATTCGGGCGCAGGCAGGGCGCGGGCATCGAGCTTGCCGTTGACCGTCACCGGCAACGCGTCGATCACCACTACCGCCGCGGGGACCATATAACGGGGCAGCCGCTCGGCCAGCTGGGTGCGGATCTCGACCGGATCCACGGTCCCGGTGACATAGCCGACCAGACGCTTGTCGCCGGGGCGGTCCTCACGGGCGATCACCGCCGCCTGCTTCACCCCGTCCAGGTCGGCCAACGCAGATTGGACCTCGCCGAGCTCGATGCGATAGCCGCGAATCTTGACCTGGTCGTCGGCGCGGCCCAGGTACCGCAGCTGCCCGTCGGGGCCCCAGTAGACCAGGTCCCCGGTGCGATACATCCGCTGTCCTGGCTCCCCGAACGGGCACGCCAAAAACCGCGACGCCGTCAACCCCGACCGGCGCAGGTAGCCGACCCCGACGCCGGCGCCGGCCACGTACAGCTCGCCGACCACTCCGGCCGGCACCGGACGCAGCCACGCGTCCAACACGAACGCCGCAGCCCGCGTCACCGGCGACCCGATCGGCGGGGCGCCTGACCCCGGCTTCAGAGGGGCACTCTTCAACATCCACATCGTCGTCTCGGTGGGCCCGTAGACATTGACCATCACGCGACCCGGCGCCCACCGATCCACCACCTCGATCGGGCAGGCCTCGGCACCGATCACCAACGTCGCCGACTCCAGCCCCTGCGGCGACAGCGCCGCCACCGCCGACGGAGTCTGGGTCAACACCGTGACCTTCTCGGCAACGAGCAGGGCGTGGAACTCCTCCGCCGAACGCGCGACCCCCTCGGGCACGATGACCAGCCGGCCGCCGTGCAGCAGGGCACCCCAGATCTCCCAGACGGAGAAGTCGAACGCCAGCGAGTGGAACTGCGACCACACCTGTTCCGGTGTCAGCGGCACGCCGGCCTCGAGCGCGTCGAACAACTGGGTGACGTTGTCGTGGGTCACCGTCACGCCCTTGGGCACCCCGGTGGTGCCTGAGGTGTAGATGACATGCGCGATGTCGTCGGGTGCGGGTCCGGGCAATCCGGTGCTGGGCTGGGCACCGATGCGAGGGTCGTCCGCGTCGATGACGGGCAGGCCATGCCCGTCCAGCTGCGGCCGCAGGTCCTTCGTGGTGAGCACGGCGATCGCCGTGGCATCACGAAGGAGGAACTCGATTCGCGCCGCCGGCATCGCGGGATCGATCGGCAGATACGCCGCCCCGGATTTGAGCACCGCCAGGAGCGCGACGATCGCCTCCGGCGAGCGCGGGAACAGCAGCGCCACATACTGTCCCGGGCCGGCTCCGTGGTCCACCAGCAGGTGCGCCAACCGATTGGCGGCCTCGTCGAGTTCCCGGTAGGTCCACGAACGCTGCCCGCACACCAGCGCCACCAGCTCCGGGGTGCGGGCCACCTGATTGGCGAACGCCGCCGGAACCGACACCGGCGCGGTCGCCGGTCGGGTCAACACCGCGCGGTTGCCGAGCTCGTCCAGGCGGGCGCGCTCACCGGCGTCAAGCAGATCCACCAACGACAACGGCCGCGCAGGATCGGTGCTCATCGCAACCAACACCCGCTGCAACCGCCCGATGAGCGCGGTAATGGTGTCCTTGTCGAACACATCGGTGTCGTATTCGACGCGCAGACCCAGCTCGGAACCCGGCTGGGCCTGCACCGTCAGCGGGTAATGGTTGTTTTCGCGGCCGGTGACCTCGCTGATGGACAATTCCTGGTCGCCCGACACCGTCGCGGCGTCGATCGGGTAGTTCTCGTACACGAACAAGGTGTCAAACAATTGCTCGTGGCCGGCGGCGCGGTGGATCTCGTTGAGCGCCAGGTGCTGGTGCTCCAGGGTGTCGTTGTAGGCGCTTTGCAGCTGGCCGATCAGGTCCGTGGTGCTGGTTGTCGGCGTGAAGGTCGCCCGCACCGGCACCGTGTTGATGAACAGCCCGACCATCGATTCCGCGCCGGCCAGCTCGGTTGGCCTACTCGAAACCGCGGTGCCGAAGGCGACGTCATGCTGTCCGGTCAGCCAGCACAGCAGCTGCGCGAAGGCGCCCTGCAGCACCGTGCTGACGGTGGTGCGCTGCGAGCGCGCCAGCTCGCCCAGCGCTCGCGTCGTCCGCTCCGGCACCCGAAACGACTCCACGACTCGGGGCCCCAGCCCTGTCCGGTCCGGCCGGCCGACCAGGGTCGGAGATTCAAACCCGGCGAGCAGCTCACGCCACGCCGCCTGCGCCGCCACCCGGTCCCGACCGGTCAGCCAAGTGACAAAGCTGCGGTAGGGGGCGGGCGCAGGCAGTCGCTGCCCGTAATAACTGGCGAATATTTCGCCGAGCAGGATCGGCAGCGACCAGCCATCCATCACGATGTGGTGGTTGGTCACCACCAACCGGTGCCGATCTGGTGCGGTGCGGATCAAGGCCACCCGGAAGGCCGGTTCGTCAGCCAGCTCACGGACCGCGGCGCGTTCGGCAGCGCAGAACTGCTGGACCTGCTCGTCCAAGTCGATGTTGTCGGCGGCCAGCTCGATGTACTGCCACACCGGCGCGGCATCGGCCGGGATGATCTGCACCGGATCACCGAACTTTTGAGAGAAACGCGCCGCCAGATGTGGATGGCGGATGATCACCGCGTGCACTGCGTCGCGCAGCCGGTGCGGGTCAAGCGGGCCGGTCACGGTGATACCCAGCTGCACCGCGTATACGTCGTCGCTCGCCTGCGCAGTACTGGCGTGGAAGAGCAGACCCTGTTGGAGCGGGGTCAGCGGTAGTACGTCAGCGATCCACATATTGCCGCTGAAGCTCGTCGATCTGCTGCTGGTTGAGAGAGACGGCGATATCGGAGGGCGTCAGCCCGCCTCCACCGCCCTGCACATGTGCGCAAATGCCGGCCAGGGCCTCAACCCACAACCGGCTCAGCTGGCTGACCTGCGCGTGATCCAGCGCCGAGGGCGCCCACGTCCAATTGGCATGCACCTGCGGGCCGGTGTCGGTGTCGACGGTGACGGCGTTGAGCTCCACGGTGTGCGCCAACGGCGTGGGCACCGCGACGGCGGCACCTGTGACCGACACGTTGTCCTGGCTGATCCGCCACAATTCGTCGGACAACGCGGCCGGCGCGGCACCCAGCCGCCCCAGGTAATTGAACCCGATCGACGGATCCGACTCGGCCAGGTCGACATCGGGGTTCAAATACCGCAGCAAACCGTAGGTCAAGCCGTCGCCAAGGGCGAGAAGCTGCTCCTTGGCATTCTTGATCACCGCCCCCAGCGCCGTGTCACCGGCGATCACCCGCGCCCAGGACAGTCCACCAACTTCCAGGGACACCGGGTATTTAGTGGTGAACCACCCGACCGTACGGGTCAGGTCCACGTTGGTGGCCAGCTCCTCGTGGCGGCCGTGACCCTCCACGTCGATGCCGATCGGGGCGGCGCCGGCACCCGAAAATTCCGCCACCGCCAAGGCGAACGCGATCAACAAGATGTCCTGTATGCCGACATGAAACGCCGCGGGCACCTCACCGAGGAGCATGCGGGTGATCTCGGTGTCCAGCGACACCGACAACTGCCCGGCGCTGGCATAGGTATCCACCGCCGGTTGCACGGCCGGTAGCGCGGCCGAGGTTCCCACCACCTGCCGCCACATCTGCGCCTGGTCCACGACTTCGCGTGCGTGTGCGTGCTCGGCCAGCAGCGACGCCCACCGCGCAAACGACGTGCCCCCCGCCGGTAATGCCACGGGTTGTCCGTTGTGGTGTTGGGTCCAGGCGATGTTGAGGTCTTCCAACAGAATTCGCCACGACACCCCGTCGATGGCCAGATGCTGAATGATCAACGACCAACTGAGCCGCCGAGGCCACCCATAGTGCGCTGAGCATGACCCCGGCGGCCGGGTTCAACCGGGACCGCGCGTCCATCAGCGCCTCATCGGATACTCGTCCACCGATTGCACGCAGTTACGCGCATCCACCGCACCCGGTTCGGGCACCTGTAACGACCAGCCCCCGACGTCGTCGTCGTCCACGCGCAGCCGCAGCATGGCATGCCGATCCAGCAGCGCCTGCAACACGACCACCACATCGGCCTCGGTCACCCCCGCCGGTGCCTGCACCACCAGGTCTGGTTGAACTGGTCGACCGGGCCCGGTCCACGTCCTGCAGCCAGCGCATGATCGGGGTCGCCAGTATCGGCCCGATGCCCTCATCGACCACGTCGTCCGCACCGTCGGCCACCCTGGCCACCAGGGCCAGCCGGGCCACGGTCTGCTCCACGAAGATGTCGCGCGGTTTACAGATGACGCCGGCGGCACGGGCCCGCGCCACCACCTGCATCGACGAAATGCTGTCCCCACCTAGATCGAAGAATGAGTCGTCCACCCCGACGCGCTCCACACCGAGCACCTGGGCGTAAATATCGGCCAGGATCTCCTCGATCGCGCCGCCCGGGGCGCGATGCTCACCGGCAGTGTATTCGGGTGCCGGCAGTGCCCTGATGTCGAGCTTGCCGTTGGGCCTGAGAGGCAGCGCGGCGAGCACCACCACTGCGGCCGGAACCATGTAGGCGGGCAGCCGCTCGGCCAGCTGCGCGCGCGTTCCGGCCGGGTCGGCTGCTCCGGTGACATAACTCACCAGGCGCCTGTCGCCGGGGCGGTCCTCGCGGGCGATCACCGCCGCCTGTTCGACGCCGTCAATTCCGGCCAGCGCGGCCTGAACTTCGCCGAGTTCGATGCGATAACCGCGGATCTTGACCTGCTCGTCCGCGCGGCCCAGGTAGTCCAGCTGCCCATCGGGCCGCCAGCACACCAGGTCCCCGGTGCGATACATGCGCGTCCCGGCCCCCCCGAACGGGCACGCCACAAACCGTGTGGCCGTCAACGGACTCCGCCGCACGTACCCCATGCCGACGCCCCGGCCGGCCACGTACAGCTCCCCGACCACCCCGACGGGTACCGGCTGCAACGACTCGTCGAGCACGAACAACGCCGCCCCGGCGACGGGCGCCCCGATCGGCACCCCCGACCCGGGCGTGAGCGGCGCACTGATCGCCACGCACATCGTCGTCTCGGTGGGGCCGTAGGCGTTGATCATCAACCGGCCGGGCGCCCACTGGTCCACCACGTCGGGAGGGCAGGCCTCCCCGACGACCACTAACGCCGCCGACTCCAACCCCTCAGGCGGCAAAACCCTTACCGCAGAGGGCGTCTTGGTCAGCACATCGACCTGTTCGCGAACCAGCAACGCGTGGAAGTCTTCTGGCGCGCCCGCCACCTCTTCCGGTACCACCACCACGCGGCCACCACGCAGTAGCGGACCGAAGATCTCCCACACCGAGACGTCGAAGGCCAGCGAATGACACAGCGGCCACACCCCCGCCGCCGGCAGCCCGGCATCCAGCGACCCCAACAGCTGGGTCACGTTGCGATGAGTGATGGCAACGCCTTTGGGTACACCGGTGGTGCCCGACGTGTAGATGAGGTATGCAACGTCATCCGGGGCGGGCGCCGGCAGCGCCGTGCCGGGTTGAGCGTCAACATCGGGATCCCCGACGTCGATCACAACCAGGTCGCACCCGTCGAGTCGCGACCGCAGATCGGCGGTGGTGATCGCGGCGATCGGCGCGGCGTCGGCGAGCATGAATTCCATCCGAGCCGCTGGCGCGGACGCATCGATCGGCAGATAGGCCGCGCCCGTCTTGAGCACCGCCATGATCGCCACGATCGCCTCGGCGGAACGGTCGAACAGCAGTGCCACGCACTGCCCCGGGCCTGCTCCTTGACGGGCGAGCCTGTGCGCCAACCGGTTTGCGGCCTCGTCGAGGGTGCGGTAGGTCCACGACTGCTCCCCGGAGCTGATCGCGACCGCGTTGGGCGAACGCAGCACGTGTTCGGCGAACAACGCAGGCACCGACACCGGCTCGTCGGGCTGCGTCAACACCGCCCGGTTGCCGACCGCATCGAGGCGGACGCGCTCGGCAGAGTCGACCACATCGATGGACGACAACCGTGCCGTCGGGTCACCGGTGATGGCCGTCAGCACCCGCTCCAGCCGCTCGATCAAGGTTTCGACGCTCTCGGCGTCGAACACGTCGGTGCGGAATTCCACCGCCCCGTCAATCCCGGCCGGCTCACCGGCCTCGGTGAAGCGTTCGGCGAAAGCAAATGTTAAGTCCATGCGGGCGGTTCGGGTATCCACCGGCATCGGGGTGACCTGCAGATCCCCCAAAGCCAGCGTCGTGGGCGGGTTGTTCTGCCACCCCAACGCCACCTGGAACAGGGGGTGATGGGTCAGGCTTCGGGTGGGGTTGAGCCGCTCCACCAAAACCTCGAACGGCACGTCTTGGTGCTCGTAGGCGGCCAGGCCGCGCTGGCGCACCTGGGCCAGTAGTTCGGCGACGGTGGATTCGCCGGCCACCTCGACACGCAGCACCAGAGTGTTGATGAAAAAACCCACCAGCTGATCGAGCGCGGGATCGCCGCGCCCGGCGATGGCGAAGCCCACCGCGACGTCGCTGCTGGCGCTGAGCTTCGACAGCAACACCGCCAGGGCGGCCTGAACCACCATGAAACTGGTCGCGTTGTGCTCGCGGGCCACTCGCGCAATCCGGTGCTGCAGCTGCGCGGGCCACTCCACCGTCGCAGTGGCGCCGCGCTGATCGGCCACCGGCGGGTAGGGCCGGTCGGTCGGCAACTGCACCCGCTCGGGCAGGCCCGCCAGCGCCTGCTCCCAGTAGGCCAGCTGCGCTGCGATCGGGCCGTCGCTGTCGTCGAGATCACCGAATTGCCGGCGCTGCCACAGCGTGTAATCCACATACTGGACTGGCAATTCGGCCCAGGCCGGCGCCTGCCCCACACACCGGCTGCCGTATGCCACCCCCAGATCAGCGACCAGCGGGACGATCGACAAGCCGTCGGCGGCAATATGATGCATCACCGCAACCAACACGTGCTCGTCCTCGGCGAGCCGGAAAAGCGTTGCCCGCAAAGGGATCTCGGTGGCCAGATCGAACGTGTGGCGCACCACATCGCCCGCGGCCTCATCCAGCTGGGCTGCCGACCAGCCGGTCGCGTCAACCAGGTCCCACCCGAAGTTGGCCTGCTCGGGCGGCAGCACCAGCTGCTGGGGGATCCCCTCGGGTGCCACAAACAAGGTGCGCAGGCTCTCCTGGCGACCAACCACGTCGGCCAGCGCCGCAACCAACGCGTCGACATCCAGGCGGCCCCCCAACCGCAGTGCCGCCGCCAAGTTGTACACCGGGGAGGGCCCCTGCCACTGATCCAGGAACCACAACCGTTGCTGCGCATACGATAACGGCACCACCTGGGGCCGCACACCCGCCAGTAACGGCTCCAGCCGGCCCGCATCCTCACGGATAACGGGCGCCAACTGGGCAACCGTGGGGGCCTCGAAGACGGCGCGCACTGCAAGGCCGGCATCCAGTGAGGTGTTGACCGCGGCGATCAGACGCATCGCCGAAAGGGAGTCCCCACCCAGATCGAAGAAGGAGTCGTCCACCCCGACGCGTTCGACCCCGAGGACCCGGGCATAGACGCCGGCCAGGACCTCCTCGACCGGGCTGGTTGGAGCGCGGTAATGATCGGCGTGCTGATATTCGGGTGCCGGCAGGGCGCGGGTGTCGAGCTTGCCGTTGACGGTCATCGGCAACGCGTCGATAACCACGACGGCAGCCGGGACCATATAGGTGGGCAGCCGCCCGGCGAGCTGGGCACGGATCTCGGCAGGGTCCGCGGTCCCGGTGATGTAGCCGACCAGGCGCAAGGGGGCGGGTCGATCTTCACGGGCGATCACCACCGCCTGCTCCACCCCGGGGATCCCGGCCAGCGCCGCTTGGACCTCACCGAGTTCGATGCGGTACCCGCGGATGTTGACCTGCTCGTCGACACGCCCCAGATGCTGAAGCTGCCCATCGGCGGCCCAGCACACCAGATCCCCGGTGCGGTACATCCGCTGCCCCAGGCCGCCGAACGGACACGCCACGAATCGCGTCGCCGTCAACCCCGTCCGACCCAGATACCCGGCGCCCACACCGGCACCGGCCACATACAACTCACCGACCACCCCGGCGGGCACCGGACGCAACCACGCGTCCAAGACGAACAGCGCCGCCCCGGCCACCGGCGTCCCGATCGGCACTACATTTTTCTGGCCCGGTAGCCCCGCCTTGAGCGGCGCACTGATCGCCACGCACATCGTCGTCTCGGTCGGGCCGTAGGCGTTGATCATCAACCGGCCTGGTGCCCATTGCTCCACCACGTCAGGAGGGCAGGCCTCCCCGACCACCACCAACGCCGCCGACTCCAACCCCTCAGACGGCAAAACCCTTACCGCAGAAGGTGTCTGAGTGAGCACGTCGACTTGTTCGGCAACCAGCAGCGCGTGGAAGTCTTCCGGTGAGGCCGCCACCTCTTCCGGTACCACCACCACCCGGCCGCCACGCAACAGCGGACCGAAGATCTCCCACACCGAGACGTCGAAGGCCAGCGAATGACACAGCGGCCATACCCCCGCCGCCGGCAGCCCGGCATCCAGCGACCCCAACAGTTGCGTCACGTTGCGGTGAGTGATGGCAACACCTTTGGGGATACCGGTGGTACCCGACGTGTAGATCAGGTACGCAACGTCATCCGGCGCGGGCGCCGGCAGCGCCGTGCCGGGTTGAGCGTCAACATCGGGATCCTCGACGTCGATCACAACCAGATCGAACCCGTCCAACCGCGAACGCAGATCCGTCGTCGTGACCGCGGCGATCGGCGCGACATCGGCGAGCATGAACTGCACACGAGCCGCCGGTACCGCCGGTTCGATCGGTAGGTAGGCCGCTCCGGTTTTGAGTACCGCCAGCATCGCCACGATCGCCTCAGCCGAACGCGAAAGCAGCAGCGCCACAGACTGTCCCGGGCCTACACCCGTTCCGGCCAACAGGTGCGCCAACCGGTTGGCGGTCTCATCGAGTTCCCGGTAGGTCCACGAACGCTCCCCGCATACCAGCGCCACCGCTTCGGGGGTGCGCAGCACGTGTTCGGCGAACAACACCGGAATCGACGCCCCGGCCACCGGCTGGGTCAACACCGCCCGGTTACCGATCTCATCCAGCCGGGCGTGCTCAGCGGCAGCGAGCACATCCACCGACGACAACGACCGCCCCGGGTCGGCGGTCATCGTCACCAGCAGCCGCTGCAACCGCTCGATCAGTGTTTCGACGCTGTCCGTGTTGAAAACGTCAGTGTCGTATTCGACGCGAAGCCCTAGTTCGGGGCCCGGCGCGGCCTGCACAGTCAGCGGGTAGTGGTTGTATTCACGGCCGGTGATCTCGGTGACGGCCAACTCACGATTGCCCGCCAATGCGCCGGTGTCGACCGGATAGTTTTGGTACACGAACAGGGCGTCGAACAGCTGGTCCTGCCCGGTAATGCGATGGATCTCACTGAGCGCCAGGTGCTGGTGCTCCAGGGTGTCGTTATGGGCGTTTTGGAGCTGGTCGAGCAGGTCGGTGGTGGTGGTCGCGGCGGTGATGCGCGCCCGCACCGGCACCGTGTTGATCAACAGGCCCACCATCGAGTCCGCGCCGGCCACCTCGGCTGGCCTAACCGAGACCGCCGTGCCGAAGGCGACATCGTGCTGACCCGTCAGCCCCATCAGCAACTGCGCGAAAGCGGCCTGCAGCACGGTATTGACGGTGGTGTGACACGAGCGGGCCAACTCGCCCAGGGCCCGCGTGATCTGCTCGGGCACCCGACGCGATGCAACACCGCGAGCACCTACCCCCAACCGTGCCGGCGAACCCACCAGGGTGGGGCTGTCAAAACCGGCCAACACCTCACGCCAGGCCGCGCGGGCGGCATCGAGGTCACGATCGGCCAACCAGCTAACAAACCTGCGATACGATCCGGCCGCAGCCAGCCGCTCCCCGTAATAGCCAGCGAATACCTCCCCCAGCAGGATCGGCAGCGACCAGCCGTCAAGCACGATGTGGTGACTAGTCAACACCAACCGATGCCGGTCTTCTGCGACACGGATCAACCCCGCCCGGAAGGGCGGCGGCTCGGCCAGATCACAGACCGCGGCACGTTCAGCGGCAGACACCCGCTGGATTTGGTCATCGACATCCACGCCTGGGTCGAGCTCCACATACCGCCACGCCGTCATGGGATCGGCCGGGAGGATCTGCACCGGCTCGTCGAACCGTCCGCAGAACTGGGCCACCAGGTTGGGATGCCGGCTGACCACCGCGTGAACCGCAGCGCGTAGCCGATCACGATCGAGCCGGCCGCTTAACGCGATATCCAGCTGCACCGCATACACATCACCGCCGTTGTCCTGCGCGTCGCTGTGGAAGAGCAGTCCCTGCTGCAGGGGGGTCAACGGCAAAATATCGGCGATCTCATAGCGCTGGTGCAACTCATCGATCTGCTGCTGACTCAGCCGGGCCGGGGCAACATCGGACGGGGTCAACCCGCCCCCACCGCCTCGCACATGCGCGCAGATGCCGGCCAGGGCCTCAAACCACAACCGGCTCAACCGGCCGATCGCCGCGTGATCCAGGGCCGACGGCGCCCAAGTCCAGGTGGCATGCAGCTGCGGGCCGACCTCGGCGTCCACCGTGACGGCGTTGAGCTCCACGGTGTGCGCCAATGGCATCGGCACCGCCGCGGCGGCGCCGCTCAGCGACAAGCCGTCCTGGCCGACCCGCCACAGCTCACCGGAGAGATCGGCCCCCGCACCGCCTAACCGCCCCAGGTAGTTGAACCCGATCGGCGGGTCGCACTCGGCCAGATCAACGTCGGGGTTCAAATAGCGCAACAGACCGTAGGTCAGCGGATCGGGCAGGGCACGCAGCTGCTCCTTGGCGTTCTTGATCACCCGCCCCAGGCCGGTCTCACCGGTGATCACCTGTTCCCACGACAACCGACCCACCAGCAACGATACCGGGTATTTGGTGGTGAACCACCCCACCGTGCGCGACAGATCCACATCGGCGGCAAGCTCCTCACCGCGCCCGTGGCCCTCCACATCGATGCCGATGGGCACCGTGCCGTTGCCCAAAAACTGCGCCCACGCCAACCCGAACGCGATCAACAAGATGTCCTGGATGCCGGCATGAAACGCCGCGGGCACCTCACCCAAAAGCATCCGGGTGGTGTCGGTATCCAGCGACACCGACAAGGATCCGGCACTGGCATAGGTATCCAGCGCGGGCTGCACCGCCGGCAACACCGCCGGGGCCGCCGCCATCTGCTTCCACGCGTCGGCCTGCTCCACCACCGCCGCGGCATGTGCATGCACGGCCAGCAGCGACGCCCACCGGGCGAACGACGTCCCACCCCCCGGCAACACCACCGGCTGCCCGCCGTGATGCTGGGCCCAGGCGATGTTGAGGTCCTCCAACAAAATCCGCCACGACACCCCGTCAACGGCCAAATGATGAATCATCAACACCAACCGACCGGTGGCGCCCACCCACAACGCGCTCAACATCACCCCGGCAGCCGGATTCAACCGCGACCGCGCCCCCACCAACGCCTCATCGGACAACACCTCCACGGTGTGCAGGCACCCGCGCGCATCCACCGCACCTGCCTCGGCTACCGTCAACGACCACCCCCCGGCGCCGTCATCCTCGACGCGCAGCCGCAACATCGCATGTCGGTCCAGCAACCCCTGCAGCACCACCACCACGTCGGCCTCGGTCACCCCCGCCGGAGCCGACACCATCATCGTCTGGTTGAACTGCTCCACTGGGCCATCTACGCCTGCCAGCCAACGCATGATCGGGGTCGGCGCCACCGGCCCGATGCCTTCATCTACCACAGCCGCTTCACCGTCGCCCACCACCGCCACCCGGGCCACCCCGGCCACGGTCTGCTCCACGAAGACGTCGCGCGGCCGACACACCAGGCCCGCGGCCCGGGCCCGGGCCACCACCTGCATTGACAAAATGCTGTCCCCACCCAGATCGAAGAACGACTCGTCCACCCCGACCCGCTCCAGCCCCAGCACCTGGGCATAGATGCCAGCCAGGATCTCCTCGATGGGGCTGGCCGGGGCGCGATACTCACCGCCGGTGTACTCCGGGGCCGGCAGGGCGCGGGTATCCAATTTGCCGTTGGGGGTCAACGGCAGCACCGTCATCACCACCACCGCCGCCGGCACCATATAGGCCGGCAGTCGCTTGCCCAGCTGCGCGCGCATCCCGGCCGGGTCCGCGGTCCCGGTGACATACCCCACCAGGCGCTTATCGCCGGGGCGGTCCTCGCGGGCGACCACTACCGCCTGCTCCACCCCATCCAACCCGGCCAGGACCGCCCGCACCTCACCCAGCTCGATGCGATAGCCGCGGATCTTGACCTGCTCATCGGCGCGCCCCAGATACTGCAGCTGCCCATCAGCACCCCAACACACCAGATCCCCGGTGCGATACATCCGTTGCCCCGGCGCGGCCGCGCCGCCGAATGCGCACGCCACAAACCGCGACCCGGTCAACCCGGCCCTACCTACATACCCAACCCCCACGCCGCGACCGGCCACATACAGCTCACCGACGACCCCAACCGGCACCGGGCGCAACCACCGGTCCAGCACAAACAACGCCGCCCCCGCGATCGGCGAGCCGATCGGCGGCGCCCCCGACTCGGCCGCCAGCGGCGCACTCTTGGACATCCACATCGTCGTCTCGGTCGGGCCGTAGACATTGACCATCAACCGTCCCGGCGCCCACCGACCCACCAGCTCGGTCGGGCAGGGCTCAGCGCCGATCACCAACGCCGCCGACTCCAAACCCTCCGGCGACAACGCGGCCACCGCCGAGGGAGTCTGGGTCAACACTGTGACGCGTTCGCTAACCAGCAAGGCGTGAAAATCCTCCGGTGAGCGGGCCACTTCGTCGGGCACCACCACTAGCCGCCCACCAAACAACAACGCCCCCCAGATCTCCCACACCGAGAAGTCGAAGGCATACGAGTGAAACTGCGTCCACACCTGTTCGGGTACCAGCTCCAAGCCGATATCCAGTCCGTCGAACAGCTGGGTGACGTTGTGGTGGGTGACCGCCACCCCCTTCGGGGTGCCGGTGGTGCCCGACGTGTAAATGATGTGGGCAAGATTGTCAGGAGCCGGCGCCGGTAACCCCGTGCTGGGTTGGGTGTCAATGCGCGGATCGTCGACATCGATGACCGCCAGCTCGCACCCCGCGAGCCGCTCGGCCAACCCCGCGGTGGTGACCGCCGCGATGGGCGCGGCATCGGCAATCATGAACTCGATACGGGCCGCCGGCAGCGCCGGATCGATCGGCAGATACGCCGCCCCGGTCTTCAAAACCGCCAAAATCGTCACGACCGCCTCGGCCGAACGTGAAAACAGCAGCGCCACAGACTCACCGGGGCCCGCACCCTGGCCGGCCAGCAGGTGCGCCAACCGATTCGCGGCCTCATCCAGCTCGCGGTAGGTCAGGGAGCCGCCCTCAAAGGTCACCGCCACCGCCTCGGGGGCCCGGGCCACCTGTTGGGCGAACAACACCGGAACCGACGCCGCCGTCGCGCGCTGCGTCAACACCGCCCAGTTGCCGACCTCATCCAGCCGGGCATACTCAGCCTCATCGAGTACGTCGATCGCCGACAACGGCCGAGCCGGGTCTGCGGTCATCGTCACCAACACCCGCTCGAATCGCTCGATCAGCGCCTCGATGCTGTCCGCGTCGAACACATCGGTGCGAAACTCCACGGTTCCGCCGATCCCGGCGGGCTCACCGGCCTCGGTGAAGCGTTCGGCCAACGAAAATGTCAGGTCCATGCGGGCGGTGCGGGTTTCCAGCGGCAGCGAGGTCACCTGCAGGCCCGCCAACGGCACATCCGCCGCGGGATCGCTGTTCCCGGCGAACTGCCAGCCCACCACCACCTGAATCAGGGGATGATGAGCCAACGACCTAGCCGGGTTGAGCCGCTCCACCAGCACCTCGAAGGGCACGTCTTGGTGCTCGTAGGCGGCCAGGCCGCGCTGGCGCACCTGGCCCAACAGTTCGGCGACGGTGGGATCCCCAGCCACCTCGACACGCAGCACCAAGGTGTTGACAAAAAAGCCCACCAAATCATCCAGTGCGGGGTCGCGCCGCCCGGCGATCGGGAACCCGACGGCCACCTCGGGGCTTGCGCTGAGCTTCGATAGCAGCACCGCCAGGGCGGCCTGAACCATCATGAAGCTGGTCACGTTGTGCTCACGAGCCACCCGCACAACCTGCCGCTGCAACTCCGCCGGCCAGTCCACGACGACGCTGGCGCCGCGCTGATCGGCCACCGGCGGATAGGGCCGATCGGTAGGCAACTGCAGCCGCTCGGGCAGCCCGGCCAGCGCCTGCTCCCAGTAGGCCAGCTGCGCGGCGATCGGGCTGTCGCTGTCGGCCAGGTCGCCCAGCAGTGAGCGCTGCCACAGCGTGTAATCGACATACTGCACCGGCAACGCTGTCCAGCCGGGGGGTTGCCCGGCAGACCGGCTGGCAAAGGCCACCCCCAGATCACGCACCAGCGGCATGATCGACAGGCCGTCGGCGGAGATGTGATGCAGCACGGCCACCAGCACATGCTCGTCCTCGGCGACACGGAAAAGTGTTGCCCGCAAGGGGATCTCGGTGGCCAGATCGAACGTGTGACGCGCCGCCGCGCCGATGGCCTCGTCTAGCCGCGCTGCCGACCAACCGCTGGTATCAACAACATCCCAGCCGAAGTCGGCCCGCGAGGGCGGCAGCACCAGCTGCTGGGGGATCCCGTCAGGCGCCACAAGAAGCGTGCGCAGGCTCTCGTGGCGGGTTAGCACATCGGCCAGCGCCGCACCCAACGCCTCGACGTCGAGTTGGCCCCGCAGCCGCAACGCGGCTGCCATGTTGTAAACCGGTGAGGGGCCCTGCAACTGGTCGATAAACCACAACCGTTGCTGGGCATACGACATCGGCACCACAGCGGGTCGCTCCACCGCCACCAACGGCTCAAGCTGACGCGAACCCGCACCGGTGCGCAGCGCCAACTGGGAAACCGTGGGCGCGTCGAACACGGTGGGTACCGAAACATCGGCGGCCAGTGAGGCGTTGATCGCCGCGGACAGGCGCATCGCCAACAGTGAATCCCCACCCAGGTCGAAGAAGGAGTCATCCACCCCGACCCTGTCGAGCCCCAACACCTCGCAGTAGATACCGGCCAGGATCTCCTCGACCGCATTGCCCGGGGCCCGGTAACCGTCAGCATGCTGCGACTCCGGTGCCGGCAGGGCGCGCCTGTCGAGTTTGCCGTTGGGCGTCAGCGGCAACGCATCGAGGAGCACCACCGCAGCCGGAACCATGTAGGGCGGGAGCCGCTCGCTCAGGTCCTCGCGTATTTCGGTCGGGTCTGCGGTGCCGGTGATGTAGCCCACCAGGCGCTTGTCGCCGGGGCGGTCCTCACGGGCGATCACCGCCGCCTGCTTCACCCCAGAGATCCCGGCCAGGGCGGCTTGAATCTCGCCGAGTTCAATGCGATACCCGCGAATCTTGACCTGCTCATCGGCACGGCCCAGATGCTGCAGCTGGCCGTCGGCACCCCAACACACCATGTCGCCGGTGCGATACATCCGCGCCCCGGGCTCGCCGAACGGGCACGCCACAAACCGCGAGGCGGTCAGCGCGGTGCGGCCCACGTAGCCGACGCCGACCCCGGAGCCGGCCACGTACAACTCCCCGACCACTCCGGCCGGCACCGGACGCAGCCACGCGTCCAGGACGAACAACCCTGCCCCGGCCACCGGCGACCCGATCGGCACGGCCCCTGACCCCGGCGTGAGCGGCGCGCTGATCGCCACACACATCGTGGTCTCGGTCGGGCCGTAAGCGTTGACCATTACCCGACCCGGCGCCCAACGCTCCACCACCTCGGCAGGGCAGGCCTCCCCCACCACCACCAACGCCGTGTCCGGCAATCCCTCATCCGAGAGCATCGCCACCGCCGACGGCGTCTGGGTCAACACGCTGACCTGCTCCGCAACCAGCACCTCGTGCAAATCTTCCGGTGAGCCAGTGACCGCCTCGGGCACCACCACCAGGCGGCCCCCACGCAGCAGCGCGCCGAATATCTCCCACACCGACGTGTCGAAAGCCAGCGAATGACACAGGGGCCACACCCCGCCACCGGGCAGTCGCTCATCAAGCGAGCTGATCAACGCGGTCACGCTGTGGTGGCAGACCGCCACTCCCTTCGGCGCACCAGTGGTGCCCGAGGTGTAGATGAGGTAGGCGATATCGTCCGGGCCTGGCCCCGGCAACGCGGTGCTGGGCTGGGTGTCGGCAGCGGGATCCTGAACATCGATCACCGGCAGGCCGCGCCCGTCGAGCAGGTCGGCCAGATCAGCGGTGGTGAGAGCGGCGATCGGCAAGGCGTCGGCGAGCATGAATCCGATCCGGTCCGCCGGCACCGTCGGATCAATCGGCAGATACGCCGCCCCGGTCTTCAGCACCCCCAGGATCGCCGCGACCGCCTCAGCC
This sequence comes from uncultured Actinomycetota bacterium, assembly GCA_963809285.1. Classification (GTDB taxonomy): domain Bacteria; phylum Actinomycetota; class Actinomycetes; order Mycobacteriales; family Mycobacteriaceae; genus Mycobacterium. Next base: position 633,676 of record CAWEIY010000008.1, on the reverse strand, counting down.
GAACGCGAAAGCAGCAGCGCCACACACTCTCCCGGGCCTGCACCTTCAGCGGCCAACAGGTGCGCGAACCGGTTGGCGGCCTCGTCAAGTTCCCGGTACGTCATCGAGCGGCCCTCGCAGGTCACCGCCACCGCCTCGGGGGTGCGCGCAACCTGCGCGGCGAACACCTCAGGAATCGATACCGGCGCGCTCACCGGCCGGGTCAACACCGCGCGGTTGCCGAGCTCGTCCAGGCGGGCACGCTCACCCTCGTCGAGCACAGGGATCGACGACAACGACCGCCCGGGGTCAACGGTAATCGCCACCAGTACACGCTCTAGCAGCTCTGTTAATTCGGAGACATCACAATTCTGAAAAAATTGTCCATCCCCCACGGTGCTGAGAAAAAGCTTCTCGTCGTCTCTGAACAGGACCAGCCCGTACTCGACGGGGCCGGCATGGGTCAGGGTTCCCGTTGTCGCGGCATCGCCGAAAAGCCCCTTGAGCGAGATCGGAATGAAGTTGATAACCGGCCGATTCGACGCAGAGCCGCGCAGATCCGTCCTAGATTCAATAGCGTGCACCGGGAACCGCTGGTGCTCCATTGCTTCTCGCATTCGCGTGTCGACAAGTCGACAAAAATCCGCGATCGCCGCCTCGGGCGAAGCCTTGAACACCAGTGGCACAAACCCGGAGATCATTCCGGGCACCCACTGCGCCTCCGGACGAACCCGCCTGCTTACCGGGAAGTCCAGCACCACGTCCGGACTCTCAGCGTCGAACGCGCGCACCAGGAGCGCGCACGCCGCGGTAATCACCGACAATCGACGTATCTTCAAGCCGCGTGCCAACTCTTGGATGGCGGCGACGATGGAAGGGTCCAATTGAACCGGTGTGGGTGACTCCTCAGCGCGCTCACCTGCGGCCGCCTGCGCCAGCGAGTAGCGGGTCTCGCTTTCCGGCGGAAGGTTCCTCGTCCAGTAGTCCTGGTCATCGAGATAATCGGTGGACGCTTCGTATTCTGATTCGGATTCAATCAGATCATTCAGCGACCCGAAGAAAGTAGGAGAAATCGGCGCGCCCGAAGCCAACGAAGAATAGCCATCCGCAATCCGATGACAAATAAGAGCAAGGCCTATTCCGTCTACCACAATATGATGGCAGCACGCGAACAAATAGAATTCATCCACATGCGTCTGGAACAGCGCAAACTTGAACAGCGGGCCATCAAGCGGCATCAGCTCACGTTGGATCGACGACGCCAGCCGATAGGCTTCCCGTGCAGGATCCTGCGAGCCCGTGAGGTCGTAGCGAGCAAGATCAACGTCGGGGTAATCAACCGGGGTTTGCAGAACCAGGCCGTCCTCTTCGAAGAAGGCGGCCCTGAGTGGCTCGGCATCGCGCACCGCTTGAACGATCGCCCGCTGAACCAAACCAGGGTCTACCGCGCCCTCGATGCGCAAAAGCTCACCCAGCTGCCACTTCGCACCGAAGCTGCCCGTTTTCTGCGCAAGCCAGATGTCGCGCTGCCCCCGCGTCAGCGGAAAGATCCGCTCAGCCAAAGTGCCCCCCACAGCCAAAGTGCCCCCCACAGCCATATTTGTGCCCGTTCGTACGATAACGTCCAGCCCCCGCAGCGCGTTCGGTTTCCCACAACCACTCGCTAGGCGGCTTGAACATCAGCAAAGGCGGCCGCAGGCCGTCTGCCTTCTTGAACAAGACGAAACTTATGTTATTGGCGTTAGGCTCACCGGTTCTCCCGACCATCAGGTCGAGAGGAGCAAACCTCATACCAATCTATACGGAAGACCACAGGGTCGGTGCGCGTTTCGCAAATCCCTGATGCGCCTTACACAGGACTTTCACAGATCCGTGTCAACACCCATCGTGTATTCCCAGCGTCAATACGCTCAACCGTCAAGCACGGATCCCAGAGATCTTTGCGGCGGGTGACTTACCCTTCAGGGCGTGGAATCCCCGGCGCGCGCTGCTTCCAGCCCTGCCATCCGTGTCGACGGTCTGACCAAACGATTCGGCCATGTTGTGGCCGTCGAGGATCTGAGTATGACCGTCGCGCCCGGCGAGGTGTTCGGGTTCCTGGGCCCCAACGGTGCCGGCAAGTCGACGACGATCCGCCTGCTGCTCGGATTGATTCGTCCGACTGCAGGCAGCGCGAAGATATTCGGTTGCGATGCCGGTGACGTCCGACGGTCCCATCGTCACATCGCATATGTGCCCGCGGATGTTGCGCTGTGGCCTGGACTGACGGGCGCCGAAATCCTTGAACTGCTTGGCTGTGTGGGTTCCGGTGTCGACGCGGCCTACCGCGACGAGTTGGTCGACCGTTTCGATCTCGAGCTCGACAAGCCGGCCAGGACATATTCGACCGGCAACCGGCAAAAGGTGGCCCTTGTCGCCGCATTCGCGACACGGGCTCCTGTTCTAGTGCTCGACGAGCCGACAAGCGGCATGGATCCGTTGATGGAAAGAGAATTTCGCGGCTGTGTCGCAGAAGCACGCGAGCGAGGCCAGACGGTGTTCCTCAGCTCGCATCAGCTGGCCGAGGTAGAAGCCGTATGCGACCGGGTAGCGATTCTACGTGCCGGGCGACTCGTCGAAATTGACAGCATCGCTGATTTACGCCGGTTGAGCCGGACCGTGGTCGAGGTGTCCTATCGCGGCGGTCAACCTTCCCTCAAGGATATTGCGGGTGTGTCTGGTGTCGAGCAGCTGAGCGGTGAACGGTTGCGGTTCAGCCTGACTGGATCGCCGGTGGCCGCGCTTCGAGCGCTTGCGACAGCCGATGTCACCGCGCTCGCGATGCACGAACCGACGCTCGAGGAGATTTTTCTCGACTACTACGGAGACGCGCCACGATGACGGCCGCGACGCTGACCGGTTCGTCGGTGCCCGCCAACCCGGGCCGGGCGGTGAGCCGGCTGGCCGTGCGCCAGCTTCGCCTTGGTGCCGTGGCGGTCGCCTTGATCTGCGGGGGTATGTCGGCGTTGGCGGCCAGCCAATACAAGCCGATTAGCGACCTTCTGGATCAATCAGGTTTGCGCGCACTTTCTGAGAATCCCGCCATACGGATCTTGTCGGGTCCACCGGTCGCTCTCGACGATCCCGGCGGTTTCACTGTGTGGCGCACGGGCCCACCCCTTTCGGTGCTCGCGAGCGTCTGGATCGTGCTTGCCGCCACACGTATTACCCGCGGCGAGGAGGATGGCCGGCGGTGGGATTTGCTCCTCGCGGGACGCCTGCGAATGGCCGATGTGGTAGTCCGCTGCCTGGCCGCCCTCGTTGGATCCGCGACGCTGATCGGCGTGGCCGTCGCGGCCGGCCTTTTGTCGGCCCGTACTCAACCGACCGGGGCAGTGATCCATGCAGTCGGAATTACTTTTGTTGCGTTGACCTTCGCGACGACAGCTCTGCTCGCCGCACAAGTCATGCCGAGCCGATCCGGTGCCACGGGGCTTACGGTCGCAGCGCTGGGCGTTAGCCTGCTGCTGCGCATGATGGCCGATGGCTCGCATCAACTGGCATGGTCGGCTTGGGCGACGCCGTTCGGGCTGACCACCCGCTCGGCGCCATACGCCGACAACCGCATCGCTCCGCTGATCGTGTTGGGCGCGTTTCCGATCGTGCTGGCCGGTGCGGCCCTCTTGGCGGCACGCCACCGCGATTTGGGCGACGGGATTGTGGCGGTGCCGGATAGCCGTCGTCCACGAACTCGATTGTTGCGGTCGATCGGCGGGTTCGCCCTTCGCCGGACCGGGCGGACCACGCTCTGGTGGGCGACGGGTATCGCCGTTTACTTCTTTCTGATCGGAACGACGCTCGCATGGCTTCTCGAGTTGTTCCAGAAGAACCCGCGGTTCGCTGAAATGGCCGCGGCCGCCGGGCTCGGCGGCCACAACTTGGTTCATGTCATCGCTGCGGCCCTGTTCAGCATGCTTGCGGTCGTCACCGGGGTGTACTCCGCAGTGCGCCTAGCGGCGATGGTCGCCGACGAAAAGGCCGGTCGGTGGACCTTGCTGTTCGCCCAGCCAATCTCACGCGTACGTCTGCTGTCTGCCGAGCTCATCGCCACAGCGGGCGGGGTCGTTGCCCTGCATATCTCCGCCGCGGTCGCCATGTGGAGTGGCGCCAAGACCACCGGCGCCCCATTGCAGCTGGGCGATTCGCTTGCCGGTGCAATGAATTCAATTCCCGTGGCATTGCTCGCGGTCGCGATGGCCGCCGTAGGCGTCGGGTGGCTGCCACCCGCGACCGTCGCGATCGGCGTACTGCCAGTTCTGAGCGGATTCCTGGTGAATATGGTCGTACAGACCACGAAAGCCCCCGGCTGGGTTGTCAACCTGTCGCCGTTGTCGCACCTCGCAGCCGTACCTGACAGACCGCCCAATTTGGCTGCCACCACCATATTTCTGCTAATCGGCACGATCCTGGCCGGGGTCGGCGTGCATGGGTACGTCCGGCGTGATTTGGCAACGTGACTGAAGACACCCGAAGGCTCGCGGGCCACCGCAAAGGCACAGGTCCGCAGCCTACGATGATCCGAACAGGGCCTATTCGGAAGATGAACTCAAGTTCAGGCTCATAGGGGGAGGAAGAATTCCAGATGGCATTGATACCGGGCTTCAGCGAAGTGAAAGAGACTGCCGAGGAAGCGTTCGGCCTACTCGGCCGGGCCGTTGCGGCATTGGAAAAGCTTGCGGCAGAACAGGAGCGCGCCAATGACCTGTACGCCGAGGTGAATCAGATCTCAGAGGCTCCAGCTCGAAAAGTGAGTGGGCGGTAACGCGCTACGAATCGCGCAAGACCCCACGCGCCGGCCCGCAGACGCAACTGCCCGACGCGTAACGTTGCATTGCAATACTTTTGTAATGCAACACAATGGAGGCTGAGTGAGCGGACCCGAGAACCTCGACTTCTTCACCGACAAGGCGCTCGTCGACGACCCCTACGGCTATTACGAGGCAATCCGTCGTTGCCCCGTATGGCGGGAGCCGTCGCACGGCGTGGTGATGGTGTCCGGTTACGACGAGGCCGTCGCCGCGCAGCGCGACACCGACCAGAGCTTGTCGGTGTGCAACATTGTCAGCGGACCATGGTCCGGAATTCCGAGCGAGCCCGGCAGGGACGACATCTCGGATCTGATCGAGCAACACCGCCATCGGGTCACGTTCGGCGACTACTTCATAACGTTCGATCCCCCACGGCACACCGCGCACCGCTCGCTGTTGAGCCGCTTGTTCACGCCGAAGCAGCTCAAGAACAACGAGGACTTCCTGTGGCGTCTCGCCGACGAGCAACTCAACCATTTCATCGCGGACGGCAAGTGCGAGATCGTCATTGACTACAACTTTCCGTTCACGCTCGACGCGATTACCGACCTGCTGGGCGTGCCCGCTGCCGACCGCGCGCGATTTCGCCGCGCTGCGACAGCCAGCAGGCTCAAGGGCGAACGCAGCGGCTTCGTTGGCGTGAAAGAGGAGTGGTTCGTCGAGTATGTCGAGGCTCGACGACGCGAGCCGCGCGACGACGTTCTCACCGAGCTTGCGCTGGCAAAGTTTCCCGACGGCACGACACCCGACCCGATTGATGTTGCTCGCGTCGCCACCTTCATGTTCGCCGCCGGCCACGGCACGACGATCGACCTGCTGAGTCTGGCGATGCTGATGCTGGCGGAGCGACCGGAGTTGCAAGAGCAGCTGCGCGAGGACAACTCCAAGATCCCCGCCTTTATCGAGGAGATGTTGCGCCTCGAAAGCCCCATCAAATCGAATTTCCGCCTTGCGCGGCGCAACACCAGGATCGGCGACGTCGATGTGCAAGCCGGCACCAGCGTACTCGTGATGAACGGTGCGGCAAACCGCGATCCACGACGGTTCGACGAGCCCAACGAATTCCGCCTCGATCGCCCAAACATATTGCAACACATCGCATTCGGCCGCGGTATTCACACTTGCCCGGGCGCCCCGATTGCACGCGCCGAAGTGCGGGTGAGCTTGGAACGAATCCTTGACCGCATGGTCGATATTCGGCTGTCAGAAGCCGAGCACGGTCCGGCAAACGATCGTCGGCTCAAATGGGACCGGACCTTTCTGTTCAGGCGCCTCAAGGAATTGCACCTCGAGTTCACTCCGGTTTAGTAAGCCGTCGCGCCGAACGGGTTCTTCCCGTCTCGGCGCCTCGGCCCCAATCCAATGCGAGCTCCACAGCGTCGGCCAGTCCTCGGAAACCGTTCCAGGCACTGCACACGGGCTTGATCGGACTGCGATTGCTAGGGCGTTTGAAACGGGGCCTACCCGACAACCGAGAATGTTTGACTTGCCGGTTTTGCGGCTAACAATTCTCAAGATTGCCGTAGGGTAGCCCGCTACGCCGGCTCTCAACGATGCAAAGCTGGCGATACATCACTACACGACACAACGCGCGAAACGAGCCCGATGCCCGTCAAACCAACCACGCCAGGCCGTACGAGGAGTTACCTCCCGAACCGGCTGCCATCACGCCGGTTTATCGCCGCGGTTATCGCGATCGGCGGCATGCAGCTGATGGCCACGATGGATGGCATGATCGCGGTCGTTGCGCTTCCTAAGATCCAGAACGAGCTGGGCCTGTCTGATGCCGGGCGGAGCTGGGTGATCACCGCCTACGTGCTGACCTTTGGCGGGCTGATACTGCTGGGCGGCCGCCTCGGTGACGCCATCGGGCTCAAGCGCACCTTCATGGTCGGGGTAACGCTGTTCACCATCGTCTCGGCGATATGCGGCATCGCCTGGACCGGGGGCGTCCTCGTTTTGGCGCGGCTACTGCAGGGTGCGGCCGCCGCGATCATCGCACCGACCGCTATGGCGCTGGTGGCGACGACGTTCGCGAAAGGCCCTTCACGCAACGCTGCGATGGGGGTGTTGGGCGCGATCGCCGGTCTCAGCTCGGTGCTTGGTCTGGTGGTGGGCGGGGCGCTAACCGACGTGTCGTGGCGGCTGGTGTTTTTGGTGAACGTGCCGATCGGGCTGCTGGTGCTCTATCTCGCCCACCACGCGCTCCGGGAAACCCAGAAGGAGCGGATGAAGCTCGACGCCACCGGGGCCGGGTTGGCCACATTGGGCTGTATCGCGGTGGTTTTCGGCTTCTCGATGGGGCCGGAGAAGGGCTGGCTGTCGCCCACGACGATCGGTTCGGGTGTGGTGGTTCTGGGCGCTGTCGTGGCGTTCGTCATGGTGGAGCGCACGGCGGAGAACCCCGTCGTGCCGTTCAGCTTGTTCTTCGATCGCAACCGGCTGGCCACGTTCGCGGTCATCTTCCTAACCGGCGGGGTGCTGTTCACCCTGACCCTGCTGATCACCCTGTATGTGCAGGACATCATGGGCTACAGCGCGCTGCGCGCGGGCGTCGGTTTCATCCCGTTCGCCCTCGCCGTGGGGGTCGGGGCGGGCGTATCGTCGCGGCTGGTGACGTGGTTCCCGCCGCGGGTGGTGGTGATCGTCGGCGGCATCCTGATGCTGGGCGGGGTGCTGGGGGCCTCGACGTTCACCCGCGGCATCCCGTACTTCCCGAATCTGGTGCTGCCGCTCGTCGTCGCCGGTATCGGTGTCGGCGTGATCAACGTCCCGCTCGCGCTGTCGCTGATCGCCAGCGTCGGTTTCGACCGGATCGGGCCCACCTCGGCGATCGCAGTGATGCTGCGGAGCCTCGGCGGGCCGGTGGTGCTGGCCGTCATCCAGACCGTCATCACGTCGCGCACGCTAAACCTGGGCGGCACAAACGGGCCGGTGAAGTTCATGAACGCCGCCCAGTTGCATGCGCTGGACCACGGCTACACCTACGGCCTGCGGTGGCTGGCCGGGGTGGTCATCCTGGTCGGTGGGGTGGCGCTGCTCATCGGCTACAGCGCGCAGCAGGTGGCGCACGCGCAGGAAGTCAAGAAAGCCATCGACGCGGGGGACCTGTAGCCTAATACCAACCCGCACAACACCACCCGGCTCCGCCGGGTGCCTAGGCCTGCCCACTCACCATCCGATTTTCGGGTCCGCGCGCCAGAGGGTGTCGCGGGACTGCCTATCGAGTCAATTTCTGCCATTTGTGGCTCTAACACTTTGGATAACGCTTTGATTCGGCCGACGACGGACGGGTCCAATTGAACCGGCGCAGAAGGCCACGGATCATGCTCCCCCGCTGCTTGGGGTAACCGATAATCCGGTCCGCTTTCCGGTGGAAGATTCGTAGTCCAATAGGCCTGATCTTCCAGATTATCGTTGGACAATTCGTATTCTAACTCGCAGCCAACCAAGTCCCGCAACGAGCCGAAGAAGGTATGAGGGATCGGCGTCCCAAATCGCCTTGGGAAACAGCCGATATCGCGGCCACCGGCATGGTTTACTCGTCAAGATCTGTTCGCGCTCCCCCGAGACGCTGCTCAATTTGAGGTGACCGCCGCACGGGCTAGCCTGCGACGCCCACCGCATTCGGTGTAACGTCGACGTACGCGGCCGGTGTGTAGTCGGATGTTTCGAGCGGCTCACATGACGGTTGTGGAAAATGGGTGGGCAGTTGGGGGTGCAGTGGTCGAACGTGGTGTGCGCGACGTTGCGGAAGCCCGGCCCGAAGTCACCGTCGCGGATCGCCGAGACGGTGACTTACAGTCACGACGCCGACTCACTTTTCCGCGACGTTCGCCCGCACCCCGAAGGCGCCGCGGATCTCGAACGATCTTCAGAGTTCTGAGGAGGCTGTGGATTCCGCTGGTCCTACTGGTGGTGATTGGCGCTGGGGGATTGACTGTCTGGCGACTGCACGGCGCCTTCGGCTCTGAGAAACGCATCTCGTATGCCGACACCAGGAAAGACGACGCCAGACCTTTCAATCCGAAGCACCTGACGTACGAGGTTTTCGGACCACCCGGGACCGTGGCAGACATCAGCTATTTCGACGTCAACGGTGAGCCGCAGTTTATTCACGGAGCAAGCCTGCCGTGGTCGCAGGAGTTCGCGATCACCGCGGCGGCGGGCCTCGGAAATGTCGCGGCGCAGGGCGATAGCGACAGTATCGGCTGCCGCATCGTGGTGGACGGTGTGGTCAAAGCCGAGAAGATCACGGACGAGGTGCACGCCTTTACCTTCTGCCTGCTGAAGGCCGCATGAGCGAGGAACACACGGGCAGCGAACATACAACGCCACCATTCGTACCGCGGTCGATCCGCCGATTTTCGGTGCTGATCATCTTGGCATGGTTGGCGATCGTCGTCATCGTGAATACCGCCGTCCCCTCGCTCGAGCGGGTCGAGAAAGAGCATTCAGTATCGCTGAGTGCGCCAGATGCGCCGTCGTTCAGGGCGATGACGCGTGTCAATCACGACTTCCAGGAACCTGCTTCCGGCAGTTTGGCGATAATCGTCTTGGAGGGTCAGCAATCCCTCGGCGGCGATGCTCACCAGTACTACGATCGTTTGATTCGTCAGTTGGACGACGATCCGAAGCATGTGCTGCACGTCCAGAATTTCTGGGGTGATCCACTGACGGCGGGCGCCGCGCAAAGCGTCGATGGCAAGGCCGCATTTGTGCAACTGAATCTGGCCGGCAACCCCGGCGAGACCTCGGGGAACGAATCGGTGGCGGCGGTCCGGCACATCGTGGGACGGACGCCGCCGCCTGCCGGGATCCAGGTCTATGTCACCGGCCCCGCGGCGATCGTTTCAGATATGGGCCAGAGTGGCGACAGCTCGATCGTCCTGATGACGGTGTTAAGCCTCACGGTGATTTGCACTCTGTTACTTTTCGTCTACCGTTCGGTTATCACGGTATTTCTCTTGCTGATAATGGTCAGTATCGAATTACAGGTGGCCCGAGGAATTGTCGCGTTCCTCGGCGAGCACGAGATTTTCGGTCTTACTACCTTCGCCGTTAATCTCCTGGTGTCGCTCGGGATCGCGGCCGGAATGGACTACGGGATATTCTTCACCGGGCGGTATCAAGAGGCGCGACAGGCCGGCGAGGATCGGGAAACGGCTTTCTACACCACATACCGCGGGGTCGCTCCTGTTGTCTTGGGTTCCGGTTTGACGATCGCCGGAGCGGTTTTCTGCCTGAGCTTTACCCGGCTGCCCACCTTCCAGGCGCTAGCCGGCCCGTGCGCGGTGGGCATGTTGGTCGCGGTCGCGGTCGCGCTTACGTTGGTTCCGGCAGTCCTTACTGTCGGAAGCCGTTTCGGTCTGTTCGACCCTAAGCGGAAGATCAAGGTTCGTGGATGGCGGCGGGTAGGAACGGCGATCGTTCGGTGGCCTGCGCCCATTCTCGTCGCGACATCAGCAGTCGCGCTGATCGGGCTCCTGACGCTGCCGGGATACAATCCCAGCTACAACGACCGGCAGTATCTCCCCACGAATATCCCCGCCAATCAGGGGTATGCGGCCGCGGCGCGACATTTTCCAGAGTCGCGAATGTCGACGCCCGAGGTCCTGCTGGTCGAGGCGGATCACGATTTGCGCAATCCGGCGGATTTTCTGGTTTTGAACAAGCTGGCCAAGGCCGTCCTCGCGGTTCCAGGAATTTCCCTGGTACAAGCCGTAACTCGGCCCCAGGGAACCCCGATCGACCATGCGACAATACCGTATATGCTCAGCATGCAAATGGCTGGCATGCAACAATCCATGCAGTTTCAGAAAGAGCGCTTGAAGGACATGCGCAGGGCCGCCGACGAGCTGGCGACAACGATCAACATCATGCAGCATATGTACGGTTTGTTACAGCAGCTCACCGACACGACTCACCACATGGTCGGCGAAACGCATGATATGCAGGCGATTACGGACGAGTTGCGAGATCACATTGCGGACTTCGAGGATACCTTTAGACCGATCCGCAGTTACTTCTACTGGGAAAAGCACTGCTTCGACATTCCCGTCTGCTGGTCGCTCAGATCGGTATTCGATTCAATCGACGGTGCTGACGAGGTTAGCGAGAAGCTGCGCGATCTGGTAGCGGATTTAGATCACCTAGACGTGCTCCTGCCTCAGCTGCTTGTCCAGTTCCCGCCGATGATCGAAACCATGAAGACCATGCGGACCATCACGCTAAGCATGTATAGCACCATGTCCGGGACCGTCGGCGAGATGGACCAGAGTGGCGATAACGCGACAGCGATGGGGAAGGCTTTCGATACCGCAAAGAACGACGATTCTTTCTACTTTCCTGCGGAAGTTTTCAACAACGCGGACTTCAAACGAGTCATGAACGTGTTCCTGTCACCGGACGGGAAGGCCGTCCGAATGCTCATTTCGCAAAGAGATGATCCCGCGTCGCCTGAAGGGATCGCACGGATCGACCCAATTAGAACTGCGGCCGAGGAGGCGCTGAAGGGAACTCCGTTAGAAGACTCGAAGATCTACCTCACCGGGAATGCAGCGATAGTGAAAGACCTGGTGAACGGCTCGAAATATGATCTGATGATCGCGGGAGTCGCTGCGCTTTGCCTCATTTTTATGATCATGCTGACCATCACACGGAGTTTTATTGCCGCCCTAGTTATCGTAGGTACGGTATTGCTTTCGCTGGGCGCGTCATTCGGGCTGTCTGTGCTCGTCTGGCAGGATATGCTCGGCATACAAATACATTGGATGGTGCTCGTGATGTCGGTGATCATCCTTTTGGCGGTCGGGTCTGATTATAATTTGCTGCTGGTTTCCCGGATGAAAGAGGAAATAGGCGCCGGTATAAACACCGGCATCATTCGTGCGATGGGAGGCACCGGCAAGGTGGTGACGATCGCCGGCCTGGTGTTCGCGTTCACCATGATGTCCATGGTGGTCAGCGATTTGCGCAGCATCGGTCAGTTGGGCACCACGATCGGATTGGGGCTGCTGTTCGACACGTTGGTCGTACGCGCGTTCATGACGCCGTCCATCGCCGCGCTGCTGGGACGCTGGTTCTGGTGGCCGCAACAAGTGCGCCCCCGCCCCGCCAGTTCATTACTTCGGCCGTCAGGACCCCGTCCGTTGGTACGTGCCTTATTGCTGAGATAGCAGCGGTAAGTGGCGGATTTCCAGTTCATGACGCGGCCGGTGACCGTGGGGACCATCGTGGCCCAGGGCGATAGCGTCGGCTGTCGCATCGTGGTGGACGGTGTGGTCAACGCCGAGACGATTGCGCACGAAGTGACCGCCGCCACCTTCGGCCCGTTGACGGCCGCATGAGCAGCGAACGCCCTCAGGTCCCCTCCATAGCGCGGACGATTCGCAGGCTTTCGCCTTTCATCATCCTGGCGTGGGCAGCGGTGGCTCTGATCGTGACCCTGGCAGTTCCATCGCTGGAGCAGGTCGGCCAAGAGCATTCGGTGCAACTGAGTCCCATGGACGCGCCGGCGCTGCGGGCCATGGTGCGCATGGGCAAGGTCTTCAAAGAATCAGATTCAGACAGTGTCGCGATGATCGTGCTGGAGGGGCAGCAGCGGCTCGGGGACGATGCCCAGACCTACTACGCCGGATTGGTGCGTCAGTTAAGAGACGACCCGAAGCATGTCCAGTATGTGCACGATCTATGGGGAGATCGGATCACAGCGCAGGGCGCGCAAAGCCCCGATGGCAAGGCGACATATGTGCAGTTGAATCTGGCCGGCAACCAAGGTACGACCTTGGGGCAGGAATCCGTGGCTGCGGTCCGGAATATCGTAAAGCGGACCCCGCCGCCTCCCGGTGTCGGGGTCTATGTCACCGGCCCGGCGGCACTCGTTGCGGATATGCAGCGGACTGGTGAAAGATCCCTTCTGAAGATGACCGCGATAAGCGTCGCGATTATCTTCGCGATACTGCTTTTTGTCTACCGTTCGGTCGTCACCGCGGTTCTGTTATTGGGCATAGTTGCGATCGAATTAGGGGCGGCCCGGGGAATCGTCGCGTTTCTCGGCGATAACAACGTTCTTGCACTATCGACGTTTGCCATAAATCTGCTGGTGGCCCTCGGGATCGCGGTCGGAACCGACTACGGGATATTCTTTTTCGGTCGCTATCAGGAGGCGCGTCAGGCCGGCGAGGACCCGGAAACGGCCTACTACACCACCTACCGCGGGGTGGCTCCCGTTGTCTTGGCTTCCGGTTTGACGATCGCCGGGGCAGTCTTGTGCCTGAGTTTTACCCGGATTCCCATCTTCCAGACCATAGGCTTCCCGTGCGCAGTGGGCATGCTCGTCGCGGTCGCTGTCGCGCTCACGCTGGTTCCGGCTGTTCTGGCCGTCGGAAGTCGCTTCGGGCTATTCGACCCCAAACGCAGGATCGGGGTCCGTCGATGGCGCCGCGTTGGCACGGCGATTGTCCGCTGGCCTGCGCCCATTCTCGTCACGACATTAACAGTCGCGCTGATCGGCCTAGTGACGCTCCCAGGCTATAAAACAAGCTACAACGACCGGCTCTATATACCCAAAGACCTTCCGGCAAATTTGGGCTATGCGGCCGCCGACCGTCATTTCTCCCAAGCACGATTGATGCCCGAAGTTCTGACGATCGAATCAAAACACGATATGCGCAATCCGGCAGATTTTCTCGTGCTACACAAACTAGCTAAGGGAATCTTTCGGGTTCCGGGAATCTCTCGGGTGCAGGGGATAACCCGGCCCGAGGGAACACCAATTGAACACACTTCGATACCTTTCTTGATCAGTGTGCAAGGCGCGGGCATGCAACAAAATATGCGGTTTATGAAAGGCGCTAATGACGAAATGCTGAGGCAGGCCGATTTGATGACCGAACAAATCGCGCTGATGAAGCGGATGTACCAAATACAGCAGCAGATCACCGCCATTACCCACTACTCGATCGATGAGACAAAAGAAATGACACTAATCGTCGACGAGTTACGCGATCACATTGCTGATTTCGAGGATTTCTGGAGACCAGTACGAAACTACTTCTATTGGGAAAAGCACTGCTACGATATTCCAATATGCTGGTCGTTGAGGCAAATATTTGAGAGCCTCGACAGTGTCGATGCGGAAAGCGAGAAACTCCACGATGTTGTACAAGATCTGAACAAAGTGGACGCGCTGCTGCCGCAGCTTCTTGAGCAGTTCCCGCCAATTATCGCGACGTTGGAGTCCATGCGGACGATGACGATGACGATGCACAGCACCATGTCCGGGCTCTTCACCGAGATGGACGAAACGGGCCAAAACGCCGCCGCCATGGGACAGGCGTTCGACGCCGCCAAGGACGACGACTCCTTCTATCTGCCTCCGGAGGTTTTCCAGAACCCGGACTTCCAGCGCGCAATGAATTCCTTCCTGTCCCCGGACGGAAAAGCGGCCCGATTCATCATTTCGCAGAAGGGCGATCCCGCGACGTCCGAGGGCATAGCGCGTATCGATCAGATGAAGAGAGCGGCCGAGGAGGCACTCAAGACGACACCTCTGGAGGACGCCAAGATCTATATCGCCGGCACCGCGTCGACCTTTAAAGACTTCCGAGACGGCTCTAAATACGATCTACGTATCGCGGTAGTTGGTGCGCTCTGCCTTATCTTCATGATCATGCTCATCATCACCCGAAGTTTTGTGGCGGCATTAGTCATCGTGGGTACGGTGGCACTTTCGTTGGGCGCATCGTTTGGGCTGTCGGTGCTGATTTGGCAGTATGTTCTGGGCATCAAATTGCACTGGATGGTGCTTCCACTATCGGTGATCATCCTTTTGGCTGTCGGGTCCGACTACAATTTGCTACTGGTCTCCCGGATCAAGGAGGAAATAGCCGCCGGTATAAACACCGGTATCATCCGCGCCATGGGCGGCACCGGAAAGGTCGTGACCAACGCGGGCCTGGTGTTCGCTTTCACGATGGCCGCGATGGTGGCCAGCGATTTGCGGATTATCGGTCAGGTCGGTACCACCATCGGCCTAGGCCTATTGTTTGACGCCTTGATCGTGCGCTCGTTCATGACGCCGGCTATCGCCGCGCTGCTCGGACGTTGGTTCTGGTGGCCGCAAACAGTGCGCCCACGCCCTGCCAGTCAAATGCTTCGGCCGGTGGGACCGCGCCCGCTGGTACGGTCCTTGCTGCTGAGGGAGGAGGACCGCGACGACTACGCGGTCACAACCAACCTGCCGAGGCGATCCGTCTAGGTTGGCCCTGGGCCGCCAAGCTGATTTTCGGTCGGGTCGGCTGGAATTTGCGCACTAAATCTGGCGTGCTGGTGCAGATAGGCCATCGCCGCGGCAATCGCCCGCTGATGGGCGGCCTGGATCGCTTTGTCGGCGATGTCGTCGGTCAAGGCCCGCAGCAGCGACACGCTTTTTGGGCGCGGCGAAGGTCAAATCGAATCCGCGCACGCTGCCATGGCGAAGCCGCGTCCGGCCTGCCCGTTGGGTGCGATCCCCTCATCAAGCCAGCTTGCCGCGACGTCAGGGTCGGCCGTACCCCCGTCAGCGGCGCGCGCTCCGCGGTCGCCGAGATTGGCCGCGAGAAGTTACGCGTCCACGATTTGCGACACACCTACGCGTCGTTGTCGCGGCGGGCGGGAGCGGACCTTCGCCTGCTCCAGAAAGCGATGGGCCACGCTTCCATTACCGTCACTGCACACACTTACGCCGACCTCTTTGACGACGAGCTGGACAATATCGCCGTAGCCCTCGACTCTCTAAGCGAGTTCTAGCACAGGTCAGTCTCGCCACCGACGACTCTGGCCGACGGGTCAGCGACCGACAGCACCGGACCCTCGACTTGGCCAAAAAGCTGGGCAATGGCCGCACGACCGCGTTTTCGCCTGTTGCGATGTGGATGGCGCGCAACCCAGAGCAGCCGTCGCCTGACGGGCGCTCGTTTGAAAAGCGGCCTGAGGAAGTTCTTCGGCGCGACGTGGCGAGCGATCTTCCGCCGTGCGGCCAATCCGCGACTTGGCCGCATATTGGCCGCATGAATGGGCCGAAGGCCGGCCCACGGGTTGTGTCGAGTGATGCATCTGAGCCCACTACCTGCACTGATGGTTGTGGTCCCGGCTGGGATCGAACCAGCGACCTTCCGCGTGTGAAGCGGACGCTCTTCCACTGAGCCACGGGACCGGCGCCGAGAGGCGAACGGGGTCGAAGACTAGCACGACAGGAACCTCGCGGAACGCGCCACGTGCGTCGCCGGTCGACGCTAGCCTAAAGCCGCAACTCACCGAGAGATTTGTGTGCGCCCGATCAGGTCGACTATCGTCGTCCTTCGCACCGGGCGACGATCTCGTTCGTTGCGCGCGGACGTAGCGCAGTTGGTAGCGCATCACCTTGCCAAGGTGAGGGTCGCGGGTTCGAATCCCGTCGTCCGCTCGAAGGTGCAAGTGGCATCAATCCCTGCGGTGGAGTGGCCGAGTGGTGAGGCAACGGCCTGCAAAGCCGTGCACACGGGTTCGATTCCCGTCTCCACCTCCGAATTTGAACCGCCAGCGCGATTAGCTCAGCGGGAGAGCGCTTCCCTGACACGGAAGAGGTCACTGGTTCAATCCCAGTATCGCGCACCAGAGTTTATGCAGGCGAGGTCCGGTTTTGGCCGGGCCTTTGCCGTCTCCGCGCAATGAACGCGCAATAGTGGCGCCGCTGGATACGCCAGCGGAGGAGATTGCTAAATGACCGCCTACACCCCCGACCCCGACTTGGACGCCCAGATCGCCGAGGCCGCCCAGCGCCACAGGGCCGAGACCCGCGTCCTGCTCGAAGAGCTCGACCTTGACGAGCTGTCGCCGGCGGCGCTGGCGATGCTGCGCCATCAACTCAGGTTGATCCTGGGCTGCGTCGAGGCCCGTCCGCGATGAGCGCAGTTCACTCTTGCGTTAAGCACCTCGCCTAGTGTCGGGGCCCATGGCACAGGGACACGAGCACAAATGCACGTGGGTTGAGACCGAGAAGATTAACGCAACCCTCGATGAATGGATCGCCGAAGGGTGGGAGCTGGTCACGGCGTACTGCGGCCCATCCAACACGGTCACCCACTACCTCTATTTTCGCCGGGAGATCGGAGGACATGTGGGCTGAGGGAGCCTAGTCGACCTCGCCCGCGTCCAAGTAATTGATCAGGCCGCCCGCACTCTCCGGGGGGCGCCCTGATTGGTCGGCCTGGCGGCGTTTAATGGCGACCATGAGTAGAACCGTCCCCCTGGCTGATCACCGATACGCCTTGCGAGTGGTGCCGTCAGCCTCAATGGACCGGGACACATTCCACCCGTAGCGGGCAATCCACGCGGACCGTGTAACGGCCCCGCCGCAGCAACAGGCAAGCCCTGTGAATTTGCCTCCAAGTCCCCCGAGCCATTCTCGGCCCGCCCCTACTCTCCGAGGGGCGGGCCGTCGCACGCTCATCGCGGCAAGCTGTGTCTACCCGCATTGGCGTTGGGTGGTCGTCACTTTCCGTGAATTGACGGGCACATCCGCGGTAGTAGGGTTACACCAGCTCAGGAGGGGTGGCGATGTCAGTCGAGGCTGGTATTCCGCCCAGGGGAACCACATCTCGCGGGTGGGTATCTTGAAGACGCACCTGATCGGCAGTCACGGGCACGGCTGACGATGGCGATACAGCTCCGCTATATAAGCATCCCGCTGCTCATCGCGGAGGCCGGCGGAGACCCATGGGCGATCAATCAAAGCCTGCAAGTTGGTCGCCCGGCCCAGATTTCCGGCCTGGCCGAGGCGTTTCACGCTGCGGGCCGATGCACCGCCGAGTCCAGCGACACATTCGTCGAAGCGCGTCGCCGCTTCGACGCGGCCTGGAACCACCAGGATGGCGATCATCCGATCAACGATTCCGCCGAGGTGCAGCGCGTGACCAAGCAACTGGGCGCGCAGTCCCTGCAGTTACCCAAGATCGGGGCCGACCTGCAAAACATCGCCGCCGCCCTGGCCGAGGCGCAGAAAACCGCAAGCGGGCAGATCGCGACGCTAGAGGGTCAGTTACAGGAGCTGGACAACCTAATTGGCCAAGCGGTGGAATTGGAGAAAGACCGTAGCCTCAGTGCGGCGGACAAGGACGCACTCAATGCCTTGATCACCGAGTGTGAGAATGACGCCGTCGATGACACCAAGGCCGCGCTGGGACAGCTGCAGTCAACGCGCAACGGCTACGCGGCCACGTTGCAGAGCTCGATGGCCAGCCTGCATACCGAAGGCTACGACCCACCAGCAGACGTGAACGACGTGATAGGAGGTCCGTTAAAACAGGGCGAGGCAAGGGATCTGGGTCCGGTCGCCGGTACCGGCTCCAATCCGGGCATCCCAGGAATCGGAGCGGCGGACTTAGGGGAAGTCGTTCAGCTGCAGGACGGGAGATTGGTCGCGATCTTCGGGGATTCGTTCTCCGGCGACAAGGCTTACGACGGGATCCACTACCCGTCGGTGGCCGTCCCCGTCACCTTCGATGATCAGGGTCGTCCGCATTTCGGCGCACCGTTGACCGGGCCGGACGGCAGCCCGAACGTCTTGTTCCCTCCGCCCCCGCAGGCCGCGGGCACAGACACACTGCCCGCAGGGAGCATCCGGATGCGCGACGGCACAACGTACATGTTGGTGGCGGGCACCAGCGACCTCAATCCCAAGGGTGGCTCGTGGCTGACCCAGGTAACCAATGATCCTGGGAAGGGCTGGCAGCCCATCAACGGATCATGGCGGCCCTGGACACCGGCGCCTAGCCCGACGGATCCCGCTCACCCCGGCACCAGTCCAACCAGCCAACCCACACAGATCAGCGGTTATCAAGCTGCTGACGGCAACGTCTACATCGCAGCGAACTCATTCGACCGCAGCCAGGGCGTCACCATGTACCGCGTCGATCCAGATCACGTCACCGACCGCAGCGCCTGGCAGCCCTGGAACGGAACCGGCTGGGGTAACCCCGGAGAACTCGCCACCACACCCTTGACCGCGCCCGGTGCTCAATTTGGTGAACTCAGTTTCCGGGAAGTCGATGGACACCCCGTCTTATCCGGGTTCAACGCGACCGCCGGCCCCGGGGAGGTACAAGTTTTCGTGGGCAACAACCCGACGGATATTTTCACCAACACCCCGACCGTTGCCGCGCGCAACGATAACCTTCAAACTCCCTTTTCCGTCTTACAACCCTACGGGGGATACATCCTGCCCGGTTCGACCCTTAATGATCTCAACCTCTTCGTCAGCCAATGGGACACTAAGTTGAACGTCCCGTACGACGTCCACCAGGTCGAGGTCAACCCGGCGCGATGACCGTTCGACTCAAAGCTGCTACGCACCAACAGAGATAGGTTCAACATGATCACCAAGACTCTCGCCGCCACCACCGCATTGGTCGCCGCGGTGACCAGTGGTTGCACCGCCCACGCCGACGCCCCAGCCTTCCCCGACCTCAGCGGCTATACACCGGTCAACGCCGCCGACTACACCCTCACGTATCCAAATTCGGGGCGGCCGACGCCTCTTCACGTGGTGGAGTTCCTCACCCCAGACGGCGTGACGTGTGCATTCAGTAACCCGGCAACCGCGGGCTGCACAGGCAACAACCTCCCCGGAATACCCCCAGCTGCACCATCATCCGGTGGCGCGCCGCGAGTGAACTCGATCAGCACTGCTTCAGCACCGCAACCGACAGGTACACCCATCGACACCAACGGACAGCCGATCAAAACCCTCCCGGCATTCCATTCGATCACCGTCGACGGTGTGATCTGCGGGTCCGATAACTCAGGCATGACCGCGTGCAAAGACCCCCAAGGGCGCGGATTCGTGCTGTCGGCAAACGGCTCCGGCTGGCTGCCCCACGTGTGATCGTGTGAATGCTTCCTTGCAGGCTCTGTTACCCCTGAACTGCACTATGCGGCTTTCTGTTTCGGCGACACTGCCTTGATGGCGTTGTCGACCTGGCGCACCACGCCGGAGCTTCTGGTGCGGTGCTTTTCCGGGAGGGCCGTGGGCCAAGCGCATCGCCACCGGTACCGTCCGCTGCGCACGACCAGGCTGCGGACAGCTCATCCAGCCGGGCGAGCGTTGGGACCTGGGGCATGACGAGCAACGCAATTGGCGGGGCCCGGAACACCGCTCGTGCAACCGGGCAACCCATGGACCGCTGCGCCAGCCCAATGACCCGGATGCGCCGCCGGCGCTGGTGATTCCGTTCTGAAAATTGCAGCCGCCCGATCGTTGAACTGCGCCGGGCGGCTTGACGCTCAAGTCCATCGGCCCGAGGATCATGAACCATGATGACACCACGCCAGTGGGTCTTGGTGGTCCTGATAATCGTCGGATGCGCCGCCGCGCTGGTAGCGGGCACACTGTTACTCGCCACGGGGCACAGCCCTCCGCCTGTTCGACCCCTCACCCCCTGAGCGCCGCCGATCGCGACAAGCTGATCCTTGACGTGCCGACGGTGACCATCCGCCAGGCCCCAACGGCCGGGCGCCGGCAGATCCCGGTTTTTTCTGAAAGGGTGCCATCGACCCAGTTGCCACTCGGAATCTTTTCCAGGCGAATCAACACGTAATTTGGCCCCCTGCCCGCCGATGGCCGCTAATGGCGCTGGATTGCGGTAGTGGGTAGTCAGTTTGAGACGGGCCGGTGCTAGACCGGGACAACCGGCTGGTTGACGTCGATCCGGACATTTTTCGGGTCATCGTTGGGATCAACTCGCACCTGAACAGTGTTGCCGGGTTGCACGGCGGCTCGCCCTTCGGGTCCGAGAAGTTTTCTCACGACTGTCACGTACTGGTCGCGACCAGGGATATGCACTGCCAGTTTGATTAAGCACCAGTAGCGCCGCGTCTTCTTCGGCTCGCGAACCAACCAGGCCGGAAGAAACAAATAGCCGGCATTCCATGCCTCGCCCCTGGTCTTCTTGAACGACAGAACCTGCGCAGTTCCTCTCAGTGTCGCCCGTTCATCGTTCGGCTCGTGAGGCTGTCGCTTCGACCACCTGAATGCCCATACGGAGTACAGTGCCCAGGCTGCGACGACAATTGCCGACGCCACAGGGTGGTGAATGATCAGATGCCAGAGCGCAGAAAGGGCAGCAGGAATTTGACTTACATCCATCCGCTGCTCGACGGGATAGGCCAGGTTCACTTGGTTCATTGGCGCACGCTCGCACCGCCCCGCCGCTACCGATCCCAACATCAGCAAACGCAGCCAGGCGGAGTCAGGCCGTTGGTGGTGGGCTCTCGCCGAGCCCGAGATGCTGACGCACAGTGTGGGTTTGGAGCGCGTGTATGCCCAGTCGGGTCAATCCGACATGGGCGTGCTCGCCGGGTGACCGCATCAGCAAACGCGAGCATTCGAGAACCTGCATCGCCTCGGCAACGGCGCGAACATCGGGGTTCTCGAACACCTCCTTAGACTGGAATAAACGATCGGGCCGCCCCTTGCTCTCCGGGGGCGGCCCGACCACTTGCCTGCGTACACACCGATGAGCCGCGTCACGCTGATCGTGACTGCACCGCCAGGGTCACCGGGTCCCGCTTAGATCACCTCAGTGCCAGTGACCTTGGTCGTAGGGGTTCCCGCCTTGCCATTGTCCGGGGTTCCCGCCTTGCCATTGTCCGGGGTTCCCGCCTTGCCATTGTCCGTCGTAGGGGCCATTGTGCCAGTGGCCCTGGTCGCGGTATTCACCGTCGTACCAGTGGTCGTCGTGGCAACGGCCCCCGTCCCAGTTGCCGCCCCACGCCTGATTCCACCCCTGGCCGGGGCACCAGTGATAATCCGGGAACGGCGCGGGTTGGGCCTGGACGACGGCAGCCGCCCCCAAAGCAGCTAGCCCTAAACCGGCGCTCATGACGACGGTCGATGCTGCGGCACGGGCGATGCTTGTCTTCATATGTGGTTTTAAATTCATGTGACTAACGATACAAACGTGATCGTCGATGTAGTAGAGCCTATTGAGGCACAAGTGACTAACAGTTGAGTACGCGGCCGACGAGCTGGACGGCCGCCTCTCGCCGAGCCGCTAGTCGGAACCAGCTCGAGTGGTCAATCTCTGTGAATCGACGGACAACATGGGCGGCGTAGGGTTATACCAGCTCAGAAGGGGTGGCGATGTTTGTCGATAGCGGCTTGCTGCATTGGGGGGTCGGCGTGTCTCACTGTGCAAGCGGTCACCTCGAAGTCGCACCCGATCGGCAGTCGCGCAAACCGCTGGCGATGCGATGCAGCTCCGCTACATAAGCGTCCCGGCGCTGATCGCCGAAGCCGGCGGCGACCCCTGGGCCATCAATCAAAGCCTGCAAGTTGGTCGCCCCGCGCAGATTTCTGATTTGGCGGAGGCGTTTCATGCCGCAGGCCGCTGCACCGCCGAGTCCAAGGAGGCCTTCGACGAAGCGCGCCGCCGCTTCGACGGAGGCTGGAACCACCAGAACGGCGACAATCCGATCAACGACTCCGATGAGGTCCAGCGCACCACCAAATCGCTTGGGGCGCAGTCCATGCAGTTGCCCAAGATCGGCGTCGACTTGGAAAACATCGCCGCCGCCCTGGCCGAGGCGCAGAAGACCGCAGCCGGGCAGATCGCGACGCTAGAAGGTCGGTTGCAGCAGCTCGACAACGAAATCGGCGAAGCGGTGGACCTGGAGCAACACGGCCACCTCACCGCGGCGGAAAAATCCCTCGTTGATCAGTACATCAGCGGTCTTGAAAACCAAGCCATTGCCGACACCAAATCCGCTCTGGCCCAGCTCCATTCAACGCGCGACGGCTACTCGGATTCCTTAACGAGATCACTGGCCACCCTGCGCACCGACGGGTACGACCCAGAGGTTATCCAGGGAGCGGACGCGCCGATTCCGATTCCGCCACCGGGTACCAGTGCCGAGGACGTGCATCAGTGGTGGACATCTCTGACGCCGGCGGATCGACAGCGGCTCCTCGCTGAGCACCCCGCAGAGCTCGGCAATCTCAACGGTGTCCCCGTGGATGCCCGCAGCGAGGTCAACGAGGCGGTGATGAACGACGACCTTCAGCGCGTCGAGGCCGTGGCCAAGAACAACGGTGTGTCTGTCAACGACGTACTGAGCAATCCGGACAAGTACGGGCTGACCCCGACGGCGGTCATGCGCTACAACAACGCCGTGCAGACCAGGAACGGTCTCAACACAGCGTCACAGGCTGAGGATCCGTGGGGGCGCCACCCACCCGTGTTTTTGTTGAAGTATCAGCCCGACGCGTTCGGCGGCGAGGGGGCCGGGGCCATCGCGATCGGCAACCCCGACACCGCGGCCAATACCGCGTTCTTGGTCAAGGGATTGAGCACCGGCGTGCGCGAAGGAACGCTGTCTAACCCCGACGGCCTGCGCCTGTACCAGGAGTCCGCTCGCGCTGATTGGGGCAAGGAAACAGCGGTGGTGATGTGGGTGGGCTACGACGCCCCGAATAGCATCACCGACCCAGGCCTGTATGAACCGAATATGGCACGCACCGGGGCCCAGCTGTTGGCGCCCGACGTGAACGCGATGGCCGTCACCCATCTGGGGGCGCCGGCACACATGACGGTGGTCGGCCACTCCTACGGATCCACCGTCGTTTCCGATGCTGCGTATGCGTATGGGATGTACGCCGACGACGTGGTGCTGGTCGGATCCCCGGGCACAGATATGGCGCGTTCGGCGGCCGACTTCCACTTGCCTCCCGGTGGGCATCTCTACGTCGGGGCGGCCTCGGGTGATGCGGTGACGTGGGCGCCTGGTCACGTGACGACCGGCCCCGGAGGTCCATCCCTGGGCGGCCTCGGAGACGATCCCTCCGTCGACGGCTTCGGCGCCACCCGCTTCGAAGCCGAAAACCCCCACTACACTTGGGATCCGACCTATGACCATTCCCACTACTTCGACGATGGGTCGGAGTCACTGTTCAGCATGGCCGACATCGTTTCCGGCCACGGTGATGCGTTGCAACACGACAGCATGACCGCACCCCACCGCGGCGAATACGGTCTGCCGCAATGGGTCGACCCCGAAGCCTGGCGAAAAGCGACCACCGGACATGTCCATAGCGGGCCAACGGGCTAACCAAGCAAAGCGCCGACGTGCATCACGCCCCGGAAAGGAAGTGACGAGTGTGGACTCTGCCAGTAAGGATCGCCGTCGCGGTCGTGAGCATCGGCCTCATGCTCAGCGGGTGCCGTGAGGCCGTGAGCCACCCGATGCCCCCACTACAGGCCCGCGCCCAGGTGGTTGACGCTGCCCGCGACATCATCACCGCCCTACACGGCGAGGTGACCGAGGCGACGTTCAGCTACGAATCGTGTAACGACCAGGGAGATGCACCATTTCGCGGGGTTGTTAACTTGTCGTTCTGGATGCCTGGCGTCGCGCACAATCAACCCGCCGACCCGCAGACGGTGATCAACGGTCTCGCCGCTGATGGTTGGAGCACTGACTCAGATTTCAAATCCCATGGGCAGACGCTGAAGAAGAACGGCGTGAACATAATCCTGTCGATTGCACCGCAGCCTCCGCCCGCGATCACCCTTGTCCGCCACGTCGGGGTCAAAGTCGACGGCGAATGCCGCGACTCATCCGACCACCGCACCGACGGCTCCACGGCGCCGGTCGATGTCAGCAAGGAAATCCAGCAATCCTGACGACCGCTTGGCCCAAACCTTGATCCTTACAACGAGTCTCGATAGCGAAGCATGGGTGCGGTGATCCTCGCCGTCGACCTCGGCAAGACGTCCTGCCGGGCCGCCGCAGGCGGCCGAAGGGCCGACGGGGCAGGCGCGCCCGGGCTCGCGGCGCCCGGCGGCGTGCGGGCCGCGGAGGCGGCGATCCTGGCCGTCGCACGCGAGCTCGGCCCGGTCGACGAGGTAATCGTCGGCGCCGCAGGGGCATTGGCGGCACCGGACGCGGCGCGCGCGCTGGGCGATGCGCTGCTGGTCTCGCTGCGGGCCGAGCGCGTCGCGGTGACCAGCGACGCCGTGATCGCGCACGCGGGCGCGCTGGGCGGGCAGCCCGGCGTCGTGCTGATCGCGGGCACCGGCGTCGTCGCGCTCGCGATCGGCGCGGACGGCGCGCTGCGGACCGCCGACGGCTGGGGACCGTTGCTGGGCGACGAGGGCGGCGGCGCGTGGATCGGCGCCGCGGGACTGCGCGCGGCGCTGCGCGCCCACGACGGCCGCGGCCCATCCACCCTGCTGCTCGACGCCGCCCGCGCCCGCTTCGGCGCGCCGGAGACCTGGCCCGCGCAGCTCACTGGCGTCGCCGCGCTCGCGTCCTTGGCGCCCGACGTCGTCGGCGCCAAGGACGACCCCGTGGCACTGGCGATCGTCAGCACCGCCGCCGAGGCGCTCGCCGCGACCGCCCGCGCGATCGGGGATGGCCCGGTGGCGATGGTCGGCGGCCTCGCGGGGATCGAGGCGCTGCGCGAGCGGCTCGACCTCGTCCCGGCCGCCGGCGACGCGCTCGACGGCGCGCTGCGGCTGGGGGCGATCCACGAACCACACGTGATCCGCGTGCAGGCGGCCCTCAAGGCCTTTGCGCCGGACGGGCTGGACGCGCTCGCCACCGAGGCGACCCGGCCAGGCCTGGACGACCTCGACATGTGGCCCATCGGCGAGGTCGTCGCGCTGCTCGTCGCCGCCGAGGGCGACGCGCACAGCGCGGTGGCGGCCGCGGTCCCGCGGATCGCGGCGGCGGCCGAGGCGATCGCCGCGCGGCTCGAGCGCGGCGGCCGCCTGATCTACGCCGGCGCCGGGACGCCCGGGCGGCTCGGCGTGCTCGACGCGGCCGAGTGCGGGCCGACGTTCGGCACCGACCTCGTGCGCGGCGTGATCGCCGGCGGGCCGGCGGCGCTGACCCAGGCGATCGAGGGCGCGGAGGACGCGTTCGACCCCGCCGATCTCGCCGACCTGACCGCCGCTGACGCACTCGTCGGGGTCACGGCGTCGGGCCGCACGCCCTACGTGCTCGGGGCGCTCGAGCACGCGCGCGCGACGGGCGCGCTGACGGTCGCGATCGTCAACAACCCGGGCAGCCGGGCGTCAGCCGACGTCGTGATCGAGCTGTTGACCGGGGCCGAGGTGCTCGCCGGCTCCACGCGGCTGACCGCGGGAACGGCCCAGAAGGTCGTGCTCAACGCGCTCTCGACGAGCGTGATGATCGCGCTGGGCAAGGCCTACGGACCACGGATGGTCGACGTGCGCGCGACCAGCGCGAAGCTGCGCCGCCGCGCGGTGCGGATCGTCCGCGACGCCGCCGGCGTCGACGAGCAGGCCGCGACCGCCGCACTGACCGAAGCGGGCGGTCACGCCAAGACCGCGATCGTGGCGCTGCTTGCGGGCGTCGATGCGGCCGAGGCCGTCGTCCGGCTCAACCGGGCGCGGGGACGCGTGCGTGACGCGCTGCATAAGAAATGAGGGCGGTCGGGCACACAAACCCGAAACAACCACTACCGCTACCGCACAACAGTTTTCGCGACGGTAGGGTTTCTGGTGGTGCTAAGGGTTACGCGGCGCGAGGGCCGTGCACCGGTGCGTGTGCCGAAGTTTTCGGGTCGCGTTGACCGATCAACTCCGGGCGCAGGTGGGCGACAGGAGCCATCGCCTCGTCGCTCCCCTCCAAGCGGCGCTCGACCTTGCTGTAAATCCAGGCGATCAAGGTCGCGATCGCGATCGCGACGCCCAATACGGCCAAAGCGTCCCCGAAGGCGATCACCACGATGATGCCGGCGAAGATCCAGAACGCGGCGCCCTCCAGGTCGTGGCTGCCTCCGTGCCCGCTGAACGTGCTCGTGATGTTCCGCATGTCTGCCTCCCTCCGATTGGGATCGCCGTCTAAAACGCGAACTGCGTGTTGCAACGCCTGAGCGATCGAAGGGCTGCCCAAACCGGCGTGATAGTGACCGAACTCACTGGGCGGCGGGGTCGTGGGCGTTGCTCAGAACCCGGCGTCTCCGCCGCCGGAGTCAAACCCGCCGCCGCCGAAGTCCGACCCGCCGAAGTCGAAGTTGCCGCCACCGCTGTCGGACCCACCCGACCCGCTGAAGTCGAATCCGCCACCGCTCGAGTCATAACCGCCGCGAAAGTCGTTGCCGCCGAACCCAACATCGCCCTGCTGGCTGTCGTAGCCGGCGCTTTGGCCGCCGTCGAAACTGGTGTCCGCATACGCCGAGTCTCGGCCGGCCTCAAAGCCGCGGTCGTAACCCCCGCCCCAATAACCGCCGCCCCAATGGTCGTCCAGCAGCGCATCCATCAGCAGGACGTCGGTGAGGGCCCACCCCCAGCCCGGACCCCAGAATGCATACGGGTAGTAACCGGGGTAGAAGAACATTCCGTTGTAGTAGCCACCCGGGTAGTAGTTCGGGTAACCCGGCTGTTGTGTCGCGCTGTAGTTGTTGTTGTTGATCGTCACGTACTCACCGGTGTTTGGGTCCTTCGTCTGCACCGTCGCCTGCTTGCGGTCCCCATCGGGCACCGATGTCACGGCATCGAAGTCCGGGATGGGCTGCCCCGGGTTGAGCTTCCGGTTGGCCTTGTTCACGGTGGACCGCACGTTCCGCAGGTGCGCCCGCGCCGCCGTGTAGTCGCCGGCCTGATAAGCCGTGCGGGCGTCGTTCAGGCTGGAGTTGGCCTTCAACGACTCGGCGCTGACGTCCGTGTCGGCGTTGGAGATCACCGCGCTGTCGAGGTCGGCGACGTCGGACTCGGCGGCGATCATCGCCTGCTTGATCTGCTCTCGCGCCTCTGTGTCCTTGCGGCGCTTGCGATTTCGGCTTACGGCGAACCAGATCAGTCCGGGTATGCCGATGATGATGAGCAGCACCCAAAGCCAGGTCCAGCTGGTGTGCTTCGCGTGCGTAACGGGCGAGGTCGTCACCGGCCCATGGGAAGCCACGTCCACACCGGCCAACTTCGCTGACGAACTCACTGGTCGCGCCGTCGGGGTCGCTGCGGTGATCCCTGGCCGACTGGCCCAGTAAGGGGTCGACGCTGTCGGCGATCACCCTCGGCACGTTGTAGGCGCGCACGTGGTAGCCCCTGGAGTCGATCACCAGGATGACTCCGCTGAACGCGGGGTCGTGACCCAGGATGGCGTTGTGGACGGCATCCGGCGTGGTCACGCCGGTCTGGCTGGGCGCCACCGCCGCCACCCAGACCGGCGGTGCGGGACTCCACGTCCACCGGCTGGTGAGTATCTGCTGATTCAGTGTGTCGGGATTCTGCAACGGCGGTCGCGCCGCTGGGTCAGCCACCACATGCGTCCGGGCGTCGAACCTGCCCACCACCTGGTCTGTGTAGGTGTCGGCCCACGCAGACGGCCCGAGCAACGTCGCCAGCGCCAAGATGACCGGGACCACGAGGATCCCGCCGAACCGTACTGTCACGTTTCTCCCGCTCTTGTCTTCGTTGTTCGGACGGCTTACAGCCCTGAGTCCACTATGCCCGCGACGCTGCGAACCCTTCCCCCGCTCGCGCTGATCGAACCACACCGTGCACCGGCAAGCGGGCGCTAGGCGACCGAACGCCACAGCTATTGGGAGAATGGGCAAGGTCGCCGTGATGGTGTAGTCGCCGGCCGCGGGAATGTGCACCATGCCCACTGCTACGTGCACGTCCTGGTTGTCCGCCGAGGTGTCCCCGACGCTCTGGATGAACTTCGGCGTTGCCACCCCGCTCGGTGGGGTGATTGTCACCTCGAGCCCCTGCGGGATCGGAAGCCCGCCGCCTTCCATCGAGCCGGCGATTTCCGTGTGGAAGCTGACCTGTACGTCGCCTTCGGGTAGGTGCAGGGTTCGGCTGCCGGGGATGGGCACCTCCCCGTACGCGGCGTACTTGTCGAACACGGACGCGTCCACGTCCGGCCAGAAGAAGATCGCCGATGGTCGACACAACAAGCAACGCCACCGAAGCGATGACAAGCCTCTTGCGCATGGCTGATTATGACGAGCCGAACATCGGTGGCGCCCCAGATCAGCGTCGACGGAATCGCTCGCGCAGTTCTGGGTCGTTCTCCCACCACAATCCGGACGGCGCCGGGGTTTCACTCTCGGCCGCTTCCGCCGCGTCGAGCTCGGCGTCGACCTGAACCGCGTGCCCCTTCTCGTCGCGGGACAGCGCACGCATCAACAACAGCACAAACGGCCAGCCGACCAGGTCTCCCAGGATCCATAACACGCCGGCGCCGATGGTCTGATCGAGCCGCTGGTCGGGACCCCACGATCGGTGCAGCGCCGAGTAATACGCCGCCCCGATCAATGAGCCCTGCCATATGACCAACCCGAGGACACCGTCGCCGAGGGCCTCGCCGACGGTGATCAGCAGCGAGATCAGCTGAGGGTACTTGTGCGGAACGGGGTCCGCTTGCAGCCGGGCATAGAAATACCCAAACCCGATTACTACCAAGAGGATTCGAGTGGGCGCGCCAATCCATTCGCTTTCCAGCGACGCGGTGTACCAGGGCGTCAGGTAGAGCAGCCACGGCGTGCCGAGCATCCCCAGCGACGTGGTCAACGGGTGTGCGAGCACCCGCGCGAACCGGGTCGCCAAGAATCGATCGATGCGGTCGCGCCCCGCCGGACCCAGCGCAACGCGCGCGAGGGTGACCGGCTTGCTCAGCGCGATGAACAACGGCACGACGTACAGCAACATCAGCACCTGCAACGCGCGCATCCAGAACAGGGTGTACGCGTACGCGCCGATCGCGCCGATCGTGGCAAGCGCCCACAGCGCGATACCCGCCCCAAAGCACCACGCCTGCGCGGGTCGGAGTTGCTCGGTGGTGCGGGCCCGCCGGTAGCACCACGCGTATGCGGCGGCCACCACCATGATCACCGCTGCCGAGGTCAGGTCCAGATGCCAGCTCTGCACCGCGGCGGCCCACGTCAGCGGCCCGGGATTGACGCCCATAACCACCGAGCGTATTGCCCGCCGCTACCGGCCCGGTATATCGCCCGCGAGCGCTTGGGGGCAGTACACGTTGGCCGCGATCGCCGTGAACCTGGCGGCGTTGTCCCCTTGGAGCCCGGAGTTCTGGGCTTGGATCGACTTGACGACATCCACCATCTGCCTGCCCTGCCCGACCGCCTGGCACACCCATTTGCCCGCCGCTATCGCCCGGGTGGGATCGGGATAGGTGATTCCGGCGGCCTGGAGCGAGGTGAGGAACGCGACGTCTTTGTCGTCGGCGTGCGCCGGCACGGCCATGCCGATCGCGGCGGCGAGGCTCGTCAGCGTCAGGAGGAGGCGTCTCACGGTTCCTTGATCGTCCCAGAGTGGTGACGGCACCGCATCAGCAAATCGGACGCGTCCCGCCGTCAACCCATAGTTGACGCCCGACATCCCGTCAACCTAATGTTGACGCTATGTCCCAGCCGGCACCCATCGCCCATCCCGTCCGTCTCGACGAGCTGATCAACGCCATCAAGCAGGTGCACACCGACGCCCTCGACCAGCTCGCCGATGCCGTCCTGGCCGCCGAGCACCTGGGCGAGGTCGCCGACCACTTGATCGGCCACTTCGTCGATCAGGCCCGCCGCTCCGGAGCCTCCTGGACCGACATCGGCAAGAGCATGGGCGTCACAAAACAGGCCGCCCAGAAGCGGTTCGTCCCGCGCGCCGAGCCCAGCACCCTGGACCCCGAACAGGGCTTCGGACGCTTCACGCCGCGGGCCCGCAATGCCGTCGTCGCGGCGCAGAACGCCGCGCACGAAGCCGCCAACTGCGAGATCACCCCCGACCATCTGCTGCTGGGCGTGCTCAGCGATCCGGCGGCGTTGGCCACGGATGTTGCTCGGCCGACAGCAGGTCGACGCCGCGGCCGTCCGTGCCGCGGTGACGCTACCGCCGGCATGCGCCGAAACCCCGGCACCCATCCCGTTCAGCGGCCCGGCGCGCAAGGCGCTGGAACTGACCTTCCGCGAGGCACTTCGGCTCGGCCACAACTACATCGGCACCGAACACCTGCTGCTGGCATTACTCGAACTCGAAGACGGTGCCGGACCGCTGCACCGATCCGGCGTCGACAAGGACCGCGTCGAGGCCGATCTCACCGCCGCCCTTGAGTCACTGAGCAGCGGAAAGGGCTAGGGTCCAACCCCTCCCCTTCGCATTACCCCGTGTGCGATCATGCGAAGGTCCCCAAAACGGAGGCCGAAATGCGTCGCTGGCTGATCGTCCTGTCCGCCTTCCTCGTCGCCGCCGCGAGCCTCACCGCTTTCGGTGTTGCTGCGGTGTCCGCTCCGCGGGCTTGGGCCGGCGACGCGCCGATCGGCCACATCGGCGACACCCTGCGCGTGGACACCGGCACCTACGTCGCCGACGTCACCGTCAGCAGCGTGGCCCCCTGCGACCCGCCGCCGGGATTCGGCTACACCCGTGAGGGCGTTCCGGTCAAAAGCTTTCCGGGCAGCACGGTTGACCGGGCCGACGTGACGATCCGCGCGATCCGGGTGCCCAATCCGTACATCATGGCGACCAACTTCAGCTTCGACGGGGTGACGCCGTTCGCCGACGCCTACAAGCCGCGCGCCTCCGATGCGCCCGACGCGCTGGACAACGTGCTCGTGAACGCGCCGAACGGGGCGATCGTGCGCGGCGGAGTCTATTGGGACGCTTACCGCGATCCGGTCTCCACCGTCGTGCTGCTGGATAAGAAGACGGGCTACCACCTCGCGCAGTGGAACCTCTGACGCTGGCGGTGCGAGTCGTCACGGCGGGTTCGGTCGACACCGACGAGCTGGCGGCCGTCGCCGCGCGCACCTTCCCGCTGGCCTGTCCACCGGCAACGGCACCCGAGAACATCGCGTCGTTCATCGAGACCAACCTGTCGGCCGAGCGCTTCGTGGAGTATCTGGCCGATCCGCGACGCGCGATCATCACGGCGGCACGGGACGGCCGAATCATCGGTTATGCCATGCTCATTCGCGACGACGACGGCGCCGACGACACCGCCGAGCTGTCGAAGATGTACGTTGTGCCCGACCACCATGGTGGCGGCGTTTCGACGGCGTTGATGGAACGCACGCTGGCCACCGCGAAAGAATGGGGCATGCACCGCGTGTGGCTGGGTGTCAACCAGGGAAACCAACGCGCACAACGCTTTTACGCCAAGAACGGGTTCACGGTCAACGGCACCAGGACTTTTCAAGTGGGCGCCAGCCGCGAGAACGACTACGTCATGGTTCGCGAGCTTGATTGATCCCGGCGGCGGTCAGCGCCACCAGCCGTGAAGTGGCCCGCAGGTACTTCTTTCGGTATCCGCCGACCAGCATCTCCTCGCCGAAGATGGTGTCGAGCTTCGCCCCGGAGGCCACCACCGGGATGCCCGCGTCATAGAGCCGGTCGGTCAGCGACACCAGCCTCAGCGCGACGTTCTGGTCGTCGATGCCGTGCACTCCGGTCAAAAACACCGTGGTGACGCCCTCTATCAGCGTCAGATACCGCGACGGGTGCATGGTGGCCAGGTGCGCACAGAGCGCGTCGAAATCGTCCAGCGTCGCACCGCCGACCTCCGCGGCGCGCGCGATCACCTCCGCGTCCGACAGCGGCGGCGGCGCCGGTGGCAGGCCGCGGTGACGATAGTCGGGCCCCTCGATTCGCACCGTGGTGAAAATGCTTGCCAGCGTGTTGATCTCGCGAAGGAAGTCCTGAGCGGCGAAGCGGCCCTCGCCCAGCTGCCCGGGCAGGGTGTTGGAGGTCGCGGCCACCGACACCCCGCGCTCGACCAACGACGAGAGCATCCGCGAGATCAGGGTGGTGTTGCCCGGATCGTCCAGCTCGAACTCGTCGATGCACACCGCCGTGTAATTGGCCAGCATCTCGATGCACTCGACGAAACCGAACACCCCGGCGAGCTGGGTGAGTTCACCAAAGGTGGCGAACGCCTTGGGCGTTGGGGCCTGCGGCCCGTCACCGGGCAACTCGTAATAGGCCGAGGCGAGCAGGTGGGTCTTGCCCACGCCGAAGCCGCCGTCGAGATACACCCCCACACCGGGCAGTGCCGCCCGCTTGCCGAACAGTCTGCGGCGGCCGGCCCGGCGCTCCACGGCCTGCCGGCAGAAGTCCGCACAGGCCACGACGGCGGCCGCCTGGGTCGGTTCCGCCGGATCCGGGTGATACGTCGCGAAGCTCACCTCGGCGAACGTTGGCGGCGGCCTCAATTGAGCGATCAGCCGCTGCGGCGACACGGTCGGATGCCGATCCACCAGGTGAGCCACTCGGCCGGAAGTGGACCCGTGCATGCAGGCACTGTAGCGGCGTGCTGCAATCAAGCTCATGCCGCTCTCTGACGCCGGGGCCACCGGGCCCTCAGAGGCGCCGCTGACGCTGCTCGGGTCGATACGCGAACTCGATGACGGCGAACTCCCCCGGCTCTACGACTACCCGAACCGGGACGGGACGTGGGTGCGGGCGAATTTCATCGCCAGCGTGGACGGCGGCGCCACCGCGGACGGCAAGAGCGGCTCAATGGCGGGACACGGCGACCGGCTCATTTTTCACCTGCTGCGTGAACTGGCGGACGTCATCGTGGTCGGCGCGGGCACGGTGCGGATCGAGGGTTATTCCGGCGCACACCTCGGCGTCGCCCAGCGGCAGCGGCGGCAGGCCCGCGGCCAAAGCGAGGTCCCGCGACTGGCGATCGTCACCAAGTCGGGTCGCCTTGACCGCGACATGGGGGTGTTCACCCGCACGGAGGTGCCGCCCCTGGTGCTCACCTGCACGGCGGCCGCCGATGGGACGCGCCGTGTGCTCGCCGGTCTGTGCGAGGTTCTCGACTGCTCGGGCGGCGATCCCGACGGGGTCGACGAGGCCGTCTTGCTGGATGCCCTCGGGGCTCGCGGAATGCGCCGCATCCTGACCGAAGGCGGGCCGATGCTGCTCGGCGCGTTCATCCAGCGCGACATGCTCGACGAGCTGTGCCTGACGATCGCGCCGTATCTGGCCGGGGGCCTGGCCCGACGGATCGCGACGGGCCCGGGCCAGGTGCTGACCCGCATGCGCTGCGCCCACATCCTGACCGACGATGCCGGCTACCTGTACACCCGCTACGTGAAGGACTAGCACGGCAAAGTCGGGACGGGTGGCTACTGTGGTCGGCATGAGTCGGCAGATCACGTCCGCCACCGCCCGGGGAGCGGTGGCCTTCACGATGATCACGGTGCTGGCCGGCTGCGTCCCGGGCCTGGCCGCAGACCCGCGCTTCGCCACCAATTCCGGCGCCCGGCCCCAGGGCGTGGCGACACCGAAGGCACCTCCGAGCGGTCCGCCGCCGATCGCCGCACCCAAGAACGACTTGTCCTGGCACGACTGCACCTCGCGGATCTTCACCGACGCGGGCGTCCCCGCCGCGCCCGGCGTCCAGCTGGATTGCGCGAACTACGACGCCGACCTGGACCCGGTCAACGGCGGGACCGGGACCCTGAGCATCGGCGTGGTCCGCGCGCGCTCGAACCAGACCCCGCACGATGCGGGCCCGCTCGTCTTCACCACCGGCTCCGACCTGCCGTCCTCGACACAGTTGCCGGTCTGGCTGTCACAGGCGGGCGCCGACGTGCTCCAGACCCACCCCATCGTCGCCGTCGACCGCCGCGGCATGGGCATGTCGAGCCCGATTGACTGCCGGGATCAAACCGACCGTCAGACGATGCGCGACCAGGCGCAGTTCCTCACCGGAGACGACCCGGTTGCCAACCTTTCCGATGTCTCCAACAACGCCACCACAAACTGCACCGACGCCATCGCCCCGGGCGCCTCCGCCTACGACAATTCGCACGCCGCCTCCGACATCGAGCGACTGCGCAACCTCTGGGACGTGCCCGCGGTCGCGCTGCTCGGGGTCGGCAACGGCGCCCAGGTGGCGCTGACTTACGCCGCGTCGCGGCCTGATCGGGTCGCCCGCCTGATCCTCGACTCCCCGGTTGCCTTGGGCGTCAACGCCGAAGCGGCCGCCGAGCAGCAGGTCAAGGGCCAGCAGGCCGCACTCGACGCGTTCGCCGCCCAGTGCGTCGCGGTGAACTGCGCGCTGGGTCCCGATCCGAAGGGGGCCGTCAGCGCGCTGCTGGCCGACGCCCGCGCCGGCAAGGGACCCGGGGCCTTACCGGTGGCCGCGGTGGCCAACGCCATCACCATCGCCCTGGGCTTCCCCTCCGGGGGCCGCGTCGGCGCCACCACGAACCTGGCCAACGCGCTGGCCGCCGCCCGTTCGGGCGACGCCAACCAGCTGAACAACTTGATCAACCACGCCGACGCCACCGCCGACTCGGACGGCCAGTTCGTCAATGCCTGCAGCGACGCGGTCAACCGCCCAACGCCGGACCGGGTGCGCGAACTCGTAGTCGCGTGGGGCAAGCTCTATCCCCAATTCGGCACCGTCGCAGCCCTCAACCTGGTCGAATGCGTGCACTGGCCCACCGGTTCGCCGCCGGCGCCGCCCAAGGATCTCAAAATCGACGTCCTGCTGGCGGGCGTGCAGAACGACCCGATCGTGGGCATCGACGGGATCGCCGCGACGGCGGCCACCATCATCAACGCCAACGCGGCCAGCAGGCGGGTGATGTGGCAGGGCATCGGCCATGGCGCCAGCATCTATTCGCCCTGCGCGGTCCCGCCGCTGATCGGCTACGTCAACAGCGGCAAGCTGCCGGCAACCGACACTTACTGTCCCGCCTGAGACTTCGCGATTCGCGCCGGTGTACGGTGCGCTGGTGACGGAAGCTGACTCGATCCGAACCGGCTTGCGCGACTGGATACTGGCCGCATTTCGTCCCCGTACCGGCGCACCGAGCGCGGCGACGGTATTGCGGTCGGCGCTGTGGCCGGTGGCCATTATGTCGGTGCTGCACCGCAGCATCGTGGTCACCACCAACGGCAACATCACCGATGATTTCAAGCCGGTCTACCGGGCCGTGCTGAACTTCCGGCGCGGCTGGGACATCTACAACGAGCACTTCGACTACGTCGACCCGCACTACCTGTACCCGCCCGGCGGCACGCTGCTGATGGCACCGTTCGGGTATCTGCCCTTCGCGCCGTCGCGGTATTTGTTCATCCTGATCAACACCGTGGCCATCCTGATTGCCTGGTACTTGATGCTGCGGCTGTTCAAGTTCACGCTGTCCTCGGTGGCCGCCCCCGCCCTGCTGCTGGCCCTGTTCTGCACCGAGACCGTGACCAACACGCTGGTGTTCACCAACATCAACGGCTGCATCCTGCTGCTGGAAGTGCTGTTCTTGCGCTGGCTACTGGATGGCAGAGTCGGCCGTCAGTGGTGGGCCGGATTCGCCATCGGGCTCACGCTGGTGCTCAAACCGTTGCTCGGGCCGCTCCTGTTGCTGCCGCTGCTGAACCGTCAGTGGCGCGCGCTGGTGCCTGCGTTCGTGGTTCCGATTGTCGTCAATGCGGCGGCGTGGCCATTGGTCAGCGATCCGAAGGACTTCATCACGAAAACGGTGCCCTACATCCTGGGCACCCGCGACTACTTCAACAGCTCGATCGAGGGCAACGGCGTGTACTTCGGCCTGCCCACCTGGCTGATCGTGTTCCTGCGAATTCTGTTCACGCTGCTTGCAATCGGCGCGCTGTGGCTGTTGTACCGCTACTACCGCACCAGCGATCCGCTCTTCTGGTTCACCAACTCGACGGGCGTGCTGCTGCTGTGGTCGTGGCTGGTGCTGTCGCTGGCCCAGGGCTACTACTCGATGATGCTGTTCCCCTTCCTGATGACGGTCGTGCTGCCCAACTCGCTGATCCGCAGCTGGCCGGCGTGGCTGGGAATCTACGGATTTATGACGCTGGACCGCTGGCTGCTGTTCAACTGGATGAGATATGGCCGCGCGCTGGAATACCTGAAGATCACCTACGGCTGGTCGCTGCTGCTGATTGTGGTATTCACCGTGCTCTACTTCCGCTACTCCGACGCCAAGGACGAGAACCGGCTGGACGGCGGCATCGATCCGGCGTGGCTGACGGCCGAGCGCGAGCGCGCTAGCGTGAACGCATGACCCGTCCCAAACTGGAGCTGACCGACGACGAGTGGCGTAAGAAACTCACTCCGGAGGAATTTCAGGTCTTGCGCCGGGCCGGCACAGAGCGCCCATTCGTCGGTGAGTACACCGACACCAAGACCGAAGGCGTCTACCAATGCCGGGCCTGTGGCGCCGAATTATTCCGCAGCACAGAGAAATTCGAGTCACACTGTGGCTGGCCGTCGTTCTTCGATCCGGCGAACTCCGATGCGGTGATCCTGCGCCCCGACCATTCGCTGGGCACGACGCGCACCGAGGTGCTGTGCGCGAACTGCCACAGCCACCTGGGCCACGTTTTCGCCGGTGAGGGTTATCCGACCCCGACCGATCAGCGCTACTGCATCAACTCGATCTCGCTGCGCCTGGTCCCGACGGGCGCGTAGCCCGCGGTCGGCTATGTCCCGGGTATCCCGGGCCCGCCGATCAGACTCCCGCCGGCGCCGCCGGTGCCGGGCTGGCCCGGGGTTGGGCCGGTCCCGGGTTCGGCGCCGTTGCCGCCGTTGCCGATCAGATCGGCGTTGCCGCCGTTGCCGCCGTTGCCGCCGGTCACCAAGCCCTCCCCGCCCGGGCCTCCAATCCCGCCGTTGCCGATCAACCCGGCCTTGCCGCCGGCCCCGCCGTTCCCGCCCGTGTTGAAACCGAACCCGCCGATGCCGCCGGGCCCACCCGTGCCGTTGAACGTGGCGCCGTTGCCGCCCGACCCGCCGTCCCCGCCTGTGGTCTGCCCGGAGCCGCCGCGACCGCCGGCCCCGCCGGCGCCCTGGAAGGGGTTGGAGTTGCCGCCGTTGCCGCCGGTACCGCCGTGGCCCGTGACGCCAGTGCCGCCGGCGCCCGCCGGGCCGCCGTTGCCGGAGATCCCGCCGGCGGTGCCGCCGGCGCCGCCGTCACCGCCATTGATCTGCCCGGTGCCGCCGGCGCCGCCGAGCCCGCCGGAGCCCTCGAACGAGCCGCCGTTACCGCCGTGGCCGCCGGCACCGCCGTCGCCCGTCGTGCCGGTGCCGCCGATGCCGCCGGCCCCGCCATTACCCCAGAACAGGCTGCCCCCGCCGGACCCACCGGACCCACCGGTCGCGCCGGTCCCGCCGGGGCCTCCGAACCCGCCGGAGCCTATTAGCCCCCCAGCCCCACCGGACCCGCCGGTCCCACCGGTCCCGTTGGAGGCGCCGCCGGCGCCACCGGGGCCGCCGTGCGTCTGATCGGGTCCGCCGAAGCCAAGCAGCCCGCCGGCGCCGCCGGCCCCCCCGTTACCCCCGTGGGTTGAGCCGAATCCTCCGTTGCCGCCGGCGCCGCCGGCGCCGAAGATCCCGCCGGCCCCGCCGGCCCCGCCGTTACCGCCGATGCCGGCGGGGTTGGATCCACCGGACCCGCCCGGGCCGCCGGCGCCGAACAACCCGGCTGACCCGCCCTTACCGCCGGTCGCTCCCGGGTTGGTGCTATTGCCGCCGGCCCCGCCGTTGCCGAGCAGTATCCCGCCGGGCCCGCCGTCCTGTCCGACCCCGTTCACGGTGCCCCCGTTGGTGCCGTTGCCGATCAGCGGGCGCCCCAGCAGCGTCTGGGTGGGCGCGTTCACGACGTCGAGCAGGCTCTGCTGGGCGCTGGCCTCGGCGCCGGTGTATGCGGCGCCGCCCGAGGTCATGTTCTGCACAAACTGCGCGTGAAAGGCGGCGGCCGTGGAGCTCAGCCCCTGAAATGCCTTGCCGTGCCCGGAGAACACCGCCGCGATGGCCGCCGACACCTCATCGGCACCGGCGGCCAGCACTCCCGTCGTCGGGGCCGCCGCGGCCGCGTTGGCCTCGGTGATTGCCGAACCGATACTCGCCAAATCGGTTGCCGCCGCGGTCACCAGGTCGGGGGCCGCGGTCAGAAACGACATTCGGAGACCTCCCACTGCGCCATGATCAATAAATCATGTCCCCCGGGACCGCCGGTCACCATCGGACGATCGGCAGGAGCCTACGCGATCCGGCGGCACGATATCCCCCGTTTGGCGAGAGATTTCGCCGCTGAGGTCAATCCACCCGGGTGGCGTGGGCCTCCCAGAACGGGGCGTGCAGCCTCCCGTTGACCAGCCAGGGCTCCATCACCCGAAACCGCTCGATGAGGGGCTCAACCCGGTCGGCCATGTCGGGATTGCGCTTGGCCATCTCCTCGAGGGTCTCGAGGCTCATGTTGACCTGGTAGGTGGTCGTTCCCAGGTAGGTCAGCTCCCACCCGCCGAGCGGAAGCACCTGGCGGAAGTCATCTTCGGACAACGACCGCGGCATGCGGAAGCCGTTGACGTCGTGCTCGCCGAACTCGAACATGTACAGCCGCGCGCCGGGCTTGGTCGCCCTTCGCAACGCCTGCAGGTAGGACTTCTGCAGCTCGGGCTCGGTGCTGAAGGTGTGGTAGAAGGCGCAGTCGACGACGGTGTCGAAGCGGCCGTCCAGTCCTTCCAGCTTGGTGGCGTCGGCCAGCTGGAAGTCCACCGACACCCCGGCCTTCCGCGCGTTCTGCCGGGCGCGCTCCAGGGCGCCGGCCGACCCGTCGACGCCGGTGGCCCGGTAGCCCTTGGAGGCGTAGTAGATCGCGTGGTGACCGGGGCCGGTGCCCGGGTCGAGCACCTCGCCCTTGATCGCGCCCAGCGCGACCAGTTGCTGGACCACCGGCTGCGGACCGCCGATGTCCCACGGCGTGGCGGCGGGCAGGCCGTGCTGCATCCGCTCGTCGCGGTACATCTCCTCGAAACGGGTCGGATCGGTCGGATCGAACTGGGTTGTCATGTGTCCCCCTTCGTTTTCGGCTGACTTATGCCTCGATCAGGGCAGCGCGTTCACCAATTGCTCGACCGGCACCCGCGGCCCGGTGAAGAACGGCGTCTCGGCACGGGTATGCCGGCGGGCGTCGGTGGCGCGCAGTTCCCGCATCAGATCGACGATGCGGTCCAATTCGGGGGCCTCGAAGGCCAGGATCCATTCGTAGTCGCCCAGCGCGAACGCCGGGACCGTGTTGGCGCGGACGTCCTTGTACTCGCGGGCGGCCATGCCGTGTTCGGCAAGCATGCGGCGGCGTTCCTCGTCGGGCAGCAGGTACCACTCGTAGGACCGCACGAACGGATACACGCAGACGTAAGCGCCGGCCTCCTCACCGGCCAGAAACGCCGGGATATGGCTCTTGTTGAACTCGGCCGGCCGGTGCAGCGCCACGCTGCTCCACACCGGCGAGCAGACCCGGCCCAGCGCGGTGGTGCGCCGGAAGTCGGCGTAGGTCGCCTGCAGCGCTTCGACGCGTTCGGCGTGGGTCCAGATCATGAAATCGGCGTCGGCTCGCAGGCCCGCCACGTCGTAGAGGCCGCGCACCACCACCCCGCGCTCCTCCTGCAGCTTGAAAAAGGTGGATGCGTCGTCGATTACGGCGTCACGCTGCTCACCGAGGGCGCCGGGCCGCACCGAGAACACCGAAAACATCAGGTATCGAAGCGCCGAGTTCAGGGCTTCATAGTCGAGTTTGGCCATGAAACCTATCGTGCCACTTCCGCGTCCAAGCCCTGGACGGCCCTGATCACGCGCTCGGCCGCCCGGCCGGCGGCCCCGATACACGCCGGCACACCGATTCCGTCGAGGTAGCTGCCGGCGACGGCGATCGTCGGCGGCAAGCCGGCGCGCACCTCGGCGACCACGTCGGCGTGGCCGGGGCCGTACTGCGGCATTGCGTCGATCCAGCGCTGGACGCGGGCATCGACGGGTTCGACGGTCAGCCCGAACACGGCGGCCAGATCGCTCACCGACCAGGCCAGCAGCTCGTCGTCGGAGGCGCGGGAGGCCAGGTCATCGCCGAAGCGCCCGAACGACAGCCGCAGCAGCTGCGTGTCCCCGCGCGAGCCCCATTTCTGGGAGGAAAGCGTGATCGCCTTGGCGCGCAGCAGCTCGCCGCTGGCCACCAGCACGCCCGAGTTCTGCGGAAACGGGGTATCGAGGGGCACCGCGAGCGCCACCACCACCGACGACGCGCTCCCGATCCGGCTCGCGGCGGCACACGTCCGCGGGGCGATTTCCCGCAGCAGGGCCGCCGCCCGCGGCGCGGGAACCGCGAGGATCACCGCATCGGCGTGCCAATGCGCGCCAGTGTCGTCGAGCAGCGCCCAGCCACGCTCGTCACGGTCGAGCTTTTCCACCGCGGTGCGCACCCAGCGCGGTCGGCCGCGGCCGAAGAGTTCGTCGACCAGTACCCGGTAGCCGCCGTCGATCGCGCCGAAGATCGGCGCCCCGGTCGCCGGCGGCAGCCCCTGCCGGACCGCGTCGGCCAGACTCGGCGCGCCGCGGTCCAGCGCCGCGGCCACGCCGGGGGCGGCCGCCCGCAGACCGATCGTCGACGCGGAGCCCGCATACACCCCGCTCAGCAACGGGTCCACCGATCGGGCCACGACCTGCTCGCCGAACCGGTCGCCCACCAATTCGGCCACCGCGGGATCGGCGCCCGGTTGCCAGGCCAGTGGGCGGGCGGGTTCGGCGTCGATGCGCGCGATCGTCGCCTCGTCGACCAATCCCGCCACCGAAGTTCCCGACGACGGGATCCCCACGACCGTGCCCGCGGGTAGCGGGTGCAACTCCTGCCCGCTGTAGATCAGCGGCCGGGCGCCGGTGGTGCCCAGTTGGCGCCCCGACAGGTCCAGCTCGGCCAGCAGCGCCGGCATCTCGGGCCGGCGCAGCACGAACGCCTCGGCGCCCAAGTCCGTCGGCCGTCCGCCGACCAGCTCGGTGCGCAATACGCCGCCCAGCCGGTCGGCGGGATCGAACAGCGTCACGGTCGCGTCGTCGCCGACGGCCGCGCGCAGCCGGTACGCCGCCGTCAGACCCGAGATCCCGCCCCCCACAACACAATACGAACGAGCGGTCATAGCGAGTGAACCAGCGACACCAGCTCGGTAAGCACGCCGGGATCGGTCTCGGGCAGCACTCCGTGGCCGAGGTTGAAGACGTGGCCGGCCGCGCCGGCGTCGACGGCGCGGCGCCCGTCGTCGACCACGGCCCGCGCGGCACGGTCCACCGCGGGCCAACCCGCCAGCAGCACCACCGGATCGAGGTTGCCCTGCAGCGCCGTGCCGGGCTCGACGCGGGTCGCGGCATCGGCCAGGGAGGTTCGCCAGTCCACGCCGACGACCGTCGCCGGGGCCGGTTTCAGGGCCGCGGACATCGCGCCCAGCAGTTCGGCGGTCCCGACCCCGAAGTGCGTCATGGGCACGCCGTAATCGGCCAGTGTCGCGAAAACCCGCGAGCTGTGTGGCAGCACGTACTGGCGGTAGTCGGCCAGCGACAGCGTGCCCGCCCACGAATCGAACACCTGAATGGCGTCCACGCCGGCCTCGATCTGCCCGCGCAGGAACGCGACGGTGAGATCGGTCAGCTTCGACATCAGCGCATGCCAGCTCGTCGGCTCGGCCAGCATCATCGCCTTGGTGCGGGGATGGTTGCGGCTGGGGCCGCCTTCGATGAGATAGGACGCCAGCGTGAACGGCGCCCCGGCGAAACCGATCAGCGGCACCTCACCCAGCTCGGCAACCAGCAGCGAAACCGCCTCGCACACCGGCTGAATCGCTTGTGGATCGAGGGGTTTCATCGCGTCGATATCGGCATCGGTGCGCACCGGGTGCGCGATCACCGGTCCGACGTCGGCGACGATGTCCAAATCGATGCCCGCGGCGCGCAGCGGCACCACTATGTCGGAGAACACGATTGCCGCATCCACGCCGTGGCGGCGTATCGGCTGCAGCGTGATCTCGCAGGCCACCTCGGGCTCCAAGCACGCCGCCAGCATGCTATGCCGTTCGCGCAGCGCCCGGTATTCCGGCAGCGAACGACCGGCCTGCCGCATGAACCACGCTGGGACCCGGCTGGGTTTGCGCCCGGTAACGGCGGCCAGATACGGCGACTCGGGAAGCTCGCGACGAGTACTCATTGGCGTTAATGCTGCCACGGGGATTGACCGACACCGCCGCTGCGTAACATCACGACGATGCCGATCAGTTACGACGAGTTCCCCAGCCTTCGCTGCGAACCCAGCGAAAACGGCGTGCTGACGCTGGTTCTCGACGCGCCGGGGCTGAATTCGGTCGGGCCGCAAATGCACCGCGACCTGGCCGACATCTGGCCGGTGATCGATCGCGATCCCGCCGTGCGTGTTGTGTTGGTCCGCGGCGAGGGCAAAGCCTTTTCCTCCGGCGGGAGTTTCGACCTGATCGAGGAAACCATGGGCGACTACGAAGGCCGGGTCCGCATCATGCGTGAGGCCCGCGATCTGGTGCTCAACATGGTCAGTTTCGACAAGCCCGTAGTCTCGGCGATCCGGGGGCCCGCCGTCGGGGCGGGTCTGGTGGTGGCGCTACTCGCCGACATCTCGGTGGCGGGCCGGACCGCGAAACTCATCGACGGGCACACCAAACTCGGCGTGGCCGCGGGCGACCACGCCGCGATCTGCTGGCCGCTGCTGGTCGGCATGGCCAAGGCCAAGTACTACCTACTGACCTGCGAGACGTTGCTGGGCGAGGAAGCCGAGCGCATCGGCCTGGTGTCCACCTGCGTCGACGACGACGACGTGCTGCCCACCGCGACCCGGCTCGCCGAGAATCTGGCGCAGGGCGCGCAAGACGCGATCCGCTGGACCAAGCACAGCCTGAACTACTGGTATCGCATGTTCGGCCCCACCTTCGAAACGTCGCTCGGCCTGGAATTCCTCAGTTTCGGCGGCCCCGACGTCCGCGAAGGGCTGGCCGCGCATCGCGAGAAGCGCCCGGCCCGATTTACCGGCGGAACGGCCCGGTAACGGCTTGGTCGCGACGGCTGCTCGGCTCGGCGCGCCTGTGGCGGCGTGTCGGCCGATGGGGTTACCGTCGAACGCTGTGACCTCGACTGAACCGGCCCCATTCCGCGAGGCGGTGGCGGCGATGAACGCCGTCACCGCGCGGCCGGAGATCGAGCTGGGCCCGATCCGACCGCCGCAGCGGCTGGCGCCCTACAGCTACGCGCTGGGAGCCGAGGTCAAGCACCCCGACCTCGAGATCGTCCCGGAGCGATCCGAGGGCGACGCGTTCGGCCGGCTGATCCTGTTGTACGACCCCGACGGCGCCGACGCCTGGGACGGGACCATCCGCCTGGTCACGTACATCCAGGCCGATCTCGACCCCAGCGAGGCCGTCGATCCCCTGCTGCCGGAGGTGGCGTGGAGCTGGCTGGTCGACGCGCTGCAGTCGCGCATGGAGCAAGTCACCGCACTGGGCGGCACCGTCACCGCCACCACGTCGGTGCGCTACGGCGACATCTCCGGACCACCACGCGCCCACCAGCTGGAACTGCGGGCATCGTGGACGGCCACCACCCCCGAAGTCGGGGTTCACGTCGAGGCGTTCTGTGAGGTGCTCGAGCACGCCGCGGGCCTACCGCCGACCGGGGTCACCGACCTGGGCTCGCGGTCACGCGCCTGAAATGGGCGAACCGGGGGCCCACGGGCCCGACAGCACCGCGCCCGACCGCACCGAACCCGAAGCCACCCCGCTGCTCCACCCGGCCGACGGCGTTCCCGATATCTCGGTGACCGTCCGCGAGATCGAGGCGGCCGCGCAACGCCTGGAGCGTGGCCGCGGGCCGTTCGCGGTGGACGCCGAGCGAGCGTCGGGTTTCCGCTACTCCAACCGGGCCTATCTGATTCAGATCCGGCGGGCCGGCGCCGGCACGGTGCTCATCGACCCGGTCAGCCACGGCGCAGACCAGCTGACCGCGCTGCGGCCCGTCGCCGACGTG
Source organism: uncultured Actinomycetota bacterium (assembly GCA_963809285.1). Lineage (GTDB taxonomy): Bacteria > Actinomycetota > Actinomycetes > Mycobacteriales > Mycobacteriaceae > Mycobacterium. The sequence goes on along the minus strand of CAWEIY010000008.1, from coordinate 589,004 downwards.
CTGACCACCGACGAATGGATCCTGCACGCCGCCGATCAGGACCTGCCCTGCCTTGCCGAGGTCGGCATGCGGCCGCCGGCGCTGTACGACACCGAGCTCGCCGGACGGCTGGCCGGGTTCGACCGGGTGAACCTGGCGACCATGGCCGAGCGGCTGTTGGGTTTCGGGCTGGCCAAGGGCCACGGCGCGGCGGACTGGTCCAAGCGCCCGCTGCCCGCCGAATGGCTCAACTACGCGGCCCTGGACGTGGAGTTGCTGATCCAGCTGCGTGCGGCCGTGTCGGATGTGCTGGCAGCGCAAGGCAAAACGGATTGGGCCGCACAGGAATTCGACTATCTGCGGACCGTGGGCGCCAGGGAGATTGCGCCGGTTGCCCGACGGGACCGCTGGCGAAAAACGTCGGGGATCCATCGGGTGCGTGACCGGCGAGGCCTGGCCGCGGTTCGCGAATTGTGGGTGGCGCGTGACCGTATCGCGCAGCGCCGCGACGTCGCGCCCCGCCGCGTGCTGCCGGATTCGGCCATCATCGACGCCGCCGTCGCCGATCCGAAGACGGTGCGGGACCTCGTCCAGTTGCCGGTGTTCGGCGGGCGCAACCAGCGTCGCAGCGCCGAGGTCTGGTTGGCGGCGCTGGAAACGGCGCGGCAGGTCCAGGGTTCGCCGGACGACGCCGAGCCGCCTAACGGGCCGCCGGCGCCGGCGCGGTGGAACAAACGGAAACCGGAGGCCGCCGCACGGCTGGAGGCCGCCCGGGCGGCGCTGGCGGAAGTGTCGCAGCGGGTGGGGGTTCCCACCGAGAACCTGATCTCACCCGACCTGGTGCGACGGCTGTGCTGGGACTGGGAGGGGGCACCCGATCCCGTCGAGGCCGTCGAAGAGTTCTTGCGCGCCGGCCAGGCGCGGGCGTGGCAGCTAGAGCTCGTGGTCGCCGGCCTGGCTCGCGCACTGCAGCCGCCGGCCGATTAGCTCCTGCCGCCGACCGTTAGTCCAGATGCTCGCGGATTTCCGCTTCGGAAACGCTGCTGCCCAGCGCCGCAACCCAACCGGTGATCCGGCGGGCGACGTCCTGGTCGGTCAGCCCCAGGTCGGCCAGCACCTCACCCCGCGACGCGTGTTCGTAGAACTGCTGCGGCAGGCCGACGTCGCGACAGGGTGTGTCGATCTCCGCACGACGCAGCGCGGCCGACACGGCCGAACCGACTCCGCCGTTGACACCGTTGTCCTCGCACGTGACGACCAGTTTGTGCTGCACCGCCAGTTCGAGGACACCGTCAGACACCGGCAGCACCCAGCGGGGGTCGATCACCGTCACGCCGATGCCCTGGTTGTGTAGCCGCTTGGCCACCGCCAATGCCATCGGCGCGAACGCGCCGACCCCAACCAGCAGCACGTCGTGGTTCAGCCCGGTGGCCGGCACCGCGAGCACATCGATACCCGACCGGCGCTCCAGTGCCGGAATGTCTTCGCCCACATCACCTTTGGGAAACCGAATCGCCGTCGGACCGTCGTCGACGTCAAGCGCCTCGCCGAGTTCTTCGCGCAACCGGGTGGCATCGCGCGGGGCGGCCACCCGGAGGCCGGGCACGATGTTCAGCATCGACAGGTCCCACATGCCGTTGTGGCTGGCGCCGTCCGAACCGGTGATCCCGGCCCGGTCGAGCACCATGGTGACCGGCAGCTTGTGCAGCGCGACGTCCATCATGATCTGGTCGAAGGCCCGGTTGAGGAACGTCGAATAGATGGCGACCACCGGATGCATGCCGCCCATCGCCAGCCCGGCCGCCGACGTCATCGCGTGTTGCTCGGCGATGCCCACGTCGAACAGGCGGTCCGGGAACCGTTGCCCGAACGCCGTCAGCCCGGTGGGTCCGGGCATCGCCGCGGTGATGGCCACGATGTCGCGCCGCTTTTTGGCGTAGCCGATGAGCGCGTCGGAGAAGGTCGCCGTCCATCCCGGGCCGGCGACGTTGGTGGCCTGTCCGGTGACCGGGTCGATCACGCCGCACGAATGCATCTGTTCGGCCTCGTCGTCCTCGGCCGGCGCATAACCCATGCCCTTGCGGGTGACGACGTGCACGATCACCGGGTGTCCGAAGCCGCGGGCGTGGCGCAGCGCAACCTCCACCGCGCGTTCGTCGTGGCCGTCGACCGGGCCGACGTACTTCAGGCCGAGGTCGGTGAACAGCAGCTGCGGCGACAGCGAGTCCTTGATGCCGGCTTTGACGCTGTGCATGAACCGGTAGGCGATGTCGCCGACAAGGGGCAGCGAGCGCACCGCGTCGCGGCCCTTTTCCAGCACGTGCTCGTAGGCCGGCTGCAGCCGCAGCGTGGCCAGGTGGTCGGCGACACCGCCGATCGTGGGCGCGTAGCTGCGGCCGTTGTCGTTGACCACGATGATCACCGGGCGCCCAGAGGCGGCGATGTTGTTCAGCGCCTCCCAGCACATGCCGCCGGTCAGCGCGCCGTCGCCGACCACGGCGACCACGTGCCGGTTGCGGTGCCCGGTCAGCTCGAACGCTTTGGCCAGGCCGTCGGCGTAGGACAACGCGGCGCTGGCGTGGCTGGACTCCACCCAGTCGTGTTCGCTCTCGGCGCGCGACGGATACCCCGACAGCCCGCCCTTCTTGCGCAGGCTCTCGAATTCGTGGCTGCGTCCCGTCAGCATCTTGTGGACGTAGGCCTGGTGACCGGTGTCGAAGATGATGGGGTCGTGCGGCGAGTAGAACACCCGATGCAGCGCCAGCGTCAGCTCGACGACGCCGAGGTTGGGCCCCAGGTGCCCCCCGGTTGCAGCAACCTTGTGGATCAGAAACTCGCGAATCTCGGCGGCCAGATCGCGTAGCTGCTGTTGGGAAAGGTGCTGCAGATCGGCGGGCCCGCGGATCTGTTCCAGCATCCCGATATTCTACAAAGCGACCTGCGGATGACTAGTTTCGTGGGACCCAGCACACACGGACGTATTGTCTTCGATATGCGTGCCGCGGAACTCGCCGAGGACTTTCCGGTCGTAAGCGTCGATTCGGATGCCCTGGATGCCGCCCGCCTGCTTGCCGAGCACCGGCTGCCCGGAATAGTCGTCACCGACGCTTCCGGAAAACCCTTCGCGGTGCTGCCGGCGTCCCAGGTCGTCCGGTTCATCGTGCCCAAATACGTGCAAGACGACCCCTCGCTGGCCGGTGTGCTCAACGAATCCATGGCCGACCGAGCGGCGGACAAGTTGGGCGGCAAAACGGTGGGCAACATGCTGCCCGAGCACCTGACCAACGTGCCGTGGGCACACGCGGACGACACGATCATCGAGGTGGCCGCCATGATGGCGCGGCTGCGCAGCCCGCTGATCGCGGTGGTCAAAGACAAGACGTTGGTCGGCGTCATCACCGCATCGCGCCTATTGGCAGCGGCACTCAAACACTGACACCGCCGAAGCCTTGAGCACACAGGACAATCGATGAGCGTCGTCGCGGTCGTCGTGTTCGTCCTCGCCTATGCGCTGATCGCCAGCGACCGCGTGCACAAGACGTTGGTGGCGCTGACGGGCGCGGCGATCATGGTCGCCTTGCCGGTGATCGATTCCGACGACGTCTTCTACTCCCACGCCACCGGAATCGATTGGGACGTCCTGTTTCTGCTGTTCGGCATGATGGTCATCGTCAGCGTGCTCCGGCAGACGGGTGTGTTCGAATACACCGCGATCTGGGCCGCCAAACGCGCCCGGGGCTCGCCGCTGCGCATCATGATCCTGCTGGTGCTGGTCACCGCGTTCGCGTCGGCCTTGTTGGACAACGTCACCACGGTCTTGCTGATCGCCCCGGTCACGCTGCTGGTGTGCGACCGGCTGGCCATCGGTCCCGCACCGTTTTTGATGGCCGAGGCGTTCGCGTCGAACATCGGCGGCACGGCGACGCTGATCGGCGACCCACCCAGCATCATCATCGCCAGCCGGGCGGGCCTGAGCTTCAACGACTTTCTGATCCATCTGACCCCGATTGTGCTCATCATCGTCGGCGTCTTCGTCGTGTTGTTGCCGCGTCTGTTTCCTGGCGCGTTCGCCGTCGATCCCGAGCGGGTCGCCGACGTCATGTCGCTGGAAGAGCGGGAGGCCATCCGTGATCCGCGGCTGCTCATCAAATGCGGCGTTGTCCTGATAGCCGTCCTGACGGCGTTCGTCGCCCACGCGCCGTTGCACATGGCACCGTCCATCGCGGCGCTGCTCGGCGCGGGCATTCTGATCGTGATTTCCGGACTCGACCATTCCGACTATCTGGCCAGCGTCGAGTGGGAAACGCTGCTGTTCTTCACCGGACTGTTCGTCATGGTCGGGGCCCTGGTCAAGACCGGCGTCGTCAACGACCTGGCGAAGGTGGCCACCGCGGCAACCGGCGGGCACGCCCTGTTGACGACGATGTTGGTCCTGGGGGTGTCGTTCGTGTTCAGCGGCTTCATCAACAACGTTCCGTACGCCGCGACGATGGCGCCGATCGTCGCGCAGCTGGTTCCGTCGATCGCGGGCCACGTCAACCCGCAGGCGCTGTGGTGGGCCCTCGTCCTGGGCACCGACCTCGGCGGCAACCTCACCGCCGTCGGTGCCAGCGCCAACGTCGTCATCCTCGGAATCGCCCGCCGTGCCGACAGTCCGATCTCCTTTTGGGAATTCACCCGCAAGGGCGCGGTCGTCGCGGCGATCTCGGTGGCGCTGTCCGCGGTCTACCTGTGGTTGCGGTATTTCGTGTTGGGCTGAGTCGGGTCTGCAATAGTCGCGCCGAGCCTGCGTGTACCGCGCCCGAAAGGCATTGAGGCACACCGTGGGCGCAGTCTCGATGCATAGTCGGGCCTTAACGTGTCAGCAGCGCAACACATTCGGTGTGATGGGTCAACGGGAACGCATCGAACACCCTGATCCGCTCGACGGCGTAGCCGTGGCCGCGGTAGAGGCCGACATCGCGCGCGAAAGACGCCGCCTCGCAACCGATGTGCACCACGCGCGGGACCCCGGCGGCGGCCAGCAGGTCGATGACCTCGCGCCCGGCGCCCGCCCGCGGCGGATCCAGCACCGCGACATCGGCGCCGGCTTGTTGCGCCGTCAGCGCCCGGCGGACGGAATCGGTGACGACGTCTACCTGTGGCAGATCGACCAGTGCGGCACGCGCGGCCCGCGTCGCCGCGCGCGATGTGTCGACGCTCAACACCCGCCCCGACTCCCCCACCGCGTCGCCGAGCGCGGCGGCGAAGACGCCCGCCCCGCCGTAGAGATCCCAGACGGTCATGCCCGCACCGGGTTGCGCCCAGTCGGCGACCAGGCTGCTGTAGGTCACCGCCGCGTCCCGGTGCGCCTGCCAGAACGCCGTCACCGGAACCCGCCAGCCGCGCGCGCCCACCCGCTGCACCGCCTCGTAGCTGCCTTCCACCACCTTGGTGGCGGTCCTCTTGCCCTGTCGCTGCGTGCGCACCACGTGTCGCTCGCCGTCGTCGTCGACGGCCACATGCAGCTGGGCGGCCGGCGATAAGTCGGCCTCCGAACAATTCTCAGCCAGCCCGTCCAGCATTCCGGCGGGCAACTGCGCGCAGCGCAGGTCGGTCACGAGCTCGTCGCTGTGGTAGCGGTGAAAGCCGGGCCGACGGTCCGCGCCCACTTCGAGCCGGACCCGGGTGCGCCAACCGGTGGGGCCGAAATCGGAGAGCGGTTCGGCCCCCGTCTCCTGGCCGTGCCAGTCGAACCCGCCCAGCCGTTGCAACTGATTGGCCACGACGTTCGCCTTGAGCGCCCGGGCCGCCTCCGGTGCGGCGAAGGCCAGATCGCAACACCCGGCACCGTCCACCCCGGCGATCGGGCACAGCGACGCGACCCGGTCGTCCGACGGTTCGATCACCTCGACAACCTCTGCGTGCCAATAGGACCCGCGGTCCGCGGTGACGCGCACCCGCACCCGCTCGCCGGGCAGGGCGTAGCGGACGAACACAACCCGGCCTTCGTGGTGTGCGACACAGCTGCCACCGTTGGCGGGGGCGCCGGTTACCACCGTCAGCTCCACACCGGCCGGTGCCGCCCCCACCGTCGGCTCGCTGCTCAATCGAAGACTCCGCGACGCGCGTCACCGGGCGCCGCGTGCGGTTGGAACGTCTTGAGTCGCTCGGACGAATTCAATTGCCAGGGAACAGAAGTCACCATCACGTTGGGCATGAACAGCAACCGGCCCTTGAGCCGCAGCGCGCTTTGGTTGTGCAGCACTTGCTCCCACCAATGGCCCACCACGTACTCGGGGATGAACACCGTCACCACGGTGCGCGGCGACTCCTTGCTGACCCGTTTGACGTAATCGAGTATCGGACGGGTGATTTCACGGTACGGCGAGGAGATGACCTTGAGCGGCACGCTGATATCGCTGTCCGCCCACCTGTGCACGAGCTCGCGGGTTTCAGCGTCGTCGACGCTGACCGTGAGGGCCTCCAGGGCATCGGGACGGGTCGCGCGCGCGTAGGCCAGGGCGCGCAGGGTCGGCAGATGCAACTTCGACACCAGCACCAGGGCGTGGTTGCGGCTGGGCAACACCACCTCGTGTTGCGTTGCGGCTTGCTCCTCCAATTCCCGGCTGACGGTGCCGTAGTGCAGGTGGATCAGCTTCATGATGATGAAAAGCGCGCTCATCGCCACGATCGCGATCCATGCCCCGGCGAGAAACTTGGTGATCAGCACGATGAACAGCACCGCGCCGGTGGAAAGCAATCCGACCGTGTTGACCACCCGCGAGCGCATCATCTTGCGCCGCATCCGCGGATCGGTTTCGTTGCGCAACAGGCGAGTCCAGTGCCGGACCATGCCGATCTGGCTCAGGGTGAACGAAATGAACACGCCGACGATGTAGAGCTGGATCAGCGCAGTCACTTCACCACGGAATGCGATGACGAACGCGAGAGCCGCCGCCGACAGGAACAGGATCCCGTTGGAGAACGCCAATCGGTCTCCGCGGGTATGCAGCTGGCGCGGCAGGTAGCTGTGCTGCGCCAGCACCGAACCGAGCACCGGGAACCCGTTGAACGCGGTATTGGCCGCCAGCACCAGGATGAGGGCGGTCACCGTGGCGATCAGCAGAAACCCAACGTGGAAGCTGCCGAACACCGTCTCCGCCAGCTGCGTGACCAGTGTCTTCTGCATGTAGCCCGCCGGGATGCCGCCCAGCTGCGAGGCGGGATCGTCGACCAGCTGCACGTGTATCTGCTGGGCCAGCACGATGATGCCCATCAGCAGCGTCACAGCGATGGCGCCCAGCATCAGCAGAGTCGTTGCGGCGTTGCGCGACTTGGGTTTCTGAAACGCGGGCACCCCGTTGCTGATCGCCTCGACACCCGTCAGCGCTGCGCACCCCGACGAGAACGAGCGGGCCAGCAGGAACGCGAACGCGAACCCGACGATCTGCCCGTGCTCGGCATGCATCTGGAAGCCTGCGGATTCGGCCCGCAGCGGATTGCCCAGCACGTAAATCCGGATCAGACCCCACCCGATCATCACGACAATCCCGACGATGAACGCGTAGGTCGGAATCGCGAAGGCCACCCCGGACTCGCGGATCCCACGCAGGTTCAACGCCATCACCAACAGAATGGCGACCACACAGAAGAACACCTTGTTCTCGGCCACGACCGGGACCGCCGAACCGATGTTCGCCATCGCCGATGCCGTCGAAACAGCAACGGTGAGAACGTAATCCACCATCAGAGCGCTGGCGACGACGAGGCCGGCGGTGTCGCCGAGATTGGTGGTGACCACCTCGAAGTCGCCACCGCCCGACGGGTAGGCGTGCACGTTCTGCCGGTAGCTGGCCACCACAACCAACATCACGGCGGCCACGGCGAGCCCGATCCACGGCGTCAGCGCGTAGGCGGTCACCCCGGCCACCGAGAGCATCAGGAAGACCTCCTCGGGTGCGTAGGCCACCGACGACAGCGCATCGGAGGCGAACACCGGCAAGGCGATCCGCTTGGGTAGCAGGGTGTGGGCCAGTCGGTCGCTGCGAAACGGCTGACCGATAAGCAACCGGCGCGTGGCGGTTGAAAGTTTGGACACGAGAGCCAAGGGTAAGCCCACCCGCGCTTGGTAGCGTTTCGTACGCGAGAATGTTCGCGACGGAGCGAAATCGGCTGGCCAACCCGGGTGCCGATGGAAGAACGCAGGACGCAGCCGAGAGGACCCTATAGTGCGCGTGGTTGTGATGGGTTGCGGCCGGGTGGGCTCGTCGCTGGCCGACGGGCTCTCCCGAATCGGCCATGATGTGGCGGTCATCGACCGCGACAGCACCGCGTTCAACCGGCTCAGCCCGGAGTTCGGGGGCGAGCGGGTGCTGGGCCAGGGATTCGACCGAGACGTCCTGCTGAGGGCGGGCATCGAGGAGGCCGGCGCGTTCGCCGCGGTGTCATCTGGAGACAACTCCAACATCATCTCGGCCCGGCTGGCCCGGGAGACTTTTGGTGTCCAGCGCGTCGTCGCCCGGATTTACGACGCCAAGCGCGCCGAGGTCTATGAACGCCTCGGCATCCCGACGATTGCCACGGTGCCCTGGACCACCGATCGTCTGCTCAACACGCTGACCCGGGAAAGCGAGACGGCCAAGTGGCGCGATCCGACCGGTACCGTCGCCGTGGCCGAGGTCGATCTGCACGAGGACTGGGTGGGCCACCGGACCACCGATCTCGAGCAGGCCACCGGCGCCCGGGTGGCGTTCTTGATTCGGTTCGGAACCGGTGTGTTGCCCGAGCCGAAGACCGTCATCCAGTCCGGCGATCAGGTCTACATCGCCGCGATATCCGGCCGCGCCGCCGAAGCGGTAGCCATTGCGGCGTTGCCGCCCAGTGAGGATCTCGAGACGGGAGCCCTCAAATGAAGGTAGCTATAGCCGGGGCCGGCGCGGTCGGCCGCTCAGTCACTCGCGAGCTGCTCGGGAACGGCCACGACGTGACCCTGATCGAGCGCAACCCCGAACACGTCGACGTCGACGCCATCCCGGCCGCGCACTGGCGCCTGGGCGATGCCTGCGAGCTGAGCCTGCTGCAGTCCGTGCACCTGGAGGAATTCGACGTCGTCGTCGCCGCGACCGGCGATGACAAGGCCAACGTGGTGCTCAGCCTGCTGGCCAAGACCGAGTTCGCCGTGCCGCGGGTGGTGGCCCGGGTCAACGATCCCCGCAACGAATGGCTGTTCACCGACGCCTGGGGTGTGGACGTGGCGGTGTCCACGCCGCGCATGCTGGCCTCGCTGATCGAGGAGGCCGTCGCCGTGGGTGATCTGGTGCGGCTCATGGAATTCCGCACGGGGCAGGCCAATCTGGTCGAGATCACCCTGCCCGACGACACGCCGTGGGGCGGCAAGCCGGTGCGCCGGCTGCAGCTGCCACGGGATGCCGCGCTGGTGACGATCCTGCGCGGCCCCCGGGTCATCGTGCCGGAGGCCGACGAGCCGCTGGAGGGTGGCGACGAGCTGCTCTTCGTGGCGGTCGCCGAGGTCGAGGAGGACCTGCAAAAGCTGTTGCTGCCGGACGGCCCGCCGCCCGCCGACTAACCGCGGTCGGTATCCGGGTCGATCTGGGCGGCAGCGCCGGCACCGGCGCTAGCGCCGTCGGCGGCGAAGATGGCGCGCTGGGCGGCCTTGATCGCCGCGTACGTCGCCAGCGCGGCCAGCAGGGTCAGCGGCCAGCCCATCCCGATCCGCGCCACCCCCAGCCAACCGGTCTGATCGGCGTCGTAGAGGATCCGCTGGACCACGAAGCGGGCGGCGAAAACCAACGTCCAGCAGACCGTGGCGATATCGAACGCGTAGACGGCCCTGGGCACGTCGCGCCAGCCACGATCACGCCCGCCGGCCCAGCTCCACGCGTAGCCGACGACGGGCCGGCGGATCAGCACCGACAGCGCGAAGACGACCGCCCACAGCAACGACATCCAGATGCCCAGCAGGAAGTAGCCCTTGGACTGCCCCACCAGGTAGGCGATCAGGGCGCACACGGCGACACCGGCGAACCCGGACCAAGCCGGCTGCGTCGATGCCCGCCGAATCAGCCGCCACACCAGGACCAGCGTGGCCACGCCGAGCGCCGACGCGATGGCGGGCAGCAAGCCGGACAGGCCGGACACCACCACGAAGGTCACCACCGGCAGCGACGAGTAGATGAGACCAGCCACCCCGCCTACCTGTGCCAGCAGGCGTTCTGGGCTGACGCGCTTAGCGGTGTTGTCGGGGACGGTCACCGCTGAATTTCGTAGTGGGGGTTGTAGATGGCCTTGGTGCCGTTCTCCAGCTTGCCCAGCCGACCCCGCACCCGCAATTTCCGGCCCGAGTCGATGCCGGGTATGCGTCGTTGACCCAACCAGACCAACGTGACCGTGTCGCTACCGTCGAAGAACTCGGCGCGAACCCCGCCGGAACAACCCTTGCCATTGCATTCCACGCTGCGCAACGTGCCCACCATGGTGACCTCCTGGCCACGTTCGCAGTCGATCGCACGCTGTGCGCCGGCAGTGGCGACCTCGTCGGATAACTCCTCGGAGTCGCGCTCCTCTGGGTCTTCCGTCAACCGACGGGTGAGCCGGCGCAAATAACCTTGGGCCCTCATGGCCACTCCTGACAGTGCTGAAAAAGCCTCGCTGCTTGTATCTGTGCCAACGGACACCGTAGACCTCTTGGTTCCCGGGCGCCAACCGACCCAAACGTGATGTTGGAGCGTTTCTTAACGGCCGGGCAATATCAGGGGGTGGCTGTCGATCTGCGCGGTGTCGCAACCGTGTTGTTGCCCGGAACCGGCTCCGACGACGACTACGTCTACCGGGCGTTTTCCGGCCCGCTGCAAAGCGTCGGCGCGTTGCTCGTCGCCCCGCCGCCCCGGCCGGAGCGGTTGATCGACGGCTACCTGTCGGCCCTGGACGACGCCGCACGCGACGGTCCGATCGCCGTCGGCGGCGTCTCGATCGGTGCCGCGGTGGCGGCCAAGTGGGCGCTCGCGCATCCCGCCCGCGCGATCGCCGTCCTGGCCGCACTGCCGGCCTGGGCCGGGCCACCCGGATCGGCACCGGCCGCCCTCGCGGCGCTGCATTCGGCTTCCCAGTTGCGGGCCGACGGCCTGGATGCAACGACCATGCAGATGCGGGCGTCCAGCCCGCCGTGGCTGGCCGACGAGCTGGCCCGCTCCTGGCGCGCCCAGTGGCCACAATTGCCCGACGCGATGGAAGAAGCGGCGGCCTACGTCGCTCCGAGCTGCGCCGACCTGACCCGGCTGGCCGCGCCGCTGGCGGTGGCCGCCGCGGTCGACGACCCGATCCACCCGCTGCAGGTTGCCGTCGACTGGGTTGACGCCGCACCGCGCGCGGCGTTGCGGACGGTGACGCTGGATCAGATGGGCGCGGACACGGCCGCGCTGGGTGCGGCCTGCCTCGCCGCCCTTAACGACCTTTAGCGGGCTAGGCCCAATCGCCCAACTCGCCCCCGCAAGCGGGCGGTACCCCCACCTCACCCCGCTCCGCGGGGTGCATCGTCGTCGGGCTAGCTAGCCCCCGGTTGTGGTGCGCAACTGCTGCATGGCCGATCCCTCGGCGCTGCGCCGTGCGGCCGGCTCGTTGGGCGGCTGCTGGGCCTCGTCCTCTTGCTGGGCCTGCTGCGCGGCCGCGGCTGCCCGCAACTGTTCCGCCATCGGCTCGGGCAGCTGCACGGGCAACGGCGTTCGCACCGGGAGCGGCGTATCGCCGCGGCGAACCACGGTGTCGGCCAACGCTGCACGCGCCTCCTGGTCCAACGCGTCGATGGTCTCGTGCGCGCCGTTGACGACGCAGCGGATCATCCACCGGTAGCCGTCGACCCCGATGAAACGCACCACTCCCGAGGCGGTGCCGACCACCTCTCGACCCCACGGGCCGTCCTTGATGCTGACCTCGGCCGAGTCCTTGCGCAGCGACTCCGCGAGCTCGCCGGCCACCTCGCGCCACAAGCCGCCGGTCTTGGGTGCCGCGTAGGCGGCGATGGTGAAACGACCGCTGGGTGTGACGACCCACACCGCGCTCGGGACACCGGTTTCGGTCAGCTCGACCTGCAGCTGGCCGGTCTCCGGCATGGGAATGAGCACCGAGCCGAGGTCGAGTCGGGCCAGCTCGGCGACCGCGGGGTCGTCGAAGTCGTCGATGTCGAACGGGCCCTCGAGCTCGTCGAGGCCTTCGTCGGCTTGGTCGTCGGCGGACTGCGCCTTGCTGCCGTCCGAGGTGTGTTCGTCGTCGCCATTGCCAGCGCGTCTACCGATTGCCATCACAAACTCGCATGTCCTCCGGAGGAACCGTGACCACCATCGCCACGGGATGTTTCGCCCAACCCGGCCGCGTCGAACGACGACACCTCAACCAGCTCCACCAATTCGACCCGCTGCACCAGCAACTGGGCAATGCGGTCGCCCCGGTGAACCACGATGGGCTCGACCGGGTCGAGATTGATCAACGCAACCTTGATCTCGCCACGATAGCCCGCGTCGATGGTGCCCGGGCTGTTGACGATCGAAAGCCCCACCCGCGCAGCCAATCCCGAGCGGGGATGAACCAAGCCGACCATTCCGAACGGGACGGCGACCGCGACGCCCGTTCGCACCAGGGCGCGCTGCCCGGGATCCAGCTTGACGTCTTCCGCGCTGTAGAGATCGACCCCGGCGTCGCCGTCGTGGGCGCGGCTGGGCAGCGGTAATTCGGGGTCGAGACGGATAATGGCCAAACTGTTCGACACGGGGCCACAGACTACCCTTGACCGCGTGTCCGGTACGCGCGTCGCGCCGCACAGCGTGCGATATCGCGAACGACTATGGGTGCCCCCGTGGTGGTGGCCACTGGCCTTCGCGCTGGCGGGTCTGATCGCTTTCGAAGTCAACCTCGGGCTTCGCGCCCTCCCCGACTGGCTCCCGTTCGCGACACTGTTCACGGTGGCGGCCGGGGCGCTGTTGTGGCTGGGCCGCGTCGAGATCCGCGTCACGGCTGGTGCTGACGGGGTGGAGCTGTGGGCCGGGGAAGCGCACCTGCCGGTCAAAGTGATCGCCCGCTCCGCCGAGATAGCGCGATCTGCAAAGTCGGCAGCCCTGGGCCGCCAGCTCGACCCGGCGGCCTTCGTGCTGCACCGGGCATGGGTCGGCCCGATGATTCTGGTTGTCCTGGATGACCCAGACGACCCCACGCCGTACTGGCTGGTGAGCTGCCGTCACCCGGAGCGGGTGCTGTCGGCTCTGACACGCTGAGTGCAGCTATCAGGCCGCGCAGTCGGTGCAGATCATCACGCCGTTCTTCTCGCTGGCAAGGCGGCTGCGATGTTGCACCAGGAAGCAGCTCGAACAGGTGAACTCGTCAGCCTGCTTCGGGATGACGCGGACCGACAGCTCTTCACCGGACAGGTCGGCGCCAGGCAGCTCGAAAGATTCGGCGGATTCGGATTCGTCTACGTCGACCACGGCCGAGGCCGCTTCGTTCCGTCGTGCTTTGAGTTCCTCCAGCGAGTCTTCCGAGACGTCGTCGGTCTCGGTACGCCGCGGAGCGTCATAATCGGTAGGCATCGCCGTCCAATCCCCTCACATGCCCTCAATACCTCAAGCAACGCTTTGTACCAGCGTCGAACGCATCCACCAAACGATTCGTGCCCGTATCGCCCCCCATTCATGTGTGATTTACGTCACACCGTGATTCTGCCCCTTTCGATACGGCTTAAACAGGGCGTTTAGAGTGCAGCCTGTGGTCGCACAAATCACCGAGGGTACGGCTTTTGACAAGCACGGTAGGCCCTTTCGGCGACGCAATCCACGGCCCGCCATTGTCGTGCTGGTCTTGCTGGTGCTGGCGACGGGCGTGGTGTGGACCGTGGCGCTGACGCGACCGGCCAAGGTGCGCGAGGCCGCGTTATGCAACCCACCGCCGCAATCCGTCGGGTCGGCGCCCGCCCAGCTCGGCGAGCAGGTGTCGCGCACCGCCATGGCGGACGTCTCACCCGCCAAACTCAGCGACACCAAGGTCCGCGTGCTCAACGCCAGCGGCCGGGGCGGACAGGCCGGCGACGTCGCCGGCGCGATGAAGGATCTGGGCTTCGCGCAGCCGACCGCCGCCAACGACCCGATCTACGCCGGCACCAGGCTGAACTGCCAGGGCCAGATCCGGTTCGGGACGGCCGGGCAAACCACCGCGGCCGCGGTATGGCTGGTGGCACCCTGCACAGAGCTGTTCAACGACAACCGCGCCGACGACTCCGTCGACCTCGCTGTCGGCACCGAGTTCACCGCGCTGGCCCACAACGAGGACATCGATGCGGTGCTCGCCAGCCTGCGCCCCGGCGCCACCGAGCCGTCAGATCCCGCACTGCTGCAAAAGATTCACGCCAGCAGCTGCTGATCGCGCGCCACGGGCCGGCTCAGTCCGGGATCGGCTCCAGACCGTTGAACCGCCCCAGGGCCGCCAGCAGCTCGTCGGCAATTCCCGGGGCCGCAGCCACCACCAATCCGCGCCGCCGACCGGGCCGTCCGGCGCCGGCACCACCACGCGGGCCCCGGCCTCGGCCGCGATCAGCGCGCCCGCGGCGCGATCCCACACCTGCAGGCCGTGCTCGTAGAACGCATCCAGCCGGCCCGCCGCGACCATGCACAAGTCCAGCGCCGCGGAACCGATTCGCCGCACGTCGCGGACCACCGGCAGCATCTGCGCCACCAACGCAGCCTGGATCGCGCGGCGCCGCCTTGAGTAGCCGAAGCCGGTGCCCAGCAACGCCATCGACAAATCGTCGACGGCGGCGCACCGCAACGGCTCCGTCCCGTGCTCGTCGACGACATGCGCGCCAAGGGCCGCCGCCGCCGAGTACACCCGGCCGGCGACGACGTCGGCAACGGCGCCCGCCACCGACACGCCGTTGATCTGCGCGCCGACGGACACCGCGTAGGCCGGGATGCCGTAGACGAAATTCACTGTGCCATCGATGGGATCGAGCACCCAGGTGACCGCGTCGGCGGGCGTGGCCGCCGGATCGGCGGGCCCGCCGCCCTCCTCCCCGAGTATCGGGTCACCCGGCCGCAATTGCGCCAGCCGATCTCGCAACAGCCGCTCCGTTTCGGTGTCGACGACGGTGACCGGATCGGTCGGCGTGGTCTTCGACCGCACCGCGCCGCTGTCGCGGGCATTCAAGGGCCCCGCCTCGGCGCCGAACACCTCGGCGCGGCGACGCCTCACGAACCCGGCGGCCTCGGTGGCCAGCGTTTCGGCCACCGAACGCAGCCGCGCGGGCTCGTCCTCGGGTCGCGTCACCGGTCTATCGCATCACAGTTCGCGGCGGCTACGCAGACACCCACAGCCGCATCGTCGCCAGGCTAAGGTGAGCGCACAGCCCAGTCTCGCCGAGGAGTTTCGATGACCAGCACCGACTCGACCACGGACACGCCTAGCACCGGCACGGCGAGCGGCACGCCGCAGCGCCGTGGATTCGGCGTCGACTTTGGTGGTAGTGGCATCAAGGGCGGCATCGTCGACTTGGACACCGGGCTGTTGATCGGGGAACGGATCAAGGTGTTGACCCCGCAGCCGGCAACACCGTCGGCGGTCGCCAAAGCCATCGCCGAGGTCGTCAACGGATTCGGATGGACCGGTCCACTCGGGGTGACCTATCCCGGCGTCGTCACCCACGGCGTCGTTCAGACGGCGGCCAACGTCGACAAGTCCTGGATCGGGACCAACGCGCGCGACGTCATCAGCGCCGAGCTGGGCGGCCAGGATGTCACGATCCTCAACGATGCCGACGCGGCCGGACTTGCTGAGGAGCGCTACGGGGCGGGCCGAGACCAGTCCGGCTTGGTCGTGCTGCTGACGTTCGGCACCGGGATCGGCTCTGCCGTCATCCACAACGGGACGCTGATACCCAACACCGAGTTGGGGCATCTCGAGGTCGACGGCAAGGAGGCCGAGCACCGGGCCGCGTCGTCGGTCAAAGAACGCAACGAGTGGAGCTACGAAAGGTGGGCCAAGCAGGTGACTCGGGTGCTGGTGACCATCGAGAACGTGATCTGGCCGGATTTGTTCATCGCCGGTGGCGGCATCAGCCGCAAGGCCGACAAATGGCTGCATCTGCTCGAAAACCGCACCCCGGTGATGGCCGCGGCCCTGCAAAACAACGCCGGCATCGTGGGCGCGGCAATGGCGGCGACCTCGGACGTGACACACTGAATTTTGCCCGGTAGGCCGGTGCGAGCCTGCACTGTCGTTACAATGGTCGTCGGCGACAGCCCAACTGATAGCGTGCGGGTACTCACGCTGACATCGACGCCGACATTCGACATAGCAGACACTTTCGGTTAACCATGCCCAAACCCACCGAAAGTGAGTCCGACCGAAGGGGTGTAAGTGGCCGCGACCAAGGCAAGCCCGGCAACCGCTGAGCCGGTGAAACGCGGCGCCGCGAAGGCTGCATCGTCCCCCGCCAGGCGATCGGCGGCGAAGGCGGCCAACGGTGCCGCCCCGGCAAAGAAGGCGGCCAATGGCGCCGCCCCGGCGAAGCGGGCCGCCAAGGCGGCAGCGCCGCGGGCCACCAAGACCACCAAGTCCACCAAGGAACACGAGGCCGCAGCGGCCACAAGGGCCAGCGCCACCGCCAGGAAGACGCGGCCCCCGGCCAAGAGCACCGCTACCAAGACGCCGCCTCCCCGAGGGACGAAAGCGGCATCCAAAGCCGCCCCGAAGGATGCCGACGTCAGCGTGGAGGCCCTCGACTCCGACGAGATCGTCGAGGATCTCGAGGCCGAACCGGACCTTGAAGCCGAGCCTGGCGAGGACATCGAGATCGACGCCGAAGACCTCAGTCTCGACGACCTCGAGGAGGTCGTGGCGGCGGCTGCCGTCGACGCCGACCTCGAGCCAACTGGGATCGAGGACGGCGAGAATCCGGTTGCCGCCGCGACCGCCGCGCCCGGCGAGACGGCCCCCGAAGAGGACGAGGAGATCGCGGAGCCCTCCGAAAAGGACAAGGCCTCAGGCGATTTCGTCTGGGACGAAGACGAATCCGAGGCGCTGCGCCAGGCCCGCAAGGACGCCGAACTCACCGCGTCCGCCGACTCGGTTCGCGCCTACCTCAAGCAGATCGGCAAGGTGGCGCTGCTCAACGCGGAGGAAGAGGTTGAGCTGGCGAAGCGGATCGAGGCCGGTCTGTATGCCACGCAGCTGATGACCGAGCACGTCGAGCGCGGCGACAAACTGCCCGCCGCGCAGCGCCGCGACATGATGTGGATCTGCCGCGACGGCGACCGCGCGAAAAACCATCTGTTGGAAGCCAATCTGCGGCTGGTGGTTTCGCTGGCCAAGCGGTACACGGGCCGTGGAATGGCCTTCCTGGACCTCATCCAGGAAGGGAACCTGGGCCTGATCCGCGCGGTCGAAAAGTTCGACTACACAAAGGGATACAAGTTCTCCACGTATGCGACGTGGTGGATCCGCCAGGCCATCACCCGCGCCATGGCCGATCAGGCCCGCACCATCCGCATCCCGGTGCACATGGTCGAGGTGATCAACAAGCTGGGCCGCATTCAGCGTGAGCTGCTACAGGATCTGGGCCGCGAGCCCACGCCTGAGGAGCTGGCCAAAGAGATGGACATCACGCCCGAGAAGGTGCTCGAGATCCAGCAGTACGCGCGCGAGCCGATCTCGTTGGATCAGACCATCGGCGACGAGGGCGACAGCCAGCTCGGCGATTTCATCGAAGACAGCGAAGCGGTGGTGGCCGTCGACGCGGTGTCGTTCACGCTGCTGCAGGACCAGCTGCAGTCGGTGCTGGAGACGCTGTCCGAGCGTGAAGCCGGCGTGGTACGGCTGCGCTTCGGCCTCACCGACGGCCAGCCCCGTACCCTCGACGAGATCGGCCAGGTTTACGGCGTCACCCGCGAGCGCATCCGCCAGATCGAATCCAAGACGATGTCAAAGTTGCGCCACCCCAGCCGTTCCCAGGTGTTGCGCGACTACCTCGACTGAGGTTTTACGGCTCGACTACAGGCTCAGCACCTGTTGTCCGAGGGGAACCCGCAGGGCATCGGTGCATGCGGCGGGTTGGGTCCGTCCCAAATGTTGTTATAGAGTCCGCCGGCGTTGCCGTACCCGATTACGACGAGGTAGTAGTCGTGACAGATACCCATGTCCCACCTGATCTGGCCGTGGGCTTCCGCGGGTAGCGGTTGCCCCGGACACCAGTGGAACGGCCCGGGTGGGTTTTGGTACTGAGGATCGGCGTACGCGGTACCCGCGCTCGACCCGGCCAGGCTGCCCCACGCCAACAGCGTCGTTGCTAAGCCAACGATTACGCGCTTCATAATCCCGGAATCATCCTCCGCTGCGGCTCGGTGTGCACTGGAAATATTCCGCAGCAGTGCCGGGGCGGTAAATACCATCTCACCTCCAGCAAAGTAGCTGAATTCGCCAACAAGAATCTCGATCGTGACACCCGCGGCGACGCGTGGCACTGTTGGTTGCTGGCCGGCGAGATCCAGTCAGTCGTGGGAGGTTGCCCCGATGTCACTCGAAGTGAACAAGGATCTGATCCGTCGCTACCTGTCGGCTATCGATTCAAATGAAGCCGGCGACTGGGACGTACTTGATGACTACATCGCCGAAGATTTCGTTGCGCATAACGCCCCGGCTCCCGGCGTTACGTTGGACCGGGCCGGAATGAAGCAGGCGGCCGAAATCTTTCGTGTCGGTGCACCTGGCAGCCACGAGATCGTCATGCAGATAGCCGAAGGTGACCTTGTCGTGAGTCATATCCGGGCTCGCGGGGTCCACGCCGGTGAACTGTTCGGCATTCCCGCGACGAACAAATCGGTTGAGACAGAAGGGATCGCGATCCACCGCGTCCGTGACGGGAAGATCGTTGAGTACTGGTCGGTGGTGGATTTCGCCGGCATCTTGGCCCAGTTGGGCCTCATGCCGACCGGTGGCCACTGAGAACGTTACCGGGCGTTCAGTACTCGCCCGCCCCGAGTCGCTCCAGCTTTCCGCTCGGGTCGTAGTACAGCTGCTGGCGGGCGATCCGGCCGTCGCGATAGCGGTATATCACCACGTAGGTCGACCGCAGGCGTTCCGTGCCCTGGGTCCAATCGAATTGAACGCGCACGAACGCCGCGTCCCCGCCGGGCGTGATTGCGTGATCCACCGCCTCGTAGCGGATGTCCGGGCAGCCACGAATGGTGAGGGCGATGAACTCGAGCGTGCGCTCGATGCCGTCGATCCGGTCCGGCCATTCGAAGAGCCGTACCGTCGGGCTCACGTACACCACGTCGGGTTGATAGAGGTCGCGCGCGACCGCCGGATCGCCGGCCGCGAATGCCCGCGCGAAGCACGCTTCCTGCGCAAGCAGCGCCTCCTCCGAGATGCCTTGCGTGGTCATCGACGCTCCCTCTGCCAGACCCTGGTGCAGCCGGGCGACCAGGTTCACCGGCCGCGATCGATTCTGGTCTCATTCTGAGCGGTTGGGTAGCGCGCTGCGCGTGCGCAACGACGCATCACGGTTGCGCCGGTGGAATATCGTTGCCGGGCAAGCTAAGTCGTGCCCAGCCCGCGGCGGCGAGAAATTCGGCTGCGCCCGCTGTGCCGCCGTCGTACTGTGACCGCATGCCTGCCAACCGCAAAGTTGTCTTGTCCGAATCCGAGTTCGAATCGGCGGTCGGTTACTCGCGCGCGGTGCGTGTCGGCCCGCACGTCGCGGTGGCCGGGACAACCGGCGCCGGACCGGCCGGCGATATCGCCGCCCAGACCCGAGATGCTTTGCACCGCATCGAGATTGCGCTGCAACAGGTGGGCGCCGCGCTCACCGACGTGGTCCGCACCCGCATCTACGTGACAGACATTTCACGCTGGCGAGAGGTCGGTGCGGTGCACGCACAGATTTTCGCGGACATCCGTCCGGTGGCCACGATGGTCGAAGTTTCCGGACTGATCGCGCCCGAATTGCTGGTGGAAATCGAGGCCGACGCCTACGTGGGGTCCTGAGGCGCCGACGCTTTTCGGACCGGCGGGAACGTGCCATCAGGACCTGGCGGGTAGGCGGTGACGTTGATCACAGCGCGCACCGGGAGCGGACCGTACAGATGCGGGAACAGCATCGACTCCGGATCCGTCGCCACCCCGGGCTCCCAGCGCACGGGTGAGTCCAGCAGCGCCGGGTCGATGTGCAACAGAACCAGGTCATCGCGACCGCGGTAGAGCCGGTCGGCCGGCAGATGCACCTGCTCGGGCGTCGACAGATGGATGTATTGGGCCGAAACGTCTGAGCCGGACGCTTCGGGCCGAATTCCGCCGCGACTGCGGGCACGCGACCACTCCTGCGCCCCGCATAAGTGCAGCAAAACGCCAGGAGCGCAGTTCACAGTCTCCCCACCTCAAAGAGCCCCGTCGGACGGGCGTCAGAAAGTCGTGAGAAACGACACACCCGAGAACGATCGGGGAACAACGCGAAAACCGTATACGTCTGAGACAGTGAATGTACGAGAACGGAGAAGCCATGAATGCAACTCTGACCAGTCCCGAGCTGACGAAAGCAGACCGCTGCGACCGCTGCGGAGCCGCGGCTCGCGTCCGCGCCAAGCTGCCTTCCGGACTCGAGCTTCTCTTCTGCCAGCACCACGCCAGCGAGCACGAGGCGAAACTGACCGAGCTGGACGCGGTGCTCGAGGTCAGCGCGAGCTAAACACGCCGAACTCGCCGCGGTAATAGCGGCGGCGCGGGCATTCTTCGGCAATGCTGGACGGTGATGAGCGACCAAGGCGCCAAACCGTCCCGCCACCACATCTGGCCCATCAGCAAGAGGACCCTGTCAAAGGCATGGGACGACTCCATCTTTTCGGAGTCGGCGGAAGCAGGCTTTTGGACCTGCCTCTCCACCCCGCCGCTGCTGCTGGGGTTGTTGGGTACCTTGGCCTACGTGGCGCCGGTGTTCGGCCCAGACACATTGCCCGCCATCATCAAAAGCACGCTGTCCACTACGCGCAATTTCTTTTCCTCTAACGTGGTCGACCAGATCATCGAGCCCACCATCCGCGATATCACCGCCAGCGCCCGCGGTGAGGTGGCGTCGGTCGGCTTTTTGATCTCACTGTGGGCGGGATCCTCGGCGATCTCTTCTTTCGTCGATGCCGTGGTGGAAGCGCATGACCAGACCCCGTTGCGCCATCCCGTACGGCAGCGGTTCTTCGCGCTGTTCCTGTACATCGTCATGCTGATGTTCGTGGTTGTTGCCCTGCCGGTGGCGGTGGTCGGCCCGCACAAGGTGAGCGAGCACATTCCGTTGGGCACGCAAAACCTGCTGCATTACGGCTACTACCCGGTACTGATTCTCGGCCTGATGGCCGGCGTGACCGTGCTGTATCGGGTGGCGCTGCCGGTTCCGCTGCCGACGCATCGGCTGATTCCCGGCACGGTGCTGGCAACGGTGGTATTCCTGATCGCTACCCTGGGCCTGCGGCTCTACCTACGCTGGATCGGCGCCACCGGCTACACCTACGGCGCGCTCGCCACTCCGATCGCGTTCCTTTTGTTCGCGTTCTTCGGCGGCTTTTCGATCATGATCGGGGCCGAGCTCAATGCCGCCATTCAGGAGGAATGGCCGGCTCCAGCGACCCATACCCATCGGCTGCGCAACTGGGTGCTGTCGCGCTCCCCCGTCCTCAAGCGGATGGTGGGTTCGCCATCGGATCGCGCAAAAGAACGCGAGATCGCGGCCGCAGAGCCACCGAGCTGATCAGCCCTTCTTGAGCTGCTCGTAGACGCGCTTGCAGTCCGGGCAGACCGGCGAACCGGGCTTGGCCGCGCGCGTGACGGGAAACACCTCGCCGCACAAGGCCACCACGTGGGTGCCCATGACCGCGCTCTCGGCGATCCTGTCTTTCTTCACGTAATGGAAGTACTTGGGGGTATCGCTGGCGGTCCCGTCATCGACGCGTTCGTCGGTTTCGGTGCGTTCGATCGTCTGGGTCTCCATACCCCACATTGTGCCTCCTAACTCGTTCGTACCGGAATCGATCGGGTGTGGGAGAGTGGAGATATGAAGCGCGGCGCGGAGCTGGGTTTCGACGACGACGGCCGCCCGGTGTTGATCACCACTGCAGCTCCCTCGTATGAGGAGGAGCATCGCACCCGGGTGCGTAAGTACATGACCCTGATGGCGTTTCGGGTTCCGGCGCTGATCCTGGCCGCCCTCGCGTACGGCGCCTGGCACAACGGCCTGATCTCACTGGCGATCGTGGCCGTGTCGGTGCCGCTGCCATGGATGGCCGTGCTGATCGCCAACGACCGACCACCGCGCCGCTCCGACGAACCGCGGCGCTTCGACGAACCGCGGCGGCGCACTCCGCTGTTCCCGCGGGCGGAGCATCCGGCGCTCGAGCCGCCGCGAGACCCGGAGCCGCGACCGGAGTCGCCCCCTGACCCGGACGGTCGCGAATAGTCACAGATCACCGAGGTTCCGGGTAACCGGTCCTCATCCACACTTCTCAGGACATTCTCAGGTCATGGGAACATTTCTGCACGTCAAGGCGTGTGAGATGGCGGGCTGGTGGGAACTCCCAAGGCGGATCTGTCGTTAACACACATGACAGTACAAAGCCGATCGGGAGGTCGACATGCCGAATGCCAGCACAAGCCGGGTTGACAGCGATCTGGACGCGCAAAGCCCCGCCGCGGACCTGGTGCGCGTGTACCTGAACGGCATTGGCAAGACGGCGCTGCTGACCGCCGCCGACGAAGTCGAGCTGGCCAAGCGCATCGAGGCCGGGCTTTACGCCGAGCACCTGTTGGAAACTCGTAAGCGCCTCGGCGAGAACCGCAAACGCGATCTGGCGGTCGTCGTCCGCGATGGCCAGGCGGCACGCCGCCACCTGCTGGAAGCAAACCTGCGCCTAGTGGTTTCGCTCGCCAAGCGCTACACGGGTCGGGGAATGCCGCTGCTGGACCTTATCCAGGAGGGCAACCTCGGCTTGATCCGCGCGATGGAGAAGTTCGACTACTCAAAGGGTTTCAAGTTCTCCACCTATGCGACGTGGTGGATCCGTCAGGCCATCACCCGCGGGATGGCCGACCAGAGCCGCACCATCCGCCTGCCGGTTCACCTGGTTGAGCAGGTCAACAAGCTGGCGCGGATCAAGCGGGAGATGCACCAGCACCTGGGCCGTGAAGCCACCGACGAGGAACTCGCCACCGAGTCCGGTATTCCGGTCGAGAAGATCAACGACCTGCTGGAGCACAGCCGCGACCCGGTGAGCCTGGACATGCCCGTCGGCTCCGAGGAAGAGGCCCCGTTGGGTGACTTCATCGAGGACGCCGAGGCGATGTCCGCGGAGAACGCGGTGATCGCCGAGCTGCTGCACACCGACATCCGCAGTGTGCTGGCGACTCTCGACGAGCGTGAGCACCAGGTGATCCGGTTGCGTTTCGGTCTGGACGACGGCCAGCCGCGCACCCTGGATCAGATCGGCAAGCTGTTCGGTCTGTCCCGCGAGCGGGTCCGCCAGATAGAGCGAGACGTGATGTCCAAGCTGCGCAACGGCGAGCGCGCCGATCGGCTGCGCTCGTATGCGAGCTGAGGCCGCGGACTGAGGCCGCGGACTAGAGCCAGGTAGCAGACGGTATGCCCGCCGCGTCAGCGGCGGGCATACCGCTTACCTGGGAAGCGTTACACCCATTCATGCAGCTGGCCAAGTAGACTCAGCGTCGACGGAGGGTGCTGAATGAACGAGCTGGTCGATACCACCGAGATGTACCTGCGGACCATCTATGACCTCGAGGAAGAGGGCGTAACACCGCTGCGTGCCCGGATCGCCGAGCGCCTCGACCAGAGCGGCCCGACCGTCAGCCAGACCGTATCCCGCATGGAGCGCGACGGGTTATTGCACGTGGCCGGCGACCGCCACCTGGAGCTCACCGACAAGGGCCGCGCTCTGGCCGTCGCCGTGATGCGCAAGCACCGCCTGGCCGAGCGATTGCTCGTCGACGTCATCGGGTTGCCGTGGGAAGAGGTCCACGCG
The DNA here is from genome assembly GCA_963809285.1 of uncultured Actinomycetota bacterium. GTDB lineage: Bacteria > Actinomycetota > Actinomycetes > Mycobacteriales > Mycobacteriaceae > Mycobacterium. The sequence continues at coordinate 564,978 of CAWEIY010000008.1, read as the reverse complement.
GAGGCATGCCGGTGGGAGCACGTGATGAGCGAGGACGTCGAGCGCCGGCTGGTCAAGGTGCTCAACCATCCGACCACTTCTCCGTTCGGGAACCCGATTCCCGGTCTCCTGGACCTGGGCGTTGGCCCGGAGTCCGGCGCGGACGAGGCTAATCTCGTCCGGTTGACGGAACTGCCGGCCGGATCGCCGGTGGCGGTGGTCGTCCGTCAACTCACCGAGCACGTCCAGGGTGACATCGATCTGATCACGCGACTGAAGGACGCCGGCGTCGTTCCCAACGCGCGGGTGACCGTCGAGACCAGCCCGGGTGGCGGTGGGGTCACCATCCTGATACCGGGCCACGAGAACGTCACCCTGCCGCACGAGATGGCGCACGCCGTCAAGGCCGAAAAGGTCTGACCCCTGCAGATGGTGACGACCGCTTCGCCCGGCTCCGCCGCGCTAGCGATCGCCACTTACCCCGCCCGGCGGCCGAACGCCCGCCGCGGCGGTAGCCGCACACCGAGCCGCTTGGCCACCCGATAGCCGCTGACGGCGAGTTCCCGGATGTCCTCGGGCCGTAGACCCGACTGCAATGCCATGTCCAGCATGCCCGCCATCCGATGGTCGGCCTCGCAGCGCAGCGCGGCCTCCAGCGACACCCCGGCAAGCGGCCCGTCGCCGCGTGCGTAAGCGCTGAACGCGAGCAACACCAGTGCCTCGACCCGCCACGGCTGGGGCAGGGTGCGCGCCAGCAGCGACCACAACGATTCGGCTTGGCCGGCGGTCTCGCCGACCGCCAGGGCGTACAGCGTGTCGCGCACCTGCGCGTCGCTCAGCGCGCAGCCCAGCTCCGCCAGCTCGGCGTCAGACAGCGGATGACCGCCGGCGACGCGCCCGGCGGCGGCCATCGCGTTTTCCACGTCGCGGCGGCCGCAGCCCCGCGGGTCGGCGCGATGTGCCACCTCCCGGGTGGCCGCACGTCGCGTGACCACCTCGACCAACTCGGCGCTGCGCGCCGGATCGTCGACGGCGATAACCGACTGCAGGTCGGCGCGCCGCGGGTAGAGCCGCCTGCCGTCCAACACCGCCGCGGCGGCCAGCGGCGAGGCCGAGGGGTCGTCGACCGCGCCGGACGAGCCGCACCCGTCCACACAGTGCCAGCGCCCGCCGAGGGCCACCCGGTCGACCACGTGCGCGGCCCACAGCTCAATGTCGTGCTCCGACAACGCCTCCGTGAGCACCTCACACAGGTGCCGGTACTCGTCGTTGCACCGGGGACAGTGCGCGCCCTCGGCGTCGACGATCACCGCGATCGCGGCCTCGGGCTCGGCCGCGGCCGCGACGTCGGCGAGGTGACCCACCCGGTCGACGAGCTCCTCGGAGAGATCGACCCGCAGCACCGACCCCAGTTCGCCGCCGCCCAACGACACCAGCACCAATGAATTCTCCGGAACGAAGCCAAGAACAGCCGGTAGCGCGGCGATCAATGCTCCGGGGCGGTTCAGTTGAAAGTCGGGTCGATGCGTCGTCATGAGCACCAACGCTGACGCCCGCCACCGTCAGCCGGTGGTCACGCGACGAGATCCCGGCGTCTGTCTGTGGAGAAAGTCTCGACTGTGGGCCTTATCGTCTATCCATGGGTTCGACGCAGGAGTACGACATCGTCGTCATCGGTTCGGGACCGGGCGGCCAAAAGGCGGCCATCGCCTCGGCCAAGCTGGGCAAATCCGTCGCCATCATTGAACGCGGCAAAATGCTCGGCGGGGTCTGCGTCAACACGGGCACCATCCCGTCAAAGACGTTGCGCGAGGCCGTGCTTTACCTCACCGGGATGAATCAGCGCGAGCTCTACGGGGCGAGCTACCGGGTCAAGGACCGGATCACCCCGGCCGACCTGCTGGCGCGCACCCAGCACGTGATCGGCAAGGAAGTCGACGTGGTGCGTAATCAGTTGATGCGCAACCGAATCGACCTGCTGGTCGGGCACGGCCGGTTCGCCGACCCGCACACCATCGTCGTCGAAGACCCGGGCCGCAGGGAGATGACCACCGTCACCGGCGAATACATCGTCATCGCCACCGGCACCACGCCGGCACGGCCGCCCGGAGTGGAGTTCGACGAAGAACGGGTGCTCGACTCCGACGGAATCCTTGACCTCAAGTCGCTGCCGGCCTCGATGGTCGTCGTCGGCGCCGGTGTGATCGGCATCGAGTTCGCCTCGATGTTCGCCGCGTTGGGCACCAAGGTCACCGTCGTGGAAAAGCGGGACGACATGCTGGACTTCTGCGATCCCGAGGTCATCGAGGCGCTGAAATTCCACCTGCGCGACCTGGCGGTGACGTTCCGGTTCGGCGAGGAAGTGACGGCGGTCGACGTCGGTGCCGCGGGCACCGTCACCACCCTGGCCAGCGGCAAGCAGATTCCCGCCGAGACGGTCATGTACTCCGCGGGACGCCAGGGCCAAACCGATCACCTCGATCTGCACAACGCCGGCCTCGAGGCCGAGGGCCGCGGGCGGATCTGGGTCGACGACAAGTTCAGAACCAAGGTGGAGCACATCTACGCCGTCGGCGACGTGATCGGCTTCCCCGCCCTGGCCGCGACGTCCATGGAACAGGGACGGCTCGCCGCCTACCACGCGTTCGGGGAAGCATGCGACGGCATCACCGACCTACAGCCGATCGGCATCTATTCGATCCCCGAGATCTCCTACGTCGGCGCCACCGAGGTGGAGCTGACCAAGGACTCGATTCCCTACGAGGTGGGGATCGCCCGCTACCGGGAGCTGGCCCGCGGCCAGATCGCCGGCGACTCCTACGGCATGCTCAAGCTGCTGGTGTCCACCGACGATCGCAAGCTGCTCGGGGTGCACATCTTCGGGACCAGCGCCACCGAGATGGTGCACATCGGGCAGGCCGTGATGGGCTGTGGCGGCACCGTCGACTACCTGGTCGACGCGGTGTTCAACTATCCAACGTTCTCCGAGGCCTACAAGGTCGCCGCGCTGGACGTGACGAACAAGATGCGGGCCCTCAGCCAGTTCCGCCGCTGACCGACCCCTCCTACTGGCAGCTGTCGTCGAGGTCTTTCGGCACGATGTCGCCGGGACCGCCGGCCTCGGCGCGGGCCAGTAACAGGGCGGTCTGTTCATCGAACGGCGCCGTGTACGACACGTTCGCCGCGCACCCACCGCGCTCGAAACCGCCGATCACCCCGGTAAGCGTGGTACCGCTGACCCAGGGCGCACCGCTGGTGCCGTCCACCAGCCCCTCGCACGCCAACGAGGGAAACCCGCTCTCGTTGAGCGAGGTGCTGGCCTGGCAGCCGATGGGCGAGCCGCCCACCCCGACCGGATATCCCAGCACCGTGACGTGACTGCCGGGAGCGGGTGCCGTGCCCAGCGTCAGCGCCAACCCGACGTGCGACTCGACCGAAGCACCGGCCGCGTTGCTGACCCGCGCGATCGCGTAATCGGCGTGTGGATCCTTGCTGGCGATCCAGCGCGGATCCAGGTAGACGGCGTCGGCCTTCCACACATCAACGGGCGGGGCGTCACCGGCGAAGCCGGGAGCGAAGCTCAGTTGCGAGGCTCCGGCCAGGCAGTGCGCCGCGGTCATCACCAGGTTCCCGGTCGCCGAATGCACCACGGAACCCGTGCAAACGTGCAGGGTGCCGCCGTTGAGAAAGATCGCGCCCACGCGCCTGTCCGGGTCCACCCGACCCGCGACCGCCTTCTGTTGGGGCTGGCTGAGGTGCTGGACCGGCGCGGTGGCCACCGGAATGGAGAAGGTTGGGCGCGCGGCATGATCGGTTGGCCGGGTGCACGACGTCACCAACGTCGCCAGGCCGACCCCCGAGCACAGCAACACCATCGGTATGCGCATTTGGTGTACATCATGCCTGATCATCGGGCGACCGGCAGGGTTCGACGCAACACCGTGTGAGGGCAGGTTTGCTGGCAAACTTGCCGCCGCGGAAGTGTTTTGCGGATTACGTTGCGGCGTTGTCGCGTTTCAAACACTAAGACGCCGCAGAGTTCGCTGTTTCATTACTGGTGCCCGCTGATTCGGGGGACACTTGGTAGGGCACCCTGGAGAGATTCCCGAGAGGAGGAAACCCAGATGGCCCGCCATCAAAGCCCGGATGACGACTATCAGCCAGACGACTATCAGCCTGGGCAGCCCGGCATGTACGAGCTCGAGTTCCCGGCACCGCAGTTGTCGACGGCCGATGGCCGCGGCCCGGTTTTGGTGCACGCTCTCGAGGGCTTCTCCGACGCCGGTCACGCCATACGTCTGGCCGCGACCCACCTGAAGGCCGCCCTGGACACTGAGCTCGTCGCGTCGTTCGCGATCGACGACTTACTGGATTACCGTTCGCGGCGGCCATTGATGACCTTCAAGACGGATCACTTCACCGATTACGACGATCCGGAGCTGAGCTTGTACGCGCTGCACGACAGCGTCGGCACCCCGTTCTTGTTGCTGGCCGGAATGGAGCCGGACCTGAAGTGGGAGCGTTTCATCACCGCGGTGCGCTTGCTGGCCGAACGGCTGGGTGTGCGGCGGACCATTGGCCTGGGCACCGTCCCGATGGCGGTACCGCACACGCGGCCGATCACGCTGACCGCGCATTCCAACAAGGGGGAGTTGATCGCCGACTTCCAGCCATGGATTTCGGAGATCCAGGTTCCCGGCAGCGCGTCCAACCTCCTGGAATACCGGATGGCCCAGCACGGTCACGAAGTCGTCGGGTTCACCGTGCACGTCCCGCACTACCTGACGCAGACCGACTACCCCGCCGCCGCGCAGGCGTTGCTCGAGCAAGTTGCCAAGAGCGGGTCGCTCGAGTTGCCGCTGTCGGCGCTGTCCGAAGCGGCGGAAGAGATCCGGGCCAGGATCGACGAGCAGGTCGATGCGAGCGCAGAGGTCGCTCAAGTGGTGGCCGCGCTCGAGCGCCAGTACGATGCCTTCATCGACGCTCAGGAGAACAGGTCGTTACTGACTCGCGATGAGGATCTGCCTAGCGGCGATGAGCTTGGTGCAGAGTTCGAGCGATTCCTGGCCCAGCAGGCGGAGAAGAAACTCGACGACGACGACCAGGGGTAAACGCCCGTAGCTGGCCCGACAACAAGGTTGGCGAGATGACCGAGCGGAAGCGCAAGAGCAATCTTCGCCCGGTGCGTGAAGTGACGGCCCCCACGCTGGGGTTTCGCACCATCCATGGATACCAGCGGGCGTACCGGATCGCCGGTTCTGGGCCGGCGATTCTTTTGATCCACGGGATCGGTGACAACTCCACGACCTGGAATACCGTGCAGGCCAAGCTCGCCCAGCGGTTCACGGTCATCGCCCCGGATCTGTTGGGCCACGGGAAATCCGACAAGCCGCGCGCCGACTACTCGGTCGCCGCGTACGCAAACGGGATGCGGGACCTGCTCAGCGTGCTCGACATCGAGCGGGCGACCATCGTCGGTCATTCGCTCGGCGGCGGGGTGGCCATGCAATTCGCCTACCAGTTCCCGCATCTGGTCGAGCGGCTGATCCTGGTCGCCGCCGGAGGCGTCACCAAGGACGTCAACGTCGTCTTACGACTGGCCGCTTTGCCCATGGGCAGCGAGGCTCTGGCGCTGCTGCGGCTGCCCCTGGTGCGGCCGGCGGTCCATCTGGCGGGGCGGATAGCGGGCCTGGCGATCGGATCGACCGGCCTGGGCCACGACCTGCCCAACGTGCTGCGGATCCTGGATGACCTGCCGGAACCGACGGCCTCGGCGGCATTCAGCCGGACCCTGCGGGCCGTGGTGGACTGGCGCGGGCAGATCGTCACCATGCTGGATCGATGTTATTTGACCGAGGCCATCCCGGTGCAGATCGTCTGGGGAACAAAGGATGTGGTGGTTCCCGTCCGTCACGCGTGGATGGCGCACGCCACGATGCCCGGCTCCCGGCTCGAGATCTTCGAAGGCTCCGGCCACTTCCCGTTCCACGACGACCCAGCCCGCTTCATCGACGTCGTCCAGCGCTTCATCGACACCACCGAGCCCGCCGAATACGATCAGGCCGCCCTTCGCGAACTGCTCCGCACCGGCGGCGGCGAGAAGGCCGTCACGGGCTCGGCCGATACTCGCGTCGCCGTGCTGAACGCCATGGGTTCCGACGAACGCAGCGCTACCTGATCGACGACCGCGCACTGACGCGGCATTCAGCGCTGTCGGCGCAATACCGCGGCGAGATGGTCCTGCAGGGGCTGCCCCATCGCGCCCATGCGCACCGAGTACGTAAGCTCGTCGCCGTCGACGCGCAGCGAACGGCCAAGCGCGGTCACCTCTTTGGCGGTCGGCGTCAACCCGATTGCCGTGGTGGACAACTCGACGTCGATTCGGTCGCCGGTCACCGAATAGTTGCCCACTTCGATTTCCGTGATGCCGTTGGGGTGAGCCAAAACCAGCTCGACGTGACCGGGTTGTGGCACGCGCAGATATCCCGTCTCGGCGTGCAACGGCCTTCCGTCGGCCACCGCCTTGGTCTTCTGCGTGTAGGCGAGAAACGGCTTACCCACATGGGCAAACACGACTTCCTCGAGATACTCGAACGGCTGAATCGTCGGGTACTTGCCTTCACCCTGACCGGTCCAGGTTCCAAGCAATGGTGCCAGCGCCTCGAGATCGGGGTGCAAGTCCGGAGGCATGAAGCCAGCCTAGCGATTAACGATCCGTCAGCTCGGGGTCGATACCTTGCGGTGCGCGCGCAGCGCCTCGATCTCGCGCTCGAAATCATCAGCCGAGGAAAACGACCGGTATACCGATGCGAACCGCAGGTAAGCCACCTCGTCGAGGTCGCGCAACGGTCCCAGGATGGCCAGGCCGACCTCGTGACTCGGGACCTCCGGTGACCCCGCGGCACGCACGGTGTCTTCCACCTGTTGGGCCAGCAGATTCAGCGCATCCTCATCCACCCGCCGGCCCTGGCAGGCCCGACGGACCCCCCTGATGACCTTCTCCCTGCTGAAGGGCTCGGTGACACCGCTGCGCTTGACGACGGCCAATACCGCGGTTTCCACGGTGGTGAAACGCCGCCCGCATTCGGGGCACGACCGGCGGCGCCGGATGGCCTGACCTTCGTCGGTTTCCCGCGAGTCGATCACCCGGGAATCGGGATGACGGCAGAACGGACAATGCATGACCGCTCCTTCGTCGTGCTCACATCCGGGCTCGCAGGACACTCCGAGCCTACCTGTGAGCCCGCCTGCAGGGCTGGCATGGAGGCATTTTCGCGATTCACGGGATTAGCCGACCGGCGCGATCAGCGTCTGGCCCGCGACCAGCGCCGGCGAGTTCAGGTCGTTGAGCTCGCGGATGCGCTCGGCAACCCGGCGCGCCGGTGCGTCCGGCGCCACCCGGTGAGCGACATCCTGCAGGGACTCCCCGGGTTCGACCCGCACCACGGCGAGCCGGTCCGGCACCGGTCCAGCCGATCCCGCGGAGTCGCCGTTGGCCAGTTGCCCGAGATTGCCGAGCAGACCCAGCCACAGCGTGATCATCCCGGCGACCAGCGCCAGCCCCAGCGTCGTCGCCAACGTAACCGGACGCCTGCGATGAGGCGCGACGGACATCGTGACGCCGGTGCCGAAGTAGCGCGGCGGCGCGCCCGCCGGCCTCGACGGGCCGGGCCTGCGGGATCCGGCGAGCCCATCCCGGCCGCAACGTTGGCCCCGGACCGGTCCGTTGACCGGGCGGCGAACGCCGCTGGTCCGCGGCGAGACTGCGTGGATGGTTGTCATCTGCGTTCCTCCGGTCAACTCGTTTCTCGCTCGTGTGTTCGACTATAGTCGCTCGCATGTTCGATAGCCGAACATTTGAGCGAAGCGTGTCGAACGTGCACAACGGTAGGCCACACCACCGACAGATTCGTCCGGTGCAGTCGCTGACATGGAGTTGGAGTACCCCGAACGCCCGAGAGTTACACGCCTGTTATTCACCGGGGCCACGACACGCTTGTCGAACACATGTTTGATTCTGGGTCGCCCCCCGGCTACATTCAGTGCATGAGCGACAGCACCGACACCTCATCCGGCGGCGCGGGCGGCCGGTTGCATTCCGTGGATCCATCGCTGACCGAACGGCAGCGCACCATTCTCAACGTCATCCGGGCGTCGGTCAGCAGCCGCGGCTACCCGCCGAGCATCAGGGAAATCGGCGACGCCGTCGGTCTGACGTCGACGTCCTCGGTGGCTCACCAGCTGCGCACCCTCGAGCGCAAGGGGTACCTGCGCCGCGACCCGAACCGCCCGCGCGCCGTCGATGTCCGCGGTACCGACGAGACCACCGCCGCACGCACGGTCCTCACCGAGGTCGCCGGCTCAGACGCCCTGCCGGAACCGACCTTCGTCCCGGTCCTCGGGCGCATCGCGGCCGGTGGACCGATCCTCGCGGAAGAGGCCGTCGAAGACGTCTTCCCGCTGCCGCGTGAGCTGGTCGGCGAGGGCACGCTCTTCCTTCTCAAGGTGGTGGGCGACTCGATGGTCGAGGCGGCGATCTGCGACGGCGACTGGGTGGTCGTGCGGCAGCAACACGTCGCCGACAACGGCGACATCGTCGCGGCCATGATCGACGGTGAGGCCACCGTCAAGACGTTCAAGCGCGCGGGCGGTCAAGTGTGGTTGATGCCGCACAACCCGGCGTTCGACCCCATACCGGGCAATGACGCGACCGTGCTCGGCAAGGTCGTCACGGTGATTCGCAAGATATAACGGCCGGCTTCAGTCCGCCTTGATGAAGCCGTTGGCTCGCGCGACTTCTTCGCTGGACAACCAGATTTCGGCGAGCGTGTCGTGATAGAGCTCGCTGCCCGGCGTGTAGTACAGGCCGAAGCGAGCACTGGCCTTGATCGGATACCCGTCGGGCACCTGGTACGGGTCGTCCAGCGGCAGGTGGATTGTCGGCCGCGCCGGATAAGCCGCGTCGGCCGCTTCTGAGACGTCTTCGGTATCCACGGCCGCGTGTCGTCCGGTTCTCGGCTCCGTGCTGGACGCGACGGCCTCCGGCGGGGTGGTGTCTTCGACATGGGCTTCCGGAGCGGCGGCCTCGGGATACCCGACATCTGCAGCGGCGTGGGGAACTGCGACGTCCGGATACACGGCATCCGTTTCGTCGGCATCCCGCGCGCCGTAACCGAGGTACGCGACACCCGGAGGGGCATGCGGGACGACAAGGGGGTACCCGGCGTCCGCGTAACCGGGGTCCTCGTACCCGGCGTCCGAGTACCCGGCGTCCTCGTGGGCGACCTCCGGATAGCCGGCCTCCTCGTGGGCGACCTCCGGATAGCCGGCGTCCTCGTGGGCGACCTCCGGATAGCCGGCCTCCTCGTGGGCGACCTCCGGATAGCCGGCCTCCTCGTGGGCGACCTCCGGATAGCCGGCGTCCTCGGGAACCTCGGGATAGCCGGCCTCCAACAGGACGGCCTCCGAGACAACGGGGATGGAATCGGTGTCCACCGCGTCGGGATTTTCCTGTTCGATCGCGACCGGGCGCTCGAAAAGGCTTACGCCCTCCCGGGATTCGGACGGCGCTTCGCCGCCGTAAACCCCGACGGGTTCCACTTCCTCGGCCGGGTCGGCGGCAAACCCGGTTTCACGGCCCCAATTGACTCGCCCTGCGAGCCCGGCGTCAGGCCCTGGCTCCGGCTCTGGTGGGTGCCGGTCGTCCAGCCGGAGGTACTCGGCGGCGAGATCGGCGTCATCGTCGTCCACCCAGCGCCCGCCAACCACCGCGGCGCCGTAGCCGGCGTCCGTGTCGTGCTCTTCCTCGTAGTCAGCGACTTCGCGGCGGTGGCGACGCCGACGGCGCCACACAACCGCCAACAGCGCCGCCAACACGACCAGTACCAACACCGCAATACCGGCCAGCAGCCACCACCGTTGCAAGAAGAACTTCGTGCCGTGAGACGGCATCGCCGAAGTACTTGGCTGGTTCTGCCCCGGTATTTGCAGACCGGACAACGAGGGAGCCAGGTTTGACGGATCGGTGGTGAAGGCGTTATTCGCGCGGTTCCACGAAATCTTGCCGCCGGTGAACTGCTGCGAAACCCTGTCGCCGTCCACGGCCTGATCGCCGACGGGGGCGCCCAGTTTGCCGGTGGGACCGCGGAGCTTGTCCCAGGCGGCTTTCATGGCGCCCCGGACCACGAAGGCGCCGTGGTCGGGGGTCCAGAAGATCACCGGCTGGTCGGCCGCGGAGAACGTGACAATCCGGCTGGAAGGGCCGATACCGCCGTCGGACTCGTTGGCGGTGGGAAATCCGAGGTCGCTTCCGACCGGCCCGCCCAACGATTCGTACTTGGCCAGGATGTCGCTCTCGACCGCGTTCGCGCCGGTGGCCGGGCTGAAGTAGACCTTGCCGCCGGCGAAGTTCTGGGCGATTCCATCACCGCCGATGGGATACGGGCCACCCTGCCTGGCGCCCAGCGGACCGGCGCCGCCGCCGGCCGCGCGCCAGGCCATGCCGATGGCCGCGGCCGGATCGATTGCTACCTGCACACCCTTGAGTTGGTCGGCCAGCGCCGCGGGATTGGCGGTGAACTCCGTGGTCTTCCGATTCCAGGAGATCTCACCGCCGCTGAACTTCTGGGAAGTGACATCGCCGTCGTAGGTTTCATCCCCGACAGGCGCACCGAGCACGCCGCCCGAGCTGCCGAGTTTGTCCCACGCGGCGTTCATCGCGCCGCGCACGACGAACGCGCCGTGGTCGGGCGTCCAGAAGATCACCGGCTTGTCGCTGGCGGAGAAGGTGGCCACTCGGCTGTCAGCTCCCGCGAGGCCCCGAACCTCGTTGATGGTCGGGAACCCCAAATCGCTGCCGGCAGGGCCGCCGAACGACTCGTATTTGTCCAGGATCGGGCCGTAGACGAATTTGGCACCCGTATCCGTCGTGTAGAACATCTTGCCGCCGTCGAAGTCCAGGACGAATCCGTCGCCGACGGGGTAGACGTCGCCCTTCCGGGCGCCGAGCGGCGAATTGCCGCCACCGGCCTTCTCCCACGCGGCCATCATGGCGGTTTCGGCGTCACCGATCGGGGACGCGGAAGCAGCGGGCGCCAGCAATGCGGCAGCCACCACCGCGGTCGCCACGCTGACCAGCGCGCGCGCCACCAGGTTGCGCACTCGAGCTCTCTGCCCGTTCACCAAGCCTCCCAGCCGACGGATCGGCCGCTATCTCTGGCCATGCCCGCACCCTGCAGACCCTGCGAGCGGGTCGTACCCCCAACCGTGGGGAAGTAACCCTTTACGACCCGCAACATCGCCGGGCTCGCATAACTTTGCCCCAGCCGACGAGAAATGCTAAGTCAAATCCCGAATAGTACGAAAACGGATACCGCGCCGATGTCGAAATGATGCAGGGCCACGCCCATATTGAGACCGAGCGGCCCCGGGCCGCCAGGGCTGCGCCGGCGCTGCGCCGGCGCGCTAGACCCCGAGGCTGCGGCCGATGATCTCCTTCATGATTTCGGTCGTACCGCCGTAAATCGTCTGCACCCTGGCATCGAGATAGGCTCGGGCGATGGGGTATTCGCGCATGTACCCATAGCCGCCGTGCAGCTGCAGACAGCGGTCGATCAGGTACACCTGCTTCTCGGTCGAGTACCACTTGGCCATCGCGGCCTGTTCGGCCGTCAGCTTCTCCTCGAGGTGCAGCCGGATGAACTCGTCGACCATGACGCGCACCATGGTGGCCTCGGTCGCCAGCTCGGCCAGCACGAATCGGCTGTTCTGGAAGCTGCCGATCGGTTTCCCAAAGGCCTTGCGCTCCTTGGTGTATTGCAGCGTCTGGTCCAGCACGGCTTCCATCGCGGCGGCCGCCATGATCGCGATCGAGATCCGTTCCTGTGGCAGGTTCTGCATGAGGTAGACGAACCCCATGCCCTCCTCGCCGAGCAGGTTTTCGGCGGGAACATGCACGTCGCTGAACGACAATTCGGCGGTGTCCTGCGCGTCCAATCCGATCTTGTCCAGGTGACGGCCGCGTTCGAATCCCTTCATACCGCGTTCGACCACGAGCAGCGAAAAGCCCTGCGCGCCCTTGTCCGGGTCGGTTTGCGCCACCACGATCACCAGGTCCGAGTTGATCCCATTGGTGATGAACGTCTTTGAGCCGTTGAGCACGTAGTGATCGCCCTGCTTGACGGCGCGGGTCTTGATGCCCTGCAGGTCGCTGCCGGTGCCCGGCTCGGTCATCGCGATGGCCGTGATCAACTCCCCGCTGCAGAACTTGGGCAGCCAACGCTGCTTCTGCTCCTCGGTGGCCAGCCGCAGCAGGTAGGGGGCCACCACGTCGTTTTGCAGCCCGAACCCGATGCCGCTGTAGCGCCCGGCGGTGGTCTCCTCGGTGACGATCGTGTTGTACCGGAAGTCCGGGTTGCCCCCGCCGCCGTACTCCTCGGGCACCGCCATGCCGAGGAAGCCCTGCTTGCCGGCCTCGAGCCACACACCGCGGTCGACGATCTTCGCCTTCTCCCATTCCTCGTGATGGGGCGCGACGTGGCGATCGAGGAACGCGCGGTAGGACTCACGGAACAGCTCATGCTCGGGCTCGAAAAGGGTGCGCTGGTAGTTGACGGCACTGCCCATGGATGACCTCCGGCGAAGGGAAACTCTGCAGCCCAAGATATACCAACCAGACGGTTGGTCGACAGCCGACGGGCGCGTGCTTCGTGTCGCGACCACGGCGCTTCCCGTTGCCGCGACACTGCAACCACACACACGACACGCCGATGCAGGTGTACGTGGTTGCAGTCTCGGCGCAGCCGGCACCCCCGCCACTTAACGGGCGGAGAACTCCCGCAGGCTGGCCGCCAGCGCCACCGGAACGCGGGCCCTGATCCGGGTGCCGTCGGCGTTGTGCTCCTCTTGCTGCACGCGCCCACCGGCGTGCAGGCGGGCCACCAGGTCGCCGCGGTCGTACGGGATGACCACGTCCACCGCGGTGTCATTGGGGACGGCGAGTTCGGCCATCCGATGTCGCAGGGCGTCGATGCCTTCGCCGGTGCGCGCGGAGACGAACACCGCGCCGGGCAGACCGTGGCGAAGCTTGGCCAGCGTCAGATCGCTTGCGGCGTCGACCTTGTTGACCACGAGGAGTTCTTGCGGCGTGTCGCCGCGATCAACCCCGCGGTCGGCGATCACTTCGGAGATCACCTGGCGGACCGCGTTGATCTGCGCGAGCGGGTTGACGTCGGAGCCGTCGACAACGTGCACCAGCAGCTCCGCGTCGACGACTTCCTCCAGCGTCGAGCGGAACGCCTCGACGAGCTGGGTGGGCAGGTGGCGCACGAAGCCGACGGTGTCGGTGAGCACGAACGGCCGGCCGTCGTCGAACTCCGCGCGACGGGTGGTGGGCTCCAGGGTGGCGAACAACGCGTCCTGTACCAGCACCCCCGCTCCGGTCAGCGCGTTGAGCAGGCTGGACTTGCCGGCGTTGGTGTAGCCGACGATGGCGATCGATGGGATGTCGCTGCTCAGGCGGCGGCTGCGCTGGGTGTCACGGGCCTGCTTCATGTCCCTGATATCGCGGCGCAGCTTGGCCATCCGTTCGCGGATGCGGCGCCGGTCGGTCTCGATCTTGGTCTCGCCGGGACCGCGCAGGCCCACTCCGCCGCCGCTGCCGCCGGCGCGGCCGCCGGCCTGCCGGGACATCGACTCACCCCAGCCGCGCAGCCGCGGCAGCATGTACTCCATCTGAGCCAGCGCCACCTGCGCTTTGCCCTCCCGGCTGGTGGCGTGCTGGGCGAAGATGTCCAGGATCAGCGCGGTGCGGTCGATGACTTTGACTTTTACCGCCTTTTCCAGCGCGGTCAGCTGCGCCGGCGAAAGCTCACCGTCGCAGATGACGGTGTCGGCGCCGGTCGCCAGCACCACTTCGCGCAGCTCGGCCGCCTTGCCCGACCCGATATAGGTCGACGGGTCGGGCTTGTCGCGGCGCTGGATCAGCCCGTCGAGCACCTGCGAGCCGGCGGTTTCGGCCAGGGCCGCCAGCTCGGCCATGCTGGCGCGGTTGTCGGCGGCGCTGCCCTCGGTCCACACCCCCACCAACACCACGCGTTCCAGCCGCAGCTGGCGGTACTCGACCTCGGAAACGTCGGCCAGTTCGGTGGACAGCCCGGCGACCCGGCGCAGCGCCGATCGGTCCTCGAGGGCGAGCTCGCCCGCACTGGGCTCCGAATCCGGCTGATCGTGAAAGGGAATCTCGGGATACGTCATAGGCAATTAGCAATAGTGCACGCAAAATCGCTGGCGTGCATCTGATTTACGGTTGGGCGCGCCACCAGTCCTCGCTGATCTCACCGCGGGCCACCAGCACCGATGGCCCGCGCAGGTAACTGGTGGCGTCGGTGATGGTGACGACGACGTCACCACCGGGCACCCGCACGGTGAGCGTCCCGGTGTCGGCGCCGGCACCGGCCAGCGCGGCGAACGCGGCCGCCACCGTTCCCGTACCGCACGACCGGGTCTCGCCCACCCCGCGCTCGTGGACCCGCATCTGGACCACTCCCGCGACCGGGGCGGTGAGCACTTCGACGTTGACGCCGTCCGGGAACTGGGCGCGGTCGAACTGCACCGGCGCGGCGACGTCGAGGGCGGCGAGCTCCTCGGTGCTCAGCTGCGGATCCACGCACGCCAGGTGCGGGTTGCCCACGTCCACCGCCAGGCCGGTAAAGCGCCTGCCGCCCACTACCGCCTCGAAGGCCTTTCCGCCGCTGCCGAGCCGGTTGACCTTGCCCATGTCGACGGTGACGTCGGCGTCGGTCTTTCCGACGTGATGCAGAGTCACCAATCGCGCGCCGGCCAGTGACCCGACGACGAACTCGTCCCGTGATTCCAGGCCGCTGGCCCGCAGGTAGTGCGCGAAAACCCGCACGCCGTTGCCGCACATCTGCGCGGTCGACCCGTCGGCGTTGCGATAGTCCATGTACCAGTCGTTCGCGCCGACGCCGTCGGGCAGGCGCTCGAGCACACCGGTCGTCACGGCGGCGCCGGCGGTGGTAACCCGCAGCACCCCGTCGGCGCCCAATCCCCGGCGGCGGTCGCACACCGCGGCCACGCGGGCGGCGGTGAGCGTCAGCTCGGCGTCGAGGTCGGGCAGCAGCACGAAGTCGTTCTGCGTGCCATGGCCCTTGGCGAAGATCATGTGCGCCACTCCTCAATCCCGGCTGCGCCGGCATCATCGTCGTTGGCGCGGATCACCAGTTCAGGGTACTTGCCGCCACGCCCGCACCGCGCCGTCGACGATGCGCGCGCGGTCGGCCGCGTCGATCCACTGCACCCGGTGGTCCCGGCGAAACCACGACCGCTGCCGTCGCACGTAGCGTCGGGTGCCCACGTACGTCTGCTCGCGCGCGTCGCGGAGCACATCCGGCCCGCCACCGGCGTCGAGCGCCGCCAGCACCTGGGCGTACCCGAGGGCGCGCGAGGCTGTGACCCCGTCGCGCAGGCCCTCGCTCAGCAACCCCCGCACCTCGTCGACCAGGCCCTGATCGAACATCGCATCGGTGCGCACGCCCAGTCTTTCATCGAGAATCGTTGTGTCACAATCCAACCCGACGATGGCGGTGTCCCAGCGGGGTGCGCCGATCCGCGGCGCCGACGCGGCGAACGGCCGCCCGGTCAGCTCGACGACCTCGAGCGCGCGCACGGTGCGCCGCCCGTCGGTGGGCAGGATCGCCGCGGCCGCCGCGGGGTCGAGGCGGGCCAGTTCGGCGTGCAGCCGGCCCACCCCGACCTCGGCGAGCCGCTCTTCCCAGCGCGCCCGCACCGCGGGGTCGGTCGCCGGAAACGACCAGTCGTCGAGCAGGGATTGGACGTAGAGCATCGAACCGCCGACGATGACGGGCACCGCGCCCCGGGCCGCGATCGCTTCGACGTCCGCGGCGGCGGCGCCCTGATAGCGGGCGACGGTCGCGGTCTCGGCGACACCCAGGACGTCGAGCTGATGATGCGGAATCCCGCGACGCTCTTCGACGGGCAGCTTGGCGGTGCCGATGTCCATACCGCGATACAGCTGCATCGCGTCGGCGTTCACGATTTCCGCGCTGACCTCGCCGCTGAGCCGCTCGACGACATCGAGCGCCAGTTGCGACTTGCCGGTACCCGTGGGCCCGACGATCGCGACCGGTCTCATGGCTGCCAGGCGCCGGCGAAATAGCCCACGCCGTAGGGCGCGCCACGGTATAGCTCTTTGGCCGTTCGTGGCCCGGGCTCCGTCAAACCGGCCAGCACCTGAAACGCGACCCGCCCCAGGATCTGCGGTGGCAGCCGGGCGAGGGCGGCGACATCGCCGTTCGCCAGCGCGTCGTCCAGGGCCAGTTGCGCGTCGGCGTCGCCCGGACGGTAGCCGCCGGGCGCGGACGGTGTCAGGGTGTTCGCGCCGTCGGCCACGACCAGCACACCGATCGGATCGGGCGCGCGGTCGATCTCGGCGCGCAATCGCCTGCCGCGGGCCAGGGCAGCCTCAGCGTCGTGATCGCGGCGGTAGACGCGAACCTGCACGCCGGCCTCGGGCCGGGCCTGGCCGCGCACCCAGGCGGCGAGCAGCGCGCACACGGGAAAGTCGAGCGGCGGCACGGCGCCGTCGTGGGCGCGCGGTGAAAGCGCGACCCGTACATCGGCGCCGAAGCCCGCAAAGGTGCCGCGGGAATTCGGGCCATCGGGGCCCAGCACCTCGTCGGCCGCGCCCGTTCCGACGGCAATCCAGCGCGATGGCAACAGGGAGGCCGCCGCCAGCACCGCGGCGGTCAGCTCGGCCACCTCGGCGGCGGCCGCTCCGGCGAGCTCGGGAACGAGCACCGGCGCGGAGGGAACGATCGCGATGGCGCCCAGCACGCCACCAAACTAACGAGCGGTCTAGCTTCCCTCGGACGCGGCCGGGGGAGTTCCGTGCGGGAGCGCCTGCGGAACGAGCGCGTCTTCGGCCGCTCCCAAGTCTTGCCCCGCCTCGGCCTCCATCGAGGCGGCCTCGCCGCGGGCCAGTGCAATCGTCGCGATGATGACCATGACCACCGCCGAGACCAGGACGATCGCCGCGGGGCCTTCGGCTCTGAGCGTCTCGCCGAGCACGGTGATCCCCAGTACACCGGCCACCACGGGCTTGCACACGGTCATCGTCGGCAGCGACGCGGTCAGCGCTCCGGCGCGGAAGGCGGACTGCTGGAAGATCATGCCGCACAGCGCAACCAGCAGCCATGGAAAGAACTCGGGCGTGCGCAGCACGGCCCCGAGGCCGCCTTCGCCCACCTCGACGACTCCCTTGGTGAGCACCGCGAACAGCGCCAACGACGAGCCGGAGACCAACGCCAGCAGGACCGCGGCGACGGGACGTCCGTGCCAGACTCGCGCCGCCAGCACGCACAACACCAATGCGGGGCCCATGACCGAGGCCACGATGATCCACTGCGACAGCGATGCGCGCTCGTGGCCGGACTTCGGGTCGCCGACGGCGATGACCACCGCCAACGCACCGGCCAGGACTACCGCCCAGATCCACTCCCAGCGGGTCACCCGCAAGTGGGCCAGCCGCGCGGAGATCGGCAACGCGAACAGCAGCGCGGTCACCTGCAACGCGGTCACCAGCACCACCGACCCCCAGATCAGGGCGCAGGCCTGCAGGCTGTAATTGGCTATCGCCGCCAGGCCGCCCAACCACCATTGCTTGTCCCGCAACGACATCCGGAACAGCTCGAGGTGGCCGACTTCCTGGTCGGTGATCTCATGCGCGGAGCGCTGGCGGATCACATCGCCGACCGCGGAGGCCAGCGCCGCGCACAAGGCGATCAGCGCCGCGACATCCACTTTCGACATCAGGTCCCCTCACCAACGTTGCGTTCGAAGCTGTCTGTACACGCGCTGTTCGATCAGCGTTCGCCAACCACTGTAGTGCGGCGGCGCCAGGTCTCGACCCGTTCAGCGGGCCCGGCGGCCCATCAATACTGCGCCCGTGGCAAACCTTTGTACAGGCTCGGCGGCTATCCACCCGCAACAGCCGTAACACCTCGTCCCTCTCACGGTACCGGGCGGCGCGACCGCGCCATATGGCCCGAGCGACGGTGGAATCGAACTGTTACCGGGACTAAACCGCGGCAAAAGGTAGGCGCGCGCCGCCCACCAAGCTGCTTGAATACTGTTGGAACCGGTTAAGAAGCAGCTGGCGCTGGCAGCAGGGCGCCACCAGGCTTCCGGCCGTACGGGTGCCGCTACGCGCGGCAGGTGCGCGGGACACTCCCGCGCGAAGGGCAGGTGACGAGCGGCATGACGGTTGACGAGCCTCACAGCAACGACGCACCCACGCCGGCACCACGTCCGGGACCGCGTCCCGGTCCCCGGCCGACGTCACGACCCGCCGCCGTTCCGGTCACAGCGCACCCACCCAGCAATCCACACCAGTTCGGACGGGTTGACGACGACGGCACGGTGTGGCTGATCAGTTCGGCCGGCGAGCGCGTCGTCGGCTCCTGGCAGGCCGGCGACCGGGAAGCCGCATTTACACACTTCGGCCGGCGATTCGACGACCTGAGCACCGAGATCACGCTCATGGAGGAGCGGCTGGCGTCGGGGTCCGGGGACGCCCGCAAGATCAGGGCCACGGCATCCGCACTGGCCGAATCGTTGCCGACGGCTAGCGTGCTGGGCGATATCGACGCGCTCGCGGGCCGGCTGACCAGTATTCTCGAGCTCGCCGACGCGACCGCGGCCGCGGATCGTTCCCGGCGCGACGAGCAGCGGGCCACCCAGACCGCGCGCAAGGAGGCGCTGGCCGCCGAGGCCGAGGACTTGGCCGCCAACGCGACCCAGTGGAAGGTCTCCGGTGACCGGATGCGCGCGATCCTCGACGAGTGGAAGACGATCACCGGCCTGGACCGAAAGGTCGACGACGCGTTGTGGAAGCGCTATTCGGCGGCCCGGGAAACCTTCAACCGGCGGCGGGGATCCCATTTCGCCGAGCTGGACCGGGAGCGAACGGGGGTTCGGGAGGCGAAGGAACGGCTCTGCGAACGGGCCGAAGAGTTGTCCGGTTCGACGGACTGGACCGCCACCAGCGCGGAATTCCGGAACCTGCTGACCGAATGGAAGGCCGCGGGTCGGGCGGCCAGGGATGTCGACGATGCCCTGTGGCACCGCTTCAAGGCCGCCCAGGACTCGTTCTTCACGGCCCGCAACGCCGCGTCCTCCGAAAAGGACGTCGAGTTGCGGGCCAACGCCACCGCCAAAGAGGCGCTGCTGGCCGAAGCGGAAGGGCTGGATACCAGCAACATTGAGGCCGCCCGGGCGGCGCTGCGGTCCATCGCGGACAAATGGGATGCGATCGGCAGGGTGCCGCGCGAGCGGTCCGCCGAGTTGGAGCGGCGGCTGCGCGCGATCGAGAAAAAGGTGCGCGACGCCGGCGACGCGGATTGGTCGGACCCACAGGCACAAGCGCGGGCCGAGCAGTTCCGGACGCGTGCCGAGCAGTACGAACAGCAGGCCCAGAAGGCGGCCGCGGCCGGCCGGGACAAGGAAGCCGAAGAGGCCAAGGCCAACGCCGAACAGTGGCGGCAGTGGGCCGATGCGGCCGCTGAGGCGCTGACCCGCAGGCCCTAGCCTTTGGAGTCCGGAGGGGTCCGGGTGTCCGGGTTGTCGGGGTTGTCGGGGTTGTCGGGGTTGTCGGGGTTTTCGGGACCGGTCGCGTTGTCGAGGCCGTCCAGCAGCGTCATCGACTGCTGTTGTGCGGCAACCCGGCGCCGCTGCTCCTCGGCCGCGAGGTGCACGAGGGTGCGCGACCACACCACGCGGGCCCAATGAAACGCCAACAGAATCACGGTGATCCACGCGACGAAAAGCCCCACCCCGGGTCCGGGGTGGCCGGCGGCCACGGTCTGCCGCGACCACACGGCCAACAGCCCGGCCGCGGCGGCGATCGCCGACCCCGCCAGCGCAACCCAAGCCAGCCCCCAGCGCCGTGTGATCAACGCGAGCATCGAGAAGCCGACCCCGAAAACCAGCGCCAACCACGTGAAGACCCGCGAAGGCAAGGCCACCGCCGCAGCGCCCGCGCCGTGGCTGCTGAACAGCACATCCCATCCCCGCACGTCACCGGTGTGCGGCAGGATGAACGAACCCAGCAGCACGAACACCAGGATCGACACAACGAAAAGCCTTGGGCCTGACTCGATCTCACGCGCCACCCGGCGCTCTGCCGCGTCAATCTCGGTCCGCAACGCGTCGAGATCCGTGCCTTCTTTCTTCACCGGGTACATCCCAGGTTTTCGACCGGCGCAACGGGCGGCCCAAGGGTCGGCATGCCAAGGCCGACGCCGTCGGGGCACCGCCCGGCGGCGTGCGCGTCACCGGCCCGCGTGCGGCGGTGGGTCAGGATGCCCGCGTCCGCGATGAGATGGTGCGGCGCGGCGTCGGTGACGGGCGTTGTGATGATGTCGCCCGGCCGCACCCGTTGGTCCCCGGCGAAGTGCACCAGCCGGCCGTCGCGCGCCCGTCCGGTCATGCGCGCCGTGCGGATGTCCTTGCGCCCTTCGCCGCTGGCGACCAGCAATTCGACGGTCTGGCCGACCAACGCGCGATTGCCTTCCAGCGAGATCTGCTCCTGCAGCTCGACCAGCCGCTCGTAGCGTTCCTGCACGGCGGCTTTCGGCAACTGCCCATCGAGGTCGGCGGCGGGGGTGCCGGGCCGCTTCGAGTACTGGAAGGTGAACGCCGCCGCGAACCGGGCCTGCCGCACCACATCAAGGGTGGCCGCGAAGTCCTCTTCGGTCTCGCCGGGAAATCCGACGATCAGATCGGTGGTGATGGCCGCGTGCGGCATGGCCGCCCGAACCCGCTCGATGATGCCCAGGTAGCGCTGGGCGCGGTAAGAACGCCGCATCGCGCGCAGCACCGGGTCGGATCCCGACTGCAGCGGCATGTGCAGGGCCGGGCAGACATTCGGCGTCTGCGCCATCGCATCGATGACATCGTCGGTGAACTCGGCCGGATGCGGTGAGGTGAACCGCACCCGTTCCAGCCCGTCGATACGTCCGCACGCGCGCAGCAACTCGGCGAAGGCGCCGCGATTGCGCGGTAGCGCCGGGTCGGCGAAGGAAACCCCGTAGGCGTTGACGTTCTGGCCCAGCAGAGTGACTTCGAGCACGCCGTCGTCCACCAGCGACCGCACTTCGGCCAGGATGTCGGTCGGACTTCGGTCGACCTCCTTACCCCGCAGCGCTGGGACGATGCAGAAGGTGCAGCTGTTGTTGCACCCGACGGAGATGGAAACCCATGCGGCATAAGCGGATTCGCGGGCGCTCGGCAGCGATGACGGAAACTGCTGCAGCGCTTCGGCGATTTCCACCTGCGCGACCTTGTTGTGCCGGGCCCGGTCGAGCAGCGTGGGCAGCGACCCGATGTTGTGCGTGCCGAAGACGACGTCAACCCACGGCGCCTTGCGCAGCAGCGCGTCTCGGTCTTTTTGGGCCAGGCAGCCACCGACGGCGATCTGCATGTCGGGATTGCCGCGCTTTCGCGGAGCCAGGTGGCTGAGGTTGCCGTACAGCTTGTTGTCGGCGTTCTCGCGGACCGCGCAGGTGTTGAAAACCACCACATCGGCGTCGGCGCCGTCAGCCGCCCGCTGGTAGCCGGCCGCCTCCAGCAGCCCCGCTAACCGCTCGGAATCGTGGACGTTCATCTGGCAGCCGTAGGTGCGGACCTGGTAGGTGCGCGCCGGCGCGGCGTCGGGCGCCGCTGCCTCTCGCGCCACCATGGAAGTCACGGAGCCATGGTACGGCGACCGGTGCCCGCCGGATTAAGCCGGAGCTAGACGCGGCGGCGCTCGTGTTCGGCGGCCAGCTCGGCGAGGACAACCTCGCCCGCCAGGGTCTGGCTGTACCCACGGCGCGCCAGCATCGCCACCAGCCTGCGACCCACTCGCCCGTCGTTCCCGCCAAGCGTCTCCCGCCGCAGCTTGGCCCGCACCAACTGCTCGGCGCGGTCTCGCTCGGCATCGGCGTCGATCCCGCCCAGCACCGTGGTGATCACGTCCTTGTCGACACCCTTGGTCTGCAACTCGGCGGCCAAGGCGCGCTTGCTTTTTCTGGCGTTTGCCCGCCGGGATTGCCATTGTTGGGCGAACTCGGTGTCATCCACCAGGCCGACGGCGGCCAGCCGGTCGAGCACCCGAGCGATGACGTCGTCTTGGTATCCGCGTTTGGACAGCTGGCCGGACAACTCGGCCCGGGTGTGCGATCTCGCGGTGAGCAGGCGCAGGCACAACGCCCGCGCCTGCTCTTCGCGGGATGGCTCAGAAATCGACGGGGGCAGGGAGGATGTCGTCATCGGTCACGACCGCGCCAATGCCAAGCTTTTCCTTGATCTTTTTCTCGATCTCATTGGCCACGTCGGCGTTCTCCATCAGGAAGGTGCGGACGTTCTCCTTACCCTGGCCGAGTTGCTCGCCCTCGTAGGTGAACCACGAGCCGGACTTGCGGATGAAGCCCTGATCCACACCCATATCGATCAGCGAACCCTCCCTGCTGATGCCTTTGCCGTAGAGGATGTCGAATTCGGCCTGCTTGAACGGCGGCGCCACCTTGTTCTTGACGACCTTGACCCGGGTGCGGTTGCCGACCGCATCGGTGCCATCCTTGAGCGTCTCAATTCGCCTGACATCCAACCGGACTGAGGCGTAGAACTTCAAAGCCTTTCCACCCGTGGTAGTTTCGGGGCTGCCGAACATGACCCCGATCTTTTCGCGGAGCTGGTTGATGAAGATCGCCGTGGTTCCCGAATTGTTGAGCGCGCCGGTCATTTTCCGCAGCGCCTGGCTCATCAGCCGGGCCTGCAGGCCGACATGGCTGTCCCCCATCTCGCCTTCGAGCTCCGCGCGCGGCACCAGGGCCGCCACCGAGTCGATGACCAGGACGTCCAGCGCGCCGGAGCGGATCAGCATGTCGGCGATCTCCAGGGCCTGTTCACCGGTGTCGGGCTGACTGACCAGCAGCGAATCGGTGTCGACGCCAAGCTTCTTGGCGTAATCCGGGTCCAGGGCGTGCTCGGCGTCGATGAACGCCGCGACGCCGCCAGCGGCCTGAGCGTTGGCCACCGCGTGCAGCGCGACGGTGGTCTTACCCGAGGACTCCGGGCCGTAGATCTCCACAACCCGGCCGCGTGGCAGGCCGCCGATGCCTAAGGCCACGTCCAGTGCGATGGATCCGGTCGGGATGATCGAGATCGGCTGACGCATCTCGTCGCCGAGACGCATCACCGAGCCTTTGCCGTAACTCTTTTCGATCTGGGCCATCGCCAGTTCGAGAGCCTTCTCACGGTCGGGGGCTTGCGTCATGGTGCCTCTTCCTATCGTCGGTGTTCGATGACCGGTGTCGGTCGGTCGGTTGGCCGTGACACTAGAGAAGGCCACCGACAAGTCGTCCTCTTCGATTGATCACCACAGTAGCCGAACACCTGTTCGATTCAAGTTCGACACGCCGAGTGTGCGCTGGCGGCGTCGAGCGTGCGCTGAGGGCGGGATTTCCGGCGATCTACCGCCCTGGACCACACTCAATCCGAAAGCAAGATCACCACTGATCGCGCGGCACGTCGAAGTCGAAGCACAACGCGTGCCAGACGTCGCGGGGGTCCACACCATCCTCGATCGCCTGGGCGGCCGTCCGGCCGTCGAAGCCGGTCAGCACGTGGTCTACCAGCACAGATGCGCCGTACGCGGCGCCGAACCGCAAGACAACCCGATCGTTGAACTCCGTCAGCCGCACGTCAGCCAACATACCCAGCCGGCTACCCGGTCAAAGCCAGTGCTTCGTGGCACACCCGCACCGGATCGGCGACGCCGGCGACGCTGGCGGAGGCGCTTTCGGCGGCCTGCCGGTAGCCGGGGGACGACAGCACCTCGTTGACGGCGGCCACCAGCGCATCGGCGGTCAGCGGCCGAATCAGCCGCGCACTCCCCTGGCGCACCACCCGGTTGGCCATCTCCCACTGATCCCCTCCGCCGGGAACCGCCACCAGCGGCACCCCGGCCAGCAGCGTCTTGGCCACCATCCCGTGCCCACCGCCGCAGATCACCAGGTCGGCAAGCGTCAACAATTCGGATTGGCGCCCCAGCCCGACCACCGCCCACGGCGGCACCGGCAGATCCGCCCCGTCCAGCCGCGAGACCACCAGGCGCGATCCCGCCGGCAGCGTCTCCCCGGGTATCAGGCACCTCAGTGCGACTTCGGCCAACCCCAGGGTCCCGGTCAACGCGGTCGAGGGCGCGACCACCACCACCGGCCCGGAGCCGGGCGGAATCTCCAGCACCCGCTCGGTCGGCTCGAAGTGCAACGGCCCCACGACGACGGCCTCGGCCGGCCAGTCCGGGCGGGGGACTTCGAGCGCGGGCAGCGTGGCGATCAACCGTCGCAGCGGGCCGGGGTCGAGGGAAGGCAGTCCGATCTCGACCCGCGCGGCCGCGCGCTGACGCAGGCCGGCGCGCCAGGATCGCGCCGTCAACGCCCGCATGGCGGCATCGCGCAGCCGGCCCCGAACCCCGCTCCCAGGCGCCAATCCGCTGCCTATCGGCGGCAACCCCTTGGACGGCAGGTAGAGCGGATGCGGGTTGAGCTCAATCCACGGGATTCCCAGCAGCTCGGCGGCCATCCCGCCGCAGGCGGTGATGACGTCGGACACCACCAGGTCGGGCGCGAGGTCGCGCAGCGCCGGCACGTTGAGCACCGCCATCCGCGCCGCGCGCCGGTGGATCCTGGCCCCCGCGTCGAGGTCCGCGTCGGTGGCCGCGAGCCCGTCCAGCTCGACGGCTGCAACGCCGGCGGCGCGGGCGGCGTCGAGCCATTCCACGCCGGTGAACAGCGTGGGCTCGTCGCCCGCCTCGCCCAAGCGTTGGCACAGCGCAATCGCGGGAAACGAGTGTCCGGGATCCGGCCCGGCAACCACGGCGACGCGCATCCGCCTTACCCTGCCACAGCGCCGGGCCGCCACGCACCGACGTGTTTCGCCTACGCTGGCAACCATGACCGAGCTGACTGACACGACCGTTGAAAACACCCGCACGGTAGAGGGTTTCCTGAATGCCCTGCAAGATTCGGATCTCGAGGCCGCCGAGGCCGCTCTCGACGAAAACCTGGTCTACGAAAACGTCGGACTGCCGACGATTCGTGGCCGCGCCAGAGCGATCAAGCTGTTTCGCTCGATGGAAGGCCGCGGCGCCTTCGAGGTGAAGATCCACCGCGTTGCCGCCGACGGCGCCGCGGTGCTCACCGAACGCACCGACGCGCTGATCTTCGGCCCGCTACGGCTTCAGTTCTGGGTCTGCGGCGTGTTCGAGGTCCACGACGGGCGAATCACGCTGTGGCGGGACTACTTCGACTTCTTCGACATGTTCAAGGCGACCGCACGCGGTCTGGCCGGGCTGGTATTGCCCTCGCTCCGAGCGACGTTCTAGCGCCGGGGCATTCCGCCCAGTTCGTCGAACGCCTGCGCCCAACCGAGCAGACGATCGGTGGCCCCAACCAACTCGGCGCGGTAGCGCTGCTGCGAAGCCACTAACGCGGCCCCGCTATCGCCGTTGGCCGAGGACACCAATTGCGCTGCGGCGGTGACCATTTCGTTGTACTGACGGACACCGGCACCCAGCTGGGCGGTGAACGCATTGATGGTGGGCACCAGGTACGACCGCGACGATTCGGAGTACTGAGCCGCACGCTCCATCGACACCACCTCGGCGGCGGTGGCCGCCATCGCGGCGGAGGTCTTACTGGCCGCGGCGGTCAGGTCACGGATTTCCTCCGCCGGCAACATCGAGCCCCGCTCAATCACGCCCAGCAACGAGAAGAATCCGCGTTCGGAGGCACCCAACGCGTACATGGCCGGTCGGGCGGCGGAGCCGGGCGCGGGCAGCCGACGAGTGCTGGCCGGCCGCTGCGCCGGCAACGGCTCCGAGCGAAGCCAGCGGTACCGAAGCAGCAACAGCGTCGCAGGAATCGCCAGTACCACCGCGATGGCGCCGGTGATCTCCAGCAGCAACGCGAACCAGCCCCAGGCGGCCAGCAGCGCCGTCACCACCACCCAAAACACACACCCGGCGGCGGATATCAGGCCCCACCGCAGCGCGCGGCGGCGACGGCGCAGCAGCCGGGCACGCGGATCGGTGGCGGCGCTGATCTTTTGGGCGACGAAGTCGGAAAAATCGGCCGCATTATCGAATGCGCGCTGCAATAACGCGCGCCACGTCCCGCGCTCAGTCTCTTTCACCGCCATCGAAGACCGCCCGCCGCGTTACTGACCAATGGGCTTCTCGGCAACCTGCCCATCGGTGGTCTGGGCGGGCGCAGGAGTTGCCGGGATGGCGGGAGCGGCGGACGTCCCGCCCGCCGGCAGCGCTTCGCCACGCATCGACGCGCGGATCTGCTCCAGCCGGGAATGGCCGGCCATCTGAACACCGGCCTGCTCGACCTCGAGCATGCGGCCCTGCACGGTGCCCTGGGCAAGTTCGGCCGCGCCTACCGCGTTGGCGTACCGGCGTTCGATCTTGTCGCGCACCTCTTCGAGGCTGGGGGTGTTGCCCGGAGCGGCGATCTCGCTCATCGAGCGCAGCGATGCGCTGACCTGTTCCTGCATCTTCGCCTGCTCGAGCTGGCTGAGCAGCTTGGTGCGCTCCGCGATTTTCTGCTGCAGCATCATCGAGTTCTGTTCGACGGCCTTTTTGGCCTGACCAGCGGCGGACAGCGCCTGGTCGTGCAGGGTCTTGAGGTCCTCGACGCTCTGCTCGGCGGTCACCAGCTGGGCGGCGAATGCCTCGGCGGCGTTGTTGTACTCGAGGGCCTTTGCAGCGTCGGCGCCGGCGGTGGCCTGGTCGGCCAACGTCAGAGCCTGACGCACGTTGACCTGCAGCTTTTCGATGTCCGCCAGCTGCCGGTTGAGCCGCATCTCCAGTTGCCGCTGGTTGCCGATCACCTGCGCAGCCTGCTGGGTGAGCGCTTGGTGTTGGCGCTGCGCTTCCTCGATGGCCTGCTGAATCTGCACTTTCGGGTCGGCGTGCTCGTCAATTTTCGCGTTGAACAGCGCCATGAAATATTTCCACGCTTTGACGAACGGATTGGCCATGAGTTAGCTCCACCTTCGCTTCTTGTGTGCCGGTGGGCCTTGGATGGGCCCCTGGATTGGCTCTGCGCTTACCCTGTCGCTCAATTTAGTGGGTCGCCGACGATCGCCCCACCCCTGGCGCCGGATCCGACCGCCCGGTACCGCACGGCACTCAGGCCACGGCCAGCGACGCCACCGGCGGAATGACGACCTTGGTGCCGGCGTCGATGCTGGTTCCGCCTGACCCGCCGGTTGGCGCGCCGTAGGCCGCGCGTTCCCGGGTCGCCATCCGCTCGCCGGCATCGGTGAGGACCGCTGACAGCGGTACGTCCAACGCATCGCAGATCGCGTTGAGCAGCTCGCTGGAGGCCTCCTTGCGACCGCGCTCCACCTCCGATAGATACCCGAGGCTCACCCGCGCCGAATCCGACACCTCGCGCAGCGTCCGGCCCTGTGACGTCCGGGCCCCGCGCAACACGTCGCCGATGACCTCGCGCACCAGTGGCGGCATCCTGGTCTCCTTCGTCCACTCAGGCCTGCTCAGCACGGAAAACAACCCCACTCCGCAGGCGCTCATTTAGGTGAACGCCGGCGGCGGTGCAGTTGGTTCCCGGTCAGCCGGTCCGACGAACTTCCCTGATGCTCCTGATGGTCGACGCCACATAGTCGATGCCGGTGACCACCGTCAGCAGGACCGCAATGCCCATCACCACGGATGCCCCCACCAGGAACGGTCCCGACAGCGGTAGCAGGAACAACCCGATCGCCAGCGCCTGCACCACGGTCTTGAGTTTGCCGCCCCAACTGGCCGGAATGACACCGCGGCGTATCACCGCCAACCGCAACAGCGTCACCCCCAGCTCGCGGGTCATGATCACGACCGTGACCCACCACGGCAGGTCACCCAGCATCGACAGGCCGATCAGTGCCGACCCGATCAGGGCCTTGTCCGCGATCGGGTCGACGAACGCGCCGAATTCGGTCGCCATCCCGTAATTTCGGGCCAGCAGGCCGTCGAACCGGTCGGTGAGGCAGGCTATGGCAAAAATCGCGAAAGCCACTAGGCGACCGGCGATTTGGTGGCCATCCCCAACGAACAGGGCGAGCAGGAAAATCGGGACCAACACCAGGCGCAACAGGGTAAGGACATTGGCGAGGTTGGCGATGCGGGCGCGACCCACCAACGGACCCGATTGAGGCTGCCCCGACACGGCAACAGAATAGCTGTTGACCAGGGCAGCCGTCCGCGATGCCGATACTGTTACCCGTGACTGAACGTTCACGGGGTTACCGGCCGGTGGTCCGGCGCGCGCGAACATCGGATGTCCCGGCGATCAAACAACTCGTCGACACGTATGCCGGACGGATCCTGCTGGAAAAGAACCTGGTGACGCTGTATGAAGCGGTTCAGGAATTCTGGGTGGCCGAGCACGAGGGCAGGGTGGTCGGCTGCGGGGCGCTCCACGTGCTGTGGGCCGATCTCGGCGAGGTCCGCACGGTCGCCGTGGACCCGGCGCTGACCGGCCACGGCATCGGCCACACGATCGTCGATCGGCTGTTGGAGGTCGCTCGCGAGCTGCAGTTGCAGCGGCTGTTCGTGTTGACCTTCGAGACGGAGTTCTTCGGCAAGCACGGGTTCACCGAGATCGAGGGCACGCCGGTCACCGCCGAGGTGTTCGAGGAGATGTGCCGCTCCTATGACATCGGTGTCGCCGAGTTCCTTGACCTGAGCTACATCAAGCCGAACATCCTGGGCAATTCCCGGATGCTGCTGGTGCTCTGACGCGCCTGCGACGCGCCGAACGTGTACTGAGAGCTGACCTGAGGCCGGATGTCCGCACTGAGTGCACGTTGGACGCTGGCTAACCCCCGTCGGCCTCGTCGCCGGGTGCGCCGAGCCCGCGGATCGCGGCCAACGTCGCGGCCAGCTCGTCGGGCTTGACCAGCACCTCGCGCGCCTTGGATCCCTCGGACGGCCCGACGATGCCGCGGGTCTCCATCAGGTCCATCAGGCGGCCCGCCTTGGCGAAGCCGACGCGCAGCTTGCGCTGCAGCATCGAGGTGGAGCCGAACTGGCTGGACACCACCAGCTCGACGGCCTGCAGGAAAACGTCCATGTCGTCGCCGATATCCGGGTCGACGTCGGTGCGTTCGCCGGTGGGCTTGGCGGTCGTGACACCGTCGGTGTATTCGGGTTCGGCCTGGTCCTTGCAGGCGTTGACGACGGCGTGGATCTCGTCGTCGGAGACGTAGGCGCCCTGCAGCCGCAGCGGCTTGTTCGTGCCCATCGGCAGGAACAGGCCGTCGCCCATCCCGATCAGCTTTTCCGCGCCGGGCTGGTCCAGGATCACCCGGCTGTCGATGAGCGACGACGTCGCGAACGACAGCCGGGCCGGCACGTTGGTCTTGATCAGCCCGGTGACCACGTCGACCGACGGGCGCTGGGTGGCCAGCACCAGGTGGATGCCGGCGGCGCGGGCCTTCTGGGTGATCCGCACGATGGCGTCCTCGACGTCACGCGGAGCGGTCATCATCAGGTCGGCCAACTCGTCGACGATCGCCACGACGTAGGGGTAGGGCCGGTACTCACGCTGGCTGCCCAGCGGGGTTGTGATGGCACCGGAGAGCACCTTCTCGTTGAAGTCGTCGATGTGACGCACCCGCGACGCCTGCATGTCCTGGTAGCGCTGCTCCATCTCCTCGACGAGCCACGCCAGTGCGGCCGCCGCCTTCTTCGGCTGGGTGATGATCGGGGTGATCAGGTGCGGAATGCCTTCGTACGGCGTCAGTTCCACCATCTTCGGATCGATCAGGATCATCCTGACCTCCTCCGGAGTGGCCCGCGTCAACAACGAGATCAGCATCGAGTTGACGAAGCTCGACTTGCCCGAGCCGGTGGAGCCGGCGACCAACAGGTGCGGCATCTTGGCCAGGTTGGCCGAGATGAAATCGCCTTCGATGTCCTTGCCCAGCCCGATCACCAGCGGGTGGTGGTCACGGCGGGTCGAGGGCGCGGTGAGCACGTCGGCCAGTCGCACCATTTCCCGATCGGCGTTGGGCACCTCGATGCCTACGGCGGACTTGCCGGGGATCGGGGCCAGGATGCGGACGCTCTCGGTGGCCGCCGCGTAGGCGATGTTCTTCTGCAGCGCGGTGATCTTCTCCACCTTGACGCCGGGCCCCAGCTCGACCTCGTAACGGGTGACGGTGGGCCCGCGGGTGCAGCCGGTGACGGCCGCGTCGACCTTGAACTGGGTGAGCACCTCGCCGATCGCGTTGGCCATGTGATTGTTGGCCGCGCTGCGCTTTTTCGGCGGGTCCCCCGCGACCAGCAGGCCCATCGCGGGCAGCGCGTAGGTACCCCCCACGACGCGGTCCTGCGCCTCGGTCTGCCGTTTCGCGCGGCGGCGGCCGCGCGCTGCGTTTGCTTGCAGGGCGGGTTCGGGAACGGTGGGAATGTCATCCTCTAAAGGCCCCGCAGCACCCGCCGACGGCCAGGCCTGTGCCTCGTCATCAGGGTTGAGCGAACTCTCGTCGTAGTAACCGTCGGAAAAGTCTTCCCGCGCACCACGGTCCGCGTCATCGGCGAACTCGTCCCCGTAGCCCTCGTATTCGGACCCGTAATCACGCTGGAACGGCCGGGTGCCGAACATGGCGCGGACCGCATCGGGCACCTCGCGGATCGTGGTGCCGGTCAGCAACAGCAGCCCGAACAGCGCGCCGATGAACAACAGCGGCGCGGCGATCCACGCGGTCAACCCGTCCGACAACGGCCCACCGATGGCAAAGCCGACGAATCCCGCCGCGCGACGGCGTAATTCGGGGTCTTCGGGCGAACCGGACCACAGGTGACGCAGGCCCAGAACCGAAAGGGCCAGGGCAGTGGCGCCCAGGATCAGCCGCGGCCGCGCGTCGGGAGTGGGCTGGGTCCGCATCAGCGTCACGGCCACGCCGGCGGTGACGACGGGAAGCGCCAGGACGCCCGAGCCGATGAAGGTCCGTAACAGCGTGTCGACCCAGGCGCCGACCGGCCGGGCGGCGTCGAACCACGAGCTCGCGGCGACCACGACGGAAAGGCCGAGCAGCACCAGCGCGATCCCGTCGCGGCGGTGGCCGGGCTCGATGTCGCGGGCCCGCCCGATCGACCGGGCCGCTCCCCCGGTGCCCCGCGCCGCCAGCAGCCAGGTCGCCCGCACAGCCCGGCCGCAGGTCAGCCCGGCGCCGACGAGCAGCGGCCGGTTACGGCGTTTGGCGGGCCTGCTCCCCCTCCTGCGGGGGGCTGCTGGTCGTCCACTTCGGGATCCACCCCGCGAAGTGGCCTTTGACCTGCTCGTTCGGGTTCCGGAGCGGGCGACGGTCTTACTAGGCATGAGGGCAAGCGTAGTCGCAAAGACATCATCTGCACCACATGCCACACTGGTAACGCTCGCCCAGTGGGCGATGTGGCGGATCGATCCGTGAGTAGGGTGGCAACCGGTGATAGAAGTCATGCCGTCACCCACCCCCGGAGCGCCCAGGAGGCCCTAGCATGCCCGTCGTCGTCGTCGCCACCATGACCGTCAAACCCGAATCGGTCGACACCGCCCGCGACATCCTCACGCGCGCGGTCGAAGGAGTGCACGACGAACCCGGTTGCCAGTTGTACTCGCTGCACCAAACGGGCGAGACCTTCGTCTTCGTCGAGCAGTGGGCCGATGAAGAAGCGTTGAAGGCGCACAGCAGCGCTCCCGCGATGGGGGGGATGGTCAAAGCGATCGGCGAGCACCTGGCCGGGGCGCCGGACATCAAGATGTTGCAGCCGGTTCCCGCGGGCGATCCGGACAAGGGGCAACTGCGTCCCTGATGGCCCGCCCACTCGAAGGCAAAGTCGCGTTCATCACCGGCGCGGCGCGCGGTCAGGGCCGCGCGCACGCGGTTCGACTGGCCGCCGATGGCGCGAACGTGATCGCGGTGGATCTTTGCGAACAGATAGCCAGCGTGCGCTACCCCCTGGCCACCCTGGAGGACCTGGCGGCCACCGTCAAGCTCGTCGAGGACACCGGCTCCCGCATCGTGGCCAAACAGGGCGACGTCCGCGACCGGGCATCGCTGTCTTCCGCGCTGCAAGCGGGCCTTGACGAGTTCGGCCGGCTCGACATCGTCGTGGCCAACGCCGGCATCGCGCCCATGCAATCCGGCGACGACGGCTGGCGCGACGTCATCGACGTCAACCTCACCGGCGTCTACAACACCATCAAGGCCGCGATACCGGCCATGGTCAAGCAGGACGCCGGTGGATCGATCGTGCTGATCAGTTCGGCCGCCGGGCTGGCCGGCGTGGGCAGCCCCGATGCTGGCTCCGTCGGCTACGCGGCCGCCAAGCACGGGGTGGTCGGGTTGATGCGCGTGTACGCGAACCTCCTTGCAAAACAAAACATCCGGGTCAACTCGATACATCCGTCGGGCGTCGACACCCCGATGATCAACAATGAGTTCACCCGGCAGTGGCTGGCCGACTTGGTGGCGCAATCCGATTCGCCACCCGACATGGGCAACGCGATGCCGGTGGAGGTGATGCAACCCGAGGACATCGCCAATGCGGTGGCATGGCTGGTGTCCGACCAGGCTCGCTATATCACCGGGGTCACCTTGCCGGTCGATGCGGGCTTCCTGAACAAGTAGCGGCTGATGACACGAAATCCCGCGGCGCAGACCGCCTTTGGGCCGATGGTGCTGGCGGCCGTCGAACAAAACGAGCCACCCGGACGCCGCCTGGTGGACGACGACCTCGCGGAGCTGTTTCTGCCGGCCCCACTGCGATGGCTCGTGGGCGCGACGCGGTGGGCCCCGGCCCGCCGCCTGATGATCCGGGGATCGGAGTTCACCGGCCCCGGGCTCTGGGTCAATATGGCCTGTCGCAAGCACTTCATCGACGACAAGCTCAACGAGGTGCTCGACGACATCGACGCGGTTGTGATCCTTGGCGCCGGACTGGACACCCGCGCCTACCGGCTGACCAGGCGAGTCCGGATCCCGGTCTTCGAGGCCGACCAGCCCGTCAATATCGCAAGGAAGGCCAACACGGTGCGCCGGGTGCTCGGCGCGCCGCCGCTGTCGGTTCGGTTGGTGGCGTTGGACTTCGAGCGCGACGACCTGCTCACCTCGTTGGCCGAGCACGGCTACCGCACCGACTACCGGGCGTTCTTCATCTGGGAGGGCGTGACCCAGTACCTCACCGAAGACGGCGTCCGGCGAACCCTGGAGGGACTGCGCGCGGCCGCACCGGGCAGCAGGTTGGTGTTCACTTACGTGCGCCGGGATTTCATCGAAGGCGGCAATCGGTATGGCACCCGGACGTTGTACCGCAACGTCCGCGAGCGTCACCAGCTATGGCAATTCGGCCTGGAGCCCGACGAGGTCGCCGGGTTCATCGACGAGTACGGCTGGCGGCTGGTGGAGCAGGCCGGGCCCGATGAGTTTGTACAGCGCTACGTCGAGCCCGCGGGCCGCAAACTCCCCGCCTCGCAACTGGAGTGGTCAGCTTACGCCGAGAAGACCTAAACCTCGATGATCGTCGGCACGATCATCGGCTGCCGCCGATAAACTTCGCCGACCCACTTGCCGACGGTGCGGCGCACGCCCTGGGCGATCCGGATCGGGTCGGTCACGTTGGCGGCGACCAGTTGCTCCAGCTCCACCTCTACCTTGCGCACGGCGGGCTCGAGCGCCTTGGGGTCCTCGGAGAAACCGCGCGAATGTAGTTGTGGCGCAGCCGCGGGACGCCCGGTTCCGCGCTTCAACACCACGGTCACTGCGATAAAACCCGACGACAGGATGAGCCGTTCCCCCAGGGTGATATCGCCGACGTCACCGGTGATCAGGCCGTCTACGAACATGTTGCCGACCGGAACCGCCCCGGCGACCGACGCCTTGCCGGCAATCAGGTCGACGCTTACGCCGTTCTCGGCCAACAGGATTGACTCCTCCGGCACTCCGGCCCGCGCCGCCAGCTTGGCGTTGGCGCGCAGCATCCGCCAGGTGCCGTGGACCGGCATCACGTTACGCGGCCGCACCCCGTTGTAGAGGAACAGCAGTTCGCCCGCGTATGCGTGACCGGAAACGTGAACGCGCACTTGTTGGTTGGTGATGACCCGGGCCCCGATCTTGGCCAGCGAGTCGATGACCCCGTACACCGCTTCCTCGTTGCCGGGTATCAGCGACGACGACAGGATCACCAGATCGTGCGACGTCAGCGTGATACTGCGGTGTTCGCCGCGCGACATCCGCGACAACGCGGACATCGGCTCGCCCTGGGTGCCGGTGGTGATCAGCACCACCTGCTCGGGCGCCATCATCTCGGCGGCGGAGATGTCGATGAGGTCGGAATCGTCCACGCGCAAAAAACCCAGGTCCCGCGCGATGCCCATGTTGCGCACCATCGATCGCCCGACGAACGACACGCGCCGGCCCAATGCGACTGCGGCATGGATGATCTGCTGCACCCGGTCCACGTTGGAGGCGAAGCACGCCACGATGACGCGGCCGTCGGCACCGCGGATCAGCCGGTGCAGGGTCGGGCCCACCTCGCTTTCCGAGGGCCCGACACCGGGGATCTGGGAATTCGTCGAGTCGCACAGGAACAGGTCCACGCCCGCGTCGCCCAACCGGGACATGCCGGGCAGGTCGGTGGGCCGGCCGTCGAGCGGGAGCTGGTCGAGCTTGATGTCGCCGGTGTGCAGAACGGTTCCGGCGCCCGTGAAGACCGCGATGGCCAGCGCATCCGGGATCGAGTGGTTGACGGCGAAGTATCCGCACTGGAACACGCCGTGCGTGGTGCGCTGCCCCTCGGCGACCTCGACGAAGACCGGCTTGATGCGGTGCTCGCGGCATTTCGCGGCGACCAGCGCCAGGGTGAACTTCGAACCGACGACCGGGATGTCCGGCCGCAGCTTGAGCAGGAACGGAATCGCCCCGATGTGGTCCTCGTGCGCATGGGTCAGCACCAGCGCCTCGACGTCGTCGAGCCGGTCCTCGATATGGCGCAGGTCGGGCAGGATCAGGTCGACGCCGGGCTCGTCGTGGGTGGGGAACATCACCCCGCAGTCGATGATCAGCAACCGGCCCAGGTGCTCGAAAACCGTCATATTGCGGCCGATTTCGCTGATGCCGCCCAACGCGGTGACCCGCAATCCACCCGGAGCCAGGGGACCCGGTGGGGCGAGGTCTACATCCACTAGTCGGCCGCCCTCTGGCTCACCTGAGCACCGAGGCCGCACGCATATCGGCCGCCAACGCATCGATCTGCTCTGGCGTTGCCGGCATTTGCGGCAACCGGGGATCACCGACGTCAACGCCCTGCAGGCGCAGACCGGCCTTGGACATCGTCACCCCACCCAGGCGTGCCATGGCGTTGCACAGCGGGGCGACCGCGACGTTGATCTTGCGCGCGGTGGTGACGTCTCCGGAACCGAAGGCGGACAACAACTCTCGCAGCTGACCCGCGGCCAGATGAGCGATCACGCTGATGAAGCCGGTGGCACCCATCGCCAGCCAGGGCAGGTTCAGCGCGTCGTCGCCCGAGTAGTAGGCCAGCCCGGTCTCGGCCATGATCTGGCCACCGCCGTGCAGGTCGCCCTTGGCGTCCTTGATTCCGACGATGTTCGGGTGGGCGGCCAGCCGGTGGATGGTCTCGGGGAGGATCGGTATCACCGAGCGGGGCGGGATGTCGTAGAGCAGCACCGGCAGTTCGGTGGCGTCGGCGACGGCGGTGAAGTGCGCGATCAGACCGGCCTGGGGCGGCTTGGAGTAGTACGGCGTGACCACCAGTAGCCCGTGCGCGCCCTCGGCCGCGCAGGCCTTGGCCAGCCGGACGCTGTGCGCGGTGTCATAGGTGCCGGCGCCGGCGATCACGCGGGCCCGGTCACCCACCGCTTCCAGCACGACGCGCAACAGCTCGCGCTTCTCGTCGTCGGTGGTGGTCGGCGACTCGCCGGTGGTTCCCGAGACCACCAGGCCGTCGCAACCCGCGTCCACCAGGTGGTTTGCCAGCTGCGCCGCGGCGGTCGTGTCGAGGCAGCCATCGGCGCGAAACGGTGTCACCATCGCGGTCAGCAGGGTTCCCAACCGGGCGGGGACGTCGAATCCGACCGTGCTCACGGTGTTCAGGTTACCTGCCGGCGGCAAGAGCATTTAGCAGCCGCGCGGCTCGGGCTGCGTCAGCCCTCGGTGGCCAACGGACTGGTGGCGACCTCGGTGCCGTCGGCCAGGGTGGAGACCTCGAAGTCGGCGAATACCGAGGGTGCCACGTCGACGAGCCGGCGCAGGCACTCGATGGCCAGCCGCCGGATTTCCACGTCGGCGTGCTCGCTGGCCCGCATGGCGATGAAGTGCCGCCACGCCCGGTAGTTCCCGGTCACGACGATGCGGGTCTCGGTGGCGTTGGGCAGCACCGCCCGGGCCGCCTGGCGCGCCTGCTTGCGCCGCAAAAACGCGCTGGGCTCGTCGGCGAACTTGGCTTCCAGCCTGGCCAGCAACTCGGTGTAGGTGGCGCGGCTGGCGTCGGCGGCCTCCGTCAGGATCTGCCGCAGTTCGGGGTGGTCGTCCATGCCCGGCGGGATGACGACCTGCGAGTCCCCCTCCGGCACATAGCGTTGCGACAGCTGCGAGTAGGAGAAATGCCGGTGCCGGATCAGCTCATGCGTGCACGATCGCGAGATGCCGGTGATGTAGAACGACACGCTCGCGTGCTCGAGCACCGAGAAGTGCCCGACGTCGATGATGTGCTTGATATAGCCGGCGTTGGTCGCCGTCCTGGGATTGGGCTTCGACCAGCTCTGATAGCAGGCCCGGCCGGCGAACTCGACCAGGGCGGAGCCACCGTCGGCGTCGGTCGTCCAGGGCACGTCCGGTGGCGCCAGGAACTCGGTCTTGGCGATCAGTTGCACGCGCAGCGGCGCGGTCTCGGCCACGGCGCTCACCTTAGCCGAGCCGGGCAGTGAGGCGGGG
The DNA here is from genome assembly GCA_963809285.1 of uncultured Actinomycetota bacterium. Taxonomy (GTDB): domain Bacteria; phylum Actinomycetota; class Actinomycetes; order Mycobacteriales; family Mycobacteriaceae; genus Mycobacterium. Next base: position 527,910 of record CAWEIY010000008.1, on the reverse strand, counting down.
GGCAAGATCAGCGCCACCGCGCCCACACGTAGGGCACCAGGGCTCTCAAAAAGTCGAGGTCCGGACCCGGTTTCGCGTGGGCGAAAGCCTGTTCGAAATACGCCTCGGCGACCAGGAGAATGCCCTCGGCGAATTCGCTGGCGAACTCGATGCTGCCGTAGTCGTCCATCAGCGCGCGCGCTCGATGAACCATGTCGGCCGAGCGCTCCGCCCGATCGCGGCGGAGGTAGTCCCCGACCGCTTCCCTGTCGCGGGCCCGCGCGACGGAAAGCAGGTGGATCAACGGCAGCGTCCGCTTTCCCTCATACAGGTCGCCGAGAATCTCCTTGCCGTAAACGCGTTCGTCACCTGTGAGGTTCAGCAGATCGTCACGGACCTGAAACGCCGCGCCGAAGTGAAAACCGAAGCGCACCAACGGACCCAACTCCGCCGTGCCGCGCGAACCCACCATCGCACCGACCCGCAGCGGGTGGATGGTGGTGTACCAGCAGATCTTGTGCATGATCAGGTGCAGGTAGTCCTCGGGCCCCAGATCCTCGACCTTGTCGAGCTGCCAGCCGACCTCTATCGCCTGCCCCTCGAGGGTGCGCATGGCCATCGTGTCGAACTCGCCCCACACCAGTTCGGCAAGGTCGCGATCCAGCCGCCGAGTCGTCCGCCGCAACACCTGCCCCGCCACGATCGCCAACGCATCGCCCGCGTTGAGGGCCGCGGCCGTTCCGTGCGTTGCCGCCAAAGTCGGCCTGCCGCAGCGCATTTCGCTGCCGTCGACGATGTCGTCGTGCACGAGGAACGCGTTGTGCAGTGTCTCGATGGCCACCGCGATGCCGAGCAGCTCATCCGAGTCGGCGCCGAACGCGCGACCGGCCGACAGGCACAGTGCGGGCCGCAAGGCCTTGCCCGGCCGCGACGGATATTCGCGCATCGGCGCGTAGAGCCACTGGCTGGGTTCGCCGTCGGGCATGGCGTCGAGCATTGACCGGCGGACCAGCGTGGCGACCTCGCGCAGGCGCTCGTCGACGCCGGACACCAGCGCCTCGCGATTGTCGGTACTGGTCATGGCTTAAGGCAGTCGGACGGTGAGCACCACGGGAAGCCAAAGATCGGGATGGCCGCTCGCCAGCAAGGTGCCACGGTAGATGCCCGGCGAAACCTCCGGCGCCAGGTCGATTGTGATCACCACGCCGCGACTGGACCGTCGCGGCATCGGTACGACAGCGGTATCGATGAGTACCGCATCGGCGCGGATCACGTTGCCCTCGTGGCTGAGCAGATCACTGCATTGCAGCCGGACGTCCGCGCGATCGTCCGGCCCCCTGTTGTGCAGCCACACCTCCGTGCTGGCGGAACCCGCAACTGCGGCCTCGAGCTGCACCGCGCCCTTCGAGTCGGCGTCGTTCACGTCGAGGCTCACCGGGTGCCCGTTCGCCTGCGCGGTGACCGGCATCGATCGAAGCAAGAACTGCCCGACCGTCGACCACCACGCCCGGGTCAACCGCTCAAATTCCCGCACGCCCGCCGCGCCGGCGTCATCGCCGTTGGCCGCCCCGTTCGCGTCGGCCGCGGGGTGCCCGTTCGCCACGCCACCGTCAGACAACGGGGCGGTCGATTGTCCATTGCCCGCCGAGCCCACCGCTCGGGCGAACCGGTCGACGATGCGGCTGGCGGCCCGAAACCCCTCGGCCTGAATTGCGCTGAGCGCCCGGGCATTCGCGGCCGGATCGAAAACCGACGCCCACGGCAGATCGTCAATGGTGCCGTCGTCGCCCAACCCCCGACTTGTCACCGCTGCCTCCCGAAGACGTGGCCCGTGCCTCGTGAATAGCTAACTATGCTAGATCGCCGCTCATCCGAAAGCCCGGTGCCCGGCTCGACCGACGTAAGTAAATGGCCTGAACGAGGCTGACACCACCGCTTTTGGCGATGTGAATTCACCGGCGCGGCGGTATGCTACCTGCGACAAATAAGGGAAGAGGTGTAATGGCGACGACTGCTCAATCTCTTCTGGCGCTTTATGGGGCACTCGATCAAGCGGTCACCGGCACGGGCGATGCCGAAATCGAAGCCACCGTGGAGCGCTACCTTCCGGGTAGCACCGGTGAAAACGCCGGCTGGTACGACCAACTCCTCGGCTTTCTGGGCGATCGCTCCTATCGTGTGCCCGAGCGGGAGGTGGAGGAGCCGCCCGCAGTCCCGGATCTGAGCGCGGCGTTGGCGACCCTCCAAGACCTGCACGGCACAGCGGACGGCGCCGTGCGACTGACGCCCGTGCAGTCGTCTCGAATGGTCTATGCGATCGGGGCGCTCAGTCATCTGCCGAGCTATTACCCGCCGGACGAGTGGGACGAACGGTTTTCGGAAACCCTTGAACTGGCCCGGGGCGGCGACGACCTGCTCGGGCTGCTGCGGCGGGATTTCCGTAGTCGCGACGATTTCTCGACCGTCATGCAGTTCGCGGCGCAGCGCGCCTGGATTGACGCCTACGTGGCCTTGGTGCCCCTGTGCCAGACCAAGGTCAAGTTCGTGCGCGGTCACCTGTGTGTCGTGCTCACCACCGAATTCGAGAGCGAGCAAGTGTCGCTCGACCAATTGAAGAACGTCATCGATCTACGGAACTGGGACAAATGCCTGCCGTTCTTCTGCTGGATGGAGCCGGAGCCGATCCGACAATCCGACGGGTGGAGTCGGGTGCTGGAACACGTCAGCACGACGTGTTCGATCCCCGGGACACCGCAGATGGTGACGCCGCTGAAGTACTGGAAGGGGCCGGCACAGGGCGTGGTGTTGCCGCAGCCCTCGGCGTGGGTCGACTACTTGCTCGATGACGATCCGGCGCCGGGGGAAGTGGGCGACGGCCGGATGGTGGTCGACGAGGGCTTCATCAGAATGACATCGACCGTCGGCAACTCGGCCGCGTACGGCGTGCGCGTGCGCACCAGGAAGGTCGCCGGCTTCCGGAATTTGGCATTTGTTCCCGCGGCGATCTTCGCCTGCGTGATGGGCTACGGCGACCAGGGAGTCGAGATGCTGCTCGGCGGGGTGGCCAAGCGTCCGCCGGGCGGATCAGCGGAGTGGACGGACTGGGACCCGTCGACGTTGCCCGCGAGCCAGCCGGGCGGGGCACCGGCGCAGCCGACACCGACCGACGGTTGCGACCCGGGTCGGAGCGCGGTCGAGGTGGCGGTCGACATGCTCAACGAGTGCATCGACGACATGTCCCAGCAGAGCGCCGCCATCGCCAACAAGTGGGCAACGGGCGCGGTGCCGATCGCCGAGACGATGAATTTCAGCGCCGACCTGGCGGCGCGGCTGGCGACCGACCCCTGGCGCTATCTCGAGCGGCTGCGCGACGCGAACCGAGGGAGTGGCAAATGATCGATCCCACAACGCGCATCGGCCAGTACGCCGGGGCATCGCGGGGTCTCGTCAGCCAGGCGGGTGCGATTGTGCTGAAAGCCAACGACCGGATCAGCAAGGGGACTTTCGGCACCGAACATTGGGCCAAGTCGGCGCAGGAACTGTTCAACCTGTTCCTCACCGCGGGCCTCAATATGGATCCGCAGGCGTGCCTGCAGCAGTTGTGCGGGGAAACCGACCTCTCCGATTTCATCACGGTTGCGCCGGACAACGCATGCGAGCGAAGCCTTTCCGTGGCCCAGTCGTTCGTTCAGGACGGCGCACCTGGATATCGCATACCGGACCAGTTCATTTTCTTCGTGCCGGCGATCTTGCCCGTGTACGCCACGCGGTACCGGGTGGGGGTCAACTGGCCGGACCTGCGCAGCGGCACGTACCGGGGCCGGGTTCGGCTGACCAGCATTCAGACGGCCACGCCGAATGCCGTCGAGATGGATGTCATCGTCGACCTGTGAGCACGTCCAAGCGCCCGCACACGATCGACGACCTGCTTGACCGCGCGATCGAGGCGATCAACAGCGGCGACCGGACGACCGCCAGCGCGCTGGCCGAACAGGTTCTGGCCGTCGACAGCGGCAACCGGGATGCCGAGGACCTACTCGCCGCGCCGGCGGCCGGCATCGGCGAATTACGCCGAATGACAATGCTTTTCGCCGACGTGGTGGACTCCACCGCGTTATCTACCCGAATAGAGCCGGAGACCTATCGCACGGTGATCGGTCGCTATCGCCAGCTCGTCAACGACGTCGTCAACCGCTACGAGGGCCACGTGTTCTCCACCAAGGGCGACGGGCTGCTCGCCGTGTTCGGTCATCCCAAAGCCCACGAGAACGACGTGCGACGAGCGGTGCAGGCCGGCCTGGACATCACCCGCGATGTGGCCAGGCTCAGCGACCGGGTCCGAGCGCGGTTCGGGTTCGACATCTCGGTGCGCGTCGGCGTTCATCGGGGCCTGGTCTACCTCGACGTCGCACAGGACGACGTGTATGGGTTGGGCGCCAACCTCGCCTCCAGGGTGTCCGGACTGGCGCCCGCCGGTTGCGTCGTTGTCTCCGGGGCGACCGCCCCCCTGGTGCGCGACCACTTCGACCTCGAGGCCAGGCCGGCCCAGCCCGTCAAGGGTGTCGACGAACCCCTCGACCATTACCGTGTCGTCTCCGAACGCGTCACCCCGGCACGAATGCCGCTGGGCCCGTTGGTCGGCCGCGATCGCGAGGTGCAATACCTGCGGACCGCCTGGGCCACGGCGGAAGGCGGCTCACTGCTCACCCCGGGTGTCGGCTTCATCGGTGAGGCCGGGATGGGCAAAAGCCGATTGGCCACGCTGGCGGCCGATTTGGCCGAGCAGTCGGGCAACCCGGTGCTGGCGCTGACCGGATCGCCATTCCACACCGACGCCGGCCTCTACCCGGTCCGTGCCCTGCTCGAGCAGCGGTGCGGGATCGAGCGGTTGACCGAGCAGCCGGAGCGGTTGAGCCTGCTGCACGACGAGCTGCAAGCGGGCGGCCTTTCGCCGGAATCCGCGATACCGCTGCTGGCTCCGGTGCTGGGGGTCGGCGCCCAACACGGCTATCAACGGGTGCGCGCCGAGGGCACCAAGCTCTACGGGCGAATCGTCGAGGCCATCGTCGGTTATCTGCTTGCCTGCGTGGACGACGGCCCCGCGGTGGTGCTGGCCGAAGATCTGCAGTGGTTCGATCCGTCGACGCTCGATGTGGTCCGGTCGTTGCTTGGCGCGAAGACGGGCCGATTACTCGTCGTACTCACCGGGCGTGACGCCGGCTCACTTCGAAGCCTTGCTCCGGTAGAGGTTTTCGACCTGCCGCCGTTGACCGAGCAGGAAACCGACCGGCTGATCACCGCCCTCGATCCGACGCTGTCCGCCGACCAGCGGGGCGAGGTCGCCGCCCGCTGCGACGGCGTGCCGCTCTACATCGAGGAAGTCGTCAGCAAGATGCGTGAGCAGCACACCGACAGCGCGCGGTGGGCGCGCGTGCCCGACGCCCTGTACGAGCCGTTGTTCGCGCGGCTTCGGGCGAGCGACAACACGATTCAGGTCGTCGAGGCGGCTGCCACGATCGGCCGTGAATTCGATCGCGACATCCTGCGCGGCGTCGTCGATATGACGACGGAGTCGGAATTCGAGGATGCGATAGGCGACCTAGAGACCGCCCGGGTCTTTGAGCCAACGGCGACCGACAGCTGGCGGTTTCGTCATGAGCTGCTTCGTGAGGTCTCCTATGAGCTGCCGCCTCCCAGCGTGCGCCGGACACTGCACGGCCGGGTGGCCGACGCACTCGTGGCGGGCTCGGACAATCCCGACTGGCACCCGGTCGCCCTCCACTACGAATACGCGGAACGTTTCGACGAGGCCGCGAATGCCCACCAACAGGCGGCCAACGCCGCCCGGCGCCGGGGCGCCCTCGACGAAGCCCGCGCCTGCCTCACCCGCGCCATCACGCAGATCGAACGGGTGCCGCCCGGTCCGACGCGCGACCGGCGCGAGATAAGGCTGCGCCTTCGGCGCGGGTTCCTCGCCTCCGCGGCAGAAGGAACCGCCAGCCCGCAGGCCGCCAAGGACTTCGAACGTTGCCTGCAGCTCGCCGGAACGGATCTGCGCGAGTCCGAGCTGTTTTCGACCCTGACCGCCCTGTGGGCGTACTACCTGCCGCGCGGGGACCTGCGCCGAACGCTGCAGGTCTCGGAGTCCATCCGCGGGCAGATGTCGGATGGCCGTCGCTGGTTCCGCCGGGTGAACGACGCCGGGTTCGGCATGGTCGCGTGGTACGCCGGGGATTTCGCCGATGCGCGTGCGTTGCTCGAGGAAGCCACCGCAGGGGTGGCCGCGGGAGATCTCGCCTATGAGTCGGTGTGGTTTGTTCCCAATGAGCCGATCGCGTCGATGCACACGCACCTGGCGCTGGCGCGGTTCGTCCAGGGTGATCTCGGCGGCGCCGAGCAGGAGCTCGCCGAAACCGTCCGTCGGGTGGCCGGGCTCGGCTTTCCGCAAGGCCCGTTCAGTCATGCCTACGAGCGCTGCTACGAAATCTGGATGCGCATCGAGGCCGGCGAGCTCGACCGCGCCGCGGACCTCGTCGAGCAGCTCAACGCCCAAGCGAAAAAGCACGGGTTCGACTTCTGGGTTCTGGTAGGCACCACCCAGCGCGCCGCTATCAGCGCGCTGTCGGCGCTTTCGGCCGGGGACGTCGAACAGCTGGGCGCCCACATCCAGACGATGACGATGTTCGTCCAAAGCTGGCGGCAGGCGGAGGCCAAGCTGTTCGTCACGTTCTACGACGGGGTTCTCGCGCGACTGCTGACCGCCGCCGGCCGCACCGACGAGGCACGCGAACGCCTGGACACCGCACTGCAATTGGCCCGGGAGACCGGCGTGAACTTCTACCGCGCCGAACTGTTGCGGCTGCGTGCCCACACTACCGACGACGCCGACGCGCGTGCCGCAGACCTGCGCACCGCCATCGACACGGCCCGCCAGCAGACCGCGTTGATCTTCGAATTGCGCGCCGCCATAGACGATTTCGAGCGGCACGGTGAACCCGCGAAAGCCACGCTGGCCGACGTGATCGGCCGTTTCCCCGCCGAGAGCGGCTGGCCTCAGCTGGCCCGAGCGCGGACCCTGCTGGGGTGAGTCGGCCGGGCGGCAAGGTCGCCGTGATCGGTGGCGGCATGGCCGGGCTCAGTGCCGCCTGGCGGTTGAGCGAGCCCGGCTGGCGCGATCGCTTCGACTCCATCACCGTCTACCAACGCGGCTGGCGACTCGGCGGCAAGGGCGCATCCAGCCGCGGCCCGCACGGACGGATCGAGGAACACGGGCTGCACATCTGGCTGGGCTACTACGAGAACGCCTTCGGGTTGCTTCGCGAGTGCTACGCCGAACTCGACAGAGCCGCAACCGATCCCGCCGCACCGATTCAGGACTGGGACCAGGCGCTGATTCCGGGCGACAACCTTGGCCTGGCGGACAGGTTCGGCAATGACTGGCTGATCTGGCTGGGCACGTTCACCCGCAACGACGGGCTGCCCGGCGAGCCGGACGCCACGGGACGGGAGATGACGGTCGTGGAGTTCACCCGCCGCGCCCTGCGGCTGGTGCGCGATTTCGCCGAATCTCAGCGCGGCACAATGCCCGTCGGCCTCACGCTGTCCACCTCACCCGACCCGCCACCCGTCACGCGATGGATCGACGCGGTCGCCGAGGCGGCGCTCGCGGCGCTGCTCTCACTGGCGGATCCGGGCAAGCCCCGGTCCACGCCGACCCGGCTGATCGAGGAAGCGCTCGACGCGGTGCGCGACGCACTCGATTGCGAGCGCCGCCCCGACCACCGCCGGTCATGGCTGCTGCTGTCGATGATGATCGCGGTGATCCGCGGGATCCTCGCCGACAACGTGGTCACCGACCCGCGCGGTTTTCGGGCCATCAACGACGAGGACTACAGCGAGTGGATCCTGCGCCACGGTGCACACCCGGACGTGCTGGACTTCGCCTTGGTTCGCGGTCTCTACGACCTCGTCTTCGCCTATGAGGATGCCGACCCCGAGCGGCCGTCATTCGGTGCGGGACAGGCGATCTTCCTGACCGGCCTGGCGCTCTTCGGATACAAGGGCGCGATTTTCTGGAAGATGACCGCCGGGATGGGCGACGTCGTTATCGCTCCGATCTACGAGGCGTTGCGGCGGCGCGGGGTCGAGTTCGAGTTCTTCCACCGCCTCGACGCCCTGCACCTCGACGACCGGCGCCTCGCGATCGACGCGATCACCATGGGCCGACAGGTCCGCCTCGCCGACGGCGTCACCCATTACGAGCCGTTGACGAAGGTGCGTGGGCTGCCGGTGTTTCCCAACGCGCCGCTGACCGGCCAGCTGGCCGCGCCCGATCGCGTCCCCTGCGAGGGCTGGCAGTCGCTGGAAACCCACTGGTCCGACCACGCCGACGCCGAGACCCGGGTGTTGCGTCGTGGCGTTGACTTCGACCACGTGGTGCTCGGGGTATCCGTGGGCATGCTGCCGGTCGTCGCCGCCGAGCTGATCGAGGATCGACCCGAGTGGAAGGAGATGGTGTCCCGTATTCGCACCGTCGCCACCCAGGCGTTTCAGATTTGGCTCGGCCCGGACGAGCCGTCGCTGGGCTGGAACGAGCCGGCGGTGACGATCAGCGGCTACCTTCGCCCGTTCGAGACCTGGGCGTCGATGCCGCAGACGCTGTGGAGCGAGGACTGGCCCGAGGACGACCGGCCCGGCACGGTCGCCTATTTCTGCGGCACGCTCAACGCGACCTGGCCCACAGCCGAAGCCGGTGCCGGTTACGCCCGCCGGTACGAGCAGCGCGTGCGTGCAGACGCCGCCGTCGGCGAGCAGGGGTTCCGCTGGCACCTGCTCAGCGGGGTCAACGGCGAACGGGGTCCGGCCGCGCTGGCCACCCAGCACGTGAGTGTGAACGTCGATCCTTCGGATCGCTATGTGCAATCGGTCCCGGGGACGGAACGGTATCGGTTGCGGCCCGACGAAAGTGGTTACGACAATTTGGTGTTGACGGGCGACTGGACCGACTCGGGCATGAACGCGGGCTGCATCGAGGCCGCCGTCGTGTCGGGCCTGGAGGCGGCGAACGCCGTGCTAGGCCGGCACCGTTTCCACCGCATTCGCGGCTACTACATCCCCTGAGCGGCCGCTGCGGTCGGGGTCCGGCCGACCGGATGGGATCGGCGTCGCGCCAACCCCGGCCGGGTTGACGATCATGAAACCGCTGACGATTGCGCCGACGAAGAACAACGCGGCGGCGACCTGCAGCAGCCGGGCGAAGCCGGCCTCGTTCAGCGGGCCGGCCGCCACCAGGCCCATGCAGGCCACGGCGGTCAGCGCCGAAGTCCGCCCCACCGCGTTTTGGAATGCCGCCGCGATTCCGCAGTGGTCGGGTTGCACGGAGATCAAGATGATTGCGCTCAGCGGGGCGATGGTGAGGGCCAGGCCGGCGGCCAGCACCAGCCTCCCGGGCAGCAGATGCGTGGCGAAGTCGAAATCGTGTGCATAGGAACAGGTGAGCAGCAGCCCCACCCCGGCCAGCGCCGGCCCTCCGATCAAGAAGACCCGCGGACCGATTCGCGCGGCGGCGTTGCCCACCCGACGAGCGAACAGACACGACGCGATGGGAGTGGGCAAGGTGATCAAACCCGCGGCGATGGCGGAATAGCCCGCAACCTCCTGCAGATACAGCGCAATAGCGATCGAGCCCAGCGTCAGGCCACCGTAGACGAACGCCGTCGCCAGATTGCCGGCGGCGAAGTTGCGCGTCGCGAACAACTGCAGCGGCACCATCGGATGGGGGGCGTGGCGCTCCCAGGCCACGAACGCCAGCAGCGCAGCCACGCCCACGACCGATGCCGTTGCAACCACTGGGCTGGTCCATCCGTGCTGCTGGGATTCGATGAGCGCATACACGGCCGCCCCAAGCCCGGTCGCCGACAACGCAGCACCCGCGACGTCCACGCGGGCGCGTTCGGCGGGCCCGGGCATCGGCCCCAGCCAAAACGTCAGGGCGAAGGCGATGCCCACCGGGATCGCCAACAAAATATAGATCCATCGCCAGCCCAGGATCTCGACAGTCAGTCCGCCCAGCAGCGGCCCCAGCGCGAAGGCGGAGCTGGTCCAGGCGGTCCAGGACCCGATGGCCGCGGGGCGGTCCGCGCGGTCGAACGCGGAGTTGATCAGCGCCAGCGAACCCGGCACCAGAAACGCGCCACCCAATCCCTGGATAATCCGCGCGGTGATCAGCATCGCCGGCCAGGCGGCCGCGGCCGCCAGCAGCGAACCCATCCCGAAGGCCGCCAGCCCGAAGCGCAGCACCGGCACCCGCCCGAACAGGTCGGAGATGGAGCCGCCCGGCAAAATCATTGCGGCCAGCGCCAGCAGGTAGCCGTCGAGGACCCACTGCTGTAGGGGCAGGCCCCCGCCCAAGTCACGTTCGGTGGCCGGAAGGGCCAGATTCGCGATGTTGCTGTCCAGGAAGGCGACCATCGACACCATGATCGCCAGCACCATTATCCTGGTCGTCGGCGCGACGTCGTGTAGTTTCACATTCGATCCTGCAGCCGCACACCGCAATTGGACCACCACGGCGGCCCTTAGGATGGCCGCCGTGGTGGATTTCGCCGCGAGAAGAATTGGCGCGATGAGTGATTGAGGTGACAGCCCGGCACCTTCGTGCGTGGGCGATCCGTCCCCTGCGCGCCGGGCGGCTCAGCGATGCATGTGCTCGGGCCGGCTATGCGCCGTTATGACCGGCCTCCGCCGCCACCTGACAACCTGCCACCGCCGCCACCACTGCCAGGGCGCGCAACGCAATTCAACATAGGTCCCTCCTTGCGGACGGTCACCCGCCACTCGTGACGAGGCGACACCGAGTATGACGGAACCAAACCTATGCCCGGTTGCAGTGAATAAGATGTTGACGACCTGTGAGTTGCTTACGCATTACTTAAGACGTCCGCGGCTCGCCCGAGCGCGTCGGTGACTCCGACCGCACCCGACATCAGCAGCGGCAGTATCGCGTCGCGGAAGGCCGACAGGCGCATGCATTCGCCGCGCCGCGCATGACACAGCGCACCGAGGTCCGCGACCACCCGGGCGCTCTCGGGGGGCAGGCGGCGCACATCCCGCACCGGAATGTCCATCAGGTCACGCGGCTGAATCCGCTGACGGCTCGTGGAGGTTCCGGCGACCTTCTGTCGCAGCGTTTCTGAGACGCGAGGCTGTCGCAGCGCCGACCACAGCGCCGACGTACCGACGTCAAGCGGCCGCAGCACGACGAACTCCGCACTCGCCAAGGCCATTTCGTCGGGGAGGCTGACGACGTCCCAGATCCGTCGGATTCGTGGGTTGAGCTTCGAAACCAGCACGCACGGCGCCGACAGGAGAACCTTGCCGCTCTTGACCGATCGCGAATCGACAAGCTCCGGCCATGCGCCGTCGTCGAATGCCGAAAAGCTGAAATGGGCAACCGTGTCGTCGAATTCTTCGGGTTCGAGAACCGCGCTCGACCGAGTCGCCAGGCTGCACAACGGCACGTAGTCACCCAGCGACTCGACCGTGGCAGCCATCAGAGCCTCGGCCGCATCGATGACGCGCCAGTTTGCGGCTATTTTGTCGTCGAAGGCGCCGAGTAGCTCGCCGATCCGCCGCCGTTCGGTCGCCGCGGCAGCCCACACCACAACGTCGCGAAGAACCCGCTGGGTGAGCAGCGGCTGTCCCGACCCGGCTCGGTGTTCGTTGAGGCGACACGTCTGCAGCGCGTAATACCAATATCGTGTCTCGTCAGGGTTTTTCGCCCGGCACACCAATGCGTTCTCGGTGACCCAGATGTCGGAATCGCAATAACGTACGCTGCCGCAGTACGATCCGACGCGACCGACCACGATCAGTGGGCCGACCGCGTTGCACTCGGGTGCGTATCCGATCGCACCATTCGCCCCGTATACGGGAAACTGCTCACTCGACCCCCGCGGCCGCGAACCCCTCCCGCTGCTGAAGTCGAGGTGCTCACCCAGCCTTACCTGCACCGCAGGCGCTCCACTTGCTCACGGACGACCCCGTCCAATCGCGTGGACTCGTCGAGCGCCCCCAAAAGCTCCTTCGTCAGCCGCTGGACCTTGTCGGCGATGGGTTCGCCGTCATCCTCGGCCGCCGGGGCGTCCACATACCGTCCGGGTGTCAGCGCGTAGCCCGCGGCCCTGATGTCGTGGAGCGTCACCGACTTGCAGAAACCCCGAACGTCTTCGTATGTGGCACCTTTCGCGACGGCCGACCTCGAACCGCGCCAGGCGTGATAGGTATCGCCGATGCGGACGATCTCTTCGTCGGTCAGCGCCCGCTCGGCACGGTCCACCAGATGGCCCAGCTCGCGGGCATCGATGAACAGGACCTGCCCCGACCGGTCGTTCTTGCCGGCGGCCTTGTTCAAGGCGAAGAACCACACGCACACCGGAATCCCGGTGCTTCGGAACAGCTGCGCGGGCAGCGCGACCAGGCACGAGACCACATCGGCCTCGATGATTCGCGCGCGGATATCTTTCTCTTCGTTTGAATTCGACGACATCGAGCCGTTCGCCATCACCACCCCGGCCTGACCACCCGGGGCCAGCTTGGACAAAATGTGTTGGATCCAAGCGTAATTCGCATTGCGCGCCGGCGGAACGCCAAAGCGCCATCGCGGATCGTGCTCGTCGCGGGCCCAATCCTTGATGTTGAACGGCGGATTGGCCATCACGTAGTCCATCTGCACGCCGGCGTGCTGGTCATTGACGAACGTATCGCCGCACCGCACGCCCAGCCCCGTGTTGTCGATGCCGTGCACGGCGAGGTTCAGCTTCGCCATCCGCCAGGTCTGCTCGACGCTCTCCTGGCCATAGATCGAGACACCGGTGGGGTCGCCGTCGTGCTCGGCGACGAAGTCCTCGGTCTGCACGAACATCCCGCCCGAACCGCAGCACGGGTCGTACACCCGCCCGCTGGACGGTTCGAGGACCTCGACGATCACCCGCACGACGCTGGGCGGGGTGAAGAATTCGCCGCCCCGCCTTCCTTCCGCGCGGGCGAAATTTCCCAGGAAGTACTCGTACACCTCGCCCATCAGGTCCCGCGCGCGATCGACGCCTGGCGTGCTGAATCGCGCATTGTCGAACAGTTCGACGAGCTCGCCGAGCCGGCGCTGGTCGACGTCGTGGTATCGCTGGGGCAGCATTGGAGCCAAGGCCGGGTTCGCCGTCATCATGGCTCGCATCGCCTCATCGACGAGCTGGCCGATCTTCGGAGATTTCGCGTTGTCCGCCAAGAACTTCCAGCGCGTGTCGGAGACGTGCTTGAGAAACACGAGCCCGAGGACGACGTCCTTGTACTGGCCGGCCGAAAGGGACCCGCGCAGCTTTTCGGCCGCCTTCCACAGCGTGGCCTTGAGCTCTTTGGTCGGCGACGGGGCCATCAGCCGGCCCGCTTGCCGGCCGCGCGCAGCTCCGAAGCCAGATCACCCCGGCCGGACACGCTGAACCCGCCCAGGCCCAGCCATGACGCCATGGACTCCAGTTCGCCGGCCAGCGCCGCGGCGACACGCCCGCGGCCGTGGCGACGTCGGGCCTCACCGAACGCGCCCACCACGCGCAGCGAGTCGGCGGCCCGGTCGGCTTTGAGGTCGACCCGCGCCACCAGCCGGCCGTCCATCAGCAGCGGCCACACGTAATAGCCGTACTTTCGCTTGCCTCGCCGGGGTGTAGATCTCGATGCGGTAATGGAAGCCGAACAGCCGCTCGACCCGCGGCCGGAAAAAGATCAACGGGTCGAACGGACATAGCAGCGCGGTGCCGCGGTCCACGCGCGGCACCGTCCGGCCGGCCCGCAGATACGCCGGCGCGGACCAGCCGTCGACGTCGACCCGCTCGATCTCACCGGCGGCCACCAACCCGGCGATGGCGGGCTTGATCTGCTGGGCCGACAGCCGAAAGTAGTCGCGGATGTCGGCCTCGGTGCCCACGCCGAGCGCGGTGGCCGCGCGCAGCGTCAGCTCGCGGATGGCCTCGTCGTCGTCGACCTCGCGGGCCAGCACGCCCGGCGGCAGCACCCGCTCCACCAGGTCGTAGTGGCGAGCGAAGCCCACCCGGGTGGCGGTGGTCAGCACGCCGGAGGCGAACAGCGCCTCGGCAACCCACTTGGTGTCGCTGCGGCTCCCCCACCAAGCTCCCCGCGGCCCGCGCGGCTCGGCGGACAGATGGGCTTCGATCTGACCGGCAGTGCTGGGCCCCAGTTCGGCGACGGCGGCGACGATCTTGTCGGCGAGTTGCGGATTGGCCTTCACGATGTGCGTGCCCCAGCGGCCGTGCCGGTACTGGCGCATCCGCCAGCGCAGCAGGGGCCAGTCCTCGACGGCCATCAGCGCGGCCTCGTGCGCCCAATACTCGGCCAGCAGCCGCGACGAACGCGGGCCCCAGGCCGCGCGGTCCAGCACGTCGCGGTCGTAGGGGCCGAGCCGGCTGAACACCGGCGCGTAGTGGGCGCGCACGGCCACCGACACCGAATCCAGTTGCAGCACTTGGATTCGGGACATCAGCCGCCTCAGATGCGCGCGCGTGATCTTGCCGCCGGGCCGCGGCTCGCTAAATCCCTGGGCCGCAACGGCTATCCGCCGGGCTTGCGCGGCGGTCAGCCTGGGGGTCCGGATGGACACGGCGCCGAGAATACCGGTCCCCGCCGACAGCCTCGGCGAAGAGGCCGGCGCGGGCTCACCCCGCGCCGACCTTCTCGTCCAACGCTTGGTACGCCGACTCAAGAGCGGCCGGAACCGCATCGAGGTCGCGGTATACGTCCATCAGTTGCTCGAGGACCTTGATCCGTTGCTGGCTCGCCTGGTCGACGGCCCGCCGGGCCTCCTCACGATCCCGATCGGCTATCTGCTTCGCGTCGGCGAGGAGCTGCTCACGCGCCCGCTGGGCGTCGGCGCGCAGGCCGGCCAGTTCGGCCTCGAGCGTTTCTTTGGTTTCCTTGCACTCGGCTTCCAGCGCTTTTCGCTGCGCGGCCATGTCCGCCAACAGCTCTTCGCGCTTTCGCTGGGAGGCCTCGACCTCGGCCTGGGCCGCCGCGATCAGCGCGTCCGCCTCGGCCCGCGCCTCGGCCTGCATCTCGGAAACCTCGTCGACCGCACGCCGCAGCATCTTCGACATCCGCTGTTGCACCGCGTGGGGCGAGGGCGAGGTGTCGGTGAGGACGGCGACCTCCTTGCGCAGCGCGGCCGCCTCATTGCCGGATTCCTTCAGCCGGAACCTGAGGCTCTCGACATCGTCGAGCAGCAACCGCTGCTTGGTGGTCAACATCTCGACGTGAGCGTCAACCGCGGCCGGATCGTAGCCCCTGAAGACGCGGGTAAACGTCTTCGCGGGTTCGGTTATCACTGCCAATTCCCCCTTCTGGCAACGCCTTGTACACCCGATGACACCCGACCCCGGGTCCGAGTATGTCACGGTCACAACGTGGGCGTGGACTCGAGCGCTCCCGGCCGACAGTAGCTGTGAAACCGGTACCGCAGCCCCGTGCGGCTGACCTGCCACTCTCCCGTCTCACCCTGCCATGTCTCGTCGAGCACCGGGGCAAGCGCGTCGTCGTCGTCGCGCGGCAGGTCGATCTCGACCTCGGTGACCTCACACCGGGTGGCCAACGGCAGCGCGAGCAGATAGATCTGCGCACCGCCGATCACCCACGCCTCGGGCTCGGTCCCGAAACCGGCAAGAGCCTGCTCGAGTGAACCGAGCACCTCGGCCCCGTCGGCCGTGAAGCCGGTCTGACGGGACAGTACGACATTTCGGCGGCCCGGCAACGGCCGAACCCGCGCCGGCAGAGAATCCCAGGTCCGCCGGCCCATCACCACCGTGTGCCCCATGGTCACCTGTTTGAAGCGGGCCAGGTCCTCGGGCACCCGCCACGGGATGTCGCCGCCGCGGCCGATCACGCCGGACGTCGACTGAGCCCAGACGAGGCCCACGCTGGTCAACGGCGCCGCTCCTCATCATCGCTCCGCTCTGCATCGTCGCCGGCGCGCGTCATACAGCGACGGGAGCTTTGATCGCCGGATGCGGATCGTAGTTCTTAACGACGATGTCGTCGTAGGTGTAGTCGAAGATGGAATCCCTGTGCGCCAGAAAGAGTTCCGGATATGCCCGCGGCTCGCGGCCGAGCTGCAGCCGCACCTGTTCGACGTGGTTGTCGTAGATGTGGCAGTCGCCGCCGGTCCAGACGAACTCGCCGGCCGACAGGCCGGCCTGGGCGGCCATCATGTGGGTGAGCAGCGCATAGCTGGCGATGTTGAACGGCACACCGAGAAACAGGTCCGCGCTGCGCTGGTAGAGCTGGCAGCTCAGCCGCCCGTCGGCCACGTAGAACTGGAAGAACGCATGACACGGTGGCAGCGCCATCTGCGGAATTTCGCCGACGTTCCACGCGGATACGATGATGCGCCGCGAGTCCGGGTCCGTGCGCAGCAAGTCCAGGGCCGCGCTGATCTGGTCGATGTGCTCGCCCGCCGGCGTCGGCCAGGATCGCCACTGCACGCCGTAGATCGGCCCGAGATCGCCTGTGCTGCTTGCCCATTCGTCCCAGATGGTGACGCCGTGCTCGTGCAGCCAGGCGACGTTGGAGTCGCCGCGCAAGAACCACAGCAATTCGTAGACCACCGATTTGAAATGCACCTTTTTGGTGGTGAGCAGCGGGAAGCCGGCCGACAGGTCGTAGCGCAACTGCTGGCCGAACAGGCTGCGGGTCCCGGTGCCGGTGCGGTCGGATTTGGCGGCGCCCCGCTCGAGCACCAGGCGCAGCAGATCCTCGTAGGGTGTCGCGATCGGCACGCGGCCAGCTTAGCGGCGATCGCGAGCGCGGCGAAGCCGGGCGCGGCGGGTCGGCGCCGATTAATTTACGTTCAGACGCCAGGAGTAGAACGGAGGCCATGCCGAACATCACCGACACGGTCACCACCGCCGATGGCTCCTGCCCCGTCCGCCTGTTCACCCCGGAAGGGTCCGGACCCTGGCCGGGCGTGGTCATGTTCCCCGACGCCGGCGGCGCGCGCGAAACCTTCTACCAAATGGCCGCCAAGCTGGCCGAATTCGGTTACGCGGTGCTGCTTCCGGACGTGTACTACCGGAGCGGCGACTGGGCACCGTTCGACATGGCCAGCGTCTTCGGCGACGCAACCGAGCGCAACCGCCTGTTTTCCATGATCGGCGGCCTGACACCGGACAAGATCACCGGCGACGCGACCGCGTTCTTCGACTACCTGGCCGCTCGCCCCGAGGTGGCCGGGGACCGCTTCGGCGTGTGCGGCTACTGCATGGGCGGGCGAATCTCGGTGCTGGTGGCAGGAAGTCTTCCCGACCGCGTCGCCGCCGCGGCGTCGTTCCACGGCGGCGGTCTGGTGACCGACACCGCGGACAGCCCGCACCTGTTGGCCGACCGGATGACCGCCAGGGTGTACGTGGGTGGCGCAGAGAACGACGCGTCCTTCACCGCCGACCACGCCGAGCAGCTCGACAAGGCGCTGACGGCTGCCGGTGTGGAACACACGATCGAGTGGTACTCGGCGGCCCACGGGTTCGCGGTCCCGGACAACCCGCCCTACGACGCGGCCGCCGACGAGCGGCACTGGGCGGCGATGACGGACCTCTTCGGTTCTGCGCTACCGCGTTAACCGTGGCGCGTCGGATCCGCCAATCGTCCTCGGCGCTGGCCGGTCGCCGAGCGCGGTGGCCTCGAAAGCCCAAGGGCTAGCGGGCGAGTTCGTCCGCGCAATCCGGGATCGCCTGTCAGACACCGCTGGCACGCCGGATGACTCGACAGATAGCGAGGTCCGCATGTCTACACTCGGAGGCAAACTTCGATTTGGAGGACCCTGATGACCCCGCCGCGCTGCTTGGGAAGCGGTACGGATTGTGAGTAGCCCGCGGCTGCACGTCGCGTTTATCTGCAGTTTCAATCGCGCTCGATCGGTGATGGCCGCGGTGTTGTTCGCTGAGCAGCTGCGGGAGCGTGGTCTTGGTGATGTGGTGCGGGTGTCGAGTGCGGGCACCGCCGCTTGTGTGGGTGATCGCGCCGATGAGCAGGCGTGCTCGGTGCTGCGTGAGCGTGGTTATCCGGCGGCGGAGGATCATCGGGCTGCGCCGGTCGGTGATGAGCACCTTGGAGCTGATTTGGTGGTTGCGTTGGGCCGCGAACATGTTGGGGTGTTGCAAGCGTGTGGCGTTGCTGACGACCGGCTTTGGCACGTCGACGTCCGGAATCCATTATTTGGTCCTGATTTCGAGGTCGCATTTTCGGCCATCGATGCCGCGATGCCCGGGCTGCACGAGTGGCTGGACGGGCGCCTGACCGCGCCGGGTTTCGGCCGCTTGGAAACTGCTGTGGGCTTTCGCTTTTGGACGGGGCTCCCCGGGGATGTGCTGAGGTCCCCGTACCATTCGCACATCACGTGGCCGACGAAATCGTCCTACGCAGGATGCTTAATCCCAGGGCACGAGCCGCCGGCGCCGGAGTGCGAGTGCGGCTGGTACGCCGATGTCCAGGTCGCGGACCTGATCGCGCGGGCACGTGGGTTCCCGAGGGTGTCGCGAGCGGCGGCGGAACTGGGGGTCGTCGATCCGCCGTGGTCGTATTTGGTTGTCGGCAAGGTTGAATTGTTCGATGTGCTGGCATTCCGGCCACCACCGACCATGAAGATCAGCCCCCGTGCCGAGTACCGGGCGCGCAGGGGGCGCATCGTCGAGCTTGGCCTCCTAGACACAGACGGGGGCCCGGAGGCCGTGGAGTTTGGCCAGGAGTTGTCGGATAGATATGAAGTGGACGTCCTGGACATCAGCGTTCGCGGGGAGCTTGACGACGTTGCCCAAGGCATCGGCGAGTGAGTTCACCACCGACGTAAACCGTTTCGGTTCTGCGCTACCGCGTTACCCTGGGGCAACGTCGGCTGACTCTTCCGCGCCGACCGCGTCGAGCAGCAGCCTCGCGGCCACGGCCGCCCCATCGGCGCGGATGTTGCCGGCCACGGCGGTCGCTCGTGCGCGGGTCTGAGGGTCCAGGGCGATGGTCAGCGCGGTTGACAATGACTCGATTGTCGGAACCGGACCGGCATGGACAGCGCCGATACCCAGGTTGGCTACGCGGGCAGCCCAGTACAGCTGGTCCCTCCCCTGGGGTACCACCACCTGGGGCGCGCCGCCCCGGGCAGCCGTCGTCGTCGTGCCCGCACCGCCGTGATGCACAACGGCGACCACCCGCCCGAACAGCGCCTGCTGATTGACCTCGCCGACAGCGAAGCAGTCGTCCCCGTCGTCGGTCAGGGCCAGATCGGCCCAGCCGCGGGCGAGAAGTGTGCGGCGGCCGAGCGCGCGGATCGCCGCGACAGCGGCCCGGACGATGTCCCTCGACGCACGCATGCTGCCGAAACCCACGTACACCGGTGGCGTGCCGGCGTCCAGGAACGCCACCAACTCGGCCGCGAGCGGGCGTTCGTCATCCAGGAGCCACGCGCCGGTTTGGACGACGTCAAGGTCCGCCGGTTCCGGCCACGGCCCCAGGGTCGGGTCCGCCGCCAACAATGGCCGGTCGGTGATGGCGTAGCCAAGGACGTTGTCCACCGGTGGCAGGCCGATCGATGCCCGGTGGCCGTTGAGCGTCGGGCCAAACAGCGCGTTAATGCTCTGGGCATTGAGGTCCCACAGCATCCGGTTGTCGATCAGGTGGGGCGGGAACGGCCCGCCCGCGAGCTGCTGGGGCGGGTGGTGTGCCGACGGCAGGTGCGTCGGGTGGCAGCTCGCATACACGTAATGGATGCCCAGTTTTTCGGTCACCGACCGCGCACCGGCCGCGGTCCACGGCACGCCGGTCGAGACCAGCGCATCGCATCCCTCGGCCGCCGCGGCGACCGTGTCGAACTGCGCGGCGATCAACCCGTCCACGTGCTGGCGCAGGTGCTCCTCCGACGGCGGTGCCGCCGCGGTCATCCTCGCGCGCACCGGCTCGCCGAATGCCACCAGCGGCACACCGAAACCGGCCAGCCGCTCGGCGAACTCCTCATCCGGCGGCGCGCACACCAGCACCTCCGCGCCGAGCGCCCGCAACTGGACCGCCAGTGCCGCCAGCGGTTCGACGCCCCCGCGCGAATCGTATGTCGACAACAACACACGCATTTCGCTACTCCCGTTTCCGCAGTGGTGACCTCGGCAAAGGATTGTGCAGCACCGCCACTCGCGGCGCGAACCAAGTCTTGTCCGATCGGCGCATGACTGAAACAAGCAACTTGTCTGTTGCCGGGGTCGGTCGCCAGCCGAGATTAGCGCGGCCAGGATGGCGGAGTTGCTGACGTACCGCGTTGGCGACGCCGAGTTCGTTGCGGGTCTCGGGTGCCGTGGCCGCCCCACCTGGGGCGAGGTGGCCAATTGGGCGCGGATTTTGTCCGACGACATCACCGCCGGCGGATACGCGCTCTTTGCGGTTCGACCGGCAGGGAAATTATCGCGAGTTTGCTGTAATGGATCGGCCCCGCGTGCGAAACCGCAAGAACCCGCCCTACAGCTAATAACGTGTACTAGGAAACATGTGCGGATGCCATGCAATGAGCATGGGAATTAATTATGCATGTGGCTAATAGCTAATTCGGCTAACGATCTATGGACCAACCGCTAGGCTTACCCGTAACATTTGCTGTCAGCGTTAGGGCAGACGATCGGGGACCCGCGATGATGAAAATTCCCACACCCGCCGGCAGACAACCGGTTGAGCGCCGACGCCCCAAGCCACCTAGCCAACTGCCCATCGACGATCTGCAACGGATGCCTGCGCTTGTCGTGTTGGAACGGCTACCGGCTCCGGCCGTCGCGGTTGACCGCGTTGGCACCATCTTGTTCGCGAATGGCGCGTTCTGCGACATGGTGGGCTATTCGTCCGACGAGCTCGTCTCGATGAATTTCGATGACTTTTTCTACCGCCCGCCGACCGACGACCCCTGGGTGGCGCTGCTGGGAACGGGTGCCGAGCGCCTCGTTGAATTGCGGCACAAATGCGGCCACCCGGTGTGGGCCGGCATGAGCAAGTCGGCCATGCGACGCCGTGACGACACCGTCGCCCTGGTCACCTTCCGCGACCGCACCGAAGAGCTGTGGCTTAACGGCATCGCGCCCGATCACGAAACCGCCAGGCCGACCAACTGGGCCAGCCGGGCGCGGTGACGGTAGGCGGTGCCGAGGGCCAACTGGTCGCTCTTGGCCCGCTTGAGGTACAGGTGCGCGGGATACTCCCAGGTCATTCCGATTCCACCGTGCAGTTGGACGCACTCCTCGGCGGCGTGCACGGCGACACCGCCGCAGTAGGCCTGCGCGATGGCCGCAGCGGCGGCCGCGTCATCATCGCCGCGCGCGCACGTGTCGGCGGCGTACCGGGCGACCGCCGTCGCCGCACCGACCTCAAACCACAGATCCGCCAGCCGGTGCTTGATCGCCTGGTACGAGCCGATCGCGCGGCCGAACTGCTTGCGCTGCTTGACATAAGCCAGCGTGGTGTCGAAACACCATTGGGCCACCCCGAGTTGCTCGGACGCGAGCAGGGCCGCCCCCTTCTGGAGCGCTTCGGCCACGGCACCGTCCGCGGGTCCAACGCGTGACGACGCCGCGCCGGAGAAGCGCACGGTCGCAAGGGGTCTCGTCATGTCCAGCGCCAGCAGCGGGGATACCTCCACGCCCGGCGCGGCCCGCACGACGGTGTGCAGTTCGAGTCCGTCCGGGCCGGCGACCGGCACCACGAGCACGTCGGCCTCGCCGGCGCCCGCGACACTGCTGACCAGTCCGGTCAGGCCGTCGGCGCCGATGCTCACCCCCGCGATCGGCTCGCCCGGCGCGGTGGACAGCGGCACCACCAGCGCGGCGGTGACCTCACCCCGGGCCAGCGCGGCGACGGTCTCGCTGTCACCGACCCGCAACAGCGCGACCGTGGCCAGGATTGCGCTGGACAAGAACGGCACGGGCGCGACTGCCCGGCCAATCTCCTCCATGACGACGGCGACCTCGCGTGCACCCGCGCCGGCACCGCCGAGCGACTCGGGCACCAGCAGTCCGGCCACCCCGAGCTCGCCGGCCAATGTCCGCCAGGAATCCGAAAAGTCCTGCGGTGCCGGTGATTCCGTGTCGTAGGCGCGGGCAACCAATTCGGGCGGGCAGCGGTCGGCAAACAGCCGCCGGACGCTGTCCCGCAATGCCTCCTCGGTGTCGGAGTACAAGAGGTCGCTCATCGGGCTCATCGGTCCAAGTCCTTCCAGGCGACGTCCTTGTCGACGCGGTGCTCACCCGGCAGGCCAAGAACCCGCTCGGCGATGGTGTTGCGCAAGATCTCCGAGGTGCCGCCCTCGATCGAGTTGCCGCGCGCCCGCAGGTAGCGATATCCGGCCTCGCGACCGATCAGGTCGACCACTTCCGGCCTGCGCATGGTCCAGTCGTCGTAGCGCAGCCCCGCCTCGCCGTGCAGCTCGATCTCGAATCCCGAGATCGCCTGCGCCAAGCGGGCGAAAGCCACTTTCATGCCGGCACCTTCCGGTCCGGGCTGACCCGCGACAGCCTGCTGCCGCAGCCGCTCCCCGGCCAGTCGAAGCACCTCCGCATCAACCCACAGCCGCATCAGCTCGTCGTGCATCGCGGGGTTGCGCAGTGCCGGCTGATTACGCCACGCCGCGGTGACCTTGCCGATGTGGCCGCCTTCGCGCGGAGCGCGGGAGCCTGCCCCGATCGCGACCCGCTCGTTGTTCAGCGTGGTGGTCGCAACCCGCCAGCCGCCGCCCTCGGGGCCGAGCCGATTGGCATCCGGCACCCGCACATCGGTGAGAAAGACTTCATTGAACTCCGCCTCACCGGTGATCTGGCGCAGCGGCCGGACCTCCACGCCGGGTTGGGTCATGTCGCACAGGAAGTACGTCAGGCCAAAGTGTTTGGGCACCGTCGGGTCCGTGCGTGCGACGAGGATGGCCATGTGCGCGTGCTGCGCCTGCGACGTCCACACCTTCTGGCCGTTGACGATCCAGTCGTCTCCGTCGCGGACCGCGCGCGTGGCCGCCGCGGCCAGATCTGATCCGGCGCCGGGCTCGCTGAATAGCTGGCAGTAGATCTGCTCACCAGTGAACAAGGGCCGCAGGAACTTTCGCTTCTGCTCATCGGTCCCGAACGCCGCGATCGTCGGCGCCGCCATGCCCATGCCGATGTAGTTCTTCGGGGTGCCGCCCACCGGGGCGCCCGCGGCGGCCAGCTTGGCGTTCACCCGATCCTGAGCGGTGCGCGGCAGGTCGAGCCCACCGAATCCGAGCGGCAAATGCACCCAGGCCAGACCGGCGTCGTACTGCGCGCCCAGGAAATCCCGCGGTTCGGTGGTCGCCGGATCGTGCTCGTCTAACAGCGCCTGCACCCGCGCGTCGAGATCATCAAGGTCGCCATGGGCGCTGCTCATTACTTGCCCTCTGGCCGAATTTGGAATCCCTGCGCGGGGCCGAGCAGCAGGCCGCCGTCGATGACCATGGTCTCGCCGGTGATCCAGCTCGCCGCGTCCGAAACCAGGAAGGCGACCGCGCCCGCCACATCGACCGGCTCGCCGATGCGCCCGAGCGCTATGGTCGCCGCCAGCGGATCTTCGTGGTCCTTCCACAGCGCCTCGGCCAGCCTGGTGCGCACCACGCCCGGGCAGATCGCATTGACCCGGATACGCGGTGAGAGTTCCAGGGCCAGTTGCTTGGTGACGTGGATCAGCGCGGCCTTGGTGGCGTTGTACAACCCCATGGCCGGCGACTGGTGCATGCCGCCGACGGACGACGTATTGACGATCGAGCCGCCGTGCTCGCCCATCCATGACTTGACGACGAGCGAGGTCCACAGCAGCGGGGCCCACAGGTTGACGTCGAAGATCTTGGCGAAGCGGGCGTGGTCCTGGTCGATCAGCGGACCGTACGCCGGATTGGTTCCCGCGTTGTTGACCAGGATGTCGACGCTGCCGAAGCGCTCCAGCGTGAGATCCACGCAGCGCCGCGCGGCGTCCTCGTCGACGGCGTGAGCGCCGACGCCGAGCGCGTTCTCGCCGACCTGCGCCGCGGCCGCCTCGGCCGCCTCCTGCTTGCGCGCGGTGAGTACCACATTGGCGCCGGCGGCCGCCAATTGTTGCGAAATCGCCAGCCCGATGCCGCGCGAGGCACCGGTGATGATCGCGGTACGGCCGGTCAAGTCCAGTGCGGTCATGGGTGCTCTCTCCAGCGATGTTTTGAGTGCGTGAATTTGTGGTATGAGAAAGGCATGCTAGCGAAATTAACCCTCATGAAATCACTGGTGGTGGCCGGGGCGGTTGCTGCGGCCATCGCCGCGGCACCAACTGCTGCAGCTGATGCTTTCGCTGCAGGCCCGGGGTTGACGACCCCAGCGTCAACGCACGTTGTCATCAAGGACGACCCGGGCGGTGGCGGCTGCGACGCCAACGGCAACTGCGGCTCCGGCGGCGTGAACGGCCCCGGCGGCGGTCCGGGCGGCCAGGGCTGCATCCCGGGCGTCGGTTGCGGCACCGGCGGCCAGTTCTTCGGCCCCGGCGGCGTGCCGGGCGGCACCGGCTGCCTGCCGGGCGTCGGCTGCGGTTCCGGCCACGGCTAACAGTTCGACCCTCAGCCTCCAGTTCGACCCTCAGCCTCCCGGGAGCCTGGTGATCCAGGCCCGGGAGTCTGCGGGGTCGATGACGTCGTCCAACTCGAACGTGGTGGCCGACCGTAGCGCCTTCCCGTGCTGGTAGGCGGCCGCAACGAGCTTGTCGAACAGCTCCTGGCGTTCAGCCGGATCGGATACCGCGGCAAGCTCTTTACTGAACCCGAGCCGGACGGCCCCTTCCAGGCCCATACCGCCGATCTCCCCGGTCGGCCAGGCCACCGTGAACTGAGGCGCGCGGAAGGAGCCGCCGGCCATCGCCATCGCGCCCAGCCCATAACCCTTGCGCAGGATGATCATTCCCAACGGCACGGTCAACCGCGCGCCCAGAACGAACATCCGGCCGAAGCGGCGGACCGCGGCCTCCTTCTCCGCGTCCGGTCCGACCATGAACCCGGGGGTGTCGCAGAGCGAGATCACCGGCAACCGAAACGACTCGCACAGGGCGAGAAAGTCGCCGGCCTTGTCGGCCGCCTCGGCATCGATCGCACCGCCCAGATGGTGGGTGCTGTTGGCGATCAGCCCGTATGCCACACCCTCGACGCGGACCAGTGCGGTGACGATGCCAACGCCGTAGTCGGGGCGCAGCGCCAGGACGGAGCCGACGTCGACGATCGACTCGATCGCCCGGTGCACGTCGTACGCCCGTAGCCGGTTCTCCGGCACCACATGTCGGGCCAGCCGTGGGTCCGGCGCTTCCCAGTCGGCGCGATTGCTCAGGCTGCCCTGGAAATACGACAAATACTGCTTGGCGAGCGATACCGCGTGCACCTCGTCGCGCGCGACCAGGCTCACCACGCCGTTGTGCCGCTGCACATCGATCGGCCCGATCGCCTCCGGCGGGTACACCCCCAGCCCGCCCCCCTCGATCATCGCCGGGCCGCCCATCCCGATGTTGGCGTCCGGTGTCGCGATGATCACGTCGCACACCCCGGCCAGCGCCGCGTTGCCGGCGAAGCAACGCCCCGACACGATGGACACCAGCGGCACCCGGCCGCTCAGGCCGGCGAGCATCCGGAAGGTCGGCACGTCCAGCCCCGCGGCGCCACCGACATCGGTGTCCCCGGGCCTGCCGCCGCCGCCCTCGGCAAACAGCACCACCGGCAGGCGTTTTCGAGTGGCCAACTCGAAGACGCGGTCGGTTTTGGCGTGGTTGCGCATGCCCTGCGTTCCGGCCAGCACGGTGTAGTCGTAGGACACCACGACCGCCTCGGCCGCCGCCCGCCCGAAACGATCCGCGCCGATCGTCGCGACGCCGGCCACCAGGCCGTCGGCCGGTGTGTTGGCGATCAGGTCCTCCTCCGAGCGCCGGCTGCGCTGCGCGGCAATGGCCAGCGCGCCGTATTCGACGAAGCTGCCGGCGTCGACCAGGTCGGCGATGTTCTCCCGGGCGGTGCGGCGGCCTTGCGCGTGGCGCTTGGCAACGGCGGCTTCGCGACCCTCGTCGAGGGTGACCACGTGGCGCTGCCGGACCTCGTCGAGATCGGCGCGCGGCCGGTCGAGATCTACCGCGGCCGACGACGATTGGCCATCGGCCCCGGCGCCGACACGGGTGAAGACCAGCAATGGATCCCCCGTTCCGACGACCTGGCCGGGTGTCACCAGAATCCGGACCGTCCGCAGCGCGTCCGGCGCGACGAGCACGTGTTGCATCTTCATCGCCTCGAGGACGATCAGCTGGGCGCCGGCGCCGAACTCGACGCCTTCGGCCGCCACGTCGACCACGGTGCCGGCCAAATGCGCGCGCAGCACTTCCTCACCCGGGTACAGCTCGACCGGCGCGACACGAACGTCGGGCAGGCGAGACGCCGCCGCGGCCGCCAATTCGGGAAGCCTCCCGTCCAGGAAGCCCGTCGTCACCCAGCCTGACTGAACCTCATTGTCGCTCAGCAGCTCTCGCAGAAGTGAGATGTTCGTGCGAACGCCCTCGATGCCGAATTCGCCGAGGGCGGTCCGCACCTTGCGCACAGCCGCCTGCAACGATGACCCGTGCACGTGGGTGATGACCTTGGCCAGCAGCGAGTCGTACCGGGGGCTGATGACCAGGCCCGGCCGGCCGTACGTGTCGACGCGCACCCCGGGACCGCCCGGCGGCGAGAACACCGTCAGGGTGCCCGCCGCCGGCACGACGGACCCGTCGGCGGCAAAAGTCTCGGCGTTCACCCGGGCCTGAATCGCGATGCCGCGTTGAGCGGCGGGCTCGCCGATGACTTCGGTTCCGTCCGAAGCGATCCCCGCCGGGAGCCGCAGCTGGTAGTACGACGCACCACCCGCGATCGCCAACTGGATGGCCACCAGGTCCACCCCGGTGGTCTCCTCGGTGACCGTGTGCTCCACCTGGATGCGCGGGTTGATCTCGAGGAAGACGAAGTTCTCATCGGCGACCAGGAATTCGACGGTGGCCAGTCCGCCCAGCCCGACCCCGGCGCACAGCCGTGCCGCGGCCTGATGCAGCTCGCGACGCAATCGGTCCGAAAGCCCTTGCGCGGGTGCGATCTCCACGACCTTCTGGTAGCGCCGCTGGATGCTGCAATCGCGGTCGCCGAGGGCCAGCGCATGGGTCTGGTGCCCGGCCGGTGCGCCCACGACCTGCACCTCGATGTGCCGCGCGGAGTCGAGTGCCGCCTCGGCGAACAGCGCCGGCTCCCCGAACCCCAGTCGCGCCTCCGCGGCGCACAGTTGGTAGGCGCTGTCGATCTGGTCGACGCTGACCACTTTTCGCATTCCCCGGCCGCCGCCGCCGGCGAGCGCCTTGATCATGATGGCGCCCTCCCGGGCGGCGAAGAACGCGCGGATGTCCTCGATGCTGCTCGGCCCTTCGGTCGCCGGCAGCACCGGAACACCGGCGGCAATCGCCGCACGCCGGGCCGACGACTTGTTGCCGACCAACTCGAGCGTTCCGGCGTCCGGCCCCACGAATGTGTAACCGGCGGCCGCGCAGCCACGGGCGAATTCGGCGTTCTCGCTGAGGAATCCGTAGCCGGGATGGATCAGCTGAGCGCCGGAATTCTTCGCCGCCGCCAGCATCGCGGGCTGGTCCAGGTAGGTGTCCGGGCCGGTGCCGGGAAGGCCGATCGCCTCGTCGGCCGCGTGCACGTGCGGGACTGTCGGCGTCGTCTTCGGCGTAGACCGCGACCGTTTGGAGGCCTAATTCCGTTGCGGTGCGGATGATTCGAAGCGCGATCTCGCCACGGTTGGCGATCAGCAGGGTCGCGCTCATCGGACCGGGTCACCCCAATGGACCTGCCCGCGGAGCTTGCCCTTGAGCAGTTTCCCGCCGGCATTGCGCGGCAACGCTTCGTCTACCACGGTCACGTATTGCGGAACCTTGAAGTCGGCCAGCTGCCCGCGGCAGTGTTCGAGCACGGCAGGCACGTCGATCCGCTCGTGGTCGCCGAAGAGGACCGCGCCGACCTTTTCTCCCATGACGTCGTCGGGCACCGCCAGCACGCAGGCGTCGGCGACGTTGGGCGCCGCCAGCAGGGCGGCTTCGACCTCGACGCTGGACACTTTCTCGCCGCCCCGGTTGATGATGTCCTTGAGTCGATCGATGATGTGCACCCGGCCCGCATCGTCGACCCTGACCACGTCGCCGGTGTGCAACCAGCCGCCCGCGAATGTGGCCGAGGTGGCGTCTGGCCGATTCCAGTAACTGGCGGTCACATTCGCACCGCGCGCGACCAACTCGCCGACACCGGGCTCATCGCCGCCGAACGGGACCACGCCCAGGTCCACCGAGGGAACCGCATACCCGACCGAGTCGGCGTGTGCGACGGCGTCCCGGTCGGGCAGTACCGTCATCAGCGACGCCGTTTCGGTCATGCCGTACCCGTTGAACACGACGGCCTGCGAAAAGGCATTCTTCACCGACCGCACCAACGACGGCGCGATCGGCGCGCCGCCGTAGGCGAGCCAACGGACGCCGGACACATCAGCAGCGGCAAAGTCTTTGTGCCGCAACATTAATGCGTAGATGGCCGGCACGGTGACCATGGTCGAGATGCGTTCGGCGGCCAACGTGGCGATCAACTCGTCGAGGTTGAGCGCGGGCATGATCACCGCCGCTCCCCCGACACAGGCGGCGGCCAAAAGCTGTGAGTTGCAACCGGTCACATGGAACAGCGGCACCGTGATGAGTGTGCGCATTCCCTCGCCGAGATCCCTTGGCTGTTCCAGGCACCGGACCGCGTTCTCGGTGTTGGTAACGAAGGCCTCGTGCGTGGTCGGCACGCCCTTGGGGTGTCCGGTGGTGCCCGAGGTGTAGAACAGGGCGGCCATGTCCGCGCGGCCGAGCCCCTCCGTCACGTAAGGACTGGCGTCGGGCAGCGGTACGCCCGGCGCCAGATCCACCCGCGCGCCGCAGTCGGACAGAACGAACTCGATCTCCGGTTGCGCGGAGCGGGTATTGACCGCCGCCACGACGCCGCCGGCCATCACGGTGCCCCAGAACGCCAGCACCCAATCGATCCCCGCGGGATAGCGCACGGCGACGCGATCGCCCGGTCGCACACCGGCCGCGCGCAGCCCACCGGCGACCCGCGAGGCGCGGTCCCACAGCTGCCGGTACGTCAGCCGATCGCCGCCTCGTGCCGTCAATTCAACCAGGGCTTCGGTCCTGGGCGACGGTCGACCTGCTCGGCGAGCATGTCCAACAATGTGGCCGGCAAATCGGTGTATCGCGGAATGCCGTTGGCATCGCGGGAGACACCCGTCATCGGGAACGGGTTATGGTCGCGGGGAATCTCGATCACTGCGGGCATGACCTGTCCTTACGATCCGGTGTCCTATCGTGATGCTGGTGACGATCGAGGATTCCGCCATCATGCCCGAGGCGTTCTTCACTGTCGATGGCGACTCCTATTTGCCGGGCGTGATGACGCGGGGGCCGTGGGGGGCGGCAATGGGCGGCCAGATCGTCGGCGGCCTGTTGGGTTGGGGGATAGAGCGATCCGGTATCGATCCCGAGTTTCAGCCCGCCCGCTTCACGGTCGACCTGTTGCGTCCGGTGCTGCTCGAGCCGGTGCAGATTCAGACCTCGGTGCAGCGGGAAGGTCGGCGCATCAAGCTGGTCGACGGCGCGCTGGTGCAGAACGGCAACGACCGTCGCGCGGGCCAGCGCGCTGTTCCTGCGACGAGGCGATCATCCCGACGGACACGTGTGGTCCTCCCCGGTAGAGATGCCGCCGCTTCCGACGGACTCCGATGGCTTCCCGACGGACATGCCGTTTCTCATCTGGGGCTACGGGGCCACCCTCGAAGGCAGTCCCGGTATCGCCGCCGGCGAGTGGGAGCAGTCCCACTCCCAGAAGTTCGCGTGGGCGCGGCTGTTTCGCCCGATCGTGCAAGGCCACCCCCTCACACCGTTTACCCGTCTCGCGTTCGTCGGTGATATCACCAGCTCGCTCACCCATTGGGGCACAGGCGGATTGCGCTACATCAACGCCGACTACACCGTCACCGCGAGCCGACTGCCCGACGGCGAATTCGTTGGCCTGGCAGCCCAGAGCCACTACGGCACGGCCGGTGTGGCCACCGGTGCCGCTACCCTGTTCGACCGGCACGGACCGATCGGCACCAGCTCGGCGCTGGCTTTGGCCCAACCCACCGACGCGTTCCAGCCGTCTTATACCTAGGTATGACAGCGCATCTCGGCTTACGGCCGGGGTGCGGGCATTCCCGGCAAGCGGTCGGAGCGACCCGCCGCGATTCCCCGATCTATCTCGTCTTTAAGCAGCGGGCTACCGGCAGGAGCCGTCTCTCGGCAGCTGCAGCTGAGCGTGCTGAACGGGCTCGGGTTGGTGCTCGCCGTGGCCGGATCGGCACCGGCCGGTGCTGCCGCACCGATAAGGGCGCCGAAACCGATAGCGGTACCGACCAGTATCTTGGCGATCAATCGGGGTTGATTTGCGATCGACATTGCGTCGTTCCTTTCGGGATGGTTGGTTCAGTGGTTAAAAGCGACGTGCGCGTGTCCCGGTGGCAGATCGGCGACGGCGGGCGCCAGTGACTGCAGGGCCATCCGGTTGAGGACCAGGAATGCGACACCGGCCCCGGCACTGGCCACCATCGGCGGCAGCAACAAGAAGCACAGGTCCTGCCACGCGAATCCGGTGAGCCGAACGCCACCCACCAGCAGCACGGCGTTGAAGACAAGAGTGCCGATCAACTGGACCGCGTGCCTGGCCGGAGCTCGCCGGTCGACCCCACCGGCGTGCTCCTCGACCTCGGTCGATGAAAGGATGCTCGTCTTCATGGATTCATCCTCGCGTCCTTCCACCCGCGGCGCGTCATTGCTGACGTCCGTTTGCCGTGTACCGCTGCCCTGACTGCGGCAATACCTGCTAGCTGCAATACCCTCGGCACTGCCAAGGAAGATCGCGCGCGAAAGGATCGCCGCCGAGTTGGAACCAGAACGTTCAGGTGTTCGGGTCGTCCTCGCCGACGACGACGTGCTACTGCGGGAAGGGCTGGCCAGCCTGCTGACACAGGCGGGCTACCAGGTTGTGGGCCAGGCCGGCGAAGCCACGGCCCTTCTTGAATTGGTCCGTGCCGAGAAACCCGAGCTGGCGATCGTCGACATCCGGATGCCGCCGACCGGCACCACCGAGGGGCTCGATGCCGCGATGGCCATCCGCCGCGAGATGCCGGAGGTCGGAGTGCTCATCTTGTCGGCGCATGTCGCCGTCGAACACGCGGTGCGGCTGTTGAACAGCGGCCGCGCCGTCGGCTACCTATTGAAGACCCGGGTCAGCGATGTCGGCGACTTCCTCGACACGCTTGGCCGCATTGCCAGTGGCGGTTGTGTGATAGACCCCGCTCTGGTTCAGGAATTGGTAGAGGCGCCCAAGCACAACGATCCGCTCGCCGGGTTGAGCCCGCGGGAAATGGAAGTGCTCGCCCTAATGGCAGAAGGGCGCTCGAATGCCGGTATCTCCGGCCGGTTGTGGGTGACCGAGGGCACCGTCGAAAAGCACGTTCGCAGCATCATGACCAAATTGGATCTATACGACACCCCCGAAGATCACCGACGCGTTCGCGCGGTCATCACCTTCCTCAAGGCTCGCTGACTGGTGACGCAAGCTAAGCCGCGGACCCTGGCTCGGTTGGGGTCGATGCTGCTGGGACGGACGCCGTTACCCGCGCCGCTGGGCCTCGCGGTGGCCGTTGGCTGCATCGCGGCGGAGACCGCCGTCTTGCTTCTGCTCAAGACGTTAGCCCCGGACAACTCGTTCGGTGTGCTGTATCTGATCGGCGTCCTGATCGTCGCAACAGGCTGGAGTGTCGGACTCGCGGCCGCGACGGCGGTGGCGAGCGCCATCGCCTATGACTACCTCCGTAGGTGGCCCGACGTCACCGGGGCGCTGAATCAGATTGAGGACTGGGTAGCCCTCTTCGTCTTTGTCGTGGTCGGGCTGGTCGCACACATCCTGGCGCGCATCGCACGAGCCCGTGCCGCGGAGGCGGACAGTTCTGGCCGAGCAACAAGCCGCGCTGCGCCGGGTCGCGACCCTGGTCGCGCGCGGAGTCCCCGCGTCTGAGGTCTTCCCAGCGGTGGCACTCGAACTGGCGACATGCCTGGGCGTTGCCAACGCGGCGGTCTGGCGCTACGAACCCGATCGGACCATAACGCTTATCGCCGCTTGCGACGACCCTGCGCAGATGGAGCCGATGCAGGTCGGAAGCCGCTGGCCCCTGGAGGGCGAAAACATAGCCGCCCTGGTGGCCGCTACCGGTCGACCCGCTCGAATGGATAGTCATGACACGGCAGTCGGCTACGCGGCTGCACGAATACGCCGTCTCGGTTTAAGCACCGGTGCGGGAGCGCCGATCGTCGTCGAAGGCCGACTGTGGGGTGTCGCAGTTGTCGGCACTGGCCCAGCGGAGCCGCTGCCGCCCGACGCCGAGCGGCGGGTCGGTGAATTCACCGAACTCGTCGCCACGGCCATCGCCAACGCCGAAGCCCACGCGGCACTCACCGCCTCCCGCGCGCGAATCGTCACGGCCGCCGATGATGCCCGGCGCCGCATTGAGCGCGATCTGCACGACGGCGCACAACAGCGGCTGGTGTCGCTTGCAGTCCGCCTGCGCTCCATTGAGGCGGGGGTACCGGCAGAACTTGGTTCGCTCAAAGAAGAAATCTCCGATGCTGTGGCCGGCCTGAGCGCGGCGTCGGGCGATCTCCAAGAGCTGGCGCGGGGAATTCATCCAGCTATCGAATCCCACGGTGGACTCGGTCCGGCGCTCGAGATGCTCGCCCGCCGCGGCGCCATTCCGGTCGTGCTTCACCTGGAACTGGAGGGGCGAATAAGCGAGTCAGCCGAAGTCGCGGCGTATTACGTTGTGGCCGAGGCCATGACGAACACCACCCGACATGCGCACGCGTCGGGGATGGATATCGACGTGCGAATCGACGGGTCGGACCTGGTGCTCTCGATTCGCGACGACGGCGTCGGCGGAGCCGACAGCAGCAATGGTTCTGGGCTCATCGGCTTGATCGACCGCGTGGAAGCCCTCGGCGGGCATGTGCAGATTGTCAGCCCTTCCGGCGGCGGCACCGCACTGCACGTCGCGATTCCCACCGGTGTGTGACAGCGAAACGGCACAGCGGGAAATTGCCGCGCCATTTTCGCGCGACGGCGTCCGCATTCCTAGCACGCGGTATGGTTCTCAAGCAGAAACCTGGGAGGACAAGGCGTTGACGACGGAAACAAGCACCGCCGAGTCAGGGACGGCGCCGGCCCCGCTGCGCGCGGTGGTGGCCGACGACGAAACTCTTATGCGCGAGGGTTTGGCCAGCCTGCTGGACCGCTCCGGGTTCAACGTCGTCGGGCAGGTCGGCAACGCTGTCGAGCTGCTGGCGCTGGTGCGCAAAACCAACCCCGATGTGGTGGTGGTGGATATTCGGATGCCGCCCACCCACACCACCGAGGGCCTGGAAGCCGCCCGGGTGATCCGCGAGGAACTGCCGGACACCGGGATTCTGGTGCTGTCTGCCCATATCGACGTCGAGCATGCGATGGAGCTGTTGGGCAGCGGCCGCGGGATCGGGTATCTGCTCAAGAGCCGAGTCACCGACGTCGCCGATTTTGTCGAGACCCTGCAGCGGATCGCCAAGAGGCGCTTCCGTGGTCGACCCGGCGGTGGTACATGAGCTCGTGTCCGGACGCCGCCGTGACGACCCGCTGTCGGTACTGTCGCCGCGCGAACTCGAGGTGCTTGAGTTGATGGCCGAGGGCCGATCCAATGCCGGCATTGGACGGCGGTTGTGGGTGACCGAGGGGACGGTCGAAAAGCACGTCCGCAGCATCCTCACCAAACTCGGCTTACCGGAGACCGGCGACGACCATCGTCGCGTCCTCGCGGTCATCACGTTTCTGGACTCGCGGTAGCCCGCATCTCCTGAACGGCCGGCGGCGGCCGTGACTAAAAATCCTCGGCCGGTCTGAATCTTACTGTTAGGCAAGATCTTAGGCTGTTTTTGCCAAATCCGTTTGGTCGGCATAGCCGTCGCCTCTGCCCGCCTCGGTTAGCAGCCGGCGCAGTCGGCTACGCCCTCGATGCAGGCGCGACACCACGGTTCCGATCGGCGTGTTCATCACTGCGGCGATCTCCTTCCGCCGGAGTCCCTCGATATCCGCGTAGTAAACAGTGGTGCGGAACTGCTCGGGCAGGGCACGCATCGCGGCGATAATGTCCTGGTCGCCGAGGCATTTCAGCGCTTGATCTTCCGCCGAGGGTAGCCCCATGCCCGAATGGGCGGCGCTCACCACCACTTGCAGATCCGAAATCGCCTCCGCCAAATGCTGCGCCGGGCGGCGCTGGGCTTTGCGGCAATTGCTGATGTGGGTGTTGACCAAGATTCGGTGCAGCCAGGCGCAGATGTTGCTGTCCGGCCGGAAGGAGTCAAACCCGGCGAAGGCTTTTGCCAGCGTGTCCTGGACCAGGTCTTCGGCATCGGCGTGATGGCGGGTCATCCGCAGCGCCTGCCGGTATAAGTCGCCGAGGACGGGAGCGACTTGGTTTTCAAAGCCGGCCGTGGGGTCCGCGTCGGCAGTCAATTCCACTGGCAAGGTCATGATGTACCTCTCGTGTCGCGGGCTGAAGGGCTCCTGTCCGGCTCCTCGCCTTACATTTGCGTCCGCGCTGGCCCACGTCTGCACCGCTGGCAACCATGGCGGGTTCCGGTCAGCTGCAGTCCGCGCCTCCCGGTGGCCGGAACCTGGCCCCGCGGACCAGTACCTGCGGCCCCCGGCAACGCCGCGGCCCAGCCCGCCAACCCCCTACCTGCGACCTGCGTCACACCAGGCCCATCAATCCTTCCCGACTCGGCACAAATTTCCTGCTAGCTTCCATGCGATCGGTTCGCTGCTACCCCAAACTGAACGAGTGACAGTTGGTGAGCGGACGCGTTGCGTCATTGTCGACGACAACCGCGACTTCCTCGATGCGGCGACAAGGTTGCTCGAGCATCAGGGAATCAGCGTGGTTGCGGTGGCGACGTCCTCCGCAGAAGGGCTGCAGTGTGTCGAGAACCTGCGGCCCGACGTGACGCTTGTCGACATCGATCTTGGCGACGAGAGCGGTTTTGAACTCGTCGAGCGGCTTCACCGCAACGGGTTCGGCGCCGACGTGCCGACCATCTTGATCTCCACGCACGACGAGGAGGACTTCGCCGAACTGGTGGCCGCCAGCCCGGCTTTGGGCTTCATCCCCAAGGACGCCCTGTCCGCTGCCGCCATTCGCGACGCCCTCGGACTTGCCGGATAGCGGCATACGCGGCCGGCCAATACGGCGGCTTTCCACGGCGGCCACAACCCACCATGCTCGGCGATACCGCTTTGAACGGCGGCGCGGTGGTGCGGTGCACACCCCCGGCGCGATACCCGCTAGCGCGGTATATCGATTGGCGTTGCCGGTAACGACAGACGTGTGCGAACGCGCCATCCTGAGCACGAGGACTTCCGCCCAAGTCTGAATGACACCGACGGCGTTGCCAATAGGCAGTGTTCGAAGAGCGGTTAAGCCGAACTTGTTGAGGCCCACTGTCTTCGACGCACTGAGCGACTGCACCCGTTGGAGTTCAACGAAGAGTGAGGAGCAAGGACTGATGTCAGTCGGCCACAGCAGCTACCGCGTAACGCCCACGTCCGAAGGTCGACAGGCTAGGCCGGATGGCGCGGGCGCTCAGTCGCGTGTCGGGCGGCCCGGCCGATACTCATCACACCGGGCGGCCCGGGTGCCCGCGCGCCGGCAAAGGCTAGCCCGTGATGGGGCGTTGATCATGCGCGGCTTGGGGGCCACGCTGTTTGCCGCAGCGGTCGGCGCCGCGGTTGCTCTGCTTGCCCATCCACCCGCCGTCGACACGCGATCCGCAGACTCCAGTTCTGCCATGACGCGGCCCTACCCCAGCGCAGTCTCAATAGAGCAGGTTGCCGCAAAGGTATTGCCCAGTGTGGTGACGCTGCAAACCATCGACGGCAACCGCTCGGAGTTGGGATCTGGTGTCGTTCTCACCGCGGACGGGCTGATCATGACCAACAACCACGTCGTGGCAACGATGAGCGGTGGGCGGCAATCGGCCAGTACCGCCGTCACTTTCAACGACGGCCGCACTGCGGCATTCGACCTGATCGCCGCTGACCCAAAGAGCGACATTGCAATTGTCCGCGCTCGCGATGTTTCCGGGCTCAGCCCAATCTCGATCGGTTCCTCCGCGAATTTGCGCGTCGGTCAACCAGTGGCGGCGATCGGATCCCCACTCGGTTTGAGCGGCACCGTCACCGCCGGCATTATCAGCGCGCTGAACCGCCTGATCTGCCCGGCTACGGACCCCGACGTTCCGCTGAGCGCGTTCTACGCCATCCAAACTGACGCCGCGATCAATCCGGGCAATTCGGGTGGGGCACTCGTTGACATGAATGGCGCGCTGGTCGGCATAAGCGCGGCGGAGTCGGTGGCGCCCAGCGCCGACGGCTCGAATATCTCAGCTCGCGGATCGATCGGCCTCGGCTATGCGATCCCCATCGACCACGCCACACGCATCGCCGCAGAACTGACCGCCACCGGCCAGGCATCGCACGGCTGGCTGGGAGTTCAGGCCAGCAGCGACCTCGCTGCCCACGGCGCCAGGATCAACGGGGTGGCAAGCGGTAGCCCCGCCGCGGCGGCCGGGCTGACAGCCGGGGCGTTGGTCGCCAAAGTCGATGACCAAATCATCGGAAGCGGTGACGCACTGATCGCCGCGGCGCAATCCAAGGAACCCGGCGCCTCCGTGACGCTCGTCTTCGTCGACAGTTCGGGTCTTCCCATGACCGCGCACGTCACCCTCGGCAGCGACCGGGGCCGACAGTAAGCTTTACCGGTTTGAGGCATTACGCCATTGGCGATCATCGTATTTCGCCGCTGGTGTCGATGAGCCGGGATCCACGGGGATTGGCTCCGCCGTATTTCGTCAGTGCCTCTGCGACCGCGTAATACGCGGCTGCCTCGACGGACTCGGGAATCGTCGCTCGACATTGATGCCAAGCTGAGCCGGCATGGCAGGACGTTTGTCATCACCGACGTTTGTCACTACCGACGTTTGTCATTACCGACAGCCGGAATTGATATACCCCGCCAGCCGGTAGCTCACAACGTACATCCTCCGCCGAAGGGTTAACCCGAACTGAGTAAGCAACCAGCGCAAGGTCGCAACTCTGCCTTTTGCGTGGCTGGCTGAGGCGCATTATCAAACCTCCTGCGCCTCAACGACGCCCGCAGCCAGACCGTTGTTTGACGAATTCCGCCAAGGCATTACGGCTAGCAGGGGGCTTAATGGGCGCTACCCCCGACGACATCGGCGCCGTGCGTCGACATCCTAAGTCTTGAGACTCGGTTGTTCAGCCATCAAGCGTTGGGAGAAGAGAGTATGTCTTTCTTGATCACGGAACCCGCGGTACTGACCGCGGCGGCGGGCAACTTGGCGGGTATCGGCTCGGCGATGAGCGCACTGAATTCCGTTGTGGCCGCACCAACCACCGGACTGAGCCCGGCCGCCGCAGACGAGGTGTCGGCGCTGACCGCGGCAGCGTTCGCCGCCCATGGGGTGCTGTACCAGGAGATCAGCGCGCAAGCGGCGGCGATACATCAACTATTCGTTGCCACCTTGGAAGCCTCCGCCGGCTCGTATGCGGCCACCGAGGCCGCCAACGTGACCGCCACACGCTAACAATCGGGACATATAAATGGATTTCGGAGCACTGCCACCAGAAATCAACAGCGGCCGAATGTATTCCGGTCCCGGCTCGGGGCCGATGCTGGAAAGCGCGGCGGCCTGGGAAAACGTAGCCGAGGAACTGTACTCGGCGGCGGCGTCTTACTCTTCCGTGATCGCCGGGCTGACCGACGGCAGCTGGCGGGGCCCGGCGTCGACATCGATGGCCGCTGCCGCCGCGACTTATGTCGCGTGGATGAACGCCGCCGCCACTCAGGCCCAGCACGCGGCGATCCAGGCCGAGGCGGCGGCGTCGGCATTCGAGACCGCGTTCGCTGCCACCGTGCCACCGCCGCTGATCGTTGCTAACCGGGCACAGTTGGCGACGTTGGTTGCCACCAATTTCCTGGGCGTCAATACGGCGGCCATCATGGCGACTGAGGCTCAGTATGCCGAGATGTGGGCCCAGGACGCGGCCGCCATGTACGGGTATGCCGGCTCCTC
This sequence comes from uncultured Actinomycetota bacterium, assembly GCA_963809285.1. Taxonomy (GTDB): domain Bacteria; phylum Actinomycetota; class Actinomycetes; order Mycobacteriales; family Mycobacteriaceae; genus Mycobacterium. The sequence continues at coordinate 489,546 of CAWEIY010000008.1, read as the reverse complement.
GGCCGCCGCTGCAACGCTGACCCCATTCACCCCGCCGCGGCAGAACACCAACCCGGCCGGTTTGGCGGCCCAAAGCGCCGCGGTCGCCAATTCCGGTGGGACACAGACCTCGACGTCGGTTCGACACGATCATCCAGCAGATCCTCGGCGACATAAACAAGGCGCTGGAGCCGGACACCGTCAACTCGGGGATCAGCGCTTTCGCAACGGTCCCCTCCATTATTTTGTCGGCACTCTCCGCTCTTTCGACCGGATCGAATTCCGCGGCGACCGCCGCCGATTCGACGGTTGCGGCATTGACCGACGTGAGCGCTGGGCTCGGCAAAGTGGCGACCACTCTCGGCTCGGTCGGCACTGCTCCGCTCGGCGGTGCGGTGTCCGCCGGACTGGCCCGGGCGGCCAGCGTCGGCGCGCTGTCGGTGCCGCACACCTGGGGCACCCTGGCCTCCGCAAATGGCGGCTCCGCCAACGCGTTACCGGTCAGCCTCGTCAGCGACACGAGCGACGTCGCTGGGCTAGCATCCCCGGTTAACCTGGCGAGCGGGCCGCGTAACTTCGCAGCCGGGGTGACCGCGGGGGCTAAGCCGGCTGAAGGAACGACCCTGCGATCGTTGTTGCGGCTCAACGTGCTTCCGCGGCAGAGATACATCGGATAGCGCAACCGCCGCTTTCGCACATCGGGTCCCACCATCGACAACATTGGGCTCCAATGTGCTCGGTGTCGGTACGCCAGCTCGGAACCGCTCGCACGCTTAGCGTTTCGGAGACGGGCTCCTCGAAGGCGCCGAGGGCGCCGGCGAGCGGGTTTGCCTTACCCGGGGACCTTCCAATGATTCTCTCGCGTGTCTGCAACATGATGGTTCCTGGTAGTGCATGCCTGCACGCCTGGGCGGGGATCTCCACTACTGATGACGCCGTATACCGACTTATAGTTGCGGATGAAGCGAGCAACCAGCGGGGTTGGAATGCTAGTCATCCCAGTGCTTATGCTGATTGTACCGCTCGAGTGCTACGTTGCTGTCGCGCAATGCCCACGCAACAGTCATCAACAGGAATAGGGCCAGAAGCGCGGTTAACATGACACCAGCATGGCCGCCGACGGTCGAAATGTCGCCCAGGCTGGCGGTCCTTTATGGTTGCAGCTACCTTCAGTCGGCGGCTTGCCACTCCAGTCGTCCGAATCGCGAAAACGTTTCTGGCACAAAAACTGTCGTAGGCCCTCGTCAGACCACCGTGTAGTAAGTGTTGGCGTCCTTGTCGGCTTGACATCGCTGGCCGGCTGGGAGCGCTCGACAATCCCCCCAAGAAGGTGGTGGTCATAACCGATTCACCACCGTCGACGCCGAGCAAGGAGCAATGATCAGAACCTGTGGATGGCCCTCGGCCTGGTGACGTGAAGGGGCGCACCTTCCCGAGGATGATCTGAAAGTCCAAGTAGGTCTGATCAAGAGCCGGCGTTGGCGCGCTGGTTCGGGAAGGTACGCCCGTGCTCAAGGTAGTCCACGACGCGGATGCGTCCAACGAGAACGGCACGGCGGGCGGGTCGTTGCTCGACGAGATCGTGCGTGACGGTGCACGGGCGATGCTCGCGGCTGCGTTGCAGGCCGAGGTCGCCGCCTACATCGATGCCCATGCCGGTGAGGTCGACGAGAACGGGTATCGGCTGGTGGTACGCAACGGCTACCACGGCGAACGCGAGGTGTTGACTGCCGCGGGTGCGGTGCCGGTGCGGGCGCCCCGGGTCAACGACAAGCGTGTTGACCCCGACAGTGGTGAGCGGCAACGGTTCTCTTCGGCGATCCTGCCGGCGTGGGCGCGGAAGTCTCCGCAGGTGGCCGAGGTGCTGCCGCTGCTGTACCTGCATGGCCTGTCCAGCAGCGACTTCGGCCCGGCGTTGGAGCAGTTCCTCGGGTCGGCCGCGGGCCTGTCCGCGGCGACGATCACCCGGCTCACCGTCCAGTGGCAGGACGACGCCGAGGCGTTCACCAAGCGCTCGTTGACGCGACACCGACTACGTGTATGTGTGGGTCGACGGGATCCACCTCAAGGTGCGCTTGGAGCAGGACAAGGTGTGCCTGCTGGTGATGATCGGGGTGCGCGCTGACGGCACGCAAGGAACTGGTCGCGCTCGCCGACGGGTTCCGCGAGTCCACCGAGTCGTGGGCCGGGCTGCTGCGGTCGTGTCGCCGGCGTGGGATGGCCGCACCGGTGCTCGCGGTCGGCGATGGTGCGTTGGGGTTCTGGAAGGCCGTGCGGGAGGTGTTCCCCGACACCCGAGAGCAGCGGTGCTGGTTCCACGTCAGCTCCAACGTTCTTGCCGCCCTGCCGAAGTCGGCGCACCCCGGCGCAAAAGCCGCGCTCGCCGAGATCTACAACGCCGAGGACAAGGACCACGCAATGAAGGCGGTCAAAGCGTTCGAGGCCGACTACGGCGCCAAGTGGCCCAAGGCGGTCGCGAAGATCACCGAGCGCATCGACGTGCTGATGGCGTTCTACGACTACCCGGCCCAACACTGGATCCACCTGCGTACCACCAACCCGATCGAGTCGACCTTCGCCACCGTCAGGCTGCGGCAGCGGGTCACCAAGGGACCCGGCTCGAGAGCAGCCGGCGTCGCAATGGCGTTCAAGCTCATTGAGTCCGCACAAACCCGCTGGCGTGCCGTAAACGCCCCGCACCTCGTGGCCCTGGTCCGTGCCGGCGCCAGGTTCGAGAAGGGCGCGCTCGTCGAACGACCCGACGAATCAGGAGGTGATCAGCAAGTCGCGTGACACGCCGATCCACAGACTATTCCGTCGGGGACGAAGAACACGACGGAGATATGTTCAGCTGACGATCGGGTCAGCGAGTGCTTCCTGCACGCCGTGTGCGGCGAACACTTTCATGGATTCGGCGACGACCTGGGAGTCTTCGTTGGCGTCGATGTCGACGACTTTGCCCCAGCGCATGCGCACGATGTGGACGCCGTGGTTCTCATACGGTGACCCGTCGGGCAGGGTCTGCGTGCCGGTCCAGCGGATGATGATCGTCGTATTGTGGGGCCAGCCCTTCACCCACACGTCGTGCACGGTCAGCTTCAGGGTGGGGCAGAGTCGGCCCAACCGTTGGAACCAGCGGCGCAGCGTCTCCCGGTCGTGGCGCTCGCCACCGAGTGCGTGCTGACCCGCGAACCGGTGGTGGATGTTGGGTGCGCAGTCCTTGAGCAGGGCGTCGTAGTCGTTGTCGTTGACGCGCTCGAAGTTTTTTGTGGCGATGCGCTTGACGATGGTGTGGTACATCTGCGCGTCCTTTCGTTTCCTGGTGTGGTCGAGCCCCTGTAGGTACTGCCCACTGCCGATGCGGGCTCCACCACTCCGCCAGTACGTCGAAACGGTTTACACACCAACGCTTTCCGAGAATTGCCGTATGCGGAACCTCGATGAAATGGTAATCCCCCGTCCACAAGTCTTGACTATTCCTCCCGAGCAAGTGCTGCACCGCGGTGAAAGTGACTGTCGCGGAACGCGCTGACACCATGTGGGACATCCGGGACCGAGTAATCCTACGCTGGGCGTGACCAGGCTTGCCGCTGCACCAATGGCTTCGTTCGTTCCGTCAGGGTCGCGTGCTCGAGTCGGATGTGCTACGGCGCTCCGTCAGTTGAGGGGAAACTGTTGGGCTTTGATCGTACCTCGCAGCGCGCGCCGATACCGTGACAAGACCGGCACGTACAAGCGCAGCTCCTTGCGTACGGCCTGCACCACGTCTCGACGATTGATTGTGACGTTCTCGTAGTCTCTCAATGCGGCCCGTTGTTCCGGCGGCAGGTTGTCCAACCACATCTGAATCCGGTCCGTCGAGCCCTGGTCAGCTTCTACTTGTCTTACCCATTCGCCTAGCTGAACAGACTGCTGGTACGCGTAAGCAATAGCCAGGTCGGCGGTTTCGTAATTGCCGGTGAGCGCCAGCTCGCTGATCACCCTATCGATCGCTTCGGCTTTTTCCGTGAGGACCTCCCTTCGGATATCCGGGGGAAGCGCCTTGAGGATTTCCAGGTCTCTGCCGATTCTCAATGCCTCGGCGTAGAGGGCCTTCATCTCCTGGTAGTGGAAGCGGTTGTGCTGTGACCGTCGGTCCATCGCACCCGTGCTGAACGCGATGATGCCCGCGAAGACCACGAATGCGCCGCCCATCAGTGTGCCTTGTCCGGGAGTCAGGCCATGCCAGAAGTTGATCCAGTCGCTCATCGTCTCCTGCCTAGCGCCTCGGCCATGGGCCATAGGGAAATTCGCGTGTTAGTCGGCAAGCTGCGCCCTGCGGTTAGCGGGGGGCACGCGAAAGCCACCGCGCGCACCCGCTTTCGTTGACTCATAGTTCGGCGAGCGCGATGCCGGTGAGCCCCATGCCGAGGTGCACCAGTTCCGTGTCGACGCCGGTGTCGAGGTTGACGTAGCGGATGCTGCCGCCGAGATCACCGACATAGAACTCGGACTCGGAGACGGCGGCGACGCCGATCGCCTCATGGTATCCGCGAGAAAGGATCTCGGGTGTGCCGACGCTCGGCTGCACCATCGCGCGGTTGAGTGTGTTGCCGTCGGGTTCGGCGCCCCGATCGGTCCACACCAGCGTCGCCCCACCGAATAGGTGCAGATCGATGGGCTCCGGCAGGTCCTTCCACAGCAGCTCGATGTCGTCGCGGTGCTGGGCGCTGGTGCCCGGCCGGAGATCGAGGGGGGCACGAAAGATCCTGCCCTCGCCGGCTTTTGGCGCACCCTTCTGCGTCCAGTACAGCAGGCGCCGATCCAGATCCACGGCGATGCCGACAGGAGTGATTGCTGATCGCCTGCGCGGCCTCGTCACCAACCGCCGGCACCACCAGTGGACGCAGCTCACTACCGTCAAGGTTGCACGACAGCACCTGCATGCCCTCGCGATCGCACCAGTACAGCAAGCCCGCCTCGAAGTCAGCGGCGAGCTGTTTGCCGGTCGTGAAGGCCCCACGCGGCACGATCGTGACGCGATTGCTCCCGTCGAGATCGGCACGCTCCAGTGACCCGTTGCGCGCGTAGGCCTCTTCCGAACGTGGGCCGCTCCCGGGGTCGGGAGCGCCCATGTTCGTCCAGTACACATGTCCGCGCAGCTGGTCGACGACGATGCCGTCGGCCCTCTCGTCGATTCCGGTGATCAGGGTCCGCACCCGAGTGCCATCCAAAGACACCGCCTGCATCTCCTGCTTGCCGTCGTTGAGCACCAGCAGCTCCCTCATGTCAGCGCTCGCTTTCAGGTACGTCGACGTGACCCGCGGAGAAGGCGGGCACGGCGTCAAAGATCGCCGCAACGTTCCGGCCGGCCTGCATGACGGCGCCGTCGGGCCTGACAATGGCGGCGGTCGCCCGGCCTTGCTTCAGCCAGCTACCGAGTTGGCTGTCCCGACCGACGGAGACGACCACGGCTCCGCGGCTCTTGAGCTCCTCTTCTTGCGCAGTGCTCAGCGGGGACGAGGTGACCAGCGCGAACCGGTTTCCGACAACCTGGTCGAAGCGCAGGCCATCACGCAAAACCGGGTTGGGGCAAAGGGTTCCGGCGAGCTGCCCGGGAGTGCGGGATTTGACCACCAGCGCCGACTTGTGCAGCCCTGGGGCCACGCCGTCGGCGGCGCTGGTGCGCGTGCCCGGCAGGCGCACATGCGTCAGCCGCGGGAACACCACCTTGCGGACCACGTCGCCGAGCCGGCCGCCGCCGGTCATCGCCGCTCCGACCGACACGGCCATCAAAATCATGGCCGCCGCATGGGCTTTGCGCTCCTGCTCGTAGGTGTCCAGCACGCTCTCGGGCAGGGTCTTGCCCAGCACGCCGGCCACTTTCCAGCTCAGGTTCAGCGCGTCGCGCAGGCCCGCTGCCATACCCTGGCCGACGAACGGCGGGGTGAGGTGGGCGGCGTCACCGAGGACGAACACATTGCGGTCGCGCCAACGACTGGCCACCTGGGCCCGGAACGTGTAGGCGGTGACGCGGACCAGACGCAACTGTTCGGCGGGTGTGTCGCCCAGCCACGGCTTGATCAGCGGCTCGATGTGCTCGATGGTTTGGTAGTCCGCGGCCGTCTCGCCGTCGAGCAGCCGGAATTCCCACCGGTAGCGGGTCTGCCCGACTCGCATGTACGTGCCGGCGCGCTGGACGCTGCACAGTTGGTGGCAGCCCTCCCACTGGTCGAGCTCGGCGTCGGTGTCGACGTCGATGACCAGCCAGTCCTGTTGGAACGGCAGCCCGTACATGTGCGAACCGATCGACGCCCGCACCATGCTGTTGGCGCCGTCGCAGCCCAGTACGTAGGCGGCCTCCACGGACTGCTCGCCGCCGCGCACACGGTCAAGGAAGCTCACCCGCACCCGGCCGGGCCGGTTCTGGGTGACGCTGGTGACCTCGACATCACCCCGCAAGACGACGTGCGGATACCTCTTGAGGTTCGCCCGCAGCATGCCTTCCAACTCGGGTTGGTCGAACATGTTCATCTGCGGGTAGCCGTTGGCGCTGGGCTCGGGGCTGCGCTCCAACTGCGCCAGCACCCGCATGTCGGTGTCCAGCATTCGAAGACCCAGCGCGCCCCGGCGGTGGGCGGCGAACTCGTCGCCGACGCCCAGGCGGGCCAGGATGCGGTAGATCTCGTCGTCGGCGTGCACCGCGCGCGGCAGCGGGTAGGCGGTTTCATGGCGGTCCAGCACCAGACACGAAATGCCGTACTGGCCAAGCATGGTGGCCGCGGTGATGCCGGCCGGACCGGCGCCGACAATGATCACCGGCACGAAGTCCGGCAGTGACGCCGGGGCGCCGTTGGATTGGGCGTTCATGCGTATACCACCTTGTTGCGTTGCGTTCCGAGGTTGATGGCGCCGTCGTCGGTGGCCACCGTGGCCTCCACGACGTCACCGTGATGGAGGTAGTTGGGGTTCTTTGCCTGTCCGGCAAGGAATGTCATCAGATCCATTTGATGCGGGTTCTCGACTCCACGCGCGGTGAGCGCGGTGCCGACCGGGGTACCGGTGAGAACGACATCGCCGGCGTCGAGCTTCTGGAACTTCGCCAGCGTCTGCAGGGCCTCGACCGGCGAGTAGAGCATGTCGCCCTCGACGACCATGTCCTGGCGCACCTCGCCGTTGACGCGCAACTGCAGCCGCAGGTCACCGAAGCGCTTCAGCTCATCGGCATCGACCAGCACCAACGCCGGCCCGATCGGGGTGAACGTCGGATACGACTTCGACTCGTAGAACTGGGCTTTCGTCAGCTGCACGTCGCGCGCCGACACGTCGTTGGTCACCAGCAGCCCGTAGACGAACTCGGCCAGGTTGGCCTCGGTGACCTCGGTGCCCACCGGCAGCTCGCGCCCGATCAGCAGACCGATCTCGAGCTCATAGTCCAGCAGCTGCACGTGCGGGGGCTTGACGATGTCGTCGAACGGACCGGCGATGGAACCGGAAGCCTTGCGGAAGAAGGTCAGCGGCGTCTTGGCGGGGTCGCGGCCGACGTCCCGCACGTGCGAGGCGTAGTTGGTGGCCTGGGCCACGAGGCGGCATGGCGTCGTGACTGGCGACAGCAGCGTCAGGTTTTCCACTGGCACAGTGTCGGTGGAGTGCGCGGCGGCGTCGATAGCCGCACGATCGGCCAGCACCTCTGCGGTGCTGGCCCCCTCGGTGCGGATGCGGGCGGCGCCGCTCGGTGTCTGTACCCACCACGCGTCGGCGGTGCGCAGGATCGAGACGGTCATAACGGGTCCTTACTTTCTTTGGGTTTGGTGGTTAGGAATTGGCTACGTTGAACAGCCCGCGCAGGGCGGACAGGTCGAATTCGTTGTCGTGGCGCAGCGCATCGAGCATCACGGCGACCTCCTTCGCGGTTTCGGTCGGCGATCCAATGCCCAGGAAGTCCTTGCTGGGCGGGGGACCCCACTGGTACAGGCCGGAGGCCGTCAACGGGGCCCAGCCGGGCTCCAGGGTGTTGTCGAACATGTCGCCATCGGCGAAGTGCTCGACCAGGAAATCACCGTCCGGGTCGCGCCAATAGTCGAAGATCTGGCTGCCCTGAATGTGACGGCCGATGCCCCAGGAGCGGAAATATCCTTGCGCGCCCAGGTATTCGCCGCCGGCGGCCAGCGCGTCGAGGTCGCAGACCTGATACGCCGAGTGCACGTAGCGGTTGGCCGGACCCAGCGCCATCGCCAGCGTGTGGTGGTCGGCGGGGGTGGACCCGCGGTCGCAGCGGATGAAGCTCATCACCGGTCCCCGCTCACGCTGGCCGGGGTAGTGGCAGAAGTCGCTGACGATCAGCCCCAGGTGATCCAGGTACCAGTTCAGCGCCTCGATGTACTTGGTGGTCTGCAGCACGATGTGCCCCAGCCGCTGTACCCGGGTGGGCACCCGGGGAGGCCGCTGCGTGGCGTTGGCCCGGACCACGTCGTGGCTGGCGCCGAAGTTGAACACGTGCGGTTTCTGGGAGGGCAGCTCCTCGAGCTGATGAAGACCCGAGACCACCCGCAGGCGCATCCCGCTGGGGTCGACCAGGTCTAGCGTCACCCCGCCCAGGGTCTCCGGCAGCGGGCGCACGGTGGCGCCGGTCGCATCGGCCAACCGCAGCAGGTCGGAGTGCTCGGCGGCGACGAATGCCGGGCCGATGAACCGCGAACGCGGGCCACGGCGGATCAGCACGCACGGCGCGCCGGCGTCGCTGCCACGCAGGTGCAGCTCGTCGTCGGTGCGCAGCGCGACGCTGAACCCGAACGCCAGCGCGAACGCCTCCGCCTTCTTGAGGTCCGGCTTCTCGAACTCCAGCCAGACGACGTCGTGAACCTTGATCACGGGGTTGGCGGAGCGGCCCGGGTGCTCGCCCGGCAGGGCGCCCTGCTCGCTGTGCAGGCCATTGTGGGAGCCGATGAGTCTCAGTCATTGCTGGCCTCCGGGAAAGTAATCGATGGACGGCATGATGCTCCTTCCTAAGGGCTTTACTGCCAAGGCTTTCGGCGAAACGCGTGCTCGCATCCCGCATTCGTGAGTAAGCATGCCGCTACCTCACACGTATGTCCTTGCGGCTGACGGCAACAGACATACCCTGCTAGCCGGTATTCGCGGGTTCTGACGAATCGTCAGTGTTGCCGTGCGTGACAACGCTTTCACGATTGACCACCCAGTTCAGTAGATCCGCACGAGAGTGACGGATCGTCGGACAGCGGAGTCTCAGAGGACGCCGAACGCGGAGGTCACCCACCGGAGCGGATCGAAGCAGCGGAACGGCCACAAAGCATTTCGCCAACCCCTGGCCTGGCGAGCGAAATCGATTGTGGCGGAGCGCTTTCCGCTCGCACCCGGGTAGTTACCACGCCGATCGACGCACCCGTCAATAGCCGATTGGAAGGACACGGGAAGGGGATAAACCCTCGGATTCCGCGTACGCGATGGGTCACCGATGGCGCTCACCGCTCCATAGGGGTGCACTAATGCGCGCATAAATGAACTTTTGATAACGAAATTAGTGTAACCGTCAATCGGTTTATCTGGACGCTGGCGGCTAGTACCCTAAACGGACGTCGGACGTCGGGAGGCGTATTCGTATGAGCGCGAGGCTTAAGCGACGGGATAACAAGCGCGTCCTCGGCAAGGTCTGGCGGCCCGCCGTGATTCTTGCCGTGCTCGCAGTCGTCGCATATGGCGTCAATACCATTCGGGGCAACAACGAGAACATCAGCCATCCGGCCGTGGCAAGCACCATCCCCGCCACGGTGGTGCAGATCAATCCCAAGAACGTCACTTACGAGGCGTTCGGCGACCTCGGCGGTGGCGGCAAAGTCGTCTACGCCAATCTCGACAGCCAGCCCGTCGAGGTCAGGCTGGCTTCGCTGCCCTGGTCTCATTCCGCCACGACGATGTCGCCCTCGGCCACTCTGAGCCTCGTCATGCAGGTCGACGGAGATTCGGCCGGGTGTCGCATCCGTGTCGACGGCCAGGTCCGCGACGAGCACGTCGTCAACCACCAGAGCGCCGCTGTCGCGTGCACGGTGACCGCAGCATGACCGGGCCCACGAACGAGCCAGTACCGGCCGCGGATCCGAAAACCGAAGACACCAAAGGCACCGAAGGCCCTGAAGAAGAGGTCAAGCGTCCTCGCGCCGCGAGACTGGCCCGGAAGTTCGCGTTGCCGATCGTGTTGTTCTGGGTGCTGGCCGCCATCGTGACGAACGTGTTCGTGCCCTCCATCGAGGAGAACACCAAGGCCAACGCGAAGGCACTTACCCCCCGAGACGCGCCGTCGTCGGAGGCCGCGCTCGTCCAAGGCGGCGCGTTCCGTGAATCCGACTACACCAGTGCCGTCGTCATTCTTTTCGAAACCCAAGGCCGCAAGCTCGGCGACCAGGACCATCAGTTCTACAACGAGCTGGTACGCCGCCTACGTGGCGACAAACAGCACGTGCAGTCACTGCTGGACCTGTGGGGCAAGCCGGTGACGGAGTCGGGACAGCAGAGCGCCGACGGTGAGGCCGCCACCCTGACCGTCCGCCCGACGGGCGATACGGGTGACGCCACCTCGAGCCGGTCCATTGAGGCCATCCGAGACATTGTGGCCAAGACGCCAAAACCGCACGGCCTCACCACCTATGTGACCGGACCGGCCGCACTCAACACCGACACGCTCGCCGCGGCCGATGACAGCATGACCCTGCTCACGGTCGTGTCGGTGATCGTCATCATCATCATGCTGCTGCTCGCCTACCGATCGGTGGCCCGAGCTCTCATCCCGCTGATGGGTGTGCTCATCATTCTGGCGACGGCGCGAGGCGTCGTCTCGTTCCTGGTCGGGGCGCACGTCCTCGGCATCTCGTCGTTCGCGATGAACATGCTGGTGGCCTTGGTCCTCGGCGTCGCCACCGACTACGGCATCTTTTTCATCGGCCGGTACAACGAAGCGCGCCGGGCCGGGGAGGACAAAGAATCTGCCTACTACACGTCGGTCGCCAACACGTCGCACGTCATCCTAGGATCGGGTCTGGCGATTTCCGGGTCGACGCTCTGCCTGAGCCTCACGAAGCTGAATTACTTCCGCACCCTCGGGCCGCCCTGCTTCGTCGGGATGGTCGTCGCCGTCGTCGCCGCGCTCACCCTCGGTCCCGCCATGCTCGCGCTGGGCGGCCGCATCAAATGGTTGCAGCGAATCAGCCCGACGAGCCCGATGTGGCGCCGAATGGGAACCACAATCGCCCGGTGGCCGGCAGCGTTGATCTTCATCGCCATGCTCATCGTTCCGCTGTGCGTCATGAACCTCGCCACCTACAAGGTGAGCTACAACGACCGGGATTTCGCACCCGGCACCCGCGAGTCCGTCGAAGGTTACGCGGCCTCGGACCGGCACTTCCCGAAGAGCCAGCTGGCCTCCGACTCCCTCTACGTGCAGTCGGATCACGACATGCGCAACACGACCGACCTGATCACCCTGGACAAGATCGCCAAAACCGTTCTCCGGGTCCCGGGCATCACCATGGTGGAAGGCATCACCAGGCCCAACGGCCGGCCCCTTGAACACGCTTCGCTTCCGTTCGCCATGGGTTCCGTGGGAACCAAGATCGGCGAGAACCTCGACTTCTTCAAGGATCGGGTCGCCGAGATCGACATGTTGGCGGACCACATGGGGAAACTCATCGAAGAAACGAACCAATTGGAACAATTAACCGGCCGCCTGGAAGATCTCACCAACCAGCTGACCGTGGGCACCCACATCTCGCGCGAGGCGACAGAGCAAATGCGCGCCATCACCGACGAAGCGCGGGATAACCTATCGAACGTCGACGACTTCTTCAGGCCGCTGCGCAGCTACCTTTACTGGGAAAAGCACTGCTTTGACATCCCGATATGCTGGGCCATCCGGTCGCTCAACGAAACAATCGACAACGTCGACCAAGTGAGCGAAAAGCTTGGGGATCTGGTGAAGGGCCTGGTCATTATCGACACGGTCACTCCACAAATGGTGCCCCAGATGCACGCCATGGCGGAACACATGGGAACCATGGCAAAAGAAATGAGGATCATGCAGTCTCTGACGCTGACCTCGCAAAGCACGCTGCATGCGATGATCCCACAGCTGGAGGTCATGATTCACCCGATGATCGACATGGCGCAAGCGTTCGACAACGCGAAGAACGACGACTTTTTCTACCTGGCGCCGGAGGCACTCGATACGGAGAATTTCAAGGTCGGTCTCGACTTCTTCATGACTCGTGACGGCAAGGGCGCGCGCTTCATGGTTTTCCACAAGGGCGAGGCAACGAGCCCGGCAGGCATCGAACAGACAAGGAATGCATTAACCGCCGCGGAGGAATCCATCAAACAAACGGCGCTCTCGAATGCGAAATTGGACATCGCGGGCGCCGCCCCGACTTACCGCGACGTCGAGGACTTCTCGCATAACGACCTCATCCTCATGATGCTCGCCACGTTCGCGCTGGTATTCGTGATCGTCTTGGTGCTTACCCGGGCCCTTGTCGGCTCCATAATCGTGCTCGTCATCGTGGTTCTTTCGTTCGCCGGCGCTTTGGGCCTGGCGGCCTTGATTTGGGAGACCTTCCTCGGCATACAACTGCATTGGCTGAACGTTCCGATCGCGTTCATCGTCCTGGTCGGGGTCGGCTGTGACTACAATCTGCTGCTGCTTTCGAGGTACCGAGAAGAGATTGACGCCGGCGTCGCGACCGGCATGATCCGCGCAATAGCGGGTTCCTTGAGCGTGGCAGTGACGGCGGCCCTGGTCCTTGCCGGCACGATGCTGGCGCTTCTTTCCAGCGATGTGAAAAACATCGGCCAAGCCGGGTCGACTATCGCCATCGGGCTGATTTTCGACATGTTCATCATGCGGCTGTGCCTGGTGATGCCGATCGCGCGGTTGCTTGGCCCGTGGTTCTGGTGGCCGCAGAGAATTCTCAGTCGCCCAAGACGCGCTGTTCCTACGGCGGCCGCTGTACCTCCGCTCTAGCGACGCCGGCCGTTATAAAGGCCGAAAACTTGTCGATGTAGCAGGGAACCATCAATGCGACACGCATGGCCGCCCCTTTGCGAGTCGCTGGAAATGGTTTGGTTGAATTATCTATTCGTTTGAATCCTCTATTCGTGCGATCCCTTGGGGAATCGTTTGCACGAACGTGATAGCTACCACAATCGTGCAAGGCTATGGGCAAATCATCCGCGCCAACGCCCAAGCGCCGCTACCGCTAGCGCTAACTTGACTATTGGTGCTAGCCGGTAACAACCGTCCAGTCATCTTCCGTTTGTTGCATGCGGGATGGTGATGTCAAGGGTCGTCCCGCCTCCGGGAGGACTGACGACCCGCAGGTTCCCGCCGAGTGCCTCGATACGGTCCTTGAGCCCGATCAGCCCCGAGCCCTTGCGCGAATCGGCCCCGCCGATCCCGTCGTCTGCGACCAACAAGTCGAGGCTCTTGTCGGTTATCCGGGCCGCGACCTTCACCTCGGAGGCGCGAGCGTGCTTTGCGGCGTTGGTTAGCGCCTCGGCGACCACGTAGTAAGCGGCGACCTCGACCGATTCGGGCAACCGTTGCTCGATCGCGACGTCGAGGTCGACGGGCACCGGTGAGCGGCGCGCCAGCGTCTTGAACGCCGCGCGCAGCCCACCTGTCGACAGGGTCGCCGGATGAATGCCCCGGGAAATCTCCTGCAGCTCTTGAAACACGTCGGTCAGGCCCGAAACCGTCTCTGTCAGCATGCTTTTCAGGTCGTCCCGCTCGGGTGGCACCGACTCCTCGGCCAGGCGAAGTTTCAGTCCCAGCGAGACAAGCCGTTGCTGGGCGCCGTCGTGAATATCGCGTTCCAGGCGGCGTCGCGCGTCGTCGGCGGCGGCCACAATCCTTGCGCGCGAGGCGATCAGCTCCGCGCGGGTGGTCGCGGCGGCAATTGCGGTCGCGACCAGCTCGGCGAACTCGACGATGCGACCCTTCGGTATCCGGCGGCAGCGGGTCGGGTTCTGTGGTGGCGACGACGGCTATGCCCCATAGCCGCTCATTCACCACGATCGGGGCCCCGATGCGCGACCGGACGCCCAACTCGCGAACACGCTGGGCGATCGGGCCGGCGGCGCCCTCCCAGCTGTCCATTCGCGCCGACTGTCGCGTGCGCAAGACCATGGCGGCGACGTTGTCACCTTCGGTGGATAGGCGTTCCCCCAGCAAGAGGCGAGGCGCGCCGGGTTCCGCGTGAGACGCCACGACGACGATCGCTCCGCCGTTGTCGTCGAAACGGAGCACCTCTGCGTTACCCACATCGAGACAACCGGCCATCTCCTCGGCCACCGCCGAGAACACCTCCGACTGACTGACCCCGCGTGCGACCAAAGTTGCGACCCGGCGCAACGCCGCTTGCTGCCTGGCCAGCACGCTGAGGCTGTCGGCAAGTTCGCGCAGGCTATCGCGGCCGGCTTGCAGTTCGGCCCTGGCGGCAGCGTTGGCGATAGAAGTCGCCACCAGATCGGCGAAGTCAGCCATGCGCACCTCGGTGTCGGGCGGTAGGAGCCCGGTTCGCGACGCCACGGCGGCCGAGCCCCACAGCTGTCCCCCGACGACGATGGGAACACCCACCATGGATTGGATGCCAAGCGCGCGGATGAACGCGGCCGTCTCGCCGGCCGCGTGCTCGTGGCTATCCATCCGGGCGGGCCTGCCGGTGCGCGCAATCATCGGGGCGACGTGGTCGCCCTCCAGCGGTAACCGCTGGCCAACTACCGGAGGGCTTGACAGGTCCTGGTTGAAGCTCGCAATGGCCTCAATGACGACAAAGTCCCCTTCGTGGCGGATCACCGTCGCGTTGAAGGCGTCCAGGCAACTGGCCAACTCCTCGGCCACCGCGTTGAACACCGCCGCCGGCTCCGCCTCGCGGGCAACCAGTTCCGCCACCCGCCGCAACGCCGTTTGCTGTCGAGCCAGCTGACGCAGGCTGTCCCGGCTGGCATTGAACTGTTCGCGCGCCGCCGCATTGGCGATCGCGGTCGCCACCAGATCGGCGAAGTCTGCGATGCCTACCTCTGTGTCGGCCGGCAGCGGCTCGCCACGCGAGGCCACGGCAGCCACGCCCCACAACTCTCCCCCGACCATGATCGGGACGCCGACCATGGATGCGATGCCCATCTTGCGGATGCGCGCGGCCGCAACACCCTCCGCATGCTCGTGACTGTCCATCCGAGCGGGACGGCCGGTGCGCCGAACCGTCACGGCGACGTGGTCGCCGTCTAGCGGGAACCGCTCACCGACGGCCGGCGGGTTTGGCAAGGTCCACCTCCGGGCGCCCGAGCGCGGCGATGACGATGTCATCGCCGTCGTAGCGGGCCACCGTCGCGTTGTAGACGTCCAGAACAGTCGGCCATCTCCTCGGCCACCGCGCTGAGCACCTCGGCAGGCTCCGCCTCGCGGGCGACCAATTCCGCCACCCGGCGCAACGCCGTCTGATGCCGGGCGAGCTGACGCAGGCGATCGCGGCTGGCACGCAGGCGCTCCCGGCTGGCATCCAGTTGCTCGCGGGCCGCGGTATTGGCGATCGCGGTAGCCACCAGGTCGGCGAAGTCCGCGATGCGCGCCTCGGAATCGGACGACAGCGTTTCCCCCTCCGCGGAGCCGGCCGAAAGCACCCCCCAGACCCGGCCGTCGACGATGACCGGAACACCCAGTGCGGTACGGATGGCGGATCCTTGGCGGGCGGGCTGGCCGGTGCTCAACACCTTCGAAAGGAGTTCGTCGTCCGACAGTGTCAGGCGGGTGCCGCCCGAGAGGTTCTGCATCCCTGGCTCGTGCCGGGCGGTGAGGATGGTGGCCGTCTTGTCGTCCTCGTAGCGGGACAGCCGAGCATCCGTCACGTGCATGCATCGCGCCATTTCGTAGTAGAGGGCATCGAACACCTCCACCGGGTTGGCCCCGCGTGCAACCAGGGTCGCCACCCGCCGCAGCCCAGCCTGGTGCTCGGCGAGTTCACGCAGCGTGTCGCGGCTGGCCTCGAGCATGGTCCGGGTTTCGCGGAGCTGCTCTTGTTCTTCGCGTTGCCCGGTGACATCGCGGCCTACGGCGTAGAACAATCCTTGGTGCGGCGCGACGCTCCATTCGATCCATCGCGAAGAACCGTCGCAGGTGGTGGTCCGATTTTCGAAGCGAATGGTTCCGCGGCCATCGGTGAGTTCTTTCATCGGCTCGCGGAGCCGATCCATCTCTTCCGGCGGCACTAATTCGAATGGGGCGGGCGCCAATTCGTCCACCGTGTAGCCCAGGATTTGTTCGAAAGCCGGATTGACCTGGAGCAACTTGCCCTCGTCGGAAATGACCATCAGGTCGGAGGTCAGCTCAAAGAACTGTTCCAGTCTTCGCCGGCTCTCGATCAATTTGTCGTTGACGTTCTCGCGGTCGCGGGCGGTGGCGAGCAAGGCTTCCAGGGTGGGCACCACCCGCAGCAGGCGTTGGCGCATCGCGCGCGGCAGATCGTCGGGCACCTCGAGGACGCCGAGCATTACGTCTCCGTCGCGCAACGGGATCGCTCCCCGCCGGTGATCGCCCGCGGCGTCCGCCAACTCCACGGACACGAACCGCAAGTTCAAGGCGGCAGCAAGATGCCGGCCCACTTCGTCGGCGGCGGACCGCAGATCGCCTGCGCGCAGCACCAGGTGAGCCAGTGCGGACGACAATTCGGCCTCGCGGCGGCGATCGGCGCTGACCGAGGCAGCGGCCGCGACGCCGGCCACAAAGTTGCCCACCAGGGCCACGCCCATCAGAACCGCGTAGACGATGCCGACCGGGTCCTCCGGTTCCACCTGCTTGAGGAGAACGACCAGCACGGTCTCGACGATCAGAAACCCAGCCGCGACGGTGACCGCAAACCCGGGCGCCGGAAGGGCCCGCGGCCAAACGAACGCGTTTGCACGCGCAACCGTTGACGTGCGGGCAGGGCGCCGACGTCCGGGCGACATCTGTTCAGTATGTATCGTTCGGACGTTCAGCAAAGCCCCTGCCGTTGCTTTTTTGAATTTCCGGATATCGCGCGGCGATATTTTTCCTCATTCTGCAAACGTGACGGCGGCCTCGCCTTCGACCTGATCACCAGCCTGACTGGATACGTGACGGCTAGCGCCCGGCCACAGTACGCTCATGCGGTGGCGGAAACGTCGTACGCATCCTGCGGCGATCTGAGCCTGGCGTATCAGGTGTTCGGCGACGGGCCCGTTGAGCTCGTCTTCGTCGGGCCGTTCGTCAGCCACGTCGAGCTGTTTTGGACGCTGCCCGAATTCAAGGCGTTCTTCGAGCGTCTCGGCACCTTCTGTCGCGTCGTGATGTTCGATAAGGCCGGGGTCGGGTTGTCGGACCCGGTCCCGAAGGTTCGCTCGGTGGATGATCGAGCGGCCGAGATCGAGGCCGTCATGGACGCCGTTGGCTTCGGAAAGGCCGTCCTCTTCGCTTTGAGCGAGGGTGGCCCGGCCGCCATTGTCTTGGCGGCACGACGACCGGAGCGAACGCGGGCGTTGATCCTCCACGGCACGTACGCCTACTTAGGCGGTCTTGAATGGGACGACTTAGATCGCGGCACGGCCGAGGTCCGGGCGCGTATCCTTCGCGAACTGGGTGAGGACTACACGCCGTCGACGCAGCAGATCGAACGCTGGCAGGAATTCGGCGACGCTGTCCGCTCAGATTGGGGCGACGGTAGGGCACTCAAGTGTCTGGTGCCGTCGGTTCGGTCGATCCGCCAGCTCGGAATGTTGGAGCGGATGTGCGCGAGCCCCGGAATGGCACGGGCGACAGTCGAAGCGTCGTTCGGGATCGACGTGCGGCCGATCCTGCCGACGATCACCATCCCAACCCTCATCGTCCATGCCCGCGGAGACCCCGGGGTGCCGGTGCAGGATGGCCGATACCTCGCGGACCACATCTCTGGGGCGCAGATGCTTGAGGTCGAGGGCGTGGACCATGCGCCCTGGTTCACCGATCCCGACAGGACCACGACGCGGATCGAGGAGTTCCTCACCGGCAGCCATGCAGCGCCGCCACAGTCACGTCGCGCCCTGCGCACCGTGTTGTTCACCGACATGGTCGCATCGACACAGCACGCCGCGGCGGCGGGCGACGAGCAGTGGCGTGCGGTACTGCACCGCTTTGATGAAATCACGAGCGAGCTCACGCAACGGTTCGAAGGCACGGTGGTCAAGAGCACCGGCGACGGCCACCTCGCCACGTTCGACGGCCCGACGCAGGCCATCCGCTGCGCCGAGGCGTTGCGCGCTGACGCCGAGACACTGGGCATCCGGATCCGCTCCGCCATCCATACGGGCGAGTGCGAACTGCTCGACGCGGACATAGGCGGAATCGCCGTACACGTCGCCGCGCGGATACTCGGGCAGGCCGGCGCTGGCGAAATCCTCGTCTCCCGCACCGTGCGTGACCTCGTCATCGGCTCGGGCACGGGCTTTGACGACCGCGGCAGCGTCGAGCTGCGAGGAGTGCCCGGCACTTGGCAACTGCTGGCGGTCGACCGGCGCGGTGCGCGGGCGGGAACGGCTGAGGCTGCACTGGCGTCAATGCCAACCCCCGGCCCTCGCACCGCGATGCGCCGGTCGGATCGCGCCGTGGAGGTCATGGCCAGGCGGACACCGTGGATCCTGCGCGGGGTGGCCCGCCTCTCCCCGGCCGGGCCCTCACACCGTCCGGAATAGCGACCGTTACAACGTAAAGCCGGGTGCCGGACGGGCCTCGGCTCAAGCTGAAATGTCCTTCGCGTAAATCGGTGCCATTCCACGGTGCGTGCACTCAGGAACACTTCGGCGCCGATCTCGGGGTTGGTCCGTCGGGTCCGCCGGGTTGTTCCGTCGGCATCTGCCGTTCGCACCAATTCCATTGCGCCGCAGCCTTGCAACCCAGCATCATAGTTGGCCGGATCTAGTCGGTGAGGACGGTATCGTACTACGAGGCGACAAGCCGGCTCAGGGTGCCGCTGGAGCGCGCGAGCTGTACTTGACCGTTGGCAATATCAAACCAGGCCTCCTCGTCCCATAGCTCCGCAGCCACGAAGCAGTACGGGTGGCACAGCACATCCAGCTCCCGTGGCTGGGCAAGGTATTGGCGCAGTGCGTCTTTGAGGAGCGGCGCGGCGGCTACATAGCCGTCGAGCGCCCGTACCGCAAGCCCGCGCAGCAGCAAGTGCGGATGCGGCAGCGGCTTGGGGTCCAATGGCACGGATGTCGCCCCCCGCGCCACCTCCGCTAGGCCGCACCCATCCGCCAGGCGCCCGACGTAGATGGCGGCCAGGAGTGCTTCCAGAAGGGTCTGCCGCGCCAGCTCAGCATCCAGCGGCTGCAGGCGCTGCGCGGCATGTAGTAGCAGTGATGGCGCATCGGCCCCGCGGTTGAGCTTGAAAGCGATCCGGGCGCGCATGAGCTCCACCCGCGCATGGCCGTGCTCGTCGAGGGAACCAATGTCGGCAGCCGCCAACAGTTTCCCGGTGGCCACGAAATCTCCTGCGGCATACTTGGCTTCGGCCGCAACCAGTGCACGCGCGGCCCGCCGGCCCGGATCCGGAGTCAGCGCCACCGCGCGCTCCCAAAACGCCGCCGCCGCGGCCACCCCGCCCCGGCGCGCCGCGCGATCGGCCGACCCGATCAGCTCGGCGGCCAACTCCTCATCGGCGGCGTCCGCCGCGTAGGCGCGATGCTAGGCCCGCCGGTCCGGGTCACGTTGCGGGTCGGTCGCTTCCGCGACCGCGGCATGAGCCGCCCGCCGCTCGTCGACCTCGGCGGCTTGATACACCGCCGAGCGCAGCAACGGGTGCCGAAACCGCACCCCCGCACCGATATCCAGCAGCCCCGCATCCACCGCCAGCTCCACCGCGTCGATGCCTAGTCCCAGCGTCTGTGCCGCGCGCTGCAACAGCGCCGGGTCCCCCACCGGATCGGCCGCGGCAACCAACACCAACCGTTGAGTTGCCCGCGGCAACCCGCGCAGCCGCGTCAGGTACTGATCCTGGATCCGGCGCGGAACGCTGACGGCGTCGGGCAGCGCGAACCCGCCCGCAAAATCCAGCACGCCCAGTTCCAGCAATGCCAGCGGATTTCCGTGTGCCTCCTCCACGATGCGGCTGCGCACGCTCTCATCAAGACGAGCCGTAGTTACCGATGCCAGCAGCGCCTGAGCCGACTGCTCATCCAGCCCGCACAACCGCAGATCCGGCAGACCCGCCAGCGGATCCTCCGAGGCCGCCGTCGTTCGGGCGGCAAACACCAGCCCCACCGGCTCGGCCAGCAGTCGCCGCCCCACGAACCCGAGCACGCCGGCGGTGGCCTGATCCAGCCACTGCATGTCATCGACCACGCACAATAGCGGACGCTCCTCAGCGGTCTGCGCCAACAGGTTCAGCGCCGCCAGCGCCACCAGGAACGGTTCCGGGCGCTCCCCCGACGCCAGACCCAGCGCCACACTCAGCGCTGTACGCTGGGGTTCGATCAACGCATCCAGGCACGAGAGCATCGGCGTGCAAAGTTCGTGCAGCCCAGTGAAGGCCAACTCCATCTCCGACTCGACGCCGATACATTGCGCCACGCTGAAGCCCGCCGCCCGCTCGGTCACATACCGCAGCAACGCCGTCTTGCCGATCCCGGCCTCCCCGCGCACCACCAGCACAGCGCTGCGCCCACCGCGCACCCGATCCAGCAGTCCGTCAAGCGCCGCGCACTCGCTGCGCCGCCCATAAAACGACAGCGACGGGTCCGCGTCGCGATGGCGATCGCCCATCAGCAACCACCGTCCTCACCCGGCCAAGCGCCCAACACCGCGGTTTTGATGCGGCAACACTACTCCGTCAGGGCGGCTTGCGGGTCGGCCAGCGAGCTGCTGGCCAACGTTGGCCATAGGCATCTGTTGCTCATTCTTATTTCTGTTGCACCGCAGCATTTTTGGCCGGAACCATCCTCAGACCGGATCTGGTGCGTCCCAGGGAACCATCGGCGACACCCAATGAGTGATCTCCTCGGCTCGGTCGTTTCGATGGAGGTGCCGGGGCGGCTGCGCGAAAGTTGCGTAGGGACGACAGCGCACGACGACTCGATCCTCTTCGTCCGCCATCTGCGCGACGTACGGGCGGGCCTCGTCATCGAGCGGCTGGCCCGACATGCGTCCGGCCACGGCCATCATCACATCAACCACGAGGTCGCGGTCGCGGTCGATGACCGCATCGGCATACACCTGCAGATAGACAAACGGCCACCGCTCGTCGAGCACGCATAAGCTCACTTTTCCGTCACGCGCCACCGCACGAGCCTTGCCGCGTGGGGCCATCGTCGAGACCAGCAGTTCGTCGTCATCGGTGGGCACGTAATACACGACCGACATGGCCGGGCCGTCGTGGCGGCGGCGGTAGCCGTAAACACAGGTGCGGTGCGTGCGCACGAACTCTCGCCGCTCCGAAGGCAGCATGTCGCGGTCCGTGGGAGCTGTGAAGGGCTCAGGCGTAAGCGGAAGCAACATTTCGGACGCTTCTCCTTGTGGGGGTTTGGACGTGGTTCTACGCCACTATGGTGAACACCGCGCGACGGCTGCCAGTCCAGTGATCGCCGCGGGAAGCAGCGCGGCGCCTCTTGTCGCCGCGCCTTGAGGTGATAACCGAGGGCGCCGGCCATAAGGAGGACGACCGCGGCGGAAGTCACGATGGCAAGAGGCTTGACCGCGATTCCCGCGAGCAGTCCCACCACAGCGGCCAGTTCGGCGACACCGATAAGGCGGCTGAGCCGCAAGCTAATTCCCAGATGCTCGGCATTGGCGCGTGCGGTCGCGGTACCGAGTATCTTGATGAGCCCCGTGAACGCGAATTCGACAGCCAGAAGTACCGACAAGACGACAGTTGCAATGTGCATCGCTAACTCCTTGTAGTGACTAGGTCCTAATTGACGCAGATCGTCCCGCTGAGATGCGTGCCATCGCCGGTGAGGCATCCATTCGGGGGATCCTTTGGCAGGCCGGGCGGGAGGCAGTTTTGTCTCGCGTTGTCCCAGTACCAACCCCCTGGGCAGTCAGCCAGGTTGGCCGGCGCCGAAGGCGTCAGCAGTGCGGCCAAGCCGATACTCGCCACGGCCAACGCGATCGCTGCCGATCGGGCGATCCTGAGTTTGTTCATGCTCCTCGTTCTCCTTTGCTTAGTCGCGCTTCATCGTCGTGCCTGTCTGTCAGGCTTGAAACGCACTGTCACGAGTGTCCGCGTCGACGGCGGTGAACAACTTCAGGCCACCCGTAGTCATGTACACCGGCTAGCAGGAATTCAGTTTATTTTCGGGATCTGCCAAAGCTTGACGCCGTCGATCTGAAAGCGAAACGCTTTGCGAGCCAGTGCAACCCTGACGATTCGTCAGTAGCTCGCCTTCGGGCACTTTACCTGCTGGCAGGTATGTCTCTTTGGCGGTGACCGTAACGACATGTGCCTGCGGAACCCGGATGCTGAGAAACAACACCGCGTCAGCAGGGAGCTGCGCGGAATCGCTTGCGAAGAGCGATGTTTCAGGAACGCGAAACAATGGAGGAACACCATGGCATACCGCACCGTTAACCCGTACAACAACCAGGTCGTCGCTACTTTTGAGGACCTGACCGACGCGGAGGCGATGAACCTTCTCGCGCAGGCGCACAAGACCTTTGAGTCCTGGAGCCAGATGTCGTACGCCGAGCGCGCCGCAGTGTGCCGCCGTGCCGCAGCCATCCTCACCGAACGCCCCGACGAGTTCGCCCGCCTGCTGACGCTGGAAATGGGCAAGCTCTACACGGAGAGCTTGGGCGAAGTTGCGCTAGCCGCCGACATCTTTACCTACTACGCCGACAACGCCGAGGCGTTCCTGGCGCCCGAGCGTGTTAACACGATCAGCGACGACGACGACGCGATGCTCGTCAGCGCCCCGCTCGGAGTGATCCTGGGCATCCAGCCGTGGAACTTCCCGCTTTACCAGCTGGTCCGCGTCGCGGCCCCCAACCTGATGGCCGGCAACGTGGTCATGGTCAAGCACGCCTCCAACGTGCCGCAGGCGGCGGCCGCCTTCGAGCAGCTGCTGGCAGAAGCAGGTGCCCCGGAGGGCGCGTACACCAACCTCTTCGCCACCAAGGATCAGATCAACATGCTGATCGACGACCCGCGGGTGCGCGGCGTTTCGCTGACCGGCAGCGAGGGCGCCGGCTCGGTCGTCGCGGCCCGGGCCGGCAAGAACCTCAAGAAGTCCACCATGGAGTTGGGCGGCTCGGACGCGCTGATCGCGTTGGCCGACGCCGACTTGGACAAGACGGTCCAGTGGGCGCTGTGGGGTCGGATGAACAACGGCGGGCAATGCTGCGTGGCCTCCAAGCGGATCATCGTCGCGAGGAGATTGCCGACGAATTCTTCGAGAAGTTCAAGGCCGCACTGGCCGGGCTCAAGGCCGGCGACCCGTTCGAGGCGGCGACCACGCTGCCGCCGATGTCGAGCCAGGGTGCCGCCGACGAGCTGAACGAAAAGATCAAGGCCGCGGTCGAAGCCGGCGCCACCGCCATCCCGCTCGGTGAGCCGGTGCCCACCACGGGTGCGTTCGTGCAGCCGACCATCCTCACCGACCTGACCCCGGACAACCCCGCCTACTACCAGGAGTTCTTCGGGCCGGTGGCGCTGTTCTTCCGGGCGAGCAGCGAGGACGACGCCGTGCGGCTGGCCAACGACTCGAACTTCGGGCTCGGCGGTTCGGTGTTCACCGAGGACATCGACCGCGGGATCGAGGTCGCCAAGCGGATCGAGACCGGCATGGTCTTCATCAACCACCCCACCTGGACCAAGCCCGACCTGCCCTTCGGCGGCATCAAGATCTCGGGCTACGGGCACGAACTGTCCAGCCTGGGTATTCAGGAGTTCGTCAACAAGAAGCTGATCAACGTCGTCCCGATCGACGCCCCGTGATCATCGCCCAGGCCGAATAACTCAAAGCAAAAGGAACGCAAATCATGGCTGACTTCACCGTGGGGCAATACCTCGCGACCCGGTTCGAGCAGATCGGGCTGAAGCACTACTTCATGGTCCCCGGGGACTACAACCTCGTCCTGCTTGACGAGCTCTTGGAGAACAAGAACATCGAGCAGATCGGCTGCTGCAACGAGCTCAACGCCGCCTATGCGGCCGAGGGCTACGCCCGGGTCAACGGCGCCGCGGCCGTGCTCACCACCTTCAACGTCGGCGCCTACTCCGCGCTGAACGGTGTGGCCGGCGCCTACGCCGAACGCCTGCCGGTGATCATGGTGTCATCGAGCCCCAACACCAACGACGCGGGCGAGAATCACATCCTGCACCACACGGTGGGTTCCCACGACTTCACCGCTCAGTACGAGGTGTTTCGGCAGGTGACCTGCGTGGCGGTCCGCATCCAGCACCCGGCCAACGCGCCCGCCATGATCGATGAGGCGATCAGCACCGCCTTGCGCGAGCGCAAGCCCGCCTACATCGAGATTCCGTGCAACCTGTCGGCCGCACCGTGCTCTCCGCCGGCCCCGTTCTCCACGTTGCAGCCGGGGCAGGTAAGCAACGCGCGGATGCTGGCGGACGCCGTCGGCCGGGCCACCGACCTTATCGCCGACGCGAAAAAGCCAATCCTGTTGGCCGGTGCTCACCTGCGGCCCTACGGCGCCATCGAGGCGTTCCGGGAACTGGCCGAAGCGCTGGGCTGCGCGGTGGCGGTCATGCCTAACGCCAAGGGCTTCTTCCCCGAAGACCACCCCCAGTACGCCGGCATCTACTGGGGCGAGGTCAGCAGCCCGCAGTGCCAAGCCATCGTCGACTGGTCCGACCTCATCGTGGCCGCCGGGCCGGTGTTCAACGACTACACAACGGTGGGCTGGAGCGCGCAGCCACCGCGGCAGCGGTTGATCAACGCCGAGGCTCAGGGAGTGCGCTTCGCCGACACCGAATACACCGGCGTCGCGCTGGCCGACTTCCTGTCCGACCTTGCCAAGAAGGTGCAGGCCCACGACGCGACCCTGACCCAGTACAAACGCCTCAGGGGTACGACTTCGGTGGTGCGCCGCGAGGCTGCCGACCCGGCGGCTCCGCTGAGCCGGGTCGAGCTGTGGCGCCAGGTCGAGGAGGACCTCGACTCGAAGACCACCCTGTTGGTGGAAACCGGTGATTCGTGGCTCAACGGCATGTACACGCGGCTCCCCGGTGGCGCCAGGTTCGAAATCGAAATGCAGTGGGGCTCCATCGGCTGGTCGGTGCCCGCCAGCTTCGGCTATGCGATGGGCCTCGAGCCTGAGCGCCGCCTGGTCTCGGTCATCGGCGACGGGTCCTTCCAGCTGACCGCCCAGGAAGTGTCGAATATGATCCGCCACCGCCAAGAGGTCCTGATCTTCTTGGTCAACAACCGCGGGTATGTGATCGAGTCCGCAATCCACGACGGTCCGTACAACTACTACAAGAACTGGGATTACGCGGGTCTCATGGACGTCTTCAACGCAGACGAGGGCGGCGGCCTAGGGCTGACGGCGACCACCGCCGCCGAACTGGCCGATGCGATCGCCACAGCCCGCGCCCACAAGGGCGGCCCGGTCCTGATCGAGTGCCAGATCCCCAACGACGACGCCAGCCCCGAGCTCATCTCCTGGGGATCGAAAGTGGCCCGGGTCAATTCCCGGCCGGACCCGCGGTTCTGAGGGACCGCGGCCGCCGACGGCCTCTCACCTAGCCAGCCGGCCGGTAGTGCAGCTCTGGGATGCGCACTACCGGCCGGCTTACCACTTCGGTGATCTTGGCGGTCGACACGGTTCACTGGTCTGGGCATTGGCTATCCACCCAAAGGTGGGCTGTATCAATTAGGTGTGCCGGATCAAAACCTAGTCGGCGACAGTCCAATTTCCTTCTCCGCCAACGTCCAGAAGTATCGGAAGACCGCATCGTTCATCGGGCTGCTTCATCGAGATATCTTGACGGCTCGGCACGCCGCCGCGTTCGGCAGCATTCCGGCTACAACCGGGCGGGTGCTGAGTGAGTCGCCGTATGCAGCCTAATGCCCGCAGTAAGTTCACGGAGCGTAAAGATCGGCCGCGCTATTACTTCCGCAGCCTCCGCGACACACCCGTCTCCTCGGTGCCGGGATGAGACACCAGCACGTACCCAGCGTAGCCCCACATCATCGGCATCGCGGCCAGCACGCCGTACATAACTGTCATGACGTCACCTCCTGGAAGTGCAAGGGCATCAACACCTTGTCGATGTCTCAAGAATCGCGTGCCGGAGCTCCGGTGTCGCCGCTGCTGGCATCCATTAGGGGGGCCCACCAGTCGGAATATCCGCCTACCGGCTAGCGGGCATGGCGGGCCGAGCCGCCGGCGCGGTCCCCGGCCAGCCGGAAATGATTGGTGCTCCGGTGCGTCGGCTATCATGCGTCGGCTATCAGGGAAATGGTTGCGGTGCAGCCTATTACGTTATCGCTTCCGGCTACCAGGTAGAGCGCATTCCCTGCGGACCCGTATATCAGACTGCGGCTGGCATAGACGACTCGAGACCCGGCGACCGCCATTGTCAATGGATACGCGCCACGCGAAGAAGGTGGGACATGTCGCATGCACAGCGGACAACAAGGCAACCGGCGCGAGTCGGCAGTTCTCAGAGGCGGACGAACATGGCTGCCAGGCTGCGCGGGCTTGCCAGCGCACACCCGACCGGTCAGTCGATTGCGCGTGCCGCGACGGTACAAGCGCACGAGGCGGCGTTATTGCTGTCGGTAGTCGCGATGGCGCCGGTACGCCTCGTCCGTGGTGATGGTGAGTCCGCAAACAGCGTGTCGCCGCGGGCAAAAGCGCACGCGGCGTCCAACCGTCCAGTGCTGCTCGTCCACGGGTTCGCGGGGGCGAAGTCCAGCTGGACCTTGGTTGCGCACGCTCTAAGTTCCCGAGGACTAACCGTCGACACCATGAGCTACGGGCCTGTCGGAAACTCGGTGGAACAGCTTGCTGACCGGCTGGTCGCTGAGGTGGAAAGGACTTTGTCTCGCAGCGGTGCAGAGAAGGTGCATCTGGTCGGGCACAGCCTGGGCGGTGTTATTGTCGCGCAGGCCCTTTCGGACCCGCGCTTGAACGGGCGAGTCGACACGGTAATCACGCTGGGCTCCCCGTTTGGCGGGTCGCCCTGGGCGGGCATGCTGCCGGTTATCGAGATGGTCCGGGCGCTGCGGCCGGGTTCGCCACTGTTGCGCCGGCTCGCCTCCACGCCATTGCCTGACGGCGTGCGGTGGCTGTCGGTGACAGCCGCACTCGACATCATCGTGCCGGGGCTGCGGTCGGTGCCGTCCCACACCCAGGTGGAGACCATCACGGTCAACGGCGTCGGCCATCTCGGGATGCTCCTGAGTCGGCGGGTAATCGAATGCGTGGCCGCCGCATTGTGCGCGGACGGGCCGACTACCGGAACTGAGCCGGCGATGCGTCTGTTGGCAAGCGCCTCTTGACAATCCGGAACAGCGTCAAACCGGCGAGGCCGGATCCTCGACCGCATGCCGACTTAGTGTGCTGGTGACCTAGCAAGGTCAAGAAAAATGACGCCGCCATCTTTTTCCCACGGGTGATCACGTTACGGTCGACGGGTGCGGCTCTCTCCCGCGCTTATGGAGGGGTCGATGTTCTGGTTGAGGCGAAAGAAATTGCCCGAGTCGTAGCGTCGCTTGAGTTCGACGAGCCGCTCGTAGTTGACGCCGTAGGCTTGCCGGAGGCGGTCGTGGTCGTCGGCGGACAGGTAGTTGCTATAGGAGCGGTCCGCCATGTGCGGCGCTAGCGCCTCGAAGGTCGCGCGCGCCCATGCGATGCACGCGTCGGTGTCCGCCGGGTCGGTCCATTGGGAGATGAGCAGCAGGTTGTGCCCACGCTCGCGGTGCGGGTAGGCGGTACTGGTCGGGTCGATCCGGGTCGCTGCGCCGTGGATGTCCTCGATGATTAGGGCGCACAATTCAGTCGGCGCGCGTTCGAACGCCTCGACGAGAGCTGTGATAGCCGCGTCTGTGAGCTCGGTGAAGAACGCCGACTTCCAGTAGTTGAGCGTCCCCGGGTTGAAGAGCCAGTCAACGCGGGTGTTCGCGACCTGGTACGGCACCCGCTGAATCATGTCTGCGACGGGGGATCCAAACTCGCGCAGCGCGCCGATGTCGGCCTCGGCCCGGTCGAGGTCGGCTCCGCAGTGGCAGATCGCGACCGCGCAGAGCTTCGTGCCGGAGCCGTCGGGCGCGTGCAGGAATGCGGCCTGGGTCCCGAGCTCGTCAGGCAACTCCGCGCAGAAGTCGCGATAAAACGAAAGCAGCGAGGGCGCCGCGTCGAGGGCATGCAACACCGGCCCGCTGAGAACGCTCTCCACCTGGTGCGCCTGCAGCTCGAACCAGGTGACGACGCCGAAGTTGCCGCCGCCTCCACGGATCGCCCAGAACAAATCCGCGTTCTCGTGGTCGCTGGCGGTCGCTACCTCCCCGGAGGCGAGCACAATCTCCGCAGCGAGGACGTTGTCGATCGCCATGCCGTAGCGCCCCATCAGCCAGCCCAGGCCACCTCCGAGTACGAGCCCCGCGATTCCCGTGCTCGACACCACACCACTTGGAGTGGCGAGGCCGAACACACCGGTCGTGCGGTCGAGCTCGCGGATCGTAACGCCGCCCTGGGCGCGGACCGTGCGTCGGGCCGGATCGACATGGATCGCTTTCATGAGCGAAAGGTCAATCATCAGCCCGCCTTCGGTGACCGCCTTGCCGGCGACGTTGTGACCGCCGCCACGGACCGATACCTCGAGCCCGGTGTCCCGGGCTGTATTGACGGCGTCAATCACGTCGGCGGTGTTCACGCACCGCGCGATCAGTGCGGGCCGCTTGTCGATCAGGCCGTTGTGGATCTTGCGTGCGGCGTCGTAGCCCGGGTCCGCTGGGGTGACAATCTGGCCGGAAAACCCCTCGGCGAGAGATCTGACGTAGTCGGTCGTCGTCATATCGGCGGACCCTACCCCCGGTCGGTCGGTAATTGACCGGCCTTCGAAAAGCTGACCTCGGTCATTCCATCAACTGAGCGGCGACCGTCGCCCCAAGTTCCCAGCATGCTTCGAGGTCGGCCTTACTCGGCTTGCCCATCACAACCACGTACTCAGCGGCTTTCACCCAACCCAGCCCGGTCGTAATGGCGGCGACGCCCCGCTCGGCTCCCTCGGTCCCTCTTGCCGTGCATGTAAAGGCCGTACGGTCGCCCCCGCGTCGTGTCCAGGCACGGGTAATAGCAAACGTCGAACACGTGCTCGCCTGTGCCGGTGATGTTCGCGGAGGCTCCTCCGCTCAAGCGTGGTGCGTAGTCAGACTGCCGTGGTGCCGCCGTCGACAATCAACTCCACACCATTGACATAGCCTGAGTCGTCCGAGGCGAGGAACAGTGCGACCGTCGCAATCTCCTCAGGGCTGCCCATCTTTCCCCGTGGGATCAATGCCTCAAACTGCGCCTTCGTCTCCTCGTCGAACAACTGCTCCTGTATCGGCGTGGCGACCTGGCCCGGGGTCAGCACGTTGACCCGGATCCTCCTGTCCTTCAACTCGGACAACCACACGCGGGCGTAGGCCTGCAGTACAGCCTTGCTCGCCGCGTACACACTCCAGAAAGGAAAGCCCTTGACCGAAGCGATTGACCCGGTCATGAAGATCGAGCCACCGTCGTTGAACAGTGGCAATGCCTTCTGCACCGTGAAGAGCGTGCCGCGCGCGTTCAGCGCGAAAGTCGCATCGAAGTGCTGCTCGGTGATCTCGCCGAGCTTGCGCTCCTCGCCCGTCCCGGCACTTGTCCACAACACGTCGACGGCGCCCTTTTCCCGCCTGACCGCGTCGAACAAACGGTCCAGATCGTCCAGGTTGGTCGAATCAGCCTGTACGCCGGTCACGTTCCGGCCGATCAGCTTGACGGCTTCGTCCAGAGCTTCCTGCCGCCGACCCGAGATGAAAACGTGAGCTCCTTCGTCAACGAACAACTTGGCACCGGCCAGCGCCATACCACTTGATCCACCCGTGATCACCGCCACCTTGCCGTCAAGCTTTCGCATGATCACTCCATCGGGCGATTACCTGGCCGGCGAAGTCAAGCATCTGGTCAAGGCTGGGGAACATTGCGAAGGCATCCACGATCGCCTCATCGGTATCGGACCCGGCGAGGCGCTCGAGCTTGTCGGCAACAGAGTCAACCGACGTGCCCGGTTCGAGGTTGATCCGCATGGCCGTCTTCAGCGCGTCAGGATCGCGGCCGGCGTCCTGCGCCGCACGACGCGCAATCGACCACAAGTGGTCGGTGACCTCGTCCTGCAGCCCCTCGACCCCGAGCCAGCCGGTGCCGCTGCGGCCGACCCGGCGCATCGCGGCCTCGCTGGCACCGCCGATCCAGATGGGCGGACCGCCAGCCTGGACCGGGCGCAGGTCGGCATGGACCGGCGGCAGCGAGAAGAACTCGCTGTCCCAGGACACCGGGGTGGTCGTCCACCACTCGTGCAGGAACGCCAGCAGGTCATCGAGCATCTGCCCGCGCCGGTGCCAGTTCGCGCCGCGGGCGATGTCGTGTTCGTCTTTCATCCACCCGAGTCCCACGCCAACGTCAAGGCGGCCGTCGCTGAGCACGTCGAGCGTGGTCAGCAGCCGGGCCAGGTGCGGCGGCTCGTAGTAGAACGTGCTGAGCGTGCTGGCGTTCAGCCGCACCCGGCTGGTCGCCGTCGCGGCGACCGTCCACAGCAGCACCGGATCGAGGTAACGGGTCATCTGCGGCGGGTACGGCTGCTCTTTGCCCGGATAGGTGCTATGCATATCAACCGGCGTGACCAGGCGATCGCCGACCCACAGCGTGTCGTAGCCAAGGTCCTCGAGTCCGCGGCAGAACGCGCTCAGACCAGCGGCGCTGCTGACAGCGGGCCCGACTATGGGAAGTGCGAAACCAAGCTTCATCGCGAGTATCCTCTCCGGATATCCTTTCGGTGATCCATCAACCATTATTTGGGCGCACGGCGCCCCTGTTCGTTCACTGCTTGGACCGGCGGCGGTGCGGCTCAGACGGGAACGGTGGCGCCGAGGGCGAAGTCGTAGTTCCCCACCCCGTGGCTGGCCAGACCCATCACGACCAGGCCCGTTCCTTCCAGCCAGTGCGCCATGTTCAAGCCGCCGACGTCTAGCGGGCGCAGCCCGAGGCTCTCGATGAACTCCGCCACGCCCGCCTTGGCGCGCGCGTCGTCGCCGGCGATGAAGACGTCGAGCGGCCGGCCCTGGGCCAGGACAACACCGAAGATGGTGTTGAATGCCTTCACCACGCTGGCGCTGGCCGGGGCCGCCTTGGCAACTTCCTGCGCGATCGAGGTGCCATCGGGGATGGCCAGCCCGTCGGCCGTGGAATTGAAGGGGTTGCTGATGTCGACGATGACCTTGCCCGCGAGGGCGTCTCCGTACTTGGCGACGACCGGAACGACATTGGCGTACAACAGGGAAACGATGACGATGTCCCCGGCCGGGACGGCGCCGAACTCTCCCGTCGTGGCGCTGCCGCCGAGAGCCTTGGCCAGGTCAGCGGCCTTGGACTGATCGCGGCCGATGACCTCGACGGTGTTGCCGCCCGCTACCGCCAGCGCGCCGATGGCGCGGGCCATGTTCCCGGTGCCGATGATGCTGATGCTGCTCATGAGGTGTCCCGTCCTTACTGACGATCGAAAAGGTTGACTGCTCCACCTTAAGCAGTGTTTGTTGATGCGTCAACCAATCGGGTAGCATGGAGGCTGATGGAACCGAACTGGCTGAGCCCTCGTGAAGACCGCGCCTGGCGGGCCTTCCAGCACGCGCATCATCAGCTCGACGTGCACCTGAACCGGGGCCTGCAGGAATCGGGCCTGTCCGGGGCCGACTACGAGATCCTGGCGGTGCTCTCGGGTCACAACGGGGACCGCATGCCCGCCCGCGACCTGTGCAACACACTGGGCTGGGAGAAGAGCCGTGTCTCCCACCAGGTGCGACGCATGCAGAAGGACGGGCTGATCTGTCGCGAGCCCAACCCCGACGACGCCCGCAGCACCATGGTCTGCCTGCTGCCGGCCGGCCGCGCCGCCATCGAGAAGGCGGCGCCCGGGCACGTGGAGGACGTCCGCCGGAACTTCATCGACCTGCTCACCCCGGCTGAGCTCGACATGCTCGCCGCCCTCAACGAACGAGTCCTGCGCCACCTGGCCAAAGACGACGACTCCCCCGCCGAAGACGAGCCCTCATAGCCTTCATCAGCCGTGAGGTCTTGACCTTCATGCTGGCGCGGAAGCGGCTTGGAAATCATGGCGGGCGCCGGACGCGCGTATGCGGCGGTGGAACCTGATTCTTGTGGTCCTGGCTGGGATCGAACCAGCGACTTTCCGCGCGGTTGACTCATCCCATCAACTGAGCGGCTACGGTCGCGCCGAGGTTCCAGCACGCCTCGACGTCGGCCTTGGTCGGTTTGCCCATCACCACGACGGTCTCCGCGCCTTTGACCCAGCCCAGCCCGGTCGTGATGCTGTCGACCGCTCGCTCGGCTCCCTCGGTGCCTTCATTGCCGTGGAGGTACAGCCCGAACGGCCGCCCGCGCGTCGAATCGAGCAGCTGGTAGTAGGCGCAGTCGAAGGCGTGCTTGAGAGCGCCCGAAATGTAGCCGAGATTGGCTGTGGTGCCGAGCAAATAGCCATCGGCCTCAAGCATCTCGACCGGCGACACGGTGAGCGCCGGTCGCCGGACAACCTCAACGCCCTCGATCTCGGGGTCGGTCGCGCCGGCCACCACTGCCTCGAACATCTCCTGGCAGTGCGGCGACGGAGTGTGGTGGATGATCAGCAGACGGGGCACTAGCTGGCCCTTCGCTTAATAAGCGGGTATTCGCCTAAATAATGCTTGAGCGCACCGGACATGTAGCCGAAGTTGGCCGTGGTGCCGAACAGGTTAGCCATCCGCGCCCCCGGACTGCCCGCGTGGCGCCCCATGCAGCTCCAAGGCCGTCCTCATGGCTTCCCGCGCGCGGCGCCGGTCCCCCGCGTAGTCGTAGGCCCGGGCCAGCCGATACCAGCGTCGCCAGTCGTCGGGGTCGCCTTCCACCTCGGTGCGCACCGTGGCGAAAAGCGCGTCGGCCGCGTCTCGCTCGATGCGACCCGACGGCCGCCGCGGCAGCGCACTGGTGTCGAGTTCCATGCCGTCCGCCGCGATCAGACGCGCCAGCTTCTGGTGGGCGAATCCGGCCCGCAGGGTGGCGATCATCGCCCACAACCCGATCACGGGCATGATCAACAACGCCAGCCCCAGGCCCACGGCGGCGGCCCGGCCCGACGCGATCATCGCGACGGCCAGGCGGCCCAGTAGCACGAAGTACGCGAGCATCGCCGCGCACATCAGCGCGATGAGCAGTTGGATCCGCAGGGCGCGCGCGCCGTCGCTCATTGCAGGTCGAGCAGGGACTCGAGGCCGACCGTGAGGCCGGGGCGTTCCTTGATCCGCCGCACCGCGAGCAGGACGCCCGGCACAAACGATGTGCGGTCCAGGCTGTCATGGCGGATGGTCAGCGTCTCCCCCTCGGTTCCGAACAGCACCTCCTGATGGGCGACCAGCCCGGCCAGCCGCACCGAGTGCACCGGTATTCCTTCGACGTCGGCGCCGCGGGCACCCGGCAGGCCGCTGCTGGTGGCATCGGGGTTGGGCGGCAAGCCCTTTCGCGCCTCGGCGATCAGCTTCGCGGTGCGAGCCGCGGTCCCCGAGGGGGCGTCGGCCTTGTGCGGGTGGTGCAACTCGATCACCTCCGCCGAGTCGAAGAACGGCGCGGCCTGCTTCGCGAAATGCATCGACAGCACCGCCCCGATCGCGAAGTTCGGCGCGATCAGCACCGATGTGTCGGGTCTGTCGTTCAGCCACGACTCCACCTGCTGTAACCGTTCGGTGGTGAAGCCGGTGGTGCCGACCACGGCGTGAATTCCGTTGGAGATGAGGAACTTTAGATTCTCCATCACCACGTCGGGGTGGGTGAAGTCGATGACCACCTCGGTGTTGCCCTCGGTCAGCAGGCTCAGTGGATCACCCTCGTCCACCTCAGCGGACAGGGTCAGGTCCTCGGCGGCCTGCACCGCGCTCACCATCGTCGACCCGACCTTGCCCTTGGCTCCCAGCACGCCTACCCGCATGGCATTCACCCTAGACCGGGGCGTTGTAGGTCCTCGAACTCCGTGTCACGCCGCGCTCAGTTGAATCCCTCGAGCAATTGTTGGCGGCTTTCGATATACGCGACAATGACAGTCTGCTCTGACGAGTTTCGAAGCTGTTTCACAGCTGGACGCGTTATCGTAATCAGATTATCGGCGCCGACCTTGCCAATCTCGGCAGCCATCCTATAGCGCGCTTAATAGGGGTTTCGCCAAGTTATAGAGCCTTCCAATTCGGTCCGGTAGTAGGCAAAGGAGATGGAGCTATGGCGGTACAAAGGCGCTCTGGCCGATGTATGGGCTTAGCGGTAATGAGTGTTCCACTTGTGGTCGCCGGGATCGTCGGGGCCGGCCCGGCTCGGGCCGACGCCGCCTCGTATCTCAGCCACGTGCACAACGTCAGGATCCAGGAGGTCGGCGGTGACTCGGCGCTGTTGGACACGGGCCAGAAAATGTGCGTCGAATTAGCGGACGGCGCTTCTCCTGACCAACTAACGGCCCTGGCGCTGCAACGCTCCAACGCCAGAGAGGGAGCGCGTGCGCTCACCCCCGTACAGGCCGAAGCACTTGTTGACTACGCCATAGTCGACCTCTGCCCGAAATATTAATTGGTGCTACACAAACGCCGTGTGATGCCTTCGCGGTGCTGATATTCGGGTTTCCCATACAATTCGAACATAAACTCGGTCGAGGTCCCCGCGGAGGTGACGCTAAACCGCGCCGGGCTCGATCCCGCTGTCCGGCCGCGCGGCCTGGAGCACCCGGAGCCCTCACGCGGCCGGCGGGTGCCAATGACTGTTTTGGTGCTGCACTCTAAACTGGACGGCGGGCCATGAAAGAGGAGCGGCAACAGAAATGGCAGACGACACCAGCTCGTCGAGCTTCCTGAGGCGACGCCCCTTTTGGTGGTTCGTGATAGGTCCGGCTGGCGCTGTTGGCTCGGTGTGGGGGAAGCGCCTGGGCGAGGACCGTCCACTTCTGGGTCATATCGTTTTCATCCTCGGCCTAGTGCTTATCGCGGTCGGTCACGGCTGGGCCATCGACTGGGCGTACGTCCGTCTTTCCGGACATCAGCGGCATCGTCAGCGACGCGTGTAAACGCAAGTGGCACGGGGCTCTTCGATGCCGACGAAGCCCCTTGACGCACGCCTCACTTCTTGAACCGCCCCGCGAAGCCCCGCAACGACAGGTCGGCGCTGGTGATCGAGCCCCGGCCGCGCGGCGACCACAGACTTGATCGCGTTGAGGGCCGGCAGACCGGTGATCGTCATGCCGATCGAGGCGAAATTGTCCGGGTTGGACAGGTCGATGCCGGGTTTGGGGAAGATCATGTGCTTGTTGTAGACGCACGGGTCGCCCTGGATCTTGGTGATGTAGCAGCCCTTGATGTTCCAGCTCGGGTCGGTGTGCGGGGTCATCTGCCATTCCAGGTGCGTCTCGACCCGCGGCACTCCGTCCACGATGCCCTGGTATTTGATGTAGTTGCCGCCCAGCGAGCCCTTGGGCAGCGTGTACCAGCCCAGGTCGACATCCTTTGTGCAGGCGCCCAATTCGTAGCTGAACTTGACCTCGTCGAGCGGCAGGTCGAAGCA
The DNA here is from genome assembly GCA_963809285.1 of uncultured Actinomycetota bacterium. Classification (GTDB taxonomy): domain Bacteria; phylum Actinomycetota; class Actinomycetes; order Mycobacteriales; family Mycobacteriaceae; genus Mycobacterium. Next base: position 453,746 of record CAWEIY010000008.1, on the reverse strand, counting down.
GTCGGCCATCATCAGCACGCTGTCGGCGAAGACGCGGGTGTACTTCTCCAGCTTGGACGGGATTTCCGGATCGTCGACCGGCTGGCCGTAGCCCACCTCGATCCAGGTGTCGCGCGAGTGGTGACACGACACGTCGACGGACTCGATGGTGGTGACGTTCTCGATCTCGGCGACGCCGGCCGAGCAGACCACGCCGAGGATCTGGTTCAGGCCGGGGTTCATGCCGGTGCCGTAGAAGGTCGCGCCGCCCTTTTCGCAGGCCTCGGCCAGCAGCTGGGTCACCGGCTTGCCCGACGGGTGCGGGTGGTTGGTGTCGCGGTGCCACCCGGTGATCCAGTCGGCGGTGGTGACGATATTGATCCCCGCCTCAAGCACTTTGACGTAAAGATCCTCGTCGGGGAACACGCCGTGAAACGTCAGCACGTCCGGCCTGGTCGCGATGATCTCCTCGATGCTGCCGGTGGCCTTCACCCCGTTGGGCTCGACGCCCGCGAGCTCACCAGCATCGCGCCCGACCTTTTCCGGCGAGTAGCAGTGCACGCCAACGAGTTCCAGGTCGGGCTGGGTGGCGATCCGCTTGATCATCTCCGAACCGACGTTTCCGGTGGCCACCTGGAAGACGCGAATCGGTCGGGCGGGTGCGTTCATTCGGTTCAGCCTTTCTCAGACGCGGCGTACACGTCGGCGGCGCTGCCGCCGACGCCGTCGGGGTAAAACTGCTTGGCCCACTTGCGGATTGCGGTGAAACCCGCGTACTCGTCGGTGGCCAGCGCCGGCGGGTCCGAGTAGCGCTGGTGTCGCCAGATCTCAATATCCTGCTCGAACTGCTTGATCACTTCCGATCCGAACTCGGCCGCCCTGCGCTCGGCCCGGGCCGGATCCTTGCCGGGCGCCCGGCCGATGTAGACCATGAACCGGACATCGGAGGTGGACTCGTCGACCGGGGTGACCGCGGAGATGGTGCGGTTGTCCACCATCCCCCAGCTCTTGGTCACCGCGATCCCCAGGCCGCCGTTGATGGCCTGCACGCCGCTGTTGACGTCCTCGATCCTCTGGCCGTCGTCACCCTCGAACGTGATCGTGAAGTCGACGAAGGACACCGCGTCGCCGAAGTCGTGGCGCGTGAACACCGGCACGATCGGGGTGTTGTGCACGTACTTGAAATGCGCGAAATCCACGCCATTTTCGAGCACATACTGAGGGTGCAGTTCCAGACCCTGGCGGCACAACCTCTGCTGCGGGTAGTAGTCGTCCGCGCTGCTGCCGTCTTCGAACGCGGCGAATACGTCGGGCGCATCGAAGTACGGCTCGCGGCGCTCGACATCGTGCCAGATGTAGACCGATTCGTTGCGCTCCACCACGGGGTAGGTGCGGATCCGCCTGCCGCGGTTGGGCCGATCCTGGTAGGGGATGCAGACGTTGCGCCCCTGCCCGCTCCACTGCCACCCGTGGAAAGGGCACTGCAGCACCTCGCCGACGACCTTGCCGCCGTAACCCAGGTGCGCGCCAAGGTGTTCGCAGTAGGCGTTCATCACGGTGAGCTCGCCGGACTCGGCCCGCCAGGCGACCATCTCCTGGTCGAAGTACTTCATCGTCTGGACGTCGCCGACGCCGATCTCGTCGGACCAGGCGACCTGGAACCATCCGGTCGGCTTCATCGACAACGGCGGCTTAGCCATCGAGCCCTGCCATCCGCGTGTCCTCCTCGGCGTCGAACAATCACAGTACCCTCTATGAAAATGATAGGCTCGACGGGTGCCCGAAGCAAAGGTCGCCGAGAGGCGCCCCAACCGGCGTGGCCACGCGACGCGCGAGAGCATGCTCGAGGCCGCGCTGAAGTCGCTGGCCTCCGGCGAGCCGGGCTCGGTGTCGGCCAACCGCATCGCCAAGGAGATCGGCGCCACCTGGGGCGCGGTGCAGTACCAGTTCGGCGATACCGACGGGTTTTGGGCCGCGGTGCTGCATCGCACCGCCGAGCGGCGCGCCGCGACCTTCTCGACGCTTTCGGCACCGATAAAACCCGACGCGCCGCTACGCGAGCGCATTGGCGCCATCGTCGACACCCTCTACCGCGGCCTGGCGTCGCCCGATTCGCGCGCGATCGAAAATTTGCGGGCGGCGCTGCCGCGCGACCCCAAAGAGCTCGAACGCCTCTACCCGCGCACCGCGGCCGAGTTGTTCTCCTGGGGCAAGAGCTGGCTTCAGACCTGCCAACACGCCTTCGCCGGTCTGGGCGTCGATCGGGACCGGGTGCGCGAGGTGGCCGCCCTGATCCCCGGCGCGATGCGCGGCCTGGTATCGGAGCGTCAGCTGGGCTCGTATGCCGACCTCGACATGGCGCGGCGTGGCCTGACCAACGCCCTGGCCGCGTATCTCGAGCAGTCGCGGCCGGAATGAGCGGTCTCTAGCCTTAGACACGTGACATCCAGCGACATCCGGATCCGCGAAGCGAAGCCGGACGACTACGCCGACGTCGCCGAGATGCACTATCCGGTTTGGCGACGGTCGTGGACCGGAATACTGATGCCGCCGCTGCTCGACATCCTTGGTCCGGCAAAACGCTGGGTCGCCGAGATTTACCCCCAGAGCCTGAATCGCGAGGGCTGGAGCATGTGGATTGCCGAGTCCGCCGGGCGGACAATCGGCGTGACCATCTTCGGCCCGGACCCCGCGGATCCCGATCACCTCCTGATCGACGCGCTGTACGTAACCGAGGAAAGCCAGCGGCACGGCCTCGGTGGCCGCCTACTGGATACCGCCATGAGCACGCATCCTTCGGGTGACGTGGTCTTGTGGTGCGCGGAAAAAAATGGCAGGGCGCGCCGCTTCTACGAGAAGAGAAGCTTCCGAATCGACGGCCGCACCCTCGATTGGGAGCCGCTGCCCGGCGTGATCGTGCCCCACGTGGGCTACCGATTCACGCGTCGATGACCAGGCGGCCACCCTTCGCCCGCGACACACAGACCACCATTTCGTCATCGCCCACGGCGGTGCGGCCCCGGTGATCGACCTCGCCCGCAAGCACTTTGACCTTGCACGTCCCGCAGAAGCCCTGCTGGCAGGAGTACGGGGTCGTCGGATCCTCATCGAGCATGACATCGAGCGCCGACCGATTCGGCGGAACGCTGAGCACCCGCTGCGACCGCGCCAGTTCCAGCTCGAACGGCACTCCGCCGACGACGGGCGGCGGGCTGAACCGCTCGTAATGCAGTGGCGCGTCGGCGTGTTCGTCGCGGGCCACGCGCACCGCTTCCAGCATCGCGGTCGGCCCGCACACGTAGACGGCCGTCGTCGGCCCGGCGCCGGCCAGCAGGTCGTCCACGGTGGCCAAGCGGCCGTGCTCGTCGTCGGCCCACACCGTGACCCGGTCCGGGGCCACCGACACCACCTCGTCCAGGAACGGCATGTACTCCCGGCTGCTACCGGCATAGATTGCGCGCCAATCGATTCCGCGCTGCGCGGCCACGTGGAGCATCGGCAGAATGGGCGTCACCCCGATGCCGCCGATGACGAACAACACGTCACGCTCGGTGGCGCCCAGATAGAACGCGTTGCGCGGACCCTCGAAGACCAGGGTGTCACCGGCGTCGTAAGCGCCATGCATCTCGACGGAACCGCCACCGCCGTCGGGGATCCTGCGCACGGCGATGCGATAGTCCGTGCGGCGCCCGGGCGGACCGCACAGCGAGTACTGCCGGCGTCGGCCCGAGGGCAACTGAACGTCGATATGCCCACCGGGCGTCCAAGACGGGAGCAAGCCGCCGTCCGGGTCGGCCAGCGTCAGTGCGACCACGTCGGGGGCGACGAGTTCGCGCTTGGTGACCACCGCAGTTTGGGTGCGCCGCACCGGTTTTACCCGCGACGGCTGCCACCGCGAGGTGGACGCGAATCCCCCGAACACCACGCGGATGCCCCACAACAGGGTGCCGAGGCGATCGCGGTCCCGCCGGCCGTACAGGTCGGCGGGCCTGCTGGACCAGATGTTCTCGGTCACAGTGCCGGTAGATCAGTGCGTCGCGCGCGCGGCCGGCGAGAGCGCCAGGTAGTCCACCGCCAGCTCCAGCCCGCCCAGCTGGGACGGGTGGAAACCCGGCCGGTAGTAGGCACCGACCACCCGCACGAATCGCAGCGGCCGCGGCACCAGTCCTCGGCGCGCCGCCCGGAAGTAGTCGCGCCAGCGCGGCTTGCTCCCCGGCGGCAGCTGGGGATCCACCGAGTACATGAAGCGCACCCCACGAACCCACAACCACAGCAGCGCGGGCGTGACGACCAGTTGGGAACGCACCTGCCGCCAATATCCGGCCCGCAGGTGCTTCATGGTGTCGAAGGCGACGGCCTTGTGCTCGACTTCCTCGGCGCCGTGCCACCGGAGCATGTCCAGCATCATCGGATCGGTACCGATGGCGTCGTGGGCCGGGGAGTCCAGCACCCACTCACCCAGAATCGCGGTGTAGTGCTCGACCGCGGAAATGATCGACACCTGCTCCAGCAGCCAGCTGTGCTGTCGCCGCGCGCTCCACCCGGGCTTGGGGCCCAGCAGCTTCTCGAACAGCCACCGGATCTGGTCGGTGTAGGGGGTCAGGTCGACGCCCTGCGCGGCGAAGTGGGCGAGCACTTTCGTGTGCGCCTGAGAATGCATGGCCTCCTGGCCGATGAATCCCTGCACGTCCAGCCGCAGCTGATCGTCCTTGATGAGCGGCAGCGTCTTCTTGAACGCGTCGACGAAAAACTCTTCGCCCGCGGGCAGCAGCAGGTGCAGGACGTTGAGGATGTGTGTGGCGAACGGCTCGCCCGGCACATAGTGAAACGGCAGCTTCGCCCAGTCGAACTCGACATCGCGCGCCTCAAGGACCAGACGCTCGTGGTCTAGCGACGCGTCGTGCGGCCCCGCCGCCTGGTCGTCGATGGTGAACATCCTGAGCCCCTACCTCGGCGTTTAGCCGTCGATTGAAGTCGTCTCGGTGGACGTCGCGCGTCGCAAGTATAGTGACCCGGCCCAGATATGCGAAACCGCCGGTACCGGGTTCTTCCCGGAATTCTCCTCAGTGGGCGGCGACGTGCCGGCGCAGGTCGTACTGGCCGGGGTCCGTCTTTGCCAGCATGGCGCGATGTTTGCCCGGTGTGAAGGGCCAAACCTCGGGCACGCCGTCCTTGTTCAGGTACCAGCTGTGGCAGCCGGTGGTCCACACGGTGTCCGGCATCGCGGCACGCAGCTTCGCGTTGTAACTCTCGGTCGCCGACCGCGTCGGCTCCACCGTGTCGAATTCGCCGCGGCGCCAACGCTGGATCCACCGCAGGATGTGATCGGCCTGTGACTCGGCCACCGCGGTCAGCGAGTGATTGCCGACCGGGCTGTGCGGCCCGAGCATCATGAAGAAGTTGGGGAAGCCCGGCATCGCTACGGTTTGGTGCGCCCGCGGCCCGTCGCGCCACACGTCGTCGGCGGCGATCCCGTCCCGGCCCATCAGCCGCATCGGCCGGAAGAACGCGTGCGTGTCGAACCCGGTGCACAGCACGATGACGTCCACCTCGTGCAACTTGCCGTCGTCGGTGACGATGCCGCGCCCCTCCACGTGGTCGATGCCGGCGGTCACCAGTTCGACATCGTCGCGCTGGATGGCGCGATAGAACCCGCCCGATATCACCAACCGCTTACACATCGGCTGGTAATCGGGGGTCAGCGCGGCGCGCAACTCGGGGTCACGCACCTTGCGCAGGCTGGAACGGCACAACGCCCCCATCGCCCTTCGCCGCAGGCCCGGCTTGGTCAGCGCGACGGCGAAGGTGTCGAAGGCCAGGCTGTATACCCGGTAGGCCAACCGATCGAGCCAGGGCGCGGCCCGGTGGGTAATGCCGGCGAACCTGGAGTACCGCGGGTTGGGCACCGGGACAACCCATTGCGCGGTGCGCTGGAACATCAATACCCGGCCCGCCACGCCGGCCAGGCCGCAGACCAGCTGAACGCCGGTGGATCCGTTGCCGACCACCGCGATTCGCCGCCCGCCCAGCTCGACGGAATGATCCCAGCGCGCCGAGTGAAAGGCATGGCCACCGAAGTCGTCCAGACCGGGGATCGACGGCACCCGGGGATGGTGCAGCACGCCGGTCGCCGAGATCAGGAAGTCGACTTCGGACTCCTCTCCGGCGTCCGTGCGCAGCAGCCAGCGGCCGCCCTCGAATCGGGCGCTGACGACTTCGGTGCCGAACCGAATCCGGTCCCGCAGCCCGAATTGGTCGGCGACGCCGCGAAAGTAGGCCTGGATTTCGCCCCCGGGCGAGAAGAAGTGCGACCAGTTCGCCTTCGTGGCGAAGGTGTACTGGTAGACCCGCGACGGCACGTCGCAGGTCAGACCGGGGTAGGTGTTGTCCCGCCAGGTGCCGCCCACCTCGTCGGCCTTCTCGTAGATGGTGACATCGGTAATGCCGCTGCGCAGCAACGCGATTGCGACACACAGCCCGGACATGCCCGCCCCGACGATCGCCACGGCGGGATCGCGTCTCGTCATCGCCGGCTCCGCCGCTCTCTCGCTACCCGGCCTCGGCGTGCTGCTTGAGGCGCTGCAGGGTCAGCCGGATGTGCTCGGCGTTGGCGGCCGCCCGGTCGGCGACGCCGGTCGCCCGGGGCGCGACCTTGCGGAACCAGCCGGGCCGCCGGTCCCAGGTGCTCTCGGTGACTTGGCAGCCGCCGTCGGCGGCTCCCAAGTCCACGATGTCGTATTGCCAGCGCGCTATCGGGACGACGACGTACCGCACGTCGAACGCGAAGACGCGGCCGGGCTCGGCGTCGGTGACCGTGCACTTCGTGGTCCAGCGGTGGCGGCCGTTTTCGTTGTGGCCGACGAACACCGCGCCCGGACCGACCGCATCACCCTGACGCCACTCCATCGCCACCGGCTCCTCGGCCAGTGAAGTCAGTGTCGATAGGTCGGTGATGAGCCCATACACCACGTCGGGACGGGCGTCGATCTCCACGGTGGCCGTCACGCACGGGTCGTTCATTCGCCGATCATAAGGCTTAGATCGATGGTGGCGACCCGCTGCGCCCGGCTACGCCGCGCTTGCGATCGCCACTAGATCGGTGCGGCCCCACGGAGATGCTCGAAGATCAGCGACGTCTGGGTGCCGGCGACGTCGGCGTCGGCGTTGAGGTTCTCGACGACGAACGAGCGCAGGTCCTCGGTGTCGCGCGCGGCGACGTGCAGGATGAAATCGTCTGCGCCGGCGAGAAAATAGACGTCCATGACCTGACGCCGGCTGCGGATCTGCTGGATGAAGCTGCGGATCTTCCCGCGCGCGTTGGACTGCAGGTTGACCGAGATCATCGCCTGCAGCGGCAGGCCCGCCGCGACGGGGTCGATGTCGGTGTAGAACCCCCGGATGACGCCGAGGTCTACCAGTCGCCTGACCCGGCCATGGCACGTCGACGGCGCGATGCCGACCGCCTCCGCGAGCGCGTTGTTGGTGATCCGGGCATCGCCGTGCAGCAGGGTCAGGATCTGGCGGTCCACCCGATCGAGATCGACTCGAACATTCTTCGGCGGATCGGCCAACCAATGGTCTCGCTCCGTACTCTTGTTAGGCACGACACGACTTTACCGAATGATCATCGGGGTATTTGCCGCACTTTCGAATGTTCTTCACACTTGAAGCATGCGAGTTGGCGTTCCGACCGAGACGAAGAGCAACGAGTTCAGGGTCGCCATCACCCCGGCCGGCGTCGCCGAACTGACCCGCCACGGACACGAGGTGCTCATCCAGGCCGGCGCCGGAGAAGGGTCGGCAATCCCCGACTCGGAGTTCAAGGCGGCGGGCGCGCAGGTGACCAGCGCGGCCGAACAGGTATGGGCCGACGCCGACCTGCTGCTCAAGGTCAAGGAGCCGGTCCCGGCCGAGTATGGCCTCTTGCGACACGACCAGGTCCTGTTCACGTATCTGCACTTGGCCGCTTCGCGCGCCTGCACCGATGCGCTGTTGGCCGCCGGCGCAACGTCGATCGCCTACGAGACCGTCCAGACCGCCGACGGCGCGCTTCCGCTGCTCGCCCCGATGAGCGAGGTCGCCGGTCGGCTCTCCGTTCAGGTCGGGGCCTATCACCTGATGCGGACCCAGGGCGGCCGCGGCGTGCTGATGGGCGGGGTGCCGGGCGTCAAGGCCGCCGATGTCGTGGTGGTCGGCGCCGGCACGGCCGGCTACAACGCCGCCCGGGTCGCCAGCGGCATGGGGGCGAGCGTCATGGTTTTCGACATCAACATCGCCAAGCTGCGGCTGCTCGACGCGGAGTTCGGTGGCCACATCGGCACGCGCTTCTCGTCGGCGTACGAGCTCGAAGGCGCCGTCAAACGTGCCGACCTGGTGATCGGGGCCGTCCTGGAGCCAGGCGCGCGGGCGCCTAAGTTGATCTCGAATTCGCTTGTCGCACATATGAAGCCGGGCGCGGTGCTGGTGGACATCTCCATCGACCAGGGCGGCTGCTTCGAAGACTCCCGGCCCACCACCCACGACCACCCGACGTTCCCCGTGCACGACACACTGTTCTATTGCGTCGCCAATATGCCCAGCGCGGTGCCCAAGACATCGACCTTCGCGCTGACCAACGCGACGATGCCGTACGTGCTCAAGCTCGCCGACCACGGCTGGCGGGCGGCATGCCGGTCGGATCCCGCTCTGGCCAAGGGGCTTTCGACGCATGATGGGATGCTGCTGTGCGAACGGGTGGCCACCGACCTGGGTTTACCGCGCACCGATCCGGCGAGCGTGCTGGCCTGACGCTAAATGTCGCCTGGCGCTAGATGTTGAGAGCGCCGATGATCTCGGCGGCCGGACCGGAGTGGGCCTCCCGGAACGACGTTCCCGCCCAGAGGGGCATCCCGTTGGGGTCTTGCCAGTCGACCGCGGCCTCCCGAATCGGCAGCGTCATCTGGTTGACCTCGGGATAGCCCAGCGGGGCCACGGTGTCGAGTAGACGGATGAATTCGTTCTCCAGGCTGCGCCCATACCGGCCCGAGAAGGCGCGCGAGACGATGGTTTTGGCGAAGAGTTGATTCTTCATGGCGGTGCGATACGCCTTGTTGGTGCCGGCTTCGTCGCTGAGCAGCAACGCGGTGCCGACCTGCGCGGCCACCGCTCCCCTGCGCAGCACGCCGTCGACGTCCTCGGCGGTGCCCAGTCCGCCCGCCGCGATGATCGGGATGTCGCGGTGCGCCCGGTGGATTCGATCGATCAGCTCGTGCAGCGACTCGTTGCCGGGCTCCATGTCGGGCGCAAAGGTGCCCCGGTGCCCGCCGGCATCCGGGCCCTGGACCACCAGGCTGTCCGCTCCGGCGGCCACGGCCACCCCGGCCTCGTAGGCCGACGTCACCGTGGCCATCACCAACAGGCCCAGCGCGCCCAACCGCCGGATCACATCCGGCGGCGGCACGCCGAAGGTGAAGGACACCAGCTCCGGGCGGATATCGGCCACCACCTCGAGCTTGCGCTCCCAGTCGTCGTCGTCTCCGAACTCGGGCCGGCCCACCTCGACCTGGTAGTGCTCGGCGACCCCTTCGAGTTCCTCCGCGTAATAGTCCAGTGCCACCCAGTCGGCGACGCTGGGCTGGGGCACAAACAGGTTGACACCCAGCGGGCCGGTGGTCATTTTGCGTGCCGCGGCGACGTCGTCGGCGAACCGCTCAGCGCTGACGTACCCGGCGGGGACGAATCCGAGCCCACCCGCGTTGGTCACCGCCGCGGCCAACGCCGGGGTGCCCGGGCCGCCGGCCATCGGCGCGCCCACGATGGGCACCGTGATGTCCCAAAAGCCCAGTACCCTCTGGCTGACCAGCACCATTTGCGTTAATTTACCATCGCCCGAAGTTGTTGGGGCAGCGATCGTTTCGACGCATAGGGACCCAGGACCGCGGCGCCGTAGCATTTGCTCAGCAGCCGGTGGGCCACCGCGTTGACCTCCTCGACGGTCACCTCGTCGATCCGTCGCAACGTGTGCTCGATGCTGCGGTGTTTGCCGTAGTTCAATTCGCTGCGGCCGATGCGGCTCATCCGGGAGCTGGAATCCTCCAGCCCCAGCACGAGGCCGCCGCGCAACGAGCCTTTGGCGATTCGGCATTCCGCCTCGGTGAGGCCGTCGCGCGCCACCGCTTCGAGCACCTCGCTGGTCACGGCCATGACGTCGGCGAAACGCTCGGGCAGGCACGCCGCATACACCGACAGCGCGCCGCTGTCGGCGAAGATGTCCAGCGTCGAGTAGACCGAATAGGCCAGCCCGCGCAATTCCCGAACCTCCTGGAACAGCCTGGAACTCAGGCCGCCGCCCAGGGCGGTGTGCAGCACCGACAGCGCCCAGCGATGCTCCCAGCTACGCCCTGGGATGCGGACACCCAGCGACACGTGGGTCTGCTCGGCATCCCGTTTGACCAGGGTCAGCCCGGGGCGCCCGTTGACCCGTCCGGCGCCCTTGCGCGGAGCCACGGGCCGCCGTCCGCGGACCAAATGAGATCCGAAGTGTTCGCGCACCAGCGCGACCACCTCGTCATGGTCGACATTGCCGGCCACCGCGACAACCATGCGTTCCGGGGTGTAGCGCCGCAGATGAAACGAGTGCAGTTGGGCCCGCGTCATCGCCGACACCGAGTGCGCGGTGCCGATCACCGGGCGGCCCACCGGGTGGTCGCCGAACAGTGCCGCCAAAAACACGTCCCCCAGCGTGTCCTCGGGGTCGTCGTCGCGCATGGCGATCTCCTCGAGGACGACGTCGCGCTCCAGCTCGACATCCTCGGCTGCGCAGCGACCGTTGAGCACCACATCGGCGACCAGGTCGATGGCCAGCTCCAGGTCGCTGTCCAGCACGTGGGCGTAGTAGCAGGTGTGTTCCTTGGCGGTGAACGCGTTCAGCTCCCCGCCGACGGCGTCCATCGCCTGCGCGATGTCCACGGCCGTGCGGGTCGGGGTCGACTTGAACAGCAGATGCTCGAGAAAGTGCGCCGCCCCGGCCACCGTGGCGCCCTCATCACGCGATCCGACACCGACCCAGACCCCGACCGACGCGGAGCGCACCGCGGGCAGGTACTCGGTGACGACCCGCAGGCCCCCCGGGAGTGTGGTGCGGCGCAATGCGGCTTGGTGTTCGGCTTCGGCGGTCTGGTTGCCCCTGTGCAGGGCCGCCGCGTCAGCTGCTGGCCGTCGCGGCATCTGCTGGCGCGACGGCATCGGGAGCGCTAGGGGCCCCGGCGGCATCCTCCTCAGCGACCAGGACCAGCGAGATCTTGCCCCGCTTGTCGATGTCGGCGATCTCCACCCGCAGCTTGTCGCCGACGTTCACGACGTCCTCGACCTTCGCGATGCGCTTGCCCCTGCCCAGTTTGGAGATGTGCACCAAACCGTCGCGGCCGGGCAGCAGCGACACGAACGCACCGAAATCCGTTGTCTTGACCACAGTTCCGAGGAACCGCTCGCCGATCGTCGGCAGCTGCGGGTTGGCGATGGCGTTGATCTTGTCGATCGCCGCCTGCGCCGAGGGCCCGTCGGTGGCGCCGACGAACACGGTGCCGTCGTCCTCGATGGAGATCTGCGCGCCGGTCTCCTCGGTGATGGCGTTGATGACCTTGCCCTTGGGGCCGATGACCTCACCGATCTTGTCGACCGGAACCTTGATCGTGGTCACCCGCGGCGCGTACGGGCTCATCTCGTCGGGCGCGTCGATGGCCTCGGCCATGACCTCGAGGATGGTCAGCCGGGCGTCTTTGGCCTGGGACAGAGCACCTGCCAGAACCTGGGAGGGAATTCCGTCGAGCTTGGTGTCCAATTGCAGCGCGGTGACGAAGTCCTTGGTGCCGGCGCACTTGAAGTCCATGTCGCCGAACGCGTCCTCGGCGCCCAGGATGTCGGTCAGGGTGACGAAGCGGCGCTCGGTCTTGCCGTCCACCTCGACGTCGTCGGAGACCAGGCCCATCGCGATGCCGGCCACCGGCGCCTTCAGCGGCACTCCAGCGTTCAGCAGCGCCAGCGTGGACGCGCAGACCGAGCCCATCGACGTCGAGCCGTTGGAGCTCAGCGCCTCGGACACCTGACGGATGGCGTACGGGAACTCCTCGACGCTGGGCAGCACGGGCACCAGGGCCCGCTCGGCCAGCGCGCCGTGCCCGATCTCGCGCCGCTTGGGCGAGCCGACCCGGCCCGTCTCGCCGGTGGAGAACGGCGGGAAGTTGTAGTGGTGCATGTAGCGCTTCGACGTTTCGGGTCCCAGCGAGTCGATCTGCTGGGCCATCTTGACCATGTCGAGCGTGGTCACGCCGAGGATCTGGGTTTCGCCGCGCTCGAACAGCGCGCTGCCGTGCGCCCGCGGAACCACGGCGACCTCGGCCGACAACGCGCGGATGTCGGTGATGCCCCGGCCGTCGATGCGGAAGTGGTCGGTCACGATGCGCTGCCGGACCAGCTTCTTGGTCAGCGAGCGGAACGCGGCGCTGACCTCTTTTTCACGGCCCGCGTAGGTTTCGGCGAGCCGCTCGAGAACCTGAGCCTTGAGCTCGTCGGTGCGATGGTCGCGCTCGGCCTTGCCGCCGATGGTCAGCGCGGCGGCCAGCTCGTCGGTGGCCACCGAGGACACCGAGTAGTACACGTCGTCGCCGTAATCGGGGAAGGTCGGGTAGTCACTGGTCGGCTTCGCGGCCTTGTCGGCCAGCTCCTGCTGCGCCGAACACAACGCCGCGATGAACGGCTTGGCCGCCTCGAGGCCCTGCGCCACAACGGCTTCCGTCGGCGCCTGGGCACCGCCCTCGACCAGTTCGATGACGTTCTCGGTGGCTTCGGCTTCGACCATCATGATGGCCACGTCACCCTCGACCTTGCGGCCGGCCACCACCATGTCGAACACGGCCCGCTCGAGCTGCTCTACGGTCGGGAACGCGACCCACGTGCCGTCGATGAGCGCCACCCGGACGCCCCCGATGGGGCCGGAGAACGGCAGCCCGCTCAGCTGGGTGGACGCCGACGCGGCGTTGATCGCCAGCACGTCGTACAGGTCGTTGGGGTCCAGGCTCAGGATCGTCACCACGACCTGGATCTCGTTGCGCAGGCCGTCGACGAACGACGGGCGCAGCGGGCGGTCGATGAGCCGGCAGGTCAGGATCGCGTCGGTGGAGGGGCGGCCCTCGCGACGGAAGAACGACCCGGGGATGCGGCCGGCGGCGTACATCCGCTCCTCGACGTCGACCGTCAGCGGGAAGAAGTCGAAGTGTTCCTTGGGTGACTTGCTGGCGGTCGTAGCCGACAGCAGCATGTTCTCGTCGTCAAGGTATGCGACGACGGCACCGGCTGCCTGCTGGGCCAGCCGGCCGGTTTCGAAACGGACGGTCCGGGTACCAAAGGTCCCGTTGTCGATTGTGGCGGTCGCCTCGAACACGCCTTCGTCGATTTCAGCTACAGACATAGGTGTCCGTACAGCCTCTCTGGGTTATTCGGCTTTTTCGCGCGTCCATGCGCCACCCGGAGAGCAAGAGTCTGAATGCGGCTACGGCCATCGATCGAAGCGGCCGACCTGCCCCAGATCCGGAGAGCCCGGCAGCCACTACCGAAGACCGCCCGATGCAGACTGGGCTGCTCACCGTGACGGGCATAGTGACACGCTGGAACGGCTCACGCGGATCTGCGCAAACCGCACCGTTTGCTCGGGCCGAACCGGCCCAGAACGCTCTCACTCTACACGGGCGAACTTAGCCCGTTAGCAGCGCTTGGGATTTGCCGGGCGTCAGCGGCGCAGGCCGAGCCGCTCGATGAGCGAGCGATAACGCTCGACATCGACCTGGGACACGTACTTGATCAGCCGCCGCCGGCGCCCCACCAGCAGCAGCAGTCCCCGGCGCGAGTGGTGGTCGTGCTTGTGCACCTTGAGGTGCTCGGTCAGGTCCGCGATCCGCTTGGTCAGCAGCGCGATCTGCGCCTCCGGGGATCCGGTGTCGGTGTCATGCAGGCCGTACTGGCCAAGAATTTCTTTTTTCTGTTCGGCTGTAAGCGCCACGAAATATCTCCATCAATTGGTCCGCGATCATGGATCTCTCCAGCGCGGCCACCGCGAACCGCAGCACGCGCCGATGTCGTCCGGCAGTTTAGCAGCCGGGCGGTGGCCGGCTTGAATCGTCGGATGACGTTCAGTCTGTGATTCAGTCTGTGAGCAGGGCGCGCGCCCGGTCGGTGTCGTTACCCATCGCGGCGACGAGGTCCTTCACCGAGTCGAACTTGCGCTGTCCGCGCACGCGCGCGACGAAGTCCAATGCCACATGCTGTCCATACAGGTCAGCGGCGGTATCCAGGACGAACGCCTCGACGGTGCGGGTGCGTCCGGAGAAGGTCGGGTTGGTGCCCACGGACACTGCGGCCTGATAGCGCTCCCCCGGGATGACGGTGCCGGTCACCGGTCCGTGCCCGAGCACGGTGAACCAGGCCGCGTACACGCCGTCGGCCGGGATGGCCGAGTACATCGGCGGCGCCACGTTCGCGGTGGGAAAGCCCAGCTCGGCGCCTCGCCCGTAACCCCGGACCACCACGCCCTCGACGCGATGCGGGCGGCCCAGGGCCTCCGTGGCCGCCACCATGTCACCGGCGTCCACGCAAGACCGGATGTAGGTGGACGAGAACGTCACGGTTTCGTTGCTGTGGTGCTCGGAGAGCAGCGACATCGACTCCACCGCGAACCCGAACCGGTCGCCGGCGCGGCGCAGGGTGTCGACGTCGCCGGCCGCCTTCTTGCCGAAGGTGAAGTTCTCCCCCACCACGACCTCCACCACGTGCAGGTTCTCCACCAACAGCTCGTGGACGTAGCGGTCCGGGGTGAGCTTCATGAAATCGGTCGTGAACGGCATCACCAGGAAGACGTCGATGCCCAGTTCTTCAACGAGCTCGGCGCGACGGGTCAGCGTCGTCAGTTGTGCGGGGTGGCTGCCGGGATGGACCACTTCCATCGGGTGCGGGTCGAACGTCATCAGCACGCTCGGCACGTTGCGCGCGCGGGAGGCCTTCACCGCATGAGCGATCAATTCGGCGTGCCCGCGATGCACACCGTCGAACACCCCGATGGTGAGCACGCATCTGCCCCAGTCCGTGGGAATCTCGTCTTGGCCGCGCCACCGCTGCACGACCGCAAGCCTACGGCGCCAGCACAGTCCATGGCGCGTCGGCGACGGCAATGGGCGGTCGAGCCGTAGTTTGCCTAGACTTTTGCTCGTGAGGGCTGACGACGACCCCGGCGGTATCACCGCGGTCGGCCAGGACTATCTGAAGGTCATCTGGAATGCCCAGGAATGGTCCTCGGAAGGGGGCCCCGCGAAGGTCAGCACCAAAATGCTGGCCGACCGGATCGGCGTGTCGGCCAGCACGGCCTCGGAGTCGATCCGCAAACTCGCCGAGCAGGGCCTGGTCGACCACGAGAAGTATGGCGCCGTGACCTTGACCGAGGCGGGGCGGCGGGCGGCGCTCGAGGTGGTGCGCCGGCACCGGCTGCTGGAGACCTTTTTGGTCAACGAGCTCGGCTATGGCTGGGACGAGGTTCACGACGAGGCCGAGGTACTCGAGCACGCGGTATCGGATCGCCTGGTGGCCCGCATCGACGCCAAGCTGGGCTACCCGCGGCGCGACCCGCACGGTGACCCGATCCCGGCCTCCGACGGGCAGGTGCCCACACCGCCGGCCCGTCAGCTTTGGGCGTGCGGCGACGGAGATACCGGGACGGTGGCCCGGATTTCCGATGCCGACCCCGAGATGCTGCGCTATTTCGCCGACGTCGGGATCATTCTCGACTCCCGGGTGCGGGTCCTGACCCGCCGGGAATTCGCCGGCATGATCTCCGTGGCGATCGAATCCGACGACGGGGTCCAGAGCACCGTCGACCTTGGCAGCCCGGCCGCCCGGGCGATCTGGGTGGTTGCCTAGCCCTCGCGCTGAGTGCACGCTCGGCGCCAAAACGCCTAGCTCAGCAGGCCCTTGGCGATGTGGGTCACCTGAACCTCGTTGCTGCCGGCGTAGATCATCAGCGATTTGGCGTCGCGGGCCAGCTGCTCCACCCGGTACTCGGCCATGTAGCCGTTGCCGCCGAACAGCTGCACGGCATCCATCGCCACGTCGGTGGCCGCCTCCGACGAGTACAGCTTGATCGCCGAGGCCTCGGCCAGGGTCAACGGCTTCCCGGCCTGCTGCCGCTCGATGGTGTGAAACACCATGTTCTGCACGTTCATCCGGGCGACTTCCATCTTGGCCAGCTTGAGCTGGATCAGCTGGAATTGCCCGATGTTCTTGCCCCACAGCGTGCGCGTCTTCGCGTGATCCACGCACAGCCGATGGCATTCGTTGATGATCCCCAGCGCCATCATGGCGATCCCGATCCGTTCGGCGGCGAAGTTGGCGCGGGCGCTGTCGCGGCCGTCGCCGTCGGTGTGCTGTTCGCTCTCGCCGAGCAGCCGGTCCGGGCTCAGGCGCACGTTGTCGAAGAACAGCTCGCCGGTCGGCGAGGACATCATGCCCATCTTCTTGAACGGCTTGCCCTGCGTCAGGCCCGGCATGCCCGAATCGAGGACGAAGACGAGCACCGGCCGGTTCCGCTTGTCCGCGGATGGATCACCCGAGTCGAGTTTGGCGTAGACCACCAGCACGTCGGCGTACGGCCCGTTGGTGATGAACGTCTTCTGCCCGTTGAGGATGTAGTCCTCGCCGTCGCGTTTGACGTAGGTCTTCATGCCACCGAACGCATCCGAGCCCGAGTCCGGCTCGGTGATGGCCCACGCCGCGATCTTCTCCAGCGTCATCAGCTCGGGCAACCAGCGTTCCTTCTGGGCCAGCGTCCCGCGGCTCATGATGGTCGCCGCGCCCAGACCGAGGCTGACCGACGCGGTGCTCAGCAATCCGATGCTGACCCGGGCGATTTCGGACACCAGCACCGCGACCATCGATCCCTGGGCGCCGCCGCCGAAACCGACTGCGTCGTCCGGCTTTTCGTCACTTTCGGGCCGCTTGCCCTCCAGCTTTGCGCGCTCCCGGTCCAGCATCTTCTTGATCGACTCGGCGGCCATGACGTCGAGACCGAACTGGCTGAACAGCTTGCGCGCGATCGGATAGGGCGACATTGCGCCGGTTTCCAATTCGTCCAAATGCGGCCGGATCTCTTTGTCGACGAACTGGCGAACGGCATCCCGAACCATCAGGTCGGTGTCGGACCACTCGATCATGGCCGCGGAGGTTCAGCGGTCGGCGCGCTGGTAGGCGGTGACGACGGCCGCTCCGCCCAGCCCGATGTTGTGCTGCAACGCGGCGGTCACGTTGTCCACCTGACGCTTGTCCGCCGCACCCCGCAGCTGCCAGGTCAGCTCGGAGCACTGCGCCAACCCGGTCGCGCCCAGCGGGTGGCCCTTCGAGATCAGCCCGCCCGAGGGGTTCACCACCCACCGTCCGCCATAGGTGGTCTGATTGTCGTCGATCAGCTTGGGCGCCTCGCCCTCCTCGCACAGGCCCAGCGCCTCGTAGAGCAGCAGCTCGTTGGCGGAGAAGCAGTCGTGCAGCTCGATCACCTGGAAATCCTCGGGGCCGAGCCCGGACTGATCGTAAACCCGTTGAGCCGCTTGCACATTCATGTCGTAGCCGATGATGTTGCGGGCGCTGCCGTCGAAGGTGGACCCGAAGTCGGTGGTCATCGCCTGCCCGACGATCTCCACGGCCTGCCCGGCAAGGTTGTGCTTGGCCACGTAATCCTCACTGGCCAGCACGACCGCCGCCGACCCGTCGGAGGTGGGCGAGCACTGCAATTTGGTCAGCGGGTCGGAGATCATCTTCGCGGCCAGGATGTCGTCGAGGGTGTACTCCTCCTGGAACTGCGCGTACGGGTTGTTGACCGAGTGCTTGTGGTTCTTGAAACCGATCTTCGCGAAATGCTCCGCGGTGGTGCCGTATTTCTTCATGTGCTCGCGGCCGGCCGCGCCGAACATCCACGGCGCCACCGGAAAACCGAACTCGTCGATTTCGGCCAGGGCCTTGACGTGCCTGCCCATCGGCGATTCCCGGTCGTCGGCGCCGCCCTTCAGCGATCCGGGCTGCATCTTCTCGAAGCCCAGCGCCAGCACGCAGTCGGCCAGCCCGCCGCGGATGGCCTGCGCACCCAGGTACAGCGCGGTGGACCCCGTGGAGCAGTTGTTGTTGACGTTGACGATCGGGATGCCCGTCATCCCGAGTTCGTAGAGTGCGCGCTGCCCCGACGTCGAATCGCCGGCGACGTACCCGACGTAGCCGTGCTCGATCTCGGTGTAGTCGACCCCGGCGTCCTCGAGCGCTTTGGTGCCGGACTCCTTGGCCATCTGCGGGTAGTCCCAGCCCTCGCGGCGGCCCGGCTTCTCGAACTTCGTCATGCCGACGCCGACGACGTAAACCTTGTTGGATCCCTTGCTGGACATCAACGCACCTTCTTCAAGCGTAGGTGATCTAGATATTTAGCCCCACCCTATTCCTACAGGGTCGCCGGGTGGATCACTACCACCGACTTGGTCCGCGGGCCCTCGTCGCGCAGCAGTGCTACCACCCGGCCGTCGGCGTCGGTGGCGGCATAGACGCCGTCGATACCGGCCGGCGAAAGCGACCGCCCGTTGCCGGCGGCCACGGCCTCGTCGGCGGACAGGTCGCGGCGCGGAAACATCAGCAGGCACGCCTCGTCCAGCGTCCAGTTCAGCCGCGGCTGCTCGGCCAGGTCGTCGAGCGAGCGCGCCCGGTCCAGCCCGAAGCGGCCGACGCGGGTGCGCCGCAACGACGTCAGGTGCCCGCCCACTCCCAACGCGGCGCCGAGATCGCGGGCCAGCGCACGGATGTAGGTTCCCGACGAGCAGTCGACCTCGACATCGACGTCTGTAACGCCCAAGCCACCGGCGCAGTCATCGACCTCGCGGCGCGTAGCGCGCATCTCGAACCGGTCGATGCGTACCGGCCGGGCCGCAAGCTCGACGGCGTGACCCTCACGGACCAACCGATAGGCGCGGCGGCCCTCCACCTTGATCGCGCTGACCGCCGACGGCACCTGCTCGATCTCACCGCGCAGCCCGGCGATCGCGGCGGCGATCGCCTCGTCGGACACGTGGCCGGACGAAACGCTTTGTAGCAGTTCACCTTCGGCGTCCTCGGTGGAAGTGGTCTGACCCAGGCGGACGGTGGCGGCATACGACTTGGAGGCCGCCGTCAACAGGCCGAGGATCTTGGTGGCCCGGTCGACGCCGATCACCAGGACGCCGGTCGCCATCGGGTCGAGCGTCCCGGCGTGCCCCACCCTGCGGGTGGAAAAGATGCGGCGACAGCGTGCGACGACGTCGTGACTGGTCATCCCTGCCGGCTTGTCGACCACCACAATGCCCGGCCCGGTGGGGCTTTGGCTCATAGCACGATGGCGGTGATCACCAGCCCGCGCTCGACGGCCCACCGGCCCCGTAGCGCGGTCAGCGGCGGACCCGACAGCGCCTGCCCGTCGATCAGGATCTTGGAGACGAACGACCCCGCGGCTCCCCTGCCGCCAGGATCGACGTCGAACACGATGTGCGCGTCCTCGAAACCCAACCAGCGCGCCGTCAGCGGGAACCAGGCCTTATATGTTGCTTCCTTGGCGCAGAACAGGATTCGGTCCCAATGCAGGCCCTCGGGTAACGCGGCGAGCTCGTGGCGTTCCTCGTCGAGCGTGATCGCGTCCAGCACGCCCTGCGGCAACACGTCGTGTGGTTCGGCGTCGATGCCCACCGAGCGCACCGGGCCGGCGCGTCCCACCACCGCACCGCGGTAGCCGGTGCAGTGGGTGAGGCTGCCCACCACGCCGTCGGGCCAGCACGGTTCGCCCTTGTCGCCCTTGAGGATCGGCACCGGGGGCACCCCGAGCTCGCCCAACGCGATCCGCGCGCAGTGCCGGACGGTGATGAACTCGTTGCGCCGCTTGGCAACCGACTTGGCGATCAGCGGCTCCTCCTCCGGCAACGGGCTCAGGCCGGGTGGGTCGGAATAGACCTCCGAATACGCCAGATCCTCGGACACCGTGTCGGGCAGCACCGACGACACCAGCGTGGGCGCCGTCATCGTGACTGCCGCTGCCGCCGCACTCGTTCCCGGAACTGCTCGGCCTGCCGGCGCATCTCGGGGGTGATCACGAAGTGACCGCCGAAGTCGTTGAGATAACCGGGCGCGTACTGGGGATCCGGCAACACCTGGCGCAGCCAGGTGTACGGCTTGCGGCGCCGCCACTCGCGCGGGTAGCCCACCGAGACTTCCTCGAAGCGCACGTCGTCGTACCAGGTGGTGCGCGGAATGTGTAGGTGCCCGTACACCGAGCAGACGGCGTTGTAACGGGTGTGCCAGTCGGCGGTCTTGGTGGTTCCGCACCACAGCGAGAATTCCGGGTAGAACAACGCGTCGCAGGGCTCGCGCACCAGCGGGAAATGGTTCACCAGGACGCTCGGTGTCATCCAGTCGAGCTGTTCCAGGCGGGCGCGGGTGCTGACCATCCGCTCGCGACACCAGGCCTCGCGGGTGGGGTACGGCTCCGGCGAGAGCAAAAATTCGTCGGTGGCGACCACGCTGCGCTGCCGCGCGATGGCCATCCCCTCGGCTTTGCTCGCCGCCCCCTCGGGCAAGAAGGTGTAGTCGTAAAGCAGGAACATCGGCACGATCGTGGCCGGGCCACCGCGTTCGGTCCACACCGGGAACGGATGCTCGGGCGTGATCACGCCCATCTCGTCGCACATGTTGACCAGGTACTCATAGCGGGCCCGGCCGAAGATCTGCATGGGATCCCGGGTGGTGGTCCACAGCTCGTGGTTGCCGGGAACCCAGATCACCTTGGCGAACCGCCGCCGCAGCAGGTCAAGCGTCCAACGGATCTCGTCGGTGCGTTCGGCGACGTCGCCGGCGACGATCAACCAATCCTCGGGCGACGACGGGTACAGCGATTCGGCGACCGGCTTGTTACCGAGGTGACCGGTGTGCAGGTCCGAAATCGCCCACAGCGTCGGCTGCGCCCCGTTGGTCGATTCCCGCGCCGATTTTTGCTCCGATTCTTTCCGAACCACGATTAACCAGACTAATGACTCGATGTGATTGGCCGGTTTCGGCCAGGACCTTGCTCGCGCGATTAGAACGTGTTCTCGTTTCACTGTGACGCCGCTGACCCGACTTGTACACTCCCGGCAGGGGACCGCCGAGGCAGCAGGGGGTGTCGTGTTCGCCAGTGTGCGTCTGATCGGAGCGCTTGGTGCGCTGGTCACGGCGGTCGTGGGGGGCACGGTGGGTTGGCAATGCGCACCGGCGACGCCGACCGGGGGCGGGCCCGTCGAGCTGCGGTCGACCGATGAGCCGATGCCAACCACCATGAAGAGCCCGATCGTGGCGACCACCGATCCGCGCCCCTTCGACGCATGCGAGGACATCCCGTTCGACGTCATCCAGCGGCTCGGGTTGGCGTTCACCCCGCCCGAACACGAGGACGGGCTGCGCTGCCACTTCGACGCGGGCAACTATCAGGTGGCGGTCGAGCCCATCATCTGGCGCACCTACCAGGAGAGCCTGCCCGCCGACGCCGTCGAGACCACGATCGGAGGCCACCGCGCCGCGCAGTACTGGGTTCTGAAGCCGACCTATCACAACAGCTACTGGTTTTTCTCGTGCATGGTCGTGTTCAAGACCAGCTACGGAGTGATCCAGCAGGCACTTTACTTCTCGGCGGTCTACTCCAACCCCGACGTCGACTGCATGTCCACCAACCTGCAGCGGGCCAACGACCTCGCGCCCTACTACAAGTTCTAAAGCGTGGGCGCCCTCAGACAAGTCGGCGGCAACGCCGTGGGCCGACTGCTGGGTCTGCCGCCGGCGACCACCGAGTACACCGTGGACCGGGCCGAGGTGCCGATGCGTGACGGGGTCCGCCTGGTGGCCGACCACTACGCACCGGTCACCGCCCGCGCCGTCGGCACCCTGCTGGTCCGCGGACCCTACGGGCGCGCTTTCCCGTTCTCGCTGGCATTCGCCAGGCTGTATGCCGCGCGTGGCTACCACGTCGTGCTGCAGAGCGTGCGCGGAACGTTCGGGTCGGGCGGCGAGTTCGAACCGATGGTCAACGAGGCCGCCGACGGCGCCGACACGGTCGATTGGCTGCGTGAGCAGCCCTGGTTCACCGGCCGATTCGCCACCGTCGGGCTGTCGTACCTGGGATTCACCCAATGGGCGCTGTTGCACAATCCCCCGCCGGAGCTGGCCGCGGCCGTCATCACCGTGGGTCCGCACGATTTCAACGCCTCGGTATGGGACACCGGGTCATTCGCCATCAATGACTGGCTGGGCTGGAACGATCTAGTCTCCCACCAGGAGGACCCCGGGCGCCTCAGATCCGGTATCCGCCAGCTGCGGGCCCAGCGGAAGGTCGCGAAGGCGGTTGGTGAAGTGCCGATGGGCGCGGCGGCACGCACGCTGCTCGGCGCGGGTGCGCCGTGGTTCGAATCGTGGATCGAACATTCCGAACCCGACGATCCGTTCTGGAATTCGCTGCGGTTCGGCGAGGCGCTGGACCGGGCGCGGGTGCCCGTGCTGCTCATCGGCGGCTGGCAAGACATCTTCCTGAAGCAGACGTTGCAGCAGTACGGGCGTCTGCGCGGGCGTGGCGTCGACGTCGCGCTGACGGTCGGCCCGTGGACGCACACCCAAATGCTCACCAAGGGGCTGGCCACCAGCGCGCGGGAATCACTGGACTGGCTGGCCACCCACCTGGGCGGCGCGCCCGCCCCGCGCCGGCCCGACAGGGTCCGCGTCTACGTCACCGGCGAGGGCTGGCGCAACCTGGGCGACTGGCCGCCCGCCACCACCGAACGCGCGCTGTACCTACGGCCCGGCGGCCACCTGGGCGAGACCGCGCCGACGGACCTCACGGGATTGGCGCCCGCGACGTTTCGCTACGACCCCGCGGACCCGACGCCCACCACCGGCGGTCCCCTGCTGTCCCCGAACGGCGGTTACCGCGACGACAGCCGGCTCGCGTTGCGCGACGACGTGCTCGCCTTCACCAGCCTCACCCTCACCCGCGATCTGCACGTCTACGGAAATCCCGTGGTCGAGCTGACCCACACCGCGGACAATCCCCATGTCGACCTCTTTGTTCGGGTGAGCGAGGTCGACGCCAAGGGCCGGTCCCGAAATGTCAGCGACGGCTATCGACGGTTGCGCGCAGCCCGGAAGTCGGCGAAGACCGTCAGCGTCGAACTCGACGCGGTCGCCCACCGCTTCCCCGCCGGCTCACGCATCCGAGTCCTGATCGCGGGCAGCTGGTTTCCCCGCTACGCGCGCAACCTCGGCACCGAGGAGCCGGTGCTGACGGGCCGGCAGTCCAAGCCGGCCACCCACGCCGTGCACTACGGGCGCTCCCGGCTGCTGCTTCCGGTCGGCCCCAGCGACCCCTCAGCCGACGGCGTGGCGGACCCGGACGGCGACCTCGTCTAGCGCGTCGTGAGGCCGTGCACCGGCGGGGCGAGCCCGACATCGGCCGGCGTCAGCGGGAGCTGCACCCAACTCGTGCAGCCCGCGTACTCGGGGGTGCGAGCGATCAGCACCGGCTCGGCCAAGGGGATCACCGACACCACCAGGACGGCCAGCTTGTGCTTGGGCCGGAAGTCGAGCCGGTCGGCGCGCACCGACTCGGCGGTCCAGATGTGCAGATCCTCGATCGCCGAAAGACCGTCAGGCCGGTTGACTTCTTGCGCGGCAATGACTTTCGCGGCCGCCCTGATCACGAGCCGCTCTTCGGTGCTGTCGGCGGCCCCGGCTTCCAGCACGTCTCGGTGCTCGGGTCGGACGCGCTGCGCGTGGCTGTGGGCGACCGTCGGGAACAGCAGGAACTCCCGGGCCGCCAACTCAAACCGCTTTTCACCGATGCCGCCCTTGCGCAGCAGCACCCGCTGCCGACCGTCCAGCAGCGCGTGCACCACCGCGCTCCACTCCTTGAGCGCGGGCATCGTTGCGGTCAGGGTCATTTCGATGTCGCGAGGCGGGCCAGCACCTCCGGCCGGCGCAACGGTGGGACGGTCTTCGGCGGCTGGCGCCGCGGCGGCAAAGCCCCCAGCAATCGCGTCGTCGCGTCCGTGACCTCCGCGACCGCCGCCTCGAACGCTTCGGCGGCGGCCGCCGGCGGGTGCGTGACGCCGCTGACCTTGCGCACGTACTGGCGCGCGGCCGCCGCGATCTCCTCGGGTGTGGCCGCCGGCTGCAAGCCGCGCAGTTCGGTGATGTTCCGGCACATGCCTCAACGATAGGCGCGGCGGCCCGACCCTCTACGGTGATGTCTCATGACCGACGACATCCTGCTGATCGAGACCGACGAGCGGGTGCGCACTCTGACCCTCAACCGCCCCCAATCGCGCAATGCGCTGTCTTCGGCGCTGCGGGATCGGTTCTTTTCGGCCCTGGCGCACGCCGAAACCGACGACGACGTCGACGTCGTGATCCTCACCGGTGCCGATCCGGTGTTCTGCGCGGGACTGGATCTCAAGGAGCTGGGTGGTCAGTCGGCGCTTCCGGACATTTCGCCGCGGTGGCCGGCGATGACCAAGCCGGTGATCGGCGCGATCAACGGCGCCGCGGTCACCGGTGGGCTGGAGCTGGCCCTGTACTGCGATGTCCTGATCGCTTCGGAGCACGCACGCTTCGCCGACACCCACGCCCGGGTGGGATTGCTGCCCACCTGGGGGCTGAGCGTGCGGTTACCGCAGAAGGTGGGCGTCGGCCTCGCCCGGCGCATGAGCCTCACCGGGGACTACCTGTCCGCCGCCGACGCGCTGCGTGCGGGCCTGGTGACCGAGGTGGTGGCGCACGACCAGCTGCTGCCAACGGCTCGCCAGGTGGCGGCGTCGATCGTCGGCAACAATCAGAGCGCGGTACGGGCATTGCTGGCGTCCTATCACCGGATCGACGACTCGCAAACCGGCGCGGGGCTGTGGCTCGAAGCGACGGCGGCCAGGCAATTCCGCACCAGCGGCGCCGACATCGCGGCCAACCGGGAGGCGGTGCTGCAACGCGGGCGGGCGCAGGTCCGTTAGCCGCGATGATCGCGCGCGGTGGCGATAGCCAATACGATCCCACCTACTGCAGGAAAGCAGTCATCAGCGCAGGAGGGATTGCGATGCGCCCTGGCCCCGTAACCATGCGGGTCCTCGCCATGCGCGCCCTCGGCGGCTTGACCCTGGCGGTATCCGCGATCGCGGCGCCCGCCCCGCAGGCGGGCGCGCAGCCGCCGCCGGGATTTCCCAACCTCGACGGCTTCACTTCGGTCCCGGCGGATGGCTACGCCACGACTTCTCACCCGGGCGCCCCGCCCCGGATCGGCTTTTCCGCCACGCCCACCCTCGTGTGCGACTTCTACGGCGGGAGCCCTCCCCCGCCGCAACCGTCGCAGGACATCAAGTGCAGCGGAGACATGCCCGGAATGGACGACGTTCCGATCCCCGGCGGGGGCCACACCAAACCGGGCGATTGCATCGAGGGTGCGGTGAACTTCAACGGACCCGGCTACGAACTGAGCCGCACGTCCTACAGCGGATGTGACGGCAGCCCGCCCGCATTGCCGTCTGCCGGCAAACCGTTGGGTGCGGGCCAGAAGTTGTCGTACCTGAACGTGACGTGCGCCGTCGGACCCGACAATCTCGTCGCCTGTCTGGACACCACCAGCGGAGACCATGGGTTCGTGCTGCAGCGCTCGGGAAGCTGGGCGTTCTAATCGAGGGCCGCGCACAGCGACGCGACGGCGTGGTCGATCGAGCCGACGGTCGAGTAGCCGGCCGCCAGGCGGTGGCCACCACCGCCGAATGCGGACGCGACCGCCGCCAAATCCACGTCGGCCTTGGCCCGCATCGACACCGACCACTGTTGCGGCGCGACCTCCTTGAAGACCGCCGCCACCTCAGCCTGCTGCGTGGTGCGCACGATATCGACCACGCTCTCGACTTCCTCCGGACGAGAACTGACCCAGTCCCGGTTCTCGACAACCGCGTACACCAACCCGCGACCGCCGACCGCGTCCGGCAGCAATCGCGCAGAGTTCAGCACCCGCGACAACAGCGGCAGCCACGCGAACGGATGGGTATCGATCAGCGTCCGGCTGATCGCGGCGTTGTCCACGCCGATGTCGACCAGCCGAGCCGCCAGCCGCAGCGCGCGGGCGCTGGCCCAGCGGAACGATCCGGTGTCGGTCGTCAGGCCGGCGTAGATGCAGTGCGCGACGTCCGGGTCGATTGGCTTGCCCCACGTGTCGAGCATGTCGGCGATCATCATCGTGGTGGAATCCGCTGACACGTCGATGAAGTTCGCGGTGCCGAACATCTCGTTGGACGCGTGGTGGTCGATGACGAGCAGCCGGCTGCCGGGACCGGCCAAGTCACCCAGCCCTCCCAGCCGCTTGGCGCTCGGAATGTCAACGGTCACAACGAGATCGACATCGCGACGCATCGCACCCGGGTCGACCAGCAGGTGACAGCCGGGCAACGACGCGAGCGACTCCGGCAGGGTCGCCGGCGCGCCGAAACTGACCTCGACGTCCTTGCCGCACTTGTCCAGCACCAAGGCCAGCGCCAGCCCCGCGCCAATGGTGTCGGCGTCGGGATGGACATGGGCGACCACCGCGATCGTCGAAGCGCGTGACAGCAACTCGACGGCGCCCAGGGCGTCGACGCGTGCCCCCACCGGCGGGGCCCCGGCCAGCTCAGTCTTCGGGTCGATCGACACCGTTGTCCCTCGCTTCGAGCCCATTGAGTACCCCCGACCCCGGTCCGCGCTCACGGTATGGATCGGCCTCCCCGGCCGGCTTGGCACCCGAGCGCACCCGCGCCACATCGGCGTCCGCGGCGCGGGCGCGGGCCAGCAGTTCATCCATCCGAAGCACGCTGTCCGACGTCGTGTCCCGGGTGAACGTCAGCGTCGGGGTGAAGCGCACACCGGTGCCGGCCCCGACCTTGGTGCGCAACGTCCCCTTGGCCCGCTCAAGCGCGGCCGCGGCCGCCTCGTAATCCGGCTCGTCGTCCAGCGTGCGTCCCATCACCGTGTAGAACACCGTCGCATCGTGCAGGTCGGCGGTCACCTTCGCGTCGACGATGGTCACGCCCTCCAGGCCGGGGTCCTTGATCTCGAACTCGATCGCCGAGGCGACGATCGTGAAAATCCGTTTCGCCAGCCGCCGCGCCCTGGCGGGGTCGGCCATCAGGTGCGCTCCTTTTCGACCAGCTCGTAGGACTCGATGATGTCGCCCTCTTTGATGTCGGAATAGCCCAGCGTCATACCGCATTCGAAGCCCTCGCGGACCTCGGTCACGTCGTCCTTCTCCCGCCGCAGCGATGCGATGGAGAGGTTGTCGGTGACCACGATGTTGTCGCGCAAGCAGCCGGGCCTTCGCGTTGCGGCGCACGATGCCGGAGGTGATCATGCAGCCGGCGATGACACCGACCTTCGAAGACCGGAAGATCGCCCGGATCTCGGCACGACCCAGCTGGTTCTCCTCGTAGATCGGCTTGAGCATGCCCTTGAGCGCACTCTGGATCTCATCGATGGCCTGGTAAATCACCGAGTAATACCGGATGTCCACGCCTTCGCGGTTGGCCAGCTCCGTCGCTTTGCCTTCGGCGCGCACATTGAAGCCGATGATGATCGCGTCCGACGCCGACGCGAGGTTGACGTTGGTCTCGGTGACACCACCGACGCCGCGGTCGATGACGCGCAGTTCGACCTCGTCGTCGATCTCGATGCCCAGCAGGGCCTCCTCCAGCGCCTCGACGGTGCCGGCGTTGTCGCCCTTCAGGATCAAGTTGAGCTGCGACGTCTCCTTCAACGCCGCATCCAGGTCCTCCAGGCTGATCCGCTTGCGGGAACGCGCGGCCAACGCGTTGCGCTTGCGGGCGCTGCGCCGGTCGGCGATCTGGCGGGCGATGCGGTCCTCGTCGACCACCAGCAAGTTGTCACCTGCACCTGGCACCGACGTGAACCCGATGACCTGGACCGGCCGCGACGGCAGAGCCTCGTGGACGTCCTCGCCGTGCTCGTCGACCATGCGGCGGACGCGGCCGTAGGCGTCGCCGGCGACGATCGAGTCGCCGACGTGCAGCGTGCCGCGCTGGATCAGCACGGTGGCCACCGGTCCGCGACCGCGGTCCAGGTGTGCCTCGATCGCCACACCCTGGGCTTCCATGTCGGGGTTGGCCCGCAGGTCCAGAGCCGCATCCGCGGTCAGCAGCACCGCCTCCTCCAGCGCCTCGATGTTGGTGCCCACCTTCGCCGAGATGTCCACGAACATCGTGTCGCCGCCGAAATCCTCTGCCACCAAACCGTATTCGGTGAGCTGGCCGCGGATCTTGGCCGGGTCGGCGCCTTCCTTGTCGATCTTGTTGACCGCCACCACGATTGGCACATCGGCCGCCTGCGCGTGGTTGATGGCCTCCACCGTCTGCGGCATCACGCCGTCGTCGGCGGCGACCACCAGGATCGCGATGTCGGTGGCCTTGGCACCGCGGGCACGCATGGCGGTGAACGCCTCGTGGCCCGGGGTGTCGATGAAGGTGATCGGCCGCTGGGTGCCCGTCGAAGTCGACGGACACCTGGTAGGCACCGATGTGCTGGGTGATTCCACCGGCCTCGCCCTCGCGGACGTTGGCCTTGCGGATGGTGTCCAGCAGCCGGGTTTTACCGTGGTCGACGTGACCCATCACGGTCACCACCGGCGGACGGGTCTGCAGGTCTTCCTCGCCGCCCTCGTCTTCGCCGTAGCTCAGGTCGAAGGATTCCAGCAGCTCGCGGTCCTCGTCCTCGGGGCTGACGACCTGGACGACATAGTTCATCTCGCCGCCCAGCAGCTCGAGGGTCTCGTCGCCGACCGATTGGGTGGCCGTCACCATCTCGCCGAGGTTGAACAGCGCCTGCACCAGCGCGGCGGGGTTGGCGTCGATCTTGTCGGCGAAGTCCGACAGCGATGCTCCACGGGCCAAGCGGATCGTCTCGCCATTGCCGTGCGGTAACCGCACGCCGCCGACGACCGGCGCCTGCATGTTCTCGTACTCGGCGCGTTTCGCCCGCTTCGACTTGCGGCCGCGCCGGGGCGCACCCCCGGGACGGCCGAACGCGCCGGCGGCACCGCCGCGCTGGCCGGGACGGCCGCCACCGCCACCACCCGGGCCGCCGGGACGGCCCCGAAAACCGCCGGGAGCGGCGCCTACTCCGCCGCCCGCACCGCCGCCGCGGTAGTTACCGCCACCGGTGTCCGAGCGGCCCCCTGGCCCACCGGGCCGGCCACCGCCGGGCCGAGGTGCGCCCGAGCGCGCGGGGCGGGGCTGTCCACCGGGACCACCGGGACGCGGTGGCATGCTGCCGGGCGAAGCGCCAGGACGCGGCGCGCCGGGCCGGGCCGCCCCGGGTCGGGGTGCCTGCGGACGCGGGATGGGCCGGTCGACGGGTTGCGATGAGAACGGGTTGTTGCCGACGCGCGGGGTACGGACGCCCGGCTTCGGCATCGGGCCGGGACGCGCGCCCGGGGTCATACCGGGGTGCGCGGGCGGTTGGCCGGTGGGCTGTCCGGGGGTCGGCGCTCCCGGCTGACCGGGCTGTGGCTGGCCTGAAGGCGCCGACGGCCGTCCCGGTGCCGGCGCCGGCGGCGCGGGGGCTTCCGCTGCCGCGACCGGGGACGCCTGCGCGGTAGCGCCTGCCTGTGCGCCGGTGCCGGCGGTCTTGGTGGGAGCGCTGGTCGCTTCGCCGTTGGTGGCTTTGCTGATCGCCTTGTCGAGGGCCTTGTCGAGCGACTTGTCGGGACCCTTGGCGGGTGCCTTGGCGGGGGCCGGCTTGCTGCCTCCGAAGGACTCGCGCAGCCGGCGAGCGACCGGCGCCTCTACCGTCGACGACGCGGATTTGACGAATTCGCCCTGTTCATTCAGTCGGGCGAGAACTTCCTTGCTGCTGACACCGAGTTCCTTTGCCAACTCGTGTACGCGGGCCTTGCCTGCCACTACATCTCCTGTCTATGAGGCGACAGCAGTGGGCCGCGCCTCGGGTTTAGCTATGACGCATTGTCATCGGGGCTTCACGGTGTGCTCATGTTCTTTGCTACCTGTTCTGTTCTGTTGCCGCGATGATCGGGCGCGCCTAGAAATTCTAGGTGCTCGACCACCGCGGATGTGTCCGGTGAACCGGCGATGCGCAGCGCTTTGGTGAAAGCTCGCCGCCGAATCGCTTGCTGCACGCACTGCGGTGCGGGATGCAGCCATGCTCCCCGCCCCGGGAGGTTACTCGCCGTATCAACGATCACGGCGAAATTGCCGTTCCCGGTCGACACGGCTACCACTCGAAGCAGTTCGACGGCCAACTCTCGCTTTCGGCACCCCACACACGTCCGCACCGGTCCCCCGGTATGTCGGTGCGCCGAGACCGAAGGCTCGCGCTGGATCACGGCTCAGTCTAGCGTCACTTCGCCGATGGTCAGAACCGGCCGCGGGCGCGCCGTCAGCGGGCTGCCAATGTGAGTGTCTGCCCGGGAAGCAGCCGTATTCCATTCAAGAATTCGATGCCGGCGCCTGCGCACCGAGACGGCACGGCCTTTCCGTCGACGGACGCCTCGTACCCGGTTGCGCCGCCCACGACCGTGAGCCGGTGCACGTCGAGCCGCCCGCCGGTGCAAGCCAACGCGAGCTCGTCGCCCTTCCGCGACCACAGGCCCCACCCGGAGCCGGCAAGGAAGGGCACGGCGGTCTCCGGACGGCGGAACGTGTACGCCCCGGCCGGGCCGTCGTGGGCGAACCCGGCCAGCGCCTCGAGGACCGACCAGCCGGCCAGCGACCGCGCGTAGTGGTCTCCGCACTCGATCTCGTTGAACGGGTTGCGCCGCCGCCCGTCGTAGCGCGCCCACACGGCGTCCAGCACGGCGCGCCCCTCGCGATGCAGGCCCTCGCGCCAGCAGTGCGCGGCCACCTGGTACTCCGAACCGGTCCACACCTCGTCGGCGTAGCGGATCGGCACCGCGGGCCGGCCGCCGTGCGGCCAGGTGCACATCAGCAGGCCCGCATCGTCACCGTCGGCAAACACCCGGTACGGGTGGGTGAAGTCGCGGAACCCGCGACGCAGATTGTGGCGTACCACCGCGGCGAGGGCAGTGCGCACGTGCTCGGCGGGCAGCAGGTAGCCGAGGTCGAGCTGGTGCGCCCACCACTGCCCGATCAGCTGGTCGGACAGGCACCCGTCGCCCCACTGGTAGTCGGGGCTGTCGCCGGGCAACAGCCGCTGCACGTAGTACTCGCCGGTGAACAACGCCGCGTCATAGGACTGGCTGGCCGCCGCGAAGGTGGCCCGATACGCCGCCGCCGCGCCGCCGTCATCGACGAGCAGGGCCATCTGCTCGGCGGCGCGCAACGCGGCCAGCCACAGGGTGCCCGTGAACGGGTTGCGCCCGGTGAGGTCGATGTCGTGGGTGCTGGGCTGGACGCCGCTGAGCATCCCGGTGCCGTCGACATTCCAGGTGTCCTCGACGTGGCGCAGCAACCGGGTGAGGTTGGGCCAGTAGCGGCGCAGCCAATCGATGCCCGCGCCCGCGCGATATTCGCGGTAGGCCTTCAGGACTGCGCCGAGCATGCCGTCCAGCGCCGGCTGGCCGGGGCCGCCGATCGGCTCGCCCCACAGCTGCGGAAGGTAAATCGGAGCGATCACCCGGTGCGGTAGGTACCCCTCCGGCGCCTGCATGACCTCGAGCTCGGTCTCGCGCATGCCCCGTTCCAGCTCGGGAAACGCCGCCGCGAGCGCCTGCGCGTAGTTCCAGACATGGGTGCAGTTGAGCGGGCAGGAACCGCCGTAGGCCCCCGACCACATCACCGTGGAGGCGCCCAGCACCCCCTCGAAGGCGAAGAACCGCCCGTCCGCGGCGCGAAAGCAGGTGGGACTGCGCACGGTCGTGAGCTGCGCCGCGAGGTGGGTGACGGCGTCGTCGTCCAGTCCCGAGCGGGCCAGCGTGCCGGTCCAGGCTCCGGTGGCCTCGCGGAGCGCGGACCAATCCCGGCGCACCCGCTCGAACACGTCCTGCGCGTCGGCGTAGCGGGTGGCGTAGTGGTTGCCCAGCCAGAACCGGGACCGCCCCCACTCCGGCCGGTCCGGCCCGAACTGTTCGAAGTTGACGTAGCGGTTGGGGAAGTACCAGGTCAGCGCGACCCGGATCAGCCGCTGCTGGCCTGGCGCCAGCAGGAACGGAACGCCGAGGCCGGCGTTCCAGGTGCTGCCGGCCGGGCTGGCGCCGCTCGCCGACTGCGGCGCGTGCCGCTGCGGGTCGGCGACACCCGGCGCCGACGCCAGCCGAGGAGCGCCGCTGGCCAGCGCCCGCGAGCGCAGGAAGGTGACGAACTCGTCCGCGCGCCGCCACCGGGTCAGGGCGGCTGCCTGCGGGTCGTCGGCGGCCAACACCATCTGCCCGGCGCCCGGCGCGTCGTCGGGGAGCGCGGCGTTCTCCAGCACCACGCTCGTCCAGCCCCCGTGACGCAGCAGCCGGTCGGTGTTGCCGCCGTACCCCGGGGCATGGACGCCGTCGATCGGGGTGATGCCGTCCCAGCCGACGGCGTTCTGCACCGTGGCTCCCAGCGTTCCGTGCAGCGGGTGGTCGCCCTCGTTGACCAGCCGGAACGTGAACAGCGCCGCCGGAATGGAGCTGGCTTCGACATCCAGCGGCACCAGCGGGTTGAACGCCTCGAGCGTGACGTCCAGGGGCAGCGCCGGGTCCAGGTAGCGCACCCGGGCGATCGGGTAGGTGCCGCAGAAGGTCGTCCGGGCCACCCCGGGATAGCGGCTCAGCAACTCGCGTTGCCACTCCGGCACGACGTCGTCGGTGACCAGCGGGGTGTCCGTCGAGTCGCGCGGCGGCGCCTGCAGGATGCGCACCGCGTCCAGCGGCGGCTCCCACCGACTGACCCGCAGCGCGAAGAACGACCCGGGTAGCGCGCCGTCATGGTTTCCGATGTTGTGCAGCTGCCACTGCCGCAGGCCGCCGTCGGCGCAGATGGCCAGGTTCCCGGTGCCGATGCCGCCGAGCGGCATGGCCAGGTGACCGAATTCGGCGCCGTCGCGCTCGGCAGCGCGCACGTCGTCGGGCCAGCTCACTCGCGCGGGTCCATCGGCTAGCCCACCTCCAGGTCGTCGGCGCTGGGCAGCGGCGGGCGCGGAGCGGACGGGCGGTCCAGGTAGAAGACCGCGGTGGAAGAGATGTCGTCGTGCAGCGGCTGGTAGCGGTGCCCCGACGTCCACCCGAGGGCCTGGATGTCCACCCGCAGGTCGGCGTGGAAGTGGATGGGGTCGAGGAGGTGCCAGCGGTACATGCCGAACCGCTGCTGGCTGCGGTACAACCCGTCCGGGCGGATGACCTGGTGCAGCCCGAGGAAAGGCGTCGAGTAGGTGGTGTACCCCTGCCCGGGCACGTCGAAATTCCAGGCGCCGCCGAAGTAGTCCTCGGTGCCGGTGCCACAGATGGTGGGGAATTCCTCGTCGCCGTCGAGATAGAACTTGACCTCGCCCTCGCCCCACCAGCCGGGGCGGTTGACGCCCCAGGCGAGGTAGGTGCCGACGTATTTACCGGCGCCGTGCACCCGGTCGAGGACCGGGTGCACGCTCCCGGCGGCCAGCGGGTTGCTGCGGTGGAACTGGCTGTGCAGGTACCCATCGCCGCCTTTGCCGGTCTTCAAGTCCACGTCGATCTCGTAGCTGATCTGGTAGTACACGGTGGCGGCCTGTGGCGCGCGGTTCTCGCAGGTCAGCCGCGCGTGCCGGGGCACCGGCATCGGCCAGTAGCTGTTGAAGCCGCCGTGCGGGTTGGCCGCGACCGGCACGGAGGAGAGCTGGGCGAACTCACACCAGCCCTGGCCGAAGAAGTCGCCGACCGGTACCTCGATTGCGGGCTCGTCCGCACCGTCCCAGTAGGCGCGCAAAATGAGGCTGCGCCAGTTGGCGGGGTGCGTGGTGAGCCAGATGTGACTGATGAGCGCCGGACCGTCGATGCTGGCCAGCTCGAAGGTGCTGTGCCCGCCGATATGGACGCTGGGCGAGACCTTCCAGCCCGGGCCGAGGTGTGCCGCGCTGGCCGCGCCGGTTCCTTCGGTGGCGCGCGCACCCCCGCCCTTGGCGCCGTCGAAGTTCTCCGGGCTGATCGACCGCGATTGCGCACCGCTCAGCCGGGCCAGCGATCGCAGGTCGATCATGCCGCCGCGACCACTGCCCTAGTGGTCGTGGGCCATGCCGTGGGTGGCCCCGTGTTCGGGCCGGCCCTCGGAATGCGCCTCGGAGGCACCCGGCGTATCCCCGCGAATGTCGATGCGCCACCCGGTGAGTCGGGCGGCCAGCCGGGCGTTCTGGCCCTCCTTGCCGATGGCCAGCGACAACTGGAAGTCGGGCACCACGACGCGGGCGGCCCGGGCGTTCTGGTCGATCACGGACACGGATACCACCTTCGCGGGCGACAGCGAGTTGGCGACGAAGCGGGCCGGGTCTTCGTCGTAGTCGATGATGTCGATCTTCTCCCCGGAGAGCTCGCTCATCACGTTGCGGACCCGCTGCCCCATCGGACCGATGCAGGCACCCTTGGCGTTGAGGCCGGCAACGTTCGACTTCACCGCGATCTTGGAGCGATGGCCGGCCTCGCGGGCGACCGCCACGATCTCGACCGACCCGTCGGCGATCTCGGGGACTTCCAGCGAGAACAGCTTGCGGACCAGGTTGGGATGGGTTCGCGACAGCGTGATCACCGGCTCACGGGACCCGCGCGTCACGCCCACCACATAGCACCGCACCCGGTTGCCGTGTTCGTAGCTCTCGCCGGGAACCTGTTCGGCCGCCGGGATGACGCCCTCGGAGGCCTTGGTCTCGGTGCCGATCCGGACGACGACCAGACCGCGCGCGTTGGCCCGGTTGTCACGCTGAATCACGCCCGCGACGATCTCGCCCTCGCGCGTGGAGAACTCACCGTAGGTCCGCTCATTCTCGGCGTCCCGGAACCGCTGCAGCATCACCTGACGCGCGGTTGTCGCCGCGATGCGACCAAAACCCTCGGGAGTGTCGTCCCATTCACTGATGGTGTTGCCGTCCTCGTCGGTCTCGCGGGCGAGCACGCGAACGACGCCGGTCTTGCGGTCGATCTCGATGCTCGCGTCGATCTGGTGACCCTGGGTGTGCCGGTAGGCGGTAAGCAGCGCGGATTTGATCGTCTCGAGCAGTTCATTGACCGAGATGCCCCGATCCACCTCGATCGCATGCAGCGCGGCCATGTCGATGTTCATGCTCCGGCCTCCGTCCTGTCGGCCTGCCCCTTGATGACCCCGGCCGCCAGTTCCAGCTCGATCTGGGCTGGCGGTGAAAACTCCACCTGGACAACAGCTTTCGTGATTTGGGCGAGCGGGATGTCGCGTACCGCCCAGTCCCGGCCGCCGCGGACCACCAGCGCGATCGCCTGGTCGCGCGTCTCCCCGACGCGCCCGGTCAGCTGCGACCCGTCCGACAGCGCGATTTCGACCTTGCGGCCACGGGCGCGGCGGAAGTGCTTCTCGCTGGTCAGCGGGCGGTCCACGCCGGGCGAACTGACCTCCAGCACATAGCGGTCTTTGATGCCGTCCACCCCGTCCAGCAAAGCCGATGCCGAACGCGACAGCGTCGCTATCGTGTCGAGGTCGAGGGGGTTGTCACCGTCGGCGATGACCGCAATCCGCGGCGGGCGCGCCCGGGTGTCGATGACGACGTCTTCGATTTCATAACCGGCGCGCGCGAACTCTCCACCGAGTAGCTCGATCACCCGCGTCTGCGAAGGTAGCCCGGTGGTCACGGCGAGCTCCTCATCTTGAGTTGTCCGGTCATCAGGCGGATGTCGCCGCCCGATGACTTCCGGGCGGTTTCCGGTGTCCCGGCGGAACGCACCCGCTTTCGTTCCGCGAGAGCCAGCTACCAACGATACGCCAGGAATCGCCGATCAAGGCGTGATCGCGGCATGGCGGTCAAGGTCCTCGCACCTGCCCGGCTTCGTGCCAATGGCAGGATGTTGCTGTGCCTCGCGCAGTACCCGTCACCAGCAGGCGGGGCGTGCTCGCCGGCGGCGCTGCTCTCGCTGCGCTCGGGGTGGTCGGATCCGCCTGTGGCGAGTCCACGCCCAAGCCGCCCGCCGTCGAAGACCTGTTAGGTCCGCTGGACCAGGCCAGGAAAGACAGCGCGCTCGCGGGCGCCGCCGCCGCGGCCGTCGGTAACCCGCCGCAGGTCGCCGCCGCGCTGACGGTGGTCGCCACCCAACGCGCCGCGCACGCCCAGGCCCTGTCCACGGAAATCAGCCGGGCGGCCGGCAAGCTCACCTCTTCGACGAGCGAAACCGTCAGCCCCAGCACGGCCGAAGCGACGGGCCCGCCACCGCCGCCGCCACCGATACCCGATGTCATCAATTCGCTGCGCGCATCGGCCGAGAGCGCCAGCCGCCTGGTGGCCACCTCCTCGGGCTATCGAGCGGGGCTGCTCGCGTCCATCGCCGCCTCCTGCACGGCGTCCTGCACGGTCGCGCTGGTGCCGGGGGGGCCATCGATATGACCTCCGGCAAGGCCGACGACACGGCGCTGTGCGACGCGCTGACCATCGAACACTCGACCATCTACGGCTATGGCATCGTGTCCGCGCTGTCGCCTCCGAGCGTCAACGACTTGGTGGCGCAAGCCCTTGTCCAGCACCGCCAGCGTCGCGACGACGTCATCGCGATGCTGGCCGCCCGCAACGTCACCGCCCCGCTGGCCGCCGCGGGCTACCAGTTGCCGATGCTGGTGGCCAGCGCCGCGGATGCGGCGCGGCTGGCGGTGCGGATGGAGAACGACGGCGCGACGGCTTGGCGCTCCGTCATCGAACACGCCGACACGGCGGATGACCGGGCGTTCGCCTCGACGGCCCTGACGCAAAGCGCGGTCATGGCCGCCAGATGGAACCGGGCGTTGGGGGCCTGGCCCATCACGACGAGCTTCCCGGGCGGCAACGAGTAAGCCCCGGCTAGCCGGTCAGGGCCGCCGCGATGTCGGTGGCCAGCGAGTCACCGACCGCCAGCTCGCGAGTCTGCCCGCCGAAGCGGTCGCGCAGCTCGACCACGCCGTCGGCCCAGCCCCGCCCCACCACGAGGATCGCGGGCACACCCAGCAACTCGGCATCCTTGAACTTCACGCCGGGCGATGCCTGGCGATCGTCGAGCAGCACGTCGACACCAAGGGAATCCAGGTCGGCGGCCAGGGTGGTGGCCCCGGCACGAGCCTCCGCGTCCTTGTTGGCGATCACCAGGTGAACGTCGAACGGTGCGACCGCCGACGGCCAGCGCAGGCCCAGTTCGTCGTGGTGCTGCTCGGCGATGACGGCCACCATCCGCGACACCCCGAGGCCGTAGGAGCCCATGGTCAGCCGCACCGGCTTGCCGTCTTCGCCGAGCACGTCGACGGTGAACGCGTCGGTGTATTTGCGCCCGAGCTGGAAGATGTGGCCGATCTCGATGCCGCGCGCCGATACCAGCGGTCCGGCGCCATCAGGAGATGGATCGCCGTCGCGCACCTCGGCGGCCTCGATGGTGCCGTCGGCGGCGAAATCCCGGCCGGCCACCAGCCCGACGACATGGCGGCCGGGCTGGTCGGCCCCGGTGATCCAGCTGGTGCCATCGACCACCCGTGGGTCGACAAGATAGCGAACACCGTTGTCGCGCAATGCCTTCGGACCGATATAGCCCTTCACCAGAAACGGATACCGGGCGAAATCGGCATCGTCGAGCAGCGCGTAGTCGGCCGGTTCCAGCGCCGCGCCCAGCCTCTTGTCGTCGACCTCGCGGTCGCCCGGCAACCCGACGGCCAACAGCTCCCAGTCCCCGCCGGGCTGGCGAACCTTGACCAGGACGTTCTTCAGCGTGTCGGCGGCGGTGACGGTGCGGCCCAGGTCGGCCCCGTTGGCCCAGTCCACCAGGGTGGCGATCGTCGGGGTGTCGCCGGTGTCGTAGACCACCGCATCGGGCAGCCCGTCGATCGGCAGGGCCTCCGGCCGGGCGGTGACGACCGCCTCGACGTTGGCCGCGTACCCGGACTCCAGGCACCGCACGAAGGTGTCCTCACCGATCGGACTCTCCGCCAGAAACTCCTCGGAGGCGCTGCCCCCCATCGCCCCCGATACCGCGGACACAATGACATAGCGAACCTTGAGCCGGTCGAAGATTCGCTGATACGCCTCCCGATGCGCGTGATACGCGGCCTTGAGCCCCGCGTCGTCGAGGTCGAACGAGTAGGAGTCCTTCATCAGGAACTCCCGGACCCGCAGGATGCCGGCCCGCGGCCGCGCCTCGTCACGGTACTTGTTCTGGATTTGATACAGCAGCAGCGGAAGGTCCTTGTAGGAGCTATATTCGCCCTTGACGGTCAGGGC
This sequence comes from uncultured Actinomycetota bacterium, assembly GCA_963809285.1. GTDB lineage: Bacteria > Actinomycetota > Actinomycetes > Mycobacteriales > Mycobacteriaceae > Mycobacterium. The sequence continues at coordinate 415,316 of CAWEIY010000008.1, read as the reverse complement.
GAAGAGCTCCTCGTGGGTCGGGCCCAGCAGGTAGTCGTTGCCGCGGCGGTCCTGAAGCCGAAACACCCCGTCGCCGTATTCGGTCCACCGGTTCGTCGTCTCGTACGGTGCCCGTGGCAGCAGGGCGGGGAACAGAATCTCCTGCCCGCCGATCGCGTTCATCTCGTCGCGGACGATTCGTTCGATTTTGCGCAGCACCCGCAACCCCAGCGGCAGCCAGCTGTACAACCCGGGCGCGACGGGCCGGATGTATCCGGCCCGGATCAGCAGTTTGTGGCTGGGCACTTCGGCGTCGGCGGGATCATCACGCAGAGTGCGCAGGAACAGGTCGGACATCCGGGTGATCACAGCGGGCAAGCCTAATCAGTGCGCGTGCGCGGGTTAGAACTCCCCGGAGTCGACCGCGTCCTTGACGTCTTGCGCGTGGGCGACCTGCTCAGGCGTGTAGCCGATTAACACGGCCGCACCGCCGACGATGACGGCCGCCCCGGCCACCCACAGCAGCCCGTAGGTGTAGCCGTGGTCAAGGGCTCGCAGTTGTGCGTCGTTCATGAACTTCACGGGGACCGTGGTGCCACCCAGATACAGCGTGCGCGAGGTGATCACGGCCTGGATGACGGCCAACACCAGCGGTCCGCCCAGGCTCTGCAGCATCAGTGTCATCGCCGATATCGGGCCGATCTGGTCGAAGCCGACGCCGGCGATCGCCGCCAGGGTCAGCGGAACGACGGCCATGCCGATGCCGATCCCGCCGATGACGATCGGCATAAACAAGTTCGGGAAGTAGGACCCGCCGCGATGCATGAACAAAGAGCCATACAGCATCGCAAGAACCAGCAGAAATCCACCGGCGATCGTCAGCACCCGCGGCGAAAACCGCGACACCAGCTGCGAGGAGACACCCAGCCCGATGCCCATCGCGATGACGAACGGAATGAAGCCGACGCCCGCCCGCAGCGCGCTATAACCCAGGATGTCCTGCACATACAGCCCGATCAACACCGTCAGGGTGAACATGACGCCGCCGGCCAGGAAGATCGCGACGAAGGTGACCAGCCGGTTGCGGTCCCGGAACAGGTGAAACGGCACGACGGGGTTTTCGGCGGTGCGTTCCACCACGACGAACGCGAGGGCGGCCGCACACGCCACCGCGGCCGAACCGATGGTGGTGACCGAGATCCAGCCCTTTTCCGGCCCCATCGAGAATGCGAAAACGGCTGCGGTGCAAGCCAATGTGGCCAGCACGGCCCCGGCGGCGTCCAGCTTCATCCGCTCCCGGTTGGTTTCCCGCAACGCGGTGCGGGCCAGGTAGATCATCACCAGGCCGATCGGCACGTTAACCAGGAACGCCAGCCGCCACGACACCTCGGTCAGCGCCCCGCCGACCACCAGGCCCATCACCGAGCCGATCGCGGTCATCGCGGCGAACACCGCCGTCGCGGCGTTGCGCGCCGGCCCCTTCGGGAAAGTGGTCGCCACCAGCGCCAGACCGGTCGGCGACGCGATGGCCGACCCGATGCCCTGCGATAGCCGAGCGATGACCATGGTCACCTCGTCCCAGGCGACCGCGCACAGCACCGAGGAAATAGTGAACAGCGCGACGCCGACGATGAAGGTGCGCTTGCGTCCGATGGTGTCGCCGAGGCGCCCACCCAGCAGCATCAGCCCGCCGAAGGTGAGCACGTATGCCGTGATGACCCAGCTGCGGCCGGCGTCGGAGAGGCTCAGGTCGTTTTGGATCTTAGGAAGCGCGACGATGGCGACGGTGCTGTCCATGGTCGCCAGCAGCTGCATGCCACCGATTGCGACCACGGCCGCGAGGAAACGCCAGGAAGGCAGCCAGGTCGGATAATACCTGCTAGTGCGTGCTGAGGCGGTCTCGACCGGGCGCGCTGGGAGCGTCGGGGCCGGACGATCGGGGCGCGCGGACGTCCAGTTTTGGGCCGCGCGCTCTGCGTCGCTGAGAGCCGTCATAACGGGTTACCTTACAGTAATCTTAAGAATCGTTTAAACGCCGAACGCAGCAACGGCACCGATCACGATGATCGCGGGAGGTCGGATCCCCTCGGCGCGGATCCTCTCCGGCGTGTCGGCGAGAGTGGCCCGCAACGTGTGTTGAGCTGCGGTAGTTCCGTGTTGCACCACCAGTACCGGAGTATCCGCAGGTCGGCCGCCCGCCACCAGGGCGTCGACGAACAGCTCGATGCGTTCGACGGCCATCAGCAAAACGATGGTGCCCGTCATCGCGGCCAATGCGTCCCAATTCACTAACGATTCGGGGTGACCGGGCGCAACATGGCCGCTGACCACCACAAATTCGTGATTTATCGCCCGGTGCGTGACCGGAACGCCCGCCAATGCGGGCACGCCTATGGCGCTGGTCACACCCGGCACCACCGTCACCGGGATTCCGGCCTCGGCGCACGCCAACACCTCCTCATAGCCGCGCGCGAAGACGAAGGGGTCCCCGCCTTTGAGGCGGACCACGAAGCTTCCCGATCGGGCCCGTTCGATCATGACGTCGTTGATCGCGTCCTGGGCCATCGCGCGCCCGTACGGGATCTTGGCGGCGTCGATGACCTCCACGTGCGGCGGCAACTCGGCGAGCAGTTCGGGCGGCGCGAGCCGGTCGGCGACCACGACGTCGGCCTGGGCGAGCAGGCGACGGCCACGCACGGTGATCAGTTCGGGATCGCCGGGACCGCCGCCTACCAGCGCCACCCCGCCGCGCATCACGTCGGGGCTCACCGCGCTCACGGAGCTTTCCGGGGTGATGACCCCGGTCTGCAGCGCCTCCCGGATGGCCGACCGGATCGCCGCCGAGCGGCGGTGCTCGCCGCCGGCCAGCACCCCTACCGACAAACCCGCGTAGCTGAAGGACGCGGGGGTCACCGCGGTCCCCTCGACGGCGACGTCGGCGCGGACGCAGAAGATGCGGCGGCGTTCGGCCTCGGCGACCACGGCCGCGTTCACCTGCGGGTCGTCGGTGGCCGCGATCGCGTACCAGGCGCCTTCGAGGTCACCGTCGCGGTATTCGCGTGCCGACCGGATGATTCCGCTCATCGCCTCGACGGCCCGGGTGGCGGTGCGCGAGATGACGTGCACGTCCGCGCCGCTGGCGATGAGCAGGGGCAACCGGCGCTGGGCGACCGTCCCGCCGCCGACCACGACGACCCTCTTGCCGGCCAGCCGCAATCCGACCAGATAGGCGCTCTCGGTCACCCGCCAAGCGTAGTGGCGGCGGCGTGGGCGACGAAGCGTGCGACCGCATCCGGCGCCGCGGCCGGATGGGTGTGCAGGTACGACGCATGCACGCCGGCGTGCACGACACCGTCTCGCACGCTGGCCACCTCGTCGCCCGCGTAGACCCACGCGGGCTGGTAGCTCTGCGTGAATGTGACGGTGGTTCGGTGGAATTCGTGGCCAACGACCCGCCGGCCGGCCGAATACAGCGGCGAATCGGCCACGGCGACGGCGTCGCGGTATGCCAGCGTGAGGTGGTCGGTGAACCGTGCGGATCCGGCCAGCACTCCACACATCGGGTACCCGTCGAGTTCGGAAGCCAGGTAGATCAGCCCGGCGCACTCGGCGTGCACCGGCGCCCCGGCGGCGGCCAGCTCGTTGATCTGGCGGCGGACGATGTCGTTGGCGGAGAGTTCCGCGGTGAACTGTTCGGGGAAGCCGCCCGGCAACAGCACCGCATCCGTGCCGTCGGGCAAGGGGTCGGCGAGCGGGTCGAATTCGACCACGTCGGCGCCGGCGGCGCGCAGCAGCTCCGCGTGTTCGGCGTAGCCGAAGCTGAACGCCTTCCCGGCCGCCATCGCGACGGTGGCGTGCCCGCCCGGTGCCTCCCCCACCGCCACCACCGGATCCCATGGCGCGTCGGCGGACCGGCATCCCGCGGCGGCGAAAACCGCGGCCAGATCGATGTGGCGAGCGACCAAGACGGTCATCGCCTCGACCGCGGCTTGCGCACGACGGCCGTATTCGACGGCCGTGACGAGTCCGAGATACCTTGTGGGCAGCTCCAATTCGGCGGCGCGGGGTATGGCGCCCAGCACGGTGACACCGGTTTGTTCGCATGCCTGCCGTAGCACTTGCTCATGCCTGGGCGACCCGACCCGATTGAGGATCACCCCGCAGACCCGGGTCGCGGAATCGAACGTCGAAAAGCCGTGCAGCAGTGCGGCAATGCTGTGGCTCTGGCCGCGGGCATCGACCACCAGGATCACCGGGGCGCCCAGCAGGCCGGCGACGTGCGCGGTGGAGCCCACCGTCGGCACGGTCGCGGCGGGTCCGATGCGCCCGTCGAACAGCCCCATCACACCTTCGACCACGGCGATGTCCGCGCCGGTGGCGCCGTGGGCGTACAGCGGCCCAATGAGCCGGTCCCCCACCAACACCGGATCGAGGTTGCGGCCCGGGCGCCCGGCGGCCAGGCCGTGGTAGCCGGGGTCGATGAAGTCCGGGCCGACCTTGAACGGTGCGACGGTGTGGCCGGCTTGCCGCAAAGCGCCGATCAAACCCGTTGCGACGGTGGTCTTTCCGCTCCCCGACGCCGGCGCGGCGATGACCACCGCGGGGACGGGGATCACCACTCGATGCCCTTCTGCCCCTTGCGCCCCGCGTCCATCGGATGCTTGACCTTGGTCATCTCGGTGACCAGATCGGCGGCCTGCACCAAACGCGGCGGGGCATCGCGCCCGGTGATCACCACATGCTGGTGACCGGGCCTGGCCAACAGGGCATCCACCACGTCGTCGACGTCGACCCAGCCCCACTTCAGCGGATAGGTGAATTCGTCGAGCACGTAGAAGTCGTGACGGTGCGCGGCCAGGCGACGCGAGATCTCGGCCCAACCCTCGGCGGCGGCCGCGGCGTGGTCGGGTTCGCCGCCCGCCTTGCGCGACCAGGACCAGCCCGCACCCATCTTGTGCCATTCGACGGCTCCGCCGATGCCATGACGGTCGTGCAATTCGCCGAGCTGCGCGAAGGCCGCCTCCTCGCCCACCTTCCACCTGGCGCTCTTGACGAACTGAAACACCGCCACGTCGAGGCCGACATTCCACGCGCGCAACGCCATTCCGAAGGCCGCCGTCGACTTCCCCTTGCCGTCGCCGGTATGCACCGCCAGCACCGGTGTGTTGCGCCGGGCCCGGGTGGTCAGACCGTCGTCGGGTACTTCGAGTGGCTTTCCCTGTGGCATGGACGTTTATCTCTCGCCGGCTCAGGCCGCCCCGCGCACTGCCCGCGTCAGATGGTCGGCGTGCAACTGCTCCAGCCGTACCGCCGGCGCACCGAGCTGACGGGCGAGCTGACGGGCCAACCCGAGCCGCACGTACGACGTCTCGCAGTCCACGACCACCGCGGCGGCGCCCTCGGCGAACAGCCGGGCGGCCGCAATCCTACTGCGGCCCAGCGGGTCCGGACCGGCGGTGGCCCGGCCGTCGGTGAGCACCACCACCAGGGGACGTCGCGCCCGGTCGCGCGCCCTTTCCCGGACAATCAGCTCGCGGGCCGCCAACAGACCCTCGGCCAGCGGGGTCTTGCCGCCCGTGTCGAACCGGGCCAGCCGCCGGCCGGCGATGTGCGCCGACGATGTCGGCGGCAGCAACAGCCGCGCCTGAAGTTGGCGGAACGTGATCACCGCGACCTTGTCACGGCGCTGGTAGGCGTCCCGCAGCAGCGACAGGGTCGCGCCGGTGACCGCGGCCATCCGATCCCGGGCGGCCATCGAACCCGACGCGTCGACGACGAAGATCACCAGATTGCCTTCCCGCCCTTCGCGAATCGCCCGGCGCACGTCGTCCGGCCCCGGTCGCAACGGCCCCGCCCCGGCGCGCTCGGCGGCCGACAGCAGGGTGGCGAACAGGTGCAGCCCATGCGCGCCGGAGCCCGTATCGCCGGCGTCGGCGGCCGCCACCACCCTGCCGGAGGCATTGCGGGCCCGCGACCGCCGTCCCGGTGCGCCCTCGCCGACCCCCGGAACGGTCAGCGCTCGGGCGCGGAACGTTTGCGACGGCGGCGCGCTTGGCCTCGTCGACCCGGAAGATGCTGGTGAGTTCGGTCGCGGTGCCGGATCATTCGCTGTTTGACCTCCGCCCGGCGGGTCAGGATCGGGATCGGGCCGCGGGTCGTCGGCACCGGCCCGCGCCAGCGCCTCGTCGAGCTGGTCGCGATCGATGCCGGGATCGTCGAACGGGTCCCGGCGGCGCCGATGCGGCAACGCCAGCTCGGCCGCCACCCGGATATCGGGCTCCTCGACGGTGTCGACCCCGCGCCAGGCGGCGTGCGCGGCCGCGGTGCGGGCCACCACCAGATCGGCCCGCATGCCGTCGACGCCGAACGCCGCGCACAGCGCCGCGATGCGCCGCAATTCGGCGTCCGGCAGCACGACATCGTCGACGAGGGCACGCGCCGCGGTGATCCGGCGGGCCAGTTCCGCATCGGCGTCGGCGTAACGCTCCGCGAACGCGTCCGGGTCGGCCTCGTAGGTCATCCGCTGCCGGATGACCTGCACCCGCACGTCGACGTCACGCGACGCGTGCACGTCGACCGTGAGACCGAACCGGTCGAGCAGTTGCGGACGCAGCTCGCCCTCCTCCGGATTCATCGTGCCGATCAGGACGAACCGGGCCTCGTGCGAATGGGAGATGCCGTCGCGCTCGATGTGCACCCGTCCCATCGCCGCGGCATCGAGCAGCACGTCGACCAGATGATCGTGCAGCAGGTTGACCTCGTCGACGTAAAGCACGCCGCCGTGCGCGCGGGCCAGCAGCCCCGGTGAAAACGCATGCTCACCGTCGCGCAGCACCCGCTGCAGGTCCAGGGAGCCGATCACCCGGTCTTCGGTTGCGCCGAGCGGCATTTCGACCAGGCCCGCGCCCGAACCAGCACCCGCATTTCCGGTCGCGGCGGACAGCAACGCCGCCAGCCCGCGCACGGCCGTCGACTTGGCGGTGCCCTTCTCGCCGCGGATGAGCGCACCGCCGATCTCCGGACGCACGGCACACAACAGCAGCGCGAGCCGGAGTTGATCGTGCCCGACGATCGCGCTGAACGGATACGGCTTCACGGCTGCTCCGCCAGTCCGGAGCCGGGCCGCAGCATCGGCACGTGCGGAACACCGTCGTCGACGAAATCGTCGCCGTCACGGATGAATCCGTGTCGGGCGTACATGTCGGCCAGATAAGTCTGCGCGTCGATCCGGCAGGGGTGGTCGCCGACCTCGGCCAGCGCGGCGCGCAGCAGCCGGGTGGTGTGGCCCTGGCCGCGCGCGCTTCGCTTGGTGCACAACCGGCCGATCCGGAACGCCTTCTCGCCTCCGGCGTGCTCCTCCATCAACCGCAGTGTGCAGATCACCTCTCCGCCGGGCGTTTCCAGCCAGAAATGCCGGGTTTCGGCGAGCAGGTCGCGCCCATCCAGCTCCGGATACGGAATGGCCTGTTCGACGACGAACACTTCCACCCGCAACTTGAGCAGTTCGTAAAGGGTCCGGGCGTCAAGGTCTTTGGCCCAGACGCGACGCAGCGCCTCACTCATGGCGACTCATGAGGCCTCCAACTGCAGCACCTTGGTGCCCCATGACCACACCTCGTCGTACAGCGCGGGCTCGCGTGACAACTCAACTCCCAGCGACGGCACCATCTCTTTGAGCGCGGGCAGCCACGACGGATAGCGATCGGCAAAGCATCGCCGCAGCACGTCGAGCATGGCCGGCACGGCGGTCGACGCTCCCGGCGAGCCTCCCAGTAGCCCGGCGATGCTGCCGTCGTCGGCACCCAACACCGTGGTGTTGAAGTCGAGCACCCCACCTTTTCGCTTGTCCCGCCGGATCACCTGCACACGCTGCCCGGCGACCGTCAGCTCCCAATCCGAATCCTGCGCGCTGGGGGCGAATTCGCGCAGCGCACGCACCCGCTCGGGTTGGGAGAGCCGCAGCTGGCCGATCAAATAGTTGACCATCGCGAGCTGGGTGACGCCGACACCGAGCATCGACGGCAGGTTGTCCGGCTTGACCGAGCGGGGCAGATCGGTGAAGTGGCCGTGTTTCAAGAACTTCGGTGACCAGCCGGCGTACGGGCCGAACATCAGCCAGGACTTGCCGTTGACGAACCGAAGGTCGAGATGCAGCGCGCCGAGCGGCGGTGCCCCCGGCGCCGGAACGCCATACACCTTGGCCCGGTGGCCGGCGACGAGCGCCGGGTTGTCGGTGCGCAGGAACCGACCGCCGATCGGAAATCCGGCGAAGCCTTTCACCTCTTTGATGCCGGATTTCTGCAGCAGCGGCAACGCGTCGCCACCGGCCCCGACAAAGACGAATTTGGTTTTCAGCCGGTGCTTTTCGCCGGTGCGGCGGTTGCCGATCAGCAGCGTCCAGGTGCCGTCGGATTGGCGGGTCAGGTTGCGGACCTCGTGACCGAACAGCGCGGTGGTGCCGTTGCGCACGCAAAATCCGACCAGCTGTCGGGACAGGGAGCCGAAGTCGACATCGGTGCCGTCGGCGGCCCAGTTGAGCGCGATCGGCTCGGAGAAGTCACGCTTGGCGGCCATGAACGGCAGCCGGCGGGCGAACTCGACCGGGTCGTCGATCAATTCGGTGCGCGCGAACAGGGGATTGGCGGCCAGCGCCCGCTGTCGCCGCCGCAGATACTCGACGCCCCGCGCCCCGTGCACGAAGCTGACGTGCGGGACCGGGTTGAGGAAGCTGCGATCGGTCAGGATGCCGTTCTCGACGGCGTAGGCCCAGAACTGGCGGGTCACCTGGAACTGCTCGTTGATGCGGACCGCTTTGCTGATGTCGATCGAGCCGTCGGGGTTTTGCGGGGTGTAGTTCAGCTCGCACAACGCGGAGTGCCCGGTGCCGGCGTTGTTCCATGGACTGCTGCTTTCGGCGGCGACGGCGTCCAGCCGCTCGATCAGAGTGATGGACCAATCGGGCTCGAGCCGCCGCAGCAACGCACCCAGCGTGGCGCTCATGATGCCCGCGCCCACCAGCACGACGTCGGTCCGTGCGGTTGCGGCTAGCCCTGACACGGTCCCAGGTTATCCCGAGGCTTTAAGCTGGCCTCGTGACCGGCTGGGTGCCCGATGTGCTGCCCGGCTACTGGCAGCGCACGCTCCCGCTCGGGCCCGATCCCGCTGGCGAGGGCGAGATCGCCGCAACCCTGGTCCGGCTCGGCGAACCCACCGACGCCGAGAACGCGGTCCTGGCCGTGCACGGCTACACCGACTACTTCTTCAACACCGCGCTGGCCGACCACTTCGCCGATCGCGGCTTTGCCTTCTACGCGCTGGACATGCAGAAGTGCGGCCGGTCGCGGCGCGACGGCCAAACTCCCCACTTCATCACCGACCTGGCCCACTACGACACCGAGCTCGAACTCGCTCTGTCGGCCATCCGCGAGCAGGTGGGTGGCGGGCGGCCCGGCCATTCCCCCCGCGTCCTGGTGTACGCCCATTCCTCCGGCGGGCTCATCGCGCCGTTATGGCTGGACCGGTTGCGCCGGCGCGATCCGACGGCGCACACCGGCATCGGCGGCCTGGTGCTCAACAGCCCGTTCCTGGATCTGCGCGGCCCCGTGGTCCTGCGCCTTCCCGTGACCTCGGCGCTGATCGCCGGCCTGTCTCGGGTGCGGTCCAAGGGCGTGGTCCGGGGCCCCAGCGAAGGCGGTTACGGCACCACCCTGCACCGCGACTACCACGGCGAGTTCGACTACGACCTGCAGTGGAAACCGGTGGGCGGCTTCCCGATCACCCTCGGCTGGCTGCACGCCATCCGCCGCGGCCAGGCCCGGCTGCATCGCGGGCTCGACGTCGGCGTGCCCAACTTGATCTTGCGTTCCGATCACACCGTGGCCGAGGGCAACGACCCCGAATCCATGCACCGCGGCGATGCGGTTCTCGACGTCACCCAAATCGCCAGGTGGGCAGGCTGTATCGGGAATCGCAGCACCATCGTTCCGGTGCCCGACGCCAAACACGATGTGTTCCTGTCGCTGGCGCAGCCGCGCCAGACGGCATATCGCCAACTGGACCTCTGGCTGGATGGCTACCTCAGCGCCGACAACACCGACGCCTCGGCTTCTTCGGGGAAGGGGTGACGGCCCGAGCAAATGGAAACCTACGACATCGCGATCATCGGAACCGGTTCGGGCAACAGCATTCTCGACGATCGGCACGCCAACAAGCGGGCGGCGATCTGCGAGCAGGGCACCTTCGGTGGTACCTGCCTGAACGTCGGGTGCATCCCGACCAAGATGTTCGTCTACGCCGCCGAGGTCGCCAACACGGTCCGGGATGCGGCGCGGTACGGCGTCGACGCACACATCGACCGGGTGCGCTGGGACGACATCGTCTCACGCATCTTCGGGCGGATCGACCCAATCGCGCTCAGCGGCGAAGACCACCGGCGCTCGGCACCCAATATCGATGTGTACGGCCAACACACCAGGTTCGGGCCGGTTCAACCCGATGGGCGCTACCTGCTGCGCACCGACGCCGGCGAAGAATTCGCCGCCGATCAGGTGGTGATCGCCGCCGGCTCCCGCCCGATGGTTCCGCCGGCGATCCTGGCCTCCGACGCCGTATATCACACCAGCGACACCATCATGCGGATCGCCGAGTTGCCCGAGCACATCGCGATCGTTGGAAGTGGCTTTGTGGCAGCGGAATTCGCGCACATCTTTTCCGCGCTCGGGGTGCGGGTCACGATTGTGATCCGGGGCGGCCGCATGCTGCGGCATTGCGACGACACCATCTGCGAACGGTTCACCCGCATCGCCTCGACCAAATGGGAACTGCGCACCCACCGCAACGTCACGCACGCCGCAAACCGCGGCCACGGCGTCGCGCTGGAGCTCGACGATGGTTACACCGTGAACGCCGATCTGCTGCTGGTGGCGACCGGCCGATTGTCCAACGCCGACCTATTGGACGCGGAACAGGCCGGTATCGACGTCGAGGACGGCCGGGTGATGGTCGACGAATACCAACGGACCTCGGCGCGCGACGTTTTCGCGCTCGGCGATGTCTCGTCGCCGTATCAACTCAAGCACGTCGCCAACCACGAGGCCCGCGTGGTGCAACGCAACCTGTTGTGCGACTGGGACGACACCGCGTCGATGACCAAGACCGACCACCGATTCGTCCCCGCGGCGGTGTTCACCGACCCCCAGCTGGCGCAGGTCGGGTTGACCGAAAACCAAGCCATCGCACAGGGATTCGACATCTCAGTGGCGGTACAGAACTACAGCGGCGTCGCCTTCGGCTGGGCGATGGAAGACACCACCGGGATCGTCAAGCTCATCGCCGAGCGCAACAGCGGATGCCTGCTTGGCGCCCACATCATGGGCCACCAGGCATCGTCGATCATCCAGCCGCTGACCCAGGCGATGAGCTTCGGACTGACCGCCGCCGAGATGGCCCGCGGGCAGTACTGGATTCATCCGGCGCTGCCCGAGGTGGTCGAAAACGCGCTGCTGGATCTGGACTGAGCTGGCACTGCGGGCACAGGCCGTGCAGCGTCAGGCCGGCCGCCTCCGACAACGCGAACGAACTGCCCGCCATCGCATGCTCGAGCGCCGAGCTCAGCTGCCGGGCGGGCACCTCGATGATCGAGCCGCACTGCGTGCACACCGCGTGATGGTGCGGGGCCGTGGCCAGCCCGTAGGTGGTGACACCGCCGTCGATCGTCAACGCGTGCAACAAGCCCTGGGCCACCAGCGTGGTCACCGTGCGATAGATGGTCACCACGTCGGGCGGCTGGGCGCCGGGCGGCAGACACGCACGCACCCGCTCGTGGATCTCCGCCACCGGCAGATGCCCGCTGACCGGCTCGAGCACCGCCAGCACCTGGATCCGCGACGCCATCCGCCGCAGCCCGCGGGCGCGGAGGAAGTCCCCGATGCGCTCGGTGACGGCGGGGTCGAGGGCCGGCGGCTTGGGCGTCACCCGTTCAGTGTCCCGCCCGACAACCGGGATTGCCAGTGCTCACCGGGCAACCGGGCCCCTGGCGATCCTGCAATTGACTTGCATTCAGCTCGCGACGCGACCTACAGTCGGCCTGTTGGGTTCTGCCTTGGGGAAGGACCGACATGAACATCGGTGAGCTCGACCCGCAGTCGTCCCGGTGGTCTCGGGTGCGTGGCGCCCTCTCGCCGGCGGAGTGGTGGCGAATCTCATCGATGCTTATGGTGATCGTCGCGCTGCATCTGGTCGGCTGGATGACCCTGGTGTTGATCGTGGATCCGGCGCGATTCAGCTTGGGCGGCAAGGCATTTGGTATCGGTGTCGGGCTTACCGCCTACACCCTGGGCCTGCGTCACGCGTTCGACGCGGACCACATCGCCGCCATCGACAACACCACCCGCAAGCTGATGAGCGACGGTCAGCGTCCCCTGGCCGTCGGCTTCTTCTTCTCGCTGGGCCACTCCACGGTGGTCTTCGCGCTGGCGTTGCTACTGGCGACCGGGGTCAAGGCCATCATTGGACCCGTCGAGGACGATTCCTCGACGCTGCATCACTACACCGGCCTGATCGGGACCAGCGTCTCGGGCGTGTTCCTTTATTTGATCGCCTTCCTCAACGTCGTCGTCCTGGTCGGCATCCTGCGCGTGTTCGCGCGATTGCGCCGCGGTGAGTACGACGAAGCGGAACTCGAACAGCAATTGGAAAATCGCGGGTTGCTCAACCGGTTTCTCGGCCGCTTCACCAAATCGATCACCAAGTCCTGGCACATGTATCCGGTCGGGTTGTTGTTCGGACTGGGGTTCGACACCGCCACCGAAATCGCGCTGCTGGTGCTGGCCGGCACCAGCGCGGCGGCCGGGTTGCCGTGGTACGCCATCCTGTGTCTGCCTGTGCTGTTCACCGCCGGCATGTGCCTGCTGGACACCATCGACGGCTCGTTCATGAACTTCGCCTACGGTTGGGCGTTCTCCAGCCCGGTGCGCAAGATCTACTACAACATCACCATCACCGGGCTGTCGGTGGCCGTTGCCCTGCTGATCGGCAGCATCGAACTGCTCGGCCTGTTCGCCGGCCAGCTCGGCTGGCGGGGCAGCTTCTGGAACTGGCTGGGCGGCCTCGACCTCAACACCGTCGGATTCGTCGTCGTCGGGATGTTCGTTATCACCTGGGCGGTCGCACTCCTCGTCTGGCGCTACGGCCGGATCGAAGAAAAGTGGACCTCGTCGGACCTCGGCGCCGAAAGCGCGACTTAGCCTCAGTTATTCACAGCTGGCGGTTCATCCACAGCGTGGGGGTTCGGCTGGCGCCGGAGACGACGACTTTCATTACCATTCGAAAGTATGTTCGATCCCCAATTGCCCGACGCCGCGGTAGTGGCCGCGATCGCCGAGGGCGCCCGCGCGGAGGCGGCCGCGGCGGCGCGCCGACTGGCCGCGATCGCCGAGCTGGTGGCCCGCCGCGCCGACGGTCCCACCGACTGCGCCCACTGGTCGTGTGACAACTGGGATGCGATGGCCGCCGAAGTCGCTGCCGCCCAAGGCATCAGCCACTCGATGGCCTCGGGCCAGATGTATCTGGCCTGCGCCCTGCGCGACCGGCTACCGCGGGTGGCGGCCCTGTTCGCCGAGGGCACCATCAGCGCCCGACTGGCCAGCGCGATCGTGTGGCACACCGACCTGATCAAAGACCCCGAGGTCATGCGGCTGGTCGACGCCAGGCTGGCCGAGGACGCCGCAAGTTTCGGTCCGCTGTCGGTGACCAAGACCGCGCAGGCCATCGACGCGGTGGTCGACCGCCACGACCCCGCGGCACTGCGCCGCAGCCGCGCCGGCGCCCGCGGGCGCGACGTGGTGATCAACCCCGCCGACCGGGAATCGGGCACCGCGTCCCTGTGGGGCTCGTTGTTTGCCACCGACGCGGCTGTCCTGGAGCGGCGGCTCACCCAGATGGCCCACCAGGTGTGCGACGACGACCCGCGCACCATCGCCCAGCGGCGCGCCGACGCGCTCGGGGCGCTGGCCGCCGGCGCCGAACACCTCGCGTGTGGCTGCGGCAAGCCTGACTGCCCCGCCGCTGCCGACCCCGACCCGCGCGCCAGCGCCGTCGTCATCCATGTGCTGGCCGAGGAGGCCGCCCTCGATGCCCAGCCCGACCCGCACACCTCCGGTGAGCGCCCCTCGCGCCCCATCACCCCCGAGATGACGCTGGCCGAGGCGCTGGCCCCCGACCCCGAACCCGACATGCCGGCCTTCCCCACGCCGCCCGCCGCCCACCTGATCGGCGGCGGCACGCTACCGGCCCCCATGATCGCCGAGCTCATCCGCAACGGCGCCAAAATCCAGCCGGTGCGTCACCCCGGCGATGCGCCACCTGAGCCCGGGTATCGTCCCTCGGCTGCGCTGGAGCGCTTCATCCGTTGCCGGGATATGACCTGCCGGTTTCCCGGCTGCGATCATCCCGCCGAGTTCGCCGACATCGACCACACCATCCCCTACCCGCTCGGCCTCACGCATGCCTCCAACCTCAAGTGCTTATGCCGAAAACACCACCTGCTCAAGACTTTCTGGCCCGAATGGCGCGACGAACAATCATCCGATGGCACCATCGTGTGGACCTCACCGAGCGGGCACAAGTACGTCACCCGTCCGGGCAGTCGGCTGTTGTTTCCGGCCCTGTGCCTGCCCACCGGCGAATTAGCCACTGCCCCAAACACATACCGGCCCCCCGGGGATCGGGGGGTGATGATGCCCAGACGCCGCCGTACCCGAGAACAAGACCGCGCCCGCCGCATCGACGCCGAACGCGCCCTCAACGCCGCCCACGTCACCGAACGCAGCCAACCACCGCCCTTCTAGTTGTGCCGCAAACGGTTACGAGGCGACAGCGAAGACCCGCCACTCGCCGGGCACACCCTTGAGCTGATGAGTTCCGCGATCCCCGAACTCGAGCCCCGACCCGATCACCAGGTCGCGCAGCGTGCTGGACACCAGCACCTCGTCCGGCCCCGCCAGGGCACTCACACGCGCCCCGATGTGCACGCCGATCCCACCGATATCCTCGCCACGCACCTCGCACTCGCCGGTGTGCAACCCGGCGCGCACCTCTATCCCGAGCGCCTGCACCACGCTGCGGATCGCCATCGCGCAGCTGACTAAAGCGTTTTCCGACCAACCTCAAAGGCCGCAAAAACCAGCTACATACGCGGTAGGGTCATGGGTTGCTGGCTGGGCTGTCGACGGTATTTGCCACCCCAGGCATTCGTCAAACGCCCCAGCGGCGATGTGACGGGAGACAACCATGAAGCGCGGCATCGTCGGAGGATTGGCTGCCCTGCTGATGGCCGCGGAGCTGATCGCCTCAGCGCCGCGGGCCAGCGCCGGCTGCCAGTACGGTGGACCCGTTCTCAGCAAGTGCGATGGACCCCTCCAGCCTGACGGCACCTGGCAACGTTGTGTGGCAGTTCCCCGCTTGATTCCCAACGGCGCCAGTTCCTATCTAGTGCCCGACGGGCACTGCGAATTGATGGGCCCCGACCAGCACCCTGCGGATGTAACGTTCGCCAACCCACCGACGCACATCGACAACTGAGCCGGGAATCCTGAGTGAAGGGGTCCACGCCCGTCCCGCTGACGTGTTCTTTGCGCATTCGATGGCGCTCGCGCGATAGCCACTGCATCGAGTGAGGTTGAATTACACGGCGGCCAGTAGGTCGCAAAAACCGCTGGTGATTTCCCTTGTCCCACGCAATACCGGCAATCGCCGCCGCCCTTCGAGACTCAGCCGCTCCAACCTAAAATTGCGGTGGTGCGGCGCCCCGGCCGAAGCCCCACGTCGACTGACCCAGTCGCGGCTTGCTGTGATCCTCGGGGGGATGCCGGCGATAGTCCGCCGCCAGCATCGGTTCGGGGTCCGTCCCCTCGACGAGCGCCAGACATGGACCGCAGAATTCACACGCCCCGCAGTCGGCGGCGAAGGTCGGATAGATCGCCGGCTCACGGCTCATTTCGATTGCGTCGTCAGCGATCAGCGCGCCGACACCCGCGATCTCGGCGCGACTTCGCCGGATACGGGTTCGCCGCAGCGGACCGCCGCTGAACTGCTCGACGGGATCCGCGGAACCCGACTGGTCAGCTCGCGAGGTGCGCGCCAGCAACCGGCGGTGTTGCGGGATCGAACGGCCACCACCGCTGGGCTCGCTTTGCTGCACCCGATCGGGCACGGGCGTCCCGGCGGCGGGCCCATCGAGCGGGCCGGTGACGCGCACCTGGTTGTGAATGGTGCCCGAGATCTCCATGCCCAGGTACTCCTGCTCCCAGGCCCAGCAGGCCGCCATCGCCGCCTCGTCGCCGATCAGCGCTTCCAAGTCCTGCCACTCGTCAAGGATTTGGTGTCGCACCACCCAATACTCGTCGCGGGCGTCGACGGCCAGCAGGTCGATCCGGCAGGCGTAGATGACCGCGGATCCGTCCGGGGCCGTCAAGCCGCGCTCCGGGTCGCGCGGATCGGGCACCAGGCCCTGAACGTCGTGGCCGATCCGCACGGGAGCGAAGTCGTCGACCGTGCTCGCCCAGGCGTCGTAGGCGTCGACCAGCGCCGTTGCCGTGGGTAGCGCCCCGGGTGCGTCGGCCTCGTCGAGCGCGCGGACAACCGCCTTGCGCACCAGCGATTGCCTCATCTCGGGTTGCCAGTCCCACGTGCCCGGGTAGTAGTAGACGGCGAGCGCGTCCTTGAGCACGGCGGGCAACACCGGACCCGCAGCGGCGATGGGCTCCAGCCCTCGGCGGTGCAAAGAGGCGAAGTCCCACTGCCGCCGGCAGCGCTTGAACCGGACGCGGTCGTCTTCGGTAATCCGATAGTTCACGGTGCCGGCCGCCGCTCAATGCGAGTGTGGCCAGGGCTCGTCCACCGGCCAGCGGCAGCGATCCGTGCGAGCGACCATCGACTCCAGCTCGGCGAGCAGGTCATCGAACAACACCCGCAGCCGGTGCGGGTCGGACGGCCAGGACACCGAGAACGACATCCACGCGTCGGGCTCGGGCCCGGCTTCGGTGATCGGCGTAATCGCGCCGTCCGGGGGCACGATCCGCCAGTCGTACTCATCCCCGCGGCGCTCGAGATACACGACGTCATCGCGACCGGGGCGGTTCGCCTCGATCGAGGCGAATAACTCGTCAACCTTCACAGTGCGCCTCGTGAGGTTCAGGATAACCACGATTCGGGTGTAGAAAAGGGCCATGCATGAGCTCTCGCTGTGCGAGGCGATCGCCGACGTGGTCAAGACGCATGCCGACGGACGGCACGTCGACGTGGTGCGCGTTCGGATCGGCGCCCTTCGCCAGGTGGTACCGGAGTCGCTGTCGTTCTGCTGGACCCTCGTCCGGGACTCCGAGGACATGCCGGACGCCGAGCTCGAACTCGAGTGTGTCAGCGCCGAAGTGAAGTGCCGTTCGTGCGGCGGCCAGTCGGAGATCACGTCGACCTGGTCGATCTGGTGCCCGCAGTGCGACAGTCCCGACGTCGAGGTGCTACGCGGCAACGAATTCCTGGTGACGTCGTTGGACGTCTCGTGAAAAACCCTCTGTGTGAACGGATTTGACCATGGGTAGATTTCATCGCCACGACGACGGAACCGTGCATACCCACGAGCACGATCACCCCGACCATGACCATCAGCACGACCATGGGGATCACAGTCGCTACCAAACGGGCAAACAGCGCATCGACGTTCTGGAGGCGATCTTTGCGGAGAACGACGTTCTCGCCGACGCCAACCGGGCGGCGTTCGAGAGCAACGGGATCCGCACCCTCAACCTGATGAGCTCACCGGGCTCGGGGAAGACGACCATCCTGCAGGCAACGCTCGACGAGCTCGCCGGTGAGTTCGCGATCGGTGTGATCGAAGGCGACATCGCCACCGATCTGGATGCGGCCAAGCTCAGCGGGCGCGGCGCCCAGGTGTCATTGCTTAACACCAGCAATGGGTTTGGCGGAGAATGCCATCTGGACGCGCCCATGGTCAACCGCGCGCTGCCGGGCCTCGACCTTCCCCGGCTGGACGTGGTGATCATCGAAAACGTCGGCAACCTGGTCTGCCCGGCGGAGTTCAACGTCGGTGAGCACGCCAAGGCCATGGTCTACTCCGTTACCGAGGGCGAGGACAAGCCGTTCAAGTACCCGGTGATGTTCCGATCGGTGGACGTGGTCTTGCTGAACAAGATTGACCTGGTACCCCACCTGGACGTCGACGTGGACACGTACATCGCGCACGTTCGCGAAGTCAATGCGGCGGCGACGATCCTGCCGGTCAGTGCGCGCACCGGAGCCGGGATGGGTGCCTGGTTCGGCTGGCTACGACGGTTCGCGGAAGGCGTCGCGGCCTAAATACGCATCACGTTCTGATCTGAATTCCCGGCACAGCCGGCTCCGAATAATTTGTATGTAGAAGTTCCTGCAACTAATTTGCATGACGCTAGGAAAGGGCCTCCAAATAAGTTTAGGCTAAGCTAACCGTGCCGGGTTGCAGCCGGCGACCGTTCGAAATACCTTGCTGGACAACGTCACTGGCTGTAATACGGAGGGCCGGGCGCGCGCCCGCGGATTCGCCAACTAAACGTTGACAAGGCAGTTCGACGGGAGTAAACCCACAAATAGCGCCGCGACGGCGGAGTCAAGCAACGGCTCCTGGCGACGTAGGGGTTTCAGCGGGTCCCAGCCCGGCCCCAGAAAGCTGCGAAATGCTAACAGAAGCAGCAGTGAAAGCGGAAGAAACCTTGATCCATGTTCTATGGATCAATGCGGGTCTAAGTTGTGACGGCGACTCGGTGGCGTTGACTGCCGCCACCCAGCCCAGCGTCGAGGAAATCGCACTCGGCGCGCTGCCCGGCCTTCCGAAGGTCGCCGTGCACTGGCCCTTGATCGACTTCGAATGCGGACCCACGGGAGGGGCGGACGACTTCCTCGAGTGGTTCTTCAAAGCCGATCGCGGCGAGCTTGAGCCCTTCGTGCTCGTCGTCGAAGGGTCCATTCCCAACGAGAAGCTCAAGGACGAGGGTTACTGGTGCGGGTTCGGCAACAACCCGGCCACCGGACAGCCGATGACCACCAGTGAGTGGCTCGACCGGCTGACGCCCAAGGCCACCGCGGTCGTCGCGGTGGGCACCTGCGCGACCTACGGCGGCATCCACGCGATGGCCGGCAATCCGACCGGAGCGATGGGTGTGCCCGACTACCTCGGCTGGGACTGGAAGAGCAAGGCCGGCATCCCGATCGTCTGCGTTCCCGGCTGCCCGATCCAGCCGGACAACCTGTCGGAGACGCTGACCTACCTGCTCTACATGGCGACCGGTCAGGCGCCGATGATCCCGCTCGACGAAGCGCTGCGCCCCAAGTGGTTGTTCGGGGCTACGGTGCACGAGGGTTGTGACCGGGCCGGCTACTACGAGCAGGGCGATTTCGCCACCGAGTACGGGTCGCCGAAATGCATTGTCAAACTTGGCTGTTGGGGCCCGGTCGTGAAGTGCAACGTGCCCAAGCGCGGCTGGATCAACGGTATCGGCGGTTGCCCGAACGTCGGCGGCATCTGCATCGGGTGCACGATGCCCGGCTTCCCGGACAAGTTCATGCCGTTCATGGACGAGCCGCCGGGCGGCAAGCTGTCGAGCACCGCGTCGGGTCTGTACGGGAGCATGATCCGCAGTTTGCGCGGCATCACCAACCGCACCCTCGACAAAGAGCCGAAATGGCGCCACAGCGGCGACAAACTCACCACCGGAGCCCGCCGCACCTGGTAGGTGCAAACCGGCGTTGAGCAACCAGCGCCATCCGGGTGACGTCAACTAAATCTTGTTCGTCTCAAAAGAGAGCGAAGGCCGATGACAACGATCATCCCTGAGCCGTCACATGCCTCCCGCCAACCCGGCCAGCTGGTCGAGATGGCGTGGGATCCGATTACCAGGATCGTCGGCAGCCTCGGCATCTACACCAAGATCGATTTCGAGAACAAAGAGGTCGTCGAGTGCCACAGCACCTCGTCGATCTTCCGCGGCTACTCGATCTTCATGAAGGGCAAGGATCCTCGCGACGCGCACTTCATCACCAGCCGCATCTGCGGAATCTGCGGCGACAACCACGCCACCTGTTCCTGCTACACGCAGAACATGGCCTACGGGGTCAAGCCGCCGAACCTGGGCGAGTGGATCGTCAACCTCGGCGAGGCCGCGGAATACATGTTCGACCACAACATCTTCCAGGAGAACCTGGTCGGGGTGGACTTCTGCGAGAAGATGGTCTCCGAGACCAACCCGAGCGTGCTTTCACTGGCGGAGAAAACCCCGGCACCGCACGCCGACGCGCACGGGTACCGGACGATCGCCGACATCATGCGGTCGCTCAACCCGTTCAGCGGTGAGTTCTACCGCGAGGCACTACAGGTCAGCCGCTGGACGCGAGAAATGTTCTGCCTCATGGAGGGTCGCCACGTGCACCCGTCCACGTTGTACCCCGGCGGGGTTGGCACCGTCGCGACCATTCAGCTGATGACCGACTACATGACGCGGCTGATGCGCTATGTCGAGTTCATGAAGAAGGTCGTGCCCATGCACGACGACCTGTTCGACTTCTTCTACGACGCGCTGCCCGGTTACGAGAAGGTCGGCCTGCGCCGAACCCTGCTCGGCTGCTGGGGCTCCTTCCAGGACCCCGACGTGTGCAACTTCGAGTACAAGGACATGGAGCGTTGGGGTAACGCGATGTTCGTCACCCCGGGCGTCGTGGTCGACGGCAAGCTGGTGACCCACTCGCTGGTGGACATCAACCTCGGCATCCGGATCCTGTTGGGCAGTTCGTACTACGACGACTGGACCGACCAGGAGATGTTCGTCAAGACCGATCCGCTGGGCAACGCCGTGGACCGGCGCCACCCGTGGAACCAGCACACCAACCCGCACCCGCAGAAGCGGGACATGGACGGCGGCAAGTACAGCTGGGTGATGTCGCCACGCTGGTACGACGGCAAGGATCACTTGGCGCTGGACACCGGCGGCGGACCGCTGGCGCGGCTGTGGGCGACCGCCCTGGCCGGCCTGGTCGACATCGGCTACGTCAAGGCGACGGGGAACAGCGTGCAGATCAACCTCCCCAAGACCGCCCTGAAGGGTCCGGTGGAGTTCGAGTGGAAGATCCCCAGGCACGGCAGCAACACGATCGAACGCGACCGGGCGCGCACCTACTTCCAGGCCTACGCGGCGGCATGCGCGCTGCACTTCGCCGAGAAGGCGCTCGAGGAGATCCGCGCCGGACGCACCAAGACCTGGGAAAAGTTCCGGGTGCCTGACGAGGCCATCGGTTGCGGCTTCACCGAGGCGGTCCGTGGCGTGCTCAGCCACCACATGGTGATCCGGGACGGCAAGATCGCCAATTACCACCCCTACCCGCCCACCCCGTGGAACGCCAACCCGCGCGACAGCTTCGGCACGCCGGGCCCCTACGAGGATGCGGTGATGGGCCAACCGATCTTCGAGGAGAACAGCAGGGACAACTTCAAGGGCATCGATATCATGCGCACGGTGCGCAGCTTCGACCCGTGCCTGCCCTGCGGTGTGCACATGTACCTCGGGAAGGGCAAAACCCTGGAAAGACTGCATTCACCCACGCAGTCGCCCGTCGGGGAGTGACGCATGGCGGATCGCCCGGACACCCCCGAGAACGAAGCGCAGTGGCGTACAGCGGGCGATCGGATCCAGACACTTCTGGATTCCTGCGCGGCGAGTGGGGCGACCGCGTACGAACGCGCCCAGCAGTTGGTCCGCGAGGTCGTCGGCCTCTACGGGGCCGGGCTGGAACGGATCATGGAGTTGGCTCGGGCTTCGGGCTCGGATTCGACCCAGGCCCCTGATCTCGCCGAGCGGCTGGCCACCGACGACCTGGTGGCCAGTCTGCTCCTGGTTCACGGCCTGCACCCGCACGACGTGCACCGGCGGGTGTCCGACGCGCTGGACCGGGTGCGGCCGTACCTTGGCTCCCACGGTGGCGACGTGGATTTGCTCGAGGTCACCGACGACGATGTCGTACGGCTGGCGTTCAAGGGCAGCTGTAAGAGTTGCCCATCGTCGGCGGTGACGCTGGAGCTGGCCGTCGAGGACGCGGTCCGCGCGGCCGCCCCGGAGATCTCCTCGATCGAGGTGGTGGCCGCCGAGCCCGCAGCCAAGTCCGCTAGCGTGATTCCCGCCGAATCGCTACTGGCACACGTCCATTCGAATGGGACTTCGAACGGGCACAGCGCGACCACCTGGCATCCGGTGCCCGAGCTGGCCGAGCTCGCACCCGGCGAGGTTGCGGGTTTCAGGATCGAGGGTGCCGCCGAAACCATCGTCGTGGCGTGCCGGGTGGGCGACCAGTTGTTCGCCTATCGCGACCATTGCCCGGTTTGTGACGACTCGCTGGCTGGTGCCGAACTGGATGGTGCGCTGCTGCGCTGCCCGCGCTGTCGGTCGGAGTTCGACGTCGTGCACGCGGGAGCCGGCGCGGCCGATCGATCGCAAGGCCACCTGGACCCGATTCCGCTTTTGACCCGCGACGGTCTGTTGTCGGTGGCACTGGGCGACGAGGCTATAGGAGCTTCGGCATGAGCAGCCCGTATGACGTGCTGGCGCGCATCAGAAGCAATCGGCCAGCCCCCGAGGCGGCCGAAGAGCGGTGCGAGATGTGCTCGGAGATAATTTCCGACGAGCACCAGCACGTGGTGAATGTGGCCGGCCGGCAGTTGATGTGCGTCTGCCGGGCCTGCTATCTGCTGTTCACCGATAACAACGCCGAGCTGCGCTATCGGGCGGTGCCCGATCGGTATCTGGCGTTTCCGGGTTTCGCCCTCGACCGCCGCGCGTGGGAGGCACTGCAGATCCCGGTCGGCGTCGCCTTCTTCTTCACCAACTCCGCGCTCGAACGCACCGTCGCGTTCTATCCCGGCCCGGCCGGGGCCTGCGAGTCCCAACTGGATCTGGATGCGTGGAACGCGATCCGCGGCGCCGACCCGAGGGTCGGCCTGCTGTCCGAGGACGTCGAGGCACTGCTGGTCCGGGTGCCCGACACCGACGGCGCGGACGATGGCGAATTCGCCCAGCCGCAAAGCTATCTGGTTCCGATCGACGCTTGCTACGAATTCGTGGGGCGCTTGCGCATGCTGTGGCGGGGTTTCGACGGCGGCCAGGAGGCCCGGCAGTTCATCGACGACTTCTTCGCGCAGATCGCCGCGCGCGCGCGGGAGACGCCACCATGACCGACCAGCCAATGGACGTGGAATTCGCCGTTCTGGACGTGGCTCCGGAACCGTATGCCGTCAGCCCGGTGCTCACCGCCCGCGTCGC
Organism: uncultured Actinomycetota bacterium; assembly: GCA_963809285.1. Classification (GTDB taxonomy): domain Bacteria; phylum Actinomycetota; class Actinomycetes; order Mycobacteriales; family Mycobacteriaceae; genus Mycobacterium. The sequence continues at coordinate 391,986 of CAWEIY010000008.1, read as the reverse complement.
CGTCGCCGTCGGCGGAGACGACCCGGTGCACGCGATCTCGCTGCGCTGCCAGGTCCGGATCGAGCCGCTGCGACGCTCGTACTCCGATGCCGAAGCTCCCGGGCTGATCGATCTGTTCGGGCCCCGCGAACGCTGGGCAACCACCCAACGCACCTTCCTCTGGCAGCATTGCGCCGCGATGGTGCCGGGCTTCGCCGCTAACACGACGGTGGCCCTTCCGCTGGACTGCACCTACGACTTCGAGGTCGCCGCCGCCAAGTACCTGCACGCGCTGCGCGACGGCGCGCTGCCGCTCCAGTTCCTTTTCAGCGGAACGATTTTCGTCAAGTCCGAACGCGGTTTCTCGGTTCAGCAGGTGCCCTGGGACTGCGAGTACCGCTACGACATGCCGGTCACGGTCTGGCGGGAGCTCATCGCGCAGCACTATCCGAACACCGGATGGGTGCGGCTGAGCCACGAAACCATTACCGCGCTGGCCGCCTACAAGTCGGCGCAGGGGATGCTCGATCTCGACCACGCGGTCACCTCGCTGCTGGACACCGACCGGGAGACGGCCCAATGACCTCGAGCTGGGACCGGGCCCGTGCCGTCGCCGACGCGGTGCTGTACGAGGGCTATCTCCTCTACCCGTACCGGGGGACGTCGAGCAAGAATCAATCACGTTGGCAGTTCGGCGTTTTGGGCCCACCCGGTGCCGCGGACGCGGGCCTGGGTGAAGACGACACCCTCGCGGCGGAGTTTCTGGTCGAGGGGACCCCGGCGATAACCGTGGTGGTGCGGTTCCTGCAGTTGCAGCGCCGCCGGGCCGAGCGCGAGTTCGCCCATGGCGAGTTCGAGTCCGTCGACGAGCTGATCACCCCGGCGGGGTCTTGGCTGACGTGGGACGAGGCGGTCGAATGTGAACGGTCCTTCGGCCCCATCGCATTGGACGGCCGGCCGTGGACGGCGCCGGTGTTGGCGGACGCGGCGACCGACATCGAATTCCTCGACGGCGGACGCCTGGTGCGCCAACGGCAGCAGGTGCGCGGCGTGCTCGCGGTCACCAGCGAGCAGGACGGCGACCTGTGCCGGGTGTCGATACGGGTCGGCAATGTGGGCGACGAGGCGAGCGACAAAAGCGATGCGATCGCGCGGTCCATGATCGGAACCCACCTCATCGCCGAAGTCATCGGCGGTCAGTTCGTCTCGTTGCTCGAGCCGCCGCCGCATGCCACCGATGCGGCATCCCGGTGTAGCCGGCACCGCTGCTTCCCCGTGCTGGCCGGTCCGGCCGGGACCCAAGACATCCTGTTGATATCGCCGATCATCCTCTACGACCACCCCGAGGTCGCCGAACAGAGCAGCGCTGCCCTGTACGACTGCACGGAGATAGACGAGATCCTCACCCTGCGGGTGATGACCATGACCGACGAGGAGAAGGCGCAGGCGCGGGCGACCGATCCGCGTGCCGCGCGGATCATCGACGAGTGTGACACCATGTCGCCCGAGGCGATGGCACGCCTGCACGGCGTGCTGCGTGATCCCCACGCGCTGAATGCCCAGGCGGGGCTGGTCCCGGAGATTCCCGAGGGAGTCGACTGGTGGGATCCGCTGGCCGACAACGCCGTTCGTCCGGAACTCGATGCGGTACTGGTGAACGGGATCCGGGTCGCCCGCGGCAGCCGGGTCCGCTTGCGGCCGAGGCGCAACGCCGACGCGCAGGATATCTTCGTCGCCGGCAAGGCCGCCCGCGTCACGTCGGTGCACGAGGACGTGGAGGGCAACAAGCATGTCGCGGTGGTCGTCGACGACGACCCCGCCGCCGAGCTGCACGACTGGTACGGGCGCTATCTGTACTTCTCGCCCGACGAAATAGAGCCGCTCGAAGCTGAGCAAACGGTAAACCCCTGAAAGGAGTTCGAATGGAAATCGTGGGTTGGGTATTCATTGCCATCATCGCGTTGGTGGTGCTGGTCGGGGTTGGGCTCGGACTGGTATCGCTGCCCGATGCCCGCCGCTACCTGAAACTGAGGCGGATGTAGCCAACCGGATAGCGCAATGACAGCGCGCATCCTGGTGGCCGGGATCGGCAACATCTTCTTGGGCGACGACGGATTCGGCTCGGAGGTGGTCCGCAACGCCGAGATCCCGCCGGACGATTCGCGTGTCCGTGTCACCGACTACGGCATCCGGGGCATGCACCTGGCCTACGACCTGCTCGAGGAATGGGACTCGCTGGTCCTCGTCGACGCGGTACCCAGCCGCGGCAGCCCCGGCACGTTGCACGTCTTCCAGGCCGGCGACGAAGACGAACCTGCGGTCGACCACGAACCCGGTTTCGGGACACCCGGTCTCGATGCTCACGGCATGGATCCGGCCGCGGTGTTCGCCAGCCTGCGGGCGCTGGGCGGCAGTCTGCCCTATACGGTCGTCGTCGGTTGCGAGGCGGGCAGCGTCGAGGAAGGCATCGGCCTGACCGAGCCCGTGGCCAACGCGGTCCCCCGGGCCGTGCGGGCCGTCGAGGAGATCGTCGCGGCGTTGCAAACCGCAACGGCCGCAACCGCGCAACCACTCCTGGGAGAGGACCACTGAGCCATGTGTCTGGGGATACCCGGTCAAGTGATCCGGATGCTGGACGGTTACGAAGGCCAGCTCGCACTGGTCGACGTCACCGGCGAGCCGCGCAAGGTCAACGTCGGCATGCTGCCGGAAGAGACGTTCGCGCCCGGTGACTGGATCATCATCCACATGGGCTTCGCGGTCGAGAAGACGGACCTGGCCGGTGCCGAGCAGGCGATGGCCGGCCTCGAGCTGATGGGCAGGGGCCGCACCGATCCGACGGACAGCCCGGGGGGCGGTTGAGATGACCGAGTCCCCCCTGATGCTGCGGACCGACGACGTCCGGCAGCGCTTCACCGTGACCGGTGTTGTTCAGGGGGTTGGCTTTCGTCCCTTCGTCCACCGCATCGCCAGCGAGCTGGGTTTGGCGGGATTCGTCGGCAACGATTCGGGCGCGGTCTTCGTCGAGGCGCAGGGCGAACGCGCCCGCGTGGACGAATTCGGTCGCCGGCTTCGTTCCGAGGCGCCGCCGCTGGCGCGGATCAGCGCGGTCTCGGTTACCGATCTCGCGGCCGACACCACCTGCGGGCGCGAATTCCGGATCGTGGCCAGCCAGACGGTCTCCGGTGCCCATGTACCTAAGACGCCCATCCCGCCCGACATCGCGGTGTGCGACGAATGTGTCGCCGAGCTGTTCGACCCGCACGACCGGCGTTACCGGCACCCGTTCGTGACCTGTACCAATTGCGGGCCACGGTTCACCATCATCCGCGAGTTGCCGTACGACCGGCCCGCCACCACCATGTCGGCGTTCGCCATGTGCGAGCGATGCGCCGCCGAATACCACGATCCGGCGAATCGCCGATTCCACGCGCAGCCGATCGCCTGCCCCGATTGCGGACCGTCGCTGTGGTTTCGTTCGCGGGCCGGACAGCTAACCGGTTCCGATGCCGCGCTGGCGGCCACCCAACGCGCGCTGGCGGCGGGTGCGGTGGTCGCCATCAAGGGCATCGGCGGCTACCACCTGGCCTGCGCCGTCGACGACGACACGGCGGTCGGCGCCCTGCGCGCACGAAAGGCGCGGGGCGCCAAGCCTTTCGCCATGCTGGTTCGCGACCTCGACGTCGCGCGTCGCTATGCGCACGTCGACGCCGCCGAGGCCGCGGTGCTGTCGAGTCCCGCCCGCCCGATCGTGTTGCTGCGGCGGCTCCCCCGAAATAACACTGCGCCGGTTGCCGACGCCGTCGCGCCCGGCAGCCCGCTGCTGGGGCTGATGCTGCCCTACTCCCCCGTCCATCACCTGCTGCTGGCGCCGGTGCCCGACGCCGCCGAGCGGGTACCCGACGCGCTGGTGCTGACCAGCGCGAACCGTTCCGACGAGCCCATCTGCTTCACCGAAGACGATGCCGCCGAGCGGCTTTCGGTGCTATGCGATGCGGTCCTCGACCACAACCGGCCAATCCACGTCCCGTGTGACGACTCGGTGGTGCGCGTCGTCTCAGACCAGCAAGGGGCCCGGGAAGGGGCCCGCGAACTGCCCATCCGCCGGTCCCGCGGTTACGCGCCGCTGCCGGTCGATGTCGGGCGGGCCGGCCCGGCCGTGCTGGCCGTGGGCGGCGAACTGAAGAACACGTTCTGTCTCACCGACGGCTCGCGCGCCTACCTGTCCGGTCACATCGGCGACATGGCCACCTGGGAGACGCTGCGGGCGTTCGAGCGCGCGGTGGACCAGCTCAGCGAAATACGCGGCCAGCCGACGCGAATGGCCGCCGATCTGCATCCCGGGTACCACACCCGCGGTTGGGCGGAGCGCAAGGTCGGCGATCGACCGCTGGATCTGGTCCAGCACCACCACGCGCACGTCGTCTCGCTGCTGGCCGAGCACGGGCGCATCGGCGAACCCGTCATCGGAGTCTCCTTCGACGGAACCGGTTACGGCTGCGACCAAACCATCTGGGGCGGAGAGATCCTCGCTCTCGGCACCGACAGCCACCGATTCGTCCGCGTCGGCCACCTGTTGCCGGTGCCGCTCCCGGGTGGTGATGCCGCGGTGCGCAACCCGTGGCGGATGGCGCTGTCCCAGTTGCGGATGGCCGGCATCGAGTGGACCCCGGACCTGGCGCCGGTCGCGGCCGCGACCGAGGACGAATTGCGGCTCATCCGTTCGCAATTGGACACCGGCACCGGCTGCGTGCCGTGTTCGAGCATGGGCCGGCTGTTCGACGCCGTCGCGTCCCTGCTCGGGGTGCGGCACCGGATCGACTACGAAGGCCAGGCCGCCATCGAGCTCGAGGCGCTCGCGGAGTCGGCCGGTGCGGCGCCCCGGCCTTCGCTGCCGCTGGCGGTGAGGGCCGACGGGGTGATCGATCCCGCGACCCTGGTGCAAACCATGGTGGGCGCCCTGTACGCCGGCACCCGACCCGCGCCGCTGGCCGCGGCGTTCCACGACGCGGTGGCCGACGCCGTCGCCGAGGTGGTCTGCCTGGTGGCCGGCGAGGTGCGACTGGTGGGGCTCACCGGTGGGGTGTTCCAGAACGTGCTGTTGCTGCGCGCTTGCCGTAACAGGTTGCGGCTGGCCGGGTTTGAGGTGCTGACCCACCACATCGTGCCGCCCAACGATGGGGGGCTGGCACTGGGTCAGGCCGCGATCTCGATGCTGACGGGGTTGGAAGATGTCTGACACCGTTCTCGATCGGGGGCTGGACGCCGAACTGGCCGAGGACTTGGCCGCGACCGCTTTCACGCTGGCCAAGCGTTTCGCGGCGGGCGCCACCATGTGGTCGATCGCGCCGACGTGCGAACCGCATGCGCTGCACATCGCGGTCGAATTCGTGCATCCGGTGATCATGGGGAAACGGGCACTGCCGGCGGTGGCGCTGACCGGGCCCGACCTGGTGGAGCTGGTGCGGGTGTCGGCGCGGCCCGGCGACATCGTGGTCGCGGTCTCCGGTGCGGACGACGCGCAAGTGCGCTCGGTGATGCGTCGCAGCCCGGCCTGGGGCGCCACCACGATTTGGATCGGCAGCGGTGAACGCCCCGCGGCGGGAATGGCCGACCACGTGCTGTGGCTCGACGACCCCGATCCGCGAGTGCCCGCAACCGGCGGCTTCGTGCTGTTCTATCACCTGCTGTGGGAGCTGACCCACGTGTGTTTCGAGCACTCCGGCTTGCTCAAACCCGACTCGTCGCTCTCCGACGAAGATGGAGCTGTCTGCATCACCTGTAGCGACGAGGGTCGCCTGGGCGAGGTGGTGAGCGCGTCGGCCGCCGATCAGGCCCCTGGGATGGCCACCGTGCGCACCGCGCGCGGTGTCGAGAACGTGGTGACCACACTCGTCGACCCGGTCGCCGCCGGCGAGCTGGTGCTGGTGCACGCGGGCACGGCGATCAGCAAAATCGATGAGGAGGAGGGCGTTTCATGAGCGACGAACCGACCAACTTCCTGTATCCGTTCATCGACGCCGAAGAAGACGACCCCAAGTCGCTGCTCGCCGACCTGGCCGCGTCGGCGCAAGCCAAAGCGGCCGAGAGCCTGGCACTGCGGCGCTCCACCCTGGAGGCCAGCGCCGAGCTGCTGGAGGCGTCCGCCACCGAGATGGCACGCCGTTTCGCGGCGGGCGGACGGTTGTTCACCTTCGGAAACGGCGGCAGCTGCACCGATTCCACCACTTTGGCGGGGTTGTTCGCCCGGCCGCCGATCGGCAGGCCGTTACCCGCGTGGTCGTTGACCGCCGATCAAGCCATCCTGACCGCGCTGGGCAACGACGTCGGGTTCGAGCTGGTGTTCGCCCGCCAGCTGATCGCCCGCGCAAAGGCCGGCGACATCGCGATCGCCATGTCGACTTCCGGCAATTCGCCCAACCTGCTCACCGCCCTGGCCGAGGCGCGCCAGCGCGGCCTGTACACCGTCGGCTTCGCCGGCTACGACGGCGGTGCGTTTGCCGACAACCCAAACGTGGACGCCTGCTTCGTCGTTCGTTCGCAAAGCGTGCACCGGATTCAGGAATCCCAAGCCCTGCTGGGCTATCGGTTGTGGTCGACCGTCCACGAACGTTTGAACGATCAAGGTCTGGGGGCCGCATGAGCAAGTCAGCGGGCGAATACCTGTCGTCGGGACCGCGGTACGGCGAGGGCGAGGTCATCGAGCGGATCGAGTCGTTCCGCCGGCGCCGCCCCCGGCTGCTCGACGACCACGTGACCCTCGCGCACGGGGCCGGCGGAAAGGCCTCGGCGGCGCTGGTGGACGCGGTGTTCATGGAGGCGTTCCGCAACCCGGCGCTGGAGTCGCTCGGCGACAGTGCGGTCCTCACATTGCCCGGCGGCGAGCGCCTGGCGATGTCCACGGATTCGTTTGTGGTGCAGCCCAGGCGTTTTCCCGGTGGCTCCATCGGCGAGCTTGCCGTCCACGGCACCTGCAACGACGTCGCGATGGCCGGCGCCGTGCCGTCCTGGATCTCGGCGGCGTTCGTGCTCGAGGAAGGCTTCCCGATCGCCGAACTGAAAGAGATCGTCGCGGACATGGCGGCCGCGGCCGCCAACGCGGGTGTCCAGATCGTCACCGGCGACACCAAGGTGGTGCCCAAGGGTGCGGCCGACGGCCTGTTTGTCACCACCACCGGAGCCGGTGTCATTCCCACGGGGCGCACGCTGTCGCCCGCGTCGGTGCGCGCCGGCGACAAGGTGCTGTTGTCGGGGTCGATGGGCGATCACGGCATGGCCGTCATGCTCGCCCGGGGCGATCTGGCCATCGAGGCCGATATTGCCTCCGACACCGCCTGTCTCAGCCCGTTGGTGGAACTGCTGATGGCGGCCGCCCCCGCCACCCGGTGGCTGCGCGACGCGACCCGCGGCGGGGTCGGCACCGTGTGCAACGAACTCGCCCAGGCCTGCGGTCTCGGAGTGCTGCTCGAAGAGGAGCGACTACCCGTGCGGCCCATGGTGAATGGTGCCTGTGAGTTGCTCGGCATCGATCCCCTTTACGTCGCCAACGAGGGCAAGCTCGTCGCCGTCGTCGCGCCCGAGGAGGCCGAGGCCGGGCTGGCCGCGTTGCGATCGCATCCCCTGGGTGCCGAGGCGGCCGAGGTCGGGGAAATCGTCCCCGAACCGGCGGAAACCGTGGTGCTGCGCACCGGGTTCGGCGGAACACGGATCGTCGACATGCTCGTCGGGGACCCGCTGCCGCGGATCTGCTGAAGAAGGGAGACAAGCGACATGTGTCTTGGAATTCCGGGTCGGATCGTCGAAATCACCGATCCCGCCAACTATTTGGCGAAAGTCGACGTGAGCGGCGTGCAGCGCGCGATCAGCGTGCGGCTGCTGGAGGAGGACATGCCCGAGCCCGACGACTGGGTACTGGTGCATGTCGGGTTCGCGATGGCCAAGATCGACGAGACCGAGGCGTTGCTCACCCTGGCCGCCATCCAGAAACTCGGCGACGCCTACACGACCGAGATGGAAGCCTTCGACTCGTCCGCCATAGTTTGACGGCCAGGGAGGAACAGGAAATGAAATTCGTTGACGAGTTCCGTGATCCGGCCGCGGCCCGCAAGCTGCTGGGCGCCATCGAGCACCTGGCCGCGAGCGGCGACGAGACCTTCAAGTTCATGGAGGTGTGCGGCGGGCACACCCACACCATTTACCGGCACGGCATCGAACACCTGCTGCCCGACAGTGTCGAACTGGTGCACGGCCCGGGCTGCCCGGTCTGCGTGATCCCGATGGGCCGCATCGACGACGCGATGTGGTTGGCCGGCCAACCCGACGTCGTCTTCACCTGCTTCGGCGACATGATGCGGGTGCCCGGCTCCAACGGCAGCTTGCTGGATGCCAAGGCGCGGGGCGCCGACGTGCGGTTCGTCTACTCCCCGCTGGACGCGCTGAAGATCGCGATCGACAACCCCGACAAGCAGGTGGTGTTTTTCGCCATCGGTTTCGAGACAACCGCGCCGTCGACCGCGGTGACGCTGGTTCGGGCACGCGATTTGGGCCTGCCCAATTTCAGCGTGTTCTGCAACCACGTCACGATCGTGCCGCCGATCAAGGCCATCCTCGAATCGCCGGATCTGCGGCTGTCGGGCTTCATCGGGCCGGGGCACGTGTCGACGGTGGTGGGCAACCGGCCCTACCGGTTCGTGACGGATGTGTATCGAAAGCCATTGGTGGTGGCCGGATTCGAGCCGCTGGATATCCTGGCGGCGGTCGCGATGCTGCTGCGCCAGATCCGTGAGGGCCGCTGCGAGGTGGAAAACCAGTACAAGCGGGTGGTGCCCGAGCACGGCAACCCGGCCGCGCTGGCGCTGATGGGCAAGGTGTTCGCGTTGCGCCCGCACTTCGAATGGCGTGGGCTGGGGTTCATCTCGCAAAGCGCGCTGCGGCTGCACGACGATTTCGCGGAATTCGACGCCGAGCTGCGCTTCGCGATGCCCGGCGTGCGGGTCGCCGACCCGAAGGCGTGCCAGTGCGGTGAGGTGCTCAAGGGGGTGCTCAAGCCTTGGGAATGCAAGGTTTTCGGCACCGCGTGCACCCCGGAGACCCCGATCGGAACGTGCATGGTGTCCCCCGAGGGGGCGTGTGCGGCCTACTATAACTTCGGCCGCATGCACCGCGATGCCGTCAAACTCGTGGGGCGCACTTGACCAATACGGCCAAGTCCGACGCCGGGGGCGCTCAAAACGGCGCAGAGATGTTCGCCCGGTACGCGTATGCCCCCAATGCGCTGGGCTATTGCGGTCCCCCGCTGGGAGCTACCCTGCGTGACGGTTCGGTCGACGGGGTGCGCAGCGCGGCGACGAAGTTTTCCGGGGCCTGGCCGTACCTGCGAGTGCTGTCCCGCCTGACCGGCATCGCCGACCCGCTGGATTATCGCCTCGTCGAGTCGTACTGGCTGGGCGGCGGCGTCGGCGCCGGCATCGATCCGGACGAGTTCTTCGACGCGTTGCTGGACATCATCGGCCCGCAGGCGGGCCGGTACTGGTCGCACCTGACGACGGACCTGGCCCGCGAGGCGGCCGGCAATCACTGCTTCCACGTGTTCGGCGTGTATCCCTGGACCCGGTTTTTGGGCCGCGGTATGGACGAACACCCGATGAGCGTGCTCGATAATTGCCGGATCACCTGGGGGACAGTCGTTTCCCGTGCCGGCGATGCTGTCGAGGTCATGTGTCGGCGGCTCGTTTGGGACGGCCAGGCGCTGACGCTGTCCGAACCCGCGGTGCGTCCGCTCGACGTCTGGGCCGACGGGTACAGCGCGGTGCCCGATGTCGCCGTGGGCGACGAGGTCGCGGTGCACTGGGGCCGGCTGTGCGGCCGGCTGTCATCCGAGCAGATCCGCGCGCTCGCCGACAGCACCGACCGCCAGCTGCGGGTGACCAGTCAACGGCTGGCGCACGTCTAGGCCGCACCCGTCGCAGCTGATGTGAATATCCTCCCCGCCTAAAACGGTGGCGGGTCCTCGTCGGTCTCGGGTAGGGCCGGCCCGACGAAACTGACCCGCTCCTCCCGCGGGGACATGCGGGCGTCGCGGTTCTGCCGGCGTTCGGTGGCGACGCGTGCGGCGCGGTTCTGGGCGCGGGTGCGCGCGCGTTTGGGCATCATCGCGGTGCGCTCACCGCAGTAGTCGGGCGGCGGGTCGGCCTCGGGGGCGGGCACCCCGCCGGTATGTCGACACAAACTGGGAAACAGCAGCGCGCCGCCCGGCGTGGTGACATGGGTGTGCCCGGCCGGCGAGGTCAAAATCAGCGTCCCGTCGGGTAACTGCTTTTCCTGCCAGCCCGAGAAGGTCTTGATCAAATGATGGCACCAAAAGCGCAAAATACGCTTCACACCCCGCAACGTTTACCGAGGTTCCTTATTCCCCTTCTTTTTTCAACCCGAGCAAGATCCGCTCATCGGTAGCGACCTGGGTCTCCACTTCGAGGACAAGCGTTTGTTCCGCTGTTGTAACCGTCCCTGCTACAACGTCGATAAAGATCACTCCCCCGGCGGCGGCCGACGCGGCCTCGGTGCCGCTGTAGGCGCTGCCGCCGGAGGCCAACGCCTGCACGAACTGCTCATGGAACGCCGCCGCCCGCGCACCCAGCGCCCAGCTGCCCATGGGCACCAAACAGCGCCGAGATCGCCGCCGACACCTCGCCCTGAGCGGCAGCCACCACCGAGGTTGTCGGGCCAGCCGCCGCCGCGTTGGCTTCCCGGATCGTCGAACCTATTCCCGCCACATCGGTAGCCGCCGTCGCCATCGCCTGCGGCTGCGTGAACACGTACGTCGTCATCGGCCCAGTCCTTCCCCGACCAGCTTATTGAGTGAGTGTAGAACAGCTTATTGAGTGAGTGTAGAACAGTGCAGGTCACGAGACATGCCAATCCGGTAGGGCCGGTCCGAAACGTTCCCGACAGATGTTGGGACAGTGCCGCTCAAAGAGCTCATCAAAGCGGGCGATCACCTCCGGCGGCGATCCGCGACCCGACCCATGATCGAACATACGTTCGAGTATGCCACGGCGGTCCGACATTGCTTCGTGCCAGACTGACCCAATGCCCGGTCCGGTGCCCGGTTCCATCTGCGACGTGCTGCCCGCCGCGGCCGCGCTCCTCGGGGCCCCGGGTGCCGTCGACAAGCTGGGGTTGGCCGACTGGATCGGCGGTGATCGGGTCGATCGCGTCGCGGTCGTGCTGGTGGACGGAATGGGCTGGCACCTGTTGCCCGAATTGGCCAGCAGTGCACCGCTTCTCGCCTCCGTACTGGCCGGTGACACCGGACGCCTCGGCGAGCTCACCTGTACCTTTCCGTCCACCACCCCGAGCAGCCTGGTGTCGCTGGGTACCGGAGCCGAGCCCGGCGAGCACGGCATCCTGGGCTTCACGCTCAACGTGCCCGGCACCGACAGGGTGCTCGTCCACGTCCGGTGGCGCGACGACCCGCCGCCAACCGAATGGCAACCGCTGCCAACCTGGTTCGGGAGGCTGCAGCAAGCCGGCATCGATGCACGCGCCGTGCTGCCCGCGTCCTTCATCGGCAGTGGGCTGACCGACGCCGCGTATCGCGGCGCCCGCTTTCGACCCACCCATCCGACCGACGACTACGCCTGGGAACTGGCCGACGAGCTGCACGCGGGGCCGGGCCTGGTCTACGGCTATTCGGCCGATCTGGACACCGCGGCCCATCTGTTCGGTATCGGGTCGCCCGCGTGGCACACGGCGGCAGCCCACGTCGACGCGCTGCTCACCCGCGTAGTCGAAACGCTGCCCCCGACCGCGGCGTTGTTGGTGACCGCCGACCACGGCGGTCTCAACGTCCCGCCGGACGCTCGCGCCGACCTCGACACCGACCCACGGCTGGCCGCGGGAGTCCGAGTGGTCGCCGGCGAGCCGCGGGTGCGCTACCTGCACACCGAGGCGGGGGCCGCGCCGGACGTGCAGGCAACGTGGGGCGAAGTGCTGAACGGGCGGGCACAGGTGTACAGCCGCGAGCAGGCCGTGGCCACGGGCATGTTCGGACCGGTCAGCCCGGGGCACCTGGCGCGGATCGGCGACGTCGTCGTCGTGTGCACCGGCGACGCGGCCGTGCTGGCGACCGGCCACGAGCCCCCGGAAACGGCTCGCCTCATAGGTTTTCACGGCGCCGCAACCGCGGAGGAGATGGCGATCCCGTTGATCGCTTTCACAGCAGCCCTCGGGGGCTCGTGAGTCGCGACACACACCGGACTCTGACCGTTTTCACAGCTCGCTGCGGGTTCTGACGAGGTTTCATGTTGTACATTCGGCCCACTGTGACATTCCGCGGGCCCGGTAGACCTCGACGATGGCACTCAGCCGTCGCGGTCGTCGCGGCGCTTGGCCTCTTCGCGGCGGTCACCACGGGGTGGGCTTCGCGGGCGTCCGCGCTTGCCGGAACCGCGCCGCCGCCGGCCGCTTTGGTTGGTCATCAATCCGAATCCACAAGCCATGCCGCCCATGGCTTTTCATCGGGGTCGCCACAGAAGCCTCAGAGGCATCGAAACCCGACCAAAGACGCGTGGATGACCCGCGATCGGCCGCCCACGTGGACCCGGTTGACGGCGCAGTCGCTCAAGTCGCCGTTGCCGGCTTCGTTCGTGGCGTCGGTGTTTGCGCCGGGCGGCGCCCGGCCGCGTGCACCCGCGCCAATTCGTGGCGACCGAGATATCTTGACCCAGCTCTGCGTCGCCCGTCGCTGATAGGGCAGCGCCGACGCTTCTACGCGAGCACGCTGCCGTTCGCGGGGCCTGTAACCCGCGCGTCTATGTCTTGAAGGAATGGTCCATGTTTCAGGAACAACTCATATGAATTTTGCGACGCTACCGCCGGAAATCAACTCCGGGCGAATGTATGAAGGTCCCGGCTCGGGATCGATGACCGAGGCCGCAACGGCCTGGGAGCGATTGGCCACGCGGTTGTACACCGCGGCGGCGGACTATCACGCGGTGACCGCAAAACTGGCCGCACTGACCGAAGCCGTTGCGCCCTATATAGATTGGCTCACCGCCACCGCCGCGTACGCCGAGCATGCGGCCACCCGGGCCGCGGCGGCGGCGAGTGCCCATGAAACGGCGTTGGCGGCGATGGTGCCCCCGCCGGTGATCGACGCCAACCGCGCGCAGCGAACATCGCTGGCCATCGGAAACTGCCTCGGCCAGAACAGCCCGGCAATCGCGGCCGCCGAGGCGCACTACGAACAGATGTGGGCCGCCAACGCCGATGCCATGCACGCCTATGCCGGCGCCTCGGCCGTTGCCTCGACGATGACACCGTTCACCTCGCCGCCCGCCGCCGTACCGGCCAACGCGGCCACCACCTGGGCCGTGAAATCGGCACCGGAGCTGGTATCGGCCGGACACCGAGTGATGACAACGATCCCCGACGCGCTGCGGGCGCTTTCGTTGTCGCCGCAGACGACGTTCGATACGTCCCTTTGGCCGGCGACACCGTCGCTGTCGAGACTGAGTTCGCTGACTGCGCCGTCGGGCGCCGCAATCAGCCACCTGAATTCACTGAACAAGGCGGCGGCGTTGCGGTGGCTGCTGCCTGACCAGGGTGGTGCTCGCGGCCCGACGGTTATCGGGAGATTCGGTCGCGCGACGTCGATCGGCGGGTTGTCGGTGCCACAGGCGTGGGCGACGGCCGCGACGACGCCGATCCCCGTCTACCGCGGAACCGTCGCGTAGGCCTCAGAGAGGGGTGACGTAGGCCGAGCTGATCCCGCCGTCGACCAAGAACGTCGAGGCGGTGATGAACGACGCGTCGTCACTGGCCAAAAAGGCTACCGCAGCGGCGATTTCGTCAGGCTCGGCGAAGCGGCCCAGCGGCACGTGCACCAGCCGACGAGCGGCCCGTTCGGGGTCTTTGGCGAAAAGCTCTTGCAGCAGTGGGGTGTTGACCGGTCCCGGGCACAGCGCGTTGACCCGGATGCCCTGCCGGGCGAATTGCACGCCCAGCTCCCGTGACATGGCCAGCACCCCGCCCTTGGAGGCGGTGTAGGAGATCTGTGACGTCGCCGATCCCAGCACCGCGACGAACGAGGCCGTGTTGATGATCGAGCCCTTCTGCGCGGGCACCATGTGCCGCAGCGCGGCCCGGCAACACAGGTACACCGATTTGAGGTTGACGTCTTGGACTCGTTGCCACGCCGCAAGTTCGGTGTTTTCGATCAGGTCGTCCTCGGGCGGCGAGATGCCGGCGTTGTTGAACGCGATGTCGACCCAGCCGTAGGCCTCGGCCGCGGCGTCGAACAGCGCATTGACGCCGTCCTCATCGGAAACATCGGTCGGCACAAACAAACCCGACAGCTCCTCGGCCGCCGCGGCACCGGCGTCGCGGTCGATGTCGCCGACGACGATGGTCGCACCTTCGGCGTGCATTCGCCGCCCGGCGGCCAGTCCGATGCCGCTGCCACCGCCGGTGATCACCGCCACCCGGCCCGCCAGCCGTCGGGTGAGATCGAGCGCCACCACTAGCCCTCCTCGCTGATCGCGATGAACACGTTCTTCGTCTCCGTGAAATGCAACGGCGCGTCGGGGCCCAGCTCGCGGCCCAACCCCGACTGCTTGAAACCGCCGAACGGCGTGTTGTAGCGGACCGACGAGTGCGAGTTCACCGACAGGTTGCCGGACTCGACCGCCCGCGACACCCGCAGCGCGCGGGACAGGTCGTCGGTCCAGATCGATCCCGACAGGCCGTAGGCGGTGTCGTTGGCCAGCGTTATGGCGTCGTGCTCGTCGTCGAACGGCAAGACGGTGACAACCGGGCCGAAGATCTCGTCGGTGACGCTGCGGTCGGTGCGCGGTGGGGTGAGAACCGTTGGCGGGAACCAGAACCCGCGGCCCGTCGGCGCCGTACCGCGAAACGCGACGGGGGCGTCGTCGGGCACATAGGAGGCCACCTTGTCGCGGTGCACGGCCGACACCAGCGGACCCATCTCGGTGTCGCGGGATCCGGGGTCCCCGACGGCGACCGCCTTCACCGCGGGCTCGAGCAATTCCATGAACCGGTCGTAAACGCTGCGCTGCACCAGGATTCGGCTGCGCGCGCAGCAGTCCTGCCCCGCGTTGTCGAACACCCCGGCGGGCGCGGTCGCCGCCGCGCGTTCCAGGTCGCAGTCGGCGAAGACGATGTTGGCGCTCTTGCCACCCAGCTCCAGCGTCACGCGCTTGACGTGTGCCGCCGCCCCGGCCATGACGCGCTTGCCCACTTCCGTCGAGCCGGTGAACACGATCTTGCGAACGTCCGGGTGGGTGACGAAGCGCTCCCCGACCACCGCGCCCTTGCCCGGCAGCACCTGCAGCAGGTCGCTGTCGAGACCGGCCTGCGCCGCCAGCTCACCGAGCCGGATCGTGGTCAGTGGCGTCCACTCGGCCGGTTTGACCAGCACCGCGTTCCCGGCCGCCAGGGCCGGCGCGATGCCCCAGGAAGCGATCATCATCGGGAAGTTCCACGGCGTGATCACGCCGACCACTCCCAGGGGTTCGTTGAAGGTGACGTCGAGCCCGCCGGCGACGGGAATCTGCTTGCCGGACAAGCGCTCCGGGCTGCCGGCATAGAACGTCAGCACGTCGCGGACGTGGCCGGCCTCCCATTCGGCCGATGCGATCGGGTGCCCCGAATTGGCCACCTCGAGCGCGGCCAGTTCATCGGTGTGGGCGTCGACGGCGGCGGCGAATGCCCGCAGGCCCGCCGCGCGCTCCGCCGGCGACAACCGCGCCCAGCGCCGCCCCGCCGCCCTCGCCCGCCGCACCGCGTCGTCGACCGCGGCGGCGTCGCAGAGGTCGACGGAGCGCAGCACTTCCTCGGTCGCGGGGTTGATCAGCTGCGTCGCGCTCATCGGCTGTCCGCATACGACCGCGCGGCGTCGACGATCGCCGAGAACAGCCGTAGATCGTCCAGCGACTTCTCCGGGTGCCACTGCACCGCGAGCGCGAACCTGTCCCCGGGTAGCTCTAACGCCTCGACCACGCCGTCGGGGTCCCACGCGCTGACCACCAGGCCCGCGCCGACTTTGTCGATGGCCTGATGGTGGTAGCACGGCGCATCGGTGGACTCCCCCACCAGCGCGGCCAGCCGGGTGCCCGCCACGGTGCGCACCGGCAGCCTGGTGAACACGCCGTTGCCCGCCCGATGCCCGTTGTGCCCGAGAACGTCGGGCAGGTGCTGGTGCAGCGTGCCGCCGAACGCGACGTTGAGCACCTGCGCGCCGCGACAGATCCCCAGCACCGGCAGCCCCCGGTCCAGCGCGCCGCGCAACAGCGCGAACTCCCAGGCGTCGCGGGCAGCGCGAGGCTGGTCGGTGGTCGGATGCGGTTGCTGGCCGTACGCGGCGGGGTCGAGGTCGTAGCCCCCGGTGATCACCAGCGCGTGCAGGCTGTCGAGCACGGAGCCGACGATCTCGGGGTCCACCGGCTGCGGCGGCAGCAACACCGCGATGCCGCCGGCCATGACGACGCCCTCGAAGTAATCGGCGGGCAGATAACCCGCGGGGACGTCCCAGATCCCGGTCCGTACCTGCTCCAGGTAACTGGTGAGACCGACAACCGGGGGCCTAGAGGCGTTCAAAACCACGCATCCTCTCCCAATCGGTGACCGCCGCGTTGAAGGCCGCCAGCTCCACGCGGGCGTTGTTCAGGTAATGCGCGACCACGTCGTCGCCGAACGCTTCGGAGGCCAGCACGGACTTCTCGAACAGCGCCGCCGCCTCGGCCAGCGTGGCGGGCAGCCGCTCGACATCGGTTGCCGCATAGGCATTACCCGCGTACGGCGCGGGCGCCTGAAGGCCCCGTTCGATACCGTACAGCCCGCCCGCGATCAGCGCCGCCACCGCGAGGTAGGGGTTGACGTCGCCGCCGGGAACCCGGCATTCGACCCGGATGTTGCGCCCGTGACCGACAACCCGCAGCGCGCAGGTGCGGTTGTCCAGCCCCCAGGCCACCGCGGTAGGTGCGAAGCTGCCGTCGGCAAACCGCTTATAGGAGTTGATATTCGGCGCGCAGAACAGCGTCAATTCGCGCACCGTCGCCAGCAGGCCCGCGACGAAACTGCCAAAAGTTTCGGACATGCCGTGCGGGCGGTTGCCGTCGTCGAACACCGCGGTGCCGTCCGTGGCGCGCAGCGAAAGGTGGATGTGGCAGCTATTCCCTTCGCGCTCATCGTATTTCGCCATGAACGTCAGGCTCTTGCCGTGCTGGTCGGCGATCTCCTTGGCGCCGTTCTTGTAGATGGCGTGGTTGTCGCAGGTGACCAGCGCCTCGTCGTAGCGAAAGCCGATCTCCTGCTGACCCTTGTTGCATTCACCCTTGACGGCCTCGAACCGCAGACCGGCGCCCTGCATGCCCTGCCGGATATCGTGCAGCAGCGGCTCCATGCGCGATGACGCCAAGATCGCGTAGTCGATGTTGTAGTCGCTGGCCGGGGTCAGCCCGCGGTACCCGCCGGCCCATGCCTCGCGATACGACTGATCGAACACGATGAACTCCAGCTCGGTGGCGACATCGGCGATCAGTCCGCGCTCGCCGAGCCGATCGAACTGGCGGCGCAGGATGGCCCGCGGCGCGACGGCGACCTCGCCGCCGTCGGCCCAACCCAGGTCGGCGATCACCAGGGCGGTGTTGGGCAGCCACGGAACGAGGCGCAGGGTGGACAGATCCGGCAGCATCACCATGTCGCCGTAGCCGGTGTCCCAGCTCGATATCGCATAGCCGGCCACGGTGTTCATGTCGACATCGACGGCGAGCAGGTAGCTGCAGCACTCGGCGCCGTGCGCGGCCACTTCCTCGACAAAGAGCCGGGCCGCCATCCGTTTGCCGACCAGCCTGCCCTGCATGTCGGTGAACGCCACGATGACGGTGTCCACCGCTTCGGTCCCGACCAATTGTTCCAGCGCGGCCAACGACAGCATCGGAGAATCCGGACCGGTCGCCGCGCTTCCTGCGCTTTCAGCGCCTTCTGTGCCAGCCACAGCTGCTAAGTCAACCAGGCGGCTACCAACTGCTGGTGCGCAACACGATCTCGGCGGCCAATTGCGCGGTGGACTCCTGCACGCTGCGCCGTCCAAGGTCCACCACGCGGTATTCGGCGTAAACGAATCGCTGGCTGGCACGGGCCACCGCCCGCCCGGCCGGGGAGCTGACCAGCGCGGTAGTGCCGATCTCCACCGGCGGGCAGTGTTCGTCCAGAACCTTGCCGTTGGCGTCGGCCGCGCGCGGATGTCCGCGGTCGATCACCACCAGACCAACGAACCGGCCCAGCCTCGTTGCCGCCAGTTCCCAGGCGAGCTCACCGCCCGCGCGATCGCCGACCACCACCGCCCACGAGATCCCCAGCCCATCGAGGATGCCGACCACCGACTTGGGGGTCAGCCGCCGGTCCAGACCGATGACAACGGTCCGAATCGAGGCGGTATGCAGGCGCTCGCACACCGCGTCGTAGGCCGTGGGTGCGCGCTGCTCGTCGCCCAGAATGACGACGACGACGCCCTTCTCCGGACCGGCGACGGCTACCGGGACGGGAAACCCGTCGAGCGTCGTCATCATCGAGGGCACCTACGCAAAGGTACAGCCAATCGGCATGCGCGCGCGAGGTCTAGGGCCGCAACCGACTTGCGATGCGGGGGCGCCGCGGCGGTGGGCCGTCGAGGAGGCCGAGGACAGCATCGACATCGAGATGGGCCGCCAACAGGTCGGCGATCAGATCAAGCTGCGCGTCGCGTCGCGCGCCGACGCTGGTATCGCCGACAACGAATCCGCTCCGGCCGGCCGCATCGGCGACACGGGTGAGCCACGAGCGACGGAAGTCGTCGTTGTCGAGCAGGCCGTGCCAATGAGTGCCGAAGACGGCGTCGCGCACGATGCCCTGTGGTTCGGAGTCGACCCCGAACCAGTCCTCCTCGGCACACCGGGTGAGCCGCCCATGATGGATTTCGTACCCGGCGAGCGGCTCGTGCCAGCGGCGCAGGATCTTGGCCTCGCCAAAGGCGACGTCGGCGTCCAACAGCCCCAGGCCGGCCACCACCCCCGCGCCGGATTCGACCGTGTCCTCGATGCGCCGGCACAGCATCTGCAATCCTCCGCAGATGCCCAGCACCGGCTTGCCGGCCCGGGCGTGACCGACGATCGCACCGGCCAGGCCGCGATCGTGCAGCCAGGACAGGTCGGCGACGGTGGCCTTGCTGCCCGGAAGCACGATCAGGTCGGTGTCGACCAGGTCGGCGGGGTCGGTGGTCCAGCGCACCAGCACGCCGGGCTCGCAGGCCAGCGCCTCGACGTCGGTGGAGTTGGAGATCCGGGGCAGCCGGACCGCGGCCACACGCAGCCACTCGTCACCGTGCGGTGGCGCGGGCGAGCCGACGACGCGCTGGGCAACCACCGACAGCGAGTCCTCGGCGTCCAGCCAGAGTTCGTCGGCGTATGGCAGCACCCCATAGGTCGGACGGCCCGTCATGGCACACAGCTGGCGCAGCCCGGGTTCCAGCAGCGCCGGGTCACCGCGGAACTTGTTGACGACGAAGCCGGCGATCAGCGCTTGGTCGTCGGGCTCGAGCACCGCGACCGTCCCGAACAGATGAGCGAGCAGGCCGCCGCGGTCGATGTCGCCGACCAAGATCACCGGCAGGTTCGCGGCCCTGGCCAACCCCATGTTGGCGACATCCGTCGCGCGCAAGTTTATTTCGGCCGGCGAACCGGCTCCCTCGCAGATCACCGCGTCGAATTCGTCACGCAGCGAAGACAATTCGTCGAGGACGAGATTGGCGAGCCGGTCGCGATGCTGCAGATAGTCGGCCGCGGTGACCGAGTCGGCGACCTGGCCGCGGACCACCAGCTGCGACGTCCGGTCACTGCCCGGTTTGAGCAGGATCGGGTTGAATCGCACGCTGGGTTCCAGCCCCGCCGCGCGGGCCTGGATCGCCTGGGCGCGGCCGATCTCACCGCCCTCAACGGTGACCACGGAGTTGTTGGACATGTTCTGCGCCTTGAACGGCGCCACCCGGGCCCCGCCGCGCGCCAACAACCGGCACAGCCCCGCGACCACCACGGACTTCCCGGCGTCCGAGCTGGTGCCCGCGACCAGCAGCGCCCCGCTCAAGGGTTCACGGCTTGCTATACCGAAGTGAGGATCTCGACGCCGGTGTCGGTGACCAGCAGGGTGTGCTCGAACTGCGCGGTCCACTTGCGGTCCTTGGTGACCACCGTCCAGCCGTCGCCCCAGATCTCGTAGTCCAGCGCGCCGAGGTTGATCATCGGTTCGATGGTGAACGTCATGCCCGGCTGCAGGATCGTCGTCACGGAAGGCTGGTCGTAGTGCAGCACGACCAGGCCGTTGTGAAACGTGGTGCCGATGCCGTGACCCGTGAAGTCACGAACGACGTTGTATCCGAACCGATTTGCGTACGACTCGATGACGCGGCCGACCACCGACAGCGCGCGACCCGGTTTGACGGCGTTGATCGCGCGCGTCGTGGCCTCTCGGGTCCGCTCGACGAGCAGCCGGTGCTCCTCTGCGACCTCGCCGGCCAGAAAGGTCGCGTTGGTATCACCGTGCACGCCGTCGATGTAGGCGGTGACGTCGATGTTGACGATGTCGCCGTCGGCGACCACCGTCGAGTCGGGGATTCCATGGCAGATGACCTCGTTGAGCGACGTGCAGCACGACTTGGGAAATCCCTTGTAGCCCAGCGTCGACGGGTAGGCGCCGTTGTCGATCATGTACTCGTGCGCGATGCGGTCCAGTTCGTCCGTCGTCACCCCGGGCGCGACCGCTTTGCCCGCCTCAGCCAGAGCGCCGGCCGCGATCCGGCCGGCGACGCGCATCTTCTCGATCACCTCCGGTGTCTGCACCCACGGCTCGCTGCCCTCCCGGGCCGTCGGCTTGCCGACGTATTCGGGACGCGGGATGCGGCCGGGCACCGGCAGGGTCGGGGATATCACTCCGGGGGAAAGCGCGGTGCGAGCAGGCATGACGTCAGCTTAATCGCGCCTGGCACCCGGGGCATCGAGTGTGCATCAGCGGCGTTGAGCGTGAGCGCAGGGCGGCTTTTCGTCGATTTTCCCGCCGCCAACGCACACGCGGCGCCGTCAGAGCCCGTCGAGGCACACGATCTAGGGCTTGCCGCGGCGCAGCAGCGAGCGGCGGGGCCCACGGATGACCACCGAGCCGCACACCACCCGGCCCGTCAACACGACATGCGGCGCTCCTTCGCCCAGTGCGCCTTTGCGGCGGTCGCTGGCACTGCCCACGTAGACCTCGACGTCGTCGATCGAGGCGCTTGCGCCGTCGGGCAATCGGATCTCCACCGAGCCGAATCTCATGTCGAGCTCGATGACCACCACCGGCCCCGCGAATCGGGCCCTGGTGAGGTCGAGTTCGACCGAGCCCAGCCGGCGAACCAGCGACAGGTGGGTGGGCACGGTCCATTCGCCGTGGCGTTTCAGCGAGCCGGCCCAGCCGCGCAGCTCCACCCGGTCGGCCGCGGATGTGACGATGGCGCCCGGTCCGGGCAGGTCGCCGACGAGCCCGTCGAGCTCGCTTCGGGTGCGCGCGTAGGACACCTGGGAGGAGCGCTGCTCGAACTCGTCAATGTCGATCAGCCCGAGCGCGACGGCGTTGTGCAATCGCCGCATGGTGCCGTTCCGGTCGGCGTCCGAGACCCGCAACGCCACCGTGTCTCCACCGGATGTTTCGCCCATCCTCGCTAACTTACCGCTCAGGCCAGGTAATCCCGCGGCAGCGATTCGAACATCACCTTGGTCATCCGGACCGCGTATTCCGAGCTGCCACCCCCGACGATCAGCGCCGCGAACGCCAGGTCGCCGCGGTAACCGGCGAACCACGAGTGCGATCCGCCCGGGAACTCGGCCTCACCGGTCTTCCCGTACACCTCGCCACAGCAGCCGGCGATCTCCTTGGCGGTCCCGTTGGTCACCACCAGGCGCATCATCGGCCGCAGCGCGTCGACCATTTTCTCCGAAATCGGCGTGTCGTCGCCGTCGACGGTCGTCGGCCGCCCCGCGATCAGCTGCGGCACCGGGGTCTTTCCGGCGGCGATGGTCGCCGCGACCAGGGCCATGCCGAAGGTACTGACCAGCACCTTGCCCTGGCCGAAGCCGTCTTCGGTGCGCTCGGCCAGGTCGACGGTGGGTGGCACCGACCCGGTCACCGTGGTTATGCCGTCCACCTGATAGTCGAGCCCGATTCCGTAGCGGGTGGCCGCCTGTGTCAGACCACGGGGCGGCATCCTGCTGCCCAGCTCGGCGAACGTGGTGTTGCAGGAGCTGGCGAATGCGCGTGCCATCGACACCACGCCGAGATCGAAGCCGCCGTAATTGGGGATGGTGCGGTGCCCGATGTCGATATGGCCCGGGCAGCCCATCATCGTGTTGGGCGTGGCCATGTCGCGGTCGATGGCGGCGCCGGCGGTGATCATCTTGAACGTCGACCCGGGCGGGAACAGGCCGTTGGTGGCGATCAAGCCGTCAGCGTCGGCCCCGCCGTTCTGCGCGATCGCGAGGATCTCCCCGGTCGACGGCTTGATCACGACGATCATTGCTTTGCCGCCCCGGGTATCCACGGCGCGCTGAGCGGCGTTCTGCACGACCCGGTCCAGCGTGATCGACACCGACGGCGCCGGCGAGCCCTCGACCTCATGCAGCACGGCGACGTCGACACCGTTCTGGTTGACGCTGACCACCCGCCAGCCCGCCTGGCCGTCGAGCTGGTCGATCACCGCCTTCTTCACTTCGCCGACGACGGCCGGTGCGAAATGCGGGTCGGTCGGCAGCATGTCGGCCTGCGGCGTGACCACGATGCCGGGCAGCCGGCCGAGCACCGGGAAGGCCTTGTCGTTGTCGTCCGGGTGCAGCGTGACCAGGTCGAGCGGCTGGGTCGCCGAGCTGGCTTGTTCGGCGAGCAGCTGCGGGTCGGTCAGCGTCTTGTTGAAGGGTTGCAGGGCCTGCACCACCGCGAAAGCCGTCCCGATCAGGGCCGGCCCGGCCTTGGTGGCGTCCAGCGTGTAGTGATACAGGTAGCCCGGCGCGAGCACATCGCTGCCGCCGAGTTCGTTCACCGAGGCGCGCCGCGGCTGGTCGGCCCGCAACGCGAACGTCTGGTGCTCGCCGAGCTTGGAGTGCAGCCCGGTGGCGGCCCATCGAACCTCCCAGCGCCCCTCGTCGCGGGCCATCCCCAGCTGGCCGTCGTAGCTCCAGGTCCGGTTCTTGGGCAGATGCCAGGTGTAGCGATAGCTGATCGTGCCGGTGTCCTCGGCGTACTTGGAGCTGAGGATCTGCGCATCCAGGTGGGTGGCCTGCAGTCCGGCCCACGCCGCGTTGAGCGCTGCGCGGGCTTCGTTGGGGTTGTCGGTGAGCTGGGCCGCCGTCGCGGTGTCCCCGATGGCCAAGGCGCGGAAGTACCTTTCGGCGGCCGGGCCCGGGCCCTCGGCCCGCGGGGTGCACCCCGACAGCGCGATGACCGCCACCAAGAGCAGACATGCGGCAGATGAGGCTAGTGTTATTC
This sequence comes from uncultured Actinomycetota bacterium, assembly GCA_963809285.1. Lineage (GTDB taxonomy): Bacteria > Actinomycetota > Actinomycetes > Mycobacteriales > Mycobacteriaceae > Mycobacterium. The sequence continues at coordinate 368,445 of CAWEIY010000008.1, read as the reverse complement.
GAGTTACCATCGATGCTGATGTTAAGAACTGTGGCCGCAACCGGGCCGCAGACACACCGAGACCCAACCGTAATCCAGCGCCCGTGCAGATTGGGCGGGCCCCCTCGTGCCGAGTGTGCGGCCAGCCGCATATTGGGCGCCGAGTGTGCGGCGAGCTGCGCACTCGCGGGGGCGGCGATCCCCGGAGGGCGCCGGCTCAGTCCAGCAGCACCGTCGCGAAGTTGCCGATCTCGGCGAAGCCCACTCGGTCGTACGCGGCGCGTGCCACCGAGTTGAAGTTGTTCACGTACAGGCTGGCAATACGTCCTGTTGCGACGATCACCGCGGCCACCGTTGCGGTGCCGGCGGTGCCCATGCCCAGGCCACGCCACTCGGGATGTACCCAGACCCCTTGGATCTGACTGACCCTGGGAGACTGCGACCCCACTTCGGCCTTGAAGACGACCTGACCGTGCTCGAAGCGGGCCCAGGCCCGCCCCGCCGCGATGAGGCTGGCCACCCGTCGGCGGTAGCCGCGACCGCCGTCACCGAGCCGCGGGTCGACGCCCACTTCGCCGATGAACATGTCGACGGCGGCCACCAGGTAGGCGTCCAGCTCGTCGGGCCGGACCTGACGCACCGCGGTGTCGATGTCGCAGTTCGGGTGGGAGGTGAGCGCCATCAGCGGCTGGTGGTCGCGCACGTCGCGCGCCGGGCCCCACGCCGACTCGAGCCGCTCCCACATGGGTATCACCAGGTCGGCCCTGCCGACCAGCGACGAGCAGCGCCGCGTCCCGGCCATCGCCTCGTCGGCGAAGGCGTTCAGGTCGGCCCGTGCGCCACGCAGCGGGATGAGGTTGGCGCCGGCGAAGCACAGGGACTCGTCCGGGTCGCGGCGCGTCCACAGTTCCCCGCCGATCGAATTGGGCTCGATGCCGTGGTCCGCGACACGGGCCGCGACCATGCACGAGCCGACCGGGTCGTCGTCCAGTACCCGCCAGACCGCGGCGGCGTCGCGCACCACGGACACCCGTCGCTCGCCGACAAGACGAAAGATGGGCGGAGCCGACATCGGGCTAACTCTCCGTGGTGCGAACTGATCAGGGACAGGGCGCGAGGCCCCTATCAGCTTACGGTCACAATCGGCGAACCGCTCGTTTCTGTTCCAGGACCGTGATCGACACCCATCTCCGCCGCGAGCCGCATCGCCTCCTCGATCAGCGTTTCGACGATCTGCGCTTCGGGCACGGTCTTGATCACTTCGCCCCGAACGAAGATCTGGCCCTTGCCATTTCCCGACGCAACGCCCAGGTCGGCCTCGCGCGCCTCGCCCGGACCGTTGACGACGCAGCCCATCACGGCAACGCGCAGCGGGACATCGAGACCGTCCAACCCGGCCGTGACCTCGTTGGCCAGGGTGTAGACGTCGACCTGGGCGCGACCGCACGACGGGCAGGACACGATCTCGAGCCCGCGGGGTCGCAGATTCAGCGACTCGAGAATCTGGGTGCCGACCTTGACCTCTTCGACCGGCGGCGCCGACAGCGACACCCGGATGGTGTCGCCGATGCCGCGGGACAGCAGCGCGCCGAAGGCCACCGCGGACTTGATGGTGCCCTGGAAGGCGGGCCCGGCCTCGGTGACGCCGAGGTGCAGCGGATAGTCGCACTGGGCGGCCAGCTGCTCGTAGGCGGTGACCATCACTACCGGATCGTTGTGCTTGACGCTGATCTTGATGTCGCCGAAGCCGTGCTCCTCGAACAGCGAGGCCTCCCACAGCGCCGACTCGACCAGCGCCTCGGGCGTGGCCTTGCCGTACTTCTCCATGAACCGCTTGTCCAGCGAGCCGGCGTTGACGCCGATGCGGATCGGGATGCCGGCGGCGCCGGCGGCCTTGGCGACCTCGCCGACCCGGCCGTCGAATTCCTTGATGTTGCCCGGGTTTACCCGCACCGCGGCACACCCGGCATCGATCGCGGCGAAGATGTACTTCGGCTGGAAGTGGATGTCGGCGATGACCGGGATCTGGCTGTGCCGGGCGATCTCGGCCAGCGCGTCGGCATCCTCCTGTCGCGGGCAGGCCACCCGGACGATGTCACAGCCGGCGGCGGTCAGTTCGGCGATCTGCTGCAGCGTCGTGTTGACGTCGTGCGTTTTGGTGGTGCACATCGACTGCACCGAGATCCGATGGTCGCTGCCCACCCCCACGTCGCGCACCATCAATTGGCGCGTTTTGCGCCGGGGGGCGAGCGTGGGGGCCGGACGCTCCGGCATGCCCAGGCCAACGGTCACTGGAACAACCTGATCGGGTTGACGAGGTCAGCGGTGACGGTCAGCAGCATGTAGCCGACCACGAACACCAGCACCACATAGGTCGCGGGCATCAGTTTGAGGTAGTTCACCGGCGCCGCCGCGACCTTGCCCCGGGCCGAGCGGATCATGTTGCGGATCTTCTCGAACACCGCGATGGCGATGTGGCCGCCGTCGAAGGGCAGCAGCGGCACCAGGTTGATGGCGCCCAGAATGAGGTTCAACTGGGCCAGGAAGAACCAGAACGCCACCCACAGCCCGTGGTCGACGGTGTCGCCGCCGATGATGCTGGCCCCGACCACGCTCATCGGCGTCTGCGGGTCGCGCTGTCCGCCGCCGATGGCATGCACCAGCGCGCCCACCTTCGTCGGGATGGTGACCAGCGCCTTGCCCACCTCGACGGTCAGCTCCCCCGCGAAGGAGAACGTGGCCGGTATCGCGGTGAGGACGCCGTAGTGCGTGGGCGGGACCCTGACGGCGCCGACGCCGATGGCACCGACCGTGGCGGGCTCGGGTTGACTCCCCTGCCCCTTCGCAATGAAGCGTTGGGTCGACGTGACGTCGACGTAGGTCGTGATCGTGGTGCCGCCACGCTCGACGACGACCGGAACGATGCCGTGCAACTTGCGCACCGCCGCGGCCATGTCGTCGAAGGTGGACACCGGCGTGTCACCGACCTTGACAACGACGTCGCCGGGGCGGATCCCGGCGAGCGCCGCCGGACCCGGCCCGTCGCACTTGTCGAGCTTTCCTGCGGCCACTTCCTTTGCGACACAGCCGGTTTCGCCGACCACCGCGTTAGTCGGCGGGTGCAGGTTGGGCAGCCCCCAGACCAGTGCGATGCCGTAGATCAGCACCAGGCAGATGACGAAGTTCATGCCGGGGCCCGCGAACAGCGTTGCGACCCGCTTCCAGGTCGCCTGCTTGTACATGGCGCGGTCCTGCTCGTCGGGTGCGAGCTCCTCGACCGGGGTCATGCCGGCGATGTCGCAGAATCCGCCGAGCGGAACGCCCTTGACGCCGTATTCGATTTCACCGCGCCGGGTGGACCACAGGGTGGGTCCGAAGCCGACGAAGTAGCGGCGCACCTTCATGCCGGTGGCGCGGGCGACCCACATGTGGCCGCACTCGTGCAGGGCCACCGAGATCAGGATGGCGAGCGCGAACAGCACAATGCCGATAGCGAACATCATCAGGCTGTCAGGACCTTTCCAAAACCATTCCGGAGACCGCGCGCTGCGCTTGCTCTCGGGCCCAGCGCTGCGCCTCGAGTACGTCATCCACGGTAGCGGGTGAAGCGGCCCATTGGTCGGCGGCGTGCAGCACGTCGGCGATGGTTCTCACGATGGCCGCGAATCCGATCCGGCCCGCAAGGAACGCCTCCGCCGCCTCTTCGTTGGCGGCGTTGTAGACGGCGGTCATGCAGCCGCCGGTCTGGCCGGCATGCCGGGCCAGCTCGACCGCGGGGAAAACGTCGGCATCCAGCGGCTCGAATTCCCAGCTAGCGGCGGTAGTGAAATCGCAGGCAGGAGCTGCGCCGCCGACCCGGTGTGGCCAGCCGAGGGCCAGCGAAATTGGCAGCTTCATATCCGGCGGGCTGGCCTGGGCGATCGTCGAGCCGTCGATGAAGGTGACCATCGAATGAACAATCGACTGGGGGTGCACGACGACCTCGATGCGGTCGTAGGGAATGCCGAACAGCAGGTGGGTTTCGATGAGCTCGAGCCCCTTGTTGACCAGCGACGCCGAGTTCAGCGTGTTCATCGGCCCCATCGACCAGGTGGGGTGGGCGCCCGCCTGCTCGGGGGTGACGCCCTCCAGCTCGGCGGCGGTCCAGCCGCGAAACGGCCCGCCCGAGGCCGTCAGCACCAGCTTGGCGACCTCGTCGGGAGCGCCGCCGCGGAGGCACTGCGCGAGCGCGGAGTGTTCGGAGTCGACGGGCACGATCTGGCCCGGTTGCGCCGCCCGCAACACCAGCGGACCCCCGGCGATCAGCGACTCCTTGTTGGCCAGCGCCAGCCGGGCCCCCGACTCGAGCGCGGCCAGCGTCGGTCGCAGCCCCAACGCTCCGACCAGCGCATTGAGGACGACGTCGGCGTCGGTCTCCTGGACCAGTCGCGTCACCGACTCGGGCCCGCGGAACGGGACGTCACCGACCCGCTCGGCCGCCCGTTCATCGGCGACGGCGATATTGGTGACTCCGGTCTCGGCGCGCTGCCGCAGCAGCGTCTCCACGTTCGCACCCCCGGCGGCCAGCCCGACCACCTCGAAGCGGTCCGGATTGGCCGCTATGACCTCCAGCGCCTGGGTGCCGATCGAGCCGGTGCTGCCCAGCACCAGCACGCGCAGGCGGGCCTCGGCGTGTCCTTCGGCCGTCGGGTTGGTCACTCACTCATTGTGCCCCGCTCGCGGTCCCTGCGGGGCCCGGCGACGGTGTGCCAGAATCACCACGGAGAAGCCGATCCATCCGAAAGGGATTCGCCGTGGCCAGTACCGAGGTGGAGCACTACAACGGCGTCGACGTCGCCGAGGTCCCGTCGGCCGCGTGGGGCTGGAGCAGGATCAATCGCCGCACCTGGTACGCGACCGGGGCGGTCGCCGTCATATTCCTGCTGGCGATGCTGCGCGGCAACCACGTCGGCCATGTCGAGGACGTCTACCTGTTCGTGTTTGCGGCGCTCGCGCTCTTCGTGCTCGTCCGCGACATATGGGGCCGCCGGCGCGGCTGGCTCAGGTAGCCGCGTCCCGATGGTGCGATCGTCGCGCGCGTCGACGCCAGGCGCCCGCGAACGCGGCGATCACCAGCACGAACAGCGCCACCAGCCACGGTAAGACGCCGTGTTGGTGCACCCACCCGGCCAGCGCGCCTTGCAGGCGACCGGCCGACCTGATGACCGCATCGTCGGGGTTCGCCCTGGTATTGAAGAGGCGCAGCTCATAGACGCCGTAATAGGCGACGTACAAGCCGACGAGCACCAGCAGCGCGCCGCCGATCCGGTTGACGAAGGGCAAGACTCGCCGCAAGCGATTCACCACGGCCGAGCTGGTCATCGCCGCGGCGATGGCGAGGACCCCCACAACCAGGGTCAGACCCGCGACATAGGCGAGGTAGACCAGCACGCCCGTCGAGATCGATCCGGCCCGGAGGCCGGCGGCGGTGACCGCCAGGAACGGCCCGACGGTGCACGACAGCGACGCGATCGCATAACTGACGCCGTACCCGAACATCGACCCCAGCCGCACATCCGGAGCCCAGCGCGGGCCAAGCGACCGGGGTGTCGGCGCCGTCAACTCCCGACCCGACAGCAGCCAAACCCCAAGCGCGACAAGCACAACCCCGATCACCACGGTCGCGTACGGCAGGTATCGCTGCACGGTCGAGGCCGCCGATATGGTCAGCGCGCCGAACAACCCGAACACCGTCAAGAAACCGAGCGCCATCCCGACCGTGGCCACCAGGGCCCGCCCCACTGCGGCAGCTCCGCGCCGTTCGCCGGGCTGCTGCCCGCGCACAACGAGAAGCAGGTACGCGGGCAGCATGGCAAATCCGCAGGGGTTGAGGGCCGCCACCAGTCCGGCGGCGAACGCCAGACTTATGAGGCCTTGATTCACGTGGTTAATGCGTCAGCGCGGCTACCCGGCCCGCCAACTCGTCCTGCGGCATTGCCGCGGTGGGGTTGTTGACGAACGTCGAGCTGCCGTCCGCCCGATAGAACACGTAGGCCGGCTGCCAGGGCACGTTGTAGCGGGCCCAGATCGAGCCGTCGGCGTCGTTGAGGTTGGTGAAACGCAGGTTGTACTTGGAGACAAAGCCCTGCATCGCACCCACATCCGAGTGAGCCGCAACGCCGACGAAGGTGACGCCCGGGTTGGCGGCCGCCACCTGGCTAACGCCGGGGGCTTCTGCGTTGCAGAACGGGCACCACGGCGTCCAGAACCACAGCACGGCCGGCTTCCCCTGCAGGCTGGCGCCGTTGAACGGCGCACCGCTGAGGGTGGTCGCGGTGAACTGCAGACGGTCGTCGGCGGCCTTCGCATGCGGCGCCTCGGCCAGCCCGAATATAAGGGCGGCAGCGAAGACCGCCGCAGCAAACAACTTTGAGCGGGGACAACAGGCGGACCATCGTGGCACTCCTTATTTGCTGGTGGTATGTCTTGAATACGTGACAGCGGCCGCCACGGTTCAGCTCGCCGGCTCAAACATTAGCGGCCAACTGCCCGCAGGCGGCACTGATCTCCCGGCCCCGGGTGTCTCGCACGGTGCATGAAACTCCCTTCGATCGGACCCGCCGGACAAACTCCCGCTCCACCGCCTTGGGGCTGGCATCCCAATCACTGCCCGGGGTCGGGTTGAGCGGAATCAGGTTCACGTGCACCAGGGGCCCGAGGGCGCGATGCAGCCGCTTGCCCAGCAGGTCGGCCCGCCACGGCTGGTCGTTGACGTCGCGGATCAACGCGTACTCGATGGACACCCGCCGACCGGTCGCGTCGGCGTAGTACCGAGCGGCATCGAGGGCCTCGCCGATCTTCCACCGGTTGTTGACGGGGACCAACGTGTCGCGCAGTTCGTCGTCGGGGGCGTGCAGCGACAACGCCAGAGTCACTCCCAGGCTCTCGTCGGCAAGCTTGTGGATCGCCGGGCACCAGACCCACCGTGGACACCGTCACCGAACGGGCCGAAATGCCGAAACCGTGCGGCGGCGCCTCGATGATGCGCCGCACCGCGGCCACCACCCTGGCGTAGTTGGCCAGCGGCTCCCCCATGCCCATGAAAACCACGTTGGAGAGCCGATGACTAACCGGGCCGAAATCGTCGCGCAGCGCCGCGGCGCCCGCACGCACCTGCTCGAGGATCTCCGCGGTCGACAGATTGCGAGTCAGACCGCCCTGACCGGTGGCACAGAACGGGCAGGCCATCCCGCAGCCGGCCTGCGACGAGATGCACACCGTATTGCGCTGCGGGTAGCGCATGAGCACCGATTCGACGGCGGCACCATCGACGGCCCGCCACAACGTCTTTCGAGTCTGGCCGGCATCGCAGGTGAGTTCCGTGGCCGCGGTGAGCAGGTTGGGAAACATCGCCTCGGCGATCAGGTCACGCACCGCCGCCGGAAGGTCGGTCATCTGTCGCGGGTCGGCGATCAGCCGCCCGTAGTACTGGTGCGCGAGCTGCTTGGCGCGAAACGCCGGCAAGCCCAGCGCGGCGACGGCCGACGCGCGCCCCTGTTCATCGAGGTCGGCCAGGTGCCGCGGCGGGCGGGCGGCGCGCGGCGCCTCGAAGATCAACTCTTGGACCATGACGCGTCCAGTATCTCGGTCTTGTCAGGCCGGCAGCAATGTGAACACGGTCCAGGCCGCCACCGCCGACGGGAGCACGCCGTCGAGCCGGTCCATCAGACCGCCATGGCCGGGAAGCAGCCGGCCCATGTCCTTGATGCCGAGGTCGCGCTTGACCTGGGATTCCACCAGGTCGCCCAGCGCGCAGGTGAACACCAGCACCACCCCCAGCAGACCGCCCTCCCACGGCGGTCGGTGGGCCAGGAAGGTCGCGGTCAGTACTGCCGCGGTGATTCCGCAGACCAGCGAACCGGCGAGCCCCTCCCACGACTTCTTGGGGCTGATCGCCGGAACCAACGGATGCTTGCCGAACAGCACCCCTACGGCGTAGGCACCCACGTCGGAGGCGACGACCGTGATCATCAGGCAGAACACCCGCCCGGCGCCTTCCTTCGGGTGGTAGACCAGCAATGCGGCGAACGAGGCGAACAACGGGACCCACGCGCTCAGGAAGACGGTGGCCGACGCGTCGCGCAGGTAATTCGACGGGGGCGGCGGACCGGCGGCCGGATCGTGATGCCGGCTTTCGTCGTGCATGAACAGCCGCCAGAACAAGCAGACCACCACCGTGGCGCCGAAACCGGCCAACGCGCCCCGGGCACCAAATGGCCACGTCAGCCAGACGGTAACCTGCCCACCGACCAGCAGCGGGATGACGGGAATGACGTACCCGGCTTCACGCAGCCGGCGCACCACCTCATGGCTGGCGACGAGAATCGCTCCGGAACACAGGACCACCCATCCCCGGGGAACGATCAGCAGCGTCGCGACGAGAACGGCACCGATCGAGACGCCCACCGCGATCGCGGCGGGCAGATCGCGTCCCGCCCGGGATGATTTCTGGGCAGCCGGCTCGCCGGGCGGGGTGCCTGCGTCGGCATCAGTCGTTGGCACGGACCTGGTTGCTGAGCGGTCGCTAGACCTCCAGCAGCTCGCCTTCTTTGTGTTTGACAAGCTCATCGATCTGGTTGACGTACTGGTGGGTGGTCTTGTCCAGGTCTTTTTCGGCGCGGCCGACCTCGTCCTCGCCGGCCTCGCCGTCCTTGCGGATCCGGTGCAGCTCCTCCATCGCCTTGCGACGGATATTGCGCACCGACACCCGGGCGTCCTCCCCCTTGTGCTTGGCCTGCTTGACCAGCTCCCGCCGGCGCTCCTCGGTCAGCTGCGGCACCGCCACCCGGATAAGCGTGCCGTCGTTGGTGGGATTCACCCCGAGGTCGGAGTTGCGAATCGCCGTCTCGATGGCGTGCAGTTGATTGGCTTCGTACGGCTTGATGACGACAAGTCGCGCCTCGGGGACGTTGATGCTGGCCAGCTGCGTTATCGGGGTGCTGGTGCCGTAGTAGTCGATCACGATCCGGGAGAACATCCCCGGATTGGCGCGGCCGGTTCGAATGGTTGACAGGTCGTCACGGGCAACTGATACGGCCTTTTCCATCTTCTCTTCGGCATCGAAGAGAGCCTCGTCGATCATTTGCGTTTCCCCTCAGGTGGTGACCAGCGTTCCGATCTTCTCACCGGCGACCGCGCGGGCGATATTCCCACTGGTCAGCAGGTTGAACACCAGGATCGGCATGCCATTGTCCATACACAGACTGAATGCTGTGGCATCGGCCACCCGCAACCCGCGGTCAATGACCTCACGATGACTGATCGCGGTGAGCAGCTCGGCCTGCGGATTCACCCGCGGATCCTCGGCGAATACGCCATCGACCGCCTTTGCCATCAGGACCACGTCCGCGCCGATCTCGAGTGCGCGCTGCGCGGCCGTGGTGTCCGTGGAGAAGTAGGGCAGGCCCATCCCGGCGCCGAAGATCACCACCCGGCCCTTTTCCAGGTGGCGCACCGCCCGCAGCGGTATATAGGGCTCGGCCACTTGGCCCATGGTGATCGCGGTCTGGACTCGGGTGGCAATGCCTTCCTTCTCCAGAAAGTCCTGCAGCGCGAGGCTGTTCATGACGGTGCCGAGCATCCCCATGTAGTCCGAACGCGTGCGCTCCATGCCGCGTTGCTGAAGCTGTGCGCCACGGAAGAAGTTGCCGCCGCCGATCACCACGGCGACCTGCACACCGTCGCGGACCACCTCGGCGATCTGCCGGGCTACCTGCGCGACCACGTCGGGATCCAGGCCGACCTGCCCGCCGCCGAACATTTCGCCACCGAGCTTGAGTAACACCCTCGAATACTTGGATCGACTCGCCTGCTCGCCGGAAGCGTGTCCTATTTCCGCCGGCGATGTCGGTACGCCGTTGGTGCTTTTTGTCGGCTCCGTCATCAAACTCCTCGCACGAGAGTGCCATTCCGGGTGATCTCCTCCGGAACGGCGTTTCACATCCTGCCTCATCGCAGCACAACGTTGCGTGAGCGGGGTGCATTATCTGCAGGGTCGGCATCAGATGTTTGAGCCAGTCGCGGCGCGGGGAATCCGCATCGAGGCGGGGGCAACCACGGTCTTGAGAATAAGGACCTGCCCCGCCTGTGACCGGCCGATCGCTCTTTGTCGATCGGCGTTTGAGCGGAAATTGCTCAACCACGTACGCCAATGAGAGAGGAATCAATCCATGGCGGACAACAAATCGGGACCCGCTGAAGCCGTGAAGGGCGTCGTCGAGGACGTGAAGGGCAGGGCCAAGGAAGCCGCCGGCGCGGTGACCGGTCGTGACGACCTCACTCGCGAGGGCCAGGCCCAGCAGGACAAGGCAGAAGCGCAGCGCAACGCGGCGAAGAAGGAAGCCGAAGCAGCCGCGGCCCGCGGTAGCGCCAAGGTGGCCGAGGAGCGCCAGAAGTCCAACCAGTAGCTTGACACAAGGATGGGTCCGGTCCGTGAAAACGGGCCGGACCCATCGACATTCCCGGGGCGGGAGCAAACACATCGACGGCGTCCGATCAGGTCGGGCCGCACCGATCTGACAAGCCGAGGAATATGGTTTGCATAATTTTGTGCGAACCGGGGTATACGGCGCTGCTGCAGACATCTCCCGATGAGGTGCCTATGCAGTCGAGGTCAAAAAGGCGGCCTCATGAGATTTGGAGATGTCGTTGGACGTCCTGCTGCTCACGGATGAAGAGGATTTCGAATCGGCTTTACCGACGCTGAAGTCGGTGACGCAAACCGTCCGGCGCGGCCCCCTTACCGACGGCATCAACGGCCACCCCGATACCGCCGACGTCGCGGTCATCGATGCGCGCACCGACCTGGCGGCAGCCCGGACGGCCTGCCGCCGGCTGACGTCCGACGCACCGGCCACCGCGGTGGTGGCCGTCGTGGCACCGGCGGACTTCGCGGCGGTGGACGTCGACTGGCGTTGCGACGATGTGCTGCTGCCCGCCGCCGGCGCCGACGAGCTACAGGCACGGCTTCGGTTGGCGATCACCCGCCGGCGCAGCGCGCTGGACGGCACATTGAAATTCGGTGATCTCCTACTTCACCCGGCCAGTTTCACGGGGTCGCTCAACGGCCAAGACTTGAGTCTGACGCTCACCGAGTTCAAGTTGCTGAATTTCCTTGTGCAGCATGCGGGTCGGGCGTTCACGCGCACCCGGCTGATGCACGAGGCGTGGGGCTTTGACGTCAACGGTCGTGCCCGTACTGTCGACGTTCACGTGCGACGACTGCGGGCCAAGCTCGGAGCCGGGCACGAGTCGATGATCGATACGGTCCGCGGTGTGGGTTACATGGCGGCGACGCCACCGCAACCGGAATGGATTCTCACCGAGGCGACGCTGACCACAGTCTGGACATCGGCGAGACCGGCCCAAAATACCTTACGGGCCAACGAGTTTCGCAGCCTTTAGTCAGGCGAAGAGGGGCAGCGCGCGCTTGCGCGCCAGCGCATCCATACCCTCCTGAATGGCGTCTTCGACCTCGTGGTACTTGCGCTCGACGTATTCGTCGTCGGATGCGCGTGCGGGATCGTGGTCGAGCCCGACGGCGGGCATGAACCGGGTCCTGATCTTGGCCGGCAGCGGCAACTGCGGCAGCGCGGCCGGCGCGATCCCCCACGGCAGGGAGATCGCCAGCGGAAAGACTTTGAGCCGCAGCAGGCGGTCGAGCTTTAACACCTTCGACAGGCGGTCGCCCCGGATCAGCACCGGCATCGCGTCGGCGCCGCCGACGGTCGCGATCGGCACTATCGGCACGCCGGCACGAATCGCCATCTTCACGAAACCCTTTCGCCCCGCGAGGTTGGCGCGATCACGCTCGGTCCACGGACGCAGCGAATCCACTTCCCCGCCGGGCCACAACGCCACGTCGCGCCCCTCGGCCAAGGCCGTGGCGATGGCGTCCGGTGCCGCCGGAAGCACACCCATCGACCGGAAGTAGTGCCCGATTGCCGGGATAGCCATCAACGCGTCGTGCGCCGTGCCGTGCAACGGGCGGTCCTGGCCGAAGCGTCGCCACCATTGGATGCCGACGGTCCACGCGTCCCAGACGAACGGGGCGCCGGAGTGAATGCCCACCAACAGCGCCGGTGGGCCGGGGACGTTCTCCCAACCGTCGATCTCCATGCGGAACCAGTAGTCCACCAGCACATTCCAGAAAAACTTCTGGCGCTGCAGTGTCGTTTCGTCCTGGCCGCCGAGATCCCATTCACCGGCGCGCTTGGCCACCCAGCCGCTGAGCCCGCCGTCCTGCTTGTCTCGCTTGTCTTGCATGGACGCCCGCGCTTGCTCGGCGTGTCGCTGCGCTCGTTCACGTACTTGCACTGGCCTGTGATCGGTGTCAGTCATATTCGTCGGGTACCCCATTCAGCCGCGCAGGACTCCCGCCTACGCAAATCTCCCCGGCCACTCGGCGTGGCGCGGGGAGATTTTGCCAATCCCGGATCAGGTGTGTGCCGGGCCAGGCGGCGCGCCCGGTGCCGGACTTGCGTTCGGTGCGCCAGGCGTCGAGCCCCCTGGCACGTTCGACGTCCAGATCAGAACGTCTTGCCCGCCGTCGTTGTAGGCGACGCCATTCGGCGGTGCGCCGGTCACGTCGAAGTACAGGGTGCCGGTCGATTCGTTGCCCTGCGGGATCGGCGCCGGGTTAAGGCCACCCGGGGCCCCGACCTTGTCGATCACCCGGTAGTTCTGACCGTTGGGCCCGCGGGCCAGGAAGTCGTTAACCATGGGGGTAACGAGTCCGCCGTCCGACCTGGCGGTGACATCCGCCTGGTAGAGCGTCCCTTTAGGTGTGTAGCCGGGAATCGCGGTGTTGCTTTGTTGCAGGTTGCTCACGGTGTAGTTGGTGATCAGGGGCCCGTCCACGAGTTGTTGGCTGGTGCCGAATCCCTGGATATTGGGCGGAGCAGCAGAAGCGATTGCTGCGGTGAAAACGCTAGCCGTGGCTATCCCCCCGGCCGCAAGAGCGGTCTTTACAGCGGTTGTGGTGACCTTCATACTCAATTCCTTTCGTATCGAACAGTCGCTCCCTCTTAGGGCGACTGCCGCATAGGGACCGCATAGCCCTTCGCCGTCGCCACTAAACGCGAATAACCTCGAATTGCCAGGACTGACCCGGCTACCTGCGCGAACAGCCCGATTATTGATTTTGTGCCGCAGCACTTTTCGCACCACAGAATTAACATCGGCATCAATGCCACCACTGGCGCTAGCTGCGCCACGGCAATACGAATACCCACCGGTCGTCGATTAGTTCCCCTTCGAAGTCATCGTCCAAGATCCAGCTAAGGACGCCGGAAGTATGTCAATATCGTTGACATGGGTCACGCTGAAGACGCTCCGCTTGGATACCTGCTTTACCGGGTGAGAGCCGTTCTGCAACCGGAGGTTTCCGCCGTGTTGGGTCCGCTCGGCATGACACTCCCCGAATTCGTTTGCCTGCGCATCGTTTCGATGTTCCCCGGAATGTCCAGCGCCGAATTGTCCCGGCACACCTACGTCACGCCGCAGGCAATGAACACGGTGCTGCGCAAACTGGAAGACATTGGCGCGGTGGAGCGGCCGGCGTCGGTACCCTCCGGCCGCGCTCTACCGGCCACGTTGACCGCGCAGGGCCGCGCCCTGCTAAAACGTGCGGAGGCCGCCGTCCGCGTCGCCGACGCCCGCATCCTGGGCAAACTCAGCGAAGCGCAGCAGCGCGAGTTCAAACGCATGCTCGACCGGCTCGGATCCGACTGAGGCGATCACTGGGCGGCTTGGATCCGCGCCCATGGCCGGGCCGCCTCGAGTTCATAGGCCAGTTCGAGCAGCAGCGCCTCCTGCCCCGTCGCGGCCGAGAGCATCATGCCCACCGGCATGCCATCCGCGGATTGGGCCAACGGCAGCGAAATGGCCGGCTCCCCGGTGACGTTCTGCAGCGGCGTGTACGCGACCCAGCTCGTCAGCCGGTCCATGACCTGGTGGTAGTCGGTGGGTGCCAGATATCCGACCCGCGGGGTCGACTCGGCGAGGGTCGGCGTCAGCACCGCGTCGTAGGTGGCGAATAACTTTGCCGTGCGCCGGTGCAGCCTACGCAAGCGCGTGATCGCGAATGGAAGCCGGTGCAGGTTGCGGCTGGCGTGGCGGGCCAGGCCGAGCGTCAGGCCGTCCAACCGAGTGCGGTCGAAGGTGTTACCGAACGCGCGCCGCCCGCCGCGCGCCATCGCCAGCGCCAACAGACCCCAATACAGCACGAAATCGTCGGGGAAACTGTCCGGCGCCGGGGGCTCGTCGAGGTGTTCGACGCGGTGGCCCAGTTCCTCGAGCAAACTTGCCGACTTCAGCGTCAGCTCCCGGACTTCGGGGCTGCAGTCACGCTGGACCGAGCGGGTCAGCACGGCGATCGTCAGCCGCTGCCTGCCCGGCCGGGTGACGTCCCCGATGGGCGCCAGTTTGTGGTTGCGCCAGATCCGCTCGGCTTCCCGATAGAAGGCGGCGGTGTCACGGACCGAGCGGGTCAGCACACCGTTGGTGACGATGGGCACCGGCATCCGGCGCAGGTCTGGGTCGAGCGGCAGCCGGCCGCGCGACGGCTTGAGCCCGACTAGCCCGTTGCAGGCGGCCGGAATGCGGATCGAACCGCCGCCGTCGTTGGCATGCGCGATCGGAACCGCACCGGCGGCGACGAACGCACCCGATCCGGATGACGAGGCGGCGGCGGTGTACTCGGTGTCCCACGGGTTGCGGACCGGCCCCAGCCGCGGATGTTCGGCGGCGGCGCTGAACCCGAATTCCGACAGCTGCGTCTTGCCCAGCGACACCGGCCCGGTGGCCAGGTACAGCTGGGTGAACTCGCCGTCGGCGGGCGCGTCCCAAGGCACCCACGCGTCAGTGCCGCGCATCGTCGGCTGTCCGGCGACGTCGACGTTGTCCTTGATGAAGGTCGGGACACCGCCAAAGAAGCCGTCAGTTGGTGCAGCGCGCCGGGCCTGCTCGAAACCGTTGTGCGCCAAGCCGTTCAGCGACGGATTGACGGCCTCGGTGCGGGCGATGGCGGCCTCGATTACCTCGGTCCTGCCGACGCGCCCGGTTCGGATAGCCTCGGCTAGGCCGGTCGCGTCGTGGTCACCGAGGGCGTCGTCTCCGAAGGCGTGCACGCGTGGCATCGGGTGTTAGGCCTGACCCACCTCGAAGCGGACGAACCGCGTCACCGTCACACCGGCCTCGTCGAGCAGGGCCTTGACCGTCTTCTTGCTGTCGGACACCGACGGCTGCTCGAGCAGCACGGCGTCCTTGAAGAATCCGTTCAACCGGCCCTCGACGATCTTGGGCAGCGCCTGCTCCGGCTTGCCCTCCGCCTTGGCGGTCTCCTCGGCGATGCGGCGTTCGCTGGCCACGACGTCGTCGGGCACGTCCTCGCGGGACAGGTAGCGCGCCTTGAGCGCGGCGATCTGCAGCGCGACGGCGTGCGCCGCGTCGGCGCCATCACCGGTGTATTCGACGAGGACGCCCACCGCCGGTGGCAGATCGGCGGCCCGCTTGTGCAGGTAGGTCTCGACGGTGCCGTCGAAGATCGCGACCCGGCGCAATTCCAGCTTCTCGCCGATCTTGGCCGACAGATCGGCGATCGCCTGCTCGACGGTCTTGTCACCGGCATCGGCGGCCTTGAGCGCGTCGACGTCGGCGGCCTTGGCTGACACGGCCGCCGCGACGATCTCGTCGGCGAGCTTCTGGAACTCGGCGTTCTTGGCGACGAAGTCGGTTTCGCAGTTCAGCTCGATCAGCGCCCCGCCCTTGGCCGCGACCAGCCCTTCGGCGGTGGCCCGCTCGGCGCGCTTGCCGACGTCCTTGGCGCCCTTGATGCGGAGCGCCTCGACGGCCTTGTCGAAGTCGCCGTCGGTTTCGGCCAGCGCGTTCTTGCAGTCGAGCATGCCGGCACCGGTGAGTTCCCGAAGCCGCTTGACGTCGGCAGCGGTGAAGTTCGCCATATCAGCCTTCCGTGGGGGTTGATTCGGTTGCGCCCGCAGCGGCTTCGTCGCCGACAGAGGGGCCGGAAGCCGGAGCACTGGCGGTAGCGGAGGCCAACAGCTCCTGCTCCCATTCGGCGAGCGGCTCGGCGGACTCCGCCTCGGGCTTGCCGTCGCCGCGGCCCAGCCCGGCGCGGGCCTGCAGGCCCTCGGCAACCGCGGAGGCGATCACCTTGGTCAGCAGCGCGGCCGAGCGGATCGCATCGTCGTTGCCGGGGATCGGGTAGTCGACCTCGTCGGGGTCGCAGTTGGTGTCCAGGATCGCGATGACGGGGATGCCGAGTTTGCGGGCCTCGCCGACGGCGATGTGCTCCTTGTTGGTGTCGACGACCCAGACCGCCGATGGCACCTTGGCCATGTCGCGGATACCGCCGAGGCTGCGCTCCAGCTTGTTCTTCTCGCGGGTCAGGCCCAGGATTTCCTTCTTGGTGCGGCCCTCGAAGCCACCAGTCTGCTCCATCGCCTCGAGCTCCTTGAGCCGCTGCAGCCGCTTGTGCACGGTGGAGAAGTTGGTGAGCATGCCACCCAGCCAGCGCTGGTTCACGTACGGCATGCCGACGCGGGTCGCCTCGGCGGCGACGGACTCCTGCGCCTGCTTCTTGGTGCCGACGAACAGCACCGTCCCGCCGTGGGCGACGGTCTCCTTGACGAACTCGTACGCCTTGTCGATGAAGGTCAGTGTCTGCTGCAGGTCGATGATGTAGATGCCGTTGCGGTCGGTGAAAATGAACCGCTTCATCTTGGGATTCCAGCGACGGGTCTGGTGCCCGAAGTGGGTGCCGCTGTCAAGCAGCTGCTTCATGGTCACTACGGCCATGCTTATGCCTCACTTGTGGTCGGTTGTCGCCCGGCATCGGGTGAGGCCGGGCCCTGGCGCCTGCGGAATGCCGCACCCGTCCTGGAACGTCCTGGACGGGACCGCACGGCAATCGGTTGGCTGCAGGCGCGCGAAGTCAGCCCGCTAACGAGCTGCGACCAGCAGTTTACACCGAGTCAGCAGGTGGTTTTCGCCAGCGGTATCCACAGCGGACGGTTCGTGCACAGAACCGGCGAAGGTGGTTGGCCTGGTTGTCGCCGCCGCGCTGAACTGAATGGGTGCGGTGGGTGGCGCTGATGCTGGGCATGTGGCTGGTCAGCGCGGCGCCGGCGGTCGCGGACGACGTCCGGCTGGATTGGCCGTTGCGTCCGCCCCCGGCCGTCGCCCGGGGATTCGACGCCCCATCCCCCGACTGGAATCCCGGGCACCGGGGCGTGGACCTGCCCGGCACGCCCGGTCAGCCGGTATATGCCGCCGGCTCCGCGACGGTCGTGTTCGCCGGGCTGCTGGCCGGGCGGCCCGTGGTGTCGCTGGCCCACCCCGGCGGCTTGCGCACCAGCTACGAGCCGGTCCGCGCGACCGTCCGGGTCGGTCAACGGGTGACGGCCGAGACCGTGATCGGCGAGTTGGTGGCCGGGCATGCCGGCTGCCGGTCCGCGGCGTGCTTGCACTGGGGCGCGATGTGGGGTCCTGCGTCGGGCGCCCACTACGTCGATCCGCTGGGACTGCTGAGGTCCACCCCGATCCGCCTCAAGCCGCTCAACCGTTAGGCGCGGGGGTGGGCCTGGTCATGCACGGCACGCAGCCGGGACACCGCGACGTGGGTGTAGAGCTGGGTGGTCGCCAGGCTGGAATGCCCGAGCAGCTCCTGGACCACCCGCAGGTCGGCCCCGCCTTCGAGCAGGTGCGTGGCCGCGCTGTGGCGTAGCCCGTGCGGTCCCATGTCGGGTGCGCCGTCCACCGCGGCGACCGTTTGGTGCACGACCGTGCGCGCCTGGCGCACGTCGAGCCGCCGGCCCCGCGCGCCCAGCAGCAGCGCCGGCCCCGACTCCGCGGTCACCAGGGCGGGACGCCCGTCGGCCAGCCAGGCGCGAAGCGCGTCCGCGGCCGGCACCCCGAACGGCGCGGAGCGCTGCTTGTTGCCCTTGCCGAGGACACGCACCAGCCGATACCGGGTATCCACATCGTCGATGTCCAGCCCGCACAGCTCGCTGACCCGGATGCCGGTGGCATACAGCATCTCGACGATCAGCCGGTCCCGCAAAGCCAGCGGATCACCTTGCTCGGCACCGGATTTCGCCGCCGCCATGGCGCGTAGCGCCTGATCCTGACGCAGCACAGCCGGCAGGGTTCGGTGGGCCTTCGGCACCTGCAGCCGAGCTGCCGGATCCCCCGTCAGCACCCCACGCCGCGCCGCCCAGGCGGTGAACGCCTTGACCGCCGAGGTGCGGCGGGCCAGCGTCGTGCGCGCCGCGCCGGCGCCGGCCGCCGCGGACAGCCACGACCGCAGCACCGGCAGGCTCAATCCGTCCGGGCCGATCCCCCGGCCGTCGAGAAACGCGAACAGCGAGCGCACGTCGCCCAGGTACGCCCGACGGGTGTGCGCCGAACGACCGCATTGCAGCGCCAGGTACTCGTCGAACTCGTCGAGGATCGCCTCCACGGCTCCACGTTCGCAGGCGCCGGGGGTTCGGCTCAGTTGACGCGCCGAAGTGTTTCCGGGGTGAGATCTTTCAGTGACGGATAGCCGTCGACGGCCATGATGAGGTCCGCTTCGGCGAGCAACGTGCGGAGGACATGCACGATGCCGTCGACACCGCCGAGCGTCAGGCCATAGGCGTACGGGCGGCCGATGCCCACCGCCGTCGCCCCCAATGCCAGCGCCTTGACGACGTCGGCGCCGCTGCGGATCCCCGAGTCGAACCAAACCGGCAGCCCGTCGGCCGCTTCGACCACCCCCGGCAGGCAGTCCAGCGCGGGCAGCCCGCCGTTGGCCTGGCGGCCACCGTGGTTGGAGCAGTAGATGCCGTCGACGCCGCCGTCCTTGGCGCGCCGGGCGTCATCGGGGTGGCAGATGCCCTTGACCAGCAGCGGCAGGTCGGTCAGCGAGCGCAGCCAGCCGAGGTCGTCCCAGGTCAGGGGATTTCCGAATTCTTGTATCCAGCGCAGCACCGCGCCCTGGGGGTCCTCCTCGGGCGGACGCTGCAGGCTGGCGCGGAACACGGGATCGCTGGTGTAGTTGGCCAGGCAGTGCCCGCGCAACTGGGGAAAGTTCGACGTGCTCAGGTCGCGCGGGCGCCAGCCCGTAACCCAGGTGTCGAGGGTGACGACGATGCCCTTGAAGCCGGCCGCCTCGGCGCGATGCACAAAGCTGGCGGCCAGCTCGCGGTCGGTCGGTGTGTAGAGCTGGAAGAACCCGGGCGTATCGCCCAGGGCGGCGGCGACGTCTTCCATCGGGTCGACCGTCAGCGTCGAGGCCACCATCGGGACCCCCGTGCGGGCCGCCGCGCGCGCCGTGGCCAGGTCGCCGTGGCCGTCCTGGGCGCACAACCCGATGACGCCGATCGGCGCCATGAACACCGGCGACGGAACCTTCAGGCCGAACAGGTCGACGGACAGGTCACGTTGCGCAGCGCCGACGAACATGCGCGGGATGAGACCCCACCGCTCGAAGACCTCACAGTTGGCCCGTTGCGTTCGCTCGTCGCCGGCGCCGCCGGCGACGTAGGACCAGACCGACGGCGGCAGCGCCATCTTGGCCTTGGCCTCCCACTCCGCGAACACCATCGGCAGCGACGGCACGATTCCGGCCAGGCCCTGGAAGTAGATCTCGTTCTGGAAGTCCCCGAATGCCATGCGGTAAAGAATGCCAGCCGGGCGCGACGCCCGGTTAAGCCCCTGCCTCCGCCTCGGCCAGTTCTTTCTTCCACTGCCGGAACGTCTCTTCGGTGCGGCCGCGGCGCCAGTAACCGGAGATCGACGACGCCCACTTGGCATCCACGCCGCGCTCGTTGCGGATGTACGGCCGCAGGTTGTGCATGACGGTTTGCGCTTCGCCGTGGATGAAAACGTGCACCTGCCCCGGCAGCCACTCTGCGGTGGTGACGGCCTCGATCAGCGGCGCAAAATCGCCGGCGCGGTCCTCTGGAACCAGATCGGCGCGGCCACCACGATAGACCCAACTCACCTCGACGGAATCCGGTGCGGTCAGCGGGATCTCGTCTTCCGGGCCGGCCACTTCGATGAACGCCTTGCCAACGGCGTTGGGCGGCAAGGCTTCCAGCGCCGTGGCGATGGCCGGCAGCGCCGATTCGTCGCCGGCCAGCAGATGCCAATCGGCCGCCGGGTCGGGGGTGTACGCGCCGCTGGGGCCCATCAGGTAGATGGGCTGTCCGGGGTGGGCCGCTTCCGCCCAGAGGCCCGCGATCCCGTGCTCACCGTGCACCACGATGTCGATGGTGAGCTCGCGGGCCGCGACATCGACGTCGCGGACCGTCATGGTCCGCACCGAGGGCTTCTTCTCGGGGGGCAGATCCGCGAAGCTGTCCAGGGTCAACGGCCCCGGCAACCCGGCCACGTCGACATCGTCTTCGACGAATACCAGCTTGACGTAGGAGTCGGTGAACTCGCTCGGCACGAAGGTGTCGAAGTGGCTGCTCCCAACCACTACCCGGACCATGTGCGGCGCGAGTTGCCGGGTTCGGACAACTTCGAAGCTCTGCAGAGGTCGACCTGCCACCTAATCCTCCCGTCCAGACCCGGCCCCCGTCGACTATACGAGCCGGGCCGTCGCGGCAGTCCGGCCAGCGGCGGCGCGGACAATCCGCCAACGCCCGCCGTCGCGCCGCGCCAACCCGGCCACCTCGAGGATCGCCAACGGCCCCAGCACCTGCTCCGGCGCCAGCCCGGATGCGATCGCGATCTCGTCGACCGTAGCGGCGCCGCGGCCGGGCAACGCCTCGTACACCTGACGTTCGCCGTCGCTCAGCCCGTCGAGCGCGGTTGTCGGGCGCGGTTCTTCGGGTGCCAGCTCACCGATGTTGCCGACCAGCTCGACAATGTCGTCGGCCCGAGTGACCAGTTCCGCGCCGTTGCGCAGCAGCGCATGACACCCCGCCGACGCCGACGAAGTCACGGGTCCGGGAACCGCGGCCACCACCCGGCCCAACGCCCGCGCCCACGCGGCGGTGTTCGCCGCGCCGCTGCGCAGGCCCGCTTCCACCACCACCGCGGCCCCGGCGACGGCGGCGACCAGGCGATTGCGGGTCAAAAACCGGTGCCGGGCCGGGCGGACACCCGGCGGGTATTCGGTGAACAACAGCCCGTGCTGGCCGATGCGATGCAACAGGGCCGAATGGCCGGCGGGATACGGGATGTCGAGCCCGCCGGCGAGGACGGCCACGGTGATTCCGTCGCAGTCCAGCGCCCCACGGTGTGCCGCGCCGTCGATGCCGTAGGCGCCGCCCGACACGACGGCGACGTCGTGCTCGGCCAGCCCGGCCGCCAAGTCACCGGCCACCCGCTCGCCGTAGGCGGTCGCGGCCCGAGTTCCGACCACGGCGGCCGCGCGTTCCGTCACCGCATCGAGGCGTTCGGGACCCAGTGCCCACAACACCATCGGCGGCCCGCCCCGGGACCTGACTTCGGCAGCGCCGAACGCGGCGAATGCGAGCAGCGGCCACTCGTCGCCGTCGGATGTGATCAATCGCCCCCCGCGGCTCGCGAGCAATTCGAGATCCGCTGCGGCCCGGTCTATTTCGCGCCTCGCCTCGGTGCGCTGGGCGACGTCGTCATCGACCAGCCCGCGCCGGACCCGGTCGGCCGCCTCCACCGGGCCAACAAGCTGCACAAGGGCGGCAAGCTCCGCGCAGGGCGGTTCGGCCACCCGGGACAAGTAGGCCCATGCGCGCAATACGGGATCGTCGACCGCGGCCGTCATCGCTGCGCTCCGAGGTCCCGGAAGCTGAGCGCGGCGCCGACCTCGTCGAGCCCGGGCGTCGCCCGGCCGGCCAGGTCGGCCAGGCTCCAGGCGACCCGCAAGGTGCGGTCCAGGCCCCGGATGCTGAGCAGGCCACGGTCCAGCGCGGCCTTCAGCGGGGTCATCGCGGCGTTGCCGGGACGGAACTTTCGCCGCAACAACGCTCCGCTGACTTCGGCATTGGTGCGAAATCCGTGTGGCCGCCAACGCTCGACGGCGGCCTGGCGCGCCGCCGCCACCCGATGGCGAACCCGTGCCGTCGACTCACCGTCGGCGACCGAGAATGCCCCCGCGCGTACCGGATTCATCTGCACCCGCAAATCCACCCGGTCGAGCAACGGCCCGGACAGCTTTCCCAGGTAGCGGCGTTTGGCCGCCGCCGCGCAGATGCAGTCCTGCGGATCTGCCGGTGCGCACGGGCACGGATTCGCGGCCAGAACCAGCTGGAATCGGGCCGGGTAACAGGCCACCCCGTCGCGGCGGGCAAGACGAATTTCCCCGTCCTCCAACGGTGTTCGCAATGCCTCCAGCGCGCTGACGCTGATCTCCGCGCATTCGTCGAGGAATAGCACTCCGCGATGCGCGCGGCTGACGGCGCCCGGGCGCGCCATCCCCGAACCCCCGCCGACAAGCGCCGCGACGCTGGAACTGTGGTGTGGCGCCACGAACGGCGGCCTGGTGATCAGCGGCGTATCGGCCGTCAGCAGGCCGGCCACCGAGT
This sequence comes from uncultured Actinomycetota bacterium, assembly GCA_963809285.1. Taxonomy (GTDB): domain Bacteria; phylum Actinomycetota; class Actinomycetes; order Mycobacteriales; family Mycobacteriaceae; genus Mycobacterium. The sequence continues at coordinate 345,913 of CAWEIY010000008.1, read as the reverse complement.
GAACTGCGGTCACCTCGAGGGACTCGCTCTCCGACAGCGGCGGCAATAGCCCCGGAAGACGTTGCGCCAACATCGTTTTCCCGATACCCGGCGGCCCGGTCAACATGAGGTGATGCGCCCCGGCGGCGGCCACTTCCACCGCGAACCGCGCCTGCGCCTGTCCGATCACGTCGGCCAGATCCGTTGCGGGCTCAGGCGCGGTGGCTCCCGCGCTGATCCGACTGTCCAACCCACCGGACCCGCCAAGCCAGCCCTGCAGCTGCCGCAGGGTGCGCACGCCCCAGACGTCGATTCCGTCGACGAGACTCGCCTCGGCCAAGTTGTCCACCGGGACAACGACGGCCGGCCAGCCGTCGCGTTTGGCGGCCAGCACGGCGGGCAGCACGCCGCGGACCGGCCGGACCCGCCCGTCCAGCGACAGCTCGCCCAACAGCACCGCCTTCTCCAGACGTTCCCACGGGTTCTTTCGCTGCGCCGAAAGCACGGCGGCGGCCAACGCGACGTCGTAGACCGATCCCATTTTCGGCAGCGTCGCCGGTGAGAGCGCAAGCGTGAGCCGGGCCATCGGCCAGCTGTTGCCGCAATTGGTGACCGCCGCGCGGACCCGGTCGCGGGACTCCTGCAGGGCGGCGTCGGCCAGCCCCACCAGATGCACACCCGGCAGGCCGGAGGTGATGTCGGCCTCGATTTCCACAATCGCTCCGTCCAATCCGCGCACCGCGACCGAGAATGCGCGCCCCAGCGCCATCAGCCGATTCCCTGCAGGTGCGTGATTTCCGGGGTGCGGCGCCGCCCGACCCGCACACCGATCACGTCGATGCGCACCGCCGCCCAACGCCGGTCCTGTGCGGCCAGCCAGAGCCCGGCCAGCCGGCGCAGCCGTTGGACCTTGCGCGGGGTGACGGCGTGCGCCAGCCCCCCGAAGCCATCGCCGGTACGGGTCTTGACTTCGACGAACACCACCGTGCGGGTGGCCTCGTCGGAAGCGATCACGTCGAGCTCGCCGTAGCGGCAGCGCCAATTGCGGTGCAAGATCCGCAATCCCATCCTCGTCAGGTGATCCACCGCGAGCGCCTCGCCCATCGCTCCCAGCTGGACCCGGCTCATAGTCTTTTGGGTCGTCATGCCGGCCAAGGTGCCCGACGGCCCCGACGAGGCGGGCCGGCGGAAGCCTCGTGCGTCAGCGCACGACCGGTTATCCCCAGTCGACGGTCTTATCCACAGCTGGCTGACGCCAAAGGACACCATTTCACCGGGTCTTCGGTAGTCGACGGACCATTTCAAGCGCTATGAACAGCTCGGTCGCATCGCGAGGATTGTTCACCGATCGGCCGGTGTGCGTCTCCAGACGGCGAAGTCGTTGCCGGACGGTATTGGGGTGACAGAACATGTGGCGGGCGATCTCGTCGATCGAACCGCCGTGGTCCAGCCAGGCCTCCACGGTGTCGAGCAACACGTCACGGTCGTGCTCGGGCAGATCTTTCAATGCGCCGAGAACGTTGTCGGAAATTCTCACCATCAGGTCGGGTGCGCCAACGGCGGTCACCGCTAGAGCATCCTGGTCGAACACTGTGACCGAGGATCGGTCGAGCCGCGATGCGTTCATCGCCGTCCGTGCGTAGCGCAGTCCGCGGGCCGTCTCGGCAAGATCGCTGATAGGTGGGCTGATCCCGATTCGGGTCGCGGGGTAATCACGAAGGGCCTCAATCACCGCGTCGAGGCGTTGATCGTCGCCCAGGTGCAGAATTCCGATCTGAGTGTCCGGCTGCAGACGCCACGCCGAAAAGACGCCGATGGAGGACAGGCGCTGTTCAACGTCGGGAAGGACAGCCCGGCCCGTACTCGCCAGCTCCGCGCACAAGACAACGTACGGTCCCCGCAGCGACAAATCCAACGTGTCGGCCACGTTCCACAGATCGGCGGTGTCAGGCATCCGCCCCTCGATTAGCGCCTGCACCATCGCGGAGCGTTCCTGCTCGCGGTTCAGGAACTGCTTCGTCACCACTTCCAGGTAGCCCGCGACCATTGCTTCGGTGAACTCGTCGAGCGCGCGCCATATCGTCGACGCTGCGCGGACCAGACCGGCATCGGACACCCGGCCGCTGCGGCGGGCTTCGGCGCAGATCTCGTCCCAGATATACCGGGCACATACCCGATAGGAACCCATCAACACCGTCAGCGGCACTCCAATCTGCCCACGCTGGCGACCCGTTTCGACAGCGGTTTCGGTACTGAAACTCTCATCACGGGTCGTCAGCGATCCGAGAATGAATTCGAAATGATTTCGAGCCGTTTGCTTCAAAACTTCGTCCGGCGCCGACACTTTGATCCGGTGAAGCGCAACCTGCTCATGGATCAGGCCCAACATCACGTCCGCGTGGTAATCCGCGTCGTCGAGTAGGGCCGCTCTAACAGCCGCGAGTTGGACATCATCCGATTCGGCCGCCACTGCCGAATCCTAACGACCATCACACGCTCTTGCCCGCAGTCCGGCCACCCCTACGGGGCCAGCGGCTCGATCGCCACCCCGGTGTCCGCACCAACATTTGCCAGCTGCTAACAGTGTCTGCGCGAACATTGCCCTGGCCGCCCGCGTCGGTCAGGATCGATGACGACGGTTTCAAATGAGATTCCGCTGGCACGCATCCCGGCATATGCCCCTGCGATTGCCGGCACCCTGAAAGGTCCTCACAGCCCGAATCTCCTGTGCCCCAAGCGTAGACAGAGTTTCATCAAGCCCGCGACGGACTCACCTCGCGCCGGCCCACTCGAATAACGAAGGAGAAACCGATGCCAGGTAAGAACGAGCCGCCCCGGGTCCTAGTGACGGGCGCAACAGGCAAGATAGGCGGTGCGGTGGCCACGGCGCTCGATGGCACTCACGGTGAAGTTATCGCGGTCCGCGCCTCCCGTCGTCGCGAGACAGTTGAGAAGTGGGAACAGGAAGGCATGGTCGCCGTCTTCCTCGACCTGGACGACCCGGAGACGTTCCCTGCCGCGCTTGAGGGCATCGACCGAGTGTTTCTCTCGGCGGGTTACACATCGGCGATGAACGAGCAGGGCAAAACGTTGGTCGACGCTGCGGAAGACGCTGGGGTCAGCTTCATCGTCCACCTGGGTGTGTTCGGCGACGGCCGTTCCACCGACCCGCACTTCGCCTGGCACGAGCTGGTTGAGCGCTACATCAAGGGCAGTTCCCTAGCCTGGGCCAACGTGCACCCGCACGTGTTCATGGAGAACCTACTGACCGTCAATCGGTTGCAGAACGGCGCCTTCGTGTGGGCAGCCGGGGACAGACGCGTTGGCTGGGTCGCCGCCGACGACATCGCCGCGGTCATCGCCAAAGTCCTCGCCGAAGGCCCCAAGGTCCACACCGGCCACGACTACTTCCTGTCCACTGACCTCCTCAACGCCACCGAGATCGCAGCAATCCTGTCCTCCGCACTGGATCGGGAGATACCGGCTGTGGTCATCTCTCCCCAGGAGCTCCGGAACCTCGTCGACGCCGGGCACGTCGCTGTCCCCTCCCAATATGACGGTGCCTACGCAGCCAGCGCGCTGAACTGGCTGCAGCAGACCTACGACGGCCGCATGGACTACTCCGCCGTCGTCACCAGCACGGTGACCGACCTGCTCCGCCGCGAACCGATCCACCTCGCGCAATGGGCGCAGTCGCACCGATCCGAGCTGCTCGACCAAATCGGTTAGCCTGCCGCTGGGTCGCGCAACAAAAGAAGGGCGATGCCGGGGCCTGGCGGGTGTCAGGGGTGGGGGTACTTTCGGGCGGCCGGCTCGGCGAACTTGTCCAGCTCCGGCAGGTTGACCACGATCGGATCGGGGTCCGAACGGGTGACAACCCAGACGGTCGGGCGCTCTGTGGATGCGTTGATCTCCTGGTGCACCGTGTGCGCGGGAATGAAAACGAAGTCTCCCGGACCCGCCTCGACGACATGCTCCAGACGGTCGCCCCACCGGTACCTGGCGGTGCCTTCAACCACGTACAGGATTGTCTCCTGATCGCCGTGGTGGTGCGCACCGGTCGCTGCGCCGGGTAGCACGGTGCTGAGGAAGGCGCTCAGTACCTTAGCGTCGGAGTTGCGGCTATCGAAGGCGACCTCCCGGAGCAGTCCCGGGGTTTGCGGGGTGTCATCGGAGAGCTGGTCACGCCGAACGACGCGGACCGAAGGCTTGTCCATCGATGTTTCCTTTCTCTCCCTGTCCGACCGGGAGAGCGCTGTACCCCCAGCCACGTGCCGGTACGGGACGGTTACGTGATCCGGTCCGCCCTGGTGTAGATGTTCATCGAGTCCTCCCGCAGGAACGCCACCAGCGTCAGCCCGGACTCCTCGGCCAGCGAAACCGCCAGCGACGACGGCGCCGACACCGCGGCCAGCACGGGAATCCCCGCCATCACGGCCTTCTGCGTCAACTCGAACGATGCCCGCCCGCTGACCAGCAGCACCGAGGCCTCCACCGGTATGCGCCCATGTTCCAGCGCCCAGCCGATGACCTTGTCGACGGCATTGTGCCTGCCGATGTCCTCGCGCACCACGAGCATCGCGCCGTCGACTCCGAACAACGCCGCGGCATGCAGGCCACCGGTGCTGTCGAAAACCTTTTGCGCGCCGCGAAGTTGGCCGGGCATCGCCTTGAGCGTGGCCGCGGCGACGGTGGCGGGATCCGCGCCGGGCGAGAAGCGGCCGATCAGCCGCACCGCTTCCAGCGATGCCTTGCCGCAGACCCCGCACGACGAGGTGGTGTAGAAGTTGCGGGTGACATCGAGATCGGGCGCCTTGACACCGGGCGCCAGCGTCACGTCGAGAACGTTGTACGTATTGGCGCCGTCTTCACCGCGCCCGCCGCAGTAGCGAACGGTCAGCACGTCTTCGCGGCCCCTGATTATCCCCTCGGTGAGCAGAAAGCCTTGTGCCAGTTCGATATCCGAGCCGGGCGTGCGCATGGTCACGGTGACCGCAGTGCCGTTGACGCGGATCTCCAGCGGCTCCTCGACAACCAGCGTCTCCGGCCGGGTGACGGCCCGATCGGCGGTGAGATGGTGTGCGCGCCGACGCGCCGTTACGTGCCCCACGAGGTCATTTCGCCGTTGCCAGGGACGGCCTTTACCGCCGCCGGCTCCACCCGGATCGTTATCGCTTTCGATGCTGGGGTGTTCGATTTGGCGGCCGTGTGATCCAGGGGAACCAGCGCATTGGCCTCCGGGTAGTAGGCCGCGGCATTGCCGACCGGAGTCGAATATGCCACCACCAGGAAGTCCGTTGCGCGCCGCTCCTGTAACCGTTGATCGGCGTCGGTCCACTCCGACACCAAGTCCACCCGCTGGCCTGCCGTCAGACCCAGTGACTCGATGTCGGCGGGATTGATGAACACCACACGACGGCCACCCTTCACTCCGCGGTAGCGGTCATCTAGCCCGTAGATCGTGGTGTTGTACTGGTCGTGGCTGCGCAACGTCTGCAGCACAAGTCGGCCCGGCGGCACCGGCACCCACTGCAGCGGGTTGATAGCGAAGTTGGCCCTGCCTGTGCTGGTGCGGAATTCGCGTGCGTCGCGCGGTGGGTGCGGAAGCTGAAATCCGTCCGGCTGGCGCACCTTACGGTTGTAGTCGTTGCAGCCGGGGACCACCGCGGCGATCGCGTCGCGGATGGTGTCGTAGTCAGCTGCGAACCGCTCCCACGGCACCGGATGCGCGACGCCGAGCAGCCTGCGGGCCAACTGGCAGATGATTTCCACCTCACTACGCAACTGGTCGCTGGGCGGATGCAGGCTGCCGCGTGACAGATGCACCATCGACATCGAATCCTCGACCGAGACAACCTGTTTCCGCCCGCCACGAATGTCACGGTCGGTGCGGCCCAGCGTCGGCAGGATCAGCGCGGTATCCCCGTGCACAAGGTGACTGCGGTTGAGTTTGGTCGAAATCTGCACCGTCAAAGCGCAACTGCGCAAGGCCGCCTCGGTGACGGCGGTGTCCGGGGTGGCAGACGCGAAGTTGCCACCCATGCCCATGAACACCGTTGCCCGACCGTCTCGCATCGCGCGGATCGCGGCCACGGTGTCATACCCATGCTTGCGGGGGGTGGTGATGCCGAATTCTCGATCCAGGGAAGCCAGGAACGGCTCGGGCATCTTCTCCCAAATGCCCATCGTGCGGTCACCCTGCACGTTGGAATGCCCGCGCACCGGACAGACTCCCGCGCCCGGCTTGCCGATCATGCCGCGCAGCAGCAACAGATTGGTGATCTCGCCGATGGTGGCCACGGCGTGGGTGTGCTGGGTCAGGCCCATGGCCCAGCATACGACCGTGCGTTGCGACGCCATCAACATCGCGGCCACGCGTTCGAGTTGTGACCGTTCGATGCCGCTGGCGGCGTAAACGGTGTCGAAGTCGATCTCGAGGGACCGGCGCCGGTACTCGTCGAACCCCGCGCAATGCGCGTCGACGAATGCCTGGTCGATGACGGTGCCCAGGGCGCGGTCGTCGGCCTCGAGCAACAACCTGCCCAGCCCGGCGAACAATGCCATGTCGCCGCCGATGCGGATCTGCACAAATTCGTCGGCAATCGGGATGCCTTGCCCCACAAGCCCGTTAACCTTCTGCGGGTCCTTGAACCGGATTAATCCGGCCTCGGGCATTGGGTTCACCGCAACGATCTTGGCGCCGTTGGCCTTTGCCTTCTGCAGAACCGAGAGCATCCGCGGGTGATTGGTGCCCGGGTTTTGTCCGGCGATGACGATCAGGTCGGCACGCTCGACGTCGTCGACGCTGACCGATCCCTTTCCGATGCCAATCGACTCGGTTAGCGCCGAGCCCGAGGACTCGTGGCACATGTTTGCGCAGTCGGGCAGATTGTTCGTACCGAAACAACGGACCAGCAGCTGATAGCAGAATGCGGCTTCGTTGCTGGTGCGACCCGACGTGTAGAACACCGCTTGGTCGGGGTCCTCCAGGGCGTTGAGCTGCTCGACGATCAACCGGTAAGCGGAATCCCAGCTGATCGGCCGGTAGTGGTCGTCACCGGGTCGCAACATCATGGGGTGGGTGAGGCGGCCCTGTTGGGAAAGCCAATACTCAGGCTTTGCCGACAGCTCGGCTACTGAGTGCCTGGCGAAAAACTCCGGTGTGACAGTGCGTTTGGTGGCCTCCTCGGCAACGGCCTTGACGCCGTTCTCGCAGAACTCGACCAACTTGCGTCCGCCATCCTCCTCCGGCCATGCGCAGCCTGGACAGTCGAAGCCTTTTCGCTGATTGAGCCGCGCCAGTGTGGCCGCGGTACGCAGCGCACCCATCTGCTCGAACCCCCGCTGCAACGAGACCATCACGCCCCGCATGCCCGCCGCCTGGCGTTTACGCGGCGCAACGGTCACCGCGTGTTCGTCGTAGTCGGCGGGGATGTCGCCAGACGCGTCTAACCGGTGAACCCCCACAAAATCAAACTACATTGGCCCGCGGCTGACCGCCCGGCAGCTGGTTTCGCGGCCGCCCCCCGGCGTCACTGCACGCGTCACACCGCCGACGCCAGCGCCGCCAGGGTCTCCGCCGAAGAGTAGACCGGCCGCCAGCCAAGTTGGGTCCTGGCCTTGGTGGTGTCCATCACCACCGACGTCCGCGCGATATGCAGCCATTCCAGTACGGAAGGCACGAACGGCACCCGCGCGATCGCCGCCGACGCCGCCGAGGCGGCAACGGCGGGAACCCGCACCGGCCGGCCACCCAGCGCCTTAGCCACGTCTGAGACCGTCACCACCCCGTCACCGGCGAGGTTGTACGCCCCTGGCGGCGCCGGAGCCGTGGCCGCCAGCGCGATCGCCTCCGCGACGTCGTCGTGGTGGACCAGCTGCAACGGGACACCCGGATCCGGCACGACCGGCTTCAATATCGGCGCGACCTTGGCCACCGCGCGCACCGCGGCCGGCAGTTGGTTCCACGGCATCGCGTCGGCCAGGGCGGTCGCCTCGGGCCCGGCGACGATGCACGGCCGCAGGATGAATACTTCAAGCGAAGAATTCTTCGTGATCTCGGCGAGCGCCGCCTCACAAGCCGCCTTCTGCTCGGAGTAGTAGTGCTCGGCGGACCCCCGCGGCGGCACATCCTCGGTGAGCGGAACCGGGTTGTCGGAATGGTAGCCATACGCCGCCACCGAGGAGGTGTAAACCAGACGCCGCGGCCGTTCGGCGGCAACCGTTGCCTCGAAGACGTTTCGCGTGCCTTGCAGGTTGATGCGTGCGCTCTCCTCGCGCGAACCGATGATGATGAACGCCAAGTGGATCACCACGTCGGCCTGCGCCACGAATGCGTCGACGGCCTCGCGGTCCAGGATGTCGCCCTGGTGGTAGGTGGTTTTCACCCAACCCCGCGAAGACATGTCAAACGGCCGCCGCGCCATCCCTACGATGTTCTCCACCGTGGGCTCGCGCTCCAGCGCAGTCACGGCGGAGATGCCGATCTCTCCAGTCGGTCCGGTCACCGCGACGGTAAGTCCCACCGAGATGTCCTTCCCTTCCGCGCCAATCTGAAACCCCCAGTCGATACTCTCGACTTAAGATCGACCGCGGGAAAGAGGCAGAACATGGCGGACGAATCGAATGCCGGGGCGAACGGTTCGACACCCGGCGGGGACAAAGCCGACCCGGCGACCGTCTTCGCGGCCCTCGCCGAGATCATTTATCACGGCTCGGACGCCAATGAGATGTACGCGGCCATCTGCGTCGCCGCGACCCTGGCCATCCGCGGCTGTGACCACGCCAGCCTGCTGGTGCGCGACAACGACCGTTACATCACCGTGGGCGCGAGTGACCGGCTCGCGGAGAAAATCGACGAGCTCGAGCGGCGTGCCGGGGACGGCCCGTGCATCGATGCGATCGAGGAGGAAACCCCGCAGATCGACACCGACCTCACCACGCCATCCCTGTGGCCCAAGCTCGCGGCGGTCCTCGTCGCGGAGACGCCGGTGCGCGGGGCCATGGGTTTTCGGCTCCTGGTCGACAAGCGCAAAGGCGCCGCGCTGAACCTGTTCAGCGACACCGCCAATTCGTTCGACGTCGAGTCCGCGGGACGCGCGGCGGTGCTGGCATCGTTCGCCAGCGTGGCCATCAACGCGATCGCCAAGGGTGAAGACGCCGCAAGCCTGCGACGGGGGCTGCTCAGCAACCGCGAAATCGGCAAGGCGGTCGGCATGCTGATGATGCTGCACGAGCTGAACGAAGACGAGGCGTTCGAGCTGCTGCGGCGCCACTCCCAGGCCCTGAACATCAAGCTGGCCGAGGTGGCGCGGGCCGTCATCGAAAATCGCGGTCGGCTGCCGTCCAAGGACGAAGATCCGCCGGGCGCCTAGCCTCCGGCTTCTCCCGGGGTTATTCCGGCAGCCGCAGCTCGGGCTTCTCTACCTCTTCGATGTTGACGTCCTTGAAGGTGACCACCCGCACCTGCTTGACGAACCGCGCCGGCCGGTACATGTCCCACACCCAGGCGTCGGACAGTCGCAGCTCGAAGTAGACCTCGCCGTCGACGTTGCGCGGCATCATCTCGACGCTGTTTGCCAGATAGAACCGCCGCTCGGTTTCCACGACGTAGCTGAACTGACCGACGATGTCCTTGTATTCGCGGTACAGCGAGAGCTCCATCTCGGTTTCGTACTTTTCGAGATCCTCGGCACTCATCTGCTCAGACGTCCTTCTCCCTGACAATTGGGAACCCGGTCCCATCTTTCCTCACCGATATCCGCCCCGCTCGGCCGGAGGGTCCGGTTTGCATTCGGCCACCACCCGCGACCCCGACGCGGTTGCCACGCGCCGGACGTTGATGAACGAATAGCGGTGCTCGGGGCAGGGGCCCAACTGGGTCAGCGCCGTGGAGTGCGCCGGCGTGCTGTAGCCCTTGTGCTCGGCGAAGCCGTAGCCGGGGTGGTCGCCGTCCATCGCGACCATCAGCCGATCCCGGCTGACCTTCGCCAGCACGCTGGCGGCCGCGATACAGGCGGCCACGGCGTCTCCGCCGATCACCGGCAGCGACGGCATCGGCAGGCCGGGCACGCGAAAGCCGTCGCTCAGCACGTAGCCGGGACGCACGGAAAGGCCGGCCACCGCACGGCGCATGCCCTCGATATTGGCCACGTGCACCCCGCGCCGGTCGACCTCTTCGGACGGGATGAACACCACGTGGTAGGCCAGGGCATAGCGGCGGATCAACGGGAACAGCTTCTCCCGCACCGTTTCGGTGAGTTTTTTCGAATCATTCAGTGCTGCAAGGCTTTCCAGTCGTCCCGGCCCGAGCACGCAGGAAGCCACCACCAGCGGGCCCGCGCAGGCACCGCGGCCGACCTCGTCCACCCCGGCCACCGGCCCCAGGCCGCTGCGGTACAGCGCTGACTCCAGGGTGCGCATCCCCCGCAAACCCCCGGACTTACGGATCACGGTCCGCGGCGGCCACGTGGTGGCCATGGCTACTGGCTCTGCTGGGGGTTCACGGATCTCACGCCGCCCCACCGCGACGGCGGCCACACGATGAATCTGGCCTTGCCGATGACATTGGACACCGGGACGGTCCCCGATATCGGATCGCCGGTGCACAGCACGCCCTTGAGCGCCTCGGCCGGGATGCTGGTGCAGTGGGCGCGCGAGTCGGCCGAGTGCGTCCGGTTGTCACCCATCACCCACAGCCGTCCCTGCGGGACGGCGACCGGCCCGAATTCGCTGCCCAGGCAGGGATACACCGCCGGGTCGGCCATCATGGTGGCGGGATCGAGATACGGTTCCTTGAGCGGCTTGCCGTTGACCGTCAACCCGGTATTGGCCCGGCACTGCACCGTTTGTCCCCCGACCGCGATCACCCGCTTGACCAGGTCATTTTCGTCGGGAGGCACGAAACCGATGAAGGACAGCGCGTCCTGCACCCAGCGCAGCGCGGTGTTGTTCGAACGAATGGACTTGTATCCGGCATTCCACGATGGCGTTCCCTTGAAGACGATCACGTCACCCGGACCCGGTGCGCCGAAGCGGTAGCTGACCTTGTCCACCATGATGCGATCGCCGACGCATCCCGTGCATCCGTGCAGGGTGGGCTCCATGGATTCCGACGGAATCAGGTACGGACGGGCGACGAACGTCAGCATGACGTAGTAGAGCACCACCGCGATCACGGCCAGGATCGCGATTTCCCGCAGCGTGGACTTCTTCTTGGGCTCCGGCTCGTCCGCTTCGGGGGGCACGGGCGGCGGCGGTCCCACGGCCGACGCGTCGGACTTGGGCTCGGGCGAGTCCGTGGTATCGGTCACGAGATCAGCGTAGTGAGCGCAGTCCGTGGCCGCCCGAACCCCCGAGACGACCCGGAACGGCCGCCAAGGCGCGCCCGGTCAGCGCTTTTCCTTGATCTTGGCCTTCTTGCCGCGAAGTTCACGCAGGTAGTACAGCTTGGCGCGCCGGACGTCGCCACGGGTCACCACCTCGATATGGTCGATGTTCGGCGAATGAACCGGAAAGGTCCGCTCGACGCCGACGCCATAGCTCTCCTTGCGCACGGTGAACGTCTCCCGGATGCCTCCACCCTGTCGGCGAATCACCACGCCCTTGAAAACCTGGATGCGCTCCTTGGCGCCCTCGATCACCTTGACGTGCACGTTTATGGTGTCGCCCGGGCTAAAGGCCGGGATGTCGTCGCGCAGCGACGCCTGATCGACGAAGTCCAGCCTGTTCATCTTGAGAAGACACTTCCTTGCGGTCGCGGCTTGCGGCAGCTGCCCACACGCGGGCGTCAGGCGGTCATCAAGCCGATGGGTTCGGGCTTTTGGTGCGTATCCCGCAGCAGGCGGGAACAACCAGCCCGCGCGGACAACTGACCAATTGTGCCAGACGGCGCGCTTCCTTTGAAAATCCCATGTAAACGCCGCGGTTTGTAGCAGGCCGAATGCCCTGGTGAATGGTACACATGACTGGGGTCAAAACGCGCCAGTCGAACCCGAAACTCTGGCAGCCGGGGGGCAGATGGCGGTGCGGCTCGCCCACGCCCACGTGGTACGTCAGAGGAGACCAAGGAATGCGCGTCCGCCCGCTCAGCGTGCTCGCCGCCGTGGCGGTGGTGACGCTGGTGTTGGCCGGGTGCGACGAGGCGTTACTCGAGTCAGAGGTCCAGGCGAAGACACCCCGCCAGCCGGTACACAGCGCACCCGTTCGCCCGGCGCCCCCGCAACCGGAGACGGTGCAACTATTGCTGGGCCCCGGCACCGCGCCCGCGCCACTGACGCTGTCGAGCACCCGGATCGGCGGTCTGGCTACCCGCATCCAGCAGGCGATCGACGAAGCCGGCGCGGGCGGGGCCACGCTCTCGGTGGCCGTGCTCGACCGCAAGACGCGTGAGCTGGTCTCCAACGGCAACCCCCAGATCATCGGCACCGCATCGGTCGCCAAACTGTTCATCGCCGACGATCTGCTGCTGCAGGAATCCCAGGGCAGGACCACCCTGTCGCCGGAGGATCGCCAGGCATTGGACGTCATGTTGCAGTCGTCAGACGACGGCGCCGCCGAGAGGTTCTGGGGTCAGGGCGGCGGCGACGCCATCATCACCGCGGTGGCGGCCCGGTACGGGCTGTCATCCACCACCCCGCCCAGCGACGGGCGCTGGTGGAACACGATGAGCTCGCTGACGGACCTGATCCACTACTACGACATGCTGCTCGACGGGTCGGGCGGGCTGCCGGCGGCGCGGGCCATGATCATCGTCAACGACCTGGCCCAGTCCACCCCGAACGGGATCGACGGCTACCCGCAGCGGTTCGGCATTCCCGACGGCCTGTTCGCCGAACCGGTGGCGGTCAAGCAAGGCTGGATGTGCTGCATCGGCGCCGACTGGGTGCACCTGTCGACCGGCGTGATCGGCGCGGACCACCGCTACATCATGGCGGTCCAGTCGCTGCAGCCCTCCGACGACGCCACCGCGCGGCAGACGATCACCCAGGCCGTCAAGACGATATTCCCCAACGGCCGAATCTGACCCGCGCCGGCCTACGGCGCGAGTTCCTCAGTCCAATAGATCGGGGCGGCGGTCACGGGTGCGGCGCAGCGAGACCTCCCGACGCCAGGCGGCGATTCGCGCGTGATCGCCGGACAACAGCACCTCGGGGACGTCGAGCCCACGCCAGCTCGGCGGCCGGGTGTAGCTCGGCCCCTCCAGCAGGCGGTCCAGTGCCGGCGAGTGCGAATCGTCGCGATGCGACGCGGGGTTGCCGAGCACGCCGTCCAGCAGCCGCAGCATGGCTTCGATCATCACCACGGCCGCCGACTCGCCACCCGGTAACACATAGTCGCCGATCGAGACTTCCTCGACCCGCATCCGTCGCGCGGCATCCTCGATCACCCGCTGGTCGATGCCCTCGTAGCGGCCGCACGCGAACACCAGGTGCGTCTCGGTCGTCCAGCGCTGAGCGGTCGCCTGGGTGAACGGCACACCGGCGGGGCTTGGAACAACCAAAAGTGTTTCATCGGAACACGTTTCATCTAGCGCTTCGCCCCATACCGGTGCCTTCATCACCATCCCGGGGCCCCCACCGTAGGGTGCGTCGTCCACCGAGTGGTGCACGTCGTAGGTCCACCGCCGCAGGTCGTGGACACGCAAATCGACCACGCCCGACGCAATTGCCTTGCCCGGCAACGATTGTCGCAGGGGGTCCAGGTAGGCCGGGAAGATGGTGATGACGTCGATTTTCATGGCGGTTGCTACTGCAGATCCAGCAGGCCTACGGGCGGATCGATCTCGACCAACCGGTCCTGAAGCGATACCGACACGACGATTGCGCCGACGAACGGAACCAACACTTCGCCCGAATCGCGCCGCACCGCCAGTAACTCACCGCCCGCGGTGTGCAGCACCTCGGCGACGACACCGAGGTCCTGCCCCGCCGTCGTCCGGACACGAAGGCCTTCGAGCTGGTGGTCGTAGTAGGTGTCCGGCTCATCGATCGGCGGCAGGTCATCGGAGTCCACGATTAACAAGCTGCCCCGCAAGGCGTCGGCGGCGTCACGGTCGTCCACCCCGGCCAATCGCACCAACAGCCGCGCGCCGTGCTCGCGCGCGTCAGCGACGACGTAACTGACTCCTTCGCCGCTGTCGCGAGACCTTTTGGCGCGCAACGTATTACCTGGCGCAAACCGGGCGGCGGGATCGTCGGTGCGGATTTCCACGACCACCTCACCGCCGATGCCGTGCGCTTTGACGACGCGCCCGACTGTCAACTCCAAGGGAGTTCCATGAGCAGCGCTCCGCTACTGGTCGGTGTCCACCACGTCGACGCGGATACCCCGGCCACCGATTCCGGCGACCAGCGTGCGCAACGCGGTCGCGGTGCGTCCCCCGCGACCGATCACCTTGCCCAGGTCGTCGGGGTGGACATGCACTTCCACGGTCCGCCCACGCCGACTCGTTACGAGGTCGACCCGGACATCGTCGGGGTTGTCGACGATTCCGCGGACCAGATGCTCGACAGCGTCAACGACGACCGTACTCATTGCGCCGGTCAGCTTTCGGTCGTCGGCTCGGGCTGCTCGCCGCCCTCGGCCGGTGTGTCGGCCGCCGCGGCGTCGGTCGCCGTCTCCGTAGCTTCAGGAGCGGCCTCGGTGGCGACTTCAGGGGCTTCGGTGGCTTCAGCGGCTTTGGGGGTGGCGTCGGACTCAGCCTCGGCCGCCTTGGCGGCCTTCTTGGCCGGGGCCTTCTTCTTGGGTTTCGCGGCCTCGGTGGTCGGCGCGCCGTCGGCGGCGGCCAGCGCGGCGTTGAACAGCTCGAGCTTGGTGGGCTTGGCCGGGGCGACCTTCAGGCGGCCCTCGGCGCCGGGCATCCCCTTGAACTTCTGCCAGTCGCCGGTGATCTTCAGCAGCTTGAGGACGGGCTCGGTGGGCTGAGCCCCCACCGAAAGCCAGTACTGGGCGCGCTCCGAGTTGATCTCGATGAGGCTCGGGTCTTCCTTCGGGTGATACCGGCCGATGACCTCGATCGAGCGGCCGTCACGCCGGGTCCGAGCGTCGGCGACGGCGATGCGGTACTGGGGATTGCGGATCTTGCCAAGCCGAGTGAGCTTGATCTTCACAGCCATGATTAAGCGGTTTCTCCTGTATGTGTCACGCTGCAATTCAGCGGCCGGGGCGGATGCCCGGGCCCGGTTTTGCCTCGCGTGTGTGACCACCGAGCAAGCACCTGAATAGAGGTGGGTCGCGCGGCGGACAGCCGCCTATTGTGCCAGAACGAGCGTCCCGGGCAGAAATTGCGGTACCCGGCCGCTTCACATCACCTTCTGGAAGACCTTCGATTCCACCCGGCGAGTCATCCGCCAGCCCTCGGGGGTGCGGACGAACTCGTCGTCGTACCAGAGGCCGCAAAACAGCACCTGGCCTTTATCGCCGGGGAGCGCCATCGGGTTGAAGCAGATCACCCGCGACGACGCGGTATCCCCATCGATGCGGACCGAGAAGTTACCGAGCATGTGCGCATACACCGGGAAGTTGGGCAGCACCTCCGACAGCCACTTCCTGACTTCGGGGTAACGGCCGTCGATCCCTCCGAGCGCGCGGTAATCGATATACGCGTCGGGCGTGAACACCCGGTCCAGATCGTCGAATCGCCGGTTGTCGATTGCGGTGGAGTAGTCCACCAGCAGCTGCTGGATCTCGAGGCGGTCGGAAATTTCGGCCAGGCTCAACATGCATCGATTCAACACGATCTCGGAGCCGAGTTTGATGTGCAGCATGGCAGTAAGCGGCACCGAAGTCCCGGGATAACGCCTCCGGCCCGCTGGATCGGCGCAACAATCAATGGGACGCCCATTCGACGGCCCAGGCCATCGGTCAGGGCGCCGCGGATAACAACCGCGGTCGGAGACACCGCAAAAGGAAGTCTGAGATGAAGAAGCTAGCGGTAGCACTAATGACAGCCATGACGATGGCGGCAGTGCCGGCGGCCATAGCACCGGCAGCGCACGCCGACATCTGCGCCGGCGCACACGGACGCCACTTCGGGGTCGGTGGGTGCACGCCCGGCCTGGCTGGCGATGCGATCGCCGGGGCCGTCGTGGCGTCGGACCACGCCTACTGGCCCGGCCAAGCGCCCTGCTACACGACAGAGGGTGTGCCGTACTACACGCCTGACGGGGACCCCTGTTAGTAGCGCGAGGGTTTACGAGGGCTCCGCTTCCTCAAAGCATGCGAAGAGCTCCCATTCGCCGGGCAGGCCCTTGAGGGTGTGGGTACCGCGGGGCTCGAACACAAACCCCGTGTTGCCCGCCAGTGCTCGCGTCGTGGCCGACACCAGGATCTCGTCGGCCGACGCCACGCTGAGGATCCGGGCCGCTTCGTGCACCGCGACACCGCGCACGTCGGTGCCCACTAATTCCACTTCTCCGACGTGCACACTCGCGCGGATCTGCAGGCCCTCCCGACCAGCGGCCCGGCCTACCGCCGCGGCGCAGCGCAAGGCGGCGGCCGGCCCATCGAAGGTCGCGAGCAAGCCGTCTCCGGTCGTGTTGACCTCGTGGCCATGATGGCGTTCCAACGCCGCCCGCGTCGCCTCGTAGTGTGCGGAAAGCACATCGCGCCAGGCGACGTCGCCCAGTCGTTTCGCCATCGCCGTCGAGTCGACGAGATCGGTGAACATCAGCGTGACCAGCGCCCGGTTGTGGGTGCCGACGAGCCGGAATCCCGCGAAGGCCCGCAACCCCGACCACTCGATCTGGACGCACGGCTCGTCGCCGAGCGTGTACCCGTCATGACCCGGCGGGATCTCGAATACGTCGTCCGGCCCGAACTGGAGCGTGGTCCCGTCGCGCATCACGACTTCGAACCGGCCCGACACCACAACCCCCACGTGACGCGCCTCGCACCATTGGCCACCGACATGTGGACGAACGTCCGTGGACCACCGCCATCCTGGCTGCGTGACAATCCGCCCCACAGTCAGGTCACCGACGTCGACCTGCTGGACCGTGATCCCGCGAAACTCGACCGTGTGGTCCGGGCTCATCAGGTTCTTGGCTCGAACCTCGCCCATGCACGCATTTTCCTGCACGGCCGCACCGAGGGTCAACGGCCACCCGATTCGAGCCCGGAAGTTACACTTTGCGCCCATGCGCAAGCTCATGGCCGCAGCGGCCGCTCTCCTTGCGGTCGGCGCCGGCGGTGCCACCCTCGGCGTGATCCCCGCGTCGGCCGACAGTATGCAGCCGGTCGGCTCGGTGCCGATCCCGGACGGTCCCGCCCAGACCTGGGTCGTGGCCGATCTCGACAGCGGGCAGGTGCTGGCCGAGCGCGACCAGAACGTCCCCCACCCGCCGGCGAGCACCATCAAGGTCCTGTTGGCGCTGGTCGCGCTGGACCAGCTGAACCTCGACTCCACCGTCGTCGCGGACGTCGCCGACACCCAGGTCGAGTGCAACTGCGTCGGCATCAAACCGGGCCGCACCTATTCCGCGCGCCAGTTGCTCGATGCCGTGCTGCTGGTCTCGGGTAACGACGCCGCCAACACGCTGGCACACATGCTGGGCGGGGCGGACGCCACGGTGGCCAAGATGGACGCCAAAGCCGCGTCGCTGGGGGCGGTGAGCACCCATGCCGCGACACCGTCCGGCCTGGACGGGCCCGGCGGCTCCGGGGCCTCGACGGCGCACGACCTGGCGGTCATCTTGCGGGCCGCGATGGCCAATCCGATGTTCGCGCAGATCACCGCCGAGCGGTCGGCGATGTTCCCCGGTGATAACGGCGATCGCCCGATCGTCAACGAGGACGAGCTGTTACAGCGCTACCCCGGTGCCATCGGCGGCAAGACGGGCTTCACCGACGCGGCCCGCAAGACCTTCGTCGGCGCCGCCGCGCGCGGGGGCCGCCGGTTGGTGATCGCGATGATGTACGGGCTGGTGAAGACGGGTGGGCCGACGTATTGGGACCAGGCCGGCAGCCTGTTCGACTGGGGTTTCGCGCTCAGCCCGGAGTCGGGCATCGGCTCGCTGTAACCGCCGGTTACAAGCCCGCATTCGGCACTGCCGCGCTCAGCAGCGCCGTGAGCACCGGGATCCGTTGCTCCGCGATGTCCGGCTGTGGCAGCACCCCTTCCACCAAGGCGGCTCCGTCGAACACGTTGGTCATCAGCGCCACGACGACGGGGAACGTTTCCTCCCGGAAGCTCTCGGCGCCGGGCAGCGCCCGGGCGGCGTCGTGAATCCTCGCCCGATACTGACCGAGCTCGTGTTGCAATGTGTCCCTGAGCTTTTCGTCGGTGCGCGCGGCGATCAACAGTTCGTAGAGCACCGCGTTGGTCGGGCCGCTGGTGATGTCCCGGAGTATCGCCAGCACCGCCTGCAGCGCCGGCTGGTCGGACGGTATTTCCGCGACTCGCTTGGTGAACGAGTCCAGCTGGCGGCGCAGCACCTCGGATGCCGTGGCCGCCATGAAGTCGCCCATCGTCTCGAAGTGGCGGAACAGGGCACCGACGGACACCCCCGCGCGCTTGGTGATCACGGCGGCGGATGCCTTGGCGTAGCCGACCTCGATGATGGTGGCGATGCAGGCCTCGAGGAGCCGTCCGACGGTTTGTTCGCGACGCTCCTGCTGGGTCCTGGCCATGTCAGGCTCCGACTGTTAGGGGGCTGCGGCCGCCGTGCCGCTGACCCGCTCGCAGGTAGCGGCCCGACTTGACGCTCTGCCCGTAGCCGTCGCGGAATTGGCCCTGGCGGAAGACGACGGCGCCGCCCACACCGGTCGCGACGACGGCGTCGTCGTTGCGATTGACCATGCGCCGCAAGCCGCCGTAGAACGGCACGTCTTCCTCGTAGTAGCCGTCCACCGATTCGTTGAGGCCGGCCGGGTCGATCACGACGAAGTCGGCGCGGTCACCCTCACGCAGCGTGCCGGCGTCGATGCCGAACCAGTCGGCCAGCTCGCCGGTCAGGCGATGCACCGCACGTTCGTTGGACAGGAACGGCGCGCCAGCTTGGGAGGCGTCCCGGGTGCGCTTGAGCATCCGCAACGGAAAGTTGTAGAAGGCCATGTTGCGCAGGTGCGCGCCGGCGTCCGAGAAGCCCATGTGGACGCTCGGGTCGGCGGCGAGCTTGTCGAGCTGCTTGGGCCGGTGGTTGGCGACGGTGGTCGTCCACCGCACGTTGCGCTCACCGTTTTCGACGAGCACATCGAGGAACGCGTCGAGCGGATGTAGCCCACGCTCGTCGGCGATCGCGCCAAAGCTCTTGCCGATCAACGACTTGTCGGGGCATTCGACGATGACCGCGTCGTGGAAGTCGCGGTGCCACAACGACGGGCCCAGTTTGACGCGGTCGAACTCACGCCGGAACCGCCGCCGGTATTCCTTGTCGGCCAGCAGCTCGTTGCGCTCCAGCTGTTCGCGCAGATGAAGGGCCGCCGTTCCGGCGCCGAACTCCTCGAAGACCGGCAGGTCGATTCCGTCGGAGTACAGCTCGAACGGCACCGGCAGGTGCTGGAACCGCACGCTCGAGCGAAGGATCGCGTTGAGCACGCGGGTGCCAAACCCGAAGGTGTGCACGGCGAGCGGCATCGACTTGGCGTCGGCAGACACCAGCAGGCTCATCCGGACTCCCCTGCCGCGACCGAAGATCCGGCTGCTGGTCAGGAAGAACATCAGTGCCGACCCCGGGTTCTCGACGTCGGGGGCGCTCTGCAGCAGCCGGCCGCGCTTGCGCAAGACCTTGATCAGCTTGCGCCGCTCCCGCCAGGTCGCGAAGGTGGACGGCAGCGCGCGCGAGCGAAAGCGCTCGCCGTCGAGTTTGTCGATGGCCGCGTCCATCCCGGACATGCCCAGCATCCCGGCGGCCAGCGCCTCGTCCAACAATGTCGCCATTTTCTCCAGTTCGGCATCGGTGGGCCTGACGGTGGCGTCGGTGGCGCGCTCCAGCCCCAGCACCGCGGTCCGCAGATCCGAATGACCAAGCAGCGAACCAACATTCGGCCCGAGCGGCAAGGCGTCGATTACCTTAATGTATTCCGCGGCCGTCGACCACGTCTTGCCGGAATTCAAAGCGCCGTAGACGTACTCGCGCGGCACCGCCTCGACCCGGCTGAACAGGTCGGCGGCGTCCTCGGAATTGGCGTAGACCGTCGACAGCGAGCAGTTGCCCAGCAGCACCGTGGTGACACCGTGGCGCACCGACTCGCGCAGCCCGGGGTCCAGCAGCACCTCGGCGTCGTAGTGGGTGTGCACGTCGATGAAGCCGGGCACGATCCACTTGCCGGCGGCGTCGATCACCTCGGGGCAACCGGTCTCGTCCAACGGACCTTGGGCGGGGTCGGCGACCGTGGTCACCACGCCGTCGCGAATGCCGATCGTGCGGGTCTGCGGCGCGCTGCCCGTGCCGTCGAACCACAATCCGTCGCGAATGATCACGTCGTAGGCCACCGTTTTCCTCCTGATTGTCCGGTTGCCAGAAACCATAACATAGATAGCGATTGCTCGCAATCTTTTTGACTGAGCGCGTGTCGTCGCACAAAAGCACTGGTCAAAGCGGTGTCTAGCCCTGCGGTCGATAAGTTTTGCCGCGCAGCACCACCAGATCGGGCCGGTTGAGCACGGCGGGACCCGACCGCGGGTCCTGCGAGTAGCACAGCAGGTCCGCGGATGCCCCGTGATCGAGACCGGGCCGCCCCAGCCAGCGACGGGCGTCCCAGCACGCCGCGCCCAACGCCTCGGTCGCGCTCATGCCAATGCCCTTGAGGGCCTCGACCTCGTCGGCGATCCGCCCGTGCGCGACCATGCTCCCGGCATCGCTGCCGGCGTACAGCGGCACGCCCGCATCGCGCGCCGCGGCGACCCGCTCATGGCAGCGGGCATACAGGTCGCGCATGTGGGCCGCGTAGGCCGGGTAGCGCGCGGCGGCGTCGGCGATGCCCGGGAAATTGTCGATGATGTTGATCAGCGTCGGAACCAACGCGGTCCCGTGCTCGAGCATCAGGGCGATGGTGTCGTCGGTGAGCCCGGTGCCGTGTTCGATGCAGTCGATTCCGGCCTTGATCAGGCCGGGCATGGCCTCGTCGCTGAAGACGTGCGCGGTGACGCGTGCGCCGTGGGCGTGTGCGGTATCGATTGCGGCCTTGAGCACGTCGTCGGACCACAGCGGGGCGAGGTCGCCGACGCCGCGGTCGATCCAGTCGCCGACCAGCTTGATCCAGCCGTCGCCGCGCCTCGCCTCCCGGGCCACCGCCGCCGGCAGCTGGGATTCGTCTTCGAGCTCGTCCGCCAGGCCCCGTGAGTAGCGCTTGGGTCTGGCCAGATGCTTCCCCGCGCGGATGATCCGGGGCAGATCGTCGTGGTCATCGAAGCTTCGGGTGTCGGTCGGTGAGCCGCAGTCACGCAACAGCAGCGCGCCGACATCGCGTTCCGCCTCGGCCTGGCTGATCGCCTCGTCGAGTGGGATCTCGCCGTGATCGCCGAGCCCGACGTGACAGTGCGCGTCGACCAGTCCGGGCAGGATCCAGCCGCCGTCAAAGACGGTGTCGGACCCGGCAACCGATTCCAGGCTGATTCGGCCGTCGACGATCCACAGTTGGATCTCGGCCTCATCGGGCAGCCCCAGGCCTCGCACGTGCATGCGCACGGGCGGCTACTTCTTGCCCGGGAACTTCAGTTTGGACAGATCGAAGTCGGCCAGCCCGGGCGGCAGTTCGTTGAGGCCTTCGGGCATCTGCGACAGATCGGGGAATCCCGCCGGCATGCCCTGCATGAGCGGGTTCCTGGCCTTAGGAGGCGTCGGACCCCGCCCGCCCTTCTTGCCTTTTTTGCCCTTCGCTCCCTTGCTCTTTCGCGTCGCGGACTTGCGGCCGATTCCGGGGATGCCCATGCCGCCGAGCATCGACGACATCATCTTGCGGGCTTCGAAGAAGCGGTCCACCAGCTGATTGATCTCGGACACCGTCACGCCCGAGCCGTTGGCGATGCGCAGCCGCCGCGACGCGTTGATGATCTTGGGGTCGGCGCGCTCCTGCGGCGTCATCCCGCGGATGATGGCCTGCAACCGGTCGAGTTGCTTGTCGTCGACCTCGGCCAGCGCCTCCTTCATCTGACCGGCGCCGGGCAGCATGCCCAACAGGTTGCCGATCGGCCCCATCTTGCGGATGGCGAGCATCTGTTCCAGGAAATCCTCCAGCGTCAGCTCGCCGCTGCCGATCTTGGCGGCGGTCTCCTCGGCCCGCTGCGCGTCGAAGACCTGCTCGGCCTGCTCGATCAGGGTCAGCACGTCGCCCATGCCCAGGATGCGGCTGGCCATCCGGTCCGGGTGGAAGACGTCGAAGTCCTCCAGCTTCTCGCCACTGGAGGCGAAAAGGATTGGGACGCCGGTCACCTCGCGGACCGACAGCGCGGCGCCGCCGCGGGCGTCACCGTCGAGCTTGGTCAGCACCACGCCGGTGAAACCGACACCCTCGCCGAAAGCCTGCGCGGTGGTGACGGCGTCCTGGCCGATCATCGCGTCGAGGACGAACAGCACCTCGTCGGGGTCGACGGCGTCCCGGATGGCCCCGGCCTGGGCCATCAGCTCGTCGTCGATGCCCAACCGGCCGGCGGTGTCGACGATGACGAAATCGAAATGTTTGTCACGGGCCTCGGCGAGCCCCGCCGACGCGACGGCGACCGGGTCACCGGGACCGGACTCGGGCGACGCGCCGGGATGCGGCGCGAACACCGGAACCCCGGCACGCTGACCGACGACCTGCAGCTGGTCCACCGCGGCCGGCCGCTGCAGGTCGCAGGCCACCAGGAGCGGCGTGTGTCCCTGGCCGCGAAGCCATGCGGCCAATTTGCCGGCCAGCGTGGTCTTACCGGAACCCTGCAAACCGGCGAGCATCACGACGGTCGGCGGCGTTTTGGCATAGGCCAGCTGACGGGTCTCGCCGCCCAGGATGCCGACGAGCTCGTCGTTGACGATCTTGACGACCTGTTGCGCCGGGTTGAGGGCACCGGAGACCTCTGCGCCTTTGGCCCGGTCTTTGATGCGGCCGACGAACGCGCGCACCACGGGCAGCGAAACATCCGCTTCCAGCAGCGCCAGCCGGATTTCGCGGGTGGTGGCCTCGATATCGGCGTCGGTCAGTCGACCCTTGCCGCGCAGTCCCTGTAGGGCACCGGTCAACCGGTCAGACAGCGATTCAAACACCCCGTCAGCCTAGTGGTGGTCGCCAGCGTGGTGCTGCGGGGCGCAGCTGGTCAGGACTCCGCGACACGTACACCACGCACACGACACGCCGACGCGCGTGTGCGTAGTTGCAGTTTCAGTGAAGCCGAGGGTGGGCCGACGCCGCCAGTGGCTGCAAAAGGCTCGAGTCGCTGCCGCCACGAAAAGCGTTGGCATGCTACATTTCACACCCGCCCTCCGGCCGCGTCGGCCGTGTCGCGGACACCAAGACTTTTGCGTGCTATTGGGGGGAGCTGTGTCGATGCGGTTGGGCACCGACACCGGCTCGCGCGTCGAGGGCGGCCATGCCGGCAGCCTGCCGTTGCGGAGCTGGCAACGCCGGGCGCTGGTGAAATACCTTGCCGACCAGCCGCGCGATTTCCTGGCGGTGGCCACGCCCGGATCCGGGAAGACGACGTTCGCGCTGCGGGTGGCGGCCGAACTGCTCGCCCATCGCGCCGTCGACCAGATCACCGTCGTGGTGCCCACCGAGCACCTCAAGGTCCAGTGGGCGCTGGCCGCACAGTCGTACGGGCTCGCGCTGGATCCGAGGTTCTCGAACACCAGCCCCCAGACCTCACCCGAGTATCACGGCGTGATGGTCACCTACGCCCAGGTCGCCGCGCATCCGACGCTGCACCGGGTGCGCACCGAGCAGCGCAAGACCTTGGTTGTCTTCGACGAGATACATCACGGCGGTGACGCCAAGACCTGGGGCGAGGCGATCCGCGAGGCCTTCGGCGATGCCACGCGCCGACTTGCCTTGACGGGCACACCCTTTCGCAGCGACGACAGCCCAATCCCGTTCGTCACCTACACGTCCGGCGCCGACGGGGTGCTGCGTTCGCAGGCCGACCACGCCTACGGCTACGCCGAAGCCCTCTCCGACGGTGTGGTGCGGCCGGTGGTGTTTCTCGCCTACTCCGGGCAGGCGCGCTGGCGGGACAGCGCCGGCGAAGAGCACGCCGCGCGATTGGGCGAACCGCTGTCCGCCGATCAGACCGCGCGGGCGTGGCGCACCGCACTCGACCCCGCCGGCGAATGGATGCCGGCGGTGATCACCGCCGCCGATGAGCGGCTACGCCAGCTGCGGACCCACGTGCCCGACGCCGGCGGCATGATCATCGCGTCCGACCGGGCGGCAGCGCGGGCGTACGCCGCCCTGCTGACGCGGACGACCTTCCAGGCGCCGACGGTGGTGCTATCCGACGACCCGGGATCGTCGGCCCGCATCAGCGAATTCGCCGAGGGCACCGGCCGGTGGCTGGTCGCGGTGCGCATGGTCTCCGAAGGCGTCGACGTGCCCCGGCTGGCGGTGGGAATCTACGCCACCAGCGCCTCGACGCCGCTGTTCTTCGCGCAGGCCATCGGCCGGTTCGTGCGCTCGCGCCGGCCGGGCGAAACCGCGAGCATCTTCGTGCCGTCGGTACCCAGCCTGCTGCAGCTCGCCAGCGAGTTGGAGGCCCAGCGCAATCACGTGCTCGGCCAACCGCACCGCGACGCCGAGGATCCGCTCGACGGCGATCCCGCCGTCGGGACGCAAACCGAGAAGGGTGAAACGGACAACGGCTTCACCGCGCTGGGCGCCGACGCCGAACTCGATCAGGTCATCTTCGATGGCTCGTCCTTCGGCACCGCCACCCCGGCCGGAAGCGACGAGGAGGCGGACTACCTCGGCATCCCGGGCCTGCTCGATGCCGACCAGATGCGCGCCCTGCTGCACCGGCGCCAGGACGAGCAGCTCAGAAAGCGGGCCACCTAAAAACAAGCCGCCCAGGGAGCGCCGCATGCACCGCCATCGATGCACGGCCAGCTCCGCGATCTGCGCCGCGAGCTCAACACCCTCGTCTCCGCGACCCACCACCGCACCGGCAAGCCCCACGGATGGATTCACAGCGAGCTTCGCCGTCGCTGCGGGGGCCCGCCGATCGCCGCGGCGACCCGCGAGCAGCTTCAAGAACGCATCGAGGCCTTGCGGCAGCTGAATTCCGAACGGCCTTAACCCTTTTGCGGGTCGTACGGTCGCCTAGTCGCCGACGAGCTCGCTGAGCACTTCGACCGCGGGGCCGCCCAATACGGCCAGCAGATGCTGCTCGACCGCGGCTCGCGCGCTTTGCTCGCCATCCCGGGCGGGCAGCTCCACACAGAACACATCAGCCGCCGTCGACCCGAACGTGTTGACCTTCGCCCAGGCAATATCCGCGCCCGCACGCTCCAGCGCCCGGGCCAAAAGTGCCAGCAAGCCCACTCGATCCATCGCGCGGATTTCGACGACGAGCTGGCCGGACGCGCCGGTGTCGAGCCACAGGATGCGGGGCGGTGCGGTCGACCGCGTGACGGGCACCCCAACCGGTATCTCGCCGGCCCGCGCGGTCGGCGCGCTGACGGCGTCGGTGTGGCGCTTCTCCAATGTGCCGAGGACGTCGACGTCATCATTGAGCGCGTTGGTGAACAGCTGGCGCAGCAGGCCCGCCTCGGGCGGCGAACCGAACAGGGGCGACACCACGAATTCGGTGATCGCGACGTCCTCGTGAGTGCTGGCCGCCGCCGAATGGATTCGCAGCGAATTCAGCGCGAGCACCGCGGCGGCTTTCGACACCAATCCCCGTTGGTCCGGCGCAACCATCACCACGTTCACGCGCTCGCTGTCTGTGGACTCGATCTCTACATGCACCCCGCGGTCCGCTGCAAGCGAAAGATATTGCGGCGCAGCAGGTTGCGCTTGCGGCAGTGGCTCACCGGCCATCACCATCCGGCAGCGGCGCACCAGATACTCGATCATGGACGCCTTCCAATCGCTCCACACCCCGGGGCCGGTGGCCTTCGAATCCGCCTCCGCCAGCGCATGCAACACCTCGAGCAAGAGCGGCTCGCCGCCCAGCGCTTCCGCCACGCCCTCAATGGTTTTGGGGTCGTTCAGGTCGCTTCGGGTGGCCACGATCGGCAGCAACAGGTGGTGGCGGACCAGCTTGGACAGGAACTCGACGTCCGCGGGCGCGACCCCCAGCCTGGGAGCGATTTCGAGGGCCATCTCGGCCCCGAGCACACTGTGATCAACCCCCCTGCCCTTGCCCATGTCGTGCAGCAGCGCGCCGAGCGCAAGCAGATCGGGCCGTGCCACCCGGGTGGCCAGCGGCGCCGCGTTGACGGCGGTCTCGACCACATGACGGTCCACCGTCCACGTGTGCGCGACGTCGCGGGGCGGAAGGTCGCGGATCGCAGCCCATTCCGGCAACAACCGGCCCCATAGCCCGGTGCGGTCGAGCGCTTCGATCGTCGCCACCGCGGTGGGGCCGGCGGAGAGTACAACCAGGAGGTCGTCCAATGCCTCGCTCGGCCAAGGAATTGGCATCTCGGGAGCGCTAGCGGCCAGGCGACTCAAGGTGGCGGCGCCGATCGGCAATCCGGTGTCGGCCGATGCGGCGGCCACTCGGAGCACCAGACCGGCGTCGCTTTCGGGCGCAGCATCGCGGGCAAGCACGATCTCCCCGGCATACTCGACGACGCCCTCGTCCAGTGGTCGCCGCTTCGGGCGCCGTACCAAGGCCGACACGCCACGCCGCGGCAACGCGTTTTCGGCGGTCCGCAGCCCCGTTTCGGCGTGGTAAGCAATGGTGCGGCCGGCGCCGGACAGCATGCGCGACAAGTCGAATCGGTCGCCGAAATGCAAAGCCGCGCTGATCTCGTCGGCGAACTGGGCAAGCAACAGATCACGTCCGCGGCCGGACACCCGGTGCAGTTCGGTGCGCACATCGAGCAGCATCAGATAGGCATCATCCAATGAACCTCCCGGCGTTTCCGGCCGGGCCATACCGTGGCGATCGATGAGCTGGGCTAGCCCAAGCGCGTCAAGCAATTGCACATCGCGAAGGCCGCCGCGACCCGATTTCAGGTCCGGCTCGGCCCGCTGCGAGATCCGGCCACAACGCTGCCAGCGGGCCTGCGTTATTTCGACGAGCTCGTCCATTCGGGAGCGAATTGCGCTGCGCCACTGCCTTCTTGCGCCGGCGATCAACTCTTCGGACAGCCGCGCATCGCCGGCGATGTGGCGAGCGTCCAACATGCCCAGGGCCGCGATCACGTCGGTATCGGCGACCCCGAGAGCCCCGGAGACGGTTCGCACGCTGTGGTCAAGCCGGACGTTGGCGTCCCACAACGGATACCACAGCTTATCGGCCACCCGCTGCAGCACGTCCGCAGACTTGTTGTCGTGCAACAGCATTAGGTCCAAATCGGAGTACGGCAGCAGCTCGTGACGGCCCAGTCCGCCGATCCCGACGATCGCGAAGCCACCGGTATCGGTGATCCCGATCTCGGCCGCCTTGGCGGTCAACCACGACTCGTGGAGATCCTGCCACGCGTGCCGCAGCTCGGCCGCACTCAGCTCACGACCGTCTGACAACAGTTGGCGCCGCGAGGCAACTAAATCGCTTGCCCCGCAGGCGCTTCCTGTCCCCGTTGGCTTTGATGCCCCGGCCGGGTCGGGCCGGTTCGGTGTCATGCCGTCGGCGCCCGCCCGGGTTGGGTCAGCAATTTGTGGCTGGCGTCATATCGCATCGGTTCCGCGTTCGCCGGTGCGCACTCGCACAATGGTTTCCACGGGGCTGACCCAGACTTTGCCGTCACCGATCTTGCCGGTGCGCGCCGTCTGAATGATGCTGTCCACGACCTTGTCGACGATGGAGTCGTCGACGACGACCTCGATCCGAACCTTCGGCACGAATTCGACCGAGTATTCGGCACCCCGGTACACCTCGGTGTGGCCCTTCTGCCGTCCGTAGCCCTGGATTTCGCCGACCGTCATCCCCAAGACGCCCGCCTCCTGCAGGCCGGTTTTGACGTCGTCGAGGGTGAACGGCTTAACGATCGCGGTGATCAGCTTCATACCTGCTCCGCCTCCAGTTTCTCGCCCACTAGTTCTTCCTGGCCATTAGGAGTGTCCTCCATGGTCACCCGCGGAGGAAGCACCGAACCGGTGGCCACCGCGAAATCGTATCCGCTTTCGGCGTGCTCGGCCTCGTCGATGCCCGAGACCTCTTCCTCGGCACCAAGCCGCAGCCCGATGGTGTACTTCAGTACCAACGCGATGATAAGGGTGAGGGTGGCGGAGTAGATGAGGACGCTGAACGCGCCGACCGCCTGCCGTTCCAGCTGCGCGAAACCGCCGCCGTAGAACAACCCCCTGGACACGCCCGTGACGCCGTTGATCGCGGGGCTTTCCGGGGCGGCAAGCAGACCCACCAGCAGCGTGCCCGCCAGACCACCGGTCAGGTGCACCCCGACCACGTCGAGCGAGTCGTCGAAACCCAGCCTGAATTTCAGCCCGCACGCCAGCGCGCACAGCACGCCCGCCACCAGGCCGATCACCAGCGCGCCCAGCGCGTTGACCGACGAGCACGACGGTGTGATGCCGACCAGACCGGCCACGATGCCCGACGCCGCGCCCAGCGTCGTGGCCTTGCCATCGCGGATGCGCTCGGTGAGCATCCAGCCCAGCATGGCGGTGGCCGTCGCGATCGTGGTGGTCATGAACGTCGACCCGGCCACGCCGTTGGCGCTGGTCGCCGACCCGGCGTTGAACCCGTACCAGCCGAACCACAGCAACCCCGCGCCGAGCATCACGAACGGCACGTTGTGCGGGCGGAACAGCGTCGTGGGCCAACCTTTGCGCTTGCCCAGGACGATCGCCAGCACCAGGCCGGCCGCACCGGAGTTGATGTGGACCGCGGTGCCGCCGGCGAAGTCGATCGCGTGCAGCTTGTTGGCGATCCAGCCGCCGTGCTCGGCCGCGAAACCGTCGAACGCGAAGACCCAGTGCGCGACCGGGAAGTAGACGAAGGTCGCCCACAGTGCGGCGAACGCCAGCCAGGCGCCGAACTTCAGCCGGTCGGACACGGCACCCGAGATCAGGGCGATCGTGATGATCGCGAACATCAGCTGGAACGCGACGAACACGGTGGCGGGCAAGGTACCGGCCAGCGGGATGTCCACCGCCGCGGTGCCCTTGCTCGGGTCGGCGGCCACGGAGTTGACGCCGATGAGACCCTTCAGGCCCCAGTATTCGGTCGGTTTGCCCATGACGTCGCCGACGTCGTCGCCGAACGCGATCGAGTAGCCGTAGAGCACCCACAGCACTGTCACCACGCCCATCGCGCTGATGCTCATCATGAGCATGTTCAGCACGCTCCTGGCGCGCACCATGCCGCCGTAGAAGAACGCCAGACCCGGCGTCATCAACAGCACCAGCGCGGAACTCGCCAGCATCCAGGCGGTATCGCCGGTGTTGGGCTGACCCAGTATCGGGTACGTCACTCGCTATCACCTCCGGTCGGCCATCAACTGGTCGTCAGACTCGCGCCCGACGACCTGATCCAGAACCATGCGCAATCGTTGTTTCGGCGTTGGGGCCACCGTGTTTCCGCGGCATTAACGTCGCAGTTGCCGTGTAAGGCTTTCAGCCGAGCAGGGCGTCCACGAAGGCGGCGGGCTCAAAGGGCGCCAGATCGTCGGGACCCTCGCCCAGCCCGACCAGCTTGACCGGCACGCCAAGTTCTTGTTGGACGCGGAAAACGATGCCGCCCTTGGCCGTTCCGTCCAGCTTGGTCAACACCGCGCCGGTGATGTCGACGACGTCGGCGAACACACGGGCCTGCGCCAGGCCGTTCTGCCCGATGGTGGCGTCGAGCACCAGCAACACCTCGTCGACCGCGGCTCGCCGGGTCACCACGCGCTTGACCTTGTCGAGCTCGTCCATCAGCCCGACCTTGGTGTGCAGCCGGCCGGCAGTGTCGATGACGACGACGTCGGCGCCGGCGGCGATGCCCTTGTCCACCGCGTCGAACGCCACCGACGCCGGGTCGGCGCCTTCGGCCCCGCGCACCACGTCCGCGCCCACCCGGGCGGCCCAGGTCTGCAGTTGATCGGCCGCCGCGGCCCGGAAGGTGTCGGCGGCGCCCAACACGACGCGCCGCCCGTCGGCCACCAACACCCGCGCCAGTTTGCCGACGGTGGTCGTCTTTCCGGTGCCGTTGACGCCGACGACCAGCAGCACCGAGGGATGGTCGGCGTGCGGCAGGGCGCGGATCGAGCGGTCCATCTCGGGGTGCAGCTCGGTGATCAGCACGTCGCGCAGCACCGCCTTCGCGTCGGCCTCGGTGCGCACGTTGCTGCTGGCCAGCCGCGCGCGCAGCCGCCCGATCACCGACTCGGTGACGACTGGCCCCAGGTCGGCGACCAGCAGGATGTCCTCGACCTCCTGCCAGGATTCTTCGTCCAGGTCGCCGCCGCCGATCAAGCCCAGCACGCTGCGTCCGAGCGCGTTCTGCGACCTGGCCAGCCGGCCGCGGAGCCGCTCCAGTCGCCCCTCGGGCGGGGCGATGGCCTCGATCTCGGCTGCTGGCGGGGCCTCCGCGGGTGGCGGCGTAACCGGCTCGGGTTCCGGGAGCTGGACATCGGAAATCGTGCGCCGGGGCGCGTCCCGCGGAACGCTCGCGTCGTCGCCTACGGCCGGCAGCCCGCTGGTGTCGATCCGGTCTTCGACCTGTGTCCGGCTGAACGTGATGCCCGACGACGCCGCATACCCGCCGGAACGGTCGATCGCGCCGGGCTCGGGCCGGGCCGCCAGCCTGATCTGTCGCCGACGGTAACGCACCAGGCCCAGGACCAGCGCGGCGATGGCGACCAGGGCGGCTATAACTCCCAAGACCGCGACGGCGATCCAAAGACCTTGTGACACGCTGACATTCTTCCAAGCGGTCGAACGGGGGTGGGACCGACCCTACGAGGAACTGGAGACCAGCTGCTCCACCTGCTGGCCACGCATCCGCTGGGAGATCACCGCGGTGATGCCGTCGCCCTGCATGGTGACGCCATAAAGCGCGTCCGCGACCTCCATTGTCGGCTTCTGGTGGGTGATGATGATGATCTGCGACCGGGCTCGCAACTGTTCGAACAGGCCGATCAGGCGGCGCAGGTTCGTGTCGTCGAGCGCGGCCTCCACCTCGTCCAGGATGTAGAACGGCGACGGGCGGGCCCGGAAGATCGCCACCAGCATCGCCACCGCCGTCAGCGCCTTTTCGCCGCCGGAGAGCAGGGACAGTCGGGTGATTTTCTTGCCGGGCGGGCGGGCCTCCACCTCGATGCCGGTGGTGAGCATGTCGTCGGGATCGGTCAGCCGCAGCCGGCCCTCGCCGCCGGGAAACAGCGCGGCGAACACGTCCCGGAATTCGCGTTCGACGTCGACAAACGCGTCGCTGAACACCTGCAGAATGCGCTCATCGACGTCCGCGACGACGCCAAGCAGGTCCTTTCGGGCGGCCTTGACGTCCTCGAGCTGGGTGGACAGGAAGTTGTAGCGCTCCTCCAGCGCGGCGAACTCCTCCAGCGCCAGCGGATTGACCCTGCCCAGTTCGGCCAGCTCACGATCGGCCCGCTTGGCCCGGCGCTCCTGGGTAGCGCGGTCGTACGGCATCGGGGCGGGCGCGATCACCTGCTCGCCGCGCTCGCGGGCCTGCTCGAACTCGGCCATTTCCAGCTCGGTCGGCGGTAGCGGAACCTGCGGACCGTACTCGGCGATCAGGTCGGCCGGCGCCATCCCGAACTGCTCGAGCACCGTCTGCTCGAGCTGTTCGATTCGCAGCGCCGCCTGGGCGTCGGCCACCTCGTCGCGGTGCAGCGAATCGGTGAGGGTGGCCACCCGGGTGCCCATCGCGTGCACCTCGTCGCGCACCGCCGCCATCGCCGTCGAACGCTGCTGACGTTCGGCGACCATCGCGTCGCGGATCGCCGACGCCGCGTCAACCACGCGGTCCAACCGCTCGGCCAGCAGCCGCCCCGCATCGGCCACCGCCGCGGCCACGGCGGCCGCGCGCAGCCTCGCCGCGTGCGCTTGCTGGGCCCGCTGCCGTGCTTCGCGTTCCGCAACGGCCGCCCGCCGCAACGAGTCCGCCCGCCCGCGCACCGCGTTGGCACGCTCCTCGGCGGTCCGCACCGCCAGCCGGGCCTCCACCTCGACGCCGCGGGCGCTTTCGGCGGCAGCGGCGATCTGCTGGCGAGCCTCGATGGGACTGGAGTTCGCGGCGTGCACATGTTGGGACTGTTGGGCGTTGCGCAGCCGGGTTTCGAGTTCGGTGACCTCTTCGAGGGTCTGCGCGCGCCCCGCATCCAACTCCTCGCGCTGGCGCAGCAACCTGCTCCACTCCTCGTCGGCCGTACGGGCCTCCTGCCCGAGCCGGCCCAGCTTCTCGTACATCGCCGAGATCGCGGTGTCGGATTCGTTGAGCGCGGCCAACGCCTGCTCGGCGGAATCCTGCCGGGCGGCCTGCTCGGTCAGTGCGCCGGACAGCGCCGCGGTCAGCTGAGCCACCTGCGCTTCCGCGGCGACCAGCTCGCCGCCGGCCTTGTCGATCTCCGACGTGAGCTCCAGCGTGGACACCTTGCGGTCAGAGCCCCCGCTCACCCAGCCGGCACCCACCAGATCTCCGTCGAGCGTGACCGCGCGCAACTGCGGACGCGCCGCCACCAGATCCAGCGCTTGCCCGAGGTCGTTGACCACCGCGACGCCCGAAAGCATGGCGATCATCGCGCCGCGCAGCCGTGGGGGCGCCTCGACCAAGTCGAGCGCCCACACAGCGCCGTCGGGCAGGCCGGCGGGCGGCACGGGTTGAGCGGCGGGCCAGTCGCCCAGAACGAGGGCCGCGCGGCCTCCGTCGGCTTGCTTGAGGGCAGCAACCGCGGAACGGGCCGCGCCGAAGCTTTCGGCGGCCAGCGCGTCGGCCGCCGACCCGAGCACGGCGGCCAGCGCCCCTTCGTAGCCGGACCGGACTTTGACCAACTTGGCGATTGGTCCGAAAAGCCCTGTGCCAGTGTGATTTTGCGCAAGCCACGCCGCGCCGTCCTTGCGCTCCAGCCCCACCGAGAGCGCATCGATGCGGGCTCGCAGCGAAGCCACTTCCCGCTCGGCGCCCCGCTCGGCCGCCTGCAGTTCGGCCACGCGTTCGTCCGCCAGCCGCAACGCGGCCACGGTCCGCTCGTGGTGCTCGTCGAGGCCCACCTCGCCCTGATCCAGTTCACCGACGCGGGCCTGCACGATTTCAAATTCCGCCCGGGTCAGTTGCGCGCGATTGGCGGCCTCTTCGATTCGCTCGGACAGCCGCGCGACGCTGTCATCTATCGATTCGACGCGCGCACGCATGGTCTCCACCTGACCGGCCAACCGCGCCAGACCCTCGCGGCGGTCGGCCTCCGCCCGCACCGCCGCCAGATGGGCCCGATCGGCCTCGGCGGCCGCACGCTCGCGCTCGGCCAATTCGGCGCGGGCCGCGTCCAGCCGGGTGCGCGCCCCGGCCAGCTCCGCCAGCAGCCGCTGCTCGTTCACCTCCACCCGTTGGGCCTCGGCTTCCAACTCCTCGGCTTTTCTGGGGTTGGTATCGCTGGTGGTCACCTGCTCGACGTCCAGGTGGTGAGCGCGTTCGCTGGCGATGCGCACCGTGGCGGCCACGCGTTCGGCCAGGGCGGACAGCCCGAACCAGGTGTGCTGGACCGATTCGGCCCGCACCGAAAGCTCGGCCAGCGCGGTCTCGTGCGCGGTCAGCTCCTCGGATGCCACCGCGAGCCGGGAGGCGGCCTCGTCGTGCTCGCGGCGCATGGCGGCCTCGGCCTCCAAGATCGCGTCCCGCTCGACCTGCCGGTTGACCAGGTCGTCGGCGGCCAGCCGCAACCGGGCGTCGCGCAGGTCGGCCTGGATGGTCTGGGCGCGACGGGCCACCTCGGCCTGGCGGCCCAACGGTTTGAGCTGGCGGCGCAGTTCGGTGGTCAGATCGGTGAGCCGGGCGAGGTTCGCCGACATGGAATCGAGCTTTCGCAGTGCCTTTTCTTTGCGCTTGCGATGCTTGAGCACGCCCGCGGCTTCTTCGATGAACGCGCGGCGATCCTCGGGTCGCGACTGCAGGATCTCGTCGAGCTTGCCCTGCCCGACGATGACATGCATCTCACGCCCGATCCCGGAGTCGCTCAGCAGCTCCTGGACATCCATCAAACGGCAACTGGTGCCGTTGATTTCGTATTCGCTGGCGCCGTCGCGGAACATCCGCCGCGTGATCGACACCTCGGAGTACTCGATCGGCAGCGCGTTGTCGGAGTTGTCGATGGTGACGGTGACCTCGGCCCGGCCCAGCGGGGCCCGCGACGAGGTGCCGGCGAAGATGACGTCCTCCATCTTCCCGCCGCGCAGCGTCTTTGCGCCCTGCTCGCCCATCACCCACGCCAGGGCGTCGACGACGTTGGATTTGCCCGAGCCGTTGGGCCCGACGACGGCGGTGATCCCCGGCTCAAAACGCAGAGTCGTCGGCGATGCGAAGGACTTGAAGCCCTTCAGCGTCAGACTCTTGAGGTACACGGCCAGCCAGACTACCGCTCAAATTGCCGCCACCGCCCTTCCCCAAGGGGTGTCGGCTTGCTCGAAATGCCCCTATCGGCCACAGCCCGACGCACTGGCCACAGTGGTCACATCAGTCACTGAGAGAAGCGATGTCAGCGCTCGACGAAACCGTCGAATTGCTCTCGTGGCGCCGACCAGTCGGCGACGACGGTGTCGACGCGGCCCGGCCTGGAAGAACTCGAAGCGCCGCCTTCCAGCAGCTGCAGCAATTTCTCGCCCGACGCGCGCTGTCCCTGGGCGACCACCAGCACGCGGCCGTCGGCCAGGTTGGCCGCGTACCCGGTGAGGCCCAGCTCCAGCGCCCGGCAGCGCGTCCACCAGCGGAAACCGACCCCCTGGACGCGCCCGTGCACCCAGGCGTCCAGGCGCGCGTCAGGATCCGACATCGGCGACCTCAAAGTTGACGGTGGTACCGGACTGCAGGGTGCGCCCGACGGTGCAGACCAGGTCGACGGCCCGCTCGACGACCACCAGCAGGCGTTCCTTGTCGGCCTCGGACAATCCGGACAGGTCCAGCTCGAGGGTCTCCTCGAGCAGCGGATAGCGCTCCTGCTCACGGTCGGCGGCGCCGGACACCTTGACCACGGCTTTGTAGTCGTCGCCGAGCCGGCGGGCCAGCGGCTCGTCGGTGGACATGCCGCTGCAGGCGGCGAGCGCGATCTTGAGCAGCTCGCCGGGGGTGAACACGCCCGCTACGTCCTCGGAGCCGACGAGAACCTGCGCGCCTCGCGAGCTGTATCCGGTGTAGCGGCGCGATCCGGTGCGTTCGACCCACAGTTCCGTCATGGGTCCATTTCTACCTGTCGCCGCCTATCATTCCCTTCGCAACGTCCACCCGGCGTCAGGAGCGTCGTGACGACGGTCATATTCGTGCCCGGCACCCGTCCGGGACGGCCGCTGACGACGGACGAGCAGCTCAAGATCATGACGTCGGTGTTCGGTGGCGCGTTCGCCGGGCCGGACTACACGCGCCGGCGGCTCAACTATCCGGCCAAGTTCTGGCCGCTCACGGGTGCGCGGTCACCGAGGTTAGGCGCGTCGATCGCGCAGGGCGTGCCGATGCTCGACGCGGCCATCAAGGGCACGACGGGCGACTTGGTGGTGGTCGGGTTCAGCCAGGGGTGCCTGGTGATCGAGCAGGAACTGCGCAACCTCGAGACCGACCCCGAGGCTCCGCCGGCCTCCGACATGAGCGTCGTCCTCGTCGAGGACCCGATCAGGCCGGGCGGGATGCTCAGCAGCTACTTCACGCCCGGCCGGACCATCCCGTGGCTCGACTACACGATGATCGAGCCGGCCGACACGCAGTACGACGTGACCGTGATCGAGCGCGAATACGACGGCGCCGGCGACTGGCCCGAAAACCGTCGCGCCACCATTGCCACGATGAACGCCGTCGCCGGGTTCCTGATGATGCACGGACTTCGGCGATCGGCGAAGCGGCCACCCTGGCACCTGCCCAACAGTTCGACGCCGGTGCTGGACGTGACCACATGCCCACGTGGCGGCACCATTACCACGTACCTCTACCCGACGTGGCCGCTGCCCCTTACCTGGTTGCTGCCGACGCGTGTGCGCGACTTCGTGTCGGGAATCATCCGGCCTCGCGTCGACGCCGGATACAACCGGGCCGCCCGCATGTACAGGTGGTAAGGACTGCCTCGATTTGGGCCTCATCCCCGCCAACATCACGTATTTTGTTGACCACTGAGCGTTGGGATATTGGGAGGTGTCCGATGTCGTTTGTGATCGCGGCCCCCGACATGGTGGTGACGGCGGCCAACGATTTGGCGAATATCGGTTCGACAATCCGCGCGGCTCACGCGGTCGCCGCGGCCCCGACGACGGGGGTGCTGGCGGCGGCTGCCGATGAGGTGTCGACGGCCGTCGCGGCCCTGTTCTCCGGGCACGGGCAGGCATTTCACGCGCTGAGCTCCCAGGCCGCGGCCTTTCACGCGCAGTTCGTGCAGAACATGACCTCGGGCGGCGCGGCATATGCCGGCACCGAGGCCGCCAACGCCGAGCAGAGCCTGCTCGACGCCGTGAACGCGCCCACGATGGCGCTGTTTGGGCGCCCGCTGGTCGGCAACGGCGCCAACGGGACAGCGGCCAGCCCGAATGGCGGGGCCGGTGGGCTACTTCAAGGCAACGGCGGTAAGGGCTACTCCGAGCCGGCCGGGTCCGGCCTGGCCGGCGGTAACGGTGGGGCGGCCGGCCTGTTGGGCAAGGGCGGCGCGGGCGGGGACGGTGGGTCCAGCTCCGCCGGCACCGGCGGCAATGGCGGGGCCGGCGGGGCGGGCGGGCTGTTCGGCGCCGGCGGCGCCGGTGGCGCCGGAGGGTTCGGCGGCGCCCAAGGGGGTCACGGCGGGGCCGGCGGGGCCGCCGGGCTGATCGGCTTCAAGGGACCCCTTCAGGTCACCGGCGGTGCCGGTGGGGCCGGCGGCGCCGCCAGCGTCACGGGAACCGGCGGGACCGGCGGGACCGGCGGGGCGGGCGGGCTCCTTGGCTCGGGCGGGGCCGGGGGCGTCGGTGGGGCCGGCGCGATCGGCGGCACCGGCGGTACCGGCGGGGGCTGCTTGCTGTGGGGCAACGGTGGGGCCGGCGGCATCGGCGGCGCGGGCGCTGCGGGCGACGGCGGCCACGGCGGTCACGGCGGCAACGCCGGTGCGTTCGAAGGCTCCGGCGGGGCCGGCGGGGCCGGCGGCACCGGGTCCGTCAATGGTGGTGACGGCGGCGATGGCGGCACCGCCGGCGGGATCTCCGGCGACGGTGGCGCCGGCGGCGCCGGCGGCACCGGCCTCGGGGGCCACGGCGGGGCGGGCGGTAGGGGCGGCAACTCCGACCCCGTCGACGGCAACGGCGGGGCCGGTGGCCGCGGCGGGTTCGGCGTGACCACCGGCGGGAACGGCGGGGCCGGCGGCACTGGCGCGCTGATCGGCGGCGGCGGGGCCGGCGGGGCCGGCGGGGAGGGCTTAGTGGCCGGCGGCAACGGCGGCAACGGCGGCAACGGGGTACTGATCGGCGACGGCGGCGACGGCGGCAACGCCGGGGCCGGCCCGACCCCGGGCAAGCCCGGAACCGGCGGCACCCCCGGGATACTGATCGGCCAACCCGGGACGAGCGGGAGCTAGCCGGCGCCGCGTGTGCGTCCCGGGCGGCGCCGTCAATGCACACTCACGCACGCGGCCGCGGCTGGCAGCGCGGGCAGTAAAACGACGAGCGGTTCATGAACTTCTCCCGGCGCATCACCGCGCCGCAGCGCCGGCAGCTTTCGCCTTCGCGGCCGTAGGCGTCCAGCGAGCGGTCGAAGTACCCCGACTCGCCGTTGACGTTGACATAGAGCGAGTCGAACGAGGTCCCTCCGTTGGCTAGCGCGTCGCGCATCACGTCGGCGGCGGCGTCCAGGACTGCGGCCAGCTGGCGGCGGCTCAATGTCGCGGCGATCCGTGCGCCGTGCACCTTGGCCCGCCACAGCGCTTCATCGGCATAGATGTTGCCGATCCCCGACACCACCTGCTGGTCGAGAAGCTGGCGCTTGAGCTCGGAATGCTTGCGCCGCAAGACTTTAACTACCGCTTCGGCGTCGAACCGGGGGTCCAGCGGGTCACGCGCCAGGTGGGCGATGGGCGCCGGCACCACGGTGCCGTCCACGCTCACCAGGTCGGCGAGCATCCAACCGCCGAAGGTGCGCTGGTCGGCGAAGCTGAGCACGGTTCCGTCGTCGAGCAGCGCGGAGATGCGAACGTGGTCGGCGCGCGGGACGGTACCGAGCAGCATCTGGCCGCTCATGCCGAGGTGAACGACCAGCGCCGTGTCCGACTGCGACCCCGGTGGCTCGGTGTCGAGCAGCAGCCACAGGTATTTGCCGCGCCGATCGGTTCCGGTGATCCGCGCGTCCAGCAGCCGGGCGGTGAGGTCGGCGGGCCCGGCTTCGTGGCGGCGCACCGCGCGGGGATGGTGCACCCGGACGGCCGTGATCGTCTTGCCCAACACGTGGGCCTGCAAGCCGCGGCGCACCACCTCGACTTCGGGCAGTTCGGGCATCTAGACGGACGTTTTCCCCGCGGCGTCCAGCACTTCCAGCGCTTCGAGTGCTTTATATGCCGCTGACGCCGCTTTTTGCTCGGCCTGTTTCTTCGAGCGGCCCACGCCCGCCCCGTACTCGGTGTGCATCACGACCGCCACCGCGGTGAATTCCTTGTCGTGGTCGGGCCCCGTGGAAGTCACCACGTAGGACGGCACCCCCATGCCTCGCTCCGCCGTAAGCTCCTGCAGGCTGGTCTTCCAGTCCAGGCCGGCGCCGAGCGCGGCCGCGGCCTCCACCAGTGGCGCGAACAGCCGCACGATCACCGCACGGGCCACGTCAACGCCGTGCTCCAGGTAGATCGCGCCCAGTAGCGATTCCATCCCGTCGGCCAAAATGCTGGACTTGTCCGCGCCCCCGCTGGTTTCCTCGCCGCGTCCGAGTAGCAGATAGGCTCCGAGACCCTCCTCGGACAAATGCCGCGCGACGCGAGCCAGTGCCCGGGTGTTGACCACACTGGACCGCAGCTTGGCCAGGAACGACTCCGGCTGGTCGGGATAGCGATGGTAGAGCTCGTCGGTGATGATCAGGCCCAGCACGGCGTCGCCGAGAAATTCCAGGCGTTCGTTGGTGGGTAGCCCGCCGTGCTCGTAGGCATAGCTGCGGTGCGTCAGCGCCAACGAGAGCAACTCGTCGGGAAGTGCGACGCCGAGCGCATCGAGCAGGGTTTGTCGTGAGGTCAACGCTATTCCCGCGAGGTGTCCGGCTCGGGTGGTTCGGGTGGCAACTTCTCGGCCAACTTTGCCCACCGCGGGTCGATGCGGTCATGGTGATGGCCGGGCTCGGCGGCGAGCGGAACACCGCATTCGGGGCACAATCCCGGGCAGTCCGGCCGGCACACCGGCGAGAACGGCAGG
The DNA here is from genome assembly GCA_963809285.1 of uncultured Actinomycetota bacterium. Classification (GTDB taxonomy): domain Bacteria; phylum Actinomycetota; class Actinomycetes; order Mycobacteriales; family Mycobacteriaceae; genus Mycobacterium. Next base: position 306,355 of record CAWEIY010000008.1, on the reverse strand, counting down.
TCCACCCCGACGGCGTCGATGATGGACTGCTCGAGGTCGATGGTTTCGTCGACGATGTGACCCACCTCGTCTTCCTCGGTGGTCGCCGCGGTGGTGCTGTCGGGGTACGCAAAGAGTTCGGTCAACCCGATCTGCACGCGTCCTTTCATCGAGGACAGGCAACGGGCGCATTCGCCGACGGTGGGGGCGGTCACCGTCCCGGTCACCAACACGCCCTCGGACACCGACTGGACTTGCAGGTCCAGTTCCAGCGGGGCGCCCTCGTCGATCGCGATCATCGCCAGTCCGATGCGTGACGGGCTGGAAACGGTGTCACGCAGGGTGACCATCGCTCCCGGACGTCGTCCGAGTCGGGTGATGTCGACGGTCATCGGCGAGGTCGGATGGCGCTGCGTCGTGGTGCTGTGTTGCCGCGGCATAGAAGAAATCCTACGGCGCCCGCGGGGGTGGCAGGTGCCGATCGCGCTCCCCGGCAAACGGGGCGAACGGGACGGGCCGCGAAGCTGCTAGCGCGTCACGTAGTCGTGGGTACCGGCGGCCGTCCGCAGCTGGTGGCGACCGCGCCCGACGGACCGCAGCGTGCCGTTGAGGAACTCCTCGAACTCCGCGAGCTTGTTGTCGACGTAGATATCGCACTCACCGCGCAACCGGTCGGCCTCGGCGTGGGCCGTGTCGATGAGCCGAGTGGCCTCGGCGTTGGCGGCCTGCACCACCTCGTTCTGTGACACCAGGCGCTGCTGCTCCTTGATGCCCTCTTGCACGGCCTTCTCGTAGGAGATGTTGCCGTTTTCGATCAGCCGGTCGCACTCGGCCTGAGCGCGGCTGACGCTGGCCTCGTACTCGCGTTTTGCCGCCGTTGCGATGCGAATCGACTCCTCGCGAGCCTCGCCGACCGTCCGCTCGCTGTGCTGGCGCGCCTCACTCACCATCCGATCGGCCTGCGCTTTCGCGTCGGAAAGCAGCCGGTCAGCCTCCGCGCGCGCGTGGTTGAGCATCGACTCCGACTCGGTGGTCGCCGAGGACACCATCGATTCGGCGTGTGCCTTGGCGTCCTGCAGCATCGAATCGCGCGCGTCGAGCACATCCTGGGCGTCGTCCAGCTCGGCCGGGATCGCATCCTTGATGTCGTCTACCAGCTCCAGCACGTCACCGCGGGGCACCACACAGCCGGATGTCATCGGCACGCCACGCGCTTCTTCGACAATGGCGCCCAATTCGTCCAGCGCCTCAAAAACTCGATACACGGCCATGCCCTCCTGGCGTCGTTGTTGTTACCAGTGTGCCTGGTGTTATCCCTGTGACAGTGGTGGCGAGGCCGGTGTGTCGGGCATTTGCCCGACACAAACGCATAACGCCCCGGCATGGCCGCCCCGACACCGCAGGTCGGGAGCGAAATCCATAGAAATGCCCGTTCACGCGCTCATCGCGGGCCCGACCGCCGCGGGAGGCATTCAGTCCGTACTATTTGCCCGGCCCCGCGCCCGCGAACGGGCGCAGGGCCGCTTCCGTCGACATTGACCAATACCCCTCAGGGGTATATGTTGGCGGGCGGTCGGGAGGCCAGAGGCTGGACCGAAAATCGCCGAATCACGCAACCGAAGCGGAGGACTTGAGTGAGAGCGCTGGCAGCGGTCGGGCACGCCTTGGCGCTGGCGGGCTCCATGACGTGGGAAATCCTCTGGGCGTTGATCCTGGGCTTCGCGCTGTCGGCCGTGGTTCAGGCCGTGGTGCGTCGCTCGACGATCGTGGCCTTGATGGGCGACGATCGGCCGCGCACCCTTGCGGTCGCGGCCGGGCTGGGAGCGGCATCCTCGTCGTGCTCGTACGCCGCGGTGGCCTTGGCCCGGTCGTTGTTCCGCAAGGGTGCCAACTTCACCGCCGCCATGGCGTTCGAGATCGGTTCCACCAACCTCGTCGTGGAATTGGGCATCATCCTGGCCCTGCTGATGGGTTGGCAGTTCACCGCCGCGGAATTCGTCGGCGGCCCGCTGATGATCGTCGTGCTCGCCGTCTTGTTCCGGCTGTTCGTTCGCTCCCGGCTCGTCGACGCCGCGCGGGAGCAGGCTGAGCAGGGAATCGCCGGTTCGATGGAAGGCCATGCCGCCATGGACATGTCCATCAAAGGCGAGGGGTCGTTTTGGCAACGGCTCTTTTCCCGGGAGGGCTTGACCTCGGTTTCGCATGTGTTCGTGATGGAGTGGGCGGCGATTCTGCGCGACCTCGTTTTGGGCCTGCTGATCGCGGGTTCCATCGCGGCGTGGGTACCCGAAAAATTCTGGCAGGGCTTCTTTTTGGCCGATCATCCCGGCTGGTCGACGCTGTGGGGGCCGATCGTGGGTCCAATCGTGGCGATCGTGTCCTTCGTCTGCTCGATCGGCAACGTGCCACTGGCCGCGGTGCTGTGGAACGGTGGTATCAGCTTCGGCGGTGTCATCGCATTCATCTACGCCGACTTGCTGATCCTGCCGATCTTGAATATCTACCGCAAGTATTACGGCACCAGGATGATGCTCACGCTGCTGGGCACCTTCTACGGCGCGATGGTTGCCGCCGGTTACCTCGTCGAATTGTTGTTCGGCGCAACGAATCTCATTCCCAAGCAACGCAACGCCACGGTCATGCAAGCGGCGATCTCGTGGAATTACACGACCTGGCTCAATATCGCCTTCCTTGTCGTCGCGGCGATACTGATCGCCCGGTTCATCACCACCGGCGGCCTCCCGATGCTGCGGATGATGGGGGGCTCGCCCGACACGGGGCACGAGCACCACGACCACTCGTCCGAATGCCACTAGCGGCGGCTCACGGTGCTTAAAAGTCAGGTCCGAACCGCCAGCAGGGCCGCGACCGCGGACGGGTCCTTGTAGTACACGTCGAGTTCCACTATCAGTCCGTTGCGAACCGTGTAGACCTCAACCAAACGCATCTCGACGCTCTTGCCCGAGGCCCGCGAGGTGAACGTCACCCGGGAACGCACCGCAACGCTGTCGCCGGCCAAAAGACATTGAGGAGCCGGACCCAGCGTGAACTCCAAGCCCTCGGTCATCTTCGCCAAAAGATCGAAAAAGCCTTGCGGGCCCCGATATTCGCCGCTGTAGGGCACGCCGCCCGCTTCGTAGGCCACGAATTCCTCGTGCAACAGGCCGCGGGCGTCCTCGAGCCGTTCCTCGACGATCGCGGTCATGAACCGTTGCACGGTGGCCAAGGCGTCCCCGGGCGTGGCAGTGGTGGGCATCCGTCGTTCATTCACTTTGCACGGGAGAGCTTTTCGCGTATCCGTCGATTCACCGGCTCGGGCAGCAGCTCGGACACGTCACCGCCCAGCATCGCGACCTCTTTGGCCAACGACGACGACACGAACGAATATCGCGGCGTGGTCGCCACGAAAAAGGTGTCAACACCGGCGATGTGCTTGTTCATCTGCGCCATCTGCAGCTCGTATTCGAAGTCGGTGCCGGTGCGCAGGCCCTTCACGATCGCGGTCATCCCGCGCGCCCTGACGAAGTCGACCACCAGGCCCTGGCCGGCCTCCGCCCGCAGGTTGGGCAGGTGTGGCGTCGACTCTTCGATCATTGCGATCCGCTCGTCGAGGTCGAACATGCCCTTTTTGGCGGGGTTGGTCAGGATCGCCACCACCACCTCGTCGAACTGCGCCGCGGCGCGTTCGAAGACGTCGATGTGGCCCAACGTCACTGGGTCAAACGACCCGGGGCATACCGCGCCACTCATGACGAATGACGGTACACGCTGACTCAGAGCCGTTCGGCCAGCTCCAGACGGGTGTCGCCGTAAACCCGCGCGGGCCAAACGGACCAGCCCGCCGGCCAGGTCAACGCCGCGCCGGTAGCCGCGCGCTCCACCGCCGCGACCGTGCCCTCGCGCGCCCAGCCGTGGGTGGCCAGCGCGGCCAGGACGGCGTCCACCTCCGCGACCTCGACGTCGTAGGGCGGGTCGGCCAGGACCAGGTCCACCGGAGACCCGGTGCCGGCCGCCAAGACGCTCGCCACCGCGCCCCGGCGCAGCGTCGCACCGCCCAGGCCGAGGGCCGCGATATTGCGTGCGATGACGGCCGCGGTGCGGTGGTCGGACTCGACGAAGAGCGCGGACGCGGCTCCGCGCGACAGTGCTTCCAGCCCCAGTGCGCCCGAACCGGCGTAGAGGTCCAGCACCGCCAGGCCGGTCAGGTCCCGCCGCGCGGTCACGATGTTGAACAGCGATTCGCGTACCCGATCGGTGGTCGGCCTGGTTCCCCGGGGCGGGACGGCGATGCGCCGGCCGCCGGCAACGCCGCCGATGATCCGCGTCAGTTGAGCACCGCCAGCAGATCCCCGCCCTCTACCTGTGCGGTGCTCGACACCGCCACCCGCTGTACGGTGGCGTCTCTGGCGGCGGTGATCGGGGCTTCCATCTTCATGGCCTCGATGGTGGCAACGGTCTGGCCGGCGCTCACCTGATCACCCTCGGACACCGAAACCGTGACGACCCCGGCGAACGGTGCCGCGATGTGGTCGGGATTGCCGCGGTCGGCCTTCTCCGCGGCCGGGACCGTGCTGGCAATGCTGCGGTCGCGCACCAGCACTGGCCGCAGCTGTCCGTTGATGATGCACATCACCGTTCGCATGCCGCGCTCGTCGGGTTCGGAGATGGCTTCCAGCCCGATCAACAGCTCGACACCGCGCTCAAGTTTCACCCTGTGTTCTTCGCCCTGCCGCAGGCCGTAGAAGAACTGGTTGGCGGACAATTGCGAAGTATCGCCGTACGTTTCCCGGTGTTCTTCGAATTCCTTTGTCGGGCTAGGGAATAGCAGCCGGTTGAGGGTGGCCTGACGCTTGGGCCCCGTCAGCGACAGGTTGGCCTCGTCTTCCGGGCTCAGTTGCCGGGTGGGCTTGGCCTGCCCGCGGCCGGCCAGCGCCTTGGTCCGCAGCGGTTCGGGCCACCCACCCGCCGGGTCGCCCAGCTCGCCGCGCAGGAATCCCAACACCGATTCCGGGATATCGAATCGCGCCGGCTCGGAAGCGAACTCGTCCGCAGTCACACCCGCGCCGACCAGCGCCAGCGCCAGATCCCCGACAACTTTCGACGACGGGGTGACTTTGATCAGGCGGCCCAGTATGCGGTCGGCGCCGGCGTAGGCCTCTTCGACCTCCTCAAATCGGTCCCCCAACCCGAGTGCGATCGCCTGCTGGCGCAGGTTCGACAACTGTCCTCCCGGAATCTCGTGGTGATACACCCGTCCCGTCGGCCCCGGCAGCCCAGACTCGAAGGGTGCATACACTTTTCGCAGCGCTTCCCAGTACGGCTCCAGCGCGCACACCGCCGAGAGTGATAGACCCGTCTCGTACTCGGTGTGTGCGGCGGCGGCGACAATCGAGCTCAGCGCGGGCTGGCTGGTGGTCCCCGCCATCGGCGCAGCGGCACCGTCGACGGCATCGGCACCGGCGTGCCAGGCGGCGACATAGCTGGCCAGCTGGCCGCCCGGTGTGTCGTGGGTGTGCACGTGGATGGGCAGGTCGAAGCGACTGCGCAACGCGCCTATCAGTCGGTGTGCCGCCTGTGGCCGCAACAGTCCGGCCATGTCCTTGATGGCCAGCACGTGTGCGCCTGCGTCCACGATCTGCTCGGCCAGTTTGAGGTAGTAGTCGAGTGTGTATAGCCGTTCACCCGGGTCGGACAGGTCACCGGTGTAGCACATGGCGACTTCGGCTACCGCAGAACCCGTTTCGCGCACCGCGTCGATCGCCGGGCGCATCGACTCGAGGTTGTTGAGCGCGTCGAAGATGCGGAAGATGTCGATACCGGTGGCCGTCGCCTCCGCAACGAAGGCGGACGTGACCAATTCCGGATACGGCGTGTAGCCAACGGTATTGCGGCCCCGCAACAACATCTGCAGGCAGATGTTGGGCATCGCCGCGCGCAGCGTGGCCAGCCGCTCCCAAGGGTCCTCCTTGAGGAAACGCAGCGCCACATCGTAGGTCGCACCTCCCCAACACTCCACCGACAGCAGCTGCGGCACGGTGCGGGCGAGAAACGGCGCCACCATCACCAGTCCGCTGGTGCGTACCCGTGTCGCCAGCAGCGACTGGTGGGCATCGCGAAACGTCGTGTCGGTAACGCCCACAGCGGGCGACTCCCGCAGCCAACGCGCGAAACCCTCCGCGCCCAGCTCGACCAACCGTTGCTTGGACCCCGCGGCTGGCGGAACCTCCAGGTCGACTTCGGGCAGCTTGTCCTGCGCGTACACCGTTGATGTCCGCGTGCCGTGCGGCTGGTTGACGGTGACATCGGCCAGATAGTTGAGGATCTTGGTGCCCCGGTCCGCCGATGCCCGAGCAGTGAGCAGCTGCGGCCGTTCGTCGATGAACGACGTGGTGATCCGGCCGGCCTGGAAGTCCGGGTTGTCCAGGACCGCTTGCAAGAACGGAATATTCGTCGACACCCCACGAATCCGGAACTCCGCGATCGCCCGGCGTGCCCTGGCCACCGCGCCCGGGAAGTCACGGCCCCGGCAGGTCAGCTTGACGAGCATCGAATCGAAGTGGGCGCTGATTTCGGCGCCGAGGTTGGTGCTGCCATCCAGGCGGATGCCGGCGCCGCCCGGGCTGCGGTAAGCGCTGATACGGCCGGTGTCGGGCCGGAACCCGTTGGCCGGATCCTCGGTGGTGATCCGGCACTGCAGTGCGGCGCCGTGCGGCAGGATGTTCTCCTGTCGCAGGCCCAGCTGGTCCAACGTCTCGCCCGACGCGATGCGCAACTGACTCGAAACCAGGTCGACGTCGGTGATCTCCTCGGTCACGGTGTGCTCCACCTGAATCCGCGGATTCATCTCGATGAAGACGTACTGACCGTTCTCGTCCAGCAGAAACTCGACAGTGCCGGCGCAGCTATACCCGATATGCCGCGCGAAAGCGACCGCGTCGGCGCACATCTTGTCGCGCAGCTCGGCGGCCAGGTTGGGCGCGGGCGCCAGTTCGATGACCTTTTGGTGGCGACGCTGCACGCTGCAGTCACGCTCGTAGAGGTGGATCACGTTGCCGTGGGTGTCGGCCAGGATCTGCACCTCGATGTGGCGCGGCTTGATCACTGCCTGTTCGAGATAGACGCCCGCCTCCCCGAACGCGGACTCGGCCTCCCGGCTGGCGGCTTCGATGGCTTCGGGCAGCGCGGCGATATCGCTGACGCGCCGCATGCCGCGGCCACCGCCCCCGGCGACCGCCTTGACGAACAACGGAAAACGCATGCCCTCGGCGGCCGACATCAGCTCGTCGACCGAGGCCGACGGCGCCGACGACATAAGTACGGGCAGGCCGGCTGCACGCGCCGCAGCGATGGCCCGGGACTTGTTTCCGGTCAGCTCCAGCACTTCGGCGCTGGGGCCCACGAACGTGATGCCCGCGGCCGCACATGCCGCGGCCAAGTCCGGGTTCTCCGACAAAAACCCGTAGCCGGGGTAGATGGCGTCGGCGCCGGCCCGCTGGGCCGTTTCGACGATTTCGCCAACGGACAAATAAGCCCGCACCGGGTGACCCACGTCGCCGATCTGGTAAGACTCGTCGGCCTTGAGTCGATGCTGCGAATTGCGGTCCTCGTAGGCGTACACGGCAACCGTGCCGACACCGAGTTCGTAGGCCGCGCGGAACGCCCGAACCGCGATTTCTCCCCGGTTGGCAACAAGCACTTTGGAGATCACCCTTGGCCCCTTACCTCCGCCCTCGCTTCACCTAAGAGAGACTCGTTCACCTAAGAGAGAAGTGTCGACCAATAGCTCCAGAACCGCACCATGATCAGGAGAAACACCGCCGTGAACCACAGCGCGGCGATCGACCATCGCCATTGGTAAAGCACCCAGGCCGCACCGGTTTGTCTTCGCTGCAGCGCCGGACGAAACGCGATGGACGCGACCACCACCAAGAGCGAGACGGTGACCACCCAGACCACCATGCAGTACGGGCACAACGCCCCGATGCGATACAGGCTCTGGAAGATCAGCCAGTGCACGAACGCCGCACCGATCAGGATCCCGACCGTCAATCCGATCCAATACCATTGGGGCAGTGTAACTTTCGCTAACGCCAGCACACCGGTGACGATCACCACGGTAAAACCCACCAGGCCCAGCAGCGGGTTGGGGAATCCCAGAACCGACGCCTGCGGTGTGACCATCACCGAGCCGCACGACACGATCGGGTTGATGTTGCACGACGGCACGTACGACGGGTTGCGCAGAATGTCGATCTTTTCCACCGTCAGCGTCATCGAGGCCGCCAGGCCGATCACACCGGCGATCAGCACCCACCACGCGCTGGGCGCGGGTACGCCCGCCCGGGGAGGTGAATCCGGTGTCAGGTCGCCGGCGTGCTCGTCGGGTTGGGCTGACACCGGGGTGGTCACGATGCGGCTGCGGGAGCGACGGCCGTGTCTATGCCCGGCACGTCGCCGACGATGCCTTTGATCTTGGCGACCAGAGCATCGGGTGTGGACGGGTCATAGTTGTCGCCGTTGATGTTGATGGTCGGGGTCGCCTTGATATGTGCCTTATCCGACTCGCCGGTGACCTTGGAAAGGTACTTGCCGCTGTTGATGCAGTCCGGGACCTTGCCGACGACGCCGGCTTCGCGGGCGAGTTCGATCAGCTTCGCGTTGTCGGGGAAGCTGGTGGCGCGTTCGTCGGGCTGGACATTGGCGCTGTACAGCGCCGTGTGGAAACGGCGGAAAGCGTCGAGGGACTCATCGGCGACGCACAGGGCCGCCGCACCCGCCCGCGACGAATAGTCCTGGTTATGCGGACTGTCCAGAATCGACACCATGGAGTAATCCGCCGCGATGGCGCCGATGTCGATGAGCTTGGACACCGTCGGCCCGAAAGTGCGCTCGAAGTTACCGCACGCCGGGCACAGAAAATCCTCGTAGAACGTGACCACGGCCTTGGGATTGCCGGTCCCCGGCTGGTTGACCACCTTGCTCGACGTCACCCGCACCGTATCGCCCTCGCCGGTGGTGGTTGCCTTCTTGTGGGTGACGATCCAGAAGACGACGCCGACCAGGAGCAGCACCACGAACGCGGTGCCGGCGATCTGGACGAGTCGGCCGGATCTGCCGGTGGCGGACTTCACATCGAATGAGGGACGTTTGGGTTTGTCGGCCACAGGTTCGCTGATCCTTCGGTACTGGCTTGCCCGGCGATCGGACAATGTCCTTTTGGGGTCCTTTAGAGGCGCCTCTAGATTACCGGCGGCGCCGACCCGCCAAATCAGACCCGGCTCAAGTGGGCGCGCACGGCCGAAATCAATTCGCTGGTCGCGACGGCGCTGTCACCCCCGAGCTGAAACAGACTGGCGAAGCCATGGGTCAGCGAACCCATGTACCGCAGGTCCACCGCGGTCCCGGCGGCCCGCAGCGCCGCCGCGTAGCTCTCGCCTTCGTCGCGCAATGGGTCGAACCCCGCGACCGCGATCAGCGCCGGCGCCAGCCCGGACAGCGACTCGGCCAGCAGCGGCGACACCCGCGGATCCGCGGCGTCGACACCGGAACCCCTCAGGTACTGCGCGTGGAACCAGTCGATATCCCGCCGCGTCAGCAAGAAGCCGTGGGCGAACAGGCTCAGCGACCGCGTCTGCGCGGTGGAGTCGGTCCGCGGGTAGATCAGCCACTGCAGCACTGGCACGGGGCTCACCCCGTTTTGGGCCTCGTCGCGCGCCAGCTGGCACACAACGGCGGCCAGGTTGCCGCCCGCGCTGTCCCCGCCGACCGCGACGCGCCCGGGGGCCGCGCCGAGTTCGCCCGCATGCTCGTAGGCCCACTTAAAGGCCGCATAGGCATCCTCGACCGCGGCGGGTGCCGGGTGCTCGGGCGCCAGCCGATAGTCGATCGACAGCACGTGGATGCCCGCGTCACGGCACGTCAGCCGGCACAGCGCGTCATGGGTGTCCAGGTCACCGATAGTCCAGCCACCACCGTGGTAGAAGACCAGCAAGGGCGCGGGCGCGCCACTGGCCGGGCGGTAATGCCGCGCCGCGATCTCACCGGCCGGTCCGGGTAGCGAGAGGTCGTCCACCTCGACATGGATCTGCGGACCGGGGAAATTCAGCAGCCCCTCGCGCATCAGAGCGCGAGCCGCGGCCGGGTCGTCGAGGGTCAGGCCCTCGATGCCGACGGCGCGCTGACCCGACAGCATCAGTTGCAGCGTGGGATCCAGCGTGTTGCCGTCGATGATGACCGCACGACCACGGACCAGAGCCCGCCTTGCGGCGGTCGGGATCCACGGAATGACCTTGGCCCCAACGTTGGTGACCGCGCTCTGCATGCGACTTGCCCACCCCAACGGTGAGTGTTTCGCTCCAAGATCGACGCCCGGCGCGCCTGGCAGACTCTTGGTCATGGGCAGCTCCCTCGAAAAAAACTCGGTCACGCTCAACGACGGTAATTCGATCCCCGTCGTCGGGCTCGGAGTCTTCCAGGTCCCTCCGGCGGACACCGAGCGGGCTGTCAGCGCAGCGCTGCGCGCGGGTTACCGGCATATCGATACCGCCGCGGCCTACCGAAACGAGCGGGAGACCGGACGGGCGATTGCCGATTCCGACGTGCCCCGCGACCAACTCTACGTGGTGACCAAATTGGCGAATGCCCACCAGGGTTACGACACCACGCTGACGGCCTTCGACGCCAGCATGGACCGCCTTGGGCTCGAGTATCTCGACCTGTACCTGGTTCACTGGCCGCTGCCCGCGCTCAACAAGTACGTCGACACCTTCAAGGCTTTCGCGCACCTGCACGACCAGGGCCGGATCCGGTCCATCGGAGTCAGCAACTTCGAGCCCGAGCACCTCACGGTCTTGATCGATGCCATCGGCATCGTCCCGGCCGTCAACCAGATCGAGCTGCATCCGCGGTTTCCCCAGCACGAGCTGCGCGAAGTGCACGCCCAACGCGGCATCGCGACCGAGGCCTGGGCGCCGCTGGGGCAGGGAGCGCTGTTAGCTCATCCGACCGTCACGGCCGTCGCCGAAGGACGCGGGAGGACACCCGCCCAGGTGCTGATTCGGTGGCATATCCAGCTGGGTAATATCGTGATCCCCAAGTCGGTGAACCCCACACGGATTGCGAGCAACTTCGACGTGTTCGATTTCGAACTCAATGCCGATGAAATGGCGTCGATCTCCTCGCTCGACGATGGAGCCCGGCTTGGTCCGGATCCTCGAACCTTCAATTTCACAGGTAGGTGAATGACGTTGACACGCGAGTCGCGCGCCGCCGTGCCCTCAATCGCGCTTAATGACGAAAACACCATGCCGGTGCTCGGCCTGGGGGTCGCTGAACTATCGGAAGAAGAGACCGAACGCGCGGTGTCGGCCGCGCTGGAGGTCGGCTGCCGGCTCATCGACACGGCTGCGGTCTACGGCAACGAAGCCGCCGTCGGTCGCGCGATCGCGGCCTCCGGGATTCCGCGCGCAGAGCTGTTCGTCACCACCAAGGTGGCCACCCCCGACCAGGGTTTCGCCGCCTCCCAGGAGGCCTGCACCGCCAGCCTTGAGCGGCTCGGCCTGGACTACGTCGACCTCTATCTCATCCACTGGCCGGCCCCGTCGGTGGGCAAGTACGTGGACGCCTTCGGCGGCATGATCCAATCCCGCGGAGAGGGCCACGCCCGCTCGATCGGCGTGTCCAACTTCACCGAAGATCTCCTGTCGAACGTCATCGACCTGACCTTCGTCACGCCGGCCGTCAACCAGATCGAGCTGCACCCACTGCTCAACCAAAACGAAATGCGCAAAGCAGATGCGCAGCACAACGTCGTCACCCAGTCCTACACCCCGCTGGTTCTCGGCAAGCTGATGGACAACCCGACGGTGACCTCGGTCGCCGGCGAATACGGCAAGACGCCCGCCCAGGTGCTGCTGCGCTGGAACGTGCAACTGGGCAACTCGGTCATCTTCCGATCCACCAAGGCCGAGCGCATCGCCGCCAACCTGGACATCTTCGATTTCGAATTGGCCGCAGAACACATGGATGTCATCAACGGTCTCAACGACGGCACCCGGCTGCGCCCCGACCCGAATACCTACGACGGCCCGTAATCCGTTGCCGCCGACCGGCTAACCCGCCGGGCAGGTGGCCGCGGCCCGATGCAGGACGCCCACCGAAGCCTGGTCCACCGGCAACTGGTAACCGCGCAGCACGGCGATGAACTGCATGGCGTACTGGCACGCGAACGCGGTGTTCGGCGGCATCCATAAAGCGGGCCCCGAATCGCCCTTGTCCTGATTGGCCTGGCCCTCGACGGCCAGCAAGTTGGCCGGATCGTTGGCGAAACGTAGCCGCTCGGGGAACGGCCAGTTGTAGGCCCCCATGTCCCAGGCGTAGGCAAGCGGGACGATGTGGTCGATCTGCACGGCTTCGCCGACCTTGGCGCCGCGCTGAAAGATGACGGTGGCGTTGGTGTACGGGTCGTGCAGCGTGCCGGTGGCCACCGCGTTCGGACAACGCTTGATCGACACGTACGTCTTGTCGACGAGATCCCGATTGAGGATGTCGTCGCGCGTGTCACACCCGTTGTGCCCGAGCGGGGCGTCGTTGTCGTCGGTCCAGGCATCGCCGAACGCCGACCTGTGGTAGTCGTAGCGGCGCGCCCGCTCCGGCAGCACCGCGACGCCCGCCAGCACATCGGTGCCGGGTTGCACCGTGGGAACATCGGCGCGGGCGGCGACTTCGGTGTGCCTGGCCGCCAGCGATCCCAGCGTTTGGTAGGCGACCAGCACCGCGAGCACCGCGGCCGCCGACAACCACAGCAGCAGCTTCCGGTTCACGACTTGTCCAGATACTCGATTTGGTCGGTGTTGGTGAATCGCGCTGCTGTCAAAGCCAATTCGGGATTCGAGGGGTCCCGCTCGTAGGCCCGGATGCAGAAGTCGCGGGCGGCTTCGATGAACGTGCCGTGGTCGGCCAGCGACAATAGCCGCAGGGTGAGCGCCTTGCCGGATTGGTTGCGGCCCAGCACATCCCCTTCCCGCCGTTCCCTGAGGTCCAGGTCGGCGAGGGCGAAGCCGTCCATCGTCTCGGCGACGGCACGCAGCCGCCGGCCGGCGTGCGATCCCGGCGAGACCCAGCTGGCCAGCAGGCACAGGCTCGAGTGCTCGCCGCGGCCGATGCGCCCGCGCAGCTGATGCAATTGGCTGATTCCGAACCGGTCGGCGTCCATCACCAGCATGACCGTGGCGTTGGGGACATCGACACCCACCTCAATGACGGTGGTACACACCAGCACATCGATTTCACCGGCGCGAAAGGCGGCCATCGCGGCCTCCTTCTCGTCGGCGGGCAACCGGCCGTGCATGAGTCCCAGCCGCAGGTTCGCAAGCTCAGTTGACCGCAATCGGCTGAACAGACCCTCGGCGGTCGCCGACGGCCTGACGTTTTGGTCCCCATTTTCCGACTCGTCGGTTTCGTCGATGCGCGGTGCGACGACATAGGCCTGACGACCGTCGGCGACCTCCTCGATGATGCGCTTCCAGGCACGCTCGAGCCAGGCGGGCTTGTCTTCGACGAAGATGACGTTGGAGGTGATCGGCTGGCGTCCGCGCGGGAGTTCGCGCAACGTCGAGGTCTCCAGGTCGCCGTACACGGTGAGCGCGACGGTGCGTGGTATCGGGGTCGCCGTCATCACCAGCAAGTGCGGGGTGATGCCCGCGCGAGCCTTGGCGCGCAATTGGTCTCGCTGCTCGACGCCGAAGCGGTGTTGTTCGTCGACCACCACCATGCCAAGGTTGTGGAATTCCACCGCATCCTGCAGCAACGCGTGGGTGCCGATCACGATTCCGACCTGGCCGCCGGCGATCTCGGCGCGGATTTGCTTTTTCTGCGCGGCCGTCATCGAACCGGTGAGCAGCGCCACCCGGGTGGCGTGGTCGGCCCCACCCAGCTGGCCGCCCGTCGCCAGCGGGCCAAGCACGTCGCAGATGGACAGAAGATGTTGTGCGGCAAGAACTTCCGTCGGCGCCAGTAGCGCGCACTGGTAGCCGGCGTCGACCATCTGCAGCATCGCAAGAACCGCGACGATCGTCTTGCCCGACCCCACCTCACCTTGCAGCAGGCGGTTCATCGGGCGGGTGGCCGCGAGGCCGTCGGACAGCACGCCGAGCACTTCCCGCTGCCCTGCTGTCAGCTCAAATGGCAACCGCTGCAACAGTTCTGCCGCCAGGCCATCGGCCAGCGGCGGCGCCGGTGGCCCCGATTCCGACAGCTCGCCATGTCGTCGGGCGACCAGCGCCCACTGCAGGCCGACGGCTTCGTCGAATGCCAAGCGCTCCAGCGCCCGCCGGCGTTCGGACTCGCTCTCGGCGAGATGGATGGCGCGCAGCGCCTCGTCCTCGGAGACCAGGCCGAACTGGGCCCGCAGGTCGGCAGGCAGCGGATCGGGCACCGGATCGAGGACGTCGAGGACCTGGCGCACGCAGCCGAAGATGGTCCAGCTCTGCAGCTTGGCGCTGGCCGGATAGATCGGGAAGAAGTGGCGTTCGTAAGCGTCCGCGAGCTCTTCCCCGCTGGTGGCGTGTGAGGCGTCGGCGATGCTCTTGAGGGACGCGGTGCCGCGGTTCTTCCCGTCCGGCGGGTCGAGGAGGAGAAACGCGGGGTGGGTGAGTTGCATGACGTTCTTGTAGAACCCGATCTCGCCGGACAGCATGACCTTGGTGCCCTTGGTCAGGTCCTTTTTGATGTAGTTCGCGTTGAAGAACGTGGCGGTTATCCTGTTGCGTCCGGCGCCGAGGGTGATGCGGTGACACATCCGCTTCCGATCCTTTTTCATCGGAAACGACTCGGTGGCGGTGATGGTGTCGATGATGGTGATGTGCTCACCGGCCGGCGGGCGCTCGTCGTCGGCGTCCCAGCGGGCGGCGCCCTCGGTATAGCTGCGCGGGTAGTGGCGCAGCAGGTCGTCGACGGTCTGGATCCCGAACTCCTCGTCCAGGGAATCCGCGGCCTTGGCGCCCACGACGTAGTCCAGCCGATCCGACAGCGACGCCACGGCTACTCGACCCCGATCAGCAGGACGTCGCCGCGGTGGCCCGTGCGGTAGGCGACCAGCTCGGTCCCCGGGTGATTGTCGTGCACATGATCGGCCAGGATGCCGGCGACCGCGTCGGCGTCGGCCTCCGTCTCGATACCGGCGCCGATCAACACCGTCACCAGGTCGCCGCCCGACGCCAGCAGCAGGTCGAGCAGGCCGATCGCCGCCCCGGCCGCGTCGGCGGCCACGATCAGCACCTCATCTCCCGCGATGCCCAGGCCGTCGCCCGGCTGGCAGCGCCCGGCCCAGGTCAACGCGCTCTCGGTCGCGATGCGCACCGACCCGTGCCGCGCCGCGCCCGCCGCGCGGGCCATGGTGAAGCCGTCGTCGACCGCCTGCCGGTCGGTTTCGTGCACGGCCAGCGCGGCCAGCCCCTGCACCATCGAGCCCGTCGGTATCGGCACCACGTCGATCCCCCAGCCGATGGCCGCGGTGCAGCCGGCCACCAGCTCCTCGGCGGCCACATAGCCGTTGGGCAGCACCATCACCTGCGCGGCGCCGGTGTCCACCACGGCCCGAACCAGCTGGTGGGCACTGATGTACGTGGCCGGATCGCCCGCCTCCGGGTCCGGCCGCAGTACGCAGGCGCCCTCACCGGAGAACAGCCCGGCGGCACCGTCGCCGTCGACGACGGCCAGTACCGCGCGTTCCCGCGTCCAGCTGCCCGCCGGCCGGCCGGCCGCGCCGGAGCTCAGCGCGGAGACCACGATTCGGCTCAGCCGCCCGGCCACCAGACCCGCTTCGACCGCGGCCCCGGCGTCGTCGGTGTGCACGTGTACGGAATAGCTGTCCTGCGCGCCGGCCTCCAACGCGGCCGCCTGAGCTATGGCCACCGACTCGCCGAGCTCCTCGAGCCGATTCCGCAGCGCATCCGCGGCCGCGGAATCGCAGCCATCCAGCCGGTACATCACCTCGAATTGCGGCGCCGGTTGCTCGCCGGGGGCTTGTGCCTGCGGCGCGCGCGGCGACAGGTCGTACACCGTGCGAGGGGGCGCCGGCCCGATGAAGGTGGAACGCAGCGCGTCCAGCAGGACAAGCAGACCCCGCCCGCCGGCGTCTACCGCACCGGCGTCGGCGAGCACGTCGAGCTGCTCGGGGGTCTTTTCCAGCGCGACGACCGCCGCGTCGCCGGCGGCGGTGATCGCGGCGGCCAGCCCTTCGTTGGCGCACTCTTCGACCGCTTCGGCGGCGGCCCGCAATACCGAGACGATGGTCCCCGGAACCTCTTCGCCTCCCATCGACGTGATGACCAGCTCGACGCCGCGCCGCAGCGCCGACCCCAGGATGACGGCGTCCATGTGGGGCAGCTCACCGCCGGCGTCGGCCGCCGCGGTCGCGGTGACGTCGGCGATGCCGCGCAGAATCTGCGACAGGATCACGCCGGAATTGCCGCGGGCGCCGTTCAGGGCGCCGGCCGACAGGGCCGCGGCGACCTTGGCTACGCACCCCGACCCGCCCTGGGCGCCGGCTCCCGCGTTCGCCTCCGCCAGCGCAGAACGCATGGTGAACAGCATGTTGGCGCCGGTATCGGAATCGGCGACCGGGAACACGTTGAGCCGGTTGATCTCGTCGATGTGAGTGATCAGGTCGCTGACCGCGGTGTGCGCCCAGTCCCGCAAGGCCGGCGCGTCCAGCACACGATTCGACATGCCCAGTGTGACCCACCTTCCTCCGCGCGGCCTCCCGGTGCGCGCCAGCGTAGCCCCATCGAGCCTAGCCAGCGGGGGCGACAGCGCCGGTCGCAAGCCATGGCGCGGCTGTCGATCGTTTTGGTGGTTGCCCACCACAGTCGGTATCCTGGCTTGGCCCGGGTCTCCCGGGGGTGTCCCGGCCAGGTGCCGGAACCTGAGAAGATTCGAGGAGTTTGAGCAATGGCCGCTGTGTGCGATATCTGCGGGAAAGGCCCCGGCTTCGGCAAGTCGGTGTCGCACTCCCACCGCCGCACCAGCCGCCGGTGGGACCCCAACGTCCAGACCGTGCACGTCGTGAACCGCCCCGGCGGCAACAAGCGGCGACTCAACGTCTGCACGTCCTGCATCAAGGCCGGCAAGGTCGGCCGCGGCTAGCTGTCGCCGCCGCGCTCGTCCATTTCGCTCAGGGCAGCCGCCAATCGATTGGCTCGGCGCCCATTCCCGCGAGCATCTCGTTGGCGCGGCTGAACGGACGCGAACCGAAGAATCCGCGCGACGCCGACAGCGGCGAGGGATGCGGCGACTCGATCGCCACGCAGTCGCCTTCGGCCAGAATGGGTTTGAGCGTCGACGCGTCGCGGCCCCACAGGATCGCCACCAGCGGCTGCGACCGTGTGACGAGCGCGCGAATCGCGCACTCCGTCACCGGTTCCCAGCCCTTGCCCCGATGTGACGCCGGGTTGCTGGGGCGCACGGTGAGCACCCTGTTCAGCAACAGCACCCCGCGCTGCGCCCATGGCGTCAAATCACCGCACGAGGGCTGGGGATGGCCGAGGTCGGCGGTGTACTCCTCGTAGATGTTGGCCAGGCTGCGGGGCAGCGGATTCACATCGGGTGCCACCGAAAAGCTCAGGCCCACAGCGTGTCCGGGTGTTGGGTAGGGATCCTGCCCGACGATCAGGACCTTGACGGCATCGAACGGATAAGTGAAGGCGCGCAACACGTTCGGGCCCGCGGGCAGGTACCTGCGCCCGGCCGCGATCTCGGCCCGCAGGAACTGCCCCAGCTGGGCGACCTGGTCGGCCACCGGGTTGAGCGCGCTCGCCCAGCCCTCCTCGACGAGTTCGCCCAACGGGCGCGCGGTCATTGCAGCCCTTTCACCAGCAGCACGAGCGTGTCGGCGCCGGCCTGGCGGTCCTTCGAGATCTCCTGGTATTCGGGCGATTGCGCCCAACCGCGAAACGCGGCCTCGTCCGGGAACGACATCAGCACGAGCTTCTCCCGATCCCAATGCCCCTCGATGACCTGAGGCGCCTCGTCGGCGGCCAGCAACGTTCCCGGGTGACGACGGAAAACCTCCATGAACCTTGCCTGGTAGCGATCGTAGGCCGCCCGGTCGGTGAATCTCAGCTGCGCGATCGCGTAGACGGCCACCGCGCCACCCTAGTACGACTGCCAGCCCTCGTATCCCCGCCACTCCCGTCCATCTACGAGCACCCGGGCGGGCCCGTCGAGCACCCGCCCGATCACTCGCCAACCGGTCGGCGCCGAACCGGCGAAGCAGGCCACCAGGGCGTGGTCTTCACCGCCACCCAGCACCCACGGCCAGGGATCGGCGCCCACAGCGGCGGCGGCCGCGGTCAGCGCGTCGTGGTCAGCTGCCAGCGCCGCGGTGGACAAATCGATACCCACCCCCGATGCCTCGGCGACGTGCCGCAGGTCGGCGATCAGGCCGTCGGAGACGTCGATCATCGCCTGCGCGCCCGCCGCCGCGGCCGCCGCGCCCTGGCCATAGGGCGGCTGCGGCACCAGGTGGCGGCGCCGCAGTTCGTCGAATCCTTTAATTCCCTTGTGCCACAACGCGTATCCCGCGGCCGAGCGGCCCAGCTCACCGGTGGCGGCGATCACCGAACCTGCCTTCGCCCCGGACCGCAACACCGGCGCGCGGCCGTCCAGGTCACCCAGCACCGTCACCGACAACACCCACTGCGGGCAGCTGACCAGGTCGCCGCCGACGATGCCGGCGCCGAGCCGCCCCGCCTCGTCCCACATCCCGTCGACCAGCGCGTCCACCTGCGCCGTCTGCGTGTCACCGGGCGCACCGAAGCCGACCACGAACGCCGTCGCGCGCGCGCCCATCGCCTCGATGTCCGCGGCGTTCTGGGCGATCGCCTTGCGGCCGACGTCGCGGGGTGTCGACCAGTCCAGCCGAAAGTGCCGGTCCTGCACCAGCACGTCGGTCGAAACGACGGTGCGACCATCCCCGGCGGACACCAGCGCCGCGTCGTCGCCGGGCCCGAGCAGGACCGCGGCGGGCTGTCGGCGGCCCCGCACCAACCGATCGATCACCGCGAACTCGCCGAGCTGTTGCAGCGTGGGGGATTTCCCCGATGCCTCCTCGCCCACGCCACCTCCTGGGGCCCCGGCCGCACCCGGGCCGCTGCGGCCCACTCTACGGTCGCCCGACCTGCGGTAAGTTGGGTTCCTGCCCGCGCGAGCGGACCGCGCCAAATAAGAGACAGGAGGTGCGCGGGCGGTGACGACCGACCCCGATACCGATTCCGCTGCCGAATCAGGCGGACCACCGCGCGCCCTGCTGATCGTCGCGGTCGTGCTGGGCGTCGTGGCCATCGGCGCAATCCTGGTCATCGCGGCAACCCGCCGGGCGCCGCCGCAACCGGTTGTCCTTCCCGCCGTGCCGGCGCCGCAGGCGACCGACCCCGCGTGCCGCGCATTGGTCGACGCGCTGCCGCATCGGCTCGGCGACTACCAACGCGCATCCCTCGCGCAGCCGGCGCCCCCGGGCGCGGCGGCCTGGCGGGCCGGGCCCGGTGGCGAGCCGGTGGTGCTGCGCTGCGGCCTCGAGCGCCCCGCCGACTTTGTGGTGGGATCTCCGATCCAGGTCGTCGACCGGGTGCAGTGGTTTGAGGTGGCGGCCGGACAGCAATCGGCCGGTGAAGCCGGCAGATCCACGTGGTACACGGTGGACCGGCCGGTGTACGTGGCGCTCACGCTGCCATCGGGATCCGGACCGACACCGATCCAGCAGCTCTCCGAGTTGATCGACCACACCATCGCCGCGGTGCCGATCAACCCGGCTCCGGCCCGTTAAGGGCTCGCTAGCGGGCCGCTAGCGCAGGCCGACGCCGCGGGCGAGTGCGGTGTCGACCATGGTCGCCAACAGGGTGGGATAGTCGACGCCGCTGGCCGCCCACATCCTCGGATACATCGAGATGGTGGTGAATCCCGGCATCGTGTTGATTTCGTTGATGATTGGCCCGTCGTCGGTGAGAAAGAAATCGACGCGGGCCAGACCCTGGCAGTCAATGGCCTTGAACGCCCGAATCGCCAACTGGCGCACGGTGTCAGCGATGTCGTCGTCCACCTTTGCGGGCACGTCCAATTCGGCCGCGTCGTCGAGGTATTTGGTCGCGAAGTCGTAGAACGAGTCCTCGCGATCACGCACCCCGGCCACCCGGATCTCACCCACCGTGCTGGCTTCCACTGTGCCGTCGGGCATTTCGAGCACGCCGCACTCGAGCTCGCGACCGTTGATCGCCGCCTCGACGATCACTTTCGGATCATGCCGGCGAGCGGTCGCGACCGCGGCGGGCAGCTGGTCCCAACTCGAGACCCGGCTGACGCCGATCGAAGAGCCGCCGCGTGCGGGTTTCACGAACACCGGCAGCCCGAGCCGCTCGCACTCCTCGGCGCGCAGCGCCGCCCCCGAGGGGCGCAACACGGCGTGTGGGCCGATCGGAAGTCCTTCGGCCGCAAGCAGCTTCTTGGTGAACTCCTTGTCCATACCGGCGGCGCTGGCCAGCACACCGGCGCCGACGTAGGGAACGCCGGCGAGTTCGAGCAGCCCCTGGATCGTGCCGTCCTCGCCATACGGGCCGTGCAGTACCGGAAACACCACGTCGACGGACGCCAGGACATCGCCGCCGCCGGGCGCAAGGGACACCAACTGGCCGCCGCGCCCCGGGTCCGCCGGCAGCGCCAGCTCGGTGCCCGACTCGGCGGTCACCCCGGGCAGCTGCCGGTTGGTGATCGCGAGCGCATCCGGGTCGCCGTCGGTGAGCACCCACGAACCTCCGGGCGTGATGCCGATCGCGATCACTTCGAACCGCTGCGGGTCGAGATTGCGCAGAATGCTGCCCGCGGACACGCAGGAGATGGCGTGCTCGTTGCTGCGCCCGCCGAAGACGACGGCGACGCGCACGCGGTTACCGCTGGCACTCACAACCTGGAGAGGCTACCGGTTGAGGCGCGTCCGGGTCGGGCGCCGGGCCGCTAGCTGGGGTTTCTATCGCCGCGGGGGCTCATTCGGGCTTGGTGCGGCGGCCCAGCAGCAGCGCCATCGCCTCGTCCACCGACAGTCCCTTGTGACACACCCGGTGCACGGCGTCGGTAAGTGGCATTTCGACGTCGTAACTGGAGGCCAGCGCGAGCACCGCCTCGCACGACGTCACCCCCTCGACGACGTGCCCTTCTCCGGCCCGCATCGCCGATTCCATGGTCCCGCCGCGACCCAGACGTTCGCCAAAGGACCGATTGCGCGAATGCGGCGACGTGCACGTGGCCACCAGGTCACCGACGCCCGCCAGCCCGGCCAGCGTCGCGCCCTTGGCTCCGAGCGCCATCCCCAGCCGGATGATCTCCGCCAGGCCGCGGGTGATGATCGCCGCCGCGGTGTTTTCGCCGAGCCCGACGCCGGCCGCCATCCCGCACGCGAGCGCGATGACGTTCTTGCAAGCACCGCCGATTTCGGTGCCGACCACGTCGCTGTTGGTGTAGGGACGGAAGTATCCACTGTTCAGCATGCGCTGCAGCGCGACCGCGCGGCCCGAGTCGCCGCACGCCACGGTCGTGGCGGCCGGCTGACATTCGGCGATCTCACTGGCCAAGTTCGGCCCCGAAATAACGGCGACCTCCGCCGGATCCGCGCCGGTCACCGAAACGATGACCTGACTCATCCGCATCAGCGTGCCCAACTCGATGCCTTTGGCCAGGCTGACCAGAGTCGCGCCGTCGGGCAACAAATGCGCCCACTGCTCAAGGTTGGCCCGCAGCGTCTGCGCCGGCACCCCCAGCAGCACCGTCGACGCGCCGCCGAGCGCCTCGCTCGCATCGGCGGTGGCGCGGATGCCCGGCGGCAGCAAAGTTCCCGGCAGATAGGCGGGGTTATATCGGGTGGCATTGATCTGCTCGGCGACGTCGGATCGCCGGGCCCACAGGGTGACCCCCGCTTCTGGTCCGCCGGCATCGACGAGCACCTTGGCCAGCGCCGTGCCCCAGGCACCGGCGCCCATCACCGCAACGGCGCCCGCTGTGCTGGCCATTTACCACCTCCGTCTGTCGTCGTTTCCGGCGCTTCACATTAGCCCGCGGCGGCGTCTTCGAAGATCAACGCTGGCAGGATGACTGTCATGAGCGGCACACAGGCCGACGGCGTGGGTGACGTCGCACTCATCATCGCCGTCAAGCGGTTGGCCGCCGCCAAGACCAGGCTGGCCCCGGTGTTCTCGGCGCGGACCCGGGAGACCGTGGTGCTGGCCATGTTGGTCGACACCCTGACCGCCGCGGCACGCGTTGCATCGCTGGGCTCGATCACCGTCGTCACACCCGACGAAGCCGCGGCGGCCGCGGCGGCCGAGCTCGGGGCCGACGTGCTGGCCGACCCGACGCCCGACGGCCACGGCGACCCACTGAACAACGCGATCGTCACGGCGGAACGAGCGGTGGCCGAGTCCTTCGCCAATGTCGTTGCGCTGCAAGGTGATTTGCCGGCTCTGCAGAGCCAAGAGCTGGCCGAGGCGATCGCCGCCGCACGCCACCACCGGCGCAGCTTCGTCGCCGACCGGCTGGCAACGGGAACGGCCGCCCTGTGCGCGTTCGGAACCGCGCTCGACCCGCAGTTCGGGTCGGATTCGTCCGCGCGGCACCGCCGTTCGGGCGCCATCGAGTTGACGGGCGCATGGCCCGGCCTGCGATGCGACGTCGACACCCCCGCCGACCTGGCGGCCGCCCGCCGCCTGGGAGTCGGGGCGGCGACCGCCCGGGCCGTTGCGCAGCATTGACGCAGCGGGCACAGCAAAATAAACCTGGCCGACGGGTTAACGGCAAACCAACGGCGATGAGATGTCCGGCGCACGCTGGCACCACCGGCGGGTGATGCGGGATGATCGCCTGGTGACTGAAATCGAAGCCGAAGCTCCGCCCGACGAGAATTTATGGCATCCGGGCAAGTCGGCCGTCGGGGCGCCGCCCGCGGCCACCGCCGCCACGATCGCTGACGAGTTGCCGGAGGACCGCTACCTCAATCGGGAATTGAGTTGGCTGGACTTCAACGCACGGGTGCTCGCGCTCGCCGCCGACAACTCGCTGCCATTGCTGGAGCGAGCCAAATTCCTCGCGATCTTTGCTTCCAACCTCGACGAGTTCTACATGGTTCGGGTGGCCGGCCTCAAGCGCCGCGACGAGATGGGGCTATCCGTTCGCTCCGCCGATGGTCTGACACCGCGTGAGCAACTGGCCCGCATCGGCGAGCAGACGCAGCGCATCGCGACCTGGCACGCCCAGGTGTTCCTCGACTCG
Source organism: uncultured Actinomycetota bacterium (assembly GCA_963809285.1). Lineage (GTDB taxonomy): Bacteria > Actinomycetota > Actinomycetes > Mycobacteriales > Mycobacteriaceae > Mycobacterium. The sequence continues at coordinate 283,069 of CAWEIY010000008.1, read as the reverse complement.
GTACGCCCGGCGCTCGCCGCGGAGGGCATCCACATCGTCACGTGGGCCGACCTGGAGCAGGCTGAGCGCGACCAACTGTCGACCTATTTCACTGACCAGGTTTTCCCGGTCCTGACCCCGTTGGCCGTCGACCCGGCCCACCCGTTCCCGTTCGTGAGTGGGTTGAGCCTGAATCTTGCGGTCACGGTGAAACAACCCGAGGACGGCGGCCAGCACTTCGCCCGAGTCAAGGTGCCCAACAATGTCGATCGCTTCGTCGAACTCGAAACCCGTGATGGTGCAGAGGACGGACGGACCATAATCCGCTATCTGCCCATGGAAGAGCTAATCGCGGCCTTCCTTCCGGTGCTTTTCCCTGGCATGGATATCGTTGAGCACCACGCCTTCCGGATTACCCGCAACGCCGACTTCGAGGTTGAAGAGGACCGCGACGAAGATCTGCTGCAGGCGCTCGAGCGCGAACTGGCGCGGCGCCGATTCGGTTCTCCGGTGCGACTCGAGATCGCCGACGACATGACCGAGAGCATGTTGGAACTCCTGCTGCGGGAACTCGACGTGAACCCCGGTGACGTCATCGAGGTGCCGGGGCTGCTCGACTTGTCGTCGTTGTGGCAGATCTACGGCATCGACCGGCCGGCGCTCAAAGACCGGACATTCGTTCCAGCCACCCACCCCGCCTTCGCTGAGCGGGAAACGCCGAAGAGCATTTTCGCGACGCTGCGTGAGGGCGACGTGCTCGTGCACCACCCATACGACTCTTTCTCCACCAGCGTGCAGCGATTCATCGAGCTGGCTGCCGCGGACCCCAACGTCCTGGCGATCAAACAGACGCTGTACCGCACATCCGGTGATTCGCCTATTGTTCGAGCCCTCATCGCCGCAGCCGAGGCCGGAAAGCAAGTGGTGGCAATGGTCGAGATCAAGGCACGCTTCGATGAACAGACGAACATCCGTTGGGCGCGCACACTAGAGCAAGCGGGCGTGCACGTGGTCTACGGGTACGTCGGGCTCAAGACGCACTGCAAGACCTGCCTGGTGGTGCGCCGCGAAGGTTCGACGATCCGGCGGTACTGCCATGTCGGGACGGGCAACTACAACGGCAAGACGGCGCGGCTGTACGAGGACGTCGGTCTGCTCACGGCGTCCCCCGAAATCGGCGCCGATCTGACCGACTTGTTCAATTCGCTCACCGGCTACTCACGCAAGGTGTCTTACCGCAATCTTTTGGTCGCCCCGCACAGCATTCGCACCGGCATCATCGAACGGGTCGAGCGCGAGATTGCCGCTCATCACGAAAGCGGTGGCGGGCGGATCCGGATGAAGATGAACGCGCTTGTCGACGAACAGGTCATCGATGCGCTGTACCGCGCGTCGCAGGCCGGTGTGCAAGTCGAGATAGTGGTGCGCGGCATCTGCGCACTGCGCCCGGGCACGGAAGGCTTCTCGGAAAACATCTCCGTCCGCTCGATTCTCGGCCGATTCCTGGAGCACTCTCGGATCATCCATTTCGGCCGGATCAACGAGTTCTGGATCGGCAGTGCCGACATGATGCACCGCAATCTCGACCGGCGTGTCGAGGTGCTGGTTCAGGTCAAGGACCCGAGGATCACCGCGTATCTGAACGACTTGTTCGAGTCCGCACTGGACCCGTCCACGCGGTGTTGGGAGCTCGGGCCCGACGGGAAGTGGACCGCATCGCCACAGGAGGGCCATACGGTGCGCGACCATCAGGAGTCTCTGATGGAGCGGCACCGGAGCGCCTGACACCATGTGGTAGCTTTCCAGATCGCGCCCCGCGGCTAAGGCGATCCTGGCCGAATCGACGTGCAGGAGTGAGGTGTCGGACCACAACTCGTCTGCCGGTAGGCGCTCGGGGACCCGGATCGTATTCGCCGCAGGCGCGGTGTTGTGGCGACACGGCGGTGCCGATTCGGCCGAAGTCGAGATCGCTGTCGTCCACCGCCCCCGCTACGACGACTGGTCGCTGCCTAAGGGAAAAGTGGAACCGGGCGAGACGGCGCCCGTAGCCGCGGCGCGGGAAGTGTTGGAGGAGACGGGTCACCAAGCCCATCTCGGCAGGCGGCTCGACACGGTGAGTTACCCGATCGATCAGGGCGTCAAGAAGGTCCACTACTGGGCAGCGCGCAGCACCGGCGGCGAGTTCGCACCGGGCCGCGAGGTGGATGAACTCGCGTGGCTGCCGATCGCCGACGCGATGGAGAGACTCAACTACGCGCAAGATCGGAAAATGTTGCGCCACTTCGCGAAACAACCGGCGGACACGCACACCGTGCTGATCGTTCGGCACGGTACCGCGGGCAGGAAGTCACGTTTCTCCGGCGACGACACCAAGCGCCCGCTGGACAAAAGGGGACGCGCGCAGGCGGAGGCACTGGTTCCACAACTGCTGGCATTCGGGGCATCCGACGTGTACGCGGCGGACCGGCTCCGCTGCCACCAGACGGTGGAACCGCTCGCCGAGGAACTGGGTGTGACCGTCCACAACGAGCCCAACCTGACCGAGGAGTCCTACGCCAAGAACCCAAAACGCGGGCGCCAGCGAATTGTGCGCATCGCAGAGCGGGAAGGCACACCGGTGATCTGCACGCAGGGCAAGGTGATTCCGGACTTGATCGCGTGGTGGTGCGAACGCGACGGCGTGCGTCCCGACAAATCTCGCAACCGCAAGGGCAGCACGTGGGTGCTGTCGCTGTCAGCCGGCCGACTGCTCGCGGCCGACCACATCGGCGACGCCCTGGCCGCCAACGTGCGGGCCTAGCACACGCACATACCCTTCGCGGTGGCGTCGCTGCCACCCCGAAGGGTATGTGCGTGTGGAACTTTCCTACCTGCGGCCGCGGCGCGCCGGAGCCTTCTTGGCAGGCGCCTTGCGGGCTGGTGCCTTCCTGGCCGGCGCTCTCTTGGCAACAGCCTTCTTGACTGCAGCCTTCTTAACGGCCTTCTTGGCAACGGTGCGCTTCACGGCTTTCTTCGCAACGGCCTTCTTCACGGCCTTGCGGGCCACGGCCTTCTTGACGGCCTTCTTCGCCACCGCCTTCTTCACGGCCTTGCGGGCCACGGCCTTCTTGACGGCCTTCTTGGCCGCAGTCTTCTTCACGGCCTTCTTGACAGCGGCCCTCTTCACGGCGCCGCCTGCTACAACACCACGTTTCACTGCCGGTCCTTCCGCCGGGAGGCGCTGCGCGCCAGACACAACCGCTTTGAATTGGGCCCCGGGCCGAAACGCCGGGACGGACGTTGGCTTCACCTTTACCGTCTCGCCGGTACGCGGATTACGGGCCACCCGCGCCGCGCGCCGCCGCTGTTCGAACACACCGAACCCGGTAATGGTCACGCTGTCTCCCTTGTGCACCGCACGCACAATGGTGTCGACGACATTCTCGACGGCAGCAGTCGCCTGCCGACGGTCCGAGCCCAATTTCTGTGTGAGAACGTCAATGAGCTCTGCTTTGTTCATCCAATCCCTCCGAAGCTAGTGGTCCTCGTTTTGCGAACCGACTAGTGGACACGGTAAACCCTCACCCAGCAAATTGCCAAGAGCCACGCGCAATTTCAGGACCGGACAATGGGCATTTTCGCAATCCGGTTGCCGCCCTTGACCGGTGGAGGGAGTGGGAAATCGGCCCGGTTTACTTAGCCGGCCGAGATGAAAATCCGTCCCGGCCAACCCCTTCAGGAGGCGGACAGAGTGCGCGGTTTCCAGTCCGGGCGCGCCGTTTCAAACGCTTCGATCTCATCGAGTTTCCGCAGCGTAAGGGCTATATCGTCGAGACCCTCGAGAAGTCGCCACGCGGTATGGTCGTCAATGTTGAACGGCAGCACCGCCGTTCCGGCGGTGATATTTCGATCTTGAAGATTGGCAGTGATTTCCAAGCCCGGACTCTGCTCGATGAGCTTCCAAAGAAGTTCCACGCCGTCTTGAGAAACTTCTGCCGCCAACAGGCCGGCCTTCCCCGCGTTGCTCCGAAAAATGTCACCAAACCGGGACGAGATGACCACCCGGAACCCGTAGTCCATAAGCGCCCACACCGCGTGCTCGCGCGACGATCCCGTGCCGAAATCGGGTCCGGCGACCAGAACCGAGCCGCGGTCAAAGGGGCTGAGATTTAGCACGAATGAGGGGTCCGACCGCCACGTCGCGAACAAGCCGTCCTCGAAACCGGTTCGGGTAACGCGCTTCAAAAACACCGCGGGAATGATCTGATCGGTGTCGACATTGGACCGACGCAACGGGACGCCAATACCGGTGTGGGTGTGAAAGGCTTCCATCTTCATCCTCTTTAAAGTCAGTTTGAGTTCAGGTCGGTTGGCGCGGACAGTCTGCCCCGCACCGCCGTAGCGGCGGCGACGGCCGGCGACACCAGGTGAGTGCGGCCGCCTTTGCCCTGCCGCCCTTCGAAGTTGCGGTTGGACGTCGCGGCGCATCTCTCCCCCGGCGCGAGCTGATCGGGGTTCATGCCAAGGCACATCGAGCACCCCGCCTGCCGCCATTCGGCGCCCGCGGCGGTGAAAACCTCACCCAGCCCTTCGGCTTCGGCCTGCGCGCGCACCCGCATGGAGCCCGGAACGACGAGCATCCGTACCCCCGGGGCCACCCGGCGGCCACGCAACACGTCGGCCACCACCCGCAGATCTTCGATGCGACCGTTGGTACAGGAGCCGACGAACACGACGTCGACCGCGATATCGCGCATCGGCGTTCCAGGTCGAAGGTCCATGTACGCCAAAGCTTTCTCGGCGGCCTGCCGCTCGCCGTCGTCGGGCATCATTTCGGGATCCGGCACGGACGCGTCCAACGGCAGCCCCTGGCCGGGGTTTGTTCCCCACGTGACGAATGGACTCAGCGCGGCCGCGTCGAGATAGACCTCGGTATCGAAGACGGCGCCGGGATCGGTGCGCAACTGCCGCCAGTACTCGAGCGCGGCATCCCATTGCGTACCGGTCGGCGCGTGCGGGCGGCCACGCAGGAATTCGAAGGTGGTCTCGTCCGGCGCCACCATGCCCGCCCGGGCACCGGCTTCGATGCTCATGTTGCAGACCGTCATCCGGCCCTCCATGGACAGCGATTCGATGGCACTGCCGCGGTATTCGATGACATGGCCCTGCCCACCGCCGGTCCCGATCTTGGCGATCAACGCAAGGATGACGTCCTTGGCGGTGACGCCGGCGGGCAACCGCCCGTCGACATTGACCGCCATCGTCTTGAATCGCGGCAGCGGCAACGCCTGGGTGGCCAGCACGTGCTCGACCTCCGAGGTGCCGATGCCCATCGCCAGCGCGCCGAAAGCGCCATGGGTGGAGGTATGACTGTCGCCACAGACGATCGTCATTCCCGGTTGGGTGAGGCCCAGTTGCGGGCCGACGACATGCACGATGCCCTGTTCGATGTTTCCCATCGGATATAGCCGGACACCGAATTCGGCGCAGTTGCGCCGCAACGTCTCGACCTGGGTGCGCGATACCGGGTCGGCGATCGGCTTGTCTATGTCGATGGTCGGCACGTTGTGGTCCTCGGTGGCCAGCGTGAGGTCGGGACGCCGCACCGGACGGCCGGCCAGGCGCAGGCCGTCGAAAGCCTGCGGGCTGGTGACCTCGTGCACCAAATGCAGGTCTATGTAGATCAAGTCCGGCGCGCCGGACCCATCGCCCGACGCGCCGGATGCCACAACGTGGTCATCCCAGATCTTTTCGGCCAGGGTGCGCGGCCTGTCGGCGCCACCGATGTCGGATCCCATTTCGAACTCGCCTCGATTCGGTCCTTCTGGTGTTGTCTCAGAATGCGAGACGCTAGTATCTCGTTATGAGACAGCATAGCGGCATCGGCGTCCTTGACAAAGCGGTGGTCGTGCTGCACACGATCGCGGAATCTCCCTGCGGGTTAGCCGAACTGTGCTTGCGAACCGCCCTGCCCAGGGCCACCGCCTACCGGCTGGCGGCCGCCCTTGAAGTTCATCGCCTGCTGGCGCGTGACGACGAAGGGCGTTGGCGGCTTGGTCCCGCGGTCACCGAACTGGCGGCCCGCGTCAACGATCCGTTGCTGGCGGCCGGCGCTGTGGTGCTGCCCACGTTGCGTGAGGCCACCGGCGAAAGCGTCCAGTTGTATCGCCGCGAGGGCACGTCGCGGGTCTGCGTGGCGGCCCTGGAACCGGCTGCGGGTCTTCGCGATACGGTTCCGATCGGGGCGCGGCTGCCGATGACGGCGGGCTCGGGGGCCAAGGTGCTGCTCGCCTACAGCGACGCCGCCATCCAGCAGGCGGTGCTGCCGTCGGCGAAATTCACCGACCGGGTGCTGGCCGAGGTGCGCCGGCGGGGTTGGGCGCAAAGCGTGGCCGAACGCGAGCCCGGGGTGGCGAGCGTGTCGGCGCCGGTGCGCGACGGCCGCGGCGTCGTCATCGCCGCGATATCGGTGTCCGGACCCATCGACCGGATCGGCCGGCGCCCGGGGGCGCGCTGGGCGGCCGATCTCCTGTCCGCGGCAGAAGCAATGACTCGCCGGCTTTGAAATTGAGTGTCGAGCCTACGTTCAGGGCTCGGGATCGCCTCCGTATCTCGCGCCCTGAGCGCAGGTTCAAAGCCGCCAGTGCAGAGTCGTGGCAGATGACCTGACAGACTGACGCCGTGACGTCTCTGAACGCTGAAGCCAACGGCTTCGCTGGCCTGATTCAGTCTCAGATTCTTCTCTGCGGTGCGTCTCCCGGCGCTGCACGAAGGACCCGTCCAATCCCGAAAGGAACGCTACCAGTGGGCAACGACAAACTCCGCCGCTGCGCGGCCGCAGTCCCGATTCCCTCAGCGACTAAAGTCGCCGGTCTTCTGAGGACCCACTGATGGGAACCAACCAGCGCGCGAGCATCGTCATGTCCGAGGACGAGATCGCCGATTTCGTCGTCAAGAGCCGCACCGGCACGCTGGCCACCGTCGGTGCCGATGGCCAGCCGCACTTGACCGCCATGTGGTACGCCGTGGTCGACGGCGAAATCTGGCTCGAGACCAAGGCCAAGTCGCAGAAGGCGATCAACCTCACGCGGGATCCGCGGGTGAGCTTCCTGATCGAGGACGGCGACACCTACGACACGCTGCGCGGGGTGTCCTTCGAAGGCGTCGCCCAGATCGTCGACGATCCCGACGTCTCGCACCGGGTCGGGATCAGCGTGTTCGAGCGCTACACCGGCCCCTACACCGACGAAATGAAGCCCTACGTCGAGCAGATGATGAACAAGCGGGTCTGCGTGCGCATCGTGCCTCGTCGCGCCCGCTCGTGGGATCACCGCAAGCTCGGCCTGCCGCCCATGCCGGTCGGTGGGTCGACCGCACCGGCCGCACTGGGGACCGGACGGTAACTGCAGTTTCGTAGCCCCGATGGTGTCTGAGTTCGGCACATCGTTCACAGCTGTCTCGGGACATCGTTCACACCCGAGGCGAAGGGTTGAGCGATGGGAATGCCGCAGCTGGTGGTTACCGCAGTCCTGCTCGAAGGGCGTAGCAAGAGCGAGGTCGCACGCGAGTACGGAGTATCGCGGCGCTGGGTGATCACCCTCGTTCACTTGTAGCCCCGATGGGATTCGAACCCACGCTACCGCCGTGAGAGGGCGGCGTCCTAGGCCGCTAGACGACGGGGCCAGAACCGATCCGAGCAGCCAGCATAGCTCACCGGAGTAGGCGCACCTAATCGCTTGCGGTGGTGCGACTTTGCTGGGGTACCAGGACTCGAACCTAGAATGGCTGAACCAGAATCAGCTGTGTTGCCAATTACACCATACCCCATGGGCTGCCTAAAACTACTGGTCAGAGCCGTTTCGCAGACTATGTCTAGCGCATGGAGACCGCCCTGCCAGCCCGTTGTAGGCCGACGTGCAGACTACCAAAGACTAGTCCCGGGGTCCGAACGCCTGGTCTTCGTCTTTCACTGAGCGCTCACGCACCGCGCGCGGCGCGAAGTCGCTCCAGAGTGCGGTCGCGTCCGAGCAGCTCCAGGGATTCGAACAACGGTGGGCTGACCGTGGTCCCGGTGGCGGCAACCCTGATCGGACCGAACGCCTTCCGCGGTTTGAGCGCCAGACCCTCGATGAGCGCGGCCTTGAGCGCGGCCTCGATCTGCTCCACGGTCCAGTCCGCGACGCCATCCAGCGCGGCCAGCGCGGCATCCAGCACCGCGATCCCGTCCGGACCGAGCTCCTTGCTCGCGGCCTTGGGGTCGATCGCGTATTCGTCGTCGTTGAGGAACTTCAGCAGGTCCCATGCGTCGCCAAGGACAACGATGCGGGTCTGCACCAGCTCCGCGGCCGCGGCGAATCCGGCGTCATCCAGCTCGATGTGACGGCCGTGCGCGTTGAAGTAGTCGCGCAGCCTGCCGGTGAAGTCGTCGGCTTCCAGCATCCGGATGTGCTCGGCGTTGAGCGCGTCGGCCTTCTTCTGGTCGAACCGGGCGGGATTGGAGTTGACGTCGACGACGTCGAACGCCGCCACCATTTCGTCGAGGCTGAACAGGTCGTGGTCGTCGGCGATCGCCCACCCCAGCAGCGCAAGATAATTCAGCAGCCCCTCCGGGATGAAGCCTCGGTCGCGGTGGGCGAACAGATTCGACTGCGGGTCGCGCTTCGAAAGTTTCTTGGTCCCCTCCCCCAATACCGTTGGGAGGTGAGCGAATTGCGGAGCGCGTTCGGCAACCCCGATCCGGATCAGCGCCCCATAAAGCGCAAGCTGGCGCGGCGTCGACGGCAGCAGGTCCTCGCCCCGCAGCACATGGGTGATCTTCATCAGCGCGTCGTCGGACGGGTTGACCAACGTGTACAACGGATCTCCGTTTGCGCGGGTCAACGCAAAATCGGGCACGGTGCCCGCGGCGAAGGTGGTGGTTCCGCGCACCAGGTCGTCCCAGCTGAGATCTTCGTCGGGCATCCGCAGCCGTACCACCGGCTTACGGCCTTCCGCGAGGAACGCGGCACGCTGCGAATCGGTCAGCTGCCGGTCGAAGTTGTCGTAGCCCAGCTTGGGATTCCGGCCCGCGGCGACGTGGCGCGCCTCGACCTCCTCCGGCGTCGAGAAGGCGTAGTAGGCCTCCCCGGCTTCGAGCAGCCTGGCCACCACGTCGCGGTAGATCTCGGTGCGCTGCGACTGCCGGTACGGGCCGTAGGGGCCGCCGACCTCGGGCCCCTCGTCCCAGTCGAGGCCGAGCCAGCGCAGCGCGTCGAGCAGCGCCAGATAGCTTTCCTCGGTGTCGCGCTGCGCGTCGGTGTCCTCGATGCGAAAGACGAAGGTGCCGCCGGTGTGTCGGGCGTAGGCCCAATTGAACAGCGCGGTGCGGACCATCCCGACGTGCGGCGTGCCGGTCGGTGACGGGCAGAATCGGACCCGGACTTGGCCCGCTGCGGGGCCTGAAGAAGTCACGACTTTCCCTTGCGGACTACGGGATTGGTGAGGGTGCCGATTCCCTCGATGGTGACCGAGACGGTGTCACCATCCTCGATGGGGCCGACGCCCGCGGGTGTTCCGGTGAGGATGAGGTCGCCGGGCAGCAGTGTCATCACGGCCGAGATCCACTCCACGATGGCGCCGACGTCGTGGATCATCAGCGAGGTACGGCTGTTCTGCTTCACTTCGCCGTCGACCTCGGTGCGCAGTTCGAGATCCGCCGGGTCGACATCGGTGACGATCCACGGCCCGACCGGACAGAAGGTGTCATGTCCTTTGGCGCGAGTCCATTGGCCGTCGGCCTTTTGCTGATCGCGTGCCGACACATCGTTTCCGATGGTGTAGCCGAGAATGTTGTCGGCGGCCTGCGCGGCCGGAACGTCCTTGCACGGCTTGGCGATAACCGCGGCCAGCTCGCCCTCGAAATGCACGGGTGATGCGTTGGCGGGCAACCGAATCGGTACGTTAGGTCCGATGATCGCGGTGTTGGGCTTGAGGAATATCACCGGGTCCGCCGGTGCCGGGCCGGTTGCAAAGCTCGCCATCTCCGCGATGTGATCCGCGTAGTTCTTGCCGATGCAGACCACCTTGCCGGCCAGCATCGGAGCCAGCAGCCGGACATCGGCCAGCGGCCATGATCGGCCGGTGAAGGTCGGAGTGCCGAATGGGTGCTCGGCGATCTCCCGGGCGATCATCCCGGCGGGATCGTCGAGTGCGCCCTCGATGCTGACGAAGGCGACACCGTCGGGGCTGGCGATTCGACCAAGGCGCATTCGTTTGAGCCTACTGACGAGCCGTAGCGGCTCCGGCGGCCGGGCGTGTGGAAGCATGGATTGATGCCCGAGGGCAGCCCGACCGCGCTCAGCGCGCGAGTGCGCTGGACGGTCATGCTCGTCTCGCTATTCGTGACGGCTAGTTCCTTCCTCTTCATTAACGGGATCGCCTTCCTGATTCCCTCGCTCGAAGCCGACGCGCGGCATTTCGCTGGCCGAAGCCGGTCTGTTGTCGTCGATGCCGAGCTGGGGGATGGTCGCCACGCTGGTCGGATGGGGCTACGTGCTCGACCGCGTCGGCGAGCGGCTCGTGCTGACTTTGGGCTCGGGGCTTACCGCGGTCGCCGCCTATGCCGCGGCATCGGTCCATTCGATGGTGTCGATCGGTGTCTGCCTGTTTCTCGGTGGCATGGCCGCGGCGAGTTGCAACACCGCCGGCGGCCGGCTGGTGTCCGCCTGGTTCCCGGCGCACCAACGCGGCCTGGCCATGGGCATCCGCCAGACGGCTCAACCACTGGGAATCGCCTTGGGCGCGCTGGTAATGCCCGAGCTGGCCGAGAGTGGCCCGCGCGCGGGGCTCATGTTTCCGGCGTTCGTGTGCGGCGCGGCGGCGGTGGCCAGTGCGGTCGGCATCGTCGATCCGCCGCGGAAATCCCGGAAGACGGCCACCGAAGCGGAACTGGCCAGCCCGTACCGCGGGTCGACCGTGCTGTGGCGAATCCATGCGGTGGCGGGCCTGCTGATGATGCCGCAGACGGTGACCGTGACGTTCATGCTGGTTTGGCTGATGAGACACCACGGCTGGTCGGTCGGGGCCGCCGGTGGTTTGGTTACTCTCGCGCAGCTGATCGGCGCGCTGGGCCGTATCGCGGTCGGCCGCTGGTCCGACCGGGTCGGCTCAAGGATGCGACCGGTCCGGATCATCGCCGTCGCCGCCACCTCGACCCTGTTCCTGCTCGCGCTCGCCGACCATCTGAGTTCGCGATACGAGGTGCCGCTCATGATCGCCATCTCGGTGATCGCCGTGCTCGACAACGGGTTGGAGGCGACCGCGATCACCGAATTCGCCGGGCAGTTCTGGAGCGGCCGCGCCTTGGGCATACAGAACACCACCCAGCGCGTGATGGCGGCCACCGGACCCCCGTTGTTCGGCGCCTTGATCGCGGCGGCCAAATATCCGACGGCGTGGGGGCTGTGCGGATTGTTCCCGCTGCTGGCAATACCGTTGGTGCCCACCAGGTTGGTGCCACCCGGCTTGGAGACCAAAGCGTGTGGAACAATCGGCTGCGGTCGAGTCGTGGGAGTAGTAGGGCGGTTTGGCTGGACACGTCGTCGACAGTGACGCTGCCTTGGCTGCAGCGTCGGGTGACCGTCTGGCCGGCGTAGCCCTTAGGCACCGCCGGTTACGCCGTCGAGCACGGGGACGATGAAGTGGGCGATGCGTGCCCAGGCAGGGTCGGAAAGGTCGAATGCGAGCGCCGTTGGCGGCGAGCTCGATTGGGGTCATATGACACCCGGTGGTGTGACCAGGCTGACCGACACGTGACGGTTGGCCGAGGCCGCCGACCTGCACACCGCCCACCATCATCGGTCCCGCGACCCGGCAGACGACAGCGGGTGGGTCGGAGTCGACCGCGGCCTGTCGGCGTTTGTGGTCGCCGCCACCGTTAGTGGCGAGGAACTCGCTCGCATCACCGATGCACCCAAAGCGCTCACGGCCGGAATGAACCGCCAACGGCGGCTGGCGAAATCGATGTCGCGCAAGAAGAAAGGATCACACCACCGCCGTGACGCCGCAGCCAAGCTGGGGCGTCACCATCACCATGTCGCCAACGTGCGCCGGCATTTCCTGCACCAGGTTTCCAACGCGCTGGTCAAGACCCACGACCGGCTCGTGATCGAGAACCTGCATGTGTCGGGGATGCTTGCCAACCACCGCCTGGCCCGCGCTATTTCGGATGCGGGCTGGGCCGAGTTCGCCCGGCTCCTGAAATACAAGCAAGCCTGGCGCAGCGGCCAACTCGTGGTCGCCGATCGGTGGTACCCCTCAAGCCGGCGCTGCCCTATTTGCGGGGCCCTGCGCAGCGCTCTGACCCTAGCCGATCGGGTATTCACCTGCGGCTGCGGACATTCTGCCGATCGCGACACCAACGCGGCGACCAACCTCGCCCGCTGGGGCCAAAAGCATCACCACGATCCCCGGACCTCCAAGCACGGGGGCCGGGCCACCAATGCCTGCCGACGGGACGGCGCTGACCAGCATCCTTCGCGTGCCGGTGAAACCAGCCCGGATGAAGCAGGACCTGACGTTCACACCGTACCCTCGGCCTGAACCGACGATCGCCCGAGAAGGGCAGTGTCGCACAACTCCAACCGGAATTGTTCGACACGCTTTAAAGCTCGGCTGCAATCCGTTCGCCGACATCGCTGGTGGCGAGCCGTCCGTTCCCACGAGTTGCCAGATAAGCCTCGACCGCCCGGTCCACCCGGGCGGCGGCATCGTCCTCACCGAGGTGGGCAAGCAACAGCGCCACCGACATGATCGCCGCGGTCGGATCCGCGATGCCCCGACCGGCGATATCGGGCGCGCTGCCGTGCACGGGCTCGAACATCGACGGATTGGTCCGGGTGGCGTCGATATTTCCGCTGGCGGCCAAGCCGATTCCGCCGCACACCGCCGCCGCCAAGTCGGTGATGATGTCTCCGAACAGGTTGTCGGTGACGATCACATCGAAGCGCCCGGGGTCGGTGACCATGAAGATGGTGGCGGCGTCGACGTGTTGATAGGCCACCTCGACGTCGGGATATTCTTCGCCCACCTCGGCCACGATCCGCGACCACAGCTTCCCGGCGAAATTGAGCACGTTGGTTTTGTGCACCAGCGTGAGGTGCTGACGACGCCGCACGGCGCGCTCGAACGCGTCCTTGACCACTCGACGCACACCGAACGCGGTGTTCAGGCTTACCTCGGTGGCTATTTCGTTGGGCGTGCCGACGCGGATCGCGCCGCCGATGCCCGCGTAGGGACCTTCGGTCCCCTCGCGTACTACCACGAAGTCGATGTCGGGCTTTCCCGCGAGCGGACTGCTCACCCCCGGATACAGCCGGCTCGGTCGCAGGTTGACGTGGTGATCCAGCTCAAAGCGCAGGCGCAGCAACAGACCTCGCTCCAGCACGCCGCTGGGCACCGACGGATCACCGACCGCCCCGAGCAGGATGGCGTCATGTTCCCGCAATTCGGCGAGCACCGAGTCCGGCAGTAGCTCGCCGGTGGCGTGGAAGCGACGGGCGCCCAGGTCATAGCTGGTCTTCTCCACCCCCGGCACAACCGCGTCAAGGACTTTGACCGCCTCGGCCACCACCTCCGGCCCGATCCCGTCGCCGCCGATCACCGCCAGTTTCACGACAGATCGACCACTTCGAGCTTGTTGGCGTCCACCGCCGCCGCGATCGCCGAGCGCACGTCGCTGGGCACGTCCTGGTCGAGTCGCAGCAGGATCGTCGCACTCGGGCCCTCTGCGTCCTCAGACAGTTGCGCGGCTTGGATGTTCACCCCGGCCGCCCCCAACAGGGTGCCGATCTTGCCCAACGCGCCGGGCTGGTCGACGTAGTTGATCACCAGGTTGGTGCCCTGCGCGCGCAGGTCGAAGTTGCGGCCGTTGATCTGCACGATCTTCTCTACCAACTGCGGACCGGACAGCGTGCCCGCGACATTGACGCACGAGCCGTCGTGGGCCAACGCCCGCACGTCGACGACGCTGCGGTGGTTGGGGCTTTCCGAGGCCGTGGTGATTTCGGCGGAAACGCCCCGTTCGGCGGCCAGCGCCGGCGCGTTGACGAAGGTGACCGCGTCCTCGATGACCGCCGAGAACAGGCCGCGCAACGCCGAAAGCCGCAGCACCTCAACGTCTTCGGACGCCAACTCGCCGCGCACCTGCACGGACAACGACGCCGGCAGGCCGTCGGACAACGCGGCGGCCAGCACCCCGAGCTTGCGGGCCAGGTCAAGCCAGGGCGCCACCTCTTCGCTGACCACCCCACCGCCGACGTTGACCGCGTCGGGGACGAACTCCCCCGCCAGCGCCAGCCGCACGCTCTCGGCGACGTCGGTGCCGGCCCGGTCCTGAGCCTCGGCGGTGGACGCCCCCAGGTGCGGTGTGGCCACCACCTGCGCCAGGTCGAAAAGCGGGCTGTCGGTGCACGGCTCGGTGGAGAACACGTCAATGCCGGCGGCGCGGACGTGGCCGCTGCTCACCGCGTCGGCCAGCGCCGCCTCGTCCACCAGACCGCCGCGCGCCGCGTTGACGATGATGACGCCGGGCTTGGTCTTGGCCAGCGCCTCCTTGTCGATCAGGCCCGCCGTCTCGGACGTCTTCGGCAGGTGCACCGAGATGAAGTCGGCGCGGGCCAGCAGGTCGTCCAGGGACAGCAGTTCGATGCCGAGCTGCGCGGCCCGGGTCGGCGCCACATACGGGTCATAAGCGATCACATGCGTGCCGAAGGCAGCGATCCGTTGGGCGAACAACTGGCCGATCCGGCCCAGCCCGACGACGCCGACGGTCTTACCGAAGATCTCGGTGCCCGAGAACTTCGACCGCTTCCAGGTGTGCTCGCGCAGCGAGGCATCGGCCGCCGCGATCTGCCGGGAGGCGGACAGCAGCAGCGCCAGCGCGTGTTCGGCGGCGCTGTGGATGTTCGACGTCGGGGCGTTGACCACCAGCACACCGCGCGCCGTGGCGGCGTCCACGTCGACGTTGTCCAGCCCGACCCCGGCGCGGGCGACGATCTTCAACTTGGGGGCGGCCGCCAGCACCTCGGCGTCGACGGTGGTGGCCGACCGCACCAGCAGCGCGTCGGCCTCCGGCACCGCGGCCAGCAGCTTCTCCCGGTCGGGCCCGTCCACCCAGCGCACTTCGACCTGGTCTCCCAGGGCTTCGACGGTTGATTCGGCGAGTTTGTCGGCGATTAACACCACAGGCAGGTTCACCCGACCAGGCTATAGGCCGGCGTCTGGGCTCTAATTGACCGGTGGACGTCACCGTCGTCGGCAGCGGGCCCAACGGGCTCGCGACGGCGGTCATCTGCGCCCGCGCCGGCTTGAAAGTGCAGGTCGTCGAGGCGCAGCCGACCTTCGGCGGCGGCGCCCGCACCGCGGCCGACCAAGACTCTCCCGGAGTCTTGCACGACGTGTGCTCCGCGGTTCACCCGTTGGCGCTGGCGTCGCCGTTTTTCGCGGCGTTCGACCTGCGCGCACGCGGGGTGCAGTTGGCGGTGCCGGAGATCGCCTATGCCAACCCGTTGCCGGACCGGCCCGCGGCAATCGCCTACCGCGATCTCGAGCGAACCTGTGCCGAGTTGGAGCACGGTGCGTCGTGGCGCCGCCTGCTGGGCCCATTGGTCGAGCGCTGCGATGCCGTGGTGGGATTGCTGCTCGGCGACAAACGTTCGATGCCGAGCGCGTTACCGTCGGCGCTGCGTGCCGCAATGAGATTGGGCCCGCGGATGCTGGCCCAGGGCACCCCCGCGTGGGGATCGCTCGTTGGCGATGATGCCCGCGCCCTTTTCACCGGCGTTGCCGCCCATGTGATTTCGCGGATGCCGTCATTGACGGCGGCCGGTGCGGGATTGATGCTGGCCACGCTCGCCCACTCGGTCGGCTGGCCGATTCCGGTGGGTGGCAGTCGGGTGATCACCGATGCGCTGATCGCCGACCTGAAAGCGCACGGTGGCGAGCTGACGGCCGGCCTCGAAATCACTTCTCCTCCTGAGCCCCCGGGCTCAGTCGTCGCGTTTGACACGGCACCGACCGCACTGCTGCGCATCTACGGTGACGCGCTTCCGGATCGCTACGCTAAAGCGTTGCGCCGCTACACATTCGGGCCCGGGGTTGCCAAGGTCGACTTCGTGCTCAGCGACGACATTCCATGGTCTGATCCGCGCCTGAGGCAGGCGCCCACTCTGCATCTCGGCGGCACCCGCGGGCAGATGACGCGTGGCGAGGCCGACGTCGCCGCCGGGCGCCACGCGCAGTGGCCCATGGTGCTGGCCTCCTCGCCGCACATCGCGGACCCCGGCCGCATGGACACCGTGGGCCGCCGTCCGTTTTGGACCTACGCCCACGTGCCGTCGGGTTCGACCATCGACGCGACCGAGGCCGTGACCCAGGTGATCGAGCGGTTCGCGCCCGGCTTTCGCGAGATCGTGGTGGCCGCCCGCGCGGTGCCGGCCGTACGAATGGCCGACCACAACGCCAACTACGTCGGCGGCGACATCGGGATGGGCGGCAACTCCGCCTGGCGCGCGATCACCGGCCCCACACCGCGGCTGAACCCTTGGCGCACACCGATTCCCAAGGTGTACCTGTGCTCGGCGGCCACCCCACCCGGCGGCGGCGTGCACGGCATGGCCGGTTACTACGCCGCACGTACGTTGCTCAAGCGCGAGTTCGGGATCACCGAAATGCCATCGCTGGGGCCTAAGATGGCGCCGTGACGAAACTCGCGATCATCTACTATTCCGCCACCGGGCATGGCACCACGATGGCACAGCGCGTCGCCGCGGCGGCCGAGTCGGCGGGCGCCGAGGTCCGCTTGCGGCACGTCGCCGAAACCCACGACCCCGAATCGTTCGCCCACAACCCGGCGTGGACCGCGAACTACGAAGCAACCAAGGATCTTCCCGCGGCCACCAGCGACGACATCGTGTGGGCGGACGCGGTCATCTTCGGTTCACCGACCCGCTTCGGCTCTCCCGCAGCGCAATTGCGCACCTTCCTCGACTCGCTGGGCGGGCTGTGGGCCGAAGGCAAGCTCGCGGACAAGGTGTATGCGGGCTTCACGTCCTCCAACTCCCTGCACGGCGGCCAAGAGACCACCCTGCTCGCGCTCTACATCACGCTGATGCACTTCGGCGGCATCATCGTGCCGCCGGGATACACCGACCCGGTGAAGTTCGCCGACGGCAATCCGTACGGGGTGAGCCTGCTCTCCACCCACGACAACATCCACGAGTTCGACGAGGCCACCCAGAACGCCCTCGACCACCTGGCCCGCCGGGTGGTATCGGTCGCCGACCGGCTTTCATCGGGATAGCCACTCGGTAACGTCGGTGCCTCACCAGGCGGCCAGCTTGCGCCTGCCGTCTCGTCGCTGCCGCCAATGAAAAAATTGTGCGTCAACATGTTTCAGCGCATCGTCGAGCTGCGGCAGGCAGTGCTCGCCGCACTATGAACCGTGGGATCCACCAGCCGAAGTCGCCCACGACCAGCGTGACCGGGTCCGGGATCGGTGGGCAGGGCTGGCCGCACAGCTTCCTGCAAACTTCGCTTCGTTCAAGCGTTAACCGCGAACTGCGACCGGTGCGGCCACGCTAAGTCACGGCGACACTTCCAACCAGACCGTCGCGGATGGGCCGGCCTCGACCGGCCTCGTCGCCGCGGTGAGCGCCCAACAGCACGACCAATGAACCGAAAGCCGCCGCTACCTCGGCCACGGCATCCTGACCAGATCCCCACCGCGATCATTGGTTGGCGGGTACCATCTGGCCGTGTCCGAGGGAAGATCCGTGCGCCCTGCGATCTGCCTGAACATGATCGTGCGAAATGAAGCGCATATCATCCGCGAGACGTTCGATTCGATCGCGCCCTACATCAGTTCGTGGGTGATCGTGGACACCGGCTCCGATGACGGGACCCAGGACCTGATCCGCGACCACATGGCCCGTCGTGGCATCCCCGGTGAGCTATACGAACGGCCGTGGCGCAACTTCGGCCACAACCGGTCCGAGGCGCTGACCCTCGCCCAGGGCCACGGAGACTACATCTGGGTCATCGACGCCGACGACCGGGTCGTGGGCACAGTCGATTTCGGCCGGCTGGACGCTGACATGTACCAACTGCGCCAGCGGTCCCCCTACGGCATCTTCTGGCGCCCGCTGTTGTTCCGCGACGGGTTGCGTGTCCGGTACGAGGGTGTCGTGCACGAATACATCAGGTGCGACGACCCTTTCGTGGGTGAGCGCCTGGAGGGCGACTACCACATCGAATCGCGTCGCCTGGGCGCCCGCAACCGGGATCCGCAGAAGTATGCCCGCGACCGCGATCTGCTGTTGGCCGAGCTCGAACGCAACCCCGAGGATGCGCGGTCGGTCTATTACCTGGGCCAAAGCTACATGGATCTGGCCATCACCCAGGGTGACGTCCGCGACTACGACCACGCCCGCAAGTGGTTTGAGCGCCGCGTCGAGATGGGCGGCTGGGACGAAGAGGTTTACTACTCGATGTACTCGATCGGGGAGGCGATGGCGGGACTCGGTGCCCCGTGGCCGGAGGTTCAGGATGCCTACCTGCGGGCCTGGGAGTTTCGACCGACCCGCGTGGAGCCGCTGTATGCCGTCGCCCGGCGGTATCGCATCGATGGTCGCTATCGGCTCGGATACCTGTTTGCCCAGCGCGCCGCCGAAATCCCGCTTCCCGAAAACGACTCACTCTTTGTCCGCTCGGACATCCACGCCTGGTGTGCCGCCGACGAGCAGGCGGTGTGCGCATCCTGGATCGGCAAGCATGCCGAGGCGTTCACGTTGAACCGCCGCCTGCTGGCCCTCCCCGATATCCCCGACGGGGACCGGCAAAGGATCGCGGCCAATCGCGACGTTTGTGTGCCGACGGTGATCGACGCGGCGTCACCGTACCCGGAGGCGCTGGTGCGGTCCCTGCAGCGCCGGACCGCCGGTCCACACGATACCGAGGTGGTCGTCAGCCTGGTCGCCGGTCCCGACCTGGAGCGCATCGAGCAAACGCTGAACTCATTTCTGAACTGCTGCACCGATGTGTCGCGGGTCGGGCGCTTCCTGGTCGTCGAGGCCGGCCTGGCCGCTACGGATCGCGCGAGGCTGCGTGAGCGCTACGGGTTCCTCGAGTTTGACCGTCGGGGTCCCGCCGACGGGCCCGGCGCCCAACTCGCGCAGCTCCGCGGTCAGATAGACGGGCGGTTCTGGCTGCACCTGGGCGAGGGTTGGCGGTTTTTTGCGCCCGAGAATTTGCTCACCCGCCTGACCGCGGTGCTCGAGGCCGAACCACAGGTGTTCCAGGTGGGTATCAATTTCGCCGATGCGGTCAAGCTGACCGGCGCCAGCGCGGCAGAGGCGGCGGTGCGCCGCGCACCCGATGCCGGCCGATATGTCCTCACCGAGCAGGTGGCCTGCGGCCCGGCGATGTTCGATACCGCGCGCCTGGATCGAGCCGGCGGCGTGCATGACAGCGACCCGGAGCCGATCGGGGCACTTGGACGGCGGGCGGCCGCGGCCCGGCTGGGCACCGCCAGCCTCGACGAGGTGCTCTGCATCGCCGCGGTATGACCCGCTCCGAACGTTATGCGGTCTCGGTGATCGGGCGGTCGACCCAGCTCATCAGGTCGCGCAGCTTCTTGCCGGTGACCTCGATGGGGTGTTCGGCGTTCTCCTTGCGCAGGGCCTCGAGCTGCTTATTGCCGCCCTCGACGTTGGCAACCAGCTTCTTGGTGAAGCTGCCGTCCTGGATGTCGCGCAGGATGGCCCGCATCCGCTCCTTGGTGTCGGCGTCGATCATGCGCGGGCCCGACAGGTACCCGCCGAACTCGGCGGTGTCGGATACCGAGTAGTTCATCCGCGCGATGCCGCCCTCGTACATCAGGTCGACGATCAGCTTGAGCTCGTGCAGCACCTCGAAGTACGCCATCTCCGGCGGGTAGCCCGCCTCGACCATCACATCGAAACCGGCCTTCACCAATTCCTCTGTGCCACCGCACAACACGGCCTGCTCGCCGAACAGGTCGGTTTCGGTCTCGTCCTTGAAGGTGGTCTTGATGACGCCGGCCCGGGTGCCGCCGATGGCCTTGGCGTAGGACAGCGCCAGCGCCTCGCCCTGCCCGGTCGGGTCCTGGTCGACGGCGATCAGGCAGGGCACGCCCTTGCCGTCGACGAACTGCCGGCGCACCAGGTGGCCGGGGCCCTTCGGGGCCACCATCGCGACGGTGACATCGGCGGGCGGCTTGATCAGGTCGAAGTGGATGTTGAGCCCGTGACCGAAAAACAGAGCGTCGCCGGCCTTCAGGTTGGGCTCGATGTCGTTCTTGAAGATGTCGGCCTGGGCGGTGTCGGGCGCCAGCAGCATGATGACGTCGGCCCACTTGGCGACTTCTGCGGGGGTGTCGACGTCCAGGCCCTGCTCCTCGACCTTGGGCCGGGACTTCGAACCCTCTTTCAGCCCGACCCGCACCCGCACGCCGGAGTCGCGCAGGCTCAGCGAGTGCGCGTGCCCTTGGCTGCCGTATCCGATCACGCCGACCTTGCGGCCCTGGATGATCGACAGGTCCGCATCGTCGTCGTAGAACATCTCTAAAGCCTCTGCTGGCACTGACTATCTCCTTTTTCTTGGCTACTTGGCGGTGCCGAAACCGCGCGGACCGCGGGACAACGACACCATTCCGGATTGGGCGATTTCGCGAATACCAAACGGCTCCAGCAGTCGCAGCAGCGCCTCGATCTTGCCGCGATTGCCGGTGGCCTCGACGGTCAGCGACTCCGGGGATACATCAATGATGTTGGCGCGGAAGAGGTTTGCCGCCTCGACCACCTGGCTGCGGGTGCCGGCGTCGGCCCGCACCTTGATCAGCGCCAGTTCCCGGGAGACCGAGTCGACGTCGTCCTGCTCGATGATCTTGATCACGTTGATCAACTTATTGAGCTGCTTCGTGATCTGCTCGAGCGGAGTCTCCTCGGCGGAGACCACGATCGTCATCCGCGACATGTCCTTCTGCTCGGTGGCACCCACGGCCAGCGACTCGATGTTGAAGCCGCGCCGGGAGAACAGCGCGGCCACCCGCGCGAGCACGCCGGGTTTGTCTTCGACCAACACCGACAACGTGTGCGTTTTCGGGTTCATCAGGCGTGCCCTTCGCTTTCGTCGTCGAAGAGCGGTCGGATGCCGCGGGCGGCCTGGATCTCGTCGTTGCTGGTGCCGGCGGCCACCATCGGCCACACTTGCGCGTCGGCGCCGACGATGAAGTCGATCACCACCGGGCGGTCGTTGATCGCGCGCGCCTGGTTGATCACGTCGACGACGTCTTCCATACGCTCGCAACGCAATCCGACGCAACCCAACGCCTCGGCCAGCTTCACGAAGTCCGGGATGCGGTGCGAGTGCGTGCCAAGGTCGGTCTGCGAGTAGCGCTCCTGATAGAACAGGCTCTGCCACTGCCGGACCATGCCCAGGCTGCCGTTGTTGATCAGCGCCACCTTGATCGGCGCGCCCTCGATGGCGCAGGTGGCCAGCTCCTGGTTGGTCATCTGGAAACAGCCGTCGCCATCGATCGCCCAGACCTCGGCGTCCGGGCGGGCGATCTTGGCGCCCATGGCCGCGGGAATGGCGAACCCCATGGTGCCCAGCCCGCCCGAGTTGAGCCAGGTGCGCGGCTTCTCGTATTTGATGAACTGGGCCGCCCACATCTGGTGCTGGCCGACGCCGGCGACGTAGACCGCGTCCGGGCCGGCGATCTCGCCGAGCTTCTCGATCACGTATTCCGGGCCCAGGCTGCCGTCGCTCTGCGGACCGTAGCTCAGCGGATAGGTGGACTGCACGCCGTACAGGTACGCCCACCAGTCGGTCAGCTCGAGGTTTCCGGGTATGTCCCGTTCTCGCAGCATCGCGATGAGGTCGGTGATGACGGCCTTGACGTCGCCGACGATCGGCACGTCGGCGTGCCGGTTCTTGCCGATTTCGGCCGGGTCGATATCGGCGTGGATGATCTTGGCCTCGGGCGCGAAGGAGTCCAGCTTTCCGGTAACCCGGTCGTCGAACCGGGTGCCCAGCGCGATCAGCAAGTCGCTGCGCTGCAGCGCCGCCACCGCGGCCACCGTGCCGTGCATGCCGGGCATGCCGAGGTTTTGCGGATGGCTGTCCGGGAACGCGCCGCGTGCCATCAACGTGGTGACGACGGGGATTCCGGTCAGGTCGGCCAGCTCGCGCAGTTGCTCGGTCGCCTCGCCGCGGATAACGCCGCCGCCCACGTACAGCACCGGCTTGTGGGCCGCCGCGATCAGCTTGGCGGCCTCGCGGACCTGCCGGTTGTGCGGTTTGGTGTTGGGCTTGTAGCCGGGCAGGTCCATTTTCGGCGGCCAGCTGAACGTGCACTGGCCCTGCAGCACGTCCTTGGGGATGTCGACGAGCACCGCGCCGGGGCGTCCCGAGGATGCGATGTGGAAGGCCTCGGCCAGCACCCGGGGAATGTCGTCGCCGGAGCGGACCAGGAAGTTGTGCTTGGTGATCGGCATCGTGATGCCCGAGATGTCGGCCTCCTGGAAGGCGTCGGTCCCGATCAATCCACGTCCCACCTGCCCGGTGATGGCGACCACCGGTATCGAGTCCATCTGCGCATCGGCCAGCGGGGTCACCAGATTGGTGGCGCCGGGACCCGAAGTCGCCATGCAGACCCCGACCCTGCCGGTGGCGTGCGCGTATCCGCTGGCGGCGTGACCGGCGCCCTGCTCGTGGCGAACCAGCACGTGGCGTAGCTTTTTCGAGTCGAACAGCGGGTCATAGACCGGCAGCACGGCGCCACCGGGAATCCCGAAGATGACCTCGACGTCGAGTTCCTCCAGCGACCGGATCACCGACTGGGCACCGGTAAGTTGCTCCGGCGCAACATGTCTCGGCTTAGGCGCCGGGGGCTTTGCGGGTTTCGCGGTTTCCGGCGCGCCATTGGCGACCGGTGCCGTTGGCTTGGTGGGTGCGCTCACTTCGTCCTCTTCGTCCTCTTCGTCCGGCAGTCTCGTTGGTGGGCAACAAAAAACCCCCGTCAGCTGGGCTGCTGTACGAGGGCTGCGCGTTGGTGCTGGGTGGCTTCAAATGCCGAAGAACTAGTCAGGCACCAACGCGCTGACTAATTACTACAAGCATCCCAGCCGTATCCATAGCATCCGACGGTAGCCTTCGCACAGCTCAGGAGTCAAATCCGGATGCCCGCCGGTTGCGTCCCACCAAGTGTGCGCCCATGGCTTCCGGTGTGCGTCCAGGGCGACGACACGCCGCTTGGGCCCGTCGCCCAGAGCGCACAACCTTCCACGGCCGCGGCCCTAGTCAGGGGCGGTGCAATGATGCGAGGGTGGTTACTCGTTCCCCCGTGGTGATCCGGGTGTCGCCGATAGCGCACCTCGCCGTCGGATTCTTTACCCTGGGCTTGCTGATACCGGTGCTGGCCTGGCCGTTGTCCGCGCCGTTGCTGCTCATCCCGATCCTGTTGTCGGCGTTGATCATCCGGCTCCGCACCGTCGCCGACGGCCGGGGCGTGACCGTTCGGACCCTGCTGGGCAGCCAGACGGTGGCCTGGGACGACATCGAGGGGCTGCGCTTTCACCGGGGTTCGTGGGCACGCGCCCGCCTCAAAAGCGGTGCCGAGCTGCGCTTGCCCGCGGTTACCTTCGCGACGCTGCCGCAGCTGACCGAGGCCAGCTCGGGGCGGGTTCCCAATCCCTACCGCTGAGGATCAGGCGATCGGATTGACGCCGTTGAGCAGCACCCACACCGCGATACCGGCCGCAATGCCGAGCAGCAGGGCCACGAACGACCCGATGAACGGCCGATGCGCCCAACCCCGGCCGGCGTCGAGGCCATAGCGGCCCGGTCCGCACAGAATGACCGCGACGGCCAAAACGATCAGGGTGATCTGGTATTCGTGCCCGTCGGGCAGGAAGTACGAGAGGGAATGCGAATGCGGCCGCGCCGAGATGGCCGCCAGCAGACCGTTGATCAGAAACGCCAGCGCTCCCGCTGCGGCCACCGGGGTGAACAATCCGAGCACCAGCAGCACACCGGCCACGATCTCGCCGCCGGCGCCCACATAGGCCAGGATGTCGGCGTGCTGGTAGCCGATATCGGACAGCGAGTTCTTGAATGCGCTGATCCCCTCGCCGCCCCACCAGCCGGACAGCTTTTGCAGCCCATGGGCGACCAGGACCGCCCCGAGCCCGACCCGCAAAACCAGCAGACCCAGATGCTGGGTGCCGCGCCGGTCGCCGGCGCGGACCCGGCCCTTGTCTCGGTCGGCATCGATTTCGGTCAGCTGGGCCGCTGGGGGCTGGGCCACCGGCTGCGGCTGGACGTAGGGCAAGGGCTCCTGTGGGTCCAGCACGTGGTATCCGCCGGCCGCGGGGCCAGCCGAGGCGACGGGGTTGCTGTACGGGATGACGGTGGTGGTTCCGAAGTCGCCCGGGTACCCCACCGGCGTCAGGTCATCTTCGGGGTCGACCAGGCGCGCCGAGGCGGGGCGCCCCGGGGTCGGCTCCGGGGACTCGCCGGGTCGGCTCCAAGGTGCGTCATTCGATTGACTGGTCACAAATCTCAGGGTAAGGGCATTTGGCCCTGAAGCGGGGATTTGAGCGGCGCTTTCGCGCGGTTAGTCCGCCAAAACGGCCCCGATGAGCCGCAAATCACCTTTCCCGCCCTTCCGAAGGATCCGAAAGGGGTGGGACGCGCACCGGTGCGGCCGCGCTTCCAGGGCGGACACGCGGGTGCGTGTGGCGGCGGTGCCCGCACTGTCCGTAGCCTGTCGATCATGCGATTCCGGCGCTCGGTTCGGTGCGGGCTCGCCGCGCTCTGCGCGGTCGTGCTGGCCACCAGCGGCTGCGCGCGGTTCAACGACACGCAATCTCAACCGTTCACCACCGCCCCGGAACTCACGCCCCCGCCGAGCTCGACACCTCCCCCGCCGCCGCCGCTGCCGCCCACCCCGTTCCCGAAGGCCTGCCCGGCGCCCGGGGTGATGCAGGGCTGCCTGGAGAGCACCAGCGGCCTGATCATGGGCCCCGACAGCAAGACCGCGTTGGTCGCCGAGCGCACCACCGGTGCCGTCAAGGACATCTCCGTCAGCGCCGAGCCCAAGGTGAAGGTGGTCATCCCGGTCGACCCGTCCGGAGATGGCGGCTTGATGGACATCGTGCTGTCGCCCACCTATAACCAAGACCGCCTGATGTACGCCTACATCAGCACGCCCACCGACAATCGGGTCATCCGGATAGCCGACGGCGACATCCCGAAGGACATCCTCACCGGGATCCCGAAAGGCGCCATCGGCAACACCGGGGCGTTGATCTTCACCAGTCCCACCACGCTGGTCGTGCTGACCGGCGACGCGGGCAACCCGGCGCTGGCCGCCGACCCCAAGTCATTGGCCGGCAAGGTGCTGCGCATCGAGCAGCCCACCACCATCGGCCAGGCGCCGCCCACGACGGCGCTGTCCGGCGTCGGCTCCGGCGGCGGCCTGTGCATCGACCCGGTCGACGGCTCGCTGTATGTCACCGACCGCACCCCCACGGCGGACCGGCTGCAGCGCATCACCAAGACCTCGGCGGTCTCCACGGTGTGGACGTGGCCGGACAAGCCCGGCGTGGCCGGGTGCGCGGCAATGGACGGCACCGTGATGGTCAACCTGATCAATACCAAGCTGACGGTGGCGGTCCGGCTCGCGCCGTCGACGGGCGCGGTCACCGGTGAACCCGACGTCGTGCGCAAGGACACTCACGCCCACGCGTGGGCACTGCGGATGTCGCCCGACGGAAACGTATGGGGCGCAACGGTTAACAAGACGGCAGGGGACGCCGAGAAGCTTGACGACGTGGTGTTCCCGCTGTTCCCGCAGGGCGGCGGCTTCCCGCGCAACAACGACGACAAGACCTAATCGGATTACGGGTCGGATTACACCCCGCCGATGGTGAACCGCAGGCCGTATTTACGCACGATGTCGGTCCTCGGTGCACCGGCGAAAAACCGCTGTGGGTCCTCGTGGCCGCCGTCGTCGTCGTCGATGTCGTCGATGTCGGAGAGGTAAAGCGGATCTTCGAGGGTTTCGGGAACCCACGTGGCGACGGGCTCCAACAGGTAGGCCACGTGATCGCCGGCGTCGATCCAATTCACCGTCCTGCCGACGAACCACGCAATCGCGTCGTCGAGAATCGGCATCCCCTCGGGGCCGGCGCGCCACGAGCAACGATCGAATTTGTTGACCTGATGGCCCGTTTGGCCGCCGAACAGCTCGGCCAGGACACGTTGGTGCCGCGCCAGCACGTGCACCGCCAGGTGCTGGGATCGACTGGCCACCCCGAAGGTGTGGCTGCTCTTGGCGACACCGACCAGAAATCTGGGCGGCTCCACGCTGGTCTGGGTGGCGAAACAGACCAGACAACCCGCCGGGACACCACCCGCCTGGGTTGTCACCACGAACGCCGGGTAGTCCAGCATCGACATCCAGTCATCGAACGATTCGTCGACCACTTCAACATCATGAATCCGCACGGGGGCTTCTGAGCCGCTTTCCGCGCAATCAGTGGGCCAGCTCGCGGGGCACCACAAACACGTCGACGAGCGCCCCATTGCGCCACACCGTCATCTCGATCCGGCGCGCGATAGCGTCCTCGACCATCAGCTGCTGGATCGCGGTTGCGGTGACTACGCGCCGGCCGTCGACGCTGACCACGATGTCGCCGCGCCGCACGCCCGCTTCGGCGGCCGGGCTGCCCGCGACGACGCTGGCGACCTGCAGGCCATGAGCGGTGCCGAGCTTGTCGGCGACCGCGGGCGGTACCGAGACGTGGGCGCCCGCGATGCCCAGCCACGCGCGGCGCACCCGGCCGGTATGCATCAGCGCCGCGATGATCTTGTGGGTCGAGGAGTTGATCGGCACGGCCAGTCCCAGACCGACGCCGGCGACCGCGGTGCTCACGCCGACCATCCGGCCGCGGCTGTCGGCCAGCACGCCGCCGCTATTCCCGGGATTGAGCGCGGCATCGGTCTGGATCACCTCGTCCACGACGCGGCCGTTGCGAGTGGGCAGCGACCGCCCGAGGCCGGACACGATGCCGGCGGTGACGCTGCCGGCCAGCCCCATCGGGTTGCCCACCGCCACCACCAGCTGCCCCACCCGCAGGTCTTCCGCCCGCCCCATGGTGACGGGCGGGGGGACGCTGCCGCGCGCCTTCAGCACGGCCAGGTCGGACAGCTCGTCGCGCCCGGCGACGTCCGTGGCCACGGTGGTGCCGTCGGTGAACGTCGCCTCGGCCGAGCCGGCGCCGGCGACGACGTGCGCGCTGGTCAGCAGGTAGCCGTCGGGCGTGATGACGCTGGCGCTGCCGCCGCCATCTCCGCGTCGAGTGTGCACCGCCAGGCTGGCCACACTGGGCGACACCGCGTCCGCCACCGCGGTGACCACGGCGGAGTACGCGTCCAGGGCCTCGTGACCGTCTTCGGGCATGACCGCCTCAGCGTCGCGGCCGCGTCAGGTATGCCTGAGTTCGCCAGCGGCAGAACCGCTAGCCCTGACCGCAGGCGGCCAGAACGAGCTCGCGCACCCGGGCCGCGTCGGCCTGCCCGCGGGTGGCCTTCATCACCGCACCGACGATCGCGCCGGCCGCGGCCACCTTGCCGCCGCGGATCTTTTCGGCCACATCGGGATTGGCCGCCAGGGCTTCATCGACGGCGGCCTGCGTCACCGAGTCGTCGCGCACCAGCGCCAGGCCGCGGGCGGTCATCACCTGTTCGGGCTCGCCCTCCCCGGCCAGCACGCCCTCCACAACCTGGCGGGCCAGCTTGGTGGACAGCTTGCCCCCGTCGACCAGCGCCACCACGGCGGCGACCTGGGCCGGGGTGATGGGCAGCTCGTCCAGTGTGACGTTCGCCTCGTTGGCCTTCTGCACCAGGAAGTTTCCCCACCAGGCGCGTGCCTGCTCACTGGACGCGCCGTGTTTGACGGTCGCGGCGACCAATTCGACGGCGCCGGCGTTGACGAGATCCCGCATGACCTCGTCGGAAATGCCCCAGTCCTGCTGAATCCGCTTGCGGCTCAACCACGGTAGCTCGGGGATGGTTTCCCGCAACTGCTCGACCCATTCGCGGCTGGGCGCGACGGGTTCCAGATCGGGCTCGGGGAAATAGCGATAATCCTGGGCCGTCTCTTTGGCGCGGCCCGGGCTGGTGTATCCGGCCTCGTGAAAGTGCCTGGTCTCCTGGGTGATTCGGCCACCGGAGGTTAGAACGGCGCCTTGGCGCTGCATTTCGTAACGCACGGCGACCTCCACGCTCTTCAGCGAGTTGACGTTCTTGGTCTCCGTCCGGGTGCCGAACTCGGTCGTCCCCGTTGGCATCAATGACACGTTCGCGTCACAACGCATCGAGCCTTGATCCATCCGGACATCGGATACATCCAAGGCGCGCAACAGGTCTCGCAATGCGGTCACGTAGGCCCGGGCGATCTGCGGTGCCCGTGCCCCGGCTCCCACGATGGGCTTGGTGACGATTTCGATCAGCGGCACGCCGGCACGGTTGTAGTCGATCAGCGACGTCGTCGCGCCGTGGATGCGGCCGGTCTCGCTGCCCAGGTGGGTGAGCTTGCCGGTGTCTTCTTCCATGTGAGCCCGCTCGATCTCCACCCGCCAGGTGGTGCCGTCTTCGGTTGGCGCTTCGAGGTAGCCGTTGATGGCGATCGGCTCGTCGTACTGCGAAATCTGATAGTTCTTCGGCATGTCCGGGTAGAAGTAGTTCTTCCGGGCGAATCGGCACCAGGGCACGATGTCGCAGCTCAGCGCCAGCCCGATCCGGATCGCCGACTCCACCGCGGCTTGGTTTAACACCGGCAGCGAACCGGGGAGGCCCAGGCACACCGGACACACCTGGGTGTTGGGCTCAGCGCCGAATGTGGTGGAGCAGCCACAGAACATTTTGGTCGCGGTGGACAGCTCAACATGCACCTCAAGGCCGAGCACCGGATCAAAGCGCGTGATGACGTCGTCGTACGCCAGCAAATCGGGTTCGGCGGCAACACTCATGCCGTCGATCCTAACGAGGAGCTACGGGTCACCAATCAGTGGCCGCGTGGGGGTGGTGGGGCCCCCAATCGCAGGTCTTGCTCGATACGCTCCCCGGGGAACATGTCGGCAAGGACGGCCGCCATCTCGAGGTAGCTGCGCCGGCTTTGCTTGCTCAGTCGATCGAGCCCGATCTCTTTGCCGTCATGCACATGCCGATCGAATGGCAACACCACGGTGGCGGCGACGAGCGCGGACAATTCGTCGAGTTGCTTGGCGGCCAGCACGTCCACCCTGCCCGGCTCGACGTGATTTATGGCGAGCACCGTCGACCCGATCAATCGCTGGTGTCCGTTGTGCCACAACCACTCCAGGGTCGTCTTGGTCTTTCGTATCGCATCGATGGAGGTGCTGGTGACCACCACGAGGGCCCGGGCCTCCGGCAGAACACCGTCCATCGCAGCGGAATTGACCGCCTTGACGCAGTCCACCAACACCACCGAATAGTGTTGCCTCAGAATCGACAGCGCTTTGACGACGTCGTGGCGCTCCAGCCGCCAGTCCGTGCGCGCGTAGTCCGGCAGCCCGAGCACTTCCAGCCCGAAGCTGTTCATATACGTGTGCGCCCGTACATCGGAATAGTGCCTGACCGCGTCACCCAAGAGCAGGTCGGCCATGCTCAGCGGGTTTCGGCGACCGTGGCGCTCCGCCAAGTCCCCGGCGTCGATGTCTATGGCGATTACCCGGTCGTCGCGCACGGCGGCAAAGGTCGAGCCGAGCGCCTCGACCACCGCGGTCTTGCCGACACCGCCTTTGAAGTTGAGTACGGCGATGGGAAATGCGACGCCAACGGGCGCGCGGACGCGGTCGCGCAGGTCCCTTTTGTATGCCGAGTTCTTGTCCGGACCGAGATCGATTCCGGTAACGCGGTGGATCAGTTCTCGCCAGCTGAACCCGGCGGTGTCCTCGGAGTCCTGCTGGTCGAGGCCGTCGAGCGCCGTCCCACCCAGCGTCGGTTCACGGCGGAACGCCGATGGGGCCCGCCGCCGTGCCGGGCCGCGCGCAGTCGGTGGAGGCGGGGCGGATCGAGATGGTTGGCGGTTTACGGACGGGTCCGTGCGATAGGGCCGCGGCACCGTGGAAGGGGCGAAGTCGGCGTCACCGCGCCGGCCCGGCGGCGGTTGACGATCCGGCAGGGGCGATGACCGCGCCGGTGCAACGGGCTGCTGAATCTCTCCGCGAACTGAACCGCGGTTGCTCATACCTGACGGTATAACCGCTTCGAACTGGCAGAAAACCACCAATTTCGCGCCGATCCGGCGTGAGCTGGTCAATTCTGCGGCTAATTAAGACGGTCGTTAAGTCGGTGCTACCGGTTGTTTGCTTAACCAAAGAAAGCCGCGGCGTCGTCATAGCGGCTCTCGGGCACCAGCTTGAGCTGGCGCACGGCATCCGCCAACGGCACCCGGCCGATGTCCTGGCCGCGCAGCGACACCATCTGGCCGTACTCGCCCGCGTGCGCGGCGTCGGCCGCGTTGACCCCGAACCGGGTGGCCAGCACCCGGTCGTAGGCCGTCGGAGTGCCGCCCCGCTGAACGTGGCCGAGCACGGTCACCCGCACCTCCTTGTTGATCCGCTTTTCCACGTCAACGCCCAGCTGCGCGGCGACGCCGGTGAAACGCTCGTGGCCGAACTCGTCAATTCCCCCTTCGCGCAATGCGATTGAGCCGGGGATGGGTTTAGCGCCCTCGGCGACCACGCAGATGAAATGCGAATCACCGCGCTGGAAGCGCCTTTTGACAAGCCGGCATACCTCCTCGACATCGAAAGGCTGTTCGGGGATCAATGTCATGTGCGCGCCGGACGCCAGGCCGGCGTTAAGCGCAATCCAGCCGGCGTGCCGGCCCATCACCTCCACCAGCATCACCCGCTGGTGGGATTCGGCGGTGCTGTGCAACCTGTCGATGGCGTCGGTGGCCACCGTCAAAGCGGTGTCGTGGCCGAAAGTCACGTCGGTGCAATCGATGTCGTTGTCGATGGTTTTCGGCACTCCGACAACGGGCACGTTTTCCTCCGACAGCCAGTGAGCGGCCGTCAGGGTGCCTTCACCACCGATCGGGATGAGCACGTCAATGCCGTTGTCGTCCAGGGTCTGCTTGATCTGGTTCAGCCCGGCCCGCAGCTTGTCGGGGTGCACTCGGGCGGTGCCCAGCATAGTTCCGCCCTTGGCGAGCAGCCGGTCGTTGCGGTCGTCGTTGGCCAGCTGCATGCGCCGGTTCTCCAGCAATCCGCGCCACCCGTCCTGGAATCCGACCACCGACGAGCCGTACCGGGAGTCGCAGGTGCGCACCACAGCCCGGATGACGGCGTTGAGTCCGGGGCAGTCGCCACCTCCGGTGAGAATTCCGATCCGCATGCCCTCATCTTGCCCTGCCCACGACGGGCGTGGCGGCGGGATCTCAGATGGCCGTCGGCAGCGCGCCGCGGGCGGCCTCATAGGCTGCGCCCACTCGGTACAGCCGATCGTCGGCCAAGGCCGGGGCCATGATCTGCAACCCGACCGGCAGACCGTCGTCCGGGGACAACCCCGACGGCACCGACATCCCGCAGTGGCCGGCCAGGTTCAGCGGCAGCGTGCAGAGGTCGAACAGGTACATGGCCAGCGGATCGTCGACCTTCTCGCCCAACGGGAACGCGGTGGTGGGCGTCGCGGGCGACACCAGCACGTCGACGGAGCGGTAGGCCTCGTCGAGATCCCGGGCGATCAGCGTGCGTACCTTCTGCGCCTGGTTGTAGTAGGCGTCGTAGTAACCGGCCGAAAGTGCGTAGGTGCCGATCATGATGCGCCGCTTGACCTCCGGCCCGAATCCCGCGGCCCGGGTCAGCGCCATCACTTCCTCGGCGCTGTGGGTGCCGTCATCGCCGACCCGCAGCCCGTAGCGCATCGCGTCGAAGCGCGCCAGGTTGCTCGAGACCTCCGACGGCAGGATCAGGTAGTAGGCCGCCAGCGCGTAATCGAAATGGGGGCAATCGACTTCGCTGACCTCGGCACCCAAATCGGTCAGCTGCCCGACGGCGGCTTCGAACGACGCCAGCACTCCCGGCTGGTAGCCCTCGCCGCGGAGCTGCCGAACCACCCCGACGCGCACGCCGCGCAGATCACCGGCCGCGCCGGCTTTGGCGGCGCCGACGACATCGGGCACCTCGGCGTCCACGGATGTGGAGTCGCGGCTGTCGTGCCCGGCGATCACCCGGTGCAGCAGGGCGGTGTCGAGCACGGTGCGCGCGCACGGGCCCCCCTGATCCAGCGACGACGCGCAGGCCACCAGCCCGTAGCGGGACACCGTGCCGTAGGTGGGTTTGACGCCGACGGTCGCCGTCAGCGCGGCCGGCTGACGGATCGAGCCCCCGGTGTCGGACCCGATGGCCAGCGGCGCCTGGAACGCGGCGAGCGCCGCCGCGCTGCCGCCGCCGGATCCACCGGGCACCCGGTCGAGGTTCCAGGGGTTGCGGGTGGGGCCGTAGGCCGAGTTCTCCGTCGACGAGCCCATCGCGAACTCGTCCATGTTGGTCTTGCCCAGGATCGGGATGCCGGCGGCGCGCAACCGCGCGGTGACGGTGGCGTCATACGGGGAACGCCAACCGTCCAGGATCTTGGATCCACAGGTGGTGGGCATGTCGGTGGTGGTGAACACGTCCTTGAGCGCCAGCGGGACCCCGGCCAGCGCCGACGGCGGCCGCTCCCCCGCAGCCAGCGCCTTATCGACGGCGGCCGCGGCCGACAGCGCCGGCTCGGCGGCCACGTGCAGGAACGAGTGATAGCGCTCGTCGGTCGCCTCGATCTGGTCCAGGCAGGCCTGGGTGAGCTCGACCGACGACAGCTCCTTGGCGGCTATCTTGTCGGCCAGCGTCGCGGCGTCGGAGCGAATGATGTCCGTCACTGGCTCTCCCCCAGGATTTGGGGGACGGCGAAGCGGCCGTCAACGGCTTCGGGCGCCTCGGCCAACGCCTCCTGCTGCGTCAGGCACGGTGCCGTCTCGTCCGGGCGCGTCACGTTGACGTCCTTGAGCGGGTTGTCGGTCGGTTCGACGCCGGTGACGTCGACCGCCCGAATCTGGCTGACGTGGGTCAGGATGGCGTCTAGTTGGCCGGCGAAGCTGTCCAGCTCGGTATCGGTCAGCGCCAGCCTGGCCAGCCGGGCCAGGTGCGCCACGTCGTCGCGGGAGATCTGGGACACGAGCGAAAAGCCTAACCGGACGGCCGGGGTCGCCGGGAACTCAGGCTCGTCGAAATGCCACGGATACATGGCTATGCAAAAGTGGGCGCGTGCCGTCGTATCTCTTGCGCATCGAGCTCGTTGACCGCCCGGGCAGCCTGGGCGCGCTGGCGGTGGCGCTCGGTGGGGTCGGCGCCGACATCCTGTCGCTCGACGTGGTGGACCGCAGCAGGGGTTATGCGATCGACGACCTGGTCATCGAACTGCCGCCGGGGGCGATGCCCGACACGCTGATCACCGCCGCCGAGTCGCTTCGCGGTGTCCGGGTGGACAGCGTCCGTCCACACCTCGGCCTGCTGGAAGCGCATCGTGAGCTGGAGCTGCTCGACCATGTCGCCGCGGCGGCCGACAACGCGACCCGGCTGCAAGTCCTGGTCGACGAGGCGCCCAAGGTGCTGCGCGTCAGCTGGTGTGTGGTTTTGCGCAGCTCGCAGGGCGAGCTCCAGCGGCTCGCCGGCAGCCCGGGCACCCCGGAGACGAACGCCGACTCCGCCCCGTGGCTGCCGATCGAGCGTGCCGCCACGCTGGACAACACCGCCGAGTGGGTGCCACAGGCGTGGCGCGATATGGACACCACGATGGTCGCGGCTCCATTGGGCGACCAGCACACGGCCGTGGTGTTGGGCCGTCCGGGCCCCGAATTCCGGCCTTCGGAGGTGGCTCGGCTGGGCTACCTCGCCGGGATCGCGGCCACGATGCTGCGCTGAGGCGCCTATTGGCTGGCGAGCAGCTCCCCGAGCACGTCGTGGTTGCGCTGTAGCCAGTCGGCCTCCTCGCCGGGTGCCGGCATGATCAGCCCGGCCTCCATGATCGAGGTGGGATCCATCTCGTTCAGGCCGATGAGCAGCGCGCGAGCTTCCTGGCCGGTGATCGACACCCACGCCCGCGACAGTTCGGTCAGCAGTCGCGCCCGGGTCTCACGGTCTCGGCCGGCGCGAATCGTGCCGTTGATCGCCGAACACGTGTGGGGTTTGCCGGCAGTGAAGTAGGTCCCAGGCTGGTACTCGAGGAACACCACGTTGACGAATCCGCGGGGTGCACCCGTAACGGTGGAATGAACGTCGGTTATCGCTTCGGCAAGCGCGGCGCGGGTGTCCCCGCTGAGCGACCCTGCCGGGACAAGGCATTGATAGAACGGCATCACCCACTATGTCACTTCTGGTGCTTCAGTGTCAGGGGGGCCGTCGGCCAACAACTTTCGGAATCCGTCTTCGTCGAGGATCGGCACCCCGAGCTCCACCGCTTTGTCGTATTTGGAGCCCGGAGAGTCGCCGGCGACGACGTAGCCGGTCTTCTTCGACACCGAGCCCGCGGCCTTGCCGCCCCGCGCCACAATCGCCTCCTTGGCGTCGTCGCGCGAGAAGCCCGTCAGGGAACCGGTTACCACGATGGTCAGGCCCTCCAGCGTGCGCGGCACGCTGGCGTCGCGTTCGTCGGCCATTCGCACCCCCGCGGCTCGCCATTTGCCGACGATCGCGCGGTGCCAGTCCACGGTGAACCATTCGGTGACCGCATCGGCGATGGTGGGGCCCACACCCTCGACCGCGGCCAGCTGCTCGGTGGACGCCGACGTGATCGCATCCAGGCTGCCGAACTCGGTCGCCAGGGCGCGGGCGGCCGTCGGGCCCACGTGCCGGATCGACAACGCCACCAGGACCCGCCACAGCGGTGCGGCCTTCGCCGTGTCCAGGTTGGCCAGCAGCCGCTTACCGTTGGCCGACAGCGCGCCGCTCTTGGTGGTGAACAGCTCGGTGCGCAACAGGTCATCCTCGGTGAGGGAGAACAGGTCGCCCTCGTCGGCGATCGCCCCGGCCTTCAGCAGCGCGATGGCCGCCTCGTAACCCAGCCCCTCGATGTCGAATGCGCCCCGACCGGCGACGTGAAAGACGCGCTCCCGCAACTGCGCCGGGCACGCCCGGGCGTTGGGACAGCGGATGTCGGCGTCACCCTCCTTGGCCGGGGCCAGCGTGGTCCCGCATTCGGGACACGTTGTGGGCATGACGAATTCGCGTTCCGAGCCGTCGCGTAGGTCGACGATCGGACCCAGCACCTCGGGAATCACGTCGCCGGCCTTGCGGATCATCACCGTGTCGCCGATCAGCACCCCCTTGCGCTTGACCTCGGCGGCGTTGTGCAGGGTGGCCAGCCCCACCGTCGAACCGGCGACCTTCACCGGTGTCATGAACGCGAACGGGGTAACGCGCCCGGTCCTACCGACGTTGACCCGGATGTCGAGGAGCTCGGTCTGTACTTCCTGGGGCGGATACTTGTACGCGATCGCCCACCGCGGCGCGCGGGAGGTGGACCCCAGCCTGCGCTGCAGCGCCACGTCGTCGACTTTGACCACGACACCGTCGATTTCGTGATCGACGTCGTGGCGGTGCTCGCCCCAATAGCGAATGCGTTCGTGCGCGCCCGCCACGTCTTGCACCCGGGTGGTGTGTTCGGAGACGGGCAGCCCCCAGGCTCCCAGCGCGAGGTAGGCGTCGTGCAGGGTGGCGGGCCGAAACCCTTCGGTGTGCCCCACCCCGTGGCAGATCATCCGGAGCCTGCGACGAGCGGTGACCGCCGGGTCCTTCTGACGCAGCGATCCCGCGGCGCTGTTGCGGGGGTTGGCGAAGGGCGCCTTGCCGTCCTCGACCAGCGCGGCGTTGAGCGCTTCGAAGTCGGCGAGTCGGAAGAACACCTCACCGCGCACCTCGAGAACGTCCGGTATCGGATAGCCGTCGCCGGCCGTCAGCCTTTCGGGGACGTCGTCGATGGTGCGGGCGTTCAACGTGACGTCCTCGCCGGTGCGGCCGTCACCGCGGGTCGCCGCCCGGACCAGACGCCCGTCGCGATACACCAGCGACAGGGCGACGCCGTCGATCTTGAGCTCACACAGATATGGCACGTCATTACCGACCTCGGCGCGGATGCGGGCCGCCCACACATCGAACTCTTCGGCGCTGAACACGTTGTCCAGGCTGAGCATCCGCTCCAAATGCCCGGCCGAAGTGAAATCGGTGGCGAAGCCGGCACCGCCGACGAGCTGAGTCGGCGAATCGGGCGTGCGCAGTTCCGGATACCGCTCCTCGAGTCCTTCGAGCCGACGCAGCAGCTGGTCGAACTCCGCGTCGGAAATGATCGGCGCGTCGCGGACGTAGTAACGGAACTGGTGCCCGCGAACCTCGTCGGCCAGCTCACGCCAAAGACGGCGAACCTCGGGCGCAACCGGGTCAGCTTCTGCCGAGCTCACCTCCGCAGGCTATCGGAGGACACCGACAGCGGCCGCTTGCGCTCAGTCCTCTTCCACGTAGGCCCGCAGCCGGTCCACCGCGGCGTCCCATCGGCGCGACAGCTGGGTGAGGTAGTCACTGGCCCGGGCCAGCGGCTCGGTCTGCACCGTCCAGACGCGCTCGCGACCCCGCCGGCTGCTGGTGACCAGCCCGGCCGACTCAAGCAACTGCAGGTGCTTGCTGGCCGCCTGCCGGGTGACCGGAATGACGCGGGTGACTTGCGATGTCGAGCTCGGGCCGAGATCGCAGAGCCTGACGATGATGCGCAGCCGATTGTCATCCCCGAGCGCGTCGAAGAGCGGCGCGCCGACCGCGCCGTGTCCGCTCACACCCGCAGGCCTTCGGTGTACCTGCGCACGAGATCGGCCTGGATGGCCCAGCCTTCGGCGTTGGCCTCGAACGAAGCGGAGCGGCGTGCCTCGGGGATGGCGTCGAAGCCGGATTCGGTGATGGTGAGCAGCACGCCGTCGGGCGTTTCCGACAGGGAGAACTCGACCAGCGTGGTCGGCTCCCGGTCGTAGTCGACATTCGGGTCGATGGCGAAGGGATGCCAGCGGTAGGCGAACCGCCGTCGCGGTTCGATCGCGACGATCTGCCAGGTGCTTTTCGCGCCGGCGTGCGGCTCCTGGCGTTTGGCGACCTCGTCGTCGACGGTGGTTCCGGTGATCGCCGCGGTGACCGACGCTCCCGCGACGAACGGCCCATCGAAGCGGACGCCGAACCAGCGACCGAACTCCTCGGCGTCGCTGATGGCCCGCCATACCCTGTCCAGCGGCGCGCGCAGCAGCACGCGCTTCTCGATCCGATCCGTGCTCATATGCAACCTCCTGGTTGCCTATTAGGCCACCACACTCGCGCGCAAAGCGCAACCTTTTGATTGCATATGGGAGCTAGATCGCGTCCGGGTCCTCCGCGAACAGCTCGGCGGCCCCGCGGGCGAGCCCGATCGCGATGCGGGCCCACTGCTGCGTCGCCCCCGCCAGCCCGCACGCCGGGGTGACGCCGATGCGGTCGCGCAGCGCCGAGCGGTCGAAGCCGAGCCGATCGGTCACCGCGACAACCGCGGCGGCCACCTCCTCCACCGCGGGCCGCCGCTCCGGAGCGCCGGCGTCGACCACGCCGAGCATGACGGTGCGGCCAGAGTCGATGAACGCGGCGATACCCTCCAGATCCGCGGCCCGCAGCGTGCTCGCATCCACCGATACCGCACTAATTGCGCTGCGCTGCAACAGATCCCAGGGCAGCTTCGGAGCGCAGCTGTGTAGCAGCACGTCGGCGCCCACGCTCGCGGCGCAGGTGTCAAGCAGTGCGGCGGCCACCGATTCGTCGAGCGCGGCGACGGGACTCAGCGCGGTCACCCCGGTCAGCCGGCCGCCCAATGCCGCCGGCAGCGACGGCTCGTCGAACTGCACCACCACCGGCGTGTCGAGTCGCCGGGCCAGCGCCGCGCGGTGCGCGGCAACGCCTTCGGCCAGCGACGCCGCCAAGTCGCGCACCGCCCCGGAATCGGTGATCGCACGGTGGCCGTTGGCCAGCTCGAGCCCGGCGGCCAGCGTGATCGGCCCCGGAGCCTGCACCTTGACCACGCGATCGCCACCGCGCAGCCCGCCCGTCTCCCACGCCTCTTCCAGTGCGTCCATGTCCTCGTCGAGGAGGCTGACGGCGCGGCGTGTCACCGCGCCCGGCCGGGCGGCGATGCGGTAGCCGCGCGGCACCGTGTCGATGGCCACGTCGATCAGCAACGCGGCGGCCCGCCCGAGCATGTCGGCGCCCACTCCCCTGGCGGGCAGCTCGACGATGTGGGCCAGCGCCCCCGCCAGCTCACCGACAACAATTTCGGCGGCCTCCCGCCCAGCGGTGCCGGGCCATGATCCCGTGCCGGTGGCGGTCGCGAAAACACTCACCCGGCAACCGTATTCGACGTCGTATCGCGCGCCGGTCGCGAGGGGTGTTTGCCGCGGGTAGGTTCGACCAAGAAGGGTGCGAAACGGTGGGGCAGATGGCGAGATTGACGCGGCCGCTGTTGTTGTGTGGCGCGATGCTGCTGGCGGCCGCGTGTACCCGGGTGGTGGGCGGCACGGCCGTCCCGGGATTCGGCCCCGCCGCCAAGGGCGTTCACGGCGTTAACGTCGACACGATCCTGCTGGACCAGTCGCGGATGCGCGCGATCACCGGCGCCGGCGACCACCTGACGATCATTCCCTCGATGGATGGCAGCCGCCCGGTGGACATCGACGCCCTCGCCGACACCACGCCGCGCGAATGCCGGTTCCTCTATGCCGAGACGGCGACGTTCGGGCCCGATATCGAAGAGTTCCACAAGACCACCTTCCAGGACCCGCCCGATGGCGCGCTGATCTCCGAGGGCGCCGCGGCCTATCGGGACGTCGACACCGCGCGGCGCGCCTTCGGTGCCCTGGCCAGCAGCGTGGGGGACTGTGCGGGTGGTTCCACCGGCCAGTCGCTCGTCGGCGACTGGCAAGCGAACACGAATTCGCTGCACCTGGGACCCGGCGGCTGCGACCGCGACTATCGGGTCCTGTCGGTGGCCCTGCTGGAAGTCACGATTTGCGGCTTCCCGCAATCGGTGTCGGACATCGTGATGACGAACATCGTGGCCAACATCCCCGGCTAGCGGACGGCGTCACCAATGTGCCGTCGTCAGCAGTTCGAAGTTCGGGCGACCACAGTGAATCCACATCGCAACGTGGAGGGCCGTGACGGCGGCGGCAACCGCCAACGCGGCGATCGCGAGTCCGAAACCGTTCTGCTCGCGCCGCTTGACCTGGTGCAACCCGACAAGGGCCAGAATGCCGCTCAAAAGCGGGCTGCCGTACATGCCCATCAGGCTCAGCACGAAAGCCGCGATGGCGAGGGCGTTGGTCTGGACTGACGGCACCGCCCGCGCGGCGACCTGGTTGCTGCTCATGTCTGTTCATCCCTTTCCACTCCTGGCCGCCACCCGCCGGGTCGCGGCTGTCGAGGAAATGTTGCAGAACAGCCCTTGGCGGATTCTCAATGAATCCTTGGAACCTGGGTCTCGGCGATGGTGGCGCTGCCGAGCACCTCGTCGCCGTCGGGGTCCGCGCGGTACAGCACCAGGGTCTGGCCACGCGCCACACCGCGCAGCGGGGCGCGCAACCGCACGACGAGCTCGTCGCCGATCAATTCGGCTACGGCACCGGCCATTTCACCGTGTGCCCGCACCTGAACCGCGCACTCGACGGGTCCTTCCGGTGCGGCTCCCCCGGTGAAGACCGGAGACCGCCCGACCAGCGCGTGCACGTCGAGGTCGGCCGCCTCGCCCACCTGGACGGTCGCGGTGTCGGCATCGATCGCCGTCACATAGCGCGGGTGGCCGTCGGGTCCCGGCCCGGCAATGCCCAGACCTTTTCGTTGCCCGATGGTGAAACCGTGCACCCCGTCATGAGTGGCCAGCACCGCGCCGTCCGCGCCGACCACGGTGCCGCGGCGAACCCCGATGCGCTCACCCAGAAAGGCCCGGGTGTTGCCGGACGGGATGAAGCAGATGTCGTGGCTGTCCGGCTTATCGGCGACCGCCAGGCCGCGACGGGCGGCTTCGGAACGGATCAGCGGCTTGGGGGTGTCCCCGATCGGAAACGTCGCGTGGCGCAACTGCTCCGCGGTCAGCACGGCCAGCACGTAGGACTGATCCTTGTCCCGATCGACGGCGCGCCGCAGCCGCCCTCCGGACAGCCGCGCATAGTGGCCGGTGGCCACCGTGTCGAAGCCCAGCGCAAGGGCCTTCGCCGACAGCGCGGAGAACTTGATTCGCTGATTGCACCGCACGCACGGATTCGGTGTTTCCCCGCGGGCATATGACGACACGAAATCGTCGATGACGTCTGATTGGAATTTCTCCGCGAAATCCCAGATATAGAACGGGATTCCGAGCACATCGGCGACCCGGCGCGCGTCCGATGCGTCTTCCTTCGAGCAGCAGCCCCGCGAGCCGGTGCGCAACGTGCCGGGCGCCGACGACAGCGCCAAGTGCACACCGACCACGTCGTGCCCGGCATCGACCATGCGGGCGGCGGCGACCGACGAGTCGACGCCACCGCTCATCGCGGCGAGCACTCTCACTTAGGAAGCCCCCGCGGCCGCCAGCGCAGCCCGTCTGGCCCGCTCCACGGCCCCGGGCAGCACCCGCAACACCGCGTCCACGTCGGCGTCAACACTGGTGTGCCCCAACGAAAGTCGCAGCGATCCGCGGGCACTGGCCGGGTCGGCACCCATCGCGATGAGCACGTGCGACGGCTGCGCGACGCCGGCGGTGCAGGCCGATCCGGTCGAACATTCAATTCCGTTGGCGTCCAACAGCATCAACAGCGCATCGCCTTCGCAGCCGCGGAACGTGAAGTGCGCGTTGCCGGGAAGTCGCAGTGGGTCGCGGGCGCCGTTGAAGCTGACATCGTCGATGCCGGCCAGCACCCCTTCGACCAGGCGATCGCGCAGCCCGCGCAAGCGCACGCTGTTGGACTCGAGTCCGTCCACCGCGATGCGGGCCGCCGCCGCCATCCCGACGGCGCCCGCGACATCGGGTGTCCCGGAGCGGATGTCGCGCTCCTGGCCGCCACCGTGGGACAACGGTACGCAGGTGACGTCGCGGCGCAGCAGCAATGCGCCGACGGCCGGCGGACCGCCGAACTTGTGCGCGGCCACGCTCATCGCCGACAGCCCGCTGGCGGCGAAGTCGACGGGCAACTGGCCCACCGCCTGAACGGCGTCACTGTGCGTCGGAACCCCGAACTCGGCGGCGACGGTGGCGAGTTCGGCGGCCGGCATGACGGTGCCGACCTCATTGTTGGCCCACATCACCGACACCAGCGCAACGTCGTCGTGGCTTTGCAGCGCCTCGCGCAGCGCGGCCGCCGACACCGAGCCGTCCGCGGCGGTGGGCAGCCAGGTCACCTGTGCGCCTTCGTGTTCGACGAGCCAGTTCACCGAGTCCAGCACGGCGTGATGTTCGACCTCACTGGTGACGATGCGCCGGTGACGCGGCTCGGCGTCGCGGCGGGCCCAGTAGATCCCTTTGACGGCCAGGTTGTCGCTCTCGGTGCCGCCCGCGGTGAAGATCACCTCCGACGGACGCGCGCCCAGCTTGTCCGCGATCAGCTCACGGGATTCCTCGATCCGACGCCGCGCCGCCCGGCCGCTGGTGTGCAGCGAAGAGGCGTTGCCGACCGTGCCCAGCACGCCCCTCATCGCCTCGACGGCGGCGGGGTGCATCGGGGTGGTGGCGGCGTGATCGAGGTACACCATGACGCGCCCCACGATACCGGCCCTTCGGGCCGGTCAGGCCACCAGCACGTGCCGGTGACCCGCTGGCCGCCCGGAATGCCGCCCGGAATGTTGCGGGTCCCCCACGAGCACCGCGGACTGGCATCTGTTGGCCAGGTCGCGCCGATCGGTGCCCGGCAACTGCAGGGATTCGACCCGCACGCGGGCCAGGGTGCGGCGCACGGTGAGCAGCCGGCCGATTGACCTCAACAATGTGTCTTCGCCCACGAAGGCCGGGGCGGTCGAGACGCTGCCGTCGACGTGGTGGTAGGTCAGCCGAAGGGGCTGCACCGGGCGGCCGGCATCGATCGCGGCCTGGAACATCGCCGGATAAAAGGACCCGCACGCCAGGCCGCACCAGGTGGTGCCCTCCGGGAAGGCCACCACCGTCCGGCCGGCGCGCAGCCGGCGCGCGACGGTGTCCACCACCAGGGGCAGCCGGCGCAGGCTGGACCGCTCGATCGGGATGATCTTGCACATGCGGGCCACGATGCCGATGGCCCGGCCGGTGAACATGTCGGCCCGCGCGACGAACGACCCGGGCAACACCGAACCGATGGCGAAGGCGTCCAACCACGACATGTGGGGGCTGACCACCAGGACCCCGCTCAGGTTGCGAATCGGGTTACCCGACACCGTGATCCGGACACCGAAGCAGCGCAGGACCAACCGGCAGTAGACGCGCTGCACCCGCGTCCGGCCGGGCAGCGGGATCGCGATCAATGGCACGCCCGGTGCCAACAACAGCGCCAATGTGACGCGCAGCGCTACCCGCAGCACCACCAACAACCGCCGCGAGGGCGCGGGGTTGTCGGAACCCACACAGCTGACGTCGCACGTTGCGCGGGGCAGCCAGGAGTGGGCGGTGACTGCGGGAACGGGCCCCGGGCTGTTCACTGGGCGCCGGCTCTATCTCGGTGGCCGCCGACACCGACCGCAATCTCCGGAGATATCGCGTATCGGCACGTCGCTTGTCCAGCAGCACGCAGAAGTCGCCCACACCGAAGTCCGGGTCGTGCGCGGGCTCACCGCAGACCTGTGCGCCCAGCCTCAGGTAGCCCCGCATGAGCGCCGGAACCGACGGCCGCGGCGGCGACGGAATGTCGTCGATGACGCGCCCCGTCCACGCGGACCGGCCGGTACGGATGCACCCGGTACTGCGACGGCGCGGCGTGACGGCTCAGGATGAAGTCGCGCACCCCGCGCAGCTGGCTGCCCGGCACTTCGCCGTCGGATTCGTCGCCGATAGGTACCGACACGCAGCCGGTCACGTAGTCGTAGTCGTAACGGTCCAGGTAGGCCAGGATCCCGGCCCACATCAACAGCACCACGCCACCGTTGCGGTGGCCGTCCCGCACCACCGCGCGTCCCATCTCCACCAGCGAGGGCCGCAGCGGGTCGAAGGCGCGAATGTCGAATTCCGTCTCGGTGTAGAGGCCTCCGGCCGCGATGGCACCGGCAGGCGCCAGCATCCGGTAACACCCCACCAGCTCGCCGGAGTCGTCGTCGCGAACCAGCAGGTGATCGCAGTATTCGTCGAACCTGTCGACGTCGATTTGGTCTGTGCCGGTGGCCGGTAACGCGAAGCCGGGCGTGCTGGTGAACACGTCATAGCGGAGCCGCTGCGCCGCCTCGATCAGCCCGGGGTCGGTGGACAGCAGTAGCGAGTAGCGGGGGCCGGGCGAGCTGGTCGCGGCGCCCTCCGGCTTGTCGCTGGCTATCAGGACGGAAGCAATGCTCATGCCTACAACGTGTCGTAGTCGATGAGCTAATCGGCATCAACGCTGTGACGTGTCGGTGCACGTCAGATGACGAAATGTCGTGAAAAACCGCCTGAGCACGGCAAACGAGATGCGGTGCGACGTTCGTCACTTAACTGCGGTTGGCGCACGCGTACGCTGGCGCACCATCGCGCGAAACTCAGCCCTTGCGGGCCTTGACCGCGTCGGTCAGCTGCGGAGCGACCTTGAACAGGTCGCCCACCACGCCGTAGTCGGCGATCTCGAAGATGGGCGCCTCTTCGTCCTTGTTGACCGCGACGATGTTCTTCGAGGTCTGCATGCCCGCGCGGTGCTGGATCGCCCCGGAGATGCCCAACGCGATGTAGAGCTGGGGTGACACCGTCTTGCCGGTCTGGCCGACCTGGAACTGGCCCGGGTAGTAGCCGGAGTCCACGGCGGCGCGGGAAGCCCCGACGGCCGCACCCAGCGAGTCGGCCAGCGCCTCGACCACGCTGAAGTTCTCCGCGCTGCCGACGCCGCGGCCACCGGACACCACGATGGTGGCCTCCGTCAGCTCCGGACGATCGCCGGCGACCGCCGGCTCGCGGGCGGTGATCTTGGTGGCGTTCTCGGCGGGAGCCGGCACTTCCACACTGACCTGCTCACCGGCGCCGGCGGCCGGCTCGGCGTCGACCGCCCCGGCCCGCACCGTGATCACCGGGGTGTCGCCGTTGGCCTGCGCCTCGACGGTGAACGCGCCGCCGAAGATGGAGTGGGTTC
This sequence comes from uncultured Actinomycetota bacterium, assembly GCA_963809285.1. GTDB lineage: Bacteria > Actinomycetota > Actinomycetes > Mycobacteriales > Mycobacteriaceae > Mycobacterium. Next base: position 238,683 of record CAWEIY010000008.1, on the reverse strand, counting down.
CCTTGGCGCCCTCCTTGAGCTCGACCACGTCGACCAGCAGGCCGGATCCGAGCCGGGCCGCGAGCCGGCCCGCGATCTCCTTGCCGTCGGCGCTGGCGGCCAGCAACACGGCGGCGGGCGAGTTCGATTCGGCCAGCGAGGCCAGCACGTCGACCACCGGGGTGATCAGGTATTTGTCGACGTCGTCGGACTCGGCGACGTAGATTTTGGCGGCGCCGGCCTCCTTGAGCCCGTCTGCCAACGGCGCGGCGGTTCCGGGCGCGCCCACCACGACGGCGGCCGGCTCGCCCAGCGCCCGGGCGGCGGTGATCAGTTCGGCGGTGACCTTCTTTATCGCGCCTTCAGCGTGCTCGACGAGCACCAGTACTTCAGCCATGGGTTGATTTCGCTCTTCTCGTCTCTAGTTCGTGCTCGTTCAGATGATTTTCTGGGCGACCAGGTACTGCGCGATCTGGCTGCCGCCCTCGCCTTCGTCGGTGACCTTCTCACCGGCGGTCTTGGGCGGCTTCGGCGTCGACGAGAGCACCGTCGACCCGGCATTTTGCAGGCCGACCTCGTCGGCCTCGACCCCGATTTCGGCCAGGGTCAAGACCGTGACCTCTTTCTTCTTGGCGGCCATGATGCCCTTGAAGGACGGGAAGCGCGGCTCGTTGATCTTCTCGTTCACGCTGACCACCGCGGGCAGCGTGGCCTCGAGGGTGAACAGGCCGTCGTCGGTCTCGCGCTCGCCGGTGACCTTGCCGCCCTCCACGGACAGCTTGCGCAGGTGGGTGAGCTGCGGCAGGCCCAGGTACTCGGCGATGATGGCCGGCACCGCACCGCCGACGCCGTCGGTGGCCTCGTTGCCGGCGATGACGAGTTCGGTGCCCTCGATGGTGCCCAGCGCACGGGCCAGCGCCCACCCGGTCTGGACCACATCCGAGCCGTGCATGCCGTCGTCCTTGAGGTGGACGGCCTTGTCGGCGCCCATGGACAGGGCCTTGCGGATCGCCTCGTTGGCGCGCTCGGGGCCCGCGGTCAGCACGGTCACCGACCCCTCGACGCCGTCGGCGGCCTCCTTCTCGCGGATCTGCAGCGCCTCTTCCACGGCGCGCTCGTTGATCTCGTCCAGGACCGCGTCGGCGGCCTCGCGGTCCAGCGTGTAATCGCCGTCGGTGAGCTTGCGCTCCGACCAGGTGTCCGGGACCTGCTTGATCAGGACCACGATGTTCGTCATGAGTGTGGTTCGTCCTCCTCGAAGTGGCCCCACAGCGGTCGACTGCGGGCTCTCACACAATAGCGGTCGTAATGCAGGTTCCCTCCGCCCGGTTCGCGAATCTGACACTTCGCGTTAGCCTGCCTATGCAATGAGCGCATTCCTGCCCAACGGTCCCCAGCAGATCCCCGACGACGCCTCGGCGGCGGTTGACGCGGTGCTGACGCTGACGGGCGAGCGCACCATCCCCGACCTGGACATCGAGAACTACTGGTTTCGCCGCCACCAGGTGGTTTACCAGCGGCTGGCGCCACGCTGCGCGGGCCGCGAGGTGCTCGAGGCCGGCTGTGGCGAAGGTTACGGCGCCGACCTGATCGCCGGCGTCGCCCGCCGGGTCGTCGCGGTGGACTACGACGCGGCCGCGGTGGCCCACGTCCGTGGCCGCTACCCAAGAGTCGAGGCCGTGCAGGCCAACCTGGCCCAGCTGCCGCTGCCCGACTCGTCGGTGGATGCCGTGGTGAACTTCCAGGTCATCGAGCACCTGTGGGACCAGGCGCAGTTCGTGGCCGAGTGCGCCCGGGTGCTGCGTCCCTCCGGGTTGCTGATGGTGTCCACCCCCAACCGGATCACCTTCTCACCGGGCCGGGACACCCCGATCAACCCCTTTCACACCCGCGAACTCAACGCCGACGAGCTGATCGAGCTCCTGGCCGAAGCGGGTTTCTGTCAGGTGTCGATCAGCGGCCTGTTCCACGGACCGCGGCTACGGGAGATGGACGCCCGCCACGGCGGCTCGATCATCGACGCGCAGATCGCGCGGGCGGTGGCCGATGCACCGTGGCCGCCCGGGCTGGCCGCGGACGTCGCCGCGGTGACCACCGACGACTTCGACATCGTTGGCGACGGCTTCGACGGCAGTGACGGCCGCGACATAGACGACAGCCTGGATCTGATCGCGATGGCGGTGCGGCCGTGAGCGCGCCCGAAGCCCGGGTGCCCGGCATGTTCACCCTGGTGCTGCACACCCACCTGCCGTGGCTGGCCCATCACGGCCGCTGGCCGGTCGGCGAGGAGTGGCTGTATCAGTCCTGGGCGGCGGCCTACCTGCCGCTGCTGCGGGTGCTGCACACGCTCGCCGACGAGGGCCGGCAGGGACTGGTCACCCTCGGCGTCACCCCGGTGGTCAACGCACAGCTCGACGACCCGTACTGCCTCGACGGCATGCATCACTGGCTGGCCAACTGGCGGCTGCGGGCGGCCGAGGCCGCCAGCGTGCGGTCCGTCCCCCAATCGAAGTCGGCCGGCTACCAGTCCTGCACACCGGAAGCGTTGCGTGCCTTCGGGATTGGCGAATGCGCCGAGGCGGACCTGGCGCTCGAGGAGTTCGCCACCCTCTGGCGGCACGGCGGCAGCCCGCTGCTGCGCAGCCTGATCGACGCCGGCACCGTGGAGTTGCTCGGCGGCCCGCTGGCCCACCCGTTCCAGCCCCTGCTCACGCCGCGGCTGCGCGAGTTCGCGCTGCGCGAAGGCCTTGCCGACGCGCAGCACCGCCTAGGGGCGCGAAAAGGGCAAAGCCCGACCGGAATCTGGGCGCCCGAGTGCGCCTACGCCCCGGGGATGGAACACGACTACGCCGCCGCCGGGGTCACGCACTTCATGGTCGACGGCCCGTCGCTGCACGGCGACACCGCGCTGGGCCGGCCCGTGGGCGACACCGACGTTGTCGCGTTCGGGCGCGACCTGCAGGTCAGCTACCGGGTGTGGTCGCCGAAATCCGGCTACCCCGGGCATGCCGCCTACCGCGACTTCCACACCTACGACCACCTCACCGGGCTCAAGCCGGCCAGGGTGACGGGCCGCAATGTGCCATCGGAGGGCAAGGCGCCCTACGATCCCGAGCGCGCCGACCGCGCGGTCGACGCCCACGTCGCCGACTTCGTCGACGTGGTGCGCGATCGGCTGCAGTCCGAGTCGCAGCGCATCGGCCGGCCCGCTCACGTGATCGCCGCCTTCGACACCGAGCTGTTCGGCCACTGGTGGTATGAGGGCCCGACCTGGCTGCAGCGGGTGCTGCGCGCCTTGCCCGCGGCCGGTGTGCGGGTGGGCACGCTGCGCGACGCAATCGCCGGCGGGTTCGTCGGCGACCCGGTCGCCCTGCCGCCCAGCTCGTGGGGTTCGGGCAAGGACTGGCAGGTGTGGGCCGGCGAGAAGGTGGCCGACCTGGTCCAGCTCAACACCGAGGTGGTCGACATGGCGCTGAGCACGGTCGACAAGGCGCTGGAGCAGAGGGCGTCGCTGGACGGGCCGCTCCCCCGCGATCACGTCGCCGATCAGATCCTGCGCGAGACCCTGCTCACCGTGTCCAGCGACTGGCCGTTCATGGTGAGCAAGGACTCGGCCGCCGACTACGCCCGTTACCGCGCCCACCTGCACGCGCACGCGACCCGGGAGATCGCGGGGGCACTCGCGTCGGGCCGGCGCGACAGCGCGCAACGGCTGGCCGACGGGTGGAACCGCGCGGACGGTCTGTTCGGCGCGCTGGATGCGCGTAGGCTGCCCCGGTGAGGTGGGCCGCCGCGTGAAAATCCTGATGGTGTCGTGGGAGTACCCGCCCGTGGTGATCGGCGGGCTGGGTCGTCACGTGCATCACCTGTCGACGGCGCTGGCCGCGGCCGGTCACGATGTCGTCGTCCTGTCGCGCCGTCCCTCGGACACCGATCCCCGCACGCACCCGTCGTCCGATGAGGTCAGCGAGGGCGTCCGGGTGATCGCGGCCGCGCACGATCCGCACGAATTCACCTTCAGCGACGACATGATGGCCTGGACGCTGGCCATGGGCCACTCGATGATCCGCGCCGGGCTCACCCTCAAGAAATACCGCAGCGACCGGGCGTGGCGTCCCGACGTTGTGCACGCACACGACTGGCTGGTAGCCCACCCGGCCATTGCCCTGGCCCAGTTTTATGACGTGCCAATGGTTTCCACGATTCACGCAACCGAAGCCGGTCGGCATTCCGGCTGGGTCAGTGGGCCGCTCAGCCGTCAGGTGCATGCGGTCGAGTCGTGGCTGGTGCGCGAATCCGATTCGCTGATCACGTGTTCGGCGTCGATGGCCGACGAGATCACCGAGCTGTTCGGTCCCGGTCTGGCCGAGACCACGGTGATCCGCAACGGCATTGACGCGGCGCGCTGGCCCTTCGCGGACCGCAGGCCACGCACCGGGCCGGCGGAACTGCTCTACCTCGGGCGGCTGGAGTACGAGAAGGGTGTGCACGACGTCATCGCCGCGCTGCCGCGGATCAGGCGCACGCACCCGGGTACCACACTGACCATCGCCGGGGAGGGCACCCAGCTGGACTGGCTCGTGGAGCAGGCTCGAAAACATCGGGTGCTCAAAGCAACTCAGTTCGTCGGGCACTTGGACCACACCGAGCTGCTGGCGCTACTGCATCGGGCCGATGCCGCGGTGCTGCCCAGCCATTACGAACCGTTCGGGCTGGTGGCCCTGGAAGCCGCCGCGACCGGCACTCCGCTGGTGACCTCGAACATCGGTGGTCTGGGCGAGGCGGTGATCAGCGGGCAGACCGGGGTGTCGTGTCCGCCGTGCGACGTGGCGGCGCTGGCCGCGGCGGTACGCGTTGTGCTCGACGATCCGGACGCCGCGCAACGGCGCGCCCGCGCCGCCCGCGAACGGCTCACCTCAGACTTCGATTGGCACACAGTGGCCGAGGAGACCGCACAGGTGTATCTGGCCGCCAAGCGCCGCGAGCGGCAGCCACACGCACGGCTGCCCATCGTCGAGCACGCGCTGCCGGACCGTTAACGTCAAGCCCCGATCAGCGCGCGGCTAAGAGAAGGATGGTCGACGACGCGCACCTGAGCAAAGGCGAGCGGCCCGACTCGTACCCCGCGCCGATCGTCGACCACGGCGCCGAGTGCGCCGAAGCGCTGCGCCGGTATCGAAGCATCTGAGCAAACGACCAGCACACCACCGGCGCGGGGTGCCTGTTCCTGCTCGATCGGAACGTCGTCGCACGCGGTGAGCAAAAATGACGTCGCCCAGCAGATCACCTCCAAGTTGACCGACGCGGCCGGCAACAAGCCCGATTCGGTGACGTGCCCGAGCGACCTCGAGGCAAAGGTCGGGGCGCAACTGAACTGCACGATGAAGGTCAAAAACCAGACCTTCAACGTCAACGTGACCGTGACCACCGTTAACGGCAGCGACGTCAAGTTCGACATGGTCGAGACCGTCGACAAGAACCAGGTCGCCAGCGTGATCAGCGACAAGCTGACTCAGCAGGTGGGCAAGAAGCCGGATTCGGTGACCTGCCCCGACAACCTCAAGGGCGTCGAAGGCGCGACGCTACGGTGCCAACTCACCGACGGCAGCTGAGAAGTACGGCATCTCGGTGACGGTCACCAACGTCGACGCGGGGGATGTCAACTTCGATTTCAAGGTCGACGACCACGCCGAATAGCCGCTACCGGACGGCCTTTTTGCGTTCGATGTCGGCCAAAGCGGCCGCCAGCTCGGCGCGCTGCGCGGCCGAGCTCTCCCAGGACAGCTGCCGGTTCTTGACCACCTTGGCCGGCGCGCCGACCGCGATCGAGTAGTCCGGGACCACGCCCCGAACCACCGCGTGCGACCCCAACACGCAGCCGCGCCCGATGGACGTGCCGCGCAGCACCGTCACCTTGACCCCGAGCCAGGTGTCCGGCCCGATCCGGACCGGGGACTTGACGATGCCCTGATCCTTGATCGGCAGGTTGATGTCGTCCATGCGGTGGTCGAAATCGCAGACATAGCACCAGTCGGACATCAGCGCCGCGTCCCCGAACTCGATGTCGAGATAGCAGTTGATGACGTTGTCCCGGCCCATCACCACCTTGTCGCCGAACCGCAGCGAGCCCTCGTGCGCACGGATGGTGTTCTTGTCCCCGATGTGCACCCAGCGGCCGATGTCCAGCTGCGCCAGCTCGGGTGTGCAGTGGATCTCGACACCCTTGCCGAGGAACACCATCCCGCGGGTGATGATGTGCGGGTTGGCCAGCTTGAACTTCAGCAGCCGCCAGTAGCGCACCAGGTACCAGGGGGTGTAGGCGCGGTTTTTCAGCACCCACTTCAGCGAGGCCAGCGTGAGGAACTTGGCCTGGCGTGGGTCGCGCAGGTTTGACCCGCGCCAACGGCGGTGGAACGGCGCATTCCACATGGACGTCATGGCCGAAAAGCCTATCGGAGCCGGCACGGGTTACCCTCACCTGTACTCGATCGCTGCCATGCCGGAAGAAGGATTTGGAAACCCGAGGTGCTTGCCAGACATCTCCTGCATGGGCTCCGGCGTTGGTTGTCCCTGGTGCTGGCCGCTGGGCTCACGGCCGGGCTCGGTGGTTGCGGCAACACCGACTCGTGGGTCGAGGCGTCGGCCGCGCAGGGCTGGCCCGCGCAGTACGGCGACGCCGCCAACAGCAGCTACACCGCGACGAGCGGCGCCAGCAAGCTGTCGCTGCAGTGGACGCGGTCGGTCAAGGGCAGTTTGGCGGCCGGGCCGGCGCTGAGCGCGCGCGGTTATCTCGCCCTGAACGCGCAGACCCCGGGCGGATGTTCGCTGATGGAGTGGGAGAACAACGACAACGGCCGGCAACGCTGGTGCGTTCGGCTGGTCCAGGGCGGCGGTTTCGGGGGCCCGTTGTTCGACGGCTTCGACAACCTCTACGTCGGTCAACCGGGCACTTTCCTCTCGTTTCCGGTGACACAGTGGACCCGGTGGCGCCAGCCGGTGATCGGCATGCCCACCACTCCACGCTTTCTCGACCACGGCCAGCTGCTCGTCAGCACCCACCTGGGCCAGGTGCTGGTTTTCGACTCCCATCGCGGCCAGGTGGTCGGCAGCCCGCTGGACCTGGTGGACGGCGTCGACCCCACCGACGCGACGCGCGGGCTGGACGATTGCGCCCCCGCCCGGCAGGGCTGCCCGGTCGCGGCCCCGCCCGCCTTCTCGACGGTCACCGGGACGGTGGTGGTGGGCATCTGGCAGCCGGGCGCTCCGGCCGCGGGGCTGGTCGGGCTGAAGTACCAACCGGGGCAGAGCCCGCTGGTTGTCCGGGACTGGACCAGCGACGCCGTGAGCGCCGGTGTCATCGCCAGCCCGGTGTTGTCCGCCGACGGGTCGACCGTTTACGTCAATGGCCGCGACCAACGGCTGTGGGCGCTGGCCGCCGCCGACGGGAAGGTGAAATGGTCAGTGCCGCTGGGCTTTCTGGCGCAGACACCGCCCGCGGTCACCCCGCAGGGGCTGATCGTGTCGGGCGGCGGGCCCGACACCCGGCTGGCGGCGTTCAAGGACGGCCGCGATCACGCCGATCCGGTCTGGCGCCGCGACGACGTCGTCCCGCTGTCATCGGCGGCCCTGGCCGGCGGCGTCGGCTACACGGTCGTCAGCGGCCCGCCCAGCAACGACACTCCCGGCATGTCGGTGCTGGTCTTCGATCCGGCCAACGGCCACACGCTGGGCAGCTATCCGCTTCCGGCGGCCACCGGGTATCCCGTCGGGGTGTCGGTGGGCAACGATCGCCGGGTGGTGGTCGCCACCAGCGACGGTCAGGTCTACGGGTTCGCGCCGGCCTAGAAGTCCCCAGCAGTCAATGAGCACGCGCAGCCGCCCGGCCGACATCGCCGCGACCCTCGTCCTGCTGGCTGTCCACGGCTTCCTGTTGGCGGCGACCGTTGCGCTGCTGGGCCTGCTCGTCATGGGCACGGACCCGTGCGGTGCCGTGAAGTGCGGCGACCCCGCCTGGGTCGACCGGGCGATGAAGTTGGGGATTTGGGCCGGCGCCGCCATCTTGATCGCCGACTTCGTGGTCGCCGTGTACCTGCTCATGCGGCGCAAAGTGGCCTTTTTCGTCCCGATCATCGGTTGCGTGGCGCAGGTCGGGCTGGCGATCGGCGCCGCGGCGATGGAGTCGCTGGCCGGGCCCGTCTAGGGCCTAGACCGCCAGCGGCGGAATCGCGTTGCGCGGCACCTGGGCCTGGACCGGGCCGGCGAGCGCCGCCAGGATCTCGCCCGGGGCGAAGTAGAAGATCAGCTGATCGTCGGTGATGGCGAAGTTCTGATAGTGCGACGGGTCAAGCCCCGTCGAGGGCAATATGGCTGCGCCCAAAGCGTTTTGACGTTGCAGGTCGCGCTGGACGATCGGGAAGATGCTGTCCAGCGGCGTGGTGCCGGGCGCAAACAGGTTGTCGAAGGTGATGGGCTGTTTGGTCCCGAGGTTGTAGTTGAACGCCTTGTACCAGGTCGTCGGCTGGGCACCGCCGAGGTCCTGGAAGAACTTGAGCACGACGCTGCGGGTGTTGTGCGGCGGCTGGCCGGCCCTGTGTTGCTCGGTGGTCGCTTCCATCTGGTAGGGCTGGTCGCGTCCCCTCGAACTCTGCGCGACGTTGACGAACCCGTCGCGGTTCTGCGTGATGTAGTCGGTCAGCGCCTGTTCGTCGGGATAGTCGGCGGGAAACGTCATGTTGAGCGTGTACGTGGGGCCGCTGGCTTGCACGTGGCACAGTTGGGCGGCGTCGACGGTGCCGCCCAGGCCGGCACACGACGGCGGCTCGGCGGCCGCCGGCCAGGCCAGCAACGCCGGAGCGGCCAGCGCCGCGGCCGCTAACAGGTGACGCATCGTCGGATTGTCCTCGCAGACTAAATAGGCTGGGCGGCTGGAAGAGTGACGGCAGCCAGCGTACCTGGGCACTACCGGGAGGCACGGCAGACGAAGGCCGTCGCGCGGCCTGCGGGCCCGGAGCCGATGCGGGTGATGACCACCGACAGCGGTCGGCTGCCGCGCGGCCGCAGCCGTCGCCGCAGAGCGTCGGGATCCACTCGCACACCGCGGACCAGGATCTCCAGCGCCCCGCAGTCCAGTGCCGACAACGCCTGCCGCAGCCGCCGCTCCTCGAACACCACCTGTTCGAGCACCTCGAAGCCCCGGATCCCCGGCGGCGGCCGATCGCCGGACAGGTAGGCGATGTTGGGGTCGAGTTGCCAGAGCCCGTGTCGCGCGCCGTAGTGACGCACCAGGCCGGCCCGGACCACAGCGCCGTCGGGGTCCACGATCCAGCGCCCGGCGGGCCGCACCGGGCACTCGTCTGGTTCGGCGTCGGTGATCTGTTCGTCGCGATCAAGGACGCTCGCCCGTCGTCGCACACCCGGCCGCGCCAATCCGGCCGACCATAGACATGCTTCCCGGACCGAGCCAAGGTAGGACGTCACCTCGATTTCACCGTCGAAACCGAGGCGTCGCACATGATCGAAATCAATTCCGGGAGCGCACTTTACGACCAGGTCCCGGTCACGGTAGGTGTCGATCAGCTGGCCCAGCGCGGGCTGGTGCTCGTCGGGGCGCAGGCGCCGCCGCCCGCCACGACGGCGCGCCGGGTCCACGACGACCACCGCGTCGCGGGTCACCGGGTGCAGCGCGTCGGCGCGGCAGAGCTCGGCGGCCGCGCCCAGGTTGTGGCGCGCCATCGCCAGTCGCACCGGGTCGATGTCGCTGCCCACCGCCCGGACCCCCGAGCGGTGCAGGGCGGCCAATTCGGTGCCGATCGAACAGGTCGCGTCGTGCACTAGGACGTCTGCGACGTCTACGCCACCCGGCCCCCTGGCCAGCCGGCCGGCCCGGTGCAGGGCCACCGGCGCCGCGGTGGCCTGCTGCAGCGCCTCGTCGGTGAACAGCCAGTTAGACACGGGAAAATCCGGGCCCAGCTGGCCCAGCTTGTCTGTGGCGCGGCGGCGCAGCAGCGTCGTCTCCACCAGCACCGGGGCCCGATCACCGAACCGGGCGCGCACCGCGGCGATGTCGGCGATCCGGGTGGCGTCCGTCAGCTCGAGTTCGGCGACCGCCGCGAGCGCCGCGGCACCCGATTCCGACCGCAGGTAACTGACGTCGGCGGTGCCGAAGCGCAGCCCCGCGCTCAGGAGGGTTTGACCCCGGTGATCATCACGTTGTAGAACCAGCCCTTCGGTAGCGCGTGCCGCCAGACATTGGCGTCCACCCAGCTCAGGGCCTTCCAGCTGGTGAAGGCGAACCTCGCCCAGCCCCAGCCGAGCTTGCCCGGCGGCACCGTCGACTCGAAGGTACGCAAGGGCCACCCGAGCATCGCGGCTGTGAACTCCTCGGTGGCAGTTTCGACCTGCACGGCGCCGGCGTTGGTCGCCATCCTCTCCAGGTCTTTCGGCTCGAAGGTGTGCAGGTCGACCACCCACTCGAGGGCCGCCGCGCGCGAGTTCTCATCGATCTCGGCCTGCGGACGGCGCCAGGCGCCCAGCCCCGGAAGCTTCACCGCGCGGATGGTGACATTCCATGTCAGGTCCGCGAGCGCACGGGCATAACGGTTGCCGACGTTGGTGGGCTCGCCCGCGAACACAAACCGGCCGCCAGGCTTCAGCACCCGCAGCGCCTCACGCAGGGACAGCTCGACGTCGGGAATGTGATGCAACACCGCGTGCCCGACCACCAAATCGAAGGTGTCATCGTCATACGGGATGCCCTCGGCGTCGGCGACCCGGCCGTCGATGTCGAGTCCCAGCGACTGGCCGTTGCGGGTGGCGACCTTGACCATGCCTGGTGACAGGTCGGTGACCGATCCGCGCCGGGCGACCCCGGCCTGGATCAAATTGAGCAGGAAGAAGCCGCTGCCGCAGCCCAGTTCCAGGGCACGGTCGTAGGGCAGCTCACGGATGACCTCGCCGGGCACGACGGCGTCGAAGCAGTGCCGGGCGTAGTCGACGCAGCGCTGGTCGTAGGAGATCGACCACTTCTCGTCGTAGCTCTCGGCCTCCCAGTCGTGGTAGAGCACCTGGGCCAGCTTGCTGTCTTGCCTCGCGGCTGCCACCTGCTCGGCGGTCGCATGAGGGTTAGGAACGGCGTCGGTCGAACTCGTCGTCATGGAGGGCAGCCTAATCGTCGCCCCGGTCTCCCTTGCCGCCAGCGCCGTCACCAGCGCCGTCACCAGGGGGGAACAACTCGGCGTACCGGCGCCGTTCGGCTGCCAGCCACTCGGCGCTTCGGTGTTCGAAGGCGGCGTTGATGCCGGCCTTGGCGGCGGCCAGCGCGTGCGTCGGGCCGCCGAGAAATCGGCGCGCCCACGCCGCGGCGGCGTCGTACACGTCGTCGGGCGCCACCAGTTCGTCGATCAGGCCCAGCGCCAGCGCCTCCTCGGCGTCGACGAAACGCCCGCTGAACACCAGGTCCTTGGCCCTGCTCGCCCCGGCCGCGCGGGTCAGGCGAGCCATTCCGCCGCCGGCGGGGACCAGGCCGGCCAGGATCTCGGTCGCCCCGAACTTGACGTTGTCACCGCTGACCCGCCAATCGGCCGCCAGGGCCAGCGTGAGGCCGGCACCCAACGCGTATCCGGTGATCGCGGCCACGGTCGGCTTCGGGATCGCCGCGACGGCGTCGACGGCCTCCTGCCGGACCCGGGCCGCGATCTCGGCTTCCGGGGCCGTCAGCGTCCGCAGCTCGGGCATGTCGTCGCCGGCGGAGAAGATCTCGTGGCCACCGAACAGGATCACCGCGGCCACGTCGTCGCGCCGCCCCAGCTCGGCGGCCGCGGCCACGAGCTCGCGGTAGACCTGGCGGGTCATCGCATTTGTCGGCGGTCGCGACAGCAGCAACATGGCCAGGCCGGCATCCTGCGAGCCGTCGCTGACCACGACGCTGACGAACTCGCTCAAAACGGCCACCCGGTCGATCCGCCCGCTATTCGCGCCTGGTGGTAGCGATCCGAGTCGAAGAACTCAAAAACCCAGTTGTCGCCTCGTTGCTCCAGCAGCGGCTGCACCGAGACGATCTGGCGCTCGACAGCCAGCACCTCGTCGACGGTGCGACCGGCCAACGAGTCGAGCTGCGTCCAGGTCGGCGGCAGCAGGATGTTGCGGCCGGCCGCGAAGTCGTCGAGGGCGTCGCGCGGCAATGCCCAGTCGGCACGGTCGGATTCGGTGTTCTCGCCGTCAGCGCGCTGCCCTTCTGGCAGCGCTCCCACAAAGAAATAGGTGTCGTAGCGGCGAGTCAATTCCGCTTCGGGGGTGACCCAGTTCGCCCACGGCCGCAGCAGGTCCGACCGCAGCACCAGGTTTTCCCGGCGGAGAAAGTCAGCGAAGGACAGCGACCGGTCGGCCAGCGCGGAGCGGGCGTCGCCCAACGTCGCGGCGTCGCGAACGATGCTGTTCGGGTCGTCGGCCGGGCCCGCGAAGAGCACCCCCGACTCCTCGAACGTCTCGCGTGCCGCGGCGCAGACCAACGCCTCGGCCAGGTCGGGTTCGATGCCGAACCGCTGCGCCCACCACGCCGGCGGCGGCCCGGCCCAGGCGATGTCGGCGTTGCGGTCCCGGTCGTCGACTCCCCCGCCGGGAAACACCATCACCCCGCCCGCGAAGTCCATGCCACGGTGCCTGCGCATCAGAAAAACGGACAACTCTGTCGCGCCATCGCGGATCAGCATCACGGTCGCCGCCGGCCGGGGGGTCAACGGTGCGTTCATGGGTACCTCCGGTGGGCGGCGCGGGTGCGAACCCGTCGAGCGAAATAGCGCCCGTCGACGACGTCCAGGGCGATCGACTGGCCAAACGCGATGGACAGGTTCTCGGCGGTCAGCACGTGCGGCAGCAGACCCGACGCGACCACCCGGCCCTCCGACAGCAGCATGCAGTGGGTGAAGCCCGGCGGCACCTCCTCCACGTGATGGGTGACCAGCACCAGCGCGGGCGCATCGGGGTCGGCGGCCAGGTCGGCCAGCCGGGCCACCAACTCCTCGCGGCCGCCCAGATCCAGGCCGGCGGCCGGCTCGTCGAGCAGCAGCAGTTCGGGGTCGGTCATCAGGGCGCGGGCGATCAGCACGCGCTTGCGCTCCCCTTCGGACAGCGTCCCGTAGGTGCGGTCCGCGAGGTGCTCGGCGCCGAGGCTCTCCAGCATGTCGATCGCCCGCTGGTAGTCGATCTCCTCGTAGCGCTCACGCCATCGACCCAGCACCGCGTAACCGGCCGAGACGACGAGGTCGCGCACCAGTTCCTCGCCGGGCACCCGCTGCGCCAGGGCCGACGAACTCAGCCCGATCCGCGAACGCAACTCCGACACGTCGACCCGACCCAGCCGCTCGCCGAGCACATCGGCGACGCCCGACGACGGGTGCTCGGCCGCCGCGGCGATGCGCAGCAGCGACGTCTTGCCGGCTCCATTGGGCCCGATGATCACCCATCGTTCGTCGAGTTCGACCGCCCAATCCACCGGTCCCACCAGGAGATGGTCGCCGCGCCACAGCGACACGTCCCTGAAGTCAATCAGCAGATCGGGGTCGGCTGCCTCGCTTCCGTTTTCGGGCACCCGACCATCGTGCCGTACCCCGACGCTCGAATACCTGCCGGGTCGTCGCTGCCCGGCGGCGCGCGATCGCGATCCCAGATTCGGCTCCCGCGCTCGCGAGCTTAATCCGGTGGGATTTCCACCCGGCGCACCTGGCCGTCGACCGCGTCCGCGGCCTCGATCTCGCCGCGCGTCACGCCCAGGAGAAACAGCACCGTGTCCAGATATGGGTTGCTCAACGACGCATCGGCGACCTCGCGCAGCGCCGGTTTGGCGTTGAACGCCACACCGAGCCCGGCCGCGGCCAGCATGTCGATGTCGTTGGCGCCGTCGCCGACGGCGACGGTCTGCTCCATCGGCACGCCCGCCTGCCGCGCGAATTCCCGAAGCGCCTCGGCCTTACCGGCCCGATCGATGATCGGGCCGATGACCCGGCCGGTCAGTGTCCCGTCGACGATCTCCAGGTCGTTGGCGGCGACGTAGTCCAGCATCAGTTCCTCCGCCAGCGGTTCGATGATCCGCCGGAAGCCCCCGGAGACCACGCCGCAACGAAAACCCAAGCGCCGCAATGTTCGTAGCGTGGTCCGGGCGCCGGGCATCAGTTCGAGCTGATCGGCGACCTCGTCGATCACCGTGGCGGGCAAGCCCGCCAGGGTCGCCACCCGCTGCTGAAGCGACTGCGCGAAATCCAGCTCACCGCGCATCGCGGCCTCGGTGATCGCGGCGACCTTGCCCTGGGCGCCCGCATGCGCCGCCAGCATCTCGATGACCTCACCCTGAACCAGCGTCGAATCGACGTCGAACACGATGAGCCGTTTGGCGCGCCGTTCCAGGCTGTAGTCCTCGACCGCGACGTCGACGCCCTCGTCGGCGGCCACCCGTGTCAGCGCTTTCCGCAGCGGGCCATCGGCTCCCGGCGGCACCGAAACCCGCAATTCCAGGCCGGTCACCGGATAGTCGGAGACACCGCGGATGAGGTCGATGTTGGCGCCCAACACCGCCGCCTCGTGGGCCACCGCGCCGAACGCCCGAGCCGTAATCGGCCGGCCCAGAACGAAAATGGTGTGGGTCGGCGGGTCCCGGATGATCGGCACGTCGTCGCTGCGCTCGATGGTGACGTCCAGACCCACCCCGCGGATGGCGGATTGGACGTCGTCGCGCAGCACGCCGCCGTCAGCGACCTCAGGCGGACAGCACAGCAGCACACCCAGCGTCAGGCGGCCCCGGATCACCACCTGTTCGACGTTGAGCAGCTCCACCCCGTGCCGGGAGAGCACCTCGAAGAGCGCGGACGTCACACCCGGCTGATCGACGCCGGTGACCGTGATCAGCACCGACACCTTGGATGGTGTGCTCACCCGCGACTCAGCCCCGTTCGGCGCGGCTACCGCCCATTAGGTGCGAATGCTTACGTCGTCGGCGTCGCTTTCCGCCTTATGCGGCCGACCGACGTGCGCCTCGGCGCGAAGCCGTTCGACCATGTGCGGGTAGTGCAACTCGAATGCCGGGCGCTCCGAACGGATCCGGGGCAGCTCGGTGAAGTTGTGCCGCGGTGGCGGGCAACTGGTCGCCCACTCCAGCGAGTTGCCGTAGCCCCACGGGTCGTCGACGGTAACCACCTCGCCGTAGCGCCAGCTCTTGAAGACGTTCCATACGAACGGGAACATCGACGCACCCAGGATGAAGGCGCCGACGGTCGAGACGATGTTCAAGCCCTGGAACCCGTCGGTCGGTAGGTAGTCGGCGTAGCGGCGCGGCATGCCCTCGTCGCCCAGCCAGTGCTGCACCAGGAACGTGGTGTGAAAGCCGATGAACGTCAACCAGAAATGCAGCTTGCCCAGTCGCTCGTCGAGCAGCCGGCCGGTCATCTTCGGGAACCAGAAATAGATGCCGGCGAACGTGGAGAACACGATGGTGCCGAACAGCACGTAGTGGAAGTGCGCGACCACGAAATAGCTGTCGGTCACATGGAAGTCCAGCGGCGGGCTGGCCAGCAGCACACCGGTCAGGCCGCCGAGCAGGAAGGTGATCAGGAAGCCCACCGAGAACAGCATCGGCGTCTCAAAGGTTATCTGGCCCTTCCACATTGTGAAGGTCCAGTTGAAGAACTTGATCCCGGTCGGAATCGCGATCAGATACGTCATGAACGAAAAGAACGGCAGCAGAACGGCTCCGGTGGCGAACATGTGGTGCGCCCACACCGCGACCGAAAGCGCGGCGATCGACAGCGTCGCGTAGACCAGCGTCGTGTACCCGAAGATCGGCTTGCGGGAAAAGACCGGGATGACCTCGGTGACGATCCCGAAGAACGGCAGCGCGATGATGTACACCTCGGGGTGACCGAAGAACCAGAACAGGTGCTGCCACAACAGGACTCCGCCGTTGGCCGCGTCGTAGACGTGGGCCCCCAGGTGACGGTCGGCGGCCAGGCCGAACAGCGCGGCGGTCAGCAACGGGAACGCGATCAGCACCAGGATCGACGTCACCAGGATGTTCCAGGTGAAGATCGGCATCCGGAACATCGTCATCCCGGGCGCACGCATGCAGATCACGGTGGTGATCATGTTGACCCCGCCCAGGATGGTGCCCAGACCCGCGACGATCAGGCCCATGATCCACAGGTCGCCACCGAGACCCGGCGAGTGGACGGCGTCGCTCAGCGGGGTGTAGGCGGTCCAGCCGAAGTCGGCCGCCCCGCCGGGCGTGATGAAACCGGCCGCCGCCATCGTGGCGCCGAACAGGAACAACCAGAACGAGAACGCATTCAGGCGCGGGAAGGCGACGTCGGGTGCGCCGATCTGCAGCGGCAGCACCAGGTTGGCGAAGCCGAACACGATCGGGGTCGCATAGAACAGCAGCATGATCGTGCCGTGCATGGTGAACAGCTGGTTGAACTGTTCGTTCGACAGGAACTGCAGACCGGGCGCGGCCAACTCGGTGCGCATCAACAGCGCCAGCAGGCCGCCCAGGAAGAAGAAGATGAAGCAGGCGACGCAGTACATGATCCCGATCATCTTGTGATCGGTGGTGGTGATCAGCCTGTAGATGAGGTTCCCTGTGGGACCGGTCCGGGCCGGGTACGGACGGACGGCCTCGAGTTCTCCCAGCGGGGGGGCTTCGGCTGTCAACAGCTCCTCCAAACATCCGTATCGGACAGGTGGTTCGAGAGGAATCTTAGCCGCCGATCGCGACGGCGGTAGGTTTGGTCCTACAAACTGTCGTAAGGGCTCGTAGCTGGCCGAATGTTACCTTCGAACGCGTGCTATTCGGCGGGACGCGATCCAGGCTGGCCGCCGCCCTGACGTTGGCCATCCTGACCATTAGCGGCTGCGGCTCCGATCATCCTTCGGCGTCGACGCGATCGCTGATCACCCCGACCACGCAGATCGCGGGCGCCGGAGTGCTGGGAAACGATCGCCGGCCGGACGAGGCGTGCGCGCGCGATGCCGCCGCGGCCGATCCGGGGCCGCCGACGCGACAGGCCCACAACGCCGCGGGAGTCACGCCCGACGTGGTCCGGGTTCCCGCGGAGGCGCAGCGCATCGTGGTGCTCTCCGGTGACCAGCTCGACGCCCTGTGCGCGCTTGGCCTGCAATCGCGGGTGGTCGCGGCCGCCCTGCCCGACGGCTCCCCGAGTCAGCCCTCCTACCTCGGCGCCGCGCTGCACGGCGTGCCCGCCGTCGGTACCCGCACCAACCCCGACCTGCGCGGCATCGCCGCGGCCCACCCCGATCTGATTCTGGGATCGACAGCGTTGACACCGAAGTTGTATCCGCAGCTGGCCGCGATCGCCCCGACGGTGTTCACGGCGGCACCCGGCGCCGCCTGGCAAGACAACGTGCGGGGCGTCGGTGCCGCCACGGCACGCACCGCCGCGGTCGACGCACTGATCAACGGCTTCGCGCAGCGGGCCACCCAGGTCGGGGACGCGCATGACGCGGCCCACTTCCAGGTGTCGATTGTGCAGCTGACCGCCACCACCATTCGGGTGTACGGCGCCAACAACTTTCCGGCCAGCGTGCTCACCGCGGTCGGGGTGGACCGCCCCGCGGCGCAGCGGTTCACCGACAAGGCTTACATCGAGATCGGCGCGACCGATGCCGACCTGGCGAAGAATCCGGATCTCTCCGCGGCCGACGCCGACGTCGTCTACGTGTCGTGCGCCACGCCGGCCGCCGCGGATCGCGCCGCCAGCGTCCTGGACAGTGCCCCGTGGCGCAAGCTCTCCGCCAATCACGACAACCGCGTCTACGTCGTCAACGACGAGATATGGCAGACCGGCGAGGGCTTGATCGCGGCCCGCGGCATCGTCGACGACCTGCGCCTGCTCAACGCCCCGATCAACTGATCGCCGGGGCGGACGGTACGCACACACCGTCATAAGCTGATATGCGGGCCGACCCGAGTTAGCTCGAGAACATTACCTTAGCTAAGCTTATCCGGGACTGACTAGATCGAAGAGGGATTATCTGAATGAGCACCGTTTCCGCCTATGCCGCCGTGTCGGCCACCGAACCGCTGACCAAGACCACCATCACCCGTCGCGACCCCGGTCCGCACGACGTGGCGTTCGACATCAAGTTCGCCGGGATCTGTCACTCGGACATCCACACCGTCAAAGCCGAATGGGGCCAACCGAATTACCCGGTGGTCCCCGGCCACGAGATCGCCGGCGTGGTGACCGCGGTGGGTTCCGAGGTCACCAAGCACAAGGTGGGCGACCGCGTTGGCGTGGGCTGCATGGTGGACTCCTGCGGTAAATGCAGCAGCTGCCTGGCCGGGCTCGAGCAGTACTGCAAACCGGGCGCGACGTTCACCTACAACTCGATCGGCAAAGACGGCCAGCCCACCCAGGGCGGCTACAGCCAGGCGATCGTCGTCGACGAGAAGTTCGTGGTTCGCATACCCGACGCGCTGCCGCTGGACGCCGCCGCGCCGTTGCTCTGCGCGGGCATCACGCTGTACTCGCCGCTGCGGCACTGGAAAGCCGGCAAGGACACCCGGCTGGCGGTGATCGGTCTGGGCGGGCTCGGGCACATGGGCGTCAAGCTCGGCGCAGCACTGGGCTGCGAGGTCACGGTGCTGTCGCAGTCGCTGAAGAAGATGGAGGACGGCCTGCGGCTGGGCGCCAGCCACTACTACGCGACCGCCGATTCCGACACCTTCCGCAAGTTGGTCGGCCACTTCGACCTGATCCTGAACACCGTGTCGGCGAACCTGAAGCTGGGCGACTACCTCAACCTGCTCGACGTCGACGGCACGCTCGTCGAGCTCGGCATCCCCGAACACCCCATGGAGGTTCCGGCCTTCCCGCTGGCCTTGATGCGGCGCAGCCTGTCCGGGTCGAACATCGGCGGGATCGCCGAGACGCAGGAGATGCTGAATTTCTGCGCCGAGCACGGCGTGACGCCCGAAATCGAGGTCATCGAACCGGATTACGTCAACGAAGCCTACGAGCGTGTGCTGGCCAGCGACGTACGCTACCGCTTCGTCATCGACATCTCGAAGCTATGACGGTGCGCGCAACTTTGCCGCAACCTCTTCGGCTACCTCGCCGTCCTCATCACCGGGGATGAGCTCGCTGACGTCGATGCCGGCCAGCGGCCAACCGGCGGCGGCCAGGGTGGCGGCCACCCGCCGGATGTTCTCGGGGCCGGCGTCATGGTGGGTCAACTGAGAGATCTTCTCGGCGATCTCGTTGCCGTCGATCACGCCGCCGCCAGCCTCACCTGATCCCGTCGAGGCAAGGTTGCTCACCACTTCTTCGATCTGGTCGTGCGTGAGCGGCGTGCTGCGCAGCAGCGCGAACAGCGGGACCTGGTCGGGCCCGGGCACACCCTGGGGGTAGCCGACCTGCAGCCAGCGGATTACCGACCGCAGGAAATGGGGGTGATTGTGAGAAGAATCGGTGTTCGTCACCCGATAAGTGTCAAGGCGCGGCGCTACCCGCGCTACCTTCCCACCGCCAATTCACGCGCCGTTCACCTCTAGAAATCCCAGTCCTCGTCCTCGGTGACGACGGCCTTGCCGATCACGTACGACGACCCCGAGCCGGAGAAGAAGTCGTGGTTCTCGTCGGCGTTGGGCGACAACGCGGAAAGGATCGCCGGGTTCACGTCGGTCTCGTCGCGCGGGAACAGCGCCTCGTAGCCGAGGTTCATCAGCGCCTTATTGGCGTTGTAGCGCAAGAACTTTTTGACGTCCTCGGTCAGCCCGACCTCGTCGTAGAGGTCCTGGGTGTACTCCACCTCGTTGTCGTAGAGCTCGAAGAGCAGTTCGTAGGTGTAGTCCTTCAGTTCGGCGCGCTTGACGTCGTCGACGAGCGCCAGGCCGCGCTGGTATTTGTAGCCGATGTAGTAACCGTGCACCGCCTCGTCACGGATGATCAGCCGGATCATGTCCGCGGTGTTGGTCAGCTTGGCCCGGCTGGACCAGTACATCGGCAGGTAGAACCCCGAGTAGAAGAGGAAGCTCTCCAGCAGCGTGGAGGCCACCTTGCGCTTGAGCGGTTCGTCGCCCTTGTAGTACTGCATGACGATCTCGGCCTTGCGCTGCAGGTTGACGTTCTCCTCCGACCAGCGGAATGCGTCGTCGATCTCGGCCGTCGAGCACAGCGTCGAGAAGATGTTGCTGTAACTGCGGGCGTGCACCGACTCCATGAACGCGATGTTGGTGTAGACGGCCTCCTCGTGCGGGGTCAGCGCGTCCGGGATCAGGCTGACGGCGCCGACCGTGCCCTGGATGGTGTCCAGCAGCGTCAGCCCGGTGAACACCCGCATGGTCATCTGTTTTTCGTGAGCCGTGAGGGTGCCCCAAGACGGGATGTCGTTGGACACCGGCACCTTCTCGGGCAGCCAGAAATTGCCCGTCAGCCGGTCCCAGACCTCGGCGTCCTTGTCGTCTAGCAGCCGGTTCCAGTTGATCGCCGAAACGCGGTCAATCAGCTTCATCTTCTTGCCTCCCAGAACCCGCTTCACCAGCCGGTTTGCCTGCGGTTACTCAGGCCACAAACACTACCCCTGGGGTCCGACAACCCGCGGCAACACAAGACGTTGTGTTTGCGTGTCGCGGACAATCCGTATTTACGCGTTCGCCGCGTGATGGGACCGAAGGTTCAAACGCACCACGCGGTCCAGCAAGCGATCGGACAGCACGCGGGCCAACCGTACGAGGATTGCGGCGTCACGTCCGATGGTGTACCGAGTGCGCGGACGAGACGCCGCCGCCGCCCGCGCAATGACCTTGGCGGCGCTTTCGGCGGAAACACCGTCTTCTCCGAAGGAACGGGCCTGCTCCGAGATGGCCGCGACGAGATTCCCGTAACGCTCGAGTTGATCGATGGCCATGCCGGCCTTCAATCGATCGGCGCTGGCCACCCCACGTTCCAACATCTCGGTCTTGACCGCACCGGGTTCGACGACGACGACCTTGACCCCGAGACCGCCGACCTCACGGCGCAGGGAATCGCTGACGGCTTCGAGAGCGAACTTGGAACCCGCATACGCCCCATAGGTCGGCAGCGCCACCCTGCCGCCCACAGAACTGATGTTGACGACAGTGCCCCCGCTGTGTCGCAGGGCCGGCAGCAGCGCCTGGGTCATGGCGACGTGACCGAACAGGTTCACCTCGAACAGCCGGCGCCACTCGGCGATTGGCAGCGTTTCGACCGGAGCGTTGGCCGAGATCCCGGCGTTGTTGACCAGCGCGCGCAGCGGCCGGCCCAGCGGATCGCCGGCGACCCGGTCGGCGATGGCGGCCACATCCGAGTCGACCGTGATGTCGAGAATGTGCGGCTCGATCCCCTCGGCCCGTAGGGCATCGGCGTCGACGTCGCGGCGGACACCGGCCAGCACGTGAAAGCCTTTGCGCGCCAGCTCTTTCGCGGTGGCCGCACCCATACCCGTCGAGGCGCCGGACACGACGACTAGCTCGCGGCGGTCGGGCGGTTTCGATGCGGTCATGACCATCTCCCACTTCAGTTGACAGTGTCATCTCAAACTAGGCGGTTGAGTTGACGTTGTCAACTGAATCGGCAGCGGCCTATGCTGCTGCCGGTGGCGACGCGATCAGAGACTGCTGCGATGACCCGCCGGTCGTTGCTCGAGGCCGCCGGCGCGCTGCTCGACACCGGCGGACCGGATGCCGTGACGCTGCGCGAAGTGGGTGCCCGAACCGGCGTGTCCCGTTCCGCGCCCTATCGCCACTTCGCGAACAAGGAGACGCTGCTAACGGCCCTCGCCGCGAACGCATTGAACCAACTCGGCGACACGCTGGAGCGCCTGGCCAGCGGCGACGATCCGCCGGAGCAGTCCCTGCGCGCCGCGTTGCTTTCGCTGGTCGCCATCGGCCGCACCCGACCCCATCTCTACCGCCTCATGTTCACCACTCCGGCGGGCGATCCGACCGCGGCCGTGCAGGCGGCCGAGCGCACGCAGGACCTGTTCCTCGACATGGTGGGCCGCATCGTCGGCCCGCAGCGGGCGCGACACTACGGAGCACTCGTGTTGACCACCGCCCACGGCACGACGGATCTGGAGCTGAGCGGCCATTTCGTCTGGGACAAGTGGCAGACCAACGCCGAGCAACTCATCGACACGATGATCGCCCTGCTGCCGACCGAAAAGTAGCTCGCGTCAGTCCAATCCGGCGTCGCGCAGCGTGTGCGTGAGGCCGTCCTCCAGCGCGCTCAACGCGATGTCGGTGAGGCGGCTCAGCTCGTCGATATCCTGCCCGCCCTTGCTCATCCACGCTTCCAGCGCGACGAACACCGCGGTCGCCAGGCTGTGCGCCGCGATGTCGGCGATCATGGCCCCGTCGGCGGTGGGTGCCGATCGTTCATGGATGAAGCGCCCGATCTCGTCGGCGACCTGATCGCGCATCCGCCGAATGTGACTGGTGATGATGTCCTGGTCGAGGTCGCGCGACCGGATGGTCGCCGCTTCGCGGACCATCGCGAAGTCAAAAGGGAACGCGTCCACCGCTTTTCGCACCGACGCGGTGACGGGTTCCCCGTGCGGGCGCAGCGCCAGCGCGCGAGCGAACCACTCGAAGCCAATGTCGTAGTCGGCAAAGATCACCGCATGTTTGGACGAGAAGTGCCGATAGAAGGTTCGCTCGGTCACCCCGACATCGGCGGCGATATCGGAAACGCTGGTTTGGTGCACGCCGTCGGCGACGAAGCGCTTCATCGCCGCCTGCTGCAGCGCCTGACGCGTGCGCCGGCTACGAGATTCCACGGTGTAAGCAGACACCAATGTCACCATTGACGCAAATATGTCAGATGTGACATTGTGCCTTCTGTCTGGAGATCGTCACCGGAGGAGTCAGCATGGCGGACTATGACGCGATCGTCATCGGGGCAGGTCACAATGGTCTAGTTGCCGCGAATGTGCTGGCTAAGGGTGGCGCGAAAGTCCTTGTCCTGGAACGCGCACACTTCCTCGGCGGGATGGCTGCGACCCGGGAGCTCTTCGACGGATACAAGCACAGCGTGGGCGCATGGGCCGTGCTGATCTGGCGCCAGGAGATGACCGAACGCCTGGAGCTGACCAAGTGGGGCTTTGAGCTGATGGATCAGTGGACATCGACCTGCACGTTCGGCGACGCCGAGGACACCCCGTTCGTGATGTACAACGACCTGGAACGCATGGGGCGTCATCTCCTCGAGGACCACGGAGCCGACGTCGCGGCCGGGCTCGGTGGATTGTTCGCGCACATCGGGCGATTCGCGCCCTATTTCGTCGACTCCGCGTTCGGTCCGCCGCTGGACATCATCGAGGTGATCGCCTCCCAGCCCACCCCCGAGGATCGTCACGACTTCGCTCAGATGTGGTACGGCAGCACGATGGATACGGTCCGCCGCTTCTTGGCACCCGACCAAGGCCGCTGCATCCAGGGCTCGCTGGCCGCGATGTCCATCGACGCGTTCGACGGCGGCCCCTGGACCCCGGGCTCGCATGCGTCGACGCTGTACCACTACCTGATCGGCGGCGGCAACGTCGAATACATCATGCCGCGCGGCGGCATTGGCTCACTGAGTACGGCGCTGTGCCGACGCGCCGAGTCTTTGGGCGCCGAGGTGCAGATGAAGCAGCATGTCAAGGAAATCGTGGTCACCGACGG
The DNA here is from genome assembly GCA_963809285.1 of uncultured Actinomycetota bacterium. Taxonomy (GTDB): domain Bacteria; phylum Actinomycetota; class Actinomycetes; order Mycobacteriales; family Mycobacteriaceae; genus Mycobacterium. The sequence continues at coordinate 215,018 of CAWEIY010000008.1, read as the reverse complement.
GCGCGCCATCGGGGTCCAGTTACGCGATGGCACAACGATTTCCGCGGATGCCGTGTTGTCGTCGCTCGACCCGTACACCACATTCGTGAATCTGGCCGGCGCGCAGAACTTTCCGCCCGACTACATCCGCAAGATCAAGGAGATCAACTTCAATCTGGGATACATCCAGGCGCATCTCACCATTGACCAAGCACCCCGATGGATCGAGCGGCTGCAGCCGTATATGCAGGACAACGGGCAATGGTGTCCGACCGTCGCCTACGCGCCGTCTCCGGAATACATCAGCGACGCGTGGGAGCAATACCGCAAGGGGCTGTTGCCCGACGCGCCACCCACCTATCTCTACATACCCAGCATGGTCGACTCGTCGCTGGCGCCCGAAGGCAAGCACAGCGCAACGATTTTCACGCCCTACTTCCCCACCGGGCTGGACGCCGACGAAAACCGAAGCTGGAAAGAGCAATACGCCGATACCTGCGTGGGAATCTTCGACAAGTTTGCGCCCGGCTTCGCCGATTCCGTTACCAACCGCGTCGTGTTCTCCAACCGCTACTTCGGCAGCACCTTCAGCGCACACGCCGGCGACTACTCGCATGGCCTGCTGCAGCCCAACCAACTGTGGACCGGCCGCGTCGTCGAGGGAGCCGACAAGTTTGCCAGCCCGGTCGACGGGCTCTACCTTTGCGGGCAGTGCACCCATCCCGGTCCGGGAGTGACCGGCATCCCCGGGTGGAACGGCGCCGAAGCGGCCCTCAAGCATCTCAACGCGCGCGTCGGATAGGCGCTGTTCACAACCCGGCTAAACATGTACCATTTGGTACATGTTTAACGAAGACAGCGTCGAGATAGCTGCGCCGCCGCAACTGGTATGGGATGTCTTCACCGACGTCGAGCACTGGCCCGACTGGACCTCGTCGGTGACGTCACTGGTCGGGCTCGACGCACCCGCCCTTGCGGTCGGCCGCCGGTTCGCGATCAAGCAGCCCGGCATGTCGAAGCTGGTCTGGACGGTCACCGAGATCGAGCCGGGCTCGTCCTGGACGTGGGTGCAACGCTCGCCGGGCGTGCTGGTCAGCGCCCGCCACGACGTCATCGCCCAACCCGGCGGCCGCACACTGGTACGCCAGCAACTCGACCAGCGCGGCGTACTGGGCGCTCTCGTCGGGCGGCTGATGGTCAAGAAGACCAAGCGCTTCCTCGAACTCGAGGCCCAGGGACTCAAGGCCCGGTCTGAGCAGCTCAGTCGCGCCGATGGCCCGCACTCCTGACCTAGCGCGGCGCCGCGAACTGCTCGACGGGCTGATCGAGGAGTTCGCCACGGGCGGCATCGGCGACCGATCGCTGCGGGAGGTGGCCGCCGCGGTCGGCACCAGCCACCGGATGCTGTTGCACCACTTCGGGTCTCGCGAGGATCTACTCGTGGCAATCGTCGAGGAAGTCGAGCGCCGCCAGATGGGCCTACTGGGCGATCTGCCCGCGGATCCGGCGCAGGGTTTCGCCGCCATGTGGGCCGACCTGCACCGACCCGAACTGCGCCAGCTGGAGCGGCTCTTCTTCGAGTGCTACGCCCGCGCCGCCCAGGGCGAGAAGCCCTTCGACCGCATGCTCCCAGGCGCCGTCCACGGTTGGCTTTCCGAAGCCGAGGCCCTGGACAACCCCGCCGACGGACGATTCGATCCGGCGATGGCGAGGCTCGGGCTGGCAGTCACCCGCGGTCTGCTGCTGGATCTGGTGGCCACGAACGACGAGGCGGGCGTGGACGCGGCCGCGAACGCCTTCGCGAAGCTGTTAGGCGGTGACGGCCTTACGGCCGGCGCGTGAGCCCTTACCCACCCCGAAGAACTCGTACTCCACGGGCTTGATCGAGCGGGTCGCCATCCAGTACTGCCAGGTGTAACCGCCCCAGAGCACGGTGTTCCTTCCGTGCTGGTCGAGATACCAGCTGCTGCAGCCGCCGGTGTTCCACACGGAGTCGGCCAGCTTGCGTTGCAGCTCGTCGTTGAAGCGGTCCTGCGCGGCGCGGGTCGGCGCCAGCGCCTGCGCGCCCATCTTGTCGCATTTGGCGATCGCGTCGGCGACGTAGCGGATCTGCGATTCGATCATGAACACCACGGAGTTGTGGCCCAGCCCGGTATTCGGGCCCAACAGGAAGAACAGGTTGGGCACGTCGGCGACGGTGATCCCGCGATGCGCCCCGATGCCCTCGCGGTTCCAGCGGTCGACCAGATCCTCGCCGTGCTGCCCCTTGATCTGGACATACGTGTAGGAGTCGGTGACGTGGAAGCCGGTGGCATACACAATCACGTCGGCCCGGTGTTCCGTGCCGTCCGCGGTGACGATTCCGTCGCGCGTGATGCGGGTGATGCCATCCGTGATCAGTTTGGTCTTCGGATCCGCGACCGCACCGTAATAGGTGGAAGAGTTCAGGATTCGTTTGCAACCAATGCGGTAATGCGGGATTAGCTTGCGGCGCAGCTCGCGGTCTCGCACCGAACGCAGAATGTTCCACTTGCAATACGCCTCAATGAATTTCAGCGCATTCGGACGCTTGGTCATGCCGAACGCCAGCGCCTCCTGCGCCCAGTAGATCACCAGGCGCACCAGCGCACGCAGCCCTGGGACGTTTCCCATAGCCGTCCGCAGCGCCGACGGGATCTCGGGGTTGGAGCGCGGCACCACCCACGGCGGGGTGCGTTGGTAGAGCTGAAGTTCGGAGACTTGGCCGACAATCTCGGGCACGATTTGGATCGCGCTGGCACCGGTCCCGATGATCGCTACCCGCTTGCCGGTCAGGTCGACGCTGTGGTCCCACTGCGCGGAATGAAAAGCGGGACCGCGGAATTCGTCGCGACCCTCGATCTCGGGGAAGGACGGGACATGCAGCGCGCCGGCCCCCGAGACCAGGAACTGGGCGACGTATTCGCGCCCGTCGGTGGTGAACACGTGCCAGCGGTGTTCGTCGTCGTCCCAGTGGCCACGATCGACCAACGAATTGAACTGTATGTAGCGGCGCAGGCCGTATTTCTCGGTGACGCCCTTGAGGTAGTCCCAGATTTCGGGCTGATAGGAGAACGGGTTCTTCCAGTCCGGCTTGGGCTCGAAGGAGAACGAATACAGGTGCGACGGGATGTCGCAGGCGCATCCCGGGTAGCTGTTGTCCCGCCACGTGCCACCGACGTCGTCGGCCTTCTCCAGGATGACAAAGTCCACGCCCTGCTTTTGCAGCGCGATGGCCATGCCGAGCCCGGAGAACCCCGTCCCGATGATGACGGCGCGGGTATGGACGGGTTCGTGAGCCCGAGGTGTCGCTTGGGTTTGTGTCAGGGCATCGGTCACGTCGGATCGGTCTTCCTGTCGAGGCCGGTATCAGGTGGACGTTAGCTGGCGCATCTTCGGCCGTTGGCGCTCAGCTGGCCGAAATACCCAGTACCCCGGGTATCGGATAGCACGAGTGTTATCGATGGCCACGACGATGTCAACGCCGCGGCCGCTCAGCTCGCGGCGGGATTGCCGGGCAGCACGTCGTGAATCGGCTGGTCGGGATTCACCCTGAGGCCGAGCGCCTCGGCGGTGCCGACGATGACACCCAACATGATGGTCGTCAGGTGGGCGACGAACCGGTCGCGCGGCATGCGTCGCGGGCTGTCCGGGTCGGGCCCCAGCCACCACTCGGTGGCCGACGCGGCCGATCCGAACGCCGCGTGTGCGGCCAGTTCGAACGCCGCGTGGTCCAGCTCCATCTCCCGCAACTCGGTGTCGAACATGTCGGCCATGGCCAACGTGATCTCGCGGCCTTCGTTGAGCGTCCGAATCGTCGACTCGGAGGTGCCTCCGGAGGGGGATTGAATGAAGACCCGCAGCACGTTGGGGTGCTTGTCGACGAGGTTGACGTACTCTTCGACGCTGCGCCGGATCACCTCGCGGGCCGAGTCGGTTTTCAGGTCGATGGACGGGAAGATCGCCGCCCACAGCATGTCGCGGAGGCGCTCGCCGATCGCCTGGAACAGGTCGGACTTGTCGTGGAAGTGGCGGTAGATCTTCGGCTTGGCGGTGCCGGCCTCCTCGGCGATCTCCCGCACGCTCAGCTCGGGCCCCAGGCGGTCGATGGCGCGGAACGCCGCCTCGACAATCTCGCCGCGCACCTTTTTGCGGTGTTCGCGCCAGCGTTCGCTGCGCGCGTCGACCTTCACCCCGGGCTTCACGCTGGGGTGGGGTCGGGGAATTCTCACCACGTCCTGCACCTTACCCCGTTGCGGCCGCTGACCTGGGCAGACCACGCTTTTCCAACCGGGCGCGTGTCAACGGGCGGTCGTCACCATCGCAGCATGGGAAACGGCCGGAGTGGGTGAGTGGCCGCGTAGCCGAACAGGCCGCGTGCCAGGAAGGCATGGAATCCCAGGTAGGGCAGTTCCCCCACAACCCCTTTGACGAACGATCGCGGAAGCGAACCGATCAGGAGTCCACGACTGACGTCGATGCGGTCGGCAATGCGAAACGCCTCGGTCATCGGGTCGCCGACGGCGCGCAGCTTGTGATGCTCGGCGATCATCGTCCGCGCTTGGCCGACTTCGGTGATACCGAATTCGTCGGCCAGGGTCGACGCGAGGTCGGCGGAGGGCGCCCAGGTAGTCGAAGGTGCCCGCAGTCCAGATGCCCAGGTCGTGCACCGCCCACGCGAGTGCAGCCCAGTCGGGCACGGGGGCGCCCCACAGTGCCTGGTGGTAGCTCAGTCCCCGATACACATGGTTGCGGTAGACGCGGAGGTCATCGCCCAGAGCATCCTCATAACGCTGCAGCGCGGCATCGACGATCGGATGGGCGGTAACGGCGTTCATGTCCTACAGCATGCAGGACACGCAGCCCTCGACCTCGGTTCCTTCCAGCGCCATCTGCCGTAGCCGGATGTAGTACAGCGTCTTGATCCCCTTGCGCCAGGCGTAGATCTGCGCCTTGTTCACGTCGCGGGTGGTGGCGGTGTCCTTGAAGAACAACGTCAACGAAAGCCCCTGGTCCACATGCTGGGTGGCCGCGGCGTAGGTGTCGATGATCTTCTCGTAACCGATCTCGTAGGCGTCCTGGTAGTACTCCAGGTTGTCGTTGGTCATGTAGGGCGCCGGGTAGTAGACCCGACCGATCTTGCCCTCCTTGCGGATCTCGACCTTCGACACGATGGGGTGGATCGACGACGTCGAGTGGTTGATGTAGGAGATCGACCCGGTCGGCGGCACCGCCTGCAGGTTCTGGTTGTAGATGCCGTGCGCGGCCACCGACTCCTTCAGCCGTCGCCAGTCGTCCTGGGTCGGGACCCGGATCTCGGCCTCGGCGAAGATCTGACGCACCTTGTCGGTCTTCGGCTCCCAGACCTGCTCGGTGTATTTGTCGAAGAATTCCCCCGAGGCGTACTTGGACCGCTCGAAACCCTTGAAGTGGCTGCCACGTTCGATGGCGATCCGGTTCGAGGCCCGCAACGCGTGGAACAGCACCGTGTAGAAGTAGATGTTGGTGAAGTCGATGCCTTCCTCGGAACCGTAGAAGATCCCCACGCGGGCGAGGTAGCCGTGCAGGTTCATCTGCCCGAGCCCGATCGCGTGAGAATCGTTGTTGCCCTGCTCGATCGAGGGCACCGACGTGATGTGCGTCTGGTCGCTCACCGCGGTCAGCGCGCGGATGGCCACCTCGATCGTCTGGGCGAAGTCCGGTGAGTCCATCGTCTTGGCGATGTTCAACGACCCCAGGTTGCACGAAATGTCTTTGCCGACTTTGGCATACGACAGGTCCTCGTTGAACACCGACGGTGTGGACACCTGCAGGATCTCCGAGCACAGATTCGAATGCGTGATCTTGCCCTCGATGGGATTGGCCCGGTTGACCGTGTCCTCGTACATGATGTACGGGTAGCCGGACTCGAATTGCAGCTCGGCCAGCGTCTGGAAGAACTCCCGCGCCTTGATCTTGGTCTTGCGGATGCGCGCGTCGTCGACCATCTCGTAGTACTTCTCGGTCACCGAGATGTCGGCGAACGGCACTCCGTAGACCCGTTCCACGTCGTACGGCGAGAACAGGTACATGTCCTCGTTCTTCTTCGCCAGCTCGAAGGTGATGTCGGGGATCACCACGCCCAGGCTCAGCGTTTTGATCCGGATCTTCTCGTCGGCGTTCTCCCGCTTGGTGTCCAGGAACCGGTAGATGTCGGGGTGATGCGCCTGCAAATACACCGCGCCGGCGCCCTGGCGCGCCCCCAGCTGATTGGCATAGGAGAACGAGTCCTCGAGCAGCTTCATGATCGGGATGACGCCCGAGGACTGGTTCTCGATGTTCTTGATCGGCGCGCCGTGCTCGCGAATGTTGCTCAGCAGCAACGCAACTCCCCCACCGCGCTTGGACAGCTGCAGCGCGGAGTTGATCGACCGCCCGATCGACTCCATGTTGTCCTCGATGCGCAGCAAAAAGCAGCTCACCGGTTCGCCGCGCTGCATCTTGCCCGAATTCAAAAACGTCGGTGTCGCCGGCTGGAACCGGCCATCGATGATCTCGTCGACCACCTTCTCGGCCAGCCCGGTGTCGCCCGCCGCCAGCGTCAGCGCGACCATGACGACCCGGTCCTCGAAGCGCTCCAGATAGCGCTTCCCGTCGAAGGTTTTCAGCGTGTAGGACGTGTAGTACTTGAACGCGCCGAGAAACGTCGGGAACCGGAACTTCTTGGCGTACGCGCGGTCCAGCAGGTCCTTGACGAAGTTGCGCGAGTACTGGTCGAGAACCTCACGCTCGTAATAGTTCTCGCGGATCAGGTAGTCGAGCTTCTCGTCGGAATTGTGGAAGAAGACAGTGTTCTGGTTGACGTGCTGCAGGAAGTACTGATGCGCGGCCTCCCGGTCCTTGTCGAACTGGATATTGCCGTCTGCGTCATACAGATTCAGCATCGCGTTCAGCGCGTGGTAGTCCGTTTCGCCGGACAACACGTGCGCGCCGGAGGTTACAGGCTCTGCAGCGACGGTTGGTGGCACGTCTGTTCCTTCCACAAGTCGGCCCAAAAACTAGCTAAGCCCGCGCGGACGGCATCCACGTCGTCCGGGGTTCCCATCAGTTCGAAGCGGTAAAGGTATGGAACGGCGCACTTGCGGGCGATGACGTTGCCCGCATAAGCGAATTCGGCGCCGAAGTTGTTGTTGCCCGCGGCGATGACGCCGCGGATCAACGACCGGTTGCGCTCGTTGTTCAGAAACGCGATGACCTGTTTGGGCACGTAACCACCGTCGTTGATGTTCGGGGTGGCCCGCCCGCCGCCGTAGGTGGGCAGTATCAACACATACGGTTCGTCGACCTCGATGCGGTCATGCAGCGGTATCCGCGTGGCGGGAAGACCCAGCTTCTGCACGAAGCGGTGGGTGTTCTCCGACACGCTGGAGAAATACACGAGGTTGCGCCGCGCGATCTCCATGGCACCGCAACCCTCCTTACCTATCGTCTGCTGCTGCGCTACGCGGTCAGTGCGGCACCCGCCAGCGCCTTGATCCGATCGGGCCGGAAACCCGACCAGTGGTCGTTCCCCACCACCACCACGGGCGCCTGCAGGTAACCCAGAGCCATCACGTAGTCACGGGCCTCGGCGTCCAGGGTGATGTCGACCTTCTCATAGGCAAGACCCTGCTTGTCCAAGGCCTTGTAGGTGGCGCTGCACTGCACACATGCCGGCTTGGTGTACACGGTGATGCTCATCTCGGATGCCGCTCCTTTGCGGAAGGTGAGGAACTTATAACGGTCTGGCAACTACTTCGGTACTACGTTCAGCGGTCCGTCAAGGCCCCAGATTCCCGTCGTACGGCCATCGGGGTCGAATGACCTGACTTCGACGTCTTCAAGCCGATTCCGGGCAGATCACCACCCCCGTCTGGCTGGGTGATCCTGGGATTTGCCGGTGCTCGAAACACTACACCTAGTGGCTGACAAGATCCCGAGATACAAGATGTTCTGAATAACAATTTTGAAATTCGCTGGTCGCAAGCCCCGTCCCGAACAAACTTTGGAGGCGCCTTCGGCGTGTCGCAAATCACACCTACGCCGACTGCACCCATGCGAATCGGTATACCACCGACCACCGACAGTGTCGGTGCGATCTTCTCCGTCCGGCCGCCACCAGCAAAGCCGCCAGCCTGAGCTGGCGGCTTTGGCTATTCCCTTGTCGCAACCTCGCTGGTCGCCCGCGGGCGGCTTGTTGGCTTCCGCCAAATTCAAGCCAACTTCAAGCGGAGTTCAGCCGACTTCGGCGGCGAGCTTGCCGACGACGTCGCGCACATTCGCCGAGAGCTCGGCATCCTCCGCGGGCGCCTTGCCATCCAAAGTCCGGAACGGCACGGACAGTTTGATCGACTCGACCACGCTGGCACCGGCGATGCCGAATGACTTGCGGGTCTCGTCGTGCGCCCACACCCCGCCGTACTGGCCCATGGACCCGCCGATGACCGCCAACGGCTTGTCCTTCAGCGCACCGTCGCCAAACGGACGCGACAGCCAGTCGATCGCGTTCTTCACGACCGCCGGAATGCTGCCGTTGTACTCCGGGGTGACCACCAGGGCGGCGTCGGCGTCGGCCGCCGCGGCGCGCAGTGCGGCCACCGGCGCCAGCGCCGGAGCGTCGGCGGTCATCGCGTCGTCGATTTCCTCGTTGTAGAAGGGCACCTCGCCCAGCCCTTCAAAAACCGTGACGGTGACGCCGTCCGGAGCCACTGCCGCGGCCAGCTCGGCGATCTTGCGGTTGATCGACGCCGAACGCAGGCTGCCCACCAGGGCCAAGACTTTGATCTCTCCCACTGTTCCGTTCCCTTCGGTCGTTGGTCTACATCCTCGCACGTCCTAACCGGACCCTGGTCCGGATTATTCCGGCCGCGTTAAAGTGCAGGAATGACCGGTGTTGAGCGGTTGGGCGAGTTGGCCGTCTCCGCTCCGCAGGAGCGGGGGGACGCGGCGCGCAATCGCGCACTGTTACTCGACGCTGCCCGCCGCCTGGTCGCCGAGCGCGGCGCGGACGCGGTGACCATGGACGACGTCGCCGCGGCCGCCGGCGTCGGCAAGGGCACGCTGTTCCGCCGATTCGGCAACCGGGCCAGCCTGATGATGGTCTTACTCGACGAGGACGAACGAGCCAGCCAGCAGGCTTTTCTTTTCGGCCCGCCGCCGCTGGGCCCCGACGCCCCGCCAATGGATCGGCTGGTGGCGTTCGGCAGGGAGCGGCTGCGCTTCGTCCACACCCACCACGAGTTGCTCTCGGCGGCCAACCGCGATCCACACACCCGCCACATTGGGGCGGCCGCGGTGCAGCACACCCATGTGCGGGTGCTGTTGCAGTCGGCACACACCTCCGGCGACCTTGATGTCCAGACCGACGCGCTGCTGGCTCTGCTCGACCCCGACTACATCGAGCACCAGCTCAACGATCGCGGCCACACCCTTCAAACCCTGGGCGACGCGTGGGAAAGCCTGGCGCGCAAGCTGTGCGGCCGGTGACCGCCTGGGTCCTACACGTGGACCTCGACCAGTTTCTGGCGTCGGTCGAGCTGCGCCGCCACCCCGAACTGGCCGGGCTACCGGTCGTCGTCGGCGGCAGCGGCGATCCGACCGAACCGCGCAAGGTCGTCACCTGCGCCTCGTACGAGGCCCGCGAATTCGGCGTACACGCGGGCATGCCACTGCGCACCGCCGCACGCCGCTGCCCCGGCGCCACATTCCTGCCGTCGGATCCGTCCGCCTACGACGCGGCGTCCGATCAGGTGATGGGGCTGTTGCGCGACCTGGGACACCCGGTCGAGGTGTGGGGCTGGGACGAGGCGTACCTCGGGGTGGCGGCGGACGATCCCATCGAAGTCGCGGAAGAGATCCGGGCGATCATCTCGTCGGAAACGGGACTGTCCTGCTCGGTCGGCATCAGCGACAACAAACAGCGGGCCAAGGTCGCGACCGGCTTCGCAAAACCGGCCGGCGCCTTTGCGCTCACCGACGCCAACTGGATGACCGTGATGGCGGACCGCCCGGTCGACGCGCTCTGGGGCGTGGGGCCCAAGACGGCGAAAAAGCTTGCGGCCCTTGATATAACGACCGTCAGACAGCTTGCGCACAGCGACGCCGAGCTGCTGACATCGACGTTCGGCCCGCGCACCGGCCTGTGGCTGCTGCTGCTGGCCAAGGGGGGCGGTGACACGGACGTCAGCGCCGAGCCGTGGGTTCCGCGCTCCCGCAGCCACGTCGTCACCTTTCCCCGCGACCTCACCGATCGGACCGAAATGAACTCGGCGGTAACACAATTGGCTCGGCAAGCGCTAGAGGACGTGGTGGCGTCGGGGCGGATCGTCACCCGCGTGGCGGTTACCGTGCGGACCGCAACGTTTTACACCCGCACCAAGATCCGCAAGCTGGTCGCGCCCACCACCGATCCCGAGGCCATCACCGCCGCTGCCCTGCGCGTCCTGGACCTCTTCGAGCTGGACCGGCCGGTTCGGTTACTCGGGGTGCGACTCGAGTTGGTCATGCCGGAGTAGCGGCGCCGGGGCGGGCCGCAGCGCGCGCGTGAAGACCCCGTTGACCTGGCGCATCGCCACACTGTAGGGCCACCACGCCAGCCGCTTGAAGGCATACAGCGCCCGGATGTCCTGCGACGTGTAGATCAGGTATCGGTTTCTTGCGACCCCGGCCAAGATCTTGTCGGCCGCCTTTTCCGGCGACACGGCATGACCACCGAAGCGGTCCACCCAGCGGGCGACCCTGGGGTCCTCGCGGTCGACACCGGCGATCTCGACGGTGTTGACCAGCGGGGTCTTCACCGCGCCCGGCACCACGACCGACACCCCGATGCGGTGCCGGGCCAGGTCGAAGCGCAGCACCTCCGACAGGCCGCGCAACCCGTACTTGCTGGCGCTGTAGGCGGCGTGCCACGGCAGGGCGACCAGCCCGGCGGCCGAGGACACATTGACCAAATGCCCACCACGGCCGGCCGCCACCATCGGTGGGACGAACGTTTCGATGACGTGGATCGGACCCATCAGGTTGATCGCGACCATCTTGCTCCACTGCTCGTGGGTCAGCCGGTCGACGGTGCCCCAGGCGGAGACTCCGGCGATGTTCATGACGACGTCCATGCTCGGATGTTTGGCGTGGATGTCCGCGGCGAACCCCGCCACCTCGGCATAGTCGGCGATATCGAGCGTGCGGTGCTCGGGCACTTGCGCGCCCAGCGCGCGGGCGTCGGCCGCGGTCAGGTCCAGACCGTCCGGGTTGCGGTCGGTGAGATACAGTTCGGCGCCCTGCGCGGCCAGCCGCAACGCGGTCGCGCGGCCAATGCCGCTGGCCGCACCGGTGATAAGACACCGCTTCCCCGCGAAATATGCCTTCTGCGCCATGGCCGTGACGATACCGGCGGTACCGGCCCGTCTAGCTTCGGCCGCCGCCCCAGAGCGAGTTCAGCCACAACTGCTCGAGCACGCGCACCCGACGCTCCACGTCGCCTTGAAGAGCTTGGCCGCCGACCAGGATCGGTTCGCCACCCAACATCAGGGCGCTGGTCCCCGCCAAGGTGCGCACCAAGGTCGGGACGTCGTCGCTGATCGGATTCGCGGTCCCCGCCTTCATCTCGGCGTCGACGACGTCGACGATTTGGCCCAGCACCAGTTCGAACTGCTGCTCGAGAATGTCGCGAATCTCAATATCGGTGTGGCGGGCGGCATTACAGGCCGTCATCGCCGGGTCGTTGTGCGCGTAGACAGCGGCGGCGCTGCGGACCATCCGCTTGGCGAACTGCTCGGGAGACTCGCCCGGCTGACGGGGGGCGAAGTACTGCGTGAGTTCTTCGAGTTCCTCGAGGGCCTCGGCCAGGATCTGGGCGAGCACCGCGTATTTGGAGTCGAAGTAGAAGTAGAAGCCGGACCGGGCCACCCCGGCTCGCAGGCTGATGGTGCTCACCGACAGCTCCGCGAACGGTTTTTCCTGCAGCAGTTCGCGCACGGCCCGCATGATCGCTTGGCGATGCTTGTCGCCACGCCGTCGGGTGACGGGTCCGCCCGGCTGCGGATCGACCGCATGGCTGCTCACGCATCTGACCTTGCATGCAAACTTGACAGCCGTCAACTTTTTCCCCAAAGATACTGGTTAGTGACCGTCGTCACCCGTCCCCGGGTTCGCAAAGGAGCGTCCATGCCCGCCACCATCAGCACCCCGCAATACCTGCTTGACCAGGCGCGGCGCCGGTTCACCCCGTCGATCAACAACTTCCCCGGCATGGGTCTTGTCGAACGCAGGTTGCTGAACACCCAGTTCCCGGAGCACACGCTCGCCGACCCGCCGCCGGGTAGCGGGCTCAAGCCCGTCGTCGGTGATGCCGGGCTGCCGGTCATCGGGCACATCATCGAGATGCTGCGCGGCGGGCCGGACTATCTGATGTTCCTCTACGAGACCAAGGGGCCCGTGGTGTTCGGGGACTCGCCGGTCTTGCCGGGGGTCGCCGCGCTGGGCCCCGACGCCACGCAGATCATCTACTCCAACCGCAACAAGGACTACTCGCAGCAGGGCTGGGTCCCGGTGATCGGGCCGTTCTTTCACCGCGGGCTGATGCTGCTCGACTTCGAAGAGCACATGTTCCACCGGCGGATCATGCAGGAGGCGTTCGTCCGGTCCCGGCTGGTGTCCTACGTCGAGCAGATGGACAAGGTGGTATCGCAGGTAATCGCCAACGACTGGGTGGCCAACGACGCGCGCTTCCTTCTTTATCCGGCGATGAAGGAGCTGACCCTCGACATCGCCTCGATGGTTTTCATGGGACATGAGCCGGGCACCGACCGCGAGCTGGTCACGAGGGTGAACAAGGCGTTCACCGTCACCACCCGCGCCGGCAACGCGATCATCCGCACCAGCGTGCCGCCTCTCACCTGGTGGCGGGGCCTCAAGGCACGCGAACTGCTGGAGAGCTACTTCCGCGAGCGAGTCAAGGAACAACGCGGCAAGGACGGCACCGACCTGCTGTCGGTGTTGTGCCAGACCGAGGACGAGGACGGCAACAAGTTCTCCGACGAGGACATCGTCAACCACATGATCTTCCTGATGATGGCGGCGCACGACACATCGACGTCGACGTCGACGACGATGGCCTACTACCTGGCCGCCAACCCGGAGTGGCAGGAGCGCTGCCGCGACGAATCGGATCGACTGGGCGACGGTCCGCTCGACATCGACTCGCTGGAGAAACTCGAGTCGTTGGACCTGGTGATCAACGAGTCGATCCGGCTGGTGACGCCTGTGCAGTGGGCCATGCGGCGGACGGTGCGCGACACCGACCTGCTGGGCTACTTCATCCCCGAGGGCACCAACGTCATCGCGTACCCGGGGATGAACCACCGGCTGCCGGAGCTCTGGACGGACCCGCTGAAATTCGACCCGGACCGTTTCACCGAGCCGCGCAACGAGCACAAGCGACACCGCTACGCGTTCACGCCGTTCGGCGGCGGCGCCCACAAGTGCATCGGGATGGTGTTCGGGCAGTTGGAGATCAAGACGATCCTGCACCGCCTGCTGCGCAGGTATCAGCTCGAACTGCCCCGCCCGGGATACAAGGCCGTGTGGGACTACGGCGGCATGCCGATACCGAAGGACGGCATGCCGATTGTGTTGCGCCCGCTGTAACGCTCCCTCTCCCCGCAAGCAGACGAGTCAGGCGAGCAGCCGGTTGGCGCATGCGATCACCGCGCGCAGCGCGGACTGCGTCGGATCCTCGGACCAGCCCATCGCCCACTCCGCGCGAATCCCGTCAGTGCCACGGATAAAGGTGGCGGTGTGCGAGCCGGAGCGCACCTGATGAAACTTCAATGTCTCCAACGTGATCCCGCGTTCGTGCAGCATCGCGGTGAGCGCGGCGATCGGACCGCTTGCCGCGGCAATCGAGGTGCCGATGTGATCGCCGACGCCGATCGTGGCCCGAAAGTTGCGGGCTTGCGGACCGAGGCGCCCGGCGGGTCGCTCGGTGTCGGTGCACGCCCAGTGCCCTAGCCGGAGCGGGCCGGCGGTGGGGCCGTAGGTCGCGACGAAGCTCTCCCACGACATCGCGCCGGCCTCCTCCCGCAGACCGCGCGGCAACGCGGCACCCAGATTTGTCGAGGAAAGGGGCTTCGAAAGAGCCTTAGAAGGAGCCTCGGAAAGAGCCATCGTGTCGGTCTTCTCTGATCAGAGGGGGCGACCGACGGTAGTAGCTTCCGACCCACAGCGGGGGGTCGGTCTGGATCAGACCCCGCTGCGGGTGCTGGCTACTACGGCACGCTGAAGAAGACGCACGAGCGCGACAGTAGCCACCCTGCGGCACCGATGCAAATTCATTTCGTGGGGCAGGTGGTGGGCAAGCGCTTCCGCGCTTCAGCCGTTCGACACGGGCGACGGCTCAAACCGGAGGTACGCCTGGATCGTCGTTCCGGTTGATGTCGTGTGCGTGCGCACCAAGTCCGATATGGCATTGACCAGAAACAGCCCGCGGCTGGCGGGGCCGAGCGGCCCCGGGTCCATCCGCCCGACCAGCGGGTCATCGAGCCGTCCGCTGTCGCGCGCCTCACAGACCAGATGCTGGTTTTCCCACCAGAAGGCCAGTCGGCACGCTCCGTCGGTATACATCAAGCTGTTGGTCGCCAGCTCGGTGGCGACCAATTGCAGATCATCGATGCCATCCTGGGACAACCCCACCCAGCCGGCGTAGTCGACGGCAAACGATCGGGCGAGGCGAAGGTCCGCGGACTTCCTGACCAGGTACGTGACGGCCCCCGGGTTGGCGGGTAGGGGCTGGTTGCAGCGCTCCAGGACCTCATCCGGCGCGTACTCGGCGCTGCGGTGCAGCGCACCGCATCTCCACAGCAAGGGGTGGGTCGCACGGGCGTCCGCCAGCACGTCCTCATCCACCCGGCTCGCGTCGTAAAGGCACAACCCCGTCGCCCGGTATCCCTCGAGGGCCCGGTTGACCAGCGCCTCGTGCTCTATGCAGGCGACAAGTTCATCGTGGGTCCGCCCGGGCCAGGCGAGCTGGCTCACAATCCGCACCCGTCGATCGGGGTGTTCGTCGGCGAAGGCAGCCTCCATTGCCATAAACCGACTCGGGTTGCGGCCGACCTCAGCGATGTCGGCCACTCGCAACTCAGCTGCGAACCCACCACCCCCGGCGTTCAACGCATCGTGCAGCAAGTCCAGCTTGTCGCCCGGCACCGCTACCAGCGCCGCCTCGTCCCTCGCCAACCCGTCGTGCACGAAGCGCACGACAAAGTCCAGGTACTCCTGCTGCGAGTGGTAAAGGAGCGCGGAATGAATGAAACCCGGACGGTCGATTTCCGCGTCCTGAAGGCCCCCCGTCATTCCAGCGCTCTCGCTTTCGATCACTATTGCCAACCCCCTGCTGGACCGGTCCAGCTTCTTACCCCGTTCGCATACCCCAGAAGGACCTTCGTTATGCGCGCGAAAGCTGTTACATCGATGCGAATGCGACGCAGATCTCACTCGGGCTGCCGCTAGAGCCACCAGGAGGCCGCGGCGTCCAAATGACGACGGGTGCGATAACGGGCGAGGCTGTCGTCGCCGGCCTCAATCGCCTGCAGAATCCGAAAATGGGCATGCTCGACGGCTACGACGTCGGACCAGGTCGGCAGCGCCTGCCCGGTGCTGGACCAGTGCCGACGGAACAACTCGATGATGATTCGAAGGAAAAGGTCCAGCAGCGCGTTGCCGGCCAGTTGGGCCAGTCCCAGGTGGAACCGAAACTCCTCGACGGCGGCCTGGCGCACGTCGCGGGCCGTCCCTCGAGGATTTCCATCGAGCACCGACCCGTGGCTGGCTCGATGGGTTTCCAGGAAGGCCGACACCTCGGACTCGGCGCGCCGTTTGACGACTTTGGCGACGTTGTCGATCTCGATGGCATCCCGGACGCAGCGCAGGTCTTCGCGACTCGGCTTGCGGTACTGCAGGTACAGGGCGATGGTGTCGATGCTGGCCTGAGCCTGGGGTCTGGTGACGATCAGCCCGCCGCCGGGACCCCGGCGCATCTGTGCGACCGAGTGATATTCGAGCAGCCGCACCGCTTCCCGGAACACCGCGCGGCTCACCCGGTAGCGCTCCAGCAATGCGGTCTCGGTTCCGAAGACGGAACCGACCGGCCAGCCGCTCGCGGCGATGTCGTCACCGATGGTGGCCGCCATCATCTCAGCGAGTTTGGCGCGGGGTGCATCACCGTCGAGTCGCAGGCGGCGCGGTCTGCGCGACCGACTCCTGTTGCCCGGGTGATGTTCCTGCAGCCAGGCGGTCACCGCCTCGATGTGTCGTTCGCTGAGCGTCTTCGCCCACGCGGAATCACCCGCGGTGACCGCGGCCACGATTTGCGCGTGGTCGTGGTGCATCTGGTCGACCGCCTCGATGGCCTCGGTTGCCGAGTCGGCGCGCGACTGCAGGGCGTATCGCGTGGTGAGCCTCATCAAGATGTCGATGAATAGCTGCAGAACAGGGCTTTTCGATTGCGCCGCCAGCGCGATGTGGAACTCGTCCCGCAGCGCCGGTAATCCCGGCCTCCAGTGCTCCTCCGCGCGCAACACCGCTCGCAGTCGGTCGATGCCGGCTTCGTCGATCCGTTCCGCGGCAAGAGAGGCCGCCAAGGGCTCGAGCACCAGGCGGGCGTTGAGTAAGTCGCCCAGCGTCGTGCCCAGGTACTCGAGATAGATGACGACGGCGCGGGTCGCCGGGCCGGCATCGGGTTCGCAGATCAAAAGCCCGCCGTTGGGTCCGCGGCGCATCCGGGCGACCTGGTGGTGCTCGACGAGGCGGACGGCCTCCCGCAGCACCGATCGACTCACGCCGAAGCGTTGTTGCAGAGCCTGTTCGGAGCCCAGCGATTCGCCGACGGCCCAGCCGCGGCGAACGATATCCGCCTCGATCTGACGGGCGATCTGCGAAGCCAGTTTGCCCGCGGTGCCGGTGTCCGGCCCAGTGCTCACTTCAGACTCAATTACACTCTCCCACAGGCTATCTCAGCACGTGAGCAACATGCATCCGGCAACGGGCCCACCGCCCACGGAAACCACGCCGACCTCTGGGCGTTTCGACACCTGCCGCTCCCCCGCCTCTCCGCGCAGCTGCAGGCACCCTTCGTGCAGCGCCCAGTAGCCATGCATGCGCCCGGCCGAGAGTTGGCCGCCGTAGGTGTTCAGCGGCAGTTCGCCGTCGCGGGCGATCCGCGTTCCTCCCTCGACGAACGGTCCGGCCTCGCCGTCGCCGCATATCCCGAGGGCTTCGAGCCATGCCAGCGTGAGAAACGTGAAACCGTCGTACAATTCGGCGAGCTCGAGGTCGGCGGGCGTCAACTGCGTGCGCGACCACATCTGGGCCGCCGCATCCGACATCGCCATCTTGGGGTAGTCGTCGCGGTGGAACCAGCCACCGGCACCGTCGGACCCGCCGATCGCTTCCACCGCCACCGCGCGGTGCGGGCAGTCGCGGGCGTACTCCGCGTTCGAGACCACCACCGCGATCGAGCCGTCGATGGGGACGTCGCAGTCCAGCAGCCCCAAGGGTGTCGACACGGGCCGCGCGCCCAGGTAGTCGGCCATTGTCATCGGTTCGCGGTAGACGGCAAGGGGATTCAACGCGGCGTTGCGTCGGCCGTTGAGCGCCAACCAGCCCAACTGCTCTTTGGTGGTCCCGTAGAGCTCCATGTGGCGACGGCAGTTCAGCGCCAGCCAGTTCGCGGCGGAATAAGCATGGGCCGCAACCAGATCGTTGACATCGTCCATCGCGCCGACGGCCGGCCGCTGTGCGCCCTCGGGCGTCTCGAACATGCGCGCCAGCGCCGGCGCGGGCCCGGGCGCATTCCCTTGCGGTTTCACCGGGACCGTGCCCCCGAGCATCTGTATCGTCCGGTAGACCACCACGTGGCGGACGCGTCGCTCGGCGACCGCACGGCACGCCGACATCACCGGGCTTAGCAGGCCGCCGGTGCCGAATCCGGCTCCGCAGTCGGCCACCTCGATCTTCAGGGCGGCGCTGACCTCTTCGGCCGGGGTGTCGCCCAGGGTCGCGATCCCGTCGATGTCGTTGGCGGCCAGGCCGGCATCGTCGATGGCGGCCCGCACCGCCTCCATGGTCAGCTCCGAGCCCGGAATGCCGGTCCGACGGCCGATTCGCGAGATGCCGATTCCGGACAAGATCGCATCTTTTTCGAAGTACGTCACATGCACCGCCCATCCAACCAAACCGGCCGCCCGCACCGAACCAATAGAGTGTACTGTATTGGTCGTGCCAGGCGAGCCGACGTCTCAGCTGCTCATCGAACATTGCGACAATTGCGCGCGCTGGGTGCACCCGGCGGCCGGCGCATGCCGCGACTGTGGCGCCCCGCTAGTGGCGCGGCCGGTATCCGGGCGTGGCACGGTGTTCACCTACACGGTCAACCACCACCCATATAACCCGGACATCCCGACGCCTTACGTGATCGCCATCGTCGAGCTCGCCGAACAGAGCGGGCTGCGGGTGGCCGCCAATATCGTTGATTGCGAACCGGATTCGGTCAGGTGCGGGATGCCCGTCGATATCCAACCCGAGAAGGGCAGCGGCGGCGCGCCGTTGTTCGCGCCGGCTCAATAGGGCGCGAACGAACGGGCGCGAGCAGACGGAGAATCGCACAGAATCCGCAATTTTGATGCGATTCTGCGTCTGCTCGCCGGGAGAACCGAACCTAGTTGATCAGCGGGTCGCGTGGCATGCCGAGGATCCGCTCGGCGATCTGATTGCGGGTCACCTCGGAGGTGCCGCCGGCGATCGCCATGGAGCGGGCGCTCATGACCATCCGGCCGGTTAGCGCACCCGGTCCGTCGGTCAGCGCGACCTCCGGACCCAGCAGCGCCGCCCAGAGCGCCGCCCCCTCAACCATGTGCTCGGCCAGTTTGAGTTTGGTGACGTTGCCTTCCGGACCCGGGCCCGCCCCTTCGACGCTGCGGGCGGCGCGGCGCAGGTTCAGCAGCCGCAACGCGTGATCCTCGGCGAGGTAGTACCCGGCCCGAATCGCCGCACCTGCCAACCGATCTGCGTTCTGCTGGGCCAGCCCCACCAGTGTGGCCGCCATGCCCTCGTAGAACGCCCCGCTCCCGCCGATGCTTACGCGCTCGTTGCCCAGCGTCGCCCGCGCAACCGTCCACCCGGTGTTGGGCGCGCCCACCACGTCCTCGTCGGGGATGAACACGTCGTTGAAGAACACCTCGTTGAACTCCGAGCCACCGGTGATCTGGCGCAGCGGCCTTACCTCGACGCCCTCGCCCTTCATGTCGACGATGACCGTGGTGATGCCGGCATGCTTGGGCGCCTCGGGATCGGTGCGCACGGTGGCCAGCCCGCGGGCGCAGTAGTGGGCCCCGCTGGTCCACACCTTCTGCCCGTTGATCTTCCAGCCGCCATCGACCCGGGTCGCGCGGGTCTTGATGGACGCCGCATCCGACCCGGCGTCGGGTTCGGAGAACAACTGGCACCAGATTTCGTCTTTGCGCAGTGCCTTCTCTACGAAACGTTCTATCTGCCAAGGGGTCCCGTGCTGGATCAGGGTCAGGATCACCCATCCGGTGATCCCGTAGTCCGGGCGCTTGATGCCCGCCGCCCGAAACTCTTCCTCGATCACCAGCTGCTCTACCGCGTCGGCCGCACGACCCCACGGCTTGGGCCAGTGCGGCATCACGTAGCCCGTCTCGATGAGCTTGTCGCGCTGCGCAGCCTTGTCCAGGCCGGCGAACCCGGCGGCGTCCGCGCGGATTTGGGTGCGCAGTTCTTCGGCCTCGGGCGGCAGGTCCAGGCTGTTTTCGCGGCCCTGCCCGGCCGCGGTGCGCTCGAAGACGTCGCGGGCGGGCGCGTCCCCGCCGAACAGTGCCGTCGTCACCAGCGCCCGGCGCATGTGCAGATGCGCGTCGTGTTCCCAGGTGAAGCCGATGCCGCCGTGCACCTGGATGTTGAGTTCGGCATTGCGCGCGTAGGCCGGGAATGCCAGCGCGGCGGCCACCGCGGCGATCAGGCGGAACTGCTCCTCGTCCTCCGCCGCCGCGCGGGACGCATCCCACACCGCGGCGATCCCGGACTCGGAGGCCACCAGCATGTTCGCGCAATGATGCTTCACCGCTTGGAAAGTGGCGATGGTGCGGCCGAATTGCTGGCGCACCTTGGCGTAATCGACGGCGGCCTCGACACAGTCCGCCGCCCCGCCCACCGCCTCCGCGGCCAGCAACGTCCGCGCCCGGGCCAAGGCCGATGCCCGCGCTCCCGGCAGGACGTCGTCGGGGGTGACGCTCACGTTTTGCAGGCGGACGCGTCCGGAGCGCCGGGTGGGGTCGAGGTTGTCGGGCACGTCCACGGATACGCCGTCGCGGCCGCGTTGCAGCACCAGCACGTCGTCACCGGCGGCGACCAGCAGCAGCTCGGCGAGCCCGGCACCCAGCACGATCCCGCCCTCGCCGTCGGCGACGCCGTCGACCACCGCCACCTTGCCGTCCAAACCGATTCCCGCGGTGACGGTTCCGTCGATCAGCCCGGGCAGCAGGCGCGACTTCTGGTCGGCGGTGCCGTCTTTGGCGATCACCGCCGACGCGATCACCGTCGGCACGAACGGTCCCGGGGCCACCGCCCGGCCGAGCTCTTCGATCACCACCACGAGTTCGGGCAACCCGTAGCCCGAGCCGCCGTGCTCCTCGTCGATGTGCAGCCCCAGCCAGCCGAGCTCCACCAGGCTCTGCCAAAACGGGGGTCGCGGTTCCTCGGCCGTGTCGAGCAGCGATCGCGCTGCCCAGCGCGCCTTGTGTGACGTCAAAAACGCGCGGGCCACCCCGGCGAGTTCGCGATGGTCGTCGGTCAGTGCGATACCCATGGGGGCCCTCCTCGCGCCAGGAACCGGGGCTGACTGCCTGCCCCGCTCCGACGGGAGCGGGGCGGCTGCCTAAAGAGTGTACTTATTGCCCGGGGGAGGGGACGGCCGGGTTGTTTATTTGGGCGCGAACCGCTGACCGGCATCCAGCCGAAGGCACTGGCCGTTGAGCATCGGGTTCTCCACGATGGCCGCCACCAGCTTCGCGTACTCGATCGGCCGGCCCATCCGCTTGGGGAAGGCGGCGTCGCGGGTCAGCGTTGCCGCCATCTCGTCGGGAACCATCGCGGTCAGCCCGGTCAAAAACAGGCTCGGGGCGATGGCCAGCGCCCGGATTCCCATCGACCCCAGGTCGCGAGCCATGGTCAGGCACATGCCGGCGATCGCGGCCTTGGCGGCGGTGTAGGCGACCTGTCCGATCTGGCCCTCGAACGCCGCGATCGATGCGGTGTTGATGATGACGCCGCGCTCCTCATCCTCGGGCTCGTTCTTGGCCATGTGCGCGGCCGCCAGCCGGCTGATGTTGAAGGTGGCGATGAGGTTGAGATCGATCACGGATTGGAAGGACTCGAGGTCGTGGGGCCCGGACTTGGTCAGCGTCCGCTTGGCGATGCCGCCGCCGGCGGTGGTCACCGTGACATGCAGGCCGCCGAGCTTGTCGACCGCGGTCTGCAACGTCTCCTCGGTTCCCTTGAAGTCCGTGACGTCGACCGGGTAGAACGCACCGCCTACGGCCTCGGCGACGATTTTGCCGTCGGACCCCTCCCGGTCGAGCACCGCGACCTCCGCCCCGCGTTCGGCCAGCAACTCTGCGCTGGCACGACCCATCCCCGAGGCGCCGCCGATGACGACGACCTTCTTCCCGTTGATCTCCATCCGGACCTCTCTTTTTAGGCTTGTCAGAATCCTTGCAATCTGTAACGTTACGTAGACGCTAGCGTGCGGCTCTGCGAGGGTTGTCGGCGAGCCATGCCAAGCTGATTTTCGTGCTCCTCCTCGACGTAGCAAGCACATCGCTTAATGTCGGCGGCACGTCGTCGCGCCTGACCAAGGTCGCGCACATCGCCGAGCTGCTGCGCCGCGCCGCGGCCGACCCAGACGTGGTCGCGATCGTCGTGTCGTGGCTCTCGGGTGAGCTGCGCCAACGCCAGATCGGCGTCGGCTGGGCGTCGTTGCGATCGCGGCCGCTCCCGGCATCGCACCCGGCGCTGACCGTCGCCGGCGTCGACGCCACCTTCTCGGAGATCGGGGCCGTGTCGGGCAAAGGGGCGCAGGCGAGGCGCGCCGAGCTCGTCGCGGGGTTGTTCGCCGCGGCGACCGAACCCGAGCAGGCCTTCCTGCTCCGACTGCTCGGCGGCGAGCTGCGCCAGGGCGCGCTGGCCGGGATCATGACCGACGCGGTGGCCAAGGCCACCGGGATCCCGGCCGCCGCGGTGCAACGCGCCGCGATGTTGGGCGGGGATCTGCCGGCGGTAGCTGTAGCCGGTCTGAAGGCCGGTCTTTCCGGCGGAGCGGTGGCACTGGACGCATTCACCCTGCGGGTGGGCCGGCCGGTCAGCCCGATGCTGGCGCAGACCGCCACCGGTGTGGCCGATGCGCTCGAACGTCACGGCGGCACAGCCATTTTCGAGGCGAAGCTGGACGGCGCACGGGTGCAAATCCACCGGGCCGGTGACGAGGTCACGGTGTACACCCGAAGCCTTGACGACGTCACCGCCCGGCTGCCCGAGGTGGTGGAGGCGACGTTGGCGCTGCCGGTAATCGACCTGATCGCCGACGGTGAGGCGATCGCGCTGCGGCCCGACAACCGGCCGCACCGCTTCCAGGTCACTGCGTCGCGATTCGGCCGATCCGTCGATGTGCCCGCGGCCCTTGCAGCGCAGCGGCTTTCGGTGTTCTTCTTCGACATCCTGCACCACGACGGCCTCGACCTGCTCGACGCGCCGACCACCGCCCGACTGGCCGCCCTTGACGCTCTGGTGCCGCCCGCGCAGCGGGTCGATCGGCTGATGACGTCGGACCCCTCGGAGGCCGCGGACTTCCTGGACGCCACCCTGGCCGCCGGCCACGAAGGCGTGATGGCGAAGGCCCCGGATGCGCCCTACCTTGCGGGCCGTCGCGGGGCGGGCTGGCTGAAGGTCAAGCCGGTACACACGCTGGATCTGGTGGTGCTCGCCGTGGAGTGGGGGTCCGGGCGGCGTCGCGGCAAGCTCTCCAACATCCACCTGGGCGCGCGCGATCCGGCGACCGGTGAATTCGTCATGGTGGGAAAGACTTTCAAGGGCATGACCGATGCCATGCTGGACTGGCAGACCGCCCGATTTCGTGAACTCGCCGTAGGTGATACGGACGGCTACGTCGTCGAGCTGCGACCCGAGCAGGTTGTCGAGGTGGCCTTGGACGGCGTGCAAAGGTCGTCGCGCTACCCCGGCGGTCTGGCGCTGCGGTTCGCGCGGGTGCTGCGCTACCGCGACGACAAGAGCCCGGCGGAGGCCGACACCATCGATGCCGTCCGCGCGCTGTACTGAGCCACCCAAGGACTACAGTCTGGCGAATTGTGCTTTATCCTCAGTGAAATCGGCCAGGATCGCAGCGGTCAACGTCGGCCGGACATCGCCGATCGCCTGCAGATAATCTTCGGTAGTCGCGGGCTCTCCTCGGCCATGCTCCATCTCACGATCGAACGCCACCTGCGCTCCCTTGCGGGCGGCGAACTCGATGTCGGCAGGGGTGAACAATTCAGTCGCCGCGACCAGCTGGTCAACATCGACCCCCGAATTGGCCTCGCCGAGATAGCGTTTCCACACAGCCATGCGGGCCGGTTGGTCGGGCGGACCGACCGGAATCACGTAGTCGAAGCGCCCGGGCCGCAAGAATGCCGAGTCCAGTGAGTGGACCGAATTGGTGGCGCACACCAGCAGACGCCCGTCATGCTCACGAAACGACGGGATAAGCTTCAACAATTCATTGGTGACGCCCGTTTCGGTGGTGCTGGCGCCTGCACGCGCGACCGCGATCTCCTCGACTTCGTCGATGAACAGCACCAGCTCGTCGAGTTCGGCCAGTTCTCCGAACACTTCCCGAAGCGACGCCGCCAGCCCACCGTCTGCCGCCGCGGCCAGCCGGGACGGAAAGAGCTCTACGAAGGGCCAGCCAAGCCGCGACGAAATGCCTTTGGCGAAGCTGGTTTTCCCAGTCCCCGGGGGCCCGAACAAGATAACCGCCTTGGGGGGACGGACTCCATAACGGTCGGCGATGTCGGGGTGGGCCAGCGGGGCGATGATGCGCTGTTCGATGATTTGCTTTTCCTGCTCCATCCCGGCCAGTTCCTGCCACAGCCCTGGCGGTAACATCCGCCCGCCCAGTTCTGCGAGCACATTGGCCTGATCGGGCCGCAGGTGTTCGATCATCTCGTAGTACACCAGCCCGTCACGGCGGGTATAGCCGGAGTTTTCCAGCGCCGCCGAGCCGGTTGCGCCCTCCGGAAGCATCGCGCAGATTTTCCGCACCCCGGCCGACCGCAGCCGTCGTTCCAGATCGGCCAACAGCGCGCTGCCGATGCCGCGATGACGCCACCCTGACGCCAGGGCGACCAGCAGCACCCACGCCCGCTCGCCGTCGGTCCGCGCGACAGCCATACCGACTACCTCGTCGCCGACCTCGGCGACCACCGCCGGCTGGCCGGCCCGGGCGGCGGCCATCACCTCGGCGACCGCGAACACCGGCTCCGCCGACCCCGGAGTACGGCTTTGGTCCCAAATCTGAATTGCCTGGTCCAGATCGCCGTCGTCGTAGTCACGCAGGCGCCAAAGCGGCATCACATCACGGTAATGCCCTCGTTCTGTTATGACCATCGACGCGGTGGAAGCTCCGTATTAAGACAGGCTTCCAAAACAGGCGTCCTCGGATTCGCGGGCGTATGGTTTCCGCCGTGGCGATCAAAGAGCACGACAAAGACGTCAGCTTCATCCACACCGACAACGACCTGCCGCCCGTCGCGATCATCGACCGCTCCCCCATTACCATCCGGCACCGGATCGTCTTCGGGATCGTCGCCGTGGTCGGTGCCATCGCCTGGGCGATCATCGCGTTCTCTCGCGGCGAGACGGTGAACGCGGTCTGGTTTGTGGTCGCGGCGATCTGCACCTACATCATCGCCTACCGGTTCTACGCCCGGTTGGTCGAGATGAAGATCGTCCGCCCGCGTGACGACCACGCCACTCCGGCCGAAGTTCTCGACGACGGAAGCGATTACGTGCCGACGGACCGGCGTGTGTTGTTCGGCCATCATTTCGCCGCCATCGCCGGAGCCGGACCACTCGTCGGCCCGGTGCTGGCGACGCAGATGGGCTACCTGCCGGGCAGCATCTGGATCGTCGTCGGCGCGGTGTTCGGCGGCTGCGTGCAGGACTACCTGGTGTTGTGGATCTCCACCCGGCGCCGGGGCCGTTCCCTCGGCCAGATGGCCCGCGACGAACTGGGTGCGGTGGGCGGGGCCGCCGCCCTCGTCGGGGTCCTCGTCATCATGGTGATCCTGATCGCGGTTCTCGCACTGATCGTGGTGAAGGCACTCGCCCAAAGCCCGTGGGGCGTGTTCTCCATCGCGATGACCATCCCCATCGCCCTGTTCATGGGCTGCTACCTGCGGTTCCTGCGTCCCGGGCGGGTGTCGGAAGTATCCCTGATCGGCTTCGCGCTGCTACTGCTCGCGGTGGCGTCCGGCAGCTGGGTCGGCGAAACATCCTGGGGCGCATCATGGTTCACCTTGTCCCAGGTCACGCTGTGCTGGTGCCTGATCATCTATGGACTGGCCGCGTCGGTGCTGCCGGTTTGGTTGCTGCTTGCGCCGCGCGACTACCTGTCGACGTTCATGAAGGTCGGCGCCATCGCGCTGATCGCGATCGGTATCTGCATCGCGCGCGCCGGAAATGCAGGCACCCGCGATCTCGCAGTTCGCCGCCCGGGGCAACGGTCCGGTGTTCGCCGGCTCGCTGTTCCCGTTCCTGTTCATCACCATCGCGTGCGGCGCGCTGTCCGGATTTCACTCGCTGATCTCCTCCGGGACGACGCCGAAGCTGCTGGAGAAGGAAAGCCAGATGCGGCTGATCGGCTACGGCGGCATGATCACCGAGTCGTTCGTCGCCGTCATGGCGCTTATCACCGCGTCGATCATCAACCAGCATCTGTACTTCACCCTCAACGCGCCCCCCGCGCAGACCGGCGGCACCGCCGCCACCGCCGCGCAATATGTCAACAAGCTCGGCCTGTCCGGCGCGCCGGCCACCGCCGACCAGATCAACCAGGCCGCCAGTAGCGTCGGCGAGAAGTCGATCGTGTCGCGTACCGGCGGGGCGCCGACACTGGCGCTCGGAATGTCCGAGGTTTTGCAGCGGGTGTTCGGCGGCACCGGGCTCAAGGCGTTCTGGTATCACTTCGCGATCATGTTCGAGGCGCTGTTCATCCTGACCACCGTCGACGCCGGGACCCGGGTTAACCGTTTCATGCTCTCCGACGCGCTGGGTAACTTCGGCGGCCCGCTGGCCAAACTGCGAAACCCAAGCTGGCGCCCGGGTGTATGGATCTGCAGCCTGGTCGTGGTCGGCGCGTGGGGCAGCACCCTGCTGATGGGCGTGACCGATCCGTTGGGTGGTATCAACACGCTGTTCCCCCTGTTCGGTATTGCGAACCAGCTCCTCGCGGCCATCGCGCTGACCGTGGTCACCGTGGTGGTCATCAAGAAGGGCCTGCTGAAGTGGGCGTGGATCCCCGGAGTGCCGCTGCTGTGGGATCTGGCCGTCACGTTGACCGCGTCGTGGCAGAAGATCTTCTCCGGCGATCCCGCGGTCGGCTACTGGACTCAGCACGCCCAGTATTTGGCGGCGAGAACCGCGGGCAAGACGGCGTTCGGTTCGGCCAAGAACGCCCATCAGGTCGACGAGGTCATCAGGAACACCTTCCTCCAGGGCACCCTGTCGATTCTCTTCGCGCTGGTTGTCGTCATTGTGTTCGTCGCCGGAGTTGTCGTCGCGATCAAGGCAATTCGCGGCGGCGGCCGGCCATTGACCGAGGAAGACGCGGTACCGTCAAGACGGTTCGCACCGTCCGGTCTGGTTCCCTCCGCCGCCGAGCGAGAGTTGCAAAGACAATGGGCCGCGGTGCCGGCGTCGACTCCCCGGTCGGTTGCCGCTCGGGAGCATTGAGCACCCCTCCGCACGCTTAGGCCGGGCCGATGCGCTGGCCCGCCCCAGTGGCGACGCGCAAAAGCAGGTAGCCAACTACGCATCCCAAGGGATGATCCTCGACCTTACGGTGGTTGCACCAATAGCCGATTCGCCCGGTCAACGGGGCGATACCGCAAAGAAGGTGAGCGAGATGTTGCTTTCAGCAACGGGACTCCCGAGCACAACCGACCCCGTGGACGAGTCCATGCCCCAACCCCCCTCGGCTGCACCTTCGGTTGAGGTGTCATCCACCGAGGTTCTGATCACCCCACAGCAGGTGGCCTTCAGCACTGCCGCCGCCGCGGGGGTGCGCCACGAGAGCGTCGGCGCCCGGCTCGTCGCGAGCATGCGGCGAGCGTTCGCGACCTCAGCGGATGCCTCACGTCCCCGGCCACGGTCCTACCCGAAGCGGTACGAATACCTCGAGAACGCCCTCATGGCACGCGAAATGGAAAGACTGTGAGCGCGTGGTCATCGCTGTCACCTCTGCCGTGCTGATGTCGATGGTGGGCTGGAATACGGCAAAATCGCCCAACAACTCGGCGTTGGACGCCATATTTGAGGGATGACCACCTGGCTCATCACCGGTTGCTCGACCGGGCTCGGGCGCGCGCTCGCGGACGCCGTCATCGCGGCCGGCCACAACGCCGTCGTCACCGCCCGCGACGTCGCAAAGGTCGCCGACCTGGCCGAAGCGACCCCGGGGCGGGTGCTTGCCGTCGCACTCGATGTGACCGAGCCCGCGCAGGTCACCTTGGCCGTGCGGCAAGCCGAGGAGCGGTTCGGCGGCGTCGACGTCCTGGTCAACAACGCCGGCTACGGCTATCGCGCCGCCATCGAAGAGGGCGACGACGCCGACGTCCGGACCTTGTTCGACACGCACTTCTTCGGCACAGTCGCGATGATCAAGGCCGTGCTGCCGGGGATGCGGGCACGCCGCAGCGGCGCGATCGTGAACATCTCCTCGATCGGCGCGACGGTGACCCCGGTGGGATCCGGGTACTACTCCGCGGCCAAGGCCGCTATCGAGGGAATGAGCGGAGCCCTTCGGGGGGAGCTCGAGCCGCTGGGCATCTCGGTGACGGTGGTCGAGCCGGGCGCATTCCGCACCGACTTCGCCGGACGCTCGCTCACACAGTCGACCACGGTGATCGACGACTACGCCGGCACAGCCGGGCAGCGCCGCAAGGAAAACGACACCATGGACGGCAGCCAGGCCGGCGACCCCGCCAAAGCCGGCGCCGCGATCATCGCGGCGGTCGAATCGACCGAGCCTCCGGCATTCCTGCTGCTGGGCCCCGACGCTCTGGGCCTTTATCGCTACATCGCAGAAAAACGCGCGAACGAGATCGGAAAGTGGGAACAGCTCACCAGCGGCACTGACTTTGGCTGAGGGACGCATACGATCGGTGAGATCGAAGGAGCCGCAATGTCGACCACGCCGGGCACGCTGGAGCTCGACCGGCCGCGCGACGGCGTCGTCGTTGTGCGTCTGAACCGCCCCGAGCGCCTCAACGCGATCAACGAGGTCATGCAAACCGAATTGGCCTACGTCCTAGACGATTTGGCCACCGACCAATCCGTGCACGCCGTCGTTCTTACCGGCGCGGGACGCGGCTTTTGCGCCGGGATCGACATGCGCGACTTCGGACCCAACGTGCCGGAGCCCACCGCCCCCGCGCTGGACCGAATGCGCTTCCAGGAGAAAATGGCCGCGCTCGCCGAGGCCGTGCGTCAGTTGCCGCAACCCGTCATCGCCGCGGTCAACGGCCCGTGCGTCGGCGCGGGGCTCGCGTTGTGTCTTGCGGCCGACATCCGGATCTGTTCCGCGGAAGCATCGTTCGGCAACGCCGCCATCCTGCTCGGGCTGTCCGGCGCCGAGATGGGCATGAGCTACCACCTCCCCCGCATCGTCGGAACCAGCGTCGCGGCCGACTGGATGCTCACCGGGCGCACGGTATCGGCCACCGAAGCCGATCGGCGCGGTCTGGTCAGCGAGCTCGTCGAACCCGATCGGTTAGCCGACCGCGCCGTCGAATTGGCGTCGCTGATCGCCGGCCTCGCTCCGCTGGGCGTGCAGCTGACCAAGCGTGCGCTGCAGGTCAACACCGACGCGGCGAGCCTCTCGTCGGCACTGGAACTGGAGAACCGCAACCAGGTGATCTCGCACGCGACCGAAGAAGCGGCCGCGCGCCGCAAGAAGTGGTCCCGGTAACCGAACCGAGAGGGGACGACGGATGTCGTGGGACTTCTCCACCGACCCGCAGTGGGCCGAACAACTGGAATGGGTCGAGGAATTTGTGCGCACCGAGTGCGAGCCAATCGACCTGATCGTCAAGGAGTCTCACGATCTCAATGATCCGGTGCGCCAGGCGCTGATCCCGCCGCTGCAGGAGATCGTGAAGCAGCGGGGCCTGTGGGCTACCCATCTGGGACCGCATCTGGGTGGCCCGGGCCACGGGCAGGTGAAACTGGCGCTGCTCAACGAGATTCTGGGCCGGTCGGAATGCGCGCCGATCGTCTTCGGTTCCCAGGCCCCCGATTCGGGCAACAGTGAGATCCTTGCGCACTACGGCACCCCCGAGCTCAAGGCGCGCTACCTCGAGCCGCTGCTGGACAACCGCATCGTCTCCTGCTTCTCGATGACCGAGCCGCAGGGCGGCGCCGACCCGAAGGTGTTCCGCACGACCGCCGTGGCCGATGGCGATCACTGGATCATCAACGGAGAGAAGTGGTTTTCCTCTTTCGCCTCGATGGCCTCGTTCATCATCGTGATGGCGATGACCGACCCCGACGCGCCGCCGTACCAGCGGTATTCGATGTTCGTCGTGCCCGGCGACACCCCTGGCATCAATGTGATGCGCGACGTCGGACTGGGATATCAGCCGCCGGGCGGTGGGCGTGAAGGCTACGTCCGCTACGAAAACGTCCGGGTACCAGCCGATCACATGCTGGGCCCGCGCGGCGGGGCCTTCGTCGTCGCCCAGACCCGTCTCGGCGGCGGGCGCATTCATCACGCGATGCGCACGGTGGGGTTGGTCCGCCGGATCTTCGACATGATCTGTGAGCGGGCGGTCTCGCGCTACACCCAGGGCGAGGTGCTGGCCAACAAGCAGCTCGTCCAGGAGATGGTCGCCGACTCATGGATGGAGATCGAGGCCTTTCGGCTGCTGACCCTTCAAACCGCTTGGAAGATCGACCGATTCAACGATTACAAGGCGGTGCGGGCCGACATCTCGGCGGTGAAGGCGATGATGCAGAAGGTGCTGCACGACGTGTCGTCGCGCGCGCTTCAGCTGCATGGATCGCTGGGCACCACCCATGAGATGCCATTCGTGCAGTACCTGGTGGAGTCGTTCGTGCTCGGCCTCGCCGACGGGCCCACCGAGGTGCACAAGGTGACGCTGGCGCGCCTGCTGCTGAAGGACCGCCCGCCCGCCCCCGACCTCTTTCCCTCCGAACACCTGCTGCGGTTGCGCGCGGCCGCGGAGGCCAAGTTCGCCGACAAGCTGGCGGGCATCCCGCGCGGCTAGACGGCTTTGGTGGTGCCGACGTAGGAGAGCACCACGTCCGATTCGTCGGTCACCCGGGTAAGGGTGGCATAGGAGCGGATGAACGACTGGCCCACGCAGCCGTCGATCTTGACGTGGAAATTACTGATCATGACCCAGGGGTTCGGACCTTTGAACTCTTTCTTGACCACCGGCACCACGATGATGAGGCCGGGCTTGAGACCCACGCTCAGCACGCCGTTGACGGGCGTGGAAATCAACGGCAGAAGACCCGCTGCCGCGCCGGGCAACAGTGCCGACGTGCCGAGCGCCGGGGTGACGCCGGCGCTGCCCGCCATCGTGACGCCGTTGGACGTGCTCATATCGATTCCACAGCCGATCTCGTAACCCACTTCGAGGTCGCCGCGAGGCCGTTCGGGTCCGATCAGCGAGGCGACGAATATCCCGCTCGAGAGGTATTCGCGGGACGAGAGCGCCGTGGTCAGCGGCGCCACGGGAACCTGCATCTCGTCCTTTGCGCCAAGGCCAAGCGTCCAGCCATCGGGAGTGGTGACGGTCGCGGGCGGGTTGGAGGGCACCTGCCCGTCGGCCGGCGGGTCCGCGGCCGCGACAGGCTCGGCCTCAGTGTCGGGATCGGCACTGGTCGGTGGCGCGGTGGTCAATGCCATGACGAGGCAGACCGCGAGAACCGCAGCGCGGCGAACGACCACGGTTTTCGGCCTCACGCGCGAAACGGTAGGCGCTGTGACATTCGATGCGTGAAACTTGCCGGTCGGCCCAGCAAAGTCGTTGTCCGTTCGTAATCAATACGCGATATCGGTGCCGCACTCTCATGAGATCGCTAGAGTTATCGCTGGCGGCTATGCTTGACGATAGTTCGGTGATTCAGGGCAGACGACAGAGAGGGCGGCGATGAAGCTTCGCGCGTGCGCTCTTGGCCTGCTCGCCGGTGTGCTGAGCGGCATTGCAGTCGCCGGCGGCGCTGGCATCGCGCGTGCGGACCCGGCAACTGATCCGGGGCCGGCACCCGGGATAATCAATCAATTACTGACTGAGACACCGGATCTGTTTGTCGATCCGCGCGATGAAGGCGGCCCGGGGAGCAATTCCGATGCTGTCGGAATGTATTGCGAAAATCAATTTGTCCGGTGCCGGTAACGCCGCCGCCGGTCCATCCTAATTCAGCATCGACAGGGCGCGCCCCAGCAACCTCGGCAGGGTGGCCGCCATGGCTTCCAATTCGGTTCGCGGCGAGCGCCTCCGGCGGTTGTGCTTGATGATCAGCGACCACGTCGCCGCCGACTTGAAACATGCCAGGGCGGTGAACCAGGGCAGGTCACCGACCTCTCGGCCCAGTTCCTGCTGATAGATCCGGGCGAGCTCGGCGGTGCCAGGTGCGACACCGGCCGAAGCCGGAACACGTTGATAGGTTTCCGGATCGCAGTTGATCAGGAACCAGCCCACGTCGATGCGCGGATCACCGATCGACCAGATCTCCCAATCGATCACCGCGTTGATGCGGGGCCCGACGGCCAGCAGGTTGCCCAGCCGGAAGTCACCGTGAACCACGCTGGGCGCCATAGGCTTTGGCGCACGCTGTAGCAACGCCTGGCGCACGTTCCGCCAGCCGGGCACCAGCGCCGCGTCGACGGTGCGCAGCGTGTCGCACCAGCGTTGAACCTCCGCTACCGGGTCGATGACCGGTTCACCACCCAGGCCAAGCGTGGGCGGCGACAAACCGTGCAGGGCAGCCATCGCCCGGCACGCGTTGCGGTAACGCTCCACCACATCAGCAGCCGACGGGCAAGCGTCGAATAGCGGCTCCACGCACTCACCTTCGACATGAGACATCGCGAACAGCGGCGGGGTATCCGGCGGGTTGCCCGGATCCTCCCACATCACCTCGGGAACCGGAACTCGCGTTGCGGCAAGCGCTTTCATGATGCGGGCCTGACGCAGCACGTCGCGGTGCGCGACCGGCTCGACGCCGGGAGGAGCGACCTTGACGACCACCGCCCGGCCATCACGCTCGCCCCGAAAGGTCAGGCTGGATGCGCCCCCGGCCAGCGCGGTGACATCGGTGACGGCGGCGCCGGCGAGCCGCCGACGCAGCTCGTCCAGGTCGAGCTCGACCATTCAGCCGGCCGCTTTCGGCCAGCCGACTTCGGCCAGGAAGGGTTGGGTGTGCGCGATGCGCCCGGTCATGGTCTTCGGATCACCCGTGCACAACCGGAAAGCGGTCTCGGTGATCAGTTCGATGTCCTCGGTGTCGGTCTTGGCCAGGTCCAGGGCACCGGCCCCTGGGGTGGCCACCGGGTTGGACGGAGCCGCGGCGTTGACGGCAATGCCGTCGTCGTAGAGTTCGGCGGCAAGGCTTTTGGTCAGCCGGTTGAGCGCGGCCTTGACCGTTCCATAAATGCCGAAGCCGGCGGTGCGGTCGAATTCGGAGAATGGCGGGCCGGGTGGCAGGTCGCCGCCCACCGACGTCAGGTTCAGAATCCAGCCCCTGCCACGGTCGCGCATTGCGGGAATCGCCAACTGGCTCAACTGCAATGGCCCGAGGACGTGCATCTCCATCATCAACCGGACCCGCCGTTCGGGAAACTCGTCGAGGGGCCGCAGGAAGGTGACCGCGGCGTTGTTGACCAGGATGTCGGGCGCGCCGACGGAGCTCACCACCTCGGCGAAAAGCCTTGCGCGTTCCTCGGATTGGGACAGATCCGCCTGAACAGCGATGGCCCGACCGCCGGCCGCCACGATCTCGTCGCGGGTCTGGCTCAGCGATCCCTGGTACTTGGGATCGGGGTCCATCGTGCGGGCGGTCAGCGCCACGGTGGCGCCCCGCGCGGCAAGCCGTGCGGCGATCGCCTTGCCCAGCCCTCGGCTGCTCCCGGTGACCAGAGCCACCATCCCGTCACACCGTGGGTCAGCGTTCATCGTCGGCCTCCTCCGGACACCCGCAGCGCAGAAGCGCCTTCTCCAAACTAGCGAATGCCATTATCGCGCCAGCGGAAGCCCAGGCTGACATGGCCTAAATTGTGGGGAACGTGTCGTTCTGGCCACTCCCCACGACGCGGCGCTGGCCCTAACGTGGTGGTCATGTCCGCCGTTCCAAGTCTTGCCGACACCACCGTCGCACAAGCCGCCCTCCAACTGGCCCGGTCCACCGAGTCGCCGTCGGTGTTCAACCACAGCGTGCGCAGCTACCTGTTCGGTGAGCTGCTCGCGGCGCATGAAGGGCTTCGCGCGGGCACCGAATACGACAGCGAGGCTTTGTTCCTGGGCTGCGTACTGCACGACCTGGGCGTCGGTACCGCGGCCGCAGGCAAGGAGCGGTTCGAGATCGAGGGCGCCGACCTCGCCGCTGAGTTGCTGACCGAGCACGGTTGCCGGCGCGCGGTGGTGGACGGCGTCTGGGAGGCCATTGCCCTGCACACCGCCGCGGGCATCGCCGACCGGCGCGGCGCGCTCTGCCACCTGGTGCGCAGCGGCGTGGGCATCGACTTCGGCCGCAACGCCGAGTTCATCGACGAGCAGACCGCCACCGCGATCCACGGTCGCTATCCACGGCTGGCCATGGCGCGGACGCTGGTCGACGCAATAGCCGCCCATGCCCAGCGCAGCCCCGAGGCCGCACCGCCGTATTCGATGCCCGGCGATGTCCTGCGCGAAAGGCGCACCGACGGCACCACACTCTTGGAACTCATTGCGTCGCAGGGCCGGTGGGGCGACTGATCCGTCACGCGCCCGATTTGCCTAAGGCGTTGCCGCGCAGAGCGTCGATCGAGTAGCTCCCCCCGCCCGTGAAGACCAGCAGAAAGAAACCGAAGCAGAAGAGTATCGCCAAAAGTCCACCGTTGCCCGCCGGTGGCTCGGCGACCGGCCAGAGCGCTCGCGGTTGGTGGATCCAGAAATAGGCGACCGCCATTTCCCCCGAGGCAATGAACGCGGCGGCGCGGGTGAACAACCCGGCTGCGATCAGCAATCCCGCGACGAATTCGATCAAGCCGGCATACCAGCCGGGCCAGGCTCCGAACACGACGGAGCGTACGGGATGGACGGGCCAACTGAAGAGGGCCAGCGACCCGCACGCGGCGAACATCAGACCGTAAACGACGCGAAACAGGCTCAGCACCGTTGGCACATAGTGGGCGAGGCGGCGATCGAGGCTCTTCGTCACAACGCACAGGTTACGGTGGCCGCCCAGTCGAGCAGTTGCCGCCAAGAGAATCTTCCAAGAATCCATAGAGGTAACGGAGAGAGCCTTTTCTCAGATAGTCAATTCGTCACCGTTGGCTTTGGAAAAGGACCTACACGCCATGATCGGCACCAGCATTGCGGCCGCCGCCCGGAGCGTGGGCGTTGCGGTGCTGGCCGCCGCCGCGGCGGCGGGGCTGGCGGCGGGCACGGCGCACGCCGCTCCCGGCATACCCAACCCGTCGCGCGGCGAGGGCACGCTCTACGGCGACCCCGCAACGGCCGCCCCGTTCTGGCGGTACCAGCAATACGACGACGACTGCGTGGAAGCGTCCGTCTCCGACGTGGTCGGTGAGCTGACCGGTACCCGACCCTCCGAGCAAGCCATTATCAAATTCGCCCAATCGACCCCGAGTACCGTCCACTCCGGACCGATCTACACGAAACCGAAGAAGCGCAAGGCGGGCGACGGCACCTCTTTCGACGATGAGCCGGCGCTCCTAGCGCACTACGGCATCCACGCAGTGAGCACCGACAAGGACAGCGCAGCGAAGACCGGTGTCCCCACGGGCATGCAGGCGCTCGAACAGGATCTGTCCAAGGGCCGCAAGGTGATCGTCGGGGTCAACGCGGAAGTCATCTGGGGCGAGCCGGTCGAGGACAAGACCCCGGACGGCCAACCCGAGTCCAACCACGCCGTGGTAGTGACCGGTGTCGACACCGCGACCGGGATCGTGCACCTCAACGACAGCGGCAACGAAGACGGCCGAGACGAGCGGGTACCGATCGACATCTTCACCCGATCGTGGGACAGCAGCGACGACCAGATGACGGTCACAGGCTAAGCACCGGAGCCAGCGACGTGCGCTAGGCCGCGTCCCGGGCACCTCCGGGCAGCCTGGTGCTCGGGTCTTGGCAGGCGTGGTTGATTCCCGGCAGCACCTGGTACGCGAAGTCCGCGCCGGTGCGGATTGTCAGCGCGGCCGCGATCCCACCGATCACGCACAGGACGGCGCAGATGAGCATCGCGAGTGAGAAGCCGGGGCCGAGCGGCTGCTCCGGGTCGGCGCGGATGCCGGCCGCAACCGGCAACACCGCAACGGCGAGTAGCCCGGCGACGCGCGAAATGGCGTTGTTCACACCGGAAGCGGTACCGGCATAGGTGTCGGGGATGGCGGACAGGACCGCCGCGGTCAGCGGCGCCACGGTGATCGCCAGACCGATGCCGAAGATGACCACGGCGGGCAGCACCGCGTTCAGATAGGTCGCCCCTGGCACGACGCGCGCCATCAACGCCAGGCCCGCCGCGGCAATCAGCGGGCCGATGGTCATGGGCAGCCGCGGCCCGGCCCGCTGCCCGAGCGCACCGGCCCACGGGGAGCCGATCAGCATGATGATCGTCATGGGCAGCATCGACAGCCCGGCCGCGAGCGCGGAGTAGTGCAGGCTTTGTTGCAGCTGCAGGGCCAACAGGAACAGCGCACCGCCGACCGCGGTGTACACGGCCAGGGTTGTCAGGTTGGCGCCCGTGAATTGCCGAGAGCGAAAGAGCTTCGGGGGCAGCACTGGCGACTGCACGCGCTGTTCGATCACCGGGAAAGCGACCAACGCCGCCGCGCCGACGACGGTGGCGCCGACATTGACGAACGTCCAACCGCGCGAAGGGATCTCGATGAGGGCGTAGATCACTCC
The DNA here is from genome assembly GCA_963809285.1 of uncultured Actinomycetota bacterium. GTDB lineage: Bacteria > Actinomycetota > Actinomycetes > Mycobacteriales > Mycobacteriaceae > Mycobacterium. The sequence goes on along the minus strand of CAWEIY010000008.1, from coordinate 178,509 downwards.
GGCCAGGCCGACGATGACGGCGGCGGTCCCGAGGATGTCCGGGCGGCCCCCCGCGGTCGGATCGCGGGATTCCGGGATGTGCCGCACGGCGATCCACACCACCGCGACGGCGAGTGGGAGGTTCAAGAAGAACACCCAGCGCCACGACGCCGCGTCGACAAGCCAGCCGCCGATGAACGGGCCCAGCGCCGTCGTCACGCCGGACATGCCGGCCCAGATCCCCACCGCACGGCCCCGGTCATCGTCGGTGATGCCGGCGTCAATCAGGGCAAGGCTGCCCGGAACCAACGCCGCCGCCCCGACGCCCTGCACCAGCCGGGCGACAATCAGCCAGCCGATGGTCGGTGCAAGGCCGCAGCCGAGGGAAGCCACGGTGAAGACGACCAGCCCGGCGACAAAGACCCGGCGGCGGCCATAACGGTCGCCGGCGGCGCCCCCGGAGAGCAGCAACGCGCTCAGCGTCAAGAGGTAGCCGTCGAGGACCCACTGCTGGTCGGTCAGGCCGCCGCCCAGCTCGCGGCCGATGGTCGGCAGCGCGACGTTGACCACGGTGCCGTCCAGCAGCGCGATGCCCGAACCAAGGACGGCCGCGGCGATCAGCCAGCGCGCGCCCGCCGACGCCAACGGCAGCTCGCGTGGCTCGATCGGTTGACCGCCCATGAGGTGTAGCCAACCATGACGCCGGCAATGCCGTTTCGTCACGAGTGCGTGGGCTTTCGTTCACACAGTCGATGTCAATTGCGCGCCTGGTGTGCAAACATCACTGCCAGACTGACGGCCTGCACGCAGCCGGACAGGTCGGTGCGGTGCTGCGACATCTCTAGGGAGTAGGACTCACGATGACCGATCTCGAGCGGACGCCCTCCGACGAAATGTCCCCCAGCAGCCCCACCCGGGCCGACCTGACCGAGCACTCCCGCACCGGGATGAGCGCGGCCGCGCTGCAGCGGGCGATCAACGATCACCTGCGCTACTCGATCGGCCGTCCGGCCGCGGCCCGACGGCCCGAGCACTACTACCGGGCGCTCGCGCTTGCGGTGCGTGACCGCATGCAGGACCGCCGGGTGGCCTCGACGCAGACCTCACTCGATCTCGGCCGCAAGGTGACCTGCTACCTGTCGGCCGAGTTTCTGATGGGTCCGCAGCTGGGCAACAACCTGCTCAACCTCCAGATGGAGCGGGCGGCCCGGGAAGCGCTGACGGCGATGGGCCAGAACCTCGACACGGTCCTGGCATGCGAGGAGGAACCGGGGCTGGGCAACGGCGGCCTCGGCAGGCTGGCCGCGTGCTACCTCGACTCGCTGGCCACCCTCGAGCGGCCCGCGATCGGCTACGGCATCCGCTACGAATTCGGCATCTTCGACCAGGAGATCCACGACGGCTGGCAGGTCGAGAAGACCGACAACTGGCTGGACAACGGAAACCCTTGGGAGATCGCCAAACCCGACGTCAACTACCTGGTCAAGTGGGGCGGCTACGCCGAGCACTACACGGACGAAGCCGGCCACGACCGCGTCCGGTGGGTGCCGGGGCGGCTGCTGAAGGGCACCGCCTATGACACCCCCATTCAGGGGTACGGCGTCAACACGTGCAACGTGCTGACGTTGTGGAGCGCGCGGGCCGTCAAGTCGTTCGCGCTGGAAGCCTTCAACACCGGTGACTACTACAAGGCGGTCGAGGACGAGGTCACGTCGGAAACGGTCACCAAGGTGTTGTACCCCAACGACGAGCCGGAGGCGGGCAAGCGGCTGCGCCTGCTGCAGCAGTACTTCTTCGTGTCCTGCTCGCTGCAGCACGTGCTGCACATCATGGACGATCTTGCCGACGTGTCCGTCAAGGAACTCCCCCAGCGGTTCGCCTTGCAGCTCAACGACACCCATCCGTCGATCGGGGTGGCCGAGCTCATGCGGTTGCTGGTCGACGAGCGCGACCTGGACTGGGACGACGCGTGGGAAATCACCGTCGCGACGTTCGGCTACACCAACCACACCCTGCTGCCCGAGGCGCTGGAGAAGTGGCCGCTGGAGATATTCGCCGAATCACTGCCCCGCCATCTCGAGATCATCTACGAGATCAACCGCCGGTTCCTCGAAGAGGTGCGCACCCGGTTCCCGGGCGACGAGAATCGGGTCCGCCGGATGTCGCTGATCGGCGAGGACGGCGGCAAAAACGTGCGGATGGCGCACCTCGCGACCGTGGGCAGCCACGCCATCAACGGAGTCGCCGCGCTGCACTCCGAGCTGTTGAAAGCCAGTGTGCTCAAAGACTTTTACGAGCTGTGGCCGGAGCGGTTCAGCAACAAGACAAACGGGGTGACGCCACGCCGCTTCCTGGCGCTGGCCAACCCCGGGCTGCGGGAGCTGCTGGACCGCACTATCGGTGAGGGCTGGCTGACGGACCTGGACCGCCTGCGCGGGCTGGAGCCGTTCGTCGAGGATGCCGCCTTCCGCCGAGAATGGCGCGACATCAAACGCAACAACAAGGCGCGCCTCGCTCGGTACATCCGCTCGGTGGCGGACGTCGAACTCAATCCGGACTGGATGTTCGACGTCCAGGTCAAGCGAATCCACGAGTACAAGCGTCAGCATCTCAACGTCCTGCACATCGTCGCCCTGTACCACCGCCTCAAGCAGGATCCCAGCCTGTCGATTCCGCAGCGGGCCTTCATCTTCGGCGGTAAGGCCGCTCCCGGTTACTTCATGGCCAAGCGGATCATCAAGCTGATCAACGCCGTCGGGGAAACGATCAACAACGACCCGGCCGTAAACCGGTTCCTCAAGGTGGCCTTCGTACCGAACTTCAACGTGCAGAACGCGCACATGATCTACCCGGCAGCCGATTTGTCCGAGCAGATCTCCACCGCGGGCAAGGAGGCGTCCGGCACCGGGAACATGAAGTTCATGATCAACGGTGCCCTGACCATCGGCACGCTCGACGGAGCGAACGTTGAGATGCGCGAAGAGGCCGGGCCGGAGAACTTCTTCCTGTTCGGCCTCACCGAGCAGGAGGTCGAGGCGGTCAAGGCGAAGGGATACCGCCCGGCCGACTACATCGACGGCAACGACGAGCTGCGCGCGGTGCTGGATCTGATTGCGGGCGGGACGTTCTCACACGGCGACACCGAGGTGTTCCGGCCGCTGGTGGACAACCTCCGCTACGACGACCCATTCCTCGTGCTGGCCGACTTCACGTCCTACGTGAATTGCCAGGACCGGGTGAGCGCCGCGTGGCAGGACACGGAGTCGTGGACGAAGATGTCCATCCTGAATACCGCTCGCAGCGGCAAGTTCTCGTCGGATCGCGCCATCACCGAGTACTGCGACGAGATCTGGAACGTCTGGCCGCTGACAGTAAAGATGTGACAACGAAGACCGGTTAGCACCCCACGCTACGATCTCGGCATGCCGGTTCTTGGAAACGCAACTGTCGTCGTCGCGCGCGTGGCGAGGTCGACGTCCAATGCGTTGCGGGTAGAGCTGAACGCCCCCGACGGCACGGAACTGGCCCGTGCCCAACAAAAGGGTGGTGCCGCCGTGCTGTTCGGATTCAAAAACGGTGGGAAAAGCAACTACACGCTGTCCAGCGCCGCGGGTGAGGAATTCGGGGTCGCGGTGGCCGGAACCACAACGATCACCCAGCAGAACGCGCCGGTGGGAAGGATCGTGCCGGCCGACGGCGCGGCGCGGTTCGAAGACGGCGGCGGCACCGTCATGGCGGTGGTACAGCCGCACACCGGATCCAAGGCCGACAACGCCTGGCACCATCGGCTGCTGTCCCCCGCCGGGAACGAACTCGGTGTCCTCACCCTGATGACGGTCCACACCGGTTGGAGCGACATCGAATCCGAAGCCGTTCAGTTGCTGACCGGCCACAACGTCGCCAGCCTGAAAGCGCCATCGGCCGGCGCCATGCTCCAACTCAGCGCGCCGGTCGCTCCGCAGTTGGGTGACGTGTTGGCCGCGGCGTGCGTTGACTTCTCGGTGTTGCCCCGCGGCTACATCGCGTAACCGAAGGTACCTCAGCTATCCCAACTGGGGATCTGTCCCAGCACGCGCATCAACTCGCCCTCGGACATGGTCAGCAGCGAGAGTTCGGTGACCGACGACTGAGGCAGCGGGAAGTTCAGGTCGGGGTTGAGCTCGGGATTGAACGGGTAGCCGGTCGGCATCATCGACTGTGGCAGCACCCCGAGGTCGACCAGCGCCGCCTGCGGCCCCTGAACCGCGCCGACAGCCAGATCCGGCACGATGGTGAACGGGTCCGGCAGTTCGAACAGGCTGGCGGGGGTGGGGATGTTGGCGTACTCCCCGGACCCGTAGCCCATGTCGACGAGCACCCGTAGGTCCGGCGTCAGCAGGTCGGCGAGCGCGTTGCCGTACGGCTGCGGTAGGGAGCGCAGCGGTGTGACGAGCGGCAGGTCCTGCGTCAGCCGGAAGTAGTAGGTGGTGTTGCCGGTGTAGCCGGGTGACGTCGGCAGTTGGACCGCGGTGCCGACCTGCGTCGGCGTCAGGTCGACGTAATCGTGCGGGCCGTGAAAGGACAGGAACCCCACGACCGCATTCGCATCGCTGATCGGGTTGAGCACATACTGCGGGAAGTCGCCCACCATGTCGTACTCGTTGGTGAGGATCACGGTGGGGTAGGGCGAGTTGGGGGGCGTCGCGCCGTTGAGGTAGACATCCCAGAACGGGATGTACAGGCCCTTGAACCGTTCGAGTAACCCGCCGTTGGGGTTGCCGGGGTCACCGGTCAGGAAGAACGACAGCTTGCTGGGATCGGGCGGATTGGGCATGGCCATGTAGTTGCGGATCTCGTCGGTGGAGATCAGCGCACTTTGTGAGGTGGAGTAGACGACCACCTTGTTGCCCGCCGACAGTTCCGTGTGAATGGCGTTGTTGAGCAGCTGCACGCCTTGGGCCGTCGACTGGCCAAGCGTCAGATTTCCGAGCTGCGGAGTGACCGGCCAGAACTGCTCCGGCGTGTCAATCGACTGCCCGAGCGCCCCGGTGAGTGGTGACAGCGTGGGGTTGTTGAGGAGGTTGGTCATGATCGAACTGTCGTACTGGGTGCTCGGCAGCGGGAACGTGGTGCCGCCGACGATGATCGCCACCGACGAGTTCGTCGGCACAATCAGCGGCGGGATGCTCGTGGGGTCAGTTGCCATTTCGTTCTGCGCGAACAACGAGTCGAACGGTGATTCCAACTCGGTGATCGCGTCGCGCAGCGCCTGCAGTGCAGCCTGCTCGGTCCCGGTGTAGGCGGTTAAGGCCGCGTCCAGCAGTTGCGTGAACCGCAGATGGAACGCTTCGCCCTGGGCCGCCATTTCCTGAAAGGTGGTCGATTCGTTGTTGAACAGCGACGTGATCGCCGCGCTGACCTCATCGGCTGCGGCGGGCAGGATGCTGCTCGTCGGCAGCGCCGCGGCGGCGTTGGCCGCTTCGAGCCTGGCGCCGATGTTGCCGACATCCTGCGCCGCGGTCGCCAGCTCCCCGGGAACAACCCGCACCGGTTCTCCTTTCACCGCCCTCGAAGGGTCGCCGAGATCGCGTCGCGATCGATGTCGCCGCTGTCAGCGCCACCGGCGTGGCCTGGAACAGCCCCTTGTGGACCATTCTCGGCAACGATTGCCAGGACTGAGACATTTTCGAAGAATTGGGGCCGACTCGCGGGCCTTGGTCACTCGGGCTGTCCCCGATTTGCGCTCGTGGCTCCGCCATGCCAAAACGACAAACAAAGCCCGAGCGCTAGGAAGAAGACGATGAACAACGTGCCGCCAAGGTCGTAGTTCATCGGGCCACCGGGTGAAATGAACTGACCGCCGCCGCCGACGATCGTGACGGTCTCAATGAGTTGTTCGACCGCGAAGACCGCGGCGAGAATCCCCAACCAGCGAGGAAATAGGCCGGCCGTGGTCGCCAAGACAATCGGGACGGCAACCATAACGTCTGCGACCGTCAGAATCGGTCCCCACATCGCTGAGACGTCCATCAATGCCCGCGCGATCCCCGGGTCGAGACGATCGGCATGCAATGCAAGGCCACTCCAAAACCAGGTCACAATGCTGAACTCGGTGACGACCGCCGCCGAGCCAATGGTGAAGACATGCGCGAAAGGCCCTTCAAGCCGGTCGCGGGCGTAAGCCAGGATGATGACCAGTGCCAATGCGCCCCATGCCATCAGCAAGCCCTGCAATCGGATTGCGCCGGCGTGGTCGCGCAGGAAGGACACGACGGCATCGCCCGATTTATCGACTCTGGGCAATCCGACAACAAGAGAAAGCCCCGCCACGTAAAGCACCGCAAACAACACCGCGGCGGTAGCGGCGACGTACCGGCCGGCGCCTACATTGAGCTGCTTCATCTCAACACGATAGATCCGTCGAGCGTCGGATCTCGGATGCCTACGACCACGCTCCCGCCGGCAGCGCCGCGCTATCTTGATCCGTGCGTACGGGCTGGCCGGCATCGGTGCGCCGCCATTGGAAGCCGGCTTCGTCTTCGTAGTCGATTGTGATGCGCAGCTCGTAAGCTGGGTCGGCCGTTGTGTAGGCCATCACGGCGTATTGATTGGGCGGCAGGGTTGGAGGCCACGTTTTGACGAGATGACCCGCCAGCTCGTCTCGTATCGCTCGCCGCACGTTCGAAATTCCAGCGAACGGATCGCCAGCCAATCCCAACTAATCCCCGGTACTGACAGGGACACCTTGGGGCGCAGCAGTTCCCGCCGCCTCTCCCCCTTTTGCGGTCGCTTCCGACGTGGCGATCAGCGCGTGGATGGCGGAGCCGACCCGGTCGGCAACCGCCTCAGGAGTGGACGTGTCGAGTTTGCCGTCGAGGTGCAGGAAGGCCAGGCCGTGCACCACGGCCCATACGGCTGTGGACAGGGCATCGGGGTCGGAGCCGGGGAAGGCGCGCCGGACGAGGGCGCCGACGTATTCGGCGATGGCGGTGGTCGCGGCGACCCGTTCGCTGCTGTCACCGTCGCACGGCTCGCCGAACATCATTCGGAAAAGCGCCGGGCGTTCGAGCGCGAAGCGGACATAGGCGACGGCGACCGCGGCGAGGTCGTCCGGAGTCGAGGGCGATGGGTGCGCGGCAACCAGATAGCCGGCGAGCTCGCGGTAGCCTTCGGCCGCTACCGCGGAAACGAGCGCGTCGCGGTCGGCGTAGTGACGATACGGGGCGCCCGGGGACACGCCCGCACGGCGCGCCACGGCGCGCACCGATAGGCCGGGGGCACCGTCCTCCTCAAGCAGTTCCTGTGCCGCGCGCAAGCACGCGGCGCGCAGATCACCGTGGTGGTACCGGGCGCTCGACGATGGCATGAATCACACTCACTCGATGTAGACACTGCTTACAAGGTCGCCTAATGTAATCGCTGTATACATTCATATTAGCTGATGAGAGGAGCGGACGCGCCCATGCGGGGATATGTGCTGACTCGTTACGGGGGTGCGCGCGCCATGCAGCTGCGCGAGGTTCCGGCGCCAACGGCAGGCGCCGGCGAGGTGCTCATCAACGTGCGCGCCGCCGGGCTCAACCCGATCGACTACAAGGTTCGCCGAGGCTTCGGGCGGGTATTTCATCTCGACCTGCCCCTGGTCGCAGGCAGCGAGTTGTCCGGTGAGGTGCAGGCGGTCGGTGCGGGAGTCACCCGATGTGGGATCGGCGACCGGGTGTACGCCAGGGTGGACAAGCAGAAGCTGGGCGCCTACGGCGAGTACGTCGTGGTCGACGAGAGCTTCGTGGCCAAAATGCCGCGGTTGCTGGACTTCGATGATGCGGCCGGGTTGCCGCTGGCCGGGCTGACCGCGTTGCAGGCGCTGCGTGGGCTGGCGATCACCCCGGGTGACGCTGTGTTCATTTCCGGCGGCGCCGGCGGGGTCGGCACGCTCGCCATCCAGCTGGCCGTGCATATGGGCGCGAAGGTGGCCACCACCGCCTCGCCCCGGGGTGAGGATCTCGTCAGGTCGCTCGGGGCCGAAACGGTCATCGACTACCGGAAGCAGAAGTTCAAAGATGTGCTCAGCGACTATGACTCCGCTTTCGACACCGCCGGTGGACGCGACCTGATGGACATCTTCGACATCGTCAAACCGGGAGCAAAAGCGGTGTCGGTCGCGAGCATCGACCCGGCGACCGCCCGCGACGATATGGGGATGGGCCGGTTGTTGACCGCCGCGGTGTGGGCGGCCAACACCAAGATCCGCCGCAAGTCCCGACGGCGCGGGGTCAGCTATCGGTCTCTTCTCATGCATCCCAGCGGAGACGACCTCGAGGTGCTGACGGAGTTGGTCGATGGCGGTCAGCTGAAACCGGTGACGGATCGGGTATTTCCTTTCGAGCAGATCGCGGACGCCTTCGCCTACCTCGAGGAGGGCCACGCGAAAGGAAAGGTCGTCGTTCGTCTCTAGTACTCGGTCAAAGGGCGCACTGGGACGAACTGCGTCGGGTTCCGCGACACGGCGGCCGACAGATTTTCAAGGCAGGCCAACGGATCGACGTCTTCAAGGCTGATTTCGGCGAGGGTGTCTCGGGTCACCCGGACGGCGATCAAGCATGGTCGGATCGGTTCACCGCCGTGCGGATCCCGTGCCTCGACAACACCATTGAAAAGCACAACATCGATGTGGCGCTCGCCGTCGAGTTTAAAGATAGCAGCAAGGGATAACAGCGTGAGCTGCGCAATAGTACTGGCGTACAACGCTTTTACTTGTGACACCGGCCGCGCTCTCTCGACAACCGTCTCACGGCTCTTGACGTAACGGTATGACTTGGCCTTCGGGACGACATCAACCGTGGGCAGTTCAAACTCGACCACCAATTGACGCGAGTCCGGTGAATACGCAACCGTGGCCTTGGGATTGATGCAGCGCGGCAACGGCATAGCCGTCAGGGCCGATTCGACATGGGCGGCAATCCCGGCCGGATCACCGGCGCGATAGCTCGCGGTTAGATCGGACTCCGACGTCTCCGACAGGTTTTGCAGTCCATCTCGGAGCAGATCTGCCAGCGCACCTACTTGGGATTCGATTTTCGCGTTCTGCACGTCCACCTGGGCCGCCACGCTGTCGAGGTTGTAGATTTCGCTTTCCAGCACAACGTCTTTGGGCCACCTGCTTCGCTGCCATTCGCGTCGGCGGGCTAACTCGGCGGCCTCGGCTCTGGCTTCGGCGGCCTTCACCGCCTCGTAGAGGGCCTTGGTTGTCTCGAGTTCCTTCAGCCGCTGCCGTTCACGTGCGGGGTGCCGCTGGCGCGCAAACCGATACTCGTGGGCAGCCAGCGCCAGCTGCCGCGGGGCATCGGGCAGTCGGTAATACGGTGGCGCGTGTATGAAGTCCGCGAGCCGGGGAATCGGTTGCGAGATCTCAAGGTATCGAATCCTCATGGCGCAAACTTCGGAGTCCTGGCGGGCTTGAGCAACCGTGTAGTAGGTCTGCAGCATTTCGCAAGCCGACTCCCAGTTGTTGACGTTCGCCGCCGTCCTTTGCGCAGAGCGCCACAGGTTCCACAGCAGCAGGTACGCCTCGCGTTCCGCTTCCCGCTGTCGGCCGTCGTCAAATCGCCCCATGTTCTCCCCAGGCAGGGTGAAGTCGATCTCTTCGAACTTAGCGGCACGAGCGGCCTCTCGCCCGGGTCACAGCCTTCGCGGCGATCTCAGCCCGCCGACCGTGTGAGGTACGTGTGAGGTACCGTCTTCAGGAGTCTTCGATGGTTCAGCGGGGAGCAAAATGACTGGATTTTTCAATTGGGGTTTTTGGACCTATTGGATCGGTTTATGGGGCGTTCTGACCATAGTCTTCCTTGCGCTGGTGTTCGTGTTCGCCACCTTTGCCGCTGTATATGTAAAGCGGCTGGAGGGCCGAACACCTATGCCGATAAGCGAAGAGATAGGCAGCGTCAAAGCGGTGCTGCATAAAGTGTCCGAACGCGAACCCCTGTCGCAAGAGGAGCTGGATTATGCGAAGCAAATCGTTGCCGATCGTGCCTCCTTGATGGCGTTGTGCATTCCCGCTACTTTGTTCTCGCTGGCATGTTTTTTTGTGTGTGGCAGTCTTTGGTACTTGCATGGAGCCACACCCTCCGAGCGGACATTCCTCGGGCTGATCCCGATGCTGACCTCCACAAACCTCGCCATTCGGCTTCGCGCCAGGGCAAGGCTGAAAAGGCGTCTGCAGAACATGTCCGTCGTAGCGAGTCCTTCTTGAGCTGGCAAATTTATTGGCAACAAGCACGGGCTCGTCCGCGCTGCCGACAGCACCAGCAGGTGATAACGTCCGCACCTGGTGTTCGCGCTCTAGCCCAGCACTGTTATCGTTTGTACGTTCATATGTCAACCTAGTTGATATACGGGGGTGATCCGATGAGTCCGCGTTCACGCGGCAGGGCCGTCTTGGAACGAGTCTGGATGCCATTGGTTGCCGTCATCGCGCTCTCTTTGGGCGCGGTGGGCATGTGGAAGGTGCACGAGTTCTCCGCGCCCCCGCCTGTCACTACCGTCCTTGGCCCGCAAGCAGTTCCGGAGTTCAGTCCCAAACGGGTCACATATGAGTTGTCCGGCTCCATCGGAGACGGCGGGATGCTCGTCTGGGCGGACGTCGACGGGCATCCGCATCGGGTTGATCTCACGACGTTGCCGTGGTCGCACACGGAGACGACCACGCTCACGGTGGTGTCCGCCAGCATCTCGGCGCAAGTTCACGGCGGTGGTCAAGTCGGCTGCCGGATACTGGTGAACGGCGTTGTCGGCGCTCAACAGTCCGACACCCATCAGGATCCGCACGTCTTCTGCCTAGTGAAGTCCGCATGAGCGAGCATCGGGCGCAAGAACCGTTCGTCGACAAACGACCCTTCTTCCCGAGAATGGTGCGTGCCTTCGCGATACCGATCATCGTCTTTTGGGGGCTTTTGGCGATCTCGACGAACTGCTTCATGCCGCAGGTAGAGAACGTCGCCGAGGAGCTGGCGGGGCCGATGGTGCCGCACTACGCGCCGTCGCAGCGGGCGTTGCTGGCCATCGGTGCGAAGTTCCACGAGTCCAATTCGACCAGCTTCACCCAGATCGTGCTGGAAGCCGACCGACCGTTGGGCCCGCCCGGCGACGTGAACCATCGGTACTACGACGACTTGATGCGCCGGTTCAAGCAAGACCCCAAGCATGTCCAGTACGTCATGGATCTGTGGGGGAAGCCGATCACCGCGGCCGGGGTGCAGAGCCTCGACGGCAAGGCCACCTACGTGCTGGTGCGTACGGCGGGCGATATCGGCACGATGCAAGGGAATGACTCCGTTAAGGCCGTTCGGGATATCGTCGCGAAGGACCCGCCGCCGCCCGGGCTCAAGGTCTATGTCAGCGGCGCGGCTCCGCTGGCCACAGACGAACTGGATATTGCCAATTCGAGCTTGAACGACATCACGATCGTGACGATCATCCTGATCTTTGTGATGTTGTTTTTGGTGTATCGCTCGGTTTCCACCCTTGCGGTGCCCATGTACGGCGTTCTGTTCGAACTGCTGGTCGCGAAGGGAGTCGTTTCAACCCTGGGCACTCTCGGGTACCTCGAGCTCTCGTCATTCGCGGTGAACATCGTCGTCGCGCTGACCCTGGGGGCGGGGACGGATTACGGCATCTTCTTGATGGGCCGCTATCACGAGGCGCGACGGGCCGGCGAAAGCAGGGAGGAGGCGTTTTACACCGCGTATCGGGGGATCACGCCCGTCATCCTTGGCTCGGGGCTGACGATCGCGGGGGCGTGTTACTGCTTGACTTTCGCCCGACTCAACTACTTCCACACCATGGGGCCCGCCGTTGCCATCACCATGCTGTTTACCATCGCCGCCGCGCTGACGCTGGGCCCGGCCCTGTTGACGTTGGGCAGCCTTTTCGGGCTCATGGACCCGAGAGGGACGGCCAAGGGGCTGCTTTATCGGCGGATCGGGACGAGCGTGGTGCGCTGGCCGGTGCCGATTCTGGCGGCCAGCGCTGCCGCCGTCATGCTGGGGGCCATCTTCGTGCCGTCGTATCAGGTGAACTACGACGACCGTCAATACCAGCCCCGCAATACCGGTTCCAACCAGGGTTTCGAGGCGGCGGATCGACACTTCTCGAAGAGCAAACTGTTCTCCGAGATGCTGATGGTCGAGACGGATCATGACATGCGAAACTCGGCCGATTTCATCTCGCTCGACCGGGTGGCCAGGGCTCTCATTCGCCTTCCCGGCGTCGCGGAGGTGCAAAGCATCACCAGGCCCATGGGCCGAGCGTTGGAACACGCCAGCCTTCCCTATTTGACCACCACGCAAGGCAGCGGTAGCGGGCAACAGCTCCCGTTCAACGAACAGCAGAACGCCAATACCAACCAGCAGGCACAGATCAACGAGGACACCGTCAGGGTGTTGCGGAAAGAGATCGACTATTTCCAAAGCACGTCGGATGAGCTGCACAAGACGGTTCTCACCGTCGAGGATCTGGAAAAGATCACCCATGAGATGAATGAGGAAATCTCAAATCTCGACGATTTCTTCCGGCCGGTCAAGAGCTATTTCTATTGGGAGAAACACTGTTTCGACGTTCCCATGTGCTGGTCATTTCGATCGCTATTTGACACGCTCGACAACATCGACAAGTTGGCCGACGATATCACGGAGGCCAGAACCTCCCTCGAGGAAATAGACAGGCTCTTGCCGCAAATTATCACGCAGCTGAAACTGACGGCCGACGACACGGAGGCAATAACGGGTCTTTTAAACAGCACCTACGGCCAGTCGGCCCTGCAGACCACACAGACCGACCAGACATTCTTCGACCAGGTCAATGTGGGCCTCGACTTCGACCAGTCCAAGAGCGATGACTTCTTCTACATCCCCCATGAAGGTTTCGACAACGAAGACGTCAAGACTGGTATGCAGCTCCTGATGTCGCCGGACGGCAAGGCTGCCCGGTTCATCGTCACCCACGAGGGGGACGCCATGGGCCCCGAGGGCGTGCAGCATGTCAACAAATTCCCCGACGCGATAACCACGATCTTGAAAGAGACGTCGTTGGCCGGCGCGAAAGTTTATATCGGCGGCACGGGAGCGACCGATAAGGACATCAAGGAATACAGCGCATCCGATCTGGCTATCGTGGCAGTCGCCGCCTTCGTGCTGATCTTCTTGATCATGTTGTTCATCACGCGAAGTCTGATGGCCGCCTTGGTCATCCCCGGCACGGTGGCCTTCTCCTACGCCGGAGCGTTCGGACTCTCCGTGCTCCTCTGGCAGCACCTCATCGGCCTGCACCTGCACTGGTTGATATTGCCGCTGACGTTCATCATCCTGGTCGCGGTGGGTTCGGACTACAACCTACTGTTGATCGCCCGAGTCAAAGAGGAGCTGCACGCCGGGTTGAACACCGGTCTCATCCGCGCGCTCGGAAGCACGGGTGGTGTGGTGACGTCCGCGGGTTTGGTGTTCGCGTTCACCATGCTGGCGATGCTCTCAAGCGAGCTCAGAACCATCGGTCAGATAGGTTCCACGGTATGCATCGGCCTGCTGCTCGACACGCTGATCGTGCGTTCGTTCGTCGTGCCGTGCGTCCTGAGAATCCTCGGGCCGTGGTTCTGGTGGCCAACACTGGTGCGTGCCCGTCCGGCGGTGCAGCGGTAAGGGTGTCGTCGGGTTCCGGGCTGCTGTGAGCACCGCCACACCGATTGGAGTATTTTGAGGTGATAGGTGGCGAGCATGTCCGGCCAGGTGGGGCATGGGAAAGGCCAGGGCGAAATGAGCAAGGTTTTCGCGGCGGCGGCAGCCGCCATAGTGCTCGCACCGTTGTCGGTGCTAGCCACCACTCCGGGTGTGGCGCAGGCCGTGGCGCCGGTGCCGACCCCACAGGAGCCCACCCGACCCTGGTGGCCCTCGGCGCTGCACTACGGGCTGCTGGTGATAGCAGTGTGCTTTGTCGCCTGGATGATCCATCGTTCGAGAATGTGGAGCACTCCCGTGACGCCTAGCGCCCTGTGGCCGGCCCGGCGAGGTTTCGGCCCGGGTGGGATCGAAGGTGTGCTAAGAGCCCGAAAAAGAATGGCGCTGGCCGAGGCGGGCCACAGATGCGCCATCCCCACCTGTCGGCACCCAACGACCGAGATAGCTCACATCGTGCCCGAGTCACAGAGCCACGACGACTCGTTTAAGAACCTCATCGCGTTATGCCCGAAATGCCGAGGGAAAGAAATCGATACGCACACGATGGGCATGTACAAGCACAATCTCGAGGTCTTGAACAGCCGCTACTCTGATTTCGAGCGCCGGATGTTCGACCAGATCGCCGAGACCGACCAGCGATCCTTCATCGTCGAGCCGGGTTTGGAGATCACTCTTCTCCGCGCAGTCAATGACGGGCTTTTGAAACGAGTTGAACTGGCGCCCGTAGGGGGCCAACGGGGTGAACCAGCTCAGCACAGGTACGAGGTCACCGATGAAGGCCTGGCCTTCGTTCACCGATACGTCTGTGGCGAGGACATATCGTAAGGTCCTGCGTTGGAAGGCAACGCATTTCGCGTGCGTCCACCACGCGCCGAACGTGTACTCAGCGCGAAAAAATCGCCGAAATGTCGCACTGAATGCACGCTCGGCGCAAGTGCCGTCGGCGATAAACCCGCTATCGAGATGCCCAGGCCCGAAGGCACGCCCGGGTCCGCTGTCCTCCCTCGGCCGACGGGTCGAAGGGAATGCCGACGAACTCGTCCACGCCCGCGTCGCGAAGCTCGTCGAGTTGGTGCGAAACGGTGGACTCGTCGCCGATCAGCGCGGCGTCTTCCGGGCCGGCGAAGCCCTCTCTGTCGAGCATCGCGCGATACGACGGCAGGTGGCCATACATCGCGAATTGCTCGGCGGCCAATGATCGAATCTTCGCGACGTCGTCGGTCACGCTGATCGGCAGCGCGGCGGCCACCGCGACCGACCCGTCCGCGCGGCCCGCGTCGGCGGCCGCGCCGCGCAGTGTGGGGCCTACGTGTTCGCGCAGCGTCTTCGGGCCCGTCATCCACGTGATGGTTCCCGCGGTGCGCCGACCGGCGACCCGCAGCATCTGCGGACCCAGCGCGGCGACGTAGACCTGGGGCGTCGGCGCGTTCGGGATCTGCAGCGCTCCCCTGGTCGTGACGAGTTCACCGGGCGCGTCGACCTGCTCCTTGGCCAGCAGGGGCAGCAAGCCGTCGAGGTATTCGGACAGCCGTTTCACCGACTTGTCCCAGGAGATGCCCCACATCCCCTCGGTCACAGCCCGGTGCGTGACGCCGATACCCAATGTGAATCGTCCGTCGCCAATGATGTTGAGCGTCAAGGCACGTTGCGCAAGCAGCGTCGGATGCTGGTTTTGGATCGGCACCACGCCACTGGCCACTTCGATGTCGGGAACTTCACGTAGCGCGGCAGCCAGGACGGTCAGCAGGTCGACGTCGTAAGGCATCTGCGTCATCCACACCCGAGCGAAACCTTCGTCTCGCGCCTGCGTCAACTCGCGGATACAGGATTCGACCGGCGCGGCGTTGTTGACGCCGGTTATCAGGCTTATTCGCATGGATTGACCTTTCGCCGTATGTGGATGCAGCGTATGCGACGGCTGGCGACCAACAGTCGGCGAGGCTTACACCAAAACTCGGGTAGTCCGAAACTCAGGCCCTCGCAAGGCCTATCAGCTGACGGGTTCGCGGTCCTGCCAGAAGTCGCGACTCCGGTGGCGCTTGGCCCGCAGCTCGGGGTCGGCGAAGGCGAGGATGCCCGTTTTATCGGTCCCGCGCTGCGGGGCCCCTTCGAAGAACATGCTCGACCACATATCCAAATCGGCCGCCTTGTCGATGAAGTACTTCGTCGTCGTCACCGTTTTGGCGTCCTTGGCCAGTATCGCGTCGACGAGTTCGCCCACCTCGGTGTCCAGTTGTTGCGGGGCGACGACGCGGTTGACGAGGTCGTAGCGTTCGGCGGTGTGGGCGTCGAAGAGGGCACCGATCAGGTTCCACTCCTTGGTCTTGCGCCGCCCGACGATCTTGCTCAGCCGGCCCGTGCCACCCCAGCCCGGCGTTATGTCCCAGTTGATTTCGGGCATACCCCACCGTGACCGGTCGGTGGCGACCACGAAGTCGCACACCAGGGTGAGCTCAAGGCCCCCGCCCGTGCATACGCCGTCCACCGCGGCGATCGTCACGGGCACGAGGTTGTCGATGAGGTTGGCCGTCTGTTGATACATACGGATCTCCCAGAGCACATCCTCGGGCTCAAAGGTCGCGAAGCCCTTGATGTCGTCACCGGCGCAAAACGTCTCGCCGGCGCCCTTGAGGATGACTACCCGGCATTGCCGGTCGGTGTCGATCTCCTTCATCGCGAGGTTGAGTTCCTTGGAGAGTTCTTTGTCGAGCGCGTTGTGGACCTCGGGACGATTCAAGGTGACCGTCGTGACCGGCCCGTCCTTGGTGATCAGCAGTTTTCCCGACGGTGAGGGCGTTGTTGTCATGGCACCTCCGCGATGCGTTCAAGATGGTCTACTAACTTTCATTACGAAACTAACCGCCGGAGTACGATAAAACAAGTGACTTTTACAAACGGACCTGCTGCGTCGGTTGGTGTCGACGCTGACGCCGTCTTTCGGGCCACCGACATCATCGGCGATGCCTGGTCGTGGCTGGTACTGCGGGAAGCGGTGCTCTACGACGCGCGCCGATTCGGAGACTTTTTGGCCGGCGCCGGGGCGCCGCGATCCACGCTGAACTCGCGCCTTGCGGCGCTGACGGCCACGGGACTGCTGAGCCGTGAAGCCTCCCGTTATGCCCCCACACCCATGGCCGAAGACTTCCTGGATTGCCTATTGGTCACGATGCGCTGGGGCGATCGCTGGCTATGGTCACCCGACGCTCCACCGCAACGCCTCATCCATGTCGGACACGATCACGACGCATGCGCCGGACTGTTGTGCGGCCCGTGCGGCTTATCGCTTCGCGCCGACGACGTCGTCGCGGTGCGATCACCCTTCGAGACGCCCAATCCACCACCCGGCCAGAACGTCACCCGCTCCCCTGCGCCGGATGTCATCCAGCGCGGGCGACCCTGCTCAATCGCCCGCGCGTTGACCGTATTCGGCGACCGCTGGACCGGCCTGATTATCCGCGAATGTTTCTTCGGCACAAAGCGATTCGATGATTTCGAACGGCGTCTTGGCATCGCCCCCAACATCTTGTCGAACCGGATGCGTCGGCTAGTCGAAGCGGGTTTTCTCCAGCGCGTCCAATATCAAGACTGGCCCACGCGACACCAGTACGAACTCACCGAACAAGGCCGCGATTTCTATCACATGCCCCTGGCACTCATCGCGTGGGGGCGACGATGGCTCGGACACAGTCGTGCCGATGCAACGCTGACGCATGCTCCATGCGGCCAGCCGGCCGAACCCATCCTCGGATGCCTGACGTGTGCCGAACCGATGAGTAAGGAAGACATCGCCATTGTGGGTTGATGTCGACATTTCTGGGGGACTGCGACGGCATATGTCATGGGTGACGGTCACGCAACGCCGAAAACTTCAAGAGTAGGGGTCCTCCGCGGGAAGCCAGGCCGTGTCGGCATGCAAACCCAGGTCGCCCACATCGCCGGTGAGCGCTTTGATGACCGCGCCAACGCTAGCCCGATCCTCGTCGCGGCGCGAGACCAGCGACCACGTCCAATACGGCCGGGGTTGTACGACCTGCCGTCGCGCGAGATCATTTGGTACTGATTCGTTTTGGGCTTTTGGCGAGTGGAGCACCGGCCGCCGCAGGCGGCGAACGTGTTCGAAGAATGCCGTACCGGTGAGGCCGCCGTCGTCGATGTGTACCGTTTGCGCGCCGGTGTCGCGGGCGAACTGCTCGCCGTAGCGATTCCACGACGACCAGCTATCGGTGTCTGAGTCGAGCAGCACCAAGGTGTCTTTGGCCGCCACGGCCCCGGCGTCGGAAGCTGGACCAACCGCATAAAGCAGGTCCGCACCAAGCAGGTGAGCTTGCAAACCATGCGCATCGAGATCAGCGCGCTGCACCCAGCAGATCGCCAAGTCAATGGAGTCTTCGGCGACGCGGGCAGCTTGGGCGTGGGACGGCAGCACCCAGGCGTCAATGCGTAGGTGCGCGACACCCGCAATCCGTTCGGCTAGATCCGTCGGGCGCCAATTGACATAGCCGAGCCGCACGGGCTGGGTGTCCGAGAGACCAACGGCTTGCATCCGCAGCTCGTCAGCATGCGCCAACAGGTCTCGAGCCTTTGGAAGCAGTGCCGCACCCGACGGGGTCAACACGACAGCGCGGCGGTCGCGATCGAAGAGTCGCACCTTGAGGTCACGCTCCAAAGCCTTGATCTGTTGGGAGAGCGACGGACCGGCGATGCGCAGCCGGTCGGCGGCCCGGCCGAAGTTCAACTCCTCGGCGACAGCGACGAAGTAGCGCAGTTGGCGCAGCTCCACTTGCCCATCGTAGTGCGGTGGGAGTCTTTGCCTACCAGCAGCTAGCAAATCCGTCATGGCCAGCGGATGCACGACGGGCGCACGATCGTTGTCATCGATGCGCACCACACACGAAAGGATCGGTCCCATGACTCACCCCGACAAGGTCGCCGTCATCACAGGAGCTTCGCGAGGCATCGGTGCCGGCCTGGTTCCCGCTTACCGCAAGCTCGGCTACCGAGTTGTTGCCGCCGCCCGATCGATCGCCGCTTCGGACGATCCCGACGTGCTCACGGTGCCCGTCGACGTGGCCGAGCCCAGTGCCGGATCTCAGATCGTCGACGCGGCCATGGGCCGATTCGGCCGGATCGACACGCTGGTCAACAACGCCGGCATCTTCATCGCGAAGCCGTTCCACGAATACACCGACGGGGACTATGCCGCGGTCACCGGTGTGAACCTGCGCGGCTTCTTCTCGGTGTCCCGCAGTGCTATCGCCGCAATGCTCACCCGAGACGGTGGCGGCCACGTCGTCAACATCTCCACCAGCCTCGTCGATCACGCCAATTCCCAGGTGCCATCCGTGCTGGCGTCACTGACCAAAGGCGGACTCAACGCGGCCACCAAATCGTTGGCCATCGAGTACGCGGGCCGCGGCATCCGGTCCAACGCCGTCGCACTGGGCGTCATTCGCACTCCCATGCACGCGCCGGAGACGCACGAGGCCCTCGCGGGCCTTCACCCGCTTGGCCGAATCGGTGAGATCGACGACGTCGTCGACGCGATCATGTACCTGGAGAACGCGCCGTTCGTCACCGGGGAAATCCTGCACGTCGACGGCGGTCAGAGCGCCGGACACTGACCAACGGAAACTCGTGTAGCTCAACCGTATTCCTTCCCAGAGAGGCCAGAGCGATGGACTACTTCGTCGACATGACGACACACGTTCCGCAAGGAACGCCGCAGGAAACCGTGGATGACATCCGCGCACGCGAGGCGGCGCGCGCACGCGAACTCTCACGCGAGGGACATCTCAAGCGGTTGTGGCGCCCACCGCTGGCGCCCAAAGAATGGCGCACGTTCGGTCTGTTCAGCGCCGATGACGACGGTCAATTGGATACGATCCTGACGTCGATGCCACTGCACGTTTGGCGCACGGATACTGTCACGCCGCTGTCGCCACATCCGAACGATCCAGGTGCCGCCGGCGGGCGCGAACCCGTTGAATTTCTGACGACGTTGACCCTCACCGTCCCGGAGGGGACGGCCGGCGAGACCGTCGACGACCTGAAGGCTCGCGAGGCCGTCCGCGCTCTTGAACTGGCCATGGAAGGACGCCTTGTCCGCCTCTGGACGCCACCGAACCAACCCGGCCAGTGGCGGACATTGGGGCTCTGGAGCGCCCGTGACGCGGCAGACCTGGCGGCGACGTTGGAAACCTTGCCGCTGCACGTCTGGATGACCGTCGAGACGACGCCGCTCACTCCGCATCCCAGTGACCCCGTCAGGGGTGCGGGATCATGAGCTACGCCGTAGATGGACTGGCCAACTTTGTGGTCGCAGCGGAGCCTGCTCATGTGCCCGACGACGCGGCAATGCTGATGCGGCGCAATGTTCTTGACAGCCTGGGCTGCGCGATCGCGGCGCTCGATGGCGAGACGGTCCGCTCGGTCCGTGAGCAGGTTGAGTCGGTCGGCGGCCACCCCCGGGCTTCACTGATCGGCGGTGGCCGGTCAAGCGTCGATCAGGCCGCGTTGTTCAACTCGGTCGCCGTCCGTTACGTGGACCTGCTTGACACCTACCTCACACCCGGCGGTCTGTGTCACCCGGCGGACAACTTCGGCGCGATTTTGGCCGTGGCAGAAGAGCGCCCGGGCCAGTGGTGCCGACTTTCTCCTGGCGCTGGCGGTCGCGTACGAAGTGCAATCCCGCTTCTCGGCGTCCGTGCCGGTGATGGCGCATGGCCTCAACCACGCACTGCAGCTGGCGATTTCGGTTGCAGCCGGTGCCGCAAAGTTGCTTCGGCTAACCGCCGAGCAGACCGCCAACGCGATCTCCATCGCAGCGGCAGACAATGTGTCGCTCGCTGCGATCCATTCCGAGCCGGTGTCGAACTGGAAGGGCATTTCACCCGGAATCACCGCGCAGCGTGCCGTATACGCAACCGCATTAGCGCAGCGAGGCATCACCGGTCCGCGCGGGATCTTCGAGGGCCCCAACGGTCTTGAGCGACTTTTCGGCCAGACCATCGATCTCAACCTCGGCGACCCGACTCTCGGCGTCGTCAAGGACACGTATCTGAAGAAGTACTGCGCGCTCATCCATGGTCAGGCGCCCATCGAAACTGTTCTCGCACTTGCCGGTGAGCGCGGCATCCAGCATGGCGACATCGCGTCCGTCGAGGTGCAGGTGTTCCAAACCGCGTTCGACATCGCCGGAGGCGGCAGCTTCGGGCCCAAAGACGCTCCTGCGACCAAGGAGCAGGCCGACTACAACTTGAAGTACCTGTTGGCCGTCGCGCTCATCGACGGTGAAGTTGGGCCCGACCAGCTGCAAACCGACCGCATTCGACGATCAGATGTCCAAGAGTTGCTCAACCGCATCAACATTCAGCCCGACGCGGCGCTGACCGCCCGCTACCCGCAGGCGACTCCGGTACGGATCACCATCAAGCTGCGCGACGGCCAGCACGTGTCGCGCGAGCAGGACGACTACGAAGGCGCACCGAGCCGGCCGTTCACCTGGGAGCGCACCGTGGAGAAATTCCATTGGCTTGCACACCGATACGCCGATGACGACCTACGCGCCGGGATCATCGACGCGGTCGACCATCTCGACGGCGGCCCGATCTCGGTACTCACGGACCTACTCACCACAGTTAATCATCATCTGAGCGGGACCGCGCTCTGAAGTGTGACCTCGGAAATGTCGGAATGGCTCTTCCCTCCGGTGGTGCCGAGAGTGCTTATCCAGACCAGTACGAATGTTGTTGGGGCCGCGGAGGAATTCACGGGGATGACATTGTGACCGGGTCGCAACGGGGTGGGCGGGCTGAGTTCAGCGGTGTCGCTAAGCTTCGCCGGCGTCGCGCTCGCCGATGATCGTATTTGTGCCACGGTGCCGGTGCTGTCCAGGTCGACGGTGACAGCAGTTAGCGACGTTGGTTGAGGAAGCTGCAGCAATAGTCCGACACCGTCCTTGAACTTGGGGAAGGGCTGGGCGTCAACGTACGTGTCGGTCGACCACGCGGTGGCGGGGTCACCGTCGATTGCCATCCCCGCCGAGTTTGGGCTATCTGCTGAGCCGCCGGGTGAAAAGACTGAGGCTTTGAGCGGCTTTACTGTTCCAGCCGGACCAACAGGTGGCGTTGCTGCCAGGGGCGACGGCGAAGCCGGCATCGGCGGCGTTGTCTGAAGTCCCAGCTTGTTCGCGTCCAGGGTTGCGTTTGTGTCGAAGGTGCCTACTATTCGGCTGATTGTGGTGGCGAAGTTCATCAACACGAGGAGGATGACTGCCGCCGCCGTCCCGAGACATATTTTCAAAAGTTGACGGCGAGCGTATTCGGCCCGTTCGGTCGGCCCGAAATTGCGGAAGCTGGCATAGCAGCCAGGCGGTGGAGGTAACACCAGTCGCCGAGTGGCGGAGGGCGTCGCGCCGTTCTTGGCTTCGTCGCTAGCCTCGCGCAGCAACGTCGAAATCGTCTTGGCGCTGCGGATACCGTCGCCGTCACGCACGAGTCCTGCGGCGGTGGAGGAAATCAGAAACGGAACTCGTGAGTTGAGGACCGCGGGTTCTTGGATTCGGCCTTCTGCATCGATCTCGACGCTCTCCCAATCCGTGGTTGCGGCCTCGCCCCTCAAGGGCCAACGGTTGACGAGCAACCCATACATGACCGCGCCGATGCCTCGAAGGTCGTCTCGCGGCGTTGTATTCGGCATCGTCGCCGGAAAAGCCAGCACGACGCGGCCGTCAACGCTGATCCGGATTCGCTCGGGATGGTCGATTGACAATGCCAACCCGGCCCCGTGCACCACGTCGGCAGTCTCGGCCAGGGACAACACCGCGTCTGCGACACCGATGGGCGACGGCGTCGTGTCGGCCACTTCCTTCAACGTGGCCCCGCGGGTCCACTCGGACACGACTACTCCACCGCAGCGGTCGCGGCCCACGTCAATCACTCTCGCCAAGCCGGGCGAGTCGATGCCCCGCAGATCTGCGGTGTGCGAAAGAATCGCGTCGACAGTTGCAGTCGGTAGAGCGTTCTCGGAGTCGACCACCGTTACTGCCAGATGTTGTCCGGTCAGCGTGTCAGCAGCTTGCCAGAACTGGAGATGCGGCGCATCGCCGTAGCAGATCAGTAGCCGAATCCGGCCGCCCGCGATCGTGGTACCGGCAACGAGGGGTGTGTTTTCTCCGCGGGACGAATACGGTCCTGCCCAGTAACGAGGAATGTCTGTCGTAGGCGCTTCAGGCGCGACCGGTTGGGTGGCGGTCATTACTTCGTCTCGCTTTCCCGCAGTAACTCACCGACCGCATCTGCCAGACGCGAACGGGTGCTGATACCGGCAATCAATAAATAGCCGGGCGTGAACGCTCTCAAACCGGGGATTTGCGGCTATGCCGCCGGGTTTGCCCCTGGGAAACAACCACAGTCGCGTGACTGGCCGAATTTCGCCGCGCTCGGCGCGTGGCCACAATTCCCAGTTCTCATGACGACCACCCCCGACCACCTATCCACAGCGGCGGCTCCTGGCCGTTGTACATGCTCTTGGGCCGCCATCGCTGTCTGCGCAACAGTCGACCGGCGTGGTGCTCGGCCACGTCCTTCAAGTACTCGACGTCGTCGCTGGTCCACGGGTGCTGGCCGGTCCCGTCCAACCACCACCTCGGTTGGCCGTCCTGCTCGTAGCGGGTTATCCGGTAACGCCAGGCGACGTGCCTGCCCTTGGCGTCAACCTGCCAGTCCAGTAGCCGCGGACGCACGGCCTCGGGCGTCGACTGGAGCGACTCCCACGGGTGGGTTATCCGGATCTCGACGAACTCGCGACCCATGAATTAACCCTAATGGAAGTGATCGAGGCCGTGTCAGACCGAACCAGAAGTGATTCGAGTCAGCGAAGTCTCGAGTGCCAGGTTGCGGTGATGTTTAGGTTGGAGTAATGAGCGACATCCAGTCCCAATTTTCGGCTCTGAAGCGAACCGCCGATCGGGCAGTCGCGGATGCCATCGCACGGCTGATCGAGGAGGGTGAAGATCATGAGCTCAATCGAATCAACGCCCTGGACTTTTCCAAGCGCACCGGCTTCGACGAAGAGAAGGTGATTTCCGGCTTCCTGCATGCCTCGCGGCTTGGCCTGTTCGACCTCACCTGGAACGTGCTTTGTCCCGGTTGCAGTGGCGTGCTGGACGCGCATGACACGCTGAAATCGCTGCGTAATGACGACTATCGATGCGGATTATGCGCCTGCGGCTATGAGCCCTCCGTCGACGAGCAGGTCGAAGTGGCCTTTACGGTCAGTCCCAAGGTCAGGCGGATTGCCGCCCACGATCCCAACACGCTGCCGCTATGGGACTACTACAAGCAGGTGTTCTGGAGTTCGGGCATCGATCTCGACAAGGATTCCTTTGCCTCGCTGACCGAGGAAGTGACGCTGGATGCGCTGGAGCTGCCCGCCGGCGAAAAGGCGGTGCTGTCGATGCAGCTACCGCCGCAATTCATCATCGTTTTCGAGCCGGTGACGCATTCCGCGCATTTCATCGACGTCCAGGGCGAACCGACCGAGGAAAGTCAGCAGCTCGGGCTGATCTTCAACAAAGCGCATCCGCCGACCGGGTCGATCACCTTGCGGCCGGGTCCGTTGCGGCTCGCGCTCGACAACGAATCCAGCCTGCGGACGCTGCCCACCGTCTTTGTCGCCGACGCGCTCCACCATCTGCTGGCCAAGCGCAGGCCGTTCCTCACCGCCAAGCGGATGCTGTCGAACCAGACGTTCCGCGATGTGTTCAAGGCCGACAATCTCAACATCGATCAGCGTCTCAAAATCACCTCGTTGACCTTTCTGTTCACCGACCTCAAGGGGTCGACCGCGCTTTACGAGCGGGTCGGCGACCTCGCCGCGTTCGACTTGGTGCGCGCGCATTTTCGTGCGCTTCTGGAAATCATCGCGGCCGAAAAGGGCGCCGTGGTCAAGACCATCGGAGACGCTGTGATGGCGACCTTTGTCCAGCCGGACCACGCGCTCGTCGCGAGCTTGCGGATGCGGGCCGCGATGGACAAGCTCAATGCCGAGCGCGGCAAGGCCGACCTGATCGTAAAGATCGGCATCCACGAGGGGCCGTGTCTCGCGGTGATGCTGAACGAGCGGCAGGACTATTTCGGCCAGACCGTCAATATCGCGGCGCGGGTGCAGAGCCTGTCGACCTCGCAGGAGATCCACATCACCGGTCCCGTGATCGACGCGCCCGGCGTCGCCGCCATCTTGGAGAAGGAGGCGATCCGGCCGATTCAGAAGGAGGCGGCGCTGCGCGGCATCGCCGACAAGATCGTCGTGTACGAGATTCCATAACTCTCAACCGCGATCCCGACTGTTGACGGGAAGCCCACTTCCCCGTTCTGCAGTCGCCGATGGCGGCCACGGCTAGCGAGCTCCGGGCACCCCTTCGAGTGCCGCGACCGACCGGGCGTCACCCGTGTCGAACACCTCGATGACGACATCGCGGTCCCCGTAACGGGCGACGGACGTCAGCCCAGGCGTTTCCGCGATGACGGCGTGAGCCGCGTCGCCGGTGAGCGGATAGTCGGCCACGGCGTGGCGCCAGTGTGCGGCAACGACTTTCGCGCCGGGCTGCAGCCGGGGACATTCGCGGCCCAACACGGCGGCCAGCGCGTCGGCTTCCAGGTAGTAGGCGACCTCGCTGAGCACGAGCAGGTCGAAGGGCCCGGGCGGCCAGGTGAGGTCCACGGACGACTGATACAGAGTCACCCGGTCTCGGCAGCCCGCCTGCCGCAGCCGCGCATCCGCGCTTCGCAGCGCCGCATCGGCCACATCCATCGCAGTCACATGATCGCAGCGCCGGGCCAGCTGCGCGGTGAGCGTGCCGATCGAACAACCCGGTTCGAAGGCATGTCGGTACCGACGGTCGGGCAGCAGCGCCAGGGTGATGGCGTACTTGCGTTGCTCGTACCACCGGACTGACAGCCGCCATGGATCGTCGGCGTCGGCGTACATCCGGTCGAAGTAAGCGTCGGGCAGCCGTGTGGTCACCCGAAAACCACCTCTCCCACCGCGAGCAGTCGCTGTACTACGAATGCCGGCAACACGGGCGCGGTGTCGGTCGCCGATCGGCTCCAGTTGGCTGCGAAAACATTGCGCGGCAAGGCGTTTGCGATCAAGCGCCCGGCCGGACACGCGCACCGAGTGAGCCCGGTCCCACGGCACCGCGGGGTCGGCCGGGGAGGCCCAGTGCCACATCCAAACGGGATACTCGAGCAGTGTGCTGCCCGTGCGTGCGCATGCCTGCGCCGCCGCACGTCCGACGGCTTCGTGATCGGGGTGCCCGTCGCCGCGCCAGGTCGCGGCGCACCAGGCCCCGGGCGCAGCACCCGCGAGGAACTCGACGAGCAACTCGGCGAGCCTGTCCTCGTGGTCGGCCAGCTGGCCGTCGGGCAGACCCAGCGTCACGGGCGCAGGAATCCCCAAAATGTCTGTCGCTCTGCGTAGTTCGTGCCGCCGGGTGGTTTCCAAACGGGTCCGGTCCCACGCACCGGGATGGGCGGCGCCGCCGTCGCTGACCGACACCACCCGGACGTCGACACCCGACGCCGCCAGTTGTGCAATCGTCGCGCCCAGGCCGAGGGTCTCGTCGTCGGGATGGGGCGCGACGACGACGAGCCCGGGACAACCGCTCAGATCCAGCGGCGGCGGGGGTCCCCCGTCGAGGGCGGCCAGCCACACCGGCACCGGCGTGCCGCCGCGGGTCAGCGGCTTGGCCGCGAACTTGGCGCAATTACCTGCCGGGATGGTACTTGCCGGGATGGTGCTCAACTTGTCCTCAACTCGGCCGCCCGGCGAGCCGCCCGAGCTCGGCGAGATCGCGTTCGGCGTGGCTTTGCCGGATATAGATGGTCAGGTCGGCCACCCGCTGGGCGTGCCGGCCGTCCTGACACAGCGGACCCGGCCCCAGGGCGCGGCCGGTGCGGGTGATGGCTTCCTCGGCCGCGTGTTCTACGACCGTGCGGGCGCGACGGGCCAGCAGCTGAGCGGTACCGGTCCGGTCGAACGGATCGGCGTCGATGTCCGTTGCCGCCACGGCCAGGATCGCGTCGCCCGCGGCAAGCGCGGCGTCCACGGCGCCCAGGTGCGCCAGCGAGTACGCGTCGGCCGATTGACTTCTGGCGCAGCGATATAGCGGCTCGGCGACCTTACGCGCACCGCCGAGCCAGCAAGCGGCCACGCCGATCGCGCCGTGCCAGAACCCCGGCCGATTCAGGTACTCACCGGGATCACCCACGGCAACAGCGTGGGCGTTGTGGAACTGCACCGCCCTGGTGTCACTCCCGGCCATCCCGACGTTCCACCAGGTGGTCGGCAACGCCTTGACGGCGGGCTCGGTGACCGTCACCGCGAACAGGCCCCGACTTCCGTCGTCCAGACGGGCGGTCACCAGCGCATTGGTGCAGAACCCGGCCCCCGAGCACCACACCTTGGTGCCGTTGAGAATGACCGCGCCGTCGGCGCAGTCGGTGGCCGTCAGCACCGCGTCGGGCGACTCGGCCGCCCACACTCCCCACAGCTGGCCGGAATCGGGGGGCTTGCCACCCAGCTCGTCAAGTATCGCGACGGCATCAACATGGGCCTCGGCGATCCGCGCCGCCACGATGTCGTCCTCGGCCAGCGCTGCCAGGCGTTGCCAGCGCTCTGCGGTACGCCCCGACGCGGGCAACGGCAGCTCGATTCGTCCCGACTCCAGCCAGTGCTTCACCAACCCCGCCGTCACGCGCAATCACCCGCCACCGATCTCCCCAGTTGCCTGAGATAATGAGCGAATCCGTGTGGGGCCCGAGCCCGGGTTCGCGCCGAAGTAACGACCGACAATTCGGTGTCCCGGTGAATGGTGTAGCCCGCGGCCACGAATCGCTCGACCAGGTCGGCATCCTCGTCGGAAGACAGCGCGCGGAAGCCGCCAACCCGCCAGTACGCGCGGGCGCTGAAGCCCATGTTGGCGCCGTGAATGTGTTCGTGATCGCCGTCTTGATCCCGCGTCCCGGCTTCGTAGGCCTCCACAAAGCGGTTGGCGACGTCGACGGAATGGTGGCGCCAGTCGGCGACCCGGACCACGCCCAAAACCATGTCCGCACCGAGCCCCAGCTGATGCACCAGCCAACCGGGGTCCACCCGACTGTCGGCATCGGTGGTGGCGTACCAGCATTCGTCGTCGCTCCCGAACAGCGAGCGAGCGTAGCCGAAGCCGGCCGCACGCGCCGCGCCGACGTTGCGCGCGTCGATGCGGACGAAGTGCACGTCGGGCCCGTACTGGCCGGCCAACGCCGCGCTGTCGTCGTCACTGGCGTCCAGGACCACCACGATCACGACCGGGATCGGCGCGCACAGCGCCGCGGTCAGCACCGCGCGCAGGCAAGCCGGCAGCTTCGCCCGCTCGTTGTGGGCGGGAATCACGACGGCAGCCCCGCCATAGGCACGAAACACGGGGGCTGACATAACTGAAGACTTGCCCACTCTTGCCGCCCCTAAACGGATGACAATCAATGCCGCGCAATATCGGCCAGGTTGCCCACGCCCGCCGCGGGGTATGACCCATGCTCCATGACACCCACCGAGACGCCCGCAGATGTGCCCGTCTACTGCGCGGCTGCGGGAAGCGCTGCGAAGTGCGGCCTGCGCGCTCAAGGAAAACGGACCGCGATTCGCATTGGCCGGCAGCTATGCGTTTATTGGGTGTCCCGGGTGCTTACGCTGTCGCGACGTCCCCGTTCCGCAGCTCGCGCACCGCTGTCCGCAGTCCGCGACGTCTGCCGGTGTCGGGATCGATACCAAAGCTATCCCGGACGCCGGCACGGATTCGGAACTTCAACTCCGAGTGGGTCTCGGGTGCGTCGTCCTCGTTGGCTTCGAGCAACTTGTTCGGGAGTGAGAGCTTGACAATGGTCCAGAACGTCTGCATGTACTGACGCCCAAGGGATCCGGTCGTGTAAGGCAGGTCGTACTTATCACAAAGCGCTGTGATGCGCTTGGATATTTCGGCGTAGCGGTTGCTGGGCAGATCGGGAAACAGGTGGTGCTCGATCTGGTAGCACAGGTTGCCACTCATGAAGGCCATCATGGGCCCGGCGTTGAAGTTCGCCGACCCGAGCATCTGCCGCAGGTACCACTCTGGGTGCGTCTCCGCCTCGTATTCCTCGCGAGTGAATTTCTCGGCGCCGTCGGGGAAGTGCCCACAGAAGATGACCATGTAGGACCAGTAATTGCGGATGAGGTTAGCCGTCACGTTGGCGCGCAGGGTGTGCTTCCAGTTCCGGCCCGCCAGGGCCGGGAAGACCACGTAGTCCTTGCCGACCTGTTTGCCGACCTTTTTGCCGATCACCCGCAAGTCCCTAAGGACCTCGCCCTTGGATTTCTCGCCTCTGCGGACCTTCGACAATTCCACCCCGTGCAACGCAACTCCCCACTCGAAGAGTGTTCCGAGCAGCAGGTTGTAGACCGGGTTGCCGATATTCCATTTGTCCCAGTGTTGGTCTCGGGTGACGCGAAGCAGCCCGTAGCCCACGTCGTCGTCCATCCCGACGATGTTGGTGTATTTGTGATGCACAAAGTTGTGCGATTTCTTCCACTGCACGCTCGGAGACGTGGTGTCCCACTCCCATTCGGTCGAGTGAATCTCCGGATCATTCATCCAATCCCATTGGCCGTGGGTGATGTTATGCCCGAGTTCCATGTTCTCGATGATCTTTGCGGCGGCGAGCATGGCGGTCCCGGCGACCCAGGCGACCTTGTTCCTGCTCGCCATCAAGGCGACTCGGCCGCCGGCCGCCAACGCGCGCTGCAACTGGATGGTCCTACGCACGTAGCGCGCGTCCCGTTCGCCCCTGGATTCTTCGATGTCGGTTCTGATCGCGTCCAGTTCGCGTGCCAATTCCTCGACGTCGGCCTCGGTGAGGTGCGCGTACCGTTTGATGTCAGTGATAGCCATGCGGCTCCCTAGATGTTGATGGTGCAGTCGCCGGAAGCGGCAGAGATGCACGTTTGGATTCGATCGCCCGCGCGGTGCTCGGTTCCGGACCTGAGATCGCGCACACGACCCGATTCCAGCGGCAATACACAGGATTGACAGATGCCCATTCGGCAGCCGAACGGCATCTGGATGCCGAGCTTCTCGCCGCCTTCCATCAGCGTTGTCGCACCGTCGAGTTTGATGCTCTTGTCCGAGATCTGGAAAGTGACCGTGCCGCCCTCGCCGCCTTTGTCGGTGCGGGAGATGGTGAACCGCTCCGTGTGCAAGCTGTCCCGCAAATTCGCGTCCGCCCAGACCTTTTCGATCGTGTCGAGCATGGCGGGCGGACCGCACGCCCATGCGGAGCGCGCCTTCCAATCGGGAACGACACGGTCAAGCTCGGCGAAGTCGACCTTGCCCTTATCCGCTGTTAGCTGCAGGTGCAGCCGGTAGCTGGGCTGGGTGCGCTCCAACGCACGCAACTCGTCGTGGAATATCACCTCGTCGACGACGCGCGCCGAATGGATGTGCGTGATGTCGGGATTCTCGCCACGCTGCCTCAGCGAGCGCAGCATCGCGATGACGGGGGTGATGCCGCTGCCCGCTGTCACGAACAACAACTTGTCCGGCGCCGGGTCGGGAAGCGCGAAATCGCCCTTCGGAGTTGCCAGCCGAACCACCGTGCCCGCCTCGACGCCGTTGACCAGATGGGACGACAGGAACCCCTCTGGGGTTGCTTTCACGGTGATCGAGACCAGTTTTTTGTCGCGCCGCGGGATCGACGTGAGCGAGTAGGACCGCCAGTGCCAGCGGCCATCGACCCGAAGCCCGATCCCCAAATACTGGCCGGGCCGGTAGTCCCCGGAAAAGCCCCATCCCGGCTTGATCGTCAACGTCGCCGAGTCTTCAGTTTCTTTCCGGACATCGACCACTACCCCACGCAGTTCCCGCGCGGACCACAACGGATTGAGCAACTTGAGATAGTCGTCGGGCAACAGCGGCGTCGTCGCGCGAGCCACCAACCCGCGCAACACATTGACCTTCGGCGATACTGCGGTCTTGACGTCCTTCGCGGGAGCAGCACTCCATCGAGTCAGGCTCCGCATCTTCAACTCCATAGATTGGCTCCATCGCCTCAAGTCCAGGTACACCCGCTTTCGGTGAACGTGTGTGCACTGTTTACCCTGCTCCGTGAAGTCGCAAACACCCGTTACGCCGGAGGCCGGCGACAGCCTCACAGGCGAAGGTTGCCAACCGGTTCCCGGAAGAGCCAGACCAGAGCCAAACAAGTTGCAGCACAAGCGACGACAGGCAGGAACCGGCAGGCCGGCGCCCACAGTCGAATCAAAAACTAAACTACTTCTCCAGGGTGAACTGGTTGACGTCGATATAGCCGATGCGGAATGCGTTGGCGCAGCCGGTCAGGTATCTCATGTAACGCTCGTAGACCTCTTCGGACTGGATCTCGATGGCTTCGGCCTCATGTGCCTCCAGGGCCTCGGCCCACAGGTCGAGGGTCCTCGCGTAGTGCGGCTGTAGTGACTGGCGGCGGCTCAGCGTGAAACCCCCCTTCTCCGAGTGCTCCTCCACCATGTCGATAGACGGCAGCCGGCCGCCCGGGAAGATCTCGGTCAGGATGAACTTGGCGAAGCGGGCCATCTCGAACGAAGGGTGCAGGCCCTGGTCACTCATCTGGTTTCTGGTTAACCCGGTGATCGTGTGCAATAGCATCACGCCGTCAGCGGGCAGGACGCTGCGTGCCTTCCGGAAGAAGTCGTGGTAGCGATCGTGGCCGAAGTGCTCGAACGCACCGATGGACACAATCCGGTCGACGGGCTCTTTGAACTCTTCCCAGCCCTCCAGCAACACCCGCTTGCTCCGCGGGTTATCCATCTGGTCGAACGACTGCCGGACGTGGGCGGCCTGGTTCTTCGACAACGTCAGGCCGACGACGTCGACGTCATACTTCACGATCGCCCGGCGCATGGTGGCGCCCCAGCCGCAGCCGACGTCCAGCAGCGTCATCCCGGGCTGCAGGCCCAGCTTGCCCAGCGCCAGGTCGATCTTGGCGATCTGTGCCTGTTCCAGCGTCATGTCCTCGCGCTCGAAATATGCGCAACTGTAGGTCTGGGTGGGGTCCAGAAACAGGTGAAAGAATTCGTCGGATATGTCGTAATGTGCCTGCACATTGGCGAAATGCGGCATCAGCTTCTGAGCCATGATCTTGTGCGCCTTTCTGGACCCAGAGGCCCCGCGGGTGACATGCCAGACGCTGCAGAATTCCTGCGCCCGGCTTGTTCAGGACAAATAATCGGACTTAGGTCGCAGCACTAAACCGCGCCGGCGTTCTCTTTAGTTACTGATGCAGAATTCCTACCCATGCTGCGTTGAAACCTCGTCATTCGAAGCGCCCCGGCAAGTCCGAAGGACCTGCCGGGGGCGGGAATTCAGCGGTCTGCTGGATTCTGCATTCAGCGTCATCGACTCAGGCTACGATGCCGCCAGGCTCGTCTGGCGTTGTGCGGCAACAGTGTTCAGAGCTTGGCGCTCCGAGCTTGCCGTGGGCAGCGCATCACTCGGGTCACCGATGTGCAGGAGCCTTCGAACAAACGGGCTGCTGACAATGGCCCAGTTCGTTCCCGCGGCGCGGCAGTCATTGTCGAGCGTGAATAGGACGGAAATGCCTCTGGCACAGAGAAAATCAACCCCACTGAGGTCAAGGATCAGGCAGGATGCCTCTCCAACGAACCGGCGCGTGAAGTCGTGGAAGCGGTCGATGTTGATAGCGTCGATGTCACCGGTGACCTTCACAACGGTCACCTGGTCTCGGCAATGAGCGCGCATTTGGGCGCCGTTGCAATGGACGGTGCTGCCGAAGTATGACTTGAAGCCACGGGTAGCCGTGTTCGGAGAAAGAGGAGCGATCATTAGTGGATCTCGTTTCGATCGTGGGTGCGAAGTGGGCTCGGTCGCCTAAGATCGAATCGAAAAGAGGGCGGTAGCCAGTCGTCAAGATCCGTGATAAATCAGAAAATTGGCTGATGCGCTAGACGGCGTATCCACAGGCTGTGAACTCAACCTCGATGTAAGAGTAGCGCATATTCGGTGACTTGCACATCGGCTTCCGGTCTTTTTGATGCGGGTAGCCACACCGGGTCGTGGCCGGGAGCCCTCGCCGCGGTCTGCGTCGTGGCGCCGCACACGGGACACGGGAGCTGATCGATCTATGTCCCCGGTAGCGCACCATGGCAGATCCTTACTGTGATTGCGTCCGTCTCGCGTGGGGTTCAGCGTGGCGACGATCGATGAACAGCTTCTCGCCGCGGCCGGCCGGCCGACGTGGCGTGGATGCCGCCGATCGGCCGTGTGGGGCGTCCGTGGTGTTGTTAGTCCGGGGGAATTCGGCGTCGATGAGTCCTTGGGCGACTTTGACCAGTTTGATGTTGGATCGCTGCGATAACGGCTTCAACAGTTCGAACGCTTGCACGGCATCGAGGCGTAGCGCTCCATGATCATGACGTTTCTGTCCGCAAGGGTTGTGACAGATCCCGGTTCCCGGCGCAGCGCTGCCGCCGCCGTGAGCCATGGCCTTATTCAAACGCTCTGTGGTTCACTGTGTTTCCGTGTCTGATAGATCAGTGCGTTCAGGTTGTGGTCGGCGAGCTGCAGGCTTGGAGCTAGTGAGAACTTCGAATCATCCGCACCACTGATCCCATCGGCGGGCACGGAGCTGCGTTTGCTTTCACCGGCCCGGGGTACTTGGATAAAGAAGGCTCCGCGCGCGGAGGTCGACGTCGTCGTGCCCCACGCCACGACAGGCAGGCTCCACCCGCGGGGCTACAGGTTCCCAGACAGCGTGGAACCGTTCTCTCACTTTGACTTTTAGTGGTCAGCGGCCTGATGGTCGGCTGGCGAATCGAGCCGAGGACATTCGTGGCCATTTCCGACGTCGCGCAGTATGCGCACTTGACCGACGCCGATATGGAAGCACTGGGCGCTGAACTCGACACGATCCGCCGTGACATCGAAGAATCCCGCGGCGCGCGCGACGCTACCTATATCCGCCGCACGATCGCCTTCCAACGCGTGCTGGAAGTCAGTGCGCGGCTGCTCATCGCCGCCAGCCGCAGTAAGGCGGGGTGGATCGTGGGGACCGCGGCGCTGGCCTTCGCCAAATGCGTCGAGAACATGGAAATCGGCCACAACGTGGGCCATGGTCAGTGGGATTGGATGAACGACCCCGAAATTCACTCCACCACCTGGGAATGGGACATGGCCGGATTGTCGTCGCAATGGCGCTATTCCCACAACTACCGCCACCACATGTTCACCAACGTCCTCGATATGGATGATGACCTCGGCTTCGGTGTGTTGCGGTTGAGCCGAGATCAGCCGTGGCAGCCGCGTCACCTGACGCAGCCGCTGCGGAATCTAGTGCTGGCGATCGTGTTCGAATGGGGCATCGCCCGACATGGCTTTCATGCCGCGCAGGCCCGCGCCGTGACGGCTTGTGAGAAGCGCGCGCAGTCACGAGCCGTCGTCACGAAGGTCGCCCGGCAGATGTCCAAGGACTACCTGATTTTCCCGGCGCTGAGCCGTTCTCGGTGGCGCCGGACCCTGGGCGCGAATCTGGCCGCCAATGTGATGCGCAACCTGTGGGCGTACGTGGTGATTTTCTGCGGGCACTTCCCTGACGGCGCACAAAAATTCACCGCCGCCGTGGTCCAGGAGGAAAGCAAATCGGAGTGGTATCTGCGCCAAATGCTGGGTACCGCGAATTTCGATGCCGGTCCGCTGTTGGCGTTCGCCAGCGGCAACTTGTGT
This sequence comes from uncultured Actinomycetota bacterium, assembly GCA_963809285.1. Taxonomy (GTDB): domain Bacteria; phylum Actinomycetota; class Actinomycetes; order Mycobacteriales; family Mycobacteriaceae; genus Mycobacterium. The sequence continues at coordinate 144,015 of CAWEIY010000008.1, read as the reverse complement.
TATCAGATCGAGCATCACCTGTTTCCCGACCTGCCCAGCAACCGTTACGCCCAGATCGCGATCCGGGTGCGGGCCGTGTGCGAGAAGTTCGACCTGCCCTACACCACCGGCTCGCTGCTGGGCCAGTACCTGCAGACGGTACGGACCATCCATAAGCTGGCGCTGCCGGACGGGTTTCTCGACCGCCGCCTCCGGGATGCAGCCCAGACCCGTGCGACCGCCCAAGCAGTTTGACCCGCGTCCAATAAGGGTATGTGACCCAGACCACGTAAACCTGCGCTAGCGCCGCGACGACAGCGACCGTGATCGCGCGACTGCGCATCCGCACCAGGCGTTCACTAGGAAGGCCCCATCGACATGACTATCGGCAAGAAGATCGCGCACAAGGCCGAAGCGGCCAAGGGCACCGCGAAGAAACTCTTTGGTCGGGCGACCGGAAACACCCGCCTCCGCATTGAGGGACGCGTCGATCAGGCCAAGGGCAACACCAAACAGGCAGGAGCAAAGATGAAGGACGCCTTCAAACACTGACCCAGGGCAATCCTCCTCCCAAACATCTACACAGAAACTAGGTAAACGTCATGATCGGACTCGGAATCATCCTTATCGTCCTCGGGCTTCTGCTCCCCAGCCTCGTCCCTACCTTCGCCTTCGCCCATCTTTGCTTGGTCATCGGGGTCATCCTCCTCGTCGTCGGCTTGTTACTGATGGTCGCGGGACGGATGGGACACGCCGTCGGCGGCCGCCGCCACTACTACTAAACCGGCCAGGCCTAACCTCCCGCAGCGAGGTGAACCGACAATTCGAGCGCGCCGACAAGATCGATCCGGACTCGGACACCAGCGCAACCGCGCGAGACGATTCCGAAACCCGCGATACCCCTCGAGGGACCCCCGCCGGTAAGCAGGGTCGGCCGCCGATGCCCCGAGCCGGGTGACGTCGTTAACCCCGCAAGCGCGATGGGCTAGCGACGTCGAAGTTGTCCCAACCCCGCCGCAGGCGGCTTCTGAGCTTTTGGCGGGGTTAGGCAGTTAGCGCAGCTGTGGTGAGCACTCGTGCCGCTCGTCCTCGATGCCGCCGTCATGTCGTCGTGGCGGTAGCGCGAATCTTGAACCCGCCGGCTGTGTCCCTGTAATGCCTTGCGCTCTAACGGTTTCGCCGAGAAGCCCGCACGGCAAAATGGTGCGCAGACAGACGAAAAGGCCCAGCGCCTGATGAAGGAACTGGGCCTTTCCGGTGAACGTCTAGTTCTGTTCAGCCTTCTGGCGAGCCTCGCTGGCCTTCGCTGCGCCGCGGGCAGTCTCGGCTTCGGCTTCCTTCTTCGCGGCGTTACGCTGCGCATCGGCCTTGTCTTGCTGGGCCTTCCCTTCGCGCTGAACGTCGTCGCGACCCGTGAGGGCACCGAGAACTTCCTTGGCCTTACCTTTAACGCCTTCAACGACGCCCTTGACGGCTTCTTCTGGTCCGCTCTTGTGCTCGCCCATATGCCTACCCCTTACGGTGTGTGTTGGCCGGTTTACGCACTGTGCGCACCAAGGTCTTGGTTACCCGCAATTGCTTCTACCAAACACCGGGGCGGCCGTGGGCGACCAAGACGGAGGGCGTTTTCGCCATCTGACCTGGGGCATCGACTCCATGTGTCGGCTCCGACGCACCTCGCTATCGGCATGCCGCGTGCCGATGCGCAGCGACGCTGATCGCCGCGGATCAGCCGCAGCCGGTGCTGCGTGGCCGAGCTACGTTCTAGGGCAACATGTTTCGGTATCGCGGCAGTCGTGTTCTTTGTGGTGTTCCGGCTTGGCGAGGACTACCTCCTAGTGCCCAAGATCATCGGCCGGGCAGTCAAGGTGCCGGCGCTGATCACCGTCGTGGCCGTCTTGATCGGCGGCGCGCTGCTCGGGATTGTCGGAGCACTCGTGGCCATTCCGATCGCAGCCGCCCTGCAGCTCCTGACTCAGGAAATCCTCTTCCCTCGCCTCGACAACGTCTGAAGGCCGGAGCGGGCTGATCATTCGAGAATGCTTTTTACGACGTCCCGTTGGCCATGCTTCCGCCCATCGTCGATAACTACCGCGGCAGCCTGCACGCGGTACCACAACTCCGCGGGGCACGTCGCGCTGCGTGCAGTGACCGGCAGCACAGTCGGAACGCTCAAACTCGACGCCTTCCGACTGCTTCAGACCGCTCAACCGTGGATCGCCTGGTGGGCGGGGCTCCCCTCTCCTGCACCACGCATCCCACACCGGCTCTGTCCGACTGAACCACAAGCGGTTCTGCATCGTGTTAGTGCTCGGGGGCCCGAGGTCCTCGGCACCTAAGAAAAACGACAGGAGATCGCGGATGGCTACAGAGCTCCAGGACAGCCCCGACGCCATAGTCATCGGCGCGGGGCCGGCCGGTCTGGCCGTCGCACGCGAACTCGATCATCGGCATGGCATCAAAGCGCTCGTTCTGGACCGCGCAGCCGCCCCGGCGATTTCGTGGCGCACGCGCTATGACAACTTCCGCCTCAACACGACCGGGTTCTTGTCGCACCTTCCCGGACAACGGATTCCGTTGAACGCCGGCCGTTGGCCGACCAAGGATGACATGGTCCGCTATTTCGATCGCTACGTTGCGCGGCAGAACATCGCACTCATGCTCGGATGTGCGGTCCACCGCGTCGACCGGGTAGGGGGAGTCTGGCGACTCGACACGTCGTCGGGTGAGATCCGAACCCCGGCAATCGTCCTCGCCACGGGTAACTACAGCGCACCCACCATCCCCACCTGGCCAGGACTCAGTCGTTTCAACGGCGATATCGTTCACTCCGGGGACTTCACAAACGCTTGGCCCTACCGCGGCCGCGACGTCCTCGTCGTTGGCGCGGGCAATTCGGCCGCCGACATCGCTGTTCAGCTCGCTAATGACGGCGCGCGACGGATCTGGCTTGCGGTGCGCACACCGCCGCACCTCGTGCGGCGGGCCATGGGACCGTTTCCATCGGATATCTTCCTCGAGCTGTTTTCGAGGGTTCCGGCACGCATGATCGATCCGCTGATCGCGCGCATGAACCGCCTGATGTGGGGTGACCTGTCGGCCTACGGCTTCCAGCGGCCAACGCTCGGGCTGAAGGCGACGGTGGAGCAGCGAGGTCGTATCCCAACGCTGGCCGACGAGCTCATCGATGTCGTGCGGGCCGGGCGCATCGAGGTCGTCGGCGCCGTCAAGGCGGTCGAATCCGGCGGCGTGATCCTCGCCGACGGCACGTCCGTAGCGCCGCAGGTGATCATCGCCGCCACCGGGTTCGGGACGGATCTCGACGGTTTGGTCGGACATCTTGGCGTCCTCGACGAGCACGGCAACCCGCGCGGCGGCTTTGCCTCGCACGTCGGCGACGGAATGTTCGCGATTGGATACGGCATTCCGCCCAATGGCCCACTCCGGGCGATCCGCCTCAACGCGACGCCATTGGCCCGGGAAATCGCGGTCTACCTACAGCGGATTGGTCCAACCCTCCGGACGCCGCATGGCTGTGCGCCGGAGGATCTCGTAGTACCAGGGCAGCTCCTTGGCGATGCCCGCTGAGATGTCGGGCCCGAAAAGCAAAAGGAACACAATGATTTTACTTTCCACCGAAAAGACCTTCTTTCGTGGCACAGACGGTTACGAAACGGCCCGTCGGGCAACGGTATGGAATGGCCTTCTGCCGGACCGTTTTCCGGATGTGATCGTGCAGGCGCACGACACCGACGACGTGGTCGCAGCGATCCGCTATGCGCGGGCCAACGGACATCAGGTCGGCGTACGTTCGGGCGGGCACAGCTGGGCGGCCAGTCACCTGCGCGACGGTGGACTGCTGCTCGACGTCAGCCGCCTCGATCACTGCACTGTCGAACCGGATCGGATGATCGCAGACGTCGGCCCGGGCAAGGTCGCCAGCGTCTTCGCGACAGAACTGGACGCACAAGGGCTGTTCTTTCCCGCCGGCCATTGCGAAGGCATTTGCCTCGGTGGCTATCTCCTGCAGGGCGGATACGGCTGGAACAGTCCGGTGCTCGGGCCGGCATGCGAGAGCGTGCTTGGAGTGGAAGTCGTCACCGCCGACGGTGAAAAGATTTACTGCGACCCCGAAAACCATCCAGACATGTATTGGGCAGCTCGCGGCGCTGGACCGGGCTTCTTCGGTGTGGTCACCTCGTTCAAACTGCGGGTTCACCCACGTCCTGCGGTCTGGGGCACCTGCCTGTACATGTATCCGATCGAGGTCGCCGACGAGGTGTTTACCTGGGGACGCTCGATCATTCCCGAGATCGACGACCGGGTCGAACTGCAGATCCACACCGCGCGCAGCTTTCCGGGAGCCGGGCTCAACCAACCCGGCATCACGATCGCCTCGCCGGTATTCGCCGACACGGAGGACGAGGCGATGAAAGCCCTTGCCCCGCTGGGCACTTGCCCGGTCATCGATAAGGCGATCGTCAACCTTCCGTATGCGCCAACAACCTTGGCCAATTGGTATACCGCCGTGATGACCAGCTACCCCAAGGGACACCGCTACATCGCCGACAACATGTTCACCTCGGCTTCCGCCGAAGAACTACTGCCGGGCATCCGCAAAATCATCGAAACCATGCCACCGCACCCGTCGCACTTCATCTTCACTGGATGGAACACGGCCCCGGAGCGCGCGGACATGGTGTACGGCGTGGAAGACGAGGTCTACATGGCGCTCTACACCATCTGGCAGGATCCGGCCGACGACGAACGGTACCGCGACTGGGCCGCGTCCAACATGGCGGCGATGTCGCATTTGGCGACCGGCATCTCGCTCGCCGACGAGAATCTGTGCCGGCGTCCGGCGCGATTCATCGCCGAATCGAACATGGCACGCCTCGACAAGGTGCGCTCGGCCTACGACCCGGATGGTCGATTCCACAGCTGGATGGGCGGCGTCTGACCGCTGGCGGCTTGCCTCTGAGCTAACCGTGGCCGGTGTGCCGCGTGTGAACCAAACAGGCGCTCCCATCGTTTAATCAGCAAGGGCGTTTACAGCCGCCGCAACATAAATCATCGACGGGCGCCGTACCGCACGGGCCCGCAAAGAAGTCAGTTCCGTCGATAGCGCACCGAAGCAGGCCGGTGCCGCCGATCTCGACATCGCCGAAGGCACCGTGCCTTGCCGGCCATGCGACTCGCAATGCAAGAAATGGGGTTACACGATGATGGCTCTACTGGCCATCCGAACGGCCACCGGCGACGAAATATCTGACGTGCCAGGGGAAATGGGAGTTACGCGATGATGCCGCTATGGCGGCCCGGGACGCCGCACGGCGGTGACCAATCCGGGCATGACGAGTACGCGATGTGGGATGCCGCATACGTGCTGGGATCACTGTCGTCCACCGAACGGCGGGACTTCGAAGCGCACCTGAACGGCTGCCCGTTGTGCCGCAACGCCGTTGGCGAGCTCAACGGCATGCCGGCCCTGCTGTCGCAGCTGGATCGCGACGAGTTGGCGGCGATCGACGACCGCAGTGGCGTAGAACTGTTGCTGCCTGACGAGTTGCTGCCGTCGCTGCTGGCCAAGGTGAGCTGGCGGCGGCGCCGGTCCCGCATCGTGACTTGGACGGCTGGCGCCGCCGCAGCCGCGGTGCTGGCGATCGGTGTGCTAGTCGGCGTTGCGGGCCATTACCCGACATCCGTGCCCACTCCGCCGCAGGCGAGTGTCGCGGTTCAGCCGATGGCGCAGGTCGGGACGAACAGGCTGGCCTCGACGGTCTCGCTGAGCAGCCAGCAGTGGGGAACGTTCATCTCGATGAATTGCGTCTGCCTGGCCCCGCTGAACGCCCATCACGACGCGCTGGCGATGGTTGTGGTAGGTCGTGACGGTAGTCACACCCGGATGGCAACCTGGGTGGCAAATCCGGGCCACACGGCGTCGCCCGCTGGCAGCATTTCGACGCCTGTCGATCAAATCGCTTCTGTGCAGATCGTTTCCGCCGACGACGGCCAGGTGCTCCTTGAGCGTTCGCTGTGAGTCTCGCCACCGTGTGAACTGAAGTCACCCGCAGGCCGTGTTACCGACATCCACACAAGTTAGGTGAGCAGATGCCCAGGCAACAAAGGGTGGTCGACCACATCGTCGAGCACCTCGCGAGAATCGATACCGATTACATATTCGGTGTCGACGGTGCCAACATCGAAGATCTTTACGACGCCGCACATTTCAGTTCGGACATCACCGCGGTGTTGGCCAAGCACGAGTTTTCCGCGGCCACGATGGCCGACGGGTACAGCCGCAGCGGCGCCGGTTTGGGGGTAGTGGCGGCGACCTCTGGCGGAGGTGCGCTTAATCTCATTCCGGGCCTTGGGGAATCATTGGCCAGCCGGGTGCCGGTGTTGGCATTGGTGGGTCAGCCCGCGACCACGATGGACGGTCGCGGCAGCTTTCAAGACACCAGTGGCCGCAACGGTTCATTGAATGCCGAGGCGCTATTTTCCGCGGTGTCGGTCTTCTGCCGGCGGGTGTTGACGCCCGCCGACATCGTTTCGGCATTGCCCGACGCTATAGCAGCGGCGCGAACCGGTGGTCCGGCAGTATTATTGCTGCCCAAGGATATTCAGCAGGCGATGGTTGGTGTCAACCGCTACGGTGGTAACGACCGTCGTGGCTTCGAGCGCCGAGGAGTGCGCACCGGCGATCCACATGCGATCGTGCGCGCTCTGCGCCGAGCAACTGGACCTATCACAATCATCGCCGGCGAGCAGGTGGCTCGCGATGACGCCCGATCCGAACTCGAGGAACTGCGGGCCCTGCTGCGAGCGCAGGTGGCATGTGTGCCCGACGCCAAAGATGTAGCCGGCACACCAGGTTCCGGTTCGTCGTCAGCGCTCGGTGTGACCGGTGTGATGGGCCATCCCGGTGTGGCCGACGCGGTGGCAGCGAGCGCCGTATGCCTAGTGGTCGGCACCCGACTGTCGGTGACCGCCCGTGCCGGCCTCGACGACGCGCTCGCGGCGGTGCGGACGATCTCAATCGGCTCGGCACCCCCATACCTGCCGTGCACGCACGTGCACACCGAAGATCTGCGAGCATCGCTGACGATGCTGACCCGGGCGTTGTCCGGGCCGGGCCGGGCAAGGGGACTTCGCGTGCCCGATTTCGTGGCGGACGCCGAACTCAATCCACCCTCCTTCGCCGGTGCGGGTGTGCGCTACCGCGATGCCATGGTCGTGCTCGATCGCGTGTTGCCCGACGGAACCGACATCGTCGTCGACGCCGGAAACACCGGCGCAGCCGCAATCCATCACCTCCCCGTTCGCCGGGACGGTCGGTTCGCGGTCGCACTCGGCATGGGCGGGATGGGCTACAGCTTCGGTGCCGGTATCGGGATGGCCTTCGGTCGTGCGATGAACCGCGGGCTCAGCGGGCCCAGCCGGCGCACCGTGGTGATCGCCGGCGACGGCGCATTCTTCATGCACGGCATGGAGGTGCACACCGCGGTGCAGTACCGGCTTCCGGTGACATTCGTACTGTTCAACAACAACGCCCACGCCATGTGCGTGACCCGGGAGCAGCTGTTCTACAACGACCTGTACAGCTACAACCGGTTCGCGCCCAGCCAGCTGGGGGCCGGTCTGGCGGGCATGTTCCCCGGGCTGGCTTCGGTCGACGTGGCCGACATCGACGCACTACCCGCGGCACTGGAACGGGCGATGGCCGTCGACGGTCCGTCCGTGGTCACCGTCGAGTGCTCCGCAGACGAAATCCCGCCATTCGCGGCATTCCTGAACAGACAACCTGCCAATCAGGTTGCCGAACAACAGATCACAACCCTAAAGGAGAACCGATTCCATGTCCCTAGTAGCGCTTGACGATATCGCCGTCCATAGCGGCAGCACCGAGCCGATCGAGGGAGTCGTCCGTATCGAGACCTCGCCGCTCGAGGAGACCGCACCGATGTTCATGGAGAAGATGCGGTCGGTGTACCCGCACGAAGAGGTCTTCGGTAAGTACTGCACGGTCAACGACTACGTCGACTGCCCGCCCGACGAGCTGTTCGAATACTTGGCCCACACCCGCAGCCTCGAGGAGTGGACCTATACCCTGCGTGACTTCACCCCCACCGAGGAGTCCGGGCTCTGGCTGGCCTACGACCGGTTGCTTCCGGACACCACGATCTACACCCGCACGGTGGCCAACGCGGAGGCCCGTACCGTCGATTACCACTGCGCCTGGGACCAGGGCGAGCACCTCTGGATGATCTACCTGATGCGGGTCCTCGACGCCCAGGTGGTGCTCGGCAAGCCCGGTTCCGTTGTGCTGTGGACCAATTGCCGTCACGCGTTCTATGACAACAACCCGCATCCCGAGGCCGCCCCGCCACAGCGCACGGGCTGGGTCGGCGACTTCTGGGACTTATTCGGTGCCGGTCATGGGCTGGAGCTGAACAACCTCAAGTCAATCGCCGAGTACCGCCACCGCAACGGACTGCCGGTCACGCCGGCCTGGATGAGTGCATCATGAACCAACCCACCGTCAGCCTGACCGACGTCTCCACCTACCTGCCCGGCGAACCTGTCGGCGCCGACTACTACGCGCAGTTCGCCGGTTCGGACGACCTGGCGGCCAACCTGATGTTCCGGGCGCCCAAGTTCCGCCATCATGTCGGGCCGGACGAAACCGTGATCGACATGGTCGAGCGCGCCGCGCAGGGCCTCATCGAACGGCACGGCCGGGACGTCATTGCCAACGTCGACGTGCTGATCACCCACGCCCAAATGCCCGACGTGCCGTTCTACGGCGGGGGCGGCGGCATCGCGCACCGCTTGGGCATGCGCCCTAACTGGGTGCTGGATCTGCACAACGGCGGGTGCGCGGCATTCGTGCTGGGTCTCAAAGTGGCCCGTCAACTGCTCGCGTCCGGACAAGGGCGCACAGCGCTTATCGCGGTCGCCCAGAACGCGGCGGGCCAGATTTTCGACCAGCCCGGGGTGCGCCGCAAGGCGCAGTCGTCCGTGCCCGGTGACGGCGCCGCGGTTGGACTAGTCACATTGTCAGACGAGTCGCCGATACTCGACATCGAGTGCCGCACCTACGGCGAATACGCCGGCGACATGACGCTCGTTATCGACCCGCTCCGCAAGTGGTGGCAGCCCGGCCCCGGTGAGGGCAGCATCGGGTTCACCGAAACCAACATCGCCAAGGTGCTGGCTCGCGGCAACCAGCAGGTCCCCGAAGTGGCGCTTGCCGTCTGCGATCGAATCGGCTTGTCGTCCAAGGATATCGACCTGCTGGTGACCAATCAGCCAAACCGGTTGTTCCTGCACAACTGGCGCGAAGCGCTCGAGGTGCCTGAATCGAGACACCGGGATACTTTTGACCGATGCGGCAACCTGTTCGGCGCCGGCATTCCGATCAACCTGGATCATGCGATATCCGACGGTCAGGTCAAGGCCGGCGACGTCGTGATGATGGCCGCTTTCGCGCACGCCGGCGACTTCGCGGGTGCCGCGGCGGTTCGCTGGGGCGGACGAAGCTGATGCAACCCCTGCTGGCGGCGAGCCCTGTCACCGCAGAGATCCTCGACGCGCTGCCGAACGCGACCGATCCATTCGCATTGTCGCTCAACGAGAACCCGTTTCCGCCGCTGCCTGCGGTGCGCTCGGCACTGATCCGCTCGATCGATGCCGCCAACCGGTATCCGGAGTTCCTGCCCGAACAGCTGCGCCGCTTGATCGCGAGTCACATCGGGGTCCGCGACGAGCAGGTCGTGCTGGGAGCGGGTGCGAGCGGGGTGGTGATGCAGGTCCTGCATGCGGTGACGCGGCCCGGTGATCGGATTGTGTTCAGCGAGCCCACTTTCGACGGGTATCCGATCTTCGCCCGGATGGCCCGCCTGACAGCGGTCACTGTTCCGCTCGACGAGCGCGGTCACCACGACCTGGAGGCCATGGCCGAAGCGGCGGCGGACGCCGACGTCGTCGTCTTGTGTCGGCCGCACAATCCGACCGGCACCCTGGAGTCTGTCGCGAATGTGGAGCGATTTCTGCGCCGGGTGCCTGACGAGACGGTCGTGCTGCTCGACGAGGCCTACATCGAGTTTGTCGCCCCCCAGCACCGCATCGACGGACCGGACCTGGTCCGGCGTTTTCCGAATGTCGTGGTGTTGCGGACGTTCTCTAAGGCCTATGGGTTGGCCGGACTTCGCATCGGGTACGGATTCGCGTCGCCAGAACTGGCCGCGATACTGTGGGAGATGCAACTGCCGTTCGGCATGGACATCACCAGCTTGGCCGCGGTGTCGGCGTCCTACGACGCCGAAGATCAGTTGCGGCAACGCATTCTGCGAATCACTGGTGAGCGGGATTACCTGTCCCGGCACCTTCGGGCTATGGGTGTATACAGCACCGACGGGCACGCCAACTTCGTTTACTTGCCGGCCGTCGGGCGACCCTGGCGAGAGGTGTTCGACGACACCGGGCTGAAGGCCCGCTATTACCCTGACGGCGCTGCTCGGATCGCCGTGGGAAGCCGCGCGTCCACCCAAGCGGTGCTGGCCGCAGTGGCAACGCGGCCGGCTGACCAAATCGCGTCCTGAAGTGCGGGTAAGAAAAGGGCGTGGTCGGCCCGCGGCATTGAAAGAGCGGACGCAGCAATGAGTTTGACGGCAACCTGGACAAGGACTGGTATTGCGGCCTCATTAGCCTCAGCGCGGCCAATCTGGTCAGCCGCCGAGGTGAACTTCTCGTCGAGGTCCTGCGTGGTACCAGTAGGAGGTTTTGAGATGAATCCGTTGCTGATGGTCTACTTTTCGGCCGGCACGTCGTTCGCTGGACTTGGCCTGGTGAAGCTGCAAGCGCGACTTGAGCGATGGGCTTACGAACGGCATGTAGAGGACTGAAGTGAGCCGTCAATTGAGCCACGGGGACGAGAACACGCCGTCGACCCGGACGCTTCGGATCCTCGTTGTCGGCGCCGGGGTGGGCGGCATTTCCATTGCCCGGGGATTATTGCGCGACGGACACGACGTCACCGTCTTCGAACGGCGGCCGGATGTGAAGGCGGGTGGCGGCGCCGTCACCATCTGGTCCAATGGCGCGACCGTTCTGGGGCAGCTGGGGGTCGATATGGATGGGGCCGGCCAGTTGCTGTCCACCGTGCGGGTCGTGACAGCCACGGGTCGCCCGGTCACCACCATGGACCTGACTGCGGTCGTGGACCGGCTGGGCGCACCGGTTCGAATGGTCCCCCGTCGAGTCCTACTTGAGCGGCTGCTCGAAGGCTTTCCGGTCGATCGCATCCGGTGCAATGCCCGTGCGATCGGGGTCGTCAGTACGCAAAACGGAGTCCGCCTCGAGTTCGAAGACGGCAGCTCGGCCGAAGGAGATCTGTTGATCGGTGCGGATGGCCTGCACTCGATGGTTCGGGACATCGTCGGCGCGCAACCCGCGGAGCCGACCGGCTGGTGCAGCTGGCAGGGACTGGTCACCCTTCCACACGTCGCCGACAAGCATGTCGCACAAATGATTATCGGCGAGCACGGAAACATTGGCCTGTGGCCGGCTGGAGGTTCGGATGTGCAGTGGTGGTTCGACTTGCCATGGTCGCCCGACTTCGTCAGACCGGAACGTCCGATCGACATGATCCGGTCCAATTTCAAAGGATGGTCCGACTCGGCCGATCGAGTACTCGCGACATTGACTGACGAGGATCTGGCCCGTTCGCCGTTCCCGCATTTTCGGCATCCGATCCCCCGCCCGGGCCAAGGCGCGGTTACGTTGCTTGGCGATGCCGCGCACACGATGCCGCCCACCCTTGCGCAGGGGACCAATCAGGCGCTGCTCGACACGATGGTGTTGTGCAAGGCGCTGTCGGATTTCGTCAAGGGCCGCAACGGCGTCCGCAGCAACAACCGTGATCTCTCGAGCGCGCTGCGCTGGTACGAGAACACCAGGCGACGCAAGGTCAAGGCCGTGTCCTGGGTGACCACGCTGCAAGTGTCCCGCAGTGAGTCCGCGCTCAGGCCGGCGGCGATGATCTCGGACCGGTTCATGACCTGGGCACTGACAACGTTTCTGCGTGCCGTGAGTCACCGCCGGATGTCTGCGGACATCAGCCGGGACGTCGGGGCCGCGACGACCACCCATCTTGTCGATGCCAATGAATAAATTGAGCAAGTCGCCCCGCACGAACCCCGAAGGTGAGGCCATGTCGGCGAGCACCAAGGTGCCACCCGCCAAGCTGGCCCGTGTTGTCGAGTGGATTCGCCACTACCTGTATCGGCTCCATCAACGGCTGACACCCGCGCCGGCGGCGATGATGGAGATGATCATTGCCACCTGGACATCGCAGGCGATCACTGCGGCGGCCCAACTCGGTGTCGCCGATGCCCTGGCCAACGGCCCGCTGCCGATCGAGGAGCTGGCCGCCCAGGTGGGTGCGGACGCGGACGCGCTACGCCGGCTGCTCCGGGCCCTGATCAGCAAGGGCATCTTCTGCCATCGCCGCGACGGACGCTATGAGCTGAATTCCCTTGCCGGCACACTGCGTTCGGATGCGCCGATCTCGATGACTTGGGCGGCGCAGTTCTACGGGTCGGCCGAACAGCGCGAACGCTGGACCCTGATGGTGGATTCGATCCGAACCGGGAGTTCGGTCGTGCCGGCATTGCGCGGCAAGGAGAGCTTCGACTACTTCGCTGGGCAACCCGAGCTTGCCGAACTCTTCAACCAGACGATGACGAGTGTTTCGGAGCTGACGGACGGGACGGTGGTCGCCGGTTACGATTTCAGCGCCTATCCCACGATCGTCGACGTGGGCGGCGGGCACGGTCCGCTGCTGGCCGCCATCCTGGCGGGGGCGCCGGCGTCTCGGGGCATCCTGTACGACCTGTCGCCGGTCGTTGCGAGCGCCCCAAGCCTGTTGCGCGAGCACAAAGTCGCCGACCGGGTGCGTATCGCGGAGGGGTCGTTTTTTGACAGCGTTCCGGCCGGTGGTGACGCCTACATCCTCAAGAACATCATCCACGACTGGCCCGACGAAAAAGCGGTGCAGATCCTGCGTAACGTCCGCACGGCAGCCGGCCCCCGAGCCACGGTGCTGCTGGTCGAATTGGTGATCCCCAAGCACGACCGTGATTTCCCCGGAAAATGGGTGGATTTGGAGATGCTGCTGAATTTGGGGGCCCGCGAACGCACCGCCGACGAGTACCGAGAGCTGCTCAGCCAAGCCGGATTCCAGATGACACGGGTGGTGCAAACCGCTTCACCCCTCAGCGTGGTCGAGGCCCGAGCGGCGTAACTACGACCATCATGATGCTGGCGGCGTGCTGCTGCGGGTGACGGCGCAACCTCTCGGCGTAGTGCAAGGGCCCGCGCTGATATCTGAACGTTTCGGCGGCCCTCGTCGTATCTATGTCGGGGGAGGTGGTTGGCACCGCCAATGGCCTGGTGCCAAGTTACGACGAACATAACGAAGGAACGACGTGCTGAACCGAATCGCCCTACTTGCCATCGCCGCACCACGGCGGATCGTCGCGATAGCGATCCTGGTTATGGTCGGAGCCGCCATTTTCGGCATCCCGGTCGCCAAAAGCCTGTCGGCAGGTGGTTTCCAGGACCCGGGCTCGGAATCGGCCAAGGCGACTCAGCTGCTGAGCGACAAGTTCGGCCAGGGCGACATGCAGCTGCTTATCACCGTCAGCGCGCCGGCAGGTGCCACCAGCGCGCCGGCCCGCGCAGTGGCCACCGACATCGTCGATCGCCTGGCCCAATCTCCCCATGTCGCCAATGTGACGTCGGCGTGGACCGCGCCGCCCGCGGCCGCGAGGGCGCTGATCAGCAAGGACGGCACCTCCGGTTTGATTGTCGCGGGAATCACCGGCGGCGAGAACAACGCCCAGAAGTACGCCCAGACGTTGTCTGACGAAGTTGTCCATGACCATCAAGGCGTCACTGTCCGCACGGGCGGGATGGCGATGGTCTATGCGCAAATCAACCACCAAAATGAGCGCGACCTGCTGCTGATGGAGTCGATCGCCATCCCGCTCAGCCTGATCGTTTTGGTCTGGGTGTTCGGCGGGCTACTGGCCGCAGCAGTGCCGATGGCCGTGGGCCTCCTGGCGATCGCGGGCTCGATGGCGGTGCTGCGCGCCATTACCTTCAGCACCGACGTGTCGATTTTCGCGCTGAACCTGAGTACTGCGCTGGGCCTGGCACTGGCGATCGACTACACGCTGTTGATCATCAGTCGCTACCGCGACGAGTTGGCCACCGGCGCCGGCCGCGACGAGGCGTTGATCCGAACCATGGCCACCGCCGGACGCACAGTGTTGTTCTCCGCGACGACTGTCGCGCTGTCTATGGGCGTGATGGTCCTGTTCCCGATGTACTTCCTGAAGTCGATCGCCTATGGCGGTATCGCCACGGTCGCATTCGCAGCGGTGGCCGCGCTCGTGGTGACGCCGGCGGTCATCGTCCTATTGGGCTCCCGGCTCGATTCGCTGGACGTGCGCCGGCTGGTTCGCCGGCTGTCGCGTCGGCCCGAACCCGTCCCGCGCCCGGTCGAGCAACTGTTTTGGTACCGCTCAGCCAAGTTCGTGATGCGCCGCGCGGTTCCGATCGGACTGGCCGTCGTCACGCTGCTGGTGCTGTTGGGTGCCCCGTTCCTCGGCGTCAGGTGGGGCATGCCCGATGACCGTGTGTTGCCGCACTCGGCCTCGGCGCATCAGCTCGGCGACCAGTTGCGCAACGACTTCGGCGACGACTCCGCGAACGCTGTGACGGTCGTGGTCCCCGATGCCCACGGCCTGACCCCCTATGACCTGAACCGGTATGCCGCCGATCTGTCCCGGGTACCGGACGTGTCGGCGGTGACCGCCCCCAGCGGCACGTTCGTGGGCGGGAAGGAGGTGGGGCCGCCCTCGGCCGCCACCGGGGTCGCGCAGGGTAGTGCGTTTCTCACCGTCAGCAGTACCGCGCCGCTGTTCTCCGGTAGCTCGGCGACTCAGCTCAATCGTCTGCACGCAGTACCCGGGCCGGCCGGCAGGTCGGTCGAAATGGCCGGTACTGCGCAGATCAACCGCGACAGCGTGAAGGCCATCACGTCACGGATGCCGTTGGTGCTTGGTCTGATCGCCGTCATCACCTTCGTGCTGCTGTTCCTGCTCACCGGCAGCGTGGTGCTGCCCCTGAAGGCGTTGGTGCTCAACGTGTTGTCGCTGACGGCCGCCTTCGGGGCGCTGGTGTGGATCTTCCAGGATGGCCATCTTGGCGCGCTCGGAACCACGCCGACCGGGACGCTGGTGGCGAATTTGCCGGTGTTGTTGTTCTGCATCGCCTTTGGGCTGTCGATGGACTACGAGGTCTTCCTGATGTCGCGGATTCGCGAGTACTGGGTGCGTTCCCAAGCCGCGCGGCCGGCGACAGCAGATACGGGTGCCAGCAATGACGAGAGTGTCGCACTGGGTGTGGCCCGCACTGCGCGGGTGATTACCGCTGCCGCACTGGTGATGTCGATTTCATTCGCGGCACTGATCGCCGCTCACGTGCAGTTCATGCGGATGTTCGGCGTTGGTATGACGCTGGCGGTGGTGGTCGACGCGACACTGGTGCGGTTGGTGCTGGTACCGGCCTTCATGCGAGTGTTGGGCAGGTGGAACTGGTGGGCGCCCAAACCGCTGGCCCGGCTGCACGAACGATTCGGGATCGACGAAGGTGGGATAGTCGACGCCCACCCGGCCGAGCCGGACCGCTGGGAACCGGAGCGGGACCTGCATCCGGCGGGGACCGTGGCGACGGGCCGGCATCGGGCGACCGCCACACGTGTTGCGTTCGGACACGCCGGCCCACGCGCGCTTCACGACCGTGACCTCGACGCTCTATCGCATCCCTGACGGGAGTGAGCTCCGCGGGTGCCATCCACACGCTCAACGACTTTGCGGCCCGCCCCTGGTCATCGCGAATTACCTTGTTTTCCTGGACGTTTCAGCTAACCCACTGATGCCAGGGGCCGCTCGACCTGGTCGCGCACGCCTCGCCCTCGGATTTATGGGTCGTACCCGTTTCCACGGTAGAACGGGTACGCGCCGTACCCGTTTCGTCGGGTGGCTGGTGGCGTGGGCGTTTACTCGCTCCGCCACGGTCATTGGATCGCGCTACGCGTCCCCTACCGCAGCCTGGGCGAGCTCGACGAATTCTGCGATCAGTGGGATACGACGCGTCGCCACCCATGCCAGCCGCACTTCGCTCGGCGGGATGTCGCTGACATTCGGTGTCGTTACGCGGGTGCTTCGTGTCCTGCGGATACGGCTCGGCGTGTTACGCGACGTAACAGGCCGTCGATTCCGATGGCGAGGCAGGCGATATTCAGTGGAACTTCGAGAAATTTCCGGTCGCGCCCGACGGTGAGGTGGTCAATCGGTTTCGGCCCCGGACCGAACCAGACGCGCCCGAGGTCATCGGCGCCATCGAGGCCGTGCTGCCCCGATAGGCGGCGTGCCGAGGCTGGCTGAGCGGTTATGGTGCGAGCGTGACAATGCCCGGTTCCATGGGTGGTGTCGGGGCCACCCCGCCACTACCGCCACCATTGCCGCCTCCGCCGCCGCCTCCGCCTGGCGGAGGACCAACAACAGGAGGTGCCTTCTTCGGTGGGGCGGGCGCCACCGCCTGTGGCGGTTTTAGCGTCTGGGCGTCCGTTACCTGTGGTACTGGTGGAACCGGATTGGTCGCATTAGCTCCTTCAATGAAGGAGGTTAGCTTCACCCAGTGTCTTGACCCATTCCGGTTGGTGAAGCCCACCTGATGGTTCGGACAGTAGGCTCGCAGCTGACGCAATGACGAAAAGGGTCTCCGTGCGACGGAGACGGCCGGGGTCGCGACCAGGAGTGATGTTATTCGCGTTGTTCACCAGCTCTGCCACTACGGTATCCGCAGGAACGCCGCCGTCTAGTTCGCCGCAAATCTTATGGGCGGATTCGATGAGGTCTGGGACGCCCGAAATGGCGGGAACGCCTTCTTGAGTGAGTAGTGCCAGAAACTGGTCGTCCTGGTTTGGGTCGGCTGATGCTGCGCCGCCGCGCAGAATTGCGGCGCCGGTCAGGACCACGATGGCGGTAACCAGGGTGCCGGCGTGGGTGGTGATGCGGGTGAACATGGCAGGGGTTTCCGTTCCGCTAGGCCCGCATTACCACGGGCCCCGCTCATCGAGCGGTAGTTATCCGCCGATGGGTGGTCGGGCCATGACGGTGGGCCTGAATCCGTATCGGGGCGCGCCGCTATGCCCGCCCGCGCGGGCACCGGCGAGTGGCATGCCGCCCAGCAGGTTTCCGGGCCCCCCGGCCTCCTGTGAGGCGGCGGGGAGGCTGTTGATCGTCACAGGGGCGGCATGGCTTAGCGCCGGGGCAGGCCCTGACCATGCGGCCGGCACGGACAACTTGCCGACTGAGCCCGCGTTGCCCAGCGACCCCGCCACGTGCGCGCCGCCACCGAGCAGTCCGCCCAGCGCGGGCAGGCCCTTGGGGATGGTCGCGGCCGCAGCCGCTGGCGCGGTGATTCCCCCCATGCTCTTGGCGATCTGAACACCAAAGTTGGCCATACCGACGCTGAAGTACGGCAGACCCTCGGTGTTGTACCACAAGGACGAGTAGCTGTTATAGCCGGTTATAAGCGTTCCGACGTTGTTGGGCAGGGTGTTCTGCCCGCTTATCGCGAACCAGGCTTCGGTCAAAAAGGAATTGATTGGGTTGGACGAGTTGGTCACAGGCAACGCAAGATTTTGCAGCTGGCTCGGCAGTCCAGTAACCAGTTGTGTCAGGGTGGACTGCGCGGTACCCGCCGAGGTGGCTCCGGACGAAGTGACCGCGGCGGTCTGCACGGCCTGGGCGGTCGGGCTGGCGATTTGTGGTGCCGCGGTAAACGGCGTCACCTTGGCCGCTGCCGCGGATTGACCCGCGTAGCCGTACATCGCGGTGGCGTCTTGCGCCCACATCTCGCCGTATTGGGCTTCGTTGGCCGCGATCGCGGCGGTGTTTTGGCCCAACACGTTGGTCGACACCAGCTGCGCCAGCTCAGCACGGTTGGCCGCAACCAGCGGCAAAGGCACCGTCGCAACCAGCGCGGCCTCATAGGCCGCCGCGGCCGCGCGCGCTTGGGTAGCCGCCTGCTCGGCTTGGGTCGAGGTGGCACTCAGCCACGCCACATACAGCTGCGCCGCCGCGGCCATCGACAACGAGGCCGGCCCCATCCACTCCTCGCTAGCCAGCTGAGTGACCACGTTGTCATAGCCCAGGGCGGTCTGATTAAGCTCGGCGGCCAGCGCGTTCCAAGCCGAGGCCGCATTCATCAGCGACGTCGACCCCGGACCCGAATACATACGCGCCGAGTTGACCTCCGGCGGTAACGCCCCAAAATCGATTGACATATCCTGACCCCCTAACCGGCCGCGGCCGCGTTGGCGGCCTCAGTGGCCGCATACGACCCCGAGCTCATGCCCAAGGTGTTGATAAACAATTCGTGAATCGCGGCAGCCTGAGCGATGACGGCCTGATACATCTGGGCATGTACGGCGAACTGCGCCGCGATCAACGCCGACACCTGATCAGCCGCCGCCGCCACCACCCCCGTCGTTGGGACCGCCGACGCAGCATTCTGGCCGCTCAACGACGAGCCAATACCCCGCAAACTGCCTGCCGCCGCCAACGCCGCTGGCTGCGTAGTCACAAACGACATCCGATCTCCTTCTCAATAACCTTCGGGCGCAAAGACCTCAGGATCTGGTTACCGATCGAGTTGGATTGCGTGGCAACGCCACCATCGGTGCCAAGCGTTATTCCCGCGCAACTGTTGTTCATCTGCTCGGCCACTTTTGCTTTCCCGCGGCTCGCTTGCTGGGGCGGCCCGTTGGCGAGCACGCAGCAGCCTCTCGGCGGATTGGTCACGGTCGGAACCCTTTAACTCGTCGATCATCACAGTGGTCATGGCGTTATCCGGCCGACGGCGGGCGTGCGACCACGTTGTAGCGGATCCCATAACCGTTGACGCAGCCGGTGGTGCGCCGGCCTGCGGCTCTTGTTGGCATTCCGCGCAGCAGGGCGTTGCCTGTTCCACTTGTCGCGGCGGCGTGGGCCGGAGTGCCCTCCACGCCGGCGATCGCGGGGCCTCCCTCCGACGTTGGCGGGGCCCAACCCGGCGGAACCGACAACCCCCCGACCTTGGTGGACGAGGCCAAATTCGCCGACACCGCTCCGGTGGTGTTGCCGCTGAGGCCGCCCAGGTGTAGGCCGGCATATTGCGGCGTCGGGTACCAGGCGCCCGAACCGGCCGTTGATCCTTGGCCGAATACAAACTGCTGTCCCATCTGGTAGCTGGAGGGTGCTACTCCGTACGCGTTATAGATCTGCAGCAGGTTGTGGAAAACCTCGGTGTAGACAGCTTGAGAAATCCCGTTGGGGTTCGAGGCGGTAGGTATCGACGACAGCAGCCCCTGCAACGTGGGAGACGATGACGGCTCCGTCAACGCAGTCCAAAATTGCCGCAGCTCCTGGGACACTGCGGTGGCGGAGACCAGCTGTGAGGTCGTGGCCGCAGTAGTCTGCGCGGAGTTTCCAGCCGGCATGGCGATGGCATGGGCAACCGCAACGGTCTGGCCGGCCACTCCGTCCGGGTTGGCGGTATTCGGCGGTGACGTGAACGGGGTCAACTCCCAAGCGGTCGCCGACAACCCGGCATAGTTGTACATGGCCGCGGCGTCCTGGGCCCACATTTCCATGTACTGGGCTTGCGTCGCCGCGATCGCCGGGGTGTTCTGCCCGAAGAAATTGGTCGCGACCAGCGTCATCAACAACGCCCGGTTGGCCGCGATCACCGGCGGCGGCACCGTCATCGCAAACGCGGTCTCAAAGGCGGCTGCGGCCGCCCGGGCCTGGCTGGCGGTCTGCTCAGCCTGGCTTGCCGCCGCACCGAGCCAGGTCACATACGGTACGACGGCGGACACCATCGACGCCGATGCGGGCCCCTCCCAGGGCCCGCTGGTCAGCTGCGAGATCACCGAACGGTAGCCGCTAGCCGCCATGCCCAATTCCGTTGCCAGCTCATCCCAGGCCGCCGCGGCAACCATCATCGGCCCCGAACGCGGACCCGAATACATTAGACCGGAATTGATTTCGGGCGGTAACACCCCGAAGTCCAACACTTCACCCCCTTCGCCCATCGCGATCGCATTAGGAATCTTTGCTATCGCATTGGCGCCCAAGGCAATCCGCAGCTCTCTCACGAACTCGCACTCGGTCGCCACTGTTGGTCCCTGACGTCTGGCAGAAACCGGCTGGTCCAACAGGCTGCGCCCCTGTGGCTTTGACCAAACGGATTGGCTTGCCGACCCAGCCACGCTGCAACTCCACGATGACGGGACTGATCGCGATCTCAGTTACCCAGCCCCGCGGTACCGACAACGTCCCGATCGAGCTCCCGCGACCGAAATCTGCAGTAAACGCTGCGCCGCTCACACGACCCTGGTTCGGTGAGAACGACATCGACGCCGCTGCCTTATTAAGCCGATTCAGGTGGGTAATCGCGAAGCCTGACGGCGCGCTCAGTGAACTCAGTTTTGACAAAGGCGATGTCACCGACGAAAGAGATGTTCTGAACGATGTCAGCGGGGACGAGAACAGCGCCCGCAGTGCTTCGGGGATCGTTGGGATCACTTGGTTGCCGGCCAATATGATCTCCGGCGCCAGCCTCAGAATCCAGGCGCCAGACGCTCGGCCCGTGGCCGCACCTTGGCCAACCGGCCCCGCGGTAGTAGCCGGCGGCGAGGTGAACGGAGTCACCGTCGAGGCATCGGCCGAGGCGCCAGCGTAGGCGTACATGGCATCGGCGTCCGTGGCCCACATCTGTTCGTACTCGGCATCGATGTCCGCGATCGCCGGGCTGGTTTGGCCTAGGTAATTTGTCGTGGCCAGCGATATCAGCTGCGCGCGGTTGGCGTTTATCGCCTGTGGGGGCACCATCGCTGCTAACGCGGACTCATGGGCGCTCGCCGCTGCCGCTGCCTGGGTGGCCGCGTGCTCAGCCTGGGCGGCGGTGGCGTTGAGCCACCCTATGTAGGGTGCCGCGGCTTGGGTCATGGCGATCGCCGCTGGGGCCTGCGGTCCCCGCACCAGCTTTGAGGTCACCGCACGGTAATTTGCCGCCGTGTCGTACAGGCGGTCGGCCAGCTGGCCCCAGGCCGTGGCGGCCGCCATTATCGATCCCGGGCCGGGACCGCAATACATTCGCCCGGAGTTGATTTCCGGCGGTAGCGTTTCGAAGTCCATTGCTCGCTCTCTTGATGTGCGGCGGGGCGGATGGCTGGATCGGTCGCTGTCGAAACCCTTTTGGAATAGCTATTTTCGATGCGATCCCTCACATTGAGCAGCGCATCGTCGTGCTTTACCTGCTCGGTGTCATTGAGCGGCCTTCGCGATCCCCCAGCGCCCACTGGCCCTCACTGCGAGTCTTGGCGAGACGGGCTGTGGTCATTCGGGGTTCTCCTTACAAAGATTGCCGGCCTGCGCCACACACCTCACCGGCAATTTCCTTCAGGCGGCACAGACTCGACGGGGCCGCGGCCACAACGCTGGTCTGCGACATCACGATGACGTCGGATAGCGAGAGGCAGCAGTAGGCACTTCATTGGGCCTCCGGGTCACGTACTTCATCCTGCAGTGCCCACGGGGGCTTCAGTAGTGGCTTTCGTGTTGTGACGTCACACGATTTCGTTGTGTGTGTGCGGGTTTCAGATAGCCTCGATCGTGTTGTAGACCAATCTAATGGCCTAAAGCCGTTTGTCGGCCGGCTCGGCGATCGACGCCGATAGTCTATTTTCTGAATTTTGTTGTGCAGCTGCTGATGTGGCTTAGCAAGTTTCGTATTGCGCCAGCGGGCGGAGTGCGCCCACCCACCCAGATGGCTCGAAGCTGGCGCCGTAAGTCCAACTCGGGGACGGTGATCGCGCGTAGCCGGGCGACTGCCAGGTCGTCGGCCACCGCCAGCCGGCTCATCGCCGCCGGTCCCGCGCCGGCCAAGACTGCGGCGCGCATAGCCGCAGCGGACGACAGTTCGAGTACGGATGGCGCTTGCTGCATGTCGTCGCCCAGCGCCTGACGTAACGCCACTGTCAGTGAATCGCGTATACCTGAACGGGGTTCGCGGGTTACCAGGGGTGTTTGCGCGAGTTCGTGAGCGCTCACGGCCCGTGACCGTCGAGCCCACGTGTGGCCCGGCGACACGACGACCACCAGCTCGTCGTGTCCCACCACACAGCTGCCTAATCCCGCAGGCGGACTCGGGTTTTCGACGAACCCAAGATCGGCGGCGCCGTCGCGAACTGACGCGATCGCGTGATCGCTGTTGGTGGCAGTCAGAACTACCCGGGGGGCAGTGCTGCCGCGGCGTGTGTGGGCTGCCCGCAAGGACAACAGCCAATGGGGCATGAGGTGTTCGGCTATCGTCTGGCTGGCCACCACTTTGATTCGCTGGCGGCCCTCCTTTCGCAGCGAGGCCAGACCCGCGTCGATGTCGTGGGCGACTTCAAGCAAGCGGGCTGCCCACTCGGCGACCGCGACACCGGCAGGCGTGAGTTGTGAGCCGCGTTTCGTTCGAACGGCGAACGTCAGCCCGGCCTGGGCTTCCATCGATGCCAGCCGCCGTGACATAGCTTGTTGGGTCAACCCGAGTTCGCGCGCGGCACCGCCGAGACTGCCTGTCTCAGCGATTGCCAGAATGATTTCGAACGAGGCGAGTTCGGGCATGCGAGAGCTGAGCGCCATGGATTGATGGAATCACTATTAGCTTGTGACGAGCTGAGAAACGGTACACCTTAGGCTGGTAAGTCTGGTCGGCCCGCCGATGCGAGCATAGGCTGTTCTTAAAATGGCCGCCGAGCCTCGATGGCGGTCGCCAGGTTTTCCAGCACAGGGCTGCGGCGTGATCCTGTGGACGACGCGTCAAAGGGCGTTAGCCTGCGGATCATACTGACTGCGACACAACAGGTTAACGGCTGTACGTCGTGGGTTAACGCGACGCCACCGCGGCGCCAAACGGCGGCAAAGGTTCTCGCAGCACTGGTATTTAGTCGCGGCAAAACCTACAAGTGTCGACGCAGCGCGCGGAAGGTTTCGGCGAAAGGAATACGGCAGGTTTGAATATGGGGGGTTACTAGCGTCGTGCGCCGCGAATTCGTTGAAGATATGAGGCGAGATTTTCGAGGATCTGGTCCGCGGTTTTGATCCAGATGAAGGGTTTCGGGTTGTCGTTCCAGGTGGTGATCCAATCGCGAATGTCTTTCTCGATGGCTTGAATTGAGCGGTGGGCGCCGCGGCGGAGTTTCTTGTCGGTCAGCAGGGGAATATCCACGAGCAGTTGCCGACGTTGAGCCGGGTCGGCCCGGAAGTGACCGGGTCAGCCCCAGCTCAACGGTAGCGACTTGAGCGCAAAACTCTTCGACGGGAATTTGATCTCGGGAGAGTAGCCCAGTGGCAGTTCGAAGTCGGGGATCTGCCTGAGCCACTCGTCGACAACGATGGTCAGTTCTATCCGTGCCAGGTGGGAACCTATGCAGCGGTGTACTCCGCCGCCGAATCCCCAATGTCGGTGCACCCTTCCGTCCATGACCAGGTCGTCGATCGATATCTCGTCGCTGCCATCGCGGTTAATCGCGGCCGTGCACAACCGCACCGGTGAGCCCGGGGGAAGCGTCATGCCGCCCACCTTGACGAAGTCGGTGGTAACCCGGGCAGCCAACGGCGCCGCGGGCTCGAGTCGGACGATCTCTTCGATGAAAACCCTGATCTGCTCTGGTTTATCGCGAAGCTCTCTGCGCAGCTGCGGTCTGCGTGCCAATTCGAACAGCGAGAATCCGATCGCCGCGCCCACCGTGTCCAGACCGGACAGAATCAGCAGGTGGCTCATGCCGAGCAGCTCGAGATCGGTGAGATCGCCCGGACCGGTCATCACTTGCGACAACGTGTCCAAGCCCGGGCTCTGCCGGCGTTGTTGGATGGCGTGGGTGAAATACGCTAACAGGTCGTATCCTTCGGGCTTGCCGTCCACCGCGGCGTCCTTCCAGGCGATCACGCGATCACGGTCTTCCAGCGGCAGCCCGTAGAGGTCCATGAACACCTGATACGGGTAGAGGCGCGCGAAATCCATTGCGTCGCAATTGTTTCGGCCGGCGACGGCGGCGATCATTTCCGCGGCGTGGCGCTCCATCACGGGCCGGGATTTACTTAAGGCCTGCGGGCTGAAGTACGGTTGCAGAATTTTGCGGTAGCGGGTGTGCTCGGGAGGGTCGAACGCCGAAGGCAGCACCGGCAATGGGCTGCCCGGGGGCTGAAGCGCCAGTTGTGCTGAGAAGAGGTTGGGTTCGCGTAGCGCTGCCAGCACGTCTTCGCGGCGGGTCAGGTAATAGGCGCCGTTCATGAACACGACTGGCCCGGCGTCCCGCAACGTCTTCCATCCGAGACCTCGATCGGTGGCCATCGGTAACGCGGAATGCTCCAGCCGCGGTAGGTGGAACGTGCCTGGCCGGCTTTCGCCGAGAGTTCGACCCGAGGATATTTGCTCGAAATTCACCTCTCGCGCAACGGAATTCATCGCCATCTCACCTCGCGTACGACGTGTCGGGCGGGGTGAGTTGTGCTTGCAACCATGACTCTTCCTCCAAGACATTGACGTTGGGAAACAGACCGACGCTGTGGGTGTCGTGTGATCTGGTCGGGCGGCGCGGCCCGCTACAGCCGCGGTCGATTCAGCACGGTTGGGCAGGGATCCTGTGATTGCCTTTGCGCGTCGAAGCCGCAGCGTTAGGGCAAGTTGGTGTGCGCGTTGGCCTCACAGGGCCGAGTCAGACGGCACGACAGTCCGGCGCTGTCCTATCAGCGGCGGGCGACGCAGAGCTGGGTCAACTTATCTCGGTTGACAGGGGTGGCCGTGGATGCAGCCCAGTGGGCGCCGCCCGGGTGAAATCCTGACACGACAAACGACGCCGGCAACACCAACCAGCCCGATTGTGGCGACGAGCTGATCCAACTGGTCGGCCGATCGCGCGTCATCCATGTGCTGTGGAACGGCTTCTTATTTGTCGGCGTGGAGCCTGGTGAAACGCCCTGCGTCAGAGGGCTGATCAGTTGGGCAACGGCATAATATTGCACCTGGCTGGCATGCACCTGGACACCATCGGTTCCATGGGTCCACGCCGCCGGCTCCGGCAGTGCAGCCGCGGCGAACTGGGGACGCAATGAGGACCCTGCGATCAGGGCAACGAACACGGTCAGCGCGGCGACGATCGCGATGGTCAACCGCCATCGTCGAGTCCTACCAGCGCTCCGAAGATCCACAGTGGCGCGACTGTACGACACGAGACTTGGATAGCAACCCCAGCGAGCTGTGAAAACGCTCGAAGTCCGGTGTGTGTTGCCCCTGCACCGACATCTTCTGCGGATTCGGCGGATCCAGCATCAGACTCCTGGTCGATACGTTAGTGGTACGCAGCATTACGTTGCCCGCCATCGCCGCTGTGCTCGGACGTGCGAGTGGGTGGCCGCACGTCCGTGAGAGCAGCACGCGCCGGAGGAGCCGGCGAGGAAAGTTGCGGTGTTCCAGGCGGTGACCGACCGGATCTGAAGCGTAAGGCATGCCCGTCCGGCGTTTGACCGCCGAAGAGAGGTTACTCTCAATGAGCTTGTGGGTCATGGCCTAAGCGCGTTGAAGCCGTATGGCTAACTGAGCATATCGATGAATTCAGCTGGAAGTCTGCTGTACATCGGCCATTTGAAGTTGTCGAACGACCATAGGTCAGTTTGACTATGAGGGAAGTAGTGAAGTGTGTTGGCAGGACGCTTAAGTGCAGAGTGTCGACGCACGATGGCGGTGGGGCTCGCCACAACTGCGCGTCATGTCGACGGCCAACGGTCCCTGCGGAACAGATCAGTACTCGGCTGGCCGGTTGCATAGCCAGATGTGACGTGGGGGACTATAAGTGGCCGTTCAATTTTGCTCGACAGCTAGCAGCTTCGCGGACAAGTCTCTGGATGCCCGCGTGGTGGGCGGGCAGTTAGCGAAATGCTGTATGCGCCAAGCTTGTCCGATTGGGGGACGTTGAATTGCTAATGAGCCTAATGCAAATCGTTCCCGGAAAATACCGCAAGGTGCGTGCACACCGCATCGAAGATTGGGATCCTGAAGACGCCGCGGCCTGGCGCTCAGGTAATAACGTCATCGCCCGTCGCAACCTGGTCTGGTCGAACGTGACCGCGCACGTCGCCTTTTCGATCTGGTACCTGTGGTCGGTCATGGTGTTGTTCATGCCGCAGACCGTCTATGGCTTTTCGACCGGCGACAAGCTGCTGTTGGGCGCCACCGCGACCCTGGTTGCGGCGGTCGTGCGCATTCCTTATGCGATGGCCACCACCAGGTTCGGTGGTCGCAATTGGGCGGTGTTCTCGTCGCTGGTGCTGCTGATTCCTACCGGCGGGGCCATCGTGCTGTTGGCTAACCCCGGGCTGCCGTTGTGGCCGTATCTGGTGTGCGCCGC
Organism: uncultured Actinomycetota bacterium; assembly: GCA_963809285.1. Taxonomy (GTDB): domain Bacteria; phylum Actinomycetota; class Actinomycetes; order Mycobacteriales; family Mycobacteriaceae; genus Mycobacterium. Next base: position 117,461 of record CAWEIY010000008.1, on the reverse strand, counting down.
GTTCACCGGGTTGGGTGGCGGCAATTACGCGGCGTCGCTGACTAACGCGGAGGCTTTCTATCCGCAGCGGCTCAAGGGGTTTGCGCTAGGTCTCACGGGTGGGATCTCCAATCTCGGGTCGGCGGCGATTCAGGCGGTTGGACTGGTCGTGCTGGCCACTGCCGGCCACGAGGCGCCGTACTGGGTGTGCGCCGTCTATCTGTTGTTGCTGGGCGTCGCCGGTCTTGGCGCGGCGCTGTTCATGAACAATTTGACTCACGTCATCGAGGTGGGCCACGTTCGATCCGTGCTCGCGGTGCCAGACTCGTGGGGTATCGCGTTGCTCTACCTGTGCTGCTCGGGCTCGTTCCTCGGTTTCGCGTTTGCTTTCGGTCAAGTGCTACTGCACAACTTGGTGATTGGCGGGGAAAGTCATAGACAGGCGTCGCTGCACGCCGCCGAGATCGCTTTCGTAGGGCCGCTGCTGGGGTCGCTGACGCGCGTGGTTGGCGGTAAGTTGGGCGATCGCTTCGGTGGTGGCCCAGTGACACTGGGCGCTTTGGCCGCGATGATCGCTGCTGGCGGATACCTGGCTGCCGTCAGCACCCACGACGACCTTACCCGCGGCTCCGGTGGCCCCACAGCCACTACGATGGTCGGTTACATCATCGGATTCATCGCGCTGTTTATCTTCTGCGGAATGGGTAAGGGGTCGGTGTTCAAGCTGATCCCGTCGGTCTTTCAGGACCGCAGCCGCGCGCTGAAAGTCAGCGACGCCGATCGCTACCAGTGGGAGCGCGTGATGTCGGGAGCGTTGATCGGTTTCGCGGGCGCGCTCGGGGCGCTCGGGGCTATGGGGATCAATTTGGCCTTGCGGCAGTCGTACTTGAGCACCGGCTCCCAGACGCCGGCGTTGTGGATCTTCTTGGTGTGCTACGTCGGTGCCGCGACTCTGACCTGGGCGCGTTATGTGCGCCCGCAGCGCGCACCTGTGCCGGTACCGGGGTCGCAGCAGCGGACTGTCAGGGAGCCGGTCAAGACGTGACCTAAGCCAGGCGCGGCCGTGCGGCTGTATTGCGCGACATTAGTGGAATCGCGCCACATGAAGCCACCGGCCGCGTGCAAAATAGTGAGCTGACAAACGCTCGATACTAAATTCGCGGCGACATCCGTGAACGCGCAGGTGTGGCCGCATCGTAGCCATTTGTACGCTAGCCGAGCGCTTACCTGAAACCAAGAAACAGGAAGCACCCAACCAAAACACAGCCACCCGTAAGCTTTCGTAACGATAATAAGAATCATGCTGAGTATAACTTCGCGAAGAAGGGCGACCGTCGACGGGTAACAGCGACAATCTGCGGCAGCATGAGACGAACGATGCGGAGAGAACTGCAGTTCGAGGGTAATTCCTGCCGACCAAGAGTTGCAATATAGCTAATTACCGCTCCATATGCCGATTTGCCAGCGCGCGAATCGCGGGAGGGGAGGCCCGAAGTTTAGAACGGTCGCTTTTCTGCACCCGATTTCTCTTTTACTTCCGAAAGGTCGATTTATGGTGAATAAACAGCTACTCGCTCCGACCAGAGTCGTTAGAGACTATCTCTCCAACTCCATGGTTTGGGAGGATTTCCTGACTCAGGGCGGCTTTGTTGACGGAGACATTGTTGTTGCGGACCCGTTCAAGGCCGGCACCACCTGGACCCAGAGGATCGTCCAGCAGATACTCCACAACGGAGCAGATCAGAACGGGGCGCTATCTGACACATCTCCCTGGCTCGATTCCAGCTGGGGTGACTATGCCGGAATGCTCAACGTCCTCACAGAACAGCGCGAAGCCGGGAAGCGGCGGGTAATGAAGTCACATCTGCCCGCGGACGCCCTTCCGATCGCGCCCGAGGCCCGTTACGTATTTGTCGGCAGAAACGGGAAAGACCTCGGGATCAGCTTCCACAACTACCTGTACAACTTCTCCGCACCGACGATGGAGACGATCAACAAGATTCATGCCGGGTGGTCCGGCGACTCCACTCCGCTGGTGATTCCCGAGGACATGCGGGAGTTCTTCGACAGATGGCTCGACACCAACGGGTATCAGTGCTGCGACCTGCTCGACATCATGAAGTCGTGGTGGGAGCTCAGGAACGAGCCGAATGTACTGCTCCTCCACTATGGCCAACTGAAAAAGGACCTGCCCGGTCAAATCGCCCGACTCGCGAAATTCGTCTCGATCGATCCAAAGTCGCTGCGAATGGATGCCATCGTTGAACATTGCTCCTTCGATTACATGAGCGCCCGGGCGGAAAAGATGGCGCCCTTTGGTGGAGCGCACATGTCCAGCGCTAAGGCTTTCTTCCACAAAGGCCTGAAACGCGATCATCGCACCGAGCTGACGCCAGAGCAGGTCGACCGCTTCGACCGCGTTGCTCTCGAACAGCTGGGGCAGGAGTGTGCCCACTGGTTGGAGACGGGTGAAGATTCCCCAACGCGATCGCTCTAATCGGTATGAATTGAAGATGTCGCGGGACTTCGCCCATGTGCGAAGTCCCGCGACGCGTTATCGGGACCCCAGAGTCTATGGCTGACCCAGCTCTGCTACCGCGCGATCGCCTCCTCATGGACGGCGTAACCGTGCTATACATCGTCGCGATCGCCGTGGCGGCACAGTACAGCGGCTGGTATTACTTGCTCTTCCCTGAGCTTGGGGCAATTTCCCACGACGTGTTGTCCCGACCGTGGGGAAAGTGGGCAAGTCAACCTGCCCGGCTTGTCTTGACGCCGGCTCTAGGAGCGGGCATTGGTACGTGGATTACGCGAGAACTCCCGTATCACGTTCTGACAATTGAATTGATTGTGATCGTGTGCCTGCTGCTGATCGCTTTGCTGAAGTCAAATATCGCCCCGGCAATGTCAGCCGGCGTGCTGCCGCTCGTCTTGGGCATCAAAAGCTGGCTCTATCCCGCCTCGATAAGTCTCGGGCTAGCCGTCTTGGTGTGCATTTTCTTGCTGTGGCGATGGCGTTACCGCCGGAAGTATCAAGGCCCGGCTGAGGCGTCGAGTACGGACCTCGACGATGTTCTGGAAACGCCCCCCACCGGAAGAAAGTGGATCCTCCCGTACTTCGTCTTCTTGACGGCGACGGCCTCTTGCGCTGCGGCTTCGGGGCTTCGTTTCATCTTGTTTCCCCCTCTCGTCGTCATTGCCTATGAAATGTTCGCTCACCCGTCGACGTGTCCTTGGGCGGGAAAACCGCTTACCCTTCCGATTGCGTGCTTTCTGACATCGGCAGCGGGATTGCTGGCCGTGACTTTGTCGAGGAGCGATGGCGTGGCGGCCGCGTGCGGCATGGTTTTCGGCGTTATTGTGCTGCGCCTTCTGAAGATTCACATGCCACCCGCGCTGGCGGTCGCGCTTCTCCCGCTCATCTCCGATTCATCCGGCATCAAATATCCGGTGTCCGTGGGGATCGGGACGGGAGCCCTGACACTCGCCTTTCTGCTTTACCGGCGATGGATTCTCGGCAATGGAGCCGTCGGCGATTAGGGCTCGATAAAATAAGGAGTAGATAGTGTCTGACAGCCAATTGACCGCGATCATTGTTGTCTTACTTCTGCTTGTTGGCCTGGCGCAATTGCTGGGCTATCTATTCATCAAGCTTCGCCAACCTAAAGTCGTTGGTGAGATCCTGGCCGGAATCGTGCTGGGTCCGGCGTTGCTGGGCCGATTGCCTTTTATGGCGCACCTCTTTGAAAGCGCCCGGCACCCGGGCCACATCTTGACATTCGTTTATTGGCTGGGCCTGCTACTGCTGATGTTTCTCTCCGGTGCCGAGATGCAACAGCTCTTCGGACGAGGCGAGCGGCGCACCGTGAGTTGGCTCATCGTCGTTGGAACCGGCACCCCGTTCCTACTCGGGTTAGTGTTCGGGCCGCACTTAATTAATCCCAGTCTGGCCGGCCCGCACGGTAATCCCTTGTCGCTCAGCATCATTCTCGCGGTCGGAGTCGCCGTCACGTCGGTGCCGGTGGTGTCAAAGATCTTCGCCGACCTCAAAATCCTGCACACGCGGTTCGCGCGGCTCGTTCTGGGCGTTGCTGTGCTGGAAGACATCGTTTTGTGGCTCGCGCTGGCCGTCGCGACGGCAATTGCCAGCAACGCGACGCTGCATCCGTGGCAGATGTTTTGGCACCTTTTCGCGACAGTCGCCTATTTCCTCATCGGGCTCACACTTGCCCCGCGGGCCATCAAACGCATCAACACGGCTCGCTGGAATGCGTTCGCGCGGCAATCGCCCACCGGCTACGCCATCGCAGTTCTACTCGCCTACTGCGCAGTCGCCGGAGCACTCGACGTCAACCTCGTCTTCGCCGCATTCCTTGCGGGTTTCGCCGTGGTACATCGGAAGCGGGGGATCTTCGCCGACGCGGTCGAGGCCATCAGCAAGGTCTCCTTTGCCTTCTTCATTCCCGTCTACTTCGCGATCGTCGGGCTGAAGCTGGACCTCATCCGCGGCGTCTCGTTGCCGATGATGGTCATCTTCATCGTCGGCACCTGCGCGATCAAAATGCTGTCGGTGTCGCTCGCCGGACGGCTCGCGGGTTTCCGGGGCCTCGACCTGATCAACCTTGGCATCACCACCAACGCCCGCGGCGGTCCCGGCATCGTGCTGGCCAGCGTCGCCTTCGACGCGGGCATCATCAGCTCGAAGTTCTACACCACGCTCGTGCTCGCAGCCGTGCTCACCTCGCAGCTCGCCGGTGCCTGGCTCGACTTTGTCCTGCGTAAAGGCTGGCCACTACTGCAATCCGGCCCGGCGAACGAACCCGTAGAGGTGTTGAGCGAGAGCCCGTCGGCGGCGCAGACCGAATAATCGTCTGTTACGTCATTCTCGACGCAACTTCCAAAAGCGCTACTGACGTGCCCAAATGTGGTGGAGCCTAGGGTGGAGCTAAGGGGACTCGAACCCCTGCCCTGACCAGGCAAAATGCGGTCTGAACTGCGGTTTCGTTCCGTCTCGTTCCGATTCAGTACCGTTCGTTACCTGCAGTTCCATTTCGGGTCTTGACGGCGTCAAGAGCAGTTCTGCGCCGCGACGGCTCCCCAACGTCACCGGCGCATGCGCACAGCTGCGGCGACGGCCTGTGGCGCTTCGGACTGAGGGTAGTGGCCCACGCCTGCAAACTCAGTCACCGTCGCGTGCGGTGTCGATTCGGTCGAAGGTGTGCCAAATGGTCGCTCCTGCCCCAATAACAGCGCCCCCCGGCAATCAGGCGTGGACTTTGCCGTCGAGGCGGAGCTGAATTGTTCCGTTTTCATCGGCGTGCACGGGATAGGCGGCAACCGCTACTCCGCTGCTGGCGACCTCGCACCCGGTGGCCAGGTCGTAGGTGAAGCCATGGAGCGGACAGACGACGACGTGGCTGTCGGTTAGCCCGTCGGCCAGGGGGCCACCGCGGTGCGGGCAGACGGCATCAAGCGCCCGCAGGCTGCCGTCGCGTAACCGAAACACCGCGATCTGCCGATCGCCGACGACGAAGGTACGGCCCTCTCCCGGCGGGATTTGCTTCACTGGTCCGAGGTCGATGTGGTTCATCGCACCGGCACCTGCGGTAGCGGGAGCAACGGTAGTGAAGGTCGAAACTGATTGGACGTGAGGTCATTTCGGCTCTCACTCCACGGATCCCGGTACGAGTCAACCGACTTCTGCATGCGCGCATCAAGATCGGCGCCGATCCCCTCGCTGTCGTCGACGACGATGGCGCGGATCCGCTCGATACCGATCCGCGGCACGAAGGCATACGTGCGCTCGAGCCAATTGGCGCTCTCGCGGTAATACTGCAGAAATCGACCTGTCAACCTAATTACCGCTTCGGCGTTGTCCACGGTGGTCAACAGGTCACCTTTTCGGATATGGGACCCGGCGGCGCCTCCGACGTAAATCTGCCACTGCCCACCTTCGATCGCAACGACGCCGACGTCCTTGCACAAGGCCTCTGCGCAGTTGCGCGGGCACCCGGTCACTGCCAACTTCATCTTGCCGGGGCTGGGGATGCCCTGAAACCGTTCCTCGATGGCGATACCCAGCGCCGTCGAGTCCCCCAGCCCATAGCGGCAAAACTCACTTCCCACACAGGTTTTCACCGTCCGGAAGCTCTTAGCGTACGCATAGCCCGAGGGCATCCCCAAGTCGGCCCACACCGACGGGAGGTCTTCCTTGCGCACACCAAGCAGATCGATCCGTTGTCCGCCGGTGAGCTTGATCATCGGGATCTGGTACTTGTCAGCGACATCGGCGATCGTACGCAGTTGATGCGAGTTGGTCACTCCGCCCTTGAGTTGCGGTACCACCGAGAAGGTTCCGTCCCGCTGGATGTTGCCGTGCACCCGGTCGTTGATGTATCGGCTATCGCGCTCGTCGACGAACTCGTCGCCCCACATCATGTGCAACAACGACGCCAATCCCATCTTCGAGTCGGCGTCTTCTCTGCCCTCCGGCGCCAGTGCGGCGAACACCGACGACACCGAGTGCAGCTCGAGCTCACGGATCCGCCGCATCAACTCCGACTTGTCGTAGGGGATCCCCGGTACATACCAATTGGCTTCGGCGTCCTGGGAAATCGCACCGTCAGCCGCCCACTCGACGAGCTGAGCGACTAGTCCCTTGCACGACCCGCAGCCCTTGCCGGCACGGGTTGCCGATATCACGCCCTCGACCGACGTTTGCCCGTCTTTCACGCAGTGGACGATCGCGGCTTTGCTCACACCGTTGCAGTTGCACACCTGCGCGTCGTCGGCCAACTCGGCGGCACCGGTCGACGCATCAGGTGTGCCGATGTCGAACATCAGCGAGATCCGTTCCGGCGGCAGCGGAAGGCCCCGATCGAAGGCCTGCATCAAAAACGCCACCTTGCTGACGTCGCCGACTAGGGTTGCGCCGAGGAGTTTGTCGTCGCGGACCACCACGGTCTTGTATACGCCGCGTCTGGGCTCGGAGTATTGCACGAATTCGTCGTCGTCGCGTTCCGGACTTTTCATCCCCATCGACGCCACGTCGACACCAGCGACCTTGAGCTTGGTCGCCGTTCGCGAACCGTGGTATGCCGCAAGGGGGTTAGCGCCGGTCACATGATCGGCCAGTACGCTGGCCTGCTCCCACAGCGGCGCGACCAGGCCGTAGACCTGGCCGCGGTGCTGTGCGCACTCACCCACCACGTAGATGTCGTCGTCGTCGATCGACCGCATGTGGTCGTCCACCACGATGGCGCGTTCCACCGTGAGCCCTGCCCGCACGGCCAGACCGACGTTGGGCCGGATGCCGGCCGCCATCACCACCATGTCGCACGGTAATCGGCTGCCGTCGGCGAACTCGATCGCCGACGGCAAGCCGTTCTCGGTGAGTATCCTGGAGGTTTTCTTGCCGGTGTGCACCTCGATGCCAAGCGCCTCCACCAAGCGCCGCAGGATAGCGCTGCCCTGGTGGTCGAGTTGAGCGTTCATCAATGAGGGACCACCCTGCACGACGGCCGCTTGCACGCCCCGATTCTGCAGTCCCCGTGCAGCTTCCAGGCCCAGCAGCCCGCCACCGATCACCAAGACTTTCGAGCGCCCCGCAGCGAAATTAATCATGGCCTCGCAATCGTCGAGCGAGCGGAAGCCGAACACCCCAGGGGTCAGGGTCTCGTTGTCCTGCCATATTCCCTCGACCTGCGGGAAAAACGGCCTGCTTCCGGTGGCCAAGATCAACTTGTCGTAGCGGATCGCGGTGCCGTCATCCGCGTGTACCAGATGCGCGAAGGAATCAATACGTACCACCCGCACCCCGACGCGCAGCTCGACGTCGTTCTCGGCGTACCAGTCCAGCGGATTGAGGTAGATCTCGCCGGCGTCGTCGGATCCGGCCAGCACATTGGACAGCAAGATCCGGTTGTAGTTGCCATATGGCTCTTCGCCGAAAATGGTGATTTTGAACTGCTCAGTGCCGCCACGGGCCAGGATCTCTTCCACCGCACGGACACCGGCCATGCCGTTACCGACCACCACCAGAGCTAAGCGAGCAGGAGTAGTCATGAATATCTCCTCAATGCGACTAGATTTCGACGAGCCCGAAATCGACGAAGACCGTGCCGCTCAGTCCGTCCGGGGCGGCGATGAACAACTCGAGAACGGTGTCGGCGATCAAGTCTTCGACGACTCGAAGTGGCACATGCACACCGTCTTTGGCGCCCATCGGGAAGTACCGCATCGGGGCGCCATCGCGCATCACGATGATGGTGACCAGTTCGGCCGTGCTGTTGCCGCCGCGGAAGTAGACCGGCTGGGTGATCGACCCGGCCGGCACGACATAGCGCAGGGACGCGTCGAGCAGAGACGGCGATTCGTACCCCTTGCCGATGAACGTGAACGATCCCTGCAGGAACCGGGGCGTGCTTCCGTCAGTCATGCGTCAGGTCTCCCTTCGGTGAATCTTCGGCGCGGGCTATGGCGACCGCGCGAACTATGAAGGACGGCATCCTGGAATGTGGGTCCAGTTCCGGGTTGGTCAGCCGGTTGACACTGGAGCCACCGCTCCAATGGAACGGTGCGAATACGGTGTCCGGACGTATCCCATTCGCCGTGCGCAACGTCATCACGACCTCGCCCGGGCTCGGCGTCGGACGTACTTTGTCGCCGGTGCGCACACCCACGCGCTGGGCCAGCGTCGGGTGCACTTCGGCCACAGCCTCCGGCTCGCCGTCGGTGAGCTGACGGACCCGCTGGTTTTCTGTGCCAGATTGGTTTTGGCGCACGACGCGGCCGGTCGTGAGGTAGTAGGGGAGTTCGTCCTCTGGCAGTTCTGCCGCGCCGCGATGTCCGACCGGATGGAAGTGTGCGCGACGGTCAGGCGTAGGGAAATCTTCAGCGAACAGCCTGTGGATGTCGGGATGGAGGGCGGACGGGCAAGGCCAAAACACGCCGTTCTCAGCCGCGATCCATTCGCAGCTGATGCCGCCGTAGTCGGCCTTTCCGCCTTGGCTTACGCGACCCAGTTCTTCGAACACTTCCTGTGCGTCAGCCGAAAAACCCTGCGCTCCTACGCGCTTCGCCAGATCTGCTATCACGTCGAGATCGGTGCGGACCTCGCCGGGCGACGTCACAGCCGCTTGTCGCAGGATCACCCGGCCGTCCAGGTTCGTCATGATTCCCGACTCCTCAGCCCACTGCGTCGTCGGTGGCACCACATCGGCTAACGCGGCGGTCTCGGACAAGAAAATATCGGAGACCGCCAGGAAGTCAAAGTTTCTCATCTTTTTGAGCCACGCGCAGCAAATTGGGCGCCGAACCACAAGGCTGGACGCCCTCACCCACAAGGCGCGCACGCCGCCGGGCCTGCCTATGCCGCTGAGCATCTCGCAGACCGACTGCCCGGACGACGGCAGGTCGGCAGGGCTGACCCTTACTCAGCGCAAAGCCGCCAAGCTGTAAAGGCGATTACACTCGCGGAGCTCAACCACCGTCACCGTCATCAGCAAAACCGGCTACCAACTCATCGCCAGCCACACCATCAACCCCGACCGCAACTACTGGCGCAACGAACAGAAAACCCGGGCCGATGGCCGGGGCAACCTGTAACCAATGACGCAACTCATGTGTAACCCATCACTGGACTCATCACGCTGGTGGAGCTAAGGGGACTCGAACTTCTGACCTGACCAGGCAAAATGCCGGTTTACCTGCATGTTCGTTTCGTCTTGTTCCGATTCAGTCCCGCTCGCTACCTGCGGCTTCGTTTTTGGGTCTTGACGCCGTCAAAGGGGGTCACTCACAGCTGCGACAATATTCCTTCCTCACTTGGCCCGCTCCCAAAGCATGGAGCGAAGCGCGGGATTGTGCGGGGTTTGCCACCAGGAGTCCGCAGGTTCGAATCCTGCCGGGGGCACTGCCGGGGGCACCAGGTCAGGGCATGTTTTGCCCGTAGCGGGCGTTATCTGGGCAACTTACCCACCGCCCCGAGCAGGCTGGGCGTCGGGAAACGCCGTCATCGGTACGCCGCCGATGGCCCTCGACGTTGCCCAACAACAGTTCCCCACCGACTGGATCAGTGCCTACCACCAGAACCCCGCCTAGGGCTGCGCACGGCCGCCGCCGATCGAATGATATGCGTTGGGGCACAGTCGATTACCAGTACCGGATGCGGCGGTCGACCAGGTGATGCAAGAATTGGCGCCAATGCTCCCCGGCGTTCGTAGGAGGATGCGGTGGTCCAGACATCGGCAGGTCTGCCCTCTGGAGGTCTGACCAGTTACTACGCCATCACCTACGAGTCCTCGCTGCCCGCCGCGTTGGGTGTCGATCTCGCCCAAGGCCTGATGGACGTGTGCGATCAGGACTTCGTGCTGATGTCCGACTGGTTCGCCGGGACCGACTTCAAGTTCGCGGTACCGACCCATATCGCGCTCAACAACGCCAGTGGCGGCGCGTCGTGGTCGGCGCCGGCCTATCCACCGCCGGATGGTCACCACGTGACGGTCCAGATGAACTCGGTTCCGAACCCCGCCGACAACAACCCGCCCGATCCTGCCGACACTGTCAACTTCGTGCGGTTTCAGGTCGTCGCCGAGGTCACCGAGATGTTCATGTATTCCAAGCAGAACGGTTGGACGGGCGCCGGAGGCGACGAGGGGAGTAAAGGGGAGGGACTGTCCCGGTTCTTGTCCTGTCAGCTCCTCACCGACCGTGGGCTGACCGACTATTTTCCGGCCTACGATCTGGTGCGGGACTGGCTCAACACGGTGCCCCGCCCGAACTTCGTCGACAACGCCCCCGACGACAACGGGGCCGATGTCGTCAATGGCTGCACGTCGGCGTTCATCTACTACCTGCACTACCAGCTGGGTTTCGACATCACTGCCATCATCAACGCCGGCTCGGACACGCTGGCCGGGGTTTACCAGAAGCTGACCGGACGAACCGATGGCTGGGACAGTTTCAACGCATTGGTCGATCTGCATTACCCGCCCGGAAACACCTATACGGCTGCGGGGAATGGGATTTTCCCGGTGCCGATCTTGCAGTCCGTACCCCCGGCGTCGGTGGTGTCGGGCTCGATCGGAGAGTTGACCGTTCAGGTCAGCCCGATCAACCGGGTCGATGTGTACGTGAGCCTGGTTTGCGACTCGCCGCGCCTGCTAACGGTTCCCTCGAAAGTCCTCATCCCCGCCGGCACCGGAACCGTTTTCGTGCCCATCATCGCCGACGCGTTCGTTGGCGCACCCACGCAAAGTGTCGCCGTGCACGCCACCTACGCCGGCACCACGATGACTGCGGATGTGGAGATCCATCCCCGGCCCAGCATCCTGTCCGGCACGGTCCGCGATGCGGCCACCGGCCAACCGATCTCCGGCGCGGTCGTAATCATCGATGACGGCGTCATGAAAGGCGGCGTGCACTACCAGTTGCTGACCTCGGCCGTCGGGGCCTTCGCGACCGACACCATCCCGCCGCACACCTACACGATCGCGACCTCAGCATCGGGCTATGTCCCGCAGATCCAGCAGGCCATCGTCGGCGAGGGTGACCCCGACACGGATGTGACCATCAGTCTTGTACAGATCCTGCCGTACGTGGTGCACGGCACCGTCGCCGATACCCGGGGTGCTGGAATCGCCGGTGCGGCAGTGGTTCTCGCGTGGGTGGACAGCCCCGATCAACGGTTCACCACCGTCACCGACCAGCACGGCGCCTATGTCTTCGCCGAAAACCCGGGCCAGTACATCGACGACTACCTGCTGACCGTGACCCAGCCCGGCTACGTTGACGGCACGGCGACGTTCGGGATCCCCAACGGCGCGAACCTGCAAAAGGATTTCACCCTGGTGCGCACCGGGACGCTCATCGGCTTCATCACCGACAGCGCTGCCCCGGGAACCCCGGTGGCCAACGCCAGTGTGCAAGCCGGAACGGCCACCGCGACCTCCGATGCCGCCGGCCGGTACCAGGTTGAACTGCCACCGGGACCAGTGAGCGTTACCGTGCAGGCCTTTCAATTCGAACTGTCCACCGCCGAGGCCACCGTGGTGTTCGGCGGTGTCACGACCGCGGACTTCGCCCTCGTGGAAGCCTCATCCACCTTGCAGGGGCTACTGCTCGATGCGGTGAGCACTCTGCCGATCAGGGGGGCGCACATCGCCATCGAGGGATCGGCATCGGTCACCACCGATCCGGATGGGGCGTTCACCGTGACCCGTATCCCGGCCGGCCATCGGCAGATCACCGAGCATGCTCAGGGTTATCCGGTCGGCCATGACTACGTCGATTTCGTCGCGCATCAGACCGAGACGGTCACGTTCTATCTGGCAGCTGGACCGAATCCTCACCCGCCCTAACCAGGCGCATTCTGCTGTCGAAAAGTCCATGCGCGCAACGGGTTACCGATCGAAGCAACGATGTCCCCGGACATGTTACCCGGACCACACATCAGACGTCGGTCCGTCCCCGGGGATCACCGGCAATGTCGGCTCCGCAGGTGGCAGGACGATCTCCGGCGGCAATCTGACCTCGGCAACCGAGTTGTATGTGGCTGGCCGGTTACGCGCCACGACGACGGTCCGCGACCGCCCAGCCTGGGACGGCGCCATATCCAATGCCGCTCTGGCCGAGTCGTCATTGAGGTTGGCACCCAGCCCGGGACGCGAGTTCGGCCGTGACGACACCCGCGGTCGCAGCCAGATAGCCGTAAACCACAGGCGTCCAACGGAACCCGAGAAAGTACGACTTATACAGTTGCTCGGCCACAAGCACCGCAATCGCCGGTAGTTGGGGATCGTCGATCCCGCGGGCGAGTGCGCCGGCGGCCGACCACCGGCATTCGATGAAATCCGTTACCAGCAACGCAATCTCGTCGAGCGATCATTCGCCCTGCTCAAACAACGGCGCGCCCTGGCAACCCGCTACGACAAACTTGCGATCATCTACCGCGCCGCGGTCGTCCTCAGTGCCTGCATCACCTGGACACGCCATATGGGAGAGACGCTCTAGCCGCCCACAGCCCCGTCCTCGGGCGGGAACGGCTGCCACGCCGGATCAATATGAGGGCGCCCTCATATTGATCCAGTCCACCGCCCCCCTGGCCGGGAGTTCGTACCAGAACTGATACGAACCCCTGCCTGGGCAAAGTAGGGCAATCACCCCACTGTGTCCGGCGCGGGGCGATGGCAAAAGCCGACAGTATCTTGACGGCTTATCCCGACCCGCTGGCGCTCGACCTCGTAATGGTTTTTACAAGGTTCGCACACGTCGGCACGATAGGCGTTGTAGCACAACATGATTCATCCACGGCGTGAAGTTGCCATAGGTGTGGATACTTCATCCTCGGGACGTCATTCCAGGTCTCCGGATCGTCGTCGTCGTACGCGCGATGGACGATATCGGCCAGTTCGTCGCCCCGCCACGGATCGCCGACCGGAGCGCCCTTGGCGACCGGGAGGACACCTTCGCCATCGAAGCGGAGGCGAATCTGATAGCCGTTGGGAGCACCCTCGTGCCACCCGAAGGTGACAACGAGGCTCGAACCGTCCGCCTCGTCGTCGGGGAAGGACGCTCTGAGGTAGATGCCGCGGCCACCGATCGTTCGAGCCGCGCTCCAACGGACGCCTCGCCACACGTAGGTAATCCGCGACTCGCCGACCCGGACGAATGCCATCTGCATTTTGGGTCCGAGCAGGACCGGGTAGAAGTCGAGGCGCGCGAGCCGAACGGTGTCCAAGTGGAGCCCAGCTAGCACCGGCATGGCGAAAAGCGTCTTGACGTGAATCTAGCATTCGCCCGATTTAGGCGCTTGAGCTGCATGTATTCGAGTGGAGCTAAGGGGACTCGAACCCCTGACCCCCACACTGCCAGTGTGGTGCGCTACCAGCTGCGCCATAGCCCCAAGAAGTTGTGCCCATCGAAGCTACACCACTGTCAGGGAGCGTTCAAAGTCCCTGGTCAGGGCCTGAAGTCAGGGCGTCGCCCGCGGCCGCGTGTGGCGCTTTTTGGGATGTGCTATCGCATGTGATAGCGCATTCGCGAATCGGTTGTAGCCACCCGTTGAGGCTGATGTGGCTGATGTCGCGCAACAGCCACGGCTTCTACCCGATGACCGAGTTCACCACTTCCCGGGCCATCTTCTGCACCTCGGCCAGATGCTCGGGTCCGTTGAAGGACTCCGCATAGATCTTGTACACGTCCTCGGTGCCCGACGGCCGCGCGGCAAACCACGCGTTGGCGGTCGTCACCTTCAGCCCACCCAGCGGGGCACCGTTGCCGGGCGCCGTGGTCAGCTTCGCGGTGATCGGCTCGCCCGCCAGTTCGGTGGCGGTCACCTCTTCGGGTGAGAGCTTGGCCAGCCGCGCCTTCTGCTCACGGTCGGCCGGCGCGTCGACCCGCGCGTAGAACGGGGTTCCGTATTCGTCGGCAAGCGCCTGATAGCGCTGCGACGGCGTCACGCCGGTGACGGCCAGAATCTCCGAGGCCAGCAGCGCGAGGATGATGCCGTCCTTGTCGGTGGTCCACACCGATCCGTCGCGCCGCAGGAACGACGCCCCCGCCGACTCCTCACCGCCGAAGCCGATGGTGCCGCCGATCAGACCGTCGACGAACCACTTGAACCCGACCGGCACCTCGACCAGCTTGCGGCCGATCCCGGCGACCACCCGGTCGATGATCGACGAGCTGACCGCGGTCTTGCCCACGGCAATGCCGGCCGGCCAGGACGTGCGATGGGTGTAGAGATAGTCGATGGCCACCGCCAGGTAATGATTCGGGTTCAGCAGCCCGCCGTCGGGCGTGACGATGCCGTGGCGGTCGGAGTCGGCATCGTTGCCGGTGGCGATCTGGTAGCGGTCCCGGTTGGCGATCAGCGAAGCCATCGCGTCGGGCGAACTGCAGTCCATCCGGATCTTGCCGTCGTGGTCGAGCGTCATGAACCGCCACGTCGCGTCGACCAGCGGATTGACCACGGTCAACTCGAGTTTGTACCGCTCGGCGATTGCACCCCAGTAGTCCACGCTGGCCCCGCCGAGCGGGTCGGCGCCGATCCGCACCCCTTCCTTGCGGATCACATCGACATCGACCACGTTCTGCAGGTCGTCGACATAGCTGTCCATGTAGTCGTGGCGGCGGGCGGTCTGCAACGCCCGGGCGAACGGAATGCGCTTGACCCCCGACCCATTACGCAGGATCTCGTTGGCGCGCTTGGCAATTGCGTTGGTCGCGTCGGTATCGGCCGGACCCCCGTTGGGTGGGTTGTACTTGAAACCGCCGTCGTACGGCGGGTTGTGCGACGGCGTCACCACGATCCCGTCGGCGAGTGCGTCGGTGCGACCCCGGTTGTAGGTGAGGATGGCGAGGCTGACCGCCGGCGTCGGCGTGTAGCGGTCGGCCGAGTCGATCATGGCGACGACGTCGTTGGCCGCCAGCACCTCCAGCGCCGACACCCAGGCCGGCTCGGAGAGGCCATGGGTGTCGCGGCCGATGAACAGCGGCCCGCTGGTGCCCTGGGCGGCGCGGTATTCGACGATGGCCTGGGTGATCGCCAGGATGTGCGCCTCGTTGAACGCCCCGTTGAGCGCCGAGCCGCGGTGACCCGACGTGCCGAACGCCACCTGCTGGGCGACGTCGTCGGGGTCGGGCTCGATCGAGTAATACGACGTAATCAGATGGGGCAGATCGACAAGGTCTTCGGGCTGGGCCGGCTGACCGGCACGCGGGTGCGCCATGGTTTCCAATTCTGCCCGCGAAGCACGTCGCTGGCGCGTGAGGTACTTTTCTGACGTCTCCGGTACTTCCCGGGTTTACCCACCCGTAAGTCACACCGAAGGGAATCGACTCGTGGCACACGACTATCGCGAGTTAGCCGCGGTTTTCGCCGGCGGAGCGCTGGGCGCCCTGGCCCGTGCCGCGCTGAATACGTTTGCCACCCGCGACCCGGCGAGCTGGCCGTGGTCGACATTCACCGTCAACATCGTCGGCGCCTTCCTGGTGGGATACTTCACCACCCGACTGCTGGAGCGGTTGCCGCTGTCGAGCTATCGGCGTCCCCTGCTCGGCACCGGATTGTGCGGCGGGCTAACCACCTTCTCGACGATGCAGGTCGAGACGTTGAAGATGATCGAGCACGGCCATTGGGTCCTGGCCGCCAGCTACACCATCAGCAGCATCGTGCTCGGATTGTTGGCCGTCTACCTGGCCACCGCTTTAGTTCGCCGGGTGCGGGTGCGCCGGTGACAGGCACCGCTGCCACGACGGTCCTGGTCTGGGCCGGCGTCGTGCTCGTCGGCGGCATCGGTTCGGTGCTGCGTTTCGTGATCGATCGTGCGGTGGCCCGCCGGGTGGCGCGGCCGTTTCCGTTCGGCACGCTGGCCGTGAACATCAGCGGCGCCGCACTGCTGGGCTTTCTCGGCGGCCTGGCCCTGAGCAAGGACGCGGCCCTGCTGGCCGGCACCGCGTTCGTCGGCGCTTACACCACCTTCTCCACGTGGATGCTGGAAACCCAGCGGCTCGGCGAGGAGCGACAGGTGATCTCCGCGCTCGCCAATATCGTCGTCAGCGTCGTGCTCGGCATAGCCGCCGCGGTGCTCGGACAATGGGTCGGGGAGCACATCAGCGGCCCTTGAGCAGCTCCGCCAGGACCGCCGCGTGACTGCCCTCCACATGGCGACTGGCCGTCACCAGGGTCACGACGGCTTGCTTGCTCAGCTTGCGCAGTTCCTCCAGCGCGGGATTGCCGGCCAGTTCCGCCTCGTAGCGCGCCGCGAATTCGCCGAACCGCTCGATCTGATGGTGGTACCACGTCCGTAGTTCGTTGGACGGCGCAACATCTTTGAGCCAGATGCCCACCCGCGGGTCGTCCTTGCGGATTCCGCGCGGCCAGATGCGATCCACGAGGACGCGCTGGCCGTCGTCGGGAGTGGCGTCGTCGTACAAGCGCGCAACCCGGATCCGGCCTTTGGCGCCCATAGGGCCAGGGTAACGACGTGTCAGTGGACTTAACTATACTCGAACACATGTTCGATATTCTTGCTGCGATAGACCCGACAACTGACCAATCGGCGCTGATCGAGCGCATCGCCGAGCTGGAGCGGGTCAAGTCCGCGGCGGCGGCGGGGCAGGCTCGGGCGGCGGCCGCGCTGGATGCGGCGCGGCGGGGCGCCGAGGCGGCCGCGGGTGTGCCCGCCGCGCAGCGCGGACGTGGTGTGGCCAGCGAGATCGCGCTGGCGCGCCGGGACGCACCGGTGCGGGGCGGCCGGCATCTGGGCTTCGCCAAGGCCCTCGTGCACGAGATGCCGCACACACTGGCGGCCCTGGAATGCGGGGCGCTGTCGGAGTGGCGGGCCACCCTGATCGTGCGCGAGAGCGCATGCCTCGACGTCGAAGACCGTCGCGCGTTGGATGCCGAGATGTGCGCCGACCCGGTCAGACTCAACGGAATGGGCGATATGCGGGTGGCCGCGGCCGCCAAGGCGATCGCCTACCGACTGGACCCGCACGCGGTCGTGGAGCGGGCGGCCAAGGCCGAGAATGAACGCACGGTCACCATTCGGCCGGCGCCCGACACCATGACATACCTGACCGCGTTATTGCCGGTGGCACAAGGTGTCTCGGCGTACGCGGCGCTGCGCCGCGAGGCCGATGCCCGCTGCGACGGGCGCTCACGCGGACAGGTGATGGCAGACACCCTCGTCGAAAGGGTCACCGGCCGCGACGCGGCGGTCCCCACTCCGATCGCGGTCAACCTGGTCCTCTCCGATGAGACGTTGCTGGGTGGTAGCAGCGAGCCGGCTGATATCTGCGGCTACGGTCCCATTCCGGCGGCGGTCGCCCGCGCGATGATCTCGAGCGCCGTCACCGACCGACGGTCCCGGGCGACGTTGCGTCGGCTCTACGCGCATCCACGGTCGGGGGCGCTGGTGGCGATGGAGTCGCGGGCGCGGCTTTTTCCGCGCGGCCTGGCCGGCTTCATCGAGCTGCGAGATCACGCGTTGCCGCACCCCCTACTGCGACGCGCCCATCCGGCACCGCGACCACGCGCAACCCTGGGCCGATGGCGGCCCCACCAGCGCTGACAACGGTCTCGGGTCGTGCGAGCGCTGCAACTACGCGAAGGAAGCCGCCGGCTGGCGGGTCAGCACGAGCATCGACGAAACACGCACCCACACAGCCGAATTCACCACACCAACGGGCCATACCTACCGGTCGACGGCCCCGCCCCGGGCACCCACCATCGAATTCAGCCGTCTCGAATTGCGAATCGGCATCGCGCTCGCAAAACATGCCGCGTAGATGGGAGTTCATCCTCCGCCGGTGAGGCGCTCCACATCGATGACCTCGCCACGATTGATGCTGACCCAATCGCGCCCGTCGAGGTAGGGACGCAGGGTTCGGCCGATGAGCTCAACGTCGGCCGGGGCCTTGGGGCGCTGCAGTTCGTAGACGTGCGGCAGCCCGGCCATGCCGGTAACGACGCTCCACAGCGCCAGGGACCGCGGACCGGTCGGCGGGTCCACCAATACCGGCCCAAACAGGCACTGCCCCAACAGAAACAGCGTCGGCACACCGAAGCCGCCCGCATCGACGACACGCTGGTGGTCATCGTGGATCTCATCGTGGGTGGTCGAGTCGTTTAGCGCCGCGTCGAAAACGGCCGCGCCGGCGCCGATGTCGCTCAGGAGCCGTCGCGCCTCCGCGGGGTCGTGCGGTTTGCCACCCAGGGTGTGCAGTTCACGTCCGATCGCGGCGTACCACCGGTCCAGCAACGACATGTCGGTTCGGCGCAACAACGCCCCGATGCGCATCAATGACCAGCCGTAGGACCACTCTCGCTCCCACGGGTGCTTCTGGCCCTCCGACCGGTTGATCTCCTCGAGGCTGAAGAATCGCCAGTTGACGGTTATGCCCAGCTGCTCGCGAACGTCGCGGATCCACAGCGAGGTCTGATAGGCGAATGGGCACATCGGGTCGAAGTGAAAGTCCACGACGGTGCTCATCGGCCTTGGTCCTCGGCTCAGTAGTGATAGGTGTCCGTCGGCGCGGGCGAGTGAACCCGTTCGTCCTCGAACTCGGACGCTTCGATGCCGTAGGCGCGGGCCAGCTCGAGGATCTTGGTTGCCCGCGCGATGCGCGGCAGGTCCGAGCCGTTGCGGATCTCTCCCCCGTCGCGTTCGAACTCACCGAAAAACTCTTTCGCCCAAGAAATTTCGTCCTGCGACGGGGACAGCCCCTCATTCACCACGGCGCACTGGTCCGGGGCAAGGCAGATCTTGCCCGTCATCCCGAATTCGACGGAAACGGCCGTGGCCTCGATGAGCTTCAACGCGTTGGAGCCAATCGTCGGCCCGTCGATCGCGCTGGGCAGGTTGGCCGCCTTGGCGGCGATCGTGAAGCGGGATCGCGCGTAAGCCAGGGTGGACGGGTCTTCCCCAAACCCGGTGTCACGGCGGAAGTCGCCGATGCCGAAGGCCAGCCGGAAGGTGCCCTTGGTCGCGGCGATCTCGGTGATGCGCTCCAGACCCCGCGCCGTTTCGACCAGCGCCACGATGGGCACGTTGGGCAGTCGTCGAGCGGTCTCGGTGACGTGGTCCACCGATTCGACCATCGCCAGCATCACCCCGCCGACCGGTGTGCCGGCCAGTGCCGATAGATCGTCGGCCCACCACGGGGTGCCGAAGCCGTTGATGCGGACCCAGTCGGTGTTTTCGGCGCGAAGCCAACGCACGACGTTCTCGCGGGCGCGCCTGCTTGTCTTTGGGCGCGACCGCATCCTCGATGTCGAGCACGACGATATCGGCGCGAGAGTGCGCCGCCGACTGGAACCGGTCCGCGTGCGCGCCGTTGACCAGCAGCCAACTGCGGGCGAGGACCGGATCGATTCGCGAGCCGATGTCGGCGGGATCGGTCGCCTGGCCGTCGACGTGTTCATACATTGCGTGATCTGTCGCCATCTTCATTCCGTGGGTGCTAGCTCGTGTTTCCTAAACCGTAGCGGCATTGCAAAGCGGGCGGGACGCCGACGCGATCATCGGGGCTTGCGCCGGCGGCGCCACAGCAAGCCAACAACGGCCCCGACGGCGCACACGACTAGCGCGATCAGCAAGAACTGCAGCCCAAACACCGCGAAGTCGTTGACGTCATAGGAACCAGCATCGCCGACACATTGGAAGCTCACGGTGGTCCCCGACTGGCCCGGCTTGTAGCTGTAGTCCGAGGTGTTGTATGCCATCTGATACCCGCTGTCGCACACGATCGCGCTCATCCAGAGCGCGCTCGACGGGATCAGCGCGGTCACCGCCGCCGCGGCGCCGACGCAGAGGCCGATCCCCCCGCCGCCAACCCCGAGGATTGCCCCGACACGATCGGCGCCGACGAGCTTGCGTCGTGGCGGCGAAAACCCGCCTTGGCCCCCATAGCCGAACGCCCCGGCGGCGTAGGGCCCGCGCACGGGAGCGGCTAGGTAAACGGGCCCAGCCGGGTCCCAGTGCTGATAGACAACCTGGCCGCCGATTTTGATCGTGGGACCACCGCGCAGACCGGCTCGGGCCAGGGCGTCTCGGTACTGCTCTTGCAACAAACCCGCGTCGACGACGGCGCGCCCCAGTGCCTCGCGCAGCGGCGCCACCTCCGGCCCCGCTGACAGGCCGGCTTGCCAGCCCTTTCCCTGCAAGGCCTGCGCCAACCGCCGCGCGTGCTCGTCGACGGCGTCCATCTGCGCAGCTGAGGCCTGGGATGGCTGCTGGGCAGGGTCGGCTTCTCCGACGCCCGCCCTCGCGTCGGCGAGCTGACGTTCCAGTTCCGCGATTCGCTTCTGCTGCGCAAGCTCGCGTTCCAATTCGGCGATGCGCTGCTCGGCGTCCTGCTGATCCATGCGCAAATGATCGCACTGCTTCCGCGTTTACCCGGTCCCCCGTCGGGTATGACTCGACAAGCGGCGCACAGCCCACGCCGCACTCTTTCTCTCACTGGAGGTATCGGCGATGGCCGAGATGATTGTCCAATCGCCCGACGAGGTCGTCGCATTCCTCAAAGCGCAGCACAACCTCATTGAGGACATGTTCGACGAAGTGCTGCATGCGTCGGACCCCGCGGCGCGTGAGAAGCCGTTCCAAGAGTTGCGCCAACTGCTGGCCGTACACGAGACAGCCGAGGAGATGGTCGTGCATCCCCGAGCGCGCCGCGAGGACAATGCCGGCGACTCGATCGTCGACGCTCGACTGAAAGAAGAGCACGAATCCAAGGAGCTGCTGTCAGAAATCGAGAAACTCGATGTCACCTCACAGCAGTTCGTCGACGAAATGACCAAGCTGCGTGCAGCCGTGCTCGACCACGCCCAGCATGAGGAGGACGAGGAATTCCCCGTGCTGCAGCGGGAAGTCGACGCCGACGACCTCAAGCGGATGGGCTCAGCGGTGCGCGCCGCCCAGGCCATCGCGCCAACCCGCCCGCATCCGGGCGTGGAATCGGCGAAGCTGAATTTCGTCGTAGGCCCATTCGCGTCGATGCTCGATCGCGCTCGCGACCTGATCCAGCGAGCCATCGGCTAGCCGGGGCCGACCGCGGCTTCCGTAGTCTTGGTGAGGTGAGCGTCGCACCGGATACGACCGTTGCCTTAAAGGACCGGTTCTTCCGCGAGTTGCCGGAGATGGCTGTGCGCTGGCAAGCCGAGACAGCTCCCGACCTGCGACTGCTCATGCTCAACGAGCGACTGGCCACCGAGCTTGGCCTGGAGAGCTCGTGGCTGCGGAGTCCCGACGGGCTGCGTTTCTTGGTGGGCAACTCGGTCCCCGGCGGTGCCGCTCCGGTGGCCCAGGCCTACGCCGGGCACCAGTTCGGCGGCTTCGTCCCGCGGTTGGGCGACGGTCGCGCACTGCTGCTGGGCGAACTCGTCGGCGACGACGGGCACCTGCGCGACATCCACCTCAAAGGTTCTGGCCCAACGCCGTTCGCACGCGGTGGTGACGGGCTGGCGGCGGTGGGACCGATGCTGCGCGAATACCTGGTCAGCGAGGCGATGCACGCCCTGGGCGTCCCGACCACGCGATCCCTGGCCGTCGTGGCCACCGGGCGCCCGGTACAGCGCGAGACGCTGCTGCCCGGAGCCGTGCTCGCCCGGGTCGCCAGCAGTCACCTGCGCGTCGGGAGCTTCCAGTACGCGGCATCAACCGGCGACAGGGACCAACAAAAAGGCCTGCTCCGACGCCTTGCCGACCATGCGATCGCCCGCCACCATCCCGGCGCGGCGGATGCCGACCAGCCCTACCTCGCGCTGTTCGAAGCCGTGGTCGCCGTCCAGGCGTCGCTGATCGCCCGATGGATGCTGATCGGGTTCGTCCATGGGGTGATGAATACCGACAACATGACGATCTCCGGCGAAACCATCGACTACGGGCCATGCGCCTTCATGGAGGCCTACGACCCCGACACCGTCTTCAGTTCGATCGACTTCTGGGGGCGCTATGCCTATGGCAACCAACCGGTCATCGCCGGATGGAACCTCGCCCGGTTCGCCGAGACGCTCCTTCCCTTGCTCTCCGACGACCCCGAGAAGGCGGTCGCGCTCGCCGAGCACTCGTTCGGAGTATTCCGCACGCGGTACGACGCCGTGTGGTCGTCCGGCATGCGCGCCAAGCTGGGTTTGTCCGCGGCCGTCGATTCGCAGACCGTCACGCCGTTGGTCGACGAGTTGCTCCTCCTGCTGAAGGAGAGCCACGTCGACTACACGTCGTTCTTCCGCCATCTCGGCCAAGCGGCCCGGGGCGACGCCGAAGCCGCGCGCGGACTGTTCGTCAACCTCGCCGGCTTCGACGACTGGATGTCGCGCTGGCGGGCACTGGGTCCGGACGCCGCCTTGATGGACCGCACCAACCCGATCTACATTCCGCGTAACCACCTGGTCGAGGAGGCCCTGACCGCGGCGACGGTCGGCGATCTCGAGCCGCTTCGGCGACTCCTCGACGCGGTGAACGCGCCCTATGACGAACGACCGGGTCTCGAGCGCTACGCCAGTCCCGCACCGGAGGATTTCGGCACGTACCAAACATTTTGCGGCACTTAGCTTTACCCCAGTTTCGCGAACTCGGCCCGCAGCTCATCCAGCTGGCGAAGCGTCTCGTCGCGGGGCTCGGTCGGCAGTTCCACCAAAACGTGCTCTACCCCGAGCCGCAGGTAGTCCTCAAGCTCTTTGGCCGCGTGCTTCCCCATGTGGACGTTGATCACCGGCACCTCGTGGCCGGCGACAGCGCGCAGTTCCGCGAGCCCACGCGATAGGACGTCCGCCGACGGGGCCATCGAGAGCCATCCGGCATTCAGCTGGGCGATGCGCGGAAAATTCGCGGGCCCGCCGCCGAGATACAGCGGCGGATACGGCTTCGTCTCCGGCTTGGGCCAACTGTAGATCGGGTCGAAATTCACGAATTCCCCATGAAATTCGGCCTTGTCCTGCGTCCAGATCTCGATCATCGCGCGCAAACGCTCTTCAACTACGCGTCCCCGCACCTTGGGATCAACGCCGTGGTTGGCGATTTCTTCGCGCAGCCAGCCCACCCCCACGCCGAAGCGGAATCGACCCTGCGACACCAGATCAAGCGACACCACGTCCTTGGCCGTCAGGATCGGGTCGCGTTGCGGGATCAACGCGATTCCGGTGCCCACGACGAGCTCCTCGGTCGCGACCGCCGCCGCCGTCAGTGCCACAAACGGGTCCAGGGTGCGGTAGTACTTCCGTGGAATCGGGCCACCCATTGGATAGGGGGTCTGCGCATCGACCGGTATGTGCGAGTGCTCGGCCAGGAACAGCGACGAAAACCCACGCTCCTCTAGTGCCTCGCCCAGCTCGACCGGGCCAATGCCCTCGTCGGTAACAAAAGTCAGGACACCGATCTGCATGCTTGCTCCCATCGTCGGCTGACGATCACAGTCAACCGGATGAAGGCGCCGCGTGTTCCCCCGCCGGCGGCTGCACCGAGCGGTTGGTCCGGCGCGTCGCTCCCCAGAGCCCCACGCCGATTCCGACAATGGCGCCGCCCAGACCGACAAGCCGTTGCGAGGGCTGCAACTCGCGATGGACGCTCATCCCGCCGAGCAGGTCGGCCGCGTCGGCACCGCCAGAGGCAAGGAACCAGCCGCGGGTGTCCTTGCCGCGCAGCGCCGCCGCCGCAAGCAGCCCGCCGATCAACGCATCCCGGTAGCCCATCGACCGCAGCAGCAGTCGCGCCGTCGGCGTCGGCTCATCTGGATCGCCCCAGAGCCGGTTCGCACGGAGGGGATCGACGAGAAAGGAAATGCCCGAGGCAAGTCGGATGCTGCCCGCGAGGAGCGCGGCCCGGTCGATTGACATTGCCGCAGCGTAGAACGAAATCCATTATTTGGCACGGGTTTAACAGGAATCCCGAAATAGACTCGGCGACACTCTTTCCACGACAATCCATTTGCCGAAAGCCGCCCTTTATGGGCTCAGCGGCCACCTAAACACCAGCTAAGAGCCCCTGAGCGCTATCTCGATCGACGCGCTTTTTCTTCGCTAGAAGGATGTTTCCGCCACCACGAACTCGGTTCTCGTGCACGCACAGCTACAAATTCGTTACCGATTTGGCCACGCTACCTTGACCGAAATCGCGTGTGCGCGAACGTTAAACGGCTTATTTTGGTTAACCATGACGGAACAGGGGGATCCGCTAAAACACCGGTACGCATACGTGAGCCATCCCGGCATGCCACGCCGGAAAAAGCTCGATCCCGATCCCGATGTGCGCCGCGCGATCGTGGCTGCCGCGTCGAAATCCGTTCGCGAGCAGGGAGTTCGAGGGCTCAATGTCGCCACAGTCCTGGAAAGGGCTCGCCTGAGCACCCGCGCGTTCTACCGACATTTCGAATCGAAGGACCAGCTGGTTGCTGCGGTTTTCGTCGAGATCATCCGCGCTGAGGCGCGGCGGCTCAGAGAAAAGATGACGGCTGCGGCCACACCGGTAGAGGCGGTGGCCGCCTGGATCGACGGACGACTCGACCTCGCTTTCGACGAGGACATCAAATCGGAGCTGCGCCAGGTCTCCCGGGACGATCAGTCCGAAGCCTTCTTTTCTCCCGAGATGGTTTCGCCCTCGTACGGCGCGATTCTCGAGCCGCTCATCGAACAGCTTCAGCGCGGCCTCGAACTTGGCGTCTTCAAAGACATCGTCCCGGTGACCGCGGCGAAGTCGATACACGGCGTGGTGTGGGCCGGCATGCAGCGGCAGTGGGCAATAAATCACTGGGACCGCGAAGAAGTTCGCGAACGCGCACTGCGGTTCTGCCTGCGGGGACTGGGCGTGGCGAAAGAAACGATCGAACAGATCACTGAGGGCGACGCACCCGTGGGTCTGGCCTGGCCCGACTAGTCCCGGGTTCGTCGACCGCCAATCAGGTGGCTGGCGGCGCTCAGGGTGAATTGACAGGGTCGACCGCCTGCACGAGATTCAAAACACCTGTACAACCCGGCTCCCTTCGGCAGGTGTACATGAGCGCCTCACTATCGCCACGACGGAACAAGCTCGCCCCCGACCCCGACGTGCGGTGTGCCATCGTGGACGCCGCATCGCGGTCGATACACGATCAGGGAGTTCGAGGGCTCAACATCGCTGTGGTCCTGGAACGCGCTCAGCTCAGCACCCGCGCGTTCTACCGACATTTCGAATCGAAGGACCAATTGGTTGCGGCGGTTTTTCGGGAGGTGGCACGCGGCGAAACCCAAAGGCTGAGAAGAAAAATGGGGAATAACGCGGGCCCGGTAGAGGCGGTGGCCGCGTGGATCGACGGACGACTCGATCTCGTGTTTGACGAGAACACCGAGTTGAGCCTGCGTCGTCACCCGTGGCTGGGGGCCCAATCGAACGCGCCCTCGTCGTCCGAGATGGTTTCGCCCGCGTACGGCGCAATCCTCGAGCCGCTCATCGAACAGCTTCAGCGGGGCCTGGAACTTGGTGCGTTCAAAGACATCGTCCCGATGACCGCTGCGAGGTCGATAGACGGCGTGGTGTGGGCGGCCGCCCAGCTCCAGAGGTCAACAGATCATTGGAACCGTTGCGAAGTTCGCGAACGTGCGCTCCGGTTCTGCCTGCGCGGACTCGGCGTGGCGGCAGAAATCGTCGAACAAGTCGCCGGGCGCGAGGCACCCGCGGGCTAACGACAGGCTCAATCGCGTCCTTGTGGTGGGCTACCATGACCCTCATGGCCGAGCCGGGTCCGGCTGCCGACGAAACCTTCGCCCTCAACCGCGCCGAGACGGTTGCCGTGCCTAATCACGCAGCTTCCGATGAAGGTGATCGCACGTCCTCGCGCGACTACGACGACGATGGCGTCACGAGCAAACTGGCGGCTGATCGTCAATCCTGGAGCGCCACTTGGCGCAAAGCCGCTGCGCTACTGCTGGGCGGTCTCGCGCTAGCGGCCGCGATCGTTCTGGCTTTTTGGCTTTCGGGCCCGCACACCAAGGGCTCACAGCCGCCCGGATCGCAGGACGGCGCGACGCCCGCTCCCACCGCGACGCATTCAGCGCCGACCGCTGCGCCGTCGTCGATCGTTTCCACACCGGATCAGGACAATCAGTACGTACAGGCTCTGAACGACCACGGGATCTCGTTCGCCAATCCCGAGGCAGCCGTCTACAACGGCAAGACAGTCTGCGACGACATCCGGCAAGGGATGACGGTGCCGCAGATAGTCGCCGCATTTCGTGCGAGCAACCCAGCCCTCGCCGGTGACGCCGATACGTATGTGACCATCTCCGTTCACGCCTACTGCCCACAAAACGGCAATCTTGTTGGCGGAGGGTCCTAATCCGACCTAGCGCGCGTTGACGATGTCTTCGGCCTCGGGCATCGGTATCGAGACGGATTGACCGTAGCCGGTGAAGTCGTCGGTGATCATCTCTTGGTGCGAGATGCCCGAGGTGCGACCGACATACCCGCTGTCCGTGACCCACACGTTGAATTCGATGGGCATGACGGCGGCGATTGAATATTCGGACCCCTGCTCTGGTTGCGGGTACTGCGCGGTGATCGCATCGCTCCACCTTTGGTCATCTAAGGTGACCGCGTAGTGATGCATCGGTGTGCCGTTGAGCACGTCTGCGCCGAGGTCCCGCACCGAGGCGACGGCTTGTGCCTCAAAGCCCAAGAACTCCCGAGGATCCTGCGTGAACGAGGTGACGTTGGCGGTGAAGTCGCTGACCTCGGTGGGGTCTCTGGATGTTCGGACCCAGGACCGGTCGGTCATCGTCGGGAATTGAAGCCGTAACCGATCAGCTGCCGGCGGTTCGACGTGCCGGAGTATCGCATTGCGCAGGAGGATGATCTCCTCGTTTACCCCGCCCGGCTTTGTCCCGGCGAAGAGGGACTTGAAGATGGCGGAATAGTCACCGCGGAAGTACACGGCGTCCTGGGCCCGCGACACGACCGCCGTCGCCCACGCGTTGAGCGGGTTCGGCGAATCGGGCGCAGGATGCATCGCCTGTTGAGCGGTGAGTGTGTTCGCCGACGCCGACTTGCGCAACGCCGTGATGACAGCATCCTTGGGGTCGGTCGGCTGCGCCGGCGTAGTGGGCTGCCCACGACCACCCGATTGCGGTGACGAGCAGGCCGGCACAACCAGGAGGGCGACGGCGGCCATGACCGACGAGAACGTCGTCGCGACAACACCGAGACACGGTCGCCCCACGCGCGAGATGGTACGCGCCAAGTGCAACGAGTCCCCGTGATTCGGCGGGTGACTGCACCCTGCGGTCTGCTGGCGATACCATTTGCCCATCCCTACCTGGATTCGAGCTGGTCATGAATCGCCTGGCATGCACCCGCCGGCGGCAAACCGGCGCAGAATTTGCTGGCCCGAGCGCGGGAAATCGATACCTTGCCCTTGCCGCACTTTTCCTGATTGAGCTGCGAAAATGCTATTTGTGCCGATATTGATGGGGCGCGGCCCACGCAACGCGAGGACCTTTGACTACCATCCGGGAGTCAAAGGAGACAGCGTATGACCATCGAGGACAGCGGTGTCCCGGCCGAATCGCAGCCTCTCCCGCCGCCGCGGCCGGCACCGACACGCCGGTCCAGGGCGAGGCCCTTCGGGATCATCGTCGTGGCGGCGGTCATTGCGGTAGCCGCCTTGGCCGGCCTAAGCGCCGTCGCCGACTACGCCTTGAAGGACAGGACGGCGTCAAACTCGGCGCCGGCGACGGTGACGCTCACCGCATCGTCAAAAGCGCCGGCCCTGGCTGATGGGGCGGATGGCCTGTACCTGTCCACCCTGGGCAGCTACAACATCCCGAATAACGGCACTGACGCTACCCGTCAGCGGTTCATGGAATTCGGTCATCACGCCTGTTACTCGCTGCTGCCGCCGCGGCCGCAGCCGTTTGACAAGACCGTGCTGGACATCTTTACTGCTGCGAATCAGGATGCCGCCAAAGGGGATCCGTGGGCGCCGAAGTTGACCTACGACGACGCTGAGAATTTGGTGCACTCCGCGATCAAGGCCTATTGCCCGAACGCGTCGCAGTAGGTGGAGCGGCCGTGGCGTAAAGACGCAAGGCCTGGGACGCCGCCGTAGCCACTTCACCTCGCAGATCAGAGATCGGTGGACTGCCGCGCACCAGGATTGAGTTCGCCAGGAGAATCACGTACGTACCTGAGCCCGGGTCCATCCAAACCGAGGTACCGGTAAAGCCTGTGGCGCCAAAACTACCGATGGGGAAGATCGCGCCTCGCGGCTTGGAGTAGGGCGTATCGATGTCCCAGCCAAAGCCGAACAGGTCTTGTCCCTTGATCGCCGGATAGCTCGCAGCGAGCAGCGGATCCGTTGTGTTTGGTGTCTTGGCAATGGCCTCTCGGGCGGCATCGTTCGCCGCTTCGAGTTGTCGGGCCGTATGTCCGGGCTGCTCGGGAGTCGTCATCAACTCACTCGTCGCTTGCTTCAGCGGAAACTCGCTCGGGCGGTCCGCAAGCCGATCAAGCAGGGCCTGCGCATAGATGCTGACGTCGTGCGCCGTCGAGAAGACACCGGCATCCCCGCTTACTCCCCCCATCCGGCGCGCCGTCGGGTCATGCACCGTACCCCGAAGCAGGTAACCGTAATCGGGATTCTTGCTCGGATCTGCTTGGCTTTCCTCGTCAAGTGCTGTTGGTGCGATGCGCGACAAAACACTCGTGCTCCACGCACCTGCGGAACAAGCCACCGGCGCTTGCCCTGTCGGCGCGGGAGCCCAAGCAACCGCGGCTCCTCTCACGGTGTGTGGACCACACGCTTTGGCCGGCGGAAGGTAGCGGGTCTCTTCCATGCCAAGCGGCCCAAACACGTTCTGCTGAACGTAAACGTCTTCCGCCTCGCCCGTGACGTTCTCGAGCAGCGCGCCAAGCAGAATGAAGTTGATGTCGGAGTAGCGGAAAACCACACCGGGACCCGACTGCAGCGGCGTGGTGAGCGCCCGATGAACGCCTTCTGTTTTGTCGGCTCCGTCCAGTCCCCACGGCTCTTTGAGGCTTACGTCTATCCCC
The DNA here is from genome assembly GCA_963809285.1 of uncultured Actinomycetota bacterium. Taxonomy (GTDB): domain Bacteria; phylum Actinomycetota; class Actinomycetes; order Mycobacteriales; family Mycobacteriaceae; genus Mycobacterium. Next base: position 87,957 of record CAWEIY010000008.1, on the reverse strand, counting down.
TCGCCCGAAGTCTGCGTGAGCAACATGCGAACGGTCACCTTTGCACGCTGCGCATCGTTGGTCGTGTTGAAGTCGGGCAAATATTTCTGCACTGGGTCGTCGAACGCAACCTTGCCTTGCTCGAAAAGCTGCATGACGGCGGTCGCCGTTGCGAGGCCCTTCGTCAACGACGCCAGGTCGAAGATCGTGTCCTCGGTCATCGGTTCTGCGGCCGCAGGTGATCCGTCTAGCCCGGGTTCGCCTGCAAGCTTGCGCGAGCCATAGGCCTGATGGAAGACGACCCTGCCACCGTGCCCGATCACGACCACAGCACCTGGCAGCCTGTTTGCGGCAATCGCGTCGTTCATCAGCTTGGAGATGGTTGCGAAGTCGGGTGTGAACCCTGGCGGCAGAGCCGCATCCGGCTCCCGCATTGCCTGCGCGCTGTGGCTTACTGCTGTCTGCGGTGCATAGCCCGGCGAGGAAGCCGCAACGAGTGCGAGCAAGACAGTCCCAACGGCAACGGCCTTTGGCGCCAATGCCTTACCGAACATCGGCCTGCGGCTGGTGCAACGGACCAAATCGCCGACTCCGGGCATATCGCAAGCGTAGGTCGACGGCTTGGCAGCGCGCACTGATTGATACCCGATGCTTTGACGGTAGCGTTGGCACCCTCGTGAGGACTCGTCCCAATTGATGCCCTTCGGGCGATGGGTCGCCGTGCCGGTGGGCATGGTGGCAGCCGGTGTCGTGCTGGTGCAGTGCACCACCGCGCGGCCACCTCTTGTGGCCACGCCATCACCGTCGGCCACCGCGTCGTCGACGGCCGGCGCGTCGCCACCATCCGACGGTGGGGCCGTTCGGCCGGTCACAGCTGCGGAACTCGGCGCGAGCTGGCGGCCGGGTTGCCCGGTCGAACCCGCGCAGCTGCGGCGGGTCGACGTCGACCACATCGGTTTCGACGGCCAGACCCACCGCGGCGAGCTGATCGTGCACGAAGACCTGGTGCCGGAGGTCATCACGATCTTCGAACAGCTTTACCGACAGGGTTTTCCCATCGAGAAGATCCGCACGGTCGACCACTATCCGGCCGCTGACGATGAGCTATCGATGGAGGACAACAACACTTCGGCGTTCAACTGCCGCGGCATCCCAGGAACCAGCCACTGGTCTCAACACGCCTACGGTCGAGCAATCGACCTCAATCCGCTGCTGAACCCGTGCATCTACGCCAGCGGCACAATCCAGCCGCAGAACGCGGCGGCCTACCTGGACCGCAACCGCACCGACCCCGGACTTCTGCACGACGGCGACCCAGCCGTACGCGTCTTCACCGACCGTGGCTGGCGGTGGGGTGGCCACTGGACGACTCCCGTCGACTACCAGCACTTCGAGCGGCCCTGAATTTCCTTACGGCACGGAGTAATTAGCTTGAGTCAGGTGCGCTTGGTAAGCGTAAATGGAAAGGATGGAAACTTCGAAGGATCGGAGCAGGTGGGGACGTCGCGCACCCAGGACTCCGCGCGCCCGCTTATCGTCCCGAGCGTTCCGCCCCATCTGTAGGTAATGTTGCCCACCCCACGGTGGCCGTCGTTACACACCACAGCGTCCGCAACGTTCTGGTGGGTCAGTGACCACCCCCCGTAGCCCAGTTGCGCTTGAGCGCTAAAGCCCGCCTGACCGGCGGCGGGTGCGACCGCCACATTCGCGCAGCCCACGCCACAAGAAGTGGCGATCCATTGGGTGGTGATATTCGGGCCATTCGCAATGGCCGGTCCGCTATACGTGTAGGTTCCGTCGAACATTTGCGGCGCAGGGGGGTCAGCTAAGGCCGGGCCGGCTAATCCGACGGCTAGACCCCCAGCGACGACGACTGAGCCCAGCTTGCGATTAATCGTCACGACGTCCTCCGATCCAACGCACGCCCGCACTCGACCGCTAGCACACTCATAGCAGCCTGCGACCTGCGGAACCACCGGTTTAGCAAATTTCACACGGAAGCAAAACACCTACACTCAGCCTGGGAGCTGACGGGTAACTTTGCAGCGAGGTTAGCGCCACGGAGTGGAAGGAGAACCGGGCCGTGTCGACCGCCTTTGATTTCGTGATCGCTCAGCTCAACCGAACCCGACGCCTGAACGACCGACCGTTCGACCGCGCCACCTCGGTGGCCATCCCGCACGGCCAATGGGGAATCGCCCACTACGGCGTCATGGTGCCGAACCTGCCGGAACCCTTCCGTTTCTTCGACGCAATCGTCATCCTCGGAACCGCACGTGCACCCATCTTCGGCAAACGATCGCTCGCGACGGGTGCCCCCGACGACTCGGCATGGATCCTGACCGGATCCGCCGTGACCCCGAACGGCTTCGAGCAATACAGCATCACCGACCAGTGCGATCTGTCCGCCGACGGCACGCATCTGCGATTCGATGACCACCTAGTCATCAACAAAGCGGCCAGCGAGATCACTCTTTCCGCGACCCGGCCAAAGGCCAGCGTGGAACTCACGCTGAACCCGACCCCGGCCGTGTCTCACTTCGTTCACATCCCGGGCATATACGACCATTGGAGCGTGCTCTGCCAAGCCGAGGGCACGTTCACCGCAGGACGCGATTCATTCACGCGAAAAACGCTGTGTACCTACGAATATGCGCGCGCCGTGAACCTGCCGCTCCCGTTGCTGTTCTTCACCTACCAGATCCTCAACGTCGACGAGACAACCCAGGTGTTGATGACCGAAGTGCTCGGCCCCGCCGGACTCCCCGTTCAACGCATCGTCTACATCCGCACCGTCGACGGTGCGGCGACGATCCACACCCGCGGATACGAGCACACGGTTCGCGAATATTCTCCCGATCACCTCACCACCCCCGACGGTCACCAGATGCGGATGCCGAAGCGGTTCGCCTGGCGCATCGAAGGCGATGACGGCGCCGATCTCATCACCATCGACGGCACGAGTAACGACGACTTTGCCTACGGACTCGGCGCCGGATACGCCGGCAGCTATCAATACAGCGGCCGATACCGTGGCGCCCCGATCACCGGCACCGGCTACATCGAATGGATCGACCGCAGGTGACCCAGCCGTGCAACGAATCGGTCAGTTCAACACGCCGGGATCCCGACGCAACTCACGACGCACCATCGCCTCGAACAACCCGGTGAACGGGTGGGTGTTGAAGAAGTCTCCGTAAGTGCGCGCGGCGTCGCGATTCATCGGCACGCCACCCCCGGCAGCCGCGATGTGCCAGGCCTGGCGGCAGCGCCATTCGAACGACATTGCGCGCAGGTAGGCCTGTTCGATGTTGCTGCCGAGCACGACGACACCGTGGTTGGCGAGTAGACCGACGTTGCTGTCTCCGATCGCGGCGGCAACCGCACGAGCGTTGCCGGCATCGTCGACACTTCCCCAATATTCGTCGTAAACCGCCACCCCGCCGTGGTACAGCGCGCCGGTCTGGTCGTAGATGTCGGGGGCGCGTCCCAAATCGGCCCACACCGTTCCCCACCGCGAATGGTTATGGATCGCCACCCCGATATCGCCACGGGCACGGTGCAATTCGACATGGAGCGTGATGGCCGGCGTGATCGTCCACGGCCCGCCGATTTCGTTGCCGTCGGCGTCCATGGACATGATGTCGCTCGCCGTGACCTCGTCCCACGTCAGTCCGAAGGGGTTCACCAGGAACGTCCCATCCGGTTGTTTGTAGGTGATGTGGCCGGCGAGATGGTCGTCGTATCCCTCGACGAACAGACAACGACACAGCAGCGCCAGCTCCTGAGCAGGGGTGAGCTCCGGCAAGGCGGGGGCGATCGGCTTCGTGACGACCATGGCCCGCATCGCCGTCGGACGGTTCGTATCGGTGCTTGTCATGCTGCGCTCCTCACCGATTGAGGGTCTGTCGGAGCCGATCACCGTAGAACATTAGGGCATTGTCTGCCAACACCTTTCGTTCCAGCGTCTCGCCCAGGCCCCGTTCCTTGACGCTCTTCACCGCTCCCGGATAGACGGCGTCGTGATGGGGATAGTCGGACGCGAACATCACGTTGTCGGCCCACCCCTGCTCGAGGGTCGACGCCAGGCCGGGTTCCTCGATCTCGAAAGTGAGCCATGACCGCGTGTTGACGCTGCCGCTCGGGTCTCCCCCGCGATAGTCGTCGGGGGCCAACTCGTAGTGCTCCTCGATGCGGTCCGCCCATGTCGGTGCCCACCCGCAACCGGCCTCGAGAAACCCCAGCCGTAGCCCCGGGAAGCGTTGGAAGATCCCGGCCAAGGTGACGTTGACCATGGCGGTCATCTGCTCGAATACATGGCTGACGATGTGGCAGCCCGCGTAGCTGGACATGCGGTCCAGGCCAACGGTGTCGATGCCGGACAGGTAGGCCTCGTGGAAGGACACCGGGGCGTCGAGCTGCTGCGCCTTGTCCCATAACACGTCGAAGTCGGAATGGTCCGCGGTCCGGCCGCCGATCCGGTTGGGTCGCATCACGCCGCCGACGAAGCCGTAGCTGGTGACGGCCCGCTCCAGCTCGTCCGCCGCCAGCCGTGGGTCCTGTTGAGGCAGAAGCGCCACCCCGATCAGGCGGTTGGGGTCGGTGGCGCAGTAGCGCGCGAGCCAGTCGTTGTACGCGCCGCAGAGGGCGGCCGCGATGTCGGGATGCTCGATTAAACCGAACATCAGCCCGACGCTTGGATACAGCACCGCGGCATCGATCCCCTCGTCGTCGAGGACCCGCAGGCGGACCTTCGGATCGCGGCCCCCCTCACGTCGCACGCCTCCGGCGGACACGTGGTTCTGCAAACCCCCGGGGAACGGATACTTCGAACGCCACAGCCGGCCCTCGATGCGATAGGTGACGAAGCCGCCGGCTTCGCCGACGAACTGCATGGAGCTGTCCCGCATTGCCGCAGGGATAGCTTCGACGAGCTCGGGAAGCGTTTCCTCTACATGCCCATCGGCGTCGATTACGAGCGGCATCAGGGACCCCCTTGCCGAGGTGGACCAGATATAGATCTTAAATTACTAAAATAGTAATAATTCGGCGGGGCCGTCAAGCGGTCCGTGCTTTTTGCCGATTAGAATAGCGAAACTGGCTGTGCTGCAATAGATATAGAGTTAGCTCGTGATCGAGCATTCCGAGTGTTAGACCACTTCTTTCTCTAGACGAATGGGATGGGTGGTCGCACCCGGGCGGCGGCATCTTTCCTCGCTTCAGAGCACGGTTGTGGTTAGCCTGCCAAGTATGGTCACGTCGCCTGCCACGCTCACCGCCCCGGAGCTGGAATTGCGCGAGCAGGTTCGCAAATTCCTGGCCGAGACGCTGCCCTGGGGGACGTTTGAGCCCGGCCTCGGGATGGGTGCCGAGGTAAATCCAAAGTTCTCCGCCGCGTTGGCCGAGCGTGGCTGGATCGGCATGGCGGTCCCCGCGCGCTACGGCGGTCGCGACGCCACCGCGGTCGATCGCTTCGTCGTCGTCGAAGAACTGCTGCGCTGGGGCGCCCCGGTCGGGCATCACTGGGTGGCCGACCGACAGATCGCCCAGGTGCTGTTGCGTTACGGCACAGAGGAGCAGAAGCAGTGGCTGTTGCCTCGAATCTGCCGGGGCGAGTTGTGTTTTTGCATCGGCATGAGCGAGCCGGACGCCGGAAGCGACCTCGCATCGGTGCGGACTCGGGGCGTGCGGGACGGGGATGGCTGGCGGGTGTCGGGCGTCAAGGTATGGACGAGCAACGCGATGCGCGCCGACTTCATGATCGCGCTGTGCCGAACCGGCGACGGCGAGCGCCATGCGGGTCTGAGCCGATTCCTGATCGACATGCGCAGCCCCGGCGTAACCGTCAAGCCGATCCCCTACCTGAACGGCAGCACCGACCATTTCGCCGAAGTGGTCCTTGACGGCGTGCCGGTGTCGGACGAGATGGTAATCGGCGAAATCGGGCAAGGCTGGGCGCAGAACGCGAGCGAGTTGGCCTTTGAGCGCAGCGGCCCGGACCGGTGGATCTCGACATTCCTGCTCGTACAGGAGTTCATCCGCGACTGGCCAGACCTGGCGGCCAGTCCGGCCGGGAGTCGGCTGATCGGCGAGCTCGCGGCCCAGTACTGGGTGCTGCGCCGGCTCTCGTTGGCGGTGGCCAGAGCGATCGACGCCGGTGGCACACCCGCGGCCGAGGCCGCGCTCATCAAGGAGATGGGCACCCGGTTCGAACAAGACGTCGTGAACGCGCTGCGCGAATTGTTGGACCGCGAGCTCGTGTGTGGCATCGAGCCGGCACCGTCTTTGTTCGAACGGTTGTTGCGTCGCGCTGCGCTGGACGCGCCGTCGTTCACCATCCGGGGCGGCACCAACGAGGTGCTGCGCTCCGTCGCTGTCAAAGGGCTGTCATGAGCGACAACGAACTATATGGCCTGGCCGCCAAGCTGTTTGACGAACACAGCCGGTGGCAGGATGTCGGCGACGCCGAAGCCACCGGCTGGGCTGAAAACTTATGGAAAGCGTTGCAGCAGACCGGATTCAGCGACGTCCCCGTGCCGGAGGAGCTGGGCGGAGCCGGGGGCAGCGTTGCCGACGCGGTTCAACTGCTCCGTGCCGCCGGAGCACACGCGGCGCCGGTGCCGCTGGCCGAGGCCGGACTGGTCGGCGGGTGGCTGCTGGCATCCGCCGGTCTCGCGCTGCCCAAGGGTGTTCGTACGGTGCTGCCGCCCGCCGCCACGCTCCGTCTCGACGGTGATCTGCTGTTCGGTACTGCGCCCGCCGTGGCATGGGGTCACCGCGCCGAGCATGTGGTCGGACTCGTCGACGGCGCCGTGGTGCTCGCGCCCGGACCGGCCGCACAATCGGGCGGCCCGGCCGTCAGCCGCGGGGCCAACCTCGCCGATGAGCCCCGTGACACAGTGGTTTTCGACGGTACGCCGGTAACCGCACGCGCCGACGCGCCGGACGGGGTCACCGAGCAATCGTTCTGGGAGCGCACCGCGCTGGGACGCGCCGCGTTGATGGCCGGCGCGGTAAGTGCGGTCGCGGCGATGACACTGCGCTACAGCGGCGAACGCGAGCAATTCGGGCGCCCCATCGGTCGTTTCCAGGCCGTGCAAGCCCATTTGGTCACCATCCACCAGCAGGCCGCCGTGGTGGCATCGGCTATCGACGGTGCCGTCGAAGCGGTCGAATTGGGCCGGGGTGGCTTCGAAATCGCTTGCGCCAAAATGCTTGCCGACCGCGCCACGCAGCTGGTGACCGCGGCCGCCCATCAGACGCACGGCGCTATCGGTATGACGAAGGAGTACCCGTTGCATTATCTGACCCGTCGACTCTGGGCCTGGCGAGACGAGGCCGGAGGGCATCGCCGCTGGGCGGACCGACTCGGCGCGGCCCTCGTCGCTCTCGGTCCCGACGCCCTGTACTCAGCCATTCAGTGCGGGTCCGGGGTAGTGCAGTGAACCGGCTGCAGCGCCACGACGGGGTCACGCTGGCTTTCCAGGTCCATAACCCGCGGGCGCCGGGTGTGCCGCTTTTGCTCACGCACGGTTTCGGCGCCACCGCGGGCATGTGGGACCCCAATATCGATGCCTTGAGCGTCGACCGACCGGTGATCGTCTGGAACCAGCGCGGCCACGGCAGCAGCGACGCACCCGACGACATGGACGCCTACAGCGAGCAGATCAGCGTCGCCGACATGGCGGCCATTCTCGACGCAGCGGACGCTGATCGGGCGGTTGTCGGCGGGATGTCGTTGGGCGGCTACCTATCCCTGGCCTTCAATCTCGTCCATCCGCAGCGGGTGGCCGCGCTGGTGCTGGTCGACACGGGGCCGGGCTACCGCAACGACGAAGCCCGCGACAAGTGGAACGCATGGGTGGAACGACGCGCGCAACAACTCGAGCGCGGCGAGGCGGCGACCGACTTCTCGGCGGAAGTCGCGCAGGCGGTCCATGAGCATCCCGAGGGGCTGCCTCGCGCCGCCCGCGGTGTCATGGCCCAAAAGGACGCTCGCGTGATCACCTCGCTCGACAGCATCACGGTGCCCACGTTGGTGATCGTCGGCGCCCAGGACACCGACTTCCTGGCCGGGGCCGACTACATGCACCGCCACATCTCCACCGCCCGCAAGATTGTCATCGACAACGCGGGGCATGCGGCGAATATGGACCAGCCCGAGACGTTCAATGCCGCCGTGCGCGAACTACTGGAACAGCTGTGACCGCTGTCGATGTCACCGTCGAATTAGCCGACCACGTGGCCATCGTGGAGATTCATCGACCCCCGAACAACTTCTTTGACACCGCTTTGATCGAGGGCATCGCCGACGCTTACGAGCGACTGGACGACGAGATCGAATGCCGGGCGATCGTGTTGTGTGCGGAGGGCAAACACTTCTGCGCCGGCGCCGACTTCTCCCAACCCGCCGAGGATCGTGGGTCGCCCGGCGAGCTTTACGCCCAGGCCATCCGGTTGTTTCGCGCCCGCAAGCCGGTCGTCGCCGCGGTGCACGGCGCCGCGATCGGTGGCGGACTCGGGCTTGCCCTCAGCGCGGACTTCCGAGTGGCCGCACCCTCCTCGAGGTTTGCGGCCAACTTCAGCCGACTCGGGTTTCATCCCGGCTTCGGGATTACCGCCACCTTGCCGCGTGTCGTTGGCCAGCAAAAAGCGCTCGAGTGGATGCTCACCGGAGAGCGTTTCGGTGGTGAATCCGGCTATGCAGCAGGGCTATTCGACGAATTGGCCGCCGACGGCGACGTGCGCCCGGCGGCGATTCGGTTCGCCGAGCGTATCGCCGCCTCGGCTCCCCTGGCGCTGACGAGCATCCGCGCCACCATGCGCGCCGGACTCGCCGAGGCCGTCGCCGCGGCCACCGCCCGCGAGCTGGAAGAACAAACCCGACTACAGGCGACCGCCGACTTCCGCGAGGGCGTGGCGGCAGCGGCCCAGCGCCGCGCTCCGATGTTCACCGGTCGCTGAGGCGTTTACTCTCGGCCCCGTATCGGGCCGAGCTCACCGTGGGCGACCGAGTGCGATCTGGGTGGGCTTGGCTTGCGGGCTGACTCCGCCCCGCCAGTAGAAAGCGGTGGGTGCGCCGCCTTCGCCGACAAGCAGGCCGATCGTGCCGGTGCCCAGGCCGGTGGTGCCGGGGTGCCGGCTATCGAGAGCGTGCGGACTCAATGTGGAGTCGGCCACGCGCACGAGCCACTCGGCCGCGCGTCCAGAGTTTTGGGTAGGGGCCTCCAGCACCACCATCACGTGACCGGTGTCGCCTGTCTTGGAGTCCTCGGTGGCCTGCCACGCGACGACGTCACCGGGACCGAGCGCATCAACGCGTGCCAACGCCTGCCAGCCCTCGATCGGGCCAGTCAGGCCACGATGCAGATAACCTTCGATATCGCCCGCCAGCGGTCGCACGCCGGTATGCGGGATGGGTTTGAGATCAGCGGGCCGCACCCGGCCTACGGCGTAATCGAGAAGTCCCGAGCAATCGTAGAAGTAACTGCCGCTGCTCTCATCGACGCTGGTCGGGTGCTGGTAGCGGGTAACCCGCATGGCTTTGAGCTCTCGCTGAACCTCTTCCGCGAGCGCGGCCGAACCAGGCTCGGCGGCAGGATTGGTGGTTTCCGGCGGTGGAGCCGACGACGTAACGGAGGACGCATGCCTCTGCTTGCTGCCCGGACATCCGGCTGTGGCCAGCGTTGCTAGCACCAGCAACGCGGTCAGAAATTTCTTAACCGTTCTCATCCTTCGTCGCCGTCGTTACTCTCAACCCAATCCCACTCAGACGTTGCCACAGCGGGTAGGAGGATGGGCAGGATGCCGGACCCTGGAACCGACAATTCCGCGACCTCAGCATCGCGATTCGAACCCGACGACAGCTGGGTGCCCGCTGATGTGCGGTTCCTTGGCGTTGACCGACGCACCATTGGCCCGACGCTGGCGGTATTCGTACTGGCCGTCGCGATGTCGGTCGTGCTGCCCGTCATCAACGCGGAGGTGCCCTACCACGACATCGTCAGAGCCGGCGACGTTATTGAACTCCAAGGCGATGTGACTTTCGTTCCGGAAGCCGGCTGGGGTATCACATCCGGTGTCCGCGCTGGTGATGCGCCATTATCCGGCGCGTATCCCGCGACCGCGGCCGTCGAGAACGGGGCCCTGAGATTCAGCGTCCATACGGGACGATTCGACGGAGACGCCAACAAACTGCTCGGCCAGATCGAGACGACCTCCGAGGCCCTCAACCGTGGTCGCGGCGTCCACGTGACCGGCGAGCAGACGACCATCGTCACCGATCAGGGCATGCAGGGCGCGACAGTACGAGTCACAGGACCGCACACTGGCGGCGTGATCGCGGCCTTCGTATTCGACGGTCGCGGCGTCGAAGCCGTGGCGACCGGACCCTCGGATACCGGCCCCCAGCCCACGGCCACGGTTTTCGGAATGATCCGCAGCATCAGCCATACCGAAGAGGGGAAGCGGTGACAACGACGACGGTTGCCGACCTCGATCGCGCACGCGACATCGCGCTCGACCTCTCCGGCTGGGGTAGGCCGTTCACCTTCTACCAACCACGCAACTGCGCATTCTGGGGATATCTGATGCTGGTGGGGATCGGCGTCTTTGTCTTCTTCTCCACGCTCGCCCGCGAGTACGACGCCTATGGCGAGGCGATCGCGTTGGCAGTGACGTCATTCGCCATCTACGCCGCGCTGTTCTGGTGGTTCACCCAGTACATCGACCACTACGCCAAACTTCCCGCCAAGCTCATGGTCGTTGCCTTTCTGTGGGGCGGCTTCGCGGCCACCGCGATGGCGGCTAGCGCCAACACCGCGATTCTCGCCCTCTACGGGAAAGTCTTCGGGCAGGCATGGGCGCTGAACTGGGGTGCCGGTCTGGCCGCTCCCTTCACCGAAGAAACGGCGAAAGGTTCGGGGCTGCTGCTGCTCATCGCGTTGGCGCCACGGCAAGTACGAACCGCGTTCGATGGGTTGATCCTGGGCGCATTCATCGGTCTGGGATTCCAGATCGTTGAGGACATCTCCTACGCAATGACGTCGGCCGGCAGCCAGTTCGGCGCGAATCAAATTGGGGCGTCGATAGGGACCATCGTCCTGCGAATGGTCAGCGGGGTCGCCGCGCACATCCTGTACAGCGCAATCTTCGGCGCCGGCTTGGTCTATCTCCTTGGCCGCCCCGCTGAACCACGCAAGGTCGGGCGGGGTTTGTTACTGATAGCGACGCCGATGCTGCTGCACGGGATTTGGGACTCGCTGGGGTCCATCGCCGGCGGGAGCGGGCTGGCGCTGCTGGGGCTGCTCATCGCGGTCGTCGTCTTAGCAATCGTCATCGGTGTGCGGGTTTACCAGGTGACCGTAAAGCGGGAACGGGACTTCGTGCGCGACGTCATGACCCCGGAGGCTGCCCGCAACGTCATCAGCGGGCTCGAACTCGACGCGGTGGCCGGTACCCGCAAGGCGCGCAAGGCTTTTCGCAAGGGCGGCCGCAACCGTCGCGAACGCAAACGTGCCCGCTACGTCCTCAACGCCGTGTATAGCCTCGCCGATGAACTGGCGGCTGCGCACGGCGCCGACAGCGAACGGGTCCGCTTCGCCCGTGCTGAGGTCGGCAGGATCCGCGCCGGCGTCCCCCCTCCGGCACGGTGAGTCTTCACGCGACACGTTCCGCGGGCCAGGATCACGTCCGTATCGTTAAGCCCGTGTGTGAGCCGGCGCCCGGCCGGCCAGATGAACGGCCGGATTTGGTCAGCCGCCGTCAGCTGCTATGGCTGGCCGGCAGCGTCGGCATGGCGTCCATGGTCAGCGCCTGCTCGAGTACGACACGGATGGACTCTGTCTCGGCGTCTGAGACCAGTGCCCGCCTGACCACCACCACGTCGGCACCGTTGCTATGCCGAGACGCTTGGGGCGCGCGACCGGCCCGCTCCGGAGGCAGGCCCCAGACCATCACCCGTATGACCCTCCACCACGAGGCCGTGGTACTCGGCGACAACCGCAATGCCCCGGGCCGCTTGCGCCAGGACCAGCATTACCACCAAGACCAGCTGGGATGGATCGACATCGCCTATCACGTCGGCGTCGACCGCAATGGCAACATCTACGAACTGCGGAGCACCGAGATTGCCGGCGACACTGCGACGGACTACGACACAATGGGCCATTTCCTAGTGCTCTGCGAAGGAGACTTCGATCAAGAAGTCGTGTCGGAAGCCCAGCTTCACGCCGCGGCTGTCGCGTTCGCATGGGCAGCCCAGAACTTTCGCATCGCGAGCGACACATTGAAGGGCCATCGGGACCTTGCCCAGACCTCTTGCCCGGGTGCGAACCTGTATACCCACCTATCCTCCGGTGACCTCAAGCGGCGCATTGACGAATTGCTGACCGCAGGCACCGTGAACCTTCAGCGCATTTGTGGGCCCGACGCGGCCGCGACCGTCGCCGCCATCGAGGCGGGCAACTGATCAGCGCTCAGGACGTTGAGGGCCGGATTGCCGTTTCGTAGTCGCTGCGGGCAACGTGGTCGACGGAAGTGAGCGCACGGTGGTCGCCGATAAGGCGGCGGCCGAGTCCCATGAGCGGCGCTGGTAGCGCAGCGTCAATGAGGTCCCACCCGGCGAGGTAGCCGGGAACGGTGATTTCGGCCCGGCGGCTTCCGACGCTGCCGACAATGGCCCGCGCGACGTCGTCGGGGTCGACGGTCGGCATGCCGTGCCCGAGCGGGACGCCGGAAGACAGGCGCGTCCGCACGGCGCTGGGCAGGACGGCGCTGACGCTGACGCCCGTGCCACGGAATTCCTCGCGCACGGCCGCTGAGAGCCCGACGGCGGCAAACTTGCTTGCGTTGTAGACGGCCATCCCGGGTATCGGGATCTTGCCCGCCATCGAGGCGACGTTGACGATGTGGCCGCGTCCGCGTTCGGTCATGTGTGGCAACACGAGTCGCATGCCATGGATCAGGCCCCACACGTTCACATCGAATGTCGCCTTGGTGGTGGCGTCGTCTTCGTCGAGGAATCCACCGAGCGGCATGATGCCGGCGTTGTTCACCAGGACGTCGATGCGGCCCAGCCCGTCGAGGACAGCACCGGTGAACTCGGCGAACGAGTTCCGCGAGGTCACGTCGACGACGTAGGCATAGGCGAGCGGCTTTATCGCCGCTGCCGTTTCGGCCGCAGCAGCGCCGTCGAGATCGGCGATGCACACGGTCGCGCCCTTGGCTGCGAACGATTCCGCGGTGGCTTTGCCGATTCCGCGGGCACCACCGGTCACCGCGACGACGGCGCCGTCGAGATCGATCTTGGGGTAGCTCATGCGAGAATCCTTTCCGCGACAGTGTGTTTGGTGACGAAATCGTGCACGTCGAACGAACTGACCCGTTCACGCAGCCGATCGGTGGACCAGGGCCAGGAGAAGCTGTTGCGGCCGTTGACGTCGAGGTAGTAGCTGGAACAGCCGCCCGCGTTGTAGACGGTGCTCGGCAACGCGGCCTGGACGCGCGCATTGAACATTTCCTGCACCTGGGGGCGGACCTCGATGGCGTCTGCGCCGGTCGTACGAAGGTGGTCTATCGCCCGCGCCACGAATTCGACTTGGGCCTCGATGATCGCGAAGGCGGAGCTGTGTCCGGTGCCGAGGTTGGGCCCCAGCAACAGGAACAGGTTCGGATAGCCGGACACGACCGTGCCGAGGTAGCCCTCGGGGCTGCCTTTCCAGTGTTCGGCCAGGCTGATGCCGTCTGCGTCGTGGACTCGTTCGGCGATCGGCATGTCGAGGATATGAAAACCGGTGCCAAAGATGATCACGTCGGCTTCCACCATCGACCCGTCCGCACCGACCAGAGTGCTGCCGCGGATCTCGCGCAACGCGGTCGCGTGTAGGTCGACGTTGGAGCGAGTCAGTGCCGGGTAATAGTTGTTCGACATGAGCAGCCGTTTGCAGCCGAGTGTGTAGTCCGGGGTGAGTTTGGCGCGAAGTTCCTTGTCCCACACCGTGACTAGCAGGTGGGCGATGCCAATACGCTGCACCTGACGCAGCAGCCACGGGTGGCGGAAGCCGATGCCCAGGCCTTCCATCGCCAGGTATTCGACGGTCTGCAGCGCGCGCCGGGCGCCCGGTATCGCGCGGAAGACGAGCCTTTCGATGCCCGGTATGGCGTGATCGGGTTTCGGCAACACCCACTGTGCGGTGCGCTGATAGAGGTGAAGCTGACTGACCTGTGGCGCGATCTCGGGAACGAATTGCACGGCCGACGCGCCGGTGCCGACGACTGCGACCCGCTTGCCGGCAAGGTCGACGTCGTGGTTCCAGCGCGACGAATGAAACACCGTCCCTGCGAATTCGGACAGTCCGGGGATTTCCGGTATCAACGGTTCGTGCCAGGGTCCGGCCGCGCCTATGACGACCTGCGCGGTGTAGGCGCCGCGACTGGTGTCCAGGTTCCAGCGCCGGCTGGCGTCGTCCCATCGGGCGTGCAATACCTCAACACCGAAGCGCACGCGGTCTAGGACGCCGAACCGGGTCGCGGTGTCACGCAGGTAGTTCTGGATCTCGGGCTGCCCGGCGAACAGGCGGGTCCAGCGCGGGTTTGGTGCGAACGAGTAGGAATACAGTCCCGACGGGACGTCGCACGCGCAGCCGGGATACGTGTTGTCACGCCAGGTACCGCCGATGTCGTCGGCTTTTTCTAACACCGCGAAATCGGTGACGCCGCGGTCGGCGAGTTTGATCGCTGCGCCGATTCCTGATGCCCCGGCGCCGATAATCAGGACCTGGAAGTGATTGACGTTCAACGTGATACACCTTCCCAATCGCCCATCAGTCGGCCAACCAATCCACGCCCGACCCAAAAACCTGGTTGTCGAAATACCGACGGTATTTGGATGACGTCGGAATGTCAATGGGTATGCTGTGAACATGGCCCGACTCACCCGCGCGGAAAGCCAAGCGCGGACCAGAGCGCAGCTGGTCGCGACTGCGAAACAGCTGTTCTTCGAGCAGGGCTACCACCCGACGACGCTGGAGAAAGTCGCCGATGCGGCCGGGTTCTCTAAGGGCGCCGTCTACTCCAACTTCCGCAACAAAGACGAACTGTGCGTCGCAGTCCTACAGCAGCAACGCGAAGAACGTGTGGCCGAGATACTTTCGCTGATCGCCGAACCCGACCCGGAGTTAAGGCTGCGGCGATTTCAGGACTGGGCACAACAAGTTGTCGGCGATCCCGGCTGGACCTCCCTGGAAGTGGAATTCGCCATGCATGCGCGCCGCGACGAGCAGCTCCGCGCCGACCTCGGCGCGCGGCTCGACAATCTCCTCGCCGTGCTCGCCGGGGCCGCCGACACCGCACTGGGCGTCGACTCGAAGCTACCCGGTCGCGAACTCGCCACCGTGATGCTCGCGCTGGGCGCCGGCCTTGGCCTCTTCCGCTCTATCAACCCTTCGATACCGGTCGATGGGCTCGTCGACACGCTCGGCATCCTGACTCAACAAGACGCTCGATAACGGCGTTCGGCCACCACCCGTTGGTGGAATTCCACATCGTTGCTGTTCGCGACTATCGACAGATGATTCCAGGTCAGCGGTCGATGGTGATGCCGTACAGGTCGAGGCTGTGAGGCAGTGGTTTACCCGGGTCGAGGCTGGCCCCGCGCAGCACCGGCGTCGCATCCTGGAGGAGATGCGCCAGCACTGCCTGCCCGAGGAACACCGAGAGACCGGCGCCGGGACAGCCCTGCGGGCCGTGGCTGAAGAAGTTGTAAGACCAGTCGTCGCCCGCATCGCCGCTCGCCCATTCGCCCGGAGAGAAGCGGTCGGCGTATGGGATGCGGTCGCGGTTGCGGTGGTTGAACACGTTGTAGATCAGTACCTGGTTTCCGGCGGGAAGTACGGCGCCGCTAGGGAACTCGACGTCGCGCGCGGCGACCCGCCCGAACAACGTCGTCGTCGGCCACAATCGCATGGTGTCGAGCAGGCAGCCACCGAGGTACTTCAGCGATGCAACGCCGGCAGCGGTCGCAATATCCGCGTTCGCCGCCTCGACCGCCACCTCGTGACGCTGCTCGGAATGACTGGAGAGGACCGCCAGAGTCCGGAATGCATTGGCCGCCAGCGTGTCGCCCATCGCGAACATCCAGTGCACCACCTGTCCGGCGGGGTTGGAGTCGGCCGGGCAGGTGGTCTCGGCGATGAGTGCGGCCAGGCTGTTGGGCTCTGGGTTGGTGAGGTAGGTCCCTATGTGGGAAATGAATCCCGAGTAGCCCGGCGCCGGGACACCCGGCATCTTGTTGCCCGCAGACATCAATTCGCCCAGTTGCGCGGTGAGCGCAGTGTCGTCAGTCGCCTTGTCCCCGAACAGGACACGGCGGGTCAGGCGTTGAAATGCACTGTTCCACGCCGACCAGGTCAGCTCTGCATCGCCCAACTCCTCGGCGGTCTGGCCGGCGACACCGACGAACGGCTGGGCCAGCCGATGCAGCGGCTGACCGGTATCCAGGACAGCCTCGGCGAACCGGCGCCGCTCCTCCCAGAGCCGGCCGCTCGAGATCGTGAGCGCGTCCGGCTGGAACGCGGCCATGCCTTCGCGTTTGGGCTTCGGATCGGAGGTGAACGGATCAGGTGAGCCGCCGAGCACGAACTCCAGATCATCGGGATGGTGCACCAGGAGTGCTTGGTCGGCCGCGACGCGGACGTAGAACGGTCCGGGACCGTAGCTGCGCACCAATCCTTCCACCAGCCGATAGCCCAGGTAATCCGACTTGACACCCGAGGCTATGCGACCTGGGAGTTCGCGCTTGTTGAACAGACCCAACAGCACATTTGGAACGCCGATCTGCGCGGTGAAACGGATGCCTTCGACCAACGAGGCATGGGGGAAATCCGACGACATCGCTTTCCTCAACCCCACGGCATGTAGGAGCGGACGGAGTCAGCAAGTTGCACCACCGGATGCTTCTTACCGGGCACGGGCGCGCCAAGACGCGGCCAGGGCGCGAACACCCGCTCCACGTCGCCGATGACCGGTTGCAGCTCCGGATAGTGCCGTAGCAGAACATCTTTCATCGTGGTGTTGTTCACCCAATCGAAGCCGACCTGGGTGTACATGTCCGGGCGGAAATCGTTGGTGAAGAACCGGTCGCTCTTAAGTCGGCGGGATGCCATCACGATAAAGATGCGGAAGGCCGTGTCTGAGAAGCCGAAGCCTTTCGGCGGCTTCTCGGCCTGCATGCCGATCTGGAGGTCAACGGCATCGACGTCGCCGCGGTAAACCTCACTGATCTCCTTGGCCCACTGCTTGTTCGGAGTGATTTCGTCGATGCTCTTACGGCGCGGCATCCGCAGTGCTTCGCGAAAATCGTTGTACCGCGGTACTCCACGTTCACGATCACGAACGATGTCCAGTGTCGCCAGATCGGTGACCTGGCCATCGACCCGAGTTAGGTTGCGTAACGCGTTCGGATAGTTGTGCAGACACACCGCGCCCGCACTGGCCAGCCCGAACGAGTACCACATATCACCCATCTGCAGTTGGTCCATGAAGTCCCGCGTATAGCGGCCCTGCAGCTCGGTGAACGTGGCCTTCTGCAGATGCTCACCGGACTCCAACGAGAAGAAATTCCAGTCGTCGGGGATGAGCGGGTGCATGCGATAGACCGAGACGAACTCTTCGGTCAGCGAGAACGGCGCCGAGTGATGATCAGTCGGTGACCCGAGGATGCCAGAGAGCACCTCGCCATCGCCGATGCGGCCCACCTTGTCCCGCATCGCCTCTCCCAGTGCGCCAAACCAGTTCGCGTTCATGCCGATCTGCAGGGCCGGGTGGCGAAGCACGCATGTCGTCCATTCGACCGTGTGGATCTTGGCGATCAGCGCCGACACGACCAGCACGCCGAGTTCGAACAGGCGTTGATCGTCGAGGCTCGGATAAGCCTTCTTCAGGGCATCGCACACGGCGTTGTGCTCGCGCGCGAACATGGTGTGCAGCAAACCGACACCAACCCAGTAGTTTTCCCGCATACCGGTGAGATCGATGCCGGGAATATCGCTCTTGGGCAGCCTCCCATCGTCGTCGACCTTGACCTTGCCATCGACGAACGTCCGGACCGCAGATTGGCGCTCCTTGCCGCTCCCGTAGATCTGGGAGCCATCCCACCAGTGAGTTTCGGCGTTGCCGAACAACGGCGCCGGAC
The DNA here is from genome assembly GCA_963809285.1 of uncultured Actinomycetota bacterium. GTDB lineage: Bacteria > Actinomycetota > Actinomycetes > Mycobacteriales > Mycobacteriaceae > Mycobacterium. Next base: position 69,788 of record CAWEIY010000008.1, on the reverse strand, counting down.
AACCGTTGACGATCTCGCCCCGAATCGGGATGGTGCATCGGATCCGCATCGGGTTCTCGGGGAACGGATCGCCATCGCGCAACGGGATGTCGATGGTTTTGTCCGGCTGCCCGTCGCCGTGGAAGAACCAGTTGTGGTTTTCGAACTGCAGCCACGCCGCCGCCAGGGCGTTGATGATGCCCGCCGGCTTGAATTCGTCGCGGGCCATCAATTTTCGGCTGATCACTCGCGGGTCGGGGTCAAGCAGGCGCGTGGTGTCGGTAACGGTCATCGACAGCGGCACGTTGCGTCCGAAACCGGTGCCCTTCGCACCCATATGCGGATCCGACAGGTCATTCCACGTACCGTCTGGTTGGCGCGCACGGACGACTTGGTCGTTTTGCCGCCCGAGATCATCGGACGGGCGGGCACCGTAGCTCTCGAACAGGTTGTGCTCGCGAAGGTCGTCGCGGGTTTTGGATAACGCCTTCAACTGCAGAATCAGGGAAGGAAACTCGTACCACTGGGAGGGAATCACTTGATTACCTTTTCTCTCGTGTTATCTCGCGACGTTTTCGGTGCAGCGCTCATCGGGGAGTACGCAGGGCGAAGAAGCCGATCTTGCTGAATTGACCCGAGCCGGTGTCGAACAAGATCTTGCCCAGGTAAACACCGGGCACGAGCTCCACCAGCTCGTCGCGGATGCTCCGGATCACTAGCCGTGGGTTGGATTCCACATTGGCGTAGTCGATGACCATGACTTGGCGGTCAGGGTCGTCCTTACCCGACTCCACATAGGTCGCGAAATCGAACGCCAACTTCCCGGACTGAGCGTCCCGCATCGAATACAGCGGCCATAAGAGCTTCCCCACCAACCCGGTGCTTTTGGTCAGCCGGTTGTCACCGGTGGCGCTATCGGAGTCGAAACGTTTGCCTTGCCAAGGCATCCAGAGGGCGGTGACCGCCCGGACAACGGTATCGAACGCGGGATTGGTCGTTGTCATGACCAAGATGCCCTCGGTGGGACCGTCCAGGTCCTCTGGTGGTCTCCCGAGCCGGAAAAGCGCATCGAGCTGCGCCTCGGCGGATTCGGCGTCGGAACTCGCCAGCTGCGACAGCTCGGTCACCCAGCTCCACGCGGCGTCCACCGCACCGGGCTGTTGCTCGCGAACCGACTTGCGCAACCAATCGAGCCGTTCTTCGGCTGCAGTTGCCGCCGCCGCATCGTGTTCGCTCATTTTGGCCCCTCCCGACGATGATCGGATACACCCTGAAGCGCATGATAGTGACGCATGTCACTCCAGGAAAGCTTTTGCTAGACGACCGTCCCAACTTTCCGGCATGGCCTGTGACCATGCCCTTCGGGCTGGTCAATATCTAGTTTCGAAGAGAACTTGCCAGCTCAATCGCACCGGAGTCCGCCCGACGCGGCGGTTCTACACTCGTCGGCGGAATTCGCTCCCCGCCGGTGCCGGTTTGTAGGCTTTCGGACATGCCGTTCAACAACGGTGAGGTCTTCGCTGGCTACGTTATTCAGGGCTTGCTCGGCACTGGTGGCATGGGTGAGGTTTACCTCGCCCAGCATCCTCGTCTGCCTCGTCACGACGCGCTGAAGATCTTGTCGTTGGCCGCAACAACCGACGAGGAGTTTCGGGCGAGATTCAGTCGCGAAGCCGAATTGGCAGCGACGCTGTGGCACCCACATATCGTCAGCGTTCTCGATCGTGGCGAGTTCAACGGCCGGCTCTGGATCTCGATGGAGTACGTGGACGGCACCGACGCAGGTCGATTGGTTCGGGAGCGGCACCCGCGCGGCATGCCAGAAGAAGACGTCTGGGAAATCGTGTCAGCGGTGGCTGATGCACTCGACTTCGGTCATGAACGCCGCCTGCTCCATCGGGACGTCAAGCCCGAGAACATCCTTGTGACCGCGGCCGACGGCCACCGCCGCAGGGTGCTGTTAACCGACTTCGGCATCGCTCGCAGAATCGATGACGTCAACAACCTCACTGAGGCCAACGTCGCCATAGGAACAATCAGTTACGTGGCCCCCGAGCAACTTTTGGGCAAGCCACTCGACGGCCGGGCGGATCAATATGGGCTGGCCGCCACGACGTTTCACCTACTAACCGGCGCCCCACCTTTTCAAGACTCAAATCGCGCCGTCGTAGTCAGCCACCACCTCAGTACGCCACCGCCGCGGATATCGCAGCGCCGACCCGATCTCGCGCGCCTGGACACCGTGCTGGCAAGGGCGCTGGCCAAAGACCCGAAAGAGCGGTACCCGAATTGCGTCGACTTCGCGCGAGCCCTCACGCGGCAGGGTCCCGGCGGCGATGCCGCTGCACCGCGCCCACAATCCGGCGCACAGACGTCGGGGGCGGGCCCCGCCGAGGACCTCGGTTCGGGCGAACGTCCGGTCACCCAACGTCTCGAGCGTCTGGTCGTTAATGGGATAGCACGCGGCGTGCAGCAAAGCGCGGTCGGTGCGCAAAATCAGGTCGGGATCTGGTCGTTCCGGGTGGTCCCCTATGAACCACTCGACGACCTCCCTGCTCTTATCCCGGTCGAAATACAAACTGATCTCGTAGCGGGTCAGCTCGCGGACGGGGATGAAATCGAGGTCAGCGGCACCTGGGACGGCGACACCCTCGACGGCGACAAAATCATCAACTTTTCAGTTGAGCCTCCTCCGAAGCGACGCCGGTCCCGGCTCCCCGCCGAATCCCCGCGAGACAAGGCGCCGAAGGGCAGAAAGGTCCGGATCGTTGCAGTCCTCGCCGCCCTCGGTGTGATCGTGTTGACCGCGGCTGCGGTTGTGTGGTTCACCGACGGCTTCGGTCACTGGACTCGCCCCGGACCAATCGTCAAGCCGGTGAGCGCAACGGTGTTCTCACCCGACGGTGCCCCCGACAATCCGCAGGACGCCAAGTTGGCAATCGACGGTAACCCAAACACGGCGTGGTCCACCGTCACCTACCAGGACGCCGTCCCTTTCCCGAAATTCATCGAAGGCATGGGTCTGCTGCTGCACCTGTCCGAACCGACCGCCCTGAGCGCCGTGACGCTCGACGTGCCCAGCACTGGAACCCAGGTGCAGATCCGCTCATCGCCCACCGATGCCCCGGCCAAATTGGCCGACACCGTCGAGCTCACCCCAACCACGTCACTGCGGCCGGGGCACAACCGCATAGCGGTGCATAACCGGACTAAGACCTCCAACGTGCTGGTGTGGATCTCCACCCTGGGCACCACCAATGGCGAGAGCCGGACGGAGATTTCCGAGATCACCCTGCAGGCGACTGCCTGAAGTTGCCGTCCCGGAGGTGTTGATGCCATCAACCCTGCAGGCACCGGTCAATACGACCGTAACCGCGCAACGCCATAACGCAGCAGCTCAAGCGGCTCAATCGATCTCAGTCCCCGGACGCCTAGCGCATCGGGGAACACGCGCCGGGCCCGGAAGCTCTGCCGGATGCGGCGCGCGGTCATTAGCACGAGCAGGTTAATCGCGAGTCTGCCCAGCGTTACCCGACTCGTTCGCTTCTTCCAGGTTGAAGGCGTCGAGCCGGCGCGCCGGCCGAAGTGGTAGCCGAGGCACAGTGCTGTCACCAGCGCGGAGATCACCGCAAGCGCTGCCATGAAGATGAGCGTCCATCGTCGCTGTCGCGGGGAGGTCACATGCGAGACACACCTCGGCCTAGAAATAACGTCTACGCGCTGGCCGAGACGCCGCCGTCAACCGTCAGCGTGGTGCCGGTCGTGCTGACCGACGTCGCGAAGTACAGCGCCGCCTCGGCGACGTCTTCCGGCGTGCCTTCTCGCGGTAGCGGTCGATCGCTACGCATTTTGGCTCTCGTCCGCTCGATGAACTTCTCCATGGCTTCGGGAGACAGACCGCTGACCGACGACGCCAGGATGGGCGTCGGGATCCCCCCGGGAGCAATGCAATTCACGCTGATACCCAGGGGGGCCAGCTCGGTGGCCACACTCTTGCTGAAATGGATGACGGCGGCTTTGGACGCGCGATAGGTCATCACGCCGCCGCCGGGCTGCAGTCCGCCGATCGACGAGATGTTGATGATGCTGCCGCCATCGTGGTCCGCCATGTGCCGGGCGGCTGCCTGCGTGCCCAGCATGACGCCCAACACGTTCACCGACATCACGCGCTGGAAATCGGAGAGATCAGCGGTTAGGAAGCTCTTGTGCATCTTGCTCGAGATGCCGGCGTTGTTGACCATGACGTCGAGTCCGCCGAAACGTTCGACCGCGGCCTGAACCAGAGCTTCGACGTCCGCGGCGTCGGCAACGTCGGCGTGCCGGAACCACGCGCGGCCCCCACATTGCGCTGCGACGTCCTCGCCGGCGTCGTCGTTGACGTCGGCGACGACGACATTGGCACCCGCGGCCGCGAATTTCTCGACGATTCCTTGCCCGAGACCCGATGCGCCGCCGGTGACGATGGCGACCTTTCCTGCCAGCGAGACGGTCATTGGCGCTCCCCTGCCCTGAGCAGTTGCCGGTCGGTCACGATGTGGTGGCCGGTCAGCGCGTCAACTCGCTGACCAGACTTAGGTAACGCATCACCGCCGGCGGTTCTGTTTCTATCGCAACGGGTTTGGTCATGCGACCCTCGGCGAACGCCGCCCGCAGGTTGGTGCGGGCCGTGTCGACGTCGGTGTCGATCTCGTACAGCGTGATGAAGGACTCCCCGTCGGTTTGCCAGCGCCGCGCCGACACGAATCCGTCGATTGTCAGCATCTCGGGCACATGCACCTGATCGTGCCAACGGTGGTATTCCTCAACCACTTCCGCTGATGCGGGCTTGCTCTCGACGAACAGAAGTGACTTGGTCATTCACGGCTCCTTTACTGGATCGGCTCGTCGCCGAGGACGGTGGTGCGTAGCATTTCGCGGGCCGAGCTCGGGTCGTAGGGGGCCGCTCGATGCAGGACCCCGCGGTTGTCCCAGATGACGGTGTCGCCGACCGACCAGGCGTGGCTGTAGACGTTGTCGGGCACGGTGGCGCGCTCGAGGAGCTCGGCCAACAGGGCGCGCCCTTCGTCGAGATCCATTCCGACGACGTAGTCGGCCGAGGCACCCAGCACCAGTGACTTGCGGCCGCTGCGGTGCGTCCACACCAGTGGATGCTCATGGGTGCGCCGGGATCGCCATCGCGCCACCTGTTCTGGGGTCGGGTCCTCGGTGATGCGCCGCTGGGAGGCCTCCAGCGAGTGCACGACACGCAACGCGCCGAAGCGGTCCTTTTCATCGTCGCTCAGCGTGTCATAGGCGGCGTAGGAGTTGGCGAATTCGGTTTCGCCGCCCCATTCGGCGACCTGCACGGCCGAAAGGACGGTGGCTTTTTGGGGATACTCGTCCTCGACGGGAGTGCAACCGTCGATATGCCAGTCAAACGTCGCCCTGAGGTAGTCCGCCGAGGAGTTCTTCGATTTGTCCAGCGTGATCGGGTATATGCCGGGCACGGGGTGGTGGCCGTCGGAGGAGTGATCGACGCCGCCGAGGCGGCGGCAGAAGGCGACTTGGGCCTCCGGTTCGAGCCACAGCCCGCGAAAGACCAGAACCCCGTTGTGCTCCAACGCATCCAGGATGGCCTCACCGGCCGGGTCATCGGAGCCCAGGTGCGCGGGGTCCAGCCCGGTGACTTCGGCACCGACGGACTCGCCGAGCTTGCTGATGGTGAGCAGACTCATGGTCTCTCCTTTCTAGCGGATGTCACGGGTACGGTTCCTCGGTGCGGATCATGACCGCGTCGGCTGCATCGGTCGGAATGGGCTGGTGCATGATCTCCACCGCCATGGCGACCATGATCAGCGAATAGATCAGGTGCAGCAGGTTGAGCGCATCGTCGGGCAGGTCGTCGAGCGGGAACTTGTCGCAGTAGTCGATGGCCTCTTCGAGCCGCGGGAAGAACGCGTCGTAGAACTGGTGCATTTCGGGCATGGTGCTGGCCATCCGCGCGTTCCAGCGTTCGGTTTCGGTGGCCAGGCACCAGGTTTCGGCGTAGGGCTCCAGCTCGGCGAATGCGCTGGGCAGCAAGGCTTCCGGCATGATCAGACTCCCGCCGGCTCCGAGGCTTTTTCCCGTTGGTATGCCTCGACCCAGTCGACGGTGACCTTGTGCAGGTGGCGGACCAGGATCTCCTGGTCGCCCAGCGGGAACTCGTCGACGATGCCGTACTCCAGCGCGGCCTGCGTGCCGCCGAGCATGCCGGCGTCCTGCAGCGCGAACTCCTTCAGCACCACCGCGGCGACTTCGTGTTCGACGCGTTCCCGCACGGACCGTGCCGGGTGGAAGTAGGTGTACGCCTCAAACCGGTGCGTGTTGTGGGAAGTCGGCCAGTACCGATACACCAGATACCAGCCGCCGTAGATCAATATCTCGGTGTTGGGGAAGATCTGGAAGTTGCTGATTCCCCACGGCTCAATGCCACCGGGATTGAGGCCGGCCGGGAGCTCGCCGATATCCGGGGTGCGCCACGGGCCGACGAGGCCGCTTTTGGTGGCCCGCTCGATCGGGTACATGTACTCCGGCGCCAGCAGCCAACGGCGCCGTCCCGCGGTCGACACCAGCCGGTGGGGGCCGTCGAGTTGGAAATGCCCGCAGGTGAATCCGGCCTTGGGATCGCGCACCTCCGTTGGCACCTGTTGTGGGTGCAGCGACGGCACGTGGTAGTACTCCTGAAAGGCGTCGGCGAAGATCTTCCAATTGCTGTTGTTGTGCGCGACCCACTCGTAGCGCTCGGTCAGTCTGCCGAAGGGGTAGTCATCCAGGCCGGTGATCATCGGGCCCAAAAACTCGCGCAGGCTCTGACGCGGCTCGGTATCAAAGTTGATGAATATAAAGCCGTTCCACACGTCGCAGTGCACCGGCCTTAGTCCGTAGTCGGCGACGTTGAGGTCGAAGAACTCCGCCGGCTGCTGCACGAATGTCAGCGCACCGTCAAGGCCGTAGCGCCACCCGTGGTACTTGCACGTGAATTGACGGCATGTCCCACGGGTCGCCTCACCGGGAAAGTTGTTCCACACCAGCTTGTTTCCCCGGTGACGGCAGACGTTGTAGAAGGCGCGAATACCTTCGTCGCGGCCTCTGACCAGAATCACCGAGACGCGGGCGACCTCGATCTCCTTGGTGACATAGCTGCCGACGCGCGGCAACTCCTCCACGCGGGCGACGTTCAGCCACGCCCGTTTGAACACCGCCTCGCGTTCCAGTTCGTAGAAATCCGCTGATGTCGAGTCTCGAAACGATATGGGGCCGGTCCCCAGTTCGGAATAGTGCTCTGTCCAGGATCCTTCCGGGGGCCTACCTGATCGCGTCATCGTGAACCTCCCTGTGTCACAGTCAAATCACCGCTCCGCCGTTGACACCCAGTACCTGGCCGGTGATGAAACCGGCCTCGTCGGAGCACAGAAAACCGACCGCCGCGGCGATGTCGGCTCCGGTACCCAGATGGCCGATCGGGATATTCTTGGCGATTTCCTCGTTGGACTTCACGAATCCCGCTGCCTGTGCCTGGTGCTGCATCGGTGTTTCGATGCCCGAGGGCGGAATGTTGTTGACGGTGATCCCGTCTGCGGCGTACTCGCGGGCCAGCGATTTAGTGAGGGTGATGACCGCGCCCTTGGACGCCGCGTAGTGGGCGGCGAACGGCGATCCACGCTGGGCGCTCGACGACGAGATCATCACGATCCGTCCCCATTTCGCGGCGACCATGTCCGGAATCGCGACTTGGCAACAGTGAAACGTACCCGTCAGGTTGACATCGATGATTCTGGCCCAGGACTCGGCGGTGATCTCGGTGAACGGCGAATGCCCGAACATCCCCGCGCTCGTCACCAGGATCGAGACCGGGCCCAGCTCGCTGCGCACCTTGGCGAACGCCTGCTCGACCGCGGCGCGGTCGGTGACGTCGGCGCCGACGCCGATTGCCGTGGCCCCTGCCGCTCGCAGGTCTTCGGTGACCCGTTGCGCCGCTTGCTCGTTGACATCGAGAACCGCGACCCGGCGGCCGCGCCGACCCAGTTCGTGGCAGGTCGCCTCACCCATGCCCGAGGCGCCGCCGGTCACCACGGAGACCCTGCTCACTCGTACACCACCCGTACCGTGCGGCCGATCGGTAGAGCCTGACAGGTCAGCACCCAGCCCTCCTCCACTTCCTCGTCCTCAAGTGCATCGTTGTTGATCATCCGGGCGCTACCTTCGGTCAAGCGGGCCATACACGTTCCGCAGTTACCGACTTCGCACGACGACGGGGGGCTCAGACCCGCCATGCGGGCGGTCTGCAGCAAGGTATCGCCAGGACAGTAGGTCACCGTGGTGGTGCATCGATCCAGCTCGATGGTCACCCCTTCTGTGACGCCACCGCCGGCGTCTGTCGGCGAGACCACGGTGCGGGAATCTTGCATCGTCAGCACAGTATCAACTACTTGCGATTTATCTCAAGTACTAGAGACATGCTCGTCAACTCCCCGTGTGGTCTTTGAACAACTCGTGGCCGGTGCCCTTTTCGACCACCCTGCTCAGCAGTTCACGCAGGGTCTCCTGCTCGGCGGGGCTCAGTACGCCGAAGACCTCGTCGTGCGCGGCCACGGCGTCGCTGACCACCCTGGCCACGACCTTGCGTCCTTGGTCGGTGAGATACGCCTGCAGAATGCGCTTGTGCTGGGGGTCTTGCTTTCGTTCCACCAGACCGCCGCGTTCGAGCGCGGTGAGGGCCAGCTGAACACCTTGGGGGCTGATCAGCAGGCGTCGGGCAAGTTCGGCGCCGGACAGTCCGGGTTCGTTGGAGAGTTGGCGCAGCACACCGATCTGGGCCGTGCTGACACCATGGGTACTGATCGCGTCGTTCACACTGGTCAGCGAGAAGTAGAAGGCCTGCTTGAGCAGCCACAGGATGTTTTCCGTGAGTTCCATGCCTGTCTCCCTGTCCCGGTTCAAGCCGCCGGCACCTTATAGATCTCGCCGTCCTTCATGACGAACGAGACGTCGAGTGTGGTGGCGATGTCGCGGGAGGGATCGCCGGGCACCGCGATGATGTCGGCGAGGTAGCCGGGCGCAAGGCGGCCCAACTCGTGGTCGGCCTCGACGAGTTCGGCGGCCACAACGGTGGCGGCCCGGATCGCCTGCATGGGGGTCATGCCGCGCGCCACGAGCGCCCCCAGTTCCTCGGCGTTCTGGCCGTGCGGGATCGCCGGCGCGTCGGTGCCGCACGCGATGCGGACTCCGGCGGCAATTGCCTTGGGCAGCATCGCCTTTGCGCGCGGGAAGACCTCCTCCGCCTTTTTTCGCAGTTCCGGCGCGATCCGGTCGATCGCCATCGCGTCGGTCAGATAGGTGGTGGAGACCAGGAAGGTGCCGTGATCGACCATCATCTGGATCGTCTCGTCGGTGGCCAGAAAGCCGTGTTCGATGCAGTCGATCCCGGCGCGAATGCAGGCCCGGATCGCGGTGTCGCCGACGGCGTGCGCCGCGACCCGCACCCCGGCGCGGTGGGCTTCGTCGGCGATCGCGGCGAACTCCGCGTCGGAATACTGTTGGGCGCCCGGCGCCGTGCTGTGCGACATGACGCCGCCCGATGCCGACACCTTGATCAGCTTGGCGCCGTGGCGAATCTGGTAGCGGACGCAGGCGATGACGTCGGGCACACCGTTGGCGATGCCCTCGGCGATCGACAACGGCATGATCCCGGGCGCCAGCCGTTGAAACACCGTCGGGTCCAGGTGCCCGCCGTAGGGGGTGACGGCATGGCCCGCGGGATAGATGCGGGGGCCGGCGTGCCAGCCCTGATCGATGGCGCGCTGCAGCGCGACGTCGAGCAGGTAACCGCCGGTCTTGACCATCAGCCCGAGGTTGCGCACGGTGGTGAAGCCGGCGTCCAGCGTGGTGCACGCGTTCACCGCGCCGCGCAGCGTGCGATACGCCGGATCGTCTTGAACGCCGTGCATTGGCGCCGGCAGGCCCTCGGGCCCGCCCGGGCCGCCGATGAGCAGGTTGAGCTCCATGTCCATCAGGCCCGGCAGCAACGTGACATCCCCGAGGTCAATCACGTTAGCCGGATCCGGCAGTGGCCCTTCGGGATTGACGGCGGTAATACGCTGCCCATCGATCACCACCACTGCCGGCGAGCGCACCTGGCCGGCGTCGACGTCAGCCCAGCGGGACGCCCGAAGAACTGTCGTCACGGCACGGGCTCAGACACGCAGTCCAGGGTGGAAGCACCGGAATCGGGAACCCGCGGCTGCTTCCAGCACTCCACCGGGAACGAGACCATGATCATCGAATACAGCAGGTGCATCAGGTTCATGACATCGTCGGGCAGGTCGTCCAGCGGGAACTTGTCGCAGTAGGCCAGGGCCTCCTCGGCGCGCGGGATGATCGCGTCGTAAAAGGCCTTCATCTCGGTCATCGAGCTCGCCAGCCTCTTGGCGTAGCGCTGCGGTTCGGTGGGCAAGCACCACGCGACGAAGGGCTCTAGGTCCGCGAATTCGGTTGGCAGCACTGGGGATATCGGGGCCATCGTCTTCACAACCCCGCGGTGCTCATCCGACGGTACTCGTCGATCCAGGCCGCGGTCTCCTTGTGCAGGTGGCGCAACAGTATTTCCTGGTCGTTGAGCAGGAACTTGTCGATCGCCCGCGACTCGATCATGCTTTGGGTCGCCTCCAGCGTATTGGCGTCCTGCAGGCCGTATTCCTTGAACGTCACCGCCGCCAGTTCCTGGGCGACGCGGTCACGCGGCGTGCGTGGCTGTGGGAAATACAGTGTGCCCTCAAAGATGTGGCTGTTGTACGACGTCGGCCAATAGTGGTAGGTCAGATACCAGCCCTGGCCCCAGAAGAGCATGACGAAGTTGGGGAACAGCTGGAACGAATCCAGCCCCCACGGATCGCATTTCGCGGGATTCAGCCCCGCCGGCATCTCCCCCAAATCCGGCTTCTCCCAAGGCCCGAACAGCCCACTCCGGCAGATGTCGTCGATCGGCTTGCGCATCTCGTCGGGCATCTCCCAGGCCCGGACCCCCGACGTGCTGACCAGCCGGTGCGGGCCGTCCAGACGGTAGTGCGGGGCCTCGAAACCGGCCTCAGCGGCCGCCTTTGAATAGGCGGTCGGCGACTGGTTCGAATGCAGTACCGGCGCGTGGTAGAACTCCTGAAAAGCGTCCAGGTACAGCTTCCAGTTCGCCTTCACCTCCGAGCGGTAACACCACCGCGAGGTCAGCTTGTCGAACGGGTAGCCCTCCAGATCCAGCAACATCGGCCCCAAAAACTCTCGCAACGACTGTTCGGGCTGTTTCGCGAAGTTGACGAAAATGAAGCCCTCCCAGACATCGCAGTGCACCGAAATCAGCCCGTAGCGGCTCTTGTCCAGATCGAAAAACTCCTCCTCCTGCTGCACGAACGTCAGGTTGCCGTCCAGGTCGTAGCGCCAGGCGTGGTACTTGCAGGTGAACTGGCGACACACACCGCTGGTCTCCTCGAGCGGCATGTTGTTCCACACCAGCTTGTTGCCGCGGTGCCGGCAGACGTTGTGATAAGCCTTGATCTCTCCAGATGCGGTGCGCACCAAGATGATCGAGGTGTTGACAACCTTGAGCTCCTTGGTGAAATAGCTGCCCTTGCGGGGAAGCCGTTCCACCCGGCCCACATTCAGCCAGGCGCGTTTGAAGATCGCCTCGCGCTCCAGCTGGTAGATCTCCGGATTGATGGAGTCCTCGTAGGACACCGGTTCGGTGCCCAATTCCGGGTAATGCTGCGTCCAGCTGCCCTCCGGCGGCTTCGGGAATCGAGGCATGACCGCTCCTGTCCGTTCTGATCTCGCACGGACCCTCAGGGCGGCCGGCCACACACTCCTCAGTGCCCCACAGGACTCCGTCGGGCCGACGGTATATGCTGACCGCGTGAATCGCAAGTAGTTGATACTGGGGAGATGAAGGGGTCTATGGTGCGGTCGCAGGCGAAGCTCATTGAAGTCATCTCACCGCACACCGAGCAGTCCATCGCCGAAGTCGCTGCCGCGGGACCCGCCGACGTCGACGACGCCGTCAACGCCGCACGCGCCGCGTTCGACTCCGGAGCCTGGGGCGGCTGCGAACCCTCGGATCGCATCGCGGCGATCCGCCGCTTGGCCGACATCTACGACCAGCGGCGCGCCGAGATGGCCGAGACCATCACCGCCGAGATCGGCGCCCCCATCACGTTTGCCCAGCGCGCCCAGGTCGGTCTGCCCGCGATGATGCTCCGCGCGTTTTGCGACCTGGCCGAAGGTCATCAATGGCAAGAGACCCGGGCCGGCTTCTTCGGCGCCGATGTACTCGTCCAGAAGCAACCGGTCGGCGTGGTCGCCGCGATTGTTCCGTGGAACATGCCGCAGTTTCTCATCGTCACGAAACTGGTGCCCGCGCTGTTGGCCGGGTGCACGGTGGTGCTCAAACCCGCACCCGAATCACCGCTGGACGCATTGCTTTTGGCCGAGATGATCAAGCAAATCGACCTGCCCGAAGGCGTGGTCAGCGTGGTACCGGGCGACGCCGCGGTCGGTGAACTCCTCGTCACCCATGCGAAAGTCGACAAGGTGTCATTCACCGGATCCACGACAGCAGGCCGGGCCGTCGCCGCCGCATGCGCCGCCAACCTGACCAAGGTCAGCCTCGAACTCGGCGGCAAATCCGCAGCCGTCATCCTTGATGACGCCGAACCTGAAAGGGTCGCCGCCGGCATACGATCGGCCAGCCTGTCCAACAGCGGCCAAATCTGCAACGCGTTGACCCGAGTCCTGGTACCCGCCCAACGCCACGACGAGTACGTCGACGCACTCGCGGCCGAAATGACCGACCTTCGTGTCGGCGACCCGAGCGATCCCGGCACCCAGCTCGGACCGCTGGTCTCCCAACGTCAGCAAAGCCGCGTCCGCGACTACATCGAGATCGGTCAACGAGAAGGCGCCCGGCTTGTCGTCGGCGGTACCGGCATGCCCGACGGCCTCGAGCGCGGGTGGTACGTGCAACCCACCCTGTTCGCCGCCGCCGACAACACCATGCGCATTGCGCGCGAGGAGATATTCGGACCCGTGATCACCGTCATTCCCTATCGCGACGAGGACGATGCGGTGGCCATTGCCAACGACTCTGACTACGGCCTGGCCGGTTCGGTGTGGACCGCCGACACCGACCGGGCCCTGGCGATCGCCGGACGCATCCGCACCGGCACCCTGGGGATCAACCAGGGCTACACCATGGACCCCTTCGCGCCGTTCGGTGGCGTCAAAGCCAGCGGCTACGGTCGCGAACTGGGCCCCGAAGGCATCGACGGCTACCTGGACACCAAATCCATCGCGGTCTCACCCGGCTGATTACCGTGTGGGCTGATGGTCGCCTCAGGCCACTTGCCTTATTGGAGTGGCTCGCGTAGCGCTACTCGGGCGAGGTGAGTCCAGTCGGCGAGTGTCTGCTTCCTGCGCTGCGGGTCTCGACCGAGCATCTCGTCGAGGGTGCTGCCGCGCACCATGTGGATGGTCAACCAGAACGTGGATTCAAGGCGATCGCGCGGCACATCCGGTCCGGTCAGCCGGGCACAGGCATCGATGAGGTCGCCCGTCAGCTCGCGTTGCACTCGAAGCATGCGCCGCCGAAGCGTGTCGTCGTTGGAGATGGCAACGAACAGCTCGATCGACGCCTTACCGAGCTTGCCCGAGAACGTCGCCACCGCCAGCTCAACGATCAGTTCGGCGGGCGTGGCCGAGCGCGTCGCAGATTCGATGCGCCGCTGGAGCGCGTCTCTCTGGCGGTCTGCGAGATGCTCGATGACTTGCGCGAAAAGCTCCGTACGCGTTCGGAAGTGATGGACCTGAGCGCCCCGCGTCACTCCCGCCCGGGCCGCAATGTCGGAAATCGAAGCGTTGCCGTACCCGACGTCGGCGAGGCTCTCGATGGCAGCGTCCAGCAGCAGCGCACGAGTGCGCAGGCTCTTCTCCTGGTGCTTGTTCGGCGGCAGTGTGGCGTAGGCCATGAATGCAGTTTAGTGGATCACGTAATTACATGCTATGGTGCACGTAATTTCCTCCAATGACACACGCAATGAGGTGGATATGAGCCTTCGACTCACCGACGAGCAACAGCGGTTCGTCGACACGGTTCGGGACTTCTGCAAGAAGGAGTGCGGCACCCGCGAACAGCGGCTGGCACTCACCGATGGCGGCAAGGAGGCAAACAGTCCGCAGATCGCGTCAAAACTGGCCGCGCTGGGCTGGCTGGGCCTATCGATTCCCGAGGAGTACGGCGGGTCCGGCGGGGGTTTATTTGACGCCATCTTGTTTGTCGAGGCGATGTCCCGGGGACGTGCACCTGTGCCCAGCTACCCGGTGAGCCTGATCGTGGCGCACAGCTACTTGAGGTTCGCCGGCGAGGACATCAAGAAGGAGGTGCTCGCCGGTGTTGTGGCCGGCACGCCGACGTCGATCGCGATGTCCGAACCTGGTTCAGGGTCCGACGTCGCGTCGCTGACCTGCAAGGCCGACAAAGTCAGTGACGGGTGGGTTCTCAATGGCCAGAAGACGTGGTGTTCCAGCGCCCATTTGGCCGACTATGTTCTCGTCGTCGCCCGCACGTCCAACACCGGGGCCAAGCACGAAGGCATCTCAATGTTTTCGGTTCCGACCAACAGCGAGGGCATGGTCGTCCGACAGATCGAGACGATGGGCGGCAGCGAGGTCAATGACATCTACTTCACCGACTGCTTCGTGCCCGAAGATCGGCTGGTCGGCGTGGAAGGCCAGGGTTGGCCACAACTAATCGCAGGCCTGAACATCGAACGCGTCATCATTGGGGCGCTGTACATCGGTCTAGCGCAGCGCGCCTTTGACCAGACATTGGCATATGTCAAGGAGCGCAAGCAATTCGGCAAGCCAATCGGGTCGTTCCAGGCGCTCTCGCAACGCCTGGCCGACCTCGCCACCGAACTCGAGGCGACGCGGCTGCTCACCTACGACATCGCTCAGCGCGTCGACGAGAACCCCAACCAGTTGCTGCCGCGTGAGGCCTCGATGGTGAAACTCAAAGCCACCGAGCTGGCCAAGCAGGCAGCACTAGAGGGAATGCAGATGATGGGAGGCGCCGGTTACGCCGTCGAGTACGGCATGGAGGAGCTGGTCCGCGCCGCCGTCGTCGGCACGATCGTCGGTGGCACGAGCGAAATCCAACGCGACATCATCGCGAAGACATTGGGGCTCTAGCTAGCCGTCACATTCCCCAACCGGCGCACGTCTGAGGTGGAAACTCACTGCGGCACAGGAAGGGAGGCATGTTCGGCGGCGGAGTGTCAGCCGGTGGATTGTCTCTTGCGCTGCGCTTACGTGACGCGGGCCGCTCTAAGGAAACACATATTCGAACTCGAGGCGTTTGCTGCTGAACGCCTTGGCGAAGTCCTGCTGCGACCGGTTCGTCAAACCCCGGTGTCCTGCGCCCAGCCTGGCGGGCGCATGTGTGGCCGATGCGGCGAGCGGGCCGCCGCCAGTGTCGCCGCGCGCCCACCGCCGATCGCGGTCAGCGGTGGAGGCTGGCCCTTGCGTAGCGTCGCGATCAGCTCACGGTATGGGCCGATGAGGTAGACGGTGTCGCCGGCTTTCAGTCGGGCGTCGCGGCGGGGACGTAAGCTGACCAGCCCCTCCGGTCGGGTGATCGCGATGACGCGCGTTTGGGTAGACAGGTCCACCATTCGCAGTCCATCGAGCTCGCTTCCGGCCGCCACGAGCATTGCGCCGACCATGAAGGAGCGCTGCCCGACCCAAAACGTCGCCAGCACCTGCAGGCCCATCGCGGCGCCGATGAACCAGGGGGCTGCCAGGTCGACGATCGACCGCACGTTTTCGAAACCGAACCGCTGGTTCACCGCAGTGCCCAGCGCGCGGCCTTGAACGCGCATGACGATCGGCACCTTGGTATCAGATCCCAACATCTCAAGCAGTACGATCCCGGTCTCGATGTTCTTCATGTCGTGCTGGGTCATCACCGCCACTCCGCGGGCGCGATCGGCGCGCGCTGATTCCAGCGTCTGTCGCATCGTCGAGTCTCCGAAAATCACCGGCACGTCGAGTTCGGCCGCGGTCGGCAGGAAGCGGTTGTTCTCGTCTTGCTCGATGACTAGGACGTCGTATCCGGCAGCGGCCAGATCAGTCACGACGCGGATGCCGGTGGAACCCAGTCCGACAACGACGACGTGGTCGCGCATATGGCGCGCCCGTCGGAGTCCGGCCGTTTGCAGGAATCGGCGCGACAGCAGCAGATCGGCGACGAACGCAACGAGCAGCGCGGTAATGGTTACGCCGGCGAACATCAACGCGATGGCGAACAGTCGCAGCCAAACGGACTGCTGTGCGAAGGGGAATTCGCCGTAGCCCACGGTCGTGACCGTCTCGGAGGTGAACCACAAGGCGTCGAGCCACGACAGCTGCGGCTTCTGATAGCTGAAACGCACCACGATCGTCGACACGATAACCACAAGCAACGCGACGGCCACCGAAGGATAAAGCATCGGGTTTACGTCATCGCGTATGGCGCGCGCGGCGTCGATTGCGCGTCGCACCCGGGAGCGGCGAGAGCGCGTCACGGTCGGGAGAGGCACGGTGATCCGGCGCGCTTCCAATTCGTCTTTGACGCCGATCATCGAGGTCCAGTCGCCGGCGTAGACCTGCAGATCCCGTCCCGGACATGGCACCACCTCGCCGGGGGCGGGTGAGTTCTGGCCGTGGACCACCGCCACCGGTGCCAGATCGGCGTAGATCTCGCGCAGAGTCGCGTCGTACGGCGCCTCGGATCCCCAGACAACGAATTCGATATCGGCCGCCTCGAACTGATGCGTGTTACGCGACAGAACTGCCTCGACGACGGATGGTGCCGCGAGCTCGGCGACGTCCAAAATGGCGCCGGGGCCGTTAACGGCGGCTACCGCTTCGCGCAGCACGTCATTGGCCAGACGCGCCACCACGCGGACATTCGGGCTGTATTGCCTTGCCAGCAGCGCGATTTCAAGGTTTACCGTGTCATTGGGCCCGGCGCAGACGACGGCGCGCGCGCGATGTACTCCGACGCCGAGGAGATCGGCGGCGGTGTTGATCTTGATTATCCGCGCGCCGGCGCCCCTTAGCTCCTCGGCGATCGTCTTCGAGAGCGGGTCGTCACCGCTGACGATGATTTCACGATGCATGATCTCCCGCATTTGGCGGGATTCGGGTTCTCTCGATCGCTTGTTAAGGTCGATCGCGACATTCGGCAGTGGCTTTGTGTCCTGCGGCATAAGTACTCCCACCTCTTGTGGCGCGACGGTTTTTTCTACACCTCAACTATTTCGTGTGCGTGACGGGCTCGAGTCGGACCTGTTGCGCCGCAAGAGGACGCAGCTTCAATTTGACCCGGACCGCGTTTCCGTTACCGGTCTTAGTGGGCGACTCCGCTTGCGGGACATTGGTGTTGACCTCATTTATCCGGGTTCCTCGGGTGGCACGATCCGGCATAGTGGCCGATAGTCATGGCAACACCATCGTGGCGTGCATGAGTTCGCGGGCGCCTCGTACGGTCGCGAACACACGCAAAGGAGCAGTCTGTGCCCGAAAACACGCCCTACGATATCTTCAAACTCTGCAAGGACGAGAAAATTGAGTATGTCGACGTCCGCTTCTGTGACCTGCCAGGCACCATGCAGCATTTCACAATTCCGATTTACGTTTTCGACGAGAACGTATTCGAGGAAGGCCTGGCCTTCGACGGCTCATCGATCCGCGGCTTCCAGTCGATCCACGAGTCCGACATGCTGCTGCTTCCCGATCCGGAAACCGCGACCATCGACCCGTTCCGTGCCGCCAAAACGCTGAACGTGAACTTCTTCGTGCACGACCCCTTCACCCTCGAGCTGTACTCGCGCGACCCGCGCAACGTCGCCCGCAAGGCCGAGAACTACCTCATCAGCTCCGGCATCGCGGACGCCGCCTACTTCGGCCCGGAAGCCGAGTTCTACATCTTCGACCAGGTGAGCTTCGACTCGCGCATGAACACCTCGTACTACAAGGTGGACGCGACATCCGGCTGGTGGAACACCGGGGAAGAGACGGAGTTCGACGGCAGCCCCAACCTCGGCTACAAGGTCCGCCCCAAGGGCGGCTACTTCCCGGTCGCCCCCACCGACCACTACGTCGATCTGCGCGACAGCATTCTTACCAACCTGACCAACGCCGGTTTTTCTCTGGAAAAGGGCCACCACGAAGTGGGCAGCGGCGGCCAGACCGAAATCAACTATAAGTTCAACACCTTGCTGCACGCGGCTGACGACCATCAAATGTACAAATACATCGTCAAGCAAACCGCGTGGCAGGAAGGCAAAACCGTAACGTTCATGCCCAAGCCGCTGTTCGGCGACAACGGCTCCGGCATGCACTGCCACCAGTCGCTGTGGAAGGACGGCGTCCCGCTGATGTACGACGAGACCGGGTACGCCGGCCTGTCGGACACCGCCCGCCACTACATCGGCGGTTTGCTGTACCACGCGCCCTCGTTGCTGGCCTTCACCAACCCGACGGTGAACTCCTATAAGCGGCTGGTGCCGGGCTATGAGGCCCCGATCAACCTGGTCTACAGCCAGCGCAACCGGTCGGCGTGCGTGCGTATCCCAATCACCGGCAACAACCCGAAGGCCAAGCGGCTGGAGTTTCGTTGCCCCGACTCGTCGGGCAACCCGTATTTGGCGTTCTCGGCCATGCTGATGGCGGGCCTGGACGGAATAAAAAACAAGATCGAGCCGCCTCCCCCAGTCGACAAGGACCTCTACGAGCTGCCGCCAGAAGAAGCCGCGGAAATCGTACAGGCCCCTACCCAGCTGTCCGCGGTCATCGACCGTCTCGAGCAAGACAGCGAATACCTCACCGAGGGAGGCGTATTCACGCCCGACCTGATCGAGACGTGGATCAACTACAAGCGTGACTATGAGATTGCGCCGTTCAACCTCCGAGTGACCCCTTACGAGTTCGCTCTCTACTACGACGTTTAGGTCCTACGTGGGTGAAGTAGACCCTTCGCGACGCGAGTCGTCGGGCGTGGGGGTCTCGGATCACCAGGGTCCGCTTGCGCGGCCCACCCCCACACCCGACGACGGACTAGAGGATGTAGAGCATCTCTTGGTAGGTGGGCAGCGGCCACAAGTCGTCGGCGACAACGCTTTCCAGCGTGTCGGCGGCCGTGCGCACCTCCTCCATCGCCGGCAACAGCGCCTCCTGGGCATGCTTGGCCTCATCGAGCGCCGATTCCGCCGAATGGTCGGACAGCGCTGCTTTCAGCTTTGCCAAGCCCGCCTCGAGATCAGCAATTGGTGCCGAAACCGCTTCCAGCGCAGCGATGCTCGGCTCGATGCCGGCGGCCTTCAATGCGGCGACGTTCTGGGCAAGCTCGGTCTGGTAGCGGATCCCGGCCGGCAGGATGATGGTCGAGCCGATCTCCAGTGCGAGCTTGGCCTCAACGGCGACGGTCAGCGCATACTGCTCCAGGCGGACCTCGTAGCGGCTGTGCAGCTCGCGCTCGCTGAACACACCGTATTTCTCGAAGAGTTCGACCGCTTCGGGCTTGATCAGCTCCGGAACGGCGTCCAGCGTGGTCTTGAGGTTCGGCAAGCCTCGCTCGGCCGCCTCGATCTGCCACTTCTCCGAGTAGCCGTCGCCGTTGTACACGACGTCGCCATGTTCGGTGATGATCTCAGTGAGCAGTGTCTGCACCGCCTTGTCGAAGTCCTCTCCGTCGCCGACGGACTTCTCCAGTTTCGTGGAAATGTAGTCGAGCGAGTCCGCCATGATCGTGTTGAGGACGATCAACGGCACGGCAACCGTCTGCCCGGAGCCGGGCGCCCGGAACTCGAACCGGTTGCCGGTGAACGCGAACGGGCTGGTTCGGTTGCGGTCGCCCGGGTCGGTCGGCAACGGCGGCAGGGTGTCGACACCGATGATCATGGTGCCCTTGCCTTTTGACGAGGTCGCGGCACCCTTCGCGATCTGCTCGAAGACGTCGGCGAGCTGTTCACCGAGGAAGATCGAGATGATCGCGGGCGGTGCCTCGTTGGCACCCAGGCGGTGGTCGTTGGTGGCCGACGCGACCGACACCCGCAGCAGCCCGGAGAACTTGTGCACGGCGCGGATCACCGCGGCGCAGAACACCAGGAATTGGGCATTCTCATGCGGCGTGTCGCCGGGGACCAGGAGCGAGCCCAGCTCGGAGTTGCCCAACGAGAAGTTGACGTGCTTACCGGACCCGTTGACGCCGGCGAACGGCTTCTCGTGGAACAGGCATTCCATGCCGTGCTTTTTGGCCAGCGTCTTGAAGACCGTCATCGTCAGCTGCTGGTGGTCAGAGGCGATGTTGGCCCGCTCGAACATCGGCGCCAGCTCGAACTGGCCGGGGGCCACCTCGTTGTGCCGGGTCTTGGCGGGAATGCTGAGCTTGAACAGCTCCCGCTCGGTGTCCATCATGAAGCCCAGCACCCGCTCGGGAATCGCGCCGAAGTAGTGGTCGTCGAACTCCTGGCCCTTCGGCGGCTTGGCGCCGAACAAGGTGCGACCGGCGTTGACCAGATCCGGTCGCGCCAGGAAGAAGTGCCGATCGACCAGGAAGTACTCCTGCTCCGGGCCGCAGAACGACACGACCTTGTTGAGGTCCTTGTGACCGAACAGCTTCAGGATGCGTTCGGCGTGCGCACCCATGGCCTGCTGGCTGCGCAGCAGCGGCGTCTTGTAGTCCAGCGCCTCACCGGTCATCGAGACGAACACCGTCGGGATGCACAGCGTGTTGCCGTTCGGGTTTTCCAGGATGTAGGCCGGGCTGGTGACGTCCCAGCCGGTGTAACCGCGGGCCTCGAACGTGCTCCGCAATCCGCCCGACGGGAAGCTGGACGCGTCGGGTTCGCCCTGGATGAGGGTCTTGCCGGCGAACTCCGCGAGCGTCTGCCCGTCGGAGACGGGCTCCAAGAAGCTGTCGTGCTTCTCTGCGGTGAAGCCGGTCATCGGGTAGAACACGTGGGCGTAGTGGGTGGCGCCCTTCTCCAGCGCCCAATCCTTCATGGCTACCGCGACCGTGTCGGCGACGGCGGGGTCAAGCTTGGTGCCTTTGTCAATGGTCGCCACGACGGACTTATATACCGGCTTGGGTAGCCGTGCCTGCATCTCGGTCTTGGTGAAGACGTTGGAGCCGAAGATCTCGCCAGGGGCTTCACCAGCTACGAAGCTGACCGCCGGTGGGACGTAGGCCTCGACGTCGTTGATCGCCTGCAGGCGGACTGGGTTTCCGCTCAATTGAGTTCCTATCGCTGAGGGGGTCCGCGATTTTCCGATTCGGAAGATGGACCGCCTCACCTTAGGAAGGTTCGATGGCAGATTTGTTACGGCGGCGTCAACGTTAGGACCGCTACGGTTTCGAATGTGGGACGCCGACCGGCCTGGCTCGCCTCGGCCCGCTACGTGCCCACGTCTCGACCGAACGTTTTGCCGTGCAACTCGGCGAGCGCGTGGATCAACTCGAGATAGTGCTCGAGAGAGCGATGGATGAATACGGCTGACAAAGTGGTGGCGCCGGCCGCCGCCATGGTCTGCAGCGAATCCTCGGTCAACGCCGGCTCCTGCACCGGATCGAGCGGTTGATCAGCGGGCAAGACGACCTCGAACCCGGCGGGCAGCTCCCACGCCTGCAACCACTCGGCAGCGGTGGCAATAGACAGATTGAAAGGACACCAACCATCGGCGAGCGTCACAGCACGCCGCAACGATCGCTTGGTGCGGCCACCGATCCAAATCGGCATATGTGGTTGCAGCGCACACGGATCCACCGTGAGCCCACCGAACGAGTAATACTCGCCCTCATAAACCGGCTCATTGGTTGGCAGTGCTGCCCGCAGCGCCCGCAACGCGTCGTCGGCACGGGCGCCACGGTCCTCGAACGGCACGCCCAGAAGATCGAACTCCTCCTTCAGGGTGCCGACGCCGACGCCTAGGATCACCCGGCCGCTACTCACGTGATCCAAAGTGCCATAACGCTTTACGATCGCGAGCGGGTGGTGATAGCCGAGCACCAGGGTGAAGGTGACGAGTCGGATCTGCCGCGTGCGCGCCGACACGTAGCCGAACGTGGCGAGCGGGTCCCAGTACCGGGAGCCGCGCCGCGGGGCCTCGCTCGACGGTATGCCGATGTGCTCGCTGCAGGTGAGGTGGTGATACCCAAGCCTGTCCGCCGTTTCGGCGACGCGGCCGATGTCCTCGATGGTGGCGTTCTGCTCCCATGTCAACGGGGCGCCGCCCACGTTGGTGACGACGGGCGTCATGATGCCGAGTTTCAATTCAGGGGCTCTTCTCCATCTCGGTTGGCCGTCCGGTCGGTTATCCGGATCTCGATAAACTCGCCACCTATGAATTAACCGTATCAGGACGCTTGCGTGCATCAGTGGTTCTACCTGCAGAGATGACGTCTTTCTGATCACGCCCGTGGGTCATTTCCGAGCGGCACAGCCGCAGTTATCGCCAAGCCTCGATGCGCGGTCCGATGGCGCGAAAGGCATCCTCGATAGACCGGGCAGCCGCGCCCACGTTGTAATTGACCCTGCCCGGCAGCGAGGAGCGCAAGTGAGTCGACGCAGGTTCGCACTTGTCACGCTTGGCGCACTAGTGGTCATCCTCGGCGGATGGATGCTGGCGCGGACCCACTCATCCGACCCGGCACCGACGACAGTCGGTGTGCCGACGTGCCCGTTGGCCACCTTGCCACCCGAGGTGGTCGACACCGTCAGGCTCATACACTCCAACGGCCCCTTCCCGTTTCCCCGCACCGACGGTGAGGTGTTCGCCAACCACGAGGGCCATCTGCCTGAGCACACCAGGGGGTACTACCACGAGTACACCGTGATCACCCCGAGTGCCCGAGACCGGTCACTGAGGCGCATCGTCACGGGCGGAGCACCATTGACCAATCCGACCCAATACTTCTACACCCGCAACCACTATGACTCGTTTTGTCTGGTCACTGGAGCGGGAAGGCAATGATGACGCGAGAGCCAGACGCAAAGCGACCTGTGATCTTCCGAATCGACGGCCGAAAGATCAGATCAGCCAAGGACTTCTATCGCGAGATCGGATCCTCCGTCAACGGGCCCGGCGGATACTTCGGACGCAACCTCGACGCATTGGCCGACTGCCTGCGGGGCGGATTCGGCACCCCCGAGAATCGGCCCTACGAATTCGAATGGCAGCACAGCGCCCTATCGCGGCGCTACCTCAGCAACGTGCGCCAGGGGCAGCGCACGTTGTTCGATGCGATACAGGAAGTCTTCAACGATGCCGGAGTAACGCTGAACCTTAAGTGACATGGCGCGATGAGCGCATTACCTGCGTCGCCGACAAGGAATGGCACCGAACGATTTTCATCGCGCGCTGAGGGTGCTGTGCCTGCGTAGGAACTCTAGCTCCACCTGCACCACGTTGTCGTGGTCAAGTCCGCCGGCGTACACGTCGTAGTGTCCGCCGCGGCTGCGATAAAGCTCGCCGCGTGGCGCCTGCGCCGCCACGCGCAAGGCCGGCCGGGTGGGTGCCATGGTGTCGTGTTCCGCGACAACCATGAGCAGTGGGCACCGGACCCGCCGTCCCCGACGCACCGGCCGGTGCATCGTCACGTCCAGCATCGAGCGCGCGGTGATGTCGTTGGGCCACGAGCCGTCGCCCGGGTTCAGGCGGGCATGGCCGATCATCGCATCATCTGTGGCGATCACGCCGAACTCTCCGGGCGGCACGCTGACTTGCAGATAGTGCGGTTTCTGACCGAGCACGGACCCGACCAAGTCGGCAAGCGCGTGGGCGGCGAGCCGCAGTCCGCGCGATGGTGGGATCTTCATGGCCCCCGCGAGGCCGTCAACCAGAGGGCACTGCGCGATCGCACCGGCCAGGCCCGCTTCGCTGGCGGCCAACTCGACGATGTGCATGCCGGCAAAAGATGTGCCCCACACAAAGATTCGCGTTGCGTCGAGCGAATCCTGTCGGCGCGCCCAGGCCAGCGCCGTGCGGTAGTCCTCCAGCTGGCGGCGGATGGACAGCAGCTGCCTGGGCTGACCGGTTGAGTCGCCCCAATGGCGGTAGTCGAACACCAGCGCCGCAAACCCGGCGTCGACGAACCGCTCGGCGAACGGGGCCAGACCGGCGGCCTTCACCCCACCAATGCCGTGCGCCATCACCACAACTGGGTGGGGGCCCGGTCCGACGGGCAGGTAAAGCCAGGCGTCCATCTCATCACCGTGGCCCGCGGGTATCCGAACCTGGTTGCGTTGGTTGAGATCGCCTGTCATGCGTTGGCCTCCCGCGGCGTGACGATCTCGCCGCCGGCCAATCTGGCCAACTCGGCGCCGAATAGAGCGCCAGGCGTGAATGCACCATGCGCCGCGGTTCCGTCGCCCAACCGTTCGGCGGCCAAGGCCGCGACCCTTGCAGTGAACGCGTAGCCCTCGCCGGTGCGCAGCCACGCCTCGCGCCGTGATCCGTCGGCCCATTCCAATCGTGCGTAGGCCCACGACACGTCGCCGGTCTTCGCCGGTGGGGTAAGGCGCATGCGGCTGATGAGACGCTGGACGCCCGCACGGATCGGGCGCACCGCCAACAATGCAGAGACCGCCGGCAGAACCGCCCGCACTAGTGGCCCGGTGGGCACCTCGCTGGAGTATGCGAGTACGTCACCGGCTCCAGACGCCCGCCGCGTTGCCTCGAGTTCCCCGGTCGGTACCGCCAGGGCATCTCTCGCCGGCGCATTCGGGAGCGGGATACGTTCGTGATCGGCGCCCAGCCGGCGACGCACCAGCCGTCCGTCCCGATATCGCCTGCCGCCGTACGCAATCGCGTCGACGGCGCTGGCCAATACGGACGATCCAAGCTGCTGCACGGCAGGTAGGGCCGCGACCATGGCGCGGGCTGCCGGGGACCGGCCGTCGCGCAGCTCGACCACCAGCGCCTCGGTTGCCAACACACCGAACCCCGCGCCGGTCAGCAGCGTGACTTCCCGGCCGCGCGCTTCGGCGTCCAGTTCGAGCAGCTGCTGCACGGGTTCGAGTTCGTTCGCCTGGTCGACGTAATGTGCGCCCGCCGCCAGGCAGGCGCGGGCAAGCGGCAGGCCGGTGATGCCGTAGGGGCCGACCGCGTTCACCACCACGTCGGGCTTCTCCGCACCAATAAGCTCGACCAGCGCGGTCAAGCCGGAGACCACCCGCTGATTCGCCGACCCTCCGATGGATCGGCCCACCGACGCCAGCTTGTCCTCATCTCGCCCGACAAGCACGACATCAGCACCGCCGCGTACGAGCTCGCGCGCGATCGCACGACCGCTCAGCCCTGTTGCACCGAAAATCCAGATTGTTGCCATGGAATTTACGGTACACTCTGCATCGTAAATAGGTCAAGCCATAAAGTCTGAGCGGATATGTCAGGTCTTCGAGGTCGCCCCCGCGATATTGCAGTGGACACCGCGATCGCCGCAGCAACGGAAACGGTGCTGCTGTCGGACGGCTACGGGGCCGTGAACATTGACCGCGTCGCCAAGCTGGCGGGCACCACCCGTGCGGCGATTTATCGTCGCGCGAAGACGCGAGGCGAACTTGTCGTCGGGCTGCTGATCAGCCGATTCGGATCCGATCCAGCCCCCGACAGTGGCGAACTGCGAAGGGATCTGCACCTGCTGCAGCAACTCCAACGCGAGTTCTTCGCTGACCCCGTCGTGCGGGCCGCGCTGGCCGGCGTGCTCAGTGACCTCACCGCTGACCAAGACCTCAGCACCGCGTTCTACGAACGGTTCATGGCCCCCCGCCGGCGTTCGGTCGCGGCGATGCTCGATCGTGCCGTGGAGCGTGGCCAGATCGCACCAGTCGAAGAGCCCCGCATCATCTCGGACCTGCTGACCGGTCCGCTGGTGCTCCGCGCCGTCCTACCCGCCATCGGCCCGATCGACGACAGACTTATTGAAGAGACCGTCAACGCGGCCGTGAGCGCGTGCGGCGGCAAACGCTGAACGGTGTTGCGCCGCAGCGGCAGTCGCGATGAAACTGGCCAGAACGTACGTCTTCGACCAGCTGGTATTCCGTGGAGCTGCTGGGAATCGAAGCCGTCCCAGAAATAGCGCTCGCCTGCGGAAATGCTCGACCTCAGGCGCCACACGAGACTCACCACTCAAGGGGTCAAGTTGGATCGCGCGCAGCGCGAAAGACCTATCCATGCCGCCCTGATCGATGTGCGAGCAGACGGCTACCGGCCTCGGGAGTTCGGCATACACGAGTCGGACGGCGCTCCTGACGAAAAGGAGCGCCGTCCGAAGCACCAACCACCTGGTTACCAAGCGTGCATGATGGCGCGGTGAAATGTGGCCTCGGCGTCAGGAGTGAATTTCCCGCCTGACGCAAGCCCACCGCGCTGTGCCCAGTTGATGGGCTTTGCTTCGCGTGGGTGCCTAGTGATCGTGCTGGGCGCCACAGCCGAGAGGAGGAATCTTTTCTTCCGGTCCGACCTTGGTCTGCCGTGGATCCGTTCCTTCAGTCTACGCCTGTCCAGGTAGGCAACAGGAGTTGGGTCTGAGCGTTCGACGGGCATCTCGCCGACCATCACCAATTCCTGTGCGCGCAACCGACATCGACGAGCAGATCGAGGCGCGTCTGGCCCCTTTCATCTGGAAGACGATCCTGGACACCGGGGTCCTTTTCGCCGAAGACCTGGGCGCAGCGCCGACACCCCTGGTGCTCGCGCCGGTGAAGTGCTAAACCGGAAGGAGCGCAGCCAGCCGACACCCGTCGCGATGGCGCGGTGCGGCAACCGACATCTAGGAGGTGGTTGCTGTGCTTCATCCCGATCCATTCCGTGACATCGACCGACTCGCCGCGCAGCTGCTCGGTACATCGCCCGGATCCGCCCGAGTCCCACTGGCCATGCCGATGGACCTCTACCGCTCCGGTGATCACTATGTGCTTCACGCCGACCTCCCGGGCGTGGACCCCGATTCGGTGGACGTCAGCGTTGACGGCGGCATCCTCACCGTGACGGCACAACGCAGCGAACGCACCGAACACGACGTGCAGTGGCTGAGCTCCGAGCGCTTCACCGGAAGTTACCTGCGTCGCCTGTCCCTCGGTCAGGACATCGACGCCGACCACATCGCCGCCACCTATCAGAACGGGGTGCTGACCGTAACCCTCCCCGTGGCGGCAAGGGCCAAGCCGCGCCGCATCGAGATCAGCCACGGGGCACGTGAGGAAACAAAGATCGTCGAGCCCAGCGACTCATCCGACCCGCACACCACGACCTAACTCTCTCTTCACCGGCCGGGGTCCAGGCGAGTCATGCCGGGCCCCCTGAAACCTGGGGAGCTGCGATGAGCGAGCAACCGTACGACTTTTTCGGCGAGATCTTCCAGCGGTACTTCAGACCCGCCATCGACGCATATCCGCGAATGGGTGGAGCACTCGTCGAAAAGTTATTCACGCTGACTGACGACGTCCCCGATAGATTGGCACAGACCCGGTGCGCCGCAATGGCATGGGCCAAAGCCGAGACCCCGAACGCCAGGATCACCTCGGACCTCTTCGTGATCACCCAACACGGACTGATGTATGCCGCCGGGTTGAACGAGTCGCGCCGGACGCTGTATTACCTGGCCACGCCGCCCGCATTGTTCGATCCGTTCATCGATCAGATCGACACCGTCGAACTGCGTGAGGGCACGGTAGTCGTAGTGGACAGTCGGTTCGGCCGCGACCTCGCATCCGCGCATCCGATGGACGCCGCGCTGCGCCGGATACTCGATGAGCACCTGGCGCTGCGGGTGGATCTGCCCGCGTAGCTACTTCTTCGCCGTGGTCTGGTCGTCGCTCAAGACAGCGGCGGCCACCATCGCCGGCTTCGCGGTCAATCCCCTCACCGCACTGGCGTTTCCTGAAATCAATACCTCAATCGCACTCCTACGCGATGTTCGCGGCGAACAGACATACGAACCGCTCGCCCGCAAGGGTGAGACGATGACCACCGCCGCGATGGTGACGTACGCCTACGACCAAATCGACCAGGGCCGAACAGAACTGAACGCGGTCTCGAAATACACCTTGAGCTCAAGACCACATATGAGACCGCCGCCGAACACTGTGCGGCATCGTATTTTCCCAGGTCGCAAGGTCTCAAATGTCCGTCTCAGCACTAAGAGTCTCGCGTGAAGTTTTAATCGTTTATGAGACAAGGTAATTCGCATGCAGCCACAGAGCCTGACAGTGGGGCGCGTGGGGCTTATACGCGAAGACCCTCTCCGACACCATGTCTGGTCGGCGAACGGTACAGGTCACCCGGGTCCCGCAGAATCGAGCAGGTGGTCCAACAAAGCCCAGGTAGCGAGCGCTTCGCCGGTGTGCGCAAGCTATTCCGGCTGGTTTAGCTCGAGCAAATTGCCGAACGGATCGTGCAGGAAGGCCTGGTGCCCGGCGCCGGGGATGAAGGGGATCCGGTGCACCTCGACGCCCTGCTCCTGCAAGTCGGTGACGGCGGCATCGATGTCGTCGACCTGGATCGCGAAGTGGTTCGCACCGAGCGGCTGGGTGTCGGACTCCATCAGGTGCACCTGCTGGCCGCCGGCGTCGAGCCAGTATCCCGGGCCGAGATCGGGGCGCGGCAGTTGCGTCATGCCGAGCACGTCGCGATAGAAGGCGAGCCCCTTCTGCGCGTCGGCGACGCAGATGGCGACATGGTGAACACCGGCTGGCTTCATCGCTCGATTCTGCCTCGTATTCTGCACTCGTGTTGAAACCGATCTCCGTCCTAATCACCTTCGCGGTGACCGACCTGGCTATGGTGTTCGGTGATGTCGGCGAAGCCGCGGCTGACGTAGCTATGGGACCGGGTCGGTTGAAGTTTCAGCCCCTACGCAGGAGCTGAAACCTCAGGCCCCACATCACACGCTTGGCTATTTTGTCGTTGCCGTCGCGCAGGCTGCAGATCGTTCTGACATGCTGACTGACGTCGGCACGCACGGCGTCATCGGCCGACAGCACCCAGAAGGGTGCATTCGTGTCGGTGAGTTGCTCGAGGGACTTACGGTTGACGACTTTGTAACTGAAGCCGCGTGTCTGGACCAAGATCGGGTCGTTGGGCCGGCTCGACCCACTGAGCACGTGTTGCGTCGTTACGCAGTTCTTCGTACCTCCTCGCGGGCGGCGCGCTTCTCCTCATAGTGCTTCGCCTTGGCGTCGAGCATCGCGAGGAAGAACGAGAGTTCGTCGCGGGCGTGCTCGCCGGCCGGGCCAAAGTCGGTGCGCTCGAAGATCCGCCAAAACCGCAGCACGGGCTGGATCACCGCGTCGTGGTGCAGGCGCAGGTCGTAGATGCCGGCCTTGGCGATGGTGACGGCGTTCTTGGCGTAGTCCGTCATACCCTGGCCAGGCATCTGGAAGCCGACCACCTCGTCGCGGATCGTCTGCATCGCCTTGTCGGGCGCGAGGTCGAGCGCGGCGCTCATCAGGTTGCGGTAGAAGACCATGTGCAGGTTCTCGTCCGCGGATATGCGAGCGAGCAACTGCTCGGCAAGGGGGCAGCCAGCCGCACGCCCGGTGTTGCGGTGCGCGATCCGGGTGGCCAGCTCCTGGAACGAGACGTAGGCCAGCGCCTGCAGCATGGTCTTGTCGCCGCTGTCGTAGCCCGCCGTCATGTGTTCCATGCGCAGCGCCTCCAACCGGACCGGGTCCACGCCACGCGTGACGACGAGGTAGTCGCGTATCGCGATCGCGTGCCGGCCCTCCTCGGCCGTCCAGCGACCGACCCACTGGCCCCAGGCGCCGTCGCGGCCGAAGCGGGTGGCGATCTCGCGGTGATATGAGGGCAGGTTGTCCTCGGTGAGCAGGTTGACGATCATCGCCGTCTGCGCGACCGGGTCGAGCGGCGAGTCCTCAGGCTGCCAGTCGGTGCCGCCGAGGAAGGCGAAGTCACGCCCGCGTGACCAGGGCACGTAGTCTTGCGGCTGCCAGTCCTTCGCCAGGCTGAGGTGGCGGTCGAGGTTGGCGGCCACGACGGGCTCGAGTTCGGTCAGCAGGCTGGTCTGCAAAGTTGTCACGTACCTACGCTACCGTAACTTACGGTACCGTAGGTAGAGGTCTGACGAAAATGCAGGCGAACTGGGTCGATACAGGCTGCGGCGGCACCGGCAGCTGTTTCGCGATAAAGCCCAGCGCCGTGGAATAACGTGACATGTCACGTGTTGGACTGATCCACGAGGCGATGGCGATCCCGCCGGACCTCGGACAAAGGAGATCACCATGGGTCAGCTTTCTGGAAAGACGGCACTTGTCACCGGCGGCAACTCCGGCATCGGCCTAGCCACCGCGCAGCGGTTTGCAGCCGAAGGCGCACACGTCTTCATCACCGGGCGAAACCAGAACACTCTCGACGACGCCGTGGCGTCGATCGGAGCGGAAGCAACCGGCATCCGCGGCGACGTGTCGAATCTCGACGACCTCGACAACGTTGCCGATGCCATCAGGGCCCGTGGACGCGGCCTGGATGTTGTGTTCGCCAATGCCGGCGGGGGCGAATTGGCGACGTTGGCCGACGTGACCGTCGAACAGTTCGCCAACACATTCCAGATCAACGTTGGCGGAATCCTATTCACGCTGCAGAAAGTCTTGCCCTTGCTGAAACCAGGCGCGTCGATCGTGTTGACCGGTTCGACCGCCGCGTACGGGGGCACACCCGCAATGGGCGTCTACGCAGCGTCGAAAGCTGCCATCCGTTCGCTGGGCCGGACGTGGGCGGCGGAGTTGGTCGACAAGGGCATCCGGGTCAACACCGTCGTACCGGGTCCAGTTGAGACGCCGGGACTGAAGGGCCTGGCGCCGAGCGGCCAGGAACAGGCGCTGCTAGACGCGCAGGCATCACACGTGCCGATGGGCCGGGTCGGGCGGCCCGAGGAAGTCGCCGCCGCGGTGCTATTCCTCGCCTCCGACGAGAGCAGCTTCATGACCGGAACCGAGCTGTTCGTCGACGGCGGCGAAAGACAGCTATAAGGTGCGTGCCGGCAAGGGGACATCGACGTCGGGCCGAGGGCAGCGCCCGCGAGCTGCCACGTGCTCGCACGATTGGCGTGGCACGCTCGGACTGTGACCAACCCGGACGACGCTGCCGCGAACTTCCGCTCGGCGATCCATATCATGGCGGCCTACGTCATCGGTGACGACGCAGAGTTGTCCTGGTCGAAGGCCGAGGACGCGACGCGCCAGGCGCAGTGCCGACAGAAAGGCAGGCGGTAAGTGTCCCACTCAGATGCCACCGACGTGACGACGTCGCCCAACAATGAAGCCGAAGCCCTCAAGGCGTTGGTCCGCCGTAACACCGAACAAGTTCAGGGTCAGGGCGATTTCGCCCTGTTCGACGAACTGTTCGCTGACGACTTCGTCGACCACACCCCCCAGCCCGGCACCGCGCCCAACAAAGCCGGCGTCCGGGTTCTCTACAACCGACTGCGTGACGCGTTTCCTGACTTCCGGCCCGAGATCCATTGGCAGACCGTCGATGGTGACATCGTCACCACCTTCAAGATCTACCACGGGACGCACCGCGGCGAGTTTCTCGGCATCGCTCCCACCGGCAAGACCATCCATTTCGAAACGGTCGATGCCATGCGAGTCCGCGACGGGCAGATCACCGACCACTGGGGGGTGGCGAACCTGTACTCCGTCCTACAACAACTCGGACAACTACCACCCACCTGACCCACGCGGACCCGCTAGTTCTGAGGGCCAGCACCTACTAATCACGCGCAGCCGCTTACCGGAAAGGCCCGTTGATCGAAAAAGGGCCGCATCTCAGCGGCCCTTTGGTGGAGCTGCCGGGAATCGAACCCGCCACAGAAATCGCGCTGACCAGTGGAAACGCCGAACTTGAGTACGCGAAACGACGTGAAACGACGCGAAACGACCTGGGGATACGCGAAAGGTGTTGACGGCATCAACACTGGTAGGCACCCCTCAATAGGACCGTAATCGCGCAGCGCTACAACGCAGCAGCCCAAGCGGCGCAATCAATCTCAGTCCCCAGATGCCTACCGCGTCGGGGAACACGCGCCGGGCCAGGAAACTCTGCTGGATGCGCACGCGCTGTCATGAAGATGAGCGCCCTTCGTCGCTGTCGCGCGGAGGTCACATGCGAGATACACCTCGGCCTAGAAATAACAGGCGTACAGCGGTGCCGGCGAGTCCACCGCGGTTTTGTGATATCTAAGTGCGAAACAAACTCTGCGGAGTTAAGGGGATTCGAAACCCCAGCTTCTTCCTGGGAAAGTACCGTCCGCGCTGCCGATTTGTTCCGTGTCGCAGAAGGCGAGCTGCGGGGCGGCGTTACGGGCAGGGCCCGTTCTGCAGCCTGAGGTAGGCCGCAACCTTTTCCAGCAGCCGGTGCAGTTCGGCGCGCTCGGCGGGGTCGAGTCCGGCGACGGTGCGCTCTTCCAACGTTTTTTGGGCGGCTTCGATATCGGGACGAAGGGCGCGGCTGCTTTCTGTTGCCTCGACGAGCACGGCGCGTCGGTCGGCGGGGTCGGTGGTCCGGGTGACTTTGCCGGCGCGCTGTAGCCGCTGAAGCATCTTGGTCACGGTGGACGGGTCGAGACCCAGGGCGTTGATCAGGTCGGCCTGGCGCACGACCCCCGCTGCCCATAGATGCATCATCAGCACCTCCTGCCCCGGGTACAGGCCGGTGCTTTTGAGGAGTTCGCCCGCAGGCTGGTTTCATCGTCGAGGTCTGCCTCGATGACCTCGGCCCCTTGGGAGGCGAGTTCGCGCGCCCGGTCGGAGCCGGTATTGCGGGTCAGGGCCCGCGCGGTCAACGGACCGTCCGGGTCGGCCAGGATCGCGCGGACCAGGCCGCCGCCCTGCACGCCGGTCGCGCGACCAGGGCTTCGATTCGTCGAAGCAATTCCCGATCAGTATCCACAAATCAGTTCAAAGGAGTAGACCCACTATCGCAATGATTTTCTTCTCGGTCATCCTCGACGGCGCCTACGGCGCCTACGTGGTCACCAACTTCTGGGTCCAGCGCACCCCCGAACAGGAGCAGGCCCGCACCCGCGCCGAGATGGAACTCGATCAGGCAGCGGCAGCAGCCCGCGCCGCCAAGGACACCGAACTACGCCACGTGGTGTGGTCCACCCTTGAGGACACCCGGCCCCACTTTCAGCGACTCGGTATCGAGGTCCCCGACGCCCTGGGCAACTACAAGGTCCCGCACTTCGACGCCAAGGCCGAGGCCAACGGATCGTTCACCGCGCTCGGCGTGCCGACCACCTTCCTGCAGACCACGTTCTACTACGAGGCTTTGCTCCAAGGTTTCGGCCCGCACCGTGACGACAACGGCGAGCTGGTTGTGTCGCTGCCGATGGCCGACAAGAAGCTTGCGCTCGTCGCCGGTGAGGACATCGGCAAGACCGCGCTGGGCGTCTTTCGCCGCGACGAGGAATTTATCGGCAAGACGGTCAGCATCGCCGGCACCCACGCCACCGGGGAGCAACTCGCTGCCAAGTTGACCGCGGCGCTGGGCGAAAAGGTCGACTACCGACCGCTGACCACCGATCAGATGCGGGCATCCGGGCAGCCCGGTGCGGTCGAGGTCGCCAACATGTTCCAGTTCTATTCCGACGCATCCGAATACTTCACCGGAGTGCGCAACCTCGACCTGGTGCGTGAGCTCAACCCCGAACTGCAACCGCTCGACTCCTGGCTGACCCAGCACAAGAACGAGATCCCCCTCGACTGAATTCCTTTGCAAGTTCCCCGAATTGATACCGGCACGATTCGCGCCGCGCATCGCGCGGCGCGAATCAAAGGAGGTTAATGATGAGTTCCCTGGCGAAGCCTGACGAGCAGCCGCACTTCGAGCGCAGCGACATGCTCATTATCCACAACATGTTCCGCCGCGAGTTCGCACTGATGCCCGGACTCGTCGGTGCTGTCGTAGCGGGCGACCACGACCGCGCCCAGATCATCGGTGATCACGTGCAAGCTGTGATCGCCCTGTTGCACGATCACCACACCCACGAAGACGAGGACATCTGGCCGCTGCTGCTCGATCGCTGTACCCGAGCGGCTCGGCTGGTGGGGCTGATGCAAGGTCAACACCAACAGGTCGCCACGCTGCTCCACGAGGTCGACGCGGCGTTGAGCATCTGGCGCGATGCCGTCACCGTTGAGTCCCGCGAGGCCCTGGCGGACGTTCTCGGCAGGCTGATCCCGGCGTTGAAGGAGCACCTGAGTGCGGAGGAGGATCGCGTCGTTCCCCTTATGGAGCAATACATCACGGTCGCCGAGTGGCACCCGACCATGGGGAGCGAATTGGCCGCCGACCCAGCACAACCCCCACTCACCATCGGCCTGCTGATGTATGAGGGCGATCCTCACAGCATCGACAGGTTCATCGCCGCCATGGCCGCCGACGCCCGCCCCGTCATCAGGCAGCTGGCGGCAAAGACGTTCGCGGACCACTCCCAGCGGGTCCACGGCACCGCCACCCCAGCGCGCAGCACCGCACTCTAATCAGGAGTCGACGTGACTGACCAAACCCACGACCTGACGATTGGCACCCTCCAGGAACAGCCCCGAGAAGGCGCGCTGAGCAACATGTTTCGCCGAGTTGGTCGCCGAGGGCGTGGAGTTCGTGAGGGGCGC
The DNA here is from genome assembly GCA_963809285.1 of uncultured Actinomycetota bacterium. Classification (GTDB taxonomy): domain Bacteria; phylum Actinomycetota; class Actinomycetes; order Mycobacteriales; family Mycobacteriaceae; genus Mycobacterium. The sequence goes on along the minus strand of CAWEIY010000008.1, from coordinate 35,073 downwards.
ATTCAGGGCAGCGAGTCCAAGCACCGCCGGGCGACCGAGATCAAGACCGTCTGAGACCCGCGCAACCTGCTGCGCCACAACAAAAGATCTTCCGCGCAGCGCCGGACAACTCGGAACGCAAACGCCGGATCGCGCATTCGCCGACCCGACCGCCACCAGGGGAAGGAAATCACGCATGTCAACCCAACCCGGGATCGCGTTCGTCACCGGCGCCAACCGCGGTGTCGGCCGCAACACGGCACTGGACCTGGCCGACCCGCCGCACGAGCGCGGGGACGCGGCGCGCAATCGTGCCATGTTGGTGGACGCGGCGCGCCGGCTAATCGCCACGCGCGGCCCAGAGACGGTCACCATGGACGAAATCGCGGCGTCGGCCGGCGTCGGCAAGGGCACCCTGTTCCGCCGGTTCGGCAGCCGCGCAGGCCTGATGATCGTGCTGCTCGACGAGGACGAGCGGGCCGAGCAACAGGCGTTCCTGTTCGGTCCGGCGCCGCTGGGGCCCAGCGCGCCGCCGCTGGAACGGCTGCTGGCCTACGGTCGCGCGCGGCTGAGGTTCGTCCATACCCATCACGCGTTGCTCAGCGATATCGACCGCGATCCGCAGTCCCGGTACAACGCGCCGGTTACGTTGCACCGCAACCACATACACGTGCTGCTGGAGGCCGCGGGCACCACCGGCCACCTCGACGCGCAGACCGAAGCGTTGCTGGCTCTGCTGCAGGCCGACTACGTCGAGCACCAGATCAACGAGCGCGGCCTGACCCTACAGGACCTTGGCGACGCCTGGGAAAGCCTGGCGCGGAAGCTGTCCGGGCGGTAGCGGCTTAAGAACGTACTTCCGACCATCGCGACCGGGCTGGCAACCTTTCGTACCCATGACGGGTTGGGTTGCCAACAAGTGGCCGCCGCTATCGATACCCGTATCTACGCCCATGGCTGGTGGTTTCGGCCTGACTCACGTGCGTCCGTGCGACGCTGATCCTGACCTGCCAAGGCGCGGGTGAGCAGTTCGTTGGTGGCGGTCATAAAGCGCGCGACATACGCGGCGTCAAAACCCTTACTCGGCGAGGTGGGACGGCCTTTGCGGTTGAATAGTATGCCGGTACGGCCATTGAGCTCCGGGGTAAACAACAAGGGGACAATGCGTCTGGCGTATTGGTCCGGCGATTGTAGGAACAAGCCGACGGCGCCCTCGAATAGGCGGTAGCCCAGGCCTCCATCGCGGCCCATCCAGTTTTCGCGGATGCCGGTCTTGATGAGCCCGGGTCCAAGGCCGAAGTATGCCGGACCGGGGAATATCCCATTGGCGCCCAACGCGAGGGCTTCGTTGCCGGCGATGGTGTTGGCGTGGGCCGCCATCGCCTTATATTTCAACTCTTCTGAGTTGAGGTCATCGGGATTTCCGAGCTGGCCGCTGCCTGGTGAACCCATGACGAACACGCGGGCTTGGGGCGCGCCGGCACGACGTGCGATTCCGAGACGGCCGCTGAGGCCTTGGAGGATCGCCACCCGGTTGAGGAAGCTGACTGCCATGTCCCGCTCGATGCCCTCGGCGGTTTCCTCGCGCGTCGTAGCGGCGATGATGCCGGCGGTGAACAGCGCCACGTCGATGTCCTCGACCGCGAGGTCCTCCCCCAGCCGCGCGGCGTCAGCCATCAACGACAGATCGGCCCGCACGAATTTCGGTTGTCCCTCAGGAAATTTGCGCAAAGTACGGCCGACAACGGTGACATCCGCACCGCGGGCCATGGCAAGCCCAGCGATCGCCCGCCCAAGGCCGTTGGTACCCCCGATGACGAGGAGCCTCTTGGACGACAGGTCCAGCTCGTCGATCGACTGCGGACGAATGCTGACTTTGCCAGCGTTCAATTGTCGGTTCATCATTGCCTGCCTTTCGGATCGCCGCAGTTCGGCACGGTGCCACCAAAGATGCTGCGGGGCGGTCCAGACGCTGGACCCACAACCGGACTATACCCCGTTTATGTCGATCCAGTAAAGTCCCCTGCATGGAACGGCTGGCGCTGACACCACCAACGCCTAGTGGGGAACGTGCTGACGCGGCACGCAACCGCCGCCAACTGCTGAGCACAGCACGAGAACTAATGGCCGAAGTGGGCGCCGCACGAGTCACTATGGACGGCCTCGCTGCCCGCGGCGGTCTGGGTAAAGGCACCGTATTTCGTCGCTTCGGTAGCCGCGCGGGCATCTTCCAGGCGCTGCTCGACGAGGAAGAACGCGCACTGCAACTAGCGGTGATGTCTGGAAAGCCACCATTGGGACCCGGGGCACCGCCGCGAGATCGGTTGATCGCCTATGGGCATGCGCGCGTGCAGTTTCTGTTCGACAACCACGAGATCGCACGAGCCTCGCTTGACGGCGGTCAGCCCGTGCCCACCGGACGTGAAATCCCCCTCTCGCGCATCCATATCCGAATGCTTCTCGGTCAAATTCGCCCGGACGTAACAGACCTTGATGTCCTGGCCATTCAACTCACTGCCGCATTAGACGGACCCCTTGCTGCTACAACTCACAGCCGCCGAGCTCTCCAAGCCGGCGATCGCCCGTAACCGCCGACGACTTAAAACCGGATGGACGGAGCTCATCGACCGAATCTGCCCCATGTGACACGAGCAGGCACACACGCTGCTTCGGCTTGGCGCCTCAGCAAGAGCCGCCAACCAACACCGCATTGCCCCAAATGTGAGCAGCCGCCGTCACAACACAGCCTCGTCGCGCCAAGAACGCACACCAATCGACCGTTTGGTGTACACGAGTGGAGCTGCCGAGAATCGACCCTCCAGACCGAGCGGAGCCTGACCAGCGGATTCTCGGTGGAGCTGCCGGGGATCGAGCCCGTCAGTTTTCGGTGCATATCCGCAGGTCAGCGGCGGCTTAACTCAATCGAGAGTGCTCGAACGTGCGCGAAACGACCTCGAAAAACACCGGACGGTGTTGACGCGGTCAACACCCAACCCGAGACACCGCAAGCGCCGACGACCTTTGCTAACCAAAATCCCCAAAGGCGTAATCGCGTTGCCCGATCGCCTTGTCGAGTTCGAGAACCGATTCAACCAGACGGCACAAGCCGCCTGGCTTTGCATCTGCCAAACGGCGTCAACCCCAATCAAAGAGATCCCAATCGGGTCCCAGCCATGCGACAGTTCCCCGGTGACGAGAACTGTCGCCGTGATCGGGGCTGGACCCGGCGGGCTGATCGCGGCGCGCTGGCTGCTGTTGCAGGGGTTCGAGCCGACGATCTTCGAGCAGGGACCGATGCTGGGCGGGCAGTGGACGGGGCTCCCTGGCCGCAGCGGCGTGTGGCAGACCATGCATACCAACACCAGTCGCATCATGACGGCCTTCAGCGACCTCGAGCACGAGAGCGACGTCGTCTACCCATCAAACCGCGAGATTCTCGAATACTTGCATCGTTATGCCGACACCTTCGGCCTTACGTCACGCATCCGGTTCGGCAATCGTGTCGAACTCCTCACGCGAGACGACGCCGGATGGCTCGTGGGTCACGCCGGCCTGGATGAGAGCTTCGGACGAGTGGTGGTGGCGAGTGGCAGGTTCCACGCCCCCGCCATCCCCCCTGTTCCGGGGCTCGACACGTTCGCCGGCTCGGCAGGAGCGATCTCCACGTACCACTACAGAGGGCCCTCTCCATATCGGGGAAAGCGCGTTCTCGTCGCAGGCTGCGCGATCAGCGCCCTCGAGATCGCCGCCGAACTAGCACAACTCGGCGCAGTGCGCGTTGTAGTGACCCAGCGGCGACAGAGGTACGTCCTACCGAAGTTCGCAGCCGGAGCCCCGTCCGATCATCGGGTCTTCACCCGATACGGAACGCTCGCGAGCGAGACTCTCCCAGCAGCCGAGATCGATCGGCAGCTGAAGGAGATCGTCGTCGAGGCCGGGGGAAGCCCGGAGCAGTACGGCGCACCGGCGCCCGACCCGTCTCTATTCGCCGCCGGGGTCACCCTCAACCAGCAGTACCTGCCGCTCGTGGCCGAGGGCCGAATCACCGTGCGTCCGTGGATGAAGTCCATCGCGGACGCGACCGTGACGTTCGCCGACGGGCATGCCGAGGAGTTCGACGGGATCGTGCTCGGCACTGGATTCGATCTGTGCCTGCCGTTTCTCAGTGAAGACATGCGGGCCATAGTGAACCTCGACGCGGTGCACCTAGACGCCGACCGCTACACGTTCCATCCTGACCTCCCAGGGCTGGCCTTCATGGGCATGTGGGACCAGTCGGGCGGATACTTTGTGCCGCTAGAACTTCAGGCCAGGTGGATCGCGTACACGTGGGGCGGCACGATCCCGGCGACAAGTGAAACCGACCAGCGGTTGTCGATCAATGCTTATCGCTCGAACCGCGGAATGTCCCAGAAAACTCGGATGAACCTCGTGGCTCTGACCTTCGCCCGAGCCGCCGGGGTCGAGCCGCACCTAGATAATTGGCCGGACATGCGCCGCGCCCTGCTGTTCGGTCCGCTCGCACCGAGCTGTTTTCGGCTCGAGGGCCCGGATGCGTTGCCCGATGCGCCGGTCCGGTTCCGGCGCGACGCCGCCGCCTTCGGTGTAATCACGTCGAACGAGCTGACCGAACGTGAACGGAGCTACTGGTCGCTCGTGGAAACCGCGGCCTCCGGCCCGGCCAGGAGCGACGGAGCAATCGCGGTAACCGATAAGGGCCGATAACCTGCGTAAACTGGTGGAACTGCCGGGAATCGAACCTGCCCCAAAAACGGCTGTGAGCTGCGGAAACGTGGAATTTGACTACGCGAAATGACGCGAAATGACCTGCGGGTACGGCGAAGGTGTTGATGGCATCAACAGCCGGCGCTACCCGCCTCGGGCTGTCGATCACCCGCGCCGTGTTGGACGGGCTGAGCCGAATCAGACTCCGCTGAAGCAGTCCTGACCGGTCTGTGGCGACGACGATGCCGCCGGGATGGTCGCGTTAGTGGTGGAGAACGTAGCCTCCACGCCGGTATCCGTGACCTTGACGCTGTCGGCATGGATGCCCATCGGATAGTTCTGGGTCGCTTTGGACGTGAGACTATCCAGGTTCTTCTGCACCTTATCCGTCGACATCTTGGAGCCCAACGCGGTCAAGTTGACCACCTGAAGTGACAGCCCGTTGTTGGCAATCTGGGGCTTGACGATGGCGCTGTCGAGCAAACCCTTCAATTCGACGGTTCCGTCGCTGGGGTTGGTGGTGACTTTGCTGGCCACAAAACTGCCCAGCACCGGGATGGCGTCCTTGATCGATTCCTTGATGCCGTCGGATGACCAGGTGATGGTGCCGTTCAGCGCGCCGATGGTGCCCTTGGAGTTGTTGGTGTCGCTCAGGCGGAGGTCCTTGATATCGATGGTGACTTTCATGCCCTTGGCGCTGCGCACCTGATTGCCGGCAGTCTGCACGGAGATGTCGGGGTACTGGCTGCTGATGAACTGCCAGAGCATCGGCGGCATGGCGGCAAACGACACGGTGGCGCTGTCCTGCACCTCGCATGCCACTGCGCTTGCCACCTTGCTGCCGATCAGGTGCCGGGCCAATAGCTCAGCACCGACCAGGACGGCCAGGACGACCACCAGCACGATGGCCAGGACCAGAGCCATCGACCGCCGGTTGCCCAGCAAGCGGCGTCGGGTTTGCGCCGGTGCCTCCTTCGGCGGCGCCTGAGTGGACAGTCGAGTGGTGGCCTGCTCCGGCTGCCTTGGTGGCGGGCCGGACTGACCCTGCCGCGGGGCCGTCGGGCGGCCGGGCGGATGCGGCTGCGGAGTGGGTGGGGGACCGGGCGGCTGCGGTCGGTTCGGTGACGGCGGTGGTGGGTATGGCCGACCGCCCTGAGGAATCTGTCGGGTCGGAGATCCCGAAGGAGGCGCGGGCTGGGGCCGTGGGGATACCGGTCCTCTGTTGGGGCCAGGCGGCTCGGAGGGGCGATTCCATTCGGGCGAATCGCCGCGCGAGGGCCCTTGCGGAGTTGTCATTAGCGCAATTGTGCCTTCTCAAGCTCAAGGCGTTTGCGGCGGCGGCACAGTATGTGCGCTAGCGGTTAGGTGGTGTCTTTAGTCCGAGCCCGACCGGTCGCCGCCAGGGTTCAGCGCTTCGCGGCGGCCGCGGCGACGTTCGGCGCCAGCGTGACGACCGCGATCATCCACGGCAGTGTTGATGTGATGTTGATGTGCGTACGTGGAAGTCAGAAAAGTGGCTTTGACCTGCAGTTTTGGTGGAGCTGCCGGGAATCGAACCCGTCGCAAAAATCGCACTGACCAGCGGAAATACGCATTTTGACGACGCGAAACTACGCGAAACGTACGCGAAATGACCTGCGGATACGCGAAAGGTGTTGATGGCATCAACACTACGAAAGCGAATCGACCTTAGGTTGGCCGCCGGATCTGCCGTCGGTTACGTTCAGCGACTTGTCGATAGCGCTCGCCCAAGCCGTCCGTATGCCTGGCGGCGGTGGCGGCGATAGCCTGCTCGGCGGCCAGGGCAGGCTCGATGACCGCGGCAGCGCCGGCCACGTATATCGCTTTGAGGCCCTGCATGACTGGTGCGTCTACCTCGCAGATTTGCGTCGCCACCTCGACGGTCCGATCCAGCAGCTTCTTGTGTGGGACGACCTCGGTAACCAGACCCATCGTTTCGGCGCGGGCCGCATCGATGACCTCACCGGTCATCGAGAGCCGGCGTGCCATCCCGGCCCCGACAACGTGGGGCAACCGCGCCGTCATGCCTGCGCCGGGCAGGATGCCCACCCGCGCATGGGTGTCGGCGAAGACCGCTTGATCGGACGCCACGAGGAAGTCGCACCCCAGTGCCATCTCCATACCGCCGGTGATCGCTGCCCCGTTGATCGCTCCCAGCACGGGCTTGCCCAGCTGGGCGACCTTGGTGATGCAGTTCTCGGCGTGAAGCCGTTCGAAATACGCAGCTCCATCGCGCTGAGCCTGCTTGAGATCGAGGCCGGCACAGAACGCCGGATCCGCGCCGGTCAGTACCACCGCGCGCACCGAAGCGTCGCGATCAGCGTGCACCAACGCAGTGTGCAAGGCGCTGATCAAGTCGGTGTTCAACGCATTTCGCGACTCGGGACGGTTCATCGTCAACACCCGGACCGCGCCGCGATCCTCGCGCAAGACAAGCTGCTGGTTCAAGACACCCATGTTGCGGCCCTTGGCAATTCGTTGTCACTCCCGCAGGCGTGCACAATTTCCTAGACCCACGCAACCTCAACCTTTTGCCAGCCATTCAGCAGCGCGGTCGGGTTGCGCTCCAGCGCTCCGGCTATCTCCAGCCGGTCGAGGTGGGGCAGTAATCCGCCGATCGCCGCCCGCACCTCCTGGCCGGCGAGGTGGGCGCCCAGACAGAAGTGGATGCCGTGTCCGAATGCCAGGTTCTTGCCAGGGGGCCGGGTGATCAGGAAGCGGTCGGGGTCATCGAAGCGCCGCGGATCTCGGTTGGCGGCGGCCATGTGCAACGCGATGATGGCGCCCTTGGGGATTGGCGTGCCGGCGATCTCGTTGTCTTCGGTCGCCTCGCGAAAGGCGAATTGGATCGGCGAGGTCAATCGATTGGCTTCGTCAACCGCATTGGGCAGCAGTCCGGGATCGTCGAGCAACAGCTTGGTCTGGTCGGGGTTGGCCAGCAGTTCGACCACGGTGTTACCGATGAGATTCGTCGTCGTCTCGTTACCGGCGACCATGATGGTGATGGCCACCATTAAGGTTTCGACGTTGCTCAGCGACTCATTGTCGATCGCCGCGACCATCGCACTGACCAGGTCATCTCTCGGCTCAATGCGCCGCGCCTCGATCAACGGCACAAAGTACGTGCTGAACTCCTTAATGGTCCTCAACATCAACTCGTTTCGCTCGAGCGGGGCTGCTGAACACGCCACCCGCCGCGGCGGCGAACGCGTCCGACCAACGCTTCGCCTGGCTGTAATGGCTGCGGTCGATGCCGAGGATGTGGCAGATCATTTCGACCGGCAACGGAACGGCCAGGAGCTCCACCACGTCGAAGGCGGCCTGGTCTTCGATTCCGGCCAAACAGCGTTCGACGATCTCCTCGATCGCGGTCGCCATCTCCTTGATGCGCGGCGGCGTGAATCCCCTGCTGACGATGCGGCGCATCCGGGTGTGCTGGGGCGGGTCGGCTGCGGCGATGGTCTTCGCGGAAGCCATCTCGGCCATGTCCACCGGGATGCCCGCGGCCAGCGCAAGCAGTCGTTCGAGTACTTCTGGTTTCATCTCGTCGTCGGGCGGCGCGGATCCCTCGTAGGGATTGGGTCGCGACGAAAACTGTTGCGGGTTGGACTGCACTGCCTTGACATCGTCGAACCGCGACAACACCCAGATGTCAGAGTCGGTGCGGTAGACCGGAAATCGCTCCCGCAGTTCGGCGAGCACCTGCGGCAGCTGGTCACGTGGTCCGGGCTTGAACGGGTCGAATATGAAATCGGATCCGTTCGCCGTCATGGCGCGTCCCGTCATGGAGTGCCTCAGTCCCAAAACCGGTACAGCGTGCGGGCATTGAGCTCGACGATCTTTCGCGCCTCGTCGTCGGGCACATCGACGAGGTGCTCGGCCAGCAACTTGCGGGTGTGCGGCCAGTTGGAGTCCGAATGCGGGTAGTCGCTCTCGAACATGATGTTGTCGATGCCGATGCGGTGCCGTTGCTCGATGCCCGACTGGTCGGAGATGAAACATCCGTAGATGTGTTCCCGGAAGAGCTCAGAGGGGAGCTTGTCGGCGTTGATGTTGCACCAGTACTTGTGCCGGCCCCAGGAGTAGTCGATGCGCTCCAGCAGATACGGCATCCAACCGATGCCGCCTTCGGAAAGCGCGATTTTGAGGCCGGGGAACTTGTAGAACACGTCGGACATCAACAAGTCGACGGTCGCCATCATCGAGTTCAGCCCGAAAAGCGCGATGCTGATGAACATATCGCCGTCCGGCGCGAGTCCCTGCGGCATGCCACCGGATCCGAAGTGCATCGACAGCGGAAGTTCAGCTTCCTCGCAGATGCGCAGGATCGGATCCCAATGATCGGTGTGAAACGACGGCAAGCCCAGTTTGTGGGGCGCCTCGATAAAGGAAACCGATCTGGCACCTTTGGCGGCGGTACGTTCGATCTCGGCCACCGACGCGTCGATGTCCCAGAACGGCACCATGATCAACGGGATCTGGCGCTCGGGGGCGTAGGCACACCACTCGTCGAGGATGAAGTCGTTGTACGCGCGTATGCAGAGCTTTGCGAAGTCCTTGTCCTCGGCGGCGTAGAACGTGCTGCCGGCGAAACCGCCGAAGTTCGGGAAGCACAGCTGGGCCCAGGTGCCCTCGATGTCCATGTCTTTGATGCGGTCGGCGATGTCGTGGCATCCGGGCAGCATGTCGTCGTAGCTGCGCGGGTCCATGCCGAAGTCGCGCGGATGCTTACCGGCGACTGCGTTGAGAGCAAAGTTGCCCGACTTGCGCCCTTCGTAGAGCCAGGTGTCGTTACCGTCTGGAAGCTTGACGATGCGCGGAGCGACGTCCTCGTACTTGGCGGGCAGCCGGTCAAGCCATACGCGGGGATGTTCGATGACGTGGTCGTCAACGGAGATGATTCTTGCGTCTTCGGGAAGCATGTGATCTCTTTCTGAGAGGCATCGCATCTCAACAGTAGAACGCTACATGCGTCAGATGCAACGGACATACTATGTTGACGCGCAGCAAAGTAACCACATCGAGAGGAGTCTGACATGGCCGACACCGACGTGCTAGTGATCACCGGCGGCGCCGGAGGAATGGGTCTCGCTTGCTGCCGGCGCTCTCGCAGATCGGGGCCACTTGCTGCTTGTCGACGTTGACGAAGGGCAACTCGCAGAGGCGCGGTCCATGCTCAGCGCACAAGGAGCGAGCGTCGACGACACTGCGATGCGATGTCACGTCACCTGCCGACGTCGCCGCTGTCGCTGATCGCGTACGCGCCTCGGGACGTTTTCGGTGTCTCGTGCACACCGTGGGGGTCTCCCCCGAGATGGCCGACGCCCGCACCGTAATCGAGGTGGACCTCGTCGGCAGCGTGCGCGTCACCGACGCGATGTTCCCCTTGGTGGAGCCCGGCAGTTCGGCGATCCTGTTCGGCTCGATCGCCGGCTACAGCGACGTGGACCCGGCCATCGAGAAGTTGCTCTGTGATCCGCTGGCCGACGGCCTATTCAGCGCAATCGAGCAGGCCCTGGGCCGACCCGTGGACAGCGCGACGGCTTACGTGCTGGCCAAGCGCGGGGTGATGCGACTGGTGGAGCGGCTGGCCACGCCCTGGGGCGCCAAAGGTGGACGCGTCGTTGCCATTTCGCCGGGCCTGATCGACACTCCGATGGGCCGGCTGGAACTCGAACGGCAGCCCATCATTCCGCAGATGATCGAGCTGACGCCCGTTAAACGACCCGAAAGCCCGCTGCCCGGCCGCGTCGGCGAGATCGCCGCACTTGTCGCCTTCCTCGAATCCGACGGCGCGGGCTTCATCTCCGGATGCGACATCCGCGTCGACGGCGGGCTCGTCGGAGCGGCCAGGGACATGCTGGGAGGCGGCTGATGGTCGACACTGCAGCCGGAAGCACTCGACCCCGAAATCCGCGAAGCCGTCCGCGACCTGCCCGACTTCGTGTTCTCGGCCGAGACCGTACCGATGATGCGCCAGAACGCGGTGTTCGCGCCCGTCGCGGCCCCGGACATCGAGCGCACCGAGCTGACGACCGAACCGGACGGCAGAGTCTCTATGACCATGCTCCGCCCGCGCGATGTGGTCGGCGACCTGCCAGTTCTGTACTGGATGCACGGCGGCGGCACCGTGATCGGTAACCGCTTCATGGACGACGCCCGGTTAGGCGCTTGGTGCCGCTTGCTCTCGTGCGTCTGCGTCAGCGTCGAGTACCGATTGGCCCCCGAAGCGCCCTATCCCGCGGCCATCGACGACTGCGACCAAGGGCTGCGCTACATCGTTGATCACGCGGCCGAGCTGCGGCTCGATCCGCACCGCATCGGCGTCGGGGGCCGTAGCGCAGGCGGCGGACTGGCCGCGGCCCTTGCGCTGCGTTGGCGCGACAGGGCGGACGATCGTCTGGCATTTCAATACCTCGAATACCCGATGCTCGATGACCGCATGAATACGCCCTCCAGCGAGCTGGACGGACTTCCCGTGTGGAGTCGCGAATCCAACGCTTTCGGCTGGCACGCCTACCTCGGCGACCACTACGGGACCGACGACGTTTCGCCGGACGCGGCGCCGGCCCGGACGGTCGAGTTGGCGGGCCTACCACCGACATTCATCACCGTGGGCACCGCCGACTGCCTGCGCGACGAGGCGATCGACTTCGCCGCGAGGCTGTGCCGGGCCGAAGTCTTGACCGAGCTTCATGTCTACGCCGGCGCCGTGCATGGCTTCGATATGTTCGCCGACTGCGCGGTCGTCAGGTGCGCCGCGCGTGACAGCGCCGATTGGCTGGCCCGCCAGTTTCGCTTCCACTAACGCCGTGGCCGACTGCGGGGCAGGCCGAGTCGGTTCTCGACGATCAGGCTGCGGAGTACTTCGCTGGAACCGCCATAGATTGTCGTCGCTACCGCGCTGCGATAGTGCGCGTCGATGCTGCCGTCGACGGGGGCTTCCGGGTCGGTCCAGTCGAGCAGCCCCGACAGTCCTGCTATGTCGATCGCGGCGGCCGAGGCACGGACATAACTTTCCGGGCCGAAGAGGGCCGAGACGGGGCCCGGCTTCTCGCCCTCGCTATCCAGGAAGGCGACGCGCAAGCCGAGCAGGTCGGCGACCTCGGCTTCCATCGCCATTCGAGCCAGGCGCTCCCTGACGAGGTGGTCGTTGATCAAGGGGGCGCCGTCCGGTCCGGGCTGCGTGCGGGCGAACTCGAGCGTATCGGCCGCGATCGATCTTGTCCTCGCGCTCGGCGCGATGTTTTGCTCGGCCTCGAGCGCGGCCCGCATCACCGAAAAGCCCTGATGCGCCTCACCGATCCGGTTCGCGTCCGCGACCCGCACGTCGTTGTAGAACACGACGTTGGTGCGTTCGTAGCCCATGGTGTGCACCGCCCGGATCTCGACGCCGGGTGAATCCAGCGGTACCAGCAGCATGGTCAGACCGCGGGTGCCCGCCGACCCCGCCTGCGACCGAGTCAACAGGAAGCAGTAATCGGCGACGTGGGCGAACGTGGTGAAGATCTTCTGTCCGTTGACAATCCACTCGTCGCCGTCCTGCTCAGAGCGTGTCGCGCAGGCGAACACATCCGATCCGCCGGCCGGTTCGGTGTAGCCCAGGCAGATGAGCGTCTCACCGGCCGTGACGCCCGGCAGGATCCTGGCCTTCAGTTCTTCGGAGCCGGTGGCTTTGATCGCGTTCGCCGGCAGCATCGTCGTGCCGGGCCCGATGGTCGGGACGCCGCCCTTGCGCAGGGCGTCCAGCAGCACTGTCGCCTCGAATTGGTCGAGGCCGGCGCCGCCCTCCTCGACCGGCCACGTCGGCGCTATCCACCCGCGCTCGCCGAGCTTGCGGGTCAGCGCCCGGTCGACGCCGTCTCCGGTTCGGCGTTCGTTCTCGATCACTTGCCGGGTGACGTGCTCGGCGACGAACTGCTCTGCGTCACTGCGGATGCGGCGCCAATTCGCGGGTTCGGTGAAGTCCATTGGCTCAGTGACCTCCTGTGACGGCGGGACCGAAACGTCTGTCCGCGAGGACGAGAAGCTCGCGGCTGGGATCGGCGAACGCTACTGCCCAAGCCTTGGCCCGCCGGTAGTAGAGCTGGATGTCGTACTCGTCCGTGAAGCCGTATCCGCCGTGCACGTGGAGGCTGTGCGAACTCGCTTGATAGGCCGTTTCGGCGGCGAACACAAAGGCCATCGTGGCCAGTGCCGGCCCGTCGGCCTGCTCTGCGTCCAGTGCCCAACATGCCTTGTGGATCAGCAGTTTGGCGCCGTCAAGGGCGCTCAGGATGTCCGCGAACGGATGCGCAACCGCCTGGTACATACCGATCGGTTGCCCGAAAGCGGTTCGCGTTTTGGTGTATTCGGAACCGATGCGCACGGCTTCCTCAGCCAGCCCCACCAGGGCGGCCGCCCGTAGCACACGCACCTGGTCAAGGGCCGCCGCGAACTCGGCCCGTGCCCCGTCGCCTTCGGCGAGCGAACGGCTGCTGATGTGGATGTCCCATCGAGCCAGAGCCAGGCCGCCCAGGTTGCGGCGTGGGGTCGTCGGCTGCCCGTCCGGCCGCGTCACGTACAGCAGAGACGTCCCGTCGAAAGCCAGCACCGCGTCGGCGACCGCGCCGTCGACGAGAAGTTGGTGACCTACGGGTCCGCTGCGCGTTGCCAGCGACACGATGTTCGCTCCGGCTAACACGGGCCCGAGCAGCTCTTTTTCCCCGAGGCGACCAAGCAGACGGGCCGCGGCGGCGGTCTCGGCAACCGGAATCGGAGCCAGACGACGACCCGCCTCCTCGGCTACCAACGCCAATTCCAGCAGGCCGCCGTCCGCGCCGCCGTGCTCCGACGGGATGCCGATCCCCAACGCCTCGACCTCGGTGTAGCACCGCCACAATGCCCGATCCAGGCCGGTCGCCTCGGCAATCCGAACTCGCTGCGGAGTCGACTCTTTGCGGAACAAGGCGGCAAACGTCTCGCGAAGCGCGCGCTGCTCATCACTCAGCCGCAGATCCACCTCGGGCTCCTCTCACGTCTCGCGTCGTAGCGAGAACATTACTCCCGGTGAAGCTACTACATGCGAAAAAGTAACAGCATGTTCTCTTCATACGCACTCGATGTTAGAGTCTGACGCATACGAGTGGGCCACACCGAGGAGGGGTTCGATGACACCGAAGCTGGGATTTCCGGTCTTCGACGGTGATAACCACATGTACGAGACGCGCGATGCGCTGACGAAGTTCCTGCCGCCCGAGTATCGCGGCGCGATCCGCTACGTCGAGGTGGACGGCCGCACCAAGATCGCCACCCTGGGACAGATCAGCGAGTACATCCCCAACCCGACCTTCGATAAGGTCGCCGCGCCTGGCGCCCAAGAGGACTACTTCCACAACGGCAATCCGGAAGGCAAATCGCATCGCGAGATCCTGGGCAAGGCCATCGAGGCAACCCCCGCGATGCGTGAACCGGCGCCCCGGCTGGCGCTGATGGACGAGCAGGGCATCGACAAGTCGATGATGTACCCGACGCTGGCGAGCCTGGTGGAGGAACGTTTCCGCGAGCACCCCGAGGCGACCCATACGATCATTCACGGCCTGAACCAGTGGCTGCACGAGACGTGGAGTTTCGACTACAAGGGCCGCATCTTCACCACGCCCATCATCACCTTGCCCATCGTGGAGAGGGCGATCGACGAGCTGAACTGGGTGGTCGAGCGAGGCGCGCGCGCCATTCTCATCCGGCCGGCGCCGGTACCCGGACTCCACGGCCCGCGGTCATTCGCGCTGCCCGAGTTCGACCCGTTCTGGAAACGGGTCGTCGAGACCGGCGTGCTGGTCATCATGCACGCCTCCGACAGCGGGTATTCCAGGTACGCCAACGACTGGGAGGGTTCCGGCGAGTTCCGGCCGTTCCAGCCTTCGCCGTTCCGCTCCTACTACAGCCTGGCCCGCAACCCGGCCGAGGACGCGGTCGCGGCGCTGGCCTGCCACGGACTCCTGACGCGGTTCCCCGAGCTTCGGATCGGCATGGTGGAGAACGGAACGACCTGGCTGCCCCGGCTGCTGGAGAACCTCAGCGACACCCGCAAGAAGATGCCGCAGCTCTACAGTGAGGATCCCCTCGAGGCCATCCATCGCTGCGTCTACTTCAATCCGTTCTGGGAGGAGAACGTGGCTGAGCTTGCGAAGCTGGTGCCGATCGATCACCTGTTCTTCGGCTCGGACTATCCCCATCCCGAGGGCCTGGCGGAACCCCTCAGCTACGCCGAGCGTCACCCAGAGCTAAGCGACAACGAGATCGCCATGGTGATGGGCGGCACGCTATCGAGCATGATGCGGGTGGATGCCTGAGATGTCGGCGGATCAGGGTGCGCCGTCCGCCACGAAAGCGCGCGAAGACGGCGCCCCTGCGGAATTCAACCCGTACGCGGATGTCTTCTTCGACGACCCGTATGAGACCTACCGATGGATGCGCGACGAGGCACCTGTCTACTACAGCCAGCGGTGGGATTTCTACGCTCTGACCCGCCACGAGGATGTCGTTGCCGCGCACCGGGATTGGGAGACGTTCAGCAGCGCCTACGGGGTGACCTTGGACGGGCTGTCGATGCGGCAGCGGTTGAACACCAACATGTTGATCATCATGGACCCCCCGGAGCATGAGCGGCTGCGCAAGCTGGTGCGGCAGGTGTTCACCAAGGCGGCGATCGCCAATCTGGAACCGCTCGTGCTGGAGGTGGTGACCTCCTACATCGACGCGCTGAAGGATAGGCAGAACTTCGATGTGGTGGCCGACTTCGCCGCCCTGTTCCCCGTGGAGATCATCTCCTCGATGCTCGGCGTCCCCGCCGGGGAACGACAGCAGATCCGTTTGTGGACCGACGGATTCCTGCACCGGGAGGAAAACAACCCGTTCGCCACGGAAAGTGGAGTGGCCGCTTCGATGGCGATGGGCGAGTACTTTCTGGAGCTGGCCCGCGAGAAGCGCCGCAACCCCGATGACCTGATCATCAGCAGACTGGTCACAGCCACTTATGAGGATGAAGCGGGGGTGACGCACCGGCTCAGCGACGAGGACATCGCCACGTTCGCAGTCCTTCTGGCCGCGGCCGGTAGTGAGACCGTCACCAAGCTGGTGGGCAACGGTGTGATGGCCTTTCACCGCAATCCCGACCAGTGGGAGTTGGTGCTCGCTGACCCCACACTGATTCCTGGCGCAATCGAGGAGATGCTGCGGCTTAACCCGCCGTCGCAATATCAGGGGCGTTTCGCCACCTGCGACGTCACCCTGCACGGCGAGACGATTCCCGCGGGCTCTCCCACGCTGTTGGTGACGGGGGCCGCGACCCGTGACCCGCGGGCCTACAACCAGCCCGACGCGTTCGACATCCGGCGAGGCGGAGCCACCACGCTGGCGTTCGGGTACGGCTCGCACAGTTGCCTGGGCTCCTGGCTCGCCCGACTCGAGAGCCGGGTCGCCTTTGAGCACCTGCGGCAACGCTGGCCGCGATTCGATGTTGACACCGACGGCCTGCGCCGGGTCACCATGTCCAACGTCGCCGGCTACTCGCACATACCCGTCCACGTGGGCTGATGGCCAGCGCCCTTGCGGCGGCGGACGATCCGTCGCCGGACGGCATGCCCGCGAGCATCCCCGAGCTCCTCAGACTGAGGCGTGCCGAACCCGACGGCGAGTTCCTCGTCACCGACAACGAGCGACTGAGTTTCGCCGAGGCAGACACCGCGTCGCTGGAGTTGGCCGACGCCCTGCTGGCCTCCGGCGTCGGCAAAGGGACCGGGTCGGCATCCTGTTCCCGAACTGCGCCCAATGGCTCATCTCCTGGCTGGCAGCCGCACGAATCGGCGCGCTCACCGTTCCCCTGTCGACCTTCGCGCCTAGCGGGGAGCTCGCGCGGCTGTTGCGGCACACCGACGTGCAGGTGGTGCTCATGGGCCAGACGATCGCCGACCACGACCTCATCGAGCGCATCCAGGACGCGGTGCCGGGCCTCACCGACAGCGGGGCCGTCATCACCGCGCCGGTGGCGCCCTACCTACGGCGGATATACGTATGGCCGGACTGCGACCGACTCTGGGCGGCACCGTGGCCGCGCGTGGAATCAGTTGTGTCGCTGGCATCTTCGGCCGAAGACGAGGTGCGGCCCGCAGACGACCTCGTCGTGGTCACCACCTCCGGTACGACGGCCGAGCCGAAGTCCGTGGTGCACACGCACGGCAGCCTGGTGCGCCACGCCTACATTCTGGCCCGCCATCGCGGTGTCACCTCAACCGACCGCATCTATTCGCCCATGCCGTTCTTCTGGGTGGGCGGCCTGACGATGGTCGTGCTGCAGGCACTCTCGACCGGCGCGGCCATCCTCGCGCAGGATGTATTCGAGGCGGGTAGCACGCTGGCGCTCTTGGAGCGGGAACGGGCGACGTTCATCTCATGCTGGGCCCAGGCAAGCCAGGCCATGGCCGACCATCCCGACTTCGCCAAGCGCGACCTGTCGAGCGTGCGAGGCGGCACCATGCTCGAGGCGTTGCCGCCCGACCGGCAGCCACGCGAGCCCGACCTCACGCCCAACCTGCTGGGCATGACCGAGACCGGTGGCCCACACACGATGGTCGAGGTGCCCGACACCCCGCTGCCGCCGGAACTGCGCGGGTCCTTCGGGATTCCGCTACCTGGTGTGGTGCAGCACCGGATCGTCGACCCCACCTCGGGCGTCGAGGTGCCCGCCGGTCAAGAGGGCGAGATCCAGGTTCGCGGTCAGATCGTGATGGACGGTATCTACAAACAGGAACGCCACGAGGTGTTCGGCCCCGACGGCTGGTATGCCACCGGGGACCGGGGTTGGTTCAACGACTCGGGCCACCTGCACTTCACCTGCCGCGCAAGCACTCTCATCAAGACCGCAGGTTCTAACGTGTCGCCGGCGGAGGTCGAGTCCGTGTTGGATTCGATGCCCGAAGTCGTACACAGCTTTGTGGTCGCTGTGCCACACCCGGTCCGCGGACAGGTGGTTGGGGCCGCTGTCGTGCCCGCCAACGGAGCGCGGTTATCGGTCGAGACCATCGTTGCCCACGCTCGCCGCAACCTGTCGACGTTCAAGGTTCCCACAGTCATTCGCCTGGTCGGCGAGAACGACCTGCCCATGCTGCCCACCGGCAAAGTCGACCGCCAAGGACTCGTGCGGGTCCTCACCGGCGATTGACCCGTTGGCGATCTGATCGGAGAACGAGCGTGACACGAGATTTTGAGCTGGCTAGCTGATGGAGGCCACCGCGCTGGAGTCGGTGGACGACGTCACCCCGGAGTGGACGGCTGCTGTCCTTGCGCAGAACGGCATCGCTGCCACCGTCTGCCGCGTGTTCACCGTGCCGGTTGGCAACGGTCAGATGGGTTCGTGTTATCGGCTGTTCATTGGCTACGACGCCGGCGATGGTCCGGACCGGCTGATCGTGAAGCTGCCGGCCACCGATTCGGCAAGTCGCGCCGCCGGCCAGCTCGGCTACCGGTGCGAGACGACTTTCTACCGCGAGGTCGCCGATCGGGTGCACCTCGACATCCCGCGGTGCTACTTCGCCGCGATGAACGAGTGCGGCGACGGATTCACGCTTGTGCTGGAGGACCTTGCACCCGCCGAGCCCGGCGACCAGGTCGCCGGTTGCTCTGTCGATCAGGCTCGTACGGCTGCAGTTAATGTTGCGGGTTTGCACGCGCCGACGTGGAACGACACTTCGCTTCGTGAACTCGACTGGCCTATAACAGATCTCGCGGCGTACCCGGAGGTCGCTGCCGTGTTCCCGGTTGATGCCACCAAGCAGTTCCTGGACCGCTACGCGGTGACCCGGGACACCGCGGCGACGCTGCACCGCTTCGCTGATCGATTCGTGGACTGGGCAACTGGGCGACCCGAGCCGTTCGCAATGCTGCACAGTGATTATCGCTTGGAATTTGCTCTTCGCTCAATCCGATACCCCTCGCCCGATGGTCGCCGTCGATTGGCAGGTCGTCACGGTCGGGTGCCCACTGCGCGATGTCGGCTTCCTCGTCGCCACTGGTCTGTCGACCGCGAGCCGTCGCGCTGGCGAGAAGGGGATCGTCGACGCTTACCATCGTCGCCTCGTCGCGCTCGGCGTCGACGGCTACGGCGCCGAACAGTGCTGGGAGGACTACCGATACGGGTTGTTCCAGGGCCCGCTTATCACCGTGTTGGGCGCGCTCGTCGCCCAGCCCACCGCACGGGGCGACCGGATGTTCACCATCATGGCCGAGCGATCGTCGGCGGCGATCACCGACCTGGATGCGATATCTCTGCTGTGACGGCATTCGGCATTGGGGCCGTTTCTGGGCTCCGACGAGGCAGCACCGCAGTCCTGGACGTCGACTGCGGCGCAGTCACCAAACCTGACCACCTGGAGGAACCATGCTAAGCCCATTCGACGACTTCCCAATCCACCCCTCCGCCGATCCGATCGCTCACCCCGCCACGGGCGATATCAACCACTACGACCGGTACTGGTTCAACGGACATCAGCACGACGGAGCGTTCTACTTCGGTGCGGCAATGGGTCATTACCCGGTCCGCGGCGTGATCGACGCCGCATTCAGCATCGTGCGCGACGGAGTGGAGCACTCGATTTTCGCCTCCGGCGCGATGCCCACTGACCGATCGACCACCATCGGGCCGATCCGCGTCGAGGTGGTCGACCCGATGCGCACGATCCGCTATGTCGTCGAACCCAACGAACACGGCATCGCGTGCGACCTGCTCTTCCGCGCCACCACTGTCGCCGTCGAGGAGCCCCGCCAGCAGCGACGCTCGCCCGAGGGGATCCTCCTCACTGATCACACCCGTCTGACCCAGTGGGGCACCTGGCAGGGCGCAATTATCGTCGACGGTGACGAGCTGCAGATCGACCCCGTCGAGGTTTCGGGCACGCGGGATCGCTCGTGGGGGGTGCGCCCGATTGGTGAGCAGGTCCAGGTCATCCGACAACCTATGCCGTTCCAGGTGTTCTGGCTGTGGGCGCCATTGCATTTCGGCGACCGCTTCACTCATCTGGCTGTGCACGAACATGAAGATGGCAGACGGTGGCTTGAGACCGCGCTGGTCATCGATCCCATTCCCGATGGCGCACCCCCATGGAGCACAGCCGGCGTCCGCGAATGTCACGACATCCGTTACGAACTCGACTGGGAGCCCGGTCGCCGAGAAATCAAACGCGCGCGACTGTGGTTCGATGACCCCGACGAGGGCGAAATCCTGGTCGAAGTCGAGAAGAAGTTCACCTTCCGCATGCGCGGCATCGGCTATTGGCACCCACACTGGGGTCACGGAACCATCCACGGGCCGCTCGAAACCGGGCGCGAGTCGATCAGGTTGGATGCCTTCGATCCCACCGACTTCGCCTCAATTCACCTCCAAAACCTCGTCACCGCAACGATGGGCGACCGGCGCGGTGTCGGCGTCGTAGAGCAGATCGCCATCGGACCCCATCAACCGAGCGGGCTGACCGGCCTTCTGGACGGGCATCGAATTGCGAAACCGTCGTAGCGACAACTCTCGCTCAAGCCGGCCAGGACGAACCGCTTCACCGCACGATCGGCCGCGGGAGTGCCGTGTCCGGCACGCGAATTGCACACCTGAGCCTCACTTGCTGCGGCCCGCGGCCTTCATCCGTTCCAGGTCGGCCATCACGACGGTCCGCCCGCCCGTCGCGGCCAACGCCCGGGTGTGCCCGAGGTGATGCATGTCGAAACACGACTCGATCGCCGTCGAGAACCCCATGGTGTCCATCGTGTGGTTGACGGCGCGCTTGGCCAACCGCAACGCCCAGGGATCGGTCTGGGCAACGCGATGCGCGAGATTCATTGTGAAGGAACGCAAGTTGTCCAGCGGCACCACGTGGTTGACCATCCCGCAGCGCAGCGCCTCGTCGGCGCTCACCGAACTTTGAGTGAACAGCATCTCCTTGGCCTTTCTGGGGCCCAATTCCCAAGTATGCGCGTGGTATTCGACGCCCATGATGCCCAGCATGCCGACCGGGTCGGAAAATTGGGCGTTGTCGGCGGCGACGATGAGGTCACACGGCCAGCACAACATCAGCCCGGCGGCGATGCACTTACCCTGCACGGCCGCGATCGTGGGTTTCGGGATGTCACGCCAGCGCTTGGCGTATTCCAGGTAGCCCCGGGTCTCCCAGTCGTAGTAATCCTCGGCCACCAGCGTTCCATCCTCGGCGCGTTTGGGACGAAGGCTGCGGCCGTTGGCGGATGGATCGCTGCCCGACATGTCGTGGCCGGCCGAGAAATGTTTACCTGTCGTGGTGAACACGATCACCCGCACCTCCGGGTCTTCGTCGGCGCGCCGCCAGGCGTCATCGAGGTCCTTGAGAATGCCCGGTGTCTGGGCATTAGCGGCCTGCGGTCGGTCCAGGGTGATCACCGCCACCGCGCCGTCCATCTCGTACCGAACGAAATGCTCTGCTGACATGGTTTTTCTCCTTTATGCGAAGGGTCCGATCACGCTCTCGTGAGCGAACGATGCAACGAGCGATCCGCGCTGGGTATAAACCCCGCTGGTGCCGAATCCGCGGCCGCCCGCCAGGCGCTCGCCGCGAATCGCGTTCATCGTGAGCCCCTTGCGGCGACCGCGGTGGCAGCCAGCTCGAATTTCTTGACCTTGCCCGAGGGTGTCATCGGTAGCGCATCCACGAAATGCCATGCAGCCGGGCTCTTTTGGCGCGCCAGGCCGGCGGTGTGCAGGTGTGCCGCCAGTTCGCCGACCGAGGACTGCCGGCCGCCGTGGAGCACGACGAAGGCGACCGGCACCTCACCGAACCTTGGGTCGGGACCTGGGACAACAGCGGCCTGGCACACTGACGGGTGCGATGCGAGGAGGTCCTCGATGTCTCGCGCGGAGAATTTCTCACCACCGCGATTGATGACGTCTTTGATTCGGCCGGTGATCGTGAGGAATCCGTCGTCGTCGAGGATGCCGACGTCGCCGGTCCGGAACCAGCCGGCATCGTCGAGTGCGGCCCGGTTGGCCTCCGGCTCCAGATAGCCGAGCATCCGCTCGGGTCCCCGCACCGCAAGCTCGCCCGCGAAACCCGTTGGCAGCGGCTGACCGTCGTCACCGAGGACTCGCACCTCGACCCCGGGTGCCGCGGCGCCGTCGGTAGTCGCGCGCAGATCGAAAGGGTCCGCACCGCTCATGACCGTCACGGTCGGTAACTCGGTCATGCCGTATACGCGTGCCGCGGAGATACCCTGCTCCTCGCTGCGCTCCATCACCGCGCGCGGCACCGAGGCTCCCCCACAGGCAAACATCCTCAGCGGCAATCGGATCCGAGCATCTCTCGCAGCGTCGGTCAGCTCCTGCAGGAACACCGTCGCGCCGGCCGAGTAGGTCACCCGGTGCGCCACGATGTCCTGGACAGCCTGGCTTGGTTCCCACCGCTCGGCGAGCACTGCACAGGCGCCCACCAGCAATGGGATTGTCATTGCGTTGAGCAGTCCAGTGATGTGTTGCAGCGGGGCGGCCATGTAGGCGACATCGTCCCAGCGCAGCCCCCACGCATCAGCGAGCTGCCGGGTTTCGGCCAGCAACGTGCGCGACGAGTGCACGGCGGCCTTGGCCCGCGACGTGGTGCCGGAGGTGAACAGGACCAGGCAAGGCTCGTCCGCTCCGACTTTGGCAGACGGTAGGCGTCGAGGGTGCCACACGACGTCATCGAATGGCGTCCAGCCGCAACGTGATCCGCGCAGGAGGACCCGCGGAATCTCGTCGAGGCCGTTCTCGGCGAGCAGGTCCTCGAAGGCCTCGGCATGCTCGAAACCGCGGAACGACTCGGCCGAAATGACGGCCGCCGGCCGCACATCCTCGATCACCTGCCGCAACTCATGCTCCCGGTAGAACGGAGCGATCGGGGCGCTCACCGCGCCGACGTGCCAGACGGCCAGAGCGAGCAGATGGGCCTCCCACCAGTTCGGCGTCTGCCAACATACGACGTCGCCCGGTCGAATTCCGACCCCGCTCAGCCACGCCGCGGCGCGCTCGACGAGCCCCAGCAGCTCGCGGTGCGTCATCTGCACGCCCGCCTCGGCCACCGCCGGGCGGGAGCCCCATAACCGCGCGGCACGTTCGACCGACGAGCTCATGGTCATATCGCTGACGTAGCCCAGCCTCCGGTACTCATCCCTCCGGTCCTCCGGTACACCGGGGGCAACGATGCGCGCGGCCGTCAACGGCGTCGGGGTCATCCGCCCATACTCATTCCGCCGTCCACGGTCAGGACGGCCCCGGTGACATAGGAGGCCAGGTCGTCGAGCAGGAAACTGACCGCGTGGGCAAGTTCCTCGGGCCGCCCCCAGCGGCCGACCGGGATCATCGACGTCACGACGTCGCGGGCCGTGAACGCCAGCCCGTGCGACAGATCGGTGTCGAAGCTGCCCGGGATCACGCAGTTCACCGTTATTCCTTTTCGTGCAACGGCGCGGGCGGTCGACCGCGTCAGTCCGATGAGTCCCGATTTGGCTGCGGCGTACGAGATCTGCACTGGGCTGCCCATCGTCGCGGACACCGAGCCGATGTTGACGATGCGCCCAAAGCTGCGCTCGATCATGGTCCCCATGGCCGCCTGCGAGAGGAAGAACGCGGCCGACAGGTTGACCGCCAGGTGCCGCTGCCAGTCGTCTGTTGTGATGTCTCCGTAACGCTGCTCGGTGACCGTGCCGGCGTTGTTGACGAGGTAGTCAAGTCGCCCGTGCTGGTCCAGGACCTCGTCGACGAGGCGCCGGCAGGCGACCGGGTCGCCCACGTCCACCCGGTGCAGGGTCACGCGGGCACCGCCCTTCTCGCACCGGTCCCGGACCCATTCTGCTGAAGAGCAATCGGTGGCGTATCCGGCGGCCACATCGACCCCGGAGTCGGCCAGCCTCTCCGTAACGGCACGCCCGATCCCGCGGGTGCCCCCCGTCACCAGCGCGACACGGTTGCGTACGACCACTACGGCTCCCTTGGCGGTCTCGTGGCAAGTCGCACACTCAATCGGTCCAGCGCGGCACGGTGCTCGTCCGTCTCAAAGCATTCGCTCTCAGCCCGTGCGCACTCGGACAGCACCGGGGCCGCCCGCTCGATGTGCGAGTTCAGCAAGCGCCGTGCCTCCCGCACCGCGTGCGGCGGTAGGGCCGCCAGCCGGCGGGCCAGGTCGAGGGCCGCCGCCACGGTTTCTTCGGTGGGAACGACGCGGTTGACCAGGCCGAGCCGGTGGGCTTCGGTGCTCGGAACCCGATCGCCGAGCAACAGGTGCTCCTTTGCCGCAGAGAGACCGGTCAGCAACGGCCACAACACAATTCCTCCTGCGCCGTCGAGCAGGCCGAGTGCGACACGCGGGTCGGACAGGAAGGCGTCTTGTGCCATGACAACCAGGTCGCATAGCAGTGCGACGGTGACACCTGCCCCAACTGCGGCGCCGTTGACCGCCGCGACGCTCGCGAACGGCAGCCTGTTCATCGCCCAGAACAGCTCCTGGTGCGCCTCGAGGATCGCGTCGCGAACTCCCCTGTCCGCGCCCATCTCTCGGATCGTCTGGATGTCGCCGCCGGCGCTGAACGCCGTACCGTCGCCGGTGAGCACCATTGCCCGTACGTCGCCGCTGTCGCAGAGCGACCGCACGGCGTCCAGTAGTGCGTAGGTGACCTCACCATCCATCGCGTTGGACTTCGCCGGCCGGGCAAGCATCACCAATGCCACCGGCCCGTCGCGCGTCACGCGGACGGCCGCGTCGGCGATTGCTGCAGAGCGCTCGTCGTTGCTCACAACTCGACCAGCCGGCGCTGGTGGTTAAGTTGCTCGCCATGCTCGTCGATCCAGGTCACCAACCCGGCGCGGAAATCACGCACCTGCACCGCAGTGCTCCGTTCTCACGACGTGATGAATCCGGATGCGGCATAGGCCTCTTGAATCGGGCGCTTGAGCTCGTCGGGAAAGGCCGTCTGCGGCGGCCGTGAATGCGGGTAGTCACCGACCGGAAGGCCCAGCAATGAGGCACCGAATTTGAACCCCGAGCCCCAGTGCGTGAAGGTGCCGGGCCGGGCCGGATGGGCCTGATAGCGCCGGCTCGCGGCCTTCATATCCGCCAAACCCGTTTCGGCGGCGAACTTTTCGGCGCGTTCGAAGTCCTGAGCAATCAGGAGGGCACGCCACTGCGAGAACAACCGGAGCCCCGGCTTTTCGTAGAGGTACAGCGCGGACCCCAGCGCGCCCGGATGCGGTATGCCGAGGCGGATGCCGGCCTCGTCGTCGGCTTCCCACAGCACCATTTCCGGCGCGAGCCGGTGTACGGCCAGGCTGTGTAGCGCATCGAGCAAGCCGTTCTTCAGCCCGCACAGTGCGGGGATCTCACGGTAGAGCTCAACGCATTCGCTCGGTGTCAGCACCAGTCCAGTGGAGTGGGAATTGAAGAATCCCAGCGGCATGTCGGTGCGGTCGGCGACATACCGCAGGTACTGCAGAACGCCGGGCTTGCCGGAGCACTCGAAGTACGGGGTCAGGATGTAGCAGATGTCGACCCCGAGGGCCTGCGCGTGCAGGGTGAGTTCGACACATTGCTTGGCGGTGTCGGTGCTCGACATCACCTGCACCAACGCGCCCGGCTTGACCTTGCGAGCCTCCGCGGTGGCGACGGCGACGACCGACTTGAGCTCGTCGGTGGTCATCGACCAGAACTCGCCGATCCCACCAGTGAGCCAGATCCCGTCCTGGTCGAGGTCCACTAGGCAGTGCCGCACCAGCGCACGCAATGCGTCGTAGTCGATGTCATCGCCGTCGGCCCCGCAGAACGGCGTGTACAGCGAACTGCAGTTCCCCCACAAATGTTGCGAGGCCCAGTCCTTGGCTTCTTTACCGGTGACGGGCGTGGCCACGAGTCGCGCTCCCTTCCCAGCTGGTCGCCGGCATTAGGTCTCGGGCGAAGGTTATTACTATTATATGCGCGTCGTGGTAGAACGGCATGTGCGTGGTACGCAATGTAGCATGCGCGCAAACGGCAGCCCAGACTTTCACTCGGCGCTGTACCCGGCTAAAGGAATCGAGGCCCGGATGTCTTACAGCTTGGAGGGCAAGGTCGTGGTGGTCTCCGGCGCCTCGATGGGCGTCGGCAGAGCGACCGCTCAACGGTTTGCGCGGGACGGCGCGACGGTGGTCCTGCTGGCCCGTCGCAAGCTGTTGCTCGACGAGGTTGCCGAAACCATCGGCGTCAACGCCGTTCCGATCGTCACCGACGTGACGTGCAGCGCCGATGTGTGCGCCGCATTCGAGCAGGTGGCAGCGCAGTTCGGTCGGGTCGACGTGCTGGTCAACTCGGCCGGCGCCAGCCGGATCCGGCTGATCGAGGAAGCCAGCGACGAGGACATCGCCGTGACCGTGAACACTAACCTGGTCGCTGCGATCTACACCACCCGCGCGGCTATCCCGCTGCTGCGTGGGGCCGGGGGTGGCGACATCATCAACATCTCCTCGGAGATCACGCTCGATGACCTGCCGTTGATGACTCTCTACGCCGCCACCAAGCACGGCCTCAACGGATTCACCAAGGCGATGAACAAGGAACTGCGCCGCGACTCGATCCGGGCGACCCTGCTAATCCTGGGCGCCGTCGCCGATACCGGAATCCACGAGAACTTCGGACCGGGCGACCTGGAGCGGGCCTGGCCGATCTGGGAAGCCGATGGCTACCTGACGCGGATGAGCGGAACTAAACTGCTGACCCCGCCGATGGTGGCCGACGTCCTCTACGACGTCGTGGGCCGCCCGCGTGAACTGATGACAGACGTGATCCATGTTCGTCCGGCGAGCAGCTGATGATCCGACCCATGGCGGGCGTGCGGGTTCTGGAGGTCGCCCAATTCACCTTTGTCCCGTCTGCCGGCGCGGTCCTGGCGGACTGGGGTGCCGACGTGATCAAAGTCGAGCACGCAGAAAGGGGTGACGCCCAACGCGGCCTCAGCGCGGTGATGGACATGCCGGTCGGCAGCGGCTCCTTCGCGCCCCTGATGGAGCACCCCAACCGCGGGAAGCGCAGCATCGGCCTCGCGCTTGAGCGGCCAGAGGCATTGGACGTCCTGCACGAGCTGATCCGAACCAGCGACGTGTTCCTGACAAACTTCCTGCCCGCGGCGCGCAGAAGGCTCGGCATCGAGGTCGACGACGTACGCAAGATCAATCCCGACATTATCTATGTGCGCGGCTCAGGCTTCGGCAGCAGCGGTCCCGACAACGAGAAAGGCGGCTATGACAGCACGGCCTTCTGGGCTCGGGGCGGCTCGGCGCTGGGAACGACCCCGATGGAGTTCGACGGCCTGTGCAAGATGCCCGCCGGCGCATACGGTGACTCGCTCGGCGGAATGACCATCGCCGGAGGCGTCGCCGCGGCGCTCCTGGCGCGCGAACGGACAGGTGAAGCCTCGGTGGTCGACGTCTCCCTGCTCGGTGTGGGAGCGTGGGCGAACGCCCTGTCGGTCGGCTTTGCGTTGCTGACCGGTGCGGCGCCGGAGCGTATGCCCAGCACCAGATCGGCACGCACTAATCCGCTGGTCGGGAACTATCGCACCGCCGACAATCGCTGGATCGTGCTGGCGATGCTGCAACCGGGGCGCTACTGGCCCGAATTCTGCCGGCGTATCGATCGCGAGGACCTGATCACCGACGAGCGGTTCTCGACCGTCGAGGCGCTCATGGACACCACGGCCGAGGCGGCGGAGATTCTTCAGAGCGAGATTGCCGGCCGGACGCTATCCGAGTGGACATCACAGTTCAGCGGCATGGAGGGGCAATGGGCCGTCGCGCAGGATCCCTGGGAGGTGGGGCAAGACCCTGCGCTGCGCGCCAACGGAATGATCGCTGAAGTTCTCGACATCGACGGCGCGCGACGCGAACTGGTCGCCAACCCCGTGCAATTCGACGAGACGCCGGCCAGCCTTACCCGGGCACCGCAGTTCGCCGAACACACCGACGAAATCCTGCGCGAACTCGGAAAATCCGACGACGAGCTCATCAGCCTCAAGATCGCCGGTGCGGTGACCTGAACTAGGTCGTGCGACAAAGCGTCGGCAGTCAGTCCTCGCGCCGCAATATCGCGGCCGAACAGAACGCCCACAGATCGTCGACGCTGGTCTGGCTGCCGCCCGTCAACACGCGGGAGTGCGTCGAGGCAAGCAGCAATTCTTGAAGCAGCGCCGCTTGCGTGTGCAGCCCGAGGTCCTCCCGTAGCCGGTCCGCCTTGGCTACTGCGGTCAGCAACTCGACGATGAAGGCGTGCAACGGCTCCAACGCGCTGGCGAGGTCGTTCGGCCGGGTCTCCGCGAGCCGCAGGTGAAGAACACTCAATCCACGGGCCAACCGCGCCGGCATCTCGGTGATCTCGGACAACGCGTCCAGCAACGTCCGAAGCCGCAGCACCGGATCGTCGATGCCCTCGCACCGCTCCTGCAACATCGGCATCGCGGTCTTGCGCAGAATCGTTTCGTACACCGCGAGCATCAGGCTGTCTTTGCTGTCGAAGAAGGTATAGAACGTGCGCTGCGACTGACTGGAGCGGTCCACCACGTCCTGGATGGAAAAGTCGCTCTCGTCACGTTCGGAAAGCAGTTCAACGGCGGCCTCAACGAACCGATCGCTGCGCTTACGCGCGCGTTCGATCGCGTTGCGTAGCGATCGATCGACACTGTCTTGCTGCCAGCTCGGCACGTATTGCTCGGCCGGCTCCTCGACTGGTTTGCGCTCAGCTGTCTTCTGTCGCGCCATGGCTCCCCGCTCTCTCATTGTCGACTTCAGCCAGGAAGGCACTGATGACTTGTGCAAACCTATCGGCGCATTTGTGGTGCACGGCGTGTGCCGCGCCGTCGAATTCCACGTAGCGCGCCAAAGCGTTGACCTCGGCGAACCGCCGCCCTTGGGCCCGCCGTGCCGATTCGTCGTGGGCGCCGGCCACCAGCAACACCGGACACCCGACACCACCCAGTGCTTCAGCCGAAAGCTCGGGTCGACCAACACTGTCCCCATGTAGCGCAATCACAAGCTGACGCCAGTGCTCCGGTCCATGGTGGGACTCGTGCAGGCGGCGCAACGCGAACGGCCAAGTGCGATACAGGTGCTCGAGGCGCGGGGCCCGGTAGTCGCTGGGGCGGCCCGTGCCCGGACTTACCAGCACCAGAGATCGTGCGGTGCCGGGCGCTGACAGTTCGAGCATGAGCGAGATCTCCGCGCCGTAAGAAAACCCCACGATGTGAGGCCGGTCGAGGCCCAGGTGCTCGACGAGATGTCGCAGATCCACGCAAATGGCCTGCCCCATGTCCACCGACTCGCGGAATTCTGATCGGCCGTGGCCACGCAAATCGGGCAAGACGCATAGATAATCGGACGCCAGCCGGGCCGCGAGCCGACCCCATTCGAACTCCCCTGTGGCCGTCGCGCCGTGGACGAACAGGATGGGCTGACCGTCGCCCACCACGGTGTACCCCAACGTCAGGCCGTCACGCTCGTAGGTGTGCGAGCCGCTTCCGCCCACCAGATCAGTCATCAGTTCCTTCACGCCCACGTCGTTCTCTTTCTGGCGGCCAGTGCCGGACGTTCAACGCGCTGATTCACGTAGCCCATTCCAAGAACGCCCACTGAGGTCTACCTAGATGACTATCATGTTCTACCATAGTGGCAGTCAACGGTGCTGTGGGTGAGATTAGCACGGTAAGGTGATGCGGACCCACCGTGGAAATCAGAGACAAATAGGCCGTTGTCGGCAATCTTGCAGCGCTACGGTTTCCTGCTACCACCTATAGCCGAGCTAGGCTCGGCGTTTTGCTCTGGAGGCGCCCGAGCGGCCGTTGGAGCTATTGGCGCAGTCGGGCTGGGGGATGCGGAGCCCGGAGATGATGATGTCGGTGGCCAGCTCGATGTGGTCGACGAGGTCCAGGGGGCCGTCAACGGGGTCGAATCGATCCGAGAGTGGGCCGAGGGTGAACGGCGCGGCGGCTCCGTGGGCGATGAGGAACAGCAATGTTCGGGCGGGCACGCGTCGGACCACGCCGGCGTCGGCGAGCCGGTTCAGGGCCTTCCATGCCGGAGTCAGCGTCGGCAGAGTGAACGACGTCATGATGTAGTCGAGGCGGCTGGTCGAATGCAGACCTTCCTGATTCATCAACCTGACGAGTTGCGGGCGACGGGCCGAGGCGATCAGGAATGCGCGAATGCCCTCGCGTACCCGCGACAGATCGTCGTCGGGAACCGGTCGTTGTTGCAGCTCGGCGTTGAGATCGTCGATCAGGTGGCGGAACTCATGATCGACGGCGGCGTACCAGAGCTGCTCTTTTGAACGGAACCGCTGGTTGATGGTGCCGCGGCTGAGTCCCATCTCGGCGTTGAGCGTGCGCAGCGACATTCCGTCGTAGCCGTGCTCGGCGAAGGCGTGCAGCGCGGCCCGCAGGATCTCGTCGTCTTCTCGTATACGCGGCCGGCCGCGCGTCTCGGCCGTCTGCACGGCATCTGTCGCCATGACAGCACGATACCTCTCGGCAGATATTTTCTTGACATATGGCGAGAAATAGTTCAAACTGACACACATAAGCGAGAACAACGCTCGCACTATCACCGCACCGTCGCGCCGATACCACCAACCCAAAACTCGCATCAATGAAATCGCTCGCCTACTCCGTAGGCCCGACCGCGCGGGAACGGCTCGAGGAGTCTGAGCAAGACGGAAAGGATCGATCTAATGGCGAAGTCTGCATCTGGATATGAGGTTTCGATGCAATGAGTCTGAGCAGGACGTTGCGACAGAAGTTTCCATTCTTGAGGTACTCGTTCCTGCGCGGAGCTTTCGGCGGCCTGAACGTAATACGGACGGGTCAGATGGGTGACGGCCGCGAGGAGGCGACGGCCGAGTACGTGATTGCCAACGCACCGGCGGAAGATGTCGACGCCGCGATCGACGCCATCGACAACTTTGCCTACGACAAGTCGATCCTCATGAACGTCGGCGACGAGAAGGGCCAGCTGCTCGACGCCGCCGTCAAGCGCGCGAGTCCGAAGCTCGCCATGGAACTCGGTGCCTACTGCGGATACAGCGGGCTGCGGATCGCCCGAGCGGCACCGGGTGCCAAGGTGTTCTCGATCGAGAAGTCTGGCGCCAATGCCTCGGTAGCCCGTCGCGTGTGGGCGCACGCCGGCCTCGCCGATCGCGTCACCTGCATTAACGGCACCGTCGACGACGGGACGACGCTCGAGATTCTCGCCAAAGACTACGGATTCACCGAGGGCTGTTTGGATTTCGTGTTCCTCGACCACTGGAAGAACGTGTACCTGGACGACCTGCAGCGGCTAGTCGACCGGGGCTGGTTGCATCCGGGAACGATCGTGGTCGCCGACAACGTCGGCATCCCGGGCGCACCCAAGTACCGCGCCTACATGAAGGAACAGCAAGGCAAGCTGTGGCAGACCATCGAGCACGAAACCCACGTCGAGTATCAGACACTGCTCAAGGACCTGGTTCTGGAGTCGGAGTTCTTGGGCTGAGCCGCGCCATCATCACATCGCCGCCTGGAAGGCGATTGATCCGATACTGGGTGGAGCTAGCTTGTCCACGTGATGGTCGCCCAGGAATTGGTGATCAAACATCCTGAACCCATCCGCAAGCTGATCCTCACCGGAACCGCACCCGCAGGGGGCGAAGGCATTGACAAGATTGCCGGAACCACCTACTAGGACACGTTGCGCGCCACCCTTTCCCGTCGGGACCCCAACGGGTTTCTGTTCTTCAACCTCGACGACATCGGCAAACGCGCCGGACGCGCCTTCATCGAGCGCCTCGAAGAACGCACCGTGGATCGAGACACGCCAATCACAGTGAGGGCCTTCCGAACCCAACTCAAAGCGATCAAACGTTGGGGGCGCTCAACACCTGCCGACCTGTCCTTTATCACCCAAGTCCGGCTACCGTCCATGTCGCCGACATGGCGAACCAGAAGCCAAGTATTTTCGCCGCCACAGCAACGGGCCGAGCTTCAAAGGCGACCGCCGGTGCTGGCGGGTCAGCCTGCCGGACCGGGCGCCGGCGGGCCGGCCGGAGGTGCTGGGCTGGCCGTGCTTTGCGGGCCGACGCAGATGATCGTGCAACCGGGCGGTTGGGTCGGCTGTGTGGGCGCCATCCAGGGGTACATCGGCTGCAGGCCGGCAGGCTGACGTTGGCCCAAGCCGATCAACGGTGTCGCCAGCGGATCGTCCGCTGGCAGGCCGATCACGTTCATCGGCAGTCCGGGCCCGAGTCCCTCCGGATGCTCGTCATGGGCACCGCCGAGCGGCGGCGGCGGCCCGGTCATCGGCGGCAAATCGACCGGGACCACGCCGGTCGCGTAGGCCGCGGCCCAACCCAGCACGTTCTGCGCATAAGCCATCGAATTGTTGTAACGCAGGATCGCCGACATCGCCTGTGATGGGTCCCGCAGGTTTAGGCCGCCACTGCACAGATACCGGGCGGCCGCCAGGGTGGAATCGTAAAGGTTCTGGGGATCGGCCACGCCGTCACCGTCGCCGTCAGCGGCATATCGTGCCCAAGTTCCCGGCAGGAACTGCATCGGCCCCATCGCGCGGGCATAGGTGGCCTGGCCGCCCGCGCTGCTCTGCACGATGACCTCGTTTCCGGGGAGCGTGCCGTCAAGGGCCGGGCCGTAGATCGGTCGTACCGCGGTGCCGCGGGTGTCCGTTGCGCCGCCGTTGGCGTGCATCGACTCGATGCGCCCGATACCCGCCAATAGGTTCCAACTGATCCCGCACCCGGGATCGGAGACGGCCATCAGCCGCTCGGCATTGCGGTATGCCGACAATGCCATCGCTGGGATACCCAGTGCACCAGGCGAGTTCACCGCCATGGCCGGCGGCGGAGCCGAGACGGCGGCCGCCGCGATATGAAAGCTGGTCGGCGGACGCGCGACCGCGACCACAGCCGGGCCCGACGGCACACTCCCGGCGGCCGTAACAGCCGCCACCGGAGAAATGGCGGTACTGCGCAAAGCCGGTGTGGGCGCCTGGATTTGCGGAGCCGCGGCGCCGGCGGCACCAACGAGTATCACGGGAGTGGCTACCGCAACGCTCAACGCACGCGTTCGCGCCGCGCGGATTGCCCGCTGGTACGCCGAGGCGAGGCCCAGGTGGTGTAGCGGCCAAACCACTAAGGCCCTATACGATCTGCACACCGGTGCGGAGTGCTTAGGGTGGGACATCAGGCGGTGACGCGCCATCTTTTTGAGCCTCCTCCCGAACCCCACGAGCACGCTCGGCCGGATCGAGCCACATGCGAGGCCTGGCCTCTCGCGAAACGCCCTGGGCTGCGGCGACTCTGGATCGAAACCCCGTTGTGGTCCAGCGGAGGGTGTTTCGTTGACTTCTACGCCATCCTCTCCCCCGTAGCCGCCGCAAGCTTCCCCCTGAAGAGCACACTTTGCTCTCCTCTTGGGGGCATCTGGAAACGACGATGCCCAGAAAACCGAACGAGGTTCCGACGAGTTGCGAGGGGCGTTCGTCGAGCAAATGTCTTCAAGGCGTCTGCGGCAGGAGCATTGCATCGCCGTACCAATGGCAAAGCAGCAAGGCCAGTTCGACATCGAAACGATCGTCGGTGATCGGCCTGCCGCGCCTTGCCAATGCGCGCCCCACTCGGTACTTGACCGTGTTGAAGTGCAGGGTGAGTTGTTCGGCGGCAAGCGTGTAACTCGCACCGGCGTTGAGGAAGACTCGAAACGTCTCACGCAACCGGGCGTCGCTGTCGGTATCAGCGGCCAGACGTCCCAGCACCTCGACGACCCAGGTACGGACGTCCTCGATGCTTCTGCCCACCAGCGCCGCGGCCGCGAGCCCAGGATCACTGTCGGCCACGACAGTCGGCTCGGCACGCTTGCGCGCTAGAACAACCGACCGGATCGCGACTGCTTGCGCATGCGATCGCCGAAATCCTTCGATTCCAACGGCCGGCGAACCGATCGCCACACTCGGTGAATCCCGATGATGTAGCGAAAACTCCCGTATCGCTGCAACAATCCCGTCGGGGGCGACCTGGAAGGATAGCCACGCCCACCCAGTCGAGCGGTCGTCGGCAATGAACAGCGGGGCCGCGCCTGTCCGCACGGCTTCGCCCAGCTCTCGTACGAAGCGCTGCGTTCGGGCCAATTCGTCGCACTGACCACCGGCACCCGGATACCACACGAGTAGGGCGACATGATGCCACCTCAGCGGATAACGAATCGCGGTGATCGCCGAATCGATATCGACCGACTGGCGTCCGGCTAGTACTTCTCGAACACGCAAGGCGCGCATGCTGTTTTGAGTTTCTAGCCACCGCTCGCGTTCCTCTTCATAGACCTCGACGACCTGTTGAGACATCCAGTCCACGTACGCGAACAGGGTCTCGGTGATCCTCTCAATGATCATGACTCGTGCATTCGGCGAGACGTCGATCCGCTGCAGCTCGCCCAGTGCCAGACGGGTAAAACTACGCTGCCCCAATCTGTAAATGCGGACCAAAACACTGACCGGAAGACCCTGCTGCGCGATTCGACGCGCTTGTTCAAGCGGCGCCGTCGGCGCTCGGACGCATTCGACCGGCGCATCATGGCCCAACGCGTACAGAGCGGTCGTCACGTTGCCCTCGATGCCCGCTTCAAGCAGCGGGATCTGTGCTTCATCGCGCAGTTCGGGGATGTCATCGCGAAGCGACACCGAGATCGCCGCCACCAACTCGGGCAGCCGATCGCCCAGACGAGCCGCGAGTTCCTCGACCCCTCGGCGAACCTCGACGTCGCTGGGGCTATCCGAAGCACTCTTTCCATTAGAGCGAGCCGGTGCCCGTTCGCGCGAACTTCGTTGAGTCTCCATTGATCGGCCCCCTCACATGATGGCTGGAGTGGCAAACCAGACGCCGAGGATCAACGCCGCCACTACCCACGGCCAAGCCTCGAAGGCGGTGCGCACCGGGAGAGGTGCCTGCCGAAGTTCCATGAAGTCCAGCATCACGTACCTGACCTTCACCGCGGCGATCAGGAAGTTACCCACCACCGCGACCACGGGGCTGAACAGATCCTTCGACAACCCCCACGTTGTCGCGCAGGTCAACAACATCAGGGTTACCCACACCCACGTGACCCGCTCACGCAATACCGGCATCAGACCGCCCTCATCAGGTAGAGCAAGGGGAACAGCACGACCCACAACAGGTCGACCAGGTGCCAGAACGACGCCACGCTTTCCGGCACCGCCCGGTGCAAGTGGTCATAGGTGCCGCGTCGCGACCTGACCCACAAATAGGTCAG
>CAWEIY010000007.1:0-107742 GCA_963809285.1 uncultured Actinomycetota bacterium | reverse complement strand
ACCGGTGTCGTTGTCTATTTGGAGGACCAGGCTTTGGGTGCCCGACTCACGCGTTCCCGAATGGTAAGTCTCGGCATGAACGGCGTACAGATACGGCCGCGCGCGCTTTTCCGACAGCCCGATCGTGGTGACCCGGTCGAAGGAATCGCGGTCCTTTTTCAGGAAGTCGGTCACCGCCTGCGTGTCCGGGTAGTGAGGGGAAAGGTCATGTCGATCTGGTAGGTGGAGGTGGCGGCATGGACGTGGCAGATCTGGTCCGAGCCAATCTTTAGTAGAGATCGGTGCACGCCGACTGCCCTTGTGCCGCAACCGAAGGCGGCGCGGGTGATGTGGTCACCTTTTCAGACGTCGCCGTCGATGTGGTCTGGTGCGCGATGCTTGAGTACCGCACCCCGCCACGCCGGCGATGACCGCTGCGCTCGCGAGCGCGATCAGTGCGGTCCGAATCACGTAGGCCGCCGCAAGTTTCAGCACCTGGTTGCTGTCGACGTCGGTGACGTAGACGTTGCCCGCGGCGTCCACCGCCACCTTTGCCGGGTGCTTGAGGCCGGTGAACGGCAGCACGATCGGCGCATCCGCCCCGGCCGGCAGCTTCAGCACCTGCTTCTGCTCGGCATCGACGACATACACACTGCCGGCCGAATCCACCGCCACACCGGTGACGACGCTGTGGGGGCCTGGGCCGAACATCGCGGTGTTGAGTTTGAGCGGCAGGACCGTTGGGGTGTCCGCCCCCGCCGCTAACTTCAGCACCCGATTGCCGTCGACGACGTACACGTTGCCGGCGGCGTCCACCGCCAATCCGCTGCCGTTGATCATGCCGGTGAACGGCAACACTCTTGGCGCGCGCGACCCCACCTGCCACTTCACACGTGGATAGCCCCATGCAGATCACCGCGAGGGTCCACGCCACCGCCGTTGATGTCGTAGGCGTTGCCGGCGGCATCCATTTCGATCACCCTGCCATCCCAGCCGAGGTCGGGTACCGGCAGCGCGGTCTGGGTGTCCGTACCCTGGCGCCAGCTTGACCCATTTCAGGTCTGAGTGGTCGTTCGCCACACGGCGCCTCCCGGGCCCGGCAAACAGGTCGGCATGAACGAACTGCGGCAACACGATTTGGGTGTTCGACGCTGCCGGCAGCTTGATCACCCGGGTGGTCACGTGGGGGAACGTGTTATCGACTTTGACCCGATGCTCGTCGGTGACGTACACGTTGCCCGCCGAGTCCACCGCCAGACCGTCCGGGTCTTCGAGACCCGTGAACGGCAGCACGGTTTGTCGATAGGTCGGTGCCTTTGCCCACGGGAAGCGCAATGTTGCGCTGCATCCGCTGACGCCGATGGCCGCGACGGCTAACAGGACCAGCGCTGCGATGAGGCGGCGCATCAGCCCAGCACCAACTTCACGACCTGGCCGAAGCCGCTGCTGTCGAGGGTGTACACGTTGCCGGCACCATCCACCGCCACAGCCATGGGTCCGTTCAGACCCCTGAATGGCAGCGCGATCGAGTCGTTCAACCCGGCCGGCCGCTTCCACACCTGCCTGTTCAAATCGTCGGTGAAATACAAATCACCGGCGGCGTTCACCACAAAGGGGCCGCTCCGGCCGATCGACCGCACGGTCTGCTCGCTGGACCCGGCCGGCAGCTCGAGCATCCGGTGGTTTTGGCCGTCCGACACGAAGACGTTGCCCGCGCCGTCCACTCCCAGACCACCCGGCCACTCGAGGCCCGTGAACGGCAGCACGGTCTGCTCGTTGGATCCGGCCGCCAACTTGACGACCCGCAGCTTGCCGACCGGGACGTAGGATCCAGTCGGCGACTTGACGACCCGCTTCGTGCCGTCGGTGACGTAGACATTGCCGCCGGTGTCCACCGCAACATGCTGGGGACTGTCCAGGCCGGTAAACGGCAGCGCCGTCTGGTCTTTCGACCCGGCCGCCAATTTCAGCACCCGGTTGTTGGCGGCATCGGCGACGTACACGTCGCCGGCGCTGTCCACCGCGACACCGTGGGGCTTGTTGAGGCCGGTGAACGGCAGCACGGCCTGTTGATTCGGCCCGGCCGCCAACTTCAGCACCCGGCCGTTCTCAGAGTCGGTCACGTAGACGTCACCGGTCACGTTCACCGCGATGTCGCTCGGGTAGGTGAGACCCGTAAAAGGCAGCACACTTTGTCGCGCCGGCGGTGGCGGCGGTCCGCTCGATCGATCGTTCGGCCCCTTCACGACTGTGAACGGCAGGTCCGCCTTGCCTATCTGCACAACGGAATTAGGCGTGACCACAACCGCTTCCACGCCACCCTTACCGGCGGTCATCGAAGCATCGAGCGCAACCCGGTACTGCAGCGTCACGGACTTGCCCTTCGGCAGCGCCTGGACGTTCGAGTATGTGCCGATGTAATCCATGCCCGTGCCCTCGACCGGATAATCGACCTTGACCCAGCCCCCGGTGGCCTGGTCGAAGCGCTCGACGGTGCCCGAGCCATCCCGGACGGATAGGTCGCGCAACTGCAGCGCTGCAGCACCAGCACGAAGCCCACCTGCGGGTAGTCGACCGGCGAGTCGTTGCACACCGCCATGTCGACCTCGGTCGGCGGGTCGCCCGGCTGGACTTCGCCCGACGTAATGCCGCTCAGCGCGACGGAGACCCTGCCGACCTCCGGCACCGGTTCATACTTTTCGGCCGTTGGCACCGGCGCGGACGACGGGTTGACCTCGCAGCCGCCGGCCTGGCCGGCGGCCGGGGCGCTCGAGCTGGGCGCCGGCTTGCCGCCGGGTGTGCTCGTCGAGCACGCGGCAACCGCTAGCAGGGTCGCGGCACCGATCAAGGCGCGCTTCATAATAAGTCGTTGGTGGCGTGCGGTTTTGGTCATGTTGGTCTCCTTTACTGCTTCTGGTCCGGGTAGGGCTTTGCACTGATGACGCCGCCGGCGTTCACCGGGGGCCCGAGCAGCACGGTCGAGGTGCCAGCCGCCGGGTTGTAGTCGACGAGCGACTGGCCGCCTCCGCACCCTGACCTTGGCTTGGAGGTCGAGATCGCCCCGTTGACGCCGACGACGACGACGGTGGCGCCATGCACCTGCGGGACCGACACCGTTGATGTCGTGCCGTCGGCGTTGAGCTTGGCGAGGAAAATGACGCCGCATGCGCCGAGGGCCTGTACGTAGGTGCCCGCCGGAAGCTGCCATGCGGCAGGTGTCGCCGTAGTCGGGGCCGTGGTCTGCCCGTTGTTCGGGCGCGGTGAGAGCGGTCGGTGTCCCGCCGTTGATCGGGACCAGCCACAGCTGGTCACTGCAGCGGGCGAGCACGACCGTCGAGCCGCTGTCCCACCACCGCGTCGGTGCGCAGTCTTTCTGAGCAGCGACCGGCAGCGCCTTACCGGGCACCCCGTCGTTGCCCATCAGGGCGAGGCCGGTGGCCGTCCCCAGCACCAGCCGCGTGCCGTCCGGCGTGGAGAGATAGCCGCGATAGTCGGGTCCCGCCGGGTACGTCAGCTGGTGGTTGCCGGCAAGGTCGACTCGTTCGAGCGACGCCGCCAGACGACGAGCCGAGGTTCAGCAGTACCGCCTTGCCGTCGGGGCGCGTGTAGCGGGGTGTGGCGCCGGTGCCGTCGACGGTGAACGTGGTCTTCGTGCCGCTGCGCAGGTCGACCTGGGTGAGGACCGTCGTGGCCGTTCCCGCTCGGTGGTGAACAGGGCGCGAGTCCCGTCGCCCGACCAGTCGACCAACCTCGGGGTTGGAACCGTCGCCCGGCGGGGGGAAGGTGGTGATCGCGTAGCGACCGCCCGCCGGGTCGACCAGGTACAGCGTCGTGGTGGCCGTCTGGTAAGTCGGCGTGCCGGGGGGCGCTTGCTCGCCGGCGCTCAAGCCCGGAACCGGGCTCCACATGGCGAGCATCCAGCCCGGACCGACCTGCGACCAGGGGACGGCGCCCAGTGCGGCCTCGACGCCGTGGGCTGCCATTGTCGGAGAATTGTCGGGCTCGGCGGATGCGATTGGCGGGCCGGTGATCGTCGCGGCGACCGTCGCCGTTGCCATCAACGCGAGCGTCGTCATCTTCATCCACCGTCCGAGCGGGGTGCGCCGACGAGCGTTGCGGGGGCCAGTGTGCGTCGTGATCATATCGGTGTCCTTTGGGAAACATGTCCGGGTTTCGGCGCCGTGCAGGCGTGTCACGTAGACGCTGCGGCAAACACCTTGCGCGTTTCTTGCGCGGGCCTTGTGGCGAGTTGGCGACGCGCTCGTGATGGCCTCGGCGGCAAATAGGTGCGTGGCGCGCCCGTGAGCGGGATACTGCTGCGGTACCCGGGGAATCGAGGAAGATGGCGGCGAACTCACGCGTCGGCTCGACGTTCGGCAAGTACCAGATCACGCGCCTGCTCGGCAGGGGCGGGGGCGGGGCGGTGTACGAAGCCTATGACACCGGCAAAGGGCGGACTGTCGCGCTGAAGATACTCGCCGAAGAGTATTCCGACAGCGCCACCTTTCGGACCCGATTCCAGCGAGAGTCGCAGGCGGCGGCGGTCCTGCAGGAGCCACACGTCATTCCGATCCACGACTGGGGTGAGATTGACGGCAGCCTGTACATCGACATGCGGCTGGTGCAGGGACAGACACTTCTCGACCTGATCGCGGAGGGCCCGCTGGAACCCGCGCGCGCGGTGGCCATCGTCGGTCAGGTCGCCGCCGCCCTGGATGCGGCACACGCCGAGGGATTGATCCATCGCGACGTCAAGCCGCAGAACATCATCGTCACCGCTGCCGACTTTGTGTATCTGGTCGACTTCGGAATCGCCGAGGCCAAGGGTGACCCCCGGCTTACGACGGCCGGGACCCAGATCGGCACCTTGAATTACATGGCGCCCGAACGGTTTAGCGGAGAGGTAACCACACCCGCCGTCGATGTCTAC
Source organism: uncultured Actinomycetota bacterium (assembly GCA_963809285.1). Taxonomy (GTDB): domain Bacteria; phylum Actinomycetota; class Actinomycetes; order Mycobacteriales; family Mycobacteriaceae; genus Mycobacterium. The sequence goes on along the minus strand of CAWEIY010000007.1, from coordinate 102,833 downwards.
TCGTTGGCGTGCGTGTTGTACGAGTCGCTGACCGGCGACCCGCCGTTTGCCGGTGACAATCTCGAGCAGTTGGTGGCGGCCCACATCGCCTTGCCGCCCCCGCGACCGAGCGCCGCCAATCCGCGCGTTCCCGCCGCGCTCGACGACGTCGTCGCCCGCGGCATGGCCAAGCACCCCGACGATCGGTACGGAACGGCGGGCGCCCTCGGCCGCGCTGCACAGCGCGCCCTGGCCACCGGCGGACACAATCTCCGCGATGTCGTGACGGGGCCGGTCGCGTCATCGGCCGATGCGGACGGCACTCGACCGTTTGCGATGGGTCCGCCGTCGACGCATGTGGGCTCGACCGCTGCCGTACCATCCGGCGGCGAGCCGGACCGCGTCACGGTGGCGGAACCTCGTGACCGCGAGTCGAATGAACGCAGGCGCAGGTGGGTGCTGCCGACCGTGATCGCGGTCGTGGCTCTGATTCTCGGGGGCGTCGGTGTGGTCATCGGCCTGCTCGTCCACGGGCGGACCGTGCAGCAGCAGACCCCGTCCGCGCGCTCCGGGCCGCCTCCACTGGTGACGGGATCCGACCTGAGCAGCCTGCATCAGTCCTGCGACCAGGGCTTCACCTTGCCGAACGCCACGGGCTACGGCACCCACGCCGGGCGGGGGACGCCCGAAACGTCGTGTCTTTTCGCCAACAGCGTGCTGACGTCGTACTGGGCCGAATACGGCAACGCCAGTCCGCTACCGCGGGCGGTCTCGGCGCCTGGGGCCGTTGACTGCAAGTCCGTGCCGGGCGCGCTGTGCAACGGTTCGAACTTCCTGATGCATTGCCAGCAGTACCCGGGAGACGGCTGGATCACCTGCATCGGTGGCAACAGCGCGCGCGTGTACCTGTGGTGAGTGGGCGATTCTCCCGCGGTCAGGGACCGCAGTGGCCGGCGGGCAGTTGCCGCTAAGTGGGCGGTCAGCCAGGTGGCCATCTCGTTGAGGGCGGCGGTGCCGTCATCGAACTTCCCCGAGGCCGGCTGTGCGGCCAGCGCGACGGCGATCCTCCCGTTTGGCGCGGGCAGCACACCCAGCTGCCGTACCAGATAGCCACCCGGCGGTGATGGGCCCCAGCCCCCTTTGAACTCTGCGTCGGTTACCGAGCCGATGCCCCACCTCTGATCCGCCACGACCCGTCCCATGAGCGCAAAGACCGGCGCGTTTGCCTTGTCGCAGAACGCAACTGAGGTGAACCGCGCCTGGTCGGTCAGCGACCAGTCCGTTTGACCGAACGCGGTGAATTCCGGGAGCACCTTTTGCGACTGGACGGTCGTGAGGTCGCCCGTTTGCTTCAGGACGGCTTCGACCTTGTGCGCCGCGGTGACCGGATCTCCCAGACTTGCCCAGATCGATTCCGCTGCCGCATTGTCGGATTCGGTGATGGCAGCCGTCATCGCGTCGGTGACCGTGGGTGGGTTCTCCTTCGCGCAGCGCCGCGATGATCAACGGAACCTTGATCGTTGACCAGGCGGGTCCACTTTTCCAGCTTCCCAAGGTGATTGGTGCCTGCCCATTGCCGACGGGGCTGACCGCGACGCCCACCGCCGCGTGCAGCCGCGTTTCCAATTGGGCGAAGTCGGCGGCCAGCGTGGCCGCCGCCGTGGGTGGCGCCGTCTTGTGGGTGCCCAGGCGGTATCCGACGACCACGCCCGCCGCCAGCACCGCCGTCGCAAGCACCGCGATGCCGGCGATCAGCCGGATCGGGTAGCGCTGCGGCGTCACGTCTCGACCATCGAGCACCGGCCGGTGGCTGTCAACGAGGTGCGGCGGGAAACCGGATATCCGTTAACTACCGCAAACGCGGGCTAACGACCCACAATGGGTCCTGAAGCATTGCCGAGCTGAAGGGATTGCTACCGCGATGGCCCAGGGCGCACTTCGGTTTGGGATGTTGGGACCGTTGCAGGCCAGCGCCAACGGCGCCGACCTGCCGTTGGGTGCGGCAAAGCAGCGGGCGGTGCTGGCCATTCTGCTGATCAATCGGAATCGCATCGTTCCAATCGACTCGTTGATCGATGCGGTGTGGCAGGAGCAGCCTCCGCCGGAGGTGCGGGGGAGCCTGCATGCTCACATATCCAGGCTCCGCCGACTGGTGAGCGACGCCGGCGCAGACGCCGCCACCACTGTGGTCAGCGCCCGGCCGGGGTATCGGCTCAACGTGCCCGACGAGGCTTGCGACATCGGCCGCTTCGCGATCGAACAAAAAGCGGGCATTGGAGCGGCGGCCGGCGGCCGATTCGAAGAGGCCAGCGCGCACCTGTCGGCCGCGCTTTCCGAATGGCGCGGCCCGGTGCTCGAGGATTTGCGCGACTTCCCCTTCGTCGACGCCTTCGCCGCGGCGCTGACGGAGGACAAGCTCGTGGCGCTAACCGCGCGGGCAGAAGCCGAGATAGCTTGTGGGCGAACTCATTCCATAATCAGTGAGCTTGAGGCCCTGGTGGTCGATCACCCCTACCGAGAACCGCTGTGGGCACAGCTGATAACCGCCTACTACCTTGCGGAACGCCAATACGATGCACTCGACGCGTACGGGCGGCTGAAGACCATGCTCGCCGACGATCTCGGCATTGACCCCGGTCCCACCCTGCGAGGCCTGCATCAGCGAATCCTTCGCCAGGAGCCGCTGGACATCAAACAAGCCGCCCGCGCCACGGCCAAACGGGTTGCGGTAACCCTCCAGCGGCGCCCCGAAGGCGCCCACGAGTCGGCCGTCGCACAGCTGCGCGACGCCACCGGACGTCGTTATCCGCTGCGAGCGGCAGCCACCCGGATCGGTCGCCTCTCCGACAATGACGTCGTCATCGACGATGACACCGTGAGCCGCCACCACGCGGTGATCGTCGACACCGGAAACAGCTTTGTCATCACCGATCTGCAGTCGGCCAATGGAGTCGATGTTGCGGACCAGCGGGTTCGCACCAGCGCGATGCTGGCCGACGGTGACCGCATTTGCATCTGCGGCCACGAATTCACCTTCGAAATCTGTGGAAGCTGATCTAGGGCCGCAAGAATCTGACAAGGATTTTGTCAGAACTGAGCAACCCCCTGGGCGAACTCTGATCTCCCGTAAGGCCCATCCACCGAACAGGAGTCCCTCGCCATGTTGATCTCTCAGTCCCTCAAGCCCGTTGTCGGCACCGGCATCGCCGCCGCCGCGCTCGGCCTAGCCGCCTTGCTCGGCGCCGGCGCCGCCCACGCCGGCACGGCGGACGACCAGTTTTTGGCCGCCCTGCACCAGCAAGGCATCGGCTTCGGCAACCCGCAGTCGGCCATCGGCGTCGCCCACCACGTCTGCGATGCCCTCGGCCAGGGCATGGAGCCCAGCCAGATCAGCCAGCAGCTGGCCAGCCATAACCCCCAAATCGACCGGCAGACCGGCGTGCTCATCACGGTCGACGCGGCGCAGTCCTACTGCCCGCAATACGTCCACCGGATGGCCAACGGCGCGCTGGTGGTAGGCCCGAATCACTGACCAGATGTCCGTCCGGAAAGGACACCCACATGACCACAATTTCGTACCGCCAGCGGGCGATGACAATCCCAAAGCTCGCGCTGATCGCCACGGCGACCGTCGCAGCAACCATCGGCCTGGCGGGCACCGCACACGCAGATGACGCCGCCAATTTCCGGTCCCCGTCGGGAGACGTCGTCTGCGTCATGACGCCGGGGCATTACATCAACGATCAGGCCCCTTACGTCAAAGGCGCGGTCGCATGCCAGGTGAAGCACACCTATCCCCAGCCACCGCTGCCGGATTGTCCTGTGGCGGGGCGCGAATACGATCTCGTCCAGGGCGCCCCGGCATCGCTGGGCTGTCAGGGGGGTGTGCTAATTGATCCCCCACCGCCGACGCTCGACTATGGCCAAACCCGGTCTGTCGGCACGATCACCTGCGACGTTGAGCCGTCGGGGGTGACGTGCACCGACAGCAGCACCGGTCACTTCATGCGTCTCTCGCGCGATTCCTACCAGCTGGGGTGACGACGGTGACACTGATGGACGCGACCAATAATCACCTCAACCGAGGCGGACCCAATATGTGCGCCGCGGTTTCGCACCGGCGGGGGCTGCTTCGGTCCCGGGCCGTCAAGCTGATTGGCGTTCTGTCGGCCGTCGCAGTGGCCGCCTGTGCGCACACAACAGCGCCCACAACAGCGCCCACAACAGCGATGTCCAAAACCAGTCCGGCGACCACGATGCCCACGCCCGGCAGGGGCTCGGTCACGTTCGAGTACTTGCAGCGCGCGCCCGTGCCGGCGCTGTGCGAGCACGATCCAGGCCAACTGAGAAACGGGCAATTGCCGCCACAAGAGGGGCATCCCGGAGCCGTCGACATCGCGTTGAACTACAACACCGCCGCCTACAAGGTGGCGTTTGGCGACCTGACGGGGGGCGGAGGCGACGCCGCTATGGTCATCCACTGCAATGCCGGTGGGGTTGGGTGGCCGGAGACTGTGCAGCTCTATACGGCGGGCCCGCACCTCTCAACCGCCGGGCCCAGGCGGCTGGGTGGAATCGACCTCGGCGACCTTACCCACGGCGGCAGGGAAATCGTGACCGATCTGTCCATCTCGGACCGTGTCGCACATGTGACGTGGATGGCCAACGGTCCGAATGACGGAATGTGTTGTCCGACCGTGAAGATGATGGCCGACCTGCGTTGGGACGGTTCCACAGTAGTCGCCCAGAACGTGCGCCGAGTCAACTAACCGTCGGCGAGATCTCGCCGACGGGCACGGCCCAGGCGCGTCCCGGGACCTCAGCCGCTCAAGCCTTGCGACGGCGCCTTCGGCCTGTCGCTGACTTTCACATCACGCCCCTCGCCGGCCGCCATGGTGGCGGCCTCACCGCGCGCCAGGCCCACCGTCGCGACGAATACCACCGCCGCCGCCGCAGCCAGCACAAACCACCCCATGCCGTGGGTGCGCAGGGTCTCTTCGAGCACGAAGACGCCAAGCACCCCGCCCACCACGGGCTTGGCGACGATGATCGTCGGCAGGGAGGCGGTCAGCGCGCCGGCACGATACGCCGACTGGTGATAAATCATCCCGGCCACCCCGCAGAACACGAAGCCGTAAAACGCCGGCGTGTGCCACAACTGGCCGGGGCTGTGTTCGAGTATGTCGACCATGCCCTTCATCAGGACCGCGAACACCGCCAACAACGAACCGGCCACCGCCGCCAGCAGCACCGCCGCGACCGGACGATCCGACCAGATCCGGGCGCCCAGCAAACACAACACCAACAGCGGACCAATCACGAGCGCCACCACAAGCCAGGTTTGCGACGATGCCTGTTCCTGGCCGCCCATCGGCTGCCCGACCGCGATGACTATCGCCAATGACACGGCCAGCAACACCGCCCACATCCACTCCTGACGGGTTATCGGATGGCGGGTAAATCGCGCATAAATCGGTAAGGCGAAAAGCAGCGCCGTCACCTGCAGCGACATCACCAACAACACCGAGGCGTCGTCGAGGGCCACGGCAAGTAGGCAATAACTGGAGATGTCCCCTATACCGCCGATCCACCAACGTTTGTCGCGCAACAACATGCCGAACAGCGTGAGGTGGCCAACCGATTTGTCGGTGACCTCCTGCGCGGACCGCTGACGGATCACATTCCCGACCGCCGACGCCAGCGCGGCTAACAGGGCGTAAAACGGCGCGAGATCAGCTGCCGACATGGGGGTGACCTCCTCGCCCACAATTCGCGGTTGCTTCTGCGGTCGCCTTGTTGCGCTTTTAGCTGTCTCGCCTCGAGGGAAACCCGCGCCGAGACCGCGTCACTGACTACTCCACTAATTTAGCCGCGACCCCTGGGACTTGCTCGGCATTGCCTCAGAGCGGAAATTTGGTATCCGTGAGCTGTTCGGACAGCTCCCAGAGTGCAGTGGCGGTGTTTGCGCGCTTGGCCAGCCAGCTACGCCAGGTCGGCTGGGTGCGCCCATAGAGGCCGAGTCGTGGGCCGACGAACGTGTTGCCCGGTAAGTCCTGCGAAGCCGCGTACAACGTTTGCCGGGCGCCGAAGTCGGCATCGGTGGACACCAGACCGTCGGCGGCCAACACCGCCGCGTCGGTCAATTTGCGACCGGAGTTGCCTTGCAGGTTCGTGTGCGACCAGCCGGGGTGGGCGGCCAGCGCGCGCAGCGGGGCACCGACGGTATCCAGGCGCCGCTGCAGCTCGCTGGTGAACAGCAGGTTGGCGAGCTTCGACTGGCCGTAGGCCAGCCACCTCGAATACGGCCGGGACTGCCAGTTCAGGTCTTTGAGGCTGATGTAGCCGATGTTGTGCAGCAACGAGGACACCGTCACAACGCGGTCGGTGAGTTTGGGCAGCAGCAGGTTGGTCAATGCGAAATGGCCGAGATGATTGGTGCCGATATGGCGCTCGAAGCCGTCGGCGGTCAGCGCGTGGTCGGCGGCCATGATGCCGGCATTGTTGATCAAGACGTCGGCTTCAGCTATGTCGTCGGCGAAGCGCCGCACCGAAGACAAATCCTGCAAGTCGAGTGAACGCACCTCCACGTTGCCGGTCATGCGCTCGGCGGCGGCCTCACCCTTTTCGGTGTCGCGCACGGCGAGGATGACGTGCGCACCGACCCGCGCCAACTCGCGGGCGGTCACCTCGCCCAGACCGCTGTTGGCGCCGGTGACGATCGCGGTGCGCCCCGCGAACGGGGGCAGGTCTGCTGCGGTCCAACCGGGCATTGGGACCACAGTAATCGTGACTTCTATAGGCGACCGACGTCGCGGGTATCGTGCTGGGATGGTCGGCGGAATGTACTTGGGCGTCATCGTCAATCCGCTCGCCCGCAGGAATCGTGCTGCGCCGGGTAAGCGCAGCGCCGAGCTGCGTCGCATCGTCGGCCAGTGGGGCGAGGTGCACGAAACCGCCTCCGTCGAGGACCTCCGCAAGGCCGTTAAGCAGCTCCATCCGCGAACCACCCACGTGGTGAGCGACGGCGGCGACGGTTCGCTGAACTGGTTGATCAACGAAGTCGAGCAATGCACCGCCGATCCCGAAGACTGGCCGGCGTTCGTACCCTCCAACGGTGGCAGTGTCAACGCCGTCGCGCGCAAGGCGCGAGTCCGCGGCCGACCCGAAGCGATTGTGCGTGCGCTGGCGGCCGCTGCCGAGACGGATCGGCCCCCGCCCGAGGTGCGTCTCGACACTTTGACACTCGACGGTGAGACCGCGGACGGCGCGAAGTTCCATCGGCTCTGCTTTGGGCTGGCGGCCGGTGGTGTCGGCAACCGCTTCTACGAAAAGTATTACGGCAACCACACTCATGGCCGCGCGGACGTCGTTCGAGTGATTGCCCGGTCGTTCGGCGACTACGTCAGCAACAAGGTTGTCCGCTCGAGCAAGCCCAACTATGCAACCAGTCTGTTTACTCCGACGCAGGCGCGCGTCGTAATCGACGGCGAGGAGGTGCCGACGCGGACACACAGGTTGCTCCACGCCGGCGCGATCGACCTCCACATCGGCGCCGGGTTTCGGCTCTTCCCCAAAGCGGAGAAACCGGGCGCGCTGCATTTCCAGGCCGGGAACCTGCGGCCCTCGCTAATCGTCGTACGTTTTCCCGCGGCGCTCAGAAGCGGCAGGCTGCGCGGCGATGAGATACGCGACGTCAATGGTCAAGAGATGATCATCGAGGCCGAGGACGAGCCGCTGTCACCGATCATCGACGGCGAGCGTTTCGATGGCATCGTCAGGCTGGTGGCCCGCGCGGGGCCGCGCATCCGCGTCGCCCAGGTGGGATCGTCGACGATCGCGCTGCCGCGCGCCGCGACTGCTACCTGAAGTCACCGCCGGGCACGGATGGTCCGGGTGATCTGTGCCGCGAGGTTGGGGTCGCTCAGTAGTTGGTCGACGAGCGTGGCGAGGACCTCTTGTCCCGTGACGCGCGCGATCCCGAGACGGTCGGCGGCGTCTCGCTGCCAGATGTCGAGGGCTCGGTGCTGGGCAGGTGTGAGGTCGACCGTTCGTCGTGTTCGCAAGGTGGTGCGTGTTCGTCCGAGGACGACGGGTTCGGTCGGCGCCGCCGCGACCGCCGGCGTCAGCGGTGTTCCGGCTGGGGCGGATGGGCGAGATCTTTCGGCATCGGCCGTGCCGTGGTCGGTGGTGGCCATTCTGTGGTGACCTTCTCTCGGCAGCGCATTTCAGTATGTCAGTATCAGTATATCCGTAGTCCGGGGCCTGCCTTGATGCCCTGGGGGCGTTGGTGCGCGGGGAATCGGCATTGCCCGGCCACCTGCATACCAGTGGAACCTGTGCCCATTAGCTCGTCCGACGGCGATGAGTAGCTGTGGGTGTCGGACGGTACGGGCGCGGGCGGCGCGGGGTCCCGTGGCATCGGCACAGGCCGACGACCGGGATGCCCCACTGCCTGCCCCCGGGTCACGAAAGGCGCGACCCTTTTCGCCGTTGGCATCGGGACCCGGTTGCTAAAGCGCCGGGGTCTTGGGGGCCATATGGCGCGAATCCCACTGATATCTTGTTTGCGGATAGCGCCTATGGCCGGAAGTAACAAAGGCAGGTCTCGGTATTACGTGCCAGGTGTGCGCCGACATGATCATTGCGTACGGGAACACGGAGATACGTACGTCAGTATCCCAGTATGTCCCGTCTACCTGGGTATATCTCGAAGTACTGGGGTACGCAAATACTGATCGTAGTATCTACGCGGAGCTCCCAGTCGTGAGCCTGGTCCCCAGAAACAACGACACCATCCGACCCAGCTGTCTGAAGCCTCGATTAGTAGCTGTACCTGGGCTGAGAGATTAATGTGGAGGACCAAAGAATGCTTCCCGATGCTTTGCTTGAGCTCGATCGGGGCCGCTACTATCGGTACCACTTGTGATCGGTAGGGATGTTGTTCTGCTGATCTCGGTCTAAGGCCGAGCACCGAACCTCGAAGGGGGGCGAGTCCTAACATGGAGACGCTTATCGACTACCTGCAAATGTGGGAGGCGCGGGGGCCGCACCAGACCCTCTACCGGTTCGTCGATGCCGAGGGCCGCGAGCTCGAGCACTACACCTACCAGAGCTTCGCCGAGCGGACCCGTGAGCTGGCCGCGTACCTGTCGACAGAGGCCGGCCTCAGGCGGGGAGAGCGGGTGCTATTGGTCTACCCGCCGGGCTTGGAAATGGTCGCGGCGTTCTTCGCCTGCGCGCGCATCGGGGTGATCCCCGTACCCGTCAGCCCCCCCATGCCCATGGAGTTCGAAGCGGGGCTGGCCAAGCTCAGCTTCATCGCGCGGGACTGCGCGGCCAAGGCCGTGCTGTCGACGAAGCAGTTCGAGTGCGACTACCGCCTGCTGCTCGGCCACCGACAAGGCGCGTCGCCGTGGCCAGACGCCGTGCGGCCCCCGGAGCTGCCCTGGTACGCGACGGATGTCACGCAGGAGTTCGGCGGCACCCATGTGGCGGACAATCCCGGCCCGGTGCTCTTCCTGCAGTACACCTCCGGCTCCACCAGCGACCCGAAGGGCGTGATCGTCAGCCACGCCAACGTCATTGCTAACTGCGCGGCCTTCACCAAGGGCAACGAGGTGCTGGTCAGCTGGCTCCCGCAGCACCACGACATGGGCTTGATCTCGGCTTACTTCTTCATATTGCTGAAGGGCGGGACCACGCACGCGATGTCACCGCTCGACTTCCTCAGGCGGCCATCGGCCTGGCTCCGGCTCATCAGCGACGTGCGCGCCACCCACACGCCGGCGCCGAACTTCGCCCTCGAGTACTGCCTACGCGAGGACAAGGTCCCCACGTCCGAGCTGGCCGGGATCGACCTGAGCAGCCTGGAGAGCATTGTCGTCGGGGCAGAACCGTTGCGGGCCAAGACCTTCACCCGCTTCCGGCAGCGCTTCGCCGCCTACGGCCTACAGCCCAACGCGCTCACCGGCGCTTACGGCATGGCCGAAAACACTCTCATCGTGTCCCTGCAGGGGCGCCAGATCCTGACACTGAACAAACGAGCGCTGGAGCAGAATCTCGCCCGGGTCGAAAAGGCCCTGCCCGAGAACAGCAACCAGGCCCCAGTGGTGAGCTGCGGCAAGCCCCTTGCGGCGAACGTGGTCCGCATCGTCGATCCCGAATCGCGGCAGGCTCTGGGCGATGGCCGGGTCGGCGAGGTTTGGGTGGACGGACCGTCCAAAGGAGGCGGTTACTGGAATCGCCCCGAGCTCACCGAGACCTTCGCCGGCCGCATCGTAGGCGACGAAGAACACACCTATCTAAAGACCGGCGATCTCGGCTTCCTGCATGAAGGCGAACTGTTCGTCTGCGGCCGGAGCAAGGACCTGATCATCGTTCGCGGCGTCAACTGCTACCCCGCAGACATCGAGGCCATCGTGGAGCGGTCGACATCCGACGTCCGTCAGGGATGTGTCGCCGCCTTGTCGGTCGATCTCGACGAGCAGGAAGCGCTGGTTGTGGTCGCCGAGGTACGGGACGAGCAGGCGCTTCCGGACGGCAAGGCCCTGGCCCGAGCGATCCGCAGGCATGGTCACATCGATCCGCACGCGATCGTGTTCGTGCCGCCGCGCACCATCCCCAAGACCACTTCGGGGAAGAAGAGGCGCGGCGAGACCCGCCAGCTGTGGCTGGACGGCGAGCTGCCCGTGCTGGCGACCTGGGAAAACCAGACGGCCCATCAGACCCACGACGGGCCGGACGCCAGCGCGGGCCCCCAAGAACGCTTCCGCAATCTCGTCGAGAGCTACGACCTCACCGGGGAGGAGGACTGCTCCTTCGCGGATCTCGGCATCGACTCGCTGGCCCTCGCCGAGCTGCGCGCGGACCTGCAGGCCCTGCTGGAAGAGCATGGCGCGGGCGAGTTGGCCGACGAGGTCAACACCCGCCTGCTCCAGCGCCTGACGGTCGCCGAGTTCTTCGGGCTCATGCGGCAGTTCGGCGAGGGGTCCGGCCAACCGCTCGATGCCCTGCGGCAGGCGCTGGATCAGATTTCCGCCGAGTACGAGGCGTACGAGATCACGCAGATGCGCGCCGACGCACAGCTGCCCCTGCCGGCGCTGCCGCCGGCGCGAGCGGGTGCTGTGAGCGACATCCTGGTGACCGGCGTGACCGGGTTCCTGGGGCCGTTCCTGGTGAGCAGCCTGCTCGGGCACACTTCCTACACCCTTCACGCGCTGATCCGCGCGACGGATGCGGAACACGGCCTGGACCGGATCGTCGCCTCGCTGCGCCGGGCCCAGCTATGGTCCCCGGCTCTCGAGGCCGAGGTCCGGGCGCGGGTGCGCGTGATCTGCGGCGACCTCGCCGCGCCTCACCTCGGAATCGGTGAGGCGGAGTTCCAGCGACTGGCCGAGAACGTCGATGCCATCGTCCACAACGGCGCCCTGGTCAACTACATCCGGACCTACGACGCCCTGCGGCCCGCCAACGTGATCGGCACGCACGAGCTTCTGCGCCTGGCCATGACCGCGCACCGAAAGACCTTCCACCTCGTTTCCAGCACCTTCATCTACGGGTGGAGCGTCAAGCCGGTCGTCGGGGAGTCCGACGTGAACGCCGAGATGAACGCGCTGGACTTCGGCTACTCGCAGACCAAGTGGGTCGCCGAGCAACTGGCGCTGGCCGCGCAGCGGCAAGGACTCGACGTGCGCATCTACCGGCCCTCGCTCATCTCACCCACCAGTGCGGGTTTCGGCAGCCAGGACGACATCTTGGTGCGCACCATGGCGTTCATGATCGAGCACGGCATCGCCGCCGACGCGCTCAACCAGCTGAGCTTGCTGCCGGCGGACCTGATCGCGGATCACATCGTCGGGCTGATGGATCTGCCGGCCGAGGCGGGCACCGTCTGCGGTCATGTCTTCAATATGACCGCGGATGATTACTACAACCTGACGGACATCACCCGGGTCTTGTCCGAACGGTACGGCTACCGGTTCGACTACCACGACATCCCGTCCTTCGCCGAGGAGATGAACCGCCGGTGCACGCCGCGCGATCCGATTTATCCGCTGGTCGATTTCCTCACCCGCTCGGCGGACAAGATCGCGGCGATGAGGGACAAGCGATATGGCAACACCCAGTACCGGCACGCGCGCGCGCTGGCCACGGTCCGCATGCGAGAGCCCGCTCTGACTGAGACGGTCGAGAATCTGGTCCGGTTCTTGCGGAGCGAGCGTCTGATCACCGAGGCTGAAGACGAGGCGCAGCGCAGTGCCTAGCGACACCAGGGGGTCCACGATGTTCACAGTCGACGACCAGGCGGCGGGTCCGCACGACGCCTCGCTCGATCACGAGCGGATCGTCCTTCAGGCGCGCGACGTCGAGTTCGACTGGGCGAAGCTGCCGTTCTACTACGTGCCCAACGAGCCCTTCACCACCCACTTCTGCAACGTCCTGCACTTGCTGCTGCCGGCCGGCGAGGAGTTCATCGTTGAGGCGTTCAAAAACACCTTGCCGCTGATCAAGGACGATCAGTTGCGGCTGGACGTGCAGGGCTTCATCAGCCAGGAGGCCATGCATTCCCAAGCGCACTCGGGTGTGCTCCGGCACTTCGAGGCCAAGGGCATAGACGTCACACCGTTTACCAACCAGATGGCCTGGCTGTTTCAGAAGCTGATCGGCGACCGGCCCCGGTGGAGTGCGCGGCGACGGCAGAGCTGGCTGCTCGAGCGGGTGTCCATGGTGGCGGCCCTCGAGCACTACACAGCCATCCTGGGTGAGTGGATTCTCGACACCCCGCAGCTCGACGCCGTCGGCGCCGACCCGGTGATGCTGGACTTGATTCGCTGGCACGGCGCGGAAGAAGTCGAACACAAAGCGGTCGCCTTCGACACCATGAAGCACCTGCGTGCCGGGTACTGGCGGCAGGTGCGCACCCAGCTGCTGGTGACGCCGGCGTTGCTGTGGTTGTTCGTGCGTGGCGTGCGGTTCATGTACTCGATAGACCCGAACCTCCCGCCGGGGACCAAGCCGCGCTGGCGAGACTATTTCCGCGCGGCGCGCCGCGGTTTGGTGCCCGGGCCGTTCGAGTTCCTGGGGGTCATCGGCGCCTACTACAAGCCGAGTTTCCATCCGTCCCAGTTGGGCGGGGTTGGACGCGCGGTCGACTACTTGGCCAGATCGCCTGCCGCCCGCGCCTCTCACTGAGCTGCGAAGACAGGACTTAAGAATGACTCAGCCGACTCAGCCGGCTCCAACCACCGTGATCGCGTCGGACGGCGTACCGCTGGCGGTCCACGCCTACGCCGAGATCGACAAGCGGCGGCCGACCATACTGGCCGTCCACGGCTACCCGGATAACCACCACGTGTGGGACGGCGTCGCGGCCAACCTCGCTGACCGCTACAACTTTGTGGCCTACGACGTGCGCGGGGCTGGTCAATCGGCGCGCCCGGCCCGCCGGTCGGGATACCTTCTGCGCCAACTGGTTTCCGACGTCGGCGCGGTGATCGACAGCCTGGGGGTGGACGAGGCCCACCTCTTGGCCCACGACTGGGGTTCGATCCAGGCATGGGCGGCGGTCACCGACGACGCGGTGATGGGCAAAGTCGCCTCGTTCACGTCGATCTCCGGGCCGCACCTGAACTATGCGGGCAGGTTCCTGCGGTCGCCACGCACACCCCGCGGGGTCGTCGACGTCGTCAGACAGGTCCTGGGGTCCACGTACATCTGGTTTTTCCTGTGCCCGGGTGCGCCCGAGCTGGCGATCCGGTCCCGGGCGACCGTGAAAGTCTTTGAGGCGGTTGAACGTATCGGCCGATCAGGCGCCGACAGCCGGCTGCGCGCGGCGACGACCCGGTCGATCGACGACTACCTCAATGGGCTCAACCTGTACCGCGCCAACATGCCCGGGCCGTTTCTCGCCCCTGGAAAGCAGCTGCCGCAGACCACCGTCCCGGTGCAGGTGCTGGTGGCGCGCAAGGACTATTTCGTGACGCCTGCCCTGCAGCGGTTCACCGGCTCGATACCGGCCGGCAGCAGGATCGTCCCGATCGAGGGCGGGCACTGGGTGGTGACCTCGCATCCCGACGTCATCGCCCGGCTCGCCGGCGAGTGGGTCGACCTGGTCACCGAGGGCGGGGCTCCGGCGGGCGAGGCTGGCATCGGCATTCGACAGAAATAGGAAATTTCCTGTGTCGCAGACCATTTGGAGTACCAGACCCACCGACCTGTACGGTCGCCGCAAGCGCGACCGCATTTACACCGCGTTGTGGGGCGTGGGTGTTCTCTTCGGCGGCTTGGCGTCGGCGTCGCGGTGGGATCCGTCGCGGGTGTCGGCGATGCGACGGACCAACACCGCGGTGGTCACCAAACGCGAACCCCTCGCGCCCGACGTGGTCGCTTTGACGCTGGCCGACCCGGATGGCGGATTGCTGCCGTCCTGGACGCCCGGCGCGCACATCGACGTTCGGCTGCCCTCGGGCCGCCGTCGGCAGTACTCGCTGTGCGGTTCGCCCGGCCGGCGCACCGACTACCGTATCGCCGTGCGCCGGATCGCCGACGGCGGTGGCGGCTCGACAGAGATGCATGACACCTTCCATGTGGGCGACACCCTGATCTTCGAAGGTCCCCGCAACGCGTTCTATCTCGTCACGGACGAGGATGACGTGTTGTTCGTGATCGGCGGCATCGGGGTGACGCCAATCCTGCCCATGATTCAGGTGGCTCATCAGCACGGAATCAATTGGCGCGCAGTGTATGCCGGCAGGAGCCGCCAGTACATGCCGCTGCTCGACGAAGTGGTGGCGGTGGCCCCGGATCGGGTCACCGTGTGGGCCGACGACGAGCGCGGCCGCTTCGCAACCGCGGCGGAACTGCTTGCCGACGCCGGGCCCGCGACGGCCGTTTACGTGTGCGGCCCGACCGGCATGCTGGAATCGGTGCGCACGGTGCGCGACAAAAACGCCAACGCCCCACTGCACTACGAACGGTTTGGTCCGCCGCCGGTCGTCGACGGCGTCCCGTTCGAGCTCGAACTCGGGCGCTCCCAGCAGGTGCTCGGCGTGCCGGAAAACCGGTCGGCGCTGGACGTCATGCTCGACCATGCCCCGTCGACCGCGTATTCCTGCCAGCAGGGATTCTGCGGGACTTGCAAGGTCAAAGTGCTGGCCGGAGAGGTCGATCGACGGGGGCGCGCCACGGAGGCCGATGACGAAATGCTGGTCTGCGTCTCGCGGGCCAAGGGTGGTCGCGTGGTGATCGACGCCTGACGACGGTCTCTAGTCGGATCCCGGGCCGAAACCTTCGCAAGTGCGTCGTCTTGAGCGGTTGTTACGCTGGCTAAGTAACGCGCCGGGAGGACGCCCCACGCCATGCACAGGAGACGAAGCTCTATGAGTCAGCCGTTGGCCGACACCATTTACTACACCTGGCTACCGAGCAAATGACGGCGCCGCAACGCCGGGGGCTCAATGACGCGGTCACGCGGATGTGGAGTTTCCTCGCCCCGGCATACGACCTCCGGTCTTTGCAGCGGTTTGTCTACCGCCCGCCGCACGACGAGGTGATCGCGCGGCTGCGCGCCCACGGATCACGCAGGATTGCTGACATCGCTTGCGGCACAGGTATTCTCAGTGATCGGATTGAGCGTGAGCTACACCCTGACCAGATCTACGGCATCGACATGTCCGATGGCATGCTCAACCAGGCTCGTGCCAGATCCGACCGCGTGCACTGGTTGCGTGGCCCGGCCGAGCAGCTGCCCTTTGATGACGGGGCGCTCGACGCCGTCGTAACGACCTCGGCGTTTCATTTCTTCAACCAGCCGGCGGCGCTACGGGAATTCCACCGCGTGCTGGCATCCGGCGGACTGGTGGCCGTCTCGGCCCTGAGCACACGGCAACGGCGGCTGCAGGCGCCGTCGGCGAATAGGTGGAAACCTCAGCACAACACGTCGCCGGCCGAGATGCGGGACTTATTCGAAGGTGCCGGGTTTGTCATCAGCGATCAGCACCGCATCCCACGACCGGCCTGGGCCACGCGGATCGTGTCCGACCTGATAACCGTCGGCGTCAAAAGCTAAGACAAGTACTGGGGACGGTGTCGCAAGCGTCCAGTGTGCAGTGGTGGCGTCCAGTGTGCGTGCACGGCGCTAACGGAGGCGCAGCGAGCGCCCTCACCGCACACCCGACGCCCTCATCGCACACTCGGTTGAGAATCCGCGTCAAACCCAACAACGGCCGCCTCGCCATTCGGCAAGGCGGCCGTCGTGTGGGGTTAGCCTTTACAGCGGGATCCAGACCCCGAAGAACCAGAAGCCAAACTGGTTAAATCCGGGATCCCACACGGGCGTTTCGTTGTAGCCCCAGTAGTTGATTGGGCCATATGTCCACGGCCCGCCGGGCGGCGGAAGCGGCCTGTCCCATGCCGGGCGAGGTGGCGCACCCCATCCCCAGGGTGCCGCTCCGTCGCCCCACGGGGCCTCGTGGAAGTAGCCGCGCTGCGGATCGCCGCGCCAAGCGCCGGGCGGGGGCCCACCGGGTCCGCCCGGGTGGTCGGCGGGTCCGCCTGGGCCACCGGGTCCGCCCGGGTGGTCGGCGGGTCCGCCGGGGCCACCGGGTCCGCCCGGGTGGTCGGCGGGTCCGCCGGGGCCACCGGGTCCGCCCGGGTGGTCGGCGGGTCCGCCGGGGCCACCGGGTCCGCCCGGGTGGTCGGCGGGTCCGCCGGGGCCACCGGGTCCGCCCGGGTGGTCGGCGGGTCCGCCCGGGCCACCCGGTCCGCCTGGGCCACCCGGTCCGCCTGGGTCACCGGGTCCGGTGGGTGGGTGGAAGTTCCCGGGCGCCGGCCCGCCGTGGTTGTCCGCGGGCGGCGCGCCATGGCCACCGGCCGGAGCCGGCGGTGGCCCTCCCGGCGCAGCGTTTGCCACACCGACGCCCATACCCAGCGCCGCAGCGCCCAGAGCACCGGCGATAGTTCCCCCAGCAATCAGTTGCTTCAGTTTCATGGTCCTTCACCTATCCAGAAGTGAGTTCCTTTGAACCCCCCAACACCCAAAACGCTAGATAGCCTAGCTATGGATCCGCTGTGAGAGCCCCATGCGAGCCCTTTGGGACGGACCAGCTTGCCCAAAAGGGCTCAATTACCAGGGCTTTCAGCGCGTAAGTGACTGCGGCCACAGCAACGTTGGTCCGGGAACAGCAAGTACCTGCGACGGTGCAATAGGTAAGGGTGATCTAGCTATGGCAAGGCTATGTTTGCTGGTCAGCCGCGGTTTTGGTGTATATCGTTGCGGCCGTGTCGACTACGTCCCACACCGCCGAACCCCATGTGGGTTCCGTTTCGTCGAAGTTGAACTGGCTGCGCGCGGGAGTGTTGGGTGCCAACGACGGAATCGTCTCCACTGCGGGCATTGTCGTCGGCGTTGCGGCGGCAACGGTGGCGCGCGGTCCGATATTGACCGCCGGAATCGCCGGACTGGCCGCTGGAGCCGTGTCGATGGCGTTGGGGGAGTACGTCTCTGTCAGCACCCAGCGTGACACCGAGCAGGCCTTGTTGACCAAGGAACGTCAAGAATTGCGCGACGATCCGGCCGCCGAATTGGATGAGCTCGCCGGGCTATTGGAAGGGAAGGGTCTGACGCCGGCGACCGCGCGCACCGTGGCCGAGGAACTCACCGACAACAATCCTTTCGCCGCCCATGCCGAGGTCGAACTAGGTATCGATCCCGACGAACTCAGCAACCCGTGGCAGGCGGCGCTGTCCTCGGCGCTGTCGTTCACGTTGGGTGCGTTGTTGCCGTTGATCGTGATCTTGGTGCCGCCGGCGGCCTGGCGAATCCCGGCCACCGTCGTGGCGGTACTCCTGGCTTTGGTGATCACCGGGGCGGTGTCGGCGGGACTGGGCGGAGCACCGCCGGGCCGGGCAGTGGTCCGCAATCTCATCGGCGGTTGCCTCGCGTTGGCGACCACCTATCTGATCGGCCATTTGGTGGGCGCCGCGATCGCCTGACGGTCGTCCTGGCTTCACATCGGCCCGGCAGATGCGACTGGAAAACGAAACTGTAATGTCTACTGTTGCTATCCTGCCAGCGAGGATTCCCTGGGAAAGTCCGCTCACGTGGAGGCACGTATTGACCGAACCGAAGATCGTGCCGAATGACGTCGATCCAGCGACGGCGATGCCATATTTTCTGCGCGACGAAAATCATTACGTGCCAACCGAAATCGCGCGCGGTGGATGGGGCCCGTCGATCAGCGGTCACGTCGTCGGCGGTCTCCTGGGCTGGGCGGTCGAACGCGCGGTCGACGACCCGCAACTGCAACCCGCGCGGCTGACCGTCGACCTCCCCGCGCCAACCGCCCTGGAACCGATCGAGCTGCACACCCGTGTGCAACACGACCGACGGCGATTGCGGCTCGTCGAGGCCGTGCTCATCCAGCGCGGCACCGCCGTCGCGCGGGGAAGCGCACTGTTTCTGCGGCGCGGCCCGCAGCCCGACGGAGACGTCTGGTCACCAGCAGTGCAGATGCCTCCACTGCCAATCGACGGCGCCCAACCGTCGCTTTTTATGCGGACCTACGGCTGGGGCGCCGGGATCCAGAACCCGGATCCCGAATGGAGCGATACCCCCGGGCCGAAATACACCTGGCTGCACGAAACGCGCTCGCTGATCGACGACGAACCGCTCAGCGCCTTCACCCGTGCGGCGATGGCCGCCGACATCACGGCCTCCATCGCCAACTGGGGCACCCAGGCTTTGCAGTTCATCAATGCCGACTACACCCTGACGTTGAGCCGGCTACCCGAAGGGCCTCATATCGGCCTGGCCTCACTTA
This sequence comes from uncultured Actinomycetota bacterium, assembly GCA_963809285.1. Taxonomy (GTDB): domain Bacteria; phylum Actinomycetota; class Actinomycetes; order Mycobacteriales; family Mycobacteriaceae; genus Mycobacterium. The sequence continues at coordinate 84,036 of CAWEIY010000007.1, read as the reverse complement.
CGCATTGCAGCCACGACGGAGTCGCTAGCGGCTCAGCCGTTCTCGTTGACCGCAAGGGCCCGATCGGCAGTGGTGTGTCCGTCGCGATAGCGCACTCCGGATTCCGCCCGGCATCCCTGAATTCGCCCCCAGGTTGACGACTAGGGGGTCCACGGCGTGGCCGACGTGCCGGCGAATTGCCTACAACCCCTTGGGTGCGTCGCGGACCGCCTGCACCGCCGACGCATCGCCGTCGAATTCGACCCGCGCCTGTCGCCCGACGGAGAACAGCAGCAGCTCCTCGGGCGCACCGGTCACCGTGACCGCCGGGCCGCGGCCGGTGGTCAGCAGCGTCTTGCCGTCGGGGGTGCGCAACGCGACCCGGCCGGGAACTTTCGCGAGCGTCATCCGGCCCATCAGCGGCAGCGTGCGGCGCAGCATGGCGGCCAGCGCGGGTTCGAGCACGCGCGGCTGCCAGCCCGGCTGCGCGCGGCGCACGTCCTCGTGGTGGATGAACATCTCGCCGGCGTTGGCCACCGGGTCGAGCAGTTTGAGCGGCGAATAGATCGGCGGACCGGACGCGACCTTGTCCACCAACTCGTCCCAATCGGTCCGCTCGGCAACCTCGTTCTGCACCTTGGCGGTGTGGGAGGCGAAGAACGGAATCGCAATGCCCGGCGCGGCGTCGGGGCGGTACTCCCGGATCATGAGGTGGGCGGCCAGGTCCCGCGTCTTCCAGCCTTCGCACAGGGTGGGCGCATCGGGTCCCACGCCGCGCAGGGTCTCGACGAGGGCGGCACGTTCGCGTTGAGCAACGGACACCTGATTTCCCTTCGGTTGGGCCCCAGCGCACGATCGCTTCGGATCTAGGTAAGTTCGCATGATATGTCGTCGAAGGAAATCGCATGAATGCACGTGTCGAGCAGTTGGAGTTTCAGGCAGAAGCCCGGCAACTGCTGGATTTGATGGTTCACTCCGTCTACTCCAACAAGGATTCGTTTCTGCGGGAGTTGATCTCGAACGGCTCCGATGCGCTGGACAAGCTGCGGCTGGAAGCGTTCCGCAACAAGGATCTCGACGTCGACACCTCCGATCTCCACATCGAGATCGAAACCGACAAGGACGCGCGCACCCTGACGGTTCGCGACAACGGCATCGGCATGACGCGCGCCGAGGTCGTGGACCTGATCGGCACCCTGGCCAAGTCGGGCACCGCCGAGCTGCGACAGCAGTTACGCGAGGCCAAGAACGCTGCCGCCTCCGAGGAACTGATCGGCCAGTTCGGTATCGGTTTCTACTCGTCGTTCATGGTGGCCGACAAGGTTGAGCTGCTGACCCGCAAGGCCGGCGAGAGCGAAGCCACCCGGTGGGAATCCGGCGGCGAGGGCACCTACACCATCGAAACCGTCGACGACGCTCCGCAGGGAACCTCGGTCACTTTGCATCTCAAGCCCGAAGACAAAGAGGACGAGCTGCACGACTACACGGCGGAGTGGAAGATCAGGAACCTGGTCAAGAGGTACTCCGACTTCATCGCCTGGCCGATCCGGATGGAGGTGGAGCACCGAGAACCGGCTGCCTCGGACGAAGAAGGGGCGGGTGGCGAAGAGACCGTCACGATCGAAACCGAGACCCTCAACTCGATGAAGGCGCTGTGGGCCAGGCCCAAAGACGAGGTCTCCGACGAGGAGTACAAGGAGTTCTACAAGCACATCGCGCACGCCTGGGACGACCCGCTCGAGGTCATCGCGATGAAGGCCGAGGGCACCTTCGAGTATCAGGCGCTGCTGTTCATCCCGTCCCGCGCGCCGTTCGACCTGTTCAGCCGCGACGCCCAAACCGGGGTCCAGCTGTACGTCAAGCGCGTGTTCATCATGGGCGATTGCGACGAGCTCATGCCCGCGTACCTGCGCTTCATCAAGGGCGTTGTCGACGCACAGGACTTGTCGCTCAACGTTTCCCGGGAAATTCTGCAGCAGGACCGGCAGATCAAGGCGATCCGTCGCCGGCTGACCAAGAAGGTCCTCTCCACGATCAAGGAGCTGCAGTCCGAGCGGCCGGAGGACTACCGCACGTTCTGGACCCAGTTCGGCAGGGTCCTCAAGGAGGGCCTGATGTCGGATTTCGACAACCAGGACACCCTGCTGCGCGTTTCCTCGTTCGCCTCGACGCATAGCGACGAGGAGGCCACCACCCTCGCCGAGTACATCGAGCGCATGAAGGACGGCCAGGAGGAGATCTTCTATGCCACCGGCGAGACCCGTCAGCAGATCTTGAAGTCGCCGCATCTGGAGGCGTTCAAGGCCAAGGGGTACGAGGTCCTGGTGCTCACCGACCCGGTCGACGAGGTGTGGGTGGGCAACGTGACGGAGTTCGACGGCAAACCGCTGCGGTCGGTGGCGAAGGGCGAGGTGGACCTGGATGCCGACGAGGACAAAAGCGACGCCGAGCGCGAGGAGCAGCAGAAGGAGTTCGCCGATCTGCTGGTCTGGCTGAAGGAGACCTTGAGCGACCACGTCAAGGAAGTTCGGCTGTCGACGCGCCTAACGGAGTCGCCGGCCTGCCTGATCACCGACGCCTTCGGGATGACACCGGCGCTGGCGCGCCTCTACCGTGCCTCCGGACAGGCCGTTCCGGTCGGAAAGCGGATCCTCGAACTCAACCCGAAGCATCCGCTGGTCACCGGCCTACGGGAAGCGCAGAAGCGGGCGGACGACGACGCTGCGCTCTCTGCGGTCGCTGAGACCGCCGAATTGCTCTACGGCACAGCGCTTCTCGCTGAGGGCGGCGCACTCGAGGATCCGGCACGGTTCGCCGAGTTGGTTGCGGACCGGCTGGCCCGCACGGTGTAAGGGTTATTAGCACCAAGATTTCAAGTGATTGAAAGCCGGCCGCAGGGGATAATCACATCTCATGGCTGAGTTTCGGGTCATCGACCCGCAGGGCAAAATTGTCGCGACAAATAATTTTGCCAACGCGGAGGCCGCACACGCATGGTTTATGGAGTCCATTCCGAGTGGTTCCGAGCTGGGCTGGCGCATGGAGGTCGACGACGAAGGGAAGTGGGCGTTCTTCGACGACACCGCAGGCTTCACCGCCCCGGTCAGCCGCCCACAGCGAAACGTGGGCGGATCAGCCGCCCAACGTGACGCGCGGGCATCTCGTCCGGGGCACTGACCGGCCTCGTCGCGTAGGCGAATTCGGAACGGTCGCTCAACCGGATCAACCGGAGCCGCAAGATGAGTCCAATGACGGAACAGGCGAGCCCCACAAGGCGTCGCACGCCGCTCAATCGTTCACAGATCGCGGGATTCTGGGGCGCATGGACGGGCTGGACGCTCGACGGGATGGATTCGTTCATCTACGCGCTCGTGCTCAGCCCCGCGCTGACCGAGCTGCTGCCGCGCTCGGGCATTGCCGCGACAACGACCAATGTCGGTCTCGCGGGATCGATCCTGTTTGCCCTGTTCCTCGTGGGCTGGGGCCTGTCGTTCATCTGGGGGCCGATCGCCGACCGCTTTGGGCGGACCAAGGTGCTGGCCGCCACCATCTTCACCTTCGCCATCTTCACCGGGCTTTCGGCGGCGGCGCAAAACGTCTGGGAGCTGGCGACTTTCCGTTTCATCGCGGGTGTCGGTATCGGCGGGGAATGGGCGCTCGCCGGGACTTACGTGGCGGAGGCGTGGCCGGAGGACCGGCGCAAGATGGGGGCGGGATATTTGCAGACCGGCTACTACACCGGCTTCTTTCTGGCGGCCGCGCTGAATTACACGATCGGCGTGCATTTCGGTTGGCGCGCGATGTTCTTGACGGGCGCGGTGCCCGTCGTCGTCGCCATTCTGATCCTGACTCGCGTGCAGGAAACCGAGAAGTGGGAGAAGCTCGAGGCCGACACCACGGTCCGCGCGAAGCCGTTGCGCGAAATTTTCGGGCCGCGCTATCGGCGTCGTACGTGGGTGGCTGCCGCGCTGCTTACGATCGCGATCGTGGGTTTGTGGGCGGGAGCGGTCTACGAACCGACGGCCGTGATGCAGTTGGCGCAGCACGCGGGTTTCGACAAGAGCGGCGCAACCAAGACCGCGTCGTGGGCCACCGGCCTGTTGTCCATTGGAACCATCTTGGGTTGTCTGATCGTGCCGGTGCTCGCGGAGCGCATCGGGCGCAGAAAGACACTCGCGATTTATTTTGCGGGGATGGCGGTTTCGATTGCCGGCAGCTTCGGTTGGGCGTTCTATCTGCCAAATGGGCTCGCGCCGTTCATCGCATGGCTGTTCGTACTCGGTTTCTTCGGCGGCAACTTTGCGATCTTCAGCCTCTGGTTGCCCGAGCAGTTCGAGACCCGCGTGCGCGCGACGGCGTTTGCCTTCTGCACGTCGTTCGGCCGTTTTGTGGGCGCGGGCGTGAACTTCTTGCTCGGTGCGGCGGTGCTGCACACCCATACGTTGGGTCTGCCCGTCGCGCTGACGGCCGTCGCTTTCGTGATCGGGCTTTTCGTCATTCCGTTTGCGCCCGAGACGCACGGGGAGGCGCTGCCCCAATAGGGGAGTGAAATTGCGCGTCCGGCGGCGTGGGGCGCGGCTCAGCGTTCACTCCTTTGGGCGCGCGAGGAAGTCTTCGATCGCCCTGGCGAGGCGGTCGGGCTGTTCTTCGGGGATGAAGGTGCGACTGTCGGGGAGCAGCTGAAAACGGCCTTGCGGCAACAGTTTTGCCAGCCGTCGTCCGTGGTCGCGGGGGAAGATCTTGTCGTTCTCGGCCCAGAGGACGAGCGCGGGTTTGTCGAAGCTGGTGAGCCGGGTTGCGGCCTCGAACGTGTATCTGGTGTCGACCGCTCGCAGCATGCGGCGGAAGTCGCGCCTGACGCCCGGGTTGAGGCGCACCGGGCCGGTATAGGAGCGCATGATGTCCGGAGGCATCGCCCGTGACGTCACAAAGCCGTAAGCGGTCGGCAGTCGCTGGATGGGCTTGAACTGCGCGGTATAGGCGACGACCCACGTGAGCAGCCGCGAGCGTGCCATCACCTCCAAGTACTTCTGCGGCGTCGGCGGGAACTTCTCGAAGGCGTCGCACGACGTCAGCACCAGGCGAGCGATCCGCCCGGGGTGGCGCCCGACCAGCGCCTGCGCGACGGCTCCACCCGTGTCGTTGGCGACGATCGTGACGTTGTCGAGGTCCAAGGCCTCAAGGAAGTTCGCAGTGATCCGTGCCATGCCCGGCAGGGACAGATCGGCATCGGGTTTCAGCGGGATCGAGTGAGAGCCCCACGGCAGGTCTGGGGCGATGCAGCGATGTTCGCCCGCCAGCCGCGGCACGACGTGCCGCCACAGATCGCCATTGACGCCAACGCCGTGCACGAACACGATCGGCGGGCCGTCACCGCGGTCGCGGTAGCTGATCGCACCCTCGGGGATATCGATGCGGTGCTCGCGGCCGAGCTGCGGACTGATCGACATAGTCACCGAAGCGCGAAGCGGTGATCCGCGTCGTCGCTCCCGAGTGGCATGGTGCAAGTTTAGTTTTGCCAGCCAGGGCCGGACCGCCCGGGCGTAACTTTGCACATATCCATTGCGTGACGCATCTAGCTTGGAGGAGCGATGAGCCGCGACATTGCCACACAGATAGCCGACGACGGCGTTGCGACGCTAACCCTGTCCCGGCCAGAGCGACGCAACGCGTTATCGATCAAACTTCGCAACGAGATCACCGAACAGCTTGATGGCTGGGCGACGGATCCGGCCGTCCGCGCGGTCGTGCTCACCGGGGCCGGGATCAACGTTTTGTGCCGGCTTTGACCTCGACGAGTTCGCGCAAGCCGATCTCGCGCCAAGCATCAAGGACAGCTCGCATCGCTACCACCTCGCCGTGTGGCAGTTCCCGAAGCCGCTAGTGGCGGCGGTCAACGGCCACGCGCTGGCCGGCGGGCTGGACCTTTGCGTGCTGTGTGACTTTCGGATCGCCTCGGCCACAGCACTATTCGGGCATCCCGAGATCAAGTTCGGTGCGCCGCCCTTGTTTACGCCGCTGCAATGGATCGTCGGTGTAGGCGTTGCGCGCGAACTGTGCCTCACCGGACGGCGCATCGACGCCAACGATGCACTGCGCATCGGCCTCGTCAATAGCATCAGCGAGCCCGCGCAAGTGCTCGATGATGCTTTGGCGATGGCACGCACCATCATCGAGGCGCCCCAGGCCGCGCTCGAGTGCACAAAGCGGTATCTGATCAGCAGCCCCAGCGCGACATTCGAACAGGCCTTCGCCGTCGAGCACGACGCGGTTTTCGATGAGTTCTTGGGTGGACCCGTCGGCCCTCGCGCAACGTCATGACCCGCTCGTGACCGCCGAACCCTCGGTGCCCGTCATCGACATGTGCCTTTGCTGTTGGTAGGAATGCGCGCGATTTGCTGGTGCGGGTGACCTGAGAGGATTTACGATCTGGCCCATGACGCTTGAGGTTGGGCAGGTGTTCGCTGGATACACGATCGTGCGGGTGCTGGGTGTGGGCGGGATGGGCACCGTGTATTTGGCCTCCCATCCGCGGTTACCGCGCCAGGATGCGCTCAAGGTGTTGCCGGCGGATTTGACCGCCGATCCGGAGTTCCGCGGACGTTTCATGCGTGAGGCCGAGCTGGCCGCCGGTTTGTCGCATCCGAACATCGTGGGGATCTATGACCGCGGTGAAGAGGACGGCCAGTTTTGGATTTCGATGGATTATGTGGCCGGCACGGATCTGGGCCGGCTACTGCGCGAAAACTATCCGGGAGGCATGCCCCTCGGTGAGGCGGTGCCGATCATTGCCGCGGTGGGCTCGGCGCTGGATTATGCGCATCAGCGTGGGTTGTTACACCGCGACGTCAAGCCGGCCAACATCTTGTTGGCCGATCCCGATGGGCAGGAGCGGCGGGTATTTCTGGCCGATTTCGGCATCGCGCGGCGCATCGATGACGCGGCCGGGCTGACCGCGACCAACATGACGGTGGGCACGGCGAATTACGCGGCCCCCGAGCAGTTGCGGGGCGAGTCGATCGACGGGCGCGCGGATCAATATGCGTTGGCCTGCACCGCGTTTCACATGTTGGCCGGCGCGCCGCCCTATGAGGATTCCAATCCGGCGGTGGTGATCAGCCAGCATGTCAATGCCCCGCCGCCCTCGATCGGTGCGCGCCGCCCGGACTTGGCTGGGCTGGATCCGGTGTTTGCCGCCGCGATGGCCAAGGCACCGGCCGGACGGTTTGGCAGCTGCCAGGAGTTCGCCGAGCGACTGGGTCACCCGGGTCAGGATTTCGGGTACGCGGGAGCGATCCCGTTCCCAGACACGCCACCGACCTTGCGCGCGGCTCCACCGCCGGTGGACGTAACCGTGCCCCGTCTGCCGGCGTCGGCACCACCCCCCGGGAAACGGCGGCGCTCCCGTGTGCTGATCGGCGCCCTCGTCGGCGTCGCGTTGCTGATCGCCGGTGGTGTCTTCGCCGTCGTGAAGCTCAACCAGCCGGACCATCCGGGCGCCACCGGAGCACCCAACGCCAACACCAACACCAGCACCGCCCCGGCACCCAACACGGGTCCGTTGACCGGCACGTACTCGGCCCGTTTCGACCAGGGCACCAAACTGAACGGCGCCCCGGTTCCGGAAGCGAAGCCGTTAACGGACACGTACGCGTTGCGCTCGGTGTGCGGAAGCGCCGGGTGCGTGGCGACCGCCGCACGCCTGAGCGGCGACATGGACCTCGCGGCGAGCGCGGTGTTCGACCAGGTCGGGGGACGCTGGGTCTCGGTAACCACCGCCCCGGGTAAGTGCAACAACCAAACAGGCGAGGCCTGGGAGGTGTTCACGCTGGAACCACGTCCCGACGGCACTCTCGTCGGCGAATACCGCGGGGCCGACGCCCATGCCTGCGCCGGAAAACGACCCGTGACCTTCACCCGCACCGGCGACGTCGACGTCAATAGCCTCCCCGACCCGGCTAAACTGCCGGCGCGGGTGGCGTCGCCGGCCGAAGCGCTACACGGCCGCTACCACTGGACGCGAATCTTCAAAAACGGGCTCCCACAAATTCAGGACGGCCCGGCCGTCGTCACCGACTGCCTACGCACCGGCGAACGGTGCATGAGCTACTTCCAGTCGGGATCATTTGACATGCCGATGATATTCGGCGGCGGGAACTGGACCATGGAGGTCGATAGCGACCAAGCCAGCTGCGGCGGCACGGTCCACATCCAAGTGAACGCGCAATATCCACTGCCGCAACCACCACAAGATCCCATCGCGAAGCTCACCGGGCACGGTCACACCGAGCAGACCGGGTCCGGGATCGGCACCTGCGCGACGAAGACGGATTTCGACGACACCTTCACGCGCATCGGCAATTAATGCCGCACTATCAGCGGCCGAGCTGGATGGCTTTGACCACCAGCAGCAGCGCGCCGACGACCAGGTAGGCGCGCAGGGCGATCATGCCGAGTCGGGTGCCCGGCGACCAGGTGACCGGTTCGAGCAGGGTCAGGGGCGGCATCCGCCAGGTGCTCCGGTCGACGGGGCGTGCCGGGGCTTTGGGGGCCGGTGGCGCGGGTTGGCGGCGGGCCATCCAGCGCAGCACGGGCACCGCGGCGGCTGCGAGTAGGACCAGGGCCAGGGCCAGGCAGCCGGCGACCGCGACGACGTTGATGTGGGGGAACAAGGTGGTGGCCATCAGGATCCCCGACAGCAGCAGCAGGGTGCCGACGATCAGCCCGGCGACCCAGTTGAGCCAGGGCCGATTGACCCAGGGCCCCAACACTTCCCGATCGTTGCACAACAGCAGCAGAAACACGCTGGCGCTGGGCAAGAGCAGACCGGCCAGGGCCTGCACGGCGGTGGTGATCAACCCGAGCGGGGCGCCGGGGATCAGCACGATGGCCGCGGCCAACACCACCATTGCGGTGTAGGACACGTAGAACTGTTTGGCGTCGGCGAACCCGCGGTGCAGCGAGTGCTTGATGCCGAACACGTCGCCGAAGGCGTAGCTGGTGGCCAGGGTCACCGCGGCGGCGCCGATGATCGAGGCGTCGATTAGCACGATCGCAAAAATCGCGCCCAGCGTCGCACTGTGCTGGCCGAGCAGGTGTGCGATGGCGCCGGCGTCGGTGAAACCACCCACGGTGTTGGTGGACCGCGCCGCCCACTCGCCGGTTATCAGCAGCGCCGTGGCGCCGATGATTACGACGAAGGCTCCCAGCACGGTGTCGGCGCGTTCGTAGGCCATGAACCGGGGCGTGATGCGTTTGTCGACGATGTTGGACTGCTGGAAAAACAGCTGCCAGGGCGCCACGGTGGTGCCGACGATGGCGATGATCAGCAGCACCGCATCCGAGCTCATGCCGCCCGAGATGCTCGGCACCACAAACGACTTCGCCGCATGTCCCCATTGTGGGTGCGACATCAGCAGCATCGGGATCTGCAGCAACGTAATGGCGATGAAGACGAACATGGCCCGCTCCCAACGCCGGAAGCTGCCGCTTGCCATGATCGCGACCAGTGCGGCCGCCGAGATCGGCACCACAACGTATTTGGAGACGCCGATGTAGTCGGCGGCCAGCGTGATGCCGATGAACTCGGTGACGATCGTCAGGAAGTTGAGCAGGAACAGGTCGCCTACGGAAAACCAGCCCCAGCCGCGGCCGAAGCGCTCGTTGATCAACCGGGCGTGCCCGACGCCGGTGACGGCGCCCAGCCGGACCACCATTTCCTGGTTGACGATGAGCACCGGGATGAGCAGCAACAGCACCCACAGCAGGGAGTAGCCGTAGTTCTGGCCGGCCTGCGCGTAGGTGGCGATTCCGCCGGCGTCGTTATCGCCGACCATCACGATGATCCCGGGTCCGACGATGGCCAGCAGGGTCAGCAACCGGGTCTTCCAGGTGCTGGGATTATCCGTCTCGCCGACGCTGATGCGCCCGAACGCGCCCTCGATGTCACCCAGGTGCGCGGTGTCGAGCACCGCGGTGCGACGTGGCGCGGCCTCGTCGTCCGGCGCCTCGGGACCGGTGGTCTCGTCGGCGCCTGAGGTCACGGTGCCTCACCTCCCCCCACAGGCGTGTTGCGCTCGTCATCGGATTGGGGGATTTCGCGGACCGGGCGGGGGGCGGGTTCGCGGCGGCGCCAGTCCTCGGGGATGGTGGCCTCCAGCACGTCGTCGACGGTGACCACCCCGAGCACGCGGTCCTGATCGTCGACAACCGGGATGGAGTACAGGTTGAAGTCGGCCATCAACAGTGCGATATCGGTCAGGTCGGCGTCGGCGCTGACTCGCACCGGATCGGAATCCATAAGTGCCCCAACGGTTTCGCCAGGGTCGGCCTGCAACAGGGCGATTATTGACACCACACCGTCGAGCCGCTTGTCCTCGCCGACAACATGCACCTTGATGAGTGCCTCCGGCTGTATGGTGCGGGCGGCGGCGATCAGCGCCAGCGCCGCGCCCGCGGTGGCGGCGGCCGCACAGAAAACGAAGTCGACGTTCATCAGCCCGCCGGCGCTCTCCGGGTTGAAGCCCATCAGGGTGATCACCTTGGTGCGCTGCGGGGCGGGCATCAGATCAAGCACGCGCCGGCGCCGCGATTGGCGCAGGTCGGCGATCGCGTCGGCGGCGTCGTCGGCGCGCATCCGGCCCAGCAGGGCGGCGACCTCGTCATCGGGCATGCCATTGAGTAGCCGGCTGGCCTTGTCTGGGTCGAGTTCCTCGAAGACGTCAGCTTCCAATTCCGGGTCGCTGCGGACTCGGTCGAGGATCTCGCCGCCCTCGGCTTTGTCGGCGTCCTCGAGAAGATCGGCGATCTCGGCGGGCTTGAATCCTCCGAACCGGCCCGACGCACGGCGCACGGCATCGGAGCGGGCGTGGCCGATCAGCGGTTCGAATGCCTTCCAATCGCGGGGCGCGTGCCCGCCGGAGCCCTTGATCAGCCCGAAGAATCTTGGTGGGCGGCGGGTGTCCAGCCGCGACAGCACCCACCCGGCGCCGGTGTCTTCCAGCTCGACGTCGTAGGCGCGCACCAGCTCGACGGCGGCCACATCGATCAACCGGTGTCCGAGCACATCGGCGCGCAGCAGCACCTCACCCTCGCGGCGATCGAAACCACGAAGGTCAACCTTGTTCTTCGCCAACACAATTCGCTGCGGCTCGAACTCGTCAATGGATTTGCTACCGATGAAGACCTGGCGCCCGCCGACCCCGGCCACGATCCCGGTCACCAGCGGATACTCCTCGGCGCTGCGCAGCCGCACGATCACGTCCTCAACCCGGCCGACATCCTCGCCCGAGCGAGAAATCACCGGCGCGCGCAGCAGCTGCGAGAGATGGATTACCGGCAGCCCGCCGCGAGGCTCGGGCGCCTCCTCTGATGTGCTCACTTGTCCCTCCTCGAACGCTGTGCGACCGAACCCGCGAGCAGATTGCCCGAGACCATGCGTCAGGATGCCATGTGCGGGTACGGCTCAAACCCTGGGTTCGGTGATGGCGCAAGTATGGTGGCTTCACCGGCTCGGCCGCCAGAGCGTACGCCGCGGTCGCGGCGGGTAGCTACGGCCAATAGGTAAACGGCGGGCAGCCATTCGGCAACAAACATCAGCGGCTTACGGGGAATTCGCCTACGTCGATCCGGACGGGGTCCCAGCCGCCTGGCTGTGAGCCAGGGCCAGCGTCGCCGCGATCATCACCGCGACCGACACGCCTATCGCTACCAGGCCGACATGGTTGGTGCGCAGCGTCTCACCCAGCACGGTGACACCGAGCACCGATCCGACGATGGGCTCCGCGACGGTCACCGCGGGTAGTGACGCGGTCAGGGGGCCGGCCCGAAAAGCCGACTGCTCCCACGCCGTCGCGGCGATACCCAGCACCGCCCAGACGTATACCTCGGGCATGCGCAGCAATGCCGGGATGCCGTGGCCCAGCTGGTCGACCACGCCCTTGGTCAATACGGTGAACAGGCCCCACAGCGAACCGGACATCAGCCCCAGCAACAGCGCGCCGACCGAGCCCGGGAACTTGCGGGCACCAATCACACACAGGATCAGGCCGGGGCCCATGACCGCGGCCACGACGGTCCATGTCTGAAATGACCCTCGTGGGTTCCCGGCCTGCGGGTTGCCGACCGTAACGATCACCGCGATGGCAGCGACAAGCAGCACGGCCCAGATTCCTTGCCAGCGAGTGATTCTGCGGTGGTTCACCGTCGCGCTGATGACCAACGCGAACAATAGCGAGGTAACCGACAGCGCCTGCACGAGCACCACGGAGCCGAGGCCGAGTGCAGCCGCCTGCAATCCGAACCCGGCGGCCGCGACGAGGCTGCCCGTCCACCATCGGCGATCGCGCAGCAGCCGGCGAAACAGGGCTAAGGTGCCGACCGGTTTGTCCGTGACCTGCTGCGCGGATCGCTGTTCGAGGACGTCTCCGACGCCGATCATCAGGGCGGCGGCGATCGCGAGGAGTGCCGCGATGTCCGTCGTGCGCACGGGGATGTCTCGTTAGCTATTGCGCCTGATTTTGAGCGCGGTGGTGATCATCGGAATCTGAAGCGGCAGCCGGGCCAGGGCGGCGACGCGCATGGGCCAGGGCTTGTCCCACCACAACCGGACCATGTTGACATTCGCCGGGAACACCCCGACGAAAAGCAGGACGGCCGCCAGCGCGGCGGTGCGCCGGGTGCGCCGCGGCAGCAGCAGCGCCCCGATGGATACCTCGGCCACCCCCGATGCGTAGGTGTAAAGCCGCGCGTCTCCGGGCAACTCGGCGGGGACGATGTCGTCGAACGGCTTGGGCGCCAGAAAATGCAGGGTGCCCACGCCGAGCAGCATTGCCGCGATGCGGTGAGCTGCTACCTGGCTGGTGTCGCGCACAACGAGGGGTGTGGTGGTCATGGACCCATTGTTATAGAACGCGTCAGGGCCGGACCACCCCGGCCGTCAATGTTGTTCCCCAGGCTCGGGCCGCGTTCTGCCGCATCGCATCCGGATCGCCGGTGGTGAGATACACGCGCCTACCGAGTTTTGCGCCGCCGCGCGCGTGCGGGTGCCGCTCGGCAATCGCGGCGGCCATCCGCTCGGCCGGGTCGATCAGCAGTGCGTGCGGCAGTGCGGCGCCGAACCATCTGCTCGCGGCCGGGTAGTGGGTGCAGGCGAGCACCAGGGCATCGACCCGCCGTAGCGGCTGCGAGAATCTTGGCCAGGTCGGCGAGGAACTCTGGGGAGCCGGTGCGACCGGCCTCGATGTGTGCGGACAGCGGTTGTGCCACCCGGGACAACACCACTCGTCCCCGCCTGGCCAGCCCGCGCCGATAGTGACCGGCGGCGATGGTACGTCGCCCGCCTATCACGCCAACCTGTCCGGTGAGCTCGTCGGGGACCGAGGCCAACCCGTGGTCGATGATTCCCTCCACCGGGACCGCCGCACCACCAAGCCGCCCAACCACCGTGCTGGCCGCGTTGCACGCCAGCACTACCTCGGTGGCTCCGCGCTCGGCAAGGGCGTCGACCACCGTGGTGAGGCGGCCGGCCAGCTCGTCGACTCGCATCCGGCCGTAGGGGGTAGCGGCGGCGTCCGACCAATACAGCACCGGCAGCGAGGGTGCGGCTCGGTCGAGGGCCTGTACCAGGCCGAGGCCGCCGATGCCCCAGTCGACTATGCCCAGGCAAGGGTTTGCGTTCATGGGCATCAGGGGTAGGAGAGTGGGGCGGTCTGCCCCTTGGTCAGCGGTCCCGAATCGAAAGCCACCACCCGTTGGGACGTGGTCGCCGTCAGTGTTTCCAATCGGGTGTCGGGGAAACGGCTGCCAAAGTACCAGCGGTATTCGTGCTCGGCGCGGATTGGATTGTGCCGCAGCATCTCCAGCCAGTCGGGATGTGTGGTCAGCGCGGTCAGGGCTTTGGCGTACTGCGGCCGGGCGCGCCGTGTCCGCACGTGCGCGATGGCCGACCGGGCGAGCACGCCCAACTCGCGCACACGAATCGGGTGCTGGACCATATCGACCACCCACAACCGTCCGCCCGGGGCGAGCACCCGGCGGATCTCGGCCATGACCGGATCCCAGTCCAGATACCGGAAGGACAGGAACGAGATCACCACGTCGACGTGGTCGTCGGGGATATCCAGTTCGGGGCCGTCAACCTCGAGGAACCGCAATCGGGAACGGTCGCGGCTGCGCCGCCGCGCCCGCGTCAGCATGCCGGCGGAGGCGTCCACCCCGATGCCGAAGTCGATGACGCCGTTGTCGTCCAGCTCGCGCAGCAAAGCACCGTTGCCGCAACCGATTTCCAGTATCCGCAAAGGTCGGCCGAGCTCGGCGCGGGCACGCGCGGCTCTGTCGGACACCCACCGCCACTCGGCGTCGCGGACCGTGATGTCGAGGTAGGCGTGGTCGTAGAGATCGGCCACGCGATCGTAGGAGCGCTCCGGTGCCGTCGCGGCGGGAAGGCTTTGCACCATCGGCTCCGCGGTGCAGCCGAGATATTTGCGGACGCTGCCGGCCCAGCCGTGTGATTTCTTGCCGGGCGCGGCGATCAGGTAGAGATTCGGCCGCTTGGTCGGGCGGCGACCCGCCCACGCGAAGTGGTCCTTGCGCGTGGACACGGTGGTGTAGTTGTAGTTGCCGAACGTCGGAATTCCGAACACGTCGGCGAAAAATGGCGCGAACCAGCGAGCCGTTCGGCAGGCGTGGAAATACGCTCGGCCGTCGGCGGCGAATGGGATTGCCATGGCCCGCCATTCATGCGGTGAGAACTGCTCGGGCCAGTCCGTCGAGCCGAACATCGGCCCGTACATCCCCGCATGACTGATCAGGTGCAGCTCGCTGAGTGACCGACCGGAGCGCGCGAGCCGGGTCAGCTCGGCGACGAAGTCCGCCTTGTGGTGCAGGCCCGAGACGATCACCTCGGCGTCGGGATGCGCGACGGCCAGCTCGCGGGCCATGGTGTCCGCTGCGACCCCGAACTCGGCCGACCCGCCGCGGTAATGGGTGGTGTGTGCCACCCAAATCACTGGAGCTCCTTGACTTTTGGGCGCAGCTTCGGCGAAGGGCATGCGGGGGTGGTCGCCCTGCGGGATCCAAGCGCCGTAGTTGCCGACCAGATCCAGCACCTCGGCCCGTTCCAGATCGAACACCCGCATGCTGGACGCCGGCGGGCTGTAGAAATGCAGGGTCAGCCCACGCTCGCCGGCCCTCATGTCGTGTATGTCGTCGGAGGTAATGCGAATCGGGACGCCCTCGGGCCGAGTGGCGTGCTCGGCGACGACCAGTTGCGGGCCGTCCCAGGCGAACCGCCGCTCGACGAATGTGCCCTCGACAGGGATCACGAAGCCGCCGGCCCCGCCGTGGTCATGCGGCGCGCACCCGTGTCCCGGCCGCCAGCGGGCGAGCATGATCTCGACCTCGTCGTCGACCCGCAGAATGGATCGTGAGTAGGGCTCTCCCTCGTTTGGGAGCTTCGCCACCTCGGCCAGCGTCGGGCCGGCCTGCATGACGCGGGCCAGCAACTCGGGGCCCGGCACTTCGCCTCGTATGGCGACTGCGGCCAAGGCATCGAGCAACGGGGCCAGCTCCGCGAGTGCGTCGCGGGTAATGGGCGGTTGGTAGTGCGCGATTTCGGTCATCTCGGTTTCCTCGTGCTAGGAAGATGGCCGGGTCTGGGATCGTGCGTCGGTGCTGCCCTGATCGCGGCCGTTAGGTAGACGCTTTCGCCCCGGGCTTGCCGGATTCTTGCGTCATTCTTGGGGATCGCCTCACGGGTCACGCCGGTCTCATCTGTCACGCGCGTTGCTGGGGATCGGGTGGGTTTTGCCCGCCTCGCAGCGACAACTTCGGCGGTGACCGGGTTGGCCGAGGCTCACTGCGTGGGTGTAACGCGGCCTGAACTTAGCCCGTTACTATTGCCCATACGGTATTTGATACGATTCGCGGCGTTCCCCCGCCGCCCCAACAGTTGAGGTTGAGTACATGGCTACACCCGTGATCGTCGGAGCCGTTCGCACGGCGATCGGCCGCTCCTTCAAGGGGACGCTCGTCAACACGACGCCCGAGACGCTGATCACCACGGTGCTTCCGGAGGTCGTGCGCAGGTCCGGCGTCGACCCGTCGGCCATTGACGACCTCATCTTCGCCGAATCACATTACGGCGGAGGTGATTTGGCGCGGTATGCGGCCGCCGCGACCGGCATGGAGGGCATCCCCGGCCAGGCGGTGAACCGGCACTGCGCGGGGAGCCTCACCGCCATCGGCAATGCCGCCGCGCAGATCGGCTCCGGGATGGAGCGCGTGCTCATCGCCGGCGGCGTGCAGTCGCTGTCGATGACGCCGCTGATGAACCAGCGGATCCCCGGCCCCGAGCTGAAGTTCGAGGAGCGGTGGCTGCCGCCGACGCACGTCGAGGCGCCGGACGCGCCCACCAAGGACATGTCGATCACCGTGGGGTGGAACACCGCGCAGGCGGTCGGGATCACCCGCGAGGAGATGGACGCGTGGGCGGCCCGGTCGCATCAACGCGCCATCGCGGCAATGGATGCGGGCAAGTTCCTCGACGAAATCGTCCCGCTGAAGATCACCCGGCCCGACGGTTCGGTGACCGAGTTCTCGGTCGACGAGCATCCCCGCCGCGACACCACCGTCGAGAAACTCGCCGCGCTCAAGGTGCTGCACCCCGAGATCGAGGGATTCTCGATCACGGCGGGCAATAGCAGCGGCACCAACGACGCCGCCGCGGCGGTCGCGCTCGTCGACCGCGAATACGCCAACGCGGAGAAGCTGAACGTGATGGGCACGGTCAAGGCGTGGGCCGCCGTGGGCGTGGCGCCGAGGGACACCGGTCTCGGTGCCGTCAGGGTGATCGGCAAGGTGCTGCAGCGGGCCGGGCTCTCGGTCGAAGACGTGGCGCTGTGGGAGATCAACGAGGCGTTCGCCTCCGTGCCGATCGCGGCGTGCCGGGAGTACGGAATCGACGAGGAGAAGGTGAATTTCTTCGGTAGTGGCTGCAGCCTCGGCCACCCGATCGCGGCCTCGGGTGCGCGCATGATCACCACGCTGACCTATGAGCTGGCCCGCCGCGGCGGCGGCATCGGTGTCGCGGCGATGTGTGCGGGCGGCGGCCAGGGCGGCGCCGTCGTCATCGAGGTCTGAGCAACGCTTAATTGCAGAACGTGTAGCCCAGAAACTGGGTGTCGCGGGCGTTGGCGGCCGAGTAGTTGACGAAGTGCACCGCCGGCATTCCGTTGTACTGGGTGTCCATCGTCTGTGCGGTGGGTGGCGGAACGTCTTTGGGGAAGGCCAGGATCATGTCGGCAAAGATCTTCAGGCCGACCTGGCAGATGGCGTCAGGCCGCGGCGGCTGCGCGTTCCAGGCATGCACGACGACCGGGTCCCTGAGTTGATAGCCGGTCGCGCAATTCGGATCGCAAATCTTGAAGACGGCGGTGCCGGTTCCGTCGGCGCCCTGCGGTCCCCATGAGCTCCACGACATGTCTTGCACCGCAACGGCTACGCTGGCGCAGCCCAAAACGTTGAGCTTCTTGGGACGCTCGACCGGCGGGACGGACGGGTTGTAGCAGCCCGGGACGGCGAAGCTGGTCGGCGGCGACGATTGGGCAGTGGTCTGCGCCGGAGCGCCTTCGTGGCCCCGGGTCAGCCTCACCCCGACGAAACCGAGCGCACCGATCAGCAGGGCAGCCAGCACGACGCCGACCACGCCCAATCTTCCTCCCGGAAACCGCAACCGGCTCGATGAAGAGACGTTGCCGCTCACGCTCACCAGGTTATGCAGAAACGCAACGGAGGGGGTGGCACTTAGCCAAGAAATGTCACACGGTAAATTTGGTCAACGCAACCAACTTATTGAGGATGGTGATGTGACGTCACCGATGAATGACCACGAACTGGCCGCTCGGTTGGCCACCGAGGCGGGCCGGCTGTTGCTCGGAGTTCGGGAGGAATTCGCCGACGCCGACGCGAGCGACCGGAAAGCGGCGGGGGACAAGCGATCCCACGACTTTCTGATGGAAGCGCTCACCAACGACCGGCCCGACGATGCGGTGCTGTCCGAGGAGGGCGCCGACGACCCGGTGCGATTGCGCTCGGAGCGGGTATGGATCGTCGATCCGCTCGACGGGACCCGGGAATTCTCCGAGCTCGGGCGTAGCGACTGGGCGGTGCACGTCGCCCTCTGGCAGGCCGGCGAGCTCGTTGCCGGTGCGGTCGCGCTGCCGGCGCAGGGGATCACGTTGGCGACACCTCGGGTCGATGCGCCTCCCGCCGCGGCGGGCAAGCCGCGCATCGTGGTCTCCCGCACCCGGCCGCCCGCCATCGCGCTGGCCGTCCGTGACGCGTTGGACGGCACGTTGGTCGAAATGGGTTCTGCCGGAGCCAAGGTGGCCTCGATCGTCCAGGGTTTGTCCGATGTGTACGTCCACGCCGGCGGCCAGTTCGAGTGGGACTCGGCCGCCCCGGTGGCCGTGGCGCGGGCCGCCGGTTTGCACACCTCCCGCATCGACGGGTCGCCGTTGGCCTACAACCAACCGGACCCCAAGCTGCCGGACCTGGTGGTCTGCCGCCCCGAGCTTGCCCAGGCCGTACTCGCCGTCACTGGCTGACGGTGCCCGAGTACGCCCGCCCCGGCGCGAAAGCACGTGAGTTCCGCGACGAGTCCGGCGCCGTGATTCGCTACGGCACTCGCTGGACGGGATCACCGCCGGACGACTCCTACTCGCGCGTAAGCTATCCGGAGCGCTTCGCGCCGTTGCAGACCGTCGCCGATGCGCTCATCGCACACCTGCAAGCCGCGTACCGGGCCGATATAGCCCCGCTCGCAACGTCGTTCACGACTCCAGCCACCACAAAGCTCGTCGCCGTCACGCCGGACCGCGCCGACGCCGCGCCGCTCGTGTTCCGCTTCACCGACTTTCCGGGCGTCATGCTATGGGCCGGTGTCCGCTACAGTGCGGCCTTCCCGGCTTGCGGGTGCGACGCCTGCGACGAGACATGGGAGAAAGTGGCCGACGACATGGAGCGGCTGGTTTTCGCGGTGACCGACGGGAGGTTCAGCGAGCGGATCGACCTTGCGAGCGACGGGAAAGCAACGGTGGAGTACAGAATCGAGACCCCGGGCGGCGCAGGAAGATCCGGCGTTATGCACGGTGTGCGAACCGGACCCGGGCCTGCGCGACGACGCGGCGCGGCTGGACAGTCTGCCAGCGGGGCGCTGGCAGCCGTGGACGCACCGGTCGAAAACTTAGTTACCCGCGTGCCGGGATTCTGGATAATTGAGCACCACACCCAGAGGAGCAACGATGCTACGAATCGACACCCATCACCACGCCGTCCCCGCCGACTACCGAAACCTGCTGCGCAAGGCGGGAATCGACGAGGCCGGCGGTCGCGCGGTGCCCGATTGGAGCCCGGACGGCTCACTGCAGACCATGTCCGAACTCGGTGTGGGAACGGCGATTCTGTCGGTGTCGGCGCCCGGCACCACGTTCCTGCCGAATCCGGCCGACGCCGCCGCGCTGGCTCGGGACCTGAACGAACACCTGGCCGCGGTCGTCGCCGCTCAACCCGACCGGTTCGGTTTCTTCGCGACCATTCCGATGCCACATGTCAAGGAATCCGCCGACGAAGTGGCGAGATCTCTGGACGAACTGCACGCCGATGGCGTCATCCTGCTGGCGAACGCGGCGGGCACCTACCTGGGCCAGGACGGGCAAGACGATCTGTTCGCCGCGCTCGATGCGCGTTCGGCGGTGGTGTTCATCCACCCCGCCGAACTGCCCGGCCCCGCCGTGGACGGTGTCCTACCGTTTGCGGCCGACTTCCTGCTGGACACCACGCGGGCGGCGTATCTGCTTGTCCGCAACGAGATTCGGCGCAAGTACCCGAACATCCGGTTCATCCTCAGCCACGCCGGCGGATTCGTGCCGTACGCCTCGCACCGAATGGCGGTCGGCATCATGAGCGACACCGGACGCAGCCTGACGGACAGCCTGGACGACTTCGCGGACTTCTACTTCGACACCGCGCTGTCCTCGACCGCCGCGGCGCTACCGAGCCTGCTGGCCTTCGCCAAGCCCGGGCACGTCACCTTCGGCTCCGACTGGCCCTTCGCGCCCGTCGCGGCCGGCAAGCTGTTCGCCGCGGGCCTGGAGACCTACCCGGGGCTCGACGGCGACGCCCGCGCGGCGATCGACCGCACCAACGCGCTGGCGCTATTTCCGCGCCTGGGAGCGGCGCCGCCGTCCGATGCCGGCTCGGCGCTCGATCACGTGCGTCATGCCGCCAGCAGAGCGGTGATGCGCGGTGTCATGCGGCTGGTCAACACCCGGTAGCGCCGTCAGCGCAGGGCCTGCTGCCAGGACAAAACGCGTTTGGCCAGTTCGGGTCCGGCGTCTTCCTGGATGAAGTGGGCGGCGTTGATGCGGGCGTGCGGCTGACCGGCCGCGCCGGGGATGTGCTTGATCAGGGGGCGGTCGGCTCTTCCGAGAATTCGGTCGCGATACCCGAAGATGGTGAGGAAGGGTTTCTCCCATTGACCCAGGGCTTTCCACGCGGCTCGGTTGGCCGGAACCGCGGGATCGTCGGGAGACGTGGGCACCAACTGCGGGAACGCGCGGGCCCCGGCTTGGTACGACTTGTCCGGAAATGGCGCGTCGTAGCCCGCCCGCACCTTGGGCGGAACCCTGCGGACCGTGCCCAGGGAGACCAGGTGACCGGCGGGCAGCACGGGGGAGTAGCGGGCAAAGGCGCGCCACACCTCGAAGGCAGGAGGCGTGCGTCGCTCCGCGGTGGGAAGGAAGCCGTTCGCGACCACCAGCCGCGCGATCCGATCACCCTGCTCGGCCGCGATGCGCAGACCGATAAGGGAACCCCAGTCCTGGACGAACAGCGTGACATCCTTCAGGTTGAGGCGCTCGAACCACGCCGTCACCCATTCGACGTGGCGTTGGTAGGTGTAATCCTTGATCCGGCTGGGCTTGTCGGAGCGGCCGAAGCCGATCAGGTCGGGTGCGAGCACGCGGTTCCCCCCGTCGGCCAGCGGTGGAATCATCGTGCGGTACAGGTAGCTCCACGTGGGCTCGCCGTGCAGCAGCACGATCGGTGGGCCATCATCGGGACCCTCGTCGAGGAAATGCATCCGCAGCGGCTTGGTGTCGCTTGCCGCCACGTCGAGGTAGTTCCCTACGAACGGATAGCCCTCCAGGTTTTCGAATCGGGAGTCTGGGGTTCGCAGCACATCCATACTCGACTCCTCCGGGTCACCCCTGCAAGCCTCTCTCCCTTGCGCGGATTTGGCTAGTAGGAGATTTCTTTGAGGCTGTCACTGGCGGCCACTAAACTGCCGAGATCATGGCTATCCGGCACGCGGTTCTGCTCATTGCCGACATCGGCGGGTACACGCATTACATGCATTGGAACCGCAAACACCTGGCCCACGCGCAGCAGACGGTGGCCGGGTTGCTGGAGGCGGTCATCGACGCTGGCAAGGGCCTGAAACTGGCGAAGCTGGAGGGCGACGCCGCGTTCTTCTGGCAACCCGACGGCAACGCCAAAGTGCTGGTGTGCGACCGGCTGTCACGGATGCGCCACGCGTTCTTCGCGCAGCGCGAGCGGTTCAAGAGGGACATCTCCTGCGAATGCGCGAGCTGCGAGCAACTGGACAAGCTGTCGCTCAAGTTCGTCGTCCACCAGGGCGAGGTGGCGGAGCAAAAGGTCAAACGCCACGTCGAACTCGCCGGGGTCGACGTCATCCTGGTGCACCGAATGCTGAAAAACTCGGTACCGGTGCTTGAGTACGTGCTGATGACCGATCCGGTTTTAGCGTGCCTCGACGAATCGATGCGCCCGCAGTGCAAGCCGCTGATCCATCACTTCGAGGGCATCGGGGAAACGTCGACGCACTACATCGACCTCGCCACGTCGGAAGCGCTACCCGTGGTGCCCGAGCGCAGCTTCTTCGGCCGGTTTGGGGCGAACACGAAATTCGAGCTGAGCTCGCTGCCGTTTTTGCTGGGCATCAAGAAACCCGCCGACGGGTTCCGCGGCCTGGACCGCGGCGTCGAGGAAATGTCCGCCTGAGGTGGAAATCGCTTGTCTCAGAATGGTTTCCGCTATGGCGATCTCCGGTATCAGTAATCACATCAGCTTGTGATAGCGCCGGCGCTATCGCGAATGAGACTCACCATATTGGTCGGCCACCCAACGGCTTGGGCGTGGCTACCGAACCGCTTTGAGGGCCCGGCCCATTCGCGATATGGCCTCGACGAGAATGGCTTGCGAGGTGGCGAAGTTCAACCGCACATGTCCGGCTCCGCCGGTTCCGAAGACATGGCCGGAGCTCAGCGCGACGCGGGCATGGTCGAGAAACCACCGAGCCGGCCCGGACAAATCGGCCACCACCGCAAGCCCATCGGCGACCTCTTCGTCGAAGCCGAGCTCTCGACAATCGAGCCACGCCAGGTAAGTGCCCTGTGGCCATTGATATTTCACGCAGGGAAGGTGCTCGGCGATCAGATCGCCCAGCAATGCCCGATTCGCATCCAGGCCGTCGAGCAGCGTGTCGAGCCAGTCGCCACCGGTCCGAAACGCTTCGGCGTGCGCGATGACGCCCAGGTGGCTCGGGCCGTGGCTGACCTCCTCCGGCATCCGGCGCAGGTCCGCGGCCGCCTCCGGACCCGCGATTGCCAGTGCTGCCTTCAGCCCGGAAAGGCTCCACGCCTTCGAGGCGGACGTGACCGCGAGCGCGTTCTCCGCACCGGGGACGGTCAGGTATGGGGTGAAGCGCGATCCGGACAGGATGACCGGCGCGTGAATCTCGTCCGACACCACCCGAACACCGAACCGGTGGGCCAGCTCCGCAACCCCGCGCAGTTCGTCGACGGTGTGCACCGACCCCGTCGGGTTGTGCGGATTGCACAACAGGTACGCGACCCGGCCACCCGATGCGCCGGCGCGAACGAACGCTTCCTCCAAGGCGCCCAGGTCAATTCGGCCCTCGACGTCAAGCGGCGCCTCGACGACGCGGCGCCCGTCATGCGACACGAACGCGTAGAACGGGGCGTATACGGGCGGGTTGACGACGACGGCGTCACCGCGGTCGGTGACCAGACGTAGCATCTCGACGACCCCGAGCATCACGTCGGGAACGATCGCGGTGCGGCCGACCTCCAGGTCGTGCCATTGCCAACGCCGAGAAGCGAATTCGCTGACCGCCTCGGCGAGTGCGGTGCCGTAAGGATATCCGGTGTCACCGATGTCGATGGCGCGGCGGAGGGCGTCGGCCACCGTCGGCGCCAGGTTGACGTCCATCTCCGCGACCCAGAGCGGCAACACATCGGCCGGGTGCGCGCCCCACTTCATGCTGGTGCGCCGCCGCAGTTGCTCCAGCGTGAGTTCCTCGAGCGGGTTAGGCAAGCGCGTGCTTTGGAATCGTCAACGGCAGGTCCACCGAGCTGAGCAGTCCGGGTTCTGCGGCAACGACATACGGCACGGCGTTGACGACGCGCATCGCGGTGGCGACCATTGCGCCGGCTCCGGAGGTCATTCCCGCGACTCCGGCCTTGCGGGGATCTTTCAGCGTCGCCGCCATGGTGCAGTCGATGTCCGGGTCGCCCGTGATCATGACGCGGTAGGACAGATCGCCGATCCCGGTCGGCCAGTCGGGGGCGACGTCGTGCGCGAGCCGGGTGACGTGCTCGATGACGATGGCTTCGCGGCCATCGACCACCCCGATCGCCCGCATTCGCAGCGCACCGCACGTCCCGGCCTCGACGGTCCCCATCGCGACCTCGAGCGTCCGGTTCGTGACCGCGCGCTCGAAACTCTCTCGGACTTCTTGGACTTCGACCCCGAGCGCGTCGGCGAGCAACCGGATCTGCCCCTGCCATTCGCCGGCGATCGCGCCGGGAAAGCTGATCCAGGGCTGGTAGTCGAGCGGCTGACCGAAGCCCAGCGCGTTGCTCATGATGTCGACAACCCCGTAGTCGTCGTACAGGCCGATCTCGAACGCGTGAATCTTTTCGATCGACGACGACTGGGTGGTCAGCACCAAGGGCAGGTAGTCGGCGGCGAATCCCGGTTCGATCCCCGACGCGTACAGCGACGCCTGGCCGCGCTTGGCCGCGGCGACCAGTTGGTCGCGCCACTCCGCGGGTTCGTAGGCGTGCGGGTTGACCAACCGCGTGGTGCTGGTCGTGACGACGTTGATCCCGGCTTCGAGCAGCTTGACGTAATCCGGGATGGCCAGCGCGTCGCGTTCCGGGCCGCTGGCCGCGTAGATGACGCAGTCCGGCTTCAGAGCGATCAGGGCGTCGGCGTCATTGGTGGCGGCCAGGCCGATCGGTTCGCCGTTGGCGAGTTCGCCGGCGTCCTTACCGTCCTTTTCCTGCGAGTGCACCCACACGCCGACCAGATCCAGGTTGGGGCGCCGCTGAATGGCGCGGATGGCGATCGAACCGATGCCACCCGTCGCCCATACCACCACGCGGTGGGCACCATCTGCCATCGTCTTCCTCCTCGGATGAAAACCATAGGGGCAGTTATCCACCCAACAATTGACCGCACAACCCGGTGGGGTCAAGGGACCAAGCCTTTTCGACAACGTGCCCAACGTGTACTCAGTGCGAAAATCCGCTCGGAATTTCGCACTGAGTACACGCTCGGCGGGGAAAACGATAGAACAAATTTTAGGTTAGGGTTCTTCGATATGTTCACGCTCCGGTTCGACATGCGGGCGCCCAGCTGGGCCGGGCCGGCGGCCGATCTCTACGCCGCGGCGATCGACATGTGCGCCTGGGCGGAGACCAGGGGAGCGGCCCTCGCGGTCCTTTCCGAGCATCACGGCGCGGACGACGGTCACCTGCCCGCACCGCTGACCCTGGCCTCGGCGATCGCGGCCAGGACGAACAATCTGGCGATACTGCTGGCCGCGGTCACGATTCCGCTGTGGGATCCCGTCCGCCTCGCCGAAGAAATGAGTGTCCTGGACCTGATCAGCAGGGGACGGGTCTCCTACGCGTTCGGCGTCGGACATCGAAGCTCGGAATACCAGCAGTTCGGCATCGACATGGCCACGCGGGGCCGGGCGGCCGACGAGATCCTGGCCGTGCTGGGCCCGCTGGTGCGCGGCGAGTCGGTCGAATACCGGGGGCGCACGGTCCGCGTCACGCCGCCGTGCGGGTCCCCCGGTGGACCGATGGTGCTGATTGCCGGCGGGAGCAAGGCCGCGGCTCGACGTGCCGGCGCTTTTGGCCTTGGCTTCGTCTCGCAGACCGCCTTGCCGGGCCTGAAGGAGTTCTACGAAGAACAGTGCCGCGCGCACGGACACGAGCCCGGGATGATCCAGTTTCCCGTGAGTGGCGCTCCGACAGCGGTTTTCGTCGCCGACGATGTCGATGCGGCCTGGGATGCGCTGGGGCCGTACCTGTTGCACGACGCGGTGATGGCGGCGTCGTACCGGCCGCACGACGATTCGGTGGCCAGCATCACGCGTGCCGACAGCGTGGCCGGGCTTCGTGCGGAGGACGGCGCGTACCGCATTTTGACACCCGAGGAGGCGACCGAGTTCGTGCGCGACGGGCGGCTCCTGCCACTGCACCCGTTGTGTGGTGGCGTGCCACCCGATGTGGCGTGGCCATACCTCGAACGTGCCGCGGCCGCGGGCGCACGGGCCCACGATTAAGGAGAGTGCTTATGCGTGTCGTCGTGTGGTCGACCGGGGGAGTCGGGAAGATCGCGATCGATGCCATCAGCCGCCGACCGGATATGGAACTGGTTGGGGTGTGGGTTCATTCGCCCGACAAGGTCGGCAGGGACGCCGGCGAGTTGGCCGGCATCGAGCCACTGGGGGTGGCCGCCACCAACGACGCCGATGCGCTGATCGCGTTGGCGCCGGATGCCGTGGTGTATGCCGCCAGCGGTCCCGACCGCGACGGGGCCGCCGTGCCGGACTACCTGCGGCTGCTGGAGGCGGGCATCAACGTCGTGTCGACGTCGTCGACCAGCCTGGTGTACCCGCCGTCGTACTTCGTCCCGGACTGGCGCGACCAGCTGGAGGCGGCGGCCAAATCCGGCGGCGTGTCGTTTTACGCCTCGGGCATCTTTCCCGGCTTTGCCTCGGATCAGCTCGCGCTGCTCATGACGACGCAGTCAAAGAACATCCGCACGATCACCGCCAGCGAGATCGCGCTCAACGACCATTACCCGGTGGCCGACGTGATGATGGACGGGATGGGTTTTGGGCGCCCACTGGATTTCGAACCCATGCTCTCCAAACCCGGTTTCATCGAAATGGCTTGGAAGGCACCGATATACCTGATCGCCCGCGGGCTCGGCGCCGAGGTGGAACAGGTGCGCGGCTCCCTCGACCGCGAGCTGACCGATCGGGACATCGAGGTGGCCTTCGGGACCATCAAGGCGGGAACCTGCGGCGCGGTGCGCACCCGGGCCGCGGGGGTGGTCGACGGCCGCGAGGCGATCGTGATCGAGCACATCATCCGGATGGCCCGCGATGTCGCACCCGGCTGGCCGACTTCGGAGTCCGACGCGACCTATCGGGTCGACATCGAGGGCGATCCCGACATCCACTGCGTGCTGACGCTCGGCGAGGCCGAGGGCCACGGCGCGGGGCGCGCCGCCATGGCGTCCACGGCCATGCGGGTGGTGAATGCGATCCCGTACGTCGTCGACGCGCCGCCCGGCCTGCTGAGCTCGTTGGATATCCCGACAACCCTGCCGCGGCACGTGTTTGGCTGACCGTTGACGCATGTCTCGCAAGCCACGTAGCGTACGTGAGACAAATATTAGGTTGTCTAGGAGCTGGGTGTGTACACGCTGCGCTTTGACATGCGTGCCCCGTCGTTTGGCGCGCCGCCGGCCGCGCTGTATGGCGCCGCACCCGAGATGTGCGCGTGGGCCGAGGAGCATGGCGGGCTCGCCGCGGTGTTCTGTGAGCACCACGGGTCCGAGGACGGCTACCTGCCGTCCCCGTTCTTGTTGGCGTCGGCGGTTGCCGCGCGCACGCAGCGCATGGCGCTGAGCCTGATCCTGATTTTTCCGTTCTACGAACCGGTACGCCTCGCCGAGGATATGGCGGTCCTCGACATCCTCAGCGGTGGTCGGGCGTCCTACATCCTGGCCATCGGCTACCGGCCCGAGGAGTTCGAGCACTTCGGCCTGACCCTTAAGGACCGCGGCCGGCTCGCCGACGAGAATCTGCCGCTGCTGCGCCGGCTGCTCGCCGGCGAAACGGTCATTCACCACGAACGACGGATTACGGTGACGCCGCGCCCGCAGACCGCCGGTGGGCCGGGGCTGATGTGGGGCGGCGGAAGTGTGGCGGCGGCCCGACGGGCCGGCAGATACGGCCTGGGCATGCTGGGCAACGCCAATGTCCCCGGCATGCAGGAGGCATACGAGGCCGCCTGCCTCAAGCACGGCCACACGCCGGGGGCGATATTCCTTCCCGACCGCGACACCCCGTCGGTCGTCTTCGTCGCCGACGACGTGGACCAGGCCTGGTCGGAGCTGGGCGAGCATCTGCTGCACGACGTGCGGACCTACGCCGAGTGGAATCCCGACAACCAGACGTCGGCGGGTATCTCGCACGTGACAACCGTTGACGAGCTGCGAGAGACGGCGACATCGCACGTGATCATCTCTGTGCCGGAAGCGATTTCGCGGATTCGCGCCGGCCAGATACTCAACCTGGCGCCCTTGTGCGGTGGACTGCCGCCGGAAGTCGCATGGCCGTATCTCAAGCGCGTGGGCGACGTCGTGTTGCCCGAGGCCCTGTCCGAGAGAAAGACACCACTTTGACCGGAGCAAGCACCGCCGAGGTTTACTACGACCCGTTCGATTTCGACATCGACGACGATCCGTACCCGATCTGGAAGAGGCTGCGCGACGAGGCGCCGCTGTACTACAACGAAAAGTACAAGTTCTACGCGCTGAGCCGCTACGAGGACGTCTCCCGCGATCTGATGAATTTTGACGTTTATCGATCGGGTCGTGGCACCACCATGGACATCATCATGAGCGGCATCGACCTGCCGCCCGGGGTGATCCTCTTTGAGGACCCGCCCATTCATGACCTTCATCGCCGTTTGCTCTCAAAGGTTTTCACCCCGCGTCGGATGGAGGGGATCGAGCCGCTGACCCGGGCGTTCTGTGTACGGGCGCTTGACCCATTGGTGGGCTCGGGGCGGTTCGACTTCGTGGAGAACCTGGGCGCGATGGTCCCGATGCGTACGATCGGCTACCTGCTGGGCATCCCCGAAGCCGATCAGGAAGCGATCCGCGACAAGGGCGGGAGTCAACTCACCCTCAAAGAGGGAACGTTTCGGGCGGTCCCGCAAGACTTTTTAGAGCACAGCCATGAGATGTTTGCGAACTACGTCGATTGGCGAGTTGACCATCCCTCCGATGATCTGATGACGCAGCTGCTCAACGCCGAAGTCGAGGACGACGGAGGGAGCCGGCGGCTGACCCGGTCCGAGGTGCTGCTCTACACCAGCATGATCGCCGGTGCGGGTAACGAGACGACGACGCGTCTGATCGGTTTCATCGGCCAACTGCTGGCCGAGCACCCCGATCAGCGTCGGCAGATCGTGGACGACCCGTCGCTGATCCCCATGGCGATCGAGGAGGTCTTGCGCTACGAAGCGCCCTCACCGGTGCAGGCGCGCCACGTCGCCCGCGACGTCGAATGCCATGGCACGACGATTCCCGAGGGATCGATCATGTTGTTGCTCAATGGATCAGCCAACCGCGACGAACGCAGGTATCCCGACGGTGAGAAGTTCGACATCCATCGCGGCGACACCCATCTCAGTTTCGGCCACGGGCTGCACTTCTGTCTCGGGTCGGCATTGGCGCGCATGCAGGCGCGGGTGGCGCTCGAGGAGGTCATCAAGCGCTGGCCGGACTGGGAAGTCGACTACGCCAACGCGACGAAGGCGCACACGTCCAGCGTGCGTGGATGGTCGAAGCTGCCCGTCTTCACCTAGCGCCGGCTCAGCGGCCTACGGCGGTTGGTTCGGCACGCCCGGGAACAACTGGCCCGTCGGCCCCGCGGTCACCCAACCCCCGAGCTTCGTCACCAGATGGGGCGCGAAAACCGCGCCGTAGAGCACATTTCCGATGACGACGACAGCGACGACGGACAGCACCGACGATTGAAGACGAGTCGTCGACCTCTTATCGGCCCACACCTCGATGACATTCCGTCCTTGTGAATCGGTCCGCCCCAGCAGGTAGGTGAAGACCATCATCTGTATGCCCATGGCGAGCGAGTCGTAGAGCGGGTACTGGTGCTTGGTCCCCTCGAAGATCGCAAGCCCGGGAATCACACGGCCGTAATGGAAGACGCCGAGCCTGGCCCCCAGGCCCGCGTTGAAAAGGAGCGCCCAGCAGAAGCCGACGACGAGCCCGACGATGAGGAGGGTAATCGGCCTGCGCCAGTGGAACTTTGCGCTCAACCATCGCCCGAGCGCCGCGCCGATGAAGGCGGGCAGCACGAAGTACGAGATGTAGCCGATGGGCACCGACGAGGGCAGCCCGCCCCACGTCATGTTCAGCGGCCACCACGACGGCATCCGCGGAATGGCGGGAGGGAACTGCGCGTACATCGCCCAGTCGTAGGGCGCCTCGATCCACGAGAACGAGATCGCCGAGATGCAAAGAAGCAGCAAGGGGTGCAGGCGGCGGTGGCGAAAGCTCAGGTACACGCCCAGCGCGACGAAGGCGATGCCGCCGACGTAGGCGAAGCCGATGGCCGCCTTCAGTAGGGGAGTCAGCTCGGTGCTCATCGGTCGTGCTCTCGGCTCGGGGCGCGACGTGCTTCGGGGTCGAAGCGGAGCACCACACCGAGGATGAGGACGATCAGCCCGAACAGCGTGCCCAGCATGATGACAGCGCCCACGTCCGCGCCCCTTCCGACAGAGGTTCGTCCTTTAGATAGTGGATGCTATCCTAAAAACCGTGCCCCAGCGAGCGTCCACGGCAACGCGCCGTCCCCGAGGCGCGCCGCGCAGACTTCTGCTCGACGCCGCCCGCGCGCTCTTCGCCCGCCAGGACTACCGCAGCACCACCACGCGTGAAATCGCCCAGGCCGCCGGCGTCACCGAACACCTGCTGTTTCGCCACTTCGGTTCGAAGGCGGCGCTGTTCCGCGAGGCCCTCGTCCTACCCTTCACCAGCTTCGTCGACGAATTCGGCCGGACGTGGCAATCGGTCGTCCCGGAGGAGACCAAGGAGGAGGAGCTGGCCGGGCATTTCGTCGGGCAGCTCTACGACGTGTTCGTCGAACACCAGGGTCTTCTCCTGACGCTGATGGCCTCGGAGGCTCTGAGCGAGGAGGAGAAGGCCGACGCCGGCATTGCCGAGGTCAGGCGGGCGCTCACGGTGCTCGGTCAGATCAGCGGCGAGGGCATGCATTTACGGGGGCTGCGGTCGGATCATCCAGACCTGCCGGCGCATTCAACGGTGGCGATGATCGCCGGCATGGCCGCGTTGCGTTCCACCTACTTCGGAGCCAAACAGCCGTCGAGGGAGGTGATCGTCGAGGAACTCGTCCAGGCGATCCTGCACGGCTTCCTGCACCGGAACGATTGATTGGCATATACGTCGAAGGGACGTGATCATGACAGAAACCAGCGCGATCGAGTTGTACTACGACCCATTCGATGTCGAGATCGACTCGAACCCATACCCGGTGTGGAAGCGCATGCGCGAGGAAGCGCCGCTGTACTTCAACGAAAAGTACAACTTCTACGCGCTGAGTCGGTACGAGGACGTGGCGCGCGAGCTGCCGAACTGGGAGACCTACCGATCCGGTCGCGGCACCACCGCCGACATCCTGTTCGCCAATATTGAAGTGCCACCGGGCATTTTGCTCTTCGAAGATCCCCCTCTGCACGATCTGCACCGCAAACTGCTGTCACGGGTCTTCACGCCTCGGCGGATGCTGGCCGTGGAGTCCATGGTGCGTGGATTCTGCGTCCGCGAGTTGGACCCGTTGATCGGTGCCGGCGGGTTTGACTTCATCGCGGATCTCGGGGCAATGATGCCGATGCGGACCATCGGTTACCTGTTGGGCATTCCCGAAGAAGACCAAGAGAAGATCCGGGACCGCAGCGTCGCCAACATCAAAATGCCCGAGGGCCGCAACCCCGCCGAGGTCGATGCGAATGTGTTCGCGGATACCATCGCCATGTTCGCCGAGTACATCGACTGGCGGGCGGGTCATCCTTCCGATGACCTGATGACCGAACTGCTGCGGGCCGAGATCGACGAGCCAGACGGCACGCGGCGCCCCCTGTCACGCACCGAGGTGCTTTCCTACACGGCCATGATCGCCGGCGCCGGCAACGAAACCACCGCCCGGCTAATCGGTTTCATGGGACAACTGTTGTCAGATCACCCGGACCAGCGCCGTGAACTTGCCGCGGACCCGTCGCTGATTACCGGCGCGATCGAGGAGACCCTGCGTTACGAACCGCCGTCACCGGTCCAGGCGCGCTACGTCGCGCAGGACGCCGAGCTTTACGGTCGCGTGATTCCAGAGGGGTCGTTCATGCTACTGCTCAACGCCTCTGCCAACCGCGACGAACATCAGTTCCCGGATCCGGATCGCTATGACATCCACCGCCGCGGCGCTCACCTGAGCTTCGGGCAAGGCCTGCACTTCTGCCTCGGTTCGGCGCTGGCCCGGCTGGAGGCTCGGGTCGCCTTCGAGGAGGTCCTCAAGCGCTGGCCCGACTGGGAAGTCGACTACGCCAACGCCGAACGGGCGCACACCGCGAGCGTCCGCGGGTGGGCGCGCTTGCCCGTCTTCACCGGTTGAGACGGCTATTTCACGCTTTGGTCCATCAGGACCGCCCCGTCGCGTTGGTTGCCGAGCGTCTGCAGCGCAATGTCGTCACCGCGAACCGTGAGGCGCACGATCTGGGCCAGCTGCCCGGGGGCGTCGCATTGCAGATAGTGATCGGCGCCGGGCACCACCCAGTAGCGGTTCCGGCCGGGCTTGTTCCGCAGATACGTCTGCCAGACGTGGTTGGGGACACGCAGTGGCGCGATGTTGTCGTGGATGCCCCACACCACCGTGGTGTTGACGTGGCTCTTGGAAAGCGCTTCAAGCCAACCGGTTTCATCCGTGGCGCGCTCGTTGAGGTATTGAATGGTGTCCGGCAGCACGCGGATTCCGTCGTTGTGGGCGAAGCACTTCGCCAGCGCGGCGATCTCCGGGTCCTCCAGCGTTCGCCGCGGCATGAATGTGCTGGCGCCCAAGCCGGCCGCCAGCAGTTCCGGCGTCGTGGCCGCCGCGGTGCCCCGTCCGGTTGCGGGGTCGAGCAGCGCGGTCTGGAACACCGTGAGGTTCGAGAGCCGGAGATAGATGTTGGCATTCGTCAGGATGAGGTCGACGGGCGCGGCCGGTGGGTCCTGGGCCGCCAACATCTCCAGCGCGATCATGCCGACGCTGCTGCCGCGATCATGGGTGAGCATGCGGAATTCGGTCAGCTTCCACACCTGAGTGATCGCGTAGACGAGCAGGCGTGCGTCGTCGTACAGCGAATAGACGTGCGGCGCGGGCGGTTTGTCGGACAATCCGTAGCCCGGAAAGTCCAGCAGGAAGATGTCGAACTCGGAGCTCAGTTCACCGGCCAACGCGAAATAGTCGATGCTCGACGTCGGGAAGCCGTGCACGAGCACCAGTGCGGGGGCTCCGGGTGTGCCGCAGCGGCGGCTGAACACCGCGACTTCCCGCCCGTCGTTGGCGGCGGTTGTCGACCGCCAGCGAAGTTCCGTTCCGCCGTTTTGCCACTCCGTGAAGATGTCCAAGCTGCCAGCATCTCAGAGGTGATCGCGGTTCGACAACCACGCCTTAGCTCGTCGAGACGCCGGCGGTCTCGTTCGTCAGGCGCAACACCCTTCGCATGGTCTCGACGTCGTCGTGACTGCCGTCAAAGCGCAGCCGGCGTAGGGCCGTCTGACGCTGCGTTGCGGTGGAGCCCAGTCGAGCCGTCACCAAATCGGATGCTGACGCGCTCAAGATCACGTCCGGTTCGCGCTGTGCCCCGGCGAGTCGCCCTGCCGGTGACGGCGAAATCGAAACTGCGGCCGTCGATCTGCACGCGATACGTTGCCTCTATTCCAACGGCGCCGACGGGATCGAAACCTAGGAGCACACCGACGAGAAAGCCGTTGAGTGGCGACCTGGCCCCCTCGACGCTGGGTGGCACCGTCTGCAGGCCGAACTGTGCGACGGCACCGAGGATGGGAAGCACGAGACGCCACCCGTCGTCGCTGAGGGTATAGACGGTGCGTGCGACGGGTGGGGGCAGGTCGGTGCGCTCGACGACGCCGGCCTGTTGGAGTTCCTCAAGGCGTTGAGCCAGAAGATTTGTCGCGATGCCCGGCAATTGTGCGCGCAGGTCGCTATAGCGGCGAGGACCTCCGACCAGCTCACGCAGGATCAGCAGCGTCCATCGCTCGCCGAGCACATCCAGCCCGTTGGCGATCGGGCAGTCTTGGCTGTAGCTCCGCCGCCCCGTCATTCGACGACCCTAACATATAGACGTAATTTCTATTCATATGGTTTACTTGTTTGTCTAACGATTCGGATCGCCGAACGGAAGGACAACGTCATGAGCGTCGCGCCCATCCTCGTCACTGGCGCCGCGGGAGGCATCCAGGGCTCGACCGGTTTCCATGTCACGCGGCTACTGCGGGAAGAAGGCCACCCCGTACGCGCTTTCGTCCACCGACTCGATGAACGGTCCGATCGGGTGCGGGCGCTCGGCGCCGAAGTCGTCGAAGGCGACCTGCATGACCTCCGGTCGGTCGCTGCCGCCGTCAACGGCGTCCGCCGCGCCTACTTCACCTATCCGGTGCAGGAGGGCCTGCTCGGCGCCGCGGCGACGTTCGCCGCCGCCGCGCGCTCGGCCGGTGTCGAGCAGGTCGTGAATCTGTCGCAGTGGCTGCAGGACGGTGGTGAGCAGCCCACCCCGCATCAAGTGCGGCATTGGCTGGTGGAGCAGATCTTCGACTGGGCCGACGTCGGTGCTGTGCATCTGGATGCCACCGTGTTCTACGAGAATCTGTGCACTTGGGCCCTTCTCAGCCTGGCCCGAGAGGGTGTAATCGCTTTGCCTTGGGGACCGGAATCCACCGCGATTCCGATGGTGGCCGCCGAAGACGTCGCCCGCGTGGCCGCCGCGGTGCTGACGCGCGCGGTGCTGCCCAGCGGCACGGTGGTTCGACTGATGGCCGGTGGGTTCACCAACAAAGAGATTGCCGACACGTTCGGCCAGATCCTGGGCCGGTCGGTGGATTACGTCGACATTGACGAAGAGCGTTGGGCCAGTGAGACTTCGGCTCTGGGGGTCAATGACGTTGCGGTGGAGCACCTCACCCACTTGTGGCGTTACTTGCGCACTCTCCCACCGGAATACCAGGCCTTCTTTCACACCACCGACGCGTTCGAAGAGTTCATCGGCCGACCACCGCAGTCTCTGGCGCAGTTCCTGCAGGAACGGAGGGACCTGTTCGCGGACGCGCTGCCACGATGATGTTTCACGGATGCCGGAACTTTGTGGCGGCGATCAGGGACAGGTCACGTGAATACCGAACGTCACCTGGTGGACGTCACCCTGATTGGGCGAGGTCCCTTGGCCGAACCCGGTCACCGTGTAACTGGTGCCGTCCTTGGTCGCCTGGACCTGGGTTGCGGAATCCGGCGACTGATAGGGCAGCTGATACTGACCGGATCCCGTCTTGAGCGAAATAGCGAAGCTATCGATGCTCGGCGGTTTTTCGTCCGAGATCGCCAGCGTTATCGACGCCGAATCGTCGTGAACGGCGATGCGGGTGGTCAGGTCCCCCGACTCGGACGGCGTCGCGCTCGGTTGCGCCGCCGTGCTCTTGCACTCGACCTGCGCGACCATCGTGTGCTTGTTGCCGTCCATCATGACGGTTGTGCTCGGGGTGGCCGGGGTTGAGGAAGTTGGGGCGGACTGCCCACTCTTGCTCGAGCAGGCCGACAGACTGGCCGCCAGCACGACCGCGCCGAGTCCGGCGCCAGCGAGAACGAGTCGCCGCCGAGCCGCGCTATTGGTCATCCCACCTCCGTTGCAAGGGCATCACGAGGACTATAGAGCCAGTTCGTTTCTGCCGCCTCACGGCCACGCATCCCATCTGACCATTGTCCGAAGCGGTCCGGCGAAGACGGGTCGCACCGCGGTTGACCGCCATCGCTCTTCGATGAGGCGGGCCAGGGCGCCGGTGGTGGCGAGCGGGTCGTCGTCAAGGTAGACGACGGTGATGTACTGGTGGTCCGTCCGCCATCCCTGGGGTAAATGGCTCCAACCGCTGCTGGAACCGAAAGTCCATGCGCCGGCCGTGCCGGGCACGGCGAGCAGCGCCGGATAGTGTTCGGCGCGCAGCCATTGCAGCCACTCGTTCGGGCGGGCGTCGGTGGCTTCCTCGACGATCAGCAGGATTCCGCGGTGCGGCCGAAACGGCACCACCTCGGGGGAGATGAGCGCGTGCGGGGAGGACTGCCACTGCAGTAGCCGCAGGCCGGCCACTTGCAGCGACGGTCGCGTGACGGGAAAGCGGCCGTTCTCGCGCAGCGCCCGGCCGAGCGCGACGAAGTCGTCGAAGGTCTCTTCAACGGGGTCACTGACCAGGTAGTGCACCGCGTTGCCGACCTGTCCGAGCGGTCCGTGGGCCGCGATGCGGTGGTCGAGGTAGTCGCCGTCGGCGATCCAGCGCAACCCGTGCACGATGCCCGGCAGTTGGTATTGCTCCGGCATGTGATCCAGCAGGTGCCAACGCAGGTAGCTGTCGTCATCGTCGGGCGGGGCCGGAGCGGTGAGGCTGAAAATGCCTGCCTTGACTCGGATCACGTGCGGCCTAGCTGCCCGGCCCGGTGACGAAGCAGCGGCCGGTGCTCGTGGTGAGCAGTACCTCTTGAACGGCGGACTTGTCGATGGTCGGAAATTCGAAGTGATGCACTTGCTGACCGGCTTCGATGTCGGCGTCCTGAGACTCGTTTGTGCCGTCCTTCTTGCGAACCACAGCGGTGACTTTGTCGGGCTTCGAAAGGTTTTGTGGCTCATGGAAGTACCACACTTCGATCCCGGCGCCCGTCGCATTGCCTTGCCAGCCGTCGGAGAAGTAACACGCCGGATTTCCTTCAGCGTCGGGCGGCGGTGGCGGACATATGGATAACCCGACGCACTGTGGCGTGGTGGTGGGTGTCGTCGGCGCGCTATGGGCGGCGGTCGTGCACGCCGCAACGCTCACACAACCCATCAGCAGGGTGGCTTGCAATCGAATCGCTTTCGACATCAGCGGGTTTCGATCCACGAGTGAATTCGTTCCGCGACGTCGGCCCACCCGGGCTCGAGCATCATGTCGTGGGCCATCTTGGGGAAGAAGTCCGCGTCGGTGTGGTATGCGGCCGCGGTCGCGCGGACTTCTTGTTGCGTGAAAACGATGTCGTTTTCGGCGCCCAAGACCAACAGCGGGGTGGTGACGAGGTTAGGTTTCGGCAGGTCGAGCAATAGCAGGTCGAGCACCATTTTCCCGATGTACTCTTCGCCAAGCTGCGCGGCCCAGCGCGCCACGTCGGCGTCGGGAATCGACTGGGAGAAGAAGGTTTCGCGGGCCAATTCGGGCGCGCCGGCGACGCAACGCAACGACCTACCGATGCCCAGGGTCCGCGCGGTGAGCCACGGGTGCAGTTTGAACCTGCCAAGCAGGAATCTGGTGATTCCGCTCGGAGGTATGGAGGCGAGCAGCACGGCGCACGGAGCGTCGTGCGACTCCAGGTACTTTTGCACCACGAAGCCGCCCAGGGAGTGGCCGATCAGCACCGGTCGGGTGGGCAGGCCGTCGACAACCGACGCGACGTCGTCAACGAAGTCAGCGATCGAACAAAGCCGCTTGGCTTTTGGGGCGGGGCTCTTTCCATGGCCGCGCAGGCTCACGGCGAGGGATCGATAGCCCTTCGCCGCGAAGAAGTCCAGGAAATGCTCGTCCCAGCACCAGGCGCCATGCCAGGCACCGTGGACAAAGAGCAACGGCGCTTTGTCCGACGCGCGGGAAGGCCCCTTATCGATCACCTCGAGCATGAGCCTGGCTCCTTTTTAGAATCGCTATGCCAAGCCATCACACTAGCCAGGTAAACAAGGCAGAGAGTGACAATCGATCCCTGCGAACAGCGCACGCTGGTCTTGACCGCGTTTCCGGCCGAAGCCGACGCCGTGCTGTCCCACACCACGCTCGAACGCCACCCGGTGGTGGTGGCCGACCGACGGCACTTTTACCTCGGCTCCATCGGTGGCAAGAAGGTGATCGTGGCGATGACCGGCATCGGCCTGGTGAACGCGACCGAAACCACCGAGACCGCCTTCGCCCGGTTCGCCCGCGCCTCATCCATTTCCATTGGTGCAGTGGTGTTCTCGGGCGTCGCCGGCGGTGGCGGCCGCGTCAGCATCGGCGACGTGGCCGTACCGGCCCGCTGGACACTGGACAAAGGCACCACATTTCACCCGGTCGATCCCGGCATGCTGGCCGCGGCACGGACACTCGGCGTTGCCCTGGGAAGCGTTAATTACCTTGGCAACCGCATCCGTCTCAAGCGCCGGCCGCAATTGTTCGTCGGCGGCGACGGTTCCAGCTTCGACAACAACAACGGCCGGGCGTTCCCGTGCATCCCGAACGGCGGCGCCGTTTTCGGTTGCCAACCCCGCAGCGCGCCGGATCGCTCACTGAAGTACACCGGCAACTTCTTCCGGGCGGCGGGGCCCTGGCTGAAAAACGCGCTGATCAGCAACCTCAACATCGCATCGACGTCGGATCCGGCCTTCGATGCGACGGACAACGAGACGGCCGCCGCGCAGGCGGTCGCCGACGCGCACGGGGCCCCATTCCTGGGGATCCGTGGCATTTCGGACGGGGCCGGCGACCCGCTTCACCTGCCGGGCTTCCCGTTCGAATTCTTCTTCTACAAGCGGATCGCGGCCGGTAACGCCGCCCGGGTAACGGCGGCTTTCCTGCGGAGCTGGGCCGGAGCGTGAACGCTATTCGGCACCACGGGCAACGGGGCGGGTCGGGTCCGAACACCACTCCGACCATGACCCCGGGTACAGCGCCGCTTCCCGGCCCGCCGCGGCGAGCGCCGCGATCGCGACGGTCGCGGTGACACCCGAGCCGCAGTAGACGCCGATGCGGCCGTGACGGTCTATGTCGTGGTCGGACAGCAACTGGGTGACCGCACGGTCACGGACGAACGTCCCGTCGCCCGCCAGGACGGCGCCGCTGGGCAGGTTCTTGGCGCCGGGGATGTGGCCGGCGGCGGGATCGAGGGGTTCGACGTCGCCGCGGAAGCGTTCCGGTGCGCGCGCGTCGAGCAACGTCACCGTGCCGGTTTGCTCCGCCGTCAACGTGGGTCGGCTTCCGGCATACAGATCATCGTGCGGCACAGTCACATTCCCGGGCCGCGGGTCGACCGGGCCCGTCTCAAGGCTTTGTCCGGCCGACCGCCACGCGGACAGACCGCCGTCCAGGATGCGCACCGGCGCCAGCCCGGCCGCGGTCAGCACCCACCACGCTCGCGCGGAACCGGCCCGATTCCAGTCGTCATACACCACGACCAAATCGCCCTGCCGAATTCCCCACCGCCGCGCGGCCGCCTCGAGGCTGCGTCCCGACGGCAGCGGGTGGCGGCCCCGATCGGCGATCGTGTGATCGCTGAGTTCGTCCTCGAGCGACACATATACCGCGCCCGGAAGGTGGCCCTCCAGGTAGACCGGACGTCCATCGGGATCATCGAGCCGCCAGCGCACGTCCAGTATCGTCAGCTGATCTCCGCCCTCGATAAGGGTGGCGAGGTCGGTGGCCGTGATCAGCACCTGGTAGCGCGCTTCCACGGTGCGAGCCTAGCCGTGGTGAGAGTAAACGGCATCGGAATTAAAGGTGAACGCCGGGTTGAGCGCTTGCTGTCGCTAACGAGCCCGGCGATACGATTGGGCTTAAATTCGATCAAAACTAAAAATGAACGGGGGGTTGAGCTTTGGATTGCGACGGCCGTCCTGCCGATGGGCTCTTGACCACCCGCTTGCACAGAAGGATTATTTACATCGGGTTCTTTCCGATGTGGTACTGCAGACCCTCGTGTTGATCCGAGGATGACGTAAAGCTCCGAAAGTGATGGATGAGATGACGAAGAAGATTTGTGCGGCCGCGTTTGGCGCGTTGCTGGCTGTCATGGTGCTGCCCGGAGGCATCGCGCACGCCACCGACGGGGATTTCACCAACTACCTCGCCTCGCATGGCATCAGCCTTGGCTCGCCGGCCGCGGAGGTGAACATGGCGCACACGATGTGCCAGGACCTCGACTCCGGCTACAGCCAAAAGGACGAGGTGGACACACTGACGGGGTCACACAAACTGACCGAGCAGCAGGCCGAGATGTTCATCGGCGCGGCCACCGCGGAATACTGCCCCGGCAAACACAGCCCTAACAAGCCCTCCTAACGGGCCAAACGGGAGCTGACCGACCGCCGGTCTAGCTTACCGACCACTGGTCGGTATACACTTCCTGGGCGACCAGGAGGTACAGCGATGACCACGCCAGAGCAGTCACGGATCCGCACCCGCATGTTCGCCCGCGTGATGGGCCCGTTCTTGACCATCGTGCCCACCACGGTCGCGGTGCGCGGCTCGTACATGGAGACGCTGTTCAACGAGT
The DNA here is from genome assembly GCA_963809285.1 of uncultured Actinomycetota bacterium. GTDB lineage: Bacteria > Actinomycetota > Actinomycetes > Mycobacteriales > Mycobacteriaceae > Mycobacterium. The sequence continues at coordinate 44,300 of CAWEIY010000007.1, read as the reverse complement.
TCAAGGCCAACCCCATGTGGCCGTGGCTCTACGGCGCCATTCTTTTGATCAGCGGCCTGTTCATCATCGCGTTTCACCAATACTGGCGCAGCCCGGCGGCGGTCATCGTGTCCCTGGTGGGCTGGTTTTTCCTGATACGCGGGATCCTGCTGCTGACCGTTCCGCGGGCCTACGACGCGGCCGGCAACGCCGTCTACAGCTCGGGCGCGCACGCGGTGATCTGGGTGTTGTTCGCCTGCCTGGCCACGGCGGGCCTCTACCTGACCTACGTCGGCTGGAAGCCGGAACGCCGCGCGACACAAGCCGATGCCGCGGGTAGTTAAGCATCCCGATATCCGCAGAGCCGAGCTGCTCGATCGGGCGGCCGGGCTGTTTCTGCGCCTCGGTTACGACAACGTCAGCCTCAACGATCTGATCGCCGACGCCGGGGTCTCCAAAGGCGCCTTCTACCACTGGTTTCCGTCCAAGGCCGCGCTGATAGCGGCCCTGGCCGAGCGCAGCGCGCGAGAAGCCTTCGCCGGTGTCGAGGACGCCGTCGCCGCGTGCGATGGTGACGCGCTGGCCCGGCTGAACGCGGCGTTGCAGGCGGGTTTCGACGTCAACATGAAGATCGCCGGTCCGGAGCACCTGGCCGCGATGGTGTCCTTGCTGCGGCCGGACAATGCCCATCTGTACGGACGGATCCTGGCCGGCGAGGAAGCGCTGTTTGGGCCCCTGCTGACGCGGCTGATATCGGACGGTGTCGGGGAGGGCGTGTTCGACACGTTCGACCCCGAGGGCGTCGCCGACATGATTTATGGTCTTGCCGCGCGCACCAACTCGAACATCCTGGAGGTGTTACAGGCCGCCGACGAATCCGCGCGCGAGCGGGCAATCGACTGTCTGACAACGAGATTCAGGTTGCACGGGCTTGCCATCGACCGCATCCTCGGATTGCCGGACGGGAGCGTCACCACGCTCACCCGCGCGCAGGTCGAAGCGATGGTCGGCGCGCTGCCGCGAAGCTGGGCAGAAAGTACGGCATGAGCATGACGCTTCCCCCCTTTACACCCGCGCAAGAGAGCCTGTTTCTCACGCTGGGCGGTAGGGCCCTCGACAGCCGTTTACCGCGCCCATTTCTCGGCGACATCCATGGCCGACGAGATCATCACCAAGGTCGGCTACGACCTGGCCAGGTTTCCGGCGCTAACAACCAAATTCCTCGACCCGCGATCCAGGGTCTTCGACATCGCGGTACGGGCCAAGACACTGGACGATCTGGTGCGCCGCTTCATCTCCGACCACCCGGACGCTGTGGTTCTGGATCTGGGCGCCGGCCTGGACACCAGGATGTTCCGTGTTGACCCGCCGCCCACCGTGACGTGGTACGACATCGATTTCCCCGAGGTCATCGGTCTGCGCGCACGCGTTGTTCCGCAACACGTGAACGCCCGCAACATCAGCGCGGACCTCGCCGACCCGGACTGGCTCAAGGACGATTCCCGGCTCGCGGCCGGCCGTGATCGTTGCCGACGGCCTCATCGCTTTTCTCACCCAGGAGGCCTTCGTTTCCCTGCTGAACCGGCTCGTCCACCACTTCCCGAGCGGGCAGCTGGCGTTCAATCTCTATACCCGCTATGCCATTTGGGCGGTGAAGCACGCGCCGAGCATGGCGGTCATCGCGGACGGTGTGGTCAATCCCGGTTTCAACGATCCCCGGCAACCAGAGCGCTGGGTCGACGGCCTCAAACTGGTCGAGGAGGTCTTCCTCACCCGGGCACCCGAGGTTGCCGGGCTCCCGCTCACGATGCGCGCGGCAGCGCGCCTGGCGGCGCCCAGCGCGCGCGTGTCCCGGCTGATCGGCACCGTCGTGGTTCGCTACCGCTTCTGAATTCGCCTGAGCGCTATGCGGTTTCTTGAGTCCCCAACGATGCCAGCATCCCCGCCGCCGCCCGTTCCCAGGTGAAGCTCTCCGCGCGGCGTCTCGCGGAGCTGCGCCGGTGGTGCTCGGGTCGACTGACGACCGTGCCGACCGCCCTCGCGATGGCGAAGGGGTCGTTGTCGGCCAGGGCGCCGCTGTCCGGGGTGATGATCTCGGTCAGCGCCGACGTGCGCGACACCACGGCCGGCGTTCCGCACGCCAGCGACTCCAGCGCGGCCAACCCGAACGTTTCGTGCGGCCCGGGTGCCAGCGTCACGTCGGCCGAGGCCAGCAGCCCCGCGACCGTGTGCCGGTTGTTGATGAAACCGGTGAAGTCGATCGGAAGGCGGGAGGCCTGTCGCTCCAGCCTGGTGCGCAGCGGACCCTCGCCGACGACGACCAGTCGGGCGTCGACCCCGGCATGGCACAACGCCCCGAGCGCGTGGATGCTGCGGTCGACGCGCTTTTCCACCGACAGCCGGCCGCAGTGGACCAGCAGGATCTGCTGCGGTGCGGCCCAGCGCTGCCGCACCAGGTGCGAGTGTCGGCGCGGGTGAAATGTCTGCAGATCCACACCCAGCGGGACGGTGACGGTGTTCGTCGCGCCGATCCGGTCGAACTCTTCGCGCGCGAACCCCGTGGTGCACACGACGGTGTCGTAGTTGGCGGCCGTGCGCCTATTGGCGAAGTCCGCGAACTTCTCCGCGGTCCGATGCGGAAGTATCTGTCCCACAAGGCGATCCAGGCGCTCGTGGGAGATCATCACCGTCCTGGCGCCGTATTCGCGGCCCCACGGTCCGAGTGACCGCAGGGTGAGCCGGTCGGAGACCTCCAGGGCGTCGGGTTCCAGCGACTCCAGTAGCGCCTTGACGGGGCCCGGCATCACCGCGCGGTAGCCCCCGGTGAAGGGAATCAGCCTGGCGGGCAGGGTGATTCGCACGACGCCCGTGGGCATCTGGGTACGTTCGGCGTATCGGCCGGGAACGACCAGGAACACCTCGTGCCCGGTGGCGCAGTATTCGGCGCCCAGCCGGTCCACCGCGGTGCGTAGGCCGCCGGAGCGAGGGCCATAGAAGTTGGCGACCTGTACAACACGCATAACGTGAGGACACGTGGTGCGCATGTGCAGCCAACGATGTGGACCCGTCGCGTACCTGAACAGTCCGTGAATTCCGCAGTTAGTCGCCCTTGGGGCCTTCGGCTTTGCCGATCCGCTCGGCGAGATCGTCTCCGGCCAGCTGCGCATCGAGGAACGCACCGGAAGTGGGCAGGCTCAGGTGCAACTGCGAGGCGCCGCTGACTTCGACCTTTCCGTGTTCGAGGCTGAAGTCGAGGATATGGCCCCCGCCGGTGCGGTCACTGTTGAGGAAGTGCAGGTGGTATCCGGCCACGGAAATGCCCTGTTCGAACTCGGGGGTTCGGAATCCGACCACGGTGCCGGACACATCGGTGAACACGGTTTCGGCCTGCTCTTCGGTCGCCTGTGTCAAGGGCGGATAGGGCGGTTTCTGCTCCATCACCGTGCGGGTGTGCAGTTCGGCGAAGTGCCCGGTGATCCGGATCGCGTAAATCAGGTTGGCGCTTTGGATTTGGCGGTCGATCGCGGCGGTCACGTCCGTCCGGTCGGTGCGCGTTTCGACCGCGATCTCGAAGTCGCTGTGGAACCGGGTGACCGCCGCGAAGGGGGTGCGATCCGTTGGCGCGGCCCGGGTCGCGGTTCCGTCGGCGCGCAACCGGTAGCAAATGCCGTCGAGGATCACCATCTCGCCGTCGAGGTGGTTGAAGGTGCCCAGGCCGAAGTCGCCGTGACGAAGGATGTCCGCGATGGTGGCGTCGCCGTCGTAGACGCCTTCGAGCAGTGCGCTGATCGTCGAGAACTGATACACCTCGTCGTCATGGTGCTGTCTGAGCAGCATTGCGGCCCAATGACGGAAGCGGTCCTGCGCGCCGGTGGTGTTGTTCATGCTATGCCCGTCTCATTCGAAGCTGTCTTCGTGCAAGTGCGCGGCGAGGTCGACGTTGCGGCTGTAGTCCACCGGAACGTCGATCAGGGAGACCCCGTCCTCGGCCAGCGCCCGGCGCAAGGTGGCGCTGAACTCATCGAGGGTCTTGACCCGGTAACCCCGGGCGCCGAATGCCGCTGCGTAGGAGACGATGTCGTAGTCGCCGAGTTGCACGCCGGATTCGCGGCCGTACTTCAGGACTTCCTGGAAGGCCACCATGTTGTAGGTGTTGTCGCGAAAGATGATGTGGGTGAACTTCAACCCCAGGCGGGTCGCGGTCTCGAGTTCTTGTGCGGAGAACAAGAATCCGCCGTCTCCAGAGACGGACACAATCGGAGTACCGGGTCGCACCAGGCAGGCGGCCATCGCCCAGGGTAGGGCCACACCCAGGGTCTGTTGACCGTTGGAAAACAGCAGCCTCCGGGGTTCGTAGACCCGGAAGTGGCGGGCCATGAAGATGTAGACCGAGCCGATGTCGCAGGTGATGGTGGCGGTGTCGTCGAGTTCGTCGCGCAGCCGCAGCACGACGGAGACCGGGTTCAGCCCGGGGCCGTCCGGCGCGTCATTGTGTGCGGCGGTATCTATGTCGGCCAAGGCTTTTCGCTGCGCGGCGATCTCGGCCCGATAGTCGTCGGTGAGGGTGAGACCGGCCAGGTTATCGGTTAAGGCGGCGAGGGTGGCCGCGACGTTGCCGAGCAGTTCCAGGGTCGGCTGATAGTTGTTGTCGATTTCGGCGGGGACCGAGTCGATGTGCACGACGGTGCGCCCTTGAAGCTTTGGGTCGCCGTTCCACAGCACCGGGTCGTATTCGACGGCGTCGTATCCGATGGCGATCAAGACGTCGGCGTGGGTGACGATGACGTCGCCGGGCTGGTTGCGGAACAGCCCGACCCGGCCCAGGAAGTGATCCTCCAGCGCGCGGGACACCACCCCGGCGGCCTGAAAGGTTTCCACGACGGGCAGTCCGGTCGCGGCGATCAGGGCACGCAGCGCCTGGCAGCTATCCGGATCGGCGCCGCGGGCACCGACCAGCAGCGCCGGGCGTCGGGCGGCCCGGATCAGCTCGCTCGCCTTACCGATCGCCGCCGTCGGGGCGGCCGCCAACGGCGGAATCGGCAGCCGTGCGGTGATGCCCGCCGTCGTGGGGGCGGCCAGGACGTCGGCGGGCAGCACGACGGCGGCCGCGCCGCGCGGCTCGCTGACCGCGGCGCGAAACGCGGCGATGGTGGTCTCGGCCGCGTTGTCCGGGTCGTTGATCTCGCCGGTGAACTTGGTGACCGTCTTGAGCAGCGCGGCGGCGTCCATCGACTGATGGGTGCGCTTGAGCCGGTCCTCGCGGCGCACCGCGCCACACAGCGCGACCACCGGATCCTGTTCGGTGTTGGCGGTGAGCAGGCCGGTGGCCAGATTGGTGGTCCCCGGACCGGACGTCACCAGCACCACGCCCGGGGTGCCGGTGAGGCGACCGATCGCCCCGGCCATGAACGCCGCGTTTTGTTCGTGGCGGCACACCACCAGTCGCGGGCCGCCGTCGACCAGCGCGTCGAAGACGGCGTCGACCTTGGCGCCCGGGATGCCGAAGACGTACTCGACGCCCTGGGCCGATAACACGTCGACGATCTTTTGCGCGCTGCGTACCGGTGCACCGGGATCCGTGGCGGCCATGTGGCCCAGTCTGGTCTATTCCTCGTCGGCGGCGTTGAGCAGTTGCACTTCCTCGAGGTCGAGTTCTTGTTGCAGCTCGCGCAGCACGATGTCGTCGATGAGATTTTGGTTTCGAAGATTGGTGACTTCCCGGCGCTTATGTGCGAGCACGCCCAGGCGCACCCGGCGGACCTTCTCCCTGCCCTTGACCAGGCGGTTGTCCGGCGAACCGTCCTCGGTGGCCAGCACCAGCGCGGCCTTGTCCTCGTATTCCTTTTGCAGCCGCCGCCGTAGCTCGTCGCTCATGCCAACTTCGTCGGCGACCGCGGGCAGCGCGTCCAGCGCGGCTTGGGTTGCCCGGGTGCGGGCCAGTTGCAACTCCTCGGCGTGGGCGACGTCGTCGGGAATTTTGGCCCAGTGGACCACGGCCGGCAGCGTGCTGCCCTGGACCAGGACGGTCACGAGAATGACGAAGATAACGATGAAGATGAGCAGGCTGCGGTCCGGGAATGGCGCGCCGCTGAGCGTGGTCGTCGGTACGGCCAGCGCCGCGGCAAGGGACACGGCGCCGCGGAATCCCGCCCAGGCGGTGACCAACCGCTGGCGCCAGCTGACGCGACGCTCGCGCTGCGCCTCGCGGCGGTCAATGATGCGGAGCAGGATGGTGGTGACTTCCCCCCAGAAGATCCGGGACACGACCACGACTCCGGTGACGGCGAGAGCGATGTAGGCGGCGTGGCGAAGTCCGCCGTCCACGTTGGATACAGCGTGCAGCGCGCCCGGGATCTGGATCCCGACGAACACCCACAACGAACCGTTGAGCAGGAATGTCGCGATGTCCCAAAATCCAAAGGCCGCAAGGCGGGAACGAGCCCGGATCACCACCGGCCCGGAATAGGCGAGCACCAAGGCCGAGACCAGGACGGCGACCACACCGCTGCAGTCGAATGCCTGGGCCAACAGGAACGCCGCGAACGGCGTCAGCAGGCTCAAGGCCCCTTCCTCCTGCGGCGCGTCGATCCGTTTGCGCACCAGGGTTGCGAATCCGCCGACAAGCAACCCGGCGGCGATACCGCCGAGATAGGACACGACAAACCGGACGGCCACCTGTGACGGGCCGATCGCGGCCCCGCCGATTGCGACGTGGACGCTCACGGCAAACAGGACCAGCGCGGTGCCGTCGTTGATCAGACTCTCGGCTTTCAGCACGGTGCGCTGCCGGCGTGGCAGCTTTTTCGCGAGGCCGGCCACGGCGGCGGCGTCGGTGGGCGAGAGCACGGCACCCAGGACGCCCGCCGCGTGCGGGTCCATGCCCAGGGCCCGCGCCGTCCACGACACCGCCGCTGCGGTGGCAATCACCAGGGGGACGCTGAGTAACACGATGATGCGCGCGTTCGCTCGGATCTCACGAAAGCTGGTGTTCAGGCCCTCCCAGTAGAGGATCGCCGGCAGGAACAGCAGCAGCACGAGCTCCCCATCGATGTGAACATCACCGAAATTGGGGAGCAGACCCAGCAGGGCGCCGAGCACGATGAGCAGCACCGGGGGGCCCACGCGATAGCGCCGGCCGAGCACCGTCCCGACGATGACGGTGGAGACGAGCGCAACGATGAGGACGAGGCCAAACACCCGCTCATCCTGCCGGATTGGCTCGGCTTGCGCCGCGCGGGGTTTGGGTGGTGGGTCACTCGAACACCCTGAGCGGGGTGCCATGTGACTCTCAAAAGCGATAGCGCATGCGCTATCAACTTGTTGGATCACTTCCGGGGAGGGGCGGCCTCCGCGCAGGCGCGGCACAGCGGCTCCGCGTCATAATGGGGGAGATGACTTTCGTGAAGATCAGGCTCTTGGTGACCGTCGCGATGCTCGTGTCATTGATGTTGGTGGGCTGCGCGTTCGGATCCAGGAACCCACCGTCGAGCCAAACACTTCAGGTCCCCATGGACGACGTGCTGAAGCAGAGCGCCATCACGCAGAACGTCACGCTGGGCGTCGGCAACACGCTGACGGTGAAGTTGGGCTCGAATTACTCCACGCCGTACCGGTGGACGATCGATACCAAGATCGGCGATCCGACGATCGTGAAGCAAACCGATCACCGGTTCGTGCAGCCAACCTCCGACGCGCTGGGCGCGCCCGGCACCGAGGTCTGGACGTTCGAGGCCTTGAAACCCGGATCGACGACGATCACCACCTCCTACACCAGCTTTGTGGGCAAGAACACCAAGCCGGCGTGCACGTACACGGCAAACGTGACGGTGCAGTAAACGTCTCCGGCAAAACCACTGCGCGCGGGTGGCACGTCACGCTACGGTCTGGCTGTGCCTGGCTTGCTGCGTATCTTGTCGGAGATTGGCAAACTGCCCGCAGATCTGCGCGAACAACTCGAGGCCGAGGGCGTCATCTTCACCGCCGGCCGAGTCGGCGTGGTCCGACATTTCAACGGTCATGTGCCGGGCGTCTATTCGGCGTCGGGCGTCTCGCGCTATCAGGGCGGGTTCGGCTTCAGCAACGCGCGGATCGTCGCCACGTTCCCCGCGCGGGGGGACGCCAACCTGCGGTCCATCGATTGCTCCTGGGACACCAATGAGGGGCCGGCGACGGCGACCGTCACCGACAAGGGCCTGCAGATCGAAATCGACTTGCACGGAGTCGATCCCGCCTTCTCCGGCTCGATGAAGCTGAACTACAAGAAAAATATCCCCGACGACGTGCTGCAGAAACTGCCCACGACGGCGCTGCGGTTTCGGGTCGACCCGGTCTTCGTGTATCGCGCGGCCGGGGTGAAGCCGAAGGTTTAACCGGCGTCGGCGTTTCAATCAGAGCCGGAGAAGCTGATGACGTCCGGGCCGGGTGTCTCGGCGTAAGAGCTTGTCGATCTCCGCGGAGTACTTCTCGGCGATGGGCTTGCGTTTGAGTTTCATCGTGGGGGTGAGCTCGTCCCCGCCGGGCTCCCACGGCGTGCCGAGAATGAGGAACCGCTTGATTTGCTCGACGCGGGAAAGCTTGGCGTTTCCGTCGAGGACGGCGGCGGTAATTGTTTCCCTCGCCTCGGGGTGTTGCGCGAAGGCGGCCACCGACGGGTCGGCGATGCCCAGCGCGGCGGCCTGTGCGGCGACGGCTTCACTGTCGAGAACGACGAGTGCGGTCACGTACGGCCGGGCGTCGCCGAACGACACGACCTGGTCGATCAACGCGGACGTGGCCTGGATCGCCATCTCGATGTTGCTGGGGGAGAGGTTCTTTCCCGCTTCGTTGATGAACAGCTCCTTCTTGCGGTCGATGATCGTGACGAAACCCTGTTCGTCGATGGTGCCGATGTCACCCGTGTGCAACCAGTCGTCCAGGTCGATCGCCTCGATGGTCTTGTCCGGCTGATGCCGGTAGCCCCGCATCACAACCGGCCCGCGTATCAGCAGTTCGCCGTCGCCGGCCGTCGATATCTCGACGCCGGAAAGCGCCTGCCCGACGGAACCGACCTTGCTCGCGCCGGGTCGGTTCGAGGTTCCACAGCCCACACTTTCCGACATTCCCCACACCTCGTAGACGGGAATACCCAGTCCCCAAACGAATTCGATGGTTTCGACTGGCGTCGGTGCGGCACCGATTACCCCCCATCGCATCTGCTCCAGGCCCAGCGCGTGGCGCAGCTTTGACAGCACGAGGCGGTCGGCGATGTTGTGGCGGAAAGCAAGTGACGGGGGCACCGCCTTGCCGGCCAATGTCAGGCGGGCGGCCCGGATGCCGGTGTCGATGGCCCACAGCGCCAACCGTCGCCTGATCCCGGTCGCCTCGGTGCTCAGTTTCGTTTCGATCCCGGCTTTGATCTTGTTCCACACTCGCGGGACCCCGAGAAATGTCGTGGGGCGAACATCGGGCAGCGCCTGTGCGATCGCCCTGGGGTCGGCGACGTCGGTTACCTGCACGCCCAGAACGATGTTGGCGTAATGCGAGGACACCCGGTCGGCGATGTGCGCGTGGGGCAGGTATGAGGTGATCCGATCGTTCGGCTGCATGTCAATGAGATCGACGATCGCCGAGAACGCGGCTATCAGATTGGCATGCGTCAGCTCGACGCCCTTGGGCGGCCCGGTGGTTCCCGAGGTGTAGATCAGCGTCGCTGTATCGTCGGGCCGCACCGCCCGCCACGTGGCATCGAAATCGAAATCGGCTTTGGCTGGCAAAGATTCGAGGTGCTCGAGGGTCAGGCAGCCGTCGACCTCGGCGTCGACGACGATCACCTGAGCAAGGTGCGCCCCGGCGGCTTTGACAGCGGGCAGAAAGTCTTTTTCGGTGAACACGATGTTGTTCTCGGCATTGGTGAACAGGTACCCGATCTGGTCTGGCGCCGAGGTGTTGTAGATCGAGAACGGGGTCGCACCGAGGTGCATGACGGCGGTGTCGATCAGGTGGAACTCCGGACGGTTGCGCAGCATCAGACCGATCGTGTGGCCGCGTTCGACACCAAGCGCCGATAGCCCGGTGGCAATCTTTCGCACCCGATCGGCGTACTCGCGCCAGGTGATGACCACGTTGTCGCCGACCGTCCGGATGGCCACCGAGTCCGGCTGCAGGGCCGCGGTCTCCTGAAAGGCATGCGGCAGCGTGGACACCGGTACTCCGCTTTGATGCTGAACCACGGTTGGGTCGCCCTGGGTCATTTGTGCCTGCTTCCCGTGCTGTCAACGTCGTTGTTGCAGCCACCAATGGTCGCAGATCGGCCTCATCTCCGGCGGGTTATCGCTCACGCCACCTTGGCGGGCTGCAGCATCCGCCCGCTGATCAGCGCCGACAGCCAACCTGGCGCCAGCCGTCCGCCCGTGGCCATCACCCGATAGCGCCACCCGGGAATGACGACGGCGCGGCCCCGGTCCAGCGCGCGTAGCCCGGCCGCCACGACGGGCTCGGGCGCGGCGAGGCGTCGATAGATCGCGGTGTGCGAGACATCGGATCCGAGCGCGTCGACGAATCCGGTGCGGGTGGGCCCCGGGCACAACGCCGTCACGGTGACTCCCGTGCCGCGGGTCTCCGCCCACAGGGCTTGGCTGAGCGACAGCACGAACGCCTTCGATGCCCCATAGGTCGCCTGATAGGTCCCGGGCTGAAATGCGATGGTGGAGGCCACATTCAGAATGCCGCCGCGGCCGCGGGCCAGCATGCCGGGAAGCACGGCGTGGGTCAATCGGACCAGGGCGTCGACGTTGACCGCGAGCAGTTCGTGCTCGCGCCCGGCGTCGATCTCCGCGAACGGGCCGTAGGTGCCGAATCCGGCGTTGTTGACCAGCACGTCGATGTCACGGCCGTCGAGATGGGCGACAAGGGCGTCGACGCCGTGCGCGGTGCCGAGGTCACCGACGACCAGTTCGACGTTCCCGCCCACCTTTTGGGCCACCGCTTTCAGCCGGGTCTCGTCGCGCCCGGCGAGCACCAAAGAATGGCCACGCTTCGCGAGCTGGTCGGCGAAGATGGCGCCGAGCCCGGAGCTGGCGCCGGTAATCACGGCTAGTGACATTTCTAAACTCCTTGATATGTAATCGGTTTCGCGACTGGCCGGACGGCCAGCGCGTGGCTGACGAGGCCGATTGCCGCACCGAGGATGGGCCAGATCGGCCAGAAGTACGAGGCGCCGGTCGTGACGGCGACCGCCGCCCAGACGGCGAGGACGACGACCGTCATCGCGACGTAGGCGGCCAGGTGAATGCGCACGCCCTTGCGGGCCGCGGCGGCCCGGGCGGCGCGGCGGCGTGGGTCGGCGCGCCGGATGCGATCGAGCGGCAGATCGGCGAGGAGCCCCTTGAGCTCCGCGGTGGTGTGGGTTTGGAACGCGGTTTGCACCCGCTGCTCGTACTCGTCCAGCTCGAGGTAGCCCTGCGAGAGCGCCTGGCCCAGGTGCGCGGCCGCCCTCTGCCGGTCGCGGTCGCCGGCGCGGTCGGTCATGAGTTGGTTGTCCATTTCTGCCCCTTCCGGCGATGTGAATAGCATTAACATAGACCATAATGTTAATGTCGTCAACATGGCACGAAAGGCTACGCTGGCGCGTCGGGACAGCTACCACCACGGCGACCTGAAACGGGCGCTGACCAGCGCCGCGCTATCGCTGGTGGCCGAGAAGGGACCGAAAGGCTTCACCCTGACCGAGGCGGCACGGCGCGCCGGCGTCAGCCCCGCGGCCCCGTACCGGCACTTCGCGGACAAGGCCGAGCTGCTGGCCACCGTCGCAGAACAGGGATTCGGCGATCTGCACGCCGATCTGGCCGCGGCCGCCGATGCCGCACCGGATCCGAGGGCCCGGGTCATCGAACTCGGCCGCGCCTATGTGCGCTGGGCGGTCGCCCATCCGGACCACTACCGCGTCATGTTCGGCGCCGAGATCGACAAGGCGTCCCACCCGAGCCTCGGGGTCGCCGCGCTGCGGGCGTTCGGCGACCTGCTCGACGCGATCACGAGATGTCAGGAGGCCGGTCTCGTCGACGGCGGCGACCCGCTTTTGGTTGCCGCGCCGCTGTGGTCGCTGGTGCACGGCGTTGCCGCCCTTGCCATCGGGGGCGAACTGCGCGCCGTGGGCATTCAGCAGGACCCGGAGGAGACGGTTGCGCGGGCCGTGGCCCGGGCACTTGGTTAAGCCACGTTCGCCTGGCGTTTTGTCGCGTAGACCTCGGCCAGGAATTGCTCGACGGCGACCGCCGCGTGCGCAGCGCGGGCCGAGCCGAAGATGTCGAAAGCGTGTTGGGTGAAAGGCAATTCGGCGTATGCGACCGGCTGCGTGCTGACTTGCCGCAGCTTGGTGGTGAACTCGCGCGCCTGCTCGACGTAGGCCAGCGAGTCGTTTGTGCCGTGCAGCACGAAAAACGGGGGAGCATCGGCGGTGATGTGGTTGACCGGTGACGCCGCTGCAAACGTCTGCAGGTGCGTCGAAGGCCGTTGCTTGATAATCGATTTCACGAGCAGCGCTGGCATCATGGGATGCATTGAGTCGTCGAGACGGGTGAAGTCGTAGATGCCGTAGAACGGCACGGCCGCTTGCACCCGGGTGTCGGCGTCTTCGAATCCCGGCTGGAACTGTGGGTCATTGGGCGTCAGCGCCGCCAGCGACGACAGGTGGCCGCCGGCCGAACCGCCGGTGATGGCGATGAAGTCGGGGTCGCCGCCGTATTCGGCGATGTGTGCCTTGACCCAGGCCAGGGCGCGCTTGACGTCGACGATGTGGTCGGGCCACGTGTTGCGCGGGCTGTGCCGATAGTTGATCGCCACGCAGATCCAGCCGAGCTCGGCGAGGTGGCTCATCAACGGATGTGCTTGTCCGCGTTTGTTTCCCGTCGTCCAGGCGCCGCCGGGGATCTGAAAGAGCACCGGCGCCTTCCCGTTCCGATCGAGATCGGGACGTCGCCAGATGTCGAGGTGGTTGGCGCTGCCGAATTCGCCGTAGCTGATGTTCGAGTCGTGGGCGTAGTCGCGGTAGACCCGCAACATCCGCAGCGCTCCCGGCTTCTTGGCGGTGCCCGCGCCGGCCGGCAGGCGCCACAGGTTGGTCGAGTCGGTGCGGCGATCCGTCCCCAGGCCGTCGTCCAGCGCTTTGGTGAGCTGGACGTTGGCCTGGTGGCCGGCGCGATTGAAGTTCAGCAGGCCCAGCGCGGATACGCCCGCCACCAGCCACGCGATCGCCCGCACCGGCCGGGTGAGCCGGTGGCCCGTCAACGCCAGCCCGCCCAGCTGGCTCGCCAGCGTCTGCAGCGGCATTTCGGTGACGACCAGGCCGAACATCCACGAGAAGATCGACAGGTTTCCGCTGCGTGCCAGCGGTCGATAAGCGTTGAGGGTGGACGCCGCGGTCACCGCCGTGACTACGAGCGACCCCGCTTGCCGGATGATGTGCACGATTCGAGCTCTCCGCATGCGGCCACCTTACGAGGCGGGCTCTCCGGGGGGATAGGTGACTCGCGATTTCGCTAGCGCATGCGCTAGCGGATTCGGCAATCACCTAATGGTCTGGAGAGACGACTCTTTCGGTGGGGATAGGTGACTCGCGAATGCGATAGCGCATGTGCTCCTATGTCAAGCGGCGGTCGCTTGATTGGTCTTGTGGGGTTGGCTGTCGGCGTGGAGAGCATGGAAGACGATGCGGGATAGGCGACGTTTGACGCAGCGCCGCGCTTCGGCTTTGGTTTTTCCGACGGCGATGAGGTTGCGATAGTAAGTCTGGCCGGGGCTGGTGGCGAGACGAATCTGGGTGATGGCGATGCGGTGCAAGGCGGCGTTGAGTTGCCTGTTACCTGAGCGGCTCAATCGGACCCGGCCTAGGTTGTTGCCCGACCATACCGGGATGGGGGCCACTCCGGCATGGCAGGCGAAGGCCGCTTCGCTTTTGAAGCGAGTCACCCCGGCGGCTTCGCCGACGATCTTGGCAGCGGTCACCTCCCCGCAACCGCAAATAGTCAACAGTGTCGGGGCCACCTCACGGACCCGTTCTCCGATGCGCGTTGCCACTGTCGTGATCTGAGCACTGAGCCGGATGATGTCGGCCAGTTCGGCGCGAGCCATTTCTGCTACCACGCCCGGCAGCTTCTGCAGCCAGACGTGCAAACCCTGCTGCTGTTTGACGGTGTCCAGTGAGCGCGGTGCAGGCGCCCGCTCGGGATCAAGTTCATGGACATGCCAGCGCAGCCGGTTGATCGCCGCGGTTCGTTGTGCCACAAGGACATCGCGGCGATCGGTCAACAACTTCAACTCCCGCGAGATCTCGTCATGGGATGCGACGGGCAGGATTCGGCGAATTCGCGCAGCACCGCTCGCGCCACCGCGGCCGCGTCGATCGGATCAGATTTTCCGCGGGTCGCGCGCCGACTTGCGGGTCACCGTCGCTCATTCAGCTTGGTCGGTACCCGAACCACCTGTCTCGGCCGGCGCCCAGCAGATCACGTTCCAAGCCGCGCCGACATGTTGCGGCAATCCTCGATGCCCCAGCATCAGCATCGGTACCGAACTGTTCGCGCGCCCACATGATGACATCCATGTGCCCAGCACTTGTCGTCTTGACGGTCTTCTCACCGAAGCTTGCGCCCCACCGCATCGAACGGCAACAAAGGTCGTGGCGTGCGCTTGTGCACATCGGCGCCGCAACAACAACCATGACTGCGTTGCCTCCTTCACTTCAGAAGAGGGTGTTGACGTTGGGCCTGGCCGCGCGGACACTATTCAGTGGGGCGGTCGCCTACGCTCCTATCAAGTCACGCCGGTCGGATCCTTCACACCTGATGCCGGCACTAACGCGCTAACAAGCCAACCCGAAGACGGCAATGTCTGACTACACTGAGCCAGACACCTTAGGCGATCCGACCCAACCACCGCAACGCGGCAATGCACCACCCTCACACTGAATTGCTAGCGGATTCGGTAGTCACCTAATGGTCTGGAGAGACGACTCTTTCGGTGGGGATAGGTGACTCGCGAATCCGCTAGCGCATGTGCTACCAAACCAGCCGTGAACCACTACACCTATCGCGTCGGGTGGTCGCCACACCACGGCGAATACTCCGGCTCCTGTGTCGAAATGCCGTTCTTGCGGAGAGAGGCGCCGACGGCGCAAGAGGCGACCGCCGCGATAGAAGCGGCCGTCGACGAGCACGTCGCTGCCATACAGGGCTGCGACGACACGCCGCCCACGCCGATCGCGGACCGCAGTTATAGGGGCACCATCGTCGTGAGGACGTCCCCCGAGCTGCACAGGCGGCTCGCCCTGGAAGCCGCCGAGGAGCGGGTATCGATGAACCAATGGGTGGTTCAGAAGCTTTCGGGCCGGCGACTGAGCGACGGTTGGGGGCTGTCCGGATTCGAATAGACTCCGGCTTTGTGGCCGGCGTTCCGCTGGATGCGCAAGAGCGCCTCGAGCTCTGTGATCTCTTCGACGAGCTCGGCCCGTCCGTTCCCACCCTGCTCGACGGATGGACTACTGACGATCTCGCCGCCCACCTCGTGTTGCGAGAACACGACCTGGTCGCCGGCCCTTGCCTCGTATTACCTGGGCCGTTCGAACGGTTCGCCGAGCGGCGCAGAGCCAGATTGGCGCGGCGCAAGGACTTTGCGTGGCTGGTCGCGCGGATCCGCTCCGGCCCGCCCGTCGGGTTCTTTCGCATCGGTTGGGTCCGCGACATGGCGAATCTCAACGAGTTCTTCGTTCATCACGAGGACGTTCGCCGGGCCAATGGGCGACGGCCACGTAGCCTTACGCCGGCGATGGATGCTGCTTTGTGGCGAAACGTTCGGCGCGGCGGCCGCTATCTGAGTCGGCGTCTGCACGGTCACGGGCTCGAAATTGAATGGGCCGGGACCGACGAGCGGGCGACGGTTCGCCCCGGCTCGCCGACAGCTCGACTCAGCGGTCCGCCGGGCGAACTGCTTCTGTACGTCTTTGGGCGCCAGGCCGCCGCGCAGGTCGAGGTGAGCGGGCCACCCGAGGCCGTTGCGGCGTTGCGTCGCACGCACTTTGGCATGTAGTAGCTACGCAGTCCAGCGCACCCGTAGCGTCGGCGGTTTGCGGAACACCAGGCCTCGCGGCGCGTTGGGGTAGTCCGGGTCGAGCCGCAGCCCGGGCAGGCGGTCCAGCAGTCGACTAACCGCGATCGTCGTTTCGATCCGGGCGAGCTGGGCGCCCAGGCAAAAATGCGGACCCTGGGCGAAGGCAAGGTTGAGCCTGGCGTTGGCACGCCGGATGTCGAACCGGTCGGGGTCGCTGAACACGACCGGATCCCGGTTGGCACCGGGGATCGACACGCTGACCGGGTCACCGCGCCGGATCGGAGCGCCCCCCAGCTCGACATCGCGGGTGGCGTAGCGGTCGACGACCGCGACCGCCGGCTCCAACCGGATCGACTCCTCGATCGCGTTCGGCAAAAGGTCGGCGTGGTCACGCACAAGCGTGAGCGTCCCGGGGTCGCCGAGCACGTGCCGGACGGCGTTGAGAATCATGCCCTCGGTCGTGTCGATGCCGCCGAACATCACCACCGCTGCGTTGGACGCGACCTCGTCCTGGCTCAGCCCTTCCCTAGAGCCCAGAGTCCGTGTCACCGCGGCCCGCAGCTCACCGAACGCATCCGTGCCCGCCGAAGTGACAGGCCCGTCGGTGCTCACCTCGGATACCGCCGCCACGATTGCGGCGTACCAGGACAACAGCGTGTCGACGCTGACATCGCGCAGGCCGAGCGCCTCGGTAACCACCGCCACCGCAAGCGGACCGGCGAACTCGCGCCGTAGCTCGGCGCTCCGGTAGGCCGAATCGCCGAGATCAACCGATCGGCCGCCGCCTCGATGAACCCGGCGAACCGGTCCTCGACCTCCGAAGGGCGGAACGGATGCGCGAACGGCTCCCGGTGGCGCGTGTGGTCCGCGCCGTCCAGCGAGAGCATGCTCGCGCCGACCACCCGGGAGGTCGAGAACCGGGGATCGTCGACGGTGAAGGTGGTGGGATCCCGCAACACCCGCACGGCGAGGTCGTATCGGGTGACCAACCACCCGTCCCGTACCGCGAGCCACGACACCGGCTCGGCCGTCCGCAGCCGTGCCAGCAGGGGGTGCGGGTCGTCCTGCAATTCACGCAGGGTCGCGCCGCGCCCGATCGGGAACTTTTCGATAGCCATCTCGTACACATGATCGCGCCACAAGACCGGTTTGTGGGTACACAAGATCGGCGCCCCTACTCGTCGCCGCGTGCGCGACGAATCATTGTTGACATGACTCAATACAAGTGGACGGTGATCGGCGCCGGACCCGCGGGAATTGCCGCGGTGGGCAGGCTCCTCGACCACGGCATAGCGCCGGAGAAGATCGCCTGGGTCGACCCGGACTTCACCGCGGGTGACCTGGGCGACAAGTGGCGAGCCGTCCATAGCAACACGGTCGTGTCGCTATTCCTGGACTTCCTGAACGCGTCACCGTCCTTTCGCTTTCACGAGGCCCCGCCATTCAAGCTCACGGAGGTCGATCCCGGCGAAACATGTCTGCTGGACTTGGTCGCCGATCCCCTGGTGTGGGTCACAGGGCAGCTGCGGCAGCGAGTGACGGCGTTTCGCACCAGGGCGACTGATCTCTACCTGCACGACAGGCAGTGGACAGTCCAGACGGAGCAGGGTGCCATCACCTCCGAGAAGGTGATCGTCGCGGTCGGCGCAACCGCCAAAAAGTTGGCATATCCGGATCTGGTGGAGATTCCGGTGGACGTCGCAGTTGACCCCGAGAAGCTGGCCGAACAGCCGTTGGAAGGTGCCACCGTCGCCGTCTTCGGGTCTTCGCACTCAACCATGATCGCCCTGCCCAACCTTTTGAACCAACCCGTCGCAAAGGTGGTCAACTTCTACCGCAGTCCGCTCAGATACGCTGTCGACCTGGGGGATTGGACGCTGTTCGACGATGTCGGTCTCAAGGGTAATGCGGCGCGCTGGGCGCGGGAGAACATCGACGGCGTGTACCCGGAACGGCTCGACCGTGTTTCGGTACACAGCCCCGAATTCCAGGACCGACTCGCCCAGTGCGACCACGTTGTCTACACCGTCGGGTTCGAGCGTCGGCAACTTCCAAGCACTCCGCAATGGGGGAGACTCGACTACAACCCGACCAACGGGATCATCGCGCCCGGCCTGTTCGGGTTCGGCATCGCATTCCCGGAATGCCACACCAACCCCGTCGGCTTCACGGAACACCGGGTGGGGCTGTACAAGTTCATGAACTACCTCAACACCGTTCTGCCCCTGTGGATGAGCTACGGGCCCTAAAGAATACGACGCGCGGCCGCCTCATAGCGCGCAGCAGACGCAGAATCGCATGCAGAAGGCATTCCGCGTGCGATTCTGCGTCTGCTCGGCACAGTTTGAGCGCGTCATCACTGCAGCCGGCGCGCGACCTCGCCGTACCGCCGGAAGCGCTCCTCATCACCCAGCGCGTTGTACAGGACGATCCGCGTGGCGATTTCGGCGTACTTCGAGGCCAGCGCGTCGGCCAGGCCGTCCCAGGTCGACTCGGTGGCGAACATCGCGATGTGCTCGTCGGTGATCTGGGCCGCCATGCCCTTGAAGTCGCCGGCCTTCTGCTTTTCGCGGATCCGGGCGGTGGTGCCCTCGAACCCGGCCTCGTCCCAGATGAACGCGTAGTTGGGGGTGCTGCCGTAAAAGCTCATGCTGGCGCGCACGAGTTCTCGTTCGTTGTGGCGCTCTTCGTCGCTGTCGCCGACGATCGTCATCGCGGGCACGATCACCGCGACGTCCGACGGTGAGCGCCCCGCTTTGGCCGCGCCTTCGGCGACGTTGGGCAGGACGTGACGTCTCAGATAGCCGGGCTCACCGAGCGGATGGACATGCACACCGTCGGCCACCTCACCCGCCATGCGCAGCATCCACGGATTCACCGCCGCGACATCCACTTTCGGATCGGGCGCGTCGATGGGTCCCGGGCTCCACTGCGGAGTGATGAAGTCGAGGTCGTAGAACTCGCCGTGGTGATCGAGCTTCCCGGTTCGGAACGCCGAGAAGCACGCCTTGACCGCCAGCACATAGTCGCGCAGCCGCGGGCCGGGACGTTCGAAGGCCGCGCCGTAGCGGCGCACGACGTGGGTACGAACCTGGGTGCCCAGGCCCAGCCGGAACTTCCCGCCGGTCGCCTCCTGAAGCTCCCACGCCGTGGCCGCCGTGACGAAGGGACTGCGCGGGAAGGCAACCGCCACACCGGTGGACAGCTCGAGTCCGGGAGCGGCCTGCGAGGCCACGGCCGCATTCAGATACGCGGTGCGGCCGGTCTCGGTGAACAGCAGACCCGCGAACCCCGCCTCCTGGGTGCGGCGGGCCACGTCGGCGGTCTGGTGGAGCGGCTGCGGAATCATCATCACGTCGACGTGCACGGCGCAACAGTATGCCCTTAGCCAGGGCGTCGCCTGGTCCGTGGCCAACGTGTCAAGCTGTAGTGCAGAAGCGCATCGCGAATAGCGGTTATCGGTATCTGCTTAGCTTGAGCCGGGCGACGACCGCCATCGGTTGCGGCCAGGTTGATTTATCGGATGAAGGAGCCGGTTATGTTCCTCTCAGACATCATTCCGCGGGTGGTAGTCGGCGCGATCGGCGCTGGCGCGGTTACCGGCACGCTGTTATGTGCTACGGCGGGGACTGCCGCGGCTGATCCGCCGCCTCGACCGCCCGACTGCACGGCTGCGGACGTAGCCGGTGTCGCGGCTGGTGTTGGGGCGGCGCTCTCGACCTACCTGTTCACTCACCCGGACGTGAACGGGTTCTACACCGGCCTTCAGGATCAGCCCAAAGATCGGATCCGCGACGACGTGCAGAACTACTTCAACGCCAACCCGCAAGAGGAAGCCGACCTTGAGGGCATCCGTCAGCCGCTGACTGACATCAGGCAGCGTTGCCAGTGGACTCCATTACTTGGGCAGGGCGGCGTTACTCCCTAAGCGATCGGGCCCTGGGACGTATCAATGCCCCAAAGCTGACGACACTCGCCGAGCGCAATCTGCTGTACGAATTCCGGTCTCATCGTGCATGCAGCGGAATATACTTCGGCTCTCAGTTCAGTTATCGGCCAAAAGACGCCCCGGCCGTCACGGGAAGGAGATCGCGATGAATCTGTGGGTGCGGTCTTGGACTGCGGCTGGGATAGCGGTGTTGGCTCTTACGTCGATTCCTGAGGTATATGCCGTCGTGCAGCCCTCCGGTGTGGCCAACGCCGACGTCTGCGCGAGCGTCGGCAGGCGTGTTTCAGTGAGCGGGTGCACCAACGTTGCCGATACGGTCAACGCCTATGTCCCGCCGCCGGCCGACTACGCGCCGCTTCCGCAGGACTTTCCGCCCCCACCGCCCCCACCGCCAAGTGTCTGCGTTTCAGCCGGCCGGCGAGTCCGGGTAAGCGGGTGCTCCTAATAGCGCGACTCCGCGCGTGGGCGTCGGGCGATGCGTAAACCGAAGCTGGTTAGAACAGTGTCTGCCCTTTGACATAGCAAAGGGCAGATTAGAACTGTTCTACTTCTCGAAGGACGTGTCAGGTAACGCCACAGTCTGGAACCAGACCGGCCCAGCCCGCGTCTCAACTAATTGATCGGCCGCCCGTGCTCCCCCGGGCGGCCCGATTCATCTCTGCGGGCCGGGCAACACCAGCGACCTAATCGCAGCAACACCCGTGTTCGCGGGCCGGAGGGTTCGGCGGCCGGCGGAGCTGTCACTGCCAGGTGGTCGCAGAGTCCATCAGCAGCCCCGCGGGAGATCCCTTCGGCTTGCTTATCATGCACCGAGTGGAAGGAGCGCCCAAAACAGGCGGGCTATGGGATCCGTGACAGGAAGGGCGATCGTACTATTCAAGAACGGAAGGACCGGACTTTGGAACGTATTTATTGTGTGTCCGGGCGTCCCTAAGCCCAGTGTGGGTTCAAACCCAGAGGTCAAAGTATCGGTGAATTGCGGGCTCGAGAGTTTAATCGCATCAAAATAATGGTCGTCGGGGTCGGAAAGAGACGTTTGTGTGAGCGGCCCGTAATTGGTGACTTGACTCTTTAAGTCTGGGTCGCTGGCTACGGGGGTGGTGACGGGGTTGAGGCCCAGAAGTGCGGCGAGCTTGCTCGACGTGTTATACAGCGATTGCTGCCACGGCGCCACCTGCGCGGCGGCCGCCGAGGCCGCCGGATTGGCCGTGAACGCCGCAACATTGGCGGCCTCGGCGCCGACATAAGATCGCGCACCCCCGGTCAACGTCTGCACAAACTGGTCATGAAACGCCGCCGCCCGCGCACTGAGCGCCTGAAAGCCCTGACCGTGGGCGGAGAACATCGCCGCAATGGCCGCCGAGACCTCATCCTCGGCCGGGGCCAGCATCCCCGTCGTCGGGGCCACCGCGGCCGCGCTGGCCTCGCTAAGCCTCGAACCGATGTTGGACAGATCCGTTGCCGCCGAAGCCAGGAACTCGGGGGCCGCCACCAGATACGACATCGCTATCCTCCCGCCAGGTGAATGAACTTGAAAAGGGTCCAAATAGGTACACGCCGATTCCGACCCGATAGTTCAACCGTTCCGCCAAATTTTACGCGGTTGACGCCAAAACTGACCCGACACCGCTGAGGATCTCGAGGCCGCCGACGAGATGGAACACGTGGGTTGACTCGGTACAGCTAGTCGGAACCAGATCGCTCCCGCCCGCGTCTGACTAGTTGATCGGCCCGCCCCAGCTCTCCCGGGGGCGGCGCCGGCTCACTCGACAGGAAGCGAATTCCGGTTAACCGGAACAGAGTGATGGGCGTCAGCCCCAAGGACACCGCGCCGCAGCAGCGCAACCCTGGAAAGGGTCAGCACAGACCACAGAGGAAGTGCGCACTATGCGATTCGGATACAAGCAGATCATTCCAGTTCTGGCGGCAAGCGCTGCCGCGGTGGCCATCGCCGCCGCCCCAACGGCCATGGCTGAATCCGCAGCGGTTCAGCAGCCAACCGCTACGACGCCGGTGGCGGTGGATGCCGGCTGGCACGGCGGCGGCGGCCACGGCGGCGGCTGGGGCGGCCACGGCGGCGGCTGGGGCGGCCATGGCGGCGGCTGGGGCCGCGGCGGCTGGCACGGCGGCGGCTGGGGCGGCGGATGGCGGCACCCGTGGGAGCCCTGGGGCTGGTGACTCCTTCGGCCGGCTGATGGTCGACGCTCACGCAGTGCGTCTGGTGTCGATCGAGTGCCGGCACCGAGCCGCTGTGCTGCCTCAGGGAGTGCAGCGCTTGCGCACGGCATTCGAGGCTTTCGCCCCGCTGGCCGTTGAGAATCCTCGCGCGGCCGGGCCATTTCGCCAACGCGACGAGGCGGGTGATGCAACGATTCCCACGTGTATCAACATGATGCCGCCCAGGCCGTGGAGCTCGGCGCTCCGGTTTTGCATACCAGCTAGCCGTAAAGAAGAACGTCGGGCTAGCCGTGCAGAAGAACGTCTCGATTTCGGCTAATTTTCATTTGAGTCGTTCTTGACTCGAAGCCGGTTCGGCCCGCGCAGAGAGAAGTCCGTGACCCATATGAACATCGGTCCTGGGAAGTGGAAGTGGTCGACAGCCTGCGCGGTCCTGCTGTCCGCCGCCGCGTTGCTTTCCGCTGCGCCAGCATTAGCAGATTCACCCGATGACGCGTTTGTCGCGGCCCTTGCGAAGGACGGCATCACCATGTCTGGCCCCAACACCGCGATTGCGATGGCCCATACGGTGTGCGCCGACCTCGATAACAACCAAAACACAAGCGCTCTGGCGATGAGTCTGATGAAGGACACCGATCTCTCGCTGAAACAATCCAGCTACTTCGTCGGCGCTTCCATGTCTGCCTACTGCCCGCAGTACATAGGGCATACCGACAATTCGCTGAACTGGCTGAAGCCGTACAACCCGCTTCCGCAGTGGTGATTAACACCGCGGTGCCTCGGGTCTGGGCCCTCAATCTGCCGCGAACAGAACATCCGGGTTGAGGATGCCCGCCGGGTCGAAGCTTTGCTTGATTCGGCGCATGAGCTCGATCTTGACCGGGTCTTCGAGCTGCAGGAAGTACGGGGCCTTGGCGCGGCCCAGGCCGTGCTCGCCGGAGATTGCGCCGCCCAATTCCATTGCCAGCGCGAAGATGTCGGTCATCAGTTTCTTCTTTTTGTCCGGGTCCTTGCAGATGATGGCCAGGTGCACATTGCCGTCGCCGGCGTGCCCGCAGCCGGCCGCCGCAGCGCCCGCGGCCGTCGCCAGACCGCGCGCTGCGGCAAGGAATTTCGGCATCGAGCCGCGCGGCACCACCGTGTCGATGATGTCGTCGGCGCCGATCGCCTTCGCCGTCCAGAACGCCTTCTCGCGCGCCTCGATCAGCTTGCGCGCCGAGGCTCCCTCGAGCACATAGGCGTCGACGGCGCCCAGCTCGGCGAGCAGCTCGCCGGCCCGCTCGACGTCCTCGTCCAGTCGGTCCGCGGTCCGGTTCTCAAGCGCCACAACGAGATACGCCTGGCAGCTGTCGCGGATATTGTCGGGAATGCCCAGCTCCAGGTTCTGGGTGTGGACGAGGGCGGCCATCGTCATGTTGTCGATGTACTCGAGGATGTAGGGCGCGAGCCCGCTGGCCAGCACCGCAGGCACCGCCTCCATCACCTGGTCGAAGTCGGCGAACGGGGCGAGCACGGTGGCGGCGTGGTCGAGCCGCGGGTGCAGCTTGACGATCACCTCGGTGGCCAGGGCCAGGGTGCCTTCGGAGCCGACGATGAGCTGGGTCAGGTCGTAGCCGGTGGACACCTTGGCGATCTTGCCGCCGGTGCGGATGATCTCGCCGGTCGCCAGCACCGCCTGCAGCCCGAGCACGTTGTGGCGGGCGATCCCGTACTTGACCGCGCGCATCCCGCCGGCGTTGGTTCCGACGTTGCCGCCGACGCTGGAGGACAGCTCGCCGGGTTGGACCATGTAGCTCAGCCCGGTGTCGACGGTCGCGGCGTCCAGCTCGGTCAGCGTCACGCCCGGGTTGGACGACGGCGACCTGGTTGGTCGTATCGACCTCCAGCACCGCGTTCATCCGCTCGAAGGAGATCAGCAGCCCGTCCTCGCGCGGGATCGCCGCACCCGACAGGCCGCTGCCGGATCCGCGGGCCGTCACCGGCACGCCGTGTTCGGAGGCGGCCTTCAGCAGCTGCGAAACCTCTTCCGCCGTCGCGGGTTTGGCGACGTACGCCGGCCTCTGCGGCGGCCGTCGTCAACACCTCGTCGTGCCAATAGTCCTCGGGGATCGCGTCGCCCGTCAGCAAGTTGCTGGTCCCGACGATTTCCGCGAACCGCGCCGTCATGTCGCTCATCGAAGGCCTCCGCTTCTGACCGTGCTTGCCGCCCAGCGATTCACTTTATCGTTGCCGGGAAGAGTCTCAGTTGGTTCTCAGGTGCGCGGAGGATGCTATGTCCCGTGTCCCCGTCCGATGGGATCCGGCTGCTTGACGGTGGGGTTTACCCGCGGGCAGCCTTGCCCCACTCGCGTCGGCCTCTGGTGGCGGCAATGGTGGTGCTGCACGGGATCGAACTGGTCGCGCTCTTCAGCGCCGCGGGGGTCACCGCGCGCCTGGCGCGTGCGCATCCGGGCCATGGCGCGGGGCTCCCGACGTTGTTGATACTTGCGGCGCTGGTGATGGTCGGATGGCAGGCCTGGCGGCTACTCCGCGGGCGGCGGTCACTGACCCCATCCGGGCTCGCCGTGCAATCGGGGATATTGATGACCTCGATCGCGGTGGCCACCCAGAACCTCGCCGCCGGGTTGATAGGGATCGTGCTGGCGTGCGCGGTGTTGGCCGGATGGGGTCGTCTCGCCAAAGCTCGCCGCGCGGGCGGAGCCTTCGAGGCTGCCCCGGTTGCCGAGAATCGGGCGGCGCCGCAGACCATCGAGATCCGGCGTGCGTCGCAGATCGGGGTCGGCGGCGTCGTGTTGGTGGTCCTGACGGCGCTGGCGATACTGGCCGCGCTGAGCGTGCGCAGCCAGATCATTTTCGGGTTGGCGATTTTGGCCGTTATCTTCATCCCCCTCGAGCGGCTATTCGCGTTGCATCCGCGTCGAGTGTTGCGGCGGGGGTGGCGCACCGACGTGGTGCACTATCTGGTCAACGGAGCCGCGCTGCGGATCGCGCTGCTCGCCTCGGTGGTCGTGTTCGGTGGAGTGCTGCGGGTTTTCGTCCCCGCACCACTGCGCAACGCCGTGGCGGTGAGCCCGGGCTGGGTGCAGATCGTGGCGGGATTCGCGATCGCGACGATTGGCGCCTACGCGGGGCACCGCGCGGCCCATGAGGTGCCGCTGCTGTGGCGGTTCCACCGAGTGCATCACAGCATCCGTCAGATGGATTGGCTGGCCGCCAATCACCTTCACCCCCTTGACGAAACCTTCATTCGGTCCGTCGCGGTCTTACCGCTTTACGCGCTGGGCTTCGGCCGGGCCAGCTTGGGTGCGTTCGTCGTCGTCATCACGCTGCAAGCCATCTTCATCCACGCCAACGTGCGGACGACCTTTGGCCCGCTGCGATGGGTGATCGGCACTCCGCAGTTCCACCACTGGCATCATGCGCGTGAACCGCAGGCCTACAACAGCAATTTCGCCGGTGAATTCCCGCTCCTGGACGCGCTATTCGGGACGTTGCATTTTCCGGCCAACCGCTGGCCCGCGCAGTACGGCGTCGACGACACCGAACCTGACGGGTATCTGCGTCAACTCGCCTGGCCGTTTCGTGCCAGCTGCGCGGCCAACGCGGCCAAGCTCTGACGGCAAGACATCCCGGAGGGAGTGACCGGGATCCGGTCAGGTGGTCGGGCGCCACCTGTCGGCGTCGCTGTCGTCGACGGCATTGTCGAGCTCTTCGAGCTCATGAGCGATTCGTGCGGTGTCCCAACTGGGGAGTTCGCGTGTGCCCGCGGCGATTTGAGCGACCGGAATGAAGCGCGGCAGTCGATCGGATCCGGATTCACCGTGGGGCACGAGGTCTGCGACAGGGACACCGTTTCGGGTAACTGTAAAGCGCTCACCCTGTTGCACGCGGCGCATGATCGCGCCGCCGTTGTTTCGCAGTTCCCGCTGACTAACCGGTGTCGCCATGGCGCAAGCGTCGCACAAAAGTGCTACGCATTGTTGCGTCGACGCGGCGTCATGTCGGCTCGCTCCAACAACCGCAGCGGGTGCAATCCGTCGACCTGGCCGACAAAGGGCGGATGGATGCTGTAGCCAAGCATGCGGCGAATGTCATCGGAGACCGTTTGAGCGACGTCGCGCGGTACCGAGAGTGTGAATGTCTCCATCGGTCGCAGCCACGGTTCGCAGTATTGCGCGGTGACGGCGAGTCGCCCGTGGGCGGTCGTGTTGGCGCCACCGCCGTGCCACAGGGTGCCCACGAAGAAGATGCACGAGCCGGCGGGCATGACGACGGGCAGCGCGGCATCGTCGGGCCCGGGCGGACGCGCGGGCCAGCGATGGCTGCCGGGCAGCACCACCGTGGCGCCGTTGTCGGCGGTGAAGTCGTCGATCGCCCAGATCGTCGCGGCGGCCAACGGCGCCCGCGGCCGCGGGATCGGGTAGAACCCGTCGTCATGGTGGGGCAGCTGCGCGGACTCTCCGGGTTGAATGTTGATGACCTGCAACGCCGAAAGCAGGTAGTTGGGCATCAGCAGCCGATCGAGCACCGCCAGCACCCGCGGATGATCGACAAGCCGGTCGCACACGCGTGTTCTGCTCAGCGTGCTGTAGATGCGCTGGGTGCGCCGTCCTTCAAAGGAGTTGCGCCCGGTATGTCCCAGCCAGGGGCCGACGACGTCGCGAATCTGCTGACACTCGTCCGCGTCGATCAGGTTCTCCCAGATGACGTAGCCGTCGCGGTCGAGGGCCGCCATGTCGGCGTCGACGATCGCGGGGTCGACCGAGCTGCCCCCGCTCGGTGTCCGCCTATACCGGCCCGCCAAATCGCCCTTGAGGTCATCCAGCGTCGTGACGGGGTCGTCATCGATGCTCATGGACTCAACTTAGCCGCCGCGACCGAGTGGCATGCTCGTTACATGGCGGCCGTCCCCCAAACCGTCTACGCGCGAGACGGCGATACGCACCTCGCGTATCAGGTCGCCGCCGACAACGGCTCAGATCTCCTCTTCGTCCCCACCGCTACGTTCCCGATCGACCTGCTGTGGGACGAGCCCACCGTCGCCCGCCACCTGGGTCGGCTGGCGTCGTTCAGCCGGCTGATCACGACCGACCTGCTCGGGATGGGAAGCTCGGATGCGGTGCCGATTCAGGACCGTCCGGCGATGCAGGCGTGGACGGATGGGCTCGTCGCGGTGCTCGACGCCGTGGGGAGCCAGTGTGCGTCGGTCTTCGCGATGTCGGAGTCGGCGCTTCCCGCCATGCTGCTGGCGGCAACCCATCCGCAGCGGGTGCGCTCGCTGGTGCTGTGGAGCCCATACGCGCGCTTCCTGCGGGCCGACGACTATCCGTGCGGGATGCCCGAGCCGACGTTCACGCGGTATGTCGACGCCTTCGGCGACACCGTCGGGAGCGGTGCCGTCGTCGATGAATTGGCGCCCAGTTGGGCCGGCGACGCCGGTAAGCGGCGCTGGTGGGCTCGCGGCGAGCGCCTGGCCGGCGGCCCCGGGTACTTCAAGGCCATCTTCGACCTCTACCTGCGCACCGACGTCCGGCCCGCGCTCGACAGCATCCAGGCGCCGACGCTTTTGCTACGCCGCCGCGGCGATCGCCACGTGACCGACGGCCACGCCCGCTATCTCGCCGACCGCATCCCGAACGCGCGGTTGGTCGAGTTCGACGGGGACGACAACGTGTGGTTTGCCGGCGACTCCGACCGCGCGATCGACGAGATCGAATCGTTCGTCACCGGTTCACGCAACGCCAGGCCGACGAACCGGGTGCTGTCGACCGTGCTGTTCACCGACATCGTCGGATCGACCGAACGCGCCGAGGCTCTCGGCGATCAGGCCTGGACGGCGGCCCTCGACGTGCACAACGGCGTCGTGGAGAGACATGTGGCCAGCGCGCGGGGCGACGTCATCAAGTTCACCGGCGACGGCGCGCTCGCGACCTTCGACGGGCCGGCGCGGGCGATCACCTGCGCGTGCGCGATCCGGGACGCGGTGCAAGACCTCGGGCTTTCCATCCGCGCCGGCCTGCACACCGGCGAGGTGGAGATGATCGACCGCGACGTGCGCGGGATCGCGGTCCATATCGCCGCGCGGATCATGGCGCTCGCGGGGCCCGGCGAGGTGCTCGTGTCGGGCGCGATCCCGCCGCTGGTCCTCGGATCGAGGATCGCGTTCGACGACCGCGGCAGCCACGCGCTCAAGGGTGTGCGCGACCCGTGGCCGGTGCTGGCGGTGCGCGGCACCTAGGCGTTGGGCGTAAGCCCGTCGCGCGGCCGAGCAGGTCTCTCCGCCGACCAATGGGTGAGTTTGATTTGTGATAGCGCCGGTGATAGCACAACTGGAAATCGCCTAATGGCCCGCTCACGGTACTCACGTGGCGCTGCGTTACGAATGTTTACGCTCGTAGCATGTCTGAGGTGGCGTCTCGCGAGCTGCGCAACGACACGGCAGGAGTGCTTCGGCGCGTGCGGGAAGGGGAGGACGTCACCATCACAGCCCTGGCCGGTCCTGGCGGTGGATCACCCAGGCGTCTCGCGTGCGACAAACTCGTCGAGCACCTTTCGAGACAACTTCGAGACGCTCATACGGCGCGCCTTGGCGATCGCCCGAAGCCGATCGCGCGTACGTTCTGACACCCTCACTTGTACAACAGGTGAGTGCTTCTGATCGCCAGAGAGTGACTTGCCGCCGGCGCGTAGGTTTTTGGCGCGGACCCTGGCCAGCATTTCGGCGGCGAGCTGCTCG
Organism: uncultured Actinomycetota bacterium; assembly: GCA_963809285.1. GTDB lineage: Bacteria > Actinomycetota > Actinomycetes > Mycobacteriales > Mycobacteriaceae > Mycobacterium. Next base: position 15,378 of record CAWEIY010000007.1, on the reverse strand, counting down.
GCGCGCTCGTCGGTGAGCCGGTCGCCCTCAACGTAGTACTCTTCGTTCTCGAGGTCGGCCACCTCGACGGTCGTGTTCTCGCCGAAGTTGATCTTGGTGGGGTCGATCCTGCGATTGCTCATATGTCACCAGTTCTTCCGGTACCGGGTTTGCAAGGCATGGATGGCGTGCCAGAGGTCCTCATCGCGGTCATCTGCGGCCAGGACGATCTCGAACTCGCGACCACGGCTGTCGATGCCGATGAAGTACGCGCGGTTGCGGTGGATGTACAGCGGCAGCCCCGCGTGGCGAAGGGCGACAAGAAGGTCTCGCTTTGAGATACGCCGATGCACCGCCGCCGTCATGTTGATGCGTGCCATAGACCGCGAGTATGCGGCGCGACACCGACACAGCCTCGGACATGTCATACATACTCGACTATGCTACGCGCATTCGCGCCGCGGTTCACGCTCTACGGCCGCGTTCGCCGATCAGCCGGCCAGCCGCACCGGCAACGCCTTGGGTCCGCGAATCGATGGGGTGTTGAAGTAGGACAGGGCTTCGGCCGTGACGCGATATTTCGGGAATCGGCCGAGCAGTTCTTCGAAGGCGACCCGGGCTTCCAGGCGCGCGAGGTTGGCGCCCATGCAGAAGTGGATGCCGCTGCCGAAGGCGATGTGTTTTCGGGTCACGCGGTGGATGTCGAAACGCTCGGCGTCCTCGAAGACGCGGGGGTCGCGGTTCGCCGCGGCCAGCAGCAGCATCACCTTCTCACCCGCGCCGATGGTGTGTCCCCTGACGTGGGCATCGACCGTCGTGGTCCGCGTCAGCGTCTGGGCCGGTCCCTCGAATCTCAGCACCTCTTCAATCGCGTTGGGCAGCAACGACATATCGGCCACGATTTCCGCCCGAGCGTCGGGGTGAGCGGCCAGCAGGACGGCGGCGTTGCCGAGCAGATTTGTCGTGGTCTCGTTGCCGGCGATCAGCAACAGGGCGCAGAACCCGAGGATGTCGTCGTCGCTGAGTTTGTGCCCGTCGACCTCGGCCTGCACCAGGGCGGTGGCCAGGTCGTCGCGCGGGCTGGTGCGGCGGGCGGCGATGACCCCGCGGAAATAGTCGAAGATGTGCTCGTAGTTGCGGGCCAGCGATTCGTACTCGCCGGCCGCGGTGGCCATGATCCCGTTGGACCATTGCTTGAACAGCTCGCGATCGCGCGGATCGACGCCCAGCATCTCGGCGATCACCATGATCGGGAACGGCGCGTTGAACGCCGACACCAGGTCGACTTCGTCTTCGGCGGGTATCGCGTCGAGCAGGGTTTGGGCGGTGTGCCGGATCAGGCTTTCCTGTGCGCCTATTCGCTTGGCGGTGAACGCCTTCTGCAGCACCCGCCGCAACTCCGCCTGCCGGGGCGGATCCATCAGGATGATCATCGGCTTGAACCCGGAGAAGCCGTCCAGGGTGATGCCGCTCGCGGAGGAGAAGACCGGCCATTCGCGCAGTGCGGTCTCGACGTCCTCGAAACGGCTGATCGCCCAGAATCTCGGGCGCTCGTTGAGGTGAACCGGATGTTCCTCGCGCAGCGCGGCGTAGACCGGGTGCGGATTTCCCAGGTGCGAACGAGAATAGGGATTGAAATTCATGACCTCTCAAGGGCTTTCCCCGCCGGGCGCCGACCCTTAGCACCCTAACATTGCAATCTTAAAAAGAAAGAGGCCGCGGTGCGCCGACCGACGCGCTCGCGGCCGCGTCACGTGAACGCCCGATTCGGGAAATCGATAGGTTTCGGTTTCGCGATGTTGGGTAATTCCGATGCTGCCGGTGTCTGCGATTGTGTCGGCGGCTGTCGTGAGGCGGTTCGTAGCGGCAATCGAAAGTGAATGTCAGCTTTCCAGACAGGCGGGATCGACACGGAGCTCCAAGGGACTCAGTCTCACCCCGGCCCGGGCACTAGCGGGGTGGTCATGCCGACGGGCGGGGTCCTCGGCGGCGGTCGCTACGAACTGCGCGGTGTTCTCGGCCGCGGCGCGATGGCCGAGGTGCGCGACGGGTGGGATCTGAAGCTGAGCCGCCCCGTCGCGATCAAGCTGCTCTACCCCGGGGCAAGCGTCCGGCCGGACAGCCGCCCGCGGTTTGAGGCCGAGGCGCGGGCGGCCGCGCAGCTGACCGGTCGCCACGTCGTGGTGGTCCACGACGTCGGCGAGCACGACGGGCTGCCGTTCATCGTCATGGAGCGGCTACCGGGGGTGACGCTGGCCGACCACATCGCGCGCGGGCCGCTCCCGGCGCCATTCGTGCAGGCCGTCCTCGACGGCGTCCTGGACGCCCTCGCCGAGGCGCACCACGTCGGCATCCTGCACCGCGACGTCAAGCCGGGCAACATCTTGTTCACCGCCAACGGCGAACCCAAGCTCGCCGACTTCGGCATCGCCAAGACGGCCGGCGCCGCCTACACCAGGGCCGGCGAAATCATCGGCAGCGTGGCCTATCTGAGTCCCGACCGGCTGGGTTCCAAGCCGGGCACCGTGGCCGACGACCTGTATTCCGTCGGGGTGGTGGGGTACGAGGCGCTGACCGGGCGGCGGCCGTTCCCGCAGGAGGACCTGGGTCCGCTGGCGCACGCGATCCTGCACGAGTCACCGCCGCCCCTTGCCGCGCTGCGCCCGGATGTGCCACCGGGCCTTGGCACCGCGATCGAACGTGCGATGGCGCGCGACCCGGCGTGGCGGTTCGACCAGGCCGACGCGATGCGGGCCGCGCTGGTCGGCCCTTACCCCGCGCCGATTCCCGTCCGCCCGGGCACTCGGGTAATGACGGCGCCGCTGCCCGCCCTGACGGGCTACACCCCCGCGGGACTCGAGCCGGACCCTTCCCGGCGCAAACTGTGGATCGCGGCGATCGTCGCCTTATTCGTGCTGGCGTTGATCCTGTTCGTGATTGACCCCCCGTTCTCGTCGTCGCCGCCGACGCCGGTCGACACCACGACACCGGTGCCGACACCGACGACCACGCTTCACCACCACACCCAGCTACGCCGTGCAGCCGGCGCCGCCGCCACCTCACGGGGGCCCGGGCAAGAAACACAAAGGCGGACGAAGGCGACTGACCGGCGACCGCTTCTTGTATCTAGGCGCGCTTGGTTCCGGGGGTGAAGGTGACCGGCAGCTTGCCCAGCCCGGTCATGCTCGGGTTGCCCAGGTATTGGTGGACGCCGTCGAGGTCGACCCGGTAGTCGGGGATGCGGTCGAGCACCGCCCTGACCATCACCTCGGACATCAGCCGCGCCAGGTGCGATCCGATGCAGCGATGCGGCCCGAGCCCAAAGGCGAGGTGGCGGTTGGGTGTTCGATCCAGGATGATCTCGTCGGGTCGGTCGAACTCGCGCTCGTCGTGGTTGGCGGACAGCCAGCTGATGACGACGCGGTCGTTTTTTCGGAGGCATTGGCCGTTTAGCTCGACGTCGCGGGTCACCGTGCGGCTCAGGGTTTGGTTGACCGAGAAGTAGCGCAGGAATTCGTCGGTGGCGGTGCGGTAGAGCTCCGGGTGGTCGATGAGTTGTTGGCGCAGCTCCGGGTGGGTGCCCAGGTGCAGCAGGGTCAGCGCGGTCTGCGACGTGGTGGTGTCGACGCCGCCGGCGATGAGGTTCCAGAGGATGTTGAGCAGCTGTTCGTCGGTGAGGCGCCGGCCGTCGAATTCGAACTGGATGAGGAAGCTGGTCAGGTCGTCTTCCGGTTTGGCCCTTCTGGTGGCCGCGTAGTCGAGGACGTCCTGCATCATGGCGGGGACTTCGGCGATGGCGTTGACGTATTCGTCGCTTTCCTGGGGGACGGCCATGACGGAGTGGAAGAGGTTGGCGTAGAGGTGCCAGTTGTCGTAGGGCAATCCCATCAGCTTCATGGTGAGGATGGCCGGGACCGGGCTGGCGTAGTCGAGCACGAGGTCCATGCGTCCGTCGGTGATGCGTTGGTCGAGGAACCAGTGCGACTGTTGCTCCATGAACGGCCGCATCTTCTGCACGGCGCCCGGCGAGAAGAACGGGGCCAGGGCGTGGCGTAGGGCCAGGTGGTAGGGGCCGTCGATCTCGCCGATGCCCAGGGCCGGTTGGCCTTCGGGACGCGGGACGCCCATCTCGCCCTGGTAGTCGACGCCGTTGGGGGCGTTGGGTTCGTATTTGTGCGAGAAGGTGTCGTCGTCGCGGGCGGTTTGGCTCACCGCGTCGTAGCTGCTGAGGAACCAGAATCCGCCGTAGTTCTCGTTCCAGGCGACCGGGCATTTCTGTCTCAGGTCGGCGTTGATGGCCAGTTCGTTGAGGTTGAACTCGTCGGAGTGGTGGTCGAAGTCGACCAATGCGTCTTGGCTGACGTCCGGGCGTGTAGCCATCGAAAGCCCTCCAACACAAGGAGCGTGGTCGCTGCGCTTACTAAGCTATCTTTGCATTATTACGCTTTTAGCTCCGCGGAGATAGCGCCAGGTCGGTACGGGCGACGATTGGCGCGCCCTGACTCGCTACGGAAGGTTGTAATGACTAGTCACCGAACGGTTTTCAACCACGTCGGGTTATGCGTCGCGGATCGTGAGCGGTCGCGCCGCTTCTACGAAGGTCTGCTCGGCTTCCAGTTCTGGTGGGAAATCGAACCGCCCGACGACCGCACCGCCCAGCTGGTGCAGCTTCCCGAGCCGCTCGGAGTGCATGCGACCTACTTGGTGCGCGACGGCTTTGTGCTCGAACTTATCGATTACTCGAAGCGTGAAGTTCACGCCGGGTCGGAGCGCGTCATGGATCAGGTGGGGCTGACGCATATCTCGTTTTCGGTGTCTGATCTCGACGGCGTATTGGAGAAGGTTGAAGAGTTCGGGGGAGCGGTGGTCGACGGGACGGTGTCCGAGGGCTCGGCGATGATCCGCGATCCGGACGGGCAGCTGCTGGAACTGCTTTCGGACGGGTGGCTTTCGGCGCTGCCACCTCGGCCCTAGATTGCCTGCAACACTATGCGCGGTCAAGGGCACGCTTTCCGGCCATGTCAATTCCCCAGTTGCTCAAGCACCGGAAACCCCCGACGCTACAAGTAGCGTTGAACACCGCCGTGCCCGTGGCACGTACCGCTGGCGTATGGGTGTTCACTGAAAGACCAGCTTCCATCTGCGCACTGCGCGGTCGCGCCTTGTGGTTGTGAGCCGCCTTGTTGTGGATACGGCACACAGTCGCCGGATTTTGCGATGTAGCACCCGCCGGGCGGGGGCTTCGAGTAGGCCGGCGATGCCAAGCCGGCTGATGCCGTCACTATTGCCACTGCAATGAGAACCACCCGAAGAAACATGCGCCCAATCTCCCTGCTGGATTTGATACGGCTGCGGGGCAGGGTAGGGGCCTGGCGCGTTCGTCGTGCCGGGATTGGGGAAATTCAGATCCGGCACATATACGGACCGCCGAGCTACTGAGCTCCCAGAGCGGTGATTGTTAGGTGATGCGCCAATCCGCAAACAGTCCGCAGAAGCGCAAAGACAGCTATTACGGACACATACCAAGATTCAGTCAGTTCCCCTCGAAATCCATTTTGACCTCATCTGTCGGACGAGTCCGCTACGCTCCCGGGCGTGCACGAGGGCCTCTACGAGTCGCTGCTGACTGAACGGTTGCACCGCGCGCTGGCCGCACGGCTAGACCTGCACCCGGAGATCGAATCCGTTGATGAGGGCGAGCAGCCGCTGACAATCGCGCGGCATCTCACCCCTGTTATCGAACGATCGCTTCGCGCCGCGGCGACCTCGCAGGACCGCGCCGACCTGGTGCAGCGAATTTTGGCCGCGCTGCCCGACCCCGACGTGATGGTCGAGGCGCTGCATCAACGCGATCCCGGCAAGATCGAGCGGCTTGACGAGGTGAGGGCGACGAACAGACTCGGTGTCGCCCGGTTGACTCGGCCCGCCACGCCATTGTCGGACACGGCACTGATGACCAATGCGCACCACGAGCCGACGCTGGCTGCCGAGCTGCGCGCCGAACTCGGCAGCGCCGATCACGTCGATTTGTTGTGCGCCTTCGTTAAATGGCAGGGCCTGCGGCTGCTGGAAGACGAACTCAAGGAGCTGCGGCTGCGCAAGGTGCCCCTACGTGTCATCACGACGACCTACCTGGGGGCCACCGACGCTCGTGCGCTCGACGCGTTGGTCGACGAGTTCGGCGCGCAGGTGCGGGTCAACTACGAGATCGATCGCACCCGGTTGCACGCCAAGGCGTGGCTGTTGCGGCGCAACACCGGCTTTCACACCGCATATGTGGGCTCGAGCAATCTATCGCATGCCGCGCTGGTCGATGGGCTGGAGTGGAACGTGCGGCTGTCGGCGGTGTCGACGCCGCATCTGCTGGAGAAGTTCCGTGCGACGTTCGAATCCTATTGGGAGAACCGTGAATTCGAGGCCTACCAGCCGTCGTTGGACGGGGAGCGGCTGCGGGCGGCGCTTGACATCGCCGCAGGCGGACGGCAACGAGACCGGTTGACAGTCACGCTGTCTGGGCTCGAGGTGCACCCCAAGCCCTTCCAGGCGGAGATGCTCGAAGAACTCCACGCGGAGCGGGTTCTACACGACCGCCACCGCAACCTGATCGTGGCGGCCACCGGCACCGGCAAGACCGTTGTCGCCGCGCTGGACTATCGCCGGCTTGTGCGCGACGTCCACGGTCGGGACCTGACGCTGCTGTTCGTTGCGCACCGTAAGGAGATCCTCACGCAGGCTCGGCGGATGTATCAGGAGGTGCTAACCGAGCCGACGTTCGGCGAGCTACTGGTCGGCGGGGACGAGCCGACCAAATGGCGCCACGTGTTCGCCAGCATCCAGTCGCTCTCCGCCGAACGGCTTGCCACCATCGAGCCCAAGCATTTCGACGTAGTGGTGATCGACGAGTTCCACCACGCCGAGGCGGCGTCCTATCGGCGGTTGCTTAACCACGTGCAGCCCCTCGAATTGTTGGGCTTGACCGCAACTCCCGAGCGCGGCGATGGGGTGGATGTGCGCGAGTTCTTCGACTGGCGGGTCGCCGCCGAACTTCGACTTTGGGACGCGCTGGAACAGCATCTGCTATGCCCGTTGCACTACTTCGGCGTTCACGACGGGGTCGATCTGGGTGACCTGCAATGGAAGCGTGGCGGGTACGACCTAGCCGCATTAAGTGACCTCTACACCGGCAACGACGCGCGCACGCGAATCGTGCTCAAGGAACTCCGCGACAAGGTGGCCGACGTGGCCGCCATGCGTGCCTTGGGTTTCTGCGTGAGCATTGAGCACGCTCGCTACATGGCGGATCGCTTTGTCGCCGCCGGGGTTCGGGCCCGCTCGGTGTCGGCAGACACGCTGCCCGCTGAACGCCAAGCGGCGCTGACAGCACTGCGCGCCAGGGAGATCAACATCCTGTTTGCTGTCGACCTGTTCAACGAAGGCCTCGACATTCCCCAGGTTGACACGGTGCTGTTCCTACGGCCGACCGAGAGCGCCACCGTTTTTTTGCAGCAACTGGGCCGTGGTCTGCGGTTAACGGAAGGCAAAACCGTGCTCACCGCTCTAGATTTCGTTGGGCACCAACGTCGTGAGTTCCGCTTCGACCAACGCTTTCGCGCGTTGACGGGACTAGGCCGTAAGCAGCTGATGCGGCAGTTGGAGCAGGGCTTCCCGTTCCTTCCGTCCGGAACACAGATCGTGTTGGACTCGGTGTCGCGGGAGCTTGTGTTGGAAAACATCCGCCAGCAGCTGGCGCCGCGGCTGTCGGCGTTGGTCTCTGAGGTGCGGGCGCATCCCAACGCCGAGCTCGCGTCGTATTTCGATGCTTATGGCCGCGGCCTGGAAGATGTGTTGCGCACCGGTCGGTCGTGGACGACTTTGTGCCGCGACGCCGGCAAGGCTGTTGGCGCCCCTGGCCCGCGCGAGCGTGATTTGATCAAGCGTGTTCGGGCGCTGGCCAACGTCGATGACCGGCGCCGCCACGCCGCATACCACGCCATCTTGAACGGAAGTGCACAGCCCGGGAGTCCCGCTGAGGAGCGGTTGGCTCAGATGCTGTTCTTTTCGTTGTTTCCCGATGGCGGCGGATTCGACAGCACCGCACAGGGATTGGCAGCACTTAAGGACGAGCCGGTGGTCGACGAGATGAATCAGGTCATCGACATCGCCTTCGATAGCGCACGGCGTAGCACATACCCGCTCGATGAGCTCGTCCCGGATCTCGCCGATGTGCCGCTGGCCCTGCATGCCAGCTACTCTCGCGAGGAAATCCTGGCCGCACTTGGATTCGCGTCGTTGCGTCGTACGCCCAGCACCATGCGCGAGGGTGTCGCCTGGTGCGAATCGGCTAACGCCGACGCATTCTTGATCACTCTGAAAAAGACCGAAACCGACTACTCGCCGACCACGATGTATCGCGACTTCGCCCTCAGCCCGGAGCTTTTCCATTGGGAATCACAGTCGACGACGTCCTCCACATCACCCACCGGCCAGCGCTACATCCACCACCGCGAGCGCGGCTCGCACATCCTTCTGTTCGTCCGCGAAGCCAAGACCAACGCGCTGGGTGCGTCGCCTTATGTGTTTCTCGGGCCGGCCGACTTCGTCTCGCATGAAGGGGACCGGCCGATGGCAATTACCTGGCGGGTGCGACGCCCGATGCCGACCGAAGTGTTCATGGCCTCGCGTGCTGCGGTTGCTTGAGCGAATGGGGACATAGATTGGCAAGTAATGCGTGGTTTCTGAAGAGTCGACAACCACATTCCCCGTCAAACCCATTCACGTCCATGAGCGCGGGAAGCTGATATCCAGCCGCTCGGTCTGCTTGTACCCCGACCACGTCGGCACCCCTGCGGGCTGCACGCGGTAGATGCCGAGCGCGGCGGCCACGACTCGGTCGTGCTGCGTCGGCCACTGAATCTCCGATGCGATCTGCTCTAGCACCTCTCGGTCACGCTCCAGCACGCGGTCGACGATCGCGACCGCCGGCAGCGCGCCACTCTTGTCGCCGTTGCAACGGGCGCACGCCAGCACTAGATTGGCCAGGCCGTCGATACCGACCAGGCTCCACGGCAGCACATGATCGACCGGATTGTTCACGGGCAGGTGTGTGCCGCAATAGAAGCAGTGCGGGCCGTACGCCTCCCTGAACGGTTCGCGGACGGCCGCGAGGCCGGTGCGCTCACGACCGAACAGATGGCCCGCGACGTCGGGAACCTTGGCCTCGAGGAACTTGTTCATCCGGCGGACGTCGTCGACCCACATGATCTCCAGCGCCGGCTTAAGGAGTCCGGCGAGCCGGGCAAGGCCGTGCGCGACACCGGGTCTGAGTTCGATGGCGTCGCCATGGGCCCGCAGCGTCGACCGCGACACGTGGTCATGCAAAAACGAGTCGTCATACAGAAACGGATCACTCGTCGATGAGCCCGGCAGTTTCTGTAGCCGATGCAGAGGCTGCTGCGCAAGGCTCAGCGTGATCTCGTCGATGGCGCTTCCGTACTCGGCAGGCGCGCGCAGCCTGGCGATTTCCACCGACATACTGGTGCGCTCGATCCGAGCCGCCTGACGTAACACGTTGGTGGCGACCAGGATTCGTGCCCGAGGCTGTGTGGATTGGCGGAGCTCGTGGCCGTCGAACGGGCGCACCTGCGGCCAGTAGATCTCCAGCACCCGGTGCGCCAACTCGGGAATCGGCACCCGCAGCACATCGCCGGGCCGCTCGGGGACGTTCTCGATGCAGTGGTCAATCAATGCCATCAATGTGGCGAGCTTGTAGGTGGCGGTGCGCAGGCCGGTCTCGAGGATCGCGACGACACGTTGCCCGAGCAGAAGCGGGTCGGGCGCGTCACCATCCACGTCGCGCCCTCGATGTCAGCTCGGCGGGATAGAACTGCACCACCGCATTATTGCGGGGGAGAGGACCGCGTGGGCGAACTCGTTCGCGACAAGATCCCCGACATCATTCGAGCCTCCGGACGCACACCCCGCGTGGGCCAGGCGCCCAGGTTGCGGCTCATCTCGTGTCTTCGGTGAACAGCGCCATCGACGCGGTAAATCCGTGCAGCGCGTTGCGGCCCGCGATCGGGCCGATCTCCCCGGCGGCGAAGAAACCGGCGAGCGGAATCCCGCCAAGTAGTTCCTCGATCGTCGACGCGTCATGGTCGGCGACCCCGAACATCCTCCGCCCACGCGCGTTGCAGGTGAACAACAGCGCGCCAACCGGACGTCCGGCCAGCTCCGCTCCCGCCCGCTCCACGGCCAGCCGCAGGTCCTTGTCGGCCCCGGCCGCGTCACGGACCTGGAACTGCACGGTCGCGCCGACCTCGACAACCTCGCCGATCTCGATCGCCCCGGTCGGTTGGTCGGCGCCGAGCAGCCCGCGGATCAGGAAGTCGCCCTGACCCGGAGCCGCCAGGTGCTCGTCGACGACGATCCCGATCTGCAGGCCGCGGCTGACCAGTTCCTGCTCGGCGTGCCCCAGCCCCTCGACGATCTCACGCAGGCGCTGCAGCGGCGGTCGGCCGCCCAGCTCGGTGATCACTGCGCCGTCCGCGCCGGTGACGATGTACGGCTCGCCGATCGGCCGGCAGCCCTGCGACACGATCGGGATACCGTGCACGCCGGGCAGGCGCACGCCCACGAGGCCGGACGTGAGCACGCCGTGGTCGCGGAACAGCCGGGTGTCGCCCGGTCCTCGCCCACCGCTGACCACGCCGCCCACCACGGTCGTTCCCGGCAGGTCGGTGTTGAGGTGCTCGACGAGCAGGCTCGACGGGAATGTGTACGGGTCCGGCAGCAGCAGGTGCAGATCGTGCGCGGTCCGGTCGAACCGGTAACCGGTGATCAGGCCACCCGAGCCGGTGCGGACGAAGTCCAGCGCGAACGTCTCCGCGGCCAGGCCGGACGCCAGCCACACCGCCACCGCGGGCTCGTCCTCTATCTCGCGGCGGCCGGCGACGATCGCCTGGGCGACGCAACCGATCAGCGCGGGCGCCTCGACCATCTCCTGCACCGCGTCGAGGACGTCGACAGCCTGGTCGGTGTGTGATCGCGATCCGAGTAGCACGGCCAGCGACGGCGCCTCACCCGCGAGCTCGTCGCGCGCGTGCGCTGCAGCCTCCACCGCGGCCTGCCGTGCGTCGGGCGCGGTGGAAACCCCGACTCCGATCCGCACCCTTCCATGATGCGCCGCCCAGGTCGCGACGTGAGAGGGTTGATCCTCATGCAGATCCCGTTTGCCGACGCGGTGCTCAGCCGCCTCGGGCGCCGCGAGGCCGGGCTCGAACTCATCGAGCAGATCGAGGACGAGGCGGTCGATTCCGTCGACGCCGGCGACCTGCTGTCGGCCGAGCCGGCCCTGCTGCTGCAACGGATGGAAAACCGGCTCATCCGCCATCAGCTCGCCGCCCCGGAGGTGCTGAGCGCCGAGGAGCTGCGCCAGCTGCGCTACATCCTCAACTTCGCCAGGCTCGCCGACTTCGAACCGGGGGCCGCGGGCCCGGGCGGAAGCCGCGGGCGCGGCGACGTCTCGGTCGGCGCCGAAATCGCGCCGTGGCGGTCCAGGGTCGCCGACGCCCTCTACGGGCCGCTGCGCGAGGAGCCGGATCCGGTCACGGCGCTGCGGACGGCACGCGAGGCGCTGGAGTGGATGGCCGTCGACCAGGACGATCAGCGGCAAGTGCTGATCGAGCGCCACGGCAAGGACTTCTCCGCCGCGGAATTGGACTCCGAGGTCGGCTACAAGAAGCTCGTCACGGTCCTCGGCGGCGGCGGGGGAGCGGGCTTCGTCTACATCGGCGGCATGCAGCGGCTGCTGGAGGCCGGCCAGGTGCCCGACTACATGATCGGCGCGTCGATCGGGTCGATCCTGGGCAGCCTGGTGAGCCGCGAATTACCGGTGCCGATCGAGGAGTACATCGCGTGGGCGAAAACGGTGTCCTACCGCGCCATCCTGGGACCCGAAAAGCTGCGCCGCCGCCACGGCCTGGCCGGCATGTTCGCGCTGCGCTTCGACCAGTTCGCCCACGCCATGCTCAGCCGTGCGGACGGCCAACGGATGCGCATGTCGGACTTGGCAATTCCGCTCGACATCGTGGTCGCGGGCGTGCGCCGCCAGCCGTATTCGGCGCTGCCGTCACGGTTCCGCCGTCCCGGATTGGCGGCGCTGCAGTTGCGGTCGGTGCCGTTTCGCCCGATCGGCATCGGCCCGGTGGTGGGCACCCGGATGTGGCAGGTGGCCGCCTTCATCGACCTGCGGGTCGTCAAGCCGATCATCATCGGCGACGACGACCCGGCCCGCGACTTCGACGTCGCCGACGCGGCGTCGTTCTCGGCGGCCATTCCCGGTGTGCTGCACCACGAAACGAGCGACCCGCGCATGATCCCGATGCTCGACGAGCTGTTCGAGGAAAAGGACATCTCGGCCCTCGTCGACGGCGGCGCGGCGAGCAACGTCCCGGTCGAACTCGCGTGGAAGCGCGTCCGCGACGGGAGGCTGGGCACCCGCAACGCGTGCTATCTGGCCTTCGATTGCTTTCACCCGCAATGGGATCCGCGGCATCTGTGGCTGGTGCCGATCACCCAGGCGATCCAGTTGCAGATGGTGCGCAACCTGCCCTACGCCGATCACCTCGTCCGATTCGAGCCGACCCTGTCGCCGGCGAACCTGGCGCCCTCCGTCGCGTCCATCGATCGCGCGAGCGAATGGGGGCGCAACAGTGTCGATAAGGCGATCCCGGTGACGTCGGCGCTGTTGGCACCGACGTGGTGGGAAGGGGATGGCCCCCCGGTCCCCGCCGGCAAGCCCAAGGCACGCGCGAAGTCGGTGGCGTCGCCGATGAGCGCGGTCATGGCCGCGATTCAGGTTCCGACCAGTCGCTTTGCCCGGTGGAGAAATCGTTACCTGAGGTGAAGCGGGAGAATCGTTTCCAGCGGCTCGTGTACGTCGGCGGCATCTCAGCGGTAGTGACGTCTGGGGACGGTTGTCTTTAGGTCCGCTTGAACCACAATCCGCCGTAGGGCGGTCGAGAATTGGACCTGATACAGACTTGATGGGCGGTCATCAGAGTGGCCGGGCCGACACCGTGGGGAGCGTCATCAGAAGCACCTGACCACTCGTCGGGGTGCAAGTCGTGGAGGTTGAACAACGGCCCCCCGTCGCGAGGCGTGACTTCCCCCGTGGACCTATCCACGTCGACGTTGCCGAGATCGAGATTGATACACCAGAGGTTATCGCTCTCAGCGAGGCGCTTGAGAAATGTTCGCAAATCCTGGACATCTTTGAACGTCGCCGCGTGACCGCCGTAGCCGTCGAGGCGACTGACTTGGTAGTTGCTGTCTTTGAGGGCAAACGTGTCGAGTTTGTAGCCGTAGCTGCCTAACTCTTCGTTGAGTTCATCGTCGGTGCTCATAGCACCGCGAGGTTAACCCTCTTTCGACACCCGAGCGTCAGAATTAGGTGAATCGGATTTCAAGGGTGGCTCTCGTCCCCTCGGTTTCAGCGTGCACGAGGACACCCACCGGCGGCCCGGGTTCCGCGCTGCGGCCAAATGTTGGAGGGCGGTTCACGAATCAGCCGTCTGCGGGATCAGACGCCGACGATGGTCAGGAGGTGTTCGAGCCCGCGGAAGTCATCGACGTTGCGCGTGTACAGCGGGAGGTTGGCGGCCACGGCGATGGCGGCGATCAACAGATCGACGGCTCGGGGGCCGCGAGCCTTGCGCCCGGTGGCCACGATCGCGGCATAGATGCGTCCATAGGCCCTGGCCGAATCGCTATCGAATGGCAGTGGATCGAAGCTGGCCTCGGCTCGTTGTAGTCGGTCTTGGCGTCGTGCTCGCTCGCCAACATCGGCCGTCGCGTGAGGGCCGGCGGCGAGCTCAGCCATGGTAAGGGCGCTGATGGCCAGTTCCATGGGGAGCTGCTCGGCGTCGATGTGCTCAAGATCGATCACGACCGAGGTGTCAATGAGCCCCTGCGCTGGACGAGGAGTCTTAGCCACGAGGCGTGATCTCCTGGCTGGCGGCCCGATCGAGATCTGCTCGGAACCGGTCGAATTCGATTGGCGGAGCGCCCCTGAACGCGGCGACGGCCGCCTCGGCGCTGACGAATCGATGCCGACGCAGTGGGGAAAGCTCGCCGACCGGGATTCCATTCCTGGTCACGACGAACGACTCGCCCTGGTCAAGCTGGCGCATAATGTCGCCGCTGTTGTTGCGCAGCTCCCGCTGGGTGATCTGTCTGGCCACACGCAGAGTGTAGCACGCGTGCTACGCTGCGGAACTCACACGCCGCCGCCCTCAGCGGACCGGCGCCACGACCATCCGGACCGGCCAAGACCGACCATGAGGCCGGCCAACTGCTGCGCGAGTTGCGAGACACCGAGCGCTATTGATGCTCTATCTCGACACGTCTGCCCTAATGAAACGGATACGGCGTGAACCTGAAAGCCGTTGCGCGACCGACCCATAGGTGAGTTCTCATTTGTGATAGCGCCGGTGATAGCACAAATGGGAACCCCCTTATGCCCTGCTCACGGTACTTGCGTGGCTCATGTGATTACTGGTACCGGCGATCGCCGCCTTGGGGGTCGCGGTCAACGCGACAGCTTCGTACCGAGCCCACCGCCGCAGCCTACGGACCGCACCCAGGTTACAAATCCAAGCGACTCAGCAGGTTATATTGGTTCTGATATATCGAGAGGCAAGAGATGGCTGACAGCGTGTTCTACGACCTCGCTGAGACCCCAGAGGAGGCAGCCAATCTCACCGCGCGCGGCATGCTCATGATCGCCATCGAGCAACGAATCAGGGAAGAAGGTTGGACGCAGACCGAAGCTGCGGCGCGTCTTCACGTGAACCAGCCGCGAGTTTCGGATCTCCTGAACGGAAAGATCAGCAAGTTCAGCCTTGATGCCCTGGTCAACATGCTCGCACCCGTCGGCCTGACATTCGATGTTCGACCGGTCGAACGTCCGCCGGTGCGGGCGGCGAAGAGCAGGCGCAAAGCGCTCAGCAGGTAGTGACCAGACGGCAGCGACCTCGACGGCGGTGACCGCCGTCGGCCGGATGCGAATGCCACAAAAGTCACCCAGCAGCCATCTTCTCCCTCGAATTTCGAGTCCACACTTAGGATTTCGCTATGACTACCGGTCGGCGGCTGGTAGTCTCAGAGCCGGTGTCCGGTTACGTACTGGAAGGTTCGCAGCGAGCTCGTCGCGCCGGAAGGCGTGGCTATCCGACCTTCGCCGAACCGTTGCGACCGGGCCCGATCCATTCATCAGATGGAAGGTGAACCATGCCTCAGATAAGCCAATACGCCCAGGGCACGCCGAACTGGGTCGACCTGCAAACCCCCGATCAGTCCGCGGCTAAGCAGTTCTACGCGTCGCTATTGGGCTGGAGTCGA
>CAWEIY010000006.1:0-63152 GCA_963809285.1 uncultured Actinomycetota bacterium | reverse complement strand
TTCGACGACAACCCGATGCCTCAAGGCGGTGTGTACTCCATGGCCACGGTGAACGGAGAAACGGTGGCGGCGATCGCACCGATGCCACCGGGCGTTCCCGAGGGCAGGCCACCGATGTGGAACACCTACATCGCGGTGGACGGCGTCGACGCAGCGGTCGACAAGGCGGGATCCGCGGGCGGGCAGGTGCTGATGCCACCAGTCGATATCGGCGAAGCCGGCCGGATGGCTTTCGTCGCCGATCCGACCGGCCCGGCCGTGGGGCTGTGGCAGGCCAACCGCCACATCGGCGCGACACTGGTCGGCGAGCCGGGCGCGCCTATCTGGAACGAATTGATCACGGACAAGCCGGAATCGGCGCTGGCCTTCTACGAGGCCGTGGTCGGCGTGACGCACTCCGCTGTGGAGATGGCACCTGGTCAGACGTACACGCTGCTCAAGGTCGGTGAAAACGATGTCGGCGGTTGCACGGAACCGCCGATGGAAGGTGTGCCCAACCATTGGCATGTCTACTTCGCCGTCGACGATGCCGACGCCGCGGCGGCCAAGGCGGCCGAGGGGGGCGGGCAGGTCATCGTCGAGCCGTTCGACATACCGTCGGTGGGGCGGTCGGCCGTCTTGGTCGACCCGCAGGGCGCGGTGTTCAGCGTTCTGAAGCCATCGCCGCAGCCGTAGGGGTCAGTCCGCGGCACGCGGTCATGCAGCAACGAGTCGTCGAAAAGCAGCACATGGGCCGATGACTTTCACGCGCGGCGGAGGTCTATTCCGATGTCACTCTGCCGTGTATTGGAGGCTTGCATGTCCGAAGGCGCCATCCGCGATGCTCTCTGGTCGGCGGCCCATGCCGAGCGCGCCGCGCTCGCAGACGATCTCGCCGACCTCGGCGATGCGCAGTGGGCGCAGCCGTCACTGTGCGGACGGTGGGTTATCGAGGAGGTGGTCGCTCACCTCACGGCAGCCGCGAGCATCGGCCCCCTGCGCTGGTTCGCCAGCGCCCTGGGCGCACGATTCGACTTCGACCTGCATAACGACCGACGTTTGGCCGAGCACAAAGGCGGAACACCCGCCGAGACGCTCGATCGGTTCCGGCGTGTCATCACCAGCACCACCGCGCCACTGGGACCGACCGCCGCATGGCTGGGTGAGGTCATTGTGCACGCGCAAGACATCCGGCGGCCCCTCGGACTTCTCCGCACACCCCCGGTGGAGGTCGTCACCCCGGTAGCGGACTTTTTTGCGCGGCGGGACTTTGCGGTGCGCAGCCGAAGCGCCATCAGAGGTCTGCGGTTGGAGGCGACCGACGGTTCCTTCGCGACCGGCACCGGCCCGCTCGTTAGCGGTACGACCCTGGCCCTGACGATGGCGATGGCGGGGCGCCACGCCTACTATGACGATCTCGCCGGCCCGGGCGTCTCCAAGCTGCGCGCGCGGGTGGCAGCGTAGTAGCCGTTGCGCCAGGGCCGGCTGGCCAGTCAACCAATAGGTGAGTTTCATTTGTGATAGCGCCGGTGATAGCGCAAATGGAAATCACCTTATGCCCGGCTCGTGGTACTCACGTGGCTCATGTGGTTAGGCCCCCACCCCGGCACCCAACAATTGCGAATCGACGAACTCGACGTACGTCGGGCAGTCGACCAGCAGCGATTCGTGGGTACCCGAGCCCACGACTCGCCCGCCGTCGATGACGACCACCTGGTCGGCCTCAAGGACAGTCGAGATCCGTTGCGCGACAATGATTACCGTGGAATCCGCGGAGATCTCCCGTAGCGACGCGCGGACCATGGCGTCGGTGTGCACATCGAGGGCGGAGAACGCGTCGTCGAACAGGTAGATGGCCGGGCGCCGGATCACCGCGCGCGCGATGGCCAATCGTTGCCGTTGTCCGCCGGAGAAGTTGATCCCGCCCTGGGCCACCCGCATCCGCAGCCCGTCGTCGTGTGCCCGCACGAAACCGTCGGCCGCCGCCACCCGCAGCGCTTCCCACATCTCGTCGTCGGTCACCACCTGGTCCGGAGCCGCACCGTAGCGAAGGTTGTCCGCGACGGTGCCGGAGAACAGGTATCCGCGCTGGGGCACCAGCCCGATCGCCGACCACAGCCGCTCGGTGTCGTAGTCGCGCACATCGACGCCGTCGACCAGGACGGCGCCGGCGGTCACGTCGTAGAGCCGGCAGATCAGCGACACCAGCGTCGACTTGCCCGAACCGGTGCTGCCGACGATCGCGGTGGTGGTACCGGGAAGCGCGGTCAGCGAAACATCCTGCAGCACAGGCCGGTCGGCGCCCGGGTAGCGGAATGTGGCCCCGGCCAACCGCACCACACCCGACACCCCGCCCGGCGGGTAGACGGGGCTCGGCGGGGTGTCGACGGCGGGGCGAGTGGACAGCACCTCGTTGATCCGTTCGGCGCACACCGAAGCCCGCGGCAGCGCGGTCAGGATCGTCGTCGCCATCAGGATCGCCGTCAGGGTCTGCGCGAAGTAGGCCAGAAAGGCGACCAGCGTGCCGACCTGCATGTGGCCGCTGTCGATGCGCAATCCGCCGAACCAGATCAGTGCGACGCTGGACGCGTTGATCGTCAAGGTGGTCACCGGCAGCATCAGCGCCTGCCAATTGCCCGCGGCCAGCGCGGTGTTCGACAGCGCGAGATTGGCCTGGGCGAACCTCTCGCGCTCGAAGCGTTCGCGCCCGAACGCCCGGACCACCCGGACGCCGGCGAGTTGGTCGCGCAGCACCCGGTTGATCGTGTCGATCAGCCTCTGCATGCCGCGGAAGAGCGGCATCGTGCGCGCCATGATCCAGTAATTGGCGACGGCCAGCACCGGAACGCTGACCAGCAGCAGCCACGACAACCCGGCGTCCTGGTGGATGGCCATGACGATGCCGCCGACGCACATGATCGGCGCGATGACCAGCACGGTGCACGTCATCTGCACCACGAACTGGATCTGCCGGACGTCGTTGGTGGTGCGGGTCAGCAACGACGGCGCGCCGAAGCGGGCGGTCTCGTGCTCGGAAAAGGTGACGACGCGATGGAACAGCGCCGAGCGCAGGTCGCGGCCGAACCCCATCGCGGTGCGTGAGCCGAAGTAGACCACCCCGAACGAGCACAGCACCTGCAGGCCGGTGACCGCGAGCATCACCCCGCCGAGTCTGACGATGGTTTCCGTGTCACCCTTGATGACGCCGTCGTCGATGATCGCGGCGTTGACCGTCGGAAGGTACAACGACGCCAGCGTGCTGATCACCTGCAGCGCCACCAGCACCGCCACCAGCCGGCGGTACGGCCAGATGTACTGGCGCAGCAGCTTTCCCACCGAAGTGGTTAGTTTCCGCTTTGGGTGTGGCCCGCGAAAATATGGCCCCCGTCAGGGTTCGATGAACACACAAACGAGCAGAACATCTTCACGTCTGGTCCGGTTTTGCGCACGTTTGGTTTCCATGAGTCCGGGCTCGTAATGTGGCCCTCCGCGTAGTGGCTCCCGTCGCCGGTGTACCCACACATCGCCGAGCAACTCATGACCACCTCGGGCCGACTCTTGCCCGGACTTGGTTTCCACTGCCAAGTGGTTTCGACGGTGTTGGCGAGGCCGTCACGCTCACTGACGCTGCATTGCAGGGTCCGGTGGGCGAAGTCGCAGGTTTCGACCAGCACCTCGTTTTCATTGAGGCCCAGCGGGTTGCGGATCAGCCGCACGCCGAATCGTTCGGTCTTGCCGTGCGCCCGGAGCCGTTCGGCGATGCCGGCCAAGACGGCCTCGTCGTCTGGGTCGACCGGCGAGGTGGAGCCGAAGTCGGCCGGGTGGGCGAACTCCATGCCGATGACGCCGAGCACCACAGCTGACGTCGGGGTCGAACCGCATCGAGGTCGGTTTCAGGCCCCACGCCCAGGGGTCCTCGACGAGCGTCGTCAGGGTTCCGCGAGGCGCCGTGGTGGCCATTTCCATGAAGACCTCTCCGGTGTCCGGTTCAAAGTGCTTGTGCAGCAGCCAGATCGCGAACCGCCGCCAGGCATCCGTGGCGACGAGGTACTCGCCTATCTCGGCAAGACAGGTGCGGTCGGACTCATCCAACACAGCGACATCGGTCGCATCCATCTCGCGCAGCGCCGCGTAGTCCTCGACGTTGTGGTCTCGCATTGTGAGCATCGTATTTCTCCTTACCTATGGCGCGAACAGTTAGTCTGGGAAGTAGTCGTGGCCCCCGCTGGAGTCATCAACGCATAACTGCATCACCTTGGGCCCGATCACTTTGGGTCCGGTCTTTCGCAGGCTTGGTTCCCATTGCCAACTTGTTTCGACGGTGGTGCCGCCGTGGACGCGGTCACGCTCACTGACGCTGCAGTGCAGTATCCGGTGGGCGGAGTCGCAAGTTTCGACGAGCACCTCGTTTTCGGAAAGGCCAAGCGGATTGCGGATCAACCGCACCCCGAATCGCTCGGTTTTGCCGTGCGCCCGCAGCCGTTCGGCGACGCCGGCCAATACGGCCTCGTCATCGTGGCTGACCGACGTGGTGGAGCCGAAGTCGGCCGGGTGGGCGAACTCCATCCCGATGACGCCGACACCACAGCGGACCTCAGGGTCGAAACGCATCGAGGTCGGTTTCAAACCCAACGCCAAGCGGTGCTGGACGAGCGTGGTCAGGGTTCCGCGCGGCGCCGCGGTGGCCGTTTCCATGAAGACCTCTCCGGGAGCCGGTTCAAAGTGCTTGTGCAGCAGCCAGATCGCGAATCGCCGCCAGGCATCCGTGGAGACGAGGTATTGGCCTAACTCGTCCAGACAGGCGCGGTCGGCCTCATCCAACACAGCGACATCGGTGGCGTCCATGTCACGTAACGCCGCATAGTCCTCGACGTTGTGGTCTCGCAATGTGAGCATCCTATTCCTCCTTCTTAGAGGGTGATCTGTCACCGAAGGTAATGACCAATCCTTTGCGAGAAATGATCAGAACCTATGAGAACGTGAGGATTTCCCGACGGTCGCGTAATTGCCCCTCGGCACATGAGGTTCGCATCATGCGGTAGTAGGCGCCTCGTCGGGCGAGCAGTTCGGCGTCGTTGCCCTGCTCGACAACCCTGCCGGCCTCCACCACCAGAATGTGGTCGGCATCGCGGATCGTCGAAAGGCGGTGCGCGATGATGAAACTCGTTCGGTCCCGGCGAAGCGCGGATATCGCGCGCTGAATCAGCAGCTCGGTGCAGGTGTCCACCGAGCTGGTCGCCTCGTCGAGGATCAACAGCCGCGGGCGGGCGAGAAACGCTCGGGCGATCGTAATCAGCTGCTTCTCACCGGCGCTGAGATTGGCACCGTTATTGCTGACCTGCGTCCGGTAACCGTCCGGGAGGGCCCGCACAAACCCGTCCACGTGCGCCGCCCTGGCGGCTTCGACAATCTCGTCGTCGCTGGCCCCCGGCCGCCCGTAGGCGATGTTCTCCGCGATCGTCCCGTCGAACAGCCAGGTGTCCTGCAGCACCATCCCGATTCGCGACCGCAGCGCGTGGCGGGTCATCGAGGCGATGTCGACGCCGTCGATCAGGATCCGGCCGCAGTCAACCTCGTAGAACCGCATCAGCAGGTTCACCAGTGTGGTCTTACCGGCCCCCGTCGGCCCGACGATCGCCACCGTGCTGCCCGGCTCGGCCACCAGCGACAGGTCCCTGATCACGGGAATGCCGGGGGAGTAGGCGAAGCTGACGCGCTGGAACTCGACGCGTCCGTGCGCGGCCCGGCCGTAGAGCGGCGGCTTCGGTTCGCGGTCCGGTGCTTCCTCGGGCTCGTCGAGCAGCTCGAACACCCGTTGGGCGCTGGCCATTCCGGATTGCAGCGTGTTGTACATGCCGGCGACCTGGGTCAGCGGCTGGTTGAACTGGCGCACGTATTGGATGAATGCCTGGATGCCGCCCAGCGTGATCTGGCCGGTCGCCACCTGCAGCCCCCCGACCACCGCCACCGCGACGTAGCCGAGGTTGCCGATGAACGTCGTCGCCGGCGAAAGCAGGCCGGAGCATAACTGGGCGCCGAAACTGCTCTCATACACCTCGTCGTTGAACTCGCGGAATTGTTGCTCGGCCCGGGCTCGGTGACCGAATGTCTTGACCACCGTGAAACCGCTGTAGGTCTCCTCGATGTGGGCGTTGAGCCGTCCGGTCTTGGCCCACTGGGCGGCAAACAGCCGCCGCGAGCGTCGCACGATCGCACCGGTCACCAGCAGCAACAGCGGCACGGTCAGCAGGGTGATCCCGGCCAGCAGCGGCGAGATCGAAATCATCATCACCAGCACCGTCACCACCGTCAGCACGGCGGACACCAAGCGGCCGATGGTCAGCGAGATCGATGCCTGCATGTTGTCGATGTCGTTGGTGACCCGGCTCAACAATTCGCCGCGTTGCCGACCGTCGAAGTAGGACAGCGGCAGCCGGTGCACCTTGTCCTCGACGTCGGCGCGCAGCGCCGTCATGGTCTTTTGCACGGTTGCGTTCAGCACCCTGGCCTGCCACCAAATCAGCAGTGCGGCGACAAGATACAGAACCAACGCCAGCGCCAGGGTGCGGCCGACGGCGCCGAAGTCCACGCCCTTGCCGGGCACCACGTTCATTCCGGACAGCAAGTCGGCGAAGGTGCCGTTGCCGCGGGCGCGGGCGGCGGCGATGGCCTGTTCCTTGGTGATTCCGGCCGGCAGCTGGCGGCCGATGACGCCGTTGAAGATCAGGTCGGTGGCGTGGCCCAGGACTCGCGGGCCGATCGCCGAGACGGCTATGCCCGCGATGGACAGCGCGATCACAGCGGTGACCGGCCCGCGTTGCGGGGCAAGGCGTTTCAGCAGGCGTATCGCGGTGCCGGTGAAGTTGGGCCCGGTCATCGGCGCGGTCACGGCTGGTGACGAACTCGACGTATTCTCAGATAACTTGACGATGCCCGAAGTAGTTAGCCTGTGTAGGTGTGGCCCGACGTAAAGTGGCCCTCGTTGCCGTCCGAGGTGCACTGAGCCATGCAGCGGTGCCTCACCTTGGGCCCGGTCTTGCTCAGACTCGGTTCCCATTGCCAACTTGTTTCGATGGTGGTGCCGGCGCGGACGTGGTCACGCTCACCGACGCTGCAGTGCAGGGTCCGCTGTGCGAGATCGCAGGTTTCGACGAACACTTCGTTTTCCAGCAGGCCGAGCGGATTACGGATCAGCCGCACGCCGAATCGGTCGGTTTTGCCGTGCGCCCGTAGCCGTTCGGCGATGCCGGCCAATACGGCCTCGTCATCGGGGCTCACCGACGAGGTGGAGCCGAAGTCGGTCGGGTCGGCGAACTCCATGCCGATCATGCCGACACCAGAGCTGACGTTGGGGTCGAAACGCATCGAGGTGGCGTTCAAACCCTGCGCGGAGCATCGCTCGACGGGCGTGGTTTCGGTTCCGCGCGGCGCCGTGATGACGCTTTCCACAAAGACCTCTCCGGCGGCCGGTTCAAAGTGCTTATGCAGCAACCAGATTGCGAAGCGCTGAAACGCATCAGTGGAGACGAGATATTCGCCCAATTCGTCAAGACAGGCGCGATCGTCCTCGCTCAACATACCCACGTCGGTGGCGTCCATGTCGCGCAACGCAACATAATCCTCAACGTCGTGATCCCGCATCGCTAACATGACTGCTCTCTTTCTGCCAACATGACTCAGGCACAAGAGCTTTGGGATGGGGCGATCGTGCAGCATACGCCGGGGTCGCCGCCACGCGTCGGCTGCGTTGAGCGGATGGCACTTCCAGTTGTTCGGTTGTTGTCATTAGTCATTGTTGTGTTTCGTTGTTATGTACAGCTGGGTAGCTGCTATGGCTCGACTGTGAGGTCACGTGCGATTCGCGGGGACGGAATCGACGAACTCGACGTATTCTCAGACAACTTGGCGACGCCGGAAGTGGTCAGTCTGTTGACCAGTGGCCCACGGAATAGTGGTTATTGCCGCTATCCATTTGACACTGGTACGCGCAGTACCGCTTCGCCTTGGGCTCCGTCTTGCTCGGGCTTGGTTTCCATTGCCAAGTGGTCTCGACAGTGGTTCCGGCACGTGCGCGGTCACGCTCGTCGACGCTGCAGTGCAGGGTCCGGTGCGCGAGATCGCAGGTTTCGACGAGCACTTCGTTTCGACAGAGGCCCAGGGGATTGCGGATCAGCCGCACGCCGAATCGCTCGATTTTGTCGAAGGCCCACAGCCGATCGGCGACGCCGCCCAATACGGTTTCGTCGGCGCGGCTCATCGGCGGGGTGTAGCCGAAGTCGCCCGCGTCGGCGAATTCCATGCCGATGACGCCGACACCGTCGCTGAGGTCGGGGTCGAATCGAAGCGAGGTCGGTTTCACACCCTGCGCGGAGCGCCGGGGGACAAGCGTGGTTTGGGTTCCGCGCGGCGCCGCGATGATGGTCTCGACGAAGACCTCTCCCGGGTCCGGTTCAAAGTGTTTGTGCAGCAGCCAGATCGCGAATCGGCGCCAGGTGCCCCTCGAGACGAGATAGTGGCCCAACTCGTCGAGACAGGCGCGGTCGGCCTTGTCCAACACAGCGACGTCGGTGGTGTCCATGTCGCGCAACGCCGCATAGTCCTCGACGTTGTGGTCCCGCAATGTGAGCATCGGGCTTCTCCTTCCGGCCAACTGCCACCGAAAGGTAATGAGCAATCCTTAGCCAGAAATGATCAGGGACTGTGAGAACCTGTGGATCGGTCTTGGTACCGATAGATGAATCGCGAATCCGCTAGCAGATGCGCTATCACGGCGACGCCTGCCTCTGGCAAATTTGGGTCTAGCCCGCCAACCGCCGATGTGGAACCATTCTGCAAATGAAAGACAAAGATCCCGCAAAGCGGATCCACGACTTAGAACATGGGCTTGGCGACGTCACGCGGACCCCGCAAAGCCCGCCGCCGTATCCGGCGAACCCCACGTATGCGGGCAATGCGCCCTACGTGGCAGATCCGACGTGGGCCGTAAACTTCCGCCCGCCGCGGCGCAGGTCTCCATTCCCCTGGATCACCGGCCTGGTCGTGGTGGGGTTTCTGGTGCCGACCGTCGTGCTGATCGTGACGACTTTTAGTGCCTCAAGCAACGTTAGGTCGGTTCTGAGCAGTGTTCCTGGAACGGCGCCCGGCCGCGGTGTCACGGCGGTGCCCGTCCGATACTTCGACGGCGCCCAGCGGCGCTGTTACGGCGGTGCCCCAGGGCGGCGAGCTGAAAGTGGGTGGCAATAAGCAGACCCAGACGATCGCCTGCAACGACGGCAAGCTCACGCTGGAAAGCCAAGAGAGCACCTTTACCGTCACCGGTCACTGCGTGAGCCTCACCATCTCCATACTCGGCTACAGCAACAGGGTGACCGTCGACAGCGTCGACACCATCGAGTCCGCCGGCTACAACAACATCGTCACCGTCAACGCGTTTAACAACGGCACGCTGAAGTTGACCTCCTACGGGAACGTGTTCAACGTAACCGGACACGCTGCCAGCCTGACGCTTTCCGACGCCGCCTACAACGACAAAGTCACCGTCGACAGCGTCGACAGCGTCAGCATCGGCTACGGCAACTACAGCAACGTGATCACGTATCACTCGGGTGCACCGAAGGTCAGCGATTCGGGCTATTCCAACACCGTCCAGAAGGGCTGAGGGACCGCGGTCGTCGTTCGCCGCTTCCCGCAACTCAATTGACGCGTGGCCGGCAAGCGGTGGCGGGCCGGCGAATTTGGTCTGGCCCGCTAACTGTCGATGTGGGACCATTCGCAAATGAAAGACGACGATCCCGAAAAGCGGATCCGCGAGCTAGAACGCGAACTTGCCGACATGAATCGGCCGCCCCAAAGCCCTCCGCCGTATACGGGTGATGCGTCGGCGTACACGGGTGATGCGCCGTCGCCTGCGATCGATGCGCCATATACGGCGAACCCGTACGCGGGGAACCAGCCGTATGCGGGGAACCAGCCGTATGCGGGGGACCAGCCGTATGGGGGGAACCAGCCGTACGCGGGGAACCAGCCGTACGCGGGGAACCAGCCGTACGCGGGGAACCAGTCATTTACGAGCGATCCGCCGCCGTATACGGCGAACCCGCCCTATGCGGGCAATGCACCGTACGTGCGCGATCCGACGTGGGGCGTGGACTTCCGGCCGCCGCGGCGCAGGTCGCCATACCTGTGGGTCATCGTCCTCGTCGTGTTGGGGATTCTCGTGCCGATGATCTTCAGCCTCGTGGCGCATTTCGCGACGTCAAAGAGGATCGGATCGAGCTTCGGTTCCGGGGCATCGAGCAACAATCCGACGGCGGTGCCCCAGGGGGGCGAGCTGCGGGTGGGCGGCAATATGGAGGGCAGGACGGTCGCCTGCAACGACGGCAAGCTCACCCTGTATGGCTATAACAGCGACTATCTGATCACCGGCCACTGCGCGAGCCTCACCGTCGGCGGCTACAGCAATAAAGTGACCGTCGACAGCGCAGACGCCCTCGAGTCCACCGGCTACAGCAACACCGTCACGGTCCGTGCGTGCAACAACGGCAACCTGACGCTGTCCTCCTACGCGATCACGTTCAACGTCACCGGCAACTGTGCGAGCCTCGCGATTTCCAGCTACGACAACAAAGTCACCATCGACAGTGTCGACAGCATCAACGTCTCCGGCTACAACAACGTGGTCACCTACCACTCGGGCACACCGAAGGTCACCGATTCGGGGACTAACGACAACATTCAGCAGGGCTGAAACGCCGTTGGCTCGAGCAGCATGGAGTCGACGGCGACGATGTCGTCCGGATCGAAACCTTCCATGTCGGACGCGAATTCGGGGCTGGCCATGAAGGCGCGAGTGAGCGCGGCGGGGTCGGCTCCCTCCGGGTAGGAGATCAGCGCGACGAGCCGATGGTCGTCGTCGTCGCGCTGTGTCCAGATTCCATGCGTCGTCACGCCGAACGTTGCCAGGCTCGGAATGTGGCGAGCCCAGTGAATTGTGGCGTAGCGGTCGAGCGCCTGTGCGGACCGCAACGTGTAGATCCTCAGTTGAAACATTGGCGTATTCCTTTGGGGAAGAACGTGATAGCGCATGTGCTAGCGCTTTCGAGAGTCACCTATAGGTCGGGAGAGAGCGGGGCGGCGAAGCTCAGAGCATCAGGGCGACGCACAGCGCGCAGACGGCCAAGCCCTGCAGCGCCGCGCGCGCGTTGATGACTCGATCCCAATTTGCCTGCAGGGCTTGGGCATTCGCCGGGACCTCACCAGCGTCGGCGGCGGCGGTGAGCTGTCGGTTGATCGGTGCGCTCACCCGCACATACAGCCCGAGCCAGACCAGCAGCAGCGCCAGCGCCGTCGCCGCCATAAGCGCCGCGGTCGATCGGCCGGCCGCGGCCGCGAGTGCGGCGCTCGCCGCCGCGGCGATCATCCCGACCACCCCGGGAAGCGGCATGCGCCGGTCACCGTAGCGATGCACGTTGCCCATCACGGCGACCAGCGCCGCGTCGTCGACGCGGGCCAACGCCGGTCGTTGCACCATCGCGCAGAACACGTCGGTGCCGTACACCACCGCGGTGCCCAGCACCGCGATCAGCGCGGCGACGCGGGCCAAATCCGTCATGCCAGCGCACCCATCTGCTGAAACACCTGCAAGGTGTTGAGCTCGTCCCAGTGCTCGACGAACATGCCGTCGGCGACCCGCCAGATGTCGATGGAGCGCATCTCGACGGGCTGCCCGCTGGCCGGGATCCCCATGAATTCGCCGAGATGCGTCCCGCGGTAGACGAAACGGCCGACCACTCGATCGCCCGCGATGACGAGGTCCTCCATGGTCGCGGTCAGGTCCGGCAATGCCGCAAAGAAGCCGGCCCAAAACTTCCGGTTGGCCTCGCGCCCGTCGTCGACGAACGCGTTGTGATTGCGGTATTCGCTGGCCACGAAGCCGTCCACCAGGTCGGGGTCGTGTGTGTTGAGCATCTGTACGAAGGTTTCGGCGAGGCGCCGCGCTGTGTTGTTCATGGTTAGCAACGCTAACCCCTAGGGGTTCGCGTGTCAATAGCGTTGCTAGATTTTCTAGCGATGCTACTATGACGGCCATGGCCACCGAAGATCGCCGAGCCCGCGAGCGGGCCGCCCGCCGTCAGCTGATCGTCGACACCGCCCGTCAAGTCGCCGAGGCAGAGGGCTGGGACGCCGTCACCACGCGGCGGCTGTCCACCGAGATCGAGTACAGCCAACCCGTTCTCTACAAACACTTTTCCGGCATGGATCGGGTTGCGGCGGCCGTCGCCATCGACGGCTTCGCCGAGTTGGGCCGGCTGCTTCGCACGGCCCGCACCGATGCCAAAACGCCCGACGATCCGCTGACCCGGATCGCGCGCGCCTACCTCGACTTCGCTCGCGACAACCCCGCCGTCTACGACGCGATGTTCACCGGCCGCACCACCCTGCGCTTCGCCGAACCCGACACCCCGCCGGAGTTGGTGGCCGCCTTCGACGAGCTACGCGAGGCGGTGTCCGCGACCGCGAACCACGCCGACGCCGACACCCTCACCGAGGTGTTCTGGGCGGCGCTGCACGGGCTGGTCTCCCTGAGCCGCGGTGGCCGGCTGCGTCCGGACCACGACCGCGAGCGCGTCGATGCGCTGATCGCCCGGTTCCGCGCGACGGGCGGCTAGTTGATAACAGAGCGTGCGCTCTGTTATCGCTGCCGGCGTGGCGCGTCCTCGTGTGTATGACCAGGATCAAATTCTTGATGCCGTTGAGCAGTTGGCGGTGCAGTCCGGTCCTGCAGCGGTCACGATCCGCGCGATCAGCGCCGCGATCGGCGTGTCCAACGGCGCGGTTTATCACACATTCGGTTCCCGCGCGGGCCTGGCGGGTCGCGCCTGGCTGCGCGCCGGGCACCGATTCCTCGGCTTGCAAAGGGAATTGATTGATTCCGCGCTGTGTACACCCGGCGGTGATGGCATCGCCGCGGTGGTGGCGGCGGCCGACGCGCCCGCGGTGTTCGCCGAGGAGCGTCCGCATTCGTCGCGGCTGCTGTGGACCGTGCGCCGCGAGGAGCTTCTGGGCCCCGACACGCCAACCGACATCGCCACGCAATTGCACGATCTGGACCGCCTGCTGGTGGAGTCGATGATCCGACTGGCCCGCGCTCTGTGGGACCGCAAGGACGCCGCCGCGGTGGACGTCATCACCACCTGCATCGTCGATCTACCGACCGCGATCCTGTTGCAGCGCAACCGATTCGACGACCCAGCGGCACGTGAACGATTACGCGCCGCCGTCCGCGCCGTCCTGGCCGTCGGTGCGCCTCCGTCACGACGCAACCCGGAAAGGAAAAAGAAATGACACCGACACTCCTTTGGGACGACAAGATCGCCGTCGTTGACTTCGGTGAGGATGAAAACCGCTTCTCGCCGGAGTTTCTTGACGCCATCAATGCTCAACTCGACGAACTCGAGACCGTCGGCGCCCAGGGCTTGGTCACCACCGCGCGCGGCAAGTTCTATACGAACGGATTGGATCTGGACTGGCTCGCCGCCCACGCCGAGCAGACACAGTCCTATATCGCCCGGGTGCAGGCCCTGTTGGCTCGCGTCTTGACGCTGCCGATGCCGACGGCTGCGGCGGTCACCGGGCACGCCTTCGGCGCGGGCGCCATGCTCGCCATGGCTCACGACGTGCGGGTGATGCGCGCCGACCGAGGGTATTTCTGCTTTCCCGAGGTCGACATCCGGATTCCGTTCACCGACGGCATGGCCGCATTGATCCAGGCCAAACTCACCCCTCGGGCCGCGGTGGCCTCGATGACAACCGGTCGGCGTTTTGGCGGGGTAGAGGCCGCCGAGCTCGGCATTGTCGATGCCACCGGCGCCGAGGGCGCGGTGACCGCTGCGGCCACCGAGCTGTTGCGCCCGTTGGCCGGCAAGGACGCCGGCACCCTCGGCGCGATCAAGCGGACCATGTTCCGCACCGCGACGCAGGCGTTAACCAACGCGTGAATCCCCTTGGCACAGAACTCCCAATCGGCATCCGGAGCTGGGTCAAGGCGCGACATCCCCTCTCCGGCACGTAGCATCCTTATATGAGAAGGGGTTTCGTCGTTACATTTGCGGTCGGGTTGATCGTCGCATTGTTCGGTCTGATCTGGGCGCTCCAGGGATTCGGAGTGCTTGGTGGTAGCCCGATGAGCAACACCACGACCTGGTCCATCATCGGTCCGATCACGGTGCTGATCGGCATCGTGATTGCGGTGTTCAGTTGGCGGAAACTCTCGTCGAAATAGTGCTTCATGTCTCCGCCACGGTGAAGTCCACCGTGTGCCAGCCGGTGGCGCCGTCGGGGACGGGAGCAACCTGATCTGCAGTTTGGGCAGCTCCGGTGTTGTCGGTCGCGCGCACGGTGATGGCGTGTTTCCCAGGGCTTTTCGCCTGCCAGGGGAAGCTCCACAACCGCCACGTCTCGTTGGAATAGCTCGCGCCCAGTTCAGCGGGCTGCCACCCGCCATCGTCGACGCGGATCTCCACGGCCCGCACGCCACGATTCTGTGCCCACGCGACACCGCCAAACACCACGGGCCCTATCGGCACCTTCTGACCACCTTTCGGCACGTCGATCCGCGACTCGGTCTTGATGGGTGCACGCGGTGCCCAGCCCTGCCTCGTCCAGTACGCCTCTGCTCTGTCGAAGCGGGTGAGCTCCATCTCGACGACCCACTTGGTGGCCGACACGTACCCGTAGAGCCCGGGTACTACCAGCCGGGCCGGGTAGCCATGCTCGATCGGCAGCAGCTGACCGTTGAGCCCGACCGCCAGAAGCGCGTCGCGGGCATCGGTGAGCGCCTCCACTGGCGTGCCGGCGGTGAACCCGTCGATCGAGGTCGAGAGCACCATATCGGCGTCCGCGTGCACATGGGCGGCCGCCAGCAGATCCGCCACCCGGTAGCCTGTCCAGACGCCCGTCGAAATGAGCTTGCCCCCAACGGGATTCGACACGCAGGTTAACGTCGTCGCCATTTCAACGACGTCGAATTCGGCGAGGTCGCCGAAGCCGTAGGTGATTTCGCGGTCCACCATGCCGTGGATGCGCAGCCGCCAGTCGCCGTGGCTGAGCTGGGGAACAGTGAGTGCGGTGTCCACCCGGTAGAAGTCGGCGCTCGGGGTTATAAAGCTTGGTAGCGCAACGCCGCTCGGTTGCACATCAGCAGGTATTGGTGGCGCCGATGTGCGCGGTCGGGGAAGCGTGAAGCTGTTGCGATCACCGGCCACCGAATGCACCAACCGCGTGATGACCGCACCTGCCACGCCACTCACTACTCCGAATCCGAGCAGTCCAAACACGATCAACTTGCGCCTGCCGACATCGGGCCCGTCGTGGTCGGCTTCGTCTTCCGGGTCTCGCGGGCCGGCCCAGAGCCGACGGATGAGCAAGCGCAGGGCCGCCACTCCACAGACGGCGCCCGCGACGGTGGGGATCGTGTCGAGGGCCGTCGCCCCCTGCCGCGACAGCACTGCGGTGCATCCGAGGACGCCCGCCGCGGCGATCGCGGCGCTGCCGAGCGGGCGGCGCTGAGTCTCGAGGCTCCCGGCGATTGCAGCGATCGTGGCGATCACCACGAGCACGACGACGGCCAGGAAGAGTTTGTCCAGAGAGCCCAGGGTCTGAATGGCCCACTCTTTGATGGGCCCCGGCGTCAGGTCGACGACCACCGAGCCGATCGCAGCACGCGCATCGGCCCGCGCACCGAACGGGATGCCCACCAGCTGGGCTACCCCGAGCGAGACGGACGCGGCGGCGACCCCGGCAATCATCCGCACATTCGACGGGGCGACAGCCATCGGAGCCACTGTACTCGCGTTCCCCGCTCGTGTTCCCGTCAAAGACCGCAAACACCTTGCCGTGCAGGCGAACCAGCGACTACGCCGGTTAGCCGGTGTTGCGACGCTTGCGCCGGGCGGCGAAGTAATCCGACCAGGAGGCCACCTCGGGGTGCTGCCTGAGCAACGCCCGCCGCTGGCGTTCGGTCAGGCCGCCCCAAATACCGAACTCCATGTGGTTGTCGAGCGCGTCGGCGAGGCACTCGGCGACGACGGGACACTCCCGGCAAATACCGGTCGCTTTCCGCTGCGCCGCCCCGCGAACGAACAGATCGTCGGGATCGTGGGTGAGACACCGCGCCTTCGCCACCCACTCGATGCGGGCTTCCTCGATGCGGGCGTCGAACTCTCCGCCGATGTAGGGGTTGATTGCACCCATGTTTTCCAGACCTCCGTGCGTCGGGCCTTCGATCCTGTTGCCGGCGTTCGCCGTCCTGGCAACGACTATTCCGGCGCGGTTCGGCGGTGTCTGTCCTCCGAGCAGGCGGTGCAGGGGATGAATTGCGGGTCCCCCGATTGGGGGAACGGTGGCAACCGTTATGCGACACTAAGCGGCATGACCGGCGCGGCGGCGACCGACAAAGTGCGCGTGGTCGTGGGCGAGGATCACCCGCTATTCCGCGATGGGCTGGTGCGCGCGCTGACGTCGAGCGGCGTGGTGGATGTGGTTGCTGAAGCCGATGACGGCGTCGCCGCCCTGGCCCTGATCAAGACCCATCTGCCGCACGTCGCGCTGCTGGACTACCGGATGCCCGGCATGGACGGGGCAAGGGTCGCCGCCGCGGTACGGCGCGACGACCTGCCGACAAGGGTGTTGTTGCTGTCGGCGCACGATGAGTCGGCGATCGTCTTCCAGGCCCTGGCGGAGGGCGCCGCGGGATTCCTGAGCAAGGAATCGACGAAAAACGAGATCGTGAAGGGCGTGCTCGACTGCGCCAACGGCCGAGATGTCGTGTCGCCGGCCCTTGCCGCCGGCCTGGCGGGCGAGATCCGCCGCCGCGGCGAAGCCCAGACACTACCGGTGCTCACCGCCCGCGAGCGTGAGGTGCTCAATTTCATCGCCCAGGGTCACAGCATCCCCGCGATCGCAGCGCAGCTGTACCTGGCGCCGTCCACGGTCAAGACCCACGTGCAACGGTTGTACGAGAAACTCGGCGTCGGTGATCGCGGCGCGGCTGTCGCCGCGGCAATGCGGCGCGGGCTGCTCGAATAGCATGGCCCGCCCGGTGGCTCGACTGGTCGATTTCGTTGCGGCCGAGCCCGTCCGCTTGTCGGCGTTTCTGCGCTTGCCGCTGATCGGTTTGATCATCTTGCTGGTGTCGGTGTGGGAGGTCGAGCACTGGTTGCCGTTGGCCTATGCGGTGATACTCGGCGCCTACAGCGTCGCCGCACTGGTGTGGGTGGTGGTGGTGCTGCGCGGCCCGGTGCCGCCGTGGGCCGGATGGGCGTCGACGGGTATCGACGTGCTCACCGTGGTGGCGCTGTGCATCGTGTCGGGCGGAGCCACCGTGGCGTTGCTGCCGGTGTTTTTCCTGCTGCCGATATCGGTGGCGTTCACGGAACGCCCGGCGCTGGCGGCCGTCGTCGGAATCTGCACCGCCGTCGGGTATCTCGGTGTGTGGATCGTCTACTCCAAGCGCGACGAGACGGTCGAGCTGCCCAGCGTGGTGTACACCCATTTCGGGTTGCTGCTGTGGTTGGCGGCCGCGATGACCGCGCTGTGTTACTTCCTGAGCCGCGCCGCGACGCGCGTGGCGGCATTGCTCGACATGCGCCGCACGCTTGTCGCGGAGGCGATGCGCGCCGATGAGCGTCACTCCCGAGCGCTGGCCGAGCAACTGCACGACGGGCCGCTGCAGGATCTGTTGGCGGCGCGACTCGAACTCGACGAAGTCCGCGAACGGCACAGCGATCCGCGGCTGGACGCCGCCTACCAGGCAGTGCAGGACACGGCGACCCGGCTGCGCGGCACCGTCACCGCGCTACATCCCCAGGTGCTCACCGAAGTGGGTCTCACCGCCGCGGTGCGTGAGCTGATCCGCGACTACGAGCACCGCGGGAACTTCGCCATCGAGGCCGATCTCGAAGAGGTCGGTCGGCCACGGTCACAGTCCCTGCTGTACCGGGCGGCCCGCGAATTGCTGGCCAACGCGCGCAAGCACGCGCGGGCGAGCACCGTGCGGGTCCGCCTCGCCCGAGCGGCCGACGCGATAACGCTGAGCGTCGTCGACGACGGAACCGGGTTCGATCCGGCCATCCTGCGTCGCTGCGTCGCCGAAGGGCACATCGGCCTCGCGTCGCTGGCGGTCCGCATTGACGCGATGGGCGGATCGATGAAGCTCACGTCTCGGATCGGCGGCGGCACGCGGGCATCGGTGACCACGCCCGCCGGCGCCGACTGAACAGGCTCGCTCAGAAATCGCACGAAGCGCTGTCAGTGGACCCGAATAGTCTTCGAGGCATGCGGCTCATAATCGTCGCCGTGCGGCGAGCACTCAGCGCGGTCGCCATCGCAACGCTCGCGCCGGCCGTGACGTGCGGTGGCTGGCCTGCCGTCACGACTCTCACAGAACCGCAAGCACGCGCGGATGATGTTGGCTACCAATTAATTCAGGAGCCCAACGCGGGTTATTCATCCCTTGTTGGTCTGATCACCGGCGCGGCCCGCTCGGTGCACATCACCATGTACGAACTCAACGATCCCGCGGCGATCAACGCTCTCATTGACACCCACCGCCGGGGCGTTGACACCAAGGTGATCCTCGATGCCGCCTTCCACGGCCACAAGACCAACGCCGGAGCCTTCCAACAACTGAGCGATGCCGGCGTGGACGTGAAATGGGCTCCCAATGGCGTTATCTATCACCAGAAAACGATCACCGTCGACGACACCACCGCGGCGGTCGGCACAGGCAATCTGACGCCTCAGTACTACTCGACCAGCCGCGACGCCTGGGTGCTGGACACCAACCCCACCGACGTGGCAGCCATCGCTGCGACGTTCGACACGGACTACACCAGCGCACCTTCCGGCCGGGCGCCCGAGGCCACCCCCGCACCCAACCTCATCTGGTCGCCGACGGCGCGCGCCAGCTTCCTGCAGCACATCGACCAGGCCGCCCACAGCGTCGATGTCACCAGCGAGGAACTCAAAGACCGCGCCGTGCTCAGCGCGCTGGATAAGGCCGCGCGCCGCGGTGTGCAATGCCGCATCGTTCTCACCGAAAACCCGGCATGGGCCAATGGCGTCGCGGAAGTGTCCGCCGCCGGCTGCTCGGTGCACCTATTCCCGAACACCGACACTGGGCTGTACATGCACGAAAAAATCCTGCTCACCGACAACACCAGGCTCATCATCGGCAGCCAAAACCTCACCACTACAAGCCTTCTCGAGAATCGAGAACTGTCCCTTGCGCTCGACACCACGGTCGCGCCAGGCGTCGTTGCCGCCGTCGGCTCCACCTTCGAGGCTGACTACGCCGCCGCGCCCGCGCCGTAGGCGATGGCCGGGATCGGCCGTGGAAAGTTAGCCAGGGCCTCCCGTTTAGGGTGCCTGAGGCCTTAGGATCCCGCTTTGAAGGTGTAGCCGGCAAACACCGGGGACCTGTGAGAAAGGCAGAGCCATGTTGCTATATCGGCGCGTCACCGCCGTCGCGTTGGCGACCGTGGTGTTGTTGACATCGGCAGGCTGTTCAAAGCTCAAGGAATTTCAGTCTGCCGCCCGGAACATGCGGAATGTGGGGAACATTTCGCAGTGGACCGCGGACACCATGACGCAGGCGTTCACCGCGATTAACGCCAAGATCGGCGCCGATCCCGCCGATTACGAGGAAGTCCTCGTCAATGAGTTGTTCGTTCGTGTCGAGGCGATCGATCCGCACAAGCGCGAAAACGTCGACAAATACACCTACGAGCTTGGGAATGTGGAGGTCGGGCCGGTCGACGTCAGCCGCAACGCGCCGGGCGCAGTCGAGATGGCCGCGTTCAAGGGCAATACCGTCACAGCAGGCTTGTTGGCTCAGGTGATGAACTCCGCACCCAAGGACTCTGGTGTCGCCGAGAGTCCCACCATCGAATTTGTAATGGTCAAGAAAGTGAACGCGAACGACAGCGCGCCGCGGATTACGGTTGAGGTCAAAGGCCCGCGCGCAAGCAAGCTCCTCCACTACGACATGACGGGCGCCCTTATCGACGTCAATCAGGGATGACGATCCACGGCACCCTTAATCACACTAGCCACATGAGTACCGTGAGCAGACCCATAGGCGATTGCCATTTGCGCTAGCGCCGGCGCTATCACAAATGAAGCTGACCTATTGGTGGTTGGTCGCGCAAGGCTTCAGCCGAGGTCGTAGGAGTCCCGCGAAACCCGGAAATAGTGCCCGGTGCTGCTGTCGGTGCATTTCATGCCCGAGGGCTGGCTTTCGCAGGTGATCGTGCCCCCGGAAACGGTCTGGCCGTAGTCAAGCGTCCGCGCGCCGGGCACCCGCAATGTGTCGTTGTGGCACTCCATTTCGGCCGCTTGGCCCTGTTGCAAGCTAAAGCGACCGCCCCACGCGGAGTGCTGTGAGCACGGTGGACCCGGCGGTAGCTGGTAGGTGTGGTCGCTGACATCGCAGGCGGCACCGCCGCTGCCCATGATGCAAGCGATGTTTCCCGACGGGGATTGAAACGGGCCCTCGTCCGCGCGCGCGGTTGCCGGCAGGGCGAATGCCGCCGCCGCCGTCGCCGGCACGACCAGCGCCAGCGTCGTAGTCTTCAGGGTCGCCATGATCATTTGCTGAGCGTAAGCGTTTTTGTCGGTGTGCCCGCATACGTTTGCGGGATGAGTGAATCCAGGTCGAGCTCGGGTGGCGGATTCGGCGCGTTGTTGGGCGTGATACTGATCATCGGGGTCATCGTCAAGTTCATCTGGTGGGTCGTTGGGGCAGCCGCACTCGTCGGCCTCTTCTTCCTTGGGTGGGCCATCGTGCGCTGGTACGGCAAGCGCTCGGCCGAATATGCGCGATATCGGGAGGAGCTCGCCGCTCGCGCCGATCAGCAGCACAACTGGGTGTTGCAGGGCGACGACCGCGGGATTTACGGCGTCGACGGCGCAAAACTCATGCACTACCTCTATCCGGTGAGGGGTCAGATAAAAAGGCTCAACCCGCGGCGTTAGCCGACCGATTGTTACCATCGCGCGGGTGAGCGAACGGCCCGGGCGGCGGCGATCGGTTTCACGGCGCGATGTCGTGAGATACGCCGGTGTCGCGCCGGTACTGCTCGGCCTCAACGCGTTGGCCGATGCCCCACGCGCGCACGCCGGCATCTCCGGGATGGGCGTCTTCCTCGATCCCGGCCATAACGCCGTGGCCGACGCCTCGATAACCCAGCAGGTGCCCAATGGTCGGGGCGGCACCAAGCAGTGCAACACCTCGGGCGCCGCTACCGACGACGGCTACCCGGAGCACGCGTTCAATTGGGCGGTCGTCGGGCTGATCAGTGGTGCGCTCAACCAAATGGGCGTTCGCACCCAGTTGTCGCGGGATGGCGACAACGGTTCCGGACCGTGCGTCGACCAACGCGCGGCGCTCGCCAACGCGATGCACCCCGACGCGATAGTGAGCATCCACGCCGACGGTGGACCGCCGTCCGGCTCGGGATTTCACGTGAACTACTCCAGCCCGCCGTTGAACGATGTCCAGGCCGGCCCGGCCGTCCAGCTGGCGCACACGATGCGGGATGCATTGGTGCAGGCGGGTTTTCATCCATCCACATACATTGGGTCCGACGGGCTGTACGGCCGGGACGACCTCGCCGGGCTGAACCTGGCCCAGTATCCGGCGGTCCTCGTCGAACTGGGCAACATGAAAAACGCGGACGAGGCGGCACGGATGGAGAGCGCGGACGGCCGGGCACAGTACGCCGCCGCCGTCACCCAGGGGATCGTGGCGTTCCTGAACGCCAAAGCCGGTTAGCCCTGGCTCGCGCGACTCGGATAAGGGCGGAGTCGGCTATCTCGCGGGGGAGGGGTGCGTCTTCGTCGACCCATCTTGTTGTTGGGCGGCGTGCAGAATCGAGCCGGCGGTCAGGAACGCGGGTTTGCAGCGGTCGGCTTGGTCGACGGGCAGATCGGCGGCGCGGCG
Organism: uncultured Actinomycetota bacterium; assembly: GCA_963809285.1. Taxonomy (GTDB): domain Bacteria; phylum Actinomycetota; class Actinomycetes; order Mycobacteriales; family Mycobacteriaceae; genus Mycobacterium. Next base: position 41,173 of record CAWEIY010000006.1, on the reverse strand, counting down.
CAGCACCATCAGCGCGAGTCCGCTGCAGGTCGCATACGGGATGATCAGGAGGTTAACGCAAGCGTCCGAGCCGTTGACGGTCATGACGTGCTGGCGTTTGCCCTCCCATCCCGGCCAGTTGAAGTCGGGTGGTCGTTGCAGCGGCGGCCAATTGACGTTGATGGAAGTGATGCCGCCGAGCAGGGGGGTCAGGACCGCAACGAGGCTGGGCAATTCATTCGTGAGGCGGTCCGTGCGTGGCCACCACGCACCGTCGATATCGTGGCCGAGATCGCGCGCCACGCAGAGCCGTACGGGATTGGCTCGGCCTCGGGTCCCCAGTGCCAAAAGCACGGGCTATTCCTTCACGTCGGAAACGACCGCCCTGGGTTGGGGCGACGGAGGAATCACATTGCCCGTGGGTGCCGTCCCGCGCGGATGGCGGGAGATGACCGGCTGACAACGAAACGGCTCACTTGCAACCCTACGCCACCAGCGGCGTGGCCGGCGTGATGGGGGCGCTCACCCCCGGACAACCCTCTGCGACAACTCAATTCGCAGACGAGCGTTAGATCAGGTCGGCGACCGTCGTCACGACGATGAGCACCAGCACGGCCACGCCGATGGCGTGCACCTGGCGACGGGGAGTGATCCGGGCCGGGATCGGGTGCTGCTCCAGCGTTCGCTGGCGTCGCAGGGCGATCACGTAGGTACCCAACGCCACCGCGGCGGCCAGCACGGCGGGGATGAATGCCGCGGGCCCGTGGTGACCGCCCACGTGCTTGACCGTCAGCAGCGCGCCGTTGGCCAGGAACGCGAAGGACGTTCGCGTCCAGGCCAGCTCCGTCCGTTCCGCCGTTAGCGTGTTCGCCTGCGGACGGCTCATTGCCGTCGGATCACTCACCCCATGACCGCCTTGGCGATCACCAACCCGAGCGCGACCAGCCCGACCACGATGAGACCCACCGCGAGGTAGGCCGGTGTGGGGTGATGGGGCAATGGCTCGCCGCGACGCATCGCGCGGTCCGCCTGCTGCCAGCGCAGCCACCCCATCCCGCTGGTGAGGATGGCCAGCACCGCGAGCCCCACGCCGAGCGCGCGGCGCGCGCCCGGAATCGTCAGCTCCGGGACGAGCTGCACCAGGGCGACCGCCGCCGCGAGCAGCCCCAGCGCGGTGCGTTGCCAGGCCAGGAAGGTCCGCTCGTTGGCCAGGGTGAAGCGGTAGTCGGGTTCGCGCTCTTCCGCGCTGTCATCGGCCACGGGCTACCACGCCGCAAATCTTAACGAACCGCATGGCCCGCCGCGCCGGGTTTCACGGCGGCGCTGCATGATGGGGCCGTGGTCAAGGCGTTGTTGTTCGACGTGCAGGGCACGGCGACGGACTTTCATTCGACCGTGTGCGACGAGGCGCAGCGGATCAGCGCCGGGCGGCACCCGGGCGCCGATTGGCCCGAGTTGGTGCGTCGTTGGCGCGCAAGCTACTTCACGGCGTTGGAGGCCGCGCAGGGCCGGGGTGGCGGATGGGTTTCCGTGCGCTCGGTGTATCGCGAGGCTTTAGACACCGTGCTGGACGAGCTCGGCATCTCCGGCTTTTCCGGTGCCGAACGCGACGAGCTCACGCTGGCCTGGCAGCGGCTGAGGCCGTGGCCCGACGTGGTGCCCGGGCTGACTCGACTGAAAAGCGCGTACACGTTGGCCACCCTGTCGAACGCCGACGTGTCCGCGGTGGTCGAGATCTCCAAGCGGGCGGGGCTGCCCTGGGATGCGATCTTTGCCGCGGAGATGGCCGGGGTGTTCAAGCCCGACCCGGCGATCTATCGCATGGCCGCGACCTACCTCGACCTGGACCCCGCCGAGATCATGATGGTCGCCAGCCACAAGTACGACATCCGCGCCGCGGGCCGGCTCGGTTTTGCGACCGCCTTCGTCGCGCGCCCGCTGGAGTTCGGGGTCGGCGGCCAACCGGATGTGGCCTACTCGGACGAGTTCGACGTCAACGCGTCCGACTTCCTTGACCTCGCAGGGCAACTCGGCCGCTAGCATGAGGCGATGAAGCGGGAATCGATGAGGACGCGTGCACCGTGGGTCGAGGTGGTCCTGGTTGTATCCGGCGCCTACTCGGTGCTTCTGGGTCTGTTCATGCTGGTGGCGCCGGGCGAATTCTGGTCGACCCTAGGGGCATTCGGCCCGCGCAACGACCACTACATCTTCGACAACGCATCGTTCGAGTTGCCACTCGGTCTGTTGTTGCTGGCTGCCGTGCGGTGGCGGAGCTGGCGCGTGCCGGCGTTGGCGTTCGCCACCGCGCACTGGGCGTTGCACGCGCTCAGCCACCTCGTCGACACCAATCACGCCGATGGCCAGATCGTCGGCTGGCTCGAATTCGCCGGTCTGGCATTCGGGACCGTTGTGCTCGCTCTCGCCTGCGCGGCGGCATGGTCGGCTCAGCGGCGCGCCGAGCCGGCCAGTGGTTGACCGTTGGCACCTTGCAGCAGGCAGATGAGGGTGCTCGGGGTGGGGTTGGCCCCGGTCCGATCTTGGTTCGAGTCGATGAGGTACGTGATCGAAAACGGGCTTCCCGCAACGGGTTGGCCGGTGTACGGGGCGAATCCGGCATTGCAATCTTTGTTGGCGACGTTGGCGACGGCAGAGTCGACGGTCATGGGAGCGCGCAGGTAAACTTCAGCCAAATGCGCTGTCGCACAATCGATGACGGTGACGGTGACGCGGCTGAGATCCGCGGGCGGAAGGTCGGTCACGCACTCGCCGACCTGCAGGTCGATCCATTTCACGGTCCGCGAGCCCGGCGGTGCCGGAGCGGCGGTGGCGGTAACGGTGGCGCAGGTGGCCAGCAATGCAGTCGCGGCCAGGCCGCTTAACGTGTGAAGGCTTCGGGCCCGCATCGCTGCAGTCTACGCAGAAGTCAGGGCCGGGTCGGGCTTCTCCGACGACATCGACAGGAACCCGCGCACGCAGCGCGCGGCCAGCCACCAGTTCGCCGGTCTCTTCATGTCCAGCCCGCCCAGCAGCTGCTTGATCATGGTCAGCGTGTCGAAGTAAATGCGTTCGCAGACAAGCGTTTCCGTGTCGTCGAACACGAAATAGGCGGTCATGCGGACGCGGAACCGGCTGCCGGTGGGCGGAACCTTACCCAGGTAACCGCGATGGGTGCCCATCAGCCAGAACTCGACGATCACCGCGTCGGCGCTGTGGCGCAGCGCGATGATCTCGTGGTCCTGGTCGGGAAACGCGGTGCGGGTGTAGACGTAGTAGCCGCGCACCGCCTCCTCGCCGTCGTGGACGACCATCTGCGGGATCAGCTCGTACCGCGGATGGGGGAAGGTCGACAACACGTCGTCCCAGGCCTGGCGGACCTCGTCGTGGAAGTGGTCGAGCACGAGTTTCTGGCGGGCGGCCAGCACCTCGGCGGCGGGGAGCGTCGGAATGGTCACGTTGGTCAGGGTAGACCTAGGGGCTGTCTGGCGAGCAGACGCAGAGTCGCACAGGATGACGGGAAATCGTGCGATTCTGCGTCTGCTCGCGGAAAGAAAACCTAATCGCGTGGGGGAGTCCAGGCGACCGGCAGCCTCTTGATGCCGTGGATGAACTGCGACAGCAGCCGCGCGGGTTCCTCGACCGCGGCGATGTCGGGGATCTCGCGGCGCAGTTCGTCGAAGGCGACCCTGATCTCGCGACGCGCCAGGTTGGCGCCCAGGCAGAAATGGGCACCGCCGCCGCCGAAGCCGAGATGCGGGTTGGGGTCGCGTGTCACGTCAAAAGCCCACGGATTGGCGAACTTTGACTCGTCGCGGTTGGCCGAGTTGTACCACAGCGCGGCCTTGTCGCCGGCCGCCATCTTGACGCCACTCAGCTCAATGTCGCGGGTCAGCGTGCGGCGCATGTAGATCACCGGGGAGGCCCAGCGCACGATCTCCTCGACCGCGGTGGGCGCCAGGCCGTCGAAGTCGGACCACCACTTCTCCCGTTGCTCGGGATAGCGGGACAGGGCCAGCAGCCCGTGGCTGATCGCGTTGCGCGTCGTCTCGTTGCCGGCCACCACCAGCAGGATGAAGAAGGACGCGATCTCCGACGACGACAGCCGGTCGCCGTCGACCTCCGCCTCCACCAGGCTCGTCGTCAGATCGTCGTGGTGATTGACGCGGCGGTCGTCGGCGAGCGCGCTGGCGTAGGCCCCGATGTCCATCGAAATCTGAATGAATTCCTCGAAATTTGTCGTCAGGTCGGGGTCGCCGAACCCGAGAATCACGTTGGTCCAGTGGAATATCCGCTGATGGTCCTCCTCGGGAATGCCCATCATGTCGCAGATGATCTGCAACGGCAGCGGACCGGCGAGCTCGCTGACCAGGTCGGCCTCGCCGTCGGGGTGATCGGCGATCAGCGACGCGACCAGCCGGTGGGCCCGGTCGCGCACCGATGCCTCGATGCGGGCCACCACTTTCGGGGTGAACGCCCGGCTGACGATCGAGCGCAGCCGCTGGTGTCGCGGGTCGTCGAGCACAATCATCGAGCCGAAGTATTCGGCTATCTCCGGCGAATTGTCGTTGATGGTGATGTTGGGGCTGGAGCTGAAGATGTCCGGATGACGGCTGGCGAAGTGAACATCGTCGTGCTTGGTCAGCGACCAGTACCCGTTGCCCCCCTCAAACCCTTCCATCTTGATGGCGGGCCAGAACGAGATCGGGGCCTCGCGGCGCAGGGTGGCGAAAGTCCCGTCGCGTTGGTCGTCGTCGAGCCCCCAGAAGTCCATCGACTCGAGATGGATGTCGGCAAGCGGAATCTCGGGCGGTGGCGCGCCGTTGACCCGGGCCGCCATCAGTGCGAACAGACGGTTCTGGCGGGCGTGCCCGTCGTCGCCGTCGCTTGGCTCACCACATTGCCGTCGAGCAGGATCTTGCAGGTGATGGGGCCCGGCCCCTGTGCGCTGACCACGAATACCTGACCGCCGAAAGACTCGAACTCCGTCGACCACGGCAGTTTCGCGTTCAGCGCACGCACCTGACCGGTGTCGGTTTGGTAGTTGATCAATTCGGCGACGCCGGGGCCGCTCACCTCGTAGCGGGCCGTGGGAAAGTCTTTCGCGTTGGCCACGCCACACACGTTCGCGAACCCGATACCGATGGCGAACAGGAACGCGGGCCCGCGGAGATGCTTCGTCATGGGTGTCATCGTGTCATCACCCACGACGCTACGGAAGTGCTTTCTGCCTAGTCGTTCGGCGCATGGTGTACCGATTCCACGGCGTAGAGGTGCGGTTCGAAGCTGGTCGCGATCGCTGCGCAGGGGCCCATGTGTTCGCGGGCGCCTGGGTCGTCGAACATCGCCTGGTATGCCTCGGCGCTTTGCCACTGCGCGTAGTTGACTACCCGGGTGCCATCGGTGCTGATGTGGATGTTGGCCGAGATGAAGCCCGGGACGAACTGCATCTTCTCTTCGGTGGCGACGCGCAACGCTTCGGCCAACTCGGACGCCCGTTCGGGTGCCACGGTGAAGACATTGATCAGGGTGGCGAGCGGTGCGTGCTCTTGGATCGTGGTCATCGTCAGGCCTTTCATGGTTGTCAGGAACCTTACATTGATCACCGTAGCATGATGTAAGGTTCCTGTCATGGGTCAATCGCAGATCGAGCGCGGCGCGGGCTATCTGGTGAAGCGGGTCCAACAGGGATTACGACGCCGCTGCGACGCGGCGCTGAAACCGACCGGGCTGTCGATGGCGCAGTACGCACTGTTGCGCGCCCTGCACGATCACCCCGACGCGTCGGCCTCCGAGCTTGCCCGGATCTGCTTTGTCACCCGCCAGTCGCTGCGTGACGTCCTGGGCGGGCTGCGCACGGCCGGCCTGGTCGCCCTGTCCGACGCGCAGGGGCGGGGTCGCGCCCACGCGTTGCAGCTGACGCCGCTCGGGGTGCGGCGTCTCAAGGACAGCCACGCCGCGGTCGAAGGCGTCGAAGCCGAGATGTTGCACGGCATCCCGCCCGCGGCACGCAACCAACTCGCCGCGCTGCTGATTCGATGCGCCGAGAACCTCGAAGCCCTGGGTTAGATGCCACCTCCTGCCCGCGCTTAGGGTGAAGCCCGGGGGCTGACGATCGGAAGGTGGGCATGTCGGAACACGGCTCAAAGCGTGTGGTGGTTTGGGGCACGGGCTTCGTCGGCAGGATGGTGATCGCCGAGATCCTCAAGCATCCGCTGTTCGAGTTGGTGGGCGTCGGCGTCAGCAACCCCGACAAGGTCGGCCGCGACGTCGGCGACATCTGCGGGCTGCCCGAACCCGTCGGCATCACCGCGACCGACGACGTCGACGCCCTGATCGCGCTCAAACCCGACGCCTTGGTGCATTACGGCCCGACGGCGATGCACGCGAAGGACAACATCGCGCTGATCACCCGCTTTCTGCGGGCCGGCATCGACGTGTGCTCGACGGCGATGACGCCGTGGGTGTGGCCGACCATGCACCTCAATCCGCCGAACTGGATCCAGCCCATCACCGAAGCCTGCGAGCTGGGGGAGTCGTCCTGCTTCACCACCGGCATCGACCCCGGATTCGCCAACGACCTGTTCCCGATGACGCTGATGGGCCTGTGCTCGGAGGTGCGCCGCGTGCGGGCATCCGAGTTGCTCGACTACACCAACTACGAAGGCGACTACGAAGTCGAGATGGGCATCGGACGGGAGCCCGAATACAGCCCGATGCTGGAGAACCGCGACGTGCTGATCTTCGCGTGGGGCGCGACCGTGCCGATGATCGCCCACGCCGCGGGCATCATGCTCGACGAGATCACCACCACCTGGGACAAGTGGGTGACGCCGACGGAGCGCACCACGGCGAAGGGCGTCATCAAGGCCGGGCACGTCGCCGCCGTCCGGTTCACCATCAACGGCGTCTACCAGGGCGAGACGCGCATCCAGCTCGAGCACGTCAACCGCATCGGGCTCGACGCCGCGCCCGACTGGCCGTCGGGCCACGACAACGACGTCTACCGGGTGGACATCGAAGGGACCCCGAGCATCTTCCAGGAAACCGCGTTCCGGTTCACCGACGGCTCGGGCCGCGACGCGGCCGCGGCCGGGTGCCTGTCGACGGGGATGCGCGCGCTCAACGCCGTCCCGGCGGTCAACGAGCTGCGGCCGGGCTGGGTCACCCCGCTGGACCTGCCGCTGATTGCCGGAGTCGGCACCATCCGTTGACCGGGCCGCATAGCGGCGGCAAGGTCGTTATACAGCTCACGCACAGCGGGCGCTGAAGCTGGCTATAGGTTGTGGCGGCAAGATACTGCTGGTCGAGATTTGTGCGCACGAGTGGCGATCGCAAGCGCGGCGGAGCCGGGCGCAGCGGGTCGCCACAAATTGGGCGCAGGACCGCCGAACATGAGGTGGACGAATGGCCGAGGGAGCCAGGCCCGCGCTGGGCTTGTCGATTGGTGCCACCAACCTGGCGGCCGTCACCGCCGATCTGGCCATCATCCGCAAGCCGGTCCTGACGCTGTATCGCCAACGCCCGCCCGAGGTGGGCGTGCCCTCGGAAAACTCCCGGCTGGACGAGCCGGGCCTGGTGATCACCAACTTCGTGGACCGGGTCGGAAATTCGGCCGGGATCCTGGCGACCGACGGCTCGGCACACCGCAGCGAGGTTTTGGTCGCCGACGCGTTGCGTGCGCTGGCCTACGCCGCCACCGGCGGGCGCTCGCTGCCCGACGACGTCGCGGTGACCTACCCCGCCCACTGGTCTTCCGATGCGGTGGACGCCCTGGGCGACGCGGTCAGCCGGGTGTCCGAATGGTCGGATCGCGCGCACCCGCTGGTGCTGATCCCCGACGCCGCCGCGACCCTGTTCGCCGTGCGGGCCAACCCGGGCATACCCTCCCGCGGGACCGTGGCCGTGTGCGATTTCGGTGGCAGCGGGACCAGCATCACGTTGATGGACGCCGCCGGCAACTATCGGGCCGTGGCCCCGACCGTGCGGTACCACGATTTCTGCGGCGACATGATCGACCAGGCGGTGGTGGCCGCCGTGATGGACAACATGCCGAGCACGGGTTCGTTCGACCGGTCCGGCAGCTCGGCGATCGGCTCGCTGAGCCGGCTGCGGGCCGGATGCCGAAGCGCCAAGGAGGAGCTCTCGTGGAGCACGGTGGCCACGCTGAGCGACGAGCTGACCGGGATGCGTGGCGACATCCCCCTAACGAGGAACGAACTCGACGACGCGATCCGCGAATCGCTGAACAACTTCGTGGGGGTGTTGGACGAAGCCTTGCGGCACAACAGAATTCGCGATCTAGTCGCGGTGGTTTCGGTGGGCGGCGGGGCGAACATCCCGGTGGTCACCACGACGCTGTCCGGGCACTTGCGGGTTCCGGTCATCACGACGCCGCGCCCGCAACTGACGGCTGCCAGCGGCGGCGCCATGCGGGCGACACGCGATCTCGCCGATAACAGCGCAACCGCGTTCATTCCTGCCGCAGCGCAAACGGCGCCGGCGCCCGCGGGGTCGATGGCCTGGCCGGCGCCGGCTCAGCGCGCGACGACCGCGACGGCCCAGGTGCCGCCGTGGAGCACGATGTCCACGCTGTCCTGGTCGGAGGTCGGCGGCGATTCGCGCGTCACGCGCGGCGGCGCCGACGAGACGTCGCCGCATCCGCCGCTGAACTTCGAGCAACCCGACCGCCCGCCTTCGGAGCCTAAGCACCCGGACATCCCCTGGTATCGGCGTGCGCTGCCGCCCGTCGCGATCCTCGGTGCGGCGGTGGCGCTCCTGCTGGTGGGCGCCGCGGTGGGGACCGAATTGCGCTCCGACGACAAGGCGACGACGCCGACGACGAGCGTTCCGGCGTCCGCTTCGGCGTCTCCGTCCGCGACGCAGCAGGCACCGCCGTCGAGCACAGATACCAACCCGCCCAACCCGCCGGCCACGACGGACACGCCGACGACCAGCGCCCCGCCCGCGACCCCACAGGGACAGGTGCCTGACGCGCCGGCGCCACCGGCGCCACTCGCCCCGGCCGCGGCACCTCTGGCACCTGCGGCTCCGGCTATCCCGTGGATCCGGGCGATTCCACCCCTCCCGCGAATCCCCGGTATCAACGCACCGATCCCCGGACTCAGCGGGGTCCCGACCCTGGCCAGTCTGCTTGCCGAACGCGGCCGCTGAGTCTTCGCTGAATTAGCGCTCAGCTTGTTTCTTTTCGCCCTTGTTCTCCTCGGCTGCGGACTTCCTCAGTTCGACGTTGTGGGCTTTGTCCTTCTCGACTTGTTCCTTCATGTCGTCCGACCCGGCGCCGTCTCCGTATTTGGGGTTGCCGTCGTCGTCCAGCCAATCGTTGACCGCCGTGCCCGTGATCATTCCGCCGGAACCCGGCAGCACCACGGTGGGCCGGTCTTCGTAGGCCGTCATCATCTCGGCGGCCTTTTTCTTTTGTTCCTGGCCGGGCTCCGGTTTTTCGGTTGCCTGCTGGTCCTCTTCTTGACCAATTACTTTGTCGTTCTGCACGCTCATGCACCTATCCCCTTTGTAGTCGCAGTTTCGACCATTTCCCCTGGTTACCCGTTCGGGTGTTGTGTCGAAACTCTCATGAGGGCGGTCGTTTGCCTCGGGCCGCGTGGACCCACGAGAATCGGTGCGGTAGTTATCAGTTCGGCGTCGGGTAGCTGACGCCGGTGAGCTGCTCGGAAAGCTCCCACAGTCGTCGGCAGTCGCCCTCGTTGCGGGCATTGGCGGGCACCTTGGCGGGCGCGACACCGCCGCCGGCCGCCTCGTAGAACCCGCGGGGTCCGTAGAACGCGCCGCCCTCGGCGTGCGGCGCGGCGGCCGCGTACAGCGCCGGCAGAATCCCTTCGTCGATTTCCTGCCACAGGAACGGTGCCCAGCGCCAGGACGTCGTGTACAGCCGCTCCATCAGCGCGGGCTTCTCGCGGCCGTGCGAGGGCCCGGCGATCTGCAGATTGGTCTTGGTCAAACCCGGGTGCGCGGCATCTGACACGATGCCCCAGCCGGCCGCGCGGCTGCGCCGGTCCAGCTCGAGGGCGAACATCAACACGGCCAGCTTCGACTGGCCATAGGCCGACATCGCCGCGTAGGACTTTTCGAACTGCGGGTCGTCGAAGTGGATGCGGGCATTCATGCGAGCCGCGAGGCTGCTCAGGGAAACCACCCGCGCGCCCTTGGCCGCACGCAACAGCGGCAGCAGGTGCGCGGTCAGCGCGAAGTGTCCGAGATGGTTGCTGCCGAACTGCAATTCGAAGCCGTCGGCGGTGGTGTCACGTTCCGGTGGCGTCATGACGCCGGCGTTGTTGATCAGGATGTCGATCGGGCGGCCCTCGGCGTTGAGTTGTTCGCCCAACGCGGCGACCGCGGCCAGCGACGACAGGTCGAGCGATTTGATGGTCAGCTTGGCGTCGGGAACCGTGGCGCGGATCTCTTCGATCGCCTTTTCCCCTTTGCCGCGGTTGCGGATCGCCATCACGACGTCGGCGCCCGCCGCGGACAACCGCCGCGCCAGCCCGAACCCCAGACCGCTGTTGGCTCCGGTGATAACTACCAGCTTCCCCGACAGGTCGGGCACCGTGGCGACGAGATCGTCGGCCATGCGTATCACTCCTTTCGGTATGCGACCCGTCCCAGTCTGCCCTTTGCGTCGGCTCGTCGACAGCGCCTCCCCGGTTGGACCGCTTTTGCCTGGCATCGCCCAGCGCGCGGTGACACACTGCCTGGATGAGTAGCCGACGGCTCGCAAAGGTTTCGCTGACCACCACCATCCTGGCGATGGTTGTGGCGGTGGGCGGCTTCATCGTCGCCTTGGTGCTCAACGCCTTCTTCTTGGACAAGTACGACGCTTACGGCGAGGTGCCGATCCCTGGGTCGGGCAGCCTGTACCTACCCGCCGGTGAAGTCGCCGTCAGCTTCCACACCGTGGTGATCGGCAGCAGCAACGGCGGCCTGCCCGTGCCGTCGCTCGGGGTCACGATCGCCCCGCCCGACGGGGTTGCGCAACCGGTCGTCACCGAAAGCGTCGGCAGCACAACGACGGTCAACAACGACGCGCACATCCGCGTGTGGGTGGCGCAGATACCCGTCAGCGGCACCTACAACGTCACGTCGGACGGCCAAGTCAACGGATACATCGACCCTCGGCTAGCCTTCGGCCACAAGAGTTCCTACGGCTGGCTGGTGTGGCTGTTCGTCGCGATGTTCGTTGCCGGACTGGTTGGCTCGATCGTGTCGGGGTGGTGGTTGGCTCGCACCCGGCGCAAGGCGGTGGTGGCGGCCAGCCCCTACTTCCAACCGTCCTTTCATCCGTCGGTGCCCGTGCCACCGGTGGCGCCGACCGCGGCGCCTCGGGCGCCGGTCGGCGCGGCCCACGAGCCCGGCGACGAGGGTGTGCGCCTCGAGCGGCTCAAAACACTCGCGGCGCTGCGGGATTCGGGGGCGTTGACTCCGGAGGAGTTCGAGACCGAGAAGCGCCGGATCCTCGAGGGGTACTGAGTTTGTTTGTCGAGGAAGCGGCACGCAGCAGTCGATTGGCCCGAATCGTAGGATGTCCGTCCCGACCGCGTTAGGATCTGCCTGAAAACGTAGCAGGGGTGGAGCTGACCGATGTCGCATGTGACCACGACGCCGCACGCGTTGGCGGCCGCGGCCGGGGATTTGGCCTCGGTCGGTTCGACGATCAACGCGGCCAATGCGAACGCAAAAGCCGGAACCACGGGAGTGCAGGCCCCGGGCGGCGATTCGGTGTCGGCGTTCGTAGTGGCGCTGTTTGCCGCGCACGCCCAGGCGTATCAGGCCGCCGGCGCCCAAGCGGCTAATTATCACAACCAATTTGTGCAGGCCCTGCGCATGAGCGCGGGATCGTATGCCAGTACCGAGGCCACCAACGCATCGCCACTGCAGAAGGTGTCGGACACGGTCAGCGCGGCCAGCCAGACTTCCGCCGGGCACCTGATCGACAAGGCCGCGAATGGCGCCGCCGGGCACCTGATCGACAACGGCGCCAGTGGCGCCGCGCAACTTGGCGGCGTTAATGGGCCGTTGCCCGGCAGTGGGAGCGCCGCCGCGCCCAGCAGCGGCACCCCGGTGGTCGCCGGGCCCGTCGCATCCGGCGGAGACGGCCACGCGGCCGCGGTCGGTGGCCCACAAGGCGGCAGCACTGGGGGCGGCGGCGCTAACGGCGTCCCTACCGGTGACGGCGGCGCGTCCGGCGGCGCGGGTGGCGGCGGCGGGGGTGGCGGCGACATCGCCGACCCGCGTGGCGCCGGTGGTTGGGCCGTCGGCGCCAATGGAGCCGCGGCCGCGGGCCCCGGCGTCCCGGCTGCGTGGGGGCCGGCGGTGCCGACTGGCCCGTTGATGCCGGCCGGTCCTTTGGTGCCGGGCTTAGCGACGGCACCGGCGGTGCCCGCCGTCATGACGGGTGGCTACCCGGCTGCGGCGGGGCTGGCGGGGCTGGCGGGGCTTGGCGCGAGCGGCTTTAGCAGCCATTCCGCCGCTATGGGCGGCTTGGGTGAACCGGTGGCGCCGGCGGCCGAGCCGGCCATACCAACGGCACCCAAGGCGCAGGTCAACCCGCTGCACCAGGGCAACCCACTGCAGCAGGGCGACCCGGCGCACCAGGACGATTCGCACCCGGCTCATGCCGACCACGACAAACTGGCAGTGCCGCTTCCGCTGCCGCTCCGCTTACCAAGCCTTCGGGGGTTGCGCGGAAAGCTTAGGTTGGGGCTTCGAGACAAAGACGAATGGAAGCAGGAACTTCTCGAGGCTGCCCGCAGCAAGCCGTGGGGGCGCGAGGAACTTCTGGGCGCTCTCGGTCTTCGACCGCCTGGGAGCGAATGACGGATCAGTGGCCCCTGGCCACCCACTCCTCGTAGTGGACGATCTCGTCGCCGACGGTGGTGCTGTCGCCATGACCGGTGTGCACGACGGTGTCGCCGGGCAACTTGCCCAGCCGCCCCGAGATGGACTGCAGGATCGTCGGGAAGTCGGAATACGAGCGGCCGGTCGCGCCGGGGCCGCCGGAGAACAGGGTGTCGCCGCTGAACACGACGCCCAACTCGGGCGCGTACCAGCACACCGATCCGGGGGAGTGGCCCGGGGTGTGCAGCGCCCGTAACTCGGTGCCGGCGACGCTCAGCGTGTCCCCGTCGGAAACCGTACGAAAGTCCTTGTCCGGATGGGTCATTCGCCACAGCACGTCGTCGCCGGGGTGAAGCAGCACCGGTGCGTCGAGGGCCGCACCGAGCTCGGGAGCCACGGTGACGTGGTCGTTGTGGCCGTGCGTGCACACCACCGCCACCACGTTGCGGCCCGCGACGGCCGTCACGATCGGCTCCGCGGCGTGGGCGGCGTCGAAGACCACGACCCCGGAGCCGTCGCCGACGATCCAGATGTTGTTGTCGACTTCCCAACTGCCGCCGTCGAGTTCGAAGGTTCCGTGGGTTACCACGCGCTCGATGGGGACCACTACAGGATCACCACCGAACGCAATACCTTGCCGTCGTGCATTTTGTGGAATGCCTCCTCGACGTCGCCGAGCCCGATGCGTTCGGACACGAACTGCTCGAGCGGAAGCCGGCCCTGCAGGTAGAGGTCGATCAGGGTGGGGAAGTCGCGTTCGGGCAGGCAATCGCCGTACCACGACGATTTGAGCGACCCGCCGTGCGAGAAGAAGTCCAGCAGCGGCATGTCCAGGCGCATATCGGGGGTCGGAACACCAACCAGCACAACGGTTCCGGCGAGATCGCGGGCGTAGAAGGCCTGCTTCCAGGTTTCGGGCCGGCCAACGGCGTCGATCGCCACGTTGACGCCGAAGCCGTCGGTGAGGTCCTGGATGGTTTTGACGACGTCGAATTCGCGGGCGTTGACGGTGTGGGTCGCCCCGAACTTGCGGGCCCAGTCCAGTTTCGCGTTGTCGGTGTCGACGGCGATGATCCGCCTGGCGCCGACCAGCGCGGCGCCGGCGATCGCGGCGTCGCCCACGCCGCCGCAGCCGATCACCGCGACGGTGTCGTCGCGGGCCACCGCTCCGGTGTTGATCGCGGCACCCAGTCCGGCCATCAGTCCGCAGCCCAGCAGGCCGGCGACGGCCGGATCGGCAGCGGGATCGACCTTGGTGCATTGACCGGAGTGCACCAGCGTCTTGTCGACGAAGGCCCCGATGCCCAGCGCCGGGGTGAGCTCGGTGCCGTCGGTCAGCGTCATTTTCTGCTCGGCGTTCAGGCTGCTGAAGCAGTACTGCGGCCTGCCGCGCTTGCAAGCCCGGCACTGGCCGCACACGGCGCGCCAGTTCAGGATCACGAAGTCGCCCGGCTCGACCGCCGTCACACCCGGCCCGACCGCTTCCACGGTGCCTGCGGCCTCGTGGCCGAGCAGGAACGGGTACTCGTCGTTGATGCCGCCCTCGCGGTAGGTCAGGTCGGTGTGGCACACCCCGCACGCGATGACGTCGACCACGGCCTCCCCGGGCCCCGGGTCCGGGACGACGACGTCCACCAATTCGACGGGGTCGCCCTTTTTACGTGAAATCACGCCGCGCACTGTCTGACTCATGGCGTCCAACCTAGTGTTGGGCGCCTCGAGCCTGCGACCGTGGCTCCCACTCTGCGGTGAGAGCGTCGATCGCGCGAATTGTTGGCAATGGACGCAGGGTCGGCATTAAGCACGCCGGTGTAGCGTCGCTGAGCGTGACAGTCGAGAATGCCGAGGAATTCGCCGGACGAATGGTCGCGGCGCTCGACGGCGCCAGTCTCACCATCCTGCTGAGCATTGGGCATCAGACCGGTCTGCTCGACACCATGGCCGGGCTCCCGCCCGCGACCAGCACGCAGATCGCCGAGGCCGCCGGCCTCAACGAGCGCTACGTCCGGGAGTGGCTGGCCGGCATGACCACGGGCCACGTCGTCGACTACGACGCCGCTACCGCCACCTACTCCCTGCCCGCCCACCGCGCGGGCGTGCTGACCCGCGCGGCCGGGCCGGACAACCTCGCCTTGGTCGCGCTGTTCGTTCCGCAGCTCGGCGGGGTCGAGCAGAAAATCATCGGTTGCTTTCGAGAGGGCGGCGGGCTGCCCTACAGCGAGTTTCCGCGCTTCCACGCCCTGATGGCCGAGATGAGCGCAGCGACGTTCGACGCGGCCCTCGTCGACGTCGTGCTGCCGTTGGTCGACGGCCTGCCGGAGCGGCTGCGCTCCGGACTGGACGTCGCCGATTTCGGCTGCGGCAGCGGTCATGCGATCAACGTGATGGCACAGGCGTTTCCGGCGAGCCGGTTCACCGGCATTGACTTCTCCGAAGAGGCCATCGCGGTGGGCGCCCGGGAGGCGGCTCGCCTCGGCCTGGCGAACGCGACCTTCGAAGCCCACAACCTGGCGCAGCTGGACAAGGCGGAGGCCTACGACGTCATCACCGTGTTCGACGCCATCCACGACCAGGCGCAGCCCGCGCGAGTGCTGGAAAACATCCATCGGGCGCTGCGGCCCGGCGGTGTGCTGCTGATGGCCGACATCAAGGCATCGAGCCGACTCGAGGACAACGTCGGCGTCCCGATGAGCACCTACCTGTATACGACCTCGCTGATGCACTGCATGACGGTGTCGCTGGCGCTGGATGGCGCCGGACTCGGCGCGGCCTGGGGCACGCAACTGGCCACCTCGATGCTCGCCGACGCCGGGTTCGCGGACGTGCGGGTCGCGGAGGTCGACTCGGACCCGATCAACAATTACTACATCGCCACCAAGTGACGCGCCCGACCTGATGGCCGCCCTCGACGCCTGATGCTGCCGACTGGCCGGTTTCGGCCGCGGCCGCCGCGGTCGTCGGGTCGACCGGGGTGCTGGACAGCCATGGCGACACCGAGCGGGTCTTCGAGCTGGCGTCGGTCACCAAGCCGCTGGTGGCGCGGGCCGCGCACGTCGCCGTCGAGGAGGGCGTCGTGGAGCTCGACACCCCGGCCGGCCCGCCGGGCTCCACGATCCGCCACCTGTTGGCGCACGCGTCGGGTCTGGCGATGCACTCCGATCACGCGCTGGCCAAGCCCGGCACCCGCCGGATGTATTCCAACTACGGGTTCACCGTGCTGGCCCGGACCATCGAGCGGGAGTCGCGGATCGAGTTCGGCCGCTACCTCGCCGAGGCGGTGTGCGAGCCGCTGGCCCTGGGGCGCACCCGGCTTAACGGCGGCGCCGAGGCGGCCGGGTTCGGGGCGACCTCGACGGTTGCCGACCTCGCGGCGTTCGCCGGTGACTTGCTGCGCCCGGCGACGGTCTCTGCGCAGTTGCACTCCGAGGCGACGACGGTGCAGTTTCCCGGCCTGGACGGCGTGCTGCCCGGGTACGGCGCGCAGCGGCCCAACGACTGGGGGCTGGGTTTTGAGATCAGGGATCAGAAATCGCCGCATTGGACGGGCGCCCGCAACTCGGTGCGCACGTACGGCCATTTCGGCCAGGCGGGCGGTTTCATCTGGGCGGATCCCGAGGTGGAGCTGGCGCTCGTGGTGCTCACCGACCGCGATTTCGGGGAGTGGGCGCTAGTGCCGTGGCCGGCCATTTCCGACGCGGTGATATTCGAGTACAGCTAATTCGCCCTGCACACTAGCGCAACAGGGGCATCACAAGGCACAATAGACACGCAAGACACAACAATATCGATACAGCATCTCGCTTACCGGGTCCGCCGGGTCGTTGGGGAAGACGTCCCTCGTGGAACCGAAGGAGCAGCAGATGCGTGCGTCGAATCAATGCGCCGACGTGGCGATGGGCGTGGTGTATGTCCACGCCTCGCCCGCGGCGGTATGCCCGCATGTCGAGTGGGCGTTGTCGTCCACCCTGCAGTCCAGGGCAAGCCTGGTGTGGACACCGCAGCCGGCGATGCCCGGACAGCTGCGCGCCGTCACCAACTGGATCGGGCCGGTGGGCACCGGCGCCCAGTTGGCCAACGCGCTGCGCTCCTGGTCGGTGCTGCGCTTCGAGGTCACCGAGGACCCCAGCCCCGGAGTCGACGGCCAGCGGTTCAGCCACACGCCGCAGCTGGGCCTGTGGAGCGGGTCGATGAGCGCCAACGGCGACATCATGGTCGGGGAGATGCGGCTGCGGGCGATGATGGCCCAGGGCGCCGACACGCTGGCCGCCGAGTTGGACTCGGTGCTCGGGACGGCGTGGGACGAGGCGCTTGAGGTGTACCGCGACGGCGGCGACGCCGGTGAGGTGCCCTGGCTCAGCCGGGGCGTCGGTTAGACGACCGGCGGGCTTATCGGGGTCGCGGCCACCGGCATATCGACGTTGCCCTTGCACGCGCCGCTGACGATGTCGGTGCGAAACACGCCGGTCAGGGTGCCATTGGGGCCGGGCACCAGGACCGTTGTGGACCTCGCCGGGTCGTGTTCCACGAGGCCGCCGAGCAATGGGCAATCAAATTTCCCGTTCATCACCTGTACCCATTGAGACCCGTTCCAGGTGTACTGGACCGATTGCCGCACGGATTGGTTCATGGGTTGCTGAGGATCGTTGACCGTGGCGACGCAAACGCCCGTTGAGCAGCTCGAACTGAACGAGTAGCTGGCCCGCTGCGTGTATTCGGGCTGGCGGGCCGCCATGCTGGTGCCCGTCTTTTGGTTGGCGGAGAAGGTCAGGAGGTAATGCCCGTCCCACGACGACGCCTGACCGGCGAAAGCCGGGGGCGAAAGCCACAGCGCCCCACCCAGCGATAGCGATCCAGCCGCCAAGGCGACCAGCGCGGTTTTGCGACGTGCCGACATCGTTTCTCCCCCCGAGCAGCAGGTTTGACTAGATATCGGAGCTGGTACCCAAACCGTTACAGCGCCGTGATCCTCATCGCGGGGGGCGAAGAATCTGCAGTGCGGCGGGAACCGCCGAGATTTCGGCGGGCAGCGCGCACGCGAAGTCGCCGTCGGCGTAGACGTTGATGCCGGGGCACTCGACGTGGATCGATTTGGCGCGCGCCGTGGTCACCTCGTCGAGGTCGACGTGGGTTCCTTTCATCACGGTGGGGAACAGGCGGACCAGTTTCGTCCGCGACGCCGAATGCGCCATGGTGATGTCGAGCAGACCATCGGTGGGATCGGCGTTCGGACAGATCAGCAGCCCACCGCCATAGCTGCGGGCATTGCCGAAGGCGGCGAGCGTGATGTCGGCGTCGATCTCGCGGCTTCCGTCGAGCACCATCCGGAACGGCAGGAGCCGCAGCTGCGAAAGCTCCGCGAGCATGGCGATGTAGTAGCGCAGTCGGCCGTGCGGCCAGGTCATCCGGTTGGCCCGATCGGTCACCAGCGAGTCGAATCCGGTGGCCGCCACGGTGCCGAACCATTTCTCGAACTTTTTGCGGCCGTCGCCGCACTGAATTTTGCCCAGGTCGATGGTTTCCGTCCAGCCGTTGACGACGATGTCCGCGGCGGCCTCGGGATCCTTTGTGGGAATGCCGAATTCACGGGCGTGGTCGTTGCCGGTGCCGGCCGGGATGATTCCCAGCGGAACGTCCGTGCCCGCCAACACCTGCAGCGCGTTGGACACGACGCCATCACCTCCGGTGACCATCAGCGCATCGGTGCCCCGTTCGACGGCGGCGCCGGCGAGGTAGCGCGCATCCTCCGCGTCATCGCCGATGATCTCGACGACCTCGATACCCCGATGCTGCAGCCGGGCGATCGCGGTTTGCGCCGCGCGGATCGCGGCGCCGTGCCCCGAAACGGGATTCGTCAGGGCGGTGACCTTGCCGATTTCGCGCTTAGACATGGGGGGTCACGGAATCAGCTTGCCGGGGTTGAGGATTCCCGCCGGGTCCAGCGTCGCCTTGACCGCGCGCAACACTTGCACGCCCAACTCGCCGACCTCGTCGCGCATCCAGGGCCGATGGTCGGCGCCGACCGCGTGGTGGTGGGTGATGGTTCCGCCGGTGGCCATGATCGCGTCCGACGCGGCCTTCTTGGCGGCCTGCCACTGCTCGGCCGGATTGCCCCGCTGCCCGGCCACGACGGTGAAGTACAACGACGCGCCGGTGGGGTAGACGTGCGATATGTGGCACATCACCAGCGCCGGTGTACCCGTATCGGCCAACGCATCGGTAAGCGCTTGAGTGACGGCGGCTTTGAGCGCGGGAACACGTGCCCAGTCGGTGGCGGTCTCGAGGGTCTCGCAGAGCGCGCCGGCGGAGAGCAGGGCATCGCGCAGATACGGCGCGCCGAACCGGCCCCGCTCCCAGGCCTGCGCCGGCCCTTCGCCCAGCGACGTGCCACCTTGGGCCGCCAGCAGTGCGCTGGTTTCGGCGTGCCGGCTCTCGACGTGTTCCTTGGTGCCCTCGAACACCGTGATCCCCAGGCAGCCGCCGGTGATCTGGCCCCCGCCGATCGCCTCGGTGGTGGCGAGATTGACTCCGGTCTCGGCCTCGTCGGAAAGCCGAATCACCGTCGGGCCGGTCGCGTTTTGGGTGACCGCGCGCAGGGCCGCAGCCCCGGTCGCGAAATCGGGGAACGACCACGCCTCGTAGCGGACGGCTTCGGGGACCCGGTGCACGCGCAGCCGGACCTGGGTGATGACGCCGAAAGCGCCCTCCGAGCCGATCAGCAGCTGGCGCAGGTCGGGGCCCGCGGCGGACTCGGGTGCGCGGCCCAGATCCAGCGTGCCCACCGGGGTCACCATCCGCAGCCCGCGAACCATGTCGTTGAACCGGCCGTAGCCGGCCGAGTCCTGGCCGGACGATCGCGTCGCGGCGAAGCCGCCGATCGTGGCGTACTCGAAGCTCTGCGGGAAATGACCCAGCGAGAAGCCGTGCTCGCCGAGCAGGCGTTCGGCGTCGGGTCCGGTCACGCCGGCCCCGAGAACGGCCTGGCCGGACACTTCGTCCAGGGAGATGAGCTCGTCGAAGCGGCGCAGATCGAGCGACACCACGGCGGCGAACTCTCCCCGGGTGGGATCGAGCCCACCGACCACGCTGGTGCCGCCCCCGAACGGGACCACGGCGATGCGGTGCTCGGAACAGTAGCGCAGGATCGCGGCCACGGCGTCGTCACCTTTGGGGCCGCCGGGTAGCAAGACGGCGTCGGGCGCATCCTGGGTCCCGGGGTCCTTGCGGCGCAGCAGGTCGAGGGTGGACTTGCCGCCGGCATGCAGCAGCCGATCGCGGTCGGCGGTGCGGCAGTACTCGGCGCCGACGATCCCGGCCAGCGCGTCCAGATCCGCCTGCGACAACGCCGACGGGCGTAGCTGCACCCGGTCGGCGTCGAGTTCGACCTCGTCCGATTCCTGCAGGCCAACCGCCTGCTTCAGCAACGAGCGGATCCCCTCGGAAAGGGGCTTGGCCGCGGCGGGATCTCCCCACGCGTTCCATTTCATCGGCGGGAGTAGCTCCCCGGGTTGCGTCATGCGTTACAGTATTACACATGCTGTCAATCAGTAACGCCGGTTTGGATACCGGCGACCGGATCATCGCGGCGGCGGCCAGCTGCGTGGTCGATTTCGGCGTGGACCGGGTGACCCTCGCCGAGATCGCGCGACGCGCCGGTGTCAGCCGGCCGACCGTGTACCGCCGCTGGCCGGACACGCGCTCGATCGTGGCGGCGCTGCTGACCCAGCGCATCACCGGCGTGATGCGCGATGCGCCGTTGCTCGGGGATGACCGGGAATCGCTTGTGCGACAGATCGTTACGGTGGCCGATCGGCTGCGTCGTGACGAGCTGGTCATGTCGGTGATGCATTCCGAGCTCGCGCCGATCTATATCACCGAACGCCTCGGGGCCAGCCAACAGATGCTGATCGACGCCCTGGCCGACCGGCTGCGCGTGGCCCAGCGCCACGGCAGCGTCCGCGCCGGCGACCCGCTGCAGATGGCCACGATGGTCTTGCTGATCACCCAGTCGACCATTCAGTCCGAACGGATCGTCCGGCCGATCCTCGACGCCGACGCGCTGGCCGCCGAGCTTGCCCACTCGCTGAACGGATACCTGTCGTGATGACCGCTGCGCTCAACGCCGCCCGCCGGACCGCCGACCTGAACGCACTTGCCGACGGCGAACCGCTGGACCTCGTCGTGATCGGTGGCGGCATCACCGGCGCCGGGATCGCCCTGGACGCCGCGTCGCGGGGCCTGCGGGTGGCCCTGGTGGAAAAACACGACCTGGCGTTCGGCACCAGCCGGTGGAGTTCCAAGCTGGTGCACGGCGGCCTGCGCTATCTGGCGAGCGGCAACGTGGGCATCGCCCGGCGCAGCGCCATCGAGCGCGGAATCCTGATGACGCGCAACGCCCCTCATCTGGTTCACGCGATGCCGCAGCTGGTTCCGCTGCTGCCGTCGATGGGCCACGGCCAGCGCGCGTTGGTGCGCGCCGGATTCCTGGCCGGCGACGCGCTGCGGATGCTGGCGGGCACGCCGGCCTCGACCCTGCCGCACTCGCGCCGCGTTTCGGCGCGGCGCGTCGTGGAGATGGCTCCCACCGTGCGGCGCGACGGCCTGGACGGTGGCTTGCTGGCCTACGACGGGCAATTGATCGACGACGCCCGACTGGTCACCGCGGTCGCGCGGACCGCGGCGCAGCACGGCGCCCGGATCCTCACGTACGTCGCGGCATCCGAGGCCACCGGCAGCTCGGTGCGGTTGACCGATCGGCGCACGGGACAGTCGTTCGATGTTTCGGCCGGCGCGGTCATCAACGCGGCCGGGGTGTGGGCGGGGGAGATCGACGGCTCGTTGCGGCTGCGGCCGAGCCGCGGCACGCACCTGGTCTTCGATGCCGGTTCCTTCGGCAATCCGACTGCGGCCCTTACCATTCCGATTCCCGGCGAGCTCAACCGCTTCGTATTCGCCATGCCCGAGCAACTGGGCCGCGTTTACCTGGGGCTGACCGATGAGGCGGCTCCCGGTCCGATCCCCGACGTGCCCGAGCCGTCCGACGAGGAGGTCGCGTTCCTGTTGGGCACGGTGAACACCGCGTTGGGGACCGAGCTTGCGACCGCCGACGTGATCGGCGCCTACGCGGGCCTGCGGCCGCTGATCGACACGGGTGAAGGCCGCACCGCCGACGTGTCGCGCGAGCACGCCGTCGTCGAATCGCCGTCCGGCGTCATCAGCATCATCGGCGGCAAGCTCACCGAATACCGTTACATGGCAGAGGATGTCCTGGACCGCGCGATCGGCCTGCGACACCTGCGCGCCGCCGACTGCCGGACCCGCAACCTGCCACTGATCGGAGCGCCGGCCAACCCCGGACCTGCGGCGGGTCCGGGCGCCGGTCTGCCACCGTCGCTGGTGGCGCGGTACGGCGCCGAGGCGTCCAACGTCATCGCCAGCGCTCGCTGTGAGCGCCCGGCCGACCCGGTCGCCGAGGGCATCGACGTGACCCGGGCGGAGTTCGAATACGCGGTGACTCATGAGTGCGCGCTGGACGTCGACGACATCCTGGATCGGCGGACCCGGATCGGCCTGGTGGGGCGTGATCGCGAGCGGGTTGTCCCCGTGGCCGAGGAGTTTCTCGCTGGCGTCGGGAAGTGATAGCCACTATCATTATATAGTGGCTTCCATATTGCGTGTACCCGTGCTCATTGTCGGTGCCGGCGCCGCCGGACTGGCCACGTCGGCGCTGCTCGCCAAGCACGGGGTTGCTTCGCTGCTGGTCGAAAAGCGGCGCGAGGTGTTCATCTATCCGAAGGCCCGCAATCTGAGTTTCCGCAGCCTGGAAATCCTGCGCGGCCTCGGTTTGAGCGACCAGGTGCACGCGGTCGCCGATCATGTTTCACAGATGGTCGTCAAGCCGGCGCTGAACAGCCCCGACGAACGATTGGCGATAGACATCGACGCGGTCTTTGCGGGTCTGGACAAGTTCAGTCCCGAGCCCGCCGCGCAGTACTGCCCGCAAAGCAGGCTCGAGCCGATCCTGGCCGCCGAAACGCGCCGGCGTGGCGGTGAAGTGCGCTACGGGACGGAACTTTCGTCGCTCGACCTGGACGAGGCCGGTGTCACCGCGGTGCTGCACGACCGGGAGTCGGGGGAGTCCGAGACGGTCCGCGCCGACTACCTCGTCGGCGCCGACGGTGTGCACAGCCCAATCCGTAAGCGGTTGGGCATCAACACCTCTGGCTACGGCGCGCTGCCGATCTATGTCGTCTTCATCTACTTCCGGGCACCCTGGACGAAGTTCGTCTCGCAGTTGAGCGACGGCGATGGGGTACAAGTCAAGAACGATGACGTGGATGGCATTTTCCTGGTGGTCGAGGGCGATTTCGGCATGTTCATCACCACGTATCTCCCCGGCAAGGGCGAGTCGGCGGACCAGTTCACGCCGCAGCGTTGTCGCGAGGTGCTCACCAAGGCATTCGGTGAGCCGATGGACATCGACATCATCGAGATCGCGGCTTGGCAACCCTACGAACAGGTGGCCGACCAATTTCATTGTGGGCGAGCATTTCTCGTCGGCGATGCCGCGCACACCATGCCGCCGTTCAAGGCCGGGGGCGCCAACACCGCCATCCAGAGCGCGCACAACCTGGCCTGGAAGCTGGCCGCGGTGCTGGGCGGAGCGGCCGGGCCGCGGTTGCTTGACACCTACCACGACGAGCGTCACCCGGTGGGGCGCTTTGCCGCCCGGCAGTCCCTGACCGGCCCGACGGTTGCCGTGCTCCCGTTGGGCGACGACCGACCACAATTGCCGGCCGACGAAGAATGCTCAATGTTCAGTCTGCTGATCGGTTATCGGTATCGCTCGGCGGCCGTCGTAACCGGCGAGCCGATCGCGGACCCGGACGCCGTGCAGCTCGTGGAGGAGTTGCGCGGCCAACCGGGCACCCGCGTCCCGCACGTCTGGGTGCGCGACGGTGTGTCGACGCTCGACCTGCTCGGTCCCGGGTTCACCGTCCTCACCGGTGACGAGCGATGGTGTGCTGCCGCGGCTTCGGCGTCGGTCGCTGCGCATCGCATCTGCAGCGACGAGTGGGCGGCGATCACGGGACTTGGGCCAGGCGGCGCGCTTCTCGTCCGGCCCGACGACTTCGTCGGCTGGCGCGCCGAGGAGTTACCCGCTAACCCCGAACGCGGCCTACGCCAAGCACTCTCGGCGATCCTGTGCCGCTAGCGCCCGCGAGCAGACGCAGAATCGCACCGCGGGAGCCTTCCGCATGCGATTCTGTGTCTGCTCGCCGGCATTAGCTAGCCATGCGCGGACGCGCCAAATGGGCGGCAATGCGTTCGCTGAGGCGGTCGGGTTGGCGTCTTACGTCATGGACGACGATAGGAATAATCGTCCAGCCAAGCTCCTGAATCATGGCCCACCGAGTTTTGTCACGAAGCATCTCGTTCCGGCCCGCGTGCCAGTCGATGCTTTCGTATTCAGCCGCCAGACGCGCTTCTGGCCACGCGAAGTCGACGCGCCACAGCTCGCCATCGCGGCCACGGATCGCGTATTGAAGTTCGGGAAGCGGTAGCCCGCGGTCGATCATCACCAGCCGAGCCTCGCTTTCCATAGCCGATTCCGCACGTCCGTCGGCGAAGGGCAGGAGGCCGCGCACTGTCACGATGCCGCGACGCCCACGCTGTTCGGCGACGGCGCTTTCGATTTCGGAGCGGCTACACCGCATGGAACGCAATGCGGCGTCAAGGGTTGCCAGTGCTCGCGGACGATGCAACTGCCTTGCGACCTCAACTGCGGTCCATGCCGGTCCGGTGGCGAGGCGCCCTGCTATCCGATGCAGCGGCGCACCGGTGCGTTGATGAACCATCAGACCAACCGCAGGACGCATCCGCACGCCAGGATCGAGTACGTGGATGGCGGCGGTGTTTTCTGTGTCAAACCCGTACAAGATGGCGGCTGTGCCCATGCACACGACGGCGCGTCGCTCCATAAAGATGTCGAGTGCTGCCAGGCGGCCCAACAGATCTGGCTCCTGGGCCGCGTAAACGCCATACCACACGCGCAGGAGTTCACCCTTTTTGACCTGCACGTCCAGCTGTTGACGACTCATGACCGTCAGCAGTTGTGCGGTAGTGGCAAAGCCGCCGGCCTTCTGTAGGACTGCTAGTGCTCCGGGGTGCACCGCCAGAGCATGCGGTGAGCACCTTGCATCGACCAGTCACCGCTGGGGATAACTGGGCCGAGCAGACGCAGAATCGCACGCGGAAGGCCCTCCGCGTGCGATTCTGCGTCTGCTCGCGCTAAAAAGCGCGGTTACAGCGGGATGTTCTTGTGGCGCCCGCGGCGTGCCGGCGCCTGGGCCAGCGCTTCGGTGAGCATGCTGCGGGTGTGCGCGGGGTCGATCTTCTCGTCCACCACGCCGATGTCGATGGCGCTGTCCACGCCACCGGCGATCCGCTCGTGCTCGGCGGCCAGCTCGTCGTGCAGCGCTTCGCGTTCGTGCTCGGGCGTGGCGGCCAGCTTCTTCTTGTGCAGGATGCCGACGGCGGCCTTGGCGCCCATCACCGCGACCTCGGCGTCCGGCCAGGCGAACACCTTCGTGGCGTTCAGCGAGCGAGAGTTCATCGCAATGTAGGCCCCGCCGTAGGTCTTTCGGGTGACCAGCGTGACGCGCGGAACCGTGCACTCGCCGAAGGCGTGCAGCAGCTTGGCGCCGCGGCGGACCACCCCACCCCACTCCTGGTCGACACCCGGCAGGTAGCCCGGGACATCGACGACCACGATCAGCGGGATCCCGAACGCGTCGCACAGCCGCACGAAACGCGCTGCCTTCTCCGCGCTTTCGGAGTTCAGGCAGCCGCCGAGGCGCAGCGGGTTGTTGGCCAGCACGCCGACCGTGCGGCCCGATAGCCGGCCCAGCCCGACCACCATGGACGGCGCCCAATTGGCCTGGAACTCGTCGAAAGGCGTGTCGTCGTCAAGGATCGCGGTCACGATCGGATGCACGTCGTAGGCCCGCCGGGAGGATTCGGGCAGCAGTGCATGGATATCGGTGTCACCGGCCTCGGCTCTGGTGCGGTCGAAATGGCCCTGCTGGCAGAACAATCCGACCAACCTGCGGCCGCGCTCGTAGGCGTCGGGCTCGTCGTCGGCGACGATGTGGCACACCCCGGACTTCTTGTGGTGCGTCTCCGGGCCGCCGAGCGACGCCATGTCGACGTCCTCGCCGGTGACGCTGCGCACCACGTCGGGCCCGGTGACGAACACCCGGCTGTCGGGCGCCATCACGACGACGTCGGTCAGCGCGGGACCGTAAGCGGCGCCGCCGGCGGCGAAACCGACGACCACCGAGACCTGCGGAATGTAGCCCGACGCGCGGATCATGGCCTCGAACACCGTGCCGACCGCGTGCAGCGCCCGAACGCCCTCGGCCAACCGCGCCCCACCGGAGTGCCAGATGCCCACGATCGGGCTCTGCTCCTCGATGGCGGTGTCGTAGGCGTTGACGATGTGTGCGCAGCCTTCGGTGCCCATCGCGCCGCCCATCACGGTGCCGTCGGTGCAGAAGGCGATGGTGCGCAGACCGTTGACGGTGCCCGAAGCGGCAAGCACACCCGAGCGGTCACGCTCGTGCAAAAGCTCCACGCTGCCGGCGTCGAAGAAATTGCTCAGGCGCAACAGCGGGTCACGGGGGTCGACTGATTCGCCAACCGCCTCCGGGGCCATGATCGTCATCGCAGATCTCCTAATTTAGAGTGACGCTGTGTGTTTATCGTGTTTATCCGACGGTCCTTGCGTTTCTCTTGCGTTTTCCTAGTACCGCCCAAAGGCGAGTGCGACGTTGTGCCCGCCAAATCCGAACGAGTTGTTGATCGCATACCGGTAATCACCCGGCCGCGGCTTACCCGCAACGACGTCCAAGTCGATCTCTGGGTCGAGATTCTTTAAATTCAGTGTCGGCGGAACCACTTGATCGCGCAACGCGAGCACCGTCAGGATCGACTCCACCGCGCCGACCGCGCCGACCGAGTGGCCGAGGGCTGACTTGGGCGCATACACCGCGGGCTTGTGGCTGCCGAGGGCGTTGTTGATGGCCTTGGCCTCGGCCACGTCACCGACCTGCGTTCCGGTGGCGTGGGCGTTGATGTGGCCGATGTCGGCGGGAGTGAGGCCGGCGAGTTGAATCGCCCGGGTAATCGCGTGCCCGGCGCGTGCCCCATTGGGGTCCGGTGCCACCATGTGGAAGCCGTCCGAGGTGATGCTGGCCCCCATTAGCCGGGCCAGGATGTTGGCGCCACGAGCCTTCGCGTGCTCCTCGGTCTCGATCACCAGCAAAGCGGCGCCCTCGCCGAACACGAAGCCGTCGCGGTCCCTGTCAAACGGGCGACAGGCGCCGGCGGGGTCGTCGTTGTTGGTGGACATCACGATGCGCATCTGGGCGAAACCGGCGATGGGCACCGCCTCGATCCTGGTTTCCACGCCGCCGCAGATCGCGATGTCGGCCTCACCGAGCACGATCTGCTGCCACGCACGGGCGATGCCCTCCGAACCGGACGCACACGCCGATATCGGCGTCATCACCCCGGCCTTCGCGTGCCGTTCCAGCCCCACGGCCGCGGCGGCGCCGTTGGGCATGAACTTCTGCACGGTCAGCGGCGAGACGGCCTTGAACCCGCGGGCACGCATGTCGTCGTAGCTGAAGACCATTTCCTCGGCCGAACCCATGCCGGTGCCGATCGACACCGCCAATCGGTTGGTGTCGACCTCGGGCGAGCCGGCGTTCTCCCATACCCGGCGCCCCAGCACGGTGGACATCCTCTGCAGGTAGCTCGTCCGGCGCAACTCGACGCGGGTCAGATGGTGGTCGAACTCCTCCAGCAGATGCCCGCCGATGCGAACCGGAAGTTTGAACTCCTCGACGAACGGGTCGGTGAGGGTGCGGATCCCACTCTGGCTGTCGAGCAGCAGCTTCCACGTGCCTTCCGCATCAGTTGCTAAAGCAGTCGTCATCGCAATGCCGGTGACGACCACATTGGGGAGAGCCTTCCCCGTGACCAGCTCTGTCATGTTCTTTGCGAACGTTCCTTCCGTGCTTTTAGTAACGCCCGAAGGCGAGTGCAACGTTGTGGCCGCCGAAGCCGAACGAGTTGTTGATCGCGTAACGGTATTCGCCGTAGCGAGGTTCGCCCGCGACAACATCCAGGTCAATCTCGGGATCAGGGGTCTCGTAATTCAGTGTGGGCGGGATGACGCCATCCCGGAGGGACAGCACCGTGAGCACCGACTCGAGCGCGCCGACCGCGCCGATGGAGTGGCCCAGCGCCGACTTCGGCGCGTACACCGCGGCGTGCTCGCAACCGGCGACCCGGATGGCGTTGGCTTCGGCGCTGTCGCCGATCGGCGTCGCCGTCCCGTGCGCGTTGACGTGGTCAATGTCCTTGGCGGACAAGCCCGCCAGCTCCAGCGACCGTGTCATCGCCCGACCGGCACGCACACCATCGGCCGCGGGCGCCACCATGTGGAAGGCGTCCGAGGTGATGCCGGCACCCATCAGCCGGGCCAGCGGCTTGGCGCCGCGGGCCTTGGCGTGCTCCTCGGTCTCGATGACCATGAGCGCCCCGGCCTCACCGAACACGAAGCCGTCGCGGTCCTTGTCGAACGGGCGCGAGGCGCGCTCGGGCTCGTCGTTGCGGGTGGACATGGCCCGCATCATCGAGAACGCCGCGATGGGCAGCGCCTCGATGGGGCCCTCCACACCGCCGCACACGGCGATGTCGGCGTCACCCATGACGATCTGACGCCACGCGTGGGCGATCGCCTCCGAGCCCGACGAGCAGGCCGACACCGGGGTCATCACGCCGGCGCGCGCCCCGAGCTGCAGACCCACCACCGCCGCGGCGCCGTTGGGCATGATCATCTGAACCGCGAGCGGGGACACCTTGCGGGGCCCGCCCTCGTTCATCAGGTCGTAGCTCTCGATGACCCTCTCGGCGCCACCCAGACCGGTGCCGACCACGACGGCGAACCGGTCCGGGTCGACCTCCGGACTACCTGCGGACTCCCACAGCTGGCCGCTGAGCAGCTTGCCCATCCGCTGCACGTAGGACATGCGGCGCAGGTCGAGCCTGCCCATGTGGGTGTCGATGGACTCCTTGAGGTGTCCACCGATCTTGACGGGCAGGTCCCACTTGGTGATGAACTCGTCTTCGAGGACGTGGATGCCGCTTTCGCCGGCTAACAAACCCTTCCACGTGCTCTCGATGTCCGGCGCGATCGACGTCGTCGCCGTGACGGCGGTTACCACAACGCTGGGGTAACCGCCGTTAGCAGTGGAAGGCTTGGTCACTTGCTGTCCGCTTCCAGCCTCGCCTTGACGTTGGCAACCGCCTCGGGGTTCTCGGACTCGAGCTTGGCGCGCAGCGCGGCGGCGGCCTCGGGGTCCTCTTCCTCCAGCTTCTGGATGTAGGCGACGACGTCACCGACGGTACGCAGACCGGCGAGGTCCTCGTCGGGGATCTTGACGCCGTACTTGTCCTCGGTCTGCACCGCGATCTCGACCATCGACAGCGAGTCGATGTCCAGGTCGTCGACGAACGACTTCTCCGGGGTGACCTCGGAGGGCTCGATGCCGGTTACCTCTTCGATAATTTCAGCGATACCAGCAATGATTTCTTCCTGAGTGACGGCCACAGCCTATTTCCCTTCGTAATGTGTTGTGTGCAAATCGGATTCGAAGTGCTTTTTTGGTTGTACTGGTCGAAGCCGGCGTCAGAGGTCTGCCAACTCGTCCAGGTCTGCGGGTGACTTGACGGCGCGTGCCGTAACTCCCCGAAGCTCGCGTTTGGCGATACCGGTGAGAGTGCCCGCGGGCGGGAACTCCACGATCGCCGTGACATTGTGCTCACGCAACGTCTCGGTGCACAGGTCCCAGCGCACCGGCTGGGTCAGCTGAGCGACCAGGGTGTCCATCGCCGCGCCCGCGGAGGTGACGGGTTTTCCGTCGCGGTTGGACAGCAGCGTGGCGGTGGGCTCGGCGGTCACGACGGCGGCCGCCGCTGCGGCGTAGCCGTCCAGGGCCGGAGCCATGTACTTGGTGTGGAACGCTCCGGCCACACCGAGGGCGCGCACCCGCGCCTTGGCAGGTGGGTCTTCGGCGAGCTTCTCCAACGCGGCGAGCGGGCCCGCGGCGACGATCTGGCCGGCGCCATTGCGGTTGGCCGGGATCAGCTCGAGCTGCTCGAGGCGGCTCAGCACCTCGGCCTCGTCACCGCCGAGCACCGCGGACATGCCGGTCGGCTCGATGGCGCACGCCTTCGCCATTTCGGCGCCGCGGGTGGCGGCCAGCGCCACGGCGTCATCGGCGCCGAGTACCCCGGCGATCGCGTAGGCCGCGATTTCGCCGACGGAGTGACCGGCAAGGATCAGTTCCGCATCGGCCAGCAGGCCGCGCCTGGTCAACTCCTGGTGAGCGAGCAGGGTGGTCGCGACGACCAGCGGCTGCGTGACCGCGGTGTCGGTGATCTCCTCGGTCGACGCGGCGGTCCCCAGCCGGGCGAGATCCAGGCCGCTGGCCTTAGACCACAGCGTCAGCTGGTCCGCTGCGCCTGGCAGCTCGAGCCACGGCGACAGCATCCCCTCGGTCTGCGAACCCTGTCCGGGCGCGAGTAATGCGATCACGTGTCTAAGAGAACACTGTGGAAACGGTTTTGGCGGGTGTAACAGATTATGAACCTCGTCTTAGGTTTTTGTATACACCCTACAAAATAGCTCCTTTATCTACGTGTTTGATACCGCGCCGCGACTTGTTGCCTGGGTCACTGTTGCGCGGTGAGGGCCGCGACACCGCGTCTGACCGGCACGGGAACCGGAACCGCGGCGTTGCTTGCAACGCTGGCGGGCTGCGCGGGGTAGTTGAGCTGACCGACCGTCGACGCCACTCGCAGGACATACGCATCGCGCGGCTGAGTGGGATCGCGCCCGGTGAAGTCGGCGATGCGCTTGAGCCGGTACCGGACCGTGTTTGGATGAACGAACAACTTTCTGGCACAAGCTTCAATAGCGCCGCCACAATCTAAGTACGCATCGAGCGTCTCGATCAGCGTGGGTCCGGCATCGGCCAGCGGCCCCATCACGTCGGTGTGTAACGCCACGATCGCCGACGCGTCGCCCATCAGGGCGCGTTCGGGCAGCAGTTCTCGCGCCAGCACCGGCCGTGGCGCGCCGCGCCAGCCGCCGACGGCGTTCATCCCCGATATCGCCTCGCTCGCGCTGTGGTAGGCCGCGGTCAGCATGGGCGCCATGGGTCCGATCACCACCGGGCCGTCGGAGAACGCATTCAGCAGGTCGCCCAGGAACTTCTCGGTCGGCGACAAATGGCCGGACACGATCGCGACCAGCCAGGTGCCGTGCACGTCGGTGAGCGCCGCACGGCCGTGGCGGGCTGCGATATCGCGGACGTCCTGGCTGGCCCGCTGGCTGTCCTCCTGGCCGTTTGCGCCGTCCCGGCCCGGCGCCGGGGTCCCGACCACAACCGTCGCCGGCGCGGTGGTGTCCCAGTTCAGTGCGGCCGCCCGGGACAGCAGCTCGGGGCCGGTGTCGCCGCGTACCACCGCGTCGACGACGCTGGCCTCCATCCTGCTGTCCCAGCTGCCTCGCGCTTCGGCCGCGTCGGCGTAGGCCGAGGCGAAGCTGAACGCCAGGTCGCGGCTGTACTTCAAAATGCCCACCGTGAGCGCGGTCAACTGCTCTTCGGAGCGAGCCACCAGCGGCACGACCTCCTCGAAGAACTCCATGGTGACCCGCACCATGTCCACGCTGTGGCGCAAGGCGATCCGGTTCCTGAGGTCCTGGGGCACCAGTTCAAAGGCCTGCGCCGTATAGCTGACGTCGCTGTGCGGGTCGTGCATCCACTCGACGAAGCTCACGACGGCCGTCTGGACCACCAGCGCCACGCTGGCCCGCTGGGATGCTTCCAGATCGGCGAAAAACGGCAACCGTTCCTGCATCGCCGAGACCGCCTCGGTGGCCAATCGGCCGGAGTACAGCTTCAGGCGTCGCAACAGGGATTCGGGCACGATATCCAGCGATTCGAGCGGCGACCGGGGGTGCTTGGCGAACGGCCCAGCGAAGGGGTTGTCATTCACCCCTAAAACCTACGCCAGATTTCTAGCACTTCTCGCCAAGGCGGGCCGCGGGTCTCGAGGGCCCGGGTCGGGCCCGGATCACGCCAGGCCGGGATCGGACGTCTGCTCCGGGGCGGCCTGCACGTCGTCGATCCGGTACTGGCGGGCGGCCGCGACCGGCACCGACGGGTCGATCTCACCGTCGCGGGCCAGCGCCTCCAGCACCGCGACCACCTGCGACTCGGCGTCGGTGTTGAAGAAGCGCCGCGCGGCGGGCCGGGTGTCGGAAAAGCCGAACCCGTCGGTGCCCAGCGTGACGAACGTGGCCGGCACCCACGGCCGGATCTGCTCGGGGACGGCGCGCATCCAGTCCGACACGGCGATCACCGGCCCGGGGGCATCCGCGAGAACCTGGGTCACGTAGGGGACGTCGGCCTGCCGGTCCGGGTGGCGCAGCCTGGCCCTCGCGATGGATACGCCGTCGCGGTTCAACTCGCCCCAACTGGTCACCGACCACACGTCCGCGGCGACATCCCACTCGGCGGCCAGCATCTCCGCCGCCTTCAGCGCCGACGGCATGGCCACCCCGGAGGCCAGGAGCTGCGCCTTGTTGGCGCGTTGCTCGGTGGCGGTGTGGTAGCGGTAGATGCCGCGCAGCAGGCCCTCGGGGTCGAAGTTGTCCGGCTCGGGCGGCTGCACGTACGGCTCGTTGTAGACGGTGATGTAGAAGTAGACGTTCTCCGGGTTCTCGCCGAACATGCGGGCCAGCCCGCTTTCCACGATGTAGGCGATTTCGTAGGCGAACGCCGGGTCGTAGGACACCGCCGCCGGATTGGTGGCGGCCAGCAGCAGCGAGTGGCCGTCGGCGTGCTGCAGGCCCTCACCGGTCAGCGTGGTGCGCCCCGCGGTGGCCCCCAGCAGGAAGCCGCGCGCCATCTGGTCGGCGGCGGCCCACATGCCGTCGCCGGTGCGCTGGAACCCGAACATCGAATAGAAGATGTAGATCGGGATCATCGGCTCGTTGTGCGTCGCATACGACGTGCCGACGGCGGTGAACGACCCCACCGACCCGGCCTCGTTGATGCCCTCGTGCAGGATCTGCCCGATTTCGCTTTCCTTGTAGGCCAGCATCAGGTCGGCGTCGACGGCGGTGTACAGCTGGCCGAGGCGGTTGTAGATCTTCAACGACGGGAACCACGAGTCCATCCCGAAGGTGCGGGCCTCGTCGGGAATGATCGGCACGATCCGCGGGCCAACCTCCTTGTCCCGCAACACTTCTTTGAACGTGCGCACGATCGCCATGGTGGTGGCGACCTCTTGGTTGCCGGATCCCTTCTTCATCGGGGCGTAGATGTCGCGCCCGGGAAGCTTCAGCGCCTTGGCCTTGGTCCGGCGTTCCGGGACAAAGCCACCGAGCGTGCGGCGCCGGTCGAGCAGGTAGCGGATCTCCGGGGCGTCGGGGCCGGGGTGGTAGTAGGGCGGGAGGTAGGGATCCTCGTCCAGCTGAGCGTCGCTGATCGGAATCCGCATGGAGTCCCGGAAATGCTTGAGGTCTTCCAGCGCAAGCTTTTTCATCTGGTGGGTGGCATTGCGGCCCTGGAAGTGCGCGCCCAGCGAGTAACCCTTGATGGTCTTGGCCAGGATCACCGTCGGCTGTCCCTTGTGGTCGACGGCGGCGTGGTAGGCGGCGTAGACCTTGCGGTAGTCGTGACCGCCGCGCTTGAGGTTCCAGATCTCGGAATCGGTCATCTGCTCGACGAGCGCCTTGGTGCGCGGATCGCGGCCGAAGAAGTGGTCGCGCACGTAGGCCCCGTCGTTGGCCTTGTACGTCTGGTAGTCGCCGTCGGGGGTGACGTTCATCAGGTTGACCAGCGCGCCGTCCTTGTCGGCGTGCAGCAGCGCGTCCCACTCGCGGCCCCACACCACCTTGATGACGTTCCAGCCCGCGCCACGGAAGTACGACTCCAGTTCCTGGATGATCTTGCCGTTGCCGCGCACCGGCCCGTCGAGGCGTTGCAGGTTGCAGTTGATGACGAAGGTCAGGTTGTCCAGGCCCTCGAGCGCGCCGACATGCGCCAGCCCGCGGCTCTCCGGCTCGTCCATCTCGCCGTCGCCCAAAAAGCACCACACGTGCTGGTCGGAGGTGTCCCTGATGCCCCGGTCGTGCAGGTAGTGGTTGAACCGCGCCTGGTAGATGGCGTTGAGCGGGCCCAGACCCATCGACACGGTGGGGAATTCCCAGAAGTCGGGCATCAGCCGCGGGTGCGGGTAGGACGGCAACCCGCCGCCGACGTGGCTGTGCTCCTGGCGGAAGCCGTCGAGCTGGTCGGCGCTGAGCCGACCCTCCAGGAAGGCGCGCGCGTAAATCCCCGGGGAGGCGTGGCCCTGAATGAACACCTGGTCGCCGCCGCCGGGATGCGACTTGCCTCTGAAGAAGTGGTTGAAGCCGACTTCATACAGCGCCGCAGATGAGGCGTAGGTCGAAATGTGGCCGCCCACACCGATTCCCGGCCGCTGGGCGCGGTGCACCATGATGGCGGCGTTCCATCGGATCCACGCCCGGTAGCGACGTTCGACGTCCTCGTCGCCGGGGAACCACGGCTCCAGTTCGGTCGGGATGGTGTTGACGTAGTCCGTCGACGTCAGCGCCGGGATGGCCACGCGCTGCTCGCCGGACCGTTCCAGCAGCCGCAGCATCAGATAGCGCGCCCGCGCCGGCCCCGAGCGCTCCAGCAGTTCGTCGAAGGACTCGAGCCACTCCGACGTCTCCTCGGGGTCGATGTCGGGCAGATAGGACGCCACACCCTCGCGGATCACCCGAACGCGGTCGGGTTCGCTTGAGTTGCTTGGGGTTTTGGCCAGATCGTGGCGCGCGAACTCGGTGGTCAACTTGCGCTCCTGTAGTTGGCGGGTTATCCGCTTGCGTCTTGTCTCCCTATCGTGCCGCACTTGGGTTGCGGCCGGATAGCCGCCAGTCTGTCGAGACCAACTCGGTGTGTACCGGGGCGCGTGAAATCGGCAACCGGTAACGTCAGCGACGTGCTCATCGGATGGCGTGCCGTCCCTCGCGCGCACGTGGGGGACATGCCCAGGCGAGGCGTGCTGGCGCTCGGCTGTGTCGCGGCGGTAATCATGGGAATCGTCGGGTGTACCACCGTCACCAACGGCACGGCCACGCCCGATACGAAGGTCGCCCCGGCCTACCGGCAGTCGGTGTCCGAGTCGGTGTCGGCCTCGTCGGTGACGTCGCGCGTGCGCGAGTCCCAGCGCCAACAATCGCTGACGGCTAAGGCCGTGCATGCCTCGTGCGACACGCTGGCGAACACCAGCAGCGCCGCAATCGACAAGGTGAATGCCTTTGTCTCCGCGTACAACGCGGGCCACGGCACCGGCCCGCTGGAAGGCCCCGCCATCGACGCGCTGAACGACAGCGCCACCCAGGTCTCCAATAGCTTCAGCGATGCCCTGTCGCAGTCACTGAAGGACGCATACAACGCCTACATCGACGCGGCGCACGGGGTGGCCAACGCCATCGGCACGCACGCGGGGACCGGGGAGTTCAACCAACGGGTCGACCAGCTCAACGACACCAAAACGAAGGCGCTGAAGGCGTGCCTGGGGATCTCCTGAGGCGGAGGTATGGACCGCGTTCTGGCTGTGCGACGATAATTCGAGTCGCACGGCGCGCAGACGGTTAAGGAGGCTCCACGGTGGTCGCGGCGGATCACGCCCCGAGCTACGCTCGCAAGCTGGGCATCCAACGAGACCAAGTCGTCCAGGAGTGGGGCTGGGACGAGGACGCCGACGACGAGATCCGCGCCGCGGTCGAGGAAGCGTGCGGCGCCGAGTTGCTCGACGAAGACAGCGACGAGGTGATCGACGTCGTGCTGCTGTGGTGGCGCGACGGGGACGGCGACCTGGTGGACACCTTGATGGACGCGATCGGCCCGCTCGCCGACGACGGCGTGATCTGGGTGCTGACGCCCAAGACCGGCAGGCCCGGTCACGTGCTGCCCGCCGAGATCGCCGAGTCGGCCCCCACCGCCGGCCTCATGCCGACCTCATCGGTCAACCTCGGCGACTGGAGCGCCAGCCAGTTGGTGCAGCCGAAGTCCCGAACCGGGAAGCGTTGATGCTGCCCGTCGGCGACACCGCCCCCGACTTCACATTGCACGATCAAAATCGACAGCCCGTCAGCCTGAGCACGTATCGCGAGGCCAAGAACGTCCTGCTGATTTTCTTCCCGCTGGCATTCACCGGGATCTGCCAGGGCGAGCTGGATCGGTTGCGTGACCACCTGCCCGATTTCGAAAACGACGACAGTGCGGCGTTGGCCATCTCGGTGGGCCCGCCGCCCACGCACAAGATCTGGGCCCTCGAGAGCGGGTTCACCTTCCCGGTGCTGTCGGATTTCTGGCCGCACGGCGAAGTCAGCCAGGCGTATGGCGTGTTCAACGACGACGCCGGCTACTCCAACCGGGGGACCTTCGTCGTCGATCGGTCCGGGATCATTCGGTTCGCGGAGATGAAGGGGCCCGGCGAAGCCCGCGACCAGCGGCTGTGGACTGACGCGTTGGCGGCTTTACAGGCCTGAGTCGTTTGGGTGCTTAGGCTGTGGGCGTGTAGCCTGCGGCGGGCATGGGGCGCGTAGCTCAGTGGTAGAGCTCTGGTTTTACACACCAGCGGTCGGCGGTTCGATACCGTCCGCGCCCACCGATGTTCATGCAGGTCAGCGACATAATGCGATCCACTTGGGTTAGATTGGCGAACCCCCGTTGTGCCAAGAATGTGCCAACTTGGTTCGCACACCCGGTCGACTATCCGCATTGCGGACACACCCCGGTTGTCCTGCCGCCCGGTGCGACTGCTGTCCGCTGAGAGGTCTGTCCGTACGCAGGACGAATCGCCATCTATCCATGACAAGACGTCGCCGGCGGGCGACCGTGCCGATGTGTTCGGTAGGTTCTTTCTTGCTACTGAGGGGGCACGCTCTCGCGACGGGTCGACCTCAGTGGGAGGGGCACGCCAGGAATGGGGAGTGCGAGGCCGACGCTCCGATCAAGGTGGTCCCGCTGACGCTCCTGGAGGCGGTATCGAAGGCAGCGATGCTCGCCGAAATCGTCTCTTTTCCGCATCCGGCATTGGTTTCGCCGGTGTCGCCAGGTTGTCCTCGACGGTGCGCCGCGCCGCGTCAATGGCCACGATCGCGAACGAGATGGCTACCCAGTCGGCCGCGATGGCCGCCGAGCTCGCGGGCGAGGCCCCCCACGAGCCAGACCCCGACAAACGCCAACTCCGGTATGCGCTCTCATGAGCGCATACCACTGCGTTCAGCCTGACGCCGGATCCGCGACGCCTATAGCTGATGCGGTGCCGGCCAACTATCCCTGTGCGCCAAAGGGATACGGTTGTCCCCAGGCGGATGCGCTGCGACCACCACCACCGCCCTCGCATTGCGCGAATCTGCACTCTTCGGCCAGGGCATCGGCAGGACGCAACTCGCAAATGTGTTGGCCCAGTTGATCTCTCGATGAGCCACTTCGCTTGTTGGCTTATGACAACCTGTCACGTTATGACATGTCGCGACCATGTAACCGTGGCCGTGAACTCGTACATGAATGCGCTACCCCAGGCTAGACCGAAGTATTGGCTGTCACCGTCTGCATTCGCGCCACCTGGCGTAGAGCATCTCGATTTGGACCGATCGTGAGGACTCGGGAGGAAGATAAGTCTTCTGCTGCTGAACGTCTGTCATTCTCGCTGCTCCACCCGAATGACCCGGAACGATGAACCATATCGATCGGAACGGATGTGATGGCTCCTTATGCTGAGCACCGTCGAAATGCTCTAAGCGAGAGTGACTGATTCATGACCTCGCTGTGCAAGCTGGTGATTTTTGGCGCTGTCGCGGTAACCGTATCCACGATTGAAGCTGCCGTGGATAATGCAGACCAATACATCGATATTGAGACGAACGAGGCGGCTGCCAGAGCGCAACGCTCCAAGCAAACCGCGGCGGCAACTATGGTTCGTTCTGCTACCAGACGGGGTCTGGGCGACGCACGCTGTACGACAAGCCCACACAGCTCGGCCGCATGTCGGCTGGCCGTCAATCGTTTCAACCGAGTTGCGAAAACACACTGAGGGGGCGCAGTGGAGCAGAACAGCATCATGGCCGCGGTCCGCACTCGCAATTGTCGACGGCGCCCCGTTCAGAAGAGTCCGTTTTTGTGGCGCTTACTGGCTCTGATGGTGTTATCGCTGGCGCCCCTGATGTTGGCGGCGTGCACCACGGTCCGAGAGGACAGCCTGACGCAAGATTCGGCTGGCGCAGCGGTTGCCTTACCGTCGATGACGCTCCCTTCAGTCACGTTGCTTGGTGGGCCAGTATGCGATCCGCCAGGACATTGCCCGCCTGAACTGACTACGAAGCCACCGACGACGCCACCGACGACGCCACCGACGACGCCACCGACGACGCCACCGACGACGCCAACGACGCCGATTACGACAGTCACGACAATCACGACAATCACGACAATCACGACGTCCACGACCATCACGACGTCCACGACGGCGATCGGCGGACTTACTTGGAACCTCGACTTCGATCTCGACCATTTGATAGAGGTCGGAGACGTCGGACTGAAATTGGTCTTCGGTCTCTCTTTTCTAGCCTCGCTAGCTCTTGCCGCGAGGCTCGTTGTTTCTTACAAGCGGATCGTCAATCGCTTGGAGAAACTCGCTATGGGGAATGTTGTCGTTAATTTCTGGCAACTGTACGGCCTGCGTTTCACTTTGGCCGCTTCGGTGTTCTCGATTTCCATCGTGTCGCTCGGCATAGTGTTCCACTGGGATAGACATGTTGGCGGGAGACATCCCGCCGAATAGCACGTCGCCCGCCGACGCCAGCGCGTCGTCGTACACATGGCCGTACACCCGCAGCGTCATAGCAGGATCGTGGCCCAGCCACTTCGCCGTCGCAGACACCGTGGTGCCGCTGTCGAGCATCCGCGTCGCGGCCGTGTGCCTGGCGTCATGCAACCGGATCACCGGCACGCCCGCTGCCGCGCAGTGGCGGCGGAATGCCGTTGAGTAGGTCTCTGGCCGAACCGGGGAGCCGTCCTCATTGATCGCGATGAGCCCCGTGTCTATCCACCCCGCGCCGAGCGCGAGCCTTTCCCGCTTCTGTTGTGCGTTCAGCGTTCGCAGCGCGGCCATGACGTCGGCGGGCATCGGCAGTGTGCGCCTCGAGCGTTCGGACTTCGGTGCGCCGGTCGTGGTGCCCGCACCGCGCACGACAACGCGGCCCTGGGCGACGCTGACGGTGCCGGCATCGAAGTCCACCGCTGACCACGCCAGGCCGAGCACTTCGGAGCGTCGCCAGCCGGCGAGCGTCAGCAGCCAGCACGCGTACAGGCGGTCGCCGCGTACATGCTCGCGGAATCGTTCGACCTGCTGCGGGGTCCACGTGGACATCTCGCGGCGCTCGACGGCCGGGCGGTCGACCAGTTGGGCGACGTTGCGGCCCACGAGACCGCGTTTCATGGCGGTGGTGAGCGCCGTCGACAGGACCGTCAGCATGGCGCAGACGGTCCGGTTACTCACGCCGCCAGGCACTTTCGGATGCCCGGGTTCGGTCGGCAGTGCGGCGACGTATCGCGCGCGCTGCGGGCGCAGCACGTCACCGGATGACACCAGACGGTCGAGTGCTTTGATGCCGGGCTCGCCGAAGGTGGTCAGCAGCTCCGAATACCCAGCGCCTTCTGGGCGCGCCCGCAAATAGGCCAGCACCTCGGCGGAACGGCGTCCGCGCTTAGCGCGCTGGGGAATTGGTTCACCGGTCAGGCGCAGTGTCACCAGCTCGTCGAGGTGCGGGGTGTCGAGGTGCTGTAACGGCACTGTGCCAAGGTGGTCGATAACCGGCTTGAGGGCTGCGCGGTAGCCGTCGAGCGTGTTGGGTCGCACGCGACGACTGTCGAGCCACTCGGCCAAAAAGGCGCCCACGGTCACCTTGTCGCGCCGGACCAGCGTGCCCGCGGCCGCTTCGGTGATAATACGGGCGTATTCACGTTTGGCCTCGGCCAAAGTTGTATAGGTGTAGCGGCGGCGGTCGCGGGAGCCATCCGGCTTTGTGCCCGCGTCGATCTGGAATGTGTACCTGACTTTTCCGTTGCGAGCGACACGCTTGGTGATCGGCAGCGCGCGCCGAC
The DNA here is from genome assembly GCA_963809285.1 of uncultured Actinomycetota bacterium. GTDB lineage: Bacteria > Actinomycetota > Actinomycetes > Mycobacteriales > Mycobacteriaceae > Mycobacterium. The sequence continues at coordinate 1,004 of CAWEIY010000006.1, read as the reverse complement.
TGCGCTGGCTCTTTTCGCGATCGGCCGGCGTTGGGTCGGCAGCGGCTTCGGTACCCATCGATCGGTCTCCTCGGTTGTGGTGATCCAGTCAAGATTTTGGTCCGCACGCGATAGCGGTGGGTGTGACCGACGAGAGCGATTTCGATCAGCCCGTCGTCGTGGCCGCGCCTGCCTTCCACGCATCGGATGCTCTCGTGGATGACTTCGCCCTTGTGTGGGCGGGACTATCAGAAGTCACGAGGAAACGATAGCTGGCAATAGCGGATCGCTAGACCGCTATCGCTCAAACAGGCGTCCCGCTCGATGTCGCGGCCGTTCTTGGCGATCCATGGGTAGTAGCCGCCAGTCGAGGGACCACGCTGCGAACGCGGGATTTGTCGTAGCACTCGGAATCCCGCGGGCACACAGAACCTTTCACGAAGCCAGTTCACGAAGGCCGGCGGTTACCACGTAGACGCGGCCCCCGAGCCGGCGGACCGGCAGCTCTCCGGATGCCGCCAGTCGGTAGGCCGCGGCCCGGCTGATTCCCAGCAGCTGGGCGGCCCGTGGCACCGCGAGCAGAAGGGGCAGATCGTTCAACGCGTTGTCTTCCAATTTTTTCACCACCTTCCAAAGAGTCGTGTCGGATCAGAAGCTGTCGGGCGCGCCGCACCCACTGTGTACGGTTGTCGCTCAGTCGGCTTGGCGCCTGCGTGGGCGGTTGATCGCCTTGGTCTCACCAAGGCTCCCAACACCACTGTAATTCTCCGCGATGGCGTCTCCTGCAGAACTTTTCCGCCTCGTTTCGGAGCTTCATTCGGCAGCGCCGGTGTGCACGACGGGAGGCACTGCGTAATCGGTTCGGCCTCAACCCAGCACAATCGATCACCACGGCTTTATCCCCAAGCCCACTTCCAATCCACATTCCCGGACGCTTCCCATAACTTCCCAAAACCACTGCCGCCGTTACACTTACACTCACGTGTATCACTGCGTCCCACACTCGATCGCGACCAAAAATTCTG
>CAWEIY010000005.1:0-492740 GCA_963809285.1 uncultured Actinomycetota bacterium | reverse complement strand
TTCATTATTTCCTGCTCCCGTCCGCACGTGTCCAGCAGCATTGTCGAGGAGCCCGAGTCCATCACCTCGGGCCGCGCGTGCCGCCGCGCGACACCGTGAGCACCAGCAGCGTGGCTGGCAGCGCGATCGCGAATCCGAGCGCCGTGATCAGCAGCGCGCCCGTCGATGGCGCGAGGTGATCGAGCATCGTCAGGTGCACAATGCAGTGCGGAACCGCCCACGTCAGGTACATGGCGAGCGCGACAACCGTCAGCATCCGTCCGATGTGGATGGTTGCGGCGCCGAGCACCACCGCGCTGGCGAGAGTCATGGCGCCGTAGTCGCGCATCAGGTGCTCGTTGTAGGCCATTCCCATACCGACGACGTCGAGCGAGAAAAAGCTCGCCGGGAAAAACAACGCCCAGATGCCGACGACGACCTGGCTGGCGGCGAGAAATCCGACACCGGCACGCAGCCACCGATTCATCGGCTGCTCCGTTGGCGCGCGATCCCGGCAACGAATTCGTCGAACGTGATCCGTCCGACCGCCCGCTCCGGGGTGAGGTGGTTGCCCGCACGGTAGTCCCGCATCGCCCTGCCCGGCATCGGAATCGACCACACCGCGCGGCGGCGTCCGATCGCCCGGAGGTAGGTGCGGGCCAGTTCGGCCGCGTCACGCACCTGCGGTCCGCCCAGATCGGGCACCCGTGCCGCGGCCGACGCCGCGGCGATCGCGACGAGCCGATCGGCGACCTCCGTGACGTCAATCGGCTGGAAGCTCACCTTCGATGGCATCATCGTCACCGGCAGCCCGCGCTGGGCATCGCACATCGCGGTGATCAGGTCGTGGAACTGCGTCGTGCGCTGGATCGTCCACGGCAGCCCGGACTCCTCGATCAGACGCTCGCAGGCCACTTTCGCGCGATAGTAGCCGAGTGCGACGTCCTCGATACCGACGATCGACACGTACACCAGGTGCGGTTTGCCGGCCGCCCTCGCCGCTTCGATCAGGTTGCGCGTCGCGGCCACATCACCGCGCCCGGTGGCCAAATGGATGATCACCTCGGCGCCGGTGACTGCCTCGGCGATTCCGCGTCCGGTGCGCAGATCACCGACCGCCCACCCCCACGCGGCGGCCTCGCGTTCCCTGCGAGTCAGCACGCGCACCCCGTGACCGGCGTCGGCCAGCTGCGGCACGAGGGTGCGTCCGAGCCGTCCGGTACCACCGGTGACCAGAACCGTTGTCGTCATTCCCTGCTCCGTCCTGGCTTGAGACTTCGCCCTACACCACTAGGAACCTGATACCTCCGGTGAACGTGACAACCGCACCGCCTGGTCGGCGAGGAAGCCCAGCTTGCCCGTGTTGGCCACGATCCAGACGGCGGTGATCCGCTCGCCCGCGATCTCGGGGATGAGCACGCCGAACAGCGTCGTCCCGGACCAGCCGACTACCGCGGGCACGCCGTTGACCTCCTGGATGAACGCCGCCACACCCGCGACGCTTCGGCTCACCGTCGCGGCCAGATACCGCGCGACCTCCATGCCCCGCATAGGCCGCCGCGCCACGCCCGGCAGGCCACCACCGTCGGCGACCGAGCTGACGTCCTCGGCGAGCATCCGCTCGAGGCCGGCGAGATCACCGTTGCGCGCGGCGACGAGGAACCGCTCGACCAGTGCGCGGAGCTCGGGCAGGTCGGCCGGCGACCGCGACAGCTCCGCATGAGCCAGCCGTTTCCGCGCACGACGGTGCAGCTGCCGGCAGTTCGACTCCGACAGCTCGACCAACTCGGCCACCTCGCGATGGCTGTAGCCGAACGCCTCGCGCAGCACGAACACCGCTCGTTCGCTCGGGGTGAGCCGCTCGGCAAGCACCAGGAACGCAAACGACACCGTGTCGCGTTGCTCGACCGTCTCCAGCGGCCCCAACGCGCTGTCCGGCGTCAGCACCGGCTCGGGCAACCACGCCCCGACGTATCGCTCTCGGCGACTGCGTGCGGAATCGAGCCTGTTCAGGCACAGGTTCGTCGTGACCTTGGCCAACCACGCGGACGGGACCTCGACCGAGCCGGGCTTGGTGTTCTGCCACCGCAGGAACGCATCTTGGACGACGTCTTCGGCCTCGGCGGCCGAACCGAGCATCCGATACGCCAGGCCCAACAGTCGCGCCCGATGCCGCTCGAACACCTCGACCGCCTCTTCAGCCATACAGCAAGGATGACAGGGCACGGACCGGCCAGCCCCCTCGAACAGGAATGTTCGGCGGTCAGCGCGAACGGCATCGCCGGGCGACATGGCGAGACGAACTCGCGGCAGAATTCCTACCGCTGCTTGAATAGCACTGGGCGAGCCACGCCTAAACATTCACCGGGGCTGCTCCTCGCATGGGCCACCAAAGCGGTTCATGCCCAGCAGGTTTTGCATAACAGGAACAGATTGATTGACCAAACCTGCACAGGAGTCGGTCAGTCTATCTGCGGCACAGGCAGCCGCACTGGAATCGATAAATTGGCCCGGCACACCCATCGTGGGTTCTAGGCACCTGGCCCGATTTATCTCTCGATGAGGATGGATGCGGCGATGTACGCGCCGTAGACGGTGAGCAGGATGGCTCCTTGGATGCGGGTGACGCGGGCCGCGCCACAGGAATGCGGTGGCCAGCCAGGTGGCGCCGATCAGAACGGGCCAGTCCAGCGTGAGGACTCGGTGCGGTACAGGCACGGGCACCAGATTCGTTCCGTTGCTAAGCCGACCCCAGGTACTCAGACAGCCGGGCCTGGCTGTGCGCGCACGCTCGTCACGCCTTGCCGTCGCGCAGACTAAATGATCAGACGGACGCTACCGCCGAACTCGTCGGGACTTCATCCACGAATCCCAAAGCATTCACCGGCCGGTCGACGAACGCTTATCGCACCGAAAGATATTGCGGCTCCGTCGAATACACGTTTGCCACGTGGTGCCGCACTGCGGTAGGGGATTCGCTAGCTGGTCATGGCGGCGAGCATGTAGGCCATGCTTGCGGCCATGACGGCGAGGCTGAGCCTGATGTCGAGGGTGTTGTGCCCCGACAGTCCGACCGACCGGTCTCGCGAGGCCAGCGCGCGGCCCCAGAGATCGAGCAGCCAGGCCAGTGTGTCAAAGGCGAGGTAGGCGACGACGACCCACGTCACTGCGGCGGGGACGGCGGACGGGGACAGCATGACGGCCGCCATGTAGCTCATCGCCGCCGAGTCGACGGCGGTGACCACCCACAGCGGGTTGAGCACCCGCTCGCGGCGGCGCACCACGACGGCGGTGACCACCAGCGCCACCGCGACGACGGCGAAGAGCACCTCGAGCACGTCGTAAAGGCCGCGCTGGCGCATCGGGTCGGCGGCGTACATGCCGATCATGCCCAGCGCCATGGCGGTGTGCGCGCCGTGCCACCACCGCGGCTGTGCGGGCGTCGTCGCGCCGTGCCAGATGTGCAGCACAGCAACCACGGCCAACGCGACAATCCAGAGCACCCGCACCCATCCGGGCAGCAGGGTCAGCATCGTGGTGGGCATCGGCATCGGCATCGGACCCGGCATCGTGTTCTCCTCATCGGTGGCCGCAGTACAACGGTCGTTGCCGCGGGCCGGTCGGTTCCCGCAGTTACCCAGATGTGACGTTCGCCGAGCCGATCAGGGGTTCCACCTAGTGACGACACCTCGTTGTCCTCCCTGCGGGAGGCGACCATCGCCACCCCACGGCGATCACTCATCCACTGGTGGGGCCAGAACTGATGCAGACTCGCCCAGCGGCAGCCACCAACCACGATCAGGTGGGGCCGGAGCTAATGCAGAAACTTCACCTACCGGGGCCAGAACAGATGACCACACTCACCGCCGCAACGCTTCAGCGCGGGACGCGTATCGCGGCCGCTGATCTTGGCAAACGTCTGGGAGGTCTAAATCTTGCTGGCTTTGGGTATCGTCCATGTTGTGATCCACTCGGCCAGCAGGTAGGCCGCAAACGCGATTAGGTGACTTGCCCGGATAACCTCAACGGCGCCCAGGGAGCGACGACTCAATGCGAACTGATGGATGCTGGTCAGACCTACGGCGTCAACGTGTCTGGCACCCGTGTCGACGCCAGCAACGTCAAATTCGACATCAAGGCCGACGATCAATCCGAGCCGTGATATGACCCTGGCTCCACCACCTCGCGCCGAGGTCTTCTTGGTGAAGAACCGCCTCAACTCGATCTCGACGCGAGCCGAGCTCGAACTCACCGATCACAATTTGCGCTGCACCGTCAAGGAGTACTCGAAGTGGGTCGAGAAGGCCCTGGGGATTTCAGATCTCAAGTCTCGGCTGCAAGCAGGCGAAGCGGTTGCGGCGTTCGATTTCCGGCGTGATCGGCTGAAGGTCAAGTGGCTCAAGCAATTTCTGAATGCGGGTTTCGAGGTTAGCGAAGGGGGCTCGCTCCGTTGGCTGGTGTCCCTCGTTTATCCCACGGGAGTCCTAGCATTGGTGGAGGTGGTGGATGGGTGGGACGTCCACAATCAGTGGCGGCAAGCTCTGCCTCCGAATTGACCCGCGGGTTCCGACGTTATCGGGTTGCGCAGCTTACCCCGGCCCAACAATCAAAGCGAATACGGTGCCCTTTTCATGGATAATGACGAGTATCCATGAGGGCCTCGTAAAGGATTGGCAGAGAACACAACTCGCGGGTTATATCAGCAAGTCCCTTCAGATCATGCGACTCTCCTGTTCTGAGCGACGACTAGCACCATTGGATAGCTGGATCGGACAGTCGGGTCTCCGGTCATTGGATGTACTCATCGACGGACGACACGGGCGTCACATGACGAAACAAAGGACGCCTTGGCCCGCCGACCGTACGCGGACGTCAGCGTCACCGCCTACCTAGCGGCGACGGGGGCGGCTGAGGAAATGACACAAATCTGAGACAAATCCCAGATGACACTGCGTGAGACAACTCGCGTTACCCCAGGTCAAAACATCGCAATATGACACGGGATTTGAGAACCGACAGCTCCGCCGCGTCTAGGGTCTCAACCGTGGTGTCAAATTCTCATCTGGCGTTCAAAGTGGGTAAGGCAGCCGCCTGCGCGCAAGCCGCCTGAAAAGAAGGCGACGGCTTCAAGCCGTCGGAGCAGTCACTACGTGGACATCCTCGCCAAGGGTCGTTGCCCGGCGCTAGACACTTCGACCCGTTCCCATCCATGACCCAGACGGCTCCGAATTATGTGCGTCAGCGCTGAACGAGACGGCGCGACCCCACCAGCACAGCGACGGAACCCTCGGCCCGTCCGTGGTCCAGAAAGGCACCCAAGATCATGGCGCAGAAATTGACCCCCAAGTTTGAGATGGCGCAGGCGCATTACGACCTGTCTGACGATTTCTTCCGGCTTTTCCAGGATCCGACGCAGTCTTATAGCTGTGCGTACTTCGAGCGCGATGACATGACCCTCGAAGAGGCGCAGATCGCGAAGATCGACCTGTCACTGGGCAAGCTGGGCCTAGAGCCTGGGATGACGCTGCTCGACATCGGTTGCGGGTGGGGCGCCTGTATCAACCGGGCCCTGGACAACTACGACGTCAATGTGATCGGTCTGACGCTGAGTAAGAACCAGGCCGCCCATGTTCAGTCGCTGCTGGACAAGAACCCGAGCACGCGCTCCAAGTCGGTCCAGTTGCGGGGCTGGGAGGAATGGGAAGGCCAGGTCGACCGGGTCGTGTCGATCGGCGCCTTCGAGCACTTCGACTTCAACCGCTACGACGAGTTCTTCGACATCACCTACAAGTCGATGCCGGCTGACGGAGTGATGCTGCTGCACACCATCACCGTGTTGCCTGCCAAAGAGATGACCGCACGGGGTTTGCCAATCACCCTCGAGCTGGCGCGCTTCGCCAAGTTCATGCTCACCGAGATTTTCCCCGGCTGTCGGCTGCCGACGCTGGAGATGGTGCCGGACCATGCCGCTAAGGCCGGCTACACCTGCACCCGCGTCCAGCAGCTGCAGTCGCACTATTGCAAGACCCTGGATGTGTGGTCGGCGGGGCTAAAGGCACACAAGGAAGAGGCCATCGCGCTGCAGGGTCAGGTGGTCTACGACCGCTACGACAGGTACCTGACCGGGTGCGCGAAGTTGTTCCACCAGGGCTACCTCGACATCGCCCAGTACACCCTGGAGAAATAACCGGCGCGCGAAGTTCCAGCTGCGCTTGTCGCTAAAACTTGTCGTAGATGTAGAGCAGGCGGTGATCGTTCAGGTAGGTGGAGACGTCTTGTTGGAACTGCTTGCTAAGTGGCGGCCAGTTCCAAAAGGTGAGTTGAAGGTGTCCAACGCCCCATTGGGGTTCGAGCTTCCAGTCGTTGATCAGGCTGCGTCGTGTGCAGGCTGGGCACGCATGATCGGCGGTGCCCGTTTTGTACCAGTCATCAAGCGCGGTGCTGAAATCGTTGAATAGCTCAATACTTCCGCAGTTTGGGCAGGCCGCATCGCTCACGCCGCCTTGCCCGCCGTGGTAGACCTGGCGCCCGACGTCGATGTGTAACCCGTTGGTAGACAACGTCGTCCATACACCGCCGGCGTCGCCGAGATTCTCGAGCGCGTTGCCATGACGAAGACCAGGCCGACGCCCTAGGCCGACGAATACGCAATCGGTGAGCTCACCCGACACGACGTCTTCCGCAATGAGCCGGGCCGACACACTAGCCGCGAGACCCGGCGCCTCGTCGGCGGTCGCGTCCAAATCGCCCAGCTTCTGGAACGTGTCACCCACGGTTGGCAGCCTTACTGTCTGATCTATGGCCGGCGTGGCATGTCCAGCGCAGAGTAGCCGATCTGCGCGGGCTGGCACCTGCCGAAAAACCCCTTTCCCAGGCGATCGACAGGTAGCCCGGTGAGGTCGCTGCCGCGCTCAAGACCACATTTGCCCGCTGCTAGAAGCGTGTCCCGGGTCGGGTAACGGTTCGGGCACGTTTCAGGTATCCCGCGACGCGTCATGCGGCACCGAGGTTTCCGTGGCTGACAATGCGGGATATGACGAAATCGCGGGAGGCGGGCGTTGGCGCGTGAGATCTCCCGCCAGACGTTTCTGCGGGGTGCCGCTGGAGCGTTAGCCGCCGGCGCGGTTTTCGGCTCGGCGCGGGCTACCGCCGCTCCGAATGCCACCGGCTGGGACGGCCTGTCCACCGCGCTCGGCGGGAAGGTGCTGACGCCGGGTGACGGGCAATTCGCAACGGCCAAGCAGGTTTTCAACACCATCTACAACGGCTCTACACCGGCTGCGATCGTCACCCCGACATCGGCCGCGGACGTGCAAAAGGCGATGGCATTCGCTGCGGCCCGCAACCTCAAGGTCGCTCCGCGCAGTGGTGGCCATTCCTATATCGGGGGGTCCACGGCGAACGGTGCCATGGTGCTCGACCTGCGTCAGCTGCCCGGGGATATCAATTACGACGCGTCCAGCGGGCAGGTCACGGTGACGCCCGCGACGAGTTTGTACGCGATGCACCAGACCCTGGCCGGGGCCGGCCGGGGCATCCCCACGGGCACCTGCCCTTCCGTCGGCGCCTCGGGGCACGCCTTGGGCGGCGGGCTGGGCGCCCAATCGCGGCACGCGGGCCTGCTCTGTGACCAATTGATGTCGGCGTCGGTGGTGCTACCCGGTGGCCAGGCCGTCACCGCGTCTGCCGCCAACAACCCCGACCTGTTCTGGGCGTTGCGCGGCGGCGGTGGTGGCAACTTCGGCGTCACCACGTCGCTGACCTTTGCCACGTTCCCGACGACGGACGTCGACGTCGTGAACCTCAATTTCCCGCCGCAGTCGTTCGCGCAGGTCCTCGTCGGTTGGCAGAACTGGCTGCGGACCGCCGACCGAAGCAGCTGGGCACTGGCGGACAGCACCACCGACGCAACGGGTACGCACTGTCGCATCATGGCGACCTGCCCGGCCGGGTCGGGTAACAGCGTGGCGAGCGCCATCACTTCGGCCGTCGGGATGCAGCCGACCGGGACCGATAACCACACCTTCAACTATTTGGACCTGGTGAGGTATTTGGCCGTCGGGAACCTCAATCCGTCGCCGCTCGGCTATGTCGGTGGTTCCGATGTCTTCCCGGCGATCACTCCGGCTGCCGCCCAGGGGATCGCCGCGGCGGTCGACGCCTTTCCCCGTGGCGCGGGCCGCATGCTGGCGATCATGCACGCCCTCGACGGCGCCCTGGCCAGCGTGGGACCGGGAGCCACGGCCTTTCCGTGGCGCCGGCAATCCGCGCTGGTGCAGTGGTACGTCGAAACATCCGGTGACCCGTCGGCGGCGACCAACTGGCTCAACACGGCACACCAAGCGGTGCAACCGTATTCGGTCGGCGGCTATGTGAACTACGTCGAGGCAAACCAGCCGCCGTCGCGGTACTTCGGCCCGAACCTGTCCCGATTGAGCGCCGTACGACAGAAGTATGATCCCGGCCGGGTCATGTTCTCGGGGCTGAATTTCTAATTGCCGCGTGTGCCTCGGCGCTCGGGAATCCGTTAGGCGACAAGGGCGTTGCGGAGGTAAGAACCCGTAAGAACCCGTAATGCCGGAACTGGATGCGTGTCTTAGACTTCTAATTTCTGCACCACGCGAAAGGCGCTGCCCGTATGTCAGAGAGGCCCTCGACAATCGGCTCAGTGGTGATTCAGGGTCAGGAGCGTGCCGACGGTGGGCAATCGTCGGCATGGGCGCCATTGCGCAATCGCATATACCGAGGCCTGTTTATCGCGCAGTTCGCCTCCAACATCGGGACGTTCATGCAAGGCGTGGCGGCTCAGTGGTTCCTGGTGGAACAGCACAGCAGCGACGTCATCGTGGCGCTGGTCCAGACGGCGAGCCTCGGACCCACGCTGCTTTTGGGATTGTTCGCCGGAGCGCTCGCCGACCTATTCGACCGGCGCCGGTTTTTGATGTTCATGCAGTCGTATGCGGTGCTGGTGACGCTGGCCCTGGCGGTGCTGGCCTACCTGGGCCGTCTCACCCCGACGTCACTGTTGATGTTTACCGTGGCCATTGGCGGTGCTGCTGCGCTAACCGGACCGGCGTGGCAGGCGATTCAGCCCGAGGTCGTCCCGCGCGAGCAGATACCGGCCGCGGCGACGTTGTCCAGCGTCTCGGCGAACGCCTCCCGAGCGATTGGTCCGGCAATTGGCGGCGTTGTCGTGGCACTGGCCGGACCCGCGGCGGTCTTCGCGATCAACGCAGCATCGTTCGCGGCAATCATCGTTGCCCTCAGGGCATGGAAACGACCCAGGCAAAGCGCGCCAATCGAACGCGAACACTTCGGCCAGGCCATCGTCAGCGGACTGCTATACGTTGGTAACGCTCCAATTTTCCGCAGGATCTTGTCGCGCACAGCCCTTTTCCTGTTTCCCGCTTCGGCCCTGTTGGCGCTGTTGCCGGTGGCTGCCGCGCACAGATGGCACCTGGGAGCCAGTGGCTACGGTCTGTCGCTGGGGGCCATCGGTTTTGGCGCCGTACTCGCTGTCGGGGTCGCCGCACGCTTACGCCAGAAAGTGTCGAACAACGTGCTGCTGGCGGCCTCCGCCGCCGCGTACGCGATGGCGCCACTGGCAGTGGTCTGGCTGCCATTCGCTGCGGCGACGCCCTTTTTGGTGCTGTCGGGCATGGCCTGGCTGATTACGTTGACGACGTTGAACGCGGCGGCGCAGTTGTCGTTGCCGCGGTGGGTTATGGCCCGCGGGTTGTCGGTGTATCTGCTGGTCTCGACGGGATCTCAGGCAATCGGCTCGTATGTCTGGGGTGCGGTTGCCACGCGGGCGGGACTTCACACAGCCATGCTTTGGTCCGCGGTGGTGCTGGGCGCTGTTGCGCTCAGCGTTGCCGTACTTCCGTTGCGGCCGTCGACCGGGAAGGTGAACGTCGAGGTTTCCAGTGCCTGGCCGACGCCGACGCTCGTGTTCGAACCATGTCCCAACGATGGACCGGTGCTTGTTGTCGTCCGCTACCGAGTGCCGGCCGAGAATCTCGAAAAATTCGTCGAGGCGATGAGCGCGGTCAGGCGATCACGGCTGCGAACGGGTGGCCATAGTTGGCGGCTGTATCACAGTGTCGGACAACCCGACACGTTCCTCGAGAGGTTCACCGTGGCGTCCTGGAGCGAATTTGAGCGCCAGCGCTCCGAGCGCTGGTTGGATTTCGATACAGAGGGCGTCGAGAAGGCGATTGGCTACACCGTCGACCGCACCCGAGAGCACGAGTACTACCTCGCTTCGCGCGTGCACCGATGAGGTTGCCCGTGGACTCCGAACGACTAGACGCCTAACCGCTGCTGTTCACTCTTGGTGATCGCCGGTGACCCCGCCGAGAGCCTCGATCAGCCCTTTGATTTTCACCGCCTCATCCTCGGTCGGAATCTCGCCGTGTTCGAGCGCGTCCAGCAGATCCGCGCGGAGTCCGCCCGCTCCATTGGCCGTCTCCTGCGCCGAAAGCTTGGCGCGGCGGCGCGCCACGTAAAGCTGCTGGCCCAGCGTGGACCCCGGTGCGGTCGCGGCGCGTTCCATCAGGTCGTCGTACCGTCGACGAACTTCGCTGAGCGCGACTATCACCCCGGGTGTGAGCCTGCTGCGCGATCCGGCGTCGGTCAGCGTCTTCCGCAGCTTTCGCAAGCCAGTCAAAATCACCTCGGCTCGGGAATGGAAGTCTGCGTCGTGGTCGTCGGGCAAAGCAGCGATCGCGGCGCGGTACATGTGCATCGCCGAATCGGCCATACCGATGATGATCGGAGCTTCGCCTTTTTCCGGATTGTCTGAACCCATCATTCCCTCGTATCTATCACTGTGTGGTTGGTGATCATTCACTGCCTTTGGCGACGTCCATTAGCGGTGATCTTCGATAGACCCCGCGGTCGAGGATATTCCGCGCGGCTCCCGCTGTACACCCGGCAGATCAACCGTAGGTCCGCAAATTCCGTGTCCAATTCTCATTCGAAATGTCCACCCGACACGCGTCGAGCAGTTGGCCAATTGATCACTCGGCGGATACCTGGTCATGGCACCCTACCCGTGTGCCAGCCGAATTGCGTGTCAGCCGATCACGGCCGGTCGACCGATTTCATCAGTTGTGTGAGGCGGTCGTCATTCGGCTTCCGTTCGGGCTCAGCTCTGTCGTTGCGCCGACATTTCTTGGCTTCTGCCTGATCAACGGCCTCACCTTCGGCGTCGACCTGGCGATCCTCACGGGTCTACGCGGCGGGCTCGGCCTTCCGGTGCCGGTCGCCGTCACGGTCGCTTACGCGTGCGCTTTCACGCTGAGCTACATGCTCAACCGGACCTTCAACTTTCAGTCCCACGCTCCCGTCGGACCACAGGTCGGGGTCTATGTGGTGGTGGTAGCCGTCAACTACCTGGTTTTCATCCTGGGCGTGTCCAGTGGGTTGGCGGCCATCGGAGTGCACTACCAGCTGTCGCGACTGGTGGCGGGTATTTGTGAGGCGGTGTACATGTACAGCGCGATGAGGTGGGTCGTCTTCCGGCGCTGACCTGCGGCTACTTCAGGTCGGCGGCGACCTGCTCCAGTACGGCGAGGTGATCGTCGACGGTCGCCAGGCCCGCGTTCATGGTGTTCACCGCCAGGTGGGTGGCGCCGGCGGCGTTCCAGGCGGCGATTTCGGCGGCCACTTTGTCGCGGTCGCCGGTCCAGCTGACCCGGCCTTCCATCCCGAGGCCCTCAGCGTCCCGGCCCGCGGCCGTCGCGGCGCGCTTCACCTGAGCACGCGCGTAGTCGAGCCCGGGTCCGGGGCCCATCATCGGGAACCAGCCGTCGCCGAGCCGTCCGGCGCGTTCGTAGGCCCGGTCCGAGGCCGCTCCGAACCACACCGGGATCGGACGTTGGGTGGGCAGCGGGGCCAGGCCGGCCCCGGTCACCGTGTGGTACTTCCCGTTGAACGTGACCGACCGCTCGGTCCACAGCTTGCGCATGACCTCGACCTGCTCCTCGGAGCGCCTGCCGCGGTTGCTGAAGTTCTCGCCGAGCGCCTCGAATTCGACGGCGTTCCAGCCCAACCCGATGCCAAGCCGGAATCGCCCGCCGGTAAGCAGATCGACCTCGGCGGCCTGCTTGGCCACCAAAACCGACTGTCGTTGCGGGAGGATGATGACGCCGGTGACGAGTTCCAGTGACGTGATCGCGGCCAGGTAGCCGAACATGACGAACGGCTCATGGAACGTCGAGTGGATGTTGTAGGGTCCGTGCCAGCCCCGGTGCACGTTCGGATCGGCGCCCACGACGTGGTCGTAGGCGAGGATGTGGGTGAACCCGAGTTCTTCGACGCGCTCGGCATACGCGCGTACGACTGCGGGGTCTCCACCGAGCTCGGTTTGCGGGAACACAACTCCAATATGCATTTGCCGTTCAACCACCCGGTGCCGCACTTACTTCCCGCACAACGATACCCGCAGCGCCGCGTGCGTGGCCGCGACGTCACAGTGACAAAACCAATTAGCCACGAGTTTGCGCCTCGCGTGGTCGCTGAATCGGCGTAACCGGCGGGGTACAGGTACGTCACAGTTTCGGCATAGCGGTTTCATAGGGCGCAGCGGAATGATGTAGTGAGGCTCCAGATTGCTCGCGGACGAACGCACTTGACAGCGATCAGCTTGCGTGTGGGGGAGGGACATTGAGCTACCCGACCGATGTGGTCGCCAAGCCACGGTTGCGCGGATGGATCCACCAATACTGCGCCATCGCGGCCGTGATTGCGGGCGCGCCACTGGTGGCGGTGTCGTGGGCGGAGGCATCCAAGCGGGCCGGGCACTCGACGCTGACATACACCCTGGCGATCGTGGCGATGTTCGCGGTGAGCGCCATTTACCACCGCGTGAACTGGGAGTCGGCGTCCGTCCGGAATTGGATGAGGCGCCTCGACCACTCGATGATCTTCGTGCTCATCGCCGGCACGTATACGCCATTCGCCAGGCTGGCCATGCCGCGGGGAACCGGGTACGTGGTGCTGGCGATCGTCTGGGGCGGCGCGCTGGCCGGAATCGCGCTGACACTGTTCTGGCCGACGGCCCCGCGCTGGCTGAACGTGACGCTCTATCTGCTGCTGGGCTGGGTGGCGGTCTGGTGTACCCGGATGATCGTGGACGACGCCGGGGTCGCCGCGATGGTGCTACTGGCCGTGGGCGGCGCGCTGTACAGCCTTGGCGCGATCTTTTATGGGCTGCGCTGGCCCGACCCCTGGCCGACAACGTTCGGCTATCACGAACTCTTCCATGCCTGCACCGCGGCCGCGGCAATCTGCCAATACATCGCCATCTGGTTCGTGGTCTTCTAGAGAGCCTAGAAGTCGCCGGAGAAGTCGGCGCTCAGCCAACGGTCAGGGCGGATGGTGAACAACACGCTGTCGCTGCCTTCAAGGCTACGAACGAACGCTCGCCCGCCTTCCTCACCGAGGTACCGGATCGCGATGGCTTCCCGCACGTCCACCGGAGCGGGTGCCGTGGTCTCGATGACGGTGCCCTCCACGACGACGTATTGGTAGGGCGGGTCTTCGTTCTGGACGACCAGAGTCACGGCACCGGCTTGTTCGATGAGCCTGGCCTTGCGGGCCGACGCGCCGGTGTTGATCCGGATGACCCCGTCGGGGGTGTAGTCGTACCACATGGGGACGGCGGCCGGTGGGCGGCCGTCGCTGCCGGCGACGGATAGCACGGCAACGTGCTTATCTGCGAGGAACTCCTGACGTTCGGTCTCGGTGAAAGCTTTCATGTCGGGCTGAACGCGGTCGGCCGGTTCGGCTATTCCCCGCTGGTCAGACGACGCCCTTGGCGTGTAGTGCGGCGACGGTGTCTGCGTCGTAGCCCAGTTCGTACAGCACGTCGTCGGTGTCTTGGCCGAGCAGCGGCGATGCGGTGATCTCCGGGGTGAACTCGGAGAACTTGATCGGGCTGCCGACCGTCAGGTAGGTGCCGCGCTCCTTGTGCTGCACCTCCACGACGCTTTGGCTGGCGCGCAGGGCCGGGTCGCGGGCGATCTCCTTCATGGAAAGCACGGGCGCACAGGGCACCTCGTACTTGCGCAGGATGTCGACCGCCTCGTACTTGGTCTTGTCGGCGAGCCACTTCTCGATCTCATCGAAGATCTCGAAGATGTGCGGCTGGCGGGCCTCCGCGGTGCGGTAGGCGGGGTCATTGACCCATTCCGGCCGCTCGACCGCCTCGCACGTGCGCTCCCAGTTCTGCTCCTGGATCGTGAAGTAAATGTAGGCGTTGGGGTCGGTTTCCCAGCCCTTGCACTTGAGCACCCAGCCGGGCTGACCGCCGCCGCCGGCGTTGCCGCCCCGCGGCACCGCGTCGCCGAATGTGCCGTTGGGGTATTGCGGGTACTCCTCTAGGTAGCCGACCCGCTCGAGGCGCTCCTGGTCGCGCAGCTTCACGCGGCACAGGTTGAGCACGGCGTCTTGCATCGACACCGAAACCTTCTGGCCCACACCGGTCTTCTCGCGAGCCATCAGCGCGGTGAGGATGCCGATCAGCAGGTGCATCCCGGTGTTGCTGTCGCCGAGGGCGGCGGCGCTGACGGTTGGCGGACCATCCCAGAAGCCGGTGGTCGACGCCGCCCCGCCGGCGCACTGGGCCACATTTTCGTAGACTTTGAGATCGGCCCAGGGCGAGTCCTCGTTGAATCCCTTGACGGAGCCGAAGATCAGCCGCGGGTTGAGTTCGTGGATGTGCTCCCAGCCCAGGCCCATGCGGTCCATCGCACCGGGCGCGAAGTTCTCCACGAGCACGTCGGCGTCGCGGATCAGCTTCTCCATGACCTCTTTGCCCTCGGGGGTCTTCGTGTTGATCGCCAGCGAGCGCTTGTTGCTGTTGAGCATGGTGAAATACAGGGCGTCGACGTCGGGAATGTCGCGCAGCTGATGGCGGGTGACGTCGCCGCCGGTGGTGCGCTCGACCTTGAGCACGTCGGCGCCGAACCAAGCCAGCATCTGGGTGCAGGCGGGGCCCGCCTGGACGCCGGTGAAGTCGATCACCTTGATTCCGCCGAGTGGTAGTTGCTTCATGATGGATTTCCTTTCTCGCGCAATACTTTTACTGTCCGGGCACTTAGGGCTGTCACACGTGCCCGAGGCCTTTGGGGTTGAGGTTGGTCAGGTGGCCGCTTTCGGTGCCGGCCGTCGGGTCGATGACGCAGTCGATCAGTGCCGGCACGCCGTTGGCCAGCGCCTCGGCGAGGGCGGCGGTGAGTTCGGCCGGTGTCGTGGCCTGATAACCTGTGCCGCCGAACGCCTCGATCAGCCGGTCGTAGCGGGCGTTGAGCATAAGCGTCGTCGGCGACGGGTCCGTGGAAGCGGTGTTGACGTCATCGCCCTTGTAGACACCGCCGTTGTTGAAGACGACGACCACGATCGGCAGGTGGTAGCGGCAGATCGTCTCGAGCTCCATGCCGGAAAATCCGAAAGCGCTGTCGCCTTCGATGGCGACGACTGGAGCGCCGGTCTCGACGGCCGCGCCGATCGCGTAGCCCATGCCGATGCCCATGATTCCCCAGGTGCCGCTGTCGAGCCGGTGCCGGGGCACCCGCATGTCAATCACGTTGCGGGCGAAGTCGAGCGTGTTGGCTCCTTCGTTGACGATGTAGGCCTGCGGGTATGCGCGAATCACGTCGCGTATCGCGCGCAGCGCGCCGTAGAACTGCATCGGATGCGGATCCGCAGACAGCCGCTGCGACATCTTGGCCACGTTCTGCGCCGAGTAAGCGCCGAGTTTGTCGCGCCACCGCGTCGGAGCCACGATCTGGCCGCGGCTCTGCTCGATCAGTGCGTCCATGACCGAGCCGATGTCTCCTTGGATCGGGGCGGCAATGGGCTGGTTGCTGTCGAATTCGATTGCGTCGATGTCCACCTGGATGAACTTCGCGTCGGGGTTCCATTGGGGCGCTTCGCCATGGCCGAGCAGCCAATTCAGCCGGGCGCCGACGAGCATGACGACATCGGCTTCGCGCAATGCCAGCGAACGGGCAGCGGCTACGGACTGCGGATGGTCGTCCGGCAGTAGGCCTTTGGCCATCGACATGGGCAGGAACGGGAGCCCGGTGCTTTCGACGAATGTCCTGATCTCGTTGTCGGCCTGGGCGTATGCGGCTCCCTTGCCCAGCACCACCAGCGGGCGCTGAGCGCCTGCCAGCAGCCTGATGGCGCGGTTCACCGCCTTCGGGGCAGGCAGCTGGCGCGGCGCCGGGTCGACCACCCGCCACAACGACTTCGTGCCCTTCTCTGCGTCGATGACCTCGCCGAGCACCGCGGCCGGAATGTCCAGATAAACGCCGCCGGGCCGGCCGGACACCGCGGTGCGGATGGCCCGGGCAATGCCGCGGCCGATGTCCTCGGCGCGGTCCACCCGGTACGCGGCCTTCGCGAAGCGTTCCGCCGCCGCCATCTGGTCGAGCTCCTCGTAGTCGCCGCGTTTGAGGTCGACGATGTGGCGTTCGCTCGATCCCGAAATCTGCACCACCGGGAAGCAATTCGTGGTGGCGTTGGCCAGCGCGACCAGGCCGTTGAGGAATCCCGGGCCCGATACCGTCAGGCAGACTCCCGGCTTCTTCGTCAGAAAGCCGGCCGCCGACGCCGCGTGGACGGCATCACTTTCGTGGCGAAAGCCGATGTAGCGGATGCCCGACGCCTGCGCGATCCGAGCGAGGTCGGTGATGGGGATGCCGACCAGTCCGTAGATGGTCTGCACGTCGTTGAGTTTCAGCGCATCAACGACCAGGCGAGAACCATCGGTGAGCTCTTGTCGCGTGCCGGCACCATTGACGATGGTGTCGGGTGAATGTACGGCTGTCATGATGCTCGATCTCCCGTTGTGGTTGGTGGTTGTGCTCTCTGCTTTCACACTCCGTCGTATGGACGGGCGTGTCCAAGACTCATCGCTGAACGTGTAATAACCGATGCTTATCAACGCGCAGCCGGCCGGCGACGCGCGTGCCGGGTGGTGCCGGGTGGACAATGTGATTTGTCGCCTGTCTCGACGTATTCGTAGCAACGGTAAAAATGACCACTCAAAGGAGAGGCCGCGATGACTTCCTTGCAGTTAACCGGCTCTGGGACACCAGATTTCAGTGAGGGCGATGTCTATTTCATCGGCAACGCCACCACACTGATCCGCTTTGGCGGGCTCACGATCCTGACCGATCCCGCCTTCCTGCACAAAGGTGAGCACGTTTATCTGGGGCACGGCATCTGGGCGCGGCGCGAGGTCGAGCCGGCTTGCCAGATCGCCGACCTGCCACCGATAGATCTGGTCGTCTTGTCGCATTACCACGGGGATCATTTCGATGACGTCGCCGCCCAGGAGCTCGACAAGAACCTGCCCATCGTCTCGACGGCTGATGCGGTCGACAAGCTGAGCGCTCTGGGGTTCGAGCGAGGCTATCCCCTTGAGACCTGGGAATCGCTTGAGGTGCACAAAGGCGACGCGACGCTGACGATCACCGCGATGCCGGCCAAGCACGCCACGGACGAGGCGGTCAACGAGCTGCTCATGCCGGTTAACGGGCACCTGCTCGATTTCAGCCGGAACGCCGGGCACCTCTACCGGCTCTACATCACCGGCGACACAATGCTCGTCGATAGCCTCGAGGACATTCCGCGCCGCTACCCCGACATAGACCTCGGTTTGATCCACACGGGTGGCACGACGTTCCTTGTCACGGTGGTCACGATGACGGGCGAGCAGGGAGTGAAGGCTGTCGAAATCACCAAGCCCCGCACCGCCATACCGATTCACTACAACGACTTTTCGGTATTCCTGTCGGGACTTGACGACTTCAAGAAGGCCGCCCAGGCCTCGACCACGACTACAAGATTCGTCTACCTCGCACACGGCGAGACATACACATTCACGCCCGGCGGGTGATCGTCAGCGAGCGTTCGCCAAATGCGCGCTGCCGTCGGCCAGTTCGTCACGGCGCAATCCCATCGGAGTCAAAGCGGGGACATCGCCGCCGGCGATTACGGCCCGGGTGATCGGAGTGAGCGCCTGGAACAGCCTTTCGACTTCGTCGTCGCTGAGCGCGTCGAGCCCCGACAGGGCGAGCGTGTCGGTCGCCGATTCGATGCGGTCCTTCAGTTCCCGGCCGGCCGCGGTCAGCGATCCGTCGCCGTCGAGCAACCCCCGCTCAGCCAACCGTTGTTCGTGGTGACGCCACGCGGACTCGTCGTAGTCGCGGGCGCGGGCGATGTAGTCGCGCGGGATCCCGCTAGCCGCGGCGTGTAGCACGTTGGACTCGCGACCTGAGACACCGGCGGCGGCCAGCACCGCGACGTGGGCGTCGCCGCGCTGCTCGCGCAACAGTGTCGCGGCATGCCACAGCGCGGCCAGCGGATCATCCGGCCACGGCAGCGTCAGATTCGCGGCGAACAGCGGTCGCCCGTCGAGCGGCGCCTGGCGCGCCGCCC
The DNA here is from genome assembly GCA_963809285.1 of uncultured Actinomycetota bacterium. Lineage (GTDB taxonomy): Bacteria > Actinomycetota > Actinomycetes > Mycobacteriales > Mycobacteriaceae > Mycobacterium. Next base: position 474,305 of record CAWEIY010000005.1, on the reverse strand, counting down.
TGCCCGCCAATTCGGCTGCGACGCTGACGCTTTCATCCGTACCGATGCCGTAGCGGCGCAATGCCGCGATCGCGGAATCCTGCCGCGCGTGCAAGGCGGCTTCGGGACCGGCGATCTCCCATGCCGCCGGCAGGGCCTTGGCGACCCGCTCGGGAGCGAAGTTATAGAAGATTGCGGTCACGACCTCCCGCGGCACCATGCCCAGCGGCGCCGATCGGGCGGCGAAGTAACCCATCCAGAAGCCTCGGTAGCCCAGCCCGTCCAACGCGGCCCGCGCCTCGGGCGCGAAGTAGGTCACCGCATGCACCGGCTCGAATCGATCGAAGAAGCGTCGCGCCAACTCCGGTTGTCTGCGCACGCTCGCAGTTAACCACCCGCCGTAACCGGCGGCCAAGCCTATTTGCCTTTCAGGCTGCCGATGCCAAGCGAATGGTCTGCGGGTTTGGAGGGCGGGGTGCTCTCGAGATCCTGGACGTAGCGCTCGGGGTCGCGGTCGACGATCGCCAGTCCCTTGGTGGTGGGATGCTCAGCCATAAACTCGCCGTACTGGCGTCCGAGCGCCTCGCGAAGGCCGATTGGGGCATGGCGACGGAAGTCCGACAGTCCCTCCCGTTCCTCTTCGCTCATGTGGTCGTCGTTAGCTATTCGTGTGCGGCCAACCGCCGCCCACCACTCTTCGGTGCCGACTCGGGCGGCGTTGGCGTCGCGCACTCCGTCACGAATGTCGTTGTGATCGCCGATGGCATCGAGCGTCTCGCCTTCGGGATCGTCGGTGCCGCGCTTCAGCAGTTGTGGGTAGAAGATCTTCTCTTCGATGTAGGCGTGTACGTCGAGCTTGTCGCCGAGCGGACGCCATATCCGCTCGAGCGCGGCGCGGTTGACCGGTGTCTGCGCCTGTAGATCGTCCAGCTTGGCGAACTGCTCGCGGAACCAGTCATGGTCAGCACGGATCAAGACGGTGATGTCAGCCATTCGGACTCCCAGCCTCCCTGACCGCTCCGCCCGCGGCCGCCCTGTCCATGCTGGCACTCGAGGCATCATCGCGACCGTTCAGGCGGCTCTCAGCAATGTCGGCTGTGATGGTAGAAGTCAGCTCACCCACCTAGCGAAGGGAAGGCGTGGCAATTGTCCCTCCATGACGACCACCGGTACGTGATCATTGGTGCGGGAGCCATCGGCGGCACCGTGGGCGGTGTGCTGGCGCGGGCCGGTACCCGCACGCTGTTGATTGCCCGCGGCCGAAACGCCGAGGTCCTGTCGAGCGCGGGCATCACGCTGAGAACGCCGGACGGCACATTCCGCACCGCGGTCAGCGCGGCGTCGCGGCCCGAGGATGTCCGGTTGACAGATCGCGACGTGCTGGTCTTCGCCACCAAAACCCAGCAACTCGACGCGGCTCTGCAGGAATGGGTGGATCGGCCGGTACATGGCCCGCATGGCGTCATCGGGACCGCGGGCGAGCTACTGCCGGCGATGACCGCGCTCAATGGCGTTGCCGCCGAGGAGAAAGCGCTGCGGTATTTCCGTCGGGTGTTCGGTATCTGCGTGTGGTTGCCCGCCGTGCACCTCGAACCTGGTGAGGTGATCGTGCGGTCGTGGCCGGTGGTCGGCCAGTTCCACATCGCACGGTGGCCCGCGTCGCTCAGCACGCAGGCCGACGCCGACCTGTTGACGGCGCTTGCCGAGGCGTGGAGCGCCGCGGGGATCCGGGTGCGCATTCCCGATGACGTCGCGCCCTGGAAGTACAACAAGCTGCTGGGCAACCTCGGCAATGCCGTCGGCGCCCTGTCCACCGAGCCGGCCGACGCAAGCGACGTGGTGGCCGCCGTACGCAGCGAAGGCGAGAATGTTTTGCGGCACGCGGGAATTGAATTCGTCTCGTTCGAGACATCCACGGCCGCACGGGCGGACGGGCCGACGATACGCCCGGTGCCTGGGTGGAATGCCGGGCCGAGCAACTCCACCTGGCAGTCGTTGAGCCGCAACACCGGCAGCGTCGAGACCGACTTCCTCAACGGGGAGATCGTCCGACTCGCTCACCGACACGGCATCGCGGCGCCACTCAATGCCGCGTTGGCGCGTGCAGCCCGTGCAGCGGTTCGGAGCGGCCTTGGGCCGAGCCGTTATTCGGCGGCCCAACTGGCGGAACTGCTGGGGAAGGACGCGATCGCCGCCGCGCGCGAGTGACGCTGCGCTTCGGGTGCGCCCTGCAGCGGCCGCAAAGACTCCGTTACCGCCGCCTACCGGGGCTATCATCTGACGGACGTGCATTGTTGGTCTTCTGGTAACCGGCGGGCGGATTGGGTCTGCGAACCTTGACCGACGCTCCGGCACGGGGGAGTCGCCGCGATTCGAGAAAGGGCGGCCATGACCGAACACCTACGCGCTTACAACAGTCTGTGGCAGGTCCGCAGTGATTCCTGGTGCCGATTGGAGGAAGCGGCTGATCGGCTGACACGCCCGACCACCACCGGAGCGTACAAAGACAAGTGGGCGAGCGCCTGCCAGGAATTACTGACCCGCCTGAGCACATTGGAGCCCTACTGGGCCTATCCCGGCTCGCCCCAATTCGCCCGCGTTCAACGCCTTTTTGCCACCGGCAACTACGACAAGTTCGCACAGGCGGTTGGGCAAATCAACCGGGCGCTGACCACGGAATCGTATCGCTCGGGGGACGTGGAGAACGCCGGTGCCGACGACCTGGACATGTTCCCGTCCGATCCGCGTCAGCTCACCGAGCATCAACCGGCGACGCAGCGCGACCGCCCGTATTTCGAGGTGCTCGTAGTCGAAAAGATGACCGAAGACCAGGAACGGGCGTTGCGCAACGAGGTCCGCAAATGGCGACGTCCGGACGACGAATTCGTCTACGAACTGGTGGTGGTGTCCAGCGGGGACGAGGCTCTCATAGCGGCACGGCTCAACGTCAACCTGCAGGCCGTGGTGATCCGTCGGCGCTTTTCGCACCAATCGACCCGGGACCTGTCGAGTCTGGCGGAGTTCGTCGATACCGCTGTCTCAGACGATTTGGCCGATCACGTGACGCCCGAGGAACGCGCTCAGATCCTGGCGGTTTCCCTGGCGAAGCTGCGGCCCGAGCTCGACCTGTACATGATGACCGAGATCGATGTGGAGGACATCGCCGGGCGACTGGGCCAGTACTTCCGCAGGGTGTTTCATGCCCGGGAAGGCATGCTCGAGCTTCACCTGTCGATCCTGCACGGCGTCGCGGCGCGTTACCGCACCCCGTTCTTCAGCGCGCTCAAACAGTACAGTCACCGGCCCACCGGCGTCTTTCACGCCCTGCCGATCTCGCAGGGAAAGTCGATCGTCAACTCGCACTGGATCAAGGACATGGTCGGCTTCTACGGCCTGGACGTGTTCATGGCCGAGACGTCGGCAACCTGCGGCGGTCTCGACTCCCTGCTCGAGCCGACCGGACCCCTGCGCGAATCGCAGCAGCTCGCATCGCAGGCCTACGGGTCGCGCCACACCTACTTCGTCACCAACGGAACGTCGACCGCCAACAAGATCGTCACGCAGGCCCTGGTGGCACCGGGCGACATCGTGCTGCTGGATCGAAACTGCCACCAGTCGCATCACTACGGAATGCTGCTCGCCGGGGCGAATGTCGTTTACCTCGAGGCATATCCGCTCAATGAGTACTCGATGTACGGTGCGGTGTCGCTGCGCGAGATCAAGTCGAAGCTGTTCGCGCTGAAGCGCGCCGGCAAGCTCGACCGGGTCAAGATGATGTCGCTGACGAACTGCACCTTCGACGGGATCGTCTACGACGTCCAGCGCGTCATGGAGGAGTGCCTCGCCATCAAGCCGGACCTCGTGTTCCTCTGGGACGAGGCGTGGTTCGCGTTCGCGCGTTTCCACCCGGTCTACCGCAATCGCACCGCGATGGCGTCGGCTGCGGCGTTGCGGGAGCGGCTGCAGGATCCCGACCACATGCGTCGCTATGAGAAGCAGCTCGCCGCCGATACCGCGAAACCACCCAGCGACGAAGAGCTTTTGGATCGTCGCCTCGTGCCCGATCCGGCGAGGGCACGGGTGCGGGTGTACGCGACCCAGTCCACGCACAAGACGCTGACCGCGCTGCGGCAGGGATCGATGATCCACGTCTACGACCAGGACTTCGACCAGAAGGTCGCCGTGCCGTTCCACGAGGCCTACATGGCCCACACCTCGACGTCGCCCAACTACCAGATCCTCGCGTCGTTGGACCTGGGCCGCCGGCAGGTGGCGCTGGAAGGTGTCGAGTTGGTGCAGCGGCAGATCGAGAACGCGATGCAGCTGCGCGACGCGATCGACAATCACCCCTTGCTCAGCAAGTACATGAGGTGCCTCCGCACGTCGGATTTGATCCCGGACGAATTCCGCCCGTCGGCCATCGAACAACCGCTGCGCTCGGGGCTGCGCAACATGATGGCGGCCTGGGAGCAGGACGAATTCGTGCTCGATCCGTCGCGAATCACCCTGTACATCGGGCAGACCGGCTACGACGGCGACACCTTCAAGCGCCAACAGCTGATGGACCGCTACGGAATTCAGATCAACAAGACATCGCGCAACAGCGTGCTGTTCATGACGAATATCGGCACCACGCGCAGCTCGGTCGCATTCCTGGTTGAAGTCCTCGTCAGCATCGCCCGCGAGCTCGACCAAAGCATCTCCGAGATGAGCCTTGGCGAACGCGAACATTTCGAGCGGGCCGTCTACCGGCTTACCGAAATGTCTTTGCCCCTCCCCGATTTCAGCGGCTTTCACCCCACGTTCCTGGATCACAGCGGAAGGGAGGCGACGCCCGAAGGGGATGTCCGCCGCGCGTTCTACCTCTCCTACGACGACACCAACTGCGAATACCTCACCGGTGAGCGGATTGATGAACGGTTGGACGCGGGGGCCGACATCGTCTCGGCGACTTACGTCACGCCCTACCCTCCGGGATTTCCGGTCCTGGTGCCCGGCCAGGTGTTCAGCCGCGAGATATTGCAGTTCATGCGCGATCTCGACACGCCCGAAATCCACGGCTACTTACCGGACTTCGGTTATCGCGTGTACACCGAGAAGGCCATCGAGATGCTCGGCGAGTCCGTCGGGTTGACCCCCAACGGTCACGGCGCCACAGTCCACGCGGCCGCGCCGGCAGCGCAGAAAGCACCGAAGAAGAAATCGGCGAAACGCAGTGGATTCAATGGCGATCAGAATGTTCCCGAGGTCGGCCAGGACGAGTTGCTCGCCGAGCAGCAGCCCGGCGACGCGGTGCAGGCCGACACAGGCGCCTAGCGTCGAAGGGGCCTTTGAGCGTCCCCAGCGCGTCGTCGTTACGTCTCGACGCCGCGGCAGCCCGCCTCGGGCGCCGGCGGTCAGAGAATTTTTTCGAGCAGGTTCTTGAGGTCCTTTTGCTGCGCGACGGTGAGGCGGCCAAGGCGCTTATTGAACTCGTCTGACAGCAGCGCGAGGCCACCCGTGGCCGCTTGACGCCCGGCCGGGGTGAGCAGAAGACGATGACGCCGCAGATCGGCGGGGTCGATCTTACGTCGCACGAATCCGGCGGCCTCAAGACGTTTCAGGTAAACAGTCACCGTCGCCTTGGGCATGCCCAATATCGCGGCCAGTTCGGCAGGGTAGGGATGCTCGTCGATCTCCGCGAGCAGGAATAGTTCTTTGGACTCGAGCCCCAGCGTGCAGATATCGGCTTCGGCGCAGGAGATGACCGACAAAAGCACCCGGTAGTTCAACGACCAGATCTTGGCCGCATCGACCGCAGACATCGACTTGCCAGATCGTTCAGTCATGAACTAGTTTATTTATGAACAAACTCATAGTCGAACAATCTACCAGAAAGCGACCAGCATGCCTCTGGATCACTACGTGACACTCGGACGGTCCGGTTTACGTGTCAGCCCGTTGTGCCTGGGAGCGATGACGTTCGGGGAAGACCTCGGCTGGGGCACCAGTGTGGAAGAGTCCCAACAGATCATCGACCGATACATCGAACTCGGCGGCAACTTCATCGACACCGCCAACTTCTACACCAGAAGCCACTCCGAGAAGATCATCGGCGACCACATCGGGCGCCACCCTGTCCGACGCGATCGCTTGGTGATCGCCACCAAGTTCAGCGGCAACCTGTATCCGGGCGATCCCAACGGTGGTGGCTCGGGCCGCAAGTCGCTGATCAAGGCCTGCGAAAACTCGCTGCGCCGCCTGCAAACCGACTACATCGACCTGTACTGGCTGCACATGTGGGACGTGAATACCCCCATCGAGGAGACAATGGCCGCACTCGACGACCTCGTCCGGGCCGGCAAGGTGCGCTACATCGGCGTTTCGGACACCCCGGCGTGGAAGATCGTTGAAGCCAACCTCATCGCGCGTTTCCGCGGATGGTCGTCGTTCATCGGGCTGCAGGTCGAGTACTCGCTGCTGGAACGCACCATCGAACAAGAGCTGGTTCCGATGGCGACCGAATTCGGCCTCGGGATCACACCATGGTCGCCCCTGAAAAGCGGTGTGCTGAGCGGCAAATACACCCGACGGAATGATGGCCAGCACAAGGCCGATCGCGGCGCGCTCGTCGATAGCTTCCTCAACGAGCAGACCTACGCGGTTATCGATGAACTCGAGATCATCGCCAAAGCGCACGAGACGACAATCGCCAGCGTCGCGCTTGCCTGGGTGCATGCACAGCCGGCCGTTGCGTCCATCATCATCGGGGTACGCAGGCTCGCGCAGCTCGACGACAACGTCCACGCCGTCGATGTGAGTCTCAGCGCCGACGAACTGGCCCGGCTCGACGCGATCACCAAACCGACTTTCGGGTTTCCCCACAACATGCTGGCAATGGCCCCGGGCATGATCAACGGCGGAACATCGATCAATGGTGTCTCCGGGCCACCCTCCGAGTATGTGATGTCAGAAGGCGGCCAGCCCTACTGAAACCGCATGCCGGACCCGCGCTCGGACGCCGCAGCCGGACACCGTCACAATCGTGACCCGGTCAGCCCTGCCAAGGCGATTCGCCGGCATCCCAGCTGCGTTGAATGTCGGGGTAGAGGCTCTCCTGGTCGGTGGCGACCGAGTCCTTGACATGGCGGGTCCAGCCGTCGGTCAACACTTCAGGTCGTCCGTTCTCGACCGCGTCGAGCGTCTGCGCGGCGACCTCGCGCGGCGAGATCTTGGAATCCTCCACGGTGGCGGTCATGTCGGTATCGATGAACCCGGCGAACACCCCGACGACCAGGGTGCCCTGGCCGCGCAGCTCCACCCGCAGCGCGTTGGTCAACGCCCACTCGGCCGACTTGGACGCGCAATAGGAGGCGTTGAACGGCGGCGCGTACCAACTCACCACGGACAGCACGTTGACCAAGGCGCCGTCGCCGGCCGCGGCGAGCGCCGGCGCGAACGCCCGCGCCATCGCCAGTGTGCCGAAGTAGTTGGTCTCCATCTCGGTGCGGGCGGCCGACATGTCGGGCGCGGACAGAAACGGTGTCTGCAGCATCGCACCGGCGTTGTTGATCACCAGCGACACGTCGGTGCAGTCGCGAGCGGCCGCGGCGACGTCGCCCGGGTTGGTGATGTCCAATCGCACCGGCACAACGCGGGCGTCGGTCACTTCGACGGTGCTGGGATCACGCGCACCTGCGTACACCTTCGCGGCGCCGCGGTCGAGCAGTGCCTGCGTTAACGCCTTACCCAACCCGCGGTTGGCTCCGGTGACCAGTGCGGTCATCCCGTCGATCTGTCGAGAATGAAGATCTGTCATTTGTGTGCTCCTTCGTTGCATTCCAGTCAACGCGGGCCCGGCTTGCGGTTCATCCGATTCGCTGAGACCTTTCTGTGCACGTTCGATACTCTGCGGGTATCAGTTTGTAGGGGAGGCCGTGGATCTCGATCTCCACAAAGTCCGCGACTGGCGTGCCGCCGAGCGGTTGCACGTCGCGCAGCCGGTGCTGACGCGACGAACGAGAGTCCACCAGTAGGCGGGAAAGGCCATAACCTGTCACGCCGCGAATCACGCCGTGAACCGCGGGGAGGCGTTAAACGACCTTGCCCTCACGCTCGTCGATCACGAGCAAACCCAGGGCGACGGCAAGGCAGCCCGCCGGTATCCAAATCGCGTGCACGCCCCACTCCCGGGTGGCAACGGTGCCGATCATGGCGCCGGTGGCAAACGCTCCGATCAGGGTGGCGTATATGCGGAACGCCCTGCGAGATCCGCTGTCATTCTCGACGAACCCGCGATACCAGGCTTCGACGAGACGCATGAGATTGCCGGTGGTGGCCACGGGCATGTAATTGAGGTCGCCCATGCTGCGGAACAGGCCGATCTGCATGCCGCCCAGGAACGAGATCGGCACGGTGACCAAGCTGGCGGACACTGTTCCCGGTAGGAATCCGAAGGCCGCAAGGACGCCCACTTGGATGCCCATCGTCCATCGCAGCGGATGAGCCACCACCTTGTCGACGCGTCCGGATTTGATATGAGCGGCCACCGCGACGCCCGCGATGAAAGCGAAGATCGGCCACACCCGTGAAAACGAATTGGACCAATGTTTTTGGAAGAGATTGATTGCGAAAAAGATCACGTTGCCGGTCTGGACGTTGGCGAACACCCCGCCGCGCGCCAGGTACGTGTGGGCATCCAGAAACCCGTTGGCGAGCGTGAGGATGACCGCGAATCGCTGCGTGATCGTCGGCTGCCTCACGCCTGCTCCCTAGGCTCGGTTGGCGTCATGCCAAGATACACAGTCACCTGGAAAGTCGCACCGCCCGAACGGCTTCGGCCGCAACGTACGTGGTCAGCGGCTCGGTTCGGGGGTCGCGCTTAGTTCGCCCAGGATGTCGCGGTCGGCGGGCGCCCAATTCAACTCGCGGCGTGCCCGCGTGGAGCTCAGACGCTGGTCGAGGGCGAAAGCGTCGGCGAGCGGGCCGAATTCGTGCCGGGCCTGCCCCATCGTGATTGAGCTGGCGGTACCGGGCCGGCCCGCGGCGATGCTCACCGCCTCGGCAACCTGGCGCATGGTCGGTGACTGCGTATCGTCGACTCCGGCGTAGATGCTGCCCGCCGGCGCCGACAGTGCCGCCAGGTAAAGCTGGGCGATGTCGTCGACGTGAACCATGGCCCAACGGTTTTCGCCGTTACCGATGTAGTGTGCAGATCCAGCTCGAGCGGGTTTGCCCAAGAACTGCTCGACGAGTCCGCCGCCGTGGCCGTAGACAACGCCCGGCATCACCAGGACCGGGTGGCCACCCTCGGTGGCACGCGCCAGCACTTGCTTCTCGTTGTCGGCGCGCCAGGCCGTAACCGGAGGCGGCGACTGCGGCGCGGTCTCGTCGACCATTCGATCGGTGTTGCCGTAGACCCAGACTCCGCCAGTATGCACATACGGCCGCGCGCCGAGTCCGTCCTGGATCGCCGTGGCCGCGGCCAGGTCGAGGGCGGCGGTGTCGGGCCCGTAGTCCTGGGCCAAGTGGATGGCGGCGTCGGCGTCTTCGGCTGTCCTGCCCAGCAGCTCGGCATCCGTCAAGCCGCCGCGCACCGAGACGGCTCCGATGCTTTCGACTCGCCGCGCGGCGTCGTCGCTGCGCGCCAGTGCAACGGCCTGATGCCCCTGCGCCTGTAGGGCTCGGACGATGGCCCGCCCGAGGTAGCCAGAACCTCCAGTAATCAGTACCTTCATTGCGCTCTCCTTCGCGTTCTGAGGCCAGCATGCCGCCGACGAATCGGCTCGTCCAAGACCTGTTGCGTCGGACGCGATACCGTGGAGGTATCACTGTTCGTGGGAGGTGGCGTGGATCTGGATTTGCGCAAACTGCGCTACTTCGTCGCCGTGGCCGAAGAGCTGAACTTCCGGCGCGCAGCTGAGCGATTGCACCTGGCTCAACCGGTCTTGTCGCGGCAGATTCGGGCGCTGGAAAAGGAGTTGCACGCCCGACTGTTCACTCGCGATAACACGGGCACGCAGCTGACCGAGGCGGGCTATCAGTTGTTGAACGATGCCACCGTGTTGCTCGCGAACGCTGAGGCTGCGCAGAGCCGGGTGGCTCGGGCCGCCGCGGGGACCGTCACATTCACGGTGGGGTTCATGCCCGGCCTGACGGTGACGGATCCGGTTCGCGCACTGGGCGCCGCCCACCCCGATATCAACATCGAGGTGTTACGGACCGACTGGACCAACCAGGTCGCCGTGTTACACGACGGCCGCGCCGATATCGGCTATGTCAGGATGCCCGTCGACTGCACCGGACTGAAGTCGTCGCTTCTGTTCACCGAGCCGCGGGTGGCGGTGTTGCCCGCGAGTCACCGCCTCGCCGGCAAGGAAAAGGTGAGCATTCATGACCTCGCCGACGAGCATCTCCTGCAGCACCCGGAGGCCGTGCCCGAATGGCAGGCTGTGGCAACGGAATTGCGCGACGGGCCACGTCCGTCCTTTGTTGAGGCGCGCAGCGTAGAGGAGAAGCTGGAACGGGTTGCCGCGGGACGCGGCTTTAGCGTGCTGCCCGAATCCACGTCCAGGTACTACCAGCGCCCGGATGTGGCGTGCGTGCCGATCGCCGATATCCCACTCAACGAGGTGCGACTGGCATGGGTCGCCGCGCAGCGCAACCCGTTGATCGCCGAGTTCGTGCAACTGGCCGAAAACGCGGTGACGCAGGCGGGTAGCTGCGACCGGTGATCACCCACTACCTGGCAGACCCCGCGCCTTGACGGCGTTCGATGACTGTCAGCACACGTTCGGCCCATCGAATGTTCTCTTCTTCGAACGATATTCCACGCAGTAGCGTCAGGTAGGGACCCACTCGTTCGGCCTCGGCCAGGTATTCCTCTTCGCTGCGGCCGTCGAGCAGGCGGGTCCGAAACCGTTCGTATCGTTGCAATTTGGCGGTGGCCCACTGCAGCCGTTCGGTGACGAAGTTACGGACAGCCGGCGCGTTTCCGGCATCGGCGGCCAGAACTTTGACCGCGAGTTCATCGCGGATCACACAGGGCTTCGGCGCTCGGGAGGTGAACTGTTGGATGGCATCGTGGCCCGCCCCGGTCAGCGAATACACGCGCTTGTTGGGCCGACGTTCCTGGTGAACGACGCGCGCCTGGATGAGCCCCTGCTCGGCTAGCCGGTCCAGTTCGCGATACAGCTGCTGGGGGGTGGCCATCCAGAAGTTCGCCACCGAGGCGTCGAAGCTTTTGGCCAGGTCGTAGCCGGAAGACTCGCCCTCGAGGAGGGCGGCCAACACCGCGTCACGCAGCGACACTCGGCGATCATACAACGATGCGATTAATCAACAAAGTGATTAATCGCATATGGACTTATGCGCCCGGACGCTCTAGCGTCAACCACGCTTATCCAACAAACTCACGATGCGAGGTGTCTGATGCATCCCTTCCGCAAGGCAGTCGAGGACCGTGACGAGGCGGCCATCCAGGCCCTGCTGGCCGACGACGTGGTGTTCACCAGCCCCGTGGCGTTCAAGCCGTATGTCGGCAAGCCGATAACCGCGGCGCTCCTGCGCGGTGTGTTGCGGATCTTCGAGGACTTCCACTACGTCCGTGAGATCGCCGACGCCAACGGCCGTGACCACGCGCTCGTCTTCGAGACAACCGTGGCCGGCAAGAAGGTCAACGGTTGCGACTTCCTGCACGTCAACGACGATGGGCTGATCGACGACTTCATGGTGATGGTGCGGCCGCTGTCGGGCGCGACGGCATTGTCCGAGGCGATGGGCGCCCAGTTCGATCGGATTCAGCAAGAGGCCGTCGAACTGGCCAATCAGTTCACCACCGCGTAGGGGTATCAAACATGCGGATCGGATTGGGGATCAACTACGCGGGCGGGTTCAAAGAGGTGGCCGCCGAAGTGGCCGACCTCGAACGCGCCGGATTGGACATTGTCTTTGTCCCCGAGGCGTATTCGTTCGACGCGGTGAGCGCGCTGGGGTATCTGGCCGCCTGCACGGAACGGGTTCAGTTGGCCTCGGGCATCTTGCAGCTGTACACCCGAACGCCCACGCTGACCGCGATGACCGCGGCCGGCCTCGACTACGTCTCCGACGGCCGGTTCATGCTCGGCCTCGGGGCCTCTGGCCCACAGGTCATCGAGGGCTTCCACGGCGTGCCCTACGACGCCCCGATCTCCCGCACCCGCGAAGTCATCGATATCTGCCGCAAGGTGTGGCGTCGTGAGTACCTGCAACACCAGGGCAAGCACTACACGATCCCGCTGCCCGCCGACCAGGGCACCGGACTCGGCAAGCCGCTGAAACTCATCAATGAGCCTGTCCGGGAACGCATCCCGATACTGGTGGCCGCGCTGGGGCCCAAAAATGTCGAACTGGTGGCCGAGGTTGCCGAGGGCTGGCAGCCGATCTTCTATCTGCCCGAGAAGGCACCGGAAGTTTGGGGAAAGGCGCTGGCCGCCGGCCGGGCCAAGCGGAACCCCGATTTGGGTGAGCTTGACGTGTATGCCGGGCCGGTACTGGCCATCGGTGAGAACGTCGAACCGCTACGGGAATTCGTCAAACCGCACCTGGCCCTCTACATCGGCGGAATGGGCGCCAAGGGTAAGAACTTCTACCACGCCCTGGCCACCAAGTATGGCTACGGCACTCAAGCGGACCGGATCCAAGAGCTCTACCTGGCCGGGGACAAGGACGGTGCCGCCAAGGTCGTGCCCGACGAACTCGTGCGAGACGTCAACCTGATCGGTACCCGCGAGTTCGTCAGGGAACGGTTGGCGGCGTTCCGCGAGGCGGGGGTGACGACCTTGAACGTGGCACCCATCGCGGCCACGCCGGCCGAGCGGATCAAGCTGATCGAGACGCTTCGCAGCCTGGTTGACTGACGCCTTCTGATAGCGCCGGTGCTAGCGCAAATGGAAATCGTCTTATGGCCCGCTCACGGTACTAGGGGTCGCGGTCACCGACTGGCGTCAGCCTTGCGCATCCGCCAGTGCGGCGTTGAACGTCTTGCTCGGCCGCATCACCGCGGCGGTCATGTCGGCGTCCGGCGCGTAGTAGCCGCCGATGTCCACCGCCTTGCCCTGCGCCCTGTTGAGTTCGGCCACGATGGTTTCTTCGTTCTTCGTCAACGCGTCGGCCAGAGCGGCGAAGTGCTCCCGCAGCTCCTCGTCATCGGTCTGCGCGGCGAGTTCCTCCGCCCAGTACATGGCCAGGTAGAACTGGCTTCCACGGTTGTCGAGCTCACCGGTCTTGCGTGACGGATTCTTGTTGTTTTCCAGCAGTTTTCCGGTTGCGGCATCCAGGGTCTTGGCCAGAATCTTGGCCCGCTCATTGCCGGACTTGATGCCCAGGTCTTCCAGACTGACGGCCAGCGCGAGGAATTCACCAAGCGAATCCCAGCGCAGGTGGTTTTCCTCTACCAACTGCTTGACGTGTTTGGGTGCCGAACCGCCCGCCCCCGTTTCGTACATTCCGCCGCCCGCCATCAACGGAACGATCGACAGCATCTTGGCGCTGGTGCCGAGCTCCAGAATCGGGAACAGGTCGGTGAGGTAGTCGCGCAGGATGTTGCCTGTCGCGGCGATCGTATCCAGCCCGCGGATCAGGCGTTCCAGCGTGTAACGCATGGCGCGCACCTGCGACATGATCTGGATATCGACGCCGTGGGTGTATTCATCGGCCAGGCATTCGTCGACCTTCTTGATCAATTCGTTCTCGTGCGGGCGGTACGGGTCCAGCCAGAACACCACCGGCATGCGCGAGTTACGCGCACGGCTTACGGCCAGCTTGACCCAGTCGCGGATCGCGGCGTCCCTGACTATGGGCATGCGCCAGATGTCGCCGGTCTCGACGTTCTGCGTCAACAGCACTTCACCCGTTTCGAGGTCGACGATGTTGGCGACGCCGTCCTCGGGAATCTCGAACGTCTTATCGTGCGAGCCGTACTCCTCCGCCTGCTGCGCCATCAGGCCGACGTTGGGGACGGTGCCCATCGTCGTCGGATCAAAGGCGCCGTTGGTCTTGCAGAAATTGATGACTTCCTGGTAGATGCGGGAAAATGTGGACTCGGGGTTGACGGCCTTGGTGTCCTTTTGCCGCCCGTCGGCGCCGTACATCTTGCCGCCCGCCCGGATCATCGCGGGCATCGAAGCGTCCACGATGACGTCACTGGGCGAATGAAAATTCGAGATACCCTTGGCCGAATCGACCATGGCCAGCTCCGGGCGGTGCTCGTGGCAGGCGTGCAAGTCGCGGATGATCTCATCGTGTTCCGTCGCGGGCAGCGACTCGATCTTGTTGTAGAGGTCGACCAGTCCGTTGTTGACGTTGACGCCCAGCTCGTCGAAGACCTCCTGGTGTTTGGCGAAGGCATCCTTGTAGAAGGTCTTCACCGCATGCCCGAAGACGATGGGGTGCGAAACCTTCATCATCGTGGCCTTGACGTGCAGGGAGAACATCACACCCGTCTTGCGGGCGTCCTCCATCTGCTCTTCGTAGAACTCGCACAAGGCCTTCTTGCTCATGAACATGCTGTCGATGATGTCGCCTTCCCCCAACGACACCTTGGGCTTGAGCACGATCGTCTCGCCACTCTTGGTGACCAGTTCCATCTTCACGTCGCGCGCACGGTCGAGCGTCATCGACTTCTCGCCGTGATAGAAGTCGCCATGTCGCATCGTCGCCACATGCGTGCGCGAGGCCATCGACCACTCGCCCATGCTGTGTGGGTGCTTGCGCGCATACTCCTTGACCGCATTGGGTGCGCGACGGTCCGAGTTACCTTCTCGCAGCACCGGATTGACCGCGCTGCCGAGGCATTTGGCGTAGCGGTCCCGGATACCCTTTTCCTCGTCCGTCTTCACAACTTCGGGATAGTCCGGAAGCTTGTAGCCCTTGCCTTGCAGCTCCTTGATGGCGGCCACGAGCTGCGGCACCGAGGCGCTGATGTTCGGCAGCTTGATGATGTTGGTGTCCGGTAACCGCGTTAGTCGGCCCAGCTCGGCGAGGTTGTCCGGCACCTGCTGCGCTTCGGTCAGGTAGTCGGAAAACTCGGCCAGGATGCGCGCGGCCACCGAGATGTCACTGGCCTTGACCTCGATGCCGGCCGGTTCGGCAAAGGCGCGCACTATCGGCAGAAAGGAGTAGGTCGCCAGTAGCGGCGCCTCGTCGGTCAGCGTGTAGATGATGGCGGGCTGCTGGGCGTTCACGGATAAGACGTTACCTGCGATGTGCCCGAGATCTGCGGGGGATTCTCTGCGATGGCGGACGGGCGGGAATGACGGTATAAGCCTCAGCAGCCGCGCACCACTA
Source organism: uncultured Actinomycetota bacterium (assembly GCA_963809285.1). GTDB lineage: Bacteria > Actinomycetota > Actinomycetes > Mycobacteriales > Mycobacteriaceae > Mycobacterium. The sequence continues at coordinate 459,023 of CAWEIY010000005.1, read as the reverse complement.
AATCAGGCTTGGCGGTGACCATCTCGTCGTAGCCGCACCGCTCGGCTGACCGCCGCTGCTGACGCCCCCAGTGCCATCACGAAGAGAATCATCGCCGAGACCGCAGGGCTGACCGTGGCCAATATCAGCGGCAGGCCGAAGCCGACGTAAGTGACGACGTAGAACACTCCTGTGAGCGCACCGCGCAGGTGTGGTGGTGCCGCCGCTTCCAGATCAATCAAGCCCTCGCGCAGCAGGAGGCCGGACGCGCACCCCAGGACCAGGAACAGTGGCAGGCCCAACGCCGGCGTCATGGTCGGCGGTGCCACCGCGGCTACCGCGTAGCCGAGCGCGGCCAGCACCGCACCCGCGGTGCCGGCTTGTGGCCCCCATTTACCGGCGCGGGCGACCAGCTGAATAACCCCGCTGACGCCATTGACTATCAGCGTGGCTATGCCCGCGGCCATGGGGGCCGCGAGCCCGGTGTGGACGTGGGTAGGGATCGCGACGAACCCCAGTGTGGCCGAGGCGAAAACCCACGGTGCCAGCGGCAACGCCCAACTCAACGCCCGCGCGGTGCCCTGCCGCCCCGGCATCTGTGGCGCGGAGTTGTGCGCTGTTGCCGGCGCGGCCACGTCCGAGCGCCGCGCCGTCACGATGACGGCGAACGTCGCCGCGATGACGATGGCGGCCGCGACCCCGAACGACACCCGAATGCCGGGCTGTCCGGCCCGGGCGATCACCCCGGCGGCGAACGGGCCGATGGCGAAACCGCCGGTCAGCAGCGCTCCCGCGGCGGCCGCACCGGCCGGACCTTTGAGATCGGAGGCCCATGCGGTGCCGGAGGTCATTGCGAGACCCACCCCGAGCCCGACGATCAAACGCCCCGCCAGCAATACGTCGGTTTGCTGCGAGAGCAGCATCGTCACCGTCCCCACCAGGGCCGTCGTCGAACCCGCCAGCGCCACCGACTGGCGCCCGAGCGCGTCCGACGCGCGCCCGCCGATGAGCAGGCCGGGCAGCAACCCCACCGCGTAGATAGCGAAGATCGCGTCGAGTGTGGCCGCGCCGAGGTGTTGGTGAGCGTTGATCAGGGGCATCAACGCGACGAAGTGGTTGGCGACCCATCCCGTTGCCAGCATGAGACCCAGGACACACACGAACAGGGCCTGGCTCGAACCCGACCCGCCGCGCCCGTCGGGCGCATCCATCGTGGCCAGGCCCGAGCGGGGTCGGTGTATTAGGTCGGTTGACCCATTCGACCAGATCACAGACTTCCTCCCCAGGGTCTTTGTCTTTGTGCGGGGCCGACCGACACCAATGTCTGTCGAGATAGGGCCGACTGAAACCGTTGCATCTCGCAGTGCTGGCCGGGTCAAACGACAATGCCGCCTAGGGAGTTATTCCCACTGGCCGCCAATCCAATGCGCGACCCTTGGCGCTTAGGTTGCCAGGCTGGCGAGCAGCCGGAGGTTCTCCTCGGAGGGTGAGCCGGGGTCGGCGTGGTAGGTGATGATCATCTGCCGCTGATCCGGTAGGTGCAGGATCGTGTAGTGCAGATCGAGCGGGCCGACTTGCGGGTGGTAGAAGGCGGTTGGACCGGTGCTTCGATGCTTGACGTCATGTCGCGCCCACAATGTGGCGAAGCGTTTGCTGGCGATGCTGAGTTCACCGATGAGTTCAAGAAGTTCGCGATCGGGTTGCTCCGCGCCGAGCACGGCTCGCAGGAACGGGACGATCCTGGTCGTGAACCGGTCCCAATCGCGGTAGAGCATGCGCATTTCGGGCTCGAGAAACGCCGCGCGCAGGATGTTTTGGCCCGGGGCGAAGAGGTGCGACACGGCTCGCGCCATGCGATTGGACGCCAGTATCGCCATGTTCCTGTTGACAACGAACGTAGGGGTGAGCGGCCAACTGTCGATGAGGGTTTGCACTGCCGGGTCGCACCTTTCAGAAGCCGAGCGGCCACGCCGACGCGGCGCCGGTCGCGCCACCGCCCGCAGGTAATTGCTGGCGTCGTCGTCGAGTTGCAGGGCGCGGGCCAGGCCGTCAAGGACTTGCTCGGAGGGCTGATGGTCTCGTCCTTGCTCGAGCCTCAGGTAGTACTCGGTGCTGATGCCGGCGAGCATGGCGACTTCTTCGCGACGCAATCCCTCGACGCGTCTGCGCGCGCTGTCGGGCAGGCCGACGTCGGCGGGCTTGAGCAATTCGCGACGCGCCCGCAAAAAGGCCGCCAGCCCGCTGGATGTTTCCATCGACCAAGCGTAGGTCGTTGTGTCTGAGCGAGAGTGACCCTCGAATTACCAGCAATGACGCGGTCTGGATACCGGGCGTGTGCGGGGGGATCGTGGTCGCATGCCAACGCGCAAATACGGAGCCGCGACCAGTGCGGCCGAGATCGTTCAAGACGTGGATCTGCACGGACGCCGCGCCGTGGTGACGGGCGCCAGCTCGGGCATTGGAGTCGAAACCGCCCGGGCGCTGGCATCAACGGGCGCCGAGGTGACGCTGGCGGTACGTAACGTCGAGGCCGGCGAGAAAGTCGCCGATGGGATCGCCGAAAAGCTGCCGTCCGGTGCGGCGGGCGTGCGGGTCGCCCCCTTGGATTTGGCCGACCCGGCCTCGATAGCCGCTTTCGTGCGTGCCTGGACTGGGCCGCTGCACATCCTCGTCAACAATGCCGGCGTGATGGCCCTCCCGAAGCTCACCCTCACCCCGGGTGGGTATGAAATGCAGTTCGCCACTAACCATCTCGGTCATTTCGCGCTCGCCATGGGCCTGCACCGATCGTTGGCCGCGGCGGATGGTGCCCGCGTGGTGTCCGTCGCGTCCATCGGGCACCTGTTCGGCCCGGTGGTGTTCGACGACCTGCACTACCGGTTTCGCCCCTACGACCAGTGGACGTCCTACGGCCAGTCCAAGTCGGCCAATGTGCTTTTCGCCGTCGGGGCCGCGCGACGCTGGGCCGACGACGGCATCGTGGTCAACGCGCTGATGCCCGGCAACATCGCCAGTACCGCGCTCGCGCGACACATGGGCCCCGACGACCTCGCCAACTTCGGGAAAGAGACGGACCTGACGCTGCCCCCGGTCAAGACGATCGAGCAAGGCGCCGCTACGTCGGTGCTGCTTGCCGCCAGTCCGGACGTCGAAGGGGTCAGGGGCCGTTACTACGAGGACTGCGCCGAGGCGCCGGTGGTGCTTGAGCGCGAGGGCCACGTCGGCGGCGTTGCGCCTTACGCACTTGACCCGAACAACGCCGACCGCCTCTGGCAGGTATCCAACGAGCTAATCCGTTAGGGCGAGGTCAGGCGATGTATTCGCCGCCTGCTGGTTCAACGGTCGGCTCGTAGCGCGGATAGTCGGTGTATCCGTGCGGACCGGGTGTGTAGTGCAGGGCGCGGTCGGATCGTTGGATCGGTGCCAGAGCGGCAAAGCGTGCCGGTAGGTCGGGGTTGGCGATGAACGTCTCGCCGAACGCCACGAGGTCGGCCAGCCCGTCGGCGATGAGCTGGTTTCCCCGTTCGCGGGTCATGCCGACGTTGGCGATGAGGGTGCCGCGGTAGCGGGGCCGGAAGTGGCTGAACATGCCGTCGCCCTGCAGACCCGAGAGCGGACCACCGCTGAGGTCGGCCATCGCGCCCATCAACAACCAGTGCGCCAACGGGTATTCGTTGAGCCGGTCGATGACGTACTCGGTGGTGGCCAGGGTGTCGGCGGTAGAGACGAACTCACCGTGTTCGGCCCACGCCGGCCCGGCCTTGATTCCCACCCTGCCGATATCGATGCGGTCGCCGACGGCGTCGAGTACGTCGAACAACAGGCGTGCGCGGTTTTCGATCGAGCCGCCGTAGGCGTCGGTGCGCACATTGGTGCGTGGGTTGAGGAACTGGCTGATCAGATAATTGAATCCCGCCTGCAGTTGCACCCCATCGAATCCGGCACGCACGGCGTTCGCGGCCGCGGTGGCGTAGTCGTCGATCGTGGTGCGAATGTCGTCTCGTGTCATCGCCCTGGGGGTCACGGTCGGCTTGTTGCCCGAGGACGTGGGCGAACTCAGGCCGGGGTTGACGGCCGACGGGGCCAACGGCGCTGTGCCGGCGAAGAAGTCGGGATGTGACGTCGAGCCGGTGTGCCAGAGTTGCGCGAAGATGACACCGCCTTCACGGTGCACGGCGTCGGTGACCGCGGACCAGCCGCGGACCTGGGCGTCGGTGAACAATCCGGGAACGTCGTGCCAGCCGACGGCGTCGCGACTGACCCACGTGCCCTCGGTGATGATCAACCCGGCCGAGGCGCGTTGGGAATAGTAGCGCGCATGCAATTCGGTCGGTACCAAGTCGGGATTCGTTGCGCGGCAACGTGTCAGCGGCGCCATGACGACGCGATTGGCGAGCTGGTACCCACCCGCTTGATAGGGCCGCAGCAGCGGCTGGACAGCGCTCACGAGTGCTGCCTCAGGAATGCGGCGAGTTCTTCGATGGCGAGCGCGGACTCTGGCAGTCCCGCGGAGATGTAGACGGGCCAGACGTGAATTCCATGCGCCCAGGGCCGAAACGTGGTGTCGACGCCGGCGGCGAGCGCGCCGTCGCGAATACGAACCGCGTCGTCGAACAGGATCTCGTCTTCGCCCACCTGGATCAGCAGGGGCGGCAGATCGTGCAAATCGGCGAAGACGGCCGAACAGCGCGGATCGGCCGGGTCCGCACCGCCGAGATAGTCGGCCGCCATGGATTCCAGCAGCTCGCGGGTGACATAGGGGTCCGCGGCTTTACGCAATTCCATTGATGCTCCGGACACGGTCAGGTCGGCGAACGGCGAGATCACCGCAACGCACGCGGGCGGCGACAGGTTCTCATCACGGGCGGCGACGGTGACGGCGACGGCCAGGTTGCCGCCTGCCGAGTCCCCGAGCACCGCGACGGTCGCGGGATCGTCTCCGCCGTGCCGGACCGTCCACCGGTACGCGGTTAGACAATCCTCGAACGCCCCGGGAAAGCGGTGTTCTGGGGCCAGGCGGTAATCGACGGCGTGCACCCTGGCGTGCGCGGCGAGCGCCACGGCGCCGGCCAGTGGGAGGTACCGGTCCGGTGGCGAGCCACTGATGTAGCCGCCGCCGTGGTAGTACACGACGGTGCGCTCGGGCTTCCCGACGAGCGGCTCGAGGGTGACCGCCGGCACGCCGCTGAGACTGTTTGGGCGGCTGGAAACTCCTTCCAGCGCCACGAGGCCCTTGTTGAAATCCCTCGTGCTCTCGGTGCCGACGAAGGTGGGCCGGGCGCGCAGGTAGTCGACGAATGCCTGAAGCAATAGCGACGGCGGGTCCGGTGGCGGCGCGGCGGGAAAGGTGTCGCCGAACATGGGCAGGCCACTTACTGATTGGGTTTGGTGAGCCTCGTCCTGGATCACGTCCCAGTGTTCGGCCAGCTTGCCGTCGGCGATGCGCACGATGTCGGCCACGATCCAGTTGGCCGGTTGGCCGTGGCCGGAGAACCGGCCGTGCAATATGACGTGGTCGCCGGTGGCGACGGCGAGCTGATGTTCGTAGCGCAATTCGGCGGGTAGCGCCTTGACGAGGTCGAACAGGCCGTCGCGCCCGGGTGCGATGTGGGCGCTGTGCTGGATGTAGTCGGGTGACCAGAATGCTTCGGCGCCGGAGTAGTCGCGCCGGTTGAACAGCGTGTCGAAGGCCTCAAGCACCAAGGCCGTGTTGGCGTCTTCGGTTGCGGTCATGATGCGCCTAGCTCGCGCGGTTGCGCAGCTGGCCGGGGACCTCGCCGCCGAGCAGTTCGACCAGACCGACGAGCAGCGCGTCCAGCTCCAGTCCGACGGCCGCGACGTCGGCGTTCTCGTAACTGCCGAAAAGCAGACTGGGTTGGTCGACCGCCAACTTGGTGTCGCCGTCGGCGTCGGCATACAACAGGGTGCGCAGCGGCGCGTGCAGCATGACGGACGGTTCGTGACGGAACATCCGCTCGGCGATGGTGTGATTGCCCATCAGGTATTGGGTGGCCTTCCAAAACGACGGCGACGACGCCATCAGCGCGGTGACGTCCATCCGGGCGTAACGCATGAACCCGTGTGGGGCGTTGATCTCGGCGAGGTCCAGTGTCGCTTGCCAGGAGGCCATCTGGAAGAAACGCGCGGAATCGACTTCGGGAACCAGCGTTTCGTAATGCTCGCGGGCCAAGTCATATGGTTCGGGCAGCGCGATAAGCAGGCGTCGATCCGGATGGTCGATCACCGTGGAGCGGCTCGTCATGGCGTCACCTCCTCGTCAGCGGTGGATGAGCTCGACATCGCGGATGTCGAGGGTGATGGACGGCAGATTGAGGTTGACGGTGTTGTCGGGGTTGCGGCGGTACACGCGCCGCCGCGTCGCGACGGCCAGCCCGCCGAAGGTCTTGTAGCGGCCGGTGTAGTGGCCGACCAGGGTGCTGCCGTTGATTTCCACGATGTAGTCCATGCGGCGCTGCAGACCCGCGGCGTCGAAGTAGAAGACCTGATCGGGGTTGTGGGTCGCGATCGAGGCGGGCAGGCGGACCTGTAGGCGCCGCCACGTCTGCCCGGCCTCGTGCCACGGTTCGATTTCGCGGGCCACCACGCCGGGGTAGCTGAACAGGAACGGCGTCGTGAAGTAGTTCCAGCAGGCGTAGCCCAGGAAGTACCCCAGGTGCAGCGCATCCCAAGCGCTGTTGCGCAACATGCCCTTGAACCCGGCACGGGCGGGCGAGAGCTTTTCGACGGGTTGGCCGTCGAGGGTCGCCATGGTGACCGTGTCGGTGGCGGCGTCGAAGATCATCTGTTGATCGGGGCGGGTGAAGGGGGTGAACACGATGTGCTCCTCGGTGGTGTTCACGGTAAGGATCTGGTCGAAGGTCCGTCCTACCGGCCAGCCTTTCATCGCCCAGATCGGTCCGCCGATCGAGATGTCAATTTTTAGGGCACGCACTGTCTTCCACAGGTCGACGCCGCCCGTGGTGGCAACGGCTAGTGCGAGGAGGTCGTCATCCATGCGCACCTCTCTGACTCAACGCGGCGGTTTGTCGGTGACCCGCCACCAACTTGACATCGTCTGAAGCGGCGGTCAGTCACCTATTCACATGAGGGTTCGCGTGCAGCTGGGTTTGGCCCTGAGTCGACCCAGGAGCCAGCGCAACGTGATGGGGCCGGTGCCGCTGAGCACGCGGCCGCCACGGATCTCACCTGAATAGGTGAAGGAACGCCATCCCGCGGGATGACACCTTCAATGTCAAGGGTTCCCTCTCCCCGTAACCTGCGGACCTTGGAGGCGCCAGTGTCGACGGCACAGAAGCAAGCGTACGCAGACGTCCCGACGAAAATTGTCGCCGCCGCAAACGGTTTCGGCTACGCCTATCGCGACGTCGGCAGCGGCGCGGTGCCGCTGGTGTTGCTGCAGCACTTCCGTGGCAACCTCGACAATTGGGATCCCGCGCTCATCGACGCCCTGGCGTCTCACCGACGGGTCATCGCGTTCGACAACGTCGGCGTTGGCGCGACGAACGGAACGACCCCCAACACCGTCGAGCTGATGGCCGCCGATGCCATCTCGTTTCTGGACGCGATGGACCTCGACCGGGTGGACCTCCTCGGCTTCTCGATCGGAAGCTTCGTTGCGCAGGAGATCGCCCTGTCGCGCCCCGCGTTGGTACGCGGTTTGATATTGGCCTCCTCAGCGCCCAAGGGCGCGCCCGGAATGCACGGCTGGGCGCCATGGGTGATCGACGCCGTCGGCAAGCCTCAACCGGACCCGGTCGGATACTTGAAGGTGTTCTTCGCGAATTCAGCATCGAGTCAACAGGCCGGCCAACAAGCGGCGCAACGCATCTTCGGCAGAGCCAGTAACCTCGACCAGCCAACATCCTGGCAGACCCGGCAAGCCCAATACGACGCCGTGTGCGCCTGGGGCATACCGAATCACTCATTGCTGCAACGACTCAGCGCAATACGGCAGCCCGTGCTTGTCGCCAACGGCGACAGCGACCCGATGATCCTGTCGCACTTCTCCTATCTGCTTGCCGGCCTCATCCCGCAGGCGCGAATCAAGATCTACCCGGATTCCGCGCATGGATTCCTGTTTCAGCACGCCAGCGAGTTTGCCGCCGACGTAGAAGAGTTCCTCCGCAGCCAATCTGAGGGGTAAATCATGAGTGAGCTACGAGCGGACGTGTTCATCGGTCCGTTTCTGCCCTTCGAACAGGGTGGGGGAACGTTCGCGGCGACAACGTCCACGCTGGTGTCCGGCCGGTCGGAGGCCGTGCTCATCGATGCACAGCACATTCGCGCCGACGTCGCCGCGCTGGCAGAGTTCATCGCACGCACGGGTAAACGGCTGACGACTATCTATGTGACCCATGGCCACGCCGATCACTGGTATGGCGCTGGCGACTTGCTGGCCACGTTCCCCGACGCACGGGTCGTCGCGACGGCCCCGGTTGTGGATTACATCAATCAAGCGGCGGAGACTGAGGCGCAACAGTGGGCGGCGATGTTCGGCGACCGGGTCGCCAAGCCGACCGCCGTTCCAGAGGCCCTCGACGGGTTGACAATCGAGCTCGAAGGACACGAGCTGCGGATCGTTGAAGTCGGACAGGGCGACATCCGGCCCAGCACGGTACTTCACATCCCCGACCTCGATGCGGTTGTCGCCGGTGACGTGGTCTACAACCAAATCCATGCGATGCTCGGATTGAGCGGTCCGGGTGGCTGGGAGCGCTGGCTCCAGAGCCTGGATGCCATTGAGAAACTGTCGGCTCGGATGATCGTCGCCGGCCACCGGAAACCCGAGTCCTCCGACCAAGAGGCCATCCGGATGCTGGATGAAACGCGTTCATATATCAGCGATTTCGCTGAAGGAGCCCAGCGTCTCAACAGCGCCGAGGAACTGGTTCACCTGATGAAGTCCAAATACCCCGACTTCGGCAACCGCTGGACGCTGCACTTCTCAGCACAGTCCTGGTTCTCGAGAAAGCGGGCGTGACCGTGCGGCGGGCCAAAATTCAGACCGAAGACGGCACGATCCTGCGTGCCTACCTGCACTCGCCTGGTCCGGGCGCTCATCCCGGGATCGTCATGTGTCCTGGCTTCGGGGGAGTCAAACAGCTCATCGATCCCTATGCTTCCTTGTTCGCCGAAGCCGGGTTTGCCGTACTCAATTTCGACAATCGCGGCTGGGGCACGTCCGAGGGCGAACCGAGGCAGGAACTGAATGTGTTCAAACAGATCGCCGATCTGCGAGACGCCATCACCTTCGCCGAATCACAACCGGAATTCGACTCCGAACAAGGCTTTGGGGTTTGGGGGTCGAGCTTCTCGGGCGGACTGGCGATCGTGACCGCGGCCAACGATCCCCGAGTCCGATGCGTGGTCGCACAGATTCCGAACGTCAGCGGGCATCGCAATTCGGTCAAGCTGTTTACCGCCGAGCAGCTACACGAGATCCGCCGCCGGGCCGCAATCGACCGGGGCGCTCGCCTCGCCGGCGAGCCCCCGATGATGGTGCCGATGCTCTCCGAAGACCCCGACGAACTGTGTGCATTCCCGCGGGAGTTTCCCGAGGAGTATCGCGAAGCAATCGAATCGGGGATCTGGAACAACCAGACAACGATCCGTTCATTGGAGAATTTCATCGAGTTCGAGCCCGCAGGCTGGCTTCCCTATGTGACGCCCAAGCCGCTGCTGATGATCCTCGCGGAAGACGATCGCACCACCTACACCGAGATTCAGCGGGAGGTATACGAAACCGCCCCAGAACCGAAGAAACTGCTCACCTACGACGGTGGCCATTTCGACGCCTACTCAAAGTTTTTCAAGGAGACCGCTCACCCAGCTCGCGACTGGTTCGTCGAGCACCTGGGCGCGTCGCAGGACCGGTAAACAACCGAGGAGAACCCATGCCGCTGTGGAACGTGTATTGCACCGAAGGCACCTATTCGAACGAGGACAAGCGCGTCTTCGCCGAAGCCATCACCGACATCTATGCGGGGCAAGCGGGCGGTCTTCCCCAGATGACGATGCCGCGGTTTTATGTTGTGGTTGTTTTTCACGATGTGCCAAAGGATTCCCTGTTCATTGGCGGCGTCCCGCGAAACGACTTCGTGCGGTTCTCCATCGACCACATCGCGTACGCGATGCCGGTTGAACTCCGGGAGCTGCTGCTGAAATTCATCAACAAGACGATTCACCCGTTCGTGCGGGACCGCGGACTCGATTGGGAGATCCACATCGACGACACGCCCCGAGATCAATGGACCATTCAGGGAATGCGTCCACCTGACTCGGGGTCAGAGGAGGAAAAGCGCTGGATCCGGGAAAACCGGCCGTCCAAGCCGACGCCCAGCGCCGCGTCCACGAAATAGGTCCCGTGCGAACCGTGCGATGACAATCCGCGAGCGTCGACGGAGCGGTGGTTTACGTGTGGTATTGGGAATGCGCCGAGACAAACAGGCTGTACGGGTTTCCGTAGCCTGGGAAGATGCTGGTGATCTCGTTGACCACGTCGCGAGCCGAGGACGATCTGGCCACAGCCCGGTCGAATGCTTCGATGTAGTCCCGTGATTGAGCGAGTTGACGCGCGGCGTTGTCGTCGGGCGCGTTCGGATCTTTGTGTCCGGCGATGATTGTGCTCACGTTGATATCGGCGACCTTGTCGATGGTTGACAACCACGTTTGGCGGCTGGCGGGAGTCGAATTCCACAGCCACATATGGACGTTGTTGTAGACCGCGTCGCCGGAACACACGGTGTCCAGTTCGGGGACGTGTACCACGGTGCCCAGCGCTCCGTCGGCAACCCCGACCTCGATGAGGTGCAGGGGGTGCCCCTCAATGGTGAGGGCTTCTGAGCCCAGCGGCTGCGGAACCGGTGCTTCTGGGTCGAACCGATCACCCAACCATCCGGTCCAGTTCTGCAGGATCGCGGGCTGAAGATGCTGGCGCGCCTCTTCGACGACTGCGGTGTTCAGCGCCAGGAGCCGCGCACCGGGAAACGCCGCGAGGACCGGACCCGCGCCGAAGAAATGATCGCCGTGTCCGTGCGTGATGACAATGCTCGTGAGATTCTTACCGGCTTCGGCGATCCATGAAACCAATTGATGGCCTTCGTCGATGGTCATCAGCGCATCGACGAGGATGGCGTCTCGCTCGCCGGCAATCAGTGTGGCAGTCGACGCGGGCCAGGTGGCGCTGCTACCGGGATCCCATCCCGGCCCGCCATTGACGGTCAGGTATCCGCTGTTGAAGACGTCGATGGTGAGAGTCATCTGGGCCGTCCTTCGCTCGAATGGGCATCGATGCTGTTGAGGAACAGGTGGGCGTTGGCCAGGAAGACGTCCGCATGTTGCGACTGCGCGCCGTGGCTGGCGTCGGGGAGCATGAGAAGTGTGGCATCGGAAAGGTTCTCTTCGAGGATGACGGCGTTGACCGAGTCGACGACGACGTCTTTGACGCCGTGAACGATCAAGGTCGGCTGTCGGATTGTGCTGAGCATCGCGTAGCGGTCTGTGGTCGGGATTTGGCCCCAGCCACGGATCGCGCGCAACTGAGCGGCCGCGGCCGCCGTAGTCACCGGCGTGTCGCGATCCGCCGCACGGCGGTTGAGTCGGTCCAGGTATGCGTGGCCCGCGGCCTGGCTGGCGTCGCTGGACGTGAAGAACGCGTTGAGAAGCAGGGCCACGGGGTTGTTGAGTTCGTCAGCCGACAGTTCGTCGAAGGTCATCTTCTCGCCACCGCGTGGTCCCGTCCCGCACAGGATCATGCGGCGAGGCATCTCCGGATGCGACGAGGCGATGTGCTGCGCGACCATTCCACCGAGCGAAAAACCCAGGAAGTCAACGGTTGTCGGGCCCAAGGCGTGCAGGAACCCGACGCAATCGACGGCCAACTCGTCGACGGTCGCCGCCGTGGTGCCAGTCGAGCGTCCGATACCCGGGTAGTCGAAGGTGATCACGTCGCGGTCGGCCGCCAACCCGTCAACGATGAGGGGATCCCAGTCGTCGAGGTTCGCGGCGAAGTAGTTCGCGAGTATCAGCGGTGTGCCACCGCGATTGCCGACTCGCCGATAGGCGAAGTCGATACCACTCGCGGCGCGCACGACGTCGGTCGGTGTCTGAGAGTAGCTGGTCATCGTTAGGTGGCCGCCGCGGCTTCGCCGATGAATTCGGCCACCGCGACCGGTTGAGCGACGAACGCGGTGTGCGACCCGGCGATGGATCTCGTCGTCGCCCCCATCCGTTCGGCCATGAACCGCTCGCAGTCGGGCGGAATTGCGTTGTCGTGCTCGGAAACGAGGAACCAGGACGGCGTGGTCTTCCAGCCGGCGGCAGAGGCGTTTTCGGTGAGCGCGGCCAGGGAAAGTGGCCGCTGGGTGGCGAACATGACCTCGGCGACGTCGACGGGCACGTCGGCGCAGAAGGTCTCGCGGAATTTCTCCTGGCAGATGTACAGATCGGGACCCTGCGGTGCTCCCGGGGCGTCATAGCCGGTGGGGTAGGAGGTGCTTGCCAGCAGCGACGGCGGGAAGGGTTGTTGCACGCTGGCGCAGCTCTCTCCCTGGTCGAGCCCGAACGCGGCCAGGTAGACCAGCGCGGTGACCTTGTCCAGCCCGGCCGAGGCTTGCGTGATGACGGCGCCGCCATAGGAATGCCCGACGAGGACCACCGGAGCGTCGATCGCGCTCACCATCGCCGATATCGCCGCGGCGTCAAAGGCGAGGCTGCGCAGGGGATTAGGAGGCGCTATTACGGTGTGGCCGGCGCATTGCAGTTCGCGGATCACGCCGGCGAACCCGGACGCGTCGGCGAACGCTCCATGTACCAAAACGATCGTCGGCTTCGTTGATGTGGTCATTTCCTGGCTGGTACCCCCTCGGCACCCAACATGGCATGGCTTCGGCTGGCGCTCCGTCATCCATTTGGGTGAGGTGGCGGTATTTCACGGGGCGTCTCGGGGCTCACATGTTCGGGTGAGTGAGCGCCGAATGCCACCGGCCGATACTCGTGTTGGGCATGGGAAGGGAGTAACACGATGCCGATGATCGACGTGTACGCGCCCGCGGGCGCGTTCGAGGACAAGCACGAGTTGGCGCGCCGCCTGGCGGCCGCGGTCATGGCGGTCGAGCAAGTTCCCGATATCGCGATGTTCCGCCAGAACACCGCCGCCTTCATTCACGACCTTCCCGCCGAAGCGATCTCCAACGTGGACGGCGGTTCGGATTACGTGCGAGTGCAGGTAACGACCAACGCCGGCGCGCTGGATCGCGACAAGCAGATCGCCATGGTCGCGAGCCTCACCGAGGTGATCGCCGGGGCGCCCGGTAACCCACCGGCGCCCGAGAAGATCTGGGTCCTGCTCACCGAGGCGCCCGACGGCGGCTGGGGGCTGTGGGGGCATGCGCACACCAACGCCGAACTGGTGACCGCGGTGCGCCGTGAACTGGCGCAGGCTCTGCAAACCTCCCCGGCCGGAAGGGAAAAGGCGAGTGAATAGCGCGGAGCCTAAGGTCCGGTTCACCCGGGACGGCGCGTTGGGGACGGTAACGCTGGCCAGCCCACCGCTGAATCTGATTGGTCAGCAGCTGATTTCCGACCTGCTGGCGGCGGTCGACCAGGTCGAGGCCGCGGAGGGGCTGCGGGCATTGGTGCTGCGCGGCGAGGGCAAGGTGTTCAGCGCCGGCGCCGATGTCGCCCTGTTCGCGGGCATGACCGCACAAGAGCTGCGCCCGCTGATCGGCTCGTTCCTGGATCTCGGGCATCGCATCGAAGGGCTGCCGTTCCCGACGCTGGCCGCCGTCCACGGGACGTGCATGGCGGGCGGTTTCGAGCTGGCCCTGTTCTGCGACCTGATCTGGGCGGCCGAGGGCACCATGCTCGGCCTGCCCGAGACCCGGCTGGGCATCGTTCCGCTGGCCGGCGGTGTCGAGCGGATCGCCGCGCGTGCCGGCCTCGGGCGCGCGCGCTCGATGGGCTGGGCGGCGATTTGCATACCGCGGAGGAATTTGCGGCGTGGGGAGCGATCGATCGCGTGCTGCCTGCCGATGAATTGCACCGCGCCGCACAGGAATTCGCCGGCCAGCTGGCAGCCGGGCCGTCGCGCGCATTCGCGGTGGTCAAGGAACTCAGCCGCGGCTACACCTCCGGTGGCATCGCAGGCGCCGACGCGCTGCTGATCGATGCGGCGGTCGGCCTTTTCGACACCGAGGACGCTCGCGGCGGCATCCGCAGCTTCCTGACGTCCGGTCCCGGGCACGCGACGTTCGCGGGCCGCTGACTCATTTGCCGGCTTCGGGCAGGGCAAGCTTGGTGTGCACAGAAGCGACCGCGGTTGCCCCTTCGCCCATCGCCGCGGCCACGCGCTTCACCGACCCGAGCCGGACGTCGCCCGCGGCGAAGACGCCTGGAATAGAGGTTTCGAAGGGCAGGGGCCGGCGTCCGAGTGTTTCCCAGGGCGGTCCGAGATCATGGTCGAGTTGGGTATCGGTGCGAATGAAACCGGCCTTGTCGGTGGCGATGTTCGGCAGCCACGTCGTGTCGGGGAGCGCACCGATGAAGCAAAACAGCCCCGCGCTGGCGAGCGTGGTGGTCGCCCCGTCGGGGCGGTGGGTAACCGTGACCGATTCCAGGCGCGTCGACGCCGTCTACGGCGGTGACTTCGGTGTGGGTGGCGAGGGTGATCGTGGGATGGTTGACGATGCGGTCCACGAGATAGGCCGACATGTTGGTATGGATGCTCTCTCCACGCAGGATCAGGGTGACATGGGAGCAGCGGTCGGCGAGGAATAGTGCCGCCTGTCCAGCCGAGTTCGCCCCGCCGACGACCACGACTGGGGACTCTGCGCATCGGCGTGCTTCCAATTCTGTGGCGGCGTAGTAGATCCCGCGGCCTTCGAACTCGGCCCAGCGGGGGAGCGGCAATGTCTTGTAGCGGGCGCCGGTGGCGACGATGACGGCGCGCGCGGTGATGTGCGAGTTGTCGTCGAGGGTCAGTTGGATTGGGCGGTTGGGCGGCGCTTCGAGTTCCATCACCCGGTAGGGCGCGTACAGCTGCGCACCGAATTTCAGGGCTTGGACCGCCGTCCGGCTAATGAGTTCGGCGCCGCTGAGCCCGCGGGGAAACCCCGGATAGTTTTCGATGCGTGAGCTGGCGCCGGCTTGTCCGCCGGGCGCGACGGAGTCGAGCATGATGGTGCGCAGGCCCTCCGATGCCGCATAGACCGTCGCCGCCAAACCGGCTGGCCCCCCACCGATTACGACGAGATCGGCTAGCTCGGTCGCGGGATCCGACCTGGCCAGCCCTATGCGCTGGGCCAGCTGTGTCGGGTTGGCGTTGAGCAGGACCCCGTCCGGCAACAGCACCGCCGGCAGGTCTCCCGGTTGCAGGTCCAGGCTCGTGAGCATTGCCGTGCCGCGCGGGGAATCCGCGTCGGTCCATGTGTGTGGCAGCTCCATCCGTTCGGCGTAGACCTGCAGCGTCAAGGCCGGTGCCGAATTGCGATGGTCGATAATCTCGACGGTGTCGGCAAGCGCGGTCTTCAGCAGCCCGCGTCGGCTATACGATGCGGTCAGGATGATGTCGGAGAGCTCGGCATCCTGCGCCATGAGCTGCCGAAACGACTGCGGCCCAATGCGATAGATCGTGCCGGGCTCTCGAGCGCACGCCGTGATGAACATGCGCTCTCCGGTGAACAGGCTCAGTTCACCCAGGAAATCGCCGGGTCCCATCTCGGCGATCCGAACGGGTGCTTGATCGGAGATGGAGTCGCAGAGCAAGTCCACTCGACCCGATTCGATGACGATGAGATCGTAGCGGTCGTCGCCCGGCTGATAGAGCAGGTCGCCCGCGGCGATGGTCTCGAGCGACCCGTATGCGCGCAGGCGGACCATCAGTGCCTCGCTCAGCGCCGGCCGGCGCGATTCGGTCATGCCGTCATCCGGGGTTAGGTCGCGAGTTGGCATCCGAATTGCTCTTGTCCGTTTCGGCGTTGGTCGCGGAGTGACGGGTTGCTTGACATCGAAGATGTCAGGTCGCGAGGCGGCGATCCGTCACCCGTTCGGGTGACCGGGCTCTGGTTGGCTCAGCTTAGCGTGATGTCGGTCATGTCGATCGCGGCGAGTAGGGGTTCTGCGGCCCGCTGGTAGTGGGCCGCCCCGGGAGGAGATCTGTTCGCGCGTGGCTCTTGATGCTGCCGTGGAATGTGACTGTCATGCGCCGCCATCAGCGCCGAAGTGCTCACCTAAACGCATGATTGATCGCCGACAGGCAGCACGACAGGCTAAGTGCCACACGAATAAAGCCTGTCGGCGTCCGGCTGTGCGCAGCCACCTCGTCGGGAAGGACAACCACGAGGGCCAATCCGCATTAGCTCGTACTGGACGCGGCTGCTGAGGCCGACGCTGATGCCACTAGACCTGATGAAGGGAGCCAAGTTGGAACCGCACGTGGCGGAGACCGAATTTGCGTGCAAGCTCATCACGATCCGCTCCAAAAAGTCGTTTGCCGAAGTCACGGACGCACTGGAAAGCCTCTTCAAGATGGTTGATCTGGAAAGGTTGGCTGACATGACCGCGGCGGGTGACCAAGCTGGCATCCGCGCGTACTTCGAAGAACTCTCCGGAGACCACGAGTTTTCGATCTTCTTCAAACTCGACCAAGGATCAACGCAGAGGCTGGCCGGTATTCCGATCGATTGCAGATTCTATTTGATCGGCAATGCCGTCATCGTCAACGGGCTATTCCGGTACGGGGCGACCGCCGGACTGGGAGCGCCAGTGCGTGTCTGCATTTCGCAGAATGAGGGCGAACAGGTTCGCATCGATCTCGATGAACCTACGGCTTTCTTCAGTCAGTTCCCGGAACTCAGAGGCTCAAAAGTCCCCGGCCTACTCGATCGAGACCTCGTCAAGTATCTGATCGACTTCGCTTCCTGATGCCGATCCCTTCACCTGTTCATTGAGTGCGCGACGGACAACCACTGGCAGTCGTGTTCGGAAGCCGAGGCCGAGGTCGAGGCTCAGCAGTGGGCGGCGATGTTTGGTGATCGAGTCGCCAAGCTCACCGTCCTCGGGTCAATTACTTCCCAATGGGTGAGCAGCTGTCAGGCGGAAAGCTTCGCGACGATCTCGTCGGTCGAGACGACGGCGCTCGCGTAAGCCGGGATATTGAACTGCAGCGAGGCGTCCATTTCGGCGTGCCCAAAGCTGCCGATGGCGTCCTTCACCAGCGTGACCTGGTAGCCGAGCTCGGCCGCGAAGCGAACGGTCGACTCGATGCAGGTGTTAGCGCGCATGCCGATCACAATCACAGCGCGGAGGCCGTGCTTCTTGAGCTGGAGGTCGAGGTCGGTGTTGGCGAATCCACTCGACAGCCAATGCTCCTGCGCGACGACCTCACCGGGATGCGGCTCGAAATCGGGATGAAAACATCCGCCCCACGTTCCGTCAGCGAAAACACGTCCCGCCGCGGCCGAGGCCTGGACGGGCGGCATCGTCTTCCAATGACTGTATGGATCGCTTTCGCGCCAACGATGGTGCGGGGTGATGAAGACCTGCACACCGGCCGCCCGAGCCGCGGCGAGGACCCGCCGCATGTGCTCGACAACATCGTTCGCCTCGAGTGTCGAGCGGCTGAGCTCGTAGAGCTTGCCCCCCTCCGACAGGAAGTCGTTGTAGGGGTCGACGATAAGCAGCCCTGTCAGCTCGGGTTCGTAACTCAGCTCAGATTCCGACGGCTGCGCCATCCGGGTGCTCCCTTTGATCCGACGGCTTCACACGGTACTCCGCTAGTAGTAGTTTGCAACTAATATCCTGCAGACGACGACGGTCCCGATGAAAGGGATGAGATGACCGAAATGACTGGGAAGACGGTCCTCGACCGCTTCCGGCTCGACGGCAAGGTGGCAATCGTCACCGGGGCGTCGTCCGGGCTGGGTGTCGCGTTCGCCGAGGCGCTTGCCGAGGCGGGCGCCGACCTGGTGCTGGCCGCGCGGCGCGCCGATCGCCTCAAGCAGACCCGCGCCCTGGTCGAGGAGCGGGGCCGGCGCGCCCTTACGGTGACCGCGGACGTCGCACGCCCCGAGGACGCACAGGCCGTCGTCGACGCGGCGATGTCGGAGTTCGGCCACGTCGACGTGCTCGTCAACAACGCGGGCAAGGGCACCGCCGTGCCGGCGACGCGCGAGACGCCCGAGCAGTTCCGCGAGGTGATCGATATCAATCTCAACGGCTCGTATTGGATGGCCCAGGCGTGTGGCCGCGTCATGAAACCGGGCAGCGCGATCGTCAACCTCGCCAGCGTGATCGCGCTGACCAGCGGCGGGCTGCCCCAGGCGGCCTACTCGGCCAGCAAGGCGGGTGTGACGGGCCTGACCCGCGACCTGGCCGTGCAGTGGACCGGCCGCAAGGGCATTCGCGTCAACGCCTTGCTCCCGGGGTTCTTCCCATCGGAAATGAGCGATGAGTTCCCCGAGGGTTACATCGACAGCCAACTGCCGCGCCTGCCCGCCGGGCGGACGGGAGATCCGCGGGAGCTCGCCGCGGCGCTGGTGTTCCTTGCGAGCCCGGCCGCGGCGTACGTCACCGGCACCACGCTGGTGGTTGACGGCGGCCTCACCGTCTCGTGATTTAGGTTTTGAAAAGCAACTACGACCGGCGTTATCCTCTTTGATGTGAAGCATGCCGACCTGCTTGACGAGAACTGCGCGATCGCCCGTTCGGCGGCCATCGTCGGTGAACGCTGGGTCTGGGTGATCCTGCGCCAAGCGTTCAACGGGGCCCGACGGTTCGAGGACTATCAGCGGGGGATCGGTTTGGCCCGCAACGTGCTCACGGACCGCCTCAACGGGCTCGTCGCCCACGGCATCCTGGAGCGTCGACCCTACGCCGAGCACACCACGCGCGACCTCAACGAGTATCGGCTGACCGCCAAGGGCCGCGCGCTGTTTCCCGTCTACGTCGCCCTGATGCAGTGGGGTAACGAGTGGACCGGTCTCCCGGCCCCGCCAGTTGACCTGCTGCACAAGCCCTGTGGCCACCGCGTCCGCGGCCGGGTGGTCTGTTCGCACTGCGGCGAGGACATCGATGCCCGGGACACCGAGCCGGTCGTCGGCCGCGGCCTGATCATGCATCGCGGCAACCGTCCATGAGGCCCTATGGCCCGCTGCGGGGTCGCGACCAGGTTTTGGCGACGGCACTCGGTGTCATCCGCCGCACCCGTGTGCACGGGGCGAGCGGGGTAGTGCTGATCACCGGTGATCCCGGGATCGGAAAGACCGCGCTGCTGTCGGAGATCTGCCGTCAAGCAACCCACACGCGCATCCGAGTCGCCCGAAGCAAGTGCGACGAAGTCGAGCAAGCCTGCCCGGGTGCGCCGATCCTCGGGCTACTACGCACTGGACGGGATCCGCTGTTGACCGCGACCGAGTTCCGGGAGATCACCGGGCTCACCGGTGAGCCGCTGGTGCTCGTCGACCGCGCCGCCGAACACCTCGAGCGGCTGGCGGCCGGCGAGCGCATCCTGGTAGCCCTCGATGATGTGCACTGGGCGGATCGGCTCAGCCGATATGCGTTCCGGTCGTTAATCTCTCGACTGGCCGGTAGGTCGGTGGTATGGGTGCTGGCCAGTCGCTCCGCCGAGGCCGGCCTCACCGTCAGCGCCGCGGATACGGTTGGGGTCGAGCACATCCGGCTAGAACCGTTGCCGCGCGCGATGATCGCCGAGATCGCGCGAGACCGCCTCGGGAACAGCCTGAACAGCCGCGTTGACGAGCTACTCGACGCCGCCGGGGGTAATCCGCTGTTGGCGACCCACATCATCGACGGCGTGGCGCGGTGCGCCGAGACGGGCCGTGACGAAGAGATCCCGGCCGAGTTTCGTACCGCCATACACCAGCGGCTGGCCGGGCTGTCGAGCACCGCGCGGGATATCGTCGAACTCCTCGCCGCCGCCGGCCGCGCGGTGTCGCTCACCGAACTGTCCGGCCTGTACGAGACGACTTGGGGCGCCGGGGATGACGACGCGGTCACCTCGGTGACGTCGTCGGGCCTGGTGCTGTCAACCGGCGCCGAGCTGAACTTCGGACATGACCTCGTCAGACAGGCGGTCTGCGAGCTTATCCCCGACGAGAAACGGCACCGGCTGCACGCGCGATTGGCGCGGCACTTTGCCGAATCCGCGGCGGATCCGGTGCTTGCCGCCGTGCACGCCCGCGCTGCCGCCGCCGTCGGCGACGAGCCCAACGCCCGGATCATGGTCGCCGGCGCGGAAGCGCTGGTCACCACCAGCGCGGTCGACGCCGCGGAGTTTGCGCTGCAAGCCTTCCGGACGTTGCGTCCGGGTCAGCCGCAGTGGCTGGAGCTGGGTGAACGAGTGGTGTCGGTGCTGTCGCGCGTACAACGCGCCAACGACACCATCGCGGTGGCCGACCGGCTGTTGGCCACCATCGACGATGTCGACGCCAGCAGTCGGGTCCAAATCCACCTGGTGAAGGCGTTGTGGCTCAGCGGACGCTTCCCGGACCTGATCGATCGCGCCGAGCGCGGTCTCGCCTCGACCACCGGGCGGTGCGATCTCGCTGCCCGCTCTCAGGCGGCTCGGGCGCTGGCGGCGACCCGTACCGCGGGCGCCGACGCCGCCGCCGAACTGGCCGACGCCGCGCTGGCGCAAGCCAGGGCGACCCGCGACAACCATGCGCTCGCCTTGGCGCTACAGGCCGCCGGCGAGGCCGCCCACGCGCAGCGGCGACATCAGCTGGCGCTGAAGCATTTCCGGGAGCTGCGCTCGGTGACGGCGGATTCCTACCTCGCCGAGGAGATCATGCAGCTGCAACTTCTCGATCGCTACGACGACGCCCAAATGCTCCTCGACGCCGCATGCGAGGACAGCCACGCCAAGGCGGAGTCACTGCTGCCCAATCTGCTGTTCACCCAGGCCAAACAGCACTACAACCTCGGCAACCTTGGCCAGGCCGATCACGTCGCCGAGGCCGTCGTCGAACTGGGGCAGATGATCGGCAACACGATGCACGTCGTGGAGGGCGCCCTGATCCGCGCTTTCGTGGCGTTGTTGCGCGGCCAGGCGGCGCTGGCCGAGCAACGGCTCGGGCTGGCCATCGACATCGCGGACGGTCAGCCGGACGAGCACCCCGGGGTGACGTTCACCCAGGGGTGGCTGACCGCGCTGCGTGGCGACCCCGACGGTAGCCGCGAAATCTTGTCACGGTTGCTCGCGGCGCCGCACCAGTCACGCAGTTACTGGGCGTGGTGGCCCTGCTGGATGGCGATCTTTCTTGAAGTTGGGATGGCTTGCGGTGCAACGGATTTCATCGAGCGCGCCGTTGGAATTGCCGAAGAAGCCGCGGAGCGAAATCCGGACGTCGCCACCTTGACCGGG
This sequence comes from uncultured Actinomycetota bacterium, assembly GCA_963809285.1. GTDB lineage: Bacteria > Actinomycetota > Actinomycetes > Mycobacteriales > Mycobacteriaceae > Mycobacterium. The sequence continues at coordinate 437,644 of CAWEIY010000005.1, read as the reverse complement.
TTGGCATTGAACATGCGGGGGGTGTGCAACCACGACTTGGACATGGTGGCCGAGTCGGTGCGAGTCTTGCAGCACAGCCCGCGTCGCGTTTTGCGGGCCATCGGAGCGGAAGGCTACGGCACCATGCTGCTGGACGCCGGCCAACACGAGGCCGCTCTGCACCAGCTCGACGCCGCCTGGGACGACTACGACCACATGGGTGCCTTTGCGCGCCGGGCCGCGGTTCAGCGCGTGATGCGGCAAGCGGGTGCGCGGCGCGCGAAGTGGGTCGGCGATCACAGCGGGTCGGAGCCTCGCTCACTCACCGAGGCCGAACGACGCGTAGCGTATCTGATTGCCGACGGCCACACCGACAAGTCGGCCGCGAAAACGTTGGGAATATCGGTGAATACCGTTGGTACCCACCTGCGTTCGGCATACACAAAGCTCGGGGTGCAGTCACGGGTGCAATTGACCAATGCGCTGCGCGAACGCGGCGAACTGAATTAAACGGAGGTACCGGACCGATGGAGTGGACGGGCGCGCGGTACGCGGATAAACCGACCGTAGCGGTGCAGACGTGGATCGATGCGTCGCCGCAGCGGGTGTGGGAGCTGGTGTCGGACGTTCAGCTGATGACGACCATGAGCCCGGAACTGCAGTCGATCGAGTGGCTCGACGGCGCCACCGGGCCGGCCGTCGGGGCCAGGTTCGTCGGGCGCAGTAAGCACGAGGCGTTGGGGGAGTGGTCGACGACATCGCACGTGGTGGAGTACGAGCCCGAGCGGTTGTTCGCCTGGGCCGTCGAGGACCCGAAGAACCCGACGGCGATCTGGCGTTTCCGGCTCGAGCCCAAGGACGGTGGAACCGAGTTGTCGCAGTGGATGCAGATGGGTCCCGCGCGCTCCGGGCTGTCGTTCGCGATCGACCGCATGCCGGACAAAGAGCAGAAGATCGTGTTCGTCCGGATGCGCGAGTTCGAACAGAACATGGGATTCACCTTGCAGCAGATCAAGAAGCTGGCCGAAATCTGATGCGCACCGCCACCACGATCGAGGCCTCGGGATTGCAGCGTTGGCGCGACGGACGGGATTTCGTCGTCGAAGCCGAAAAGCTGGGGCTCGATATCTGTTGGGTAGCCGAGGCATGGGGCTCCGACGCGCCGTCGGCGCTTGGCTACTACGCGGCGTGCACCGATCGAATGCTCTTGGGGTCCGGGGTTATTCAGGTCGGGACCCGAACGCCGGTCGCCGTGGCGCAAGCGGCGATCACGCTGTCGAACCTGTCGGGGGGACGGTTCCTCCTCGGACTGGGCGCGTCGGGTCCCCAGGTCATCGAGGGCCTGCATGGGGTGTCGTTCGCGCGACCCCTCGCGCGACTGCGGGAAACCGTCGAGATCGTGCGCCGGTATGCGACGGGGGCAAGATCTCCCACTCCGGCCGTGAGTTTCAGATTCCCCTTCCCGGCGGGGACGCGGTGCCGATGCGGCTGTCGATGCGCGCCGAGCACCCGATCCCGATCTACCTCGCGACGCTCTCCCCGGCCATGCTGCGACTCACCGGCGAGATCGCCGACGGCTGGCTCGGTACCAGCTTCGTGCCCGAGGGCGCCGGCAGCGCCTACTTCGATTACCTCGACGAAGGTTTGGCGAACAGCGGCCGCGGCCGCGCCGACCTCGACATCTGTCAGGGCGCCGAAGTGGCCTTTGCGCCCGACGAGGAGGCGCTGCGGGATATGGTCGCCGACCGCAAGAAGGAGCTCGCCTTCAGCCTGGGCGGAATGGGGTCGGCGTCGACCAACTTCTACAACCAGGCCTATAGCCGCCAGGGCTGGGCCGACATCGCCGAGGAGGTCCGCGGGCGCTGGCAGGCCGGTGACCGTGACGGCGCCGCCGGCTTGGTGACCGACGAGATGGTGTTGGCCACAACGCTGATCGGCACCGAACCCATGGTGCGGCAACGATTGCGGGTCTGGCGCGACGCCGGCGTCACGACCGTGCGGCTCTACCCCGCGGGAGACACACTCGACGCGCGGCTCGCCACATTGGCCCGGGCCATCGAGATCGTCCGTGAGATCAGCAAGTCTGCAGGCAGGGCAGTAAATCAGCACCAATCCTTCAACGTCAGGAGTCAACGATGACAGAGGCATTCGTGCTCGGTGGTGTCCGCACCCCGTTTACCCGCTATGGCGGTTCGCTGTCGCACATCCGGCTCGACGACCTGCTCGGCATGACGATGAAGGGCGCCTGCGAACGCGTCGGCGTCGGCCTCGACCAGATCGAGGACATCGTTGCCGGCTGCGTCAACCCCGCCCATGAGGGCATGGGAGACATCGCGCGGTGGGCCGCGCTCGGCGCGGGATTTCCCGACAGCGTCGCCGGCGCCACGATCAACCGGTTCTGCGCCTCCTCGTTGAGCGCCACGGTGAATCTCGCCCACGCGATCAAGGCGGGCGATCTCGGCGTGGGCCTCGCCTGCGGTGTCGAATCGATGTCGCGCTCGGGCTGGGCCTACATGAAGGGCGACGCCGCGTTCGCACCCCGCGGGCCGGTGCTGCTGCTCGACACCATGTGGGCCGGTGCCGGCGGCCCACCGAATCCAAAGCTGTTGGCCCGCAACGCCTACATCAGCATGATCGAGACCGCCCAAAACGTCGCCGACCGCTACGGGCTGACCCGTGAGGAAATCGACGCGTTCGCGTTGCGCTCACAGCGAGCACGCCAAGGCCGCGCGCGACTCGGGACGGCTGGCCAAAGAGATCATGCCGGTGCAGATTCCGGCGACGAAGAAGACACCGGCGCGTGTCGCCGAACACGACGAGTTCATTCGCGACGACACCACCGCCGAGCAACTGGCTGCCCTGCCGGTTCAACCCGGCACCACGCAAATGACGGCAGCCAACTCCACACCGCTCAGTGACGGGGCCAGCGCGATCGTGCTCGCGTCGGGGGAGCGCGCCGCCGAGTTGGGTGTCCAGCCGCTGGCGCGGGTGGTGTCGTCGGCGGTGTACGCGCTGGATCCATTGATCATGGGACTGGCGCCGGCATGGGCGCTGCCCCTGGCGATCAAGCGGGCCGGCTTGAGCCCGGAGCAGATCGACGTGTGGGAAGTACACGAGGCGTTCAGCGCGCAGGCGCTCGGCGTGCTTCGAGAACTTCCAAATCAGCTCGGCGGTTTCACAATTCCCGACGACAAGCTCACGCCCAACGGCGGTGCGGTGGCCATCGGCCATCCGTTCGGCGCGACCGGTACCCGCTACGTGCTCACGCTGGCGACCGAATTGCGCGAACGCAACGCCCGCTACGGCGCCGTCGGGGTATGCATCGGCTCCGGACAGGCCGTGGCCGTCGTGCTCGAAAACCCGCAGGCCGGCTAAGCAGCGATGACGGCGGACGTCGGCGTTCGCGATGCGGACGACGATACTCAAGGAGGCACGCGCGCGACCTACCCAAGGAGTCACTCGTGAAGCAACTCAGCGGCCTCGACGCGACCTTCCTCTACATGGAGACGCCGACGACGTTCGGGCATGTGACAGGCCTGATGATCTTCGAACGGCCCAGCCCCGAATATGACCCATACGCGGCGGTGTACGCCAAGTTCGCCTCGCTGGTTGGCGAGGTCGAGCCGATGCGGCGCCGATTGGTCCAGGTGCCGTTCGGGCTCGACCATCCGTACTGGGTGGCCGATCCCAACTTCGACCTGGACTTCCACATCCGCGAAATCCATCTGGCCCGACCCGGCATGGTTGACCAGCTGGCCGAGCAGGTGAGCCGGATCGTCGCTCGGCCCATGGACCGCTCACGGCCGCTGTGGGAGGTCTACGTGATCGACGGCCTGCACAACGATCGATGGGCGCTGCTGACCAAATACCACCACGCCACTATCGACGGCGCCTCCGGACAGCTGATGCTCGAGATGGTCACCGACACCGAGTCCGACGCGCCGCCCCCTGGCGACGGCCCGTCATGGGAACCCGAATCGCTGCCGGGCGACGTCGATCTGCTGCGCCGGGCGGTGGGCAACCTCGCCACCCATCCGTTCACGGCTATGCGCCTCGGTGTCCGCATAATGCGTCGGCTCGCCGACGCGGCGGGCATCGACGGCGTCAGCAGCGCGGCCGCCAAGGCCGGGGCCGGCATCAAGGCCGTCGCCCGACGGGGAACGGAGAATGGGCCCCGGCTCGCACTCCCGACCACCGCGGCGCCACCGACACCGTGGAACAAGACCATCACCGCTCACCGCCGCTTCGCCATGCGCACCACATCGCTCAACAACGTCAAGCGGCTCAAGGAGACCACCGGAGCCACGGTCAACGACATCGTGATGGCGATTTGCGCCGGCGGGCTGCGTCAATACCTGCTGGCTCACGATGCACTGCCCGACCGGCCGTTGCGGGCGATGGTGCCGGTGTCGATTCGCACCGGTGAGGAAGAGGACCCGTGGACCAACCGGGTGTCGGCCATCGTCGCCGATCTGCCGACCGACTGCGCTGATCCGCTCGAACGCGTCGCGCGCTGCCGGGAGGCCATGCTCGACGCGAAACGCACGTTCGAGCTGGTGCCGGCCAACGAACTCCTGGACGCCACCCGATACTCCATCCCGGTGCTGGCCACCTCCGCCGTGCGGCTGGCGTCCCGGGTGCGGCTCGCTGACCGGGTAGCACAGCCGTTCAACTTGGTCATCTCCAACGTGCCCGGGCCACGCGAGCCGTTGTACTTCGCCGGCGCACGACTGCTGCACCAGTTCCCGGTATCGATCGTCGGCGACGGGCAGGGCCTCAACATCACCGTGGTCAGTTATCTCGACCGGCTCGACTTCGGCTTCATCGTCGATCGTGAACTGGTGCCCGACGTATGGGATCTCGCCGATATGCATGTCGACGAGATCGAGCGGCTGTTCGCCGCCAGCGGCGCCGAATGGGCCGAACCCCCGCAGCCCGCCGATCCTCGGCGCGGTCCGATGCAACGGGTTTCCGCGACCGATCCGACGGTGTGCTGACGGTTTCGGGAATTGACGTTGACGCCAACTTCAATTAGAAACGTCGGTGTGACGCAGGTAACATCGGCCGACTCAGCTGGCGCCGGCCCACCGCCTGCGGTGTTGGCGCTACTTGAGGGGCCGCGGGCGCTGGCGGAGTACGCCAGCTTTGCCGCCATCGCCCGGCTGCTGTCGGCGCGCCGGGCGGGTCAGGGTCGGCCGGTTTTGGTGCTGCCCGGGCTGCTCGCCGACGATCGCTCCACCCGCCCATTACGCCGACTGCTCAACCGCGCCGGATACGCGGCCTACGGGTGGAGGTTGGGGACGAACATCGGTCCCACCCGACGGATCATCAGCGGCATGGACGCCGTGCTGGCTGAGATCAACGATCGCCACGGCGAACCCGCCAGCCTCATCGGATGGAGCCTGGGCGGCATGCTCGGATACGACCTGGTCTCTCGCCACCCGGGAGCGATCGACCGACTGATTACGCTCGGCAGCCCGCTCTATAGCACTGACCCCGGCCAATCGAGGGGATCGCTGTTCTACGACGAGTACGCCGCGGCTCACTTGCCTGAATACTCCAGACACAGATGGAGGCCGCCCGGCGCCCTATCGATGCCGGCGACATCCATCTTCAGCAAGACCGACGGCAGTCGTGCGATGGCACACCTGCCTGCACCCCTTGGGGCCGCTGCGCGAGAACATCGAGGTCTACAGCAGTCACTGTGGGTTGGGTTTTCATCCGGCCGCCGGGTACGCGATCCTGGACCGCCTCGCCGCTCCCATTGATCCGTGGCGCAGATTCGTCCCTCCCTCGTGGCTTGCCATTCACTTTCCGGTCCAACCGGACTGGACGCAAGACAGCCGCGCAAGCGGAATCGCTTGACCCGAAAGACTAAATTCCTTCGGCGTCGGCGATCTTGTGCGCCGCGCCGACCAACGCGTCGACCCACTCCGCTACCGGCGTCCCGGCAGCCGCTCTGTTCTCCCGCGTGTCCATCACGCGGCGTATCACACCCTCGGCGATGATGGCGAGCTTCCACAGTCCCAGCACGTGCCAGTATTTCAGCGCCTGCGGATCCCGGCCGGTCTGCTCCAGGTAGATGCGCGCGAGCTCGGCCCGGTCCGGGAAGCCATCCAGCGTCGACGCCGGGAAGTCGCTGAATTCCTCGCCGGGTTCGGGCCAGTACGTGAGCAATGTGCCCATGTCCGCCAAGGGATCCCCGAGCGTCGACAACTCCCAGTCCAGGACGCCGATCACCGCGCCGCTGTCGGGGGACACGATGACGTTGCGCAAATGGAAGTCGCCGTGCACCAACGACAGCTCATGTTGCTCGGGGGCGGCGGCGACAAGGCGCCGGGTCAGGTCGTCGAGCTCAGGCAGTTCGCGGGTCTTCGACCGCTCCCACTGGCCGGACCACCGCTTGAGCTGACGATGCGCATACGGCTTGTGGCTGGCCAGGTCGGACAGGCCCACGGCGTCGATGTCCACCGCGTGAATCTTGGCCAGCGTCGTCGGCAAGGACACCCCGATCTGCCGGCGCCGTTGCGGGGCAAGCGATTCGGCAATAGCCATGGTGTCGACGACCTGACCGTCGATGAGCTCCATCAGCACCAGTGGCACGTCGGTGATCCCAGGATCCTGTGTCACTCCCAGGATCTGGGGTGCAGGTACATCGGTAGCCGCGAGCGCGGCCATGATCCGCGCCTCGCGTTCAACGTCGTGCGCCGAGGCCAGCAGTTGACCGAGCGGTGGCCGGCGCAGCACCCAGCGCTGATCGTTCGCGTCGCGCACCAGGTAGGTCAGGTTGGACTGGCCCAAGCCGATCCGGTCGAATCGCAATGGTCCGGTGAACCCGACTCCCAGTTGGTCAAACCAGCGTGTCACCGCTTCCGGGTCGATCCCGACGACCGACGGCTCAGGCATTGAGCGTTGCCCCGTGCTGAAACGGGCGGGCGTCGCCGAGCCGTTGGCCCCCGTCGATGACCATCGTCTCGCCGGTGATCCACGCCGCGGCGTCGGAGGCGAGGAACACTATGGCAGTGGCAACGTCGCCGGGATCACCGATCCGGTTCAACGCGGTGGACGCCGCGATATGTGTCTCGTAGTTCTTCCACAGCGCCTCGGCCAGCCGGGTGCGTACCACGCCCGGCGCGACCGCATTGACCCGTATCTTCGGCGAAAGCTCAAGCGCCAGTTGCTTGGTCAAGTAAATCAGCGCAGCCTTCGTGGTGTTGTACACGCCGAGGCCCGCCTCGTGGCCCAGCCCGCCGATGGAGGCGGTGTTGATCACCGAACCGCCGTGTTCGCCCATCCACGCCTCGGTGGCCAGGCCGGTCCACAGCAGTGGGGCCCACAGGTTCACGTCGAACGTCTTCGCGAACCGACCGTGGTCCTGCTTGATCATCGGGCCGAATGCCGGGTTAGTGCCGGCGTTGTTGACCAATATGTCTACGCTGCCGAACGTCTGGAGGGTCAGGTCGACGCAGCGGCGGGCCTGGTCTTCGTCGACGGCATGCGCGGCGACTCCGACGGCGTTCCCGTCGATCTGGGCGGCGGCCTCGTCTGCGGCATCTTGCTTGCGTGAGGTGAGGACGACGTTGGCGCCTGCGGTGGCCAGTGCCTGGGCCACGGCCAAGCCGATTCCGCGCGACGCGCCGGTGACGATCGCGGTCTTGCCGTGCAGGTCCGTGGACGTCATCACAGGGCCTCCGGCCGCAGGTCGCGATACTGGCGCAGCTCGCGGCGCGCGATGGTGCGCTTGTGCACCTCGTCCGGCCCGTCGGCCAACCGCAGCGTGCGCAGGTGGGCGTAGGCCATGGCGAGTGGGAAGTCGTCGGTGACGCCGGCGCCGCCGTGCACCTGGATCGCGCGGTCGACGATCTTCAGCGCGATGTTGGGGGCCGCGACCTTGATGGCCGCGATCTCGGTCTGCGCTTCCTTGTTGCCGACCGTGTCCATCATGTGCGCGGCCTTGAGGGTGAGCAGCCGGATCATCTCGATCTCGATGCGCGCCTCGGCAATCCAGTCCTGGATGTTGGCGTTGTCGGCGATCGGCTTGCCGAAGGTGACCCGGGACTGGGCCCGTTTGCACATCAGCTCCAGCGCGCGCTCGGCCATGCCGATGGCCCGCATGCAGTGGTGGATCCGGCCGGGACCGAGCCGGGCCTGGCTGATCGCGAAGCCCTCACCCTCACCCTTGAGCACGTCCTTGGCGGGCACCCGCACGTCGGTGAACTCGATTTCGGCGTGGCCCTCGCGGTCCAGGTAGCCGAACACCGGCAGGCTGCGCAGCACGGTGACGCCGGGCGCGTCGATCGGGACGACCATCATCGACTGCTGCCGGTGCGGCGGGGCGGCCGGATCGGTCTTACCCATCACGATCAAGACCTTGCAGTTTTTGTGCATGGCGTTGGAGGCGAACCACTTTCGGCCATTGAGCACGTAGTCGGCGCCGTCGCGGACCATGGACAGTTCGATGTTGGTGGCGTCCGAGCTGGCCACCCGCGGCTCGGTCATCGCGAACGCCGATCGGATGGTGCCGTCCAGCAGCGGCTTGAGGTACTTCTCGCGGTGCTCGTCGGTGCCGAACAGTTCCAGCACCTCCATGTTGCCGGTGTCGGGAGCGCTGCAGTTGCAGGCCTCGGGGGCGATGAAGCTGCGACCCATGATCTCCGCCAGCGGCGCGTACTCGAGGTTTGTCAGACCGGCGCCGGTGCCCGGGTGCGGGTGAAAAAGGTTCCACAGGCCGCGTTTTCGGGCCTCAACCTTGAGCTCCTCGATGATCGGCGGCTGGAAGTGTGGGTCGCCGGATTCACGCATCTGGTCTTCGTATATCCCCTCAGCCGGGTACACATACGACTCGACGAAGTCGAGCAGCTCCTTCTGCAGCTGCTGAGCGCGTTCGGAAATGTCAAACAGGGACATGGGAATTCCTAACTGGGAGGGGTTATTCGATGCCGTCCAGCAGCGACGCCTGGTAGCGACGCATGCCGCGGATCCAGCGCTCGTAATCCGTCGCCTTCTGGCGGAACATGTCGGCCACGGCGGCGTGCGGCAGGATCAGGAAGCGTTCCTCGTCGACCGCGGCGAGGACGTCGCGGGCGATCTGGGCGGGTTCGAGCACCTCGCCCGCCGAGGTGACGGCGCGGGTGGCGGCGACGCCGCGCGGATCACCGGTCTTCTCCCCGGCGTAGAGCAGCTCGGTATTCACGCCCATCGGGCACAGGCAGCTGACCCGTACCCCTTGGTCGCCGTAGCTGATCGCAAGCCATTCGGCGAACCCGACGGCGGCGTGCTTGGTGACGGAGTAGGTGGCCGACCCGATCTGGGTGAGCAGGCCGGCCGCCGATGCGGTGCTGACGAAGTAGCCCTCGCCACGCTCAACCCAGCCGGGGATGAGCAGTTGCGCGGCGCGGATGTGCGCCCGCAGGTTCACGTCGATCGATCGCTCCCAATCAGCCTCGCTGGCCTCCAGGCCGGGCACCCCGACGATCCCGGCGTTGGCAAAGTACAGGTCGACGGGTCCGAACTCCTTTTCCGCCAACGTGATTAGGTCACGGATGGCCGCGGTGTCGGACACGTCCGCGCCGGCCGCGACCGCCGACCCCGGTGATGTGGCGTTGATCTTGCCGGCGACGGCCTGCGCCCCGGCGGCGTTGAGGTCTGCCACCACCACCCGGGCGCCGTGGGCGGCGAGTTCCTCGGCGACTGCGCCGCCGATACCCCCGCCTCCGCCGGTCACGACCGCGACCCTGCCCGCGACCTTCATCGAGCTTTGGCTCCTATGCCGAAGCGCTCGCCGAGCTGCTTGCGGGTGTCGGCGGCGTCGGTGTGCAGCACGCCGGCGATTCCGAGCCGGGCCGCCCCGTCGAGGTTTTGCTGTAGATCATCGACCATGACCGCCTGGTGTGGGTCGATGCCAAGCCGCTGGCACGCGATGGCGTAGATCTTTCGCGACGGCTTGCGGATGCCGACCTCTGAGGAGATCACCACCACGTCGGCGAGCGCGTCGAGATCGAAGCCCGCATAGCAGTCACGACCGAACGCGTTGGATACCAAGGCAATCGGAACTCGGGCCGCCCGCAAGTCCTCGATAAGCCGCACGGTGTCATCGTCGCGACGCAGCCCCGATTGCATCCGTGCCGACAGCCCCTCGGGCCGGACCACCAGACCGTGCGCGGACAGTCGGTCGGCGAAACCCCGATCGAAGGCGTCGGCGTCGATGCGTCCGCACTCGTGGTCGACCAGTAGTTCCCGGGCCGCGGCGTCGTGGCTGAGCAAACCCAGTACCAGTCCCGGGGGAGCGCCGAGGAGTTCGCCGAACTGCTCGAACGCCCGCAGCACGCTGGTGGTGATCACACCCCCGAAGTCGATCAGCACTGCGGTGCGCGTCATCGGAGCGGTATCGACCGGACCGCGTGCGGTCTCGACGGTGGACATGTGGCTCCTTTAGGGGTTCGGCGCGAAGGCACGCCCCACTTTTATACCCCAAAGTTGAATCCGACGTCAAGTTCAAGTTTGCGATCCCACGCCGGTGCGGTAGAGCGGCGGTTACTGATGAATCCGAAGGGCGTTCACCCACAGCCGGGTCGCGATCTGTACCAGGTCCTCCTCGGTCGCCCTCGGCGTGTCGTCGCGGTCCTCGCCGGTGACGAAGTGCGCGAACGCGATGCGGCTCATCATTGCGGACAATGCGCGTGACGCGAGCAGCGGATCCAAATCCGGATCCGCCTGCCCCTTGGCCTGCAGCTTCGCAATGCTGCGCGCGTTGCGCCGGACGAACGCATTCGATCGCGACGTGCGCAACTCGCGAAACTCGGGATCGATGTTGGCAACCTGCTCGAGCAGACCCATCAGCTTGCTGTTGCGTTGGTACGCCTGCAGGTAGGCGCGGTTGCTGGCCTCGATGACGGCGGCTGGATCGTCATCGCCGGCGACATGCGGCATCCCGGGGTGCAACATGTCTTCCTGAGCGACCTCGAGAACCGCAGCGAAAACTTCCTCCTTGCCGGAGAAGTAGGTATAGAAGGTGCCCGCCGAGCACTTCGCAGCCCGCGTGATGTCGATCAGCCGAGCGTTCAGATACCCGTCGCGTTCGAACACTTTCCGCGCCGCCGCAACCAACGCGGCGCGAGTGCGAAGGCCACGCTCGGTGGCCGGTGGGTCGCGCAGCAACGATGACCGCGCCATCGACGGGGGTGGGTCGGCGCGGTCGTCATCTGCGGCGACGTTGACCATGTGCACAGTTATACGTCACCGCGTAGGAAATGCAGTTGTGACGCGGGGCCACAAGCCCGGTGCCGCCAAGCGTCAGTGCGCGGCGGCGTAGCTCTGCCGGTATTTCTGCGGTGAGATTCCGACCGTGCGATGGAAGTGGTACCGGAGCGAGGGATAGGAGCCGAACCCGGCTTGCTCGGCGACGCGGTCAACTGTCAGCCCGGTGGATTCCAGCAGCCGGCGTGCGCGGTTGACGCGCATCGTCGTGAGCAATCCCAGCGGGGTGGTGCCGAAATGCTCGCGGAACTGGCGGTTGAGCGTTCGAACGCTCACTGACGCGTGGTCTGCGATGGCACGCAGGTCGAGCGCCGCGACCGCGTTCTCGTCCATCCAGGCGATCGTCGGTTGCAAGGGATGGTTGGCGGCGGCCGGCCCGGTGTGCTCGATGTACTGGGCCTGGCCACCGTCGCGCCACGCGGGTATCACCACTCGCCGTGCGGTGCGCCCCGCCAGATCCGGACCGGCGTGTTGACGGATCAGATGCAAACACAAATCCAGGCCTGAGGCCACCCCGGCCGACGTGAGCACGGGGCCTTCGTCAATGAACAGAACACCGGGGTCGACGTCGATGTTCGGATACCGCCGCGCCAACTCGCCGGCCCACTGCCAATGCGTGGTGGCTCGCCTGCCGTCCAGCAGCCCGGCAGCGGCCAGCGTGAAGGCCCCAACGCACATGGCTGCGACCCGGGCACCGTTGTCGGCCGCGGCGCGCAGCGCCGAAACTGTTTGTGGGTCGGGCTCTTCCAGGAACCGGTGAGTCCCCGGCACGATTACGAGGTCCGCGTCGATCAACGCGTCCATCCCGCACGAAGTGCGAATCTCTACCAGACCCCAGTCGGCCGTCGTACTGATTGACGGGCGTTGCCCACACACCCGCACCTCATATTCCGGGTGTGCCGCCCCAGCCTCCGCGGCAGCCAGGTTGGCCATGCCGAAGACCTGGCCGGGAATCATGAGTTCGAAGCCCATGACCTGCTCGAGCGCCAGCACACCCACGATCATCATGGCTAGATCTTAACGAACTTTGGCGATCTGGCCACTGGTGTCCCTGACACCTGTGCGGCACTGTTGGGTATGTCAAGTCAGCCGGACGATCGGATGGACTTCCCAGATTCCGATATCGCCTGCGCGGCAAAGAAGTTCGTGTAACTGCGCGAGATAAGGAAATCATTACAATGAGCGTAACCGGTATTTCTGGAATGCGTGCGGCGGCAGGCGACCTCATCGAAGTCGCACGAAGCCTCAACGATGCCGAATGGCAGACACCCAGCGCAGCGACGGGCTGGTCGGTGCACGACGTGGTCAGTCACGTGGGATGTCTACTGGAATTGCTGCAGTCCGCGGTGGGCGGTGAAGCTCTTCCGGACAGTGGAATCGAACGCCTCAATGAGGTGATGGTCGCCGGGCGCCGCGGCTGGGACACCGCCCGCACCCTGAACAACGTCGAAAAGCAACTCGAGCAAGCGATCACGCTCTTCACCCCGTTGCAGGAACCGTCCATGGCGTCCGTCGAGACTCCGATGCTCGACCTGGGAACCTATCCCCTGCACGCCGTCACGGACATGTTCACCTTCGACATGACCACGCACTTGCGTTATGACATTCTCGCCCCGCGGGGCCCGATCAACCGCCAGCTCCCCCCGCTGGACGAAACGCGTTTGGGCCCTTCGGTTTCCTGGCTGCTGGGTGGGATCGCGAAGATGCAGCCCAACCTTGCCGGCCATCTCACCGAGCCGCTGGCGCTGCACCTCACCGGCCCCGGTGCCCGTGACGTAGTCATCAGGGCCCAAGCGGGCACCATCTTCGTCGATCCGCTGCACTCCTCCGACGAGGCTGCCGCCACCCTCACGTCAACCACCGGCGATTTCCTCGCCTGGTCGACCGCCCGGCTACCCTGGCGCACACTGGTGACGATCGCAGGCGACCAAAGCGCGGGCACCACGTTCCTCGACGCTATTAATCTAATCTGAAATGCGACCGTGCCGACCATGACCAACAACCCCAGCCAGCCGGACGGTCGCCTTGACCTCCCGGATTCCGAGATCGCGCACGCGGCAAGGCAGTTCGTGTTCGACATCTCGCCGGCATTCGTCGCGCATCACAGTGTGCGCAGTTACCTGTTCGGCCGCGAACTCGCCGCAGCCAAGGGGCTGCGGCGTGATATCGACTATGACGACGAACTGGTATTCCTGAGCTGCATCCTGCACGACCTTGGGGTCACCGAGCACGCCAACGGCGATCAACGGTTTGAAGTCGACGGCGCCGACGCCGCGGCGCGCTTCCTGCGTGACCACGGGGTATCCGAAGCGCGGGTCACCACGGTGTGGCAGGCCATAGCGCTGCACACCAGCGTCGGACTGGCGCACAGGTTCGGCGCGGAACAAGCCGTCGCCCAACTGGGCATCTCGGCGGACGTCATCGGCGTTGACAGACGATCGCTCCCAACGGGTTTCGCCGATCGGGTGCATGCATCGTGGCCACGCCACGACCTCGGCTACACGCTGGCCGAAGTTATCGCGGACCAGGTGGAGGCCAACCCGGCAAAAGGACCTCCCCTAACCTTCCCGGGCCACGTGCATCAGCTGATGTACCCGACGGCACCGCCGGTGACATGGTTCGACCTCATACGCACCGCGGGCTGGAATGACCAACCAAGCGCCGAGCGCTCGCACCCAGTTTAGGGACGTACCAGCACCGTGCCGGTCTTGCCCGGTTTGGTGGCATGACGGATGGCGTCGGACAACTCCGCGATGGGATAGATGGCCGCTACGTCGAGTTGGCTTGAAAACGCCTGGGCCATCAGGCAAGCGGTCGTGGTGTCGGAGACACGCTGCTCCGGCGAGCTGGTGGCGACCCAACGTCCGATCGTCGCGCCCCGGAGCGTCAGGCCGCGGTCAAGTAGCGCCGTGGCATGCAGCGGGATGGGCTCATCGGCCATGCGTCCATACAGCACCAGGGTGCCGCCCGGGGAGAGCAAACCGAGCAGGTCCGCGCCCAGAGCACCACCGATGGGATCCAGCGCGGCCCCGACGGTGCGACCGCCGATCAGATCGCGCACCGCATCGAGCCAGTCGGGATCTTCGGTCACCACCACGGGCACTTGGGGAAAACGCTCACGCAGGTGCTGCGCGGTCTCGACTCCTCGGACCAGACTGATCGTGGCGATGTGATGATCGCTGAGTTCCGCGGTGAGCAGTCGGCCCACCGCGCCGCCGGCAGCGTTGTTGAGGACGACGCCGTCGTAGCCGGTGGCGAAGTGCTTCTCGGCTTCGCGGCGCAACATAAGCACCGTCAGGGGATTGACGAGCATCTGGGCGGCGACCTCGTCGGAAACCGAGTCGGGAACGGGCACCACGAACTGCGCGTCCGCGGTGATGCGCTCGGCCCACGCGCCCGGTTGCGGGAAAACACTGACCCGGGCACCGGGGGTCACGTGGTGGACGCCGGGCCCGACTTTCTCCACGACGCCGGTGGCCTCCACGCCGGCGCCCACCTGCCCGGTCGGCGAAGCGAGTTGGATGGTTTGCAGATCACCCCAGTGAATGGGGAACAGGGTCACACGGACAACCACTTGACCCGGGCCCGGATCCCTGGGTTCGTCCACATTGACGAGTTTGACCACGTCGACCGGATCGCCGGCCTCCGTGTACACCGCGCCCAAACCCATAAGGCCCACCTCTACGATTCTGTATCAGCTAGTACATAACTAGCGTAGAGAGTTTTAGCCCGAACAGTCAATAACCGGGTAACCTGCAAGCATGGCTCGACCACGAAAATTTGACGAAGCCGAGGTCGTTCAGGCCGCCCGCGATCAGTTCTGGCTGCACGGGTTCAACGGCACCTCACTCGATGATTTGACCGATGTGACCGGACTGGGTCGTGGCAGCCTGTACGCGGCATTCACCGACAAGCGAACCTTGTTCCTGCGGGCGCTGGATGACTACGCGACCGCAATGACGAACCAGGTGTTCACCGATTTGCGCGATCCGGAGAGAAAAGGACGCGACCGGCTGGCCGATCACATCCGTTGTATCACCAAGCTTTTGACTGCCGACACCAAGGGCAAAGGCTGCCTGATGGCCAAGACCGCCGCGGAGATGGGCGTGACCGACAAGGAGGTCGCCCGCCGAGTCCGCAAGTGGCTCGACGCCTACCAGCGCGACTTGGCCGACGCGGTCCGAGCGGGCCAGCGCGATGGGGACATCGCCCCCGACGTCGACGCCGACGAATTGGCGTTGCTGATTTTGGCGCTGTTACGGGGAGCTGAGGCGCTGCGCAAGGGGGGAATGCCGCCGCGCGCGATCGTCGCCGTCGCCGACCAGGCGATCGCGCTGTTAGCGCGCCCGTAGGCATAAGCCGTGTACACGCCTTTGCGCGCCCTAGTTATTGACTAAACGATACAGAATGAACTAGCGTGGGATCTGCGATCGAGCCAAGGAGAGGCATACGTGTTCGCCAGCATTGGAATCATCGGATCGGGACCCGTCGGACGTGCCGTCGCCACGCGCTCTCTGACGGCGCGAATACCGGTTGTGCTCAGCAACAGTCGCGGTCCGGACACGTTGACCCATCTGGTCGACGAACTGGGCGAGGGCGCTTCGGCGGGCAGCGTGGCCCAGGCTGCTGACGCCGACCTAGTGGTCGTCGCGATCCCCTTCGTCAAGGTTCCGAAGTTGTCCGCCGCGGTACCGGACTGGTCGGGGCGTGTCGTCGTCGACGCTACGAATCAGTTCGCCCAATACGAACCTACCTACTCCGGCGTGGTCGACCTCGGCGATGAGACCGGCAGCGAATGGGTGGCCAGGCACCTACCGGGCGCCACGGTCATCAAGGCGTTCAACGCCATGTTTGCCGAGTACATCATGGCCGACCCCCGACACCACGATGGACGCCAAGTGCTCTTCTTCGCCGGCGACAATGACGCGGTCAATGCCGAGTTCGCCGCATTCGGCGAGGCGCTCGGGTTCGCCCCCGTGTTACTCGGCGGCCTGCGTGAGGGCGGCCGGCTGATCCAACTCGGCGGACCGTTGAGCGCCTTACACGTCATCAAACAGGACTAATCCCAACGTATCTCGAAAGGCGACCATGCGTAAGCTCCAGATCACCGCGATCGGCGAGCCCGCCGATGTCCTGCAACTGGTCGACTTCGAGGCGCCCGCACCGGGGCCCGGCCAAGTGTTGGTCGAGGTCGAGGCCGCCACCATCAACGCGTCGGACTTCCTCTTCATCAGCGGCCAGTACTTCATCACCCCGCAACCTCCGTCCGATGTCGGAGCCGAAGGCGCCGGCCGGATCCTGGCCGTCGGCCCCGACGAGGACGAGTCACTCGTCGGTGCGCGGGTGCTACTGCTGCCGACCTACCGCCACGGCACGTGGGCGACCCACTTGATCGCCGCGACGAACGACATCGTCGTCGTGCCGGACGATATCGACACCGTCCAGCTCGCGATGGTCGGGATCAACCCGATAACGGCTCTGTTGATGCTGCGTAACTACGGCGATCCGGCGAAGGAAAACCGGTGGATCGGCCAGACGGCGGGCAACTCCGCGGTCGGGGAGTACCTGATCAAATTGGCGCGGCAGTACGGCTGGAAAACCATGAGCGTGGTCCGGCGCGAGGCCGCCGCCGAACAGGTTCGCAGCTGGGGCGGTGACCGGGTTGTCATCGACGACGACAACCTCGAATCCCATCTGGCCCAGTCACTTAACGGTGCAGAACTCGACATCGTCGTCGACTCCGTCGGCGGCCGCGCGGCGCGGCAGCTCGCCCACCACCTGCGCTTCGCGGGCACGGTGGTGTCTTATGCGGCTTTGTCGGGCCAGAGCGCCTCGGTGCCCGTCCTCGAGCTGATCGGTCGCCATGTGAACTGGACCGGATTCTGGCTGATCAACTGGCTGCGCAGCACAGACACCGCGGTCGTGCACGGCGTCTATCGCGAGCTGGTGGCTCTGGTCGGCGACGGCACGCTCAGCGCCCGCGTCGCCCGCACCGTGCGGCTCGAAGACTGGAAGGACGCCGTGGGCCTGACCCAGGGCGACACCGGCCGCGAGGGCAAGGTTGTGTTCGTGTTCGACCAGCAAGGCTAGTCGCATTGCCCGCTGCTGAGTTGCAAAATCAGACCCGACTATGCTGGCTGCCATGCTTGCGGCCCGAGGAAGCTATCGAGCCGAAAGCTGCTCTGTAAAGCGAGCGCTCGACATTGTCGGGGAGAAGTGGACGCTGCTGGTGCTGCGAGAGGCTGTGTACGGCGCGTGCTTCGGGGTGCAACCATGACCGACGGGATCGGTATCGGGGGCCGTGCCATTCCCGGGGCACGCGAGTGGATCGACCAGTGCGACACTCTGATTAGCCGCCGGGGACACCGCATCGCCTACCGGCGCCGCGGCCGCGGCCGCACGGTCCTTATGCTGCACGGATTCCCAACCTGGTCTTACGACTACGCCGAAGTCGCCACCGACCTTGCCTCCGACCACGACGTGATCACGCTGGACTTCCTCGGTTACGGTGCCTCAGACAAACCCAGCCCCTACGAGTACTCGGTTGCCGAATCAGCCGACGTGGTCGAGGATTTGGTGGCGCATCTGCAGTTGGACTCGGTGCGCCTGGTCGTGCATGACTACGGGGCCATCGTGGGTCAGGAGCTCCTGGATCGAGTTCTTGCCGACAAGCTCGAGTTCAGCATTTCCAGCCTGGTCGTGATGAACTCCGGCATCGTCTACAGCGCCTATCGGCCGACTCGGCTACAGAAGCTGTTGATTCTGCCGGGAATCGGAAAGCTGATCGCCAGCCGAGTTACCGCCGGCCGGCTGCGTTCCGGGCTCGACGCGGTCCGCGCGTCAAGGCTCACCGATGCAGAATTGGACGACCTCTGGTACGGCGTGTCGCGCAACGACGGCCATAAGCTCGCGCATCTGCTCATCCGCTACAACGCCGAGCGTGCCGTCCATCACCGGCGGTGGGAGAAGGCCCTGGCCGATTGGGACGGTCCGCTGCACCTGGTGTGGGGGCTCGACGATCCGGTGTCGGGGCGCCACGTCCTCGAGCCGGCCACCGCGGTTCTGTCGCGTGCCGAGGTAACCGCACTCGAGGGCGTCGGCCACTACCCACAATCCGAAGCGCCACAGGCTGTTGCGGCCGTAGTGCGCGGAGCCTGATCAAGGTTTGAAATCAGTCGATTTGGTGTATCAACACCTTTACCGATGCGGGAAGGCGCGAATGATGAAGCAAATCGCTGCGGCCACGGTTGCGATCGCCGTGCTGCTGTCCAGCGCGTGTTCAGTCTCGCAGATCATCAACACCGGCGGCGACACAAAATGTAAGGACTTCACCACCCAGGACGAAAAGAAGCAGAACGATGAGGTCAGCAAGATGCTCAAGGACAAGAGTGGTGCTGACCCGAGCAATCTGGAGATCTCGGCGACTCGGTTGTCGGCGATGACGTACTGCCAAACGGTGGGCAAGCCAGACACCAAGATCTCCGAGGCCCCACACATCTGACGCTGACGCCGGTTTACGCGGCGCACGCGCTCGGGCACCGGATGCTCTAGCGGCGGCACTAGAAGAAGAACCCGGCGTGCGGTGCCTCGCGCACGGCGAACATCCGATCGGCAACGGCAAGGGCCGACGAATCATCGGCCTGCGCAAGCCCCGCAACGGCGAGACTGCGCCAGGTCGCTCCACCGAGCAACGCGGCGCCCAGCCCCTCAACGCCGGTCCGAAGTTGGGGGCGCTGATCCGTCCGTTCGACGCCGTCCCCGTCGATGGTGAAGCTGGCCGAATTATTCGGCAGGAGCGGGTCATCGACCGCGATGGTGACCGCACCGTCCCCGATGTATCGGCGCGCTGCCAGCGCCTTTTCGGCGTCGACGACACGAAGCCACGTTTCGTCGTGCATCGCTGTCACCCGCACTGCTCGCCGATCGACCACCAGCCACGGCAGCGGATCGTCAACCGGCAGCATCCAAAACACCACGCGGTCAATGAGATCGAGCCCCAGCAGGAAACGCAGCAGCCCGAGGTAGGACTCCGTGGTGGGAGCAAAGAAATCCTCGACCGCGATGGTGCGCTGGTCGCTGATGAACCACGACTCGGTGCCGACGGGGCGGTAGCGCGCGAATCCCGACTCGGATCCGGGCTTGCCGTGTACCGCGACATACGCAGGCCCCGGGGAGGATTCGGCGCGCATCCGGGCAGCTTGCCACCACACCTCGGGACGATCTATCGTGCCCGGACGGGACGGACGATTTTCGGTATAGATCCGGGGCAAGATGTCCCACGCTTCGGCCGCGTCCAGCAGCCGGACCGGACCGCCGGGGCCGACATCGGCGCGTAGCGTCGCCCGCGCCGTCTGGACCTCTACGGTCTGCGACGAACTCGCCACCCCGTAGCCGTAGCGTTCGTAGATCGTGGCCTCCGAGGCCCGCAGCGTTGCAACGACCTCGCCCCGCGCGCTGATGTCGCGCAACTGATGACGCATCAGCTCGGTGGCGATGCCTTGTCGGGTGAACGACGGCAGCACCCCGATGTGTGACACCGCCGCATGGTCGACGATCGCTCCGCCGGGAAGCGTCAGTCCGCTCGTCACGGCGTCAGCGGTGCCAACGAGCTGGCCGCCGACGAAAGCACCGATCGTCCGGCCGGGCTCGAGCAGCCTGGTGATCTGGCCGGGCGCCAGATTCGCCAGGCGCGGGAACCCGACCATGGCGGCGCGAAACACGTTTGCCGCGGCGACGAGGTCGTCCTCGCTGTCGAGAACGCGAATCTCGGTGGTCATGGCGCCATCATGTCGCGCAGCCCGAGTTAACGGATGGGCAGCCCCGTCAGCGCCCGCGAAATCACCAGGCGCTGGATCTCGCTGGTGCCCTCGAAGATCGTGAAGATCTTTGCGTCGCGGTGCATCCGCTCCACCGGGTAGTCGCGGGTATACCCGTTGCCGCCCAGAATCTGGATTGCCTCGTCGGTGACATACACCGCGGTTTCGCTGGCCACCAGCTTGGCCATCGAGCCCTCGGCCGAGTCGAAGCTCTGATTGTTGCGCGCCATCCAACCGGCCCGCCACACCAGCATGCGAGCCGAGTCGATGCGGCTCTTCATGTCCGCCAGCTTGAATGCCACCGCCTGGAACTCGCCGATCTTGCGACCGAATTGCTCACGCTGGCAGGCGTATTCGAGCGCGTACTCATAGGCGGCCCGGGCCACGCCGACGGCCATCGCGCCGACGGTGGGCCGGGTGCGCTCAAAGGTCTTCATCGCCGCCTGTCCACCCGCGGAGGCGCCGGACTTTACCCGGGCGATGCGCGCCTCGAACTTCTCTCGGCCGCCGAGAATCGCGTCCTCGGGCAGACGAACGTTGTCGAGCACCACCTCTGCGGTGTGTGACGCGCGGATCCCGTGCTTCTTGAACTTCTGCCCCTGAGCCAGACCTTGGGTGCCCGGCGGGATGACGAATGACGCCTGACCGCGGGTCCCGAGTTCGGGATAGACCGATGCCACCACGATGTGCACGTTGGCGATGCCGCCGTTGGTCGCCCAGGTTTTGGTGCCGTTGAGAACCCACTCGCGGGTCGACTCGTCGTAGCGGGCCCGAGTGCGGATGGCGCCGACGTCGGAACCCGCATCGGGCTCCGACGAGCAAAACGCGCCGAGCTTGGGATCGTCGGGCGTGCCGAACATCTCGGGTATCCAGCGGCCCAGCTGTTCGGGGGTTCCGTTGCCCGCCAAGGCCGCCGCGGCCAGACCGGTGCCCATGATGGACAGCGCGATGCCGGCGTCGCCCCAGAACATCTCCTCGAACACGGTGAGCATGCCCAGGCCCGTCGGCTCAGCCGCCTGCTGCGCGAAGAAATCGGGGGAGTAGAGACCCACCTTCGCGGCCTCCTGGATCACGGGCCACGGAGTTTCCTCGCGTTCGTCCCATTCGGCCGCGGCGGGTCGGATGGCCTCGGCCGCGAACTTGTGCACCCAATCGCGGACCTCGATCACGTCGTCGCTCAGTTGCAGTGAGAAGGTCATAGCTATACTCCTGAATTCATTTGCTTGCCAGAGGTTTTCGCGTTTCTGTATTGCGCGAGGACGCTGAGCGTCTGGTTGACCCAGGCCTCCATGTAGCGTTCTTCATCGATGTTTCCGGGCAGGCGACCGGTCAGCGCCTGCAGCGTCGCGGCATAGGACAGCGACGCGATCGCCACGGCCGCGGCCGCCTCGGGATCGGGGATGCGGGTGCGGCCCGAGCGATTGGACGCGTCCAGTTCGCCGGCGAACCGCTGATAGGCGTTGTCGGTGATGACCTGCCATGTCTTCTCGTCCAGATCGCCGAGCTCGTCGGGTTCGCGCAGCATGACCTTGAGCAGGTCCTCGCCCTGTCTCAGGTTGCTCCAAATCAGCTGCCCCGCGGTGCGCACCGCCTGCTCGACGCTGCCCGGCTCGCCCGCGTCGTACTGCTCCCGCGCGGCCACGATGCTGTCGATCCGGTGCGCAACGGCGGCCTCCAACAGCTCCCGCTTGGAGCCGAAGTGCTTGTAGAGCGCGCCCGACCCCGGCGCCAGGCCGGACGCCCGCTGGATGTCGGCCACCGACGTCGCGGCGTACCCCTTGGCGGCAAAAAGCCTCAGCGCCGCGGCCAGCAGCCGATCACGTCCCCGAATGGGCTCGGTGAGCATGGTGAGAGAGTACTCACTCACCAGACGCAAACTCAAATCGCTGCCCGACGGCGTCTCCTACCGGCCGCCGTGCCGAGCAGAGTAACGGCGAACACCGCCCCGACCGAACCCGAGATCAGCAATGGCAGCCGCCCGTCGGCCCCCCATAGGAATCCGGCCCACAGCCCCGCGGCCAGCACCGCGAACCCGCTCAATCCCTGAAAGACGCCCTGGGCGCCAGACTGCAGCTCCGCCCCGACAAGCGTTGAGATCCAGGCCTTCCCAACGCCGTCATAGCACGCGGTGAACAGCCCGTACACGACAATCAGCCCCCATGCGGCCGCCGTGTTCGTGGTAATGCCCAGGCCCAGATAGCCAAACGCGAAGAACGCCAGCCCAATCCCGTACACCACAGACCGACCCAATCGGTCTGCGAGAACCCCGGCCGGGAAGCTCGCCAGCGCGTACACCACGTTGTAGCCGACATAGGCCAGGATGACGCCGACGACCGAGAATCCAATCTGCTTGAGCCGCAACAACAGCAGCGCGTCCGGGAAGTTGGCGATGCTGAACATAACCAGGAATGCAACCACCTGCCAGTATCGGCGGGGCAGCCGTCGCGCCCCGGCCTGCATCGACGACGGGGCCCCGCGCGGCGCGTCGGGTGGTCGCTCCCGCACCCAGGCGATGAGTAGCACGCTGAGCACAGCGGGGATCACGGCCAGATAGAGCACTGGGCCGATCCGGTGGTGGAATAGCTCGTATCCGGCCAGCCCCAGCAGCGGCCCGATCACTGCGCCGAGCGTGTCCATCGTGCGGTGGAACCCGAATACCCGTCCGCGCTCGCCCGGCTTTATCCCGTCAACCAGCAAGGCGTCGCGTACCGCACCCCGCAGGCCCTTTCCCAATCGGTCGACAACCCGCCCGACCAGCACTCCGGGCCACGCGCCGGCGGCAGCGACGATGAGCTTGCCCAGCGCCGCCATCCCATAGCCCGTCGCGATGAGCGGGCGGCGGGCGAACCGGTCGCCCAACGGGCCCGACACGACCTTGGTGAGCGACGCGGCGCCCTCCGCGGCGCCTTCGACGACCCCGACGACCGACGGTGGCGCGCCCAAAACCGTCGTCAAATAAATGGGGAGCAGTGGATACAGCAATTCGCTCGCAGCATCTTGAAGGAGCGAAACCAGCGACAGCACCAGCACGTTTCGCGTGAGCCACGCTGGCCTGCTACGAACGGTCATTCGCGCCGACTGTCCATCTCTCGAAGAAACCTACTGCCACGCAGACACTAGCGCTCGGTCCCAGGACGGGGGCCTGGCCGCGCGAGCTCGGTAGTGGGGCACGATATTCGCATGTCTCGGCCTGTAGAGCTGCTGAAGCGGGTGCTGTCACTGCGCACCATCGTCATCGTCGCCCAGCTTTCGGTGGTTGTTCTCGTCGTCATCCTGGGCGCGTGGGTCTGGATCGGCGTCACCAATGACCAATACAGCCAGCTCGACCGCCGCTTGGATTCGGTGAGCAGCCTGGGCGATATCAACACACTGCTCAACAGCACCCAGCTCACCAACCCCGACCGGCCCGCGCCGGACGGCGACCTGGTGCGCACCGCACGAATCGGTGATATGTCCGTGTCCGTGCCCGACAACATAGTCTTGCCCAAGCTGCCAAACGGCTACGCGAACACCACCATCAACGGGGTGCAGTATCGCGTCCGCACCTTCACCGCCGGTCCGGCCTCGATTGCGCTCGCGGCGCCGTTGGCCGAAGCCCAACAGCGGATCAACGAACTACACCTGCGGGTGTTGTTGATCTGCGGCAGCGTCATCGGCGGTACGGTCCTCGTCGGCTGGGTGATCTCGTTGATCATGGTCAATCCGTTCCTGCTGTTGGCCCAGCAGGCCCGCGCCATCAATGCCCAGTCGAGCCCCGACGAGGTCCAGGTCCGCGGCGTGCGTGAGGCCGTGGAGATCGCCGAGGCGGTCGAGGGAATGCTGGCCCGGATCGGCGATGAGCAGCAGCGCACCAAGGCGGCGCTCGAGTCGGCCCGCGACTTCGCCGCCGTCGCCTCACACGAGCTGCGCACCCCGTTGACGGCCATGCGCACGAACCTGGAGGTGTTGCACACCTTGGAATTAGCACCCGGTCAGCGCGACGAGGTCATCGGCGACGTCATACGCACCCAGAGCCGGATCGAAGCGACACTTACGGCGCTCGAAAGGCTCGCGCAGGGCGAACTGACCACCGTCGACGATTTTGTCCCGTTCGACATCACCGAGCTTTTGGATCGGGCCGCGCACGACGCACTTCGCATCTACCCCGGTGTGGAGGTGTCGCTCGTGCCGTCGCCCACGGTGTTGATGGTCGGCTTGCCCACGGGCCTGCGGCTGGTGATCGACAACGCCATCGCGAACGCCGTCAAGCACGGCGGTGCCACCGAAATCCACCTCCACGTTGGCAGTTCCGGCGAGGGCGTCGAGATCGCCATCGACGACAACGGCACCGGGATCCCCGAAGCCGAACGCTCCGCAGTCTTCGAACGCTTCTCCCGCGGGTCGACCGCATCGCGCGCGGGCTCCGGGTTAGGGCTGGCGCTCGTCGCCCAACAGGCCGAACTACACGGCGGCACCGCCTCTTTGCACGCCAGTCCGATGGGCGGCACGCGCCTTCTGCTGATGCTGGCGGGTGACGGGCTCGGCCCGGCGTGAAGCGATGCTAGGTCACTTGGGCATCAACGTGCCGGATCTCGCACCCGCGAGGCGCTACTACGACGCGCTGATGCCCCTTGTCGGATTCGAGCCGTTTTTTCAGGCCGACGACGAATTTGCCTATAGGCCTGCCGACAACAAGCCCGGCACCTACCTGTTCTTCTACCCGGCAGCCCAGCCGGGCGAGTACTCATCGCAGCGAACCGGCTTGCAACACTTGGCGTTCATCGTGCGGTACCGCTCGTTAGTGCACAAGGTGCATGACCATGTCACGCGGATCGGCGGCACAGTTATCCACCACCCTCAGCATTTTCCGCAGTACCCCGGCCATTACTACGCCACGTTCTGGTACGACCCGTTCGGCCTCAAACTCGAAGCAGTGTGCCATCACGATCGCGACTAGTGTCGTGAGTCATTAATTTCGACTCAGCTTGTTAGACTGGGTTGTGCCTACTCCGCATGCTGCCGTGATCGTGTTGACTGACGTCGAACGGGCTGAGTTGGAGGGTTGGGCGCGGCGACGAACGAGTGCGGCGGGGTTGGCCTTGCGATCGCGAATTGTGTTGGCAGCCGCCGATGGTGAGTCGAATTCGGATATGGCGCGCCGATTTGGTGTGTCACGGACGACGGTGAAGCGTTGGCGTAGCAGATTCGTCGAGGGCCGCTGTGATGGTCTGCTGGATGAGCCGCGGCCGGGCCGGCCGCGCGCTGTGGGTGACGCCCAGATTGAGGCGTTGATCACCGCGACATTGGAGACGACACCCAAGGACGCCACGCACTGGTCGACCCGGTCGATGGCCGAGCACCTGGGGATGTCGCAGTCGACGGTGTCGCGGGTGTGGCGGGCGTTCGGATTAGCGCCGCACAAACAGGATTCGTGGAAACTGTCCACAGATCCGTTGTTTGTTGAGAAGGTCCGCGACGTCGTCGGGCTGTATCTGAATCCGCCGGAACGGGCGCTAGTGCTCTGCGTGGACGAGAAGACCCAGATCCAGGCGCTCAACCGGACCCAGCCGGTGTTCCCGATGCTGCCCAGCACCCCGGCGCGGGCCAGTCACGACTATGTCCGTCACGGCACGTCAAGCCTATACGCAGCGCTGGATCTGACCACCGGGAAAGTGATCGGTGCGCTGCATTCGCGGCACCGGGCCAGCGAGTTTCTAGCGTTCCTGAAAACCATCGACGCCTCGGT
Organism: uncultured Actinomycetota bacterium; assembly: GCA_963809285.1. Classification (GTDB taxonomy): domain Bacteria; phylum Actinomycetota; class Actinomycetes; order Mycobacteriales; family Mycobacteriaceae; genus Mycobacterium. The sequence continues at coordinate 411,868 of CAWEIY010000005.1, read as the reverse complement.
GCCCGCCGACCTAGACGTCCATCTGGTCCTCGACAACGCCTCCACGCATAAGACCCCAGCGATCAAACGTTGGCTGGCAGCTCATCGCCGGTTCGTCTTGCACTTCACCCCGACCAGCTCATCGTGGCTCAACCTCGTCGAACGCTGGTTCGCCGAACTGACCACCAAGAAACTGCGCCGCGGAACCCACACCTCAGTGCGCCAACTCAACGCCGACATCCGCGCCTGGATCACCACATGGAACGACAACCCACGGCCCTACGTGTGGACCAAGACCGCCGACCAAATCCTCGCCAGCATCGGCAACTACTGTACTCAAATTAATGACTCACGACACTAGGGCGTTGTGGCCAGCCGGTGGGCCTCCGGAGATCACAGCGGCGACCACGCGGGTTGTCGCCGTTCGATGAATGCATCAAAGGTGATCGTTGATGCGCGTGGACGGCACGACCCTCAGAGCGCTGGGGCGACCCGAAACACTGGATACTCCTCGACGATCCCCTCGAAGTCGCCCAGCGGCGCCCGGCGGTCAATCGGAAAGAATGGGCGCGCGCCGGGTGCGAGCTTAAGATATCGGCGCAAGATCGCGGCGCGATTACCGGAGAAGTCTTCCACCAACGACACATTCTCGCGCCTGCCCTGCCGCAAAACAGCATGACTGTCGGCGCGCACGTTACGCACCCAGTTCGTCCGGTCGCCCAGCATGGCCACCAGGTATCGGTCAGCCCCGTAGTCGACCACAGTCACAGGAAACGAGATCTTCCGCCCGGTCTTGCGGCCTCGAACCTCGATTGTGGCAGCTTGGTTTGGTCCGATGCCCGCCGCAAAGGCGATGCCTAGCAAGCGGCTCAAGACGCGTGCCGACCTGTTGGGACGCGCGTCGCGGAACTGCCACCTCTGAAACGCGCCCACAGCGCCGCGCCTGACCATGATCTGCCTTTCACGTTCGCGATGCGCTGGCTAGACCTGGGCCATCCCGCCATCGACGCTGAGTTCGGCACCGGCGACGAAGCTGCTGTCGTCGGAGGCCAAAAACAGTGCGGCGGCAGCGATCTCCTCCGGGCGGCCCAACCGATTGAGCGGTACCGCCGCGACGAACTGCGCCCTGATCTCGTTGAAGGCCTCTTCCGAGTCGGCCTGCTCGTTGAACATAGGGGTCTCGACCGGGCCCGGGCTCAACGTGTTGAACCGGATGCCGCGGTCGTTGAATTCCCGGGTCCAGGTACGGGTGTAGGAACGCAGGGCGGCCTTGGTGGCGCTGTAGGTCGTGTAACCGGGGACACCCACGTAGCCCGCGATTGAGCCGACGAGAACGACCGAGCCGCCATTGCGGATCAGCGGCACCGCCTTTTGCACCGTAAACAGGGTTGCGCGGGCGTTGACGTCGAAGGTGGCATCGAAATTCTCCTCGGTGATCTTTCCGAGTTCTTCGGGCTCCACCCGGCCTGAACTGGTCACAAGGATGTCCAGCCCGCCCTCCTGGTCGAGGACCGTCGCGAACAGCCTGTCCAGGTCGGCGCTGTTGGTGACATCGCCGGCGACGGTGGTCAGCGCGTCGCCGATCAACGCTTTAGCCTTATCCAACTCGCTTTGCCGGCGGCCGATGATGAACACGTGCGCGCCTTCGTCGACGAACCTCTGCGCCGTCGCCAGGCCGATGCCGCTGCTGCCACCGGTGATCACGGCGACCTTTCCCTTCAGTCGTGACATTTGTCGATCCTCCAAATTCGTGGTGGGTGGTGAACGTGCCAGTTGTTGTGTGAGGGCACTCCGTATCAGGCCCGGGTGGGGAAGGTGTCGCCGAACATCGGCAGCCCGCTTTGGGATTCGTCGGCGGTGGCTTCGTCTTGGATGACGTCCCAGTGTTCGGCGAGTAGACCGTCTTCGATCCTTACGATGTCTGCGACTATCCAGTGGGCGGGCTGTCCGACGTTCCAGAATCGGCCGTGCAGCATCACGTAATCGGCGTGAGCGGTGATCAGCCCGTTCTCGTAGCGCATGTCGGGCGGTGAGGCCTTGACAAGCTCGAAAAGACCATCGCGTCCCGGTGCGATGTGGGCGCTGTGCTGAATGTAGTCGGGCGACCAGAAGCGCTGCGCGGCAGCATAATCCCGCTTATTGAAGAGTGTGTCGAACGCCTCCAGCACCAGCGCCTTGTTGCGCTGCTCGGTTTCAGTCATCGCTTTTCCTCCTGTGATTGGGTTGGTGAATCGGTGTCAGGCGCCGGCGCGACCCCCGTCGACAGCCACGTTGGCGCCGGTGATGTAGGACGCGCGGGGGGATGCCAGGAATCCGATGAGCTCGGCGACCTCTTGCGGCTCGCCGGCCCGACCCAGCACGGTGGTCTCACCGAGGGCATCGAACAGTTCCCGTTCGGCCGCGTTGGTGTAGACGGGTCCCGGTGAGATCGCGTTGACGCGGATGCCGGCGGATCCGTATTCGGCGGCCCAGGAGCGGGCGAAGGAGGCCAGCGCCGCTTTGGTGGCGCCGTAGGCGGCGGTGTTCGGCTGACCGACGGTGCCGGCCCTGCTGGCGATGTTGATGATCACACCGCCTCCGCGGGCGACCATCTTCGGCGCCAACACCGACACCAGCAGGTAGGGGGCTTGCACGTTGGCGGCGAACAACTGATCCAGCGTCTTGGCGCCGAGCTTTGCCGTCGGGCCGAACCAGGCGAACCCGGCGTTGTTGACCAGGATGTCCACGTCGCCGACCTCCCCGGCGAGCCGCAGCGCCTCTGCGGGTTCACCCAGCTCGGCGCTCACGAACCGGGCTGTGCCCCCACGGTTTTCGATCTCGGAGACCACCGCGGCGCCCCGGTTCGCGTCGCGGCCGTGCACGATCACCGTGGCACCCTGCAGTGCCAGCTGCACTGCCGCCGCCTGACCGATTCCCGATGTCGCGCCGGTCACCAGTGCGACCTTGCCTTCCAGATCCCGAACCACAGCTGGGCTTGTCATTGCGCTCCTTTGAAGTATTTGTACCGATCTGTCCAATCTGCTAAAGGTCAATTTAGACAGATCCGTCTGAAGATACAACTATGCTAATAGGATTATTCCTGTGAGCTGCGTCATTGATGCGGGCGTCGCAGCACACTCGGCCGGCCGACGAGTCCCAGTTTCCGCGTTTTAGACAAGTCTGTCTGGTAGACTGGCCGCATGCCGAAGCAGACTGCGAAACAGCCGTCCCCGCGGGAACGGCTGCTTGCCGCGTCTGACGAGCTGTTCTACCGCCACGGGGTGTGTTCCACCGGCATTGACGCCGTCATCGAGAAGGCGGGCGTCGCAAAAGGTTCGCTGTACTACATCTTCGGCGGCAAGGACGAGCTGGTCGCCGCCTATCTCCGAAACCGACACGACGCATGGCGGCAGCTCGTCGAGGGCGCGCAGGCCCGCACCGACGATCCCGATGAAAAGATCCTGGTGATCTTTGATGAAATCGCCGAGTATGTGTCGGATCCGGAGTTTCGGGGTTGCCCTTTCCACAACGCCGCCGCCGAGGGCCCGGGCGGGGAATCCCAGCGGTTGGCTATCCAGGAGTACCGCGACTGGCTGCGCCAGACCTTCCTCAAGCTCGCCGCGGGCACCGGGGTAGCCGACCCCGGGGCGCTGGCCGACGCGCTCAATGTCCTTTACGACGGGGCTTTGGCCACCGCCGAAGTGGATAGCGGCGCGCGCGCCGTGGTGATGACAGCCAAACGCGTCGCGCGGCTCACCCTGGCGGCCGCGAGAGTGTCCGGCTAGGCCTGATCCGGGCTTCCGTTGTCAATCGGTTAGCTCGCGAGGTCACCGATGTCAGTCACCTTGACATATATCAGGTAGGTTGATATTAAGAAACCTGAGCGCTCAAAACCCATTCGCCAACCAGTGACCGGGGACGAGATGTCCGATCTGAAACCGCCAGCGTGGCTCAAACCGATGAATAAGGCCGTCATGGCCATGCAGAACTTGGGTATCGTCACCGGGCCGGTGCGGGTGCTGACCGTGTCCGGCCGCAGGTCGGGTGAGCCGCGCAGCACGCCGGCGACTCCCTTCACGCTCAATGACAGCCTCTACGTCGTCGGCGGTTATCCCCGCGCCGATTGGGTGCTCAACGCTCGTGCTGCCGGCGTGGGAACCGTCACCCGGGGCCGCAAGTCTGAGCGGGTCACCTTCGTCGAACTCACCGCCGACGAAGCGCGCCCGGTGCTGCGCGCATTTCCCGACAGGGTGCCGCGGGGCGTCGGCTTCTATAAACGCTCGGGGCTGGTGCAACAGGGAACCGCCGACGAATTCGAGGCCCTCGCGGGTCGATGCGCGGTGTTCAGGCTCGACGCCGCCTGACGTCAAACTAATCGGTGGCGTCAGACGCCGCAGGGGGGTCGAGCGGATTCAGTACGGCGTCGCCTGTTGGGCCAGGTTCAGCAACGCGTAGGCGAGGCAGAACAGGAAGTTCAGCACGACCAGAACCAAGCCCGCGAACAGTAGCGAGCGGGTGCTGCGGCGTTTCAGGCGCTTGAACTTCGCGGCCCGGGCCTCCCGGTTCAGGCGGATCGCGATCAAAGCGAAATTGACATCCGTCACTTCGCCGTCCGCCACGGGCACGCCCGCCAGCATCGCCCGAAGGCGCTCCGGGGCGGTGTGAACGCCGACACGCTCGAAGCACCGGCACAGCCGTCGTGCCCGCCTTCGGCCAAGCGCATGGCATTGCACCTGCAGCTGATGCAGGAGTTGCCGTCGTTCGTTGCCCCAGGCGCTTGACGGGGTCGTCACAAGCGGGGAGTCTAGTTCGCTTCGGCCCGCTTGCGGCGTTTCTGAACCAATTAGGTTGGCACCGCTCGATCGGCGGTGCCGTCGCTCATTCGGTCGGCTTCGGGCAGGTCGAGGTAGCGCTCGAGGTTGCGATGCATGTTGATCACGCGACGTTCCTCTGCGGAGAGCGCCAAGTGGGTGAAGCCGGGCTGGTGCATGCCGCGCTGCAGGCCGGCGAGCAGCCGGATGTCCTGGGTGAGCACCAGGCCCGGTTCGGCTTGCCCGGCGGTGGTCCGGACATCCGTCGGTTTGTTGCGCGGCGCGCCCGGCGGCATCCGCGTCATCAGGAAAATGACCATCTCGCCGCGATCGGGGTCCGGGCCGGGCCGCGAGCACATGATGGTCAGGTGGTCGGCGTTGGCCAGAAGCGTCATGTTGGGGAACACGTTGTACTGGTGCAGCCGAGTGATCCGGTCGGTGTCGGCCCAGTCGAGGTCCACCCCGCGGCTGGCCGCGAATGCCCGCGTGCGGGCCGCGATCAAGTCCTGAACCGTCTGTCCGGGCCGGCGTTCGTCGGCGGGGAACGGCGTGCCTTCGACCGCACCCATCAGCGCGCCCTGGGTGTAGACGTAGGCGTCCCAGACCTCTTCGTCGCTCAGCGTGCCGTCAAAGCGGGGACTCTGCACCCCATACGGTTGGTCGGACTTGCCGGTGTGGCCCCAAATCTGTTGTGGCGCATGGATGTCGTCGACGCAGCGCAGCAATTCCGGGTGCAGCGTCTGAATGTGGTAGGTCTCGCTGTAGCCGTCGGCGATCGTCTTCCAGTTGGCGTCGACCTCGACGGTGAGCGTGGCATAGCAGCGAAAGTCGCCCAGACGGCACCAGGCGATGTCGTCGGGCACGGCCTCCAGGTACTCGAGCAACGGCATCGCGTTGACGTCGAGATTGACGAAGACGAGCCCCTCCCACGTGTCGACCCGGGCCGGAACCAGCGGGAAGTCCGACATTCGTAGCGAGCCGAAGCCCTTGCGGTTGGGCACGCGCTTGAGCGCGCCGGCCAGGTCCCAGGTCCAGCCGTGATAGCCACACTTGAGCTCGCGCAGCCCCGAACCCGAGCCCTCGCACAGCGAGTTGCCGCGATGACGGCAGGCGTTCTGGAATGCGCGTAACACGCCGTCGTCACCGCGGACGATCAACACCCCGTACGGACCGCAGCGGTACTCGAAATAGTCGCCCGCCTCGGCGACGTGGTCGACCATGCAGGCGAGCTGCCACACCTTCGGCCACATCCGTTCGACCTCGAGTCGGGCGAACGCCGGAGAGTAATAGCGCTCGGCCGGCACCAGGGTCGGGCATGCGGGCGGGGTCCCGATCGCGTCCTCGTCGCGGGTGCGCGCCTGATTGCCGGCTGCGGCCACGTTCATCGCCAACCCCTAACGCGCCCCGCGCACCAGGCGGCCCGGACGCGCCCCGGTGTCGACGTCGCCGCGCCGCGTCACCGTTCCGCTGACGACCGTCGCCGCGTATCCGCTTGCCCGCTGCAGGATCCGGTTTCCGCCGGCCGGCAGGTCCCAGGCCATGGCCGCTGGGTGCAGCGTCAGGGCGTCCATGTCGATGACGTTGATGTCGGCCTTCTTGCCGGGTTCGATGGTGCCGCGGTCGGTGAGACCGAACAGGTAAGCGGTGTCGCGCGACTGTTTGCGGATGACGTACTCCAGCGACAACTTGTCGCCGCGGTATCGGTCCCGCGCCCAGTGCGTCAGCAGGAACGTGGGATACGTGGCGTCACAGATCATCCCGCAGTGGGCGCCACCGTCGGAAAGGCCCAGCACGCCGGCGGGGTGCAGCATCATCTCGCGGATCGCGTCGTGGTTGCCGTCGGCGTAGTTGAACAGCGGCAGCATCAGCATGGCGCTCGCATTCCGCTCGAGCATGAGGTCGTAGAGGGTCGACAGCGGGTCCTCGCCGCGCGCCTTGGCGATGGCGGCGACGGTGCGGTCCGGGGTGGGCTCGTAGTCAGGCGGGTCGCCGAGCGCGTACAGACGCTTCAGGGAGTGCTGCACCAAGGCGAACATTCCGTCGAACAGCAGGGTCGGGTCGGCGGGCAGGTCCTCCTCGGACAGGATCGCGGCCTTCACCGCGGGATCGGTTAGGCGTTGCGCGAGCTCTTCGCGGCTGCATTCGGCCTGCAGCCGGCGGTAGGTGGGCCGATGGCTGAAACCGTGGTGCCCCTGGAATCCGATCATCATGCCGAACGGGCGCGCCGCGACCTGCGGGTACAGCCGACTGCCCGCCGCATGCGCGTCGGCCGAGAGGTCCAACATCTCGCGCCACAGGTTCGGGTCGGCGTCCACCTGGATCATGGCGAACGACACCGGCCGGTCGATCTCGCCGCTCAACCGCCGCATCCACTCCAGCTCCTTCTTGGGGGCGACGATGTCCTCGCCCGCGGACCCCTGCGGGGCCAGCTCGAACACGGCTTGACCGCCGGCGGCCATGGCGCGGCCAAGACCGAACAGCTCGTCTTCGGCGGCGAACGTGCCGGGCACGGGTTCGCCGTCCATCGCGCGGTGTCCCATGGTTCGGGAGGTGGAGAATCCGAGCGCGCCGGCCTCGATCGCCTCGGTGACCAATCGGCCCATCGCCCTGATGTCCTCGGGCTTGGCCGGCTCGTTGCGGGCGCCCCGCTCGCCCATCGCGTAGGCGCGGATCGCGCCGTGGGCGACCTGGCTGCCCACGTCGATCGAGAACTTCTGCTTGCCGATCGCGTCCAGGTACTCGGGATAGGTCTCCCAGCCCCAGGTGATGCCCTCGGTCAGCGCGGTGCCCGGGATGTCCTCGACACCCTCCATCAACTCGATCAGCCATTTCTCGGTGCCCGGCCGGACCGGGGCAAACCCGACGCCGCAGTTGCCGGTGACCACCGTGGTGACCCCGTGACCGCTGGACGGCTCGAGCAGGCCGTCCCAGCTCACCTGGCCGTCGTAGTGGGTGTGGATGTCGACGAAGCCGGGGGCCACCACATGCCCTGTCGCGTCGATGGTTTCGGCCGCGTCGGCCGTATTCAAGCCGCCCAGCTCCGGATCGTGGGCGCCGCGACGGACAACGTCGGCGATCACGCCATCCTTGATCGCGATGTCAGCCTGGTAGCGCTCCGCGCCCGTGCCGTCGACGACGGTGCCACCGATGATCTTCAGGTCGAACATGAGGGTCTCTCCTTCGCCATGCGCCGCCGGCGCCAGGCACGCGGGATTACGCTACGCAGCGTATCGTAACTCCGACGATATGCCTGACGGAACATCGAGTCAATGAATCTTGCGAACTTCGCGGCTGTACGTTGGGAGCGGCCTGGGGCGGTTAAAGGGAACCCTTGAGTGCCGCAACGGTTTCCAGGTCATCGAGCGCCGCGACACCACGCCGCAGCCCCTCCATGGCGATGTCCTCGACCTTGGCTGCATCCCCGTTCCGCCAAGGCTTACCCGCCGGCAACACTTTCCAGCGCGTTATCAAGCGTGCTGTAAAGCGGCAACACGCTGTCCAATTTCGTGAGTTGGATCGGCCTGCTGGTGGCCGCGCCGTGCGCGACGACCGCGAATTGGGTAGGCGGCACGACCGCGTCCTGCGCGGTCAATAGGACGGTCATCCCGGCCGAGGCGAGAAAATCAACTTTCGACAGGTCAACGATCAGCGCCGCGGGACTCGCTGCCAGCGCGGTGTGTATCGCCTCGGCCAGCCGCGGCGCACTGAGCATGTCCACTTCACCCGAGACGGTGAGCACGACGGCCTGATCTACCTGATGGTTCCCTACTTGGAAACCCGTCGGGTCGACGGCATCGCCGGATTGTTCGACCATAGTTCATCACTCACATTCGTCCCGCTGGACCGGAAGCTGCTCATTCAACCCCCGAAACACGCTGGTAGAGGCGAAACACCCCGTCGATTCTGCGTCGCCGAGTGGAGGCACAGCCGCACGTGCTTAGTCGATCGTAGGGCACGCGGAAACGACGCTCGCGGGTCAGCGCCCGGATCGGAGTCAAATGACTCTGGGCAAGTGATCAGCGCAGACCGTTGGTAGGCAAACTCTGTCCCGGGCGATGGGGACGTTGGTAGGTTCTGGAAATGCTCTTTGCGGCCCTGCGCGACATGCAATGGAAAAAGCGGCGCCTGATCATCACCGTCCTCAGCACCGCACTGATCTTCGGGATGACGCTGGTCATGACCGGACTCAGCAACGGCTTCCGGGTCGAGGCCCAGCACACCGTCGATTCCCTGGGTGTCGACGCATTCGTGGTCAAAACCGGCGCGGCCGGACCGTTCCTGGGTTCGACACCATTCCCCGACGTCGACCTGGCCCGCATCGCGGCACTGCCCGGCGTCACGGCCGCGGCCCCACTGGGCTGCGTGGGGACGATCATGAAGGAGGGCGGGTCAACGCGAAACGTCACGGCCTTCGGTGCGCCCGAGCACGGGCCCGGCATGCCGCGAGTCTCGGAAGGTCGGGCGCCGTCGATGCCGGACGAGGTCGCGGCGTCGAGCGTACTGGGCCTGCACATCGGCGACACCGTGCAGGTCGGTGCGCACGTACTGCGGATCGTCGGCACCGTGCCGAATTCCACGGCGCTGGCGAAGATCCCCAACATCTTCCTGACGACCCAAGGCCTACAGCAGGTGGCGTACAACGGACAGCCGATGGTCACCTCGATCGGGGTCGTCGGCACACCCCGACACCTCCCGGACGGCTACCAGACCTACGATCGAGCGGGCGCGGTGAAGGACCTGGTACGTGCGCTAAAGGTCGCGGTGACTTCGATCTCGATCGTGGCCGTCTTGCTGTGGGTCGTGGCGGCGCTGATCGTCGGATCGGTCGTCTACCTGTCCGCGCTCGAGCGGGTGCGCGACTTTGCGGTGTTCAAGGCGATCGGCACCCGGTCGCGCTCGATTATGGCGGGGCTGACCTTGCAGGCGCTGGTCGTGGCGCTGCTCGCGGCGGCGGTGGGCGTCGGGCTTGCGCAGCTGATAGCACCGATGTTTCCGATGATCGTGGCGATACCCGCCGGCGCCTACGTGCTGTTACCGGCGGTCGCGATTGTGGTCGGTCTCTTGGCCAGTCTCGCCGGGCTGCGGCGCGTGGTGGCCGTCGATCCGGCGCTCGCGTTCGGAGGTCCCTAGTAGTGGGCGATCTCAGCATTCAGAACCTCGTCGTCGAGTACTACAGCGGCGGGTACGCCCTTCGGCCGATCAACGGATTGAACCTAGACGTCGCGGCGGGGTCGTTGGTGATCCTGCTCGGGCCCAGCGGCTGCGGGAAGACGACGCTGCTGTCCTGCCTCGGCGGCATACTGCGGCCGAAGTCGGGGGCAATCAAGTTCGACGACGTCGACGTCACGACCCTCGACAAGGCCGCGCTGGCGAACTATCGGCGCGACAAGGTGGGCATCGTCTTTCAGGCGTTCAACCTGGTGCCCAGCCTCACCGCCGTCGAGAACGTGATGGTTCCGATGCGCGAGGCCGGGATGTCGCGCCGGGCCGCGCGCACGCGTGCGGAGGAATTGCTGACGCGAGTCAACCTCGAAGAGCGGATGAAACACCGCCCGGGCGACCTGAGCGGCGGGCAGCAGCAACGTGTCGCCATCGCCCGTGCGATCGCGCTGGATCCACCGCTGATCCTCGCCGACGAACCGACCGCGCACCTCGACTTCATTCAGGTGGAAGAGGTGCTGCGGCTGATCCGTGAACTCGCGGACGGGGATCGCGTGGTCGTGGTCGCCACCCACGACGCCCGGATCCTGCCGATGGCTGACCGCGTCGTCGAGCTGACGCCCGATTTCCCCGAGACGAATAAGCCACCGGAAACGGTGGATGTCAAGGCCGGCGAGGTGCTGTTCGAGCAGTCCACGATGGGCGAGCTGATCTACGTGGTGTCCAAAGGCGAGTTCGAGCTGGTGCACGAATTGGCCGACGGCGGTGAGGAATTGGTCAAGGTCGCCGGGCCCGGGGACTACTTCGGCGAAATCGGCGTGCTGTTTCACATGCCGCGCGCGGCGAGGGCGCGTGCCCGCACCGATGCGACCGTCGTCGGCTACACGGCGCCGGCGTTCCGCGAGCGGCTCGGCGCGGGAGGCGTTCAGGACCTGATCGCGCACCGCAAGCTCGCCACCGAGTGATCCGGCAACGGGCCGCGCCCGGCGGGTGAGCTGAACGGATTTCGGCGGCGGGTCGTGATTGGGGTTGGGTGCGTGCGCCGCCGCAACGGAGCGCGCCGCGTTCAGCCGTGCGTAGATTGCTTTCCCTGCGTGGGACGGAAGGATGGTGGGCATGGACCCCGGCGACCACAGCGATCGTAGCGATGAGCCCGACGACCAGTCCGACAAACCCATAGAAACGAAGTCCACTGATTCCCCCTGGCGCACCGCGCTGACCCGGCGGGGCGCGTTGCTGGGGATGGGCGCCGTGGCCGGCTTCGCCGCGGTGGATGTGGGCGGGTTTGCTTATGCGGGCGGTTGGCTGCGGCCCGACACCCCGCTTCTCCCTTCAAGGTTCGCCGATCGGTTTGAACACGTCTATGGCCGCCACGACGGGTTTCGTCGAAACCACGCCAAAGGTCTCAGCGCCACAGGAACTTTCGTGAGCAGCGGGGCGGGCGTGGCGATTTGCCGGGCAGCCGTCTTCCAGCAGGGCACCGTTCCGCTGGTCGGTCGGTTTTCGCTGGGCGGCGGTCTGCCAGATCAGGCCGACAAGCCCGACACCGTCCGCGGACTGGGGCTGCTGTTCCAGGGGCCCAACGGCCAGCAATGGCGCACCGCGATGATCAACCTTCCCGTATTCACGGACAGCACCCCACAAGGGTTTTACGAGCGGTTGCTCGCGTCCAAACCACTGCCCGAAACGGGCAAGCCCGACCCCCAGAAGATGGCCGCGTTCCTCGACCGCCATCCCGAGACCGCCGCCGCGATGAAAATCATCAAGCAGTCACCGCCCAGCGCGGGATTTGCGGACAGCACGTTTCGCGGGCTGAATGCCTTTTGGTTCACCAACGGCGGCGGCGCAACGGTTCCGGTCCGCTGGTCCGTGGTTCCGGAGGATGCCGGCGGGCAGGGGGCCCCGGGCCCGTCAATCGGCAAGGATTACCTGTTCGACGACCTCATCCGCACGCTGGCACAGCGGCCACTCAAGTGGCGGCTGGTGCTCACCGTGGGTGAGCCGGGCGATCCGACCAACGACGCCACCAGGCCGTGGCCGCAGTCGCGGCGATCCATCGACGCCGGCACCATCACCATCACCGCGGTACAGACCGAGGAGGCCGGCAACGGGCGGGACATCAACTTCGACCCGCTGGTGCTGCCAGACGGCATCACCGCCTCCGACGATCCCTTGCCCGCGGCGAGATCGGCGGTTTACGCGCGCTCCTTCACCCGCCGCGCCGAGGAGCCGAAGTCGCCCAGCGAGGTCAACGTGGCCAAGGTGCTCTCATGACCGGCAAGGCAAACGAAACCACCACCGCCCCGGCGCGTTTCGCCCTCCCGTCCCGGATTCTGCACTGGCTGATGGCGCCGATGGTCATCGTGCAGCTGCTCATCGGCGTGACGATGATCGCCTCTTTGAGCTATTACCCGCTGCTCCTGGCCATACACCGGCCACTGGGGATACTGATCCTGGTCTTCGCCGTGGTGCGCCTGGCGAACCGGCTCACCCACCGGCTGCCGCCGTTCCTGGCCACCATGAGCCCCGCCGAACGCCGCATCGCGTCCTGGTCGGAATACCTGCTTTATGCCCTGTTGCTCATCCAGCCCCTGATCGGGTGGGCGATGCTGTCGGCGGCGCGATTCCCGATCGTCCTGGCGGGGCCGATTCGCCTGCCCGGCATCGCACCGCACGACATCGACGTTTATGCGGTGCTCCGGGAGGCGCACAGCGTCTGCGCGTTCCTGCTTTTCGCGACGTTCACCGCCCACGTCTGCGCGGTGCTGTTTCACACGCTGGTTCTGCGTGACCGGCTCCTTGATCGAATGGCGCTGTGGCCCACCAAGCCCAAGGTGTGACCTCGCGCGGACGGAGACCACTCTGTTCCGGAACGGGGCGACGGCGGTAGCGTCTGGACATGCTGTTGGCGGCGTTGCGGGACATGCTGGCATTTGGAGGTCCCTGACCCATGGCTGATCTGAGCATTCAAGACCTCGTCGTCGAGTACTCCAGCGGCGGTTACGCCCTGCGACCCATCAACGGGCTGAACCTCGACGTGGCAGCGGGGTCCCTGGTGATCCTGCTCGGCCCCAGCGGCTGCGGGAAGACGACGCTGCTGTCGTGCCTCGGTGGCATCTTGCGGCCGAAGAGCGGGACAATCAAGTTCGGTGGTGTCAACGTCACCGCGCTCGACCGCCGCGAGCTGGAGAGTTATCGGCGCGAGATGGTGGGCATCGTCTTCCAGGCCTTCAACCTGGTGCCCAGCCTCACCGCCCTCGAGAACGTGATGGTCCCGCTGCGCTCTGCCGGGTTGTCGCGCGCGGCCTCGCGTCGGCGCGCCGAGGAATTGCTGAAGCGGGTCAATCTCGGAGAGCGGATGAAGCACCGCCCGGGGGACCTCAGCGGCGGGCAGCAGCAACGCGTCGCGATCGCCCGCGCGATCGCGCTGGAGCCACCGCTGATCCTCGCGGACGAGCCGACCGCCCACCTCGATTTCATCCAGGTGGAGGAGGTGCTGCGGTTGATCCGCTCGCTCGCGGATGGCGACCGCGTGGTGGTGGTCGCGACCCACGACAGCCGGATATTGCCGATGGCCGATCACGTCGTCGAGATGGCGCCCGTGCGCGCGTCGACGACGAATCGGCCCCCGGAAACCGTGCAGCTCAGGGCCGGCGAGGTGCTGTTCGAGCAGTGCACGATGGGCGAGCTGATCTACGTGGTGTCCGAGGGTGAGTTCGACATAGTGCGCGAATTGGCCGACGGCGGTGAGGAATTCGTCAAGGTGGCCGGGCCCGGGGACTACTTCGGCGAAATGGGCGTGCTGTTTCACATGCCGCGTTCGGCGACGGTGCGGGCCAGAACCGACGCGACGGCCGTCGGCTACACGGCGCAGACATTCCGTGAGCGGCTCGGTGCAACGGGTATAAGCGCGGTCATCGGGCAACACGAGCTTGCGGTGTCTGACTGACGACCTGCCTGCTCGCACCCCGATCGGGTGAATATGATCGGCACGATTCGAGCTTGACGGTGCGCCGTCACCGACAGTGCCACGAGGGAGTGGAGAAGTTTCATGCCGAACCAGCAGCAAGCCGACCGGATGACGTCGGGCAAGGGGTTCATTGCGGCGCTCGACCAGAGCGGGGGCTCGACGCCCAAGGCGCTGCGTCTGTATGGCATCGAGGAGAACGCGTATTCCTCCGAGGAGGAGATGTTCGACCTCATCCACGAGATGCGCTCGAGGATCATCACCTCCCCGGTATTCAACGGCGACCGGGTGCTGGCGGCGATCCTGTTCGAACAAACCATGGACCGCGACATCGAGGGCAAGCCGTCGACCAGCTACCTCTGGGAAATCAAGGGTGTGGTGCCCATCCTCAAAATCGACAAGGGCCTGACGGAGGCGGCCGACGACGTGCAGCTGATGAAGCCGATACCGGGGTTGGACGGGCTGTTGGAGCGGGCCGTGGGCAAGGGCGTTTTCGGCACCAAGGAACGGTCGGTGATCGGCGGGGCCAACCCGGGCGGCATCGCCGCGGTGGTCGCCCAGCAGTTCGAGGTCGCCCATCAGGTGCTGTCGCACGGTTTGGTGCCCATCATCGAGCCCGAGGTAACCATCTCGATTTCGGATAAGGCACAGGCCGAGGCCATCCTGCGCGACGAGATCACCAAGCAACTCGAAACCGTCCCCGGCGGCCAGCGCGTGATGCTCAAGCTGAGCCTGCCCACCGAGGTCAACTACTACCGTCCCCTGATCGAACACCCGAAGGTGATGCGGGTGGTCGCCCTCTCCGGCGGCTACTCCCGCGAGGAGGCCAACGAGCTGTTGGCGAAAAACACCGGGTTGATCGCGAGCTTCAGCCGCGCGCTCACCGAGGGGCTCTCGGTCGACCAGTCCGACGAGCAGTTCGATGCCACGCTGGACAAGGCCATTCAGTCGATCTACGACGCCTCGGTCGCCGGCTGACTAGTAGCGGTGGCGGGCCATGGACGGTCTGGCCTGGCCGCTGTCGCGTTCGTCCGACACCAACGCGGGCACCATTTCACTTGTCACCAACCCCTCGTCCCGGGTCAGTTCATCGACCACGTCGAAGGACTCGGCGATGTTGGCCGGTGTGTCGACGAGGATGGTGGCAACCGGGACATGACGGCTCAGCGACAGCAGCTTGTCACCGTGGGGTTGGTGATCGCCGTGGAAGCCCCAGATGCCGCGCACGACGGTCGCACCGTCGGGCGTTTTGCGTTTCCGAAGCTGCTGGACCAGGCCGCGATGAATGGGAACGCGGTTGTGGCGCGCCGATTCGGAGGTGTAGACCATCAACTTCTGCCACAGCGGTAGGCCATGTTCGTCGACTCCCGGCAGGGCGTGCGGTCGTTCCAGCAATTCACCGTCGCGCTTGCACACGCGAACCCGTTCCAGCGTGATCATGGGCCGCCGGAGCAGCCCGCCGAGTTCCGGCAACACCCGACCGATGCGCTCGCCGGACCCGACGGCAATGACCATCATCGGGACGTCGGGGTTGCGGCCGAAAAATGAAGCGCGTTGCCGCTGCCCGTGGGCGGTGCCGTCCATGCCCATGAATACCGATGCGCCGGAGAGCTTTCGCCGATACATCAGATCGCAGACGGCGATGTAGGCGGGCACCCCGTAGACGCGCTCCTTGCGGCCGAGGTAAACCGTCAACTTGACGGCTTCGTGCAGATCATCGGGCAGCTCCAGCGGCCCGATGTCGTCGCGCAGCAGCCGCGCACGCTCGAGGGTGAGCAGGCCGCGTTGTTTGATGGCGAGCACCGGATCGAGCAGGGCCTCGATGGCCTTTCGGGTGTCCACGGCCACGACCACCACGGGTGGGTCCTCGGACAGCGTCAAAGACTCATCGGTCCTGAAGTTCCGCCCCGTCCCGAAGCCGGCGATGCCGCGCAGCACGATGCTGCTGGCAATGCGGTGCTGTTCAAAGAGGCCGAGCAACACGTCGGAGACAAAGCCCTCGCGGGTCCGTCGGCGCTCGGCCAGATAGACGCTGAGCTTCAGGCAATCTTCGTCCATGGCCGCTCCTCAGGGTGATTACCGCTATTCAGAAAACCAAGGATGTGAACCGGGAGTCAATATCCGCGCGGACCGGGCGGGCTTGAGACGGACTCCCGATCGGTATGGCCTCCATGACAATTCATGGGCTTTGTTGGCGGCCCGGCGCCAGGGCGTCGGCGATGATGCGCGTGGTCACCTCGGCTCGCCGTCGTGAATACGACTGCGCGTCAGAGAGAATTGGATACACCACGCCGCCAACGATGGCGTCCGCGGCTGACTCGGCGGTCATTTCATCGACACCGTGGGCGAGGAGCCGGGCCCGGACGCTATCGTGCAGCGGCGCACTAAATCCGGCGCGCAATTTGGCGGCGGTTTCCTCATGCTCCATGCAGGCGACGGTCAAGATTCGCAGCATCGCCGAGCCGCGGGGTTTCGTCAGAGTTGTGGCGAGTTTGCGCACCCACGCCACCAGGTCGGCAGACAGGTCGTCGGTATGGTCCACCGACGCGAGGATTCTGTCGGCGTCTTCGAGCATGACGTCGGCGACGAGTGCGGGACGGCTGGGCCACCAGCGATAGATGGTCTGCTTGCCCACGCCGGCCCGGGCGGCCACCGCCTCGATGGTCAAACCATCGAACCCGCGCTCGAGCAGCAGCTCTCGCGTGGCGCTGACGATGGCCGTGCGCGACTTCTCGCTGCGCCGTCGTGGGGAGCTCGCCCGTGGGTTCGCCCGGGTGAGATCGGTTGACATCTAGTCGTCCTCGTTTCCCAGGTCCCTTGCGATGCGGACCGTTTCCCGGACGGGCACAGCTCGCTTTACATATCCTGCCTCGCCCCGTAGTCTGCCACAAGACGAGACGGTTCGTCTTGCATGAAGGGGTAGCGGTCTTTGATGGCGTGTCGTCTCAGCCGCGAGGGGTCGTGGTAATGACCCTGGGACTGACCTCGGAGCAGCAGGACCTCGGCGACGCCGTCGGAAAGTTCGCCGGCCGGCACGCCCCGATCACCGCGACACGCGACAGCTTCGCCACGCTTGCGGCGGGCCGGCTCCCGGAGTGGTGGGGTGCGCTGGTTGCCAATGGATTTCACGCCGTGCACCTGCCCGAACACCTCGGCGGGCAGGGCGGACGGCTGATCGACGCCGCGTGCGTGCTGGAGTCGGCAGGCAAGGCGCTGCTGCCGGGCCCGCTGCTACCGACGGTGACGACAGGAGCCGTCACGCTGCTGGCCGACCCATCACCAGCCGCCGAATCACTGCTGCGCAATCTCGCGTCCGGCGCCCCCGCGGCGGTTGTCCTTCCCGACGGTGGTGACTTCCAGGCCCGCGCCGACGGGCAGCGATGGGTGGTCACCGGCGCATCCGACGTCACCGCTGGCGCATGTGCGGCGCGGATCATCCTGGTCGGCGCTCGCACCGAGGATGGCGACCTCGTTTGGGCGTTGATAGACGTGGAAAATCCCACGGCCACAGTCGAATCCGTACACGGAACCGACCTCGTGACCGACGCTGGGATCTTGCGACTGGCCGACTATGGTGCCGCCGAGTCCGACGTGCTCACCGGGATCGACGCTGACCGCGCACAGTGCACCGTCCTCGGGCTCGTGGCCAGCATGACGGCCGGGATCGCGCAATGGTGCGTCGAAGCGGTTACCGCGCATCTGCGCATCCGAGAGCAGTTCGGCAAGGTGATCGGCACCTTCCAGGCGCTGCAGCACAACGCGGCGATGCTGTTGGTCAATAGCGAGCTGGCCACTGCGGCGGCGTGGGACGCCATCCGCGCCGTCGGTGAATCGGACGACCAACTCCGCCTCGCCGCGGCCGGGGCGGCGGTGATCGCGATCTCGCCTGTACCGGATCTCGCACTCGACGCGCTCACGATGTTCGGTGCGATCGGCTTCACCTGGGAACACGACCTGCACCTCTACTGGCGCCGGGCCACGAGCCTGGCCGCATCAATCGGCCCGGCGAGCCGTTGGGCCCGGCACCTGGGGCAACTTACCTGCACCCAGCAACGCGACATGTCCGTCGACCTCGGCGACGCCGAATCGCAATTCCGCGCGCGGGTGGCCGAAACCCTGGATGCTGCGCTGACCCTCCGCAACGACCAACCCGGACGGCAGGGCGACTACGAGTACTTCGAGACGGGGCCGCAACGCACGTTGATCGCCGACGCGGGCCTGATTGCGCCGCACTGGCCGCCCCCGTGGGGACTCGACGCGGGGCCGCTGCGGCAGCTCATCATCGACGAGGAGTTCGACAAGCGACCCGCACTGGTCCGGCCATCGCTGGGCATCGCCGAGTGGATCATCCCCTCAGTGCTGCGCGCCGCGCCGAAAGCCCTGCAGGACAGGCTGATCCCGCCGACGCAACGCGGCGAGATGGCGTGGTGCCAGCTGTTCAGTGAGCCCGGTGCCGGCTCCGATCTGGCCTCGCTGACCACCCGAGCAACCAAGGTCGACGGCGGGTGGAGCATCAACGGGCACAAGATCTGGACGTCGGCCGCGCACCGGGCCGACTACGGGGCGCTGCTGGCGCGCACCGACCCGGACGCGAGCAAGCACCGCGGTATCGGCTACTTCATCGTGGACATGCGATCCCCGGGGATAGAGATCCAACCGATCAAAACCGCGACCGGTGAGGCGCACTTCAACGAGGTCTTCCTCAACGACCTCTTTGTGCCCGACGAGATGCTGCTGGGCGGTCCCACCGATGGATGGGACCTCGCGATCGCAACGATGGCCGAAGAGCGTTCGGCCATCAGCGGATACGTCAAATTCGACCGGGCGGTCGCACTGCGTCGGCTGGCGGCGGAACCTGGGCCGGACCGCCACGATGCGCAGCGTGCCCTCGGCGAACTGGACGCGTACACCAACGCCATCAAGGCCCTCGGTGTGCGGGAGACCATCCGGCTGCTCGACGGTCAGGCATCCGGGCCGGCGTCGAGCATCGCCAAAGTGGCGATGAACGTGCTGCTGCGGCGCACGTTCAAGGCGACCCTGGAGTTGGTCGGGCGGGTGGCGATGGTTTCCGAAACGGATCCGGCGGTCGTGCAGCCGTATCTTCAGTTGCCCGCCGAGCTGCTCGGCGGCGGAACCAGAGAGATTCAGCTCAACATCATCGCCCAGATGATCCTCGGCCTGCCCCGAAAGTAGGAGACCCCATGGGTTTACGTGGAGAAGCCGCAATCGTCGGATACGTGGAGCTGCCACCCGAGCGGCTCAACAAGGCCTCGCCCGCGCCGTTCGTCCTCGAACAATGGGCAGAACTGAGCGCGGCGGCTCTCGCGGATGCGGGACTGCCGGGCGACGTCATCAACGGAATCTGCGCGTCGCATCTGGCCGAGTCGCAGATCTTCGTGCCCTCCACCATCGCCGAATACCTCGGGATAGGGGCCAGATTCGCCGAGCTGGTGGACCTCGGGGGAGCCAGTGCCGCGGCGATGGTGTGGCGGGCGGCCGCGGCGATCGAACTTGGCATCTGCGACGCGGTGCTGTGCGCGCTGCCCGCCCGGTACATCACGCCTTCGTCCAAAAAGAAGCCCAGGCCCATAATCGATGCGATGTTCTTCGGATCGTCGAGCAACCAATACGGCTCTCCACAAGCAGAATTCGAGATTCCCTACGGGAATCTCGGCCAAAACGGGCCCTATGGTCAGGTGGCCAACCGCTACGCGGCGGTCTACGGCTACGACGAGCGGGCGATGGCCAAGATTGTTGTAGACCAGCGGGTCAACGCCAACCACACCGAAGGTGCGATCTGGAAGGACAAGCCGCTCACCGTGGAGGACGTGCTGGCCAGCCCGGTGATCGCCGATCCACTGCGCATGCTGGAGATCGTCATGCCCTGCGTCGGGGGCGCCGCCGTGGTCGTCGCCAACGCCGACATCGCCAAGCGCGCACGCCATCGGCCGGTGTGGATCAAGGGATTCGGTGAGCACGTCCCGTTCAAGACTCCGACCTACGCCGAGGACCTGCTGCGAACGCCGATCGCGGCGGCCGCCGACACCGCGTTCGCGATGGCCGACCTGGGCCGCGACCAGATGGACATGGTGTCGATCTACGACTGCTACACCATCACCGTGCTGCTGTCGCTGGAGGACGCGGGCTTCTGCGAAAAAGGCAAGGGCATGGAGTTCGTCGCCAACCACGACCTCACCTTCCGCGGCGACTTCCCGCTCAACACCGCAGGGGGCCAGCTCGGCTTCGGTCAAGCGGGATTGGCGGGCGGAATGCACCACGTGTGCGACGCCACCCGCCAGATCATGGGGCGCGCGGGCGCGGCCCAGGTGGCCGACTGCAATCGCGCCTTCGTGTCCGGCAACGGCGGCATCCTGTCCGAGCAGACGACGCTCATCCTGCAGGGAGACTGACAAACCATGACGACATTCGAACGACCCATGCCGGTCAAAACGCCTACCACCGCGCCGTTTTGGGATGCGCTGGCCCGGCACCGCATCGTCATCCAGTATTCGCCGTCGGCACAGAGCTATGTGTTCTACCCGCGCGTGCGTGCGCCGCGCTCCCTGGCGGACGATCTGGAATGGCGCGAGATCTCCGGCATGGGCACGCTGTACTCGTTCACCGTGGCCCGCCGACCCGTCGGCCCGCACTTCGCCGACGCCGTTCCGCAGCTACTGGCAATCGTCGAATGGGACGAGGGCCCAAGGTTTTCCACGGAGATGGTGAACGTCGATCCCGAGGACCTGAGGGTCGGGATGCGGGTGCGGCCGGTGTTCTTCGACTATCCCGAGCACGACGTCACCATGCTGCGCTACGAGCCCGCCGACTAGCGCGGCGGGGGGCGTCCGCTGAGTTACATCTGTGCCCAAACGATTTTCGTTTGCAGGTACGTATCGAGACCCGCCTTGCCGGACTCGTAGCCCCAACCGGACTGCTTGTATCCGCCGAAGGGCATGGAGTGGTCGAACTGCATCTGGCAGTTCAGACCTACGGTCCCGGCCTTGAGGCGCTTGGCAATTCGGTGTGCGCGGCCAAGATTGCGGGTCCAGGCGGTGGCGGCCAGACCGTAGGTGCTGTCGTTGGCCAAGGCGACCGCTTCGTCCTCGTCGTCGAACGGTATGACCGCGACGACCGGTCCGAAGATCTCCTCCTGGAACAGCCGGCTGGTGGAGGCGACGTTGGTGAGCACGGTCGGGTGGACGAAGTAGCCCTTGCGGTCGAGCCGGTTCCCTCCGGTGACGACCTCGACGCCGTCGGACTTACCCTGCTCGAGGTAACCCATGACGCGGGTGAGCTGCTTCTGGCTGATCAGCGGGCCGATCAAGCTGCCCTCGTCCTTGGGGCCGCCCTGCGGCAGTCCGTTCGCGACGTTCGCCAATTGCTCGACGAACTGGTCAAAGACGCCGCGCTGCACGAAGATGCGTGATCCGCACACACACGCCTGACCGGAGTGGATGAAGGTGCCGAACGCGGCCATCGGGACGGCCTTCGACAGGTCGGCGTCATCGAAGACGACTACCGGCGACTTGCCGCCGAGCTCCAGCGTGACCTTCTTCAGGTTGCTCTCGCCCGCCGCGTGCACGATCGCCCGGCCCACTTCGGTCGAGCCGGTGAAGGCGACCTTCTCCACGTCGGGATGAGCGGTGATCGCCGCGCCCGCGGTGTGTCCGTAGCCCAGCAGCAGGTTGGCCACCCCCTCGGGCACGCCGGCCTCGTGCAGGATGTTGTCCAGCACCAGCGCCGACAGCGGGGTCTCCTCGGCGGGCTTGACCACGCTGCTGCAGCCCGCCGCCAGCGACGGCGCGAGCTTGGCGCAGAAATTGAAGACCGGACCGTTCCAGGGGAAGATCAGCCCGACCACGCCGTAGGGTTCCTTGAGGGTGTAGGCGTGCTGATGCGAGTCGATGCCGGTGAGGCCGCCCGTGTGGACGTCGGCCGCGATGCCCTCGATCTTGGTGCACCAGCCCGCGTAGTAGCGGAAGAACTCGGAGCCGACGGTGACGGTGCCCTGCGCCTGCAGCGGGGTCATGCCGGCGTTGAGTGATTCAAGCTCGGCCAGCAACTCGGCGTTCTGATCGATCAGCTCGCCGACGCGCCACAGGATCTTGGCCCGTTCGCTGGGAGGCTTCTCCCGCCAGACACCCGACTCGAAGGACGCCTTCGCCCGCGCAACGGCGTCGTCGACGGCTTCCGGGCCGCAATCTTTGAACTCGGTGACCTGTTCTTCGGTGGCGGGGTCGACAACCGTGATTACGTCACCCGTGCCGGGTCGTTCACGGATCTCATCCAGCACAGCCTGCAGCGACATCGATACCCCTTCTCGCGACTTTGCGATACGTCAGGCCCGAGGTTATGCGCTTAACCACGGAATGTCCAGCGCGGACGTCAGGTCGACGAGCGCACGATCAGGCGGGCGACCTCGGCCGGCTCGGGAGACGGTGAGCGCCGGGATTCCCAGCTGTTCGAAGACGGCGGCGACCGCAGCGTCGGCGACCGCACGCGGGTTGAACTCCACCGTCGTCAGTGGTGGCGTGCTCGTCACACCCATGGGGCTCGCGTCGACGCCGATCACGGCGAGGTCGCCGGGGCAGGACAGCCCCGCTTGGTGGATGCCGTACAGGACGAGGCAGGCGATCTCATCGCTCTGCCCACAAACCGCGGTCACGCCGTCCCGCATCCAACCGGTGACCGTGTCCGCGGCGTCGTCCAGAGTGATGACGCCGACGTGGACGGGCGGAAGGTCGCGCAATTTCGCCGCCCGCGCAACGCCTTCGAACCAGTAGTCGCCCAGCGCCCGCCACCTGGCGATCCCGGTGTAGGCAAACGCGATTTGTCGGTGACCGCGCGACACGAGATGTTCGACGCGCATCTCACCGACCGATAGGTGCGGGCATCGGAGGGCGGGGAGCGTCCCGACCTCGATGTGCGGTATGCCCGCCGTCGCCACGGCGCTCAAGGCCGCCCCGCTGAGCGGGAACAGGCTCATCACCGCGACGGGGTCGAGATTCTCGATCGCGTCGACGACATATTGATCGTCCTCGGTCTCGAAGACCTGTACCTGAAGCAAGCCTTGGCGCGCCAGTTCCGTCGTCATCCGGCTGCCGGCCTGCATCGGCATCTCGCCGACCGCCACATTTGGCAACACCCACAGGACCACGCCGCTCTTGCCGCGGGCGAGGTTTCGCGCGGCCGGGTTGGGCCGATAACCAAGTAGCTTCGCGGCTCGCTGGACCGCGTCGCGGGTTTCCGCCGAGATTCTGCGGCCCTCGGCATCGTTCAGCACATAACTGACCGTCGCGGTTGACACGCTGGCCAGCCGGGCCACATCGGCGGTGGTCGGCCGCACGGCCTTGCTCGTGCTCACCTGCACCACCGCTCTGGCCCGGACATGCCTCATGGTGGCACGCGACAACGATCCGGAGCGCCCCAGCCGCGATTACCCGGGACAGCGATATGGACTAATAGTCCGTAATATAGGCCTCGCACGGCGTTGCCCGGCTGGCCCGCTGCCGCTTGCGCCCGTCCGGGTATTACCCTGGAAAGATCGCCTTTTAAGGACGCCGCCGCGGGCGATCGCGCTGAGATCGTGTCATTGACTATGTGACATAAAGCATTGTCTACTAGTCAATACATTGTGACGCTAGGAGCGTGGCATGAACAAGGACGACCTGATCCTGATCAGCGTGGACGATCACATCGCCGAGCCGGCCGACATGTTCGACGCGCACGTACCCGTCAAGTACAAGGACCTCGCGCCCCGGGTGGTCATAGAACCCGACGCCGTCCAGCAGTGGTACTACGGCGAAGTCCGCGGACGGAACATGGGACTGAACGCCGTCGCGGGCAAACCCCGCGAGATGTACAACGTCGACGCCACCAGCTATGACGAGATGCGGCCGGGGTGCTTCAACGTCGATGAACGGGTCCGCGACATGAACGCCGGCGGGCAGCTGGCGGGCCTGAACTTCCCGAACTTCACCGGTTTCTCGGGGCAGGTGCTCAACCAGGGCCCGGACCGCGACGTCAACCTGGTGATGATCAAGGCCTACAACGACTGGCACGTCGACGAGTGGTGCGCGGCGTACCCGGGGAGGTTCGTCCCCTGCGGCATCCTGCCGCTGTTCGACGTGGCCGAAGCGGCCAAGGAAGTCAAACGGCTTGCGAACAAGGGTTGCCACGCGGTGACGTTTTCGGAGAACCCGGAGGCGTTGGGAATGCCCAGCATTCACACCAAGTACTGGTATCCGCTGTTCGAGGCCGTGTGCGAGAACAAAACGGTGCTGTGCACCCATGTCGGATCGGCGTCACGATCTCCGCAGGTGTCGATGGACGCCCCGCCCAGCGTGATGATGACGGCGTCGTCGATGATGAGCATGTTCACGTTCACCGAGCTGATCTGGGCCGAGTTCTACGTCGACTTCCCGGACATCAAGTTCTCGCTGACCGAGGGCGACGTCGGCTGGATGCCGTACTTCCTTTGGCGCGCCGAGCACGTCTACAGGCGCCACTCGGGCTGGACGCTGGCCAAGTTCCCGCCGGGCTACGACGGACCCACGGACGTGTTCAAGCGACACTTCTACACCTGCTTCATCAGCGACAAAGTCGGCGTGCAGAACATGGACTGGTTCAACGAGGACATGTTGTGCTGGGAATCCGACTTCCCGCACTCGGACAGCAATTGGCCCTTCGCACCCGAGGACATCATGGAAACCATGGGTCATCTCGACGACTCCGTCATCAACAAAGTCACCCACGAAAATGCCATGGCCGCATACTCTTTCGATCCGTTCCGGCACATCCCCAAGGAGCACGCCAGGGCCGGTTACCTGCGCTCGCGAGCCACCGATGTGGACGTCGTCACGCATGTCGGCCGCCATGCCGGCCAGCGTGACCTGGACACCTGGACCATGATGACGCAAGCCGGTTTGCAGGCGTTGGCACAGGGACAGGCGCCACCGACCGTCGAGATCACCGGCATCGCCGGGCGCGCCACCACCCTGGGCAACTGAACGTGGCAGCCCAAGCGCCGTTCGCGGGCTGGCGGGTGCTGGAGTTGTCCAACGGCATCGCGGTGTCCTACTGCGGCAAGATGCTCGCCGACGCGGGCGCCGATGTCGTGAAAATCGAATCCGCGCAGGGTGATTCATTGCGGCGCTGGTCCGCCTCCGCCGACGGCACGGCCGGGGCCTTGTTCGGCTATCTGGCCGCCGGCAAGAGGTCGGTGGTCAATCACGATGACGCGGAAAGCATCGCATTGCTGGCCGGCGCCGACATCGTGCTCACCGACCTCACCGACGGTTGGACCCTCGACGACATCACCGCGCACACCGGCCCGTCGGCGGTAGTCGTGGCCGTGACGCCGTTCGGGATCACGGGCCCCTACGTCGACGACCACGTGGTCGCCAACGAGTTCATCCTGCAGGCGTTGTGCGGCTCGATTGCCAGCCGGGGATGGCCCGGCGACGAGCCGGTACAGGCGGGTGGGCGGCTCGGCGAATGGTTGGCCGGCACGTTTGCCGCGGCGGTCGCCGCCGCGACGGGACGGCACGCCGCCCGCGGCGGGCGCGGCGAGATCGTGGACGTCTCGACGTATGAGGCGATGGCCATCGCGATGGGTGGCCTATCCACCATGTCGGTCAGCGTGCTCGGTGCGGATTCGCAGATGTACCAACGCAGTCTGGAGTTGCCGTCTATCGTTCCCACCGCCGACGGGATGGTCGGCTTCTGCACCATCACCGCCCAGCAGTTCCAGGACTTTCTGGTGATGATCGACCGCGCCGATCTCGTCGACGACGCCGAGCTGGCATCGTTCGCAGGGCGGGTCGAACGCCGCGACGAGTTCCTCGGCATGGTCACCCAATGGACGGAAACCCGCACCACGCAAGAGATCATCGACCTCGCGGTGGCGTTCCGCATCCCGGTGGCGCCGATCGGCGCCCCAACCACGCTGCCAGAGTTCGACCACTTCGTGCAACGCGGCGTGTTCGTCGAATCGGAGCTTGGGGTGCTGCAGCCCCGGGTGCCGTATCGCAGCGATGCCATCACGACCAGGCCGCCGGGACGGCCCCCGCTCTTGGGCGCCGACAACGGCCGCGTCCATTGGCCAGCACGGGCCGATCGTCCGCAACGTGCCGACGTTGACGGACTTCCGCTGTCCGACATACGGGTAACCGACTTCACCGCCTTTTGGGCCGGGCCGGTCGCCACCCAATTCCTTGGCTCCCTTGGCGCCGATGTGATCAAGCTCGAGGGCGTTCGCCGCCCCGACGGCATGCGCTTCTCCGCGGGCCGCCCAGCCGACTGGGACCAGTGGTGGGAGTGGGGCCCGGTGTTCTTGTGCAGCAACAACAACAAGCGCGGTGTCAGCGTCGAACTGGGTACCGACGCCGGGCGGGCCGTCGCGTTAGAGCTGATTGCCGCAAGCGATCTCGTGCTCGAGAACTTCTCGCCGCGGGTGATGGGAAATTTCGGCCTGGAATGGGACGCGGTGAAGGTGGCAAACCCGCGCGCCATCATGGTCCGAATGCCGGCGTTCGGCCTCGACGGCCCATGGCGCGACCGCGTCGGCTTCGCGCAGACGATGGAACAGGCGACGGGAATGGCGTGGATGACCGGACATGCCGACGGCCCACCGGTGATTCCGCGCGGGGTTTGCGACCCGATGGCGGGGCTGCATGCCGCGTTCGCCGCCGTTGCGGCGCTGGTGATCCGCGACCGGGACGGGGCCGGGATGCATGTCGAATCGGCCATGGTCGAGTCGGTGCTGAACGTGGCTGCCGAGATGCTGGTGGAACACTCGCGCAACGGAATCGAGCTGCGCCGCGATGGAAACCGCGGTCCCGGCGCAAGTCCTCAGGGTGTGTACCGCTGCCGGGGCGACGACGAATGGGTCGCGCTCGCCGCGCTGGACGATGCCGCTCGGGTTTCGTTGGCGACGTTCATCGCCCGACCCGACCTCGGCCCCCATGAGACGGCGTGGCGACAGCGCGCCGACGAAATCGACAAGCTGATCTCGGACTGGACCACGCGGCGCTCGGTGGCCGAAGCGGTCGGTGCCCTGCGCGCGGGTGGGGTGGCCGCGGCGCGCGTCACGGCGCCCCCGGCGCTGCTGAGCGACCCGCAATTGCTCGACAGGGGATTCTGGGAAACGGTCGACCATCCCGTCGCCGGTTCGTTTCTGTGCACCGGGATGCCCTTTGCATTCGTCGGGAAACCAAGGCGCTGGATTCACCGGGCGCCGCCGTTGTATGGCCAGCACACCGGCGAAGTGCTCACGGGTGTTCTGGGGCGCGGCCAACAGGATTTGGTCGACTTGCGCGCCTTGGGGGCCACCGCCGCACGGCCGGCGGGACTGTGACATGGCGGTCACGCTTTGCATGCCGCCGCGCGCCGGCGAGCTGTGTGCACCGATTCGCTTCCTGGTGCGACAGGACTCAGTCGTGATGGAGCTGACCGCCCGGCACCGGATCACCAGTGTCGAGTGGGACGAGGGCGAGCGCGCGGTGGCGATGGTCGTCGAGATCACCGACCCCGAAACGGCCCGGCCGGTGGATGTGCGAATCGACGTCGTCGATGCCGGGTCGGGGGCCGCCGATGTGCGGACCAAGGTGATCGGCGGCATCGAGCGCGACGGCCGACGATGTGACGTCCTGGGCACTTATCTTGGGGTGGTAGCGGATGAAAACTGATGGGCGGACGAAGCGGACCGCGGCCGTCGTCGGGGTGCACAACACCCGACAGGGGCGCCGACTGGATGGCGAAACGTCGCGCGGCTTGGCGCTCAAGGCAATTCGGGGTGCACTCGATGATGCCGGCCTGACCCTCGACGACGTGGACGGCATCAGCGCGAGCCCGCTGTCGACCGCGTTGATCTACGACCTGCGCATCGGCCCGGCCTGGCAAGGCCTGGCCTTCGGGGTCGGCATGATCACCGAGGCGGCCGCCGCAATCGAGCATGGCATGGCCGACGTCGTGGTGCTGGTCGCCGCGCAAGCGGGCGAGTACCGCGACCACAAGGCCACCGCCCCGTGGACGCGACCCGAAAACGAATTCGTGGCGCCCTGGGGAATGTTCACCGCCGCCGAGTTCGCGCTCATCGCCCGACGCCACATGCACGTGTACGGCACGACGCGCGAACAACTGTCGATGGTGGCGGCGACCATCCGCAACAACGGATCGCAGAATCCGGAAGCCGTTTATTACCAACGCGGACCGTTCACGCCGGACGACATCACCGCATCACGGCCGGTCGCCGACCCGTTCCATCTCCTCGATTGCGCCACCACCTCCGAAGGCGGGTGCGCGCTGGTAGTGGCGAACATCGGCAAGGTAGACGTTGCGAGCCGGCCGATCTACGTGCTGGGCAGCGGCGCGGACTTCCACGGCCCGTCGTATCAGCACCCGCCCGCCTTCGACCTCGTCGGTCGACGCGGCGATCACGGCCACTACGTCAATGGCGTGGTCGGAAGGCGCGCGGCCGAGCGTGCGTTCGGCCACGCCGGGTTGCGGCCTGACGACGTGGACGTGCTGGAACTCTACGATCCGTTCTCCTTCGAAATCATCCGCCAGCTGGAAGCTTTCGGATTCTGCGGCGAGGGCGAGGGCGGACCCTTCGTTGCCGACGGCCACATCGCCATCGACGGGAGCCATCCGATCACCACCGACGGAGGAACGATGTCCTTCAGCCACGCGGGCGCCAATCCGCAAATGATGCAGCGGGCCATTCGAGCCGTCCAGCAGTTACGCGGCCAGGCGGGCACCCTCCAGGTACCCGACGCGCATGTTGCGTTGTGCAGCAACGGGGGAGCGGGCGCCTTATTCACCACGGTGCTCATCCTGGGAGACGAACCGCGATGACTTCCGACCCGCTGCGACCCCAGGCCGGCCCGGTGCCCCACGCCAGCAGTCAGCTCAGCCTCCCGTTCTGGCAGGGATGTCAATCGGGGGAACTGCGCTACCAAAGCTGTGCGGCTTGCGGTCATTCGAATTTCCCGCCGACCGAGCACTGCCGCCAATGTCTTTCGGCCGAGTTGCGCTGGAAGCAGAGCGGCGGTCTCGGCGAGATCTACAGCTGGACGGTCGTGCACCGGCCGGTAACGCCGGAGTTCCAACCGCCGTATGCGCCGGCGATCGTGACGCTCGACGAGGGCTACCAGATGCTGACGAACGTCGTCGGTGTGGCGCCGGACGATCTGGCGATCGGCATGCGCGTGCAGGTGCAATTCCATGCCGTCGGTGGCGATGTGACACTCCCCTATTTCACCGGCCAGAAATAGACAGCCGTGAGCCCCGCGCGCACCAGCAACGGCCTGCCGGTAACCGCCTACCTCGTCCTGGGTGTGCTGGCGGCCAACGACGAGCGACTCACCGCCGGTGAGATCAAGATGCGCGCCGAGCTGTCGGTCGGCCACTTCTATTGGTCGCCATCGGTGAGTCACGTTCGGCGCGAACTGAATCGGTTGTTGGCGCGGGGGATGGTCGGCGAGATCGGTGCCCAATCCGGCAAGCGCGCCATCACGTTGTACGAGACGACGGATTCCGGGCGCGACGCGCTGCGCCGGTGGGTTCAACACTTTCCCGGTCAGGACCAGGTCGTCATCAAGCACCCCGTCATCCTCAAGACCTGGCTTGCCCGCGGCGAGGATCCAGAACACGTCATCGACGCGTTGGAACGGCATCTCGACGCGACCCGGGCCCGGCTGGACGAGGCGCTGTGGTCGCGGGAGCGTTCCCGCGAACTCGGCATCAGCGACGACCCGGACCAGCGTTTCTCCTTCGCCGTCCTCGACTACGCGATCCGCGGCCTATACGCGGAGATCTCCAACATTGCGCAACTGCGCGACGAGATCGCCAGCGGCACAGGCCGAGACCCCGTCAAGCGGGTGCGACGGGCGAAGGGGCAGATCCGCCGTCGGGTACCCTAGCCGCCCACCATCATCAGGCCGCCGTCCACCGCCAGTAGCTGTCCGGTGATGAAGCCAGAGCCGATTCCGGCCAGAAAAACCAGCATCGGCCCGACATCTCGCGTGGGATCTCCCAGCCCCCCGCCGAGCGGAATCATCATCTTCATCTGCTGATCGATGAGGGCGCCGGCTTCGGGACCGAGGAAATCCCGCAGGCGGTCGGCGCCGGCTGTCTGCACCGCCGGCGCCAAAGCGTTGACGGTGACGTTGTCGGCGGCCCAGGCGCGCGCGGCGGATCGGGTCCAGGCCTGCACCGCGCCCTTGGTCGCCGCGTACACGGCCGAGATCGGGCTGCCCATAACGGCTTCGGAGGATCCGAAGTTGATGATCCGGCCGCCCTTGGGATCTTGGGCCTTCATTACGTTGTACGCGGCCTGATTGGTGAGGATGGTCGCCTTCACATTGGTGTCCAACAGGAACGAAATCTCGTCGACGCCGATATACCCGGGGATCCCGGCCTGCCACAGCCCCGCGGCGTTCACCAAGACGTCGAGCCCGCCGAGGTGCTCCACGGCTTGTTGCACCATCGCGGAGACCGCGTCCGCGTCACGTACATCGCACTGCAGCCAGGTGGCCACGAGATCATCCGGCGGCGAAGTCCGGTGATAGGTCGCGACGACCTCGGCCCCCGCCTTGGTGAGGACACCGACGGCGGCCGCCCCGATACCGGTCGCTCCGCCGGTAACCAGGATCCGCCGGCCCTGCAGCGCGTTTTCCATGCCCGCGAGCGTAACGCCACCGCGAAATTCCGCTTGGTTATTCGCAGTGGCGTTACGCTCGCGAGGCGGGCGGTACCCCCAGCTCGCGAAGCGGGAGGGCGGCTCAGGTGCGCACCGCGATCGTCGACAGCAGATCGGCGAGCCGGTCGGGCTGGTCCACCATCGAGAACGTCCGGGCTCCCTCGATTACCTCCAGGCGGGCGTTCGGGATGGTCGCGGCCAGTCGCTCGCCGTCGGCGAGCTCAAAGAACGTGTCGTCGGCCGACCACGCGATGAGCGCCGGCTTGTCGAACTCGTGCAGGCGCGCCGCCACGCCGGTGGTCACCTCGGTGCGCAACGAAAGCGTGAACTGACGCAGGTCCTCGGCGATGGCCGGATCAGAGAGCCCGGGCCGCACCCATTCCTCCGTGAGCGCGTCGATGTTGCTATGCGCCAGGCCGTCGAACGCGCGCTTGCGCGCGACCGGCGCCCGCATGGCCTGGGCCACGGTCCGAAACATCGTCTTGGACTTGGCCGCCATGATCACCGGCTTGAGGATCGGTGGCGGAAAGTGTTCGAACGCATCGCAACTGGTGAGCACGAGCGCGCCGAGCCGCTCGGGATGGTGTACCGCGACGAGCTGCGTGACGACCCCGCCGGTGTCGTTGCCGACCAGCACCACGTCCTCGAGGTCGAGGGCGGCGAGTGTCTCGGCGACGATACCCGCGACGCCGTTGATGGTTCGGTCGGCGCCGGGGCGCAACGGCTGTGGGTGCGCGCCCAGCGGCCAGGTTGGGGCGATGCACCGCAGGCCCCGTTCGGCGAGTCGCCGGCTGACCTGGCGCCACAGTTGGCCGCCCATCATGTACCCGTGCACGAACACGACGGGCCTGCCGTCGTCGGGTCCGGTTGCTTCGTAATGGATGGTTCCGGCATTAATGTCGATCGTCGGCATAGATAACTCCCCACTCAGAGATATATTTACAAACAGGCTGTCTGTTCGTAAGTTACCAACAGGTTGTATGGAAATCAAGAGGCGCACTCAGGAGGAGCGCTCCGCGGCCACCCGCGACGCGCTGATCTCCGCTGCCCGCAAGCTGTGGGGCCTGCGGGGTTATGCGGAGGTGGGGACGCCCGAGATCGCCACGGCCGCGGGCGTTACCCGTGGGGCGATGTACCACCAATTCGCCGACAAGGCAGCGCTATTCAGCGAGGTCGTCGAAACGGTGGAGCAGGATGTGATGGCCCGGATGGCCACCGTGGTGGCCGGGTCGGGAGCGACGACGCCCGCGGACGCGATCCGGGCCGCGGTCGACGCCTGGCTCGAGGTCTCCGGTGATCCCGAGGTGCGTCAGCTGGTCTTGCTCGATGCGCCCAGCGTGCTCGGCTGGGCCGCCTTCCGCGACGTCGCCCAGCGCTACAGCCTGGGCATGACCGAACAGTTGCTCACCGGGGCCATCGGCGCGGGGCAGCTAGCCCGTCAACCAGTCCGGCCCTTGGCCCACGTTCTGATCGGCGCGCTCGACGAGGCCGCCATGTTCATCGCCACCGCCGACGATCCAAAACGCGCCCGCCGCGAGACCGAAGAGGTGCTGCACCGGCTCATCGATGCGATGCTCAGCGAAGATTAGTCTCAGCGGATCAGGACGTATTCAATTTGGGACAAATTTGCTTCAGCCAGTTGGCGATTAGCGTCCTCTGGGCGTCGAGATCGGGATCGGAAGGCTGTGCGCCGACGGTGGTGACGAAATGTTCGATAGCGGCCTTGACCGAGTCGGGAGGGTCGTATTTCTCCAGTGCGTCCGCATTCTTGCGAGCAGTCTCCGCTTTGGTGGACAGCATGAGATTGTCTTTGGCCATGCCGAGGTCGTAGCAGGTGGATTCGTCGGGCGGCGCGCCTTGTGCTGGGGGTGAGTAACCCACTGTGCCCACCGCGATGGCTGCGATCCCCGCGATCATTAACCGGTTCAGTCGCACCGAAAGTCTCCTTGGGGAATCTGTCGTGGTGCGCCCACCATACCGGCGTTACCCGGTGTTGAGAACTGTGTTGCTGGAGTCGGGATCAGCGGTGGCTCTGGGCGAAGAATTGCCAGATGGTGTCGGTAGCGTCGAGCGCCGTCGAGGGTGCGGGGATACCGAACTGCTCCAAGACGGGACTGGGCGCACCGCCGGGCCACTGATGCCCCGCACCGGCCACCGAGATCAACTCCACCGTGCGCCCGTCCGCGCATCCGGCCGTTTGAGTGGTCACGCTGCCGGCACTGCTCGAGGCCGGCCCTCCGCACCCGTCAATGGAACGCCAGGTGGCATTGACCGATTCAACCGAGGGACCGTCGACGCGCGGATTCCCATTGGTCGTCAAGGCCTTTCCGGGCCCGCCGTTGTAGGGAACCCGGTCGTCGGCCGTGCCGTGGATTTGTAGCACCGATGTCGGTCGCGCTTGGGAACAGTCGGTCAGTGTTGTGCCCGCCACGGGGGCGATCGCGGCGAAGGTGTCGGTCTGGCACCCCAGTCGAAGCGCCATCATGGCCCCGTTCGACATGCCGGTGACATACACGCGTGCGCGATCGATCGGGATCTCTTGTTCTATGGCCCCGACCATGGTGGTGATGAAGCCGACGTCGTCGGTGTTGACGCGCTGAGGCTCACCGCAGCACGTCCCGGCGTTCCATGCGCGGTTGAGACCGTCGGGGTAGGCGACCAGGAAATGCCCGTTGTCCGCCTCGGCGTCCCAGTGATAGGAACGCTCAGCCTGTTCACCGGTGCCGAAGCCGCCGTGCAGCATCACCACCAGCGGCACCGCATCGGTCAATCCCTGCGGCCGATACAGATGAAAGGTCCGGCTGACCCCGCCCGACTCGACGGTCTGGGTGGACTGCCCGATCGGGATCGATTGCGAGCCGGGCGCTCCCGATGCATCCCCGTCGCAAAAGCACCCGCCGAGCACGGCGACCAAAACCGGGAGGAGACACGCGCCAAGCACTCGAACGCAGCGAGATCGCATGAACCCATCGTGGCACCCCGGGAGATATTTGACAAGTGACTTGTCAATCCTGCTGCGGATGGCACACTCATGGCCATGCGACGCGTTGCGAAAGCCGATTGGAAGCCCACCGTGCCGGCGCTGGTGAACCTGGTGGCCGCGTCGGGGGTGCCGCGCCTGAGGGCGGCGTTCGCCGCGGCCGGACTCGACGGGATTCGCCCGGCGCAAGCGGTTGCGCTCGTACCCCTGGCGTCCGGAGGATTGCACGCGTCGGACCTGGCCGACCAACTCGGGGTGAGCCGACAGGCGGTAGCCCAGGGGATAGCCGCATTGGAACGACACGGCTACGTCACCCGAGTGCCCGACCCCGTCGACGCCCGCGCCCAAATCATTGAGCTGACGCCGCGCGGCCGGCAGGCGCTGCGCGTAATGCGTTCCAATGCAATCGATTCAGAGAAAAGATGGGAGCACGTCCTGGGCCGACAGCGATTGGGCGAACTGAGAGAGACGTTAGAGTTGTTGCTCTCCAGCGAGGCCGACGCGGCGGGCAACTGACGCCGGCCGGAAATTTGCCGGTACAGACCGTTCCGCAGGCGTAGGTTGACCCCAAGACAATGAACAGGAGTTTGCCGTGCCCATATTCATGGTCGAGCGCAACTTTGCCGAGGAACTGGAACCCAGCGTCGAGGCCGCCGACGGTATCAATCGGATCAACGACCAGGAGGGCGTTCGCTGGATGTACTCGTTCCTGTCGGCGGACAAACGAAAGACGTACTGCCTCTACGAGGCACCCTCGCCAGAGGCCATCAGAACCGCGGCCGCACGCGCCGGTCTTCCCGCCGATGTCATCGTCGAAGTGCGTGATCGCATAATGGCCGACGGTGCGTTGTCGGACATCTGAGGGCTCACCCGAGCAGCTCGTGATCGGCGGCGTACATCGCCGCCTGCGTGCGGTTCGCGGCGCCCGTCTTGATCAGGATGTTGCGCACATGGTTGGCGGCCGTGTTGGTGCTGATAAAGAGGCGTTCGCCGATCGCCCGATTGCTCAGCCCCTCCGCGAGCAGCCGCAGCACTTCGACCTCTCGGTCCGTCAGACCGTCGGGCCCCTGAAAATCCGTTGCCAGCAACGAGTCCATCAGGTCGACGACCCGGTTCTGACCGATCGGCGAAGCGATGGCGCGGGCCTCGTCGGCCAGGCGACGGGCTTCCTCGGCGTGACCGCGCGACGCCGCAAACAGCGCGTGCCGGGCCAGCGTCTCACTGGCATGAACCACCGAGCCCATGCGGCGGTCCATCTCGAGCGCCGTGGCGAAAAGCCGCTCGGCACCGGCGTTGTCCCCGTCGAGCGCCGCCATCCGGGCGAGATATCGGTCGGCGCTGCCGAAAAGGGCGACGAACTGGCCGGCGACCAGGTTCTTGCCGGCGTAGCGCGCGACGAACGGGCGCAGCGCGTGCAGTGCTTCGCGGTTGCCCAGCTCTAACGCCGCCTCGACCATGAACGCCAGCTCCATCGGCCACTGCGCCTCGTCCGTGCGGTCGCCGAGTTTGCGGTTGAGCAGATGATTGAGGGCGCGGGTCATGCCGGCTTCGCAGTTGAGCTCGGTGTACAGCGCAAGCAGGCCGGGCACCCAGCGTCCGGCGAATGTCTCACTGCCGTCGACGAATCCGGCGAACTTCTTCAGGTCTGAAGTTTCGCGCCGGATCATGAACAGCTGGACCCCGTGCGAGCCCTCGGTGTCGTCCGCGTCGAACAAATCACCTGTGCGCAAAGCGATGTCGGCCCACCGTTCGGCGCCGGCGAAGTCGCCGCGCAGATAGGCCAGCGCTTGCTCGACGCACGCGCCGACGAAGCCGAAGACGGGTTGTCCGATGGCTTTACCCGCTCGCCGCATGTCCACGGTCGACGCGGCCAGGTCGTCGGGCCGGCCGGCCAGATAGCTGACCATGGCGCGAAAGTGCGAGGACGCCCCCAGCACCTCGTAGTCACGGCGCGCCAGCGCCATGCGGGAGACCTCGGCCGAACGCTCCGCCTGGATTTCGCACAGCTCTGGGGTGAGCCCGTGCCACAGGCTCGTCTTGAGAGTGTGCATCAGCACCGCCGGATCATCGGCGGCCCGCGCGCGGTCGATAGCGTTGTTGCCGACCTCGCGCGCACGCCTCGCCTCGCCGGCGAAGGCCAGCGCTCGCCCAAAACTGCCGAGTGCCTGCACGTAGCGCAGGTCGCCGGTGTCCAACCCGCTGGACTCCAGAGCCGCCGCCAGCAGGTCGGCCGCCGTCGAGTCGGACTGCCCGCGACGCCAATTCGCCTCCTCGTAGCCGACGGCCGCACCCAGGCGGATCAGCGGGTCGTCCATCGCGCTGACGCGTTCGTAGATCGTCCGCGACCGCGCGAAATCGCCGGCGCGCACGTGATTTGCGGCCGCGTCGAGGTCCAGCCTCGCCCGATCGGCGCGGCTCAACTCCGGCAGCGACGCCGCCCGCTCAAACCATCTCGCCGCGTCCTCGTAGGCCAGGCTCTGTTCGGCCATTCGGGCGGCCTGGTGCGCGTACCGCAACGCCTGCTCGTGGTAGCCCAGCACGTGCGCCCGCAGGTAGTGGTTTGCCAGGCGGGGAACGACCGCTGGGTCCGCGCGGCCCTCGAGCGCTTCGGCGGCCCGCGCGTGCATGATCCGCAGCCGCGACGCCGTCATCCCGCCGACCACGGCCTCGCGGGTGAGCGCGTGCACGAACGAGAACTCGCCGTCGGAGTCGCGAACCGGTCGGATCAGTCCGACGCCTTCGGCCGAATCGACCGCCGCCAGCGTCGCGGGGAGATCGGTCTCGCTGGCGGCGATGAGCGCGGGCAGATCAAACGTTTCGCCCAGCACCGCAGCCTGTTCGATCACCCCACGGACGCTCGCACCCAGTCCGCCGAGGCGGCGGGCGATGGCATCCCCGATCGATGCCGGGACGGTCTGCTGCGCACCCAACGTGGCCAGCCCGCCCCGGACCTCAAGGTCGTTGACCAGTTCGGTCAAGAAGAACGGATTGCCACCGGTCTTGTCGCGCAGCAAGGCGGCGGCCGTTCGCGCCGACGCCGGAGCCAGCTGCTGAGTTCGCCTCACGAACTCCGCGATCGCCTCGGTGTCCAGCCCCGCGAGATCCAGGCGCCGGACACCGTCGAATCGGTGCAGTTCGGCCAGCCTGGTGGTGAGCTCGTCGGAGCGGTCGGGCTCGGTCGTGCGGAACGTCGCCACCACCAGCAGGCGGACATCGGCGCAGCCGATCAGGACGCGTTCGAGCATCGCGAGGGTGGGCAGCTGCGCCCAATGCAGGTCGTCGAGGATCAACGCAATCGGGCGATCGATCGCCAGGCGTCGCAGGAAGCCGGTCAGGGCCTCGAACAGCGCCTGTCGGGGTGACCCGACCTCTTTTGCGGGGCCGGTATCGGAAAGATGCCGATCCACCTCCATCGACAGCCGCCGCAGCTGCGGTCCCGCGTCGCCGAGCGGCTCCGTGATCGAACCCGGTGAATTGGCGATCAGCAGCCGATCCAGCGCCTCGGCAAACGGCGCGAACGGGATGTCCGCGTCGGCCGTCGAGCTGCCGATGAGTACCGCGACGCCGTGGTCGGCCAGCGTTCCGGCCACCTCGGCGGCCAAGCGCGTCTTGCCCGCTCCGGGTTCACCGCCGATGAACACCGCCTGGCGGTTGCCGCCCTCGACCCGCTCCCAGGCCTGCTCGAACGCCGCAAGCTCCGCGGCGCGACCCACGAGCGGGCCGCGGCGACGTACCATCAGCTCCGCCGGAAGCGGTGGCGGCACCCACTGCGCCATCCAATCAACGTAACCGCGCAGATTTGGCCGGTCGATAGTCAGATCTGACTATCGTTAGATGCCTCGGGAATGCTTCGTTGTGGTCATGACGCACGGCCTTCCCGCCTCGTAGCGTCGCGGGATCAAAGACCTGCGAAGCAACTGGAGGAGGTGCGGGCCATGAGTACGACAACCGCAACCGACGAATTACGCGGCCGTTTCGGAGCAGAGGTCATCCTGCCCGACGACGCTGGATACGACGAGGCTCGGGCGCTGCACAACGCCATGATCGACAAGCGGCCGGCGGTGATCGTGCGCTGCGGATCCGCCGACGACATCGTCGGCGCTCTCGGATTCGCGCGGACGTCGAACCTCGCGGTCGCCGTCCGCGGGGGCGGTCACAACGGCCCCGGTTTCGGCTCCGTTGAGGGCGGCCTCGTCATCGACCTGTCACCCATGAACCGCGTCGACGTGGACGCCGACCGGCGCACCGCCCGCGTGCAGGGCGGCGCGACCTGGGCGCAAGTGGACCGCGCGACCCACGTGCACGGGCTGGCGACGCCGGCCGGCATCATCGCCAGCACCGGAGTCGGCGGGCTCACCCTGGGCGGCGGCCACGGCTACCTGACCCGCAAGCACGGCCTGACCATCGACAACCTGTTGGAGGCCGAGGTCGTGCTGGCCGACGGCCGGGTGGTGACGACGTCCGAATCCGAGCACCCCGACCTGTTTTGGGCGCTGCGCGGCGGCGGCGGAAACTTCGGCGTGGTCGCTTCGTTCACCTTCCGCCTCCACCAGGTGCACACCGTGATCTGCGGTCCCACGGCGTGGCCCGCATCGGCCACCGCCGACGTCCTGAGGTGGTACCGGGACTTCCTGCCCGCTCAAAACGAGGATCTCTACGGCTTCTTCGCGAGCATGACCGTCCCGCCGGTGCCGACGTTCCCCGAGGCGTTCCACCTGCAGAAGGCCTGCGCCGTGGTCTGGTGCTACGCCGGCGATCCCGCCGGGGCCGACGAGGCGTTCGCACCGGTGCGGCAGATGGAGCCGGCCTTCGAAGGCCTTGCCGCGGCCCCGTATCCCGCGCTGCAGTCCACCTTCGACGATCTGTATCCGAAAGGGCTGCAATGGTATTGGCGCGGCGACTTCGTCCGGACGCTGCCCGACGCCGCGGTCGAGGCGCACGCCCGCTTCACCGAGGAGCTGCCGACGATGCACTCCACGATGCACCTCTACCCGATCGACTGCGCCGTGCACCGGGTGGGCCAAACCGACACCGCGTGGGCCTACCGGGATGTCAACTTCTCGCAAGTCATCGCGGGGGTCGATCCCGACCCGACGAACGCGGAACTCATAAAGCGCTGGGCGGTGGATTACTGGGACGCCACCCACCCGTATTCGGCCGGCGGTGCATACGTCAACTTCATGATGGATGAGGGCCAGGACCGGGTCCGGGCGACGTATGGTCCGAATTACCGGCGGCTCACCGAGATCAAGGCGCAATACGATCCGGGCAACGTGTTCCACATCAACCAGAACATCCGGCCGGCCGGGTCGCCGGACACCGAATGACCGCAACCCGGCGGGGGTGTCGCAACCGCATTATCGTGGCGGAATGGAACAAAGGCTTGCGCTCATCAACCGCCGTCTCGCGCTGCTCGAGCAGCAGGTGCGCGTGTTGTCGGAACGGGTCGGGGTCCCGTGCCCGCCGTTCTTCAGCGATGCGGATGCCGCCGGGCACGGCGGTGTGCCCGCGGAAGTCGTCTCCCTTGCCCGCGCCGGGAACGCTATCGCCGCGATCAAGCTGTACCGCGAGCTGACCGGCGCGGGCCTACGCGAGGCGAAGGACGTTGTCGACTCGCTGTAGGGGGTCGTTGTTAATAGCTATGACCGGCGGAAAGCGCCGATATGCGTCGTTTGAAGGCATGGTCGAGACGGCGGTAGGTGCTACGCAACGCGTGGCCCGGCCAGTGCTCGCCAATGAGCTCGACGGGCAGCAGCGGGTCGAGCTGAAGGTGCCGGACCACGGCGATCGACAGGGCGAACTCGTAGGTGATGGTTTCGGTCGAATCGTCGCGTTTGCTCGTCTTGAGCGCGACGTCCATGGCCTCGATGAGTGCCCTG
Source organism: uncultured Actinomycetota bacterium (assembly GCA_963809285.1). GTDB lineage: Bacteria > Actinomycetota > Actinomycetes > Mycobacteriales > Mycobacteriaceae > Mycobacterium. Next base: position 372,411 of record CAWEIY010000005.1, on the reverse strand, counting down.
GCGTCGTCTGCCCACTCACCAAGAGAAAAGATCGACCGCACCTTGTCGGGGGTGATGTCCGTCGCAGCGCCGTGAAAATGGATGCACTGGTGGTCCAGCACCGCCCTCAATGTCGGAAACCGTTGCGGATCAAGGTTATCCGGACGAATCCACACGCCCTCGCGAAGCTCGGCCAGATGCAGCGCCACCGCCGCCTTCCTCAGCTCGAGACGATCGCCCGCCGACCTGCGCTCCAGCGCGACGATCGCCAGTTCCCATGTCCCGTCCCATCGGTGGGGGGCCGCGTCGTCGATGCGGGACGCCTCGTCGACACGCTGACGACGCTCCAGCAACCGACCGGCGAGCGCGTAGCTACCGTCGTCGGCGGTGAGTTCGCCGTTCGAAACCATCCGCCACAGGCAGGTGCGAACGGCGCCGGCGCTGATGCCGAACAGCGAAGCCACCGCGACCAGCTCCGCCACCGTGAGACGGCCGTAATCCGATCCCAACAAGGCCGACGCCAGGACCGAGCGCGCGCTGAGCGGCCGGCTGCCGATCAGGTCGCTGACGCGGGAGCGGGAGGCTGCGGGCACGCGTCTATCTTGGCCGATCGGCCCCTATATCACTAAATCATTGACACGTGACAATCGTAGTGTGATACTGACGGGCATGGCCTCGCCAACGAAGTCGATGGTTGCCGATGACGTGGAGGTCATTCGGCGCATCCTCGCCCATATCGACGCCGGTACCACCGACGAGGGTGAGGCCTGGCGTGAGCCCGTCGAAAACTACCTGAACCCAGACCGGTTCGCCGAAGAGCTGCGGTTGCTTCGTGCGATGCCGAGCGTCTTTGCTCCCTCCGCGACGATCCCGAAACCGGGCGACCACGTGGAGCGGGTCGCATTCGGGGTGCCGTTGTTCGCCGTGCGGGGGCGCGATCAACGGGCGCGGGTTTTCCGCAACGCATGTCGGCATCGAGGTTTCGCCCTGGTCGAGGGGGTCGGCTGCGCGCAAGCGTTCGTGTGCCGCTACCACGGCTGGACATATCGGCTGGACGGCTCGCTCTCGCATGTGCCGCACGCCGAGGCTTTCCCCGGTCTCGACATGCCGACCCGCGGTTTGGTCGAGGTGCCCAGCCGCGAGGTGGACGGGCTAATCGTCATCGGTGAGCTCGACTCCGGTGGCGCGGGCCCGCGAGACGACGTCGACGACGCGATGGCCTGGCTCATGGACGGGAGTCCTTGGCGTGACAAGGTTTTGCCATTCGAACGGCTCGTCTTTGTGGAATCCACTCTGCGAGAGATGAATTGGAAGGTGCTCGCCGAGCAGTTTCTGGAGGGTTATCACATCCGTTCTACCCACAAGAACACCTTCTTCCCGTTGCAATACGACGACCTCAACGTGGTCGAGACATTCGGCCCGAATAGCCGTATCACGTTCCCGTATCGCAATATTGAGCGGCTGCGCGATCGTCCCGAGAGCACTTGGACGATCGGCGCGCGGGTGACGTTTTTGTATCAGCTGTTCCCCAATGTCATGTTGGCGACGTTCCCGGACGTGATATCGGTGGTTGCGCTTGACCCGGTGGACGTCGACCACACCACGGTAACTGTCTATTCGATGGTGAGGCCGGAGGTCGCCGAGCGTGACTCGCTTGACCGACCGAGCAATCTAGTGGGCGCGGGCAGCCTCATTGGAGCCGGCCTCGTGGAGGACAACGAGATGTCCGAGGGAGTGCAACGCGGCCTGCGCTCCGGCGCAAACGAATTCGTGGAGTTCGGACGGCACGAGAGCGCGATCGGGCACTTCCACGCCACCCTTGACGAGCGTCTCGCTCGATTGGCTACGGCCTAGTCAGAGTCGAACGGAGCCAGCCGCACGGCCAGCGGCAATCCGCAACGGACCAGCAGCCCGAAGCGTCCCGCCGGCACCGCCGCCGCTTCCGCACGCATCATCCCAACGAGTTCCCGCTTGAAATCACCTCGTGGGTAACGACGCAGGACCTCCTCGACGTTGCCGGGAGCGACGTCCCAGACGCGCAGCCCGGCGCCGTCGACCATCGCCCCCCATTGCAGGTAGCAGCCGATGGTGCCGTCGGTCTCAACCTTGACGCCGGGTGTTGTGTGAACACAGATACCGTCCGCGAGCAGTTCCGCACGCGCGTCATTGACACCCGCGGCGTTCGCACAGGCAAGTGTGCGATCGACGCTGCCAAGGGTGAAATCCCGGTTGGGCGTTGGGCTCACGATGCCGTAGTCGTGCAGCAGCGCTCCGCAGTAGAACAGTTCGTCGTCCATCGTGTTTCCGTCGAGAGCCGCGAGCGCACGCCCGAATAGCCAGGTGCGGTAGGAGTGGCCCTCGAGGGTCGGCGGCAACTCCGCGCACGCCTCTTCGGCCTCCCGCGCGAACTTCGAATCGGGTACCTGAAATGCGTCCAAGTCGACACCCGCGGCCCCAGCCGGTAGCCGGCCCAGCGCGAGCCTGACCCTTCCTACCGCGTTCTCCCACTGGCCTACCGCAATTGCCAACAGGAGCCGACGTCGCTCCGTGCGCGATAGCTGACCGCCGGTCCGTCTGGCCCAAGCGAGACCGCCCAGCCGCTGCGGATCGGGTGTGTTCATACCGGGAGATTCTTCCAGCTGGCTCCGCGCTTTGCCCGGTTCAGTGCGGTACGTAGGTCTTCGTGAACTGGCTGATGGCGTCCGCGGCAACTTCGGCACCATCGACTTGCCGGATGCTATCCCCGATGCGTGCGGCCGCTGCTCGGTAGCCGGGATTGTGCAAGACCTCGCTCACCGCTGCGCGGATGCGCCGAACGCTCGCATGTTTGCCAAGTAACACGCCGGCGCCGGCCTTCTCCAGCACAGCGCCAACGCACTTCTGATCGATCAGTGGGTTCGCGGGCATCACCACCACGGGCACACCAAAGGACAGCGCTCGCATCGTCGTGCTGTGACCGCCGTGACCCACCACCAAAGACGCGGTGGCGAGGACCTCGTCGTGATCGAGCCAGCTGTGCATCGACGTGTTGGCCGGGACGCGTAACCCCGACGCATCGATGGCCGGCCCAACGGTCACCGTCGCCTGCACCGGCAGGGGTTCGATGGCGTCGAGGATGTTTTGCAGCAAGCGTCGCTGGCCCGCAAATGCGCAAGTGCTCAAGCTGATTAGCAACCGGGGGACGGGCAGGGGTGTCGCCGCCTTCGGAACCCCTTGCCACACAACGCCTAGATGACGTACGGAAGGTGTGCCGCGGACCGGGTCGAGATTGGCGTCGGCGCTGACGATGTGCAACGCTCCGCATCGCGGCAATGCGAGCGGCGGGGTACCTCGGAGTCGAAGCAGCCAACCCATCGGACTGGCGGCGAGGTCCTGCATCCCTCGATAGAAGCAGTGCACGAAGACCACCGTCGGAATGTCCGCTGCCACAACTTCGTAAATGCCGGCTGTCAGCAGGACGTCGATGACCACCACGTCCGCGCGGTGACGATGTGCCACCTCCAGCGCTTCGCGGCCGAGCCGGCGGTCCATGCTCACCCTGGCCATGTTGCTCATCATGCTCAGCAGGGGACGCTGACGGGTCGGCTCGAATTCGGTTCCAATCGTGAACGCGTCGAACGAAAATCCCGATGCCTGCACCCGTTCACGCACTCCCCGATGGCCCAGAAAATGCACATCGGCACCGCGCTCACGCAGCGCGCGGGCGACGGCCAACTGCGGTGGGAGGTTCCCGCCGCCGTCGACCACGACAAACAGGATCTTCACGGTCGGCTCCTCCCGACGGCTTCTCGCGACACGGAGAGAACGGCCTCGCTCAGGAGCAGCATCCGGTCGCGGACGTCCTCGACGGTCAGACCTCGGTCGCGTCGAAGCAGCTTCCAGCAATAGACGTCGGTGACCACGACCATTGCGTCAATGATTCGCGCCCGTTCGGACGGCCCGACGGGCAGTCCGGCGTCGAAGACCTCGTCTACCCACTTGCGATGCAAGCTCCGTCCGGTGTCACACATCCGCCGTGCTCGAGGATCGTCGCCCTCCTCGGCGATCAGGCCCAGCACCATGTCACCGCGACGCTCGTAGTGCTCGATGAGTACGGTCAACTCCCGCTCAGGCTCGCTCGATGTCACGGTCCGCTCAGCCAGCACATCCTGCAGAATCTGCAAGTAGACGGCCTCGATCAGCTCTTCGCGACTTCCGAAGTGCCGCAGCACGGTCTTGACCGTGACGCCGGCACGATCGGCGACCGAACCCAGTGTGATTCCCAAGGATCGTGCCGCCATGACGGAGTCGATCGCTGCCTGCACGATGGCGGTGCGCGTGGCAGCCGTCGTCTGCTTGCGGGCGCGCATCTCGTAGCTGCGCTTTTTTGTGTCCATGGCAGCTTCAGCAAATCACACTTTCGTGTCCATCACAATGGACGTCAAATTAGAGCTTACAAACGGGCAGGACCTGTCGGTTAGCTGTACGCACGTCTCCGAACGACAACGCGCGCGCGACAACGCTGCCGCGATAAGCCGGGGCCAGCTAGACGGTTTTGACGAACACGTCGTTGAGAGTGACGGTGCGAAGGTTTCGGGCGCGGATGACGTCGACGAGTTGCGAGTAGACGTGCGTAACGGGCAGGTGATTGAGGTGCCCGAGAACAATTGACTGCGGGGTGAAGTGCGCATCGGCCATCTTCACGATGTAGTCCTCGGTGATGACCGTGGAATCCGACAACGAACCCGACCACAAGGTCGGGACGGTGTAGCCGAGGTCGGCCGCCACCGCGTCGACGGCGGCGTTGCGCTTTCCATACGGAGGCCGCCAGTACGGCTTCGCGCCGATGCCATACGTCTTCTTCAGAAACTGGTCGTTGCGAGTGATCTGTTGGGCGATCTGATCTTTCGGCAGTTTGGTCAGATCCGGGTGTGACCAGGAGTGGTTGCCCAGCTGGATCTGTCCGGAGTCCACCAGCGGTCGAAGCGTGCCCAGGTTCTCGGTCCAGGATTTGTACATCCCGTTGACGAAAAACGTCAGCCGAACACCGGTGTCCCTGGCGAACTGTGTGTAGGCGCGCACCACTTCGCTGTTGGCTCCGTCATCGACGGTCAGTGCGAGCAAATTACCTTGGCCGGGAATCTTGCTCAGCGCACCACCGCCGGGCAGCGGTATGCGGGTGCTCAGCGGTGGGGGCGGTAGCAGGGCCTTCGGCGCGCTGGGACCCGAGGTCGCCAGGTTCGCCGCGACCGCCCGGGCGACTGTCCGGGGCTGCGGGTCGGCCACGAGACCAGCCGCGCCCAAGCCGCCAACGGTGGCCGCGGCCAGCATCCCGAGGAAACGACGCCGGCTCAGCTCCGGCGAGATGGCGAACCCGTCAAAACGCCTCGCCGATTGTTTGCGGTGCGCCCCGCGCCCGCGCGCCCCGGTGTACGGGATGCGCGTGTTGCCGAACTCCACCGCCACAGCAGCGAACCGTACCACCAGCGCTGACAATATGTTGGGATAGTTACGCGTAGGGCAGTTGTTAACTACTTCGCGGGTCAGTGGGGCGCCGCGCCGCCGCGTTGTGGCAGCTCGACGGGCTCGGCGCCGGGGGTTCCCAGCGTCGCGGCCAGCCACGGCAGCGATGCGGCGAACGCCTGGGCGGCGAACGGCCAGTCATGCTTGCCCGGTTGGGTCACCACCGCGCAGGTGATCCCGTTGGCGGTGGCGATGGCGCACAGCGAGTGGGCGGCGGCGTCCTGGCCTTCCGGGTTGGCGGCGGGATCGGCGTCAGCGGCGCTGGGGGTGGGACTGGCTTCCTGGGCGACGTTGCGCGGACCGGACGATGCGGGAACGTCGAACCAACCCGACAGCCCGGTGTAGTGACCATGCCGAGCGATGACGGTGGCCGGGTCGAAGTCCGCCCAGGCGGCGGTGTCGCCGCCGAACAGCTTGGCGATGGTTTGGTCCTTGGCCCCGATGGTGGGCCCGCGGTCGCCGGCGATGTCGACAAACGCGCTGAACATTTCCGGATGCATGACGGCCAAATCAACGGCGCAGGTACCGCCCATCGACCATCCGGCGACGCCCCAATTGGCTCGGTCGGCGCTGACCCCGAAGTTGGAGACGACGAAGGGCACCACGTCCTTCGTCAGATGATCGGCGGCGTTGCCGCGGCTACCGTTGACGCATTCGGTGTCGTTGTCGAACGTGCCGGTGGGATCGACGAACACCAGCACCGGGGCGAAGCCGTGATGCTGGGCCGCGAAGTCGTCGATGGCGGTGAAAGCGCCGCCGGGGCGCAGCCAGTCGGCGGGAGTGTTGAACGCTGAACTGACCATCATCACCACCGGCAGCCGGGGCGGCGGATTGCTGTTGAACCACGCCGGGGGCAGGTACACCAGTTCCTGGCGGTGGGGAAAGTGCGACGCGTCGGCGCTGATGGTCACCGGCACCACGACGCCCTTTTTCGGCTTGGTCCCCTCGAGCTGCATCGCGGTGACTCTCAGCCGGTCAATTTGATCGGGCAGGGGCTGCGACGTCAGTTGATCCCACGCGGCCGTCACCGTGGGGAAGTAGCCGACCCAGCCGTTGACGGCCAGGGCGGCGCACAACACGCACAGGGGCACCGAAAGCACCGCCAGGCCGCGTCGCCACCAGCGGGCACCGGGCCATCCGAGCAGCAGCACCGCGACCGCGAGCCCGCTCATCGCTATCCAGAGCCACAGCGATACCGGTGCCGGGTCCCCTGCCACGCCGATCGATGTGATGTACCAATACGACAGCGCCGTGGACGCTGCAGCTATGCCCAGCGCAACCAGAAGCGCCCAGCCGCGCCAACGTCGCCTGCGCAAACCGATCGCGCCGACGGCCACCAGCACCGTTAGGGCCTGCACCGCTGGTGGCAACCAGCCATGCAGCAGGGACAGCTCTTCAAAGAAGTGTGACAACGGTCGTGATCTTCGCTAAATCCAATATGGGCGCCGGAACGCGGTAGGCCAGATCAACTATCCCACAGGATCCGCACGCATCGTGCTGGTGAAGGATCAATAGCGCCCTTTTGGGATCAGACGTAGCTCACGCCGATATCCACCGAAACCTGAGTGGCGGTCACCAGCCTGGATTGGTCGGAGGCCAGCCAGGCGACGGCGTCGGCTATGTCTTCGGGCTGGGCAATACTCTCGGACAGCAACGGTTTGTGCATGCCACGCAGGTGCGGGTGGGTGTCGGCGGCCGCGTGCAGCGCTTCGCGCATTCGACCGGTGCCCATCGGGGTGTCTACCGCTCCCGGGTGCACGCTGTTGACGCGAATATTGTGCCTCCCGAGTTCGGCGGCGAATGCGCGTGCCATCCCGACGACGGCGTGTTTGCTGGCCGTGTAGTGGATCATGAACGGCATCATTTTGATGCCCGCGGCCGATCCGATGAGGATGATTGACCCGCCACGACCGCCGTCGATGATGTGCTGAGCGCCTGCCATCACGGTGTTCCAGGTGCCGATCACGTTGGTGTCGATGGTGTCGCGGAACGCTTGCGGCGTGATCTGATCCCAGGGTGCCGGGCTGCAGATTCCGGCGTTGGCGACGATGATGTCGAGCCGGCCCAGTTCGCCGACCGCCCTGTCGACGGCGGCCTTGAGCGCGTCGATGTCGCGCACGTCTACCGCCGCCGTGATGACCTTTCGGCCGTTGGCCCTGACCAACCGAGCCGTCTCGGCCAAGTCGTCGGGGGACGGCGAATCGTAGGGAACGCTCGATGGCAATGGCCCGGCAATGTCGAGCGCGATGATGTCGGCGCCTTCGGCGCTCAGGCGGACCGCGTGCGCCCGGCCCTGTCCCCGGGCGGCGCCGGTGATCAATGCGACCTTCCCCGAGATTGAACCGCTCATCGGTCGTTCGCGTTCCTTTCTTTGGGCCCTAGGCCCTGTTGAACGTCAGTGTCCGAACAGTTGTAAAAGTGCGATCCGGCGAAGCGTAGCGTCGTCCGTGCGTCACCGGACAGCCGGAAGGAGGCCGCCATGACCGTCAGCGTTGTCGACGCGGGACCCCACCAGGTGAGCCGGTCGGTCGAAGTGGCCGCGCCTGCCGCGGAACTGTATGCGATGGTGGCCGATCCGCGTCGCCACCACGAACTGGACGGATCGGGGACCGTTGGCGACAACATCAGCGTTCCCGCGGACGTGGCTGTGGGCTCGAAGTTTTCGACGAAGATGAAGATGTATGGCGTTCCGTACCGCATCACCAGCAGGGTGACCGCGCTTAAACCGAACGAATTATTCGAATGGCGGCATCCGCTTGGCCACCGCTGGCGCTGGGAATTCGAATCGCTCTCACCGACCCTGACCCGGGTCACCGAGACGTTCGACTACAGCGGCGCCGGTGCGATCAAGAATGGGCTGAAGTATTACGAGCTCATGGGCTTCGTGAAGGCCAATGCCACGGGGATCGAGTCGACGCTGGCCAACCTGCGGGACCGCTACGCGGGGCAGTAGGTAATCAATCCGCCGGCGGGTCCGCGGCGTCCCACGCGACCACACCGGAAACCCAGTGGGTCACTTCTTCGGCTTGATCGTTGCGGTACAGGTGGCGCGGGGGTTGGGCGAAGGTGGCGTAGGGACGGCAACGGATGACCACACGGTTTTCCCGCTCCGACATCTCCGTCACGTAGGGGCGTGCCTCCTCGCCGAGCGGCTGGCCGGACATCCGACCGGCGACGGCCATCATCACGTCGACCGTCAGATCGCGGTCTCGTTCGACGGTCGCGTCGGCGTAGACCTGCAGGTAGGCAAACGGCCACCTTTCGTCGAGGACGCACAGACTGACCTTGCCGTCGCGTTCAATGACGCGGGCCTTCCCGCGGCCGGCCATGGTGGACACCAGCAGTTCGTCGGTGTCGGTGGGGATGTAGTAGACGATCGACATCGCGGGACCGTCGTTGCGGCGACGGTGACCGAACACGCAGGTGCGATGCGTCCGGACGAATTCGCGACGCTCGGACGGAAGCAGGTCGCGGTCGGTCGGAGCGGCGTAGGGCTCCGATGCCAGCGGGAGTAGCAGCATGTCGAGACGTCCTCGCTATTACGGGTGTTGACCCGGATGGTGAATAATGGCTACAGTGTGTCCGTAAATCGGAAGGGTGTCAAGACTCGGGAGTATTTAGATTGAGCGATGTGACCGGACGGCCGCCGTCGGGCCGCTCCCGCGGGCGTCCGGCCCTGCCCCTGGACCGGATCCTTGCGGCGGCCCTGGAACTCGTCGACGAGCAGGGAGCCGACGCGCTGTCGATGCGTTCGTTGGCGCAGCGCCTGGAATCGGGCACCGCCACCTTGTACCGCCACTTCGCCAACCGATCCGAATTGGTGGCCATGATGGTCGACCGGATGCTTGGTGAAATCGACCTTGACGCGGAAAGAGTCGCCGCGCTGCCCTGGCAACAAGCCTGTACATTGTTCGCGCAGCACACGTTTGAGGCACTGGGCCGCCACGGCAATGTCGCGTCTTTGCTCATCGGACACGTGCCCATGGGGCCCAACGCGCTGGCCCACCGCGAAAAGATTCTGTCGATCCTGCTCGACAACGGACTTCCGCCGGTGGTTGCCGCCCACGCGTACGCGACGGTGTCCCGTTATGTCCTCGGCTTCGCGATCCAACTCGCCGGATCGGCCACCGCCCAACAGGATGCCCGGCTGGCGGCGGCTTTTCATGAGCTTGATCCGTCCCGCTATCCCGCGACGGTCGCGGTCGCCGATGCCCTCCCCGTTCCACTGGAAGAGGAGTTCGCATACGGATTGCGGCTCATCGTCGCCGGACTCGAGCGATTGGGTCACTGAACCCAATCGAGGCGTCGATCGTGTCCTCTAGGAACAATTGCCCTTAATACCCATCGCCGGAAGGATTTTCCTCGATGATCGATCACAGCCTGGCCCCCGCCGCGCCGTCCCGCGTGGCGCTGTCGCTGACCCGATGTGGACAGCTGATCGGCCGGTACGGCCTGGTGGTCGTGTTGGCCTGGATCGGGTTCGGCAAGTACGTGAAGATGGAATCCCGCGTGCTCATCGACCACAGCCCATTCATGAGTTGGATCTACGACGTGTTCAGTGTCACCACGGTCGCACGCGGGCTGGGCACGATGGAAATCGTTGCCGCGCTTCTCATTGCGCTGCGTCCGGCATGGCCGCGCGCATCGGCGGCCGGCAGCGCCCTGGCCGTGGTGCTGTTCCTTGGAACGTTGAGCTTCCTGTTCACCACCCCCGGCGTGGTCGCATCCGACGCCGCCGGCCTTCCCGTGTTGTCGGCGCTGCCGGGCCAGTTCCTGCTCAAGGATCTCGTGCTGATCGGCGTCGCGGTGTGGACGCTGGGCGATTCGCTTGCGGCGCGAAAAGCGTCCCCCTGATCAATTCCTTGGCCGAGCCCAGCGTGGCCGCGTAGGCCCCGGGTGCGAGGTTGGCCGCCCGCTCGGTCAGACCGCGCGTCAGCGCATAGACTGCGTTGCTCGCGGCGGCCGGGCCGGTGTCGGGTGGGAGCGCTCCCTTTGCCCGGGCGTCCTCGATTACGTCATTGATGATGTCACGCAACGCTTTTGGACCGGGGTGCCTCGGTCGGCCGGCGCGCGGGTGAGCCGTGCTCTCGGCGCGCATCGCCCGATCGAACGCGGCCAGGTAGGGATAATCGCGCATCAGCCGGTGCGACTCGTCCAACACCGCCTCGAGGCGGTCGACGACGTCGTCGTCCCGCGCCGCGGCGGCGCGCAACCGGGGGAGTGCGATCTCGTCGATTTCCCTGACGGTCGCTTTGAGCAGTTCGGACTTGTTCGGAAAATAGTGATACAGGCTGCCGCTGGTCATGTCGGCGGCTCTGGCGATCTCGCGGATGGTCGCCTGCGAGTACCCCATCTCCGCTACGCAGCGCATGGCCGAGGCGATGATTCGTGCCCGGGTCTGCTCGCCATTGGCGCCCGCGGGCCGGCCTCGCTGAGCTGGCGCGGCGGCCATGCCGCGGCCGGTCGGTGGTTGACGCACCGGGCACCCTCCGCGCCGAAGCCGAACTAAATTGATCAGCCGATTATATTCGAGGCAGCCGGTGACGCGCCGTCCCGGCGCTTGGGAGCCGGAGGACAGGACGCGCGAGTGAGGACATCGCGATGACGCGGGCGCAGCTGGGACGCCCGGTCGGCGCCAGCGGCGAGGAGACGCGCCAACGGATCATCGTTGCCACCATGCGCTGCGTGGCCCAGGTGGGGTACTCCCGAGCGACCATCCGCGAGATTGCCCGCACGGCGAACGTGACGAGCGCCAGCCTGTACAACTACTTTCCCAACAAGTCGGAGCTGATCAAGGCGGCGATCGCGGCGAGAACCGATGTCGCGTTGCCGCGGCTGCGCCGGGCCGCCGGCCGCCCCGGTGGCGTGATCGACCGAATCGAGGCGGTGCTCGACGAATCGGGCCGGTTGATGCGCGAGTACCCCGACCTCGCCGCCTTCGAGTGGGCGATCCGGGCGGAAAGCGCGCTCGCCCTCAACCCCGAGATGGCCGGCAGCAACGGATTTCAAGCGTTCCGGGAGATCATCGAAAGCGTCATCGAGGACGCCCGGGCCGTGGAGGCGACCTATTCGCTGATCTACGGCCTGACCGAGCTGGCGGCGACCCTGCCGGCGGAGGACTACCACGCGGCGCTGGGCGCGGCCAAACAATTGATCAGGGGAACGTTGTTCGGCGCTTCGAGTGTTAAACGGTGAGGGCCTCGGGTGTGCAGTGAGGGCGCTCGCCGGGCCGGATAGGCGCCGCGCGCGCACACTCGACGCCGTCACCGCACACACCGCCGTATCCCTTGATATGATCAAATGATTGATTATATAGTCGGGGTCACGAATAGGGAGCCGAGACCTTGACCGAAACCGTTGGCCTGACGTTGGACGTCGACGCGCTGCGGCAGAAGTACGCGCAAGAGCGGGCCCGGCGGCTGCGCCCAGAGGGGATCGCGCAGTACGTCGAGATCGCGGGTGAGTTTTCTCGGCTCGGCGAAGACCCTTGGGCGGACGGCCAGTTCGCCCGAGCGCCCCTCACCGACCAGGTTGACGTGGCGATCATCGGCGCGGGTTTCGGCGGGCTGTTGACGGGAGCGCGGCTGCGTCAGCTCGGCGTCGAAAGCGTGCGAGTAATCGACCGGGCGGCCGACGTGGGTGGCACCTGGTACTGGAACCGGTATCCGGGGATTGCCTGCGACGTCGAGTCCTATGTGTACATGCCGCTGCTGGAAGAGCTCGGTTACGTGCCCACGGAAAAATACGCCAAGGGCGCCGAGATCTCGGCCCACTGCCGGGCCATTGCAGAGCACTACGACCTGTACCGCGATGCCTGCCTGCAGACCGACGTCCATGAGATCCGTTGGGAGGCGGACAGTTCCCGGTGGATCATCCGGACAAACCGGGGCGACGAGATGCGAGCGAAGTTCGTCTCCATGGCCAACGGGTATCAAGCGAAGCCGAAGCTGCCCGGGATCCCCGGGATCGGGTGTTTTCGCGGGCAGACGTTCCATACCAGCCGATGGGACTATGGCTACACCGGCGAGAAGCTGGAGAACCTGGCCGACAAGCGCGTCGGCATCATCGGCACGGGTGCAACGGCGGTCCAGTGCGTGCCGCACCTCGCCGCGGCCGCGCGGCACCTCTACGTCTTCCAGCGCACCCCGTCATCGGTGGACGTGCGAGCCAATCGGCCGACGGATCCGCAGTGGGCCAACACATTACAGCCGGGCTGGCAGGGCGAACGCATACAGAACTTTCAGATCCTGACGGCCGGCGGACAGGCCGAGGAGGATCTCGTCGCCGATGCCTGGACGAGCATCACCCGGAAGCTTCCGGTGATGCGCCACGACCGCACCGGCTCACCGGCGCACGACATCGAAGTGGCCGATTTCGCCAAGATGGAGGAGATCCGGGCCCGGGTCGATGAGATCGTGGCCGATCGCGCCACCGCGGAGGCGCTCAAACCCTGGTACGGCTACTTCTGCAAGCGGCCCTGCTTTCACGACGAGTATCTGCAGACGTTCAACCGCGACAACGTCACACTGGTCGACACCCGCGGTCGCGGGGTGGAGCGCATCACCGAGGCCGGCGTGGTCGTCGATGGGGCGACCTACGAACTCGACTGCATCATCTTCGCAACGGGGTTCGAGGTGGGCACCGACTACTGCCGGCGTACCGGCTTCGAGCTGATCGGCCGCGACGGCGTGACGCTGACCGACCGTTGGGACGACGGGGTGCGCACGTTCCAGGGCCTGTGCGCCAACGGTTTTCCGAACTGCTTCATCGAAAGCATCGCCCAGGCGGGGCTTACGGTGAACTTCCCATACCTGCTCGACGTCCAGGCAAGCCACGCCGCATGGATCATTGCCTGGGCGCTTGCCCGCGGCGTCACCGAAGTCGAGGCGTCGGCGGGCGCCGAAGCCGCCTGGGTCGACACCGTCGTGGCCCGGTCGACCGCGACCGCGGAGCGGGCCAAGACCTGCACCCCCGGCTACTACAACCGGGAAGGTAAGGCGGACGCCAAGACTCGGCAGGGCAGCTTCTTTTTCGGCGCGCCGACCGAATACGCCGACATGTTGGCGGCGTGGCGGGCCAACGGGGACATGGAGGGGCTCGAGATCCGCGCTGCGGAGTTCCGGCCGTGACCGGCCGGCAAGCCCGTCGGCGGTACGCGGTCGGACTACTGCGGGCGGCTACGCGGCGTCGACGCCCACCGAAGGTGGCGATCATCGGCGCGGGCTTCGGCGGCCTCGGCGCGGCGGTGGCGCTGCGCCGCGCCGGCCTCGACGATCTGGCGATCATCGAGGCCGACGACGGAGTCGGAGGCACCTGGCGACGCAACACCTATCCCGGCGCCGCGTGCGATATCCAGAGTCACCTGTACTCGTTTTCGTTCGCGCCCAACCAGTCCTGGAGCCGCACCTACGCTCGGCAGCCCGAGATTCTCGCCTACCTCGAATCGGTCGCCGACGACTTCGATCTGCGCCGCCATCTCATGCTCGGCACCAAGGTCCGGTCCCTCCGCTGGAATCCGGCCGCCCGGGCCTGGGACTGCCGGCTAGACCGCGCGGGGCAAGCCGCCACGCTGACCGCCGACGTCGTCGTCTGCGCCGTTGGATTGTTCGGCTCGCTGAAGCAGCCCGATATCGAGGGCCTGACCGACTTCGGCGGGACGGTCATGCACACCGCGCGATGGGATCACACCGTCGAGCTGGCGGGCAAAAGGGTGGCGGTGGTCGGCACCGGTGCCAGCGGGGTGCAGGTCGTTCCGGAACTGGCGAAGATCGCCGAACGCGTGACGGTGTTTCAGCGGACCCCGCCATGGATGGTGCCCAAGGACGACCGGCCGTACAGCGCAACCGAATTGGCACAATTCCAGCGCAATCCGCTGGCGGTGCGCCGCACGCGCTGGCAGATCTGGAAATTCCAGCACGACAACACGGCGACTTTTGTCGACGATCCGGTGGTGGCGGCGCGCACACACATCGCGACGTCGTTCCTGGAGCGCACCGTGGCCGACGAGCGGCTGCGTCGTGCGCTGACGCCGGACTATCCGTTCCGCTGTAAACGGGTGCTGCTCGGCGACGAGTATTACCGGGCGTTGCAGGCGAACAACGTCGAGCTCATCACCGACCCCATCGAGCGGATTGCCGAGGCATCGGTTATCACGACGACCGGCCGGGCGGTCGACGTCGATGCGATTGTGCTGGCCACCGGATTCGAAACGTCGCGTTACCTGTCGGGCATCGACGTCATCGGGACCGGAGGCCGGCGGCTGCACGACCGCTGGGGAGCCGATCCAAGCGCCTACCTGGGCGTGGCCGTCGGCGGATTCCCCAACTTCTTCATGCTCTACGGACCCAACACCAACCAGGGCGGCAACTCGATCGTCTACATCCTCGAGGCCGGCGCGCGACTGGTCGCCAGCGCGGTGAGCCGGGTGGCGCGTCGAGGCGGATACGTCGATGTGCGCTCGGAAGCCGAAAAGCGTTACAACGACCAGCTTTCCGCCGACCTCGAACGCACCGTCTGGACCCAGTGCGACAGCTACTTCCGCTCGCCCACCGGCCGAATCGTGACCCAATGGCCCTATACCGAGCTGGAATACGCTCGCCGCACCTGGCGGCTGCGGCCTCGAGAGTGGTTGCACCGCACGGGTAGGCGACCGCTGACCGGTGCACAACTAGCCGAGGCCGAAATCGATGACGCCGCGGATCAACCGACCGGCGGCCAGGTCGGCGTAGGCGTCGTTGATTTCGTCGAGCGCGATAGCGCCTGGTGATCATTTCATCCAGAAGTAGTTGACCCGACCCGTACATCGCGGCGAACAGCGGGATGTCACTTCTGGGGTTGCAGGAGCCGAACACGGTGCCGCACAACGTCTTGTTCATCAGGATGAATTCCTGCAACGTGACCGTGATCGAGTGCGTGGTCGGCGATGGCAGGCCGGTGAGTACGCAAGTGCCGCCCTTGCGAGTGAGCGTCAAGGCCGCCCCGACATCCGCCCCGCCGATCATCGCGGGGGAGACGACGACCGCATCGGCCATCACGCCGTGGGTCAGTTCGCGCACCATCTCGATGGCCTCGGATGCCGCCGCGGCGGTGTGGGTGGCACCGAACCTCAGCGCGGACTCGCGTTTGAATTCACTGACGTCGATCGCGACGATGCGGGCCGCGCCGCTGATGCGTGCGCCCTGAATGGCCGCGGTGCCGATCCCGCCCGCGCCGATCACCACCGCCGTGTCGCCGCCCCGGATGTTGGCACGACGGGCCGCCGAGCCATATCCGGTCGGAACCGCGCACGCCAGCAACGCGGCGGGCACCAGCGGGAAGTCCCGATCGATCTTGACCAACGAATTCGCGGCGACAACGGTGTGTTCGGCGAACGCCCCGATCTTGGATACATGCCCGAGGTTTCGCCCGTCGACCGTGTGATGGCGGAAGGTGCCGTCGGTCGGCATGCCGGGTGCCAGGGTTCCGGACCCGGTGTCGCACAGGTATTCCATGCCCGAGGCGCACCACCGGCATCGCCCGCAAACCGCGACGAAGGACGTGACCACGTGATCGCCGGGCGCGAGGCCGCTCACCCCGTCGCCCACTTCGACCACAACGCCGGACCCTTCGTGGCCGCCGATCGTCGGCGACATGGCCGGCAACCCGAGCGAGCGCAGGGTATCCGGTGGCGGTGCCAGCCTGCCCTGCCGGATGTGTTCGTCGGAGTGGCATAGCCCGCTGGCAGCCAGCCGGACCAGGACCTCACCGGAGCGCGGCGGATCCAGCTCGAACTCTTCGACGGACCACGGCCGGCCGTATTCGTAGAGGATGGCCGCGCGGCTTCTCATCGACTCTCGGCCTCAGCCACCTCGATGTCACCGGCCTTAGCCGCCGCACGAAGCTGGTGAAAGTCGTCGAGCGACTTATCGGCATAGGCGTACGACCACTCGGCAACCGCGCAGTGCAGGGCGTCGCTGGCGCCGGCGTATCCCCGCAGTATCGACGCGTTCGCGCTCTGCGAGTGCGCCCGCGCCAGCAGCACCGCACAGGCGACGACGTATTCGCGGAAGGTGCGCGCCGACATGCCTTCGGTGTCGATGGTGCCCTTCATGTCGTGGTATTGGCGGACGTAGTAGTCGCGGCCGTCCTTGCGTGTTGTCCCGAGGAACACATCCGACAACGCCTGAAGGATCTGCTGGCCGTCAATGACGCGCACGCCCTGGCCTTGGGCCGCGACGGCCGCGGCCAGCGAGTCCGGCTGGCGCCAACCGCCGTATTCCTCGAGCACGGATCGAGTGGCCTCTTTGATCTGCAGGATCAGCGGTGTGCCGTTGGGGCCCACCAAGATGATCAGGTAACACCGGGTGCCGACGCTGCCGACCCCGACTACCCGCAGCGCGACATCGGTGATGCGAAAGTGCGACAGCAATAGCGCCACGTCAGCCGGCACCGCGGCCAGATACTCCTTGACCGACTCAACCAACGGGGCTTCGATGTCCTCGTCGACGTGCTGCAGGAGCGGGGGCGCTTCCCGGAGGCGCGGGGTGCCGTCGGGCCCAATCTCCGTGATCTGCTTGAAGACTCGCGCTGATGTTTGGGTGCGCGCCCGGGATATCGTTTTCTGAATCAGAGCCTGCGACCCCTTCGATAGCTTCCCGGTGTAGTGCTCTGGTTCCACCCGCAGGTAGTAGCGCTCTAGAACGTCCATCTCCTCGAGCATCGCCTCCAGACTGGTTTGGTAGCCCGCCACCGACTCTTCGACGCAGCGGCGGATGGCCTTGGCCGGGTACCCGGCATGGCGTCCCCCGATGATCGCGCTGGTGATCAGGCGCTTGACGTCCCACTCCGCTGGAGCGACGGCGGCCTCATCGAAGTCGTTGAGGTCGAAAACGATTGACCGGTGCGGGGCGGCGTACATGCCGAAATTCGACACGTGAGCGTCACCGCAGCACATGATTTCGATTCCGCTCGATGGGCTGGCGGCGAGGTCGGCGGCCATGACCGCCGCGGAACCTCGGTAAAACGCGAAGGGATCGGCCAGCATCCGGGCGAACCGCAGCGGCACGAGTTCGCTTAGCCGTCCGGCGTTTTGGGCGACGAGGATCTCGGTGGCCGTTCGGTTAGAGGGAGTCAGTTGGGCGAGGGCGCGCCGTGGGGCGTTCTTGCGCAGCGCCCGACCGCGCGCCACGTCCTCGCCCGGAACTTCGAGATCGATCAGGCGGTCACGCAACACCCGCTGCGGCATCCGATCAGCATATGCGCGGTGCGAGGATGCGCGGGCCGTGTTTTCAGGTTGTCGGACTCCCGGCCTTCATCGCCGCGGTGACGCCGCCGTCGACCAGCAGGTCGGTACCCGTGATGAACGATGCGTCGGGACCAAGCAGGAACGCGGTGGCCGAGGCGATGTCGTCGGGAGTCCCTATGCGACCGGTTGCAGAGGCGCCGATCATCGCTCGCATGCCGTCACCGACCGGGGAGTCAAGTTCCTGCTGTCCCATCGGCGTAGAGATGATGCCGGGACTGATCGAGTTGATGCGCGCGCCGCGGCGGCCCCACTGCGCGCTGGCGGCGCGGACTCGAATGTGGTTGGCCTGTTTGGCGATTGCGTATGCGATGCCGGGCGCGGTGCTTCGTTGAGCGCTGACGAAGTCCAGCCCGAGCAGTTCGTGAGCCGGGGTGTGGGCCAACGCCCGTTCCTGTTCGGTGGTCAGCGGTGGAAACAAGTGCCCGGCCATGCTCGCGACCACGACGCCCGCACCGCCCTCCGCGATGACCTGGCCGAATTCGTCCAGCACGAGCGCCGTACCCAAAAGATCCACGGCCAGAATTGCTTCCGCCGACGCCTGCGATGGGGACAGGCCCGCGGTGTGCGCCACCTGCGTGACGGCGCCGAGTGAGGCCGCGTGTTCGGCGAGCGTGCGTACCGATTCCGGCGACGACACGTCGACCTCGCGGCTCTCCACCCGATGGCCATCTGCGGACAGCGCCTCGGCCACCGACGCCAGCGCTGCCGCACTGTTGTCGGCCAACAGCACCGTTTTGCCGGCGCCAAGGCGGCGGGCAATCGCGCGGCCCATACCGCCCACGCCGAGAACGATCAGCACTTCCCGAGCCACCGGCACTCCAAATCCGAAAACGAGTCAACTCGCGATGTTATACAAGCCGCCGGCCGGCTCATTGCCTACTACGTCGTGGGGCCCGGACCGTCATCCGCAGGTTGCGGACGACCGCTGTGACGGATTGCCGTCCCGACGAATGGTGCCCGGACAGTTGCAATCAGGAAGCGGCTGTTGATGATCAGCCCGGCGATGGTCACCACCGCGTAGATACCGCATAGCACCAGCCGCCCTTGCGTCGTAACGATCGGGAACTGGACGATAAACAACACCAGCAGCGCCCAAGCCGCCGTCCCGCGGAAACGCAGCGCCAGGATCAGCGCGACCCCCATCAGGGTTTGGGTGGCCGTCAGCAGCATCTCCTCGATCTGGCGGGAGTCGAGCACCAGGGAGGATCCGCCGCCGCCGATCAGGTGGGCCACCGGCAACGACCCGACCAGCAGCGTCCATTGGTTGACCTTGGAGGAGATCAGCGTGGCGATCGCCGCGGTGCCCTTGCCGCGGGAGGCGAAGATGACCGCGATGATGAACTCGGGGGCTTCGGAGGCCAGGGGGGCAAGCCACTGAACCAACAGGAACTGGTCGATGCCCAGTTCGGTACCCGCCGCGACGAGATTGTCGGCGAACGGCTTGGCGCATAGCAGGATCACCGCGCTCGCCACGAGGAAGAGACCGATGACGGCGATGCGACGACCGCGATCGGGTAGCTCCCCGAGCGCGGCGGCGGTACCGATGAGGTTGGGCTCCTCCACGTCGCCGTGGCTGACCTTGTAGAGGTAAAAGCCGAACCAGGCCAGCAGCACCAACCCCAGCGCCAGGTGGATTTCGCCGCTGGCCGGTATGACGAATGCGACCACGCCGGCAATCAGCAGGAACCCGAGTTCGACGCGATTGGCGGGCTCGAGCGCCAAACCGGCGCGTCTGTCAGCGCCGGTTTTTCGCGCCACAAGGATGCTCACCAGCACCACGACGGGCCACCCCAACCCCATCAGCAACCGATTGGACCCGGTCATGTTGGCGGCGGCGTACTGGGTGTAATCCGCATTGTGGCCAGACACGTACGCGTAGTAGAGGTCGACGGCGTACTCGGGCAGAACCGCGACCAATGCGAGCACGGCGATCGCCAGCCCGCCAGAGACGTCGATCTGCGCCGCTTCGGCGGCCCACGCCAGCAGGAAGCTCGCCGCCACCACCGCGGCCCCGAAGATCAGCAGGGCGACGACCGGGTCCGGATGCAGGCCCATGATCCGGACCACGACCGCCGGGGCGATGAATACCGCGGTGATCAGCGCCGACCGGATCAAGGTGCGTCGTCGCGCGCGTGACGTCGAGACCGCGGCGGCGGGCCTGTCCATGGCGAGCATCGTCATCCTTCAACTCATCGAGGGGTGCCGATCACTGGCGACTACTTCGGCTCGCTTGCCGCCGCGAACTGCTTTCCCAAGCTACCCGCCAAACCCCGAGCCAGCAACGTTGCGGGCGAGCAAAGCGGCAGCGCATCTGACCCCGTCTTTACTGGCCGCATTTGGCGATTCCGAAAGTTCGGCCGGGCTGATCGGAAATTGTGGCAAACCTTCTCTGGCCTTGTGGTGGCGTTTTGGGCGTGCATCGCGCCAGCCTGGGCGGCGGCAGGGGGCCGTTGCGTCCCCGGTCGATCGACTCGAGCAACGGATCCAGAGATAGCCGTGAAACATCGACATCCACTACGACGCACGATGGGCGTCGCGGGTTCCGCTCCGGATCTCGGGCCGCCCGACAGGCGGCGCTGATTTCCTGGCGCGCGCCGATTAACCCCCGGGACCCATCGCCGCGGCGCTGGCCTGTGTCATCAGTTCGACGATTTGCCGACGGCTCAGCGAAGCCATCATTGGCACGGCGGCGCGCATGTCCTCGCCGACCATCCAGGTGGGGCCGTTGGTCAGGTTTTCGAATGCCTCCGCGATCACATCGTCCACGGCGGCGGCACCCGCCGGCACGTCGTCGGGCGAGCTTATTTGGCCGCGGCTGTGCTCGAGCAGTCGCAATGCGGGCGTATCGGTCTTGCCCAAGATGAGGCCGAGGACGTCGACACCCTTGTCGTTCAGCTCGGCCCACAGCGCTTCGGCGAAGACCATGTCGAACGCCTTGGAGGCGCCGTAGGCGACCATGTTGGGGCAGCCGGCCAGGCCGGCGCCGGACCCGAAGATGACGATTCCACCGCTGCCTCGCTCCACCATGGCGGGAGCGAAGTGGTGGCACAGCTGCATCGGCACCGTGCAGTTGCGTTGCACCATCGCTTCGGCGTCCCCGATCGGATTGGCAAGGAACGGTTCGAAGTTCGGGTCCGCGCCCGCGCAGTACACGAGGAACCCGATCTCCAGGTCGCCGGTGGCCGCGGCGATCGCCGATGCTGCGCCAGCCTGCGCGAGATCGATCGCGAGAGTGCGGGTTTCGACAGACGTACGGGAATTGATCTCCGCCGCAACCCGATCCAGGACCTCCTGCCGCCGGGCCAGCAGCGCGACATTGACGCCGCGCTCGGCGAGTCCCGCGGCGAACGCGGCCCCCACACCGTCGGATGCGCCGGCGACGAGCGCCCACGGTCCATACTTGGTTGCGAACGTCATCTAAGGACTCCCCACCGTAGTCAGCCGTACCTGGGTATACCGGCGGCGCGCGATGCGCCACCCGTCGTCGGTGCGGACGATCTCGTCGTCGTAGAAACCGATGGCGTTGACGCCGGACTTGTTGTCATCGGTCATGATCAGCCCATCAATATAGGTGCGGGCCGCGGCCTTATCGCCGTCGACCGTGATGGCCTGATTGCTCAGCCGGTGCATCGTGTGTCCCGCCAGGGCATGCACCTGTTCCATGAAGTCCGTGACGGCATCGACGCCGTTCCATGCGCCGATCTCGCCGTAGTCGATCTCGCAGTCGTCGGTAAACACCGTTCGGAAAAGCGGCCAGTCGCGTCGGTCGATCCCCGTGGCGTAGCGCACCAGCAGATCGGAGATATCCTGGCGATCTTCTCGTTCGGTCATCGGACGTCTCCGTTCGGATGGACCACGATGCGCGGTGGGCCGTCGGACCTGCGGGCTAGGTCTAGCGCGGCGGGGACCTCGTCGAGACCGATGATCTTGCCGACGCTGGGTAGCGGGTCGAGCCGTCCCGACGCGATCGCGTCGAGCGTTCCGTACCAATCCTGTGGGTGTGGGCCACCGCCGAATTGGATTGTGACGCCTTGCCTGGTGGCGGTGGTGATGTCGAGGGTATCGCCGGTGTACCAGCCGCCCGCGCAGTAGATCCGGGTGGCCATTTCGGCGGATTCGACGATGCTCTGGATGAGTCCGGCGGCGCCGACGCACTCGAATACCACAGCCGGACCGGGCAATCCGCGTTCGGCGCGAACCCCCCGGAACGCGTCGAACGGTGACCTCTCGGCGGGATCGACTATGACGTGCGCGCCGAAGCGATCACGGGCCAACTCGCGGCGGTCGGACTTGTATTCGGCCACGATGATCGGTTCGATGCCGCGGCCGGCCAACGCGGCAACGGCCGACAGCCCGATCGCCCCCGCCCCGATGACGACGGCGACCTCGCCCGGTTGGATCCGCGCCGACCTCACGTAAAACTCGCCGACGGCGAACGCATCGGTCAGCGCGACGGCGTCGCTGGAGACGTCGCCCGGAACCGGTTTGGCCGCCACTTCCGAAACCACCAGCAGCTCACCGAAACTCCCCTGGGCGTCCGGATGCTGACCGATGATGCGCAGGCCGCCGGCGCCGCCGTCGACAAGGCGCACCGGCATCGCCGTCACCCGCGACCCGACCGCGAACTGGTCGCTGCACCCGGGTCCATGCCCGATCACCTCGCCGACGAACTCATGGCCGAGCACCATGTCGCGGTCGGTGTCATACAGCGAGCGACCGGTCGAGTCGTCGAGGGCCAGTTCGGGGTGGTCCATGAAGTGCACGTCGGATGCGCAGATCGCGGTGCTCAGTGTCCGCAGCAACAGTTCACCCGGGCCCGGCGCGGGATCCGGTGTCTCGCGGACCCGTAGTCGACCGTCCCTCAGCACAACAGCGCGCAATTCGTTGCTTTCTCGAATAATCGATATAGGATCTCGACTTATCGTAACAACTGTATGAACCCCGCCGCAAAGGAGTCAAGCCATTCGCGGATCGACGTCGGCGCCGACCGCCCGGGTTCTCGACATTGTCGAGCTCCTGGCCCGGTCCGGAAATGCGCGCCTGCGATTTTCCGATGTCGTCCGCGAGCTGAACCTCACTCAGGCAACGGCGCACGCGATCTTGAAGACGCTGTGTGACCGTGGCTGGGCCAGCCGCGATCCGGTCGCGAAGACTTTTATCCTTGGCCCGGCGCTCGCCGTGGTGGCCGCGCGGACCGACACCGCTCGCCCACTTGCGCATGCCGCTCGTTCCGCGGCGCTGCGACTCTCCCGCGACATCGGCTATGCCGGGTCTGTGGTCGAGCGGTTCGGTGATTCGTTGGTGGTCACGGCCTTCGAGGGCGATCCCGCTACCGAGCCGGCGGGAATACCGGGCGATCGCATCCCCTATGCCCCGCCGTTCGGCGTCGCACTCGCCGCCTGGGACACCGAGGAGGAACAGCGCGCGTGGATCCGTCGCGGTGCGGGCAACAACGGTGATCGCATTCGGCGCCTCGAACGCGTTTTGGAGCACACCCGCGAGCGTGGATTCGACGTCGACTGGACGACGCCCGCGCTGGCACAGGCCGTGCAGGTGGTGGGCACGCTGGATAGCCACGAGATGCCGACGCCGGTGCGACACATCCTGGACCAGTTGCTCGTCGAGTTCACCACCATCGGCTTCCTCTCCGACGACAATCCCGGTCGCCGCAAGCA
Organism: uncultured Actinomycetota bacterium; assembly: GCA_963809285.1. Lineage (GTDB taxonomy): Bacteria > Actinomycetota > Actinomycetes > Mycobacteriales > Mycobacteriaceae > Mycobacterium. Next base: position 348,972 of record CAWEIY010000005.1, on the reverse strand, counting down.
GCCCGTCGCGACCATCGCCGCACCGGTTTTCGACGATCATCGCCAAGTCGCCCTGATGGTGGCCGTGCATCCGTTGTGTCCGCTGAGCGCGAGGCAGATCCGGGTGATCGGGAAAAAGCTCACCGACGAGACGGCGGCGATCACGAAATCGCAGCATCACGCGGTGGATCGGGCCGTCTAAGCTCGCCTACGGATGCGGCCTCTTGCGCGCTTCGCTGCCCGCGTTGAATGATCGGCCATGCGCAAAGATCGCGGCCTCAACCGGTGGGAGTTGGTTACCTGCGCGCTCGCAGGACACGTCACTTATGCGCCCGATGAGGAGGCACTCGCTGACCGGCTCAGCGGCAAGACCGGGCTGGGCGAAGTCTGGCGGTGTCTGCGCTGCGGGGAATTCACCGTGGGCGAGCCGCACGGGCGTGGCCGCGCCGAGGACGCTCCGATGATCATGCGCGGCAAGGCTTTACGCCAGGCCGTCATCATTCGCGCACTCGCGATCGAACGCCTGTTTCGAACGGTGGTGATCGCGCTCGCGGCGTATGCCGTGTGGAAGTTCCGCGGCGCGCGGGGCGCCATCCAGGCCACCCTCGATCGCGACCTCCCGATCTTCCGCGCCGCCGGATTCAAAGTCGATCAGATGACGATCGTGCACGAACTGGAAAAGGCCTTGGCCGCCAAACCATCCACGTTGGCGCTGCTGACCCTGATGTTGGTCGCATACGCACTGATTGAGGCCGTCGAAGGCGTGGGCCTGTGGTTACTCAAGCGTTGGGGCGAGTACTTCGCGGTGATAGCCACCTCGGTCTTCTTGCCGTTGGAGATCCATGACCTGGCCAGGGGCATCACGATGACGCGCGTGGTCACCCTCACTATCAACATCCTCGCGGTGATCTATCTGTTGGTCTCGAAACGACTGTTCGGCCTGCGGGGCGGCCGCAAAGCCTACGACGAAGAACGACGGGGTGAGCAGCTTCTCGATGTCGAGCGGGCCGCCTCGACGACCTGACCCCAAGGCCGCTTCAGCGGATTCCGCCACCAGGGGGAATAACGAAGTTTTGTGACGCGTTGGTCCCAAGTGTCGCGAATGTGCTCGACACCACAAAACGGCTTTTCGTGACGTTTACCGCGGCGCGGTGCACTCGTAAAACGCCCACGATGGAATTCAATGAGTCGGCCTACCGGCCGAACAGACGAGGGAAATGGAACCGTGGCACCACTGCAAGCCTGGATCAGCCAGAACCCCACCAATCTCGACGTAGTCGCTCCGATTAAGGCGCGCGCCTGCGACGCGTTACAGGCCGTGCTGGGAAGCAGGCCGGCGCGCCAAAAGGTCCCTAGCTCGCGAATCATGGCCAGGGGTGTCGAGCGCTGCTGACGAGCCGTGCGGCAGACCAGGCGGTCTACGTCGCGGTGGGGTTGGCGCCTGGCGGGTTTTGCGCCGCGTGGTCGCGTTCCCGTCGGCGGGCCCGGGACGCCCGCAAATTCGCGGCGTTGCCGCACGTCTTCACGTCGTGCCAGACCCCGCTGTTGTTTTTCGAGCGGTCGTAAAACGTCGATGCGCAGTCGGGGTTATGGCATCGCTTGATCCGCCGCCAGGTGCCGTCCCGCTGGCCCAGCAGAATTTCTCCCCAGAGTGCCGACGCCAGCCAGCGCCAACCGCTGCCGGCGGGTTCCAGCCGTACCTCGCCGGTCTCTGACAGCGCCAATGATGCGGAAATAGCGCCCGTCCCTCGCCCGGTCGGTGGTTCGCCTGCGACGAGCCTCGCCATCGTGTGGCGCAAAGCGCGAAGCTTCGACGCGTCCGCATCGCTCAGCGTCGGCGCCTGCACATCCAGGCCGCGCAAGGCCGACCACGTCCGCACCGCGCCCGCCGCCCAGGCGCCCGCGTGCGCGCCGTCGGCCAGCAGGTCCGGTCCGTATTCCCCGATGGCCACCGTGTTGAGGAAGTCCTGCACCAACCCCAGGCCCCCGGGGGCCGGAGCGAGCTTGTACCGCTGTGACGCAGACCATGAAGACATATCTAAAACATACTTGCTTATGTCCGATCGGGCAACTACGTTGACAGATGCAAAGCTTAATTACATAAGTCAAGGAGAGCGAGCAAATGGTCAACATCAAAGGGTCGACGGTCGTGGTCACCGGCGGGCAGCGCGGGCTCGGCAAGGCCATCGTGGAGGAATTCTTGGAGCGGGGCGTGGCCAAGGTGTACGCGACGGCACGGGCACCGAAACCGAGCGAGGACCCTCGTGTGGTGAGTGTCGAGCTGGACGTCACCAAGCCGGATTCGGTTGCTGCGCTTGCTGCTTTAGCAACAGACGCCGACATCGTCATCAACAATGCCGGGGTCCTCGGTGCCGCCAAGCTGCTCGCCAGTGACATCGAGGAAGTGCGGGCGGTGTTCGAGACCAACTACTTCGGTGCGCTTCGGGTCGCCAAGGCGTTCGCGCCGATCCTGGCCGACAACGGCGGTGGCGCCCTGGTGGACATCGCCTCCGTCCTGTCCTGGGTGGGCGGATTCGGTGGCTACGGAGACTCCAAGGCGGCCATCTGGTCATTGACTAACTCACTGCGCCTCGAGCTCGAGAAGCAAGGCACCGTGGTCACGGGGGTACACCTCGGCTACACCGAGACCGACATGACCACCGGGTTCGATGTTCCGAAGAACGACCCGCGAGACGTGGCACGGCAAATCGTCGACGGCATTGAGCGCGGCGATGCGGAGGTGCTGGCCGACGACATGACTCGCTACATCAAGGCGGCTCTGTCGGGACCGGTGGAGGCGCTGCGAGCGAGTTGAGACGCTTTGCCTGACGGCCGGGGTGCCGGCGACAAGATCGTCGCCGGCACCCCGGCCGCCACATGTTTGGATAGTGACATGGAACCTGAGCCACCGGAACGCATTGTCAGCGCCACCCGCGTAGTCACGGCCAGCGCCGATCGGATTTTCGAACTGATCGCCGACCCCTCCCGCCAGCCGAGCTGGGACGGCAACAACAACCTCGCCTCGTCGGATCCCGGGCAGCGCGTCCGCCGGGTCGGTGACGTGTTCAAGACGACGTTGACCAACGGTGCTGTCCGGGAGAACCACGTCGTGGAATTCATCGAGGGCAGCAAGATCGCCTGGCGCCCGGCCGAACCCAAAAAACAGCCGCCCGGCCACCTTTGGCGTTGGGAGCTCAACCCCATCAACGCCGCGCTCACCAGCGTGACCCACACCTACGACTGGACGGCGCTGACCGACACCAGCCGGATGGAGAGGGCCCGTTCGACGACGGCCGAGATGCTGCGTGCGTCGATGGACCGGCTCGCGACGCTCGCACAGGCCGCCGATGCGGGAAGTGGGGCATAACATGGCCCTTCCACCACCGGGTGACGACCGTGCCGCGATCGTCACCGGCGCATCGTCAGGCATCGGCGAACAATTCGCCGGGATACTGTCGCGGCGCGGCTATCGGGTGGTGCTGGTCGCCCGCAGCGCCGACCGTCTCGAAGCGCTTGCCGCAAAGTTGGGACCGCACGCGCACCCGCTACCCGCCGACCTGTCCGATCGAACCGCACGAGCGGGGCTGCCCGACCGTGTCGCGGCGCTCGGCCTGGTTCCGGACATCCTGATCAACAACGCCGGGCTCTCGACCCTCGGACTTGTCGCGAAATCCGTTCCAGAGCAAGAAATTAACCTGGTCGAGGTCGATGTGGCCGCCGTGGTGGATCTGTGCAGCAGGTTCCTGCCGGGAATGGTCGACCGCCGCCGAGGCGCCGTGCTGAACGTGGCGTCGATGGCCGCGTTCGGTCCCCTGCCGGGTCAAGCCGCGTATGGCGCCGCCAAGGCGTTCGTGTTGTCCTACACCCACAGCCTGCGTGGTGAGCTGCGCGGCACCGGGGTCAACGCGACCGCGCTGTGTCCGGGCCCGGTGGACACGGGATTCGGCGAGGCGGCCGGATTCTCCAAGGAGGAAGCCGAATCCGCCCTGCCACGGGTGATGTGGATTGCCCCCGACAAGGTGGCGCAGGCCGGAATCGACGGCCTCGCGGCGGGCAAGGCCGTCGTCGTGCCCGGTCATGTCAACCGGGTCGCGTCGGCCCTGTTCCGGGTCGCCCCACCCGAGCTGCTGTTGCCGATGCTCTCACGCGGCCACCCGGCCATGAAGCGCGAGTAGGGATCAGCCGAACTTGCCGCGCACCCACTGAAACATGCCGTAGGTCTGGACCCGGACGCTGACGAATCCGTTGTTTTCGAGGATGTCGCCGATTTCGTCGTCGTCGAACACGTGCGCACCGACATTCGGCAGCATCTGCCAGAACCGAGCGGCGCGCCCGACGGTGGGGACCATTATGGCCAGCCTTCCGCCCGGCCGTAGCACCCGCGCAATCTCGACGAGGGCGGCGGTCGGATCCGGAACCAGTTGCAGCACGGCGGTCGAGACCACCGCATCAACGGTGTTGTCGCGCAGCGGAAGTCGTTGTGCGTCGGCCTTGATGAAGCCGACTTGTGGTCCCGCTTCGTTGCGGACCGCGCGTGCCAGCATGGGCTCGGAGATGTCGACGCCCAGGGCCAGTCCCTCCGGGCCGGCCGCGCGAGCCAGCGACGCGGTGACGTTCCCGGGACCCGAGCCGACGTCCAGCGCTACTCCGCCCGGCGGGATGTTCAACCAATCGATGGGCAGTGCCCATGCGTTGATCAGCCGGCGGGAAAGGGCTTGGGCGTTGTCGTAGAGCATCGACCCGATCGGTGATGCCCACGCCGCCTGGATCGGGCCGGTGTTCTTCGCGACGGCTTCGTCGTCGGCGGATCCGGTGCCCAGCAGGTCGAGGTAACCGTTGCTCACGTTCGGCTCCGCCGGCGGATCGGCAAGTAGATCCAGCGCTCGCCGCAACGCGGGAGGCAGCGAGATGTGCACGTCGGTCACGCGTACTCCTTCGATCAAATGCCAAGTGGTAGGCCGAGAAATCGGATCGGAGGCGTTACAGAGCCCCGCCGCGACAAGCCCCGGTCGCCAGCCTACGCCGACCCGTCGGGCTCCTCGAGCGGCTCCGGATGTGGGCTTGATTACCGCCTGACGGCGGCGTGCTCGCGAACCAGCGCGCACAGGCGCCACTCACCCGGCACCCCCTTGAGTGCGTATTCACCGCGGTCGGCGAACCTGTGGCGCGACCCGGTGACGATGTCGCGCATCGTCGAGGACACCAGCACCTCGCTGGGGCCGGCCAGCGCCGCCACCCGCGCACCGATGTGCACGGCCATGCCGGCGACGTCGGCGCCGCGCACCTCGACCTCGCCGGCGTGGATGCCGACCCGCACCTCGATGCCGAGCACCCGCACCGCGTCGACTATTTCGTCGGCGCACGCCAGCGCGGCGCTGGGGCTGGTGAACGTCGCGACGAATCCGTCGCCGGCGGTGTTGACCTCACGCCCCGCGAAGCGCTGCAGCTCGTGGCGGACGATGGTGTCGTGGTTGTCGAGTAGGTCGCGCCACCGGTCGTCGCCGAGTGCGGCGGCGCGTTCGGTGGATCCGACGATGTCGGTGAACACGATCGTGGTCAGCAGGCGCTCGGCATCGGAGACGCCGCGCACGCCGGTGATGAATTCCTCGATCTCGTCGAGCATCGGCGCGGTGTCGCCAACCCAGTACAGCGCATCTTCGCCCGGGAGCTCGACCAGGTGTGATCCGGCGATGCGCTCGGCAATGTAGTGAGCGTTCCCGACGGGGCTGAAGTTCGGGTTGTCGCGATGCAGGATCAGCGTCGGCACGGTAATGCGTTCGAGTCTGTCGCGGACGTCGGCCTCCCGGATCTTCTTGATGAAGGCACGCGCCATGCTCGGAGACGCGGCCCGATTGCCGGCCATGTCCCACCACGCGCGGAACGCGTCGTCGTTCGCCACCGAGGGAGCGATGGTGGCGAGCACGTCGAAACCCTGCTCGACGGCGTCCGGCTCGATGCCGACCGTCGTGAACGGATCGGCGGTGTCGATCTCGGCGCCCATTGGGTAGTCGGGAGCCCACAGCGTCCGGGCCGCGCCGTTGGCGATCACCAGGCTGTTCACCCGCCCGGGGTAATCGGCCGCCAGAACGAGCGCGGCCAATGACGTGAAGCCCGGGGCAAAGATCGTTGCCCGCTCGCATCCGGCCGCGTTCATGACCGAGATCGCGTCTAAGGCCCAAGTCTCCGGCCCGATCATGTCCGGCGAGGAGACCCGCGATGAAAGCCCAATCCCGCGCTGGTCGAACCGGATCACCCGGCAGAAGGACGCCAAGCGTCGATGAAAGCGGTACATCGACGGCTCGAGATCGACGCAGTCGATCGGAATCAATGGTCCCGGCAGCACGAGCAGGTCGATCGGGCCATCACCGAACACCTGATAGGCGATGTCCACCTCACCGCAAGTGGCGTACCGGGTCCGCGGAACCGGCACCACCCGTCCAGGCTAGTGCAGGCCCCTGACAAGCCGAACGCGCGCTAGCGGCCGATGATCGGGACCAGGTAGCGGGCGGCGTAGTCGCGGACGGCCGCTTGGTCCGACGTGTCGAGTCGGTCGGTGGGAAACACGATGATGCCCAGGGCGACGCGCAGGAGGACGTCAGCGACGTTGGCCAGGTCCGTCTCGGGCAGGTCGGCCCCGCAGCGCCGCAGGGTATGGGCGATCCCATCGGCGAATTGGCCAATCGGGAAGACGTTTGATCGCGAAAACATGCCGAACAGCTCCGGCTCGCTTTCGGCGATCCGGGAATACAGGGGCGAGTCTTGGACCAGGCGCACCCCTAGGGCGAACGCCTCGATCACGGCCTGTTGCGGGTTACAGCCGGCGGTGGCCCCGTCCAGGGTGCCGAAGAAGAGCTCGGCCTCGCGCCGCACCACATGTAGGAACAGGTCGTCCTTGGTCGGAAAACGTCGGTAGATGGTGCTGCGGCTGACCCCGGCGCGGGCGGCGACGTCTTCGATGTTCGCCCGACGCACGCCGTAGGTTTCGAAGACCGTTCGCGCGGTATCCAGGATGGTGCGGTCGAGATCGGTAGTCGACTCGATCTGGTGAGTGCGCATTACGGAGCCCGCCTCGGACTTCATGGGTGGCGGCATCGTATCGAACTCACCTGCTTTGCGAACTGGGCGACGGATTGCTAACCTTTGAAACAAAGATACTATTTTGTATCACTGCTTCACAAGGAGGTCGCCATGACCGCCCAGCACGACCGGGTGGCCCGGACGGGTGCGGGCGCCCGTTTCGACGCCGGGGTTCGCGAAGCCGTGCCCATGCCCGTTGACGGGCCAGCCGGGCCGGCCGACGTCGCCGAGGCCTCGCGGCTGGGACCCGAGTCGTTGATATGGAAGTTCTACGGAGACCAGCGCACGCAATTCTTCGGGTTTCAGCGCGTTGCCGGCGTCGAGAACTGCATCGAGCAACTCGGCCAGGGCGTGCTCGATCACTCGGTGATTTTCAGCGACACGTTGGGACGTGCCAAGCGAACCGCACCGCCGCTGATGAAAACCGTGTACTCCGACGATCCGCACGCGTGGGGGCGCAGGGTTCGCGATTTCCACAAGCCGATCAAAGGCACGATCAGTGACGGCTCGAGGTATCACGCGCTCAATCCGGAGTTGTTCTATTGGGCGCACGCCACGTTCGTCGACCAGGTCATCTACACGACCGATACGTTCATCCGCCGATTGTCCCGCGCGGAAAAGGAGCAGATCTTCGACGAGGGCAAGGTCTGGTACAGCCTCTACGGCGTCAGCGACCGCGGCCAGCCGCAGACCTATGACGAGTTCCTCACCTACTGGGACGAGATGCTCGACCGGTTCGTCCCGCACAAGACCGTCCTCTACGGGACCGGCTACATCCGGAAAGGAATACCGGGCCCGCGCTGGATCCCCATGCCGGCCTGGAAGATTTTGTCCGCGCCGCTTAACGCCTACACCCGCCTGGTCCTGGTGGGAACGCTGCCGCCGCAGATGCGCGATGTGTGCCAGCTGGAGTGGGATGCCAAGAAGGAGAAGCGGTTCCAGCGGTTCGCCGCCGTCATGCGCGCGCTGAATCCGCTCATCAACCTGCTGCCCGTGTGGTTGGTCTACACGCCCTGGGCGGCCAAGGCGTGGCGCCGCGCCGGCGTCAATCCGCGCCGGCTGCACAACCGTCGCCCGAACTGACGGCGCACTGAAAACCGCGTGGCCGCAAAGAATTCGCCGTGAAGTAGGGCAACGTTCAATCCGTGTATGCCCGGCGGCACTCGAGCACGGTTGTCGGGCCGGCCCCTATGACAGGATCGGTGGCGTGGCCAATATCGATTTTTCGCTGTTGGACGTTCCCCGATCGGTTCGGATCGACGACCCCGAGGCGTATCTCCACGCCGCGATGAGTTGGCACTTCGGCGAGGACACCGGTTCCCCGTTCTGGCTGCGGATTGCCCGGCGGCTGGACTTCAACCCGTTGACCGACGTAAGAACCTTCACCGATCTGCGCCTGTTCCCCAACCTCGTCAATGAACTGCGCGATGCGCCGGTGGAGGATCTCATTCCCCGCGGCTACGGGTCGCCCCCGCCGTTGCCCCAGATATTCGAATCCGGCGGCACCACCGGGGCTCCGAAACGGACCGCGCAGCTGCCGGATTGGATTGCGCAGGTTGTCCAATGGCAAACGGAGGACTTCGCCACCGGCGGCTTTGTGCCGGGCAACGGTTTCCTCTGCCTGATGCCGAGCGGCCCGCACGGTGTCGGCTACTTCTCCCGCCTGGTCTCCGAGCGGCTGGGCGCGGTCTTCCATGCGATCGACATCGACCCCCGTTGGGTGAAGAAGGTCGCCGCTCGCAACGCGGCCGCGGAAGTGGCCGCCTACATCGACCACGTCATCGAGCAGGCCGTGTTCGTTCTGCAGACGCAGAATGTTGCGAATCTGCACACCACCCCGCCACTGCTCGAGGCCATCGCCCGCAACGACCGCGTGGTGGATTTGGTGAACGACAAGATCCGCTACCTGTTGCTCAGCGGCGCGCACGTCGATGCCGACACGCTCGATCTGCTCCGGGAGATCTTCCCGAACACGACGATCACCATGGCCTTCGGCAGCACCATGGTGCTTTCGCAAGCGGTCACGCGCACCGACGGCGACTCGTTCATCTTCGACCCGAGGACACCCTACGTCGTGTTCTGGGTGGTCGATCCCGACACCGGAGAACGAGTTCCCTACGGGCAACAGGGCCAGGTGGTGATGAACCACATCAGCAAGGGAATGTTCATACCGAACAACCTGGAGCGCGATCTGGCGATCCGGATGCCCGGGCCGGCGGGGCAGCTCAGCGACTCTGTCAGCGAGGTGCGGCCGGTGACCACCTTCGAGGGCGAGGCCGTCATCGAAGGCGTGTACTGACCATGGGACCCGAACGGGCAAGCGTGGCGGCCGATTTGGTGTGCATCGACGCGCTCGGCCCGGACGGCGAGTATCGCACCCGTAACCGCGAACCCGTCATGAGCACCGCCGGTGTCGCGGTCGCCGAGCTGAGTATCGTTCCGCCGCTGTATGTTTCGCGCACCATCCGCGCGCAACGCAAGGTCCGGCCGCTGCCGGTCGCGCAACGGGAAGCCGCGCTGGCCGACGCGGCCGATGCCTTCGCCACCGACGTCGTCGGCGGACTGGACTTCGAGAGCTATGTTCGCCTGGCCAGCCGGATTTCGGGGCTGCCGATCGCGGTGACCCGCGCCGGGGCACGCGGCGTGGCCGACGCCGTTGCCACGGCGTTCGGCGCGGTGCGGGCCGCTCGGCCCGCGGGCGCCGCACTCGACTGGCGCGAGGAGCGCACCCGCAACGGCACCGCGGTGTGGGCACGGCGCGGAGAGGTGTTCGCCGTGCACGCCGCTGGAAACGGCCCGGGCGTGCACGGTCTGTGGCCGCAGGCGCTCGCGCTGGGCTACCGGGTGGCGGTGCGCCCGTCGCGCCGCGAGCCACTGACCGCGCACCGGCTGGTGAACGCCTTGCGCCAGTCCGGATTTCGGCCCGAGGATGCGGTCTATTTGCCCACCGACCATGACGGCGCGGACGAGATCATCCGCTCGGCCGACCTTGCCATGGTGTACGGCGGTCAGGACGTGGTCGACAAGTACGCCAACGATCCGGCGGTGGTGGTGAACGGACCGGGACGGGCCAAGATCTTGATCACCGCCGACCGGGATTGGCGTGACTACGTCGACCTCGTCGTCGACTCGATCGCCAACCTCGGTGGGATGGCGTGCGTCAACGCCACCGCGGTGCTCTACGAGGGCGATCCCGCCCCGCTAGCGCAGGCGATTGCCGAGCGGCTGGCGGCGATCCAGCCGCTCCCCACCGAGGACGAGCGGGCGATCCTGCCCACCCAGCCCCTCGAGAAGGCGCGGGCCCTGGCGAACTATCTGGCGGTCAAGGCCGCGCGAACGACGCCGTTGCTGGGCGCCGATCAGGTGGTCGCCCCCCTTGGTGACGGCTACGCCGCGCTGCGTCCGGCGGTGCACGTGCTGGCCGGGCCCGGCACCGGCGAGCTGAGTGACACCCTCAACGTCGAATTGCCCTTCCCGTGCGCCTGGGTGTCGTCGTGGTCGCGCAGCACTGGCGTTGAGCCACTGCGGCATTCGTTGGTCGTCACCGCGATCACCGGCGACGAAGAGCTGATCGACGACCTGATCGCCGAACCGACGGTCACCAACGTCTACTGCGGCCGCCGCCCGACCTTTTACGCGGCACCCGAAATCCCGCACGACGGGTTCCTCGCCGACGTCCTGATGCTCAACAAAGGCTTCGTCAGGGATTGACAGGGGCGGCCGCGAAGCCAGCCCGCGCTCGCCGGCTCACCTGACTTTTGTCACATGAGCCACGTGAGTACCGTGAGCCGGTCATTAGGCGATCTCGATTTGCGCTATCACCGGCGCTATCACAAATGCAACTCACCTATTGGTCTGGCGCGCACTGACAAAAATCGGGCTTACGTGACTAACTACCAAAGCCTCCGCCCGGCGACGCGACGACCGTCGTTGGCCCGCTAGAGCCTCCGCCGAGACGACTGGCCGCGAAGGCCGCCCCCTTGTCGACCATGCTGGCGTCATCTGCGTACGTATCGTGCGCGGCGAAATTCATCCCGTCGGAGCAGACCGGGTCCTCGGGAGCGCACACCTTGATGGTCTTGTCCTGATAGAGCGGGCCGATGGCGACCGGCGGCTCGTTGAGGAAGTTCATCGCCCGCACATTGGGCGTTCCGAAGAGCACAACCGAGGAGACGTGGTTAGCCACCTCGGGGTCCATCGGTTTGGGTACGGTCGCCGGATCGACCCCATCCGGCACGGCCGCCGAGGTGACGAAGCCCATCACGGCCGCGCCCTGGGAATAACCGCTGAGCACCATCTTGGTGTTGGGGCAGTCGTGTGCCATCGAAACGACGTGCGCGCCCGCGTCTCTGATGCCGTCGAGGCCGGTAGCCCACTCATTGGTGGCGGGGTAGTTGACCGGATATACGTCGAACGACTTACCGCCTACTCGCGGGCGCAGGGAGTCGACGAATGCCTGTCCGGTCGGGCCAACACCCGGCGCCTCATCGGTACCGCGGGCGAACACCACCTGAACGTCCGGACACGGCTGGGCGGAGGCGGCGGGGATGGCGGGCGCGAGGACCGAGGCGCCAAGGCCCGACGCCGCGATTGCCGCAGGAGCAAGGAAACGAGGGAGGTGACGTGCGATCATGCCGCAATTGTGCCCCACCATTCGATTGCCTAAACCGTAATTGTGCGGGCAATTGCTACAACTTCGTAAACCGTGCCACCCCGCGCCGGTCAGGCTAGATACGCCAGGCCGGAGCGCGGGCCCGCTCTTCGATGTGGTCTGCTAGCGGTAGTGAACGTGATTGTGCAGGCCTTTATGCAGCCGTTGGCGGCGGCCACCGACCGATTGGCCAACCCGGCGCGGGTGTCGGATCCCGACAAGCTGCGCGGCGCGGTTTCCGGCAAGACCGTGATGGTGACCGGCGCGTCCTATGGAATCGGCGAAGCGACGGCGCGCAGGATGGCCGCCGCGGGCGCGACGGTGCTGGTTGTCGCCCGGTCGGCGGAAAGGCTCGACGACCTCGCGGCCTCGATCAACGCCGGCGGCGGCCGGGCCGTCGCCTACCCGACCGATCTCGCCGACGAGGCCGCCGTCAGCGCGCTGACGAAGCAGGTCACCGAGGACCACGGACCGCTCGACATCGTGGTGAGCAACGCCGGCAAGTCGTTGCGCCGCTCGCTGCATCACCAGTACGACCGCCCGCATGACTTTCAGCGCACCATCGACATCAACTACCTCGGACCCATCTGGCTGTTGCTGGGGCTGCTGCCGGCCATGCGCGAGCGCGGCGGCGGCCACATCGTCAACGTTTCGAGCGTCGGCGTGCGTGTCGTACCCGGTCCGCAGTGGGGCGTCTACCAGGCCTCCAAGGGGGCCTTCGATCAGTGGCTGCGCAGCGTGGCGCCGGAACTGCACGCCGACGGCGTGGACGTCACGTCGGTCTACTTCGCGCTGGTCCGCACCCGGATGATCGCACCCACGCCGATCCTGGGCCGGCTTCCCGGCATGTCGCCGGATGGGGCCGCCGACGCGATCGCCAAGGCGGTCATCGAGCGGCCCCGCACCATCGAACCGCCCTGGGTGTGGCCGGCCGAGCTGGCCTCGGTGCTGCTGGCCGGGCCCGCCGATCGCGCGGCCCGGCTGTGGCACCGCCGGTTCTTCGCCAACGCCGAAGCCCGCGAGGCCCGACGATGACCGCTTTGGTGTCCGGGGACGGCGTGGTTGCCACCGCGGCCCGGGCGCTGCTGTGGTCCGGACTGCTGAGTCCGCCTTCCCCGGTCGGGGCGTTACGGCTCATTTGCGCGGCGCGCCGGGGCGGCACGAATCCCTACACCCTGTTGGCGGTAACGGCGGCTCGGTGGCCCAACAGGGCCGCGATGATCGATGACGACGGCGTCCTCACCTACCGCGGGCTGCAATTGGAGACCGAATCCCTTGCAGGCGAGTTGTCTGGTGCGGGCGTCGGATCCGGTCAAGCGGTGGGGGTCATGTGCCGCAACGGACGGGGCTTCGTCAAGGCGTTCTTCGCCGCCGCCCTGGTCGGCGCCGACGTTGTGCTCGTGAATACGGATTTCCGCACCGATGCGCTGGCGGCCGCGTTGAACGCCCACCGGGTCACCGCGATGGTCGCCGACGACGAATTTGCGGAACGCGTGCGGGCCGCCCAGAAGGGCGCCGCATCGGTCGTCGTAATCGACCCGGCGACGGTCCATGCGCAGATGGGGGACTCGCGACCCGACGTGAGCGCACCCGGCCGGATAGTTCTGCTGACGTCGGGCACCACCGGCAAGCCCAAAGGCGTGCCGCGCAAACCGCAGCTGCGTTCGGCGGTGGGCGTCTGGGTGACGATCCTTGATCGCACCCGGTTGCGTACCGGGTCGCGGATCTCGGTGGCGATGCCGATGTTTCACGGGCTGGGGCTTGGCATGGTGATGCTCACGGTGGCCCTCGGCGGCACGGTGCTGACCCAGCGCCACTTCGACGCCGAAGGGGCGCTCGCGCAGGCGTCGCTGCATCGCGCCGACGCGTTCACGGCGGTGCCGGTGGTGCTCGCGCGCATCCTCGACCTGCCCCAGCGCGTGCGCGCGCGAAACCCGGTGCCCTATTTGAAAGTGGTGTTATCGAGCGGGGACCGGCTCGACCCCACCCTCGGTCAGCGGTTCATGGATGCCTACGGCGACATCCTGTACAACGGCTACGGCTCCACCGAGGTCGGTATCGGCGCCCTCGCGTCGCCGGCCGACCTGCGGGACGCTCCCGAGACCGTCGGAAATCCGGTCGCCGGCTGCCCGGTACGCATCTTCGACAAGAACGACAGGCCCGTAGGTCCCCGCGTTACCGGACGGATCTTCGTCGGCGGCGAACTGGCGGGTGAAGGCTACACGGACGGCTCGGTTGTTGAGCAGGCCAAGGCCGTCGTCGAAAACATGACCAGCACCGGAGACATGGGCTATCTCGACAACGCGGGCCGGCTCTTCATCGTCGGTCGGGAAGACGACATGATCATCTCCGGCGGCGAGAACGTCTATCCGCGCGCGGTCGAAAACGCACTCGCCGAACACCCGGACATCGCCGACAACGCGGTCGTCGGCGTTTCCGACGAGCGGTTCGGCCATCGACTGGCCGCGTTCGTGGTCTTGCAGCCGCAGAGCGACATCGACGCGCCGGCGTTACGGGAGTACTTGAAGGACAGGGTGTCTCGTTTCGAGCAGCCCAGAGACATCCACGTCGTCGCCAGCATTCCGCGCAATCCCGCGGGCAAGGTCGTGCGCACGGAGCTGTCGATCTAACTCGGCGGAAGCTCACTCTCTTTGGGTTCCAAGGCTTCGACCCTCTTGGCGAGCCAAATGGGTGCCAGCGCCGAGATCGCGGTGGCTCCCCCCGTGGCGCCCAGCACACCCGTCCACGCGACCGGCCCCAACGGCGTGCATCCGAAGAACTGGCTGATAACCGGGGTCTGGACAATGCCAACCAGTACACCCGCGCTACCCAGCGCGGTCGCCACGACGAGTGGGCTGTGTCGGCGCGTGAGCAGGGTTTGCGCCAGTTGCGTTGTCACCAATGCGGTCAATCCCATTGTCGCCGTGCGACGTTCGCTGCCCGGGGTCCAGCGCCCGATGGCCCAGGCAGCCGTCGCGCCGGCGGCCGTGACGGCGCCTCGTGTGACGATCTGGCGCATCAGCTCAGCGTCTAGCGATGGTCTGGGCCCGGTCAGCACCGCGCGTCGGTGTGCACGCCGTGCCTCTTCGGCCTCTTCTTCGGTTTCGTACTCGGTTTGATCGGGCTCGACGTATTGCGAAGTGACCGCGACCGCGAGCGCGGGGAACATATCGGTGAGCAGGTTTACCAACAGCAGCTGACGCGTTCCCACCGGTGCGCGCCCGGCGCCGAAAGCGGTTCCGATGATGGTGAATAGCACTTCGCCCACATTGCCGCCGACCAGAATCGTCACTGCATCCCGAACGCCGGCCCACATGCTGCGGCCCTCCACCAGCGCGTCGAGCAGCACGCTCAGATCTTCGTCGGTCAAGACGATGTCAGCAGCCCCGCGCGCGGCCGACGAACCACGACCGCTCACCCCGATGCCCACGTCGGCCATCCGAATCGCGGCCGCGTCGTTGGCGCCGTCGCCGACCATCGCCGTCACTCGCCCGCAGCGCTGGAGCGCGGCCACAATCTGCACCTTTTGTTCCGGGCTGACGCGGGCGAAGACCTGCACGTCGGCGACGAGTTTGGCGCACGCGTCCTCGTCGAGGCCGGCAAGTTCGGCACCGGTGACCACGCGCGCGTCCGCTGACATGCCCAGCTGACGGGCGATCGCCCGCGCGGTGATGGGGTGGTCGCCGGTGATCAGCACCACGTTGCGGTCGGCGTCGACCAACGCTTCGACCAGCGGGCGCGACGATGCCCGCGCGGTGTCCGCCAACCCGACATAACCGAGCAACTCGAGGTCCTGAGCGGCGGCGTCGACGGCATCCGCGTCAGTTTCCTCGTCGTCGGTGGTCCCGTTGTCCCAGCTGCGCTGCGCCACCGCCAAAACCCGCAAGCCTTGTTCGGCAAGGCTGCGTACCAACGACTCCGCATGCTCGTGGTCGGCATCCGGATCGGCGAACCTGCAGCGAGGCAGGACCACCTCCGGGGCGCCTTTGAGCATCAGCATTGGCGGGGCAGACTCTGTGCTCAGTTTGCCTATCGCGGCGGCAAAGCCACGACTGGACTCGAACGGTACCTCCGCAAGCACCGTCCACCCCGAATCGCTCTGTGTGATAAGCGAACTCGCCGCGGTGAGGATGGCTTCGTCGGTCGCGTGCGCATGCCCTTGCCCCTCTTTGGGCTGCGTGGACGCCCACGCGGCCGCCCTCAGCACGGCGGCGGATTGCGGATCGGCGACGTCGGGGAATGGATCCTCCGGCCTGGCCGTGCACGGCACGGCGCAGACCACGCGCATTCGGTTCTCGGTGAGAGTGCCGGTCTTGTCGAAACATACGGTGTCGACTCGCCCCAGCGCTTCGATGGTGCGGGGGGCGCGGACCAGTGCTCCGCGTGCCGTCAGGCGCTGGGCGGCGGCAAGCTGGGACAGGGTGGCCACCAACGGCAGGCCCTCCGGCACGGCGGCCACCGCAATTGCGACGCCGTCCGCGACCGCTTGACGCAGTGACGCGCGCCCCAGCAACGCCAAGGCGGTTACCGCGCCACCGCCGGCAAGCGTCAGCGGAAGGACCTTGCTGGTGAGCTCTCGCAGCCGGGCTTGGACGCCCGCCGATGTTTCGACGTCTGCGACCGCGGAGATCGCGCGGTGCGCCGCGGTTCCCACCCCGGTGGCCACGACGATCGCCCGAGCGTGCCCCGCGACGATCGTGCTGCCCTCGAACAGCATGCTGGCCCGGCCGGGATCGTTGACGGCGACGGGGTCCACCTGCTTGTCCACTGGCAGCGACTCACCCGTGAGAAACGACTCGTCGACCTCGAGGTCCTCAGCCACCAGCAGGCGCGCGTCCGCCGGCACCACTTCCGGTGCGGCCAGGTCGATGACGTCACCGGGCCGCAGCGACTTGGCGGACACCGTCGCCGTGCGGGTGGCATGCTGGGCCGCCTCCAACCGGCGTCGGGTCGTCGCTACCGCCGGAACCACGACCCGGCGCACGAGCTGGTCCTGCTCGGCGAAAAGCTCGGCCGCAGCCGCCTCGGCCCGCAACCGTTGTACCCCTCCGGTTACCGCGTTCGCGGTCATCACGCCGGCGACCAGAAGCGCATCAATATTGCTGCCGACGATCGCGGACGCGGCTGCGCCGACAGCCAGGATCGGCGTCAATGGGTCGGCGAGCTCGGCCCGCGTCGCGGCAAGCAGCCGGCCCGCCTGGCTTGCCGGGCCGCGCAGTGGCACCACAAGCGGGTTGTATGACAGGTCGTCGAGGAACTGTCGCCAGGGCGCGACACCAGGCTCGACGGCCAAGGGTCGGGTCCGGCTGGTCAACCGGGAATAGACGATCTCCGGGTCCAGCGCATGCCAGGCGGTCAGGGGCTGTGGGGTCGGGTTGGGCAGCAAGAGCACCCTGCTGGCCGAGAAGGTTCCCGCCAGCAACGCGGTTGCCGCGGCCGCGTTGACCGGATTCAGCCAGCGACGGAAGCTAACGGGGTTGGTTGTTCCGCCTTGCTCACCGGTGACCAACAGCAGCCCGGCCAGCGTCGTACCGCCCTGGGCGAGGTGCACAGCCGATTCGCTGGCCGAGCGGGCTACCGGAATCGCTGACAGAATCCGCACTGCATCGGCCAGGTCGGTGCCGGTGATGATGTCTGCGCTCCATGGTGTGGCCGCGCGTGGATCATCGAGGGCCACACCGACATCGGCGATCGACAGTGCGGCCAACGTATCGGTCGACGCGAAGTCGCGATGCACGGCGGTGATCAGCAATACCGGTCCGCGATCGGCGCGCAGGTCACGAACCAAACCCAGCAGCGGCGTGCCAGGCGGGTGCGTCGCGCCAACGCTGGCGGTCAGATCCTCGGTACCGGCCACGTGACGCAAGACCACCCGGGCCCCGGTCCGGTGTGCGGTCTGCAGCAGCGGGATCGCGTACGGGTCGACTTCCCAACCAACTTCAACGCTGCCCACGCGTTCGCCGTCGACCACCAGGTCGGCGGTTTCGCGGCCCTGCGCGGGAGTCGCTGACGGGCCCTCTACCGGAACCCATCTCAGCCTTGCGCCGGTCGCCGGCAACTCATCGGGGTCGGGCTCAGGTGCCTCCTCACCATGCAACAGGGCATCGGCAACCTCATAAACGCGGTCGTCGTCCCAGCCGGGCGCATCTCCGCGCGAGCGCAAAACCGCGCGGTGATCACCGCGCAGCGCCGCGCCGTCGATGACGACCACCTTTACCCGGTCCAAGCGACGAAGGGCACCCGGGTCGAGGACCAGCTGACCCCCGTTGGCGAGCCCGCGACCCAGTACCGCCGCGAACGCCTGACGGCCCATATGCGCCGCCCTTGGCACCCCGGCCTCGATCGCCCCAGCGGCGTCTTGGGTACCACCACCGGCCACCAGCGCACTCGCAGCGGCGATCAAGGAACCGTTGGCCGCCTGGTTGACATATTCCTCCACGGGCCCGGCCATCGACCCCTTCGCGGTGTCGATTGCGGCGTCGATGGATCCACCGACCACGACGTGCGAAGCCTCACCCGCGGCCGCGGCCGCCCAGCTGTGCCGCGGCGCCTGCGATTTGACCCCGGCCGACGAGATGACGGGGACCACCGGAGCCTGCGGCCGGTCGGGCGTGGCCAGCTGCGGCTCCCGGTCTCGCCACACGCGACGGTGAGCCGTGGCCTCGGAGATCTGAAGCGTCCGTTGCGTCAGGTCGAGCAGCGGTGTGCCGATCGCTTGGGTTAGCCCGTGAGCAGCCGCCGTCGTAGCGGCGAGCGCAACATCGGTGCCCACGCGACCCAGCCGCGACTCGAGGAGTGACACCACGCGCGGTTGATGATTTATGAGAGCGGCCGCGGCCCGGGTGGTTTTCGGTGCAGCGGGCAGTCGGGTGACCCAGCCGGTGACTGCGGCACTCACTGCGACCAGATCCATCGCTGCGGCGGTGAGCGGCACCAGAATCGCCAACGGGTTACCCGGGTCGGCAAACGGCGCGGAAAGAGGCGCCGATCCCGAGCCTGACGAAGCAATGTCGGCAGCTACGGAAGCAACCGTTTCCCGCACCTCATCCAAGACGATGGCGTTGTCTGCATCATCGGAGAATTCGACCACCAACCGGCCCAACGATCCCTCGACATGGGCCTTGGCCACTCCCGGAATCCGGCGAACCGGTTCCTCTACTGCAGCCGCGTACTCGTGCCAGCGTGGGAACGGCAGCAACGGGTCCAGGTCCAAATGCAGCCGCAGTCCGCTCTGCCAGCGCACCGGCGGCGTGATGCGGTCTGGAGAGGACGCGTTGGGGGAACTGCTCATCCCAAGCGCCCGGCCCGTCGAGTGGGTTACGGACTGCACCACCGGGCCGGCCAACTCGACCACCGGACTGGCCAGCGCCTGCACCGCGCCCGCGGCACCGGCCGCGGTGGAAACGCCGGCCCGCACGACCTGCGCGGCTCCGCCGGTTACGCCAGCGAGGACGCTGGTTACACCCGGAATCTTCATTCGGTCCCTTCTGCCACCGCGCCTAATGATCCTGGCGTGTCAGGGACCTGTCCACATGGGGCCCGGGCGGGCGCCCGCACGATCAACAGAATCGCTTCCTGCGGGAAGGTTACCGGGTTGGCGGCAGGCCAAACCTGCCAAGCAAGCGCGGGTCGAGAAGGACGGTCATGGCGGCGATCGCGGCGGCACCCGTCGTGAGGACGTATATGGAAATGGCCCCGCATGACGTGTTAGCCGCGTCCCGGTACTCGGCGACGGCGGGTTGCATTGGCGGCGGTCGGGATCATGACCACATTGCCGGCTTCGCGAAGCCACGTGTGGCGAGGAACCGCATCACGGTGTCGTGGACGTTAAATCGTATTGGCAGATGCGGCATTTCGAGTCTGATATCGGCCTGCAGCAAGGCTATGAGGGCCGTCATGTCGGCGTTTTCGAATGCCGCGCAATTGCGTTCGATCAACACACGTCGTCCGGCGTCGTCGGGCTCGGCCATGGCTTTCTCTGAGGGGAGATCTCGGCGCGTTGCAGCAGCTTTGGATGTTGCGATCACGCTGATTTACACCGCTGCACTACCACCGCACTCCTCGCTACCATCCAACCCCGAAAGTCTGCCTCGAGAGCTAACCAGGTTGCGGAAGCAAGTTAGTCAGCGATGTTCGGCAACTTCTACAAGCCCGGTTATGGACATGGAGGCGGCAATGACAGAGCCCCGGCAGGCGTCGGCGCATCGCCGCGGATTTCGTTTTCCCGTTCCGTGGCTCAATATCGTCGGCATCGTCGCGATCGTGCTGGCGGTGACCCTGATCACGCTGAAGAATCTGCACGGCCACGCGTCGCCAAACGAGATTCTCAATGTGTCCTATGACCCGACGCGGGAGCTGTACGCAACGCTGGACAAAGCCTTCGTCGAACAGTTCCGCGGGCAGACCGGCACCACGCTGGAGATCAAGCAATCGCACGGCGGTTCGGGACGACAGGTCAGCGATGTCATCGACGGCAGGCAGAAGGCCAACGTGGTATCGCTGGCGCTGGTGAGCGATGTCGACGCACTGCGCAAGCGCGGACTGATCGCCCCCGACTGGCAGAAACGGCTGCCCAACAATTCGGTGCCGTACACGTCGACCATCGTTTTCGTCGTCCACAAAGGCAATCCGAGGGCGATCCACGACTGGCCGGATCTCGTCAGGGATGGCGTCGCCGTCGTCTCGCCGAACCCGCGCACCTCGGGCAATGGCAAATTGAGCGTGCTCGCCGCCTGGGGTTCGGTGACCACGCGCGGCGGCAGCGACGCGCAAGCCTTCGACTTCGTCAAGGCGCTCATGGGCCACGTCGTGGTCGCTGACTCCGGCGCGCGCGGCGCCGCCATCAGCTTTGCGGTCGAGAAAATCGGCGATGTGCATCTGACTTGGGAGAACGAAGCCCTGCGGGAGGTTTCTGAGAACAAAGACGAACTCGAGATCGTCTACCCGCCGAGCAGCATCCGCGCCGAACCGGCCGTCGCCTGGGTCGACGCAAATGTCGGAGATAAGAAGATCGCGTCATACGCCAAGGCGTATCTCGAATACCTCTACAGCGATTCCGCACAGGAGATCGTCGCCCAACTCGGCTACCGGCCGCTGAAACCCGAAATCCTGGCCAGGCACGCCGACCGGTTACCCGACATCAAGCTCTTCCCGATCACCGCGATAGCTAAAGACTGGAACGACGCTCGGGAGAAGTTCTTCGGCGACAACGGCATCTACGACACGCTTTCATCGCCCGCGCAGGCCAGGGTCGTGTCGGCGCACCCGCGGCGGAAGGCCAAGCGGCCATGAGCATTTCGGCGAGTCTGAGGAATTTGAACTACGACGCGACGAAGGCACGCCGCGACGTCGTCGCCGGGCTCACCGTCGCGGCTGTTTCGCTGCCACAGAGCATCACCTACGCACTGGTCGCCGGCGTCGATCCCAAATTCGGCGTGTACTCGGCGATCGTGGTGACCTTGGTGGCCGCGATCTTTGGATCGTCCTCGCATCTGATCAACGGGCCCACAAGCGCGATATCGCTGCTGGTATTCAGCTCCCTGGCGTTTCTGGATCCCGAGAATCGCACCGTCCTTTTCGAAGCGTTGTTCCTGCTCGGGGTGCTCGTCGGCGCATTCCAGATCCTCATTGCGGTGTTCAAGCTTGGTGATCTGACCCGATACATCTCGGAATCGGTGATCATCGGGTTCCTGGTGGCCGCGGCACTCCTGATCGCGCTCGGACAGCTGGGTAACGCACTCGGCGTCAGGGACAAGGGCAACGGACGGGTGCCGGTGTTGAAACGCACCTACCTCACGCTGTTCCACGGCGACGCCGTCAACTACCGCGCGCTGGTCCTCACCGTCACAACCGTGGCGTTGGCGGTCGTCCTGCGCTGGCTGGTCAAGCGCTACGGGCTCCCACAGCTCGACTTGCTGGCGGTGCTCGTTATCGCGGCCGTGATCGCCTACCTCGCGGGATGGTCCATCGCCGACCACGGCGGTAACACGGCGGTGTCCCTTACCGCGAAGATTCCGCAGAGCCTGCCCACGCCACACATTCCGGATGTGCAAATCGGCCTGCTGAGCCAGCTGTCCGAAGGCGCGCTGGCCATTGCCTTCATCGGCCTGATCGAGGCGCTGTCGATCGCCAAGGCCATCGCCCACCAGAGCGGCCAAAGGATCGACTACAACCGGCAGATCCTCGCCGAAGGCCTGGCGAACCTGACCGGGGGCTTCTTCCAATCCGTGCCGGGGTCGGGCTCGATGTCGCGCTCGCCGATCAACTTCCAAGCCGGCGCGGTGTCACGATTCTCGGGGGTCGTCGCTTCGGCTGGCGTTGCGGGAGCGGTGCTGCTGTTCGCACCGCTCCTGCATTACATGCCGCGGGCCGCGCTGGCCGGTCTTCTGCTCATCACCGCCGCGCGACTCATCGACTACAAGCGACTGTTCTACATGTTGAAAGCGTCGCGCTACGACGCGGGACTGGTGATCGTCACCGCGCTCACGGGGTTGCTGGTCGATCTGGACACGGCCGTGCTGCTCGGTGTCGCCTTGTCGATCCTGCTGTTTGTGCCGCGCGCGGCGAAGCTGAAGGCGAAGGAGCTGGTCGTCACACCCGAACGAGTGGTGCGTGAGCGGGTGCCCGGTGATCCGGTGGATCCGTCGACGATCATCTACGATCTCGAAGGCGAGCTCTTTTTCGGCGCTGCACCGGAACTCGACCGCTACCTCGATGCCTTGTCCGACCGGGTCAAACAGGACGGCATCAAGTTCGTCGTGCTGCGGCTCAAGCGCGTGCGCCACCCCGATGCCGTTGTCGTCGAGCGGATCGAGCATTTCCTGCGCGAGGAGACCGCGCGCGGTGTCACCGTCCTACTGGCCGGTGTGCAACCCGACATGTGGGCGGTGCTGCAGAATGTCGGCCTCGACAGATGGTTCTCAGCCGAGCACGTCTTTCCCGAAGAGGATGAGGAATTCTCGGCAACGCTGAAGGCCGTCCGCTATGCCCATGCCCAACTCGGTGTCCACGAGCCCCGCGCGCCGCTGCCCGTGGCCGCGTCCGGTAACGGGGATCCGCAGCGCTATTACTACCTCGTTTGAGGCGTATCGCAATTGAGGTTCGGGTGAAGCCGCGGCCGAATGGCGTGAATGCACGGTAGCCGTCGAACGGCTACGCATCGCGGCAGTGCGCTGAAAAACGTCTACAAAATTCGGTGGTTCGCCCTACCGACCTGGTACCCCGCCGGGAACGACTTCTCAATGACCTGCAGCTGATGGTCCACCCTGGATTCGAGTTCGAGGACCACGCAGCTGTCGCCGAAGGCTTTCGATTCGAGAACTATGTACCGCTGACCACAATCGGTGATCGGGTCGCCCGAGTGCAATTTCTCGACCGGCACCGACTCCGGAGTTCCGTCTTCCTCCATCCCAACACGGTAGGTCAATTCCGCGGGTGAGGGAATAGACCTCTAGGTGGTGTCGCGCTGTCGTTGCTTGAAGAACACGCTGACGTGACGGATCAGGCCGTCGTCGCCCTGCTCGAAGAGGATGCATTCGGGCCAGCTTTTGGTGACGCCGTCGATCTCAAAGGCCTCGGTCAACTCGGCATACGACACGTGAGAGTCCACGTGCGAGACCCGCTGCACCTTCACTCGGTGGCCTTTGATACTGGTGCAGACCTTGCGCAGGAAGGCGACGTAGTGCGCCTTGCCCTCGACGACGTCGCAGAACGGGCCCTCTCGGGTCAGGCCGTCGTCGGCAATCGTCGCCGCGAGGCCGTCCCAATCGTGTGCGGCCAGGCACTCCAGGTAGCGCTCGACCACGCCGGCGCCGACCTCGGTCACATCGGTGACTCCCACGCAAAACACACTAAGGGACCGCGGTAGCCGGGGAAATAGGTTCGATGAAGCATCGCGGCCGGCGATACGGGCCAGAATGGTGCGATGAGCGCACCCAGCGCACCGGAGTCACCGGCCGAGGCGCCGAGCTGTTACCGGCATCCCGGCCGCCCGACGTACGTCCGCTGCAACCGCTGCGAACGCTACATCTGCCCGGATTGCATGCGCGCCGCCGCGGTCGGTCACCAGTGTGTGGAGTGCGTAGAGGCGGGTGCCAAAACGATTCGGCAGCCGCGGACGCAGTTTGGGGGACGGCAGCGGTCGGCCACCCCGGTGGTCACCTACTCGCTTATCGCGATCAACGTCGCGGCTTTCATCGTGCAGATGGCGTCGGGGAGTCTAGAGAAGGAGCTGACGCTGTGGCCACCGGGCGTCGCCGACGGCGAGTTCTATCGCCTGGTGACATCGGCGTTCTTGCACTACGGCGCGACCCACTTGCTGCTGAATATGTGGGCGCTGTACGTCGTGGGTCCGCCGCTCGAGATGTGGCTGGGCCGCCTGCGATTCGGCGCGTTGTACGCGTTGAGCGGGCTGGGCGGGTCGGTGCTGGTCTACCTGCTGTCCCCGCTCAACACGGCGACGGCGGGCGCCTCGGGCGCAGTTTTCGGCCTTTTCGGCGCCACGTTCGTGGTGGCAAGGCGGCTCACGCTGGACGTCCGCTGGGTCGCCGCGGTCATCGTGATCAACCTGGTCTTCACTTTCGTCGTTCCGGCGGTCAGCTCACAACGGATCAGCTGGCAGGGGCACGTGGGCGGGCTCGTCACGGGCGCGCTGGTCGCCGCGGCCTACGTTTACCCACCGAGGGAACGCCGGAACCTGATCCAGGCCGCGGCTACGATTCTCGCCTTGGCCGTATTCGCCGCGCTGATCTGGTGGCGCACAGGTGTTCTCGCGGCAGAGTTGTACCTTTGACGTCCTCCACCGGCTTAACTCGGTGGATTCCGACCCTTCCTCGGTGCGCCTAGGCAGCAGGAGAACAGAGTTGAGGTTCACGGTTCGCAGACCGGCTAGTGCCGAGGTCTCCCCGTGCTGTCACCGCCCGTCCGGCGGCGATGTTGCGTGCGGCGTTGACGTCGGCGTTGCACGGCCCCGTGCCGCAGGCTACGCACTGGAAAACCGCTTGGCTCTTACGGTTTTCCGGCGCGACATGCCCGCAATCGGAGCATCGTTGCGACGTATACGCTGCTGGGACGAATTCGAGTCGCCCGCGGGCCTTGTGCTTCAACCGGGCCACCAGCAGTCCCCAGCCTTGGCGGTTGATCTCACGGTTGAGGCCCCGTTTCTGCGCCACGTTGGTGCCCGGACGTTCACGGCTACCGCGCGCCGAGCGGGTCATCGCCCGCACATTCAAATCCTCGACGCGGATGGTGTCGAACCGGCGCGCCAAATCCGTGCTGGTCTTCTCCACCCAGTCACGACGGCGGTCGGTTTCCCGGGCCCGCAACCTCGCAATCGCCAGCTTCGTTCGCGCCCGCCGATTCGATCCGCGTCGCGCCCGGGCCAGGCGCCGCTGCAATCGCCGCAACCGCTCGACCTCACCGGCACTAAGGCCAGGAACGCGCAGCAGCTCCCCGCACGACAGCGCAACCGATACCGCCACGCCGCGATCCACGCCAACCACGCTGCCATCATCCGGGCCCCGGGACAGGTTCGGGGATGGCGGCAAAAGCGAGGTGCCACCGCCCGGACCGATCCAGCGTGACTCGGTAAGACTTCACCGTGGCGGGGATGTTGCGGGTCCAGCGGAATCGCACCCAACCGACCTTGGGTATCCATACCTGCCCATAGCGGCGGCTGAGCCGTTTGATGTGGCGCGGTTTGAGTCCGACCTGCCGAAATCCTTCATGCGTGCCGGCCTTACGCCACGTCGGGCGACGGTGGGTGCGGTTGAAAAAGTTGCGCATCGCCTGGGCGAAGTCCCGCAACGCTTGCTGCTGCACGGTCTGCGACCCGGCTGCCAGCCAGTCGTATTCGGCGCGGGCCGCCGTCAACTGGGCACATTGCTCGTTGTAACCGGGCGCCTGGCGCCCTGGCTGCCAATGCTGCTGTTGCTCTGACGGCAAGATTCCACACAAACCGGGCGTGACGACAGTGTTCGGCCAATGCTGCCGCCTGCTCAAGGCTGGGAAGCAATCGAAACCTGCACATAGCAACAACCTAGGCAGGACCACCGACAACCAGTCGAAAGGAGGGATGCGGCGTTTCCTCCCCCGGCTAAAGCCGAGGGTTTCCACGCCGCAAAACTGATGAGCTGGTGGATCGCCCACGCCGAGCGGACGCTGTACCGAGGACGTGCCCGCGCCGCCCGAGGTGGTGCGCGACTTTCTATGTCGACCTGGACAACATCAAACTCGTGCACCCGCTGATCGTCTCCGTGCAAACGATCTCGCGCACCGAAACATCGGACGGATACCTGCAGAGCTATCGCGTGGTAGATCGGATTCCGTTGGGGCCGTTGACCATAAAGATCACCTACCAGCGCGCGGCTGCAGGTGCCCGTCCGACGGCGATGTGCTGACCGAGGCCGACCAGTCCCCCGGGGTGCGCCTGCGCGGGACGGTGAGTTTCGAGCCGATCGATGGCGGCACCCGGGTCACCGAGCGAATCCGGTTCGCCGCGCCCCGGCTGCTGGCCGCGGTGACGACGCGCGAGGCGGTCAAGGCGCACGTCGAGATGCTGGCGGGCATCCGCCGCCACTTCGAATCCGGGTGAGCGTCGAGCGCGGCTTCCCACTCCGAACTCAACGCCAACTCCGAAAGATACTTCGTCGAGCTCCAACCGCCGTCGACGACGATCGTCTGGCCGTTGATGAAAGCACCGCCGGGCAGAGCACAAGAACGCCACCGTGCTCGCGACGTCCTCGACCGTCCCCAGCCGCTGATGCGGTGTCATCTCGGTGTTGATTCGCCGAAATCGCTGATCCTGCAGGCGGTGTTCGGTCATCGGGGTCTGAATGACCCCGGGAGCAACGGCGTTGCAACGTATTCCCTGCGCTCCGTATTGGCAGGCGATGTGGGTGGTCAGCGCGGTGAGCCCGCCCTTGGCCGCCGAGTAGGCGCCGCCGCGAAGACCGCCGACGACGGCGAAGGTCGACGTGACGTTGATGATCGCCGACCCGGGCCCCAGGTGCGGCAACACCTCACGAATCAGGCGAAAGGGAGCCCGCAGCATCAAATCGAGGAAATGGTCCAACGATTCGTCGTCGGTCTCGTGTACCGGCTTGGGGCTGCCGATCCCGGCGATGTTGACCAGAAAGTCGATGTGCCCCCATCGGTCGACGGCGAGGTCCGTGATTCGCTTGGGCGCAGTCGTCGTCGGTGAGATCGACGGCGAGCGGTGGCCACCCGATCGGGATCGGCGATGCGCCTGCGGCCAACTCGGCGAGCTTGTGCCTCGTTTCGTCCGGTCGCCAGCACCGCCATGCCCATCTCGGCGAGCTTTGCTCGCGCAACCGAAGCCGATCCCGCCGCTTGCCCCCGTTACGATCGCTACCTGCATGTCACTGATCTGCTTTCATCAGCGCCGCCTTGATCTGGTGCTTCAGTATTTTTCCTGCGTCGTTCTTCGGTAGGACATCCCAAATAACCACTTGCTCCGGCACTTTGAACCGCGCAACGCCCGAGTCTTCCAGGAAGCTGCGCAGCAGGCTCGGCGCAGGTCCGGGCCGGGTCGAGTCGCCGCGGGTACGACGACGGCGCATGCCCGCTCTCCGGTGCGCGTCATCGGGCAGTCCGACGATGGCGATCTCGGCGACGCCGGGGTGGCCGGTCGAGGATGTCCTCGACTTCCTTGGGCGAGATGTTCTCGCCGTTGCGGATGATGATGTCCTTGGCCCGCCCGGTGACGACGAGATATTCGTCGTCGACCCAGCGCGCGAGATCTCCGGTGCGGAAGTAGCCCTCGGCGTCGAAAGATTCGGCTTCGTCTTCGCGATGCTGATAGCCGACCAGCATCTGCGGGCCGCGTGCGCGGATCTCCCCGTACGACCAAGCTTGATGTCGGCCAGGCCGACGCGACCGTCGGTGTCCGCGGCGTGCTCGGCGATGCCGCGGTGGACCCGATCGTCGTGACCGGCACTTCCGTCGAGCCGTACACACGGGTGACGACCGCCGAGTCGAAATATGCTGCGGCCCTGCGGATCAACGACGGCGACACGGACGCACCGCCACAGACGAACAGCTTCAGGTCCGGCAGCCGGGTACCGGCGCGCTGCGCGGCGGCCAGCATCTGCTCCAGGAACGGTGTCGCGCCCGGACATGTGCGTGCATCGCTCGCGCCTGCATGAGCTCGACCGCGTCGTCGCCGTTCCAGCGGTCCATCAGCACCGCGGTCGTGCCCAGCAGCAGCGGGCATTCGAACGCGTAGATGGAACCCCCGATATGAGCGATCGGCGAGGCGACCAGAAAGCGCGTCGCCCGGCTCGACCAGCCAGTGATCACGGATCTGGCAGATCAGCGCGTGGATCGAATTATGAGTGTGCAGAACACCTTTCGGGCGTCCGGTGGTCCCAGAGGTGTAGAGGATCATCCGCACGGCGTCGGGGTTCAGCGCCGGGCAGCTGTCGGCGAATCGACCGCGCTCGTCGAGCAGCGATGCAAACGGGATGTAGCCCGCACCGGAATCCCCGCGCACCACCACGACCTCGCGGTGGCGATTCCAGCTGGGCGGTCACCCGGGCCAGCATCGCGGGGTAGTCGTGGCGCCGAAATCCGATGGGACAAAGACCATCCGGCTGTCGGCGTCTTCGAGGATGAAGCGCAATTCGCGATCCCGCATGGACGGCAAGATGGGGTTGGCCACCATTCCCGCCAGCGTCGCGGCCAGGTAGATCACCGCGGCCTCGTGCCAGTTGGGCAGCATGAACGACACCACGCTGCCCGGGGGAATGCGCGCAGTGCAGCGCGTGCGCCAGCGCCGTCGCCTGCCGATAGAGGCTTTGACAGTCCAGCCGCCGATCGCCGTCGACCAGTGCCACCCGCTGCGGCGTGCGCTGCGGCGGCCTCGCGCAGCGAATCGGCCAGCGTGCCGCGAACCCACCAGCCGCGCGCATAGGCGTCGGCGGCGCGTTCGTCGTCCCAACGAAGCCAGCGTCCGCCGATCAGCTTTCGGTCATCGTCATTGGCCAATTGACGCAGCTTAGCCACGAACGCGCCGCATCGTCATCGAGTGACGGAAGCGGGACGCGGGATGGGTGTTGATCGTGACCTGGGCGACCTGCCCGTCGGACGTCGTGTAGGTGCGTTGCACCTGCAGCGCCGGCGTACCCGGGCTCGACGTCGAGGCCGTCCGCCAGCGCCGGTGGGATGAGTACCGCGGCGATTTCCTGATGAACCTCAACGATACTCAGGCCGAACAGGTCCTCGATCAGCGGGAAGATCGGGCCTTCGTGGCGCTGCAACAGCCTGCCGACCGCGGCGAACGCGCGGTTGATGTAGTACTCGGTGCGGCACAGCGCGGCTCCACCGGCCCGGCCGCCTTCGGCCTGCCGGAAACCCCGGACGGTCAGCCACTGCTCGCCGCTCGTCAGCCCGGTCCGGGCCGCCAGCTCGTCGTCGATCGCTGACCATGGCGATGGATTCGATGGCGAAGTCGCGTACCGGTCGCAAATGCCAGCAGGTCGTTGATCGACATGACGTGCTGGACGTAGGAATCCGACGACGGCCGCGGTACGACCAGGGTTCCGGTTCGCGGCCGCGACGACACCAGGTTGTCGTCGCGCAGCCGCCGCAGCGCCTCCCGAATGGTGTAGCGGCTGACCGCAAACCGCTCACACAGCTCGTGTTCGGTCGGCAATTGCGATCCCACCGGATACACGCCGTCCACGATCTCTTTGCGCAGGGTGCGCGCGACCTGGAGGTAGCGGTGGTCGACTACTTTGGTCTCTCGGCATACGTTGCGGCCCTTCAGGATTCCCGACGCAATGCCAGCACACTGCCCTCGGCGTCGGCCGAGACATACAGCGTGCCGTCGGGCCCGGCGGCGATGCCGGCGAACGGGCCCTGCGGCCCGGAGAACGGCGGCATTCCGAGCAGCGGCTTGGGAATCACGCCGGGCGGGGCGCCCACCGGCAGCTCCGAGGCGATGGTGCGCCGGGTCCCGCTGTCGCGGTCGAACGCGATCAGCTCCTTGGCGCCCGGCGTCGACGACGTAGATCTGCCCGTCGTGCACGAGGATGCCCTGGGGCCGCTGCAGGCCGTCCAGCAGGGTGCCGGTGCCGTCCAGCTTGACCACCCGCCCGGCGCCTGCTTCGCAGACCAGCAAGCCCCGTCGGGGGCGATCGCCACGCCGACCGGATCGTTGAGCCCGGACGCGAGCACCTCGACGACGCCGGCCCGGATCGACAGCACCCGTCCCGCACCGAGTTCGGCGGCCACGATGGTGCCGCCGGGAGCGACCGCCACGCCGTAGAGCTGGTCGAAACCCTCTGCCAGCAGCTCACTTTCGTTGCGGTCCGGCCGATATCGCGCACACCTGGCCATTGGAGGTGGTGACGACGAACTCGCCGACGCCCGCCGGGGGCCAGCCCGCGCAGGAAGCCCGGATAGCCTGGGCTGAACAACATTCCGGCCGTCCGCAGCGTGCCGTCGGCAAGCAGCGACGTAGAAGTAGGTGCCGTCGGCGATGTAGAGGTTGCCGTCGGCGCCGACCGCCAGATCCAGCGGCCAGTTCAACCCGCCCGGCAGCACGGCCCGGGACTCGCCGCCACCGAGGATCTCGGTGATCTCGCCGGTGAAGTTCGAGACGAACAGCCGCTCGCCGACGAAGGTGAGATTGTCCAGGCCCGGGTTCAGGCGTTGCCAGCACGGTGCGCTCGCCGCTGCGGGGATCGATGCGCAGCACCTGGCCGCTGTGCACCTGGGTCGAGACGATGCAGCCGCTGGAATCGAACTTCACCGCGTCGGGCACACCGAGATCGCCGGCCACCCGTTCGGGGCTCGCCGCCCTCGGGGTCGATACGCCAGATCTCGTTGGCCCCCATCAACGGGAAGTACAGCAGCCCGTCGGGTCCGACCTCCATGGCGTTGGGCGACGGCGCGTTCTCCAGCAGCACCCGCGGCGCGCCGCCGTCCAGGTCGAGTTCGAGCAGGCGCCCGCCTTCCCGGCATTCGCCGATGAACAACCGGCCCCGGTGGAAGGTGATGCCATTGGCCGACGGCACGTCGTCGCGCAGCACCCGGGTATGGCCCGCTGGTGTCGCGCATGCTCACCCGTCCGTCCATGACCTCGGTGGCGTAGAGGTTGCCGTCCGGGTCGAAGGCCACGTCGTCGGGCGCGATGATGTCGCCGCCCTTGGCGCTGACGGTGTCCAGCCGGCCGGTCGTCACGTCGAGCGCGCTGATCTGGCTGCCGGTCACCTGCGCGATGTAGATCCGGCCGTCCGGGCCGGTGCGCAGGCCGTTGGCGCCGAACAGCCGGCTCGGCGGCGTGAGCCGCTCGAGGCTCCAGCCTTCGGCGAGGGTGGGCGGCCGCGCGGCCGAGATAGCGACCAGCCTGGTCTGACAATCCGGTCGGTATCACCGCTCGCACGATAGCAATCAGTCAATAGTCCAGACAATAGCACAGCACCGAAATCGGCCAGGCCCTTGACGTGCTGGCCACCGCCGGAGAATCATGCTCTCTAATGAGTGCACGTCATTATCTTGTCCGGACAATTGGCTGATCTCAGATGGAACGCGATCTTCTGGGCCTGGACGGGCGCATCGTCGTGGTGGCCGGCGCCGCGGGCGGCGGCATCGGCACCACCATCACGCGCATGGTCGCTCGAGGCCGGGGCGACCGTGATCGCGGTGAGCCGCGGTCAGGACAATCTCGATCGGCACGTCGGGCCGCTGGTGGCCGAGGGCCTGTCGGTCGTGCCGGTGGCGGCCGACGCCTCCACCGACGACGGGGTCGAGCACGCCGTCCTGCGAGCGCAGTGCGGCGCACCAGCGGCGAGCTGCACGGACTGGTCAACGTCGCCGGTGGCGCGGAACCGTCGACGTGGATGCCGTCGACCCGGGTGACGCGCGCCGACTGGCGCGAGCTGTTCTCCCGGAATCTGGAGACGATGTTCTTCATGAGCCAGGCCGTGGCCGCGGAACTGCAGGCGCCGCAAGACGTCCGGGCTCGATCGTCTCGATCTCGTCGATCAGCGGGATGAACACCGCGCCCTTCCATATCGGCTACGGCACGGCCAAGGCCGCGATCGTGGCGGTGACCCGCACCATGGCGCTCGAACTGGCGGCCGGCGGCGACGAGCACCGCGATCCGGGTCAACGCCGTGGCGCCCGGGGTGACCGAGACGCCGGCGTCGGGCACCTATGTCGACGAAGATCCGCAACGCGACCGCCGCGCCATCGCGATGGGACGGCGCGGCCGCCCGGAGGAGATCGCCGGCGCCGTGCTGTTCCTGCTGTCGGACCTGTCGAGCTACATCACCGGACAGACCCTGCTCGTCGACGGCGGCCTGAACCTCAAATGGGGGCACCTGGCCGCCGACAACACCTCGCTGTTCCTCAAGGACGAATCCTTCCGCGCGGCCATAACACGCTGGGACGAGGCCATGAGGATCGGAGGAACCCGATGACCGACAACGGCGAGTAACGGCGCCGGCGCGGCCGAACGACGCTGAGCGCGCCGGTGACGATCCCGGTGCAGGCCTACATCTCCGTGGAGTACGTGCGCGCCGAACGCGACAAGCTGTGGCGCAAGGTGTGGCAGCAGGTCGGTCGCGTCGAAGACCTGCCCGAAGGTGGGCAGCTTCCTCACCTACGACATCCTCGACGACTCCATCGTGGTGGTGCGAACGGCGCCCGACACGCTTCAACGCCCACCACAACGTCTGCGTGCATCGCGGCCGTCGCCTGGTCGACACGCCCGAAGGGTGCGAAAAGCGCTTGCGGCCAGAAGAAGTCGTTCGTCTGCGGATTCCACGGCTGGACCTACGACCAGGACGGCGCCTGCATCCACATCCCGGAGAAGCAGGACTGGCAGGGCGCGCTGACGCCGGAGAACACCCACCTGGCGACGGTCAACGTCGACACCTGGGGCGGCTGGATCTGGATCAACATGGATCCCGGCTGCGAACCCCTGCGCGACTACCTCGAGCCCGCCGCCACCATGCTCGATCCCTTCGGGTTGCAGGACATGCGCTGCAAATGGCGCAGGTGGCTGCGCTTCGAGTGCAACTGGAAGGTCGCCATGGAGGCCTTCAACGAGACCTACCACGTCGCCACCACGCATCCGCAGTTCAACAAGTTCGGCAACTTTCGTGGCTGGGCGCATGCGCAGGGCAAACACAGCAACATCGGCTACGACGCGCCCGCGGACCTGGAGGAGACCAAGTCGAAGATCCGGCTCGGCACCGGTGCCGACCCCCGCGTCTCGACGGCCGAGATGCAGCTCTACACCTTGGAGGAAACCAACGCCACCACCACCAGAACGCTGGTGGATGCGGCGCGTCGGCTGGTCGACGAGTTGCCCGAGGACGCGCCGGCCAACAAGGTGCTCGAGCACTGGCTGACCTCGGCCCGGCGCGACGATGCCGCGCGCGGCGTGATCTGGCCGACGATCGATCCCGAGCATCTGGCCAAGAGCGGCACCGCGTGGCAGATCTTCCCCAACTTTCAGATCGGGCAGGGCTTGACCACCGCGCTGTGCTACAGCGCCCGGCCGTACGGCTACGATCCCGATAAGTGCATCTTCGAGGCCGTCGTGCTATGAGCTGTACCCGAAAGGTGAAGAGCCGCAAACGGAGTGGGTGTACGCGCCGGCGGACGACCCGAACTGGCGCAGCGTCCTGCCGCAGGACTTCTCCAACATGGCCGCCGTTCAGCAAGGCATGAAGTCGTTGGGCTTCCGCGGCCCACGAGCCCAACCCGTACATGGAGCGCAGCACCGCCAATCTGCACCGCAACCTCGCCGAAGTACATGGGCACCGGTGCACCGCGCAGAACTAGCCTCCAGTAGAAAGAGAGATCGATCGATGAAAGTCAATCTTGGGTTCGGATCACACAATTCCCACGACTGGGAACGCGTGCTGGCCGGGGATTTCAGCCACCCGCCCGCGACCCCGGACTGGGAGTGCGTGCAGGCCACGCTCGCGATCGCCGATCTGGCCGAGCCGCTCGGGTTCGACGGCATCTGGATGCCGGAGCACTGCGGCACCCCGTATGGCATGACGCCCAACCCGATTCAGACGTTGAGCTATTTCGCCGGACGTACCGAGCGCGTCAGCCTCGGCACGTTCGTCGTCGTCGCGCCGTGGTGGCATCCGGTCCGGTTGGCGCACCAGATCGCCTACCTCGACATCGTCTCCAACGGGCGATACAACACGATCGGGATCGGGCGCGGGGTCTCGAAGGGGGAGTTCGACGCCGTCGGCGTGCCCGCGTGAGGAGAGCCGGCAGCGCTTCAACGAAACCCTCGACATCCTGCAGCTGGCGCTTTCCGGGGAGCGGTTCTCCTACGAGGGAGAGATCTTCACGGTTCCCGAGATGTCGCTGCGCCCGGAACCGCAAAGCAGCGACCTGTTTTCGCGCATCTACAGCTCGTCGTCGACCGCCGAGTCGCTGGAGATCCTGTCCCGGCGCGGCATGGTCCCGCTGTTCGTCGGCAACAAGCCGATCGAGGACGCCGGACGAGAAGTGCAGCAGGTGAACACGTTCCGCAAGGAAGAAGGCCTGCCGCCGTGCCAGCCGAAGAACGTCATGTTCATGTACTGCACCACCGAGGACGCCGGCCAAGACCGAGGAGTGGATCTGGACCGCCAACCGCGACGTCACCGTGCACTACGGATTCGCCGACGCCTCGAACTTCAAGGGCGTCAAGGGCTATGAAGCCTATGCGAACCGCGAAGCCAGCGCCACCGCGGTGCTCGCCTCGTCGGTGCAGC
Source organism: uncultured Actinomycetota bacterium (assembly GCA_963809285.1). Lineage (GTDB taxonomy): Bacteria > Actinomycetota > Actinomycetes > Mycobacteriales > Mycobacteriaceae > Mycobacterium. Next base: position 314,514 of record CAWEIY010000005.1, on the reverse strand, counting down.
CGGAGACGGCGCGGCCAAAGGTGGGCCGCCCAAGACCCCGGGCTATCACGCCTCGAACCTGCTGATCGGCACGCCGGAGGAGATCTATCAAGCGGATCAGTCGCCGCCCAGGAAGCCTGCTCGTTCTCCGAGCTGACGATCGTTCCGCAGTTCGGCACCATGCCCTACGACGAGGCGATGGCGAGCACCGAGCTGTTCGCCAAAGAGGTGCTGCCCGCGGTCCAGAAGATGGAGGCGCCGCTGCACGCCGCGGCGCTGCCGGAGAACGCCCTGGCATGACCGGAGGATCCGGATTGCCCACCGACCAGACGCCGGACGACATCGATCTCGCCGCGCTACGGGAAAAATACCGCGCAGGAGCGCGACAAGCGGTTGCGTCCGAAGGTTCCAAGCAGTACGTCGAAGCTCGTCGACGACTTCGCGGGGTACTACGAGACCGATCCCGCACTCGCCGCCGCTGGTCCGCGACCCGATCTCGGAAGACATCGACGTCGCCGTCCTCGGCGGCGGCTTCGGCGGCTCTGCTGTGCGGCGCCTATCTGAAGAAGGCCGGCGTCGACGACGTCCGGATCATCGAGCTGGGCGGCGACTTCGGCGGCGTCTGGTACTGGAACCGTTATCCCGGGCATCCAGTGCGACAACGAATCGTACTGCTACATACCGCTGCTCGAAGAGCTGAACTTCATGCCGTCGAAGAAGTTCGCCGACGGCGCCGAGATCTACGAGCATTGCCGGCGCATCGGAAAGCATTACGGCCTCTACGATTCCGCGATCTTCTCCACCCAGGTCCGCGAGTTGCACTGGGACGAGATCGATCAAGCGCTGGCGGGTCAGCACCAACCGCGGCGACGACATCCGGGCCCGCTTCGTGGTGATGGCGTCCGGGTCCCTTCCACCGGCCGAAGCTGCCGGGGATTCCGGGGATCGAGGACTTCAAGGGGCACAGCTTTCCACTCGTCGCGCTGGGACTACGACTACACCGGCGGGGACAGCAGCGGCGGACTGGACAAGCTGGCCGACAAGCGTGTCGCGGTCGTCGGGCACCGGCGCCACCGGCATCCAGATCGTGCCGTTCCTCGGCCGCTACGCCAAGCACCTCTACGTCTTTCAGCGCACGCCGTCGTCGGTCGACGCGCGCAACAACGCGCCGACCGATCCCGAGTGGGTGAAGTCGCTGCAGCCGGGCTGGCAGAAGGAGCGGCAGCGCAATTTCCACGCCTGGACGTTCGAGGGAATGGCGCTGGGTCAGCCGGACTACGTCTGCGACTTCTGGACCGAACTCGGCCGCAACACCGCCGCGCGGGTGATGGCGCTGGAAGATCCGGCGTCGATGACCCCCGAGCAGTTCATGGCGATCCGGGAGGAAGAGGACTACAAGGTCATGGAGCGGCTGCGGCGCCGCATCGAGAGCATCGTCGAGGACCCCGAGACCGCCGAGGCGCTCAAGCCCTACTACCGATTCCTGTGCAAGAGGCCGTGCACCAACGACGACTACCTGCCGACCTTCAACCGCCCGAACGTGACGCTGGTCGACGTGTCGTCGACCGAAGGGCGTCGAGCGGGCGACCGAAAAGGGCTTGGTCGCCAACGGCGTTGAGTACGAGGTCGACTGCATCATCTATGCCAGCGGGTTCGAGATCACGACGGAGATCAGCCGCCGGTACTCGATCGACGCGATCGAGGGCCGCGACGGGGTGTCGCTGTTCGACCACTGGCGCGACGGCTACAAGACGCTGCACGGGATGACCAGCCGCGGATTCCCCAACCAGTTCTTCACCGGCTTCACCCAGGTCGGCATCTCGGCGAACATCGCCGCCAACTATGAACTGCAGGGCGAGCACATCGCCTACATCATCTCCGAAGCGCTGGCGCGCGGCGCGTCGACCGTCGAACCCAGCCAAGCGGCGCAAGACGAGTGGGTGCAAGACCATCCGGGAGACCGCGATCGACAACAGCCCGTTCAACCTGGAATGCACGCCGGGCTACTACAACAACGAAGGCGGCGGCGGGTCGGAGGCGAAGGCATCCGGTCCCACCTCGGCGAACCGTACGGGCCGGGCTTCTACGCCTTCGGTGACCTGCTGACCGCAGTGGCGCGACAAGGGCGACCTGGATGGCCTCGTGCTGGAATCGTGATGGCTGAACTCAGATTCGACGATCGGGTGGCCGTCGTGACCGGCGCCGGCCGGGGACTGGGCCGCGCGTACGCCCTGCTGCTGGCGTCCCGAGGCGCCAGAGTCGTCGTCAACGACAACGGCGGCGCGCTGACCGGGGACGGTGCGGACGCCGGGCCCGCGCAGCAGGTGGTCGACCGAGATCACGGCGGCCGGCGGCGACGCGGTCGCGTGCGCTCGAGTCGGTGGCGACGCCCGAGGGCGGCCAGGCGATCATCGCAGCGGCGCTGGACAACTACGGGCGGCATCGACATCCTCGTCCACAACGCCGGCAACGTGCGGCGTGGATCGCTGAAAGAGATGAGCTACCAGGACTTCGACGCCGTCATCGACGTGCATCTGCGCGGCGCCTTTCACGTGGTGCGGCCGGCGTTCCCGCTCATGTGCGACGCGCACTACGGCCGCATCGTGTTGACCTCGTCGATCGGCGGCCTGTACGGCAACCACGACGTCGCGAACTACGCCGCCGCCAAGGCCGGCCTGATCGGGCTGTCCAACGTCGTCGCGCTGGAAGGCGCCGCCGACGGCGTGCTCTGCAACGTCATCGTTCCGTCGGCGGTGACGAGAATGGCTGAGGGCCTTGATATTTCGGCCTACCCGCCGATGGGCACCGAGCTGGTGGCGCCGGTGGTGGGCCTGCTGGCCCACGAAACCTGCCCGGTCACCGGCGAGATGCTGATTGCCATCGCCGGCCGGGTGGCCCGGGCCGTCATCGCCGAAACCCCTGGCGTGCAACGCCCGTCGTGGTCGATCGAAGACGTCGCCGAGCAGATCGACGCCATACGTTATCTCGCTGCAGCCACTGGTCTTTCCGGTAGTTCCCGACGGGCATGGCGACCACATCCGCTACAGCTTCGAAACCGCCGCACGCAGCCGAAGGTGCAGCCTAATGGGTCTAGCTCGAAGCGGGCGGGCCCGCTGGCCGGCGTGCGCGTCGTCGATCTCACCGCGATGGTGATGGGCCCCTACTGCACCCAGATCATGGCCGACATGGGCGCCGACGTGATCAAGGTCGAGCCGCCGCAGGGCGACGACACCCGCTACGTCTCGGTCGGGCCGGTGCGCGGCATGAGCGGCGTCTTCGTCAACGTCAACCGCGGCAAGCGCAGCGTCGTCCTCGACCTGCAATCCGAATCCGGCAAGACCGTGCTGCGCGCGCTGATCGAACAGGCCGACGTCTTCATCCACTCGATGCGCGCCAAGGCGATCGCGCAAGCTCGGATTCGGCTATGACGAGGTCGCCGCCATCAACCCGGCATCGTCTACACCAACTGCTACGGCTACGGCCGGCGCGGCCCCGACAAGGACCTGCCCGCCTACGACGACACCATCCAGGCGGCATGCGGATTGCCCTACGTCCAAGAGCAGCTGACCGGCGAACCCAACTTACGTCGGCACCATCATGGCCGACAAGGTCGCCGGCCTCACGGCGCTCTACGCCACCATGATGGCGCTGTTCCACCGCGAGCGCACCGGCGAGGGCCAGGAGGTCGAAGTCGGCATGTTCGAGACGATGGCGTCGTTCATGCTGGTCGAACATGCCAACGGCGCCATGTTCGATCCGCCGCTGGGCCCGGCGCTCTATCCCCGCGCGGTGGCTCCCAACCGGCGGCCGTACCGCACCAGTGACGGCTACATCGCCGCGCTGATCTACAACGACAAGCATTGGACCGCGTTCATCGACGCCGTGCGGCCGCCGTGGGCCAGCGATCCGTACGCCACGCTCGAGCAGCGGGCGCGCCAGATCGACACCGTGTACGCGTTGCTGGCCGAGACGCTGGTGCAGCGAACGACCCAGGAATGGCTGGAACTCGTTCCGCGAACTGGAAATACCCGCCGCGGCGCTGTCCAGTCCGGCGAGCTTGTTCGACGACGAGCACCTGAACGCGGTCGGCTTTTTCGAGACGGTGCGACACCGCGCACGGCCCGGTGCGCTTTCCCGGGGTGCCGACCTGGTTTTCCCGCACCCCGGGTCGCGTCGCCGGCCCCGCGCCGGAGCTGCGGCGCCGACACCGCGCAGGTGCTCGAAGAGCTCGGGCTGGCCCTCGTCGACAGCGAAGCCGACGCGAACCGGCCGGTCCGGTATAGCGACAGGGCCGAGTATCGGAAAACCGAAGCTGTGCCTTCGCGTGTCCTCGACGATGATCCGGCTGCCGCGCACCTAGGCTTGCTGTGATCAAGAGGAGGGGCGCGACGTATCGGCAGCAAGTTCGGCGCCGGGCGAGAAGGTGGTCAGGGCGCGCTAACAGCGAGCGCTGAACCGGGCGGGGCTCAACCCGCGCCGGGTCCTTCTGCACGGCGCCCCCGCTGGGTTGCCCCGGTGCGCCGGGTCGGCCGGTTGGCCGTCTGGGATCGACCAGAGCGGCGCAGCGGCATCCCCGCGCTGGATGGCCTTCGCGCGATAGCGGTCGCGCTGGTGCTCGCCGACCATGGCGGCATCCCCGGCATGGACGGCGGGTTCCTGGGTGTCGACGTGTTCTTCGTCCTCAGCGGATTCCTGATCACCTCGCTGCTGCTGGACGAACTGGGACGCACCGGCCGGATTGAGCTGGCCGGCTTCTGGATTCGCCGTGCCCGGCGACTGCTGCCGGCGCTGGTCCTCATGGTGCTCACCGTGGCCGCGGCCCGCGAGCTGCTCCCCAATCAGTCGCTCACGGGGTTGCGCAGCGACGCGATCGCCGCGTTCCTGTGGGTGGCCAACTGGCGGTTCGTCGCCCAGAAGACCGACTATTTCACGCAGGGCGCTCCACCCTCACCACTGCAACACGCCTGGTCGCTCGGTGTGGAGGAGCAGTACTACTTTGTCTGGCCGCTCCTGCTGATCGCGGTGACCCTGCTCTTGGCGGCCAGAGCCAGGCGGTATTTCCGGCGGGCCACCGTGGGCGGGGTCCGGTTCGCCATATTCGTGATCGCCACTCTCGGCGCCCTGGCTTCGGCCGCGGCCGCCATCGTTTTCGCCACGGACGCCACGCGTGACCGGATCTATTTCGGCACCGACACTCGCGCGCAGGCGCTACTGGTAGGCTCCGCGGCAGCGGCTCTGCTGGTACGGGACTGGCCCTCGCTGAATCGGGGGTGGTGCCTGATCCGAACCCGGTGGGGGCGGCGGATCGCCCGGTTTCTGCCGCTCGTCGGTCTTGCCGGGCTGGCGGCGCTGACCCACTACGCAACGGGTAGCACGAACGAGTTCCGGCACGGTCTGCTGATCGCGGCGGCGGTCGCCGCCGTTCTCGTGGTCGCCCCGGTGGCGCTGGAGCAGCGCGGGGCGATCGCCCGCCTGCTGGCCCTGCCTCCCTTGGTGTGGCTGGGCACCATCTCCTACGGCGTCTATCTGTGGCACTGGCCAATCTTTTTGGCGCTCAACGGCGAACGCACCGGATGGTCCGGGACTGCCGTTGTTCGCCGCGCGGTGCGCCGCCACGGTGGCGGCGGCCGCCGCCTCGTGGTGGCTGATCGAACAACCCATCCGGCGCTGGCGGCCGTCGCGGGTGCCGCTATTGCCGCTGGCGGCCGCGACCGTGGCGAGTGCCGCTGCGGTGACATTGCTGGTGGTTCCCGTGGGAATCGGACCCGGCTTGCGTGAGCCCGGCCTGCCACCCGGAGTCTCGGCGGTTGCCGCGGTCTCTCCGTCGCCGCCGGCCGGGCCGCGAAATCCCAATCGGCCCTTCACCGTTTCGGTGTTCGGCGACTCGATCGGGTGGACCTGGATGCACTTCCTTCCGCCGACACCCGGCTTCGCGTTCCTCGACCACACGGTCATCGGCTGCAGCCTGGTGCGCGGGACGCCGTATCGGTACATCGGTCAAACGCTCGAGCAGAGGCCGGAATGCGACAGCTGGCCGATCAGATGGTCGGCGCAGATCAACCAAGACCAGCCGGACGTCGCGCTGTTGATCATCGGCCGCTGGGAGACGGTCGACCGTGTCAACGAGGGTCAGTGGACCCATATCGGCGATCCGACCTTCGACGCCTATCTCAACGGGGAGTTACAGCGAGCGCTGAACATTTTGAGCTCCACCGGTGTTCGCGTGGTGGTGGCCTCGGTGCCCTACAGCCGCGGCGGCGAAAAGCCGGACGGCCGCTTGTATCCGGAGGACCAACCCGATCGGGTCAATCTCTGGAACACCATGCTGCGCAAAACGGTTACCCAGCACCCGAATGTGCGGATCCTTGACCTGAACAAAAAGCTATGCCCCGACGGCGTTTACACCGCCAAGGTCGACGGCATCAAGGTGCGCAGCGACGGCGTCCACCTCACTCCGGAAGGGGTGAAATGGCTGACGCCGTGGCTGGAGGAGTCCCTTCGGTAGCCGTTAATCGCCCGTGCGGCAGCTGATTTCCATGCTGTCGCTCTCCCGAACGAGGAAGTTGAAGCTCACGTAGCCGTTGTCGGGATTGCGCACGCGGTCGAGGTAGGGCTGCATGTCCGCAGCGCTGGCGTTGTCGGCGACAACCACCGCGCCCGTCGACAGGCGCGGTTCGAGCAGCTTGATCACCGGCAGGTAGAGATCCTTCCAGCCGTCGAGCAGGACGAATTCGACGGGTCCGTCGACGCCGGCCAGCGTGGACAGCGCATCTCCCTCGAGGATGGTGATCTGATCATCCAGACCGGTCTCTGCGAATGTCTGCTTCGCGGCGGCGATTTTGGTGGCGCTGAGCTCGGTGGTCACCACTCGGCCGCTGCCGTTGTCGCGCACCGCGGATGCGAGATGGACGGCGGAGATGCCGAAAGACATACCGAATTCGACCACCGTCGTCGGACGGGTCGCCCGCACCAGCGCGTACAGCAGGCGGCCGGCTTCGGGCGTCACCGGGATGTAGAACTCGCTCATCGCGTCGGCGCGTTGCTGCGCGCTCATCGGACGGTCGAAGTCACCGATCCTTTCGCGCAGCAGCGACATCTGGTTCTTCGCTTCGGTGTACATCCGGTCGAGCGTCGTCGCGACCCTGGGGTCCTGCAATGTATTCGCCATATTTTCGAGGGTAGGCCCCGACGGCGGATAGGCCGCTGGCGGATAGCCACGGAGAGATCCAGCGGGCGTTGGTTAACGCAGACCGACGTAATGGTTGCGTAAAGGAGTTTGACGAGCCCTGGGTCGCAGTGCAAGATGGATGAGCAAGCACCTCGGTAGGTGAGGCGTCTGCACGGATACAGGCCACTGACCCCGAACGTCGAGAGACGCCCCGGGTCAGGACAGCTCTTCCCGGACCCAAGGGTTGAGCCCAAGTGGCTTCTGGGCGAAGTCCCGGATACGCCGTGTAGTGCCGAAGCTCCGACGAGAGGGGTGCGATCGGCGGGTCGCCGCCGGTGATTCGTGCCTCTTCCGTTCAGGTGGATGTGATGACACCCGCGTGTGTCCCGGCCGTGAGGAGGTGAGGGCGAGATGAGTCCAGGCGATAGTCCCTATCCGAAATCCGTTTTGTCCCGATCCGGTTCCGGCATTCTTTCTTCCGCCTGAACGTTCTTGGGCGCCCGTCGATCCTGGGCGTTGAACGCTTTGCGCGTGCCGCTGCGCACGCATGGGTGGATGCGGCGCTTCGTGTACCGAATGCCATGAGCCGATCGGACCCGCGACAGGAGACGATCATGGCTTTTGTTGTTACACACCGTCTTACCGGTATTGCGAGGGCACGCAGCGCGTCGATGCTGCGTGCAGGTCGGCTGTTCGCCAAGAAGTTGCACGCTCGGAGCGGCCTGACGCCGCAGGAGCGGGCCAACCTCTATGTCTCACGGATGCCGATCGCGGTGGTCACGGCCTCGCTGGGCGGGCATCCGTCGGACAGCGCGGGCGACCGCCGGTGATTCGTCGGGCTCAGCGGCGGGCGCCGATGCGGTGCCCGCCGCTGAGCGCGCGTTCCGCGCGGCCAGCACGCCTTCCCTTACCGAGCCCGAACTTGTTGAGCTAGCGAGGATTCGATGACTTCGATCTCCACCCAGTTCCGCGGCGACCTCCATACCCCCGATGTGTCCAGTCAGGGCGTGCTGGATTCTGCGCACACCGGTGACATCGTCGGCGCGTTCGGCCGCATCCGCCGTGACGGCACCGGCGCCTTCAGCGGCCGCTGGCGGCGCCTGCGGACCCTGATGGTCATCACCGGTCCCGGGCTGATCGTGATGGTGGGCGACAACGATGCCGGCGGCGTCGCGACCTACGCACAGGCGGGGCAGAACTATGGCATGGGCCTGCTGTGGACGCTGACCATGCTGATCCCGGTGCTGTACGTGAACCAGGAAATGGTGCTGCGGCTCGGCGCGGTCACCCGGGTCGGCCACGCGCGGCTGATCTTCGAACGCTTCGGCAAGTTCTGGGGCGCCTTCAGCGTCGGTGACCTACTGATCCTCAACGCCCTGACCATCGTCACCGAATTCATCGGCGTATCACTGGCACTCGGGTTCCTGGGCTGGCCCAAAGTCATCGCGATCCCGACCGCGGCGGTGTTGTTGTTCGCCGTGGTAGCCGGGGGCTCGTTCCGCCGCTGGGAGGGACTGATGTTCCTGCTGATCGCGGTCAACGTGCTCATCATCCCGATGGTGCTGCTGGTGCACCCCACCCCGAAAGAGACCGTCGGCGGGCTGCTGCCGCAATTCCCGGGCGGGGTCAACTCCACCGTGCTGCTGTTGGTCGTCGCGATCGTGGGCACCACGGTGTCGCCGTGGCAATTGTTCTTCCAGCAGTCCACCGTGGTGGACAAGCGCATCACGGCACGCTGGATTCCGTACGCACGAGCCGATTTGGTCATCGGAATTGTCGTCGTCATGGTCGGGGCGACGGCAATGATGGCGGTGACCGCATTCGGATTGGCGGGCACCACCGACGTCGGAAACTTCACCGACGCCGGCGCTGTCGCGTCCGCGCTGTCGAGGCACCTCGGCAGCACCGTCGCAGTGCTGTTCGCGATCATCCTGCTGGACGCATCGCTGATCGGGGCTAACGCCATCGGGCTGGCCACCACCTATGCCATCGGCGACGCGACGGGAAGGCGGCACTCACTGCATTGGAAGATCAGCGAGGCGCCATTGTTCTACGGCGGCTACGCGTTACTCCTCGCGGTGTCGGCGGCGGTCGCGTTCAGCCCCGACCACATCCTCGGCCTGGTGACCCAGGGCGTGCAGGCGCTTGCCGGCGTTCTACTGCCCTCGGCGACCGTGTTCCTGGTCTTGCTGTGCAATGACCGGGCGGTGCTGGGCCCGTGGGTAAACACCGTGCGGCAGAACATCGTCGCGTGGACAATCGTGTGGTCTCTGGTGCTGTTGTCGCTGGCATTGACGGCGACGACCTTCTTCCCCGCGCTGTCCACGGCCACCATCGAGGCCGGGCTCGCGGGCGGCGCAGCAGTCGGCATCGTCGGCGGCGCCGCGATGATCATCGCCGGCCGGCGGCATAGCGACCGGCGCGACGCGGAAGCCATCGCGCGAACGCTCGGGGGTCGTGCCGAACGGCACGCCGTCCGCCAACAGGACCGGGTGAACTGGCAGACCCCCAACCTGGCCATGCTTGCTCCGCCGAGCATGTCACCGATCCGCCGGGCGGGACTGTTAACCCTGCGCGGCTATCTGGTCCTGGCCGTCGTGTTCGTGATCATCAAAATCGTCGAGGTCGGTATCGCCTGAGTCGCCCGCGGCGGCAGTCCTTAGGGCGAACCATTGGGTAGCAGAACGATTTTGCCGTGCGTGTGCCGCTTCTCGAGCTCCTCGAAGGCGTCGGCGACCCGGTCCAGCGGAAAGGTGGCGGCGACATCGAAATCGATGGCGCCGGTAGCGACCAGGTCGGCCATCTCCGTGAGCACTTCGGGTGTGGACGCCTCGGCGCTGCCCTCGGCCTTGGCGCCGACTTCGCCGGCCTTCTGAAAGGCGATGATGGTGTCGATTCGCTCGGGCGCCACCCCCAGATCCGCGGCGAGCTGCACGTAGTCGGGGCCGAACAAGTCGATGAAGGCGTCAACTCCGTTCGGCGCCGCCTCCCGCAGCCGGTCGGCCAGTCCTTCCCCGTAGGCGATCGGGGTGACGCCATGGGCGCGCAGCCAGTCGGCATTGCCCGGGCCGGCGATGCCAAGCACTCGTGCCTCGCGCAGCACCAACAGTTGCACGACAATGCTTCCGACTCCGCCCGCGGCCGCCGAAACGGCGACCGTCTCACTCGGCTGCGGCGCGACCGCGTGGACAGCGGCGCACGCCGTCGCACCGACCACGTACAGCGAACCGGCTACCTCCCAACTCAATTCGGGAGGCTTACGGATCAGCTGGCCCACCGGGACGGCGGTGTGGGTGGCGTGGCTGGACCGGCGGAAGCTGAACCCCAGAACCTCGTCACCCACGGAGAACTCGCTGACTCCGGGTCCCACGGCGGTCACCACGCCGGCGAGGTCGCTGCCCTCACCGGACGGAAAGGTGGCGGGAAACATGTCGTGCAGCGCCCCGGTTCGGATCGCGGCCTCGCCCGGGTTGATCCCGGCGGCGCGAACCTCGACCACCACCTCGCCCGCGCCGGGTGACGGCATTTCGATGTCCGTCACATACAACACGTCGCGTCCCCCGTAACGGTCGAACCGCACCGCACGCGCCACCGCCGCCGTCATATTGCTCTCCTCACCCGCGAAGTTGCCCTGCCCCACGCCAGCATAGGCCGCGAACCGCCGCTCACCGGCGGGCTGTGCGCGGCTGCTCATAGGCGCTGCTCTTGTTCGCGCTGGGATTTCGCAATAGCATCAGGCGCCGCGGTCGAACTGCTGGATGTCGGCACTTCACCGGAGGTTGACGTGGAAGGGAATGCCCATGGCGCTCGCTCGGGTCACCGTCGTCGGCTGGGCGGCCGCCACCCTTGTGGTCGGCGCCGCGACCACCGGCTGCGGCCACCACGCCGCGTCGCCCTGGGACCGGCCGCCCTCATCGTTCACGACATCCTCGTCCCCGTCCTCGTCTGCCACCACTACGTCGACCGGTCCCAGCGCGACGACGAGCCCGTCGCCGGCACAACCCACCGATTACAGTTCGTTGCTGATCAAGGCCAGCGATATCGGGGCGGATTTCAACGCCCCACAACCACCCGTGCTGCTTCCCAATAACGCGGCCGGCGTTGCGCAGCTTTTCGCCAACGCCGACAACAGCCGCCGAATCGGTATCACCATCATGATCGTCGCCGATCCCGCGTCGGCCGCGGTGGCGGTCGAGAACACCAAGGCCAATTACGCGGGCAAGGTCAGCGTTACGTGGCAGCCGGTCGATGTCGGTTCCAATGGGGCGATAATTTCCGGTAGCGCGCCGGATAATTCCCAAGCTGTGACGGTGCTGTTGTTCACCGAGGGCAGGGTGCTGGCCAACCTGGAATTCGACAGTGCACCAGACGATCCGATCGATGCCGCCGCTGCGCTCGATGTCGGCCGCAAGCAAGACGCGGCGATCAAGAAAGGATTGCCCAGCTAGCCGAGCCGGGGCTAGACCAGACCCAGCAACTGCAGGTCGTACACATACTTGTCGACCCGGGCCGCCGACAGATGCGAAATGTCTTTGTCCGCACCAATTTTGGCCGGTGCGCCGCTCAGCGGCTGCAGCGGTTTTGGACCCTCGTCCGTCAGGCCACGACCTGGATCGGGTCGCCGACGTTGACCTGGTTGAAGTACCACGCGGCGTTGTCCGGGCTCAGGTTGATGCAGCCGTGGCTGACATTGGCGTGGCCCTGCGAGTCGACCGACCAGGGGGCCGAGTGCACATAGACGCCGCTCCAGGTGACCCGGACCGCGTACTGAGCCGTGATCTTGTATCCCTCCGGCGAACTCAGCGGGATCCCGATGGTCCGCGAGTCCATGACAACAGTGCGATCCTTTTCCAGGGCCGTGAAGCTGCCGATCGGCGTGGGGCGGCTGGGCTTACCCATCGACGCCGGCATCGTGCGGAGGACTTCGCCGTTTCGGCTGACGGTGAAGGTGTGCCCGGACAGGCTCGCGACACCGAGTAACTCGTCACCGGTGTCGAAACCCGTCGTCAGGGCCTGCACGCCAACCGAGACGTGGGTGTGGGCGGGCCAGTAGTGGTTAGGAACCCACTGCACGACGTTGTTCTCGACCCACTCGAAATGTCCCGGCATATTGCTTGGTGACGTGACGCGAATGGACCGTTCTGCGGCAACGCGGTCGGAGACCGGGGCGGTAAACGTCACCACGACCGGATGCGCAACGCCCACCACCGCGCCACTGGCCGGCAAAACCGCGGCAACTGCGGGAACAGGCTCGGGCACCGGGACCGAGGCCACGCTGCGGGCGCCGCTTCCCAACGCGCCCATGCCCGTGATCGCTACCATAACGAATAGGTAACGAACCGCTCGGCGCATGGCTTGTACCCCTTGGGTCGGTGCAGTCAACACAACGCTATTCTACTGGCCGTCTACTCATTACGGCTTTCAGCAAACAAGGGCAGCTTCCCGCCCACCAGATAACGATCCGATAACTTGTTGACTTCGATCACATCACGCAGGGCCGGAGAGGGGCACATGACCGCGAATGACCACTACACGCGCCCGTTGGCGGGTTCGGCGGCACTGGTGCTGATCGATGTACAGCGCGATTTTGTGGACCTCCCGGGCAATGATGCTGCGATGCCCGTTGCGGGCACGCGTGCGGCGATCCCGGCAATGGCCAAGTTGGCGACGGCGTTCCGCGAACGCGGGCTGCCAATCGTGCATGTCATCCGGCTGTACCGGCCGGATGGGTCGAACGCGGACCCGGTGCGACGGCAATCGATAGAGCGAGGTGCGAGAATCGCCGTACCGGGCAGCGCCGGCTCGCAGATTGCCGCGGCACTTCTACCCAATGCCGTTGAATTGGACCACCCATTGCTGCTGGCGGGTGGCCTCCAGCAAATCGGAGCGACCGAGCACGTGATGTACAAACCAAGGTGGGGTGCGTTTTACGACACCAACCTTGACCGACATCTACGCGAAAGCGGTAGCAACACACTGGTTTTCGCGGGCTGCAATTTTCCGAACTGTCCTCGCACGTCGATCTACGAGGCGTCCGAACGCGACTTCCGGATTGTCCTGGTGTCCGACGCGATCTCAGGCCTGTACGACCGGGGTATCCAAGAATGTCGCGCTATCGGCGTGGAAGTCTTGGGGTTGTCCGAGACACTGGACTGGCTCGTGTGCTAGCTGCGGGTTAGCCTCAGCGGAATCGGTGCTCGAAGACCGAGGAGGTGCGGGTGCTTTTCCGTCAACTGGAGTACTTCGTTGCGGTTGCCCAGGAGCGCCACTTCGCCAGGGCGGCCGAGAAATGCTACGTTTCCCAACCCGCACTATCCGCCGCGATCGCCAAGCTCGAACGGGAGCTGAATGTCACGCTGATCAACCGTGGCCACAGCTTTGAGGGCCTGACGCCCGAAGGGGAGCGATTGGTCGTGTGGGCCAAGCGGATCCTCGCCGAACACGATGCGTTCAAGGCCGAGGTGCACGCCGTGCGATCCGGTATCACCGGAACGCTTCGGCTGGGCACGGTTCCAACCGCTTCCACGACAGCGTCCCTGGTGCTCTCGGCGTTCTGTTCGGAGCATCCTTTGGCGAAGGTGCAGATTCTTTCCCGGCTGGCCGCCTCCGAGCTGTACCGACGCCTGCGCGAGTTCGACCTGGACGCCGCGATAGTGCACATCGCGCCGGACGACGCGCACGACATGGACTTGGTGCCGCTCTATGAGGAGCACTACGTGCTGCTGTCGTCGGCGGACATGTTGCCCTCCGGCGCGTCGACGATGGCGTGGCCGGAGGCCGCGCAATTGCCGCTGGCCCTGCTCACCGCCGACATGCGGGATCGTCAGATCATCGACGAAGCATTCGCCGGCCACGGCATCACCGTCACGCCGCAAGTTGAAACCGACTCCGTCGCTTCGCTATTGGCGCAGGTCGCCACGGGCAACTGGGCGTGCATTGTGCCACACACGTGGCTGTGGACGTCGCCGTTGGGCGCGGAAATCCGCGCGGTCGAAATGGTCGATCCGGCGCTCAAGGCCCAGATCGCGCTGGCCACCAACTCGACCGGGCCGGGTTCACCAGTGGCCCGCGCCCTCACCGCGTGTGCGCGCCGGTTGGCCCTGAACGAGTTCTTCGATGCGCACCTGTTGGGTATCACGCGTCGGCGCTGACCGCGGCCGGCGGCGTCGCAGCGCTGGTCGGGTTGAGGCCGGCCAGATGTCCGCTTTCCACCCCGGCCGCCGGGTCGAGTTCGCAGTCGATGATCGACGGCCCCCCAGCGGCGATCGCCTCGGCCAGCGCCGACCGCAGCTCGGCCGGTGTGGTGACGTGATATCCCTTGCCGCCGAACGCCTCTGCCATCAACTCGTGATGAGCCCGCGCGTTCAGCACCGTCGGCGCCGGATCACTTCCCATCGCCGCTTCGTCGCCGCGGTAGACGCCCCCATTGTTGAGGATGACGACGGTCACCGGCAGGCGGTAGCGGCAGATGGTCTCGATTTCCATGCCGCTGAAGCCAAATGCGCTGTCGCCCTCGATCGCGACCACGGGACCACCGGTCTCGACCGCGGCAGCGATGGCGTAGCCCATGCCGATACCCATCACCCCCCAGGTTCCCGTGTCCAGCCGGTGGCGCGGCAACTCCATGTCGATGACATTGCGGGCCAGGTCTAGTGCATTGGCTCCCTCGTTGACCACATAGACCCCCGGGTTTTCCCGCAGGACGGAGCGAATGGCGCCGAGTGCGTTGTAAAACCGCATGGGGTGCGGATCTTCGGCCAGGCGCTGACTCATCTTCGCGTCGTTGCGGGCCTTGCGATCGGCCAGCTCGTTCGTCCATTCCACGGGCACCACGATCGGATGCGCGGCCACGGCTTCACACAGTGCCGACATCACCGAGCCGATGTCGCCGGCCAGCGGCGCCGCTATCGGCTGGTTGCTGTCGAATTCCGATGCCGCTATGTCGACTTGCACGAACTGGGCCTCCGCAGACCATTGCGGCGAATCCCCATGGCCGAGCAGCCAGTTCAGCCGCGCACCGACCAGCAAGACCAGGTCGGCACGGGCGATCGCCAGCGAGCGCGCGGCCGCGACGGACTGCGGGTGCGAGTCCGGCAGCAACCCTTTGGCCATCGACATCGGCAAGAACGGAATTCCGGTGGTTTCCACAAACGCCCGAATCACGCCGTCGGCCTGTGCATACGCGGCGCCCTTACCGAGCACGATCAGCGGTCGCCGGGCCTGCGCGAGCGCGTCCAGCGCGCGGTCGACCGCCTCCGGCGCCGGCAGCTGCGGGGGCGCAGGGTCGACCACGCGCCAAATAGTGTCGGCAGCGGCCGAGGCCTCCAGGGCTTGGCCCAGAACGTGACCGGGAATGTCGAGGTAGACACCGCCCGGCCGCCCGGAGACCGCGCAGCGAACGGCGCGTGCCACGCCGCGCCCGATGTCCTCGATCCGGCCGATCCGATACGCCGCCTTCGCGAACGGCCTTGCGGCGCTGAGCTGGTCGAGGTCCTGATAGTCACCGCGCTGCAAGTCCACCATCGCCCGGTTGCTCGAACCCGAGATCTGGATCATCGGGAAGCAGTTCGAGGTGGCGTTGGCCAGCGCGGGCAGCCCGTTGAGGAAACCGGGCCCGGATGTCGTGAGACACACGCCGGGCCGCCGGGTGAGAAACCCGGCCGCGGCGGCGGCATTGCCGGCCGAGGTCTCCTGCCGAAATCCGATGTAGCGGATTCCCGACGCCTGCGCGGTGCGGGCGAGGTCCGTGATCGGGATGCCGACGACGCCGTAGATGGTGTCGATGTCGTTGGCCTTGAGGGCATCCACGACGAGGTGGAAGCCGTCGGTCAAACTGGTCATGGTTGCAAGACTAAGCGGTCAATAGTCGCCGGTTATCGATCGTGAGCGAATCCGTATTGGACGGGCGGCAAGGTAGCGCGGCATGGTGCAAGGAAGAGCTTTTCACCCGAAAGCGGAAGGGGTGCGGCGATGAGGTCCGACTCGAGCACCGAAATCGCGAGCCCGCGCGTCGCCGATCTGGTCGAGGCGGCGGCAAGCCGGCGGCCGGACGCGCCGGCGCTCGTCGTCACGTCTGACCGCACGCCGGTCAGCTACCGCGACCTGGTCCGACTGGCCGACGACCTGGCCAATCAGCTGAAGTTGGGTGGTCTGCTGCCGCGTGATCGGGTCACGCTGCGCGCCGGTAGCAACGCCGAATTCGTCGTCGGCTTGCTGGCGGCGTCGCGGGCGGACCTGATCGTGGTCCCGTTGGACCCGGCCTTGCCCGTCACGGACCAGTGCACCCGAAGCGAGGCGGTGGGAGCGCGGGTGATGCTCGTCGACGGCGTCGGCCAGGAGGGCGGCGACGACAAGGGCGGACCGACCCTGCCATGGTGGCCGATCGCGGTGACCGTCGGCGGCGTGAACCTCGACGTTACTACGCCACCGAGGCAAGACATTTCGACGCCCGAGGGGCTGCGCGAAGACGACGCGATGATCATGTTCACCGGCGGGACCACCGGTGTGCCGAAGATGGTCCCGTGGACTCACCACAACATCGCCCGCTCGGTGCGGGGCATCATCGCCGGCTACGGGCTCGGCCCGCAGGACGCGACGGTCGCGGTGATGCCGCTCTACCACGGTCACGGGCTGATCGCCGCGTTGCTGTCGACCCTGGCATCCGGGGGTGCGGTGCTGCTGCCGGCGCGTGGGCGGTTCTCGGCGCACACGTTCTGGGACGACATCGCCGCCGTCTCGGCCACTTGGTACACCGCGGTCCCGACGATTCACCAGATCCTGTTGGAGCGCGCCAAGACCGAGCGGCCGGACACCAACCGAGCGGCACTGCGCTTTATCCGCAGCTGCAGCGCGCCGCTCACCGCGGAGACGGCTCAGGCATTGCAAGACACGTTCTCCGCGCCGGTGGTGTGTGCCCTCGGCATGACCGAGTCGACTCACCAGGCGGCGACGACCGAAATCGATCGAAACGAAAGCCCGACCGCGACAGCCGGTCTCGTCGGCCGGTCGACCGGACCGGAAATCCGGATCGTCGGGCCCGCCGGCCAGTCCCTGCCCGCGGATGCCGTCGGGGAGATCTGGCTGCGCGGCCCCACCGTGGTCCGCGGCTACCTCGGTGACCCGGCGATAACCGCCGCCAACTTCACCGACGGATGGCTGCGCACCGGTGATTTGGGATCGCTGTCATCGGGCGGCGACCTGAGCATCCGCGGCCGGATCAAGGAACTCATAAACCGGGGCGGCGAGAAGATCTCGCCGGAGCGTGTCGAGGGCGTGCTGGCCAGCCACCCCAACGTGCTGGAGGTGGCCGTGTTCGGCGTGCCGGACAAGCTGTACGGGGAGAAGGTGGCCGCGGTGATTGTGCCCCGGGAGTCTGCCGCGCCGACGCCGGAAAAGCTCACCGACTTCTGCCGGGATCGGTTGGCGCCCTTCGAGATTCCCGCGGAGTTTCAGGTGGCGAGCGAACTGCCGCATACCGCGAAGGGCTCGCTCGACCGTCGCGCGGTGGCGGAACGGTTCGGCGGCGGGGCGTGACGCGGCGCTACCTGGTAGAGGACGTCACGTTTCCCCAGGCGGCCCGCGCACCCGAATCCCCGATGCGATAGGTCTGCACCAGGGTCGACACGGCCGCGACGATTACCAGCACCCCGACCACCGAGTGCAGCGCGAATTTGACCGTACGTCCGCGTGCCTGGCGGATGTGAACCGCGGCCAGCAGGGTGACGGTGGCCACCAGCGCCGCCACGATGTAGATCAAAGTTCCGCCGAGTTGCTCGTGCGTCGTCAGCCACGGTGACGGCGGACCGACCCGATCTGCCAACCACCCACCCGAGCTGGTGGTCAACGGGATTAACACGAGCGTGCCCACGGCCAGCAGCAGAACCAGCCAGATCAGCCGTCGTCGCGCCGCGGGCCACAGCGCACAGAGGATCGCCAGGATCGCGGTCAGCGGAGCCAGGACAACGACGAAATGGTTAAGCAGGATGTGCGCGGGGAGTCCGTGGAACGTCGACATACTCTAAATGTATGTCACGCAGTCGTTTTCACCCTGGCCGCGGCCGATTCCGGCATGGGTTCGTAGCGGGCGAACGAGCGGGTGAATGACGCGGCCCCATGCGAAAGCGAGCGCAGGTCGATCGCGTAGCGGGTCAGCTCGACCTGAGGCACCTCGGCTTTGACCACCGTGCGTTCGTGGCCGGCGGTGTCGGTACCGAGCACTCGGCCGCGGCGCCCCGACAGGTCGCCCATCACCGCACCGACGTAGTCATCGGGTACCAGCACCGAGATCTCGTCGATCGGCTCGAGCAGCATCACCTTCGTCGCCGCCGCAGCCTCCCGCAATGCCAGTGCACCCGCCGCCTGGAACGCGAAGTCCGACGAATCCACGCTGTGGGCCTTGCCGTCGAACAGGGTGACCCGGAGGTCGACCACCGGGTAACCGGCGTGCACCCCCTTTTCCATCTGCGCGCGGACACCCTTCTCCACGCTGGGGATGTAATTCCGCGGCACCGACCCGCCCACCACCTTGTCGACGAACTCGAACCCGGAGCCCTCCGGCAGCGGCTCCACCTCGATGTCGCAGACCGCGTACTGGCCGTGCCCGCCGGATTGCTTGATGTGGCGGCCATGGCCTTTCGCCTTGCCGCTCAACGTCTCTCGCAACGGGACGCGGAGCTCCACCGTGTCCACGGTGACGCCGTACCGATTGGCCAGCGCGTCGAGGACGACGCCGGCATGGGCCTCGCCCATGCACCACAGCACGATCTGATGCGTCTCCTGATTCTGCTCGATCCGCAGTGTCGGGTCCTCGGCGGCCAACCGCCCCAACCCGACCGACAGCTTGTCTTCATCGGCCTTGGCATGGGCCTGGATCGCGATCGGCAGCAGCGGCTCGGGCATGGACCAGGGCCTGAGTACCAGCGGCTCGGACTTATCCGAGAGTGTGTCGCCGGTTTCGGCCCGGCTCAGCTTGCCGATGGCGCAGATGTCGCCCGCCACCACGGCGGGCGCCGGGCGCTGCTGCTTGCCCAGCGGGAACGACAGGACTCCGACGCGTTCGTCTTCGTCGTGGTCAGGGTGCGAAGTGCCGTTGCCGTTGGCTTCGCCGAAAAACGACGCAAAATGGCCCGACACGTGAACCGTCGTGTCGGGCCTGATGGTCCCGGAGAACACCCGGACCAGGCTGACCCTGCCGACGTAGGGGTCCGACGTCGTCTTCACCACCTCCGCGAGCAACGGCGCGTCAGTGTCGCAAGCCAGCGTCGCGTGCGTGGCACCGTTCGGGGTAAAGACCTCCGGGAGCGGGTGTTCCATCGGAGACGGGAATCCCCGAGTGGCAACCTCCAGCAATTCCAGGGTGCCGACGCCGGTGCCGCTGCATACCGGGATCACCGGGAAAAACGAGCCGCGGGCAACGGCCATCTCCAGGTCCTTGATCAGCACCGACTCGTCGATCGACTCACCGCCGAGGTAACGCTCCATCAGGCTCTCGTCCTCGGATTCCTCGATGATCGCTTCGATCAGGGTGCCGCGCGCTTCCTCGACGCGATCGGCGTCCGACGGGTCCGGCTCGTGCTTGGTCCGCTTGCCGCCGGCGTACTGGTAGCGCGTCTGCGACAGCAATCCGATCAGACCTTCGCAGGCCGGTAGGGCGGTCGGCAGGTAGAGCGGTAAGACCTTGTCGCCGAAGGCGTTTTGCGCGGCGGCCAGTGCCTCCTGGTAGTTCGCCCGGGCGTGGTCGAGCTTTGTGATGATTACGGCGCGGGGCATGCCGACCTGGCTGCATTCCTGCCAGAGCGACTTGGTCGGCTCGTCGACGCCCTCGTTTGCCGCGATCACGAACAGCGCGCAATCCGCGGCGCGCAACCCGGCGCGCAACTCGCCCACGAAGTCGGCGTACCCGGGTGTGTCGACCAGGTTGACCTTGATGCCGTCATGGGACAGGGAGGCCACCGCGACGCCCACGGACCGCTGTTGCCGGATCTCCGCCTCGTCGTAGTCGCAGATCGTGCTGCCCTCGGTGACCGAGCCCGGCCTGGACAACACGCCGGCGGCGACCAGCAAGGCCTCGACCAGGGTGGTCTTGCCGCCCCCCGAGGGTCCCACCAGGACCACATTGCGAACGTCGCCCGGACCGTTCGCGGTGGGGGCGGCTGCCGCACCCTGGGAAGCGTTCGCCTTGTCCGCCATAACTTTCCTCCAGTTTCTGCAGGTCGCTTCGCTCGTCCCACCCGCGGGGGCGTGTGCCCACCCACCGGCGTGGTGTGTCCTAGACCACAGGGTCCTGCAGGCAACTTTTCCCCGAACTGCCGCCTAACACAAGGCCACTTCCGGGATCCGGGCAACCGCAGTACGTTGAGGCGCCCAGATACTGGTGCCAGAATCGGATGCATGAACTCGGGCCCGCGGGCCAGAGTCTGGTTCGGTGTAGCTCGGCGGAACTCGAAGTGGTGACCGCCATATTCTGGGCTGTCCCCGGGTGCGACCTCATCCCGCATCCGCCGAGTGACGCAGAGCTGCGTGAGTGAAAGTGGAGACAGTGATGATCACCTTTTACGTGCTGGCCGGCGTAGCCGCCCTTGGTGCACTGTGGCTGGCAACCACCGTTCGAGTGGTCAAGCAATACGAACGGGGTGTGGTGTTTCGGTTCGGGCGCGTGCGGGCCCGCGTTCGCGGTCCGGGGCTCGCGTGGTTGGTTCCAGTGGCCGATCGCCTGGAAAAGGTGAACATGCAGATCATCACGATGCCGGTGCCCGCCCAGGACGGCATTACCCGCGACAACGTCACCGTCCGCGTGGATGCGGTCATCTACTTCAACGTCTCGGATCCGGTGCGGGCGGCGGTCGATGTGCAGGACTACATGTCCGCCATCGGGCAGGTCGCCCAGACCTCGCTGCGGTCGATCATCGGCAAGAGCAACCTTGACGATCTGCTGTGCAACCGCGAGGGGCTCAACCAGGGCCTGGAGTTGATGCTGGACAGCCCGGCGCTGGGTTGGGGCATTCATATCGACCGCGTGGAGATCAAGGACGTGGCGCTGCCTGACTCGATGAAGAGGTCGATGTCGCGTCAGGCAGAGGCCGAACGTGAGCGACGGGCTCGAGTGATCACCGCCGATGGTGAGCTGCAGGCATCCCAGAAACTGTCCCAAGCGGCGCGGGTCATGGCCGAGCACCCGGCCGCGTTGCAGCTGCGCCTCTTGGAAACGGTGGTCGAGGTTGCCGCCGAGAAAAACTCCACGCTGGTGCTGCCGTTCCCGGTCGAACTGCTGAGGTTCCTGGAAAGCGCGACATCCTCACGTTCCGCCATGGAAGGTGAGCCTGCCGCCGCGTCGCCGGAACCGACGTCCCTTTCCAACGGGGCGAACTCGCACGGGTCGGCAGGCCGTGACGTCGAAACCGTTACCGCGCAGAAGAAGTTCGAGTAGGCGGGGGCATATCTACGGTTTCGGCGCGGGCGCCGCGCTCGCGGCGTCCCAACTGGACCAACGGTGCACCGTGACCGCGATCACCGGGCCATGCAACGAAACGGATTGATACTGAGGATATTTGGCGCGCAGCAACCGGCATCCGGTGTCCATCGCCGCGCCGTCGTGATGAATCGCGGCGACACCGTCGGCCCGAACCCACCACAACTGCGTCCAATCGTCGGTGTAGTGGTCGACGAGCAGGCTGACCCGTGGATTGCTCTCGATGTTGGCCAGGCGGCGCAGCCGTCGCGTCGTTTTGGGTTTCGCGTCGACGGCGGTGTACACGACGTCATGCTCGCCGCGCGAGGCGCCGTCGACCGCGAATACCACCGGCACCACGTGCGGGATGCCGTCGGGTGTGATCGTGGCCAATCGGGCGATCGGGGACTGCGTGAACCTGACCTTGGGGTCGAATTCGCCCACTCCGTCAGCTTAGGGCCGTAGGTTAACCCCATGCTGGCGGAGACGCAGATCACGAACCTCCTCTATCGCTACGCAGAATGCATCGACGCCGGCGACCTGGCCGGAGCGGCCGCGCTGTTCGAGCACGCTCGCATCCGGATCGGCGGCCCCGACACCGACACGATCGACGCGGCCCGGCTGCTGGGCATCTGGAAGTCGCTGATCGTGCTTCATCCGGACGGGACACCGCGGACCAAGCACGTGACCACCAATCCGATCATCGAGATCGATGAGGCTGCCGGCACCGCGAGTTGCCGCAGCTACTACACGGTGCTGCAGCAGACCGACGGGATCCCATTGCAGACCATCGTTACGGGCCGCTACCACGACCGATTCGAGCGTGTCGGCGGCCAGTGGCGGTTTTCCTACCGCGACCTCACCCTCATCGACATGGTCGGTGACGTCAGCCGCCACCTGACGCATCCCATTGCCCCGGCCGGGCGGGCCTGAGCAAATATCCGCAGGGTAGGGAGCCAATGAGGGCCTGACCACTGCCGCGCATAGCTACCTGCATTACGGTGATACGAATTGAGTCGTGCCGCCCGGACCCAGAGGCTGGGCCAGTTCCGGTTCTTAACGCGTTGCAGGAGGTAACGGGATGAGCAAATGGCACCGCCGCTCGGTCCGGTGGTCATGGTTGGTCAGCGTGCTGGCCGCGATCGGGCTGGGCCTGGGCCTCACCACGGTGTCGGCGTCCGCCTCGCCATCTACCCTGGCGCTCGACCGGTTCGGCGATCGCCCCATGCTCCCGCTCGACCCGGCGGGGATCGCCGGGCAGGTGGCGCCGCAATTGGTCAACATCAGCACCAAATTCGGCTACAACAACGCGGTGGGGGCCGGAACCGGCATCGTCATCGATCCGGGCGGTGTGATCCTGACGAACAACCACGTGATCTCGGGCGCCACCGATATCAGCGCGTTCTCGGTCGCCAACGGCCAGAACTACGCGGCTGACGTGGTGGGCTATAGCCGAACCGCCGATGTTGCGGTCCTGCAACTGCGTGGCGGGGGCGGCCTGCCCAGCGCCAACATCGGCGGCGGGGTCGGGGTCGGGGAGCCGATCGTCGCGCTCGGCAACGCCGGCGGCCAGGGCGGAGCGCCCAGCGCGGTGGCCGGCACGGTCGTCGCGCTCAACCAGACCGTGAACGCAACCGACACCCTGACCGGCGCGAACGAGACGCTGGGTGGGTTGATCCAGGCCAACGCCGCGATCAGGCCCGGTGACTCGGGTGGTCCCATGGTCAACGGCGCCGGACAGGTGATCGGCATGAACACCGCGGCCACCGACAACTACAAGATGTCCGGCGGACAGGGCTTCGCCATTCCGATCGGCACGGCGATGGGGGTCGCCGGACAGATCCGCTCCGGTGGCGGGTCGAACACGGTGCACATCGGCCCGACGGCCTTCCTCGGCCTGGGCGTCACCGACAACGGCGGCAACGGCTCACGGGTCGAACGCGTGGTCGGCACCGGCCCCGCCTCGGGCGCCGGGATGTCCCCCGGCGACATCATCCTCGGGATCGACAACGTCCCGATCAACGGGGCCACCGCGATCACCGATGCGCTCGTCCCGCATCACCCCGGGGACACCATCGCGCTGCACTGGCGCACCCGGGGCGGCGAGGACCGCACCTCGACCGTGACGCTGGCAGACGGACCTCCGGCCTGATATCGCGCGGATAATGCCCGTCTCGCGGCCAATTCGTTTGCGGTCCGGAGTGATTCGTCGCTCGTTGGCGGGCGTGATTCCCGGCGTCCCGCCCCGGGTACCCGTGGCATCGTGGAATTGATGAACGACGCACGAGACGCCGTCGAGCACGATCCCGCCGGGGGCAGCCACGTCGAAGGCGGGGTGGTCGAGCACCCGAGTGCCGACGATTTCGGCGACGCCGCCGCACTGCCCGCCGACCCGACCTGGTTCAAACACGCCGTTTTCTACGAGGTGCTGGTCCGGGCATTCTTCGACGGCAATGCGGACGGCTCCGGTGACCTGCGTGGACTCATTGACCGGCTCGACTACCTGCAGTGGATCGGTATTGACTGCATTTGGCTGCCCCCGTTCTACGACTCGCCACTGCGTGACGGCGGCTACGACATCCGGGACTTCTACAAGGTGCTGCCCGAATTCGGCACGGTCGACGACTTCGTCGCGCTGGTCGACGCCGCGCACCGGCGCGGCATCCGGGTCATCACCGATCTGGTGATGAACCACACCTCCGAGTCGCACCCGTGGTTCCAGGAGTCGCGCCACGATCCCGACGGGCCGTATGGCGACTTCTACGTGTGGAGCGACACGAGCGACAGGTACACCGACGCCCGGATCATCTTCGTCGACACCGAAGAGTCGAACTGGACGTTCGATCCGGTCCGCCGCCAGTTCTACTGGCACCGGTTCTTCTCTCACCAGCCGGACCTGAACTACGACAACCCGGCCGTACAGGAGGCGATGATCGATGTCCTTCGCTTTTGGCTCGACCTGGGTATCGACGGGTTTCGGCTGGACGCGGTGCCCTACCTGTTCGAGCGCGAGGGCACCAATTGCGAGAACCTGCCCGAAACGCACGCGTTCATCAAGCGCGTCCGCAAAGTCGTCGACGACGAGTTCCCGGGCCGGGTGCTGCTCGCCGAGGCCAATCAGTGGCCGGGCGATGTCGTCGAGTACTTCGGCGACGCCAGCACCGGTGGCGACGAATGCCACATGGCGTTTCACTTTCCGCTGATGCCGCGCATCTTCATGGCGGTCCGGCGCGAGTCGCGGTTCCCGATCTCGGAGATCCTCGCGCAGACACCGGAGATCCCGGACATGGCCCAGTGGGGGATCTTTCTGCGCAACCACGACGAGTTGACGCTGGAGATGGTGAGCGACGAGGAACGCGACTACATGTATTCCGAGTACGCCAAGGATCCGCGGATGAAGGCCAATGTCGGGATCCGCCGCCGGTTGGCGCCACTGCTGGACAACGACCGAAACCAGATCGAGCTGTTCACCGCGTTGCTGCTGTCGCTGCCCGGGTCGCCCGTCCTCTACTACGGCGACGAGATCGGCATGGGCGACGTGATCTGGCTGGGGGATCGCGACGGGGTGCGCACCCCGATGCAGTGGACACCCGACCGCAACGCCGGGTTTTCCACGGCCAACCCCGGTCGGCTGTACCTGCCGCCGAGCCAAGACCCGGTCTATGGCTACCAGGCCGTCAACGTGGAGGCCCAACGCGACACCTCGACGTCGCTGCTCAACTTCACCCGAACGATGCTGTCGGTGCGCCGCCGGCACCGCGCGTTCGCGGTCGGCACATTCGAGGAATTGGGCGGGTCGAACCCGTCGGTGCTAGCGTTCCTGCGCCAGGCAACAGGCGATGGCGACACGGTGGTGTGCGTCAACAACCTGTCGCGATTCCCGCAGCCCATCGAACTGAACCTGCAGCACTGGAGCGGCTGGACACCGCAGGAGTTGACCGGGCACGTCGAGTTTCCCCCCATCGGCCACCTGCCCTACCTGCTGACACTGCCGGGATACGGGTTCTACTGGTTCGAGTTGTGCGCATCTGAGGAGAACCCATGACACTCCCGGCCAAGCTGCCTTGGTCCGAGTGGCTGCCACAGCAACGTTGGTACGCCGGACGCAACCGCGAGCTGTCCGGGGCCGACGCCGCAGTGGTGGTCCCGCTCCGCGACGATCTCGACCTGGTGCTGGTCGACGCCCACTATGCCGACGGTTCGTCGGAGCGCTACCAGGTGATCGTCGGATGGGATTTCGCACCGCTTTCCGAATACAGCACCGTAGCGACGATCGGCGCCGCGGAGGATCGGACGGGCTTTGACGCCCTGTACGACACCGATGCGCCGCGATTTCTGTTGTCGTTGATCGACTCGTCAGCCGTGCGCGGGTCGTCCGGCGTGGAAGTGAAATTCGCCAAGGAACCAGACATCGAGCTGCCGCTGGAGGCGATGCCGCACGTCTCCGAGGCCGAGCAGAGCAACACCAGCGTGATCTTCGATCGACGCGCCACCTTCAAGGTGTTTCGCCGGGTCAGCAGTGGCATCAACCCCGACATCGAGCTGAACCGCGTGCTGGCGCGCGCCGGTAACCCGCACGTGGCCCGGTTGCTCGCCACCTACGAGATGGCGGGTGCTGACAATTCGGCGGGCGGTGACCCGGAAACTGACAACGTGTGCCCCCTGGGCATGGTGACCGAGTTTGCGTCCAACGCCGCGGAGGGCTGGGCAATGGCCACCGCAAGCGTTCGTGACCTGTTCGCGGAGGGCGACTTGTATGCCTACGAGGTCGGCGGCGACTTCGCCGGCGAGTCCAACCGGCTCGGCGAAGCCGTTGCCTCCGTGCACGCCACGCTGGCCGACAGCCTCGGGACGGCGCGGGCAGCGTTCCCGCTCGACAACCTGCTGGCGCGGCTGTCGTCGACCGTGGCGCTGGTTCCCGAATTGGGGGAGTACGCGGCAACGATCGAGGAGCGATTCCAGAAACTCGCGGGCGAGAAGATCACCGTTCAGCGCGTGCACGGTGATCTGCACCTGGGACAGGTGCTGCGCACCCCGGAAAGCTGGCTGCTGATCGACTTCGAGGGCGAGCCCGGCCAGCCGCTCGAGGGGCGCCGCGCGCCGGACTCAGCGTTGCGTGACGTGGCCGGTGTCTTGCGCTCCTTCGAGTACGCCGCCTACGGGCCTCTGGTCGACCAGGCCGACGACAAGCAGTTGGCCGCCCGCGCCCGCGAATGGGTCGAGCGAAATCGCGGCGCCTTCTGCGACGGCTACGCGGCCGTGTCCGGTATTGACCCACGGGATTCGGCGCAGCTATTGACCGCCTACGAACTCGACAAGGCCGTCTACGAGGCAGGCTACGAGGCGCGGCACCGTCCCGGATGGCTGCCGATCCCGCTGCGGTCCATCGCGCGGCTCACCACCGCCTAGATCATCGGGCCTGCGCGCACTGCCGGCGTCTGAAAGCATGTCGGCGTGGCGAGTGAGATTTTCGATCGCGAGGCGAGGTTGTCGTGGGTGCTGGCGGCGCTGGCCGGTGTGCTGGGAGCCACCGCATATACCCATTCCGCCGGATACTTCGTGACGTTCATGACCGGCAATGCCCAGCGCGCCGTATTGGGGTACTTCCGCCACGACGTGCGGATGGCGATCGCGGCGGGGGTGCTGATGCTGTGCTTCGTCGCCGGTGTGGTGGTCGCTTCGGTTTTCCGACGACATTTCTGGACGGGGCACCCGCATGGACCGACCGTGCTGACGACCTTCAGTCTGGTGGCGGCCACCGTGGTAGACGTCATCGATGAAGGCTGGGAAGAACAAATGCTTGATTTCGCGCCAATCATGTTGGTGGTCTTCGGCGTTGGCGCGTTGAACACGTCGTTTGTCAAGGATGGCGAGGTGTCGGTGCCGTTGAGCTATGTGACCGGCACGCTGGTCAAGATGGGCCAGGGCATCGAACGCCACATCGGCGGTGGAACGGCGGCGGACTGGCTTGGCTACTTTTTGCTGTTCGCCAGCTTTATGTTGGGCGGCGCCATCGGTGGCTGCATCGGCCTGGTTGTGAACGGCACGTGGATGCTGGTGGTCGCGTCGGTCGTGTGCGCGGCTACAACCGGATACACGTACTTCCACCAGGACCGCCGCGCCGTCAAGGACTAGCGGGTCGACCGAAAAGCATCGGCAGCAGCGTTGACCGGTGAGCTGCTGCCGATGCTGGCTTTCGGTTCCGCAAGTGCCCTTAGGCGGCGTTGTTGCCGCTGTTAAGCACCTGCTGCATATCGGGTTTCATGGCAACCAGCTGTTGATTCCAGTAAGGCCACGAGTGAGTCCCGTTGGCCGGGAAGTTGAACACCCCGTTGCGCCCACCCGCGGCGACGTAGGTGTTCTGGAAGGTTTGGTTGGTGCGCAGTGTCATGCCTTCCAGGAACTTCGCCGGCACGTTGTCGCCCCCGAGATCACTGGGCGCGCCGTTGCCGCAGTAGACCCAGACCCGGGTGTTGTTCTGGACGAGCCGCGGGATCTGGAGCAATGGGTCGTTGCGCTTCCAGGCCGGGTCCGAGGACGGACCCCACATGCTGTTGGCGTTGTAACCGCCCGCGTCGCTCATCGCCAAACCGATCAGCGTCGGCCACCAGCCCTCGGACGGGTTGAGGAAGCCCGACAGCGAAGCGGCGTAAGGGAATTGCTGCGGGTAGTACGAGGCCAGGATCAGTGCGGCGCCGCCGGACATCGACAGGCCCACCGCGGCGTTGCCGAACGGCGAGACCTGCTTGTTGGCCTGCAGCCAGGTGGGCATCTCCTGGGTCAGGAACGTCTCCCACTTGTACGTGTAGTTCTGGCCGTTCCCTTGCGACGGCTGGTACCAGTTGCTGTAGAAACTGGACTGGCCGCCGACGGGCATGATCACCGACAGGCCGGACTGGTAGAACTCCTCGAAGGCCGGGGTGTTGATGTCCCAACCGTTGTAATCCTCCTGGGCGCGCAGGCCGTCGAGCAAGTAGACCGCGTGCGGTCCGCCCCCCTGGAACTGGACCTTGATGTTGCGGCCCATCGACGGCGATGGAATCTGTAGCGTTTCCACCGGGAGACCCGGCTTCGAGAACGCCCCCGCGGTGGCCGAGCCGCCGACGCCGGCGACCAGACCGGACAACAGGGCAGCCCCGATGGTCGCGATGGCCAGCCGGCGCGGCAAACGCGTCGCTGCACCACGCAACTTCCGCACCTCTTCGAAGTACGACATAGCTCTCTACCCGCCCAACTTTCATCTGCCGCGCGACGCGGTCGAATCTGTTCGGAGGAAGTCAAACACGAGGGGAGGGCGTAGTTCGCCTGTCGTGGCCGTAATCGGAGATCGCGGTTGGCTAACGATTGAGCCTCGGACCGGAATCGGGAATTCGTCGACCTACGAGACCAGGCGACGCAACAACGTTGAGGCCGTCGCGATTCCGATCAACGCGGCCACCACCAGCACGACGACGTCGGCCGGGTTGAACGGGGTGCCGATGAGCAGCGCCCGCAACGCGTCGACCTCGTAACTGAGCGGGTTGACCTTGCTCAGCATGTGCAGCCACGCGGGCATCACGTCGACCGGGTACAGCGCGTTGGACGCGAAGAACAACGGCATGGTGATGGCTTGTCCGATGCCCATCAGGCGATCGCGGTTCCGGACAAGTCCGGCCAGCGTCATCGACAGGCAGGCGAAAAACGCGGCACCGAGCATGACCGTGGCCATCGCCGCCAGGATCCGCAGCGGATTGATGGTCAGCCCGACATTCATCAGATAAGCCAGCGCCATCACGCCGACAACCTGGGCGACCGATCGCACCCCGGCCGCGAATGCCTTGCCGGTAATGAGTGCCGACGCGGGCGCCGGTGTCACCATGAGCTTGGCCAGAACACCGGCGTCTCGATCCCAGATGATCTGTATCCCATAAAAGATCGAGATGAACAACGCGGATTGGGCGATGATGCCGGGTGCCAGGAAGGCCAGATAAGACACCGACCCGGTGTGGATGACGTGCAACTTACTGAACGTGGTGCCGAAGATCAGCAGCCACAGCGCAGGTTGGACCATCCGGGTGACGAGTTCGGTCCGGTCGTGCTGCAGCTTCTGCAGTTCGACGATCGTGAATGCCCCGATGCGGCTCAACGTCGCATATACCCGCTGCCATCCCCGCGGAGCACGAACCAGGCCGGCGACTGGGGCGTTCGTGGCACTGTCAACTAGCACGGCTGGCAACCTTTCTGCTGGAACGGATTTCGCGGAACGATCCGGAAGACTCGGTCTGCTCCGACAAATCGGATGCCGCGTAGTGACGGAAGACGTCTTCAAGCGTGGCATTGGGCGAGACCTTGGATATCTGGGCCTTCAGCTTGGTGGGCGTGCCAACCGCCTGCAGCACCCCGCGGTGCATCAGCGCGACCCGGTCACACAGCGCGTCGGCCTCCTCCATGTAGTGCGTGGTGAGCAGCACCGTCATGCCGAACTGGCTCTGCATGCTCTGCACCTGTTGCCAGACCCCGTCCCGGGCAATGGGATCCAGCCCGACGGTCGGTTCGTCGAGCACCAGCAACGACGGCCGGTTGACCAGTGCCTGAGCCACCTCGAGGCGGCGCACCATGCCACCCGAGTAGGTTCCCGCCAGCCGGTCGGCCACGTCTAGTAGTTCCATGGCATCCAGCGCGTGATCGACCCGTTCGGCCCGTTCGGCGCGCGGCACACCATACAAGCGCGCGAACCATTGCACATTCTGTCGGCCGGTCAACGCTGGCTCGATCGAAAGTTGTTGTGGGACATAACCGATGTTGCTTCGGATGTCGACGGTCTGATCGCGCGCGTCCATGCCCAGGATGCGCAATTCGCCCTGCTGCACCGGTGTCAAGGTGGTGAGCATGCGCACCAGCGTCGTCTTCCCGGCGCCGTTGGGTCCGAGCAGCCCCATGGTCTCGCCGGGCCGCACCTGCAAGGTCACGTCGTCGACCGCGGTGAAATGGCCGTACCGGAAGGTCAGGTTGCGGCAGTCGATCGCCATCGGCAGTCGTTCGCTCATGATCGCTCCTGCAATAGTCGGGTCATCGTGTCAAGGACCTCCAACCCCTTTGTCAGAGATTCGATTTGGTCGCCATCGAGTTCGCCGAGCACGTCCGACAGCAATGCTCGCCGTGCGGCCCGAGACGCGTCGACGAGCTGCTGGGTGGGCTCGGCGAGCCGTAACTGGCCGACGCGCCGGTCGGTCTCGCCGACGGTCCGGATGAGCAACCCGTTGGCTACCAACTTGGAGACCAACGTGGACGCGGTGTTGGGCACCAGGCCGAGCTCCGCCGCGGCGACGCTGACCGAGATACCCGGCTGCCGGCCGACCAGCCACAACAGCTCCGACTGCGCCTCGCTGAGTCGCGCGGAATCGAGTCCGCGACCGGCCGACCTACGAAGTTGCCGACGGAATCTGCCGACGACGCCGAACACCTCGGCGACCGCATCGGTGCTTGACTTCACTGCTGGCATATAGCTCTGTTTACGAGCTAAATATGGGTGCAAGCTGTGTAGGGGCTATCCGCCAGCTACTTCTTGAGAAGGTGCAGGACCACGTCGGTGAGCGCCCCGTTGTCAACCGTCGCGGTCATGTAGCTGCAGAACGGTTGCCGGCGGCGATCGGTCGGCGAGCCCGGATTAAGCAGGCGCAAGCCGGTTTTGGTCGTGGTGTCCCAGGGGATGTGGCTGTGGCCGAACACCAGCACGTCAGTGTCCGGGTAGAGCCGCGACATCCGGGTTTCGCGGTTGGCCGCGGCGCCGGTCTCGTGGACCACGGTCAAGTGCAGCCCGCCCAGCATCGCGTCGGCGCGTTCGGGCAGTCGCGCGCGCAACGCCGGGCCGTCGTTGTTTCCCCAGCACGCCACCACCCGTGCGGCCCTGGCTTCCAGCTCGTCGAGCAACTCGGGCGCTACCCAGTCGCCTGCGTGCACGACGACATCGGCCTTCGCGACCTCGCCCCACACCCGGGTGGGCAGGTCGCGCGCCCGTTTCGGGATGTGGGTGTCGGCGATCAGCAGCAGCCGCACGGGATCATCTTGCCTCAGGTTGAGTCGCCCGTCAGCGGGTGGACCTGCAGGTAGCAGAGGCCTTCGTTGCGCCCAATCGAGATCGGGACGGTAAATGTCTGCGACATTCCCGGTGGTGTCACGTGTAGGCGTGCATCGGTGCGCGGTCCCTCATAGGTCGAGCAGTCTGGCCGTGGGACGTTCCCGACCCATTCCAAGATCGCGTGGGCGCCGTGGTCCGGATCCACCGTGACCGCCGTTACGGGTACGGGGGCTGCCATGTATCCGCTCGGCATTTGCTTGGCCTGGATCGATGCTGCACCGTCGGCGAGCACCCCGGCGTCCACCGTCGGATAGCCCGAGAGCTGACACGCACCGGCGCCGGGTTGCAGCGTGAAGTTGAGCCACACGGAGCGATGCCCCAGCCCAGATTGCCTCCCATCCGCGGTCACCGTGAGCTGCTGAGGGTCACACGACCCAACCGGCGGGTCGGCGGAAGCGGGACCCGCGGATCCGATCGTTGCCACGATGGCCGCCACCCACACCGAAGCGGCCAAGAGCGCCCGCGTCGTTTTCATCTGCCAAGTGGATCATGCTCACGCTGCCACCGAGCACAGGTATCGAATCCGGAGGTGGCACGATGTTGATCACCCAAGCAGAGGAGAGACCCATGCGTACCTTCGAGTCAGTCGCCGATCTCGCCGCCGCTGCGGGCGAGATCATCGGGCAGAGCGACTGGGTGACCATCACTCAGGAGGACGTCAACCTGTTTGCCGACGCGACCGGCGACCACCAGTGGATCCACGTCGACCCGGAACGCGCGGCCGCGGGCCCGTTCGGCACGACCATCGCCCACGGTTACATGACGCTGGCGTTGCTGCCGCGGCTGCAGCACCAGATGTACACCGTCAACGGCATCAAGCTCGCAATCAACTACGGCCTGAACAAGGTTCGCTTCCCCGCCCCGGTGCCGGTCGGCTCCAGGGTGCGCGCGCAGAGTTCGCTGGTCAGCGTCGACGACCTTGGCAACGGTGCCGTGCAGGCGACCGTGTCGACCACCGTCGAGGTCGAGGGGTCACCCAAGCCGGCGTGTGTTGCCGAAGGCCTGGTTCGTTACATCTCGTGACTGGACCGCGAAACTTAAGCCAAGGCTGCGCTTTTCGCCGTGAGCCGTGCGGTACTTTCGTCGAAACTGAAACCACGCACACTTGCATCGGCGTGTCGTGTGCGTAGTGCAAGTGTCGCGGACCTAGAGAATGCGGGTCGGCGTGTATTGTGCGGTACTTTCCTCGAAACTGAAACCCCGCACACGTTTTTCGGCGAGTCGTGCGCGTAGGTTAAGTGTCGCGAACAGCGGGGGCTTTAGAATTCGGCGACCGCATGTTCCAGGCGTTCGGCCAACCGGGCCTGCGCTTCGGCGCGTCGGGTCGGTATGTGCTGAGACGGGAAAGGCGTTGTCACGGGCTGGTATTCACGCAGTGTGCGCCGGGCCACCGTCATCTTGTGCAGTTCGGTCGCGCCGTCGGCGATGCCAAGCGACTCGGCGGCCACCATCATCTTGACGAACGGCATCTCGTCGGAGACGCCGAGCGCGCCGTGCAGGTGCATGGCCCGCTGCGCGACGTCGTGGAGCACCTGGGGCATGGCGACCTTCACCGCCGCGATGTCGCGGCGCACCTTCTGGTAGTCGTGGTGCTTGTCGATCAGCCAAGCCGTGCGCAGCACCAGCAGCCGGAACTGCTCGATCTGGATCCAGCTGTCGGCGATCTTCTCTTGGGTCATCTGTAGGTCGGCCAGTCGACCGTGCCTGGTCTGGCGCGACACCGCGCGCTCACACATCATGTCGAAAGCCTTGCGCGCCAACGCGATTGTGCGCATCGCGTGATGAATGCGCCCGCCGCCGAGGCGGGTCTGCGCGATCATGAACGCGTGGCCCTCGCCGCCCAGCACGTGATCGGCCGGCACCCGGACGTCGTTGTAGCGGACGTAGCCGTGCGAGCCGTGCTTGCCCGACTCCCCTCCCACCCCCACGTTGCGGATGATCTCGATGCCGGGTGTCTCGCCCGGAACGATGAACAGCGACATCTTGTCGTACGTGCGGGCGTCGGGCTTGGTCACGGCCATGACGATGAAGAACGACGCGTGCTTGGCGTTGCTGGAAAACCACTTCTCCCCGTTGATGACCCAGTCGTCACCGTCCCGGGTCGCGGTGGTGACGAACATCCCCGGATCGGAACCGCCCTGCGGTTCGGTCATCGAATAGCACGACGTGATTTCGCCGTCGAGCAGCGGCTGCAGGTAGCGCGCCTTCTGCTCATCGGTGCCGAACAGCGCGAGAATCTCGGCGTTACCCGAGTCCGGCGCCTGGCAGCCAAACACCGACGGCGCCCACCGGGAGCGACCGAGGATCTCGTTCAGCAACGCGAGCTTGACCTGACCGAAGCCCTGACCGCCGAGCTCGGGTGTCAGGTGCGCCGCCCACAGTCCCTGGTCCTTCACCTGCTGCTGCAACGGCCGCAGGATGGTCATCATCTCGGCGTTCTTCTTGTCATAGGGGTCAAGGGCGACCAGATCGAGCGGTTCGAGTTCGTCGACCATGAACTTTTCGACCCAGTCGAGTTTCGCCTGGTATTCCGGATCCGTTTCGAAGTCCCACACCGTCGGCAACCGTTCCCCGGTGCCGCGTCGCACCGGACTCGTTGATGAAGCCACCATCCTAATTGGGGCGGTCAGCATGGGTTGTCGCGGTCAGCCGCCGATATCTGCCAATTGGGTCAGCCGAACACTGTTACCGGACGGGTCGCGGAAACCGCAGTCGATGCCGTATGGCATCTCGTGCGGCTCCTCGGTGAACTCCACGCCCCGCGACTTCATCTCGTCGTAGGTGGCCTGGCAGTCATCGGTGGTGAGGAACGCCGTGCCGCCGAAACCCTTCGCCATCACTTCGCGCACCTGATCACGGGTCGCGTCGTCCATCACCGGCGGACCCGGAATCGCCATCAAGACGATCGACACGTCATCCTGGCCCGGTGGGCCGACCGTGAGCCACCGGAAGCGGAGCTCGGGCAACGAAACATCTTGACGCACTTCCATGCCCACCTTTTCGGTCCAGTATTTCAGGGCCACATCCTGGTCATGCACCCACAACTGGGCGCTGGCAATCTTCAACATGGGCACGACGCTACGGGTTGTCGACGGCGCCGGTCTTCTTCCCGTGTGCTCTCTTGACGCGACTGTCGGAGGGCGGCCGGGTGTCCCGCTGCAGGATGCAGCTCGGTACCCGTGCGTGCACCGACGCCGGTGGGAGGCTGGCTCTGTAGGCCGCGGGCGGCAATCCATACACGCGGCCGAAGGCAGTGGTGAATGAACCGACGCTCTGTAGACCGACCATGACGGCGATGTCGGCGACAGACCGGTCGGTGTAACGGAGCAGCGCGGCAGCCCGTTCCAACCTGCGCGTCTGCAGGTAGGAGCGCGGTGATTCACCGAATGTCCGAGTGAACATGCGGCTGAAGTGGGCGCGCGAGAGCCCGGCGGCAGCGGCCAAATCGTCGACGGTGATCGGCTCGGCGTACCGGGCGTCGGCCAGGTCTTTGGCGCGCAGCAGATAACGGGCCGGAGGAACCTGCGGCATGGGTTCAAGTATGGCGGCACTAGCCTGAAACGGGTGACCCCGCAGGCGCGGTCGGCGCGCAAAGACGATGTCCGCGAGCTCGTCACATACCCTGGCGCGGGCGTTTTGCGACGACCCGGTGATGGTCTGGTTGCTTCCCAACGAGAAGGGTCGGACCGCACATCTATACCGGTTGTTCGCGACAATGACCCGCCACCACCATCTGGCCCGCGGCGGCGTGGAGGTGGCCTCTGATGGACCGGGCATCGGCGCGGCGGCACTGTGGGATCCGCCCAATCAGTGGCAGGAAACGCGTTGGGCCCAGCTGGCGATGACGCCGACGTTCATCCGGGTGTTTGGCGCGCGTTCGATGCGGGGACGTGCCGTGCAGGAACTGATGATGCGCGTCCACCCCGAAGAACCGCATTGGTATCTGGGTGTAGTAGGTAGCGACCCAAGCGTCCGGGGCAAAGGCTTCGGGCAGGTTCTGATGCGATCACGACTAGACCGCGTGGACGCCGAGCATGCGCCCGCCTACTTGGAGTCGACCAAACATCAGAACATTGCTTACTACCAACGGTTCGGTTTTGAGGTGACCGGCGAGATCGTGCTGCCCGACGGGGGGCCCACAATGTGGCCGATGTGGCGCCATGCTCGATAAGCCGACGGCCGCTCAGCTTGCGGCAACCCATCCAGCTAGGAAATCGGCACGTTCATCGGCCCGTCCGGCACTGGTGTCGGGTCGACGGTCGGCTCTGGTGGCGCATTAACGATAGATTCGTACTGCGGGCAGTACGCGGCAATGGCCGACCCGGTAAAGAAGGAGCTGTCGGCGATCGACAGATCGGCGTCGGCTGCGACCACGGGAACAATGTCGTTAATCGATGTGCCGGGGTCGGCGTCCATTTGGTCGCAAACATCGGACTTGGCCACCGAGATCGCCTGGTCGAGAGAGCCGTACTGCAGGCCTTGGCCATCAAGGGCCTGAAGGAAGTAGTCGTCGGCGCCGTCCGCCCGGGCGGGCGCTGGAACCCCGGCCCCAGCGATCCCAGCCGCGACAATGGCCGCCGCGGTGACAGATGCCCGGTAGTACATGCGCCGCAGCGTATGCGCCTGCGCGGCCGGTCACACCGGGAATCGGGAAATGCCGTCTCAGGGGCTGCTGCGCCAACCCGCAATACCGATGGCAATCATCCGCAACTGCTTGACGGCGATCCGCCGGATGTCTTCCAGCGCCTCGGCACTCTGCGCGTCCTCGATCGCCTCGGCGATGACGATCATCGAGTTCACGAACAGGGTCGCCAGGACATTGAGGTCCTCGGTGCTCCACTGGTTCAGTCCCGGGAAGCGCGCGAGGTCGGTGGCCAGCTCGGAGGTGATCAGCCGGATCTCGGTGCGGATGGCGTAGCGCAGCACGCTCAGGCCGCTGTTGCGCTCCCGGCCGATGAGGCGCCAATGCTCCCGTCGTGCGGCAACACTGGCGACCAGGATCTCGACGGATGACTCGATCACCCGGGTCGGGTCGAGCTTGCCGGCGCGCGCCTCGCGCAGGGTGTCGCGCAAACTGCGAAACGATTCGTCGATCAAGACCAGGCCGAGGGCCTCCATCGACTCGAAGTGCCGGTAGAACGCCGCGGGCACGATCCCGACCTCCCGGGTCACCTCGCGCAGGCTCAGGCTGGAAAAGCTGCGGTCCTGCAGCAGCTTCAGCGCCGCGGCGATGATGGCCCGGCGCGTTACCTCCTTGCGCTCCTCGCGCGACAGGCTTTCGCGTGACCGCTCGCGGCCCGACCGATGCGGCCGTGAGCTGGGAGTACGGCTGTTCACTGTGTGAACCCTACCACAAAGCTGGGGTAAAACCTTGACTACCTGGGGTAGCCGGCAGGACAGTGCACATATGTTCACTCAAACTTCTACTCGGAACTTCGCACAAACCCTGCGGAAGCGGGTCCTGGGTTCCGACCTGCTGGACCTGCTCACCGGTCCGCACGGCGTCGACCGGTACACCGAGCTGGTGGCGCCGACCTGGACGCTGGGCGAGGCCCGCGCCAAGGTCATCGACGTGCGCCGGACCACGCCGCGCAGCGTCACCCTCACGCTTGCTCCGAACGAGACCTTCACGTCCACCCACACCGTCAAAGCCGGCCAGTACGTCAACCTCACCGTCGACATCGACGGTCGCCGGCACAGCCGCTGCTATTCGCCGGCCAACGCCGAAGGCGGCGCCAACCTCGAGCTGACAATCGGTCGCCACGACGGCGGGCTGGTGTCGAGCTACCTCTACGAGCGTGCCCGTCGCGGGATGGTGGTCGGCCTGGCCGGCGTCGGCGGTGACTTCGTGTTGCCGGCCGCGCGGCCGCGGCGCATCCTGTTCGTCTCCGGCGGAAGCGGCATCACGCCGGTCATGGCGATGCTGCGCACGCTGATCGCCGAGGGCCATCGGGGCGAGATCGCGTTCGTGCACTACGCGCGCACCGCCGCGGAGGCGTGCTACCGCGAGGAGCTGGCCGCGCAGGAAGGTCTGCCTCGCGTGCGGGTTCTGCACGGCTACACCCGCTCTGATGCCGGCGACCTCGTCGGCCGCTTCGGCGCCGACCATCTGGCCGTTGCCATGCCCTCACCGGATGCGGTATTCGTCTGTGGACCAACGGCTTTGGTCGAGGCGGTGCGGGAGCACTGTGAAAATGTGCACACCGAGAGCTTCGTGCCGCCGGTATTCGAGACGCCGGCCAACCCGTCGGGCGGACGAATAACGTTTGCCGACAGCGGCATCGACGCCGTCGACGACGGACGCTCGCTGCTGGAACAGGCCGAATCGGCCGGCTTGACGCCGCAAAACGGATGCCGCATGGGCATCTGCCACACCTGCACCCGGCGCAAGACCGCCGGCACCGTGCGCAACCTGGTCACCGGGGCGGTCTCGACCGCCCCCGACGAGGACGTGCAGATCTGCGTGTCGGTCCCGGTCGGTGACGTCGATCTATCCCTTTAACAAAAGACTTTTGAGAGAAGGAAAAGCCATGTCACAAAACACAATCACCCTGACCCCCGAGCAGGCCGACGCATTCGGCCGCGAACTCGACGCCATCAAGGAGCGCGTGATCGCGGACCTCGGCGAAAAGGACGCCGACTACATCCGCCGCGTCATCAAGACCCAGCGCGCGCTGGAAGTCGGCGGACGTGCAATGTTGTTCCTGCCGCCGGCGTGGCTGCTGGGCACCGCGATGTTGGGCCTGTCGAAGATCTTGGACAACATGGAGATCGGTCACAACGTCATGCACGGCCAGTACGACTGGATGCGTGACCCGGCGATCTCGGGCCGCACGTTCGAATGGGACACGGCTTGCCCGGCCGATCAATGGCGGCATTCACACAACTACATGCACCACACCCACACCAACATCGTGGGAATGGACCGCGACATCGGCTACGGCATCCTGCGCATGAGCGAAGACCAGCCGTGGCAGCCGTACTTCATCGGCAACCCGCTTTACGCGTTCTTGCTGATGGTGTTGTTCCAGTACGGCGTCGCGCTGCACGAACTGGAAACCGAGCGCATCCGCTCCGGAGAGATCCGGCTCGCCGACAAGCGTGAGGCGCTTCGGGAGATCTGGAAAAAGACGCGTCGGCAGACGCTCAAGGACTACGTCGTCTTCCCGTTGCTGGCAGGGCCGTTCGCCCCGTTCGTCTTCGCGGGCAACCTGTCGGCCAACCTGATGCGCAACGTGTGGTCGTACATGATCATCTTTTGCGGCCACTTCCCGGACGGCACACAGGAATTCACCGTCGAGGAGACCAAGGACGAGTCCCGCGGCATGTGGTACTTCCGCCAGGTCCTCGGCTCGGCGAACCTGACCGGCGGCAAGATCTTCCATCTGCTGTCCGGCAACCTGTCGCACCAGATCGAGCACCACCTGTTCCCCGACATCCCGGCCCGCCGGTACGCTGACATCGCGCCCGAGGTGGAAGAGATCTGCGAACGCTACGGCATCCCCTACAACAAGGGCCCGCTGCTGCGCCAGTTCGGCACGGTTGTCCGCAAGATCGTCAAGCTGTCGTTCCCGGACTCGTGGTCGCGGAAGCCGGGGGCGGCCCAGGGCAAGCCGGCCGATCGAGTCCTCGCTGCCGCGTAATCCCGCATCGGTAGGACCTCGAGCCTGCGGTGGTGGAGCCGAGCCTGCGTACCGAGCGTGTTTCCTCGATTTGGATAGCGCTGGACGCAGTCTCGGTCCATCACGGGGCAGACCCCTCTTGCTATGCGGAGGACAATGGGGCCCGTGGAATGGACCGGCGCGCGCTATGCGGACAACCCCACAGTGGAGGCTTCGACATGGATCGACGCGGATCCAGCCCGCGTTTGGAGTCTGGTCTCCGATATTCGGCTGATGCCGACCCTCAGCAACGAGCTGCAGTCGGTGGAGTGGGTCGACGGAGCCACCGGGCCCCGGGTCGGCGCCCGGTTCGTCGGACACAACGAACACCACGCATTCGGACAGTGGAGCAGCACATCGCACATCGTCGCCTTTGAGGAGCCTAGTGAATTCGCCTGGGCGGTGGGTGACTTCGAGAACCCGTCGGCGACCTGGCGATTCCTGCTGGCACCCCGCGACGGCGGTACCACGCTGAGTTTCTGGATGCGGATGGGGCCGGGACGATCGGGGTTGTCGGTGGCCATCGACGCGATGCCCGACAAGGAAGAAAAGATCGTATTCGTGCGGTTGCGGGAGTTCGAGGACGCGATGAGCAAGACGGTTGCGGCGATCAAGAGGCTCGCCGAACATGGGGTGCGCTGACGCGATGGGATTCAGTGCGAGCCCGTCGGCGCTTCCGATACCTTCACGAGTTTCACCTCGGGTCGCGCCGGCACCCCGTCGGAAAGGAACCAGCGGAAGGCGAGGTTGCCACGCGGATAGCCCAGCGCCGTCAGTGAATTCGGGTGGGACGTCATCCCGCGGGACAGCACGATCGTCACGGACCCGTCGCTGTTGAGCACCGCGCTGCGGCCGTTGATCGAGCATCGGGCGTCGGGGCCCTCCGCGGCGCCATAGGTGGCCATGAACTGGTTCCACACGACCATGTTCCAGAACCGGCACGCCGGAGGCCGGTGCGTGATCACCAGCGCTTCGTCGTCGTCGAGGACGAAACTGCCATAGGAATAGCATGCATCGCGAGCCGACCAGCCGAAGTTGGCGTCGGGCACCTGATAGGGATCGGCGAATTCATTTGCAGCGTGCGCGGTCTCATGCCCGAGCGCGCGCTCCTCATCGACCCGCGTCCCGACGGACAGCGGGACGATGGCAAACATGGTGCGCAGCCAGGTGGCCGCCGCGCGCAGGCTTGCGGCGGTCTCGGCGTCGCCGTGCCGGATCGGCTCCGGCTCGTCGAGCGCCTCGATGCGCCAGACAACCGGGCGACCGGTAACCGGGTCGGCTTGGTAATCGCGGGTCATCAGCACCGCCGCGTCTTGGGTCGGGGGGAATTCGAAGCTGAAGTCGCCGGCGGCGTCGACGTCGAGATCGCTGTCGCGGATGATCGCAACGACCCGGTCCGACC
This sequence comes from uncultured Actinomycetota bacterium, assembly GCA_963809285.1. Taxonomy (GTDB): domain Bacteria; phylum Actinomycetota; class Actinomycetes; order Mycobacteriales; family Mycobacteriaceae; genus Mycobacterium. The sequence continues at coordinate 273,741 of CAWEIY010000005.1, read as the reverse complement.
ACGCGCCGGGCGATGGTTCGTTGTAGGCGGTCACCGAGAAGTACACGCTGTCGCCCTTATTGCCACTGATGCGGTAGCGCCGCTTCGGATCGACCGGGCACATGAAGTAATAGGCGTCGGTGTTGTCGCCGCCCCATCGGCGATCGCGGCGGAACGGCGTGTTCACCGCGACGAACTGCGGCCGACCGGGCTCGGGGAACAGATAGGCGTCGAACACCACGCCCAGCGTGGCGGCGAGCGTGCGGTAGCCGTCGGCCACGTGCCGGTCGTCGGCAACGGCGCGGTCGCCCTCGAGGAACGAACGGTCGAGATCCCCGACGGTCGCCAGCAGCTCTTTCCAGGCGGTAGTCGATTCGTGCGTCATGAACCGATTCCTTTCAGCAGCAACGTGGTTGTGCGGTCGACCCAGGCGTCATCGAGTACGTCTGCGCGGGTGAGCAGGGCGATCAAGGTGAGACCGGCGATCGCCTCGGCCAGTTCGGTGGCGGTCACGTCGGCACGGATCGCACCCGAGGCGGCGGAGGCTTTGAGCCACTCGGCGATGCCGCCGGCGAAGATGCCGGCGAACCGTTCCAGGAGCGCCGAATGCAGTGTCGGGTCTGCCGCCATCTCTCCGACCAGTCCCGGGAAAGCGGCCCTGGCGGCCGGTGTCGTCAGGAAAGTCATTGCGCGGCGCACCATCTCGCGCAGATCCTCGGGCGGCGAGCCGGTGTCGGGAATTTCGGTCGCGGCGCCGATGGGGAACACCGCCTCGTGCACCAGGTGCGCCTTGCTCGGCCAGCGCCGGTAGATCGCGGGCTTGCTGGTGCCGGCCCGCTCGGCGATGGCAGAGACCAGGAGCCCGGGGTAGCCGGTTTCGGCGAGAAGCTCGACCGTCGCACGAAGCACCGCGCCGTCGATTCGTGGGTCACGGGGTCGGCCAAAATCAACTACCATTACGTAACTCAGAGTAACATAAGTCGCCGTGACGCAAATCCGCCTTGACGACCTCACCCGGCCCCGATTCAGTGCCGAGGCCCAGCAGATCCTCGACCTGATGGCCACGATGGCGCCCGACTGCCCGTTGGATGCCGACGCGCTGCACGCCAGGGCCAGCGCCGACACCGGCCTGCACGATTTCGGCGCGGGAGACTATCGAGAACGACTCGATGTCTACCTCGGCGCGCTGCGCGACGTCGACGGGCTGCATGCGGCCGGAGTGGTGAATTTCTACACGCTGCTGCTGCAGCTGCTCAAGAATCGGCTCCTGTTCACCGATCTGCTGCGCCGGCATCCCGAGATTGACGACATTGCGCTGCAACCACCGGTCGTGATTGCCGGCCTGCCCCGCACCGGGACCACCCACCTGCACAACCTGCTGGCGGCGCCGCCCACCTTCCGCACCACGCAGTATTGGGAAAGTGTCGAGCCGTTTCCGCTGCCGGCGGAGGCCGGCGTCGAGCCGGATCCGCGGCGGACGCGGATGGATGTCGCGGTCGGCGTGATCAACACCGTGATGCCGTATTTCCCACTGATGCACGAGATGACCACCGAACACGTCCACGAAGAAATCCAATTGCTCGCCAACGACTTTTCGACGATGTACTTCGAGACACTCGCCGATGTGCCCCGCTGGCGTGACTACTACCAGGCCCACGACCAGACGCCCCACTACGAATACCTCGCCAGGCAACTCAAAGCGATGCAATATCTGCGCGGCGGGCGGCGCTGGCTGCTCAAGTCGCCCCAGCATCTCGAGCAGGTGCCGGTGTTGGATCGGGTTTTCCCGGACGGCGTGGTCGTGTTCACCCACCGCGATCCGGTGCCGGTGGTGCTGTCGATGGTCGCGATGATCACCTACTCCGCCCGCATGCACCGCTCGTCGGTGCCGGTCGAACAGATCGCGGCGTCGTGGATCGACCGCCTCGATCAGATGCTCACCGCACTCATCCGCGACCGCCACACCATCGGTCCGGAACGCTCGGTCGACGTCCGTTTCGACGACTTCATGGCCAACGACGTCGGCGTTGCCGAAAAGGTGTACGCGCTGGCCGGCGAACCCTTCACCGAGGAAGTACGTGCGGCGATCGCCGGCTACCTGGCGGGTCACCAGCGCGGCCGACTCGGAAACGTCGAAACGTCATACGAGATGTTCGGGCTGACCGAGGACGGCCTGCGGGCGCGCTTCGCACCGTATGTCGAGCGGTTCCTTGCGTAGACCGGTCATCGAGTACCTTCTCAACCCATGGTGACCATGCCCGCCCTCGACGGCGTCGAACACAGGTACGTGGAACTAGGCGCAGACGTCCAAGGTGTCACGATCCACGTCGCGGACGCGGGCCCGGCCGATGGGCCGGCGGTGATGCTGGTACACGGCTTCCCGCAGAACTGGTGGGAGTGGCACGACATGATCGCCCCGCTGGCCGCGGACGGCTATCGGGTGTTGTGCCCCGACCTGCGTGGCGCGGGCTGGAGCTCGGCGCCCCGGTCCCGCTACCTCAAGAACGACATGGCCGACGATCTGGCCGCCGTCCTGGATCACCTGGGCGTCGCGACCGTCAAACTCGTCGCCCACGACTGGGGCGGGCCGGTCGCGTTCATCATGATGCTGCGCCATCCGGAAAAGGTCACCGGGTTTTTGGGTCTGAACACCGCGGCGCCCTACGTGCAGCGCGACCTCACGTTGCTCCGCAACATCTGGCGGTTCTGGTACCAAATCCCGATATTGCTGCCGGTGATCGGCCCGCGGCTGATCGCCGATCCCAAAGCCCGGTTCTACCGGTTGCTGGCGTCGTGGGTCGGCGGCGGTTATGTGATAGCCGAGGACGACATCCGCTTCTACGTCGACTGCATGCGCCAGCCCGGGCACGCGGTGGCCGGTTCACGGTGGTATCGCACTTTTCAGACCAGGGAGCTGCTGGGCTGGCTGCGCGGCGAGTACGACGACGCCCGCGTCGATGTGCCCGTCCGCTGGCTGAGTGGCACGAAAGATCCCGTGCTCACCCCCGACCTGCTCAACGCGTACGGCGATCGCATCAGCGATTTCCAGGTCGAGCTTGTCGACGGCGTTGGCCACTGGATCGTCGAGCAGCGACCCGAGCTGGTGCTCGACCGGATCCGGGCCTTCCTCCGCGCCGAAAATTAAACCGCGGCAGCGCTTTTCAGTGTTACTCGACGCCGTGTCCTCCGCAGAGTAAGAGGTGTCTCTCAGGGCTACGCAGCAGCGATAGATCGAGACTGCGTCCAGTGCTACCAAAATCGCTGAGACACACTCTGCGCGCAGGCTCGGCGCCATCAGCGCAGGCTCGAGAGCCGACCGGTCCGAGTTATGCGGCGAGCGGCAATCGACCCTAGCCTCGGGGGCCGAGCAGGGCTACGGATGCGTCCACGGCCGGTTCGACGATTTCTCGGACCGGTCTGCCGTCTTCGACGGCCAGCGCGGTCAGTTCACGCAGACCACCCAGCAGGATCACGGCCAGCGGCGCGGTCAACGGCGGCAGGTCGGCGCGCCGGAACCCCGGGCTGGCGCTGAGCCCAATCAGCAACGTGGACAACAGGTGTAACCCGCGGCGCTGCGAGGGGCGCGCGACGGCACCAAGCGACGGGAGCTCACGGATCCAGCTCAGGGTGAGGGCCGGGCGGGACTCGATGTGTCCGACGTACGCCTCGACGGCGTGACGAATCTGTTGATGCCAGTCGGCTTCGGGGTCGACCGCTGCGGAGATGCTCTCGCCGAGCTTGCTCGACGTCGGCCCGCAACAGCTCCAGGAAGCACTGTTCCTTGCTGTCGAACCGGTCGTAGAAGGTGCGCTTGGACGTGCGGGCGTGGCGGACCACGTCGGCGACCGTGCTGGTGCGGTAGCCGCGCTCATCGATCGACGTGGCGAGGCCGTCGAGCAGCCGAAGCCGAAAAGGATCCGCCTCAGCCGGCGGGTCGCCGGGAACCGCGTCCTGCGCCGCCGCTGTCACCGCTGATGTCACGGTCGGTCCCCCCTTTTCGGTGCGCACGGCCCCTTGTCAGGTTTGGTACTACAGAGTACCGTACCGGGAAAGGTCTGTGGTACACCGTCGTACCAACCCCGATCCGGGGCAGATATTGGGAGACATCACCGCCATGAGCGAAGCAGTCACCGCCGCACCTGCGCCCCTCGCAGTCAGGATGCCCCCGGCGACCCGAATCCCGAAGTTATTCCAGGGCTTGGGGTTTGCGATATCACGTCGGGGGATGATGAAACGGCTGGCGCGTCGCTACGGCAACGTCGTCACGCTGCACCTCCCGATCTACGGGCGCGTCGTGGTGGTCGGTGACCCGCGGCTGGCCAAGCGAATCTTCACCACCAGCCCGGAGGAGCTGGGCAACATCCAGCCCAACCTGAGCCGTTTATTCGGTTCCGGCTCGGTGTTCGCGCTCGACCGGGACGACCACCGCCGGCGCCGGCGGTTGTTGGCGCCGCCGTTCCATGGCAAGAGCATGAAGAACTACGAGGCCATCATCGAAGAGGAGACTCTGCGCGAGACCGCCAAGTGGCCGGAAGGCCGGCCCTTCGCAACGCTGCCGTCGATGATGCACATCACGCTCAACGCCATCCTGCGCGCGGTCTTCGGGGCCGACGGCGCCGAACTCGACGAGCTTCGCCGGCTCATCCCGCCGTGGGTCACCCTGGGCTCGCGATTGGCGGCGATGCCCAAACCCGAACGTACGTATAGTCGCTACGGTCCGTGGGGCCGGCTGGCCGAATGGCGCCGTCAGTATGACCTCGTCATCGACAGGCTGATCACCGCCGAGCGGGCGGATCCGAACTTCGCCGATCGAACCGATGTGCTGGCGCTGATGCTGCGCAGCACGTACGAAGATGGCTCGGCTATGTCGCGCAACGACATTGGTGACGAGCTACTCACCTTGTTGGCCGCCGGGCACGAAACCACGGCGTCCACGCTGGGTTGGGCGTTCGAGCGGTTGACCCGGCACCCCGATGTGCTGGCGGCCCTGGTCGAGGAGGCCGACAACGGCGGCGACGAGCTGCGCCAGGCGACGATCCTGGAGGTCCAGCGGGCCAGGACGGTCATCGATTTCGCCGCCCGCCGCGTCTACCCGCCGACGTTCCAACTCGGTGAGTGGGTCATTCCCCGCGGGGATTCGATCCTCGTCAGCATCTCGCAGATACACGAAAACCCCGACGTCTTCCCCGACCCGGAGCGCTTCGACCCGCAGCGGTACATCGGAAGCAAGCCGTCGACCTTCGCGTGGATCCCGTTCGGCGGCGGCACGCGACGGTGTGTAGGCGCCGCGTTCGCCAACATGGAGATGGACGTGGTGCTTCGAACGGTGCTGCGCCACTTCACCATTGAGACCACGACCGCCCCGGGGGAGCGATGGCACGGCCGAGGCGTCGCCTACACCCCCAAGGACGGCGGACGCATCGTGGTGCGTCGGCGCCAGGGTTGACTTGAAACGTCTCCCTTACGATGAGGGGATGACCGATGACGCAGGCCGACAAGCCGAATCGATGAACGGCACTTTGGAATTCGCTATCCCGATTGCGCACAAAATGGGCGTCCGTGTGGTCGAGGCGCGTCGTGGCTACGCCGCGGCGACGGTGCCCGTCGAGGGCAATGGAAACCACTTCGGCGTCATCTACGCCGGAGTGCAATTCACCCTGGCCGAAATCCTCGGCGGCATCATCGCATTGAGCACCTTCGACGCTGAGAAGTACTTCCCGCTGGTAAAGAACGTCGACATCAACTTCGTCAGCATGGCACGCTCGGAACTCCGCGCCGAGGCCGAGCTGGATGAGGAGACGATTACGCGTGTCGAGGCCGAAGTAGCCCAGCAAGGCAAGGCCGACTTCACGCTCGAGGCGATCGTCGCCGACGCCGACGGTCAAACAGTCGCCAGCACCCGCGGCCTCTACCAGCTCCGTGCCCGCGGCCGCTGATGACCTAACCGGTTATCGTTCGGCGCTGGCCCGGCGCGGCAACTTCCAGCCGGGGCGCACGTAGTGGCAGGTGTACCCGTTGGGGTAGTGCTGCAGGTAGTCCTGATGCTCGGGCTCGGCCTCCCAGAACTCACCGGCCGGGCTCACCTCGGTCACCACCTTGCCGGGCCATAGACCCGAGGCCTCGACATCGGCGATGGTGTCCAGCGCGATTCGCTTCTGCTCGTCGTCGAGGTAGAAGATAGCCGACCGATAGCTGGTTCCCATGTCGTTGCCCTGGCGGTTCTTGGTTGTCGGATCGTGGATCTGGAAGAAGAACTCCAGCAGCGTGCGGTAATCGGTAGCCGTTGGGTCGTAGACGATTTCGACGGCCTCGGCGTGCGTGCCGTGGTTGCGGTAGGTCGCGTTGGGGGTATCGCCGCCGCTGTAACCCACCCTGGTCGAAACCACTCCGGGTTGCTTGCGGATCAGGTCCTGCATTCCCCAAAAACAGCCGCCGGCGAGTATCGCTTTTTGGTTTGTCATTGCTTGTCCTCCTTGGGAACCGACGACGTTGCCCAGGCTACACTCCGGCGATGATGTGCAACGGCGCGAAGGAGCTCGCGTGACCACGCGAGAGTTCTCCCGCAGCGAACTGGCCGGCGCCTTCGAAAAGTTCGAGCAGACGGTCGCCCGGGCGGCCGAAACACGAGACTGGGCGGCCTGGGTGACCCACTACACGCCGGACGTCGAGTACGTCGAGCACGCGGCGGGCACCATGCGCGGCCGCGACGAAGTGCGCGCCTGGATTCAGCGCACCATGACGACCTTCCCGGGTAGCCACATGGTCGCGTTCCCGTCGTTGTGGTCGGTCATCGACGAGTCCACCGGGCGGATCATCTGCGAACTGGACAACCCGATGACCGATCCCGGCGACGGGACGGTCATCAGCGCGACGAACATTTCCATCGTCACCTACGCCGGCGATGGTCTTTGGTGCCGCCAGGAAGACATCTACAACCCGCTGCGCTTCCTGCGGGCGGGGCTCAAGTGGTGCCGCAAGGCGCAGGCGCTGGGCACGCTCGACGAGGACGCGGCGCGTTGGATGCAAGAGAACGGTGGTGGTGGGCATCAGTGAAAGAAGAGCGACGTTGAGCGCGAAACCCAAGCTGGTCATCGGCGCCAACGGTTTTCTGGGTTCCCACGTGACGCGCCGGCTCGTCGCCGACGGCGCGGAAGTGCGGGCGATGGTGCGCCCGGCCGCCAATACCCGCGCGATCGACGACCTGGCGCTCACGCGATTTCACGGCGACGTCTTCGACACCGCCACGTTGCGTGCGGCGTTGGACGGTGTCGACGACGTGTACTACTGCGTCGTCGACACTCGCGCGTGGTTGCGCGACCCGGCGCCCCTGTTCCGCACCAACGTCGAGGGCCTGCGCAACGTTCTCGATGCGGCCGTCGCAGAATCCGGCCTGCGCAGGTTCGTCTTCACCAGCACCTACGCGACGGTGGGCCGGCGACGCGGGCACGTGGCGACCGAAGAAGACATCATCGGCTCCCGCGGGTTGACCCCCTATGTCCAATCCCGGGTTCAGGCCGAAGACTTGGTGATGCGGTACGTGGCCGATGCCGGGTTGCCCGCAGTCGCAATGTGCGTCTCGACGACTTACGGCAGCGGCGATTGGGGCCGTACCCCGCACGGCGCTTTCATCGCGGGGGCGGTCTTCGGCAAGCTGCCGTTCGTGATGGACGGCATCCAATTGGAAGTCGTCGGAGTCGACGATGCCGCCCGGGCCATGATTCTCGCCGCCGAGCGCGGGCGCATCGGCGAGCGGTACCTCATCTCCGAACGGATGATCGCGCTGAGCGAGGTCGTGCGGATCGCGGCCGACGAGGCGGGTGTGCCACCGCCACCACGATCGATCTCGGTGCCCGCGCTCTACGCGCTGGGCGCGCTGGGCAGCCTGAAAGCCCGCCTTACCGGGAAAGACGCCGAACTCAGCCTCAAGTCGGTACGGATGATGCGCGCCGAAGCCGATGTCGACCACAGCAAGGCGGTCCGCGAGCTGGGCTGGCAACCGCGCCCGGTCGAGGAATCGATCCGGGAGGCCGCCCGATTCTGGGCCGCGATGCGCAAGCCCGGCAAGAACGCCGAGGCCGCCCAGACCGAATAGGCTCGGCCACGTGGACCGGGGCACCCTGACCGGGAAGTGTTGAGCAGCGGCCGGTGTTGCACCTGTCGTTCGCGTCTGAGGAGGTATTAACCATGACCCATCCGGAAATCAAAGAACCCAGCGCCGGTCACCCGATCACCATCGAGCCGACAAAGGGACGCGTACAGGTTCGCGTCAACGGCGAGCTGGTCGCCGACACCACCGCGGCCTTGGAGTTGCGTGAGGCGACTTTGCCTGTGGTGCAATACATTCCGATAGCCGACGTGGTTCAGGACCGGCTGTCCCGGACCGAAACCAGCACCTACTGCCCGTTCAAAGGTGACGCCAGCTACTACAGCCTGACCACCTCAGCCGGCGACACCGTCGACGATGTGATCTGGACGTACGAGCAGCCCTATCCGGCCGTCGCGGCGATCGCCGGGCACGTCGCCTTCTACCCCAACAAGGCCGAAATCAGCGTCGAACCCGACTAACTCAACTGGGGAAATACAGCGGCCGCCATCCGGGTGTCGCTGTATTCGCGCATCGACACGATCAGGCCGTCACGGGTATCGAAGATGCAAACGAACGGGCTGTCGTATCGGGCGCCGTCGGCGGCGGTGGCGTCGACGTGCCCTTCGACCACCACCGTGTCGCCCTCGTTGATGCAGCGGATCAGCTCGATGTTGACGTCCGGGAGGAACTGTTTGCGTTTCTCGATCGCACCGCGCAGCGTTTCCTTGTCGAACGACGTGCGGGTGATGATGCTCCAGTAGGTGAAATCGTCGCTGATCAGCGCCAGGCCTTCGTCAAGTTCCGCGCCGTCGCACAGGCTCTGCAGAAACATCCACGCCAGCTCTGCCTGCGGGTCGTCGAACGGCGTCGTCACATCGACATATTGTCTTGGGAACGGTTCGTGGTCAATGAGCGAACTGGCGGCTTAGCTGGAGTTACTTGGTGAAGAGCGCGCGCACTGTCACGTTTCCCGGGGCGGCCAGCTTCGGGCACACTTTGGCACCACTGCGCCGGGGTCCGCGGGATCCGTGCTTTCGGGTCCCGGGTGACGGCACCATCTGGCGGACCAGCCTGCTGCCCAGCGGACCCGTCGCGGCGCGGATCACTCGCGCGGCCCCCAACGCTGCCCATTGTGTGGCGTGGGGTACCGGCGCGCAGGAGTTCGTCGAGCTGGTGCCCGCGCTGTTGGGCGCCGATGACGACGCCTCGGATTTCGTGCCGCGGGACCCGACGGTTGCCGCCGCGCACCGACGGGTTCCGCACCTGCGCCTGGGTCGCACCGGATTGGTGCTGGAAGCCCTGATCCCGGCGGTCATCGAGCAGCGGGTGCCCGGCGCCGACGCGTTTCGGTCGTGGCGTCTGCTGGTGTCGAAGTATGGAACGCCGCCCCCGGGACCGGCGCCGGCCGGCATGCGGGTGCCGCCGTCGGCCGACGTCTGGCGGAACATCCCGTCGTGGGAGTTTCATCGCGCCAATGTCGATCCGCGACGGGCGCAGACGGTGGTGGGTTGCGCGAGTCGGGCGGCTTCGCTGGAACGGCTGGTGTCGCGGCCGGCCGCGCAGGTCCGCGAGGCGTTGACGTCGTTGCCCGGAGTGGGCGAGTGGACCGCCGCCGAGACCGAGCAACGGGCGTTCGGTGACGCCGACGCGGTATCGGTGGGCGACTACCACATCCCGAAGATGATCGGCTGGACGCTGCTGGGCCGCCCGGTCGACGATGCGGAGATGCTCGAGGTGCTCGAGCCGATGCGACCGCACCGCCACCGGGTGGTTCGGTTGCTCGAAGCCAGCGGACTGGCATACGAACCACGGCGCGGGGCGCGGCTACCGGTGCAGCAGATCAGTCAGCTTTGACGATCGCGTTCGGCGTCGGCGGATTTACGGTCCAACCGCTGTGCCTCGTAGATAGTGACGTTGGTGCGCGACATCACCAACGCTGCGATCCCGACGGCGAGGATCGCTCCGGGCACCACCGAGAAGGAACCCGTCATCTCCGCGACCATGATCATGATCGCCAACGGCGCGCGCGCGACACTGCCGAAGCACGCCATCATCCCCACCACGACGAAGATTCCCGGTCCGTCGGGCACCCCGGGCAGGCCGGACAGCTCGCCCAGCCGCCAGACGGCGGCCCCCACGAAGGCGCCGATGACTATTCCCGGGCCGAACAGCCCGCCCGATCCACCGGTGCCGATGGACAGCGACGTCGCGACGATCTTGGCGATCGGCAGCACGACGACGATCCACAACGGGATCGCCAGCAGCGAGTGGCGATCGGCCGCCAGCTGCGCCCAGCCGTAGCCGCTGCTCAGGATCTGCGGGATCAGCAATCCCAACAGGCCGACGAGGAGCCCGCCCAACGCCGGCTTGAGCACCGGTCCGCCGGGCAGCCGGCGGGTGAGCCGCACCGTGGCGTGGAACGTCCGGGCATACAGATAGCCGATCGCCGCCGCGACCAGACCGATCACCACGAACCACAGCAGCGGCCAGGCCCTCTCGAAGCGATACTCGGCGTCGATGTAGCCGAACAACGGATCGAAGCCCAGGAAGGCCCCGAGCACCGCGTACGCCGTGCCGGAGGTGATGAAACCGGGCAGCAGGTAGCGGTATTCGAAATCGTCGCGGTAGGGAAGCGATGCGGCAAGCACCGCCCCGCCCAGGGGCGCGGCGAAGATCGCCCCGATGCCGGCCCCGATACCCAGCGCCACCGCGGTCCGGCCGTCCTCGTCGGACAGGTTCAGCCGCCGGGTGAGCAACGAGGAGAAGCCGGCCGAGATTTGCGCCGTCGGGCCTTCGCGTCCGGCCGAACCGCCCGACCCGATCGTGAGCGCGCTGGCCACCATCTTCACCAGCACCGCCCGGAAGCGGATGGCGCGGGGATCGCCGTGCACCGCATCGATGGCTTCGTCCGTGCCGTGACCGGTGGCCTCCGGGGCCAGCTTCGCCACGATCAAGGCCGACAGCAGCGCGCCGGCCGTCGTCACCAACGGAATGGCCCACGGACGTTGGAAGCCGGCGGACCCGTGGCTGCCGCCCTCCCCGATGGGCGTCGGGACGTGGTAGCCCGCCAGGTAGCCCAGTAGAAACTCCGCGGTGTACTTCAGCGCGAAATAGAAGACGACCGCTCCGAGGCCGGAGATGACACCGATCGTGGTGCCCAGCAACAACCACTTTTGCAGGTAGCCCGATTTCCTGATGGATGCCCCGAAGCGTCCGCCGGCGGCGGCGGGCGGGGCCACCGCGGGCTGGGGTTCGTCCTCCGTGCCCTCGCTCACGGCAAGTCATCCTATGCCACCCGGGAATAACTGGACTGCGGTCCGGTTATATGAGTAGCACTCAATTAGGAGGAAAAAATGCCTGCTGTTACGGCAGACACGTTTACGTTGCCGCGGGTCAGCCCCGCCGGCCCCGCCGACACCGAACGGCCCGTCCGATCGATCACCACCGGCCCGCGGGGCTACGAGGGCGAGGGTTTCCCGGTGGTCCGCGCGTTCGCCGGGGTGAGCACCGCCGATCTGGATCCGTTTGTGCATATGGACCAGATGGGTGAGGTGGAGTACCAGCCGGGCGAGCCCAGAGGCACCGATTGGCACCCGCATCGTGGCTTCGAAACCGTCACCTACCTGATCGACGGCAAGTTCGCGCACCAGGATTCGCACGGCGGCGGCGGCCTGATCTCCGACGGCGCCACCCAGTGGATGACGGCCGGCTCGGGCATCCTGCACATCGAGACCCCGCCCGCGGAACTGGTCGAAAGCGGTGGCCTGTTCCACGGCATCCAGTTGTGGGTGAACCTGCCGAAGAAGGACAAATTCGCCCCGCCGCGGTATCAGGCCATCGAAGGCGAAGACGCCAAGTTGCTCGCGTCGGACGATGGGGGAGCGCTGGTCCGCATCATCGCCGGTGAGATCGACGGCCACCGTGGACCGGGGGTCACCCACACACCGATAACGCTGGCACACGCGACGATCGAAAACGGCGCCCGGCTCAACATTCCGTGGCGGCGCGATTTCAACGCACTGCTGTACGTGTTGTCCGGAAGCGGATATGTCGGTCCGGTGCGTCACCCGATTCGGCAAGGTCAGTTGGCCGTGCTTGGACCCGGCGATCGGATCACCGTGGGTGCCCGGCAAACTCAAGACTCGTCGCGCACGACGGCAATTGACGTGCTGCTGCTGGGCGGACAGCCCATTCGCGAGCCGGTATTCCACTACGGACCTTTTGTGATGAACACGCGCGCCGAATTGGTCGAGGCATTGGAGGACTACCAGCGTGGAAAATTTGGCAATATTCCGCCGAACGCGTTAATGCCACATCATCACGGCGGTGGCACACTTTAACAATGCCGCAAACGGCAAGCCGCCGACCGGGCCGTCCGCCCGCGGCGAAGGCAGACGATACGCGCAAGCGCATCTTGCAGGCGGCGCGCCAGGTGTTCAGCGAGCGTGGTTACGACGGGGCGACTTTCCAGGCGATCGCCGTCCGCGCCGACCTGACCAGGCCGGCCATCAACCACTACTTCTCCAGCAAGCGGGTGCTGTATCGGGAAGTGGCACGCCAAACCAACGGACTTGTCGTCACGGCCAGCATCCAACGCGCCGAGCGCGAGACCACCCCGATGGGACGGTTGGCCGCGTTCATCTCCGCGGCGTTACGCACGAATTCCGAAAATCCTTCCGCGTCGGCGTTTTTGGTTACCAATGTGCTGGAATCGCAGCGGCATCCGGAACTGAGCGCAACCGATAACGATGCGGTGCGAATTAGCCGCGAATTTCTGACGCGGGTCGTCGACGACGCGACCCGGCGCGGCGAGATCGCCGCCGATATCGATGCTTCCGCATTGGTCGAGACCCTGTTAGTTGTGCTCTGCGGCGTGGGTTTCTATGCCGGCTACGTCCGGAGCTACGAAGAGATGTTGGCGGTTTCCGACGTGCTGCGGCAGCTCCTTGAAGGTGCGCTCTGGAGGCCCGGGGCCTAGCCGGCGGCGTGGGCCCGATCTGCGCGCAGTGAAGTTGGGCACAAAGCGCATAGGCTAACTAACTTATTCGGTACCATGGTCACGACATGACTGACCTGGATGCCTCGTTACCGCCTTCATTACGGACCGCCGGCGACAGCTGGGCCATCACCGAACTCGTCGGCGCCACCGCGTTGGGCGTCGCCGCGGCGCGTGCGGTGGAAACGGCCGGACCCGACCCGCTGATCCGCGACGATTTCGCCCGGACCTTGGTGTCGTCGGCCGGCCCCGCGTGGGCCCGGCTGGCCGACCCCGAACTCGCCTGGCTCGACGACGATCCGCACGGGCAACGCGCGCATCGACTTGGCATCGACTACCAGGCGGTGCGTACGCACTTCTTCGACGAGTACTTCGAGAACGCCGTCGGTGCCGGGATTCGGCAGGTCGTGATATTGGCCGCCGGACTCGACTCGCGGGCCTACCGGTTGAATTGGCCGGCGGGCACGGCCGTCTATGAGATCGACCAGCCGAAGGTGCTGGGATACAAGACCGGCATCTTCGAATCGCATGGCGCCGTTCCGACCGCTCGGCGGCGCCCGGTCCCGGTGGACCTGCGTGATGACTGGCCCGCAGCTCTGGCGGCCGCCGGCTTCGACCGCACCCAACCCACGGCATGGCTTGCCGAAGGCTTGCTGCCGTACCTGCCGAGCGACGCCCAGGACCGGCTGTTCGAGATGTTCACCGCGCTCAGCGCGCCGGGCAGCCAGGTCGCCATCGAGGCGTTCGGCATGAATTCGCGCAGCAACTCGCAGCGCTGGCTGCGCATGCGGGAGCGACTGGGTTTGGACGTCAACGTCCAGGCGCTGACCTACCACGAGCCCGATCGCACGGACGCGGTCCAGTGGCTGACCGAGCACGGCTGGCACGTGAACGCCGTGAACAACCGCGACGAGATGGTCCGATTGGGCCGCCCGGTTCCCGACGACCTGGACGACGAGGCCGTCCGCAGCACGCTGCTGCGAGCGCGTCTCGGCGGACCTACCGACTGACTTCCCTTCAAGGATTGACTCTAAGGAGCACAACGCGATGAGTTCACTGCGCACCCACGACGACACCTGGGACATCAAGACCAGCGTCGGCAGCACCGCGGTCATGGTGGCCGCCGCCCGGGCCGTCGAAACCGAGCGGCCGGATGCGCTGATCCGCGACCCGTACGCCAAACTCCTCGTCACCAGCGCCGGCGCCGGCGTCTTGTGGGAGGCCATGCTCGACCCCGACGTCGCGGCCAAGGTGGAAGCCCTCGACGCCGAATCCGCGGCACAGCTCGAGCACATGCGCGGCTACCAAGCGGTGCGGACCCACTTCTTCGACACCTACTTCCGCGATGCCGTCGCCAGCGGAATCCGGCAGGTGGTGATTCTGGCGTCGGGGCTGGATTCCCGGGCGTATCGCCTGGAGTGGCCGGCCGGCACCACGGTGTACGAGATCGACCAGCCCCAGGTGCTGGAGTACAAATCCACGACGTTGGCCGAAAACGGCGTGACGGCGTCGGCCGATCGCCGCGCTGTTGCCATCGACTTGCGGCAGGACTGGCCGGCCGCGCTGCGTGCCGCCGGCTTTGACCCTGCGGCGCGCACCGCGTGGCTGGCCGAGGGCCTGCTGATGTACCTGCCCGCCGAGGCCCAGGACCGGCTGTTCACCCTGATCGGCGAGCTGAGCCCGGCCGGAAGCCGGGTTTCCGCCGAAACGGCACCCGCACACGCCGACGAGCGGCGACAGCAGATGCGCGAACGGTTCAGGAAGGTCGCCGACGAACTCGGCATGGAAGAGACCGTCGACGTCGGGGAGCTGATGTACCGCGACGAGCACCGCGCGGACGTCACGGAGTGGCTCAACAACCACGGCTGGCGCGCCCACGCACAGCCTTCGACCGACGAGATGCGCCGGCTGGGCCGCTGGATTGAGAATGTCCCGTTGGCCGACGACAAGGACGCCTTCTCCGACTTCGTGATCGCGGAGCGCTTGTAGTGGCCCGCACCCACGATGACTCGTGGGACATCGCCACCAGTGTGGGGGCGACCGCGGTGATGGTCGCGCTGGCCCGCGCCGCCGAGACGGCCAGCGCCGATCCGCTCATCCGGGACCGGTTCGCCGAGCTGCTGGTGTCTACTCCCGAGCTCGAGGGGGTTCGGGAGCAGGTGCACGCCTGGTGGACCGGGGACGACGACGATGACCCGGATTTCACCGTCAACTCCCAACACATGATCAATTACCAGGCGGTCCGCACGCATTTCTTTGACGCGTACTTCGCCGAGGCCGTCGCGGCCGGTATCCGGCAGGTGGTGATTCTCGCCGCCGGCCTCGATTCGCGCGCCTACCGGCTGGACTGGCCGGACGGCGCCGTCGTCTACGAGCTCGATCTGCCCAAGGTGCTGGAGTACAAGGCCGAGACGCTTGCCGGTCACGGCGCCAATCCGGTCGCCGACCGCCGACCCGTGCCGGTGGACCTGCGCCACGATTGGCCCCGGGCGCTGCGTGACGCCGGGTTCGACGCCGCAGAGCCGACGGCGTGGCTGGCCGAAGGGCTGCTGCCGTTCCTGCCGGGGGCCGCGCAGGAGGCCATGTTCGCCTCGATCGACACGCTGAGCGGATCGGGCAGCCGGGTGGCGGTCGAAATCTTCGGGGTCGACGAAGAAAAGCGTCGCGAGGCCGAGGAAAAGTGGCAGGAGCTGCGGGCCAAACGCCAAGCGCGCGGCCAAGACACCTCCTTCAACCCGTTCGACCTCTGGTTTGACGACGAGGGCCGCCCCGACTGCGCCGACTGGTTCGCCGCGCACGGCTGGACCTCTCGCACGGTGAATGCGCGCGAGGAGGCCCTGCGATTGGGCCGCGCGCTGCAATCCGACGAACGGCCGTTCATCAACCGCTTTGTGACGGCGACCAAACCCTGACGACGTTTGGCCTCGCGGCCGCATCCGGCCCGCGGTAGCTCTGCATTTGCCCGTGGCTCGCGGTCGCGGTTACCGCGAATTCGCCGGTCGTTCGGGAACAATGGTGAGTCGCTATGAGCAGCAGCGGATCTGGTAAATCGGGCGGCTTCGTGCTGCTCAAAGGGCGGCTGATCGCCAGCCTGGCTTCGGCTTTCGTGATGGCCATCACCGGCATCGGGTGGACGGGCTATCACACGGCGCTGGGCAAGATCATCGTTTCCCACGTGCTTCCGAATGCGCCGACCCCGCCCGGCGTCGACCAGAACATTCTGCTGATGGGCTTGGACAGTCGGTTGGATCAGAATGGCCGGCCGCTGCCGCAGGAAATGTATGAGGCGCTGCACGCCGGCGATGAAACCTCAGGCGGCTACAACGCGAATGTTTTGATAGTCGTGCACATTTCGGGTGGTGACGGGCCGATTGCCGCGGTGTCGATTCCCCGCGACGACTATGTGGATTTGTCGGGCTGTCCGGGATCGGTGTGCAAGGGCAAGATCAAGCAGGCTTACGGGCTGGCCTATCAACAGTCGTTGAATTCCCAGGCTGCCGGTAATTCCGACGACGCGGGTGCAACCGACCTGACCGCTCGCGAGCAGACTGCCCGCGAGGCCGGCCGCAAGGCCGAAATCGACACCGTAAACGATTTGTTGGGTATCTCGGTCGATCATTTCGTCGAGGTCACGTTGGGCGCATTCTTCCAAATCGCGAAGGTCGTGGAGCCGATCACGGTGTGCCTCAACGCGGATACGGTGGACAGCTATTCGGGTGCGGACTTCCACCAAGGGGTTCAGCGGATCGATGCCACACAGGCGATGGCCTTCGTGCGGCAGCGACGCGATGAAAACGACGGCTCCTTCACCGACTTTGACCGGACGCGGCGACAGCAGGCGTTCCTGGTGTCGCTGGTTAAGGCTGCGCGGGGTCGCGGTGTGCTCACCAACGTGAACGCACTGCGCAAATTGCTACAGGTGGCCCGCGACAATGTGGCCGTCGACGCGGGGTTGGATCTGGTCGATTTCGCAGCGCGGGCTTCACAACTGACCGACAGACCGCTGTCTCTCTACACGCTGCCGATCTCCGGTTTCTCCAAGGATCCGAACGGGTCCGACGTCAACCTCGTCGACGTTGGAACCATCCGGCGGATCGTTCACGAGCGCTTCTTCTCGGACACACCGGCCGCGCTGGATGCCGTGCCGTCGACCGCTCAACCACCGCCCGCGCTGTCTGGACCCGTGGTTCTTGATGTCGTCAACGCCACGCCGCGCGATGGACTGGCGGCGGCGATCGAGGACGTGTTCGTCGACCGTGGTTTTACCCGCGGTAGCGCTACCACTGCGGCGGCCCCAGCCGACGACAGCATCATCGAATATGGCCCGGGTGCCGACGACGGCGCACGGGTGTTGGCCGATCAACTGCACCTGCCGGCCACCGCGAGGGACACCGTGTCGCCCGGAACCATCCGGCTGACCGTGGGAACGCGGTTCCCCGCGGGCGACTACCTCTCCCACCCCCTCTCCCACCCCGGCGCCACCGCCGATGGGTCGGCGTCCGGGCAGCTGACCGCGGTGGCCGCCACCGGCACCGGTGCTCGCACTCCGGCCCCGACTGACCTCAGCCAGATGACCGCGAAGAGCGTCCCCTGCGTCAAGTAACGGTTGAACTAGGACGCTGGAGTCTTCGTCCGGTCGGAGCCGTCCTATTGCTCGGCCAACCGGGTGATTAGGATCGCGGTTATCACCGATGAGCGGCCGCCCGCACTTGCAGCGGGCAACTCTGCTCGGGAAGGACAATGATGACCACCGAATCGGTCGCACCGAAGACCTCGACATCCGAATCCACGAACGGGCACGGGGCTGCACCCGTTGATATCGCCGCGACGGTGGCCCGGCTTCGCCGGACCTTCGCCACCGGACGCACCCGCGACATCGAGTGGCGCAGGCAGCAGCTGCTGCAGTTGGCAAAGTTGATGGAAGAGAACGAGGACGCGATCGCCAAGGCGCTCGCGGAGGACCTGGACCGCAATGCGGCCGAGGCATTCATCGCCGACGTCGCGACCACAGCCGCCGAAGCGAAATACGCGGCCAAGAAGGTCCGCAAGTGGGCCAAGCGTAAGTATCTGCTGCTCGAGCTCCCGCAGCTGCCCGGTCGCGGCTGGATCGAGTACGAGCCCTACGGCACCGTGCTGATCATCGGCGCCTGGAATTACCCGTTCTACCTGACGCTGGGTCCGGCGGTCGGGGCGATCGCCGCCGGAAACGCCGTTGTGCTCAAGCCCTCCGAAGTCGCCGCCGCGTCCGCGCATTTGATAGCCGAACTGGTGCCTCGCTATCTCGACAACGACGCGATCGCGGTTGTCGAGGGCGACGGCATGGTTAGTCAGGAGCTGATCGCGCAGGGCCTGGATCGCGTGATGTTCACCGGCGGCACCGAGATCGGCCGCAAGGTCTACGAAGGCGCGGCACCGCATCTGACCCCGGTCACGCTCGAACTCGGCGGCAAGAGCCCCGTGATCGTGGCGGCCGACGCCGACGTGGATGTCGCGGCCAAGCGGATCGCCTGGATCAAGATCATGAACGGCGGCCAGACGTGCGTGGCACCCGACTATGTGCTGGCCGACGCAACGATCCGCGACGAACTCGTCGACAAGATCGGCGCCGCCCTCACCAAGATGCGTTCCGAAGATGACCCCAGCGGAATGCGCATCGTCAACCAGCGGCAGTTCGACCGGATCAGCGGCTATCTCGCCGGTAACGACGGCAAGGTGACCGTCGGCGGCAAGTGTGACGCGTCAACACTGCGAATCCAACCGACGGTTGTCCTCGATCCCGATCCGGAAGGGCCGTTGATGAAAAACGAGATCTTCGGCCCGCTCCTGCCCGTGGTCACCGTCAAGTCCCTGGACGAGGCAATCGATTTCGTCAACGCGCGGCCCAAGCCGTTGTCGGCCTACCTGTTCACCAAGTCACGCGAAACCCGCGAGCGGGTGATCAAGGAGGTGCCGGCCGGCGGCATGCTGGTCAACCACCTCGCGTTCCAGGTGTCGACGGCCAAGCTGCCGTTCGGTGGCGTTGGCGCGTCGGGCATGGGCGCCTACCACGGCAAGTGGGGCTTCGACGAGTTCAGCCACCGCAAGTCGGTGCTGACCAAACCGACCCGGCCCGACCTATCGAAAATGCTGTACCCGCCCTACACCGAGCGGGCCCTCAAGCTGGCTCGCAGGCTGTTCTAGCCTGGGCGACCACAATGCGGCCCGGGCGGTGCCGGCGCCGACCCACGACCGCGATAACCCCTATTTTCCGTAGGAGAGAGGAACCTGATGCCCGGAGTGCAGGATCGTGTCATCGTCGTCACCGGAGCCGGTGGGGGGCTGGGCCGTGAATACGCCCTTACCCTGGCCCGGGAGGGCGCCAGCGTCATCGTCAATGACCTCGGCGGAGCCCGCGACGGCACGGGCGCCGGCCACAACATGGCTGACGAGGTGGTCAAGGAGATCAAGGACGCGGGTGGTCGTGCGGCCGCCAACTACGACAGCGTCTCGACCGAGGACGGCGCGGCCAACATCATCAAGACCGCGCTCGACGAGTTCGGCGCCGTGCACGGTGTGGTGAGCAACGCCGGGATCCTGCGCGACGGCACCTTCCACAAGATGACGTCCGAGAACTGGGACGCCGTGCTGAAGGTGCATCTCTACGGCGGGTACAACATCATCCGGGCCGCGTGGCCGCATTTCCGTGAGCAGAGTTACGGCCGGGTGGTCGTTGCCACCTCGACCAGTGGGCTGTTCGGCAATTTCGGCCAGTCCAACTACAGTGCCGCCAAGCTCGGCCTGGTCGGCCTGATCAACACGCTGGCGCGGGAGGGCGCCAAGTACAACATCCACGCCAACGCGGTCGCCCCGATCGCGGCGACCAGGATGACCGAGGACATCCTGCCGCCCGAAGTGTTCGAGAAGCTCACGCCGGATTTCGTCGCGCCCGTGGTTGGCTACCTGTGCACCGAGGAATGCTCCGACACCGCATCGGTTTTCATTGTCGGTGGCGGAAAGGTGCAGCGCGCCGCGCTGTTCCAGAACGACGGCGTCAACTTCGACCAGCCGCCGTCGGTCCAGGACGTTGCCGCGCACTGGGGCGAGATCGCCGACCTCTCCGCCGCGCAAAAGGCCGATTTCTCGCTGTAACAGTCATGAAAGCCTGTGTGGTACAAAGGCTGTCCGGTCCGGGCGGCATGGTGTACACCGATATCGACGATGTCAACGGCGGCGGTAACAACGTCGTCATCGACGTCCGCGCCGCCGGGGTTTGCTTTCCGGATCTGCTGCTGAGCAAGGGCGAGTACCAACTCAAGTTGCCCCCGCCGTTCGTTCCCGGCATGGAAGCCGCCGGTGTGGTGCGTTCGGCGCCGGCGGGGTCGGGTTTCCGTGAGGGCGACCGAGTTTCGGCGTTCGGATTCCTGGGCGGCTATGCCGAGCAAGTGGCCGTTCCGGTGCCCAACGTGATCCGCAGCCCCGCGGAACTCGATGATGCCGAAGCGGTTTCGCTGTTGGTGAACTACAACACCATGTATTTCGCCCTGGCCCGTCGCGCCGCGATGCGGCCGGGCGACACGGTGCTGGTGCTCGGTGCCGCCGGCGGGGTGGGCACGGCGGCGATCCAGGTCGCCCAGGCAATGGGCGCAAAGAAAGTGATAGGCGTGGTGCACCGCGAGGCCGCGGCCGACTATGTCGCCGCGCTCGGAGCGGACTTGGTGGTTCCGTTGGCCGACGGCTGGGCCGAGCGGGTGCATGAGTACACCCACGGTCGGGGCGTGGACATCGTCGTCGATCCCGTCGGTGGCCGGGTCTTCGATGACGCGATTCGTGTCCTGGCGATCGACGGCAAGCTGCTGGTGATCGGCTTCGCCGCGGGCGGCATCCCCACCGTCAAGGTCAACCGGTTGCTGCTGCGCAACGTGAGCGTGATAGGTGTGGCGTGGGGCGAGTACCTCAACAAGGTCCCCGGTTCGGCGGCCTTGTTCTCTTGGGGGCTGGGGCAATTGGTCTTCCTGGGGCTCAGACCGCCCCCGCCGCAACGCTATCCGCTGTCGGAGGGTCAGGCCGCATTGCAGAGCCTGGCCGACGGCGGTGTGCTCGGCAAGGTCGTGCTCGAACCTTAAGTCTGGGCTTTCCTTCAGCCGCAGGACATGTCGATCATACGAGGCCCGGATGTGGCGTGCCGAACAAGATCGTAGTGGCCGCATTCTGGATGACGAAGACTTCGATGCCGCCCGCGACCGTGACCAGCCCGACGTCAGCCGCGATGGGATTACCGATCGCATTGACGAGCCCAATCGGGTCGCCACTGAGCGCTTGCCCGATCCCGCCCAGGAACAGGTTGACGTCGTAATACGGAACAGAGATTCCGAGGGCAGCCCCGATGTCCGCCGTCGGAAGCAGCACCGCGTAAGCGCTCGAGAGACTGTTGGTGAAGGTGCTGACGATCTCGGTGTTCGCCGACGTGATGCCCGAGATGATCGACTGAATGGACGGCAGGGCAAGCGGGCCCGGGGAGCCACCGGACCCAATTCCCGAAAGCAGGCCCGTCAGGCTTGGCAGGGACAGGCCGCCGCCCCCCGATGTCGATCCGAGGTGGGACAGGTCGCTGATAAAGGCGTTCACTCCCTGCCCTGCACCGCTGACCAGGAGGGGCCCCAGCGCCGCGGTATCGCTCAGCGGCGGCAGGAACCCGAATGGGGTGGGCACATTGGCCGGGCTCGTCGACCAGCCAAAGTTGGGGTCGCCGTAGCCCCAGTTCACGAGAGCCCTCAGATCGGGCTGGATCAGGTCCGCGATCGGGTTGCCGATGAGCGGGATGATCCGCACCGGGTCCAGCAGCGGCAGGTTTGCGGTGGGGATCATTTCGTAGTTCGTCAGGCTGTTGGGCGTGCCGAGGGCTTCTGACCCAGGTAAGAGAATCGCCCCAGCAAGCTGCGCGTTGGTCAAAGTTGGATAGGTGCCGTGCACGAATGCGATACCCAGGACCGCGTTGAGGTCGGAGAAAATATCGATCGGATATTGCGGGAAGTCGGCGAAGCCATCGTATTCGAGCGTCCAAATGGTGGTCGGGAAATCATTGCTCGGCGTCGCTCCGCCCCATGTGATACCCACACTCGGAGTGTTCAGACCGGGGAAACGCGAAAGCAGGCCGCCGTTGGGGTTGAGCTCATCACCGACCAGGGTGAAGTAGACCTGGTTCGTCGTCCCACCTGTTCCATTGGTAAAGCCTTCGGCCAGAAGTTTCGGCATTTCCTCTGAAGCGATGATCGCGCTCTGCGAGTAGCCGAACACGGAAACGGCGTTGCCGGAGCCGGGGGTGATCGCCAGGTTGATTGCGTTGTCCAGCTCGGTGACGCCGCGGGCCACGGAAACATCCAGTGTCAGGTCCTTGACACCACTAACCGGATACAAGCCCTCATTGGTGGACACGGCTCGAAGGGGGCCGGTGAAAGGCCCGCCGCCGCCGAACGTACCGTTCAAGTACCGGCTGAAAACGTCATTCATGTAGGTCACTGACGGGTTCGAGGTGCCGCTGCCGGTCATGATCAAATTGGCCACCACGACCGGGTCCGTTCCCGACGCCGCTGTCACGACTGTCGGGCTCGCTGCCCCGCCGCTGAGCCCGAGCGTGGCCGCGATCCCGGCTTCGGCATTCGCGTAGGCGCTTCCGGCGGCGCCCAACGCCGCGGCGAACTGATCGTGGAATGCGCCCGCCTGCTGGAGGAGGCCCTGGTATTGCTGGCCGTACGCGCCGAACAGGGCCGCAGTGGCCGCTGACACCTCGTCTTCGGCGGCGGCCACCAGGCCGGTTGTCGAGCCCGCGGCGGCCGCCCTGGCCTCGCCGATCTGCGAACCGATGTTCGCCACATCCGCGGCTGCACCTGCCACAAATTGCGGTTCTACAAGCATGCTCGTCATCGGTGGCATCCCTTCTCGACACAGAGTTCCCATTGGGGTACCGACGCCGCCGCCCAAGCCAATGACCCGGCGTGGCTGAAGCCGGCACCCAGCTAGCTTAGAGCGATCGCCCGAGCGTGCGTGGCATTTTTCAGGATTGTTTTACGCGCGTCGCATTGCTTTGGATGCGCAGTGACAAACCGGCCCGCGCGTAGCAATTTCGGCTGCAGACGAAGCGTTACGGGATCAGGCCGGTGAAGTCCTTAACAACGTTTGCGGCCCCCTCCACGAGAACCAGGCCCTCGACACCACCCAGCACCGTGAGCAACCCCGTGTCCGCGGCAATCGGATAGCCGATGGCATTGATGAGCCCGACGGGATCACCGCCGGCCGCTTGGCTAATCCCATTCAAGAAGAAGGTGGCGTCATAGGCCGGGATGGCGGTTACCGCGGCATTGAGGATGTCTGCGGTCGGAAGCAGCACCGCGTAGGCGTCCGCGCCTGCGTTGCTGATGGCGTTGGCGACATTGGACTGGCCCGCCTGCAGCGACAGGATAAAGTTGTCGATCGATGCCGTGGACAGCAGCGTGCTGGGCGACGGCAGCGAAATCGACGACAGCGAGTGGGTAATACCCGACAGGGACAGGCCCGACAGAGATCCGCCCGACAGCGACAGGGCCGACGTTCCCTCAGCGATGACATCGCGCGCGGCAGCGCTGATTCCCTGCGGGACACCCAACATCAGATCGCGGGGTAGGGCAGTGGTCGCGCTGAGCGGCGGGAACAGCCCGAACGGCGTCGGCACATTCGCCGGCGCAGTCGAATAGCCGTAGGCCGGGTCGCCGTAGCCCCAGTTGACGAGGTACGTCAGATCCGGTTGGAGCAGATCTGCCAGTGGGTTACCCACGAGGGGTATGGCGCGCAGCGGATCCAAGAGTGGCAGGTTCGGTGTGAGAACCATGTAGTAGCTGGTATTGGCGAGGGGCCCGGTGTAATCCGGTGACACGGGCAATTTAACGATGTCGCCGGCCGGGAGCGTCAGCGGATTGAGATTCGGATAGGTGGGGTGCACGTAGATGATGCCCGCAACGGCGTTGAGGTCCGACAGGAAATCGATCGGGTACCGGGGGAAGTCGGCGAAGCCGTCGTATTCGAGCGTGTAAATGTTGGTCGTCCACGGCGTGTTCGCGGGCGTCGCGCCGTAGAAATTTATGCCCAGAGTCGGGAGGTCCAGACCCACGAAGCGCTCCAGGAGGCCGCCGTTGGGGTTCATGGGATCGCCCAGCAGGTTGAAATAGAGTTGGCTGCCCGTCGGCGGGTTCGCGCTGGCCAAGAGGTTCTTGCATCTCGAACGAGGCGATGATGGCGCTCTGCGAGTAGCCCTGGACGAGGACAGTATTTCCGCTGGCGATTTGCGCTTGGATCGCGCCATCGAGAAGCCCGATGCCCTGGCTCACCGAGGTATTGAGCGGCAGGCTCTTGACACCGGTAAGCGGATATAGCCCCTCAGGGGTGGGAAGCGCTTGCATAGTGCTCCAGGAAAAACCGCCTTGCGTGGCCCAGTTGAGCACGCCGTTTACGAATTTCGTACTCGGTATCGGGTTTCCGCTGCCGCCCATGACGATAGCGACGGTAGGGTCGATTGCCGCCGACGTCGCGGGCGCTGCGGCCCCCACCGCGGCCGAGCCACCCAGCGCCGCCTGGGCGTCCGCTTCGAGTGTGCCCAGTGCGTTGGAGGCCGCTACCTCAGCTGCCGTGTAGGCGCCCCCAGCGGCGGCCAGCGCCTGAGTGAATCGGCTGTGAAAGACAGCGGCTTGCGCGACTACGGCCTGGTACTCCTGGCCGTATTGGCCGAATAGCTTCGCGATGGCCGCCGACACCTCGTCGGCCGCCGGCGCTATCACACCCGACGTCGGGGCCGCGGCAGCCGCATGGGCCGCGTTGATCGCCGAACCAATCTGCTCGACATCCGCGGCGGCCGCCGCCATAGCTTCCGGCTCAGCGGTCAAGTATGTCATCGGCCCCTCCTACGCGACGACAAAACCCGTCCCTTTCAAATTGAGGACTCGGCGACCTGGGGCCACCGGCAATTTGTAGTCAGCGTAGATCGATATGGCGAGCATGTCTGGCGATTTCCGTAATAGCTACATTGGCCATTCGTGCAACGCTGGCCACCGACGCAAAGCCCGGGCACCCCCGGCTTAGCCAGGTGTGTGAAAATGCCGCGGTAGCAGTCGATTTCAGCCGAGCAGCGCGTTGCGCAGCCGATCGACGTCGGCCTCGGCGATGCCCGCGTCGCTCAGATAACCGTCCAGCGACCCGAACTCCTCGTCGATCGTTTTGCGCGCGGCGGCAAGATATTCGGGCCGGACGCCGAAGACCCCGTCGGAAAGCCGGGCCTCGGTGAAGGTCACCACTTCCGGCGTCAGTTCGGTATCCGCGCGCTGTTGGATCATCTCGTGGATCCGCGCCCGAAGCTCGGGCACGGAGTCGTTGCTGCGCAGGAAGTCGGCGACGATGGTTTCGCGATCGACGCCGACGGCCTCCAGCACGGTCGCTATGACGAAGCCGGTGCGATCCTTGCCCGCGAAGCAGTGCGTGAGGACCGGGCGCCCCTCGGCCAGCAGCGTGACGACGCGGCGCAGTGCGCGCTGCGCTCCGTTGCGCGTCGGGAATTGACGGTACTCGTCGGCCATGAAGCGGGCGGCGGCCTCGTTTACCGACTCGTCGGAACCGTCGGATTCTCCCCGTAACAGCCGCTGAAACGCCTCTTCGTGCGGCGCCCCCGCGTCGTTCTGCTCGTCGTCGGCGAGGTCGGGGACCGGCAGCAGGTGGACTTCGACGCCGTCGGGAACCAGTCCCGGACCGCGTCGGGCAACCTCCCGCGCCGCGCGCAGGTCGGCGACGTCGGTGATCCCCAACCGGCGCAGCGTTGCCCGGCCGTCGTCGTCGAGGCGGCTCAGCTCGCTGGACCGGAACAGCCGCCCGGGCCGCAGCGCGGTCGCGCCGTCGGCGACGTCACGAAAGTTCCACGCGCCCGGCAGTTCCCGGACGGCGGCCTCAGCCATGCGGGGTAACCGCCGCGGCGAGCGCGGATTGCTCCCGACCGATCTCGGTGCGCGCGATCGTCCGCATGTGCACCTCGTCGGGTCCGTCGAAGATCCGCATGGCGCGATGCCAGCCGTAGAGCCGGGCCAGCACCGTATCGTCGCTGACGCCGGCGGCCCCGTGCACCTGGATCGCCCGGTCGATGACGTCGCAGGCCACCTGCGGGGCCACCGCCTTGATCTGCGAGACCAGCTGGTGGGCGGCCTTGTTGCCGTGCTGGTCGATCGTCCACGCCGCCTTCTCGCACAACAGCCGGGCTTGGTCGATTTCGTTGCGGGACTTGGCAATTGCCTGCTGCACCATACCCTGCTCGGCCAGCGGACGGCCGAACGCCACCCGGTTGCGCGCCCGGTCCACCATGAGGGCCAGCGCACGTTCGCTTCCGCCCAGCGCGCGCATGCAGTGGTGGATGCGGCCCGGCCCCAGCCGCGCTTGGGCGATCGCGAAGCCGCCGCCTTCCTCGCCGAGCAGGTTGGTCACCGGTACCCGGACGTTGTCGTAGACGATCTCGCAATGCCCGGGCTGGTCCTGATAACCGAAGACCGTTGTCGAGCGGACAACGGTCACGCCAGGCGTATCGATCGGCACCAGAACCATCGACTGCTGTTGGTGGCTTGCCGCGTCGGGGTTGGTGCGGCCCATCACGATCAAGATCTTGCAGCGCGGGTCGGACGCCCCTGATGTCCACCACTTGCGGCCGTTGATGACGTAGTCGCTGCCGTCGCGCTCGATGGAGGTCTCGATGTTGCGCGCGTCGCTGCTGGCGACCGCGGGCTCGGTCATCGAAAACGCGCTGCGGATCTCGCCGTTCAGCAACGGCTCCAGCCACTGCTTGCGCTGCTCGTCGGTGGCGAACAGGTGCAGGGTCTCCATGTTGCCGGTGTCGGGTGCCGCGCAGTTGAGCGCCTCGGGCGCGATCTCCAGGCTCCAGCCGCTGATCTCGGCCAGGGGAGCGTATTCCAGGTTGGTCAGCCCCGACTCGGCCGGCAGGAACAGATTCCACAGGCCGATCGCCTTGGCCTTGGTCTTCAGTTCCTCGACGACCGGCGGGACGGTGTGGTCGCTCGGGCCGGCCTCGTGACGGTATTGGTCGTAATCGGCCTCGGCCGGGAAGACGTGCTCGATCATGAAGTCGGACAGCCGCTTGTGGTAGTCGCTCGCTTTGGCCGACATCGCGAAGTCCATTCCGTCACGATAGGACACGTGCCATCAGGCGGCGCGAGCAGACGCAGAATCGCATGGCGGAGCACGAATTCGTGCGATTCTGTGTCTGCTCGCGGTAGAAGATGTACGTCATGACCGAATCCCGCCCCCCATTCCCGCCGTTCAGCTACGAAACCGCGATGCAGAAGGTCCAGGCCGCCGAGGATGCCTGGAACACCCGCGACCCGCAACGCGTCAGCCTGGCCTACACGCCCGACTCGCAGTGGCGGAACCGCAGCGAACACATAGCCGGCCGCGACGAGATCGTGGCGTTTCTGACCCGCAAGTGGCAGCGCGAACTCGACTATTCGCTGCGCAAGAGCTTGTGGGACTTCCACGACAACCGCATCGCCGTGCGGTTCCAGTACGAGTGCCACGATCACACCGGCCAGTGGTACCGCAGCTACGGCAACGAGCTGTGGGAATTCAGCCCGTCGGGGCTGATGGCGCGCCGCGAAGCCAGCATCAACGACGTGCCGATCGATGAGTCCGAGCGCCGCTACCTCGGCCCCCGCCCCGAGTCGGAACACGGCCAAGAGATCCCGCTCTGGTAGGGGCCGATAGGGTGTCTGCGGCAAGGGAAAAGACGTAAGGAAAGTAGATGTACGCGCCATGACAGATGCGCAGACGACGGTGGGCGTGGTCGCCGAGTCCGGGACCGACGAGCGGCGCGTTGCGCTGGTGCCGAAGGCGGTCGCGTCGCTGGTCAATAGCGGTTTGGCGGTGGTGATCGAGTCGGGCGCGGGCGAAGGGGCGTTGCTTCCCGACGCGCTCTACACCGAGGCCGGGGCCAGCATCGGGGATGCCTGGGCGGCCGATGTCGTTGTCAAGGTCGCACCGCCGACGGCGGACGAGGTCGCCAGGTTGCGCAGCGGGCAGACGTTGATCGGCTTCCTGGCACCGCGCAATCCCGACAACTCGATCGGCGCGCTCACCGGAGCCGGGGTGCAGGCGTTCGCGCTCGAGGCCATCCCGCGAATCTCGCGGGCCCAGGTGATGGATGCCTTGTCGTCGCAGGCCAACGTGGCCGGGTACAAGGCGGTGTTGCTGGCGGCGTCGGAGTCGACGCGGTTTTTCCCCATGCTGACGACCGCGGCGGGAACGGTGAAGCCGGCCACCGTGCTGGTGCTCGGTGTCGGTGTGGCCGGGCTTCAGGCGCTGGCCACGGCCAAACGCCTGGGGGGGCGCACCTCCGGCTATGACGTGCGTCCGGAGGTGGCCGACCAGGTTCGCTCGGTGGGGGCGCAATGGCTTGACGTCGGCATCGATGCGTCCGGCGAGGGTGGGTATGCCCGTGAGCTGACCGAAGACGAACGCGCCGAGCAGCAGCAGGCCCTGGAAAAAGCGATCAGCGGCTTCGACGTGGTGATCACCACGGCGCTGGTCCCGGGGCGGCCGGCGCCGCGCCTGGTGACCGCCGCGGCGGTGGAAGCGATGAAACCGGGCAGCGTGGTGGTGGACCTGGCCGGGGAAGCCGGGGGCAACTGCGAGCTCACCGAACCCGGGAAGACGGTGGTCAAGCACGACGTCACCATTGCCGCGCCGCTGAATCTGCCGGCGACGATGCCCGAGCATGCCAGCGAGCTCTACAGCAAGAACATCACGGCCCTGCTGGAATTGCTGATCAAAGACGGCAAGCTGGCCCCGGACTTTGACGACGAAGTCATCGCGGAATCATGCGTTACCCGCGGAGAGGACTCCTAGATGTACGACGAGCTATTGGCCAACCTGGCGATCCTGGTGCTCTCCGGATTCGTCGGGTTCGCGGTGATTTCCAAGGTGCCCAACACCTTGCACACGCCGCTGATGTCGGGCACCAATGCCATCCACGGCATCGTGGTGCTTGGCGCGCTGGTCGTGTTCGGGGCGGTTGAGCACCCGTCGTTGGCGCTGCAGATCATCTTGTTCGTGGCGGTGGTGTTCGGCACGCTGAACGTCATCGGCGGTTTCATCGTCACCGACCGGATGCTTGGGATGTTCAAGGGCAAGAAGAAGAAAGCACTGCCCGCCAAAGCTGAGGAGCCGGCCGCCAAATGAATTACCTGGTGACCGTCCTCTACATCATCTCGTTCTCGCTGTTCATCTACGGTTTGATGGGCCTCACCGGCCCCAGGACCGCCGTGCGCGGCAACCTGATCGCCGCGGTGGGCATGGCGCTTGCGGTCGCCGCGACGCTGGTCAAAATCCGGCACAGCGACCAATGGGTGCTGATCATCGCGGGGTTGGTCGTCGGTGTCGTGCTCGGCGTCCCGCCGGCGCGGCTGACCAAGATGACGGCGATGCCGCAGCTGGTGGCGTTTTTCAACGGCGTCGGCGGTGGCACGGTCGCGCTGATCGCCCTGTCGGAATTCATTGAGACCAGCGGCTTTTCGGCCTTTCAGCACGGCGAGTCGCCGACCGCGCATATCGTGGTGGCCTCGTTGTTCGCCGCGATCATCGGGTCGATCTCGTTCTGGGGCTCGATCATCGCCTTCGGCAAGCTGCAGGAGATCATCTCGGGATCACCGATCGGCTTCGGGAAGGCGCAGCAACCGATCAACGCGCTGCTGCTGGCCGCAGCGGTAGGGGCCGCCGTCGTCATCGGCCTCGACGCGCATCCGGGCACCGGTGGGGTGCCGCTGTGGTGGATGATCGGGCTGCTGGCCGCGGCCGGGGTGCTCGGCCTGATGGTGGTGTTGCCCATCGGCGGCGCCGATATGCCGGTGGTCATCTCGCTGCTCAACGCGATGACCGGCCTGTCGGCCGCCGCGGCGGGCTTGGCCTTGAACAACACCGCGATGATCGTGGCGGGCATGATCGTCGGCGCGTCCGGCTCGATCCTGACCAATCTGATGGCCAAGGCGATGAACCGCTCCATCCCCGCGATCGTCGCCGGCGGTTTCGGCGGCGGCGGCGTGGCCCCGTCCGGTGACGCCGGCGGGGACAAGCACGTCAGGGCCACCTCGGCCTCCGATGCCGCGATTCAGATGGCCTACGCGAACCAGGTGATCGTGGTCCCGGGCTATGGCCTGGCCGTCGCGCAGGCCCAGCACGCGGTCAAGGACATGGCCAACCTGCTCGAAGAGCGCGGCGTGCCGGTGAAATACGCCATCCACCCCGTCGCCGGCCGCATGCCCGGGCACATGAACGTGCTGCTGGCCGAGGCCGAGGTCGACTACGACGCGATGAAAGACATGGACGACATCAACGACGAATTCGCCCGCACCGACGTCGCGATCGTGATCGGCGCCAACGACGTCACCAATCCCGCGGCGCGCAACGAGGCATCCAGCCCGATCTACGGCATGCCCATCCTCAATGTGGACAAGTCAAGGTCGGTGATCGTGCTCAAGCGGTCGATGAATTCCGGCTTCGCGGGCATCGACAACCCGCTGTTTTATGCCGAGGGAACCACGATGTTGTTCGGGGACGCGAAGAAATCGGTGACCGCGGTCGCCGAGGAACTCAAGGCGCTATAGCGGGACCTAAACGGGCGACCTAAACGGGCGACCTAAACGGGCGGGTAGGCCTGCGGGGGATATCCGTTGCCGTCAGTGACACCGCGCAGACCCCATGGGACGTACCTCAAGAAGAACTCGATCTCGTCGCTCACGTCGTAGCTCGGATTCGGATCCATTGGTTCACCCCTCTGGTCGCGACTTAGGCGTCAACCGAGTCTAGCCCCATCCGCATCGGTGCGACACCTGCCGTCATGCATAAACTGTCCAACCAGTTGATTGATAATTAGCCTTGTCCGGGGCCCACCCGCCCCCGCCGACAGTGACGATAGTGAGTACCGATGCCATCCGAGAACGGGCAAACCCGCCGTGAGGAGTTGCTGGCTGTTGCCACCAAACTGTTCGCCGCGCGCGGCTATCACGGCACCCGGATGGACGACGTCGCCGATGTGATCGGCCTGAACAAGGCGACCGTCTACCACTACTACGCCAGCAAGTCGCTGATCCTGTTCGACATCTACCGCCAGGCCGCCGAGGGCACGCTGGCGGCAGTGCACGACGATCCGTCGTGGACGGCGCGCGAAGCGCTCTACCAGTACACCGTGCGCCTGCTCACCGGGATCGCGGCCAATCCCGAGCGGGCCGCCGTGTACTTCCAGGAGCAGCCCTACATCACCGAATGGTTCACCGCCGAACAGGTCGTCGAGGTCCGCGAAAAGGAGGCTCAGGTCTACGAGCATGTGCACGGGCTCATCGACCGCGGGATCGCCAGTGGCGAGTTCTACGAATGCGACTCGCACGTGGTGGCCCTGGGCTACATCGGCATGACGCTGGGCAGCTACCGCTGGCTGCGGCCGAGCGGGCGGCGCTCCGCCAAGGAAATCGCCGCCGAGTTCAGCACCGCCCTGCTGCGGGGTCTGATTCGCGACGAGTCGATCCGGCAGAAGTCCCCGCTCGGGCCTTAGAACCGACCCGACCGCCCAGTCCTGTGCAGGCAATCAGTGGACAGGCGGAATCAAATGGAGCACGTCCCCTAGGCCGCCACTTAGCAGGGATAGCAGCGTCGTGCTTGACTGGCCGAGCGAGATGTTCAGGTGTGGATCGATGGACGGCACCCACGGGTAGGTGTTGGGGAAATAGGACGGCGACGTCAATCCGGCTTCCACCCCGATTTCCACGATGGCGCCGTAGGGGCCTTGCACGGCCCCCAAGGCCGCGTCGGGGATGACCGTGAACGGGTTGGGGATCTCGAACAAGCCGGCCGGGGTGGGAACGTTCGCGTAGGTGCCGCCGGGTCCGTAGTCGGCGTAGCCCAGGTCGACGGCCACCCGCAGATCGGGCTGGAAGATGTCGGCGATCGGCGGCCCGGCGTAGGGGATGTCGCGAATCGGCTGCAGCAGCGGCAGGTTCTGGGTCATGAGCATGTAGTACTGGGTGTTGCCGGTGTAGCCCGGAGACGTCGGCAACAGCACCGCGTTGGAAATCTGGGTGGCCGTCATGTCCGGATACGTGCCGTGCACGAAGAAGTAGCCCATGAAGGCGTTGACGTCCGAGATGACATTCAGGGGGTATTGCGGCGCGTCGGCGATGCCGTCGTACTGGGCGGTGTAGATGGTGGTCGGGTAGGGCGAGTTCGGCGGGGTCGCGCCGTTGAATGCCGTGTCCAGGAACGGGATGTAGAAGCCGGGGAAACGCTCGAGGATGCCGCCGACGGGGTTGTTGGGGTCACCGATCAGCATGAAGGACAGCTGGCCCTGATACGGCGAGCCCGCCGCCATGAGAGCGGTTATTTCGTTGGTTTCGACCGTCGCGCTCTGGGAAAAGCCGAAAACGACGGCCTTGTTTGACGGGTTGCTGAGTAGCGAAGTGATCGCGGCGTTCAGCGACGCGTCGTCCTGGATGACGGACTGATCGAACGTCAGATTCCCCAGTTGCGGGGTAACCGGCCAGAACTCCTCGGTCGTGAACAGGCCTTGCGGGATGGCCGACGAGAACAGGGGATTGGGCTTGATGTAGGCGTTGTAAACGTTGGTCACATACGTGGGGTCGGGTTGCGGGTCATTGGTGCCGCCCATGATCAGCGCGTACAAGGGGTCCCCGGATGCCGACGTCACCATCGACGTCCGTGGCCCGGTGCCGGCGGACCCGCCGGCGGCGATCGGCGCCTGTCCCAGCAGCGTGCGGATCGGCGTGGTTACCTCGTTCGAAATCCCGGAGAGCAGGGCCGCGCCGGCCGCCTCGGATTCGGCGTAGGCGCTGCCCGCGGCGGCCAGCGCTTGCGTGAATTGGTTATGAAAGGTCGCGGCCTGCGCGAGCAGCGCTTGGTACTCCTGGCCGTGGGCGCCAAAGAGGTTCGCGATCGCCCCCGACACCTCATCCGCGGCCGCCGCGACCAAACCGGTTGTCGGGCCCGCCGCGTTCGAGCTGGCCGCGCCGATGGCCGAACCAATGCTTTCCAGATCGGTCGCCGCGGACGCCAACGCCTGCGGGGCACTGATCAGATACGACATCTCGCCGCCCTCCCCAACGGACCAGGTCAGGACTTACCCGCAACCGTGGGTATTGGGTACTGACCGAGATTAGAACCGTCCTGCCGCAATATCCGGGATTTGGCACAACTCTTATAAGTTTTCACTGCTGGGCGCTCGGGTTCTTCAAGTGCTTGTCGAGGAAAGCCAGTTGGTCGGCGACGACGCGCTCGAACGCGTCATCGACATAGATCGCGAAATGGCCCTCGGGATAGGTCCTGACTTCACCGCGCGGAGCCTTGGCCGCGTAGCGCAGCGTGGGCGCCGCGGGGGCCACCGAGTCGGTTTCGCACACGCAGAACAGGATTGGGCAGGTGATCTTTGCCGCCAACCGGCCCGGTCGGTAGGTGGTGAGTGTCAACCCGATTCGCGCGGCGACCTCGTTGCGTAACTCGACACCTTCGGGTACCAGCCTCAGGTAGCCCGGGTACGCATCGGGCGCGGTCATCAGTGCGACCTCACCCGGCCTTCCCGCCGTCGGGACCATCACCGGGTCCCTCCCCAGCCGGGCCCCGACGAGGTCGCGTGCCGCCCGCGCCGTGATGCGTGCGGCGGTCACCGGGTTCATCGCGCGCAGTGAGGCGATGGCGTCGGTAAACGGACACTGCGCCACGGCGGCGGCGATACCCGAAAGCCGCGCCGCCGTAGCGATCACATGTCCGCCACCAAAAGAGGTGCCCCACACGCCGATTCGATTGGGATCTACGCCTTCGAGCGTGTGGGCGTAGGCCACCGCCGCGGCCCAGTCGGCAAGCTGCATACCGACGTCGAGCAGTTGGCGCGGCTCACCCTCGCTGTCGCCGAAGTTGCGGTAGTCGAACACCAGGCAGGCGTAGCCGGCCGCGCTGAATCGCTCGGCGTAGGCGTCCAGGCGCATGGTGCGCACCGCTCCCAGGCCGTGCGCCATCACCAGCAGCGGCGCGGGTCCGCTGCCGGTGGGCCGGTAAAGCCATGCGCTGATCCGGTCGTCACCGGATGCGAATTGGACGTCCTCGCGCTGCTGCATAAGCGTCACGATAGTGCCGCAGGAACCCCTCCAAAAATAATGGACTAGTGTCTGGAAAAGTTCGCGAGCATTCACGGGACGGAGACTGAAGATGGCGATCCGCGTCGCGCATGTCGGTACCGGAAATGTCGGTCGGCTTGCCCTGACCGAGCTCATCACCAATCCACAGTTCGAGCTGACCGGGTTGTGTGTGTCGTCTCCGGAGAAGGTGGGCAAGGACGCCGGGGAGCTGTGCGGCGTCGGCCTGGATGCCGCCACCGTGACGGGCGTCGCGGCCGTCGGCGATCTCGACGCCGTTCTGGCCACCAAGCCCGAGTGCGTCGTCTACTGCGCCATGGGCGACACCCGGCTGCCCGACGCGATGGCGGACGTCATGCGCATCCTGGCCGCCGGCGTCAACGTCGTCGGGTCGTCGCCGGGACTGCTGCAATACCCGTGGGGCGTCATGCCCGACAAGTACATTGCGCGTGTGGAAGATATTGCCCAGCAAGGTAATTCGAGCATATTCATCAGTGGCGTCGACCCGGGATTCGCCAACGACCTGATCCCGTTCGCGCTTGCCGGGACTTGTCAGCGCATCGAGCAGGTGCGCTGCATGGAGATTCACGATTACGCCAGTTACGACGGCGTGGAGGTTATGCAATACATGGGGTTCGCCCGGCCCATGGACGAAATCCCGATGCTGCTGCAACCGGGCATTCTCAGCCTCGCGTGGGGCACCGCGATTCGTCAGCTGGCGGCCGGCCTCGGCATCGAGGTCGACGAGATCACCGAGTCCTACCAGCGTGAGCCGGCGCCCGAGGACTTCGACATCGCGATCGGTCGTGTCGCCAAGGGCACCGTGGCCGTGCTCCAGTTCGAGATCCGCGGCATGGTTAAGGATCACCCCGCCATCGTCATCGAGCACGTCACCCGGTTGCGGCCCGACCTGCGGCCCGACCTGCCCCAGCCCGCCGCGGGCGACGGCTCGTATCGCGTCGAGATCACCGGCGAGCCGTCCTATGCCGTCGACATCATCCCGAGCAGCCGCAAGGGCGACCACAACCACGCCGCGATCGCCGGGGCAGCGGGCCGCGTCGTCAACGCCATCCCGGCGGTGATCGCGGCGCCGCCCGGTATCCGGACCACTCTCGATTTGCCACTGGTAACCGGCAAAGGGCTATACACACCAAGCACTTTGGTGACCACCTAAACCGAAAGGAGACCCGCGTGGGACGGGTAGACGGCAAAGTTGCACTGATCAGCGGCGGCGCCCGCGGGATGGGCGCCTCGCACGCGCGGATGCTGGTCCAGGAGGGAGCCAAGGTGGTGATCGGCGACATCCTCGACGACGAAGGCAAGGCGCTCGCCGACGAAATCGGCGACGCTGCGCGCTACGTGCACCTCGACGTGACCCAGCCCGACCAGTGGGATGCCGCGGTCGCGACGGCGACGGGGGAATTCGGCAGGCTCAACGTTCTGGTCAACAACGCCGGCATCGTGGCGCTCGGGCAACTGAAGAACTTCGATTTGGCCAAGTGGCAGAGGGTGATTGACGTCAACCTCACCGGCACCTTTTTGGGGATGCGGGTGGCCGTCGAGCCGATGACCGCGGCCGGGGGCGGCTCGATCATCAATGTGTCGTCGATCGAGGGACTGCGCGGCGCGCCGGCGGTACACCCGTACGTCGCGTCGAAGTGGGCGGTGCGCGGCCTGGCCAAGTCGGCGGCGTTGGAGTTGGCGCCGTTGAACATCCGGGTGAACTCGATCCACCCCGGCTTCATCCGGACCCCGATGACCGCCAAGTTGCCCGAAGACATGGTCACCGTCCCGCTGGGCCGCCCGGGCGAGGCACGAGAGGTGTCGACGTTCGTCGTTTTCCTGGCCAGCGACGAGTCGTCCTACGCCACCGGCAGCGAGTTCGTGATGGACGGTGGGCTGGTGACCGACGTGCCGCACAAGGAGTTTTAGGGGAGTTCTGGCGCTATCGACGGGCACCGACGGGCACCGATCGCTAGCCGTCGACGAAGATGACGTTCTTCTCGATCGGTTCTCGGTCGACGCGGATTTTGTTGGCGGGAAAGTCCGGATCCGGGTAGCCGACCGCTAAGCCGCACAAGATCGTGAATTGCTCGGGGATGTTCAATTGTTCGTAGATGATCTCGGGGTAGCCCGCGATCGCTACTTGAACGCAGGTTCCCAACCCGCGCGCGGTGAGCGACAGCAGCAACGTCTGGAGGAACATCCCGACTCCAAGGCTGTCGACTAGCCCCAGTTCGCGGTCCATGCACACAATGCCGGCCAGCGGCGCTCGGAAGAATTCCCAGTTGCGCAGCACCGCAGCACGCCTGGCCGCCGAGTCGTTTCGCGCGATACCCATCGACCCATAGACCACCTTGCCCGTTTCGCTTCGAAAGTGACTGAAATGCTCAGGCAGCTCCGGGACTTTCGGTGGCGCCGCCTGAGCCGCCTCCAGCAACGCGGCCACCAACCGGTCCCTGGCCGCGCCGGACGCGAACACCACGTGCCACGGTTGAACGTTCGAGTTCGACGGCGCGCGGATCGCCAGGTCGAGGGCTTCATCGATCAATTCCCGGGGCACTTGCCGATCGGGCAGAAACATCCTGATCGAACGGCGTTGCCTGATTGCGTCGTCAAGGTCGTACATCGGGGCTCCTGCTGTCGGTCACCGATCCGCATCGCCTGGGAAGGTATCGCGCCGACCGCCGCGTGCAAAAGATCGCCGGTGAGGTGCTATAACCGCGAGCATGCCAGGCAGCCTGGAGGACCTGAAAAGGATCGTCGGATCGAATCACGTCAGCACCGATCCCGACGTGCTGGCCGGCCGCAGCGTCGACCACACCGGCCGCTATCGGGGCCAGGCCAGCGCGCTGGTGCGGCCGGGGTCCGCCGAGGAGGTCGCCGAGGTGCTGCGGGTGTGCCGCGACGCCGGGGCGCACGTGACGGTGCAGGGGGGTCGCACCTCGCTGGTGGCCGGCACCGTCCCCGAGCACGACGACGTGCTGTTGTCCACCGAACGCCTTTGCGCCCTCGGCGATCTCGATACCGTCGAGCGTCGGATCGAGGTCGGCGCAGGAGCCGCGCTGGCCGCGGTGCAGCGCGCCGCGACCGCGGCGGGTCTGGTGTTCGGCGTGGACCTGGCCGCCCGGGACACCGCGACCGTCGGCGGCATGGCGTCGACGAACGCCGGCGGGCTGCGCACCGTTCGCTACGGCAACATGGGCGAGCAGGTCGTCGGCCTGCAGGTGGCGCTGCCCGACGGTTCGCTGATGCGCCGGCACAGCCTGGTGCGCAGCG
Organism: uncultured Actinomycetota bacterium; assembly: GCA_963809285.1. GTDB lineage: Bacteria > Actinomycetota > Actinomycetes > Mycobacteriales > Mycobacteriaceae > Mycobacterium. Next base: position 236,222 of record CAWEIY010000005.1, on the reverse strand, counting down.
ACAACACCGGCTATGACCTGCCTGCTCTGTTCGTCGGCGCCGAGGGCACCCTGGGTGTCATCACATCACTGGATCTGCGGCTGCACCCCACGCCGTCGCACCGGGTGACGGCCGTCTGCGGGTTCGCCGACCTCGAGGCGCTGGTCGATGCCGGCCGGACGTTTCGGGACGTGGACGGGATCGCGGCCCTGGAATTGATCGACGGCCGCGCCGCCGCGCTGACCGCCGAGCACCTCGGGGTGGGCGCACCGGTAGCCGGTGACTGGTTGCTGCTGGTGGAGCTGGCCGCCGATCATGACCAGACCGATAGGCTCGCCGACCTACTCGACGGCGCGCGGATGTGCGGCGATCCCGCCGTCGGCGTGGATGTCGCTGCGCAGCAACGGTTGTGGCGCGTTCGCGAATCGCTTGCCGAGGTGCTGGGCGTGTACGGGCCACCGCTGAAGTTCGACGTGTCGTTGCCCCTGTCGGCGATCGGGGGCTTCGCCCGCGACGCGGTCGCCCTGGTTCATGCGCACGTAGCCGGGGCGCTGCCGCTGTTGTTCGGCCACATCGGTGAGGGCAACCTGCACCTCAACGTGCTGCGTTGCCCGCTAGAGCGGGAGCGCGCGTTGTACGAGCCGATGATGGACCTCATCGCGCGGTGCGGGGGCAACGTCAGCTCCGAGCACGGCGTCGGCAGTCGCAAGCGCCCCTATCTTCGGATGTCACGCGAGCCCGCCGACATCGCCGCGATGCGGGCGGTCAAGGCGGCCCTGGACCCGACCGGCTACCTCAACGCCGCGGTGTTGTTCGACTGATCCACAGTTGCGGCTTCATCCACAAGCCCCGGATGTCGCCGTCCCGGGCATGGCACTTTGACAGAGGTGGTTCATAGCGTCGGGGTATGGGTTCGTGTGTGAGCGCCGAGGAGGCGCGGGAGCGGATCGGTGCCGCTCTTGATGCTATCGATGCTGCGCACGCCGTGCTGCGCGACACCGGCTCCGACGTGGTTGGCAACAATTTCCGTGTTGATGTCGCTGAGCGGTTGGAGACGCAGGACCGCACGAACCGGGGCCTGATGTATCGGTTCTTCGGCGAGATCGCCGACCCGCCCGACGGCAGCGAGTGCATACCCGCGGTGCGAGAGATGCTGTGGGCGCGGCTGCGCATCACACCCAAAGAGATCGTTCGCCGCTTCAAGCTCGCGGCCCGGATCCGGCCGCGGCGCTCGCTGACCGGGCCCCCGGTGGGGCCGGAGCTGGCGGAGTTGGCGGGCGCGGTAGAAGCGGGCGCGGTCGGCGAGGATCACATCCGCGCCATCTGCCAAGCCGTCGACGTGCTGCCCGGCTGCGTCTCGCCCACCGACGTGGCCGAAGCCGAGCGCGCGCTGGTGCGGCACGCGACCAAACTCGACGCCGGTGTCGTCGTCAAGCTGGGCCAACGGATCGCCGATCACCTGAATCCCGACGGCCTTTTCAACGACGACGACCGGGCGCGGCGCCGCGGGCTGCATCTGGGCCCGCAGGGGCCCGACGGGATGTCGCGGCTGTCCGGATTGCTGGACCCCGTGGCGCGCGCGTACTTCGAAGCCATCGAGGCGGCCGTGCGGCCCGGCCGTCACCAACCCGACAGTGCCCCCGACAGTGCCCCCGACAGCGCCCGCGATGGTGCCAAGCCCGCAGAGCGCGACCAGCGCACGCCAGCACAACGCTGCCACGACGCGCTCAAGCTCGGACTCCAAGGCGCCATCGCCTCCGGCAAGCTCGGGGTGCACCGCGGTCATCCGGTCACCGTCATCATCACCACCACCCTGGCCGACCTCAACCAGGCCGCGCACGCCGTCGTTAACCCGTCGATCCCGATGCCTGCGCCCGCGCACACGGGGGGCGGCTCGAGGCTGCCAATGCGGGATCTGATTCGCGTGGCCGCCCAGGCAATCCACTACTTGGCGGTGTTCGACGACCACACCCGACGGCCCCTATATCTGGGCCGCCAAAAACGCATCGCCACTGCCGACCAAAGACTCATCTGCTACGCCCGCGACCGCGGCTGCACCCGCCCTAACTGCCTCGAATCGGGCTATCGGTGCGAGGTGCACCACTCGCCGGACTGGGCCCAAGGTGGCCGCACGGACGCGGACAAGCTGTTCTTCGCCTGCGGTTGCGACCACGGCGGGGCAAGCCGGGGCGAATGGCACACCGAGGTCACCGACGGCGGGCGACTTGGCTGGACTGACGGCAACGGCCCGCCTCAAATCAATCACGCCCACCACCCCGAAGAACTACTACAGGGGGATCCCGACCCGCCCGACGCGGACGAAGATTGAGCGCCGGCTACCCGTTGAGGCGATCGACGTCAGGCGCCCTTGATGCCGACGGCGTGGCGCAGCTGTGCCAAGAATTGATCCGCGTCGTCGCTTCGAATGATGTAGTGCGAGATGGCGATTCGGATCACGGTCGCCGCCTTGACCGCGGCGTTGGGTCCGGAGAGGTGCCGTTGCAGACCGTCGCGCATCTGCGGGATTACGCGGGAGAACTGGGCGATGGTGTGCTCGGGTTCGACGTCGACCATGCGCACACCCGAGTACGAATGTTGGTACTCGACGATGAATCGCAGCACGGCGTCGAGCTTGTCGACCCCCTTCAACCCAGCGGTGGCCCTGGCCAGACCGCTGTCGAAGATCTGTCGCTCGTACTGCGAGAAAGCCGACAGCAACTCATCTTTGGAGGCGAACCAGCGATAGAGCGTGGGGCGCGAGACCCCAGCCTGGGCAGCGACCTCGGACAGGCTGAGTTTGGTCTTGCCGTCTCGACCGAGCACGTCGGCGGTGGCGGCGAGGATCCGCTGACGCGTCGAGGTATCGGTCTCGGCCATCGGTTGGCTCATAGTCGTTCCCCCATCAGGTTCGCCCCGGGCGCCGGCGCACCAGCACGGACTGCTGGATGGCACCTATTGCACCCTGTTCGTCGAACAGCGTCCCGACCGTCGTTCCAATGCCGTCCGGGCCGTAGCTGGTGTCCGCGCGGAAACCGATCCAGTCACCGTCGGGGATCCGGAACACGTGCACGGCGAGGTCGGTGTTGAGGAACGTCCACTTGGTGATGTCCAGCTTGCTGCCGATCCCGTTGGCGCAGTCGGCCACGGCGAACAGTCGCTCCAGCGGCGTCATCGTTTCACCGTTGACGAGGTCCACCTCTGGCCTGATCCAGGATTCTCCCGGACCCTTGGTCAGCCGCTCGGTCAGCCAGAGCCAGTCCAGGCTGTGCACGTAGTTGCGGTCCCACATCCTTGCCTTGAGGTCGCGGCTGTGGGCCTCGGTCCTCGGTCGGAGCGGGGGGGCCGCAGCGAACGCCAGGGCCTCGGTATCCTGCTGCTGCAATCGCCATCCGCTGGCGCGGGCGACCGGCCGTGGCTCACCATCGGGACCTGGCGCCAACATCTCGGCGCTGACCAGCTCGATCTGTTTGCCGCCGCGGTCGAGTTGAGAGCGGACCCATAGGTCGCCCTCGGCCGGAACCCCGCCCAACAAGTCGATCACGACGCGGGACAGCCGGGTGTCGTCGCGCCGTTCGCACCGTTCCAGCGCCCGGGCCAGCAGCGCCGACACCGGACCACCGTGCTGTATCGACGCCGACCAGGTGCCGCGCGTCAGGTCGGTCGCCCTGAACTTTTCGCCCAGCGCCCGGGCTTCATCGCTGGCGTCATCGATGAGTTCGTAGTAGGAGTCCGTCATTGGCTACCTCTCGGTCTCAGGGCAGGCCGGCGCCGGCGGTGTCAACCGTCACGGCGTCCAGCCGGGAGAGCCGGGTGCCGACCAGTCGCTGGGGGTATGCGTCGGTACTCGACAGCAGAAACAGCGTGCGGCGCTCGGGGCCGCCGAGCGCGCAGGCGATGGCAACCCGCTCACCCATGTCGATGCGGTCGGTCACCACGCCGCCTTCGGTGATCCGCTCGAACTGGTGAGCCAGCGTCATCGACGTCCACACCCCGCCCGCGGCGTCGAGCGCGATCCCGTCGGGTGGCCCGTCGAGGCCGTCGGCGAAAATCCGGCGATCAGCGAGCCCGGCAGGATCGTGGGGGTCGCCGATGGTGAATGCGCTCAGCCGCCGGCCGGTCGATTCGGCGACGATCAGCGTCGTGCGGTCTTCCGTGATCACCATTCCGTTGGGGAAGTCGAGATCCTCGGCGACGACGGTGGCGCTGTCATCGGGATCGAGGCGGACGATCACGCCACCCGAGAACGCCTGGCAGCCGATATAGGCGCGCCCCGCGTCGTCGACGACCATGTCGCCGAGGTTGGCCGGCGCCATGTCGGCGAGATCGGCGATGGTGACGACGGTTTCGCCGTCGTAGCGCAACACCTGCCGGTCCTCGGTCGAGGCGATCAGCAGTGACCCGTCGGGACGAAACCCCAGGCCCGACGGGGAGTGCCCGGGCAGCGGCAGCGTGGTCAGCGAGCCGCGCATGTCGGCGGTGTGGACGGCCTCGCCCAGCATGTCGGAGAACCACAGCAGTCCCTCGAACCAGCGCGGGCCCTCACCGAAGCAGAAGCCGTTGGCCAGCGGCTCGGGCTTCATCCGCCGACGCCTTTACAAAACACCGCAAAAGTGTCACGCACCGCGGGTACCGGTGTCAATCTCGGTCAATCTCGCCGAGTTCGCGCGCGACGGCCGCGTGATAGGCGTCGATGTTCGCCGGGTTATGGGTGAAGGCGGTCTCCGAAGTGCTGGTCACTATTCCCAATTTGGTCGCCTCCTTGAGGTGGGCCGCGGTCCCGCAAGCTAGCTTTACAAATCATACGCAAAGTGTCACGCTGAGCCGTGAGCTGCTACTGCGAGAGGCGGGGTGGATTTGACCGAGATTTCCCAGGATTCTGATCAGGCTCAATGGTCGGTCGAGAGCCTGCTCGAACTGTTCGACGCGCGGCCCGACGGACCCGACCGGTTCACCGCGGAGACCGGCGGTGACGTCGGGGCCGGGCAGGACGAACGGCAGGTGGTAGAAGGAACCCAGGTGGTCGCCCAGGCGATTGTCGCTGTGGCGAAACGATTTCCGGACAAGTCGGTGCGCTCGGCGCACGCGGTGTTCTCCCGCGCCGTCGCCGTCGGCCCGCCCATCGAGCTTGTCCTCGACGTGGTGCATGAGGGCCGGTCCACGGCCACCGCGATCGTCGCCGTGCAGCAGAACGGCCGACGGTGCCTGAGCGTGACGGTGCTGGCCGACGTCCCGACGGGCGACGTCATCCGCCACCACCTGCCGCGGCCCGAGGTGGCGGCGCCGGCCGACGCCAACGTGTCCGAAATGCCGATGGTCGGTCGCGAACTGCGGCTCGTCGACGTTGTCGACGTCAACAGCCCCGACGAGGTCGGGCCGCCGGAACTCCACGCGTGGTTGCACTATGACCCGATCCCGACCCGCGACGACCTGGCCAAGGCGCTCGTCGCGTACTTCACCGGCCATCTGGGGATTTCCACCACCATGCGCGCGCACCCGGGCATCGGCACCAGCCAGGCGCACCTCACCGTGTCCACCGCGCCGATGACGATCTCGATCGCCTTTCACGAACCGGTGCGCTGGGACGGTTGGTTGCTCTACACCCACGAGAGCACCCAGGTCGGCGCGGGGATGTCGTACGTCCGCGGCGCCGTGCACTCCGAGGAGGGGGAGCTGCTGGCCTCCTTTGCCCAGGAAGCGCTGATTCGTCCGTTGCGCACCAGCGACACGACGATCGACGCCCGCTCGCGGTTCTAACGGCTGGGAAGCAGTTATGCGGTTCGCCATCACCCACCCGATGCACACCCATCCCTATAACCCGGAATTGGTGACGGGGGAGGGCATCGCGACGGTGGCGGCGGCGGCCGAAGCGGCCGGGTTTCACGGGTTCGGGTTCACCGACCACCCCGCCCCGTCGCAGCGCTGGCTGGAAGCCGGGGGCCACGATGCGCTGGATCCCTTTGTCGCACTGGGTTTCGCGGCGGCCCGGACGACAACGCTGCGCCTGATCCCCAATATCGTGGTGCTGCCGTATCGAAACCCGTTCGTGGTGGCCAAGTCCGGCGCGACGCTGGATCTGCTCTCGGGCGGCCGATTCACGCTCGCGGTGGGGGTGGGTTATCTCAAGCGGGAATTCGCGGCGCTCGGTGTGAACTATGACGAGCGTGCCGAGCTGTTCGAGGAAGCGCTGCAGGTGATCCGGGCGGTGTGGACCGGCGATGACTTGTCCTTTGAGGGAAGGCATTTCACCGCGAAGGGGATCACTGCCCACCCACACCCGGTCAGCCGGCCGCATCCGCCGATCTGGATCGGAGGCAACACCACGTCGGCCCGCCAGCGGGTCGCCCTATACGGCGACGGCTGGTGCCCGTTCCCGGCCCCGGCACTCCTGGCCCAGACGGCGGGCACCGCTTCCATCGAATCCGAGGAGCGTCTCGGTGCCGGCATCGATGATCTACGGCGTCGATGCGATGCGGCGGGCCGGGACTTCTCCGCAATCGACATCACCTTCACCAACTTCGACGGCGGCAGCCCCGCGAGCGACGCGTTCAACGCCGACGCCTACCTCGGCGGCCTGGAGAAGTTGGCGCGACTCGGGGTGACCTGGGTGCAGGTCGGCCTGGCCGGCGACAGCCTGGCGCATGCGCTGGAGAGCATCGACCGCTTCCGAACCCAGGTCACCGTCGCGATTTAAATGGACTTCTCACATGTCGAACTGTGCGCCGAGGACGAGGCTTTCCTCGAGCAGACTCGAACCTTCATTACCAAGCACGTCACGGACGAAGTGCTGAGGCGTGACCGCGAATTCGGCGAGAACTTTGATGAGCAAGTGCATTTGGCGCTCGGCGAGGCGGGCTATCTGGCGTCGGATTGGAAACTGGATTCCGAAGGTGGATTCAGCCCGCTGCGCCGTCGGATCTTCGAGCTCGAGATCGCCCGGGCTCACACCCCCTGGTATCACTGGGGCACCACGTCCGTCGTCGCGCGGTTGGTGCAGCAATTCGGGGCGCCGGAGCTCAGCAGCACGGTGGTGCCGGGGGTGCTGACCGGCGAGATTCGGTTGTGCCTGGGCTACACCGAGCCCGAGGGCGGCTCCGACGTCGCCACCTGCAAGACCCGAGCCACGCGTGACGGGGATGCGTGGATCATCAACGGCTCCAAGATGTTCACCTCGAATGCGCAGAACGCCAGGTATGTCTTTCTACTCACCAACACCGACCCGCAGGGGCCCAAGCACAAGAACCTGACCATGTTCCTCGTGCCGCTCGACTCGCCGGGGATCGAGATTCAGGGCATCCGCACGCTGGACGGCGACCGCACCAACATCGTTTACTACACCGACGTACGTGTCGACGACCTGTACCGGATCGGTGAGGTGAACGGCGGCTGGACGGTGATGCGGTCCGCGCTGGACTCCGAGCACGGCATCGTCGATCGGGAAGACCATGGCTTGCAACATATTGCGACGATGGCCGGCCACGGTGACCTGATGGCCGAAACGGCGGACACCGTCGCGGCGATCCTGTCGGAGCCCGCTCCGGATGGGCGGCGGCCGTTGGACGACGACTCGGTGAAGTACCGGCTCGGCCGCGGCATCGCCCGGATGGAAGCGGCGCTGTCGACCCCGGGGATGTTCGGGCGCGTAGCGATCGCGCAGACAATGCGCGACGTATCCCCGGATTTGATGGACATGTTGGGGACCGCGTCGGCGCTGCCCACCGACACCAAGGGTTCGGCCACCGACGGCGCCGCGGAATACCTTTTCCGGCTGGCTTTACCGCTCGGGATCTACGGCGGCAGCCTCGAGGTCTTCCGCAACATGATCGCCCAGCACGTGCTCGGGCTCGGGCGGCCTAGCTACCCGGGGTAGGCGGCAGCTCGGCGACGACGTCGACGCGGGTGGCGTCGAAACTGAGAAACCCCTTGATGGGCAAGCTTTCTGGGGGCGGGTCCGCATAGCTCCAGGCGATGTCCTCGATGACGGCGTCGTTGCTGAGGGCCGACCAATACGTCGCAAAACCTTTGTAGTTGCAGTAGGTCGACGTGTCCGTCTGCCGCAGCAGATCGGTGCGAACATGCGAAGGGTGGACGTAGAGACGGGGATCGAGAGCGGTCTCGAAAACGATCACCGTGTCGTCCGTGTCGACGAGCACGGTGTCGTTGACCGAAACGCTCAGGTGGCGCTTCGTCGGGCGGCAGTCGACGCGGTGGTACGGATTCGGTGGATAGTGGACGAGTTTGCGGCCTTCTTCCAGCCAGGTGTCGACCGCGTCCCACGGAACCTGGACATAGCCCGGCGCTTCCGGCTCCGGTTCGCCTGGTAGGTCGCCGATCTCGTCGACCGGGAAGACGTAGCTGAGCGGGCGGCCGCGCCGGTGCACCATCAGTGCCCGTTCGGTGTCGATCACCATGCGCCCGTCCCGGAAGGCCCGCACGCGCCGCGGATGTGGCTCGATATAGACCCCAATGTCGAGGCCGGCGGGCACCGGAGGAAAGAACCGCCCGGCCGGATCGTTGCTGAGCGGACCGCGTCCGGCAACCAAAGTCATGGGTCACAACACCTTCCATAGGCGCGGCCACTGTTTGCAGGTCATCGAGCGTGGCAATGCTTCCCGGTCCGGCCGTGACCGTCGTCGCCACACAAGCGGTCGCCACACAAGCGTAGGCCGCGGCCTCCCGGACTCACCGACAACCAACGTGAGGGGTCGAGGGCTTACCCCGACGAATCCGCATTCCACGAACCGCTGACGTAGCAGCTCGGACGCTAAAGTGCCAATCATGGCGGGACCGGTGGAGGGCATCAAGGTCGTCGAGCTCGGGGTCTGGGTGGCGGGACCGGCCGCCGGTGGCATCCTTGCCGACTGGGGCGCCGACGTCATCAAGGTCGAGCCGCCGAGCGGTGACCCGGGGCGCATGTTCGGCCGGATGCTGGGCTGCGATCTCGGGGTCAACCCGCCGTTCGAAATGGACAACCGGTCCAAGCGCAGCGTCGTGTTGGACCTCACCACCGACGCGGGCCGCGACACCGCGTTCGAATTGCTATCTGACGCAGACGTTTTCCTGACCAACGTGCGCCCCGGTGCGCTGCAACGCCTCGGGATGGACTTCGAGTCTGTATCGGCCCGCAACCCCCGCCTGGTCTACGGCCTGATCACCGGGTATGGCGAAACCGGCCCCGACGCCGATCGCGCCGCCTACGACGTGGCCGCGTTCTGGTCCCGCGCCGGCGTGGCCCACCTGCTCACCCGGCCCGGCGGCACGCCGCCGTTCCAGCGCGGCGGCATGGGCGACCACTCCGCCGGCATGACCCTGGCCGCAGCCGTGTGCGCGGCGCTGCTCGCCCGCGAACGCACCGGGACGGGCCAGTTGGTGACCACCTCGCTGTACCGTCAGGGCGCCTACATCGTGAGCTTCGACCTCAACACCTACCTGCTCACAGGCCAGCCGATCGCGATCGGACAACGCGAATCGATGGGCAACCCGTGCATGAACAACTACACCGCCGGCGACGGGCGGCGCTTCTGGATCGTCGGCCTGGAAGCCGACCGCCACTGGCCCGCGCTGTGTCGGGCCGTGGGGCACCCCGAGTGGTGCGACGATCCCCGCTTCGGCGATGCCCGCGCCCGCGCCGCCAACGCGGTGGGGCTGATCGCCGAGTTGGACGAGATCTTCGCGACCCGCCCGCTCGACGAATGGGCGCAGATCTTCGCGGGCGAACCGGATTTCTTCTGGTCGCCGGTCAACGCCCTCGAGGATGTCGTGGCCGATCAGCAGTTCCACGCCGCGGGCGGCTTGGTGGACGTCCCCGTCGACGTACCGGACGGACAAGCCAGCGTCGCAATGGTTGCCACGCCGGCGGATTTCCATGGCACACCGTGGGCGCCGCGTTCCCCGGCACCGGAACTCGGCCAGCACACGCAGGAGGTTCTCGCCGAACTCGAGGCCCGCCGCACGTCGTGAGCGGCTGGCGGACCTTTACAAATTTGCGCCGAAGTGTCACGCTGTCCGGTGAACTACAAGCCCATGACAAGCGCTGCAGGTAACGCCAACGCACCGGGTGCGGCGGTGAGGAACGGATTGATGGTCACTCCATACATCGGCGAGAGCGGCCGGGTCAGCGCCGCTCAAGCTACCCGCGCAGATGCCGAGTGTCTGCGATATCGACTGGACGTCGTCGCGGTCAGCGCAGCCGACGTCGTGCAATCGACCGGGGGTTGGCTCTACGACCGGGTGATGGCCGGTTGGGAGGTGACCGCGCTGCTGCCGGACGGCTGCGACACCCGCCCGCTGCGGGTCCTCGGGGTGCAGGCATTGGACCCGGAGTCGCGGTTCGCCCTCACGGGATCGCCGAGCCAAAGCCTGGCGGTCAGCGCCGAGGCTTTCACCGCCGACGCACGCGTCCGGGACAAAGTGCTCGAGTCCCTGGACGACCGGTTGACCGAAGTCGCTTTGTGGGGTGACGGGTGGCCGCTGGGGGTCAACCGCGCGATGACCCGGGCTCAGCATGTGCTCAGCGCGGCGGCGCGGAGATTCAAGGGGTACGCGCTTGCGGCGGCCGGGATCCCGTGCGCCTCTGTCGGCCCTACCGAGACGCTCCTGTGCGACGGCCCTTCGGCGGTCGATTCCGGGCTGATCCGGCTCGACTAGCGCCCCGACTTGCCCATGAAGAAGTACTACAGCCACACACTGCTCTACCTGCACGAGACGATCTCGTTGGGATCCGGGCGCAGCGACTGCTTCACCGAGAGGTTCGCCGACACCTACCAGCCGATGATGGCCGAGGTCGGCGCCCGGCTGTTCGCAATCTGGGAGACAACCCCGTACAACGGCCACTGGCCGCAGGTGACGATCATCTGGGAGATCGACGGGTTCGCCGACTACGCCAGGCTGGGGGCGGCCCAGGCACGCGGCGGCAGCCACGAGGCGGCGGCCGGCAAATGGTCGGCGTTCCTGGCCGATATCGGCGCCTCCGGGGAGGGGCGGATCATGTATCCCGGGCCCAGCAACAAGACGCTGGCCCAGCTGCGCGAGGCCAATTTCGCTGCGCCACTGGTGATTCAAGAGATCATGCAGACCAAGCCGGGGCGTCAAGACGACTACATCCGCGAGCTCGAGCGCCTCTATGTCCCATGGTCGGAGCGCACGGGCAAGCGCTGGCTGGGTTCGTTCACCACGACGTTCCGCTACGACGAGGTCATCCACTACTGGGCACTGGACGGCGGCTGGGAGTGCTTCGCCAATCACTACCCCTCGTGGAAGGACAGCCCACCCCCCGAGATCGTCACCTGGATGAGCGTGGCGCCGGCCCTGCGCGACGGCTGGGAGGACTCGATTCTGCAGGCCCTACCACCCTCGCCACTGCAGTGAACTTCTCCTACGATCCCTTCGACGCGGAAGTCATGGCAAACCCGTTGCCGTACTACCGAATCCTGCGTGACGAGCACCCGGTGTACTACATGCCGCGGTGGGACACCTTCGCGCTGTCCCGATTCGAAGACATCTGGCAGGTGCTGGAAGTCAACGACGGGACTTTCGTCGCGACGGAAGGCACGTTGCCCCCGGCCTCAGTGTTGGCCCACCACAACACCGGGCCGCTCGACGATCCGCCGTTGCATCCGCTGCCATTTCACGCGGTGTTCGACACGGATTTGTACGCCGAGATCCGCCGCGCGCACTCGCAGCCGTTGCGCCCGAAGTCGGTCGCCGGCCTGGAAGCCAGAATCCGCACACTGGCCAATGAGCGCCTGGATGAGTTGCTGCCGAACGGCTCGTTCGACCTGACCCAAGAATATGGTGGCATCGTTGCGGCTTCGATGGTCTGCGGATTGCTGGGCATATCAACGGATCTCGCTCCCGAAGTGCTGGCCGCCGTCAACGCTGGCAGTCTCACCGAGCCCGGCGAGGGCGTCGACACCGCGCAAGCCCGGCCCAACTACCTTGAATATCTCATCCCGGTGGTTGAGCGCCGCCGCGCGGACGCGTCCGGGGTGCCCGGCCTACCCATTGTGGACGGGTTGCTCGGCTACCGCCTGCCCGACGGCAGCGCCCTGTCCGATGTCGAGGCCGCGACCCAGATGCTCTGCATCTTCATCGGCGGGACCGAAACCGTGCCCAAGATCGTCGCCCACGGGCTGTGGGAGCTCAGCCGGCGACCCGACCAGATGGCGGCGGTGCGGGCCGATCCCGCCGCCAACGTGCCGGTGGCGCGCGAGGAGATGATCCGGTTCTGTGCCCCGGCTCAGTGGTTCGCGCGAACGGCGCGGAAACCCTTCGCCATTCACGGCCAGACGATTCAACCAGGCCAGCGCATCATCACGCTGCTGGCGTCGGCCAACCGGGACGAGCGCGAGTATCCGGAGCCCGACCAGTTCATTTGGGACAGGCCGATCCGTCGCTCGCTCGCGTTCGGTCGTGGTCAGCACTTCTGCATCGGCTACCACCTGGCCAGGTTGGAAATCGATGTGCTGCTGCGGGAATGGCTTCGCCGGGTGCCCGACTACGCAATCCAGGGCGACGCCGCCACCCGGCTGCCATCCAGCTTCCAATGGGGATGGAACAAGATCCCGGTGGAGGTCTGACGTGTGGTCCTACCGGATCGTCGCCCCGTATCTGTTTGAACGGGCGCCGATTCCCGACAAGACGCCCGAGGACCTGGCCGACGGTCAGGTGCTGCTGCGGTTTTTGGCCGCCGGCGTCTGTGGCAGCGACCTGCCGGCCTTTCGCGGTGCCCGGGGGCGGCTCCCGGGAGACGACGGGCCAAGCGCCGCGGAAAAGGACGGGTTCCCTGTCCACGAGGTGGCCGGCGAGGTGATCGCCAGCCGCCATCCCGATCACCGCCCCGGAGATCGGGTGGTGGGGTGGGCATCCGGGTTCGACGGCATGATGGAACGCGTGATCAGCGACGGCAACGGGCTGGCGCCATACGATCCGGCGCTGACTCCGGCGCAGGCGATCGGCCTGCAACCGCTGGCGTGTGTGCTCTATGCCTGTGAGCAATTGCCGGATCTGGCGGGCCGGCACGTCGCGATCATCGGGCAGGGCTCGATTGGCCTGCTGTTCTCCTACGTCGCCAAGGCGGCCGGCGCCCGGCGCGTCACCGGGGTCGATCCCCTCGACCGCGGAAGCCGCGCAACGGCATTCGGCGTCGACGACGCGGTGCGTGCCACCAGCGACCGATGGGTGAGCCAACTGGCACCGAGCGGCCGCGCCGACGTCGTGATCGAGGCCGTCGGCCACCAGGTGGCCACCCTGGGGCACGCCATCGCGGCCGCCGCCCCCGGCGGCACCGTGTTCTACTTCGGCGTTGCCGACGACGAGGCCTACCCGATCAACATGCGCGCCATGCTGCGCAACAACCTGACGCTGAAATCCGGTGTGACACTTGATCGGCGGCGGGTGTTGGAACTGGCCGGCAAGTTCGCCGACGAGCATCCCGAGTTGCTCGGCACCTATCTCACCCACACCTTCGGCGTCGACGACGTGCAGGGCGCATTCGACCTGGCCTGCCGGCCGGCCCCCGAGCGCATCAAGATCGCGATCGCGGAGTGAGCGTGCCCCAGATTCCAGAGAGCACTTTGCGGCAGGCACTGAGCCGGTCGACCCGCGATATGGGGCGGCTGGGTCACCGGCCCCACGCTGCTCGGGCCGGAGGAATTCGCCCGTGCCGGATACGACTACGTCGGTTTCGATGCCCAGCACGGCTACCTCGACGACGCCGACATCGCCCGCATGCTGCGGCGCATCGAACATGTGCCGATAGCCACCGTGGTGCGGCTGCCCAACGCCGACGCGGCGCCGATCGGGCGGGTGGCCGACGCCGGCGCCGACGCCGTCGTCATCGCGATGATCGAGTCGGCGGACCAGGCCGCCGCGGCGGTGGCCGCCACCCGCTACCCGCCGGCGGGCGTCCGCAGCTTTGGCCCGCTGCGCGCCAGCTTGGGCCGCGACACGGCCGCCCTGGAGTCCCGGGTGAGCGTGTTCGCGATGATCGAGACGGCCGCGGCGCTGTCGGGACTCAGTCAGATCTGTGCCGTCGACGGCCTGACCGGGCTCTACGTCGGGCCTGCCGATCTGGCCATCTCGATGGGAGTCGATGTCGTTGGCGCAACCAAAAATCCGGCCGTTCTGGACGCGATAGGGCGAATCCAGCGGGCGGCCGCGGACGCCGGGCTGGTAACCGGCATTCATGCGGGGGACGGCAAGACGGGTCGGACCATGGCGCAGCTGGGATTTCGGATGATCACCCTTGCGGCCGAATCGCAGGCGCTGCGGAGGGGAGCCGCGGAGCACCTACGTGAGGCGACGGATGATTGACAATGACTGACCAAGAAGCGGCGATCCGCGAGTTGATCGCCGGCTACGCGCTCGCCCTTGACGCCGGCGACGTCGACGGGTGTGTCCAGCTGTTCGCCGCCGACGCCGTATATCTGGTCTACGGAAGGTCTTTCGCCGGACACGACGGCATCGCCAAGATGTTCCGGGAGGCGCCGCGCGGGCTGCACCTGACCGGAGTCTCGCGAATCGACGTCCGCGGCGATACCGCCACGGCGCGGTCGCAGGTGCTTTTCGTGCGAGCCGGCGACCTGCACCTGCGGCCCGCGCTGTACGACGACGAACTGGTCCGCGACACCACGGATAGTGGGCGGTGGCGTTTCCGGCAACGCCGGTGCCGGTTCGTCACCAGCGCCGGCCTGGCCGACAGTCCCGAGGTCCCGTCATCGTGAATCAACGTGTCGCACTGGTAACCGGCGCGGCCGGTGGACAAGGTTGGGCCATCGCCAAACGACTGCGCGCAGAAGGGTATTCGGTGGCGGCCTGCGATCGACGGGCCGACGAACTCGCCGCTGCGGTCGGTGAATTGGCCGACGACGAGGTGATCGGCATCCAGCTCGATGTCACCTCCCCGGCACAGTGGGAGACGGCCGTCCGCACGGTGGTCGACCGATTCGGGTCGCTGACGACGCTGGTCAACAACGCCGGCGTCCTGCACCGGGCGTCATTAGCCGACGAGACGGCGGAGGCCTTCGAAAACGCTTGGCGGGTGAACTGTTTGGGTGCATTCCTGGGTGTGCAGGCGACCCTCACGCAGCTGCGCGCGGCGGAACACGCGGCCATCGTCAACATCTGCAGCACGGGAGCGATCCGTCCCTTCCCGCGGCACGCCGCCTACGGTTCCTCGAAGTGGGCGCTTCGGGGCCTGACCCAAACCGCCGCCGCCGAACTGGCCCCTTTCGGCATCCGGGTCAACGCGGTGTTTCCCGGGCCGATCGCGACCTCGATGCTCGATGACGCCACCCAGCTGAGGCTTGCCGCTTCGTCGGCATTCGGGCGGATCGGCCGGCCGGGCGAGATCGCCGACGCCGTCGCGTTTCTGGTCTCCGACGCGGCGTCATTCATCACCGGATCGGAACTGGTCGTCGACGGTGGGCAATGCCTGCAGATCACATGAGCGCCCGCCTGTCGGTCGGCATCATCGGTGCCGGGCCGGGCGGCTTGGCCCTTGGAATCCTGCTGTCGCGCGCCGGTTTTCACGACTTCATCGCGCGAAGACGACGGGGGACCTGGCGGATCAACACCTATCCCGGGCTGGCCTGCGACGTCAAGTCGCATCTTTACTCGGCGCTGGACGGGCAACGCCGGTGACGGATCTGGACGGCTCGGCTGGCTTGGATGGCTGGGAGCGGCTTGACCCCGAGCTGCGCGAGATTGCCACGACGCGAACCGACTTTTCGCTGGACTCGATCAAACTGATGCGCGATCCGTTCAACGAGCGACGTCGTATTGCAGCCGAACAGACTGACGCTCAAGGCGTTCAGATCGTCGACGACACCGTGGCGACCGCGTCGGGCAAAGTGCCGGTGCGGATCTATCGCGGCGGGGAGCCACCGGCGCCGGCGGTGGTGTACTGCCATGCCGGCGGGTTCGCGTTGGGAAACCTGGACACCGATCACCGCCAGTGCGTGGAACTCGCGCACCGCGGGGGCTGCGCGGTGGTGTCGGTCGACTACCGCCTGGCCCCGGAGCACCCGTATCCGGCCGCCCTCGACGACGCGGTCGCCGTGCTGCGATGGGTGGCGGCGAATGCGACGGGACTCGGAGTCGATGCCGCGCGCCTGGCCGTCGCGGGCAGCAGCGCCGGTGCCACCCTGGCCGCATGCCTGGCGCACGGTTCCGCCGACGGGTTGTTGCCGACGGTCGTGTTCCAGCTGCTGCACCAGCCGGTGCTTGACGATCGAGAAACCGCGTCGAAAGCGGAGTTCTGCACCAGCCCGGCCTTTGACAGCGAGGCGGCGGATCTGATGTGGCGCTATTACCTGGGCCCCGAGGCGGGATCACCGGTCGCCGTGCCCGCGCGCCGAAACCGATTACGTCGCCTGCCGCCCGCCTTGATCACTTGCGCGGAGATAGATCCCTTTCGCGACGAAGCGGTCGACTACGCGCTGCAGCTGCTTCGCGCCGGGGTTTCCACCGAGCTATACGTATTTCCGCGCACCTGTCACGGATTCGACTCGCTGCTGCCGGATTGGTCCGTCTCGCAGCGGTTATTCACCCTGCAGGGTCAAGCGCTCGGGCGCGTCTGGCACCGGACCTGAGCGGAGCGGGACGGCGCTCATCGCGCCGCGTGCGATAGATTGCCGTCGCGACCGGGCTCAGGAGGACGGTATGGCGTGCTGCGGTTTCCCAATCGCCGCTGCGGACTGCGACGGAGCCTTCACCGTCGACGCGTCGCGGGTGACTTTCGGGCGCGGTTGCCTGGCGGAGGTGGGTGATCGAGCCCGCGCCCTCGGGTTGCGGCGCGTGGCGTTGTTCTCCGACGCCGGCGTGGCCGGACTGCCGATCTTCGCGAAGGCACGTGACTCGCTCGTCGCGGCCGGACTGGACGTGGTCACCTATACCGATGTACACGTCGAGCCCACCGACGGGTCTTTTCTCGACGGGGTGCGTTTCGCGCAGGAGTCGAACCCTGACGGCTACGTGTCGCTGGGCGGCGGCTCCGTCATCGATACGTGCAAGGCCGCCAATCTGTACGCCAGCTATCCCGCCGACTTTCTGACTTACGTCAACGCGCCCATCGGCGAGGGCAAACCCGTGCCCGGTCCGCTCAGGCCGCACATAGCGTGCCCCACCACGGCGGGCACCGGCAGCGAGGTCACCGGCATCACGATCTTCGACCTTCTGTCGCTATCGGCGAAGACGGGCATCGCTTCGCACGCGCTACGTCCGACGGAGGCGCTCGTCGACCCCGACTGCACCGCGAGTCTGCCCCCCGAGGTCGTCGCCTCGGCGGGCCTCGACGTGCTGTCGCACGCCTTGGAGTCCTACACCGCGCGGCCCTACGTCCGGCGGCGCGCTCCCGAACGGCCCACCCTGCGACCCATGAGTCAGGGCGCTAATCCGTGGAGTGATCTGGGCTGCCGCGAGGCGTTGCGCTTGCTGGGGCAGTTCTTGGAACGTGCGGTGAACGACGCCTCCGACAGCGAGGCCCGTGAGCAGATGATGTGGGCCGCAACGCTTGCGGGCATCGCGTTCGGCAACGCGGGCGTTCACGCACCCCACGGCATGGCCTACGCGGTGGCGGGGCTGGTGCGTGACTTCCGCCCCTCGGGCTACCCGGCCGCCGAGCCGCTCGTCCCGCATGGCATGGCCGTCATCCTCAATGCGCCGTCGTCGTTCCGATTCACGGCCGAGGTGAGCCCGGCGCGGCACTTGGAGGGCGCGCGGCTGCTCGGCGCTGACACGCGGGGCGCCGACGCGAAGGACGCCGGCGAGGTGCTGGCCAACGAACTCATCCGGATCATGCGAGCCGTGCGCATGCCGAACGGGCTGGGTGGGGTGGGTTACTCGGAAGATGACGTGACGGCCCTGACGGAGGGTGCTCACCCTCAGCAGCGCCTTCTACAGAATGCTCCGCGCGAGATGAGCAAACCGGTTCTGGCGGACCTGTTCCGGCAAGCCATGCGCTACTGGTAGGCAAGAGCCCATGACTTCAGGTCCGGCGGTCCCGCCGGCGCCGGACGGGCTGACGAGCCACGATTTCCCGGTGCTTTGGCCGGTGGGAACCCGGTGGGCCGACAACGACATGTTCGGCCACCTCAATAACGCCGTCTACTACCAACTCTTCGACACCGCGATCAACGCCTGGATCAACACCAGCATCGCGCTTGATCCGCTCGCCACGCCCGCGCTGGGCATCGTCGCCGAGTCGGGATGCCGGTACTTCTCCGAACTGCATTTCCCCGAAAGCCTCGGAGTCGGCATCGCGGTGACGCGGCTGGGCCGGAGCAGCGTCACCTACCGACTCGGTGTGTTCCGCGCGCCAGCAGAGTCCGAAAAGGCGCAACCGATCACCGCGTTGGGGCACTGGGTGCACGTCTACGTCGATCGGACCAACCGCAAGCCGGTCCCGATTCCCGACGCCATCCGCGCACTGCTATCCACGGCACAGGTGGACCACTGACCGGCGAATTTCGGCCCTGGGCGGTCGGTTTCGGCACAAGCGCACCCCGCTATGCTTCGCCAATGCCAGTTATGAGCAAGACCGTCGAGGTCGGTGCCGACGCCGCGTCGATCATGGCCATCGTCGCCGATTTCGAGGCGTATCCACAGTGGAACGAAGGGATCAAGGGCCTGTGGGTGCTGGCCCGCTACGACGACGGGCGTCCCAGTCAGGTGCGGCTCGACACCGCGGTTCAGGGCATGGAGAGCACCTTTATTCAGGCCGTCTACTACCCGGGGGAGAACCAGATTCAGACCGTCATGCAGAAAGGTGACCTGTTCTCCAAGCAGGAGCAACTGTTCAGCGTGGTGGAGACCGGCGCATCGAGCCTGCTGACGGTGGACATGGACGTGGAGACCACCATGCCGATACCCGCGCCCATGGTGAAGTCGCTCCTCAACAACGTGCTCGAACAGCTCGCGGAAAACCTGAAGCAGCGCGCCGAACAGCTGTCGGCCAACTAGGGGCTCCGGCGGCCCGGACCGGCTCAGCCGAAGATTCCGGTGCGGTCCAGCATCTCGGTCAACCGATTCGCCGCGTCGGTGAATTGCCAGACCGTGTGCTCGATCGCTGCGGCGGCGTCACGCCGACGCAGCGCGGCGATCAACTGCCGGTGATTGTCGACCGCGGCCGCGCCCCATTGCGGATCGGCGGCGTACACGCGCACCGGCATGTAGCGCGCGGCGTTCAGCAGGAACCATGCCAATTTGATCCGGCCGCTGGCGTGGTTGAAGGCACGATGAAACGCGAACTCGATGCCGGCGATGGTGTCGGCGTCGCCGGACCCGATGGCCGCCGCGAGTGCGTCGTTGATGCGGTCAAGCTCGCCGATCTCCGCGTCGGTGATGTGGTCGGTTGTCGCGGCCGCCAGCTCCTTGGCGATGGTCGCCTGCAGCCAGAAGATGTCCTGGATGTCTTGCCGCGTCAGCGGCAGCACGACGTGACCGCGGTGCGGCTCGAGCTGCACCATGCCCTCGCCGCGAAGTTTCAGCAGGGCTTCGCGCACCGGCGTGATGCTGACACCGAGTTCGGCCGCGGTCTCATCGAGGCGGATGAATGTTCCCGGACGCAACGCCCCGGACATGATCGCGGCCCGCAGGTGACCCGCGACCTCATCGGACAACTGCGCCCGACGCAGCGGCCGCGGGGTCCTCGGCCTCATAGATCGCGGTGCGTTCACGTGGGCTGCCAGGGCTTTCAGGGGCTTGTCACGGCGGCGTCAAAGCCATAGTGTGACCCACACAACACTAAGTTTTATCAAATATCAACCTGGCGCAAGCGGTGCGAGAGGTGAAGGGGAGGCGCTAGTTGACCGCGCAATTGGCCAGCCATCTGACCCAGGCCGCCGAGCAGCCGTATCTGGCTCGGCGGCAGAACTGGGTCAACCAGCTCGAGCGGCACGCGCTGATGCAGCCGAACGCGACGGCGCTGCGTTTCCTGGGCAAGACCGTCACCTGGGATGGACTGCAGCGCCGGGTCGTGGCGCTGGCCGACGCGTTGAGCCGCCGGGGAGTCGGCTTCGGTGACCGGGTCATGATCCTGATGCTCAACCGCACCGAATTCGTCGAGTCGGTGCTGGCCGTCAACTCGCTCGGGGCCATCGCGGTTCCGCTGAACTTCCGGCTCACCTCCGCCGAGATCGTCTTCCTGGTCGAGGACTGCGAAGCGCGCGTGCTGATCACCGAATCGGTGCTGGCCCCGGTGGCCACCGGTGTACGCGACATCGAGCCGTTGCTCGACACGATCGTCGTGGCGGGTGGCTCAACCGACGACACCGTGTTCGGCTACGAAGACCTCATTAACGAGCCCGGTGATTCACACGGGCCCGCCGACGTCCCGAACGACTCGCCTGCGCTGATCATGTACACCTCGGGCACCACCGGCCGGCCGAAGGGCGCGGTGCTGACCCACACCAACCTGACCGGCCAGACGATGACCGGGCTCTACACCCATGGCGCCGACATAAGTAGTGACGTCGGCTTCGTCGGCGTCCCGTTTTTCCACATCGCCGGAATCGGCAATCTGCTGACCGGCATGCTGCTCGGCGTTCCCACGGTGATCTATCCACTGGGTGCGTTCGACCCCGGGCAGCTGCTCGACGTGTTGGCGGCGGAGAAGGTCACCGGCATCTTCTTGGTTCCCGCGCAGTGGCAGGCGGTATGCGCCGAGCAACAGGCGCGACCCCGCGACCTGAGGTTGCGGGTGATGTCGTGGGGGGCCGCGCCGGCGCCCGATGCGTTGCTGCGGGAGATGTCGGCAACTTTCCCGGGCACCCAGATACTGGCCGCGTTCGGCCAGACCGAGATGTCGCCGGTGACCTGCATGCTGCTCGGCGAAGACGCGATCCGTAAGCGTGGATCGGTCGGCAAGGTGATTCCCACGGTCGCCGCCCGGGTGGTCGACGAAAACATGAACGACGTGCCCGTCGGCGAGGTGGGCGAGATCGTCTACCGGGCGCCGACCCTGATGACCGGCTACTGGAACAACCCCGACGCCACGGCGGAGGCGTTCGCGGGCGGTTGGTTCCATTCCGGCGATCTGGTCCGGATGGACGAGGACGGCTACGTCTGGGTGGTGGACCGCAAGAAGGACATGATCATCTCCGGCGGCGAGAACATCTACTGCGCCGAGGTGGAGAACGTTCTCGCCGGCCATCCCCGCATCGTCGAAGTCGCCGTCATCGGCCGGGCCCACGAGAAGTGGGGGGAGGTGCCGATCGCGGTCGCGGCCGTCGCCGGCGACCCCCTGCGGCTCGATGACCTCGCCGAGTTTCTGGCCGACCGGCTGGCGCGCTACAAGCACCCCAAGGCGCTCGAGATCGTAGACGCCCTGCCCCGCAACCCCGCCGGGAAGGTCCTCAAGACCGAACTTCGGGTCCGCTACGGGGCGGCAGATTCAGGTGAAAGCCTCTCTGCCCCAAGAGACTTAACGACCAGGAAGGAAAGCTGACAGAAACTGTAACGCTTGCCCGCTGTTGACGAAGGGTTAATAGTGACTATGCAGTTCACACGTGCACGCCCATCGGGTACATTCCTGTGGTCGCCGTTACTACCTGCCGGTAGGGAGCCGATGGTCACACACGTAGGTTCGGGGCAAGGAGAAGGCGTGCGACAAGATCCGCGGCGCTACCAAGCACGCGGCGCCGGCGTGAGGGGGCAGCGGTGACGACGGCTACCGGGCCACGGGCGATCGATTACGCCCGCGACCGAGTGACCCCCGGGCTGACGCTCGTCGGCGGCTTCTTCCGGATGTGCGTGCTGACCGGCAAGGCGGTGTTCCGCCGGCCGTTCCAGTGGGGCGAGTTCGTCTTGCAGTGCTGGTTCATCATGAGGGTCGCGCTGCTGCCGACCATGGCGGTCTCCGTGCCGGTCACGGTGCTTTTCATCTTCACGTTCAACATCCTGCTGCTCCAGGTCGGCGCGTCCGACATCTCGGGGGCGGGCGCGGGGGTCGCTGTGGTCACCCAGATCGGCCCGATCGTGACGGTGCTGGTGGTCGCCGGCGCGGCGTCCACGGCCATCTGCGCCGACCTGGGCGCCCGCACCATCCGTGAGGAGATCGACGCGATGGAGGTGCTCGGCATCGACCCCATCCACCGATTGGTGGTGCCCCGGGTTCTCGGTTGTGCCTTCGTCGCGATGATGCTCAACGGCCTGGTGAGCATGGTGGGTCTGGTGGGCGGCTTTATCTTCGGTGTCTACCTGCAGAATGTGTCCGGCGGCGCCTACCTCGCCACGCTGACCCTGATCACCGGGCTGCCCGAAGTGGTCATCTCGACCGTCAAAGCGCTGACGTTCGGACTCATCGCGGGCCTGATCGGCTGCTACCGGGGCCTGACCGTGCGCGGCGGTGCCAAGGGTCTGGGCACGGCGGTCAACGAGACCGTGGTGATGGCCGTGGTCGCGCTGTACGCGGTCAACGTGGTGCTGACCACCATCGGTGTGAAATTCGGAACGAGCGCAGTCTGATGACGTCAGCCGATGTAGTGCGCGCCCGCTTCCCGCGGGCTTCCGCAAACCTTCGTCGCTTCGGTGCAGCCACGACCGGATCACTTGAGGAAGCCGGGAAGCTGGGCTGGTTCGCGGTCATCGGCGGCCGCGACATGGCGTGGGCGGTGACCCGGTACCGCACGGAAATCCTGCGGCTGATCGCCCAGATCGGCATGGGCACTGGGGCCATGGCCGTCGTCGGCGGCACCGCGGTGATCATCTCCTTCGTGACGCTCTCGGCCGGCTCGCTGGTCGCCCTCCAGGGTTTCGCGTCGCTGAGCCAGATCGGTATCCAGGCGCTCCTCGGCTTCGTCGCCGCACTCATCAACGTGCGTCTCGTTGCCCCCGTCGTCTCCGGCATCGTGCTGGCGGCCACGGTCGGCGCGGGCGCCACCGCCGAACTGGGCGCCATGCGGATCAGCGAGGAGGTTGACGCGCTGGAAGTGATGGGCATCAACTCGGTGGCGTACCTGGTGTCCACCCGGGCGCTGGCCGGGCTGGTGGTGATCATCCCGCTCTACTCGCTCGGCCTGATCATGTCGTTCCTGTCTCCGGCGGTCGTCACCACGGTGCTGTACGGACAGGCCAGTGGCACCTACGAGCACTACTTCCGGACATTCCTGCGCCCCAATGACGTGTTCTGGTCGTTCGTGGAGGTCATCATCATGGCGGGGGTCGTGATGCTCACTCACTGCTACTACGGCTACAACGCCAGCGGCGGCCCGGTGGGTGTCGGTGAGGCTGTCGGCCGTTCCATGCGTTTCTCGCTGGTCTCGGTGAATGTCGTCGTCCTGTTGGCCGAGATGGCGCTCTACGGCGTCAACCCGAACTTCGCGTTCACGGTGTAAGGCAGGAATAGGCCATGACGACTCCAGTAGGGAAGGTAAACAAGGCGCCGACCCGCCCTTACAGGTTGGTTGGTGTGGGGGTCTTCCTGATCTCCGCGCTGGTGCTTTGGTTGGTGTACCAGCAGTTCCGGGGGAATTTCACGGAGAAGACGCCGGTGACGATGATGTCGTCGCGAGCGGGCTTGGTGATGGATCCCGGCGCGAAGGTCACCCTTAACGGGGTCCAGATCGGTCGGGTGGCAAGCGTCTCCGAGGTGCAGCAGGACGGCAAACCGGCGGCCAAGTTGATCCTGGACCTTGATCCGAAGTACCTGAAGCTGGTTCCGGCCAACGTGGACGCGAAAATCGTGGCCACCACGATCTTCGGTCAAAAGTATGTGTCTTTCACCCAGCCGCAAAACCCGTCGCCGCAGCGGATCTCGTCGCAGAACGTGATTGACGCCAGGTCGGTGACGACGGAGATCAATACGTTGTTCCAGACCCTTACCGGGATCACGCAGCAGGTGGATCCGGTCAAGCTGAACCTGACGCTGAGCGCCGCCGCTCAAGCTCTGGCCGGGCTGGGCGATCGGTTCGGACAGTCGATCGTCAACGCCAACGCCGTCCTCGACGATGTCAACCCGCAGCTGCCGCAGGCCCGTCGCGACATCCAGCAGTTGGCGGGTCTGGGCGACACCTACGCCAACGCCGCCCCGGATCTGTTCGACTTCCTCAACAACGCGGTGATCACGGCGCGCACGATCAACAAGCAGCAGAAGGATCTGGACCAAGCGCTGCTGGCGGCCGCCGGAGTTCGGCAACAACGGCGCGGACATCTTCCAGCGCGGTGGGCCGTATCTGGCGCGTGGCGCGGCCGACCTGGTGCCCACCGCCGAGGTGCTGGACACCTACAGCCCGGAGCTGTTCTGCACCGTCCGCAACTACCACGACGTCGAACCCATGGTCCGAACATTCCTGGGCGGCAACGGCTACTCGTTGAACACCGAAACCGAGGCGCTTTCCGGGTTGGGGCTCCTGCTGAACCCCGTATCGGCGGTAGCCACCTTAGGGGCCGGCGCGCTCACACTGGGAGCCGCAGGGCTAGCCGGACTCGTCGGTGGCGCGCCGAACCCGTACATGTGGCCGGAAAATCTGCCGCGCGTGAACGCTCGCGGCGGACCGGGGGGCGCGCCGGGTTGCTGGCAGCACATCACCCACGATCTGTGGCCGGCGCCGGAGTTGGTGATGGACACCGGAAACAGCCTCGCACCGTACAACCACCTAGACACCGGTTCGCCGTACGCGGCGGAGTACGTCTGGGGCCGCCAGGTAGGGGATAACACGATCAACCCATGAAAATCACCGGTACCATCGTCCGACTCAGCATCTTCTCAGTGGTGCTGCTGCTGTTCACTGCGATGATCATCGTGGTGTTCGGTCAGATGCGCTTCGACCGCACCAATGGGTACTCGGCGGAATTCACCAACATCAGCGGCCTGCGGCCGGGCCAGTTCGTCCGCGCCTCGGGGGTGGAGATCGGCAAGGTCTCCTCGGTCCGTCTGGTCGACGGCGGCAGGCGGGCGCAGGTGGATTTCAGCATCGACCGCTCGGTGCCGCTGTATCAGTCGACGACCGCACAGGTCCGCTACCTCAACCTGATCGGCGACCGCTATCTGGAGCTGAAGCGCGGCGAGGGCGAAGGCTCCGACCGGGTCCTGTCGCCCGGTGGTTTCATCCCGGTGGCGCGCACGTCGCCGGCGCTGGATCTCGACGCGCTGATCGGTGGTTTCAAGCCGCTGTTCCGCGCGCTGGACCCGGACAAGGTCAACACCATCGCGACGGCCCTCGTCACCGTGTTCCAGGGTCAGGGCGGCACCATCAACGACATTCTCGACAACACCGCGCAACTGACCAACCAGATCGGCGAACGTGATCAGGCGATCGGCGAGGTGATCAAGAACTTGAACATCGTGCTGGACACGACGGTCCGCCATCGCCAGCAATTCGACGAAACCGTCAACAACCTCGAGGTGCTGATCACCGGGCTGAACAACCACCGTGACCAGCTGGCCGGCGGGACCGCGCACATCAGCAATGCCGCGGGAACCGTGGCCGACTTGCTGGGCGAGGACCGCGCTCTGCTGCACAAGACCCTCAACTACCTGGACGCGGTCCAGCAGCCGCTCATCGATCAGCGCGACCAGCTGGAGGACTTCGTCCACCGGGTGCCGACCGCGCTGAACATGGTCGGGCGCGCCGTCGGGTCCTATGGGGACTTCGTGAATTTCTATGTCTGCGACATCACACTCAAGATCAACGGGCTGCAGGGCGGTGGTCCGGTTCGCACGGTCCGGCTCTTCCAACAGCCGACGGGTAGGTGCACGCCGCAATGAGAACGCTGGAACCTCCGAATCGGGCGCGCATCGGGCTCATGGGCATCATCGTGACGATCCTCGTCGTCGGCGCGGGCCAAGCCATCACGAGCATTCCGATGTTGTTGGCGAGGCCTAGCTATTACGGCCAGTTCACCGACACCGGCGGAATCAGTTCGGGCGACAAGGTGCGCATCGCCGGCATCGACGTCGGCAAGGTGGAGGGCCTGAAGATCGACGGCGACCACATCGTGATGAAGTTCTCGATCGGCACCCAAACCATCGGCACCGAGAGCCGGCTGGCGATCAAGACGGACACGATCCTCGGCAGGAAGATCCTCGAGGTCGAGGCCCTGGGGTCCCAGACGCTGCGGCCCGGGGCCACTTTGCCGCTGGGCCAGAGCACGACTCCCTATCAGATCTACGACGCGTTCTTCGACGTCACCAAGGCCGCCCAGGGCTGGAACATTGACACGGTCAAGCAGTCACTGCACGTGCTGTCGGAGACCATTGATCAGACCTACCCGCACCTGAGCGCAGCGCTCGATGGCGTGGCCAAGTTCTCCGACACGATCGGCAAACGCGACGAAGAGGTCAAGCATCTGCTGGCTCAGGCCAACCAGGTGGCCAGCATCCTCGGTGACCGCAGCCAGCAGGTCGACCGGCTCCTCGTCAATGCCAAGACGCTGCTGGCGGCGTTCAACGAGCGGGGCCAGGCCATCGATGCGTTGCTGGGCAACATCGCGGCGTTCTCCGAACAGGTGAAGGGATTCATCAACGACAACCCCAACCTGAATCACGTCCTGGAACAATTGCGCACGGTCAGCCAAATCCTGGTCGAGCGCAAAGACGATCTGGCTAACGGGTTTATCGAAGTTGGCAAGTTCCTCCCCTCGTTCCAAGAGACGATTGGATCGGGGCCGTTCTTCAAAGTGGTCGTGCACAACTTGTTGGGCCTGTATCAGATCAGTCAGCCGTTTGTCGATGCCGCCTTCAAGAAGCGCGGTATCGACCCGGAGAACTTCTGGCGTAGCGCCGGCCTGCCCGAATACCGGTGGCCCGACCCCAACGGCACCCGGTTCCCCAACGGTGCGCCGCCGCCGGCCCCGCCGGTGCTGGAGGGCACCCCGGATCATCCCGGCCCGGGGATTCCGCCCGGATCACCGTGCTCCTACACGCCGGCCAACCCGGGCGGCAACGTCACCGTCGGGGACGAGGGCCTGCCGCGGCCGTGGAATCCGCTGCCCTGTGCGGGTGCGGCCGTCGGCCCGTACGGTGGCCCCGGCTTCCCCGCGCCGGTAGACGTCGCGACGTCGCCGCCGAACCCCGACGGACTGCCGCCCACGCCGGGCGAGCCGATCGCGGGGCGCCCGGGTGAGCCGCCCCCGAACGTTCCGGGCACACCGGTGCCGCTGCCGGCGCAAGCGCCCCCGGGCGCGCGCACCGAGCAACTGGCACCGGCCGGCCCGACGCCGCCACCGTCGACGTTTGCGCCGGGCCTGCCGCCGGGTCCGCCGGCACCGCCCGGGCCCGGGAACCAGCTGCCGGCGCCGTTCGTCAACCCCGGCGGAGCAGGCGGTAGTGGAGTCACGGGAGGTAGCCAGAATTGAGTACCGGCATTGACTTCCGCAACATCCGGCTGCCGAAGTTCTCACGGGCGGCGGTGATCATCGGGTCGCTGGTGATCGCGCTGGCCCTCGTCGTCGGATACTTCGGTTGGCAGCTGTTCCAGAAGCTGACCAACAACACGGTGGTGGCCTACTTCCCACAGACGAACGCGCTCTATCCGGGGGACAAAGTCCAGATCATGGGCTTGCCGGTAGGCGCGATCGACAAGATCGACCCGGCCGGTGACAAGATGAAGGTCACTTTCCACTACGCGAGCAAATATAAGGTTCCCGCCAATGCGTCCGCGGTGATCCTCAACCCCACCCTGGTGGCCTCGCGCGCAATCCAGTTGGAGCCGGCCTATAAGGGTGGCCCACTACTCGGCGACAATGCGGTGATCCCCGAAGACCGCACCCAGGTGCCGGTGGAATGGGACGCGCTGCGCAACAGCATCACCAACATCGTCTCCAAACTCGGTCCGACGCCCGAGCAGCCGACAGGTCCGTTCGGTGAGGTGATCGAGTCGTTCGCGAACGGGCTGGCCGGCAAGGGCCAGGAGATCAACACCACGCTGAACAACCTGTCGAAGGCCCTGAATGCGTTGAACGAGGGCCGCGGTGACTTTTTCGCGGTGGTGCGCAGCCTGGCGCTTTTCGTCAACGCCCTGCACCAGGACGACCAGCAATTCGTGGCGCTGAATTCGAACCTGGCGCAGTTGACCACGCGGCTCGCGGGCTCCGACAGCGAACTTGCCAATGCGGTACAGCAGGTCGACGGTCTGCTCTCGACCTTGCGCCCGTTCCTCGACAAGAACCGCGAGGTGTTGACTCAGGACGTCAACAACCTGGAAACCGCAACGAACACGCTGCTGCAACCGGAGCCCCTCAACGGGCTGGAGACCGCGCTGCACGTCCTTCCGACGGCCGCGGCCAATGTCAACCAGATCTACCACCCGTCGCACGGTGCGGTCGTCGCCATTCCGTCGATTACCGCCGCGAACCCGCTGCAGTTTCTCTGCAGCTCGATTCAGGCCGGCAGCCGGCTCGGGTATCAAGAATCCGCCGAGCTCTGCGCGGAATATCTGGCGC
Organism: uncultured Actinomycetota bacterium; assembly: GCA_963809285.1. Classification (GTDB taxonomy): domain Bacteria; phylum Actinomycetota; class Actinomycetes; order Mycobacteriales; family Mycobacteriaceae; genus Mycobacterium. Next base: position 207,866 of record CAWEIY010000005.1, on the reverse strand, counting down.
CGGTCCTTGATGCGATCAAGTTCAACTACCTGCCGTTCGGTGCGAACCTGTTCAGCACCGCCGAGACGCTGCCCAAGGAGGTCGCCTACTCGGAGCCGCGGCTGCAGCCGCCCAACGGGTATAAGGACACCACCGTCCCGGGGATCTGGGTGCCGGACACACCGTTGTCGTATCGCAACACCCAGCAGGGCTGGATTGTCGCCCCGGGCATGCAAGGACAGCAGGTCGGGCCGGTCACGGCGGGCCTGATGACCCCGGAATCGCTGGCCGAACTGATGGGTGGCCCCAACATCGAACCCGTTCAATCAAACCTGCAGACCCCACCGGGATATCCGAACGCCTACGACGAGAACCCGATAGCGCCGCCCATTGGCGTGCGCCCTCCACAGGTGCCGATACCGCCGCCGCCACCGGGGCCGGAAGTGGTCCCGGGACCCGTCGCCCCGACGCCCGCGCCGGTCGCGGCGCCCGCACCCAACGCGGGTGGGCCCGCTGAGGCAGGACTGGGCCAGTGACCGCGATGCGTTGTGTCCGCATGATCCGCCACCGGGCGTGGCAGGGGATGGTGTTGCTGGTGGCCGCCCTGGTGCTGAGCTCGTGCGGCTGGCGCGGAATCTCCAACGTGGCGATTCCGGGCGGTCCCGGCAGCGGGGCGGGGTCCTACACCGTCTATGTGCAGATGCCGGACACGTTGGCGATCAACGGCAACAGCAAGGTCATGGTTGCCGACATCTTTGTCGGCTCGATAAAAGCCATCCAGTTGAAGAACTGGGTAGCCACCCTGACGCTCGGCGTGGACAAGAGCGTCAAGCTGCCGAAAAACACCACCGCCAAGATCGGCCAGACCTCGCTGCTGGGTTCTCAGCACATCGAGCTGGCCGCACCGCCGAACCCGTCGTCGGAGCTGCTCAAGGACGGCGACACCATTCCGCTGAAGAACTCGTCCGCGTTTCCCTCGATTGAGCAAACGCTGGCCAGTGTGGCGTTGATCTTGCACGGTGGCGGAATCCCGAACCTGGAAGTGCTGCAGAACGAGATCTTCAACATCTTCAACGGGCGGGGGGAGCAGATCCGGGCCTTCCTCGGCAAGCTGGACACCTTCACCGACCAGCTCAACCAGCAGCGCGACGACATCACCCACGCGATCGACTCCACCAACCGGCTGCTGACCTACGTGGGTGGCCGGAACGACGTCCTTGAACGCGTGCTGACCGACTTCCCGCCGTTGATCAAGTTCTTCGCGAATAAGGACTATCAGCAGCATTTGATCAGCGCCGTCGACGCGGTGGGACGCCTCAGCCAGTACGCCGACCAGTACCTGTCGGAGGCGCGCGGACCCCTGCACACCGACCTGCAACACCTGCAGTGCCCGTTGCGGGAGCTGGGCCGTGCCTCGCCGGATCTGATCGGCGCGCTCAAGTTGATCCTGACCCTGCCGTTCGACATCGATGCCGTGCCCAAGGTAATCCGCGGTGACTACATGAACGTGTCGCTGACGCTCGACGCGACCTACAGCGCGGTCGACAACGCGTTCCTCACGGGGACCGGTTTATCGGGGGCTCTGCGTGCGCTGGAGCAGTCGTTCGGGCGTGATCCCGAGACGATGATCCCCGACGTCCGCTACTCGCCGAACCCCAATGACGCGCCCGGCGGACCGCTGGTGGAAAGGGCGGACACTAGCCAATGCTGACTCCCTTCATCCGACGCCAGCTGATCCTGTTCGGGATCTTGACGGTCGCCTCGATACTGGTGCTCGGCGTGTACTACCTGCAGGTTCCGAGCCTGATGGGAATCGGGAGGTACACGCTCAAGGCCGAGCTGCCCGCGTCGGGCGGCCTGTATCCAACGTCCAACGTGACCTATCGCGGCATCACCATCGGCAAGGTCACCGACGTCCAGCCGACCGAACACGGCGCCGAGGCGACGATGAGCATCGACAGCAGCTACAAGATCCCGATCGATGCGGTGGCCAACGTGCACTCGGTGTCGGCGGTCGGTGAGCAGTATCTGGACCTCGTGTCGAGCGGGAACTCGAGCCAGACCCTCTCGCCCGGGCAGACCATCACCAACGGCACGGTGCCCAGCGAGATCGGACCGGCGCTCGACACCGCGAACCGGGGGCTTGCCGCGTTGCCCAAGGAGAAGATCGGCCAGCTGCTCGACGAGACGGCGCAATCCGTCGGTGGCTTGGGGCCCGCCCTGCAACGGTTGGTCGACTCCACTCAGGCGATCGTCGGTGATTTCAAGACCAACATCACCGACGTCAACGACATCATCCAGAACTCCGGCCCGATTCTGCAGAGCCAGGTCGATTCGAGCAGTGCGATCGAGCGCTGGGCGCGCAACCTGAACACGTTGGCCGCGCAGACTGCGGCAAACGATGACCATGTGAAAAGCATTCTGACTCAAGCGGCGCCGACCGCCGATCAGGTCAACGATGTATTCAGCGATGTCCGGGAATCGCTGCCGCAGGTGCTGGCGAACCTTGAGGTCGTGATCGAGATGCTCAAGCGATACCACACCGGGCTGGAGCAAGCGCTGGTGTTCCTGCCCCAGGGTGCCGCGATCGCGGAGACGGTGGCCGCGCCCTACCCGAACCAGGCCGCACTCGACCTGGCGTTGTCGATCAACCTGCCGCCGCCGTGTATGACCGGCTTTATCACGCCATCGGAGTGGCGGTCGCCGGCCGACACCAGCCTGGTGCCGCTGCCGACCGGCACGTACTGCAAGATTCCGATGGACACGCCGGCCAACAGCGTGCGCGGATCGCGCAATATTCCGTGTGTCGATGTCCCCGGCAAGCGGGCGGCCACGCCACGGGAGTGCCGCGACCCCAGGCCGTACGTTCCGTTGGGGACCAACCCCTGGTTCGGCGACCCGAACCAGATCCTGACCTGCCCGGCGCCCGGCGCGCGCTGCGATCAATCGGTGCGGCCGGGCATGGTGATCCCGGCGCCGTCGGTCAACAACGGCGTGAACCCGGCACCGTCGGACCGGGTCGCGGGGACGCCCCCGCCGACCAGCGATCCGTTGTCGCGGCCGGGATCCGGTACCGTGCAGTGCAACGGACAACAGCCCAACCCGTGTGTCTACACTCCGAACGGACCCCCCTCGGCGGTATACAGCCCTCGGAGCGGTGAAGTGGTAGGGCCCGACGGAGTCAAGTACTCCGTCCAAAACTCGACGAAAACAGGAGACGACGGATGGAAGGAGATGCTGGCGCCAGCCGGCTGAACCCCCCACCGATGCCGATGTTGCGTCGTCTGCGTAGGCGACGTTCGAAGATTGAGCAGGAGCCGGCGGTCGTTGCTGACCAAGCCGGCCCCGAGGTGACGGCCGAGGATTCGCCGGAATCCGAGGACGCAACCGACCAGACCAGCCCCGCGGTGACGGTCGAGGATTCGGCAGCATCGGACGCCGAAGCCGACGGCGACGCCGGCGCCACCGAAGCGGCCGGTGCCACCGAAGAGGCCACCGGGGATTCGGAAGAACCGGAAGCCGATGCGAACGCGGATATCCAGCGCGGTCCTTCGCGTCTGGGTCGCGGGTGGCTGGCCGGCATCGCCGCGGCGCTCGTCCTGGTGGCCGTCGCCGTCGGGGCCGGCGGCTTACTTGCGCTGCGCTTCCACCACGAAAGCCAAGCGATGGCGCGCAACGACGCCGCGGCGCTCAAGGCGGCGATAGATTGTGTTTCGGCGACCCAGGCGCCCGACAGCAACGCGATGGTCGCGAGTGAACAGAAGATCATCGACTGCGGCACGGACGCTTTCCGCTCCCAGGCGCTGCTGTACACCAACATGCTCGTTCAGGCGTATCAGGCCGCGAACATACGCGTTCAGGTATCCGATGTGCGGGCAGCGGTCGAGCGCCACAACAACGACGGTTCGGTCGAGGTGCTGGTCGCCATGCGGATCAAGTCGTCCACCGATCAGACGCAGAACGAAACCGGCTACCGCCTGCGGGTGAAAATGGCACTCGCCGAAGGCCAGTACAAGATTTCCAAGCTCGACCAGGTGACGAAGTGACGGTGGTGGTCGAAGACATCCAGACCACGGCGGCCGTAACAGAACCATCGCAGGATGCGTTGGCGCCCTGGCACCTTCGCGCCGGCGCATTCGCTGTTGACGTATTCTCGGCCATCGCCGCGCTGACGACGCTGGCCTTGGTGTCTTTCACAGTGCCGGCGCGCGGCGCGTGGTGGTGGTCGTGCCTGTCTGCGATCGGGGTCGTCATCCTGGTGATGCTGGTGAACCGGTTGCTGCTGCCGACGATCACTGGTTGGAGTCTGGGACGCGCCCTCTTCGGAATCGCGGTGGTAGGGCGTGATGGCGCGGCCATCGGGCCCTGGACGCTGCTGTTGCGAGATCTGGCCCACCTGCTCGACACCGCATCGGTGGTGGGATGGCTGTGGCCACTGTGGGATTCACGGCGGCGCACTTTTGCCGACCTGCTGCTGCGCACCGAAGTGCGACGCGTCGAGCGGGACGAACCACTGCCCAACATACGGCGGTGGACCGCGGTGGCGGTGCTGACCGCGGCGGCGGTGTGCCTGGCGGGTGCCGCGGTGAGCTACGCGGTGGTGTATTCCCGCGAGCGGGCGACGGATGAAGCTGTCGCACAGATCAAGGCGCAGGGGCCGAAAATCGTCGCGCAGATGCTGACGTACGACCCAAAGACGCTGCGCGACGATTTCGCACACGCGCAGTCGCTGGCCACCGACAAATATCGGGGCCAGTTGAAGGAGCAGCAGGACATCGTCCAGAAGGGCACCCCGGTCATCAATGAGTACTGGCCGATGGACTGGTCGGTCCTGTCGGCGGCGCCGGATCGGGCGACGATGCTGTTGTTCTTACAGGGCCGGCGGGGCGCGGCGCCCGGCGAACGGTATATCAGCGCAACGCTCCGGGTGAATTTCGCCAAAGGCGGGGACGACCGTTGGCGCGTTGACGACCTCACCGTGCTGACCAAACCCAAGCCGCCGGGGAACGGAAAATGAGTCCCCGGCGCAGGTTCTCGCCCGGCGAGGGATCTCTGCTCGTCGCGAACCCGGTGGGCGCGCGGCGACGGTGGGGGTTACCGCTGGCTACCGCCGCTGTCGCCGCGCTGATGGTGGCGGCGATCACGGTCTGCGCCCTGATGCTGGTCTCCCATGAACGTCGCACGCGCGTCGCGTCGAAGGATCGCGAGGTGCTCGGCTACGTCAGCGGCTTCATGACACAGTTCACCTCCATCGACCCCTATCACGCCAACGACTACGTAAACCGGATATTGGCCCAAGCGACCGGTGATTTCGCCAAGCAGTATCGGGACAAGGCGAACTCGATCCTGCTCCAGGTCGCCCGAGCCGAACCCGCGACCGGCAGCGTGCTCGGCGCCGGCGTGGAACGGTGGAACGACGATGGCAGCGTCAATGTGATGGTGGCAACCGAAGTCACCTCCAAGTCACCGGATGAAAAACAGGTACTCGAGAACACCAATCGTTGGACGGCAACCGCTACGCAGGAAGGGAATCAGTGGAAGATCAGCAGCCTGCTGCAGGTGACGTGACCGCCGACGCGGCCGAACCGACGAACAGCACCGCGGCAACCGAAGAATCCGAGAAAGGCGACTCCGCGGAGGGCGACGAAACCACCGATGCTGCAACAGAATCCGCTGAAGCCGCTTCCGCCGAGGCCGACGGCGAGACCGACGGCGAGACCGAAGATGCCGAGGCGAGCGCGACGGCCACCCGAGGCGGTCGCGTCCGGAAGAAGTGGCTGACCGGCAAGCGACTCGTCATCGCCGTGGCGGTGGCCGCGGTGCTGTTCGTCGGTTCGGCCGCGTTCGCGGGCGCGGCGGTCCAGCCATACCTGACCGATCGCGCGGCCGCCGCGACCAAGCTGAAGGTGGCGCGGACGGCGGCCAACGCGATCACGACGCTGTGGACCTACACGCCCGAGAACATGGACAAGCTCGCCGATCGCGCGGCGGTCTACCTCAGCGGCGACTTCGAGGCCCAGTACCGCAAGTTCGTCGACGCGATCGTGGCCCCCAACAAGCAGGCCAAGGTTACCAACACCACCGAAGTCACCGGCGCAGCGGTCGAATCGCTGGATGATCCGAATGCCGTCGTGATCGTGTACACCAACACCACGTCCACCAGTCCGCTGACCAAGAACATCCCGTCATTGAAATACCTGTCTTACCGGCTGTTCATGAAGCGCGCCAACGGCCGCTGGCTGGTGACCAGAATGACGACCATCACCTCGCTGGATTTGACGCCGCACCTGTAACCGCTGCACCCCCATGGCCGTTACTTCGCCGGTGTCCGATCGATTCACCGTTGCGGCGTTGCTGCTGCTGACCTTTGCCACCGGTTTGGCCGACGCGATCAGCATCCTGGTGCTTGGTCACGTCTTCGTGGCCAACATGACCGGCAACGTGATCTTCCTCGGCTTCTGGCTGGCCCCGAAAACCAGCATCGACCTGACCGCGGTCGCGGTGGCCCTCCCCACCTTCGTCTGCACCACGATCCTCAGTGGCCGGTTGCAGCGGTTTTTCGGTGAGCGGGCGCGACCGTGGATCGCCACGGTGTTGGCAACGGAAATCGCGTTGTTGGCGGCGCTGTCGATCCTGGCCGGCGCGGGCGTCCTGCACTATCACGACAACACCAAGCTGATCATGATCGGCGTCCTCGCGGTGACGTTCGGTCTGCAGCACTCGAGCGCGCGCCAGTTCGGAATCCAGGAACTCTCCACCACCGTGTTGACGTCGACGATCGTCAGCCTCGGCCTGGACAGCCGCCTCGCCGGTGGCACGGGCGAACGCGAAAAGCTACGACTCAGTGTGGTTTTCACGATGTGTGCCGGCGCCCTGGTCGGCGCGACCATGTCACGATTTGTCGTGGCACCGGTCTTCGCGGTCACGGCGGTGGTGGTGACGCTGAGCCTGGCGATCTTTCTATTCGGGCCGGCCGATGGGAAAAGTCCTGCGGGCGCGGTTAATTGAAGGCCAGCCAGCTGGGCAGCGCCCGCTCATGCGAGTCGCAAAGAACCTGCCGGGTGTCGCACGATCCCCTCGGCGACCCGGCACCGGCCCACATGCCACCGGTGTCCCGGCGCAACACAATGGCCGACGACCCACCGCCGTCGAGCAGGACCGCGGTGTCGCTGCCCAGGCCGCGAAACAGGTCCTGAATGTTGTCCGGTGTATAACTCCCGCCCTCGAAGATGTACATCTCGTCCTTCTGCTTCGAGTAGGCAACCGCGGTACGCGCGGCACTGGGACCGCCGTCGTTGAGCTGCTTGGTGTTGCCGGGGGACAACAGCCCGATCCCGGATACCGCGACGAACCTCTCGTTCTTGTTGAGCAAGTCCTGAACCACCGGGGTGGCGACGTCATAGTCTTGCGTGCCCTTGGGCCGCAACACATATGGCGCACCACCCACCGGCATGATCATCGTGGACAGGGCGCTCCAGCTCTCGCCCCCGCCGGAAAGTCCCTGCTTGCCCGGATACGCGACCGTTCCGGTGACGGCCTGGTTCGCCCGGCCCTGGCCGTGGGTGTTGTCGACGAAGGCGCCCAGCGGCGAACTGCAGCCGGTCTGACGCCAGGAGCCGCCCTTCTGCGGGCGTATGTCAAAGAAGTTGGCGTTGATCGCGATTGTCGGTTGCCCCATCCGCTGCCACGCCTGAAGCGGCGGGTAGACCTCGGACGCTTGCCAAAGCCCCTCGCCGGTGCGGGCCGCCGGATTGTCTTCACAGCGCGCCTCGTCACCCTGGTGGCTGTCCACCAGCAAGTGCGGCGCAAGGCGTCCCGCGGCATCCTTGATGATCATCAGATGGCCGCCGTTGTTCATCTCGTACCAGCTGCCGCCTGCGTTGAGCATCGGCGTGGGGTGGCCGGGGCCGAAGTTGTAGACCAGGTAAGAACCCCTGGTGGTGTCGATGGCGCTGGCCAGCAGATCCCGACCATCGGCGGCGTGCGCGACGGGCCGTCCGGTGGTGCTCGCCAACGTCACGCATGCGACGAGGGCAGCGCAGCAGGCGGCCAGCCGGCGCAAGCTGGCAGTTCGCGTCCGCACGGTGGACCTTTCGGCGCTGATGTAGATGCAACATTGAAAGCATCAGCCACATAAGCCTCACTGTCAACTTTGATAACGAACGAATGACGCTTAGGCTGCGCTCGAATTACGCTTGCTCGCTTGAACTTTCGTTCGCGGCCGCGGCCGCAACCTCGGCTGCGCTTTCGCGCTTGCCCACGCGCGCCTGGTGTTGCGCTTGGTGTTCTGCGGCGATCGCCATTTCAACCGCCCCCTGAATCCGGTGGAAGCCCTTGCGGTCATACACGTGCGTGATGATGCCGCCCAGCAACAGGCCGATGACCAGGCCGACCGCCGTCATCCACAACGCCTGCGACAAGCCGGCATCCGCACGGCCGTTGAGATAGAGCAGCGACCGCACGCCCAGGAACACCTGGTGCATCGGCTCGAATTCGGACAGCCAGCGGAAGAAGGGTGGCGTCGCCTCCAGCGGCACGGTGGCGCCCGCGGACGGTAATCCGAGGATCACGAAGATCAGCATGCTGACGAGCAGGCCCATCGAGCCGAGCACCGAGAGCAAGGAACTCGACGTGATGCCCACCGCGATGATCGCGAACACCCCATACGCCCACAATGGCCAGCCGACCGGGATGGGCATGCCGAGTCCATGGGCGATCGCCATGTACACCGCCGACGTCAGCAGCGCCAGCAGCACCATCATGGCCCACTTGAGCAGCAACGTCTGGAATCGCGAGATCCTGACCTGCTCGGCGAAGCGATACACCGGGCCCCATTCGGCCGGCACATAGCCGAGCAGCGCGTCCACCAGCGTGCTGACGACGACGCTGCCGGTGAAACCCGCCAGCAGCAGCAACAGCGCGTAATAGAACGCCGACAGCCCGTTGCCGGTGCCGTTCGGAAGTGGGTTGTACACGGTTGTTTTGACGTCGATCGGATTGGCGATGCCCAGCGCCGACGCACCGGTTAGCGGCGCACCGCCCGACTCGGCCGCGACGTCCGCCGTAAGGCGTTGGCCCACTTTGCCATTCGCCACGGATATGGCCTGTGTCAGGGTCTGGCCGGCGATGCTGGAGGCCAGCGTGCCCGCCCGCTGGTTTGTGAAGATCGTGATCGAGGGCCGCGCCGCATGGGCGGGCGTGACCGCGCTTGCCCCGAACTCACGAAGACTCGACGAGAAGGTCGGCGGAATGACCAACTCCCCGTACACCTTTCCGGTGTCCAGCAATCGCCGCGCCTCATCGTGGGAAACCACCCGGACGTCGAACTTGTTCTTGTCCAAGCCGGAGATGAGGCCGTCGGCGATCTGCCCGCCGTAGGGTCCGGCGTCCTCGTTCACCACGGCGATGGGGAAATGTCGCAGGTTGGTCGTCGGGTTCAAGATCCCGCCGAGGTACAGCGCGCACAGCGCCGACATCAGGCCCAGCGTGACGACGATGGGTAGCGCCCAGAACCGTACGGTCCGAATTGCATTGATGTTGTGCGTGGGGCTCGGCGCCGCGTGCCGCGGCTGCGATTTAGCCATGCGGGCTCCTGTCTGTCGTGCCCACTCTATGTGGTTCAGTCGCCCAAATTTGCGTGCATCTCCCAGATCAGCAGTTCCGACGGCGCGCGCGCCGTGACCCTTCGGGCTTCGGCGTCGGTGAACCGCATCGCGTCGCCCTCTTCGAGGTCGCCGATCCCCTCGCAGGTGACCCCGCCCCGCGCGACGAACAGGTGCAGGTAGGGCGCCGGGGGCAGGCTCACCGCGCCGCCTGGCCGCAATCGCGTGCCGTGCAGCGCGGCCTTGCGGTTGTGCAGGGTGATGACCGCGTCATGCCCCGGCATGCCCGAGGCGATGGTCACCAGGTCGCCGCTCGACAGTTCCTTGTCGTCAATCTCATGCTGCTGGTAGCTCGGGGTGATGGCGGTCTCGTCCGGGACCACCCACATCTGCACGAAATGGACAGGCGCGAAAGCGGAATCGTTCTTCTCCGAGTGCAGGATTCCGGTGCCCGCCGACATGCGTTGCGCCAGACCGGGATAGATCACTCCGCGGTTGCCGGTGGAATCCTGGTGTGTCAGTTCTCCCCGCAAGACCCACGTCACGATCTCCATGTCCCGGTGTGGATGTGTGTCGAATCCGGTTCGGGGCGCGACAATGTCGTCATTGTTGACCAGCAGCAGTCCGTGGTGGGTGTTGTCCGGATCATACTGGTCGCCGAACGAGAACGAATGTCGGGAATTCAGCCAGGAAGTGGTGGTGACGGCCCGGTCGGCCGCACGCCGAATCTCCGCGGTGGCGGGCATGGGCCCAGTCTAGTCAGGCCGTCCCGGCGGCGAGCAGTCCCTGCGCGTGCCGCAGCGCGGCGTCGAGTGCGGCCAGCGTCAGCCCGGCCGAGCGGCCCAGGTGGATCTCGATTTGGTACTCCGGCCGGGCCTCCAACTGGCCCTGGTGGCCGAAAATCGGCAGGACGACGAATTCCGTTGACGCCAACTCCGATTCGAGGACATCGGTGACCGATCGCAGTGTCACCCTGGTCATCAGGGTGGTGAGCTGGCGGGTCACCTGCGCGGTCGGCTCCAGCGATGCCAGGACGTCGGCCAGCCGGTTGTGCAGCGATTGGTGGGTGTCGTCGAACCGCCATGCGCCGTAGCCGCGCGCCCGGATGTCGGCGAGCACCCGCTGGTGCTGCGCGATTTCGGCGCGGGTGAGCGGCGGTGTGACTCGGTGCAGCCAGGCCCGGACGAAATCGTCGGCGCGCCAGGCCATCGCGACCAGGCCGAACGGCGGGTCGATGGGGAAGTGCTGGCCGACGGCGTGCTCGCCGTCGGTGCCGTGGCCGACCGCGTCGACGGTGGTCAGGTGCCGGTCGCCGATCTTCGACATCGAGCACCCCGCGCCGAGGGCGTCGTGCAGCAGCCGCAGCGCCTCACGTCCCCGGTCCAGCAGGGGGAACTGCGCCCGCAGGCCGTGAACCAGGCCGAACAAGCCGCTGCCAAGGACGTAACGGCGGTCCTCGTGCCGGGCCACCCATGCCCGCCGTTCCAGTTCGGCCAGCACCAGGGCGCACGTCGAGGTGCTGATCCCGCAGCTCTTCGCCAGCTCGGCCGATGTTCGCCCATTCGGTGAATCCGCCAGGGCGGCAAGAACATCCATCACCCGGCCGGTGGGCGGCGACTTGGCGGTTGACGGATGCATCGGTACCTCCTTACGATCCGTCCAAAATATGATGATAGCTGTCCTAATAATAGGAGAATTCAGTGTTCAAGGTGGGAGTTTGGGGGCCGGGTTCCATGGGCCTGATCGCCCTGCGCGGGGTGATCGACCATCCGGAGCTGGAGCTGGTCGATCTCGTCGTGCACAGCGATGCCAAAGCGGGTCGTGACGCCGGAGAGCTGTGCGGGATCGGGCCGGTGGGAGTGATCGCGACGCAGGACCCGGCCGCGATGCTCGCCGGCGACGCCGACGCGGTGGTGTATGCCGCCGGCGCCAACCTGCGGCCGCTGGAAGCGGTCGAGGACCTGGTGTCGATCCTGCGGGCCGGAAAAAACGTGGTGTCGTGCTCGGTGGTGCCGCTGGTCTTCCCCGATGCCGTCGACGCGGCGTTCACCGATCCGCTGCGCCGGGCCGCGCAGGAGGGCGGGGCGTCGTTCTTCACTACGGGTATCGACTCGGGCTTTGCCAACGACGTTCTGCCGCTGGTTCTTTCGGGAGTCTCGCGGACCATCGAGTCGATTCGGGTGACGGAGATGTTCAACTATGCCACCTATCCGGACCAGGCCGCGGTGTACGAGATCCTCGGATTCGGCAAACCGCCGGAGTTCAGCGCGTTCGCGGCGACGCCCGGCGTGTTCACCTTCGGCTGGGGGCCCGTTCTGCACCAGCTCGCCGCCGGGCTGGGCGTCAAGATCGACAGCATCGAGGAGAGCAACGAACGCATCCCGGCCCCCGAGTCCTTCGACACTCCCACCGGCCACATCGCCGCCGGGACGATCGCGGCGATGCGCTCGACGCTGACCGGATACGTCGGCGACAAACCGACATTCGTCATCGACCACGTGACGCGCATGCGCGACGACATCGCGCCGGACTGGCCGCAGCCGCACATCTGCATTCCGCCGAAGGACATCGGCTACGGCCTGGCGTCAGGCCGCGGCCTTTATCGCGTCGAGATCGAGGGTTCCCCGAGCATGCGGTGCGAATTCGAGATGGCCGACGACCACGACCACGATCTGGGTGCGCGCATTGCGGGCGCCTCGCGGATGGTCAACGCCATCCCCGCAGTGTGCGCGGCCCCGCCCGGTCTGCTGTCCGCGCTGGATCTGCCGCTGATCACCGGGGCCGGCCTGGTCCGTTCGGTGCCGGGCCCGGCACCGGACAGTCGCCTCTTGTAAGCCGGTTGGTGGCTACGAACGTGACTACCGTGTTCGGCCGGACTTCGGTGGGTGCGGATGCCGACCGCGAAATTCAACCGCGCGGTGCCGATCTTCGCGGAGCCGTGCACGTTGCGCGAGCCGGCCTGCTCGATCCTCGAGACGCGGATTCGATTACGAGATCGCCGCCGAATGTGGCGATCTGTCAGGGCTTACGCGGCGGTGCGGTCAGGACTCGGGTTGGCGCTGCTGCCGATGATCGGGAAGCTTCCCGACGGCCTGTGTCTCGCCGAGGGGCTGCCGGCGGCCAACTGCGCCTCGATATTGGTTCGCGGTCGCGCCGGCATAGATTCGGAACTGCTGAGCACGGTCGATGCCGCGGTGCGTGACGTGCTGGCCGCCGAAAACTGAACGGCGTCTTTAGGATTCACCGCCCGGGAACGCAGCCGCGGCGAGCTGGAGGATCTCGGCACGATCCGCGGCCACGATGAACCCGGATTGGATCGCCGCGTCGAGCGCGGTCGTGAAGCGTTCCAGATACTCCTTCGCTCCGCCCGGGTAGAGCCGATGCAGCGTCGCGGCGTCGAAGGGCTCGCCGGAGCCGAATATCGCCGCCATGATGCTTTCTTCCGCGCCGACACCGGACGTCCGCGCAATCGGTACGTCCACCCACGGGGTCCGGACGCCGTCCTGGGCGAGGCCGTTGGAGTCCAGAATGGGCTCCGGCGGGTCGGCTTCGCGCACCGCGATGGGTGCGGCCGTGGGTGCCGGCTCGCCGGTCCGTACCCACGTGTTCAAAGCGGCGATCGCCGCCTGCACCACGTAATGGTGTTGTGGGGCGAAGTTGATGTAGTGCCCTAGCTGCTGACCCATCAGCGTGTTGGTTGGCGCGTACGCCGCCACGATGTCATCGAGCGACGCCGAACCGCTGTCGATGGGCGCGACCTGGATCGTGTAGTTGTCGGCATGCGCGGCGCCGGGAATCTCCCAGACCCGCAGCCATCGGTTGTCGGGCTGCCTCGCGAAGTAATAGCCGTGTCGCACGGGGCCGAACAGGTCGGTTTCGGTGATGATCGTGACGAGCGGGACGCGTAGGTCGGCGCGGAATGCGACCGCATCTGGAACGTCGGCAAGCTGTTGGTCGTCGAATATGGAAACGTCGTCCAGTGGCGCGGCAGGACCGAATCGGGAATGCACCAGGAAGCCGTCGTAGACCCGGGCCAGCGGATCGACGGCGTTGATGTAGGTCGTCAGGAACATGGCCGACTGCGACTCGCCGATCGCGATGACGTGCTGCACCTCGAGGCCGCCCAGGACGCCGTTGCCCCCGGCGTTCCTGACGAGCTCGCCCGTCTGGGAAAAGATGTCATACGAGAAGGCGTCACCCGGATGGTGCAGGGATGCATATCGTTTCGGGTCCTGGCTTTTCAGCGACATGTCCATGCCGAGCAGGCTCGTGCCGCCCTCCACCCCAACTTTCTGGGCCGAGACCGCGACGTAGGCATAGCCCGCGCGAATGATTTCGCGGTGCGCCATCATCCACACGGCCGGCGCATCGATGCCGCCGCTCACGTTGAGCCATTCGACTAGCACGGTACCGTTGAACCGCGCCGGATCGGATGGCGTCAGCACCACCATTCGGGTGGTGTAATCGGCTGTGCCCGAGGGGCTTACGCTCCACCGGCCGTCCGGAGCCAACTTCCCGGTAGGACGATACGACGAGGCCGTTCCGGAGATGAAGAACTCTTCGGCGACATACCCGACGCTGCCAATCTCGAAGCCGCCCAACAGCAGCAGGGGTTTCCCGGGCGCGGGTGTGACGGCCAGGGATGCGGTCATAGCGACTCCGGCAGCCCGAATTTCTCGAACAACGTGCCGTCGAGGAACGCCACGACATGCGACACCCCGTCGGCGCGCATGTCCAGGACGTGCAACTGGAACGGCACGTGCACGTCACCCGCGCGCAGATACATCGCGGCGGCCGGCTGGCCGTTGGCGACCAGCGGAATCAGCCGCATATCGCCGGGAGATTCGGCGGGGCACTGCTGGTGAATGAGGGTGATGATGTCCCGCGGGCCCTGATACCAACCGGTGTAGGGCGGCATCTCCCAGATTGCCTCGGCAGTAAATATCTCCACCAGCCGGTCGATGTCGTAGGCCTCGAACGCCGCGATGTAGCGGGCCAGCCGGTCTTGCGCGTCCGGGGAATCCGGCGCCTGCAGCTGGTCGCCGCTGCTGGGCCCGACGGCCTCCAGCTGGGTCCGGGCCCGTTGCAGCAGGCTGTTGACGGCGACCGTGGTCGCTCCGATCGCCTCGGCCACCTCGGCGGCCTTCCACTGCAACACATCGCGCAGCAGCAGCACCGCCCGCTGCCGGGCGGAGAGGTGCTGCAGCGCGGCGACAAACGCCAGCCGCACCGACTCACGCGACCCGACGATGACCGACGGGTCGGCCGGGTCGTCCGTCAACTCCGGCAGCGGCTCCAACCACGGCACCTCGCGGCGCTCCACCAGCTCCGCCGTCGGCTCCGAGCTGGATGTCCCCAGCCCGGTCGGCAGCGGGCGGCGGCGCCGGCCCTCCAGCGCCGTCAGGCAGGTGTTGGTGGCGATGCGATGCAGCCACGTCCGCATCGACGACTTGCCCTCGAATCGGTCGTAGGCTTTCCAGGCCCGCAGGAGCGTCTCCTGCACCAGATCCTCGGCGTCGTGCAACGAGCCGGTCATCCGATAGCAGTGGGCGAGCAATTCGCGACGGTATGGCTCGGCATGTGTTGAGAAGTCCCGGTCGTAGCTTTCCGCGAGCACACTCACGCCCACGAGACTACGCAGAGCCTGTGACAACCCTGTACCAGGAGCCACTACGCTGCTGACTGATGACTACCACCCGCACTGAACGGAATTTCGACGGCGTCGGCGGCGTGCGCATCGTGTACGACGTCTGGACGCCGGATGCTCCCGCGCGGGCGGTGGTCGTGCTGTCGCACGGCCTCGGCGAGTATGCGCGCCGCTACGACCACGTCGCGCAGCGTTTCGGCGACGCGGGGTTGGTCACCTACGCGCTGGATCACCGGGGGCACGGCCGCTCCGGCGGCAAGCGCATGCTGGTGCGACACATCTCCGAGTACACCGCCGATTTCGACACCCTGGTCCGCATCGCCACCCGGGAGCACCACGGCCTCAAGTGCGTCGTGCTCGGGCACAGCATGGGCGGCGGGATCGTGTTCGCCTACGGCGTCGAACGCCCCGACAACTACGACATGATGGTGCTCTCGGCGCCGGCGGTGGCGGCCCAGGAGCTGGTGTCGCCGCTGATGGTGGTCGCCGCCAAAGTGCTCGGCGTGCTCGTGCCCGGACTTCCCGTGCAGGAACTCGACGTCGCAGCCATATCCCGCGACCCCGCGGTGGTGCAGGCCTACAACGACGATCCGCTGGTTTACCACGGAAAGGTCCCGGCCGGCGTCGGCCGCGCGCTGCTGGAGGTCGGCGAGACCATGCCGCAGCGCGCCCCGGCACTGACCGCGCCCCTGCTGGTCGTGCACGGCTCCGACGACCGGCTGATCCCCGTCGACGGCAGCCGCCGCCTGGTCGAATGTGTGGGATCCACCGACGTCGAGTTGAAGGTGTACCCCGGGCTGTACCACGAGGTCTTCAACGAGCCGGAGCGCGACCAGGTGCTGGGCGACGTGGTCTCCTGGATCCTCAAACGGCTTTGACCGGCTGTCGGCTCTGCCACCCACCGAGTGTCGTATCGCTCCAGTAGTTTTGGCCCCATGACCGACGACAAAATGCTCGCCCGCATAGCCGCGCTGCTTCGTCAGGCCGAAGGCACCGACAACCCGCACGAGGCGGATGCCTTCATGAGCGCCGCCCAACGAATGGCGACGGCGGCCTCCATCGACCTGGCGGTGGCGCGCTCCCATGCGTCCAACCGCTCGCCGGCGCAGGCCCCGACCCAGCGCACCATCACCCTCGGCAACGCGGGCACCCGGGGGCTGCGGACGTATGTGCAGCTCTTCGTGATGATCGCGGCGGCCAACGACGTGCGTTGCGACGTGGCGTCGAATTCGACGTTCGTGTACGCGTACGGGTTCACCGAGGACATCGACGCGAGCCACGCGCTCTACGCCAGCCTGGTCGTCCAGATGGTCCGGGCGTCGGACGCCTATCTCGCTTCGGGTGCGCACCGGCCGACGCCGACGATCACCGCGCGGCTCAATTTCCAGCTCGCCTTCGGGGCCCGCGTCGGGCAGCGTTTGGCCGAGGCCCGCGAGCAGGCCAGGTGCGAGGCCACCAAGGACCGCCGTCGTCCGCCCGGGACCGCGATTGCCCTGCGGGACAAGGATGTCGAGCTACACGACTTCTACCGCAGCGCGTCGAAGGCGCGCGGCACCTATCAAGTCAGCCGGGCGACGGCCGGGTATTCGTCGTCGGCGCGGCGCGCGGGTGACCGGGCCGGTCGGCGGGCCCGGTTGCACAACAGCCCCGAGCTGCCGGGCGCGCGGAGCGCATTGCGCCGGTGAGCCGGGCCCGCGACTCCCAGCGCTCCAAGGTCTACGCGGCTGAGGAATTCGTCCGGACGTTGTTCGACCGTGCCGCCGAGCATGGCTCCTCCGCCGTGGATTTCTTCGGCACGCAGTTGACGCTCCCGCCGGAGGGCCGGTTCGGCTCGGTCGCCTCCGCGCAGCGCTATGTCGACGACGTCCTCGCGCTGCCGGCGGTGCGGCAACGGTGGCCCGGGGTGCCACCGTTGAAGGTGCGGCCGCGGCGGGCCGCCACCGCAGCGCACTACGAAAGCGGTGATGGCACAGGCGTTATCGCGGTTCCCGACCGTGACACCGCCGACTGGGCGCTGCGTGAGCTGGTGGTGCTACACGAAGTGGCACATCACCTGTGCCAGGCAGAACCGCCGCACGGTCCGGAGTTCGTCGCCACGATCTGCACGCTCACGGAGCTGGTGATGGGACCCGAACTGGGGCACGTGCTGCGCGTCGTGTACGCGAAAGAGGGTGTGCGGTGAGCGAATTGGCGGATGCCGACCTCCGGGCACGCGAGATCGAGTCTCAGCTGACCGACGACGAGCGCTTCTCGCTGCTCGTCGGGGTGATGGGTGCCGGCGAGATGTGGCCGCTGCGTGATGAACGCATCCCGCCGGACGTTCCGATGAGCGCCGGGTATGTGCCCGGGGTTCCCCGGCTCGGTGTCCCGGCGTTGCTGATGAGCGACGCCGGCCTCGGCGTCACCAACCCCGGCTACCGCCCGGGCGACACGGCCACCGCGCTGCCGGCCGGGCTGGCGCTGGCCGCCGGTTTCGACCCGTCGCTGGCCCGCGCCGCCGGCGAGGTGATCGGCCGGGAGGCGCGCAGCCGCGGTTTCAATGTTCAGCTCGCGGGCGCGATGAACCTCGCGCGCGACCCGCGCAACGGACGTAACTTCGAATACGTGTCCGAGGACCCGCTTTTGACCGCGGCGATGGCCGCGGAATCGGTCATTGGAATACAGCGCCAAGGCGTCATTTCGACCGTCAAGCACTACTCGCTGAACTGCAACGAGACCAACCGGCACTGGCTGAATGCCGTCATCGATCCCGACGCGCATCGCGAATCCGACTTGCTCGCCTTCGAGATGGCCATCGAGCGTTCGCAGCCCGGCGCCGTGATGGCGGCATACAACAAGGTGAACGGCGACTACGCCGCCGCAAACGACGTCCTGATCAACCAGGTGCTGAAAGGCGCCTGGGGATACCGCGGTTGGGTCATGTCCGATTGGGGCGCGACACCGAGCTGGGAATGCGCGCTTGCGGGCCTGGATCAAGAGTGCGGCGCACAGATCGACGCGCTGCTGTGGCAGTCGGAGGCGTTCGGTGAGCCCCTGCGAGCCGCGCATGCCGACGGCAGGCTGTCCAACGGGCGCCTGTCGGACATGGTCCGGCGGATACTGCGTTCCATGTTCGCGGTCGGAATCGATCGGCGCGAAGCCGCGCCCGCGCCGGACTTGGCCGCGCACAACGAGATTGCATTGCGGATCGCACGGCAGGGGGTGGTGCTGCTGACCAACCGGGGGGTGCTGCCGCTGGGACCCGAGTCGACTGCGCGCATCGCGGTCATCGGTGGCCGTGCACACGTCGGTGTTCCGGCCGGATATGGTTCCAGCGCAGTCGTCCCACCGGGCGGCTATGCGGACGTGATCCCGCTCGGCGGACAAGGCCCGGAGGCCGGCGCACGCAACCTGTACCTGCTCCCGTCGAGTCCGTTGAGCGAGCTGCGAAACCAACTTCCCGACGCGCAGATCACATTTGATCCGGGCAGCAGTCCGGCGGATGCGGCGCTGGCGGCGCGACGAGCCGACGTCGCGATCGTGTTCGCGATCCGCGCGGAAGGGGAGGGCTTTGACGGCCCCGATTTGTCGCTGCCATGGGACCAGGACGCGCTGATTGCCGCCGTCGCCGCCGCCAACCCGAATACCGTTGTGGTGCTGGAGACCGGCAACCCCGTGGCGATGCCCTGGCGGGAGGCGGTGAACGCCGTCGTGCAGGCTTGGTATCCGGGTCAGGCCGGCGGCCGGGCCGTCGCGGAAATCCTTGCCGGCCGGGTGAATCCGTCGGGCCGGCTGCCGATCACGTTCCCGGCCGATCTCGGTCAGACGCCGCGCCCGGAGCTGCCCGGCTTCGGTGCCCCATGGGGGACACCGGCCACAATCGACTACTTCGAAGGCGCCGACGTCGGCTACCGCTGGTTCGCAAAGCGCGGCCATGCCCCGATGTTCGCGTTCGGTCATGGCCTGTCCTACACCAGCTTCGAGTACCGCGACCTGGTGGTGAGCGGCGGTGAGACCGTCACCGCAAGCTTTTCCGTCGTCAACGTCGGCGACCGCGGCGGGGCCGACGTCCCGCAGCTGTACCTGACTGCGGCGCCCGGCGAGCAACGCTTACGGTTGCTGGGGTTCGAGCGAGTAGAGCTCGAGCCGGGCGAAACCCGCCGGGTGACCATCGAGGCGGATCCGCGCCTGCTTGCCCGCTACGACGGCAGCATCAGACGCTGGCGCATTCAACCGGGCCGCCACGAACTCGCGGTGGGCGCCTCGGCGGTCGCGCCGCGGCTGGCGGCCGGGGTCGAACTGGCCGGTCGTGCGTTCGGGCGATGATCGCCACGATCGGCAAGGTCAGAGCGCACGACCGGCGTGGCGGCGGCTAGCGGACGGGGGTCAGTTCGTCGCCGCATACGCAGCGGTAGGGCTCAGCCGCCCCGGAGCAGTGGCACGCAACCTCGATGCGAACGCGACAGCCGCAGCCCTCGTGGCCACAGGTCAGCAGGGTCCCTGCGTCGTAGTTTGCCATTTCGAATCACCCCTATCTGTGTCGTGGATCTACTACACGGCACTATATACCCCATACGGGTATCTGGTAAATGGGGTGGGCCACGCGGGCGCGCCGGGCTAGCGTGGCGGGATGACCGAAAAACCAACCCCGCAGGACGTCGACGCATTCTTGGACAGCGCGGTGATTGGCGACGATCCGGCATTGACCGCGGCGGTACAGGCGAGCAACGCGGCCGGGTTGCCCCCGATCGCCGTGTCGGCGCAGCAGGGCAAATTCCTGTGCCTGTTGGCGGGTGCCATCAATGCGCGCCGCATCCTCGAGATCGGCACCCTGGGTGGCTTCAGCGCCATCTGGCTGGCGCGCGGCGCGGGCCCGCAGGGGCGGGTGGTGACGTTGGAATACGAAGCCAAGCACGCCGAGGTGGCGCGGGAAAACCTGCAGCGGGCCGGCGTCGCCGACCGGGTGGAGGTGATCGTCGGCGCGGCGCTGGACACGTTACCGACCCTGACCGGTGGCCCCTTCGACCTGGTATTCATCGACGCCGACAAAGAGAACAATGTCGCCTACCTGGAGTGGGCGGTCCGGTTGGCCCGCCCGGGCTCGGTCATTTTGGTGGACAACGTCATTCGTGACGGCCGGATCCTAGAGCCGCAGTCCGATGACGCGAGAGTTCAGGCGACGCGCCGGACGTTGCAGGTGATGGGCGAGCACCCCCGGCTGGACACGGCGGTGCTCCAGACGGTCGGGGCCAAGCACTGGGACGGTTTTGCGTTCGCGTTGGTGCGGTAGCGGCCGATGCGCCCGCCAGGCCGCCGCCCATTCCGGCCTGTCCCACCGGAACGTCGAGCCGTAGTCGGTCCGCGGTGTCCACGCGTTACGACGCTACGCGGGCGGTGAATTCGGCCGGCGGGTGGTGCTGCCGGCGGCTTGGTTTTCGTTGGTGGCGTCCGGCGATCGAGCGTAACCTTGAGATGGATGGATGGTTTGCAGCCAGCCCACAATGCCTGTCGCACAACGGGCTTGCTGCATAACAGAAAGGTAACAAAATGAGTACAGTCCATTCATCAATCGATCACCACCCCGATTTGTTGGCTCTGCGTGCGCGCTATGAGCGCGTTGCCGAGTCGATGAGCGCGCATGTCACCTTCGGTCTGGCTTTGTTGACGGGCCTGTATGTGGCTGCGTCACCGTGGATTGTCGGATTCAGCGCGACGGGCCCGCTCACGGCGTGCGACTTCATCGCCGGGATCGCGGTCGCCTTCCTGGCGTACGGCTGCGCGACGAGCCTGGACCGCGCGCACGGCATGACGTGGACGCTACCGCTGCTTGGCGTGTGGGTCATCGCCTCGCCGTGGGTCCTCCACGGCTTCGCGCTGACCGCCGGCATGGTCTGGTCGAATGTCGTCGCGGGTGCATTGTTGACCTTCCTGGGCCTGAATGCCGCCTACTTCGGCATGCGCACCCGCGCCGCGGGTACACAGGCGTAGCTCGAATCGAGTTAAGCCACAATTCAATTCGTTCCGCCCGACCGGTCGATCCCGGTCGGGACGGGGGCTAGTCGCAGACCGCGCCGATCGCGGCCGAGCTGACCAGCTTGACGTACTTGGCCAGTACGCCGGTTTTGTAGCGCGGCGGGGGAGGAACGAAATCCTTTCGCCGGGACTCGAATTCAGCCGGGTCGGCCAGCACGTCGAGGACACGATCGGCGACGTCAAGGCGGATCCGGTCGCCGTCGCGCAGGAGCGCGATCGGCCCGCCGTCGACGGCCTCGGGCGCGATGTGTCCCACACACAGGCCGGTCGTTCCGCCGGAGAACCGGCCGTCGGTAAGCAGCAGAACGTCCTTGCCGAGGCCGGCGCCTTTGATCGCGCCGGTGATCGCCAGCATTTCGCGCATTCCCGGGCCGCCCTTGGGGCCTTCGTAGCGGATCACGACGGCGTCGCCCTTGACGATGGTGCCGTCCTCGAGGGCGTCCAGCGCGGCCCGTTCGCCGTCGAAGACCCTTGCGGTTCCTTCGAACACGTCGGTATCGAAGCCGGCCGTCTTGACCACCGCGCCGTCGGGCGCCAGCGATCCGCGCAGGATGGTGATTCCCCCGGTCGGGTGAATCGGATTGTCCAGTGCACGCAGCACTTTGCCGTCCGGGTCCGGCGGGGCGATGGCGGCCAGGTTCTCGGCCATGGTCTGGCCGGTCACCGTGAGGCAGTCACCGTGCAGCAGGCCCGCATCCAGTAGTGCCTTCATCACCACCGGCACGCCGCCGATGTGGTCGACGTCGAACATCACGTGGCGGCCGAACGGCTTGACGTCGGCCAGGTGCGGCACCCGCGACCCGATCCGGCTGAAGTCCTCGAGTGACAGTTCGACGTCGGCCTCGTGGGCTATGGCCAACAGGTGCAGCACCGCGTTGGTCGAGCCGCCGAACGCCATCACCACCGCGATCGCGTTCTCGAAGGCCTCCTTGGTGAGGATGTCGCGGGCGGTGATGCCGCGGTGCAGCAGTTGGATGACGGCCTGGCCGCTGCGCCGCGCAAACCCGTCGCGACGCCGGTCGGTTGCCGGCGGCGCGGCGCTGCCCGGCAACGACATCCCGAGTGCCTCCGCGGCGCAGGCCATGGTGTTGGCGGTGTACATGCCGCCGCACGCTCCCTCGCCGGGGCAGATCGCCCGCTCGATCGCGTCGACGTCCTCACGGGGCAGCAACCCGCGAGCGCACGCGCCCACCGCCTCGAACGCGTCGATGATCGTGACGTCGCGCTCGGTGCCGTCGGACAGCTTGGCTCGTCCGGGCAATATGGAGCCGGCGTAGAGGAACACCGATGCCAGGTCCAGCCGTGCGGCGGCCATCAGCATTCCGGGCAGCGATTTGTCGCACCCGGCCAACAGCACCGAGCCGTCCAGCCGCTCGGCCTGCATCACCGTTTCGACGCTGTCGGCGATCAGCTCCCGTGACGGCAGCGAGAAATGCATCCCCTCGTGACCCATCGAGATGCCGTCGGAAACCGAGATCGTCACGAACTCGAGTGGGTAGCCGCCGGCGGCGAACACCCCCTCCTTGGCCGCCTTGGCGAGTCGGTCCAGCGAGAGGTTGCACGGCGTGATCTCGTTCCACGACGACGCGACGCCGATCTGTGGCTTGGCGAAGTCTTCGTCATCCATGCCTACCGCGCGCAACATGCCACGGGCGGCGGCCTTCTCCAGGCCGTCGGTGACGTCACGGCTACGCGGTTTGAGGTCAGCGACTGGCGCCGCACGGGAGGTTGTGGCCATCGTCCAAGTATGCCGGTGCGCTCGCGGCGGCAAACGCGCGGGCTATACCCCTTCGGGGTATGGGGTAGACTTTCGGCACCGAGACCGTGGGAGGGGTTTTACAGGCAGATGACGACCGCACACGGATATTCGCAGCAGAAGGACAATTACGCCAAGCGGCTGCGGCGCATCGAGGGCCAGGTGCGCGGCATCGCGCGCATGATCGAAGAAGACAAGTACTGTATCGACGTCCTCACCCAGATCAGCGCGGCCAACAGTGCCCTGCGTTCGGTGGCGCTGAATTTGCTCGACGAGCACCTGAGCCACTGCGTGACCCGCGCCGTGGCCGAGGGCGGCAACGACGCCGACGACAAGCTGGCTGAGGCCTCCGCCGCCATCGCGCGCCTGGTTCGTTCCTGACCCTGCGGGCGTGTTGAAACGCATACTTTGGTGAACCTGTTGCCGCGGTGCGTACGGTAGGGGCAGCGTGACCGGCTTGCAGCATTGCTGGGACGATTACGCGACCTGAGCGACCACTGCCCATGACTGCCGAAACCGCCACCACTGCCGCGCGAACGTGGACGCCACGGGTCGCTGCGCAACTAGCGGTACTGGCGGCGGCGGCCTTCATCTATGTCACCGCCGAGATTCTGCCCGTGGGCGCGCTACCGGCGATCTCGCGGGACCTACGGGTCAGCTTGGTCGTGGTCGGCACCCTGCTGACCTGGTATGCGCTGGTAGCGGCCCTGACGACCGTTCCATTGGTGCGCTGGACCGCCCACTGGCCGCGACGGCGCGCATTGATGTTCAGCCTGGTCTGCCTGACCGTTTCACAGCTCATCTCGGCGCTGGCACCCAACTTTGCGGTGCTGGCCGCGGGCCGGGTGCTCTGCGCGGTCACCCACGGCCTGCTGTGGTCGGTGATCGCCCCGATCGCCACCCGGCTGGTGCCGCCAAGCCATGCCGGACGCGCCACGATGTCGATCTACGTGGGCACCAGCCTGGCATTGGTGATCGGCAGCCCGCTCACGGCGGCCATGAGCCTGATGTGGGGCTGGCGGCTGGCCGTGGTCTGCGTCACCGTCGCCGCGGCCGTCGTCACCGTGGCGGCGCGGCTGTTGCTGCCCGAGCTGGTGCTCAGCGCCGACCAGCTCAAATGCGTGGGTCCGCGGGCACGTCACCACCGCAATCGCCGGCTGATCGTGGTGAGCCTGATCACGATGATCGGCGTCACCGGCCATTTCGTGTCGTACACCTACATCGTGGTGATCATCCGCGAAGTCGTCGGCGTGCGTGGACCGAACCTCGCCTGGGTGCTGGCCGCTTATGGCGCCGCCGGAGTGGTCGCGGTGGGTATGGTGGCGCGGCACCTGGACCGCCGGCCCAGGCGCGCCATCATCTTTTGCATGGCCGGGCTCACGGCAGCCTTCATCCTGCTGACCACGCTGGCCTTCGGCGGGCACCGCACCGCGACCACCCTGCTGGTCGGGATCGGAGCCATCGTGCTGTGGGGCGCCATGGCCACCGCCGTCTCACCGATGCTGCAATCCGCCGCGATGCGCAACGGCGCCGACGATCCCGACGGGGCCTCGGGCCTCTACGTGACGGCGTTCCAGGTGGGCATCATGGCCGGTTCGCTGGCGGGCGGGTTGCTCTACGAGCGCAGTGTGGCGCTGATGCTGACCGCCTCGGCGGGCCTGATGGGCGTCGCATTGGCCGGCATGGCGGCCAACCGGCGGATGCTGGACGTTGCCCCGGCAACCTCACGCAATTCATAGCTGCGCAGGTCAGCGACACAAATAGCATCGGGCATCGGCCCGCCGCGGGACGCGGAAGAGGTAGCTGGCCCCAGCCCTATGCCAAACTGTGTCCAGAAATGACTGGAGGGATGCATATGTCGGCCTGGACGAGGGGAAGCCTCTTCGCCGCTCTCAAGGCAGCCGGAGTGGCTTCGGTATTCGGCTGGGTTCTCGTGCTGGGCGCGAGCCCCGCGCTGGCGGATCCGGACCCGGGGCCGGGCGATCCGGGGGTTGTCGCGCCACCCGCGGACCCGCCGGCACCACCGCCACCGCCATTCGCGGCGCCACCACCACCGCTGCCGTTCCCGCCGCCGCCCGGCCCGGAGTTGCCACCCGCCCCCGGGTTGCCGCCCGCCCCTAACCCGCTGGCGGTACCCGCTTTCGCGGGCCCTGCCGCCGGGCAGAACCCGACACCGTTCACCGGCACGGCGCCGTTCGGCCCGCCGTCGTTCGTCCCGAAAAACGGCTCGACGGTCGGGGTGGGCCAGCCGGTCATCATCAACTTCCCGGGGCGGGTTGAGGACGCCGGCGCGGCCATCGACGCCGTGCACGTTTCGTCGGTCCCGCCGGTGCCGGGCAAGTTCTACTGGATGACCCCGACCCAGCTGCGCTGGCGCCCGTTGAGCTTCTGGCCCGCCCATACCGCGGTGACCGTCGACGCCGGCGGCACGGTGTCGAGCTTCCAGACCGGTGACACGCTGATCGCGACGGCCGACGACGCCACGCACCAGCTCACCGTCACGCGCAACGGCACGGTGGAGAAGACCATCCCGATGTCGATGGGCATGTCGGCCGGTAACCACCAAACCCCCAACGGCACCTACTACGTGCAAGAGAAGATGCCCTCGGTGGTGATGGACTCCTCGACCTATGGGGTCCCGGTCACCTCGGCGTACGGCTACAAGGTGACCGTCGAGCTGGCCGTCCGCTTCGACAACGTCGGCGACTTCGTGCACAGCGCCCCATGGTCGGTGGACGACCAGGGCAAGCGCGACGTCAGCCACGGCTGCATCAACATCAGCCCCAGCAACGCGAAGTGGTTCTTCGACAACTTCGGTGCGGGTGACCCGATCATCGTGAAGAACTCCAGCGGCGGGGATTACAAGAAGAACGACGGCTCCAACGACTGGCAGAACTAGTTCCCCGCTAACCGAAAAGTCCCCCGCAAGCGGGAGGTGCCCCCAGCAGAATCGCCCATTTCGATCCGAAATCGGGCGATTCTGCGTCTTGTGGGGCCTTTTGCCGGCCCGCCGATTATGTATAGCATCATACATAAGCCTGGAACCGAGGAGCGGTGAATGCGAAGCCCACGTGAGCGGATGGTCGTCTCCGCGGCGCTGTTGATCCGGGAGCGTGGCGCCCATGCCACCGCGATCTCGGACGTTCTCGAGCACAGCGGCGCGCCACGCGGATCGGCCTACCACTACTTCCCGGGCGGGCGAACGCAACTGCTCTGCGAGGCGGTCGACTACGCCGGCGAGCATGTCGGCAGCATCATCACCGAGGCCGAGGGAGGCCTCGAGCTGTTGGACACCCTGATCGACAAGTACCGGCGTCAGCTACTCGACAGTGATTTCCGCGCGGGCTGCCCCATCGTCGCGGTCTCCGTCGAAGCCGGCGACCAGCAGGACCGCGAGCGGATGGCGCCGGTGATCGAGCGCGCGGCGGCGGTGTTCGACCGCTGGACCGACTTGATCGCGCAGCGCTTCGTCGCCGACGGCATAGCGGCGGACCAGGCCGACGAATTGGCGATGTCGGCGACCGCGGCGCTGGAAGGCGCCATCGTGCTGGCCCGGGTGCGCCGCGACCTGGCACCCCTTGACGCCGTTTACCGCCAGCTACGCAGCGCGCTGCTCGCGGCCACTGAAGGAAAGGAACTCCCGCGATGACCGGTGAATGGAAGCCCACCGCGTGCATCCTCTGCGAATGCAACTGCGGCATCGTCGTGCAGGTGGAAGACCGCACACTGGCTCGCATCCGGGGCGACAAGGAGCATCCGGGGACGCAGGGTTACACCTGCAACAAGGCGTTGCGGCTGGACCACTACCAGAACAACCGCGCCCGCCTGACCTCTCCGATGCGCCGCCGCCCCGACGGCAGCTACGAGGAGATCGACTGGGACACCGCGATTGTCGAGATCGCGGAGGGCTTCAAGCACATTCGCGACACCTACGGTGGGGACAAGATCTTCTACTACGGCGGTGGCGGGCAGGGCAACCACCTGGGCGGGGCCTACAGCGGCGCATTCCTCAAGGCGCTGGGGTCGCGCTACCGGTCGAATGCGCTGGCGCAGGAGAAAACCGGAGAAGCGTGGGTCGATGCGCAACTGTACGGCGGGCACACGCGAGGCGAGTTCGAGCACGCCGAGGTGTCGGTGTTCGTCGGAAAGAACCCATGGATGTCGCAGAGCTTCCCGCGGGCCCGGGTGGTGCTCAACGAGATCGCCAAAGATCCGGCCCGGTCGATGATCGTGATCGATCCCGTGCTCACCGACACCGCGAAGATGTCGGACTTCCACCTGCGGGTGCGGCCCGGGACCGACGCCTGGTGTCTGACCGCCCTGGCCGCCGTCCTGGTCCAGGAAAACCTTTGTGACGAAGCGTTTCTGGCGGAGCGCGTGCATGGCGTCGACGCCGTCCGCGACGCGCTGCGCGAAGTACCGATCGCCGAATACGGGCAGCATTGCGGGGTGGACGAAGAGCTGTTGCGGTCCGCCGCGCGGCGCATCGGCGCCGCGGCAAGCGTCGCGGTGTTCGAGGACCTCGGCATTCAGCAGGCGCCCAACAGCACGCTGTGCTCCTACCTGAACAAGCTGCTGTGGATTCTCACCGGCAATTTCGCGAAAAAGGGTGGCCAGCACCTGCATTCGTCATTCGCCCCGCTGTTCAGCACGGTCTCCGGCCGCACACCCGTCACGGGCGCGCCCATCATCGCCGGGCTGGTGCCATCCAATGCCGTGCCCGAGGAGATCCTTACCGACCACCCGGACCGGTTCCGGGCCATGATCGTCGAAAGCGGCAACCCCGCCCACTCACTGGCGAACTCGGCCGCGTGCCGGGAGGCATTCCAGGCGCTGGAACTGATGGTGGTCGTCGACGTCGCGATGACCGAGACCGCCAGACTGGCCCATTACGTGCTCCCCGCGGCCTCCCAGTTCGAGAAGCCGGAAGCCACCTTCTTCAATTTCGAATTCCCGCACAACGGCTTTCAGTTGCGCCGGCCGCTGCTGGAGCCGTTGCCGGGGACGCTACCCGAGCCCGAGATCTGGGCGCGGCTGGTGCGCGCCCTTGGCGTGGTCGACGAGGCGGACCTGCGGCCGCTGCGGGAGGCCGCTCAGCGGGGCCGCCAGGCGTATACCGAGGCGTTCCTGGGGGCGGTGGCCGCCAACCCCACGATGGCCAAAGTGGTTCCGTACGTGCTCTACGAAACGCTCGGGCCGACGCTCCCGGAGGGATTGTCCGGTGCGGCCGCGCTTTGGGGACTGGCCCAGAAGACCGCGCTGAATTATCCCGACGCCGTCCGGCGGGCCGGCCACGCCGACGGCGACGCGCTGTTCGACGCCATCCTCAACAGCCCGTCGGGAGTCACGTTCACCGTGCACAACTACGAGGACGACTTCGCGCTGATCAGCCACGCCGATCACAAGATCGCCCTCGAAATCCCCGAAATGCTGGACGATCTGCGGGCGTTGACCGCGGCGCCGACCCGGCTGACCACGTCGGAGTTTCCGATCGTGCTGTCGGTGGGCGAGCGGCGCGCCTACACGGCCAACGACATCTTCCGCGACCCGTCCTGGCGCAAACGCGATGCCGACGGGGCGCTGCGCGTCAGCGTCGAAGACGCCCAGGCTCTCGGGCTCGTCGACGGGGGCCGGGCCCGCGTCAGCACGGCGGCCGGCACCGCCGAGGCGACCATCGAGATCACCGAGACCATGCTTCCCGGACATGCGGCGCTGCCCAACGGTTTTGGGCTCGACTACATCGACGACGACGGACAAACCGTCGTTCCCGGCGTCGCCCCGAACATGCTTACGTCCACGGGATGGCGCGACCGCTACGCCGGCACTCCCTGGCACAAGCATGTGCCCGCCAGAATCGAGCCTCGGCTTGCCGAGGTCAGTTCCAGATCCTGACCCTGTTCTTCGGCTCCAGGTACAACGCGTCGGCCTCGGCTACATCAAAGGCGTCGTAAAAGGTGTCCACGTTGCGGATGACGCCGTTGCACCGGAACTCCGGCGGAGAATGCGGGTCCACCGCCAACCGCCGGATCGCTTCTGCCTCACGTGATTTGGTTCGCCACACCTGCGCCCAGCCGTAGAAGACGCGCTGCACACCGGTGAGTCCGTCGATGACGGGAGCGGGCCGGCCGTCCAGCGACAGCTGGTAGGCCAACAGCGCGATGGTCAACCCGCCGAGGTCGCCGATGTTCTCACCGACGGTGAACGCGCCGTTCACGTGGTGGCCGCCATCGAGCCCCCTCGGCGTGTACTTTTCGTACTGCTCGATGAGCGCCTTTGTGCGCGTGCCGAACTCGGAGCGGTCGTCGTCGGTCCACCAGTCGACCAGATTGCCGTCGCCGTCGTACTTGGCCCCCTGGTCGTCGAAGCCGTGCCCGATCTCGTGTCCGATCACCGCCCCGATCCCGCCGTAGTTGGCAGCGTCATCGGCATCGGCGTCGAAGAACGGCGGCTGTAAAATGGCTGCGGGGAAAACGATTTCGTTCATTCCCGGGTTGTAATAGGCGTTGACGGTCTGAGGCGTCATGAACCATTCGTCACGGTCCACCGGGCCTCCGAGCTTGGCCAGCTCGCGGTCGTGGTTGACCGCGTACCCGCGCTGGTAGTTGCCGTAGAGGTCGTAGCGGTCGATCACCAGCTTGGAGTAGTCGCGCCACTTCGCGGGGTACCCGACCTTGGCGGTGAACTTTTCCAGCTTGGTCAGCGCGCGCTCGCGGGTCTGCGCCGTCATCCAGTCCAGCTCGCTGATGCTGAGCCGGTACGCCGCCTGCAAGTTCTCCACCAAGGCATCGATTCGCGCCTTGGCATCCGGCGGGAAATGCCGCTGCACGTAAAGCTTTCCGACGGCGTCGCCGGCCAGGCCCTCCACCAGGGACACCGCCCGCTTCCAGCGTTCCCGGTTCTGCTCGGCGCCGGTCAGCAGGCGGCCATAGAAGTCGAAGTCGGCGGCGACGAGGTCATCGGTCAGCCATTGGGCGCGGGCGCGGATCAAACGCCAACGCGCCCAGCGCTTCCAGTCCTCGAAATCTTCGCTGCCCCACAGTGCGGCGAACGCAGTAAGGTAATCAGGTTGGCGCACAACCACTTCCGCGAGGGCATCCGGCGTGCTGCCCAGCGAGGTCGCCCAGCCGGACCAGTCGAAGCCCACGGCCTCGTTCTGCAGTTCCGCGAAGGTGCGCAGGTTGTAGGTGAGGTCGGCATCCCGGCGCTTGACCACGTCCCAGTGCGCGGCCGCGAGTTTGGTTTCCAGCGCCACGATTCGGGTCGCGGTCTCGGCGTGATCGGCGGGGTTTTCGGGGTCCTCGCCATACACCAGGCCGAACATCCGCGCGATGTGTCCCGGGTAGGCCGCCAGCACCGCGGCGTGCTGCTCGTCGCGGAAGTACGATTCGTCGGGCAATCCGATGCCCGATTGGGTGAAGTGCACCAAGTAACGCGCCGAATCTTTCGCGTCGGTGTCCACATACGCCGCCACGCCGCCGACCATCCCGGTGCGTTGCAGGACACCCACCGCGGCGGCCAATTCGGAGGGATCGGCGGCGTTGTCGATGATCGCCAGCTCGTCGCGCAGTGGTTGTAGGCCCCTGCGTTCGACGGCCGCCTCGTCGAGAAAGCTGGCGTAGAGGTCACCGATGCGTTGCTCGTCGGTGCCTCTTGAAGCGGCTTTCTCGCTGGCTTCGACGATCAGGTCGCGCACCTGCTCTTCGGCGCGGTCGAACAGGTGGCGGAAGGCGCCGTCGGTCGCGCGGTCCGGGGGCATCTCGTATTCGGCCAGCCAGCGGCCGTTGACGTGGCCGAACAGGTCGTCTTGCGGGCGGGCATCGGAATCGACATGGCTCAGGTCGATGCCCGAGCGAATGGCCGCATACGTCACCCCGCCATCCTTCCATCTTCTTTTGGGTGCGACGATCGGGCCATGCCCGACGGCGAGCCAACCGAGCCCCCGACCGAGAAAGAACCTGCCGAACCCGCGGACTCTGACGGCGACTCCGGTCCCGACCCGTCCGGGTCCGAACGCCCGGACAGCCAGATGTTTTCGAGTTACGGCATCGCGTCCACCGTCCTCGGCGTCCTGTCGGTCGCCGCGGTCGTGCTCGGCGTGATCGTCTGGTCGGCGCACCGCGACGACGCGGGCGAACGCACATACCTGACCCGCGTCATGCAGACCGCCGCCGACTGGACGAGCGTGTTGATCAACATGAACAGCGGCAACGTCGACGACAGCCTGCGAAAGCTGCACGACGGGACGGTCGGCGAGCTCAACACCGACTTCGACGCCGCCATGCAGCCGTACCGGCAGGTGGTGCAGAAGCTGCAGTCGAAGAGCGCCGGACGCCTCGATGCGGTGGCGATCGAAACGGTGCACCGCGACCTGGACACCCAGCCCGGCGTGTCCCGGCCCGTGGTCACCACCAAGTTGCCGCCGTTCGCCACCCGAATGGACTCGGTGATGCTGGTCGCGACGTCGGTCAGCGAGAATGTCGGCGGCAAGCCGCAGACCGTGCACTGGAACCTGCGCCTCGACGTGTCCGACGTGGACGGCAAGTTGATGATTTCCGGGATGGCATCCATCCGATGAGAAACATCTGGCGGCTGTTCGCTTTCGACGTCGCGGCCCCGTTGGCCGCGATCGCCGCGCTGCTGATGATCGGGGTGGTACTCGACTGGCCGCTGTGGTGGGTGTCGGCGTGCTCGGTGCTGGTGCTGCTGATTTTGGAGGGGGTAGGCGTCAATTTCTGGCTGCTGCGCCGTGATTCGGTCAGCGTCGGTACCGACGACGACGCACCGGGGCTGCGGTTGGCCGTTGTCTTCCTGTGCGCGGCCGCCCTGTCGGCGGCGGTGCTGACCGGATACACGCATTGGACGCGCTCGGACCGCGACTTCAAAAACGATTCGCGGCAGGTGGTTCAGACCGCCACCGGGATTGCCGAGGCGATGGCCTCGTTCACCCCGGCCGCCCCGACGAGTTCCATCGATCGGGCCACGGCGATGATGGTGCCGGATCAGGCGGGCGCGTTCAAGGAGCAATACAACAAGTCCAGCGCCGATCTGGCCCAGCACAACGTCACGGCACAAGCCGCCACGCTGGCGGCCGGGGTGGAGGCGATCGGGCCGTCAGCGGCCAGTGTGGCGGTGATTCTGCGGGTAACCCAGACCTCGCCCGGCCAGCCGGCCAGTCAGACGTCGCCCGCGCTGCGGGTGGCGCTGACCAAGCGCGGCGGCAACTGGCTCGTGTCCGACGTGGTACCGATCAGATGAGTCAGTTGGACTCGGCTGAACGTGCGGACTTGACCTTGACGAACCGATCCGACAGCCGGCGTATCCGGATCATCAGCGAGGCCGACGGGCTGGTGCTGCCGTCGAGGTAGTCGGCCAGATCCTCGGGCGCCACTCCGATGCGGGACGCGAATTCCTGCTGGTTCAGGCCGGACCGGTCGATCAGTAGCCGCACGTGGCGGGCCACCTCCGCCCGTTCATTGGCATCCAGGTGGGTGCGGGCGCGCTCCAGCACCTCCCACAGGGCCTTGGAGATGCCGTAGGGCCGCGTGCCCTCGAGGATCTCTTCGATCTGGCGGGCGGTCCGGCCGTACGGGTCGCGTTTGAGCGCGGCGGCGATGCGCTTCCAGGTGTCGATGTCACCGCTCTGCAGCGCAGAACGGATGGCGTCCGTCGGCCAGAACTCCACCGGCTGGTCGTGGTCGCCTTCGGGCCTGCGCCGTTCAGCGGCGGGTCGCTGTGGCGGCGGTGCGGGGCGCCGTTCGGATGCCAACGTCACCTCGCCTCCTCCAGCATCGCCACGGCCACCGACAGGCACCGCTCCCTTATATCTTCCCAGTCCGCCTTGGCGTCGGGTTCCGACAACTCGTCGTCACCGAAATCGGAAGGATGTGGATCCGCGAGCCGACGGACCAGCTGGGTCGCGATCCATTGCCGCCTGGGTGTTTGACAACAGTAATACCTGTCCATTCCGGCCAGCACTACCGCGGCGTTCTCGGGCTCTACCGTTTCGACCATGTCAGCAAAGTCGGCGTAATCGCGGCTACTGTTACGGCACATGATCAGGTAGCCCTTGAGACGCAGCGCTTCGGCGCCGGTCGGGACCTGCAGCCGGTCGCCGGTGGGCAATTGCACGTGGGTGGTCTCGACCGGGCTGCGCCGCTCGAACTTTGGCTCCTCGGCGCCGTCCCGGTTGGTCTCCAGGTCGGTCTGCAGCGCGTCGATGGCGACCGACAGCCGCCCGCGCCACAGCGTGACCGGGTGAACCGGCCGGTCCCCCCCGGCGATCGCGCGGGCGATGCCGTTGCGGGACGCCAGGCCGTCGACCAGCTTCTTGGTCGCCGAATGACCATTGGTGCCGGCCCTGGAAGATCCCGTGCCGGCCGGGCTCACCCCGACACCCACGCGGTCATCGTCGATGTCGACCTGGTGTGGGATCTGCCCGGGGCCAAGGCCGCGGCTCTTTTCGAGGCCGCGGCTCTTTTCGAGGCCGTTGCCAAGGACGTTTTCGCGACCCTG
This sequence comes from uncultured Actinomycetota bacterium, assembly GCA_963809285.1. Taxonomy (GTDB): domain Bacteria; phylum Actinomycetota; class Actinomycetes; order Mycobacteriales; family Mycobacteriaceae; genus Mycobacterium. The sequence continues at coordinate 174,358 of CAWEIY010000005.1, read as the reverse complement.
CCCGGGCTCCTCGCCGTTGCGCCGACAGCCGGTGAGGACCAGCGGGTCGGCCACGCAGATGGCGTCGGGTGCCAAGTGCCTGAGCTTCGCGGCCGACTTGAGCACCATCCGCAGGTCGGCACTGGGCGCTGTGAGGGCCGAGATGTCGTCGGGAATGACCACGACGTCACCGAGGTCGACCTCCGGCAGCGGCCTCTCGAAGTCGACCGACGGCAACACGCGGCGCAGCCACCGGGGCAGCCACCAGTTCCACTGGGCGAACATCGCCATCAGCGCCGGGACCAGGATCAGCCGCACCACCGTGGCGTCCACCGCGATCGCGACGGCGCACGCCACGCCGATCTCGGCGACCAGCGGCATGCCGGCGAACGCGAAGCCGATGAACACCGCGATCATGATCAGGGCGGCGCTGGTGATGGTGCGAGCGCTGGTGCTCACGCCGTATGCGACCGCATCGCGGGTGTTCCCGGTATGCAGGAACCGTTCCCGGATACGGGTGAGCAGGAAGATCTCGTAGTCCATCGATAGCCCGAAGGTCATCGCCAGCACCAGCGGGGGAACGGTGCTGTCGATCGAGGTGATCTGCGTGAAACCGAGATTCTGCAACCAGCCCCACTGGAAGACCATCACCAGGCTGCCGTACGCGGCCGCGACCGACAGCAGCGTCATCAATACGCCTTTGAACGCCAAGAACACCGAGTGGATCGAAATCAACAGCATCACGAACGCGATCAGTGCAACGAACAGCAGCACCAGTGGCTCGGTCTGCGACACCCGGTCGTCGAAATCCTTGATCAGCGCGGTCGGGCCGCCGACGTCCACCCGCGCCGTTCCCGGTTCGGGAACCTTGGGTAACTGCGTGCGCATCCAGCCGACCGTGTCGCGGGCGCGCATGGCCTCGGGATCGACCGATAACACCGCGGACAGCAGGGCGCTGCTGGAGTCCTCGGCGAATTGCGGCGGTGACACCGAGACGATGTTGGGGGCCTGCGTCATCCGGTCACGGACCGCGGCGATCGTCTGGCTGTGCTCGGGTGAAGCCGCGCCGCCGTCGGGAAAGGTGACCAGCACCCGAATCGGGCCCAGCGCACCGGGCCCGAGCGCCTCGGCCGCCGCCGCCACCCCCCCGCGGATTTCGTGCGACGAGTCGAACTGGCGCAGCAGGCTGTTGCCCAGCACCATCGATGCCGTCGGTACGGCCATGACGAGCAGCACCACCGACGCCGCCGCCGCCGACATCCACGGTCGGCGCATCACCCATCCGACCCAGCGGTTCCAGAATCGGGACTGGGTGCTCTCCGGCTGCCGGGACCAGTGCAGCAGGGCCGAGCGCTTGGCGGCCGCCCGGCCGAACGTCGCCAGCGCCGCCGGTGTCATGGTGGCTGATGTCAGCATCGCCACCCCGACGGCCAGAATCGCTCCGGTGGCCATCGATTTCAGCGCCGGGGTGTTGATCAGATAGATCCCGGTGAGCGAGGCGATGACGGTCATCCCGGACAACACCACCGCGAGCCCGGACGTGGCCATCGCGGCGTCCACGGCTTCGGTTGGTCGGCGGCCGGCCCGCAGTTCCTCGCGGAAACGCATCAAAATAAACAGCGAATAGTCGACGGCGAGTGCGATCCCGAACATCGAAACGGTCGAGGTCACGAACACCGACATCGTGGTGTATGCCGACAGCAGGTAGACCAGTCCCATGGTGACCACGACCGTGCAGATGCCCAGGGTAAGCGGGATCGCCGCGGCGGCCAACGAACCGAACACCACCAGCAAGACGATCAAAATGATCGGCAGGTTCCAGCGTTCGGCGGCGGCGATGTCGCGCTTGGTGTTTGCCGCCGCGGCAGCGGTGAGCGCGCCCTGCCCGATGACGTACAGGCGCACCCGGCCGTTCGCGGTCTGGCCGGACTGATCACCCTTGATGCCAACCTTTTCGCGCAGCCGCTTGGCGACGTCGCTGGTGCCGGCGTTGCGCGCGTCCAGCCGCAGTGACACCACGTAGGGCCGGTCGGGTTGCGGCGGCCGCTGGGTGGGGTTGGGCGCCTCCGTCACACCGGGGAACTCGCCGGCGATCCGTCGCAGTAGCGCGACCGCATCGTTGATGTCCTGGTAGCTGGCGTCCGGGCGGGGGGCCGCCACCAGCGCCAACGAGGACGCTCCCTCGTCGTGGTAGAGCTCCTCGAGTTGATCGTGGACCGCCAGCGACTGCGAGCCGGCCACCTCGAAGCCGCCACCGGTGAGATTTCCGGACTGCGTCATCGCCAGATAGATCGCCGGCACCAATGCCAGCAACCAGCCTGAGAAGACCAACCAGCGGTACTTTCGCAGGCTGCGGCTGAGGCGCATCATGAACTGCTGGATTTCTTCACTCCCCGGGTTCTCACGCAGTGCGTGCAGGCGAGATTCGAGAATACCGCAGCAGCCTGAGGATTATGTCGGGTTATCTGGTTCCTGAGCTGCACAGACACCGATGATGCCGAGACGCCGCTCCGTCGTTGTGAACCGGTGACCCGGCGGGATTTATCTCACACGACCGGCAGCGGCCTGGCGATGACCGCGCCCGGGATGGCAGGATGTCGGATGGCCGCGCTGGGGCTCCGGGGGAATTCAAGGGGACATCCGTCACGAACAGCCTTCTCTTGCCGCAATTTGCGAGATGTCCGGGACCGGCCCACATACGCAGACTCTCAAGGAGTGACCGATGACGATAGGCACCGCGACCGGGCGCCGCAGACTTTTCGCCGGGCTGATGGCCGGCGCAGTGCCCGGCGCTGCCATCGCGGTGCTGGCCGGGCCGCCGGCCACCGGCGCCAACGACCCGTGCGCGGCCAGTGAGGTCGCCCGGACGATCGGTTCGGTCGCCAAGTCCATGGGTGACTACCTGGATTCGCATCCGGAGACCAACCAGACCATGACCACGCTGCTGCAGCAGCAGGCGGGGCCGCAATCGCTGACGTCAATGAAGTCCTACTTCGAGGCCAACCCCAAAGTTGCCGGTGATATGACGACGATTGCGCAGCCGTTGACCAACCTGTCCATGCAGTGCAAGTTGCCGATCACGATCCCGCAGGCGATGGGCCTGATGCAGCAGGCACAGGGCGCGGCCGGTGGGCTGCCCGCCCTGCCCGGTAATGCCCCGGGCGCGCTGCCGTTGGGCGGCACGCCGGTTCCTCCCGGGGGGACCGCCCCCGCGGGGACCAACCCGCTTCCCGGTCCGCCGCGCGGAAACACCGTCGGCTAACCCCGGCTGACTAACCATCGTCCGGATTGCGCTCGGGCGGCGGTAGGGGACCTTGCAGGGCGGTCTCGGTCGGGTCGTTCTGGTGCTGCACGACGGGCAGCGGACCGGTAATCGCATCGTCGTCCGAGTCGGGGATGTTCTCGGTGCGGAACATGAAGAAGAACACCACCCAGCCGACGGCGGCGATGAGCAACCAGCTGATCAGCCGGTAGAGCAGCATGGCCGAGATGGCGTTCGGCAACGACATGCCGCTCGAGACCAGGCCGGGCACCAGAACCGCCTCGACGACCAACAGTCCGCCCGGCATCAGCGGAATGGTGCCCACGGCGCGGGCGGCCGCGCAGGCGACTATCAACCCGCCGACCGACGCATGGTCGCCCGCCGCGTACGCCGCGAAGCCCAGGCACGCGACATCGGTGACCCGGGTGAGAAGGGACCAGGTAGACGCCACCGCCAAGTCGCGGCGGCTCAGGCTGACCGACTCCAGCTGCGTGAGCGTCTCGCGCCACTTCGCCAGGCCGGTGTCCGCCGGCCTACCGCGAACCGAGTTGACCCACGACAAAACCCGGCACCCGATGCCGTCGATCAGCTCCGGCCGCGAAGCCACCGCTTGGGCCAGCAACAACAGCGCGATGAAACCGCCCAACGTAAACAGCAACGAGAAGGGATTGTTCTTTGCGCCCAGGAAAAAAGCTCCGCCCAGACCAAGCATTGCCAACCCGGCCGCGTGCAGCACACCCGCCATCACCAGCTGCCACGACGCCACCCACGTCGAGGCACCCCAAATCCGTTGCTGCCGAAGGAGAAACGTGGCCGACAGCACCGGACCGCCGGGCAGCGTGGTGCTCAGCGAGTTGGCCGCGTAGTACGCCGCTTCCGACCGCAATTGCTTGACGGGCACGCCGGCCGATTTCAGCAGGGTGCGCTGAATCTGGGCGAAGCTGTGCATCGATGCGGTCGCAGCCACCACCGACGCGAGCAACCACCACCAGTTGGCCTCGTACAGGCTCATCCAGGCTTTGGCCAGCTGGTGCCAGCCCAGCGCGATCTCGACGGTAAGCACGATCGCGACGATGCCCAGGACCGCCCATCGCACCCACCAGTATTTGGCGCGCGGCGTCTCGCGGGGGGGTGCCCCCACGCGCGGCAAGTGGAGCTTGCGGATGGGTGCGTCGTGCGACACGTGCTTTAGGGTAACCGTGCAGGTGGCGCAGCCATCCAAGCGCAGCACCGACTGTGTCGTCGTCGTAACCGGATCGTGCCTGCAGGAGGGTTCAGATGTCAGTAAATGCCGACGACGCTTCGGTGGAGCCCATCGTCCGCAAGGCGGCGGCCTGGGCGTGGCGTTTGCTGGTCATCCTGGCCGCGGCGCTCGCGCTGCTCTGGGTCGTGGAGAAGCTGGAAATCATCGTCGTGCCGGTGTTGCTGGCGTTGATGATCAGCGCGTTGCTGGTGCCGGCGGTTGACTGGATCGACCGGCGTGGCTTGCCGCGCGGTGCCGCGGTGGCGCTGGTCCTGCTGGTCGGATTCGCGATTTTCGGCGGCATCCTGACCTTCGTCATCATCCAGTTCGTCGACGGTTTACCCGACCTGACCGACCAGGTGACCCGCAGCATCGACTCCACGCGCAGGTGGCTGATCGAAGGGCCGCTGCACCTGCGGGGCGAACAGATCTCCAGCGCGGGCAACGCCGCGATCCAGGCCCTGCACAACAATCAGGCCAAGTTGACCAGCGGCGCACTGGCCACCGCGGCCACCGTCACAGAGATCGTCACGGCCGCGGTATTGGCGCTGTTGACGCTGATTTTTTTCCTCTACGGCGGCCGCAACATCTGGCATTACGTCACCAAGGTCGTCCCCGTCGACGTCCGCGAGAGGGTGCGCGAGGCGGGCCGCGCCGGATACGGGTCGCTCATCGGATACGTGCGGGCCACGTTCCTGGTCGCACTGACCGATGCCGCCGGCGTCGGTGCGGGGCTGGCGATCATGGGTATTCCGCTGGCGCTGCCACTGGCCTCGCTGGTGTTTCTCGGCGCCTTCATCCCGCTGGTGGGTGCCGTGATCGCGGGCTCTCTGGCGATAGTCGTGGCGCTGCTATCGAAGGGGATCGTCTACGCGCTGATCACGCTCGGTTTGCTAATTGCGGTAAACCAAGTCGAGACTCATTTGCTGCAGCCGCTCGTGATGGGACGCGCGGTCTCGATTCATCCGCTCGCGGTGGTGCTGGCTATTGGCGCCGGCGGCGTGCTCGCCGGGATCGTCGGCGCCCTGCTGGCGGTTCCGACGGTCGCATTCCTCAACAACGCGATCCAGGTGCTGCTTGCTCGAGATCCGTCCGCCGAAGCCGACGAGCAGATCGAGGGAACCGAGGATGGCGGGGTGGCCGTCCACGCGAAACCGGATGAACCGGAGAACGAGCCCTGAGGTTCGAGGGCCTATAACCGCCCCTCGCGGCGCAGCAGATCTTGGGCGCTGAGTCCGCCGCCGCGGCGGCGCCGGTCGCCGTTGTCACCCTGGCCATGCGCGTTCAGCTGCTCGGTGGCCGGGTCGGAGTCGTCGGCGCCGGTCGCGATGCGCATTGCCCGGGTCTGACCACTGGACGGTGTCGGCGCCGGCGGTGGAGGTCCGGCCGGTCGTTCCCGCCCGGGTGCGGCCTGCTTGCCGGGAGCCGCGAGGCGCGTCGTTTTCGCTTGCGTCGGCTGCCTGGACTGAATGCGTTCGGTGTTCGTCGCGGAGCCGGATGGCGCCGCCAGTTCCGGGGCGGCCCGGACCTCCTGGGGGCTGACCGGGCGTGGCCGCGCCGGCTCCAGCTCGCCGGGGTGCGTGGGGTCGTGCGGTGGACGCGGCGCCCCGGCGAGGCCGGCTCCGACCGGAGGCCTCGTGGGCCGGCCGTCGAGGGTGGGCCGCTTGCGCTCGTCGGGGAGGTCGATCTCGCCCAGCCCGATCCGGTTCTGCAGGCGCCTTGCCCAGCGCGGGGCCCACCAGCAGTCGTCGCCAAGCAACTTCATCACGGACGGCACCAGGAACATGCGGACGATGGTGGCGTCCAGCAGCAGCGCCGCCATCAGACCGAACGCGAGGTACTTCATCAGCACCAGGTCGGAGAACACGAACGAGCCGGCGACCACGGCGAGGACCAACGCGGCGGCCGTGATCAGGCGACCCGTGGTCGCCGTCCCGATGCGAATGGCCTCCGCGGTGGACATGCCGCGCTCCCGCGCCTCGACCATCCGGGAGACCAGGAACACCTCGTAGTCGGTGGCCAGACCGAAACCCACCGCGACGACCAGCGCGATGAGCACCACCATCAGCGGTGTCGGCGTGAAATTCAGCCACTTCGAGAAGTGCCCGTCGACGAAGATCCACGTCAAAATGCCCAGAGTGGATCCCAGCGTCAGCGCGCTCATCACCACCGCCTTGATCGGCAGCACCACCGACCCGAAGGCCAGGAACATCAACAGCAGCGTGGCGCTGAGCAGGAGCACCAGCATCAACGGACCCTTGGCGGCCAGGCTGTGGATGCTGTCCTGCTCGAGAGCCGGTGTGCCGCCGACGAATACCGTCACGCCCTTGGGCGGGGTGATCGACCGTAGCTCCGCGATCTTCTTGGCGGCATCGTTGCGGTTGACCAAGCCGTTCTCGATCACCCGGACCGAGGGGTCTTTCGGATGGGTCGTGCCGTTGGGTCCGGAAACGCACGGGTTGCCGGCAATGTCCGGGCAGGGCCGTTCGTCCCACTGCTTGTTGGTGAAGCCGGTGAGAGTGGAGACCTTGCTGCGGATGTCGGCGACCTGCTGGTCGGTCACCGGGCTGTGATTGTTGCTTTGGATCACCAGCGTCAGCTGCTCGGTGCGGTAGCCGGGGAAGAGCTTGTCGAAGTGCTCCTGCGCCTGGCGCACGGCGTTGTTCGGCGGCAGGTACTTCTCGCTCATGCCGCCGAACGAGAGGTTGCCCAGCGGGATGACCAGCAGGATCATGCCGACGGCGATGGGGATGGCGAAAGCCAACGGCCGCTTCATAACCCAGTTGACCAGCTTGCCCCAGAAGCCGGCCTCGACCTCTTCACGGGTCTTGGTCTTCTGCAGCCGGTCGGCGAGCCAGTTGAGATAGGCCCGCGAAACCTTCCAGTTGCGCAGGAACGGCACCCGGAACGCCGTCCGAACGCCCAGCGCGTCGACGTGGCGACCGAGGATGCCCAGGCTGGCCGGCAGCAGCGTGATCGACAGCAGCGCCGCAAGCCCCACCGCGGCGAAGATTGCGTAGGTCAGCGAATGCACAAAGCCCTGCGGCAACACCAGCAGGCTGGCGCTCGACGCGATGATCAGCACCGCCGAGAACGTCACCGTGCGCCCGGCCGTCATGACCGTGCGGCGCACCGCGGCCTCGGTGTCGTAGCCTTCGGCGATTTCTTCCCGGAACCGGCTGACCACGAAAAGGCCGTAGTCGATGGCCAGACCCAGGCCGACCAGCGAAACCACCGGCTGGGCGAAGTAGTGCACCGGCCCGAAGATGGCGATGAACCGCAAGATGCCCAGGGCGCCCGCGATGCTGAGTCCACCCACGATGACCGGCAGGCCGGCGGCCACCGCGCCGCCGAACACCAGGAACAGCACTACCGTTACCAGCGGAAGCGCCAGAACTTCCATGCGGCGCTGGTCGGTGGCGATGGTGCCGGTCAAGGCGTTGGCGATCGGCTCCAGCCCGGCGAGCTCCACCGTGCCGCCGTCGAGTTTTTGCAAGTCGGGCGCGATGGCCTTGTAGTTGTTCAGGATGGTGTCGTCGTCATTGCCCTTCAGCGGGATGCTGACGAAGGTGTGCTTTTTGTCTTCGGTCGCCATTCCCTTGATGAGCCCCGTCGCGTCGGCGGGGTTCGACAGGGCCAGGTAGCCGGCCCAACCAACGACCTGGCCGGAATGGTCGTCTTTGAACTTGTTCAGCTCGTCGAGGATCTTCTTTCGCCAGTCCGGGTCGTCGACGGTTTTGCCGTCGGGGGCGGTGAAGGTGGCCACGATGTGAGCGGTGCGGTCGCGGCCGTAGACGTTGTCGCCGAGCACCGAGGCCTTCACCGACTGACTGCCGTCGTCGTAGAAACCGCTCTGCGTGACGTGCTTACCCAGGCTCATTCCGAAGATGCCGCCCCCGAGGCACAGGGCCACCATGACCCCGATCACGATGTACCGGTAGCGGTACACGGTTCGACCCCACCAGGCGAACACGTAAGCTCCTTACTGCGTCAGCTGCGAGCCGCGCATTGGTTTTCCAGTGTCACACACGCGCCGTCAACAGCGCGGACAGCGGCCGGAACGGCTGCAGCCACGCCCCTTGTTCAGGCAGCGAATCCAGGCCGATTCGCGGCAACGGTTCCCGGAAGACGCCGCTGATGTCCTCCAGGTCGACGAAGTCCAAGACATCCGACGCTAACGCCCAACTAGCGTGTTCACGAAATCCGATCACTTGAACCTGGATTCCGTCGCCTGCGATTTCCTCAAGCGGTAGACGGAACGCTTGACCGTCGGCCGACGCCACGACCAGCGCCGCGAGCCCTTCGTTGCGCCGCAGTTCGATGTGGGCCAGCATATCGCGGTCCACGTCGCTGTCTTCGTCGATCTTCGGCTTGGCAAAGACCGCGAAGCCCACGTTACGCAACGCGTCCACCCACGGTCGAACCACATCGGCGCTGCCCGGCGCGATATTGGTGAAAACGGTGGCCTCGGGTTCGATCACCACGCCCGGACGGCCGGCGCTGGCCTCCGCCGTGCGTCCCAGCAACCAGCGACCGAGCGCGTCGAAACGCGGGCGTTCCAGCGCCGTCGGGCGGCGGCCCAGGATCGAACCCAGGCCCATGTCGAGGTTGGGGGCGTCCCACACCAGCAAGACCCGTCCGCCGGGCGGTGGCGAGTAGCTCCCCAGGGCCCCGATGTCACTGCCGGACTGTGCCGCCGGCGAGTCGAGGGGCTCCGGTGCCGCCGTGGTCTCTTGTGTCAGGCTCATATTCCTCGCTTCTGCCAGATGAATTCGGTCACGGCGCTGCCCGCCTCGTGGGCCTTCGTCTCGTATTTGGTGGTGGGGCGAACGACCGAGATCGGTAGGGATTCGGTGCCGGGGTCGACGCGGACGAGGCGGGATTCGCCGTCGCCGACTTCGGCAATGTGCTCGGCGTAGCCGGGGTGGTCCGTCGCCGCGTGCAGGACACCACCGGGGAGTAGCCGGTCGGCGATCAGGGCAATCGTGCTTGGTTGCAGGAAGCGGCGTTTGTGGTGGCGGGCCTTCGGCCACGGATCGGGAAAGAAGACGCGAACGCCGGTCAGCGCCCCCGGGGCGATCAGATGCTGCAGCACGTCGATCGCGTTTCCGCGGATCAACCGGATGTTGCCGACCCGCTCGCGGTCCATCGCGGACAGCAGCTGCGCCAGCCCGCGGCGGTAGATTTCGACGGCGATCACGTCGACATCGGGCTCGTCCTTGGCCATCGCCAGCGTCGATGTGCCGCTGCCACAGCCGATCTCGAGCACCACCGGCGCCTCGCGGCCAAACCACGCACGGGTGTCCAACGGCTCCGCACGCTCGCGCCCGCTCCCGGTGGGAGTCTCCACCGAGAGGCCCAATTCCGGCCACAGCCGCTCCCAGGTCTGGCGCTGGGCGCCGGAAAGCGCGGAACGCCGCGAGCGGAAGCTCGTAGCCGGGAGATGGCGCTGATCGGGACGGCCCGAATCCGGCGCATCCGGTGCTGGCATCACGGCCTCTCCAGTCTCCGGGCCAGCGTCCAGCGCGTCGGGACAGATCCCGACCCCGGGTTGCGCATGCATTTGTCCATCGTGGCCCATGAACACGCGATGTTGCCGCCCCTGATCCAGATTGATACCCAACAGTTGCCTTCAGCTGGTAACAGATAAACGGTGGCTCGCATCTCGGCGACGTAGATGCCAACATTCGTTGAGGCCCGATCGGCCGCCCGGCAAACGGGCGATCGGGCCAATCGGATCGAACGGGCAGGAGATGACGGGACAAGGGCAGACATTCGCTGACGAGCTGGCACGCTTTGCTGCCGGCCGCGCTGACCCGCGCGTGACGGCGATCGCCGACCGGGCCGCCGCACCGTTGCGCGTGGTTGTGTGCGGACGCCCGGGGGTGGGCCGCGGGACGGTGGCGCGTGCCCTTGACCGCGCCGGAGTCGCGTCGGGGATCTCGGCGACGACGGGAGCGACGACGTCGGCATGCGACGCCGACGTGGTTGTCTACGTCACCGCGGAGGTGGTCAAACCCGAGGACACCGACGCGATCGCCGCCGCCGGACGCCCGGCGTTGGCGGTGCTGAACAAAGCCGATTTGGCCGGCTCTCTTTCCGGCCGGCCCGGGGATGGGCCGATCGCGGCGGCGCGGACGCGGTGCGCCGAGTTTTCCGGGCTCGTCGGGGCGCCCATGGAGCCGATGATCGGGTTGCTCGCGGTCGCCGCGCTGGACGACCTGGACACCGCCCTGTGGGCGGCGCTGCGGGTCCTGGCCGCCCATCCGGGCGGCCCCAGCAGCCTCGACGGTTCCTTTTCCGGGTTCCTGACGGCGGACAATCCGGTGCCAACCGACGTGCGGCGGCGCCTCCTGGCGGCCCTGGACCTCTTCGGCACCGCACTGGGCATCGCCGCCGTCCGACAGGGCAGGACGCCCGCGCAGGTCCTGGCCCTGTTGCGCCGGATCAGCGGTGTCGATGCCGTCCTGAACAAGATCGCCGTCATCGGCGCGGAGGTGCGCTACCAGCGGGTGCTGGCCGCCGTCGCGGAATTGGAGGCCCTGGCCGTCTCCCGTGACGAAATCGCCGAAAGCATCAGTGGGTTCCTATCCCGCGACGACACCGTCGTCGCCCGCATGGCGGCGGCCGTCAACCTGGCCGAGGCGGCCGGTCTGGAAGTCGATCCCGTCGATCTGGACCGCGACGATGCGGCCGCACACCTGCCACGGGCGGTGCGCTGGCGGCGCTACAGCCGCGGACCGGTGAGCGATCTGCACCGCGCCTGCGGCGTGGATATCGCCAGGGGATCGCTTCGGTTGTGGTCGCAGGCCTGCGGGTCGCTGCCCGGGGAGTCCTGGTGAAGGGCGAAGCAGGCGACCCGGCCGCCCAGGTGGACGCGCTGGTGGCGAAGATCGGGCCGGGGCTGGATACGCCCGCGATCAACCGCTGTGACGTGGTGTTGGTTACCGGCCCGTGGATGGCCGGCGTCAGCGCGGTGGTCGCGGCGCTGCACGATCGGCTGCCCCAGCACAAGTTCGTCGAGGCGACGGATCTGGGGCCCGGCGATGCGCCGCTCGCGGTGGTGTTTGTCGTTTCCGCGGCGGCGCAACTGACCGGATCTGACTGTGTACGGCTGGATTCCGCCGCCGGGGGGACCGACATGGTGGTCGGGGTGGTGTCCAAGATCGACGTGCACCGCAACTGGCGCGACGTGGTCGCCGCTAACCGCGAAATCCTGGCCGCGCACGCACCGCGCTACGGCCACGTGCCCTGGGTGGGGGCGGCGGCCTCGCCCGACCTCGGCGAGCCGAGCCTCGACGACTTGGTGGAGACCGTCGCGGCCCAACTCGCCGACTCCGGCATTGCGCAGCGGAATCGGTTGCGCGCGTGGGAATCCCGGCTCCAGACGGTCGCCGGGCGGTTCGACCACGAGGCCGAGGGCGCCGGTCGACGGGCACGGGTTGACGCGTTGCGCGAAGAGCGCAGCACCGCCTTGCGGGACCGGCGCCACTCCAAGACCGAGCGCACCATCACGCTGCGCGGCCAGATCCAGCAGGCCCGGGTCCAGTTGTCCCACTTCGCGCGCAACCGGTGCTCGTCGCTGCGCACCGAGCTGCAAGAGGACGCCGCGGGTCTGTCGCGGCGGAACATGTCCGGCTTCGAGGCGGACACGCGCGGCCGGGTCGACACGGTGGTCGCCGAGGTCAGCGACGGCATCACCACCCAACTCACCGACATCGCGCAGGCGATGAGCCTGCCGGTGACCCTGCCGGCCGTCGAGAAGCTGCCGACGGTTGACGTCCGGCCTCCGCCCCTGAAATCACGGCGGCAGGAAACCTGGCTGATGATGCTGCTGGGCGCCGGGTTCGGGCTGGGCGTGGCGCTGACGCTCGGCCGGCTGGTGGGCGGCCTGGCCTCTCGGCTGGGTCCCGGGCTTGCCGTGGCCGGGGCCGTGGGATGCGTGGCGATCGGGCTGGCGCTCACGCTCGTGGTGATCCACATTCGCGGCCTGTTGCGCGACCGGGCGTTGCTGGACCGCTGGGCGGGTGATGTGACGTCGTCGCTGCAGTCCGTGGTGGAAGAGTTGGTCGCCACCCGCGTGCTGGTCGCCGAGTCGGCGCTGAGCACCGCGGCGACCGTCCGCGACGAGGCGGAGAACGCAGAGGTGGCCGATCAGGTCAGCGCCATCGACGGCGAGCTGCGCGAGCACGCCATCGCCGCGGCGCGGGCGGCTGCGGTGCGTGACCGGGAGATGCCCACGGTTAAGGCCGCGCTGGACGCCGTGCGCGCGGAACTGGGGGAACCGGATATTTCCCAACCCGAGAAGGCCGCCGGAGACAGGGGCGGCGATAAAACCGATAAACCCGCCTCAACGAGCGCGTACGGCGATCTTCTGTGACGTTTGGCGGGGCTTCTGAATCGTTGTTGTGAGGAGGCTTATACCCGCCCGAGACCTCCCCGACAAGTAGTCCACGATAACCTGTAGTTAACGCCACCATGTAAACAGTTGTGTGGGCGCGCGCACGTAAGCGAGAGTTGCCCGTAAAGCAGGCAGAAGAAGAATTCAGGAGAGTTCGATGACTTCAGCGACCATTCCCGGTCTGGACACCGCTCCCACAAATCACCCGGGCCTGCTGGCGTGGGTGCAGGAGGTCGCCGAGCTCACCCAGCCGGACCGGGTGGTCTTCGCTGACGGCTCCGAGGAGGAGTTCAACCGGCTCGCCGCGCACCTCGTCGAGGTCGGCACCTTCAAGAAGCTGAACGAAAAGAAGCACCCCAACTCCTACCTGGCGCTGTCCGACCCGTCCGACGTGGCGCGGGTCGAATCCCGGACATACATCTGCTCCGAGCGCGAGATCGATGCCGGGCCGACCAACAATTGGATGGACCCCTCCGAGATGCGGTCCACCATGACCGACCTGTACCGCGGCTGCATGCGCGGCCGCACCATGTGGGTGGTGCCGTTCTGCATGGGCCCGCTCGGCGCCGACGACCCCAAGCTGGGCGTGGAGATCACCGACTCCGAATACGTCGTGGTCTCGATGAAGGTGATGACCCGGATGGGCAAGGCCGCTTTGGAGAAGATCGGCGACGACGGATTCTTCGTCAAGGCGCTGCACTCCATCGGAGCCCCGCTGGAGCCCGGTCAGCAAGATGTGCCGTGGCCGTGCAACGACACCAAGTACATCACCCACTTCCCGGAAACCCGCGAGATCATGAGCTACGGCTCCGGTTACGGCGGCAACGCCCTGTTGGGCAAGAAGTGCTACTCGCTGCGCATCGCCTCGGCGATGGCCCACGACGAGGGCTGGCTCGCCGAGCACATGCTGATCCTCAAGCTGATCTCCCCGGAGAACAAGGCGTACTACTTCGCCGCGGCCTTCCCGTCGGCGTGTGGCAAGACCAACCTGGCCATGCTGCAGCCGACCATTCCGGGCTGGCGCGCCGAAACCCTCGGCGACGACATCGCCTGGATGCGGTTCGGCAAGGACGGCCAGCTTTACGCGGTCAACCCCGAGTTCGGTTTCTTCGGGGTCGCGCCGGGTACCAACTGGAAGTCCAACCCCAACGCCATGCGCACCATCGCCGCGGGCAACACCGTCTTCACCAACGTCGCGCTCACCGACGACAACGACGTGTGGTGGGAAGGACTGGAGGGCGAGCCCGACCACCTGATCGACTGGAAGGGCAACGACTGGGATCTGCGCGAAACGGATACCAAAGCGGCGCACCCGAATTCGCGGTACTGCACGCCGATGTCGCAGTGCCCGATCCTGGCGCCGGAATGGGACGACCCGCAGGGCGTGCCGATCTCGGGCATCCTGTTCGGCGCCCGCCGCAAGACCACGGTGCCGCTGGTGACGCAGGCCCGCGACTGGCAGCACGGTGTGTTCATGGGGGCCACGATGGGCAGCGAGCAGACCGCGGCCGCCGAGGGCAAGGTCGGCGCCGTGCGCCGCGACCCGATGGCCATGCTGCCGTTCCTGGGCTACCACGTCGGTGACTACTTCCAGCACTGGCTCGACATCGGCAAGAACGCCGACGAGTCCAAGTTGCCGAAGGTGTTCTTCGTCAACTGGTTCCGCCGGGGCGCCGAAGGCCAGTTCCTGTGGCCCGGCTTCGGCGAGAACAGCCGGGTGCTGAAGTGGATCGTGGACCGCATCGAGCACCAGGCCGGCGGCCAGGACACCCCGATCGGGATCGTGCCGAGCGCCGAGGACCTGGACCTGAACGGGCTCGACGTGGACGCCGACGACATTGGCGCGGCGCTGGCGGTCAACGCCGCCGAGTGGCGCGAAGAACTGCCGCTGATCGAGGAGTGGCTCGAGTTCGTCGGCGAGAAGCTGCCCACCGGCGTCAAGGACGAGTTCGAGGCGCTCAAGCAGCGGCTGTCCGAGTCCGGCTAGAGCTCTCGGAGCCGCTCTGCCCGCAACGATCTGGGCAGGTATACCGCGCCCGATCCGGCGACCGCGGCCGCGTCGCCCGGGTTGGAGATGGCGCAGCGCTTCAGTGACAGGCAGCCGCAGCCGATGCACGATTCCAGGTTGTCGCGAAGCGCGATCAGCCCGGCGATCTGATCATCGAGGCGTGCGCGCCAGGTCTTGGACAGCCGGGCCCAGTCGGCGCGGGTCGGGGTGCGACTCTGCGGAAGTTTCGCCAACGCGTCGGCGACCTCGTCCAGGCTCAATCCGACGTTGCGGGCAGCCCGGATGAAGGCCAGGCGTCGCAGCATCTGCCGTTCGAACCGGCGCTGACCGCCGGCCGTCCGAGTGGCCGAGATGAGGCCCTGACTCTCGTAGAACCGGATTGCCGATGCCGCGAATCCGCTGCGCCGGGCTATCTCGCCGACGGTGAACAATTCCCGCTTATCCATGTGGCCTACCCAGATTGAGGACTTGACTTAAAGTTTACTTCAACTTGCAGTATGGCCGTATGACGCAATCTCAACCACATCCCGTCGCAATTGTCACCGGCGCGTCACGAGGGTTCGGCAAGGCGGTGACGGCCGCCCTGCTGGACCGCGGCTGGGTCGTCATCGGCGATGCCCGTCGCGCCGCCGAGCTGAACACCGCTGCCGCAGAACTGAATTCAAGCCGATTTATCGCATTGGCCGGCGACGTTACCGACGCCTCGCATCGGGGTGCGCTGGTCGCCGCCGCGGTCAAGGCGGGGCCCCTTCGCCTGCTGGTGAACAACGCCAGCCGGCTGGGGCCCAGCCCGCAACCCGCACTGGCCGACTATCTGGACAGCGAGTTGTGGGCCGTGTACCAGAGCAACTTGTTCGCCCCGCTGGCGCTGATCCAGGCGACGCTGCCGGCGCTTACCGACAACGCGGGGGTGATCGTCAACCTGACCTCCGACGCCGCCGTCGAGCCGTATCCGGGCTGGGGCGGCTATGGCTCGTCGAAGGCCGCACTGGACCAGCTGTCGGCCGTCCTGGCCGCCGAGGTGCCGGCCGTGCCCGTTTACGCCTTCGACCCGGGCGACATGCGGACCGAGATGCACCAGGCCGCATTTCCCGGCGAGGACATCTCCGACCGTGCCGAGCCGGAGGCGAAAGTCCCGGCGTTGCTGCGCCTGCTGGACACCAGGCCGCCCGCGGGTCGTTACCAGGCCGCGGATCTGGCGCTATCCGGGGCGAGCCGATGACGGTCTTCAACACCCTTGCGCGCCCGCGGACGCGCTTCCACCGGCCCCCGGACTCCGACGCCGTCGAGCCGCCGGAAGCCCACGGCGTCGCCCGGGACGGCGTCAAGCTGCTGGTCGCCCGGCCGGACGGGGTCAGCCACGCCCGATTCGCCGACCTCGGTGATTTCCTGCGACCGGGCGATCTGCTCGTGGTGAACAACTCCGCCACCCAGCCGGCCGCGGTTGACGGCCGCCGCGCCGGGCGCCCCATCGTCGTGCACTTCTCGATGGCGCGCGCCGAAAAGCTCTGGGTGGTGGAACTGCGGCCCGCCGCGGGTGCGGACGGTCACCTCCCCGACATTCGGCCCGGCGAACGCATCGACATGCCCGGCGGCGCGGCACTCGTCGTCGGGTCGTCCTACCCGGAGCCCGGCGTCGAGGGCGCGCGGTTGTGGACCGCCCGGGTGATCATCGAGGGACCCGAAGGCAGCGTCGGGTCGTACCTCGCCCGGCACGGCCGGCCGATCAGATATTCCTACGTACCGCGACACTGGCCGCTGCGCTATTACCAGACCGTGTTCGCCCGGCATGCCGGCAGCGCGGAAATGCCCAGTGCGGCAAGGCCGTTCAGCACCGAGCTGGTAGCCGCCCTGGTAACCGCGGGCATCGCGATCGCGCCGATCACCCTGCACGCCGGGGTGTCGTCCGCGGAGGCGGGCGAGCCACCGACCCCCGAGCCCTTTGAAGTGCCGGCAGCCACCGCGCGGATGGTCAACTCGGCGCACGCGGCCGGCAGCCGGGTGGTCGCCGTGGGCACCACGGTGACCCGTGCCCTGGAGTCGGCCGCCGACGCCGACGGCGCGGTGCGGCGGGCCGCTGGCTGGACGGATCTGGTGCTCGGTCCCGGCCGCCCGTGCCGGGTGGTCGACGGCCTGATCACCGGTTGGCACGACGCCGGCGCCTCGCACCTGTTGCTGCTGGAGGCCGTCGCGGGCCCGGACCTGGTCGCCGCGGCCTACCGGGAGGCCGTCGAACACGGCTATCTCTGGCATGAATTCGGCGACAGCGCCCTGCTGCTGCCGCAGCGTTGAGGCACTTGCCCGCCCGCCGCCAACCCACGCAAGGGGTAATACAGTCGGCGCATGCAGATTCGCCCCCATCTCGGCGCCAACAAACCGGCCGTCATCCTGCACCCGTCCGGGACGGTCATCACCTTCGACGACCTGGAAGCCCGCGCCAATCGGCTGGCCCATCGGTTCCGCCGGGCCGGGCTGCGCGAGGGGGACACCGTCGCAATCCTGATGGAGAACAACGAGCACATCCACGCCGTGATGTGGGCGGCCCGCCGCAGCGGTTTGTACTACGTGCCGATCAACACGCACCTGACCGCGGCCGAGGCCGCCTACATCATCGACAACAGCAACGCCAAGGCCATCATCGGCTCGGCCCCACTGCGCGAAACCTGCCTGGGCCTGGCAGAGCATTTACCGGGTGGGCTGCCGGGGCTGCTGATGATCGCCGGCCCCATTCCGCCAGGTGACTCCCCCGCAAGCGGGCGGTACCCCCAGCCGAATTGGGAGCGCTACCCGGAATGCGTTGCGGACCAACCGGACACCCCGATCGAGGACGAAATCGAGGGCGACCTGCTGCAGTACTCGTCGGGCACCACCGGTCGGCCCAAGGGAATCAAACGCGAATTACCGCACGTCTCTCCCGCCGAAGCGCCGGGCATGATGTCGGCCCTGGTCGGGTTCTGGATGGATCCCGACGCGGTGTATCTGAGCCCGGCCCCGCTCTATCACACCGCGCCATCGGTATGGTCGATGAGCGTCCAGGCCGGCGGCATCACCACCGTGGTCATGGAGAAGTTCGACGCCGAGGGCTGCCTCGACGCCATCCAGCGCCACCGGGTCACCCACGCCCAGTTCGTGCCGGCCATGTTCGTCCGGATGCTGAAACTTCCTCAAGGCGTTCGTGATTCGTATGACATGTCCAGCCTCAAGCGGGTGATGCACGCCGCCGCGCCGTGCCCCGTGCAGATCAAGAAGCAAATGATGGACTGGTGGGGTCCGATCATCGACGAGTACTACGCGTCCTCGGAGGCGATCGGGTCGACGCTCATCACCGCCGAGGACTGGCTGGCGCATCCGGGTTCGGTCGGCAAGCCCATGCTTGGCGGTGTGCATATCGTCGGCGAAGACGGCAGCGAGCAGCCGCCCGGCCAGGCCGGCGAAATCTACTTCGAAGGGGGCTATTCCTTCGAGTACCTCAACGATCCGACGAAGACCGCCGCGTCGCGCGACAAGCACGGCTGGGTGACCGTCGGCGACGTCGGATATCTCGACGACGAGGGCTACCTGTATCTGACCGACAGGCGCCACCACATGATCATCTCGGGCGGGGTGAACATCTACCCGCAGGAAGCCGAGAACCTTCTGGTCACTCACCCGAAGGTGTTGGACGCGGCGGTGTTCGGCGTTCCCGACGACGAGATGGGGCAGCGGGTGATGGCGGCCGTGCAGACCGTCGAGGAGGCCGATGCCACCGATCGGTTCGGCGACGAGCTGATGGCATGGTTGCGAGACCACTTGTCGCACTTCAAGTGCCCGCGGTCGATCGCGTTCGAGGCACAGCTGCCGCGCACCGACACCGGAAAGCTGTACAAGAACGGGCTGATCGAGAAGTATTCGGTGTGACCCATGCTGCGGATGGTCGACCTTTCGAGCGCGGCCGGGGCCGGTCCCGATGCCGGTCTCGCATCGCCCCCCGGCGTAATCGTGGCGCACGGCTCGGCCGCCGATATCGCACACGCCGAACCCTGGCTGGACACAGCGACTTTCACGCTGACCGAGGACCCTTGCGCCGACCGTAGGGTGGTCACCGTCGATTCGGTGCCCGACGCCCTTGCGGAGCTGACCCGGCGTTGCCAACGTTGGCCGCACGCCAGCAGCGTGTGCGACGACGTGCTGCGCGGGGTCGACCCCGGCGGCCCGACGCTGGCCGGCGTGGTGACCGAGTCGTTGGCCTACTCGACCTTGCAGGCCGGCCCGGAGTTCGCGCGCTGGCTGGACGAGCGCGGCCCGGCCCGCATGCCCGAGATCGCCGACCCGGTGCAGGCGCAGCGCGACGGTGACACCCTTCGCATCCGGTTCAACCGGCCGCAACGCCACAACGCGTTTTCCACCGATGCCCGCGCCGCGCTGCTCGAGGCGCTGACCGTCGCGCAACTGGACCCGTCGGTGACCGGGATCGTGTTGAGCGGCAACGGACCGTCGTTCTGCAGCGGCGGCGACCTCGCCGAATTCGGCACCTTCGCCGACCCCGCGAGCGCGCACCTGGCCCGCACCCGACACAGCCCCGCCCTGGCGCTCGACGGGCTGACCGCCAGGCTTGGCCGAGCGTGCCGCGCCGAGGTGCACGGCCGGGTGATGGGCAGCGGACTGGAGATGGCGGCGTTTTGCGGATGGGTTGCGGCGCGCGACGATTCGGTGTTCGGGCTACCCGAACTGAGCCTGGGCCTGATACCCGGCGCCGGAGGTACCGTGAGCGTTACCCGCAGGATCGGCCGCTGGCGCACGGCGTATCTGGTGCTGTCCGGGAACCCGCTCGGTGCCGATACCGCCCGGGCCTGGGGGCTGGTGGACGCGACTTACGTTGGCGCCCAAGGCGTTGCTCAGTAGGAATACGTCGTGGTGGTGATCGACGGGATGGTCGAGACAACCGCCGCGACGAAGGCGAACCACAGAACGACGCCGATGACATAGCTGACGGCGCCCACGACCGCACCGATGATGGCCCACTTCTTGGCGCTGTCGGACGCGGACTGGGCCTCGGCGTACCGCCCTTGAGCCCATAGCCCGGACACCTTGGTGGAGTACACGATCGACACGATCCCGAGCGGGAGGCAACACAGGACCGTGCACAGAATCGCCCAGACGAGGTGGCTGTCCGGTTCGTTCTGGCCCGGCCAGCCCGGCTGCGGTGCCTGCTGCGCAGCCGGCCAGCCGGCCGGCTGCTGGCCCTGCCAACCGGGCGGCGGCTGCTGGCCCTGCCAACCGGGCGGCGGCTGCTGGCCCTGCCAACCGGGCGGCGGCTGCTGGCCCTGCCATTCTGGCGAACCTTCGTACGGCCCCGGGGGATAACTCATGGCAACTGCCTTTCCGCTTGGTTCCCCGCGCGCCGCTTTGCTGGTGCCGAAGTCAGGCAAATATACAGCACGCCCGCGTCGGTCCGGGAGATTTGGCTTTGGTCCTCAGAGTCCTCAGATCTCGCCCCGGGCGACCAGCTGCCCGGCGATCACATTGCGCTGGATCTCATTGGTGCCTTCGCCGACGATCATCAGCGGGGCGTCGCGAAAGTAGCGTTCGACGTCGTACTCGGTGGAGTAGCCGTAGCCGCCGTGGATGCGCACGGCGTTCAGCGCGATTTCCATCGCGACCTCGGAGGCGAACAGCTTGGCCATCCCGGCCTCCATGTCGCAGCGTTGGCCGCTGTCGTACCGCTCGGCGGCGTAGCGGGTGAGCTGGCGGGCCGCGGTGAGTTTGGTGGCCATGTCGGCCAGATAGTTGCCGACAGACTGATGTTTCCAGATCGGCTGGCCGAAGCTTTCCCGATGCTGGGCGTAGGCCAGCGCGTCCTCGAGCGCCGCCGTCGCCACGCCCAGGGCTCGGGCGGCCACCTGGATGCGGCCGGTCTCGAGTCCCTTCATCATCTGCGCAAATCCCTCGCCCATGCGGCCGCCCAGGACCGCCGACGCCGGCGCGCCGAAGTCGTCGAACGACAGCTCGCAGGTTTCGACGCCCTTGTAGCCCAGCTTGGGCAGGTCCCGCGACACCGTCAGGCCGGGCCCGTGCTCGACGAGCACAATCGAGATGCCCTTGTGACGGGGGGTGGCGTCGGGGTCGGTCTTGCACAGCAGGGCGATCAGTCCCGAACGGCGAGCGTTGGAAATCCAGGTCTTGGAACCGTTGATCCGCAGGCCGCCCGAGCCGTCCGCTAATGCCGTCGTCGACATGTTCTGCAGGTCCGAGCCGCCGCCCGGCTCGGTCAGCGCCATGGTGGCCCGCAGCTCGCCGGTGGCCATCGGCGGCAGGTAGGCACGCTTCTGCTCCTCGGTGCCGAACAGCGTCAGCAGCTTGGCCACCACGGTGTGCCCGCCCATCGCGCCGGCCAGGCTCATCCAGCCGCGCGCCAGCTCCTGGGTGACCCGCACGTAGCACGGCATCGACACCGGTGACCCGCCGTATTCGTCCGGGATCGCCAGACCGTAGATGCCGATCCGCTTCATCTGCTCGATCCATGCCTCGGGATATGTATTGGCGTGCTCGACCTCGCGGACGCTCGGTTTGACGTCGCGGTCGATGAACGCCCGCACCGTTGCGACCAGCATGTCTTCTTCGTCAGTCACCCGTGACCACCCTCCGGCGTTGACCCCCGATTCGACACCCTGCCAGCATGTGGCGTTGTGACTGCTAACGGGTATGCGGGTCAGCGCGAAGGCGGCCCCTACTTCGACGACCTCTCGGTGGGCCAGGTGTTCGACTGGGCGCCGGCGATGACGTTGTCATCGGGGTTGGCCGCCGCCCATCAAGCGATCGTCGGGGACCGGCTGCGGCTGGCGTGCGACGCCGTTCTCTGCACCGCGGTGACCGGCGTGCCGGGGCCGCTGGCGCATCCGGCGCTGGTCTGTGACGTGGCGATCGGGCAGTCGACGCTGGTCACCCAGCGGGTCAAGGCCAACCTGTTCTACCGCGGCCTGGTGTTTCACCGCTTCCCCGTCATCGGCGACACCGTTTACACCCGCACCGAAGTGGTTGGGCTGCGCGCCAACTCGCTCAAGCCGGGGCGCGCGCCGACGGGAATGGCGGCGCTGCGGATGATCACGATCGACCAGGCCGATCGGTTGGTGCTCGACTTCTACCGCTGCGCCATGCTGCCGGCCAGCCCGGACTGGGATCCGTCAGACGCACCCGGCGACGACCTCTCGGCCGTCGGCGCCGACGCGCCCGGCCCGGCCGCCGATCCGACCGCGCACTGGGACGGCGAGGTCTTCCGAAACCGGGTGCCCGGCCCGCATTTTGACCCCGGCCTCGCGGGTGCGGTGCTGCGCAGCACCGGTGACGTGGTCAGCAGCGCACCCGAACTGGCCCGGCTGACCCTGAACATCGCTGCCACACATCATGATTCGCGGGTCGGCGGACGCAGGCTGGTGTACGGCGGACACACCATCGGGCTCGCGCTCGCGCAGGCGAGCAGGCTGCTGCCCAATTTGGTGACGGTCCTGGGTTGGGAGTCCTGCGATCACACCGGTCCGGTGCACGAGGGAGACACCCTGTACAGCGAGCTGCACGTCGAGTCCGCCACGCAGACCGAACACGGCGGGGTGCTGGGGCTGCGGTCGCTGGTCTACGCCGCCGGCGAGCCCGACCGCCCGGTGCTGGACTGGCGGTTCAGCGCGCTGCATTTCTAAACACGCGCCGGACAGCCACGCGCACAATGGTGGGCGTGAGTTCGGCTTCGTCGACGTGGCAGGCCCAGTGGGGCGGTAGCGGGCTGGCCTGCCTGACCGGTCTGCCCGACGGGCCGCCCGACTTCTCCCGTGCCAACGTGCTGGCCCGTGCCGAGCACGTAGCCGCGGAAGCCGGTCACCGAATGGATATCGCCATCGATGCCGCCGGCCTGCTGGCCGGGCGGGCCGGATTGCTCGGACTGACCCGCGGCGGCCGGGTGTCGGCCGGCGGTGCCACCCGGTTGCTGGCCGCCCGGGACGGCTGGTGTGCGATCACCTTGTCGCGCCCCGACGACCTCGCCGCCGTCCCCGCGCTGCTGCAGGTCGATGACGAGCCCGCCGACCCCTGGCCGGCGCTGCAGCATTGGGCCGCAACGCATCCGGTGTCCGCGGTCGCCGAGCGGGCGCTGCTGCTCGACATCCCGGCGGCCGGCTTGGGCGAGGCCGCCGCCGCGTCACCGCGGGTCCGGCGGATGGGGTCCCGGGTGCACGCGCGCGGATTGGGCGGCCTGCTGGTAGTCGACCTGTCGTCGATGTGGGCGGGCCCGCTGTGCGGGCAGCTACTGGCGCGCGCCGGGGCAACCGTCGTCAAAGTCGAAAGCCCGCGCCGCCCGGACGGCACCCGGGACGGCGACCGTGCCTTCTTCGACT
This sequence comes from uncultured Actinomycetota bacterium, assembly GCA_963809285.1. Classification (GTDB taxonomy): domain Bacteria; phylum Actinomycetota; class Actinomycetes; order Mycobacteriales; family Mycobacteriaceae; genus Mycobacterium. The sequence goes on along the minus strand of CAWEIY010000005.1, from coordinate 151,105 downwards.
GGGTCAACGGTGAAAAGCTCTCCTACTGCCTCGATTTCGACGCCCAAGCCGACGGAGCTGCGCGAGTTGCTCGCCGTCGCCGATATCGTGATCGAAGGATCCCGCCCCGCGGCGCTGGCACGGCGCCGGCTCGGGCCTGACGACGTCGCACCGCGACCGGGCCGAATCTGGTTGCGCATCACCGGATATGACGCACCCAGGCCGGCGTTCGGCGACGACGCCGCGGTGGCCGGCGGCCTGGTGGGTGCCGCGGCAGGTGGTCCGGTGTTCTGCGGCGACGCCATCGCCGACCCGCTCACCGGGCTGGACGCGACCCTGGCGGTGGCCGAATCGCTCGGCCGGGGCGGAGGCGAGCTGATCCACGTGTCCATGGCCGCCGTCGCCGCGACCTATGCGGCGCTGCCAACGTTGGCATCGGCCGCTGAGTACCCGGCGCCGCCACCACAGGCACCGCCGGCATCCGGCCCGGCGGCCGAGCTCGGCGCCGACAACGACGCCGTGCGCCGACTCGTCGTCGAAAGGGGTTGCCTGTCATGCTGATTCGGCACGCCACACTGCTCGACGGGACGGTCACCGATATCCGGGTCGACGCGCAGATCGAGGAGGTGGGCGACGGGCTGGTGGCCGGGAAGGGGGAGGGTGTGCTCTACGCCGGCGGCGGAACCGTGCTGCCCGGGCTGCACGACCACCACGTGCACGTGCGCTCGGCGGCTTCCGCGCTGGATTCGTTTTTCGTCGGGCCGCCCGGGGTCAGCACCAAAGCCCAGCTGACACAACTCCTTTCGAACGCGACGCCGGGTCCCGACGGATGGATTCGCGCCGTCGGCTATCACGAGTCGGTCGCCGGCGAGTTGGACCGGGCCGCGCTGGATGCCGTGCTGCCCGACGTTCCGGTGCGCATCCAGCACCGCAGCGGGGCGCTGTGGATCCTCAACTCCGAGGCACTGGGCCGGGTCGGCCTCGCCGAACATCCCGACGGGCGCCTGCGCAGCGCCGACCGCGGCTGGTCGGACGCGCTGCAGCGGCGCGAAAGCGACCTGGCGGAGCTCAGCCGCCGAATCACCGCGACCGGCGTCACCGGCGTCACCGACGCCACCCCCGACCTCGACGCCGATGACTTGGTCTCGCTGCTGGTAGCGCACCGTCATGGCGAGTTTCGCCCACGGCTGCGCTTCCTGGCGCCGGGTAAGAAAATCCTGCAGGATGATCGCCTTGACCTGGACTCGCTGACCGACTGGATTGCCGATCACCACAACGACGGCCGGCCGGTCGCCGTGCACTGCGTGACCGCGGCCCAACTGGTGGTGACCATCGCGGCCCTGCGGGCCGCCGGCAGCCATCCGCTGGATCGCATCGAGCACGCGGCCGTGGTCCCCCGGGAGAACCTGGCCGATCTGGCCGATCTGGCCAAGCTGGGTCTCACGGTGGTGACGCAGCCCAACTTCGTCGCCGAGCGCGGCGATCAGTACCTCGCCGACGTCCCCGCCGCCGAGCACGGTCAGCTCTGGCGCGTCGCATCCCTGCTGAACGCGGCGGTGCCGGTGGCCCTGTCCACCGACATGCCGTTCGGCCACGGCGACCCGTGGACGGCGATGCGCGCCGCCGTGTACCGCACCACACCGAGCGGCGCGGTTCTCAATGCGAGCGAATGTGTGTCGGCGCTAAGGGCTTTGACGATGTTCCTGGGCCGGGCCGATGAGCCGGGCCGGGCGCGGACCGTCGAGACCGGACAGCCGGGGGACCTCTGTGTGCTGACCGAGCCACCGGCGGCGGCGCTGGCCGAGCTGGACGCCGGCATGGTGGCGGCCACCATCATCGGCGGCGAGCTCGTGTACTTCGCGATGTGACCGCGCTCAACCCGCCGGGGCGAGGGCAGCGCGCAGGCTGTCGCACTGGCTGTCGAAAAACCTCTGGGACACTTGAGTTTTCGCCGCCAGAACGTCGAAGCCGTGGAAGGCGCCCGGAACGACCTCGACGTGGCACGGCACGCCCGCGTTGGTCAACCGTTCGGCGTAGGCCAGGTCTTCGTCGTGGAACAGGTCGTGGGTGCCCACGCCGATCCACGTCGCCGGCAGCCCGCTCAGGTCGTCGCGGCGCCCGGGGACGGCGACCCGCGGGTCGGCGTCGCCGAGATATGCCGCCCACCCGAAGCGATTGCTGCGCGTGTTCCAAAGCCGGTAGCTGGGGTTCTCGGCGGTCGCGGAACTCCGGTCGTCGAGCATCGGGTACACCAACACCTGGAACGCCGGTGTGAGTTCGCCGCGGTCCCGCGCCAGCAGGGCCAGCGCCGCCGCCAGGCCGCCGCCGGCGCTGGCGCCGGCGATCGCCACCCGACCCGGGTCCACCGAGGGCAGGCCGGCCAGCCACGTCAACACCGAGTAACAGTCTTCCAGGGGAATGGGATAGGGATGTTCGGGCGCCAGGCGATATTCCACCGACGCGACGGTGATGCCCAGCTTCGCGCTGAACCGGCGGCATAGCCGGTCGTCCATTTGGGCGCTCCCGATGACATACCCCCCGCCGTGGATCCACAGCAGCGCGGGCGCGGGTTCGGTGACGCCCGAGGGCCGGAACAGCCGAACGCCGGCTCCCGATGCCAGGGTGATCACCTCGACATCGCCGGATGCGCCGCGGCTAAGGAGGCGTCCCGTCGACGCCATCAAGGCGCGCATGATCGGCAAGCTCCGCGGACCGACGATTCGTTTTGGGGCGATGCGGGCGATTCGGCGCAGGTCGGGGTGAACGTCATTGCTCGGCATCGGTCCAGTATCCATCCGGGCTTGCTTTGGCACCGAATCGCCGGTGGGTTAACCCCTCGACGATCCGGGTATCGATCCGATTGATCGAAACGCCGGCCCATCGCGTGTATATCAGCGTGTCGGCGGTGCGGGTTCCTCGGGCGCTACGCGAGAGGCGAGAAATGCTGGGGCATCTCTACGATCGGGCGCTGGGCGGCGAACGATGCTGGATTCGTCACGAGGACGGGCAGGTCCGGCCGCTGCCCGCGCACCGTTGGCTGGGCGCCCGCAGCGGTGACGCATCGGGTGCCGCCGACGACGCCTTCGACGACGCCGTGACGCGGATGTGCGCCGGGCCGACGATCGAGCTGGGATGCGGGCCAGGACGGTTGGTCGCGAGGCTGATTCGGCGGGGAGTACCCGCGCTCGGTATCGATCGGTCCGCGACGGCGATCCGCCTGGCGGGCAACGGCGGCGCCCCGGCCCTGCTGGGCGACGTTTTCGCGCCGCTGCCCGGAACGGGGCGCTGGCAGACGGTCTTGCTCGTCGACGGCAACGTGGGCCTCGGTGGTGACCCGCGGCGGATCCTGGGGCGCGCCGCCGAGCTGCTGGGCCGCGGTGGGCGTTGCGTTGCGGAGTTCGACACCGAGGTCATCGGGATCCGTCCGAGCTGGGTGCGGCTGGAGTCGACCCGCGATGTCGGGCCCTGGTTCCGATGGGCATCGGTCGGTGCCGACAGTGCGGCCGCGCTCGCCGCGCAAGTCGGTCTGAACCTGACCGGTGTCCGTCTCGTCGGCGGCCGGGCGATTGCGATACTGGCAGCCTAGTGAGCCTCAAGTTTCGTAGTCCGTTGCGTGGCCCGTGGCTGACGTCGGTGCTCGGTCTGGTGCTGTTGATCGCGTTGCCGATCGTCATCATCACCGGGCTGCTGTCCTACATCGCCTATGCGCCGCAATTCGGGCAGGCCATTCCCGACGACGTCGGGTGGTTGCGACTGCCCCTCTTCACCTGGCCGACCCGCCCGGCGTGGTTGTACCGGCTGACCGAGGGTCTGCACGTGGGGCTGGGCCTGGCGATCATCCCGGTGGTGCTGGCCAAGCTGTGGTCGGTGATCCCGCGGCTGTTCGTGTGGCCGCCGGCCCGCTCGATCGCCCAGCTGCTGGAGCGACTGTCACTGCTGATGCTGGTCGGCGGGGCGCTGTTCGAAATCGTCACCGGGGTGCTCAACATCCAGTACGACTACATCTTCGGCTTCAGCTTCTACACCGGCCACTACTTCGGGGCCTGGGTCTTCATCGCCGGTTTTCTGATGCACATCGCGGTCAAGATTCCGCGCATGGTCACCGGGTTGCGGTCGCTGTCGCTGCGAGAAGTGTTGCGCACCAACCGCAGCGATACCCGTTCCCAACCACCCGATCCCGACGGGCTGGTGGCCGCCGATCCTGCCGAACCGACGATGAGCCGGCGCGGTGCCCTGGCACTGGTGGGCTCCGGCGTGCTGCTGGTCGGCGTCCTGACTGTTGGCCAAACCCTCGGCGGTGCCGCCCGCGGCGCCGTCCTACTGCTGCCGCGGGGGCGTGGTCGCGGGGATTTCCCGGTCAACAAGACCGCCGTTGCCGCGGGGATCGCGCCCGAGGGTGTGGGCGCCAGTTGGGTGTTGACCCTGCGCGGCGGGCCCTCGGAGGTGGTGCTGGACCGCGCCGCGCTGGCCGGTCTGTCGCAATTCACGGCGCGGTTGCCGATCGCGTGCGTCGAAGGGTGGTCGACGGTGCAGACCTGGAGCGGGGTGCGGCTTTCCGAGCTGGCCCGGATCGCGGGCGTGCCCGCGCCCCGCGCGGCGCGAGTGGCGTCGCTGCAACGGGGCGGTGCATTCGGTGCGGCGACGTTGCAGGCCAACCAGATTGGCGATCCCGACGCGCTGCTGGCGCTGCGGGTCAACGGCGCCGACCTGCCGTTGGATCACGGCTATCCGGCACGCATCATCGTTCCGGCGCTGCCGGGCGTGCATAACACCAAATGGGTGACGTCCATCGACTTCGAGCCGAGTTGAGATGTCAAGATTGGCAACGCGTTTCAGGGCGATCTACGGATCTCATCCATTGCACCTATTGACGATGCTGTCCGGTTTCGCCCTGTTGGGCTACATCCTCGCCACCTTCAAGCCGGCAACGCTGTGGAATCCCGGCAGCTGGTGGCAGTCGATCGTCGTCTGGTTGGCCGCGGCCGTCATCGCCCACGACCTGCTGCTCTTCCCCCTGTACACGCTCGCCGACCGTGCGCTGTCCGCGCGGATCGGTCGGCCGGCGGGCCCGGCTCCGGCAAGTCAGCCAAAAGTAAGCGCCCGCAACCACATTCGGGTGCCGGCCCTGGGTGCCGGGCTGACGCTGCTGATTTTCCTTCCGGGCATCATCGAACAGGGCGCCCCGACCTACCACGCGGCCACCGGACAAACCCAGCAGCCGTTTCTGGGCAGGTGGCTGCTGCTCACCGCGGCGATGTTCGCGATGAGCGCCCTCGGCTACGTCACGCGGCGTGCCGTCGCCCGTCGGCGAGCCGCCGCCCGTGGTGACACGCCTTAACGCGTTCGTCAGTTTTGCCGATCCGGGCGGGGGTAGGCTCCCTACATGACTGCGAGGGCACCCCGCGTGACACCCTACGTGAGATGGTTGCTGCGGGCCGGTCCCGCCGACTATATCCTGGCCTTAAGCGTGGCAGGGGCTTCGCTGCCGGTCGTCGGCAAGCGCCTGGAGCCGCTGGCCGGTTTGACCGCGATGGGCATCTGGGGCGTCCGGCACGCCCCACTGGCCGTATCCGCGATGGCGAAGGATTGGCGCACGCCGGGCATCACCGACGAGCGTCGCCGGGATCGGGAGAACACCCAGGAGGCCTCCGTCGCCGCGCTGCGCGGGGTCTTGCCGTCCGCGGATCTCGACGGCGAATGGCCCACAGCGGAGCGGACGCCGCCGATCTGGGATGCGCTGCGTCAGCGCCGCTACCTCTACCGCCGTGGAGTCCACTACGGCAACAGCCCGGCGCAGGTGCTCGACGTGTGGCGCCGTGAGGATCTGCCCGCGCAACCGGCGCCCGTCCTGGTATTCGTGCCGGGTGGCGCCTGGATTCATGGCCGCTCGTTTGGGCAGGGGTCCGCGCTGATGTCACGGCTGGCCGAGCAGGGGTGGGTGTGTCTGGCGATCGACTACCGAGTCGCGCCGCACCACCGTTGGCCGCGCCACATCACCGACGTCAAGACCGCCATCGCCTGGGCGCGAGCCAACGTCGACAAGTTCGGCGGGGATCGCAATTTCGTTGCGGTGGCGGGTTGTTCGGCGGGCGGACACCTGTCCGCGCTGGCCGGGCTGACCCCCAATGACCCCGCGCACCAGGCGGAGCTGCCCGAGGGCGCCGACAGTTCGGTGGACGCCGTGGTCGGGATTTACGGCCGGTACGACTGGGAGGACCGTTCCACCCCCGAGCGCGACCGGTTCGTCGACTTCCTGGAGCGGGTGGTGGTCAGACGGACGATCGCCCGTCACCCCGAGGTCTTCCGCGACGCGTCGCCGATCGCGCGCGTGCATCGAAATGCCCCGCCGTTCTTGGTGATTCACGGCAGCAAAGACAGCGTCATCCCGGTCGAGCAGGCCCGTAGCTTCGTCGAGCGGCTGCGGGCGGTCTCGCATTCGATGGTCGGCTACCTGGAGCTGCCGGGCGCGGGCCACGGCTTCGACCTCATCGACGGCGAGCGGGCCGGCGTGACGGCCCACGCGACTTCACTGTTCCTCAACCAGGTCTATCGCGCCAAGGCACGGATCGCGAAAGAGGTGATCTGAGCCTCCGCCGCTGAGTATCGTCGGCGTATGGGCAAGGGGCAGCAGTGAAACGGCTGAGCGGCTGGGACGCGGTGCTGCTCTACAGCGAGACGCCGAACGTGCACATGCACACCATCAAGGTCGCGGTGATCGAGCTGGATGAAGACAGCCGCGGCTTCGATATCGATGCTTTTCGTCAGGTCATCGCCGGCCGGATGGACAAGCTTGAGCCGTTGGGCTACCAGCTGATCGACGTCCCGCTGAAGTTCCACCACCCGATGTGGCGGGAGAACTGTGAGGTCGATTTCGACTACCACATCCGGCCGTGGACGGCTGGCCGCCCCGGGTGGTCGTCGTGAATTGGACGACGCGATCGGACGGATCGCCAGCACCCCGCTGGATCGTGCCCACCCACTGTGGGAGATGTACTTCGTCGAGGGCCTGGCCAACGACCGGATCGCGGTGGTGGTCAAGATCCACCACGCACTCGCCGATGGCGTCGCTTCGGCGAACCTGATGACACATGGCATGGACCTGATGCCGACACCGCAGCGCAGCTCATACGCGCCCGATCCGGCGCCCACCGGACGGCAGCTGATGGCTTCGGCGTTCGTGGACCACCTGCGCCACGTCGCGCGGATCCCCGCGACGATCCGTTACACGGCGCAGGGCGTGGGCCGGGTGCGACGCAGTTCGCGCAAGCTCTCACCTCAGCTGACCATGCCGTTCACACCACCGCCGACCTTCATGAACCACCGGCTCACGCCGGAGCGGAGGTTCGCCACCGCCACGCTGGCGTTGGCCGACGTCAAGGACACCGGCAAGCGGCTCGGGGCGACGATCAACGACATGGTGCTTGCCATGTCGACCGGCGCGCTGCGCACCTTGCTGTTGCGGTACGACGGCACGGCCGAACCGCTGCTGGCGTCGGTTCCGGTGAGTTACGACTTCTCGCCGGAGCGGATCTCGGGGAACCGCTTCAGCGGAATGATGGTCGCGCTGCCGACCGACCTCGATGATCCACTGGAACGGGTGCGGGCCGCTCACGACAACGCCGTGTCCGCTAAGGAGGGCCACCAGCTGGTGGGGCCGGAACTGATCAGCCGTTGGGCGGCCTACTGGCCGCCGGCGGGCACGGAAGCCGTCTTCCGGTGGATGTCCAACCGCGACGGGCAGAACAAGGTGCTGAACCTGAACATCTCGAACGTGCCCGGTCCCCGCGAGCGCGGCCGGGTGGGCGGCGCGCTGGTCACCGAGATCTATTCGGTGGGGCCGTTGACCGCCGGCAGCGGCCTCAACATCACGGTCTGGAGTTACGTCGACCAGCTCAACATCTCGGTGCTTGCCGATGGCGCCACCGTCAAGGACCCGCACGAGGTGACCGAGGCCATGGTCTCCGACTTCATCGAAATACGAAGGCGTGCAGGGCTTTCCGAGGAACTGACGGTCATCGAGACCGCGATGGCTCAGGCTTGATCCGAGGCCTGATTGCCAGCCGCTACCATCAGCAGCGTGACTGGTAGCGAAGAAGCTGGCAATACCGAACCCGAAGTCCTCGTCGAACAACGGGACCGGATTCTGATCATCACCATCAACCGGCCGAAGGCCAAGAACGCCGTCAACGCCGCGGTCAGCCGCGGCCTTGCCGATGCGATGGATCGGCTCGACGGCGATTCCGGCCTGTCGGTGGGAATCCTGACCGGCGCGGGCGGCTCGTTCAGCGCGGGCATGGATCTCAAGGCGTTCGCCCGCGGCGAGAACGTTATCGTCGAGGGCCGCGGCATGGGCTTCACCGAACGTCCACCGGTCAAGCCGCTCATCGCGGCGGTGGAAGGATACGGCCTGGCCGGCGGCATGGAACTGGCCCTGGCCACCGACCTGATCGTGGCGGCCACGGACGGGGCGTTCGGCATCCCCGAGGTCAAGCGTGGACTGGTTGCCGGCGGTGGAGGGTTGCTGCGGTTGCCCGAGCGCATCCCGTACGCGATCGCCATGGAGTTGGCGCTGACCGGTGACCAGCTAAGCGCCGAACGCGCGCACGCGCTGGGCCTGGTCAATATCTTGGCCGAGCCGGGGAAGGTGCTGGACGCCGCCATCGCGCTGGCCGAGAAGATCACCGCGAACGGGCCGCTCGCGGTGGCCGCCACCAAGCGGATCATCGTCGAGTCCCGCGGCTGGAGCTTGGAAACCCGGTTCGCCGAGCAGGTGAAGATCCTGATGCCGATCTTCACCTCCAATGACGCGAGGGAAGGCGCGGTCGCGTTCGCCGAGAAGCGCCCACCGCACTGGACCGGCACCTAACCGGTTAGATAGCGCTGCACGGTCGGCCCCAACCACGCGACCAGGTCCTCGATTGAGGTGGACGCGATCGGCTCGATCTTGAGCTGGTAACGCGCGAACGCCAGCCCGGCCAGATGACTGGCCACCAGCTCGACCCGCAGCTCGGCGTCGGCCACGCCGAATTCCGCCATGACCCGGTTGGCGATGGGTCCGGCCAGGCTGCCGTGCAACACCTTTCGCGCCTGAGGCTGGATGGCGGCCGAGCGCCACAGCGCTAAGAATGGCTCGAAGATCCCGCCTTCCTCCCAATGTTCGAGGAACCGGCGCACCAGCCGCGGGCCGATCTGCTCGGTCCCCTCGTCGAGCAGCGTGGCCAACTGGTGCAGAGGGTGCTCGGGACCGGTGAGCGCGGGTCTGCATCCTGCTCGGCGAGGCGGCCATTGCCGCGTCCGGTTGGCTGCTGCTGTGGGCCGCGATCTTCTTTGCCTTCCTCGCGACCGTCATCCGGTTCTGGGAGGAGCCGCACCTTGTGCAGCGCTTCGCCAGTGAGTACGTCGACTACCGGCGCAACGTCCCGGGCTGGATCCCCCGAATCTCGGCCTGGAACGATGGTCACACAGCCCCCGGTCGCTGCTGAGGTGGTGGCTGAGCGCCGAGGACCCGTTGCAAATCGGGTTTCATGTCCTGCAGCTGTTGACCCCAGTAGGCCCAGTTATGCGTCCCGTTGAGGAAGTTGAACACCCCGTTTGTGCCGCCGGCGGCAAGGTAGGCGTTCTTGAAGGCGACGTTGGAGTTGATCGCGAGTCCCTCCAGGGAGCCGAGACCGGTCACGTTTTGGTTGTTGACGTCGAGCGGTGTCGCGGTGCCATTACCGCAGTAAATCCAGGTGCGGGTGTTGTCCGCGACGAGTTTTCCGACGTTGATCGTGGGGTCGTTGCGCGCCCACGCCGGGTCGCTGGGCGGACCCCACATCGCGTTGGAGTCGAAGCCGCCGTCCCAGTGCAGGGCGATGCTGACCAAGCCGGGCCACGGGCCGTTGGAGAGGTTCAGAAAGCCCGACATCGACCCGGCGTAGATGAACTCCTGCGGATGATAGGTCGCCAGCACCAACGCCGAGGAGCCGCCCATCGAGGCACCCACGACGGCGTTGCCGTACGGCGCCACGTTCTTGTTGGTTGACAGCCAGGTTGGCAGTTCCTGGGTCAAGAAGGTTTCCCACTTGTAGGTCTGAGTCTGCCCGTTGCCGACCGCCGGTTGGTACCAGTCGCTGTAGAAGCTCGACATACCGCCGACGGGCATGACGATCGACAGCCCCGACCCCTGGAACCAGTCGAACGCCGGGGTGTTGCGGTCCCAGCCGTTGTAGTCGTTTGCGGCCTCCATGGTGTCCAGAAGGTATACCGCGTGCGAGCCGGCACCGCCGCTTTCGAACTCAACACGAATGTCGCGCCCCATCGAGGGCGACGGCACATCGAGTTGTTCGACCGGCGCACCGCTTGAGAATGCCGCGGCCGTCGGCAAGCCCACCGCAACGCCGACCAGGTCGATCGACACGGTAGTGGCGAGCGCAGCAACCGCGAGCCTGACTGCAACGATGCATGGGATCTTCATCGCGGCCATCCTGTGTGATAGGGGAGGTTTGTGTACCCCTACCGGCCGGGGCTTAAACGGTCAATTGGAAGCAAAGCCGACTCGCCACACGGGACTGACGATTGTTCGCCGCGGTGGCGGCTAACGCCAAGCCGGCGGCTTCGGCCGCGGGGTTTGTGCCGGCTGGAGAATGTCGACTCCGATAATCCGCCGCCGCGAATGCTTTTCGGCTCCAAGGTGCCGGCGATGATCAAGCTCAGGGCGAGTAGGCGACCCGGCTGAGTTACACTACGGACTGGATTTGTAAAGGGATGGGATCGAGAAAGATCGAGGATGAGCATTTCGTTGCTTCTGGAGATGGCTGCGTCGAGCAACCCCGATCGCACGGCCGTTGTCTCGGGAGACGTGCGGCTGACGACGCAGCAGCTCAGCGATCTGGCCGACGGCGGCGCCGGGGTGATCGTGGGATCGGGCGCCAAGCACGTGGCGTACGTGGGCACCGGCGGCGCGATGCTGCCGGTGCTGATCTTCGCCGCCGCACGCGCCGGGCTGGCCTTCACCCCGATCAATTACCGGCTGTCCGCCGACGGCGTCCAGGCGCTGATCGAGCGGCTGCCCGAACCGCTGGTCGTCGTCGATGACCGCTACCGGGACATGGTCGGGAGCTCGACCGATCGGGTGATGTCGTCCGATGAATTCCTGGCGGCCGCGCGCAAAGGGGAGGGGGCCGCTGAGGTCCTAGCCTTCCCCGACCCCGAGTCCGTCGCGATCGTGCTGTTCACGTCGGGCACCACGTCGCAACCCAAGGCCGTCGAACTCTCGCACAACAACCTGACCAGCTATGTCACCGGGACGGTGGAGTTCGAGTCGGCCGAACCGACCGACGCCGCGCTGATCTGCGTGCCGCCGTATCACATCGCCGGGGTCGGCGCCGCGCTGTCCAACCTGTACGCCGGCCGAAAGATGGTGTACCTGCCCAACTTCGACGCGCAGGAATGGGTGCGGCTGATCAAGGACGAGCGGGTGACCACCGCGACGGTGGTGCCCACCATGCTGGACCGCATCGTCACCGTGCTGGAGACCGACGGCCATGAGCTGCCGTCATTGCGCAACCTGGCCTATGGCGGCTCGCGGGTCGGCCTGCCGCTGGTGCGCCGGGCGCTCGAACTGTTGCCGCACGTGGGCTTCGTCAACGCGTACGGCCTGACCGAGACGAGCTCGACGATCGCGGTGCTGACCCCCGACGACCACCGCGCGGCGCAGGCGGCGACGGACGCCGTCGGCGCCAAGCGGCTGGGATCGGTCGGACGGCCGGTGCCCGGCATCGAACTGCAGATCCGCGACAAGGACGGCACGGTGCTCGGGCCCGGGGAAACCGGTGAGCTGTTCGTGCGCGGCGAGCAGGTGTCGGGGCGCTATACCGGGATCGGCTCGGTGCTCGACGAGGACGGCTGGTTTCCGACCCGGGACGTCGCCCTGCTCGACGACGAGGGCTACCTGTTCATCGGTGGACGCAGCGACGACACCATCATTCGCGGTGGGGAAAACATCGCACCCGCCGAGCTGGAGGAGGTGCTCATCGAGCACCCTGCGGTGCGCGATGTCGCCGTGATCGGCGTCGACGATCCCCAATGGGGGCAGGCGATTGTCGCCGTCGTGGTGCCCGCCGCGGGCATCGATCCCGATCCCGAGGAACTTCGGGAACATGTCCGCAAGAATTTGCGCGGGTCACGCACTCCCGACCGGGTAGTGTTTCGCGACGAGCTGCCAACCACTCCCACCGGCAAGGTGCTTCGCCGGGAGATCATCGAGGATTTGCAAGGACGTCTAGAAGGACTGGGTGCATGATCAAAAACGGAACCCGCCTCGCCAGCCAGGTGTGCGACACCCAGGTCATCGTGGTCAGAAGCGCCGACAGCCTCGACGACCTGCGTTGCGGTGGTGCGCCGATGGTGCCGATCGGCGGCGAGCGGTCGGGCGACCTCGACCCGGCATTCGCCGACGGCACCGTGATGGGCAAGCGCTATGTCGACGAAACCGGTGCCGAGGTACTGGTGACCAAGCCCGGCGCGGGGAGCCTGAGCGTCGGTGCGACCGCGCTACAGCTCAAAGAGGTCAAGCCGCTACCCGCCAGCGACTGACGGTCACGGCTGTCGGTTGCCGACCGGCGATCCCGTCAGGGGTTGCCGAGCGTCGCGGCGTTGCCAGCCTCCATGCCGGCATAGGCGTCGGCGTCCGCGGTCAAGGCCTGCACGAACTGCTGATGAAAATCCGCCGCTTGCGCGCCGATGGCCTGATAGTCCTGGGCGTGAGCATTGAGGAACACGGCCACCAAGCCCGACACTGCATCGGCGGCCGGGGCCGGCATCTCCGTGGTCTGGCCCGCGGCGGCGGAGTTGGCTTCGGCAAGGTTCGAACCGATACCCGCCAAATCCTTGGCGGCCTTCGAGACCCCGTCCGGTACCGCGAACACAAACGCCACTTCGCACCTCTCGAACGGGGAAACGACCCGCCGGTCGTCCGGCGCAGGCGCGATCGGCGGGCAGTCAAATCAGATCGTACGCGCTCCGGGGAGCTCGTACTGTCTTATCGCCGGGGTGGCTACTGCCCGATCTTGTTGCGAACGACGAATTCCCTTGCCTTGATGAGGAATTCAAGCTGTTCGCCAACCTGGCGCAGCGGGTCGGTACTGCGCGTCGAGCGGGCCAGCACGACGGCGCCTTCGAGGGCGGAGATCGACATCATCGCCAGCGATGCGGCACAAGCGTCCTCGAAGCCGTCGTTGACGAAAGCCCGGGTCAATGCGGCGCACCAGCGGCCCAGGATGGCGCCGGCCTCGGCGGACAGCTTGGGGTCGTCGTCGCAGCCGATCGCCGCCGCCACCACCGGGCACCCTGCGGTGAAGTCGCCCTCGGTCAGCAGGCGCTCCCAGAACTCGACGAACTCGCCGAGCAGGGCCTTGGCGCCCCAGCCGGCGGCGTCGTCGATCATCGCGGTGATGGAGTCACCGGAGTAGCGCAGCGCCTCGGTCAGAATCTGATTGCGGCCTTCGGGAAAGTGGTAGTACACCGACCCGCGCGGCGCGCCGCTGCGGGCGAGCACCTCATCGATGGTCACCCCGGCCGCCCCGCGTTGACGCATCACCTCGGCGGCGCTGACCAGCATCTTTTTCCGGGTGTCGCCGCGCTTCCCCGGGGTAGGGTGCAACTTTGTATCGGTCATGCGGCGTGTGAATGCCGCGGTACCGGCCAGTGGATATTGCGCGGGCTGAACCTGAGCGGTGGCCGCTTCAAGTCGGGCATCTCGCGGGTGAACTGGTAGCCGGCGACGTTGAGCTCGATGATCCACATGATTATCTCCCGGCCTGTGTGTGGCCCATGTTTATGCTTAGGAACATATAAGACATCGGTCGAGTAAGCAAGTTTTATTCCCTATGTAACCCGGCCAACACTGCAAACGGCGGCCAGGCTCCACCAACGGCCCTGGTCAGCGCAAACGTAACGATTCGGTTTCTATGCTGTTTTGCATAATCCGTGGCGCTGGGGTTCACTTTGCCGATGGCCCTACCAACCCTGGACACCGTGTCGCTCGAGCGCGATGGACACGTCCTGCTGATCGGCCTGAACCGGCCGCACAAACGCAACTCCTTCGACCGGGCGATGCTCGCCGACCTGGCCCGCGCGTACGGCGTGCTGGAATCCGACCCCGAGGCCCGGGCCGGCGTGCTGTTCGCGCACGGCGACCACTTCACGGCCGGCCTGGATCTCGTGGACGTCGGCCCCGGCATCGCGGCCGGGGAGTTGGAGTTCCCCGACGATGGCCGGGACCCCTGGCGGCTGGACGGACCGTGGACGACACCGCTGGTCGCCGTCGCGCAGGGCTGGTGCATGACGTTGGGCATCGAACTGCTGCTGGCCGCCGACATCCGGATCGCCGCGGACGGGACCCGGTTCACGCAGCTTGAAGTGCAGCGCGGGATCTACCCGTTCGGCGGCGCGACGATCCGGCTTCCCCGCGAGGCCGGGTGGGGCAACGCCATGCGCTGGCTGCTGACCGGCGACGAGTTCGACGCCGCCGAGGCGCATCGCATCGGGTTGGTCCAGGAGGTGGCCGGGGACGCGGGGGCGGCTCTGGCCCGGGGGCGCGAGATCGCGCACACCATCGCCGACCGGGCCGCGCCGTTGGGGGTGCGGGCCACGCTGGCTTCGGCCCACCTGGCCCGCGAGCACGGCGAGGCCGCCGCGATCGAGCGACTGCGCCCCGACGTGGCCGCGTTGTTCGCCAGCGCGGATGCCGCCGAGGGTGTGCAGTCGTTCATCGAGCGCCGGCAGGCCCGCTTCCAGGGCCGCTAGCAGCGAAACGCCGAACGTGTACTCAGCGCGAAAAATCGGCGGAAATTTCGCACTGAGTACACGCTCGACGCATAGGTGTTAGTCGAGGGTGTAGCCCATCGGCATCAGCACGCTCTTTTGCGCGGTGAAGTGCTCGACGCCTTCGGGCCCGTTCTCGCGGCCGATGCCGGAGTTCTTGTAGCCGCCGAAGGGGCAGCAGGGATCGAAGGCGTACCAGTTGATCGCGTACGTCCCGGTGCGGATCTGCTCCGAGATCTCGATGCCGTGCGGCACGTTGGTCGTCCACACGCTGCCGGCCAGGCCGTACGCGGAGTCGTTGGCGATCTTGATCGCGTCCTCCTCGGTGTCGTACGGGATGATGCTCAGCACCGGACCGAAGATCTCCTCCTGGGCGATCGTCATCTTGTTGTCGACGTCGGCGAACACCGTCGGCTGCACGAAGAATCCGGTGTCCAGACCCTCGGGACGGCCGCCGCCGCACACCAGCCGCGCGCCCTCCTCGATGCCCTTGGCGATGTAGCCCTCGACGCGGGCGCGTTGCTTCTCCGAGATCAGCGACCCGATCTGGGCGGCCGGGTCCGACGGCGTGCCGACCGGCAGCGCCTGGACGAAAGCGCTTACCGCATCCACGATTTCGTCGTAGCGCGAGCGCGGCGCCAGGATGCGGGTCTGGGCCACGCAGGCCTGTCCGGTGTTCATGATCCCGGAAAACACCAGCATCGGGATCGAGGCGGCCAGGTCGACGTCGTCGAGGAGGATGGCCGCGGACTTGCCGCCGAGCTCCAGCGTGCACGGCTTGAGCATCTCCGCCGCGCGCCGGCCGATCTCCTTGCCGACGGCCGAGCTACCGGTGAACGAGAAGACGTCTACGTCGCGGTTCGACGTCAGCGCCTGGCCGGTCTCGATGCCGCCGGGCACCACCGACAGCACGCCGTCGGGGAGGCCCGCCTCGGCGAACACCTCCGCGAAAGCGTTTGTGCTCAAAGGGGTTTCGGCGGCCGGCTTGAGCACCACGGTGCAGCCGGCCAGCAGCGCGGGGCCGAGCTTGTTGATTGCCAGGAACAGCGGCACGTTCCATGCCACGATCGCGCCCACCACACCGAGCGGCTCGCGATGGACGATGGTCTGCCCGTAGCTGCCGTTGCGGATCTCCTGCCACTTGACCTGGTCGACGGCGGGGCCGGCGAAGAAGTTCATCGCCCCGATCCCACTCATCCACTGCATCGTCTCGACGGTGGTCGGCGGCTGGCCGGTCTCGAGGCCGAGCAGCTTGGTGAATCCGTCCTTGCGCTCCTCCATGAGCTTGAGCGCATTGGCGATGACGGCCGCGCGTTCCTTCGGCGGCGTCGAGGGCCACGGGCCGTTGTCGAATGCCGCGCGGGCCGCGGCGACCGCGGCGTCAACGTCGGCCGCCGCGGCCATCGGCACCTTGCCGACGTACTCGCCGGTGGCCGGACAGTGCACCTCGATGACTTCCGAGGTCGACGGCTCCGTCCACTTGCCGCCGATGAAGAGTTTGTCGTATTCGGTCTTGAGGTCGCCCATGGCCGCCACCCTACCCAAGCCGAGTCAAAACGAGAACATGTTCCATTATCGGGGCGAAAGCACCAGCACCAGATTGCTCACCAGGAACTCGCGCAGCACCGGCACGGATGTCAGCCACCACGCCCATCGGGGGTGGTAGCGCGGAAATGCGGCCGCCGCGGCGCCGGTGCTAGCGGCCCAGTCCAGACCGTTGGCGGCCGACACCGCGAACAACGACGACCCGTAGTCGTTTTTCGCCCGATGACCGCGTTTGCGGGCGTACCGGTCGGCGGCGCGAGCACCGCCGAGGTAATGCGTCAGGCCCATCTCGTGCCCGCCGAACGGGCCCAGCCAGACGGTGTAGGACAGCACCGCCAGGCCGCCCGGCTTGGTCACTCGCAACATCTCGCCGCCGAGCTGCCAGGGTCGTCGCACGTGCTCGGCGACGTTCGACGACAGGCAGATGTCCACGGAGTCATCGGCGAATGGAAGCGCCATGCCCGACGCGCGGACGAACGCGACGCCTGTTTTCTGGGCCCCCCGATCGACACGCGGGCCGGCCGCGTGCATCTCGCCGGGATCGGGTTCGACGCCGATGTAGCGGACACCGGCAGCGGAAAACGCCGAGGCGAAATACCCCGGCCCGCCGCCGACGTCGAGCAGCGTGCGACCCACCGGAGGCTCGCCGTGGCCGGCGAGCCACAGATCGGCGACCATCGCGGCGGTGTCGGCGGCCAGCACGCCGTAGAACCTGGCCGGATCGGTCCGCTCATGGCGGAACTCCGACAGCAGCCGCACCGAGCGCGGCAGCGTCGCGCGGCGCGCGAAAACGTCAGTGACAGCCGGTGAACCTATCGGTCGTGCCTTTGCAGATACGGGGCCAGGCCGAATTTCTCCACGAGTAGCAGGAAATCGCCCCCGGAGCACGAAAAGTCGGGGGGGTCGTTGACGCGCTGCCGCACGTCGCGCGGCCACGAAAACCGAAGCTCCAGACCCCCGACGGTGTCACGACATCCGATGGTCAGTGGCTGCGCACCGGGAATGCCCAGGACCAGGACGGGCGTCACGGACAGAGACCGGGCCATCATTTGTTCCCACCCGTATCCGGACCAGCCGCGACCGTATTGGTAGGTTTCCGGTGTCGCGGTCACCTGCGCCACTGGCGCCGAGGCAATCAGCGTATTGCTGTTCGGGTCTGCCACCCAGATCCCGTCCGCGCCCACGTCGATGGCCAGGCGAGGCTGGTTCAGTGATCCCATGAGTTGTTGTCTTTTGCGCATGGCGAACGGCCCCAACTGCTGGACCAACATGGGGCTGGGAAACAACAGGCACCGGGTCGGTGCCGCCGCTGCCAGCGGGCGTGCATCCAACCCACTCGGAGTGCTCTGCCGGCCGGAGATCGTCAGAATCTCGCCGAATTCCGTGTCCGTCACCCAGGCGTCGACGTCCACCGGCAGGCCGTAGCCGGCGTCGGGCGCTTCGAGCCGGGTTCCGGGGGCGACGCGATAATCCCGACCGCCGAGAATGAACCGGCGCTGGCCGCAATGCAGGTGCAGCGCCGCACCCATCGTCTGGCCGCCGGATATCCCCCACACGCCCAGCTTCGCGTCGCTGAACGGGTAAACCTCGCCCGGCCGCTTGCTGACGGTCAGGGCATCCCTCGTGACGTCGATGAGGATCCTGCCCTGTGGAGACCGCTGAGACCACCGGTACCAGGCGCCGCCGCCGCCGAGAACGAGAGCAATCAAGCCGTACCGGTAAACCTTGTCCACGATCCAGCCGTTAGATCGGGACCCGCCCGAGCCATGCAGGAAATACATCTGGACAGCCATATACAGCCCGCCGACGACGGCGGTGAACACGAGGATCGCGACCACCATGATCAGGTAGGACCTGACGGGGTTTTTTTGCCACGCGGGTGTCGATATCGAGGCCCATTTCGAGCCGAAGAACGGACGATGGGCCTCAAACCTGCGCGACGCGGTCGGCTCATTGCTGATGCTCATCGTGAAACGATCCCACTCACCGACCGGCCCTGCAAACCTCACTTTTTTGATCGAGCGCTGGCCCTTTAGCCTCCCGACAGGCGTAGACGCGAGCTCGCCATTAGGCTCACACGAATGTCCGATCTGCGCTCGGTGTTGCTGCTGTGCTGGCGCGACACGGGGCACCCGCAGGGCGGCGGCAGCGAAGCCTACTTTCAGCGCATCGGCGCGCAGTTGGCCGCCTCCGGGATTGCCGTCACGCTGCGCACCGCCCGCTATCCGGGTGCGCCACGGCGCGAAGTGATCGACGGGGTGCGGATCGATCGGGCCGGCGGCCAGTACTCGGTGTACGTCTTTGCGTTGCTGGCGATGGCCGCGGCGCGGCTCGGGCTGGGCCCGCTGCGGCGAGTGCGGCCCGATGTGGTCGTCGACACCCAGAACGGTTTGCCGTTCCTTGCCCGGCTGGTGTACGGCCGGCGGGTGGTGGTGCTGGTCCACCATTGCCACCGGGAGCAGTGGCCGGTGGCGGGGCCGGTGCTCGGCCGGATCGGCTGGTACGTCGAGTCGACGTTGTCGCCGCGGCTGAACCGGCGCAATCAGTACGTGACGGTGTCGCTCCCGTCGGCCCGCGACCTGGTCGCGCTCGGCGTTGACAACGAGCGGATCGCGGTGGTCCGCAACGGCCTGGACGAGGCGCCGGCGGAATCGTTGTCCGGCCCGCGCTCGGCCGTGCCGCGAGTGGTCGTGTTGTCGCGGCTGGTGCCGCACAAGCAGATCGAAGACGCGCTGGAAGCGGTCGCGGCGTTGCGGCCGCGGATCCGGGGCCTGCACCTCGACATCGTCGGCGGCGGCTGGTGGCGGCCGCGGCTCGTCGACCACGCACGGCGGCTCGGCATGTCCAATGCGGTGACCTTCCACGGCCACGTCGACGACCTGACCAAACACCATGTGCTGCAAAGCTCTTGGCTGCAAGTGTTGCCCTCCCGCAAGGAGGGATGGGGCCTGGCGGTCGTCGAGGCGGCCCAGCACCGAGTGCCCACCATCGGCTACCGGTCCTCCGGCGGTCTGTCCGACTCGATCGTCGACGGGGTGACCGGGATATTGGTGGACAGCCGCGCCGAGCTGGTGGATCGCCTCGAAGAACTGCTTTGCGATCCGGTGCTGCGCGAGCAACTCGGCGTCAAGGCTCAGCTGCGCAGCGGCGAATTCTCCTGGACGCAAAGCGCCGAGGCGATGCGCGGCGTGCTCGAGGCGGTGCACGCCGGCGAAGTCGTCAGCGGTTTGGTCTAACCGGACGGTCGCGCTCGGAGCGGCGGCGCCGGAGCCCGCTGATGACCGCGCCGGCGGCGCCCACGATCAGCATCGCCAGCCACGCCAGATGCGCGATCACCGTCGGCGTGCGGTGCGTGGGGGAGACGCCGGCGGTGTTGCCGCCGATTCGATAAAGGGCAAACTCGTCGTCGCGGTAGACCGGCGCCAGCGCGTCGAGGGTGCGGCCGGCCGCACCCATGTCACCGGCGCTGTCCGCTTCGACGACCACCCATCCCACCCCGGCCGGCGCCAAGCTGGCGGGATCGGGCCCCGCCAGCAGCAGGTCCTGCACCGCTCGGGCGTGATTGCCCTCCCCGGGGACGATCACCCCGGAGATGGCCAGGTCACCGGTCGTCAGCACGTCGGCGCGCACCCAGCGCGGCAGTGGATCTAACACCGGCACCGGGCCGGCCCAGGAGAACAGCCGCATGGTGCCCGCGGGCAACGCCGCGACCGTCCGCGGATCGGCGTTGATCGCCGCGGCCACCGCGGCCCATCCGGGCGGGTAGTGGACGGGCGAAACCTTGCCCCACACACCCCAGGCCAGGTCGGGCAGTACCAGGATCAGCGCGAGGCAGCAGGCCGCGGCCGTCACAGGGGGCCTTGGGGAGCTCAGCCACCGTCGCAGCGTCACCACGGCGCCGGCCCCCGCCAGTGCGTACCCGGGCACCGCAAGCGCCACCCACTTTTGCCCATCGCGCAGCAAACCTAGACCGGGTGCGGCGTCAACCACTGCCCGCAGCGCGTGCAGACCGGGCCCGGTGGCCAGCGCGGCCGGCGCCAGCACGGACACCGCCGCCAGGACAAGCAGCGGCACCGCCGCGCCACGGCGTGCCACCGCCGGTAATCCGGCGAGCACCACACCCAGCAGCACCACGGCGGACAACACCGCGAAAAGCGTTGTCCGCGAACCCGGTACGGCTTCGCCGTTCCAGATGCCGCCGAGGCTGGCCAGGCTGCCGAGGGTGCCCAGTCCCGGCTCGGCGCGCGGCGTGAAGGCGTTGACGCCCAGCGCGTTTGCCGCCGTGTGGGCGGTCAACGACGATCCCAGCGCCGAGGCGGTCAGCCAGGGCAGCGCCGCGACCAGCGCGGCAAACAACGCTGCCGCCGCGCACAGCCAGCGCGGTCGTCCGGCACCGGGCGCCGCGACGCAGACCAGCGCCACCGTCGCGGCGAGCAACAGCCCGGTCGGGGTCAGCCCGGCCAGCGCCATCCAGAACGCCAGCCCGAAGACCTCGAACCAGTCGGACGGGCTCGCGGTCCGCAGCGTCAGCATCGCCGTCGCAACCCAGGGCAGGCAGCCGTAGCCGACCAGCAGGCTCCAGTGACCCTGCAGAAGCCGTTCGGCTACATAGGGATTCCAGATCGCCAGCGTGGTGGCGACGAACTGGCCGGCCGCGCCCGCGCACGGTAGCGCCGTCGCGACCAGTCGCGCCGCACCCCATCCCGCGAGCCACAGCCCGAGCACCAGCAGCGCCTTCACCACGATGCCGCCGTCGACCAGGTGCGACGCCAGCGCCACCGCGAAATCCTGTGGTGTCGCCCGCGGCGCCGACGTCAACCCCAGCGCGGTATCGGAGAGGTACGACCGCGGCGTGGATACCGCGTCGCGCAGCAGCAGATACCCGGGCTTCAGTAGCGGCGCGACCACCGCCAGCGTCAAGCCCAATGCGTACCCGGGGCGGGCCCAGCGCATAGTGAACGCTCCCAGCCGGCTATTCCCGTACGGGTGGACCGGGCTCGGTTGGCCCCGAATCGGGCGGCTCATCGGAGCCCGCTGCGTCCGAGCCGGCATCCTCACGCGGAGTGGGGCGCTGCGTGGGCAGCTTCTCGGTCTCGGCTTCGGCGCCGGGCACGGGTTCTTCGAGCCCACTGCGGCCGAAGAATTCCTGGTCGGCCCGGTCCAGGCCGGGGTCGGTCAGCGCGCTCTCGGTCCGCAGGCTGAACGAAGCGAGTATTCCGCCGCCGATCAGGGCGATCAAGCCCACCGCGGTGAACGTGATCGGCAGCACCCGCGACCACAGCGCCAGCCGGTCACGCTCGTCACGGGCCGCGTTGACCTGGGATTCGACGGTGTCTTCGTTGGAGGTGATCCGGTAATCGGCGATCGTCAGCTCCGGCTTGAGCGGATCACGGGCGAAGTAGTGGTTGGCGTGCTCGGTCTCCTTGACGATGGTGCCCGACACCGGGTCCACCCAGAAGGTGCGCTGCGCGGCGTAGTAGCGGGTCATGGTGACCTGGTCGCCCGGATCGCCCTGCACGCCCCACATCGCCGCCGACGCGGTGACCTTGCCGTCCTCGTTGCCCGGGTACAGCGACGCGTACACCACAGGCGCCACCAGCCTGCCGTCGCCGTTGTAGCCGACGTTCTGCGTGAAGCGGTACGTGGTCAAGCCGTTGACGTCCTCTTGGCCGGCGTAGTTGGCGTCGAACGTTTTTTGCGCGATGGGATCGAAGTAGGGGTACGTCTTCTTCTTCTCGGTGTGGAACGGGAAGCGGTAGGACAGCCCGTCGTGCCGCAGCGAGATCGCGGTCGGCGGGTTCTCGTCGCCGAACGAGCGCGGCTTTTGCACCGAGCCGCCGGTGTGGGTGTCGTCCGATACGGCCATCGCCGTCCTGCGGTTGAGGGTGACGGTGTCGACGATCGCCAGCACGAGTCCGCTGTCCTTTTGCTTGTCGGTGCGCCGGACCGAGGAGCCGACCTGCAGCGTGACCACGTCGGCGTTGGCGGGCGACTCGACGCTGACCTGCTGCTGGGACACCAGCGGCACGTTCTGGTTGACGACGAGGTGGTCACCGGACAGCGACGCGGAATCGAGTGCGGTTCCCGTGCCGTCGCTGATCAACGTGGCGTCGATGTCCAGCGGGATCTTGGTGATCCTGCTGCTGGTGTAGGTCCACAGCAGCAGCGCGGCGATCAGCAGGGCGGCCCCGAGTCCGATGACCGCGCATGCGGCGAACCGCAACATGACTGCTCGGTTCACGTTGCTGTGCCCTCCTGATGGTTCCTAATGATTCCCAACAAGTCCGAGACTCGCCGCCGCGACCCGCTTCGACCCGCCCCAAGCAGCGTGGCAAACCCGTTCGACCCTAACAGCAGAATTTAAGGCCCCGGGGTACCAACCCGTTGCCCGGCGCCACCCGACAGGCACACTGAGATCGTGACCGATGGCCGGCAGGTGGGAGGGATCCGCAGCTTCCTGCCCGCGGTGGAGGGCATGCGCGCGTGCGCGGCCATGGGCGTGGTGGTCACGCACGTCGCTTTCCAGACGGGACACTCCGGCGGCGTCGCCGGCCGGTTGTTCGGCCGCTTCGACCTTGCCGTGGCGGTGTTCTTCGCGTTGTCGGGATTCCTGTTGTGGCGCGGGCACGCCGCCGCGGCAAGGGATCGGGGATCGCGTCCGCGCACGGGCCACTATCTGCGGTCCAGAGCGGTCCGGATCATGCCGGCCTACGTGGTGGCGGTCGTCGTGATCCTGACCCTGTTGCCCGACGCGGATCACGCCAGCCCGACGGTGTGGTTGGCTAACCTGACGCTCACCCAGATCTATGTGCCGCTGACCCTGACCGGTGGCCTGACCCAGATGTGGAGCCTGTCG
Organism: uncultured Actinomycetota bacterium; assembly: GCA_963809285.1. Classification (GTDB taxonomy): domain Bacteria; phylum Actinomycetota; class Actinomycetes; order Mycobacteriales; family Mycobacteriaceae; genus Mycobacterium. The sequence continues at coordinate 127,920 of CAWEIY010000005.1, read as the reverse complement.
GTCGAGGTCTCCTTCTACCTGGCGTTGCCGGTCCTGGCGCTGCTGGCCCGCCGCCTGCCCGTCCGGGCCCGGGTGCCGGCGATCGCCGCCCTCGCGGCCCTCAGCCTGACCTGGGGCTGGGCGCCTTTGGGGTCGGGGCATTGGGGTCCCGGGATCAATCCGCTGAACTGGCCGCCGGCGTTTTTCTCGTGGTTCGCCGCCGGCATGTTGCTGGCGGAGTGGGCACACGGCGGGATCGGCTGGCCAGTGCGCTTGGCGCGCCGACGCGTGTTGATGGCCGTCATAGCGGTACTGGCCTATCTGGTGGCGGCTTCCCCGCTGGCGGGCCCGGAGGGCCTGGTTCCGGGCACCGCCACCCAGTTCGCGGTGAAGACGGCGATGGGCTCGCTGGTTGCGTTCGCGCTGGTCGCCCCGCTGGTGCTGGACCGGCCCGACACCCGGCACCGGGTACTGGGCACCACCGGCATGGTGACGTTGGGGCGGTGGTCGTACGGCCTGTTCGTGTGGCACTTGGCCGCCCTGGCCATGGTGTTCCCGGTGCTCGGGACGTTCCAGTTCACCGGTCGGATGCCGTCGGTGTTGGTGTTGACGCTGATCTTCGGTTGGGCGATCGCCGCCGTCAGTTACGCGCTGGTCGAGTCGCCGTGCCGGGAAGCGCTGCGCCGCTGGGAGAAACGCGAGAAGCCGGCCGAAACAGGCCAGCTCATAGATGCTGAGGCCGACGCAATCGCGCCATGACGTCGGCGCGCACCGCCGACCGGCGCGCCTTGCCGGCGTCGTCGCGCAGCGGGGTGTCGACAAACTCGACAGTCGCCGGCACCTTGTAGCCGGCGATCCGGTCGCGCAGAAAGCCTTGCACGGTCTGCTCATCCAATGCTGACCCCGCCTGAACCAGGGCATACGGCACCTGTCCCAGATCCTCATGGGGTACGCCAACAACCAAGCAGGACAACACATCCGGATGCGCCGATAGGGCGTTTTCGATCTCGGCCGGGTAGACGTTGCGGCCGCCGACGGTGAACATGTCGACCCGGCGATCGGACAGGTACAAGAACCCGTCTTCGTCGAAATGGCCGAGGTCGCCCAAAGAGTCCCAGCCGTCGCGGGATTTCGCCGTCGTCCCGATGTACCGGTACGTCGGCACGATGCCCGGGGGCCGCATGTAGATCTCGCCGACCACGCCGGGCGGACAAGGGTTGCCGTCGTCGTCGAGCACCTTCATCTCGCCCATGACCACCACACCAACGGACCCCCGGTGGGTCAGCCACTGGTCGCCGGAGATGAAGGTCAATGCCTGAAATTCGGTGCCGCCGTACAGTTCCCAGACCTTTTCGGGGCCCAGGATGTCGATCCAGGCCTGCTTGATGGCCGGCGGGCACGGCGCGCCGAGATGCCAGAACCGGCGGATCGAGGACAGGTCATAGGAATCCGGATCGACGCGGTAGACCGGCAGCGCCCGTTGCATCATTCTCGTCGGCACTGTGGTGACGAGCTGGGGGCGATGCTCGGTGATTAACCGCAGGAACTCGTGCGGGTCGAACCGGCCCATCAGCACCAGGTGGTTGCCCATCACCAGCGCGACCGCCGTGTTGGTGAAGCCGGTGGTGTGCGTCAGTGGCACCGGCGCCAGCACGGTATCGCCCTCCTGGCCACCCACGGCGTACCCCAGTTCCGGCCCGAGCCGGCTGTCGCCGCCCGCCTCGATGAGCTTCGGCCGGCCGGTGCTGCCCCCGGAGCCGATCGACCTCCAGCACGGTGACACCGCTTCCGGCAACGGGTCATCCGACAACGCCTGGTCGGGGACGAAACCTTCAGGAACACTTGGTATTCCGGGGTACGTTCGCCCCACGAGCAGCGCGCGTGGCCGCAGCTCCAGCAGGCCCGCGAACTCCGCCTCCGGCAGCCGCGCGGACAGCGGCTGCGGCACCGCGCCCAGCTTCCAGCACGCCACCATGGCTTGCACGCACTCGACGGAGTTGGGCAGCACGATGGTCACGTAGTCGCCGACGCCTACGCCGCGCTCGGCGTAGGCGCGGGCCAGCCGGTTGGTCGAGCGGTCGAGTTCGCCGCGGGTCAGCGTGCGCCCGTCGCAGGTAACCGCCGGCTCGTCGGGGGCGAGCGCGGTCAGACGTGTGGTCGACGCGGCGCGGGTCGCGCTCGATCGAGCATCTCGGCTCGGCTCACGACGAGGCCGAGCTGGCGGCGCTCGAAGGCTGCGGCCGCCGCGGTTGGCGACGGGCAGGCGTGCTGGATCTTGGTGTGACCGGCCCGCCTGGGTCGGAGCCGTTGGCGATCACGTCCTCGCGGATGACCCACCTGTGGGACGGGCTGTGTGCGGCCTACCGGGTGCTGGGGTTCGATTCGGTCACCAATGGCGACAACGTGTTCCGCGATCTGGTGTGGCGCGGATCATCGAGCCGACCAGCAAGATCGACGCGGCCGAGTGCTGACCGAAGTCGGCGTCGAGCCGGCCTCGTATGCCACCATCAAGCGTCGCCTGCCGGTCTACGCCAAACCCGTCGTGGCGCCAAGCGCTGTCCGCGGCATCGCGCACGGCATGCCGGGCTGGGGCCGGCATCGCTGGTGTTGTTCGACGTCTCGACGCTGTACTTCGAAACCGACGCCGGTGACGGGTTCCGCGAGCCCGGGTTCTCCAAGGAACGCCGCCTGGAACCGCAGATCACCCTCGGCCTGCTCACCGACGCCACCGGGTTCCCGCTGACCGTTCAGCCGCGTTCGAGGGCAACAAGGCCGAGACCGCCACCATGCTGCCGGTCATCAACGCCTTCAAGGCCGCCCACCAGCTCACCGACGTCACCGTCGTCGCCGATGCCGGGCATGATCTCCGAAGCCAACCAGGTCGCCCTGCAGGCCGCCGGGTTGTCGTTCATCCTCGGCACCCGCATCCCGTTCCTGCCCGACGTGGTCCGCGAATGGCGCGACACACCACCCCGACGAGGCAGTTCCCGACGGGCTGATGCTGACCCAGCCGTGGCCGGCCACCAGCAGCGAGAAGGCCCGCGGCATCCCCGATCGGGTCATCTACTACCAGTTCCGCCACGACCGGGCCCGGCGCACGCTGCGCGGGATCGACGAACAGGTCGCCAAAGCCCAACGCGCCGTCGACGGTCACGCCCCGGTCAAACGCAACCGCTTCATCCAGCTCACCGGCGCGACCAAGAGCGTCAACCGCGAGCTGGAGGCCAAGACCCGCGCCCTGGCCGGCTGGAAGGGATACACCACCAACCTCACCGGCCAGTCCGGCCCGGAGTTCGTCATCGACGCCTACCACCAGCTGTGGCGCATCGAGAAGAGCCTTCCGGATGTCCAAGCACGACCTGCAAGCCCGCCCGATCTACCACCACATACGCGAATCCATCGAAGCCCACCTGAGCATCGTCGTCGCCGCGATGGCCGTCAGCCACTACATCGAGCACCAAACCGGCTGGAGCATCAAGAAATTCGTCCGCACCGCCCGCCGCTATCCATTCCCAGATACGAACCGGGCGCAATGAGCTCTTCGAGGTAGCCGACGTCGGTGCTGTCGCCGGAGTGCCCGATGATCACCCGGCTCAGGTCGACGCCCTCTTCTTCGAAGATGCGTTGCTGCTCGAGCCCGCGCCGCAGCCCGGCATGGGTGTGCGTCGAGATCGGCACGCCGGTGCGTTTGTGCGCCTGGGCCACCGCGCGCAGCACCCGCTCCACGCCCGGTGTGACGCCGGGCTCGTCGGTGGCGCATTTGAGGATCCCGGCCCTGACGCCGGTGTCGGCGATGCCCTGCTCGATGTCGCGGACGAACATGTCGGTCATGATCTCCGGGCCGTCCAGCATCCCGCCCGGGCCCAGGTAGTGGAAGTAGAACGGCACGTCGTTATACGTGTAAAGCCCGGTCGCCACAACGATATTCAGCTCGGTGGCCGCCGCGACGCGCGCGATGCGCGGAATGTAGCGGCCCAGGCCGATCACCGTCAGGTCGACGATGGTGTCGACGCCGCGGGCCTTCAGCTCGTTGAGCCGGGTGATGGCGTCGGCCACCCGTTTTTCCTCGTCGCCCCAGGCTTCGGGATAGTTCTGGGCGATCTCGGTGGTCATGATGAACACGTGCTCGTGCATGAGCGTGACGCCGAGATCGGCGGTATCGATGGGGCCGCGGGCGGTATTTAGTTCGGACACGTGACTGACTCTAGGTCGATCCGGCGCTCGACCGACAGTGCCGTTTTGTCGGCCGGTGCAGTACCGTCACCCTCGTCCTGATCGGCATCCCTGGGAGTCACCGCCATGTTGCTCAATCCCAACCACCTGCAACGCAAATACCCCGACGCGCGCTCGGGGGAGATCATGGCCGCCACGGTGGACTTCTTCGAGTCCCGGGGAAAGGCGCGGCTGAAGTCCGACGACCACGACCGGGTGTGGTACTCGGACTTCCTGAACCACATCGGGCGGGAGCGCATCTTTGCCTCCCTGCTGACGCCGGCCGAATACGGCGCCGCCGACTGCCGCTGGGACACCTACCGGATCAGCGAGTTCGCCGAGATCGTGGGCTTCTACGGGCTCAGCTACTGGTACCCCTTCCAGGTCACCGCCCTGGGCCTGGGTCCGATCTGGATGAGTGACAACGAGGACGCGAAGCGCAAAGCGGCGGCGCAGCTGGAGTCCGGCGAGGTGTTCGGCTTCGGGCTGTCCGAGCAGAGCCATGGCGCCGACGTCTACCAGACCGACATGATCCTCACGCCGTCGGAGCACGGCTGGACCGCCAGCGGCGAGAAGTACTACATCGGCAACGCCAACGTGGCCCGGATGGTCTCCACCTTCGGCAAGATCGCGGGCACCGACGAATATGTCTTCTTCGCCGCCGACTCCCGCCACGATCGGTACCACCTGATCAAGAACGTGGTGAACTCACAGAACTTCGTCGCCAATTACTCGCTGCGCGACTACCCGGTCACCGAGGCCGACCTGTTGCACCGGGGTCCCGAGGCGTTCCACGCCGCCCTCAACACCGTCAACGTCTGCAAGTACAACCTGGGCTGGGGCGCGGTTGGCATGTGCACCCACGCCATGTACGAAGCGGTCACCCACGCGTCCAACCGCGTCCTGTACGGGACCGTCGTCACCGATTTCACCCACGTGCGGCGGCTGCTCACCGACGCCTACGTGCGGCTGGCCGCGATGAAGCTGGTCGCCACCCGCGCCTGCGACTACATGCGCAGCGCGTCGGCGGCCGACCGTCGCTACCTGCTCTACAGCCCGCTCACCAAGGCGAAGATCACCAGCGAAGGCGAGCGGGTCATCATCTCGCTGTGGGACGTCATCGCCGCCAAGGGGGTGGAGAAGGACACCTTCTTCGAGGCCGTGACCCGCGAGATCGGGCTGTTGCCCCGGCTGGAAGGCACCGTCCACATCAACATCGGGCTGCTCGGCAAGTTCATGCCCAATTTCCTGTTCGCCCCGAACGCCGAATTGCCCTTGATCGGCCGCCGCGACGACGCGTCCGACGACACGTTCCTGTTCGCCCAGGGACCGACCGGGGGCCTGGGCAAGGTGCGCTTCCACGACTGGCGCGCGCCGTTCGACACCTTCGCTCATCTTCCCAATGTCGCCCTGCTCCGCGAGCAGATCGAGGTCCTCGCCGAGATGCTGGCCGGTGCCACGCCAGATGCGGCGCAGCAGAAGGACATTGACTTCGCGTTCGCCGTCGGCCAACTGTTCGCGACGGTGCCCTACGCCCAGCTCATCCTCGAGGAGGCGGGGCTATCCGGCGTGGACGGCGCGTTGATCGACGAGATCTTCGCCGTGTTGGTCAGGGACTTCAACGGCTACGCCGTGGAGCTGAGCGACAAGCCCTCGACGACGGACGCGCAGGCTCGTTTTGCGACGCGGATGATCCGGCGTCCGGCGCACGACCCCGCGCGCTACAACCAGATCTGGAAGGAACACGTCCTTCCCCTCAACGGCGCCTACCAGATGCGGCCGTGATGCCGGCTCGCGCTGATTGGCGTTGCGTTCGGCCATGATTCGCCGGAGCCGGCCTCCCGTCCAGCTGGCTCTAATCGCCGGTGCGCACAAATTTCTCGTCGAAATCACCGCTGGTGACGCAGGTGGAGTTCACTTCGTTGTGACCGCGCCCAGTGAGCAGCGCGATCGGATCCTGCGGGGGTGCGGGCGCCGGAAACTGCCCGGTGGTTGTCTCGTGGTACGTACCGCCATTCGGACACGGTAGGTCCCACGCGCGGTTTACGGTCCACGTCCCGCTGCCGAATACCAGTGGCGTGAAACCACTTCCGTGGAAAAAGCTCATGCACCGATCGCCGGTCCGTAGGCAATCCGTCCGGACAACCTCGTCGTACTCAGTTTTGTGTCCGTTCTCGGTTACCGTGTCGTGGTAGGTGCCGTGGAGCGCTTCGGCCGGCGACACCACCCGCGGCGGTTGGGTGGCCGGGTCGGGCAGGCTGGCGACATCGACGTCTCCGGTGCGGGTGAAGGTAACCGATCGCTTGCGGCCACAGCTGTTGCTGGTAACCGTGCTGTACTCCCCGGCGAGTGTGGCGTCAGGGTGTGGTTGCAGCGCGAACACCTCCCAGTCTTCGTAGGGAGCGTCGTGACAGGTTTTCGAGCCGAGGCCGACGGCCAGCCAGCGCCCGCCGACATCGTCGAACACCAACGTCGTCACGAGCGTGGTTTGACCGCTACGGCGTGACGCCGTGGCCACGCACCCCCCGGACCGGCACACCGAACGGATGCCCCACGTTTCGGTTGTCGCCTGCGAGCCCTCGACCGGCTGACCGTTGGGATCGGTCTCCGGGGCAAAGTCGGCGGCGTAGCTGCCGGTGAAGGCACCCGGATTGGGCGGTGGTGCGGCGGCGGGCGGCACGGTGGCGATCGGATTGTTGTGGTGGGACAGTTTGACGGCCGCGAAGATGCCACCGGCGATCAGCACCGCGACGGCCACAAGGGCGGAGATGGTGACCCAGGGGCGCCAAACCCGCCGCCGCGCGGTCGGTGGTGGCCATAGTGGTGGTGGTCCCCCCGGTCGTGGTGGTGGTGGCAGCCAGGGCGCGGCTCCGGGGGCCGCCAGTTGCGTGTCTTCGGGGCTGATGGGAGCGCCGGTGAGGCGGTCGGGCCGGCCGGGTGGCCGCACCGTTGTGGTGGACCCCGGGAGCGGAAGCGGCACCGTCGTCGCATCGCGAGCAGCGTGCGCCAACTCCACCGTGGTGGCATAGCGTTGGTCGGGGTCTTTGGCCATCCCGGTCGCGATGACGTTGTCCATCGCGGCGGGAACGCCGTCGTGCTCCCGCGACGGTCGCGGGGGTGGAGCGAGCATGTGGGCGACCGCAACCTGTTCAAGGCTGTTACCTGGGAACGGGGGTTGGCCGGTCAGCGCCTCATAGAGCACACACGCCAGCGCATAGATGTCGGCGCGTGCGTCCGTTGTTCCGCTCTGAAACCGCTCGGGCGCCATGTAGGACCAGGTCCCGATGGTCGTCCCGGTGCTGGTCAGGCCTGTGTCACCGGCGGCGCGGGCGATCCCGAAATCGATCAGATATGCAAAGTCATTGTCGTCGAGCAAAATGTTGGACGGCTTGATATCCCGATGCACCAACCCGACCTTGTGCGCGGCGTACACCGCCTGGGCCACCTGCTCGATGATCGCGACCGCGCGCGCCGCGGACAGTGGGCCCTCGGCCAGGATGGTTTGCAGGTCGCGGCCCTTGATCAGCCGCATGGTCACATACAGCTGACCGTCGATCTCGCCGAAATCATAAATTGGCACCACGTGGGGCTCGTCGAGCCCGGCCGCCGCGTGGGCCTCCCTGCGGAACCGCTCCTGGAAGACCGGATCGTCGGCGAAGCTTGGGGGCAGTAGCTTCAGCGCCACCACCCGCTTGATGGTGGTGTCGTAGGCCCGCCACACCTCGCCCATGCCCCCGCGGCCGAGCACCTCCACCAGGCGGTAGCGTCCGAATGGCGTCCCGTCCACATCAGCCTCCCCGGCAACGGCGGTTCAGCAAACACGATAAAGCCGTCGACGGACGCCGCGCGACCGTCCCGTGCATCCTGCGAACGTCTCGGCGGTGGAACCCTTGACTGTGACGTGCCTCACCGTAGAATGACCAGTGGTCATCGACGTTGGGAGGCCGCATTGCCGACGGTGACTTGGGCGCGCGTCGACCCCGCTCGCCGCGCGGCGGTGATAGAAGCCGCCGAAGCCGAGTTCGGGGCGCACGGCTTCTCGCGCGGCAGCCTGAACGTAATCGCGCGGCGTGCCGGAGTCGCCAAGGGCAGCCTCTTCCAATACTTCGCGGACAAGCGCGACCTGTATGCGTTCATCGCCGACATCGCCAGCCAGCGGGTGCGTGCCTACATGGAGGACCGCATCCGCGAGCTCGACCCCAGCCGGCCATTCTTCGACTTTCTGACCGACTGGCTCGACGCGTGGGTGGCCTACTTCGCCGACCATCCGCACGAACGCGCGATCCATGCCGCGGCCACTCTGGAAGTCGATACCGAGGCCCGGGTCAGCGTCCAGAACGTCATTCACCGCCACTACCTGGAAGTGCTGCGGCCGCTCGTTCGCGACGCGCACACCCGCGGCGACCTGCGCGCGGATTCCGACACCGACGCGTTGCTGTCGCTGCTGCTGATGATCTTCCCGCACCTGGCCCTGGCGCCGTACCTGCGCGGTATGGATCCGATCCTCGGGCTCGACGATCCCACGCCGGAGCAGCCGGCACTGGCGGTGCGTCGTTTGGTCGCGGTGCTCGCGGCCGCATTCGCTCCGTCGCCGAAAACCGCGGCGACACAACCCAGCCCAACATGATCTGAGGAGGTCACATGACACGCACCCGAATTGCCTCAATGGCCAAGGGCGGCCTCAACTGGGACAGCTTGCCGCTCAAGCTGTTTGCGGGCGGCAACGCGAAGTTCTGGAATCCGGCCGACATCGACTTCTCCCGCGACCGCGCGGACTGGGAACGTCTCACCGACGACGAACGCCACTACGCCACCCGGCTGTGCGCCGAGTTCATCGCAGGCGAGGAATCGGTGGCCGAGGACATCCAGCCGTTCATGGCCGCGATGCGGGCCGAAGGCCGGCTGGGCGACGAGATGTATCTGACGCAGTTCGCCTTCGAGGAAGCCAAGCACGTCGCGGTGTTCCGCATGTGGCTCGACGCGATCGGCATCACCGAGGACCTGCACGAGTATCTCGAGGACGTCCCGACCTACCGCACGATTTTCTACGAGGAGTTGCCGGAAAGCCTCAACGCCTTGACCACCGATCCGTCGCCGGCCGCCCAGGTCCGGGCGTCGGTGACCTACAACCACATGGTCGAAGGCATGTTGGCGCTGACCGGCTACTTCGGCTGGCACAAGATCTGCGTGGAGCGCGGGATTCTGCCCGGCATGCAGGAGCTGGTCCGGCGCATCGGCGACGACGAGCGACGCCACATGGCGTGGGGCACCTTCACGTGCCGGCGCCACGTCGCCGCCGACGACGCCAACTGGGGTGTCTTCGAAACGCGCATGAACGAGCTCATGCCGCTTGGGCTGCGGCTCATCGAAGAGGGCTTCGCCCTGTATGACCCGATGCCGTTCGACCTGTCGGTGGACGAGTTCATGCAGTACGCCGCCGACAAGGGCATGCGGCGGTTCGGCACCATCTCCAGCGCCCGCGGGCGCCCGCTCGGCGAGATCGACCTCGACTACTCGCCGGTGGAGCTGGAGGACACCTTCGCCGAGGAGGACGAGCGGGCTTTGGCGAGCGTCTAGTCCGGCCCAGATCGCCCAGTGTGGGCCCTATGCATCAGAACCGCCCTTAATTCGTCCATAGGCCCCACGCTCGCCGGCCCGGTCTAGCCGACCCAGACGGTCTTGGCGTTGCAGAATTCGCGGATTCCGAGACCCGCGAGCTCGCGACCATAGCCCGACCGCTTGACACCACCGAACCCCAACTCCGGGTAGGACACCGTCATCCCGTTGATGAAGACCTGGCCGGCTTCGATGTCGTCGATGAAGCGCTGTTGCTCGGCCTCGTCATTGGTCCAGGCGTTGGAGCCCAGCCCAAAGGTCGTGGCGTTGGCGATCTCGATGGCCTCGTCAATGTTCTGGGCGCGATACATCGAGGCGACCGGCCCGAACACCTCCTCGGTGTACAGCGCCATGTCCTTGGTGATGTCGGTGACGACCGTCGGCGGGTAGAACCACCCGGGCCGGTCGAGACGCGTGCCGCCGCAGCGGATCTTGGCGCCGGCCGCGACGGCGTCGTCGACCTGCTGCGCGATTTCGTCGCGGCCGGACTCGGTGGCCAGCGGACCCACGTCGGTGTCCGGGTCGGTCGGGTCACCGATCTTCAGCGCCTCCATCCGCTCGACGAACTTGTCGACGAAAGCGTCGTAGATGTCGGTGTGGACGATGAAGCGCTTGGCGGCGATGCAGGACTGGCCGTTGTTCTGCACCCGGCCGGTGATCGCGGTGTTGACGGCGTCGTCGAGGTCCACGGACGGCATGACGATGAACGGGTCGCTGCCGCCGAGCTCGAGCACGGTGGGCTTGATCTCGTCGCCGCAGATGGCGGCGACCGATTGGCCGGCCGGCTCGCTGCCGGTCAGGGTGGCCGCCACGACCCGGGGATCGCGCAGGATGCGCTCGACCGCGCTGGACGAAACGAGCAGCGTCTGGAAGCAGCCCTCCGGGAAGCCGCCGCGGGTGATGACGTCGGAGAGATAGAGCGCCGACTGCGGCACGTTGGAGGCGTGCTTGAGCAGGCCGACGTTGCCCGCCATCAATGCCGGCGCGGCGAACCGGACGGCCTGCCAGAGCGGAAAGTTCCACGGCATCACGGCCAGGACCACCCCGAGCGGTTGGTATCGGATGTATGCCTTTTTCGCGCCGACCTTCGCCGGGTCGGCGGGCTCGTCGGCGAGCAGCTTCTCGGCGTTCTCCGCGTAGTAGCGGAAACCCTTGGCGCACTTGAGCGCTTCGGCCTTGGCCGATCTCAGGGTCTTGCCCATCTCCAGGGTCATCATCGCCGCGGTTTCGTCGGCTTCCTTCTCCAGCAGGTCGGCGGTGGCATTCGCCCACTCGGCGCGCTGGGCAAAGGTGGTGGAGTGGCGGTAGTCGAGGAACCGCGCGTGGGCGCGCGCGATTGCGGCGTCGACTTCGGCGTCGGTTGCCGGGGTGAAGGTCTTGACCGTCTCGCCGGTGGCCGGGTTGATCGTGGCGATGGGCACGTTGACATCCTTCGGTTGCGATGGTTTGTGAAAACGTCCGCTACCCAGCCTGCCACTACTGTGGGCCAAAGGGAGGTGCCGGATGAGTAAACCCGCTCAGCTGATGGTCAAGTGCCTGGAAAACGAGGGTGTTTCCGTGGTCTTCGGAATACCCGGCGAGGAGAACATCCGGTTCGTGCAGGCGCTGGCCGCCTCGAACATCCGCTATGTGCTCACCCGGCACGAACAGGCCGCCGCGTTCATGGCGGAAATGTATGGGCGCGTCACCGGCCGGGCGGCGGTGGTGTCCGCCACCTTGGGACCAGGCGCGATCAACATGCAACTCGGCGTCGCCGACGCCACTACCAACAGCACCCCGATGGTCGCGATCTCCGCGCAGGTCGGTCAGGACCGGCAGTTCAAAGAGTCGCACCAGTACGTCGACCTGGTGTCGATGTTCGCCCCGATCACCCGGTGGGCCGCCGGCGTCCCCACCGCGCACGCCATCCCCGAGATGTTCCGCAAAGCGTTCAAGGTCGCCGAGACCGAACGCCCGGCCGCGGTCTACCTGGCCATCCCCGAACACATCGACGCAGATACCGCCGACTACGACCTGAAACCGTTGCCGCGCAACGTCGTTCGGGCAGAGGCCCCGGCCTTCCGGCAGGTGGCGCGCGCGGTGGACATTTTGCGTAGCGCCAAACGACCGGTGGTGCTGGCCGGGCACGGCGCCGCCCGCGGCGACGCGACCGAGGCCCTGGTGCGATTCTCCGACGAATTCGCGATCCCGGTGGCCAATACCTTCCACGGCAAGGGCGTCATGCCCGACGATCACCCCAACAGCATCGGGACCCTCGGGTTCATGCGCCACGACTACGTCAACTTCGGATTCGACAACGCCGACGTGATCATCGCGGTCGGCTACGAGCTGCAGGAGTTCGACCCCGTCCGGATCAACCCGAAGGCCGACAAGAAGATCATCCATATTCATCGTTTCCCCGCCGAGGTCGACGCGCACTACTCGGTCGACGTCGGGATCATCGGCGACATCAGCGCTTCGCTCGATGCGCTGAGCGAGGCGCTCGAGGGCCACGCCTACGACGAAGATCCGGAGGCACCCGGGTCCGGCCTGCTGGCCGAGGAATTCGCTCGGGGACAACAGGATTCGCGCTATCCGCTGGCGCCGGCGCGGGTGGTCGCCGACACCCGGGAGGCATTGGGCCGCAGCGATGTCGTCCTGGTCGACACCGGTGCCACCAAAATGTGGATGGCGCGGCTTTACCCGACGTACGAACGAAACACCTGTCTGATCTCAAACGGCTTGTCCACCATGAGTTTTGCGCTACCGGGAGCCCTCGGCGTCAAGCTGGCGCAGCCGGAGGCCAAGGTGCTGGCCCTAGTCGGAGATGGCGCGTTCATGATGAACTCGCAGGAAATCGAGACCGCCGTCCGGGAGCGCATACCGCTGGTGGTGCTGATATGGGAGGACGGCGGGTACGGCCTCATCGAGTGGAAGATGGACCTCGAACTCGGTGCGCACTACTACGTGAAGTTCAACAACCCCGACATCGTGACCTACGCGCAAAGCTTCGGCGCCAAGGGATATCGGATCAACAGCGCCGAGGAACTGTTGCCGACGCTGAAGGCCGCGCTCGACGACGACGGGGTGTCGTTGATCTGTTGCCCCGTCGACTACTCCGAGAACCTGCGGTTGACCGACCGGCTCGGCGAGCTGGACGAGACGCTGTAATCCAGCGCATCCCCCCACGGATCGGCCGTTTGGCTCCGGAAGCCAAGAACACGCCAGTAGTTGGTCCCACCGGGACGTCGCCACGTCGCGGCGAGCTCCGTAACGTTTCACGACGAGCGCAACGCTCCGCCGGGCGAGGTCGGCAACCGCGACAGCGCTGTACCCGGGGAAGGGTAATGGAATCACTTGCAGCACATGGATTTTGGCACAACAGCACTCGCGCACCCACGTGACCCAGCGCGGCCGCGATGCCTATTCAAGGCCACGTCGATCTTTGCCGTCAAACCATTTACCGTCAAGGCGTGGCGGCGCACACTGAACATCATCAGCCCCCCACCGACGGCAAGTTCCACGCTGTAAGCCGAAACGCGAAGTAATTCAACGTAAGTAAAAGGAGTACCGATGACAACCCTCGACCAACGGGACCTCGATAACAAAATGTCTCGAATGCGGCGGAATCGGGTGTGAGCGTGATCTCGGCCAGATCGCCACCGGACCGCCACCGAACGCAGAGACCTTTCAAATGATACCCAGTCCAAACCAGTTCAACAAAGGAGATCAAAATGGCAGACCCAACTGTTTCCGGTCTTGTAGGGAAGCTCCTCGACAACACAAAAGAGTTCGTGGATGACTTGCTCGAAAACGTCGAGAAACTCGAGTCAGATGTCACCGACATAGCGAAGGATACGAAGGATTCGAGCATCGAAGCCCTTCGCGCACGGTCGAAGAGTTTGAACGAGCAGATCGAAAAGCTGGCCAAGGTCAAGGAAAAGAACGTCAAGAAGACAACGGCCAAGAAGTAGCAGCGCGATCTGCGTAGCCATCCCTGATCCCCCACCCGAGCATGGCCGGGTGGGGAATTAGGCCGCACATACGATCTCGCGTCGTAGTGCCGTAGAATGTGACGTGACGCACATCCGAAGCCACGCCCCACGCCGCACGCCCCGCTCATGGAGGACGTAACCGGAAACGATATGAGCAGTTCAGGTCCCGAAGATCGCAAAACGCCGGGAGCGGCGCCGCTTCTTGGCGATCTGAACCTGGAATCGCTCGGCGAGCTCGGCACGTCCGTGATCCTTATCAGGAACCTTGCGACAGAGCTAGTCAATGCCGTCGAACAAATGCGCAGCGCCGGGACCAGTGTTTGGAATGCACTGAACCTATTGCGTTATCCAGCCAGCGACGCGCCTGCCGGGTCCTCTGGCCCGTTGGGCAGCGTCGGTGGGCTGTTGGGCGGACAGGCCGCAGGGCGCGGCGCGTTCGATGACTTGCTGAATCCTCTTGACGCTGTTGGTCGGGCTGCCGGCGTAACGGACATCCGCCGGTTACTGAACTTTCCAGCGGGGACCACGTCTATGCCTTCCGCACAGCATGCAACGGAGTCCAGCTCTTCGGCGCGCGAATCTGCGAGCGCGCCGGGAGCGTGGAATCCGTTCTCCGCGGTGACTGATGCGGTGAACGACGTGTTGGGGGGCGCCCGGCGGCAGGAAAAGCAATCATCAGCGTCGGAGCAGTCGTCGAGCCAGTCGAAGTCGGGTACCGCAACGGCGAACGGCGACCCATCGTCTGGTGCTAATTGTGCGGGTACGGATACCCGAGCGTCGTCGGCGACGGCCACACCCCCGGCATCGGGTGCGGACAAGCCGCCATCGAGTGTGCCACCGCCCGATAACCTTCTCGCCGCCGTCCTGGGCAGCAACCCGGCCACCGAAGTGTTGGGCAGGGCCATAGGGACTGTCACCCAACCGGTCCAACCGGTCATTGACCAGGTCGGCGAGGGGTTACGGCAAGTCGCAACTGCACCGTGGACCGGTGTCAGAGACGTGGTCGACAAGGTCGTGGGAACCGGTGCGCGCGACGAGACGGATGCGTTGCGGAAGCGCGGCAATGCACTGATCCGGACCTCCTACAAACCCGAGCTCCAGCGCCGCGACGTGCATCCGTCGTTCTCACGCATACTCGACGAACTGCTTCCCGATGAGGCGCGAATCTTGCGTTTCCTGGCGGTGGCCGGCGCGCAGCCTTTACTCGACGTGCGGACCAAGACGCTGTTTCAAGTTGGTTCAGTGCTGTTGGCCGGCGATGTCAGCATGGTGGCATCGATGGCCGGCTGCCATTGGCCCGACCGCGATCACCACTACTTCGCAAATCTCGAACGGCTGGGCTTGATCGACTTGTCCCGCGAGCCGGTCGACGACTATCGCAGGTATGCATTGTTGGAGGTGCAACCGTCCGCGCTGCACGCGATCGAAAGCGGTGAAAAGACGATCACGATTTACCGGAGTATTGCGCTTACCGCGTTCGGCCAGCAATTCGTCGAGGTGTGCACCAATACCGAAGGCTATAACGCTGGCGGCTGGGATACCGACGGTCGCCAAGACAGAATTCGCGGGGAAGAAAAGAAGCACGCGTGAGCACCGAAGTGTGGCGCGGCGCTCACCATCCGAAAAGTAGCAGGTGGACGGCACCGACGAGGATGCCGAGCAGCCCGCCGTGGACGTAGAGCAGCCAAGCATCCTGCTCAATCGCCGTGTAGAGCATTTCACCGAACTCTGCCGCGGGTAGTGCGCGGAATCTCTCCGTCGCAAAGGCCTCGATCTTTTTCGACTTCTCTTCGTTGAACTCTTTCGAGTAGAACACTTCGGGAGCGAAATTAACGAATTCCATACTGGCCCGCTGTTGCAGTGAGTCCAGGTCCACAAGACCAAGCGTGTGGGCCAGAGTGGAGACCACGGGGGTCAAAATCCCGGTGACCTCGTCGGACACGACTTCCCCGATAAAAGCCGCGGTTTTGTCACCGGATGCCCCGAAAAGCAGTTCGCGAGAGAAGTTGGTCACCGTGAGCACTTCGGTCGACAGCATGTGCGCAAACTGCGCCGCCGCCTCGTACTGGCGCTTGGGTAGTAGTCCCTGCCTCCATAGATACTTGTACCGCGGCTGTGGCTCACCAGGCTCGAACACGACCTTTATGGCCAAGATGTTGACGATCACTCCGATGAGGGCGGCCCCACCGAGCACTGTGAGCCACGCCGGGATCGCACTCAGGACAGGAGGATGAAATTCACGTACGAACGTCAAATACAGTGCGAGGGGGAACCCGAACACAAATCCCAGCGCGCCGATCCGCACCATGAACTTCAGTTCTGGGCCACCGAATCCCTTGAAGATATCGCACAAGATACCCGGATTGCTTCGCAAGTAGTTGACTGTCATCAGCTTTACGTTGAGTAGGTCGTCGATGTGCTCGCCGATCTTGGCAAAGGCCTTCCGGGATATCGCTGGCAGCCGTTCGTCGATGGTGGCGAGCACCGCATTCCGAGCTGGTTGTGGCAGTAACTGCCACAGCAGGGAGTGTTCCTTTTCGAGGACATCGGTCGCAAGCTGACGAACATTTGGCCGCGCGGCGTTGGCCAGCTGTTCCGCCAGGACGTCCGGTTCGAGTTCCTGGTAGAAATCCGCGATGCCCCCGATTCGGAAAATTGACTTGTCCACGATCAGACTGGCCATCTTCTCTGCACGACACGGGATGAAACCTTGGAAGCCCAGGACGCCGTCGGGAGCAAAAATCGGCAAGATCTGGACCTTGCGCGGCAGGAGTGGGAAGACCGTCTTGAGACCCCGCATGTGGAATCCCGTGAAATGAACCGGCGCGAACAGCATCAGCACCCCGGTCCAGTTTGTGATCAAGCCTGCGATTGCGCTGAAGATCGGGATACTGACAAGATCCACGACGAACTGTGATTGCCCGGTCAGCTTTTCCCAGTCGATAAACGATGACGCCGTGGTTAGCTCTATCAATTCGCCCGCCCCCATCGGGATTTGCTTACCTTGCGGTTGCCCATCTTAGCGTGGTGCACCGAGTTTTCTTAGGGAATTTGCTAATACTTCGGGTCAGGCACGGGCGGGTAGAGTGGAACAACTGCGCGCTCAGCCGCCAGACCCCTGCGGAGACGTTGCTTTACGCAGCGTCATCGGCCGGACGTATCCGCCAATCAGCGTGCGATGCCACCACGCCCGATCTCGGCGCAGCTCGGCCAGCGTGGTGAACCGGTACTGGTAGAGCTGCGCGCGGACATACCGGGGCGGGGAATTCGGGAAGGGGTTGTGCCGCAACAGGCGCAGCGTCGGGCGATCGTTGCGCAGCAGCCGCTGCAACAGGGGCGTCAGCCACGGCTCGGCATAGCCGGGCGAGATGGCCGCGAACCACATCAGCCAGTCCAGGCGCAGGTGATACGGCGCCCATTGCCGGGGCAGCCGGCGCACCGCACCGGGCTTGCCCTTGAATTCGTATTCCTTCCAGACGGTCTGCGGGGTGAGCCGCTCCTCTTCGGTGCCTTCGATCACCACCTCCCGGCGGACGCGGCCGATGCTGCCGAAGGCCCCGTAGGTGTTCACCAGGTGAAATGGGTTGAAGGACATGTTCATTCGCTGGTGCGAGGACAACATGTTGCGCACCGGCCAGTAGGTCATGAACAGCACCGCGCCGGTGAACGCGGTCACCAGGCCGGCGAACCACAGCGGGGGTGCCGACCACGCCGGATGCGCGGGCATCCGCAGCGACGCATCGTCGATGGCGCTGAACGCCAGGACGATCGTCACCCAATTGAGCCAGGAGAAGTTGCCCGATGCCACCAGCCACAGCTGGGTGACCACGACGATGCCCGCGGCCACGCTGGCCACTGGCTGCGGTGCGAACAACCCGAACGGCACGATGAGCTGGGCGAAATGGTTGCCCGCCACCTCAACGCGGTGCAGCGGCCTGGGCAGGTGGTGGAAGAACCAACTGAACGGCCCCGGCATGGGCTGGGTCTCATGGTGGTAGTACAAACACGTCAGATCGCGCCAGCACCGGTCGCCGCGCATCTTGATCAGGCCGGCGCCGAACTCCACCCGGAACAGCAGCAACCGCGCCATCCACAACGTCAGCACTGGCGGCGCCACCCGGTCGTTGCCGAGGAAGACCATCACGAACCCGGTCTCCAGCAGCAACGACTCCCACCCGAACGCATACCAGGCCTGCCCGACGTTGACGATCGACAGATAGAGCACCCACAGCGTCAGCCACATCGCCATCGCGGCCCAAAGGGGCGCCAGGTCGGCCACGCCGGCGACGACGGCCGCCGACAGCGCCGCGCCGAGCCAGGAAGCGCCCGCGAACAGCCGATCTGAATAGCGGAGATGAAAGATGCTCGGCGTCCGCCAAAACGACTGGCCGGCCAAAAACCGCGGTACCGGCAGCATTCCGTGCTCCCCGATGAGTGCCCGGAACTGCAACGCGGCCGCGACGAATGCGATCAGGTAGATGGCCGCGACGCCGCGCTCCAGCACCAGCCTGCCCAGCCAGTATTCGGGTGCCGAAAACCATCCCATGGCCGTAACTCCTTGGACGTATGTCCAGTCAACCAGCAGGAAAACCGCTAGCCAACACCCTCCGGGAGTTATTCGTCGGCGGGCCGGCGCACCCGATGCGACACAGTCACGACCGAAGCGGCAAGCACCGCAAGCGAAATCAGTGCCAGCAGTTGCACATTCGCGTTATGGCCGGCGTAGCCGTCGACCGATCGCCAGGGATGCCGGGACAGTGCCGCCCCGGCCATAATGAGCCCGCCGGCGCTCAACACGACGGTCGCGCCGTCGCGCCATCGCTGCCGACGGCGCGACGCGTACCGCAGACCCAGGGCGGCGCCGACCACCAGGAGCCCGACCGCGCCCGCGATGACCCCCCCGGCCGCCAGCACCGCGACCGCCGCCCACGCCCCGGATGACCACGGTTGTGCGGGCACGTCGTCGGCACGCGCCCGTCTGCGCCACAACGCCAGCAGCGCCAGCAGCGGCAGCAACGCCAGCCCGACGGCCAGACCCGCCCGGTACAGCGAATTGGAGGCGAAGCTCAGCGTGATGGTGCCGGCGTTCCCCGCGGGCACCAACCAACCCTGCTGCCACCCGTTGACGGCTACCGGCGTCAGTCGCTCCCCGGCGCCGGTGCGCGCCACCCAGCCCGGGTTGATGCTCTCGGGTATGACCAGAACCCGAGAGGTGGCCGACGCGGGAGCGCGCACCTCGCGCCGGCTCGGACCCCACGCGCCGGTGTCGGCGCGAACCGGCGACGGGCCGGTGGCACTGGGTAATTCGGTGGCAGCCGACGTCAACAGCTGGGCTCCGTCCACGACGAACTGGGCGCCCGGACTGATCAACAGCTCCTCTTGGCCCGCCGGCAGCGCGATCGGGTCGCGGTCGCAGGCCGCCGCCGCAATCGGTCCGCCATCCAGCAGCGCGCCCACGGTGGTCTGGATCGAGGTGTGCACGAACCGGCCCGCAACCGCGATGACCGGGCCGTGGTCGCAGTCGACGGTGATCGCACGCTGCCGATTGCGCGCGGCGTCGGCCGGTGCGATCGGGAGACCGTCGGCGCCGAGCACCGTGACCTCGGCCAGCCCGGGCGGCTTGAGCTGGTCGAGGCCCAGGGCATTGCGGTCGATGATGTCTTCCCAGTCGAGCAGGCTGATGCTGATGGTGTCCGTCACCCGCGGCTTGAGCGCCAGGGTCTGGGGCCCGCCATCGGCCTTCAATTCCCGGACCTGTGGGCCGTCGCCCAGGTTCACCGCCACCACCAACGGGCGCGCCGGCAACGCCGACTTACTGCTGACCAAGCGCAGCCCGGCGACCTCGGTGGGCCGCGGCAGCGTGACGGTCAGCGTCGGTGGGGACTTGTGTTGCACCACCCGCTGCGGTGCCGTCCACGCCGTGGCCGGGTCACCGTCGGTGGCCGCGTATGCAGACCCGAGAATGTCCAGCACATCGGAATCACCTTGGGCGCGTGTGGTGTTCGGCTCGGCGATCAAATCGGCGAGCTTGGGTCCCTGTCGGGGCCGCACCCACAGCATCGGCGTCACCGACACCGGAGCAACAACCGTCAGGGTGCGGCTGAAGTTGACCGGCTCCTCCGGCGCCAACGCCATCGACGCCGCGCAGCGCACGCCGTCGGCCGCTGGGGCGCAGCCCGGCCTGCCGAGCGGTTCCGATCCCAGGTCCCAGCCCGCGATCGCCGAGCCCGGCGGCGGCCCGGGCACCTGCACGGTGTGCCGCAGGCTGACCGGGTGGGCGAATCCGGACGCGTCGTACTGGGTGATGGACAGGTCGGTGATACCGAACTGCACACCGGAGGAACCGTCGTCGGTGCCGGCGGCGGTGATCCGCACCCATGGGGTCTCGCCGTAGGGCAGCGCCGCGGTGAGCGGCTTGCCGGGTTCGTCGAACCGCAGGGTGGTGCTGCCGTTGGCCGTCTCGATAAGGATGCGGCGGACCTGGGCGCCGACGGTGGTCGCGCTCGGCGTGATGGTGATGGCGCCGTTGCTCACCGGATGGTCGAAATCGACCCGCAGCCATTGCCCCACGGCGGCCTGCAGCGCGTTGGACACCCACGCGGTCGCCGAGTCACCGTCGATGGCGGCGGCGGGCGAGGTCGCCGGCGCTACGTCGGGCATCGCGGTGGAATCCGACGACGCGCTCGACACGGTGATCCGGCCGCCGTTCCACGCGCCGAACACCGTGTCGGCGCCCGGGACGGGATAGTCGGGCACCCGGTTATAGGTGTGCCGGGCGTCGCCGACCGCCCGGATCGCCGACGAATGTTCGTCGACCCGGCCGTAGTCGGTCTCGCGGGCCACCGGGGTGTCGGTGACGGTGACCCCGGCTTGTTGGGGGACGGGCAATCCGGCGCTTCGGGCGTCGGCGGTCATCAGCACCGCGCCCATCGGCGGCCGGCCCAGCAGCCTGCGCCGCTCGTCAAGGCGCAGCAGCGCTTCCGGCCCACCGTCGACTCGGGCCAGCCGATCGGTGTCGACGAAATACGGCGCGCCTGGGTCACCTTCCACCGCGACCCGGTAGATCTCGACGGCCGGGTATCGGGGTCGCAGCCCGCTGTCGGCGACGAAGCCCGCCAGCGTGCCGGGTCCCACCGGGGCGCCGAACTGCGCCACCTTCTGCAGCCGGGGCGAGCCTTCGATGGCGCGGTGTACCAGGATGGGGCGCGCCGAGCGCGACGTCTCCGGATCCAAGTCGTTGCGCAACACGACATAGGAAATGCCTTGGCGGGCAAGGGTATCGGCCAGCCCAACCGACGGTTGCCCGGCGGCGAACAGACGCTGCACCGAATCCAGTGCCCGGATGGTTTGCGGCGGCGTCAACGGGATGGAGTCGCGCACCCCCCACGGGCTGCTGCCGAGCACCTGCAGCGGCTCGTCATGGCTGGTACCCCACACCTGCGTGGCGAACGGCGCCCCCGGGGCCACCAGCACCCGTCCGGCAGCGGGCGTCCCGGTGTTGTGCTCGGTGAGCCAGTCGGCGGCCTCGTGCCAGTACTGGGGTATCGCGCGGAACGTGCCCGGCGGGGTGAGCCGCCCGGTCCACGCCAGTGAGGTGCTGACCATCAGCGCCGCCAGGACCACAACCGTCACCGCGACCCGCCTGTCGCGCTCTGGGTGGGCGAACGCGCGCAGCCACGCCGACACCGGCGCGCTGCCCGGTAGCGGCACCCGGCCGAGCAGCTGCGCGATGCCCAGCACCACCGGGATCCGGATCACCGACGCGAGCTTGTGCACGTTGCGCAGGGGTGCGCCGCCGGCGTCCAGGAACGCTTGAATCTGGTGGGCCACCGGCGAGCCCAGCCCGCCGCTGTAGCCGGCGGCCATCAACACGATCCCGACCAACAGCATCGTCACCAGCCGTCCCCGCGCCGGCATCCCGGGGCTGGCCAGCCCGGCCAGCCCGGCCGCCGCGACCAGGCAGGTGCCCAAGATGGCCGCCGATCCGGTCACCAGCGGCGCGCCCGCGGTCGCGGTCGGCGCCACGAACGGGGTCCAGCTGTCGGTGCCGCGGAGTATTTCGGTCAGCGACGACCATTGCGTCGTCACGCCGGAGGACTCGATGAAGTCCAGGAAGGGCGGGCTGACGTGGCGCAGCAGAACCAGCGCCACCACCCACCACAGCGTGGCCAGGGCCAGGGCCAACAGCCACCACGCGGTATAGCGCCACCACAACCGGTTCGGCCGGTGACACGCCCACCAGATCACCGCCGGCAGGCAACCGGCCAGCGTTGCGATCGCGTTGACCGCGCCCATCAACGCGACGGCCAGCCCGGCCTGCGCGGCGAGCGCTCGCACCGACCTGTTGCCGCAAGCCCGCAACGCCAGGATCGTGGGCAGCAACACCCACGGCGCCAGCATCATCGGCAGGGTTTCCGACGAGATCGAGCCTAGTTCGGTCAGCACCCGCGGCGACAGCGCGAACGCCGCCGCGCCGATCACCCGCGACGTCGGGCTGCCGATCCCCAGCGCCTCGGCAACGCGCAGCAGCCCCCAAAAACCCACGCCGAGCAGCAACGCCCACCACAGCCGCTGGGTCACCCAACCGGACAATCCCAGCAGATGGCCGACCGCAAAGAAGGTGCCGTGCGGGAACAGGTAGCCGTAGGCCTGATTCTGCGCCTGGCCGAACGGCAGTTCGCTGTTCCACAGGTTGGTCGCGCGGGCGAGGAAACGCAGTGGGTTGGCGGTGAGGTCGAGTTTGGTGTCGGGGGAGACCTGCCCGGGCGCCTGCGCGAACGTCAACACCAGCGCGATCGCGGCCACCAACAGCAACCATCGGCGTGACAGCGGCGCGGCCGGCGGGGCCGGTCCCGCAGGCCCCGCCTGCGTCGCCCCTGCCGCCCGGCTAGCTACGGTTGCCGTACTCGACCCGGTTGAGCACTGACGACTGCGGATCGCCCCCGGAAAGTGGCGGCTTGGTGTCTTGCTGCACCATCAAGGTGATCCCGAAGATCGCGGCCGCGCCCAGCAACAAGCCGACCACCACGCTCGCGGCGGCGGGCGCAATGATGCGATTCATCGACGGCTCCTGGGTTTTTGCGGGGGTTTGCGGTCCGAGACTTCCAACCCCAGGCCAACCTAGCAGAAGGGCGGTCGGGGCCCGGGGACCGCGAGTCCGGCGTTAGAAGCGCGGTAGTAGCGGCGGCAGCTGGTTCACGCAGCCCTGCACGCTGTCGCACGGCAGGCAGTGCCCGTGGTAGCACCGGTCACCGTACTGCACCAGGTGCGCCGACGATCGATTCGGTTGCGGCTGCGCCGGTGTGATGCTGTGGTCTTCCAGGGCTTCCAGCGCAACGGTGACGCCAACGGTCGCGACGGCGCCCATCGACAATCCCAGCGCGATACTGGCCGCGGCGGCGGTTACCGTGAACCCGGTCATCGCGGGCTCCTCCCCGCCAGGAAATAGGGTCGGCGTCAACGTACCGCTGATGTTCTGCCTACGGACGAAAATGCCTCCGGCGCGCCCCGGATTCGAAGGCCAAGATCTTGCCGTGAAAGCATGGCCCGATGGTTTTCCCGCGCATCTTGGCCGTTCTCGTCGCCGCATCGGCGCTGGTGGCAGGCTGCGGCCACCATGGTGCACGTCCCCCGGGCGCCTCGTCGAAGCCCAGCAAGCCGGTGGCCGCTCCCGTGCCGCCGGCGTGCGGTGACCCAACCACGCTGCCGCTGCGCGACAAGCTGGCGCAGCTACTGATGGTGGGGGTGAAGAACGCCGACGACGCCCGCGACGTCGTCAACGACTACCACGTCGGCGGGATTTTCTTCGGGGGCTGGACGGACCTGTCGATCTTGGACGGCCCGCTGGCCGACATCAAGAACAGTGCGGGACCGCTCCCACTGTCGGTCGGCGTCGACGAGGAGGGCGGCCGGGTGTCGCGATTGAAGAACCGGATCGGCCCGGCGCCGTCGGCCAAGGAGCTGGCGCAGACCCAGACCCCCGATCAGGTCTACACCTTGGAGCTCGAGCGGGGCCGCAAAATGCATGACCTGGGCATCACGATCGACTTCGCGCCGGACGTCGACGTGGTCACCGATGCGCCGGACGACAGCGTGATCGGAAACCGTTCGTTCGGCTCCGATCCGGAAAAGGTCACCACCTATGCCGGTAAGTACGCGCAAGGCCTGAGGGACGCCGGGCTGCTGCCGGTGCTCAAGCACTTCCCCGGGCACGGCCGCGGCTCCGGTGACTCGCACAAAGGCGGCGTCGTGACGCCGCCGCTGAGCGACCTGCAAGGCGTTGACCTGGTGCCTTACCGGACGCTGATCACCGCGGTCCCCGTCGCGGTGATGGTGGGGCACCTGCAGGTTCCCGGGCTGACCCCCGACGATCTGCCGGCCAGCCTGAGCCGCGAGGCGGTGCAGTTGCTGCGCACCGGTACCGGGTACAACGCCCCGCCCTTCAACGGCCCGGTGTTCAGCGACGACCTGTCCAGCATGGAGGCGATCTCCGATCGTTACGACGTGTCGGATGCGGTGCTGCGCTCCCTGCAGGCCGGTATCGACGTCGCCCTGTGGGTCACCACCAAGGAGGTGCCCGCGGTCCTGGACCGGCTCGAGAAGGCGGTGGCCGCAGGCGAATTGCCGATGCCGGCGGTGGACCAATCGCTGGTGCGGGTGGCGACGATCAAGGGCCCCAATAAAGCGTGTGGCCACTAACCCGCTGCATCATCGTTACCCTGGAGTCAGATAGACGGGCTAGAGAGGCACAGCGATGGCAGGTGGTACCAAGCGGCTACCGCGTGCTGTCCGCGAGCAGCAGATGCTCGACGCCGCCGTGCAGATGTTCTCGGTCAACGGCTATCACGAGACCTCGATGGACGCCATCGCCGCCGAGGCGCAGATCTCCAAGCCCATGCTGTATCTGTATTACGGCTCCAAGGAGGATCTGTTCGGCGCCTGCCTGAACCGCGAGTTGGGCCGGTTCATCGACGTGGTGCGCGCCGACATCGACTTCACGCAGAGCCCAAAGGACTTGCTGCGCAATGCAATCGGGTCGTTCCTGCGCTACATCGATACCAACCGCGCGTCGTGGATCGTGATGTACACCCAGGCCATCAGCTCGCAGGCGTTCGCGCACACCGTGCGTGAGGGACGCGAGCAGATCATCGAGATGGTCGCCGAACTGGTGCGCGCCGGCAGTCGCACCCCGCGGCCGGATTCCGAGCATCAGATGATGGCGGTGGCGCTGGTGGGCGCGGGGGAGGGGATGGCCAACCGGCTCAGCACCGGCGACATCGACGTCGACGAGGCGGCCCAGCTGATGATCGACCTGTTCTGGCACGGCCTCAGGGGGGCGCCGGAGGACCGGGAAGCCGCCGCCGAGGCGGGCGGCTCCAGCGCGGCGGTCGGCTAGACCTTACATTCGTGGGGTGGCCCCGCCGCCCCGCCGCAACCTCGACTTCTTTTGTGCGGTCCTCATCGTCGGGTTGCTGGCCGGGGTCGCCGGGTTGGCGACGACGGCGGTGCTGCGCTTCGTCGAGCATTTCACGTACCACTACAGTTTCGGCACGTTGCTCACCGGGATCACCGGCAGCAGCCGGGTCCGCCGCGTTCTGGGACCGATGGCCGGCGCCGCGCTGGCGGGATTCGGCTGGTGGATCCTGCGGCGCAGCACCAGGGTGCCGCCGCTCGCGCCGACCATCGCCAACCATGACCGGATACCGCGGCTGGGCTGGAGCGTCGACGCCGTTCTGCAGGTGCTGCTGGTCGGCTCCGGGGCATCGCTGGGCAGGGAGGGAGCCCCGCGCCAATTCGCCGCGGCCCTAGGCGATTTCGGCATCTCATGGCTGAAGCGGCTGTCCGGCCGCGACCGCGAGATCCTGCTGGCGTGCGCGGCGGGGGCCGGGCTCGGCGCGGTCTACGCCGTTCCGCTGGCCGGCGCGCTGTTTTCGGTGCGGATCATGCTGAATAGCTGGCATCCGCGGGCGGTGGGGGCGGCGTTTCTCACCTCGAGCGTGGCCGTGGCGGTCGGCTCGGCCGTCACGCACGATCATCCGATCCTGGACTGGCCCACCGGGAAATCGTCGTACCTGCTGACGGTGCACGCACTGGTATTGGCGCCGCTGACCCTCGCGGTGGGACTGGCGTTCAACCGGCTGATGGCGGCGGCGCGGCCCGCCAGCCCGATGCGGACCTGGGTGCTGGTCCCCACGTTGGCCGGCGCGGGACTGGTGATGGGCCTCTGCTCGCATTGGTGGCCCGAATTGCCGGGCAACGGCCGAAGCATCCTGACCGTCAGCCTGGCCAGCAGCATGACGTTGTCGGCGGCGGCCGCGATTTTGGTTTTGAAGCCGCTGCTGACAGCGCTGTTCCTGCGCGCCGGTGGGGCGGGCGGGATGCTCACGCCCTCGCTGGCCACCGGCGCGGCGGCGGGATCGCTGCTGGTGCTGGCGATCAATTCGGCGGCCGGGACACAGCTGGAGGTGCCCGCAACCTCGCTGGCGGGTGCCGCCGGGGTGCTCGCGGTCACCCAGGGCTCACCGATCTGGGCCGCGATCTTCGTCTGGGAACTCGCCCGGCCGCCGCTCTGGCTGTTTCTGATCTTCCTGACAACCGCCTGCGGCGCACACGGATTGAAGGTGCTCGTTGCCGGTCGCGGCCCAACGCATCCGGACTAGAGGGCCCGGAGGCTGCCGGTCAGATACGGATATCCCTTGGCGATATTGCGCAACGAGAGATCCCAGCCGGCAGCGCTGGAGCCGCGGTCTTCGACGTAGAGCCCCGTGGTGGCGGGCAGCACCACCGGCTTGCCGAACCGCACCGAATACTGCACCGCATCCGGAAGCCTGGCCTCGATGTTGGCCAATACCGCCGCGGCGCTGAACATCCCGTGCGCGATGGACGTCGGGAATCCGAACAGCTTGGCAGCGATCGGGTTGGTGTGGATCGGGTTGTGGTCGCCGCCGACGACCGCGTAACGACGGATCTGGCGGGGGGTGATCCGCAGCACGGTGCTGGGCGGGGGCAGCTTCAGCTGCTTCTGGGGTGCCGGTTTGGGCTCGTCGGACAGGCTGGTGCGTTGCTGATGCAGGAAGGTGGTGACCTGGTGCCACGCGGTGTCGTTGCCGACGCTGACGTCGGTCACCAGGTCGACGAGCAGTCCCTTGCGGTGTTCGCGGAGGTTCTCCGCGTGCACGTGCACGCCGACGGTGTCGGTGACCGCGATCGGGCGGTATTGCGCGATGCGGTTCTCAGTGTGCACCGATCCCATTGCGGCGAAGGGAAAGTCGAAGCCGGTCACCAGCGACATCATCGCGGGAAAGGTCAGCGCGAACGGGTAGGTCAGCGGCACATTGTTGCCGTAGCGCAGCCCGGTGACCGCCGCGTAGTCGGCCACGTTGGTCTGGTCTATCGGTAATTCGTCGACGCTCACCGTGCGGCTGGGCAGCTGCCCTCCACGGGGCACCAGCGGTAAGGCCCCGGCCGCCGCGCGCAGCATATTCTTTAGCCCGCTTGGTTGGTTCATCACGTTCTCCTCGGGGTCATGCGCCCAGCATGGCCTGGCCGCAGACGCGAATAACATTGCCGGTCACCGCGTTTGATGCCGGGCTGGCGAAATAGGCGATGGTCTCGGCGACGTCGACCGGCTGCCCGCCCTGCAGCAGCGAATTCATCCGGCGGCCCACCTCGCGGGTGGCCAGCGGGATGGCCGCCGTCATCTGGGTCTCGATGAACCCCGGTGCCACGGCGTTGATCGTGATGCCCTTCTCGGACAGCACCGGTGCCAGCGCCTGGGTGAGGCCGATCATCCCGGCCTTGGTGGTGGCGTAGTTGGTCTGCCCGCGGTTGCCCGCGATGCCGGCCATCGACGACAAGCCGATCACCCGGCCCCCCTTGCCGATGCTGCCGTTGCCGACCAGTCCTTCGGTAAGCCGCTGCGGGGCAAGCAGATTGACGGCCAAGACGGCATCCCAGCGGGCGTCGTCCATGTTGGCCAGCAGCTTGTCGCGGGTAATGCCGGCGTTGTTGACCAGCACGTCGGCGTGCCCCGCGTAGTGGTCACGCAGGTGCTCGGTGATCTTGTCGACGGCGTCTTCGGCGGTGACGTCCAGCCACAGCGCGGTGCCGCCGACCCGGCTGGCGGTTTCGGCCAACGCCTCGGCGGCCGACTCGACGTCGATCGCGACCACGCGGGCGCCGTCGCGGGCGAACACCTCGGCGATCGTCGCACCGATGCCCCGGGCCGCGCCCGTCACGATGGCGACCTTGCCGTCCAGCGGCCGTTCCCAGTCGGCCGGTGGTGTCGAGTCGGCCTCCCCGACATAGAAAACCTGGCCGTCGACGTAGGCCGACTTGGCCGACAGGATGAACCGCATGGTCGATTCCAGGCCCGTGGCGGCGGGTTTGGCGTCCGGGGACAGGTACACCAGCGCCGCGGTGGCGCCGTTGCGCAGTTCCTTGCCCAGCGAGCGGGTAAAGCCCTCCAGCGCGCGCTGCGCGATCCGCTCGTCGGTGCCCGGCGCCGCGTCGGGCGTGGTGCCGACGACCACGACGCGGGCGTTGTGGCCCACATTGCGCATGACGGGCGTGAAGAATTCGTGCAAGGCCTTCAGCCCGGGCGGTGCCGTGATGCCGGTGGCGTCGAAGACCAGCCCGCCGAACTGGTCGGCCCAGCGGCCGCCCAGGTTGTTGCCCACCAGGTCATAGTCCTTGTCCAGCGCCGCGCGCAGCGGCTCGACTACCCTGCCCTCACCCCCGATCAGCAGGGATCCGGGCAGCGGCCGATCGCCGGGCCGGTAGCGGCGAAGCGTTTCCGGTTGCGGAATGCCGAGTTGCTTCGCCAAGAACGATCCGGGGCCGGAGTTGGCCACCTGCGAGAGCAGATCGGACGAGATTTTGGGAGCCACTGAGCTGCCTTCCATGCTTTCAAGGTCGCGACTGGGGTATACCGCAACCGTATCGGGGACGAACTTACTGCAGAGTAAGAACAGTGGGTAGTATGGCCCCCGACGGCCGATTCAAACTGATGACCGGAGATAAAACGTGGCCCCTGCAACCTCTAAGACCAGACGACCCGTCGTCGTGCTGGGCGGCAACCGCATCCCGTTCGCGAGATCGGACGGCGCCTACGCCGAGGCGTCCAACCAGGACATGTTCACCGCGGCTCTCGACGGCCTGGTGGACCGTTTCGGGCTGGCCGGCGAACGACTGGGCGTGGTGGTCGGCGGCGCGGTGCTCAAGCACAGCCGCGACTTCAACCTGACGCGCGAGTGTGTGCTGGGCTCCGAGTTGTCGTCGTACACACCGGCGTTCGACGTTCAGCAGGCGTGCGGGACCGGCCTGCAGGCGGCGATCGCCGCGGCCGACGGCATCGCGGCCGGCCGTTACGAGGTGGCCGCCGCAGGGGGGGTGGACACCACCTCCGACCCTCCGATCGGTCTGGGCGACGACCTGCGTCGCAACCTGCTGAGGTTGCGACGGGCCAAGTCCAATCTGCAACGGCTGAAGTTGGTGGGCACGCTGCCCGCCGCGCTCGGGATGGAGATCCCGGCGAACGCCGAGCCGCGCACCGGGCTGTCGATGGGCGAGCACGCCGCGATCACCACCAAACAAATGGCGATCAAACGCGTCGACCAGGACGAGCTGGCCGTTGCCAGCCATCGGAACATGGCCGCCGCCTACGATCGGGGCTTCTTCGACGACCTGGTCACCCCGTTTCTGGGTCTGTACCGCGACGACAATCTGCGGCCCGACTCCAGCGTGGAAAAGCTCGCCACCCTGCGCCCGGTTTTCGGGGTGAAGTCCGGCGACGCGACGATGACGGCCGGCAACTCGACTCCGCTCACCGACGGCGCGTCGGTCGCGCTACTGGCCTCCGAGGACTGGGCGGCCGGCCATTCGTTGGCCCCGCTGGCCTACCTGGTCGATGCGGAGACCGCCGCGGTCGACTATGTCAACGGACGTGACGGCCTGCTGATGGCGCCGACCTACGCCGTGCCCCGGCTTTTGGCGAGAAACGGACTGGGACTGCAAGATTTTGATTTCTACGAGATCCACGAGGCATTCGCGTCGGTGGTGCTGGCGCATCTGCAGGCGTGGGAGTCGGAGGAGTACTGCAAGGAGCGGCTGGGCCTCGATGCCGCGCTCGGGTCGATCGATCGGTCCAAGCTCAATGTCAACGGTTCGTCGGTGGCCGCCGGTCACCCCTTCGCGGCCACCGGCGGGCGGATTCTCGCTCAGGCGGCCAAGCAGCTCGCCGAGAAAAAGGCGGAGCAGAAGGGCGGGTCGGGGGCACCCCTTCGAGCGCTGATTTCGATCTGCGCCGCGGGCGGGCAGGGCGTGGCCGCGATTCTCGAGGCCTGACCGCCCGGCCGGGCGGGCGAGTGGTTTCCGTCACATCGGGTTACTAACGCCGACGGGTTGGGTACCCGTACGTCCGGATAGCCCCGTGTTGTGGTCTGACCCCCCGACCCCGACGGCAACACGGGGCATCCCTGAATCGAACGCCGGTCAGCGGACCGGCGTACGAAATGGGCCGCCGCTGGAATGAGGGGATCCAGCGGCGGTCTTTTTCGTAGATCCACAGAGACGCAAGGTCCCCCGCTTCAGCGTGGAAGCGGGGGACCTTGTACTTGCGCTCTTAGAAGGCGGCTTCGTCGAGCTCCATGATCTCGTTGTCGAGCGTCTCGATCACCTCGCGGGTGCTGGTCAGCAGCGGCAGGAAGTTCTTTGCGAAGAACGATGCCACCGCGATCTTGCCCTCGTAGAAGGACCGCTCAGCGCCGCTGGCGCCGGCGTCGAGTGCCGCCACGGCCACCGCGGCCTGACGCTGCAGCAACCAGCTGATGATCAGGTCGCCGACGCTCATCAGGAAGCGCACCGAACCCAGGCCCACCTTGTAGAGGCTGGTGACGTCTTGCTGGGCCGCCATCAGGTAGCCGGTCAGCGTTGCCGCCATCGCCTGGACGTCTTCCAGCGCCTTGCCCAGCAGTGCGCGCTCGGTCTTGAGCCGTCCGTTGCCGGACTCGCTGTTCACGAACTCCTGGATCTGGCCCGACACGTGGGCCAGCGCCACACCCTTGTCGCGGACGATCTTGCGGAAGAAGAAGTCCTGCGCCTGGATGGCGGTGGTGCCTTCGTACAGGGAGTCGATCTTGGCGTCCCGGATGTACTGCTCGATCGGGTAGTCCTGCAGGAAGCCGGAGCCACCGAACGTCTGCAGGCTTTCGGTCAGCTTCGCGTAGGCCTGCTCGGAGCCGACCCCCTTGACCAGCGGCAGCATCAGGTCGTTGACCTTGACGGCCAGGTCGGCGTCAACGTCGTGCAGCGCCTTGGCAACCGCAGCGTCCTGGTAGGTCGCGGTGTAGAGGTACAGCGCGCGCAGACCCTCGGCGTAGGCCTTCTGGGTCATCAGCGACCGGCGCACGTCGGGGTGATGCGTGATGGTCACCCGCGGCGCGGTCTTGTCGGTCATCTGGGTCAGGTCGGCGCCCTGCACCCGGGACTTGGCGTACTCCAGGGCGTTCAGGTACCCGGTCGACAGCGTTGCGATCGCCTTGGTGCCGACCATCATGCGGGCCTGCTCGATGACGTCGAACATCTGCGCGATGCCGTGGTGCACCTCGCCGACCAGCCAGCCCTTGGCGGGCACGTCGTGCTGGCCGAGTGACAGCTCGCAGGTCGCCGAGACCTTGAGGCCCATCTTGTGCTCGACGTTGGTGACGAACACGCCGTTACGCTCGCCGATCTCGCCGGTCTCGAAGTCGAACAGGAACTTGGGCACGAAGAACAGCGAGAGCCCCTTGGTGCCCGGGCCGGCGCCCTCGGGGCGGGCCAGCACCAGGTGGAAGATGTTCTCGAACAGGTCGCCGGAATCACCCGAGGTGATGAATCGCTTCACACCGTCGATGTGCCAGGAGCCGTCCTCCTGCTGGGTGGCCTTGGTGCGCCCGGCGCCGACGTCCGAGCCGGCGTCCGGCTCGGTGAGCACCATGGTCGAACCCCAGCCGCGCTCGGCGGCAATCACGGCCCACTTCTTCTGCTCCTCGGTTCCCAGGTGGTAGAGGATCTGGGCGAAACCCGCGCCGCCGGCGTACATCCACACCGCCGGGTTGGCGCCCAGCAGGTGCTCGTGCAGCGCCCACAGCAGTGCCTTGGGCAACGGGGTACCGCCGAGGGCCTCGTCGATACCGACCTTGTCCCAACCGGCCTCCTGGACCGCGCGGACCGACTTCTTGAAAGATTCGGGCAGCGTCACCGAGTGCGTCGCAGGGTCGAAAACCGGCGGGTTGCGGTCGCCCTCGACGAACGAGGCGGCGACGGGCCCCTCAGCCAGTCGGCTGATCTCGTTCAGCATTTCCCGGGCGGTGTCGGCGTCTATGTCGCTGTACTCGCCCTGGCCTAACGTCTTGTCAACGCCCAGTACCTCGAACAGGTTGAAAACCTGGTCACGGACGTTGCTCTTGTAGTGGCTCACTACGTTCCTCCTCGTTGAGAATGCCACCTGTGGTTGGGCACTAGCCAAAGTTACCCACCAGTAACACGATTAAAATATATCTGTTAGCTAGCCCAACGCAAGCGAGTGTGAGCTACATTTCACCGCCTAATTAACCAACCGGTTGGGAAGGCGTGCGTCGGGCGGCTGATATCCCTGTGACCTGCGACGATGGCGGACCTATGGCGGATGTGGAGTGTGTCACTGCGTTACCCGTGGTGGACCTGCGGGCGGATTTGAGCCAACTGCGGCAAGCCCTGCGCGAGGCCGCTCACGAGGTGGGGTTCTTCTATCTGACCGGCCACGGCGTGCCCCAAGAGCTTGCCGGCAGACTGCTCGCGGCGGCACGCCGGCTGTTCGGCCTGCCGGACGCCGACAAGGACGCCGTCGCGATGGTGCGCAGCCCGCATTTCCGCGGCTATACCCGGCTGGGTGGCGAGCTGACCCGGGGCCGGGTGGACTGGCGCGAACAGATCGACATCGGACCCGAACGCCCCCCGATCGGCGGGCCCGGCAAGCCGGACTACCTATGGCTGCAGGGCCCAAATCAGTGGCCGGCCGCGGTGCCCGAACTGCGCCCGATCGTCGACGAGTGGGATGCGGCGCTGTCCTCGGTGGCCCGCACCCTGCTGCGGCATTGGGCGGCCTCGCTGGGCAGCCCCCCGGACGTGTTCGATGCCGCTTTCGCCGACGCCCCCGCGACGCTGATCAAGATCATCCGCTACCCCGCACGCGCGGCAAGCCCACAGGGCGTGGGTGCGCACCGCGACGCCGGGGTGCTCACGCTGCTGCTGGCGGAGCCGGGCAGCCGCGGCTTGCAGGTGCGGTGTGCCAAAGGCGGTCGTGCGGATGACGGGTGGGTCGACGTGGCGCCGCTGGAGGGCGCGTTCATCGTCAACATCGGTGAGCTGCTCGAGGTCGCGACGGGCGGTTACCTACGGGCTACCGAGCATCGGGTGAATTTGGACGGGCCGGCGGTGGAGCGGATTTCGGTGCCGTACTTCTTCAATCCGCGGCTGGACGCGCAGATTCCGGTGCTGTCGCTACCCGAAGAATTAGGGGCGCTCGCCGGCAGATTGGACGACCCGTCGGATCCCATCTTCTCGGTCTACGGCCGCAATGCCTGGAAGAGCCGATTGCGGGCGCACCCGGATGTAGCCGCCGCGCACGGATACTCGGCGCGGTAGGGTCGGGCAGGAGAATCGCGTTCTCGGCTCAAGGGGCGAATGAAGTCCGGTGAATTCCACGAACAAGCTGACACCGTCCTCACTTCGTGAGGCCTTCGGCCACTTCCCGTCCGGGGTGGTGGCCATCGCCGCCGAAATCGACGGGGTCCGGGAAGGCCTGGCGGCCAGCACCTTTGTCCCCGTCTCGCTGGAGCCGCCGCTGGTGTCGTTCTGTGTGCAGAACACCTCGACGACATGGCCCAAGCTCAAGGGTTTGCCGATGCTGGGCATCAGCGTGCTCGGCGAGGCCCATGACGAGGCCGCACGCGCGTTGGCCGCCAAGACCGGAGACAGGTTCGCCGGTTTGGAGACGGTGTCCTACACCAGCGGTGCGGTCTTCATCAAGGGCACCGGCCTGTGGCTGGAGAGCGCGATCGAGCAACTGATCCCGGCCGGGGACCACACCATCGTGGTTTTACGGGTCGCAGAGGTGACGGTGGACGCCGACGTGGCGCCAATCGTGTTCCACCGCAGCATGTTCCGCCGACTGGGCGTCTGAGCTCCGTCGCCCGCACATCGAGTCTGCGACCACGGCGCGCAATCCAGGAATCCAGCGCACTGGACGCAGAATCGGCGCGCTGATCGCAGGCTCGATGCTTCTTCGCTACAGGCGGGAACGGCGGAAAGGGCGGGAACCGATGCTGATCGGCCTCGGCGGTAACGGAGGCAACCCCGGGAGTGGCCCCAACGGATTTTTGGGCCTCCGCGGTGCCGGCGGCGCCGCTGGGCTGCTGTTCGGCCTACCCGGGGTTTTAGCGGTTGACCTGAGCGGTCGAAGCCGTCGGTGAGCCCTGAGGGCTTAGCGGCGGCGGAATAGCTTGTCGCCCAGCCACACCACCGGATCGTATTTGCGATCCGCGACCCGCTCTTTCATCGGGATCAGCGCGTTATCGGTGATCTTGATGTGTTCCGGGCACACCTCGGTGCAGCACTTGGTGATGTTGCAGTAGCCCAGGCCGTGCTCTTCCTGCGCCTGGTTGCGCCGGTCCAGAGTGTCCAGCGGGTGCATCTCCAGCTCGGCGATGCGCATCAAGAACCGCGGCCCGGCGAACGCCTTCTTGTTTTCTTCATGGTCGCGGACCACGTGGCAGACGTTCTGGCACAGGAAGCACTCGATGCACTTGCGGAACTCCTGCGAGCGCGCGACGTCCACCTGCGCCATCCGGTATTCCCCGGGTTGCAGTTCCTTGGGCGGCGCGAATGACGGTATCTCGCGGGCCTTTTCGTAGTTGAAGGAGACATCGGTGACCAGATCACGAATCACCGGGAAGGTCCGCAGCGGCGTTACGGTCACGACCTCGTCCTCGGCGAACGTCGACATCCGGGTCATGCACATCAACCGGGGATAGCCGTTGACCTCCGCCGAGCACGATCCGCACTTGCCCGCCTTGCAGTTCCATCGCACCGCGAGGTCGGGCGTCTGGGTCTGCTGCAGGCGATGGATGATGTCGAGCACCACCTCGCCCTCGTTGACCTCGACCGTGAAGTCCTGCAGCGCGCCGCCGGCTTCGTCGCCGCGCCACACCCGCATAGTGGCGTTGTAGCTCATTAGCCTCTCCGTCCTGGGTGGTCGGCCAACTCTTCGTCGGTGTAGTACTTCTCCAGCTCGGAGATCTCGAAGAGCTCCAACAGATCGGGCCGCATCGCCACCTGGTCTTCGTGCGTGATCGCGATGTCGGGGATCACCTCGTCGCCGCCGGCCGTGCGGCAGACCAGCAACTGCTTGCGCCAGGACGAATCCATCGACGGGTGGTCGTCGCGGGTGTGACCGCCGCGGCTCTCGGTGCGCTCCAGTGCGGCCTTGGCGACGCATTCGCAGACCAGCAGCATATTGCGTAGGTCGATGGCCAGGTTCCAGCCGGGGTTGTACTGGCGATGCCCCTCGACGTGGAGGTTCTTGAACCGCTCGCGGAGTTTGTCGAGCCGGCCGAGGGCCTCGGTGATCTCCTCCGACTTGCGGATGATGCCCACCAGATCGTTCATCGACTGCTGCAGTTCCAACTGCAAGGTGTAGGGGTTCTCGGCCGCGTTGCCGTTGGTCGGGCCCTCGAACGGGGCCAGCGCCGTCTTCGCCGCGGTGTCGACGGCGCCTTGGGCGACCGCCGGGCGGCTGCTCAACGCGCGCACATAGTCGGCGGCGCCCAGGCCGGCGCGCCGGCCGAACACCAGCAGGTCCGACAGCGAGTTGCCGCCCAGCCGGTTGGAGCCGTGCATGCCGCCGGAGCACTCGCCGGCGGCGAAGAGCCCGGGGACCGTGGCCGCGCCCGTGTCGGCGTCAACCTCCACACCGCCCATCACGTAGTGACAGGTGGGCCCGACTTCCATTGGCTCCTTGGTGATGTCGACCCCGGCCAGCTCCATGAACTGGTGGTACATCGACGGCAGGCGTCGGTTGATCTCGGCCGGCGCCAGCCGCGACGCGATGTCGAGGAACACCCCGCCGTGCGGGCTGCCGCGCCCGGCCTTGACCTCCGAGTTGATCGCGCGCGCGACCTCGTCACGCGGCAGCAGGTCGGGGGTGCGACGGGCCGAGTCGTTGTCCTTGAGCCACTGGTCGGCCTCTTGTTCCGTTTCGGCGTACTGGCCCTTGAACACCGGGGGGATGTAGTCGAACATGAAGCGCTTGTTGTCGGAGTTCTTCAGCACCCCGCCGTCGCCGCGCACACCCTCGGTGACGAGGATTCCTTTCACACTCGGCGGCCACACCATGCCCGTCGGGTGGAACTGGATGAACTCCATGTTGATCAGTGACGCGCCCGCGCGCAGTGCCAGGGCGTGGCCGTCGCCGGTGTACTCCCACGAGTTCGAAGTCACCTTGAACGACTTGCCGATTCCGCCGGTGGCCAGCACGACCGCGGGGGCCTCGAACACGACGAACCGGCCGCTGTCGCGCCAGTAACCGAACGCCCCGGCGATCCTGTCACCGTCCTTGATCAGCTCGGTGATGGCGCATTCGGCGAACACCCGGATCCGCGCCTCGTAGTCGCCGGCTTCGGCGTAGTCCTCTTGCTGCAGCGACACGATCTTCTGCTGCATGGTCCGGATCAGCTCCAGGCCGGTGCGGTCGCCGACGTGCGCCAGTCGCGGGTAGGTGTGCCCGCCGAAGTTGCGCTGGCTGATCTTGCCGTCCTTGAGGCGGTCGAACAGCGCGCCATAGGTCTCCAGCTCCCAGACCCGCTCGGGCGCCTCTTTGGCGTGCAGTTCGGCCATCCGCCAGTTGTTCAGGAACTTCCCACCGCGCATCGTGTCGCCGAAGTGGGTCTCCCAGTTGTCCTTCGGGTTGGTGTTGCCCATCGACGCCGCACAGCCGCCCTCGGCCATCACCGTGTGGGCCTTGCCGAACAGCGACTTGGACACCACCGCGACCCTGAGACCGCGCTCGCGGGCTTCGATGACCGCACGCAATCCCGCGCCGCCGGCACCGATCACGACCACGTCGTAGGAGTGCCGTTCGACCTCAGTCATTAAAACCTCGCTCAGCTAAATTTGGTAACTCTGAATTGGCTTAGTGGCCAATGAATCTCAGGTCCGGGATGGTGCCGCTGGCCACGAGCGCGACGTAGAAGTCGGTGAGCATCAGCGTCCCGAGCGTGATCCACGCGTACAGCTTGTGCCGGGTGTTGAGCCGGCTGACCTGGGTCCAGATCCAGTACCGCACAGGGTGTTTGGAGAAATGCTTGAGCCGACCGCCGGTGACGTGCCGGCAGGAATGACAGGAAATGGTGTAGACCCACAGCATGATGACGTTGCCGAGCAGGATCACGTTGCCCAGGCCGAAGCCGAATCCACCCGGTCCGGTCTCCGAATGGAACGCGACGACCGCGTCGTAGGTGTTGATCACCGAGATGATTCCGGCGACGTAGAAGAAGTACCGGTGCGTGTTCTGGATGACCAGCGGGAGCTTGGTCTCGCCGGTGTAGTGGGCGCGCGGCTCGGCCACACCGCAGGCGGTGGGGGACTGCCACACCGTGCGGTAGTAGGCGCCGCGGTAGTAGTAGCAGGTGAGCCGGAACAGCAGCAGGAACGGCAGCGTCAGCGCCGCGTACGGCACAAACCACCAGTTCGGCAGGATCTGCGGCCAGAACTCGCTGGCCGCACCGCAGGCCTTGCTCATGCACGGCGAGTAGAACGGCGTCAGGTAGTGATACTGCGGGACGAAGAAGTAGGCCTTCTGCAGCCCGCGCGCCGTCGCATAGATAAGGAATGCGGCGAAGCCCAGGTCCACCCGCAACGGCGACAACCACCACCGGTCGGTGCGAAGCGTCTTTTGGGCTATCCGTGCGCGGGTGGGTGAAAAGACGCCGGACGCAGGACGGTTCGCCGTGGGTGCGCTCATCTAGTGTTCCTCTTCGAACGGGCTGTCTCGTCGAAGGGTACACAGAGAGAACCCCCTCATTTTCGGGGGGCTTGAGTTGTCAGGACCGGTTGTGACCTCCGACACCCTCGTCGTCGACATCGCGCCAGAAGTCGGTGTCGTACTGGGTGTCGGGAATGCCGATCTTGTCACCGGACTGCTGCACGGTGGCGCGGGCGAGATCCAATTCGGAGACGTCGGTGTCGAGTAATTGGATGTCACTGAGGATCCGGTCGGCGTCGATGACGATGCGACGCATCGCCGGGCTGTCGCCGTATCGCGCCTTCAAGGAGCTCACGCACCGCCGCAGGCCGCCGATGAGGTCGTGCAGTTCGGCGAGTTCAGTAGCGGGGCGCGTCAACGGATCTCCTAGGACAGATGGTGTTACGGATCACAGTACGC
Source organism: uncultured Actinomycetota bacterium (assembly GCA_963809285.1). Taxonomy (GTDB): domain Bacteria; phylum Actinomycetota; class Actinomycetes; order Mycobacteriales; family Mycobacteriaceae; genus Mycobacterium. The sequence continues at coordinate 89,682 of CAWEIY010000005.1, read as the reverse complement.
CCCCGATACTATCCACAGCACCGGCCTGATGTCAGACAGGTCACTTCGTGCGACGCAGGGAGCAACCACCCATGGCAGGTCAAACCATCGCCGAACGTGCTACCGCGCTGCTCGAGCTGCACCAGCCAGGAAACCCCGTGATCCTGCCGACGGTATGGGACGCCTGGTCGGCGCGGCTGGCCACGGACGCCGGATTTGCGGCACTCACCGTGGGTAGCCATCCGCTGGCCGACTCGATCGGCAAACCGGACGGCGAGGGCATGTCATTCGACGACGTGCTGACCCGGGTTGCCCAAATCACCGCCGCGGTCGACGTCCCGGTATCGGTGGACATCGAATCGGGGTACGGGCAGCCGGCGGACGCGCCTGATCGAGGGCCTGCTCAGTGTGGGCGCGGTCGGGCTCAACATCGAGGACACCGTGCACTCGGAGGGCAAGCGGCTGCGGTCCGCCGGCGAACACGCCGAATTGGTTGGCGCGCTGCGGGCGGCCGCCGACGCGGCCGGGGTGCATGTCGTGATCAACGCCCGCACCGATTTGTTCCTGCGGCGCGACGGTGACGACTCGGATCGCGTCGAAAGGGCCGTGGCGCGGCTGACCGAGGCCGCCGCCGCCGGTGCGGATGTCCTCTATCCGGTCGGCCGCCACGACCCGGAAACGTTGCGGCGCTTGGCCGCTGACCTACCGCTGCCGATCAACGCGATCGCGCTGCCCGACCGGGACGACCCGGCCTCGTTCGGTCCGCTGGGTGTAGCCCGGATCAGCTTCGGGCCCTACCTGCAGGCCGCGCTCGCGGGCCGGGCTCAGGAGCTGCTGGCCCGCTGGGTCTAGATGCGTTGCGCGTCCAATTGAATCCGGCGGGGCCGATGGCCCCGCCGGATTCCGATTGATTGCTCCGGAATTACTTGGTGATCGCGATGCGCTGCGCCTGCGTCCCGGTGTAGGCACCGGTGACCCGCACGGTTAACACACCGGCGTCGTACGAAGCCGTGATGGCCTCGCCGGTGACGTGCGCGGGCAGCTGGAACGACCGACGGAACGATCCGTAACGGATCTCACGCAGGGTGCGGCCGTTTTCCTCCTCCGCGCGCTCGTCGCGGTGTTCGCCGTGGATTACCAGGCGACCCTTGTCGACCTCGACCTTGACGTCTTTCTCGACGTCGACACCCGGCAGCTCCAAGCGGACCACCGCGTCGTCGCCGTCCTTGACGATCTCGGCGGCGGGCCTAAAACCGCTTGTCACTGGCTTGAACCAGTCCGCCGTCGCGGCAGGGCCGAAAACGTCGCGCAGCCACCGGTCGGTGTCCCACGCCGGTCGCGACCACATTGTCAGGTTGCTCATGGCCATCTCCTTATACTTCGTTGTGAGTTAGCTGTGACCGGCGCCTTACCGGTCGGCTGTATCTATAAACCTGAGTCGGCCACGCTTAAGTTCCACCAGGGTGTTCGCCCGCAGCGAACAGTTTCACAACAGCCCGTGTGAGGTGTGAGGGCGCCGTCATGCGGGCGTCACATTTCGCGCGTCTTCCTTAATGTGGCCGCCCTACCCTCGTGGCATGGCCCCATCCGAGACTGCGCGCGCGCACTGTGCCGCGCGTCACGTCATCGTGGTCGGGCATGGCATGGTGGGCCACCGACTGGTGGAGGCGCTGCGTGCCCGCGACACCGAGGGGTCTTGGCGCATCACGGTTTTGGCCGAGGAAGCCGACGCTGCCTACGACCGCGTTGGCCTGACCTCCTACACCGAAAGCTGGGACCGGGCTCTGCTGGCCCTGCCGGGCAATGACTACGCCGGTGACGAGCGGGTCCGGTTGCTGCTGAATGCGCGGGTCACCGAAATCGACCGCGTGACAAAGTCTGTGGTCACCGCCGACGGCCAACGGCACGGCTACGACGCCCTGGTGCTGGCCACCGGATCCTATGCTTTCGTCCCTCCGGTCCGCGGACACGACCTGCCTGTCTGCCACGTTTACCGCACGCTTGACGACCTCGACGCCATCCGCGCCGGTGCCCGGCGCACGCTGGAGGCCGGTCATACGGCCGCGGGGGTGGTTATCGGCGGCGGCCTGTTGGGACTCGAAGCCGCCAACGCGCTGCGCCAGTTCGGGTTGCAGACGCACGTCATCGAAATGATGCCGCGATTGATGGCCCAACAGATCGACGAGGGCGGCGGCGCGCTGCTGGCCAGGATGATCACCGAACTCGGCATCGCGGTGCACGTGGGAACGGGTACCGAATCGATCGAATCGGTGGAGCATTCGGACGGCTCGGCCACGGTGCGGGTAAGCCTGACCGACGGCGACGTTATCGATGCCGGCGTGGTGGTCTTTGCGGCCGGCATCCGGCCGCGGGACGAACTGGCGGCGGCCGCGGGCCTGACGCGCGCCGAGCGGGGCGGCGTGCTGACCGACTTGTCCTGCCAGACAAGCGATCCCGACATCTACGCGGTCGGCGAGGTCGCCGCGATCGAGGGCCGGTGCTACGGCCTGGTCGGGCCTGGCTATACCTCCGCCGAGGTGGTCGCGGACCGGTTGCTCGAGGGCGCCGCGGAATTCCCGGAAGCGGATCTGTCGACCAAGCTGAAGCTGCTGGGTGTTGACGTCGCGAGCTTCGGTGACGCGATGGGCATGAGCGAGAACTGCCTCGAGGTCGCCATCAACGACGCGGTGAACCGGACCTACGCCAAACTGGTGCTGTCCGACGACGCCAAAACCCTTCTCGGCGGGGTGCTGGTGGGCGATGCCTCCTCGTACGGGGTGTTGCGGCCGATGGTTGGTAGCGAGCTGCCGGGGGATCCGCTCGCCCTGATCGCCCCCGCCCAGTCCGGTGAGGGGGCGGGCTTGGGCGTTGGGGCGCTGCCGGATTCGGCGCAGATCTGCTCGTGCAACAACGTCACGAAGGGCGCGCTGAAGTCCGCGATCGCCGGCGGCTGCGCCGACGTTCCCGGGCTCAAGTCGTGCACGGCGGCCGGCACCTCGTGCGGGTCGTGCGTGCCCCTGCTCAAGCAGCTGCTCGAAGCCGAGGGCGTGGAACAGTCCAAGGCGCTCTGCGAGCACTTCGGCCAGTCGCGGGCGGAGCTGTTCGAGATCATTTCCGCCACCGACATCCGGACCTTCTCGGGCCTGTTGGAGCGCTTCGGCCGCGGAAAGGGTTGCGACATCTGCAAACCCGTGGTCGCTTCGATTCTGGCCTCCACCGGGTCCGACCATATTCTCGACGGCGAGCAAGCCTCGCTGCAGGATTCCAACGATCACTTCCTGGCCAATATTCAAAAGAACGGCAGCTACTCGGTGGTGCCGCGGGTCCCCGGCGGTGACATCAAACCGGAGCATCTGATCCTGATCGGCCAGATCGCCCAGGATTTCGGGCTTTACACCAAGATCACCGGCGGCCAGCGGATCGACATGTTCGGCGCGCGGGTGGACCAGTTACCGCAGATCTGGAAGCGGCTGGTCGAGGGCGGCATGGAATCCGGCCATGCCTACGGCAAGGCGTTGCGCACGGTGAAGAGCTGCGTGGGCAGTGACTGGTGCCGCTACGGCCAGCAGGATTCGGTGCAGCTGGCCATCGACCTCGAGTTGCGGTACCGCGGCCTGCGTGCGCCGCACAAGATCAAGCTCGGCGTCTCGGGGTGCGCGCGGGAGTGCGCCGAGGCGCGCAGCAAGGACGTGGGCGTCATCGCCACCGAAAAGGGTTGGAACCTTTACGTGGGCGGCAACGGCGGTATGACCCCCAAGCACGCTCAGCTGTTGGCCGGCGACTTGGACACCGAGACGCTGGTCCGTTACATCGACCGCTTCCTGATGTACTACATCCGCACGGCCGATCGGCTGCAACGCACGGCGCCGTGGGTCGAATCGCTGGACGGCGGCCTGGATCACGTGCGCGAGGTCGTGTGCGACGACTCGCTGGGTCTGGCCGGTGAATTCGAGGCCGCGATGGATCGGCATGTGCAGAACTACAAGTGCGAATGGAAGGGTGTGCTGGAGGATCCCGACAAGCTGTCGCGGTTCGTCTCCTTCGTCAACGCCCCCGACGCCGTCGACTCGACGGTGACATTCACCGAGCGTGCCGGGCGCAAAGTGCCTGTGCCCATTGGCATGCCGCGGGCCCGATCAGAAATCTCCAGAGGAGGGCAGGAGGAACTGTGACAGTTCTCAACGACATTCAGGTGTGGACGACCGCGTGCACATACGATCACCTCATTCCGGGTCGTGGCGTTGGTGTGCTCCTCGATGACGGTTCGCAGGCGGCGTTGTTCCGGCTGGACGACGGGTCGGTGCACGCCGTCGGTAACGTCGACCCGTTTTCCGGGGCGGCGGTGCTGTCGCGGGGGATCGTCGGAGACCGCGGCGGGCGTGCCACCGTCCAATCCCCGATTCTGAAGCAGGCTTTCGCGCTCGAAGACGGTTCGTGCCTGGACGACCCTCAAGTCTCGGTGCCGGTGTATCAGGTACGCGTCACACCCGCGGGCCACATACAGATCGGGCGGGTCGCAACCCCCATGGCGCTCAGCGCGTGATGTCACCGACCAGGTAGCGCTGCATCGTCGGGCCGATCGCGTCAACGAGCGTATCGACCGGCATCGAGTGCAGCGGCTCGGAGCGCACCCCATAGCGCATGATGCCCAGGCCCACCAGCTGGGAGGCGCACAACGACGCCCGCACGGCGACCTCGTCGGCTCCCAACGTTTTCAACAACGGGCCGAAGAACGGGCCGACGAACATGCTTTCCACGATCTCTGCTGTCTTGGCCACCCCGGTGGACGCGACCGCACTGGCCGCGAAGGGGCCACCGCCGGCCGCGTCCCAGGTGGTGATCAACATGTGCAACGTCCGCCGGCCAACCTGGTTGACCCCTCCCGTCACGATTCGGTCGATGAACTCCGGTGTGCCGAACGGCAACCGCAGCATCTTCGCGACCGGATCAAGGAGCCCACGCGACGGCTCTGCGCGACGAGGCATGCTGTCAGGATCGCCCGCGCGGGATCAAAGATCAAGCGCCGCGGGCGTCGGCGCGCCGCGCCAGCTTGGCCATGTGCGCGTGCGGTCCTTGAGCCCGCAGCAGGCTGGGTCGACGCGACGCGAGCCGCCCGGTCGGGGGCACGAGTCCGGGCGCGGCCCTGCGGAATCGGTTGGCGATCAGCCGGGCCAGTCCGGGATGGGTCCCCAGCGGTTGGCTGACCACGTCGGCGTCGGCGCGACGCAGTCGCTCCTGAAACAGGCCGTCGGCCAGGAGGTAGGAGGCGACCGCGACGCGGCGGGCACCGTCGCGGCGAGCGCCGGCGACCGCGGCGTCCACATGCGGATCGCCGGTGGCCGCGAATCCCAGCCGCACCCGCGACCCGACCAAAGCGGATAATGTCGTCGCAGTGACGTGTAGGTCGGCGCGCGCCCGGGAATCCGTCGTCCCGGCGGCCCCGAGAATCACCGAATCGCCCAGGCGCCAGCCCGATTCCAGCAACTGCCGGGCGACGATGCGGGCGATCTCCCCGCTCGGGCCCAGGGCCGGGGTGACGATCACGTTGGAGTGTCCGCTGGCGGCGACATGGGCGGGCAGATCGCTGCGCACGTGATATCCGCGCGACAAGAACGCCGGCACCACGATGGCGGGCCTGCCGTTGGTCGCCGCCCGCGACAGCACCTCGCTGGGTGTGGGTCCCAACACGTCGACGAACGCGACCTGCACCCTGCGGTCGAGAAGCGCGCTCACCTGCGCCGCAAGGTCTCCGATCATCGCGACACCGCCCGGTCTGCGGGTGCCGTGGGCGGCCAGGATCAGGTCCATTAGGAGCCCGCCCGATCGTCGATGGCGAGGCGGTAACCGCGCTTGACCACCGTCGCGATAATGTTCTTGTCCTCCAACGCCGTTCGCAGCCGTAGCACGGCCGTGTCGACGGCATGCGGGTCGTTGCTGCTGCCGGGCAGCACCCGTAGCAAGTCGGTGCGCGCGACGACGTCGCCGGGCCGGTGTGCCAGCGCACGCAGTATCGCCATCCCGGACGGCGACAGCAGCTTGATCGAACCATCCACCAGCACGCAGGTCCCGCGGATATCGACCGCGTGGCCGGCGGCCTTCACGGTGCACGACCCCAGCAGCGGCAGCTCCTCGGCAATGTGCCGGGCCAAGGCTCCCAACCGCATCCGTTCGGGCGCCGACGTCGGGATGCCTTTTCGGATAAGCGGTTTGGAGGTTACCGGGCCGACGCACATCGCGTGCACATCGGTGCGCAGGGCTTCCAACATTTGGTCCTCGACGTTGAGCTCCCGACCGCGTTCCAGCACCGCGGCCGCCGCCGGCGCCGACGTGAACGTGACCGCATCGAATTGTCGTCGTGCGATCCCGATAATCAGATGATCGAAATCACCGCCCAATGGTGTTGGTTTCCATCGGTACACCCGGATGGGCACCACCTCGGCGCCCGCGAAACGCAGCCCGCCGACGAACTCCGGGAACGGGTCCCAGGCGTCGGCCGCGCCGTGCAACTGGATGGCGACAGTGCGTCCGGATACGCCCGATTCCAGTAGGTATTCCAGCACCTCCTGTGAGGATTCGGACTCGGGAGACCACTCCTCGTGCAGGCCGGCGGCGCGCACCGCTCCGGTCCCCTTCGGTCCGCGCGACACGATCCGGGTCGACGACAACGCCGCGATTAGCTGGCCGGCCAGCCCCCATCCCTCGGCCGCGGCCAGCCAGCCGCGGAAGCCGATGCCGGTGTGCACTACCAAGAAGTCGGGCGGCTGAGCGATCAAAGCCTTGGTGTTGCTGTGCAATTCATCATCGTCGGGCAGCGCGATCATGTTGATCGCGGGGGCGCTGCAGACCTCGGCGCCCTGGCGGCTCAGCAGTGCGCACAGCTCCTCGGCGCGCCGAGCCGAGGTGACCGCAACCCGGTAGCCGGCTAGCGGCACAGATTTCGGCTGGGCCATAGGACCTGTGTATGCCTGGGACATTTCGGCTGCGTTACCAAGCAATTGCTGACGCATTGCCCCTGTTGCGAGGGTCATCACACTCCGGCGGGCTCGGGTGTGAGCACGGACTCCGGCACGCTCGGTACCGATGCCGGCCGGCGCACATACAGCATCCACGTCAGGATCGCGGCGGCGACGTAGGACGCCAGGAACATCCAATACGCCGATGTCTCGGTGCCGGTGCTGAGGTAGGACTGGCGCAGCGCCAGGTTGATTCCCACGCCGCCGAGCGCGCCGATCGCCGAGCAGATGCCGATAAGCGATCCCGACCTTGCGCGCGCCCAACGGCGGCGTTCCGCTTCGCTGACGTCCAGCGAGCGACTGCGCGCCTCATAAATGGACGGGATCAGTTTGAACACCGAGCCGTTCCCCCTCGAGCCAATGAATCACTTGAGTCGGCGCCATGTCGCTGTGAGCGCCCCGAAATGAAGAGGCCATGCCCTGCTGTATGTTTCGATGCTCACATTGCGGATGTAACCCCGTCAACTCGATGCGACCGATATCGCCTGTATGTTGAATCCCAATTGTCTGGTAAATCGCTGAGGGGACGTCGGCGCGAGCAATAATCGCCCGAGCCAAGTGATTTCGTGCGGCCTTGGGGTCAATTGTGAGCTGGACTACATTTCACGCGCGCGCGTGGTCCGGCAAATACGTTGCGGCCCTGCGAATATCGAATTCGCTTGGGTGGGAAGGGCTTACCACACGTCCCCTTCGCGCCAGTCGCACATCAAGTCCGCGGACGTGTCCAAGCTGATCTCGACGGGCAGCACGTACACGGTGCCGTCGTCGTCGGGTGTGCGCGTCGGACCGGTGGGGGCCAGCACCGACGTCGGGCCGCGCCACGGCAACCACCCGCGCCCGGTGTAGACGCTGCGGGCGAGGGCGGACGAACTGAGGCCGCCCAGTTGGTAGGCGCCGCGGATCACCTGCTCGCAGCCGTCCATCAGGGCGTGCACCAGACCCTGGCCGCGGCAGTCTTCCCGCACCGCGACACCCTCGACGTAACCGCAGCGCAGCGCGCCACCGCGGTAGAGCAGTCGCCGCTGGACCACCGCGGCGTGCGCGATGATGGCGCCGTGCCGCCAGATCAGGGCGTGCATGCCGCCCAGTGCGTGCTCCCAGTCGTTCGCGGTGAAATCTCCGGCGAACGCGGTGGTGACCATCTGCCAGACGCCCTGCCGGGTCTCGCTGTCGAGATCGGAGGAGTGGACCAGGCGGGCGGTGTGTACCTGAGTGCGCACAGTCTTTGTCTACCAGCCCTGTCCAGTGTCCGGCGCTACGAGAACGGCGACCCCACCGAACTCGCGTGCGGCCGCGCCCCCGGCGCAGACCGCGGTCGGGCCCAGTGCAGCCGCACGTATTGGCCGGGCCGCACCTGGGCGACCTTGTCGATGTCCTCGTCGATCACCACGCCAACCACCGGGTAACCGCCGGTGACCGGGTGATCCGGTCCCAGGATCACGGGTAAACCGTTGGGCGGCACCTGGATCGCGCCGCGGGTGGCACCCTCGCTCGGCAGCTGCCGGTCCGGGTAGCGGTGCTGCAGCGGCCGGCCCTCCAATCGCATTCCGACCCGGTCGCTGCGGTTGGAGGCCATCCAAATCGTGTGCACCAAGGCGTCGGGGTTGACCAACCAGTCGTCGTGGGGCCCCGGCACCACCCGGAGTTCCACCAGATGCTCCGCGATGGCGGCCACCGGGGCCTGGTCGAGTTCGGGGTACTCGTCGGTGTGCTGCCCGACGGGTAGCCGGTCTCCGGTCTGCAGCGGCGACGGGCCGAGCGCCGACATCACGTCGTAGCTGCGCGAGCCCAGCACCGGCTCCACACAGATGCCGCCGCGCACCGCCAGGTACGAGCGCAGCCCGGCGCGCGGGGTGCCCAGAGAGATCACCTGGCCGTCGCGGACATGGTGAATGCTGTTGGTGCCGAACTCGATTCCGTTCACGGTCGGGTCGGTGTCGGCGCCCGTCACCGCGATATCGACGTCGCCGCCGCGGACCCGGGCCGAGAAGCCGCCGAACGTCACTTCGACGGTGGCGCGGTCGTCGGGATTGGCGACCAGCCGGTTGGCCAGCTTGTGCGCGCGGCGGTCGGCGGCCCCACCTCGGCTGACGCCGAGGTGGGAAAGTCCCGGCCGGCCGAGGTCCTGAAGGACGGCGAACGGTCCGGTGTGCAGAATTTCCAGGTTGATTTCAGGCTGTGCCACGGCTACCTCCTTGGTCACCCGGCCCGGAACTGAACCCACATGCCCTGCGTCAGCAATGCCGGATCGGGCCGCGCGAGATCCCACAGGACCGCGTCGGTGTGGCCGATGAGTTGCCAGCCGCCGGGCGATTGACGTGGATATATCGCGCTGAATTCGCCGGCGAGCGCGACGGAGCCGGCCGGCACCGAGGTCCTGGGCTCCGATCGGCGCGGCACTCGCAGTCGGGCGTCGCCGTCGACCAGATACGCGAAACCCGGCGCGAACCCGCTGAACCCGACCCGCCACATGGTGGAGGTGTGGGCGTTGATCACCTCGGCGGTCGTCAGCCCGGTGTGGGCAGCGACCTCGGCGAGGTCCGGACCGTCGTAGACGACATCGATCACCACGTCGGCGCCGCGAGCCGCCGGGGCCTCGGCAGCGGCGGTGACCCGCATCTTGTGTAACCGCCGGCGGGCGACTCCCTGGAAGCGGGGGTTGTCGAGCTTGACCAGCACCGTGCGGGCGGCGGGGACGATGTCGACCACGCCGGGCAACGCGGCATCGCGTAACGCGGCCACCCACGCCAATACCTCGGCGGTGCTGCCGCATTGGAGCATCAGCGCTTGGTCGCCGTAGTCCAAAACGGTGTTGCCGGCCGGCTCGGTCGACAGATCCTTGGACCGGCTGCTAGTTAGGTCCGTCACGCTCATTACTCGACGGTAACTTGGAATCGGCGCAGGCGGGAGGGGATGCCCCAGGATTTTCGAGCACTGCCAGAGCTGCCTTAGCGAACGCTCAAACAGGCGGGGCGTCGACGGGATTCAGCCCAGGACTTTGGCGATCAGCGGGGGCAGCTGATCGGCGACCAACGGGTAGCTCAGCGGCGAGGCGAAGGCGATCGCGCCGGCCTGGTCCTTGGTGGTGAAGATGTGGCGGTTCTGGGCGGTTGCTTGCGAAGCCGCCACCTCGGGGTCGGCCAGTAACGCCGTCTGGTCGTCGGGGCTCTCGGTCGTCCAGATCACCACGTCGGCGGAATCAAGCACCGCTTTGATCTGGTCGCGCGGGATGACGGCGCGGTGATCGCTGCCGAGGGGTTTGATGCTGTCGGCGATGACGAGACCCATCTCGGTCAAAAAGTCGGTCCGCCAGCCGCCCAGGGTCGCTGTCACGGTGCCCTGCCAGAATGTGCCCTGCATCAGCAAGGCCTTCTTGCCCGTCCAGTGCGGATTCTTTTGGCCGACGGCGGCGAACGCCTGGTCGACGGCGCCGATCAGTGACTTCATCTGGTCGGCCTGGAAGACCGCCTCACCCACGGCGGTGGCCTGGTCCTTCCACGGCTCGAAGAACGCGTCGCCGTCCGACTGCGGGACGGTCGGGGCGATTGCCGAAAGCTTCTGATACGTATCGGCGTCCACGCCGGCATTGACGGCCACGATCAGGTCGGGCTTGAGCCCGGCGATCTGGTCGACCGGAATTCCGTTGTCCAGGTTCAACACCACCGGCTGCGCCCCACCCAGCTTGGGCTGGGCCCAGGGCCACACCGCGAACGGCTGGCCGCCGAACCAGTTGGTCACGGCGATCGGCACGACGCCGACCGCGAGCAGGTCGTCTTGCTCGGTGTAGCCGGCACTGACCACCCGCTTGGGTGGCTCCTTGATGACGGTCTGGCCGAAAAGGTGGCTGATTGTCACGGAGCCGCTGGGGGCGGCCGGTGACGATTTGCGTGACGAGCAGCCCTGCGACGCTCCGGCGACCGCGACCACCCCTGCAGCCCCTGCGAGCTGCAAGAATCCTCGTCGACTCTGCCCCATCGCGTGAGATTATCGCGTTCTTCGCCCCCACCTGGGTCGGCGCGCGGTTGGGCCCCTCAGCCCAGCGGCATGCCGGCTTCCAGAAAGTCCAGCGCCCGATAGATCGTGTCGGCCGTTTTGGGCGCGCTGTCATAGGCCGCCATCATGGCGCCGACCATCGCGCCGACAAACACCCGAACTTCGAAGTCCCCTGCGGGACGGCCGATTCGGTGGCCGATCGCCTCGGCCATGACGTTGACGGTGCGGTAGTACTCGTCGTAGAGGGCGGCCTTGAGTTCGGGTATCGAAAAGATCAGCCGCTGCCGGGTGTTTTCGAACTCCAACTGCTCGGGCGACAGGCCGGCCATGGTCGCTGCATAGGCCCGGCGGATGGCTTGGCTCGGCGAAAGGTCGGGCGGCTGCGCCTTGAAGGCTTCCAACACCAGCGGGTCCAGGTCGTCGGCGAGCAGCAGCGACTCCTTGGACGGGAAGTACCGGAAAAAGGTGCTCGGTGAGACCTCAGCGGCCTCGGCGATCTGTTCGACGGTGGTGGCGGCGTAGCCGTTCGTGTCGAATAGGCGGAACGCCTCGCGCCTGATGGCCTGGCGGGTCTTGATCTTCTTGCGTTCCCGCAGGCCCAGGGGCCGGTCAGTCACCTGCATGAGCTGATTCTCCCGCATCAAGGGGCGGAAAAGTTCTTACAGGGCCCCCGGGCCCACTGCGAGATCCACGTATTGCCGGCGTAACTGCGTCCACCCAGACCGGTAACAGTGCGTCTTTAGCGTCGGGGCGTGACTACGACTACCACTGAAGTCTTTACGCCCGCGCCGGCGCGCGCGCGTCACCGGGGACGGCACTGGATCGACGATTGGCGGCCCGAGGACCCCGCGTTCTGGGAGACCACTGGCAGGGCCATCGCCCGTCGCAACCTGATTTTCTCCATCTTCGCCGAGCACATCGGGTTCAGCGTGTGGATGCTGTGGAGCATCGTGGTCGTCCAAATGACTTCGGTCGGTGCGCCCGGACACCCCGGGCACGCCGCCGCGTCCGGCTGGGCGCTTTCCGCGAGCCAGGCCCTGTGCCTGGTCGCCATCCCCAGCGGTGTCGGCGCGTTCCTGAGGCTGCCGTACACGTTCGCGGTCCCCGTCTTCGGCGGCCGCAACTGGACGATCGTCTCGGCGTCGCTGCTGCTGATCCCGTGCCTGCTGCTGGCCTGGGCGGTGAGCCATCCCCACCTCCCGTTCGCGGTCCTGGTGGCCATCGCCGCGACCGCGGGCTTCGGTGGCGGCAACTTCGCGTCGTCGATGGCCAACATCTCGTTCTTCTACCCGGAGAAGGACAAGGGCTGGGCGCTGGGCCTCAACGCGGCCGGGGGCAACCTCGGTGTCGCGGTCGTGCAGAAGATCATTCCGCCCATCGTGATCCTCGGCGGCGGGGTGGCGCTGTCGCGGGCCGGGCTGTTCTACGTGCCGTTGGCCGTCGTGGCCGCGGTGTGCGCGTTCCTGTTCATGAACAACCTGACCGAGGCCAAGGCGGATGTGAAGCCGGTTTTGCAATCGCTGCGGCATCCCGACACCTGGGTCATGTCGCTGCTGTACATCGGAACCTTCGGGTCTTTCATCGGCTACTCGGCGGCGTTTCCGACCCTGCTCAAGACCGTGTTCGGGCGCGGCGACATCGCTTTGACCTGGGCCTTCCTGGGTGCGGGCATCGGCTCGATCATCCGTCCGGTGGGCGGCCGGCTGGCCGACCGGGTCGGCGGGGCGCGCATCACCGCCGTCAGCTTCGTCATGCTTGCCGCCGGCGCGGCGGCGGCGCTGTGGTCCGTCGACGCCAAAAACCTGCCGGTGTTTTTCGCCAGCTTCATGCTCTTGTTCGTCGCCACCGGCATCGGCAACGGCTCGACCTACCGGATGATCGCGCGGATCTTCAAGATCAAGGGGGAGCGCGCCGGCGGCGACCCGGACACCATGGTGCACATGCGCCGCCAGGCCGCGGGCGCGCTGGGCGTCATCTCGTCGATCGGCGCCTTCGGCGGGTTCATCGTGCCGCTGGCCTACGCCTGGTCGAAGTCGCACTTCGGCAGCATCGAGCCCGCGCTGCGGTTTTACGTCGCGTTCTTCATCGCCTTGCTGGTCGTCACGTGGTACTTCTACCTGCGCAAGGAAACCCGGATGGGGCAGCCGGGCCTTTAGCGGTTCCCGTATCTCGCCCAGGGGCTGTAGTCGGCGATCAGCTCCTCCTGCGGCGGGCGCTGGTCGACCGGCACGTGCTGCAGGTTGATCCGAATGCGGTACCAGATCGAACTCGGCCCGCGCATACCGTCGACCAGGACATCGGCCGGCTGCAATAGGCCGGCCGCGGCGGGATGGCGGTCACGCCAGGTGTCCAGCGCGGCCATCGCCTCGTCCCTGGTCTTGGTGCGGGCGACCTCGATGAGCGGCTTGGTTGAGCTGCGGCGGCCATCGGTACTCTTGCCGGACCCCTTCGGCGCGCGCTCCGCGGGGCCCATCTCTTCGGCCAGCATGAGCAGCCGATCAAGCTCGCCAACCGCGTCGTCCATCCCCGCCCACGGATCACCCATTTCGGCGAACCGGCCGGGCACGGTGTCCATGGTGAACGCCTCGGGCTTGCAGTCGGCGACCTCGTCCCAACGCAGCGGCGTCGACACCCGGGCGTCGGGAGTGGCCCGCACGGAATAGGCCGACGCGACGGTGCGGTCCTTGGCGTTCTGGTTGAAGTCGACGAACACCCCTTCGCGCTCTTCCTTCCACCAGCGGCTGGTTGCCGCGTCGGGCACCCGCCGCTCGACCTCGCGGGCAACGGTCTGGGCGGCCAGCCGCACCTGACGGAACTCCCAGCGCGGGGCGATCCGGGCATAGATGTGAAAACCCCGGGAGCCGGACGTCTTCGGCCACGCGACGAGTCCGTAGTCCTCCAGCACCTCGCGGGCCACCAACGCGACGTCGACGATCCGCCGCCACGTAACCCCGGGCATCGGGTCCAAGTCGACCCGCAGTTCGTCGGGGTGGTCGAGGTCGCCGGCGAGCACTGGGTGCGGGTTGAGGTCGACGCACCCCAGGTTGATCACCCACGCCAGGCCGGCGGCGTCATGGATGACGGCTTCCGCGGCGGAAGTGCCCCGCGCGTAATGCAATTCGGCGACGTCGACCCAGTCCGGCCGTTTGCTGGGTGCCCGCTTCTGGAACACGGCTTCTTCCGAGATGCCCTTGACGAAGCGCTTGAGGATCATCGGCCGACCGGCCGCACCGCGCAGCGCCCCGTCGGCGACGGACAGGTAGTAGCGGACGAGATCGAGCTTGGTGCGCGGGCCCGCCCGGCCGTGGCGTTCGAACACCACCTTGTCCGGATGGGTGATGGTGACCTCGTGTCCGGCCACCTCCAGTGACACCGGGCCGGCCATGGGGTTCATGGTAAATCGGCTGAACCTTCTGGCCGCACTGCGACGAACGTCACATATGGTGAAGTCATGCCTAACCTGATTGACCTGCCCGGCCAGGCTGTAAGCAAAGTTCAGCAATACCTCGAACGCGGCTCGGCCGAACTGCACTACGTGCGCAAGATCATCGAAGCGGGTGCATTCCGGCTGGAGCCGCCGCAGAACTACGCCGCGATGGCCACCGACATCTACAAGTGGGGCGAGTTCGGCATGCTTCCGTCGCTCAACGCCCGACGCCATCCAGACCGCGCGGCGTGCATTGACGAAGACGGCGAATTCACCTACAAGGAGCTTGACGAAGCCGCCCACGCGCTGGCCAACGGGCTGATCGAGATGGGTATCAAGGGCGGCGACGGCGTCGCCATCCTGGCCCGCAACCACCGCTGGTTCCTGGTCGCCAACTACGGTGTCGCCCGGGTGGGCGCCCGCATCATCCTGCTTAACAGCGAGTTCTCCGGGCCGCAGATCAAAGAGGTGTCGGAACGCGAGGGCGCCAAGCTCATCATCTACGACGACGAATACAGCAAGGCCGTCAGCAAAGCCGAGCCGCAGCTGGGCAAGCTGCGGGCGCTTGGGACCAACCCGGACAGCGACGAGCCGTCAGGCAGCGAGGACGAGACCCTCGCCGACCTGATCGAGCGCAGCAGTAAGGAACCCGCGCCCAAGGCGACCAGGCACGCGTCGATCATCATCCTGACCAGCGGGACCACCGGCACACCCAAGGGCGCAAACCGGAGCACCCCGCCGACGCTGGCACCGGTCGGTGGCATCCTGTCGCACGTTCCGTTCAAGGCCGACGAGGTGACCTCGCTGCCTGCCCCGATGTTCCACGCATTGGGTTATCTGCATGGCACCATGGCGATGTTCCTGGGCTCAACCTTGGTGCTGCGCAGGAAATTCAAGCCGCCGCTGGTACTGGAAGACATCGAGAAGCACCAGGTGACCGCCATGGTCGTGGTGCCGGTGATGCTGTCGCGGATCCTCGACGCACTCGAAAAGATGGACAAGAAGCCCGACCTGTCCAGCCTGAAGATCGTGTTCGTATCCGGATCGCAACTGGGCGCCGAGCTGGCCAGCCGCACGCTCAAAGACCTCGGTCCGGTCATCTACAACATGTATGGCTCGACCGAGATCGCGTTCGCCACCATCGCGGGGCCCAAGGACCTGGAACGCAATGCGGCGACGGTCGGGCCGGTGGTCAAGGGCGTCAAGGTCAGGATCCTGGACGAAAACGGCAACGAGCTGCCGCAGGGCGAGGTCGGCCGGATCTTCGTTGGCAATGCGTTCCCCTTCGAGGGCTACACCGGCGGCGGCAACAAGCAGATCATCGACGGGCTGTTGTCGTCGGGCGACGTCGGTTACTTCGACGAGCACGGCTTGCTGTACGTCAGCGGTCGCGACGACGAGATGATCGTCTCCGGTGGCGAGAACGTCTTCCCCGCCGAAGTAGAAGACTTGATCAGCGGGCATCCCGAGGTCGTGGAGGCCACCGCGATTGGTGTGGAGGACAAGGAGTGGGGCCACCGTCTGCGCGCCTTCGTGGTCAAGAAAGAGGACGCCAGCGTCGACGAGGACACCATCAAGCACTACGTGCGCGACAACCTGGCCCGCTACAAGGTGCCCCGGGAAGTGATCTTCATCAAGGAGTTGCCGCGCAACCCCACCGGCAAGATCCTCAAGCGCGAGCTGCGCGAGATGGAGGTCGACTGACCTGCCGGTTCACTTGCGGGCTTGAATGGCGCGGGTGACCTGAGCGGTGAGTTTGGGGTCGGCCAGAAGCTGGTCGATGAGTGCGGTGAGAACCTCTTGTCCGGTCACGCGGGCGACTCCTAGGCGGTCGGCGGCCTCGCGCTGCCAGACGTCGAGCGCGCGGTGTGTGGCGAGCGGCAGGTCGACGGTCCGTCGCGTTCGTCGGTCACTCGCCGGCTGAGCGGGCGGTTGCCCGAACGGGGTGAGGCGCTGGGTCGGCCCCGTCTGCCCGGGTCGGGGCGGCGATCCGGCGTAGTGGGCGAACCGCTTGGGACCGGAGTCGTTGTGACCGGGTGTGATGCTCATCGCGGCGGCCTTCCTGGGGTGCAAATCAGTAGATCCGCTTCTCAGTATGCGCGTCGTTGAGCACCATCCCATTGATATCACCGTTGAGCACTCGCGGCGCGCCGTCGGCGCTGGGTTGCGTCGCGTTTTGAAGCTGACGCCCGTTGGGCGTGGGAGGCGCCCGCTCAAAGCCGCTACGAGGGCTTTTGTCCGTCTGACTAGCGTTATGGCCACTGTATCAGCAATTTGCTGAACAGGCTATGAAGGCCTACCGTTTGCCGACCTACGCCAACGAATAGAAAGTAATTCATTACATGCGAATATCCGTGACTACGGAGATCTGTATTTCAGTATATGCCATTTTACCTGGGGAGATATCGGTTCAGCAAATACTGACACCAGTAGGTCCGTAATATGTGAAATCAAAAGATTGGGCGGATACCGGCAATTCCGTCCAGGTTTATATCGCGGGAATAATGGGTAGCTGTGCTTGTGTTGATCCATCTGAATTAGATAGCGTGAGTGCAACGCATTAACGTCGTTGAGTCTTTAAGCGTGGAACTGTTCAACATCGTGAAAGGAGCTCACAAATGTTGACTTCCCTAAGTTCGGTCCGCAACGCAGCGCTCGGTGCCGTGGGCGCCGGCGTGGTGACCGGAGCGATGCTGTTTGGTGGTACCCCTGTCGCGCAGGCCGCTCCGCCGCCGGCCCCAGGCACCACCTTCGACATGGCCGGCCCCCATGGCGCGCCTGACCTCCCGCTCAGGCCGGGCGGTGGCGGTGGCGGTGGCGGCGGGGGTCATGGCGGCGGCGGCTGGGGCGGCGGCGGCCACGGTGGGCCCGGCGGCTGGGGCGGCCACGGAGGACCCGGCGGCTGGGGCGGCCACGGTGGCGGCTGGGGCGGCCGAGGCGGCGGCTGGGGCGGCCATGGCGGTGACTGGGGCCGTGGTGGCTGGGGCCACGGCGGCTGGGGCGGCCGCGGCGGCTGGGGCGGACCCGGTGGCTGGGGCAATGGCGGCTGGGGCCCTGGCTGGGGCTTGGGCCATCGGCACTGGTGGAACTGGTGGTGGTGAGATAGCGCCGCCGCTAAGGCGGTAACGCCCAACAAAGCATCCATGCCGACCTGAGACCGGCCTCAGGTCGGCATGGATTCGTTTACGGGTCGCGGGGCAGGCCCAGCAGCCGCTCGGCGATGATGTTGAGTTGGACCTCCGACGTACCGCCGTAGATGGTGGTGGCCCGGCTCGCCAGCAGGTTCTCGCCCCACTTGCCCACTACGTCGTTCGGGTCGCCGATGGCGGCGTCGGTGCCGAAGGAGGACACCGCGAATTCGGCATAGCCCTGGCCGGTGCGCATCGACAACAGCTTGGAGATCGCCGCCGACGGCATCGCGTCGCCGCCGGCCAGCGTCAGCAGCGTCGAGCGCAGGTTCAGCACCTTGGCGGCATGACCCTCGGCGATCAGCTGCCCGGCCCGGTGTTGTGCGACCTGGTCGAACTGCCCGTCACGGACGAACTCGACGAACTCGGGAAGGGTCGCCAGGAAATTGGCGTCGGTGCTGCCTATCGATACCCGCTCGGCCGTCAGGGTGTTGCGGCTGACCTCCCACCCCCGGTTGACCTCGCCGAGCACGCACTCGTCGGGCACAAACACGTCGTCGATGTACACGGTGTTGAACATCGCGTTGCCCGTGAGCTCGCGCAGCGGCGTGACCGTGACGCCCTCGCTCTTCATGTCCAGCAGGAAGTAGGTGATGCCGTTGTGTTTCGGGGCGCTTGGGTCGGTTCTCGCCAGTAGCGCGCCCCATTGCGAGTACTGCGCGGCGGTGGTCCAGATCTTCTGCCCGGTGATGCGCCAGCCGCCCTCGGCCCTGGTCGCTTTGGTGGTCAGCCCGGCCAGGTCCGAGCCGGCGCCCGGTTCCGAGAACAGCTGGCACCAGATCATCTCACCGCGGAAGGTCGGCGGCAGGAAGCGTTGCTTTTGTTCCTCGGTCCCGAACGCGACGATCGACGGGATGATCCACGCCGCGATGCCGACCTGCGGCCGCTTGACCCGTCCGGCGGTGAACTCCTGGGCGATGATGATCTGCTCCACCGGACTGGCGGCCCGGCCCCACGGCTTGGGCAGGTACGGCAGCACCCAGCCGGCCTCGGCGATCGCGACCCGGCGCGGCTCGCGTTCCATCGCCTTGAGCGCGGCGACCTCGGCCCGGATCTCGGCCCTCAGCTTTTCGGTGTCGGGGTCGAGGTCGATGTCCACCGCGCGCATCCCCGAGCTGGTCGCGGTGTCCACCACCTTCTGCGGGTACTCCGAGCTGCGGCCGAAGCAGGCGGCCAGCATCAGCGCCCGGCGGTAGTAAACGTTCGTGTCGTGCTCCCACGTGAACCCGATTCCGCCGTGCACCTGAATGCAATCCTGCGTGCACCGTTGGGCGGCCGTCGGCGCCAGCGTCGCGGCCACGGCCGCGGCGAATTCGACTCCGGAACCGACTATGTCCCAATCGTTTTGGCGGGCTTCGTCAATCGCGCGCGCCGCATCCCACACCGCCGCGGTGGCCCGCTCGGTGTCGGCGATCATCTCCGCGCACTTGTGCTTGATGGCCTGGAACTGGCCGATCGGCCTGCCGAACTGCTCCCGGATCTTGGCGTACTGCGACGCCGTGTCGGTCGCCCAGCGCGCCACGCCGATGGCCTCGGCCGACAACAGCGTGGACATCAGCGCGTACGCGGTCGTCATGGTCAGGTTGCTCAGCGCCGCCTCGTCGCCGACCTCGACCGCGTTGGCCCGCACATGCGCGATGGGGCGCAGCGGGTCAAGGCTTTTCACCGGCTCGATCTCGAGCTGCTCGGCGCGCAGCACCACCCATTCCTCGCCGCTGTCGATCGCGACCGGAAGCACCAGCACGGACGCCTGCGCCGCCGCGGGGACCGCGCGGACTTCGCCGCGGATCACCAGCGTTTTATCGTTTGGGCCCTGCCTGGTGGCGGTCAGGCCGGAATCCAGGGCGTACGCGGCGATGGCCGCGCCGGAAGCCAGCTCGAAGAGCACCTTCGCTTGCGCGTCGTGCGCGGAGATCAGCGCGCTGGCGATCGCCGAGGGCACAAAGGGCCCGGGCACCGCCCCGTAGCCGAACTCGGCCAGCACGATGGCCAACTCGAGGATGCCGAACCCTTGCCCGCCGACGGATTCGGCCAGGTGCACACCCTGCAGGCCCTGCTCGGCCGCCGCCTGCCAGTACGGCGGGGGGTTTTCGACCGGGTTCTCCATGGCCGCGTGCAGCACCTCGGACGGCGCCACCCGCGCCACCAGGGATCGCACCGAGTCGGCCAGGTCGTGATGCTCAGGAGTTATTGCGATCGGCATTGGTCGCCTTCCCATGGCTTTCGTTTCGGCCAAGCACCTTCCAAGCTAACAACCGGTCGGTTGGTTGACCACATTGGCCAGCGGTCGCCCGTCGCGCAGCCGGCGGCAGTTGGCAACGGCCTCGGTGAGATACCGCCGCATGGTGTCGGCGGTGTACCAGGTGACGTGCGGTGTCAGCACCACGTTGTCCAGGCCGAGTAGCGGGTTGCCGGGCGCCACCGGCTCGACTTCGAAAACGTCCAGCCCCGCCGCGGCCAGCCGCCCGCCGCGCAGCGCGTCGACGAGCGCGTCTTCGTCGACGACGGCGCCACGTGACGTGTTGACCAGCACCGCATTCGGCTTCATCCGCGCCAGGGCGTCGTGGCCCAGCAGGTGGTGGGTCTGCGCCGTGAGTGGCAGGTGCAGGGAGACGATGTCGCTGGCGGACAGCAATTCGGGAAGCCGCCGCCAGCCGGGCCGCCCGTCGTCGCGGGTGCTGGTGTGCAGGACGGTCGCCCCCATTGCGGCGACGATTTCACCGACGCCTTTGGCGATGTTGCCGTAGCCGACCAACCCGACGGTGCAGCCCCCGATGTCACGCACCGTCTCGCCCAGTTCCGGATCCGCCGGCCAGCCGCCCCCTTGGCGGACCGCACGGTCCAGCGCCGGTAGCCGACGCAGCGCGGCCAGCATCAGCAGCACCGTGCCCTCGGCCACCGACGGCGCGTTGGCGCCGGGCATGTTGGCGACCGCGATGCCCCGATCCGTCGCGGTGTCCACGTCGATGGTGTTCACCCCCGCGCCGAGTTTGTGCACCAGCCGCAGCCGGACCCCGCGCCGCAGGTCGGCGCCCGACAGCGGCCGAAGCACGTGCCAAATCACGTCCGCGTCCGGCAGCTCCCGGTAAAAGCCCGCGTCGTCGTCTTCGGCGCACCATCGGACGTCAAGCCAATCCGATTCTGGTGCAACGAAATCGAGCACCCTGCTACCGGGAACGAAGTGGGCGAGAACCCTCAGCGCCACCGCTTGGTGATCCACCCGGCGATGGTATCGGCCTGCTCGGTACGCGCGCCCGGGGTGGTGAAGTAGTGGTCGCTGTCGATCGACACCTGCGCTTTGTCGGTGCTGGCGAGCGCGTCATAGATGCGCCGGGCGTCGGACGGGAAGACGCCCGTGTCGGCCTCGGCGTTTATCACCAGGGCCGGGCAGGTGATGCAAGCCAGGTGCGGCTCGGCCCGGGTTTTCGCCTCCCGCAGACTCCACATGCCCAGCCAGTTGCGCAGGGTGCAGGCCGCGGCTATGCCGTACGCGGAGCGGTTCGCCTTGGCCGGGACGCCCGCATAACACATGTTCGGCTGACGCTTGGTGGGCTCGATGTTCGGATCGACCATGCGGGGATCCGCCCACGTTCGCATCACGCTGAACGGACGATCCGAAAAACCCGCGGCGCGAACACGTTTGAGCTCCGTCTGGGCCCAGTCGGTAATGGCATGGTTGCGGGCGATCTGCGCGCCGCGGTAGCGGGTGACGAACTCCGGTGAGTACGGCGGGCCGTTGCTCTCGTTGAACAGGTCGAGGTCGGGATCGGTTGCCACTGGATCGTTTTCGTCGACGACCGCGGCGTCCATCCAGGAGGTCAGCACGTCCGGACGCCCGGGATGGGCGGCGGAGGCGACGTAGCCGTCGGCGGCGGGAATATTCGGGTCGCCGGTCCGCGCCTGGTAGGCGGCCATCAATGAGCCTCCACCCGAATTACCCAGCAACACAACGGTGTCCACTCCCTGGTCCTCGCGCAGCCAACGAACCCCGACACCGATGTCGACCAGCGCGTGGTCGAGCACAAAGTTGCTTTCGAAGCCACGGAACCTGGTGTTCCAGCCGAGAAATCCGATGCCACGGGTGGCCATGTAGTCGGCGAGATAGTGCTCGGAGAAGTCGATCTGGTAGTGCGTGGCGATCATCGCCACTTTCGGCTTGCGTCCCACCCCCCGGTGGTACAGCCCTTGGCAGGGATGCCCGCCGGCCCCGGCACGCCCGGCCGTCGGCGACGGCAATCCGACGAACTCGCGGGCAATCCCTGCGGCGCCGGTACGACGGGTCAATTCGGCTTCCCTTCGGGGGCGTAGGTGGTTCGGTGATAGATGTTGGCCAGCGTCTGAATGTACGCCGCGTCGTCGACTCCGCCGCCTCCGCTGAGCTGGATGTTAGATTCGGATTTGGATCTTGGCCAGGATCCCCACCCCCGCGGACCGATGAGGAGCCGCAAGATGATCAAGCCGCACAACACCAACCCGGAATTCGAGCTCGGCGGGATCAACCATGTCGCGCTGGTGTGTTCGGACATGGCGCGCACCGTCGACTTCTACACCAACATCCTCGGCATGCCGCTGATCAAATCGCTGGACCTGCCCGGCGGCCAGGGGCAGCACTTCTTCTTCGACGCCGGCAACGGCGACTGCGTCGCGTTCTTCTGGTTCGCCGAAGCCGCCGATCGAGTCCCGGGCATCTCGTCGCCGGGCGCCATACCGGGCATCGGGGACATCACCAGCGCGGTGAGCACCATGAACCATCTGGCATTCCACGTGCCGGCCGAGAAGTTCGACGCCTACCGGCAGCGGCTGAAGGAAAAGGGCGTCCGGGTTGGCCCGGTGCTCAACCACGATGAGAGCGAGATGCAGGTGTCCGCGACGGTGCATCCCGGGGTTTACGTGCGCTCGTTCTACTTCCAGGACCCCGACGGCATCACGCTGGAATTCGCCTGTTGGGTAAAGGAATTCGACACCAGCGACACCCAGGCCATTCCCAAGACGGCAGCCGACCGGCGACCCCCGGTGGCGGCCGTACGCTAATCGGCAATCCGGTGGGGGGTGTCCATGATGACCGACGGCATTTTGACCGACGCTCAGATCGCGGCGCTGACGCCCGAGCAGCGGCGCGACCTGATTAAGCGGTTGGAGCGACCCCTGAGCGACGTGATCGACCCGGTGCTACTCGGCCGGATACGGCGCGTCCGGTTGAGTCTGATGACCGCTGGCTCGATCGCGATGATTCCGTGGCTCGTCTACCTGTCCCTGACGCTGCCGCCTAACTACGTCGCCCGCAACTGGCCCGCCACCTGGATCGGCTTCGACGTTCTGCTGGTCGCGTTCATGTTGGCGACGGCGGTGTTCGGGTACCTGCGTCGTCAGGTGCTGCTGTTGGCGGCCTTCACCTCGGGGGTTCTGCTGATCTGCGACGCGTGGTTCGACCTGATGACCGCCGGACCCGATGACGTGTGGCTGTCGATGGTCACGGCGCTGCTGATCGAGGTGCCAGTGGCGATCTTCATGATCCGCGGCGCACTGCGCATCTTACGGCTCACGATGATGCGTTTGTGGCTGCTGGATCCCGGGGTGCAGCTATGGCACCTGCCGCTGTTTCTTTGAGCCCGTACAGGTTTGGGTCGGTCAGCTGGTCGAGCAGCATGGCCAGCTGAGTGACGAGCTGGTCCGGCTCGAGTCGGACGTCGCCGGCCAGCCAGGCGCTGATGGTCTGCCCGACGCCGCCGACCGCGAAGTGCGCCCCGGCCTTGATCCGGTCGTTTGCAGGCATGCGCAGCGCGTCGCCCGCATACTGGCCCGACAGCATCGCGAATAGGGCGGTGGATTCGGCGCGCTTGCGTACCACCACGGCGTTGGCCAGTTGCGTGCTGAACAGCAGGCGTCCGATGCGGGCGTCGTCGGCGATGGTCCGCACGATGTTTGCCATGCCCGCGCGGCTCTGCTCGCGCGCCGGCACCGCCGCCACGGCGGCCTGGGTGGTGGCGGCCAGCTCGGCGATCACCCAGTCGAAAACGCCGCTGACGAATTCGTCCTTTTCGGCGAAGCTTTCGTAGAAATAGCGGGCAGCCAGGCCGGCCCGGCCGCAGATCCCGCGCACGGTCAGCTCGGGAATGTCACGCTGGTCGGCCCCTAGCAGGTCCAGGCCGGCCTGCAGCAGCCGCCGGCGGCGCGAGGCCAGCCGCTCGGCGGCCTCGATGCCCCGGTAGGGCCGTTGACTGGGAGACATGGACACTATCTTGACACGAGTGCAATAAACCGACAATAATTCTGGAAACAGAGGTTCGCACAATTAGCGGGCGGGCGCCACGGAGAGGACCTACCATGGCGATTCACGAGGCGGCTCACCAGCCGATTCGGCATGTGGAGCGCGCCGTCGCCGACGGCGCTCGCGCCAGGCGTGCCCGACGCGGGCGCGCCTTGGGCATCGACGAGGGCTTGATGGGCGTGGCGTTATTGGCCGGCCCGGCGAACGTGATCATGCAGTTGGCGCGGCCCGGCGTCGGCTACGGCGTGATGGAGAGCCGCGTCGAAAGCGGCCGGGTGGACCTGCATCCGATCAAACGGGCGCGCACCACCTTTACCTACCTCGCGGTGGCGACCGGCGGCAGTGATGCCCAGAAGGCGGCCTTCCGCCAGGCGGTGAACCGGGCGCATGCGCAGGTTTACTCCACCCCCGACAGCCCGGTGCAGTACAACGCGTTCGACGTCGACTTGCAGCTGTGGGTGGGGGCTTGCCTGTACAAGGGCGCCGTCGACATCTACCGCATCTTCATCGGCGAACTCGACGGCGAGGACGCCGATCGCCATTACCGCGACGGGATGGCGCTGGCCACCACGTTGCAGGTGCCCGAGGAGATGTGGCCGGCGGACCGGGCGGCCTTCGACCGGTACTGGCAAGAGTCGCTGGCCAAGGTGCACATCGACGACGCGGTCCGGGGCTACCTGCATCCCATCGCCGCCGGCCGCGTGCGCGGAGTGGCGCTGCCTCGCCCATTGCAGCGGCTGTCGGACAGCTTCGCGTTGCTGATCACCGCGGGCTTTCTGCCACAGCGGTTTCGCGACGAGATGCGGTTGCCGTGGGACGCCGCCAAACAACGGCGCTTCGACAGGCTGATGAGGGTGTTGCGCACGGTCAACCGCATGATGCCGCGCTTTGTCCGGAGGTTCCCGTTCAACGTCCTGCTGGCCGATGTCGATCGCCGGATCAGGACGGGGCGCCCGTTGGTCTAATGGGGTGCGCCGCCAGGGTCAGTTTGACTCAGTGGATGCAGACGCACACGCCAGGGGCGGTAGGCACTCACGGCGTACCGGCTGCTGCTCGGCGCGAGCGACGCCATGGCATACCTGGTCAACACTGCACCGCGCCTAATATCAAAAAGGTGGCTCTCTCGGGAATCTTCCACGTGTTGGGGGCGCGACGACTCGCTGTTTCTCAATCTCGTTGACTGCCAGCATGAGATGCCCGTGTGCCGCCGATACCGAGGTTCAGTCGGTCGTCTTCACCATGGTCTGCCCGCAGCAGGTCAGCGCCTCTGGGCCAGGGCAGGTGGGTAGCGGTGGCTTGGTCACCGTCAGTTCG
The DNA here is from genome assembly GCA_963809285.1 of uncultured Actinomycetota bacterium. GTDB lineage: Bacteria > Actinomycetota > Actinomycetes > Mycobacteriales > Mycobacteriaceae > Mycobacterium. The sequence goes on along the minus strand of CAWEIY010000005.1, from coordinate 64,500 downwards.
CACCCGCAGTTGGTGTCGGGGCAGCGGTAGACCTCGCCTTCACGGGACAACATAATTCTTCGCCTCCTTCACTGATGTGTCGATCGGGTCGTTCCAACGCTAGAACCTGGACCCAGGGGCAAGGTCAATACTGGGATGCGAGGAGGTGCGGGATTTATGTCGGCATCCGGACTGACGATCGGGCAGGCCGCCGCCGCTGCCGGGGTAACCCGCAAAGCGGTGCGAGTCTATGAGGCCAAGGGCCTGCTCCCACCTGCCGATCGAACCCCATCGGGCTATCGGCTCTACCAACAGCGCGATGTCGAGCTGTTGACGTTCATCCGGCGTGCCCGCACCGTCGGCCTGCATTTGCACGACATCGGCAAAGTACTCACGATCCGCAGCGGCGGGGTCCCGCCGTGTCCCGCCGTCCGCGACATGCTCGACGAACGGATCGCCGACATCGACGCCACGGTCGAGGAATTGCTCAGCCTGCGCCAGTTCCTCGTCGGCACCCGCCGCCGAGCCGACAACTGCTGCACCGAAGACAAACCCGCCACCATCTGCAGCGCCATCGAGGAGCAAGCTGCGGCGGGCAAGCCTGTGGCGTGAATCGCGCCAGTTGTTAACGACAATCATTTTCAGTAGGCTCTGGGAATCTGATAACCCTCCCAACCCGAGGAGTGTCGGTTATGACGTTGCGTGTCGCGCCCGAAGGACTAGCTGTCGCCGGTGCGGCTGTCGAGACGTTGACCGCTCGCCGGGCGGCCGCGCATGGCGGGGCCGCCCCGTTGATCACAGCGGTGGTGCCGTTGGCGACCGATCCGGTGTCGCTGCAGAGCGCGGCCGGGTTCAGCGCTGCGGGCACCGAGCACGCGGCGGTGGCGGCACAAGGCGTCGAAGAACTGGGCCGCTCCGGTATTGGGGTGGGCGAGTCGGGCGCCAGTTATGCGGCCGGTGATGCGGCGGCGGCATCGTCGTATCTCATCGCAGGCGGCTGACGATGACGGCGCCGATCTGGATGGCTTCACCGCCGGAGGTGCACTCGGCGTTGCTGAGCAGCGGCCCGGGACCCGGGTCCGTTGCTGGCGGCGGCGGCGGCGTGGAACTCGTTAAGTGCTGAATACGCTTCAGCAGCACAAGAACTCAGCGCATCGTTGGCGCGGGCAGGCGGCGTGTGGGAGGGGCCGAGCGCGGAGTCCTATGTGGGCGCACATGTCCCGTATCTGGCGTGGCTGACGCAGGCCAGCGCGAACAGCGCGGACAGCCGCAGCCCAACATGAGACTATGGCCGCGGCCTACACCGCCGCGTTGGCAGCCATGCCGACCCTGCCGGAGCTAGCCGCCAACCACGTCATCCACGGAGTCTTGGTGGCGACCAATTTCTTTGGAATCAACACCATCCCGATCGCGCTCAACGAGGCCGACTATGTGCGGATGTGGGTTCAGGCCGCCGTCACGATGGCGACCTATCAAGCGGTCTCCGGCGCCGCGGTGGCGTCGACGCCGCAGACCACCCCGGCGCCGCAGATCCTCAAATCCGACGCGTCAGCCAATCCGGCGGCGAGCACCAACCCGCTGCAGAACTTCCTGCAGCAGATCCAGCAGTTCCTACCAAAGCCTGCTCACCAACCCGTTGAATTCCGATCCGACCAACCCGGCGCAGCCGTTGTCGCTCCCGCCGTGGTTCGTGCATGGCCTTGCAGAACTTCGGTATCGGAAATGCCCCGGTTGTACACGCCCCCCTGCTCGACTACCCGTCGGATACCTGGGTTTCCAATATCCTGCAAAACTTCGGGATAAATTGGAATCCCAGCCTGGGCATGGTGAACGGAATCACCTACGACGCCTATACGGATCCGACCACAGCGATCTGGTGGGTCGCTCGATCCCTCGAAGTCTTTGAGGATCTTCAACAGTTCGGCACCTACCTAGTGCAAAACCCGGTAGCAGGCTTTTCAATACCTGATCAGCTGGCAACTGTTCGACTTTCCGCTTCACATCGAAGAATTTGCTTACACTCTCGGCGTCGCCTTTCCAGGCGGTGTACGCCGCAATCCCCGCCGTGGCGGCTGCCCCGCTCGCGTCAGTGGGCGGCCTTGGCGGGCTGGCCGCGCTGGCCGCCATGCCTCAGCCGTTGCCTGGCTCTGGCACCCGTTGCCGCTGCGCCCAGCGCGTTGCCGGCCGTGGGGCTGACCTCAATCGCCGTCCCGGCCGCGACCCCTGCGACGGCGCCGGCACCTGCGCCGACGCCCAGCACCCCGGCCCCTGCGGCTCCGGCCCCGCCGCCGCCACCCGCGGCCGCGGGTGCGGTGGGTTTTGTCCCCCCGTACGCGGTGCCCCCCGTCATCGGGTTGGGCTCGGGGATGAGTGCCAGCGCCGCATCCAGAGCGAAAAGGAAGGCGCCGGAAGCCGGTAGCGTCGCGGCTGCGGCGGCGGCGGCGAGCGCCCGTGAGGCGGCGCGGGCGCGGCGACGCCGACGGGCGCGGCAGCGTGGCTACGGCGATGAGTATATGGACATGAATGTCGAAGTCGACCCGGACTGGGGCACTCCGCCGGGTGCGGAGTCGGTGGCTTCCGATCAGGGCGCCGGAAATCTCGGGTTCGCCGGCACGGCACACAAGGAAGCGGCCGCGCAGGCGGCGGGCTTGACCACGCTGGCCGATGACGAATTCGGCGGCGGCCCAACGATGCCGATGCTGCCGGGCACCTGGGACCCGGACGGTCCCGATGAATCGGGCCGCCACAGCCCGTCGGGGTAATGTCGGTTGGGTGCGTAGCGAAGGCGATACCTGGGACATCACAACGAGTGTCGGTTCGACAGCCCTATTCGTGGCGACCGCACGAGCACTGGAGGCTCAGAAACCCGACCCGCTGGCCGTCGACCCGTATGCGGAGCTGTTCTGCCGTGCCGTCGGGGGCCCCGCGGCCGACGTGCTCGACGGTAAGGAACCCGACCACCCGCTCAAGACCGCCGACTTCGGCGAACATTTCGTGAACTTTCAGGGCGCTCGCACCAGGTATTTCGACGAGTATTTCCGGCGGGCCGCCGAGGCGGGCGTGCGTCAGGTGGTCATCCTGGCGGCCGGACTCGACTCCCGTGCTTACCGCTTGGATTGGCCGGCCGCGACGACGATCTTCGAGCTGGATCGCCCGCAGGTCCTGGATTTCAAGCGTGAGGTGCTCACCGGCCACGGCGTCCAACCGCGCGCCGAGCGTCGCGAGATCGCCGTCGATCTCCGAGAGGACTGGCCACAAGCCTTGCAGGACAGCGGCTTTGACGCAGCCAAGCCGTCCGCGTGGATCGCCGAGGGCCTGCTGATCTATTTGCCGGCCGCCGCGCAGGAGCAGCTGTTCACCGGCGTCGACGGCCTGGCCGGGCACGGCAGCCACGTCGCCATCGAGGACGGCGCCCCCCTTGAGCCGGACGAGTTCGAGGCCAAGCTCGAAGAAGAACGCACCGCGATGGCCGAAGGCACCGAAGAGCGCCCGTTCTTCCAGTTGGTCTACAACGAGAGGCACGCGCCGGCCACGGAGTGGTTCGGCCAGCGAGGCTGGACGGCCGTAGGCACGCCGCTCGCCGATTACCTCCACCAGCTGGGCCGCCCGGTGCCGGGCCCCGAAACCGAAGCCGGGCCGATGGTCGCCCGCAACACGCTGGTCAGCGCGGTCAAAGGGTGAGTGAGCCCTCGCCGCGCTATGCGTGCGACGCGAGCGCGCGATAGCCCGGCTCGGCGAAGCGCATAGCGGCCTCCCGCATCTCGTCGGTTATCGCGTGGCGCTGCATGTCGCCGGTAAAAACCCGTCGTGTCGGATCTTTGGAGTAGAACCGGGACTCCTCGATCATGCGGTCGATCGCCGAAGGATCGGCCTCGAGCCCGAAATGGGGGGCCACGCGCTTCCACACCGCGGCGGGCAGTTCGGCGTGGTCGACGCAGAGGCGCCGAGCCGGATCGGCCGCGGCCGCCTCCAGCATCGACGCCGAGCGCGCGGGCCGCGAACTCGGCACGCGTCACGGTCGGCACTGCGGCCGGATCAAGGCCGAAACGCCGCGCGGCCCGGGCTGGCTCGGCCTGGAGCCCGAGCCAGCCCGGCGGCTCGGCGAGGAGCGAGGCCAGGACGCGGGCCGGGTCGCGCTGGACCCAGATCCAGGGCGTTTCGGGAAAGGCTGCGGCGAGGACCGCCCGGCGGCGGATGTTCCAGCTCGTGCACTTGAGCACCAGCTGCCGTTCGTCGCCGTGCCGGCATCGGCCGAGCGCCCGCACCAGAAGCCGCACGATCTTGGCCAGCGCTGCCTCGTCGACCCGATCCGGATCAAGGCCGAGGAGCGCATTGAGCGGCGCGGGCTCGGCGAGGACGACGACACCGGGAAGCGTGCCCAGGAGGCGGGACACGAGCGTGGATCCGCAGCGCGACAGGTGAAAGATCATGCCCGCCGGCTCGAGCGACGGCTCGCCGTCGAGTGCGACGAGCGCCTCGAGCCCAGTCTTGACGAGCGGGCGTGCACGCGGGCCGCGCGCCCAGCGGGCGACGGTCTGGTCGAAGAATGGTTCGACGAAGCGCTCGGCCGAGAGGTCGGCCCAGTAGACCGTTGGGGCGGGCCCGGAAACGTCGAGCCTGACCGGGGTCCAGCGGGCGAGGTCGGCGAGCTCCATCGGAATGGCGGCGGTCTGAATCAGTCGTCGGGCAGACGGACAAGGAATCCGCTGACGATCAGCGATCGGGCCAGCTCGATCTGCTGTTCCGCAGTCAGCTCGGGCAGGTCGCAAACCCGAAACGGCTCGGTGCTTTTCGAGATGAACAGCATCGCGGCCTTGTGGTCGGGACCGGCGCCTATCGACAAAGTGGCAAACTGCAGCGCAACGCCGTCGGCGCCCGCCTTCACCCGCGAAAAGAGTGGCTGGTATTTCCTCACCAGCGTTTGCCCATCGATTCCGGAGGCGTTCGAGATCCGTCCGACCGGCGGGCACTGGCCGCGGCGGACCAGGACGTCCGCCAACGCGTCGAGACCACCCGCGATGGCGCCGGGGTCCTCGACGGTTTTGACGGCGTCACGCAACAGGGCCCCCAAAGTCGCGTGCACGTCCGCGTCATCCAGATGCCGCGGCGGCAGACGGGCGTTGAGCCGGTCATCTTCGAAACTCAGCGAATGAAGCGCCCCGATGGCAAGCGTGAGCGCGGTGGGCGCGTGGATTCCGACGGTCAAGTGGATGGACGGCTCTGATTTTGTCTCGGCCGCATGTACCCGGCCGCGCGGCAGGTACAGCACGTCACCGGCTTCCAGGCTCAAGTCGGTGGCGAACGGCAGGCCGTCGGTAGAAACTGCCTTCTTATCGCGCCGCAGCTCACGGGGCGCTATGTCGGCACCGTTATACAGATGCCAGATCTTGGACCCCTGAATCTGCAGGATCAACACGTCGTGATCGTCGAAATGGGGTGCGAGGCCTGTTGATTGGGGTGGCGTGATGTAAGCGTTGACCTGTGTCGGGAAGTTCAGCTCGACTTCGATGGATCGGGCCAACGAAGAAATCGCGCGCGCGTAGCGCTCGACGCCATCGAAAACCAGGCTGCACCCATCGGTAAAGTCGTTGCGGACGCGGGCAAGATCTAGGCTGCCATCGACGAGCAGGTAGTCGTTGGGCCCCAGCTTGGTCCCTTGCCGGTTTACCAGGCGCAGCGCCGAGGGCTCTCGCCGGAAGAGCTCCAAGAGTTCGTCGAACGCCGAAGGTCTGGGCAGGAGCCTGTCGAAGTAGCCGGCGCAGTGTCGCTCGACGTGATAGTGCGTCGCCGTCCAGATCTCGTCAAGAAACGTCTCCACCGCAAGCGGTTGAAGCAGCCAGGCCAGTGACGGCTCGATGGTCACCTCCCAAGCGTCGTCGTGCTTTGCCGGCATTCCAGTATGGCTCAGGGGCAGTCAGGCGGTCCTGGCGGAAGAGTCTCCAATGAGTTGGCCGCGCGCGGGAACTTTCGCGGGCCCCCGTCCGACTACTATCCGCGTGCTACTTGCGCCGCCTGACAAGCCCAGGCGGTCGTTGATTTCACCCTGCGAGGAGTTCCCGGTATGGCGCTGCGGGCCATTTTCTATGGATCCGTTCCGTCGGCAGCGCTGTCCTATTCGGTTCCGGGCGGCCGACAATGACCGCACCGGTGTGGATGGCATCACCGCCGGAGGTTCATTCGGCGCTGCTGAGCGGCGGTCCGGGGCCCGCCAGCTTGTTGGCAGCCGCCGCCTCATGGAGCTCGCTGAGTGCTACCTACGCCTCGGTCGCCGACGAGCTCAGCGAGACATTGGCGGCGGTGCAGGCTGGCGCCTGGGAAGGGCCGAGTGCCGAGCAGTACGTGGCGGCGCATGTGCCCTATTTGGCGTGGCTGATGCAGGCCAGTGCCAATAGCGCGTCGGCGGCTGCCGAGCACGAGACCGCGGCCACCGCCTACACCGCGGCGCTGGCCGCGATGCCGACATTGCTGGAACTGGCCGCCAACCATGCGATCCACGGGGTATTGATAGCGACAAACTTCTTCGGCATCAACACAATTCCGATCGCGCTCAACGAGGCCGACTACGTGCGGATGTGGATCCAGGCGGCCACCACGATGGGGACCTATGAAGCGGTCTCCACCACGGCGGTGGCTTCGACACCGCAGACAACGGCGGCACCACAAATCGTGAATTCCAACAGCGGCTCCGCCCACCCGGCCGCTGCCATCTACGGTGGCAAGGGCGCACCCGACAAGGGGATACTACCCATTGTCGACAATGACGCCGGTGACCCATACGCCTTGAGTTGGTGGATAAATCGATTACTCGAATATCCCCTAACCATACGGAGGGACATCGGGTTAATTTTGCAGAACCCAGGCCAAGGGGTAGTCCAGCTGGGGTACGACCTCGTGGGAGTGACAGCAGACGAGACCGGCCACCTGATCCAGGCCATCGAGTACTTCCCCGAACTTACGGCGCTTCCGTTCGCCGTGTCGGCCGGATTTGCGGGAGGCTTCGCGGGCCTGAGTGGGCTGAGCGGGCTGGCTGGGATCCAGCCTGAGGCGGCCCCGGCCGTGGCGGCCGCACCGATGCCCGAGACGCCCAGTGTGCCGGTGACCAGTAGCTCTCCGGTCGTGAGCGTTGCCTCGGCACCCGGCCCGGCCCCCTCCTCGGTCCCGGCTTCCGCCCCGGCGGCCACGCCGGCCGCGGCGCCGGCAACCGCAGCCCCACCACCGCCGCCCACCGGTGTCGGGGCCACCTTCCCCTACCTGGTGGGCGGCCCGAGAATGGGGGCCGGCACCGGGATGAGCGACAGCGCCCAGCGAAAGGCGCGCGAGCCCGATATCGCTGCGGCGGCCGCGGCTGCGGGGGCGTCAGCACGGGAAAAGCAGAGGGCCCGCCGGCGTCGGCGGGCGGGGATGCGAGGGCACGGCGACGAGTACATGGACATGAACGTCGAGGTCGAGCCGGACTGGGGCGACCCGTCCGGTGAGCAGCCCGTCGCGTCGACCGTGGCTTCGGATCGGGGTGCCGGAAATCTGGGGTTTGCCGGCACGGCACGCAAAGAGACGCGTCGCTCGAAGCGGCGGGCTTGACCACGTTGGCCGGTGACGAGTTCGGCAATGGGCCGTCAGTGCCCATGGTGCCCGGGACCTGGGAGCCCGACGAGCGCGAACTCGGTGAGGGGGACCCGAGCTGAACACCTTTCCGGAGATTCAGTTGGCGGTGCTCGGCTGCGATCTTTTGATAATGACAATGATTTTCAGTAAGATTCCGCTGCGTAGTGCAGGCGCCCGATGATCGCCCAGAACACCCTGGTCAGTGCCACCGAAAGGGGAGCCGAGTCGTGAGCCGACGGCCTCCGGGCATCTCGACAGTTAGCTTATGCAATGCTAACTTCAGGCGAGTTAAGTTAGGGGACACTACGTACGGGAGAAGCAGCCGTGGAACGCGGTGACGCGGGCGTGCTTGCAGCCCAGCCGGTCAATTCTCGGTCAGACGGCAGGGTCGACGGCGACATTGTCAGCCGGTTCGCCACCTGTTGCCGCGCACTCGGTATCGCGGTCTACGAGCGTCAGCGCCCGGCCGATCTGGCTGCCGCCCGCTCGGGCTTCACCGCGCTCACCCGCGTGGCCCATGACCAGTGCGACGCGTGGACCGGGCTGGCCGCCGCCGGCGACACGTCGTTCCGAGTGCTCGAGGCCGTTTCGCGGACCGCCAGTACGGCGGGGGTGTTGCAGCGTCGGGTGGAGCTGGCACCTGGAGCCTTGGGCTTTCGCTACGACACCGGCCTGTACCTGCAGTTCCGCGCCACCGCCCCGGACGATTTCCACCTCGCCTATGCGGCGGCGCTGGCAACGGCCGGGGAATTCGCCAAAGCCGACGAGATAGTCAGCGGGCTCACCGAGCGTCGCCCCGGCTGGCGTGAGGCCCGCTGGGTCGCGGTCGTCATCAATTACCGCGCCGAACGCTGGTCGGACGTCGTCAAGCTGCTGACGACGATCGTCAACGACTCCGATCTCGACGAGGCTTTCTCACACGCGGCCAAAATCACCCTGGGCATTGCGCTGGCCCGGCTGGACATGTTCGCCCCGGCGCTGTCGTATCTCGAGGAGCCCGACGGCCCCGTCGCCGTCGCGGCGGTGGACGGCACGCTGGCCAAAGCGCTCGTGCTGCGTGCGCACGTCGACGAGGAATCGGCCAGCGAGGTCCTGCAGGATTTGTACGCGGCCAACCCCGAGAACGAGCAGATCCAGCATGCATTGTCCGATACCAGCTTTGGGATCGTCACCACCACCGCCGACCGGATCGACGCCCGCACCGACCCGTGGGATCCCGAAACCGAGCCCGGTCCCGGCGATTTCGTCGACCCCGAAGCCAAAGAGCGCAAGCGCGCGCTGCTGCACGAAGCCGAACGCGAGCTCGATGAATTCATCGGGTTGGACAAGGTCAAAGACCAGGTGGCCCGGTTGAAGAGCGCGGTGGCGATGGAGCTGGTGCGTAAGCAACGTGGGCTCGAGGTCGCGCAGCGGACCCACCACCTGGTCTTCACCGGGCCACCCGGGACCGGCAAGACCACCATCGCCCGGGTGATCGCCAAAATCTACTGCGGCCTCGGCCTTTTGAAGCGGGAAAACATCAGAGAGGTGCACCGCGCCGATATGATCGGCCAGCACATCGGGGAGACCGAGGCCAAGACCAACGCGCTCATCGACAGCGCACTGGACGGGGTGCTGTTCCTCGACGAGGCCTACGCGCTGGTGGCCACCGGCGCCAAGAACGACTTCGGCCTGGTGGCCATCGACACCCTGCTGGCCCGCATGGAAAACGACCGGGATCGGCTGGTGGTCATCATCGCCGGGTATCGCGCCGACCTGGATCGGTTCCTCGACACCAACCAAGGTCTGCGGTCGCGCTTCACCCGCAGCATCGACTTCCCGTCGTACAAACCGGCCGAACTGATCGAGATCGCGAACTTCATGGCCGCCAAGCGCGACAGCGTGTTCGACCAAGTCGCGCTCGATGATCTCGAGGCATTGTTCGCGCATCTGGCCGACACGTCCAAACCTGATGTAACCGGAGTCGAACGTCGTGGTCTGGATATCGCGGGCAACGGCCGGTTCGTTCGCAACGTGGTCGAAAAGTCCGAAGAGGAACGCGAATTCCGGTTGGACCACTCCGAGCACGCCGAAACCGGCGAGTTCACCGATGAGGAGCTGATGACCATCACCGACGCGGACGTGCGCAATTCGGTTGAGCCACTGCTGCAGGGCCTGGGCCTGCGGGAGCCGGCATGACGACCAACGAGCCGGACGGCGAATGGGCCGAGCCACGACGCTCGTTCTCCTCGCGGACCCCGGCCAACGACAACCCGGATCAGGTGGTCCATCGCCGCGGATTCGTCACCCGCCACCAGGTAACCGGCTGGCGCTTCGTCATGCGGCGGATCGCTTCGGGGATTGCCCTGCACGACACCAGGATGCTGGTCGACCCGCTGCGGACCCAGTCGCGCGCGGTGCTGATGGGCGCTCTCATCCTGATCACCGGCCTGGCGGGCTGCTTCGTGTTCTCGTTGATCCGGCCCAACGGGCAGGCGGGCAACAACGCGGTGCTCGCCGATCGGTCGACCGACGCGTTATACGTGCGGGTTGGCGACCAGCTGCACCCGGTGCTCAACCTCACCTCGGCCCGGCTGATCGTCGGTCGTCCGGTCAACCCGACCGCAGTGAAAAGCAGTGAGCTGGACCGGTTTCCGCGCGGCAACCTGATCGGCATCCCGGGTGCTCCCGAGCGCATGGTGCAAAACTCCTCGCACGATGCGAACTGGACGGTGTGCGACGCCGTCAGCGGGACGTCGCGCGGTGCGCCACAGCACGGGCGTCACCGTGATAGCCGGGCCGCCCGACACCCACGGCGCGCGGGCGGCCACGCTTGGATCCGCGCAGGGGATCCTGGTCGATAACGGCACCAGCACCTGGCTTCTCTGGGACGGCAAACGTAGCCAGATCGACCTGGCCAACCACGCCGTCACCAACGCACTCGGCCTCGGTGTCGACGCGCCCGCGCCGCGGCCAATCGCGTTCGGATTGTTCAATGCGATACCCGAATCGCCGGCGCTGACGGCGCCGCCGATCCCGAATGCCGGTAGCCCGGCAGGCTTTTCGGTGCCCGCCCCGATCGGCGCGGTGGTCGTCTCCTACGGCGTGGAGCAGAACTCGTCGGGCACCGTCCGGTACTACGCGGTATTGCCGGACGGCCTGCAGCCCGTTTCGCCGGTGCTCGCCGCGATCCTGCGCAACACCAATTCCTATGGCCTGGACCAACCGCCGCGACTCGGCGCCGACCAGATAGCGAAGCTGCCGGTGTCGCGGATGCTCGACACCGCGGCCTATCCGGGCCAACAGGTCGTCCTCGTCGACGCGGCCAAAAACCCCGTCACCTGTGTGTACTGGAGCAAGCCGAGCGGGGCCGCCACCCGATCACTGAGCTTGCTGTCCGGCTCGGCGCTGCCGGTGCCCGACGCGGTGAGCACCGTCGACCTGGTCGGCGCCGGCGCCCAAGGAATTGCCAGCCGCGTCGCCCTCGCGCCGGGTACCGGCTATTTCGCCCAGACCGTCAGTGGTGGCGCGGCCGCACCGGCCATCGGGTCGTTGTTCTGGGTGTCTGACACCGGGGTGCGCTACGGCATCGACAATGAGGCCGAGAACGGACCCGGTGCTGCCGGGCACGGGAAAACCGTTGAGGCCCTTGGTCTGAGCGTACCTGCGGTCCCCGTCCCGTGGTCGATCCTGTCGCTGTTCGCGACGGGCCCGACGCTGTCGCGCGCGGACGCGCTGCTGGCACACGACGGCTTGGCGCCCGACAGCAGACCCGGTCGTCCGGTCTCGGCCGAAGGAGCACCCCGATGAGCCGACTGATCTTCGAAGCCCGCCGCCGGCTGGCGCCACCGACCGCCCGCAAGGGCACCATCACCATCGAGGCACCGCCCGAGCTGCCGCGGGTGATTCCGCCGTCGCTGCTGCGGCGCGCGATGCCTGTCGTGATCGTGATGCTGATCGTCGGCATGGTCGTCGCGCTGTTCGCCACCGGGATGCGGGTGATCTCCCCGCAGACCCTGTTCTTCCCGTTCGTGCTGCTGCTGGCGGCAACCGCTCTCTATCGGGGCACCGGCAACAAGATGCGCACCGAGGAGGTCGACGCCGAACGGGCCGACTATCTGCGCTACCTGTCGGTGGTCCGGGACAACATCCGGACCCAGGCCGGCGAGCAGCGCGCGGCCGCGCAGTGGTCCCATCCGGACCCGACGGCTTTGGCAACCGTGCCCGGATCGCGCCGGCAGTGGGAGCGGGACCCGGACGACCCCGACTTCCTGGTGCTGCGGGCCGGCCGTCACCCGGTGCCGCTGGCCACCGCGCTGCGGGTCAAAGACACCGCCGACGAGATCGATCTGGAACCGGTGTCGCACAGTGCATTACGCAGCCTGCTCGACACCCAGCGCACCGTCCGCGATGTGCCGACCGGAATCGACCTGACAAAAGTTTCGCGGATCACCGTCCTGGGTGAGGCGGCCGAGGTGCGGGCGGCGTTGCGTGCCTGGGTCGCTCAGGCGGTGACCTGGCACGACCCGACGGTGCTTGGGGTGGCACTGGCCAGCCGCGATCTGGAGGGCGGGGACTGGTCCTGGCTGAAGTGGTTGCCGCACGTCGACATTCCCGGTGAGGTCGACGGTGTCGGCTCGGCACGGTACCTGTCGAGCAACCCCGACGAACTGATCGCGCTGCTGGGATCCGCCCTTGTCGACCGTTCGGCGTTCAACGGTCAGCCAGCCGATGCGCAGCGGCACCTGCTGATCGTCGTCGACGACCCCGACTATGACGTGAACGCCTCGGCGCTGGCGGTGGTCCGGGCGGGTGTTACCGTCGTGCACCGCTCCGCCACACCACCGCACCGCGAACAATATTCGGATCCCGAAAAGCCGATCCTGCGCATCGCGGGCGGCGCAATCGAGCGCTGGCAGACCGGTGGCTGGCAGCCCTACATCGACAGCGCCGACCAATTCGGCGCGGATGACGCGGTCCACCTGGCCCGTCAGCTGTCACGCTGGGACTCCAATCCGACCCACGCCGGGCTGCGCTCGGCGGCCACCCGCGGTGCGACCTTCACGACGCTGCTGGGTATCCCGGACGCGTCGCAGCTTGATGTGCCGGCGCTGTGGGCACCTCGCGGCCGCGACGAGGAGCTGCGCGTGCCGATCGGTGTCACCGCGACCGGCGAGCCGCTGATGTTCGACCTCAAGGACGAAGCCGAGGGCGGGATGGGTCCGCACGGCCTGATGATCGGTATGACCGGTTCCGGCAAGTCGCAGACCCTGATGTCGATTCTGTTGTCACTGTTGACAACTCATTCGGCGGACCGGCTGATCGTCATCTACGCGGACTTCAAGGGCGAGGCCGGCGCCGACAGCTTCCGGAACTTCCCGCAGGTCGTCGCGGTGATCTCGAACATGGCCGAGAAGAAGTCGCTGGCCGACCGGTTCGCCGACACGCTGCGCGGTGAGGTGGCTCGTCGCGAGAACCTGCTACGCGAGGCCGGCCGCCGCGTTCAGGGCAGCGCGTTCAACTCGGTCCTCGAGTACGAGGCCGCCATGGCCGCCGGGCATGACCTGCCGCCGCTGCCAACGCTGTTCGTGGTCGCCGACGAGTTCACCCTGATGCTTGCCGATCACCCCGAATACGCGGAGCTGTTCGACTACGTGGCACGCAAGGGCCGCTCGTTCCGCATCCACATCCTGTTCGCGTCCCAGACGCTGGACGTCGGCAAGATCAAGGACATCGACAAGAACACCTCCTACCGCATCGGGTTGAAGGTGGCCAGCCCCAGCGTTTCGCGCCAGATCATCGGCGTGGAGGACGCCTATCACATCGAATCCGGCAAAGAGCACAAGGGCATGGCGTTCCTGGTGCCCGCCCCCGGCGCGATGCCGATCAAGTTCCGCAGCACCTACGTCGACGGCATCTACGAGCCACCGCAAACGGCTAAATCCATTGTGGTGCACTCTATTCCAGAGCCAAAGCTGTTCACGGCCGGGATAGTGGAGGCCGATCCCGGCACCGTCATATCAACCGGTGAGGACGAGGAAACCACCGGACCGCCGCGCAAGCTGATCACGACCATCGGCGACCAGCTGGCCCGTTACGGGCCGCGGGCACCGCAGCTGTGGCTGCCGCCGCTGGACGAGCCGATCCCGTTGACCGCGGTGCTGGCCCGCGCCGGGCTCCCGCAGCGACAGTGGCGCTGGCCGCTCGGTGAGATCGACAAGCCGTTCGAGATGCGCCGCGACCCGTTGGTCTTCGACGCCACGTCGTCGGCCGGGAACATGGTGATCCACGGCGGAGCGAAGTCCGGGAAGTCGACCGCGCTGCAAACATTCATCATGTCCGCGGCCAGCCTGCACTCGCCGCGCGACGTCACGTTCTACTGCCTGGACTACGGCGGCGGGCAACTCCGGGCGCTCGCAGATCTGGCCCACGTCGGCAGCGTCGCGTCGGCGCTGGAGCCCGAACGCATCCGCCGCACCTTTGGCGAGCTGGAGCAGCTGCTGCTGTCCCGGCAACAGCGAGAGTTGTTCCGCGATAAGCACGGTTCGGCCCCCGACGACGGTTACGGCGAGGTTTTCCTGATCATCGACAACCTCTATGCGTTCGGCCGTGACAACACCGACCAGTTCAACACCCGTAACCCGTTGCTGGCCAAGGTGACCGAAATGGTCAACATCGGCTTGGCGTACGGGATCCACGTGATCATCACCACCCCGAGCTGGCTGGAGGTGCCGCTGGCGATGCGGGACGGCCTCGGGCTGCGACTCGAGCTCAAGCTGCACGACGCGCGGGACAGCAATGTGCGGCTGATCGGCGCGCTGCGCCGCCCGGCCGAGACCGTTCCGGACGACCAGCCGGGCCGCGGATTGACCATGGCTGCCGAGCATTTCCTGTTCGCGGCTCCCGAACTGGACCAGGTGGCCGCGATCAACGCCCGCCACCCGGACATGGCCGCGCCACCCGTTCGGTTGCTGCCCACCAATCTGGCGCCCGACGCGGTGGGGGCCCTATATAGGGGCCCGGACCGGGTGGTCATCGGCCAGCGGGAGGAGGACCTCGCGCCGGTGGTGCTCGACTTCGGCGAGAACCCGCTGTTAATGGTGTTCGGCGACAGCAAGTCTGGTAAGACCACGCTGCTGCGCCACCTCATCCGCACCATCCGCGAGCACTCCGCGCCGGAGCAGGTCGCCTTTACCGTGCTGGATCGGCGGCTGCACCTGGTGGACGAACCGCTGTTTCCCGACAACGAATACACCGCCAACATCGACCGCATCATCCCGGCGATGCTGGGGCTGTCCAACCTCATCGCATCGCGGCAGCCACCGGCGGGCTTGTCGACGGCGCAGCTGTCCGGCTGGACCTACCAGGGCCATACCCACTACCTGATCATCGACGACGTCGACCAGGTACCGGATTCGCCGGCGATGAGCGGGCCGTACGTCGGACAGCGGCCATGGACCCCCCTCCTCGGGCTGCTGGCCCAGGCGAGCGATCTGGGGCTGCGGGTGATCGTCACGGCGCGTGCAACCGGATCGGGGCACGCGCTGATGACGAGCCCGTTGCTGCGCCGGTTCAACGACCTGCAGGCGACCACGTTGATGCTTTCGGGCAATCCGCAAGACAGCGGCAAGATCCGGGGCCAACGGTTTGGCCGGTTGCCTGCCGGACGGGCGATCCTGTTGGGCGACAGCGATAGTCCGACTTACGTGCAGTTGGTCAACCCGCTGGTGGGTGAGGCCGCGATGTTTGGTGAAACGCAACAGAAGGGGAGTTAGTCATGACGTTGCGAGTGGTTCCCGAGGGCCTGGCCGCGACCAGCGCGGCGGTGGAGGCGTTGACGGCGCAGCTGGCCGCCGCACACGCGGCCGCCGCTCCGGCGATTACCGCGGTGGTGCCCCCCGCGGCGGATCCGGTATCGCTGCAGACGGCGGCGGGGTTCAGCGCCCAGGGCCAGGAACACGCCGTTGTCGCCGCTCAGGGTGTTGAGGAACTGGGCCGCGCCGGCGTGGGCGTCGGTCAAGCCGGGGCAAGCTATCTCGCGGGCGACACCGCGGCCGCAGCAACATGGGGCGCGGGCGTCTGACCCATGAGCTCGCCCATCTGGATGGCCTCGCCGCCGGAAGTGCATTCGGCGTTGCTGAGCGCTGGTCCGGGACCGGGATCGCTGTTGGCGGCCGCCGGCGCGTGGACCTCGCTCAGCGCCGAATACTCTTCGACGGCAGCCGAACTGAGTGGGATTCTTCAGGCGGCGCAGGCGGGGGCGTGGCAGGGGCCCAGCGCCGAGCGGTATGTGGCCGCACACCTGCCGTATCTGGCGTGGTTGCAGCAGGCCAGCGCCGACAGTGCGGGCGTGGCGGCACAGCACGAGGTAGCGGCGACGGCTTACACCATCGCACTGGCGACGATGCCGACACTGGTCGAGCTGGCCACCAACCACATGGTTCACGGGGTATTGCTGGCGACGAATTTCTTTGGGATCAACACGATTCCGATCGTCCTCAACGAGGTTGACTACGTGCGGATGTGGGTCCAGGCCGCCGTGGCCATGGCTGCTTACCAAGCCGCCTCGGGTGCGGCGCTGGCCTCGGCGCCGCGCACCGCTGCGGCGCCCACTGTGCTGAATCCGGGCGGAGAGGCGCAGGCCGCCGATTCGGGCTCGGTGCTGGGCGGTTCGAACATCATCGTCACGCTGCTGCATTCCTATGTGCAGGCGTTGCCCGGGGGAGACCTGATCTGGAACTTCCTCATGCATCCCATCTCGGAAACACAACAGATACTGACTGCTTTTGCGACCAACCCGGCACAGGCCCTGGTTACTTGGGGGCCACTGCTTTTCGCGCTTGGCTATCAGGCGTTCTTCGAGCCGGTCGGATGGGGCACGTGGGGGACCCTGCTCAGTTCGCCCGCCTGGCTGCCCGGGCTGCTCGCCGTCGGCCTCACGATTCCGCTGGGCCTACTCGGTTCGATCAACCTGGGGATCGTTCCGGAGATTGCTCCCGCGGCAGCGGCTCCGCTCGCAGCCGCTCAGCACAGCTGGCCGGCCGTCGGGCTCTCTTCGTCCGTGGCGAGTCCCGCGCCGGGACCACCCGCCGCGAGCGCGGCGGTGAGCGCTCCCGCCGGCGCGCCACCGGCCCCCGCGTCGGCGACGCCGAGTTTCGCGTATGCCGTTGCCGCGTCCGGTGATTGGGGGCCCAGCCTGGGGCCGACGGTCGGTGGCCGCATCGGTGTCAAGGCGCCGGCGGCGACCATCCCGGCGGCGGCCGCGGCGGTACCCAGTCGGGCGGAAGCGCGGGCGCGGCGACGCCGGCGCGCCGCCATGCATGATCACGCCGACGAATTCGTCGACATGGATTCCGATATCGGCGTCACGCCCGATTACGGCCCGGGCGATGGACCAGACCGACTGGCGGCCGCGGTGGCCTCCGGGAACGGGGCCGGCGCGCTCGGGTTCGCCGGTACCGCACACAAAAGCACCGCCGCGGAGGCGGCCGGGTTGACCGAGCTGGCCGGTGATGAGTTCAACGGCGGTCCGCGCATGCCCATGGTGCCCGGCACCTGGGATCGGGATCCGGACGGCCGAGAGATCTCGGGTGAATCGGGGAGAGGGGGAGACGACGGTACGTAACGCTGCAGTCAATAACTGGAATTCGAAAGGAAGGGAATTGTTATGAGTCTGTTGGATGCTCATATTCCGCAATTGGTGGCCGCGCAGTCGGCGTTTTCCACCAAGTCGGCGCTGATGCGCAGCACGATCGGCCAGGCCGAGCAGGAGGCGTTGTCGGCGCTGGCGTTCCACCAGGGTGAGTCCTCGGCGGCGTTTCAGGCCGCGCATGCCCGGTTTGTGGAGGCCGCGGCTCGGATCAATACGCTGCTGGACATCGCTCAGGCCAACCTTGGGGATGCCGCGGGCACCTATGTGGCCGCCGATGCGGCCGCCGCGTCGTCCTACACCGGGTTCTGAGTCGAACCGCTACTGACCGCGAAAGGATTTGTGATGTCACAGATTATGTACAACTACCCGGCGATGTTGGGTCACGCCGCGGATATGACGGGCTATGCCGGAACCTTGCAGGGACTGGGTGCCGATATCGCCAGCGAGCAGGCCGCGCTGGCCAATGCCTGGCAGGGCGATACCGGTATGACCTATCAGGTGTGGCAGACCCAGTGGAACCAGGCCATGGAGGCTTTGGTGCGGGCCTATCAGTCGATGGCCAGCACGCATGATGCCAACACCCTGGCCATGTACGCCCGCGACACCGCCGAAGCCGCCAGATGGGGCGGCTAGTTCTACACCGATGAGCGCGGCACCCAACGCCGTCGAGCTGACGGTCGATCACGCGTGGTTCATCGCGGAAACCATTGGGGCGGGGACGTTCCCGTGGGTTTTGGCGATCACCACGCCGTATCGTGATGCCGCGCAACGGGAGGCGTTCCTCGGGCGCCAGCGGGCCGAACTGACGCGGATGGGTCTGGTGTCGCAAGACGGACATATCAAGCCGGCCGTCGCCGACTGGGTCAAAGTGGTGTGTTTCCCGGACCGGTGGCTCGACCTGCGCTACGTGGGTCCCACCAGAACCACCGGTGAGGCGAACGGCACCGGCGAGCTGCTGCGCGGCATCGTGGCCCAGCGTGCATCGAAAACCGTGGTCGCTTTGCGCAGCGCTCAGCTGATCACGTTTACCGCCATGGATATCGACGATCCCCGGGCGCTGGTTGGAGTCCTCGGTGTCGGGCTGGCGCAGCGGCCGCCGGCCCGGTTCCAGGAGTTCAGCATGCCGATGCGCGTCGGAGCCCGGGCCGACGAACGGCTGCGCTCCGGCGCGCCGCTCACGGAAGTCCTTGACTACCTGGGTATCCCGGAATCGGCCCGAGCGGTTGTGGAGTCGGTGTTCTCCGGTCCGCGTAGCTACGTCGAGATCGTCGCCGGCTGCCACCGCGATGGCCGGCACGCCACCACCGAAGTCGGGATGAGCATTGTGGACACCACCGCGGGACGGGTACTGGTCAGCCCGTCGCGTGCGTTCGACGACGAGTGGGTCTCGACCTTCAGCCCCGGGACCCCCTTCGCGATCGCCGTCGCGGTCGAACAGCTGACCGCCCACCTGCCGGACGGCCAATGGTTCCCCGGCCAGCGGCTGTCCCGAGATTTCTCCGCCCAATCCGCATAACCGAAACCAGATAGAGAGTGAGAACGATGTCCCAGGAATGGCCCCAGCACTTTTCGAGGGTCCGGTGACGTCCGGCGCCGTCATGCCGATCGTCCGCGTCGCCATTCTCGCGGACAGCAGGTTGACGGAGATGGCCCTGCCCACCGAGTTGCCGCTGCGCGAAATCCTGCCCGCTGTCCAGCGTTTGGCGGCTCCCGCGGCGTCCAACGGTGACGCGGACGACACCCTGAGCGCCCTTGACATCCGCGCGGTTTCCAATCTGAGCCTGGCGCCCATCGGTGGGGCGCCGTTCAGCCTGGACGCCAGCCTGGACACCGTCGGAGTCGTGGACGGTGACCTGCTGGCGCTGCAGCCGGTGCCCGTCGGTCCGGCCGCGCCGGGCATCGTCGAGGACATCGCCGATGCCGCCATGATCTTCTCGACCTCTCGGTTGAAGCCTTGGGGCACGGCCCATATCCAGCGTGGCGCGGTGGCCGCGGCGATCGTGGTGGCCTTCCTGGCCACCGGCCTGGGAGTCACCTACCGGGTCGCCACCGGCGCGCTGTCCGGACTGATCGCGGTCGGGGTGATCGCGGCGCTCACCGCGCTGGCCGGCTTGCTGATCACGCCACGTTCGGCGCGCACCGGAACGGCGCTCTCGATCGCGGCGCTGGTACCCATCGGCGCCGCCTTGGCGTTGGCGGTACCGGGGAGATTCGGACCGGCTCAACTGATGCTGGCCGCCGCCGGCGTCACCGCCTGGTCGCTGATCGTCCTGCTGATTCCCGGCCGCGAGCGCGAGCGGATCGTCGGTTTCTTCACCGCGACGACGGTGGTCGGTGCCGGGGTGTTGCTGGCAGCGGGTGCCGAATTGCTTTGGCGACTAACGGTACTCAGCATTGGCTGCGGATTGATCGTGGCGGCCCTGCTGGTCACCGTCGAGGCGGCGCAATTGTCCGCGCTGTGGGCACGCTTCCCGTTGCCGGTCATCCCGGCGCCGGGTGACCCCACCCCGTCGGCGCCGTCGCTACGGGTGCTCGAGGACTTTCCGCGGCGGGTCCGCATCGGCGATGCCCATCAGAGCGGATTCATCGCCGCCGCGGTGCTGCTCAGCGTCCTGGGATCGGTCGCGATCGCGCTGCGCCCCGGGGCGTTGAGCGGTTTCGGCTGGTACGTGGTCGCGGCAACCGCGGCCGCGTCCATCATGCGCGCGCGGGTGTGGGATTCGGCCGCGTGCAAGGCCTGGCTGCTGGCCCAGCCCTACCTGGTCGCGGGTGTCCTACTGGTGCTCTACACCGCGACGGGTCATTACACCGCTGCGCTCGGCGCGGCGGTGGTGCTCGTCGCGCTCGTGGCGGTGTGGATAGTGGTGGCGCTGAACCCACGCATCGCTTCGCCGGAAAGCTATTCGCTGCCGCTGCGCCGGCTGCTGGGCTTCGTCGCGGCCGGCGTCGATGCCTCGCTGATCCCCGTCATGGCCTACCTGGTCGGTCTTTTCAGCTGGGTGCTCAATCGATGATTCGATCCGGATCGGCCCGCCTCACAGCGACGGTGGCCGCTTTCGCGGCGGCCACGGCGTGGGCCTGTCCGCCGGCGCTGGCGATCAGCCCGCCGGCGGTCGATCCGGGCGTTCCACCGCCCAGCGGAACCCCGGGGCCCGTGCAGCCGATGGAGCAGCGCGGCCCGTGCAGCACCTCCGGAGTCGTCCCGGCCAGCGATCCGGGTGTGACGACACCCAGCCAGGCGATGCTGAATCTCCCTGCGGCGTGGCAGTTTTCCCGGGGTGAAGGCCAACTGGTGGCGGTCATCGACACCGGCGTGCGGCCGGGGCCGCGGCTGCCCAACGTCGACCCGGGCGGCGATTTCGTGGAGACGACCGACGGCCTGACCGACTGCGACGGCCACGGCACGCTGGTCGCCGGAATCATCGCCGGCCAACCCGGTGACGACGGTTTCTCGGGCGTGGCGCCCGCGGCGCGGGTGCTGTCGATCAGGACGACGTCCGAGAAGTTCGCGCCCCGGACGCCGGGCGGCGATCCGCTGCTGGCGCGGGCGTCCCTGGACGTCGCGACGCTGAGCCGGGCGATCGTGCACGCTGCCGACCTCGGCGCCCGGGTGATCAACGTTTCGGCGATAACCTGCCTGCCCGCCGACCGGACGATCGACCAGGCCGCGCTCGGCGCGGCGATCCGGTATGCGGCGGTTGACAAGGACGCGGTGATCGTCGCCGCCGCCGGAAACAACGGGCCGACCGGATCGGTCGCCGGCGGAACGTCGTGTGATTCCAATCCGCTCACCGACCTGAGCCGTCCGGACGATGCGCGTAACTGGGCCAGCGTCACATCGGTTTCCATCCCATCGTGGTGGCAGCCGTATGTGCTGTCGGCGGCTTCCCTGACACCGGATGGGCAGCCGTCGAAATTCACCATGGCCGGGCCGTGGGTGGGTATCGCGGCACCGGGCGAAAGCATTGTGTCGGTGAGCAATCGCGACGGCGGCGGCCTCGCCAACGGCCTGCCCGACGACCACCAGCAGATGGTCGCGCTGAGCGGCACCAGCTACGCGGCCGGCTACGTGTCGGGCGTCGCGGCGCTGGTCCGCAGCAAGTATCCGCACCTGACCGCCGCGCAGGTGGTGGGTCGCATCACCGCAACCGCGCACAACGGCGCCCGGGCGCCCTCCAACCTCATCGGCTCCGGCAGCGTCGACCCGGTCGCGGCCCTGACCTGGCAACTGCCCGCGGGCAACCAGCCAACTGTGGCGGCGGCGAAGCCGGTTCCCGTCCCGCCGGCGCCGGCGCCCAGCGACACGACGCCGCGCAACGTCGCGTTCGCCGGAACCGCCGCGCTGGCCTTGATTGTCGCGGCCGTCGCCGCAATTGCCGCGATCACCGCGCGCAGACGGAAGGAGACCACCCCGTGAGCCAGCTTCGCTCGATACCGCCTTGCGGCAGCGGCCGAATCACGCTGGCGCTGCTCGCCGTGGTGCCCGCGGTGATGGCGTTCCCCTGGCGGTCGAGCCGCGACTACTGGGTGCTGGGCATCGCCGTCGCCGTCGTGATCGTGCTGTTCGGCTGGTGGCACGGATTGCACTTCACCACGATCCTGCGCCGCCGGTTGGCGATGATGGGCCGCCGGGGTGGGTCCGTTCCGCAAACCGAGCCCGCCACAAAGACAACCGTGCTGCTGCGGATCGGACCGCCGGTCCGCGGTTCGGATGTGCTCCCGCTGCCGCTGATCACCCGGTATCTGGACCGCTATGGCATCCGCGCGGACAAAATCCGAATCACCAGCCGTGACAACGCATCCCACGCATCAAGGCGAGAGACCTGGATCGGGCTCACCGTGTCGGCGGCCGACAACCTGGCGGCGCTGCAGGCGCGCTCATCGCGGATTCCGCTGCACGAGACCGCCCGGGTCGCGGCGCGCCGGCTTGCCGACCACCTCCGCGAGATCGGATGGGAAGCCACCACCGTCGGGCCCGACGAGGTTCCGCGGTTGCTCACGAGCGACGCCCACGAAACGTGGCTTGGAGTGCAGCGGGGCGCCTCGGATTACGTTGCGGCATACCAGGTCCGCGTAGCCGACGGACTGCCCGAAATCCTGGACGCGATCCGGTCGCATCCGGCGCGCGAGAGCTGCACGGTGCTGGAGATCGCCGGTGATGGGACCCGCAACACCGTCGCGGCCGCGTGTGCGTTCCTGACCGATGCGCTGCCATCGGGGGAGGCGCCGCTGGCCGGGCTGACCCCGCAACGCGGAAACCACCGAGCGGCGCTGACGGCCTTGGATCTGTTGTCCACGCAACGACTTGACGGGCACACCGATGAGCCCGCCGGCCTGCTGGCGCGGCTGGCCTGGTCCTCTCCGGTTAGAACATGAACTCGTTCAGGAACGGGGTCATCCGGCGCAGATAGTCCAGCTGGCTCACGTGCAGCACGTGACTGCCGGGGAACCAGTGCAGCGCACAGCGATCCCAATGCTGCCAAAGCCTCATGGCCTGACCCGGCGGAGCCATCCGGTCGCCGAGGCCGGT
The DNA here is from genome assembly GCA_963809285.1 of uncultured Actinomycetota bacterium. Classification (GTDB taxonomy): domain Bacteria; phylum Actinomycetota; class Actinomycetes; order Mycobacteriales; family Mycobacteriaceae; genus Mycobacterium. Next base: position 41,758 of record CAWEIY010000005.1, on the reverse strand, counting down.
GATGATCATCCGCCGGTCCTTCGGCACCAGCGGCCGATAGTTGAGCGGACAGTGGTAGGACAGCCCGGCGGCCAGCTCGTCGCGGCTGATGTTGGACAACCGCAGTCCCAGGCCCATGAGCTTGTTGGCCGGGAACCATTCGTCGAACATCGTCGCGGGAGTCACGACCGGGCAGTTGGGGATGACGGCCTCGAGCCGATCGTCGACAGAAGCCACCAGCGCGGAGGTGTAACCGCCCAGCGATATCCCGGTCAGCGCGATGCGGTCGACGCCGGTGTGACGCAAATAGTCGATGACGGACCGGAAGTCGTGCACGGCCTGGGCCATCGCCTCGGCGAAACCGGCGAGGCCGCCGGCGAAATAGCCGAAACCGCTGAACGGCGAGAACTTTTCGGCGCGTGGGCCGTGGAACGGCAGCGTGTACATCAGGACGTCGTAGCCGGACCGGTAATACCACGGCAGCGTGAAGAACCGCCCGTTGGCCAGATACGACGAGCCCATGAAGCCGTGCACGACGCACAGCGTGGGGTGGGGCCCGTCGCTATGGCGCCAGTGCTGCGCGTGCACGATGTTGTTGGATGTCAAAGCGTTCCATCGCGTGCGCATCGCGGGGTTGATCGCCCTGAAGCTGCTGGGGAACGAGATGTTGTCGACCGTGCCGTGCGCGAACCGCCGCGCGAGCCGATTGGCGGGACGCGACGTGACCCGGGGCAACTCGGTGGGCGCCGGAAACGACTTCGCCGCATCCCGCTGGGCCGCCAGTTCGGCGTAGAAGGCCAGGCTGTCGCGTTCACTGCCGGAGCGCACGGAGGTGGCGACGACGGCCGGGGTCACCGTCGTGGCAAGCACGGATGCGACCCAGGTGCGCAGCGCGAGATCGCCGATCGACGATGCCTCGAGGACCATTCGTTGGCGGGGCGACAACGCGGTGCGCGGCGGAAGTCCCTCGGCACCGGCGGGTACCCAGACATCCGGAGCACCGGGAACATCCGGAACGGGAACGGGGGAACCGAACGGATCCGCGTCGGACGTCACGAAGGCGATGCTATCTCCCACTCGGTCGCCGTTCGGGGCACATGCGGTAATACGGTTTGTCTATCACCCGACTCGTGACGGTGCTGAGCAGGAGGACCGACATGTGGGATCCCGACGTCTACCTGGCCTTTGCCGACCATCGGGGCCGTCCCTTCTATGACCTGCTGTCGCGGGTGGGTGCCAACCGGGCGCGTCGGGTGGTCGACCTCGGCTGCGGGCCGGGCAACCTGACGCAGTACCTGGGCCAGGCGCTGGCCGGATGCGGTGGTCGAGGCGGTGGACAGCTCGCCGGAGATGGTCGCCGCGGCCAAGGAGCGCGGAATCGACGCCGTCATCGGCGACCTGCGGGACTGGAAGCCCAAGCCCGACACCGACGTGGTGGTCTGCAACGCCGCCCTGCATTGGGTGCCCGAGCACGTCGATCTGCTGGTCCGGTGGGCCCGCGAGCTGGCGCCCGGATCGTGGATCGGCGTCCAGATTCCGGCCAACTTCGATACGCCGTCACATGCCACGGTGCGGGCGCTGGCCCGCCGTGAGCCCTACTCAAAGCTCATGGCCGACATACCGTTTCGCGTTGGGGCGGTGGTTCAACCGCCGATGCATTACGCCAACCTGCTGCTGGACGCCGGCTGCAAGGTCGACGCCTGGGAGAGCACCTATCTGCACCAGCTGACCGGTGAGCATCCGGTGCTGGAATGGATCACCGGCACCGCGCTGGTCCCGGTGCGCGAGCGGCTCGACGACGAGGGCTGGGAGAAGTTTCGTCAGGAACTGATCCCGCAGCTGGATGCCGCCTACCCGCCAAGGGCCGACGGCACGACGATCTTCCCGTTCCGGCGGGTGTTCATCGTCGCCGAGGTGGGCGGCGGGCGTCGCGCGGGCGGGTAGCCGCACCCGCCGCGACTACTCCTCGATGCCGCGGTCGACGGCGATGGCCGAGCTGCTGTTCGGCTTTATGTGATGAATCTGCAGATACGTCTCGGTGTAGCGCACCGCGATGCGGGAACCGGCGAAGTCGGACGGTATGACGTCGCCGGTGCGTTGGCGCCAATCATGCAGGAGGACCGCCAGATCGGCGGCGATCGCGTCTACTTCCGCGTCGTCGCCCGCCAGCAGGTTGTTGGCCTCGGTGGGATCGGTGCGCAGATCGTAGAGTTCGCGCTCCGGCCGCGGGCCTTGCACGAACGGTGCGACGGCCACGCCCGACGGGCTGGCCTGGATGTCCAACGGCAGGTCGAGCAGTGGCCGGGGTGCGTAGTTTTCGATGTAGCTGTATTCCTTGTTGCGAATCGCGCGGATGGGGTCGAACGAATCGTGATAGGTCTTCATGGTGTACACGTGCCCGCGGACCGGTTCGGCTTGCGGGTCCGGCGCCAGCAAGGCGCCGGCATGTGACACGCCGTCGACGTCGGCCGGCACCTTGAGACCCAACAGGCACAGCACGGTCGGCAACAAGTCGACGCCGCTGAACAGTTCGTCGTAAACGCGGGGTGGCATGGCCCGGTTCGCGGGTGGGCGAATGATCATTCCGATGCCGGTTCCGGCGTCGTACAGCGTGGATTTCGCGCGCGGAAACGCGGGGCCGTGATCGGTGAAGAACACCACCCAGGTGTTGGCGTCCAGCCCCGTTTGGGCCAACGCGTCCAGCAGCCGCCCCACCGCGGCGTCGGCGGTGGCGATCGCCCCGTAGAAGTCAGCGAGGTCGCCGCGAACCCCGGGGGTATCCGGGAGGTAGTCGGGAGGATCGACGGTCGCGCCGTCGGCCGGCTCATAGCGGTCGCGCGGGTAGGGCCGATGGGTTTCGAAGAATCCCGCGGTCAACAGGAACGGTTGGCCACCGAGGTTCTCGGCGCTGTCACGCAGCCATTCGCTCGGCTCTGTCGACCACGTACTCGCAGTACGAGTTTGACACGTCGAACTCGTCGAAACCCAGCCGCTTCGGATAGGACGTCTCGTGTTGCATGCCGAAAAGTGCTGAGTACCAACCAGATTCGGATAACATCTGCGGAAGGGTCCGGACGCCGCTGCGGTATTCCCAGCCGTGGTGCGCCAGGCCGACGAGCCCGTTGCTCTGCGGGTAGCGGCCGGTGAACAGCGATCCACGCGACGGCGAGCACAGCGGCGCGGTGGCGTGGGCCCTGGTGAACAGGATCCCCTCGGCGGCAAGCCGGTCCAGTCGTGGGCTGGATACGTCGGCGTGGCCGTAGGCGCCGAGATAGCGCCCCAGGTCGTGCCAGTGCACGATCAGCACGTTGTCTTTAGCCGTCATAGCGTCACCTCGACCGGCGACGATACCGCAGCTACGGCCATCGGTTTTCGCTGATGAACTCCGACAGCGGCCGCGCGAAGGCCCAGCCGTCCAGCTCTAAGGCCGGCCGATCCGGAAACTCGGGCACCGGCCCCAGGCACAGGATGGCCACCGGCTCGGCATCGGCGGGCATTGCCAGCAGGTCCGCCAACCGTTGCGGATCGAACAGGGAAACCCAACCCATGCCAAGCCCTTCGGACCGCGCCGCCAGCCACAGATTCTGGATCGCGCACGACACCGACGCGAGATCCATCTGCGGCAGCGTCCGCCGGCCGAACACGTGCTTCTCGCGGTTGTCGCACAGCGCCACCACGAAGAGTTCGGCGCACTCCAGAATGCCCTCGACCTTCAACGCCAGAAACTCCTCGCCCCGCTCTCCCAGGGCCGCGGCCGTGCGTGGGCGTTCTTCGTCGACGAGCGCGTGAATGCGTCTGCGCAGCGAGTCGTCGGTGATCCTGATGAAGCGCCACGGCTGCATCAGGCCGACGCTGGGGGCCGCGTGCGCGGCCTGCAGCAGCCGGGCCAGCACGTCGGATTCCACCACGCCGCCGGACAGGAACCGGCGCATGTCGCGCCGTTCGGAGATCACCCGGTAGACGGCCCGCCGCTCTTGCGGGCTGAACGCCTGATCGGTCACAGGGTCATCGTAGGAAATCCCCATTAGCGTTGACGGTGTCTTTTCGTCACGCCGCCCTGAGCACCCAAGAAAGGGAGTGTTCCGTGAAGCTTTCCGACGCGTTCGACCAACTGCCCACCGATGGTGCCGGGGGCGCATACGGCGAGCCCTACCAGACTGCCGACGGCACCACCGTGATCCCCGTTGTCAAACCAACCGGGGTCTTCGTCGTGCGCGGGGGCGAGGCTTCCTGGGTGCCCGCCTTCGATGCGAACCGGATCGCCCTGATCGGCGTGCTCACCGGGCTGCTGGCGGCGGTGATCGCCACGCTGGCGGTGCTGCGCCAGCCGCCCTGGCCCCGGATCACGATCACGGAGCACCATCACGGGCTGTAAGTGACGCCGACGGCGCGGAAGACGTATTCGGGGGGCATGTCGAAAGCCAGCGATCGCCGCGGCAGGCTCGCCAGCACGTCGTCCGGGATGGCGGCCTTGTAGTGCAGCGACAGCTCGCCGCTGAACTTCTTGTCAACCCGGGCGACGTCGACATCGACCCGCACACCGGTTGACGAAATCTCGACCTTCGCCGGGCCGGTCTGCGGCGCGTCCCAGCGGGCGTTGGCGGTCGGCCCGGCCAGCCTGGGCAGCATGGACAGCGTCGCGAGCACCCGCTCCGAGGTGAAGACCAGCGAACCGGAGTAACTGGCGACGCTGTGTGGCAACCGCACACCCGGGATGACGCCGCTGAAGCGCCGGGTCACCGCGACGTAGTCGGCGAGGTAGATAAGGCCCTCCGCCTCGAGTTGAGCGTGCAGATCCTCGGGTAGCTTGCCGATGCCGAACAGCCTGCGGACAAAGACGGCCATGACGCCAGTATGACCGCCCGCGGCGTCGGTGCGGCGTGCATGCTGGTCACGGCGCGGTGACCCAATTGGGCCTGAACCTTTACTTGACCCCGGGGTTCGCGACGCCGGACGATTGAATCCATGCGCCGACTGCTGGTTTGGCTGTGCGCCGCGGCGTGCGCGATCTGCGCGTCCCTTGTGTCCGCACCCGTGAGTGGTGCGGCAACTCCCTGGTTCGCGAACGCCGTCGGCAATGCCACGCAGGTGGTTTCGGTGGTCAGCACCGGCGGTTCGAACGCGACGATGGATATTTACCAGCGCACCACCGCGGGCTGGCAGGCCCTGGCGACCGGCATTCCCACCCACGTCGGTTCGGCGGGCATGGCGCCGCAGGCCAGGAGTGGGGTTCCGGCCACCCCGATGGGCGTGTACACCCTTGACTCGGCCTTCGGCACGGCGCCGAATCCCGGCGGCGGACTGCCGTACACGCAGGTCGGACCCAACCACTGGTGGAGCGGGGATGACCACAGCCCCACCTTCAACAGCATGCAGATATGCCAGAAGTCGCAGTGCCCGTTCAGTACGGCCGACAGCGAGAACCTGCAAATCCCGCAGTACAAGCACGCGGTCGTCATGGGCGTCAACAAGAACAAGGTTCCGGGCGGGGGCGCGGCGTTCTTCTTCCACACCACCGACGGCGGCCCCACCGAGGGCTGCGTCGCGATCGACGACGGCACCCTGGTGCAGGTCATCCGTTGGCTGCGGCCCGGTGCCGTGATCGCGATCGCTAAGTAGCCAGAGCGCGACCGGGCTTCACCTTGAAGTCCATGCCCGCAGTCGACATGGTCGCCTCGTAAGTCCGGTCGTAGCCGGTGCCGCTGATCCGCCATCCGTCCGCGGTGCGCCGGTACGTGTCGTGGTAGAACGCCGCACCGATCAGCATGAAGTCGTATTCGGGCACGATGACCCGGTCCTGCAGATACCAAGTGCCCGTTGCCGTATCGCCGGTCACCGTGATCTCCGGATGGGTCACCCGGTGCTCGGTGGCGACCGTCGGGCCGCACGCGTTGCGCATGTAGTCCACCAGGTCGGTGCGGTTGGTGAAGTGCAGCTCCTTGCCCACCGACGACCCGTAGTCGCCGCGGATGTCCTCCGTCAGCGTGTCGGCGAAATCGTCCCAGTGCTTGGTGTCCAGCGCGCGCAGGTAGCGGTATTTGACCTGTTTGATCGCTTCGATATCGGCGAGGTTGGCAGCGAAATCGTCGGGGCTCACCACGTCATTGCAGCACACGGGCTGACGGCTTGGGTCTGCGCCCAGATATAAACCACTGTCACGTTCTCCGGCGTGTCGTGTACGTGGTTTAAGTGTCGCGGTACCCGTGACCGTCAGACAGGGAGAGGGTGACCATGTCGATCAGCGCCCGGCGTTCCCGGCTCCAATCGATGGCGGTCCCGGTGATCATCTGCGCCAGCACCACACCCCGCAGCGTGGCCCAAATGACTTCGGCCACACCCGCTTTCGACGGGTCCTCGGTGATCAGCCGACCGAGCTGGCCGATCGCGGAATTCATTTCGAGCAGATGGCGCCGCGACGATTCGCCCGGGCTGCCGCGGATCGCCCGCAGGATTTCGAAGGCCGCCATCGAAGTCGGGCTGCTGTAGCAGCTCCATGCGGTGTCGACGACGACCTCGATGCGCTCGCGGAGCGGTAGATCGCTGACATCGGCCGCCGACAGGCTGTCGATGAGCCTGGCCACCCCGTCGTCGACGACGGCCATCAGCAGGCCGTTGCGGTCCCCGAAGTGATACTGGATGACTCCCCACGTCACGCCGGCGCGTTCGGCCACGTGCTTGGCGGTCGCGGCGGCGAAGCCTTCCTCCATCATGCAGCGGACCGTCTCGTCGATGATCTTCGCGCGCGTGTCATCGCCGCGTTTGCGCGGCGCGCTGGTGCGACGGGTGGGGGCTATAGACATTGTTGACTTTATAACATAGTCCGGACTATTTTTGAAGCCGTGAGCCAATCCCGTTACGCACGGTTGTCCCGCAGCGAGCTGGCAACCCTGGTCCCCGAGCTGCTTTTGATCGGGCACATGATCGACCGGTCCGGCATGGCCTGGTGCATCAAGGAGTTTGGCCACCAAGAAATGCTGCAGGTCGCCATCGAGGAGTGGGCGGGCGCCAGCCCGATCTACACCAAGCGCATGCAGCGGGCGCTGAACTTCGAGGGCGACGACATACCCACCATCTTCAAGGGCCTACAGCTCGACATCGGTGCCCCGCCGCAATTCATGGATTTCCGCTACACCGTCCACGACCGTTGGCACGGCGAATTCCACCTCGACCACTGCGGCGCGCTGCTCGATGTGGAGCCGATGGGCGACGAGTTCGTCTTCGGGATGTGTCACACCATCGAGGATCCGACGTTCGACGCCACCGCGGTGGCGACCAACCCGCGCGCGCAGATGCGTCCCGTCCACCGCCCGCCCCGGACGCCGGCCGATCGACACCCGCACTGCGCCTGGACCGTTGTCATCGACGAGTCGTACCCCGAGGCCGAGAGCATTCCCGCGGTGCAGATAGTCCGCGAAACACGAGCTGCGAGATGGGAACTCGAACCCATCGATCGGTCCGAGGAGGGTCAGGCCGACTACTCCGGCCCGCTGGTCTCCGACTTCGATTTCGGCGCCTACTCGCACTCGGCGCTGGTGCGGATGGCCGAAGAGGTCTGCCTGCAGATGCACCTACTCAACCTGTCTTACGCGGTCGCGGTGCGGGCCCGGGCAAAAGACGCGGAAATGGCCATTTCCATGAATACGCAGCAGCTGATCGGGCTGGCCGGGCTCGCCGCCGAGCGCATTCATCGCGCGTTGCGGCTGCCCGCCGGGATCGACGGCGCGCTACGGGTTTTGGAACTGCACCCGCTGCTCAACCCGGCCGGTTACGTGGTGGCGGAAACGGAATCGGACCGGGTGATCGTGCACCGGTCGCCGGCCCATGACGACGGCGCGTGGATCTCGCTGTGCACACCGGAATCCGTGCGGCCGTTGCAGGCGATCGCCACCGCGGTCGACCCGCATATCCAGGTGCGAGCCAGCGGGACTAACACCGACTGGACCGCCGAGCTGGTGCAAACCGACACCGCCGCAAAGGAACTGCCAGAGGTGTCCGTGGCCAAGGTCAGTCGCGGATCGACATTCCAATTCGAGCCGAGGCGTTCGCTGCCGCTCACTGTGATCTGACCACACGCATTCTGTCAAGGGAGACGTCGATACCGTTTCGGTGACGACACGGCATCGACCGTATACCAATGAGGTTGTGGCCGGGCTGAATACGGCCCGAGCGCGGCTATGGTTAACGCTGGCCACCGACCCTAATAGACGAAAGTTCTCGCTCTATGTACGACCCACTGGGGTTGTCGATCGGGACCACGAACCTGGTCGCTGCGTGTGATGGAAGTCCGCCGGTTTTACGCCGCGCGGTGCTGACGCTGTATCCGCACTGCGCGCCGAAAATCGGTCTGTCCACGGAAAACCCGAACCTGACCGAGCCGGGTGTGCTCATGCGCGGCTTCGTGGAGCGCATCGGCGACTCGATCGCGCTCGTGTCGAGCGACGGCTCCGCTCACGATCCGGACCTCCTGATGGTGGAGGCACTGGACGCGATGGTGCTGGCGGCCGGCGCGGACGTGGCTTCGTCGGAAATCTCCATCGCCGTTCCCGCGTATTGGAAACCCGGTACCGTGCAGGCGCTGCGCAACGCGTTGCGAACGCATTTGGGCTTCGTCCGAAGCGGCATGGCGCCGCGCCTGGTCTCGGACGCAATCGCGGCCCTGACCGCCGCGAACGCGGAGCTGTGCCTCGCGGCAACGGGAGTCGTCGGGGTGCTCGACTTCGGTGCTGGCGGCACGTCGGCCACATTGGTGAGCCTCGCGGGAGATTTCGAGCCCGTCAGCCCCACAATGCGTTATGCGGCGCTCTCCGGCGACGAGATCGACCACGAACTGATGCTCAAGGTCTTCGAGGAGCTCGGACACGGCAGCGGCATCGACCCGGCCAACACCGCCGGGGTCGGGCAACTCGGCCTGCTCAGGGAGCAGTGCCGCGCGGCCAAGGAGCAGCTATCCACCGAAAGCGTCGCCGAATTCCCCGCGGAGCTCGGTGGGCGCAGGTCCAGCATGAAGTTCACCCGAGACGAGCTGGGCGACCTGATACAGGACCGGCTGTCCGGCTTCATATACGCGTTCGGCGAGATGCTGGCCCGCCATCACAGGAGCTGGGCGGATCTATCGGCCGTGGTCACGGTCGGCGGTGGCGCCAGCATTCCACTTGTCAACGAACGTCTTTCGGTGCACAGCCGCAGGCCGGTCGTGACCCCGTCACAGCCGGCATCCGCGGCCGCCGCCGGCGCCTTGTTGCTGGCGTCCCGTGGCGAACACGTGGATATCAGGACGCGCACGTCCATCGGCCTACTCAGCGCGGCCGACACCGCCGGGGATGTCGTCGACCTGGGAGCCGGCGACGTGCTGGTGATCGACCACGAGGCGCTGACGGATCGCGAATTGGCCTGGTCGCAAACCGAATACCCCGGCGACATCCGGGTGCCGTACACCCCCGCTGCCTACGACGAAGACGGCGCGGCCGGTTGGTCGATGCGCCTGAACATGATCGAGCCGCCGCCGGAACGAACGCGGGGGCGCCTGCGGCTGTCGCAGTTGATCATCGGGACGTGCGCCCTGGTCGCGATGACCGCGATCGGCGGCGTGGCCTACACGTTGTCAGGCATAGAAAACCGTCAGGTCCCGCCGGCGCCCACCACCGTCGCGCCGGTGCCGGTACCGCCGGCGAGTCCCCTGGCGCCAAGTCCGGTCCCGCCGCCGCCTCCGACGCCCGCGCCGCCGCCGCCGAGTGCCGAGCCGGTGCCCAGCCCCGCGCCGCCACCGCCGCCACCGCCGTCGCCACCGCCCGCGCCGTCCCCACCGCCACGGGTGATCGTGACCACGCCGCCGCCGGCCGTCACCACGAGGCATCCCGCTCCGCCGCCGTCGACGACTCAGCCGCCGATGACGACCGCGATAACGACGACGCCCCCGCCGCCGCCGTCGGCTACGACGACTACGCCTCCGCCGCCTCCGCCGCCGACGACCCCCACGACGACGGTGCCGATGACGACGCAGTGGATACACGTTCCGCTGCTACCGGTGCCGATACCGGTGCCGGTTCCGCAGAGCCAGGCGCCCCAGGCGCCTCAGGCTCCGCAATATCCGCAGTACCCGCAGTATCCGCAATATCCGGAGTATCCGGGGAACGCCCAGAACCCGTACGTCAGTCCGGGGTACTGAGCATCAAGCACGCCCTGTCAGCGGGCGCCCGTGGCGAATCGCGCTGGCTGAGCGCACACTGGCAAATAACGCGGTGATTGCGAGGAGGTCTGCATGGGCGAGTACGGTGCGTTCGGATTTGATCCCGAGGAGTTCGATCGAGTGATCAGGGAGGGCAGCGAGGGACTGCGCGACCTGTTCGGCCGGATCGGCCGAATCGTCGCCAGCCCGGGGGCCGGGACGGGTTGGTCGGCGGTTTTCGAAGACTTCTCGCGGCGGCCCCGCCCCACACCGGAGACCGCGGGCGAGGCCGGCGACGGGGTGTGGGCCATCTACACCGTGGACGACGATGGCGGCGCTCACGTCGAACAGGTCTACGCGACCGAACTCGACGCGCTGCGGGCCAACAAAAACAATGTCGATACGAAGCGCAAGGTGCGCTTCCTGCCCTACGGCATCGCGGTCGGCGTCCTCGACGATGATTCGGAAGAGGCCACCTAGCCCTCGTAATCAGCCCTGTTGCACGACATTCGAACCGCCCAAGTTGCTGACTTTCGGTGTGCCCGTGTGGTAGGTGATCTTGTTGTTGAAACCGGAGGCCTCGATGCTGTCGGCGGCGTCGACGGTGATCGTGTTTTGCATGCCGGAAACGGTGAGGCTCGTGCAATGACCGGTGATCGTCACCGTGTTGGAAATCCCGCTGACGGTGACGATGGCGTCGTTGCAGGCGACCGTCTTGTTCTCGCCGATGCCGGAGATGGTGAGGGCGCTACCCGGCGGCACGGTGGGTGACGTCGATGGCGCAGTTGACGTCGACGGCGCGGGTGTCCCCGTTTGAGTGGTCGACGGCGCCGGGCTACGCAAGGTCATCTTCGGCGGGCTGGACGTCGCGGAGATGGCGGAGTTGATGGTCGACCGGGCGTCGGACATCTTGTGCGCGACGAAGAAGGCGATGCCCCCCGCGAGGACCAGAAAGATAATGACGATGAGCGTGCCCACGATCAACCATGTGCGGGTGCTCGAGGGGGGGTTCGGCGGCGGTCCGGACGCGGGCCGCCGCCGTAGGTCCACGAGCCGGACGGCGGTGGGACCAGTGGCGGTGGACCCTGTGGCGGTGGACCCTGCGGCGGTGGGCCCCACGTCGGTGGGTCCTGTGGCGGTGGGCCCCACGGCGGCTGGACCGGCGGCGGGGGGCCCGGCGGGCCGGGCGGGTACCCGTAACCGCCGGGCGGCTGTGTTCCTCCCAGCTCCGACGCCTGTGCGGCATCGGCCAGGGGGCGCTCGAGATTCCGGATCCGGTCTTCAGGGTCTTCCTGCGAGTCCATGCAGAGATGCTCCCATTGGATCGCGTCTAATGGGTAGTTTCAACCGGGGGGCGGGTTCTCAACCATGCTGCGGACTCCGGCCTGTCTGACTGTGGCTATGCGGACATTCATTATCACCATGGCGAACGGCATTCGCTCGCATTCGGTGCGCATCATAGAACGTCTGCCCGGGCGATAGGGTTCTCACCGCATCGATCTCACGGGTGCGGAGGCTCACGGCGCTCTCCGACCCGGCCGGCGCCTACGGCTGGCGCGGGTAGGCCCGCGCCTCGATGACGCCGCCGCCGTTGAGCGTCGCCCCGAGCAGCACGGTGGTCGTGCCGGCGGCGGGGTCGTAGTCGAACAGCTCCTGACCGCCCCCACACGGCGCCTTGGCCTGCAGGTCGAGGTGGCCCCCGTTGGCGCCGACCACGACAACGCTGCCCTGCACCCCGGGCACCGTCACCGCGGTTGTCGGGCCGCCGGCGGCGTTGAGCTTGGCCAGGTATTCGAAGCCGCACCCGCCCAGGGCTTGCACGTAGGTGCCCGTCGCCGGATCGACGCCCCCGGCCATCCCCGAACCGCTCAAGGCCGGCGGGGGCACGCAAACCCTGTTGATCATCGCACCGGATGCGCTGATGCCGGCGCTGGCGCCGCTCGTCGCGCACAAAAAAGCGACTGGCATGCCCGCCAACGCCGTCTCGATCGCGAGCCTGAAGACCGCTTTTTCTGGAAAGGACGATCCAGAGGTCATCAAGCGCGCGGTGCTGTTCGCGTATGAAAACCTCTCGACGAAGTACCTCATGCTGGCCGGCGACGCGCACATGTTCCCCGTGCGGTACAGGTTCGTGCACGGGATCAGCCGTCCGTACGACAAAATGCCGGCGAACGATCACGATGCCCATGTGCCGGCGGACGGCGACTACGTGGCATCCGACAACTACTACGTCAACCTCTATCACCACAGCGGGAACTATCCGTCGCTGACCAAGGGGCCATTCGATGACTGGGATGCGAACGGCAACGGCCTCTACAACGAGGGCACGTGGGTGGATACGAACTCGCTGACGACCACTAACCCCGACCACGTCGACGGGTACCCGGACCTGGCGGTAGGACGCGTCCCGGCGCACACGGCCGACGATATGACCGCCTACGTGAACAAAGTGATTAGCTATGAAACCTCAACGCGGCCAATGACGTTCACGTTCGTCGCCGATCAAGAGTACGGGGGCGCGGACCATCTTGTCGAGGCGATGCTCAGCAAGTCCAAGCTGCTGAAGGGGATCGATCCCAGCCGGGTGAAATACCTTGTGATTGAGGCGAAAAAGCCGTTGACCGCCCCGTGGGTTTCAGCGACCGCCGCGGACGTTGCCGCCGCGGCCACCACCAGCAGCTGGGTTCAATACTGCGGCCACGGTGACACGCACGAATGGGGATATACCGGGTTCTTTTTTGAACGGGATGTCATGAACACCAAGACGAGCACCACGCTTCCCGTCGTACTCGCCGCGGGCTGTTCGACCGGCCAATTCGTCCCCAACAAGCCGTGGGACGGGGAATACGTCGATAACGGCGGCGTTCACCACGATTTCGTCGTGGTCAAGGGCAGCGCACCCGATGCTCCGGGACCGGTCATCCAAGACAAGGTGTCGGGCACAGTTTGGGGTGTCGGCCCCAAGTATCAACCGCTACCCCTGACCACGCCGCCGCCCAGCGCCTACGATTACGACTTCGCCAACCGCTGCTTCGGCTACTCGTGGCTGATCAGGGCGGCCCCCGGGGGCGCCATCGCACACTTCGGGGACATGAGCGTGAGCCCAGACTCTTATGCTGACGAGTTGTACACCTACCTTCAGGCGGCGTACGTCGGCAACGACCATCCGATCCTTGGTGATCTGTACCTCACCGCGCAGCACAAATACTGGGGCAACCACCAAACCGACGGAGGCAGCAGAGGCTTTCAGGGGGTGTCGCGATTCTTCTTCGGCTGGTGCAACATGGCCGGGGATCCCTCACTACGGCTTCCCGTGCTGAAGTAGGGCGACACTGAGATATGTTGTTGCCCAACATATCTATGGGATGTAATCGTGTCCGTCCCAGTGCAAGACTTGGATGGTGACGGAGCCCCCGCGCAGCTATCAGTAGTTTCGAGGGAAGTCGGGGTCGATGCGGTAGAGGGATCCGCCCGGCTCGTCAGCGGGGTCGGGGCCTTCGTTACCTGCGGCCTTCCAGGCTTCACGTCGGCGTTCGATCCGTTGGCGTGAGGTTCGATTCACCCGCACCATCACCGTGATCATCACGCTGAGGATCACCAGAGAGATACCGACGACGATGACGGCCTGACTCGCGCTCATCTTTCACGCTCCTGCCTGGGACCCTAGCGCACTCAGCTGTGCGAGTGTGCAGAAAACGTAGCCCTGTCCCTGAGCTCCGATTGGATGCATGTTCAGTAGTTGAAGGCCGGCCGAATCGGGCTGGATCGTGGCGATGTAGCGGTCGCCTATATTGCCAATCCCGGGCCCGCTCCGCCCCGTTAGCGATGCGAGGGTGATCGTGATGCTGTTGCTGGCATTCGCCTTCCAGGTCACTCCCCATTGATCGGTGTTGAGCGCCCCGTCGCCCAGGGTCAGCGTTCCGCCGCCGTCCCAGGACAGCTGCAAGCTGCGGTCATGGCCGACCCAGTGATCGAAAAACGACACCGGAGCAGCGTTGGCGACCCCCGAGGCGCCGAACAGAACGGCGCCGATCAGCAGCAGGGCAGCGACCATCGGTAGCGCTGCGTACGTCCACAACCGCGAAGCGCCGAGTGCGTAAGCGCGCATCGCTGTATTCCTTTCCAGTCGACTGGATTTCGTCATTGTCCAGCTGCCGTCACTTGGTCGCGGTGATCCAGTGGTCGCTGGTGGCCCACGCCTGCTCGAAGGTGGCGATGGAAACCTGCTCGTCGCGACCATTCGGGTAGCCGCTGTCGTTGAGGTGCACCATATTGGCTTTGGTGTCGACGCCGGTGACTACCAGGGCGTGGTCGGCGTGGGCGTGTTGGCCGCCGACGTTTGCCCCTCTCCAGTTGCCGGCTGCGAATACCAGCGGGAGGCCAAAACTATTAGTTGGTGAGTGGAAGTAGCTAATGCATCGATCGCCGGTGCGCAGACAGTCGGTGCTGACAGCCAAGTCACTCTCGTCTGGTGGAAGGCGCTTGTCCTCGTACGTTTCCCGCAGGTGGTAGTGGCCGTGTAACGCTTCGGCCGGCGACACGACCCGCGGCGTAAAGGTGGCCGGGTCGGGCACGCTCTTGGGGTCGACGTCTCCGGTGCGGGTGAAGGTCACGGTGTGTTTTTCTCGGCAGGAAAAGTTGGTCATCACACGGACATCGCCGCTAAGGGTGCCGTTTGGGCCTGGTTGCAGCGTGATCGCGTACCAGTCCTCGACGGGAATGTCATTGCACCGGCCTGTGTAGACGACGACGGCCACCCAGTTCGAGCCGACCTGGTCGAACACCATCGCCGGCACCGCGATTGTGGTGCCGGTAAGCCGTGACGCCGTCGCCACACATCCGCTCTGGTCGCATGCCGAGCGCAACCCCCACGTGTCCGTGCCCGGCGCAATCGTCGCGCCTTGGATCGGTTCGCCGTCGAGGCCGGTGGCCGCGGCCACGTCGACGCGGTAGGTGCCGGTGAACGGACCCTGATTGACGGGCGCGGTCGTGGGTGCCGTGGCGAGGGGCGGATTGTTGTGCTGGGACAGCTTGACCACCGCGAAGATGCCACCGGCGATCAGCAACGCGACGCCCAGGAGGGCGCCGATCAGGACACGGGGATCCCGCCCTGACCGCTTCGGGGTGGGTTCTGGAGCCGAGGGCTGTCGTGGCGGGTGCGGCCCCCGCGGTCCGGGTGGTCCGGGCGGCGGGGCGAGCTGGGTGGAGGCCATCTCGGTCGAGCCCATCTGCGTGGAATGCCGGCCAGTCGGCGGCGCCGCGGCCAGGGTCGGGTCGCTCGGGGCGTTAGCGTATGCGGTTTGAGTCGCCGATATCGGCGCGGCGGGCCGCCTGGTGAAGTCCGGCACGGTCGTCGGCGTGGGGGCGGGCGCCCCGGTCAGCGCCTGATGGGCGCCGACGGCCAGCTGCCCGGCGGTTTGGTAACGCTGCTCGGGATCTTTGGCCATGCCGCGCGCAATCACCTCATCAAACCCGGCGGGCACCGCCGGGTTCACCGCACTGGGTTTTGGCGGATCCATCGTGAGATGCCCCGCAACCTGCTGTTCCAACGTGTCACCCGGAAAGGCCGACCGGCCGGCCAAACACTCATACAGCACGCAGGCCAACGCATACACATCCCCACGCGCATCGGCGACCCCGGTGGAAAACCGTTCCGGGGCCATGTACGTCCAGGTCCCTATCGTCATGCCGGTATGAGTCAACTTGGTCGCCGAGGCGTCATGGGCGATCCCGAAATCAATCAGGTACACGAACTCGCCGGGGGTTATCAATGCGTTGGACGGCTTGACATCCCGATGCACCAGCCCACGTTTATGGGCCGCATCCAATGCCGCGGCCAACTGGTCGATCACCCGTACTATGCCCTGGCCTGTGTGCTGCATCAGTGCCTGACGGCGCAAACGCCCTATCCGGGCGACAGCCTCGAGCAGCAGATCACCGGGCACCTGACCCTCGAGCCCCCCGAGCCGTCGGCCATCGACCCCGCCATCCCGGCGGCGTTTAACGAGGTGATCGCCCGCGGCATGGCCAAAGACCCCGAGCTGCGCTACCAAACCGCCGGCGAACTGGCCACTGCGGCCCGCCAGGCGCTCACCGACCCGCCCGCCGTCACACCCGCCCAGGCCCAGCCCACCGTCATCGAGGAGCCGCTCCCGGCGCCGGCCACACCCACCACCTCTGAGGACACGCCAGAAGACCACGACGCCAGCCCCGGCGCCGATGCCGCCTCGGCTTCGCGATGGGCGGGCGTGGCGGCGGCCGCACGCCGACGTTGGGTACCGATCGGCGCCGTTGCGGCTGTCTTGGCGACGGCCGCTGTCGGCGTCGGCATCTGGGCACTCAGCAGCCGCAGATCAGTGCCCTTCACTCCGGGCGATCTAGACGTGCTCAACACGCTCAATGCCACCGAGTACGGCGGGGCCAACTGCCGCCACCTCGACCCGCCGTCCCCGGCGAAAGCGCTGCTCGGCTGCGTCCCCAACCTGCCTGCCGGGAGCAGCGCGCGCGACGTTCATCGCCTTCAACGACCGGGACGCCGCGCTGGCGTGGTACTCCGACACGATCAAATTACTTGGGCCGCACCGGTGCGGGGGATCGCCCGGCGGCCCCGATGACCCGTGGCTTCAAAAAGGAAAGCCCGTCGGCCGATACACCTGCTTTGCCGATCCGACCAACGACAACTTACCCTCACTGACGGCCGTCGACAGCGAGGTCAGCTTCACAGGTGTGCAGTTTGTCGCCGAACCCGCGGATAGTCCCTATCAGCTGCCCAAAACCGAGGCCGCACTGGCGGATTGGTTCAAGAAACGGTTCGTCTCCTGTGACTCCTAATGGACCGTTGCCACCGGGTTGCTTCGAATGGGTAGTTTCAGCAGCGTGTCCAAGTTGCCGAACCGCCAGATCCTGTTGCGCCGCCGCCCGACCGGGCTGGTCCAGCCCGGTGACACCGAGCTGGTCACCGCGCCGGCACCCGAGCCCGCGGAGGGTGAGGCGCTGGTCCGAACCACCTACGTCGGGCTCGACGCCGCCGTCCGCACCTGGCTGAACGACCAGCCGGGCTACCTTCCGCCGGTGGGGCTGGGCGAGGTCATCCGGGCGGCCGGGATCGGCGAAGTCGTAGCGTCACGTTGCGACGCCTACGAGGTCGGCGACGTCATCACCACGCTGACCGGCTTCCAGGAGTACGTCATCGTCCGCGACGACGTGTTCAGCACTCCCATTCCCGGCAAGGCCGCGGTGGACCAGCTGGCCGTGATGTCGGTGTACGGCCCGACCGGGGCCACCGCCTACATCGGGATGATGGACGTCGGCCGGCCCCAACCCGGCGAGACCGTGGTGGTCTCGGCCGCCGCGGGCGCGACCGGGTCGGTGGCCGGGCAGATCGCCAAGATCGCCGGCGCGCGGGTGGTGGGCATCGCGGGCGGCCCCGAGAAATGTCGGGCGGTGGTGCAGGACTTCGGGTTCGACGCGTGCATCGACTACAAGAACGACGACCTGGCCTCCGCACTCAAAGAGCATTGCCCTCGCCGGGTCAACGTCTACTTCGACAACGTCGGCGGCCCGATCCTGGATGCCGTGCTGGCCCGGCTGGCCGCCAAGGCACGGGTGGTGCTGTGCGGCGTGATCTCCAGCTACCTGAGCGGAGAGCACCCGGGACCGGCCAACTACGTGAACCTGTTGTCGAAGACCGCGTCGATGCAGGGATTCAACGCACTCGACGAGTGGGGCCGCTTCGACGAAGCGTTCGCCGCGCTTCGCCAGTGGGAGCACGAGGGTCGAATCAGGCACCGCCAGACCGTCTTTGAGGGCGTCGAGTCCTGCGTCGACGCCCTCAACGGCCTATTCACCGGGGCCAACATCGGCAAGATGCTGGTCAAGCTCAGCGAGCCCACCGCCCGTTAAGGTGCCGAGGCGCTTAGTCCTCGCCGAGGATGCGGTGCAGCGCCTTCTTCGCGTCGGTCAGGGCTTCCAGCACCTTGGTCCGGGTCTCGGCGAGCTGCTGCTTCTGCTCGTCGGTGCCCGTCCAGGCGATGGTGCGAGCCAGCCCGCCGATTTCGAAGAATGTCCTGCGGATCTTGAAGACGTCGCCGAACTTGGCCGCCCGCCCCAGGAAGGCGTGCGCGGTCTCGCTGCTGACGCCCCGCCAGGCCAGCACGTTTTGACCCAATTCGGTCAGGGTCGCCACGCCGTTGTCGACCGTGACAAAACCGCGCCCGGCAAGCAGACCAATGGCGAGCTCCGCCAGGTCCTGCGGCGGGGTAAATGCGCCCTCCGTCGCGTCGGACACCCGCTGCACGACCTGCGCGGCGTCGGCCGGCCCGTCGAGCAGCATCGCCGCGGTCACGAACGCGGCACGCTTGAGAAAATGACGACCGCCCGGGCCGGGACCGTGCCCGGGACCGCCGAACCCGCCGTGTCCCCAGCCTTTTCCGCCCCAGTCGCCGCCGAAGCCGGGACCACCGAAGCCGCCAAAACCGGGGCCGCCAGGGCCGCCGAAACCGGGCCCGCCGAAGCCGGGACCACCGAAGCCGCCGAATCCACCACCAAACATCGTTGTTGTTCCTTTCCAGATTGGACTATCAAGCTCCTTGATACCACCGCCTCCGAGGATGTCAAGGAAATTGATGGTTGCGTTCGGGAATCCGCTTCGGGCATGCCAGCATGTGGGGCATGAGTGAATCCCACCAGGAGCCGCTGGGCTTTCTGCTGTACCGCGTGGTGGCGGCGCTGCGGCCGCAGGTCGCCGCGGAGCTCAAGCCGCTGCGGCTGGGCCTTCCGGAATTCGTGTGCTTGCGGATCTTGTCGAAGAATCCCGGACTCACCAGCGCCGAGCTCGCCCGCGGTACCAACGTTTCCGCGCAGGCGGCCAACCAGGTGTTGCTCGCTTTGGAGGAACGCGGCGCGCTGACCCGTCCGGCGTCGACCCCGGCGGGCCGGGCGATGCCGGCCCAGCTCACCCGCCGTGGCCAGGCTCTGCTCAGGCGTGCGGAGGCCGCCGTGGAGGTAGCCGAGCGACGGATCCTGACCCGGCTGACGGCCGACGAACAACGCCACCTCAAGCAACTGCTCCATGCGGTGGGAACCCCGGTCGCAGAACCCTGTGGAAATCCGTGAGCCGACACGCGCCGCGACGTGTGACGATGCTACGGATTCGATGCGCTAGCAGCGGTTATTCTGTCGAAATGGGTAAGGCGCGACGTCACGCGAGATGCGCGGCTGCCCCGCCGCATGGTTGTATAACACCGTTTGCGAAAGTTGCCTAGGGGGATCACGCAGGGTCTGAGGTCCCGATTTTTTACAGATTGGTGGTATTGCAGATGGATCGTCGCAGCATGTTGCTGACCACGGGGCTCGGCATGCTGGCGGCCGCCGCCGCGACCCCCGTCCCGGAGGCACTGGCCAACCCATCCAAGCCGGCACCGCCAGGACCGGCGGTCGGTGGCGGCGGGCCCTACATTTTCCAGGACGAGTTCAACGGCCCGGCCGGCTCGGGTCCCGACCCGGGCAAGTGGACGGTGCAGACCTGGCAGGACGACGTGTTCCCGCCGGTCGAGGGGATATACCGCGACGATCGCCGCAACGTGTTCCAAGATGGGCATTCGAATCTCGTCCTCTGCGCCACGCACGAAATGGGCACCTACTACACCGGCAAACTGCGCGGCAACTTTCGAAGCATGATCAATCAAACCTGGGAAGCGAAGATAAAGCTGGACTGCTTGTTCCCCGGCCTCTGGCCGTCGTTCTGGGGCGTCAATGAGGATCCGCTACCGGACGGCGAGGTCGACATCTTCGAGTGGTACGGCAACGGCGAGTGGGCCCCGGGAACCACGGTCCATGCGGCGTCCAACGGGAAAACCTGGGAGGGGAAATCGATTCCCGGTTTGGTGGACGGCGATTGGCACTTGTGGCGAATGCTTTGGGCTACGGACGGATTCCACTTCTGGCGAGACGGGGCACCGTACTTCAGCGTTCCCAACAAACCCATCCACGTCCACGGCGGCGCGCCTGACGACTTCCGCTGGCCGTTCAACAATCCGGGCTATTTTATGACTCCCATGTTCACGCTCGCGGTCGGTGGGGTGGGCGCCGGCGATCCTGCCGCGGGCACCTTCCCGGCGTCGATGCTCATCGACTACATACGCATCTGGTAGCGAGTTACCGGGTCGCTTTGATCACCTGCACCAGGTTGAACTGCCAGCGCTCGACGAGCCGGAAGCCCAGGTCGTGTGTAACTGCGAACGCGGGTGTCGGTCCGTATTGCGGGCCGGGCGGGATCGCCGGGCCCTGTTCGTGAGCGGGCATTGACTTGTCGGCCTGGGTGATGATCCATACGACGCCGCAGCGGCTTAACGGCTTTGCGACGACCTCCGGTATGAGGTTGGTGTCGAAGACGTCGTTGCGGTCGGTTGCCCGTTGCCAAAGCGTGAGGTCGATCAGCTTTCGATAGGCATCCGGGCGCGCCGCCAGCAACGGGCGCATCGGGGCGGGCATGAACGTCACGGTGTCGTTGACGAGCAAGCAGTCGCCGGGCGCCGCCTTCGCGGTGATCAAATCGGCCACTTGGCTGTAGTCCATTCCATATTTGGCATACGGGCCACGCTGCGCCAGAACATAATTCGGCGCGGCCGCGACGGCCAACAGAATCACGACCGCCGTTGCCATCCATGGCTTGGCGGCCAGGGCGCCGATGCAGATCCCCAGAGCCAGTGCCATCGCGGGTGCGGTGAAGGATAGGTAACGCGGCGTGTAGATCGGGTGCATCGCGGCCGACCAGATGACGACCGCGGCGGTCGGTATCACCAGCCATGCCGCCGCGATGCTCAAAAGTTGGCGATCTGCCGCCGCCAGTTGCGCGGATCCGCTGAGCCACAAGACGATAGCCGCCACTATCACTAGCGCCGACAGCACCGCGAACCAAGGGCTTCTTTCGAAGTATTGCTGAACCACTACGTCTTCGATCGTTCGGTGCCCAATCGGTGCGATCCATTTGATCTGTTGAACTTGCCCCACGACCTCGAGAACGAACGGCGCCAGAACACCAACCGTTACAAGGGATGTGATGGCGAACGGGACAACGACGGTTCGACTGCGCCGAAAGGTTAAGACGAAGACGACATGCGCAATCAACAGGGTCGCGAGGTACATGTCAAGCAGAATCGACACCGCCACGCCGATCCCGTAACACAGCCAGAGCCAACGGCTTTCCCGGCGAACAGCAACAACCAGCAACACCGTCAGCCACACCGCGGCCATCATCGAAAAGGCATACGGGCGAGCCTCAATGCCTGCCCACGTCGTCCGGGGCAGAACCGCGCAGACGACTCCGGAGGCCACCGCGACGGTGCGAGACGAGAACTGCTTGGCCAGCACCACCACTCCGGCCGCGGCGCCTCCGACCGCGAGACCGCTTGGCACACGCGACCAGAACTCCGTGGGAGGGAAGATTTGGAACCACCCGTGCATGAGCGCGTAGTACAGGCCGTGGACGGCGTCGACATTGCCGAGCATCCGCCACAACTGACCAAGCGAACGACTGTATGAGGCCGAAATCGTCGCGGCCTCGTCGTACCAGAAAGACGGACGTGCGGCGCCGCCCAGACTGATCGCGGCGGCCAGCACCCCAACGATCAGCGGGTCGAGCACGCGACTGCGGGTATCGGAGACGCTCACCGAGCCACCAAGCGGATCGCGGCCTCGTCGAACACGACCGCTATGTTGCCAGAGCCCGACCGGGGCCTTCCGGTGTCTTCTTGTAGAACACGCCCAGCACCGAATGTCGGCACCCAGCGAGTGTCTCAACGTGACACACCGTGCGCTCAGAGCACTGAACGGACCCAGGGCGTCGGCCCGAATCGGAGTGAACCTGCCACTATCCGCCGGCACCTTTGCCGATCCGGCTGATCCAGCCGAATCCTGTTTACTACAACCGCCTTTCCGCGCAACTGTCAATAGCTGGATTTGGTTTGCGGTAGATAGATCACGACGAGCTTGCAAGGTGTGCGTCTGTAGCGCCAAGCCGGTTGATAGTCAGATCTGACTATCGTTTGCCGTCTCGCAAATGCCTTGATGTGGTCATGACTGGCGACCTCCTCGCTTCGTAGCGTACCTGTGAGAGCGCCCATCCCGGGGCCGCGACAACTGGAGGGACAACGCAATGACCACCACCCACAAGACTGCACACGCCCGCCGTCACCGCATCAAAATTGCCGCTGCCACAATGCTGGTCGCCGCGGCCACTGTGGGCGCCGGCGAGCTCGCTGCCGCAGCAACCGCCAACGCAACCTGCGGAAAGCCTTCCTGTGCTTCACCCGTTGCGCCAACCCAGCCGAAATCCCCGGCCCGAGACACACATCAGTCTTTGAACTCCTTGAACGTGAACAAATCTAGCGACCGAAGTTCAAACACTCTTTTTGGTCCAGGGCGCAACTAGCTGATCCTGACAGTTTCTATTGCGGCTACCGAATTCTATTGCGGCTACCGAATCGGAGCCGCCCGAACCCTAAAGGGGAGATCGAAGTGAAACATTCGCATCATCGATTTATCGTCGCCGCCGCCACGATCGCCGTCGGCGCGGTGGTGACTCTCACTGCACCCGCCGCCTTCGCTGCCCCAACCAGCGGAACGACGCACGGCAGCGGAACGACGCACGGCAGCGGGACCACGCACGGCAGCGGAACGACCCACGACAGCGAACCTGCGTCGCCGAAACCCCCATTGAAGCTCCATGGCATCGACGGAGAGAGCCTCGCGCCACCAACGCAAATTAACGTGAACCGATAACCTGTGGGGCGCAGTTCCCGCCGCCACTGTCTTGCCGAGTTCGCCGACATCAACCACACCATTCCCTACCCTCTGGGGCCCACCCACGCGTCCAACCTCAAGTGCCTGTGCCGAAAAAACCACCTGCCCAAGACGTTGGGTGGCGCGACCAATCAGCGGGACAGCGCTGTGCGGATACCCAGGCACGCCACGAGCTTGCCTCGAGCGCCGTTCAGCGCCAAGCGGATAGGGTCCTGATCACCGTTATCTAAGCTGGCGGTTCGCCAGGTGGTTTAATGTGGCGGCGAACCGCCGCGCTTGCACGTTGGTGGACCTGGAATTCGCCTCCTTGGAGTAAACGAAGTCCGTGTCCGGCCCTTTGATCGTTATATGGACGCGCCGGTCGTCATGGTGCTCAGTCTTCGTGCCGGTGCTCTCGACCTTGGCGCTGAGCCCTCGCAGCGGAACGCGCGGAGCGTCCGGCCCGTCGCCCTTAATCAGCTCGGTCCTCGTGACGCGGAGTCCGTGAAACGAAGTGATGACAACACCCGCGCGGCGCTTCGACACAAAAGAAAGAGCGCAGAGCGCAGAAAAAAGCCCGAGATACACGAGATCACCAACGCATGGCCGTCCCTTATAAACGTCGACAATCACGATTAGCAACCGGAGGGCCGTAACCACCAAGAGCGCTTGGGGAAGATATATCCGCAGCCGTGTCATGATGTGAGTCCTTTCCAGCGAATGTGTTCCGGGTCCTGGGCGTTATTTCGCTCCCTCGCCGAGGTCGGTCGTGGTGGCCCACGACGCCTGGGGTGCGGCAGTTCCCGTGCCCTGTTGGCGGGTTTGGGCTTCGTCGCCGTCCGCCGGCCTCACGCGCTGGCTGCGGAAGATCGTCCGGAATGGCCGAAATGCAACCAAGCGCACTAATTGCCGCGCGCGATCGGTCCACTTCTGGCGAAAGCCAGCAAATTTGGCGCTCTCACTGACATAGATGAAGGTGAGAACCGGGATGGCCGACAAGGCCGAAATGATCAGGCCGAGCCGAATGTCGTACTGGGCGGTGATGCTGTGCAGCATGTCGTGCCCTTCTTCCTCTCGTTGTCCGCCGCTTCGGGCGGCAGGTTTCTGTTGATGACAAGAGGTTGGAGGGACGGGCTTAAGGGATTCTCAAATCGATTCGAACGTATGATCGACAAATGGGCGACCTCGCCTCGATCGGATACAACGGCCAGCCTGTGCGCAGCCCGTTTCGGGTCGTGCGTCCGCCGATCACCGTGCTGGTCGACCTGACGGTGCTCTTCCCGCGCGAACCGCACCGCTCGGGGCGGTATCAGCCCAACGGCCTGCAGCTGCACAAGGTCGTCGAGGGACGGCTGAGCTGCTGGGGCATCTGCGAGCAGGGCGACTGGTGGGGGCTGGTGACGTACCCGATCGCATACGGCTCCAAGCGGAGAACGGTGACGCACTGGGTGCCTGCCTGGACGTTGCGGCGGAAACGCTAGCGGAATGCGATGATTGCTGCTCGTGGCAGACAATTGGGGTTCGGTGCTGACCAAGCTCATTCCGCTCGGGCTGGTCATCGCGCTCTCACCGATCACGGTCATTCCGGCGGTGCTGGTCTTGCACGCGCCGCGGCCCCGTCCGGCCGGCCTCGCCTTCCTCGGCGGCTGGGTGCTGGGCCTGGTCGCCCTCACCGCGGCGTTCGTCGGCGCCTCCGACCTGCTCGGCGGTCTGCACCAGACGCCACCGAGATGGGCATCCTGGCTGCGCGTGGCCCTGGGGTTGGCGCTGATCGCCTTCGGCATCTACCGCTGGCTGACCCGGCATCGCCACACCAAGACCCCGGCCTGGCTGCGTTCGTTTTCCAAACTGACCCCCGTGCGCGCGGGGGTGACCGGCGCGGTGCTGGTGATAAGACCCGAGGTGCTGATCCTGTGCGCGGCGGCCGGGTTGGCCATCGGTACCGGCGGGCTGGGCGCCGCGGCCGGCTGGATATGCGGCGCCGTCTTCGTCGTCGTCTCCGCGTCAACGGTCGCCATCCCCATATTGGGCTATGTCGGTGCCGGTGACCGCCTTGACGACGCACTGGAACGGCTCAAGGTCTGGATGGAAGAAAATCACGGCGCAATGATGGCGGTCATTCTGATAGTGATCGGTTTGATCGTGGTCTACAACGGAATTCACGCTTTGAAGTAGCGCGGCACGATAGATTGCTGCCCATGGCAGGAAGTTGGGGCACGGTCCTCACCGGGCTCACCGGACTGGGGCTGGTCATCGCGCTCTCGCCGATCACGGTTATCCCGGCGGTGCTGGTGTTACAGGCGCCGCGGCCCCGGCCGACCGGCCTCGCCTTCCTCGGCGGCTGGGTGCTGGGTCTGGCCGCGCTGACGGCACTCTCCGTCGGGGCGTCCGGGCTGCTCGGCGGTCTGGACAAGGCGCCGCCGAGGTGGACGTCCTGGCTGCGCGTGGTCCTGGGGTCGGCGCTGATTCTGTACGGCGTCTACCGGTGGGTGACCCGGCATCGCCACACCGAGTCGCCGGGCTGGATGCGTTCGTTCGCGACCATCACCCCGGTGCGCGCGGCGCTAACCGCAGTGGCGCTGGTGGTGATACGACCGGACGTGCTGCTCATTTGCGTCCCGGCCGGATTGGCAATCGGCGGCGGCGGGCTGGGCGTCACCGGTGACTGGATAGCCGCGGCGATCTTCGTCGCCATCGCCGCGTCATCGGTTGCCATCCCGATACTGGCCTACGCGGCCGCCGGCCACCGGCTCGACGACACGCTGGCACGGGTCAAAGACTGGATGGACAAGAACAACGCCGCGCTGATGGCCGCAATCCTGATCGTGGTCGGTTTGTTGGTGCTGTACCACGGGATTGATGCATTGGCTCACCGGTAGCCGCCGTCGGACAGCCCGGCGTCTTCTTCGAGCCTGTTCGCCTTGCCAAAGACCAACTCGCGGAAGAGTTCCCAGCTGTAGTCCCTGAGCATGCCTGCATGGCCCTTCGCCGCCCATTGCCGGCTGTGTCGCTCCTCGTGGTGGAGCACCCGGTCCAAATCGAGGTCGGAGGTGTGCCCGGACCGGACGATCCGGCGAAGCTGTTCCGCTGGGTCGGTGCCGTTGCCGACGTTGACCATGAAGATGTCGCCCCAGGTGGTGCCGCCCCGCTGGCTGAACTGCCGCTGGATCAAATTGCCGCCAACACCCATGAGCATGCCGTTCGGGGTGGTGACGAGGCGCCCGCCGTTGCGGTCGACGAACCGGACGTCGCGGGAGTAACTCCAGCGATTGGCCTTCTGCCGCTGCATGATCCGCGCGACCTCGGCGGCGGAGTAGGGCGTCTCGGGAAAGTCCGCGGGCCGGGTTCCTGGCCTGCCGTAGTCGGTGCCCGCGTTGACGATGTAGGTCATCAGTGTCGCCTCGCGCGCGTCGTGCCCGCCGGTGCCCGGCGGGATGAGGAAGTAGGACTTGCCGTGTGGGTCTTTGATCTCTTCCATTTTTTCGAGGATCCGGAAGCTCTCCGGGGTGATGTCGTGCCGTCGGGCGATTTCGACGACGACCGCCGTCGGCGCGCCCCGGCGCTCTGCGTTTTCCAGCCACTTCTCGGAGTAGCCGCGGGCTCGGCGGTTAATGCCGCGCGCCTTCGGTCAGGTCACGCACCTGTGCGTAGCGTTCCAGCACGGCCGGCGCCGGGTCGGCGGTGTACTCGTCGGTCGGCGGCGGCTTCCAGGCGGGTGGTCGGGGCGATCCGCGCAACGCCCAGGCCGCCTGCCGCGCGGCGCCCAGCGCGACGTACTCCGCGGGGTTGGGCGCCAGCACCGGCATCCCGAACACCGCGGGCGCTATCTCGCGCAGTGCCCGCGATCGGGCGCCGCCGCCGACCAGCAGAATCCGGCGCGCAGCGATGCCATGCCGGGTGAGTTGTGCAAGGCCGTCGGCCAGCGCGCACAGCAGCCCTTCCACCGCGGCGCGGGCCAGGTTGGCCGATGTCGCATTCGATACCCGAAGGCCATGCAGCGCGCCAGTCGCGTTGGGACGGTTGGGAGTTCGTTCGCCCTCCAAATACGGCACCAGCACCAGGCCGCCGCTGCCCGGCGGTGCCGACAACGCAAGTCGGGACAGCTCGTCGTGATCGACCCGCAGCATGGCGGCGGCCGCGTCGATTACCCGCGCGCCGTTCAGCGTGCACACCAGCGGCAGGTAGCGCCCGGTGCCGTCGGCGAAGCCGGCTACGAAACCGCTGTCGTCGCGGACCGGGTTGGCGGTGACCGCGGCCACCACCCCCGACGTTCCGACGGAGACGATCACGTCGCCCTCTTCGGCGCCGAGGCCGAGCGCCGCAGCCGCGTTGTCGCCAAGGCCGGAGCCGAATACTGTTCCGCCGCTGATCTTTTGGTCGGACGGGCCGAGCACGGCAGGCAGCTGAGGCCGGCGACCACGGGTGGCCAGCTCGAGCAGGTCCAAACGGTAGCCGTCGCCCGCGGCGTCGTAGTAGCCGGTGCCACTGGCGTCGCTGCGATCGGTGGTCAGCGCCGCGATCTCGGTGTCGCCGCGCAACCGCCACGTCAGCCAGTCGTGCGGCAGGCAGACGGCCGCCGTGCGATCGGCGTGGTGCGGCTCGTTGTCGGCGAGCCACCGCAGCTTCGACACGGTGATCGCGGCGAGCGGCACGACGCCGACGGCCTGCGCCCACGCGCGTGTTCCGCCGAGCTCGTCGACAAGCGCGAGTGCGGCATCGGCCGAACGCACGTCGTTCCACAGCAGCGCGGGCCGCACCACCTGGCCGGTCGCGTCGAGGCATACCATGCCGTGTTGCTGGGCACCGACCGCAACCGCGTCGACGTCATCGAACCCGCCCGCGGCTGCGATCGCGTCCATGGCGGCGGATTCCCATGCCGCCGGGGCGATTTCGGTGCCTTCCGGGTGGCCGGCGCGGCCCTCGCGGATCACCGCACCCGTGTCGGCATCACAGACCACGACCTTGCACGCCTGCGTGGACGAATCGATGCCGGCAACCAGAACAGCCACTCGTCGAGCCTACGGATCGCCGAGGTATGCGTCGGCCCAGGCGCCGATGATCCGGCCCGCCCGATGGGCCTGACCGCGGGCGGTCAGCAGGTGATCGGAGCCCTCGAGCGAGACGAAGCTGCGTGGGTGACGCGCCAGGCGGAAGATCTCGCTCGCGTTCTCGATGCCGACGGTGTTGTCGGTGGGCGAGTGCAGGATCAACAGCGGCAGGTGCAAGCCCTTGATCTTGTCGCGCAGGTCAGCGGCGCGGACATCCTCGACGAATGCCCGCTTCAGGGTCAGCTTGCGCCCACCCACCAACCACTCGGCACTGCCCTCCGACAACACGCAGTCGACCACTGCGTCGTAATGCTTCTCGACGTGGCTGGGGTCAACCGGCGCGGCCACCGTGACAACCGACCGTACGCCGGGCGACTGCCGCGCCGCGGCGAGCACGGCCGCTCCGCCCCACGAGTGCCCGACCAGGATGTCGGCCGGCGTCGCGCGGTCGGCCATGAACTCGCACGCCTTGACGATGTCGTCGACCTTGACGGTGAACGACCCGTCGCCCCAGCCTCCTTCCGATCCACCGAGACCCAGCGCGTCGAAACGCAGCATGCCGATACCGTCGGTGGCCAGCTGCTTGCAGATCCGGGCCGCGGCCGGGCAGTCCTTACCGAGCGTGAAGCCGTGCGCAAACACGCCCCAGCCGCGCACCGCCCCCTCCGGGACCTCGATGATCCCCGCCAGGGTCGGGCCCGTGGAGCTTTTGAACATGACACGTTCGCCCATGGTGGAGCTCCACCGCTATGCGCGTGGACACAGATCCACCAGGGCATAGTCGATGAGGGCGTCGGCCTGTCGCGGCGTGAGAGCCTTGGGGCCGTTGTATTGCGCGGAGCGCTGCAACGCGAGGGACTGGAGCTCGCTCGCGGGAGCGCCCCAGGATATCTGCTGGCAGACCTTCCAGCCCGTCTGCACCAGCGCCGGGTCGCCGCCTTCGTCGTCCCCGATACCGACGTTGTGCAGGTGGCCGAGATAGGAGGCCTCGTCGGCGTGCGCCGGGCCGGCGCACACGACGCCTGCGATCAGAAGGGGGCCACCTACCAACGCTGTGCGGATGAAACTGCCAGAGAGCTTCTGTGCTGCCATAACTCCTTCTCCAATGCCCGATTGGCGCCTGGGTTACTGACGGCGCACATATATCAAAGCCCGAAATCACGCGCCGTGCAGCAGGTAAATTTCGCGGCTCGTGGCGGCGACGCGTTGGCCGTAGTGTCCGCATCAGCGACGACGCCATAAGCACCGGCGACGAAGATATTGCACTTGGCTCCGTCCGGCCGACGCGCCACCGCCCCATAACCGACGTCGAATCGGTTATGAGGCGGTGGTTTTCGTCAAGACGTTTGCCGGTTCAGAACGCCTTCGTCGGGGGCGGCGGGGGCGGCGGCAGGTGCGTCATCTTGGTGTGCCGGGTGCCTGTGCCCGTGCCAGTGCCGGTCCCAGTGCCGGTCCCGGTGCCGGTGCCGGTGCCGTTGCCGCCCTCGCCGCCGTGGGCCATGCGCAGCTCGTCAGCGGTCAGGGCGCGGATGCTCTGCCGGCGCAGGGCCAGCTTGTTGCTGTTGGTGTTCATTGGTTCTCCTTTGAAGTGGTCGCGGCCCCCGTTGGGCTGCGCTCATAGGTAAGAGCGCCGACGGCCGTGGAACCGGACACTTTTTCGGCAGGAGTTTTCGCGGACCCGGCGAACCGCTCTCACGGGAAGAAGCGGCGAGCCGTGGACCCAACGTCTGGCCCACGACCATGAAGACATCGAGATATATCCCGCGTGGCAGCACTGGCGGGGTGATATTCATCTTCCGGCACCACCGCTGAGCCCGAACGCGCGGACGAAGCCGGTAGGAACCAACTCGACCATCAACGCCCGTCAACGTGGAGCCGATGACGGGAATCGAACCCGCGTATTCAGCTTGCGCCAGCTTGGGCCCCGCGCAGCGACTCGGCCATACCGTTATGCTGCCGCGATCGTCGACATCAGGGGACGAAGCGTCTTGAACAGCGGCTGCCGATCACGAAGATAGAAGTGGCCGCCCCGAAGAATCTGCACGGAGAAATCCGCCGTTGTCCGCGAACGCCATTCGTGCAAGTCGGATTCACTCACCAGCGGGTCCTCACTGCCGCCGAAGACATGAATCGGGCAGGACAGTTCCGCTGTGTCGCCTTCCTCGTCCGTCATGCACAGCCGGAAGTCGTGTCGAGCGGCAGTGAGGGCTCGCTCATGCAGAGTCGGCCATCGCGTTAGTCCCGAAGGCAGCCCGCCCAGACCGGACAGGAACGTCGAGAGCTGGTCGTCGTCGAGTTCATCCACGACATGGAGTGGCTGCGGAAGGTGCGGTGGGCGGTACGCGGACAGGAACACCGCCCGCGGCACCGCAGAACCCTGCGCCGCGCGCGCGCACGCCAGCCGGTATGCCACCAGGGCACCGAAACTGTGGCCGAAGAACATGTGCGGCTCGTCAAGGGTGGATCCCAGCTGATCGTTCACCTCGTCGACAAGCTGCCGCAGCGTGGTGAAGCGTTGCCGGTCGGCGACCTCGACCGGAATCACCTCGAAGGCCGGCCTCAGCGCCTTGACCCAGGCGTTGAATGCCAACCCGCCGCTCCCGGCGTGGTGAAAGCAGAACAACCGCATCAGTGTCGCCTTTCCGATCGTGGCTTACCGAAATCACGATCCGGCAAGCCCCTTGGGGAATGCTTGTGAAAATCTTGTGGTCCACAGGTATCGGCGGCCAGCAGCTCCAGCTCCTCGGCCAGCACCTTGACCATGAACCGGATCTGTTCGGATGAGTGGCAGCTGGTGACGAAGAATCGCAGACGCGCTTTGTCTTCCGGCGCAGCGGGAAAAACGATCGGGACGACACTGACACCGCGCCGCATCAAAGCGTCCGACAGTTGTAGCGCGTTGATCGAGCTGCCGACGATGCACGGGATCATGGGGGCGTACACGCCATCGCCGATCTCGATGCCGGCTTCTCGTGCCAGGCTCACGAAGAGCGCGGCGTTCTCGCGCAGCCGGCGCAGGTGTTCGACCAGCGCCGGGCGCCCCGTCGCCCTCCGTTTTGCCGCCGCCGGCGCGATCACGTCGACGCTGTGGGTGGCGCTCATGGTGTTCTCCGTTTCGCTCGTGGGCCGGGTGTGCCCCGCTCACAGGTAGGAGCGTCGGACCGGGCTGACACGGACACTTTTTTGAAAGACTCTTTGAACCAGTGACGAGGTGCCGGCGGTCGGCGTTCAGGCGGCGACGGGGATGAGCTCTCTGCTCGCCGAGGCCGTCCGCCGCGCTTTGCGGCGTGAATCTGATGAATGCCCGTGCGACGAAGGGCGCGGCGAACAGCATCAGCACAATCCGAATGAATTGGGACGCCATGACAAACGTCACGTTGGAGCCCGACCCCACGGCCGTACCGAGCACCGCGTAAACACCGCCGGGGCTCGTCGCAAGGTATCCGTCGAGCATGCTCAGTCCGGCCACGTGGGCCAGCACCACGCCGAGACCGGCCGCCGCGATGTTCAGCACCATGATCAACGCGAGCGCGCCGGGCAGGATCCGGCGGATCGCCCGAAGCGACTCACGGGTGAACCCAAGTACCGACTGCCAGACGATCAGCATGATCCCGGCCTGTACCAGCACCATCGGGACCGTGAGACCCGCCGCCAATCCGGTGAGCTCCAAAACGATGGTGATCGCCAGCGGACCCAACAAACCTGATCCCGGCAGCCGTACCGAGCGGCCCGCCGCCGCGCCGACCACAACAATGACCGCAATCAACGGCAAGTTGACATACCAAGGGAGCGAAGCGGTTTCGCTTGCCTGCGATCCATGCGCCTTGGTGTCGTGGTAGAAAACTGTCACGACGACGGGCATCGCCGCCGTGATCAGTGCGACGCGCAGGTACTGGACGGCGGCGACGACTCGGTCGTCACCGCCGAGTTCGCGGGCAATGGCGACGATTCCGGACGAGCCTCCCGCCACTAGCGCGAGCCCCCCCGTCAGCGGGCTGACGTCACGGTGCAGACCTAGCAGCGCGCCGCCCGCGACGCTGATGACCAGGGTGCCGACCGCGACCGCGACGACGATCGGCCAGTGCGAGCCCAGCGCGCGGAACGAGATGCTGTGCACCATCAACCCGGTGTACACACCGAGCACGCCCTGCGCGGCCTGGCCCGTCTGCGGCCACGCTTTCGGCGCGTACCGCGTCAACGCCCAGGCAAAAACTCCGCAGCCGAGGGCGACGATAAGAAGGTCGATCGGGTTCATGATGCTCCTGAATAGTCGGTGGCAGCCTTGGCCACCACAGCGTCGATCTCTTCCGCCAGCAAAAACCTCTCGGCGACAAGCGTTTCGGCGGCCGCGCGAACCGCCGCGGCGTAATCACCGTGTGTCGGGTAGCGCTCGGCGACCGACGGCCGCCCCGGTGGGAATGACAACTTGCTGCCGATTCGCTCGTAAAGCACGTCGGGCAGCTCGTCGATGTGTCGTCTCGGATTCCAGCCGGTGTACGTGGCGAGCGGTGCGGCGACGGCAGGCAGCCGGATGCCGGCCACTTCGTTGCCGTCGTCGTCGACCGCCGAGACCAGGTCGACGTAGGCCTCGCCCAGCTTGACCGGCCAACGGCCGATGCCGCGATCGGCGTCTGGTCCAAGGTCGATGCAGCGCGCCTGGGGAAGCGCCGAGGGATCCGGCGCCCAGGTGTGACCGAAGGCGGACAGCACGTCCTTGCGGGCGACGGCGGTGCCATCGCTGGTCCGCGGCACCTTGCTCGCCGGGGGCTCGACGTCGTCGCAGACCCAGTTCTCCAGCGCGACCAGCAGTGCCCGATTCACGGGCGTGACGTCGAGGCGGTGCACGGGGTTGGCGGCCGGCAGCGCTTCCTTGATCTTGCTGCTTCCGAAGTGGTCGGTACCCGCTATCAGATACGCGCGGACATCGGGATCCTCGGGCAAGTCCTCGCCGGTGTAGGGGTCCACGTGCAGAAGCGCACCGTCACCGTGCCAGTACTCGGACGCGCTGTTGGTGAAGATCGTCTTCGGCACACCGCCAAGCTCGCGCTGCCGCGCCAGCAGGTCGGCGTGCCCGAACGGGGCCAGGGTGCCGAAGCCGCTGACCTGCGCGACCGACGGCTGCGCGAAGCGGTGGTTGAACTCTCCGCGCGCGGCGCTCGCGAAGTCGGCGTATACGCCGTCGAAAACCTTCATCCCGGACTCGTCGAGATTGAGCCCTTCGGAAAGGAATTGGCGCAGCAGCCGACCCGCCTGCGAGACGCCGTACGCAAAGGTGTGGTCGATGCCGTCAGCCCGCAGGTACGACACCACGTCGCGAATCGCCAGCAATCCGCATCCGGCAACCGGGGCCCGTGACGTCCGGTACACCAGCTCATACCAGTGGAAAGCTTTGAATCCGCCGTCCAGCGCGACGTGCGTCTCGTCGGTGAATCGCCAGGCGTCCCGGGGAATTGTGGTGCGCTCGGCGTCCGGCGATGTGCGCACGCTCAGAACGGCGTCGGGGTCGTCGACGTCAATCGTCGGATAGTCGGTGAAC
Source organism: uncultured Actinomycetota bacterium (assembly GCA_963809285.1). GTDB lineage: Bacteria > Actinomycetota > Actinomycetes > Mycobacteriales > Mycobacteriaceae > Mycobacterium. The sequence continues at coordinate 8,250 of CAWEIY010000005.1, read as the reverse complement.
TTGAACAGCGACTCCGCACCGGGCAACGAGTCGATTTCGGGCGACGAAAAGCTAAGCGCGTGTTCGTCACTCACGGCGTCGGCGCGCCATTCCAGGCGCATCCAGCCGGGTGGCACGTCGGCCTCCGGTGCCGTGATGCCCAAGATCGCCGGCCCGCGTTGCACGTCCCATTGCCAGCCGCACGACGCAATAGTCCAGCCGCGGTCGAGCAGGAATCCGCCCTTCAGCCAAGGTGCATTGGTGGGCAGGCCGCGGTTGGGCACGACGAACAGCATCTTGCCGTTGCCACCGTCGATCGGGCGAAGCAGGCGCAGGTCAGCCTCGAAGCGCACCAGCCCGTCGTCGTTCCGAGGCGCGAACTCGAGGTCGACGATGCGCTGATTTGCGTGATGGTCGGGGTCGACGGCGAAGCCGACGGTCGCCTCCACGCACTCGTAGCGGCTGTCGGTGTGCGGGTAAACATTGTTTACGTGCACTGACTCGACGGTCATGAAAGCTCCTCGACGGTTAGTTGGTTCGTAGCCGGCGCTGGGGGTGTCACATGGGTAGGAGCCCGCAGCGGGCTCCGGTCGGACACTTTTTATCGAGGGATTCTTGCGGCTTGATTCGCGGATTCTTGCGGCTTTCTTGCGGCGTGACCCGGCATGGGTTGCCCAGACTGAAACTGCGGTCACTCGTCGCGGCGTGTCGTGTGCGTGGTTGCAGTGTCGCCGATCCCACCAGTCCAACCGCCGGGCGCGCCGCGTGTGCGGGCCGCAAGAATTTCGCAAACGGCGCCAGTGATACTCACACGCAACGCACCCGATCCACACACGGAAGGGGGTGAACGCAACTGCTCAGACGTAACGAAAGGACAGCGAAAATGAACATCGCGGCGACGCAAGAAAAATCCGGCGCCCCGCGCCGGCCGATGGCCGGACCGACGGCCTGGAATCAAGCCGGCCTTCGCGCCGAGGACTACGTCATCGAGGTTGACGCGCAACAGGCCGCGGCCTGCCTGCGCATCCGCGACGGGCTGCGGCGACGCGGCAAGCGGCTCGACAGCATCGAGGCGTCGGACTTCCGGGCGCCCGAGCTCGCGGAAATCGCTCGCGGCATCCGGCTGCGCATCCGTTCCGGCCCCGGCTTCTGCGTGCTGCGCGGGCTCCCCCTGCAGGGCTGGACGGACGAGGAAGCGTCGATGCTGTACTGGGGCCTGGGCACCTACCTGGGCGGGCCGCAGCCGCAGAACATGCAGGGCGACCGCGTTTACCTGGTCCAGGACACCGGCCAGACGGTGCTGGAGGCACGCGGCTCAAAAACCAACTCGGAACTGATCTTTCACACGGACTCGTCCTGCGCCTTCGCCGACAGCCGCCCCGACGTGCTCGGACTGCTGTGCCTGCGCAAGGCGGTGTCCGGCGGCGAGTCGGTGATGGTCAGCGGCCACACCGCCTACAACGCGCTGTTGGAGACGCGGCCCGACCTGGTTGATGAACTGTACGGGACCTTCTGCTTCGACCGTTCGAAGGAGACCGGACCGGGCGAGGAGTCGGTAACTTTCGGCTCGATCTTCACCGACACCCCGGAGGGCGTCCGCATCCGCTACAACCGCCTCTACATCGAGCTGGGCCACTATCTTTCCGGCCGGCCGTTGAGCGACCGCCAGCGCGAGGCGCTCGACGCCTTCGACCGCGCCCTGAACGATCCCGCCAACGCCGTTGAGTTCAAACTCGATGCCGGCGACGTCTTCTTCGCCGACAACCACGTGACACTGCACAACCGGCGCAGTTTCGTCGACGCGCCCGAGGTGGTGAACCGGCGCTGCCTGGTGCGCCTGTGGCTCGCCGGCGAGCCAAGCAATTTAGCGGTCTCGCCTTCGCGCCGGCGCCGGACGGACTGCGTCCGCGAGCACGCCTCGCTGTTGACGACGGCCGGTTAGCTCGCGCCCGCCGCGATCACCTGGTCCACCTCGAGGGCCCGGTCGGCCATCTCGGCGTGTGCCTTGTCCAGCGCCTCGGCCTGATCCTCATCGGCCTTCATCAGCGCCTCGATGTCGGAGCCGGCCATGTCGAGGACACCCATGTCCGCGAAGCCCTTCTGCACCTTGTCGCCCCACAACCCGATGTCCTTGATGATCGGCACGATGCGGCTGAACAGGTGCGAGCGGAACTGGATCATCAGCGGTGAGGTGTCGACCCAGTCGGCGCACGCCTGGACGTCGAGGCCGAGTGTCTCGAAAACCTCCTCGCCGCGGAACCGGTCGCGCATCAGGTAACAGGCGTCCACGACGAACTCTTCACGCTCGTCCCGCTCGGCCTCGGTCAGCGCGGAGTAGTAGTCCTTCAACGAGATTCGGCCGAAGGCGACGTGGCGGGCCTCGTCCTGCATCACGTAAGCCAGCAACTGCTTGGCCAGCGAGTCCGGCGCCGCCATGTCGCGCAGCACCCCGAAGGCGGCGAGCGCGAGCCCTTCGATGAGTACCTGCATGCCGAGGTAGGGCATGTCCCAGCGCGAGTCGCGCAGGGTGTCCTCTAGCAGTGCGGTCAGGTGCGGGTTGATCGGGTAGACCAGGTCGATCTTCTCCTGCAGGAACCGGGAGAACGCCTCGACGTGCCGGGCCTCGTCCATGGTCTGGGTGGCCGCGTAGAACTTCGCGTCCAGGTCGGGCACGACCTCGACGATCTTGGCTGCGCACACCATCGCCCCCTGCTCGCCGTGCAGGAACTGCGAGAACTGCCAGGCCTGGAAGTGCCGGCGCATCTCGTCGCGACGTGATTCGTCTGCGGCGTCCCACATCGGACTGCCGAACAGCGGATGGAACTCGTCGGGCAACCCGACCGGGTTGTTCGGGTCGACGTCTTGCGCCCAATCGATGCGCGACTGGGCATCCCACTGCTTGTCCTTTCCCTTTTGGTAAAGGGAAAGGAGCCGGGCGCGCCCCTCGTCGTACTCCCACGTGAAGCGCGCGTCGCCGGCGCTGGGGACCTCCCACGAGTACGGCGTGGGCACGTCCGTGTACTTGTCCCTCGTGGTCATGAGCCGCCGCCTCTCTGCCCGGTGTGACCCAGTCGTCATATGAGGACTACCACATTGGATGCCGACAGACTATTGCACCGCTGCGGTGATCAGCCCGGTTTCATTCAGTTCTCTTATGTCCCGCCCCGCTGTTCGATTTCCCGCCCCGCCGGCCCTTCATCTCGTTAGGGTGATTGCGTCGGATTCCCCTGACAGCTCGAGGTGTAATGCCATGGACGTGACGAGACGGCGGTTCCTCATCACCGCGAGTGTGACCGCGCTGTCGGTGGTCACGATAAGCAACTGTGTCGAGAGTGCGATGTCGGCATCGGCCGACACCCAGTTCGCCGTGACCCATACCGACGCTGAGTGGCGAAAACTCCTGACCGCAGCCCAATACGACGTGCTGCGCAACGCGGGCACCGAGGCCCCATACAGCAGCCCGCTCAACGACGAACACCGTCGCGGCGTGTTCAGCTGCGCGGGCTGCGCGCTGCACCTCTACTCCTCGGACACCAAGTTCGACAGCGGCACCGGATGGCCGAGCTTCTGGAAGGCCATGGACAACTCGGTGCTCGAACGCCCAGATACCAGCCTGGGCATGATTCGCACCGAAGTTCTGTGCAGCCGATGCGGAGGCCACCTCGGCCACGTGTTCAACGATGGACCAGCGCCGACCGGTCTGCGGTACTGCATGAATGGCGTCGCAATGACCTTCGAGGCGCTCTGAGGACGCCGCGGCGAACCCCGGAGCATTAGCGGGCGGGCACGGGTTGGAGTGCAAGAAGACCAGCGCAGGGGTCGCGCCCCAACGTGTGTCGGCGTGAAGCACTGCACCGTCGACGTCTATGACGCGCTTGATGGTGTTCGGCGAAGTCATTGCTGGATTGCGACCGGTGAAGGCGATGAGCTGGTCGAGTGCGGTGGCGTTGTCAGGAACCGGCACGGGTGGATCGAGGCGTGCAGCCTCCGGAAGGCAGCCAGTTGTTCGATGGCGAGCGCGGACTGGGGTAGTCCCGCGGAGATGAATACAGGGACCATCACGTCTTGAGATCAGCGTCGAGGAATGAGTTCACGTCGGTGGCGAACTCGGCGTGATGCTGAAACAGGAAGCCATGGGCCGCATCGGGATAAATCTTGACCGTCGCGTCGGGCAGGAGGCCGCCAAGCAGGTGTGAGTAGCGGGGCAGGATCATCCGGTCACTGTCTCCGTTGGCGACGAGTACCGGCTGAGATATGCCGGTCAACCGCTCCAACAGACTGACGTTGGGGATGCCCCACTGCACGACGGCGTCGTAGTGCGCGGTGCGGGTTGGCCAGTCCGTTGGTTCGTCGCGGTCATCGGTGCGAGCAAAGATGCGGCTGAGAAACTCGCCGCCGGCTATCCGGCTGGACTCGGACGTGGTGAAGAACGCGTGCAGCAATTGATCCCCGGTGGTCTCGGGGCTGCCGACGGCGTCAATGATGTCGGACACCCAACCGTGCATGCCTGGCGCGCCTTGCGGCGCCGTCGCGGCCAGCACGATCCGCTCGACGAGGTCGGGGCGGATCAGCGCGATCTCTTGGGCGACAAACCCGCCGAGAGAGTAGCCAAGCAAGTCGACACGGGTCAGGTCGAGCGCACTGATGAATGCGATTGCGCCGTGGGCCATCTGGGTGACAGACGCAGGAACCTGGCCCGTTGTTGCGCCCACCCCGACGTTGTCGAATGCGATGACTTCGCGCTCTGCGGCAAGGGCATCGATGAGCGCAGGGTCCCAGTTGTCCAGGTTGCCCCGGAAGTGCTGCAAGAGGACCAACGGCTGCGCACTGTTCGATGTGCCCATCCGACGGTAAGAGTAGGTGACACCGTTGGCACCCGTCGCCGTCGACGTCGCGGAGTCCTGATAGCTCGCCATACGCCCTCCTCGTCAGATCAAGTTGATTGCATTCAGAAAACGTTGCGCCGCATCGCGGTCGCCGTCGATTGTCACCAGCGGCTCCCATGGCAACCGCTTGGTCGACCACACCAGGAAATCTGATGTTGACGACGTCACCGTTGCGGCGGCGTCGGTCTGGGGTCTTACCGATATAGCTCCGTCAACAACACTGATCACGAAATGCACGGCGGCCGGACCAGTCAGATGAAGAGCGATCGGCGCCGAAATGCTCTGTGGCAGTGCGGGTTGCATCTTGGGGAGCCCTCCCAAAAGCCAGGACACGCTTGGGCCAAGCACTGCTTCAGTCAGCGGGGGTAGGTGTTGGTCGATGGGGCCGCGCGACTTCAAGACGTCGTAGCGCAGGTGAGTTGTCATGTCGAACGTGAACATATCGACGATGGAATGCAGCGGATACGCGCCGAGGTCTAACATCTGAGCTTCCACTGAGGCCAACGGTTCATCCTGCAATGGAGCGAATGTACCCAGCGCCTTGTTAAGTTGCCGCTGGAAGAATTCGACCACTTGCCCGCTCGCCCAGCCACGCTTTTCGTCGACCTGGATGTTGTTGAGCGCCTCGATCTTCAGATCGGGCAGGACCTCGCCGCCCACTGCGGCAATCAAATCCCCGAGGAGACACGCTTCGTGAACCACGACGTCTTGCACCGACCAACCGGTGGCGGCGCTGGGCAGTCGCCACTGATCCTCATCGAGGGTCTCACAGACCGAGAGAATCTCTCGCGCCGCAAGCTCCATCCCGACCATTCCCGCCTTGCTCATCCTGCTGGCAATCGTTCCCGCGTCCTGGCTGAGGCACCAGTGGCGAGATAGTCACAAGATGACAAGATCTGGCCATCGGAGATCGGCAGTCCCTGCCGTCATGTCGTCAGTGCCCGGCGGCGTAGCTCTGTCGGTATCGCTGGGGCGACACTCCGACAGTGCGCTGGAAGTGAAAGCGCAGCGAGGCGTAGGAGCCGAACCCGGACTGCTCGGCGACGCGATCGATGGTCAGTCCAGTGGACTCCAGCAGCCGTCGCGCGCGGTCCACGCGTAACCTCGCCAGCAATTCCATCGGTGTGGTGCCGAAATGCTCTCGGAATTGGCGGTTGAGCGTTCGTACGCTCACTGACGCATGATTCGCGATGGCCTGCAGGTCGAGATCGGCGAGTGCGTTGTCCTCCATCCACACGATCGTCGGTTGCAGCGGATGGTCGGCGTCGACGGGTCCGGCGTGCTCGATGTACTGCGCCTGACCCCCGTCCCGCCACGCAGGTACCACCACCCGTCGCGCAGTTTGCCCCGCCAGGTCTGGGCCGTGGTGCTGGCGGATCAGGTGCAGACACAAGTCCACCCCCGAGGCGACTCCTGCCGACGTCAAGACGGGGCCCTCGTCGACGAACAGCACGCTGGGGTCGACGTCGATATCGGGATACCGTCGGGCCAATTCCTCGGCAAACCGCCAATGTGTGGTGGCCCGTCTGCCGTCCAGCAGTCCGGCGGCAGCCAGCGTGAACGCGCCGACGCACATCGATGCGATTCTGACGCCGTTATCGGCGGCGGATTGAAGCGCGACCAGTGCGCGCCGGCCTGGCTCCTCCATGAATCGATGCGACCCCGGCACCACCACCAGGTCTGCTTCCGCCAATGCGTCCAAACCGGAGGAAGTGCGGATCTCGACCTGGCCCCACTCAGCGGTCGTGCTGATCGTGGGGCGTTCCCCGCACACCCGTATCTCGTATCGGGGCACACCCCGGGCGTGGGCGCCAATAGCACCAGCCTCCGCTGCTGCAAGGTTGGCCATGCCGAACACCTGGCCGGGAATCATCAATTCGAAACCCATGACCTGGTCCAGCGCCAGCACAGCGACGATCATCGTGGCTAGATCTTAGCGGTCCTCGGCTATCTAGCCACTGGTGTGCAATGCTCTGTTCCGGCACTGTTGAGCAATGTCGAGTCGGCTGGCCCTTCCAGATTCCGATATAGCCTGCGCAGCAAGACAGTTCTTGTTCGATCTCTCGCCGGTACCCGTTGCGCATCACAGCGTGCGTAGTTACCTGTTCGCCCGTGAGCTCGCCGCAGCCAAGGGGCTACACCCCGATGTCGACTACGACGACGAACTCGTTTACCTGAGCTGCGTGCTGCACGACCTCGGTGTCACCGACTACGCGAATGGCGACCAGCGGTTTGAAGTCGATGGGGCCGACGCCGCGGTGCGCTTTCTGTGCGGCGAAGGGGTGCAGGAAGCGCGGGTCACCACGGTCTGGCAGGCGATCGCGCTGCACACGAGCATCGGCCTCGCGCACAGGTTTGGCGCCGTCCACGCCGTCGCCCAGATGGGTATCGCAGCGGACATCGTCGGCGCTGAAAGACAATTACTTCCAACGGGTTTCGCTGATGCTGTTCATGCGGAGTGGCCACGCTATGACATCGGCTATGCACTGGCCGAACTCATTGCACGTCAGGTCGAAGACAACCCGGCAAAAGGGCCTTCCTTGACCTTGCCCGGTCATCTGCATCAGCTCTATTACCCGACGACACCGGCAGTGACGTGGTTCGACATCGTACGTGCGGCCGGCTGGAACGATCAACCCGGAGCGGCTGGCTCGGCGGAGTCGTCGGGTCAGGGCACTGTGCAATCGCCTGACACGTCGCACCCCAGTTAAGTGGTGACGGTGCCAGTGACACCGTTCGCGTTGGTCCGGCACAACGCTACGCAATGAAGGAAGCAGATATGACAGTTGGCTGGAAACCCCAAATTCTCAGCGAAATTGGCGATCGGGAGGAAATCCGTATCAGCAGCGAACGTACGGGTGGCGGATACAACCGTTGGACTCCGGTCTGGGTCGTACGAGTCGGCGACGACTTGTATGTCCGATCCGGGTTCGGGAAGAACGGGTTCTGGTACCGCCACGCCACCGGCTCGCAGGCGTACGTCGACGCCGAGGGTGTGCAGTACAAGGTCAGCCTCATCCTGGATAGGGACCCTGTCTCGATCGCTGCTGTCGACGAGGCTTACCGGCAAAAATACTCAGCGGATCCGTCACTGCCCCTATTGCTTTCCGACCGGGCGCGTTCAACGACGTCGCGGTTGATCCCGCAAACGTCGCAATGATCTTCGAGGCGCTCTGAGGCCGCCGCGGCGAACCCCGGAGCATTAGCCCGCGGGCACGGGTTGTCACGCGTCGCGTTCACAGCGGCCGGCAGTACGGCACTCGTTGGCAAACGCGCACCGGCGATGACTCCCACAGCGACCGCGAACGTTAGCGCCCGTGCACTCCTGACTCTCAGAGTGACGGCGGGCGCAGCGGCACTCCGCCAGCCCACATGTCGATCACGG
>CAWEIY010000004.1:0-226058 GCA_963809285.1 uncultured Actinomycetota bacterium | reverse complement strand
CCACGCGCCGTCCGTGAGGAGCTTGAGCCGGCAGTTGGGCAAACATGCCCCCGAGGTAGACCTAGTCCCGGTTGAGATCCTCAAGGAGGGTCTCGGTGTTCCGCTGTTCTGCATTCATCCCGGGGGTGGGGTGAGTTGGCCCTATCTGGCTCTTGGTAATTACTTGGACTGCCCGATCATTGGAATTCAACAAATCCTCCAGGGCGAAGAAACTGAACCTTCGTCAATTCGCGATATGGCGAAAAACTATGCCGACAGAATCCAAGGAGTTTATCCTATCGGGACCTATAACGTTCTCGGCTGGTCTTTTGGAGGCGTCGTCGCCCATGAACTCGCCATCGAGCTTCAGCGACGCGGATGCACAATCGCACACCTTATCGTTCTCGACGCCATCCTTCTCGAAAGTCAACCCAGTATCGACAGCAGCGTCACCTTATCAAACTATGCTTTGGTCGAGAAGGAGGTGCAGCAAGAAATCCTGCAAATCTATCGTAAAGCTAATCCAGCACACAATGAGCCGCTTACCTACGAGCAGATGGAAGAATTAATTCGCCAACTAGGAGCCGTAGAATTTGATCGATACAAACAGTATGTGGATTTTATTATTCAACGTCTTAACGATAACACGGCGCTGCTTCGAGCTCACGAACCCAGTGGTGTTTTCGATGGTGGTATGATCATATTTTCTCCTGAGGGAGATGAGAGCGATCGCAGTTCTTTTCAAGTGCAAAATTGGCGACGTTACGTCGCTGGCGACATTACAGCGTACTCGGTCGACTGCATACATAAAGACATGATGAGTGCCGAATCGCTCAGCCTGTATGGCCAACAACTCAAACTCTTATTAGAAGCTTAAGGCGGCGTTGCGGTGAAGAAATTCCCGGGGGCCTGTCAGGATCTCTGGTGATTTTGCACGCTGTTTCGCTTTCTAGAGTGCATGAATTAGGTGGGTGAGGTTGCCGCAGACCAGTAGGGATCGGATTTGGTAGTGGGTGAGGTTTCTGATTGGAGGGCATTGCGGCCTAGCGCTTCCGACGTCCGTTGACGGCTCGGTGGGTCCGTTGGAGGTGTGGAGGTCGAAGTAGGCCAGCACTTCGGTGCGTCGGCGCTGCAGGATTCGGCCGGGTCCACGGTCAGCGGCGCCGGGGATGGACGACACCGCGGAGAGATCGGGGTCGGCGAGGGACTTCGGCGATGTGGCGCCAGCTTTCGATGACCTGGGTGACGGGTGCGGGCGGTCGATGGAGGCGCCGGCGCGGATGGTGGAGACGAGTTCACTACAAATTCGCCGGCCCGACACCGGGCTTGTCAACCAACATCGACATCATCGAGCTCGACCGGGCACCCGCCGCACCGCAACCAAGCACCGCCGAGGTCCGCGCCAGGGCCCGCGCCGCCGGCCTGCCCGCGCCCGACCGCGGCCGACTCCGCCCCAACATCTGGCAGGCTCGGCACGACGCGAACGCGCCCAATCGAACCTGACCGTTGCCACCATCGATTACGCTCAGACGAGGTCGGCAGGCGCACCGGTCACACCAACGAGGTGTGCACCAAACCGGGGATGTTTGGCGCGCTGGAAAGGATTAAGTGTTGATGGTGCCAGCTAACAGCGCCGTAGCCAACGAATCTCGCACTATGTTCACTCTGCTTCGCGCTCACTGGGTGTCGACGACGGTGAGCATGTTTTTGCTCGGCGTTGCGACCGCGCTTACCCTGCTCCAGCCGCTACTGGCTGGCCGGGTCGTCGACCGTGCAGCAGCAGGCTCACCGATTCTCAGGTTCGCCATCTTGCTGGTGACCATGCTTGTCGGGCAGCTGCTGCTGGAATCGTTAGCGCATTTTCAGCTGGAACGTACTGGCGAGAAGATCGTGTTGCGGTTGCGAGCTGTCTTCACCAATCATGTAGTGCGCTTGCCCATCGGACTGCTGGACCGGGGTCGCACCGGAGACCTGCTGGCCCGCGGAACAAGCGACACCAGCCTGGTGCGTGAGATGCCACGCGCCGTAGCCGACATCCTGTTTGGGACGGTGGCCTTCGTCGGTGTGAACATCTTCATGCTCACAATTGATGCGGTCACCGTGGGTGTCCTGATAACCGTCATGGCGGTGGCATTCGCTGTCGCCAGTCCGTTTCTGTCACGGATCCAACGCGCCTCATTGAATCGCCAAGTCGCGCTGGGTGATTACACGGCCGGGTTGGATCGAGCCCTGGGCGCCGCGCGCACCATAAAGCTGTTCGGCGCCGAAGACCGTGAAGTGAAGTCCATTAGCGTCAGCGCGCATACCGCCTATAAATCTGGCGTCCGCCTTGCGTTATTCACCGCCATCGGCATTTCCATTATCCGTTTGGGCATCGCCGGCTCATTTCTGACAATCTTGATCGTCGATGGGCGCCGTGTCGCCGACGGTAGCTTAACCGTTGGCCAGTTCATCAGCCTGTTCGCCTTCGCTATGTATGCAGTTTTTCCCGTCACCGCTGGCTTTATCGCACTCACCGTGCTGCGTACCTCAGCCGGCGCGTATCAGCACCTCATCGCCACCCTGAAGGAACTACCGGAAGACGACCCGCCACCACTAGCCGTTGCGGACGGTGTCAACCTGCCGTGCGCTCCGCCGGCAGACCAGACAGCCGTGCCGTTGGTCGAATTCGACCACGTGTCTTTTTCCTACGGCGCGGACTCCGTCCTCGATGACGTGTCCTTCAGACTCGGCCGAGACCAGTTCACCGCTTTGATCGGGCCATCTGGCGCCGGAAAGTCAACGATTCTGGCGCTGCTGTGCCGGTTCCACGACCCAGGCTGCAGGGACGGTGCGCTGGGAAGGTCACGACTTTCGCAACATCCCGCTCAGGGATCTCCGGGGTCGACTCGGGCTTTTGGAACAGGACGCACCCGTGCTTCATGGCACCGTCCGCGACAACCTGCTCATCGCCGATCCGGACGCTGGCGACGAGGCCTTATGGCTCGTCCTCGAACAGGCGAACATCGCTGACGAAATCGCTCATCTTCCGGAACGACTCGACACCGCCGTACTCGAGCGCGGGCGCGGCCTTTCCGGTGGCCAACGCCAGCGACTAGCCCTGGCTCGTGCGTTTCTGTCGCGATCGCAGCTCATCCTCATGGACGAACCAACCGCCCACCTCGACCGCGTCAACGAATACGACGTCATGACCAACCTGGTGCAGGCGCGCGGCCAGCGCAGTCTGCTCGTGGTTGCCCACCGACTCTCCACCGTCACCAACGCCGACCAAATCCTGGTTCTCCAGCACGGCCGGATCCAAGCAACCGGCACCCACACTGAACTATTGCGCGTGCCCATCTACCGCGAACTCATCGAGCACGAACTCGCCCCCCACTAGTCCGAGGTTGTGCGCGCCCAACGGCGACTGCCATGTGGGGGCGCAGCCGGCGCGGAGATGACATCAGGCCGGGCGTCGCCGTTCCAACCTGAGTTAGGACACCTCTGCTGGATTTCGAGTTCGGGATCGCTGTGACCTGCGGGTTTGCGTGGCGGTGGGCGGGTTTTGGCTTACTAACCGGGTAGGGTCCGGTGGGTGTTCGTGCGCAAGGTGCGCACCGCCTCGGGTGCGGTGGCGGTGCAGGTGATGCGCAAGTCGGGCCGCCGTGACGTGCTGGTCGAGCATGTCGGTTCTGCCTATACCGATGCTGAACTGGGGGTGCTGCTGGAGCGGGCCCGCCGGATCGTGACCGGTGATCAAGATGTTCTGGATTTCGAGGTGTTCGCCCGTGCCGCGCGGGTGGCCGATGTCGCCGATTGGCGGACGGGCACGCTGAGGTTGCCCGCCGGTGTCCCCAAGGGCGCCCCGGTGGCGTCGGGGCGGACCGCGGCGACCAGTTCGCGGCTGCTGTATGACGTGATCGGCGCCATCTATGACTGGGTCGGGTTCGACGTCGTCGCCGACGGTGTGTTTCGGGACCTGGTGATCGCCCGGATCGTGGAACCCACCAGCAAGGCCGACGCTGCCCGAGTGCTGGCTGATCTGGGTGCAGAAATGGTGTCGTACAAGACGATTCAGCGTCACCTCGCCAAAGTCAACACCGCGAATTATCGGGATCTCGTGGCCGCCCAGTGCTTCACCCATGCCGCCGATCGGGGTGGGCTCAGCTTGCTGCTTTACGACGTGACGACGCTGTATTTCGAGGCCGAGAACGAAGACGACCTGCGCAAGGTCGGCTATTCGAAGGAACGCCGCATCGACCCTCAAATTGTTGTCGGCCTGCTGGTGGACCGTACTGGATTCCCTTTGGAGATCGGCTGTTTCGAGGGCAACACCGCAGAGACCACCACGTTGGTGCCGGTCATCACCGCCTTCGCCGCCCGCCATGACCTCACCGATACGCCGATGGTCGTGGCTGCTGATGCCGGCATGCTCTCGGCGACCAATCTCACCGCTTTGGACGAGGCCGGGTTGGGGTTCATCGTCGGCTCCCGGTCGGTGAAGGCCCCGATCGATCTCGCGTCGCATTTCCATTGGAACGGTGACGTTTTCACCGACGGGCAGATCATCGACACCGTCACACCCCGGCACGCCAACACCAAAGTCAACGACACGGCCAAGCGGGCTGAACCGGTCTGGAACGCCGACGATCACGATGCGGCGTGGCGGGCGATCTGGGCGTACTCAGCCAAACGGGCACGACGCGATCAGAAAACCCTCTACGCCCAAGAGGCCCGAGCCCGAGCAGTGATCAACGGTGAACGCGCCGCCAAGTCCACCCGGTTCGTCAAAACCCACGCCGGGGACCGCGTTCTCGACGAAGTCGGCCTGGCTCGTGCGCAATCACTGGTCGGGCTGAAAGGCTACGTCACCAACCTCGATGTCACGATGATGCCGGCCGCAGAGGTGATCGCGAAATACCATGATCTCTGGCACGTCGAGCGCTCGTTTCGGATGTCCAAGACCGATCTCGAGGCCCGGCCGATGTTCCACCGCACCCGCGATGCCATTGAAGCGCATCTGACCATCGTGTTCACCGCACTGGCCGTCGCCCACTGCATCCAGGAACGCAGCGGGCTGGCCATCGCCAACATCATCAAGCAACTGCGACCTCTGCGCTCAGCGACCATCACCATCAACGGCGCCACCCAGACCTTCCCACCCGAAATCCCCGAGCCCCAACGAAAGATCCTCACCGACCTCGGCATCAAAGTGGCTTACTAAGCCAAATGTCCTAACTCAGGCGAATACGACGTCATGACCAACCTGGTGCAGGCGCGCGGCCAGCGCAGTCTGCTCGTGGTTGCCCACCGACTCTCCACCGTCACCAACGCCGACCAAATCCTGGTTCTCCAGCACGGCCGGATCCAAGCAACCGGCACCCACACTGAACTATTGCGCGTGCCCATCTACTGCGAACTCATCGAGCACGAACTCGCTCCCCACTAGTCCGAGGTTGTGCGCGCCCAACGGCGACTGCCATGTGGGGGCGCAGCCGGCGCGGAGATGACATCAGGCCGGGCGTCGCCGTTCCAACGCGCAACACTTTTACCTGCGTTCCCGCGCCTGGCTAGGCACCATCAGGGCGGGGATGCAGAGATGAAGCCCGAAGGTTGTCAGCGAGCGGATCGGTTGGGGTCCAGGTGCCCTTCGCACCCCAATTTTTGGAGCCCCCTGGCCCCACGATGAGCGCGGGCAGAAGGGACGATGAGACACATGGCACACCGGAAGCGGTATTCCGCTGGCACCTCAATAGCGTTGTGGCACAGTCTCGTCGCGACAGTCGTGGGGCGGACGAAAGCCGCCAAACTCCCGTTCAAGCAGATGCGCAAAACGAATCGCGGTGCGGTCCTCCAGGTAAGGACCGATGACCTGTAGGCCGATCGGCAGGCCAGCGCGCGTCTGACTTGCCGGAAATGCGGTCGCCGGCTGACCGCAGAGCGTAGCCAACGATGGATAGACGTTCAAACGCAAGTAGGGCACGGGGTGTCCATTCACATCGAGCTTGCGCCGCGCCATGGAAACTTTCAGGTTGGGATGGGGAAAGGCGTTGGAGCTGCAGACCGGCGTAAGCAGGACATCCCACTCACGGAAAAAGATGCGGTAGGCCTCTCGAAACTGCTCGCGCCGCGCGTAAAGGCCGACGTAGTCGGCGGCGCTGGCTTGCAGTCCGCGTCTGCAGGCCGCTGCAAACTTATCTCGCGAGAGCCGCGTCGCGACCGCGCCCAGGCGCCGCGCCCACGTTGGGGTCGCACGTGAGAGGGCGACGGTCATCAGGGAAACATAAAGCTCGTGATACGCACGCCCATCCCCAAACATTTCTGGCTGCGCGTCTTCAACTGTCGTCCCCAACCGGCGGAGCTGTGAGGTGAGCCTTTCACGGGTCTCCACAATGTCGTCGTCGACGGGCAGCCAGGGAAACAGCGGCAAGACGGCGACGCGGTAATCCCTCAAGCCCTCGTGGCGAGCTGGGGGCAGCACGATGCGCCAGGCGGTGTCCTCGCCAATCTCGGGGCCAGCTGCATCCAGCGCAAGTTCCAGGTCTGCGGCGGACCTACTCAGCGGCCCCTCGACGGCAGTGGTTAGGGCCGGATTTGGCAAGGGAGAGTCGGCAAAATCTCTTGAACGAGGAAGGGCAGTTGCACTCGGATTGTGTCCGTAGCAGCCGCAAAAGGCAGCGGGCACACGAATCGATCCAGCGAAGTCGCTACCAAATTCCAACGGCGTCATCCCCGCAGCCACAGCCGCAGCGCCTCCGCCAGTGCTTCCCCCAGGCGTACGGGTTCTGTCCCAAGGATTGTTGGTGCGGCCGAAAAGCCGGTTGTCCGCGTGCCAATCACTAGCGGAGAGTGACACATTGGTCTTTCCGATGATGACGGCGCCGGCCGCCCGCACACGGGCGGCGACGAGCCCATCCTGTGCAGGAACGGCTCGCGCCCTTTTGGGATCTCCAGCAGTCGTGGGCAGCCCCTCGACATCAAGACAATCCTTGATGGTTACCGGCAATCCCAACAACAGCCGATCCTCGCCGCGGGCACGCGCGACATCGGCTTCTTCCGCTGTGCGCCGCGCTCGCTCAAAGTCTGGAGTCACGATCGCGTTCAGGGCCGGATTCTGCTGCGCGATTTGGCGGAGGTGCAGATCGAGCAATTCGACAGCAGAGATCTCCCCGCTTTGCAGCGCTTGCATCATGGCAGTCGCACTCGAGAATGGGGTTATCGGCGTGATGGTCATCGCCGATCCTTCCTCGGAATTCGCGCCAACCCTTCCACGACGGTGTCGACAAAATGGGGTCAAAGCCAAGACGCAACTGCGCCAGCGGCAAACGTTAGAAACAGCGGTAGCGTATAGCACCGACACCCGCCCAGCAAGCGCACGTTTACAGAGCGGTGGGGCACCATCAGTGCGGGGATTCAGAGGTGAAGCCCGAAGGCAACTGCGGCATCTGAGCGGCCAGGTACTCGCCGAGCGAACCGATCGTCGGATAGTCGAATACCGCGGTGGCGGTGATCATGAACGCGCTACCGAACTGGCCGAGCAACCGGTTGCGGAATTCGACCGCCATCAGTGAATCCATGCCCAGCTCCAGGAACCGGCTGGTTACCGCCGGCGCCTGCGCGAGCCTCAGGAAACGTTGCAGTTCGTGCTGTAGGTGTTCGGCGAGGAAACTGCCGCGCTGCGCCTCGGGTACATCGTGCAATTGCCGGAGCAACTCGTTATCGCCAAGCGTCGCCCCGACGGCGCTCGGCAGCACCTCGTCGAGGATCGGTGGGCGGGAGCCGCCCAGCAGCTTCGCGGTACGCTGCCAATTGGCTTTAATCGCGATCGTCTGCCCGATTCCATGCGCGACAACTTCGGCTTGCGCGTTCAACGCGGCACTGGGCTCCAGCGGAATCAGGCCCCGTGCACCGAGATTGGAACGAGCGGCGTCCGAACTGGCCATGCCGCCGTGTGCCCAGGGACCCCAGTTGATACTTGTCGCGGGCAGGCCTTGCGACTTGCGGTAGGCAGCGAGCCCATCAAGCACAGCATTGGCGGCGGCGTAGTTGGCCTGGCCGGGCTGCCCCAAGCACGCTTGTGCCAGACGAGTACACAATGAAGAATTCAAGATCGTCTTTCCTGGTCAGCCGATGCAAATTCCAGGCACCCAACGCTTTTGGCTGCAGGGTCGTCCGGAACCGTTCCACACTCTGCTGCGGTAGCAGCGCGTCGTCGAGCAATCCCGCTAGGTGTGCCACCCCCGCCAGTGGCGGCAAGCTCTGCCTGAATCCTGTGCAGCAGGTCGAGGACCTGGGACTCGTCACCGACGTCGGCCACGAAGGTGTGGATCCGACAACGGTAGCGCTCCGTGATGTCGGCGATTGTCTGTTGTGCGTCCGCATCGGGCATGCGCCGGCTGGTCAACACGATGTCACCGGCCCCGAGTTGCGGCCAGATGGGCGGCCGTGTGCAGGCCGAGTGCGCCGAGGCCGCCGGTGATCAGATAGCTCCGATCATCGCGCCCCTGAAGCGGTTTCGGCATCTGCAGCACGATCTTGCCGATATGTCGCGCCTGCTGCATGCGGCGAAACGCGGTCTTTGCCTCCGTCAGTGGGTAGATCTCGACAGGCAGCGGCGATATTTCCCCGCTGGCCAACCCGTCCGACAGGTCGCGCAGCAGTCCCCGGACGCGTTCTGGGTCTTGCACCATCAGCAAGTCCAGCGCGACGATCTCGTAGTGGATATCGGGACGTGCCTGGGCCATCTGTTCCGGAGTCCAGATGTCGCGCTTGGCGATCTCGACGAACCGGCCGCCCTGTGCGGTCGCCCGCACAGTCGCTGCGACGAAGCCCTCGTTGGTCAGGCTGTTGAGCACCACGTCGACCCCGGCACCGTCGGTATCGGAGAGGATCTGATCTGCGAAATCTGTACTGCGCGAGTCGTAGACGTGTTCGACACCCATTTGGTGCAGCGTCGCGCGCTTGTAGGTGCTGGCGGTGGCGAAGACAACCGCTCCGCGCTGCCGTGCCAATTGCACCGCGGCCAGACCGACGCCACCGCTGGCGGCGTGTACGAGCACCCGGTCACCGGGCCGCACCTTCGCCCAGTCGAAAGCAAGCAATGTCGTCAGCACCGCAGTGGGTAGTGCTCGCCGCCGCCGTCGCGCCGATACCCTCCGGCACCCGCGCCAGCATCTGAACCGGCACATTCACCCGACTGGCCATCGATCCCGGCATCACGCCGAAAACCCGTTGTCCGACTTCGAATTCGCGTGACATCCGGGCCCAGCTCGGTTACGACGCCGCAGAAGTCACCGCCGATCGGCCCCGGATCGCCCGGGTAGAGGTCGAGCACGTTGAGCACATCCCGGAAGTTCAGACCGACGGCCTCCACCCGGACCTGCACGTAGCCCTCGGTCGGTGCGAGGACTTCCGTCTCGGTGAGACGCAGGTTGTCGATGGCACCGCGTTCGGTGGGTGCCAAGACGATAGTCGGTTGCGCGCGGTACTGCGAGATGGCCGCTGCGCGCCCATGGCAGTAGCCGTGGCACTAGGAATTTTCCTTGTCGCAGTGCGAGTTCGGGCTCGTCGACGGGTTTGCCGAGTAGGCCGGCCAGCAAGTGCACGGCGTCGTCGGATCCGTCGTGGTCGACCAGCCTGCAGCGCAGCGGCGGCTGCTCGGCGATGATGCTGCGTCCGAGCCCCCAGAACGCCGCCTGCACCGGGTCGACCGGCTCGCCGGGTTCGGTTGCCACGGCCCGTTCGGTGATGATCCACAGTCCGCCGGTGAGTTTCACCGACCTCGTCCGCCAGCAGGGCGTGCACGACACTAAGCAGGTTGACGATCCCGGTTTCCAGCCGCGCGGCGAATTCAGCGCTCGACTCTTCTGCGCTCGGTCGCCCGGTGCCGCGCCAGACGATGCCGGAGACCGGCGCACCACGCTGCTGAGCCTGTGCGAACAGCTGCTTCCAGTGCTCCGGGTCCGCAGTGTCGGTCAAGCCGCATGCAACCCGGCACGTCGGCCGCCAGCTCGTCAAATCCGACAATCAACCAGGTGTCATTCGCGTTTTCGGTAGCGTTGCCCGACGCCGGCACAGGCACCTCGCGCCA
Organism: uncultured Actinomycetota bacterium; assembly: GCA_963809285.1. Classification (GTDB taxonomy): domain Bacteria; phylum Actinomycetota; class Actinomycetes; order Mycobacteriales; family Mycobacteriaceae; genus Mycobacterium. The sequence continues at coordinate 216,010 of CAWEIY010000004.1, read as the reverse complement.
GCCGAAGGTATACAGGAGCCGGGTAGCATCGCCGCCGAGACCGCGCAACAACGCCTCCCGGGGCGCGCGTTTCACCGTGAACTCGCGAATTCCGCCCAGATCGCGACCATCCCGATCCACGAAATCGAGATCGAAGATCTGCGTTTCGGTCTCGAGACCGCCAGTATGCCACCTCGCGCGGCAATAAAATCGCCGCGGCATCCGCTCACGCAGCACCACCCGCCCATACCGCAGCGGCAAGAACAAATCGGCCACGGCCTCGCCGTGTTCGGCCGCCGCGAGCAGCGCCGCGCCTGCGATTCCGGTGCACAGGTCCAGCAGCACCGGATGGATCGGCTCACTTCCCAGCTGTTCGGCGAGTTCGGCGCCGACGGCAATATCGCCGACCGCTTCACCCGTACCGATCCACAGCGATTTCAGGGAGGTGGACCAGGTGGGCCCCCATGCGAGCTCGTTATCGGCGAAGCTGTCGAACAGCTGCTGCGGACGCGCGCGGCTCAACCGCTCGATTGCGACATCGATGGAATCCGCCAGATCGGGTGCCGGCTCGTCGTCGACACCCGAGACGACGGTGCCCTCGGCATTCAACGACCACTCAGCGTCGCGATCACCGTATGGGCGGCTGTGCACCTGGAAGGTCCAGCCGCCGCCATCGATCGAATGCAAAGTCAGCTGCACCTCCCGGGAATTCTTGTCGCCCAGGATGATCGGTTCATAAAAGAAGACATCGTGCACCTGCGCCGGCGTCCCGATCGCGGCAAGGGCCATCGCCGCGTACGTTGCGCCCGGAACGACGACAGTGCCATAAATGACGTGATCTGACAGCCACGACTGCGATTTGACGGACCACCGGCTGGTGTAGACTGTGTCGCCGGAGGCGAGATCCTTTGCGCTACCGAGGATTCCGGATAGGGCAGTGCCGTCGGCGCGAACACCGGAAGTCTTGGGCCAGTAGGAACGGCGCTGGAACGGGTACGTGGGTAGTTCGATTCTGCGGCGCGCTCGATGATGCAGCGCAGCGAACTCGGGCCGATGCCCGGCGACATATACCTCGGCCAGTGCTTCGGCGATCTGACGCCGGGCATCGACGCCCTTGCGCAGCGAAGCGATTGCACGGGGAGCCGCCGAGGATTCCGGCCAGACCTGCGTCGCAGCCGAGGTCAGAATCGGTTGCGGGCCGATCTCCATCAACACCGAGCATCCCAGCTGCGCCACGGTGCGCACGCTTTCGGCGAACTGCACCGGCTGACGGGAATGCCGCCGCCAATACGGTGCGTTCAGCGGAGTTGCCGCCGTGAGGACCGCGCCGGTGCGGTTGCAGACCAGCGCCAGGGTCGGAACGGCGAATTCGAGCCGCTCTGCGTACGATTCGAATTCACCGAGCGCCGGCTCCAGCAGCTCGGAATGGAAGGCGTGGCTGGTGTCCAGCCAGGTACAGCGGATTCCATCATGGCTGCATGCGGCGACGATCTGTTCCAGATCCGCTCCCGGACCGGCCAGTACCGTGTTGGGACCGTTGTAGGCAGCGACCGAAACCTGCGGGAATTCGTCGGCGACGTCCTCCACGCGCTCCGCGTCGGCGAAGACCGCGACCATTCGGCCGCCCTCGGGCAGACTGCCGAACAGCCGGCCGCGTTCGGCTACCAACCGTGCACCGTCTTCGAGGCTGAACACTTCGGCCACACACGCCGCCGCGTACTGGCCCACGCTGTGCCCAAGCACCACGTCGGGCTCGATGGCCCACGACCGCCATAGTCGCGCTAGGCCCATCTCGACGGCGAAGAGTGCCGGCTGAGCAAAGGAGGTGTGCCGCAACGTTTCTTCGCCGTGCCGGTCGGTGTCGAACAGGACCTCTAGCAACGGATGCGGCAGCATCCCGTCGACCGCTTCGGCACATCGTGTCACGGTGTCAGCGAATACCGGCTCGGCGTCGAACAACTCACGCGCCATCCCTGGGTACTGGCTGCCCTGACCGGTGAACAACCACGCTGTCTTAGGCGGGTCGCCGCACACGCCACGTACTGCACCCGGTCTCAGCCGGTCCTCGGCCAATTCGGCCATTAGCTCGCCGGCATCTCGTACCGAATCCACCACAAGCGCGGCCCGGTGTTCGAAGTGCGCACGCCCGGCGCCGGCGGTGAAACACACATCGGCGATATCGACCTCCGGATGTGCCTCCAACCAGGCTCCATATCGCTGCGTCAGGGCTACCAGCGCCTGCGGTGACCTCGCGGACAGCGGCAGCACGCTGACTGGTTCGTGCCCGGTGGACGCCTCCGGTGCCGGCACTGCGGATTGCGGTGGCGCCTCCTCAATCAGGATGTGTGCGTTCGTGCCGGAGAACCCGAAAGAACTTATTCCGGCACGTCGCCGCCTGCCGTTGGCCTGCCACGGAATCGCCTTGTCAACGACACGGATCGGCAGGGAGTCCCACGGAATATGAGGCGTTGGCTTGTGAAAGTGGAGGTTCTGCGGGAGCACTTCGTGCTGCAGGGATAACACGACCTTGATCAGACCGGCGACCCCTGCTGCCGACTCGGTGTGCCCGATGTTGGTCTTCACCGAGCCGACCAGCAGCGGGTCCTTCGAGTCACGGCCGGCACCGTAGACGGCCGCGGCGGCCTGGACCTCGATCGGATCACCCAGCGAGGTGCCCGTACCGTGCGCCTCAAGGTAGTCGACGTCTCGGCCGGCAACACCAGCACGAGCGAGCGCTGTGGCGATAAGCCGTTGCTGTGCACCGCCATTTGGCACAGTCAAACCGCTGGAAGCGCCGTCCTGATTGACTGCGCTGCCGCGAATGACCGCCCAAATCCGATCACCGTCGCGCTGCGCATCGCTGAGCCTCTTCAGAACCAGAATGCCGCATCCTTCACTGCGCACATAGCCGTCCGCGGCGGCGTCAAAGGTCTTGCATCGGCCGTCAGGCGAAAGCATTTTCGCGCGCGAGGTCGCGATAATTGATGCCGGGCTCAACAAAACGTTCACCCCACCGGCCAACGCCAAATCGCAGTCACCGGACCGCAATCCCTGGCAGGCCTGATGAACGGCAACCAGCGACGAACTGCACGCGGTATCCACCGCCACCGCCGGCCCTTCCAATCCGAGCGCGAACGCGACCCGGCCCGCAATGACATTGAGCGCATTGCCGGTGATGAAATGTGCTTCGATACTTTCGACCGGATCGGCGGAAAACAGGTACGAATACTCGTTGGCGGCCACGCCCACGTACACGCCACTTCGGGTGCCGCGCAACGCTGCGGGCGAATACCCGGTACGTTCTAAACCCTCCCACGCGATTTCCAGCATCAACCGCTGCTGTGGATCCATCCACAGGGCCTCGCGCGGGGAGATACCGAAGAACTCCGGATCGAATTCGTCGATTCCGTCGAGGAATCCGCCGCAACGGGTGTAGATCTTGCCTGGTGTCTCTGGATCCGGGTCGTAATACTCGTCGACGTCGAACCGGTCGTCGGGGATCTCGCGAATTGCATCGACGCCGGCGGACAGCATCTCCCAAAACGCGTCGGGATCGGCCGCGCCCGGAAATCGGCAGGCCACCGCGACGATCGCGATGGGCTCATCCACGTTCGTCGGCATCACCGAACCGGACTCCGTCGGCGCCTGTGCGCCGCCGCCGAAGATCTCGCCGAGTAAGTAGTCCGCCACGTCGGCCAGTCGTGGGTAGTCCATCGCGAGGCTGACGGGGAGATCCCTGCCCACCGTATGCTCCACCTTGCGGCGGAATTCCACGGCCATCAACGAATCCATGCCGAGGTCGAAGAATCCGGTCTTATCGCGGATCTGCGCCGCGTCGACCCGGGTCACCTCCGAGACGGTGTCGCGCAGATAGTCCAAGGCAAGTTGCTTGCGCTGCTGCGCCGGAGCGAGGGTAAGACGCTGGACCAATTGGGAGGTCCCAGACGGTGTCGGCGCCGCGGCGGACTCGGCAGCCTCATGTTCGAACTTGGCCAGGAACGACTTCTTCCCCGCCTGGTAGTACAGCGGCAAAAAGCGGTCCCAGTCGATCCGAGCCACAACCCGCTGTGCTGCCGACGCCACCATGAGCTCGGCCATCCCCGCCAGTGCATCAGCGGGTGACAACGTGCGGACTCCGTGCCGGTCCAGCTGCGCACGGTATTTCTCGTAGGCCATGCCCGTCGACCACGGACCGAAGTCGATGCTGATCCCGGCAACACCCTGCTCGCGCAGCCGCCAGGCCAACCCGTCGAGGAAGGCGTTGGCCGCACTGTAGGCGCTCTGGTCGCGGCTGCCCCAGACCCCGGCGATCGAGGAGGTGCTCAGGAAGAAGTCCAGTTGTAAATCGGCTGTTTGTTCGCTCAAATACCAAGCACCCCAGACCTTCCCGGCGAAGACTCGATCTACGTCGGCGTCGTCCAGCATGCGCATCGGCGTCACATCGGCCTCACCCGCGGCGTGCACGATGCCCGCCAGCGACGGTAGTTCGCTATGCACGGTGTCCAGGACACGAGCGACGTCGTCCGGCTTGGCGACATCGGCCGCGATGACCCGGAATTCGCAGCCCCACTGCTCGCGGAGCGCGTCGATCCGCTGTTGCGCGGCATCGCTGGGTGGACGCCGGCCGGTCAGCACCAGATGCCGGGCTCCGTGCGCGGCTAGATATCCGGCGATTTCCAGTCCGAGGCCACCCAGACCGCCGGTCAGCAGATATGTTGCGTCATCACGTAACACCAGTTTTGTCCCGATCGGCTGCCCGTCGCATCGAGTCAGCCGGGGAACATAGATCGCTTGTTCCCGCAGGGCGAATTGGTCTTCGCCGCGCGGTGCCGCCACCACCTGGTCGATCAACAGGGCCCACTCGTCGGCACCGCCCGCGGGCAGGTCCGCCAGTCCGCCCCACAGATGTGAATGTTCCATGGAGGCGGCGCGGCCGAACCCCCACAGGCACGACTGCACCGGTGAAACGAGGTCCGCGCTGGTGACCCGTTGCGCGCCGCGGGTCACCAGCCAGATCGGCGTGCGGGGGATCTCACTGGCGACGGCGACGCGGAAGAGTCGCCGTGTTGCGCCCAGGACGCGGTGCTGCATCCGAGACAGTGATCGCATCGATGGCGCGGTGTCCGAGTCGAGGGCCGCGAGATTCAGGATGCGCAGGGTCGATTCGTTTGTTACCGCTCCGCGCAACGCGACTTCGAGCCGCTCCTCGTCGGCGTCGGACATCGGCAGCCCGAGGATGCGGTGCCGGTGCCCGCGCGCGGTCAGCGCATCGACTAATGGCGCAACTGCCTCGGCATTATCGGTAAGCAGGAACCAGGCGGACCCGTCGCCAGGTTGGGCACCTGAGACCGGGGTCGGGGATTTCTCCCAACAAATCTCGTAGCGCATGTCCGCGATGGACTGGGCCGTACGCTGTTGGTTATGTTGTGCAGCAAGTCGTTTCAGCACATCGGCGGTCTGCTGGTTGCCACTCGCACCGTCGAGCAGCGCAGCGAGTTCATCGATCCGATCGTCCTCCAGAAGCCGGACGGCTTCGGTGCGCATGGTGTCGTTCTGCGTGGGCGGGACACGCTTCTCACGGAACCAGTACTGGCGGTGCTGGAAAGGATAGGTGGGAAGGTCAAGTTTGCGCGCCGGCCCAGGGTCCACATCGCCGAATTCGGGAAGGTGCCCGCCGACGTAGGCGTTGGCAAGGGCTTCGGCGATCTGGCGGTGGTCGGCTCCCTTTCGACGCAACGATGCGATCGCCCGCGGTGCGATCGCCGTGTCCGGCCAGGCCCGCAAGGCTGCGGCGGTGAGCACCGGTTGCGGGCCGACCTCGAGCAGCTCCATGCAACCAACTTCGGCAAGGGTGCGCACACTTTTGGCGAATTCGACCGGACGTCGCGCGTGGCGGCGCCAATACGGGCCGTCCAATTTCGCCTGCCTGCCAAGGGCCGCGCCGGTAAGGTTGCACACCAAAATTCGCTGTGGTGAGCCCAACTCCAACCGGCTTACGTACGACTCGAATTCGTCGAGGACGGGATCCAAAAGCGCCGAATGGAAGGCGTGGCTGGTGTCTAGCCGTTCACACCGGACACCGTCGGCTATCAGTCCGGCCAGCGCCCGCTCCAGATCATCGGCGGGCCCCGACAGCACGGTGTTGGGACCGTTGTATGCGGCCACCGAAAGGCGCGGGAACTCGTCGGTGAGATTTTCGACCCGCTCCGCGGCGGCGAACACCGCGGCCATCTGACCGCCGGCAGGCAAACTGCCGAAAAGGCGGCCGCGCTCAGCGAGCAACCGGGCTCCGTCCTCGAGAGCGAATACGCCCGCGACGCAGGCGGCCGAATACTGGCCGACGCTGTGGCCGAGCACCACGTCCGGTTCGAAGCCCCACGACTGCCAAAGCCGCGCCAAGCTCATCTCTACCGCGAACAAGGCGGGCTGGGCAAAGTTGGTTTGCCGCAGATTGTCGTCACCGTCCACATCGAAAATGACGTCCAACATCGGTCTTTCAAGCACGTCAGCGACCGCCGCCGCGCACTGAGTCATTGTCTGGGCGAATACCGGCTCGGTCTCGAACAACTCGCGCGACATGCCACCGAACTGGCTCCCTTGACCCGGGAACAACCACGCTGTCTTAGGTGTGCCAGCGCAATCCCCTCGCACCAGGCCCGGTGCCGGGCGATCATCGACCAGCGCGCCGAGCAATTCACGCGCGGATTCGATCGAATTGACTACCAATGCGGCCCGATGCTCGAAGTGCGATCGCCCGACCCCGGCGGTGAAGCACACGTCCGCCAACATGGACTCCGGATGTGCGGCCAACCAGCTGCGATATCCGTCAGCGATTTGCACCAATGCCTCCGGGCTGCGTGCCGATAGCGGTAACACGCTGAAGCGCCGGTCGTCGGAACGGGCCCTCGCTCTCGCAACCTGGCCCGCTGCGGCGGGTGCTTCCTCGACGATGATGTGCGCGTTGGTTCCGGAGAATCCAAACGAACTGACCCCCGCAATACGGGGTCGATCGTTGCGTTTCCAGGGGATAGCCTCCTCCACGACTCGCACCGGAAGCCGATCCCAGGGAATGTGCGGCGATGGATTTCGGAAGTGCAAGTGCTTCGGCAATACCTCGTGCTCGAGCGACAGGACGACCTTTATGAGGCCCGCGATGCCCGCGGCCGCCTCCAGGTGCCCGATATTCGTCTTCACCGATCCGATCAGCAGCGTTCGGCTGACGTCGCGGCCGTCGCCGAGTGCCGCCGACGCGGCCTGGACTTCGATCGGATCGCCCAGCGATGTCCCAGTCCCGTGCGCCTCAAGATAGCCGACGTCGCCGGCTGCGACACCGGCTCGTTGCAGCGCCTCGGTGATAACGCGTTGCTGGGCGGTGCCGTTCGGCACAGTCAAACCACCCGATGCGCCATCCTGGTTGACCGCGCTGCCCCGAATCACGGCCCGGATCCGGTCACCGTCTCGGATCGCGTCGTCGAGCCGTTTCACGACAACCACGCCACAACCCTCGCCGCGCACGTAGCCGTCCGCGGACGCGTCGAAGGTCTTGCACCGGCCGTCCGGAGCCAGCATCCGCGCCCGTGAAAAGGTGATCATGCCCGACGGGCTGAGTAGGGCGTTCACGCCGCCGGCCAGTGCGACGTCGCATTCCCCCAAGCACAGCGCTTGGCACGCCTGATGGACCGCTACCAACGACGAGCTGCACGCCGTATCGACTGTGACCGCCGGACCCTGCAACCCCAGCCGATAACTGATCCGGCCCGCTCCTGCGGCGCCCGCCGTCCCAATTCCCAGATATGCCTCGATCTCGGCGTAACTCATCTGTTCCGCTATCATTCCGAGGTAGTCATGGGTGGATATACCCACGAACACGCCGGTCTGGGTGTTCGCCAAAGCCGTTGGCGCGGTTCCCGAATGCTCTATGGCACGCCACGCGGTCTCCAGCAGGAGCCGATGCTGCGGGTCCATCAACATGGCCTCCCGCTTCGACACCGCGAAGAACGGCGCGTCGAAACCTGTCACATCGGTTATGAGCCCTGCCCGGCGGGTCACCATCTTCCCGCGCGCCTCGGGATCTGGGTCGAAGAATTCCTCCATATCCCATCGGTCTGCGGGTATCTCCGAGACGGCATCACGCCCGTGCCGCAACACATCCCAGAACTCGTCTGCGTCGGCGGCCCCCGGAAAGCGGACTGCGTAGCCGACTATCGCAAAACCCCCACCCGCCCACTGCATTTCACGCGCCCGCGTGAGTGTCTCGTTGGCCAGCAGAGCCCGTTTCTGGAGGTCGGTCATTTCCGATCACCCACCATCTCGTCGAGGCTCTTGAGTTTCATGGCGAGCCCCCAATCACCCTCGACGCTCAACTTTCCAATGAAGAACAACGCGCACCGATCTGCCCGCCCTTCGAACAGACCGAAGAAATCGCTGGCCGCCATGCGGATGGTGCGCTGCGCGGCACCGTCACCGTCGATTACCCGCGGTTGATCGGTCAGGTTGACGATGAATGTTCGCCCCTCGTCGCCGTACAACACGAATTTGTAGACTCCGCCGAACTCGCTAGCGCGGTCAGGGTCCTCGGCGATGATCGTCGATGCCCGCCCCATCAGATCTTTGACGGTTGTCATCGGGGTGTCCTCTCTGCGGTCGGGGTTTTCAACCGTCGAGCCGCTCGAGAGCCACGGCGTGCGGTGCCGCCAGTCAACCGTCACCGAGTCCACAGTGTGAGCTCGTGGTGGCGAAAGTGTTAGCTCGTGCTGGCGAATTTACGCGTGCTTGCGCGGTTGCGCAGCAGAATCATCTCCCGGCGGCAACTACTACAAGTTTTCGCGCGAAAGTACGTCGCCGCGTCGGTCTCGGGCAAATATCGCCAGGTGCGGCTGCTTGCCTGCGTCCCAGGCCTGGCCGGTCTATCACCACAAACGCGAATCGACCGACGCCCACCTCACGATCGTGTTCGCCGCGCGGGCGGTCGGTCGCTGGACCGAGCACCAACCGGGTGGAGCATCAAGAAATTCGTGCGACCACACACCGCTACCGCACCGCAAGTCCTCGCCGGACACCAGATCCTCACCGCCGCTGACCCGCCAACCGCCGACGTCCGCCGAGCCCTGGACAAACTCACTCCACCCGACGGTGTGCACTAAATTGGCCCGAGTCGGGTCGTAGAACCGCGTCGGGTCGTAGCTATTGGCGTCTAGACCCCACCCGCAGGTTGCGCTGCAAGGCGTAGAGCGTTGTTGCGACGATGGTTTTCTATCGGCCATAAACGGTCTGGCGCCCAACCCATCTTGCAAATTCTCTGCGAATAGCACTACCGCTTCGCCGGCCGCTGCGGCGCTGGCAAACGGTGAGGGCCAAGCTAGGCGGACGGCCTCGGGAGCTCGGTTGTGACCGCGTCGTCGTCGCGCTGCTCCTCCCTTAGCAGCAAGGACCGTACCAGCGGACGCGGTCCGATAGGCCGAAGCAGTTGACTGGCCGGGCGCGGGCGCACTGTTTGCGGCCACCAGAACCAACGTCCGAGCAGCGCGGCGGAAGAAGGCGTCATTAAAGAACGCACGACCAAGGTGTCGAACAACAGCCCCAGGCCGATGGTGGTACCGACCTGACCGATAATCCGCAAATCACTGAACACCATCGAGGCCATAGTGAAAGCGAACACCAGACCCGCGTTCGTCACGACCTTACCAGTACCGCCCATTGCGCGGATGATGCCCGTCTTTATGCCGGCGGCTATTTCCTCTTTCATCCGGGATACGAGCAGCAAATTGTAGTCAGACCCCACCGCCAAAAGGACGATCACAGACATTCCAAGCACCAGCCAGTGCAACTTGATGCCCAGAACATACTGCCAGATCAGCACAGACAGCCCAAACGACGCGCCTAACGAAAGTGTAACCGTCCCTACGATAACTAATGCAGCCACAAAACTTCGCGTGATGATGAGCATGATGACGAAAATAAGGCACAGCGAACCAACTCCCGCGATCCTTAAATCGTATTTGGAGCCGTCTCGGAAGTCCTTATAAGTCGATGCGGTGCCGGCGATATAGATCTTAGTGTCCTCCAGGGGTGTCGTCTTGAGCGCCTCCTCGGCCGCCGCCTTTATCTGGTCAATCCGCGCTATGCCCTCGAGCGTCGTGGGATCGCCCCTATGCAAAATGATGAATCGAGCCGCTTTTCCGTCCGGGGCCAGGAAGGAATTCATCGCGCGCCGGAAGTCAGGGTTCTTGAAAACCTCCGGAGGCAGATAGAAGGAATCGTCGTTCTTGGCGGCGTCGAACGCCCGTCCCATGGCAGTGACGTCCTGGCTCATGCTATCCATCGCGCTGAAGATCCCGGACATGGCGCTGTGCATCGTCAGCGTCATCGTCCGCACGGACTCCATGGTCGCGATCATCGGCGGAAACTGCTGAAGTATCTGCGGCAGCAGCACGTCGACATTGTCCAGATCCTTCAAAACATCATGGAGTTTGCCGGTTTCCTCATCGGCAAGGTCGATTGCGTCAAATACCGACCGGAGTGACCAGCATATTGGGATATCGTAGCAGTGCTTCTCCCAGTAGAAGTAACTTCGAACTGGCCTCCAGAAATCTTCAGAATCCGCAATATGATCTCTTAACTCATCCGTAATGGCAGCCATTTCTTTTGTCTCGCCGATCGAGCGGTGAGTAACGGCCGTGAGCTGCTGTTGCAATCCGTACATGCGCTTCATCAACGCGATACTCGCGGCCATGTCATCGGCCTGCTTGAGCAGGTCATTGATTCGGTCTTTCATGTACTTCTGGCTTTGTAGCCGGCTCGCGTTTTGGATGCTGAGCAGAAAAGGTATCGAAGTGTGTTCAATCGGCGTGCCTTCGGGCTGAGTTATCCCCTGCACCCGAGAAATCCCTCGCACCCGGAGAATTCCCTTGGCTAGTTTGTGCAGCACGAGAAAATCTGCCGGATTGCGCATATCGTGATCTGACTCGATCATCAGAATTTCGGGCATCATTCGCGCTTGCGAAAAATCACGATCAGCGGCCGCATATCCCAAATTGGCTGGAATGTCTTTGGGTGTATAAAGGCGGTCGTTGTAGCTCGTTTTGTAGCCCGGCAGTGTGACTAGACCGATCAGCGCGACTGCTAATGTGGTGACGAGAATGGGCGCAGGCCAGCGGACAATCGCGGTGCCGACCCGGCGCCATCGACTGAACGCTATCCTGCGCTTGGGGTCGAATAGGCCGAAGCCACTTCCGACAGCCAGAACCGCCGGAATCAGTGTCAGCGCGACCGCGACCGCAACGAGCATGCCCACCGCGCACGGGACGCCCATGGTCTGGAAGATGGGCATCCGGGTAAAGCTCAGACAGAGGAGTGCCCCGGCGATCGTCAAGCCGGAAGCCAAAACAACGGGAGCGACCCCGCGGTAGGTGATGTAGTAGGCAGTTTCCGAGTCCTCGCCGGCCTGACGCGCCTCTTGATATCGCCCGAAGAAGAATATGCCGTAATCGGTTCCGACGGCGATGCCGAGGGCGACCAGAAGATTAATGGCAAACGTCGAGAGTACAAGAATATTGTTAGCGCCGAGAAACGCGACGATTCCCCGGGCCGCCCCTAATTCGATCCCAACCATGACCAGCAACACGACAACAGTGATGACCGAGCGGTAGACAAGAAGCAGTATCACGAAGATCACCGCGACGCTAATCGCGGTGATCTTCAGAATGGATTTGTCACCACTCTGCAGCATATCCGCAACGAGCGCTGCCGGACCGGTGACGTAGGCCTTGACACCTGGCGGCGATGGTGTCCGCTTTACGATATTCCGGACCGCCGCCACGGATTCCTGCCCCAAGGTCGTGCCTTGGTTGCCAACCAGAGTCAATTGCACGTATACGGCGTTGCCATCGCGGCTTTGTGCGCCCGTCGCCGTGAGTCGATCTCCCCATAAATCGTGCACATGCTCGACATGCTTCGAGTCGTCTCTTAACTCACGAACCAATCCGTCGTAATAGGTGCGAGCATCGTCCCCGAGCGGTTGCTGCCCCTCCAGCACGATGATCGCGATACTGTCCGAATCGGATTCCTTGAAGTCCTTGCCCATGCGCATCATGGCCTGCACCGACGGCGCGTCTTGGGGACTCAGCGGTACGGAATGCTCTCGGCCGACCTCCTCCAGCGATGGAATCGCCAGAGTCACAATCAGAGTCACCGCCACCCAGGCCAGGATGATGAGCACCGAAAGCCTGCGGATCATCCGCGCCATGGAGGGGAGCCGAGGGCGTTCGGTGCTCATGCGGTCTTCAACAGGCAGAAGCTAAAGGCGTTCGCTTTGTGCGAAATCGTATCGGCATCGACCACGCCAGCCACCACGATGCGGCAGCCAATGCTGTCGTTATCGCGCTGTGCCACGATGTTCCCCACGGCTGCCGGCCCGTCCTGAACTGGAAACCCGCCGCTTACCGCTGCGGTCTCAGCAATAAGGCGCGTACCAACGGACGGGGACCAGTCGGCCGAAGTAATGAACTGGCGGGGCGTGGGCGCACTCGTTGCGGCCACCAGAACCAACGTCCCAGCAATGCGGCGATGGACGGTGTCATGAACGCGCGCACGACCAACGTGTCGAAAAGCAGACCCAGACCGATCGTCGTGCCCACCTGACCGATGATGCGCAAATCGCTGACCACCATGGAGGCCATGGTGAACGCGAACACCAGGCCGGCGTTCGTCACGACCTTGCCGGTACCGCCCATCGCACGAATAATGCCCGTGTTTAGGCCGGCGGCTATTTCCTCTTTCATCCGGGAGACCAGCAGCAAATTGTAGTCAGACCCCACCGCCAAAAGGATGATCACAGACATCGCAAAAACTGCCCAGTTTATCTGTATGCCGAGAAGATACTGCCAGACGAGCACGGACAGTCCTAAGGAGGCGCCCAGTGAAAGCATAACCGTACCTACGATAACCAGCGCGGCAATAACACTTCGCGTCATAATCAGCATGATGATGAAAATAAGGCAGAGCGCAGCGACTCCCGCGATCAAGAGATCATATTTGGAGCCGTCCACGAGATCTTTCACCATCGCTGCGGTGCCGCTGAGATAGATCTTGGCGTCTTCTAGCGGAGTTACCTTGAGCGCCTCCTCGGCCGCAGTCTTTATCGCGTCGACCCGCGAGATTCCCTCGGAGGAAGCGGGATCGCCCCTTTGCGAAATGAGCATGCGTACGGCCTTCCCGTCCGACGAGAAGAACACGTTCATGACTCGTTTGAAGTCCGGGCTCTTGAAAAATTCCGGCGGCATGTAGAAAGAATCGTCGTTTTTGGATGCGTCGAAAGCCTTGCCCATGGCTGTCCCGTTAACGTTCGCGTCGTCCATCTGCTGGTAGATCCCGGACATGGTGCTATGCATGGTTAGCAACTGGGTCCGCATGTCCTGCATGATCGCGATCATCGGCGGGAATTGCGTCAGCAGCTGCGGCATGAGCACATCGATCTGGTCGAGGTCTGTTACCAGATCGTTCAGCTTATCGCCGATTGCGTCAATACCGTCGATTGAATCAAATACGGATCTCAGCGACCAGCAGATTGGAATATCGTAACAGTGCTTTTCCCAGTAGAAGTAACTGCGGAGCGGCCTCCAGAAATCCTCGAAATCCGCAATGTGATCTCGCAGCTCGTTCGTGATCGCCATCATGTCATGTGTTTCGCCGACCAAGTGATGAGTCGTGTTGGTGATTTGTTGCATCAGACCATACAAGCGCTGCGTGATGTTGATCGTTTTCGCCAACTCTTCGGCCTGCTTGAGGATGTCGTTCAGGGTGTCTTTTTGAAACATCATGATTTGTTGTAAGCCCACGTTTTGCATGCTGAGCATATACGGTATCGACGTGTGCTGGATCGGGGTTCCCTCGGGTCGAGTTATGGCCTGCACCCTGGAGACGTCTGGAACAGCGAGGACGCCCTTGGCTAGTTTGTCCAATACCAGAAAATCTGTCGGATTACGCAGATCGTGGTCCGCCTCGATCAACAGGACCTCGGGCGCCATCATTCGCGCCTGGGGAAAATGTCGCTGCGCGGCCGCATACCCCAGACTGGCGGGGATATCTTTGGGGATAGACTCCAGATCGTTGTAACTGGGTTTGTATCCCCGCAGCGTCAATAGCCCAATAAATGCGACTGCTAATGTCGTGACGAGAATCGGCGCGGGCCACCGAACGATCGCCGTGCCTACCCGCCGCCATCCACGAGCCTTGATCTTCCGTTTGGGGTCGAACAGACCGAAACGGCTTCCGACATTAAGAACTGCCGGAACCAGCGTGAGCGCGACCGCGACCGCGACCAATATGCCCACCGCGCAAGGGACTCCCAGGGGTTGGAAATAGGGCAACCGGGTAAAGCTCAGGCAGAGAAGCGCCCCGGCGATCGTCAAACCGGAGGCCAAGACAACCTTGGCGACGCTGCGGTAAGTAGAATAGTAGGCCGTTTCCCGATCCTCGCCGGCCTGACGCGCCTCTTGATAGCGCCCGATGAAGAATATCCCATAGTCCGATCCAGCCGCGATCCCGACGGATACCAGCAGATTAACGGCGTAGGTAGTAAGGCCGACAAGCTGGTGATCGCCGAGGAACGCGACGATTCCTCGGGCCACCTGCAATTCTATTCCGACCATCAGCAACAAAAGGATTACGGTGACAATCGAACGGTAGACGAGGAGCAACACAATCAAGATCACTGCGACGCTTACCGCGGTGACTGTGATGATCGACGTGTCGCCACTGTGGCCCATATCCGCGACGATCGCCGCGGGGCCGGTGACGTAGGCCGTGACCCCCGGCGGCGCTGGCGTCCGCCCCACGATGTGCCGGACGGCTTCGGTCGATTCGTTCCCCAAGGTCTGGCCGGGGTTACCGGCGAGGTTCAATTGAACGTATACGGCCTTACCATCGGCGCTTTGCGCGGCAGCCGCCGTGAGCGGATCGCCCCAGAAATTCTGGATGTGCTGCACATGCACCGGATCGTCTGCCAACCGACGAATCAAACGGTCGTAGTACCGGTGAGCATCGTCCCCGAGGGGTTGCTGACCCTCCAAGACGATCATCGCCACACTGCCAGAATCAGATTCCTTGAAGTCCTCATTCACGCGCTCCGTCGCCTTGAACGACGGCGCATCTTTGGGACTCATCGATACTAAATGCTCTTTCTCGACCTGCTCCAGTGAGGGGACGCCGATACTCACGATTACGCTGATTGCCAACCACGCCAAGATGATGGGCACCGAAAATCGGTGGATTGTCTGCGCTACGAATAGTGGCGTGGTGTGTTCGTTTGCCATGTGTTCGTCGTTCACTCGGCCTTCAGCAGGCACCAGGTAAAGGCGTGCACTTCGTGCGCGGTCTTCTCGACCTTGACCACGCCCTCCAGCACGATGCGGCAACCGATACTGTCGCTATCGCCCTGCGCCATGAGGTTCCCCACGATTCCCGACGGGGTGATCGCGATATCCAACGACCACGGCAGGGGCACTCCCTGTACAAGCTGCGGGTCAGAATTGACGTCGAAATAGCTGATGTTGGCCACTGTCCCTGGTGGTCCGAAGACCTCGTACATCAGGTGCTGGGGATTGAATTGTTTGGCGTCGTCGATTCGGGTGTCGCCATACGAGCGACGTTTATCAGAGCCGAAGATGCCGTGCAGCCGCGAAACAGTCAACCCTCCAGCACCAATGACCGCCAGTACGACTAGCGGAATCCACAGCCGCCTCAGAACTCTGAAAATCGCAAATCCCTGACTTCGACGACTCTTTTGAGATCCACCCCGTGCTCGACGTGCGAGTGAACGTTGGCGAGCAGATCGCAGCAGACCGCGTCGGCGGCCAGATCGTTGGTTGACGTCTCGGCGATACGCACTGGCGACATCGGACCGGGCGTCCGCAACGTCGCGCGCACCAGGTCCGACCACTGCACCCAACTTCCCACCCGTTTCCACTACCGGGGCATGTGAGCCGCTCAAAAATACAACTACGCACCGGCCGCAGCACGTCTGTCGACGGTACATCGAAAGTGTTAGCGGCACGTGAAAACTGACCTGTCGGACACCCATGTGTCCCGGCGCGCGGCAGTCCGCATTCCTGCGGGCCAAGGCCAATGCCGAAACTGCACGCCGCCAGGCCGATGATGGTCTGCGTGTCTCCTTCGGGCGGTAGCGTCCTCGGGTGCCTGACCCGTGGCGGATTTTGTCTCTCGTGCCTTTTCCTGCCGCGGAATTGCGGCTCGCGCCACCGTGATGCGCAACCTGTGCCAATGGAAATAATCTTTTGCGTCAATTTTACGGTTGCTGGGCGTCGCGGCATTGGCCTTCGCTTTCTGGCCGGATCAGGGTGCGCGGCGCGAACCAAATGACCAGCCAGAGAAGTAGTCCCTGCTTTTTTTTCCAGCACGCATTGGAAAAACTTAGTTATTACCGGCGCCGGGCGTACTTGCAGGCGCTGCTCGACTGCTCAGCAGGTGTCTCCCACGGTTGACTTTGACATCAGGGCTCACTATTTGTTCAGCAGCATCAGTTATCTGTTTATTCAACATTGAGCAACAGCAGCAGTTTAGTGTTATTCAATATTTGAGCACATCAGCATTTGCGGTGGTTCACCTATTTACCTTCTTTGACATTCTTTCGGAAATTATTTGCGAGTCCTAAACTCATGTTCCGCAGGCATTGCGCGGCTACCTAGTCGGGGAGGCAGCGATGTCCTATGGGACCACAAAGGCGTCCTCGCTGCCACTCCCAGCGGTTTAAGATCCGCTGTGTGGACGGTCCGATGCACACAAGGGGAGGCCTGCGATGAAAACGTTCGTTCGTCATCTGGTTTCCGTCGTCATGGTGACGTTGGCGTCGATGGCCGCCGTCACGATCCTGACGCCGGCAGTGAGCTCGGCCGAGTGCGACCCCGGCCAGTGGTGGGACCCGACGGGCAAAGTGTGCCGGCCGTTGGGCGTCGGGCCACAACCCTTGGCATGCGCGCCGGGCCAGTGGTGGGACCCGACGGCTAATATATGCCGGCCGCTGGGCGTCGGGCCGCAACCGCTGGCATGCGACAACGGCTGGTGGTGGGATCCGGGCGCCAACGTATGCAGGCCGCCACTGGTACCGCCGCCCGGCTAGTCAGTGCAGCGGGTGAAGTCCGGAGACGCGTTTAGGCGGTGCGTCGGGCTCGGAGTTGACCGTAACGGGGCGCTTCCCGCTGGACGGGTGGAATATCACCGCGGTGTGCCCACCATGCCCGCAAGGCGCGAACATCGATCGGGCCAGTGGGCTCGTCATAGGGAGATGGTGCGGTGTACCTGGTGCGTTCGCTGTCCATGACGTTCGTTCCTGTTTCATTGTAGACGTTAGCGTTCACTATGTGCTGAGCATACGCTGAGAGCTTAGTAAACGCTAGCGTCTACTAAAGGATGGGGTCCGGCAGTTAGCCAGTGTTGACCCTTGCTGGTCCAAACCGGAAACGGCCGACGAGCACCTCTAGGGCCGCGGCACCAAGCCGCATATCTGCTGTAGGGCCTGGATACAGCGGATTCATAGGCTTCCTATCTAGCGTCCGTCTTGTATGAGAAGAACGAATGTTCCAGTTAAGAGTTTTACATGGAAGGGGGGATCGACATGACCCTGAAGAAGTTTGTCGGTACGGCTGCAATCGCTGGTGCGCTTGGCTTTTCGGCCATCGGATTGGCCGGCGCCGCCAACGCCGCTCCGGCACCACAGGCCGCTCCGGGTGCGGTCCAGCAGCTGCAGTTGGACGGCTGGCACGGCGGCGGGCAAGGCGGTGGCTGGCACGGCGGCGGCGGGCCTGGCGGTGGCTGGCACGGCGGCGGCTGGGGTGGACCCGGCCGGGGCGGACCTGGCTGGCGCGGCCCCGGTTGGGGTGGCCCTGGTTGGTGGGGTGGCCCGCCACCTCCTCCGTGTCCCTTCGGCATCTGCATCTGAGTCTCAACGAAGCGACTTACCGCCGTAACTGACCATGACAGTCGCCTTGCCGAATGAATCGGCAAGGCGACTGTTGTTTGGCACACTGGCGAGGCAGCTATACGTTGTGGCCTCAATCCGGGATTGCAGGTCACGTATGTTGTCTAGCAATTGCTCTGAATACTCGCCAACGCACTCCGAATTACAACGCGCCGCCTTTCCGGGCTTTCGCTATTCTTCATATTCGTGCTGCTTAGGACCCGCACACCTGGCGGCCACGCCAGAAAGGAAGCGAATCAAATGCCCTCACCTCGCTGGCTGGCCACGCTTACCATCCCCGTAATGGCTGGCGTTGCCCTGGTTAGTAGCACCGCGACAGCGACTGCCAATCCCCAAGATGACGCATACCTCGCACAACTGCGCGCGGTCGGCCTGACTTGGCCGCCGAACACGGAAGAGGCACTCATCGGGGAGGCGCACCTCGTCTGCTACGACCTCACCTGGGGTTGGACGCCACAACAGATCGCCGACGACATCCACGCCCACTTGAACGCGAGGGGCGTCACGTTGTTAGACGTCGGCACTTTAGTCAACGCCGCACACTCGACCTATTGTCCCGGCAATGTGTGCGACGCCCCGAGCCTTTGCACGTGACACCGCTTAGGGGACAGGACGCAGCTTGAAATACGCTGGCGTGCAAGGAACCTCGGGCTAGCTAATGATTCCGGCCAGTTCGTGTGCCACCGCATCGAATGCGCGCAGCGTGTCCAACATGTGCGGCTCATGAGAGTGCGGCTGGGTGGATAACTTGGCGGTGACCACCTCTGCGGCACGGTTGACGTAGATCATCTGACCGCACATGCCCAGACACAACACGACGTTGCTGCCCTGGTAGGGGAACCACACTTGGTTGCGGTACATCCCGCCGGGCAATTCGGTGTCGTCGGGGCTGGCGGCGAAGGCCTGACGCGAGTCGGGCCCGCCGTCGAAGGTGTCGGCGATCCACGCCGCCGGCACCACTTGCTGGTCGGTCAACGAGACACCGTCGCGCAAGAACAGCGACCCGAACCGGATCATGTCGGTAAGACAGGCGTTGATGCCGCCGTCGAATAGTCCGGTGCCGACCGTGTCTACGCCGATGGTGGCGTCGCATTCGGCGCCGATGCGGCTCCACAGCAGTTCCGACATCAGTTCGGGCATGCGCTGTCCGCCGGCGACCTCGCAGATCCAGCCGAGTACATCGGTTTCACACGAGCGATATTCGAACGGGCCGCCGTGAGCCGACTTCTGCCGCAAGGTCAGTAGGAAGTCGTACAGCGTGGAGGGGAGGTCCGGACTGTTTCTGGGCGCCCACCCCATCGCCTGGTCGAGGGCGTGTATCTCCGCGGCCGGGTCGCCGTAATTTTCCGAGAAGGCGATACCTGACCTCATGTCCAGCAGGTGGCGCACCGTCGCACCGGCGTAGCCGCAGTTCGCCAGGGCGGGAACGTATGTCGTGACCGGCGCGTCAAGCTCCATCGCACCGGCCGCGTTTAGCGCGCCGACGACGGCTGCCACCAGCGACTTGCTCACCGAGAACAGCAGGTGCCGGGTCTGGGGCCCAAGGCCGTCGAGGTACTCCTCGGCCACCATCGATCCGCGGTGGGCGACGGCCCACCCGTCGGTAGCGGTGGTGGCCATCACCGCGCCCACGGTGGTAGCCACCCCGTCGATGCTGGTCACTCGGATCTCGGCGATTGGAGCGGCGGCCGCGGGCAACGCCGCGGCCGGCCCAGTCCCGCGCGAGATCTCCGCGGTCGGCACGAAGTCTTCGACGTGCTGGAATGACCAATGCGAATACGGCGCCGACAGCCAGTTGTCCAGTGAGATGCCGGCCGGTAAGCAACCAGGTTCGCCGTCGATGCGGCCGCTGCTCACGCTCGTGCGACGAGCCGCGAGACGATCGGCGCAGCCGGCGTCAGGGGTGTTGAGGCGAACTTCGCCTTGAGCCCTTTAACCCAGCGCCGGCAGCGCTCGGTGAGCTGGTAGTCGTCGGTCTGCAGATGCCCGCGGGTGACGAGCACGCCGAGTTGGGCGCCCTCGCAGCGTAAGTCGCCAGGCGCCGCGACACGCATGTAGAAGGCCTCGGACCCGTCGAGCAGCGTGGCCCAGTCGTTGGCGGGGCGCGCAAAGGAGACACGCCCGTCGTCGTCGATGCGCCACACACCGGTGCGTGGCGTCGCGGTGAAGATCTCGACATCTGGTGAGGTCTCACTGATTATCAGCTGACCCCAGACCTCGTCCTCGCCGTAGCCCCGCTCCCAGCGCGAATTGATTTCCTCGATGTCGAGCTCGTACTCCACGTCCATGTACTCGAGCAGGTGGAAGAGGAACAGCGGCATGTCGGCGTAGGCCTCGGTGGTCAAGTTCGTCATCGGGCTGGCGCCGCTCAGGCGCGGGTTAACCTCGCCGAGATACAGCTCGTCGGAGTCCAGGTCATGAAGAAGGTCCACCTCGAAGTAGCCGCGGTATCCCTCGCGGCTCAGGATGCCGCCCAGCTTTCGTACGATTTCTCGCGCGGCGCGGGTCTGTGCGGGCGGCAGCACCTCGCGCCAGATGTCATTGCCGCACCAGCTGCCCTTGCCCGGAGTCAGCTCCGGGTGGCCGACGAGACTCGTCATCGCGGGGCCGATCACGGTGCCGTGGCGGGTCACGGCGCCCTCGAGGCACACCTCGACATTGCGGATGCGCTTCATGACTTTGACTTCCTGCCCGGCCATGTCACCGGCGTGATCGTCCCAGTCGCGCTGGCCGCGCACAAAGAACACCGTGCTGCCGGCGTCGCCATAAGCGGCCACGACGACGAGGTCATCGCCCAGCCCGGCGCTTTCCGCGAGCGCCGACAGCTCGTCGTAGGAGCCAGCCCGCCCGATCACGTGAGGCACGCTCGGCACGCCCGCCTCGTCGGCCAGGCGCGTCATGATGATCTTGGAGCCCAGCCGATGGCGCAATTCCACGGGAGGGTGCATGACCTCCAGCCCCGCGTCGCGCGCGAGGGCCTGTGTCTCCTCGTCCATCATCACGAAGCAGGCCTTGCCACCGGGCCCTCGGCACGCGATGAACTCCAGTGTCTCGGGATCGCGCAGGAGGTGGTTGCACACATCTCCCATGGAATCGAAATCCCTGCGGTCCCGCCGGCGGGGCACGAACACGCGCGAATGCACGCCCTCGTAAGAGTCAAAGTAGTTGAGGTAGAAGAAGTTCCGTACCCAGCGATCGATGCCTAGCAGGTTGAACGGGGTCGGCGAGATGAAGTACAGCGGCGTGGCGTTGGTGTGAAAGAACGCACGTACGTCCGAGATGCCGTTCAGGTGGCGAGGCTCCATGCCACAAGTGTGCACCTGCCCACGGCCGTGCGGAAATGTGGAGTACCTGAACACCAGCCGAGCAATGCTTGAAACCTCTGTGGATCTGCCTGGGATGGGTGTACCCACGGTCGGCGGCCTCGCCCGTGTACGCTCCTGCCGGCCTGTTGGCGAGCTCCCGCCTGCGCGACGCGGATGTGGCCGCATTTGTCGGCCCTATGACAGCTCCAAGGGGGCGCGGCGCCACGCGGGTAGCAACAGGCAGTCGCACACCACCGGCTCAAGCGATGAACGTCTTCTTGCTACTAGTCACCACTCTCATGTCTTCCTGGAAAAGCGCCAAAATCAGACAGCTCGCATGTCTTCCCGGATTACTCTCAACATTTCCCGGATCGGACAATCAAATACGTTGCAGCCCAACAAGGTAGCGAATATAGAGTGGTTAACTGCGAGAAGCTACCCGCGCACGAATCGGCCCGTCGCCCGAGCCCAGAGGTCTGTTTGGCGCACCTAACCGCCACGCGTAACGGGCCACACTCTCATCCTGGGCTGGCCGCGGGCCGCAGGAAAACGTCGCATACCGTCACAGCGATTGTGTCGACCTGGTCCGGGGTGAGCTGGCGCAAGCCGACTGTGGCGTTCATCGCGCCAAGCAGCAGATCGGTGAGAACCCGAGGGTCAACGCCCGAACTAACCACGTTGTCGCGCTGGGCTGCTTTGACAAGCGTGGACCAGCGGGTGATGTATCGGCGCGCGTGGGCACGCGCCGCCGGGACAGGAGCGGTGGATGCCCGGTCCATCACCCGCACGACGGCCGCACCGCGGTCACGACTCTCGTGCAGAGCATGCAGGTGCGCCCGCACGGCGGCCGACAGTGCCTCGGCGTTGCCTGCCTCAGAGGGAAGTTCGGAGATGGCCTGGTCGACGCGCGCAAGTGCGAAGTCAACAGCGTCGCGCAGAACCTCAGCGACGAGATCGGCTTTCGTGGCGAAGTAGAAGTAGAGACTGCCCAGTGTCAGGTCGGCCCCGGCCGCCACCTGACGAAGGCTGGTCCCATCGAAACCGCGCGCCGCGAACTCGCGCGCTGCCGAGGCCAGGATGCGTTGGCGCGTCCTGACCGCCTTGGTGTCTAGTCCATCGCCCATGCCAAGCCGACCTTAGCGCAGGACATTGGCGCCGATTCTAATGCGTGCTAAATTCTGATAGGCGGATTCGGACGATCGTCCGAACTCGATCCGATCAAAGGAGCCAAGGTGTCGACATCGACCATCCCCGAGGCCGAGGCCGGAGTCCTCGACCCCGATTTCGCTGTCACGTGGTATCAGCGGTGGATCGACGCGTGGAACAGTCACGAGCCAGATCGGCTCAAGGAATTAGTGACCGATGACTTTGTCTTGGACACTCCGACAACCCGCCTGACTGACTGGGTCGTGCAAGGCCCCCAGGGGGCCAGTGACTACATGCGGTTCGTCATCACCGCATACCCTGATCTGGAGTGGAAAATGATCGCGCCGCCGATGTTCCGCACCGATGTCCGGCAGGCCGCGTTCAGCTGGCGGGGCAGCGGCCACTTTTCCGGCGTACTTCTGCCGGCCGGCGTCCAGGGCACCGGCAATGCGTTCACGTTCGAAGGACTCGAGATATTCGCCTTCCGCGGTGAGCAGGTGTGTTACCTCAACGCGGTCTATGACCTAGCCACCCTCAACAAGCAGACCGGCATTCACCACGCCACCAGGTCGCGCACGTGACGTCGCGCTCAGCGCAAGAATCTAACAGAGAATAAAACAGCTGTGGTCGCGGGTGTAGATCCTTGTCCGGCAGATCGATGACGATACCAACAGACCCGCGCCCAACACGCTTGTGGCGCATGGCCTCCCGGTTGCCGGGAGGGCGAAGCGACCCGGAGAATTAAGGCGCCAGTGCGGGGATCGTAGGCCGGCCGGGTGCGTCCGCCGCGGGCTTCTTGGGAAGGAACACGGCGGGGATCAGCGTCGTGAGCGCGAAACCCACGGCCACGACGAACACCACCGTGTAGGCGTGTGAGAGGTCGCTGGTCAGGTGGTCCATGAAACCCGGTTGCAGCACCTGCGGCGACAGCTGCGACGGGTGGGGTGGCACGCCACGTTTGGTGACTTCTGCCTTCAGCGCGCCGGCTTTGCCTGCCGCTCGGATGAACTGGCTGTGTTTGAACTGGCTGGTCAGAATCACCGACATCAAAGCGGTACCGATCGACCCCGCGACCTGCAGGTTGACGTTGATCAAGGTCGACCCGCCCGCCACCTGATGCGGTGCCAGTCCCCGCACCGCGGAGCCGAACAGCGGCATCATCGTGCCGCCCATACCCATGCCCATCACTGCCAGGCCGGTCAGCAGCACCGGCGAGTACGCATATTGGTGACTGACGCCGTAGGCGAACGTGCCCATGCCGATGGCGATCAGCGTGATCCCCGCTAGCACGACCCAACCCGGTCCGCGCTTGTCCATGAGCCGGCCAGCGATCGGCATCGTCAGCATCGCGCCAAGGCCCCGGGGGATCAGATGCAAACCCGACTGCAGCGGCGTCTGGCCGAGTAACTGCTGAAAGTAACTGGGGAACAGCAACACGGCACCGAAGAACGCGATCGCGAGCAAAAACATCGTCGCGTTCGCAAGTGCGACCATCCGGTTCTTGAACAGTCGCAGGTCGATCAGCGGGTGATCGGCGCGAAACAGCGCGTGGAACACGAATCCGATGATCAGGAGCAAGCCGACTGATGCGGGCATCCACACCGCGCGACTGGTGACGGTGCCGTGCGCGGGCAGGGACGACCCGCCGAAGAGGAACAGGGCCAGGCCGGGGGAGAGCAGCAGCATGCCGATGAAGTCGAATGTCTCCGACGGGTGCGCTTTGTCCTTCTTGAAGACGACCGCCGCCAGCGTGAACGCCAGGGCGCCGATCGGAATGTTGATCAGGAAGATCCACGCCCAGCCGAAGGACCCGATCAGCCAGCCGCTGAGAATCGGTCCTCCCATTGGGCCCAGCAGCATGGGAATACCGAGCACCGCCATCAACCGGCCCAGCCGTTTCGGGCCGGCCTCGCGGGTCAAGATGATGAAGACCAGCGGCATCAGCATGCCGCCGCCCAACCCCTGCACCACCCGGAAGGCAATCAGCAGTGTGATATTGGGTGCCATCGCGCACAGCAGCGACCCGAGGGTGAAGGCTAGCACCGATCCCATGAAGAGCCGCCTGGTGCCGAACCGGTCGGCCGCCCAGCCGGTCAGCGGGATCACCGTTGCCAGTGCCAACGTGTTGCCCGTCATGGTCCATGCGACGACGGCCTGGGTGGTGTGGAATTCGGTGATGAAGCTACGCTGCGCGACGCTGACCACCGAGGTGTCCAGCGCCGCCATCACAGCGGCGAGCACGCACACGCCGGCGATCTTGAGCAGGCCAGCGTCGAGGTCATCGGGATGCTCGCCTGACCTGGGATTCACAGCATGGTGTATCACTTAGACAGTCTAGCTACTAAGGTTTGAAAAAGAGTTGGCGGACCTTGCATGCGTATCCGCGTGTGTCGGGCCGCATCGACTCATGAACGGATCTACCTGCGGGTAACTTACCCGCCGGTAATAAAGACAAAGTTAGTCTAAGTAAGGTGGGGCAGACGCCCCAAAGACAACCAGCGTTTTCACAGCATTCTTTACGGACCGGACACGGCTGCTACTCACAGCCGCGCCACGGGGTCAGGCGGAGCAGTCGACCGCGACCTCAAGGGCTGCGCAAACGGCACGCATCCGAATGTCGGCAAGTCGGCCAAGCCTGCTGACCAAGACTGCGACGGACACACTTTCCACCGAGTCCAGGTTCACCGCCGAACGGCGGGGGATCGGGTCGGAATCGGGTTCAAGTACAACCTCGCTGGGTAGCCCGCGGATGGTCGTCGTGCACGGCGCAACCAGTGCGCGCCGAAGACGGGGGATTGCCGCGTCACGCGACAGCACAACGACTGGGCGCCGACCGATGGCGGCCATCTCGCACCACCAGACCTCGCCGCGTGCCGGAAGCGCGCTCACGAGGCCCCTGCCGCCCGCCGCCACGACGCCAGGTCACCCCACTCATCGGGCTCATCGACCGGGTGCTCGTCATAGGTGGCGTAGCTCGCGTCCACCTCCGCCGATCGATTACGGGCCAGCAATGCTCCGAGAGCCTCATCAATCAGGGCGGCGTCGGTGATCCCCGTCCGCATGCTGCGCGCACTGGTCAACAACTCGGCGTTCACAGTGGTGCTCAAACGTATGCGGTTCATGCCATCATTATGCCACGTCGCTGGCAACCATCGTCTGGCTTCTGAATCAAGGAAGCCGCAGCCAGGCCGATCCGGCGAACGCGCTCATTGTGGTGTCGCCGGTTACGTGGAGGCGTGTCACTCGGTTTCAGGCCACGGGTTGGGTAGCTGGTCATCGACGCATCGGATGAAGGCGTGGCATGCGGCGGATCGGCGCTGGATGTCCGGCGCGACGATGTGGACTTGGCGTTTCAGGCTCGCCCCGCGCACGGGCAGTAGCGCAAGAGTCGGGTCGCTGTCAGCGCGTTTGCGCGCAACAGATTCCGGCAGCAACGCGACGCCAAGATTCTTCCGTACGAAGTGGATGACCTCGTCGACCCGGGTGACCTCGAAGGCGACGCGTCGGGGCACACCGGCGAATCCGCGGTCGGTCTCGTGGCGCAGGCCGTAGCCGGGCGGGAAGTCGATGAACGGCAGGCCCGCGAGAGCGGTCAGGGACACCGATGATCCCGCCGTCAATGGGTGACCGGCCGGCACCACCGCGATGAGCGACTCGGTGAACAGATGGGTGAAGGTCAGTCGTTCGGTGCCCGACGGCACACTGGCGCCGACGATCGCGACGTCGAGTTTGCGGTCGCGGGTGCCCTGCACCAGCAGGTCGCTTCCGCCTCTGCGCAGCGTCACGCTGACATCGGGATAACGTGCGTGAAACATCGCCATTAGGGCGGCGACGTCGAGGCTTTCTGGCGGCACCTCCATCATGCCGACGGTCAGTCGACCGGCGACGGTCCCGCTCAGCGCCTGCGCGTCGATCTTGATCTGGTCCACGCCCGCAACGACTTGGCGCAACAACGGCATGAGCGCCTCGCCCGCGGACGTCAGCGACACCGACCTCGTGGTGCGTTCAAAGAGCTGTACGCAGAGTTCGTCTTCGAATTTGCGCACCTGCTGACTCAGTGCGGACTGCACGACGAACACACTGTCAGCGGCGCGCGTGAAACTCCTGGTCTCCGCCAAGGCGATGACATACCGCAGCTGCTGAAGATTCACATTCTTCACTTTCGATGATGAATCTGATCATATCTATGTGCTGGATTCGTGGGTTGATAGGGTCGAAAATCACTGCTGTGTCCGCAGGCCCGCCGATTCACGCAGGATCGTCGTCGGCGCTTGCGTCGGTCGCGGTGCGCCCCCAGCAGCGCACCGACAGCAACGACTGCTCGGTGGTTGCCGTGCGCGACCGCATCACCGCCGACTTCGACGCGATTCCTTTCCTGGGCGCCCTGACCTGCTCGGCGACGATCATCGTCGCCGGGTCCATTGATGAAGTGGTGTTCACCTACACCGTGGGGCGCTCGGGCATCGCCGACAGCGGGTGGCTGAAACTGTGCTTCCGCTACTACTCGGACTGGGATCTGCAAACCGCCGATCCGGGCGGCCGGGATTTCGCCACCGCCCGCCTCGTCAGTCGCTCACTGGTTGGCGGGGGATCGGAGGCCGGCGCGGCCAGCGTGCAGCGTCTGGATGCCCGCTACGACGTCAAGGGCGGCGAACGGCCGTTCCAGAAGTCGCTTCTCATCCACGCCGTCGATGGATACCTGCGCCCCGGTGACGTCGTGGAGATCCGGCTCGGCGACCGCCGATTCGGAGGCCCTGGCACGCGCGTGCAGACGTTCGTCGAGGACGAATTCGAGGTTCACCTCTTCGTCGATGCGCTCGGGACCTCGCGGATGGCCCACGCCGATGTGTGCCGGATCGCCGTCGTTGCCGGGCCGCCGGAACGAGTCGTCATCAGCGGTCCGCGCGTCGTACGCGCCGGCAGTGCCGACGTCGAACTGCACGCCCATCTAGAGGACCGGTGGGGCAATGCCTGCCGCGACATCGCGGCCGGCACACTGCGCGCCCACGCCGACGGTGCGCTGGTGGCGAGCGCAGCCACTCCCGCCGAGGGCTGGGCCTGCGCCACGCTGTCGGTGCCGGCGGCCTCCGGCGAGATCGAGGTGATCGCAGAGTCCGGCGCGGGCACGATCGGGCCGGCGACCTGCCACTTGGATGTCATCGACGACTTTCCGGCACCTCGCGCGTACTTCTGCGACCTGCACGTGCATTCCAACGACACGGTCGGAACACAAGACACCGACTGGAATCTTCGGTACGGCCGCGACATCGGCGCCCTCGACGTGCTGGGATACACCGCCAACGATTTCCAGATCACCGACCAAGCCTGGACTGACGCGGTCGCGGCGTGCCGGTCCGTATCGCAGAACGGCCGGTTCGTGTGCTACCCGGGCATCGAGTGGTGCGGGACCGCCGGAGTCGGCGGCGACCACAATGTCGTGTTCCTCGGTGAGGACACCACCCTCGCGCGCTGCCTCGAATGGCATCAGGGCATGGCGGCCGGCGCCGCTCCCGTTCCGCAGACTTGGCCGATCACGCGGCTTTACGCCGCTTACGACAAGGATCCCGAATCCTATCTGCTCATTCCCCATGTCGGAGGCCGTCGAGCGGTCCTTGACTGGCATCACCCCGAGCTCGAGCGACTGATAGAAGTGCACTCCGCCTGGGGAAGTAGCCCGTGGTTTTTCCAGGACGCGCTGGCGCGTGGGCTGCGCCTGGGGGCCAGCGCCGCGAGCGACGAGCACCGCGGGCGCCCCGGCGGCGGCGCGCCGGGCGCCAACATCTTCGGCGGATTCGGCGGCCTGACCGGGGTTCTCGCACCCGCCCTCACCGCCACGGAGGTGGGGCGCGCGCTGCGCTCACGCCGCACCTGGGCAACCACCGGCGCCCGGGCGGTGGCCCTGCTGCGCTCCGCTGATGACTGGATGGGCGACGACATTGTGACCGACGCCGCCGAACTGGTCGCGCAATACGCCCTCTACGGCAGCGCCGGCTGGGAAGAACTGCAGATCTTCGATGCTGCAGGGCTGGCCTGGCGCCGCGACCTGCATGCCGAGGCGGGCCTGTCGGACACCCTCGTGCGGATCCGGTGGGGCGGGGCCCGGCATCGAGACAGATATCGCTGGGCCACCTGGACCGGCCGGGTGCAGATCAGCGAGACCACCGTGGACGCTGTGATCCCTTGGGCGGCAACAAATCCCGAGCAGCACTTCCACACCGACGGTGAGGCGATCAGCTGGCAAACCAGGACCTACGGGTCCGACATCGGGATCGTGCTCGCCCTCGGCGACCTTGCGCAGGCGCGGTTCGCCATCCACACCACGGTGCTCGAGGAGGATCTCGGCGCGACCATAGAGCTCACCGGCGCGGAGCTGATCGGCCAGGGGCGGCGTGACGTCGCCGTGGGCGGGCTCAACCTCACGTTGCACCTCGAGCGGATCGCCGATCCCGCGGCGCTCCCGACCACCGTGACCGGCGAGCTGGCACTGGGACTCCCGTCGTCGGCCTGTGCGGTTTACCTGCGGGCCAAGCAATTCGATGGTCACCAGGTCTGGACCAGTCCGCTGTTCATCTCCCCGCCCGACACCGGACAGCGACATTCAACCACCCCCGATCCGTCTTGACGCGCCGCCTAGGGGTTAGAAATCGCCGTTCCCTGCAAAAGGGTCCAGCACTGATGCGGGCACGGGATTTTCGGACGTGACCGCATGACGCGGTCTATCTCAGGGACGCCTAGCCGCTGCCAAAGCGCCAGTACGTCGGGGCGCTCACCGCTGGCGTAGCTAGGACGGCACAACGGAGCGTTGTGATCGAGATCTCTAATGAATGCCGGTTGGGCGGCGATCAATTCGCAAGCATAAACCGTTCACACCAACGAGGGACGCGAAAAGATCGGAGCCTTGAAATGAACATCCACACCAAGCCAGACCGGATCGACTACCAGCTGACCCGCGCGTTCGTCGCCATCGAACTACAAAGCCAAGACCGGATCGACCAAGCCGTAGACCGGCTGGCGATCCGCCTACTCGTACAAGCCTGACCACGAACACGCAAACCGCCATCATTACGCGGCAGCACTGAGGCGCCGGCCACATCTGCAGGCCAATTCGTCTTTTCCAAACAGCTGCTCAGGACCAGTTTTCGACGACCGGCCGTCGGCACGCCGCGTACATCGGGGAATGGGGAGTTGATTCATCTGATGCAAAACGACGGGTTTTACTTGACATAATGTCGCTTATCGGCACAAAGGGGTGCAGGTGCATTAGCCGAAAGCACCCTTGAGCATTGGATGATCTCTCGCCCGCTTCTGAGTGGACTGTGCAGCCTGCTGACGGGCACCGAACAAGAAGTTGGGTTCAATCACTTAATGAACGATCCGGCAGTTGGGCGAAGGCTTGGTGCACTCCTGGCGGCCGGCGATTTGAGTGGCACCCGACCGGCCGACCCTTCCTCCCTCTCCCCGTACCGTATTTAATACGTCACTGTGACGAATTGTGGTGGGGCGCAGCGTTATCGGGATACCGCGTTGACCGGATCGCCCATCGCTCTGCGGCGGCCGGAAGCCGTCCCCTAACGGCTCAGGCGGCCCGCCGGCGCGTGCGGCGATGCGTGTCGGTCGACCAGAGATAACCGCAATCCGAGCACTGCAGGTACACCACTGTCCCCTTGTTGCTCAGCAGATACTGCCAGTGGGTATCGCAGTTTCGGCGGTCCCGGCAATCGCCACATTTGGCGCGGTGATTGCAGCACGGGCAAGGCAGCCATGCGCGGCGGCTGCGGTCGGCGGTCGGATCAATCGGTAACACGATCAGCCGTCCGTTCGGGCAGGACGCCGGCGCGGACCAGCTCGTCGTAGATCCGCTGCTGCTCCTCGTCGAGGTCCGAGTACAGCATGTCGTACGCCAACTGTTCCTCGGCGAGCACGGCGATGGGGTCCCAGTCGTCACCTATCGCGTCGAGCACCGCGCTGCGTCGACGTGCCTCGTCGAGGGTCAGGTCGTATGCAAAGTCAAGGTTGGCCATCGCGCTCCCCAGCCGTTAGATATAAAAACGATTGGTTAGGATGACCTGACAGGCGCTGGTCAGGCTATGACGGACGTCACTTTTGCCGGTTGAGGTTCGTCACATTCGGCCGAGTAACCGGCCCGATGCCGGCGAACAAAGGCAGCGTCCGACAGCGCTCAGAGTGTCGGCACCAGCCCGCCGTCGCAGCGCAGCGCTACTCCGGTCACGTAGGACGCCCGCGCGCTGCACAAGAAGGCGGCCACGGCGCCGAACTCGTCGGGCTCTCCATACCGGCCTGCCGGGATCTCACTGGTTGAGGATTGCTCGACATCGGCTAATGGGATGCCAGACCGAGCCGCGGCCGCTTCATTGATCTGGAGGGCGCGGGGCGTTGCGATGCGGCCCGGTAGTAGCGAGTTGACCGTGATGCCCTGCGCGGCGACCTCACTGGCGAGAGTCTTCAAATAACCTGACAGCGCCGCGCGGCCGAGGTTGGACAGCGCGAGGTTGGCAATCGGCGCCACCACGCTGGTTGAGCTGATGCTCAAGATGCGGCCCCAGCGCTGCGCCTGCATGGCAGGCAGCACTGCCCGCACCAGTTGCACTTGAGGCTTCACCAACGCGGCCACCGCGGAATCGACGCCTGCATCGTCAACGTCTGCGGCAGTTCCGGGCGCCGGGCCGGGCCCATTGAGCACGAGGATGTCAATCTTGCCGACCCGTTTGGTCGATTCGCCGAACAGTCGCGCTGCACCATCGGCGGCGACGAGATCGCAGCCGATACCGATCGCGTTCGGGAGCGCGGCTGCCACTTCCTCGGCGCGTTCGCTCGAGCGGCTGGTCACCACGACTCTCGCGCCGTCCTCACACAATGCCCGGGCGGTCGCCAGGCCCAGCCCTGACGTCGAGGCGCAGACGAGCGCGGTGCGGTCTGCAAGTCCAAGATCCATATCACCACCATGCTCAGTAGGACCGTTCGTCGGCATTCGCAGCTGACCCGTCGTGCCAGCCTAACGGGTGTGGGACTCGAAACTGAGCTGTCGAACACCCTATGCAAACTCGTTCAACGGCGTGATGCTCCTCGGATGAGGGCTTGCATCGCTTCCGCGCGGCCGCCCGAAGGGACGTCAATACGTCACTGTGACGCTTCTCCCCCAGGTCCCAAATAGGCTGTACTGCATCAGATTTCGCGATGGTTGATAGAAAACCGCGGACGCTCTCCTATTTCACGGGCATAGAGACACGTGTGCGCCGAGCCGGTTGCGCCGAGTCTTGAGGCGCATTGCGTGTTCGTCGCCATGCCAGCGCGCTGTCTCGGAAACTGGAGGCCGATGGCGGAAGAAATCTGTTGGCCATCCATCCGATCGCGATCGGTCGGACCAAGTGATCGTCGTCGACGGCGATTTCGACGATGTCTCGTGATCGTGTCGAAGCGCGCGGAAGGATGGCGATGCCCAATCGTGCACCGATGAGTCCTCGCAGCGTGGCGATGTCGGTTCCCTCGAACGCAATCGTCGGGGCTCACGCCGTGCCGCACGCACGCATCGTCGAATATCCTGCGCAGCGTGTGCTCCTGGTTGAGGGCCACGAAGGGTTGATCGGCGAGTTCGTCGAACCCGACTGAGCCCCGTGTCGCAAGCGGGTGCTCACGGTCAACCACCGCGTAGAGCTGTTGGGTGAACAACGGCTCCCATTTGATGTCCAGCGTCTCGTCGAAAGCCATTGGGTAATTGAGGCATACGTCGGTGACGCCGGCGGATAGGTCCGTTAGTAGGGCCTGCCCGGAGCGCTGGTGAAGTTCGAAGCCCACCGACGGAAATCGATCGTGATGCCACCGGATCAGCGCCGGGACCGTTGCGACGCCCAGCGAATGCAGAAAGCCCAGGGCCACTGTCCCGCCGTCGGCGCCGGCCAGTTGGCGCACGCTTGCCACCGCTGTATCGATCCCGCGCTGGGCTGCGCGGGACGCGTCGAGGAATGCCTTTCCAAACCGGTTGAGTTCGTTGGCACGGCCCCTTCTCGTGAACAGTTCGACTCCGATTTCCTTCTCAAGCAGCGAAATCGCCCGGCTCACCGCCGATTGCGACACAGTGAGCTCCTCGGCGGCCTTCGCTAAGGTGCCGAACTCTGCGACCGCCTGGAAGTACCGCAGCTGGTATAGCTCCATCGCTACCCCTATCACTTGCGCTTTTCGCAAGTATTACTGCAGAAGATTCTACTAGACGCCAGCTTCGCTGCTTCATAGCGTGGAGGTAGCAGGCACGCAAAGCCGCTCAGTGCGGTTAGCCCGCCGAACGAATCGAGGACGGAATGAGCACGGATATGAAACCCATACCGCGCAGCATGCTGTTCACGCCCGCAACCAAGGCCGGTTACTTCGGCAAGGCCGCCGACGTGGATGCCGACGCGGTGATTCTTGACCTGGAGGACTCGGTCGCCACGGCGGCGAAGGACCAGGCCCGTCGCGCCGCGATGAACTACCTTGGCTCCGAACGGCCCTCGGGGGTACAGACGGCGTTGCGGATCAACTCGCCGGCCACCGCGGCCGGATGGCAGGACCTGACCGCGCTATTGCAGTCACCGTGCCACCTCGATTTCGTGGTGATCCCCAAGGCCGAGTCGGCTGACGTGGCCGGCCTGGTGAAATCGCTTTTAGCACAGGCGCACATGGCGGCGCGTGTCGTTGTGATCTATGAAAGCGCGCGTGCCGTGATACATGTCGGTGCGCTGCTAGATCCACGGCTTGTTGACGCGGTAATGCTCGGCGGCGATGACCTGTCGGCCGACCTCGGTGCAGACGCGAACGCCGAGGTCACCGTATATGCCCGCAACGTTCTTCTGACTCACGCGGCCGCCGTCGCGATTCCCGTGATCGATTCGCCGTTCTTCGATATCAGCGACGATGTCGGGCTTGAGCACGCGGCCAGGCGCGCAGTTGCCGAGGGATTCGCCGGGAAGGCCGCCATCCATCCCAGCCAGATACCGGTCATCAATGCCGCATTTAGGCCCGACGAGCGCGAAATCGACTGGGCTAGAGAAGTAATCGAGGCGAATCGGGCCGGCGTCGGCGCGGTCGACGGGCTGATGGTTGATGAAGCCGTCGCCCGTCACGCTCGCCAAATTCTGCAAAACGTCCACCACTGAAAGGAGAAATCATGCAAACCCCGTTCTCCGCCTACAACGAGGTCGCACCACAGGTATACCGCGAGACATCCGGCCTGTACTACGAGGATTTCGTCGTCGGCGACACCTTCGAGCACCGGCCGGGTCGCACCATCACCGACACCGACAACATCTGGATGACGCTGCTCACGATGAACACCCAGCCGGTGCACTTCGACGCCAAGTACGCCGCGACCACCGAATGGAAGCGCCTACTCGTCGATTCCACCCTGACTCTCGCGATGCTGACCGGAATGAGCGTGCGGACCGTCAGCGCCAAAGTCGTGGCGAACCTCGGCTGGGACAAAGTGCGCGCCACCCATCCGGTGTTCGCCGGCGACACGCTCTATGCAGCGTCCACCGTGCTGTCCAAGCGGGAGTCGAAAACCCGACCCACCCAAGGCATCGTCACTGTGCGAACCACCGGAACCAACCAAGACGGTGTCGTCGTGATGACCTTTGAACGCACCATGCTGATCTACAAGCGCGCGGGTTCCCCCGCCGAGGAGGCCAACTACTAATGAGCACCGGCACGCTGCCCGACGCTGCAAGCATCTACCACACCAAGCTCACCGACCCCGACACCGCGATGGAGGCGGTGACGTCCGGGTCCTCGGTCGCGATCGGCCAGGCGGCCAGTCAACCGCGTGCCCTGCTGGGCGCCTTGGCGGCCCGGGCCAGCCGGGGCGAGATCGACCGCGTCAAGCTCTACTACTTCCACGCAGAAACCCCGATGGCCGACACCGTCCTTCGCTACGAACTGATGGGGCGCCTCCAGCCGTACTCGATGTTTCTGCAACGACCCGAGCGCGAGCTGATCAAGCGGGGCGAGCAAGACGGACGCAAGGTCATCTTCTTCGTGCCCACCTCCTTCAGCGGCTCGGTCCGGCTATTCGCCGAATCCATTCCGGTCGACACCTTCATCGTGACCGTCTCACCGATGGATGAGAACGGATATTTCACCTTCGGCACCAACAACGACTACACGAGTTCGGTGGCGCGCCAGGCCAAGCACCTCATCGTCGAGGTCAACCCCAACATGCCGAGGGTGTACGGCGCATCGTCGCTGCATGTGTCCGAGGTAGACGCGCTTGTCGAAGACGACTCCGCGCTGCCGGAACTGCCACAACGGCCCGTGACGGATATCGATCGCGTGATCGGAAGGCAGGTAGCGGCCTTAGTGCAGGATCGGGCCTGTATCCAAATCGGCGTCGGCGGCCTACCCCAAGCCGTGTGTGAGGAACTGCGCGATCGCACCGATTTAGGTATTCACTCCGAGGTATTCACTCCCGCGCTTGCCGACCTGGTCCGACGCGGTGTCGCCACTGGCCGGTACAAGGGCATCAACCATCGCAAAGCGGTCTTTACGTTCGCCATGGGCGACCGCGCGATGTACCGCTTCATGAACGACAACCTCGCACTGGAAAGCCACCCGGTCAACTACGTCAACGATCCGGCTGTTATCGCTCGGAACGACGACGTGATCTCCGTCAACTCCACCGTGGAAATGGATCTGACCGGAGCGTGCAACTCCGAACACCTCGACGGCCACCAATTTACCGCTGCCGGAGGACAACTGGACTTCGTTCGCGGCGCGTACGCGTCACGTGGGGGCAAATCGGTGATCGCGTTCGCATCAACGACCCGGGGCGGCACCATCAGCAAGATCGTTCCGCGCTTATCCGGGCCGGTCACCACGCCCCGCAACGACGTTCATTATGTAGCAACCGAATACGGCATCGTCAACCTGAAGGGACTATCCAGCACGGACCGTGCCGCCGCGCTGATCGGGCTGGCGCACCCGGACTATCGACGACGGCTCACCGAGGCCGCCCAAAGCTTGCATCTCATCTGACAAGGACTAACGATGACTGACCGACAGCGGAGCAGCCCACCCGCGCTAGCCGCTGAAGGGTGCGCCGTCGAAGCGCTCGCTTGTGACGAACTCAGAAACCGGCCGTCGTCGCAGCTTCGTCACTTGGCGCACCGGTTTGCCCAGCGGCACCACCGCGGCAATGGCATACGCGTCGGGCACGCCGAGAAGCCCTTTGGCGCGCGGCTCCTCGGCGGCCACCGCCGTGTTCAACACCCCGCCGTAGCCCTCATTTCGCGCGGCGAGCAGCACGTTCCACACGAACGGGTACACCGACGCGCCGGGTATCACGGCGATGCGATCGAGGTCCTGGTCGGTGGCGGCGACGACGCCGAGATCCAGGCAGATCACCAGCAGCACCGGCGCATCGCGAAGCGGAGCCGATATCTGCGGGGGCGCCTCCGTCGCCGCGATCGTCGCAGCGTCCACACCGGGTGGCTGCAACGGATTCCATGGCGACTCGCCGTTGGCAAGCTGCGCGGCGTAACGGCGCGCGACGGGAAGCGTCAGGTCGGCCAGGGCCGCCCGGGTGTTCTTGTCGCGCACGACGACGACGCGCACGCCCTGCCGGTTGCCGCCGGACGGCGCGAAGCGCGCATTGTCGAGAATCCGGGCGAGAACATCGTCGGGAAGCGGGTCGTCGGTGAATTCGCGCACCGCGGGTGTGGATCGCATGACGTCGTAGAGCTCCATGGACACCATCCTGCCCCAGGGCCGGATCCGTTCAAGCGGCGTCGTGGAAAATCAGGCCGAGGGTGTAGCGCTGGCCGGAGTGGACGACGGACACCCCGTGGCGCACCGGGGCGGCCGACCATCCCCGAGTAGAGCGGACCGGTCGTTCCCGGGTGGTGAAGATGTAGCCGTGTCCGTACGGCAAGGTGGTGGCCGTGCCGCGCGACTGTGCCCGGGGCCGCTGCTCGACGAGGAGGAACTCGCCGCCGGTGTGCGCCACTCCCGGTTCGTTGAGATTGATGACGACTTGCAGCGGAAAGACGAGTTCTCCGTAGAGGTCTCGGTGCAGGGCGTTCCAGTCGCCCGGCCCGTATTTAAGCATCAGAGCGGTGGGTTTGGTTTGGCCGGCGCGATGGCACGTCTCCAGCCATTCGTCGAGTGTGTCGGGCCAGGGCGCGTCGCGGCCCAGCTTGGTCCACCAGTCGCGGGCGATAGGCAGTAACCGGGGATAGAGCGCTTGTTTCAGCTCTTCGATCGGGTGCGGATAGGGCCGGTCGAAGTAGCGGTACTCGCCTTGCCCGTAGCGGTGCCGGGTCATGTCGATGGTGGCGCGGAACAAGCTGTCGTCGGAGTACAGATCAAGCACCGCGGCGCACTCGGTGGGAGTGAGCAGCCGTGGAAGCAGTGCACCGCCAACATCATTCATGTCGGCGGTGACCGCGTCCCAGTCGGCGGCATCCACCCGCCGACGCCACGTCGACGGCATCAGAACAATCGGCCGGCCGCCGCGGGTACCGGCGCTTCGAGGTCCAGCAGGAATCGTTTGCGCTTCAGGCCGCCCGCGTAACCGGTTAGGCCGCCATTCTTTCCGACGACGCGGTGGCACGGGACGATGATGCTGAGCGGATTGCGCCCCACCGTTTGACCGACCTCGTATGCGGTGGTGCCGTCGGCCAGTTTGGCCGCCAGCTCCCCGTAGGTTTCGGTCTGACCGTAGGCGATATCGCCCAACAGTTCCCAGACTCGCCGCTGGCGCGGCTCGCCGATCAGGGCGATGGGCAGATCGAACCGTGTGCGCTCTCCGGTCAGGTATTCGTGTAGCTGGTCGGCCGCGCGACCGAACAGCGCCTCGGCCGCCGGCTCGACGTAGCGACCCAGGTCGTCAGCTGCGGGCCTATGCCAGTGGTGCCGGAAATACAGTCCCGCGAGGGCGTCGACGTTGGCGACCAGTGTCAGCTCGCCGAGCGGACTGTCGATCACCGTGTGTCGTGTGTGCATCGTTAACCTCCTTCCCAGGTAAACGATGGGCGGCCCCGAAACGTGAGATCACGCTGATCACGTTGTGTCGGTGGCATTCTCGTAGTCGACCAGGCGTCCTTGTAACTCATCGTAAGGTGTAGACGGTGGCAGTGGCTGTCCGTCGCGCACGGCTCGGGCGACCTGTGCGGCGGCGTAGGAAGCCGCTCGGTAGGGCGCCGATCCCGTCGACACGCGCGCCACCCCGAGCTCGCCCAGGTCGGCGAGCGTCAGGCCGGGCACGGGCAGGGTGTTGAGGGGCCGCGGGATGTTGCGAGTGAGCTCGGCGAGCTCGCCGCGCTCGTTGGCCGCCGGCACGAAGACGCCGTCGGCGCCGGCCTCGACATAACGAAGGGCCCGCTCGATCGTGGTGGCGGTGTCGGCATCCTGGTGCAGCCAATAGGTGTCGACGCGGGCATTGATGAACACCTCGGGATTGCGTTGTTTGATCGCAGCGACTTTCGCGGCCGCTAGGGCGGGATCGATGAGTTTCTCGTGGGTGCTGTCTTCGATGTTGATGCCGGCAACCGACATTCGTGCCACGTAATCGGCAACGGCGTCGGGATCGTCGCTGTACCCGTCCTCGATGTCGACACTGACGTAACACGGCAGCCGCACCAACGCGGCGGCCAAAGCACTGTTGGCATCGCGGGTTGTGCGCCCCCCGTCTGGGTGCCCGGCGCTTGACGCGACGCCGAAGCTCGTGGTGCCGATCGCCGCGAAACCGTCCGCCAGGTAGGCCAGCGCCGACGGTACATCCCAGGCATTGGGCAACACGAACGGAACGCCCTGATGATGAAGATCGTGAAAACTCAACGGTTCACCTCTCGCCATCGACTCACCTTTCACCTAAGTAGACGTCCGAGAGGCCTCGAATGTGAGGTCCCACTTTTCCGTGCCGTCAGCAGAGAATGGTGGATTGGCTTTCTCACATTCCGCGACGCGCCGGCGTCTTCACAGTGAAAGTCTCGATTGCTACGGAGGAACTCGAATGCTTACCCGAACTTGTCGGTGACGACGGGTGATGGTCGATCAGCACGTCAAGGCGCCTTTCGAGGCCGTTGTGGCCCGGCATGGCGCCACGGTGTTCCGGGTCGTTCGCGCCGTGGTCGGCAACGCCGACGCCGATGACGCCTGGTCGGACACGTTCCTTGCGGCCCTGCAGGCCTACCCGCGCCTGCCGGCCGACGCCAACGTCGAAGCGTGGCTGGTGACCATCGCTCACCGCAAAGCCATTGACATCACCCGCGCGGCGTCGCGGCGGGCCGTCCCGGTTGCCGATGCACCCGACTCCCCCGCACGTGAGCGGGCCGACACCCACGATCTCGACCTGGACGCCGCGCTGGGCGCGCTACCACCCAAACAGCGTCAGGCGGTGGCCTACCACTACCTGGCCGGCCTGCCCTACTCCGAGATCGCGGTGATTCTCGACAGCAGCGTGGCCGCCGCCCGGCGGGCCGCTGCCGACGGAATCGCCACTTTGCGACGCACCTACCCCCTCATCGACACCCTAAGGAAGCACCAATGACCACACCCGACCTCACGAAGCACTTCGCCGTCGACCAGGACCATCTCCGTCGGCTGCACCTCCGCCTGGAACGGGACGCCCAGGCCGGCGATCTGCTCGATATCGCCTACCGCACTGTGGATTCCGCCGTCGGATCGCTACTGTTGGCGGCCACCCCGCGCGGATTGCTGCGAGTGGCGTTCGCCCACGAAGGCCACGACAGTGTGCTGCAGAACCTCTCCGGGCGCATCAGCCCGCGGATACTCGAGGCACCCACGCGCCTGGATCCGGTCGCGCGGCAACTTGACGAGTACTTCACGCGTGGGCGCCACAGCTTCGACGTTGCGCTGGATTGGTCGCTGTCGCACGGATTTCGACGCACGGTGCTCGAACACCTCAACGCCGACATCGGCTACGGCGCCACCACCAGCTATGCCGCGCTGGCCCAACTGTCCGGTTCCCCCAAGGCGGTACGCGCGGTCGGCACCGCGTGCGCGACCAACCCGATCCCCATCGTCGTGCCGTGCCACCGGGTGATCCGATCCGATGGAACCGTCGGTGCCTACCGCGGCGGCCCGGCAGCCAAGCGCGTCCTGCTCGACCTCGAGCGGGTTTGATGACCACGCACCGGCCGGCACGCAACCGGGTCTCACCGCTGGGCGAGGTCATTGCCGTCCCCGGCCGCGGGGTGTGGATGGGCA
This sequence comes from uncultured Actinomycetota bacterium, assembly GCA_963809285.1. GTDB lineage: Bacteria > Actinomycetota > Actinomycetes > Mycobacteriales > Mycobacteriaceae > Mycobacterium. Next base: position 176,374 of record CAWEIY010000004.1, on the reverse strand, counting down.
ACCGCGGTCGCCTGCACCGGGGCCTTGGCACCCGCGATGTCGTCCGCAACCATCAGCACAAGGCCTGGATCACATGTGTCCTGTCGTTCAGGGGCCGACGGGTGGCACAGTGGGAGCCCAATCGGTATACGCCGCTGTTCTTCCTCGACGAGGCCGTCGCGCTGGCCGCGGGACACCGCCCGTGCGCTGAATGCCGGCGGAACGCCTACAACACATACCGGACGCTGTGGGCTCAAACCCATGGTGGCGCAATGCCTTACGCCAAGGACATGGACACCCAGCTGCACCGGGAGCGCACCGAAGGATCCGGGCACCGCGCGGCCTGGGACAGCCTGCCCGACGGAGTGTTTGTCGCGGCTCAGGACGGACCCGCCATCGTCGTCGGCAACCAGGTGGCGGTTTGGGACCGAGCCGACAACATCTATCGGGACAAGCTGCCCCGACCCCGCACCGGCACCGCGCCGCTGATCACTCCGCTGAGCACCGTCGACGTCGTTCGCGCGGGCTATCCGGTGCAGATCGACGACTCCGCGCGATGACCATTTGACTGCAAAGTTTGCGTTATGTGCAACGATGAGTGTTATGGCCAACTGCATAGGTCTTCGCGAGCGTCGCCGCCGCCAGACCAGCGCGGACATCCGCGACGCCGCGGTGCGCTTGGCGCTAGAGCGCGGCTTCGACAAGGTGACGATCGAAGAGATCTGTGTCGAAGCAGGCATTTCGACGCGCACGTTCTTCAATTACTTCGCAAACAAAGAGTCCGCGATCGCCTATGGCCCGTCGGACCTATCCGCCGATCTGGCCGAGGATTTCGTCGCGGCCGGACCCGCCTCGTATCGAGTGGTGCTGGCGGAGCTGATCACGCTCGCGGCGCACCATCTTCGTGACATGCCCCCGATGCGCGAACAGGCGGCCGGCATGCTGGAACTCGCCAAGACCAGCCCCGCGGTGCTGGCGGCATTCCTCGCCGAGTTGGAGAGGTTTCAGAACCAACTGGCCGACATCGTTGCCCGCCGTCAAGCGATGCGGCCCGACGATGAGATGACCGCGTTGATCGCCGCGTTGGCGTTGACGGCCGTTCGTTCGGGCATCGAGCGCTGGGCCGGTGCCGAGGCACCGGATTCCGACGACACGCCGATGCCCTACGTCGAGCACGCTGCCGCACTGGTCAACAGCATTTTCACGAAGTGACGGCCTAAGTTACCTAGATCACCTTATTTGCATGATGTGCAAACTCTGCAGAGCATGTACTATGCTGTGATGACGGCGCGCGACGACGGTTGAGAGACGCCGAGCGCCGGCTACCCAAACGTGCGAATCTCTGTGATCGCCGATAGCGTTGTGGCGCAACGTGATTCGAGTTCGGCACGGCGACCACACCACGGTGCGTGACAAGGGAGGGAAGCACCCCAGATGTCGAAGGTCATGCGCAACGCGTGGTTGCCGCTGTTGATCGTGGCGGTCGTGGTGGTCGGTGGTTTCACCGTCGCGCGGGTCAAGTCGTTTTTCGGCGCCGAGAATGCCAACACCGTGACCAGCGCGCGGATGGACGATTCCAAGCCGTTCAAGCCGAAGGTCGTCAAGTACGAGATCTTCGGCTCGGCAAGCGATGCCAACGTGAATTACTTGGATCTCAGCGCTCAGCCGCAGCGAGTGGACGGCGCGCCGTTGCCTTGGACGTTGGTCCTCAGCACGACCGCCCCCTCGGTCTTCCCGAACCTTTCGGCACAAAGCGACGGTGATCGCCTAGGCTGCCGCATCACCGTCGACGACGAAGTCAAGGACGAGAACATTTCCAACGGCGTGCACGCCCTGACCTTTTGCTTGGTGAAATCCGCATGAGCGCAAGCATCGAAGACGCTCGCACCGACACTCTCCCCATCGCCAAACATGCGGTGCGGCCGGCAATCCCGCGCATCATCCGCAGGTTCGCCGTACCGATCATGCTCGCCTGGATCGCGATTATCGCGCTGCTCAACGTCATCGTCCCGCAGCTGGACGTCGTCGGGCAGATGCGCTCGGTCTCGATGAGCCCGGACGACGCGCAATCGGTGATCGCGACAAAGCACGTGGGTGAGGTGTTCGGCGAGTACAAGTCCAACAGCTCGGTCATGATCGTGCTGGAGGACCAAAACCCCTTGGGCGCCGACGCCCACGCCTATTACGACCAGATCGTCAAAAAGCTCGACGCCGACACCAAACACGTCGAACACGTGCAGGACCTGTGGAGCGATCCGCTGACCGGGGCCGGCGCACAAAGCAACGACGGCAAGGCCGCCTACGTCCAGGTCTACCTCGCCGGTAACCAGGGCGAGGCGCTGGCCAACGAGTCGGTCGAAGCCGTCCAAAAGATCGTCAACAGCGTGCCCGCACCCAACGGGTTGAAGGCCTACGTCACCGGACCGGCAGCACTGACGGCCGATCAGCACATGGCAGGCGACCGCAGCCTGCAGGTGATCACCACCGTCACGTTCGTGGTGATCATCGCGATGCTGCTGTTGGTCTACCGGTCCATCGTCACGGTGCTGCTCACGTTGGTGATGGTGGTGCTCGAACTGTCGGCCGCCCGTGGCATGGTCGCCTTCCTTGGCTACCACAAGATCATCGGGCTCTCCACGTTCGCGACGAACCTGTTGGTGACGCTGGCGATCGCGGCAGCGACCGACTATGCGATCTTCTTGATCGGCCGATATCAGGAGGCCCGGTCCATCGGCGAATCACGAGAAGACGCGTACTACACGATGTTCGGCGGCACCGCGCACGTGGTGCTGGGCTCGGGCATGACCATCGCGGGCGCGACGTTCTGCCTGCACTTCACCAACCTGCCCTACTTCCAGACACTCGGCATCCCGCTGGCCATCGGCATGGTGGTCGTGGTGGCAGCCGCGCTGACGCTGGGCCCCGCGGTGATCTCGGTGGCAACGCGCTTCGGCACCGTACTCGAGCCCAGGCGGGCGCAACGCATTCGCGGCTGGCGCAAGGTCGGCGCCGTCGTCGTCCGGTGGCCCGGCCCCGTGCTGATCGTGACGATCGCGGTGGCCCTCGTCGGTCTGCTGACCTTGCCCGGATACCGGACCAACTACAACGACCGTAAATACCTTCCCGCCGACCTGCCGGCGAACGCCGGCTACGCCGCCGCGGATCGGCACTTCTCAAAGGCGCGGATGAACCCCGAGCTGCTGATGATCGAAAGTGACCACGATCTGCGCAATTCCGCGGACTTTCTGGTCATCGACAAGGTCGCCAAGGCGATCTTCCGGGTGCCCGGAATCTCTCGCGTGCAGGCCATCACCCGGCCGCAGGGCACGCCGATCGAGCACACCTCGATCCCGTTTCAGATCAGCATGCAGGCCGTCACCCAGCAGCTGAATCAGAAGTACCAACAAGACCAGATGGCCGACATGCTCAAGCAGGCCGACATGATGCAGTCGACCATCAACAGCATGGAGAAGATGCAGAGCCTGACCCAGCAGATGGCCGACACCACGCACGGCATGGTGGAGAAGATGAAGACCATGACCTTAGACGTCGCCGAACTGCGGGACCACATCTCGGATTTCGATGACTTCTTCCGGCCGATTCGGAGCTACTTCTACTGGGAGAAGCACTGCTTACGACATCCCGGTCGTGCTGGTCGATCCGGTCCGTCTTCGACACCCTCGACGGCATCGACACGATGACCGACGACATCCAGAGCCTGTTGCCGCTCATGGAACGCCTCGACACACTGATGCCTCAGCTGACGGCGCTGATGCCGGACATGATCGCCAACATGCAAGACATGAAAACGACCATGCTGACGATGTATTCGACCCAGAAAGGCCTGCAGGATCAGCAGGACGAGGCGCAGAAAAACTCGAGCGCCATGGGCCAGGCGTTCGACGCTTCCAAGAACGACGACTCGTTCTACCTGCCTCCGGAGACCTTCAACAACGCCGAGTTCAAGCGGGGCATGAAGAATTTCCTCCCGCCCGACGGCCACGCGGTGCGCTTCATCATCAGCCACGACGGCGATCCGATGACCGCGGAAGGCATTTCGCACATCGATGCGATCAAGAAGGCCACCTACGAAGCGCTCAAGGGCACGCCCCTGGAGGGCTCCAAGATCTACCTCGGCGGCACCGCGGCGACCTTCAAGGACATGCGGGACGGCAGCAACTATGACCTGCTGATCGCCGGAATCGCCTCGCTGTGCCTGATTTTCATCATCATGCTGATCATCACGCGCAGCGTGGTGGCCGCTGCGGTCATCGTGGGCACCGTCTTGCTTTCGCTGGGAGCGTCTTTCGGGCTCTCGGTGCTCATCTGGCAGCACCTCATCGGCATCGAACTGCACTGGATGGTGCTGGCGATGTCGGTCATCATCCTGCTCGCCGTCGGCGCCGACTACAACCTGCTGCTGGTGTCCCGATTCAAGGAAGAGATCCACGCCGGCCTGAACACCGGCATCATCCGAGCGATGGGTGGCACCGGATCGGTCGTGACCTCGGCGGGGCTGGTGTTCGCCTTCACCATGATGACGATGGCCGTCAGCGAGCTGACCGTCATCGGCCAGGTCGGCACCACCATCGGCCTCGGCCTGCTCTTTGACACACTGATCGTCCGGTCGCTCATGACGCCGTCCATCGCCGCACTGTTGGGCAAGTGGTTCTGGTGGCCACAACGGGTCCGGCAACGGCCGGTGCCGTCGCCCTGGCCCGCGCCGATCAAGAAGGCCGAATCGTTAGTGACGGTGCCGTGAGAGCGTTGACTCTGCGCTGACCGCGTCGAGCCTGCGCGCAGCGTGTGCTCGTTGCCCATCTAGTAGCACTGGCCGCGGTCTCGATGTGGTCAGGCGCGCGCAGCTAGGTGACCCACTCGGGCTGCTGGCTGGCGTCGACGGCGGAAAAGTCCTTGTGCCCCAGGCCGGCGGTGGTGCCGCCGTCCACGACGAACTCCGAGCCCGTCGAATAACTGGACTCGTCGCTGGCCAGGTAGACCACCAGGTTGGAGACCTCCCTGGGATCGGCGGCCCGGCCCAACGCGGTCTGGAAGATGTCGTCGGGAACCCACTGCGTCATCGGCGTCTTGATGAGACCGGGATGTATCGAGTTCACTCGGATTCCGCTCGGGCCCAGTTCCAGTGCCGCCGATTTCGTCAACCCGCGGACCGCGAATTTGCTTGCGGTGTAACCGTGACACGCGATGGTGCCGGCCATCCCCTCGATGGACGAGATGTTGATGATCGAACCTCGTCCCGCTTCCTTCATGGGCTTCACCACGGCGCGGATGCCGAGAAAAACGCCCGTCAGGTTGACGTCGAGGATCCGCTGCCACTCGGAGAGCTCGTAGTCCTCCAGGGTGCCGATGTTGAGGATGCCGGCGTTGTTCACCAGCACGTCGATGCCGCCGAACTCGCTGATGGCGGTCGCCGCCGCGGATTCCCATTGCTCGGGTTTGGTCACGTCCAGGTGCACGTAGCGGACGGCGTCGCCGAACTCGGCCGCGACCGCCTTGCCCTCGTCGTCGAGGATGTCGCCGAACACCACCTTGGCCCCCTCGGCCACCAGCGTCCGCACGTGGGATGCGCCCATCCCCCGCGCACCGCCACTGATGAGCGCGACCTTGCCCGCTAACCGTTCAGCCACTGCGCGTCTCCCGTCATGTCGGTGCGTCGTTAGCACCATACATACGCACGGCACCGGCGTGGCTGTTTAGGTGGATGGACCGTAAGCTGCACACGCTGTTCGACTACGAGCCGTCGCCGGGAGGGCCGTGGCCTGTTCCAGGGTGTCGAGCAGACCGCAGACAGGTGCTCAGCCCCGAGGGAACCGAGCATTCAGCGCGGTGAGCATTCTTCTCGCTTCGGTAACGCGTTCGCGCACCACCGCCAGGCGCTCCGGTGGATCGACGTAACCTTCTGATTCACAACGGCGGTGCCACTCTGATTCGGCGGTGGTCACATTCCTCTTCATCGCCGCGATCTCGCGGCGCAGTATTTTGGCGAAGAGTTGGGCCTGGACCCGCTCAGAAGGTTGGGTAAGGGGAATGACCTCGGCAACAGCGGCGCTGCCCGTCGATGGTTCATCACCCCTGCGCGTCGCTACCACTACCGTCTACCCCAAGAAGTCCAAAGGATCGGTCACCGGCCAGCCAGCCGCAACGAGCCGACGCTTCACACGCTCGGTGTCTTCGGGCGAGGGCATCTCGTCGGTCAGCTTGGTGATCGCAATCCGCACGTCAGTGCCCTCGACCGGCGTGTGTCCGATGGACATTAATTCGGTGGCAACGGCGATGACCTCCTCGTCGGACAGGCGGCGGCGCAGGAGCGCCAAGAGGGGGATGTAGTCATTCGTGGGCACGCCCTCGGGGTAGCCCGCTCGAAGGAAGGCCACAATCCGCGTCAGCAGACCGGATAGCGCCATGGTTACCCCCAAACGCTGAATCGTCGCGCCATCAACCCTGGTTCCCCTGGACCGCCCAAGGCAACTTCTTCGATTATTCGGAAAGATTGCATTCATGGCCAGTTCACCGACGCCAGGTGCGCTCGGTCTACGCGGTTCTAGGGTGATGCCATGCGCACGGCGTTCCATGAACAACTCGACTCGCTGACTGAACTGCTCAGCAACATGTGCGGCCTCGCCAGCTTGGCGATGGACCGTGCGACGCAGGGGCTGTTGCACGCGGACCTGGCCATGGCCGAACAGGTTATTGGCGACCATGACCAGCTTGCCCAGATGCAAACCCGCGCAGAGGAAGCTGCCTTCGCGTTGCTCGCGTTGCAGGCACCTGTTGCGGGCGACCTGCGGCTCGTCTTCGGTTCCTTCCAGAGCGTGGCCGATGCTGAACGGATGGGTGCTCTGGCACTGCACGTCGCCAAAATCGCTCGTCGCCGCCATCCCCAACATGCCCTGCCCCTGGAGGTCGAAGGCTTCTTCGCTGAGATGGGGCGGATCGCTGTAGACCTCGGCAACAGCGCCAAGGAAGTGGTGCTATCGCGTGATCCGAAGCAAGCCGCTCAGATCAGCCGGGAAGACGATGCGATGGATCAACTTCACCGACAGCTATTCAGCGCGATGATGGATCAGGAGTGGAAGCACGGCGTCGCAACAGCAGTCGATGTCACCCTGCTGGGTCGATTTTTCGAACGCTTCGCGGACCACGCGGTGGCTATAGGGCGTCGCGTTGTCTTTGAGGCGACAGGCGAAGCTGCCGAACAGTAGAACAAGTCACCGGCCACCCGTCCCGAAGCGTTATGTGACCTCTTGAACAGGCAATTCGGGTAGGGGGTACAACTGTCACGTGAATTGGCGTCTAACACGATGCGCTGGTGTCCGTGCTGCCGTTCGCTTTTAATTTCGGTCGATTTCCATTCGACCGCCGTCGATTAGTCGAAGCTCGCGATCTCGAAGATCGCCGCGGCGGAAGTGACGGCCTTGTCCGCGTTCCCTTCGTCGTGCAGAAGCATGCGCACGCCGATGCGTCCGGGTCCGCCGACGATGCGCAGTGCCCTCCACGCGGAAGGGCCCCACCTTGCCGCGTGACATGAACATCACGTGCCAGCTGATGACCTGGACCTTCCTGGTTCCGGCGACATCGGCAGCAAGGTCGGTGGCCGCGGTCTCCAGGACCACGTGTTGGGGTCCGATGTGCAGCGCGGCATCCGGCGACGCGAGTTCGGCGCTCAGCGCGGGCAGCACCCAGTGGCCGTCACCGCGCTTGCCGGCGCCGAAGGCTTCCCACAGCGGCGGCAGATCGGGCGAGTCTTCGATCACCAGCTCGGTGCCCGAAACATCCATCCTGCCAAGGCCTTCCGGTGGGACGCCGATGACCGCTCCCTGCCCCTCGTTGAAGGCGATCACCCGGTTCGGGTTGTCGGCGTCGACGATCTTGCACCGCCCATAGCCCATGGTGCGGCCCTGGTGCACGATGCCGGACTCGACGATCTCGATCCGCTTGACGTCGTAGCCGGGATCGATGATTTGTACCGACGCGATGACCGGATTGGGCACCGCAACCATGTCGGTCTGACAGCCCTCCGGCGACGAGATGGCCAACGGCGCCACCATGAGTCCACCGGCCTCGTTGCGCATGTCGCGTCGGATGGTGACGGTGTCATCCGTCTCGCCGACGTTCATGGACGAGTGGTTGCGGCCGATGTAGCGGTAGCTCAGCAGACCGGTCCAGCGCCGGAACAGCTCGTCGCGGTAGGCGTCGGAGTCGTTGGCCAATTCCCGGATGTCACGAAGTTGGTCACTCAATTTCGGCCGCCTTCCGTGGGTTTGCCCCGCCGCACCTGGTTGAACGGTACGCCGCGATCGGCGGCGTATTCACGGGGAAAGTTCAAGACCCGCTCGCCGATCACGTTGCGCGCCATCTCGGTGGTGCCGCCGCCGATGCTGGCGATCTGGCGACCCAGGTAACGGGTGCCGATGTCGAGCAGCCCCGCGTCGTCCTCAACCACCGCCGCCGACCCGGCGACGGCGTGGGCGGTGTCGTTCTCGACGTCGTGAACCGCGGCCATGTCCAGCCTGATGATCGATCCCGCGGCGGGTGGGAGGGATCCACCGGCCACGGCGTGGTAGACGTGCTCGCTGAGTTGTGCGTGCACCGCGCGGTGGACGAGGGCCCGGCCGACCATCTCCCGAACGCGTTCGCTCTCGCCCTGGTTGCTGCTGTCGACCAACGACATCAGGTCGATCGAAACGTCTTCGGCCTCAGTGATTCCGGGCCCGCTGGTGTATTCCGAACCGTCGCCCATGGTGCGGCGCTCGTGGTAGAGCTGGCGCGATGCGACGTCCCAGCCTTTGCCCGGCTCACCGATGACGGCGTCGTCGCCTACGTCGACGTCGTCGAAGAATTCTTCGCAGAACTCGACCGAACCGTTGACCTGCTGGATGCGGTTGATCGTCACTCCGGGGTGGCGAAGCGGCAGCAGAAACATGGTCAGCCCGTTGTGTTTCGGTGCGTCCCAATCCGTCCGGGCCAGGCACAGGCCGTAGTCGGCGGCGAACGCCCAGGTGCTCCACGTCTTGGCGCCGTTGATGATCCATCGTCCGTCGCGGCGGTCGGCGCGGGTGATGACGCCCGCGAGGTCCGAGCCCCCGCTGGGTTCGGACAGCAGCTGTACGAGCACCTCATCGCCGCGCAACGCCGCCCGGATGTGAGCGCGTTTCTGATCCTCGCTGCCCATGTCGAGGATCGTCGCGCAGCAAATGGCGAAGGACGGGACGTTGAGGAGCAGCGGTGTCTCGTAGGCGAGGGCCTCGGCGTCGAACGCCTTCTTGTACTCATAACCCAGTCCGAGCCCGCCGTACTCGCGGGGAAAGCAGATCCCGGCGAATCCCCCGTCGTACAACCTTTTCTGCAGTTCGCGGGCGCGCTGCCAGGACGGCAGTTCGTCGCGCTCGAGGATCATCGCGTCGTCGGAATCCAGCCGCGGCATGTTCTCGGCCAGCCAGGCCCCGGCCCGGCTCCGGAATTCTTCGACGGACTCGGCGCTCACGGCCGCGATCCGCCTCCCGTGTTCAGTTGCACCGCGGCGTGAATCAGCGCCTTCAGCGCCGTCTCGTCGATCTTGTCGCCGTCGCGGAAGTCGATGGCCCGTCGGGTGTTGCCGTCGAGGCTGGAGTTGAACAGACCCGAAGGATCCTCCAGCGAGGCGCCCTTGGCGAAGGTCATCTTCACGACCTCCTTGTACGTCTCACCGGTGCAGATCATGCCGTCGTGATACCACACCGGGACACCTCTCCACTTCCACTCCTCGACCACGTCGGGCACGGCCTGCTTGATGAGTTTTCTGATGCGGGCGAGCGTCTCGCCGCGCCAATCACCCAGCTCCTGGATCCTGGCGTCTATCAGCTGGGAGGGAGAGTCCGTCATGCTTGTCGAGTATGCCCCGGCCTCATCGCGCCGACACGACCCGGTGGGCGGGATAGGCGTGGATGAGCGCCGTGTCGAGCTTCCTTACCGCATGGGTCAATTCGTGCTCGGCGTCATGCGCGATGCGGTGCGCTTCGACCAGGCTCGTGGTCGGGTCGATATCCAACTCGGCATCCGCGTGCAGCCGGTGGCCGATCCAGCGCAAGCGGACGCTGTGTACCGCCAGCACGCCGGGCTGCGTCCCCAGCGCCTTTTCGGCGGCATCCAGCAGTGTCGGGTCGACCCCGTCCATGAGGCGGTGGAACACGTCGCGCGCGGCGGTGCGAAGCACCGCCAGGATGGCAACCGCGATTAGCAGGCCGATGACAGGGTCGGCCAGCGGGTATCCCAGTGCCACTCCTCCGGAGCTGAAAACCACTGCCAACGAGGTGATTCCGTCGGTGCGAGCGTGTAGGCCATCGGCCGTCAGCGCCGCCGAACCGATGCGACGACCCACGCGAATCCGGTAAACGGCGACCACTTCGTTGCCCACGAACCCGATCAGACCGGCGGCGGCAACCCAGCCGAGGTGGTCAATCTTTACCGGATGAATCAGGCGCGTCACAGCCTCGTACCCGGCGAGGATCGCGGAGAGGGCGATCATCGCCAGAACAAACAAGCCCGCCAGATCCTCGGCGCGCCCGAAGCCGTAGTTGTATCGCCGGGTAGCGGCGCGTCGTCCGACAACAAAGGCAATCCACAACGGGACCGCGGTGAGTGCGTCCGAGAAATTGTGGATGGTGTCGGCGGCTAGCGCCACCGACCCCGAGAAAACCACCACCACCACCTGAAGCACCGCCGTGATGGCCAGGCCGATCAGGCTGACCTTCACCGCGCGCATGCCGGCCATGCTCGATGCCAGTGCCTGATCCATGGCCGTCGGCGGCGTCATGGCTGTGCGGGGAGAAGATCTCGTGGACCAGGCCCCGAATACCATTCGGATGCTCGTGGTCGTGGGAATCGCCGCGCCCCGGACAAGAATCTGCATGCATACGCAGATAATAGACCAGGGGCAAGGGTCTCGTCCCGGATCGTTTACACTTCCCCAGTGAAATGTCACGCTCGGCGTGTTTCGACGAGGTGGACCGGAATCGAGCCGCAATGAGAGAGCCCGCGCGCGAACTGATCGCAGGCGATGACGCCACCGCGCTGATGGCAATCGAGGCCATCAAGCAGCTCAAAGCCCGCTACTGCCGCTACCTCGACGCGAAGGACTGGGCGGCGTGGCGCGCGATCTTTACCGACGACTTCGTCAGCGACACCGCAGAGGCCGGCGGCAAGCTGATCATCGGCGCCGACGACTTTGTGGCGTTCACCCGCAAAGGCATCGGACGACCTTCGCAGGCCACGGCGCATCAGGTGCACGCGCCCGAGATCGAACTGACCTCGGCGACGACGGCGCGCGGGGTGTGGGCCCTGCAGGATGTCGTGCGCTTCTGGCCCGGTGTCACCCTGGTCGGCTACGGCCACTACCACGAGACCTACGAGAACATCGCCGGGCAGTGGCTTATCAAGAGCTCCAAGCTAACTCGGCTGCGAGAGGATATCGTCACTCCCGTGTTCTCGTTCCACATCTCCGACCGGGTCCGACGGGTGGCCGCCAAGCTCGCCGGCCGGCTAATGGATCGGTGACGCTTCGATGACTGTTGGCACCATTCTGATCACCGGCGCGTTCGGTCAGGTCGGCAGGCGATGCGCGCAGATCCTGCTCGACCGGGGCCGAACCGTCGTCGCCACCGATCTGCGTACCGACAAGACCGTTGCCGCCGCAGCCGAATTGTCCGCCGGCGCCGGAGAGCTGATTCCGGCGTATGTCGACCTACTGGACCCCGCGGCGGTGCGCGAGCTGGTCGCGACCCATCGGCCCGAAGCGATCATTCACCTCGCCGCCATCGTTTCACCACCGTCGTATCGCAATCCCGGGCTGGCCCGGCGAGTCAATGTGGGTGGGACCGAGAATCTCCTCGCGGCGGCCTTGGAAACCAAAGATGCGCTGCCCCATCCGCCTCTATTCCTGATGGCGTCCAGCGCCGCGGTCTACGGATCACGCAACCCGTACCGCCACCCGGAGCGGATCACGCCGGACACCCCCGTCGACCCCATCGATCAATACGGTCAGGACAAAGCGCTCGCGGAGGCGGCGATCCGCGCCAGCGGCCTGCCCTACGCGCTGTTCCGACTCGGCGGGGTCGCCTCGCCGGACACCATGTCGAACTTCAACGGCGACTATTTGGTCCTCGTGCGCTCCATGCCACGCGACAACCGCATCCACGCGGTGGACGCGCGCGACGCGGCGCTGGCGTTCGCCAACGGTGTCGACCGCGAGGCCACGATCGCCGGGAAGGCGCTGCTGATAGGCGGAAACGAATCGTATGTGATGCTGCAGCGCGACCTCGAGGACGACATGATGGCCGGCGTCGGCGTGGGCCGACTCGGTCCCTCGGCGAGCCTGCCGGGCGACCCCGGCGACGACCGCGGTTGGAGTTTCACGGGATGGTTCGACACGACCGAATCGCAAGCGCTGCTTGACTTCCAAGAGCACGACTGGCACGAGACGGTGGCCTGGCTCGGCGAATCCCAGGGTCGCCTCCTGCGCACGGTGTTGCGAGCGCTGGGCCCGATATTGCGCCCAGTGCTGCGCATGGCGCTGAAGTTGCAGCGGCGCGCCGAGGGACGCGGCCCGTACGCCGACCCGTGGAGCCTGATCGCGAAGAAATACGGTCCCGCGGCGCTGGCCACCGCGGAGTAGTCACCTAGCGGTCGATCCATCTTTTTTGCGCTTCGGCCTGGCGGCCCCCGACGGCCGGGGTGAGTCGGTCGAGCCTCGCCAGTTGGTCGGGGGTGAGCGCGACCGTGTCGGCGGCGACGTTTTCCTCGAGGCGCGTGACGCGCTTGGTTCCCGGAATGGGCACGATGTCCGGGCCTTTCGCCAGCAGCCAGGCCAAGGCGACCTGAGCCGGAGTGGCGCCGACGTCGGCGGCGATGTCACGCAGTTCGTCTGCGCTGCTGAGGTTGTGCTGGAAGTTCTCGTCGAAGAAGCGCGGGTTGGTCTTGCGGTAGTCGCTGTCGGGAAGTTCCCCGGTGGAGCGGATCGCGCCGGTGAGAAAGCCGCGGCCCAGCGGCGAGTAGGGCACGAACCCGATTTTCAGTTCGCGCAGGACGTCTAGCACTCCCTCTTCGGGGTCGCGGGTCCACAACGAGTATTCGGACTGGACGGCGGTGATGGGGTGCACGGCGTGGGCGCGGCGAATGGTGTTCACACCGACCTCGGAAAGGCCGATGTGGCGGATCTTGCCGGCGGCAACCAGCTCGGCCAGCGCCCCGATCGTGTCCTCGATCGGGGTCTCGCGGTCGAGGCGGTGTTGGTAGTAGAGGTCGATATGGTCGGTCGCCAGCCTTTGCAGCGACCCGTCCACGGCGATGCGAATATTGGCGGGGCTGCTGTCGAGGCTGTTACGCCCGGTATGGGAGATCAGGCCGAATTTGCTTGCCAGCACCACTCGATCTCGTCGGCCCTGCAGCGCGCGGGCGACGAGTTCCTCGTTGGCGTAGGGGCCATAGACCTCCGCGGTGTCGATCAGCGTGACGCCGAGGTCGATGGCGCGATGAACGGTGCGGATGGATTCGGCGTCGTCGCTGCCGGCGCCGGCATAGGCGACGGACATGCCCATCGCGCCCAGCCCGAGGCGTCCAACTTCAAGTTCGGCGAGATGAGCAAGTTTCATTGGCGCCATTTTGCGCCGAGCGCCGTCGAGCCACGCGACGGGTACCGTTGCGCTCGTGCAGGACACCGCGCGACCGGTCCGCAATCTGGCGGTGGACTTCTATCGCGTATCGGGTGTGGTCCTCATCGTGCTCGGGCATTGGCTGGCCGGATCGGTGACCTATCACGACGGACAATTCGGGCGGGAAAACCCGCTCGTCGACCTGCCCTGGACGCAGTGGCTCACCTGGATTTTCCAGGCGGTTCCGGTGTTTTTCCTGGCGGCCGGCTACGCCGGCGCGGTGTCGTGGACGCATCGATGCGGCGCCGACGGTTTCTCGCGCGAGGTCTGGCTTCGGCATCGACTGGCCCGGGTACTCGGACCGACGGCGGTCTACATGGCGCTGGTGTCGGTGATTGTGGTGGTCCTGGCCGCTTTTGGCATGCCCGGCCTGGTGCTGGAATACGCGGGTTGGGCGGTGGCGATGCACCTCTGGTTCCTCGCCGTCTACGTGGTTGTGGTGTCACTGACGCCGATTGCCGTTGCCGCACAACGCCGTTGGGGACTCGCGGCGCCGGCCGCGCTGGCCGCGGGGGTAGTGGTGGTGGACGCCGTCTCAATCGGCGGTCACGTACCGTACCTGGGCTGGCTGAACTATCTACTGTGCTGGGGGACGCTCTATCAGCTCGGAATCGCTTGGCACGGTGGGCTATTGGCTACCCGCAGAGCCGCGCTGCTCGCCGCCGGGTCGGCGGTCGCGCTGGCGCTATTGATTTGGCTGAGACTTTATCCGGTGAGCATGATCGGCGTTCCCGGCCAGACCATTGACAACACGACGCCGCCCACCGTGGCGCTGTTGGCGTTTGGGTGCGCACAGACCGGGATCGTGATGACACTCGCGCCCGCGCTCAACCGTGCGCTGCGGGCCGATTTCGTCCAGCGGGTGCTCGTCCGTCGGGAACAACAACGTGATGGCGCTTTATCTCTGGCACATGATCCCCGTTGTGATCGTGGCGATCGTCGCTTACCCGGCGGGCCTGCTGCCGCAACCGCCCGAGGGAACGGGGGCGTGGTGGCTGGTTCGGCTGGAGTGGGTCGTCGTCCTCAGCGTGGTGACGGCGTTCGAGATCGTGCTGTTGTGGTGGCGGCGACGCTTCTTCGCGGCCCCACTGCCCATGGTCGGCATACCCCTGTCCGGATCGCTGGGGCGAAGCGGTCATGCTGGCCGGTGCCGCGATGGTCGCCTCCGCCTTGCACTTTTTCGCCTATGGGGGCTTCGCGCCGGACGGGCACTTTCCATGGGTCACCGCGGCGAGTCTTCGCCGTCGGCGTGCTCCTGGTGGCGCTTCGCCCCACCAAGGTCGGCCGGCGGTCGGCTGATCCCGGTGATGACCATGCCGTGCGGAAACCCCATGAAGGGCTTCAAGATGCCCCCGAATGACGGTCGGTGCTGAGCGACCTTACTACCTCTTGATCGGGGCCGTAATGCCCTGGTCGGGGCGGGTATCCGGCGGTACTGTCCGAATACCGCCAGGTTCGGAGGATTTGAACGCCCAGACCAGACGGAGAC
The DNA here is from genome assembly GCA_963809285.1 of uncultured Actinomycetota bacterium. Lineage (GTDB taxonomy): Bacteria > Actinomycetota > Actinomycetes > Mycobacteriales > Mycobacteriaceae > Mycobacterium. Next base: position 161,200 of record CAWEIY010000004.1, on the reverse strand, counting down.
AACCTCGCTAAGGGAGTGCAGAGATGTTAAACAGCGTGACGGTCCACAATAATCGGGTCCCTCAGCAGCGCGCGCAGGATGCCGAGGTTCTAAAGGAGTCAGGTGCGCACAAGCTAATCGTCGCCGACCGCAACGGCAACTGCCTGGCGTTCGTATTGGCTTGGGACAGCTTCGACTATGACGCTGAGACCGACACCTATGTATGCGTTGCCGACAGCGATGGCAGAGAACTCATGACCGTGTACACCGCCGGCGAAATCAAGTCAGCGCCTGGTACGAACATGTATGTCGTAACCGCACCGGATGAGTCCGGTGGCCGCAGAGCGTTGCATTCCCTCTGAGCTACCGGACACGCCGCCGAACGGCTAGCTGAGCCGGGCGCCTCACGACCGAGGTCGGCAGCGCCCGGCCGACAACGTGCCCACCGGATCACGCCGCGGCCTCGTCGACCCCCGCGCAGCGGCTTGTTGAGACGGCATCTTCCATGCCGCCACGAAGGATCCGGCGATCTGACCGCCATAGCTGGCAAAAGGCAGCGTGGGTTCGGCCAACTGACGCAAAAATACGATCCGCTGCGCCGACGCGGCAGAACCGGTTGGGGCTACTCTTGCCAAGATGGCTTATGATAGACCGTTCGTACGGTTAGTTTAAGTCGAAGGTTGAAGATGCCCAGATCGCCTGGCAGACGTAGCGAGATTCTCGACGCGTTTGTCCGCTATGTCGCCGAACGTGGCTACGACAGAACGAATATCGGCGACATCGCCGACGAGCTTGGCATGTCCAAGGGCACTATCGTTCATCATTTCGGAACCAAAGCCCAGATGTTGCGGGAGCTTGAAGAAACCCACCTGGCCCGTCAGCTCGACGTGCTACGGATGGTATGGGAGCGCCTGGCCGCGCCGCACGAACGCATCGCCGCCATCATTTATGCCTCCGCACTACTACAGGTGATCGCCCGCAACGCGACGGTGGCAAGCCAGCGCGAGGTGGTTCAGTTGTCCGATGACCCGGCGATGCAGCAAGTGCGCAAGCTGCGAAATCAATTGCAAGAGCTCATGGTTGATGAGATCCGCAACGGGGTAGACGGCGGTGTGTTCCGAAGCGTAGACGTCGAACTAGCGGCGTTGCAGCTGTGGGGATCGCTGGAGTGGATGTGGGTCTGGTTCGATCCGGCCGACTCCCAGGCACCCGAACAAGTCGGGGCAGCCTTCGTTGACGTATTCCTCGGCGGACTGCTGCTCGACCGCCTGGGGCTTAGCAGGTGGGCGGACCCTTCCGCGGACGTCGTCTCGGTGGTGCGCGAATGCCTCGCCACGGTAACTGGTGCGACGGATTGACCGCGTAGCGACGTAATGCCGCGCGAGCACCGATAATTCGCCGCAGCCCGCTCCTACCTGGAGCTAGTGAGCCGGCCTTGACCAGGATTTCGGCGATAGCACCTTACGCGAGAAGATCTTGACTGTACGTATAGTTGGTCTGGTCGCCCCGGAAACGCGCCGCGTTCAAGTATCCGCGACCGATCAACGCGCGCCAGCCAAGCCGCTGAAGCGCCAAAGTACCTGGTAATCACCGAATTGATGGCGGAGTAGCGCGAGGGCCCGCGGTGGTCGGTAGCGAAGTCTATGCGGCGATCTGGAAATGATTGACTGAACGTACGGTCTAATGCCATAGTTGCGACGTGGTTCACCCCAGGACGACATGGGGCCGAAGGGCACTGATCGAGACTGCCTGCCGGGGAGAGTCGTGTTTTCGAGTTCAAGTGAAGTTCGAAATATCTTCTAGTGAACCATTTTTCGTATGCAGCTCCGTAGCGAGGGGGCGGTCATGATGACACGCGCCGCGGTTGCGACGCGCCGAGGGTGGCTACGCCGGGGCCCGCGCCGATGACCACTCCGTTGATTGCCGGCAAATTGGGCGCCCACCTCCGGCCGGGGACGGAAGTGGTCGGCGGGTTCTTCCGAATGTGCATGCTGACCACCAAAGCCCTGAAGGAGCCGTTCGAATGGCGTGAGTTCATCTGGACTGGCTGGTTCCTCATGCGGGTATCGCTGCTGCCCACCATCGCGGTGTCCATCCCGGAAACCGTGCTGCTCATCTTCACGCTCAACCTCTTGCTGGCCGAGATCGGCGCCGCCGACGTCTCCGGCGCGGGTGCCGCGATCGGCGCGGTCACCCAGCTCGGCCCGATCGTGACGGTGCTGGTGGTCGCCGGCGCCGGGGGCACCGCCATCTGCGCCGACCTCGGCGCCCGCACCATCCGCGAGGAAATCGATGCGCTCGAGGTGCTCGGCATCGACCCAATCCACCGGCTCGTGGTGCCGCGCGTGGTCGCCTCGACAATCGTCGCGGTGCTGCTCAATGGCCTCGTGGTAGCCGTCGGCCTGGGGGCGGCTACCTCTTCAGCGTGTACCTGCAGAACGTCTCGAGCGGTGCCTACCTCTCCACGTTGACGGCGCTCACCGGCCTACCCGAGGTGGTAATCGCGAATATCAAGGCGGCAACGTTCGGGCTGATCGCCGGCCTGGTCGGCTGTTACCGCGGGCTGACCGTCCACGGCGGGTCCAAAGGTCTGGGCACTGCCGTCAACGAGACGGTGGTGATGTGTTTCATCGCGCTGTTCGCGGTCAACGCGGCGCTGACCACCATCGGTGTCCGGTTCGGAACGGGGCGCTGACATGGCGACGGCCGCCGCACCGCGTGTCCGCTTCCCGCGGGCGGGCGTGACGCTCCGTCGATACCGGGGCGCCCCGGCCCGGCACCTGGTCGAGATCGGGCAGATGGTCTGGTTCGCCCTGACCACCGTCGGGCAGATCCCCTACGCTGTGCGCCGCTACCCCAAAGAGCTGCTGCGGATAGTTGCCCAGATGGGGATGGGAACCGGCGCGATGGCCGTGGTCGGTGGCACCGCTGCCATCGTCGGCTTCATCACGTTGTCCGCGGGCTCACTGGTCGCCATCCAGGGCTACGCGACGCTGGGCAACATCGGTGTCGAGGCATTCACCGGATTTCTGGCCGCACTGGTCAATGTGCGGTTCGTGGCGCCGGTGGCCGCCGGTCAGGCGCTGGCCGCCACGGTCGGCGCCGGCGCCACCGCCGAACTGGGCGCCATGCGCATCAGCGAGGAGATCGACGCGCTGGAGGTGATGAGTATCAGGTCGATCGCCTTCCTGGCGTCCACCCGGGTGGTGGCGGGACTCGTCGTCATCATCCCGCTCTACGGGTTGGCGATCACCCTGGCCTTCCTGTCCCAGCAGGTCACCACGGTTTTCCTCTACGGGCAGTCCCCCGGCACGTACAACCACTACTTCCACACATTCCTGCGCCTCGACGACGTGGGCTGGTCGTTCGCGGAGGTCATCCTCGTTGCGGTGGTCGTGATGACCACCCACTGCTACTACGGCTACACCGCCAGCGGCGGGCCGGTCGGCGTCGGTGAAGCGGTCGGCCGGTCGATGCGGCTGTCGTTGATCACGATCGTTCTCGTGGTCGTACTGACCGCGATGGCGGTCTACGGTAAAAGCCCGAACTTCAACCTCACCGTGTAGCCGTTATGACGACCCCGGTGAAGGAGAACCCGCCACGCATCCCGCGGTACAAAACGGCGGCCGTGGTGTTCTTGGTAGTCGTCGCGGTGGTGTTGGCGGTCGTGTGGCTGCAGTTTCGGGGCCGGCTCACGCCGAAGACGCCCTTGACGATGGTGGCTCCCCGTTCGGGTTTGGTGATGGATCAGGGGTCGAAGGTCACCTACAACGGGGTGGAAATCGGCCGGGTGGCCAGCATTTCGGAGATCCAGCGGGATGGCGTGCCGGCGGCCAAGCTCGTCTTGGATGTGAATCCGAAGTACATCAGGCTGATTCCGGCCAATGTGGACGCCAATATCAAGGCGACCACGGTGTTCGGCAACAAGTATGTGTCGCTGACCTCGCCGAAAAACCCCACACCGCAACGCATCACACCGCAGCAGGTGATCGACGCGAGGGCGGTGACGACCGAGTTCAACACGTTGTTCGAGACGCTGACCACGATCGCGGAAAAGGTGGATCCGGTCAAGGTGAACCTGACGCTGGCCGCGGCCGCGCAGGCATTGACCGGCTTGGGCGACAAGTTCGGGCAGTCCATCGTCAACGGCAACGCCATCCTCGACGACATCAATCCGCAGATGCCGCAGATCCGACACGACATTCAACGGCTAGCGGCCCTGGGCGACACCTACGCCAACGCCGCGCCGGATCTGTTCGACTCCCTCAACAACGCGGTAATCACGGCGCGCACGCTGCACCGGCAGGAAGCCGACCTCGATGCCGCGTTGTTGGCCGCGGCCGGGTTGGGCAACACCGGCGAAGACATCTTTCGGCGGGGCGGGCCCTACCTGCAGCGGGGGGTCGCCGATCTGGTGCCCACCGCCCAGTTGCTCGACACCTACAGTCCCGAGTTCTTCTGCACCATCCGCGGCTACTACGACACCGAACCAGCGGCCTATGCGACGACGGGCGGCGGCAACGGCTACGCGCTGAGAACCATGACCGAGCTGACGTCAGGGTTGGGGGGCATACTCACTCTGCCCGGGTTGGCCGGCACGGCGGCCACAATGGGGCTCCTCGGGCTCGCCGGAGTGGTAGGCGGGGCGCCGAATCCCTATGTGTTTCCGGACAATCTGCCGCGGGTGAACGCTCGCGGCGGGCCGGGGGGTGCGCCGGGTTGCTGGCAGCCCATCACCCACGACCTATGGCCCGCGCCTGAGTTGGTGATGGACACCGGCGCCAGTCTCGCGCCGTACAACCATTCGGAAACCGGCTCACCGTACGCAATCGAGTACGTGTGGGGCCGCCAAGTCGGGGACAACACGATCAACCCATGAAAATCACCGGCTCCGCCATCAAGTTCGGCACCGTCTCGTTGGTGCTGCTGCTGATCACCGTGGCGATCGTCGGGGTGTTCGGTCAGATGCGCTTCAACCGCACCAATAGCTATACCGCGGAGTTCAGCAATGCCAGCGGCCTAAAAGACGGCCAGTTCGTCCGCGCCTCCGGAGTGGAGGTCGGCAAGGTCAAAAAGGTTCGGCTGGTCGAGGGCGGTACGCGGGTGCAGGTGGACTTCGCCGTCGACCGCTCGATACCGCTCTATCAGTCGACGATCGCGCAGATCCGCTATCTCGACCTGTTCGCCAACCGCTACCTGGAGCTCAAACGCGGCGAGGGTGAGGGCGATGACCGGGTCCTGCCGCCGGGTGGATTCATCCCGCTGTCTCGAACTTCACCGGCGCTGGATCTCGACGCCCTGATCGGTGGTTTCAAGCCACTGTTCCGGGCGCTCGAGCCGGAAAAGGTCAACACCATCGCGTCGGCGATCATCACCGTGTTTCAGGGTCAGGGCGGCACGATCAACGACATCCTCGACCAGACCGCCGAGTTGACCGCGCACATTGCCGAACGCGACCAGGCAATCGGCGAGGTGGTCAAGAACCTGAACATCGTGCTCGACACCACGGTCAGGCATCGCAAGGAGTTCGACCAGACCGTCGACAATTTCGAGAAGTTGATCACCGGGCTGAGCAACCACGCCGATCCGTTGGCCGCCGGCGTCGCGCACATCAGCGACGCCGCGGGAACAGTTGCCGACCTGCTGGCGGACAACCGCGTTCTGCTGCACAAGGAGCTCAACTACCTACAGGCCCTTCAGCAGCCGCTCGTCGACCAAAGGGATCAGCTCAGCGATCTGATCCACAAGACGCCGACCGCGCTCAACCTGATAGGACGCAGCATCGGCCTCTACGGAGACTGGGTGAACTTCTACGTCTGCGACCTCACGATCGTGTGGAACGGACTGCAGCCCGGCGGCCCGGTCCGCACGGTCAGGATCTGGCAGCAGCCCACGGGTAGGTGCACGCCGCAATGAGAACACTGACGGAATTCAACCGCGGCCGTGTCGGTCTCACGGGCGTTACCGTGCTGGTGCTGGTTTTCGCCGTCGGCCAAAGCCTCACCAGTATCCCCATGCTGTTTGCCAGTCCGAGCTACTACGGGCAGTTCACCGACACCGGTCAACTGATCAAGAACGACAAGGTGCGCATCTCCGGTGTGAATGTCGGCACGGTGCAGGCGCTCGACATCGACGGCGACCACGTCGTGATCAAGTTCTCCATCGGGGGCAACACCATCGGCACCGAGAGCCGGCTCGCGATCAAGACCGACACCATCCTGGGTAAGAAGGTGCTCGAGATCGAGCCGCGGGGCAGCCACGCGTTACGGCCCGGGGGCACGTTGCCGCTGGGCCAAAGCACTACGCCCTATCAGCTCTACGACGCGAACTTCGACATCACCAGGGCCGCCGCCGGCTGGGACATCGACACGGTCAAGCGGTCGCTGAACGTCGTGTCGCAGACCATCGATCAGACCTACCCGCACCTGAGCGCCACCCTCGACGGTTTGACCAGATTCTCCGACGCCATCGGTAAACGCGACGAGCAGATCAAGCACCTGCTCGCTCAGGCCAACCAGGTAGCCAGCGTGCTCGGTGACCGCAGCGGACAAATCAACAAGTTGCTGGTCAACGCGAAGACGCTGCTGGCCGCGTTCAACGAACGCGGACGGGCCATCGACACCCTGCTGCAGAACATTTCGGCCTTCTCGGCGCAGGTGCAGGGGTTCATCAACGACAACCCGAACCTCAATCCCGTACTGGAGCAGTTGCGCGCCATCAGCGACGTGCTGGTGGCGCGCAAAGACGACCTGGCCCAAACCCTCACCTATGTCAGCCAATTCGCCGCATCGCTGGGGGAATCCGTCGCGTCGGGACCGTACTTCAAAATCGTCCTGTCCAATCTGCTGCCGTATTGGATCTTGCAGCCGTTCGTCGACGCCGCCTTCAAGAAGCGTGGTGTCGACCCGGAGGATTTCTGGCGCAGCGCCGGCCTGCCCGAGTTCCGCTGGCCCGACCCCGACGGCACCCGTTTCCCCAATGGCGCGCCGCCGCCCGCACCTCCGGCGCTGGAAGGCACCCCGGATCATCCCGGACCCGCCGTCCCACCGGGAACGGCATGCTCGTACACGCCGCCGGCCGACGCGCTGCCGCGACCGTGGAACCCGCTGCCGTGCGCGGGCGTAACCGTCGGCCCGTTCGGCGGCAGTTTCCCGGCACCGATCGACGTCGCGACGTCGCCACCGAACCCGGACGGCCTGCCGCCGACACCGGGAATCCCGATCGCCGGGCGGCCAGGCGAACCGCCCCCGGACGTCCCGGGCACACCGGTGCCGCTGCCGCCCAACGCGCCGCCGGGCGCGCGCACCGAGCAACTGGCGCCGGCCGGCCCGACACCGCCACCGTCGACGTTCGCGCCAGGGCTACCGCCGGGGCCACCCGCACTGCCGGGACCCGGGCAGCAACTGCCGGCACCGTTCATCAACCCCGGCGGCACGGGAGGCAGCGGCGCAGCGGGAGGTAACCAGAATTGAAAATCACCCTCTTCGATGTCCGCAAACCGCCGTTCCGGATGCTCATCGTTTCGCTCGTGACCGCGATGGCCCTCGCCGCCGGATACTTCGGCTGGCAGCTCTACCAGAAGCTGACCAACAACACCGTGATCGCTTACTTCCCCGAAGCGAACGCGCTCTATCCCGGCGACAAAGTCCAGATCATGGGCGTTCGCGTCGGCTCAGTCGACAAGATCGAGCCGGCCGGCGACAAGATGAAGGTCACATTTCACTACGCGAGCAAGTACAAGGTGCCCGCCAACGCGTCCGCCGTAATCCTGAACCCCACCCTGGTGGCGTCGCGGAACATTCAGTTGGAGCCGCCCTACAAAGGTGGTCCGGCGCTGGGCGATAACGCGGTGATCCCGATCGAGCGCACGAAGGTGCCGACGGAGTGGGACCAACTGCGTGAGAGCGTCGCCAACGTCATCTCCAAACTCGGCCCGACACCCGAGCAGCCCAAAGGGCCCTTCGGTGACGTCATCGAGGCTTTCGCCGACGGGCTGGAGGGCAAGGGCCAACAGATCAACACCACGCTCAATAGCTTGTCGCGGGCATTGACCGCTCTGAACGAGGGCCGCGGCGACTTCTTCGCGGTGGTGCACAGCCTGGCGCTGTTCATCAATGCCCTGCACAAAGACGACCAGCAGTTCGTCGCGCTGAACAACAACCTGGCCTTGTTCACTGACAAGTTAACCGGCTCTGACCGGGACCTCGCCAATGCGATACAGCAGTTCGATGGCCTGCTCTCCACCCTGCGTCCGTTCTTAGCCAAGAACCGCGAGGTGCTCACGCACGACGTAGACAACCTCGCCACCGTGACCACCACGCTGGTCCAACCCGAGCCGCTGAATGGTTTGGAGACCGCCCTGCACGTCCTGCCAACGCTGGAGACGAACCTCAGCCAGATTTACCACCCGTCGCACGGCGCGGTCATGTCCATCCCGGCAATCCCGAACTTCGCGAACCCGATGCAGTTCGTCTGCAGCATGATTCAGGCCGGCAGCCGGCTGGGCTATCAGGAATCCGCCGAACTGTGTGCGCAGTATCTGGCGCCGATTCTCGATGCGATCAAGTTCAACTACCCCCCGTTCGGGCTGAACCTGTTCAGCACCGCCGAGACCCTACCCAAGGAAGTCGCCTACTCCGAGCCCCGGCTGCAGCCGCCGAACGGGTACAAGGACACCACGGTGCCCGGGATCTGGGTGCCGGACACCCCGTTGTCGCACCGCAACACCCAGCCCGGCTGGGTTGTCGCGCCGGGCATGCAGGGCACACAGGTGAGCCCGATCACGGCCGGACTGGTGACCCCCGAATCTTTGGCCGAACTGATGGGCGGCCCCGACAGCGCACCCCCGCCGCCGGGACTACAGACCCCGCCGGGACCGCCGAATGCGTACGACGAGTACCCGGTGCTGCCGCCCATCGGCGTGCAGGCCCCGCAGGTGCCAATCCCGCCGCCGCCACCGGCACCGGGCGTGCTCCCGGGACCGGTCGCACCGACGCCCGCGCCTGCCGGACCACCGCCACCCGCGGAGGCGGCCGCGTCGACAGGACCCGGCTCGTGAGGCGCGCATGGGGTGCTCGGGTCCGACACCGGGCCTGGCAGGGGCTGGCTCTACTGGGCGCTGCCGTTGCGTTGACCTCATGCGCGAGCTGGCACGGAATCGCGAATGTGCCGATGCCCGGTGGCCCGGGCAGCGGGCCCGGCTCCTACACCGTCTACGTGCAGATGCCCGACACCCTGGCCCTGAACGACAACAGCCGGGTGCGGGTGGCCGATGTGTTTGTCGGCACGGTGCGCGCGATCGAACTGAAGAACTGGGTCGCCACGCTGACGCTACGTCTGGACAAGAGCGTCAGGTTACCCAAAAACGCTACCGCCAAGATTGGGCTGACAAGCCTTCTGGGTTCTCAACATATCGAGCTGGCCGCGCCACCCAACCCGTCCTCCGAGCTGCTGAAGGACGGCGACACCATCCCGCTGAAAAACTCGTCCGCGTACCCCACGACCGAGCAGACGCTGGCCAGTCTCGCCATGATCTTGCGCGGAGGCGGCATCCCGAACCTCGAAGTGGTGCAGAACGAGGTCTACAACATCCTGAACGGGCGGGGCGACCAGATCCGTGCCTTCCTCAACAAGCTGGACACCTTCACCGCACGACTCGACGAGCAACGCGACGACATCACCCGGGCCATCGATTCCACCAACCGGCTGTTGGCCTACGTGGGTCCCCGTTCGGACGTTCTGGATCGAGTCCTCACCGAATTCCCGCCGCTGATCAAACATTTCGCCGACAAACAGAACCTTTTGATCAACGCGGTTGACGCGGTAGGAGGGCTCAGCCAGGTTGCCGACCAATACCTGTCCGCCTCGCGGAGCAACCTCCACCAGGATCTGTTGTCGCTGCAGTGCCCATTGCGGGAACTAGGCCGTGCCTCGCCGTATCTGATCCGAGCACTCAAGCTGATCCTCGTCCGGCCGTTCGACGTCGACTCCGTGCCGAAGTCGTTCCGCGGCGACTACTTCAACCTGTCGCTGACTCTCGACCTGACCCTCAGCTCCGTCGACAACGCGGTCCTCACCGGGACCGGATTCTCGGGAGCGCTGCGCGCGCTCGAGCAATCGTGGGGCCGCGACCCCGAAACGATGATCCCCGACGTGCGGTACACGCCGAACCCGAACGACGCCCCGGGCGGGCCGCTGGTCGAAAGGGCGGATAGGCAATGCTGACCCGCTTCATCTGGCGCCAGCTGATCCTGTTCAGCATTCTGAGTGTGGTCACAGCGATCGCACTGGGCGGGTACTACCTGCGGGTTCCCACCGCGGTAGGGATCGGCCAGTACACGCTCAAAGCGGACCTGCCCGTGTCGGGCGGTCTGTACAAGACGTCCAACGTGACTTATCGCGGTGAAACCATCGGCACGGTCACCGCCGTCGAGCCGACCGAGACGGGCGTGCAGGTGACCATGAGTATCGCCGACCGCTACCAGATCCCGATCGACGCGTCGGCGAACGTGCATTCGGTGTCGGCGGTCGGTGAGCAGTATCTGGACCTGGTGTCGGCAGGCAACCCGGGCAGATACTTCTCGCCGGAACAGACCATCACCAAGGGCACCGTGCCCACGGAGATCGGGCCGGCGCTGGACGCCGCCAACCGGGGGCTGGCCGCGCTGCCCAAGGAGAAGATCGCGTCGCTGCTCGACGAAACCGCCCAAGCTGTCGGCGGGTTGGGCCCCGCGCTGCAACGACTGGTCGATGCGACGCAGGCGATCGCCGGCGACTTCAAGACCAACATCCAAGATGTCAACGACATCATTCAAAACTCTGGGCCGATCATCGACAGCCAGGTCGACTCGAGTGACGCGATCGCGCGGTGGTCGCACAACCTGAATATCCTGGCAGCGCAGAGTGCGGAAAACGACCAACACGTGAAAAGCATTCTGTCCCAGGGCGCACCGACCGCGGATCAGGTCAACTCGGTGTTCAGCGACGTCCGCGAGTCGCTGCCGCAGACACTGGCGAATCTCGAGATCGTGCTGGACATGCTCAAGCGCTACCACAAGGGCGTCGAGCAATTGCTGGTGGCCTATCCGCAGGGCGCCGCGGAAGGCCAAACGGTAACTACGCCTTTCCCGGGCTACGCCGCGCTCGGCACCTCGCTGACGATCAACCAGCCCCCGCCGTGTCTGACCGGGTTTCTCCCGGCACCGCAGTGGCGGTCTCCGGCGGATACCAGCCTGGCCCCGATGCCCTCCGGAACGTATTGCAAGATCCCGATGGATACGCCGGGCAACGCCGTGCGCGGGGCACGCAACTATCCGTGCGTCGATGTCCCTGGGAAGCGGGCCGCCACGCCGCGGGAGTGCCGCGACCCCAAACCGTACGTTCCGGCGGGCACCAACCCGTGGTACGGCGACCCGAACCAGATCCTCACTTGCCCTGCACCCGCCGCGCGCTGCGATCAGTCGGTGCGGCCCGGCATGGTGATCCCGGCGCCGTCGGTCGACAACGGCGTGAACCCCGCACCCTCGGATCGAGTCGCTGGGACACCACCGCCGGTCAGTGACCCACTGTCGCGGCCGGGAACCGGTACGGTCCAGTGCAACGGCCAACAGCCCAACCCTTGTGCCTACACCCCCAGCGGGCCTCCCCCGGCCGTCTACAGCCCACAGAGCGGTGAACTGGTAGGGCCCGACGGTGTCAAGTACTCCGTTGAAAATTCGAGTAAGACCGGAGACGACGGGTGGAAGGACATGCTGGCACCGCCCGGCTGAACCCAATCCTGCTGACTTACCGCATTTTTCGCCCCGATCCTGGTCGGTCGTTCGCGCGACCTCGCCCGTCCCCCGGGTCCCACTCTTTCGACGACGAAGCCCGTCGTTAAGTCCGGAAAGTCGTTGACACTGACCGCACGTACAGTCATGATTGAGAGGCGAGGCAAGACGCGCCGGGCGCGAGGAATCGGAGCGTACCGCGGCCCGCACGCACAGCTGGTTCAACGCCCGCGGCCAACCGGTGACCACAGAGAGATCGGAGCGAAATGCGGGAAGTGATTGGCCTGGGCCAACTCCGGAGTAACGCGTGTACCTATCTCGAGCGGGTTGCCGCCGGGGAGACGATCGATGTCGTGCGTCGCGGCAAGTTGGTGGCAAGAATCGTGTCAGTGGGTGACCGGAGGGTGGCTCCGATCCCGGCACGATCTGTCAAAGCCGTGGCACCCGACGACGGCGGGTGGGTCGGGCTTGACGAACTGCGAACGCGTGCCGGGCGCTGCTTCGATCGGGTCGCGGCCGGGGAAACGCTTTATATCGTCCGTGACGGGAGGTTACTCGCGCGGATCGTGTCGGCCGGTGGCTCGAGGATGCCCCCTATCCCGGCGGACGCTGGTCGGCGGATCGAGTTTGATGAACTACGAAACCGCGCAGGGCATTATTTCGATCGGGTTGCCGCCGGGCAGACAATCGACGTCATTCGCAGCGGCAAGCTGGTTGCTCACATCGTGTCGGTCGCCGGGAACGACGCCGCAGCAAGCTAATCGCCAGCGCTACGTCCGGCGACCGCAGCAGGCCTTCGTAGCGGGGCGACGAGCTTGGGGAACGCCAACTAGTAATTTGGACACAGATCGGCTTTGGCGTAGTAAACGAGTTCATTGGCCTGCTGGGGGGTGAGCCCGTGAGCGCCCCGGATGGTGTCGGAGCGTTGTAGCGCCATGTCCGCTAGCTCGTCGGGAGGATAGCCGTACCACGTTTGGTCGCACAATTTCTGGCCCACCTGCAATAGCGCCGCGTCGCCGCCGGCATCGTGGATTCCGACGTTGTGCATGTCTTTGAGATAGGAGGGGGCGTCAGCCTGAGCCGGGCTGGCCCAGACGACCCCGGTGACCAGAAGTGGGCCACTTGTCAGCGCTAAGCCCATAAAGCGGCGATAGCGCCTCTGTGCCGCCATAGCCCTTCTCCTGTGCCCGCGTGACACCCCGCCGCGCACCGCCTGGCGAAACCAGCGCGTGCGAGTGGTGGTGTCGCGCAGCCCCCACCCACGGGAGCACCACCCGAGCCTGCCGCCGAAGGTGCACCAGAGCCAGCGCGTTGGGTCTGGGTGGGCGACGGAGAGCAGAGGGTGCGGTATGAGCCATGCCCCTATCGTTGCTATCCGGCGTGGCCTTCGGTAGAGGTGTTGATCTTGTGGGGCTACAAAGCCCGGTTGTGCCGCGACATCTCTGACCAGGGCTTTCTCGTGCAGCCGCCGTCTAGTTTGATCCAGCCAACACGCAGGAGCGAGTCCGCACCGGTTGCGTTGTAAGTTTGGGTAGCCTAACCTAAAGCAAATGTGTACGGAGAGGCTTACCGTGACGGTTACATTACCGATTGATCCGCACGCCGATCGTTCCCGGCGGGCATGGCTCCCCTGCCCGAACTGCGACTGGGGCCGCGGCGGCTGCGTGGAGTGTCACAGCGATCGCAACTGCCGGCGCGCACTGGCAGTATCTGCTGAGCAACCAAGCGACGCGGCTCAACCTGCAATGCCCGCACTGCGCGACCCTGTGGTCGACGGACACTCGAAAACGGTAGAACCCGCCGGGCTTGGCCGTGGCTCAGGTTTCGGCAAAGGCGTCGTCGGGCAGCGGGCGTTGACAAACCGCGTGTGCCTCCTCGGCGCTGAGCCCGAGCAACCGCAGGACGCTTTCGGTGACGGTGTCGGCGGCGCGCGCGTCGTCGCGATCCGGGTTGTCGCGCAACAGCTTTCCGAGCCCTAGCAGCGCGCCGCCGGCCATCGCCAGGGCGAGTTCGGGGTCGTCAACCTTGAATCGTCCCGCGTCCACACCGACCTTTATGTCGCGCAGGGCGCGCGGGGCCAGGCCGCGATCGGCGGACAGCAACGCCGGCCCGTTGGCCAGCAGGACCTCGCTCTCCTGCGGGCGCCGACGAAACAACCTGCCGGTCAGCCGGAAACTGGTGGCAAACGTTTCCGCCGGATCGTCGATCGACTCGGTGAGCCGGTCCAGCATCGCTCCATGCGCGTCGAGTACGTCGGCGATCGCGGCCTCGAACAACTGCTCCTTGCTGTCGAAGTGGTTGTAGAAGGAACCCATCCCGACGTCGGCGGCCTTGGTGATCTCCAAGACCGGCACATTGATCTTCCCTTCGGCAATCAACCGCTGGGCGGCCTTGACCAGCGCCGCCCTGGTGCGCTGCTTGCGCCGCTCCAGGCGGTTGGGCTGTTCCGAATCGTCAGGCATCGCGCTCATCAGATCTGCGGCGTGGAAGCCCCGGGCCATAGCCGGCGGAGTAAACGCCGCATCCCTCCCTTCAACAGGTTGTCGGTGGTCGCGCCTAGGTTTTTGCCGTGTGTAGGTTTCGGTTGCTTCCCCGCCCTGAGCAGGCCGCAGCATTGGCCGAACACTGTCGTCATGCCCGGTTTGTGTGGAATCTGGCCGTGGAGCAACAGCAGCACTGGCAGCCAGGCCGCCACGCGCCGGGTTACCACGAGCAGTGTGCCCAGTTGACCGCGGCCCGGGCCGAATACGACTGGCTGGCAGCCGGGTCGCAGACCGTCCAACAACAAGCGTTGCGGGACTTCGCCCAAGCGATGCGCAACTTTTTCAACCGCACCCACCGGCGCCCGACGTGGCGCAAGGCCGGCAAGCATGAAGGATTTCGACAAGTCGGACTCAAACTCCGCCACATCAAGCGGCTCAGCCGCCGCTACGGGCAGGTATGGATACCCAAGGTCGGGTGGGTGCGATTCCGGTGGACCCGCAACATCCCGGACACAGTGAAATCTTATCGAGTCACGCGGGATCGGTCGGGGCGGTGGCACATCGCTTTTCCTGCCATACCTGAACCTGTCCCGGGACCAAATGATGGCAGCGTCGTTGGTGTTGATCGCGGCGTGGCGGTATCGGTTGCGCTGTCGTGCGGGGATCTGCTGTGCGTTCCTGGCCTTAGTGTTGGCGAGGCGAAGCGGCTGCGCCGATTGCAGCAACGGCTGGCTCGGTCGCGACGCGGATCGAACCGGCGAACGCGAGCAAAGCTGGCGATTGCGAGGGTGCGCGCCCGCGAAACCGATCGCCGGCGTGACTGGGTGGAAAAGACCACCACCGATTTGGCGCGCCGCTTTCACACCATCCGCGTCGAGGATTTGAATGTGCGGGCCATGACTCGCTCGGCGCGCGGAACTCGTGAATGCCCGGGCACCCACGTGGCGCAGAAACGGGGCCTCAACCGTGAGATCAGCCGCCAGGGGTGGGGGCTGCTGGTGGCCCGGTTGCAGCACAAGGCCCAGGGGCGACTTGAATTCGTGCCGCCGGCGTACACGTCGCAGCGATGCTCTTACTGCGGGCATGTCGCGCCGGAAAACCGTAAGAGCCAAGCGGTTTTCCAGTGCGTCGCCTGTGGGGCGGGGCCGTGCAATGCCGACGTGAACGCCGCACGCAACATCGCCGCCGGACGGGCGGTGAGAGCACGGGGAGACCTCGGCACTAGCCGGTCTGTGAACCGTGAACCTCAACTCTGTTCTCCTGCTGCTAGGTGCGACGGGGTTGGAATCCACCGACCTAAGCCGGTGGAGGACGTCAACTGTAGAAGTATGCATCACTTTTGAGGATTTCGTCAGCAAGTCTTGACTGAGCGTAGTCTCGTATGTGACGATTTCGTCAGTTCACTTTGGAGAGGGTCATGGATCTGACGAAGAACGCCCACCGGGACCTGCACAGCGAGCACGGAGCGCTGCGCGGCGAACACCCCGGCCGGTCCCGCAATCCGATAATCAAAGTCGTCGATCTCGCGTGGCTTGAGTTCGAAAAGCCCGACCTGACCCGCGCGGAGGCGTTCGCGCGGGCCTTCGGCTTCCAAACTGCGCGGCACGGCCCCGACGAGCTTCACCTGCGCGGCACCCAGGCCGGTGGGCCGTGCGTGATCCTGCGTCACGGGCCGCGGACGCGATTCACCGGCGCGGCCTTTCGGGCCTGCGACGAGGCCGACGTACTCCGGCTGGCCGACAAATCCGGCGTCCCCACCCTGCCGCTGCCGGAGAACATCGGCGGCGTGTCGGTCGACCTCACCGACCCCAGCGGCATGCCGGTGCGCGTCGTCGCCGGCATGCACGAGCTACCCGAGTTACCGGACCAGCAGTCCCACCTCTTCAATTTCGGACACGACGTGCGACCGACCAACACCGTCCAGCGTCCCGCGCGCGTGCCCGCGCGGGTGCAGCGCCTGGGTCACCTGGTGGTGCAGTCGACCAAGTACCTCCAGACGTTGGATTGGTACCTGGACAACCTGGGGATGATCGTCAGCGACTTCCAGTTCTTTCCCGGCCAGCGCGAACGTGGGCCGACCATGAGCTTCATCCGCTGTGATCGAGGATCGACACCGGCCGATCACCATACGCTCGCGATCGCACTGGGTCCGGCCGACCGCTACCTCCACTCGGCGTATCAGGTCAGCGACCTCGACGCCCTGGCCGCCGGCGGCGAATACCTCAGGGAGCGAGGCTATTTCCGGTCCTGGGGAATCGGCAGGCACATCCAGGGCAGTCAGATCTTCGACTACTGGCGCGATCCCGATGGTTTCCTGGTCGAGCACTTCGCCGACGGTGACCTGTTCGACAACACCCTTGAACCCGGCTGGGCGCCCTTGACCGCTTCCGGACTGGCCCAGTGGGGCCCACCGGCGACCAAAGACTTCCTCGGAACCGACCTGAAATCCGCTCGCCACGAACTGGTTTCGATGATTACCGCGCTGCGCGCAAGCAATGAGTTCGATATCAGCCGCCTCGTCGGCCTACTGAAAGTGCCCACCTTATGACCGTTTCCGTCCTGCACACCGCCGACGCCTGGTGGCTCAAGACTCCCAACGGCGCCGCCAAGATCGACATCGCCGCTACCACCACCGCCGGGCTGCTGGCCGACCGTGCCGCGTTGGAAGCCGCGATCGCGGCCACCGCGGGCGCAGACACCGTCGCCGTCGACAGCCTGAAGTTGGTCTCCCCCGTGACCCGGCCGTGCCGAGTGGTGGCCCAAATGACCAACTTTGAGTCGCACGTCCGCGACGCCGGCATGGACCCGGCCTCGGTTCCGCTAACCTTTTTCCGCAAGGCGTCCGCGTCCATCAACGGTCCGTTCGACGACATCGTCAAGCCCCCGCACGTCAAGTTCCTCGACTACGAGGTCGAGATCGGCCTGGTGATCGGACGCGCAATCCCGGTCGGCACAACCATTTCCGATGCGAATCTGGCCGATTTCATCGCCGGACTGGTCGTCACCAACGATGTTTCCGCGCGTGATATCCAACTTCCGCAGACGCAGTTCTACGAGGCAAAGTCCTATCCGACGTTCACCCCGGTCGGGCCGGAGCTGGTCCTGCTGACGGCCGACGAGCTCACGCGGTTCGGCGATCTGCGGCTGCGCCTGAGCGTCAGCGGCCAGGAGCGGCAGAACGCACTTGTCGACGGGGACATGCTGTACCGGCCGCTGGAGGCGCTGCAGTCGCTCACCCAATTCCAGGAGCTCGCCGCGGGTGACCTGATACTCACCGGCACCCCGGCCGGCACCGCGCTCAGCGCCCCGCCAAAACCGGTGCAGCTCATTGGAAACCTGTTGCCGCCGACCGTCAAGTGGAAGATGTTCTTCAACCGCCAGGCCGGCAACCGGAAATATTTGCAGGACGGCGACATCGTGGAGGCGTCGGTGGCCACCGACGACGGGGCCATCGATCTTGGAACCCAGCGCACTGCAGTCCGATTCGCGTGACCGAGAACGGTATTCAGCACGTTCCCGTCCTCATCGTCGGGGCCGGGCCGACCGGCATAACCGCCGCCACGCTGTTGGCGCAATACGGACTGGAATGCCTGGTCCTGGACCGCTGGCCCGGTGTGTACCCGCAGCCGCGTGCCGTGCACCTGGACGACGAGATCTATCGTGTCGTCGCCCGCCTCGGCATTGCCGATGAGTTCGCGGCGATTTCGCGGCCCACGCTGGGTTTGCGGCTGCTTGACAACCGATCCCGGCGATTCGGCGTGCTCGCCGAGTTCCACCGCGACCCCTCTCGCAGCCCGAACGGCTTCCCGCAGGCCAACATGTTTGATCAACCGGAGTTGGAAGCCTTGCTACGCGCCAACCTCAAGCGGTACCCGAACGCCCGGATACGCGGGGACGCCGAGGTCACCGGGCTGACCGACAACGGAACATGCATACGCGTCTCCTTCACCGATCGCTCCGACGGCCGCGTTCACCAGATCGACGCCGGTTACGTGCTGGGCTGCGACGGCGCCAACAGCATCGTGCGCGCCCAGATCGGCTCAGCCATACGGGATTTGAACTTCCAGCAACGCTGGCTGGTCGTCGACGTCGCCAGCACCGCCGACCTACGTCAATGGGACGGCGTGCACCAGGTATGCGACCCCGTGCGCGCGGCAACGTACATGCGCATCGGTCCCGCCCGCTACCGGTGGGAGTTCCAACTGCTGGCCGGCGAAACCCCCGACGACTTCGGCACCCTGGACGCATTGCGACCACTGATCGCGCCGTGGACCGCCGACGTCGCAAACACCGAAATGACGCTGCTGCGCGTGACCGGGTACACCTTCCGCGCACAAATCGCCGATCGGTGGCGCCGCGGGAACATCTTCCTGCTCGGCGACGCGGCGCACCTCACTCCCCCGTTCATCGGCCAGGGCATGGGAGCCGGAGTGCGGGATGCGGCCAATCTCGCCTGGAAGATCGCCGGAGTCCACGACGGCACTTTCACCTCAGACGTTCTCGACACCTACGAACAGGAACGCAAGCCGCACACCCGGCACATGATTCGGCTGGCGCTGAATGTCGGCTGGGCCATGACCGGCGGCGGCCGGGTGGGCGACCTGGCGCGCCGCGCGGTGCTCCCCCGCCTGCGGCTGATCCCCGGTCTGCGCGACAAGGTCATCGACTCCACCACGCCGGCGCTGGGTGCTTCTGCGCTGATCCGCAAATCCCGCCGACGGCGCCGGCTGGCGGGTAGCCTGTGCCCGAATCCTTTGCTGCCCAACGGCCAACGGCTCGACGACGTGGTCGGCACCGGGTTCGCACTGATCACGACGCGTCGCCCCGCTACCGCCGACGAAGCGTCGCTGCGGCGCTGCCGGGTCGTGGTGGTGGATGCCCAGCCGGGCAGCGTCCTGGAAACATGGCTGCACCGGGGAGGCGCCAGGGCCGCGTTGGTGCGACCCGACGGGACCGTCATGCACGCCGGGCGCGACGTTGCCGCGCTATGCGCGTGGACGGTTGCTCAGTTGAACAGGCCTTGCCCGACGTAGTGGCCTTCGGCGGGCGCGGGTGGCACCGCGAAGATTGCCGATCCGATGTGACGGATGTATTCGTTGAGCAGGTCGTGGGCGCCGAGACGGTTCTGTAGGCGAACGAACGCTTGCGGATCGTTTTGGTACGAGATGAACAGCAAGCCGGCGTTGAGTTGGCCGTTGGCGTCGAGGCCATCGGTGTAGTTGTACGAGCGTCGACGGATCATGGTGCCGTCATTGTTCTCTCGGGCGGCCAATCCGACGTGGGACAACGGATCGATGAGCGGATTGCCGTCCGCGTCCTTGGCGGCGAAATTCGGCGTGTCGAATTCGGCCTTACCGCTCAGCGGCGCTCCTTCTTCTTTGGACCGGCCAAAGATCTTCTGCTGATTGCCGATCCGATCGACATCCCACGTCTCCAGCAGCATCCGGACTTTGCGGACGACTTGATAGGTCCCCCCGTTCATCCACGCCTGGTCGCCGCTGTCGATCCAGACAAAGCGGGCGTACTCCGCATCGGTGCTGATGTTGCGGGTACCGTCCTTGAATCCCAACAGGTTTCGCGGGGTGTGCTGGCCGGGGCCCGCGGAGGCTCGTCCGAATCCCAGCACCGCCCAGAACGGTGACACGATGTTGCGGCCGAGGCGGGCCAGGTTGCGCACGGCGTGGTAGCAGACCTGAGGGTCGTCGGCGCAGGCTTGCACCGACAAGTCGCCACCGTGCAGCCGAGGATCCAGGTTGTCCCCGTTGAGCGCGGGCAGATCGGTAAACACGGCGGGGCGCCGCGCGGCGAGCCCGAAACGATCGCCGAACAGCGACGGCCCCAACCCAATGGTGACCGTGAGGCTGGCGGGGCTCAGGCCGTAGGCCTCCCCGGTATCGGTGGGCGGCTGAACATCGACCTGCGGCTGCACCGTGCCGACGGGCTTGCCCTGCTGCAGGATGGCGGCCGCACCCGACCAGCGCGCCAGCAACGCTTGTAGATCCGCACGGCGCGCGCCGCCGGCCAGCGAGAACGACATGAATACGGCGTAACGCTGTGGCAGCGTGGCGATTCCGCCCTGGTGGACCTGACCGTAGAACGGGTAGCTACGGCGCAGGTCGACGGTGTCGTCATCGGCATCCAAGCCGCTGCGCGCCGCGGCTGCGTAGCCCGCGAACCCGCCGCCAACGGCGCCGACGGCGGTACCGGTGAGCCCGGCCAACACCGCGCCCCCAAGCATGCGTCGGCGCGACACCGCGGCGGTGTCCGCCGGCGCGTCGGCGTCGTCGGTAGATTCGGTTAGCTCGTCGTCCGCCATGTCACTTGGCCGAGACGACTTTTTGGGCGACCGTGGACAGGCTCTGATGGAGCGGCTGGATGACGGCGGTCAGCTTCGGTGCGTCGCTGGCCCGCAGCTCGGGGGTGTACGTCCGGTAGCCGCCCAGCGCGGTCGGGTCGCGATATCCGTCCAGGACGCCAAGGACGGCCTGGAACTGCTGATCGATCTGGTTCACCAGATTGCCGTCGATTTTTTCCAGACCCGGTCGCAGCGAGGCGTAAGCCTGTTGGGCGCCTTCGACATTGCCCGAAAAATCGACCAGATCGATATGGCTGAAGGCCTCCTCCTCGCCGGTGATCTTGGTGTTTTGCACCTCTTCGATCAAATCGCTCGCGCCGTTGGCCAAATCCTCGGGCTTGTATTGCAGGGTGGCCACGACGTCGTTCAATTTGCCTACGTTGCCGACCAATTCGGTGCTCAACGCCTTGGTACCGGGGGTGATCGCGCCACCCTGCCACAGATCGCGTTCGATCGCGTGGAAGCCCTTCCACCCGACTTTGGCGTCGACCGGGGTTGACTCACGCATGTCGATCAGATAGTCGAGGCTGCCGGCGTTGTCGCCGGCGGCGAAGCCCGGCAGGACGAAGCCCTCCACGCTGGACTCCGAACGCTCCCAGAACAGCCGCGCTTTGGCGTAGGCCGTCTTCGCGGCGTCGAGGTTGCCCGACTGCACCGCCGCGTCGAGCGCCTTCACACCATCACCGAGCTGATGGATCTGGTTGACGATGTACGCCGCGTAATCCTTCGTGCCCTGGCTGAGGATGCTCGCCACCGTGCCCGTCGGCGCCGCCGATGCTCGACCCGTGACCGTCAGCGTTTGGTATTCGGTGCTCGCGCCGGGGCAATACAGCTGATAGGAACCGCCGTCCAGGGTGACGGTGAACGACACCGGGTCCAGGCCGGGCGCGAGGTTCTCCTTCTCGCCGACGATCCGCTGGTCCTTGAGCAACTCCATCTCGGTGATCCCCGGCGCGCTGGTGTTGACGACCGTGAACGTCACCGGCCCGGCCGGCACACTGCCGGTGTCCAACGCGCAGCCGTCTTTTCCGCCGTTGTTGGCCATGGTGACCTTGACGGCATTGCTACCGGGCGGCTTCGCGGGACTCGAGTTGCCGTTCGAGTGGCTGCACGCGGGCGCAGTCAATACCGCGACTGCGGCCAAAGCCATTGCAGCCAGCCAGGATTCACGGGACCGGCACCTTGCCCGGACGGCGCGATTCGCTGTCAATCGTTTTCCTTTCGTGTTCGGCCCGCGTGTCGCCGCGCACCGCGATTATGGCGCTAAGGCAGCAGGCCAGCGCAAAGGCGGCCAGTACCAACGGAAGCCACACTTTCCACAGTTGCCCCTCCGCGCGATTGCGATCGCTCGCGGCGATCTGCGCCGCGGCCGCCCGGTCCTCGGCGCTGGCCGTGGACCAATCGGTGGGCAGGCCGCCGACGCTGACGGTTTTGGCCGCGGTGAGCCCGCCACCGGTCAGGAGGGCGGTGCGGTTGCTGGCCGCTTGGGCGTTCACCACCAGCTCACCCTGGGCGAGCACCGTGTACACGGTCGTGGTCGTCCACCGCGCCTGGAACGGGCCCGGTGTGCGGGCCGCGGAGACACCGACCGGCAGCCTGCCCCCCGTCATGGCCAGCAACTGCTCCAGCGTGACCGTCGGCGCGCCTTCGACGGCGGCAGCACCGTCTGGGCGTCACCGTCGCCTGCCACACGCGCACCCACACGCCGTCCACGGTTTGATCGCCGACCGCGGTGAGGGTGATGCTGCGGACATTCGCGGTGTCCTCGGGGACGAAGGCCAGGGTGCTCCCCCGCTGCCCGGAGGCCAGCGACACCCTGGCGGGGTGGCCGGCGCGGTCGGTCACGGTGCGTGTCTGCGCTCCGGGTGCGGGACTACCCGAGGGCGCCATGATCGCCAGTGCCGCGGCGACAATGAGCAGCACCGCCGAGGCGCCAGCCAGTTGCCGGGACCGAATTCGCGGCGCGGCGACAAATCGGGCGGGCCACAGGAAGACGACGAGCACGGGCACCGCATAGAGAAGCCAGCCGAGCACCTCGATGAGGCGCGGGTCGGGGGGTATGCCGAACACCCCGGTGACGATCGCGCCCAGCACCGACTGGCGGGGTATCCACGCCGAGAAATCGAGCACCTGTTGTTGGCCGAGGTTGACCCAGCCCGCCTCGTGCGCGGTGCGCAGCGCACCCGTCACCAGCCCGGCGGCGATCAGCACCAAAAACACCCCGGTAACGCGGAAGAACCGGCCGAGGTTGAGTCTCAAACCGCCGAAGTACAGGGCCACGCCCAGCGCGATCGACACCGCGATCCCCACGGCGCCGCCAAGCGCCGCGAACCACCGGTTGCCGTGCGACGTCTCGGCGGCCGCCAGCAAGAACACCGACGTCTCAAAGCCCTCCTTGAGGACCGCGAGGAACGCCATCGCGGCCATCGCGAACGCCCCACCACGGTTGAGCGCCTGTTGGGCTTCGCGCTCGAGATCGCCCTTGAGACGCGCCGCGTTGCGGTTCATCCAGATGATCATCGAGGTCACAAACACCACGGCGATGGCGTTGATGACCGTCTCCATCATCTCTTGCGCCGCCTGCGGGAGGGTCGCCGAGAGCAGATCCAGTCCGACGCCGGTCACCACGCTGAGCAGCACCGCCACGGCGACGCCGGCAAACATCGGACGCATGGTCTGGCTGTTTCGCTTCAGAAAGGCACCGACGATGCTCACGATGAGCGTCGCCTCCAGGCCCTCACGCAGGCCAATGAGGAACGTGCCGATGAAAACGCCGAATACGCCCTGCATGCAGCCGATTCCTGTCCCGCGCATCGGGACCCCGTCGACTTAGCCTACCCTAACCCCGCGGCGCGATTTTCGGGCCACGCGAGCCCGATCAGGTCTGCTGTGCCGCAATTCGGTCGGTACCGACCAGCACTCTCGCCACGAGATAACCGAAGACGAATCCGCCGACGTGGGCGAAGAAGGCGATGCCGCTGCCACCGCTGTTCCCGTGCACGAGCGAGTAGTTGCTTTCGAAGAACTGGTACAGGAACCAGCCGCCCAGGAACACCCATGCCGGGATACCGATCGGGAACCACAGCAGGAACGTGCTGATGCGTGAGTTGGGATAGAGCACCAGATACGCGCCCAGCACGGCGGCGATCGCGCCGCTGGCGCCCAGGGTCGGCACCTGCGCATCGGACGCCGACCCGAAGATCAAGGTCATCGCGGTCTGGGTCATAGTGGCGACGAATCCCCCGGCGAAGTACAAGAGCAGATAACCGACCCGCCCGAATGCGTCCTCGACGTTCTTGCCGAAGATCACCAGAAACAGCATGTTGCCCAGGATGTGATCCCAGCTGGCATGCATGAACATGGCCGTAATCCAGCCGACTCCCCAGGGAACGCCTATGTGGCAGGCATTGTCGACGTTGCACGGATAGAACGACGCTCGGTTAACCGCCTCATCGCCGTTCAGCAGTTCGTAGAAAAGCCAAACCGCGAAATTGGCCACGATGAGCGCGGTGTTGACGACCGGGAATCGGCGGGCCGGAATTCCGTCGGAGTAAGGGATCATCCGGGCACCCTTTTGCTGATACACGCGCTTGTCATGAGCACCCTTTGGCTGTCGGCATCGGTCTTGGCGAGACAATCATCGCGCCCGGATGTTCGGTCGTCATTGTTGCAGCCAACACGATCGGCGACCTGAACCGTGTCCGAATTTGGGCGGTTGCCCAGGAATTCCAAAAAACCGCGTAAGTAACCGTGGTGTTACCGGGCAGATGCCTTTGCCGCTGCTATCTTGCTAGGTGCCGCTGATGCTCAATATCTGGCGGTTAGCGAGGTGGACGTATGGACCTGTCCCATTGGGTGTCGAGCATTGTCGCTTTCGTGAGGGCGGGCTACCCCAACGGCATGCCGACCACCGGTTACGTGCCGCTTGCGGCACTGTCGCGCCGGCGCGCCTCCAGCGACGAAATCACCGCCATCACAAGCCAGCTCGTTATGCAAAGGCGTCGGCCGATCAGTACGACCGACGTCGGGGTGGCGATCACCCGCGTCACCGACGAAATGCCCTTACCGGATGACATCGCGCGCGTCCAACGTCGCCTCGCGGCGATCGGATGCGCGTGCGAAAAGCGCCGCATGACCGGATGACTCGGTCGATCGTCAAGTCGCTTGTGGCGAAATAAAAACGGTTTCGGCCAGCATGCGCGGAGCCATCCCCGGTAGGCTTCCACGCTCCATCCGTCGCGGTGGGTGATCCGCAGATACGTGTCGACGCTGCAGAGCACCGCGGCCGTTTCGACGATTTCGTCGAACGGAACGTCGACGCGAAGCCATCCGCGGTCGCCGAAGACGTCGAGCGCTCGTCGGATCTGCAGGTTGATGCTCGCGATGAGGTCGTTGAGATGCCGATCCAACTCGGGCTCGGTACCGGCACCGCCGATGAGCGCCAGGGCCAGGTGCGCGCTCCGTTCGTGAATTTCCGTTGCGAAAGCGACCACAAGATCCAGCGACTCCTCGCGGTCATCACTGGCCAGCAGTTGGCGGCCGCTATCGAGATTGAAGATGCTTTCCTCGCCACTCACACCCACACCGGCGTACTCGGTGGCGGCGATCAGCAGGGCGGCCTTCGGCCCCTGTGCCTGAACGGTCTCGGCCGATACACCGGCCGCCGCGGCGATTTTCGCGAGGGTCGTGCGCGCGTAACCGTCGGTGGTAAACAGCTCCGCCGCGGCGGCAACGACCCGCGACCGCGTCGCCTCCGCCTGCTGCCGACGAAGCTCGGACCGATACACCCGGGGCGATGATATTGACTTGGGTGACACAGTAATGAATACTACCAGACCGTAGCCGAAGCAAGGACGAGGGTGGTGCCAATGTCATCCATCATCATCGCCAGCATCCCGGTACACGGACATGTGACGCCGTTGCTGACCATCGCCGCGAACTTCGTCAAGCGCGGCGACGACGTTCGATTCGTCACGGGCTCACGGTTCGCCGACAGCATCGCCGCCACGGGTGCGTCCCATGTGCCGCTGCCCCCGGAGGCCGACTTCGACGACCGCAACCTCTTCGAGGCTTTTCCGGAGCGCGCCCGGTTGAAGGGCATCAAGGCGGTCGGCTTCGACATCGAAAACTTCTTTGCCCGACCCGCCAAGGCGCAATATGACGCGATCATCGCCACGATTGCGGCGCAACCCGCCGACGTCGTGCTCGCCGAGCCCGGCTTTCTTGGAGCGAAGTTCTTGCTCACCCATCAGCGCGCCGCGCGTCCGGCGGTCGTCATCTGTGGCATCATTCCGCTCTGCATCGAGAGCCGCGACACCGCCCCCTTCGGTCTCGGGCTGCTGCCGGCCCGCTTTCTGAACCGTCAGCGCAACTTTGCGCTGGGTTTTCTGCAACGTCGAATCCTGCGGCAAGGCAACCGAATTATCAATGAACTTCACCGGCAGGTGCACGGCAAAGACATGCCGTGCACGTTTGTGAATTGGCACTCGCCGCGCCGACGCATTCGTGCAGTTCACCGTGCCCTCGTTCGAATACCCTCGGTCCGATGCACCCGCGAACCTTCACTTCGCCGGGCCGCTGTGCGCCACCGGCTCGCGGGCTCCGCTACCGGAGTGGTGGGCCGATCTGGACGGAACCCGGCCCGTCATCCACGTCACCCAGGGCACGCGTCGCCAACACCGACTACGAGCAAGCCATCGCGCCGACGCTGCGCGCGCTTGCCGCACGACGATGTCCTGGTCGTGGTCTCGACGGGCGGTCGCCCGCTGGACACGCTGCCCCCGCTGCCGGCGAACGCCCGTGCCGCGACGTTCTTGCCGTACGACGAATTGCTCCCTCGCACTGCGGTGTACGTGACCAACGGCGGCTACGGCGGGGTCCAGTACGCCTTACGCTACGGCGTGCCGATCGTCGCCACCGGCGGCAAGGAAGACAAGCCCGAGGTCGGCGCCCGCGTCGCGTGGTCCGGCGTCGGGCGGCGCATCAGAAGTGAACGACCAACACCGCGTGCCCTGCGCCGCGACATTCTCGCCGTGCTGAATCAGCCGCGGTACCGGCAATCCAGCCGGCTCATTGCGGCCGACCTGGCTGCGGCCCCGGGTTTTTCCTGCTTAGCCGGCGTCGTTGACCGGCTGGTGGATGACCCTGCGCGAACATCAAACTGAGATCCGGTGGCCGTCGATGCCGAAGAAATGCAGGTGCCCGGGTTCGGGGTGCAGGCGCACGCGGCTGCCCTTTTCCGGCACGTGACGCCCGTCGGCGCGCGCAACGACGGGCTGAGCGATCACCATGCCGGCGTCCGTGATTCGGCCATACAGGTAGGCGTCCGCCCCGAGCTCCTCGACCACGTCGACTTCCATTTCGACGCCGAGGCCGCCCAGCTCGAAATGCTCGGGACGGACCCCGACGACGACCTCGCTTGCGGCACCGGCGATCTCACGTGGGAGCTGGATCGGCCAATCCCCCAGCGAAACCGATGAATCCACGATCGGAAGGGTGAACAGGTTCATCGCCGGGGACCCGATGAATCCCGCGACGAACATGTTGCCGGGATTGCGGTAGAGCTCACGCGGCGTCGCGAACTGTTGCAAGACACCGTCGCACAACACGGCGACGCGATCGCCCATGGTCATCGCCTCGACCTGGTCGTGGGTGACGTAAACGGTGGTGGTGCCGAGTCGCCGTTGCAAAGCCGCGATCTCGTTACGGGTTTGCACCCGCAGCTTGGCGTCGAGATTCGATAGCGGCTCGTCCATCAAAAAGACCTGCGGGCGGCGCACGATGGCACGCCCCATCGCCACCCGTTGGCGCTGCCCGCCGGAAAGGTCTTTGGGTTTGCGATCGAGATAGGGTTGCAGGTCAAGCAGTTTCGCCGCGGCCAGCACCCGGTCGCGGATCTCGGCCTTCGGGATTTTGGCGATCTTCAAGGCGAAGCCCATGTTCTGCGCCACCGACATGTGCGGGTAGAGGGCATAGTTTTGAAAGACCATCGCCACGTCACGATCCTTGGGATCGACGTTGGTGACGTCGCGGTCGCCGATCCGGATACGCCCGGAGTCCAGCGCTTCCAGCCCGGCCACCATCCGCAGCGAGGTCGTCTTGCCGCACCCGGATGGTCCAACCAGAACGACGAACTCGCCGTCGTCGACGACCAGGTCGAGGCGATCCAAGGCCGGTCGATCCGTGCCCGGATACTGCCGCGTGGCCCGCTCGAAACTCACCGATGCCATGACTACCCGCTGAGCCCGGTGACGGCGATACCGCGGACAAAGGAGCGCTGCGCGATCGCATAGATGAGGACCAGCGGCAGCATGATCAGGATCGAGGTCGCCATGATTATCGGCCAGCGGGCGACGTACTCCCCGCGCAGCCGGACCAGGCCGAGAGTCAACGTGGCCAGGCTGTTGCGCTGAATCATCAGCAGCGGCCACAGAAAATCGTTCCACACGTTAACCCAGGTGAGGACGGCAAGCACCATCACTGCGGGCCGCGCATGCGGCAACAGGATCCGCCAGTAGATCTGCCACGGCGAGCAACCGTCCAGAATTGCGGCTTCCTCGAGATCGATTGGGAGCGTTTGGAAGAACTGGCGCATCAGATAGGTGCCGAACGCGCTACCGAACAGGCCCGGCACGATCATCGCCCACGGCGTGTCGACCCAACCCACCGTCCGCATCAGAATGAACTGCGGGATCACCGTCACGGTCAGCGGCACCATCAACGTGCCCAGATACAACACAAACAACGTGTCGCGCCCGCGAAATTGCAATCGTGCAAAGGCATATCCGGCCAGCGAGCAGAAAAAGACCTGCCCGGCCGTGACGCATCCGGCGTACAGGACGGTGTTGAAAAACATTCGCCAGAACGGCATCAACGAGAACACCTCGGTGTAGTTCGACCACCGCGGGTGCGCCGGTAGCAGACTCGGCTCGCTGATTTCGCCTTCCCTTTTCAGTGACCCAGACACCGCCCAGGCGATCGGAAAGAGCCAGCACCATGCGATGGCGACCAACGCGGTATACACCAGAACGGCGCGAAAAACGCTGCGCTTGAACACGCGCTCACTTAAGGCCACGGGAAGCCTCCCAAGACCGTTGCCGGGTGATCCGCAACTGCAGCACGGTCACCACCAGCAAGATCGCGAACATCACCCATGCCAGCGCCGACGCATAGCCGAATTCCAGGAACGAGAAGGCGTGCTGGAATAGCATGATGCCCAGCACGTAGGTCCCGGTTTCCGGACCGCCGTTCGCGCCATTGAGGACATAGACCATGTCAAACGCCTGGAACGCGTGGATGATCGAAATCACCCCCACGAACGACATCGCCCCGCGGATCAGCGGCACCGTGATGAACAGGAACTGCCGTATCTCGCCCGCGCCATCGATTCTCGCCGCCTCGTAAACGGTTTCCGGAACCCCTTGCATCGCCGCCAGCAAGATGACGGTGGCGAACGGCACGCTTCTCCACACACTGACGACGCACAGCGAAACCATGGCCCATCTGGGTTCCACCAACCATGGGACGGGGCCGATCCCGAGCCAGCCGAGCATGATATTGAGCAGCCCATTGTCGGTATTGAAGACGAACTGCCACACCACCGCCATCACCACCGACGAAATGGCCAGTGGCAGAAAGACGATCGTGCGAAAAACGCCGATACCCTTGACTTTCCGATTCAGCACGGCGGCCACGACGAGGCTGATGAGGATGGTCGGCACCACCGTGCCGAGAGTGAAGACCGCGGTGTTGCGGATCGCGATGAGAAATAGCGGGTCAGACGTGAAGAGTTCTTCGAAGTTCTTCAGGCCCACGAACTTTGGCGGTCTGAATACGTCCCACCGCTGAAAGCTCATGTAGAGCGAGAATCCGAGTGGAAACAGCATGAATACCGCAACCGCCGCCAGGTTCGGCGCGACGAACAAGCGACCGGCCCACGCGCGTCGTCGCGAAGGACCGGGGCCCTTGGCGGTAGCGCCCGCGGGCGGTGCCGTTGTGTCGACCGACGTCATGAGTTGCGCAGTACCTCGTCGAGGGCTTGCGACAGCCCGGCCAGCGCTGTTGCCGGCCGCGATCCGCGCAAAACAGGTCCGAAGTTGCGGTCCATCAGGGCGACGATCTTTTCCCACGCGGGCGTGACCGGCAGCCCCTCTGAAGACGCCGGTCCCTGAGTGAGCACGGCGAGGTTGCCGACGTGTTGGTGCGCCTTGGCGAATCCGGTCGAGTCGAGCGCGGAGCGCAGCACCGGCACGAAAAGGCTGGATTCAGCGACCAACTCCTGCCCGACCGGCCCGGTCGCGAATTTCACGAATTCCCATGCCTGCTCCTTACGTTGACTGCTTACCGAGATAGCCAGCCCGGTGGAGCCGATATTGGAGCAGGCAGGCTGCCCCTGCCGGCGTGGCCCTACCGGCAGCGGGGCGACGTCGAAATCCAGGCCGTCGGCTCGAATGAACGTCTGGTGACGCCAGTGGCCGACCAGACCGATCGCCGCTTTGCCCGCCGCGAACAGGTCAGGCGTGGACATCGACTGAACCTCGGATGCGTCGGGCGCCACCTTGTACTTGTTGGCCAGGTCCGCGTAGAACTGCACCGCCTCGATGAACGCGTCGTTGTCGAAATTGAAGTGGGCCGGGTTCTTTAACGGGGTGGACCACGGTACGCCATTGTTCATGGCGAACAGCCCGGCCGAATAGTACGAAAACCACATGTTGACGAAACCCCACTGCGCGGCTCGTCCAGATCCATCCCGCCTGGTGAGAGCCGTGGCCGCATCCAGGAACTCGGCAAAACTCCACGGCTGTTCCCATGTCTTGGGCGGCGCCGGCGCCCCGGCCTCGGCGAAAAGCCGTTTGTTATAGACGAGGTAGTTTCCGGACCATTGCTCCGGAAGTGCGTACTGGCCTCCGTTGAACGCGAAGGTGTCATACAGCGCACCGATGCTGTCCGACTTCAGCTCCGTTGCGAAAGTCCGATCGCGAGCCAGCATGGTGTTGAGGTCCAGCAGCACCCCGCGAGCGGCCAGTTCGGCGTAGGTCAACTCCCAGGCCATCAACACATCCGGACACCTGCCGCCGGCACAAAACGTCGATAGCTGCTGCATGACGCCGGGCCCGGACAACACCGGCCGAACCTTGATGTCGGGATGGCGGCGCTGGAACTCGTCGACGACGCGCATCCGGGCATCGAACTCGTCCGGATTGGCGGCGAAGAAGAATGTCAACGCGTCGTCGTCGGGAGCGCAGCCGGCGGCGGCCCAGGGTGCCAGCGACGCCGCGGTGAGCGCACCGGCGCCCCGCAGCAGGCCGCGCCGTCCGAACGGCTTATCGAGCATGGTGCATCCGATCTTGCCCGAAGCGGGCCGCTCCGCCGACTGTGTCCGATGTCCTTGGTACCCGATGGCCCACATCCTCTACAACATCGCGTTTCCGCGCGGCTACTTGTGCCTGTCGGCGGCGACGCTGGCGCTGATGGTCGTGCATTGACCGCACACCGCGATCAGGCGGGAAAGTACCGGAGCCGGTTGATCGCGTGGCCCCGCCACGCCATATCGGCGAACATGATCCCGCGCCCGTGGGCCGAGTTGAGCGAAACCGTGACCGTGGATCCCGCGCTGTTCATCTTGGTCCAGCGGGCCCCGCTGAGTTGCTCGACGAGTTCGGCGATGTCGAGCGGGTCGGCGTCACCCAAAGTTATTGGAGCGGTTGATGATAACGTGCGTGAGGCGGTGGACTTGTCGTCCCCGCGCGAGCGCGTCGACGAACGTCCCCACCAGCTTTTTGTGCCGCGCACCTACCCGCCGAACGCCGGTCATGAAGCCCGCGGTCCCCCGCAATCCCTGATTGGCTATCAGGCCGCGCGACAGCCGCAGCGCGGGGGACACGGCTCGCGACCCGGTTCGCAGGAACTGCAGGATCATTGCCGGTAACTCCCAATAGGCCCGCAATTCGGCAATCCGCCACTGCCCATTGGCTTCTCGGAGGTCATAGCGCAGGAACGCGGGAATGTACATCGTCACGCCCGGTCCCATCGACACTTCGAGCTCGAGGTCGCGCAGAACTGTGGTGCCGAACACGATATCGAGGTCACGATGGAACTTGATGTCGCGCGGACCGATGAAAGTGTCGTAAAAGCGATAAATCTGCCCGTATCCCACGTGCGGCTGCGAGCCAACAGGATCTTCAACCCGGGCGTCAACGGTGAAGGCACCCACCCAGCCGTCGCGGTCGTGGACGGTAAACGCCTGCGGCGACCGCTCCACTGCGGCCAGCAGGTGCTCCCGATCCAGCGGCGCCACCATCAGGACGCCTCGACCAACTCGATGCCCGCGGTTCGCATCTCCCTCAGCGCTTTTGCCGCTGAATCCGCCGCCACGGCGGCCGTCAGGTCAACCAGCACCCGGGTGGTCAAGCCGGCTCGCGCCGCGTCCTCGGCGGTCCGCATGACGCAGTGGTCGGTGGCGATACCGACTATGTCGACCTCGTCGACACCTCGCCGCCGCAACCACTCGAGCAGCGGGGTCCCGTCCTTCTCGTCGAGGCCCTCGAAGCCGCTGTACGCCGCGGCGTGGGCGCCCTTGTGAAATACCGCCTCGATCCGGCTGGTGTCGAGGTCGGGATGAAAATCCGCGCCGGAGCTTCCCGCGATGCAGTGCGGCGGCCAGGACGACGAATAGTCCGGGTGGTCGGAGAAATGGTCACCAGGGTCGACGTGGAAGTCCTTGGTCGCCACGATGTGCCGATATCCCGGCTCGCCGGCCAGATAGTCGTTGATGGCGGGGGCCAACGCAGCGCCGCCGGTTACCGCCAGCGAACCTCCCGCGCAGAAGTCGTTTTGGACGTCGACGATGATCAACGCTCGCACGCGCTCCACCATATCGCCGCCGGGCCAACGCTTCGGCCGGTAGCTGCGGCGACGGGCCCGTCGGTTTGTTTGCCCACCCGCCGGGTACCCATCTGCCATGTTGATCCGCAGAATCGCGCGGCCCCTGTTGTCGGCGGTGTTCATCGGCCAGGGAGTCGACTCACTGCTCAATCCGAAGCCGGCGGCGGAAGCCGCAGCACCCACACTGGACGGACTTCGGGCATTGCCGGATCCGGTTGGCAGCGCCATACCCAGCGACCCTCAGAAATTCGCGCAAATCAACGCGGCCGTTCAAATCGGCGGCGGGTTGTTACTCGCCAGCGGCAAAGCGCCTCGTGTGGCTTCGGCAGCTCTCGCCCTGACGGTGCTGCCGGCCAACCTCGGCGCGCACATGTTCTGGAGCGAGAGCGACCCGCAACTCAAAGGCGAGAAGCGCAAGGATTTCCTGACCGACCTCAGCCTGCTGGGCGGACTGATGATCGCGTCCGCCGATACGGCCGGCAAGCCGTCACTGGGATGGCGTGGCCGCCGGGCGGCGGAGCGGCTCTCGGAGCGCGTGTCCTCGGCCCTGCCTGGATCCGATGACGCGTTTGACGAACTCGGCGACAGGATCGCGCATGGCCTGCAGGTCGGCGCCGAACGCGGGCGCGAACTGGCCACCACCGCCGCCGAAAAGAGTGCGCCACTGGCAAAAAGGGCGCGCGAAAGCGGCGAAAGGTGGGCCGACGCCGCCCGGGATCGAATCGGCGACGAGGTCAAGACCGGTCGTCGCAGGCGCCCCTGGTAGTCGCGCGAACGTGTCGGCGCCGGCCGATGTCGCGCCGCAAGTACACCGCCCATGACGCCGCGACGAGCGCGAACGAGGCGAGCTGGACACCCGCCAGCCAACCGACGGGATAGACGGTGCCCGTGAGGTAGTGGGCGATGAATCCGTCGGGCGGCAGCGGGGCCATTCCGGCGTGTCGGCGAGCCCAGCGCTCCACCCACGTCAGGGGGCAGTCGACCTGGTTTGTCGCGATGGCAATCCCCCAGATCACCGTCGGCGCGTGCAGCCACATCGTGCGGCGCCAGCGCAGCGCGACGAAACCGCCGAAGACGACGTAAGCGATGAAGGCGAGATGCAAAGCCACGGTGAGCCCAACCACGATTGCGTACATGGCTAGATAAGCATTCCTGCCAACAAGAGCAACCAAATTTTTTTCCAGATCCAGCAGCATAGTGCTAGCGGGACTCGATGAGGATCAACCAGACTGACGACATGGACGTCGCACTGTGGTTCGAGCAACGGGTCGGAATGCCGCTGTTGAACCTCCACGACAGGATCTACAAGCGCACGAATGGTCGGATCGGGCACCGCGTACCCGGCGCTCCGCCGAGCCTGCTGCTGCATACCGTCGGGGCGAAGACCGGCCAACAGCGCACAACGTCACTCACCTATGCGCGAGATGGCGACAACTACCTGGTCGTCGCATCCAAAGGTGGGGATCCACGGGCACCGGGCTGGTATCACAACGTGAAGGCCAACCCGCAGGTTGAAATCAACATAGGGCCGAAACGTCTGCCGGTCACCGCGGAGCCGGTGCTACCGGATAACGCGACGTACGTCCGACTGTGGGAGATCGTCAACCAGAACAACTCGAACCGCTACAAGAACTACCAGACTCGGACGTCCCGCCCGATCCCCGTCATCGTTTTGACGCCGAGACGCTAGAGACGGCCCCGCAGAAGCAGGTGGCTGGTCAATCCCTAGTTGGAAACACCCAAAGCTACGCTAGCCACCGCGTCGGCTTGACTTGATGATCTCGAGGCGCTCCTTGAGCAGTTCGTCGAGTTCCTCGATCGAGCGGCGCTCCCGCAGCATGTCCCAGGGTGTGCGCGGCACCTTGACCTTCTTGGGTTCGACCGGGTCACCACCCTCGATCAGGGTGCCCTCCATGCCGTTGCGGCACTGCCAGGCGCCGGGGATCGCAGCGTCGTCGGCGAAGGGGACCTCGAACTCCTCGCCGTTCTCGGTCCGATACCGCGCGATCTGACGGGGCGCTAGGTCGTGGTTGCGGTCTGTCTCATAGCTCACGGATCCGAGGCGACTGCCCCTCATGACGCGATCAGCCATGATCAGCTTGATCGGCAGTAGAGCGCATCCGACCAGACAATCGAAGCAGATCGTGCTCGCCCACACCTTCGGGCAGGCTGTAGGCAAGTTGCCGTAACTCGACGGCGTAGTCGCGCAAGTCCTGGCGGAGCTGCGCCTCAAAGGTGGGCATGATTTCTTCCTGTGGCAGGGATTTACTGAGACGCTCGGACTTTTCGTCTAGCCAGGCTTGAAATCTGGTGCCGTCCAGCTATCTATCCGCGCTACACCCGGGGGGTGTTTTTAGCGTCTCCCAACCGCGCCCACCACCCTACGCTGCTGACGGGCTCACTACTACGCGCCACCCCATTCGTAGGACGGCCGGAACAACAACGGCGGCTTCGCCTGCGAGTCCAAGGCCCAACGGCCCTGGCTCGCGGGGGTGGCTCAGGTGCCCGGGTGCAGTCGCGCCGCCGACCCGGCCACGAAGGCGTCCATGATCGCATCGATGTCGCGGCCGGCGTCCACGGTGACACCGCCCTCGTCGGCGCCGAGAGGTTCCAAAGCGTCAAGTTGCGATTGCAGCAACGCTGCGGGCATGAAATGCCCGGGCCTGGCGGCCAGCCGGGCGGCGATGAGTTCCGGCGAACCGCTGAGGCACAAAAATTCGACACCCGGGCAGTGCGCCCGGAGCTGGTCGCGGTATCTGCGTTTGAGCGCCGAACAACTCACCACGCCGCCGTCGCGGTGGCCGGCCAACCATTCGCCGACCTTCTCCAGCCACGGATAGCGATCGCCGTCGTCGAGCGGTTCACCGGCGGTCATCTTGGCGATGTTGGCCGGGGGGTGCAGGGCGTCGGCGTCCACGAAGGGCACTCGCAACCGTTGTGCGAGTGCGACCCCCACCGTGGACTTGCCCGATCCGGAGACGCCCATCACCACGACCGGTGAGGGCCCACCGTCTACTCGGCGAGGTTGCGGTTCCATTCGACCCAACCAACACCGTTGCGGCCGTCGGCCGTGCTGACCGTCGCCCAGGCTCGTGGGAACTGGCTCACCCGTCCGTCGGCGGCCGTCAGGAGCACCGGGGCCTGGCCGCGCACGTCGACGTTCGCAGTGATCTCGCCGGGATTGAGAATCAGGGTTGCGTTTAGCGGTAATCCGTTGGTGCCGAAGGCTTCCCGCGAGTCGACGGTATCCAGCTCGGTGACGTTCCCGTCTCTTCCCTGGTTGTAGCCGATGCTGAATGTCGGTGCGCCGGGAATGCGAATGTTCACCCCGTGCAGATGGGTGCCGTCGTCAAGGTGCAGCGCGCTCCATATCCAGTCCATGCTCCACCAGTCGCGCACGCCCCACGAGTGGTCACGCTGACCGGGAACCGAATCCAGACGGTAGCTGGCGTCGTTGACGGTGACAGTGCCCGAGACGCTGCATGGGATCTCGTAACGCGTTGTCAGGCGGTACTTATACGGGGTGCCGTCGGTGGTCCACACCAAATTCAACGTCATCTCGACGGGAGTTCCCGGTTCGCCGCGCAACAGAGCCGACGGGTCCGGGTAAGCCTGGCCCCGCGCACGCACGTCGACGCGGTAGGTCTGCAGCGGGGCCGTTGCGGAGTGACCCACCTCGAAGGCGTCGGTGCGCAACAGCCACGGGTCCGCCGCCAGCGGGACTTGCGCGTCGACGGCCACCGTCGGCAGGTCGGGCCCGCACAGCAGCGCGTGAACCAATGCGGTCTGCTGGTTCGCTATCAGACCGATGCGAAACCAGCCGCCCAATCCCTGTGCCGCATCGACGAAGTCGGCATACCAGCTCTCACTCCACAACGGTTCGGCGGTCGGGGCGTGCGCGAGTTCGTCGTCCTCCGCCGGTCGTAGCGGTTCGGGCGTCTCAGCAGCGGGCAGCGTCGCCAGCGCGTCGGTATCCAGCACGTGATCGCAGTTCCGTTGCAGCATCGTCATGAACATCCGGTCGCCGCGCTTCGTGCGCTCCACCAACACTGACGAGACGATCGCCATCATCACGCCGAAAAAGCTCTGGCGGCGCACACCCTCGCCGACCTCCGCGAGGCCGATGGCCGCCTCTGGCCCCAGCGCCTCATGGTAAGCCCGCAGCAATGCGTGGTAATGCTCCCGACGATCCTGCGTCCGCAGCGCGCAGCCGAGGAAGTACGACAGATCGGTCAGCGCCGGTCCCCAGGAAACGGTTTGCCAATCGACCACGGTCAGCGCGCGGTCTGCTTCGGCGGTACCGAACAACATGTTGTCCAACCGGTAGTCGCCGTGCACCAGGCCCTGGATTCGGCCCGGCGCCGACTCGGCGGTCACGTAGCCGTCGAATGCGGCGACGAGGCGTTCGCACACCGTGCGGTGCTCCGGCGCGACCCGGTCGCCGTACCGGTCAATGAAACCCGCGTAAAGCGAGGCGATCATCGCCTGGTTGAGCGGCGTCTCGCGGTTGAGCCACGGCGCTTGGGCGAGCGAGGCGTCCCCGAGCAGCGGGCCCTGCAGCCGTCCCAACTCGACGACACCGAGGCGGGCCTGTTCGGTTGTGGCGCCTGCGATTTCGTCGCCGACGACCGCGGGCCCCGCATCGCCGAGCAGCAGATCGAACACACCTGTCGAGGTGTCTACCGCGGCGTGGTAGCACTGCGCGATCGGCCCGGCCAGGCCTGGAGCGATGTCGCCGTAAAAGCGGACCTCGCGCTCGTAGAGACCCAGGGCTAACCCCGTCTGTCGGCTCACGGGATCGGTGGCCGCGACCTTGAGCACCACCGACTCCGGCCCGTCGGCGTCGCCATCGGCGTAGTTGAGCCGGATTCGGTAGCACTCGCTCATCTGACCGGTGCCGATGCGCTCTACCACGAAATCGGCAACGGGCCCGGTGCCGATCGCGGCGGCCAACCAGGCGGCCGTGAGGTCACCGGGTCGTTCGATGACTTGCTCGGTGTCGGCGTGCATGTGGGTCAGCGTGCCAGGTCAACGCGCCAGTGAGAAGCCATCCCATGCCATCCGACGGTGCGGGTGCGGATCGAACTCGACGCGGCTCTTGCGATCGAAGACCATCACGGCACGGTCGGGTGGCGTGTAGGCGGGCCAGTCGTCGCCCGGCGACCCGGTGCGGCTGAAGGACCGCCAGCGCCGTTGCACCTGTTTACTGACCCGCACCGCGGCGCGCTGGTCGGCGGCGGCG
The DNA here is from genome assembly GCA_963809285.1 of uncultured Actinomycetota bacterium. GTDB lineage: Bacteria > Actinomycetota > Actinomycetes > Mycobacteriales > Mycobacteriaceae > Mycobacterium. Next base: position 123,490 of record CAWEIY010000004.1, on the reverse strand, counting down.
GTCAGCAGCGCGCCGAACCTGGTGCGATAGATGTCGAAGACCGCGAGCAACTCGGTGGCGTGCGTGGCACCGAAACCAGACCAGCGCAGCGTGCGCGGGGCGTAGTCGTACCGGTAGAGGTAGGTGGGCGCGTGGCTGCCGTGGGCCTCGGCGATCTGCCAGGCCGCCGAGCCGAACGCGAAGTCGCCGCCGAGCTGGATGCACGCCTCCCGCCCCGGGTAGTCCGGGTAGGCGGCGGTAATGCGTTCGCGGGTGGCAGGTTCCGCGTCGGCCAGCAGCTCCTCGACCATCGATTCGTTGGTCGGCAGCATTGCCAGGACGCGGGTGAACAAGCGTCCCTCTTCGGCGTTGGTACCCACGATGAGCGGCACGGGATGCGCCTTACCGCAGCGCATCGCCTCGATGGGGTCGACGGGCAGATAGTCGTCGCCGATGACGGGGCCAATCGGGAAGGCGCCCAGCCTGCTGTGCATGCCCTGCTCGATCAGCCGGTTTTGCGTCTCCACCAGTTGGGCCGGGGACGCCTGCATCAGCGCGGTGGCGGCGTCCTGCTTGCGCGCACCGAGCAGGTTGGCGTAACGGGTCGCGAACTCGGCGGCAATCTCTTTGGACCGCACCAGGCCCGACGCGGGGCTTTCCGAGATCGCCTGGGCGAACAGCCCTTCGGCTGCGGGCACCGCCAACAACGTGGCGGTGATGCACGCGCCCGCGCTCTCGCCGAAGATGGTGACATTGCCTGGGTCGCCGCCGAATTCGGCGATATTGTCGCGGACCCACTGCAACGCCAGGACCAGATCACGCAGGTACAGGTTGCTGTCGATGGTGATCTCCGGTGTCGACAGCGAAGACAAATCCAAACATCCCAGCGCGCCCAGCCGATAGTTGACCGATACGTACACGCAACCGCGGCGCGCCAGCGCGGCACCGTCGTAGAGCGGGGTTGCCGAGCTGCCCATGAAGTACCCGCCGCCGTGGATGAACACCATCACGGGCAGCGGTTCGGCGTGCGCGGTTTCGGGCGTGACGACGTTGAGGGTGAGGCAGTCCTCGCTCATCGGCTGGTAGCGGCCCACGCCGAGCATGGTGTAGCGACGCTGCTGGGGTGCGCAGTTGGTGAAGCCGTGGCAGTGCCGCACACCCGACCACGGCAGCGCCGGCTGCGGCGCCCGGAACCGCAGGCGTCCCACCGGCGGCCGGGCGTACGGGATGGATCGCCAACGGTTTACGCCGTCGCGAGTGAAACCTTCGACGGTGCCGGCGGTCGTGTGGGCGCGAGTGGTGCGCTCATGCATACCAGTGACGGTAGCCGACATCTACGGCCCTGAGCGATCCAAGTGCGCGGGTAGCCGCCGAATCCCGGGGCATGGCGGATAGCCTGACGGCATGCGGATCGCCGCGCTGGTTGCAGTGCCATTGCTGGTTGCCGGATGCTCCCACACGGTCGGCGGCAACTCGGGGCAGCCACAAACCACCCCGACGTCCGCGGGGGCCGCCCCGACGACGACCGGACAGGCGGGCGGCAAACCTCCGGCGCCATCCACCGCACCGGCCGCGGGCGCCGCGATCTCCGACGTCATCGCTTGGATCGAAGCAGGTCACCCCGCCGACCCGGGCCGCTATCACAGTGCGACGCGCGAGGGCATCACCACGCCCCTCGGTGACGACATCGCGGTGACTAACCAGGCGGGCAAAGTTTCCTGCATGACCGATTCCAAGCACACGGGCGGTGCGCTGGCGTGCCTGGTGGACCTGACCAGTCCCCCGCCCCGTCCCGACACGGCCTACGGCGAATGGAAGGGCGGCTGGGTCGACTTCGACGGAATGAACCTGCAGGTCGGGTCGTCGCGCGGAGATCCCGGCCCGTTCCTCAACGGCAATGGACCCGAGCTGGCGAACGGGGATTCGCTGTCGTTCGGTGACTACCGGTGCCGCGCAGATCAAGCGGGCCTGTTCTGCGTGAACTACGCCCACCAGTCTGCGGTGCGATTCGCCGCCGCCGGCATCCAACCGTTCGGCTGCCTGAAGTCGGTGCCGCCGCCGGACGGCGTCGGGACCGCGTTCGGCTGCTGAACCTGCGCAATTTGCTGCACCCCGCGGGTCCGGGCGTGGGACCATTTGCCGATGGACTCCGACGATCCCGAAGATCGCATCGCTGAGCTGGAGCGGCAGCTTGCCGAACAGAAACGCATCGCCGAGCTGGAACGTCAACTGGCCGAGGCCAAGGCGGCTCGCCAGGCTCAAGCCGGCTGGCAGGCGCCCCACTTCCCCGACGCACAAGCGGCGGCTGGGCGGGGCGGCGAGGATCGCGCCCGCCAGTACGCGGAAGGCCTGTGGGAAAGTTTGCGGTCCGGTGGACCCGCGAGCCCCGGCGGGCCTTCCGAACCCGAGATGGCGCAGCATCGGGAGGCATTCATGCGCGCCGCGGCACAGGCGGGTCTGTCGCCGGAACAGATTGACAACATCTTCAAGCACGGCAAGGCGACCATCAAGGTGGGGCACTCGGTCGTGTATTCCGGGCAAGGTGCCGCACCGGACTACGGCGCGCCGGCCGGTTTTGGGTCCGGCATCCGACCGGCACCCGGCTTTACCGGCCAGGACGGCTCGAAGCGCCAGGCCACGCGTAGCCGCCGACGGCCGCGGGGCACGCGCGGTTGGGGCGATCGGATCGGCGCGATCGTCGGAGCCCTCGGCCTCTGCATCGGCGCCGCCGCGGCGTTGACCGCAACGATGCCGGCGAGCGCCCTGTGGATGAGCCCCTTTGTGTGCGACAGCGGGGATCAGTTGGCGTACAACATGAGCTTTCAATGCGTCGGCGCCACAGGCTCGTACGACCCCAACTGGTTGGCGATCGCTACTTTCCAGACCTTGCTGTGCGCGCTCGTGCTGGGCGTCGCCGTGGCCATCGGCTTCATGGTCTGGCGCAGCTTCCGCAGGACCGGCTGACCGTTACCCGGGTCGGCCGATGACGGTTGCGAAAAGCTCGGTCATCTCGTCGGCGGGTCCGCGGGGCACGGTATAGCCGGCTTCGTCGCGAATCTCGTCGAGGTGATCCCGCACGTCTTCGACGGACAACCCCCGACGATAGAAACCCTGTGTCCTGCCGACGAAGAAGCGCGCAACGTGCCCCGCGCCAACCGTGTAGATCTCCCCGGAAACCGGACACTCCCGGTGCACCAGGAAGGCCGCGACCGGAGCTACTAGCGCCGGGTCCAGCTTCTGAAGATATTGGCCCACAAGGTCATCCAACACCGCTCGCGCCGCTTCGTCGGCCGATTGGCCGGCACCGTCCACGGAATGCGCCAGCATCCGGGTGTACGCGATCGGAGCGATGGCATTGGCCTTTATGTTGTGGTCGGCTCCTTCGGCGGCGAGCACGCGGGTGAGACCGATCAACCCGGTTTTGGCCGCGCCATAGTTGCTCATGCGTTCGGCGCCAAGGATTCCGGCGGCCGAACAGGTGTTGAGTATCCGACCGTAGCGTTGCTCGCGCATGACCGTCCACGCGGGCCGCGTCACAAAGAAGGCGCCCTTCAGGTGCACGTCGAGAAGCGGTTCGAGCCGTTCGGCGGTCATGTCCTCGAAGGGCGCGTCGCCGACGATTCCGGCGTTGTTGATCACGATGTCCACTCGTCCCCAGGCGCGAAGGGCGGCGTCGATGACCGCCTTTCCGCCCTCGGGAGTCGTCACGCTGTTGGTGTCGGCGATGGCCTGGCCGCCCCGCCGCCGGATTTCGTCCGCGGCGGCGTGTACCGCCTCGAGGTTGCAGCCGTCCCCGGTCACCGACCCGCCCGTGTCGTTGACCACGATGCGCACGCCGCGCTCGGCAAGGAGCAGCGCGTACTGCCTGCCCAAGCCGCCGCCGGCGCCGGTGATCACGGCGACCTGGTCGTCGAATCGCAGCTCGTTAGTCACCAGCTCACCAGGTCACCGGAAGTTCTTTCATGCCGTAGATGTTGGCGTCTTTGAACCTCAGTTCCTCCGGCGATACCGCCAGTTTGAGCCCGGGTAGGCGGCGCGCCAGCGTGGCGAACGCGACCTGCATCTCGACGCGGGCAAGGTTCGCCCCGATGCATTGATGCACGCCGTACCCGAAGCCTAAGTGCCCGCGGGTGTTTCGGCCTGCTTCGAAGGATTCGGGATTGTCGACGAATTCGGCATCCCAGTTTCCGGCGGGCAAGTTCATCATGACGAACTCCCCGGTGCGGATCAGCTGACCACCGATCATCAAATCTTCAGTCGCCACGCGATCGACCTGGCTGTGCACGATGCTGAGGTAGCGCATGAGCTCTTCGACGATATTCGCAATGACGGCAGCATTGTCGGAGTGTCCCAGCAGCTCGAACACATCAGGATGTTGCAGCAGCGCAACCGTTCCCAACGAGATCATGTTGGCGGTGGTTTCGTGGCCGGCCTGCATCATGATCACACTATTCATGGCCGTGGTGGCATGGTCGAGTTGGCCCGTCGCCACGTATTCGGTGATCAGACGACTGATCAAGTCGTCGCCGGGTTCGCGTTCTTTGCGCTTCACCAACTCCTCGATATAGACATACATCGCCCCAAAGGCCTGCCCCTTCTGCTCGTCGGTGGACCTCTGGTCCAACCCCACGGTGGTGTGGTGTTGGAAGAACCCGAGATCTTCCGGCGGCACCCCCAGCAGCAGCGCGATCACCAGCGACGGCACCGGCAAGGCAAATTCACGCACCAGGTCAGCCGGCGGCCGGTTGCCGATCATCTTGTCGAGATAGTGATCGACCATTTCCTGGATTTGCGGCCGCATCGATTCGCAACGCCTGAAGGTGAAGTTGCCCGTCATCATGCGCCGTAACCGATGATGCTCGGGATCGTCGGTCCGTGCGAACATCACCGGGACCTTGTTCGTCGGCATCCGTCGGCATGATGGCGTCGGGAATGGTCTTCGCGGATAGGCGCGGATCTACCAGCGCCGCTCTGATGTCCTGGTAGCGGCTCACCACCCAGACCGGGTTGCCTTGGAACATCGCCCGCCGCAGCCCGGGCCGTTCCCGCCAGTCCACAAACTCGGCCGGGGGCGCAAGCGGGCAGTGCGCGGCCCGCGGCACGGGCAGCGCCGGAAGGTCAGCGTCTGGGCGAAGCTCGGAAGTGGTTGACATGACTTACGTTTCCCATTAAGTGCTGGTTGACTGCCAGTTGTAAAGCGTAGAGCTATGGCTAGTCGGCAGTCAACTGTCAGTTAGGCTGTCGGAATGACCGCGGTCGGATACCGGCCGTTGCGGGCGGACGCGGCGCGCAACGTGGACCGAATTCTGCGCGCCGCGCGAGACGTATACGCCGAGCTCGGGCCCGATGCGCCGGTGGAGGCGGTCGCGCGCCGTGCAGGCGTCGGCGAGCGAACCCTCTACCGCAGGTTTCCGACAAAAGCCGACCTTGTCCGGGCCGCCCTGGATCAAAGCATCGCCGAGGATCTGACGCCGGCGATCGACAACGCCCGCCGCGCTGATGACCCGCTACGCGGTCTGACCCAACTGATCGAGGCGGCGATATCGCTGGGGGCTCGCGAACACAACCTGCTGACCGCCGCGCACCGGACCGGGTCGCTCACGTCCGACATCTCGGTTTCACTCGACGAGGCGCTCAACGACCTTGTCCGCGAAGGCCAGCGAGTCGGCCGGGTCCGTGCCGACCTGGTCGCCGATGACGTACCGCGCCTGATCGCGATGCTCTACAGCGTGCTGGCGACGATGGATTCGGACAGTGGTGGTTGGCGACGTTACGTCGCCCTCATTCTCGACGCGATATCGACCGAAAAACGACCGCCGCTCCCGCCGGCGCCTCCGCTGCGCATTTCCGAACCCAGCACCTGGCGCGTGTAACCGGATTAGTTGATGGTCACCCCGGCGTCGACCTTGAACTGCAATCCCGTCACCCATCTCGACTCATCGGAAATCAGAAACAGCACTGCGTTGCTGACGTCGGCGGGCTCCACGGCCGGCGTGGGCATCGCATTGACGAAAATGGGGATCAGGTCGGACCGTTCCTCGCCCAGGACGGTTCCGAAGGACGGCGGGATCATCCCAGTATGCGTACCGGTCGGAAGCACGGAGTTGACGCGCACATTCTTTGCCGCCAGTTCGTTGGCCAACGCCAGCGTGAGGCCGACGACACCGTACTTGGCCGCCGTGTAGGGCGACTGTAGCGGAAAGCCCTTGATGGCACCGGCGGAGCTGATGTTGACCAAGCTGCCGCCTCCCTGGGCGAGCAAGTGGGGTATCGCGGCCGAGCAGGTGTTCCATACTCCGATCAGATTCACGTCGACCACGGTGCGCCACTGATCAGCGGTCGTCTTGTCCCATGTCGCCACCGTCAGCACACCGGCGTTGGCCACCGCGCCGTCCAGTCCTCCCAGCTCGGCGACCCCATCGTCGACCGCAGATCGTAGCTGTTCCTCGTTGCGGACGTCGGCGACATAACTCACACAGCGGCGGCCGAAATCCTTGACTAGGCTTACTGTTTCGGCTAAGTCCTCTTCGCCGGCCAAGGGATATTCAAGCTCTGGGAGGGATTGGCAGATGTCGACCAGGATGAGATCTGCTCCTTCCTCCGCGAGCCGTAGCGCATGGCTGCGCCCCAAACCGCGGGCAGCTCCGGTGATGAGGACGCGTTTGCCGGCAACGCGTCCCGAGGATGATGCTGTCACGTCTTAGGTGACCTAACGGTCGTCCCACATCAGCCCGCGCATTGTCGCAGACTGGGGAATATCCTCGACAGCGATCAGTCCCTGGGGCGCGCGGCACACCCAGTCGATCGCATTGACTGCCCGGCCCGCCGTCGAGATGCAGCCCGCGTCGGTGGAATCGAGTACCGGATGTGAAACGTGGGTGTTTATTTCCACCCGGGGTTCACCCTCGACCACGACACGGTGCACGCCGGTATGGCCATCGGGTGGGAACTCCCAGTCGGGCGCGGCGGCGGCGGTCAGCCTGGTGACGTGCTCGAGGGTGATCACCGGCTTGCCGTCGCGAACGCCCTCGGTGGCAAATCGCACCGCGGCCATCTGTCCCGGCTCCACCGTCATCATCGTGCAGTCGATGCGCTCCGGTGTGAACCAGGGTTCGCTGCGCTGGCGGACCTCGTCGAGTTTGATGTCGAGGTTCTCCGCCAGACTGCGTACCTGACCGCCCCACATCGACATGATTACCCCGGGCAGGAATAGCATCGGCGGGTCTTGGTCCTCGGTCATTCCGAAACCCATTGCGGCACCAGTGAACTCGGCATCATCGTAGTTACCGTAATCGAAGACCTCCTGCACGGTGATCGACGAGACGCGGGTGGTCAGGCTGACCGCCGAATGCACCAACGTATCGCCTGAAAAACCCGGGTCGATTCCGTTGACGTAGAGCGAGGTGTTGCCGGCCGCACAGGCCTGCTCCAACGGCACCCGTAGCCAGTCTTCGGCGTGGCGAGGAGTGACCAGCCAGACCATTGACGTACCGACGACGTTGGTGCCCGCCGCCAGGAACTTGGCCATCTGTTCGATGGCCTCCATCGGCCTCGTCTCACCTTGAGATGTGTAGACGACGCAGTCGGCGCCGAGGCCCACCAGGGCGTCGACGTCGTCGGTGGCCATGATGCCGGTGGGCTCATCCAGTCCGCACAGCTGCGCCGCATCCCGGCCGATCTTCTCAGCACTGGCGGCATGCACTCCGACCAGTTCTAGATCGGGTCGACCGATGATCGCTCGCAGCGAATGCCGCCCCACATTGCCGGTCGAGAATTGAATTACTCTGCGCACCGCCGCTTCTCCTTCGCCAGTCCAGGATCAGTAGTCAGGTATTGGCAGTGGTGAATTGTTCGAGTCGATGCCGCCGTCGACGTGGAAGGTCGCGTTCGTCGCGTAGCAATCGCGCGTGCACAGATACACCGTAAGCCGTCCGAGGTCCTCCACGTCGCCCAGACGATGCAGCGGCGTGGCCTCTTGCATCTTTTCAAACGACCCCGGCATCAAGTCCAGGCTGCTCTGCAGACCGTCGGTGGCGAATGAACCCAATGCGACGGCATTGACGCGAATCTTCGGTGCGAGCTCCTGTGCCATGGCGCGCGTCAGCGCCTCGAGGCCGCCCTTCGCGACGCAATAGGCGGTCAACGCCCGAATCCCGAACCGAGCCGAACCGGACGAAATATTGACGATGGAACCGTGCCCAGCATCGAGCATGTGCGGGGCCACGAGCTGACTCATGATGAAGGCGGACGTCACGCACCAGTCGAACGTATGCCGGAAATCTTCGTCGGTGATGTCCAGGAAACGCGCGTAGGTGGAGCCACCGACATTGTTGACAAGGATGTCGATGCGGCCGAAGCGCTCCATGGCCGTATTCACGACACGCTCTCCGTCCGAACGGCTTATTGCGTCCGCGACCAGTGCCAGCCCCTTGCCGCCGGCATCCTCTATGCCCTTGATCGAGCAGACGATTTCGGACTCGGTGCGAGCGGTCCCGACGATCGTGGCACCGGCCTCTGCCAACACCCGTGCGATGCCCGCCCCGACACCGCGCCCGGCACCCGTGACGATCGCGACCTGTCCATCCAGCCGGAACTGCTCCAAAGCCATGCTGGGCTCCTTAGTGTCGTGTGCGCCGTTCAATCTAAGAACGTGGCCTGACTAAAGTCAATGAATATGCACGGGCTGAGATCGCGCCGACGGATTAGGTGCGACGACTGCTAAGTCGGACAAGAATTTCTGAGGCACACGCACCATGGTGTTTAAGCTACTCTCGTAACACCTGGATGAGTCAGGTCAACGGTGAGGAAAGAAATGGCGGTGACGGACAGGCTGTCCGCGCGAGAAGCAAAGCGCTTGCAGACGAGGGAGCGATTGATGGGCGCCGCGGTCGCGGAGTTCACCAGGGCCGGGATGGCCGAAGCCGACGTCAGCGCGATTGTGGCGGCCGCCGGGGTCGCGCATGGAACCTTCTTCTTCCACTTCCCGACCAAGGAACACGTTCTGCTGGAACTGGAGCGCCGGGAAGAGGACCGCATTGCCAAACAGTTCGCTCAGTTTTTGAAGTCCAAGCACGATCTTGCTTCCGCCTTGGATGAGGCTGTACGCCTGGTAGTCGGATTGGAACATCGACTGGGCTATCTGCTATTCAATGACTTTCTCGCGCTGCACTTTTCCCAAACTCGTCCGCCTACCGAAGACGGCAGGGATCACCCCTTGATCGTCTTGGTCGCCGAGGAGATTGCGCTGGCTCAAGAACGCGGCGAGGCGGACCGGCAAGCCAATCCCATGAACAGTGCGGTGTTCTTCCTGCTCGGTCTCTACGCTCTGTTGATCACCACAAACCACTGGCCGACCGGCCACGCCCTGCTGGAAGACTACGTCGCGCGGACGTTGCGGAGTATGAAGCCCTGACCCCGGCGCGTCACGGGCGTATCACGCCGCGCAGCGGCATGAGTCCCAGTTCGTTGTGGGACATGAACCCCGGCGGGGCGTCGCATACTGCGGGAATCGCGTTCGCGGGGCCCATCGCGGTCCAGGTGTAGCCGGGCAAAGCGTAGCCGCCACCCGGGTCCTGGGCCCCTTGGAGGATCAGCTCCGTGGATGAGTCACCTTCGATCACAATGCGGTAGTGATAGTGCTGAGGCCAATCCTCCTGTGGCTCAATGGCGTCGTAGGTGTCCATCGTGTAGATCTCGTGAAAGACGATGAGCGGCCGGCCTTCCACCCACGAGGTCCACTTGTGATGCTGACGGGCGACGGTGCCCGCTTTGATCACGCCCTTGAAGCCGGGCATGTCGCTGGTCTCGCCTCCTTCGAAGGGGATGTCACGCGTGGCGACCCCGAGCTCGACCTCCGTCGTGTACCTTTCGACCGTTTTGCCCATATGCTCGACGATCATTGCCATCGACTGTGCAAATAACGGCCATGCGTTACCCAGCAGATTCGGGCCGTCCTCGAACCCGGCGGGATCGCTCCCCATCCCCATCTCGAATAAGTACTTCAGGGTGTCCCTACCGAAATTCACGACTTCGTAGATGTGGATGGTGTCGATCTGGCTGACGATCCGAGCCAGGGTCAGGACAAGGAGGTCTCCCGCGAAACCGGGGTTGATGCCACCTGCGTAAAACGATGTACCGCCCTCTAGGCACGCGGCGTGGATCTTGTCGATATCCGCCTGGCTGTGCTCGGTTCGATACCACCACGCGCCACCCGACGCGACCACGTTCTTTCCGCCACGCAGCAGGCGGCAGACTTCATCGGGGTCAGACCACAGCGGCGCGTAGAACACGCAGTCGGCATCAAGAGCCTCGATGGCGGTTTTGTCGTCGGTGGCGAGCACTCCGGTTGGTGGTTTACCGCAGAGCTCGCCGGCGTCCTTGCCGACCTTCTCGGGACGATTGCACAGCACTCCGACCAGTTCGTAGGCCGGGTTATGGGCGAAGTGGCGGAGCGCCACCGTTCCGACATTGCCGACGCCCCATTGGATGACGCGATACTTCCGCTCGGCCGGGGACTTTCGCGTCGCCGTCTCGTCTTGGGTGAGCGTCATTGCTACTCCTTCGCATGCACTGGCACTACGACGAACGAGCGCTCGCTGAGCGTAGGCGTTAGTTCGACAGCCTGTCAACGACAGCGCAGTTGACTCTTATCAGTAGTAGGCCTAAATAATCTAACGGATATCGGACCAAAATTGCATCCTTATAGCTGTATACAGCTATAAACCCCGATGCGCGTCCGGATAGGATGCTGACTATAGTCAGTCTGTTATAGTGCACGGACGTGCTCGATCAGCCTCGATGACCGGGGAGGATTCGTGAATCTGCCAAAGCTGCGCGATGCCGCCGGCATTGGCGCGGCCGCCGAGTCAAGCGGCTCTCCCCCACCGCGGCTGACGTTCGAGGAGCACACCGAACAATCGGAGCTTGCGCAGCGGCAGGCCGACAAATGGCTCATCTCTGGCAGCCTCCTCATCGGCACGGCGGCCCTGGGCATCTTTGGGCTGCCGCTGTTCCTCCGGGGCGTCCACTTGCTGCGCCGCGCGCAACGCGATGGCCTCTCGGTTCGGCCGACGCTGGTCACGTTGCTCGGCTATTTGGTCATCATCGACGCCGCTATCAATACCGTGGGATGGGCGCTTGACCTGGTGGCGAACCACAGTCTGCTCGCCCGCGTGCTACTCAATGGCTGGGGCAACATGTTCGATGCGGGCTACTTCTGGCACTACAACGAGCTGTGGGTCGGCGGCGCGGCGGGCCCCGGCGAAAAAGGTTGGGAAGTCGGTCTCATCCTGACCGTCTTCACAATGCGCATTGCCGCCGCCATCGGCTTCCTGCAGATGAAACGCTGGGGCCATCAGTGGATGGTCATCACATGCTGGATGGGCGTGGTGATCTGGATCGGCTACGTCTTCAACATGACCATGTTCGCCGACGTGCGCTTCGCCGGCGTCGTGTTGCCCGTTGTCGGCTGGTGGCTCTACGACATCTTCTACATCACCCCCTTCCTTGCAATCCCCTACTCTGCACACCGTCAACCGCGAAATCTTTAGCGATTGATTGCGATATGGAGGTCATATTGTGGGTTATCTCTGGGAGATCCTTCGCTACGTCGCCGCTTGGGGCGGCACCGGGCTGATTATCTGGTTCTGGTATTGGCTCTTCTCCAACATCGGCACGTTCTGAGCGGTTCCTGCGAACATGGTTGAACTCGCCGATGCCCACGCGATGGCGCTCGAACGAAGTTGCGCCGTGACGGCGGTCGCGCTGAGTGAGCAACGCCGCGAAGGTGTCCGGCTCGTCACGGGTGAGCGGCGCTCTTTCGGGTTGAACGGGGCACTCACCTTCGTCCATGTCCCCTACCCGGCCCCCTACCCAACGACGCATGGCTGGACGCGCAGAACCCTGACATGCGGTGTGGCCCTGCAATGTTCGCCCTCGAAGGAACGCGTCACCGAATATCGGCTGAATGAGCTATCCGCTCGCGAACTGCGTGCGCTCACACTTGTCGAAGCCGGCGTCGCCCTCGGCTGGATCGCGTGGCGCTGGCCGGGCCTGCTGTCCGAGTTGCGACGCGTGCTACCGGAGCTGCGCACCCACGCCGCTGACATGGACGCCCCCGAGATGCTCAACCGGGCTGTCGCGTTGGCGGCCAGCGGAGCAGGCGCTGGCGGTGCATCCGCTGCTGGGCAACCTGCCGCTGGCCTACACGATGCCGCAGGGATTGACCGACAAGTTGCGGCGCAGCCTTGGCAGGATGCCCTGGACGACAACGCAAAAGCGCCTGCCGCGGCCGTACTCGGTTCCCGTCGGCGGTGACGGCGGCGTCCGCAATCCGAATCTGCCGCCGCCAAGTCGGCCGCAGGACAACGACCTCGACATCACTCCGGAGAACCGGCCCGGCATTCCCTACCCCGAATGGAACGTGTGGACGAAGACGTTTCATGCCCGATCATGTCGCGGTCCTCGAGCGCGCACACGCCAACCGCAGTCGCGCATCCGGTCCCCGTCGGCGTCGACGTGCGTAAGTGGTTTCGAAGAACACACCCATCGGAGCGATGGCAAATCGCCGCGAAGACGGCTCCGACCTCGACGTCGACGAATACGTCCGCCACTTCGTCGACCTCACGACCGGTGAGGCCAGAGCCAACCCGGATCTTCCGCGAATTGCTGCCCGGCAGCCGCGACGTCACCACCGCGCTGTTGCTCGACGGCAGCTCGTCGTTGGGGGTGCACGGCGGCCGCATTTTCCGTCTGGAACTGGCCTGTGCCGATGCGCTTTCGCGGGCCATGGCGCTCGCGCGCGAGCGTCACGGCGATCTTCGTCTTCACCGGCAACACCCGCCATCGCGTCGAAGTGCACTGCCTCAAGGACTTCGAGGACCGCCGGTTTTTGCCGCCGAGCGGGCTGGGCTTGTACACGAGCGGATACACCAGGCTCGGTGCGCCACTTCGCCATTTGACGAGCCGCCTGGCGGCCCAACGCTCCGAGCGGCGCCTGCTGATCGTCATCGGTGACGGCCTCATCTCCGATGAAGGTTATGAGGGCCGTTATGCCTGGGCCGACGCCGCACACGCTGTCGAGGAGGCCAACGACGCCGGGGTTTCGATGTACTACATCGGCGTCGGGCCCACCCGAGTCGATCCCCTGCCGGAAGTGTTCGGACCCCGCCGGTCCCAACGCATTCGACGAGTAGAGGACCTTCCGCGGGTGTTGGCCCATGTCCATCGCGAACTCGTCGCCGCATGACCGACCACCGATACCTATTTCGCAACCGGCAACGAAGTCCGGCTGTTCGAGCAGGCGTTCCACCGCCGCATGCCCGTGATGCTCACCGGCCCAACCGGTTGCGGCAAGACACGCTTCGTCGAGCACATGGGCGTGCTGCTGCAGCGACCGGTGGTCACCATCAGTTGCCACGACGATCTCACCAGTTCCGACCTGGTCGGCCGGTTCATGGTGACCGGTGGCGATGTGGTCTGGACCGACGGCCCGCTGACCCGCGCGGTCAAAGCCGGCGCGATCTGCTACCTCGACGAGGTCGTCGAGGCCCGCCACGACTCGCTGGCCGTCCTGCATTCGCTGACCGATCACCGCCGATCGCTGTACCTGGACCGTGCCGGCGAGGTCGTGAAAGCGCCGGACACCTTCATGCTCGTATGTTCGTACAACCCGGCGTACCGCAGCTCGCTGAAGGAACTCAAACCGTCGTTCCGCCAACGGTTCGTCACGCTTTCGATGACGTATTTGCCGCCCGACCGCGAGGCCGAGGTGATCGTCGCCGAAGCCGGAATTCCCCTGGCCACGGCGCAACGGCTGGTCGGATGCGCGGTTGCGATCCGCACCGCCGACCAAGCCTTTCACTTCGAGCCGCCGTCGACCAGAGTGCTGGTCACCGCTGCACAGTTGATCGCCGCCGGCGCAACCGAATTGGATGCGGCCGACGCTTGCATACTCGCGCCACTGAGCACCGACGGCGCCGTCACCGACGGTCTACGTGAAGTCGCGGCAGCCAGCCTGGCCGACCTCGCCCTAGAAAGGAGCATCCGGCATGGATCGACAGGAGCAGAAGCGCAAGAGAGCGCTCATCGTCTTCCAGATCGTCATCTACGGCTATCTGTTGGTGATGTTCGGAATCCAGCTCTATATGTCATTCGCCCGGGGGTGGTGGGACCTGTGAATCTCCCTCTGCTCAATCGACTTTCGGGCAACGGCACAGTCAGCCTTGAGGATCACCACGACGAATCCCGTCTGGCTCAGCGCCGCGCCGACAAATGGATGATCGTCGGCGCCGCCTTGATGGGCATGTGGGCTCCGGGCCTGATCGGGTTTCCCATTTTCATGCGTGGGGTCTGGTTGCAGCGCCAAGCCCTGCGAGCCGGCCTGTCAGTTCGGCCGATGATCGTGACCCTGATCGGTTATCTGGTCCTGATCGACGGAATGCTCAACAGTCTGGGCTGGGCCCTGGACCTGGTCGCCAACCACACATTGATCAACCGGGTGCTGATGGTCGGGTGGGGCAACATGTTCGACGCGGGCTACTTCTGGCATTACAACGAACTCTGGGTCGGCGGTGCGGCCGGGCCGGGCGAGAAGGCCTATGTGGCAGGGCTGATCCTCACGGTCTTCTCCATGCGGGTGGCCGCGGCGATCGGGTTCTTGCAGATGAAGCGGTGGGGTCACCAGTGGATGGTCGTCACCTGCTGGATGGGCGTGGTGATCTGGTCCGCTTACGTCTTCAACATGACCATGTACGCCGACGTGCGCTACGCCGGCGTCGTGTTCCCGGTCGTCGGCTGGTGGCTCTACGACATCTTCTACATCACCCCGTTCCTCGCGATCCCGTACCTACACACCGTGAACCGCGAAATCTTCTCTGACTGAATAGGTTTAAGGAGCATTGCTATGACTACACCGTCACCGACCGAAGAAAAAGACCCGGCAAAGATTCCGAGGACCTCGAGCCGGGGCACCACGCCGTACTACGCGCGGATGCACAAATGGATCAAACGGGCCGTCCTGGTGTGCTTGGTTGCACTCGGTCATCGAAGGCGCATTCACGTTGCCGTTCATGGCCGTCTATTACGGCTACCCGACGCTGAGCCTCACCGAAATCTGCAGCGAATTGCTGAAGGTTCGCTACTCCAACGACACTCTGGAGTGCAAGTACCCGTACCCGCCCTTCGGACCGCCGGAGGGCGCGGAGGGCAAGGCCACCGCCCAGGATGTGTGGGGCATCCAGCCGATACCGAAGTACCACAGGCTCGGGTTCCGCGAGCTCGTCAGGATTCATAACGAACGGCTCGCTCGCCAGGCGGCCCAGCAGCATGCGGCGTCGCACCCGTGACCTATCGGGTCGTTCAGTGGACGACCGGTAACGTCGGCAAGAGTTCGGTGCGGGCGATAGCCGCAAATCCGACACTCGAGCTTGTCGGATGTTACGCGTGGTCGCCTGAGAAGGTCGCGCGCGATGTCGGCGAGCTGTGCGGGATCGACCCACTCGATGTGAGGGCCACCAACGACGTTGAGGCCCTGCTCGCGCTCAAGCCGGACTGTGTGATCTACAACCCGATGTTCGCTAACGTCGATGAGCTGGTCCGCATCCTTGGCGCGGGAATCAACGTGGTGGGCACCGCCGGGTTCATCACCGGCCACTTCCTCGGCGCGGGACGCGATCGCATCGCCGAGGCCTGCGAACAGGGCGGATCCACCATTTTCGGCAGCGGCATCAACCCGGGCTTCATTCAACTATTTGCGATAGTTTCGGCAGGGCTGTCGGACCGAGTCGACAAGGTGTCCATGCTGGAATCCGTTGATACCACTATCTACAACTCGCCTGCGACTGAAATACCGATGGGCTTCGGCTATCCCATTGACCGGCCAGATCTTCCAGCCATCACCGAAAAGGGTTCCGGCATCTTCCGCGATAGCGTGTTGCTGATCGCCGACGCGCTAGATGCGGAGCTCGACGACGTGCGTTGCGAAGTCGAGTACGCCCAGACCACCGAGGATCTCCAGCTGCCCGGCGACTGGACGATCGCGAAAGGCTGCGTCGCCGGCGTGGATGTCCGATGGAAAGGGATCGTCGGTGACCGCGAGGTCATCGAGATCCGTGGGCGGTGGCGCAAAGGTCAATCGCTGGAACCGGATTGGCCGCTGGACATGGGCTACACCATCGAGGTGCAAGGCCAACCGACGATCAAAACCACGCTGAGCTTTCTTCCGCCGCCAGACTTTGAGGGCGAGACGCTGGACGACTACATCATGTTGGGTCTGACGATCACCGCCATGCCGGCGATCACCGCGATCCCCGCGGTCGTGGCTGCTCCGCCCGGGATCACCACCTACACCGACCTGCCGCTGCTGCTCCCGCGGGGAGTGCTGGCACGTAGCTGAGATGTTTCCCGACCCTGCTCGGAGGTCACGGATGAATGACTCACCGTCACGGCTGCATCACGTCGTGTTCGCGGTAGCGCGTGAGCGACATGACGCTGTGGGACAGCTATTTACCGAGCTGGGCTTCAGCTTCGATGAGATCAGTCTGGATGAACTCGGGCTACGAGTGCTCCTGGATTGGAATCGAGGCATCGAGCTGATCAGTCCGAACCCGGGATCCATCGCCTCGGTGGCTGCTTCGGTGACCGAGTTCCTGGCGGGTCATGGTGATGGCGTTTACACGGTAGTCGTACAGGTTCCCGGAGCATCGGCGGCAGAGGACATCGCCAAGCGTTACGGCTCGACCACGCGCTTCCGGCAAGGCTTGGAGGGCGAGGGGAATTATCTCGAGGAGATCGACTTATCGGTGTTCGGCTTGCCCCTGACATTCCTGTCGACCAACCTGCCGTGAAAAGCCGCGAAAATCCACGAAGGGTAGACATCATGACCGTCGGCACGGCGAAGCCGAGTGTCTTTGACGCCGATCTACCGGTACTGAACTACGACGTCACGGACACACCTCAGGAGATCTATCCACAGTTTCGGGCCGCCCAGCAGGTGGCACCGATCGCAATGGGCCCCGTGGGGCCGGAGGTGCTCTCCTACGATCTTGCTCGAACCGTGCTCGGCGACCCGCGGTTCGGGATTCCTCCGGGTATTCACCTTACTGCGCACGGCGTGACGTCAGGTGAGCTATGGGACCGGGTCGTCCACAGCATCCTCTGTATGGAAGGCGCCGCACATCGCCGGTTGCGCGGCTTGGTGTCGAGGGCCTTCACACCACGTGCGACCGCCCGCATGGACGAAACGATCCACGCCGTCATCAATGAACTCACCGATGCCGTTGTCGCGGTAGGGAGTTGCGAGTTCGTCGAGGAGATCGCGCGGCCGTACCCGATACCCGTCATTTGTGCCCTGCTGGGTGCGCCGCAGCAGGACTGGCAGCTGTTCTCACAATGGGCAGAGAACATATTCAAGATCGTCAGCTTCGACTGCAATCTTGCCGAGGAGGAGCCCAAGGTCCTGAAGGCCTGGGACGCGTTCGACGGATACATCGACGCGATGATCACCGATCGGCGCAAGACCCTGACGGACGATCTACTCTCCGAACTCATCCGGGCGGAAGATCGCGGCGACCGGCTCGATGCCGGTGAAGTCCGGATGCTCGCGTTCAGCATCCTCGTGGCCGGAAGCGACACCACACGTACGCAATTGGCAGCCTCGATGCAAGTCTTGTGCGAGCATCCCGAACAGTGGACGCTGCTTCGCGACGGCCCCGAGCTCGGCATGAAAGCGGTCGAAGAAACCATGCGTCACTCCCCGTCGATGTGCAGCACCCTTCGCAGTGTCACTGACGACGTCACGATCGGCGATTACATGTTCCCGGCCGGCACATTCATCATCGTGAACACCTATGCCGCCAATCGCGATCCGTCCATTTACGACGACCCCACGCGCTTCGACATCACTCGCAACGATCCGCCGCCCATCCTCACCTTCGGCGGCGGAGCTCACTACTGCCTTGGCGCGAACCTTGCCAGGCGCGAACTCTCCGAAGCACTCAAGATTCTTGCCCACCGCCTGTCGCATCTGCGGTGCACCGAAAACCCGCCGTGGAGGCCACTTCTCGGTATGAGTGGACCCACGCGTCTCCCGCTCGAGTTCGATGCGTCCGACGCCGTCGCGCGGTCCTAGGATTCCAACACGTGAATCTCGCCCGTAGCGCCGTCGACCTCGACGAGCGCTCCCGGGGGCAACGACCGGGTGGCCCCCTGAGCGTCCACCACACACGGAAACCCGAACTCGCGGGCCACCACCGCCGCGTGTGACATCGGACCGCCCAGCTCCGTCACCACGGCCGCCGCGTAGCAGAACGCGGCGGTGTAGCCAACGTCGGTGACCTCCGCGACGAGAATCTCGCCGGGTTGCAGGTCGTCGATGGTCTCGGGCCGCACGATCCGCACCCGGCCGCGGACCCGTCCCCCGCAGACGCCGACTCCGCGCAAGATGTCCCCGCTGGCGAGGGTCGGCGACGACGCGACCGACGGCTGCCAGCTCCCGCTGAACACCGTCGGCGGAACGACGCCGGCCAGCCTGCGATGTTCGGCCCGCCGCCGGGCCACCAGCTTCGTGACGTCCTCCGGGAGCGCATCGAGTTCATCGACCAGCAGATAGAACACGTCATCCGCGGTCCGGAAGGCTCCCGCCTTGACCAACCTGCGCCCATACTCGCGCATCAGGTTGCGTAGCACCCAGTTGGCGCGCACCACTTTGTCGCGACGGACTTCGCGGTCGCGGAGCTGGCGTGCTGCCAGGCTCGCAATGGGCTTGGCCCGCAGTGGAATCCGCGGGTGCTGCGGCTGCGGTGCCGGCGGCGCGCTCATCGTTCTGGTCACCATCCGGACGAGCAATTCGGGATCATCGGCGTAGCTCGTGGACAGCATCTCGAGCTCGGCCGGCCCTCGATGCCCGATCAGCGCCAGCTCGGCCAGTACCGCGGCATGAAACTCCGGCGCCTCGACCGCCAGCTTGCCCAGCCGCTCCCCCGGTTCGGCAAGCAGCGCTGTAACTTTCGGGTCGCGTTGTGCGGCGATCACCAATCGTTGCATTGCCTCGACCGGGCGTGCGCTGACTAATTCCGGCCCCGCGGGCGGCGGCGGTGTCTCGCCCACATACTCCACGCAGCAACACATTGAACGCGGCGCACAGCATGAATGACGCGGAGGCCAGCACCCAGCCGTGTACAACGTCGTCGCGCGCCAACGTGATCAGGCTGAGCAGCCGACGGTCGTCGAGCCGAGTGACGTCGTTGTCGGCCAGTCGTTCCAGGCGATCGACATCGGCAACGAACTCATGGGTGTCCCTGGACGAGCCGGCGCTGAGGCCGATCAGGTTGACCCCGAATACGCCGATGTTGCGAACGGTTCGCAATTGCTTTCGGATGCGGCTGGTTTCGGAGCGTGGACGCTCCTCACCAAAGATCGGCAACGAGGCCATGCTGGGACCGAAGAACCCGCTGTTGCTGACGATCGTCGCGGGTTTGGCGAACGGCACGGTTTCGGCCATGAAATGCGCCGACGTGATGGCGCCATAGAGCCGGTGGGCGAACACCGCGACGGTGCGCATGGCGATCTCACGCTGGACGATGCCGCCGGGCCGCAGCCGCTCGGCGATGGCCACGCCGCCCGCGCGCAGCCCGCGTACCGTCACCGAGGCCGACGCCGGAGAGAACGGGCCTGGCAGCGCCTCCGACAAATTGGTGGCCAGAAAAGTGGGAAAGCGCGGGTCGATCGGGGTGTCGAATTCTCCGTTATCCCCTGCTGGGCCTGCCCAATTGGGTTTCACCCCGTCCTCGCTCGGCGCGTCGACCGAAGGTAGGTCTCCGATGTTGGCCATCCGCCAAGGCAGCGATACCACCCGCTTGCCCAGGGTGACGCGGCCGCGCACCGCGAGTGCGAAATCTTCGATGCATTCACCGGAGTTCCACGCCGGCCGGAACTCCCACTGCTCCCGCAACCGCGCGGTATCCATGAACGGAGCGCTCTGTACCAGTTGCAGCTCGGCCAGTCCAAAGCCCAACCGCACAACCGGGCGTCCGAGCGACGCGGCGAGGCGCCGGAATGTCAGCTCGCCCGGGGCAGCGAGATTAACGGGGCCGCTGCCGATTCCGGTGTCCACGATCGCCCGGTTGAATAGCCGAAGGGCGTCGTCGAGGTGGACAACCTGCATGCGACGATCGGCCGATCCGCCGGGGAATGCCGGCAGCGCCAACAGCCGGCGCACCCAGTTGTCGACGCCTCGGCCGAGAATCAGCGCGGAGCGGATCGCGACCCATTCCAGGTCCGAATCCTCAAGCATCTGTTCGACCCGGGCTTGGTAGCGGCCGTCGGCGCTGACCGGAATTCTCGCGTTGTGCTCGGTCTTCGGCGCATCTTCGCCGCCATAAACATGTGCCGACGACGCGAAAACGATCCTCCTGGCTCCGGTCTCAGCCATCGCCGCGAGCACGTTGCGGGTGCCTTCGATATTGACCTGATGGCTGATCCGGTCGACGTGTCCGGGACTTTTCGCCCATGCGCAGTGCGCGACGACGTCCGCGCCGGCGAGGGCGCGACGGACGGTGTCGGTGTCCCGGATGTCTGCCACAACGAAATCGGCTGCACTTGGCCAGCTTTCGGGGCGATGGCGGGCGATACCCGCCACGTCGTGGCCCTGGCTGAGCAGTCGGGTGGCCAGGCCACGGCCGAGCACACCACTGGCCCCGGTGACCGCGATTCTCACTGACTGGCCTCGCTCATGACTACTCGTCGTCGTCGCGCAACGCCGCGTCGACCAGGGCGTCGAGGTCCATGTCCGCGATGTCCTTTTCGGTGGTCATCGCGGGGCCGGCCGACTGCGCCGTGCCCTCGGCCTCGTTGGCCAACGCGAGCAACAGTTCCAGCACCCCGGCCTGACGCAGGCGTTTGACCGGAATCGATCCCACCACCCGCTGGATTTCGGCCTCCCCCGGCGCGGCGGCCGGAGTCTGCTGCTCCGAGGTGCCCACGAGTTCTCGGTACATGTAGCCGGCCAGCGCGGCAGAGTTCGGATAGTCGAAGATCAGCGTCGGTGAAAGCGCGAGCCCGGTGGCGGATTTCAGTCGGTTGCGCATCTCGACCGCGGTCAGCGAGTCGAAGCCCAACTCCTGGAACGCCCGGTCCGGATCGATCGCCTCGGGACTCGAGCCGCCCAGAACCGTGGCGATGTTGGAACGCACCAAGTCCAGCAGCACCGCGTGCTGCTCGTCTTCCGGGAGCCCTTCGAGGCGCTGCAGCAGAGCCGATTTCGATTTCGCCGCGGCCAGCGAGTCGTCCACCTGACGCCGTGTCGGCGCGTTGATCAAATCGACGAACATCGGCGGCAAGGTTCCGCTGTCGAATTTGACCCGGAGCGCGGCAAGGTCGATCTGAGCGGGCAACATGAAGGGCTCGTCGACGATCAGGGCGGTGTCCATCAACTCCAGCGCCTCATCGGAGGACATCGCGACAATTCCGTCGCGGCCGAAGCGGGCACGGTCGGCGGCACCGAGCGCGCCGGTCATCGCGCTGGTCTGATCCCACAGACCCCAAGCCAGCGATATCGCCGGTAACCCTTGCCTTCGCCGGTGCACGGCCAGCCCGTCGAGGAACGAGTTGGCCGCCGCGTAGTTGGCCTGGCCGGACGCTCCCGCCAACCCTGCCATCGACGAAAACATCACGAATGCCGCGACATCGATGTCGCGGGTCAGCTCATGCAGGTTCCACGCCGCATCGACCTTGGCGCGCAGCACCGCGTCAACCCGCTCCGGCGTCAGCGACGAGATCACCGCGTCGTCGAGCACCCCGGCCGCGTGAATCACTCCGGACAGTGGTCGCTGCACCGGAATATCGGCGAGCACCTTGGCCAGCGCCTCGCGGTCTCCCGCGTCGCAGGCGACCACCTGTACCTGCGCACCGGCCGCAGACAGCTCGGTCATCAGCTCCGCTGCTCCTGGCGCATCCAGACCGCGCCGACTCATCAGCACCAAGTTGCGCGCACCGTGGCGGTTCACCACGTGGCGCGCCAACGCCGAGCCCGCCATCCCGGTCGCACCGGTGATCAGCACGGTGCCCGCCACCCAGGCGTCGGGCATGGTCATGACGACCTTGCCGACATGGCGGGCCTGACTCAGATAACGCAGTGCGGCGGGCGCACGTCGCACGTCAAATCTGGTGACCGGCAGTGGCCGCAGCACATCTTCGCCGAACATGGCGGCCAACTCATCGAGCATCTGCTGGATGCGTTCCGGTCCGGCTTCGAAAAGGTCGAAGGCGCGGTAGCGCACGCCGGAGTGGTCCCGGTCGACGACCTCAGGGTCGCGGATGTCGGTCTTGCCCATCTCCAGGAACACCCCGCCGGGTGCAACCAATCGCAGGGAAGCATCCACGAAGTCACCGGACAGCGAGTCGAGCACCACATCCATGCCTCGCCCACCGGTGACCGTCCGGAACTTGTCCTCGAACTCCAAGCTGCGCGAATCCGCGATGTGATCGTCGTCAAAGCCCATGGCCCGCAACGTGTCCCACTTGCCACGGCTGGCCGTCGCGAACACTTCCAGACCAATGTGGCGAGCCAGCTGGACCGCGGCCATTCCCACCCCACCGGTTGCGGCATGCACCAGCACCCGCTGACCGGGCTTGCCATCGGCGAGGTCGACCAGCGCGTAGCACGCCGTGGCGAACCCCACCGAAGTCGTCGCGGCGGCGGTATGTGACCACCCGGCCGGTACCTTGACGAGCAGTCGCTCGTCGGTGTTGGCGATCGTTCCGGTCCCGTCCGGGAACAGGCCCATGACGCGGTCACCGACCGCGAAACGACCATCCCCGGAGCCCGTTTCCAAAACGACGCCGGAGGCCTCGATACCCATGACGGCGTCCGGATCGGGATAGAGGCCCAACGCGATCATGACGTCGCGGAAGTTGGCGGCGATGGCCGACAACGCAACCCGCACCTGACCAGACCCCAACGGCGCGTCGGCATCGGGGATCCGCTCTATCCGCAGATTCTCGATCGTGCCGTAGCCGCTCATGCCCAGCCGCCACGGCCCATCATCGGGTGGCACCAAGAGACCGCCAACGGCGCGGCTGCCCAGCACCCGCGCGGTGTAGACCGTCCCGTTCCGCAGCAATACCTGCGGCTCGCCGAGCGCCAAAGCCGCTGCTATCGCGTCGGGATCCAAAGACGCATCGGTGTCGACGAGAACGATTCGACCCGGATGCTCGGTCTGCGCCGACCGCACCAGCCCCCACACCGCGGCGCCCGCCAAATCGGTGACATCCTCACCCGGCAACGCCATCGCGCCCTGGGTCGACACCACCAACGTCCCCGCCCCGTCACGGGCCAGCCACGACTGCAGCACCGGCAGCACCGCGCGCGTGGCCGCGTATACCTCCGTCACGACATCACCGGCCACCGGCGCCGATTCGAACAGCACCGCCGAAGCCTCGGCGCTGTCCGGCTCCTCCAACTCTCGAGCGCCCCAGGCGCACACCGATACCGGCTCCACCGCGGATGACGGCTGAGCGGACCAGATGACCTCGAAGAGGCGGTCGGGTCCCGAGTTCGAGACTGCGGCCAGCAATTGCCGATCGGTCACCGGCCGGGCCACCATCGACGCCACCGAGAGGACCGGCAGTCCCAACCCGTCGGCCAACTCGATGGACACCGAGGTGGGGGTACCTCCCGCTTGCGGGGGAGGGCTCACCGGCACGATTCGCGCCCGTACCGCGGCCGCACCCGCGGCATGCAATGAGACCTGTTGCCAGGAGAACGGGACCAACATCGAGCCCGCGGCGATCTCGTCACTGTCGGACGACAAGATCACCGCGTGCAACGCTGCATCGAGCAGCACCGGGTGGACCCCGAACCCGGCCACCGATACTCCAGCGTCGGCGGGCAGCGTCACTTCGGCGAACACTTCGTCGCCGCGACGCCACATCGACGTCAAGCCGCGGAATGCCGGCCCATACCCGTATCCGCGCTCGGCCAGTTGCTCGTACCCGTCGCCGATATCGACCGGGACGGCACCCACCGGCGGCCACGCCGACAGATCCGTGCTCGGCTGTATCGAGCCCGGGCGTAATACGCCCTCGGCATGCAACAACCAGCCGGATCCCGAGTCGGTCCGCGAGAAGACCGACACCGCACGGGCGTCCGAATCTCCCCCGCCGCCGACCACCACCTGGACCGCGGCCGACCCACCGGCGGGAAACACCAGCGGCGCCGCCAAATTCAGCTCGTCGACGACTCCGCAGCCCACCTCGTCGCCGGCGCGGATCGCCAACTCGATAAACCCGGCACCGGGGAACAGCACGACACCGCCGACGGCGTGATCGGCCAACCAGCCCTGCGTGGTCGGCGACAACCGGCCGGTCAGCACCACACCCCCAGAGGCCGGCAGTTCCATCACCGCGCCGAGCAGAGCGTGCTCGCTGGCGGCCAGGCCCAGGCCGGCAGCGTCGGCCGGGGCGCCGTCACCGGAGAGCCAAAAGCGCCGCCGTTCAAAGGCATACGTGGGCAGCTCGACGAACTTCGAGTTGCCGAGCGCACCGCGCCAGTCCACATCCATCCCGGCGACGAACCCGCGCGCGACGGCGTCGGTCAGGGCTGCCGGCTCCGGCCGGTCCTTGCGCAGTGCGGACATCGTGACGACGGGCCCGTCGGGCAGCGATTCTTCGATCAACGCCGTCAGCCCGCTGCTCGGCCCGACTTCGACGAATCGGCTTCCGCCGAGCGAGTGCACGAACCGGACGCTGTCGGCGAATCGCACCGATTCGCGGACGTGTCGCTTCCAGTACGTTGCGGTTGCGAAGTCGTCTCCTGCCAGCTGCCCGGTCACATTCGAGACAATCGGGATAACGGGTTTGCCGATGGCGAGGCCGGCTGCCACAGTTCCGAATTCGTCGATCATCGGATCCATCAACGCAGAGTGGAAGGCGTGGGAGACGGCGAGTTGGTGGACGCGGCGGCCGTCGGCGCGGAGCTGATCGGCCACCGCGGCGACTGCCTTTTGTGCCCCCGAAATCACCACCGAGGCCGGCCCGTTGACCGCGGCGATGCCCGCCTCAGGCACCAGCAACGGCCGTACTTCCTCTTCGGTTGCTTGCACGGCGACCATCGCCCCGCCCGCGGGCAGCGCCTGCATGAATCGGCCCCGGGCGGCCACCAGGACCGCCGCGTTCTCCAGCGACAGGACGCCGGCGGCATGCGCGGCGGACAGCTCTCCGATCGAGTGGCCCATCACGAAGTCGGGGTGTACGCCCCAGGAGTCCAGTAGCCGGAACAAGGCGACTTCCACCGCGAACAGCGCCGGCTGCGCGAATTCGGTTGTATTCAACAGGTTTTCGTCGTGACCCCAGATGACGCCGCGCAGCGGCCGCAGCAGGTGCTGATCCAGTTCGGCCACAACGGTGTCGAACGCCTCGGCGAATACCGGATATGCGCCATGCAATCCCATTCCCATGCCCAGCAATTGCGAGCCTTGGCCGGGGAAGACGAAAACGGTTTTGCCCGTAGATGTCGCGGTGCCGCGAATGGGCGAGGCGCCCATGTCGTCGCCGGCCAACTCGTCCAGGCCCGCTAGCAACCCGTCGCGATCGCCGCCAATGACGACGGCCCGATGCTCGAAGGTTGAGCGGCCCGCCAGGGTCCACCCCACGTCGGCGACGTCAAGCTCATCACGGGCACGCAGGTGCATGGCCAGCCGTGCGGCCTGGGATCTCAACGCCGACGGCGACTTCGCAGACACCGCCCACGGCACGACGGGATGTTGCGGACTCTCGACCACCCGCCGGAACTCGGCGGGCGCCGCCTCGACAATCACATGCGCGTTGGTGCCGCTGATCCCAAACGACGACACTCCGGCCCTCCGAAGCCGGCCCGGTATCGCACCCTGAGCCGGCCAGGGCCGGGCCTCGGTCAACAATGACACCGATCCCATCGACCAATCCACATGGGGGCTGGGCTCATCGACGTGCAACGTCGCCGGCAACACCTCGTGGCGCATCGCCAGGACCATCTTGATCACACCGGCGACACCGGCGGCGGCCTGCGTATGGCCCATGTTCGATTTGATCGACCCCAACCACAGCGGCTCGCTGCGACCCTGGCCGTAAGTCGCCAACAACGCTTGCGCCTCAATCGGATCGCCCAATGTGGTGCCGGTCCCGTGACCCTCGACCACGTCCACTTCGGCTGCGGACAACCCGGCATTGGCCAGCGCCGCCCGCACCACCCGCTGCTGCGACGGACCATTGGGCGCGGTCAGTCCGTTGGAGGCACCGTCCTGATTGATCGCCGAACCCCGTACAACCGCGAGCACGGGGTGCCCGAGCCGGTGCGCGTCCGAAAGACGCTCCACCACGAGCATGCCGCCGCCCTCCGAGAATCCGGTGCCGTCGGCCGCGCCGGCGTACGCCTTGCACCGGCCATCCGCGGACAACCCGCGCATCCGGCTGAACTCCACGAAGATGTCGGGTGTGGCATTGACCGTGACGCCGCCGGCCAGGGCCAGGTCGCATTCGCCCGAACGCAGCGACTGCGCCGCCATGTGCAACGCCACCAACGACGACGAACACGCGGTGTCGACCGAGACCGCAGGGCCCTCCAACCCCAGTGCGTACGACACCCGGCCCGACGCCACACTCGACGACTGCCCGGTCAGCCGGAAGCCCTCCGCGGCCGGTGCGGCGCCCAGGCCGTAGCCCTGTGTATACACCCCGGCGAACACGCCGGTGGCGCTGCCCCGCAACTCGCCGGGTTCAATTCCGGCCCGCTCCAAGGCTTCCCAGGAAAGCTCGAGGAACATGCGTTGCTGGGGATCCATGGACAGCGCCTCGCTGGGCGCGATGCCGAAGAAGGCGGGGTCGAAATCCGCGACACCCTCCACGAAGCCACCGGTGCGGGTGTAGCACGTGCCCGCGACGTCGGGGTCGGGGTTGTACAGCCCGGCCAGGTTCCAACCGCGATCGCTGGGGAAATCGGTGAGCACGTCGCGACCCTCGGTCAGCATGTCCCAAAGGTCGTCGGGGGAATTCACCCCGCCCGGATAGCGGCACGACATACCGATGATCGCGATCGGATCGTCATCGGTGGCACGAACGACGGAGACGTGCGTGATCTCTTGCGGGACTCCGGCCAGCTCGGTGCGCATGTAGCCGGCCAGCCCGTTGGGTGTCGGGTAGTCGAAGATCAGCGTGGGCGAAAGCGCCAGTCCAGTAGCGGTTTTCAGCCGGTTACGCATTTCGACGGCGGTAAGCGAGTCGAAGCCCAACTCTTGGAACGCCTTGTCCGGGTCGATCGCCTCGGCGCTGGTGTTGCCCAGCACGGTGGCGATGTGTGAGCGCACCAGGTCCAGCAGCACGGCATGCTGTTCGGCTTCGGGCAGCCCGTGCAGGCGATGTGCGAGCGCCGATTTCGATTTCGCGGCGGCCAGCGAGTCGTCCACCCGGCGGCGGGTCGGCGCGTTGAGCAGGTCGGTGAACATTGGTGGCACCGCCACCGCATGGGCGCGCAACGCGCCCAGATCGATGCGGGCGGGCGCCATGAATGGTTCGTCGACAATCAGTGCCGTGTCGAACAATTCCATCGCCTCGGCCGAGGACAGCGCCAAGACCCCGTCGCGCCCCAGCCGAGCGCGGTCGGCGGCGTCCAGCCCGCCGGTCATGGCGCTGGCCTGCTCCCAGAGGCCCCACGCCAGCGAGATCGCCGGCAGCCCGTGGGCACGGCGATGCACGGCCAATGCGTCCAGGAACGAGTTGGCCGCACCGTAGTTGCCCTGGCCCGACGAGCCCACCAGCCCGGCCAGTGAGGAGAACATCACGAAAGCCGCCAGATCCAGCTCGCGGGTCAGCTCGTGCAGGTTCCACGCCGCGTCGACCTTGGCCCGCAGTACCGCGTCGATTCGCTCGGGTGTCAGCGACGTGACGACCGCGTCGTCCAGCACACCGGCCGCGTGGATGACGCCCGAAAGCGGCTGCTGCGCCGACACATCGGCGATCACCGTCGCCAGCGCCTCCCGGTCGGTCACGTCGCAGGCGATCACCCGCACTCGGGCTCCGGCCGCCTCCAGCTCCGCGATCAGCTCGGCGGACCCCGGGGCCTCCGGACCGCGGCGGCTCAGCAGCACCAGATGCTGAACCCCGTGGTGGGTCACCAAGTGCCGAGCCAGCGCCGAACCCGCCATGCCGGTCCCACCGGTGAGCAACACGGTGCCCGATGCCAGCCCGGCACCGGGCCCAAAAGGCAAAGTCATGACGACCTTGCCAATGTGGCGGGCCTGGCTCAAGTACCGCAACGCCGCACGACCGCGCCGCACGTCAAACATCGTGACCGGCAACGGCTTTAGCACCCCTGCGTCGAACAGTTCGGCGAGATCGAGCATCCACTGATGCATCCGCGGACGGCCGGGCTCGAAAAGGTCGAAGGCGCGGTAACGCACACCTGGGTACTCCTGCGCCACCGCACCCGGGTCGCGAATGTCGGTCTTGCCCATCTCCAGGAACACGCCGCCCGGCGCGACCAGCCGCAGTGAGGCGTCGACGAATTCCCCGGCCAGCGAGTCAAGCACGACATCCATGCCGCGGCCGCCGGTGACCGACCGGAACTTGGCCTCGAACTCCAGACTGCGTGAATCCGCGATGTGGTCCTCATCAAAGCCCATGGCCCGCAAGGTGTCCCACTTGCCCCGGCTGGCGGTCCCGAACACCTCCAAGCCCAGGTGCCGGGCCAACTGAACGGCCGCCATCCCCACGCCACCGGCGGCGGCATGCACCAACACCCGCTGCCCCGGCTTGACGTCGGCCAGGTGGATGAACGCCATGTATGCGGTGGTGAAAACCGCTGAGATACCGGCAGCTTCGGCATAGGACCAGTCTGCGGGCTTCGGCTGCAGTAGGCGGACATCGCCGGGCACCAGCGTGCCGCTGCCGTCCGGGAAGAATCCGTATACCGAATCGCCGACCGCGAACTCGGTGACTTCCGGCCCGACCTCGACCACCACCCCGGCGCCTTCGCCACCGAGCAGGGCGTCGTGGGTGAACATGCCCAGGGTGATCATGACGTCACGGAAGTTCGTGGCGATAGCGCGAAGCGCCACTCGAACCTGGCCCCGCTCTAAGGGCGCACCGGCGTTGGGAACCGGTTCCAGCTGCAGGTTTTCGAAGGTTCCCGCACTGCTGATACCCAGCCGCCAGGGCCCGTCGCCGGGAGGCGTCATGATGCCATCGACTGCGCGACTGCCCCGCACGCGCGCGGTGTAGATGTGGCCGTCGCGCAGCAATATCTGTGGCTCACCGGCCGCCAGAACGCTGGCTATCGCGCTGGCGTCAAGGGCTACGTCGGAATCCACCAGCACGATCCGGCCGGGATGCTCGGTCTGCGCCGAGCGCACCAGCCCCCAGACCGCCGCGCCGGCCAAATCGGTGATGTCCTCCCCCGCCAATCCCATCGCGCCGCGGGTCCCCACCACCAGCACCCCGGAGTCGTATTCGGTGAGCCACGACTGCACGGCGGCCAGCGCCAGGTGCGTACGCTCATATGACCCGGCCACCGGATCTACGCCGGCCGCAACGGATTCGAAGAATTCGTGGGCAGGTGGCTCGGCATTGGCTGTAGCGTTTCTCGTCGACGGCACCCACACCGCCTCAAACAGCCGGTCCGGACCTGCGCCCGACACGGCCGCACGCAGCTGCTGCTCGCTGACCGGACGGGCGAGCATCGCCCGCACTGACAGCACCGGCAGACCCAGCCCGTCGGCGAGCTCGATGGAGACACTCGAAGCACCCGCCGGCGCGAAGCGCGCGCGCACCGCGGATGCGCCCGCCGCATGCAACGACACGCCCTGCCACGAAAACGGCAGCACCACTTCGTCCGTCTGGCCGGTGATTTGGTGGCCCATCACCAGTGCGTGCATTGCCGCGTCGAGCAGTGCCGGATGCACGCCGAACCCGTTGACGCCCCCGGCCGCATCCGGCAGCCGCGCCTCGGCGAACACCTCATCGCCGCGGATCCATGTCGCGGTGAGTCCCTGGAACGCGGGACCGTAGCCATACCCACGCGCTGCCAACTGCTCGTAGCCGTCGGCCGGATCGGCCGCGACCGCGCCCGTCGGCGGCCACACCGACAGATCCGCGCTCGGTTCGACGGACCCGGCGCTCAGCGTGCCCTCCGCGTGGCACACCCAGTCGGAGCCGGCATCGGCGCGCGAAAAGATCGAGACGTTGCGCTGACCGGATTCATCGGCGGGCCCCACCACCACCTGCACGGCAACCGAACCCGATCCAGAATCCTTGGCCGGCAACATCAATGGCGTCTGCAAGGTCAGTTCGTCAACCGTCGAGCAGCCGACTTGATCGCCGGCGCGGATCGCCAACTCCACAAAACCGGCGCCGGGGAACACGACCGCGCCGGACACGGCGTGATCGGCCAGCCAGCCCTGCAGGCTGGGCGACAACCGGCCCGTCAGGACCACACCGCCCGAGCCCGGCAGCTCCACGACCGCGCTCAGCAGCGGGTGCTCGCTCGCTCCCAGGCCCAGGCTCGTGGCGTCGGCCGCGATGCCCTCTCCGGATAGCCAAAACCGGCGTCGGTCAAAGGCGTATGTCGGAAGCTCTACGAATCCGGCTCCGTCCAGCGCCCCGCGCCAATCGACGTTGACGCCCGCGACGAACGCGGTCGCGGCCGATGTCAGGAATCTGTCCAGCCCGCCATCATCGCGGCCCAAGGTGGGCACGACGATGGCCTCGTTGCCGGCCGGGGCGTCGCCTGTGGCGCAGTCGTTGGCGGTGTCTTCGATCCCGGCGATCAACGCGGGATGCGGGCTGGATTCGATGAATGTTCGGTAACCGTGCTCGCACGCGCTGCGCACCGCCTGGTCGAACTGCACGGTCTGCCGGATATTGCGATACCAGTATTCGGCGTCCAAACCGGCTGTGTCCAAACGATTTCCGGTCACGGTAGAGAAGAACGCGGTGCGCGAGGATCGTGGCTCGACGCCAGCCAGAACCTCGGCGAGCTCGCCGTGGATCGCCTCGACCTCAACCGAATGCGAGGCATAGTCCACGTCGATCCGCCGGGTGCGCAGGTCCAGGTCGGCGCAGAAGCCGATGAGTTCCTCCAGCGCGGCGACGTCGCCCGACACCACGACGGCCGACCGGCCGTTAACTGCGGCGATACTGACTCGATTACCGTAGGGCGCCAATAACTCCCGTGCCCGCTCGGTGCTGCAGGCGATGGACAGCATGCCTCCGGGGCCGGCCAGTGATCTCAGCAGCTTGCTGCGCAGCGTGACTACCTTTGCGGCATCCCGCAATGACAGCGCACCGGCGACGTACGCCGCGGCGATTTCGCCTTGCGAATGGCCGATGACCGCGTCGGGACGGACCCCGACCGACTTCCATAATTCGGCGAGTGACACCATCACCGCAAACAGCACCGGCTGCACCACGTCTACGCGATCCATTCCCGGAGCTCCGGGCGCGCCGCGGAGCACATCGGTCAGCGACCAGTCGACGAATTCCGAGAAGACCTCGGCGCAGGACTCGATCTGTCGCGCGAATACCGGTGCAGTGTCGAGTAATTCGACGCCCATGCCCAGCCACTGGGAGCCCTGGCCGGGAAAGACGAAGACGGTTTTGCCCGCTGGAGCGGCGATCCCTCGAATGACCGATACGGGCTCGTCGGTCGCCAGCTCGTCCAGGCCGGCCAGCAAAAGATCCCGATCGCCGCCGACCACCACGGCCCGATGCTCAAAGGCCGACCGGCCCGCCAACGACCACCCCACATCGGCGACATCGAGCTCACCGTGGGATCGCACATGGTCGGCCAGCCGCGCCGCCTGAGCACCCAACGCCGTGGCCGACTTCGCCGAAATCGCCCACGGCACCACCGGCACCCTGGGGCCCGCCTCGCGTGACTGCGACTCAGGCGGGGCCTCGACGATCACATGCGCGTTGGTGCCGCTGATCCCGAACGACGACACCCCGGCACGACGCGCCCGGCCATCGGCCGACTCAGCCTTCCAAGGCCGGGCTTCCGTCAGCAATGACACCGAGCCGGCCGACCAATCGACGTGCGGACTGGGTTGGTCGACATGCAGCGTCGCCGGCAACGTCTCGTGGCGCATCGCCTGCACCATCTTGATCACACCGGCGACACCGGCGGCGGCCTGCGTGTGACCCATATTCGACTTGACCGAGCCCAACCACAGGGGCTGTTTCCCGGGCTCCGCCCTCTCTTGCCCATAAGTCGCCAACAACGCCTGGGCCTCAATCGGATCACCCAACGTGGTCCCGGTGCCGTGGCCTTCAACCACATCCACGTCGGCGGCCGAGAGACCGGCATTGGCCAACGCCGCGCGCACCACCCGCTGCTGCGACGGACCATTGGGCGCGGTCAACCCGTTGGAGGCACCGTCTTGGTTGACCGCCGAACCCCGCACCACCCCATACACGGGATGCCCCAACCGTCGCGCATCCGACAACCGCTCGACGACCAGCATGGCGCCGCCCTCGGACCAGCCGACCCCGTCGGCCGCGCCGGCGTACGCCTTGCACCGGCCATCCGGCGCCAACCCTCGGTGCCGACTGAACTCGATGAAAACCGTTGGTGTGGCGTTGACGGTCGCGCCGCCGGCGAGCGCGAGGTCGCATTCACCGGAACGCAGCGACTGCACCGCCATGTGCAACGCCACCAACGAGGAAGAACACGCCGTATCCACCGACACCGCCGGGCCCTCCAGCCCCAGCACATACGACACCCGCCCCGACGCGACGCTGGAGGTCATGCCGGTCAGCCGGTAGCCCTCGATCTCCTCGGCCAACATGCCGTAGCCCTGCACGATGAGTCCGGCGAACACCCCGGTGGCGCTGCCGCGCAGCCCGCCGGGATCGATCCCGGCCCGCTCCAATGCCTCCCACGCGAGTTCCAGCAACATCCGATGCTGCGGATCCATCGCCAGCGCCTCACTGGGCGCGATGCCAAAAAAGGCGGCGTCGAAGTCCGCGACGCCGTCGACGAAGCCCCCGGTGCGCGCGTACGTCTTGTGTCGCGCGTCGGGATCCGGATCGAACAAGCCGGCCAGGTCCCAACCGCGATCGGTGGGAAAGTCGGACATCACGTCGCGGCCGTCGGCCACCATCTGCCAGAGGCCCTCAGGGGTATCGATTCCGCCCGGGAAACGGCATGACATACCGACAATGGCGATCGGCTCGCTCGACCGCTCCAGCAACGCACGGTTGGTGCGCTTCAGGCGCTCCACCTGGACCAGCGCTTTGCGCAGCGCTTCGGTCGCATGCTGGAGTTGATCCACCATCACTAACCTCGCCTAACCCTCACCTGGCAGGTGGCCGTTTGTAACCGCCGGATGCGGCCTTGCTGAGCGCTTCGCCGAGTCACGGAAGTTGCTGCACGAATCGGTCTCGTGGATTTTTCAACAAGCGTCGTGCTGCTGTCCGACCCAAGAATGTCGCTCGTGAGTATGGCCAACTCCGGCAGGATTTCAAAACGTCCGATACTCCCGGCATCTAGAGGAGGACCGGCTTCGGCGTGTACACCCGAGTACGCCTGGCCCACCGCCCATGGCGCGACTGTACCCGGCTACCCATCCGTGACGGCCGTGAGCAGGTCAGACACCGACTCGGCGCCAGCCG
Source organism: uncultured Actinomycetota bacterium (assembly GCA_963809285.1). Lineage (GTDB taxonomy): Bacteria > Actinomycetota > Actinomycetes > Mycobacteriales > Mycobacteriaceae > Mycobacterium. Next base: position 89,875 of record CAWEIY010000004.1, on the reverse strand, counting down.
TCCGCAGCCCGGGCGGCCCGGATCAGCACGTCGCACAGGTCGCGCAGCACGGGGCCCCCGGCTCCTTCGTCGAGCGCCGTGGCGACATCCTCCGCCGCGCATCGCACCTGGTAAACGCGGTCCGACAGGTCGGCCGCATCGTCGGCCGACAGCACCACCGCGCCCGCCGGCAAGCCCGTCGCGGTCCCGGCCTCGCCCCGGTTCAACGTGGCACGCTGCTCGTAGGCCCGCTGCCGGCAGGACTGCCGGCAGTACTGGCGGCGACGGCCCATACCCGCGTCGGTCACGTCTCGACCGCACCAGCGACACGGCTGGGGGTGGGCGCGGCGGGTCACGCCTGCAGACTCTAGCTCGCCGTCTTTCGCAATCCCGGTATCATTGAGGACGCGTCGCGTATGCCGCGTGTCGGCCCGGGAACTACGCAGACCGTCATAACGTTTGCTAAGCGGACAGAAATTGCATTAAAGCCCAGAGGACCTGAAGGAGTAGCAGGCATGGCTGATCGCGTCCTGAGAGGCAGTCGCCTCGGAGCCGTGAGCTACGAGACCGACCGCAACCATGACCTCGCGCCGCGTCAGATCGCGCGGTACCGCACCGACAACGGCGAGGAGTTCGAGGTCCCGTTCGCCGATGACGCTGACATCCCCGGCACCTGGCTGTGCCGCAACGGCATGGAAGGCACCCTCATCGAGGGCGACCTGCCCGAGCCGAAGAAGGTCAAGCCACCGCGTACGCACTGGGACATGCTGCTGGAGCGGCGCTCGGTCGACGAGCTCGAAGAGCTGCTCAAGGAGCGCCTCGAGCTGATCAGGTCGCGCCGCCGCGGCTGACCGGAGGGTTCGCGCCCCGGTCGATTCCGGGGTTGCCGGCCCGGGCGGCACGAGCACGCGTCTTTCGCCCGTCGATGCCCCATTTCGCGACCTTCACCAGCGCCTCGCGAATGTTGGACCCGCTCATTTTGGAGACGCCGAGTTCACGCTCGGTGAAGGTGATCGGCACCTCGGCGACGACGAACCCGTTGTTAAGGCTGCGCCGGGTCAAATCGATCTGAAAGCAGTAGCCCTTGGAGTCCACACCGTCGAGAGCGATCGCCGCCAGCACTTCGCGGCGATAGGCGCGGTACCCGGCGGTGATGTCATGAATATCAATGTCAAGCGCTAGCCGCGCGTAGGTGTTGGCCGTCCAGGACAGCGCCCAGCGCCGCCACGGCCAGTTTCGCACCGTGCCCCCGTCGACGTAGCGCGAACCGATGGCCAGATCGGCGCCGGCGTCGATGGCGTCCAGCAGGCGGTCCAGCTGTTCGGGCGCGTGACTGCCGTCGGCGTCCATCTCGACAAGCACCGAATAGTCGCGGCTCAAGCCCCAGGCGAAACCGGCCAGGTAGGCCGCCCCCAGGCCGTCCTTGGCGGTGCGGTGCATCACGTGCGTGCGACCGGGGTCGGCCGCGGCCAGCTCGTCGGCGAGCTCACCGGTGCCGTCGGGGCTGCTGTCGTCGACGATGAGCAGGTGCACGCCCGGGCACGCGTCTTTCAGCCGCCGGTGGATCACCGGCAGGTTCTCCCGCTCGTTGTACGTGGGGACGATCACCAGGACGCGCTGGCTGGGGCGATTGCCCGGGACCTGGGACGCCTGCTCGCCGATGGTCATGTAGCTCCTCTGTGTCGCCCGAGGTAACGCAACGGTCCTCCGCCCTTGTGGAGCGGAGTGTAGTCACCGCTCTCGTCGCGCGGAGGGTGGTCGTCGCCCTCGTCGGGCGCGGCGTCTCGGGGTTTGGGTAAGCCGCTCGCGGGTTCGTCCGGGTGCGTCCCGGCGTCCTTCGATTCGCCCTGAGGCCTGGACCCCAGGCGAGCCGTACGCGCGGACCATCCATTGTGCACTATCACGGCCAAAATGACCGCTCCGGCCGCCGCGACCAGCAGCCATTGCAGGATCGGGCCCCAGCGGGTTGCCGGCGTCAGCGTCGTCTTCAGGCGCACCTGGAAGTCCAAATAGGCGGGCTCGAAGAAGTCCGTGCGTACCAGCTCGGCGCCGTCCGGGGCGATCACCGCGCTGATCCCCGTGGTGCCGGCGACCACGACGTATCGGTCGTGCTCGACCGCACGGACCTTGGCGAACGCCAGCTGTTGTTCGCTCATCGTCTGGTTGAAGGTGGCGTTGTTGCTGGGCACGGCCAGCAACTGGGCGCCGTTGAGGACCGCTTTTCGCGGTTCACGGTCGAAGATCACTTCCCAGCACGTGGCCACCCCGACCGGCACCCCGGCGATGTGCACCACACCGTTGCTCTTGCCGGGCACCATGTGGCCGGCCCGGTCCGCATACCCGGAGAGATGCCTGAAAAGCCACGGCATCGGGAGGTATTCGCCGAATGGCTGCACGATTTCCTTGTCGTGGCGGTCGGCCGGCCCGGTGACCGGGTTCCACACGATCACCGTGTTGGTGTACTGGGGATTTTCTTGCGCGCGGGCGGGCAGATCGAGCACGGTGCCGACCAGTATCGGCGCGCCGATCGCCGCTGCGGCCTGCGCGATCTGCTCACCGGCGTCGGCGTTGACGAGTGGGTCGATGTCCGACGAGTCTTCCGGCCAGATCACGAATTGAGGTTGTGGGGCGGTCCCCGAACGCACGTCCTCCGCCAGCCGCAGCGTCTCCCGGACGTGATTGTCCAGCACCGCGCGCCGTTGCGCATTGAAGTCGAGGCCGAGCCGTGGAACATTGCCCTGCACGACCGCGACGGTCACCGTGGATTCGCCGCCCGATCCGGCGCCGGCGTGCCGCACGTGCGGCCACACGATGACGGCAGCGAACAACACCAGGCAGATGGAGACACCCGGCAGCACCACGGCGGGCGGTGGCGAGTCGGCTCGCTTGTCACCGGCCTTCCACCACTTCCCGATCTCCAGCCCGATCGCGGTCGCGCTGAACCCCACCAGCATGATCGCCGATGAGAGCAGAGCAACGCCCCCCAGTTGGGCCAACGGCAGCAACGGACCTTGCGTTTGACCGAACGCCACCGACCCCCAGGGAAAGCCGCCGAACGGAAAAACCGACTTCAACCACTCCTGGGCCGCCCACACCAACGCGAACCAGATCGGCCAGCCGGGCAGCCGACGCACGATGACGGCGCACAGGCCGAACAGGCCGGGAAAGAGCGCGCACGTCGTCGCCAACACCAGCCACGGCATCGCGCCCACCAGGCTGCTGATCCAGGGCAGCAGCGGCAGATAGAACGCCAGCCCGAACAGGAACCCGTAGCCCAGACCGCCGACCGCCGTCGTAGCGGGATGCATCAGCACCCAGGCCAGGAGCCCGGCGGCGACGACGGCGGCCCACCACCAGTTCACCGCCGGGAAACTGGCGAACAGCAGCAGTCCGCCCACGACGGTCGGCACCAATCGCGTCAGACGCGGCAGCACAGCGGCCCGAACCGCGGGCCAGCGCGCGGCGGCAGCCGCGCCCAGGCCCGCCGCCGCCCGGCGGGTTACGGCGGCCAGCCGGGCGGTCAGGCCCGAAGTGCCGGTCGCGCGCCGATCGTCGGGGACGCGCCAATCGTCGGGCGCGTCCGGCCCCGGTTGCCGCTCCGGCTCGACGTGGACCGCGGCGGGCTCTTCGTCCCAGTCCGATTCGGCTTCATCGCTTATCCGGTCGGTGATCGGGCGGTTAGCCAGGAAGTCGGCCACCCGGGGGACATCGCGGTGGTCAAAATGCTCCTTGCGACCGGATCCTTCGCTAGCCATAGATGACAGCGCCTCGATGCACCGTCTGCCGGCAACGCGGCAAGGCGTCGGTCGGGCCCAGGCGCGGCAGAGCGGGCACCCGGGAACGCGGATCGGTAGACCAGCGCTGGACGGCATCGCGAGGTGCGTGGACGTCCAGGGCCCCGGCATCCCACACCGCGTAGGAGGCCGGCGCACCGGGCATCAGGGTCCCCGGCTGGCCGTCGCGGACACCGCTCGCCCGCCAGCCGCCGCGGGTCGCGGCGGCGAATGCGGCCCGCGCCGAGACCGCGCTGCCCGAAGTGTGATGGTTGACCGCCGCGCGCACGCTTACCCACGGGTCAAGGGCCGTTACCGGGGCATCGGAACCTAGTGCGAGGGGCACGCCTTGGGATGCTAACAGCGCAAGTGGGTTGAGTTGACCGCCTCGTTCGGCCCCGAGTCGCCGGGCGTACATGCCGTCGGGGCCGCCCCACAGCGCATCAAAATTGGGCTGCACGCTGGCGATGACGCCCCAGGCGCCAAGTTTGGCGGCCTGGTCGGCGGTGACCATCTCCAGGTGCTCGAGGCGATGCCCGCATCGGGCCACGGCGGCCACCCCGAGGTCGGCGACGACCCGTTCGAAGGCCGCGACCACCGCCGAGACCGCTGCATCGCCGATGACGTGGAAACCCGCGGTCACCTCCGCCACGGTGCAGGCCCGCACATGGGCTTCGATCGACCTCGGGGTCGAGGTGGCAGGTGCCGACGCGGTCCGGGGCGTCGGTGTACGGCTCGTGCAGCCAGGCGGTGCGCGATCCGAGCGCGCCGTCGACGAACAGGTCACCGGCCAGCCCACGGGCCCCGGTCTCGTCCATCAATGCGCGCGCCTGTGCGGGCGTGGTTACCGCCTCACCCCAGTAGCCGATCACCTCCACGCCATGGTCGAGGTCACGCAGCCGCAGCCAGTCATCGAGCCCGGCGATCTCGGGGCCGGCGCATTCGTGCACCGCGACGATCCCGGCCGCCGCGGCGGCGTGCAGTGCCGCCGTCCGGGCTCCGGCCAGCTGTTCGGCGGTCAGCAGGTCACGGGCGACGGCCCGGACCAGGTGATGTGCGTCGCCGACCAGCGGCCCTTCAGGGGCGAACCCGGCCGCCGACGGTAATTTCGCGACCAGCCGTCGCAGCCCCGTTGACGCCAGCGCGGAGTGGACGTCGATGCGTGCCAGGTAGGCGGGCCGGTCACCGAGTACGGCGTCCAGGTCGCCGGTACTCGGCCGGGCGTTCTCGGGCCACGACGATTCGTCCCAACCTTGCCCCCATACCGGTTGGCCGGGGTGGGCGGCCGCATAGTCGGCGACCATCTGGATGCACTGCGCCTTCGATGTGGCCGGCCGCAGGTCCAGCCCGCTGAGCGTCAGGCCGGTCGCCGTTAGGTGGATATGGCTGTCCACGAATCCCGGCGCCACGAAGCCGCCGTCCAGGTCCTCGACCTCGGCGCCGGGGAACTGGCTACGGCCGACGTCGTCGCTGCCCAACCACGCCACGACATCGCCGCGGACCGCCATGGCGGTGGCGTCGGGATGGGTCGGGCTGTGCACCCGCCCGTTGATCAGCAGCTTGGTGGAAACGTTCACAGAGCAAAGCTACGTGCAGTGGCGGCCGGGCGATCAGTCCCAGCTCGGCTGTCCCGGGAATCCACCGCGCCTCTCGTCGGGCAAGGCGGGCGGGTCGAACTCGCTGACGTCGATGACCTCGCCGTCGATGTAGTCGCGGTCTTCGCCCGGATACCCGCGACGGAAGTCCGTGAAAGCCGTCGTATAGGTGACCACCGGTACCCGCCGCAAACTACGCACCCCGATCGCGGTCAAACCCGGGCCGGCGAGCGACCGGATCTGCGGAACCAGCAGTAACAATCCCAAAGCCGTCGTGACCAACCCCGGAACGAGGACCAGGGCGATGGCCAGCGTGACCAGCGCCCCGTCGCTCACCGCGCGCGGTTCGGTCAGGCCGGACCGCAATTGCCCGAGTTGGCGAATGAGGCGCGAGCCCGCCATCGGGGCCAACAGGCCCCACCCGAGCAGGAAGGTGGCAAGCAGAACCAGCAGGGTCCAGCCCCACCCGATCGTGGACACCAGCGCGAAGATCACCGCCAGTTCGACGAGGGCATACACGAGCAATAGTCGCCGCAGCACGCGATGCCAACGTCTGCCGCCCACGCTCGAGTTCCCCATAGCGGCTGCAGTTAGATGACGGTATGACGACGATTCAGATCGATACCCCCGACGGACCGATCGATGGGCTGCTGAACCTTCCCGAGGGACAAGGCCCCTGGCCCGGTGTGGTGGTGATCCACGACATCCTCGGCTACGGCCCGGACAAGGAGTCGATAAACGAGCGCATCGCCCGGGCGGGCTACGTGGCGCTGACCCCGAACTTGTACTCGCGGGGTGGCCGCATCCGCTGCATCACCCGGGTCATGCGGGAGCTGATGACGCAGCGGGGCCGCGCCCTTGACGACATTCTCGCCGCCCGCGACCACCTGCAGGCAATGCCGGAGTGCACCGGGCGTGTCGGCATCGCCGGCTTCTGCATGGGCGGCCAATTCGCCCTCGTTATGTCGCCCAAAGGTTTTGGCGCGTCTGCGCCGTTCTACGGCACTCCCCTGCCCCGCAGCATCAGCAAGACGCTGGAGGGGGCGTGCCCGATCGTGGCGAGCTTCGGTGGCCGCGACCCGCTGGGTAGGGGCTCGCCCGACCGATTGCGCGAAGCGACCGCGGCCAAGCAGATAGCGACCGATATCAAGGTCTACCCCGGCGTCGGGCACAGCTTCGCGAACAACATCCCCGGTCAGCCGCTACTTCGCATCACAGGTTTCGGGTACGACCGGGACGCCACCGAGGACGCATGGAGGCGGGTGTTTATGTTCTTCGGTGAGCATTTGGCGGCCTGAGCAACGACGTAACAGCACTGAAAAGCGTTGTGCCACTGCGGGCGTGGATCAGATCTAGCTGGGGATGGCAACCAGGACACGACCGTTGCGGGGTCCCTTGTCGACGTGGTCGTGCGCGGCGGCGATCTCGGCGAGCGGGTGAGGGGGTGCAACGGTGATCCTCAGCGCCCCGGCCCGGACGGCTTCCGTCAAATCAATTCCGGCCTGCTGCTTGGCTTCAGCCGAGAAGTCATCGCCGCCCAGCAGTCGCAGCGTGGTGTTGGCGAACAACATTGGCCAGAAGGGGAATTGCGGTCGATCGGCGCGGCTCGCGTAGGCGGCGATTACCGCGTCGTTGGCCACGACCGCCGCGTCCAGGTCGGCGTTGTCGGAAAAAGCCACCTCCACGATGCGGTTCACCCCGTTAGGCGCATGCTCGCGCACGGCGGCTGACGCGTCCTCGTTGTCAAGCGCGATGGGATGGGCAACCACGGAAGTATCCACGTTGTCAAGGTCTTTGCTGTGAACGACGGTCCCGATGACGGTGGCGCCGCCCCAATGCGCGAGCTGAGCGGCCAGCGAACTGACCGAACCGAGCACCCCGTGCACTAGTATCGTTTGGCCGGCGACCGGGCCGTCGCTGAACACGGCCCGGTGTGCGGTAATCCCCGGAATACCGAGACATGCGCCCATCTCATCGGAGACTTCATCGGTGAGCGGAACGGCCTGCCGGTGCGGCACGCAGGTCACCTGCGCGGCGGTGCCGAAAGGCCGGTAGGACTGGGCGCCATAGGTCCACACCCGTTGCCCGATCCGGCTGCCGTCCACGCCGTCGCCGACGGCGTCGATCACGCCGGCGCCGTCGCTGTGCGGGATGATCCGCGGAAAGCTCATCGGATTTCCCTGCCAGCCGGAGCGCTTCTTGGTGTCGCCGGGATTGATGCCGGAGAACGTGATTCGTACCCGGACCTCGCCCGCGCCGGGTTCGGGAGTTGGCAGCTCTCCGACTTGCAAGACATCTGCCGCAGGACCTTGCCGGTCATACCAGGCCGCCAACATGTCAGCCACCTCCGCGAAGCGCCGCGCCGACGAAGATACATTCCACGGAATCATATCAGCTGCGCGGCACCTTCGCTTCAGGCGCTCGAACGCTCCTCGGCGTCGATGTTGGCCGATCGCAACTTGACCAGGGTGGCGTGGAACTGCTGCAGCGATCGCTCCGGCACGGCTGATCCGATCCGGGTCTGCAATTCGTCCTCAAACACCTCTGCCGCGTTGGCCAAAACGCGCCGTCCAGCTGCGGTGAGCTCGATGATCGAGGACCGGCGGTCGTCCGGGTTGGCCCTGCGAACGCAATAGCCGGCGGCTTCGATGCGGTCGACGAGCTTGCTGGTGCCGCCGATGGTTATCGATAGCTCTTCGGCGATGTCGTACACACGGCACGACGAACGCCGAGCGATGACTTGCATGGGCTCCAACCTGCTGAGCGGCAAATCGAACTCGGCGCGCAGCCGGCCGTCCACGGCGTTCCACAGCTCCGTTTCGAAGCGGATCAGCTGATGGAACAGATCGAGCAAATCCGTCATGGACATCCACCTCTAATGTTTTGTGGCGGGTCTCAACTCAAAGCCGAGGGATCCGCGCGCGCCGACTTGAGTTTCTGCGACAAAACGCTCGCGAACGTGTGCGTGTCGCCGGGCCAGCGCGCCGACACGTAGCTGCCGTCGTCGACGACGAACGCCGGCCGCGAGTCGGTCGCCGTGTCCCGCACCATTCCCGAAGACTTGAGTAGCCAGTGTGACGATCCCCGGACGACGTCACGGAAGTCCGTCGGATCCTTAAGGGCGCGAGTGACTTCCGACTGCACGGACATGTACCCGCCGGGTTGGCCGGGCTCCTCGGTATAGGTCCGGTAGTAATCGCGATCCCAGAATCGGGTGATCCGCGTGAGCCGCCAGGCCAGGCGTTCCATCGCCCAGGTCAACGCCGTGGTCTTGCGCCCGTAGAGCACCGAGCAACCGGTGCCGGGATCGACGCTGCGCGCGGCAAGCAACACACCGTGACAGATCGCGGCCACGATCACCCCGCGGGCAAAGGCGTCCACGACGAGCCGCTGCAGTATCTCGCTGTCGATGAAGCTGCGCATGCCGCGGGCGCGATGTCCGCCCGGCAATAGTAGTGCGTCGACGCCGTCGAGGGTGGCCTCGGCCCAGGTGACGGGATGCTCAAACTCGGCCGATCGCACCATATCCCGATATGCGCTGCGGCCGTCCTTGTTAGCCCGCAGCATCAGCCCGAGCAGTGGGATCGCGTCCAATCCCGGTAGCGCAGACCAGATGTCCAACCCGCGGCCGGTCACCATGATGTCGTCGGCCGCCCCGGGTGTGCCGCTCTCGGTGGCGAAGACCACCCGGTGGCCGTCTCGGGTCAATACGCGCCAGCTGACCGCGACCTCGGTCGGGTCGAAGTCGCGGTCCGGGATCGGAATCAGCACCGTACTCATTGCTGCCCGCCGGGCTGAGCTATCACGGGGCCACTCTGAGCTCGAGACCGACGTTGTTTTCCATGCCGCCGCGCAGCTTGCTGAAGAAGTTGAACACCTTGCCCACGATGCCGTACCGACCGCCGATCGCGTCGTAAACGGCGCCGTTTTGCGACTTGTCGAGAATCGCCGCGGTGCCCTCGACGGCCTCGCTCGTCGGGCGACCGCCCATGGTGCAGGTGGCCAGCGTCACCCGCGGGGTATTGCGGATCCGCTTGACCTTCCACGAGTCTCCCTCGGTGATCACCAATAACCGGTCACCGTCAACGGCGGTCCAGATCGGGGTCGGCTTGGGCTTGCCGTCCTTGGTGAAGGTGGTCAGCAGGATGTATTGCGATTTGGCGAGTTCGGCGAAGGTGGGCGTCACGCTGTCAACCTACCTCGCGAGCTGGGCGCGCACCGGGTTCAACGTTGACATTCTCAGCCACTAGCTGGGATAGTCAGCTGGCATTAAACGAAAACAATGTTTTCACTTAAGACTGTCGCGGCGAGGGAAGCGGGGAAACGTTGAGCAACCCGGAGAAGCCGTTGGCGTGGTTGCCGTTCTCGATCGCCGAGGCGGCGTTGTCGGAGGATGCAAGCAACGTCAGCCTGGCCCAGGCGTGGTCGCATCTCTTGGACCGGCTGCGCGGAGCCGGCCAGGCCGTGGAATCCGACCCGGCGAGCCGGAATCGAGTCGACCTCGCCGCGGGTATGCGGCATCTGCTCGTGCTGCTCGCCGCGGGTGTCGACGAGGTTTTGCGGTTTGACCCGGAGCCGATCCTGTGTGTTCAGCCCACCAGCACCGATGACATCGTGACCTGGGGAATGGAGTGTCCGGACTGCATTTACACCCGCGCAGTCCTGCGCGGCGGCCACAGTTACCGACTCTTCGGCAATCGCGGCACCGCGCGCTACGTCGGGCTGCAGACGATGAACGGCATCGCGGCAACTTCGAACGAACTTGTCGACGAACTCGAGTTGGATGCCGATGGAAACTTTGAGGTGGCGCTGTCAGCCGATGAGCGCGCCGGAAATTGGATGCGAATCGAGGGCGACCATCCCACGTTGACGGTGCGGCACTTCTTCTACGACTGGGATACCGAGGTGGCATCGTCGCTGCGCATTGAGCGCCTTGGCGACGCGGCGGACCCCAAAAGCTTTGCGCTCGATCCGGACCTGGCTTTGGCGCGGCAACTGGTCGCTCTCGGCGACTTCGTTGCGGACAACCTGGCGTTCTTCCTGCAGTTCGGTGCGGCGGCCCCGCCGAACGGGTTCTTGCCTCCGATCGATCGCACCGATATGGGCGCGGCCGCAGAAAACAGGCCGGTTATCGGTAGGTGGGAGCTGCACTCCGACGAGGCGCTCATCGTCGAAGTGGAACCGCCAGAAGGGATCTACTGGAGTTTTTCCATCGGCAACCCGTGGTGGGAGACCATTCATTACGGGCGCCACCAATCCAGCCTGAACGCCCACCAGGCCGCGGTGGATTCCGACGGCCTGGTGCGCGTGGTGCTGTGCGCCCGTGACCCCGGGGTCGCAAATTGGCTCGACACCGCCGGTTACAGCAACGGTCCGATCATCCTGCGCTGCGTGCGGACCAAAACGGCGCCGACACCGACGACTCGACTCGTGCCGTTCGACGGCGTCCGCGCGGAGTTGCCCTCCGACACAACGATGGTCACCGCCGACGAGCGGACATCAATCCTCGCGGCGCGTCGCCGCGCCGTGCGCGAAAGGTTCGGACGGTGACGTTCGACGCTGACGAGTTGGAGGAAGGGGCCCGCGCCGCAACAGGTCTCGAGGATTTCGGCTCGCCGTACTATCGGGAGGGACTCGAACGCATCGTTGAAGCCTTGAACAGCGAGGCGGACCTCAACGACCTGGGCCGCATCATCCAGCATGCGACCATCAGCAACGCCTTGATTCAACGCCTCAAGATCGAGGACAGCTACGCCCAGCAGCCCGAGATCGACAACGAGGTGATCGGCGGTCCCGTCTTTGTGATCGGGTTGCCCCGCACCGGTACCACCGCGCTGAGCCAGCTGGTGGCCGCCGATCCCCAGTTCCGGTCACTACGAATGTGGGAATCCCAAGCGCCCACGCCGCCGCCCGAGGCCGCCACCCAACACAGCGATCCGCGGATCGCACAGGCCGAGGCCGGCCTGAAGATGCTTGACGACATGTTCCCGTTGATGAAAACGCTGTACAACTCGGAGCCGACGGCCCCGACCGAATGCCAAGACCTGATGGGAATGAGTTTCCGTACTTTCCACTTCGACGGCGCCGTCCGCGCGCCTCGATATCTGGCGTGGCTGATGCACTGCGACATGCGCGAGACCTACACCTTCCACCGGCGAGTGCTCAAGCTCTTGCAATGGCATTGCCCACCGGTCTTGTGGCACCTCAAGACCCCCGTGCACATGTTCGCCCTCGATGCGCTCGTTGAGGCATACCCGAACGCCAAATTTCTTTGGAGCCATCGCGATCCGGCGAAGGTGATGGCCTCGGTCTGCAGCCTTATCCAGTACGTGCGCAGCTGGAGCAGCGACCGCAACGACGCCGAGGAACTTGGCGCCGAGCAGGTCGACAGCTGGGTTGAAGGTGTCCGCCGGGCAATGGACTTCCGCACCCGGCGGGGCGGCGAGCGATTCGCCGACGTCTCCTTCGCCGATTTGCAAACGGATCCCGTACGCACCCTGCAAAACAGTTACGAGTCGCTGGGTTTGACCTTTACCGATGCCACTTTGCATTCGGTCACGCGATGGGCGCAGGGACATCGCCCGGGCTCACACGGTAGCCACGAATATGACCTTGCCGACTATGGCCTTACGCCCGAAGGCGTTCGGGAGCGGTTTGCCGACTACCTCGCCGCCTACGATGCGACCGCCTGAACCCGTGGGTGCTGCGCGCGCGCGGCGACGCGACAAACTGAGTCCCGACCCTACGGTTCGCCGCGAAATCGTGGCCGCCGCGTCGAAAACGCTACGTGAGCAGGGCGTTCGAGGGCTCAGTATCGCCGCGGTCCTTGACGGAGCCGCGGTGGGCACCCGTGCGTTCTACCGGCATTTCAGCTCCAAAGACGAACTGGTGGCCGCGCTGTTACTTGAAATAGCGCGCGTGGAGGAGCGGCGACTACGACGCCGAATGGCGTCTGCCACCACGGAGATCGGTGCGGTGGCGGCGTGGATCGATGGACGACTCGACTTGGCATTCGACGACAACATCAAATCCGATCTACGCCGCGTGTCGCTGGAGGCCCAATCGCAGATGTTCGCCTCGCCCAATCTGGTCCAGCCGGCGTACGAGCAATTGCTCAAGCCGCTCTGCGCGGCTCTTCAACGCGGCCTGCGGCATGGAGTGTTCCATCACATCGATCCGGTCACCGACGCGCAAGCTATCCATGCTGTCGTGTGGGCGGGCATCGAGCGGCAATGGAGGACCGGCGATTGCGACCGCGACGATGTGCGCGAGCGCATGCTCCGTTTTTGCTTGCGAGGACTGGGCGTGACGGCGGAAGCCATCGCCCGGGTTTGACCAACCGCACACACCAACCAGAGGGAGAAACGGATGGACCTGGGTTTCGCGGGCTCGACTGCCGTGGTCACGGGCGGCAGCAAGGGGATGGGATTGGCCATTGCGGAAACCCTTGCGGCCGAGGGAGCCAGCGTGGCGGTGATGGCCAGAAACCGAGAAGCGCTCGACGCCGCGGTGACATCGCTAGACGCGGCCGGCGCTCCGGACGCCGTGGGGATCAGCGTGGATATGGCTGATGCGGAATCCGTCGCCGCAGGCTTCGCCGCGGTCTCCGACCGTTGGGGGCGACTCAACTGCCTGGTCCACACGATTGGACCCGGCGACGGCTATTTCGAGCAGATGGACGACACACAATGGGACGCCACGTTCGCCCTCGGCACGATGTCGGCGGTGCGATCGATCCGCGCCGCATTGCCGCTGCTGCGCTCCGCGGATTGGGCCCGCATCGTGACACTGTCCGCGCACTCCATTCAGCGCCAGAACCCGCGCATCGTCGCCTACACGGCATCGAAGGCAGCGCTGGCCAGCATCACCAAGAACCTATCCAAAAGCCTTGCCAAGGACGGCATCCTGGTTAACTGCGTGTGTCCGGGGACCATCGTGACCGCCAGCTTCACCGAGATACTCAAAGACATCCTCGCCGCCGATGGCCTCGACGCCACTAACCCCGTCGATGTCATGACCTGGATCGACAACAACTTTCACCAGCCCTGCGACCTCGGCCGCGCCGGACTGCCCGAAGAGGTCGCTTCCATTACCGCCTACCTGGCGTCCCGGCGAAACGGTTACGTCACCGGCGCCACGGTCAACGTGGACGGCGGATCGGACTTCATCTGACGTTGAGCCACCTGCGGCGAGCAGACACAAAATCGCACTGCACCGAGAGCTTTCGTGCGATTTTGTGTCTGCTCGCGAGGGTAGTCAGCCCTCCAGGTCACCCTCGGTTTCCAGCAGCGCCTGACGCAGCCCGTCGAGCGTCTCCTGCTGCGGGTTCGCCCACATGCCGCGTCCGGCAGCCTCCAGCAACCGTTCGGCCATGCCGTGCAGTGCCCACGGGTTGGATTCCGCCATGAACTTCCGGTTCTGCGGATCCAGCACGTAGCGCTCGGTGAGTTGCTCGTACATCCAGTCGGCCATCACCCCGGCAGTGGCGTCATAGCCGAACAGGTAGTCGACGGTGGCGGCCATCTCGAATGCGCCCTTGTAGCCGTGCCGGCGCATCGCCGTCATCCAGCGCGGGTTGACCACGCGGGCGCGGAATACCCGGGTCGTCTCCTCCGACAGGGTGCGGGTGCGGATGGCGTCGGGTCTGGTGTTGTCGCCGATATAGGCGGCCGGCGCCTGGCCGGTCAGCGCCCGCACCGTGGCCACCATCCCGCCGTGGTACTGGAAGTAGTCGTCGGAGTCGGCGATGTCGTGCTCGCGGGTGTCGGTGTTCTTGGCCGCCACCGCGATGCGCCGGTACTGGCGGTTCATGTCGTCGACCGCCTCGCGACCGTCGAGGTCGCGGCCGTAGGCGAATCCGCCCCAGGCCGTGTACACCTGCGCGAGGTCGGCGTCGTCGCGCCAGTTGCGGCTGTCGATCAGCTGCAGCAGCCCCGCACCGTAGGTTCCCGGCTTGGATCCGAAAATCCTTGTGGTGGAACGTCGTTGGTCGCCATGCTGGGCCAGGTCAGCCTGCGCGTGCGCGCGCACGTAGTTGTCGTCGGCGGGCTCGTCGAGGTCGGCGACCAACCGCACCGCGTCGTCGAGCATGGTCACGACGTGCGGGAAGGCGTCCCGGAAGAATCCGGAGATCCGCACCGTCACGTCGATGCGCGGGCGACCCAGCTCGGCCAGCGGGATCGGCGTCAGGCCGACGACCCGCCGTGACGCGTCGTCCCATACCGGCCGAACGCCCAACAATGCAAGGACTTCGGCGATGTCGTCACCCGCGGTGCGCATCGCCGAGGTGCCCCACACCGACAGCCCCACCGATTGCGGCCACCGCCCGTTGTCGTCCCGGTACCGGGTCAGCAGCGAATCCGCCAGCGCCACACCGGCTTCCCAGGCCAACCGGGACGGCACCGCCTTGGGGTCGACGGAGTAGAAGTTGCGCCCGGTGGGCAGCACGTTGACCAGGCCGCGCAACGGTGACCCCGAAGGGCCGGCGGGAATGAAGCGGCCGTCCAAAGCCCTTAAGACTTGGTCAATCTCGGACGCCGTGCCGGCGAGCCGCGGCACCACTTCGGTGGCCGCGAACCGCAACACCTTTGCCACCTCGGAGCTGTCGGTGAGCCGTTCGGCCGCGTCGGGATCCCAGTCGGTGGCCTGCAGCGCCGCGACCAGTCCCCGGGCCGCGGCCTCGGCCCGGTCGACCGCCACGCGTTCGTCGGTGCCGTCATCGGCCAGGCCCAGCGCCTGTCGCAGGCCGGGGATGGCATGCTCGCCGGCGAACAGCTGACGCGCCCGCAAAATGGCCAGCACGAGGTCCAATTCGACTTCCCCCGTTGGCTTTTGCCCGAGGATGTGCAGCCCGTCGCGGATCTGGACGTCCTTGATCTCGCACAGCCACCCGTCGACGTGCAGGATCATCTCATCGAACGCGTCCTCGGCGGGCCGTTCGGTCAGGCCCAGATCGTGATCCATCTTGGCGGCGCGGATCAGCGTCCAGATCTGCTGGCGGATGGCGGGCAGCTTGCCGGGGTCCAGCGCGGCGACGGAAGCGTGTTCGTCGAGTAACTGCTCCAAACGCGCGATGTCGCCATAGGTTTCGGCGCGAGCCATCGGCGGGATGAGATGGTCGACGAGCACCGCATGTGCGCGCCGCTTGGCCTGGGTGCCCTCGCCGGGGTCGTTGACCAGGAACGGGTAGATCAGTGGCAGGTTGCCCAGCGCGGCATCGGCCCCGCAGGCCGCCGACATGCCCAGCGTCTTGCCCGGCAGCCATTCCAGGTTGCCGTGCTTGCCCAAGTGGATTATGGCGTCGGCCTGAAAACCATTCGAGAAGCCGGCATCCAGCCAGTGGTAGGCGGCCAGGTAGTGGTGGCTGGGCGGCAGGTCGGGGTCGTGATAGATGGCGACCGGATTCTCCCCGAAACCGCGGGGCGGCTGGACCATCAGGACCAGGTTGCCCGCTCGCATTGCGGCGATGACGATCTCGCCGTCGGGGTCGTTGGCGCGGTCGACGAACAAGTCGCCGGGCGGCCGGCCCCAATGCGCCTGCACGGCGTCGGTGAGTTCGGCGGGCAGCGTCGCGAACCAGTCGCGGTAGTCCTTGGCGGAGACCCGGATCGGATTGCCGGTCAGTTGCTCTTCGGTGAGCCAATCGGGGTCTTGCCCGCCGCGTTCGATCAGCGCGTGTATCAAGGCGTCGCCGTCCGAGTTCTCGACGCCGGGCAGATCACCGACCTGATAACCGCGGTCGCGCATCGTGCGCAGCAGCGCCACCGCGCTGGCCGGGGTGTCCAGCCCGACCGCGTTGCCGATGCGGGCGTGCTTGGTGGGATAGGCCGAAAACACCAGGGCCACCCGCTTATCGGCGGGGGCGACATGCCGCAGCCGCGCATGCCGGATTGCCAGCCCCGCGACCCGAGCGCAGCGCTCCGGTTCGGCGACATAGGAGATCAGCCCGTCGTTGTCAATCTCTTTGAACGAGAACGGAACCGTGATGATGCGGCCGTCGAACTCGGGCACTGCCACCTGGCTGGCCACGTCGAGCGGGCTGAGTCCGTCGTCGTTGTCGCGCCATTGATCGCGCGGGGTGGTCAGGCACAAGCCCTGCAAGATCGGGATGTCCAGGGCCGCCAGGTGTTCCACGTTCCAGCTGTCATCGTCGCCGCCGGCCGCCGCCGTCGCCGGTCTCAATCCCCCGGCGGCCAGCACGGTGACCACCATCGCGTCGGCGTCGCCAAGCCGTTGCA
Source organism: uncultured Actinomycetota bacterium (assembly GCA_963809285.1). GTDB lineage: Bacteria > Actinomycetota > Actinomycetes > Mycobacteriales > Mycobacteriaceae > Mycobacterium. Next base: position 73,291 of record CAWEIY010000004.1, on the reverse strand, counting down.
GCAGTCCGGGTTCGGCGGTGCGCAGCGAGGCGCAGTAGACGGGCAACGGTCGCCCGCCGGCGTCTTCGATGGCCCGGCACAGCGACTCGATGTAGGCGGTGTTGCCGGCCAGCTGCTGGGCGCGGTAGTAGATCACCGCGATCGTCGGGCCGTCGGTGTTCCTGGCATGCGCGCGCACCAGCTCGCCCCAGGTCGGCGTCACGACCGGCGGCGCGAAGCCGAAACCGGTCATCAGCACCGTGTCCGAGAGGAAGGCGTGCAGCTGGCGCAGGTTGTCCACGCCGCCGTGGGCCAGGTAGATATGCGCCTGCACCGCGATGCCGGCCGCCAGCGTGGACAGGCCGGTCAACTCGGCGTCGGCGGCCTGCTCGCCGCTGACCAGCGCCGTCGGGACACCGCTGGCGATCACCGTGTCGATGCCGCTCTGCCAGGCGCGGTAACCGCCGAGGATCCGGACCACCACGATCGACGAGTCGGCCAGCAGGTCGGTCAGCTCTGTGTCAGTTAGGCGCGATGGGTTGGCCCACCGATAGTTCTTGCCGCTGGAACGGGCGCTGATCAGGTCAGTGTCGGATGTCGACAGCAGCAGGATGGTCGGCTCAGCCACCCATCATTCGTACCGCATTGGCCGTTGCCGCGATCCGAGCTCCCTCGAACGTGTACTCAGCGCGAAAAACTTGCCCGAATCTCGCACTGAGTGCACGCTCGGCGTTCAGTACTGCTCAGTGCGTCCTTCGCGTGATCGCTGCCACCATCTCTTGGAAGGCTTCTGAGGCTCGAGCGATGCGCTTGCCGGGGACAAAGCGATGGGCGGTGGCGGAAATGCCCCCTGCTGAGATCTCATGTGCTCGGCAATGACGTCGAGAAACGCGTCAACCTCGTCCTCGTTGTAACCGCGTTTCCCGATCGGCGGCTTGGAGAAAGCCATGTTGTGGACCTGCTCGGCCGTCAGAGTGCGTCCCGTCGGATCGCGCAGCGCTGCCTCAACGAGGTCGAAGAAACGCGTCAACCTCCTCCTCGTTGTAGCCGCGTTTTCCTCCGGGTGGCTTAGCGAAAGCAACGTTGCGGACGTGCTCCGGGGTAAGCCAACCGCCCCGCGGTGGCGGCGCCACCATGCCCTGCGCCTCAGCTAGCTGACGTTCCAGCTCGGCGATGCGCTTCTCGGGGTCGTCCTCGTCCATCAGCAAATCATCCCAGAGGAGGCCGCGGCTGGGCGAAATAAAACGTCGTACGGTGAATCATGCCTCGCGCGCGCGACTCCGACGCCTGCCCGGGTGCGCTGCAGGTGCACCAGGCTGCCGACGGCGCACTCGTGCGGGTTCGGTTGCCCGGCGGCATGATCACCGCCGCCCAGTTGTCGACGCTGTCCGGCGCCTCGACCGAGTTTGGCTCGGGAACGCTGGAGCTGACCGCCCGCGGCAACGTGCAATTGCGCGGGATCGCTGATGTCACCGCGGTTGCCGAAGCCATCGCCAACGCCGGGCTGTTGCCGTCGCCGACGCATGAACGGTCGCGCAACATCGTCGCCTCGCCGCTGTCGGGCCGGGCAGGCGGACGCGCCGACGTGCGGGCGTGGGTGGGCGAGCTGGACGGGGCGATCTGCTCCGAGCCCCGGCTCGCGGAGCTGGGAGGGCGGTTCTGGTTCAGCGTCGACGACGGTCGCGGCGATGTGTCGGGGCTGGGCGCCGATGTCGGAGTGCACGTCTTGGACGACGACGGTGTGGCGCTGGTGTTGGCGGGGCGGGACACCGGCGTACGGCTGGCCGTCGGCGACGTCGCCGAGTCACTGGTAGCGATTGCCGCGCGGTTCGTCGAGATGCGCGGAAAGGCTTGGCGTGTCAATGAATTGGCTGACATTGCTGCGCTCATGCCCGGCGTCGAACTGGGCACACCGTTCCCGCCCGTGACCAAGGCGCCGGTGGGATGGATCGGCCAACGAGACGGCCGGGTGGCGCTGGGCGCCGCGGTGCCGCTGGGCGTGCTGCCCGCGCGCGTCGCGGACTACCTCGCTGCGATCGAGGCCCCGCTGGTGGTCACACCGTGGCGATCGGTGCTGGTCTGCGACCTCAGCGAAGACGTGGCGGACGTCTCACTGCGCGTGTTGGCGCCGTTGGGCTTGGTTTTCGACGAGAACTCCCCCTGGCTGAACGTCAGCGCCTGCACCGGCAGCCCGGGATGCGCGCACTCGGCCGCCGATGTGCGGGCCGACGCCGCGCTGTCGCTGGACGCGGACTCCACGGTGCATCGCCATTTCGTTGGCTGCGAACGCGCCTGCGGCAGCCCGCTCGCCGGTGAGGTGCTGGTCGCCAGCGGGCAGGGATATCGACTCCTACGGGGCCAGCCGTAGGGTGAGCGGGTGCTCGACTACATCCGCGACGCGGCCGAGATCTATCGGCAGTCGTTCGCGGCCATCCGCGCCGAAGCCGATTTGACGCGATTCCCGGACGACGTCGCACGGGTGGTGGTGCGGTTGATTCACACGTGCGGTCAGGTCGATGTCACCGACCACGTCGCCTATACCGACGACGTAGTCGCGCGGGTCGGCGCCGCGTTGAACAACGGCGCCCCGCTGTTGTGCGATTCGTCGATGGTGGCCGCTGGGATCACCACCTCGCGGCTCCCGGCCGCCAACGAGGTGGTGTCGCTGGTGGCCGATCCGCGCGCGGCCGAACTGGCCGCACGCCGGCACACCACCCGCTCGGCGGCCGGCGTCGAGCTGTGGACCGACCGGCTGGCCGGTGCGGTGCTGGCGATCGGTAACGCGCCCACCGCGCTGTTCCGGCTGCTGGAGCTGATCGACGAGGGGGCTTCCCCGCCGGTCGCCGTGCTCGGCGGCCCGGTCGGATTCGTCGGGTCGGCGCAATCCAAGCAGGAGCTCATCGACCGTCCGCGCGGGATGTCCTATCTGGTGGTGCGGGGTCGCCGGGGCGGCAGCGCCATGGCCGCCGCCGCCGTCAACGCGATCGCGAGCGACACCGAATGACCGAGCGGGGAACGCTCTGGGGAGTCGGGTTGGGGCCCGGCGACCCGGAATTGGTGACCGTCAAGGCCGCCCGGGTGATCGGCGAAGCCGATGTGGTGGCCTATCACAGCGCCCGGCACGGTCGCAGCATCGCCCGCGGGATCGCCGAACCGTATCTTCGGCCCGGTCAGATCGAGGAGCACCTGGTCTACCCGGTGACCACCGAGACGACGGACCATCCCGGCGGCTATGCCGGTGCGCTGGAAGACTTCTACGCCGATGCCACGCAGCGCATCGCCGCGCACCTTGCCGGCGGTCGCGACGTGGCGCTGCTCGCCGAGGGCGACCCACTGTTCTACAGCTCGTACATGCATTTGCACACTCGGCTGACGAAACGTTTCGACGCCGTCATCGTGCCCGGTGTCACGTCGGTGAGCGCCGCCTCGGCGGCCATCGCGACCCCGCTGGTGGCCGGCGACGAGGTGCTGTCGGTGCTGCCGGGCACCCTGCCGGTCGCCGAGCTGACCCGACGGCTTGCGGACGCCGACGCCGCCGTGGTCCTCAAACTGGGCCGTTCGTATCACGCTGTGCGGGAAGCGCTTTCGGCATCGGGACAGCTTGACGACGCGTACTACATCGAGCGGGCCACCACCGCCGGACAACGCATCCTGCCCGCCGCGGACGTCGACGAAGCCAACGTGCCGTACTTCTCGCTGGCCATGCTGCCGGGTGGCCGGCGGCCACAACAGCAGTCTTTGCGCGCCGGCACCGTCGCGGTGGTGGGCCTGGGACCGGGCGACGTCGACTGGATGACGACGCAGAGCCGACGCGAGCTGGCCGCCGCGACGGATCTGATCGGCTACGGCGGCTACCTGGACCGCGTCCCGGTCCGCGACGGCCAGCGGCGCCATCCCAGCGACAACACCGACGAACCCGCTCGGGCGCGGCTGGCGTGCGCGCTGGCCGAGCAGGGGCACACCGTCGCGGTGGTGTCGTCGGGCGATCCCGGGGTGTTCGCGATGGCCACCGCCGTCCTGGAAGAGGCCAAACAGTGGCCGGGAGTGCGCATCCGGGTGATTCCGGCGATGACGGCCGCACAGGCCGTCGCCAGTCGGGTCGGCGCCCCGTTGGGTCACGACTACGCGGTGATCTCGTTGTCCGACCGGCTCAAGCCGTGGGAGGTGATCGCCGCGCGGCTGGCCGCCGCGGCTGCCGCCGACCTGGTGCTGGCCATCTACAACCCGGCCTCTAAGGCGCGGACCTGGCAGGTCGGCGCGATGCGCGAGCTGCTGATGGCCCACCGCGAACCCGGCACGCCGGTGGTGATCGGCCGCAACGTTTCCGGTCCTGACGAAGAGGTCCGCGTGGTGCGGCTGGCCGATCTCGACCCCGTCGATGTCGACATGCGCTGCCTGCTGATCGTCGGTTCCTCGCAAACCCAGTGGTACTCAGACGATTTCGGTGACCGGGTGTTCACGCCTCGGCGTTACCCCAGCTGAATCGGCCGTGGCGGCCTTTGCGCGCGGACCGGCCATGCGCAACGATGCAGGGATGCGGTGTGACGTTGCGCGTGAGGCGCTTTCTGCGCGATTGGACGGCGAGCGTCCTGAGGTGCTCGCGCAGCAGGTGGATGCCCATCTGGAATCGTGCCGCGGTTGCCGCGCCTGGCTGATCGGTGCTGCCGTGCAGACTCGCCGGTTGGCCACGATTGAGCCCGTCCGGGCGCCGGACCTGGTCGACAAGATCATGGCGAGCATCGGCGAGGGATCCACCGCTTATCTCCGCTGGATGCGCGTGCTGCGGTCGCGCTACCGGCGATGGGGCCTCTTCGCCGTTGGTCTGTTCCAGGTAGCGATCGCGGCGGCTCAAATCAGCGGAATCGATTTCGGCATGGTGTCCCACACGCACGGGGCGATGTCGGGCGAGCATCTGATGCACGAGTCCACTGCGTGGTTGCTGGCGTTGGGGCTGACGATGATCGCCGCCGGCATCTGGCCCGTCGCGGCGATCGGTGTCGCGGCGATTGTCGGCGCGTATTCGGTGGCACTCGTGGGGTACGAGGTCGTTGACGTCTTTGAAGGCGAGGAGACCGCAGCGCGCCTCGCCAGTCACGTGCCCCTGCTGGTGGGCTTTGCGTTCGCGTTGCTGGTTGCGCGGGAACGAATGGGGGCGCGCACGCCGCGGGCCTTCGATGCCGATGCCGAGCGAGCCGACATCCTCACCCAGCCCACCGGTCGACGACATCGGCATCTGCGGCCCATCAACCGCTCGACTTTCTCTACGACGACCCGTCGTAGACTGACCGAGCCCGCGCAACTAAGGTGGTTGGCCATGACCGCGTCAAGCGACGACGAGGCCGTTACCGAGCTCGCCTTGGCGGCCGCACGCGGGAACGCGCAGGCGCTCGAGGCGTTTATCAAGGCCACCCAGCAAGACGTCTGGCGGTTTGTCGCCTATCTGTCAGACCCGGGCACCGCCGACGATCTGACTCAGGAAACCTTCCTGCGGGCCATCGGCGCCATCGAGCGGTTCGCTGGCCGCTCCAGCGCCCGAACCTGGCTGCTGGCCATCGCGCGTCGTGTGGTCGCCGATCACATCCGGCACGCACAATCGCGGCCGCGCACAGCCGTCGGCGCCGATCCCGACCACCTCCTCGGCGGCGACCGCCACGCCCGCGGATTCGAAGATCTGGTTGAGGTGACGACGATGATCGCCAGCCTCACCGCCGAACAACGGGAAGCCCTTTTGCTCACCCAGCTACTCGGACTGCCCTACGCCGACGCCGCAGAGGTGTGCGGCTGCCCGGTGGGGACCATCCGATCCCGCGTCGCCCGCGCCCGCGATGCGCTGCTGGCCGGCGGCGAGCGCGACGACCTGACCGGTTAGCCAGTGGCGATCGCAAGCGCGGCGGTTACGCCGGGCGCAGCGGGTCGGCACTCATAGACCCAGTCCCGCAACCCATTCGGCGGCCTCTGCCACGCTGCCCACCGCCGTCACACCGGTCGGCAGCTGCGGGCGCGCCACCATCACCACCGGAATCGCCAGCGCGGCTGCGGCATCCAACTTCGCCCGGGTCATATCGCCGCCGCTGTTTTTGGTCACCAGGGCGTCGATACGGTGCTGACGCAGCAGCGCGAATTCGTCGTCGTAGTGATACGGGCCGCGCGACAGCAGCAGCCGGTGGTGACGCGGCAGTGACGCATCGTCGGGTGCGGTGACCGCGCGGATCAAAAACCACGCGTCGCTGCCGGCGAATGCCTTGGCGCCCGAGCGCCCGGTGGTGAGAAAGACCCGCGAATAGCCTTGCCGAGCAACGGTTTCCGCTGCCGCAGCTATCCGATTCGACGACGAGGGCGTCGCCGGGCACCCACGCCGGGCGGGCCAACACCAAATGGGGCATCCGCAGTTCGGCACAAGCTTCGGCGGCGTGCGCCGTCATGGTCGCCGCGAACGGGTGGGTGGCGTCGACGACGGCGTCGATGCGTTCGTCTTGCAGCCAGCGCCGTAGCCCGTCGACGCCGCCGAAGCCGCCGATGCGTACCGGGCCGACCGGCAGGGCCGGATCTGGTACCCGGCCGGCCAGCGAGCTGATGATCTCGACGTGCGGGTGCAGGGTTTTGGCCAGCGCGCGGGCCTCGGCGGTGCCGCCGAGCAGCAACACCCGCATCAGTGCCGGCTCCCCCGGATCCGCCCGGTCGAATAGAGGTAGCTGTCGGTGAATCCCTCGGCGGCCAGCACATCGCCGACGATGATGACGGCGGTCTTGGTGATGTTGGCGTCGTGCATCTGCGCGGCGATGCCGCCGAGCGTGCCGCGCAGCACTGTCTGCTGCGGCCGGCTCGCGAAAGCCACTACCGCGGCGGGTGTTTCGGGTCGGTAGCCGCCTGCTATCAGCTGCGGGACGATGGCATCGATCTGGGCGGCGGCCAGGTGCAGGACCAGGGTGGCGCCGGATTGGGCGAGGGCGGCCAGTTCTTCACCGGGAGGCATGGGCGTCGACAGGGTCGCTACCCGGGTCAGCGTCACCGTCTGCGCCACCCCCGGCACGGTGAGCTCGCGTTTTAAAGCGGCCGCGGCCGCGGCGAAAGCCGGTACACCCGGGACGATTTCGTATTCGATGCCCAGCGCGTCGAGTCTGCGGCACTGTTCGGCCAGCGCGCTGTACAGCGACGGGTCACCGGAGTGCAGCCGCGCCACATCGTGGCCGGCGGCGTGGGCGTCGGCCAGTTCCGCGATGATCTGCTCCAGCGTTAGCGGCCCGGTGTCAATGATTTTCGCGTCGGGAGGGCACAACGCCAGCAGGTCGTCGGGCATGATCGAACCCGCATACAGGCACACCGTGCATCTTTCGAGAAGCCGCTGGCCGCGGACCGTGATGAGGTCGGCGGCGCCCGGGCCCGCGCCGATGAAATACACCGTCACCTTGTCACCGCCCATTGGGTGACCGGCATCTGCGGGCGCCAACCGGTGAAGCCGCCGAGCGGCTCGCCCCGATAGTGCTGGAAGCGCCGCAGCTGGCCGCCGAAGCGCGAATATGCCTGCGCCAGAACGGACTCCGATTCGGCGGTGACAGCATTGGCGACCAATCGTCCGCCGGAGGGCAATTTGTCGAGGCACGCGTCGAGCAGACCGGGCTGGGTCAGTCCGCCGCCGATGAAGATCGCCGACGGTGCTTCGGCGCCGTCGAATGCGTTTGGTGCGTCGCCGCGGACGTCGATGCTGACGCCGAAGGCCGCGGCGTTGGACCCGATGTTGCGGCGGCGCGCCTCGTCGCGTTCGAACGCCACCGCGCTGCAACCACGCCAACTCAGGCACCACTCGACGCTGATGCTGCCCGAGCCCGCGCCGACGTCCCACAGCCGCTCCCCCGGCCGCGGCGCCAGCGCCGCCAAGGTGACCGCGCGGACCCCGTGTTTGGTGATCTGTCCGTCGTGGGTGAACGCGTCATCGGGCAAGGGCGACGTGCGCTCGTCGGGCAGGTAGCGGACGGCGATCAGGTTGAGGTCGTCGACGTCCGGCGGCGCGTCGTCGGCCCACTGGCGCGCGGTGCCGTCGCGGCGGCGTTCGGTTGGGCCGCCGAGCCGTTCGAGCACGCTGAACTCGGAATCGCCGCGGCCGTGCGCGTTGAGCAGCACCGCGAGCGCCTTGGGGGTGGACCGGTCGCTCGACAGCACGATCGCCTGGCCGCCGCGGCGCACGGCGGTGTGCGGCTGCGCGGTGACCAGGCTGATCACCTCGGTGTCGTGGACGTTCCAGCCCATCCGGGCGCAGGCCAGCGTCACCGAGGACACGTGCGGCAACACCCTGACCCGGTCCGGCCCGTGCAGCCGGATCAGCGTGCCGCCGATGCCGTGCAGGAGCGGGTCGCCGCTGGCCACCACATGGATGTCTTCGGTGTGGTCGTCGAGCAAGGCTTGCAGTGCGGGCAGCATCGGTGACGGCCACTCCCGGCGCGGGGCGGCCACCGTGTCGTCGAGCAGGTCCAGTTGTCGCTTGGACCCGTAAATGACTGCAGCCCTGTCGTAATTCGGCGCGCGATGTTTCGGCGAGTCCCGCCATGCCGTCGGCGCCGATGCCGACAACGACGATCATCGTGGCATCCTGCGCCACACGAACTGCGGCAGCAACCGCATCACGAAGAACATCGGCCGCAGTGCCCACGGGATCCACACGGTGCGTCTGCCCTTGGCCATCGCGCGCGCCGTCGCGGCGGCCACTTGCTGCGGGGTGCTGGACAGCGGCGCGGGCGTCATGCCCTCGGTCATGCGCCCGATGACGAAGCCCGGGCGTGCGATGAGCAACCGCACCCCGCTGCCGTGCAGGGCGTCGGACAACCCGCTGGCGAAGCCGTCGAGGCCGGCCTTGGCCGAGCCGTAGACGTAGTTGGCGCGGCGCACCCGGACCCCGGCCACCGAGGAGAACACCACCAGTGATCCTCGGCCGGCCGCGCGCATGGCGGCCGCCAGGTGGGTGAGGACGCTGACTTGGGCGACGTAGTCGGTGTGCACGATGGCGAGCGCGTGCGCGGCGTCGGTCTCGGCGCGGGCCTGGTCGCCGAGGATCCCGAAGGCGAGCACCGCGATGCGGATGGGTCCGTGATCGGCGACGATCGCGTCGACCAGTGGGCCGTGCGACGCGAGGTCGTCGGCGTCGAATTCCCTGGTGTGCACCGCCACGGCTCCGGCGGCTTTGAGCTCGGTGACCTGGTCGTCGAGCTGATCGGCCCGGCGCGCGGCCAGCACCACCGTTGCCCCGGGAGCCAGGCGCCGCCCCAGTTCGACGCCGATTTCACTGCGACCGCCCAAGATTAGTACCGGACCCGCGCCCGTGTCGTCCACGGCTGCGATTATCACCTGCGCTAGCGTGGGCACTGATGGCGAATACCACTACCCGGCTCACCGACGAAGCGTTGGCATTTCTGTCCGAACGTCACCTGGCCATGCTGACCACGCTGCGGGCTGACAATTCACCGCACGTGGTGGCGGTGGGTTTCACGTTCGATCCCCACACCCACATCGCGCGGGTCATCACCAGCGGCGGCTCACAGAAGGCGGTCAACGCCGACCGCGCCGGGGTCGCCGTGCTCAGCCAGGTCGACGGCGCTCGGTGGCTGTCGCTGGAGGGCCGGTCCAAGGTGAACAGCGCTGCCGACGCCGTGCGTGACGCCGAGCTGCGCTACGCCCAGCGCTACCGCACCCCGCGGCCCAACCCGCGAAGGGTGGTCATCGAGGTGCACGTCGAGCGGGTGCTGGGATCGTCGGATCTGCTGGACCGGAGCGAGTAGCATTTTCTGCGATTCTTCGGCGTTCACGACTGGACCGACGGGTGTCGGCAGCGCGGGTCCGGATCAACGACCGTGCGGCCCTGAGAAAACGTCAAACGCCTGAATACGTCATGCACTCGGCTGGCAAAAGGCACTACACACTGTGCAACTTTTCGGGAGATCTGGCATAAGGCTAGGTGATTCCGCGTCGTGGCTATAGCCTGCTGCAGTTCGTGGCCCTGATCGGCCGGGCGCAACTAGGGCGTGTCTGACAAGTGTTTCGGGTGTTATCCCTGAGGCTTAGGGTATGTCGCGATTTCAGTTGCTTTCTGATGCCCAGTGGTCTTTGATCAAGGATCTGTTGCCGGCCCGTACAGGCAAGAAGGGCAGGCCTTTTCGTGATGCCCGCCAGGTCGTTGAGGGGATCATCTACCGGTATCGGTGTGGGATCGCCTGGCGGGATGTGCCCGAGGTGTTCGGGCCCTGGCAGACGATCTGGACGTGGCATCGGCGGATGAGTGCTGATGGCACCTGGGATACCGTGTTGGCCCGGTTGCTGGCAGCCGCGCAGGACGCCGGGATTATCGATTGGGCCGTGGCGGTGGATTCCACGATTACCCGTGCGCACCAGCACGCCACCAACGTCACCCGCCACACAGGGGGCTGGGTCGAATTACAAGAATCTGGCCATCGAGCCGCTTGACCACGCTATTGGCCGCTCCCGCTTGAGGGGCACACGTGATCGCTGACTCATACGTCGCGGCCAGAATCACCGCCGTTGGCGATCTCGTCGGACACCTACAGCGATGCGCCGCCGCCGGCTGGGCGCCGGGGATCACCGATATCGCGGACGCCTGGCTGGCCGAGGACGTGTACCGCGCCGAGTTCCACAAGATCCTGGCCGTAAGCGTCACGGTGATGGCCCAATGCCTAGCGCTCGGCGCCGAGGGCCGCGCATGAAATGGATCGTGCACCTGCGGGACGGCAGCAGCGCCGACGTCGTGTCCGACGAAGTGATTTGCGAGGGCACCGCCCGGTTCGTCAACGTGTCGCAGGTGCCCGCCGAACGCGATATTGAGGTCGCGGTATTCACCGCTGGCACCCGGCAACGGGTCGAAGCCGCCGCTGCCGGTCTGGTGTGGCACGTTCCGCCACTCCTGCCACCGCTCGGAATTCCATTCGCGTAGGAAGGAAACCCCGACGTGACCGACACCGACAGCACCGGCACCGCCGAGGACTGGGAAGCCGTCGCGCGGGGATGGATCGAATACGGGGAGCATCAGGCCAGCTACGCCGCCTATCTGGAGCTACAGATACAGGGCCACCTTGACGAGATAGAGGAACTAAAAGACCAAAACGGCAAGCTCACCGCCGACAACAAACGCCAAGCCGAAAGCCTGCACGCCTACCGGCAGTCACCGCCCCCGGAGGGTAGCTCCGGGCGGCACCGGATCGACCATCTCACGTTCACCGACCTACCGCAGGACGAACAACACCGCGTCACGGCCCGAATCCAGCGCCAAGCCGAACAGGACCTGCAGGAACAACTGCAGCAGGAACAACTGCAGCAGGAAGAACTGCGGCAGGAACAACCGCAGAAGCAGAACCGCCGATACTGGGGGCGGCGCTAGTCCGCCCGGACGCGACCGGGACCGCCGTGCGCCCGGATGCGCCGGATCGCGGCCTCAACACCCTGGCGGGACATGCCGACCGCCTTCCCGATCTGCGCGGGCTTCCAACCCCGGGCCGACAGTTCCATGATGCGCCGGTCACGTTCCGGGCCGGACATCTCCGGCACCACCGCACGCGGACGCAACAGCCGACGCTGCCGTCAGCAACGGGTTCCCCATCGTTTCCTCCGTGGAGGCCTCCAGCTCTAATCAGCTGGTGCGATTTGCCGCGCCGGTAAGTGACGGCGACAGACTGCAACAGTTGCGTGGGGTGTTGCCGTGCGACGTGCGGGTTGTGGCGGAAATGCATCCGTTGTTCGGGCGGCTGCTGCCGGCGCGATCGTTTAAGCGGTGGAACGGTGCGCTGCTGGTGGTTGAGCTGCCGGATGGCTCGCCGGGCACGATAGGCGCTGATGCGACGGTCAAGCCCAATTCTCTTGCTGTACTTTGCACCCATGCGTTTCGCCGTCGCGGTTGTGTCACCTCCCGACCATCATGACATCAGCGGCGGAGCTTTTAACGAGGTCGCCGAGGCATTGCACCATGGTCTTCTGGCGCTTGGCCATGACTCGGTGCTGACCAACCGTCTCGACCTCGACGAGCGCCGCACCATCGTGCTCGGCGGAAACCTCCTCGTCCAGTACGGCTTGGAGCCGCCAAAAAACCCCATCTTCTACAACCTCGAGCAATTGGGTGACGACTTGCCGTGGATGACGATGCCTGAATTCGTCGACCTTTTCCGGCGCTACCCGACTTGGGACTACAGTCAAGCCAACATCGAGTACCTCGCTGCTATGGGACTGCCCCGGCCCACCTACGTTCCGATCGGATACGTCCCCGAGCTGACACGGATCGCCCCAGCCCCCGAGGACATCGACGTACTGTTCTACGGCGCGCTCAACGGGCGCCGATACGCCGTTCTCCGGGACCTGCACGACCGAGGTCTTCGGGTCAAATGGCTATCGGGCGTCTACGGCGCGAGCCGCGATGCCTGGATCGCACGCTCGAAGATCGTCCTTAACATCCACTACTGGGAAGCGAAAATCTTCGAAATCACGCGTGTTTCCTATCTGCTCGCCAATAGACGCGCGGTGGTCTCCGAGCATGGTGCCGATCCGACATTGGAGCGCGACCTGCAGTCCGGCATCGCGTTCGCGGACTACGACGGACTGGTCGATCGCTGTGTGGAGCTCGTCGGCGACGAGCGCGCGCGACGCGAGCTCGCCGAGCGGGGCTACCAGGCTTTCTCCGCTCGCGACCAGGCCGCCATCCTGCACCGCGCGCTGTCGGCAGGCCTCGAGGGTGTCACCCACGAGACCGCTGTGCGGGACGACCCTTGCATCGATGTGCGCCTCGAAGGCAAAGACCGCAGCGCAGCTGATCAGCTCCGCGACCGCCAACTGTTCACCTACAACCTGTTCAAGCATAAGGCTGCGCAGGAGCGCGATTGGTTGCTGGCCAAGGTCAAACGCAACCCCGAGGATGCGCGGTCGGTCTTTTTCCTAGCCGAGACCTACTTCCGTATGGAGGATTTCGTCAACGCGCGCAGGTGGTGTGAGCGGCGGGTCGAGATGGGTGGCTGCGACGAGGAGGTCTACTGGGCGATGTACCGGCTCGCGGAGTCGATGTCGAACCTCGGTGAGCCGTGGCCGGATGTTGAGGAGGCCTACCTCAAGGCGTGGAAGTTTCGACCGACCCGCGCCGAGGCGTTGCATGCCATCGCCTTTCGGTGTCGCGTCGAGCAGCGCTACTGGCTCGGTTACCTGTTTGCCCAGCGCGCCGCCGAAATCCCATTTCCCGAAGAGGACCTCTTTGTCCCCAGATACGCGCGACGTCTACGCTTGGCGCGCAACCGATGAGCAGGCGGTGTGCGCATCCTGGATCGGTAAGCACGCCGAGGCGTTCACGCTGTGCCGGCGCCTGCTGGCCCGCCCCGACCTCCCCGAGCCTGATCGGCAACGGATTGCGGCCAACCGCGACTTTTCGGTGCCGGCCATGATCGAGGCGGCCTCACCCTACCCCGAAGCCCTGGTGCAGTCCCTGGCCGCCGGTCCCGGTCAGGCCGAGGTCACCGTCAGCCTGATCGCCGGACCGGACCGCCAGACCACCGAGCAGACCATCAACTCGTTTCTGAACTGCTGCCTCGATGTGTCACGAGTCGGGCGCTTCCTGGTGCTCGATACCGGCCTGTCCGCCCCCGACCGCGCCAAGCTGCGGAAACGTTACGGTTTTCTCAAGTTCGCCCGTCGCAGATCCGGCGACAAGCCCGCCGCCCAGCTCGCGCAGCTTCGCGCTCAGATCGACGGACGGTTCTGGCTGCACCTGGGCGAAGGCTGGCGGTTTTTCGCCCCCGAGAACTACATCACCCGCCTGACCGCGGTGCTCGACGCCGAACCACAGGTGTTTCAGGTGGGCATCAACTTCGCCGACGCGGTCAAACTGACCGGCGCCAGCGCCGCCGAGCAGGCGGTGCGCCGGGCACCCGACGCCGGCCGCTACCTGCTGACCGAGGCGATGGCCACCGGCCCGGCGATGTTCGACACCGCACGCCTGGATCGAGCCCGCGGTGTGCAGAACAGCGACCCCGATCCGCCCGCCCAACATGGCCGACCGGCCGCCCGCGCCGGGCTGCGCACCGCCAGCCTCGACGAAGTGCTCTGCATCTCAGGTCTGTACCTCTAGAGTGGCGTGGCTGGGTGATCTGCCTGGCCCGGTGGCGGTGACCTATGAAGCCGGTCCGACTGGGTTCGGATTGGCTCGAGCCTTGACCACTGCCGGGATCAGCTGTGAGGTGGCCGCGCCGTCGAAGTTGATTCGTCCGTCCGGGGATCGAGTCAAGACCGATGCCCGGGATGCCGCGCATCTGGCCCGGCTTCTGCATCTGGGTCAGATCACCGCAGTGACAGTCCCCAGCGCCAGCCAAGAAGCTGCCCGTGATCTGGTGCGGGCCCGCGAGGACTGCCGTGGGGATCTGATGACCGCTCGTCATCGGGTCTCGAAACTGTTGTTGCGTCAGGGGATCGTCTACTCCGGGGGAAATGCATGGACCGGCCGGCACGAGTTATGGCTACGCGCCCAGCGGTTCGACAACCCGACACTGGAGGTGAGTTATGAAGCGGGCTTCGATGCAATGCTGGCCTGTCTGGATCGGCGCGCCCGCCTCGATGAGGCGATCACGAAACTGGCCGCAGACAGTGAGTTCACCCCGGTCGTGCACCGGCTGGGATGCATCCGCGGCGTCGCCACGTTGACGGCGTTCGGGCTGGCCGTGGAGATCGGCGACTGGCAGCGTTTAACCGGACGCAGCATCGGGGCTTATGTCGGGTTGGTGCCCAGCGAATACTCCTCGGGTGACTCTCGCAGCCAGGGTGGGGTGACCAAGACCGGCAACGGACACGTTCGCCGCCTGTTGGTCGAAGCTGCCTGGCACCACCGCAACCGGTATCAGCCCGGAGCCGAGCTGCGCCGCCGCTGGGACCTGGCCTCACCATCGGCACGGGCCCGGGGCCAAGCCGCCAATCGGCGCCTGCACACCCGCTGGGCCGGTTTCGATTCCCGCAAGAAGCGCCCGGTGGTCGCCAACGTGGCGATCGCCCGCGAACTGGCCGGATGGTGTTGGTCATTGGCAGTCATGCCGGACTGACCACACCCACAATTGTCCAGATGAACACCCGCTGACGGGGCGGCAAGCGTCCTGGAGTGACCCGCGATAGATCTATGAGCAATCATGCTGTCACGCAACTGATTACGCTCGACTCTAGACCCGCTGGCCAACTCCGATTCGAAGGTCCGTCCTGCGGTAACCAACCCGCGCATTTCAGACTGACACGCGTCGACACGACACGCTCGACCCGAACAGCGGACTCATCTGGTCAAAGGAAGCGGCGGCCACGACGACGGTCGCGGCCGCCGCTTCACCCTGCCCCTTGATCTACCGGGGCTTCGCCCCAGCCCGACGAGGCATGTCGAGAGTCAACGATATTGGTTAGCGCCCTTGGCCGATCAGGCGGCACCTGGCTGATGAGGAGTCGAGCGCGACGTGCTGGCGGCGCTGCCTTCGCTGCGCTGCGAAATCGGCGCTCCGTCGGTCGCCCCGTAAGGTCGACCGGCACCCCGCCACCACGCCCACAACGGCCCCGCTCAGCCACACGAGCGGGGCCATTCTCATCACACCATCGTCGCCAACGCCGATGACGCCATCGTCGTCATCCTCAGTGAAGCTCAACAGCATCTGGGCCAAGGTTGGCGGTTTTTTGCTCCCGAGGGTTTCATCACCCGCCTCAAAGGGGTGGTGGAAGCCGAAGTACAGGTGTTTCAGGTGGGCATCAACTTCGCCGATGCGGCCAAGCTGACCGGCACCTGCGCCGCCGGGCAGGCGGTACGCCGAACGCCTGATGCCGGCCGCTACATCCTGACCGACGCGATGGCCAACGGCCCAGCAATGTTCGACACCACATGCCTAGACCAAGCCAGCGGTATCGACGGACGGCCGGCAGCCGCCACCGGACTACAAACCGCCAGTCTCGACGAAGTGCTTTGCATCGCCACAATCTGACCGCCACCCACGGGCCGTCCATGCAGGTGGGCGATCAAGGGCAGAAATATCGGATCGGCGCGTGATCGACACGCCAATACGTCATTCCTGAGCTACAACAACGCATTCGAAGTAATGTTTTTCAATTGCCTGGTCTGGGGGAGCACCCCGAGATCGTCACGCGGTACCTGCCTGAAGGCCCAAAGAATCTTCCGGGCAGCCTGTGGCTACGGCGAGTCACATAGATTGGCTAGATCGAGCGCAGCCGGAATTTGAAGTCAGATTTGACCGAATTGGGTGAGGTGGTTGGTATCGAGCGGTGAGTAGTGTTCTGCGGCCGAGATTTTCCGAGAGCGATGTTGTGGACGCGAGAAGCTGCTTACAGCAGTGGGGTGTTGGTGGTGATCGGCCCTGCTAATCTCTGATCTCAGGTGTGTGTTAAGGCACTTCCGGCACGCCGGAATGGAGCGAGGCAAGGCTCGGCGTCACGACCCGCGTTGAAACTGGACCGCCCCACTCCGGCAAGTGCAGCAACCCGACGGCCCCGGCACGGGCCAGGGGGAAGGACGTTAGCCGAAATGGCCTCACGGGTGACCGGATGAACGTTTCACTACCCAGGGCCACTGGCATGGTGCTTGATAAGTGGAAGGTCGTCTACGTAATCACGCCCGAGCTAATGGGCACGAGCATGTTGTGGATGATGGCGGGGCTGCAAAACGAAGACCCCGCTCACTACGCAGCCGACTGTCGGGCGCCCGAGGTCACCCGAGCACTGACTGTGCACGACCCGGCGATCTGGCAACAGTGGTTCAAGCCGCTGCATTTGCTGCCGACGGACGCATTCGAGCAAATTACCAGTGACGAGGGCTGGTTACGGTTAGCTTGGACCCGGCACCCCGTGGACCGTTTATGGTCGGCGTGGCAATCAAAGCTGCTGCTGCGCGAGCCGCTGTTCGTGAAACGGCACGGCACGGCGCATTGGTTCCCCGATGCTCCAGTGGGGCTGCCGGAAGGGACTGCCGCCGTCGGCGCCATTGCTGAGGACTTCGAACGCTTCGTTGCCGCTCTGGTCCTAGACCCGCAGCTTCTCATCGCCGACCCGCACTGGGCGCCACAGAGCTACTTGCTTCGCCCCGAAGTTTTTCCATACTCGGAGATCGGGCGCATCGAGGGGGCCGCGGTGACCCTCGGCCGGCTCGAACGCCACCTGCGCGCACAGGGCTGGCGGGGGACGCTGGACCTGAAACGGCTCAACGCCACGCTGCTGCCCCGCGCAGTCATCCGCGATCCGACGGTGCTGCGAGTGATCGAGAAAATCTATGCCGAGGACATGATCGCTTTCGGGTATGAGCCGGCGAATTTGGGCCATCCGCCCTCTGCAGATGCCAGCGCCGTTGCGGTGCAAGCACTGGCCGAGCTGGTTGAGCGGCATGAGCGGATCAGCGATCTTCACCGGATGATCGCGCCGGACTACCACCCGGGAGCACCGGGCGGCTCCCCGGAGCTGAAGCAGCGAGAGGTGCACCGCCCCAACGAGGAGGGACGGGATCGCCGGACGGCGGTGGAGATATCCGGGGTCACCCTGTGCCCTAGCGATGACCTGATCACCGGTACTTGGCTCGACCGCCCGGAGACGGGTCCGGTCGACGGATGCGCGTTCGAGGTCGTCGGCTGGGTCGTAAGCAAGGCGCCCGTAGCCGAGGTGGAGTTCGTCCACGAGCAAAGCGTGATCGCGACTTGCGAGCTAACTGTCTCGCGGCCCGACGTGGCCAGCGTGTACGGCAGTTCATCAGACGTGGGGTTCTGGAAGGCGATCGGAACGGCCGGGCTCGCTCCGGACTTCACCATTGAGGTGAGGGTCGTCTTCCAGGATGGACGCCGAGACGTGATCGCGGAAATACGCGGCACGCAGCAGCTAACCTCGGCCTTCACCCCCCTTCATGCAGCCAATCATGGTTAGGAGTTCTGGCCGATCGGGCAGCACCTTGCTGATGAGGATGCTCGCGGAGCATCCGGACATCATCGTCGAGGAGCGATTTCCCGATCAGGCGCGTGTTCTCAGCTACTGGATGCATTTCGTACAGGTGCTAGCCGCACCAGTGGACACCTCGCAGGTCGAATCGTTGGAGTTCTGGAGGTATCCAAAACAGCTACCTCCGTTCCCTCATTTGTTCAGGGATCCGGCTACAGGGCTGATCCCACGGGATCGAGCAACTGACCGCTGGTACGCCTCCGATCAGGTCGAGGAATTCGCTCGCGTGGCGCAGGCCGCCGTGGAGGCGTTCTACCACGAGTACGCCAGCACGAGAAAGCGCACGAGACCTGCATTTTTCGCGGAGAAGATCGTCCAGCAGAAGGGCGTACGGGCAGGTCACTATGACTGGATAATGCGGCAGCTTTACCCGCGCGGGCGAGAAGTGTTCCTTGTCCGGCATCCCAGGGACATCCTGGCCTTTGTACTGGCGTTTAATGCTCGGCGCGGCTTTGACGGCAGCGAATCCTAACCTCGATTTTTCACTTAACAACGCCCGTGCGCTGAGCTGGCAATTCGCTCTGGGCATCGGCGACGCGGGCATACACAGATTTCAGTGCCGTTATATAGCGGGTAATTGAGTCGCGGGCGACCGGATTGTCCGGGAACCGCACCACCACGTGAGTCTCCTTCTCAAGCCGCATAACACGTATATTGAAATCGGCCGCGACCCCGCTGAAGTACTGTCTGAAATTCAACCCGTCCGATTGCGAGCCGAAGATCGCAGAAAGAGGGGGAACGCTGGCATCGAAGTAGAACATCATGGGAAGGTGGGCCCGTTGAGGCCACCTCAGCCAGGGCGCCAACTCCAGTGCGACGCGGAATGGCACGTTCGCCAGGTCTTTGCATGAATCAAAGGACGCCTGCGCGGCACTGACGGTGTCACCGAAAGACGATGCGATGATCGGGACGGTGAGCGGAACATGGCCGGTGAGCCACCCTATTGTCATAAAGTCTGCCGGGGTGCGGCGAGTTTCGGCAGAAGTAAGTCCGTAATATATTTCGGCGCCGGTCAACTCGTATTGCGCTAGCGCGGCGCAGGCGAACACGCCACCGCTGAAGCGGGCACCCGCCGCGATGCAAGCGGATTCGAATCCGGCTGTTTGCCGCTCGTTCATCAGCTGGGTGCTCATTTGATCAGCGGACGCCAATTCGTCGCCGAGTGGCAGCGGGAAGTCCGGAAGGGTTCCGTCATTGTTTTCGGCGAACTCGATCCACTGGCGTATCTCCGGGGACTCTAACGTCAACGCGGAGAGGAACGCCCGCTCCCGGACGCAGTAGTCGTGATGGCTGCCCGGCTCCGCCAGCCGGATGGGTCGTCCGCCGTCTACCAGAGCGGCGTACATCGTGTGGATCTCGGTGAATGCCACGCATATAGACATCATGTCGCTGTGGAGATGATCGACACACATGAAGAATGTGAAGTGGTCCGAGCGTTGAATAAGCATGAAGCGGAAGCAATCCCACTGCAGCGGATTCGGGGTGGCCATGATATGGCCTCGCCACTCATCAGGCGTCATCTTGCCATGCACGGTCGGGACAAGCTCAATATCGGTCGGGTCGGAGATAGTGTGCCGGACAATGTGGTCGGCATCCGTGTACTCGAACCAGCTGCGGTAGGTGTCGTGGCGACGAAGGTGCGCGTTGATGACGTACGTCATGGCACGGATATCGCATTGCCCGGCTATGTCCCAGGAGGGAATGAGTAGTCCTGGTATCTCGCGACCCTGCGCCGCGTTTCCGCGAAAGGCACCAAGGTAGTCGGCTTGCATGTAGCTAGCCGGCACCGCACTTATCGGTGCTTCTTGGGCTTTGGCGAGCGAAACAGGGGACGGGTGCCACGACACCATGGAGCCCGGCTCAGGCACCGAGTCCTGGATTGATCCGAATGCCGCTTTCCCTACGGTGAACATTTTCCTCCTGCGCTTCAGTGCCTGCGGTGTCAATGGACACTTCGCCGTACGCGACCGGCCATCACGTTGTTTTCGGTAGGGCCTGTGCCGCCAGCGTGTCGCACAGGTGCTCGGCCAAACCCCGCACGGTGGTGATGTTGGTGGAGTTGATGCGTATTCCCGTTTCGCTCTCGATGCGGGTGCGCAGTTCGAGGTTGCCCAGCGAGTCGAGGCCGTACTCGAAGAGCGGACGGTCCGGGTCGACGGTGCGACGCAGAATCAGGCCGACCTGCTCGGAAACCAGACGCCGAAGTCGGGGAGACCACTCGTCCAGCGGTAGCTCATTCAGCTCCTGGCGGAATTTGCTTGTGTCCGAACGGTTTCGCCCCGCGGATTGGAAAAGCTCAGCAAAGCGGCTTCGTTGCGCGAGCGCGGTCAACCATGGTGAAGAGACGACCGGCGCATAGCCGGTGCAGCCGCGGTCGTGGCGCAGCAGTGCGTCGAACGCGTAGGCGCCCTCGTCGGGAGTGATCATCGTGGTGTCGCCGCTTTCCGCCAGCGCCGCGGCACGCCCGATCTCGGCCCACGGTCCCCATGCGATCGCGGTGGCTGGCAGGCCTTGAGCCCGTCGCCAGTGGGTGAAGGCGTCTAGCCAGCTGTTGGCCGCGGCATAGGCGCCCTGACCCGGCGAGCCCAGCAGGGCGGCTGACGAGGAGAACGAGCAGAACCAGTCCAGTGGCTGTCCGGCAGTGGCCTGGTGCAGGTGCCAGGCGCCGTAGACCTTGGGCGCCCAGTCGCGCTCGATCAGCTCGTCGGTGATGTTGCTCAGGGTGGCGTCCTCGACCACGGCCGCCGCGTGCAGCACACCGCGCAGCGGAAGTCCGGTGGCGGTGGCCACGGAGACCAACCGGTCCGCAGTGCCCGCCTGGGCGATGTCGCCACACTCGCACGACGATGTCGGATCCGATCGCCCGGATGAGCTCGATTGTCTCCAGCGCCTTCTGATTTGGCTGCCGAGCGCGACGTGAGCACGATCCGCCCGCAGCCGGCCACGGCCATCTTCTCGGCAAGGAACAGCCCAAGCCCACCCAGGCCGCCGGTGATGATGTAGGAACCGTCGCCACGGAAGACCTGAACCTGTTCCGGGGGCAACACCACGCTGCCGCGCCCCGTGTGCGGGATGTCGAGGACGAGTTTGCCCGTATGTTCGGCCGCGCTCATCACCCGAATCGCGGTGGCCGCCTCGGCAAGCGGGTAATGCGTGCTTTGCGGCATCGGCAGCGAGCCGTCGACGGTCAGCGTGTACACCGTGTTCAACAACTCGCGGACTTGAGCGGGGTGGGTGACCGATAGCAACGCCAAGTCGACGGCGTAAAACGACAGGTTGCGACGGAACGGGAAGAGCCCCAGCTTGCTGTCGCCGTAGATGTCGCGCTTCCCGATCTCGACGAACCGTCCGCCCATCGCCAGCAGCTTGATCCCGGCAAGTTGCGCGGCGCCGGTCACGGAGTTGAGCACGATGTCCACGCCATAGCCGTCGGTGTCTCGGCGGATCTGCTCGGCGAACTCGATGCTGCGCGAATCGTAGACATGCTCAATACCCATGTCGTGCAAGAGCGCTCGCCGTTGCGGGCTGCCGGCTGTCGCGAAGATCTTCGCTCCCGCGGCACGGGCGATCGCGATCGCCGCCTGTCCCACGCCGCCGGTCGCGGAGTGGATCAGCACCTTGTCACCGGCCCTGACCCTGGCCAGGTCATGCAGGCCGTACCAGGCGGTGGCGTAGCGCGGTGGTCACCGAGGCGGCCTGGGCGTCGGTTGAGGCCCGGCGGCAACGTCGCGGCCAGGCGGGCGTCACAGGTGACGAACGTGCCCCAGCAACCGTTGGGGGACATGCCCCCGACATGGTCGCCGACCCGGTGATCGGTGACATCGGGCCCGACCGCGGTCACCACGCCCGCGAAATCGATGCCCAACTGAGGCAGTTGTCCCTCGAAGCTGGGGTATCGGCCCATGGCGACCAGGGCATCGGCGAAGTTGACGCTGGATGCGCTGACCGCAACCTCCACTTGGCCTGGTCCCGGCGGGACTCGGTCGAACGCGACAAACTCCATTGTTTGCAGGTCACCGGGGGTGCGAATCTGCAAGCGCATACCGTCGTGCTCGTGGTCGACGATGGTGGTTCGCCGCTCCCCCGGGCGCAGCGGTGTCGGACACAGGCGCGCGGTAAACCACGCGCCCTGTCGCCAGGCGGTCTCGTCTTCGTCCGAGCCGGCCAGCAGTTGATGCGCCACCCGCTCGGCGCCGCTGTGCTCGTCGATGTCGATCTGGGTGGTGTGCAGGTGCGGATGCTCGGCGCCGATCGCCCGCAGCAGGCCGCGCAGCCCGCCCTGCTCGAGATTGACGACATCATCGGCTAGCACCGCCTGCGCGTTCATGGTTACGACATATAGCCGCGGCGATTCGCCGGCGATGTCGGGCAGCTCGCGGGCGATGCGCACCATATGCCGGACACATTCGCCGCCATGCACGGCGCTCTCCTCATCCCGGTTGCTGGTACGCGGACCAGCGAGCACAACCACACCGGTGAACCCGCCGGCAGCGAGCCGACCGCGCAGCCGCTCGGCATTGGCCACCTGGTCGGCATGCTGCGGCCACCACATGGCCGTGCATTGCGCGCCGTTGAGCTTCAACGCGTCAAAAAGGTCGTTGGTCACCACATCGGCAGCGGCGGAGACGCTGATCAGCAGCCATGTTCCGCCGTCGGTACGGTCCACCTCGGGCAGCTCTCGCTGTTGCCATTCGATGGTCAGCAGCCGCTCGTTAAGCACACGATCGCGGCTTGCGTGCTCGGTGACCCCGGTTCCCAGATGCAACCCACGCACGGCGAGCAGCACCGTGCCGTGCTCGTCGAGCACATCCAAATCGGCTTCGACCCCGGCGGCGTCAGCTTTGGTTACCGTCGTATGGCAGTAGCGCGCGCTGCGGGCGGGCGCGTAGGCGCGTAGCCGTCGCACACCCAACGGCAGCAGCAGATCGCTGCTGCCCTGGATGGCGGGGTGGGCATAAACGGACTGGATACAGGCATCCAGCAGGGCGGGGTGAATCCCATCGCCGCGCTGTTGTGAACGAATCGAACCAGGCAGCGCGACCCGGGCCAATATCGTGCTGACCGTGCTGTCGGCAGCGTGCGCGGCCGTTACGCCGTTGAAAACAGGCCCATGGTGCACACCATGGTCGTCGAACCACCGCCTGAGTTCGGCCCAGTCCAAATCGAACGAATACGCTGGGAGCAGAGCGGCGATGTCGTAGGGCGATGGTTGGTCCTGGCCGTCACCCGTGTGCAGCACCGCCACGGCCCGCCGAGTCCGCTCACCTGCCTGGAAGGTCTCCACGACGAAGTCGACGACCCCGGGCGATGTCGCCGATGCGAGCGTGAACACCGGGGTCTTCTCGTCAAGCAGCAGCATCTGCTCGAAGTGGATATCCCGGACCTCGGCCCCTTCGCCGAGGACCATGCGCGCGGCGGCCAGCGCCATCTCACAGTAGGCAGCCCCCGGAAGCGCGGCCACATCATGGACCCGGTGATCGTCCAACCAAGGCAGCGCGGCGGTGCCCACATCGGAATGCCAGACGTGGCGCTCCGGTTCCTCCGGTAGCGGCACATGCGCGCCCAACAGCGGATGCACCGAAACGGCATTCGGATCCTGCGTACGGCGATCCGGGGCGAGAAGCAGGCGACGATGGGTCCACGCCGGCAGAGGTGCGTCCACCAGCCGCCCACCGGGATAGAGCAGCGAGAAGTCCACCGCGGCGCCCACGCTATGCAAATTCGCCAGCAGACCACTCAGCCCGTGCGGCAACGGTTGCTCGCGCCGCGTCGCCGCCAAGACGGCTACCGTCATGTCGAGGCTGTCAGCGGTCTGCTGGACCGCTTGGGTCAGCAGCGGGTGTGGTGCCAGCTCGGCGAATACCCGGTACCCGTCCTCCAACGCCGCCTGCACCGCCGCGCCGAACCGCACCGTGTGGCGCAGATTGTCCACCCAATAACCGGCATCGCACACCGGCCGATCACATTGGTCGAGCAGGGTTGCGGAGTAGAAGGGAAGCTGCGGTGCCATCGGAGCGACCTCGGCCAGCAGATCGGAGAGCTCGTCGAGGATCGGGTCGACCTGCGGTGAGTGGGATGCCACGTCGACGGCGACCTCCCGGGCCATCACCTCACGCTGCTCCCACGCGGCGACGAGATCGCGAACCGTCTGGGTGGCTCCGCCGATCACTGTGGACTGCGGAGAGGCCACCACTGAGACCACGGCGTCGGTGACGCCGCGAGCCACCAGTTCCGCACGCACCCGCCGGGCCGGCAGTTCCACCGACGCCATCGCGCCGGCACCGGCGAGGCGCGACAACAGGCGGGAGCGCCGACAAATCACGCGCACCCCGTCTTCCATCGACAACGCTCCCGCGACGACGGCCGCCGCCACCTCTCCCATGGAGTGTCCGACGACGGCTCCCGGGGTGACCCCGTAGGACTTCATCGTGGCCGCCAGCGCGACCTGCATGGCGAACAAGGTCGGCTGCACCCGGTCGATGCCGGTCACGGTCTGCGGCGCGGTCATCGCCTCGGTTACCGAGAATCCGGATTCGGCGGCAATCTGCGGTTCCACCGTCGCGACGGTGGCGGCGAACACGGGTTCGTTTGCGAGCAGGTCGGCGCCCATCGCCGCCCACTGCGAACCCTGCCCAGAGAACACCCATACCGGACCCCGGTCGTCCTGCCCCACCGCGCCCTGATACGGAGCATCCCCTTCAGCGACCTGACGCAACCCCTCGACGAGCTCCTCGAGATCAGCGGCGATGACCACCGTGCGCACTGGCCGGTGGGCAAGGCGTCGCGCCAGCGTGTAAGCCAGGTCTGGCAACACAATGGAGTCTTCCCGTTCTTCCATCCAGTCGTTGAGCCGGCGCGCGGTCTGCCGCAGCCCGTCGGCGGAGGTCGACGACAGCGCAAACAGCAGCGGGGAGGCCATACCGGAACCGGCTGCCCCGCTCTCCTGGGCAACGGTCTCTGGAGCTTGCTCCACAATGGCGTGCACATTCGTTCCCGATACTCCGAACGACGACAACGCCGCCCGCCGGGGTGCAGGCTGACCGCTGGTGGGCCACGACGTGATTTCCTGCGGCACAAAGAGTTTCGTCTCGATTCGGGCAAGGTCATCAGGCAGGCGGGTGAAGTGCACCATCGGCGGTACCACACCGTGCCGTAGCGAGAGGATCGTCTTGATCAACCCCACTGCGCCGGCCGCGGACTCAGTATGTCCCAAGTTACTCTTGACCGATCCGAGCGCACATCGATTCCCGCTGGTGCCGTAAACCCTTGCCAGGCTTCTGAATTCGATCGGGTCACCAACCGGGGTACCGGTTCCGTGCGCCTCAACCATGCCGACGGTGCCAGCGTCTACACCTGCGGCAGCCAACGCCGCCCGATACACCTCCTCCTGCGCATCCAACGACGGCGTTGAGATGTTGTCGGTGCGGCCGTCTTGGTTGGCGGCCGTGCCACGCAATACGGCCAGGATCCGGTCTCCATCGGCCACCGCGGGCAGCAACCGTTTGAGCAGCACCACGGCGCAACCCTCGGAACGCACGAACCCGTCGGCGGCGACGTCGAACGTCCGGCAGCGTCCTGTCGGGGAAAGCATGCCCTGAGCAGAAGCGGACGCGGAGATGCGCGGTTCCAGCATCACCATGCAGCCACCCGCCAGGGCAAGGTCGCTCTCGCCGTCCTGCAGACTGCGGCAAGCCATATGCACGGCAAGCAGACCCGACGAGCATGACGTGTCCACCGTCGTCGCCGGACCGCGCAACCCCATGGCGTAGGCGACCCGCCCGGACGCCATGCTGGGCGGGGTGCCGGTGAACCCGTATGCATCGTCCAGCGCACCCGCGTCGGCGGTAACGAATGCGTAGTCATCGTGAGCCAATCCCACGAACACACCTGTCGGGGAGCCGGCCAACGATTTTGGCGCCAGACCGGCGTGCTCCACCGCCTCCCATGAGGTCTCCAGCAACAAGCGGTGCTGCGGGTCGATCGCGGTTGCCTCCCGCTCGCCGATCCCGAAGAAGTCGGAATCGAAGCCCGCTATGTCGTCGAGGAACCCGCCCCATCGCGACACCGACCGACCCGGCACACCGGGATCGGGGTCGTAGTACTCGTCAGCGTCCCAGCGGTCGGCGGGAATCTCGGTGACCAGGTCGTCGCCGCGCAGCAGCGCCTCCCACAACAGGTCGGGCGAATCGATGCCCCCAGGAAGCCGGCACGCCATGCCGATGACAGCAATCGGACTCGAACGCGCGTTTCTCATTGCGGCATACCTGTCCTCCTTGCAGTGCCCAGGCAGGGAATTCCGCAGCGTTGCGACCTAGACCTACCAACCGAAATCCAAGCCAATCACCAATTCGTGAGAGCGCTCTACTTATATCTGACTTCCGCGCGCCTGGAACCAGTTTTGCACCCACGGAGACGCCCGACACCTGCGCTTCTTGGCGCACTCGTCGCGGGGCGAAGCCACGGCTAGATCTAGCGGTGCAGACCTGAGATGCAGAGCACTTCGTCGAGGCTGGCGGTGCGCAGCCCGGCGCGGGCGGCTGGTCGGCCTTGTCGGGCGGACGGATCGGGGTCGCTGTCTTGCACACCGACGGCTCGATCCAGGCGTGCGGTGTCGAACATCGCCGGGCCGGTGGCCATCGCCTCGGTCAGGGTGTAGCGGCCGGCGTCGGGTGCCCGGCGTATGGCCTGCTCGGCGGCGCTGGCGCCGGTGAGTTTGGCCGCGTCGGCGAAGTTGATGCCCACCTGAAACACCTGTGGTTCGGCGTCGAGCACCGCGGTCAGGCGGGTGATGTAGTTCTCTGGGGCGAAAAACCGCCAGCCCGCGCCCAGGTGCAGCCAGAACCGTTCGTCGATCTGAGCGCGGAGCTGCGCGAGCTGGGCGGCGGGCTTGTCGCCGGATCTGCGACGGGCGAACTTGAGAAAACCGTAACGTTTCCGCAGCTTCGCGCGGTCGGGGGCGGACAGGCCGGTATCGAGCACCAGGAAGCGCCCGACTCGTGACACATCGAGGCAGCAGTTCAGAAACGAGTTGATGGTGTGCTCGGTGGTCTCCCGGTCCGGTCCGGCGACCAGGCTGACGGTGACTTCGGCCTGACCGGGACCGGCGGCCAGGGACTGCACCAGGGCTTCGGGGTACGGTGAGGCCGCCTCGATCATGGCCGGCACCGACAAGTCGCGGTTGGCCGCAATCCGTTGCCGATCAGGGTCGGGCAGGTCGGGGCGGCCCAGCAGGCCCCGGCACAGCGTAAACGCCTCGGCGTGCCTACCGATCCAGGATGCGCACACCGCCTGCTCATCGCTTGCGCGCCAAGCGTAGATGTCTGCGCTGACAAACATTCTGTCCTCTTCGGGGAACGGGATTTCGGCGGCGCGCTGGGCAAACAGGTACGCGAACTTGTAGCGCTGCTCGACGCGATACCGAAAGGCGATGGAGTACAGCGGCTCGGCGCGGGTCGGTCGGATCTGCCAGGCGCGCAGGTAGGCGTCCTCAACGTCTGGCCACGGCTCACCGAGGTTCGACATCGACTCCGCGAGCCGGTACATCGCGTAGTAGGCCTCCTCGTCGTCGCCGCCCAGCTCGACCCGCCGCGCATACCACTTGCGCGCGTTAGAGAAATCGCGCAGATCGAAATAGCGCTGGGCAAGGCGCAAGACCGACGGCCCATCTTCGGGGTCGCTTTCGACCTTGGCCAACAACAGATCGGGGTCGTTGGCCCATCGGTGCTGCAGGGCCAGCATCGCGCACCGGGGGTGCTGCGCGATGGAGGCCAGGAGCGCGGCGCGACCCTCTGGGCCCGGAACATTCGCGATCTCACTGAAAACCCAGTCAGCCATCCCGCCGATGAGCTCCTCGCGCACGGGGTCGCCCGCGGCCAGGTCGATCATCGCGTCGTACATCGCGGCATGCCCGCCACCTAGCAACAGCCAGAACTTTAGAGGGTCTACAACCCGGTTGTTCCACATGCCTTGTGAGTGGCGGCGGTAGACGGCCATCGTCTCCCCCAGCATCGCGATGTTGCCGTGGAACGCATGGCGCACGTGAAGGTAGTGGTCCAGTGGCATGACATCGGCCGGGATGTCACGGTAGTGCGGGAGGCGGCGGTACACGACCGAGTTGGTCTGGATGAAGTTCCGCCTGATCAAGGCATCCAAGCTCAGGTCGTCGCGCCAGCTGACCGGCCGGAAGTCTTCGTCCTCGACCCGGCCGTCTTCCCAGATCGTTCGCACGGGATGGAAGCACACCGCTGTCTTTGGATGCCGGTCGAGGAACGCCACCTGTTTGCTCAGCTTCAGCGGATCGATCCAGTAGTCGTCTCCCTCACACAGTGCGATGTACGTGCCGCGAGCAGCTGACAGGGCGCCGACCAGGTTCCTGTTGAGGCCGAGATTCTTGGGCCTGAGGATCGGCCGGAACAGGTGCGGGTACCGATCGACATACTCCTGGATGATCGCGCGCGTAGAGTCGGTCGAGGCATCGTCGGCGACGATGATCTCCATCGGGAAGTCGATCTGCTGCGCGACAAAGCTGTCGAAGGCATCGCGGGCGAAATCTTCCTGATTGTGGGTGGTCGTCACCACGCTTACCTTGGGTCGGTTCCTTGCTATACGTTTCGGTTTCACTGCGAGCCCCGTTCCCTCGCGGTGGCAAGGATCCGTGCGACGTCGTCGTCGGCCATGTCGTCGTGGACCGCCGACGCGACGATCCGCGAGCAGATGTCCTCCATGACGAGCAAGTCGGCCGACCCTACCAGCTTGGGATTCGCCACCCCCATATAGCTGCAGGTGTTGTGGGTTGTCATAGTCGCGGGACCTGGGCCCGCGCGACCGAGGTGGTTTCGGGCAGCTGTCACTACGGGGCCAGACCTGAGATGCAAAGCACTTCGTCGAGGCTGGCGGTGCGCAGCCCGGCGCGGGCGGCCGGTCGCCTACGTTGGGCGGGCGGACCGGGGCCGCTGTTGTGCACACCGATGGCCCGATCCAGGCGTGCGGTGTCGAACATCGCCGGGCCGGTGGCCATCGCCTCGGTCAGGAGGTAGCGGCCGGCGTCGGGTGCCCGGCGCACCGCCTGCTCGGCGGCGCAGGCGCCGGTCAGCTTGACCGCATCTTCGAAGTTGATGCCCACCTGAAACACCTGTGGTTCGGCGTCGAGCACCGCGGTCAGGCGGGTGATGTAGTTCTCGGGGGCGAAAAACAGCCAGCCTTCGCCCAGGTGCAGCCAGAACCGTCCGTCGATCTGAGCGCGCAGCGCCGCCAGCTGGGCGGCGGGCCCGTCGCCGGATCCGCGATCGGCGAACTCGAGGAACCCGTAGCGCTGCTGCAGCTTCGCGCGGTCGGGGGCGGACAGGCCGGTGCCGAGCACCAGGAAGCGCCCGACTCGTGACACGTCGAGGCAGCAGTTCAGAAACGAGTTGATGGTCTGCTCGGTGGTCTGGCGGTCTGGTCCGGCGATCAGGCTGACGGTGACCTCGGCCTGACCGGGACCGGCGGCCAGGGACTGCACCAGGGTTTCGGGGTACGGTGAGGCCGCCTCGATCATGGCCGGCACCGAAAAGTCGCGGTTGGCCGCAATCCGTTGCCGATCAGGGTCGGGGAGGTCGGGGCGGGCCAGCAGGCCCCGGCACAGCGTGAACGCCTCGGCGTGCATATCGATCCAGGATGCGCAAATCGCCTGCTCATCGGTTGCGCGCCAGGCGTAGACCTGTTCGATCCCTCCTGGGACAAAGAGGTCCTCTTCGGGAACTGGGATTTCGGCGGCGCGCTGGGCAATCAGGTAGCCCACCCGGTAGCGCTGCATGGCGCGGTACGCAGCGGCGACGGCATACAGCGGCTCGGCGCGGGTCGGTCGAACGTGCCAGGCGCGCAAATAGGCGTCCTCACAGTCCGGCCACGGCGCACCGAGTTGCTGGATCGAGTGCGCGAGCCGGTACATCGCCCAGTAGGCCTCCTCGTCGCAGCCGCCCATCTCGACCCGCCGCTCACACCACCGGCGCGCGTTGACGAAATCCTCCATACGGCAGTAGGTCTCGGCTAGGAAAAAGACCGACCGCGCATCCTCGGGATTGCGTTTGACCTTGGCCAGCAACCAATCGCGCTCCTGCGCAGCCTTATGCTTGAACAGGCTGCGGGTGAACAGTTGGCGCTCACGGAGCTGATCAGCTGCGCTGCGGTCTTTGCCTTCGAGGCGCACATCGATGCAAGGGTCGTCCCGCACAGCGGTCTCGTGGGTGACACCCTCGAGGCCTGCCGACAGCGCGCGGTCCACGATGGCGGCCTGGTCGCGAGCGGAGAAAGCCTGGTAGCCCCGCTCGGCGAGCTCGCGTCGCGCGCGCTCGTCGCCGACGAGCTCCACACACCGATCGACCAGTCCGTCGTAGTCCGCGAACGCGATGCCCGACTGCAGGTCGCGCTCCAATGTCGGATCGGCACCATGCTCGGAGACCACCGCCCGTCTATTGGCGAGCAGATAGGAAACACGCACGATTGCGAAGATTTTCGCTTCCCAGTAGTGCAGGTTGAGGACGATCTTCGAGCGTGCGATCCAGGCATCGCGGCTCGCGCCGTAGACGCCCGATAGCCATTTGACCCGAAGACCTCGGTCGTGCAGGTCCCGGAGAACGGCGTATCGGCGCCCGTTGAGCGCGCCGTAGAAAAGTACGTCGATGTCCTCGGGGGCTGGGGCGATCCGGGTCAGCTCGGGGACGTATCCGATCGGAACGTAGGTGGGCCGGGGCAATCCCATAGCAGCGAGGTACTCGATGTTGGCTTGACTGTAGTCCCAAGTCGGGTAGCGCCGGAAAAGGTCGACGAATTCAGGCATCGTCATCCACGGCAAGTCGTCACCCAATTGCTCGAGGTTGTAGAAGATGGGGTTCTTTGGCGGCTCCAAGCCGTACTGGACGAGCAGGTTTGAGCCCAGCACGATGGTGCGGCGCTCGTCGAGGTCGAGACGGTTGGTCAGCACCGAATCATGACCAAGCGCCAGAAGACCATGGTGCAATGCCTCGGCGACCTCGTTAAAAGCTCCGCCGCTGATGTCATGCTGGTCGGGCGGTGACACAACCGCGACGGCGAAGCGCATGGGTGCAAAGTACCGCAAGGGGAGCTGGGCTTCACCCCGTCTAGTGGACATGGACAGGGGCACGAGCGTCCTGCGCCTTCTGCCTGCGTGATGCATCATTGTCGGCCTGCCTGGCCGTGCCTCACGCGAATGTCGCTGTTGACAACATGACTCGTGAAATGGTGTTAATGTCGGGAATCCTGGGCATTGGCCGGCGTCGCAGACCGCGCTGCAGCAGCAGGGGACGCGGGAAAGGTGTTGCCGACGAGTGGATCGCCGTGGATGTGGCGGCGCCCTCGGCGAGGAGGGACGGGATCGCCGCATGGCGGTGGAGATATCCGGGGTCACCCTGTGCCCTAGCGATGACCTGATCACCGGTGCGTGGCTCGACGCCCCGCAGACGGGTCCGGTCGACGGAGACGCGTTCGAGGTCAGCGGCTGGGTCGTAAGCAAGGCGCCCGTAGCCAGGCTGGAGTTCGTCCACGAGCAAAGCGTGGTTGCGAGCTGCGAGCTAACTTGGGAGCGACCCGATGTGGCCAGCGTGTATGGCAGTTCGTCACAAGTGGGGTTCTGGAAGGCGATCGGAACGGCCGGCCTCGCACCGGCCTTCACCGTTGGGGTGAGGGTTGTCTTCCAGGATGGACGCGAAGACGTGATCGCGGAAATACGCGGCACGCAGCAGCTAACTTCGGCCTTCACCCCACCATTCGAGAGTGTTGCGGCCGACACCGCCGTGGCAGAACGATCCTTGGCGTCGACCCCTTGGAGAATCGACAGGGAATCGGCTGAAACACTTGACGCTTATTTTGCGCTCGCAACCTCATATCAGAATTTGTTCGCGGCATACCGCACGCGCGGCATCAATAGGAATCTGAACCCGAACGACAAAGAACTCATTGACCGTTCGGACGAGCAGATCCGGCATTACTACAGTGTCGGGGCCGACGCGATGCGCGTCATCATCAATGCGCTTCTCGCCAACTCTCGCCAACCGCCACAATCCATTCTGGACTTTCCGAGCGGCTCAGGCCGCGTGACTCGCCATCTCCGCGCGTTTTTCCCCGAGGCGAGGATCGTCGCGTCAGACCTCTATGATTATCATTTGGATTTCTGCCGCGAGGCGTTTCAAATTGACTGTCTATTATCGCGGGTCAACGTACGTGAGATCGACTTCAGGGAGAAGTTCGACTTGATATTCTGCGGCTCGCTTCTGACGCATCTGCCGGAGGCTTCGTTCTCGGACACGATCAATTTGCTTGGTCGTTCATTATCCGATTCCGGCATAGCAGTGATCACTCTCCACGGGCGATTCTCCGATCACCTTCAGGCGAGCAAGTCGAATTTTTACCTCCCGGACCAAAATTATGAGGTAGCCGCTCAGAGCGTACGACGAACCGGGTTTGGATACGTTGACTACCCCCACAATGTCTTGAAGGGGCTCTTCAATAAGGAGGAAGGGTACGGCATCGCTCTCGTACGACCGCACTGGGTGTTGCGCCTGCTGGAACCGCGGACTGACCTGAGGCTACTTGCCTACGTCGAGCGCGGCTGGGACAACCACCAGGATGTGTTGATTTTTGGCCGACCTGGCGTGAACGCGTAGCGTCGGCTTCGTCGCTTCGCGGTCATCGAGACACCGCGCGTGTAGTGTTGCTTGCCTCAGTATTCACGCACATTCTGCCACCGGACGTGAAGCACTATATGTACGAGATCGTCCGTGTGCTGAAGCCGGACCGGTATGAGCCAGGGAGGACGTCGTGATCGCGGTCAAGGCCGCGAGCAGGAATCGTCTAGCCCCAGGAGTGCATATGGTTGACATCGAACGACCCAAGGGGTCGACCAAGTATCCGCTCATCCCGCTGTCGGACGAGAACATCGCCTTCGCCGAGGCCATGGGCGTCAATCCCGCCATCCACGAGAACGACTTCATCTTTCACTTCGTGGATCGCTTGTGGGCGGCCAACGGCGGGCGCGAGCGGGCCGTGAAGCACTATTCCAACCTTGGCCGCTACACCGCCGATCTGATCAAGACCATGATCACGGACGTCCAGAAGGTCTACGAAGTTGCCGAATGGGATTGGGCGCCTCGCCGAGTGCTGGACTTCGCATCGGGCTATGGCTGCACCGCCAGGCACCTGCGGCATGTGTTCGCCGACAGCCTTTGCGCGACCTGCGACATCGATATCGACGCCGTGAACTTCAACAAGGACGTCCTGGGCGTGGAGAGCTACATCTCCTCGCCGGTGCCCGAGCAGCTGAAGCTGCCGCCGCAGGATGTCATCTTCGCCCACTCGTTTTTCTCGCACATGCCGGAGACCACCTGGGCGCGCTGGCTCAAGGCTTTGGCCAACGCCCTGGCGCCCGGCGGCGTGCTGATCTTCACCACCCACGGCTTTGCCCTTGACAAGCTGGGCTACCCAGGCCTGAACGTCAAGGCGAACGGTTTCGGCTTCATCCCGCAGTCGGAGCAGGACGACCTCGACACAGCGGAGTACGGCCTGACGATCAGCTATCCTCGCTGGGTGCTGGCGGTCCTGGCCTCCATGCCCGAGCTGGGGCTATCGAAGTTCCAGGAGGGGCTCTGGTGGGGGACACATGGGACACAGGACACCTACGTGTGCGTGAAAGAGCCCGACCGCCTGCCCGGCTGTCCCGCGTCGGCCCCGAACCATCCACCTACACCCGCGTCAGGAGCATCTAAAACAATGCCGCGCATGAGCCCCGCCGCCGCGGAGGAATATATCGCCAGCCTCTACGCCACCGTCCTGAAGCGAGATCCCAAACCGGATGAGTTCGCTAACTGGGTGACCTATGCCGCCGCCTTGCCACCCGAGCAAGTCTATTTCGCCTTCGTCAACTCGAAAGAGTACAAGCTTCAGCAGGAAAAGTCGGTGCCGACCATGTTTTGGCCCGGTCACTACTATTCACCGGTCGTGGATCCATCGACCATCGCCGAATACGTCGAGAAGCAGTACCTGCAGGAACCTGGCGACATCAAAGGCATCCATTTCGACGAAAACGCCATGGTGCGGTTCTGGAAAGAAAACGCAGAATTCATCAAGAACACGCCGTTCAGCGAGCATGACGACGGCAAGAACCGCTACTACTACGACAACGACCAGTATCCGTACGGCGACGCCATGATGCTGCGCGCGATGATTGCCCATTTTAAGCCGAAGAACGTCATCGAGGTCGGATCAGGATTCTCCTCGGCCTGCATGCTCGACGCCGTTGATCACATCGGTCTCAGCGACTTCGCATTGACTTGCATCGATCCAGACGCCGATCGCCTTCGCGGCAGGCTTCGCGAGGAAGACCATTCCCGGGTCGATATCATCGAGGGGCTCGTTCAGGATGTGCCGGTTTCGACGTTCTCCAAACTCACTGAGAACGACATCCTGTTCATCGACTCCACCCACGTCCTCAAGACCGCCAGCGATGTGCACTACGAGCTGTTTTCCATCCTGCCCAGCCTCAACAAGGGCGTGCTGATACATTTTCACGACATTCACTACCCGTTCGAGTATCCACGGCAATGGCTGTTCGAGAACAATAGATCATGGAACGAAATCTATGCTCTGCGCGCCTTGCTAATGTATAACTCGGCGTTCGAGGTGGTGTTCTGGAACGGGTTGTTCGCGCACCGACAGCCTGAGTTGGTTCATGAGACCAACCCGCTGTTCCTAAAGAACCCCGGCGGCTCGATCTGGCTGCGAGCCCGGTCCGTAGACATTCTGCAGACGCAGCACGATAAGATTGGTGTCACGGGCGGCCCGCAAGTGAGGACGCAATGACACGTGCTACCCGCACCCGTGGGCACCTCGCCGGTGGCGATCGGCCGCTGGAAGCGGGACCTTGAACCACGGCTGCGAAAGATCTGCGGCGAGGCGTTTGACGGGTTACTTGACGAACTTGGCGGCAGCTCGTCTTAATTATACTGTCACCGTAATCGCCCCGTAATCCTCGCAATATGATTGGAGCAATATGATTGAGATTGAACGACCCAAGGATTGGGACGAACAGGCTTATCTGCGTGCAAACCCTGATTTGGTTCCGTACATGGGCCATCCAGAAACAACTAACGGGTGGGAGCATTTTGCCAGGTTTGGATATCTAGAAAATCGCGCAGGAGTTCCTCCAAAGTTTTTTGATTATGTACAGAGCTATAGAGGAGCAACTATAAGGCCAGCGGCACCCGCACGCCTCCGCAAAAGGGTTAATGGGGATGAAAATTTACAATTATTTGAGAGTGTGGGAAGGACGCTGGCTGCAAACGTTTTTGGACAGCTGATGCGTGTTGGACCTTATGGAGACGATTTCAGAATTCTTGATTTTGGAGTCGGGTGCGGCAGGGTCATTAGACCATTGCATGAGTTATGCCTGGACGCTCATTTAACGGACGGTAAACTTCATTGGTTCGGTTCCGATATAGATCTTGAGGCAATCACATGGTGCAGATCGGTCATTGAATCGATCGGGACTTTCGTTTCGAACTGTCCTATGCCGCCTCTACCGTTTGAAGATCAATACTTTGATTTCGTCTATTCCATCTCTATATTCACACATCTCCCCGAGGACATGCAATTTGCGTGGCTGTCAGACCTACGCAGAGTTATGCGAATTGGATCCTTTGCAGTGCTGAGCACGCATCCAACTGATTTGATTCCAACGTTTTTGAAAGAAAAGAATCCAAATCCAGAGTTTTATTATTATGTCGGTGGAGACACTGAGGGCCTCCCTAGTTTTTATCAGATCTCGTTCCATAGCCACGAATACATTCACAAAAGGTGGTCGGAATATTTTGCCGTAAGGAAGATCATCCCGAAGGGCATAGCACAATACCAGGATTTGGTGCTTTGTCAACGGGTGGCTTGAGTGCGACTAACGCGAGTCGAACTTTTCGACCACGTCGACTTTCAGATTGGTGCTGATCATAGATTGGAAAAGCAAGCGCAACTACACGAATCTTGACATGGAGTCCGTGTTGACCCAGCCGTGGCCTCGACCTCGGCAGAGAAGGTCCGTGGGATCCCCAACCGAGTTATCCACTACCAATACCGCCACGACCCGGCCCGGCGCACCCTGCGCGGCATCGACGGACAAATCGCCAAGGCGCAGCGCGCTGTTGACGGGCATGCTCCGGTCAAACGCAACCGCTACATCCAGTTGATCGGCGCGACCAAGTCGGTGAACCGGACACTGGAGCCAAGACCCGTGCGTTGGCCGGGCGGAAGGGTTATTGTCACCAACCTGCCCACCGAGGTGATGCCGGCCGCCGAAAGTGATCACCAAGTACCACGATCTCTGGCACGTCGAAAGGTCTTTCCGCATGTCAAAGACCGGCCTGCACGCTCGGCCAATGTTCAACCGCGGCGCTACGCGATCGAAGCGCACCTGACCATCGTGTTCACCGCCCTGGCCGTTTCCCCTGCTTCCAGGCGCGCACCGGCCTGGCCATCGGCAGATCGTTAAACAACTCCGGCCGCTACGCAGCGCCACCATCGTCATCAACGCGCCAACCGATCCTTCCCACCCGAAATCCCCGAGGCCCAGCGGGTTATCTTCACCCCTCTCGGCCTAGCCGGGGTACTAAGCGAAATGTCCAAACTCAGGTTTAAACAACAAGCCATCTATCACGTAGGTCGATGTGCGCTGCTGCGGCCGAAGCCGCCGCAAACTTAACGGTCGGGAAAAGCGTTGCAACGAGTAAATTGAGCGTCGCAACTTCTGACTATGGCTGGCAGCGATCACGGGATTACGGAGTTTTGATCCCGATAAATGTCCCTCGAAGATCCATTTGATAGTGACCTGTGTTCAGGCTCGCCGCAATGTTTGGTTTCAAGCTGGAATACTCTTCCATAACAAGATCAAATCCAACATCCAGAATTGCCTGCAGTAGGTACTCGCGTTGAATCCAAAAAGACCGATAATTGTCCCAAGATTTCGATTTTGCGGAGTCTCTCTCGCTGAATGCGTCGTCGTCTCCATACTCTGTAAACCACCTTCCAGGAAGACCTTCGTTTTCACTGGGTGCCGAAAGACCGTAATTTGTACCCTCCGACTCACTGAGGCAGAAGTGCGTCTGTAGAATTAGGAGCTTCTTCGTCACGGATGACACCGTTTCGAGGTACTGCTTAGGACGATCAAGGTGGTAAAAGAGGCCACAGCAAAAGACAGCATCAAAGACACCATATCTGGCAATGTTAAGAGCGTTGTCCCACGCAAACTCTAAATTCGGCAGATCAGTCTTCGATTTGACATATCTGCACGCCGCTATATTCGACTCACGCACTTCAATCCCAAGGACCCGGAACCCCATGCGAGCGAACTCCACCGCATACCCACCCTCCAAACAACCCACGTCGGCCAGGCGGAGCTTACTTTTGTCCCCGGGGAACACGGTTTCCAGGACCCGACGAGCTGATACGAACCACGGGTATTCTACCATTGACATCGTTAAATCGGGCTTGGTGAAAGTTCCGTCGTCGAGGCGGATGTTGTGAGCAATAAATTCCAAAGTCATTTTAAATCTTGTCTTCCATCATCCGGGCATGGCTGCCCACGGAATTGGCCGGTTCCAGACGACGAGGTGCCGATGGCGACACCATTTTCGACCAGTGGCCGGAATGCGTCTCCCGGAAGGATCCCGTTCACATATAGATTCAGCAACTGCAACCTCGTAGAAACATCGGGTCCTTCTGGGGATGTCGGAGTGTGGGCGCGGGATGAGGGTAGCAATTCAGGTGCAAGCTTGCAGCCGAATTGCCTGCTGCAGGTTAAGCCGATTGGACCGCCGCTTCGAGGTGGCGCATGACATTGTGCGGGTAGCCGCGATACTGCTCGGTCGGTTTTCTGGCACGCTTTCTGGCCGGCATGCTCGGGCGCCCGCCGGCCGCACCTGCTGCAGCCCAGTTCGCGCTGGCGGCCAGCGCCACCGCGAGGACCCCGTCCAGGCGATGGCGCACCCCGCGGGGTTGGCGTGGATCGGGTACCTGGGCCCAGCATCTCCAACAACCGGGCCGGTGCCGGCGGAACGTCGGCCAACTCGCCCACCAGCGGGTCGGAGTCGTCGACAACACACAGCGTGGGCGCTGATGGCACAGCGGGCACGGCAGCTTCCTCCGGATGTGACTGGTGTGGAAACTGTGATCATCCATGGCGGCGCTGCCGTGCCTGCCCCACAACCACACCCGGCGTGTCACGAACCGCTAAAGCTCAGGTCACAGGCTCATCGCGACTTTGCCGAGGCCCTGGGGAACGTCAAACCCGACTGTATCCAGTTTATAAACCCGACCATTTCCAGTTTATAAACCCGACCATTTCCAGTCTCTCGAAAACTGTATAGATGACCCACCAGCCTGCGGTAACGTCTCGATTCGGTTGCTCAGGTGCAGTCGCCCTTACACAGGGCTGGCGATGAATATTAGGTGGTATGCCATGACCTCTCCGTTGAACGTCGACCCGGCTGTCGTCCAGTGGGTGACTGCGAATCTTGACAAAATCGGCGCGAGCTTGGCCCAAAGCCACGCGGCGGCGGCTGGTCCGACGACCGGGGTGGTGGCGGCGGCGCAAGATGAGGTGTCGGCGGCGGTCGCGGCGCTGTTCTCCCAGCATGCGGGTGAGTATCAGGCGACGGCCGCGAGGGTAGCGGCGTTCCATGACCAGTTCACGAGCACGATGGGCGCCAGCGCGGCTACGTATTCCGGCTCCGAGGCGGCCAACGCGGCGCAGATGGTGGAAGCTGCAGTGCGCGCGCCGGCTGCTGCGATCAATGCGGAGAGCTCGGCGGCGACAGGGCGTCCGTTGTATGGCCCCGGCACTAATGCGCCGGCGGGGAGCGGGCAGGCCGGTGGGCCCGGCGGGTGGTTGTTCGGCGCTGGCGGTAACGGTGGTAGTAGCGCGGCACCGGGCGGGACGGGCGGTGCTGGCGGGTCGGCGTTTTTGTTCGGCGCTGGCGGTAACGGCGGCGCGGGCGGTCCGGGCGCGGTTCCGGGCGGTACGGGCGGGACCGGTGGTGCCGGTGGTCGCGGCGGGTTCTTCTTCGGCGGTGGCGGTAACGGTGGTGCCGGCGGGACGGGCGGTCCGGGTGCTACAGGCCTGATACCTCTTCTTCCCGGCTTTCCCGGCGGGGCCGGTGGGCACGGTGGTGCCGGTGGTGCCGGCGGGTTCTTCTTCGGCCCTGGCGGTAACGGCGGTCCCGGCGGGACGGGCGGCGTCGGTGGCATGGGCGGTCCTCTCTCTCTCGTCGGCGGTCCCGGCGGTCCCGGCGGAGTAGGCGGTGGCGGTGGTCCCGGCGGCACCT
The DNA here is from genome assembly GCA_963809285.1 of uncultured Actinomycetota bacterium. Classification (GTDB taxonomy): domain Bacteria; phylum Actinomycetota; class Actinomycetes; order Mycobacteriales; family Mycobacteriaceae; genus Mycobacterium. The sequence goes on along the minus strand of CAWEIY010000004.1, from coordinate 33,971 downwards.
TCTTTGGTACCCCGGGTGCTCAGGGCGCACATGGTGCCCCGGGTGCCCTGGGTCCTCCCGGCGCGACCGGGTAGCTATTCACCTGGTGCGGCTGTGACTTGAGACGCTGATGTGGACTGCGTTGAGCGTATCGACTTGAGTTGTCGTCGTGGTTTGCGAATCTTGTTGCGGTGTTCGCCGATCCGTGTCCGTCCTGTAATCAGCTTGCCGCCTTGGTCCGGCGGCAGGCGGATCGGATCGTGCAGCTTGAGGAAACCGTTGCGCGGCAGGCGGATCTGATCGCGGAGCTGCAGCACCGGCTGGGGGCGGATTCATCGAATAGCTCAAAGCCGCCGTCTTCGGACCCACCGTGGGCCAGCCCGGCGCACAAGCGCTCGTCGCGAACGCGGTCGGAGCGCAAGCCGGGCAAGCAGCCGGGCGAGTCCGGGTCGTCACGGTCGCTGACCGACAACCCGAACCACACCGTGTGCCGCTGGAGCCACCCCGCTGCCGCGGCACCCCGGTCAGATCGGCGAGCCCGCGCACCATGCCCAAACCGGCATGCGACACCGCGCCATGGCCGTCCGCCAACACTTTGACCCGACAAACCGCTGCGCTACTCTTCACCTAGAAAGTGCCCTCCCGCTCGGAATGATGGACCTTGAGCAGTCTCATCGTCCCTTGCAAGACAGGCACTTTCGCTAAATCAGCAGCGTGTCACGCCAAGTTGCGTGCAAAATCCAGGTTAGTCTAACGGCGGTTGCCCGAGGCCGGAGCGCAGCAGTTAGGCGGTGCTGTCGTCACGGCGGCACGACCAATGATCCACAGCCGCCGCTACTTTGCGTGCAACCCGATCCGCGACACGCGATTGCTATGTACACTCTGAGCGTGTCCAAACGAGTAACCGCGCGCTACGCGATCTGCCTGAACATGATCGTGAAAAACGAGGCCACGTCGTCGCGGAGACGCTTGATTCGGTCGCGCCCTACATCAGCTCGTGGGTGATCGTCGACACCGGCTCCACCGACGGGACCCAGGACGTGATCCGCAAACACATGGCCCGCCTGGGCATCCCAGGCGAGCTTCACGAACGACCATGGCGCAACTTCGGCCACAACCGCACCGAGGCACTGAACCTCGCCCAAGGCCACGGCGACTACATCTGGGTCATCGACGCCGACGACATCGTCGTGGGCACACCCGACTTCACCCAACTAGGCGCCGACATCTACCGCATGCGCCTCGGAGAGGCCGCCTTCACCTACTGGCGCCCGCAGTTGTTCCGCGACGGGGTGCGCGTGCGCTATGAGGGCGTCGTCCACGAGACGGCCGCGTGGGAGACTGCCTGCGTCGTTGAGCGCCTCGAGGGCGACTACCACATCGAATCTCGTCGCCTCGGTGCCCGCAGCCAGGATCCGCAGAAGTATGCGCGTGACCGCGATCTGTTGCTGGCCGAGGTCGAACGCAACCCCGAGGATGCGCGGTCGGTGTTCTATCTGGCCCAGAGCTACTTCGATCTGGAAGATTTCGTCAACGCGCGCAAGTGGTATGAGCGGCGGATCGAGATGGGTGGCTGGGACGAGGAGGTCTACTACTCGATGCTCCGGCTCGCGGAGTCGATGGCGAAACTCGATGAGCCGTGGCTGGTCGTTCAGGACGCCTACCTCCAGGCTTGGGAGTTTCGACCGACCCGCGCCGAGGCGCTGTATGCCATCGCTCGGCGGTACCGCGAAGATGAGCGCTACCTGCTCGGTCACTTGTTCGCCCAGCGCGCCGCCCAAATCCCGTTTCCCGAGAACGACCTCTTGTTTGTCGGCGCGGACATCTATGCCTGGCGCGCGATCGATGAGCAGGCGATGTGCGCCTCCTAGATCGGCAAGCATGCGGAGGCGTTCGCGCTGTGCCGGCGCCTGCTGGCCCGCCCCGACATCCCCGACGCCGACCGGCAGCGGATCGCGGTCAACCGCGACGTCAGCGTGCCGGTCATGCTCGAGGCGACGTCATCGTACCCCGACGCGCTGGTGCAGCGTCTGGTCGCCGGTCCAGGCGACGCCGAGGTCATCGTCAGCCTGGTCGCCGGACCGGACCGCGAGACCACCGAGCAGACACTAACTCGTTTCTGAACTGCTGCCTCGATCTGTCGCGGGTCGGGCGCTTCCTGGTGCTCGATACCGGCCTGTCCGCCCACGACCGCGCGCAGGCTGCAGCAGCGCTACGGGTTCCTCGAATTTGTCGATTGCAGCCCCGGCGACGCGCCCGCCGCGCAGCTCGCGCAGCTCCGCGCTCAGATCCACGGACGGTTCTGGCTGCACCTGGGCCAGGGCTGGCGGTTCTTTGCGCCCGAGAATTTCATCACCCGCCTGACCGCGGTGCTCGAATCCGAACCACAGGTATTCCAGGTGGGCATCAACTTCGCCGATGCGGTCAAGCTGACCGGCGCCTGCGCGGCCGAGCAGGAGGTGCGCCGCGCACCCGACGCCGGCCGCTACGTCCTGACCGATGTGGTGGCCAGCGGCCCGGCGATGTTCGACACCGCACGCCTAGATCGGGCCGGCAGCATAGAGGGCAGCGACCCAGATCCCATCGCCGAACTCGGTCGGCGGGCGGTCGCTGTCGGACTACACACCGCCAGCCTCGACGAGGTGCTCTGCATCGCCGCAGTCCCACCACTGCAGCAACCCAAAGCCCCGGCACGGGCCGCGAAGAAGGCCGCAGCCCCACCCGTAAAGCAACCCAAAACCCCGGCACGGGCCGCGAAAAAGGCCGCAGCCCCACCCGTAAAGCAACCCAAAACCCCGGCACGGGCCGCGAAAAAGGCCGCAGCCCCACCCGTAAAGCAACCCAAAGCCCCGGCACGGGTTGCGAAGAAGGGACGTCGGCCGAAAACACCTCCTCAGTGACGCGCTCGCGGCCCGGCGATGTTCGATAACCCAATTAATACCCAGCCCCCGACCGCGCGCTGCTGCGTGAGCGCTACGGATTCCTCGGGTTTGTCGATTGCAGCCCCGGCGACGGGCCCGCCGCGCAGCTCCGTGCTCAGATCCGGGGACGGTTCTGGCTGCACCTGCGTGGAACGAATCTCGTCATGAGAGGCGCGTCGCGAACTGCGCGCAGTTAACGCCGCGCATTGTCGATCCGTGTCCCCGGGGCTCTGCTCGGCGTGCCACGGTATGGCAGGCCACAACTCACTCATCAACACGCAACGTGATGCGGTGACGGCCGGGCGACACGGCCACGGTCGGCCCCACGGGCTGGCCGTCGAGTTGCACCTCCACGCCGGCGGGTAACCCGCCGAGCGTGATGTGCGCGGCGGTGTCGGTGGCCACCGTGATCGTCGACGACGGCAACGCGGCCAGCCCGGCACGCGCCACGTCGATCGTGAGGCCCGCGACCCCGGTGAGGCGCAGGGTCAGATACGGCAGCGCGCCGACGGGCGGTCCCACCCGCCAGTCCAGTTCGCTGTACAGGCCGGGGCTCGGGTCGAAGTTCAGGACGACGCCGCGATGGTGCCGGACGGTGTGCGTCGGATCCGGCCGCGCATACGATCGCGCGTCGACTTCCGCCACCGCCCCGCGCCGCGCCGTCACCCCCGGATCGGCGGTCAGCTCCGACAACCACCACACCTGGTGTGGCCCGATGCCTAAGTCGGCGCGCACCAGTTGGGGATACCACGCGAACGTGATGTGTCCCGGATCGCCTTGGCGCAGAGCGGTTTCCATGTGCGCGATCGGATCCTCGAACTTGTCCTGAAACACCCAGGCGATGTGATCCTCGAGCGGGTAGACGGTGAACCGGTGGCGGTAGCCGAGCCGGTCGAGTTCGAGCACCTGCTCGGCGGCCGAGGCGAACGGCACCAGTTCGTCAACCAGCCCGTGGGCGATGACGTACGGCAGCCAGCGGGCGTTCACCAGCAGCTTCCAGGTGTCACCCTCGCGGGCACACGGCGAGTCCAGATCGAGGTCGGCCGGAATGTCGACGTCGGGCAGCAGTCGCACGCCACACGCCGGCGGGCCGGCCAGCACCACCGCCTGCGAGAACACCTGCGGGTAGCTCAACCCCAGCTTGTAGGCCGCGTACCCGCCCATCGAATAGCCCGAAATCACCGTGCGATTGGGGTCGGTGCCCAGTTGTTCGGCGACCCGCGCCCACACTTCCCAGACGTCGAGTTCCCCGGTGTCGAAGTACCAGGTCGACGGGCCTCGGGCCAGCGGCGTGACCACCACCGAGTCGCGGCCCTCGCAAACTTCGTGCAACAGGTTCGGGTCGATCGCGGCGAACTGGCTTTGCCCGAGCGCAAGCGAGTGCAGCAGCAGCGTCAGCGGCAGCGCGCGACCCGGCGCGTAGGTCGATGGCAGGCAGATCGAATAGGGCTGCACGCGACCGAGGAATTGCGGCTTGGTGCTGAAAATATCGTCGGCTGCGATGCCCTGCCCCAGCTCGATCGAGGACACGTACCAGCGGGTCGACGGGCCGGTGATGACCGGCTCGAGGGCGGTTTCGCCGGCCGCGAGCGCGGCCCACGGCACCGTCACCGCGAACTCCGACACGTCGCCGTGGGTCAGGGCCGCGGCCTGGGCCGAATCGGACCAGAAGTTCAGGTGCGGCGGCTCCTGCTCGCTGGTGCGAAACGCGACGTTGTAGACGTTGGGTTGGCCGGGCAGCGCGCCCCGCTCGGCGGGCACGTCGGCGAACCCGTCCCCCGCGGCGTTGGCCAGCCCCGCGGCCAGCCGCACCGTCCAGGTTCCGACCGGTTCCAGCACGGCACGCGGAACCTGCGCCAGAAAAGACCGCGACGCCATATCGACGCTGTGCTCGACCGTCGTTGTGACCCCGGTGGTCAGGTCGATCAACGCGGCGCTCGTTCCGGAGACCAGCAGGGCCATGTCGATGCCGGCCGAGCGCACGCCGGCCCCGGCCGGCCACTCCTCGGCAGCCGTCCGGGCGGGGTCGGTGTCGAAGGTGAACAGCGCGATGGGCACCGAGGCGTCCAGCAGCGTGTTCCAGTCGATCCGCCACCACGTGTGCGGTCTCGGTCAGCCCGATGGCGACGCGGAAGATGTCGGCGCCGTTGCGGGCCGCGGGCCGTCCGGGTAGACGTAGGTGCCGCGGGGCGGCGCCTGGATTTTCAGGTCCCCGACCGGGATGCCCGTCGCACCGTGGTCGTCGTAGAGGAAGTCGGTCCAGAACAGGGCACCGCCGGCCAGCCGGCCCGTGCCGCAGGTGCGCGGAAACTCCTCGCCGAACGGCCATTTCGACGGCGCGGGCAACGCGGGCTCGGGCCGCCGCGCCGCAGGAGGCACACCCTCGGGCATCCCGTCGACCACGATGAGCTCTGCCGGTGGCGCCGGTGCGGGCGAGCTGGGGTGCAACACCGCGTCGGCGACATGTTGTGCGATGCGAATCGGAAGCAGCGCGAGGTCCAGGATTGACACCACGCCCAACCTACGCGGCGCGGGTAACACGTCCGTTAATGCACGGGCACCACGATCAGGTCGTGCGGGCGGTTGTTGACGGCCAGGGCGCCGTCCTCGGTCACGACGACGATGTCCTCGATTCGGGCACCCCACCGGCCCGGAAAATAGATGCCGGGCTCGATGGAAAAGGCCATACCCGCAGTGAGCGGCAAGTCATTGCCGGCGACGATGTATGGCTCCTCATGCACCGACAGCCCGATGCCGTGCCCGGTGCGGTGCACGAAGAACTCCGCGAGCCCGGCCTCGGCCAGCACGTCGCGGGCGGCGGCGTCGACCCGCTCGGCGGTGACACCGGGGCGGACCGCGCCACAGGCCGCGCGCTGGGCTCGTTGCAGCACCGAATACTGTTGTACCACATCGGCTCTGGGCTCGCCGATGCTGTAGGTGCGGGTGGAGTCGGAGTGGTATCCGGGCTGGTATGCGCCGCCGATGTCGACGACGACGATGTCACCCACCCGTAGTTCTCGATCCGAATAACCGTGGTGCGGGTCGGCGGCGTGCGGGCCGGAGCCGACGATGATGAACGCCACTTCCGAATGTCCTTCGGCGACAATCGCTTCGGCGATGTCGGCGGCAACGTCGGCCTCGGTGCGGCCCGGGCGCAGAAACTCGGGCACCCGGGCGTGCACCCGGTCGATGGCCGCGCCGGCCTTGCGCAGCGCGTCGACCTCGCATTCCTCCTTGACCATCCGCAGCCCGCGCAGCACGTCGGTGGCCAGTATCGGCAGCACGCCGAGCACTCCCGCCAGCGGCAACAGGTGCAGCGCGGGCATGGAATCGGTGACGGCGGTCGCGGCCGGGCCGCCGCCCAACGCCGCGCCGACCAACTGGTACGGGTCGTCGCCGTCGACCCAATCCCGCACCGCCACGCCGAGTTCCGCAACGGCCGACCCCTTGAGCGAGGCCAGCTCCAGCCGCGGCACCACGACCGTCGGGTCGCCGGAGGCGGGCAACACCAGCGCGGTGAGCCGCTCGAATGTCTGGGCGCGCGAGCCGGTGAGATAACGCAGGTCGTAGCCCGGGGTGATGACGAGGCCGGTGAGGCCGGCGTCGGCGGTCGCCGCGGCCGCCGCGGCCAGCCGACGTCCATACACTCCCGCGTCGAATCGATGGGAATCCATGGCAGCTAGGCTAACCGCGTCGGCGGCCCGCGACGTGAGACCATAGCCGGCATGCCCGCACCCCAAGGCTCGATGAGTGGCGACCCGCCGCGCCCGGCTGCGCCGCGCTTGCGATCGCCACTAGTGCTGCTCGACGGCGCCAGCATGTGGTTTCGCTCGTATTTCGGGGTGCCGTCGTCGATCACCGCCCCCGACGGGCGGCCAGTCAACGCCGTGCGCGGGTTTATCGACTCGATGGCCGTGGTGATCACCCAGCAGCGGCCCAGCCGCCTCGTGGTGTGCCTCGACCTGGACTGGCGTCCGCAGTTCCGGGTCGATCTCATCCCGTCCTACAAGGCGCATCGGGTCGCCGAGCCCGAGCCGGCCGGCGAGCCCGACATCGAGGAGGTGCCCGACGATCTGTCGCCACAGGTCGACATGATCATGGAGCTGCTGGACGCGTTCGGGATCCCGACGGCGGGCGCACCGGGGTTCGAGGCCGACGACGTGCTGGGCACGTTGGCGGCGCGCGAACGCGCCAACCCGGTCGTGGTGGTCAGCGGGGATCGCGACCTGCTGCAGGTGGTGGCCGGCGATCCGGTCCCGGTTCGGGTGCTCTACCTGGGCCGCGGGCTGAGCAAGGCCACCCTGTTCGGGCCCGCCGAGGTGGCCGAACACTATGGCGTTCCGGCGGATCGGGCCGGGCCGGCCTACGCCGAACTGGCGCTGCTGCGCGGCGATCCGTCCGACGGCCTGCCGGGTGTGCCGGGCGTCGGCGAGAAGACCGCGGCCACACTGCTGGCCCAGCACGGTTCGCTGGACGCGATTTTGGCGTCCGCCCACGATCCGAAATCCAAGATGGCCAAGGGTCTGCGGTCGAAATTGCTGGCCGCGACCGATTACATCGACGCCGCCGGCGCGGTGGTGCGGGTGGCCACGGACGCGCCGGTCACGCTGTCGACGCCCACCGACGCCCTACCGCTGGTGGCCGCCCACCCGAAACGCACCGCCACGCTGGCGAGCGAATTGGGGGTCGGGTCGCCGATCGCCCGCCTGCAGAAAGCGCTCGACTCGCTGCCCGCGTGACGCGCCGGGCAATCAGACTATTGGGGCCGGCCGACCTCGTAGGTGCCCTTGTTGTCCTGGAAGGTCACCGTCACGTGCTTGGGCGCACCGTCGATGGTGACGTCGCAGTCGAAGGTGGCGTCCTTTTTGACGACGGGGTTTTGGCCGTGGTTGCACTTGACGTCTTTGACGTTCTTGGCGCCGTAGCCGTTGGTCTCGTCGGTGAGGACCTGCTGCACACCGGCCTGGGCCTTGTTCACGTCCAGGTGGGTGGTGACGAAAAACCCGGGCTGCCAGAAACCGAGGACCAGCACGACCGCGATGAGCAGGAAGGCGATCACGCCGACCACGCCGCCGATCAGGGCAAACGAGCGCTTCTTCTGGCCCGGTTGCTCGTACGGCTGGTACTGCTGCGGGTATTGGCCGGGCTGGCCGTACTGACCCGGCTGGCCGTACTGGCCGGGCTGACCGTATTGGCCGGGCTGGGCGTACTGGCCGGGCTGGCCGTACTGGCCGGGCTGGGCGTACTGCGTGGGCTGCGCACCGAACTGCCCGGGTTGTCCGTAGCTCGGCTGCTGGGGGTACTGCTGCGGGTACGCCTGCTCGGCCGGCTGTTGGTACTGCGGATACTCGGCGGGCGGCGTATACGCCGGGGCGTGCCACGTCGCGTCCGGGTCCGGTTGCTGCGGCTGCGGCTGCTGCCGGCTGCTGCCACGGCATTCCCACCTGAGTGGCTTCCGAGGACCGATCGTCACCCTCACCGGGCGGTTGCCACTGCTGGCCCGGGTCCGATCCCTGCGGTCCGCTCATCGTTTCTCCTCAGTCCCCTTGCGTATTACCCGAACTCGTCCGGCTCTGATAACGGGTCTAACCGTAGCTCGGCCCAGCCTACCCGGCGTCAACTGCGACGACGCCGCGCCGAACGTCATTGATAGCGCGCTTGGCGTTGGCCCGCAGCTCGGCATCCGGGGCGGCGTTGCGGATCTGGTCCAACAGATCGAGCACCTGGCGGCACCACCGCACGAAATCGCCTGCCGACAGGGGCGAACCGGTGCCGGCCGCGTCGGCGGCGGCCAACGCCGCGGCGAGATCGCCCGTCCGGGCCCACCGGTAGATGACATTGACAAAGCCGTCGTCGGGTTCACGACTCGGGGCGATCCGGTGCGCCTGCTCATCGGCGCGCAACGCGGTGGACAGCCTTGACGTCTGCTGCAGCGCCTGTCGCAGTCGCTGGGTGGGCACCTCGGCGGCGAGTGCCGCGCTGGGACCGTCACCGCCCCGAGACTCGTAAAGCACCGCCGAGATCACCGCCGCCAACTCTGCCGGATTCAAATCCGCCCACGCGCCGGTGCGGAGGCATTCGGCGACCAACAGGTCGCTCTCGCTGTAGATGCGGGCCAACAACCGGCCGTCGTCGGTGACCCGGGGATCGGTGGCCGGGCCTTGGATGAAGCCACGTTCGGTGAGCAGCCCGACGATCCGGTCGAACGTCCGGGCCAGCGAGTTGGTGGCGGCGGCCACCTTCTTCTCCAATTGGGCGTTGTCGCGTTCGATGCGCAGGTAGCGCTCGGCCTCGCGCATCGTGGCCTCGATGCCGGGGCTGTTGTGCGCCGGATGCTCCCGCAACTGCGCCCGCAACGACAGCAGCTCGGGATCGTGAAAACCGTCGGTGTCACCGCCGCGGCCGGGCCCGCGGCGGCCCGCCGGGACCGTCAGCCCGGCGGCGGCCGATCGCAGCGCCGAGGCCAGGTCGCGCCGCACGCGTGGCTGGCGGTGCTCGACTCGCTTGGGCAAGGACATCGAACCGACGGGCGCCGACGCACCCGAATAGTCCGCCGACGAAATCCGCCCCGCCCAACGGTGTTCGGTGAGCACCAACGGGCGCGGGTCGTCGCTGTCGCGGGCCGACTCCAGCACCACCGCCAGCCCACCGCGCCGGCCGTGGGTGATCGTGATGATGTCGCCCCGACGCAGCGCGGCCAGCGCATCGCTGGCCGCCTGCCGCCGGTGCAGCCGCGACGCGCGGGACTGCGCGCGCTCCATCTCGGAAATCCGCGCGCGCAGCCGGGCGTATTCGAAGATCGGCGCGTCGGGCCCGCCCAGCTCGGCCTCGATCTCGTGGAGCATCTGCGTGCCGCGCTCGATACCGCGGACCAGGCCGACGACGGAGCGGTCGGCTTGGTACTGGGCGAACGACTGCTCCAGCAGCTGGTGCGCCTGCTCGGGGCCCATCCGGTGCACCAGGTTGATCGTCATGTTGTACGACGGGGCGAACGAGCTGCGCAGCGGGAAGGTGCGGGTGGAGGCCAGGCCCGCCACGGCCGACGGCTCGGTGGTCTCTTCGCCGGGATTCCACAGCACCACCGCGTGACCCTCGACGTCGATGCCGCGCCTGCCGGCGCGGCCGGTCAGCTGCGTGTACTCCCCCGGCGTCAGCGGCAGGTGCTGCTCGCCGTTGAACTTCACCAGCCGCTCCAGCACCACCGTGCGCGCGGGCATATTGATGCCGAGCGCCAGGGTTTCGGTGGCGAACACCGCCCTGATCAGGCCGGCGGTGAACAGCTCCTCGACCGTGTGCCGGAACGCCGGCAGCATCCCGGCGTGGTGGGCCGCCAAACCGCGCAGCAACCCCTCCCGCCACTCGTAGTAGCCGAGCACCGCCAGGTCGGAGTCGGCGAGATCACCGCAACGATGGTCGATCACCTCGGCGATCTGCGCGCGCTCCTCCTCGGTGGTCAGCCGCAACGGCGACCGCAAGCACTGGGCGACCGCGGCGTCACAACCGACCCGGGAGAACACGAACGTGATCGCCGGCAACAGCCCCTGGGAATCCAGGATCGCAATCACCTCCGGCCGCGACGGCGGACGGTAGAAACGCGGCCGGCCCGGACGCCCGGCGCCTCCCCTTCCCGCCTGCCGGCGGGGGCCACGCCAGTCCGACATTCGGTCCGCCTCGCGGCGATGGGCGATGTGGCGCAACAGTTCCGGGTCGACGCGAGACTGGCGCGTGGTGGGGTGGGGGCCGGCAGACAGCTCGCCGGCGTCATAGCCGTCTGCGTCATAGTCGAACAGGTCGAACAGCCGCTTGCCCACCAAGACGTGTTGCCACAGCGGCACGGGCCGGTGCTCATCGACCACCACGGTCGTGTCGCCGCGCACGGTCTGGATCCAGCCACCGAATTCTTCGGCGTTGCTCACCGTCGCCGACAGGCTGACCACCCGCACCTCGTCGGGCAGGTGCAGGATCACCTCCTCCCACACCGGACCGCGCATCCGGTCCGCGAGGAAATGCACCTCGTCCATGACCACATACGAAAGTCCTTGCAGCGCAGGCGAATCAGCGTAGAGCATGTTGCGCAGCACCTCGGTGGTCATCACCACCACGGGCGCATCGGCGTTCACCGACATGTCGCCGGTCAGCAGCCCGATCCGGTCGCGGCCGTAGCGCAGGGTCAGGTCGGTGTGCTTCTGGTTGCTCAGGGCCTTGAGCGGCGTGGTGTAAAAGCACTTGCCGCCGGCCGCCAGGGCCAGGTGGACGGCGAATTCGCCGACCACCGTCTTGCCGGCTCCGGTCGGCGCGCAGACCAGCACGCCGTGGCCTCGTTCCAGCGCCGCGCAGGCCCGCTCCTGAAAGTCGTCGAGCGTAAAGCTCAGTTCCGCGGTGAACCGGGCCAGCTCGGCCAGCTCCGTCACGTCGTCCGGCACCGGCGCCTAGGTGACATCGTCATGTTGCCCGGCGGACAGCGACGGTTCCGGTAACGGCTCTGATATCGGGGCCGGCGGCTCGATCACCGACGCTTCGTCGTCGGGAATCGTGACCTGCGCTTCCCGCTTGGCTTTCCGCTTGTCGTGCAGTCGGGCGATCTGGATGGCCAGCTCGAGCAGCACGGACAGCGCTATGCCGAGGGCCGTCATCGAAAACGGGTCGGATCCGGGCGTGAAGACCGCCGCGAACACGAACGTCGCGAAGATCAGTCCACGCCGCCACGACTTGAGCCGCTGGTAGGTCAGCGCGCCCGCCATGTTGAGCATGACGATCAGCAGCGGGAACTCGAAGCTGACCCCGAAGACCACCAGCAGATTGATCAGGAAGCCGAAATACCGGTCCCCGGACAGCGCCGTGACCTGCACGTCGCTGCCGACCGTCAGCAGGAAGCCCAGCGCCTTGGACAGCACAAAGTAGGCCAGCACGGCACCGACGACGAACAGCACCGCGGCGGGGATCACGAACGCGACCGCGAAGCGGCGCTCCTTCCGGTACAGCCCAGGCGTGATGAACGCCCACAGCTGGTGGAACCACACCGGACAGGCCAGCACGATCCCGGCCGTCATCCCCACCTTGAGCCGCAACATGAATTGGTCGAACGGCGCCGTGGCCAGCAGCCGGCACTGCCCGTCGGCGCTGATCTGCGCGCGCGCCGACTGCGGCAGCGCACAGTACGGATGGCGCAGCCACTCGCCGAGGCTCTCCAGCCCGAAGATCGAATGCGAGTACCAGACGAACCCGAAAATCGTGGTGACCAGGATCGCGGCCAGGGCGATCAGCAGCCGGGTGCGCAGCTCGGTGAGGTGGTCGACGAGCGACATCGTCGCGTCCGGATTGGTGCGACTGCGCCTGTTGCGAGGGTTTAGTCGCTTCAGCAAGCCGGCGGTGCGCGCTGAAGCCTTGAAACGTTTCACGACGCTCGGTCAGTGGCTCTCGGGCACCGCGGCGACGCGGCTAGAACAGCGGACGCGCTTCGGTGTGACCCTGCTCGGTGGGTGTCGGCGGGTCGACCCGCTGCGACTGCACGGGTTGCGCGGTTTCGATGGAAGGCGCCTCGGACTTGCCTTCGGTCTGCATTTCTTTGAGCTCGGACTTGAAGATGCGCATCGACTTGCCCAACGAGCGCGCGGCATCGGGGAGCTTCTTGGCACCGAACAACAAGACCACTACGACAGCGAGGATCGCCCAGTGCCACGGACTAAGACTTCCCACTTTGATTACCTCCAGACGTCCACCCGATGCTACCGCAGCGAAGCGATGTTCCGGCGCGCCCGCGCCGCGTCGTGCCGGGCCCTCGACGGCCTCAGCCCCGAGCCGCGTCCTGAGTCGCGACCTGGTAGGACTGCAGGGCCGCCGCCGCGGCATCCCGTACACGCTGCGCGAGCGACTCCGGTTCAAGCACCCGCACAGCCGACCCGAATCCCAGCACCAGGCGCGTCATCCAGTCCTCGGAGGCGTAGGTCATGACGGCCTCACACGATCCGTCGGGCCGCTCACGCACCTCACGCATCGGGTAGTACTCGAACATCCACGACGCCGAGGGCGCGACGCGCAGCCTGGCCGACGGCAGTGACGGGTCCCCGTCGAACAGCGACGTGTCCGGCGGCGCCTGCAGTGCCGGTTCGGGCACGGCGGCCGGCTCGCCCAGCTCGGTGGCGTCCACGATCCGGTCGAAGCGGAACAGCCGAACCCCTTCCGCCTCGCGTGACCAGGCCTCCAAGTAGCTGTGACCGCCGATCAGCAGGACCCGAATGGGGTCGACGACACGGCTGGTCAGGGTGTCGTGCGAGGCGGCGTAGTAGTCGATGGCCAGCGCGTGTTTGTACTGCACCGCCGTCCGCACCGCGGCCGCGGCCGCGCTTTCGACGGGCGCGGGCTCGTCGACGGCCGCGACCGAACCCGGGGCGTCCTGCCCGACGGCGCCGGCCGCGGCCTCGATCTTGGCGATCGCGCTGCGCGCCGCTTGCGGATCGACCACGCCGGGAACGTCGGCCAGCGCCCGCAGCGCCACCAGTAGGCCGGTGGCCTCCGGCGACGCGAGCTTGAGCGGGCGGTCGATGCCCGCCGAGAACGTCACCTCGATGGTGTCGCCAGAGAACGCGAAATCGATGAGGTCACCCGGGTAGTAGCCCGGAAGTCCGCACATCCACAGCTGGTTGAGGTCCTCCTCCAGCTGCTTGGCGGACACCCCCAGGTCGGCGGCGGCCTTGGCCCTGGTGACCCTCGGGTTCGCCTGGAAATACGGCACCATGTTGAGCAGCCGGACCAACCGGGTGGACACGGGGGTCATGAGCGCCCCCCGCGTTCCCCCACAACGTCAGCCGCTTGGGCGCGCAACCGGGCCAGCACATCGTCGCGCAGGGATTGCGGCTCCAGCACGACGGCGTCGGCCCCGTAGCCGGCGACGTCGCGCGCCAGCGCGTCGGCGGATCCGATGTCCAGCTCGATCACCTCGCCGTCGCGGCCGGCCAGCTGTCGCGCGGCCACCGACCTTCCGGCGCGCCGCAGCGCGGTGGCCCGCCCATCGGCGATCCAGACCCGGGCCTGGCCGCCGGCCGGCGTTTCAGCGACCGTGTCGGCCACGACCTTGCGCAGGTCGACGCCTTCGGGCACGGTTACCGCGCCGGCCGGACCGATCGGCGTGACCTCGGCACCGATCCGCGAGAGCCGGAAAGTGCGCGTGGCGTCACGGTCGCGGTCGTGGCCCACCAGATACCAGCGGCCCTTCTCGGTGACCACGCCCCACGGCTCGACCGTGCGCGTCGTGTAGGGCTCGGCCCGCGATGGCCGGTGCGGGAACTGCACCACCTGCCCGGAATCGATGGCCGACAACAGGATTCCGAGAACGTCCTCCGACCCGCGCAGACCCGGCAACCCGGCCGGAGACGCGATCGCCACCGGGGCCCCTGTATCAAAGGGATCGACGTCTACCCCGGCCGCGCGCAGCTTGAGTAGCGCGCCCTGGGTCGCGGTGATCAGTTCGGGCGACTCCCACAGCTGCGTGGCGACGGCTACCGCGGCGGCCTCGTCGGGGGTGAGCTCGACGGGCGGCAGCGAGTAGGCGTCGCGGTTGATTCGGTACCCCTCGGTCGGGTCCATGACCGAGACCCTGCCGACCTCGAGGGGGATGCCGAGATCACGCAATTCGTTCTTGTCGCGCTCGAACATCCGCGAGAACGCCTCGGCGCTGGGGCTGTCGGAATACCCCGCCACGGTGGACCTGATCTTTTCAGCGGTGATGTAGCCGCGGGTGGACAACAGGGCGATGACGAGATTGACCAGCCGTTCGACTTTCGAGGTCGCCATTTGCTCCAGGTTAGATGGCCCGCACCGCGCGCGTGCACCGGCTGGCCGACGCCACATTGGTCACACGAGCCACGTGAGCCTCTACGTGAGCCTCTACGTGAGCCTCTATTTGGAAGGGCACAAGCACTCCTGAAAGTTGATAGCGGATGCGCTATCGCGTTTGCGATTCAAGCAGGGGCCGTGACGTACGACTACATGCTCGCAATCAGCCGCTTGACCCGCTCGTCGACCGCCCGGAACGGGTCCTTGCACAGCACGGTGCGCTGCGCCTGGTCGTTGAGCTTGAGGTGCACCCAGTCGACCGTGAAGTCGCGCCCGGCCGCCTGAGCGGCGCTGATGAATTCCCCGCGCAGCCGCGCGCGGGTGGTCTGCGGCGGATGGTCGACGGCCTCGGCGATGTCCTCATCGGTGGTGACGCGCGCCGCCAGCCCCTTGCGCTGCAGCAGATCGAAGACACCCCGCCCGCGCTTGATGTCGTGGTAGGCCAAATCCAGCTGGGCGATCTTCGGGTCGGACAGCTCCATTTCGTAGCGGTCCTGGTAGCGCTGGAACAGCTTGCGCTTGATCACCCAGTCGATTTCCGTGTCCACCTTGGCGAAATCCTGGCTTTCGACGGCGTCGAGCTGGCGGCCCCAAAGGTCGACGACCTGTTCGATTTGCGCGTTGGGCTCCCGGGTCTGCAGATGCTCGACGGCCCGGCTGTAGTACTCGCGCTGGATGTCCAGCGCGCTGGCCTGGCGCCCGCCCGCCAGCCGCACCGGCCGGCGACCCGTGACGTCGTGGCTGACCTCGCGGATGGCGCGGATGGGGTTGTCCAGCGAGAAGTCGCGGAAGGGAACACCGGCTTCGACCATCTCCAGCACGAGCGCCGCGGTGCCCACCTTGAGCATGGTGGAGGTCTCGCACATGTTGGAGTCGCCGACGATGACGTGCAGCCGCCGGTACTTCTCGGCGTCCGCGTGCGGCTCGTCGCGGGTATTGATGATCGGCCGGCTGCGAGTGGTCGCCGATGAGACGCCCTCCCAAATGTGCTCGGCACGTTGCGAAAGGCAGAAGGTCGCGGCCTTAGGGGTCTGCAGGACCTTCCCGGCCCCGCAGATCAGCTGACGGGTGACCAGGAACGGCAGCAGTACATCGGAGATCCGGGAGAACTCGCCGGCCCGCACAATCAGGTAGTTCTCGTGGCAGCCGTAGGAGTTGCCCGCGGAATCGGTGTTGTTCTTGAACAGGTAAATGTCGCCGCCGATGCCCTCATCGGCGAGCCGCTGCTCGGCGTCGACGAGCAGGTCTTCCAGCACCCATTCGCCGGCCCGGTCGTGGGTGACCAGCTGCACCAGGCTGTCGCACTCGGCGGTGGCGTACTCGGGGTGGCTGCCCACATCGAGGTAGAGGCGGGCGCCGTTGCGCAGGAAGACGTTGGAGCTGCGGCCCCACGACACCACCCGGCGGAACAGGTAGCGGGCCACCTCGTCCGGAGACAGGCGGCGATGGCCGTGAAACGTGCAGGTGACACCGAACTCGGTCTCGATGCCCATAATTCGCCGCTGCACGTATTTGAGCGTACTGGTTCTCTGACCGCCACGGTGCGCAAGCCGCGCCCACGGATGGGATTGGGCCGATTCGGGTCCGTGTGGGCCAGGCCGCCGAACCGCTCAGCCGGGGGTGGCCCCACCTGCCGCACAGCAACGACTCCCCGGCACGTCGGATGGCCAGTGGTTTGCCGGCCCGCGTTTACTCCGGGGATTCGCCGTCCAATTCCGACGCTTCACCGTCGGCCTCACCGTCGGATTTCGAGTGCTTCGAATCCCGCTCCTGTAGCAGGTTTTCCAGGGTGGTTCGGTTGATCCGCCGAAACGCGCGCCGGGGCCGGCTGGCATCGAGGATGGCCACCTCCAGGCTGGCCACCTCGAGGGAGGACTGATCGCCGTTCGGGGCGTCCGCACTGCCGGCCCGCAGCGCTGCCACCGCGATCCGCAAAGCGTCGCGCAGGTCGGCGTTTTCGGCGTAGGACTCCTTGAGCGCGCTGGTGATCGGATCGGTGGTCCCGCCCATCACCACGAAATGCGGCTCGTCGGCAATCGAGCCGTCATAGGTAATCCGGTATAGCTCAGGTGGTTTGGTCTGGCCGTGGTGTGCGACCTCGGCCACGCACAACTCGACCTCGTACGGCTTGGCCTGCTCGGTGAATATGGTGCCCAGCGTCTGCGCGTACACGTTGGCCAGTTGCCGGCCGGTGACGTCGCGACGGTCGTAGGCGTACCCCCGGGTGTCGGCGAACTGGATCCCGCCGCGGCGCAAATTGTCGAATTCGTTGAACTTGCCCGCGGCCGCGAAGCCCACGCGGTCGTAGAGCTCGCTGATCTTCTGCAGCGACCGTGACGGGTTTTCCGCGACGAACAGCACCCCACCGGCGTAGGCCAGCGCCACCACGCTTTTGCCCCGCGCGATGCCCTTGCGCGCGAGCTCGCTGCGCTCGCGCATCGCCTGCTCGGGCGAGATGAAATACGGGAAGCTCACTTATCCCCCCGCGGTTCGGCGTCGGGATCGAAAGTGCCTGCGCGCGACCGGCTTTCGATGACCTGGCGGGCAAATTCGGCGATACGGCTCTCCGGTACGTCCGCCGCGCCTTCGGCGCCGATGGTGACCGCCGTGGGGTAGATACCGCGGACCAGATCCGGTCCGCCGGTAGCGGAGTCGTCGTCGGCGGCGTCGTAGAGCGCCTCCACCACGACCCGCAACGCGGAATCGACGTCGGTGACTTGCGAATACAACTTCTTAATCGACGACTTGGCGAAGATCGATCCCGAACCCACCGCCTGGTAGCCCTCTTCCTCGATGTTCCAGCCGCCGGCGGCGTCGAACGAGACTATGCGACCGGCGTTTTCCGGGTCCGGCGCATGGATGTCATATCCGGCCAACAGCGGCAGAGCCACCAGTCCCTGCATCGCAGCGGCCAGGTTTCCACGCACCATGATCGCGAGCCGGTTGACCTTGCCGGCGAACGTGAGCGGTACGCCTTCGAGCTTCTCGTAGTGCTCGAGTTCCACGGCGTAGAGCCGGGCGAACTCGACGGCGATCGCGGCGGTGCCGGCGATGCCGGTGGCGGTGTAGTCGTCGGTGATATACACCTTTTTCACGTCACGCCCGGCGATCATGTTGCCCTGCGTCGAGCGCCGGTCACCGGCGATGGCCACACCACCGGGAAATTTCAACGCGACGATCGTCGTCCCGTGCGGCAGCTGGGCACTGGCGCCGCCCGCGCCGCCGGGTTGTGCACCGCCGCCAAGACTTGCCGGTAGCAGCTCCGGCGCCTGGCGGCGCAGGAAGTCGGCAAACGAGGACAGATCTACGGCGGGGCTTCGTGGAAGTGCGGAGTTAGTGAACAGGCGATCGGAGAACGGCCAGGTCACTGGCCGCCCTTTTGGACATACGCGCGGACGAAGTCCTCGGCGTTCTCCTCAAGAACGTCGTCAATCTCGTCGAGCAGATCGTCGGTCTCCTCGGCCAACTTGTCGCGGCGCTCCTGGCCCCCGGCCGCGGCGTCGGCGAAGTCGTCGTCATCGCCGCCGCCACCACCACGCTTGGTCTGCTCCTGAGCCATCGCCGCCTCCTGCGTTTGTTATCGGCAGCGTCACACGCTGCCGGTCTTCCCCTAGCCTACCGGTCAACGCCGACGTTTCTGCGGTTAACGTCCCTTAGCTGGTGAGTTGTTCCACCAGTTCGACGGCGCTATTCACCGAATCGAGCAGGGCACCGACGTGCGCTTTACTGCCCCGCAGGGGCTCGAGCGTCGGAATGCGCACCAGTGAATCGCCGCCTAAATCGAAAATCACCGAGTCCCAGCTCGCCGCGGCGATGTCGGCGCCGAACCGGCGCAGGCATTCGCCGCGGAAGTACGCGCGAGTGTCGGTCGGCGGATTGTCAACGGCATCGAGCACCTGATGCTCGGTGACCAGGCGTTTCATCGAGCCGCGTGCGACCAGCCTGTTGTACAGGCCCTTGTCCAGCCGGACGTCGGAATATTGCAGGTCGACGAGGTGCAGCCGCGGCGCCGACCAGCTCAGGTTCTCCCGCTGCCGGAAACCCTCCAGGAGCCGCAACTTGGCCGGCCAGTCCAGCAGCTCGGCGCAGTCCATCGGGTCGCGCTCGAGCTGGTCGAGCACGTGCGCCCAGGTCTCGACGACGTCGGCCGCGCGCGGGTCGGGGTCGCGGCCGTCGACCAGCTTTGCCACCCGGTCGAGGTAGATCCGTTGCAGCGCAAGGCCGGTCAACTCGCGACCGTCCGCCAGGGCCACGACGGTGCGCAGCGACGGATCGCGGCTGATGGTGTGGACCGCCTGCACCGGCCGCGCCAACGTCAGGTCGGTCAGGTCTATCCCGTGAGCCGGGCCTTCCTCGATCAAATCGAGCACGAGCGCCGTGGTGCCCAGTTTCAGGTAGGTCGAAGTCTCGGCAAGGTTGGCATCGCCGATGATCACGTGCAGCCGGCGGTACCGGTCGGCGTCGGCGTGCGGTTCGTCGCGGGTGTTGATGATGCCGCGTTTCAGGGTGGTCTCCAGCCCGACCTCGACCTCGATGTAATCGGAGCGCTGGGACAACTGGAAGCCGGGCTCGTCGCCGGCGGGCCCGATGCCGACCCGGCCCGAGCCGGTGATCACCTGCCGGGACACCAAAAACGGGGTCAGCCCGGCGATGATGGACGAAAACGGCGTCTGCCGAGACATCAGGTAGTTCTCGTGCGACCCGTAGGAGGCTCCCTTGCCGTCGACGTTGTTCTTGTAGAGCTGCAGTTTCGCGGCCCCCGGCACGCTGGCGACGTGCCGCGCGGCGGCCTCCATCACCCGCTCGCCGGCCTTGTCCCAAATCACCGCGTCCAGCGGGTCGGTGCACTCGGGCGCGGCGTATTCCGGGTGCGCATGGTCGACGTACAGGCGCGCCCCGTTGGTCAAGATCATGTTGGCCGCGCCGACCTCGTCGGCGTCGACCACCGGCGGGGGCCCGGCCGAGCGGCTCAGGTCGAAGCCGCGGGCATCCCGTAGCGGCGATTCCACCTCGTAGTCCCAGCGGGTGCGTTTGGCGCGCTGAATGCCGGCGGCGGCCGCATACGCCAGAACCGCCTGCGTCGAGGTGAGGATCGGGTTGGCGGTCGGGTCCGACGGCGAGGAAATGCCGTACTCGACCTCCGTCCCGATAATCCGTTGCATAACTTAAAGACTAGGCGAGGTGCGGAATTGACCTACTTCCGGGCGACTTCCGGGCGACGTTCCGGGCGACCCGCAGCGTGCCGCCGAACAAATCCTGACCTGCGTCGACAAGTTCGGCGAGGGGCCACCACGCGGGCGGATCCGCCAGTAGGGTGAGCCGGCATGGACCCCGCCGAAGCCTGGTTCCTGGAGCGGGGTTTGCCGTCGGTGCTGACCCGGCGGGCCCGATGGCGACGGCTTTGGCCGCGGTCGGCGCCCATGCTCGCCGCTTACGCGACACTGCAGGCCTGCATCCTGTCGATCTACCTGATCACCGGCGGCCACGACGTCAATATCACCGGGGAGCCGACAACGTCCGAGTTGATCGTGCTGGCGGTGCTGGGACTGGCCCTGCCGCTGATGGCCGTCGTCGGCTGGCTGGTGTCCCGGTCACGAAGCGGCCGGACCCGCTCGGGGATAGCGACCATAGCGGTGGTCGTGACGGCATGCGTCGCGGCCACCGTTGGCGGACCCACGCAACTGGTGCAAGAAGCCGTCGTCGTGGCCGCGGTGCTGATCTTGACCGGTTGTGGGGTCGGGTCGGTCGTCGGGTGGGCGGTGCGCATGATGCTTTCGCACCTCGTGATGGTGGGTGCCCTGGTCGTGCGGGCTCTGCCGGTGGTGCTGCTGACCGCGTTGGTGTTCTTCAACACCTACGTCTGGCTTATGGCCGCGACGATAAGCGGAGACCGGCTCGGGCTGGCGATGGCGTTTCTGATCTCCATCGCGGCCGCCTTCGTCATCTCGGCCACGCGGGAACGGGTCAAGCCGATGCTGCAATCGACGACGGCGGTGGCGCCCGAACGCGCAGAAGCTTTCCGACACGCCCTTCGTGACCATGCCGGACACTGCCGACTGCGCGCCGCTGAAACGGGCCGAACGCCTCAACGTGATCTTTGTGCTGGCCGCCTCACAACTGGCGCAGATTCTGGTGGTGGCGGTGGTCACCGCCGCGATCTACTTGATCCTGGGGCTGATCGTGCTCAGCCCGTCGCTGCTCAACGAATGGACCCACACCTACGAGAGCACCGCGACGATGCTGGGATTCACGCTGCCGGTGCCGGATTCGCTGATCCATATGACTCTCTTCCTCGGCGCGCTGACGTTCATGTACATCAGCGCCCGCGCGGCCGGCGACGCCGAATACCGCTCGACATTCCTCGATCCGCTGATCGACGACCTGCACACCACCCTGACCGCGCGCAACCGCTACCGCGGCGCCGTTGCGGGCGCGCGCGATGTTGACGCCACCCAAGCCAATGATTAACTTCACACGGGTGACCGACGTGGCTGGGAAGCGTTACGGCGAAGTGCTTCTCGTGACCCCCGGCGAGGCCGGCCCACAGGCAACGGTTTACAACAGCTTCCCGTTGAACGACTGTCCCGCCGAACTGTGGTCCGCGCTCGATCCGCAGGCCATCGCCGCCGAAAACGGGGCCGCCACGGCCCTGCTCAACGGTCCGCGCTACTGGCTGATGAACGCCATCGAAAAGGAACAGCAAGGCCCGCAAATAACGAAGACCTTCGGGGGGATCGAGATGATCCTGCAGGCCATGGTCCTGCTGTCCTCGATGAACCCCGCCCCCTTCACCGTCAACAAGGTGAGCCGCCATACGGTCTTCGTCTTCAACGCCGGCGAGGAGATCTACGAGCTCATCGACCCCGGGGGGCGGCGCTGGGTCATGCAGACCTGGAGCCAGGTCGCGGACCCAAACCTGAAACGGGAAGATCTGCCCCGCCTGGCCGACCGCCTCGAGCTGCCGACGGGATGGACCTACCAGCCGCGGCGGCTCACCAGCGAGTTGCGGGTGGACACCAGAAGTCAGGCCGCCCAAGTGCTGCAGGACAACCTGACCAACAGCTATTCGCTTGAGACCGACTGACGGTCTGCGCGCCGAAACTTAAACCACGCACACCCGCTACGGCGTGTCGTGTGCGTGGTTTAAGTGTCGCGGCGGCGTGTCGACCCTTACAGGTACTGGCCCAGGTTGGATTCGGTGTCGATGGCCCGCGACGCGCTCGACGACTTGCCCGTGACCAGGGTGCGGATGTAGACGATCCGCTCACCCTTCTTGCCCGAAATCCGCGCCCAGTCATCGGGGTTGGTGGTGTTGGGCAGGTCTTCGTTCTCGGCGAACTCGTCGACGATCGAGTCGAGCAGGTGCTGAATGCGCAGCCCCGGCTGGCCGGTCTCGAGCACCGACTTGATGGCGTTCTTCTTCGCCCGGTCGACGACGTTCTGGATCATCGCCCCGGAGTTGAAGTCCTTGAAGTACATGACCTCCTTGTCACCGTTGGCATAGGTGACCTCCAGGAACCGGTTGTCGTCGATCTCGGCGTACATCCGTTCGACGACCTTTTCGATCATCGCCCTGATGCACGCTGTGCGGTCGCCATCGAACTCGGCGAGGTCGTCGGCATGCACCGGCAGGGTCTCGACCAGATACTTCGAGTAAATGTCCATCGCCGCTTCGGCATCCGGGCGCTCGATCTTGATCTTCACGTCGAGGCGCCCGGGCCGCAGGATCGCGGGATCGATCATGTCCTCGCGGTTGGAGGCGCCGATCACGATGACGTTCTCCAGTCCTTCCACGCCGTCGATCTCGCTGAGCAGCTGCGGGACCACCGTCGTCTCGACATCCGACGAGACCCCCGTGCCACGGGTGCGGAATATCGAATCCATTTCGTCGAAGAACACGATGACCGGCGTCCCCTCCGACGCCTTCTCGCGGGCCCGCTGAAAGATCAGCCGGATGTGGCGCTCGGTCTCGCCGACGAACTTGTTCAGCAGCTCCGGGCCCTTGATGTTCAGGAAGTAGGACTTTGCCTCGCGGGCGTCGTCGCCGCGCACCTCGGCCATCTTCTTGGCCAACGAGTTGGCGACCGCCTTGGCGATCAAGGTCTTACCGCAGCCGGGCGGGCCGTAGAGCAGCACACCCTTGGGCGGGCGCAGCGCGTACTCCCGGTACAGCTCCTTGTGCAGGAACGGCAGTTCGACGGCGTCGCGGATCTGCTCGATCTGGCGGGTCAGACCACCGATGTCCTGGTAGCTGACATCCGGCACCTCCTCCAGCACCAGGTCTTCGACCTCGGCCTTGGGGATGCGCTCAAAGGCGTAGCCGGCCTTGGTGTCGACCAGCAGCGAGTCGCCCGGACGCAGCTTGCGGGGCTTGGTGTCGTCGTTGTGGGCGTCGGGAACGCCGTCCGGCAAGTCCTCGGCGACCAACGGCTCGGCAAGCCAGACGATGCGTTCCTCGTCGGCGTGGCCGACGACGAGGGCCCGGTGACCGTCGGCCAGCACCTCGCGCAAAGTGGAGATCTCGCCGACCGATTCGAACATGCCGGCCTCGACGACGGTCAGGGCCTCGTTGAGCCGAACGGTCTGGCCCTTCCGCAACGACTCGACATCGATGTTCGGCGAGCACGTCAGGCGCATCTTGCGACCCGAGGTAAACACGTCGACCGTCTCGTCGTCGTGCGCGGCCAGCAGGACACCGTAGCCGCTCGGCGGCTGCCCGAGACGGTCGACTTCTTCCCGCAGCGCCAACAGTTGCTGACGGGCTTCTTTAAGCGTTTCCATTAATTTGGAATTGCGGGCCGCAAGGGAGTCGATACGGGCTTCGAGTTGATGCACATCGCGTGCGGTGCGGGTGCCGCTGTGCGATCCAACCGCATGCTCAAGTTGCTCGCGCAGCACCGCTGCCTCACGCCGCAATTCTTCCAATTCGGCAGCATCGCCGCTGGACATGCCAGTTTCAGGGTTGCCGAATGCTTCAGAACGGTCTGAGTCCCCCATGATGCGCTCCTTTCCCGCCCCGAAATGATGCGGTGGATACATCAAAGCTACCGGCGATCGCCGGTTCATGTGCGTAGTCAAATACCCACGAAAAGTTAAGATTTTCGTCACGCTGGTAATCTCGGCCACGAATCCGGCTGATCGAAAGGGCGCCGCGACCGCAAAATGCCTCGCCACAGGCCTTACCGGCGTCGCCGTGATCGGAGCGGCCGCCGCCGCTGTGATTTCCGTTGCACCAGTTGGCCCGACGGCAGACGCGGGCGCGTCACCCTGCCCGACTGGCTGCTCCGAAACCTGTCCGTAACGCTGAGCGCCGCCGCCGCCGTGACGACGCTGGGGCTCGCGGGATGTTCGCACAACGGACCCAGGGTTGTGTCGTCCCCCTCGTCGACGGCCCACGCCCCGTCGAGTCCACTCATCGTCGCGGCTCCCCCGACCACGCCCCTGCCGGCGCCCGAGGCCCTCATCGACGTGCTGAACCGGCTCGCGGACCCGAACGTTCCGGCGATCAACAAGGTGAACCTCGTCGAGGGAGCGACCCCCGAGAGCGCGGACAAGCTGGACAAGTTCACCGCCGCGTTGCAGGACAGCGGCTACCTGCCGATGACCTTCGTGGCGAACAACGTCGCATGGTCGGACAAGCATCCGTCCAATGTGATGGCCACGATCAACGTCAAGACCTCGCAGGCGAACAACCGCAAGTTCACGTTCCCGATGGAGTTCACGCCGTGCCCACCTCCCCAAGGGGGATGGATGCTTTCCCGGCAAACCGCGGAAATGCTGCTGGCCCTGGGCAACTCGCCGCCACCGACCACTCCAGTTCCTGGCCCGGCTCCCGGCCCGGCCCCGTCGCAAGCCCCTTCTCCGACGCCCTCGGGCTGACCGATGTGGATCGGCTGGCTGGAGTTCGACGTGCTGCTCGGCGACGTTCGATCACTCAAGCAGAAACGATCGGTGATCCGTCCCGTCGTCGCCGAGTTGCAGCGCAAGTTCAGTGTGTCGGCCGCCGAGACCGGGTCGCAGGAACTGCATCGACGAGCGTTGATCGGTGTGGGCCTGGTGTCCGGCGACCGAACCCATGCCGTCGACGTGCTCGACGCGGCCGAACGTCTGGTGGCCGCGCATCCGGAGTTCGAGTTGCTGTCGGTGCGCCGCGGCCTGCGCCGCAGCGCAGACGACTAGCTTGCTGAAGACGACTAGCTGCTCAAGCTAGCCGTCGCGGCCCACGCGTTTGCGACCCAGCGGCGCCGGGGCGACGGCGCCGGGAGCGAGCCGTCGGGTGCAGATCAAGAACGCTGTGTGTCCGCGCATGGAATGCTGCGGCCGAACGGCCAGGCCGACGACGTTCCACCCGCGCTGCAGCGTTTCCCATGCCCGCGGTTCGGTCCAGCACTGCTGGGCCCGCAGGGCCTCCACGGCCCGCGACAGTTGGGTGACCGTTGCCACGTAGATGATCAGCACACCGCCGGCGATCACCAGCCGCGACACCGCGTCGAGCACTTCCCACGGCGCGAGCATGTCGAGCACGGCCCGGTCGAAGGAGCCGTCGGGCAAGTCGGAGTCCGCGAGGTCGCTGACAATCAGCTCCCAGTTGTCCGGTAGCTGGCCGAGAGCGTCGTGGAAGTTGGCCACGTTGCGGCGGGCGTGTTCGGCATGGTCGGCGCGCTGTTCGTAGGAGACCACCCGCCCCTGGGGCCCGACCGCGCGCAGCAGCGAGCAAGTCAGCGCGCCGGATCCGGCCCCGGCCTCCAGCACCCGCGCACCCGGAAAGATGTCGCCCTCGTGCACGATCTGAGCCGCGTCCTTGGGGTAGATCACCTGTGGCCCGCGGGGCATCGACATCACGTAATCGACCAGCAGCGGGCGCAGCACCAAAAACTGGGCGCCGTTGCTGGACTTGACCACGCTGCCCTCGTCCAGCCCGATCACCGCGTCGTGTGCGATCGAGCCGCGATGGGTGTGGAATTCACCACCTTCGGCGAGCCACATGGTGTAGTGCCGGCCCTTGGCGTCGGTGAGCTGGACGCGTTCGCCGGCGGTAAACGGGCCGGTTGCTGACACGCCGTCCAGCGTGCCAGCCGACTCGCCGCAGCCGGTGCCCGGGGTTGTCGGCCGTCGGTTCTAGGCTGCGGAGATGACCGACCAGCCGGAATCGCTCCCGTTCCGGCCGGCGCTGTCGCCGTCGCGGGCGGCGGACTTCAAACAATGTCCGCTGCTGTATCGGTTCCGCGCGATCGACCGGTTGCCCGAGGCACCGTCAGCCGCGCAGCTCCGGGGGTCGGTGGTGCATGCCGCCCTGGAGCAGCTCTACGGCCTGCCCGCCGCGCAGCGCGGCCCCGACACCGCGCTATCGCTGGTGGAATCCGCATGGGATCGGGTGATCGACGCGGAGCCCGAACTGGCCGGTGAACTGGACGCCGAGCAGCGAACCCAACTGCTGGCGGAGGCCCGCGCCTTGCTGTCCGGCTATTACCGGCTGGAAGACCCGACCCGATTCGACCCGCAATCCTGCGAGGAACGCGTGGAGGTCGAGCTCGCCGACGGCACACTGCTGCGTGGCTTTATCGACCGGATCGACGTCGCGGCCACCGGCGAGCTACGGGTGGTCGACTACAAGACCGGCAAGGCACCGCCCGCCGCCCGAGCGCTGGCCGAGTTCAAGGCCATGTTCCAGATGAAGTTCTACGCGGTGGCACTACTGCGTTCCCGCGGTGTGCTGCCCACCCGGCTGCGGATCATCTATCTGGCCGACCGTCAGGTGTTGGACTACGCGCCGGACCATGACGAGCTGCTGCGCTTCGAGAAGACGCTGATCGCGATCTGGCGTGCCATCCTGTCCGCGGGCCAGACGGGCGATTTCCGTCCCAGCCCGTCACGGTTGTGCGAGTGGTGCCCACACCAGCAACACTGTCCGACCTTCGGCGGAACGCCACCGCCCTACCCCGGGTGGCCGAAACACACAGGGCCGAATCATGCAGGCGCGCAGGCGGTTCTGCATCCGACCGAGCCGCATCCCACCGAACCGGCGGCCTGACACGCCCTCACGCGAGTGGCGACATCTCCTGCAGCATCGTGGGAATGAGCTCGCAGACCGTGGGGTGGATATGCATCGTGCGCGACAGCGTGGTGTACGGCGCCTTGGCCGACATGATGTCCAGAATCGCGTGAATCGCCTCGTCACCGCCGACTCCGAGGATGGCCGCTCCCAAGATCTGCTGGGTGTCGGCATCCACCACCACCTTCATAAAGCCTTGCGTCTCACCCTTTTCCACCGCCCTGCCGACCTTGGTCATCGGCCGCTTACCGACCAGCGCCTTGCGGCCCGACGCGCGGACCTGGTCGACGGTCATGCCGGCACGCCCCAGTGGCGGGTCGATGTAGAGCGCGTAGGTGGTGATGCGATCGCTCACCCGGCGCGGGTCCTTGTCGAGCAGGTTGGCGGCCACGATCTCGAAATCGTTGAACGACGTGTGGGTGAACGCGCCCTTGCCGTTGCAGTCACCCAGCGCCCAAATGTGGTCGACGTTGGTCTTGAGCTCATCATCGACCACGATGTAGCCGCGGGCGTCGGTCTGCACGCCGGCCGCCTGGAGGCCCAGGTCGTCGGTATTGGGTCGCCGCCCCACCGCCATCAGGAGGTGACTTCCGGCGATGGGGTCGGCACCGGCACGCGGCGTGAGCTCAAAGCCTCCGAAATCACTGCCTCCAAAATCACTGTCGCTCTTGCTGATTCGTATATCGTCAGCGCCGACGACGATGTCGATCCCCTCGGCCTCCAGGATCTGTCTGACGCTGGCGGAGACGTCCTCGTCTTCGCGCGACGCCAGTCGCTGCCCCTTCTCGACCACGGTCACCCGGGCCCCGAAGCGCCGGTACATCTGTGCGAACTCCAGCGCGATGTAGCTGCCGCCGACGATGACGAGATGTACCGGCAGCGTGTCGAGTTCGAGGATCGACACGTTGGTGAGGAATTCGACGTCGGACAGCCCCGGGATGTCCGGGACCACCGCGCGGCCACCCACGTTGAGGAAGATTCGGTCGGCGTGCAGCAGGTCGCCGTTGACGCTGACGGTGTGCGGGTCCTCGAACCGGGCGTGACCGCGATAGACGGTGCAGCCGTCCATGCCGTACAGCCAGTCCTCGACCCCGTTGCGATCGCCGAGCATGATTTCGTCTTTGCGCGCCTTGACTTTCGCCATGTCCACGCTGATCGATCCGGTCCCGACACCGTATTCCGCGCCGCGACGGGCCAGCTGGGCGGCGTGCGCGCTGGCCACCAGGGTCTTGGTCGGGATGCATCCGTTGTTGACGCAGGTGCCGCCGATCAGTTTGCGCTCGATGATCGCGACGCGCTGCCCGGCTGAGGTCAGCCGGCCCGCCAGCGAAGGCCCGGCCTGGCCGGCACCGACGATGATCGCGTCGAAACGCTCCGTCACAAGTTGGCCGTCGCCGCCAGGACCGCGAATCCGCCCAAGATCGCGACCGCGTCCTCGAGCAGCGCTATCGGCAAGTCCCGCCCGCGGATGGCGGCGACCAGGCCCCTCCGCGCGTGATAGCCGCCCAGGGTGCCGAGCACCGCGCCGATCACACCGGCACCGAGCGCGGTAAAGGTCCAATGCCACGCCGCGCCGATAACGGCGCCGGCGAAAGCGCCCATGATGATCCGCGCCGCGAACACCGGTAGCGCCGTGCGGGCCGGTGTCTTGGGGAGTTTGTCGGTGACCAGTTCGCCGACGGCAAGGACGGTGAGGACTGCGACCGTGATGACGTTGGCCACCCAGGATGCCCAGGTGGAATGCAGGTTGATCCAACCGAGGAAGGCGGCCCAGGCGACCACGGTCGGAGCCGTCATCGAACGTAACCCGGCGACGACACCAATCAACAAAGCCATCAGCAGAACGAGCGCATGTGTCACGGAGACCCTCCTGAGAGAACGAACAGCCGGCCACGACAACCGGCCACGACAAAGGGGGACGGCCCAAGCCGGTGGCTCGGGCGGTCTCCCCCAAGGCGGACGCTAACACAGCCGCCGCCTCGGCACGCATCGGTCAGAATCTGGTCAGAACTGTGGTCAGAATCGGCAGAACCTGATGTCGGAAGCCAGAATCGCTTTGGCGCCGATGGCGGCGAGCTCGTCCATGATCTCGTTGACCCCCCGACGGGGCACCAGTGCGCGGATGGCCACCCAGGCCGGGTCGGCGAGCGGCGCGATGGTCGGTGACTCCAGCCCCGGCGTGATCGACGTGGCCTTGTCCAGGACCGAGCGCGGGCAGTCGTAATCGAGCATCAGGTATTGCTGACCGAACACCACGCCCTGGACCCGGGCCACCAGTTGATCGCGGGCCGTGGTGGCCCTGCTGTGCGGGTGGCCACCGTGATCGACGCGCTCGATCAGCACCGCCTCCGAATCACAGAGCGGCTCACCAAAGGCCACCAGGTCGTGCAGGCTCAGGGTGCGGCCGGACCCCACCACGTCGGCGATGGCGTCGGCCACCCCGAGTTGCACAGAGATCTCCACCGCCCCGTCGAGCCCGATGACGGTTGCTTCAATACCCCGTTCGGCCAAGTCTTTTCGCACCAGGTTCGGGTAGGCGGTGGCGATCCGCTTTCCGGCCAGGTCGGCCGTCGTCCAGTTACTCCCGGCGGGGCCGGCGTACCGGAAGCTCGACGACCCGAAGCCCAGCGCCAGCCGCTCGCGAACCGGCGCACCGGAATCGAGCACCAGGTCGCGTCCGGTGATGCCGAAGTCGAGCTCCCCCGAACCGACATAGATGGCAATGTCTTTGGGCCGCAAGAAGAAAAACTCGACCTGGTTGATGGGGTCGATGACCGTCAGGTCCTTGGGATCGGTGCGGCGCCGGTAGCCGGCCTCGGCGAGGATCTCGGCGGCCGGCTCGCTGAGCGCACCCTTGTTGGGAACCGCGACCCGCAACATGTCGTTCACAGCTTTCGATAGACGTCGTCGAGGGACAGTCCGCGCGCGATCATCAGCACCTGCGTCCAGTACAGCAACTGGCTGATCTCCTCGGCCAGCGCGTCGTTGGGTTCGTGTTCGGCGGCCAGCCACACCTCGCCGGCCTCCTCCAGGATCTTCTTGCCGAGCCCATGTATGCCACCGTCGAGCGCGGCGACGGTGGCGCTGCCGGCCGGTCGGGTGCGGGCACGATCGCCGAGTTCGGCGAACAGATCCTCGAAGGTCTTCACGGGCAGCGATTGTTTCACGTGCCGACGAGCAAAGTCACGGCGGTTTATCAGTGGCGACGTACGGTGTCGGAGTCCTCGATCGCCACGCACGATGCCGTCTCGGCGGCCAGTGCGAACTCAACCAACGTAGGGCTCAGTCCTCCGGGTTGTAGCCGAGGTTGGGGGCGAGCCAGCGCTCGGCTTCCTGCAGGGTCCAGCCCTTGCGCTGCGCGTAGTCGGCGACCTGGTCCTGGGCCATCCGGCCGACCACGAAGTACTGCGACTGCGGATGCGAGAAGTACCAGCCGCTGACGGCGGCACCGGGCCACATCGCCATCGACTCGGTCAGCTCGATGCCGGTCCGCTCCTGGACGTCCATCAACTTCCAGAGCGTCGCCTTCTCGGTGTGCTCCGGGCAGGCCGGGTAGCCGGGGGCAGGGCGGATTCCCACGTACTTCTCATCGATGAGCGCCTTGTTGTCCAGCTGTTCGTCAGGCTGGAATCCCCAGAACTCCTTGCGGACCCGTTGGTGCATCCGTTCGGCGAACGCCTCGGCCAGCCGGTCGGCGATCGAC
This sequence comes from uncultured Actinomycetota bacterium, assembly GCA_963809285.1. Classification (GTDB taxonomy): domain Bacteria; phylum Actinomycetota; class Actinomycetes; order Mycobacteriales; family Mycobacteriaceae; genus Mycobacterium. Next base: position 3,484 of record CAWEIY010000004.1, on the reverse strand, counting down.
TCCAGCAGGATCGCGCTGTAGTCGTCGTTGGCTGCCTTGAACTCGACGATCTTGTCCTGGCTGCCGAACCCCGTCGTGACGGCGAAGGCGCCGACGTAGTCGGCCAGGCCGGTGTCCTTGGGCGCGATGAAGTCGCCCAGCGACCGGTTCGGGATGCCGGCCCGGTGCTCGCCCTGCTGGCGCAGGTTGTGCAACGTGGTCATCACCTCGGTACGAGTCTCGTCGGTGTAGACCTCGATGTCGTCGCCGACCGCGTTCGCCGGGAAGAACCCGATCACCCCGTTGGCAGTCAGCCACTTCTCCTTGATCAGGGTGTCGAGCATCTCCTGGGCGTCGTCGTACAGCTTGCGGGCAGTCTCGCCCGAGACCGGGTTGTTGAGGATGTCGGGGAACCTGCCCTTCATCTCCCAGGCGTTGAAGAACGGCTGCCAGTCGATGTACTCGCGCAGCTCGGCGAGGTCGTAGTTCTCGAACTCCCGCACGCCGATACCCTGGGCGGGCACCGGCGGCGCGTAGCCGTCCCACTCGATCGGCGTCCGGTTCGCGCGGGCCTTCTCAAGCGTCAGCATCGGCCGCTCGCTCTTCTGGGCGTGCCGTTCGCGCAGGGCTGCATAGTCAGTCTCGGTGGCCTCCAGCAGGGCTGGACGCTGCTTGTCGTCGAGAAGCGCAGCAGCGACCGGCACCGAGCGGGAAGCGTCCTTGACCCAGACCACCGGACCGGTACGACGCGGCGACACCTTCACGGCCGTGTGAGCGCGCGAGGTGGTCGCGCCACCGATCAGCAGCGGGATCTCCAGTCCCTGACGCTCCATCTCGGCGGCGAAGTTGACCATCTCGTCCAGGGACGGGGTGATCAGGCCGGACAAGCCGATGATGTCGGCGTTGTGCTCCTTGGCCGCGTCCAGGATCTTCTGGGCAGGCACCATCACACCGAGGTCGATCACGCTGTAGTTGTTGCACTGCAGGACGACCCCGACGATGTTCTTGCCGATGTCGTGGACGTCGCCCTTCACGGTCGCCATCACGATCGTGCCGTTGGTTTTATCCTCGGCTACGGCGTCGCCCAACTCTTCTTTTTCCGCCTCGATGTACGGCAGCAGGTACGCAACGGCCTTCTTCATCACCCGGGCCGACTTCACGACCTGGGGCAAGAACATCTTGCCCGCGCCGAACAGGTCACCGACGACGTTCATGCCATCCATCAGCGGGCCCTCGATCACCTCGATCGGGCGACCACCCGCGGCGGCGATCTCGGCCCGCAATTCCTCGGTGTCGGCATCGACGTGGGCATCGATGCCCTTGACCAGCGCGTGCGTGATCCGCTCGCGGACCGGGAGGCTGCGCCATTCGGCTGCCACCGTGTCATCGGCCTTCTCCGAGCTGTTGAACCGTTCCGCGATCTCCAGGAGCCTTTCGGCCGCATCTTCGCGACGGTTCAGGACGACGTCCTCGATCCGGTCCCGCAGCTCGGGGTCGATCGAGTCGTAGGGCACCAGCGCACCAGCGTTGACGATGCCCATGTCCAGGCCGGCCTTGATGGCGTGGTACAGGAACACGGCGTGGATCGCCTCGCGGACAGGGTTGTTGCCCCGGAACGAGAACGACACGTTCGATATACCGCCGGAGATGTGCACCCCTGGAAGGTTCTCCTTGATCCACGCGCAGGCCTCGATGAAGTCGATCCCGTAGGTCGCGTGCTCCTCGATACCGGTCGCCAGCGCGAAGCAGTTCGGGTCGAAGATGATGTCCTCGGGCGGGAAGCCGACCTCTTCGGTCAGGATCCGGTAGGCGCGCCCGCAGATCTCCTTGCGGCGCTCCAGGTTGTCGGCTTGACCCTGCTCGTCGAACGCCATCACGACGACCGCTGCACCGTACTTGCGGCACAGCCGTGCCTCGCGAATGAACTTCTCCTCGCCCTCCTTCATGGAGATCGAGTTGACGATCGGCTTGCCCTGCACGTTCTTCAGGCCCGCCTCGATGACCTCCCACTTGGAGGAATCGATCATCACCGGGACGCGGCTTATGTCCGGCTCGGCCGCGATCAGCTTGGTGAACCGGTCCATCGCGGCGACGCCGTCGATCATGCCTTCGTCCATGTTGATGTCGATGACCTGCGCACCGACCTCGACCTGCTGCAGGGCGACCGATAGCGCGGTGTCGTAGTCCTCGGCTTTGATCAGGTTGCGAAACCTGGCGGAGCCGGTGATGTTGGTGCGCTCACCGATGTTCACGAACAGGGAATCGTCTGTGATGTTGAGCGGCTCCAGGCCCGAGAGCCGAGTGGCCACCGAGATCGTCGGCAGTTCGCGCTGCGGCTTGCCCTCGACGACTCTGGCGATCTCGGCGATGTGCGCCGGCGTCGTTCCGCAGCAACCACCGACCAGGTTGACCAGGCCGGCCTCGGCGAACTCGGCGATGTAGCCGGCCTGGCGCTCCGGGGACTCGTCGTACTCGCCAAAGGCGTTGGGCAGACCGGCATTCGGGTAGCAGGAGACGAAGGTGTCCGCGATCCGCGCCACCTCGGCGATGTAGGGCCTCATCTCCGGCGCACCCAGGGCACAGTTGAGACCCACCGCGATGGGCTTCGCGTGCCTGATCGCATTCCAGAATGCTTCGGTGACCTGACCGGACAACGTCCGCCCGGAAGCATCGGTGATGGTGCCCGAGATGATCACCGGCCAGCGGCGTCCGCGGTCCTCGAACAGCGTCTCGACGGCGAACACCGCCGCCTTGGCGTTCAGCGAGTCGAAGATCGTCTCGATGATGATGAGGTCGGCACCACCGTCGACCAGGCCGTTGGCAGATTCGAGGTAGGCGGCGACCAGCTGGTCGTAGGAGACGTTGCGGGCTCCGGGGTCGTTGACGTCCGGCGAGATCGACGCGGTGCGCGTCGTCGGCCCGATTGCGCCAGCGACGTAGCGGGGCTTCTCCGGGGTGCTGAATTCGTCGGCTGCCTTGCGGGCCAGGGCGGCGCCGGCGTAGTTCAGCTCGTAGCTCAGGTCCTGCATGTCGTAGTCGGAGAGCGAGATCGCGTTCGCGTTGAACGTGTTGGTCTCCAGGATGTCGGCGCCCGCCTCGAGGTACTCGCGGTGGATCCCCTCGATGATCTGCGGCTGCGTCAGGTTAAGCAGGTCGTTGTTGCCCTGAAGAGCGGTCGGCCACTCCGTGAACCGGTCGCCGCGGTAGCCGGCCTCGTCCGGCCGATCCCGCTGGATCGCCGTGCCCATCGCGCCGTCGATCACCATGATCCGCTGGCCGAGAGTAGCCGTCAGTTCGTCGGTGCAGTCGGGGCGGATCTTCGGCGCGAAGGTGTTCGAATCAGGGCGCTCACGTGCGTTCCTTCCGTAGCGGAAGGCGTCCTTGACTCTGCCGAGCGTGGCGGATACCGGCAGGGACCCGGAACCGTTGCAACGCCTCTCGACCAGAAAAGTCTACGTCGTCACCCGACGTCTGGACGCCCAACTCGACCCGATCCGCTTGGCGA
>CAWEIY010000003.1:0-402641 GCA_963809285.1 uncultured Actinomycetota bacterium | reverse complement strand
AGCGTCTACGCGTGTAGGTGGTGTGGAAAGTTCCACCTGTCGTCGGTCGCGCAGGGATCGGGAAACGGGCGGCAGCCATGACCGAAGCAGTCACCATCCCGATGCTGCCCGGGCAGATCGCTGTGACCGTGCCGGACGGCGACGGGTTCCGAACCTTCGTGATAGACCCCGACCAGCGTGGCGGCGCTGACGCGTACCACGCCGCCTGGCAACTTGGCCGACTGTTCAACCAGGTCGCAGACCGGCAGGCAACCGAAAACGTGGTCGACCTCGACGGCGAGGACTGAGCGCGATGACCGAACGCGATAACGTCGTCCTTCACGCCGTAGCCCTCGTCGCGGATCGCTTCGCGTTCGATGTCGTCCATGCCGGGTTGGACGTAGCGCTGGCCCGCGTTGGTTCCATCGTTCGAGCCGCGGCAATACTCAAGGGCTACCGGAGGGGTTCGTCTTCCACGACCTCCGGCACTACTTCGCGTCGCTGTTGATCGCCGAGGGTGCCGACATCGAGCTGTGCAAGCTGCGCGAGCTGACGCAGCAGCAGTTTTGCGTACGGCCTGCGGACGGATCCGGAAGGACACGCGCGTTTGGCCGGTATTCCGCCGATGTGTGAGGTAGGAGTGCTGTCGTGAGATTCTGCAGGGGTGTCCGCTCCTGCGGCCACTGCTCCTTCGGGGGTGGTGACGTTTTTGTTCACCGATGTTGAGGGTTCGACCCGTCGGTGGGAGGTCGACGCCGAGGGGATGCGGGTGGCGCTGGCCGCGCATGACGAGGTGTTGCGTGCGGCGATTGAGGCGCACGGCGGTTGGTTGTTCAAGCACACCGGTGACGGGGTGTGTGCCGCGTTCGCCTCGCCGAGCTGTGCGGTCGACGCCGCTGTTGCTGCTCAGCGGGCACTCGAGTTGCCGGTGCGGATGGGGCTGGCGACCGGCGAGGCCGAACTTCGGGAGGGTGACTACTTCGGTGCGGCGCTGAATCGTGCGGCGCGGGTGATGGCTGCCGGTCACGGCGGTCAGGTCCTGTTGACCGAGTCAACGGCGGGTCTGCTGACCGGAGTTGATCTGGTGGATTTGGGGCCGCGGCGGTTGCGGGATCTGCCGACCGCGGTCGGGGTGTTCCAGGTCCGAGCGACAGGGTTGCAGGCGGACTTTCCTGCGTTGCGGGCGCTGGATGCGAGTCCGGGGAACCTGCGGCCCCAGACCACGAGCTCATCGGGCGTGAGTCCGAGGTCGCCGAGGTGCAAGCGGCGGTGAAAGCTCATCGGTTGGTGACGTTGACCGGTGTCGGCGGGGTCGGCAAGACCCGGCTGGCGTTGGAGGTCGCGGCGCGTCTCGTCGATGAATTTCCCGACGGTGTCTGGTTTTTCGAACTCGCCGCAGTCACCGATCCGGCGGCGGTGCCCGACGCGGTCGCGGCGGTGCTGGGCATCACCCAGCAACCCGGGAAGAGCGTGGCCGAGAGTGTGGCCGCCGCGCTGGAGGGCAGGCTGCGGCTGTTGGTGATCGACAACTGCGAGCACGTTCTAGACGCTGCCGCCGACCTGATCGAAGCAATCCTCACGCAATCCGCGACCGTGCGGGTCGTGGCCACCAGCCGCGAAGGACTCGGGATCGCCGAGGAGCAAGTGTGGCCAGTACCCTCGCTGGACATCGGCGCGGGAATCGACTCAGCGGCGGTGAGCCTGTTCGTCGAACGCGCTCAAGGTATTGAACCGAGCTTCTCGATGGTCAACGGCGATGAATCAGCCGCAGCCGTTGAGATTTGTCAACGCCTCGACGGGATTCCGTTGGCCATCGAACTGGCCGCCTCACGGATGGCGTCGATGACGGCCAGTGAGGTCCGTGATCGTCTCGATCAGCGGTTCCGGCTGCTGGTCGGCTCACGGCGCGGCCTAGAACGCCACCACACGCTGCGCCACGCGGTCGCCTGGTCCTACGACCTTCTCGATGACACCGAAAAGACAGTGCTGGACCGCTGTTCGGTCTTCGCGGGCGGATTTGACCTCCAAAGCGCCTGCGCGGTAGCCGGATCAGATGACCTCGACGATACGCCAACCCCGAGGTACTCGACGTTCTTGTGCGCAAGTCACTGCTGGTCGCTGACAGGTCCTCGGGGCGGACCCGGTTTTCGACGTTGGAGACGATCCGCCAGTTCGCCGAGGAACAACTCGTCGCCCGCGGCGAAGCATCCCGAGATTCGGGCCGCGCACTCGCGGTACTTCGCCGGACGGGAAGCCGACATCATGGCCCTGTGGGACAGCCCCCGACAGCGGGACGCGTACGACTGGTTCACTGTCGAGCTGGCCGTTGCCATCCGCGTTTCGGTGGGCCGCCGACCAGGGCGATCTGGATGTCGCCGCCACCATCGCCAGCTATGTGGGGTGGCTCGGCGTTGGGTCTCAAACCCTTGAGCCGATCGCCTGGGCTGAAGAGCTGATCGAGCCCGCCCGCGTCGCCGACCACCCGCGGCTGGCGTTCCTGTATGTGATTGCGTCGCTGTGCTACACGACCGGACGGATCGAGGCGGCTGTCCGGCTACAGCGAGGCCGGCCAGATCGTTCTCGGCAGGAGCCGCGATGTGCTGCCGTACGGCATCGAAGCCGTGCTTGGAGTTGCATACCTAGCCATCGGGCAGCCTGACCGGTTGGCCGAGTTGTGTCGCGCCCAGCGCGCACGCCGCCGCGACACCCACGTCCACATCCGGTCATGGCTGGTTTCCGCCCTTTCAGCTACCGGTTCCGGTGGGGAGGCGATGGATTCCGCGGATGGCCTAATCGAGGGGCTGCGGAGGCAACAGGCAACCCGTACTTGCTCGCGTTGGCGCTCAGTGCCTACGGTTGCGGCTTTCCGTGACGCGGATCCCGTCGGGCGCGGGCTCCAGCGCCCTCGGCCGGGGTCTGGTGATCGCTCAAGACAGCGGCAACCGCGCCGGCGTGTCAGTCCTGGCGCAGGGTCTGGCACGACTTGAGGCCGAACAGGGCGACACGCTGGCCGCATTCGATCACCTCACTCTGGCAATCCGCAACTTCCACAATGCGGGCGACACCATGACGATCCGCGTCCCGCTGGCCGTCCTCGCCATCGTTTTCGACCGGCTCGGACGCTACGAACCGGCGGCCACCGTCGCCGGGTTCGCGGTCGGTCCTTTCTCTGCGGCGATGGTCCCCGAAATCAGCACCGCGATCGCCCACCTCCGCGATGTGCTCGGCGACCAGACCTACGAATCGCTCGCCCGCAAGGGTGAGGCGATGACCACCGCCGCCATCGCGACCTACGCATACGACCAAATCGACCAGGCCCGAACAACACTCGAACACCCCAGCTGAAACGCAGCCAGCGGAGCCGCACGGCGGCCGTCCAACATCATCAATCGAATCATTCGGCGACGACAGCCTTACAAGCGGCTGCCCGACAGCGGGCCTGGGACGCCAGCTTGGCCAGCCTGGCGGAGCGTTTCCGCGCTGAACCGGCCCCGAACCACACTGTCGTCGCAGTCGGCTGCGTCCACGACGATATTGCCTGCGACGGGTCCACAGTCGTCGTCCTCGCTGTCATCCACATGGTCTTCATCGAGGTCGACATCGTAGTCAGCGTCGTGGGGATCGTCATCGCCGTCGAGGTCATCGAAGTCGGAGTCGTCGAACCCGTCGCCGCCGACCCAATGCTCTCCGGCGCCGCGCCGAATGTTGTCCGGCACCGGGCCGGTGCTCGGCGTCTCCCCGGTCTCATACGGCGGGTCGTCATGCGGGTCGCTGGACTGAACGTTTCCGGCGCCCACTCCCCATACCACTGGTCCTTGAAGCTACCGGTCTGGGCGTGCGCGGCAGGCCCCGATGCCGGCACCGTTCGGTGCGATCACGTTGGACAAGCTGACGCCTTCCGATGTCGAGGCGCTGATTTTGGCGATGCGGGCGAAGACCAAACCCGGCAAGCGCCGCGACGACGACACCGAACCTGAGCCGGTTCGGGCGCTGTCCGACTCCACCATCCGGCAGACCTACACCATCCTCCGTGGCGCGCTGGACGGCGCGGTGCGGGACGGGCTGTTGGCCCGCAATCCCGCCGCCGTGGTGAAGCGTCCCCCGGTCGAACACCGTGAAGCCCACCATCTCCCCGCCCCGGTTGTCACAGCGGTCCTGCAGGCCGCTGAACACTCCCGCTACTACCCCGCGCTCATGCTGATCGCCAGCACCGGACTGTGCAGAGGCGAAGCGCTCGCGCTGCGCTGGGACCGGGTGGACCTCGACGCCGGAACGTTGAAGGTGGCGGCGACGCTGAGTCGGATCAAAGGCCGTCTCGTTATCGGTCCGCCGAAGACGGAACGACGTCGCCGCGAGGTACCGCTGCACCCGGCCATCGTCACCATGCTCCGTAAGCACCGGGTGGCCCAGAAGCAAGAAAAGATGGCAGCGGCGAACGTGTGGGAGGACACCACCGGGTTGGTGTTCACCACGGAGACCGGCGGCAAGGTTGACCCGCGCAATTTCCTCCGCGTGATCGAGGCGGCGGCCAAGGCCGCCAAGATCGAAGGCGTCGGGATACACACCCTGCGGCATAGCGCGGCTGTGGCGCTGCTGGAATCTGGCACACACATCAAGGCCGTCGCCGACATCCTCGGGCACTCGTCGATCGCGATCACCGGCGACGTGTACGGCCACACGTCCGATACTGCGGCCCGCACCGCGATCGGCGCACTCGGCGGGGCGCTGGGGCTATGACCTATTGGAGCAAATTCCTGGTTGGCGCAGAAACTGGCGCACACACCCCCTCGGGGTATGGGTCTAGCGGCTCGAAAACCGCCTCTGACCTGCGTGTCCTTTGGTCGGGCTGACAGGATTTGAACCTGCGACCACTTGACCCCCAGTCAAGTGCGCTACCAAACTGCGCCACAGCCCGGTCGCCGCCTGAATCATCGGCAGCGGTCGAAAGCCTACCGCAGCCGCCGCCCCAGACTCACACCAGTCGATTTGTCGCGCGGAGGCGGACACACCGACGATACGCATCGAAAACGGTCAACGCGTCAGAGGCTGGTGAAATCCCCGACGATCGAGTGGGCCGCGGAGGCGAGGACTATCGCTTCGAAGCCGCCGGCGATCGTGAACAGTCCGATGTCTGCGGCGATCGGATCGCCGACCGCATGGATCAGGCCAATTGGGTCACCGTTGACCGCTTGCAAGATGCCGTTCAGGAAGAGATTGACGTCATAGGACGGGACGGAGAGCAGGGCCGCGGTCGCGAAGTCCGCGGTCGGGAGCAGGACCGAGTAACCGGTCGACAGCGCGCTCGTGAAGGCGTTGATGACGTTGGTGCCCGCCCCCGGCAGGCCGTCGACAAGGCTCGGAATCGACGACGGGGGCGGGACGATGCTCGACGGCGGCGGAATCGACGACAGTGCGTGCAACAGGCCAGACGGTGACGCGCCCGATCCCGCGGCGCCGACGTCGCTCACGAAAGCACCGACGCCTTGCTGGGTGCCGGTGACCAGATCGCCGAGCACGGCGCCCGGACTGACCGGCGGGAACAACCCGAATGGCGTGAGCACGTTCGGCGGCCCGGTCGACCAGCCCTGGTCGGGGCTGCCGTAGCCCAAGTTGACTAGCACCCTCATGTCGGGTTCGAGCAGGTCCGCCACCGGGTTGCCCACGACGGGGATCGCGCGCAACGGCTCCAGGAGTGGCAGATGCGGGTTGGGAATCATGTAGTAGTGGGTGGTCGTGGGGCCCTGCGTGTTCGTCAACGGAATGGCCGAATTGATCTGTGTGGGAGTGAGATCCGCGTAGGTGCCGTGCACGTAGTAGATGCCGGTGAGGGCGTTGAGATCGGCGAGGAAATCGATCGGGTACTGCGGGAAGTCGGCAAACCCGTCGTATTCGATCGTGTAGATGTTGGTCGCGAAGTCATTGCCCGGAGTCGCGCCGTAGAACGTGAAACCCAGACTCGGCATCGTCAGACCGGGAAACCGCGCCAGGAGACCGCCATTGGGATTCATCGGATCGCCGAGCAGCGTGAAGACTATGGGGAGTGAGCTCGGCGTGCCGCTGGGGTCGAGGTTCTCCATCTCCAGCGAGGCGATGATGGAGCTCTGCGAAAAGCCCAACACGGCAACGTTGTTCCCGGCGCTGAGTTGCTGGCGGATCGCGGTGTCCAATATCGTCACGCCTCTGGCCACCGAGATATTCGGGATCAAATCCTTGATGCCGGTAAGCGGATAGAACGACTCGGGTGTGAACAGCGCTTGCGCGTCGCTCACCAGGAAAGTCGGGAAGTTGGGCGTGATGTATTTCGTCACAACGGCATTCACATAGCTTTGCGGCGGATTCGGGTTGCCGCTGCCGCCCATGACCAAAGTGACGTTCGCCGCGGAGGCGGCGTTCACGGCCTCGGCCCGCGCGTAGGCGCTTCCCGCTGCCGACAACGCCTCAACGAACCGAGCGTGAAATGCTTCCGCCTGTCTGAGGAGTGCCCGAAACTCGTCGGCGTATCCGTTGAACACCGTCGCGGTGGCCGCCGACACCTCATCGACCCCCGCTGCCGCCACGCCGGTGATCCGGCCCGCCGCGGCGGCATTGGCCTCGTTGATTGTCGAACCAATTCCCGCCGCATCCTCGGCGGCCGCCGCCAGCAGCTGCGGCTCGGTGGTCACATACGTCATCGGCTCCCTCGCAGGCGTCGGCGCTCGTGTTGAGTGTGCCCCCAGGGTGGGAAATTCGCGGGATTTCCGCCGTGAGCGCGCACACGAATCCGTGACCGCACACTCGAAGCGTCGCTCACCGGCGTTTGGCCGCCCTCTTCTCGCGCACCCGCACGTTGATCCGAATCGGGCTGCCCTCGAACCCGAACGTCTCGCGCAGCCGACGTTCCAGGAAACGTCGGTATCCCGCCTCCAGAAAACCGGAGGTGAACAGCACGAACGTCGGCGGCCGGGCGGTGGCCTGGGTGGCGAACAGGATCCGGGGCTGCTTGCCGCCACGCACCGGGGGCGGCGTGGCGGCCACCAACTCCTTGACCCAGCTATTCAGCGGGCCGGTCGCGATCCGCGTGTCCCAGGACGCCAGCGCGGTCTCCATGGCCGGCACCAGCCTCTGCACCGCGCGGCCCGTCTTGGCGGAGATGTTGACCCGCTGCGCCCACCGCAGCTGCACCAGTTCGCGATCGATCTCACGCTCCAGCAGCTCGCGGCGGTCCTCGTCGACCAGGTCCCACTTGTTGAAGGCCAGCACCAGCGCCCGGCCGGCTTCGGTAACCATCGACAGGACCCGCTGGTCCTGCTCGGTCAACGGCTCCGAGGCGTCAATCAACACGATCACCACCTCGGCCGCATCGATGGCCGAGCGGGTGCGCACCGAGGCATAGAACTCGTGGCCGCTGGCCTGGCCGACCTTGCGCCGCAGGCCCGCGGTGTCGACGAACCGCCAAACCTTGTCGCCCAACTCGATCAGCGAGTCCACCGGATCCACCGTCGTCCCGGCGACCTCGTGCACCACCGAACGCTGGTCGCCCGCCAGCTTGTTCAGCAACGAGCTCTTGCCGACATTCGGCTTGCCGACCAGCGCCACCCGCCGGGGACCGCCCGGCGCCGGTGCCGCTTCGGACACCTCGGGCAGCGCGGCCAGCACCTCGTCGAGCAGATCGGCAACGCCGCGACCGTGCATCGCGCTGACCGCATGTGGCTCACCGAGTCCCAGCGACCACAACGCCGCCGCGTCCGCTTCCCCCTTTTCGTTGTCAACCTTGTTGGCGGCCAGGAAGACTGGCTTACCCGAGCGGAGCAGGATGCGGGCCGCGTCCTCGTCGGCCGCGGTGGCGCCGACGGTGACGTCGACCACCAGGATCACCGCGTCGGCGGTGCGCATGGCCACCGACGCCTGCTCGGCCACCAGCTGCTGCAGCCCCTTGGCGTCGGGCTCCCATCCCCCGGTGTCCTGCACGACGAACCGACGTCCGGTCCACAGCGCGTCGTAAGACACCCGATCACGGGTGACGCCGGGAATGTCCTGCACCACCGCTTCGCGCCGCCCCAGGATCCGGTTCACCAGCGTCGACTTGCCGACGTTGGGCCGGCCCACCACCGCGACCACGGGCGCCGGGCCCGGCTCGGCCAGCTCGTCCAGGCCGGAATCGGTTACCTTCCAGTCGCTTTCGTCCGCCCAGGTGCCGTCCTGCGTCACCGCACCGCCCCGCTTCGTTGCTTGACCAACTGCAGCAGGTGGGCGATCACCTGCGCCTCGGTCATGTCGCTGGTGTCGACGATCACCGCGTCCGAGGCGGCGCGCAGCGGCGACACCGGTCGCGTGGAATCGAGATGGTCGCGGCGGCGAACGTCGGCCAGCACGGCGTCATAGTCGTCGGGCAGACCCGACGCGATGTTCTGGTCGTTGCGCCGCCTGGCCCGCGTTTCGGCCGACGCGGTAAGGAAGATCTTCACCGGCGCATCGGGCAGTACCACCGTTCCGATGTCTCTGCCCTCGACGACCACGTTGCCCGGACCCTTGGCCATCTCGCGCTGCAGGCCGACGAGCCGGGTGCGCACGGCGGGCACCGCCGACACCGCCGAGACCGCCCCGGTCACCCCGTCGCCGCGGATTTCTGACGAAACATCCTCTTCGGCAAGGTAATAGCGATCCCTGTCCGGGGCGTAGCTCACCGACATCTGCACCGTCGCCCCAATCTGCGCGACGGCTTCGGCATCTGCCGGGTCGACACCCGCGCGTAGCGCCGCGAGCGTGACCATCCGGTACATCGCCCCGGTGTCCAGGTACCGGGCTCCCAGCGCACGCGCCAATCCTCGTGACACCGAAGACTTTCCGGTACCGGCCGGCCCGTCGATGGCGACAACGATTCCGCCACTCACAGACCCACCGCCTTGTACAGTTGCCCGATCTCGTCCCGGCGCAGCGGGCGGATGCTGCCCGGACGCTGCTCCCCCAGCGACACCGCGCCGATGTCGGTGCGCACCAGCGACTCCACCGGGTAGCCCGCGGCCGCCAGCAGCCGGCGCACCATGCGTTTGCGCCCTTCGTGTAATGTCAACCGCACCAACGTCTTACCGGGAATGGCGTCCACCACCGCGAAATCATCGACCCGCGCGAGCCCGTCCTCCAACTCGATTCCCGCTCGCAGCTTCTTGCCCAGCCCGCGCGGCACCGACCCGGTCACCGTCGCCAGATACGTCTTGGGCACCTCGCGCGAGGGGTGCATCAGCCGGTGCGCCAGCTCGCCGTCGTTGGTCAACAGGATCAGGCCCTCGGTGTCGGCGTCCAACCGCCCGACGTGGAAGAGCTTCTTGTTGCCCCGCACCCGTTGCTCGACCAAGTCGCCGATGCACGGCCGGCCGCGATCGTCGGACATGGTCGAGTGCATGCCGCGCGGCTTGTTCAGGGCCAGGTACACCCGCGAGTCGTCGACGACCACCCTGGCCCCGTCGACCCGGATCACCGAAACGTCGGGGTCCACCCGGGTGCCCAACTCGGTCACCAGCTGCCCGTCCACCTCGACGCGGCCGTCGATGATCAGCTTCTCGGCGGCGCGACGCGACGCAATTCCGGCTTGGGACAAGACTTTTTGTAAGCGGATCCCCTGGGTTTCGACCATCAATCCTGGTCCACGTCGAACGACGGCGCCTCCTCGGGCGCCCGGCGGCCCGCGAGTTTGATGAAGCGTGGCTCGCTGTCCAGCGAGTCGCTGAGGTCCTCGATCGTGTCGACGTCGGGAAGCAGCGGCGCGATATCGGGCAGGTCGGTCAGGGACGTCAACCCCAGGCGCTCCAAGAACAGCTCGGTGGTGGCGAACGTCACGGCGCCGGTGTCCTCGTCAGCGCCGGCTTCGGTGATCAGGCCGCGCGCCAGCAGGGTGCGCATCACGGCGTCGACGTTGACCCCGCGGACCGCGCTCACCCGCGCGCGCGTCACGGGCTGGCGGTAGGCCACCACGGCCAGCGTCTCCAGCGCGGCCCGGGTGAGCTTGGATCGCGCGCCGTCGAGCAGCAGCTTTTCGACGTAGGGCGCGAAACGCGCGCGGGTGTACATTCGCCAGCCGTCGTTGGACTTTCGCAGGTCGATGCCGCTGTCGCGTTCGGTGAGTTCGTCGGCCATCTGCTGCAGCTTGGTCGCGATCCGGTAGACGGGTTGCTGGGTGGCCGAGGCCAGGGCCTCGATGCTGACCGGGGTGTCCACCACCAGCAACAGCGCCTCGAGCACCGAGCCGAGCTCCTCGGGATCCAGCGGTGCCGCCTCGGCGATGTCCGGGATGCCGACGTCGAGATCGAGGTCGGGCAGGTCTTCACTCATGATTCGTTCCGCACTTCTGCCAAGGCTTCGCTGGTCGGACGCTCCCCGGTCCACGAAATCTGGAGCACGCCGAGCGGCTCCGACTGGTCGAATGCTACCGTCCGGCTCCGATACAGCTCGAGCAGCGCCAGGAAGCGCCCGACCACCTCCATCGACGCCTGACAGTCGGCGACCAGCTCAGAAAATGTGGCCCATTGGCCGCTGCCCCGCGCTTCCAGGATCGCCAGCAGCCTTTCGGCCTGCTCGGGGATCGAGACGAACATCTCGTGCAGATGCTCGATGGCCACCGTCGGGACCGGCCGCGGGGTGAACGCGATCGCGGCGATCTCCGCGAACCGTCCGGCGTCGACACCAAGCATCACCTCGGGGAGCAAGTCGGTGAAGCGGTCCTCCAGCGAAACGGCGCGCGGATAACTGCGCAGGGCGGCGGCCTCCAACTCGGCGAACAACTCAGCGACGTGTTTGAATGCGCGGTACTGCAGCAGCCGGGCGAACAGCAGGTCGCGCACCTCCAGCAGCGCCAAATCCTCTTCGTCGTCGACCTGTCCGGCCGGCAGCAGCCGGGCGGCTTTGAGATCGAGCAGGGTCGCGGCGATCACCAGGAAGGCGGTGGTCTCCTCTAGGCCCAGCTCGGAGCCGATCTCGCGGGTATAGGCGATGAAGTCGTCGGTGACCTGATGCAGCGCCACTTCGGTGACGTCGAGCCGATGGGCGAAGATCAGCTGCAGCAGCAGATCGAACGGCCCCTCGAAGTTGGTCAGCCGGACCTGGAAGCCGTTCTTGGTTGGCGTCTCACCATTCACGCCGCCCTTCACGCGCCGAATCGATCGATGACTTCGCGCGCCAAGGCGCGGTAGGCAACGGCGCCCGCCGACTTCGGCGCCCAGGTGGTGATGGGTTCGCCCGCCACACTGGTCTCCGGGAATCGGACGGTCCGGGTGATCACGGTGTCGAACACCAGGTCGCCGAACCGCTCCACGACGCGGGCCATCACCTCGCGCGCGTTGACCGTGCGCGGGTCGTAACGAGTGAGCAGGATGCCGCTGATCTCCAGCTTCGGGTTGAGCCGGTCGCGCACCTTGTCGACGGTGTCGGTGAGCAGCGCCAGGCCGCGCAGCGAGAAGTACTCGCACTCGGTGGGGATCACCACGCCGTCCGAACAGGCCAGGCCGTTGACCGTGAGCAGGCCCAGCGACGGCTGGCAGTCGATCAGCACGTAGTCGTAGCGGTCCAGCACCGGGTGCAGCGCGCGACCCAGGGTCTGCTCGCGGCCCACCTCATTGACCAGCTGGATCTCGGCCGCGGACAGGTCGATATTGCTGGGCACCAGATCCATGTGCTTGACCCGGGTGGACAGCAGCACGTCGTCAATCGACACTCGCGGCTCCACCAGCACGTTGTGGATGGTTTTCTCCAGCTCGTAGTGCGGAACGCCGAGGCCGGCGGACAGGGCGCCCTGCGGGTCCATGTCCACCAGCAGCACGCGCCGACCGTACTCGGTGAGCGCTGCGCCCAGGTTGATCGTCGAGGTGGTTTTCCCGACGCCGCCCTTCTGGTTGCACATGGCGACGACCTTGGCCGGGCCGTGCGAGGTGCGCGGCTCGGGCTTGGGAATCGTGCGCGGCGGACGTCCCGTCAGTCCGACGACGAGATCGTCGTCGGCGTGGTCGGTCATGCCGCTCTCGGGATCGTCGGTCATGCCCGGGGTGGTCCGCAGGTGAACATCGGAGGAAAGTCTAACGGCTCGGCGTTTTTAAACCGGGCGACCCGCAGGCAATTAACCAGCCAATACGGGGGAAAATGGCTGGCGGAGTACCCATCCGCACGACGCGTTAACTTCAGTCACACCGGCACCATTCGGACGCCGGCGTGGCAGCCCCTCAGCCCGCACTATGTTGGCTTTATGGATCTGAAGCGACGACTGCCCATGCTGCGCTGGTCGGCCTTGCGGATGGCCACCGCGACCCGCAACTTCACCACCACGGGCCAGATCGGTGACGGACGCGAAGCCGCGGCGGTCGAGTACGTCCTCAAGAACGCCCGGGCCGGCGACGTCGACGACGTGCTGGCCACCATCGACAAGTTCGCCTACGAGAAGTCGATACTGATCAACGTCGGCGACGAAAAAGGGCTACTGCTCGACGCCGCCGTGCGTCGCGCCAATCCCGCGCTCGCGCTCGAGCTGGGCACCTACTGTGGATATGGCGCGCTGCGAATCGCCGGGGCCGCACCCACCGCCAAGGTCTACTCGGTCGAACTCGCCGAGGCCAACGCCATCAACGCCCGGCAGATCTGGGAGCACGCCGGTGTCCGCGACCGGGTGACGTGCGTCGTCGGCACCATCGGTGACGGCGGGCACACCCTGGACGCACTGGCCGATGAGCACGGATTCGCTTCTGGCGCACTAGATTTCGTGTTCCTCGACCACGACAAGAACGCCTACCTGGACGACCTGAAGAGCATCCTGGACCGGGGCTGGCTGCACCCGGGCGCGATCGCGGTCGCCGATAACGTCCGGATTCCCGGCGCGCCGAAATACCGCGAATACATGCGCCAGCAGCAGGGCAAGCTGTGGAATACCGTCGAGCACAAAGCGCACCTCGAATATCAGTCTCTGGTTTCGGATCTGGTGCTGGAGTCCGAATATCTGGGCTGACGCCCCTCGAACGTCGACTCGTCGGCGCTATTGCGCCCGTGGGTGGGCCCCGGCCCACACTTCGCGCAGCGCGTGCACGGTAACCAGCGTGTAGATCTGCGTCGTCGTCACCGAGGCATGGCCCAGTAATTCCTGCACGACCCGGACGTCCGCGCCGCCCTCTAGCAGGTGGGTGGCGAAGGAATGCCGCAACATGTGCGGCGACACGCCCGAGGTGACGCTGGCGCGCTCGGCGGCGTCCTGCAGCACCTGCCACGCGCTTTGCCGCGACAGCCGCCCGCCGCGCGCGTTGAGGAAGATGGCCGGCGTTCCGCGGCCGCGGCGCGCCAGGTCGGGGCGGCCGCGCACCAGATAGGCGTCCAGCGCTCGTATGGCGGGCCGCCCCACCGGCACCAGCCGCTGCTTGCCCCCCTTGCCGTGCAGCAGCACGGACCGGGCCTGCGTGTCGATATCGTCGACGTCGAGGCCGACGGCTTCGGAGATCCGTGCTCCGGTGGAGTACAACAACTCCAGCAGCGCTCGGTTGCGCAGCGTCAGCGGGCCGTCGCTGGGGCTGTCGCCGCCCGCGCCTTCCAACAGCGCCAGCACCTCGTCGATCGTCAGGCTCTTGGGGAGCCGACGCCCCGGCGTCGGCGGCCTGACGGCCCGCGCCACGTCCAGTTCGGCCAGCCCTTCGGCGGCCGCGAACCGATGCAAGCCGCGCACCGCGATCAATGCCCGCGCCGCCGACACCGCGGACAACGCCGCGGCCCCGGAATCGGGATCGCCGCGCCGCAGTGCGACCAGGAACTCGCTGACGTCGTCCTCGGCGACCTTGGCCAGATCGTGAATTCCGCGGTCGGACAGGTGCTTGCTATAGCGGCGCAGGTCGCGGCGATAGGAGCTGAGCGTGTTTTTCGCGACACCACGCTCGATTGTCAGGTGGTCGAGGTAGCCCTGCAGTTGTGTGTCCAGCACCACCGCCGTCACTGCGCGGCCTTTCGCGCGGCGAACGCCGTCGGCTTGTCGATCCATGGGCTGTCCACCGGCCGCGGTTGCGCGACCCCGGTGCTGACCGCGTGGGCGGCCAAAATCCCGGCCACGGCAATGGAATTGAGCACTTCACCGTCAATCACGAGGCGGGCCGCCTCGTCGATGGGAACCCAGCGCATCGTCATGTCGGCTTCTTCGTCGTGCGCCTTGGGGCGATCCACCTCGCTCAATTCGGTCGCCAGGTAGACCCGCACCGATTCGTCACTGAAGCCGGGCGCGGTATTGAGGTCGACGAGCACCCGCCAGGTGCCGGCTTGCAGGCCTACCTCCTCCTGGAGCTCGCGCGCGGCCGTGATGTGAGGTGGCTCCCCCGCGACGTCGAGCAGGCCCGCGGGAAGCTCCCACAGCCGCCGGCGGAACGCGTGGCGGTACTGATAGACCATCCGGATGTTCTTGCTGTCGTCCATCGCCACGATCGCGACCGCCCCGTAGTGCTCGACGACTTCCCGTATCGCTGTATTGCCGCCCGGCATCCGCACCTCGTCACGGCGCAGCGCGAAAATGTTTCCGGTGTGCAGCGTTTCGGATGACGCCGTCTCGAATACGTGCTCAGCCACGGGCCGCGGGCTCGGATAGCGGCCGCTGAACGCTGTCTCGACGCTGATTGCCGTTGGGCGAGTGCTCGGGAATTTCCACCGGCAGCTGCTCGCCCGCCTTGTAGTCAAGGGCCGCCCCCACGAACGCGACGAACAGCGGGTGCGGCCGGGTGGGCCGGCTCTTCAGTTCGGGGTGCGCCTGGGTGCCGACGATGAACGGGTGCACGTCTGCCGGGTATTCGACGAACTCCACCAGGTGCCCGTCGGGCGAGGTCCCGGAGAAACGCAGCCCGCTTTCGGCGATCCGTTCGCGGTAGGCGTTGTTGACCTCGTAGCGGTGCCGGTGTCGCTCGGACACCTCCGTCATTCCATAGGCTTGGGCCACAATCGAATCCGGTTCGAGCACTGCCGGATAGGCGCCCAGCCGCATGGTGCCGCCGAGGTCGGCTTCACCGGCGACGATTTGTTCCTGATCGGCCATCGTGGAGATGACGGGATCCGGTGTGCCCGGTTCGAATTCGGCCGAATTGGCCTCCGTGAGACCGACCGAGCGCGCGGCTTCGATCACGATGCACTGCAGGCCGAGGCACAGACCCAGGACCGGTAACCCCCGCGCCCGGGCATGACGGATGGCGCCGATCTTGCCCTCGATTCCGCGGATCCCGAACCCGCCGGGGATCAGCACTCCGTGCACGTCGCCCAGCGCGGCGGCGGCATCGCTCGTGCATTCGTCGGAGGGCACCCAGACCATTTCGACCTTGGCTTGGTGCTTGAAGCCGCCGGCGCGCAGCGCCTCGGTGACCGACAGGTAGGCGTCGGAAAGCTCGACATACTTGCCTACCAATGCGATTCGCACCGTCTCGTGCGGCTCATGCACTCTGCGCAGCAGGTCGTCCCATTCGGTCCAGTCCACGTCGCGGAACGGCAAATTGAGCCGGCGCACCACGAACGCGTCGAGTTCCTCGCGGTGCAACACCTTCGGGATGTCGTAGATCGACGGTGCGTCCGGGGTGGAGATGACCCCGTCGATATCGACGTCGCAACTCAGCGCGATCTTGTTCTTGAGCGCCTCGGGAACCTCGCGGTCGCAGCGGAGGATCAGCGCATCCGGCGTGATGCCGATGCTGCGCAGTGCGGCCACCGAGTGCTGCGTGGGCTTGGTCTTGAGCTCACCGGAAGGGGCGAGGTAAGGCACCAGCGACACGTGCAGAAAGAACACGTTCTCCCGCCCGAGGTCGTGGCGAACCTGCCGGGCCGCCTCCAGGAAGGGCTGCGATTCGATATCGCCTACGGTGCCGCCGATTTCGGTGATCACGACGTCCGGGCGGTGGCCGTCGGCATCCGGTTCGGCCATCGACCGGATGCGCCGCTTGATCTCGTCGGTGATGTGCGGGATCACCTGCACGGTGTCACCGAGGTATTCACCACGTCGTTCCTTGGCGATCACGGTCGAATACACTTGTCCGGTAGTGACATTCGCCGAGCCGGACAGATCGCGATCCAGGAACCGCTCGTAGTGGCCGACATCGAGGTCGGTCTCGGCGCCGTCCTCGGTGACGAAGACCTCGCCGTGCTGGAAGGGGTTCATCGTGCCCGGGTCGACGTTGAGGTACGGGTCGAGCTTCTGCATCGTCACGTGCAACCCACGGGCGGTCAGCAGCTGCCCGAGGCTGCTGGCGGTCAGGCCCTTACCCAGCGAGGACGCGACACCGCCGCTGACGAAGAGGTGCTTGGTGGCGCTTTGCGGGTGCTTACGCACTGGCGACCTCCGTGAAGACGGGCAGGGCTGAAATTAGCTCGCTGGGCCTGCCGACCCACGGAAACCCACCCTAACACTCGGCACGCCGCGGTGCCGCGAACACGCCCTAGCGGCGACCCACTGGGCCTTACTGGGGCACTGTGATTGACGTGGCCCCGTGACCGGTGCCGTACTGCCCGACATGGCCCCCGTTGATCAGATCATGCAGGCCCAGGACCGCGGTGATCCTTCCCGGCGCGGTGTCGAGGTCGTCGACGGTGCTGATCGCCGACGACATGCCGGCGTCGGCGCGGGTCACCGCGACCGCGGCGCCTCCCGTCGCCGAACCATCCCGCCCGGCCAGCAGGGTGCCCGAGCCGTGCGGCGCCATAGCGGCGGAGAACCGGGCCACGCTGACGCCCTGATTGCCGGCATCCTGGGGTAGCGCGCTGCCGGTGACGATCAGCGCGGCATTGGCCGCCGGCAGGTGGTCGCTGGGCTGATAGGTGATGAATCCCGTATCGCGCAGCGAGGCCAGCACGGTGTCGCGCTGAGGGTCATCGACGGGCGGCACGGCCGGGTTGGCGTTGATCAGCAGGGCGATGCCCAACAGGTCGCCGGCCTGCGAACCCTGGTCGACGAGCTTGGTGCTCAGTTGCTGACCCGCGGGCAGGATCGACGAGTTGACCACCGTCCGAAGTTTCTCCGCGGAGTTGGCATCGACGAACTCCTGCGTCAGCGACACGGTTCCCGAGACCGTACCGCCGGCCTGGCCGATGAATTTGGACACCGCGGCGACGTCGTCGTCTTTTGCATCCGGGGTGCGGAACACGACCACCGATTTGCCGCCAAGCGCGTCGTGCACCATCCGGCCGGCCAGCTGGTTATCGAAATTGTTTGCCGCGGAGAGCTTTTCGTTCAGCGTGTTCTTTTGGTCGTTGAGCCCGTTGATCTGTGAGTACAGGTCGCTCTTCTCGTCACGCAGGCTGGACAGCAGGGTGTCGGACAAAAAGCCCGAACCCAGCACGACTCCCACGGCCAACGCCAAGAACACGGCGGCCAGGGATAACGCATGTTGGCGTAACGAGATCATTTAACGCACCGTCCTGAAGAAGACCTAGGTGATCAAGTGCTGCACCCAGACCGAGAAGTGGTTCCAGTACTCGGTGATCCAATGCAGCACCGCGCCGTCCGTGCGTGACACCCACAGGGCGACGATGACGGCGATCAGCATCGTCAACGCCAGAAGCGCGATGGCGCCCGCCGAAATGTGGTTGCGGTACAAGGTGGCGACGGCCTTGGCGTCCACCACCTTCTCCCCGACGCGGAGCCTGGTCAGGAACGTCGACGGGTTGCTTTGCGTGCGTGTCCGGTCGAAGAAGGTCTCGATGTTGGCGGTGTGGCCGGCGGTCACGAGCAAGGCGGCGCCGTGGTGGTCGGCCAGCAGCAAGGCCAGGTCGACCGCCGAACCCGCGGCGGGAAAGGTCATCGCCCCGACCCCGAGATCCTGAATTCGTTCCAGGCCGGACGCGTGGCCGTCGGCGTCGGCGGGCAACACGACGTGGGCACCGCACTTGAGGGCTTCGGTGCTGATGTGGTCGGGGTCGCCGACGATGATCTGGGGGCGATATCCCGCGCCGCGCAACACATCCGCGCCGGAACCGACACCGATGAGCACCGGCTGGTACTCCTTGATGAACGGCTTGAGGGATCGGAGATCATCGGTGGCGCTGGGCTCGTCTGCGACGATCACCACGTGCCGACGGCGTAGGTCCACGTCGATATCGGGGATCCCGATTCCATCGATCAACAGCGGGCTTTCGCTCTTGATGAACTCGATCGTGTTGCCCGCGAACGCCTCCAGGTGGGCGGCCAGTCCGCTCTTGGCCTCGCGCATCAGGTCGGCGATGTCGTGATCGGTGCGTTCGGTGCCGCGGACCAGGCGACGGTCGCCGACGTACACGCCGCCTTCGTGCAGGCGAATCCTGGCACCATCCTTGACCTTCTTGAAGATGTCAGGCCCGGTCTCGTCGATCAGGGTGACCCCGTTGTTGACCAGTACCTCCGGCCCCAGATTCGGGTAGCGGCCCGAGACCGACGGCGATGCGTTGACGACGGCGGCGATGTCGGCTTCGACCAGCGCGTCCGCGGTGATGCGGTCCAGATCCAGCACATCGAGCACCACTATGTCGCCGGGCCCGACCCTGCGCAGCAGTCGGTCGATGTTCCGGTCCACCCGGGCGGTGCCGGTGAGGCCCGGCCGGTTGGTGTTACGCGATAGCAGCGCTGACATCTTCATGGGGGCGATTCTGTCGGTGAACCAGGGGTGACGCGGGGAGGCGCGCCGTAACATTAGCCCCACAAGTTATCTAGAGTCACATCTGTCACAGGCTGATAAATGTTGGACATCGGTTTGATGGGCGAGGGTGCGCCGTTGTACAGGTTTTGCGGCGTGTCGGTGTGCAGACACGCACGCTCGCCGATTCCAGAGGTTAGATCTCGTCGTTCTGCGCCGCGTCGAGGAGTTCACGGGCGTGCGCGCGGCCGCTGTCGGATTCACCCAGGCCGGCCAGCATCCGCGCCAGCTCGGCCACCCGGTCGTCGCCGCTCACCCGCCGCACCACGCTGGTTCCCTTCGGTCCGGCGTTATGCACCACGAGATGCACGTCGGCGTAGGCCGCGACCTGCGGCAGGTGCGTGACCACGATGACCTGGTGGGTGCGGGCCAACCGCGCCAACCGCCGCCCGATCTGCACCGCCGCCCGGCCACCGACGCCCGCATCGACCTCGTCGAACACCATGGTGGTGCCCGCCGCCGAAGCGGCCAGCACCGCCTCCAGCGCCAGCATCACCCGGGACAACTCGCCGCCGGATGCGCTCTTCGCCAGTGGCAGCACCGTGATACCGCGGTGCGCCGAGAACCCGAACTCGACCTGGTCGATCCCATCGCCGCCGGCCCGCGCCGGCTCGCCGGAGGGCAGCGTCAGCGTGGCGGGATCATCCTGGCCGGTCGCGACATCGATCGTCACACCGATGGTGAATTCGGCATCGCCCATCGCCAGCCCGGACAGCTCCGCCGTCACCTCTTTGGCCAGTCGTTTTGCGGCCTTGCGCCGAATCTTGCTGAGATCGACTGCGGCTTCACATAATTCGCGCGCCAGCTCATCGACACGGCGTTCCAGCGCCGCTATGCCCTCCTCTGAGACGTCGAGTTGCGCCAACCGTTCCCGGGACTCCGCGGCCCAGCGCAGCACCTCGTCGATGTCCGCGGCGTACTTGCGGGTCAGGGTGCGCAGTTGGGCTTGTCGGAGCAGCTTGGATTCCAGCGCGCTGGCATCGACGGGCAGGTCGTCCAGGAAGCCGCCGAGTTCACGGGCCGCGTCGACGACCACGGTCAAAGCCTCGCCGACTTGGCCGGCCAACGCCTGCAGCGCCGCATCGTCGGTCGATTCCAGTGCGGCCCTTGCCTTTCCCAGGCTGTCGGTGGCGCTGAGGCCGGACCCGTCCGGGTCGTCGGCCGACAACGCCGCGCGGGCCACGGCCGCGGCCTCGCGCAACGTGTCCAGTTCGGAGAGCCGCAGGATGTCGGCGACCAGCGCATCGTCTTCCCCGGGTTGCGGGTCGACGGTGTCGATCTCGCTCAGCGCGAATTTCAGCCGGTCCGCCTCCTGGGCGAGTTCGCGGGACCGCTTGCGGCGGTCGATGAGGTCGCGCCGCGCCGACAGCCAGGCGTCGCGCAGTTTGCGGTAGCGATCCAACGCCGGACCGGCGCCCGCGAAGCGGTCCAGCGCGCCGCGTTGTTCCTCGGACCGCATCAACCGGAGCTGGTCGTTCTGCCCGTGCAGGGTCAGCAGTTCGTTGGTGACATCGCTCAACGACTTGGCGGGCACGCTGCGACCCCCGAGGTAGGCCCGCGAAGGTCCGTCGCGGCTGACCGAACGCTGCACGATCACACTGCCGTCCTCATCGCGCTCCGCGCCCGACGCGTCCAGCATCTCGTCCAGCTGCGAGACCGCGGCATCATCGAGATCGGTTGTCGTGAAACGGCCTTCAACGACCGCACGGTCGGCTCCGGACCGTACGCGGGTCGGGTCGGCGCGTGCACCGCCGAGCAGCTGCAGCCCGGTCACGACCATGGTCTTGCCGGTGCCCGTCTCGCCGGTCAGCACGGTCAGGCCGCGGCCGAACTCCCCGACCGCGGCGCTGATGGCGCCCAGCGACTCGATTCGGATTTCGGTCAGCACCAGGTTGCGCCGTTACTTCCCGCGCCAGCCGGTCACCGGCAACCGGAATTTGCGCACCAGCCGGTCCGTGAACGGCGCGCTGTCCAGCCGCGCCCACTTCACGGGCGTGCCACAACGTTTCACCTCGATCCGGCCGCCGGCCGGTATCAGCATTTCGCGGCGACCGTCGCAGAACAGCAGGGCCTCGTGACCGTCCGCTTCTGTCTCGATCGCGATGGTCGCTTCGGGGCTGGTCACCATCGGGCGGCCGAACAGCGCGTGCGCGTTGTTGGGGACCACCAGGATCGCTTCGAGCTCCGGCCACAGCACCGGGCCGCCCGCCGAGAACGCATAGGCAGTGGATCCGGTCGGCGTCGACACCAACACCCCGTCGCAGCCGAACGTCGATACCGGCCGCCCATCGATCTCGACGACCACCCCGAGCACGCCCAGCCGCGGGCCCTTCTCCAGGCTCATCTCGTTGAGCGCCCATCCTTGCTCGATGAGGCGGCCTTTCTGGCGCACCACCACATCGAGGGTGAGGCGCTCGTCCACCCGGTAGTCCCGCGCGACCACGTGCTCCAGCACCTTGTCGATGTGCTCGGCTTCGGCCTCGGCCAAGAAACCGATCCGGCCGAGGTTGACGCCCAGCACCGGGATTCCGGCGTTTCGGGCGAGTTCGGCCGCCCGCAGGAAGGTGCCATCGCCGCCGAGCACCAGCACCAGTTCGCAGCCCTCGGCCGCCTGCGGGTCCGCGTCGACCACCTCGATTTCGACGCCCATTGCCCGCATGTCATCGGGAGTCAGGTGCAGCGATTCCCGGTCGACCGCCTCGGCCGACAGCACCCGAAGGCTAATTCCATTGTCTCCCAACACTTTCTGTACGCGCCGCGCGGTCTCGGTCACTTCGTCGCGGCCGGGGTGGACCACCAGCAGTACGGTACGGTTAGTGCTCATTGCGGACCCTCGCTTATCGCGCGGTGTACCGCATGCACCAGCCCTTCATCCGACAGGGGCCGGTCCGTCCGGGCGCGCAGCCACAGGAAGTATTCGACATTGCCCGACGGGCCCGGCAGCGGGCTGGCGGTGACGTCGACTGTGTGCCAGCCCAGCTCCCCCGCGCGCCGCGCGACGGACAGCACCGCGTCGGCGCGCAGGCCGGGGTCATGGACCACTCCGCCGGCGCCGACCTGGCCCTTCCCCACCTCAAACTGCGGCTTCACCATGGGAACGATATCCGCACTCGGCCAAGCACATCCAATCAGCGCGGGCAACACGGTGGCCAGCGAGATGAACGACAGGTCGGCCACCACGAGGTCGACCGGCCCGCCGATCGCCCCGGGCGACAGGTCACGGGCGTTGGTCCGCTCGACGACCACCACGCGTGCGTCGCCGCGCAACGACCAAGCCAGCTGGCCGTACCCCACGTCCGCGGCCACCACTTCGGCCGCTCCCCGATCCAGCAGCACCTCGGTGAACCCACCCGTCGACGCGCCGACGTCCAGGCAGCGGCGGCCCGCGACGGGGATCGCGAAGGCATCCAGCGCACCGATGAGTTTGTGCGCCCCGCGCGACACCCAGCCGCGCTCGCCATCGCCGGCGACCGTCAGGGCCGCGGTGACGGCGACCGCGGTGCCGGGCTTGCGCGCCGGCATGCCGTCGATGCTCACCTTCCCCGCGCCGATCAACTCCGCGGCCTGCTGACGAGATCGGGCGAGCCCGCGGCGGACGAGCTCGGCGTCAACGCGGGCACGTCGTGCCACCGCCGCACTCAGCCCTTCTCCGCCGACTCCAGCGCCCGCAGCAGCACGTCGTGCGCCTCGGAAAGGCGGCGGGCTATCTCTTCTAGCTCGGCGAGCGACGGCTGGCGTTCGGGGTGGGCGGTATCGGGCAGCTGGGCCACCAGGGCGTCAATTTCAGCGCGAAGCTGATCGGGATCGATATCCATAGCGGTTCTACGGTAATCATCGGCTAATCGCCGCGCACCAGAGACCAGCGCTGCAGCGCGTCGCGGGCCCGGTCGTCGCCCGCCTCGATCCGCAAGGCCTGGGCATCCCGGGCACCCCATACCGCGGCGCAGACGGCGCGCACGATCGACAGCCCGTCGCCGTCGTTGGCGCCGTTGGCGTTGACCGTCGCCGCTTTGTCACCGATGTCGACGCGCCAGCCCGGCTGCGGCCCCACCGCGAGCAGCTCGCCGTCCTGGTGCAGCGAGCGCAGGTCGTGGCCGATGTAGGTGGGCCGACGCGCGGGTTCGGCGTACACCGCGTCCCGCGCGTTATTGACCCCGGTGAGCACCATCAGGCTGGGCAGCTTGGCGGCGTTGGCGCCCTCGATGTCGGTGTCCAATCTGTCGCCGATCACCAAAGGTGCGCGAAAGTCGCCCCGGGCGACCGCGTCTTGAAATAGTCCGGGGGCCGGTTTGCCCGCCACCCGCGGTTCGGTGTCGGTGGCCGCCCGCAGGGCGGCGACGAGGGATCCGTTCCCCGGCAGCAGGCCACGCTCGGTGGGCAAGGTGGGGTCGACGTTGGCGGCCACCCACAGGGCGCCGGCCCGGATGGCCAGGGCGGCCTCGGCAAGATCGGGCCAGCCGATGGTCGTGGACAGGCCCTGTACGACGGCGACCGGCGCGTCGTCGTACCGGCGCACCGGACGCAGTCCGACGGCCGCGATTTCGTTGGCCAAGGCATCGGTGCCCACGATCAGCACGGCGGACTCCGCCGGTAGCTCACCGGCCAGGAGGTGGGCCGCGCTCTGGGCGCTGGTGACGACGTCGGCGCCGGTGGCGGTGAAGCCGAGCTCACGCAAATGCGACGCCACCTGGTCGGCGCTGCGGGAGGCGTTGTTGGTCACAAACAGCTTGCGGCTGTGCACCTCGTCGAGCGATTGCACCGCGCCATCGGTGGGCTCGGCGCCGCGAAACACCGTCCCGTCCAGGTCTATCAGCAGGCAATCATATTCCTGCGCAATGGTTCTCACGGCCTGCCTGTCACTTCAGCCCAGCTCGCTGACGCGATCTTCGGCGTCGGTGACGCCTTCGATGTCGGCGGCCGCGGAGCGCAAAAACCATTGCAGCGCTTCGTCGTTGCGGCCGAGTGCCAGCAGCGTGTCCGCGTAGGCGTAGAACAGCCGCGCCGCCGTCGAGCCGTTGCGGCTCGGGTCCAGCTGTGGCGCGGACAAGACCGCCAGCGCCTGCTCGAACTGCCCGAGATCGGAGCGCGCACCGGCGGCCACGATGCGCAACTCGTCGGCGTCGTCGCCGCTGAGCTGGGCCGCCTCGGGTCCGCGCGCCAGCTCGATCGCCCGTTCCGGACGGCCGAGTCCGCGTTCGCAATCGGCGATCAGCGCGAGCAATGCGGACTTGCTGCCCATCCTGCGCGCGGCGCGCAATTCGGCCAGCGCCTGTCCCCAATCGCCGCAGTGGTAGGCGGCGATTCCCACGGCCTCGCGGACCGCGGCGATCCTGCTGGAGCGGGCCCGCGCCGCGCGGGCGTGACTAAGCGCGGCTTCCGGGTCCTCGTCGATCAGTTCACCGGCGGCCACCAGGTGGCGCGCCACCGCGTCGGCCGTGGCGCGGTCCAGGGTGCTCAGTTCGCGCCGGACTTCGGGTGCCAGCTGCCTGGCCTCCACCCCGGGTGGTATCGGCGGCCCGTTGGGCGCATCGTGCGACGCGCGATCACCTTGGCCGGGTTGGTCGGCGCTGCGTGGCTGGGCCGGGCGCGTACGGGCCCGGCCCGACCAGCCGCCCGAGTTCGAGCGCGGTCGCCGTCCACCGCCGTGCGCCTGTTTGTCGTCGACCACTCTGGAAAGGATACGGACGCCCGGCGGCTAGACCTTTTCGATGCCGGCGACGTTGCGTTTGCCGCGGCGCAGCACCAGCCACCGGCCGTGCAGGAAGTCCGAGGACTGCGGTGCCCACTCGTCGCTCTCGATGCGCACGTTGTTGACCGAAACGCCGCCTTCGCCGACCGTGCGCCGGGCGGCCTTGTTGCTGGCCGACAGGCCGGTGGCCACCAAGAGGTCGACGATCGTGTCGGGACCGCCCGGCTTGAGCTCGGCGACCGACGTCTCGCGCAGCGCCGCGGCCAGCGTCGCCTCGTCCAAGCGGCTCAGTTCGCCCTGCCCGAAGAGCGCCCGGCTCGCGTGCTCGACCGCCTCGGTGGCCGCCTCGCCGTGCACCAGAACGGTGAGCTCGCGGGCCAGCCGTCGTTGGGCGGCGCGTTGCTGCGGGCGCTCGGCCGTGGCCTGCTCCAGCCCGGCCAGCTCCTCGGCCGTCAAGAAAGTGAACCAGCGCAGGTATCGGATCACATCGGCGTCGGCGGTGTTGACGAAGTACTGGTACCAGGCGTACGGGCTGGTCATCTGCGGGTCCAGCCACAAGCTGCCGCCGCCGGTGGATTTGCCGAATTTGGTGCCGTCGGCGGCGGTCACCAGCGGGACCGTCAGCGCATGCACGGTGGCGCCGAGCTTCTGGCGGACCAGGCGGACCCCGGCGATGATGTTGCCCCACTGATCGGAGCCGCCGATCTGCAGTGTGCAACCGTGGCGCCGGTTCAATTCGACGTAGTCGTTGGCCTGCAGCAGCATGTAGCTGAATTCGGTGTAGGAGATCCCCTCACCGTCCAGGCGCCGCCGGACGGTGTCGCGATCCAGCATCACGTTGACCGAGAAGTGCTTGCCGATATCGCGCAGGAACTCGATGGCCGAAAGGCGGCCCGTCCACTCCAGGTTGTCGACGACGATGGCTCCGGTCGGCGAATCGTCGAAATCGACGAAGCGCTCCAGCTGTCCGCGGATCCGTTCGGTCCAGGCGGCGACGGTGTCGGCGTCGTTGAGGCTGCGCTCGCCGACGTCACGCGGGTCACCGATCATGCCGGTGGCGCCGCCGGCGAGCACGATCGGGCGGTGCCCGGCGCGCTGAAACCGACGCAACGCCAGCAGCGGCACCAGGTGTCCGGCATGCAGGCTAGGCGCGGTCGGGTCGAAGCCGGCGTAGACCGTCATCGGCCCGCGCCGCGCTTCGGCGGCCAGCGCATCGAGGTCGGTGGACTGGGCGATCAACCCGCGCCAGCCCAGCTCGTCGAGGATCATGGCTGAAGATTCTCCCAGAGCGTCGGAGGGCGACCAGCGCCGACTTGTTGTGCGGTTTCGGGGGCATTCTCGCCCAACAACTCGGCGTCGGCGCGAATTAGTCGCTCTGGCCCGGCGCCGGAGCCCGGGGGCTGCGGCGGTACGCCGAGACCTCCGGTCGGCCCGCGAGCCACAATCGCCACGGCCGGTCGGCGGCCTGGCTGACCCCGACGCGGGGACCGGTCACGGCGGTCAGCGGAGCGTTGAGTTCCAGCGTCACCGGACCGTCCGGGTCGAATAGGTCAATTCCGTTGTCGTCCATGGTGATTCCCAGAGCCGAACACAGATTGCCCGGGCCGCGCGCCAGCGCGGCGGCGCGGACGAGCTCACCGCGGCGGGCGCGCGCGACGTCGGTGCCGTCCTCGAGGGCTGCGGCCCTCAGCAAGACGGCCGCCGCGGTCCCGTCGGGTGCGCATGACACGTTGGCGCAGACGTGGATCCCGTGGCTGCGGTAGGTGTAAAGCCGCCCGGGGGGCCCGAACATCACGGCGTTACGGCCGTTGCGGCCGCGGTAGGAGTGGGCCGAGGCATCCGGCCAGGGACCGTCGGGAACCCCGCCGTAGGCCTCGACCTCGACCACGACCGCGCGCACGCCCCGTCCGGTGAGGGTGGCGCCGAGCAGTCGATGCGCGGCGGCGACCGGGTCGATCTGCAGTTCGTCAGCGCTCACCGCAGTTATCTAACCGTCCCGCAACGGGCTTCAGCCCGCGGGCAGCTTGAGCACGAAACCCTGAGCCTCGTCCTTCTCCCAGGGAAGGCCCCCGCCCGTGGCTCGGGAACCCACGTGATCGGTGACGTACACATTGCCGCGGGTGTCCACCGCCAAACCCATGGGATCTACCAAGGGCGGCGCACCCTGCAGCTGTGTCCAGTTGTCCGACCCGGGCGCCAACTTCATCACGACTCTCGACGCAATCATGTACACGTTGCCGGCGGCGTCCACCGCCACGTCCTGCTCGCCCGAGCTGAAAGTGTCACCGGAGCTGTCGGGGGCTGACGGCAACCTGGTCCAGGCGTCCGACCCGGGCGCCAGCCTCACCAGACAACTGAGGCGACTGCGCCCGCGGCTGCAACTGACGTAGACGTTGCCGGCGGTGTCCACCGCGACATCACCAGTGGGACCGGCCAGGCCGGCCTTCGGCAGCACGGTTTGGGTGCCCGACCCGGCGGCCAACTTCAGTACCCGACCGCCGGAGTGGTCGAGTGCGTACACGGCACCGGCGCTGTCCACCGCCAAACCCTGGGGGAAGTCCAGACCCCGGAACGGCAGCACGGTTTGGGCGCTCGACCCGGCCGCCAGCTTCACCACCCGGCTGTGGCAGCTATCGCTGACGTAGACGTCGCCGGCGGCGTCCACAGCCACACCGGCGGTGGCGGCCTCGATGTTGTTGGAGCACAAATCGAGACCGGTGAACGGCAGCACGGTTTGGGTATTGGACACGGCCGTCAGCTTCAACACGCGATTGGCGTGCGAGTCGGCGACGTAGACGTTGCCCGCGGCATCCACCGCCACACCGTGCGGAACGCGCAGGTCGGTGAACGGCAGCGCGAACGGCATTTCTCGGTCCGCCTTCAGCTGATCGGCTTTCCGCTGATGGCTGTTCGAGATATTGCCGGCGACCAACATCATCGCGGGGGCCGCGATGAACATGACCCCGGCAATAACGGCGCCATAAATCCAGAGCTTGCGTTTGGGCCGAGCCAGTGGCGCCCCGCCCGGCGTGCCGACGGCGCCGCCTTGCGTTGCGCTGTCTTCCAGACGCGATGCCAAGCCGAATTTCTCGACGAGCGTCAGCCAATCCGCGTCCGAGACGACAAACGCCGGTTCATCCTCGGCAGGCACCTCGCCGCGCCACGCAAAGCGGTACGCCAGCTTGGTGCCACCGCTCCACGTCGCCTGCGGGGGGCCGGCCCAATCGGGACACCCGATGGTCAGTGGTTCCGAGTCGGGAACGCGCACGACCAGGACGGCCTCCGTCAACACACCCATGCGAGGAACCGAGCGTGTGCTTGCCGCCGGTGTCGCGGTCACCTGCGCAAGCGGGGCCGACGCAATGTGCGCATTGCTCGTCAGGTCGATCACCGAGATCGCATCCTCGCCGACCTCGATGGCCACGCTCGATTTCGGTGGGTTGGCGTTCAGCCGCAACGCTGTTGCGGTGTTTTTGAACATCCCAAAAAACGACGACGAGAACATCCTCGCGGGGTTGGGCGTCAGCAGGCAGCGAGTCGGTTGCCCCGGCGTGGGCCCGTGCACGTCCAGCCCTCGCGGACCGCCGACCATGGTGAGAAGCTCATCGAACTCGGACGCCGACATCGTTGCGTCGACGCTGTCCACCGGCGGTGCATCCAGCGGCGTTTCGGTGGCAACGCGGTGATCTCGCCCGCCGAGAACGAAGCGATCCCGGCCGCCACTTCGCAGGTGAAGCGCCGTGCCTTTGGTGACGCTGCCGTACCCCTCGAGTGTCCATCGGCCCAGCTGCGCATCACCGAATGAATAGACATCACCGGGCCTCGGACTGACGGTCAGGCCGCCGCTTCCGACTCCGACGAGGACTGTCTTTTCGCGATTCATCCGCCGGCGGAACGCGGCGAAAGCCGGCATGGCACCCAGCAAGAACGCGAAGAACACCACGGCGCCACCGACCTGCATGACGGCTTCCGACCCCACGATGGCGCCGACCAGAAAAAGCGCCATATAGACCGCGCCGAGCGACGCCATGGCCCCGAACATGAACATGTACGTGTACTTCATCATCTGCTTGGTGCTGGGTGGGGCGGCAAACGCGACGAAACGGCGCGCCGTTGCCGCGTCGAACGGGGCTGCCGGGGGCAGATCGGCACCGCGCTGCCGATCGGCAAGCTGATGCTCCAGAGCGGCCACGCGCTTCTCGGGATCGTCGTGATCCGTCAGTAAATCGTCCATCACCGTTCCTTCTTAGCGGGGACCACTTGCGAGATTTATGTGTCTAGTTCGCTACCGATCCCAACACCAAACGTCGCCAGCAAATCGTCCCACCTGGA
Source organism: uncultured Actinomycetota bacterium (assembly GCA_963809285.1). GTDB lineage: Bacteria > Actinomycetota > Actinomycetes > Mycobacteriales > Mycobacteriaceae > Mycobacterium. The sequence goes on along the minus strand of CAWEIY010000003.1, from coordinate 374,018 downwards.
AGCCACGGCGGCGGGACAATCCCCCCGGAGCCTTGACAACCGCCGTCCGAAGGCGGATATTTCATCATATGATGAGTTCATCGAGTGATGAATTACTTTCGCAAGGCCACGAGCCCGCCGTCAGCATCGGGCATCTGCGCGTGATCCGCTTCAAACGCCCGGCGCTGCACGACTTCTCGGTGCGGATAGCCCGGGGCAGCATCACCGGCCTGCTCGGTCCGTCCGGCTGCGGCAAGACCACGCTGATGCGATGCATCGTCGGCACCCAACTCGTGACGGCGGGCACGGTCGCGGTGCTGGGCCAACCGGCCGGGTCCGCCGGCCTGCGTCATCGCGTCGGATACATGCCGCAGGACCCGACCATCTACAACGACCTGCGGATCGTCGACAACGTCCGCTATTTCGCCTCGCTGTACGGCTTCGACAACAGCGCCGCGGACACCGCGATCGAACGCGTGGGCCTCACGGATCATCGCACCGCCTTCTGCGGCAACCTCTCCGGCGGTCAGCGCACCCGGGCGTCGCTGGCGTGCGCGTTGGTCTGCCAACCCGACCTGCTGGTGCTCGACGAGCCGACGGTGGGCCTGGACCCGGTGCTGCGGGCCGATCTCTGGGAGCAGTTCGCCGATCTCGCCGGCGGCGGGACGACGCTGCTGGTCTCCAGCCACGTGATGGACGAGGCCGACCACTGCGGTGACCTGGTGCTGATGCGCGATGGCCACCTGGTTGCGCACACCACCCCGACCCAACTACGAGAGGACACCGGATGCACGTCACTGGAGGACGCGTTTCTGTCCATGATCAGGCGCAGCACCACGCTCCGAGCCGGTTAGGGCTGCGGGGTTACACCGCGACCACAACACGGATCTTGCGCCAGCTGGCCGCCGACCACCGCAGCGTCGCGATGATCCTCGCGGTGCCGGTCCTGGTCATCACGCTGATGTACTTCATGTTCGAGAATGCTCCGCACCGCCCGGGCACGCCAACGCCGTTCAACAACGCCTGCCTGATCCTGCTGGGCCTGTTCCCGCTCTTCGTGATGTTCATCATCACGTCGATCACGATGCAGCGCGAACGGGCCTCGGGGACGTTGGAGCGCATTCTCTCCACTCCGCTGCGACGGCTCGACCTGCTGATCGCCTATGGCACGGCGTTCTCGATCGCCGCCGCGGTGCAAGCGAGTGTGGCTTGCGCCGTGTCGTTTTGGTTGCTCGGCTTCGACACCGCGGGCAGCCCGGTGTGGGTGTTCGTGATCGCGATCATCAACGCGGTCCTGGGCGTCGGCCTGGGGCTGCTGTGCAGTGCGTTCGCCCGCACCGAGTTTCAGGCCGTGCAGTTCATACCGTTGGTGATGGTGCCGCAGCTGCTGCTGGCCGGCATCATCGCGCCCCGGGCGGTGATGCCGCACTGGCTGCAGTGGATCAGCGATGTGCTACCGGCCAGCTACGCGCTGGAGGCCCTGCAGCAGGTGGGCGCGCATCCTGAGCTGACCCACATCGCGGTGCGCGACATCGTCGTCGTGCTCGGTTTCGCGCTCGCGGCGCTGTGCCTGGCCGCGGCGACGCTGCGGCGACGGACGCCCTAGCGTGGCGGCAGCCAACACCGGGCGCAGGCGGCCCGGGCGACCGGCCGGGAGTTCCGATACCCGGGATCGGATTCTGGCCAGTGCCCGAGAACTGTTTGCCCGCAATGGGATTGGCAACACATCGATACGTGCGGTAGCCGCGGCGGCGGGCGTCGATTCGGCGTTGGTGCATCACTACTTCGGCACCAAGGAAAAGCTTTTCGCCGCGGCGGTTCGAATCCCGATCGATCCGATGGCGGTCATCGGCCCGTTCCGCGAAGTGCCCGTCGAGGAGCTCGGCTACAAAATTCCGTCAACGTTGTTGTCCCTGTGGGACTCCGAGATCGGTGCCGCCTTCATGGCCACGCTGCGGTCGATTCTGGCCGGCCCCGAGGCCAACCTGTTTCGTTCGTTCATCCAAGACGTGATCGCGGTCGAGGTGGGCGCACGCGTCGACGATCCCCCGGGCAGCGGACTCATCCGGGTCGAGTTCGTCGCGTCGCAACTGGTGGGCGTGGTGATCGCGCGCTACATCCTGGAATTGGAGCCGTTCGCGTCGCTGCCGGCCGAGCAGATCGCGCGAACCGTCGCGCCGAACCTGCAGCGCTACCTCACCGGGGATCTGCCGGGCGCGCTCGCGCCATGAGCCGGTCGTGCTCGTCGGCGTCGACATCGCGGGCCTCGTCGATCAGCAGCACGGGGATGCCGTCCTCGATGCGGTAGGCGCGCCGCAGCCGCGGGTTGTAGAGCATCTCCCCCTCGCCCGGGTCCACCAGAACCAACGAGCCCCGGTCGGCCGGGCACACGAGGATGCTCAGCAGCGAATCGTCCAGCATCAGTGCGCGCTGCTCAGCTCAGACCGGGCTGCGGGGGTCAGCCGGCGGAACTCGTTGCTGCTCGCGTCGAAATACCACGCGAGGCGTTTCGCCTTGGGAATCCCGGCGGCCCGCAGGGCGCTGACGGTTGGACGGTAGGTCGTCGGGCTGAGCGGCAGCTCCGGGCACACGTGCACGATGTCGGGTCCCAGCCCGACGGGCATGTTGGCAACGGCTTCGGTCAAGTCGGCTGCCGTTATCGTTGCTCCCGGCAGCAGCGCCAGCGCCGAGACCGCCAGCTGCTGGTCACCTACCGGCACGTTATACGTCACCGCGAGGTCGACGCCGGTGATGAGGCCCAGCGCGTCGGTAACAAGCTCGGCGTAGACCATCCCCCGGCTGGTGTGGACCTCCGAACCGCGCCTGCCCGCCAGCCAGTAGTCCCCGTCCTCGTCGCGGCGGAACAGATACTCCGTCGATATCCAGGTGTCTGCGGGCGCGAACACTCCGCGTTTCACCGATGCGGTCGGATCGATCGGCCCGTTGGATTTAGCGAGTAGGACACCGATCTGGTTGACGTCGGCGACCTGTACGAAGCCGCGGTCGTCCTCCATGATCAGGTCATGTTCAGCGTCGTAGGCACCGAGCTCGACATGGCCGGCGCCGGGCAACGGACGACCCTTGCTGCCGATCTTGGCACCGGACACGTTGGCCAGCACCGCCTGTCCGTCGGTGGTCGCGAAGAATTCGACGACGTGGGCGGGCGCGAACTTCTCGACGACCCGCTCCCACAATCCGGTCGGCATACCCGAGCCGATGAACAGCCGCACCGGATGATTACCCTGCAGCACAAACGCCGGATCGTCGACGACCTCACGCAGCATGGCCCAGGTGTACGACACGACCGTCACACCGTATTGCCGTATCTCCTGGACGAATCGGTCCGTTTGCAGGCCGCGCGACAGCGCGATGCGGGTGCCGCCGACGACCGCGCCGCCGAGGTTGACCAGCAGGGCGGATTCGTGGTGCAGCGGGGTCAAGCAATACACGGTGTCTTTGCGGTCGAGGGCGGCCGCCGAGGCGGTTCCGAAGGCCGACACCGCCCACCGGTAGTTGGTGATCTGCTTGGCCACCAGCTCGCCGCTGGCCGTGCTGAATGCGATCGCGGCCAGGTCCCGCGCCAACCCCGGGTTGGGGCGATACCAGGCGGGCAACTCGACGGCGTCCGGGTCGATGTGCTCCATGTCGATGACCTGGTTTTGCTCCAAGGCGTCTTCCGGCAGATGCAGATCGCGCGACTCACCGCCACCCAGCACCAGTACTGGCCCCGGCACTTGGCGCGCGGCATCGAGGTTGGTGGGGTCGGTCAGGATCTCGGTCACTCCCCCGAGCCGAACCGTCGTGGCAAGGTCGGTGTCGGGCCGCATCACCACGGCGACGGCACCCAGCCGCGACAGCGCGGCGATGGCGACGAGGGCGCTGGGCCGGGTCTCCATCAAGACGCCCACGCGGTCGCCCTGCCGCACCCCGACTTCGATCAGGCCGCGAACGACGTTGTTGATGCGCCGGTTCACGGCCTCGTAGGTGTGCACGCGCCCGTCGAACAATAGGAATTCGCCCTGCGGGGCGTCGTGCGCCTGCTCGTCGATGATGCGGCCCAGCGAGATCCGGGTGTGATCGTTGATCTGTCCCAGCCGGGCCAGGCGCGGCAGCGTCCGCACCGTTTCCACCGCCAGCGTGCGCATGGATTTGTTGGCCGCGACGACCGCATCAACCGCGCCGCGAGCCAGCGCTACCGTCGCCTCGGATACCTCGCCCAGGCCGTGCGCGAGCCGAGAGCTGAATGCAACACCGCTGTCGGTGTGCTCGGCCGGCTGATCGGCCATCAGGTCGATGCTGTCCGGCTTGTCGCCACCGGTGGAGAGCCAGCGCACCCATTCGGCGACGGTCGGCCAACTCTCCCTGGCCGCCCTGGATCCCACCACTAAACCGAAATGGCCTGTGCGGATGCGGTATTCGAATACCTCGGCGTTCGGTGCCGCCCGCCGGATGCCACGCACCGCCGCGGGCTGGCCGATATCGTCGACCTCGCCGACGAACGCCAGTATCGGGCAGGTGATGTCGGTGAGCGTCACCATCTGCCCGTTGATGGCGAAACCGCCGGTCATCATCCGGTTGTGGGCGATGAACTGCTTGAGCAGCTCCGAGATCGCCGGGCCGGACCAGGCGATCCACCCCTCGGACTCAAGGAACCTGCGCTGTTGTTCGCGCGGCAACAATGCCTCACGGTCGTGCAGTTGGCGCACGAAGTCGACCCGGGCCTTGGCGGTCTTGAGCGGATCCATCATCTGAAAACCTGTGCGCGCCAACCAGCTTGGAATGTTCAGGCGGTTGAAGACGTGATCGGCCATGAAGTCGGCCATGGCCGGAGCCAAGTTCGGCGGCAAACCCATGGGCAACGCGGCCAGGGTGTCCACCGGGGAGCCGAACGTCACGACGCTGGCGATGTTCTTCGAACGCCGGTATGCCGCCACCTGATAGCACCACATGCCGCCCTGCGAATACCCGACCAGGTGCACATCGTTGCCGGTGGCGTCTTTCACCGTGTCGATCGCCTGACTGAGCGCGACGATGTGGTCGGCGAGGTTCCGGCGCATGCCGCCCTCAACCTTGTCCGGCGAGCCGAAGTCGATGACCCAGGGATCCAGACCGCTGGCGTGCAGGATGCCCACCGCCCCGTCCTCGCGGGTGACGTCCCACATGTCCGCCGACATCATCATCGGGTGCACCATCAGCACCGGCGGGCCCGCCGGCGGCTGACCGGGCCGGCTGTCCGGCGGAAAGTACCGTTTCAGCTTGTACATCGGTACGCTCTCGACGATCTGGGACGGCGACGGGACGCTGCCCGTTTCCAGGCCCCCCAGCCGTATGACTTCCAGGCCGTTCTGCGCCGTGGCAACCAGTCGTCCGACCGGTCGTGTGATCATTGAAAAATTGAGATCCACCGCTGCTCCCTGACTCTATTGACAGCGTGGACATCATGGCACATCACCGCGCGTAGCGGTTCTGGTCAGGCAGTTTGCCCGCGCGTGGCCGCCGAGTGGCGCCTCTTCGTCGTCGCCCCTCCGTAGCGGTGGGAAAGTGGCCAACGCTTCGGCGGCGGTAGCGTCGGCCCGGTGGCGCACCTACTGGGAGCCGAGGCCGTACGCCTGGAATATCCGACTCAGGTGGTATTCGAGTCGGTCACGCTCGGAGTCAACGACGGCGCGCGCATCGGCATCGTGGGGCGAAACGGGGACGGCAAGTCCAGCCTGCTGGGTCTGCTGACCGGTCAACTGCGGCCCAACACCGGCCGGGTCACCCGGCGCAGCGGATTGCGGGTCAGCGCGCTGAGTCAGGCGGACACCCTCGACCCGGACCACACCGTGGGCTGGACACTCGTCGGCGACCAGGCCGACCACCAGTGGGCGGGTGACGCGCGAATTCGCGACGTGGTCGGCGGGCTGGTATCCGACATCGATTGGGACGCAACGGTTGCCACGCTCAGCGGTGGGCAGCGCCGACGCGTGCAGCTGGCCAGGCTGCTGGTCGGCGAATGGGACGTGATCGCCCTCGACGAGCCCACCAACCATCTCGACATCGAGGGCATCACCTGGCTGGCCGGCCACCTGGGACAACGCTGGGCGCGCAACACCGGCGGGCTGCTGCTGGTGACGCACGACCGCTGGTTTCTCGACGAGGTCGCCACCACGACGTGGGAGGTGCACGACGGGATCGTCGAGCCGTTCGACGGCGGGTACGCCGCTTACGTGTTGCAACGGGTCGAGCGCGACCGGCTGGCCGCCGCGGTCGAGGCCAAGCGGCAGAACCTGATGCGCAAAGAGTTGGCCTGGCTACGGCGGGGTCCGCCGGCGCGGACCTCAAAGCCCAAGTTCCGGATCGAGGCCGCCAACCAATTGATCGCCGACGTACCACCGCTGCGCAACGCCGTCGAGTTGGCCAAGCTGGCGACCGCTCGGCTAGGCAAGGTCGTCGTCGATCTGCTCGGTGTGTCGGTCTCGTTCGACGGCCGCCCGGTGCTGCGCGATATCGAATGGCGAATCGCCCCGGGCGAACGCACCGGCATCGTCGGAGCCAACGGCGCCGGGAAGTCGACGCTACTGCGACTGATCGCCGGCACGATCCAGCCGGACACCGGCCGCGTCAAGCGCGGCAAGACCGTTCGACTGGCGGTCCTCGACCAGCACGGCGAGGAGCTGGCGGCACTCGCCGGCGACCGGATCGCCGACGTGCTGGGCGGGCTGCCCGGCTCCTATCAGGTCGAGGGCCGGGAGGTCACCCCCGCCCAGCTCTTGGAGCGGCTGGGGTTCGCCCGCGGCCAGCTGTCCGCGCGGGTCGGCGACCTCTCCGGCGGCCAGCGACGACGGTTGCAGCTGATGCTCACGCTGTTGTCCGAACCCAACGTCCTGCTGCTCGACGAGCCCACCAATGACGTCGACACCGAGATGCTCACCGCCACCGAGGACCTGCTCGACTCCTGGGCGGGCACCCTGATCGTCGTCTCACACGACCGATATCTGCTCGAGCGGATCACCGATCAGCAATACGCGATCCTCGACGGCCGGTTGCGCCACCTACCCGGCGGCATCGACGAGTATCTGCGGTTGGCCGCGCATCGGGCGACCACACCGGCCGCCGGGCGGTCGCCCGCCGAGCCGCCGCAGGCAGTGTCCGGCGCGCAGCGACGTTCCGCCGAAAAGGAGCTGGCCGCGGCCGAGCGTCAGCTCGCGAAACTCGCCGATCGGATCGCGGCCAAACACCACGAGCTGGCCGAGCACGACCAGTCCGATCACGTTGGGTTGACGCGGCTGGCCCAAGAGTTGCGCGGTCTGGAAGACGAGGTCACCGCAACGGAGAGCCGCTGGCTGGGCCTGTCGGAGGTTCTCGAATAATCGGATCATGCATTACGGTCCGATCGAAACCGTGGCGTGCGTCGGCTCCAGCACCACCGCGTCCAAGGGAACCTACGGCTGGATCGCCGAGTTGCAGAGCCGACCGCGGAACGACCGGTTCCGGTTCGTCAACCTGGGGGTGGGCGGCGATCTGTCGTTCAACATCGTCAGGCGTCTGCACCGCGTGATCGAGCTACAGCCCGACCGGGTGATCATCCTGATCGGCACGAACGACATCCTGGCCAGCGTCTTTCCCAACTTCCGCAGGATTATTCGGCTCTGGAAGGGGCTGTCAGACGAGCCCACCGCGCAGCGATTCCGGGATAACCTCAGCCTCATCACGCAGAAGTTGCGGCAAGAGACCGATGCCAGGATCGCGCTGAGTTCCCTTGCGCCCGTGGGAGAAGACCCACATTCGGTGGATCCCGTCCAGTCCCGGCTCAATGACCTCTACGCCGCCTACAACGGCGCGATCCGGGAGATCTCGTCGCGCGAGCGCACGGACTACATCGGGTTCTATGAGGCTTTTCGGGACGAGCTGGAAAGCTCGAAGACCGCCAAACCCTTTACCCGCTTCTCCTTTCCGTCTTTCTACCGCGACTATCTGGTCCGGGAGATGATCCTGCGGCGCAGCTTCGACGACATCTCCCGCAGCAACGGGTGGGAGTTTCACATCGACGGGATTCATCTCAACACCCGCGGGGGCCGAATCCTGACGGAGGCCGTTCAGCGGTTCCTGGACTCGCCGGACGAGGGAGCCGGACCGTGAGGCAACGGCCGTCACGTCCGGTGCGTTACCCGCCCGGCGAAGCGCTGCTGGCGCTGTATCGGCGACGGGGTCCGGTGATCAATTCCGGGGTCGGCCGGCACGGCTACACCTACCTGCTGGGGCCCGAGGCAAACAAGTTCGTGTTCGCCAACGCCGACGCATTCAGCTGGCGGGAGACGTTTCAGAACCTGGCCCTGGTCGACGGGCCCACGGCGCTGATCGTCAGCGACGGGGATGACCACCGGCGCCGGCGCAGCGTGGTGGCGCCCGGGCTGCGTCACCGGCAGGTCCAGGAGTACGTGCAGACCATGGTCGCCAGCATCGACACCGTCATCGACGGGTGGCGGCCCGGGCAGCGGCTGGACATCTACCAGCAGTGCCGCGTGGCGGTGCGGCGCAGCACGGCCGAGTCGCTGTTCGGCGAGCGCATCGCCGTGCACTCCGACTTCCTTGGGGAGCAACTGCAGCCACTGCTGGACCTGACCCACCGGCTACCCCAGGTGGTGCGGCTGCAGCAGCTTCTCCGGGCACCGGGTTGGCGACGGGCGATGGCCGCCCGGAAACGCATCGACGACCTCGTCGACGCACGGATCGCCGACGCCCGTGCCGAGGCCAGGCCCGACGACCATATGCTTACCATGCTGATCAACGGTCGCGGCGAAGAGGGTTATACGTTGAGCGACAACGAGATTCGTGACTCGGTAATTTCGCTCATCACCGCCGGTTACGAGACCACCAGCGGCGCGATGGCGTGGGCGATCTACACGCTGCTGTCGCTGCCGGGGGCGTGGGACACCGCCGCCGGGGAAGTGCATCGCGTGCTCGGCGGTCGGCCGCCGGCCGCGGGCGACCTGGACGCGCTGACCTATCTCAACGGTGTCGTCCACGAGACGCTTCGGCTATACCCGCCCGGCGTGATCTCCGCCCGCAGGGTGATGCGTGACCTGTCGTTCGACGGGCACCGCATCCGGGCGGGCCGGTTGATTATCTTCAGCCCGTACGTCACCCACCGGCTGCCCGAGTTATGGCCCGAGCCAACCGAATTCCGGCCGCCGCGCTGGGACCCCGGTTGCCCGGATTACCGCAAGCCCGCGCCACACGAATTCCTTCCGTTCGGCGGGGGCCTGCATCGGTGCATTGGAGCGGCTATGGCCACCACCGAGATGACCGTCATGCTCGCCCGGCTGGTCGCCAGGACTCAGCTCCGGTTGCCCGCTCAGCGCGTCCGCGCCAGGAACTTCGCCGCGCTGTCCCCCCGGCCGGGACTGACCGTCGAGATCACCGACTCAGTGCCAGCGCAGTAGCACCAATTCGGAGGAGAATCCGGGCCCGATCGCGAGCATCAGCCCGGGGCTTCCGCTGGGCGGCGGCTTGGCGATGGTGTCACGCAGGATGTGCAGAACCGAGGCCGACGAGAGGTTGGCGATTTCGCCCAGCGAGCGCCAGGTCAACTCGAGTGCCTCCGGGTCCAGCTCGAGGGCCTTGGTGATCGCGTCGATCACTTTGGGACCCCCGGGGTGGCTGACCCACGCGCCGATGTCGTCTTTGGTCAGCCCGTGTGTGGCGAGGAACCCGTTGACGTCGTCGGCCAGATATCGGTCGATAAAGGTCGTGAGGTCGGGGGACATCACCAGCTGGAGCCCGTTGGAACTGACGTTCCAGCCCATGATGTGCAGCGATTCGGGATACAGGCGGCTGTGCGAGTCGAGAATGTCGGGTCCGGTGGCACGAACCTGTTCCGCACGACGCTCGCCGACGGCCACCACCGCGGCCGCTCCGTCGCCGAACATCGCACTGCCCACGAGGCCCGACACGGTGGGTGTGACCGCCGGGTGGGTGAGTGAGCAAAGCTCGACCGCAATCAGAACCGCGACGTCGTCGGGAGCGCCGCGCAGATAGTCGTGCAGCAGGGCCACGCCCGCCGCGCCTCCCACGCAGCCCAGGCCGAACAGCGGTTGCCGGCGCACGTCCGGTCGGAAGCCGAGTCGTCCGGCGATTCGGGCATCCAGCGACGGCACCGCAACGCCGGTGACGGTCGTGGTGACGATCATGTCGATGTCTTGGGGTCGCAGGCCCGCCTCGTCGAGCGCGCCCAGCAGCGCCTCGCAGCCAAGGTCCACGGCGTTTTCGATGAAGATCTCGTTGACCTCGCCGAAGTCGGTCAGCGACGGGTAGTGCTCCAGCGGCAGGACGAAGTGGCGACTGTTGACCTTCGCGGCGGCGTGCAGGCGCCGAACGATCTCCTCGTGGTCCTTCAGCCCCGGGAATTGGACGAACTGATCGGTGATCTCGCTCTGGCTATAACGATGCGGCGGCAATGCACCGAACACACCTGCGATAACGCTCATGCCCCCACCCTCTTGGACAACTCGAGGATTCCCCTGGTGAACAGCTTAAGTGGTGGTGTCGGGCGGGTAAAGTCAGCTCTATTCAACATATGTCGGTTTGTCGGTGATTCCGAGCCACGGAAAGTGGGTCTATTCAACGCATGTCGGATCTGGCGCCCGGTGATGTTGATGTAGTCGGGTCCGCCAGCGCGCGTTTCATCATTGCGCGTCATCGTCAGCGTTCCGCTTAGGGTCTGGCTTAAGCGCCATCGCGATTAACGCATCGGGGCTTAAAGAATCGATAATGTCGTCGCTAACCGTTAAATCAGTAAGTGACTTTTCCGATTCGCCGGCCAGCAATAACAGGGTGTCGAGCAATCCGGTTCGTCGAAGTTCATGAAGCGGAATCTTTCTCAGCGAAGACCAAATCTTCTCGTCTTCAGACTCTTCGGGATCGCCATGGAGCAGTAGCTGACGCAGATGATCGGCCAACGCTGTCGGGTTGGGATAGTCAAATATCAGAGTCCGCGGCAAGGCCAGCCCGGTGTCGGTTTTGAGGCGCTTGCGGAGTTCCACCCCGGTCAATGAGTCAAACCCAAGGTCCTCGAAAGCGCTCTCGGCATCCAGCACGTGGGAGTCTGAATGGCCCAGGACGGCCGCCGCATGCGCGCACACCAATTCGACCAGCTGCCGGCGCTGGTCGTTGGGGGCTAGTTCACGGATGCGCTGGGCCAATTCAGCAGGCTGAGCCGCAACCGGGGGTGGCGGATAGGCGCCAGCTCCCAGCCAAAACCGTTGGCGTGCAAATCCATATGTCGGCAATGGAACCCGTTGGCTGGGCGGTAGGCCCGCCAGGACCGCGCCCCAATTGACCGGCACGCCGGTAGTGAATAGGTGACCGGCCGCGGTGAGCAGCGAGTCTGCTTCCGGGCGGCCTTGGGTCATCGTGACAACCGACACCGGCTGAGGGGCTGTCAGGGACTGCTCCACCGCGGCGGCGAGACCACCGGGACCCACCTCGACAAACAACTCGGCCCCCAGCGCCTCGGCGGCTTGCACCCCGTCGACAAAACGCACCGGACGGCGCACATGCTCAACCCAGTATTCTGCCGACCCATACCCGCGACCCGCCAGCTGGCCAGACACGTTGGACACCAGGCTAATTCGCGGCTCAGCCGGTGAGATCTCGGCCACCACGGCGGAGAAGTCGTCGATCATAGGCTCCATCAGCGGTGAATGAAACGCATGTGAGACGGCCAACCGATGCACCTGCCTGCCCCGCTGCGCCAAGCCGTCGGCGATAGCGGTGACCTGCGCCTCGGCACCCGAGATCACCACCGCATTCGGGCCGTTGAGCGCAGCGATCGCTACCCCGTCGGTCAGCAACGGCGCCACCTCGGCCTCACCCGCGGCCACCGCCACCATCGCTCCGCCGGCGGGCAACCCGGCCATCAACCGACCCCGCCATGCCACCACCTTGGCCGCATCGGCCAGCGACAACACCCCTGCCACATGGGCCGCGGTGATCTCGCCCACCGAATGACCCATCACCACATCCGGGACCACGCCCCAGTGCTGCAGTAGCGCGGCCAACGCCACTTCGATGGCAAATAGTGCAGGCTGAGCAAACTCAGTGTTGTCCAACAACTTTGCGTGCTTTGCGTCACTGCCCCACATCACGTCGCGCAAGCCCAATCGCAGATTGCCACCGAGCGCCCCTGCGGCCTCATCGAAAGCCCGCGCAAACACCGGAAACCGGCCGTACATCTGCGCCCCCATTCCCTGCCACTGCGCGCCTTGGCCGGGAAACACAAACACCGTCTTGCCCACCGGGCGTGCCCTTCCCACCGTTACGTTGGGACCCGGCTCCCCGGAAGCCAATCCGGCCAACCCCGCCAGCAGGGCTTCGCGGTCGCCTCCCACCAGCACCGCCCGATGCTCGAACACGGACCGCGTCGTCGCCAACGACCACCCCACATCACAGACGCTCAGCCCCTCATCATCGGCCACGTGAGCCCGCAGCCTCGCAGCCTGATTCGCCAGTGCCCGCTGCGAGCGACCCGACAGCACCCATGCCATGGGCGAACTATCACGTTCAGCCACAGTGCCTTTCGGTTGCGCGGGCGGCTCCTCGACCACCACGTGCGCATTTGTCCCGCCCATTCCGAACGACGACACCCCCGCCCGCCGCGGCCCATCCCCCGCCGGCCAGGGGGTTAGCGTGGTGTTGACGTGCAGACCAAGGCCTTCCAGATCGATACCGGGACTCGGATTCGCATAGTTGAGACTTGGTGGAATCACCGCGTTTTCGATCGCCAGCACGGTCTTTAGCAACCCCGCGATTCCTGCCGCGCTTCCGGCGTGACCGATGTTGGTCTTCACCGATCCGAGGTTCACCGGGCGGTGCCGACGCTCGGCGAACACCTCCCCCAGTGCCCTCGCCTCCACCGAGTCACCGATTTCGGTGCCAGTGCCGTGGGCCTCGATGTACTGGACCTGGCCGGCATCCAGGCCCGCCCTGGACAGGGCACGCCGGATGACGTCGGCTTGCCCGGAAACAGAGGGCGCGGTCTGCGCGGTGGCGCCGTGCCCGGCGTTGCCGACCGCGCTGCCGCGAATGATGGCGCGGATGCGGTTTCCGTCGTCCAGGGCGGCGCGTAACGGTTTCAGTAGCACGAGGCCGCCGCCTTCGCTCCGCACGTAACCGTCGGCGCGTCCGTCGAACGCATAGGTGTGACCTGACGTCGACACCGCACCGAATTCTTTTTCCAGCAATGCTGTCTCGCTCGCCAGATTCAGGTGAACGCCGCCGGCTATCGCCAGCGCCGACTCGCCAGTGCGGAGACTTTCGCACGCAACGTGCACTGCTACTAGCGACGAAGATTGTCCGGAGTCGACGGTCAAACTGGACCCGCACAGCCCGAAGGCATACGAGATCCGGTTCGCAATCATTGCTCGGGTGACTCCGGCAAATGAGTGATGATCGAGGTTCTCGGCGGTGTCGGTCAGCGTCAGCACCGCGTAGTCGTCGGTCATCGCGCCCAGGCAAACTGCGACCTGTTTTCCACGTAGCGCCTCCGGCACGACGAACGCGTCTTCGAGCAGTTCCCAAGTCAGTTCCAGCGCGAGTCGCTGCCGGGGGTCCATCGCGCGGGCCTCGCGCGGCGATATGTTGAAGAAGTCGGCATCGAACTCAGCGACGGCGTCTAGCACCCCTTCTCGCGGTTGAATTGCCTGGGTCTGGTTACCGGGTGGTGGCCCGGTGACTTCGAGTCCATCACGGACCACGCGCCAGAAGTCCCCGGGGTTGGCGGCCGCGGGGAATCTACAGGCGAGCCCAATGATCGCTACGTCCGCCGGTTGCACGCGCTCCTGCACGTCAGGGCCCGACTTCTTCATCGAGGATGGCGAAGAGTTGGCTTTCGGTGGCCGTGTTGATGTCGTCGTCATAAAGATCGGGATGAGGTTCCGGGTGGGGGGCGCTCAGGGTGGAAAGCAGGGTCTTGGATCCGGGCGGTCAGGATCCTTTTGTCGTCGGGGTCCCAGCCGGGTTGATCGATCAGCGTTTGCAGTTCGCGGGCGATGTCGTTGAAGCGTGCCATGCGATCGGGCAGATCATTGGTGGTCGTCGTGGCCAGTTGGGCTTCGAGGTGCTCGGCCAGCGCCGCGGGCGTTGGGTAGTCGAAAATCAGGGTGGGCGAAAGGGTAAGTCCGGTCGCGGTTTTAAGCCGGTTCCGCAGTTCCACCGCGGTCAGCGAGTCGAACCCGAGATCTTGAAAAGCTTGCTCGGCGTTGACGTCTGCTGTGCTGTGGCCGAGCACGGTCGCGGCATTGTTGCAGATCAAGTCGACGAGCTCGCGGTGTCGCTGCTCTCCGGTCATTCCCTGCACTCGTGCGCGCAGACCCGACGTCGATGCCGCGGTGCCGGTGTCCGCGACCACGCGCCGCGTCGGGCGGACTGCCAATTCGCGGAGGATGGGCGGCAACAGCGCACCGTCGCCGGGCAGCGCCGCGGTGTCCAGTCGGGCGGCCACCAGCACCGAGCGATCAGCGAGCATCGCGTCATCGAAAAGCGCTAACGCCTTTTGGCTGGACAAGGGTGCCAGCCCGGCTCGACTCATGCGGGCCCGGTCGCTGTCACCGAGATGACTTGTCATGGCGCTGGCTTGTTCCCACAGTCCCCACGCGACCGACAACCCGGCCAGCCCATGTGCGCGCCGGTAAGCGGCCAACCCATCGAGGAAACTATTGGCCGCCGCGTAGTTACCTTGTCCCGGCGCCCCCAGGATTCCGGCCATCGACGAAAACATCACGAACGCCGACAAATCCAGATTCTTTGTCAGCTCATGCAGGTTCCAGGCCCCATCGACCTTGGCGCGCAACACCGCATCCACCCGATCCGGGGTCAACGAGGAGATCAACCCATCATCGAGCACCCCGGCGGCGTGAAACACCCCCCGCAACGGGTATTGCGCCGGCAGCCGTTCGAGCATCGCCGCCACAGCGTCGCGGTCGGCCACATCACAGGCGACCACCGATACCAAGGCCCCCGCGTCTCTCAATTCGGCAACCAACTCCGCGACGCCGTCGGCCCGCTCACCGCTGCGACTGACCAACATCACATGGGCCACCCCGTAGCGGTCAACCAGATGACGAGCCAGCACCGAACCCGCCATGCCGGTCCCGCCGGTGATCAACGCCGTGCCCCCAGCCAGCACACCGGGCGCGTCAGGCAGGCTGAGCACCACCTTGCCGATATGGCGGGCCTGGCTGACAAACCGGTAAGCTGCCGCCGCACGCCGGACGTCAAAAGCCTTGACCGGCAATGGCACCAACGCGCCAGCGGCAAACAACCCCATCAATTCGCTCAGCATCGCCGCGATATGGTCCGGGCCCGCCTCCATCAGATCGAACGCCCGATACTGCACCCCCGCATAACGTTCGGCAATCAGCTGCGGATCGCGCAAGTCGGTCTTGCCCATCTCGATAAAACGCCCGCCACGAACCAACAACCGCAACGACGCATCGGTGAACTCACCGGCCAGCGAGTTGAGCACAACGTCCACCCCGGCCCCCCCGGTGGCAGCCAGAAACTTCCCCTCAAACTCCAACGTGCGCGAATCACCGATATGCTGGTCGTCAAACCCCATTGCCCGCAACGTGTCCCACTTACCGCGACTCGCGGTGACGAAAACCTCCGCACCCCAATACCGCGCCAACTGCACCGCGGCCATCCCCACCCCACCCGCGGCGGCATGGACCAGCACCCGCTGACCGGCGCGCACTCCTGCCAGCGTCGACAACCCATACAGCGCCGTCAAAAACACCACCGGCACACCCGCGGCCTGGACCAACGACCAGTCGCCCGGCACCCGTACCACCAACCGCTCGTCCACCACCGCTTCCGAACCGACCACCCCCAACAACCCCATCACCGCGTCGCCGACGGCTAACCCGGTCACACCCGGACCGACCTCAACAACCAGCCCGGCACCCTCCGCGCCCAACTCCGCCACGCCGGGATACATGCCCAGCGCCACCAACACATCCCGGAAATTAACCCCCACCGCGGCCACCGCCACCCGCACCTGCCCGGCGGCCAGTTCCACCCGGGGGCACGGTTGCACGATCAAATCCTCGAGCGTCCCCGCGTCGCCCGCGGCCAACCGCCACTCCCCCGGCGGCAACTCCAACGTGGAACTTGTGGATGCCGGAACCAACCGCGCCGCGTACACGACGCCAGCCCGCACGACCAATTGCGGCTCGCCACAACCGGTTAAGGTCTCCGCGGCTACCGAGCCGTCCGAATCCAACAACAGCACTCGACCCGGATGCTCGGCCTGTGCCGAACGCACCAACCCCCACGCCGCCGCGGCGGCTGGATCCGTGACGTCCCCATCGGCCAATCCCACCGCCCCGTGTGTCGCCACTACCAGCACGCCCGACCTGTCACCGGTCAACCAGGACTGCAGCACACCCAGCACCTCGTGCACGGCCGCGCGCACCGAGCCCGGCACACCGCTGCCGTTCTGGGTGCTCAACTCCCACACCACCCCAGTATCACCAATACCATTGTGCTGCCGCGGTATTGGCGACCAAGCTACCTGGAAGAGGTTCCCGCCGACGGGACGGGCCACGGCCGCCGACAACTGCTCGGCCGATACCGGACGCATGACCAACGACCGAACCGACAACACGGGCAACCCCGTCGCGTCGGCCATCTCCACCGACACCGCCCCGGCGCCAGCCGGCACGATACAGACCCGCGCCCGCGAGGCGCCGGCCGCGTGCAACGACACCCCCTGCCAGGAAAACGGCAACAAGGTCTGGGCCTGCTCGCCGTCTATCCCCAGCGCATGCAACGCGGAATCCAGCAGCAGCGGGTGTATCCCGAACCCGCCGACCTGCGCGCCAACGGCCTGCGGCACAGCGACTTCGGCGAAAACCTCAGACCCGCGCCGCCACATCGCCTGCAAACCCCGAAACGCCGGACCATACCCATAACCGCGCCCGGCCAACCGCTCATAGCCACCGGCCACATCCACCGCCGTCGCACCCACCGGCGGCCACACCATCAAATCCGCGGACGGCTGCACCGAACCCGTGCTCAGCTCGCCCTCGGCATGCAACACCCAACCCGAATCCGGTAGAACACCAGACGAATACACCGACACCGCCCGCCGGCCCGAATCTTCCGCGGCACCCACCACCACCTGCACGCGCACCCCGCCGGCCGCCGGTAACACCAAGGGAGCCGACAACGTCAACTCCTCGATCACCGAGCAGCCGACCTCATCGCCGGCCCGCAAGACCAGTTCCACGAACCCGGCGCCCGGGAACAGCACCGTCCCGGCCACCGCATGATCGGCCAACCATGGCTGGGCGGCCGTCGATAACCGGCCCGTCAACACCACCCCATCCGAATCGGGCCACTCCACCACCGCACCCAACAATCCATGCTCGGCCCCCACCAAGCCCAAACCGCCCACATCCCCCGACCCCACCAACTCGGCCGGCAACCAAAACCGGCGCCGCTGAAACGCATACGTCGGCAGGTCCACCCGTTGGCCACCCAGGCCGGCAAACGCCGCGGCCCAGTTCACTCCCCCACCGGCGGCGAACAGGGATCCGGCCGCCATCAACAACGAGTCGATTTCGGGACGGTCCTTAGCTATGGTCACCACCGAAATTGCCTGGTCGGTGGTCAACGACTGTGCCACCGACGCCGTCAACGCCGCTCCCGGGCCGACTTCCACGAATACCCCGGCCCCCAAGGACTCGGCCAACCGCACGCCATCGACAAAGCGCACCGGCTCGCGCACGTGCTCAACCCAATACGCCGCAGATCCGTACCCGGGTCCGGCCGGTTGTCCAGTCACGTTGGACACCAATATGATCCGCGGCTCAGCAGGCGACACGTCGGCCACTACCGCGGAGAAGTCTTCGATCATGGGCTCGATTAGCGAGGAGTGAAACGCGTGCGAGACGGCCAGCCGATGCACTCGCCGACCGCGCTTCGCCAGCTGATCCACCACGGCATCCACCGCGGCCTGCTCGCCCGAAACCACCACTGAGTTCGGGCCATTGACCGCCGCAATGCTCACACGCTCGGCCAGCATTGGCGCCACCTCGGTCTCACTGGCCGCCACAGCCACCATCACCCCACCGGCGGGCAACCGCGCCATCAAGCGACCCCGCGCCGCGACCACACGCGCCGCGTCCGCCAGCGACAGAACGCCGGCCACATGCGCGGCGGCGAGCTCGCCCACCGAATGACCCATCACCACGTCGGGCGCCACGCCCCAGGACTTCCACAACGCCGCCAACGCGACCTCGAGGGCAAACAACGCCGGCTGGGCGAACTCCGTGCTCTGCAACGACTCCGCGTCGGCGCCCCACATCACCTGGCGCAACGGCAACCGCAAATGCGCATCCAGCGCGTCGGCGGCCTCGTCAAAAACCTGGGCGAACACAGAAAAGCGTCCGTACAACGACGCACCCATCCCCAACCACTGCGATCCCTGGCCGGGAAACACAAACACCGTTTTACCCAACGACCGGGCACGGCCCACCACCACGGCCGGACCCGGCTCCCCGGACACCAACCCAGACAACCCATCAATCAGGGCATCCCGATCGCTGCCCACCAGCACCGCGCGATGTTCAAACACCGACCGCGTGGTGGCCAACGACCACCCCACGTCCACCACGTCCAAACCGGCATCGGCACGCACGTGCGCCAACAACCGCGACGCCTGACCGGCTAACGCACTCTCCGAACGACCGGAGACCACCCACGGCACCACCGGCCTGATGTCAATGCGTTCAACCGCATGGGTTTCCGGTTCCGCGGGAGGCTCCTCTACGATCACATGCGCGTTCGTCCCACTTATCCCGAACGACGACACGCCCGCCCGGCGCGGCCGGTCCTGCGCCGGCCATCGCCGCGACTCGGTCAAAACCGAAACCGCGCCCGCAGACCAATCCACGTGTGGCGTAGGCACATCCACGTGCAACGTCTTCGGCATGAGCCCATGCCGCATTGCCTGCACCATCTTGATCACCCCGGCCACCCCAGCGCCGGCCGATGTATGACCGATATTGGATTTGATCGACCCTAGCCACAACGGCCGATCGACCGGCCGATCCTGCCCATAAGTCGCCAAAAGCGCTTGGGCCTCAATTGGATCGCCTAATACGGTCCCGGTTCCATGCCCCTCGACCACGTCCACGTCGGCCGGACTCAACCCGGCGTTGGCCAGCGCCGCCCGAATCACTCGCTGCTGCGACGGACCATTCGGCGCGGTCAAACCGTTGGACGCGCCGTCCTGATTCACCGCCGAACCGCGCAGCACCGCCAACACCGGATGCCCCAACCGGCGCGCATCGGCCAGCCGCTCCAACACCAGCATCCCCGCGCCTTCCGACCACGCGGTACCGTCGGCGGCGCCGGCATACACTTTGCAACGGCCGTCGGGGGCCAGTGCCCGTTGCCGGCTGAACTCGACGAATCCCGCCGGCGTGGCCATGACCGTTCCCCCGCCGGCCAGCGCCAGATCACACTCCCCCGAGCGCAATGACTGCGCCGCCAAATGCATCGCCACCAATGACGACGAACACGCCGTATCCACCGACACCGCCGGGCCTTCCAGCCCCAACGCGTACGCCACCCGGCCCGACGCCACACTCAACGTCGAGCCCGTCAAGCCGTACCCCTCCAGCTCGCCTTTTACCTCACCGCCGTAACTGGCGTGGATGACCCCGGCGAACACCCCGGTCGCCGAGCCACGTAACGTGAAAGGGTCAATCCCGGTGCGCTCCAACGCCTCCCATGACACCTCGAGCATCAGTCGTTGCTGTGGGTCCATGGCCAGGGCCTCGTTGGGCCCGATGCCGAAGAATCCGGCGTCGAAGTCGGGGGCGTTGTGCAAGAAGCTGCCTCGACGTGTGTACATCTTTCCGCGAGCGTCGGGGTCCGGGTCGAACAACCCGTCGTTGTCCCAGCCGCGATCGGCCGGAAAATCCGACACCGTGTCGCGGCCCTCAACCACCAACTCCCACAACGCCTCTGGCGAATCCACCCCACCCGGATAGCGGCAGGCCATCCCCACCACCGCTACCGGCTCGGACAGCTTGCCTTCCAGCTCGGATAGGCGCCGGCGGGCCCGCCGGAGATCTGCGGTCAGGCGTTTGAGGTAGTCGACGTGTTTCGCGGTGCCCGAAATTGTTGCTCCCGTGGGGTATCAGTGGCCGAGTTCTTCGTCGAGGATGGCGAACAGTTCGCTTTCGGTGGCGGCGCGGAGGTCGTCGTCGAGCTGCTCGGAGTCCGGGCGATCGGCAGGGGTGATGCTGCTGAGCACGCCCTGGATGCGCCCGCCCAGCCGTGCTTTGTCGTCGGGTTTCCAGTCGGATTGGTCGAGCAATGCCTGCAGTTCGCGGACGATGTCGTTGAAACGGGCCATTGGGCTGGGTCGATCAGTGGTGCTCAGCTGGGCGTCGAGATGTCCGGCGAGGACGACCGGAGTGGGATAGTCGAAAATCAGGGTGGGCGAAAGGGTCAGGCCGGTCGCCGTTTTGAGCCGGTTGCGAAGTTCGACGGCGGTTAGCGAATCAAAGCCGAGGTCTTGGAATGTGTGCCCGACCTTGACATCTGCGGTGCTGGGCAGCCCCAACACGGTGGCGGCGTTACCGCAGACCAGGTCGACCAATTCGCGCTGCCGCGCATCGGGGCTCAGTCCGTGCAGGCGTGCGGTGAACCCGGTCGTCGACGCGGTGATATCAGAGTCGGTGACGGTGCGGCGGGTTGGGCGGGCAGCCAATTCGCGCAGCAGCGGAGGCAGCCCAGCAGCGTTGTCGGATAGAGCGACTCGATCCACCCGGGCGGCCACCACGACGGGACGGTCAGCCAGCATGGCGGCATCGAACGACTGCAGTGCCTGCTCGGTCGATAGGGAGGCCAGTCCGATCCGGCTCATTCGGGCTCTGTCTCGATCACCCAGGTGCGCCGTCATCGCCGACGTTTGTTCCCATAGTCCCCACGCGACCGACAACCCGGCCAGCCCATGTGCGCGCCGGTATGCGGCCAGCCCGTCAAGGAAACTGTTCGCTGCCGCGTAATTCGCTTGTCCCGGGGTGCCGACGATTCCGGCCATCGACGAAAACATCACGAACGCCGACAAATCCAGATCCTTGGTCAGCTCATGCAGGTTCCAGGCCCCGTCGACCTTGGCGCGCAACACCGCATCCACCCGATCCGGGGTCAGCGACGAGATCAACCCATCGTCGAGCACCCCGGCGGCGTGAAACACCCCCCGCAACGGGTATTGCGCCGGCAGCCGTTCGAGCATCGCCGCCACAGCGTCGCGGTCGGCCACATCACAGGCGACCACCGATACCAACGCCCCCGCGTCTCTCAATTCGGCAACCAACTCCGCGACGCCGTCGGCCCGCTCACCGCTGCGACTGACCAACATCACATGGGCCACCCCATAGCGGTCAACCAGATGACGAGCCAGCACCGAACCCGCCATGCCGGTCCCGCCGGTGATCAACGCCGTGCCCCCAGCCAGCACACCGGGCGCGTCAGGCAGGCTGAGCACCACCTTGCCGATATGGCGGGCCTGGCTGACAAACCGGTAAGCTGCCGCCGCACGCCGGACGTCAAAAGCCTTGACCGGCAATGGCACCAACGCGCCAGCGGCAAACAACCCCATCAATTCGCTCAGCATCGCCGCGATATGGTCCGGGCCCGCCTCCATCAGATCGAACGCCCGATACTGCACCCCCGCATAACGTTCGGCAATCAGCTGCGGATCGCGCAAGTCGGTCTTGCCCATCTCGATAAAACGCCCACCGCGAACCAACAACCGCAACGACGCATCGGTGAACTCACCGGCCAGCGAGTTGAGCACAACGTCCACCCCGGCCCCCCCGGTGGCAGCCAGAAACTTCCCCTCAAACTCCAACGTGCGCGAATCACCGATATGCTGGTCGTCAAACCCCATCGCCCGCAACGTGTCCCACTTACCGCGACTCGCGGTGACGAAAACCTCCGCACCCCAATACCGCGCCAACTGCACCGCGGCCATCCCCACCCCACCCGCGGCGGCATGGACCAGCACCCGCTGACCGGCGCGCACTCCTGCCAGCGTCGACAACCCATACAGCGCCGTCAAAAACACCACCGGCACACCCGCGGCCTGGACCAACGACCAGTCGCCCGGCACCCGTACCACCAACCGCTCGTCCACCACCGCTTCCGAACCGACCACCCCCAACAACCCCATCACCGCGTCGCCGACGGCTAACCCGGCCACACCCGCACCGACCTCGACAACCAGCCCGGCACCCTCGGCCCCCAATTGGCCGCCCCCGGGATACATGCCCAGCGCCACCAACACATCCCGGAAATTAACCCCCACCGCGGCCACCGCCACCCGCACCTGCCCGGCAGCCAGCCCCACCCGCGGGCACGTGCTGACCACCAAGTCCTCCAACGTGCCCCGGCTACCCGCATCCAACCGCCATCCCCCGGACGGCAAGGTAAGCACCGAGCCCCGGTCGACCGGCGCCAGCCGCGCCGCATACACGACGCCCCCGCGAATAACCAGTTGCGGTTCGTCGCAGCCGATTGCCTCACCCACCTCCACCGAGCCATCGGAATCGACGAGGACTACTCGGCCGGGATGCTCGGCCTGCGCCGATCGCACCAATCCCCACACCGCCGCGCCGGCCAGATCGGAGACCTCCTCGCCGGCAAGCGCAACGGCCCCGCGGGTGAGCACCGCCAACACCCCACGCCCATCGCCACCGAGCCACGATTGCAACACGTCCAACACCTCATGCGTGGCCGCACGCACCGACTCCAGCACGTCCGGCCCAGCAGCTCCCAGCTCGAAGACGACCAGACCATCGTTAATGCCGTTGTCCCCCAGGCTTACCGGAGACCACGTCACCGCCAACAATCCCTCGGCATGGGCCGCGGGAGCCGCCGCGGCCGCCAGCTGCCCGGCCGATACCGGACGCATGGCTAACGACCGCACCGACAACACCGGGAGCCCCGCCGCATCGGCCATCTCCACCGACACCGCCCCAGCGCCGGCCGGTGCGATGCGGACCCGCGCCCGCGTGGCACCGGCGGCGTGCAGCGACACCCCCTGCCAGGAAAACGGCAACACCGTCTGGGTCCGCTCGTCGTCAATCCCCAGCGCATGCAACGCGGAATCCAGCAGCAGCGGGTGTATCCCGAACCCGCCGACCTGCGCGCCAACGGCCTGCGGCACAGCGACTTCGGCGAAGATCTCGTTCCCCCGGCGCCATACCGCCTGCAGACCCCGAAACGCCGGACCATACTCGTAACCCCGGGCGGCCAACCGCTCGTAGCCGCCGGCCGTATCCACCGCCGTCGCCGCCACCGGCGGCCACACCGACAGATCGGCGGGTGGCTCCATCGAGGCCGTGCTCAGCTCGCCCTCGGCATGCAACACCCAGGCCGAATCCGACTCAACACCAGACGAATACACCGAGACCGCGCGTCGCCCCGAGTCGGCGGCACCCACCACCACCTGCACCCGCACTTCGCGTGCCGCCGGCAACACCAACGGAGCCGACAACGTCAACTCCTCGATGACCGAACAGCCGACCTCATCGCCGGCCCGCAACACCAACTCGACGAACCCCGCCCCCGGGAACAACACCGACCCCGCCACCGCATGATCGGCCAGCCACGGCTGGGCGGCCGTCGATAACCGGCCCGTCAACACCACCCCACCCGAATCGGGCCGCCCGACCACCGCCCCCAACAATCCGTGCTCGGCGCCCACCAAGCCCAAACCGCCCACATCCCCGGACCCGACCGCCTCACCCGGCAACCAAAACCGCCGCCGCTGAAAGGCATACGTCGGCAACTCCACCCGTTGCGCACCCAGGCCGGCGAACGCCGCCGCGCCAGTTCACGCCTACCCCGGCCACGTTCGCCTGCCCCGCCGACAGCCAGAATCGTTGGAGCCCGCCGTCATCGCGGCCCAATGACGGAATGACGATCGAGTCGTCGGCGGTATCGCGATCGGCCAGGGTCTCTTCGATGCCGGCGATCAACACCGGATGCGGACTGGATTCGATGAAAACCCGACAGCCGGCGTCGCACGCGCCACGCACCGCCTGCTCGAATTGCACCGTCTGCCGGATGCTTCGGTACCAGTAGTCGGCATCCAACGTGGCGGTGTCCGTGAGTTCGCCGGTCACCGTCGAGAAGAAGGCGACCGACGAAGGGCGCGGCTCGATTCCGGCCAGCGCCTCGGCGAGCGGTTCGCGGATCGCGTCGACCTGCGCGGAGTGGGACGCGTAGTCGACATCGATCTTGCGGGCCCGAACGCCTTCGGTCTCACACCGTCGCATCAGCTCCGCCAGCGCGTCCACGTCGCCGGAGACCGCCACGGCTGAAACGCCGTTAACCGCAGCGATATTCAGCCTGTCGCCCCACGCGGCCACCAATTCCCGGGCCCGCGGCAGCCCGCACGCCAACGACACCATGCCGCCCGCGCCGGACAATCGCACCAGCAACCGGCTTCGCAGCGCCACCACCCGGGCGGCATCTTCCAGCGACAGCGCCCCCGCCACATAGGCCGCGGCGATCTCACCCTGCGAATGCCCGATCACCGCGTCGGGCACCACGCCCACCGAGCGCCACAACTCGGCCAGCGACACCATCACCGCCCACAGCACCGGTTGCACCACGTCGACCCGATCCAATCCGGGCGCACCCGGCGCGGCGCGGATGACGTCGATCAACGACCACTCCACATGCTCGGCCAGTGCCTTGTCGCATCGGTGCAGGTGTTCGGCGAATACCGATGTGGTATCGAGCAACTGGGCTCCCATGCCGGCCCATTGCGAGCCCTGGCCGGGGAACACAAACACGGTCTTACCCACCGGCTGCACCCGACCGACCGCCACACCCGCGCCGGGCTCACCGGCGGCCAGGCCCGCCAATCCCGCCACCAACTGGTCGCGATCGGAGCCCACCACCACCGCGCGGTGCTCGAACGACGACCGCGTCGAAACCAACGACCACCCCACATCCAGCACGCGCAAAGCCGGATCGGCGCGTACGCGCGCCAGCAGCCGCGACGCCTGGCCCGCCAGCGCGTCGGCCGACCGGGCCGACAACACCCACGGCACCACCGCGTAATCGCCGGCCACCCCGGGGCTTTCCAGCTCCACGGGTGCCTGTTCCAAGATCACGTGCGCGTTCGTGCCGCTGATGCCGAACGACGACACCCCCGCGCGGCGCGGACGGTCCTGCGTCGGCCACGGCCGCGGTTCCGTCAGCAACGACACCGCCCCGGCCGACCAATCCACATGCGGGGTAGGCACATCCACGTGCAAGGTCTTGGGCATCACGCCATGCCGCATCGCCTGCACCATCTTGATCACCCCGGCCACCCCCGCGGCGGCCGACGTATGCCCCATGTTCGATTTGATCGACCCCAACCACAACGGCCGATCCACCGGCCGGTCTTGCCCATAGGTCGCCAAAAGCGCTTGGGCCTCAATCGGATCCCCGAGCGTGGTCCCCGTGCCGTGGCCCTCCACTATGTCGACATCGGCCGCGCTCAGCCGCGCATTGGCCAGCGCCGCCCTGACCACCCGCTGCTGCGACGGCCCGTTGGGCGTCGCCAGTCCGTTGGAGGCGCCGTCCTGATTCACCGCGGACCCCCGCAGCACCGCCAACACCGGATGCCCCGACCGGCGGGCATCGGCCAACCGCTCCAGCGCCAGCACACCCACGCCCTCGGAAAACCCGGTTCCGTCGGCGGCCCCGGCGTAT
The DNA here is from genome assembly GCA_963809285.1 of uncultured Actinomycetota bacterium. Taxonomy (GTDB): domain Bacteria; phylum Actinomycetota; class Actinomycetes; order Mycobacteriales; family Mycobacteriaceae; genus Mycobacterium. The sequence continues at coordinate 348,263 of CAWEIY010000003.1, read as the reverse complement.
GCCTTGCACCGGCCGTCGGCGGACACCGCCCGCTGCCGACTGAATTCGACGAACATCGCCGGCGTGGCCATCACCGTCACGCCGCCGGACAGCGCGAGATCGCACTCACCGGACCGCAGCGACTGCGCGGCCAGATGCATCGCCACCAACGACGACGAACACGCCGTATCCACCGAGACCGCGGGGCCTTCCAAGCCCAACGCATACGCCACCCGGCCGGACGCCACGCTCAGGGTAGAACCGCGCAGCCCATACCCTTCCAGGTCTCCCGGCATCCGCCCCTGACCGCCATAGGAACCGTGAAACACCCCGGTGAACACGCCCGTCGCCGAACCCCGCAACGCAAAAGGATCGATCCCGGCCCGCTCCAAGGCCTCCCACGACACCTCCAGCAACAAGCGCTGCTGCGGATCCATCGTCAGCGCCTCGCTGGGTGCGATCCCGAAGAACGCGGCATCGAAATCGGCCACATCCGCCAAAAACCCGCCGCCTCGGGTGTACGACTTGCCCACCGCGTCGGGATTCGGGTCAAACAATCCCGCCAAAGCCCAGCCCCGGTTTGTGGGAAACTCCGACACCACATCGCGGCCCTCGACCACCATTTCCCACAAGCCGTCGGGCGATTCCACCCCGCCCGGATACCGGCAGGCCATCCCCACCACCGCCACCGGCTCGGTGGCCAAGGCAAGGTACTGGCGGTTCTCTCGCTTCAGCCGCTCGTTTTCCTTCAATGATTTTCGAAGGGCAGTGACGAGCTCTTCCTGGGTGCTGTTCATACGACCCGACCGATCGGGGTCATCCGCCCCGGCCATCACCGACCGCGCCTTTCCTCAGCGCCCGAACCAACGACACCAAGTCCACGGGCACGGCGAATCAGTGCCACCGCAGCAACACGAGCTCGGAGCAGAATCCTGGACCCATCGCGATCATCAGCCCGGGGCTCTCGCTGGGTGGCGGTTTGGCGATGGTGTCGCGCAGCACGTGCAAAACCGAAGCCGACGAAAGATTGCCGATCTCGCCGAGCGAACGCCAGGTCAGTTCCAGGGCCTCCGGCGGCAGCCCGAGAGTGTCGGTGATCGCCTCGATGACCTTGGGACCGCCGGGGTGCGTAACCCAGGCACCGATGTCCGCGGAGGTCAGGCCGTGCGCGGCCAGAAAGGCCGTGACGTCATCGCCCAGGTGCTGCTGGACAATGCTGGCCAGCTCCCGCGACAGCACGAGCTCGAACCCGGCGGCGCCGACGTCATAGCCCATGGTGCGCAGCGAGTCGGGATAGAGATGGCTGCGCGAATCGAGGATGCCGGGCCCGCTTGCGCCGACCCGTTCGGCGCGGCGCGCGCCGACGGCCACCACCGCCGCGGCTCCGTCGGCGAACAGCGCGCTGCCGACCAGGCCGGCCAGCGACGGCTTGTAACCCGGGTAGGTGAGCGAGCAAAGCTCGACCGAGACCAGGGCCGCGACGCCGTCCACCGCACCGCGCAGGTAGTCGTGCAGGCGCGCCACCCCCGCCGCCCCGGCCACGCAGCCCAGCCCGAACAGCGGGACCCGTCGCACATCGTCACGCAGCCCGAGCCGCCCGGCGATCCGGGCGTCCAACGACGGGACCGCGAGACCGGTGACCGTCGTCGTGACGAGCACGTCGAGGTCCTGAGGTTGCAGGCCGGCCTCGTCAAGCGCGCCCGAGAGTGCCTCACAGCCAAGATCCACGGCTTTCTCGATGAAAATCCGATTCGCTAAGCCGAAGTCGGTCAGCGTCGGATACCGCTCCAGCGGAAGAACCAGGTGGCGACTGTTGACCTTGGCGCTGGCGTGCAGTTGCCGAACGATGTCTTCATAGTCCCGGAAATCGGGAATGCTAACGAAAAAGTCGGTGAGCTCTCGCTGGGAATAGCGGTAGGGCGGCAATGCACCGAATACACCGGCGATGACGCTCATCGGTCCCATCCCTTGGTAACGAAGTTCTGGGTCGAAAGGTTCGCCCGGATCGCTTCAAGCTGCAAGTTTAGCCTGCCTGAGACTGCCCGGCACAAAAACCAAAGTCCCCTCATCCGTCGCTGTGCAACCGGCCCCTGAGCTCCGCAGCGCTGATCAGGACAGCATCGAGCTGCTCGGCGACCCGGGTCGGCGCGGTGCCGCCCCTGGCATCACGCGACGACACCGAGCCCTCGATCGACAGCACCTCGCGGACCTGCGGCGTCAGCTCGGGGCTGATGGCGGCCAGCTCGTCGTCGGTGAGCTCGTCGAGGCCGACGCCGCGCTCCTCGGCGGCGCGCACGGCGGCCCCCGCGGCCTCGTGCGCGGATCGGAACGGAAGACCCTGACGCACCAACCATTCCGCGATGTCGGTGGCCAGCGTGTAGCCGGCCGGGGCCAGGGCCGCCATCCGCTCGACGTTGAATGTCAGGCTGGCCACCAGTCCCGCCATCGCCGGCAGCAGCAGCTCCAGCTGGGCCACCGCGTCGAACACCGGCTCCTTGTCTTCCTGCAGGTCACGGTTGTAGGCCAGCGGCTGGGCCTTCAGCGTCGCCAGCAACCCGGCCAGGTTTCCGATCAGCCGCCCGGCCTTGCCGCGGGCCAGTTCGGCGATGTCGGGGTTCTTTTTTTGCGGCATGATCGAGCTGCCGGTGGACCACGAATCGTGCAACGTGACGTAGCCGAATTCCGTCGAGCTCCAGATGATGATGTCCTCGGCCAGCCGGGACAGGTCGACGCCGATCATCGCGAAGATGAACGCGGCCTCGGCGGCGAAATCCCGGGCCGCGGTGGCGTCGACGGAATTGTCGGCGGCGGCGGCAAAACCCAGCTCCTCGGCGATGGCTTCCGGGTCAAGACCCAGCGACGAGCCGGCGAGCGCTCCCGACCCGTACGGGGAGACCGCCGCGCGCTTGTCGAAGTCGACGATCCGGTCCACGTCGCGCAGCAACGGGTGGGCGTGGGCGAGCAGATGGTGGGCCAGCAGAATCGGCTGGGCGGACTGCAGGTGGGTCTTGCCGGGCATGATGGCCGTCGGGTGCGCGGCGGCCTGCGCGGCCAGTGCGCCGACGACGTCGAGCGCTGCGACGGCGACCCGTCGCACCGCGTCGCGAAGCCACATCCGGAACAGGGTGGCCACCTGATCGTTGCGCGACCGCCCCGCGCGCAGCCGGCCGCCCAGGTCGGGCCCGACGCGGTCGATCAGGCCGCGCTCCAGCGCGGCGTGCACGTCCTCGTCGGTGACCAGCGGGCCAAAGCTGCCGTCGGCGACGTCCTCGGCGAGGCTGTCCAACCCGGCCAACAGCCCGTCGCGCTGCTCTTCGTTGAGCAGCCCGGCCCGGAACAGAACCACGGTGTGGGCCCGCGACGCGATGATGTCGTAGGGCGCCAGCACCCAGTCGAAGTGCGTGGACTTGCTGAGCGCGGCCAGCGCGTCGGACGGGCCCTCGGCGAACCGCCCGCCCCATAGCGATCCCTCGCGAGTACTCACTTTTCTCCGCGAGCAGACACAGAATCGCACGCTGACCGGCGTGTCGGTGCGATTCTGTGTCTGCTCGCCGGAAAGCCGCTCACCGCAGGTCCCGGCGGGCGGAAAGCTTGGACGACAACCCGTGCACGTAGACGAAGCCCTTCGCGGCGGACTGGTCGAAGCTGTCGCCCTCGTCGTAGGTGGCCAAATTGAAGTCGTACAGGGATTCCGCGCTCCGCCTACCGTTCACGGCAATGTGGCCGCCGTGCAACACCATTCGCACCTCACCCGACACATGCTCCTGTGTCTTGGCGACGAAACTCTCCAGGGCGGCCTTCAGCGGCGAATACCACAGCCCGTCGTACACCAACTCGGCCCAGCGCTGGTCGGTCTGGCGTTTGAACCGGCCCAGTTCGCGCTCGAGGGTGACGTGTTCGAGCTCGGTGTGCGCGGTGATGAGCACCATCGCCCCCGGCGCCTCGTAGATCTCGCGGCTCTTGATCCCCACCAGCCGGTCCTCGACGACGTCGAGGCGCCCGACGCCCTGCGCCCCGGCGCGCGCGTTGAGTTCCTCGATGGCCTGCAGCATCGATACCGGTTTGCCGTCGATCGTGACGGGCACACCGCGCTCGAACCCGACGATCACCTCGTCGGGCGTGCTCCAGTTCAGGGTGGGGTCTTCGGTGTAGGCGTAGATGTCCTTGGTGGGGGCATTCCACAGGTGTTCCAGGAAGCCGGTTTCCACCGCGCGACCCCACACGTTCTGGTCGATCGAGAACGGCGATCGTTTGGTGACGTTGATCGGGATCGCGTTCTCCTCGGCGAACGCGATGGCCTTTTCTCGCGTCCAGGCATAGTCGCGGACCGGCGCCAGCACCTCCAGATCCGGTGCCAGTGAAGCGAATCCGACCTCGAAGCGGACCTGGTCATTGCCCTTGCCGGTGCAGCCGTGCGCGACGATGCCGCCGCCGTGCTCGCGCGCGGCCGCGACCAGATGCTTGACGATCAGCGGCCGGCTGATCGCCGACACCAGCGGGTAGCGGTCCATGTACAGCGCGTTGTTCAGCACGGTCGGCAGGCAATAGCCCTCGGCGAACTCGTCGCGGGCATCGACGACGACCGCCTCCACGGCGCCGCAGTCCAGGGCCCGCTGGCGCACCACCTCCATGTCCTCGCCGCCCTGGCCGAGGTCGATTGCCACCGCCACGACCTCGCGGCCGGTCTCCTTGCCGATCCAACTGATCGCCACCGAGGTGTCCAGACCGCCGGAATACGCCAGGATGACGCGTTCTGACATGAACCAATCTCCTTTATTTGAGGCTTTCCAGGGTGCTGGCCAGCTCGGCGCCGCTCATCGGCTCGCGGGCGGCCACGAAGACGGTGTCGTCGCCGGCGATGGTGCCGACGACGTACGGTAACGCCGCGCGATCGATTGCGCTGGCCAAATAGTTAGCGCCGCCGGGCGGGGTGCGCAGCACCGCGAGGTTGGCGCTGGCGTCCGCCGACACCAGCAGCTCGCTCAGCAGCCGGGACAGCCGCGCGGTCCCGCCCGATACGCCGCGCACCGGGCTGCCGTCCTCGGGAACGATGTAGACCCCGACGCCGCCGTCAGCGCCGCGCAGCTTCACCGCGCCCAGCTCCTCGAGGTCGCGGGACAGCGTGGCCTGGGTGACGTCGATGCCGTCGTCGGCCAGCCGGGCCGCAAGTTCGCTTTGGCTGCTGATCGACGCCGACGACAGGATCGCCACGATGCGGTCTTGGCGCCCGGCCCGGGTGGTCTCGGGCGTGGTCTTCGAGCCGCTGTGGGTCACTGCGCCGCTCCTCCTCATCGCTTCGTCCCCCGCAAGCGGGTGGGGGTACCTCCCACTTGTGGGGGCGTGCCCCCACTGCATCGTCGGCGGCGCGGGGTCATCGCGACCGCTCCAGCAGCCACACCAGCAGCGCCTTCTGGGCGTGCAGCCGGTTTTCGGCCTCGTCCCAGACCGCGCTGGCGGGCCCGTCCATCACCTCGTCGGTGATCTCGTCGCCGCGGTGGGCCGGAAGGCAATGCAGCACAATGGCTTCCGGGTCGGCAAGCGCCACAAGTCGCGCGTTGACCTGGAACGGCCAAAACGGCTTGAGGCGGTCGAGCCCGTCATGCTCCTGCCCCATCGACGTCCAGGTGTCGGTCACCACAACGTCGGCGCCCTTCGCTGCCGCATCGGGGTCGGCGGTCACGGTGACCGAGGCGCCGGTGGCTTCGGCGCGTTGCCTGGCCGCGGCCACCAGTGCCGGGTCGGGCGCGAAACCGTCGGGTGCGGCAACTGTGACGTGGACGCCGGCCGTGACCCCGCCGAGCAGCAGCGAGTGAGCCATGTTGTTGGCGCCGTCGCCGAAGTACGAGAGCCTCAAACCGCGCAAGGATCCCTTGCGCTCGGCGATGGTCTGCAGGTCGGCGAGCACCTGACAGGGATGGAACTCGTCGGAGAGCGCGTTGATTACCGGCACCGTCGCGGTCGCGGCCATCGCGTCGAGCCGGTCTTGGCCGAAGGTCCGCCACACGATGGCGTCGACATAGCGGGACAACACTTTTGCGGTGTCCTGCAGGGTCTCGCTGCGGCCCAGTTGGGTGTTGCTGCTGTCGACGACGACGGCATGCCCGCCGAGCTGGGCGACGCCCATCTCGAACGAAAACCGGGTGCGGGTGGAGTTCTTGTCGAAGATGACCGCGACCCCGCGCGGCCCCTCGAGGGGACGATGGCCGAACGGGTCCTTCTTCAGTTCGGCGGCCAGCTCGAGCACCTCGGCCTGTTCTTCGGGCGACAGGTCATCGTCGCGCAGGAAATGCCGGATCATGCCCGACCGCCCGCGCGGTCGAGGATGCCCGGCAGGGCGGCGATGAAGCCGTCGATCTGGGCTTCGGTGACGATCAGCGGCGGCGCCAACCGGATGACGTCGGGTGCGGCGGCGTTGACCAGGAATCCGGCGTCTCGCGCTGCGGCTTCGACGTCCTTGGCCCGCGGCGCGGTCAGCACGATGCCCCATAGCAATCCGCGCCCGCGCACGTGGTCGATCAGCGGGTGGCCGAGCGTTTCGATGCCGTGACGCACCGACTTGCCCAGCACCTCGGCATGCCGGACCAGGTCCTCGGCCGCCAGCACCCGCAACACCGCCAGCGCCGCCGCGGTGCAGATCGGGTTGCCGCCGAACGTGCTGCCGTGCAGGCCGGGTGTCAGCAGCCCGGCGGCCGGCCCCACGGCCAGGCACGCGCCGATCGGCAGCCCGCCGCCCAGCCCCTTGGCCATGGTCACCACGTCCGGGGTGATGCCGTCGTGCTGATGCGCGAAAAAGGCGCCGGTGCGGCCCATTCCGGTCTGCACCTCGTCGAGCACGAGCAGCGCGCCGTGCCGCGCCGTGATGTCCCGCGCGGCGGCCAGATAGCCCTCGGGCGGGACGACGACGCCGCTCTCCCCCATGATCGGTTCGAGGAACACCGCGGCGGTGTCGCCGTCGATGGCGGCGGCCAGCGCGTCGATGTCGCCGTACGGCACATGCGTGACCTCACCGGGCAGCGGTTGGAACGGCGCCTGCTTGGTCGGCTGACCGGTCAGTGCCAGCGAACCCATCGTCCGGCCGTGAAAAGCCTCTTGTGCGGCAACCAGTTTCGTACGACCGGTGAGCCGGGACAGCTTGAACGCCAGCTCGTTGGCCTCGGTGCCGGAGTTGCAGAAGAACACCCGCGTCGGGGCGTCCGCCCCCAGCAGGGCGACCAGTTCTTCGGCCAGCGCGATACCGGGTTCGGTGGCATACAGGTTGGAGGTGTGGCCCAGCGTCGCCATCTGGTGCGTGACGGCCTCGATGACCGCGGGGTGACGATGGCCGAGGACGTTGACCGCGATGCCGCCCAGCAGGTCCAGGTAGGTCTTGCCGTCCACGTCGGTGACCACGGCGCCGTCACCGCTGGCCAGAGCCACCGGCGGGGTGCCGTAGTTGTTCATCATCACGGCTTCCCATCTGGCCCGCATCGTGTCGGTATGAGTCATGCACCCACCACCTTGGTGCCGGTGCCCGCGTCGGTGAAAAGCTCCACCAACACACAGTGTTCGACCCGCCCGTCGATGACGTGCGCGCTGGGCACTCCCCCGGTGACGGCCCGCAGGCACGCCTCGACCTTGGGGATCATGCCCGCCTCCAGGGTGGGTAGCAGTTGCGCCAGTGTGGCGGTGTCGATTTCGCTGACCAACGACTCCCGGTCCGGCCAGCTGGTGTAGAGACCTTCGACATCGGTGAGCATCAACAGCTTTTCGGCCCCCAGGGCTTCGGCCAGCGCCGCTGCGGCGGTGTCGGCGTTGATGTTGTGCACCACGCCTTCGGCGTCCGGCGCGAGGGTTGACACCACCGGAATGCGGCGTGCCGCAATCAGATCCAGAACCGCCGCCGTATTGACCCGATCGACGTCGCCGACCAGACCGATGTCGGTGGCCACGCCGTCGACGGTGACGCTGCGCCGCACCGCGGTGAAAAGTTGAGCGTCCTCGCCGGTGATGCCGACGGCGTAGGGCCCGTGCGCGTTGATCAGGTTGACCAGTTCGCGGCCCACCTGTCCGAACAAGACCATCCGCGCCACGTCGAGCACTTCCGGTGTGGTGACCCGGAAGCCGCCCTTGAAGTCGCCCTCGATGCCCAGCCGCCGCAGCATCGCGGTGATCTGTGGTCCGCCGCCGTGCACGACGACGGGATGGATGCCACAGTTGCGCAGAAACGCCATGTCGGCCGCGAAGGCGCGCCGCAGGGTGTCGTCGGTCATCGCGTTGCCGCCGTATTTGATGACGACGATCTTGCCGTGCAACTGCTTGAGCCAGGGCAGGGCTTCGGCCAGCACCTGCGCTTTGACCTGGGTGGGCAGTGTGTCGATTTTTACGGTCATGAGCTGTAGGCCGAATTCTCTTCGACGTAGCCGTGCGATAGGTCGGTGGTCCGGACGGCGGCCCGGCCGTCGCCGACGCGCAGGTCGACGGTGATGTCGATGTCGGCCGCCGAAAGGTCCACCTCGCGTGCGCCCGGAGCCCCGACTCCGTCGATGCACACCGCAGAGCCGTTGAACGACACCGTAATTCGATCGGGATCGAGGGTGACCGGCGCCATCCCGACGGCCGCGAGCACCCGGCCCCAGTTGGGATCGGACCCGAACACCGCCGTCTTGACCAGGCTGTCGCGGGCGACCGCCCGCGCGGCGGTCAGCGCGTCGTCATCGGAGGCGGCTCCGATCACCGTCACGGTGACCCGTTTGGTGACGCCCTCGGCGTCGGCTTGCAACTGGGCGCACAGGTCGTCGCAGACCCGCAGCACGGCGTCGTCGAGATCGGCCTGGGGCGGGGCGATCCCGCTGGCGCCCGACGCCAGCAGCAGCACGGTGTCGTTGGTGGAGCAGCAGCCGTCGATGTCGAGCCGGTCGAAGGTGCGGGCGGTGGCGTTTCGCAGCGCCCGGTCGAGCGCCGCCGGCTCGACGGCCGCGTCGGTGGTGAGCACGCAGAGCATGGTGGCCAGCGACGGCGCCAGCATGCCGGCGCCTTTGGCCATGCCGCCGACCGTCCAGTTGCCCGGGTGGTGCAGCGCAACCTGTTTGGGCACGGTGTCGGTGGTCATGATCGCCCGCGCGGCGTCCTCGCCGCCGCTCAGCCCGCCGGCCATCTCGTGCACGATCTCGGTCACACCGGCGAGCACCTTGTCCATCGGCAGCCGGTCACCGATCAACCCGGTGGAGCAGACCGCGACCTCGATGGCGCCGGTCTCCGTTCCCCAGTCCGACAACGCGGCCGCGACCGCCTCCGCCGTGGCATGGGTGTCCTGGAAGCCCGCCGGTCCGGTGCAGGCGTTGGCGCCGCCGGAGTTGAGGATCACCGCGCGCAGCTGTCCGGTGGTCAGCACCTGTTGGGTCCACAGCACCGGCGCGGCCTTGACCTTGTTGCGGGTGAACACTCCGGCGACCCCGTAGTCGGGCCCCTCATTGATGATCAGCGCCAGGTCGCGGGCCCCCGATGCCTTGATCCCGGCGGCGATGCCGGCGGCCCGGAACCCGGCCGGGGCGGTGACGCCCTGCTCGCGCACCAACCGTGCGGCGGCGGCGAGGCCGGTCACGGCGCAACGCCGATCACCGAAAGGCCCTCTGTCTCCGGCCAACCCAGCGCCAGGTTCATCGACTGCACCGCCGCGCCGCCCGTGCCCTTGACCAAGTTGTCGATCGCGGCGATCGCCACGAACGTCTCGGCCGCCTCATCCACGGCGACGGCGATGTGCGCCGCGTTGCTGCCGATCACTGCTCCGGTGCGGGGCAGCTGCCCGTCGGGCATCAGGTAGATGAAAGGCTCCGTGTCGTAGGCCTTTTCGTAGGCGGTGCGCAGCTGGGACAGCGGTGATCGGGTGCGGGCGGTGCAGGTGGCCAGGATGCCGCGGGACGTGGGAATGAGCACCGGGGTGAACGAGACCGTGACGTCACGGTCGGTGACGGCCCGCAGTCCCTGAACGATCTCAGGGGTGTGCCGGTGTGCGCCGGCGATGTTGTAGGCCCGCGCCGATCCGATGACCTCTGAGCCGAGCAAGTCGGTTTTGGCCGCGCGACCGGCTCCGGAGGTGCCACTGACGGCGACCACCGTGACGGCCGGCTCGATGAGGTCCTCGGCCATCGCGGGCATTAACGCGAGCAATGCCGCGGTCGGGTAGCAGCCCGGAACTGCGATGCGACGTGCACCGCGCAGCCGCTCCCGTCCGCCGGGCAGTTCGGGCAGCCCGTAGGGCCAGCTGCCGGCGTGCGGGGAACCGTAGAAGCGCTCCCAGGTGGTGGCGTCGGTGAGCCGGAAGTCGGCGCCACAGTCGATGATCAGGGTTTCGGGGCTGAGCTGTTCGGCCAGTGCGGCCGAATGCCCGTGTGGCAGGCCCAGGAACACCACGTCATGGCCCGCGAGCGCGGAGAGGTCGGTGGGCTCAACGACGCGCTGGGCCAACGGAGTTAGGTGTGGATGGTGCTCACCCAGTGTGCTGCCGGCGCTCGCCGCGGCGGTCACCGCGCCGATCGTGAGCCGGCCGTCAGTGTGGGCCGGATGCCCGAGCAGCAGCCGTAGGATTTCACCACCCGCGTAACCTGTGGCGCCGGCAACCGCCACCTTTACTACATCGGCCATCCTGACGATTCTGCATGGTTATGCAGTAGTTTGCAAATCCATGCTGCGGGTCGGTTGGGCACTGCGGCGCCTGAAGCGCTGTCGGTTAGCCCCGAGTTCAGACGCAGCAAGAAGCCTCAGCTCCGCGTTGATGATCGCGCCGATGTCAGCGCGCAGGCAGCGTGCGGGGCGTGCAGAAAACGAATCGGCAGCAAACAGCAAAAATTCAAGCGTGACAAGCTCTTTCGAGATCGCCAGGGTTTGGAAGTTGTTCGCCGTGTTGGCGACGAGCGCTTCGTACGGCCCGAAGATACCAGTAGAGCCGGTGCCTGTGGTCCCGCCGACTTGTACATTTAGCAGCCCGGGCAGCAACGAATTGACACCGGGGGCAAGTGAATTCCCAAGGCCGCCAAGCAGCCCACCGGTCGTCCCGCCGGTCAAACCACCAAGCAGCCCGCCGCTCGTGCCACCGGTCAGGCCCCCAAGCAGCCCACCGCCACCACTCGTCCACCGATGAGGCCTCCGGAGCCGCTGCCACCACCAAGAAGCCCTCCAAGAAGGTCCCCAGCCCCTGGGGTAGCGGCAGCCGCGGCCGCGAAGCTCGCGCCACCACCGATCGCGTGCACCACAGCCTACTCGACTGAATGCAGCTCGTTCAGGAAAGCCTGCTCAAGGGCACGCAGCTCGCGCACCAGTGGGGCAAAAAATCCGCCAAACGGACCCGTGTGACCCGTGGGGATCAAGCCAAGACCACTCGAACCGAGCAAACCACCAAGCAGCCCACTGGTCACACCACCAAGCAGCCCACTGGTCGAACTACCAAGCAGCTCACCGGTCAAACCACCAAGCAGCCCACCGCCACCACTCGTCCCACCGATCAAACCACCGACGAGGCCGCCGGAGCTGCTGCCACCACCAAGAAGCCCTCCAAGAAGGTCCCCAGCCCCTGGGGTAGCGGCAGCCGCGGCCGCGAAGCTCGCGCCACCACCGATCGCGTGCACCACAGCCTGCTCGACTGAATGCAGCTCGTTCAGGAAAGCCTGCTCAAGGGCACGCAGTTCACGCACGAATGGGGCAAAAAATCCGTCAAACGGACCCGTGTGGACCAAGCCAAGACCACTCGAACCGAGCAAACCACCAACCAGCAAACCAAGAGGAGTCGGACCGAGCAAACCACCAAGCAGCCCACTGGTCACACCACCAAGCAGCCCACTGGTCGAACTACCAAGCAGCTCACCGGTCAAACCACCAAGCAGCCCACCGCCACCACTCGTCCCACCGATCAAACCACCGACGAGGCCGCCGGAGCTGCTGCCACCACCAAGAAGCCCTCCAAGAAGGTCCCCAGCCCCTGGGGTAGCGGCAGCCGCGGCCGCGAAGCTCGCGCCACCACCGATCGCGTGCACCACAGCCTGCTCGACTGAATGCAGCTCGTTCAGGAAAGCCTGCTCAAGGGCACGCAGTTCACGCACGAATGGGGCAAAAAATCCGTCAAACGGACCCGTGTGGACCAAGCCAAGACCACTCGAACCGAGCAAACCACCAACCAGCAAACCAAGAGGAGTCGGACCGAGCAAACCACCAAGCAGCCCACTGGTCACACCACCAAGCAGCCCACTGGTCGAACTACCAAGCAGCTCACCGGTCAAACCACCAAGCAGCCCACCGCCACCACTCGTCCCACCGATCAAACCACCGACGAGGCCGCCGGAGCTGCTGCCACCACCAAGAAGCCCTCCAAGAAGGTCCCCAGCCCCTGGGGTAGCGGCAGCCGCGGCCGCGAAGCTCGCGCCACCACCGATCGCGTGCACCAAAGCCTGCTCAAGGGCACGCAGTTCACGCACGAATGGGGCAAAAAATCCGTCAAACGGACCCGTGTGGACCAAGCCAAGACCACTCGAACCGAGCAAACCACCAACCAGCAAACCAAGAGGAGTCGGACCGAGCAAACCACCAAGCAGCCCACTGGTCACACCACCAAGCAGCCCACTGGTCGAACTACCAAGCAGCTCACCGGTCAAACCACCAAGCAGCCCACCGCCACCAGTCGTTGCGGCGGCCAAACCACCAAGCAGCCCACCGCCACCACCCGTTGCGGCGGTCAAACCACCAAGCAGCCCACCGCGACCGCCGCTACCCGTGAGGCTGCTGACGACCCGACTGCCTCCACCGCTGCTCCCGGTCAACCCACCAAGAACCCCTCCGAGAAGACCACTGCTCCCGGCACCCGGGGTAGCGCCGACTGCGGCCCCGCTCCCGCCGCCACTGATCGCGTTCGCCACGGCCTGCTGCGCATTGGCGAACTCGGTGTTGACGTAGGCGCCCGCGCCGGCATTCATCAAGCCGACGAAGTTGGCGTGGAACGCTTGAGCTTGGGCGCTGAGCGCCTGAAATTCTTGGCCGAAGTTGCCGAACAGCGCGGAGATCGCCGCCGATACCTCGTCGGCGGCCGCCGGCACCACTCCCGTCGTGAGACCCGCAGCACTGGCCGCGGCCTCGGCCAGGGACGCGCGGATACCTGCCAAATTCTGGGCCGCACTCTGAACCAGGTCCGGCGCCGCAATGACATACGACATGGCCATTCTCCTCGCCTCGTAAAGCGATCAGTTTGGTGGTCAGATTGACATGAGCCTAATAGGCGCAATGACCGTGCGGATGTAAATCCGGAGTTTTAATGCCGTTAGGTCTGTCGTTACCACTTCAGGCACACGGCCAACCAAGGCGAGAACGCGGTGTTCCCTGACCCTCGGCGAAAAAATAGTAAGAATCGGGCGCGGCAATTGCCTCCGCAAACTGTGCTGACAGAAAACCGCTAGGCGCGCAGTTCGGCGCCGACCGCCTCGGCGGCGCGTCGCACCGCGGAATTGCGAGCGGCGCTGGCGTCGTCTTCGGTCAGCGTGCGATCGGGCGCGCGGAAACGCAGCGCGAAGGTCAGCGATTTGCGATCCTCGCCAATCTGCGGGCCGGTGAAGACGTCGAACAGTTGAATGTCTTCCAGCAGTTCACCGGCACCCTCCCGGACGGCATCCGCCACGGCCTGAGCCGGTACGTTCGCCGCCACCACGAGGCTGACATCCTGGAACACGGCCGGAAACGGCGACACCCTGGGCGCCGGCAACGCCTCGGCGATGGGAACCGCATCGAGGTTGAGCTCGACCGCGCAGGTGCCTTTGGGTAGGCCCGAACGCTCGACCACGGCCGGGTGCAGCTGCCCCGCGTAACCGACGGCCGTCTCCCCGACGAGCACTTCGGCACATCGACCCGGATGCCACGGCAGATACTGGGCCGCCCGGAAACTGACATCGATTCCGCTGGCGCGCGCGATGATTCGCACCGCCTCCAACGCGTCGGCAGTTTCAACCGGCCGGCCGGGGCCCCACGGGCCGGGCCGTTCACGCAGGCCGGCCAGCACCGCGGCAACGTGCTGCGGTTGCCGGGGCAACGACGCGTTCAGCATGGCGATCTCGGTGTCGGTCGGCCGCCGGTGGACGGGGATGAGCTCGACGCGGCGAGTTTCCTTGGTCGGCTGGACCACTTGCGCCTGGGCGTACAGCGCGACGTCGACCAGGCCGCGAGATACGTTGCGCACCAAGGCTTCCAGTAAAGCCGGCAGCAACGTGGTGGCCAGGTGCGGACGGTCGGCCTCAAGCGGATTGAGTACTTGCGTCGTTGCGCGTCTTGGGTCTTCGGCCGGCAGGCCCCAGAGATCGAAGACGTCCGCGGGCAAGAACGGGGTGGGCAGTACCTCGACGTAACCGGACTGGGCCAGCGACTTACCGATCGCGCGGCGGCGCTTTTGCACCGCGGTGAGCCCCGTGCCCCCGGGGGCCGAAGGCAGCACCGATGGAATGACCTCCAACCCCTCCAGCCGCATGACCTCCTCGACCAGGTCGGCGGGCTGCAGCAGATCGGGTCGCCAACTCGGCGGCGTGACCATCACGATGTCGTCGTTCTCGGCCGCCACCGCGCCGATTTGGGTCAGCCGCCTGACGGTCGTGCCTTGCGCATACGCGACCCCGGCGACGCGGTCCGGCAGGTCGGCAGCCATCCGGATCCGTGGCAGCGACCAGTCGTCGCGTGGCGGGTCGCCACGCCAATCGGTCAAAGTTGGCGACACCGCTCCCCCGGCAATGTCGGCGAGCAACGTGGCACACCGGTCAAGCGCCGCAACCGAAATGGCCGGGTCCACCCCACGCTCATAACGGCGGGCGGCCTCGCTGGGCAGGTGCAGCCTGCGCTGGGTGCGCGACACCGCGGCCGCGTCCCACACCGCGGCCTCCAGCAGGACGTCGGTGGAATCGGCGCGCACCTCGGTGCTTGCCGCCCCCATTACGCCGCCGATCGCTGCGGTCGCCACGTCGTCAACGATGAGGACATCGGCCGGCTCGAGCCGACGCTCGATGTCATCGAGGGTCACGACGGTTTCGCCGGGCCGGGCGAACCGCACGCCGAAACTCCCGGTGATGCGGTTGCGGTCATGGGCGTGCATAGGGTGGCCCAGTTCGAGCATCACGTAATTCGTGACGTCCACCGCGGGCGAGGTTGCGCGGATGCCGCACAGCAGCAGCCGGCGCTGCAACCACCACGGCGATACCGCGGCGGGGTCAATCCCGGTGACCGGGCGCAGCGCGAACCGGCGCACCCCCGTTTCGGCCTGAACCCTCAGCGGCCAAGCCTCTCCCTCCACCGGCAACGGCTTCACGTCCGCCAGGTCGACGAAGTCGAGGTCGTAGGCGCAGGCAATCTCACGGGCCAAACCACGCACCGACATGCAGTAGCCACGGTCGGGAGTGATCGCCAGGTGGAAGACCACGTCGTCCAGCCCCAGCACGGCGGCACCGTCGGACCCCGGTGCGGCGGTTTCGGGCGGCAGCACCAGGATCCCGGAATGGTCTGCGCCCAAACCGAGTTCGGCCGCCGAGCAGATCATTCCGTCGGAGTTGCGGCCGTAGGTCTTGCGGGCCGTGATGGCAAAGCCGCCGGGCAGCGTGGCGCCCGGCAGCGCCACCACAACCAGGTCTCCGACCACGAAATTTGTTGCTCCACAAACAATCTCGCGTTGCTGATCCTCGCCGACGTCCACCAGGCAGGCCCGGATCGGCTTCTTGAACTCCGTGAGCTCTTCGATACCGGTGACGCGCCCCACGGTCAGCGGGCCGTCGACCGGGCCGAGGGTGACGACCTCTTCGATCTCGTGGCCGATGCGCACCAGCGTCTGCTCGAGATCGCCGGGGTCGACATCCCAGCCCGGGGCGCCGGCGGCGACGGCTTCACGCAGCCAGCTATAGGGAACGCGCATCAGGCACCCACCCCGAACGGCAACGAAAACCGGACATCGCCCTCGACCATGTCGCGCATGTCCGGGATCCCGTTGCGGAACTGCAGCGTACGTTCCAGGCCCATCCCGAACGCGAAACCGGAATAGGCGTCCGGGTCAATCCCCGCGGCCCGCAACACATTTGGATGCACCATTCCGCAGCCGCCCCACTCTACCCAGTCGGCGCCGCCCCTCTTGTTGGCAAACCAGACGTCGACCTCGGCGGACGGCTCGGTGAAGGGAAAGAAGTGTGGCCGGATCCGGGTGCGCGCGGAGGGACCGAACTCGGCGCGCGCGAACGCGTCCAGCGTTCCGCGCAGATGCGCCATGGACAGGCCGCGGTCCACCGCCAAGCCTTCGACCTGATGGAACACGGGCGTGTGCGTCGCGTCGAGCTCGTCGGTGCGGAACGTGCGGCCAATCGAGATGATGTAGACGGGCAGCTCGTGGGCCAGCAGGGTGCGCACCTGCACCGGTGAGGTGTGGGTGCGCAGCAGCTGCCGGGAATTCTCCGGCGCGATGTAGAAGGTGTCCTGATCGCTGCGCGCCGGATGGTCGGCCGGAAAGTTGAGGGCATCGAAGTTGAACTGCTCGGTTTCGACTTCCGGCCCCTCCGCCAGTTCCCATCCCATTGCGATGAAGGTATCGGCGATGTGTTCGGCCAGTATCGTGATCGGGTGCCGGGCGCCGGGCGGCTGCCGAGTCGACGGCAAGGTGACATCGATGCCTTCTGCGACCAGCACCGCCGCGTCGCGCTCGGCGCGCAGCGCCGCAAGCCGTTCGTCGTAGCTGCGTTGGGCCTCGCTGCGTGCGGCGTTGACACGCTTGCCGGCCTCGGCGCGCTCCCCCGTGGACACGCTGCCCAGCGCTTGCCGCGCCGATGCCAGCGGAGAGCGGTCGCCGAGATGGTCGGTCTTGACGCGCGCCAGTGTGTCCAGATCGTCGGCAAGTTCGATGGCCCGTTGCGCGGCGGTGACCGCCTTGGCCAATGCTTCCGGCGATAGGTCGACGGGTTGATCGCCCACGCGGCGGCACTCTCCTTGCTGACGAGGCTGTTCGGGCTGCGGACACGAGCGGACACGAGCGTGGCGCAAGTGCCGATCATAGGTGATTCGGTGCACGGCGCTCGGCGCGTGCTTCGAAGAGGTACGACGGGATGGCTAGCCGGTCATGACCGGCTGCGGACCGGTCATCGTGCGATCGTCCGCCACCGGTAAATCCGGCAGCGCATTGCGCCCGGTCGCGAATTGAACGATCTTGTGGGCCGCCAGCGCGCCGAGGACACCGAACACCGGCGCGCCAGCCATGGTTCCCCAGTGGTGAGCCAGGACGAGGAAACCGAACCCCGAGGACGCCACCATCATCAGGCAACGCACCGGCGTCCAATGGATCGGCTGCTGGAATCGGGCGGACACCAGCACGCCCAGGATCACGGCGACGGTGTGGCCGGCATCGGTGAAATCGCCGCCGATGATCGCCGCGGCCAGGCCAGCCGATATCCACCAGCCGACCCACGCGGCGCGCCAGCGGGAGGGAATCACGGCCGTCATCGCTCCGAGTACCGCCAGTGCCCCGTAGCTCATTCCGACATCGCTGGCCCGGGTGATCGACGACGGCATCCAGCCGAACTCGACCGCCGCGGCAAGAGCGGCGGCGACCACCAGCGTCGCGCCGATGTGGCCGACGACAAACGCCACGACCAGCCGGATGGTGCGCAAGTGCAGCTCCGCGAGCGCGAGCAGGCAGGTCAGGAAGGGCAACCAGAAGTAGAGCGGACCAGCATCGACGACCAGCGCGCTGCCCAACAGCGTTCCCACATGGCCATGGGCCAGGTTGTGCAGGTTGGTGCTGGCGCGTTGGACGAGGACGTCATGCGCGTGCGGGCCGAGCACCAGGATGGCGCAGCTGATGGCAAGCAGCACCGCCGCATACCCGACGGTGAATTGAACCCGGGCCAGCCGGGAGAAGATGCCCCCACTCATTGATATCCATTATCCCGGCTAATTTGTTTCAACCGTGTGATCGGAGCCTGTCAACTCCTTAAGAGTCCTGATCCGATATATCCCCAGGTCGGCGGGGACGCCGGCGGCTTTGGCGGCGAAAACGGGCTTACGTGCGCGTTTGGCGACGACGCCCAATGCGTCCAGCTCGCTTTGCGGTATCAGATCCAACGTTGAGCTCGAGACCATGACCCCGCCTCTGGTGGCGCGTTCCATGACGCGAGCGGCGATGTTGACGTCGACACCCAGCCAGTCGGCGGCCATGCGCTGCGGCCGGCCGGTGTGGATTCCCACCCGCATTCGGGGTGTATAGCCCTCGACCTCAACCGATTTCAGGGCCTCCTTGGCGGCCAACACCGCCCGCAGGGCGACGGTCGGAGTGCGGAAGACCGCCATGATTCCGTCGCCCATCCGTTTGACGATGTGCCCACCCTCGTCGAGCAGTGGCGGCTCGACGGCCCGCGCCACCTGTCGCAGCAGGGCCAGGGCCGCCTCGTCACCGGCTTGCAACGACCACGTCGAAAAGCCGACGAGGTCGGTGAATACGAGCGTCACCTCCGGGTTTGCCGGCCGTCGGGAAACCGCCTCGGTCATCGCCTGCCACACCTGCAACACGCCGAGGCTGACCTCGCGCGACGCCGCATCGCGATCCCCCAGCAGCCGGTCGGCGGCTCGCGCCGCGGCGCGCGGGCCACCCTCGCCCGCGGTGGACAGCGGGTCGCCGAACTCGGGATCCCCGGGCAACAGCCGTCGCCAACGCCGGACAAGCGCCACCGCGCCGGGGCTGTGGTTTGTGGTGCGGAACCAGTCCGCGGCGCTGTGAATCGACGCCGCAGAGCGCCGTTTCGAGGTGGGAGGCGCCACCGTGGTCACCGCTTCTTCGGGCGCGCCCGGGTCCGGATCGGCAGGCGCGAGTTCCACTTGGCAAGGGTAGGTGGTTTCGGGAGAGACGGGCAATCACGGTTCCCGGTTTGTGTCGCAGCTCGCACCGTACGGCCAAAGACTCGCCGCACACGGCTGTGCAGCCTTAGTACCTAGGGGGTCACGGTGGTCGTGCTGCTTTTCGCCGCGATATCACCGCCACCGACGTCGGCCGGCGTGAAGCCAGCGCCGCCCGCACCAGCCGCTGTCGCCGGGCCCCTCAACGCTGCCGCACCCGGCGGTCCCGTCGTTCATTCAGCCAGGGCGCTGTCGTAGCTGTCACCGACGATGCCGATGGAGGGCACTCACTACTTCTCCAGGGTGAACTGGTTGACGTCGCTGTAGCCGGTCCGGAACAACTTGGCGCAGCCGGTCAGGTACTTCATGTAGCGCTCGTACACCTCTTCGGACTGAATCTCGATGGCCTCGCGTTTATGCGCCTCCAGGGCCTCTGCCCATCGATCGAGGGTCCTGGCGTAATGGCGCTGCAGCGACTGGCGGCGGGTCAGCGTGAAACCCGCCTTCGCCGAGTGCTCCTCCACCATCTCGATCGGCGGCGTAAAGCCCCCCGGGAAGATCTCGGTCAATATGAACTTGAAGAACTGGACGAGCTCGAGCGTGATCGGCAAGAAGCGGTCAATCATTTGCTCTTCCGTCAAGCCGGTGATGGTGTGCAGCAACATCACGCCGTCAGCGGGCAGGATGTTGTGGGCCAGCGCGAAGAAGTCGTCGTAGCGGTCGGGGCCGAAGTGCTCGAACGCACCGATCGACACAATGCGGTCGACGGGCTCGTCGAACTGTTCCCATCCATTGAGCAACACCCGCCTGCGGCGCGGGTTGTCCATTTCGTCGAACAACTTCTGCACGTGGGCGGCCTGGTTCTTCGACAACGTCAAGCCGACGACGTTCACGTCGTACTTCTCGATGGCCCGCCGCATGGTGGCGCCCCAGCCGCAGCCGACGTCGAGCAGCGTCATGCCCGGCTGCAAACCCAGCTTGCCCAGCGCGAGGTCGATCTTGGCGAGTTGGGCCTCTTCCAGCGTCATGCCCCCGCGCTCGAAGTATGCGCAGCTGTAGGTCTGGGTGGGGTCCAGAAACAGACGGAAGAAGTCGTCGGATAGGTCGTAGTGCGCCTGCACATCCGCGAAGTGCGGCGTCAGATTTTTAGCCATAATTTTGTGTCCTTCTGGGCCAGAGGACCGTGCCCCCACCGGGGACGCTACGCCGAAGCACAACCCAGCTGGTGCCGTTTGACGGAGACTCCCTTTCGGGCACTGTGATTCGAGGTGAACCCAGCAGAGGTAGTGAAGAAGATGTCGTTCATCACGGCGGCGCACGAAACCGCCTGGTTACGGGGTTGCGACGCGGGAGTCGAGAGTCGATAACACCCTCGCGCGTCATCCGCCGAAATCGTAGACAACGTGCGTTGTCAAAGTTATCGTGAGCGCAGTAGGCGCAGGAGGCCGAGATGACCGCCATTTCAATGACATCCGCCGATCCGCTCGGACCCGAGTCACTGACCTGGAAGTATTTCGGTGACCTCCGCACCGGGATGATGGGCATCTGGATCGGGGCGATCCAGAACATGTATCCGGAACTGGGCGCGGGCGTCGAAGAGCATTCGATCCTGCTGCGCGAGCCTTTACAGCGAGTGGCCCGGTCCGTGTACCCGATCATGGGCGTGGTCTACGACGGTGACCGGGCGAACCAAACCGGCCAGCAGATCAAGCGCTACCACGACACCATCAAGGGCGTCGATGCCACGGGGCGTCGTTATCACGCGCTCAATCCGGACACCTTCTACTGGGCGCATGCCACGTTCTTCATGCTGGTGATCAAGGTGGCCGAGTACTTCTGCGGTGGCTTGACCGAGGCCGAGAAGCGACAGCTGTTCGACGAGCACGTGCAGTGGTACCGGATGTATGGAATGAGCATGCGGCCGGTGCCCACATCGTGGGAGGAATTCCAGCAGTACTGGGACCGGGTCTGCCGCGACGAGCTGGAAATCAATCAGGCGACGCTGGACATCTTCCAGATCCGAATCCCCAAACCGAAGTTCATCCTGATGCCGACGCCCATCTGGGACCAGTTGTTCAAGCCGTTGGTGGCCGGTCAGCGCTGGATCGCGGCGGGGCTGTTCGAGCCGGCGGTTCGCGAGAAGGCGGGCATGCGCTGGACACCGGGCGACGAGATGTTGCTGCGCCTGTTCGGCAAGTTCGTCGAGCTGGCCTTCGTGGCGGTTCCCGACGAAATCCGGCTGCACCCGCGCGCGCTGGCCGCGTACCGCCGCGCCCAAGGACGGGCTCCCACCGACGCGCCGTTGGTCGAGGCACCGACGTTCACGGCGCCGCCGCGTGACCGCCGCGGGCTGCCGATGCACTACTTTCCGCCTCGATCTCGCTCCCCCCTCGACCCCGCCAAGTTCCTGATGGAGCGCGCGGGATCGTTGGTGCACGGCACGCTCTCGCTTACCGGCCTACGGCCGGCGAGGGGCCGCGGCAAGAAGGCCGCTTAAGCCGCCCGCGAGCGGCAATCCTGGTCGGGCGCAATCGAGTCTGCGATGAGCGCGCGATCTCCGGCTTCGGGTGGTCCGTACACGCAGAATCGGATCTCAGACCGCAGACTCGACGTTAGGGCGAATCGCGTCGCCTAGGCCGCTCAGCGAAAGCAGCCCAGGGCCTGGGCGCTCTGGTACAGGCAGATGGCCGCGGCCGCGGCCACGTTCAGGCTCTCGGCGCCACCGGACATCGGGATGCGCACCCGGCTGTCCGCCGCCTCCGCGATCTCGGCCGATAAACCGTGCGACTCGGCCCCGAACAGCCACGCCGTGGGCGCTGCGAGGTCGGCCTCGTCAAGGCGCGTCTTTCCGTCCACCGTGGTGGCCAGCACCCGCAGCCCGGCGGCGCGCAACGCCGCGACGGCGCCGTGGGCGTCGGGCGCCGCGACGACGGGAATCGAGAAGATGCTGCCGGCCGAGGCTCGCAGACACTTGCCGTTGTACGGGTCGACGCTGTTCCCGCCGAGAACCACCGCCCCCGCACCCATGGCGTCGGCGATGCGAATCAGCGTGCCCGCATTGCCGGGCTCGCCGATCTCGACTGCGACCGCGATCAGTCGGGGCGAGCCCGCCAGCACATCCTCCAGCCGGGTCGCCGGCATATCGCAAACAGCGAACAATCCCGCCGGAGTGACGGTGTCGGACAGCGCTTTCGCGGCCCGCTCGCTGACCAGATGGACCGGAAACTCGTGACCGGCTGTTAAGGATGCGTGTCGCCGCGCAGCGAGCTCGGTGACGAACATCTCGCGGACCAAACCGCGAGCGGCGGCGGCCTCGACCAGGTTGGGGCCTTCGGCGAGAAAGCGTCTCGCACGCCGACGGCCGACGTGCCGATGCAGTTTGACCGCCGCGGCCACCCTGGCCGAGCGTTCGGTGAGCGCCGCCGGCATGATCGCCCGGTTAGGCTGCCTCTCCCGAATCCGACGGCGCGTTGACGTCCTCGGGCAGTGCGGCCCGCGCGACGTCAACGAGTGCGGTGAACGCCGCCGGGTCGGTGATCGCGATATCGGCGAGGTTCTTGCGGTCCACCTCCACACCGGCGGCCTTCAGGCCCTGGATCAGCCGGTTGTAGGTGATGTTGTTGGCGCGCGCGGCCGCATTGATCCGCGAGATCCACAATTTGCGGAACTCGCCCTTGCGCGCGCGACGGTCGCGGTAGGCGTAGCCCAGTGAATGCAGCTGCTGCTCTTTGGCTTTGCGATAGAGCCGGGACCGCTGGCCGCGATAGCCCTTCGAGGCCTTTAGGACGCTGCGCCTCTTCTTGTGGGCGTTGACCGCCCGCTTCACGCGTGCCATGAATGTTCCTACTCTCGTTCAGACGTAAATGGTCAGGTGCCGGTGGTCCGGCGCGCCGGTCAGCCGTTCAGCAGCGAGTTGATCCGCTTGGTGTCGTTGGCTGCAACCGTCGTGCGGCCGTCGAGCCGCCGGGTTCGTTTGGTCGGCTTGTGCTCGAGCAGGTGCCGACGATTGGCTTTCTGGCGCACGATCTTTCCGGTTCCGGTGCGCCGGAACCGCTTCGACGCCCCGCTGTGGGTCTTCGCCTTGGGCATTTTTCCTCTAGTTCTGGTGTCAGGTCAGTTGGGTGAAGGTTCGGTGTCTGTGGCCGGAGCCGCGTCCGGTGTCGGGCCGGCTCCCGGTGCCTCGGGATGCCGCGCCCTGGCGCGAGTCTTCGCGCCCCGGTGCGGTGCCAGCACCATCGTCATGTTGCGGCCGTCCTGTTTGGCGGACGTTTCGACGAATCCGTAGTCGGCGACGTCCGTGCCCAGCCGTTGGAGCAATCGATAGCCCAGCTCGGGCCGCGACTGCTCACGTCCGCGAAACATGATGGTCACCTTTACCTTCGATCCCGCCTCCAGGAAGCGGATTACGTGGCCCTTCTTGGTCTCGTAATCGTGATCGTCGATCTTTGGTCGCAGCTTTTGCTCTTTGACGACGGTCTGCTGCTGGTTCCGGCGGGATTCGCGCGCCTTCTGCGCCGCCTCGTATTTGAACTTGCCGTAGTCCATGATCTTGCAGACCGGCGGTCTGGCGTTCGGGGCAACTTCGACGAGGTCGAGATCGGCGTCTGCGGCGACGCGCAGTGCGTCTTCGATACGCACGATGCCTACCTGCTCCCCCCCTGGGCCAATCAATCGGACTTCCGGCACGCGGATGCGCTCGTTGACGCGGGTCTCAGTGCTGATGGGGCCTCCTCGTTGGGTTATCTTTCATCCTGCAGTCGCGCCCAGCCCCAAGCCCGTCGGAGATTCAGCAGGTGAAAACGCCACACCATCAGCAAAAAGGCCCTGCACAAGCAGGGCCCAATGCCGACCGATCGCGGCCTCAACCGCCCGCGCTTACCGCGGAACAGACACACACGATGCCTGTGACCGGACCGCATAGCCTCGACAGATATTCTCGGCTAGCGGTGGGAGTGGGACTCCACTTACTGTCCCCGGCCTTCGCCGGGATGGTCGCGATCGCTAGTTTAGCAGCCATGAAGCATCTTCCAGCACTTCGATGACCGGACGGCCGTCTGGCGTGCGTTACACCTATTCGGCAAACCCGGCTGATTACTCCTCATGACTCTTCGCATTTCGCCAGGATTTTCACGGGTTAAAGGAATATCCTCGCGGTCTGTGACAGTTGCTACGCGCCGTTCGGGCAGCCAGGCGAACTCCCGGTATCGCTGGGTACCGGCGACGGCCGGCTGGATCGTTGGCGTCATCGCCACGCTGTCACTGATCGGCAGCGTCTCACCGCTGATCCGGTGGCTGATCAAGGCTCCCCGGGAGTTCATCAACAACTACCTGTTCAACTTCCCCGACACCAGCATCGCGTGGTCGTTCGTGCTGGCATTGCTGGCCGCGGCGCTCACCGCGCGCAAGCGCGTCGCCTGGCTGCTGTTGATCGCCAACATGGTCCTGGCCGCCGCGTTGAACGCCGCCGACATCGCCGCGGGCGGCAACACCCCGGCCGAGAACTTCGGCGAGAACCTCGGGTTCGCCGTTCACATCGTCGCGATCGTGCTTCTGCTCCTGGCCTATCGCCAGTTCTGGGCCAAGGTCCGCAGAGGAGCGCTGTTCAAGGCCGCCGCGGTGCTGGTCGCCGGGTGGGTGATCGGAATCCTGGCGTCCTGGGGCCTGGTCGAGATGTGGCCGGGAACGCTGCTACCGCAGTATCGGTTGCTATACGTGGCCAACCGGGTGGTCGGATTCGCCCTCGTCGATCCCGACGTGTTCGCCGGCGGCCGGCCGCACGTCATCCTCAACGCGGTCTTCGGCTTGTTCGGCGCGCTCGCGCTGATCGCGGCGGCGATCGTGCTGTTCCAGTCCCAGCGCGCCGACAACGCGCTGACGGGTGAGGACGAGTCCGCCATCCGCGGGCTGCTCGAGCTGTACGGCACCAACGACTCCCTGGGTTACTTCGCCACCCGTCGCGACAAGTCGGTGGTGTTCGCGCACAGTGGCCGCGCCGCCATCACCTACCGCGTCGAAATCGGCGTCTGCCTGGCCAGCGGCGACCCGGTGGGCGACCCGCGGGCCTGGCCGCAGGCCATCGACGCATGGCTGGGGTTGTGCCAGACCTATGGCTGGGCGCCCGGTGTCATGGGCGCCAGTTCGCAAGGGGCCCAGGCATACCGCGAGGCCGGCCTCAACGCGCTCGAACTGGGCGACGAGGCGATTTTGCGGACCGCCGACTACAAGCTGTCCGGCCCCGACATGCGCGGGGTGCGCCAGGCGGTGACGCGAGCCCGCCGAGCCGGGCTGACGGTGCGCATCCGTCGGCACCGCGACTTCTCCGACGACGAAATGGCCGACACGATTTCGCGCGCCGACGCCTGGCGCGACACCCAAACCGAGCGCGGCTTTTCGATGGCACTGGGCCGGCTCGGCGATCCGGCCGACGGGGACTGCCTGCTGGTCGAAGCCTTAGACCGCGGCGGCCAGGTGGTTGCGATGCTGTCGCTGGTCCCGTGGGGAAACACCGGCGCCTCCCTGGACCTGATGCGCCGTTCCCCGCAGTCCCCCAACGGCACCATCGAACTCATGGTCAGCGACCTCGCCCTGAACGCCGAAACCCTTGGGATAACCCGGATTTCACTAAACTTTGCGATGTTCCGGTCCGCCTTCGAGCAGGGCGCCCAACTCGGTGCCGGCCCGGTAGCGCGGTTGTGGCGCGGGTTCTTGCTGTTCTTCTCGCGGTGGTGGCAGCTGGAGACGCTGTACCGCTCGAACATGAAATACCAACCGGAATGGCTTCCGCGCTACGCGTGCTACGAGGACGCCCGGCTGGTTCCTCGCGTCGGCGTCGCCTCGGCCCTCGCCGAGGGGTTCCTCGCGTTGCCGTTCAGCCGGCGGGACAAGGTGCATACCGGGCATCATTCCGCCGTGCCACCCAGGCTGGCGGAATCCGGGCTGCTGCATCAGGACGGGTCGACGCCCGACGTGAGCCGGCTGCAACGCCGAGCCAGGGCCGCCGAAGCCAAAGAGTCGAGATCCCGACTTCCGGAGCAGGTGCGGGTGCGGCTGACAAAGTTGAAAACCTTGCAGCGCAGTGGTATTGACGCCTACCCGGTGGGGTCCCCGCCCAGCCACACGGTCGCCCGAGCGCTCGACGCGGACGACCAGGACACCGTCTCGGTGTCCGGCCGGATATTGCGGATACGCGACTTCGGCGGCGTGCTGTTTGCCCAGCTGCGTGACTGGTCGGGCGAAATGCAAGTGCTGCTGGACAATTCGCGCCTGGAGCACAGCCGCACTGCCGATTTCACCGGGGCCATCGATCTCGGTGACCTGGTCGAGATGACCGGGCACATGGGGTTCTCCAAACGCGGCACTCGGTCGTTGATCGTGCGCGACTGGCGGATGATCGGTAAGTGCTTGCGGCCGTTGCCGAACAAGTGGAACGGGCTGACCGACCCCGAGGCCCGAGTGCGGACCCGCTACGTCGACCTGGCGGTCAACCCCGAATCGCGTGAGCTGATCAAAGCCCGCGGCAGCGTGTTGCGCTCCGTCCGGGAAACGCTGTTCGCCAAGGGGTTCATCGAAGTCGAGACCCCGATCCTGCAGCAGATCCACGGCGGAGCCGCCGCGCGGCCGTTCGTCACCCACATCAATGCCTATGACATGAACCTGTTCTTGCGCATCGCGCCCGAGCTCTACCTGAAGCGGTTGTGCGTCGGCGGCGTGGAGCGGGTCTTCGAACTGGGCCGCGCCTTCCGCAATGAGGGCGTCGACTTCAGCCACAACCCGGAGTTCACCTTGTTGGAGGCCTACCAGGCGCATGCCGACTACAAGACGTGGATCGACGGCGCCCGTGAGCTCATCCAGAACGCCGCCCAAGCCGCCAACGGCGCGCAGACCGTGCTGCGGCCGCGCGCTGACGCGGACGGCAGCGACAGCCGCCTCGAACCGGTCGACATCTCCGGCGTCTGGCGGGTCAAGACGGTCTACAACGCGGTATCCGAAGCGCTTGGAGAACACATCGACCCCGACACCTCGCTGGCCGCTCTGCGCAAGCTGTCCGACGCCGCACGCATTCCTTATCGGGCGCATTGGGACGCCGGCGCGGTCGTGCTCGAACTGTACGAGCACCTGGTTGAGGACCGGACCGAGCAACCGACCTTCTACATCGACTTTCCGACCTCCGTGTCGCCTTTGACCCGACCGCACCGCACTGAACGCGGCGTCGCCGAGCGGTGGGACCTGGTCGCGTGGGGTGTCGAGCTGGCGACCGCCTACAGCGAGCTCACCGATCCGGTCGAGCAGCGGCGCCGTCTGCAGGAACAGTCGCTGCTGGCCGCGGGCGGCGACCCCGAAGCGATGGAGCTCGACGAAGACTTCCTGCAAGCGATGGAGTACGCGATGCCGCCCACCGGTGGGCTCGGCATGGGCATCGACCGGGTCATCATGCTGATAACCGGTCGCAGCATCCGCGACACGCTGCCATTTCCGCTGGCCAAGCCGCATTAGCCGAGCAGGTAGCCGGGTGCTGACCATTGCGCGCGTTCGGCGCGCGATATTCGCCCGGCACTGCAATCCCTGGAGCGCGTGGACGCGTTGGGCGAGCACACCGCTGCCACTGGTGCCCGCATGGACGCGACGATGGAGCCACGCGGTTTTGGTCGCGCTGTGGCTGGCGGCCAATCCGTTCGTCTTCGGCAAGCCGGCGCATGAGCGCGCGTGGTCGACCCGGGCAATGCTGGGCGAGGAACTGTGGATCAGCCGTCGCCCCCGGGACGCGGCCATGTTCGTCAGCGCAGCGGCATCGACGGCGGCCCTGGGCGCGGTCATCGCCGCCCGCGGCCGTCGTCTTCTCCCGGCGGTGGTGGCGACCGCGGTGCAGATGGGCCTGACGTTGGTGTACTGGGAGCAGATGGCGCGCTATTTCGATCGCCGGTCGCAGTAGCGTTGCGCCATGCCCGACGAACCAACGACTTCCAAGCCCACCGAACCCGACCCCGGGTTCGACAGCGCCGGTGTGCCGACCTTCGAATCCGTCCGCGACAAAATCGAAGGCCGGTACGCGACGGCGCAGGGTGCAGCGGAACTCGACGCCGAGACTGCGGAGGGCCGCTCTGTCGAAGAGCAGTACGAAGAGCACCAGCGCGCGGCGGCCGAGCGGCTGGCGCAGATCCGTGAGTCGATGCACTCCGAAGAGAGTTGAGGAGTCGCCGGGCTGATCGACTCTGCGCCACAGCGGGGAACGTCGCGAAATCCGGGCGGTGAGTGCGGGCTCGACACCGTGGCCGCAATGTCGCGGCGAAATCAGGCCGCTCAGGCCGTGACTTTGCGGCGCCGGCCGGAACGCCGCACGCCTGAATCGCCGCCGCCGCCAACGACTTCGGCGAGGAACTTCCCCGTATAGCTTTCCGGCACCGCGGCGATGTGCTCCGGAGTGCCTTCGGCCACAATGGTTCCGCCCTCGGCGCCCCCCTCGGGCCCCATGTCGACGATCCAGTCCGATGTCTTGATCACGTCCAGGTTGTGTTCGATGACGATGACCGTATTACCTTTGTCGACAAGGCCGTTGATGACGTTCAGCAGCTTGCGGATGTCGTCGAAATGCAGCCCGGTGGTGGGTTCGTCGAGGATGTAGATGGTGCGCCCGGTCGAGCGCTTCTGCAATTCTGCGGCCAGCTTGACGCGCTGGGCCTCGCCACCCGACAGTGTCGGCGCGGGCTGACCCAGCCGGACATAGCCCAGTCCGACATCGACGAGCGTGCGCAGGTACCGGTGAATGCCGGTGATCGGCTCGAAGAACTCCGCCGCTTCCTCGATCGACATGTCCAGCACTTCGGAGATCGTCTTGCCCTTGTAGTGCACCTCGAGGGTTTCGCGGTTGTAGCGGGCGCCGTGGCAGACCTCGCACGGCACGTACACGTCCGGGAGGAAGTTCATCTCGATCTTGATGGTGCCGTCACCGGTGCACGCCTCGCAGCGGCCGCCCTTGACGTTGAACGAGAATCGCCCGGGTTGGTAGCCACGGACTTTGGCCTCGGTGGTGGCCGCGAAAAGCGTGCGGATCTTGTCGAACACCCCGGTGTAGGTGGCCGGGTTGGATCGCGGCGTGCGGCCGATCGGCGATTGGTCGACCCGCACCAGCTTGTCCAGGTGGTCCAGCCCGGTGACCCGGGTATGGCGACCCGGGACTTGCCGAGCGCCGTTGAGCCGGTTGGCCAGGACCGCGGCCAGGATGTCGTTGACCAGCGTCGACTTGCCGGAGCCGGACACGCCGGTCACCGAGGTCAGCACGCCGAGCGGAAACGACACGTCGAGACCGCGCAGGTTGTGCTCGCGGGCGCCGACGACGGTGAGTTGACGCCGCCGGTCGACGGGGCGCCGGATCGCGGGGATTTCGATGCTTTCCTTGCCCGACAGGTAGGCGCCGGTGATCGAGTCGGTGTTGGCCAGCAGTTCCCCGTAGGTTCCGCTGTGCACGATTTCACCACCGTGCTCGCCGGCCCCCGGGCCGATGTCGACGATCCAGTCGGCGTGCGCAATGGTGTCCTCGTCGTGCTCGACGACGATCAGCGTGTTGCCCAAATCCCTTAAGCGGGTGAGGGTTTCGATGAGGCGACGGTTGTCGCGTTGGTGCAGCCCGATGGATGGCTCGTCGAGCACGTAGAGCACGCCCACCAGGCCGGACCCGATCTGGGTGGCCAGCCGAATGCGTTGGGCCTCACCGCCGGACAGCGTGGCCGCGGCTCGCGACAGCGACAAGTAATCCAGCCCGACATCGAGCAAAAAGCCGAGCCGCGACTGGATTTCCTTGAGCACCTGTCCGGCGATCGCCTGCTCGCGCGGGCCCAGGGTGAGTGCGTTCAGGAAATCCGAACAGTCCGAGATCGACAGCTCACACACCTCGGCGATGGACTTCTTGCCGCGCTGGCCCGCGGCCAGCGTCACCGCCAGAATCTCCGGCTTGAGCCGGGTGCCCTCACACACCGGGCAGGGCACGTCACGCATGAAGCCCTCGTAGCGTTCCTTCATCTGCTCGGACTCGGTCTGCGCCATCTTGCGTTCCAGGAACGCCAGCACGCCTTCGAAATCGGCGTAGTAGGAACGGGTTCGGCCGTACCGGTTGCGGTACCGCACGTGCACCTGGTGGTCGGAACCCTCGAGAATCGCCTTGCGGGCCTTGGCCGGCAGTTTGCGCCACGGCGTATCGACGTCGAATCCCAGCGCGTCACCGAGCCCGGCCATCATCCGGATGAAGTACTCCGCGGTGTGACCCGTCGACCACGGCGCCACCGCGCCCTCGGCGAGCGTCCGGTCGGGGTCGGGCACCACCAGGTCGGGGTCGACTTCCTTGCGGATTCCCAGGCCGGTGCACTCCGGGCAGGCGCCGTAGGGCGAGTTGAACGAGAACGACCGGGGTTCGAGGTCGTCGACCGCCAGCGCGTGCCCGTTCGGGCAGGCCAGCTTCTCGGAGAACCGCTGCTCCCGGTGATGATCGGGCTCGTGAGCTCCGTGGTCCGGGAACTCCAGCACGACGATGCCGTCGGCCAGCTTCAGCGCGGTTTCCACCGAGTCGGTGAGCCGCTGCTTGGCGCTGGCCTTGACGGTGAGGCGATCCACCACCACCTCGATGTCGTGCTTTTCCTGCTTCTTCAGCTTGGGCGGATCGGTCAGCGAATGCACCACGCCGTCGACGCGCACCCGGCTGTAGCCCTGGGCGTTGAGCTTCTCGAACAGGTCGGCGAACTCGCCCTTGCGGGTGCGCACCACCGGCGCGAGCACCAGGAACCGGGTACCCTCCGGCATCGCCAGCACTTGGTCGACGATTTGCTGCGGCGTCTGGCGGGCAATCCGCTCACCGCAGACCGGGCAGTGCGGCGCGCCCGCGCGGGCGTAGAGCAGCCGCAGGTAGTCGTACACCTCGGTGATCGTCCCGACGGTCGACCGCGGGTTGCGGTTGGTCGATTTCTGGTCGATCGACACCGCCGGGGAGAGGCCCTCGATGAAGTCGACGTCCGGCTTGTCCATCTGCCCGAGGAATTGGCGGGCGTAGGCCGACAGCGACTCCACGTAACGGCGCTGGCCCTCCGCGAAGATCGTGTCGAAGGCCAGCGACGACTTGCCCGATCCGGACAACCCGGTGAAGACGATCAACGAGTCACGCGGCAGGTCGAGGTCGACGCCGCGCAGGTT
Organism: uncultured Actinomycetota bacterium; assembly: GCA_963809285.1. Taxonomy (GTDB): domain Bacteria; phylum Actinomycetota; class Actinomycetes; order Mycobacteriales; family Mycobacteriaceae; genus Mycobacterium. The sequence goes on along the minus strand of CAWEIY010000003.1, from coordinate 317,255 downwards.
GTGCTCACGGGCGCCCTTGACAATCAGGCGGTCAGCCACGCTGCCCCTCTCAGGAACTATCTGGCAACTCTTACGTGCGTGCAGCAGATATCGCGCACGGCGCATTCCATGCTATGTGCCCCTACCGACAAGCCGCGGGCCGATTTTCTTCAGAGCAGTAACCTTGCCGCTATGACTGCCTCGGAGCCAAGCGACAACTACACCGGACATGTCGACCCTGGTACTGCGGCCCGCCGGACCCTACCCGGCGCCACGATTCTAAAGGCGTCGGTGGGCCCGATGGACAACAACGCCTACCTGGTGACATGTTCAGCCACCGGCGAAACACTGCTGATCGACGCCGCCAACGACGCCGACGTCCTCATCGACCTGGCCCGGCGTTACGCCCCGAAGGTCTCGCTGATCGTGACCAGCCACCAGCACTTCGATCACTGGCAGGCCCTCGAGGCCGTGGCCGCCGCCACCGGTGCGCCGACCGCCGCCAACGAGATCGACGCCGGACCGCTGCCGGTCAAACCGGACCGTTTGCTGGCGGGCGGCGACACCGTGCAAATCGGCGAGCTGAGCTTCGACGTCCTCCACCTGCGCGGGCACACGCCCGGATCGATCGCGCTGGCCCTCGACGGGCCCGCGACCGGCGGGGTCACCCAGTTGTTCACCGGCGACTGCCTGTTCCCGGGCGGTCTCGGGCGGACGACAAAGCCCGCGGAGTTCGACTCACTGTTCCAAGACGTGAAGACGCGGGTCTTCGACCGGTTCGGTGACCAGACGGTGGTCTACCCGGGCCACGGGGACGACACCACGCTGGGTGCCGAGCGCCCCCATCTCGAGGAGTGGCGCGAACGAAAGTGGTGACGCAGGAGCGCGCTGGTTACGACGTGGTGTGCACGATCAACACGTCGACAGTGGCCCGGCGCGAGACGTTGGCCGGCACCGATCCGAGCAGCCGGCCCGCGATCGTGCTCAGACCGACGTTGCCGACGACCAGCAGATCGGCCTTTTCGTCCTCGGCCAGCTTCACCAGCGCGTCCACGGGAGCGCCGACGATCGACCGCTCCTCCACGTTCTTGGCACCCGCCGCGCGCGCCCGCTCCTTGGCGTCCTGCAGGATCGCGTAAATCGGCGCGGTCCCCGACACCTTGTAGCTTTCGTCCCTCAGGACGTCAGCGGCCCGGGAGTCCTCGGGGTGGGGCAGGTACGCCGACGCGATGATCAACCTGGCGTCCGCCCCGGCGATATGGGCCGCCCGTTCCACCGCGCGCATCGATGAATCCGAGCCGTCGGTCCCGACCACCACGGTCCGATAGGCACTCATTTACCCTCCCAGTTTCGGTTGGTCACCCGACCCAAGACAGTATCGCGTTTGCCGGATGCAAGGGAAAAAGAATACTGGCTCAGCGTGGCGTGGCGCGAGCGGCATTTGCGGGCCACGCGGCATCAACGGACAATGTTGCGGGCGATAAATCGGCCCAATGCCCCATCGCCAAAGCGGAAAGCCTTGCATTGCTCGGCTTTTCGGAAATGCGAGCGCTGGCGCGAATGCGCCGTACGGGCGCCACCGATGCCTGGCGCCCGTGCCCGGGACTGATGGTGAGCCGGTTCATCCCCCGCGCCCTAAAGTGACAGGCATCATGTCCACGTCCGCCCTTGACCAGCGCGTCGCCGACGCGGTTGCCGAGCCCGCGCCCGCGCGCCCGCGCGGCAGGTTGCTCGACCCATGGGCGATCGCCGCGTTCGCCGCCGTGATCAGCGGCGCGTGGGCCAGCAGGCCCTCGTTGTGGTTCGACGAGGGAGCGACGATTTCGGCTTCCGCGAGCCGCACGTTGCCTGAGCTGTGGAAACTGCTGGGCCACATCGACGCGGTGCACGGGCTGTACTACCTGCTGATGCACGGTTGGTTCACGATATTTCCGCCGACCGAATTTTGGTCACGGGTGCCCAGCGCCCTGGCAATCGGGGCCGCCGCCGCCGGCGTCACCGTGTTCGCCAGGCAGTTCGTCCCCGGACGTGCCACCGTGGTGTGCGCGGGCGTCGTCTTCGCCATTTTGCCGCGCACCACCTGGGCGGGTATCGAAGCGCGCTCGTATGCGTTCGCCGCCGCGGCGGCCGTCTGGTTGACGGTGTTGCTCGTCGTCGCCGTCCGGCGCAACAGGCCGCGATTGTGGCTGTTCTACGCGTTGGTATTAATGCTGTCGATTTTGCTGAGCCTTAACCTGATCCTGTTAGTGGTGGTTTACGCGGCGATGCTGCCGTTGTTAGCGCCCAAAAAATCCCGCAAGTCTCCGGTCATTTGGTGGGCCGTCAGCTCGGCCGTCGCCATCGGGCTCATGACACCGTTCATCGTGTTCGCCCATGGTGAGGTCGGGCAGGTCAACTGGATCTATCCGGTCAGCTGGCACTACGCCTTCGACATCATCCTTCGGCAGTATTTCGACCACAGCGTTCCGTTCGCCGTTCTGACGGCCGTCCTGATCGTCGCGGCGGTCGTGGCCCGGCTGAAAGGCGCGCGGGGCCCGGCGGGCGACCTGCGCAGTCTCTTGATCATCTGCGCTTCGTGGATCGTCCTTCCCACCGCCCTCCTCGTCATCTATTCGGCCGTCAGTGAACCGATCTACTTCCCGCGCTACCTGATCCTGAGCACGCCCGCCATGGCCGCCGTGATGGCGGTCTGCATCGTCACGATCGCCCGCAAACCCTGGCCCATCGCCGGCGTCGTGCTGCTGTTCGCCGTTGCCGCGGTCCCGGATTACCTATTCATTCAGCGCTGGCCCTATGCCAAGGAGGGCTGGGATTACAGCCAAGTGGCCGACCTGATCGGTTCCCACGCCGCGCCCGGCGACTGCCTGATGGTGGACAACACCGTGCCCTGGAGGCCCGGCCCGATCCGTGCCTTGCTGGCCACCCGCCCGGCGGCCTTCCGATCGCTGATCGACGTCGAACGCGGCGCGTATGGACCCAAGGTCGGTTGGCTGTGGGACGGCCACGTCGCCGTGTGGCTGACGACGGCCAAGATCAACAAATGCGCCACCATCTGGACCATCACCGACCATGACAAGTCACTGCCCGATCACCAAACGGGGCAATCCTTGCCGCCGGGCAGCGCATTCGGGCGCGCCCCGGCGTACCGGTTCCCCAGCTACCTCGGATTCCGCATTGTCGAGCGTTGGCAATTCCATTACTCGCAAGTGATCAAGTCGACACGGTGACGGTCGCTTGAAAGTACCCGCTGTGGGTAGCTTGACGGGCATGCAGATGTGGCTGGCCGACCCGCTGTTCGGTGGCGCGGCGCAGAACAGCCGACACCTGATCGAGCTTTTCGCCGCGTTCGCGCTGACCGCCCTCATCGGCCTGGAACGCACCATCCAGGGCAAAAGCGCGGGTCTGCGCACGCAGACCATCGTCGGCACGTCGTCGGCGTTGGTTCTGCTGATCAGCAAGTACGGCTTCGGCGACGTCTTGACCGGCGGCGCGGTTGTGCTGGATCCGTCGCGTGTCGCGGCCCAAATCGTCTCGGGCATCGGGTTTTTGGGCGCGGGGATCATCATCACCCGACGTGGCGCGGTGCACGGGCTGACCACCGCGGCGGCGGTCTGGGAATCGGCCGCGATCGGCATGGCCGCGGGCGCCGGCCTGCTGTTGCTAGCCACTGCGGTGGTATTCCTGCACTTCGTCAGCGCGCTGGCTTTCAACCGGGTTGAGCACCAACTCAACGCGCGGCTGCGCGGGACGGTCCGGTTGCACATCATCTACGAGAACGGACGCGGCGTGCTGCGGGAACTGCTGCGACTGTGCGGGCAACGAAGCTGGCAGCTCACCGAACTCGACGCGGATGCCCACGACGTCGACCACGATCAGGTGGGGGTAACCATGACCCTGTCCGGCGCCAAGATCGCGAACGCATCGGACGCCTTCTCCGCGGTCGACGGGGTCGTCGCCGTGCTTCGGGCAGAGGACGACACGGACTGACCTTAGCGACCGCCGCGAGTCGCGCCGTAGGAAGCCACGACCCCGGCCGCGCTCAGCGCGGTGAACACCGCGAACAACCAGCGAGCCGCCATCACGTCGCCGCCCTCGGTCATGTTGACGACGACACCGGCCAGCCCGGCGCCGAATGCCGCGGAGATGACCTGCACCGTATTGATCGCCGCGGCCGCCGCGCCGCTTTCGGCCGGGTCGTTGACGGAATCCATTGCGCGCACCGACAAATGGGGCCAGGCCATCCCAATCCCAATGCCGGCCACGAACAATGCGATTGTCCAGAGCGCGACGATCCCGACCGACGCGTTGTCGCGCTGGGTGAGCGCGCCCAGCGCCAGGCCCGACGCCACCACCACCGGCGCGGCCGCGATCACCCGCCCGATCGCTCGCGGGTTCTCCAGCGATGCGCTGACGATCTCGCTGACGGTCCACCCGACCGCCAGGGCCGCGCCCAGAAATCCGGCCGCCACCGGCGTCAGATGTGCCAGCCGCTGACCGAACAGCGGCACGTAGGTGTCCACCATCGCGCCGACCATCAGCACACCCATGGTCAGGTAGATCCACTTCAGGGGTCCACGCCCAAACACGCTGAGCGGCAACACCGCCGCATGCATCCGCCAGTCAACGATCAGGAACAACCCGACCAGCGCAACGCCGGCGGCCAGCAGCGCGACGGTCGCGCCGGCGTTGTGCGGAATCTGGGCGACGCTGACCGCCAGCGCGGCGGCACCGATCAGCAGCAGCGACCACACCGGGACCTTCATCGCCGGTGTCGCGGCGCTCGGGTCGACCCGGCCGGCGGCCAGCGCGATCGGCACCAACATGGCCATCAAAGCGGTCAGAATCGCCATCGCGACGAAGGCCCACCGCCACAACCCGAATTGCGCGAACACCCCACCCGTCGCGGGCCCAACCACGGTGGCGACGCCCCACATGGCCGAAACCAGCGCCGAGGCCCTGGTCCACAGGGAGCGGGGCAGCGCGGCGTTGATGACCGCATAACCGAGGCCGGCGAGCAGGCCGCCGGCCATGCCTTGCAGGGCGCGTGCCGCGATCAGGATCACCATGTTGGGAGCCGCCCCGCAGGCCAGACTGGCGACGCCGAACAGGGCCAGCCCCATGAGGTACGACGAACGGGGCCCGATCCGCACGAGCAGCGGATTGACCATGGTCGCGGCGACCACCGACCCGACCAGGTACAGGGTGGTCACCCACGCGTAGAGGCGGCTGCCGCCGATCTCGGCGACCGTGTTGGGCAGCAGGCTCAGGGTCAGAAACTCGTTGGTCGCGTACAGCGCGACGCCGCCGGCCAGCACGACCGACGTTCCCAGGTACTTGGGGCCCAGCAGCTCCCGCCAGCTGCCGGTGATGAGGGCAGGGTGCGTCACTTCAGGCCGGCGGCGTCCATCCCGCGCAGTTCCTTCTTGAGGTCGGCGATCTCGTCGCGGAACCGGGCCGCCAGCTCGAACTGCAAATCACGCGCGGCGGCCATCATCTGCGCGGTGAGGTCTTTGATCAGATCGGCCAGTTCGGCGCGCGGCATGCTCGCGACGTCGCGGCCCTCGAACACACCGGCGCTGACGGCGCGGCCGGGCTCGCCCTGGGCCCGCCGGCCGCGGGACGCGTTGCGGCCCGAGCCGCCGACCGGGACGGACTCGCTGGCATCAGTATCCGCAGCCTCGCGATACACCTGGTCGAGAATGTCGGCGATCTTCTTGCGCAGCGGCTGCGGGTCGACGCCGTTGGCCTCGTTGTAGGCGACCTGCTTCGCCCGCCGCCGTTCGGTCTCGTCGATGGCCTCCTTCATCGAGTCGGTGATCCTGTCGGCATACATGTGCACTTCGCCGGAGACGTTGCGGGCGGCGCGGCCGATGGTCTGGATCAGGCTGCGCGACGACCGCAAAAAGCCTTCCTTGTCGGCGTCGAGGATCGCCACCAGCGACACCTCGGGCAGGTCCAGGCCCTCGCGCAGCAGGTTGATGCCGACCAGCACGTCGTAGTCGCCCAACCGCAGCTGGCGCAGCAGTTCGACGCGGCGCAGCGTGTCGACCTCGGAGTGCAGGTAGCGCACCCGGATGCCCATCTCCAGCAGGTAGTCGGTGAGGTCTTCGGCCATCTTCTTGGTCAGCGTGGTCACGAGCACCCGCTGGTCGGCGTCGGCGCGAGCGCGAATCTCGGCGATCAGGTCGTCGATCTGGCCCTTGGTCGGCTTGACGACGACCTTCGGGTCGACCAGGCCGGTGGGCCGGATCACCTGCTCGACGAACTCGCCACTGGTCTGGCTGAGCTCGTAGGGCCCGGGTGTGGCCGACAGGTACACCGTCTGCCCGATCCGCTCGGCGAACTCCTCCCAGGTCAGCGGCCGGTTGTCGACCGCCGACGGCAGCCGGAACCCGTACTCCACGAGGTTGCGTTTGCGCGACATGTCGCCCTCGTACATGCCGCCGATCTGCGGCACCGTGACATGCGACTCGTCGATGACCAGCAGGAAGTCCTCCGGGAAGTAGTCGAGCAACGTCGCCGGCGGCGAGCCCGGCCCCCGGCCGTCGATGTGGCGGGAGTAGTTCTCGATGCCCGAGCAGAACCCGACCTGGCGCATCATCTCGATGTCGTAGTTGGTGCGCATCCGCAGTCGCTGGGCCTCCAGCAGCTTGCCCTGGCTCTCGAATTCGGCCAGCCGCTCGGCGAGCTCCTCCTCGATGGTGGAGATCGCGTGGGCCATCCGCTCCGGTCCGGCCACATAGTGCGTGGCGGGGAAGATCCGCAGCGAGTCGACCTGTCGGATCACCTCGCCCGTCAGCGGGTGCAGGTAATACAGCGCCTCGATCTCGTCGCCGAAGAACTCGATGCGAACCGCCAGTTCCTCGTAGGACGGGATGATCTCCACGGTGTCGCCGCGTACCCGGAACGAGCCGCGGGTGAAGGACAGGTCGTTGCGGGTGTACTGCACGTCGACCAGCAGCCGCAGCAGCCCGTCCCGCGCCACCTCGGTGCCGACCCGCACCTCGACGGAGCGGTCCAGGTAGGACTGCGGTGTGCCCAGGCCGTAGATGCACGACACCGAGGCCACCACCACCACATCGCGGCGCGACAGCAGCGACGACGTCGCGGAGTGCCGCAGCCGCTCCACGTCGTCGTTGATGGAGCTGTCCTTTTCGATGTAGGTGTCGGTCTGCGCGATGTAGGCCTCCGGCTGGTAGTAATCGTAGTAGGACACGAAATACTCGACAGCGTTGTGCGGCAACATCTCTCGTAGCTCGTTGGCCAACTGGGCGGCCAGCGTCTTGTTGGGCGCCATCACCAAAGTGGGGCGTTGCAGCCGCTCGATGAGCCAGGCGGTGGTGGCCGATTTCCCGGTGCCGGTGGCACCTAACAGCACCACGTCGCGCTCCCCCGCCCGAACCCGCCGCTCCAGGTCGTCGATGGCGGCCGGCTGGTCGCCCGCCGGGGCGTGCGGGCTGACCACCTCGAACTGGCCGCCGGCGCGCACGACCTCCTCGACGGCGCGATATTCCGAATGCGCTACTACCGGATGTTCAGTGGCGAAAGCCATGCCACCAGGGTAGAGCCGGGCACCGACAGGGCAATCTACCGAGGTCTATGTGCCGGGGCGGCTCCACGTCCGGGCGACCGGATCGCATTGCAGCAGGTAGCCGTCGTTCGAGGTGGACAGGGCGAATACGGAGGTGTTCGGCCGGTCGCATGAGCTGCCGGAGGCGTGGACTCCCATGGTGATGGGGGCCTTGGCCCAGGTGCTGCCTTCGCAGACGACCTGCTCGTTGTTGGTCGGGTCGTAGGCCAGCTTGTCGACGTCGGTGCACGACCCGCCGAGGACGGCCGGTGCCGCGGGTGACGGTGTGGTGGAGGCGTTGACGACCGGGGCGGGATCGGCCAGGGTCACGCCGGCCGGCGCGTCACCGACCCGGGTGGCCACGACGGGTACCCGCACCACCGCTCCCCGTGCGTCGCATTCATTGCTGAGCACGGTTTCGGTCACCGTGCCGCGCAGGGTGCCGTCGGCTTGCGGCGCCAGCGACCCTGTGACGGTTTCCTGCTGGGTGGCCGTTACCTGTCCGTTGGGCTGCGTGCAGCCCGACTGCTGCTGCTGAGGCCCGCCCTGCCAATAGCCACCACTGAAGCGCAGCGCGTACGTGTGACCGCCGTCGACGGTGCTGGCGACCTGGTGGTCGGCGTCGTCGAGCTGGGTCCCGGTGGCCGCGCACCCGCTGGTGGTGCACACCGAGCGGAACGCCCACCAGCTGGTGGCCGGGCCGTCGTGACCGATCGGGATGCCGTTGGTGGTCTGCTTGCTGCGGTCGTAGGTCAACTGGTAGGTGCCGTTGAGTACCGGGCCGCCCGGTCTCACAACCGCGGCGCTCGGCGCGGGGGCTGCGGGCCTCACGGCCAGCGCGGGGTTCGCCGGGGGACTCTCCGGCTGAAACGAGTACAGGGCCGACCAGGTTGCGGCGATGGCGATCAGCACCGCGCAGACCAGCGCCGTCGCCCACCGGGTGCGTGACGAAAACCTGTGGTGCATGAGCGCCATGACGCCGCGGAGTCCGCGCCGCCGCGGCGGCGTCGTCAAGGAGCCGCCGGGTCGGGCACCCCGGCAGTCGGCGCCACCGTCGAACTGCTCGCCGACCGCGGCGGCGAACGCACGACACCGCTCGAACCTGTCCTCGGGTTGTTTGGCGAGCGCCTTGAAGAACACGTCGTCGAGGTGCGCCAAATCCGGGCGGTAATCGCTGAGCCGGGGCGGATCCTCGTGCAGATGCTGGCTGATCACCGCGATCGGGTTGGAGTGCTGGAACGGCGGCGCACCGGTGAGCAGATGAAATGCCGTGGCGGCCAACGCGTATTGATCCGCCCGCCCGTCGATGTTGCAGCCCGTCAGCTGTTCCGGCGCGGCATAGGCCACCGTGCCTACCGCGACATTGGTTTCGGTGATCCCGCTGATGTTGGCGAGGTGGCGAGCTACACCGAAGTCCGCCAACAGGATTCGGCGTTCCCCATCCTCGGGATGGGTGAGCAGGATGTTGGCGGGCTTGACGTCGCGGTGCAGCAAGCCGCGGTCGTGGGCGTAGTCGAGCGCGCCCGCGACCGCTTGGAGGATGGCGCACACCTCGTTGAGCGGCATGCCGTCCAGGTAGCGCTCCTTGACCAGACGGGCGGCGTCGGTGCCCTCGACGTAGTCCATGGAAATCCAGAGCTGACCGTTGAATTCGCCGCGATCGTGGACGCCGACGATGTGCGGGTGCCAGAGCGTCGCCGCGAGGTCGGCCTCCCGGTTGAACCTCTCGCGGAACTCGGAGTCCGCGGTGACCGCCTCGGCGAGGACTTTGATCACGTCGCGACGCGGCAACCGGGGATGCAGGGCCAAAAAGACCTCGGCCATGCCCCCGGCGCCGAGCTGGCGAAGGATCGTGTAGCCGGCGAATTTCGCACCACCGTTGAGCGCGAGACGGGAACCACTTGGCCTGTCGTGCTGCTCTACCGCCGAAGGCTCCGCGTTCGGCTTCGAGCTGACGGGCGGAATGCGGCCGAACAGGTGCGCGAAGGACGCCGACGGCAGCGAGTGAAAACCCGCGCGGATGGCCTCGCGGGCCAAACGCGGGTTGCTCAACAGCCGTCGCCCGACATCAATGCGCCGGGTCGTCCCCTTGTGCTCGTCCATCAATCGTTGCCCCCCCTGGGCGTTTGCATCGGGATCGGGGCCCGTTGCTTATCTCCGGTGCCGCTCGCCGGTACCGTGGTGTGCTCGGCGCGTGCGAACACAACTCTCGTAACTCCCCTCACATTGGAATGATGCCGAATAACGGTGGGCGAGGGGTCTCAGCAGGCTATGAAACGGCTATGAGTGGCCGAATCGAAATAAAGCTAAGTCACAGGCGAGCCTCATGGAGCGCACTGACGCCGCGGACCGATACTTGAGTAGTGAATCGACCCGCCCCGCCTGTCCTGACAATTCGGCACGACGGGTCCCAACGATCCTTCACGGCAGGCTACGAGGTGATCATCGGGCGTGACCTGAACGCCGACCTGCGCATTCCCGACCCGCGGATCTCCCGCGCGCACCTGATACTCCGGTTCGACCAAGGCCGGTGGCTGGCAATCGACAACGGTTCGCTGAACGGGACGTACGTCAACGGCTACCGGATGCCGGTCATCGACATCCACGACGGCCAGAGCATCAACGTCGGGAATCCGCGAGGACCGCGGCTGACGTTCGCGATCGGACCACAGCAGGGTGAAATCACCGGGCCGCCACAGCCGAGGCCGGCGCGGGACTCCGGCCCGCCCACTCTGGCCTGGTCCGCGATCCCGGAACAGACAAATCCCACCGCGCCGCCCCCGCCGCGGCGTGGCCAGACCGGCAGCCAGCCCAGGAACCCCGCCCGGAGCGGTCCCCATCCCGCGCGGCCGCGCCCAAAGCCGTCCGGGCAGCCACGGGTCTCACCCACTGGGCCGCCCAACGCACCCCAGCCGAGGCAGCCGGCTCCGCCGCGCCAGGCGCCACCGCCACGGACGCCGCCCCGCGGGACGCCTCCCGACCAGCTGACCGTGGTCAACGCCGGGGCGCCGGCCCGGGCGGACTCGACGCCGGCCATCGAATCCACCGTGATCGACGTCAAGACCGCCGACGTATCGAACCTCGCGACGCGCTTTGTGAAGTTGTTCTCACCGCGCGCATCATCGGCCGCGGGCACGGCCGGAGCCATGACGATCGGTCGCGCGGCCGAGAACGACATCGTCGTCTCCGACGTCTTGGCCTCGCGTCAACACGCGACGTTGATACCCACGCCGCTCGGCGCCGAGATCCGGGACAACAGCATCAACGGAACGTTCGTCAACGGCACCCGGATCGGATCGGCGATCCTGTCCGAGGACGACGTCGTCACCATCGGCAACGTCGACCTGGTGTTCCGCGACGGCACGCTGGTCAAACTCAGCGAGGCCGCGACGCGCACGGGCGGCCTGGAAGTGCGCAACGTCAAGTACGTCGTCGACAACGGCAAACAACTGCTGGACGACATCTCACTGTCCGCCAGGCCCGGCACGCTGACCGCGGTGATCGGTGGCTCGGGCGCCGGAAAGACCACGCTGGCCAGGCTGATCGCCGGCTACACCAGCCCCAGTTCCGGCTCGGTCACCTTCGCGGGCCACGACATCCATGCCGAATACGCGTCGCTGCGCAGCCGGATCGGCATGGTCCCGCAGGACGACGTGGTGCACCGCCAGCTGACGGTCAACCAGGCGCTGGGCTACGCCGCCGAACTACGGCTGCCGCCCGACACCGGCAAGGCCGACCGCGCCAAGGTGGTCACCAAGGTGCTTGACGAGCTCGACCTGACCAAACACGGCGATACCCGGGTCGACAAGCTGTCCGGCGGTCAACGCAAGCGCGCTTCGGTGGCACTGGAACTGCTCACCGGACCGTCGTTGTTGATCCTCGACGAGCCGACGTCGGGCCTCGACCCGGCGCTGGACCACCAGGTCATGACGATGCTGCGCCAGTTGGCCGACGCCGGTCGCGTGGTGATCGTGGTCACGCACATGCTGTCCTACCTGGATATCTGCGACCAGCTGCTGTTGGTGGCACCGGGCGGCAAGACGGCCTACTGCGGCCCGCCCGACCAGATCGGTGAGGCGATGGGCACCACCAACTGGGCCAAGATCTTCACCAAGGTGGGCGCCGACCCCGAAGAAGCCAACCGGCGCTTTCTGGCCCAGCGCGAGGCGCAAAAGCGGCCCCAGCTGTTGCCGGATAAGACCGACGAGCCGGGCGACCTGGGCGAACCGGTTCATACCAGCTTGCGGCGCCAGATCTCGACGATCGCCCGCCGACAGGTCCGCCTGGTCGTCGCGGACCGCGCCTATTTCATATTCCTGGCGCTGTTGCCGTTCATCCTGGGCGTGCTGTCCCTGACGGTTCCCGGCACCAGTGGATTCCGCGTGCCCGCGCCGCACGCCGGTACGCCCGACGAATCCGCCCAGATCCTGAACCTGCTGTTGCTCGCCGCGGCCTTCATGGGCACCGCGCTGACGATCCGCGACCTGGTCGGCGAACGCGCCATCTTCCAGCGCGAACAGGCGGTCGGGTTGTCGACGTCGGCCTACCTGCTCGCCAAGACGGTGGTGTACTGCGCGTTCGCCATCCTGCAGGCGGCGATCACCACCACGATCGTGGTGGTCGGCAAGGGCGCCCCCACCCAGGGGGCCGTGGTGTTCGGCCACGGAACCGTGGGGGCCACCGCCGAGCTGTTCACGACGGTCGCCGCGACCTGTGTCGCCTCGGCCATTCTCGGCCTGGCCATTTCGTCGCTGGTCCGCTCGAGCGAGCAGATCATGCCGTTGTTCGTGGTGTCGATCATGGCGCAGCTGGTGCTGTGCGGCGGGATGGTCCCGGTGACCGGCCGGCTCGTCCTCGACCAGCTGTCCTTCGCGATGCCCGCGCGGTGGGGCTACGCCGCGGCCGCCGCAACGGTCGACATACGGCACCTGGTGCCGGGTTCGCTGCTCCCCCAGGACCGGTTCTGGGAGCACACACGGAAGATCTGGCTGTTCGACATGGGCATGCTGGCCGCGCTGTCCGTGTTCTATGCCGGCTTTGTGCGGTGGAGAATCCGGCTGCGGCGTTGAAAGCCGATAGGCTGACCATCATCCATCCGCCGAAGCACGAGACGTTCGACCTGGTCGCCCGCACCAACACCGATCCGAAGGGCATCGTGCGGGCCGTCGACGAATACGTGGTGCACCCGTGGGGGCTCTATGTCGCGCGGCCCACGCCGGGCCGGGCCCAGTTCCACTACCTCGAATCGTGGCTGCTGCCGTCGATGGGCTTGCGCGCCACGGTCTTTCACTTCAATCCGGGTCATGAGCGCGACCACGACTACTACCTCGACGTGGGCGAGTACACGCCCGGCCCGACGGTGTGGCGTTCCGAAGACCACTACCTCGACATCGAGGTCCGCACCGGCTCGAGGGCGGGACTGTCCGATGTGGATGAGCTGCTCGAGGCCGTGCGGCACGGGCTGCTGACCCCCGAAGTCGCCGAGCGGGCGGTGCGGCGTGCCGTGGCTGCCGTCGACGGTCTGGCCCGCAATGACTACGACCTTTCCCGGTGGATGGCCACCCACGGCATGGAGCTCAGCTGGCGTGGGTCGTCGTAGTTTTCTCGTCCATCGTGCGGGTATGCCATCCGCATGCCCTTGAGCGAACCGCGGCACGTATGCCAACGCGGCCAGCTACGAAATGACCGAAGGCCTTGAGCGCGGCCATCTTTCGTTTCGACTGCACGGCGAGAAGCTGAGCGGAGGCTATGCGCTCACCCGGATCAGGGAGGGCACGGAAGAAACGTGGCTGCTGATCAAACGCAGGGACCAGGACGCGGACGAATCGCCATGACGGACTTCGCCGGTCTGCCGGATCGGTGCGCGCAGCGCTGCACGACGAGCCGGTGCCCAACCGGAGAGCTCCCACGCCGGCAACGTCGTACTGGAGACACGCTGATGCCCAAGCCTGCGCTGTGCCATCCGCCTCGCACGCGGCCAGGTGAGCGGCCCGATGTCGTTAGGGTGCCCACGATGCCAGCGCCAGAGCGGGTTTGGTGCCCGAATGGCGCTGGGCGTAATCTCGGCAGTCATGAGCCGCAGAAAGCACAGGTGGATGCCGATCGCCGCCATGACACTCATCGTGGCCGGTTCGCAGATAAGCCCCGCAACCGCGCGGGCGGAGCTGCACAACATCACGTACCGGGCCAGGATCGACGCGCTCACAACGGGTAGCCAGGCCAGCTTCGTGACCAACGGTGGTCAGACCAACACCACCGGCCTTCCCACCATGCCTGGCAACGTGTTCGAGGCCAACACGGTGTTGCCCGATCCCCAGGAGGCCGGCATGCGGATCGTGCTTCACTTTCCCTACTCGGCCAACGTGCACTGCGAGATCGACGTGGACGACAACGTTTTCGTCCAAGTCGACCAGATGGTGCGGCCGGCGCTCGGGAATTCCGACCCCATGAACGGCGCGCTGCAGTGCGGCGCACCCCTGCCCGGCTAACTACCCGGCTGGCCGCCACCCGGTTGAGTCAGCCCACTCCCACGCCCGCCGGTAGGCGTCGAGAAACCACGGCTCCTTGGCGGCGACATAGGACGCCGTGTCGCCGCCCGCGCGCCGTTCGGCTTCGCGCTTGACGGCCAGGTAGTCCGCACGCACGTCGGGGTTGGCCGTTAGCCAGTCCAAGAACAGCAGGGCGAACTGCTGATTGGGCCAGCCGTCCACCCGCACATGCACATTGGTCGGTCGGCCCGAATCCGCCGAGGCATGAATTCGCTTGCACCACAACCTCGCTCCGTCACCGTGGTCGTAGCGGTCGACGGTGCTACGGGCATCGGGTTTGACTTCGTCCTCGGTGATGCGCTCGATACGGGGATAGCCGGCGGACAGCAACGGCTCGGCGAGTTCGTCGGCGACCGCGAGCGATTCGACGGTGATCTGAATGTCGATGACGTCCTTGGCGTCAAACTCCGGCACGGCGGTCGAGCCTATGTGGTCCACGCGCAACGCCCGATGGCCGCAGGCGGTCTTCAAGCGGGCGACGATTCGCCGCGCCTGGTCCGGCCAACCCGGATCGGACGGCACCAGCCGCGCCGGAGCCCGGGCGATCTGCCGCGCACTGAGGTTGTGTGCGAACGGCAGGATCCGGTTATTCCATACGTCATCGGCCCGCCGCTCCAACTCCGCCGGGCTGCCCGAGTTGTCCAGCCAAACGTCGGCGACGGCGCGACGCTGCTCGTCGTCGGCCTGGGCGGCGATCCTGGCGCGGGCGTCTTCTTCGGACATGCCACGTTGGTCGACCAGCCGTCGCACGCGCACCTCGGCGTCGGCGTGCACCACCACAACCAGCGGGAACATCGGCGCCATTCCGGATTCCACCAGCAGCGGAATGTCTTCGACGACAACGGCATCCTCGGCTACCGCCGCGATGATCTTCGAACGGCGCTTGCCAACCAACGGGTGGACGATCCCATTGAGCTTCTTGCGGGCCTCGTCGTCCCGAAAAGCCTTGGCGGCCAGGGCCGGGCGATCCAACGATCCGTCGGGCAGCAGGATGTCCTTACCGAAGGCCTCGACCAGTGACGCAAGGCCTTCGGTGCCGGGCTGGACGACCTCGCGCGCGATGACATCGCCGTCGACGATGATCGCGCCGCATTGCGCGAAGGCGGACGAGACCGCCGACTTGCCGGCGCCGATGCCGCCGGTCAACCCGATACGCAGCATGCTTTAGCCGATGGGCGCCTGGGCTGGCCCGCGATCAGGCGTTGCCGGCGAGCTTTTCCCGCAGAGCGGCCAATTGGGCGTCGCTGGCCAGCGACCCGCCGGCCGACTTCTCCGAGGGCGCGCCGTTGCTCGGTGACGGGTCGTCACCGGCGTGCGCGGCGGACTCGGCCGCGGCGAACTTCTCCATCTGCGCGGTGTGCATCTTGTGCCGGCGCTCGGCCTCGGCGTAGCGGCCTTCCCATTCGGCGCGCTGCTTTTCGAATCCCTCCAACCACTCGTTGGTTTCGGGGTCGAAGCCCTCGGGGAAGATGTAGTTGCCCTGCTCGTCGTAGCTGTCGGCCATGCCGTACTTCGCCGGGTCGAACTCCTCGGTGTAGTCCTCGTTGGCCTGCTTGAGCGACAACGAGATTCGGCGGCGCTCCAGGTCGATGTCGATGACCTTGACCATCGCGTCGTCGCCGACGGCAACCACCTGGTCGGGTACCTCGACGTGCCGCTCGGCCAGCTCGGAGATGTGCACCAGGCCTTCGATGCCTTCCTCGACGCGGACGAACGCGCCAAACGGAACCAGCTTGGTGACCTTGCCCGGCACGATCTGGCCGATGGCGTGCGTGCGGGCGAAGTGTCGCCACGGGTCTTCCTGGGTCGCTTTGAGCGACAACGAAACCCGTTCGCGGTCCATGTCGACGTCGAGCACCTCGACGGTGACCTCGTCGCCAACCTGGACCACCTCGGACGGGTGGTCGATGTGCTTCCAGGACAGCTCGGAGACGTGCACCAGGCCGTCCACACCGCCGAGGTCGACGAACGCGCCGAAGTTGACGATGGACGAGACCACGCCCTTGCGGATGGCGCCCTTCTGCAGCTGGTTGAGGAACTCGCTGCGCACCTCGGACTGGGTCTGCTCCAGCCAAGCCCGTCGCGACAGCACGACGTTGTTGCGGTTCTTGTCCAGCTCGATGATCTTGGCTTCGATCTCCTTGCCGATGTACGGCTGCAGATCACGGACGCGCCGCATCTCGACAAGCGAGGCGGGCAGGAAGCCGCGCAACCCGATGTCGAGGATCAGGCCACCCTTGACCACCTCGATAACCGTGCCCTTGACGGCCTCGTCCTTCTCCTTGAGCGCCTCGATGGTGCCCCAGGCGCGCTCGTACTGCGCGCGCTTCTTGGAGAGGATCAGGCGGCCCTCTTTGTCTTCCTTCGTGAGGACCAGGGCCTCGACCTCGTCGCCCACGGAAACGACCTCGCTGGGGTCGACATCGTGCTTGATCGAGAGCTCGCGGGCGGGGATGACCCCCTCGGTCTTGTAGCCGATGTCGAGGAGCACCTCGTCCCGGTCAACTTTGACGATGGTGCCTTCGACGATGTCGCCATCGTTGAAGTACTTGATCGTTTTATCTATTGCGGCGAGAAAATCCTCGCTCGAGCCTATGTCGTTGACGGCTACTTGCGGCGAGGTGACGGCGGGACTCGGCATGTTGTTGGGTTGCTCCGGACAGGTTGGGTCGTAGGGACAAAATGGGATTTACCTGTTGAGGCTACTCGACAGGGCACACGCTGGACAAACCAGGGCGCCTGCCGCGAATGTAACGCCATTGCGAAGTTTCGGGCGATTTCTCACCGTGGCGTTACGTTGGCGGCCAATTGAGCAGCCAATGTGCACATCAATGTGCCGCCGCGTCCCAGCTACGGCCGTAGCCCACCGAGACCTCGAGCGCGACGTCGAGCGGGTAGGCACCGCCCATCTTCTCGCGCGCCAGCACTTCCACCTGTTCGCGCTCCCCGGGCGCGATTTCGAACAGCAGCTCGTCGTGTACCTGCAGCAGCATCCGGGATGTCAGTCCGGCCTCTTTGATTGCCTTGTCGACCTCGATCATCGCCACCTTGATGATGTCGGCGGCGCTGCCCTGGATGGGTGCGTTGAGCGCCGCCCGCTCCGCGGCCTCCCGCACCTGACGATTGCTGCTGTCCAGCTCCGGAAGGTAGCGACGCCGGCCCAGCACCGTCGAGGTGTAGCCGTCCTTGCGGGCCTGCTCGACGACATCCATCAGGTAGTCGCGCACCCCGCCGAACCGGGCGAAGTATTGGTCCATCTGGACCTTCGCCTCCTCGGTGGAGATTTTCAGCTGGGCGGCCAGCCCGTACGCGCTCAACCCGTAGGCCAGCCCGTACGACATGGCCTTGACCCGGCGGCGCAACTCGGCGGTGACCTCCTCGATCGGCACGCCGAATGCCCGCGAGGCGACGAAAGAGTGCAGGTCCTCCCCCGTTTTAAATGCCTCGATCAGGCCTTCGTCGCGCGATAGGTGCGCCATGATCCGCATCTCGATCTGGCTGTAGTCGGCGGTCATCAGCTCGGCCATTGGACCGCTGGGTCCCTTGCCAACCACGAACGCATCCCGGATCTGCCGCCCCGCGTCGGTGCGGATCGGGATGTTCTGCAGGTTGGGTTCAGTCGACGACAGCCTGCCGGTCGCCGCGATCGTCTGGTTGAACGTGGTGTGAATCCGGCCGTCGACGGCCACCGAGTTCAGCAGCCCGTCGACGGTGACCTTCAGCCGGGTGACGTCGCGGTGGGCCAGCAGGTGCTGCAAAAAAGGATGTCCGGTCTTGTCGAACAGCGATTGCAGGGCGTCGGCGTCGGTGGTGTAGCCGGTCTTGGTCCGCTTGGTCTTCGGCATTCCCAGTTCGTCGAACAACACCACCTGCAGCTGCTTCGGTGAGCCCAGATTGATCTGCTTGCCGATCACGGCGTAGGCCGCCTCGGCTGCATCGCGGATCTGGTCGCCGAAATTGCTTTGCAACTCACCCAGCAGCTCCAAATCGACTGCGATGCCAGCGCTTTCCATGTCCGCCAGCACCTGCTGAACCGGCAGCTCCATCTGGCCCAGCAACGCGGTGGAATCGATGCGATCGAGCTCGGCGTCCAGCGCATCGGCCAGGTCCACCACGGCCCGCGCCCGCAGCACCAGGGTCTGGACTGCTTGCTCGTCCACCCCGTCGATGTCGTCGAGCAACGAAAGCTGTTGCTGTTCAGCCGTTTCCGCACGCAGCTCGCGACGCAGGTAACGCAGCGAGAGATCGTCGAGGGTGAAGCTGCGCTGCCCCGGCCGCACCACGTAGGCCGCCAGCGCGGTGTCTGAGGTGACGCCGTTCAGCGTCCAGCCGCGGCCCGCCACGTCGTGCATGGCCAGCTTGGCCTCGTGCAGCGCTTTGGGTTTCGCCGGATCGGCCAACCAGGCCGCCAACGCGGCATCGTCGTCGGGAGTCAACGTGGCGGTATCGACGTAGCCACCGTCGCCGTCGGCGGCGGCAATGGCCAACGCGGTGGCGTCCCCGCCGTACGGCAGGTGCGTGCCCGCGACGGCCAGGCCGGCCCGGCGTCCGTCGCCGGCGTGCTCGGCCAGCCACTGCCCGACCGTGCCGGGCTCCAGCGCGCCGCCGCGCACGTCAAAACCCTCGTCGACCTCGGGCTCGACGGCAACCAGGGTCTCGAACAACCGGTCCCGCAGAACCCGGAACTCCAGGTCGTCGAAGAGCCGGTGAATCTGGTCGCGATCCCACGGCTGCAGCCGCAACGTGTCGGGGGTTTGGGCAAGCGGCACGTCTTTGACCAGATCGGTGAGCTCGCGATTGCGCACCACGCCGGCCAGATTCGCCCGCAGCGCGTCGCCCACCTTGCCGCGGACCGAGTCGACGTTGTCGACCAGCGTTTGCAGCGAGCCGTATTCGGCGATCCACTTGGATGCGGTCTTCTCCCCCACGCCGGGGATGCCGGGCAGGTTGTCGCTGGGATCGCCACGGAGCGCGGCGAAGTCGGGATATTGCGTGGGGGTCAGCCCGTACTTTTCGACGACGGCCTCGGGGGTGAAGCGGGTCAGTTCGCTTACCCCCTTGCGGGGATACAGCACCGTGACGTCGTCGCTGACCAACTGCAGGGAGTCGCGGTCACCGCTGACCACCAGCACGCGGTAACCCTCGTTCTCGGCCTGGGTGGCCAACGTCGCGATGAGGTCGTCGGCTTCGAATCCCGGCTCGGCAAGCACCGTAATGCCCAGTGCGCCCAGCACTTCCTTGGTGATGTCGATCTGACCGTGGAACTCATCAGGGGTCGACGACCGGTTGGCCTTGTACTCCGGGTAGCGCTCGGAGCGGAAGGTCTGCCGCGACACGTCGAACGCCGCGGCGATGTGCGTCGGGGCCTCGTCGCGCAGCAGGTTGATCAGCATGGCGGTGAAGCCGTACACCGCGTTGGTGGTCAGCCCGCCGCGGGTCTTGAAGTTCTCGGGGGGCAGCGCGTAGAACGCGCGATACGCAAGCGAATTGCCGTCCAGCAACATCAGCGTCGGCTTGGCTTGCTCCTCGCTGGCAGTACCCACGGCTCACACTCTAGGCACCCGCAGTGACGGGCCACGCGCCCCGGCAGAACTGCAACACGTTTCAGTTTTGTGTTCGGGCTGGGTAGTCTGGCCGGGTGCCAGAGGTCAAAAGCCAACAACCCGCGATCGACGGATGGTTCGCCACCGACGACGCCGGCGTGCCGCATCTGATCGGCAGCAAGTGCCCCGAGTGCGGCACCTACGTCTTCCCGCCGCGGGAGAACAACTGCCCCAACCCGGCCTGCGCCGGCGACACACTAGAGTCCGTCGCGTTGTCGACCCGGGGAACGTTGTGGAGCTACACCGAAAACCGGTATCCGCCACCCCCGCCGTACCCCGCCCCGGATCCGTTTGAGCCGTTTGCCGTCGCCGCGGTTGAGCTCGCCGCCGAGGGGCTGATCGTGCTGGGCAAGGTGGTCGAGGGCACGTTGGCGGCGGACCTGAAGGTCGGCATGGAGATGGAGCTGACCACCATGACGCTGTTCACCGACGACGACGGAGTGGAGCGCACCGTGCACGCGTGGAGGATCGCCTCCGCCGGCGACGATGCAGAGCGCAGCGATGAGGAGGAGCGGCGCTGATGACGACGAGCACGCCCGAACCGCTTTACATCCTCGGCGCCGGAATGCACCCCTGGGGCAAGTGGGGCAGGGACTTCACCGAATACGGGGTGGTCGCCGCGCGCGCCGCACTGGCGGAGGCCGGCCTGGACTGGCGGCAGATCCAGTTGGTCGCCGGGGCCGACACCATTCGCAACGGCTATCCGGGGTTCATCGCCGGATCGACCTTCGCGCAGAAACTCGGCTGGAACGGCGTGCCGGTCAGCTCGAGCTATGCCGCGTGCGCGAGCGGCTCCCAGGCCCTGCAGAGCGCCCGGGCCCAGATCCTGGCCGGTTTTTGCGACGTTGCGCTGGTGATCGGCGCCGACACCACCCCGAAGGGTGCTTTCGCTCCGGTCGGCGGGGAGCGCAAGAACGACCCCGACTGGCAGCGGTTCCACCTGATCGGTGCGATGAACCCGGTGTACTTCGCGCTGCTCGCGCGCCGCCGGATGGACCTGCACGGCGCGACATCCGAGGACTTCGCACAGGTAAAGGTGAAGAACTCCCGGCACGGCCTGCAGAACCCGAATGCCCGGTACCGCAAAGAGGCCTCGGTCGACGACGTGTTCGCCAGCCCGGTGGTGGCCGACCCGCTGCGACAGCTCGACATCTGCGCCACCTCCGACGGCGCGGCGGCCTTGATCGTGGCCAGCGCGGACTTCGCCCGTAAACACCTGGGCTCGGTCGATGGCGTCCCGTCGGTGCGCGCGGTGAGCACCGTGACCCCGCGCTACCCGCAGCACCTGCCCGAATTACCTGACATCGCAACGGATTCCACCGCTGCAGTGCCGGCGCCGGAGCGGGTGTTCAAGGATCAGATTCTCGACGCGGCCTACGCGGAAGCGGGCATCGGACCCGAGGACGTGAGCCTGGCCGAGGTCTACGACCTGTCCACCGCGCTGGAACTCGACTGGTACGAGCACCTGGGCCTGTGCGCCAAGGGTGAAGCCGAGGAGTTGTTACGCAGCGGCGCGACCACCATCGGCGGCAGGGTCCCGGTCAACCCGTCGGGCGGGCTGGCGTGTTTCGGCGAGGCCATCCCCGCGCAGGCGATCGCTCAGGTCTGCGAGCTGACCTGGCAACTGCGCGGCCAGGCCACCGGCCGGCAGGTGGAGAACGCCACGGTCGGCGTCACCGCCAACCAAGGCCTATTCGGACACGGCTCGTCGGTGATCGTGGCGCGCTGAGCGCAGAATCGACGCCTTTGGCCGTCGAGTGTGCATTGACGGCGTTCGGCGTGTACTCAGGGCGGGATTTGGGCGATTTTGTCGCCCTGGATGCACACGCAAAGCCGCCAGCGCACAGTCAAAGCCGTAGGGCTACTCGGAAGCGGCGTCCTTGGGCGCGTCCCCTAGCGATTCCAGGACAACTTCGGCCACCCGTTTCATGGTGGTCCGCCGGTCCATCGCGGCGCGCTGGATCCACTTGAACGCCTCGGGCTCAGTCATGCCCTGTTTGGTCTGCAGCAGGCCTTTCGCGCGTTCGACCAGCTTGCGGGTCTCCAGCCGGTCCGACAGGGTCTCCACTTCGCGTTCCAGCGCGGTGATCTCACTGAAACGGCTGAGCGCCAATTCGATCGCCGGGATCAGGTCGCTGATGGTGAAGGGCTTCACCAGGTAGGCCATGGCCCCAGCGTCACGCGCACGCTCGACCAGGTCGCGCTGGCTGAAAGCGGTCAGCACCACGATCGGCGCGATGCGTTTGCTGGCGATCTCCGACGCCGCGTCGATCCCGTCGCGGCGCGGCATCTTCACATCCATGATCACCAGATCCGGCTTATGGCGCTCGGCCAGCTCGACGGCTTCCTGGCCGTCGCCGGCCTCGCCGACGATTTCGTAACCCTCCTCGCGCAGCATCTCGGCCAGGTCCATTCGGATGAGCGCTTCGTCTTCTGCGATCAGCACCCGGCGCGGCACAGCGGCGCCGGTGTCGGTCGTGGGGCTTGCCATGACCGACATTGTGTCGTGAACGTGTGCGACCAGCGAACTCGGGGGCGGTGCGAATCGATGACGACGGCGATCCTCTATGGTGGGAGGCTGCTTTAAGGTGGGAGGCCGGCACCGCTCGCCTTAAGAGCCCTCGTATCCCAACTGGCAGAGGAAACGGACTCAAAACCCGTCCAGTGTGGGTTCGAATCCCACCGAGGGCACCGTTCTACCAGACAGGTTTGGGCATTCGCCCGCGGTGAGCCGCCTAAAGCCCGACTGCAGCGATTCCTGATGGTCGCTGATGAGCCGGCCTAGGATGCGAGCATGCGCTTCATCTACGTCGCTGCGGTGTTCATGGCCCCGGTTGTGCTGATGGGGGCATCGCCTGCTCACGCTGACACCCCCGGTTACCTGCGTTGCATAAAAAGCGATGCGCAGCCCCCGCCCGGGGTTGATGCAAAAAATTGGTTGCCCGACGTTTCGGTTATTGAGGAGGGTCTCAATTCTGGTAACTCCGCTGCCCAAGTAGCGCAGATATTGGTGGGTTTGGGGGTCAAGCCAAGCGATGCCGTTCTGCAGGTGCGGTGCGTTCAGGCAAACTGGCCGATAGGCACTTCCTAAAGCAAGGCTTGCGTAGTTTCGCCGTAGGCGCGTTGAACGCAGCTTAATTCGTTGGGGCTCCGGGTTTTTCAGGTCGTTGGTGGGGCGTCGCTGAGACCCTGACGTCAGTTCACCCTATTTTTTGACGCCTTCTTCGGTTAGATCGACAACTTGGGCGTCGGTAGCGGCTTTGACCGCCCGAATGCCTTTCTCGGCGTTGGCCTTCCTCACGTACGCCTGGCTGGCGTCGGTACTTACCGGCTTTGTCCTTGCTGATTTCGAATCTGGCTGCTGGCATTGCAGTTCTCCCGTGTTCGCATACTCGGAGAGCGAAAAACGCTACCTCGAAAAAGTGCGCTCCCGCACGATCCACGCGGGATATATACCCGGGTATTCAATTCGGATTGCAAAGCATCCTGATCGCCTCGTCGGCCAGCAGGCGGGCGACTACAAGGCGAAAAGGGCCACTGACAGGAGCAGGTCGAGCCCATCGGCTTGCAGCCAGGGAATGAGGCCGCCGGTCTGTAGACCCGGGAGCGGGACGGTAATC
This sequence comes from uncultured Actinomycetota bacterium, assembly GCA_963809285.1. Lineage (GTDB taxonomy): Bacteria > Actinomycetota > Actinomycetes > Mycobacteriales > Mycobacteriaceae > Mycobacterium. The sequence continues at coordinate 293,935 of CAWEIY010000003.1, read as the reverse complement.
GGCGGGCTCCCGGTAGTCGTCACACTCACCGTGAGGGGCTGGACGGGAGCGAGAACACCGCCAAAGGGAACGTTGAGCGCCACGTTTTGCACACCCGATACCGACCCCGGCAGCGGCACGGATACCGTGTCTTGGCCGTAGAGGGCGGCTTGTCGGACGACGGGGCTGCGGAGTGCGGCCGTTGCCGCGCCCAGGTTTCCCGTCTGCAGAGCGTTGACAAACCCCCCCGTCTGGTGTTCGAGCACAGGCAGCGCGACGACCGCCGGCCCCGCGGCAGCAACGGCGAGTTCGACTTCCGGCACGCCCGGAATGCTGCCGATCAGCAAGGACAGGACGCCGCCGGAGCCGCCGCCGAAACCGAACGCGGCGGCCGAACGCGCGTTGGCGAGCTCGGTGCTGACATACGAACCCGTGCCGGCATTCAACAGGCTCACGAACTGGCTGTGAAAGTCGGCCGCCTGGGCGCCGACAGCCTGATATTCCTCGGCGTGCGCGCCCAACAGCGCCGCGACGGCCGTCGACACCGCATCGGCGCCTGGCGCCACTATCCCTGTGGTCGAGGCCGCCGCCGCCGCATTGGCCGCGCTCAGCGCCGAGCCAATGCTGTCCAATTCCCCGGCGGCCTGCCCCACAACGTCGGGCGTCACCGACACAAACGACATAACCGATATCACCTCAACTCGACCACGGCGATCACCCGAGGATCGTCGAGCAAATTCAGCCTACTGACCATGCAGCATATTTGTGGTGAAAGCGGCGTTTCGCAAACATGCTTCGGCCGACGCCGGGCGGCCGCCGTTGGGTGAAGCACCTACAAGGCAGGCTCAGGCGATTTGCCTGGGTGGGTAGTCGCCGTAGACGCCGCGGTCGTCCCCGGCGAGGACCCATGCGTGTTGCTGATCGGCCCGAGCCACCAACGCGTCGCGTTTCTCCTCCCGGCCGTCGACGCGGCGCACCGCGTAGAGCGCCAGCCACAACAGGCCGACCAACAGCACCGCGATGGCCATTAACACCAGGACGAACACCGCTCTCACGTTTCTCTCCTTACCCACCGGAGGAACCCTCAGATAATGCTGTACACCATCGGACGCGGTGCGAAAACCGCCCTGGGCAGCCGACAATGTCGGGGTCAGCGGTTACGCTTTGAAACGTGGCGGCTAAGAAATGCGGCGCCCCACCCACGTCAGATGGCTCGTCGAGGACCCCGGACTGCGTAGCGGCAGTGCGGGAGCAAACCCGCGACCGCAATCAGCACTACGCCGCCAGCGCCGCGCGCCGGGGGCGGGTGCTCACCATCACCGCGTGGCTGTCCGTGATGGTGAGCGCGAGCTTTGTGCTCGTGCAGATTTTCACCGGATCCTGGTCGTGGCAGATCAGCTCGATCAACGTCGGCGCCGCGATGACCTTCGCGTTCGTTCCGTGGCTGCAGCGCTTCGGGGAATTGGTTGCGCCGCTTACCTTTATCGGCGCTGCCTACCTCACGGTTTTCGCCACCGTCTGGGACGTGGGCACCGGTTCAGGATCTCAGTTCTTCTTCCTGGTCGGGGCCTGCCTGGTAGTGCTGCTGCTGGGGATCGAACACATCGTGCTGGCGTCGGCGCTGGCCGCCGTCGCCGCCGGCCTGATCATCGCGCTCGAGTTCCTCGCCCCCCGCGACACCGGGCTGCAGCCGGCCTGGGCCCAGACGACGGGGTTTGTCATCACGACCGTCTCCAGTGTCGTGATGGTGGTCGTCACGGTGTGGTTCGCCCTGCGTGACACCGCGCGCGCCGAGGCGGTGATGGAAGCCCAGTACGACCGCTCCGAGGCACTGCTGGCCAACATGCTGCCGGCCAGCATCGCCGAGCGGCTCAAAGAGCCCGACCGAGGCGTCATCGCCGACAAGTACGACGTGGCCTCGGTTTTGTTCGCCGACATCGTCGGATTCACCGAACGCGCGAGCAGCAGCGCACCGGCCGACCTGGTGCGCTTCCTGGACCGCTTGTACAGCGCTTTCGACGCGCTCGTGGACAAGTACGGCCTGGAGAAGATCAAAGTCAGCGGCGACTCGTACATGGTGGTCAGCGGGGTTCCGCGGCCGCGGCCCGACCACGCCCAGGCTCTCGCGGATTTCGCGATCGACATGGCCAATGTTGCAGCCGGACTGAAGGATCCGCACAACCATCCCGTCCCACTCCGGGTGGGCATGGCCTGCGGGCCGGTGGTCGCGGGTGTCGTGGGTTCTCGCCGGTTCTTCTACGACGTGTGGGGGGACGCGGTCAATGTCGCGTCCCGCATGGAATCCACCGACTCGGTGGGACGGATTCAGGTGCCCGAGGCGATGTACTCGCGCCTCAAGGACGAGTTTGTGCTGCAGGAACGCGGCCAGATCGACGTCAAGGGGAAGGGCTCCATGCGCACCTGGTATCTGATCGGGCGCAGGGCAGCCGACGAGCCCGACCCGCTTGTCGAGCAACCGCGCACGGCCCGCGTCTGACCCGAGATGCCGTATAAAAACCGGCGCAACATTGCCTGTAGCGCTGAGCCGACCGCATCTACTACACTTTGTCGTAGCTGTTGATCGGCTCCGCAGTTTGGGAGATGACAGATGAATGTCGTCGACATTTCGCGATGGCAGTTCGGTATCACTACCGTCTACCACTTCATCTTCGTGCCGCTCACCATCGGTTTGGCTCCCCTGGTCGCGATCATGCAGACGGTGTGGGTGGCCACCGGTAAAACCGCGTGGTATCGCCTCACCAAGTTCTTCGGCAAGCTGTTTCTCATCAACTTCGCCATCGGCGTGGCGACCGGGATCGTGCAGGAGTTTCAGTTCGGCATGAACTGGAGCGAGTACTCCCGGTTCGTCGGCGACGTCTTCGGCGCGCCGCTGGCCATGGAGGGCCTGGCCGCGTTCTTCTTCGAATCCACGTTCCTCGGGTTGTGGATCTTCGGCTGGGGCCGGCTGCCTCGGCTGGTGCACCTGGCATGCATCTGGATCGTTGCGATCGCCGTCAACGTGTCCGCCTTCTTCATCATCGTGGCGAACTCGTTCATGCAGCACCCGGTCGGCGCGCACTACAACCCGGCGACCCGGCGCGCCGAGTTGGACAGCATCGGCGCGTTGCTGTCCAATAACACTGCGCGAGCAGCGTTTTCACACGCGGTAACCGGTTCGTTACTGACCGCGGGAACATTCGTCGCCGCCGTCAGCGCGTGGTGGCTGGTGCGGTCGCAGAAGGCCGACGGTTCGGATGCCCGCACCATGTATCGCCCGGCGGCCATCCTGGGATGCGGGGTTGCGCTGATCGCCACCGTCGGTTTGTTCTTCACCGGTGACACCCAAGGCAAATTGATGTTCGTTCAGCAGCCGATGAAGATGGCGTCGGCGGAATCGTTGTGCAACACCGAAACCGATCCCGACTTCTCGATCCTCACGGTTGGCACGCACAACAACTGCGAAAGCATTACGCGCGTGATCGAGGTCCCCTACGTGCTGCCGTTCCTCGCCGATAGCCGATTCAGCGATGTGACGCTGCAAGGCGTGCGCGACATCCAGCAGTCTGACGAGCAGAGATTCGGGCCAAATGACTACCGGCCCAACCTGTTTGTCACCTACTGGTCGTTTCGCATGATGATCGGGCTGATGGCGATTCCGGTGCTGTTTGCGCTGGCTACGCTGTGGCTCACCCGCGGGGGCCGGACCCCCGGTCAAAAGTGGTTCTCCTGGCTGGCGCTGCTGACCATTCCCACGCCGTTCCTGGCCAACAGCGCCGGGTGGGTGTTCACCGAGATGGGCCGTCAGCCGTGGATTGTCGTCCCTAACCCGAACGGCGACCAGCTCGTCCGGCTTACGGTCCGCGAGGGCGTCTCGAGTCACGCCTCCGGCATGGTCATCACCTCGCTGGTGACGTTCACCCTGTTGTACGCGGTGCTCGCGGTCATCTGGTTCTGGCTGCTCAGACGCTACGTCGTCGCCGGGCCGCTGGAGCACGACGCGGAACCGGCTCCGCCCCCGGCGCCCGACGATGCCGAAGTGGCGCCGCTGTCTTTTGCGTACTGAGACCCACTGACTCGGAGAGGAGCAGACGATGGGACTCCAACAGTTGTGGTTCGGCATCATCGCGGCGCTGTTCCTTGGCTTCTTCATCCTGGAGGGCTTCGACTTCGGCGTGGGCATGTTGATGGAACCGTTCGCGCACGTCGGCATCGGCGACCCGGAAACCCGCCGCCGCACCGTGCTGAACACCATCGGCCCGGTGTGGGACGGCAACGAGGTCTGGCTGATCGTCGCCGGCGCATCCATGTTCGCCGCGTTTCCCGGCTGGTACGCCACCGTGTTCTCCACGCTGTACTTGCCGCTGCTGGCGATCCTGTTCGGCATGATCGTGCGCGCGGTGTCGATCGAATGGCGTGGCAAGATCGACGACACGAAATGGCGCGGCTGGGCCGATTTCGGTATCGCCGCCGGATCCTGGCTGCCCGGCGTGTTGTGGGGTGTGGCGTTCGCCGTCCTGGTCCGCGGCCTGCCCGTGGACGCCGCCGGGCACGTTCACCTGTCGATCACCGACGTGCTCAATGCGTACACGGTGCTGGGCGGATTGGCCACCGTCGGCCTGTTTTTGCTCTACGGCGCGGTGTTCATCGCTTTGAAGACCTCGGGCACGATCCGCGACGACGCGCACCGATTCGCCGGGTGGCTGTCGCTTCCGGTGACCGGACTGGTTGCGGGCTTTGGGCTTTGGACACAACTCGCGCACGGTAAGGACTGGACCTGGCTGGTGCTGGGTGTCGCGGTAGTCGCCCAGCTCGCGGCGGTGCTGTTGGTGTGGCGGCGCACATTCGACGGTTGGGCGTTCGCCTGCACCGCCTTGGTGGTGGCCGCCGTCGTGGTCCTCCTGTTCGGCGCGCTGTACCCGAACCTCGTCCCCTCCACGCTGAACCCACAGTGGAGCGTGACCATCTACAACGCCTCGTCGACGCCATACACCCTCAAGATCATGACCTGGGTGACGGCGATCATGGCGCCGCTGACGGTGGTATATCAAGCCTGGACGTATTGGGTTTTCCGGCAACGGATCTCGGCCGAACGAATACCGCCGCCCATCGGCCTGGCGAGGCGTGCGTCCTGAGCGCAAAGGCCTCGGCAACCCGGGCACCCCTGGACCCGCGACTGTGGCGCGCGTCGGTCGCACTGCGGCGCTATCTGATCGCCGCGGTGGGCTGCGGGGTGGTGATCTCCGGCTGCGCGATCGGCTCGGCGATCGTGCTCGCGAGCATCGTCGCGCGCATCGTCGGCGATGCCTCGGCGCGTAGCCCGCGCGCCTGGCTAGGACCCCTGTCAATCCTGTTGGCGCTGTGGGTAATCCGCACGGTGGCGCACTGGCTGCAGGCGCGGCTGGGTCAACGGGGCGCCAGCGCGGTCATCGCCGATCTCAACGGTCAGGTGCTCGCAGCGGTGACGGCGCGGCAGCCCCGCGAACTCGCCACGCAGCGTGATGCCGCCGCCGTCGTGGTCACCCGCGGCCTGGACGGGCTGCGTCCCTACTTCACCGGGTACCTGCCCACATTGCTGCTCGCGGCGATCCTCACCCCGGCGACCGTTGCCGTGATCGCGGTCTACGACCTGAAATCGACGGTGATCGTGGCGATCACCCTGCCGCTGATACCGGTTTTCATGGTGCTGATCGGGCTGGCCACCGGCGACCGATCGGCGACCGCACTGGCCGCCATGACGACCCTGCAGGCGCGGTTGCTGGATCTGATCGCCGGCATCCCCACGCTGCGCGCGCTGGGGCGCGCCCGGGGCCCCGAACAGCGCATCGCCGAACTCGCCGCCGCGCACCGGCGTTCGGCGATGGCGACGCTGCGGCTCGCCTTCCTGTCGGCGCTGGTGCTTGAATTGCTGGCCACGCTGGGCGTGGCACTGATCGCGGTGGGTATCGGCCTTCGCCTGGTGTTCGGTGAGATGACCCTGACCGCCGGCCTGACGGTGCTGCTGCTGGCGCCGGACGTCTACTGGCCGCTGCGTCGGATCGGCGTGGAATTCCATGCCGCTCAAGACGGTAGAACCGCGGCCGACAAGGCGTTCGCCCTCATCGGCGAGCCGGCCGCCCCACGGCCGCGAAACCAGACGGTGGCCGCGCGCGGCGCACAGATCCGCCTGGAGAAGCTCAGCGTGGTGGGCCGAGACGGTTGCGCGCCAAGCGATCTCACCGCGGTGATCGAGCCCGGTCGGGTGACCGTGTTGACCGGACGCAACGGCGCCGGCAAGAGCACTACGTTGCAGGCGATCACCGGGGTCGCGGTGCCGTCATCGGGCCGGGTCACCGTCGCCGGAATCGACGTCGCCGACCTCGACCCGACCGCGTGGTGGCCGCAGTTGTCCTGGCTGCCGCAACGCCCGGCGCTGGTCCCGGACACCGTGCGCGAGAACCTGGTCCTGTTGGGGGAATTGGCGGATCTCGAAACGGCCTGCACGGCATCGTGTTTCGATGCGGTGTTGGCCGAGCTGCCCGACGGGATGGACACCATGCTCGGGCGCGGGGGCGTCGGGCTGTCATTGGGTCAGCGACAACGCTTGGGCCTGGCGCGTGCCCTCGGATCGGCGGCCGCGGTACTGCTGCTCGACGAGCCCACCGCGCACCTGGATGCCCGCACCGAGGAACGGGTTTTGCGGGCCATCGTCGAGCGCGCACGCGCGGGCGCGACCGTTGTCGTCGTCGGCCACCGCGAGCCCGTCGTCGCAATCGGTGACCACGTCGTCGAGGTGGCCGCCGATGGTCGGGTGCGTTATGCCCCGGTCTGATCCGCTCTTGGCCGCCGCAAGCCTGCTGCGCCCGCGGCTAGCCCGGATCCTGGCGGCCATCGCGCTGGGGGTGTTGTCGTTGGGCAGCGCGCTGGCGCTGGCCGGGTTTTCGGCGTGGCTGATCACGCGGGCCTGGCAGATGCCGCCGGTGCTGGATCTGTCCGTCGCGGTCGTCGCGGTGCGCACGTTCGCGATTTCGCGCGCCGTGCTGCACTACTGCGAGCGGCTGGCCACCCACGACACCGCGCTGCGCGCGGCCGGCATCGCGCGGGCGCAGATCTATCGCCGGCTGGCCCACGGACCCGCGGCGGCCGCCGTCCGGCTGCCCAGCGGTGAGCTGGTGGCACGGGTGGGCGCCGACGTCGACGAGCTGGCCAACGTGCTGGTGCGTGCCCTGGTACCGATTGGCGTCGCGGCGGTACTGGCGGTGGCGGCGACGGCGGTCGTCGCGGCCATTTCGCTGCCCGCCGGCGCGGTACTGGCGATCTGTCTGCTGATCGCCGGCGTTGTTGCGCCCCGGCTCGCCGGCCGGGCGACGGCCATGCAGGAAGAGATTGCGCGCCAACAGCATTCCGACCGGGACACCGCCGCAATGATCGCTCTCGAACACGCGCCCGAGCTTCGCGTCGCCGGCGCCCTGCCCGGCGTCATCGCCGAAGCACAACGCCGCCAACGCGCTTGGGGCGACGCCCTCGACGCCGCCGCCAGACCGGCCGCCATCGCCGAGGCCATGCCGACGGCGGCGATCGGGGCCAGCGTGCTCGGCGCGGTGGCGGCCGGAATCGGGTTGGCGCACACGGTTGCGCCCACCACCCTGGCCATCCTGATGTTGTTGCCGCTGTCCGCGTTCGAGGCGATGACGCCATTGCCGGCGGCCGCCGTCCAGTTGACGCGGTCGCGGATCGCCGCGCGTCGCCTGCTCGACCTGGCTCCGCCCGACCCTCCCGGTGAGCCCGCGAAGTCGGCACTGGCGCCACCCGTCGGCACCGCCAGGTTGTCTGTAGATATCCGATCCGGCCACGTCAATGGGGCGCGGCCCACCCGCGTGGAGCTCGACCTGTCGCCCGGTGCCCGGTTGGCCGTCACCGGCGCCAGCGGTTCCGGCAAGACGACGCTGCTGATGACGATCGCCGGACTGATGCCTCCCCTGGCCGGACAGGTCAAACTGCGCGGAACCGACTTGGGCTTGTACGACGACGATGAATTGCACAGGGCAGTCAGCTTTTTCGCCGAGGACGCGCACATCTTTGCCACCACCGTCCGGGACAATTTGTTGGTGGCCCGCGGGGACTGCCCGGACGGGGAGCTGACGGCGGCGCTGGATGCCGTCGGCCTCGGCGGGTGGCTGGCCAGCTTGCCCGAGGGCCTGTCCACCGTGTTGACCGGTGGCGCGCAAGCGCTCTCGGCCGGCCAGCGCAGGAGGTTGCTGCTGGCCCGGGCGGTGATCTCGCCCGCCCGGATCGTGCTGCTCGACGAACCGACCGAACACCTCGACGCGCTCGACGCCGAACGAATCCTCTGCGATCTGTTGGGCCCGGATTCCGTGCTGATGTCCGCGCAGCGGACCGTGGTGGTGGCTACTCACCACTTACCCAACGGCATTCGCTGTCGCGAGCTGCGCGTTTGAGTAGTTTGAGCGGACGAAGGTTCCCGAACAGGCGCAGCCGCCGCCGAGGCTAGCCCAAGCCTAGGCCAGAAATTCGACCGTTCTATTGCCGGACAGGCATGGTGTCGCCAAACCGCTTCGGGGTTATCCACAGTTGGAAGTTCATCCACAACTTGGCTTTTGGGTCCGCGTGTTGCCTCATGTCAAGATGCGCGCGAGGGTGGATTCGTTGCCTCGTGTGAATGTGCGCGCTTGGGGACTCGGGCTTTGGTGGTGGGTCCGGCTTTGCTGGTCGTCATTTTGAGGAGTTGAGCGGTCAGGGCCTGGATCTGACGCTGGGTGGCGGCGGGGTTGATCAGGCCGTGGGTTCGGGCCAGAGCTGCTATACGGTCAACGGTCATGGTTGGGTGATCGATCACGCGGTGAAACGGGGTGGCCGCGGTGTCATATTTCTTGGACACCTTGGCGCCGTCACGGACCTTGGATATCAGTTTCTGCTGCGGGTAGAAGTAGTTGGTCAGCTTGGACTGCAGTTGCCAGATCTCGTTGAGTAACAACAGTTCTGCGGCGGTGTCGTAGCGGTGGTAGCCGACCACGGTGCGGACCACCGCCCAGTTTTTCTGCTCGACGTGACAGCCGTCGTTCTTGTTCGCCGGTCGCGCACGGGTGAAGGTGATCCGGTGCCTTTGGCACCATTGCAGCAAGTAAACGTTGATGAATTCCGATCCGTTGTCAGAGTCCACCCCCCGGATCGGGAACGGCATCTTGTAGGCGATGTCATTGAGTGCGGCCAGGACGCATTTGGCGGCCTTGCTGGGCACTGAGCGGTTCTCGGTCCAGCCGGTGGCGACGTCGGTGACCGTCAGCGTGAACGCGAACTGGCCGGCGGCGTTGCCGCCGTCGTGGGAGACCAGGTCGATCTCGACGAACCCGGGTTGGGCGTCGTCCCAGTCGGCCCAGGTGCGCACCGGAATCTGACTTTTCAGCAGCGTCCCCGGCTTGGTGGTGCACCGCCCCTTGAGCTGATGCTTGCGCCGTTCGGGAGCCAGCCGACGATCGATGGTGGCCGCCGACATCGACACCAACAACGCCGCGGTGTCCTCATCGATGACCAGCTCCCCAAAATGGCGCATCACCGCCACCAGTTCGTCCAGCATCGGCGCCAGCCGCTTGCCGGCCGGCATTCCCAGCACCGTCCAGCACACCGTCAGTGCGCCAATGACATCCGGTCCGTACTTCGGTGGCCGCGGACTTCTCGGTGATACCAATTTGGGCTGCAACGCCGTCTTGAGCGCCTTGCGGGCATGGTTACGGTGCCAACCGGTGTTGGCGCACAACTCATCGAGAATGACGCCCTTCGACGGTTTGTCCGCCAGCGAGTAGCGGACCGCGGTCGTCTCGGTCACTGCCCTGCGCTCGGCCAATGTCAACCCCATCATCTGGGCCTACTGAGGTCATAGCCAACCGATCAGGTAGGCGCGCCGCACGCGCGCATTTCAGGTGAGGCAACGAAGCACAATTTCGCGCGCATTTCCGACGAGTCAACGCGGGCCGCCACCGCCGGAGGCTACAAACTAGAATCGAAACTATGTTCGATCACGCGCTCCCGGCGGCCGAGGCGCTCAAGCACGCCGATGACGCCGCCGTGGTGGCCGCGATCGCCGAGTGCGCCCGGGTGGAGGCGATCGCCGGCGCGCTCCGGCTGGCGGCCATCGCCGAGCTGGTGGCCCGCCGCGCCGACGGTCCCACCGACTGTGCGCACTGGTCGTGTGACAACTGGGACGCCATCGCCGCCGAAGTCGCTGCCGCACTAGGCATCAGCCACGCCATGGCGTCGGGGCAGATGTATCTGGGCGTGGCGCTGCGCGACCGCCTGCCCCGGGTGGCGGCCCTATTCGCCGAGGGCACCCTCAGCGCCCGGCTGGCCAGCTCGATCGTGTGGCACACCGACCTGATCAAAGACCCCGACACACTGCGGCTCGTCGATGCAGACCCTGGCCCAAGACGCCACCGCCTTCGGGGCGCTGTCGGTGAGCAAGACCGCCCAGGCCATCGACGCCATCGTCGATCGCCACGATCCCGCCGCGGTGCGCCGCGCCCGCGCGGGTGGGCGCGGACGCGACGTGGTGATCAGCCCCGCCGATGACCACTCCGGCACCGCCAACCTGTGGGGCTCCTTGTTCGCCAACGACGCGGCCGTCTTGGACCGCCGCCTCACCCAGCTGGCCCACGACGTGTGTGGCGACGATCCGCGCACCGTCGCCCAGCGCCGCGCCGACGCGCTCGGGGCGCTGGCCGCCGGAGCCGACCGGCTGGCGTGTGGCTGCGGGAACACCGAGTGCCCCACCGGTGCCGACCCCGACCCGCGGGCGGCCGCGGTGATCATCCATGTCGTCGCCGAGAAGGGCACCCTGGATGCCGCGCCCGACCCGCACACCTCCGGTGAGCGCCCGTCGCGGCCCATCACCCCCGAGATGACCCTGGCCGAGGCGCTGGCCCCCGACCCCGAACCCGACCTTCCGGCCGCACCCCGGCCGCCGGCGGCCCAGCTTTTCGGCGGCGGCACACTACCGGCTTCGATGGTGGCCGAACTGATCCGTGGTGGGGCCAAGGTGCGGCCGCTGCGCCATCCCGGCGACGCACCCCCCGAGCCGGGTTATCGCCCCTCGGCCGCGCTCGAGCACTTCATCCGCTGCCGCGATATGACCTGTCGGTTTCCCGGCTGCGATCACCCCGCCGAGTTCGCCGACATCGACCACACCATCCCCTACCCGTGGGGCCTCACCCACGCCTCCAACCTCAAGTGCCTGTGCCGAAAACACCACCTGCTCAAAACCTTCTGGACCGGCTGGCGCGACGAGCAACTCCCCGACGGCACCGTAATTCTTGTAGGACACACCCGTCACTAGGTACAGGCGACGGCGAAGAGATGCCATTCGCCGGGTACGCCCTTGAGTTGGTGAGTTCCGCGGTCTTCGAATTCGAGTCCTGACCCGATCACCAGGTCGCGCAGCGTGCTGGACACGAGCACGTCGTTAGGCCCCGCCAACGCGCTGACGCGCGCACCGATGTGTACGGCGATTCCGCCGATGTCATTACCGCGGACCTCGCACTCGCCGGTGTGCAACCCGGCGCGCACCTGCATGCCGAGGGACTGCACCGCGTCGCGGATCGCCATGGCGCAGCGGATGGCTCGCTGCGGACCGTCGAACATCACAAGGAAGCCGTCACCTGATGTGTTCACCTCGCGGCCCCGAAAGCGAGACAGCTGCGACCGGACGATGGCGTCGTGCGCGTCGAGCAGCGCATGCCAGTCACGGTCGCCCATCTCTGCCGCCCTGCGGGTGGAGTCCACGATGTCGGTGAAAAGCACCGTGGCGAGCACCCGATCATCGGCCACTTCCGCCTGCTGGCCGGTAAGGAACTCGTAGATCTCCTGAAAGGACGCACGCCACGGTGCGACGAAGTGGTATATGTTGCGTCCCGGTACCTCAACGTATTTCGCGCCCGGTATGCGGTCGGCGACGTACTTGCCCCATTTGGCCGGGATCAACGGGTCGTCGGCGTGCTGGACCACAAGTGTTGGCACGCGGATTGTCGGAAGGATCGCTCCCACGTTCAGTTCGGTCACGAGCGGCGTCATGAGAGCAACGGTTCGTGGGCTTGCCGCCAGGCGTTCCATCCGGGCCCACGTTGCGCGGATCTCCTCGTTCCACGGCATGTCCGGATTCATCACATGCTGGTATTTCCCCGTTCCCCAGACGGCGACCCCGGCAGCCCTAATTTCCTCGAGATCGAACGGGACTGTGTGTTTAGCAAGCGGATTCGCGTAGCACTCGAGCGCGACCAGCGCGGTGGTGCGGGATGGATGTGTCGCCGCGAACAGCGCCCCCGTCGCGAACGCGCTGTCGCTCGCGAGGAGGACCGCTTCGCGGCTCCCGAGATCGTCGAGCACCGCGATGATGCTGTCGGCCCATTGCTCCAAGGTCGGCAGCGCGCTCGACGTGACCGGATCGGACGCTCCCGTGCCCGGCTGGTCGAAAAAGATCAGTCGACCGAGCGATGTCATCGCCTCGATCCACCCTTGGAGGGACGGGAGCTCCGGAAGAACCTCGCAGCAGGTGAACCAGTTCGGGACGACGACAATGTCGCGAGGGCCTTCACGCGACGCGCGATAGGCAACGCGCAAGTCCCCGTTCAGCGCATAGCGCGTCTCCGAGAACATTGCGGAAGTCTAAGCCGAGGAACGCGTCGATTACCGGAGTCAGGCCGCTGGGCTGAAAGCCAACGACTCGACGGCACGGGAAATCTTCTGAGGTACACCCCTGTCTGTATCCGCCGGGGCAGCTAGGCAGTGGCGAGCACGTGATTCCGAGCAATCCAGTCGTCGATATGGCCCATAGTCACCGGTAGCGCCTCCCCGAAAAAGACGAGGTGGTCGGCGCGTGGAATCTCCACATAGGTCCCCCTCTGATACCGGGCTGCTGTCCAGGGGGCGACTTGTGGCGTGATGGCACGGTCGCATTCGCCCCGAATGGCAAGCACAGGCGTGGCGACTGCGGCGAAGTTGACGGTGGTGGCTTTGCCCCGGTCCAGATATGGGAAGGCCATCTCGCAGTAGGCGCGCCCCGATTCGCACACAAAGTCGGCGAAGAACTCGCGGGCGGTCTCCTCGGTCTGGGTGTTGGCGAACCAGCGTCGAAATTGCTCGAACGTCGGGGGATACAGGGGTTTGGCCCACGGTCGCGGCTGCAGATAGTGCCTCCCCACGGTGCGCGCGGCGTTGCGTAGCGCTGTGGCGTTCGGGATGAAACCTGCTGCGGGTGTCGGGCAGGCGGCGACGAGGCCGGCATGACGGGTACGTGCGGCCACCAGCTGGGCCAGCAGACCGCCCAGCGACAGCCCCACAATAAGCGGTGGCGAGTCCAGCGAGTCGACCAGCGCGACGAGGTCGTTGGTGTAGTCGCGCATGCTCAGCGGCGCGATTTTCATGGCGCCTTCCTGCAAGGGCAGTTCGTGATGTCGCAGCGTCGGGGTGTGCACGGTGTAACCGCGCTCTTCGAAGGCCGCCCGAGTGGGACCCCAACTGTCGCCACGGCACCACGTGCCGTGGATGAGAACGACGTACTTGGTGTCGGACATGAAGCTAAGGATGACAGCCAATGCGCCAGACAGTGCCCTATAAGCGTCAAGTTGTTTTGGTACACCTCCGCGACGGACAGGTCGTTGGCGGCACCATCATCTGGACCTCACCGAGCGGTCGGAAATACCTCACCCGCCCGGGCAGCCGGCTGCTGTTTCCCGCTCTGTGCGTGCCCACCGGCGAAATACCCACCGCGCCAACGGCATACCGACCCACCGGCGATCGCGGCGTGATGATGCCCCTACGCCGCCGCACCAGAGAACAAGACCGCGCCTACCGCATCGACGCCGAACGCGCCCTCAACGCCGACCGCGTCGCCGAACGCAACCAGCCGCCGCCCTTTTAGCCCAGCTGCCGAGTAGTTCAGCCCACTCAGAGGTGTCGCCGACGCGGCGTGAACTCCAGCGTCAAAAGGACGAGCACCAAGGGAACCAGCTGGGTCATCGTAATCAGCGCGTAGCGCCGGGCGTCCATCGCGTGAAACTTGCGCACGTATCGGTACAACGACTCGAGCGCGATCAGCGGGCTGAGGACATGAATCAAGCGGTAGAAGACACGCCGGACCCAACCGCGATCCTTGTCGGCGAAGATCTCGGGGAACGCCGCGAACGACAGCGATACCCGCTGCGCGCCAGCCTCTTTGGCGGCCATGATCATGTCGACGCTGAGTCGCTCGTCGATCCCGTTGGGGGCCCCGCGGCGACGCCACGGGACGTCAAGGGTGATGTCGCCACCGCCGCCGGCCGTCGCATACCGATGGAAGCCCTGCACCCGCCCCGAGGCATCCCGGGCGATGATCAACCGTATTCCGGGAAATCGGCCCTCCAGCACGCCGTCGAGGTTCATGTAGAAGCCGCGATCGGTGTGCGCGCCGCTGGGAGATGCGCGCACGACATCGGCCAGCTCGGCGTGTCGCTCGTCGTCGAGTTCCTGCTCGGCCACGATCTGGGTCGTGATGCCGGAATTGTGGGTGCGCTGCACCGCCTGACGCAGGTTGCGGAACTTGCGCCCCACCATGTCGAAGCCGGACACGTCGACGACGACGTCGTGGCCGATCGGTATTGCCCGCAGCGATCGCCCGATGACCGCCGGGTCGTTCCACAGCGAGAGTCGCCGCTCGCTGCAACCCACCACCGCGATTCGCCAACCGTGGGCATGACACACGGCGGCGAAGTCGGCGACCAGCTCGGGGAATTCTGCCTCGTCACCGACGGGGTCCCCACCGACTACGGCAAACCCCATCCGTGTCCGATACGCCAACGCAGCGCCACCGTCCGCGGTGAAGTGGTAGCACTTGCCGGTCTGCATGGCGAACGGCGCCAACGGGTCGTCGCTGGTGGCATCGATCAACGCCCATATCCGGGGCAGGTCCTGTGGTCGCGGATGCGACGACGTCGGCCACATCAGCATCAGGCCCGAGCCGGCGATCAGCAAATCACCGAGCAGGTCGAAGGACAGCACGTGCGCGCCGAGCCCCGCCAACACGAAAAAAGTGGAAGCGGTGGCGTGCATGGCCGTGACCGGGCGGCCCAGGAAGATGCCGCGAGCAATGAACACCACCGCACCCAGGATCGCCAGCGACCAGCCCAGCCGGTCGGCGTAGTGCCACGCCGGATTGTGGTGGTGCCGGGCAAGTACGACGACCAGCCAGCACGCCGCGCAAACCAGCGCCAAGGCACCGATCCAGCGGGCCGCGACTGAATCGACGTGAACCACAACACGTTCGCGCGCGCGAAGCCTCGGTGAGACATCAACCGGCGGCCCGTTCACGATCACCTCCCGATGCGCTGACTGTCAGCTGGGCGACCCGCTTGCCGCCGCTGCACCGAATACCGGCTAATTCGAACTTACGCCTGATCAGGGCCGTAGAGGGCCGAAATTGGGCGCATGTCCAACAGGTATCCCGTCGAGGTGTCTATCGGCGGGAAGGAGGAAAGTATTTCAGCACGCCCTCTTGCACCACGGTCGCGATGAGTTGCCCGGAGCGATCAAAGAGATGCCCGGTGCCCAGCCCGCGTGAATCCGCTGCGACGGGCGACGACGTCGAATACAACAACCAGTCGTCGAAGTTGACCTGCCGGTGAAACCACACGGAATGGTTGGCGGACGCGGCGAAGATGCGGTCGAAACCCCATGACAGCCCGTGGGTGGTGATGACCGAGTCCAGCACCGTGGTATCCGAGGAGTACACCATGGTCGCGGTGTGCAGCACCGGGTCGTCGGGCAGCGCGCCCCCCGCCTTTACCCACACCCTGTTGTGCGGAAGCCGCTCGCCTTTGTCTCGCATCACCCAGGCCGGGTCGTTGGTGTAGCGCCATTCGATCGGCTGCAGGGCGTTGACAAAGTGCGGGACGGTCTCCTCGTAGCCGCGCAACAGTTCAGCGATGGACGGCTGCGTGTCGGGCGGCGGTACCCGCGGCGGATCGACGGCGTGCTCGAGGCCGCGACCGCCGGACATGTAGGAGACCATCGCCGAGGACAGCAGCGTGCCGTCTTGCACCGCGTCGACGCGCCGGTTGGCGAAGCGCCGCTCATCCCGCAGCCGCACCACCCGGAATTCGATGTCCTTGGTGATGTCGCCACCGTTGACGAAGTGCACCGACAGAGCGCTGGGCGGCAGATCGTCCCGGACCAGCGTGCGGCTGCTCGCGACGAACGATTGCGCCATGAGCTGGCCGCCGAAGGTCCGCATCGGGTTCTTGCTGGGATGGGATCCGATGAACAGGTCGTCGCCGACACGGTTGAGGTCGAGTATCGCCAGCAGTTCCTCGAAATCTCGCGCATTCGGCTGTTCGCCCGCCGGCACCGGCTGCCCCCAGATCAATTTGCCCAGCTCCTCCTCAGGCCGCAATGCGGCCTGCATCGTCGCCGGGGCTAGACGTCGTCCTCCCCGATCCGGTGCACGTGGATCAGGTTGGTCGAGCCTACTGTGCCGGGTGGCGCGCCGGCGACGATGACCACCAGGTCGCCGCGCTTGTAGCGACCGAGTTCGAGCAGCGACTTGTCGACCTGGCGGATCATGCCGTCGGTGGACGTCATCATCGGGACGATGAACGTCTCGGTGCCCCAGGTCATGGCGAGCTGGCTGCGCACCTCGGGCCAGGCGGTGAAGGCGAGCAGCGGCAGCGGGGTATGCAGGCGCGCCAGCCGCTTCACGGTGTCGCCGGATTGGGTGAACGCGACCAGGGCCTTGGCGTCGAGTCGCTCGCCGATGTCGCGGGCGGCGTAGGAGATAACGCCTCGCTTGGTGCGCGGCACATGCGTCAACGGCGGGGCGGCGGTGGAATTCTCCTCGACCGCGCACACGATTCGCGACATGGTCCGGACGGCGGCCAGCGGGTACTTCCCCACCGAGGTCTCCCCGGACAGCATCAGCGCGTCCGCGCCGTCGAGCACGGCGTTGGCGACGTCGGAGGCCTCGGCTCGCGTCGGCCGCGAGTTTTCGATCATCGAGTCGAGCATCTGGGTCGCGACGATGACGGGTTTCGCGTTCTCCCGGGCCATTTGGATGGCCCGCTTCTGGACCAGCGGAACCTCTTCCAGCGGCAGTTCGACGCCCAGGTCGCCACGGGCCACCATGATGGCGTCGAAGGCCAGCACGATGGCTTCGAGGTTGTCGATGGCTTCCGGCTTCTCCAGCTTGGCGATCACGGGTACCCGACGCCCGATGCGGTCCATCACCTCGTGCACCAGCTCAATGTCGGACGGCGAGCGCACGAATGACAGCGCGACCAGGTCGACGCCGAGCTCCAGCGCGAAGGTGAGATCCTCAATGTCCTTGTCCGACAAGGCCGGTGCGGACACGTTCATTCCGGGCAGCGACATGCCCTTGTTGTTGCTGACCGGGCCACCTTCGGTGACAGTGCAGATCACATCGTCGCCGTCGATGCCGTCGACAACTAGCCCGATTATGCCGTCGTCGACCAGCACCCGGTCGCCGACCGTGGCGTCCTTGGCCAGCCGCTTGTACGTGGTCGACACCCGGTCGTGGGTTCCTTCGCAGGCGGCGACTGTGATCCGTACGGTCTCACCGTCGGCCCAGAAGGTGGGCCCGGTCGCGAAGCGCCCCAGCCTGATCTTCGGGCCCTGCAGGTCGGCGAGCACACCGACCGCGCGGCCGGTGGCGTCGGAAGCGGCGCGTATTCGTTCGTAGGCGGCTTTGTGATCCGCGTAGTCGCCGTGACTGAAGTTCATTCGAGCGACGTCCATTCCGGCCTCTACCAGCGCCAGAATCAGCTCGTCGGAGTTAGTTGCAGGGCCAAGGGTGCAGACGATCTTTCCGCGTCTACTCACGGCGCCAGCATAGTCGCGCGGGGGCGTCACGACCCCGCGTTAACCGATTGGGCGCTCTGCGGCTACCCGCTGAGAACGGTCGGAACCAACGGAAAGCCGGGAAGATTACGCAGCACCGTCCACGCCACGGCTACGACGGCGATCGTCACCACCGCCGGTATCGGCAGCGACCGCCGGCCGTGGCGGCGCCGAATCAGGAGCCATCCGGCCAGCATCGGGATGCCCACGAGTAGGAAGACGTTGTCGTTGATGCTGGCCATCAAGTGGCCGTGCAGCAGGTCATGCGCCATCCGAAGCCCACCGCAGAACGGGCAATTCCAGCCCGTGAGCCACTTGAACGGGCACAGCGGATACGCCGAATTCGTGTCGTGCGGATCGACGAGCCCGACGTAGCCGAGAGCGCCGGCCACCAGCAGGCCGCTGCCGGCTACCGCGTAAGGGCGAAGCCCGTGCGGGCCGTGCCGACGGCACTGCCCCGAAGCCGACGAAGCCGGGTCAGGTTCCATCGCGCAACGGGCGACCCTGGGGGTCGTGGACCTTGTCAGCGAATATCAGTATCGCGTCGACGATGCTCCAGATCAGACCGATTCCACACGTAAGCCAGCCCACGAGCAGCTGTGCCACGCCCATTCCGATGTCGCCCATGTAGAAGCGACCGATCCCGCCGATGCCGATCAGGCTGAGCAGCTGCAAAAGGCCGGCGATGACCTTCGATTTGTCGGAGAACGGTTGTCCGGTCACCGGATGCCGGCCGAAGGGGGCGCCCGGGTCGTAGTAGGGGCCGGGTGACGGATATTGCGGATACGGCTGTGGGTACCCGGACGGGTATCCCGGCGGCGGCTGCGGCGGCGGCTGCGGTGGCGGCCCGGATCCGGCGGCTTCGTTCCACGGCTGGTCAGTCACAACTTTCAGCATGCCAGATCCGCCGGGCTTGCGTGCCGGCCGCGCGAAGTGGGCCCGAGCCGCTCGCCGGCTACCCGCCCCTCAGGTTCCTCAGCCGCCCGCTCAATCGCCGCCAGGTCGAGCCAACGGCGCCCGCCACCGTCGTGTCATTCTCGGACGGGGTTTGCTCAGCGGGCTTTTCAGCATCGGCCGCCGGCTCTGCGTCCGGCTCCTCCGACTCGACTTCGAGCTCTTCGGCTTCGGGCTCGGCGACTTCGGCTTCCGCGGCCTCCGTCGCGACGGCCTCGGCCACTTCGGCCTTGGACTCCTCGGCCTCGGACTCGTCGGCCTCGGACTCCTCGGCCTGCACCGCCTCGGCGACGTCGGGCTCTTCGGCCTCGGGCTCTTTGACCTCGGGCTCGACGGTCTCGGGCTCGACGGTCTCGGGCTCTTTGACCTCGGGCTCGACGGTCTCGGGCTCTTTGACGTCGGGCTCTTCGGCCTCGGGCTCTTCGACCTCGGGCTCGACGGTCTCGGGCTCGACGGCTTCCGGCTCGACGGCCTCGGGCTTGACGGTCTCGGGCTCGACGGCCTCGGGCGCTACGGCCTCGGGCTCGGCGACTTCAGCCTTGGCGGCTTCGGGCTCGGCGACTTCAGCCTTGGCGGCTTCGGGCTCTTTTGATTCCGGCTCGGCGGCCGACGCCTCCGCGGCTTCGGCCCCGGTCTTATCCGTCTCGGGCTCCGCGGTTTGCGCCTCGGTATCTTCGGCGGATTCATCCGTTTTCGCCGAATCAGCCGGCTCGTCCGCCGGTTCGTCCGCCGGCTCGGCTTCCTCCGCAACGTAATCGTCGCCGCGCAGGCTCTCGGGGTCC
The DNA here is from genome assembly GCA_963809285.1 of uncultured Actinomycetota bacterium. GTDB lineage: Bacteria > Actinomycetota > Actinomycetes > Mycobacteriales > Mycobacteriaceae > Mycobacterium. Next base: position 274,352 of record CAWEIY010000003.1, on the reverse strand, counting down.
TCGCGGCCCTTCGGCGCCAGCATGACGTACACCACGGCCCCGATGAACACGAAAGTCGATGTGAACACGTTGATCCTGATTCCGGCGATGTGCGTGGCGCTGTCGTTGCGCAGCAGCTCGACGCAGAAGCGCCCGATGCAGTAGCCGGCCACATAGAGCGCGAACAGTCGCCCGTGGCCGAGCTTGAACCGCCGGTCCAGGTAGATCAATGCGAAAAAAATGCACGAGATTCCAGATCAATTCGTAGAGAAACGTCGGCTGCACGACGTACGCGAGCTGGCCCGTCGAGACGCCGTCGAGCGAATGTGGGTCCACGTAACCGGAAGGATCCCGACGGTAGAAGATCTCCAAACCCCACGGCACCGTGGTTTCCCTGCCGTAGAGCTCCTGGTTGAAATAGTTCCCGAGCCGGCCGATGGCCTGCGCCAAGACGATTCCCGGGGCAATCGCGTCGCCGAAGGCCGGCAGCGGAATCCCGCGACGCCGGCAGCCGATCCACGCGCCGACGCCGCCGAGGGCCACCGCGCCCCAGATGCCCAGGCCGCCGTCCCAGATTCGGAACGCTGCCCAGAATCCGGCTCCCCCGGGGCCCCAATAGGTCTGCCAATCGGTAGTCAGGTGATACAGCCTGCCGCCCAGCAATCCGAACGGCACAGCCCACAGCGCGATGTCGTAGATCACGCCGCGCTGACCGCCGCGCGCCTCCCAGCGCCGGTCGCCGATCACCAGCGCGGCGATGATGCCGACAATGATGAACAGCGCGTACGCGCGAATGGGCAACGGCCCAAGGTGCCAGACGCCCCGCGGCGGGCTGGGGAAATAGGTGGGCAACGTCCTCAAGAGGCGGCCGCCCGTTGCCGCACACCGATGGCCAGTTCCTCGGTCAGCGCGCGCAATGCGGGCAGACCACCGTCGCTCAGCGCCGACACCAGTGCGGAACCGACGATGACGCCGTCGGCGTAGCCGCCGATCTGCGCGGCGTGCTCTCGCGACCGCACCCCAAGGCCGACGCCGACGGGTATGTCGGACACCGCCCTTACCCTGCCCACCAATTCGGGCGCCGCCCGCGACACCGCGTCACGCGCCCCGGTCACACCCATCGTCGAGGCCGCATAGACGAATCCGCGCGATGCCTCGACGGTGGTCACCAACCGCTGCGGCGTCGAGGACGGCGCCACGAGAAATATGCGATCCAACCGATGCTCCTCGGATGCCGCCAGCCACTGCCCGGCTTCGTCGGGGATGAGGTCGGGAGTGATCAGCCCGTGTCCGCCTGCCGCCGCCAGGTCCCGCGCGAAAGCGTCAACGCCGTAGCGCAGCACCGGATTCCAGTACGTCATCACCACGGCGCGGCCACCGGCTTGACTGATCGCCTCGACCGCGGCCAGCGTGTCGCGGACTCGCACTCCCCCGTGTAGCGCGACCTCGGTGGCCCTGGCGATGGTCGGGCCGTCCATGCCCGGGTCCGAATACGGCACACCGACTTCGACGATGTCACAACCGGATTCGACTAGGGCGACCATCGCGTCCACGGAAGTCGGCACGTCGGGGTAACCCGTGGGCAGGTATCCGATCAGCGCCGCGCGATCGCTCTTGCGGCACGCGTCGAAAGTGGGCCCGAGGCTGCTGGCCGCGCTCCGCTGCACCGTCATTGCTTGCCCCGGTCGCCGGCCGAGAAGAGACCGAACCACTTCGCGGCCGTCTCGACGTCCTTGTCGCCGCGACCCGACAGGTTCACCACAATGACTGCGCCCCTTCCCAACTCAACGCCCAGCTTGAGGGCGCCGGCCACCGCGTGCGCGGATTCGATGGCCGGGATGATCCCCTCCGTGCGGCACAGCAGACCGAACGCGTCCATCGCCTCGGCATCGGTGATGGGCCGGTATTCGGCGCGTCCGGTTTCGCGGAGCCAGGCGTGTTCGGGGCCCACCCCCGGATAATCCAGACCCGCTGATATCGAATGGGATTCGATGGTCTGCCCGTCCTCGTCCTGCAGCAGATAAGAGAACGATCCCTGGAATGCGCCGGGTGAACCGCCGCTGAATGTCGCCGCGTGCCTGCCGGTCTCGACGCCATCACCGGCCGCTTCGAATCCCACCAGCCGCACGCCCGGATCATCGATGAACGGATGAAATATCCCGATGGCGTTGGAGCCGCCGCCGACGCACGCCGTGACCGCGTCGGGCAACCGGCCGGCTTGGGCCTGGATCTGAACGCGGGTCTCCAGGCCGATGATGCGCTGAAAATCACGCACCATGGTCGGGAAGGGGTGCGGTCCGGCCGCGGTGCCGAAGCAGTAGTACGTGTTGTCGGCGTTGGTGACCCAATCCCGGAACGCCTCATTGATGGCGTCCTTGAGCGTTTGCGAGCCGGTGTCGACCGAGACCACCTCGGCGCCCAGCAGCCGCATCCGGGCCACGTTGAGCGCCTGGCGCTCGGTGTCGACGGCGCCCATATAGACCACACAATCCAGCCCGAGCAACGCGCACGCGGTGGCGGTGGCCACGCCGTGCTGACCGGCCCCGGTCTCGGCGATCACCCGCGTCTTACCCATTCTCTGTGCCAGCAGCGCCTGGCCGAGCACATTGTTGATCTTGTGAGAACCGGTGTGGTTCAAGTCTTCTCGTTTGAGGAAGATGCGCGCCGAGCCGGCGTGCTCGCCCAGGCGGGTGGCCTCGTACAGCGGCGACGGCCGGCCCGCGTAGTTCGCTTGCAGCTCATCGATGGTCTCCAGGAAGTCCGGGTTGACGCGTTCCTTTTCGTAGGCGGCGGTGACTTCTTCGATCACCGCCATCAACGCCTCGGCAACGTAGCGCCCCCCATAACCACCGGGGCCACCGAAATGACCACCCGGATCGGGGTCGTGGCGGGTGGGTTCGGCGATAGCCGCACTCGAAAGCGGAAGTTCCGGGCGGGACAGGTCTACCATCACCAATTCTCGACGAGGGGACGGCTCATTGGGTTCAACGTTTCAGGGCTTTGCACCGTCTAGCGAGCCGGTTTGGGACAGGACGGATGGGTGCCCGCGGTGACCAGATCGGCAACCGCCGCGCGCGGGTCACCGCTTTTGACCAGCCCTTCACCGACCAGTACGGCATCGGCACCCGCGCCCGCATACGCCAGCAAATCTGCGGTGCCACGCACGCCGGACTCGGCGATCCTGATCACATTGCTGGGCAGCCCGGGAGCGATCCGCGCGAAGCAGTCCCGGTCCACGTGCAACGTCGCGAGATCGCGGGCATTGACACCGATCACGTTGGCCCCCGCCTTAAGTGCCCGGTCGGCCTCTAGCTCCGTGTGCACCTCGACGAGGGCCGTCATGCCCAGTGATTCGGTGCGGTCCAGCATCGACACCAACGCCGACTGGTCCAACGCGGCGACGATGAGCAGCAACATGTCGGCGCCGTGCGCGCGCGCCTCGTGGATCTGATAAGGCTGCACCACAAAGTCTTTGCGCAACACTGGAACCGACACGGCGGCCCGCACCACATCGAGGTCGTCGAGCGAGCCATGAAAGCATCGCTCCTCGGTCAAAACGCTGATGATCCGGGCGCCACCGTCTTCGTAGGCCCGTGCCAGCTTTGCCGGATCGGCAATGGCCGCTAGTGAACCCGCCGACGGACTGGCGCGCTTCACCTCGGCGATGACGCCGATGCCGGGCTCGCGCAAGGCGGCCATCACGTCCAGCGGCGGCGGTGCGGCCGCGGCGGCCGCTTTGATCTCGGTCAGCGGGATAACGGCTTCGCGCGCGGCAACGTCGGCCCGGACTCCCTCGAGGATGGAGTCAAGCACGGTTGCCGAACTCATGCCTGTCGTTTCCCTTCCCACGGTCCCTGGCCCATAACGACGACGTTCATGAAGGGTAGCCGCCGTCAGCCGACGACCGTTCACCGACCCTCGCTGTCGGACTCGCGCGGCCGATCGGTCGGGTCGCGGCCCTCGTCAAGCGCGTCCCAGATCATCCGCTCCGACATCTCCGGCTTCTCCGGCCCCTCCAGCATCGCCCCGTTCGCGTCTTCGCGTAGCGCATTTGACCGACGCGCCGCGGGCGCGGCGTATTTCGTTGCGCTCGCGCGCGCCGACCGCAGCAGCAGGACGGCCGCGATCAAGGTGCACACGGAAGCGGCCACCGCGATGCCCGCCCCCCAATAGCGCCGCTCGCTTCCCACCAGCGATAGCACCGCAACGTGTGCCAGGCCCGCGCCGCGCACCGCCACGTCGGGAACCACCCACAGGCTGGTCCCCAGATAGCCGACCGCCAGGCTGGCCGCCGCCAGCAGCCCCGCCAGCACCCGCAGCGGCCAGCCGCGCACCGCGAGCGCCGCGACGGCCGTTGCCAGCATCAGCAACGCCAACGGCAGGAGCGCCGTAGACCACGACGATCCGGACAGGGTCACCTCCTTCGGCGGGCCCAGCCCGTCAAAGGACCGGATAACCACCCACGGCAGGCGCGACGCCGCCCACAGCGCAGCGGCGGCAACCACCAGCAACAGCTGGGCTATTCCGATCGTCAGCCGGCCGGTCAGTCGACGGGGCCGGTCCGGCCGGCCATCAGCCATTGCGGCCCGGGTCGGGAGCGGTCAGCGTCTCGGCCGCGGCGATCGCGTTCAGCACCGCCCGCGCCTTGTTGGTGGCCTCGGTGAATTCGTAGGGACCGTTGGAATCGGCCACGACGCCGCCGCCGGCCTGGACATAGGCGGTGCCGTCGCGCATCAACGCGGTGCGGATGGCGATCGCGAAGTCGGCGTTGCCGGCGAAGTCGAGGTAACCGACCACGCCGCCGTAGAGTCCGCGGCGCGTCTTCTCCACCTCTTCGATCAGCTCCATGGCCCGCACCTTGGGTGCGCCCGAGAGCGTGCCGGCCGGGAAGCAGGCCGTCACCGCGTCCAACGCGGTCCTGCCCTCGCCGAGCATTCCGGTCACCGTCGACACCAGGTGCATCACGTGGCTATAGCGTTCGATGTGGCTGTAATCCTCGACGCGGACGGTGCCCGGCGTGCAGACCCGGCCCAGGTCGTTGCGGCCCAGATCGACCAGCATCAGGTGCTCGGCGCGTTCCTTCTCGTCGGCCAGCAGTTCCTTTTCCAGCAGCTGATCCTCTTCGTCGGTTTGCCCGCGCCACCGGGTCCCGGCGATCGGATGCGTCGTCGCCCACCGGTCCGCGACGGTGACCAGCGCCTCCGGACTCGACCCGACTATCGAAAAGTCCGTTGTCCCAGCGCTATTCGGCACATGCAACAGATACATGTAGGGGCTTGGATTGGTTGCCCGCAGCATCCGGTACACGTCGATCGGATCGACATGGGTGTCCATCTCGAAGCGCTGCGAGGGCACCACCTGAAAGGCTTCGCCCGCCGCGATCTGCTCGACGAGGTACTGGACGATTTTGCCGTATTCCTCGACGGTGCGCTGCGCTCGATGCCGGGGCTCGGGCCTGCTGAACGTGGCGACCGTCGAGGGCAGCGGCTGGCCCAGCGCAGTCGTCATCACGTCCAGCCGGGCGACCGCGTCGTCGTAGGCCTCATCGACCCGCTCGTCGGTGCCGTTCCAGTTCACGGCGTTGGCGATCAGCGTGATGGTGCCCTCGTGGTGGTCCACCGCCGCCAGGTCGGTGGCCAGCAGCAGCAGCATGTCGGGCAGGCGGAGGTCGTCGACCGCCAGTTCGGGCAGGCGTTCCAGGCGTCGCACCAGGTCATAGGCGAAGAAGCCGACCATGCCGCCCGACAGCGGCGGCAGCCCCGGCAGCGCCGCGGTGGCCAACAGCTCAAGGGTGGCGCGCAGGGCGTGCAGCGGCTCGCCCCCGGTGGGCGCGTCCTGTGGCACGGCGCCCAACCACACCGCTTCGCCGTCGCGCACGGTCAGCGCCGACGGCGCCCCCGCGCCGATGAAGGACCACCGCGACCAGGAGCGGCCGTTCTCGGCGGACTCGAGCAGAAACGTGCCCGGCCGGTTGGCGGCGAGCTTGCGGTAGGCCGATAGCGGTGTCTCGCTGTCGGCCAACACCTTGCGTGTCACCGGAACCACGCGGTGCTCCGCCGCCAGGTGGCGGAAGTCCTCACGTGAGGTGGCGGCGGCGAGGTGGGCGGGCACCGAACCATCCTCCCAGACGCGAGGAAAGCAGCCCGCGAGCTGGGGGCGCCGCAGGGCCGGGCGTAGCCTGACGCCCATGAGAACTGGTGACACCGTGGCCGACTTCGAACTTCCCGACCAGACGGGAACGCCTCGTAAGCTAAGCGCCCTGCTTGCCGACGGGCCCGTGGTTCTTTTCTTTTACCCGGCTGCCGGGACACCGGGGTGTACGCGCGAGGCATGCCACTTCCGTGACGTGGCCGGCGAGTTCGCCGCCGTCGGCGCATCGCGCGTCGGCATCAGCACCGACCCGGTGAACAAACAGGCGAAGTTCGCCGGGGACCACGACTTCGACTACCCACTGCTGTCGGACGCCGACGGTGCCGTCGCCAGCACCTTCGGCGTCAAACGCGGCTTGCTCGGGAAGGTGATGCCGGTCAAGCGCACCACCTTCGTCATCGACACCGACCGCAGGGTGCTCGACGTGATCGGCAGCGAGTTCAACTTCAACTCGCACGCCGACAAGGCGCTGGAGACGCTGCGGGCGCGGTCGTCGGCATAGCTGACGCGCCGCTTGGCGCAGGTCACGGGACGATCGCCAGAAACACGTAAGCGGCGAGCAACACCAGGTGCACCTCGCCCTGCAATCGGGTGGCCCGGCCGGGTACCACGGTCAGCACGCTGATCACCACGGTCAACGCGAACAGCACCAACTGGGTGGCGCCAAGGCCGAGCAACAGCGGTCCCTTGAGCCAGATGGAGGCAAGCGCGATGGCCGGGATGGTGAGCCCGATGCTGGCCAGCGCGGAGCCATAGGCCAGGTTGAGGCTGGTCTGGATGCGGCCTTGCCGGGCAGCGCGCCCAGCCGCGATTGTCTCCGGCAGCATCACCAGGGTCGCGATCGCCACCCCGACGAATGACGGCGGGAATTCGGCCGCCGACACCAAATGCTCGATTGCCGGCGACTCCTGTTCGGCCAGACCCACCACCGCCAGCAGCGCGACAAACAGCAGCCCCAGGCTCGTCAGCGCCGCCTTGGTGCTCGGCGGCTCCGCATGGCTTTCGTCCTCGAACGGGGTTTTTTGGCCCTTCTGCGCGACCGGCAGGAAAAAGCTGCGATGCCGCACGGTCTGGGTGAAGACGAACAGCAGGTAGAGCCCCAGCGAGGCGACCGCGGCGAAGATCAACTGGCCGGATGAGAATTCATTGCCCGCGTGGCTGGTGGTGAACGTGGGCAGCACCAGGCTGAGCGTCGCCAGCGTGGTGAGGGTGGCCAGCGCCGCCCCGCTGCCCTCGGCGTTGAACACGGTAACGCCATAGCGCCGGGAACCGAGCAACAGCGACAGGCCGGCGATCCCGTTCGTGGTGATCATCAGCGCGGCGAACACCGTGTCGCGGGCCAGCGTCGACGCCTCGTTCCCGCCGGATGCCATCAGCGTGACGATCAGGGACAGCTCGATGGTCGTCACCGCTGCGGCCAGCACCAGCGACCCATACGGCTCACCGACCCGGTGCGCGACCACCTCCGCGTGGTGCACCGCGGCCAGCACGGCACCGGTGAGAAACGCCGCCTCCACCACCGCGAGTACCGGCCCGGGCCGCATACCCAACGTGAGGACCAGCGCGACGAGGGCCAGCGGCGGCGCGACTGTGGTCCAGGAGGTCCAGGGCACCCGTTTCAGCATCGCCCGCCATTCTCATCGAAGTCAGCCGCGGGCGCGTCCCGGGATGCGCCACTCTCGCCAAATACATGCCTTCGGCGGTCATCGCCTCAGTAGCATGCTCACATGCCGACAACCGACGGCCGCGCCGACGGCCTCCACGAAGGCCAGGTGTTCGCCGGCTACACGATCATTCGGCGTCTGGGCAGCGGCGGCATGGGCCAGGTGTATCTGGCGCAGCACCCTCGGCTGCCCCGCCGCGATGCCCTCAAGGTTTTGCCCACCGAGCTCACCGCGAACGACGAATTTCGGCAACGCTTCAACAGAGAGGCCGACCTGGCCGCGAGCCTGTACAACGAGCACATCGTCGGCATCCACGACCGCGGCGAATACGAAGGGCAACTGTGGATCTCGATGGACTACGTCGAGGGAACCGACGCCGCGAAATTGATGCGGACCGAGTATCCGTCCGGGATGCCGAAAGCCGATGTCGTCGAAATCATTTCGGCCGTCGCCGACGCGCTCGATTACGCGCATTCGCGCGGGCTGCTGCATCGCGATGTCAAACCCTCCAACATCTTGCTGACCGACGCCCGCCCCCGACGACGGATCCTGCTCGCCGATTTCGGCATCGCCCGCGAATTGGGCGAAATCAGCGGCCTGACCGCAACCAACATGCTGGTGGGCACCACCGCATACTGCGCACCCGAACAACTGCAGGGTTCGGATCTGGACGGACGGGCCGACCAATACGCGCTGGGCTGCACCGCCTTTGACCTGCTGGCCGCGTCCGCCCCGTTTCACCATTCCAATCCGGCGGTGGTCATCACCCAGCATTTGTCCGCGCCAGCACCGCACATCAGTGAGCGCCGGCCCGAACTCGCCGACCTCGACGGCGCCCTTGCCAAAGCCCTCGCCAAGAAACCCGACGACCGCTACCCGACGTGCGCGGATTTTGCCGCGGCACTGCGTAGTCAGCTCGACACCGCCGCGTCCGAGGTGGCTGCGGGCCCCACGGAAGTCATTGCGGCACCGACGGAAGTGATCGCGTCGCCCCCGAGCGCATCGCCGACCCCGCCGAACGCGCCCAGCAGCAGCGGCAGCGGGCGAGGACCGGTACTGGCGATCGCGGCGCTCGTCGTGGTCGCGCTGCTCGCGGTGGGCGCCTACGTCGGCGTGCGCGCGCTCGGCGCCCGGGGCCACCAGCACAACAACAGCAGCAACGCCCCGTCGCATTCGGTGGCGCCGCCGGCGCCCGGCAATGCCGCTCCCCCGCCGCCAACGCCGGCGATCAAGCTGTCCGGTCAGATCACCGATCAATCGGGTGTGCTCGGCCCCGTGGAGTACGACGCGGTGAACCGCGCGCTCACCAAGCTCTACAACGGGCGCGGCACCCGGCTCTGGGTGGTGTACGTCAACAACTTCGGCGGCCTCAGGCCGTTCAAGTGGGCCGAGGACACCATGCTCGCCAACAATTTCACCGATTCCGATGCCATCCTGGCCGTCGCCACCGACGGCCCGGCCTTCGCCTTCCGGGTGCCCAACGCGGTGATCACCGGAAAGGCGATAGATCTCGAGGCCATCCGCCGCGACCGCATCCAGCCGGCCGTTTTCCGCCACGAATGGGCCCGCGCGGCAATCGCCGCGGCGAACGGGTTGGATGTGGCACCGAGCTAGTCAGTCCCGGGTTCCAGCAGCACGTCGGCGTCGAAGCAGCTGTGATCGCCCGTGTGGCAGGCGCCGCCGACCTGGTCGACCGTCAGCAGCACGGTGTCGCCGTCGCAGTCCAGCCGCACCGAGTGGACGTGCTGGGTGTGGCCGGACGTCGCTCCCTTGATCCACTGTTGGCCGCGGGATCGCGAATAGTAGGTGGCCTCACGGGTTTCCAGGGTGCGGGCCAGCGCCTCGTCGTCCATCCAGGCGACCATCAGCACGTCGCCGCTGCCGCGCTCCTGCACGACGGCGGCGACCAGCCCTTCGGCGTTGCGCTTCAGGCGCGCGGCGATGTTCGGGTCCAACGTCATCGAACGGTGATCCCTTCTGCGGCCATGGCGTCCTTCACCTGACCGATCGTCAGCTCGCGGAAGTGAAAGACGCTGGCCGCCAATACCGCATCGGCGCCGGCGGCGACGGCGGGCGCGAAGTGTTCGGCCGCGCCGGCACCGCCGCTGGCGATCACCGGCACCGTGACCGCCGCGCGGACCGCGCGCAACATCGGCAGGTCGAACCCGGCCTTGGTGCCGTCGGCATCCATCGAGTTCAGCAGGATCTCCCCCACCCCGAGATCGGCGCCACGCGCCGCCCACTCGACCGCGTCGATGCCGGTGCCGCGGCGACCGCCATGGGTGGTGACCTCCCAGCCCGACGGCGTCGGCGCCGATCCGGCGGGCACCGTCCGGGCGTCGACGGACAACACGATGCACTGGGAGCCGAATTGGGTTGCCATTTCGGCCAGTAGGTCGGGGCGGGCGATGGCGGCGGTGTTGACCGAGACCTTGTCGGCGCCCGCGCGCAGCAACGTGTCGACGTCGGCCACCGTGCGCACCCCGCCACCGACCGTGAGCGGGATGAACACCTGCTCGGCGGTGCGGCGCACCACCTCGAGCATCGTTGCCCGGCCCGACGATGACGCGGTCACGTCCAGGAACGTCAGCTCGTCCGCGCCTTCGGCGTCATAGGCGGCCGCCAGCTCCACCGGATCGCCCGCGTCCCGGAGGTTTTCAAAGTTGACGCCCTTGACCACCCGCCCGGCGTCGACGTCCAGGCACGGGATCACGCGCACGGCAAGGTCTGTGCCCGAGTACATGTCAGTAGTCCTCCGGTTCGCCTGTGCCGCGGAGGATCTCGAGGACCTCGGCGTGCGCGCCGGGTGCAGCGGCGAGAATGGAACGCGTATCGGGTGTCCATGGTCCGCCGGCCAGGTTGGTGACGACGCCGCCAGCGGCCCGCACCAGCGCGACCCCGGCGGCGTGATCCCACACGTAGCCACCGAAACTTATTGTCCCGCCTAGTATTCCGTCGGCGACGTAGGCCAGGTCGATGCCGGTGGAGCCATGCATGCGCAGCCGGGACGAAACGCGGCTGAGATTCTCCACCACCGCCAGCCGATAGCGTCCGGGGAATCTACCCCGGGAATCCGCGTTGAACGTGCTGACGCCGACGAGGGCCTCGGCGAGCTCGGCGTGCCCCAATGACTGCTGCGGCTCACCGTTTTTGATCAGCGGGCCGCCCGCGACGGCGGTGTAGCGCTCGCCGGTGAACGGCAACCAGGTCAGGCCGGCCACCGGGTCGCCTTCGTGGAGCAGGGCCAGCAGAATCGCGGCCATCGGCGACCCCGCAGCGTAGTTGAACGTGCCGTCGACGGGATCCAACACCCACACCCACGGCGAGTCGACGTCCGGACCGCCGAACTCCTCGCCGTGCACCCCGATTCCGGTGGCCGCCTCCAGCGCGGCCACCACCTGGCGCTCGATCGCCAGGTCGACTTCGGTGGCGAAGTCGTCGCCCTTCTTGGCGACCGCCGAATCGGCGCGGTGGCCCGACAGGAACCTCGGCACCGCCGCGTCGAGGATTGCCGACGCCTCGGCCACCAACGCGTCCAGGTCCATTGCCGGTCTACTCCCGCACCGCGGCCAGGGCCTCCGGCAACGTGAACCGCCCGGCGTAGAGCGCCTTGCCGACGATGGCGCCCTCGACCCCGTGGCCGGTAAGGCTCGCGATGGCGCGCAGGTCGTCCAGGCTGGACACGCCACCGGACGCGATCACGGGGGCGTCGGTGCGATCGGCCACGGCGGCCAGCAAGTCGAGATTGGGGCCGCCCAAGGTCCCGTCCTTGGTGACATCGGTGACCACGAACCGCGAACACCCTTGACCGTCAAGGCGTTCCAGCACGTCCCACAGGTCGCCGCCGTCGGTTTCCCAGCCGCGGCCGCGCAACCGGTGTTCGCCGTCGACGATCTGCACGTCCAGGCCGACCGCGACCTTGTCGCCGCGCTCGGCGATCGCCCGCGCGCACCATTGCGGGTTCTCCAGGGCCGCCGTTCCCAGATTGACCCGCGCGCAACCGGTGGCCAACGCCGCGGCCAGGGAATCGTCGTCGCGGATCCCGCCGGACAGCTCCACGTGCACGTCGAGCTTGCCCACCACCTCGGCGAGCAGTTCGCGGTTGGAGCCGCGGCCGAACGCGGCATCCAGGTCGACCAGATGGATCCACTCGGCGCCGTCGCGCTGCCAGCCCAGCGCGGCATCCAGCGCCGAGCCGTACTCGGTTTCGCTGCCGGCCTTGCCCTGCACCAGGCGCACGGCGCGGCCGTCGACCACATCGACGGCCGGTAACAAAATCAGCGACATCGCCGGCATCCCTTAAAGTCCCTCGACCCAATTGCTCAGCACGGCCGCCCCTGCATCGCCACTCTTCTCCGGGTGGAACTGGGTGGCGACCAGCGGCCCGTCCTCGACCGCGGCCAGAAACGGCACCTGATGGGTGGCCCACGTCAGCACCGCCCCGGGGGAACCCTCCCAGCCCTGCGCGGCGTAAGAGTGCACAAAGTAGAACCGGGCGCTCGCGTCCAGCCCCGTGAACAGCGCGCTGCCCGGCCCGGGATTCACCACGTTCCAGCCCATGTGCGGGACCACCGGGGCGTCCAGCCGGGTGACGGCGCCCGGCCACTGCCCGCAGCCCGTCGTCTCCACCCCGAATTCGACACCGCGGGCGAACAAGATCTGCATGCCGACACAGACCCCCAGCACCGGGCGTCCCGCGGCGATTCGCTCGGCGATGATCCGCTCCCCCGCGATCTTGCGCAGGCCCGTCATGCACGCCTCAAAGGCGCCGACGCCCGGTACCACCAACCCGTCGGCGGCCGCCGCGGCGCCCGCGTCGGCTGTCACCTCAACCGACGCACCGACCCGCTGTAGCGCGCGCTGCGCCGACCGCAGGTTGCCCGAGCCATAGTCCAGGACAACGACAGATTTCCCCGTCACAGAACGCCTTTGGTGGACGGCACGCCCGACACCCGGGGATCGGGCTCGACCGCCTGGCGCAACGCGCGGGCCACGGCCTTGTACTGCGCCTCGGTGATGTGGTGCGGGTCGCGCCCATACAGCACCCGCACGTGCAGCGCGATGCGGGCGTTTGCGGCCAGCGTCTCGAACACGTGCCGGTTGACGACGGTGTGGTAGGGCACGGTGCTGCCGGCAATGGTGGTGTGCTGCAGGTGATCCGGCTCCCCGGTGTGCACGCAGTAGGGCCGGCCGGACACGTCGACCGCGGCGTGGGCCAGCGCCTCGTCCATCGGGATGTAGGCGTCCCCGAACCGGCGGATGCCCTTCTTGTCGCCGAGGGCCTGCCCGAGCGCCTGCCCCAGCGCGATGGCGGTGTCCTCGATGGTGTGGTGTCCTTCGATCTCGACGTCGCCCTTGGTGCGCACGGTCAGGTCGAAGCTGGCGTGGCTGCCCAGCGCCGTCAGCATGTGGTCGTAGAACGGCACACCTGTGTCGACGTGAACCTGCCCGGTGCCGTCGAGGTCGAGTTCGACGACGATGTCGGATTCCTTGGTGCGGCGTTCAATACGTGCGCGGCGGGTCGCAATGGTGGTCACGGGGCTCCTATGGGGGTAACTGGGGCCAGTTCGGTGGACGCGATCAGGGCGCTGGCTTTGAGGAACGCGTCATTCTCGTCGGCCAGTCCCGTGGTGGCGCGCAGGTAGCCGGCAATCCCGACATCGCGGATCAGGATGCCGGCGTCCAGGTAGCGCTGCCAGGTGGCCGGCGCGTCGGCGAATTCGCCGAACAGCACGAAGTTCGCGTCGCTCGGGATCACCCGAAACCCCATGCCGCTCAACGCCGTTGTGACGCGGTCGCGTTCGGCGATCAGCGTCGCGACGCTGCCCAGGGTGTCGTCGGCGTGCCGCAGCGCGGCCCGCGCCGCCCCCTGGGTGACCGACGACAGGTGATACGGCAGCCGCACCAGCAGCATCGCGTCGATCATCGCCGGTGTCGCGACCAGGTAGCCGAGCCTGCCGCCGGCGAAGGCGAACGCCTTGCTCATGGTGCGGGTGACGACGAGCCTGGCCGGATACTCCGCCACCAGCGTCACCGCGCTGGGCTGCGACGAGAACTCGCCGTAGGCCTCGTCGACGATCAGGATGCCGGGCACCACGTCGAGCAGCCGCCGCAGATCCGGAAGCGAAACGCTCTGTCCGGACGGGTTGTTGGGGCTGGCGATGAAGACCACGTCGGGTTTGCGTTCGACGACGGCGGCGACCGCCGTGTCCACGTCGAGGCTGAAGTCGTCGGCGCGGGCGGCTTCGAGCCATTCGGTGCGGGTGCCGTCGGCGATGATCGGGTGCATCGAGTAGGACGGGACGAACCCGATCGCGGTGCGCCCGGGCCCACCGAACGCCTGTAGCAGCTGTTGCAGGATCTCGTTGGAACCGTTGGCGGCCCAGAGGTTCTCGACACCGAGTCGGGTGCCGGTCTGCGCGGTCAGGTAATCGGCCAGGTCCCGGCGCAGGGCCACCGCATCGCGGTCGGGGTAGCGATGCAAGTCGGCGGCCGCCTCGCCCACCGACCGCACCACGTCGTCGACCAGCGCCTTGGTCGGCGGGTGCGGGTTCTCGTTGGTGTTCAGCCGCACCGGAACCGCCAGTTGTGGCGCCCCGTAAGGCGATTTGCCACGCAGGTCGTCCCGCAGCGGCAGGTCATCCAGCGTCGGCTTCGATTGATCGAGTCCCGTCATCGCTCGAACCTCCGCCGCACTGCCTCGCCGTGCGCCGGCAGGTCTTCGGCCTCGGCCAGCGTGATCACGTGTCCCGAAACGTCTTTGAGCGCCGCCTCGGTGTAGTCGACGACGTGGATGCCGCGCAGGAACGTCTGCACCGACAGGCCGCTGGAATGCCGGGCACAGCCCGCGGTCGGCAGCACGTGGTTGGATCCCGCGCAGTAGTCACCGAGGCTGACCGGAGCCCACGGGCCGACGAAAATCGCTCCGGCCGAACGTATTTGGCCAGCCACCCGCGGCGCATCGACGGTGTGGATCTCCAGGTGCTCAGCGGCGTACGCGTTGACGACCCTGACGGCGGCGTCCAGGTCGTCGACCAGGATGATCGCCGATTGGCGTCCACGCAACGCGGCCTCCACCCGTTCGCGGTGCACGGTCGTTTCCAGCTGGGCGGCCAATTCGGTGTCGGTGGCGGCGGCCAGGGCCTCGCTGGGCGTGACCAGCACGCTGCTGGCCATCTCGTCGTGTTCGGCCTGGCTGATCAAGTCGGCGGCCACGTTCGCCGGATCGGCGGTGTGGTCGGCGAGGATGGCGATCTCGGTCGGCCCGGCTTCGGCGTCGATGCCCACCCGCGAGCGGCACAGCCGCTTGGCGGCGGTGACGTAGATATTGCCGGGCCCGGTGATCATGTCGACCGGCGTCAGCTCCGCTCCGTCGGTGTCGGTGCCGCCGTAGGCCAGTAACGCGACCGCCTGCGCGCCGCCCACGGCCCACACCTCGTCGACTCCCAGCAGCCGGGCCGCGGCCAGGATCGTCGGATGCGGCAACCCGTCAAAGCGGGCCTGCGGTGGGCTGGCCACCACCAGCGAGCCGACACCGGCGGTCTGCGCCGGCACCACGTTCATCACCACGCTGGACGGGTACACGGCGTTGCCGCCGGGCACATACAGGCCGACGCGTTCGACGGGAACCCACCGCTCGGTGACCGTCGCGCCGGGGGCGAGCGTGGTGGTGACGTCGGTTCGGCGCTGGTCGGCGTGCACGGCTCGGGTGCGTTCGATCATCACCTGCAGCGCTTCGCGGACGGCCGCGTCCAGTCCGGCCAGCGCCGCCTGCAGCGCCGCGTCGGGCACCCGGACGGCCGGTGGGCGCACGCCGTCGAACGACGCCCCGAACTCCAAGGCCGCCTCGGCCCCCCGCTCGGCGACGGCCTGCACGATCGGGCGCACCTGGGGCAGCACGGTCTCCACATCGGCGCCGCCGCGTGGCAGCGCCGCCCGCAGTCGGGCAGGCGTCAACTCCGCGCCCCGCAGGTCAATGCGGGCGAGCACGGGTGGTGAAGTGGTACTCATTGCTTCCATTGTCCCAGAGGAACTCAAGTGGATATCCGACCGGTACAGTGCGGTCATGTCCAAAACGGATCATCCCAACAATGCCCCGGGCGTCCCGATGGTCTTTCCGGTCTGGTTTGAGAACTTTCAGGTCAAATACCTCAACCGGGCGATCAAGCCGATCGCACGCTATATGCCCGGAACCGCGACCATCAAGCATCACGGTCGCACGTCCGGGAAGCCGTACGAAACGATCGTGACCACCTACCGCAAAGGCAATGTGCTGGCGATCGCGCTGGCTCACGGGAAGACGAACTGGGTCAAGAACGTGCTGGCCGCGGGCGGGGCCGACGTGCAATTCGGCCCCCGCCGCGGGGTGCACATCACCAACCCGCGGGTTGTACCCGTCGGCTCAGACGGCGAAGGGCTGCCGTTGATGGCGCGCATGCAGCTGCGCCGTGTTGGGGTCTTCGTCGGCGATATCGCCTGACTTCGCATCGAGTGTGCGCCGAGGGCGGAATTTGGGCGATTGCTCAGCCCAGAGCGCACGCTCAGCGGCCTATGCCCGGGTGAAGACGGTCTTGCCGGTCATCGTCGGCCAGGCCGCAGGCGCGTCCTCCCATTCCACCACGCGGTCGACGGCCGGCGACAGGTCCAAGCCGGCGGCGAGCAGCTCGAGCACTTGCGGGATGACCGTCCGCGCGCTGACCCGCCCGGTGACAAACTGCACGCCGCGGGTGTACATCGGCAGCAACGGCATCTCAACCTTGTATTCGGGGTAGATCCCGGTGTCGGTGCACACGCCGTCTGGCCAGGTCGCGCGCAGTGTCGCCGAAAGCAGCGCCGAATCACCCGTCGTGTTCACGGTGACGGGGTAGGGGTCCCAAGACTTGTCCGGCCCGGCCCGGTCGTGCGCGACCGCGCCCAGTTTCTCGGCCGCGGCCAGCCGCTGCGGCTCGGTGTCGACGTAGTCGACATGGGCTCCCAGCGCCACGGCGAAGGCGGCCGAGTACAACCCGATCGACAGCCGCCCGACCACGAGGACGCGGCGATCGACCGGATCGAGCCCGGCTAGTTCCTCGTTGAAAGGCCCGACGGTCCGCCAGCCGTCGGGAATGTTGTCCGACAGGGACGCGATCGAGATGGGTTCGACCGCGTCCGGAAATGGGATGAGCATCGCGTCCGCATACGGCACCAGCACCAGATCCGACATGAAGCCGCCGCCGTCGAGGCCCGCGATCGGGGCCATCCCGTAGGCCGCCATCAGCGGCACCGAGCCGCATGAACCGGTCACGCCACGCCGGCATTCGCGACAGGTTCCGCAGTTGATCTGAAATGGCACCACGACGCGGTCGCCGGCGCGGACGCCCTTGACGTCGTCGCCGACCGCGACGACCTCGGCCAATCCCTCGTGGCCCACCGCGTACCCCGGCGGCAACGGCACCCGCCCGTGGCATACCGCGACGTCGAGGTCACAACACGCCACCATCAGCGGCCGAACCAACGCCTGTTCCGGCGCGGTGATCTCCGGTTCGGGCACCTCGCGCCACGCGTATCGCCCGGTTTCCTCATAGGTCAACTGCCTCATTTCAGTATTCTTGAGTGATTACTCAAGTATTGTCAATACCGTGCCCCGACCGGATCGCAGCCGCGCCGCGCTGATCGACAGCGCCGCCACCCTGTTCCGGCGCCAGGGCTATGCGGCGACCGGACTCAACCAGATCCTCGGCGAGGCGCGCGTCAAGCCCGGTTCGCTGTATCACCACTTCCCGCAGGGCAAGCAGCAACTCGCCGCCGCCGTGGTCGACGCCGCCGGGTCCGGCATCGAGCAACTGCTGCGCCGGTTCCTGGCCACGGGCCGACCGGTGGCCGACATCGTCGATCGCTGGGTCGACCTGCTGGTGGCTGGGCTGGCCGGGGACCAGCGCGACGGCTGCCCGGTCGAACCGATCGCCACCGAGTCGGTGAACGCCAGCCCCGCGGTTCGCGCCGCCTCGGCACGCGCCTTCAAAAGTTGGTGCGTGGCGATCGAGGAGCGACTGATCGCCGACGGCTGGCGGACGTCCGAGGCGAATCAGGCTGCCATCGCGGTGATCTCACTGATCGAGGGAGCGCTGATCCTCTCCCGGATCTCCGGTGACGCGAGCGCGCTCGAGGCCGCCAAGCCCGCGGCGCGCGAATTGCTGCGTGTTAAACGCTGACGTCGTTCGGTGAGCGCCCAGGGCGGAATTCGGGCGATTTTTCCGCCCAGGAATCACACTCAACGCCCGGGAAGCACACTCAAACGGAAAAGAAGCTACATGTCGAGGCCGATGTCGAGCGCGCGCACCGAATGGGTCAGCGCACCGACGGCCAGGTAGTCCACACCGGTCGCGGCGTAGGTCGCCGCGTTCTCCAGGCTGAGCCCACCGGACGACTCGAGCAGGACGGCGGGCGCGCGGGCGTCGCGACGTTGGACGGCCGTCTGCGTCTGCCACACCGGAAAGTTGTCCAGCAAGATCAACTCGGGCTTTTCGGACAGCACGGCATCGAGCTGCTCCAGCGAATCCACTTCGACCTCGCACGGCAGATCGGGGGCGGCCTCGCGCACCGCCCGCAGCGCTTCGACCACCGATCCCGCGGCCGCGACGTGGTTGTCCTTGATCAGTGCCGCGTCGCCAAGCCCCAGCCGGTGGTTGACACCCCCGCCGACCTGCACCGCGTATTTCTGCAGCAGCCTGCAGGCCGGGCAGGGTTTTGCGGGTATCGCGGACCTTGGCCTTGGTGCCCCGCACCGCCTCGACCCAGGCCGCGGTCGCCGTGGCGATCCCCGAGAGGTGGCAGACCAGGTTCAGCATCGTCCGCTCCGCGGTCAACAGGCCGCGAGTCTCCGCCTGCACCGTCAACAGCGACTCACCCGGCTGCAACCGGGCGCCGTCCTCGACACGATCGAGCACCTGATAACCGCCGGCGCCGAGCACCTCGTCGAGTGCCAGCAACGCGACGTCCACCCCGGCGATCACGCCCGGCTCGCGGGGGACCATCGACGCCGTCGCCACGGCACCGGCGGGCACCGTGGACAGCGTGGTGATGTCGGGCCCGTACCGCAGATCCTCTTGCAAACCGCGCCGAATGGTGTCTCGAGCGGCGCTCAGTTCGCAGTCGGACAGCATCAGCAAGCCACCGCCGCCAGCGCCTCCACACACACCGTGTTTTGGTCGTCGGCCAGCCGAATCACGCTGCTGCGCGCCTGTTCCGGCGCGGCGTCCGAATATTCCGCGCGGTGGTGGCAACCCCGACTTTCGTTGCGGGCCAGGGCTGCGGCGGTCACCGCCCGAGCGGTCAACGCCAACGCCACGTCTTCGAAATCGGAACGGCCCGCCACATTGCGAACCCGCGCCTCCGAGAGTGTCTCGGACAACCGGAGCAGCCCGGCGGCGTCGCGGACCACCGAGGCGTCCCGGCTCATCGCTCGTTGCAGTTTGCTTCGCTTCGGCGCGGTGTGGGTGATGGGCTCGGGCCATGTCGCCGGCGAACGCCCGGCCGCATTCGCATGCGCGGCCGCCGCCTTTCCGGCGCGGCCACCGACCACCAGACCTTCCAGCAAGCTGTTGGAGGCCAACCGATTGGCGCCGTGCATCCCGGTGCGGGCCACCTCCCCCGCGGCGAACAACCCGGGCAGCTCGGTCTGGCCGTACACATCGGTGACGACGCCGCCGCAGCTATAGTGCGCCCCCGGGAGGACCGGGATCGGTTGACGCACAGGGTCGATGCCGGCGGAACGGCACGCGGCCGCGACGGTCGGGAACCGCGTCTCGAAGCCCTCGATGCCGCGCGCGTCGAGGTAAACGCACGGATCGCCGGTGGCCTTCATCCGTGCGTCGATGGCGGCCGCGACGACGTCGCGCGGCGCCAGGTCGCCCATCGGATGAACACCTGCCGTTACCGAATTTCCTTTGCTGTCAAGCAATATCGCGCCCTCACCGCGAATGGCTTCGGTCACCAGCGGCCGACGCCCGCCGCTCTTACCGCCGAACAGCATGGTGGGGTGGAACTGGATGAACTCGAGGTCGCTGACCGCGACGCCGGCCCACAACGCCAGCGCGATCCCGTCACCGGTGGAGCCGTCGGGATTCGTCGTAGCGCGGTAGAGGTGCCCGAGCCCGCCCGACGCCAGGATCACCGAGGGCGCGCTGATGATGCCGCATCCGTCCGGGTTGATCACCGACACTCCGTTCACCGCGGTGCCGTCGTGCAGCACTCGCACGGCCACGTGGCTGGTGCGGATGTCGAGCAAGTCCGCGGCGTGGTCCAGGGCCCGCTGCACCTCGGCGCCGGTGGCGTCACCACCGGCGTGCACGATGCGTCGCCGCGAGTGGCCGCCTTCGCGGGTCAGCGCCCACTGACCCGGCACCGATTCGTCGAAACGCGCTCCGTCACAGACCAATTCAGCGACCGCACGGTAGCCGTCGGCGACGATCGAGTGCACGGCGTCGGAATCACACATGCCCGCCCCCGCGGCCAGGGTGTCGGCGACGTGGTCGTCCACCGAGTCTTCGTTTTCCGGATTATCCGGCAGCACCACCGCGATGCCGCCTTGTGCGTAGTGCGTCGCGGTCACCCCATGCCGCCGGTCCGCCTTGCTGAGCACCACGACCTTGCGCCCGGCGCGGTGGGCGGCCAGCGCGGCGGCCAAACCCGCTACGCCCGTGCCGATTACGACGACGTCGGCGGTATCGGTCCAACCCGGACGGGTGATCATTCGCCGCCGCCCGGCTGCCCGATTTCGATCATCCGCTGCACACTGCGGCGCCCCGCTGCCGCGATTTCCGGGTCGACGTGAACTTCGTCGGCACCCTCGACCAGGCAGCGCAACAGCGCGGCCGGGGTGATCATCTTCATGTATTTGCACGACGCGCGGTCGTTGACGGCGCGGAAGTCGACGGCCGGCGCCGCCTTGCGCAGCTGGTACAGCATGCCGACCTCGGTGGCGACCAGAACCTTGCGTGCCCGCGTCTGGTTGGCGGCCTCGAGCATGCCGCCCGTGGACAAGATCCGCACCCGGTCGGCCGGGAAGGCACCCTCGCCGGCCAGGTACAAAGCGGAAGTGGCACAACCGCATTCGGGATGCACGAAGAGCTCGGCATCCGGATTCGCGCGCGCTTGCTCGGTGAGCTCCTCGCCGTTGATGCCGGCGTGCACGTGGCATTCACCGGCCCACACGTGCAGGTTCTCGCGACCGGTCACCCGACGCACATGGGCGCCAAGGAACTGATCCGGGCAGAACAGCACCTCGCGGTCCGGGTCGATGGACTCGACCACGTCGACCGCGTTGGACGAGGTGCAGCAGATGTCGGTGAGGGCCTTCACGGCGGCCGTGGTGTTGACATAGGAGACGACGACGGCGCCGGGGTGTTCGTCCTTCCAGGCACCCAGGTCGTCGGGGGTGATCGAATCGGCCAGCGAGCAGCCGGCCCGCTGATCCGGAATGAGCACGGTCTTGTCCGGGCTGAGGATCTTGGCGGTCTCGGCCATGAAGTGCACGCCGCAGAACACGATCGTGTCCTCGGGCGCGTCGGCGGCGATCCGCGACAGCGCCAGCGAATCGCCAACGTGGTCGGCGACATCCTGGATGGCGGGCAGCTGGTAGTTGTGCGCCAGCAGGGTCGCGCCGCGCAACTTCGCCAGCCGGCGAACCTCGTCGGCCCACCGCTCATCGGGGTCCACACCGGCGTAACCGGTGGGTGTGTTCGTGACCCGGGCAGCCATGTCGCCCGCGAGCGTGTCCATGCCAGTCGAAACCGTCATGGCGGTTCCTTTCGTCCCGACAGGTTTTCGACTTACAATCGAAAACATGGCCCATGGTAGCACCGCCCACGAAGTGCTTGCGGTCGTGTTCCAGGTTCGCCAGGTTACGGCCGCCAAGCGTGCGGAAAAACCGCAGCTGAACGTGCTGTTATGGCAGCGTGCCCGCGATCCCCAACGCGGCGCGTGGTCGCTGCCCGGTGGCCGGCTGCGCAATGACGAGGACCTGATCACATCGGTGCGGCGCCAACTGGCCGAAAAGGTCGACCTGCGGGAGCTGGCACACCTGGAGCAGCTCGCGGCGTTCTCCGACCCGCACCGGGTGCCGGGTACTCGGGTCATCGCGTCGACCTTCCTGGGCCTGGTGCCCTCCCCCGCCACCCCCGAGCTTCCTCCCGACACCCGCTGGCATCCGGTGAACGCGCTGCCGCCGATGGCGTTCGACCACGGCCCGATGGTGACCCACGCCCGCGCCAGGCTGGTCGCCAAGATGTCGTACACCAACATCGGATTCGCTTTGGCGCCAAGGGAATTCGCGCTATCCACCCTGCGCGACATCTACGGCGCCGCGCTGGGCTACCAGGTCGACGCGACGAATCTGCAACGGGTTTTGGTCCGACGCGGAGTCATCACCCAAACCGGCACCATCGCGCAGTCCGGCCGCAGCGGCGGGCGGCCGGCGGCGATGTACCGCTTCACCGAGGCTGCGCTCCGGGTCACCGACGAATTCGCCACGTTTCGGCCGCCCGGGTTAGCCTCGACCGGCGCCCAGCCCGACTGACGGAACCATCCCCGCCGCGATTCGCTCTAAATTCGCGGGGCACAGTGGCGCCGGTGACCCGCAGGCTCCGGCGACGACTGGCTCACAATGCGGCGATTACGCCTTGGCTACCGCGTGTTCATACGCGAGAATGCCGGTTGGCCAAGAAGGGATGCTCAATGGTTGAGTTCGGCAATCTGGCGGGAACACGCGACGCGGAGTGGATCGGCCGGGCGCCGCACGAGGAACTAGAGCGCAAGGTGCGGCCGCTGCTGCCCTGCGACGACCCCTTCTACCTGCCGCCGGCCGGCTTTCAGCACGCCGAGCCGGGGACGGTGTTGCGCTCGCGCGACGTCGAACTCGCCTTCCTGGGCCTGGTGCGGCAGCCGATCAAAGCCACTCAGCTGCTGTACCGGACCGTCGACCTGAACGGCGAGCCCGAGGCGACGGTCACCACGGTGATCGTCCCGGCGGAGTTGGCCGAAGGGCAGCCCTGCCCCCTGCTGTCGTATCAGTGCGCGATCGACGCCGTGTCGTCCCGCTGTTTTCCGTCGTATGCGCTGCGCCGAAGGGCGAAGGCCCTCGGTTCGCTGGCCCAATTGGAGCTGTTGTTGATCGCCGCCGCCGTGGCCGAAGGTTGGGCGGTTTCGGTGCCCGACCACGAGGGTCTCGCGGGCGCGTGGGGCGCGCCGTACGAACCGGGGTACCGGGTCCTCGACGGGATCCGGGCCGTGCTGAGTTCAGACCGGATCGGATTGTCTCCGTCGGCGCCGATCGGGCTGTGGGGGTACTCCGGCGGTGGGCTGGCCAGCGCCTGGGCCGCCGAGATGTGTGGCGAGTACGCGCCCGAACTGGACATCGTCGGGGCGGTGCTGGGCTCACCGGTCGGCGACCTGGGCAACACCTTCCGCCGTCTCAACGGCAAACTCTTCGCCGGGCTGCCGGCGCTGGTGGTGGCCGCGCTCGCGCACGTCTACCCCGACTTGGACCGGGTGATCAAAGAGCACGCCACTGACGAGGGGCGTGCCCTGCTGGAGTCGCTGGAGAAGATGACGACCGTGGAAGCCGTCTTCCGGATGGCCGGCAAGAACCTGGGCGACTATCTCGACGAGCCGCTCGAGGACATCCTGTCCACGCCCGAGGTCTCGCATGTCTTCGACGCCATCAGGCTGGGCGCGGTGGTGCCGACGCCGCCGGTGTTGATCGTGCAGGCCGTGCACGACTACCTGATCGACGTCAAGGACATCGATGCCCTGGCGGATGCGTATTCGGCCGGCGGCGCCGACGTCAGCTACCACCGCGACGCGTTCAACGAGCACATGCTGCTGCACCCGCTGTCCGCGCCGATGTCGCTGCGCTGGCTCACCGACCGGTTCGCCCGCCGACCGCTGACCGACCATCTCATCAGAACCGTGTGGCCGACGATGTTCAATCCGATGACCTATGCCGGGATGGCGCGCCTGGCCAAGATTGCGGCCAAGGTCATCACCGGCCGGAAGGTCTCCCACCGCCCGCTATGAGATAGCGGCTTCGGGGGCATCCGGCTCCGCGGGCAGCGGATGCGAAGGGTGATCGGCCACCGGAAGTCCCCCCAGGTCGTCGCGAGCATCCGCGGCCGCCAGCACGGCATAGACCAGCGCGGCGACGGCGGCGGGCCACATGAGGGTCGTCGCCACCGACAGCAGCTCGTCGGAGAAAAACACCGGCGGGGCCTGGATGACATAAGCCACCGACGGCTTTCCCGACAGGGGTACCGCGTCGAAGTTCAACCCGCCGTAGCTCAGCCGAACCAACGCCGCCCCCGTCGCCGAAGCGGCGGCGGCAGCGGCCACCATGCCGATCGACAGCCCGATGACCATCGCCGGCCCGCGGTGCTCACGCCATTGCCACACCAGCACCGCCCCCACCACCGCGAGCACGGTCAGCAGGCCCAACAGCAGGCATGGCGCGTCGAAGAAGTGCTGGGACTCCATGCCCAGATAGTCATGAACCCGCTCACCCGAATGAGTGATCGCCACCACCGCGCGAATCGGCGGGGCGATAAATGC
Organism: uncultured Actinomycetota bacterium; assembly: GCA_963809285.1. Lineage (GTDB taxonomy): Bacteria > Actinomycetota > Actinomycetes > Mycobacteriales > Mycobacteriaceae > Mycobacterium. The sequence goes on along the minus strand of CAWEIY010000003.1, from coordinate 249,978 downwards.
CCAAATGCCGCCGATCACCACACCCACCACCGCCGCGCCCAGCGCCGCGATGACGACCGCGCGCCGCCGGGACGTGCGGGGCACGCCGGCGGGCTCGGAAGTCTCAGGCCCCGCATCCACAGTCACCGCTGCGCCTCCATGTCGGCAGAGTCCACCCTTCCGTGCCGCGAGCACCGCGCCCGCCAGCCGTCGGGGCGAACCTGGACCACCATCCGGCGTCCGCATTCGGCGCAGAACCGAGGCGGCTCAAGACCCAACTGGGCCGCTGTCGGCACGGCGGTTCCTCCTGCTTCCCCGGTGTAGACGTTGTAGACGCCGGCGCTGACCGGTGCGCCTGGATTCCGAGCCACGCTTCCCAGTTTCTTACAAACTGGCGTTGAGCGCCTTGATTGGCATCTGCAGATCCTCGAGCAGTTCCAGATCGGCCTCGGCGGGCCGGCCGAGCGTGGTCAGGTAGTTCCCGACGATCACGGCGTTGACGCCGCCGAGGATGCCCTGCTTGGCGCCGAGGTCACCCAGGGTGATTTCGCGGCCCCCGGCAAAGCGCAGCATCGTGCGGGGCAGCGCCAGTCGGAAGGCGGCCACCGACTTCAGCGCCTCGGTGACCGGCATCACGCCCAGGTCACCGAACGGCGTGCCCGGCCGCGGGTTGAGGAAGTTCAACGGCACCTCGTCGGGGCCGAGTTCGGCCAGGTCAGCCGCGAACTCCGCGCGCTGCTCCAAGGTCTCGCCCATGCCGAGAATGCCGCCGCAGCACACCTCCATGCCGGCGTCGCGCACCATCGACAACGTCTGCCAGCGCTCCTCCCAGGTGTGGGTGGTGACGACGTTGGGGAAAAACGAGCGCGCGGTCTCCAGGTTGTGGTTGTAGCGGTGCACACCCATCGCCGAGAGCTCCTCGACCTGCTCGGCGGTCAGCATCCCCAGCGAGCAGGCGATGTTGATCTCGACCTCGTTGCGAATCGCCTCGATACCGGCCGCGACCTGGGTCATCAACCGCTCGTCGGGTCCGCGTACCGCGGCCACGATGCAGAACTCGGTGGCACCCGACTTGGCGGTCTGTTTGGCCGCCTCGACCAGGCTGGGTATGTCGAGCCGGGCGCTGCGCACCGGCGACGAGAAAAGCCCCGACTGCGAGCAGAAGTGACAATCCTCCGGGCAACCACCGGTCTTCAGGCTGATGATGCCCTCGACCTCGACCTCCGGGCCGCACCAGCGCATCCGCACCTCGTGGGCCAGTGCCAGCAGCTCATCGAGCCGGTCGTCGGGCAGCCGCAGCACCTGCAGCACCTGGTCGCGGCTCAATCCCTGGCCGTCCTCCAGCACCTGCTGCCGGGCCACCACCAGGATGTCAACGTCGTGGTCGGCTTCGCCCGTCGGTCGCGTTGCCGCTTGAGTCACCAGGTGCTCCCTGCATCTTTGTCGGCGGCTGAGCGCCGGAACGCATCAGCACGCACCCGCCACGTAGTGGCAGTCTGAATAGAAGTGTTCAAAGTAGGGTAACGGCCGCAGAACGTGGGGACCGCCGGGGTATGTCAGCACAATGACTCATCCGCATGTCGAGTACCTGGCTCACCACTGGATCCTGCTGGCGGTCCCGGCGTTCCTGCCGGCGATCATCGTCGTCGCCGTGGTCCTGTACGTCGCGCTGCGCGACCGCCGCGCCGGCCCCGGTGGCGGCGCCCGGGGCAACTCCGGCCAGCGATCCGAAGATGCTGATGAAAAGCGTGATTGACGAGCCCTGAAATGGGGCATAAGAAGTGATCGTCAGATCAATTCTCCCGGGGCGGCCCGGCGCAGTTGGGAGGGCACGACGATGAAGTCGACCGAACTGACGATTATCGCCGAGCCATCGGCACGCGGTGCGGGGCTGAACCAGGTGATCGGGCTGTCGATCGCCGCGGTGGTGATAACCCTGGTGATGCTGTGGGTCGGCCATGCCCACCGCACTCATCGCATCGAGTGGTTGACCCGGATCGCCGACAAGATGGGCGAGAAATTCCACCGCCCCAACTGGGTGGCCCTGCCGGTGCTGGTCTTCACCACGTCGATCATCTGCGCCCTGTTCGGGTTCATCTGGGACGTGAGCTGGCACATCGGCAACGGGCGCGACCCCGGTCCGCTGGCCAATCCGGCGCACTACTTCATCATCATCGGCCTGTTCGGAATCTTCGTGGCGGGGATGTTGTCGATCGTGCTGCCCTTCGACAAACCGGGTCCGGCGGCGGTACGCATCACGCGCAATTGGCACGCGCCGGTCGGCGGCGTGCTGATGGCGGCTTGCGGGCTGTACGCGATGATCGGGTTTCCGCTCGACGACATCTGGCACCGGATCTTCGGCCAAGACGTCACCCTCTGGGGCCCAACGCATTTGATGATGATCGGCGGCGCCTGCTTTTCCCTGTTCGCAGTGCTGATGCTGGAGCGCGAAGGCGAGGCGGCGCAGGCCGAGGAGGTCGCCATTGGCACCTTCATCACGCTCCTGCGCTACCTGTCCTTCGGCGGGATGTTCATCGGCTTGTCGGTCTATCAGATCGAATACGACTTCGGTGTCGAGCAATTCCGCCTGGTGTTACAGCCGATGATGATCGCCGCAGCTTCCGCGCTGGCAGCGGTCGCGGCCCGCGTCACGATGGGGCGGGGAGCGGCCGTCGTGGCCGCCGTGTTCGCCATCGCGCTGCGAGGTGCCGTCGCATTTCTGGTCGGTCCCGTCCTGGGGGCTCCGATCAACTGGTTCCCGCTGTACCTGGGCCCCGCGCTGGTGGTCGAGCTGGTGGCGCTGACCCCACTGTTCAAGCGCCCCATCGTTTTTGGCGCCGTCTCGGGCCTCGTCGTGGGCACCGTCGGGCTGTGGCTGGAGTCGCTGTGGATCGGGGCGGTGTACCACTACCCCTGGCCGACGGCCATGTGGGGCGAAGCGCTGGCGATGGCGGTGCCGGTGGCGATATTGACCGGGATGTGCGGGGCGCTGTTCGGCATGGTGCTCACCGGACAGCGCCTTCCGGGCCGCCCGATCGGAATCTCGGTCGTGGCGGCGACGGTCTTGGTGATCGGCGGCGCGGTGGCCAACGGGCTACACATCGTTGTGCCGCGCCAAAATACCGCCACCATCACCTTGACGGACCAAACCAGCCCCCCGGGGCAGCGCATGGTGTCGGCCGACGTGCAACTCTCGCCGCCCGACATGGTCAGCGACCACCCGGACTGGGTGACGATCCTGTCCTGGCAGGGGCGGATGGAGAACAACCGCGGCCTGCTGATCGACCGGCTCAACAAGGTCGGACCCGGGCACTACCGTTCCACCCAGCCGATTCCGGCCTGGGGATCGTGGAAGACGCTGCTGCGGGTGCAAGACGGGTACACGATGACCGCCGTGCCGATCTACGAACCGGCCGATGACGCCATCCCGGCACCCGAGGTTCCCGCCCTGGCGTCGAGCACCCGGCCGTTCGTGCAGGAGGTCACCATCCTGCAGCGCGAACGCGACCAGAACGCCCCGCTATGGTTGTTCACCGCCGGCTCGATCCTGGTGTTGTTCCTTTCGCTGATGGTGATCGCCGCGCTCACCTGGGGTGCGGGCCGGATCAACAACTCTCTGAGCGAGCCGGAGCCGGTCGAGGAGAAGCAGCCGGTTCCCAGAGCGGCATGAGCCGATGACCATTCGTGGCGCCCTCGCCGCCGCGTTGGTGACGACGCTGATGTGGGCCCTAATCGCTTGTGGCGGTTCGCAAAACCAGGCCCCGGCCGCCGCGCCGGTCGTCGATGTCACCATCGCCAAGGGTCAGGTCACTCCGACCAACACCACCGTGGCGGCCAAAGTGCACCAGCAGATCACCTTCCGGATCACCAGCGACGCCACCGACGAGTTGCACGTGCACTCGACGCCCGACCACAAATTCCAAATCGCCGCCGCACCCAACCAGACGTTCCAGTTCAGCGTCGACGTCCCCGGCAATGTCGAGGTGGAGCTGCACCATCTGGACCGCACGATCGCGACCATCCAAGTGCAGCCGTGAGCTCCGGCCGCGCGACCGTGGTGCTGGCGCACGGTCTTGGCGGCTCGGGTGATCTTCCGGTCCCGTACCTCTACGCGATGGTCGGGGCGGCATGGGCGCTGACGTTCACCTTCGCGCTGGTCGCGTTCGCGTGGCGGCGGCCTCGATTCGATCCACTCAAGCCGGGTCACCCGTTACCGGCGGCGGTGACGACGCTGGTCGACGCCCGGGTGACGCGCTGGGCGGCCGCCGTGCTGGCGCTGGCTTTCGCGGTGTGGGTGGTGCTCGCCGGGGTGTTGGGTCCCCAATCGGAGTCGAACGCCCTGCTCGGGGTTTTCTACGTGCTGTTGTGGGTCGGGCTGGTGGCGCTGTCGTTGGCTTTCGGACCGGTGTGGCGGGTGCTGTCCCCGATGCGCACGGTGTACCTGCTGGTGCGGCGGGCCGCTCCACAACGGCTCAGCCGGCCACGACTGTCCTATCCCGAAGGGTGGGGATATCGCCCGGCCGCGCTGGGCCTGTTCGCCTTCGTCTGGTTGGAACTGGCCAGCCCGAACTCGGCGTCGCTGCCGTGGGTCAAGGCGTGGCTGCTGGGCTACGCCATGGTGCTGCTGGGCGGGGCGTGGCTGTGCGGCCAGCGCTGGCTGGCCCGGGCGGACCCGTTCGGCGTGTACAGCATGGCGGTGTCGCGGCTATCGCCGTTTCGTCGCAACCCGGCCTCCGGGAGAATCGTCATCGGCAACCCGCTCGACCACCTCCCGTCGCTGCCCGTTCGGCCCGGCGTGGTCGTGACGCTCGCGGTGCTGCTCGGATCCACGGCGTTCGACAGCTTCTCGTCCTCACCGACGTGGCGCGGGTTCGCCGATCGGCTCACGCGATCCTTCGGCCTGGCGCCGACGCTCTCGTCGTCGATGTTGCGAACCCTGGGGCTGATTATCTTCATTTCTGTTGTGGCAGTGACCTTTTCGCTTGCCGCCCGTGCGACCGGCGGCGTCGACCGCGCGCAACGCCGCGCCCTGCCCGGCCAGATGGCGCATTCGTTGATCCCGATCGTGGTGGGCTACATTTTCGCGCACTACCTGTCCTATCTCGTGGAGCGCGGGCAACAGGCCGTCATCGCGCTGGCCGATCCGTTCGGCCGCGGCTGGAATCTGTTGGGGCTGGCGCACCTACACGTGGCCTACGTGCTGTCCACGCACCCCCCGGTGCTGGCCGGCGTCAAGGTGGGATGCGTGGTCACCGGGCACATCCTGGCGGTGGTCGCGGCCCACGACAAAGCCCTGCGGCTGCTACCGGCCGGCCATCAGCTCACCGGACAGCTCACCATGATGCTGGTCATGGTCGGCTACACGTTTACCGGCTTGTATCTACTGTTCGGCGGCTAGAGCGGGTATTCCGTCTTCTTGTTGCCGTCCCAGCGGCGCAAACCCGCGAAGCGGCCGTCGATCTGCGCCGGCCGGCCCGCAATGCGCAGCGCCCGCCCGAGCTGGGGCCCACCCACCCGGCGGGCGAGCGTGACGTGCGCGGTCCACTGCCCGGGCAGGCTGTTGGCCATCGGCTTGGGTGTCAGGTGCGGGAGGCACAGCCGGTGCACCTCGGCATGCAGGGCCAACAACTCGGCCGTCGGCACCACCAGCCGCGCGAAGACGACGTTCGCCCGCCCGAACAACACCGGCGCACCGACCGCGCACCCCAGCGGCAACCGTCGGCTAACCGGACCCAGCAACTCGTCGACGCCTGCGTCGATGCCATCGGCAACGGCCAGCGTCACGTGCGGCCGGCTGGCGGGGGCCTGACTGGGAATTCCGGCGCCGGCCAGCGCTTGCCAGATGCCGCGGATCGCCGCCTCGGTGTCGGGGTCGAAAACGAGCTCGATCGAATGAACCATCAGCACACCAACGTGGTAACCCAGTCGCGGTCGAACGCGTCGGCGCTCAGCTTCGCGAAGTCGGCGGCGCCCATCGATCCGGCCCCGGCGGGCAGCGCGGCCCGCACGGGAGCCAGGCGGCCCAGCGCGGACCGGTTGGAGGTCTCCACCAATCCGGGTTGCGCCGGCCAGCTCCCGATTACCAATCCGGCGCACGAAACCCGTTGTGCAGCAAGGGCCTCCAGGGTCAACGCGGTGTGATTGAGGGTGCCCAGCTCCGCGGTGACCGCGACCAGCGCGGCAGCACCCAGCTCGACGGCCAGATCGCGCAAGGTGACGCCCGCGTCGGCGAGTTCGACCAGCAGCCCGCCCGCGCCTTCGACCAGGGTGAGCCGCCCCGGGCGGTCCAGGCCGGCTATCAGCTGCACCAGCTGGTCACCGGTGGGCAGCGCCCTGCCGGCCTGCTCGGCGGCGGCGGCCGGCGCCAGTGGCTGCGGATATCGGGCCAGCGTGGCGAGCTCGGTCACCCCGGAGAGCCGGGCTACCTCGGCCAGATCGTCGTCGCCCGCGTCGGTTCCCGTCTGGACGGGCTTGCACACCGCCACGTCGATGCCCGCCTGACGGGCGTGACAGGCCAGCGCCGCGGTGACGACCGTCTTGCCGACACCCGTGCCGGTGCCCGTGACGACCAGGACCGTCAACGGCGGGCCGCGGCAAGCACGTCCGTCAGCACCCGGCGCGCGATCTCGAGCTCGGCGGCGTCCAGCGACGCGCGCGCGGTGAGCCGCAGCCGCGACGTGCCGGCGGGCACGGTCGGGGGCCGGAAGCACCCCACCCTGACGCCGGCGTCCAGGCAGGCGGTCGCGGCGGCCAGCGCCACTTCCGGGTCGCCCAGGATCACCGACACCACCGCGGACTGCGGCACTTCGGGCACCGCACAGACGTCGGCCAGGGTGCGGGCATGCCGCAACACCGCCGGCGGCCGCCACGTTTCGGCCCGCAGCACGTTCAGCGCGGCCCGCGCGGCGCCCACCGCCGCCGGTGCCAGGCCGGTGTCGAAGATGAACGGCCGGGCCGCGTCGATCAGGTGGGCGCGCACCGCCGTCGGCCCGAGGACCGCACCACCCTGGCTGCCGAGCGCCTTGGACAGCGTCGTGGTCATCACCACGTCGGGCGCACCCGCGAGCCCAAGCTCGTGCAGCAGCCCGCGCCCGCCGCCGCGCACACCCAGGCCGTGGGCCTCGTCCACGATGAGCAGCGCCCGGTGGCGGCGGCAGACCTCGTGCAACTCGCGCAGGGGGGCCAGTGTGCCGTCGGCGCTGAACACCGAGTCGGTGATCACGACGGCGCGCTCCTCGTCGCGGCGACCCAGGGTCGCGTCGACGGCGCCGACGTCGCGGTGCGGCGACACCACCACCCGCGCCCGCGACAGCCGGCAGGCGTCCACCAGGGATGCGTGCGAATGGGCGTCGGACACCAGCAGGGAACCGGGCCCGGACAAGCCGACGACGGCCCCGAGGTTGGCCGTGTATCCCGAGGAGAACAGCAACGCCGAGGCGGCGCCGACGAACTCGGCGAGCTCGCATTCGAACTGCTGGTGCAACTCGGTGTCGCCGGTGACCAGCCGTGAACCGGTGGCCCCGGCGCCCCAGATCCGCAGGGCAGCAACGCCGCCCTCGATCACGTCGGGATGTTGTGACAGACCGAGGTAATCGTTGGACGCCAGATCCAGCTCGGTGGCGACGGCGGGGCGCGGCCGCAGCGAGCGGCGCAGCCCGGCCTCGCGGCGCTGCCGTTCCACGGCCTCGAGCCAGGCCAGCGGGGAAGTCTCGATCGGTGCCCTCATCGACGCTCAGCCTACGAGGCGCGCGACCTTGACCATCGCCGTGGGCATGAACACGCTAACGACCACAACCGGTCATGGCGGTGCTTGAAATCAAAGAGGTACGCGAAGTCGTCGCCATCGAGGCGTTCGCAGCATGCGCTGCTCAGCTTGCTCGCGGAGGTCGAGGGCGTGCACGCCGAACCGGGCGACCCGGTGGCATTGCAAGAAAGACGAGTTACGAGAGTCTCGAAAGTCGGTTGTGAATAGCGGCCTGAGCAGGGCTTTGTGTGACATCCTTTGCGGGTGGCCACTGGGGTGCCCCCTGCAGGGGTGGTGACCTTTCTGTTCACCGACGTGGAGGGTTCAACCCGTCGGTGGGAGGCCGACGCCGATGACGATGCGAGCGGCGCTGGCCGCACACGATCAGGTGTTGCGTGAGGCGATTGAGGCGCACGGCGGCTTCATGTTCAAGCACACCGGTGACGGTGTATGCGCGGCGTTCGCCTCGCCCAGGTCAGCGGTGGATGCGGCGGTGGCCGCGCAGCGGGAGCTGGAGTTGCCGGTGCGGATGGGCATCGCAACCGGCGAAGCCGAACTGCGGGACGGGGATTACTTCGGTGCGGTGCTCAATCGCGCGGCGCGGGTGATGGCCGCCGGGCACGGCGGTCAAATCCTGGTGGCTGAGTCGACGGCGGGTCTGCTTGGCGGAGTAGACCTCGTCAATCTGGGGCCTCGAAGGTTGCGGGATGTACCGATGCCGGTCGGGGTGTTTCAAGTACAGGCAGCGGAACTTCGCGCGGAGTTTCCCCCGTTGCGGGCGCTCGATACAACTCCGGGAAATCTGCGGCCTGCGACCACCAGCTTGATCGGACGTGAGTCCGAGGTCGCCGAGATTGAAGCGGCGGTCAAGGCGCATCGGTTGGTGACGCTGACCGGCGTGGGTGGGGTCGGCAAGACCCGTCTGGCGTTGGAAGTCGCGGCGCACCTGGCTGATGAGTTTCCGGACGGCGTTTGGTTTTTCGAGTTGGCCGCGGTGACCGATCCGGCGGCGGTGCCCGATGCGGTGGCGGCGGTGCTGGGCATCACACAGCAACCGGGTAAGACCGTCAGTGAGTCGGTGGCCGCTGCGTTGGAGGGCCGGGTCCGGCTGTTGGTGATCGACAATTGCGAGCACGTTCTCGACGCCGCCGCCGACCTGATCGAAGCGATACTCGCGCACTCGGCGACGGTACGAATCCTGGCCACCAGCCGCGAGGGACTCGGAGTCCCCGACGAGCAGGTTCGGCCGGTGCGCTCTCTGGACGCGGCAGCGGGAATCGACTCTGCGGCGGTCAGTCTGTTCGTCGAACGTGCTCAAGGCATTGCACCGGGCTTCTCGATGGTCGACGGCGACGAAGCTGCCGCAGTCACCGAGATTTGTCAGCGCCTGGACGGGATTCCCTTGGCCATCGAACTGGCTGCCTCCCGGATGGCGTCGATGACCGCCGGTGAAATGCGTGATCGTCTTGATCACCGGTTCCGGCTGCTGGTCGGCTCGCGGCGCGGCCTGGAACGCCACCACACGCTGCGCCACGCGGTGGCCTGGTCATACGACCTTCTCGCCGACACCGAAAAGACGGTGCTGGACCGCTGTTCGGTGTTCGCGGGCGGATTCGACCTCCAAAGCGTCTGCGCGGTAGCCGGATCAGATGACCGCGACGAGTACGCCATCCTCGAGGTACTCGACGCGCTTGTGCGCAAGTCGCTCGTAATCGCCGTGCGGTCAGGCGGGCGAACCCGGTATTCGATGCTAGAAACGATCCGCCAGTTCGCCGAGGAACAACTCGTCGCCCGCGGCGACAGCATCCGAGATCCGGGCCGCCCACGCGCGCTACTTCGCCGGACGGGAAACCGACATCATGGACCTGTGGGACAGCCCCCGACAGCGCGAGGCGTACGACTGGTTCGCGGCTCGAGTTGGCCAACTTGCGCATCGCGTTTCGGTGGGCTGCCGATCACGGCGACCTGGACATGGGCGCCGCTATCGCGACGTGCTCGGCGTTTCCTCGGCTTCCTTGCTCGAGAACTTCGAACCGACTAACCTGGGCCGAAGAGATCTGATTGAACCCGCCCGCGCCGTCGACCATCCTCGGCTCGCCGCCGCTATGCGTGATGGCTACGCTAGTGCGTTCGTCGTCGGACGCTTCGAAGAGGCTGTCCGCTACAGCGAGATCGGCCAGATCAGTCATCGCCGCTGGCGGCGATAAGGTGTCGTACGACGCCGCCGAGCCGTTGGCTCGGCAGTGCGTACCTGTTCGTCGGCCAGCCCGACCGGTATGTCGAGCTGTGCCGCGCCCGGCTTTCGCGCAGTGGCACACCAATACGTCCGCCTGGGCGAACCTGGTGCTCGCTCACCGTTCCGGTGCCAATGACGAGGCGATGGTCACCGCCAACGGCCTCATCGAGGCCGCCGAAGCGATCGGCAATCCGTGGTGCTTGCCTACGCACTTCTCGCGTGCGGGTTTGCCTTCCGCGACACTGATTCAGGCCGCGCGCTCGAGGCAATTCGCCGCGGCGTGCACATCGCGCAGGACAGTGGCAACCGTTTCTTTGAGACACAATTCGCGTACTGGACTGGTCCGGACTTGAGGCCGAGCATGGGGACCCGGTGGCGACGTTGGATTCCCTCGCCGTGGCCATCCGTAACAACCACGAGTCGGGCAACGTCGGCATGTTGCATAACCCCCTGGCTACTCTGGCCATTGCTCTCGAACGACTCGGACGCAACGAACCAGCGGCCACCATCGCCGGCTTCGCAGCCGTCAATCCCATGGTCGCAGCGGCCTTGCCTGAACTCGGCAGCATTGACAACGCGCCTGCGGGAGATCCTCGGCAACCAGGCCTTCGAATTGCTCGTCCGCAAGGGCGAGACGATGACCGTCGCCGCCATCGCGACGTACGCCTACGACCAAATCGACCAGGCCCGAGCAGGACTGAACGCGGCCTCGAAATAGTATCGATCTGCGACGTCTATCAGTTGCACGCGATTAACTGCCGCGGCGGCGGCGTAGATCGCCAGACAGACGAAGGCGCCGGTGGCGGTCACCTTCGCGGACCGCCGCCGACGCCAGCCGGGGATGTTCAGTGCCAGTGCAGGTTGGCCGAACCGGGGTGCACGCCCTGCCAGTGCAGCGTGGCGTGACCGCCGTTGGTGCCGCCGATCACGCCGCCCTGGTAGGTCTCGGCCGAGGCGGTGGCAGCGGTGGCCAGCGCGCCCAGCCCGATGGCAGCAGCAGCGAGGGAAGCGGTGGCGAACTTGGTGAAACGGGTGGTGATCATTTGGGATTTCCTTCTGTTTGTGAGTGGTGCGGGGCTTTCCCGTCGACACCAGAATCTGGTGAGCACCTACAAAAATTCTTGGATTGTTCTTGCGGATTGCTTGCGTGCGGGTCTGCCAGCGGTTTAGCCGCACATCGCGAGATCAGGGTGCTCGGGCACGCGTCTGCGGCGAGGACGCTGGACCTCTGCGACCGACCCCCGACAGTCCCTCTGAAGTGCGGTTTCACTCTACGAGGCGCGCGACCTCGACCATCGCGGAGGTGACCTGGGATATCTCCGCGGGCGGGCAGATGTAGGGCGGCATCGCGTAGACCAGGTTGCGGAACGGGCGCAGCCAGACGCCGTGGTCCAGCGCCGCCGGGGTGGCGACGGCCAGGTCGACGGGCCGGTCGCATTCGATGACGCCGATGGCGCCGCACACCCGGACATCGGTAACGCCGGGCAGCGCCCGGGCCGGTTCGAGTCCGTCGGCCAGCCCGGCGGAGATCTGGGCGACCCGCGACCGCCAGTCCTGCCCGAGCAGCACCTCGATGCTGGCCACCGACACCGCGCAGGCCAGCGGATTGGCCATGAACGTGGGCCCGTGCATCAGCGCACCGGGCTCACCGGCGCTGATGGTGTGCGCGATGTCGGTGCTGCACAGGGTGGCGGCCAGGCTCAGGTATCCGCCGGTCAGCGCCTTGCCGACACACATGATGTCCGGGCTCACCCCGGCGTGGTCGGCGGCGAAAAGCTCACCGGTGCGGCCGAAGCCGGTCGCGATCTCGTCGAAGATCAGCAGCACCTCGTGCCGCCGGCAGATGTCGCGCAGGTCACCGAGATACCGGGGGTCGTGGAAGCGCATCCCGCCCGCCCCCTGCACGACGGGCTCGACGACCACGGCGGCCAGTTCGGAACGGTGCCGGGCCAGTTGCGCCTCGAACGCCGCGCTGTAGGCGGGGTCGTAGTCCCGAGGCACCTGCGGGGCGAACACCTGCCGGGCCAGGATGTCGGTCCACAGCGAGTGCATGCCACCCTCGGGGTCGCAGATGCTCATCGGGGTGAAGGTGTCGCCGTGGTAGCCGCCCCGCCAGGTCATCAGCCGCCGCTTGCCGGGCCGGCCACGGCTGCGCCAGTACTGGAACGCCATCTTGACCGCGACCTCCACCGACACCGACCCGGAGTCGCTGAAGAAAACCGTCTCCAGATCCGGGCGGGGTGATCTCCACCAGCAACTGCGCCAGCCGCGCCGCGGGCTCGTGGGTCAGGCCGCCGAACATGACGTGGTTCATCGTGTCCAGCTGGCCGGCCAGCGCCGCGTCCAGCTCCGGGTGGCCGTGCCCGTGGATGGCGGTCCACCAGGAGCTCATCGCGTCGAGCGCCTCGATCGGCTTGCCGTCACGGATCAGCGTCAGCCAGGCGCCGCGGGCGGCCACCGCCACCACGGGTGTCACCGATTCGCTGCCGATGGTGCTGTAGGGGTGCCACAGGTGGGCGGCGTCGATCGCGCTGATTTGCTCGGGCGTCAGCCCGGCCCTCGCCGCACGCATAGAGATCGAGCGTAAAGCAGCCGGGTCGCACAAACCGCAGCCATCGGGGAGCATCTAACGCCATGGCCTCGCCACAGTCAGCCCGACGGCCCGGACGACTCCGACCGGTCCGACCACCAGGCGCCCCGGGTGCTTCGCCTGCGCATCGCCGCCTGGGACGTCGTCTGCACCGTCGCGCTGTTGATCCTGCTGGTCGTCCTGGCCACGGCGACGAGCTGGCCGACGCGGCTCTTTGGCTTCCTCGGGCAGCTGTGCGAGGACGAGACGTGTGGGCCGGTGCCGTTCGGGCTCGATTTCTATATCCGCCCTGTCGTGTGGGGCGGCATCGGTGCGGCGATTGCCGCGGCGGGGATCGGCCCGTTCGTTTCCCTGTTGAAGGGCTGGTACATGTCTTTTTGGCCGGTCCTGGCCCTCGCCACACTCATGGTGAGCTCCGTGGCCGGCACCATGCTGACCATGTTCAGCGAACGGTATTGGGCTCTGACCTCGTAGCTGAGACCTAAATCACAACCGCACACACGAAAATGGGCGTGCCAGTCACCGTGCGGTCACGGTACGACAAAAAATCCTTCGTGCGGCCCACCAGCTATTTTCCGTCGGTGACTTATGTTGTAAAAGTGTCTGTAGTGACTGGTGTGAATTCAGGCGGGTAACCGGCTGGTTTCGCTTCCAACCGTCATACAGGCGGCGTTCGGCCCCGACGGAGAGGCCTTCGCGTCGTCACGCACGAGCGGCCGATGCGCGAAGTCACCGCGACTGAGGCCCAGGACCCCGAGGAGTGGGATTCCAATGAAACGCATCTACGCCTTCGCGATCGGTCTCGCGATGCTGGTGGCCCCGCTGGCCACCGCGAGCATCGCGACCGCTGATCCGGGCACCAGGCCGATGGACTACCAGCAGGCCACCGACATCGTCGTGATGCGCGGGCTTTCGCAGCGTGGTGTGCCGTTCTCGTGGGCCGGCGGCGGTGTCAACGGCCCAACCCGCGGCAAGGGCACTGGCGCCATGACTGTCGGGTTCGACGCCTCGGGCCTGATGCAGTACGCCTACGCCGGCGCCGGGCTCAAGCTGCCGCGTTCCTCGGGCGAGTTGTACCGGGTCGGTCCGAAGGTCGCGCCGCAGCAGGCGCACCGCGGCGACCTGATCTTCTACGGTCCCGACGGCACGGAAAGCGTCGCGATGTACCTCGGGAACAACCAGATGCTCGAGGTCGGCGACGTCGTCCAGGTCTCGCCGGTGCGGTCCAACGGCATGGCCCCCTACCTCGTCCGGGTTCTCGGGACACAGACGGCGCCGGCGCTGCAGGCACCGCCGCAGCAAGTCCCGGCGCAGCAATTCCCAGCGCAGCAGGCGCCACTGCAGCAGGCCCCGGCTCAGCAAGCGCCGCTGCAGCAGGCCCCGGCGCAACAGGCGCCACTGCAGCAGGCGCCCGTTCAGCAGCTGCCGACGCAGCAGGCGCCCGTGCTGCAGGCGCCCGTTCAGCAGGCGCCGACGCAGCAGGCGCCGTTCCAGGCGCAGCAGGCACCGTTCCAGGCGCAGCTGCAGCAGATGCCGTTGCTGCTGCCGCCGACGCAGCAGGCACCGGTGCTGCAGGCTCCGTTCGGTATCACGCGGTAAACGGTCGCGACCGTTCGAACACCGCCACTTGCTCCCTCGCACCCGGGGGTAGGTGGCGGTTTTCGGTAGATTAACGGTCAATCATGCAGACCCTGTCTCCCCCTCGTGCGCCGGTCGCCACTGCGAACCCGGTAGCTGTCGGCGTGCGCGCCGGGGGGTCCTCGGGGTTCTATCGCTACGATCTCGACGGCTTGCGCGGTATCGCGATCGCGCTGGTCGCCATGTTCCACATCTGGTTCGGCCGGGTTTCCGGCGGCGTCGATGTCTTTCTGGCGCTGTCCGGCTTCTTCTTCGGCGGCAAGGTGCTTCGCGCCGCGCTCAACCCCGCCGTTTCGCTCTCGCCGGTAGCCGAGGTGGCCCGGCTGGTCCGCCGGCTGCTTCCCGCCCTGGTCGTGGTTCTCGCCGGGTGCGCGGTACTCACCATCCTGGTGCAACCGGAGACCCGCTGGGAGACGTTCGCCGACCAGAGCCTGGCCAGCCTCGGCTACTACCAGAACTGGGAGCTGGCCAACACGGCGTCCGACTACCTGCGGGCGGGCGAAGCCGTCAGCCCGTTACAGCACATCTGGTCAATGTCGGTGCAGGGTCAGTTCTACGTCGGCTTCCTGTTGCTCGTAACCGGATGCGCCTACCTGCTGAGGGGCCTGCTTCGGGGCCCGCGGGCCCCATACCTGCGGACCGTGTTCGTGGTGCTGCTGAGCGCGCTGACGGTGGCGTCGTTCGTCTACGCAATCGTCGCTCATCAGGACGACCAGGCGACCGCCTACTACGACAGTTTCGCGCGGGCATGGGAGTTGCTGCTGGGCGCGCTCGTCGGTGCGTTGGTGCCCTACATCCAGTGGCCGATGTGGCTGCGCACCGCCGTCGCCACCGTCGCCCTGGCGGCGATCGTGTCGTGCGGGGCCCTGATCGACGGCGTCAAGGAATTTCCCGGCCCGTGGGCATTGGTGCCCGTCGGCGCCACCATGCTGATGATCCTTGCCGGGGCCAACCTGGCGGGCCGTCCCGGCGCCGTTGACCGGATGCCGCTGCCGAATCGACTGCTCGCCGCCAGGCCGCTGGTCGCCCTGGGTGCGATGGCCTATTCGCTGTACCTGTGGCACTGGCCGTTGCTCATCTTCTGGCTGTCTTACACCGGCCACCGGCACGCCAACTTCTTCGAAGGCTCGGCGATACTCCTGGTATCCGGATCGCTGGCCTACCTGACCGCCCGGCTCGTCGAGGACCCACTGCGCTACGCCGCACCCGCCGGCGCCACATCCCCGGAAACCGTCCCGACGATCCCCTGGTGGGTGCGCCTGCGCAGGCCGACGATGGCGCTGGGATCGATGGTGGTGCTGCTCGGTGTCACGCTGACCGCAACCTCGTTCACCTGGCGTCAGCACGTCACGGTGTTGCGCGCCGCGGGCAAGGAACTCAGCGTGCTCAACCCGCAGGACTATCCCGGCGCGCGCGCCCTGACCGACCACGTGCGGGTACCCACACTGCCGATGCGGCCCACCGTGCTGGAGGTCAAGCAGGACCTGCCGGCCTCGACCAGGGACGGCTGCATCAGTGATTTCGTGAACCCTGCGGTGGTCAACTGCACCTACGGCGACGTGGACGCTCCCCGGACCATCGCACTGGCCGGCGGGTCGCACGCGGAACACTGGCTGCCCGCACTGGACCTGCTCGGCCATCTGCACCACTTCAAGGTGGTGACGTATCTCAAGATGGGCTGCCCGTTGTCCACCGAGGAAGTCCCGCTGATCATGGGCAACAACGCCCCGTATCCGCAGTGCCGCGAGTGGGTGCAACGGACGATGGCCAAGCTGGTCGACGACCGTCCCGACTACGTGTTCACCACGACGACCCGGCCGTGGAACATCAAAAGCGGCGACGTGATGCCGGCAACCTACCTCGGCATCTGGCAAACATTGTCCGACAACAACATTCCGATCCTCGGGATGCGAGACACGCCGTGGCTGGTCAAGAATGGCAAGCCGTTTGACCCCGCTGACTGCCTGGCCAAGGGCGGCAGCGCGCAGTCGTGCGCGGTCAAGCGCTCCGACGTGCTGTCCGAACGGAATCAGACCGTCGACTTCGTCACACAGTTCCCGCTGCTCAAGGTCCTCGACATGTCCGACGCGATATGTCGCGCCGACGTCTGCCGCCCGGTCGAAGGAAACGTGCTGATCTACCACGGCGCTCATCATCTGGACCCGACCTACGTTCGGACCATGACCAATGAGCTGGGCCGCCAAATCGCGGCGAGCACCGGGTGGTGGTAACCCGACGCGGATGCGCCGGGCGCAGATAAGGTCGAGTGATGCCGACCGACCAACCAGCCGCGGAACCGGGCCCGGAAGCTGGCACCGCCCCACCCGATGCCCACAGAGCCGAGCCCCGGCTGGCCACCGTTTGGCCCGGGACCCCCTATCCGCTCGGTGCCACCTATGACGGCGCGGGCACTAACTTTTCGGTGTTCTCCGAGATCGCCGAGAAGGTCGAGTTGTGTCTGATCGACGACGACGGCAACGAGTCGCGGATCCCCCTCGACGAGGTCGACGGATACGTCTGGCATGCCTATCTACCGAACAGCATTCCGGGGCAGCGCTACGGATTTCGCGTCTACGGCCCCTTCGATCCCGCGGCCGGCCACCGGTGTGACCCGAGCAAGCTGCTGCTGGATCCGTATGGGAAGGCCTTCTACGGCGATTTCGATTTCGGCCAGGCGCTGTTTTCCTACGACATGAAAGCCGTCGACCCCAACGGCCCCAACGCCAATGGGGCCGACCCCGGCACTCCGCCGATGGTGGACTCGCTCGGCCACACGATGACCAGCGTGGTGAGCAACCCGTTCTTCGATTGGGGGTCCGACCGGGCGCCGCTCACCCCCTATCACGAGACGGTCATCTACGAGGCCCACGTCAAGGGCATGACGCAGACCCATCCCGGCGTCCCCGAGGAGCTGCGGGGCACTTACGCCGGGCTGGCCCACCCGGTGATCATCGATCACCTCAAGTCGCTCAACGTCACCGCCATCGAACTGATGCCGGTCCACCAATTCATGCACGACGCGCGACTGCTGGACCTTGGGTTGCGAAATTACTGGGGCTACAACACCTTTGGCTTCTTCGCCCCGCACAACCAATATGCGGCCAGCCGCCGGTCCAGCGTCGCGGAGTTTAAATCGATGGTCCGCAGCTTTCACGAGGCCGGCATCGAGGTCATTCTCGACGTGGTCTACAACCACACCGCCGAGGGCAACCACCTCGGCCCGACGATCAACTTCCGCGGCATCGACAACGCCGCCTACTACCGGCTGGCCGACGAGGATTTGCGGCTGTACAAGGACTTCACCGGCACCGGCAACAGCCTCAACGCTCGCCACCCGCACGTCCTGCAGTTGATCATGGACTCGCTGCGCTACTGGGTGACCGAGATGCACGTCGACGGATTCCGCTTCGACCTGGCCGCAGCGCTGGCCCGCGAGCTGCACGACGTCGACCGACTGAGCGCCTTCTTCGATCTGGTGCAGCAGGATCCGGTGGTCAGCCAGGTCAAACTGATCGCCGAGCCGTGGGACGTCGGCGAGGGTGGCTACCAGGTCGGAAATTTCCCGGGTTTGTGGACGGAGTGGAACGGGCAGTATCGCGATACCGTGCGTGACTATTGGCGGGGGGAACCCGCGACCCTGGGCGAGTTCGCTTCGAGGCTGACCGGGTCATCGGATCTGTACGAGGCGACGGGCCGGCGCCCGAGCGCCAGCGTCAACTTCGTCACCGCCCACGACGGATTCACGCTCAACGACCTGGTCTCCTATAACGAAAAACACAACGAGGCCAACGGCGAAGACAACCGGGATGGAGAAAGCCACAATCGCTCGTGGAACTGCGGCGTGGAGGGTCCCACCGACGACCCCGAGATCGTGGCGCTGCGGTGCCGCCAAATGCGCAACTTCTGGGCCACGCTGATGGTCAGCCAGGGCACGCCGATGATCGCCCACGGCGACGAGCTCGGGCGCACCCAAAGCGGCAACAACAACGTCTACTGCCAGGACTCCGAATTGTCCTGGATGGACTGGTCATTGGCCGACAAAAATTCGGACCTGCTGGCATTCGTGCGCAAGGTGACGACCTTGCGCAAGAACCATCCGGTGTTTCGCCGGCGCCGGTTCTTTGAAGGAGAGCCGATCCGGAGCGGCGACGAAGTACGCGATATCGCGTGGTTGACGCCCGGTGGCCCGGAAATGACACACGAGGATTGGGGCGCGGCCTTTGATAAGTGTGTGGCGGTGTTCCTCAACGGCGACGCCATCGCCGCACCGAACGAACGCGGTGAGCGGGTGGTCGACGACTCATTCCTGTTGTGCTTCAACGCCCACGACCACGACGTGGAGTTCGTGATGCCAAACGGCGAGTACGCCGAGGAGTGGACCGTGGAGCTGGACACCAACCATCCCGCCGGTGACGCCGACCAGGTGGTGAACGCCGAAGAGAAGATCTTGTTGCCCTCGCGATCGCTACTGGTGCTTCGTAAGACCTTGTGACGCATGGCCTTACCAGTTCTGTCCACCTACCGGCTGCAGCTGCGTGGTGGGTCCAGCGGATTCGCGTTCACCTTCGCCGACGCCGAAAACCTGCTGGATTACCTTGACGACCTCGGGGTGACCCATCTGTACCTCTCGCCGATCACGACCCCCGTCCGCGGCTCCAGCCACGGATACGACGTCACCGACCCGACGACGGTGTCGCCGGAGCTGGGCGGTCCCGACGGTCTGGCACGTTTGTCCGCCGCGGCCCGCGTACGAGGAATGGGCCTGATCGTCGACATCGTCCCCAACCACGTCGGCATCGACAAGCCGGAACAGAACGCGTGGTGGTGGGACGTGCTGCGGCATGGCCGAGCGTCGCCCTATGCGACGTTCTTCGATATCGATTGGGACCTTGACGAAGACGGCCGAATTGTGCTGCCGATACTGGGTTCCGATGACGACGCGGCCGACCTGAAGGTCGATGCCGACGTGCTGCGCCTGGGCGACCTTGCCCTGCCCATCGCCCCCGGCACCGGGGAGGGAACGGGCGCGCAAGTCCACGAACGCCAGCACTACCGGTTGGCGGGGTGGCGAAACGGCGTCTGCGGTTACCGCCGCTTCTTTTCGATCACCTCGCTGGCAGGACTGCGGCAGGACGATCGCGCGGTGTTCGACGCCAGCCACGCCGAGGTCGCGCGCTGGTTCGGCGAGCGACTGGTGGACGGAGTGCGCATCGACCACCCCGACGGATTGCCTGATCCCTGTGGATATTTGGCACGGCTGCGGGAGCTCGTCGGCCCGGACGCCTGGATCGTCATCGAGAAGATCCTGGCCGTCGACGAGGCGCTGGAGCCCACCCTGCCGGTGGCCGGCACCACCGGTTACGACGCGCTCAGGGAGATCGGCGGGGTCTTCGTCGACCCGGCCGGCGAACCGGCGCTGACCGCGCTCGTGGAGTCCGCCGGGGTGGACTACCACGCGACGCCGAAGCTCCTCGCGGAGCTCAAGATCCGCGCGGCCACCCAGACTTTGGCCAGTGAGCTGGCGCGGTTGCGACGGGCCATCGCGGCGACCGCGGGCACGGATCACCCGCTGCTGCCCGAGGCGATAGCCACACTGCTCACCCACATCCGGGTCTACCGCTGCGACTACCCCGGACTGGTCGCGATGCTGCCGGCGGCATTGGCCGAAACCCAGGCGGCAGCACCGCAATTGGGACCCGCGCTGCAGCTGATCGCGGCGGCGCTGGCGGGCGGCGGCGAGCCGTCCACCCGCCTGCAGCAGCTGTGCGGCGCGGTCACCGCCAAGGCCGTCGAAGACTGCTTGTTCTACCGCGATGCCCGGCTGGTCTCACTCAACGAGGTGGGCGGCGAACCGCACCGTTTCGGTGTCGGCCTCGCGGAGTTTCACCACGCCGCCGCCACCCGCGCCCGGTTGTGGCCGAAGACGATGACGACGCTGACCACCCACGACACCAAACGCGGCGAGGACGTACGGGCCCGGATCGGCGTGCTGTCCCAGGTGCCGTCGCTATGGACCGAGTTTGTCGCTCGCTGGGAAATCGCCGCCCCCTCCCCCGATCCCCCGACCGGACGGTTCCTGTGGCAGAACATCTTCGGCGTATGGCCGGTAAGATGCGAGGTCACCGACGAGCTGCGCGACCGGCTGCACGCCTACGTCGAGAAGGCCATCCGGGAAGCGGACTGGCATACGTCGTGGACCGACCCGGATGCCGCTTTCGAAGACGCGGTGCATCGCTGGCTGGATACCATCCTCGACGGCCCGATCGCCGGCCAGCTGACCGAGCTTGTCGCCCAACTCAATCCGCACGCCGCAAGTGACGCCCTGGGCCAGAAGCTACTCGCGCTGACCGTGCCCGGCATACCCGACGTCTACCAGGGCACCGAGCTCTGGGACGACAGCCTGGTCGACCCGGACAACCGCCGCCCGGTCGACTACGCGGTACGCAGGGACTTTCTGAAAGAGTTGCAGCACCCTAAGCTTCGCGTCGTCACCGCGGCCCTTCGGCTGCGACGCGCCCATCCGGAGAGCTTCGTGGGCGGCGACTACGTTCCGGTGCTCGCCAGCGGCCAGGCCGGCGACCATGTCGTGGCCTTCCGGCGCGGCGAAGACATCCTGGTCGCGGTGACCCGCTGGACCGTGCCGCTGGCCGAAACGGGCTGGGGTAACACCGTGGTGCCGCTTCCCGACGCCTCGTGGGTAGACACGCTCAGCGGCGCCATGGCAAGCGGGCCGACGTCGGCGGCCGAACTGTTCGCGGACCTGCCCGTCGTGCTGCTGGAGCGCGAGCATGACTGAATTCCGGGTCTGGGCGCCCAAACCCGCGCTGGTGCGCCTCGACGTGGACGGCGCGGCGCACCCGATGACGCGCTCGGACGACGGCTGGTGGCACGCGAGCGTCGAGGCGGCGCCGGGCGCCCGGTACGGATACCTGCTCGATGACGACCCCACCGTGCTGCCCGACCCGCGGTCGCCCCGCCAACCCGACGGCGTGCACGCCCGCTCGCAGTTGTGGGACCCGAACGGCGCGACCTGGACCGACAGCGCTTGGCCCGGCCGGACCGTCGAAGGCGCGGTGATCTACGAGTTGCACGTCGGCACCTTCACCGGTGCGGGCACGCTGGACTCCGCCCTCGAAAAGCTGGGCTACCTGGTCGATCTCGGCGTCGAGTTCGTCGAGCTCATGCCGGTCAACTCCTTCTCCGGCCCGCACGGCTGGGGATACGACGGTGTGCTGTGGTACAGCGTGCACGAACCCTACGGCGGCCCCGACGGCCTGGTCCGGTTCGTCGACGCCTGTCACGCGCGTGGCCTGGGGGTGCTGATCGACGCGGTGTTCAACCACCTCGGCCCGTCGGGCAACTACCTGCCGCGGTTCGGCCCGTACCTGTCGTCGGCGAGCAACCCGTGGGGCGAAGGCATCAACATCGCCGGCGCCGACTCCGACGAGGTGCGGCGCTACATCATCGGGTGCGCGCTGCGCTGGATGCGCGACTTCCACGCCGACGGCCTGCGGCTGGATGCGGTGCACGCGCTGGTGGACACCACGGCCATCCACATTCTCGAGGAGCTGGCCAACGAAACCGACTGGCTGTCAACGCAAGTGGGCCGCCCGCTGTCCCTGATCGCCGAAAGCGACCTCAACGACCCGCGGCTGATCACCCCGCGTGATCGTGGTGGTTACGGGATGACCGCGCAATGGGCCGACGACATCCATCACGCCGTCCACACCGCGGTATCCGGCGAGCGCCAGGGCTATTACGCCGACTTTGGCTCCCTGGCCACACTGGCGGAGACGCTGCGGCACGGTTATTTCCACGCCGGCACCTATTCGTCGTTCCGGCATCGCCGCCACGGGCGGCCCCTGGACACGACGGAGGCTTCGGGAATCCCGGCCACCCGACTGGTCGCCTATACCTGCACTCATGATCAGGTCGGCAACCGGGCCCTCGGGGATCGCCCGTCGCAGAACCTCACCAGCGGCCAGCTGGCGGTCAAGGCGGCCCTGGTATTTGGATCGCCTTACACCACAATGCTTTTCATGGGCGAGGAGTGGGGGGCGTCGACCCCGTTTCAATTCTTCAGCTCGCATCCCGAACCGGAACTGGCCCGGGCCACGGCGGAGGGGCGTAAGGCCGAATTCGCCGACCACGGCTGGAATGCCGACGACATTCCCGATCCGCAGGACCCACGGACATTTCAGCGCTCCAAACTGAATTGGGACGAGATCGACGCCGGTGAACACGCCCGGCTGCACCGTGTGTATCGCGATCTGATCGCCCTGCGGGACAAAGAACCCGACCTGGCCGACCCCTGGCTGGAGCACCTCACCGTCGACTACGACGAAGCCGAACGATGGATCATCTTGTGCCGCGGCGGGTTACGCATCGTGTGCAACCTGGACGCCGAGCCGGTGAAGGTATCCGTCACCGGCGAGGTGGTACTCGCCTGGGGTGAGCCCGCGGTCGATGACGATGCCACCGTGCTCGAAGGGCATTCGTTCGCCATTCTGCGCGTGGCCGACTGACTCACACGCTGGCGCGTCCGGCAATGCGCACCGCCGCGGCGACGGCGTCGGCCAGCGGGTCGATCTCATCGGCGGTCAGGTCGGCGATGGTGACGCGGATGCCCGCCGGTGTGCGAATCCGAAACCGAATGCCCGGCGCGGCGGCCCACCCCGCGCTGAGCAGCCGGGTGACCGCGACCGTCTCGTCCGGAACCGGGATCCAGAGGTTGAGCCCCGACCGGCCGTGAGCCGCGACGCCGCGCTCGGCCAAGGCGGCACGCAACCGCGTACGGGCGCTCGTGTATTGCTTCTCGGCCGCGCCGACGAGGCGCGATGCCGCCTCGTCCGACCACAGGCCGACCGCGAGATCTTGCAACACGTGGCTCACCCAGCCCGGCCCGAGCCGCAGCCGGCCGTGCACGCGCTCGACGGTGCGGTGGTCTCCGGCGAGCACCGCGACACGCAGGTCGGGACCGTAAGCCTTGGATGCCGACCGCACGAAGGCCCAGTGGCTGGTGGTTCCGGCCAGCGTGCGCAGCGGCGCGCCGGCGATGCCCGCGCAGTGATCGTCTTCGACCAGCAGCAGACCGTCGGCGTGGCCGGCCAACAATTCACCGAGCGCATCCGCCCTGTCGGCCGATAGCGCCGCACCGGTCGGGTTTTGCGCGCGATTCGTGATGACCACCGCACGCACCCCGCGATCCAGCGCCCGAGCCATGTCGGCGACCAGCGGCCCGTCGTCGTCGACCCGCACGGGCTCGGCCGAAAGACCAAGCGCGGCAAGAAGATCCAGCAGGTTTGCCCAGCCTGGATCCTCGACGGCCACCCGGTCCCCGGGGCGCAGGTGCGCGCTGAGCGCCCGTTCGATGCCATCCAGCGCACCACTGGTCACCGCCAGATGATCGGCCGGGACGCCGTCCGCCAACAGCGCCGAGCGGCTGAATTCGACCAACTCGGGCGACATGGGCACCTCGCCGTACAGCACCGGGCGGCGCGGGACGGGGCCGTGTGGCAGAGCGCCCGCGATGGGCAACAGGGCCGGGTCGGGATTGCCGGTCGACAGGTCGCGCACGCCCGCGGGAACGTCAAGCCCGAGCAGGGAGCGAGGGGTGGTCGCCGGGCGGTGCCGCACGCGAGTGCCGCGCCGCCCCGCGGTTTCGACGGCCCCGCGATCACGCAGCAGGCGGTACGCCGCGGCCACGGTGTTGGCGTTCACGCCGAGCCGGCCGGCCAGTTCGCGGATCGGCGGCAACGCGTCGCCGGGCGCCAGCGAGCCGTGGGAGATCGCCTCTTCGACGTTGGCGGCTATGGATTCCGCGCCCGTTCCCGCTATGCTGCTTTGTACTGGCACGCAGATAATTATGTACTAGAACAAAAGTAAAGGCAATCCGTTGGAAACCGCATATCGCCCCACGCCCCGCACGACGCCCACTCGCTACCGCGAGCGCGCTCAATACGACCGCGAAACCGTCCACGAGATCCTGGACGAGGCGCTGATCTGTCACCTGGGCTACCTGAGCGCTGGTCGGCCGGTGGTGTTGCCGACGACGCACGCGCGCCTCGGCGAGACCCTCTACCTGCACGGTTCCACCGGCGGCGGCCCGATGCTGGCCGCGACGGCGGCCAAAGCATCGGGGTCGGGACTGCCCGTTTGCGTCACCGCCACCCTCGTCGACGGGCTGGTGCTGGCCCGCGCGGCCATGCACCATTCGGTGAACTTCCGCTCGGTGGTCGTGCTGGGCGACGCACGCGTGGTGGCTGACCCGGCGGAAAAATTGCGCGCGCTGTGCTGCCTGCTCGATCACATCCGCCCGGGGCGCGCCGCCGACTGCCGGACGCCCAATGCGCGTGAACTCGCCGCAACCGGGATGCTCGCCCTGGACCTCGCCGAAGTCTCGGCCAAGGTGCGCAGCGGCGGCCCGGTTGACGATCCGGACGACGGCGCGCTGCCACACTGGGCCGGCGTGGTGCCGCTGAGCCTGACGGCCGGAACGCCGGTGCCGGCCGAGGACCTCGATCCCGCTACCCCGCTGCCGGCGTACCTGCGCTAGCCCGGCGAGCGCTACAACAGATAGCGGTATGCCGGCGAACCGGGCTGGAGGGTTTCGACATGGAGCTCCGTCGCCCGCATGCGGGCCAGCAGGCCATCCAGATCGGCCGCCGATCCCAGCTCGATACCGACCAGCGCCTCGCCGGTCTCCCGGTTGTTGCGTTTGACGTACTCGAACAGGGTGACGTCGTCGTTGGGTCCGAGCACGTCGAAGAGGAACCGGCGCAACGCGCCCGGCTCCTGGGGGAAGTCCACCAGGAAGTAATGCTTGAGGCCGAGGTGCACCAGCGAGCGCTCCAGCACTTCGCCGTACCGCGACACGTCGTTGTTGCCGCCCGAGATGAGGCAAACCACCGTGGAACCGGGCTCGATGTCGGCCTCCAGCAGGCCCGCGACCGACAGCGCGCCCGCCGGTTCGGCGATGATGCCCTCGTGTTGATACAGGTCCAGCATCGCGGTGCAGACCGCCCCCTCGTCGACCGCGGTGATCGACACCATGTCACCCGCGGCGGCCAGGGCGGCGTAGGTCAGCGTGCCCGCCCGTCTCACCGCGGCGCCGTCGACGAACTGGTCGACGTCCTGCAGCGTCACCGGCTCGCCGGCGGCGAGCGCGGCCATCATCGCAGCGGCACCGGCCGGCTCGACACCCAGCACCGCCGTGTTCGTGGTCCGCTCGGCCAGGTAGGTGGTGATGCCCGCGACGCAGCCGCCGCCGCCCACCGGGACCACCACCAGGTCGGGCTCGCCGTCGAGTTGAGCAAGCACCTCGACGGCGATGGTGCCCTGGCCGGCGATGGTGCGCAGGTCGTCGTAGGGCGGCACCAGCGTGGCGCCCGTGCGTTCGACGTCGGCCAACGCCGCCTCGGCGGCCAGGTCGTAGGTCGATCCCCCCACGATCAGCTCGATGAACTCCCCGCCGTGATAGCGGATCCGGTCACGCTTCTGTTTGGGCGTCTTGGCGGGCACATACACGCGGCCGTGCACGCCCAGCGTCCGGCACGCATACGCGAACCCCTGTGCGTGGTTGCCCGCCGACGAGCACACCACCCCTGCGGCCAACTCCTGCTCAGCCAGCTGCACCAGCAGGTTGTAGGCGCCGCGCAGCTTGTAGGAGCGCACCACCTGCAGGTCTTCGCGCTTCAGGTAGACGCGCGCGCCGGTGATCGCCGACAGCCGATCGCTCAGCTGCAGCGGGGTGGGCGTGACCACCGGGGCGATCCGCTGGGCCGCCGCGTCAATGTCAGCGGCGCGCAGCGGCGACGACGCGGTCTGGCTCTGGCTCAATTCAGCGGACACCGGTCAATGGTGCCATGCCACCCAGCTGGGGGTTTCAGTTCACCGGAGTCAGCACGAACACCGGAATCTGGCGGTCGGTCTTTTTCTGATAGCCGGCGTAGTCCGGCCACACCTGCACAGCGCGCTCCCACCAGGCGGCCTTCTCGTCATCGAACACCTCGCGGGCGTCGTAATCGCGGGTGACCTGACCGTCCTGCAGCTCGACGCGCGGGTTTTCCACCACGTTGTAATACCAAACCGGGTTTTTCGGGGCCCCGCCGAGCGAGGCGACTATCGCGTACTCGCCGTTGTGCTCGACGCGCATCAGCGGGGTTTTGCGGAGTTTGCCGGTCTTGGCCCCGACCGTGGTCAGCAGGATGACGGGCTTGCCCTGCAATTCCGTGCCGTCGGTTCCACCGGATTCGATGTACTTGTCGGCTTGCTCGCGGGACCAGTCGACTGGGCTTGGAACGTATTCCCCTTGTAGCGGCATGACAAATACTCTAGACCCGGTGCAGGTCAACCCCGTTGAGGGAGGTCAGCCGTTTGCACCCCAAGCGACGTCGGTTTGTCATTTCGGCCCATAGGCGGTACCAGTGTGCGAGCCGGTCCGGCCGTCACGACTGGTTTCGCTCGACCAGAACCCGCAGGAATCGTGGCATACGGCCAGCGCCGAAGTCGTAGTAGCGCACCCACTTCGGCGTGATCGCAATGCGCGCCTGCTGGTCGTACATCTCGCGGCAGTTCCGCTCGAACTCGTCCGCCGCTTCGGCGTCCATGGTTTGCCTGGCGGCGGCGAGGTACTCGGGGACGACGCCGTCGACAAACTGCACGCTCGCCCGCCCACGTATCGACAGCGCCCGCGCCTGCTCGGGCGTGTCACCCGCGTCGATGGCCAGTGCAACATCCGGGCGAGCCGACAGCGCCGCGACCTTTGGCGCGGTCGTGGCCGTGGCGATTACAAACTGCTCACCCGTCCAGAAGAAGCCGACCGGGATCACCCGCGGTGTCCCGTCCCTCCCGGTGTAGGCGAAGTGCGCCGCCGAAGTGGACGCGAGCAGTTCTCGCGCGCCCGGTGCGCCCAGTTCGTTTTCGATGTCTCGCTGATCCACAGTCGCTCTCCTTCCGTGCTCTCCGTGACAACGGTGCCCAATCGGGTGCCGGGCGAGCTTCGGCGCGGCCTGCGCGCCGCGCCGCCATTTTGCCCGCGTGGTCATCGGTGTTGATCAGGTGGGCGTACACCGTCAGCGTGGTCTTGACGTCGCGCTGGCCGCATTGGCGCTGTGAGGAACAAGGGCGAAGTCGTTATATCCCTACGGGAATCGTGGGCCTAGCTGAGAGTATCCCGCCCGCAAGTTTGCACCCTAAACATGACCCCGGACCAATCCAAGGGGCTGGGTGCGTAATCACCTGAAAGCGGCATAGGCACCACTTTACGGCGCAGCCAGAGGCCTAACACCCCGTCCTGGCCAACTGGGCGATGGTGTTGACCCGCCGGATGGCCGTGGCGATCTGGTCGGCGAATTGGCGCCGACGTTCGGCGATGTCCGGTTCCTCAAACCCGTCCACCAGCTCACGATGCCGTGCCAATCGCAGCGCGGTCTTGAACAATTCCATCGACCTCGACTCGGCGCTGGCGATCCTGCGCTGCAGTTCCCACTGCTTGCCCACCTCAAGGCACTCGGCGAGAAAGGCGTCCTCGTCGAACGATTCGTCCTCGAGGGCGGCCAGCCGGTCGGCGACGATGTGATACGCATCCAGGAACGGGCGCAACACCAGATGCGCCAGCAGCAGGTCAGCTCGTTCCAGCAGCTTCCGCACATCGGCCGCGCTGGCGGCCTTGGTGGTGTCTTCCACCGGCCCGATCAGCCGCACTTCGTCGGCGAGATCCTTTTCGAACTGCGCGCGTGCGGAGAACAAGAACTCGAACTTCAGCAGCTCGCGCAGGCTTAACGCCTCGTCGCGCACCGCGGCCGGCAACACCGAGCCGTCCATGCAGTTTTCGGTGGCGGCCAGCAACGCCGTCTCGGCGATGGCGCGATCGACCAGGATGTGGATGGCGGTGTTGCGGTAGAACGCCGCGACCAGGTGCTGGTCGGCGCAGATGCCCCAGACCGGTTCGGTGCCGGCGTCGTAGACGGTCACCACGCCCGAGGCGACGAGCTGGTGCAGGGTCCACCGGATGGTGGAGCGATTCGTCAGGTCGGCCGCACCGGCGATGGCCCAATTCCGTGCCGCGATGTAGCTCGCCAGCGGCCGCACGGTGGCCAGCACCTCGCTGATGGACATCGACCGGTCCGCACCCAGCAACGCGAGGCTGACCACCGCGGTGGGCGTGACCGGGGTGGCGCGGTTGATCCGGTGTTCGACATCCAGTGCGATGCGTTCGATTTCGGTCCCGGTTCCGGATTCGCCGGCGCGCAACTCCTCGAGGCGCTTGCGCAGCGGCAGCGGTTCGCCGAAGTCCAGGTAGGCGCGGCCGAGCCGCTTGCCTTGCTGTCGCGCCAGGCGGATCAGGAAGCGGATGTCTTCGGGCCGTTTCGCGGCACCGTAGGCTTCGGTGGTCATCGCTTCCACCTCGTGCAGCTGGTCGTACACGATGGACGTCGGCACCAAATACACCTCGGGACCGTCGATTTCGTCGACGGCGTCGGTGATGTACCGCAGGATCCCGAACACCGGAGGGCGCAGCTTGCCGGTCCTGGTGCGGCCCCCCTCGATCGACCAGGTGAGGTTGACATGGTTTTGCACCAGTTGCGCGGCGTAGGCGCGCAGTGCGAACCGGTAGACGGGAATGTCTTTGGTCTGACGCCGGATGAAGATCGTCCCGGTGTGCTTGGCCCAACCGCCCAGCGGGAAGAAGTTCAAGTTGGCGCCGCCGAAGGTGAGCGCGGGCGAGAGCCGGTTCGCCTGGATCACCTCGGGCAGCAGCATGCCGTCCAAGTAGGAGCGATGCGAAAAGGCAAACGCCAGCGTCGCTTTGTGATCCAGTTTGCGCAGCTGGGCGATCTGATCCTCGTCGACCAGCACGTCGTAGGCCCGCATGAACCAGCGGCTGAAGCCGCGCCAGGCCGCCACCGACCGCTGTTCCAGCGTGGGTGCCATCTCGCGCAGGTAGCCCGCGGCCTCGGCGCGCACACTGTCGGGGTCGCGCCCGAGCTCGGCTGCCAGCTTCATCAGCCGCTCGTCATACCACGGCGCCGCCAGCAGCTGGACAACCTCGGCCGGGTCGGTCGCCAACGCCGCCGTCGATTCGTCGACGATTCCGGTGCGCTGCAAAAGCTTTCGCAGCCCTTCGCGTCCGAGCTCACGCGCGGTCACCGCCGCACCCCGCTCACGCCGGCTGCACCGTTGCGGTTTCGGAAGGCTCGTGGACCTCCGAATGTGGATCACTGGAATAGAGTTCCTCGATCTCGCCGGCGTATTTCGCCATGATCGGCTTGCGCTTGAGTTTCATCGTGAGCGTTATCTCGTCTCCACCGGGCTCCCACAGCGTCGGCAAAACCCGGAAGCGCTTGATCTGTTCCACCCGAGACAGTTTGGCGTTGCCCGCGGCCACGCCCGCGGCGATCCGCGCGATGACCTCCGGGTCGGCCGCCAAAGCTGCCGGAGAGGCATCAGCCAGCCCATGCTGGGCCGCGTACGGGCCGACCGAGTCGGCGTCGAAGACCATGAGCGCGGCGTTGTACGGCCGTCCGTCACCGATCGTGATCATGACGCCGACCATCGGGCACGCGGCCAGGATGGCGTTCTCAATGTTGGCCGGCGACATGTTCTTTCCGGCCGCATTGATGATCAGCTCCTTCTTACGGTCGACCACGCGCAGGTACCCGTCGGAGTCGACGTCGAGGATGTCGCCGGTGTGCAGCCAGCCGTCGGCGTCGATCGCCTCCGCTGTCTTCACCGGTTCCTTGCGGTAGCCCTTCATCACCAACGGACCGCGGACCAGAAACTCACCGTCATCGGCGAGTTTGCCCTCCAGCCCGGGGAGCAACTTGCCGACGGCGCCAAGGCGCGCATCGCGGGGATGGATGACGCTGGCGGCGCAGCTCAGCTCGGACATTCCCCAAAGCTCGGCGATCGGGATGCCGATGCCGACGAAGAAAGCCAGCGTCTCCTTGGGGATCGGCGCCGCTCCCGAGAGCGCCCACCGGAGCTCTGCGAAGCCGAGCCGCTCCCGCAGCTTCGACAACACCAACTCGTCGGCCTTGGCCCACTCGGCGGCGACTTCGTCGGACATCGGCTCGTCGGCGAGCAGGGCGCCGGCGCGTTTTCCGGCCACCGCCATCGCCCACTGCAGTGCCTGCCGCTTCGCGTCGTCCGTCTCGTGGCTGACGGTGAATTCGATTGCGGCCTTGAGCTTTTCCCATACCCGGGGCACTGCGCCCCAAACGGTGGGCCGCACGTCGGGCAGCGCCGCCGCGATCGCGCGCCCGTCGGACACGACCGTGACCTGGGTACCGAACATCTCCTGGCCATACAGCGCGGTCATCCGGTCGGCGATGTGCGCCGACGGGAGGAACGACGTAATCCGGTCGCCGAACCGGATTCCCAGCACCGCGTCGAGGCCGTAGCCCTCGAACAGCAGGTTCGAGTGAGTCATCTCCACACCCTTGGGGTTTCCCGTGGTCCCGGATGTGTAGATGAGCGTGACCACGTCGTCGGGCTGCACCGCCCGCCACGTCGCCTCGAAGTCGAAATCGTCGGGGGCGGCGGCGTACAACTCATCCACCGAGATGGTGCCGTCCGGCGATCCGTCGATGCAGACGATGTGCTCGATCGGCGCACCGCTGGCGCGAATGCGGTCCACGTACTGCGCCTCGCAGATCGCGACCCTGGTGCCGGCATTGTCGAACACGTACGTCAGTTGCTCGGCGGGCAGCGTGTTGTACACCGAAAACGAAGTGGCGCCGACGTGTTGGGCGCCGACTTCGAGCGGGTAGAACTCGATCCGATTGCCCATCATCAGCGAAACCGTGTCGCCCCGCCCCACCCCCAAGCCGGCCAGGCCCGCAGCAACCTTCCGCACCTGCGCCGCATACTCCCGCCACGTCAACGTCTGGGTGCCGCCGGGCGTGCGGAGCGCGACGGCATCCGGATCGATCGACGCGGTGCGCTGGAACGCCTCGCACAAGGTGGCCGGACGTTCGTTTGTCGTCATTTCCGTTCTCCTTAGCGCCGGATCAGCAGTGCCCATACATCGGTGAGCGTACGTCCGTGATCATGGGGCACGGAATACCCGGCGCCGACCGGTTCGAGAGTTTTGGCGCCAGAGCGCCGGACCATCGAGTGTGCTTCCAGGGCGTCCGGTGTGCGCTGACGGCGGAAAATCCGTCGAAATCCCGCCCTGGACACACGGCCGAAGCCCTAGTCGCACACAAGGCGGCGTCAACTAGACGCCCAGGCACCCCGGACCGAGCAACTCCTTGAGGTCGCCCATCAGCGCCGGCGAGGGCGTCACCCGCAGCGAGGCGTCCAGCTCGAGTGTGGTGATCCGGTCCCCGCTGATGAGCCGCAGATGCACCTGCGAGGTGCCGGGGTGGCGCGCCAGCACCTGCTTGAGCGCGCTGACCTTGTCGAAGGTGCACTGCCGCGTCGGCATGCTCACCGCCAGCGGCCGGTCAGCCCGCGCCGTGGAAAAGTCGGGCACCACAAGGTCGTTGGCGATCAAGGCGATCCGGTCGTCCCGGATCGCGACCTTGGCGTTGATCAGTACCACCGCGTCATCGACGATTTCCGCACCGTACGAGGTGTAGGCGTGCGGGAAGAACATCACCTCGATGCCGCCGGTGAGGTCTTCCAATTGAGCCGAGGCCCAGGGCATTCCGTTCTTGTTGACCCGCCTGTTCACCGAGGCCAGGATGCCGCCCACCCGCACCTGGGTGTCGTTGGCGACATCGCCGTCGAGGATCGCCGGGATCGCGGTGTCGACCTGCGCCGTCAGCAGGTGTGCCACCCGATTGAGCGGGTGCCCGGACACGTACAGGCCCAGCATCTCTCGTTCCAGGGCCAGCTTGTGCTTGTCCTCCCACTCGTCGTCGGGCACCTTGATGGTGAACACGGGGTCTCCGGTGCCGGTGCCGTCATTTCCACCGCCGAACAGGTCGAACTGCCCCATCGCCTCGGCCTTCTTGGTTCCCAGCACCGAATCGACGGCGTCGGTGTGGACCAGGAAGAGGCCTTTGCGGGCATGCCCCAGCGAATCGAACGCGCCCGCCTTGATCAGTGATTCGGTGACCTTCTTGTTGCACGCCGAAATATCGATCTTGTTCAGGTAGTCCGAGAAGTCGGTGAACTTACCCTTGCCACTGCGGGTTTCGATCAACGAACCCACCACGTTGGCACCGACGTTGCGCACCGCACCCAACCCATAGCGGATGTCGGCGCCCACCGACGCGAAGTTCAGGCCGGACTCGTTGACGTCCGGTGGCAGCACCGTGATGCCCAGCTTGCGGCAGTCGGCCAGATAGACGGCCGCCTTGTCCTTGTCGTCGCCGACGGAGGTCAGCAGCCCCGCCATGTACTCGGCGGGATAGTTGGCCTTCAGGTAGGCGGTCCAGTAGGAGACCATGCCGTAGCCCGCGGCGTGCGACTTGTTGAATGCGTAGTCGGCGAACGGAAGGATGGTGTCCCACAACGCCTTGATGGCCCCCGCCGAGAATCCGTTGGACTGCATCCCTTCCGAGAAGCCTTCGTACTCCTTGTCGAGCACCTCGCGCTTCTTCTTGCCCATCGCCTTGCGCAGAATGTCGGCTCGGGCCAGCGAATAACCGGCCACCTTCTGCGCGATCCGCATGATCTGCTCTTGATAGACGATGAGGCCGTAGGTTTCGGCCAGGATCTCCTCGAGCGGTCCGGCCAGCTCCGGGTGAATGGGCCGGATCGCCTGGCGCCCGTTCTTCCGGTCGGCGTAGTCGTTGTGCGAATTCTGGCCCATAGGCCCGGGCCGGTAGAGCGCGATCACGGCGACGACGTCTTCGAACCCGGTCGGCTGCATGCGGCGCAGCAGGTCGCGCATCGGTCCGCCGTCGAGCTGGAACACACCGAGCGTGTCGCCGCGGCCCAGCAGCTCGTAGGTGGCCTTGTCGTCGGTCGGCACGGACTCCAGATCGAGGTCAATCCCCTTGTTGGCCTTGATGTTCTCTATCGCATCGCCGATGATCGTCAGGTTGCGCAGACCCAGGAAGTCCATCTTCAACAACCCGATGGCCTCGCACGACGGGTAATCCCAGCCGGTGATGATGGCCCCGTCCTGCGGCCGCTTCCACAGCGGGATGGCCTCGGTCAGCGGCTCGCTGCTCATGATCACCGCGCACGCGTGCACGCCGGCGTTGCGGATCAGGCCCTCGATGCCGCGCGCGGTCTGGTAGATGGTGCGCACGTCCGGGTCGGTTTCGATTAGGCCGCGGACCTCGGCCGCTTCCTTGTAACGCTCGTGGGTCGGGTCGGTGATGCCGGACAGCGGAATGTCCTTGGCCATGATCGCCGGCGGCAGTGCCTTGGTGATCCGGTCGGCGATGGCGAACCCTGGCTGGCCGTAGTGGATCCGCGCCGAATCCTTCAGCGCCGCTTTCGTTTTGATGGTGCCGAAGGTAATGACTTGGGCCACCCGGTCTTGGCCCCACTTCTCGGCGGCGTAGCGCACCACCTCGCCGCGGCGACGGTCGTCGAAGTCGATGTCGATGTCGGGCATCGAGGTCCGCTCGGGGTTGAGGAACCGCTCGAACAGCAGGCCGTGCGGAATCGGGTCGATGTCGGTGATGCCCAGGGCGTAGGCAACCAGCGAGCCGGCGGCCGAGCCCCGGCCGGGGCCAACGCGGATGCCCACCGACCGCGCGTAGTTGATCAGGTCGGCGACGATCAAGAAGTAGGACGGAAAGCCGGCGCCGCAGATGACATCGATCTCGTAGGCCGCCCGCGCGGCGTAACCGTCCGGCGGGCCGGCCGGAAACCGCCGGCTCAGCCCGGCTTCCACCTCGTGCCGCAGCCAGGACGCCTGGTCTTCCCCCTCGGGCACCGGAAAGACCGGCATCCGGTTGCGCGGCGCCCACACCTCGTCGTAGGACTGCACCCGCTCGGCGATCAACAAGGTCGAGTCGCAGGCGCCGGGCACCTCGTCATCCCAGATCTGGCGCATCTCGGCGGCCGACTTGAGGTAGTAGCCGTCGCCGTCGAACTTGAAGCGGTTGGGATCCGACAGCGTCTTGCCGGTCTGCACGCACAGCAGCGCCTCGTGGTTGTGGGCGGCGTCGCGGGTGACGTAGTGGCAGTCGTTGGTCGCCAGCGGCCGAATGTTGAGCTCGCTGCCGATCTTGAGCAACCCGTCACGGACCCGTTGCTCGATCGTCAGCCCGTGGTCCATCAGCTCGAGGAAATAGTTGTCCGCCCCGACGATCTCGCGCCAGCGGGCGGCCGCCTCGAGCGCCTCGCGGTCCTGCCCCAGACGCAGCCGGGTCTGCACCTCTCCGGACGGGCAGCCGGTGGTGATGATGATGCCGTCGGCGTGCTCGGCGATGAGCTCGGCGTCCATTCGCGACCACTTGCTCAGCTGGCCCTCGAAGGAGGCCAGCGAGGAGAGCTTGAACAGGTTCCGCAGGCCGGTGGCGTTCTCGGCCAGCATCGTCAGGTGGGTGTAGGAGCCGCTCCCCGAGACGTCGTCGGCCTTCTGGCCGGGGTCGCCCCAGGTGACGCGTCGGGTGTCGAAGCGTGATCCCGGCGCGATATAGGCTTCGACGCCGATGATCGGCTTGATCCCGGCCGTGGTCGCCGCGTTGTAAAACTCGCTGGCGCCGAACATGTTTCCGTGGTCGGTCATGCCGATCGCGGGCATTTCCAGGCGCTCGACCTCGGCGAGCATCGGGGTGATCTTCGCGGCACCGTCCAGCATCGAGTACTCGGTGTGGTTATGCAGGTGCACGAAGGATTGGTTCATAGGGACGCCAGTCTATGACCGAGCACCGACGCTTCCCCGGCGTGTCGCGGAGTGTGTCTGCTTTCTATCCGTATAGATCGACGAACTGTTTCAGCGACTTCTCCACGTCTCCCTTGACGGCGCGCGCCGCGGCCGAACCCACCGGACCGAACAACGCGCGTCCGCCCAGCTCAAGGCGCAGACCGAGGGTGGCGCCGCCTTTGCTGGGCCGCACGGTCAGCGTGACGCCGTATTTGGCTCCGCCCTTCCCGGCTCCCGACATCGCGACCTCGTGCGGCGGGTCCCACTTCGTCACCGTCCACGTCACCCGGTTGCGCAGCCCCTTGGAACGTGCCACGCCCACGATTTGAGTGCCCTTGGTGATCTCGTCGGGTAGCTCACTGCGCCACCCCTCGTGCATTACGAGCCACTTGCCCAGGTCCGACAGATCCGAAACGCGGTCCCACATGTCCTGCGGGGTCATCGGCAGGTCGGCGGTCATGTCAACGGCGGCCATCGCCCGAGCTTAGAGTGTGACCCTTCTGGAAGGTCCTCGGTTCAGGCCATGGGCAACCGCGCGAATTACTGTTCGTGGCTGAAGGCGCGAGGCTGGACGTCTCCTTCTGCCTCGTTGATGCCGATGCGATCATGCAGCTTGACCAGCAGTTTAGGGGCCCACCAGTTGGCGCGGCCCATCAAGCGCATGAATGCCGGAAGCAGCAGCATGCGTACCAGCGTGGCATCCACCAGTACAGCCAGCGTTAGTCCGAGACCGAACATCCGCATGAACGACACCTGGGCGGCTATCAACGCCCCGAACGAGATCGCCATCAGCAGCGCCGCGGCCGTCACCACCCGGCCGGAGCGGGCCAGGCCCTGTGCGACGGCCTCGTCGTTGGCATCCGGGGTTTGGTCGGAGGCCAGCCAGTGCTCGCGGATCCGAGACACCAAGAACACCTCGTAATCCATCGACAGACCGAACGCGACGCAGAACATCAGCACCGGCATGTGGATCATCAGGGTGCCGTTGGCGGTGGTGCCCAGTGCACCCAGGTGGCCGTCCTGGAAGATCCAGACCAGCGCGCCGAATGCGGCGGTCAGTGACAAGACGTTGAGTACCAAGGCTTTCAGCGGCATCACCACGCTGCCGGTCAGTAAGAACAGCAGACCGAACGTGATGACCGCGATGACTGACAGGACAAGCGGCACCCGCGACGTCACCGCCTCGGCGCTGTCGCGGTTTATCGCCGCCCGGCCGGTGAGTTGCACGTGGCGGCCGCCGGGACCGGCGATGGCCTCCAGACGATCCAGCTGCCTCTCCGATGCGACGGAGAACAGCCGATCCGCACTGCCCACAGTCAGGAACACACTGCCGTCTTCGGCGTCGGTGGGCGCGGAAGGTGGCCCGACCAGCGACCCGTTCTGGAAGGTCCCGCCAGGTGCGGACACCGACAAAACGTCGGGCACGTGCGAGAGCTTTAAGGCGTACGTATCGATTTCGCCGGGCGTCAACCCGGTTGCATCAGGGATCACGACGGTCACGTTCGTGTCCGGGTCGACCGTGAAATCGGAGCGCATCTGGTCGCCGACCTGCCGCGCTGACGCCGACCCCGGCAACACTCGGTCGTCGGAGAAGCCCCAATTCGCCCCGAGAAACGGCGCGCCGAACACCAGCAACAGCGCGACGACCGCTACGCCGATCGAAATCGGCCGTCGCATTACGGCTTTCGTCGAGCGGTACAGGAAGCTCTCTTCGATCGGGCGCGGCAACGGCTCGGGGCGTCCGCCCAGCCGGCGCATCAGTCGCCGCACATTGAGGGAGTCCAGCCGATCGCCGAGCAGCACGATGACGGCGGGGGTGATCATCACCGCCGCGACGGCGGCCAAGGCGACCACGGCGACGCCCGCGTAGGCGAACGACTTCAGGAAGTACATCGGGAACAGCACCATCGTGGCCATCGACAGGGCGACGGTCGTCGCCGAGAACAGCACGGTTCGCCCAGCCGTGCTCATCGTGCGTACTAGCGCATCGTCGCGCTCCCTGCCATCGGCAAGCTCGTCGCGGTATCGGCTGATGATCAACAGGGTGTAGTCGATGGCCAGCGCCAGACCCATGGCGACTGTGAGGTTCAGGGCGAAGATGGAGACGTCGGCAGCGAATGTGATCGCTCGCAACATCGCCAATGTGGAAACGATCGCGAAGCCGCCGACTGCCATCGGCACCGCCGCGGCGAGCATGCCGCCGAAAACCCACACCAGCGCAACGAAGCTCAACGGAAACGCGATGGATTCCATGACCAACAGGTCTTTTTCGCATTGCTTATTGATCTGCGCGTACGTCAGGGCCTCACCACCGACCTTCACGGTGACGCCGTCACGATCGTGGACGAGCTTCCCCGCCAGTGCCGCGGCGCTCTTCTGGGCGCCTGTCTCGCCGCCGCGAATGCCGGCGATGATCAGTCCGGTCTTACCGTCCTTGCTGATCAGGCCAGCCGCCGCCGGCGGCGGAACGGTCCACGCCGAGCTCACCCGGGTAACGTCCGGCGACGCTTTCAGCTGCCCGACGATGTCGGTGGCCACGGCCGCCGCGCCCTCGCTTTGGACGCCCGCCCCGGAGGTCACCGCGACAATCATCCCTAGGTCGCCGTTGTCAAACTTTTCCGCGAGCGCACGCTGAGCCTGCGAAGACTCGGATGACGGATCCTGATAGCCGCCCGCCGACAACGCGTCGAAGACGGGGAAGCCGAAAACTCCGGCGCCGACCATACTCAGGAAAGCCGCGGCGATGATCCTGCGCGGCGCGGTTATGGCGAGTCGAGCGGCTCCGTGCAGCACCTGGTGCTCTCCCTACCTTGTGGGCAGGCGAGTGAGTTTACTGTCCGACGCCGGGTGCGATGCACTCCGCGGCCATTACCGGCCGGGCCCCCCGCGGAATCGGTTGCCGATCCGGATCCCGGGGAGCAGCAGGGTGCGCGGTATGTATCTGCCGCTGGTACTGACGACCTTCGGCACGATGCCGGGCACCACGCTGCGCTTGCCGGCGAGCATCCCGCCGATGGCCGCTTCGGCTACGTCGTGCGGCGAGACCTGCGCCAGCGGAATGCTGAAGCGCTCGGCATTGGCGATCTCGGCCCACTCGGTCGGCACCGGGCCCGGACACAGCACCGTGACCGACACGCCCGTTCCGTGCAGCTCCTCGTGCACCGCCTCGGAGAACGTCTGCACATACGCCTTGGTGGCCGAATACACCGCCATGAAGGGAAGCGGCTGAAATCCCGCGATCGAGGCGATGTTCATCACCGCACCGGCGCCCCGCTCGACCATGCCGGGCAGGGCCGCGTGGGTGAGCTCCGTCAGCGCCAAGGCGTTGAGGGTCACTTCTTCGATCTCGCGTTCCACCGGCAACTCATGGAAAACCCCGCTGGTGCCGAAACCGGCGCTGTTGCACAGGCCGGCGATCGGTTCGTTGCGCAGCCGGTCCGCCAGTTTTGCGCGGCCTTCGCCGCCGCCGAGGTCGAGGGGCATGACCTCGACCGCGACCGAGTATTCCTTGCCCACCTCGTTGGCG
Source organism: uncultured Actinomycetota bacterium (assembly GCA_963809285.1). Classification (GTDB taxonomy): domain Bacteria; phylum Actinomycetota; class Actinomycetes; order Mycobacteriales; family Mycobacteriaceae; genus Mycobacterium. The sequence continues at coordinate 211,483 of CAWEIY010000003.1, read as the reverse complement.
AGATCGTCGAGGCGGTCGCGGCGCCGCGCGACCAGCAGCAGTGGGAAGCCGCGGCGGGCCAGGCCGCGAGCCAGTTCGGAGCCGATGCCGGAGGAGGCGCCGGTGATGACGACGGTCGTGTCGGTGTCTGGTTTCGGAAGGCTCATGGTGTCACCAATGGATCCCTCGGGTCGCTTGCACGAACGTTTCGCTTCGTTTATCGAAAGGTGTTGTATCGCTGGCGGATTCGCTGCCCTTGGCCGCATTGGAGTCCCCGAACATGGCGAACGCGCGGTTTCGCACGCGGTCCATGACCGCCGGGTTGACGGCGTCGGCGAGGGCGGCGAACTGCCCGAACGGCGAGCTCGCGCGCCGGGGCCGGTGGACGATCGCATCCGTGATAACGCCGGCCGCCTGATCCGGCGTCAGCGCGGGGAACTTGTCGTACATGGTGGTCGGGCTGATCATCGGCGTGCGAACCAACGCCATGTGCACGGTGGTGAATCGAACGTCGTCGTTCACGACTTCGGCCTGCAGCGCGTCGCACAGGCTGTCCAGGGCGGCCTTGCTGGCGATGTATGCGCCGAAGCGCGGCGCGCGGGTCTGCACACCGACCGAGGAGACGTTGATGATCTGCCCGAAACCGCGTTCCCGCATCCCCGGGATGAACTTGAGGATGAGCTGGACCGCGCCGAGGTAGTTCAGTTGCATGGTCCGCTGATAGTCGTGGATCCGGTCGTAGGACAGCTTCAGCGAACGTCGAATTGACCGCCCCGCGTTGTTGATCAGGACGTCCACCCCGCCGAGATCGTCGAGCACCCGGTCGGCCATCGCGGCGATGGCGTCCGTGTCGGACAGGTCGCACGGGTATACGTGGGCCGTCCCGCCGTCGCCGCCGATTTCGTCAGCGACCTTCTCGAGGTTTTCCCGGGTACGAGCGACCAGCACCACGGTGCCGCCCGCTTCCGCGATTTTCTTGGCGGCTGCCTCGCCGATGCCCGACGACCCCCCCGTGATGAGGACGGTCTTGCCCTCGCACGGCATCGCTGAGCGTGCGGCCCTGCACCGCGTCGAGCAGATTCCTCAGATAAAACGGTCGATAGCGCCCGGCCGAGTTGGGCGTGTTGATGACGTTGGAGACCGCCGCGAAGGGCCTTTCCACCAAGTTCGTCAAGTCGCCGAGGTTCATCGATTTTCGCTCCTGATGATGTTCGTCCCCCGACCGCGGGCGCCCGATGTGAGTGATGTGACGTGGGTCATAAAAACCAACCTAGGGTATCAGCCGACCGCCGGACGCGGATTGGGGTCATGTGAACGGCTCCCGCGCCTCACACGCGGATCGAAGTTGCGGCCACCGCAAAGCAATCCGTTTGTTACACAGGGTAATCCGCGCGAGACCGCGCACTAACTGACGGGCAACGCCGAAATGATCCCATCGATTATGAAAATTCTGGCACGCTTCCGCGAGCCCGGGCCGACCACGATCTACGACCGGATCGGCGGGCACGAGGCCATCGAAGCCGTCGTCGGGGACTTCTATGTTCGGGTGCTCGCCGATGAACAGCTCCGCGGCTTCTTCGCCGGAACGAACATGAACCGCCTCAAAGGCAAGCAGGCCGAGTTCTTCGCGGCCGCCCTCGGGGGTCCGGAACCCTACACCGGTGCACCGATGAAGCAGGTGCATCAGGGGCGCGGCATCACCATGCATCACTTCAGCCTGGTGGCCGGGCATTTGGCCGACGCGTTGGCCGCCGCGGGGGTCCCTTCGGGGACGGTGGTCGAAATACTCAGCGCCATCGCGCCACTGGCTCCCGACATCGCATCGGCCGACACCAGCACGGCGAAGGCCTGAGCGCGCTGGGCAAAAGCCGCGCCGTGCCGCGACTTATCGATTGACCGTCGGTTCCGCGTCGGTGCTGGTGATGTGGCTGAGCAGGTCCCGTACCGCGCCGGCCGGCGGGATGCGCCCGCCAACCCAGATGGCCTGAAGCTGCCGGCGCAGGTTCAACTCGGGGACCGTGACGGCCCGTAGCCGACCGACCGCCAGATCGTCGGCGACCGCCAGCCGGCTGATCACCGCCGGTCCCGCGCCCGCCAGGACCGCGGCCCGCACGGCCGCGGCGGACGACAGTTCGAGCGCCGGGGATGGTTGATCCATTTCCCCGCCCACGGCCTGGCGCAGTGCCGTGGTGAGCGAATCGCGTGTTCCCGAGCCGGCCTCGCGTGTGACCAGGGGCGCCTGGGCGAGCTCGGCGGCGCTCAAGGCGCGTGACCGTCGAGCCCACTTGTGATCGGGGGGCACGATGACCACCAGCTCGTCATGCGCGACGACGCGGCTGCGCAATCCCGCAGGCGTACCCGGGCTTTCGATGAATCCCAGGTCGGCGGAGCCGTCGCGAACCGCTGCGATCGCGTGCTCACTGTTGGTGGCGGTCAGGATCACGTTGGGGGCGGTGACGCCGCGCCGGGTGGCGGCAGCCTGCAGGGACACCAGCCAGCGGGGCATGAGCTGTTCGGCGATCGTCTGGCTGGCCACCACCTTGGTTTGCTGACGCCTTTGCGTTCGCAGCGAACCCAGGCCGGTGTCGACGTGATGGGCGACGTCGAGCAGGCGGGCCGCCCACTCGGCGACGACGAGGCCGCCGGGGGTGAGTTGTGAGCCGCGCGCGGTGCGCACCGCCAGCTGCACCCCGGTCTGTGCCTCCATCGATGCCAGCCGCGCCGACACGGCCTGTTGGGTCAGCCCGATTTCGCGGGCGGCGGCGCCGAGGCTGCCCGTCTTGGCGATCGCCAGCAAGACTTCGAACGAGGACAGATCGGGCATGCGGGTGCTGAGCAACATGATTGATGAAATCACAAACCAGCTTCTGCAAAGCCCCCAATTTGCCCACCACTGCAGGTAGGGCGGGCACAAAGCGGTTTGGTGGCCCCACAAGGTCAAGCCCGCTACTGATCATCGGTCGGGCGGCGAACCATCAAGGGATGAAGCACCGTCTAACTGACAAGAGCCACGAATAAGTCCCACTAGCTCGGGGCGCCGAAAGGAAGGTCCACAATGTCCACCACGAACCGCCGGCATCGCCGGATGATCGCGAAATTAATGGTCGGCGCCGCTATCGCTGTCGGCGCTGGCCTCGCGGGAGCGGCACCCGCCGGCGCCGATCCGAACGCGATCAGCACCGACCCGAACCCGTACGGCACCCTTGGCTGCAACTGCCGGGAGACGGCTCCACCCGCCGGCAGCCCGCAGTTGAGCGAACAGATTAAACGGGGATTCCGCGAGGGTTGGACCGTCTCGGTACCCGGACTGCCCGCACCGGCCCGGTCCGGCCAACCCTCGGCGCGGTAAACGTCGCACCCGATCGACACTTTGGTCACAATGCAAGGCATGTCCCGCACATTCGAAGATCTGGCGGCCGAGGCCGATTCGGTATCCGTTGACGGCTGGGACTTCTCCTGGCTCGACGGGCGCGCGACCGAGGACAGACCGTCCTGGGGCTACCAGCGTTTGATGAGCCAGCGGCTGGCGAGCGTGTCGGCCGCGTGCGACGTCGATACCGGTGGCGGGGAGGTGCTGGCGGGGGTCACCACCTTCCCGCCCACGATGGTGGCGACGGAATCGTGGCCGCCCAACGCGGCGCTGGCCACCAAACTCCTGCACCCGCGTGGCGTGGTGCTCGTCGTGACTCGCGACCCGGCCTGGCTGCCGTTCGCCGATGGAGCGTTCGACCTGGTGACCAGCCGTCATCCCATCGCCGTGCGGTGGGGCGAGATCGAGCGCGTGCTGCGGCCCGGCGGCACCTACCTTGCGCAGCAGATCGGCCCCGGAACGGTGTCCGAGCTGGTCGAGCACTTCATCGGGCCGCAACCACAGAAGTGGGCCGACTGTCACCCGGATACCCAGCGCGCGCAGGCACAAGCCGCCGGGCTGCGGATCGTCGATCTGCGCATGGAGCGAACACGGGTCGAGTTCTTCGATATCGGCGCCGTCATCTACTTCCTGCGCAAGGTGGTCTGGACGGTGCCCGACTTTACGGTGCAGCGCTACCGCGAGCGGCTGCGCGAACTTCACGAACGCATCGAGGCCGAGGGGTCCTTCGTCACCCACTCGAGCCGGGTTCTCGTCGAGGCCAGCAAGCCGGACTGACCGTCAGGTGTCCGTCACCGACATCGCCCAGCCGGTAAATCCGCAGAAGAAATGCGAGAGACGGCCTGCAAAATTACAGGCTCGGCGAATCTCGTAGGGCGTTTGAGCGCCGCTCACCCCTGTTCGCGCAGCACGTCGAGGGCGTGGTGCAGATCAGGTGGGTACGGGCTGACGATCTCAATTCGCCTGCCGTCGGCCGGGTGGGCGAATGACAGCGACCGTGCGTGCAACCATTGTCGTTCCAGCCCAAGCCTTTTCGCCAGTGTCGGGTCGGCCCCGTAGACGAGGTCACCGCAGCACGGGTGGTGCAGGGCGGAGAAATGCACCCGGATCTGGTGGGTGCGACCGGTTTCCAGATGCACGTCGAGCAGGCTGGCGGCGACGAAGGCTTCCACGGTGTCGTAGTGCGTGAGGCTGTGCCGGCCGTTCGTGGTGACCGCGAACTTCCACTCGCCGCCGCGGTGCCGCCCGATCGGCGCGTCGATCGTCCCGCTGGACGGATCCGGATGTCCCTGTACCAGCGCGTGATAGCGCTTGTCGACGGTGCGCTGCTTGAACGCCCGCTTGAGCACGGTGTAGGCGCGCTCGGAGAGCGCCACCACCATCACCCCTGAGGTGCCGACGTCGAGGCGATGCACGATGCCCTGCCGCTCGGGCACGCCGGAGGTGGTGATCCGGTAACCGGCGGCGGCCAAGCCGCCGAGCACCGTGGGCCCGGTCCAGCCCACCGACGCGTGCGCGGCCACCGCCGCGGGCTTGTCGACCGCGACGATGTCGTCGTCGGAATACAGGATCGTCATGCCTTCGATGTCGACGGGCGTGTTCTTCAGGGGCGCCGGTGCGTCGGGCAGACGCACGTGCAGCCAGGCGCCGCTCGTCAGGCGGTCGGACTTTCCCGCCTGGACACCGTCGAGTTCGACGCCGCCCTCTTCGGCCAGCGCCGCCGCGGCGCTGCGGGACAGTCCCAACAGGCGCGCCAGCCCCGCGTCGACACGCATGCCCGCCAGTCCCTCTGGGACGGCCATCGCGCGGTCAGCCATCAGCGCTGGTCGGCCTCTCGCCGGCCACCTGTGTGAGGGTCGGCGCTGCGCCGGCCCACGGAGTCGAAGTCGTAGCCGAAAATCGACAGCACCACCAGGAGGATGGCCCCGCCGACCACCGAGGGGTCGGCGACGTTGAACACCGGCCACCAGCCGACCGACAAAAAGTCCACGACGTGGCCGCGCAGCGGCCCGGGCGCCCGGAAGAAGCGATCGACCAGATTGCCCATGGCGCCGCCGAGGATCATCCCGAGCCCCACCGCCCACCAGGGCGACACCAACCGCCGCCCCATCCAGAAGATGCCGGCCACCACGCCGGTCGCGATCAGCGTCAACAGCCAGGTGTACCCGGTCGCCATGGAGAACGCGGCACCGGAATTGCGCACCAAGGTCCACGTCACCGTGTCGCCGATGATCGATACCGGCTGGCCCGGGGGCAGCAGTTTGACAGCAAGCACCTTGGTCACGATGTCGAGGGTCAACACCACCGCCGCGACCGACAGCAGCAGGCGCAGCCGCCGCGGCGGCCCGGCGGCTGCTGGTTCTTCGGCCTCCTCGGCGTCCCCCGCCGCGCCGGCTGAAGTCACTCGCTCGGCCGGTCCTGTTGGTTCGTCAGGCACTTCCCCATCATCCCCCAAATGCGGGCCGCGCCCTGCCGGAGCCCGCTAACGGCGTGCGCAATGATGCCACTATGGCCCGCCTCACCGTTATCGCCACCGGAGGGACGATATCGACCAGCAAGGGTCCCGACGGGGTGCGCCGACCGACCTATAGCGGGGCGGATCTGACGGCCGGTCTCGACGTCGATGTCGTTGACGTGCTTGCCCTGGACAGCTCGCAGCTCACACCCTCCGATTGGGATCGGATTCGGACGGCCGCGCAAGGCGCGATCGATGACGGCACCGGCGGGGTGGTCATCACTCACGGCACCGACACCTTGGAAGAGACGTCGCTCTGGTTGGACCTGACCTATGGCGGCACGGCGCCGATCGTGCTGACCGCGGCCATGCGCAGCGCCGACGCCCCCGACGCCGACGGCCCCGCCAACCTGCGCGACGCGCTGGCGGTGGCCGCCTGCCCGGCCGCGCATGACCTTGGGGTGCTGGTATGCATCGCCGGCCGGGTGTTGCAGCCGCTGGGCCTACGCAAAGTGGCCACCGAGGACCTCAGCGGCTTCGCGGGCGAGCTGCTCGGCACGGTGGACGGCGACGTGACGCTGGCGGGCGCCAAGGCGCGGCCGTATCTCGGCGATCTCAGCGCCGCCGCGGCGCCGCGGGTGGACATCGTTGCCGCATATCCGGGAGGTGACGCGGTGGCCCTCGATGCGTGCGTGGCCGCCGGCGCACGCGCCGTGGTGCTGGAAGCGCTGGGTTCGGGCAATGCCGGAACCGCGGTGGTCGACGGAGTGCGACGCCATTGCCGCAACGGAATCGTCATCGCGGTGTCCACCCGAGTCCCCGGCGGCAGGGTCAGCGCGGGGTACGGTCCGGGCCACGATATGGCCGACGCGGGCGCGGTGATGGTGCCGACGTTGCGGCCGTCGCAGGCCCGGGTGCTGCTGATGGCCGCGCTGGCCGCGGAGCTACCCGTCGCCGACGTCATCGACCGGTGGGGCTGAAAGAGCGTTGGCCTGCAGCGCGCCGACGTAGTCGGGCCAGTCCAGGGAGTCGACCGGGTTGGCGCTAGCGAGGTCGCCCGTATCGGCGGGAAACGTCCGCGCCTGACCCGGGCCCGAACCCCGCGTCTCGAACCGCACCGTGACCACACCGTGGCCGGCGCCCTGCACCCAGCCGTGCCCGAAATCGCGGTGCGCTACGTCGTCGCCCACCCGCCAGGGCGAGGCCTCGTGACCCCCGGCAAACATGGCCTCAGTTGCGGTTTCGACGGAATGCTGGGTGTCCGGTTCGGCTTCGGAGAACTCCAAATCCGGAAACAGTGACTGCTGGCGCACGTCGCTCAACCCCGAAAAGCCAACGCCGAGTAGGCGAATCGGCCCGATCTCGCGTGGGTCGAGCAGCAGCCGCCGGGCCACGGCGATCAGCGCGCCGGACTCGGTCGTCGCGTAAGGCAGCGTTGCCGAACGAGTCAACGTGCTCATGTCGGACTTCTTCAGCTTCACCGTGACGGTGCGCGCGCCGCGGCCGTCGCGCAGCAGGCGTTGATGCGCGTGCTCGGCGATCGGATCGATCGCTTCGCGCAGCTGCTCCAGGCTGGTCAGATCGACGGCGAAGGTCGATTCGGCGCTGATCTGCTTGGCTTCGGCGCGCTCGGCGACGGGGCGGTCGTCGATGCCGCGCGCCAGCTGATGCAGCGCCGGCCCGATCGTCGCACCCAGGATGTTGGCCACCTCGGCGTCGGTCAGCGCGGCGAGCTGCCCGATCGTATCGATGCCGAGCCGATTGAGCTTCTCCTCGGCGACCGGACCGATGCCCCACAGCCGCCGCACCGGCAATCCGGCGAGCAGCGATTGTTCTTCCGCGCGCCGGACCACCCGAATGCCGTCGGGTTTCGCCAGGCCGGACGCGATCTTGGCGACCTGTTTGCCCGAGCCCGCGCCGACGGAGGCGACCAGACCGGTCTCTTCTCGGACCCGTCGCCGCAGGCCCTCGCAGAACGCCTCGACGTCCTCGGCCGACGCCCCGGCGAGTTGGGGCGGCTCGCCGAAACCCTCGTCGTAGGACAGTTGCTCGACGACGGGCACCACGCCGCGCACGGTGTCGAAGACCCGGCGGCTGGCCACCCCGTACACCACGCCGCGCGGCGGCAACACCACCGCGGTCACGCCGATCAGCCGCCGGGCCTGGTGCATCGGCATCGCGGACCGGGCGCCGAACACGCGCGCCGCATAGCTGGCGCCGGCCACCACACCCCGGCCGCCCAGGCCGCCGACCAGCACCGGCCGGCCCCGCAGCGTCGGTCGGGTGAGTTGTTCGACGGAGGCGAAGAACGCGTCCATGTCCAGGTGCAGCACCCAGCGGGACTCCACAACCGCAAATGCTATTGGTCTAACGTCGGTGGGCATGGCTATGAACCTCGTCCACAGGCTTTCCTGCAGCTCGAATCGCTGGGCAAAGGAGGTCGAACACCACTTGTTGCCGAGGGTCCTCGCCGACGTGGACCTGGGTGACAACACCCTCGAGATCGGCCCGGGATACGGCGCATTTCTGCGGTTGCTGGTCGACAAGACGCCGAGGCTCACGGCGGTGGAGATCGATACCCCGATGGCGGAGCGACTGCAGCGGCTCTACGGCGATCGGGCGCGCATCATCAACGGCGACGGCACCGATACGGGGTTGCCGGACAACGAGTTCAGCTCGGTGGTGTCCTTCACGATGCTGCACCATGTGCCGACCGCGGAATTGCAAGATCGGCTGCTCGCCGAGGCATACCGTGTGCTTCGCCCCGGCGGCGTCTTCGCCGGCAGCGACGGCGTGCCCTCTCTGATGTTCCGGATCCTGCATTTCCGAGACACCTGCAACCCGATCCCGCCGGAAACTCTGCCGGATCGCTTGCGCGCAGCGGGATTTCACGATGTCGACGTAGAAGTCCGGGCCGGCAGGCAGCGCTGGCGCGCGGTCAAGGCCGCCTGATGGACCCCGAGACGGGCGACCCGCCGTCATCGCGGTGGGCGCGACTACGCCACCAATGGGGCACGCGGCTAGAACCCGGTCAGCAGGCAACGGTTCTCGCCTGGGTGTCGTTCACCCTCACGTTCGTCGGAGTACGTGTGCTCACGCACTGGATCCGCGCGGGCCATGGTCCGGCGGGTGGCGGTGTCAAGCTGGGCGGCAAGCACTTTCACCATTACAACATCGGTATCGCGCTACTGGCGACGGTGGCGGCGGTCGGTCTGCGCGGAACGGAAAACCAACGGCGACACCCCGCGGCGGCTGTCGCCTTCGGTGCCGCGAACGCAATGATTGTCGACGAGCTGGCCCTGCTGCTGGACCTCAAGGACGTCTACTGGGCGACCGACGGGCGCGAGAGCGTCGACGTCGCGGTCGGCCTTATCGCCACCGGCGCCACCGTCGTGGCCGGCATGTCGTTCTGGCCCCATGCCCACCGTGCGCTGCGATCGGGCAGCTGACCGCCTAACCGACATGGCGGTCGATCCTGTTCCGGATCCGGCACTTCAGTGATATATGCAACACAATTTCGCCGCAGACCCTGCCGGATCGCTTGCTGACAGCGGGTTTTCGTGCCGCGGAGTTCCGAGCCCCAAGCAGCAGCCGACGTTGGCGCGCCGTCAAGGGGTAGAACGGAGACATGCCCCCTGTGTCGACTGAACCCTCGCCTTCTTCGGACCGGGAGCCGCACCTGCTCCGGCAGGTCGCGGAGTCCTTCGGAGTGGACGCCGATCGCTACGACCGGGCCAGGCCCCGGTATCCCGATGCCCTGATACAGCGCGTCATCGCCGCGAGCCCCGGCGTCGAGTTCCTGGATGTCGGCTGCGGTACCGGCATCGGGGCACGGCAATACACGGCCGCCGGTGTCACCGTACTCGGCGTCGACCCGGACGCCCGGATGGCCGAGGTCGCCAGCCGGACCGGGATCGAAGTCGAGATCGGCAACTTCGAATCCTGGGACCCGCGCGGCAGGTCTTTCGACGCGGTCGTCGCCGGGCAGGCGTGGCATTGGGTGGACCCCGTGCTGGGCGCCGGCAAGGCGGCACAGGTGCTGCGGCCACACGGGCTATTGGCGGTTTACTGGCATATCTTCGACCCCCCCAGCGAGGTCGCCCAGGCCTTCGACGATGTCCTTGCGCGCGTGGCGCCTGACGCACCGCTGCAGACGCCTGGCGTTGAACTTCAAGAGGCAAATCTCAAGAGGGCGCTGCAGGGTGTCCGGACTGCCGGCGGCTTCGCCGAACCCGAGCAGTGGCGGTTCGAATGGCAGCGGCGGTACACGCACGACGAATGGCTGGACCATCTGGCCACCACCGGCACGCTCACGCTGCTCGGGCCGGACCAGGTCGCAACTGTGCTGAACGCCGTGGGAGCCGCCGTCGACTCGATCGGCGGCGAGTTCACGATGTGCTATGTCACCCTGGCGGCCGCCGCGACTCTCGCCTGACCACCCGGCTCAGACCTTAGAGATAGTCACCCGCACCCCGTCGCCGATCTCGGCCGCATCGGAGCCGGGCTCGCCGAATTCGAAGCTGGTGGCCAGGATTTCCCCGGCGATCAGGTCGCGATGGGTGCGCGCCCAGTCGGCCCGCTCGGCCGGCACCGACATCACCACGCTGATGCGATCGGAGACATCCAGTCCGGTCGACTTGCGCAATTCCTGCAGCTCGCGGATCCGGTCCTTGGCCCAACCCTCGGCCTCCAACTCCGGGGTCACCGTGCCGTCCAAGCACGACCAGACCGGTCCCGTCGGGCAGCGCCGCGGTGTACTCGGGGTCGGCGGCCACCAATCGTGAGCTGTACTCATCGGGTTGCAGCACCGCGGGGCCCGCGGTCAGGGTGCCATCCGGATTGACGACGCCTGCGCCGGCCTTGACCGCCTTGATGGCGGCCTGCACGTCCTTGCCCAGCCGCGGCCCGGCCACCCGGGCGTCGACGGTGAGTTCAAACCGGCCGTAGGTGTCGATCGCGTCGGTCAGTTCCACGCGCTTGACGTTGAGCTCGTCGGCGATCAGCTCGGCGAACGGCTCCAGTCGATGCGGGTCCTCCACTGCCACAGTGAGTTTCGGCAGCGGCAGGCGTACCCGCAGTTTCTTGGCCTTACGCAGCGATGACGCGGCCGAACACACCTCGCGCACCTGGTCCATCGCGGCGACCAGCTCCGGGTCCGCGGGCAGGTTATCGGGTTGCGGCCAGTCGGTGAGGTGTACCGAGCGCTCGGCGGTCAGACCGCGCCAAATGATCTCGGTTACCGAAGGAAGCAGCGGGGCGGCCAGCCTCGAGGTCACCTCCAGCACGGTGTGCAGGGTGTCGATCGCATCGACGTCTTCCTCCCAGAACCGGGAACGCGACCGTCGCACATACCAGTTCGTCAACGCATCGGTGAACTGACGCAGCTGCTCGCAGGCCCCGGAGATGTCGCAGACCTCCATCGACTGGGTGAGGTCGTCGCGCAGCTCTGCCAGCTTGGCCAGAATGTAACGGTCCAGTCCGTGCGCCGAATCGGTGCGCCAGTTACCGACTTTCGGTGCGTAGAGGGCCAGGAAGCTGTAGGCGTTCCACAGCGGCAGCAGGACCTGACGCACGCCTTCGCGGATGCCCTGCTCGGTGACGATCAGATTGCCGCCGCGCAGGATCGGCGAGGCCATCAGGAACCACCGCATGGCATCGGAGCCGTCGCGGTCGAACACCTCGGTGACGTCCGGGTAGTTGCGCAGTGACTTGCTCATCTTCTGGCCGTCGGAGCCCAGCACAATCCCATGCGCCACACAAGTTTTGAAAGCCGGACGATCAAAGAGCGCGGTGGCCAGCACGTGCAGCGTGTAAAACCAGCCGCGGGTCTGCCCGATGTATTCGACGATGAAGTCGCCGGGATAGTGGCCGTCAAACCACTCGTCGTTCTCGAAGGGATAGTGCACCTGGGCATACGGCATAGAGCCCGAGTCGAACCACACGTCGAGCACGTCGGGAATGCGCCGCATCGTGCTGCGGCCGGTGGGGTCGTCGGGATTGGAGCGGGTGAGCTCGTCGATGTAGGGCCGGTGCAAATTGGTGGGCCGCACCCCGAAGTCGCGCTCCAGCTCGTCGAGGCTGCCGTAGACGTCGATGCGCGGGTACGCCGGATCGTCGGACTTCCATACCGGAATCGGCGTGCCCCAGTAGCGGTTTCGTGAGATCGACCAATCGCGGGCGCCCTGCAGCCACTTGCCGAACTGGCCGTCCTTGACGTGTTCGGGATACCAAGTGATCTGTTGGTTGAGTTCCACCATGCGGTCCCGGAATTCGGTGACCGCGACGAACCACGACGAAACCGCCCGATAAATCAGCGGATTGCGGCACCGCCAGCAGTGTGGGTAAGGGTGCTCGTAGGTTTCGTGCCGGATCAATACCGCGCCGTTCGCCGCTACCGGACCGCTCCCGTTCTTAAGGTCCCGGATGATCTGTGCGTTAGCGTCAAAAACGTGCTGCCCCTGGTAATCCGGGACGGTGGCGTCGAAGCGGCCTTTGGAATCGACCGGCGTGACCGGCACGATGCCGACCTTTTCGGTGGTGGCCATGTCATCCTCGCCGTAGGCGGGCGCCATGTGCACGATGCCGGTGCCGTCCTCGGTGGTCACGAAGTCGCCCGGCAGCACCTGAAATGCCTTGGCGCTGTCCATGAAATAACCGAACGGCGGCAGGTAACGCAAGCCCAGCAGATCCGCACCCAGATAGGTGCCGACCACCTCGGGGTCTTCGCCCAACTCGCGGGCGTAGGCGCCCAGCCGCGGTTGCGCCAGCACGAAACGACGATCCCCCACCCTGACCGCTACGTAGGTGACTTCGGGGTTGACGGCGACCGCGAGGTTCGACGGCAGGGTCCACGGCGTCGTCGTCCAGATCAACAGGTAGGCGCCGGCCAGCTCCCCGGCCGATTCGCCGCCCATCACCTTGAAGCCCACCGTAATCGCGGGGTCTTGGCGGCTTTGGTAAACGTCGTCGTCCATGCGCAACTCGTGGTTGGACAGCGGGGTTTCGTCGCGCCAGCAGTAAGGCAGCACCCGGTAGCCCTCGTAGGCCAGGCCCTTGTCCCACAACTGTTTAAACGCCCAAATCACCGACTCCATGTAGCTGGGATCGAGCGTCTTGTAGTCGTTGTCGAAGTCGACCCAGCGCGCCTGGCGGGTCACATACGTCTGCCATTCGTCGGTGTAGCGCAACACCGATTCACGGCAGGCTTCGTTGAACGCCGCGATCCCCATGTCATCGATCTGGGATTTGTCGGTGATGCCGAGCTGGCGCTCGACTTCCAGTTCGGCGGGCAGCCCGTGGGTGTCCCAACCGAAACGGCGCTCCACCTTGTAGCCGCGCATGGTGCGGTACCGGGGGACGATGTCTTTCACGTACCCGGTGAGCAGGTGTCCATAGTGCGGTAGCCCGTTGGCGAACGGCGGCCCGTCGTAGAACACATACTCCGGGGCGCCGTCACGGCGGGCGATGCTGGCCCGGAAGGTGTCGTCGCGCGCCCAGTAGTCGAGAACCTCGAGCTCGAGCGCCGGAAAGTCGGGCGCCCCGCCGGCCAGCTTCGGATACGCCTTGACGTCAGCGTTATCGGTCACGATGTGCGTCGTCTCCTGTGCCTTAGTGCCATTCGGCACTACGAGCCCGTGGGGACGACGACGCGCTGGGTGCGCGAGCGCCGCGGTACCACCCCGCTTGCCGCGCTTTCGCACGACCGCTCATTGAAGGCTGTGACGGGCCTACCCGTTCGGTTCTACTGGGCCACGCTGGCCGTTCTTCCGAAGGCTCCCCGGTGATGGCCGGATCGATGCCAGTACGTCGATTCTACGGACCGCCGCAAATCAAACACCGCACTCCAAGGGGCTACCCGGCCCCAGGGGAAACCTGCGGTCGGGTAGCCCCTTGGAGCGTGATCGCTCCCCGCCCATCGGACTAGGCCCGGACCTCGAGCAGACCGGCCCGCCACAGCGCCGCGTACGCGTGACGCAGCGGAATGCTCAACAAACGGGCAAGGCCGTCAACCAGCGGGTCGCCGCCGGCGCAGAATGGGTGGGTGTCAACCCGCCGCGTCACCTTCTTGGGCGCGGGGGCCTGAATCGTCGCGTCGTCGCGCACCACCGTCAGCTTGCGGACGGGCGCGACGGTTACCACTTCGTCGTGCAGAACTGCGGTCATGATCGCCTCCTAGACGGAATCCCAAACGAGCACTGAATGGACTGACGTGTCCCGTCCCGCGGTGGTTCCGATCCCAGAACGCTTGGCGCTGAGCCGATTAGCGCTACGACGACTCAGCCGAGAACGTCGTGCCGGAGACCGGATCGGGACGAAACACAGTTCGGACTTCGATCCGGACTATCGCTTGAACTCATACGTCCCTCACCTCCTCAACGGTCACGACACGTGCGATTACCCGCACGATCCACGCGCACAAAAGGAGTACAGAAACCGACGACCGTCGGAGATCCGCACCCCTCTCGTCAGAGCTTTGGCACTACACGACGTGTCCGGTACTCCGGAAGCCACCTGGGCTCAACCCTTAAGCCGGGAAGAGCTGTCCTGACCCGGGGCGTCTTTCGACGTTCGGGGTCAGTGGCCTGTATTCGTGTAGCCGCCTCACCTAACGAGGTGCCCAACCGATGATGCACGACCGCTATGGGGCGGTCAATGTGATCTGTGCCGTGTGTCCAATTCTTTATGCGTTCATTACGTACGCATACAGGTTTTAACCAGCTTTGGCGGGGTTTGGGCCGGTCACTTGTCGATCAGGCTGTCGAGCTGCCCAATGGTGTCGATGAACTCCTCGACCATGTCCAGCACCACCGAGCGCGCCGGCCTGACCCGGTCGAGCGAGCCGACCACCTGACCGACGAAGTAGGTCGCCAGCTCGCGAGCCTTGGCCCCGGGGTGAGCGGCCGCCTGGTTGATGCGCATCTGCGGTTCGGTGACCAGTGCGGTCTGCAGCGGCATGCCGAGCGGATCGGGATTTTCCGGCCGGTCCCACTCGTCGGTCCAGGCCGTACGGAGCATGCGCGCCGGCTTGCCGGTCATCGACCGCGACCGCACCGTGTCCGAGGAGCCGGCGGCCAGGAACTTGTCCTTGACCACCGGGGGCGTCTCGGCTTCTTCGGTGGTCAGCCACACCGACCCGCACCACACGCCCTCCGCCCCCAGGGCCAGGGCCGCGGCCACCTGACGACCGCGGGCGATCCCGCCGGCCGCGACAACCGGCGTCGGCGCCACCGCATCGACGACCTCGGGGACCAAGACCATGGTGGCCACCTCGCCGGTGTGGCCGCCGGCCTCGGTGCCCTGCGCGACGATCAGGTCGACACCCGCGGCCGCGTGCCGGCGCGCGTGTTGCGTGGTGCCCGCGAGCGCGGCCACCAGCACATCGTGGTCGTGGGCGCGCTCGACGAGGTCCGCCGGGGGCGGCCCCAGCGCGCTGGCGATCAGCCGAATGTCGTGTGCGAAGGCCACGTCGAGCAGCGGCTCGTAGCCCTTGGGCGAGATGTTGAGGCCGCCGGCAGACAGGCGCGGCTCGCCGGTGGGCCCCGCGACGCCGTAGCGGGCCAGCAAGTCGTCGACGAACGCGCGGTGCTCCTCGGGCAGCAGCGCCCGGGCCTGCCCCGCGTCGATCCCGCCCTCCTCGGCGCCGACGTATTTGGGCGGCAGCAGCAAGTCGACCCCATACGGCTTGCCGCCGGTCTGCTCCTCGATCCAGGTCAGCTCGTTCTGCAGCCGTTGGGGACTGTGCGCGACGGCGCCGAGGATGCCGAAGCCGCCGGCATTGGTCACCGCGGCGACGACGTCGCGGCAGTGGCTGAAAGCGCATATCGGAAACTCGACGCCAAGCATGTCGGCGACTCTGGTTCGCATTGCCCGACGCTAAGAGTTGTTGAGTGATATTTCAATCGATACCGCGGTCTGCGGCCGAAGGCCGAGCGCGTGCGCGGTCTACGGCGACCGGCCGTCCGGCGGCCAGCTCGACACGCCCTCTTCCAGTGGGACCTTGAGGCTCTGCAGAACCGAAGCGACCATCCGCCACGCGCCGATGGCGGTAATGAGCTCAATGAGAATCGTTGTGTCGCCTTGCAATTCGCGTGAGCAGGCGGCCCAACTCTCGGCACCCACCGCGCCGTCGCGCACCACGTCATCGGTGGCCGCCAACACCGCCCGCTCCGTGGGGCCGAACCCGTCATATCCCCGCCAATCGCGCACCGCGAGCAGATCTTCGGCCGTCACGCCCAGTCGCGACGCGACCCGCCAGTGCTGGGTCCACTCGTAGTCGCATGCGGTGAGCCAGCCGATCCGCATGATCACCAGCTCGCGCAACCGTGGGTCGAGGGCACCGTGCCAGAGCATGGTGGCGAGCAGGTCATTGATGGCGCGCGCCAGTTGCGGATGGTTCAACAGCACTTGGAAGATGCTGAGTTCGGCCATGTAGTCGGGCACGGCGGCTTCGTCGGCGGCGGCCTTGGCCTCGTCGAGCGGCAGTTTGGGCACGCGGGCTGTTGTCATGGCGTTAGCACTCCGTGTACTGGCGGGACACCGTTGCGTTCACCGGCCATGCTAGCCAGCAATTCCCCGGCATCCTCGAGGCGCACGCGGCGCCCCGGCAGGTTTTCGAACGGTCAGCGACCGGACATCAGCAAATAGAGCGCCGGACGGTAGGCGACGACGTCCACGCCCAGGACACCGATCGCGCGCGACTCCTTGAGAACCACGGGTCAGCGCAATCGGCTGCGTGAATACCGTTGGCGCCTTGGCGGTTACGTCGACGGCGACATCTGCCAGGCCACCGGTTCGCTTTGCCGGGCTGCGGCGCGATCCTCGACGGTGACGTCGACGGCCAAGTCCGCGCCGAACTGGGCGGCCACGCCAATCGGTCGGCATCGCGGGCCCAACCCGGTCACCATTACGAACCGGCGCCGCAATGTTTCGCGGCCGCGACGGCGCACAGTCCCCTGGATGACCTGACTGCGCCGCGCCTGAGGCAGCAACGCCCGCACCGCCTGACATATCTCGGCGCCCTGGGGAGCCGGCCAATGCGCCAACATCCGCGCCCGAATTTGGTTGTGACTTAGTTTGCAATCGCAAAGATTCCAGCCGATTCCCCTGCGGGCTTTCGCATAACGCCTCCATGCCCGATTACGCGTGAGCGATGCAGCGCATCGGCGCGACTAATCCGACTCTGCCTGGCCCCGGGGTCAGGGACGCCGCCCCAGCTGCCTATTTGGTTTGACAACGCCTGAGGTCTACCTGAGATCCACGGTCCCTGTGATGCCGGCCACTCTTGCCGGCCCCAACAGGGACTCCAGTACCAGATTCACGTCGTTGTACGTCCAAAAGGTATGCGATTTACGCGTGATCCAGGCCACAAGTCATCCTGGTGATCGTTTGAGCCTCTGTTAAATTTTTGTACGTTCGACCGATTTTTCCACGCGTGTGCAGCTAACCCGCTACGCTGCTGATCGCGCCAGGTTCTAAGAGTTGGCTTCGATGGCGGGGGGTCGATGGATTGCTTGTGCCTTGCTGGGAGTTGCCAGCTCGCACAGAAAAATTCGGCGAGATTGCTCGAAGCCCTGATAAGAGCGTGCAGCAGTGATAGGAACTTGTGGATAGGCAAGGAGAGGTGAAGGACTTGGATAGGGCGGGCGTTACTCCGGTAGCCGTCATTGGGATGGCGTGCCGGCTGCCGGGGGGCATCAACTCCCCTGACCTCTTTTGGGAAGCGTTGCTGCGCGGCGACGACCTTGTCAAGGAGGTTCCCGGGGACCGCTGGGACGTCGACTACTACTACGACCCCGAGCCGGGTGTGCCTGGCCGGTCGGTATGCAAGTGGGGCTCGTTCCTGGACAACGTCGGCGACTTCGACCCCGAGTTCTTCGGCATCACGGAGAAAGAAGCGACGGCGATGGATCCCCAGCAGCGGTTGCTGATGGAGACCGCGTGGGAGGCCATGGAACATGCCGGTCTGACTAAGGCCACGATGGCCGAAGCTACCGGTGTGTTCGTTGGATACAACTACGGCGACTACGAACTCGTATCCGCGGCGACCGACGCTTTCGATGGCCCGTACGGAACCCCAGGGACCATTTCCTGCATGGCATCCGGGCGGGTCGCCTACGCGCTCGGGCTGCACGGTCCGGCGGTCACGATCGACACGGCATGCTCTTCCGGACTGTTTGCGATCCACCAAGCCTGTCGCAGCCTGAACGACGGGGAGAGCACCCTCGCTTTCGCGGGCGGTGTCAACGTGATGTTGGAGCCGCGCAGGTCCGTCTCGGCATCGGCCGGCGGCATGCTGTCGGGCACCGGGCGCTGCCACGCGTTCGACGTCAAAGCGGACGGGTTCGTCTCCGGCGAGGGCTGCGTGCTGCTGTTGCTCAAGCGGCTGGCCGATGCGCAGCGGGATGGTGACCGCATCTTGGCCGTCGTGCGCGGCACGGCCGCCAACCAGGACGGCCACACCATGAACATCACCATGCCGTCGGGCGAGGCGCAAGCCGCGGTCTACCGCGCGGCGCTTGCCGCGGCGGGCGTGGACGCCGGCACCGTCGGCATGGTCGAGGCGCACGGCACCGGTACCCCCGTCGGTGATCCGATTGAGTTTGCGAGCCTCGCCGAGGTGTATGGCGTCGACCACGCGTGCGTGCTCGGCGCTGTGAAGACCAACTTCGGCCACACCCAGGCGTGCGCCGGCGCGCTGGGCATGATGAAAGCCGTCCTCTCCGTCCAGCACGGCGTCGTCCCAAAGAATCTGCACTTCGAAGCCCTGCCCGACGAGATGGCCCGGATTGATACCGGACTGTTCGTGCCGCAGGAGATCACGCCGTGGCCGCTGAACGGCTCGCAACCGCGACGTGCGGCGGTGTCGGCGTACGGATTATCCGGCACGAATGTCCATGCCATTGTCGAGCAGGCCCCCGAGCCTCTTTCCCCCAACGGCGCCGCAACCAGGCCGGGCCGCCTCGGCACCCTGCTGTTCCCGCTGTCGTCCTCGTCGACCGACGGGCTGCGCGACACCGCCGGCCGGCTGGCCCAGTGGGTCGAGGCGCACACCACGGAACTGCCGGCACCGGATCTGGCCTACACCCTGACTCGCCGGCGCGGGCACCGATCGGTGCGGACCGCCGTGCTGGCCAGCAGCAACGCGGAGCTGGTGGAGCGGCTGCGAGAGGTCGCCAACGGTGACGCCCTCTTCCAGGAAGTGGTCGGCCAGGAGGAGCGCGGTCCGGTCTGGGTGTTCTCCGGCCAGGGTTCGCAGTGGGCCGAGATGGGCGCGGACCTGCTGGCGAACGAGCCCGCATTCGCGGCGGCCATCGCCGAAATCGAGCCACTGATCGCCGCCGAATCCGGCTTCTCGGTGACCGAAGCGCTGACCGCATCCGAGAAGGTGACCGGCATCGACCGGATCCAGCCGACGCTGTTCGCCATGCAGGTCGCCCTGGCGGCCACGATGAAGTCCTACGGGGTTCGCCCCGGCGCGGTCATGGGCCATTCGATGGGCGAAGCGGCGGCGGCCGTCGTCGCGGGAGCGCTTTCGCTCCAGGACGGCACAAAGGTGATTTGCCGCCGGTCGCGACTGATGACTAAGATCGCCGGCGCCGGCGCGATGGCATCGGTGGAATTGCCTGCCCAACAGGTGCTTTCCGAGCTGATGGCTCGCGGCGTCAACGACGCCGTGGTAGCGGTCGTGGCCTCTCCGCAGTCCACGGTGATCGGCGGTGCGACCGACACGGTTCGCGAGTTGGTCGCGGCGTGGGAGCAGCGCGAGGTGATGGCCCGGGAGGTGGCCGTCGACGTGGCGTCGCACTCGCCGCAGGTCGATCCGATCCTTGACGAGCTCTCCGAGGTGCTGGCAGATGTGGAGCCGTTGACTCCGGAGGTGCCGTACTACTCGGCCACCTCGTTCGACCCGCGCGAGGAGCCGTACTGCGACGCCAACTACTGGGTGGAGAACCTGCGTCACACCGTTCGGTTCTCGGCGGCGGTGCAGGCGGCCCTCGAAGACGGCTATCGGGTCTTCGGGGAATTGTCACCACACCCGCTGCTGACCCACGCCGTCGACCAGACCGCCAGAGAGCGTCGACATGACGGTGGCGGCGCTCTGCCGCCATGCGGCGCGAACAGCCACTTCCGCACGGGCTGCGCGCCTTCCTGGGAGACCTGTACGCCACCGGCGCCACGGTCGACTTCTCCGTCCTGTTCCCCGGTGGGCACCTGCTGGACGCGCCGCTGCCGGCCTGGAGCCATCGGACATTGTTGCTGGACCGCGACGGTCACAGCTCCCGCGCGTTGAGTTCCAGCGTTGCGGTCCACCCGCTGATGGGTCAGCACGTGCGCCTGCCCGAGGACCCCGAGCGCCACGCTTGGCAGGCCGAGATCGGTACCGCGAAGCTGCCCTGGCTGGGCGACCACCAGGTGCACGGCACGGCCACCCTGCCGGGTGCGGCCTACTGCGAGATGGCGCTGGCCGCGGCCGGCACCGTCTTCGGCGAGCCATCCGGGGTCCGCGACGTCCGCTTCGAGCAGATGCTGCTGCTCGATGAGGAGACCCAAATCAGCCTTACCGCAACCGCGGAGGTGCCCGGCGCCCTCACATTCGTGGTGGAGACCAACGAGGACGGGGTGCAGGCGCGCCGCGCGTCCGCCGTGCTGCACGCCCGACGAGGTGGATCGGCCTGCCGCTCACGACATCGAGGAGCTGCTGGCCGCGCACCCGAGCCGCTTGGAAGGCGCCGACCTTCGGGACGCCCTGGACCTGTGCGGTATTCAGTACGGCCCCGCCTTCACCGGCCTGACCGCGGCGCACACCGCCGAGGGAACCGGCACCACCGTGTTGGCCGAGATCGCGCTGCCCAGCGTGATCCGGACGCAGCAAACGAGTTACGGCGTGCATCCGGCACTGCTCGATGCGTGTTTCCAGTCCGTCGCCGCCCACCCCAGCGTCGCCAACGCCAGCCTGGGCGGGCTGCTGTTGCCGCTGGGTGTTCGCGAGCTGCAGGTCCACAGCCCGGTGCACACGGCCCGCTACTGCTACTCGCGGGTGACCGCGGCGACCGGCGGAGCCGTCGAGGCCGACCTCGACATCCTGGACAAGCAAGGGACCGTCCTGCTGACCGTGCGCGGACTGCAAATGGGCACCGGCACCTCGCCGAGCGGCGAGCGGGCTCGGGTGATGTCCGAGCGTTTGCTGACTGTGGAATGGCGGCAACGGGAGCTGCCCGAGGTGGCCGCCCCGGAGACCGGAGCATGGCTGCTGGTCAGCACCTCCGATGCTGCCGACCTCGTGGCGACAGCGATCACCGATGCGATGAAGCTGCACGAGGCGGAATGCACCACCCTGTCGTGGCCTCCGCAGGCCGACCACCCGGCCATCGCCGAGCGGCTGCGCGGAGAGATCGAAAAGGGCGGGTTTGCCGGCGTGGTGCTGCTCACGGAGCCGAAGAACGGCAACCCGGACGAGGAAGGCGCCGTGCGTGGCGGTGACTACGTCCACCACTTCGTGCGCATCGCGCGCGAACTGCCGGAAATCCAGGGCCAGTCGCCTCGCCTTTTTGTCGTCACCCGCAACGCTCAGAAGGTGCTGTCCGAGGACGTTCCCAACCTCGACCAGGGCGGACTGCGCGGCCTGCTGCGGGTGATCGGTGCCGAGCACCCGCACCTGCACACCACCCACATCGACGTTGACGAGACGACCAGCGCCGAGCAGGTGGTGCGCCAGTTGCTGCAGACGCAGCCGGGCGAAGACGAAACGGCCTGGCGTAACGACGAGTGGTACACGGCGCGCCTCTGCCCCTCGCCCCTGCGGCCCGAGGAACGGCAAACCACCACCGCGGTCCACGAAAGTGACGGCGTGCGGATGCAGATCCGCACGCCAGGCGACCTGCAGACAATGGAGTTCGCCGCGTTCGACCGCGTTCCGCCGGGCCCCGGACAGATCGAAGTCGCGGTCACCGCGTCGAGCATCAACTTCGCCGATGTGCTGAACGCGTTCGGCCGCTACCAGAGCCTCGACGGGATCCTGCCGGCACTGGGCACCGATTTCGCCGGCGTGGTGACGGCCGTAGGACCCGACGTCACCAACCACAAGGTCGGCGACCACGTCGGGGGTATGTCCCCCAACGGCTGCTGGGCCACGTTCGTCATCTGTGACGCGCGCCTCGCCACGACGCTGCCACCGGGACTGACCGACGCCCAAGCCGCCGCGGTGACCACCGCGCACGCCACCGCGTGGTACGGCCTGAACGAGTTGGCGCGGATCAAGGCCGGCGACAAGGTGCTGATCCACTCCGGAACCGGTGGCGTGGGACAGGCCGCGATCGCCATAGCTCGCGCGGCCGGGGCCGAGATCTTCGCCACGGCGGGCAGTGACGGGCGTCGACAGCTGTTGCGCGACATGGGAATTGAGCACGTCTACGACTCCCGCACCGTCGAGTTCGCCGACCAGATTCGCGCGGACACCGACGGCTATGGCGTGGACATCGTGCTCAACTCCGTGACCGGCGCCGCACAACTCGCCGGGATCAAGCTGCTGGCGCTGGGCGGGCGGTTTGTCGAGATCGGCAAGCGCGACATCTACGGCGACACCAAGCTGGGACTCTTCCCCTTCCGTCGCAACCTCGCGTTCTGGGGTGTCGACCTGGGGTTGATGTCGGTCAGCCACCCCCAGCAGGTCAGCGAGATCCTGAGCACGGTGTACCGGTTGACCGACGAGGGCGTGCTACCGATGCCCGAGAGCACGCACTACCCGCTCGCCGAGGCCGCCACCGCGATTCGCGTGATGAGCGCGGCCGAACACACCGGCAAGCTCATCCTCGACATCCCTGCGGCCGGGCGCAGCAGCGTGGTGCTGCCGCCCGAGCAGGCGCCGGTCTTCCGACGCGACGGCTCCTACATCATCACCGGCGGTTTGGGCGGCCTGGGGCTGTTCCTGGCCGAGAAGATGGCCGCCGCCGGCGCCGGCCGGATCGTGCTCAGCTCTCGTTCCGAGCCCACGGTAAAGGCCCTGGAGACAATCGAACTCGTCCGTTCGATCGGCTCCGATGTGGTAGTGGAGTGCGGCGACATCGCCCAGGCCGACACCGCGCAGCGGTTG
Source organism: uncultured Actinomycetota bacterium (assembly GCA_963809285.1). Taxonomy (GTDB): domain Bacteria; phylum Actinomycetota; class Actinomycetes; order Mycobacteriales; family Mycobacteriaceae; genus Mycobacterium. The sequence goes on along the minus strand of CAWEIY010000003.1, from coordinate 188,590 downwards.
GTGGCGACGGCGACCGCCACCGGGCTCCCGTTGCGTGGTGTGCTGCACGCGGCGGCGGTGGTCGAGGACGCCACCTTGACCAACATCACCGATGAGCTGATCGACTGTGACTGGGCGCCCAAGGTGTACGGCGCGTGGAACCTGCACGAGGCCACCGCAGCTGCGCCGCTGGACTGGTTCTGCTCGTTCTCCTCGGCGGCCGCCCTGCTGGGTTCGCCGGGCCAGGGCGCCTACGCCGCGGCCAACAGCTGGCTGGACGCCTTCACCCACTGGCGGCGCGCGCAGGGCCTGCCGGCCACGGCAATCGCCTGGGGCGCCTGGGGTGAGATCGGCCGCGGTGCAGGATTTGCCGAAGGCACCGGGGCCGCGATCACTCCCGACGAGGGCGCCTACGCGTTCGAGTCGCTGCTGCGCCACGACCGCGCGTACACCGGCTACAGCCCGCTCATCGGGACACCGTGGATCGCGTCCTTCGCGGAACGAAGCAAGTTCCTCGAAATGTTCAAATCCGCGGGCGAAAAGCGTTCGGGTTCAAGCAAACTGCGCGCCGAGCTGGCCGACCTGGCGCTCGACGAGTGGCCAACCCGGCTGCGGCGGTTGCTCTCCGAGCAGATCGGCCTGATCCTGCGTCGCAACATCGATCCGGACCACCCGCTTTCCGAATACGGCCTCGACTCGTTGGGCAATCTCGAATTGCGCACCCACATCGAGGCTCAAACGGGGGTGCGCATCACCTCGGCCGACATCACCACAGTGCGTGGTTTGGCGGATTACCTATTCGAGAAGCTGGCGCCTAAGGAGGAGAACGCCACGACATCTGCGTGAGATAGGTCCTGCGTCAAGGTTGACCGCACTGCTTAGCCGGTAACAAGGAGGGAAACGTGTTCATAGGTGGAGGCTCTGAGCACGACAGTCTGCGAGTTGGCAACGCGTACGACTGGGACCCGGGGTCAGGATCAGTCATAACCTGGGAGCCGACACCCGGCTGCGCTGCGAAAGCCCGTCAGGCACCCGTGACTGCAGTGCCGCCGAGCTCTATGCAGATCGGCCACCTCCGTGGCTTCGTCGAGTTCCGCGAGCGGGGGCTCGACTATTCCCGAGCGGTCATGGGCTCGTGGGACGTTCCCGGCCAATGCGATATCCGCGCCATGACCTACGTCATCAACGCGCACCTTCGCCGCCACGCGACGTACCACAGCTGGTTCGAATACAACGATGCAAAGAACATCGTCCGGCACACCCTCAAGAACCCCCGTGATATTCAGTTTGTCGCCAAACAGTATGGCGTGCTGACGCAGCAGGAATGGCAGGACCACGTCCTGGCCACGCCCGATCCGCTGCAGTGGGACTGCTTTAGGTTCGGCATCATTCAGTACGAGGACCGCTTCGCGTTATATGCGGTGGTAGACCATCTCCACTGCGACCCGATGTTGATCGCCGGGTTGTATGTAGAGATTGTGATGAACTACAACGCCCTCCGGGAGGGCAAAGCCCCCGTCACCCTGCCGCCGGCGGCCAGCTATGACGATTTCTGCATGCGGGAAAGCCAATGTGTGTCGGGCATGACGTTGGAGTCGCCAGAGGTACGCAAATGGATCGAATTCGCCGAAGCCAACGGCGGAACGCTACCGGATTTCCCGCTGCCGCTCGGTGACCAGTCGATACCCTGCGGCGGGGACGTCCGTGTCGAGCGGCTGTTAGGCCCGGACCAGACCGCTCAGTTCGAAGCCCTCTGCCAACAGGCGGGTGCCCGGTTCAGCGGTGGTCTGTTCGCCTGCGTGGCGCTGGCTCAGTACGAGTTGACCGGCGCGGAAACGTACTACGGACTCACCCCCATCGACAAGCGCAAGTGTCCGGCCGATTTCATGACGGTGGGTTGGTTTACCGGTGTGGTGCCGTTCGCCGTTCCGGTCGATCCGACCTCGTTTGAGGAAACCGCGCGTGCCGCCCAGGCTTCCTTCGACGAGAACATGGACGTCGCGAACGTGCCATACGACCGCGTCCTGGAATTGGCACCTTGGCTGAAAAGACATGGGCCCCAGTTCACCATGATGAGCTACATGGACGCGGGTCTTCCTCCCCTTTCGGCCATCGTTGTCAAGGCGTTGGACGGCGTCAATGCGACCGCGTTCATGGACGGCAGGAGTCCCGCGTACATGTACTCGACGGTTTTCCGCCTGTTCGACGAGGTCTCGATCATGGTGTCGTACCCGAACAACCCGGTTGCGCGAGAGTCCGTGACACGCTTTACGGAAACGATGAAGTCGGTGTTTGACCGGGTAGTCGCGGGCAACTTCGCCGCGGTACCTTCTCGCGTAGCCAGGTAAGCATCGAAGCACTCGCCTACCCGGACGGCGACTGAGAGTTGCGCCGATGAAGTTTGTCTTGGCCGCCCATGGAACTCGCGGCGATGTCGAGCCCTCCGCCACGGTTGGCGTGGAGCTGCAACGCCGGGGACACGACGTCCGAATGGCGGTGCCGCCCAACCTGGTTGGCTTCGTCGAGTCGGCGGGGCTTTCCGCCGTCGCCTACGGCCCCGACACAGAAGAGCAAGTAGTCGCGGTCGCGGATTTCACGCACAACGCCTTCAGGATCCAGAATCCGGTCAACTTCGTGCGCGCCGGCAGGGAGCTCTTCGTCGAGGGCTGGGCGGAGATGAGCCGCACGCTTACGTCACTGGCCGACGGGGCCGACCTGCTGTTGACGGGCCAGACCTACCACGGGCTCGTGGCGAATGTCGCGGAGTACTACGACATTCCGGTAGCGGGACTGCATCACTTCCCGGTGCGGGTCAACGGGCAAATTGGGCTTCCCTTCCTACCGTCGCCCGCGCCCGCGGTCCGCACGACATTGAAAGCCGGCTGGTGGCTGTATGCACACATCACCAAGCCGGACGAGGACGCGCAACGTCGTGAACTGGGCCTACCGAGGGCAACGGCTTCCGCGGCGCAACGGATGGCCGAACGTGGATCGCTCGAAATCCAGGCCTACGACCAGGCGCTGTTTCCGGGACTGGCGGCGGAATGGAACAGCCGGCGACCCTTTGTCGGCGCGCTGACGTTGGGATTGGGGGCGGACGGCGACCACGATTTGGCGCCGTGGATTGCCGCGGGAACGCCACCGATCTACTTCGGTTTTGGCAGCACACCCGTCCAATCCCCCGCTGACACGGTAGCGATGATCACCGAGGCCTGCGCAGAGCTGGGTGAGCGGGCGTCTGATCTATTCCGGCGCTACCGGCTCTGAGCCCATTCCCCATCCCGACCATGTGGAGCTCGTCGGAGAGGTCAACTACACGGCGACCTTGCCCAGGTGCCGCGCAGCCGTCCACCATGGTGGCGCCGGTACCACGGCCGCAAGCCTGCGAGCCGGACTGCCGACGTTGATCCTGTGGGATGTAGCCGATCAGTTCATCTGGGCGACTCAGGTCAAACGGCTGAAAGTCGGTTCCGCGAAGCGGCTTTCGAACGTCACCCGTAAATCGCTGGTTCGGCGGCTGCGCAAAATCCTCGCGCCGGACTGCGCGGCACGAGCTCGCGAGATCGCCCCCCGAATGACCAAACCCGCCGCAAGCGTTGCGGCGGCGGCCGACCTTTTGGAGCAGACCGTCCGCGTGGGTGTCTGAGGATCGGCTCCTTCGCCGGCCGGTCAGCCAAAACGCCCGCGGCGGACGGTATCTTCCAGCAGATCGGCAGCGGCGGTAACGCTTGCGGCCGGTTTGGTCATCCGGCTCGCGATCTCGCGGGCTCGGGTGACATATTCGGGAGCGAGAATGCGGCGGAGGTCCGCGACCAGCGATTCGCGGGTGGCTCTCGAGAAACGCCGGGAGGTGCCCACCTTCAGGCGTTTGACCACGTCCGCCCAAATCGGCTGATCAAACGCGATCCAGAGAATCAATGTGGGGATTCCCGCTCGCAGACCAGCCGATGTGGTGCCCGCGCCACCGTGGTGCACGACCGCGCGGCATGCGGGAAAGATGGCCGCATGGTTGAGCGCGCCCACTACTTTCACGTGGTCGAAATGCGGGGCACCGGTGAAATCAGTCGCACCGGAGCAAAGCAACGCCCGCTCGCCCAACTCCGCGCAGGCCTCGCCGATCATGGCGATAGTGTCGGTGGGGAATTCGACCGGCATGCTGCCGAAGCCGAAGTAAATCGGCGGTGTTCCAGCGGAAATCCATGACGCGATTTCGTCGTCGGCATCCGTCGTCAACTCCATCGTGAGCGCGCCGACAAAGGGACGCCGCCCGCCCCATTCCGCCGCCACATCGGGAAAGCAGAACTCTTCATAGGTCTGAATCTCGAGCGATCCGCGTTCCATGATCCGCTGCGGCGCAGGTCGTTTCGCCTTTGACAGGCCTAGTTCACGGCGCTGCGCGTCCTCCGCCTGCTTCGTGATTCGCCAATACACCCAGTCGGCCGCCGTCATTCCCGAGCGGACCAATGGCGAAGGCAGGGTTAGGGGCAATGGCGGAATCGGAACGACGTAGCCGTTGGCCCGCTGCGGGTAAGTGTGCAGCGCAGCAAACGGGATGTCGTAATACTCCGCGACATTGGCGACGACCTCCTGGTAAGGAATGCCCGTCAAGAGCAGGTCGGCCCCGTCGGCCAGCGACGCTAGCGTCGTGCTGACCTCTGCCCAAGGCTTCGTAACGGGATCCATGGCCTTGCGCAGCAATGTGATTGGATTCTGGACCCGCCACGCCTTGCGGAAGATCTCCGGTTCCATCAGCTCCACGAAGTTCGGCCCGTAAGGGACCGCCGGGAGCCCTACCGACTCCACAAAGCCAACGAGGTTGCTCGGGACGGCCATTCGCACTTCATGCCCGCGGCGCAGCAACTCGAGGCCGACGGCGGCGCAGGGCTCGATGTCGCCGCGAGTTCCGTAGCTCGCCAGGGCAAACTTCATGAACGGAGCCTAGCCGTTCGGTTCCGCCCGCCGGGGGCCCGCATCAATCCTTGGCGAAGCAGTACACCCGGTAAGAAAACCCTCCGGCACGCCGCAAATCCCAGTCCAACACGTCCACGCCGTAACGGATTAGGGAGTTCATGACCGCCGGCAAGCGGCCACTGATCCGCTCCTGCGTCCGTCGCGTATTGGCCGCCAGCCCGCGCTTGGCCTCTTCGTCGACGGACCTTTCCGAAATCTTCCGAAACGGGGCATCGGCCAGCGCCGCCTCCCACTCGGCGATCGACCGGAGCCCGGCGGGAATCGGTGTACAGGAAGTGGCCACCCGGGCCAAGCACGCGTGCCACTTCGGTGAGGAACCTCCGAAAGTGCGGGTACTGGTGGGAGGCTTCGACATTGATCACCGCGTCGAAGGATTGGTCGGGGAAAGGCAGGTTCTCGGCATCGCCCTGCACGAAGTCCAGGCCCGGCAGCTGGTGCCTGTCACGGCACTTGTCGATGCTGGCCGGATTCAGGTCCAGCCCCGTATAGGAGGCTGGGCCCAAGTTGCGCATGATGTACGAGGCTCCCCCGCCGGCTCCGCAACTGATCTCCAGCACTTTCTTGCCGGCGAGATCAACCTGCGAGGCGGTCACGTGGTAGAGCTGGATGCAATACCTGTTCGGCTCGTCGGTCGCCGCCAACGGCAGCGCCATCGGCGGATCCTCCTCGTAGCCGAAGTTGAAAAACACCACCTCATCGCCGACCTGGCGGGTGCCGAGCGGCAGCAGGTATTTCGTGGTGAGCCTTCCGACGAGCGGGTTGGATTGCAGGCGGTATCCGATGGCCATGCGGAGAGTGTTGCACGGCCCGCGGCGCCAGATCGCCGAATGAGCGGCGTTCACCGCGTGACCTTGAACAAGTCGCGGGCGAGGTCGAGATAGCGCCAGAACGAAACAGCGAGGTAAAAATCCCCGGGCCGCAGCGTCGCAAGTGTGCCTTGCTCAACACTTTGTCCTGGCGCGGAAGGTAGGCTGACCTGCGGATTACCGTAAAGGTTACGGCGGGATCACGGTCGTTACCAAGATCGTGATTAGTGCACGCGGATCGGCCCGTGATTGTAGGGTTGATGCGTGTCAAGCCGGATCACCGGCGCCGGTGAGGCGGCCAAACCTGGGGGGTTCTTCGACCGCCTCGGCGATGTCGTCGTGCGGTGGCCTTTGTTGGTCATCGCTGGCTGGATCGCGGTCGCGGCCACCCTGGTGCTGACGCTTCCGCCGCTTCCTGCGCAGGCCGCAAAGCGGGACCAAAAGCCGCTGCCGGACGACGCGCCCACGATGGTCCTGGCCAAACAGATGGCCGAGGCCTGGCTGCAGCCCCCCGCCGTGGAGTCCAAAGGCCCCGTGGAGTCCAAAGGCGCCGCGCCCTCCCCCGGCGGCGCGCCCTCCCCGGGCGGCGCGGCCTCTCCGGGCGGCGCGGCCCCGCAAGGCGGCGGGGCTCCCAAAGCCGGCGCGGACACCAAAGCCGGCCCGATTCCCAAAGCCGGCGGGGGCTCCCAAGGGTTCATCATCCTGATCGATGAAAAGGGGCTGACGCCCGCCGACGAGGACGTCTACCGAAAACTGGTCGAGAAGCTGCAGCAAGACACGCAGGACAAAGTGGGAGTGCAGGACTTCCTCAGCAACCCGCAGATGCGGGACATCCTCGCCAGCAAGGACGGCAAGGCGATCACCTTGCCGGTCACCTTCCCCGATGCGGCCGTCTCGCCCTCAACGGTTGCGGCGATGCATCGGATCAAAGCCATCCTCAAACAGACCACCGCGGGAACCACGCTGACGGCCCACGTCAGCGGACCGGCGGCCACCGTGGTCGACGCCACCGCCATGGCCGAGGAAGACGCGCACTTCATCGAGATCGCCACCGTGTGCGCCGTGTTGCTCATTCTTATCGTCATCTACCGAAACGTCGTCACCATGTTCGTGCCGCTGCTCAATATCGGTGCGTCCCTGGCGACCTCGCAGGGGGTGTTGTCCGGGCTATCCGAATTCGGCTTCGCCGTCAACATGCAGACCATCGTCCTGATGACCGCGGTGATGATCGGGGCGGGAACCGATTACGCGGTGTTTCTGATCAGTCGATATCACGATTATGTTCGGCACGGCCAGGATTCGGATCAAGCGGTCAAGAACGCGTTGATGTCGATCGGCAAGGTGATCGCCGCGTCGGCGGCCACCGTCGCGGTCACCTTCCTCGCGATGATCTTCACCAAACTCGAAGTGTTTTCGGTCGTCGGTCCGGCTATCTCGATTTCGGTCATCGTGGCCTTGCTGTCCGCGCTGACGCTGCTGCCCGCCTTGCTGGTGCTCACCGGACGACGTGGCTGGATCAAGCCCCGACGCGAGCTGACCACTCTTATGTGGCGCCGTGCGGGAACGCGCGTGGTACGCAAGCCGCGCATCCATCTGGTCGCCAGCCTGGTCGTCCTCATCACCCTGGCCGCTTGCACGAGCGTAATGCGCTTCAACTATGACGATCTCAAGACGATGCCGGATAACGTCGAAAGCTCCAAGGGATATGAGGCGATGAATCGCCATTTCCCGATGAACGCGCTGACCCCGATGATCTTCTTCATCCATTCATCTCACGACTTGCGGACGCCGACCGCCCTGGCCGACCTCGAGCAGATGGCCAGCCGGATAAGCCAAGTGCCCGGCATCACGATGGTGCGGGGCTTGACTCGGCCCAATGGAGAGCCGCTGCAACAGATGAAGGTGTCGTGGCAAGCCGGCGAAGTCGGGAGCAAACTCGACGATGCATCGAACCAGATCATGAACCACGGGGACGACCTGGACCACTTGGTGAACGGTTCCAACCAGTTGGCTGACGCCCTGGCCCAACTTCGGGATCAGGTCGCCTCAGCCGTTGCCGGCCTGAGCGGAGTGGTCGGGCCGCTGACGGCGACGGAGCAAGCGGTGGGGGGCGATAAGACTATCGCCGCTCTCAACTCAGGTGCCGCAATCACCGGGCAGATCAAGTCGCTCAGCGAGAGCCTCCATACCTCGACTGACAAGGCTGGAAACATTGCCGTGTGGGCCGCTCCAATGGTGGCGGCCCTCGATGCCAGCCCGGAATGCAACGCCGATCCGCAGTGCGTGAACTCCCGGGCGGGGCTGGAGGCTATGGTCGCGGCAAACAACAACGGCACCCTCAACTTGATCAAGGCCTTTGCCAAGAACCTCGATGGGGCCCAGCAGGCACAGACCGTCGGCCAGCTGCTGGACAAGATCCAGCAATCGCTGACCGAGGCTTCCACCGCCATGACGACCATCAAGAACATGCAATCCACGATGGACCACGCGCGAGAAGGTACCGAGGCCCTCGCGGACGGCAGCCGCCTACTCGCCGGCGGTGTGAAAGTGCTGGTCGATCAGACCAGGGTGCTGGGCAGCGGCCTCAATGACGCGTCGACGTTCCTGCTGGAGATGAAACGCGACGCCGACAAGCCCTCCATGTCGGGCTTCAACCTTCCCCCAGAGATCACGACGAGGGACGAGTACAAGAAGGGCGCCCAGATTTTCCTCTCGCCGGACGGGCACGCGGCGCAGTACTTCGTCCAAAGCTCATTCAACCCGTTCACGACCGAGGCAATGGATCAGATCGACAAGATCGTCAAAGCAGCACAAGCGGCCGAACCGAATACCGAGCTGGTGGACGCCTCCGTAGCGGTCGCGGGAATTCCGTCGGCGCTCAAGGACACCCGCGACTTTTACAACGAAGACATCAACTTCATCGTGGTCGCGACCATCCTCATCGTGTTCGTGATTCTGGTCGCTCTGTTGCGAGCGGTCGTCGCGCCGCTGTACCTCATCGGGTCGGTGCTGCTGTCGTACTTGTCGGCCATGGGCCTCGGCGTCCTGGTGTTCCAAATAATCCTCGGCCAATACCTGCACTGGAGCCTTCCCGGATTGTCCTTCATCCTGCTGGTCGCGGTCGGCGCGGACTACAACATGCTGCTCATCTCGCGCATCCGCGACGAGTCGCCGCACGGGGTGCGCGTCGGTGTCATCCGTACCGTGGGTACGACCGGTGGCGTGATCACATCGGCCGGCCTCATCTTCGCCGCCTCGATGTTCGGCCTGATGACGGCCAGCATCTACACCATGGCCGAGGCCGGTTTCATCCTCGGGATGGGTATTCTGATCGACACCTTCATCGTGCGCACCATCACAGTGCCCGCCTTGGCCGCGATGATCGGCCAGAGAAACTGGTGGCCCTCGCACCTAGGAAAGAGCCCGCATCAGGTTTACCTTTCCCACCAGTGGAAGCTGTCCCAGCGGGATCACTTGACTGGCCGGTTGGTCCGGATGAAGGTCCTTCCGCAACCACGGAGTCAGACCTTGCCGCCTCACACGCCTTCCCCCGGGGATTCTTTAGCAGAGACGGGGGAACGGCCGGCGACATTCGACGACTTACTGGTCCGGCTGAAACTCGTCCCTCCCCGCAACACGCACACCCCGGTTTCTCGGGCGGCGTCGGACTCCCCGCCGATCGCGAACGGCAAACGACCCGTCGCCCGACGTTTCGCGCACTCGCTCCCCTTGTTCGACCTCAGTGGCGTGCCAGACCCCCTGACCGACGAACCGAGGGATTCGGCGCCGAAGTCGTCGGACTTCACCAACGGCAACGGCAAGCGGAAGAGCGACCCTGGTGTCAGCCACTCGCTACCGCTGTTCGGGCACGACGTCTTGTCGTCTCAGCCCGTCCTCGTAGGAGCCAACGGCAACGGCCATTCAAATGGAAATGGCAACGGGCACAGCGAGCAACCGGTCGAGGATGACCTCAGTAACCCGCTGCCGCTGTTCGGCAGCACCGTCCTGTCGTCTCAGGCCAGCAACGGTAACGGCGAACACCCCTGATCCTAAGCGTCTAACCGGACGAACTCGTCCTGCCGGTACAGCTCGACACACTGTGACCGCCTGATCTTGCCGCTCGTGGTGATAGGAATCGAGCCAGGCGATACCAGGACAAGGTCGGCCACGCTCAGCCCATGCGACCTCGAAATTGCGGATGTGACTTCGCGTTTCACGACCCGCAGTCGGTCGGTCGCCTCCTCTTCCGAGTCGCCTCGCTTCTTGAGTTCGATGATCGCGACCAGCTTCTCGATGCCCTTATCCGGAACCGCTATCGCCGCGCAGCGGCCCGCGGTGATCTCCTGGATCGTCGCCTCGATGTCGTCGGGAGAGTGGTTGCGCCCGTAGACAATCAGGAGGTCCTTGATCCGGCCGATTATGAACAGCTCTCCGTTGGAGAAAAAGCCCGAGTCGCCGGTTCTCAGCCAGGGACACTCGGGTGTGCCCTGCGAAGGGTTGAGAAGCCTTGCACCGAAGGTGTTCTGAGTCTCTTCGGGTTTCTGCCAGTAGCCGGCCGCGACGTTGTCGCCATGCACCCAGATCTCGCCGACCGTCCCTTCCAGACACTCGCGGTTGGTCTCGGGGTCGACGATGCGAACAGCCACGGATTTCGTGTCACCGTAACTGACCAGCGGTGTGCCGCTTCCGGTTGCACACCGGTTCGCTTGACCGGCCGGCAGTTTTTCGGAGTCGAAGTGGACCATCTCGGGCGGATCGTCCAATTTACGGCTCGCGATGTACACCGTTGCTTCAGCCATGCCATACGACGGCCGTATCGCACTGGGGTCAAAGTTGAAGGGGGCGAACCGATCAGTGAACCGCTTAAGGGTCGCGGGCTGCACTCGCTCGCTGCCGTTGAGAATCGTGTGCACACCCGCGAGATCGAGCCCCGCCAGGTCGTCGTCGGACGTCTTGCGCACCGCAAGCTCGTAAGCGAAGTTCGGTCCCGCCGAAATGGTGCAACCGTAGTGTGCCAGCATCTGCATCCATCGGGCGGGCCGCTGCAGGAATCCGGCGGGACTCGATATGACGGTCCGCATGCCCGCCAGAATCGGCATGACGGCTCCGATCAGCAGACCCATGTCGTGGTAGAACGGCAACCAGGACACCACAGTGGCGCCCGGTGGGGCGACCCCACCCTCGGCCGGGAAGAAGTCGCTCATGATCTGCTCGAAATTGGCGAAAACATTCTTGTTCGAGACCATGACACCGGCCGGCGTGCGCGTGGACCCCGAAGTGTACTGCAAATAGAGGAAATCGGGGCGGTCGTTGCCCGTCACGCGAGGCCGCGGCCCGGCCGGTCTCTGTCGGGAATCCAGGTCCAGCAGATCGACTTCGACGATTGATGGTGCGGATTGGCCCTGCTGCGACTGCACGGCCCCGTTGACGTTGTCGATGGCGGCCGATGTCGTGAGGACGACGGCCGGCGAGGTATCGGCCAGCACCGAAATGGTGCGCTCATCGTTTGCGCCCCCATAGGGCACCGAAAGCGGAACCACGACGAGTCCGGCCTGGAGTGCGCCGAGAAAGCCAACGACATAATCGAGCCCCTGGGGCGCCAGCATCAGTGCCCGATCACCGGTCGACCCCTGGAGCCGGAGCTGCTCGCCGAGGTTCAGCACTCGCCGATACAGCTGCGACCAGGTCAGCGTGGTTGCGACGCCGTCCCACTCCTGGTCGTAATCGACGTACGTGAACGCCGGGTCGTTGGGCTGCAGGCTGGCGCGTTCGCGCAGCACTGCAGGAATTGAGGACTCGACCACGGACATCAGGTTACCTTCGTCGGAAGCGTTTCTGACCAGGAACGGCGAGGTGTGACGGTACCAACTCGTCGTCGCGCCCGGCGCCCGCGCCGGCGGCAAAGCGCCGCGCCATGCAGCGCAAATCAACTACCGTGTACGCGGTGGACAATCGACTCGCACACATGGACCAAGTATCGTTTCTCGGTCTGCGGGCGCTTGGCTATGGGGCGCTCGTTCAGTTCAACTGGATATACAACCGCCCGGTAAATATCGAAGGTTTGCGCCGTTTCCACCGAAACCTTGGATACGGGTTGTTGGGTCGGCGGGTCGAACGGTCTCCGTTGCCTTTCGCACGTGATCGATGGGTTGTCTACCGGGGGCCCGAGGACGTCGACGTCGCCGAAACCCCGCGTCCGCGCGCGGAGGTGAGCGCATGGCTTCTTGAGCGAGCGTGCCTACCGCTGGATCCGGAGTGCGGACCCAGCTTTCATCTTGGAGTGCTGCCGCTTCAGGACGGTGGTACCGCGATCAGCCTGGTGACTTCGCACACCCTTGTCGACGGGCTCGGGATCTTGCAGGCGATCACCGACGCTGCCAACGGAAGGACCCGCCATCTGGGGTATCCATATCCGCATTCGCGCACGCGCAGACGGGCTGTGCTCGAGGACGCCCGGCAAACCATCGCTTCGACACCGGAGCTGGCACGAGCGCTGCGGGCGACCGCGCGGGTGGCTCGAAAAAACCGCAAGGAGGTCGCCGCATCGATCGGTTCAGCGCCACCTTCGGCGCGGGTGGCCGGCGACGATAAGCCTGCCGTGGTGCCCACCCTGACCGTTTACGTCGACGTGGCGGAATGGGATGCGTGCGCGAAAAGCATTGGCGGAAATTGGTTTACATTATTCGCTGGATTCGCGGGAAGACTCGGCGTGCGAATGGGGCGCGTTTGCGCCGACGGAACGGTCACCTTGTCGTTTCCGATTAGCGAACGCACCGAGGACGATACGCGAGGCAACGCCCTGGTGTTCCCCACCGTTTCCGTCGACCCGACGCACTTGTCGTCGAACCTGGAGGAAGTTCGTCTCAAGTTCAAGCAAACATTCGCCGATCTGGCGGAGATCACCGCGGAGTTGTTAGCGCCGCTGCCGCTGACGTCGATGACTCCCAAGTGGCTGGCGCGCAGGGCAGCGGGAATGGGATTGGGTGCCGCCGCCTTTCCGATCGGTTGCTCCAATGTCGGTGAGCTCGATCCGGCGGTGAACCGCCCGGATGGCAGCGAAGCCGACTACGCGTCCGGGCGATTGATCGAGCCCGGCATCAGCAAGCGCACCCTCGAACGCATGGGCGGCCAGCTGTTTCTGGTTTCGGGGCGGGACAACAGAAAATTCTGGATGTGTATCAACGCATACCTTGCCGGCCGGACAAACTCGCAAGAAGCGCTGCGCGAGGACACGGCACGCACGCTGGCCGAATTCGGTCTGACTGCCGAAATTCACGGGTAGTCACCATGAGCTGCTGATTACTTCGATTGACCTGCCGAAGCGTTCCATCACGCCACCGGGAGGACGGCTCAGAGACTAGCCACTCCTTGGACCACCGCGGTGATCCCACCCATAGCCAATAATGTGTGCAGAATCTGCCGAAGGTGAGCCTGTATCCAGTTTTGGACCTGCTGCACCAGCTCTACAGTCTTTTCCGGCCAGACAATATAACCCACCAGCGGAATCTCGACGATTAACAGCATTAGGAGGATGAACGCGACGAATGCACTGAACTGAGTGCCGAGATCAGCTCTCGACGCCATGATCACGGCCAGCATCGCCACACCATCGATGGGAGGAATCGCCGACGCGGCGCCGGCCACAAACACTGGCCAGATAAAGTCGGACCTCAGCATGTCGTGCGTGCGGGCGGCGAACCACGCGAAGATGGCCCCCGGTCCGCGCGGCTGGCGCACCACATCCGAGACACCGCCGCTGCCTACAGCTACTTGTTCCTCTACGCGTGCCCGCTCGCGTGCCCTGAGGATGACTACGGCCAGCAGCATGAGCACGCCAACGGTGATCTGAAAACGCCCGCCCGTGATGATCGCGACCGTGGACCTCACATGATCGATGACAGCCATCGCGTTCTGAACAGCCGCCTGCGTGAAGTCGCGCAACAGTAAAAGTGCGAACATTGCAAGGCCGATACCCGCCGCCATGCCGCCCAGCCAGAAAGCGAACAGGTTCAGCATGGGGCGCCGCCGGGATGTCAAGACCAGGGCAACTCCCAGACGGAAGGGGTCAAGCGCCAGCGCGAATCCCATGTACAACACGTAGATCCACATCTGTGGGGATGTTACTCTGCTGCGACGTGACCCGCGGCGTAAGTGGCGAACTGGCGCCCGTGGGTCTCGCGCCGCCGATCCGTCTCGACGCGGGAACGGTCGCCGCGACTGCTGCCGCGGTGATGAGGGCTCTGCGGCATGTCCGACAGGTGAGGGCGGTGGTGTGGGCGAGCGCGGGTGAGCTGATTACGCTCAACTGCTGGGACAGTACGGTCTGCTCGACTAACGGACCTATGCGACGCTGGCCCGCAGAGCGCCTTCTAAACTGGATCGATTGATGTCGCCAGGCCTACCGTGCCAACCGAAAGGCGCTTTGCCCGTCAACATCCTGCGAGAATCCACAATGGTCGAGGCGCAGCTCGAGACCATCCGTCGCAACCGCCAGAAAGCCTCCACATGAGCCTCAGCCCCGCAACCGATCGAGACGTGATGACGGTCGTCATTCGGATGCATGATCGAGCCGACGTCATCGGTAAAGCGATCGAAACAATTGTGCGGCAGCGAGATGTTGCTCGCGGCGACCGCTGTCCCGACCGCAGTCAGGCCGCGAAGTGATGCGCATAGAGAGTCCTTTGGTCGCTTATCTTGGCTGGCACGGTAGGAACAACCTGGGCGATGACGCGATCTACGACGTTGTCCGGTCCCAGCTTCCGGGAGCGACCATTGTCGATATGCCATGCTTTCCACACGAGATGATCCGTGCGACTGCAACAGGTTTGAATCGCTCACTGCGGCGCAGCACCCAAGTGCTGGGTGGCGGCACGCTCGTTGGCAGGCGCTTCTGGAGGCGGCTGATCAATCGCGGCATGGCGCTGACTAAAAACAAAGGAAGCTACGCGATCGGTGTTGGCGTTGAAGACCCCGTCTTCCTCGGTCGCAATAGCGGCTCGGAAAAAGACGAGCTGAAGCGATGGGCGCCAATACTTTCAGAGTTTCACACTGTGTCTGTGCGCGGTCCCCGAAGCGCTGAACTGCTGTCGGGCATCGGGCTAAGTGTGGAGGTATCCGGCGACCCAGCACTTCTTCTCCCGCGACCCGACGTAGTTCCAGAAGATGGCCTAATAGGGGTGAATCTCGGTTTTGGCGACGACCTTTGGGGACACGATCCAGCGAAGTTGGCTAACGAGATGTCGGTCGCGGTGAAGCAACTGTCGTCGCAAGGCTATCGGTTCGTCGGGATATTGATGAATCCGGAAGACAAACGATGGACCGAAGTGGCGCTTAAGGATATCGCCGCGGACGTTGTGTTCCCGGCCGACGCAGGCGCAGCGGCACGGGAACTTGCTCGTTGTTCTGTTGCCATCGTCAGCCGGCTTCACGCGGGGATCTTGGCCTCGGTTTCCGACACACCTGTCGTTTCGCTCGAGTATCAACCGAAATGTAGAGACTTCGCGCTTTCCATTGACGATGAACGGTCTCTCATTCGTACTGACAAGCTGAGCGGCGTCGCCGTAGTGGACCGGGTCGCCGAAGCGCTTGCGGATTCGTCGAACATCAGGACGAAGACACGTGCCGCCGTCGCAGGTCTTCAACAACGACTCGTGGCCGAGTACGCCGACCTCAGACGTCAACTCGGACTTGGAGGTTGCTAGCAGCGCGTGCGGGTAGATACCCAGGTCAACGGTCAGATGGACGCATTCTGGGACTGGACGCATGGAAGCCGAGACGTTCCCATCCATAACGGGGAAAGGCCACGAAGGCCGCACCGGTTAGGGCTATGCTGGCGCAGACCTCGATACTGCAAGGGAGCAGAGGTGGTGTTCGGGTGACACAGGCGATCATTGACCAGATCTACAGAGAGCGCACGGTAACCGATGGAACCGGCGAAACATATCCGTTGTTTCCCACATCCATCGATGCCTCCGAGGGAACGTTCCTGACGGAGTTTGTCGCCAATCGTCCCGAAATTGTCCGGACCCTGGAGGTCGGTTGCGCCTGGGGCTTGGCGTCGCTGCATATAACTGGCGCGACGGCGGGTAGGCCGGGGGCATTCCACCTCATCCTCGACCCGTATGAGAACAGCGCCTGGAAGGGGGTAGGTCTAGCGAACCTTCAGCGCGCCGGCGTGGACTTCTTCGAGTTTTCGGAAACGTCTTCGGAGCTGAAGCTACCCAGCCTGGTCCAGGCGAATGTCGAACCATTCGACCTGGTCTTCCTCGACGGCTTTCACGATTTCGACCACACGATGGTGGACTTCTTCTACGCGAGCCGGCTCATCAAGGTCGGAGGATACATCGTCCTAGACGACTGCGATTGGCGCAGCGTCGCCAGGGCGGTCTCCTACTATGCCAAGCTTCCGTGCTTCGAGATCGTCGCGGGTTCGAAGGCGTCAAATCTCCTCTTCCGGCTTCGGCCCCTTGTCGGGAGCGTCCTTCGGCCGATCGCTCCGCTGCTCCCGCACTGGCTCTACGACTACGTCTACAGCATGATGAGGTTTCCGTCGATGGTCGCCCTCAAGAAGACCGCGGAGGATAAGCGCGATATTGCGTGGTATCGCTCGTTCTAGAGGTCCACGATTCAACAGGGGTGGGTGACATTTCGATCAGCCAGGGTCGCTAGGCCATGTTGAGGGTAATTACCACCCTCTTCAAGAGGACTGATCGCAAGCGGTGGGCCGATCCCCGCAATCTTTACGCGTCTTGGGAATCTCGGAACAAACAGCTCGCGGCGCTTGTGCCGAACAATAGTCGTGTCATTGAATTCGGGGCCGGCAAGCGCATCCTTGAGCGGTATCTCGACCCATCGTGTACCTACGTGCCGTCTGACGTCATCGACCGTGGGCCGGGAACGATCGTTTGTGACCTGAATCAGCGACCTCTTCCGGACCTCGGTCCGAATGTGTATGACGTCGCCGTATTCAGCGGGGTTCTCGAATATGTGCGCGATGTCCCGTCCGTGCTCGATTGGTTGACGAAATATGTCACGGTCTGCGTGCTCACGTATGCCCCCGCAAAAGCCAAGGGCCATTCGCCGCGTGGTCTCCTCGAGACGATTGGCCGCCTGAGGCACGGTTGGATGAACAACTATCGTGAAGAGGAGCTTCGGTCGCTCTTCTGCGAACGAGGCTTCGAACTCGTGCAAGAGCAAGACTGGGAAGGGCAACGCTTGTTCGTCTTTTCGCGCCGTCCCTCAGACACATGACTTGACAAGCAGCGGCCTGCGTCCTCCGGCCGCGGGCCTTGGCCAAAATGGCCCCGCTCAGGCGTCTATCGACTAGGCTACATCGTCGTCAAGGCGGTTCCGCCTGCACTTTAGGAGGAGCACACGAGATGCTGGCGTTCATCACGACCTTGCGTCACCCACAGAACGCCGCAGACTACGGTCGTGTCGAAGCGCTGCTACAAGACACCCTGGCGTCGCTCACTCAACAATCGTGCGACGACTACGTAGTGATCATCGTCGGCAATCGCCGGCCGACGTTCTCACTGCCGGAGCGCACCGTCTTCGTCGAAGTCGACTTCCCGCCTCCCTCCGACCTCAAAGGTCCTCGCACCGGTCCGGCGTCAGTGATCTGGGACAAGGGCACCAAGAATGGTGTCGGTCTCATCGCCGCACGCGACTTCGGGCCGGAATACGTGATGTTCGTGGACGCCGACGACTTCGTCCACCGAGAGCTTGCGGCTTTTGTTCACGCTCGCCCGGGCCGCGACGGGTGGGTGGTCAAACGTGGGTTGATGTACTCGCGCAGGAGGAACGCTTACAAGCGGCTGAGGCAGTTCTACCGCTTCTGCGGGACATCGTTCATCATCCCGTTCGAGGCGTATGACGTTCCGCCCCATCTGACCGTCTCGGCCACGCAGCAGGAGATTGCCGAGGCCTTCGGTGAGCGACTCGAACACGTGCTGGAACACGGGTGGGCGTTTGACTGGTGGCGGAAACACGGGCGTATTCTTGAGCCGCTGCCGTTCCCGGGCGCCGTCTATCAGGTCGAGAATGGTGAAAACCATTCTGATAACCGGCTTTTCGGACCAGCTCTACCATACAGTTCTCGCCTGCACCACGACTTCGCCATTCGCCCGTCGAAGTCCCCGGCCTCAACTCTTTGGGCATCCTTCGGGCCCGCGGCACTCAGGCCGGACCTCAGAATTCCACGGCCGGCGTTTCTGCAACCCAAATCGTACCTGCAAAACTACAGGCCGCCCGGGGATCCGGTGGTCCCCTCGCGATGACGCTGCGCAGACAGCTGGTAATCACGTTGTCCCAGTGTGGGATTCGATGATCGGATGCGACCTGCGCATTTGCGACCTTCCCCGCAACGCAGCGCTTGGCATGGGCCAGTCTCAGAAACCAGTTTCGTCACATCCGGCGACAGACCTGACGTCGGCCTCTAATGTAGGTCCTGCCTGCTACTTCAATACCCAGCGAGGACCATGCCCAAGGAATTACCGGTCGTTGCGGCCATTCCGAACTACAACATGGGCGAGAACTTGCGCAGGCTGCTCCCACAAGTACTGGCGCAGCACTACGATGCGGTCTTCGTGCTCGATGACGCCTCGACCGACCACAGCGCAGACGTGGTAAGCGAGTTCGGCGACGACGTGAAATTCGCACGGAGCCCGCAAAATCGGGGCGCGGGAGCCAATCGCAATCAGATCATCGACCACGTTCCAGACGGGGCGCTGATCCACTTCATCGACGCCGATATGGACTTGGAAACCGCCGACGCCCCCGCCGTTGCGCGGGAGGTTGCCGGACGCTATGCCGATCGAGGAGTCGGCATGATCGGCGGGTTGGTCACCCTGGCCGATGGCCGTCAGGAATGGTGCAACCATGGTGCCGTGCTCTCGCTGTGGGGCAATGGCACGGGGTTTTTACAGTTCTCGATCGAGCGATTGAGGGAAAAGCCGCGGCTCGCCGGCGCTCTTCGACGGGCGGTCGCGCCAGCCATCAGGGATTGGCCCAACACCCTGGAGCCTCCGGCTCCATCACCCGCTTACTGGGTCCATGAAGGAAATATGCTTGTTTATTCCACGATATTCAGGTCGATCGGCGGGTTTGACCCGGCGCTACGCGAGCAAGAGATTCAGGACCTGTCAATCCGCTTAGAAAAGAGGGGCGTCAAGCGGCAGTTCGATCCCAGCATCAGGGTGGTTCATCACCACATTGATGTCAGGGGCAAAAATCGTCATAAATGGAAGAATCACGCGACGCGTTATCTCATACGCAAGCACGGACTATACCGTTTTCTGACCGACCACTAGCCTATTCCAGAGCGAACCCGCTGGTAGGCCCCGCGGCCTCCGTCGGATTCGTCAATGATCGCCGATTCCAAGCTCGCTAGCCATAGGTACAGCGCTACGTCGGATGCGATCGGCTGGCCGACCGCATTCACAAGTCCCATCAGAGGCTGACCGTTGACCGCTTGCAAGATCCCGTTGAGGAACAGGGTGACGTCATAGGACGGAATACTGATCACGGCGGCATTGAGGATGTCTACCGTCGGAAGAAGAACGGTGTAGGGGTAAGCCACCACCTGAGAGATCGCGTTAGGGAGGTGAAGGAGTGCGGATTCTAGAGCCGCGGGGTCAGATAAGAGCTGTCGGCACCTTCGTCAACAGTGAGGCGATCGACGAGAGGGGGCTGGTCGCCGCGCTCGTCCCGCTCGCCGCCGCCGGAATAAAGTGAGGTCAGCGAACTGATCAGCGACGACGGATTCTGTAGCAGTGAGGTCACCGAACTGAGCTGTCGGCAGCGTTACCGGGTTCGGTCCGGTACCGGTGAAATCGCCGACGAAGTCGTGGAAGCCCTGCTGAGCTCCGCTTGCCAACAGCCCGGGCAGCATTTCGAAGGAACTGAGGGGCGGGAATAGCCCGGCCGGCGTGGGCACGTTGGCCGGCCCGGTTGACCAGCCATAGCGCGGGTCGCCGTAGCCCAGGTTCACCAGATACGTCAGGTCCGGCTGCAACAGGTCGGCGACGGGGTTCCCGATGATCGGGATGCCCCGGATCGGATTCAACAGCGGCAGGCTGGTGGCGGGAATTATGTAGTAGGTGGTCGTGGTCGGCCCCGACGTCGGCAACTGAATGGCCCAGAATTCAGCTGCTGCGGTGTGAGAATGTGGTAGTAGAAGTGGTTCGTGCTCGCAACGACGTTGAGGTCGGAAAAGATGTCGAGGGGGTACTGCGGGAAGTCGGCGTAGCTGTCGTATTCGATCGTGTAAATCTTGGTCGGGTAAGCATTGGAGGGTGTCGCGCCGTAGAAGGTCATTCCCAGACTCGGCAGCTGCAGACCCGCGAATCGCTCGTAAAACCCGCCATTGGGGTTCATCGGATCGCCGATTATCATGAAGCTAACCGGCGAATTCGGCCCACCCGGCACGCCCTCCGCTTGGAGCTTCGCCATTTCCAGCGACGCGACGACCGCGCCTTGGGAGTAGCCGAAAACGTTGACCGTGTTGCCTTGCGCAAGCTGCTGCTGGATCGTGGTGTCCAAGACCTGAAGGCCCACGTCTGACGGACTGCGTTGAAGGTCAGTTGCTTGACGCCACCGAACGGGTAGACATTTTCTGGAATCCCTCCAGCCGCATCTATCATCTATGGTTGAGCGGCGACAGGCGTGCCGGTGCCGGTAGCGATCAGCGGGCGCCCCAGCAGCGCCTCGGCGGGCGCGTTCACCACCCCCAGCAGATCCTGCTGGGCGGTCTGCAACAGGGCGCCCGCGTTAGCGCCCTCAGCGGCCACATACGATCCGGCACCGGCGTTTACGGCCTGCACAAACCGGTCGTGAAACGCCGCAGCCTGCGCCGCGAGGGCGTGATAGTCCCGGGCGTAGGTACCGAACAGCCCCGCGATTGCCGCCGATATCTCATCCTCGGCGGCGGGCACCAATTCCGTGGTCGAGGCCGCCGCGGCGGCGTTGGCGTCGCTGATCGTCGCACCGATATTCGCCAAATGCGGGGCCGCGGCCGCCACTAGATCCGGATTCACGAACATAAACGACACGGCATCCCCCGAATCGACGGCAACGGCCCTACTAGGCCTGCCCCAGCAACACGCGCCGTAGGACGAGATTGTATCGAGGATCCCGGAACGCCATTGCGCGTTTGGGAAAGGTTTGTGGTTTATCAAACGAACGCGAGCCAATTACCTGCGCGGGCAGGGCTACAAGGCCCTTCTCACGGGAAGTTTCGCCAGGTTACGCCGGCCCCCTGTGTGAGGACTCCGGCTGCAGACGTGCATGAAGACGTACTGACGGCACTGTCCGGCGGACCCTCCTGCGTCTGCCCTCGGTCAGTGCTATCGCAAGAAGCCGGTCTCCGCGCGTAAGAGACGACGATCACCGTGCACGCGACCAACCACGCGATCGGCACCAGAAACACCGTGCTGACAACGAGCGGCCGGGTACCGATTACCCCGACGACTCCTGGCTGTCCCAAAACTTGTCCGTAGACCGATTCGAGGAGCGGCCGGCCCGGGAGGGCGACCTGACTGATGCTAAGCGCTACGGCCAAGCTTACGCAGCTGCCGACTGCACGACGGCGACCCCCGTAGGTCGCAAGCCGGTCGAAAATCCCTGCGCCAGGCGGACCCTCGGGGTCTCGGACAAGTAGCGCTGCGATCGGCAAAACGAATACCAGGTAGTAGTGATAGACCACAGCGGGAAAAAGTGAGGCACTCGCCAGCAGCACGATGCCCGCCAGGGCAGGGGGGATGCGCCGCCCCAGAGCCACCACGGAGACGACGATGACGACCAGGACGACATATCCCGCCAGCGTTCGCGGACCGGCAAGGAAACCGTCGGGTATCTTGCCGCCCGTTTGGGCGGCCTTGATCCCATCTGGAATCAGGAGGAGCGCTCTGCCGAATGCCACGTTGCGGAACCCAAGAGCCTGTTGAGGAGAACCGTAGTTCAGCGTGTTGTGCATCGATTGGGCGATTGTGGCCGGAAAGTCGCGCGGCCACAGTAGATACGCCGCGAGACTGGACGTCACTGCTCCGGCGACGGCGACCCCGCCCATCCGCCATTGCCGGGCCGCGAACAACACCACAGCTAGCACGACGAACTGCGGTTTTATCAGCGTTGCGAGGACCACCATGATCGCGACAAGGCCCCACCGCTGTCGGCGCAGCGCCACCAGGAAAACCAGCCCGACAGGCGCCAACAGCGCCACCGAGTTGGCCCGATCGAGAACCATCCAGGCCGGAATGGCCACCGCGCCACAGGCTACGAAAACCACTGTCCGTTCAACACCAGTTGAACCCCGAGCCGCCCACACGGCCGGGGTAAGGACCGCGATCGTGAGCACGAGCAGGTAACCCAACAGACCCAGTTGCGGGGCGCTCAGCCATTTGGCTAAAAGGCCGAAGATCAACTGCGGCAACATCGAGGCCGCGGGGTAATTAGAGTGAGCCGGCTGGTAATCCGGCGGCCAGAACAGCGGGTAGGGCGCCCAGGGGTTGGGCCGCATTCCCCAGCTCACCGTAAGGTTGTAGTCACTGAAGCAGTGCCCACCGATGTGCGGGCCCCAATTGATGATGCAGTCCTCCGGGTTGGAAACCAGCGAGGAAAGCACGTCGACCGAGTAGTACTGGGTGAGCACATAGCCGACCACCGCAGAAACCGCTGAAACCAGTAACACGGTGCGGAGCAGGAGGGTGCGCTCGGACTGGTTGGCGACGGCCGAGATTTGATCTCGGACCGCCGAGACCGCACCGTCCGAGCATCTCGATCGGTCGCTTCACACGCATCTCCCCTACCAATTGAAGTAGGACCCTTTTCGCCCCTAGGCTCAGCCGCCCGGCAGTGTAACCCAAATCCCATGCTCTCGACCTAGATCCGCGTATCGATGTGGTTCCCGACGTGCAGGCTGTGGTCCCAACGTGCAACGCCAACGCCAGCAAGTGTTTACGATCCGCAGCGCCTGGAGATATGCCCGTCCCTCAACGGCGCCCTTCGCTCGGAGGGCGTGCAGCCATCGTGGGCACTGAAGTCCGCATGCGCCTGCCAAGCCAGCGGTACACGGCGCGCCGGCCGTAGGCGTTGGCACGGGCCCTCAAGCTGCCGACCAGCAGGTGGCGCGGACCCAGAAGCCCGGGATGCGCCGCGGCGAGCTCGCGGCTGAAGCCGATGGTCTGCTCGGCCTGTGCGCGCACCAGCCGCACACTCCATTGAGATTGGCTGACCCGGAACGAGGCAAGTGCGCGGGGCACCGCGACAAGATTTCCCTGAAGCAGCACCGCGCAGTACGTCGCCTGGTCGATGAGATAGGGGAACCGACGCGTCCCAACCACCCGCATCGACCAACGCCGCGCGTCTGAACAACACCGACGCCGGCTCGCCGAAGATGTTCGTGCCGGCCAGCACGGTCCGGCGGATGGCCTCGGTGCCATCGACTTCACCGCGCAGTCCAGCCAGCCCGCGGTTGCGCAGCACCGGCGTTCCCCCGGCATCGATGACGTCCCTCGGACTGGCGGCCATCACCGCCGCCGGGTGCGCTTCCAATGCCGCCACCTGCTCTGCCAGGCTGTCCGGCGAGAGGAGATCATCACCGCAGACCAGCTTGATGAACTCGCCGGTCGCGAGGTCGGTGACAGCATTCCAATTCGCCGGCGCTCCCCCGCCAGAAGCCAACCGGCTCAAGCGAACCCGGGGATCAGCGGTGAATTGCTTGCAGCGCTTCCCAGGTGCCGTCGGTGGAGCTGTGATCGGAAACCACCAACTCGAAATCGGTGAAAGTCTGCCCCAGAATCGAGCGCATCGTGGCGTCGATGAAGGCAACGCTGTTGTATGCCGGAACGACAACCGATACCCGTGGCGTCACGATTAGGCTCGCTGTTGCTCCGCCAGCCCGAGCTCGGCGGGGCTACGGCGGAACGAGAAGCCTCGATGAGCGAACCAGCTGTACATGACGGTCACGCCAGCGACGACCAGCTGAGACGGCAGCACCGGCCAGCCGAACACCTCCACCAGCAGCGGCAACGCGGCGAAATTGAAGCCCAGTGTGGAGAGGTTGACCAGCTCAAACCGAGCCAAATCGCGCAATACGTGACCGGTCACCCGGAATACGAACCTGCGGTAGAGGACGAACGCGCACAGCACGGCAGCAATATGTGCGCAGGCCAGAGCGCCCAGATATCCGGTGGCTCCGTGCGGAAAGAGCCACAGCAACAACACGAACCAGACCGTTCCGATTGCGGTGTTCATCCCGCCGACGATGAGGAAGGCCACCCGCTGGTCTCGGACCAATCGAAACAGCGGACCGGGAGCGCCGCTCATCCCTGCTGGCGGGCGGATCTGGGCGTCGTCGCCCGCAAAGGCGTCGAGGGTCATCGGCAGCCCGGCTAAGCGGACAGGTGGGCCGGCGGGGAAACCGGCGCGCTGGCTGGCTCTTCAACTGCAACCGATCTGTTCGGGCCTCCCACGATGTCGCGGATTAGGAACAGCGGCCTGCCCTTGCTCTGGTCATACAGCCGGCCCAGATAGGCGCCGATGATGCCGAGCATCAGAAACTGCACACCCGTCAGCAGGCCGATCGCGGCCATCAGCGAACTCCAGCCGGGAACCGTCTGGCCGAGAATCGCGCCCCGGATCGAGTTGATAGCCGCGGCAAAACCAATGGCCGCCATGACCCAGCCGAGTATCACCGACAGCCTAAGCGGCACCATCGAGAAGGAGGTGATGGCGTCAGCGGCAAAACGCAACATCTTGGTGAATGGGTACTTGCTCTCGCCCGCCGCTCGCGCGGTCACGGTCGTAGACCAGCGGCACCTGCTTGCCGCCGATCCATGACACCATTCCGCGCACGAACCGGTGGTGTTCGGGCATGGCGACCAGCAGATCCAGCACGCGACGCGTGATCAAGCGGAAATCGCCCGTGTCGCAAGGGATATCAACATCCGTCATACGGCCAATCAGGCGGTAGAAGAGTGCCGCAGTTGAGCGCTTCAGCATGCCGTCACCTGAACGCCGGCGGCGCTGTCCATAGACGACGTCGGCGCCATCGTCCATCAATGCCATCATGTCGGGCAACAGCTCGGGCGGATCCTGCAGGTCGGCGTCGATGATCAGCACACGCTCGCCGCGGCACACGCTGAGCCCCGCGGTGAGCGCGAGCTGATGCCCATGGTTGCGCATCAACCGCACGCCCACGACACGCGGATCCTCGACCGCCGCCTTCTCGATGATTTCCCAGGTCCGGTCGCTCGAACCGTCATCGACCAGGACCAACTCACTGGTCGCGCCCAGCGAGTCCAGCACACCCCCAACCCGGCTCAGAAACAGCGGCAGCACATCCTCCTCGTCGAAGCAAGGCGCCACCACCGAGACTGCCGGACGACACAGCACGGTCATGGGCGTTAATGTAATTCCCTTGCGCGTTGCGCGCCGGTCTTTGGCAGAGATCGCATGACGATTTCGACGCGCCGTAACGCAACTGTCACGGCCGTCGTCGTTGCACCTGGTTGAAGGCTCACATCCTGCTGCCAACAGCTGCTGCCCACAGCGGTGCGAACCACAGAGTCCTAACCGCCATCACCGCTGCCAGCATCGCAGGAAGCCGTTCAACGGCTTCCCAAAAAGCTGGCGGCGCTGAGTCGCTGCATCGGGCGAGGCCGTCGGCGGGGAGGGATAGCTGTGGAGCCGATGAGTGCCGCCAAAAAATTAAGCACTTGACTGATTCGCGTGCGGGTGGAGTGGCTCACTGCGTATGGTGACCCCGTGGAGAGCACACTGCTCGGGCTTTATCGCGACGTCGAGTCGCGGGACCAAGCTCGACCCGCCGAAAACTCGCCGTCCGATACCCGCACCCCGCCACGGCGCCCGTGGTGGCGCCGACGGGCCATCGTGATCCCGACTGTCCTCTTGGCGATCGTGGTCGCGGCGTTTACGGTGGCCCAGGTCGCCGTGGCCTACACCCTCCAACAGCAACGGAATTGGGTCGCCCTCCAGACCACATCGCACGCCCGTTCTCAAGTCACGCTGCCGTTCACCGGCCTCAACCACCCCGAGAGTGTGGCGGTGGATGCCACCGGCAACGTCTACGTCGTTGACCGTGGCAACAACCGGGTGGTGAAGCTGGCAGCGGGCTCGAACACCCAGACTGTGCTGCCGTTCACCGGCCTCACCAACCCCAGCGATGTGGCGGTGGACACCGCCGGCAACCTGTTCGTCACCGACACTTTCAACCATCGGGTGGTGAAGCTGGCGGCGGACTCCAGCACCCAGACTGTGCTGCCGTTCACCGGCCTCACCAACCCCAGCGATCTGGCGGTGGACACCGCCGGCAACGTGTACGTCACCGACACTTTCAACCATCGGGTGGTGAAGCTGGCGGCGGACTCCAGCACCCAGGAAGCGTTGTCGTTCACCGACCTCAACTGGCCCAAGGGTGTGGCGGTAGATGCCGCCGGCAACCTGTACGTCACCGACTATTCCAGCAATCGGCTGCTGAAGCTGGCGGCGGACTCCACTACCGCGACTGCGCTGCCGTCCTCCATTATCAGTCCCTACGGTGTGGCGGTGGATGCCACCGGCAACGTCTACGTCAGCGAATATTCCAACAATCGGGTGCTGAAGCTGGCAGCGGGCCGGGCATCGACCGTCTCCGAGGCCGTTCCACCCTACGCCGGGCTCAGCAACCCCGGCGATGTGGCGGTGGATGCCGCCGGCAACCTCTACGTCAGCGACGTTGGCAACAACCGGGTGGTGAAGCTGGCGGCCGGGTGAGGCGCCGCACGGCGGACGCGCGAGGCTGCTGGGCCGGTCCGACCGAGGCCACGTGACTTTGCAGCGTGAATAAGGGAGAGCTCTCTTATACATTTGCGCAACAATGGCAGCGGGTTGCATGCCAAACGGATGTTCACCGATTTTTCCCGATTCAGGGCCGCACTCACCCTGCCTTAAACGAATCCATTGGTTTGGCTCGCTATCATCCAAGCGTCTATTAGGCGCCCACCAAGATGATCAATCGTCGTCGTGGGAACGGCCCGGCCTGAAGAATGGGAAATGGGCGGCGAACAGTGTTGGACGATACTGGGATTGAATTTGGAAAAGCGAAGTGTTCTTCGCTCGAGCATCTTACAATACCCCGGTGGAATTAGCCGAAGCTCCCCACGACGCCATCGCGACGCTGCTGGCGCCACCCAGCGAACCGACCCTCCTCGACGACGCGGCCCCGGCAACGCCCGCCACCGAACCCGCCGCGCAGCAACAGACCGCCGACCTGACCCTCACCGCGACCCAAGACCGTCCACCTGGCCAATGGCCTGTCCCACAAGCTCGATCTGCTGACCGCCCGCCCCCCGCAACCCGCACTCCGCCACGGCGCCGGTGGTGGCGCCGACAGGCCATCACGATCCCGGCTGCCCTGTTGGCGGTCGTGGTCGCACTGTGTACGGTGGCCCAGATCGCCCGCACCTACACCCTCCAACAGCCAGGGAATTGGGTCGCCTTCCAGACCACATTGCACGCCGGTTCTCAAGTCACGCTGCCGTTCACCGGCCTCAAGCACCCCGAGGGTGTGGCAGTGGATGCCGCCAGCAACCTTTACGTTGTCGACTATGGCAACAGCCGGGTGGTGAAGCTGGCCGCGGACCACTCCAGCACCCCGGCTGTGCTGCCGTTTGCCGGCCTCAACAGCCCCAACGGTGTGGCGGTGGATGCCGCCGGCGACCTCTACGTCACCGACGGCAGCAACCGGGTGGTGAAGCTGGCGGCGGGCTCGAACACCCAGACCGTGGTTCCCTTTACCGGGCTCATCGGCCCCATCGGTGTGGCGGTGGATGCTGCCGGCAACCTCTACGTCACCGACGCTTTCAACAATCGGGTGCTGAAGCTGGCAGCGGGCTCTAACACCCAGACCGTGGTTCCCTTCACCGGCCTCGACTGGCCCAACGGTGTGGCGGTGGATGCCGCCGGTGACCTCTACGTCACCGACTATTCCAACGATCGGCTGCTGAAGCTACCGGCAGGCTCTGCTACCACTTCGATTCACCGCATCCCGGTCATCCCGGTGCTGCCATCGTCGAACACCCAGACCGTGTTGCCGAACTACGGCTTCGCCTGCCCCGAGGGTGTGGCGCTGGATGCCGCCGGCGATGTCTACGTCAGCGACTGGTCCCATAATCGGGTAGTGAAGCTGACAGCGGGCTCTTACACCCAGACAGTGCTGCCCTTCACCGGCCTCAACCACCCCGGCGGTGTGGCGGTGGATGCCGCCGGCAACCTCTACGTCAGCGACCGTGCCAACAACCGGGTGGTGAAACTGTCGGTGGGGTGATGTAGTGCCAAACTTCTGCAGAGCCTATCTGGCTACTTCGTCGCGTCAGCCACATCGCTAGTACCCGATTGCCAACGAAACTGTTGCGTAGTAGCGGGGTGTCCAAAGCCTGGCATCACGCGCCGAAGGGCACCTGGTGGTAGCCGACGTGAAATGACAACGGCACCAGCATGTTCCGATCCTTTTCAGGCTGCGCCCGGTCAGGCCGAGACGAGCTGGGACCCACGCCCGCCGACAGCTCAGGAGTTCCGTCCGCCCGGGCGCCACGCACGCAACCGCAGCGGTCTGCAGATGCGTATCAAGGCCACCAGCGCCGGCTCACGACCGCGCCCTCGTGTTCAAATTTCGACGAATCCAAGTATGTGAAACGCGCGTGAAATAGGCTGACTCGGCCGACGCAGGTTCCTGGGAGGAGGGGCACATTTTTGACCTCAAGGGCGAAGCTGAGCCCGTCCGACTCCAATCGGGCCGCCACCGACGGCCGCCGATTCGACGTCCAAGGACTTCGAGCGGTCGCGGTGCTGCTGGTGGTGGCGTTTCATGCCGGACTGCCGGTGCCGGGCGGGTTTGTCGGTGTTGACGTCTTCTTCGTGATTTCCGGTTTCGTGATCACCTCCATGATTCAGCGTGAACGCGTCATCAACCGGGCGTTTCAGGTTCGGCCGGTTTTACCTGCGGCGGTTCAAACGGCTGACCCCGGCTCTGGCGCTGATGGTCGCCGTGACGATGGTCCTGTCCTTTGCCTATTGTCTCCGCTCGGCACACAGCAGCTGGCCGCGGCAAACGGGCCTCGGCGCGATGTTGCTGATAGCCAATTTCGCGATCGCCAAGAACACGGGCGATTACTTTGCCCTACCGGCGGATTCGAACCCCCTGCTGCACACCTGGTCGCTGTCGGTCGAAGAACAGTTCTACATGATGTTTCCCGCGGTTGTGGTGTTTGGCTGGGCGCTTTCCCGGCGTTGGCGACGGATCCGGCGTGGACGAGGGACCCCGTGGACCGCGGTCCTGGTCGGCGCCGCTGCACTGGCGTCGATGTGGCTGGCCATGATCGGAGCTTGGGCACTTGGTCCACTACTTGCTCCATTCGCGAAGTACCTGGTCGGTTTCTATAGCCCGTTTACCCGGGCCTGGGAGTTCGCCGCGGGCGCGCTGCTGGCCGTTGCCACCACGCGTCGCTTGCTGCGCTCCGCCCGACACGCCCAGATCCTTGCGTGGTTGGGCGTCGCGTTGCTGGCCGGGTCGGCCTGGCTGATCAACAACACCACCCCCTTCCCCGGTCCGTGGACACTGCTTCCCGTAGGCGCAACGCTGCTGCTGATCGCGGCGGGCACCCACCACAGCACCTGGGTCAACCGCGCTCTTGGGCTTCCAGCCATGGTCAAGATCGGCGACTGGTCCTACTCGATCTACCTGTGGCACTGGCCGCTAAGGGTGTTCGCCGTTCGCCTATGGCCGGAGGCGCCGTACGCGGCCGTTCTGGCCGCAGCGCTATCCCTCCTGCCCGCCGTGGCCTCCTACCGATGGGTGGAACAACCCATCCGACGGCTTCCCCCGCTAACACCTCGACGGACTTTTGCTCTCGTCGGTTCCGTGGTTTGCCCATCCATTCTTTTAGCGGCGGCTCTGGGCGTCGCTGCGGACCACTACTGGTACCCACGATATCTATCGGGGGCAGTGCCGATCGCTCATCACGGCGACACGGGATTGGGACGACTTCGGCGCGCTCTTACCAAGACTTCTACTATCCGTGTACGGACCAAGCCATTCGGAATAGCGAACTGGAAATGGCAAGGGAAATACACTCGTTGCTTTCAATCCAAGCCTGGTTCTCGCATAGATGTTGCCCTCGTTGGAGATAGCCATGCTGGAGCACTTCTTCCTCGGTTTCGCCGAGGCGCTACCTAACAAAAACGTCGTTTATTACACGGTGGACGGGCTTCCGGTGAGATCTGCAAGCGGCATGGACCGAATCATCGACCACGTCGCCTCAGATCCAGCGATCAAAACGGTGGTCGTAAGCGCTTGCTGGGCATGCAGCGCGATGTACGACTGGAGATGAGCTCGTCAAGACCCTGGAAGCCTTCAGGTCAAAGGGTAAGGCCGTCTTCGTGACCGACGATATTCCCAACTTTGACTTCGACGCAGTGGCTTGCAAGTACCGCATGGCTCCGATCCTGCCCTTCTCAGAGTGCAGCGAGAGCCGGAAACGGTTTGACGCGGAATACGCGAGGTACTACCCAGAGCTTAGAGCGGCGGTGGATAAGGTGCCGGGAGTGCAGCTCCTCAACACGATGCACTACTTCTGTGACAATGACGTTTGCAGCATGAATAAGGGCGAAACCCTCTTATACCGCGACAACGGTCACCTGAATAACGTTGGCAGCAGGTTTCTGGTCAGCCGGATGCTCACCGATTTTCCCCAGTTCAGGACCGCGCTAACCCAACCTTAACCGAATGCATTCCTTTAGTTCCTGGTGATCATCGAAGCGTTTAATAGACTCGTTCACCAAGATCATGCGCGACCTGCCCGACAGCCGCCCACGCATACGACTCGAGATGTCGTTGGTCACCAGACGCTGGCGGACCGCCGAGGCAATTCGCCGGACACGGACACAGCCATACGCATAGCCATCGTCGGGGCCCAGACGTGCCTAGCCTGAAGAATTGCAGATGCGCGGCGGCATGGTCTCGCGTGTGGCCGGCGTAGCCCGGGGCTCGTGCTGCCGTAGGCTCGTGCCCATGATGTGCTGGCCCGCGAAGTGACTGGGTTGGTCAGCCGGGGCGCGCGCGCACTCGCGGTGCAGGCGCTCGGCAACGACCGGATACTCATCACCGGCGCGTCGGGCTGGCTCGGACGGACTGCCCTGGACTTGCTCGCCCCGCTGGGTCTGCCCACCCTGGCCCTGGCCAGCCGGGCCCGGATTATCCGAGTCGCTGATCGCGAAATCGAGTGCCACGTGTGGGACGAACACGAGGTGGCCGCTTCGGGCCGACCGTCGTGCTCGACTGCGCGTTTCTCACCCGGGACCGAGTCGCCGGCACGCCGCTCGACGAGTACGTCGCGGTCAATCGCACCCTGACCGACCGCCTGATGTACGCCACGCAACTACCCCACGTTCGTCTTGCGCTCACGGTCTCCAGCGGGGCGGCGGTGTACCCGTACGACGCTCTTGACGGCCCGATCGAGGACAACCCGTACGGCTACCTCAAGCGTGAGGCCGAGCACCGCATGGCGCAGGCCGCCACCGAGAGCGGGGCGGTGCCCGTCGTGGTGCGGGCTTGGAGTATCTCCGGTGCCCACGTACAGAAGCCGCAGGGATACGCGCTGGGTTCGATGATCCAGGCGGCGGCATCTGGTGCGATCGTAATCAGGGCGCGGCGGCCGGTGTTTCGCCGCTACGTGCTCGCCGAGGAGCTACTGGCCCTGGGCATCGCCGAGGGCGGCGTCGGACCCGCCACGATCGACAGCGGTGGCGAGCTGGTGGAGATGGCCGAGCTCGCCGCGCGCATCGCCGCGGTAGTGCGCCCCGACGCCGTGATCAGCCGCGACAAGATCGATCCATGCGACCCGGATCGATACCACTCCGACGGCCAGGATTGGGAAAAGCGATGCCACAGATGGGATCTGGCGAGCGAACCCCTTGAACGTCAGATCGAAATCACCGCCCGCGAAGTGCTCGGCGGCCGTAATTGATCAGCCCATAAGTGAGTTGGCAAGGCACAAGCTGTGGGGAACCATGTAATTCTGTACCGGCACGGCCGCAGCCGGTACGACCCGTCACCGCACCTGCAAGAGGAAAATGCGTTCGACGCCCCGTTGAGGGGCGGCACGATGGCTCGCCGTTGCGGGAAGTGCGCCTGCATAGCGACTGGTATCGAAAAGCAGTCCCGATGTCCGCGCCCTCGAAGCCCACTCTTACGAAGCCGTAGATGGGGCACGGCGCTGAAGGGCGCCATCCCCTTACAGAGTTCTGATGCGCTAGCGCGTTTGTATCAATATCCATTCGTTGTCAAACGCCTGGCCGCTGCCGAAGTCGCTGGTGTAGACGACTCGCCATATTCCTTCGCCAATCTTTTGCTCGATGAATTGGTCGAGATACCGCTGTTGCAGGGGTCTGCCCTCTTGGTACACGATCTCTTCCAACCGAAGGAGCCTGAGCTCCCTCTGGTAAAGGATCCATTTCGGCGGCGAACGCTGCAACTCACCCATCAGGTTCTTAATGGTTCGCTCGCTGGCAATATCGAAGAACGTCTGCACATAGCCATGCCACGGCGGTATGGAACAGAAGTAGTTGGCGTAGGGAAGCGGTATTGACAACAACTCGTTTTCGCTACCGCCGTCTCGTATCTTCTGGCAGACCGGCTGGATCATCGCCAGCAGATCCCTATCGAGGATCATCGGACCGTAGTCGGGATGCCGATACCATGTGCGCCCCGCAAACATCGGCTTCTCCAAGTAGGTATGCCACTGGCATGGATCCTCGAATCGGTAGGTGACCCCCAAGAATATGAGCAGAACGGTCAATGCGACCAAGGTGTCGCGAGGCCACTCTGCCTTCAAGCGAATGGGAGAACAGATTACCAGGACCACGATGAGGAGGGCCACGGGCCCATAAATATCAAAATGCGACGCGCCTGAGGACATCGCTCCCGAAGCCAGCTGCCCGACTGGTATTAGTAGTAGAATTTGTCGCCTGTCCCAGCCGTTCGCACGCTTCGCGTCGAACAGCCAGAAGATAAATTTCGCTGCCACCCAAATGCCAAGCCCACACCCCAGCAATACGACGGGGCTGTACAGGCATACCAACAAGAAGGCGTCCGGCTTGCGGTGGCCAAATACTTGATACATCGAATAGGCCTGGGACGCAATCAGAAAGACCCCGAGGACAGCCAATCCAAGCCCTCGCCATCCACGTCTCCGGTTGAGCGGGCGGACCAGGAACGCCCAGATGAGCGCCGAAACGGTGGACGCCGCGACTACCGCGACGGGCATGCCAACGAGAGAAACATCGGCCAAGTAGTCGGCCAAGTATGGACCATCCATTCGACCCTGCTCGAGGGTAGCTGCAATGGTTTCGCCAATACGCTCGCGAAACCGCCCTTGCCGCCTGCCGCGCGGAAGATCGAAGTCGTAGCGTAATCGTGCAAGGAGTCTCCGGTAAGGCTCACGGTGAGCAGCACAGTAAGGCCAGTGGCGAGACAGAACAGCAGAAGCGACAGCAGCTTCTTCCGAGGAGTCAGGCATACGAGTGCCAGCAAAACACCCACGAACAGCGCAGCGCCATCGTTGGGCCGGGTGGTCAGGGTCAGACCGGAGAGCGCGCCAAGGATCGCCACCAGTCCCAGGGTGCGACGAACGCTAGACGAGGTTCTGAGAGACAGCAGCGCTACCAGCGAGTAGAGCACAAAGCAATTGGCGACCACATGGTAGTCGTCGAAGCGGTACGACTCAGTGGAAATGAAGATGAAGAAGCAGCAGACGAGAACGATCGCCTTGCGTAGGTCGGAAAGGGCGGACTGCCGGACGAGTAGGAGAAGGGCCAGGCAAAGCGCCACCACGTGCAGCGCCGGCGCAATCTTCGAGACCAGCCATCCCGTACCCAGCACGGCCCTAAAGGCGCTGGTGTCGAGCACAAATAGCGGTTGCAGCGGCAGATGCATATCGGCGTATATGCGTTTCCCGTTGTCAAAAAAGGAGCTGTACCAAAACCACAATCCGTCGCCTGCGGTCTGAGTGTTAGCGATCATAGCCAGACCGAACAGAACGCAAAAGATAAATGCAATACTTTGAAAGACGTTACCCCGATTGACAATCCGGCCGAAACGCGGCCACGAATGCACCGACTCCGGTTCGCTGATCATGACGTGTCGCGAGAGAAGCATGGCCGCCACTCACACCGGCACCGCGAGGGCTCCCAATCGCCCCATGCGCAGGCCTCCGACACTCGCCGTCGGATCGGCCTCTGTGCTGACCACCCGGAACCCCCCGCCGGTGAGCAACGCCTGCAGTGATTGCGTCGAGAAGTAGTTGATGTGCTCGCTCTGTTTGACAGCTCCCAACCGCGGCACCCTACGGCCGAAGTTGCGCGCAACGCCGGCGGCGAAATCCGCGGCGATCCAGCCGCCACGGGTAGCGGAAACCCACTTCAGGAAACGGCGATAGGACGCCCCCGCGTGCCATTTGAGAACTTTGGGCCGGTCCAGTGGCACCTCGGCGTAGAACAATCCGTCATCGGCGACCGCCGCTCGGATCTGTTTGACCAGCGCTGCGGGGTCGACGAGATGCTCGAGAACGTGGGCTGCGATCACCAAATGAGGTCTCTCGGGAAGCTCATCGAGTGATGATGCAGCCTGCACGCCGTCGACCAAGTCCTTTC
The DNA here is from genome assembly GCA_963809285.1 of uncultured Actinomycetota bacterium. Lineage (GTDB taxonomy): Bacteria > Actinomycetota > Actinomycetes > Mycobacteriales > Mycobacteriaceae > Mycobacterium. The sequence goes on along the minus strand of CAWEIY010000003.1, from coordinate 154,130 downwards.
CCGAAACTTCGATTACGTACTTGGGACCCGAGTAGCCCGCGGGGAAGAACTGACCTTCGTCACCCCCATAGTCGACAATGTTCCGCAGGGTGTCGATATCGATATACGACCCGACGATGTTGGTCACGAACCCGATGCGTTCGGCGACGGTCGTCGATCCGGGCTCCGTCGCAGAGTTCAGATCGCGCCGGTACCAAGGCTCCCAGCGCCGTCGGATTGATAGATATCGCTCGTTCCGATACCCCGAATATATGGCAGCGAGGGTGTCATCATCAAAGCGATGAGAAAAGTAGACCAAATCGCATCTGTCACAACGGCATAGGGTGGTATCCCGGGGCGCGTCATTTGGGTCATCCTGCAGCTGAAGAATGAACGGCGCGATTCGGCCATGCGCCTGGATGGTCCCCGGAGCCCCGCAGATAGGGCAGAGCTGAGTCATGCCGTTCCGATCCACCTAAATATTTTCAGCGAGCTACGCGGGCTACGACCAAACCGAGCGCGAGCGCCGTGGCGCCGATGGGCTCGAAACCGATCGACGGCAGGACGATCTCGTTCAGAACCCGTCGTTCGTCGCCGTCGATCGCTTCGTCGAAGTACACGACGTCCCCCGGTTGTACGTGAGCACCAATCATTTCCCATGCGAATGCCGTCGGTTCGTAGATATCTAGGTCGAAGAGCATGAGCCACTGTGCATTACGCGCGGCGACCAAATCGACGGCGCTGAGGGTGTCCTGGACATCGCCGACATGCCAGCGCACGCGCGGGTCGTCGATCGCCGGTGGCTTACCACCGGCGCCGAACGCGCCCTGCTCCTGTTCACGCCAGGCGCGCGGCAGCCCGGTGAAACGGTCGAACCCATGCCAGACCAGCTCGCGCCCGTGTAATCGGCGCAGCCACCAGTTAGTCGCGTAGCCCCATGCGACACCGAACTCCAGCGCGACCAGAGGACGGCTTGGATCTAGCCGCTGTGCAAGCCGTTCCCACAGCTGTTCGCGCCGTCCGAAAACCGTTGGCTGGCACCCGAAGACACGCTGCTGCCAGTCGATGAAGTCGGCGACCTGTCCGGCATTGATGGTTTTGGTGCGAAGCGTCGAGGAGGCTCGGAATAGGCGCGCGGCGATCGTCTGCGCCGTGTTGAGGATGGCAGACTGACGGGCGGCCTCGGGGAACGCGGGCGGAACATCGCTCGACATAACGCGATTACCCACTCAGAATCCCCGGTCGAGAATGAACTGGCGCAGATAGCTCCGACTCGGCATAGGGCCCGTCGACGTGTTCGATCATCAGCGGCTCACTGAGTTTGATTGGCTCGGTGAGCTTTTGACCGTTGAGGACCTCCCGGCAGGAGAGTTGGCCTTTACGCAGCGGTATGGCCAAGTAAAAATCATCGGTGAACGTGGAGCTATTGAACTCGTAGCCGGGTTCAAGGTCACGCTTGGCGTACACCCCGCGCACCAAAGCATCGAGGTAGCGGACCTCCTCCTTCGGCAGCACCCGGCGCCGGTCGCACGAACCGCCGCACATCTCCTCGGCCTTGCGAAAAGCTTTGAACCACGTGTCGATTTGCTCGGGAAGCGAGCAGTAGGCCGACACAGCCACATCGTCGTAGTCGATGTCGACGTGCCGCTCCCATGTTCGCGCACCCTTCGCGTACGAGATCAGCATGCTTGAATGCCAGTCTTGATACTCGTGTGTTGAGAGGCCGATCACGTGATCGTCGTAACGAGAACGCAGATAGTCGATCTGGTTTAGCTCCAGCTGGTAGTCCTCCGACGGGTACAGGCTCACACAGTGGTTGATCGCCAGTGGGATGGCGCGATGCTCGAAGAACGTGACGACGTCATCGAGCGACTTTTCGTTCGCGCCGCCCGAGGAGACGATCGTGGGACGACGCGTGGAGGCGATCTTCTCCAGCAGTGGCCAATCGTTGCAGTCGGAACTCGCCACTTTGACGATGGGGAAGTCGAGCTCGACGCAGAGATCCACGGACGCCTCATCAAAGGGCGTCGCCATCGGAATGCAGCCGACGCGCCTGACCTCGTCGGCGAGGATCTTGTAGTTCGCCTTCGACATCCTCGTCGCCTCGGTCTTGCGGATGTATCGGATGTCCTGGTTGCCCTTGAAGTCGTCGTGGATGAAGTTGTCCACGTCGCGGAACTGAAACTTGATCGCGGCTTTGACTGAGTTGTAGCGAACTACGCGTCCGTAGTCGCTGACGATTTTCTTGCCACGATCGACGTCGCCCCAGTGGTTGTTAGCCGCCTCTAGGACGAACAGATTCTCGAAGATCTCTCGATCTTGCTGGCTTGGACGGCTCATGATTCCGTGCCTCCCTCGTCACTTAACCGTGGTCTAGTCTGCGGCATTGCGTTCCGGTTTGGAGCATTACTGCAAAATTCGATCCAGGTTGGTCTCAGGCTTGCGCGATCGAGGCCTTGAGGTGGACCAGGACCCGCTCTTCGACCTCGGCCGGTAGGTCCGGGCTCATCCGGTGAAGCGGGTTCGACTTCATCGAGCCGTCCGGCTGCACCGCCGAGCTGATCTTCGGGTAATACGTCTGCTCGGGGTCAATCGGCACCTCGATGAGTGCGGGACCATCCGCATCCAGCAAGGAGCGCACTTCCGCGGCATCCAGGCCCGATTGGGCGTCCAGCCGGGCGAACGGAATTCGGTACGTCCTTGCCAAATCTTCCCAGCTCGGCAGCCCTAGCCCAGTCTGCGCGTCGCAGCCGATCCAGGCACCCTTGAAGTAGTTGCGCTGTGTCGTCCTGATCGACGCGTAGCCATCGTTGTTGAGCAGGAAGACCTTGACTTTCGCTCCCGTGGCCGCGAGCGTGCCGAGTTCCTGTAGGTTCTGGGCGAACCCGCCGTCACCTTCGTTGAGAAAGACTTGGCGGCCGGGGTTTGCGAGTGCCGCTCCGATAGCCCCCGACAATCCGTAGCCCATAGCGGCTAGCGACTTGTCGCCTACCAGCCTCTGCTCGGCGCGCAATCGGAGGGCCTGCATCGCAACGACTTCGGCGCCGCCGCTGCTACCCGGCATCACGAGCGCATCCGGCGCCGCTATCTCGCACAGCCGCATCGCGAACTCGTAAGGCTTCACATATCCCGCAGCAGTGACGTTCTGCGGGTCGTTCAGCGGCAGCTCGGCTCGCACCGATGCGATGAATTCCCGCCACGCCTGCCACCGGCCGGGGTCGCCGAGGTCGGCGGCGTATAGGTCGGCGAGAAATTGGTCGGCGTCCCCCCGCAGCGCTAGGTCGATGCGTGGATGCCCCTTTTTGAGCTCGGCAGCGTCGATGTCGACCTGAACCACCCGTCCGACGGGCACGAACTGCTCCCAGGCGAAACCGGTCTGTTGCAGCCCCAGCCGGGTGCCGACGGCGATTACCAGGTCGGCCTGCTGGATGAGGATGTTGGCGGCCCGCTGCCCTGCGGAATTAGGCCGCCCGGAGTACACCGGGTGTTCGGTGGGAATCCGGTCGGCTCCGTTCCAGGTGGTCATGAGCGGGACGCCGGCGACTGCTGTCCGCTCACCCAGGGCTCGCTGGGCTCCGCGGCTCACCCCGCCTCCGATCAGGATGACCGGGCGCTCGGACTCGCGCACCCAAGCGACGACCTGTTCGACGTCGGCCGCGGGCACTTCCAGCACGGCGGCTGCATCCGGGATCGCGACGGGGTCCTGCCCGGGCAGTGGCAGTGCAGCCTGGGCGTCCAGGCAGACTTCAAGGAATACCGGCCCCTGCCGTGGTGTACGGCCGTCGAGCACGGCCTCCAAGATGGTGTCACGGTCGACCGGCCGCTCGATTCGCAGCGCCCGTTTGGTGACGCTGCGCACCAGTTCCACGCCGTCGATCTCCTGGATTCCGCGCTGTCGCACGGTGCCGCGGCTCAGGTCACTGCTCTTTACCTGGCCGCCGATGACGAGTAGTTCGCGACTCTCCTGCCAGGCGCCCGCGATACCGGTCAACGCGTTCGTGATGCCAGGACCTGCCGTCACCAAGGCCAGGGCTCGGCCGCTGCCCTCGTCCCGAGAGGCGTTGAAATACTCCACCGCGATCGCGGCACCGACCTCGTGGACGAACGGCACGCACACCATGCGGGTGCGCACCGAGTCGAGCAGGTGCATGATATTGCCGCCCGCCACGAAGAAGCAATGCGTGTAGCCGGCGCCCAGCAACCAGTCGACCAGCTGATCGCCGTACTTCGCAGGCGCGGTCACATACCGACCTTCTGTCTAATGATGAAGTTGGGCCGCTGTTTGACTTCCTCGTAGATGAGCCCGAGGTACTCGCCGACGACCCCGAGGAACATGGTCAGTACCCCGAAGCCGACCAGCATGACACAGATGAGCGAGCCATACCCCGGAAAAGGCACACCATTGACGACGGCCTGCACGGTAAGGACTAACACGGCAATGGCCGCGACGGCACTAAAGAGGAAACCACTGAGAGTGATGAGGCGCAGCGGCATGTAGGAGTGCGCGAAGATGCCTTTGAATGCCAGGTCGATGACGCCGAAGCTGTACGCCTTCGACTCGCCCGCGAAGCGTGGCAGGCGCACCATCGGTATCCCGATTGACTCGAAGCCGACCCAAGAGAACAGGCCCCGGACGAACCGGTTGCGCTCATCCATCGAACGAACCGTTTCGTAGACTTTCCGATCGACCAAGCGAAAGTCGCTGGCATTCTTCGTGATTCGATCGTTTGTGAGCTTGCCGGCCAGCCAGTAGAACAGAAAGGAGTTCATCGTTCGAATAGGGCCGGTGCCCTGCCGCTCGGTGACCACGCCGTAAACGTTCTCGTAGCCCTCTTCCCACTTGCGGATCAGCTCCGGGATGAACTCGGGCGGGTCCTGCAGGTCGGCGGTCATGAGGACGACGGCGTCAGCGTCGACTACGTTGAGACCGGCCGTCAGCCCGCCGTCCATGCGGAAGTTGCGAGCCAGCTGCAAGATCTTGAACCGCGGGTCCGACTCGTGGATCTTGAGCAGCTTGTCCATCGTGTCATCGTTCGAACCGTTTTCGATGATGATTGCCTCGAAGTCGTACTCCGGTTCGGCGTCGAACACGGCGGCCAGGCGCTTTGTTAGCTCCTCGACGCATTCGCTTTCGTTGTAGGCGGGGGTGATTACGGAGATCTTTTTCTTCATTGCCATACCTTCCAGGGCGGGTTTCCGCCGTTCCAGAGATTGTTCAGCAGCTGCGATTCCCGGAAGGTATCCATCGGCTGCCAGAAACCGTGGTGAGGGAACGCGGCGATCTGGTGGTCTTCGGCCAGCCGCAACAGTGGCTTGTCCTCCAGTATCGTTTCGTCGCCATCGATATAGTCGAACACTTCGGGTTCGAAAATGAAGTAGCCGATGTTGATCCAGTCGTCGGTCTTCGGCTTTTCTCGGAACTTGGCGACCGCGCCGTCTTGTTCCAGGTCGATGACCCCGAACCGGCTCATTGGCTGGGTGGCCGTGACCGTGGCGAGTTTGCCGTGTGCGCGGTGGAACTTGATTAGCGCGTGGATGTCGACGTCGGCGATGCCGTCGCCGTAGGTACACAGGAATGCCTCATCGCCCACGTACTTCTGGATCCGTTTTATTCGGCCGCCGGTCATCGTCTTCAGGCCGGTGTCGGCGACGGTTACCTGCCAGTCGAATTCGGCGTGCGAGCCGTGGTAGCGGATGCTCGACTGGTCACCAAGGGTGATGGTGAAGTCCAGATTGGACACCCCATAGTTCGAGAAGTAGCTCTTGATGTACTCGCTCTTGTAACCAGTGCACACCACGAACTCCGAAATCCCGTAGTGGCCAAGGATCTTCATGATGTGCCACAGCACCGGTCGACCACCGACCTCGACCATCGGCTTGGGGCGGAACTCGGTCTCCTCACGCATTCGCGTCCCGAGACCGCCCGCAAGAAGCACGGCTTTCATGACGAGTCTTCCAATCTCACGGCAACCAATCCCCTCGAGCAATCCCCTCGAGCCGTTTCGCTGACGCAGCGCCGCGCAGGTGACACACTAGCAATGCGGTGGCGCGTCCCGTGGGGTTTTCGACGCCGCAATATGTATCGTTTACACACGCACTAGGAGCTGTCATTTCAAGACTCGATACCGATGGGCTGGGCGATGGGCTCGAGGAGGAGCGCGAGGATATCCTCGCGGCGGTTCGCCATTACGCGAAGCGCAAGCTCGCGACATCCGACTTCGTCCCCGGCACCACGCCGGTTCCGGTTTCCGGCAAGGTGCTCGACCCCGAGGACTTTGCCGCACTCGTCGACGCGTCCCTCGACGGGTGGTTGACCGCAGGCCGCTTCCATCCGCTTTTCGAGCGCGCCCTCGCCCGCTACGTGGGAGCACGCGGCGCCGTCTTCGTCAACAGCGGCTCGAGCGCCAACCTGTGCGCGCTGAGCGCCCTGACCAGCCCAAAGCTGGGTAGCTACAAGAAGAGGTTCGGAAAGCGGCCGCTGGAGCCCGGTGACGAGGTGCTGACCGTGGCCACCGGATTTCCCACCACCGTCAACCCGATCATCCAGAACCGGCTGCGGCCCGTGGTCGTCGACATCGAACTGGGCACCTATGACGCAATCCCGGAGCGGCTTCGCGAGGCCGTCGGGCCCAAGACGCGGGCGATCATGATGGCACACACCCTGGGCAATCCCTTCGATCTGGACACGGTGCAGGAGTTGTGCGACAAGCACGGCCTCTGGCTGGTCGAGGACTCATGTGACGCGCTCGGCTCGACCTACGACGGCACACGCACCGGCAGTTTCGGCGACACCGCGACCGTGAGCTTCTACCCCGCACACCACATCACCACCGGCGAGGGCGGCGCTGTGTTCGTCAAGTCGGCGCTGGTCCGCAAACAGGTCGAGTCGTTCCGCGACTGGGGCCGGGACTGCTACTGCGCGCCGGGAGACGCCAACACCTGCCAGAAGCGGTTCGAGTGGCAACTCGGTGATCTGCCCATGGGCTACGACCACAAATACATCTACAGCCACATCGGGTACAACCTGAAGGCCACCGACATGCAAGCCGCTATCGGCCTGTCCCAGCTGGCCAAGCTCGACGGGTTCGTGCAGGCGCGCAAGGACAACTTCGACTACCTGACCTCGCGACTGTCCGGCATTGAGGGGCTGATTCTTCCGGTCGCCACGCCGAAGTCGGATCCATCCTGGTTCGGCTTCCCGATCACACTGCATCCCGAGCATCCGGTGGACCGCACCAAGTTCATGCAGTTCCTCGACGAGCGCAAGATCGGCTTCCGCCAGCTGTTCGCCGGCAACCTCGTCAAGCAGCCGGCCTACCGCAACGTCGACTTCAGGATTGTGGGCGACCTGACCAACACCGACATCGTGATGAACCGGACGTTCTGGGTAGGCACCTACCCGGGCCTGACCAGGCCGATGCTCGACTTCGTGGCAGACTCGATCCACGAATACATGGCGGAAGCCGCTCGGTAGCCGTGCACTACTTAATTACGGGGCATACCGGATTCAAAGGACCGTGGCTTACCCTGCTCCTGCTTAGCCGCGGGCACCGGGTGTCCGGCCTCGCCCTCGACCCGGCCGAGGACAGCCTATTCAAACGGGCGGGCCTCGCGGATCAGCTCGTCTCCGACTTCCGGGTCGACATCCGAGACGCCGGGGCCACCGCGGCAGCAGTGGCGGCGGCGGCCCCCGACGTCGTGGTGCACATGGCCGCCCAGTCATTGGTCCGCGAGTCCTATCGCAATCCGCGCTACACCTACGAAACCAATGCCATGGGCACGCTCAACGTGCTGGAGGCGGTCGCGGCCACCCCGTCGGTGCGTGCTCACGTCGTGGTCACCACCGACAAGGTCTACCGCAACATCAACCAAGAGAGCGGTTACGTCGAAACGGATCCCCTTGGTGGCGACGACCCTTACAGCGCTTCGAAGGCGATGGCCGACCTGCTGACCCAGTCTTGGACTCGCAGCTTTACTGGCACTCCCACCGCTATTGCCCGCGCCGGCAACGTCATCGGCGGCGGCGACATCAGTCGGGAACGGCTGCTGCCAGACCTGATCGCCGCCTACGCATGTGGCCAGGCGCCGTTCTTGCGGTTTCCCCGTGCGGTGCGGCCGTGGCAGCACGTACTCGACTGCCTCAACGGCTACCTCACCCTCGTCGACGCGCTGCTGGAAGGCTCCGGCCGGGGCCAGTGGAACTTCGGGCCGGGCCGCGACAGCTTCGTCGAGGTCGGCCAGGTGGCCACGCTGGCCGCCAAACTGTGGGGCGGCGGCGCGCAATGGGAGCCGGCCGGCGGGGACCATCCGCACGAGGCGAACCTGCTGGCCCTCGACGCCTCAAAAGCGCAGTGCGAACTGGGCTGGCGCAATCGGCTCGGCTTCCGCGATGCCCTGGGATGGACAATCGACTGGGAGCGCGGCGTGCACGCGGGCGCCGACCCGCTTACGGTGACTCGGGAGCAGATCGCCGCATTCGAAAGCCTCGAATGACTGAATTCGATCTGCCATCCGAATCGGCCCCGCCGGGGCCGCTGATCCGGCTCGTCCGCGACCAGCGCGTGGCATTCCTGGTGGTCGGCGGAATCAACACGATCGTCGGGTTCGCCATCTTCGTCGCCTGCTCGGTGAGCGTGGGCCACCTTGTCGAGCACCGATTCGGCAAGGTCGGCGCTGCGCTGGTGACCGTTGGCGTAGCGCATGTAATAGCCGTGCTGTCCGCCTTCGTGATGCATCGACGGTTCGTGTTCCGCGTCCAGGGTCACGTGCTGCGCGACCTCGCGCGCTTCTGGAGTGTCTACCTCACCGCGCTGGGCATCAACGCCGTCGCCTTGCCTGTACTGGTCGAGCTGGGCCTGCAACGCATCCCGGCGCAGGCAATCATCGTGGCGTCCACCACGTTGCTGAGCTACTTCGGCCACCGACACTTCTCTTTCCGGCGTGGCGCTGCGGACGCCCAAGACGGGATGTCGCGCCGTTAGACCTGACTGGGCTCAATTTGGTGTTCAACGTGGCTGGCGATTTTGGTGACGACCAACGTTTGCCAAGTTGGGGTCGTTGGGCAGGAGGTCGGCGGCAGTGAGGATCTGGTTGCCGGGCACGCGAATTCTTCGATGCTTCACCCGGTCTGGTGCTCGATGCAATGGCTGACGACCGGGGCGGCGAACACGACGATCGCGCAAGCGCCAGATCACGAAATAGCGCCAGATAACGAAATACGGTGTCGCCCTTGGTTACCGACTCAGAACCCAGCATCCGGTACGGCCGTCAAACCGCGGCGCCACGCCGCGCGGTCTGCAGTGCGATCAACGCCACAAGCCGGTAGACCGCGCCCTGCGTTTCGACGAATCCAAGTATGTGAAACGCGCGCTGAAATAGGCTGACTCGGCCTATGCGGGTTCCTGGGAGGAGGGGCATATTTTTGACCTCAAGGGCGATGCTGGGCCCGTCCAATTCCAGCCGGCCGCCACCGACGGCCGCCGATTCGACGTCCAAGGACTTCGCGCGGTCGCGGTGCTGCTGGTGGTGGCGTTTCATGCCGGACTGCCGGTGCCGGGCGGGTTTGTCGGTGTTGACGTCTTCTTCGTGATTTCCGGTTTCGTGATCACCTCCATGATTCAGCGTGAACACGTCATCAACCGGGCGTTTCAGGTTCGGCCGGTTTTACCTGCGGCGGTTCAAACGGCTGACCCCGGCTCTGGCGCTGATGGTTGCCGTGACAATGGTCCTGTCCTTTTGCCTATTGTCTCCGCTCGGCACACAGCAACTGGCCGCGGCAAACGGGCCTCGGCGCGATGTTGCTGATAGCCAATTTTGTGATCGCCAAAAACACGGGCGATTACTTTGCCCTACCGGCGGATTCGAACCCCCTGCTGCACACCTGGTCGCTGTCGGTCGAAGAACAGTTCTACATGATGTTTCCCGCGGTTGTGCTGTTTGGCTGGGTCGCTTTCCCGGCGTGGGCGACGGATCCCGTGGACACCGGTGCTCGTCGGCACCGGTGCACTGGCATCGATTTGGCTCGCCATGACCCAAGCGTGGGCACTTGGTCCCCTACTTGCTCCATTCGCGAAGTACCTGGTGGGTTTCTATAGCCCGTTCACCCGGGCCTGGGAGTTCGCCGCGGGCGCGCTGCTGGCCTTTGCCACCACGCGTGGCTTGCTGCGCTCCGCCCGACACGCCCAGATCCTTGCGTGGTTGGGCGTCGCGTTGCTGGCCGGGTCGGCCTGGCTGATCAACAACACCACCCCCTTCCCCGGTCCGTGGACACTGCTTCCCGTAGCCGCAACGCTGCTGCTGATCGCGGCGGGCACCCACCACAGCACCTGGGTCAACCGCGCTCTTGGGCTTCCAGCCATGGTCAAGATCGGCGACTGGTCCTACTCGATCTACCTGTGGCACTGGCCGCTAAGGGTGTTCGCCGTCTACCTATGGCCGGAGGCGCCGTACGCGGCCGTTCTGGCCGCAGCGCTATCCATCCTGCCCGCCGCGGCCTCCTACCGATGGGTGGAACAACCCATCCGACGGCTTCCCCCGCTAACACCTCGACGGACTTTTGCTCTCGTCGGTTCCGTGGTTTGCCCATCCATCCTTTTAGCGGCGGCTCTGGGCATCGCTGCGGACCACTACTGGTACCCACGATATCTATCGGGGGCCGTGCCGATCACACATCACGGCGACAGGGATCGGAACGACTTTTTCCAGCTTTTACGCAAGACTTACTATCCGTGTACGGACCAAGCCATTTGGGATAACGACCGGAAGTGGAGTGACATCACTCGTTGCTTTCAATCCAAGCCTGGTTCTCGCATAGATGTTGCCCTCGTTGGAGATAGCCATGTGGAGCACTTTTTCCTCGGTTTCGCCGAGGCTCTGCCTAACAAAAACGTCGTTTATTACACGGTGGACGGACTTCCGGTGAGATCTGCAAGCGGCATGGACATAATTATCGACCACGTCGCCTCCGATCCAGCGATCAAAACGGTGGTCGTAAACGCCTCTTGGTATGAGCGCGGTGTGGCTAAAGATGAGCTCGCCCAGACGCTCGAAGCCTTCAGGTCAAAGGGTAAGGCCGTCTTCGTGACTGACGATATTCCGAGGTTTGCCTTCGACGCGGTGGTTTGCAACTGGCGCGTAACCCCATTCGTGCCCTTCTCGCACTGCAGCGAGAGCCGGAAACGGTTTGAGGCAGCATATGCGGGGTACTACCCGGAGCTTAGAGCGGCGGTGGATAAGGTGCCCGGAGTGCAGCTCCTCAACACGACGCACTACTTCTGTGACAAGGACGTTTGCAGCATGAATAAGGGCGAAGCCCTCCTGTATTGCGACGCAACTCATCTGAATAACATAGGCAGCAGGTTTCTGGTCAACCGCATGCTCACCGATTTTCCTCAGTTCAGGGCCGCACTAGCCCAACCTTAACCGAACGCGTTCCCGGCGTGCCCGCCGATGTGATGGCCCCAGTGATCGCGCTGCAGGCCTGGCACGGCTTGTCGGTAGCGAGAACGCGGATGCGGTCACCTTCGATCTGCGTCACGACGGTGCTGAGCTAGTTCGGCCACCGACACTTCTTGCGGTCGCCGACACTCAAGACGGGAGATCCCGCGCCCAAAGTGTGCAACAGTCAACGCACAAGATCATGGCGCGGGCGTTAGCGTTCTCGTGCCGTTTATTGCGGCAGAACGCCGCAATCGACATTGATGTTCTGGCCGGTGATGGCCGATGCCGCCGACGAGGCCAGAAAAACACAGAGATCGGCGACTTCGCCGCCCGTCGGCAGGCGGCCCAAAGCGGATTGCGTGGCGGCGAAGTCGGCGAGCCAGTTCTCGACGCTGCCTCCGGCGGGGGGAGCTTCGGGTCGGCGCAGCGCTTCCATCAGCCCGTCGGTGGCGATCAGTACCGGACAAACGCCGTTGACGCGGATTCCCCTGGGGCCGAGTTCCTTTGCCAACGCCTGGGTGATGCCGTTCAGGCCGAATTTCGACGCGCAATAGACCGCGTTGTTCGGCGTCCCGCGCTTGCTGGCGAGGCTGGAGACATTAATGATGACGCCCCCCGACGGCATCGCGGCGGCGGCGGCCTGGCAGCCGAAAAAAGCAGCCTTTCAGATTCGTCGTGATCATATTATCCCAAAACGCCTCATCGATTTTCTCAAGAGGCTGCCATTCCGAATAACCGGAATTGTTGATAAACACATCGATGCGACCGGATTTTGCGGCGGTCGCGAACCAGGGTGTGCAGGTCGTCAGGCCGCCGCACGTCGCAGGCGACGAAATGCATGCGCTCGGGAAATTCCCTGGCGAATCCATTGTCGCTGCGCGACGCGACGATTACGTCGTCGCCGTTGCGATGAAAAGCGCGGGCGATATCCCGCCCCATGCCTTTGCTTCCTCCGGTAATGATGACGGTTCGTGGTGTGGTCATGGGTGGCCTCAAATCGTCATCGCGCTGAAACCGCCGTCAACCGCGATCTCCGCGCCGGTGACGAAACTCGCGGCATCGGACAGCATCCACAGCGAGGCGCCGACAAGTTCGCCGACTTCGCCGTAGCGGTTCATAGGGGTGTGGCTCAAAATCGCCGCTTCGCGTTCCGGGGTGATGAAGTTTTTGCGATTCCATTCGGTCGGAAAGAAGCCGGGGCGCAGCGCGTTGACCCGCACATTCGCCGGCGCCCACTCCCTCGCCAGATTTTGCGTAAGATTGACAATACCGGCCTTCGCGACCGAATATGTGTAGGCTTTCGACAACGGCGGACCGGCCGAGGCGGAGGAAATGTTCATGATCGCGCCGCGTTTTCGGCTCACCATGTAGCCGCCGAGCACCTGGCATCCCAGCATTGTGCCGGTCAGCTGGACGCCGAGGACGTCATTCCATTCCTCGACGCTGATATCGAGAAACGGCGTCGGCGCGTTGATGCCGGCGCCGTTGACGGCGATATGAAGATCGCCCCATTTTTCAAGAATCCCCCGCAAAGCCGCCTGATAATCGCCCTTGCTGCGCACATCGACGCAAAGCCCAAGCGCTTCGCCGCCGAAGTCACGGATCTCCGCCGCCACTGTCTCGGCTTTTTCGATGCGGGAGTCGAGGATAGCCACCTTGACCCCCGCCTTCGCCAGACCCCGGCCGATTTCGCCGATCAGGTGGCCGCCCGCGCCCGTTAACGCGGCGATTTTGCCTTCGAGATTAAACAGCTTCGTGAGGTAGTCTTCCATGATCGCGCTTCCTAAAGGAGGTGTCAGGTCAGGGTTTTCAGCATGGAAATCAGCATCTTATCCGCCAGCTCCTCCGCACTGGCCGACGCACGGTGTTGGTTGCGGTTCGCGAGGGCGTAGCGCGATCCAAGTGACGGCCGACTGGTAGGACATCGCTGGGTCTCGCAGGCGGGCTGGGAAGATCAGGACGTCGCTGGCCACACGGTCCAGCTTGATTCCGGTGTCCTCACAGTACGTTCCGCAACCACCGGGCTCCCCAGCTACTACCACGTGTTGCGTTGCCGGGTCGGCGCATGGCGTCGGTTGCGGAACATGTCTGGATTCCAGGTCAGTGATGACGGTATTGCGTTAGACTCCCGGGCAGCTGAGCTGGGGCGCTCGGCTTCCGCTACCGTTTCGGGCCGACCCGAGGAGAAGGCAGTGAACCGACCCCTCGAGGTGGTTTCTGCTGCGGTCTCGGCGATCCGGGGGCGGCTGTTGGTGGTCGCCGGCCAATCTGAGCGCACCATCTTGCTCGGCACCATCCTGGTGGTGTCGGCGGTTTCGGTTCTGAGGGGCTTTGTGCTCGCCCGGTACTTCTCAATCGATGTGCTTTCCGCTTTGGTGCTTACCGTCCCGGAGGATTGCCTCCGTGGATTGGCCCACGCGGGTCGGCCGACACTGCTTCAGCGACTATTCGTTCGTGGTGAGTCACGGGATGCGGCCCGACCCCTGGGAGTCCTACCCCCTCCCCAACTTCACGTCGGCTGACAATATCAACTCGGCAGCCGGGATGATCTATTCGGCGGCCGGGATGGTGCCGCACATGTTCTTTGGGTTTCTGGGCAATTGGCTGCATGCCCCCCGACTGGGGCTGTTGGGCTATCTGCTGGCTTTGACGACCGCGTGCCTGACTCCCGCGGTCTGGGCGGCGTGGGGGGCTCGCGGTCTGGAGCGGGTTGTGGTGTTTGTGGCGTTAGGTGTCGCGGCCATTCCGGCGTGGACAGCAATCGATCGGGGCAACTCCCTGGGCTTCGTGGTGCCCATCGCGCTGGTATTTCTGGTGGCACTGAGCCGACGGCGCTGGAGGCTGGCGGCGATCATGGTGGTCTTGGCGGCGCTGGTGAAACCACAGTTTGTTGTGCTGGCGGTCGCGTTATTCGCGGCACGGCAATGGCGGTGGGGCGGCCTCACCGTCGCCGGAGCCGTAATCACCAACATCGCCGCCTATCTGCTGTGGCCGCGGAACTTCCCGACGACAATCCTGGAGTCGATCCACAACGCCCTCGGCTTCGGTTCTTCCGCGTCCGCATCCCGCGCAGATCTGTTTAACATGTCCTTCGCCGAGGGACTTCTGATGATCCCCGATGACATCAAGGCCGGTGAAACGGGCGGCAAAATACCGGCCAGCTTTATCGCTGGTCCCCGATCCCTGCTCGGGTATGTTGTGCTGGTTCTCGTCGTGGTCTGCATTGTGGCTCTCGGGCGGCGTATCCCGCCTGTCATGGCGGGCACCGTGCTGTTGGCCACCGCGTCGCTTTTTCCCTCTTTGATCGCCAGCTACTATCTGGTATTCGCGCTACCAGTCGCGGCGCTCATTGCCCGAGACCCCGATGGGCCACCAGGATCCGGAATTTTCGATCGACCTGAGGCTCTCGGCGGCCGCCGTCGTGCGGTCGGTCTCTGCGTCAGTCTGGCCGCAGCGCTCACCATCGCCCAGATGGTGCCGCTCGGGCCGCCGCTCTGGGATCAGCAGATGGGAGGCGGCGCGATAGTCGCCCACATACTGGGAGTTCTCAGTTCGGTCAGAATGGCGCCGGTCCTGTGGCTGATCGCCTGCACGGCAATCATTGTCTCGTACGCGCGCAAGCCGATTCCATCACGCCGCAGTGAACGGTGCGCGAATCCGGATGGCTCCCAGCTCGGTCGGCTGCGTGCAGATCGACTCGACACCCCACCGCAAACCAGCAGGGCCGTCGCGTTGCCCCTAATGACCGGCAGTGAACCGAGTGATTAGCGTGCAGGCCGAGGGGAAGCCGTTTGGGCGACCACCATCACCGCCGTGTGGGCGGCGCGCACGCCGACCGCTGAAGTGGGCGCTGATCGCTGTGATCGTCGTGATCTTGGCCGCGGCCGGCGTAACTGGGCATCTCCCCCGGCCCCCTTTGAGCTGGTTGAATTATGTCGCCCTACCGTTCACCGGCCTCAACCGCCCCGTCGGTGTGGCGGTGGATACCGCGGGCGACGTCTACGTCGCAGATCTTCTCAACGACCGGGTGGTGAAGCTGGCGGCGGGCTCCCGCACCCAGACCGTCCTGCCCCTCACCGGGCTCGACGGCCCCTGGGGTGTGGCGGTGGACGGCGCCGGCAACCTATATGTCACCGGCGGTGGCAACGGCCACAATCAGGTGCTGAAACTGGCGGCGGGCACCAGCACCCAAAGCGTGCTGCCGTTCACCGGCCTCAACATGCCCTTCGGCGTGGCGGTGGACAACGCCGGCAACCTCTACGTTGCCGACTTTGGCGGCAACCGGGTGCTGAAACTGGCGGCGGGCACCAGCACCCAAAGCGTGCTGCCGTTCACCGGCCTCAAAACCCCCGGGGGCGTGGCGGTGGATGCCGCGGGCAACGTCTATGTCACCGACGCGGGCAACTATCTGGTGTGGAAGCTTCCGCCGGGCTCGAGCACCCCGACGACGCTGCCGTTCAACGGCCTCGTCAGGCCCTTCGGTGTGGCGGTGGACAGCGCTGGCAACGTCTACGTCGCCACTTGTTGTAGTGGTGATGTCGGTCATGTGGTGAAGTTAGCGGCGGGGTCGAGCAACAATGTGCTTTCCGTGCACTTCGGCATCCAGACGGTGCTGCCTTTCACCGGCCTCAACGGCCCCTTCGGTGTGGCGGTGGATGCCGCCGGCAACCTCTACGTCGCTGACCAGATGATCAATCAGGTGCTGAAGCTGCCGGTGGGGTGACGCGAGGAAGCTTGCCAACTACGCAGGTCGGCCCCGCAGGCGCTAAAAAGCAAAAGACGGTATCTTATTGGTGTTTTAATCTGGATGGACTAGTTAGATACCTCTAATTAAACGTGTAGCAGCAGATTTCCCCGGCTTTGCCCTGCGGTTCAACGCCGAAGAGGGCAAAGTAAGGACAGCGAAGGATCGCATAGTTCGCCTTTACGCTGATCGCGGCATCGTGGACGCTCATGTCCGTAACGATGGCCTGCTGCACTAAATAGATCACCGGAAAAGTTACCGGCCTGGAGGACACGCCTGCCTGCGTGAGATCATCGACGACAATGCGCCCCCGCTGTAGGTCCATCTTGCAGAGTCGAGTCAACTCCTCGGTGTCATGCACCACTTGAGACCATACGAAAAATAGACAAGGACCACGGGCTCTCGTAGCCATCCCACAGCGGCGGAACGAACAGGAAAGCGTTCAAAATCAACGATAACCCCGACCGCGATTCCTATGATCGCGCAAGCGCCTTTGGTAACGCGAACGGCGACGCGTCCGGAAAGTGCGGCCAAGATTAAGCAAGTAGCTACAGATGTGAAGTGATTCAAATAATAGTTTCTGTAGAAATTATGTACTGGATCGTAGACGAAAAGGAAAACAACCGGAATCATAATCAGCGCGGAGATGACGAACGGCTGATTCTTCTCGAAGTAACTCAGAGAGCGCGATGCGCCCAGGGCGGAACCGGCACGATTTGCCACAACGAAACAGCGCCACCCCGGGGATGCAAAGCGCAAGCCCTCCCAAGAATACGATCACGACCGCAATCAGCATGTTTGTCGCCTGCACCAGTACATTCGTCGCATCGACGCCTGGGAGAAAACGGCCTCGATAACCGAAAGCATAGAGAAAGGTGCCAACGTACTGCGCGCCGTCGAACAGCAGCTTAGCTAGAGGACGCGCCTCGAGGTTGGAGGCATCTAAGGTCATGCTCCGCAGGTATGCCTCGATTTTTGGATGTTCGGTGCAGACAAAATGGTTCAGCGTCAGAGCCGGAGGAACGAACAGCACGAATGGCGCGACCCCCGCGATCAATCCAATGGATCCGAAGCGGCGAACGGCGAGCCGCAGCAAGAGGTAGGACGTGAGAGGCAAAAGAAGCAACCCTTGAGGATGCGACCACACGGACAGCGCAGCGCCCAGGATCAAGCCGATGGCTACGCCGAGGTCTCCCGGTATGCCGGTTCGTCGTCTCGCCAGCCGTGCCGGCGGCCACGAGGCAGGACAAGAGATGGAGTTCGAGCGCAAATTCATAGCGGACCAAGATCAGACCGGCCCCAGCGACGCCCACAAACGAAGCCAAAACGATAAAGCCGGCAGTTGGATTTCGACTTCCAGCGGCCTGGCGGACTGTGGTGAACACCACGGCCAGTACGGCTGTGAAAGACAGGATCCGCATTTCCAGCGGCGATAGAATGCGCATGGTTTGCGCCAGCAGCCACGCGACGGGTTTCAAAACGAGCGGAACCGTCTTTATGTTTGACGGGCACATCTCCCAAAGGCCATAAATGACGCCGTGGTCGGTGGCGACGCGCCCCAACTCCTGACGAAAAGCGATCTCGTCAGTGAAGATCGGCAATAGCGCCCAGACGCCCAGACATAGAAAGGCGATCGCCGTCGCTCCGAGGGCGCGACGAAAGGCGCCGCCGACCGGCTCTCGTCGGCTCGGTCGAAGGTGGGAATGGAGGAATTCGTCACTTCACTGGCTCATTCACGCGCGGAACGTCAGGACGCGCGTTAAGGCGTCGACGACGCGGTTCTGATCCGCCTCCTGAAGTCCGACCCACATCAGCAGACGGATCGGCCGGGAAGACAAGTCGTTGGTGACGATCAGATCGCCATTGGCGCGGCCGTAGCGACGGCCGGCCGGCGAATCGTGAAGGGGCACGTAATGAAAGACGGTAAGCAATGCACCGATGGAGACGGCCGGGCTGCGATAGTCGCAAAACCCGTAACGCAACCGAGTGCGGAAGGCGCTCGCGCTGCGAATTTGCCGTCTTCGCTGCCCATGGCGCTGGCCAACGCCAACTTCGTCGGGCGCGAGGCGACATCGCGCACCATCGTGACCATCACGTCGTAACGCGCCGCGCGGATGCCGCACAGTGCAGGCCATTGTGCTGGCCATAGTTGCGGCTCACGCGGATTCCGCGTATGCGCTGGTCCGCCGCGGCCAGTTCGGTGATGATCGACCATGACTCGTGGCCGCCGCAATCCTCCACGAAGATGATCTCGAACGTCGGAGCGATCTGCCGCATCGCAATGCTCAACCGGCCGTACGACTCACGCAACGTCAGTGCTGCGCGATAAACGGGTACGACAACACTCACAGTCAGCACGGCCTGGGAGCTTAATTCAATTCCGTCCCATCTCGACCCGAATCCGAGATCTTCGTCAAGCGCCCGCACCGCAACCGGATCCGCGATTGCGCGACGCCGGCGTGTCGGCGCTCTTCCTCCCAATCAGCCAGATCAAGCTCGCGGGTCCGATCGAACCCTTGAGTCGGAAGGACACACGAGCCCGATGCCGGTATCCTCCACCAGGAATTCGTAGAACAACCCGGATGCTCGGTAGATGGCACGTATGGGATCCGCCATTTATTCAGAGCCGTGGAGAACGTCCGCCATCGGATCGCGTCCCGACCATGCTTCAACTATCCCGACTGAACGTAGTAGGCCCAATCCACCTTGCCGGCACGGTCTTTCGCGCATTGGTCAGCCCGAGGTCTCCGAGTCGGTGTCGTTCCAGGAGCTGTGCGGCCACGAGCGCTGCCAGCCCGCCGCTATCCAACGCAACACCGGGTCCCGCATACTAGCCCATACCAGTCGGGATGCACAGCAGCCAGCCGAACATGACCGAACTTGCCGGCGATGTTATTGCGTAGTCATGAAGAAAAGGGTGTAGGGCGGAAACGCCTGCGCGACCACCGTGCCGTCCACATGCGCGAATGCGCCGCGCGCCAATGCCTCATAACCAGCCGGCGAGCGCACATGCCGACCACGATCGAGGCTGATGAGCAATCGCGCGATCGGGTTCTGCCGCTCTGTGAAGACATTGTCGACCGTGATCACCCGCCCACCGGGCTTAAGAACCTGCCGCAGCAGCACGAACAATTCGCTCGCCTGGGCATCGTCCATGTGGTGCAGCACAGCCGAGACGATGGCGATATCGACGGGAGCCAGCTCGCGCGCCTGCGCTGGTCCGAAAGGCCGACATGGAAGGTTCCGCGGTCGCCATAGGTCGTGCGCGCCTTCGCCACGTAGGCGGCATTGGGCTCCCAACCGATGTACTCCACGTCCGGCAGGTGCGCGCGCAGATGCGCCGGTCCACACCCTATGTCCAGGACGCGATCTCCCGGCTGGGCACGGACGAAATGATGCGCAAAGTAGCGCCGCCCCCTGTCCGCTCCCATCAGACGCTGCACGGTTTCGTACAGTTTTGGATGGCTCAGTGCCGCACATAGGCCGTGTTTGCGTTCCGACGCCAATGCTCAATCCTTGATGCAGACCGCAAGGCAGCTAGTGCCGAATGGAATGGTGCCACCCGCCCCAATACGCTGCGCCTCGGTGTCGCGCAGCCGGTCCATGATATGTGCTGTTAAGCCTTGGCGCACATGCTCGGAGGTTTGCATCTCGGCATCCGCCGGTCGCCGCAGGCCCAGCAGACTGGGCAGTGTCCTGAGTAGAAGTACAAGTGGCGGCAGGGGAGCAAACAAATATGTGCCATATTCCGGCCTGAACCCGCTGTTGATCACGGCGCGCCTTTGGCTTCGCAACGTGTAGCGGCGAAAATGGCCCGCCGCAACATCATCGGCAGAGTGCAGGAAAGCGTAGGCCGGCACGGTCAGGAACAACAGGCCGCCTGGCCGCAGCAGCGCATGAACCTGGCGCAAGGCACCAGCCTCATCCTTGATATGCTCCAGCACGTCGAACCTACCGGCGGCGCCAACGCTGCCGGGAGCCATGCGAACATCCTCCAGCCGCGCACAGATCACCGGGTCGACGCCGCGCGTCCGTGCCGCGACGGCACCGTCGATACCCGGTTCGAGCAGCGCGCATGCAATTCCTGCCACTATTAGTCCTTTCGACCGTTGCCGCCACCGATATCGGGGAGCGCGCCCTTCGGCGCGAAGCGGCGCACGACGCTCGCGACGCGCCCGGTTCCGGTGGCGGAACCAGAATGAACGATCCTCGACCTGCAGGCAATCCGCGTTGCCATGCTCGGGAAAGGACACCGGGCCCTGCCGACGGCTCGATCCATCACCGAGCATGGCGGGTCCGATAGAAGTCCAATACTGTACTGGCCACTTCCTCTACCTCCCGGTCGGTGAGATCGACATACATTGGCAGCCATGATCGTATCCATCTCGCAGGCGACG
This sequence comes from uncultured Actinomycetota bacterium, assembly GCA_963809285.1. Taxonomy (GTDB): domain Bacteria; phylum Actinomycetota; class Actinomycetes; order Mycobacteriales; family Mycobacteriaceae; genus Mycobacterium. Next base: position 133,571 of record CAWEIY010000003.1, on the reverse strand, counting down.
CCCGCATAGTCGATGGGGAATATGGCGCGCGTGTGCGCGGCGTGATCGCCTGCTCGATCAGTCGCTCATCGATGTTGAGCGTGTCGGGCCTGACATCCACGAACACCGGCCTGGCGCCCCGAAGCACGAACGCGTTGGCCGTGGAGACGAAGGTGTAAGACGGGACGATCACCTCGTCGTGAAATAGTGATAGGCGAGTTGAGTGAACTCGCCGCTCTCGGAATTCACCAGCGGCTTGTTTATGGCGCCTTCCTGACCAGGATTGTGAATTCACACAGTCCGTAGTCGTGAAGGAGCGCAACGCTCTTAGAGTACCGGCGCTTGCAGAGATCGAACAGAGCGCAAGGGTCGGCATAGTAAAGCTCGTCGCGCATCTTCGACGCGTCGGAATAGGATGTCAGGCAGTTGAACGAGAAGCCGCGGCGACTCGCGGCATGCAGCTGGTCGAGCGTCGCCTCGATATAGTCTCGCCATTCCGCGTCCGACCATTCCAGACGAACATTGAATATTCCACTCGCGACACTATAGTCCGCCTCCCGATTTAGGCGCGCGGCACAGATGAAGTCTGCGTCCGCCCGGCCTTCGAAGCGTCGTGCGCCGGCGCGTGCCATTTCGGCGGAAACGTCGATGCCGGTGTAGTCCACTTCGAAGCCACGCGCATCGAGGTAGTCCAGCAGAGCCCCGTAGCCACGGCCCAGATCGTTTATCGAGAAACGGCCTGCAACATCGACAATGCGCAGCAGCTGGTCGAAGCGCAACGTCTGGCTGGCTTCGCCGTTCCAATCGACGCCGCGCGCCGTGGTGCCGTGTTCTTCGGGTTTCGATGCGTAGTAACGAGCCACATCAGCGAGCATGGTCGTTGCATCTTCCGCCATGAACCTGCCTCACGATTGTGTAGGGGTCGCTGCTTGGTTTCGGAATCTACCTTAGACAGACACATGCCGACGACGCCGATGAAGGAGATAACCATCCCGCCGAGCAGCCGGATCGGGGCCATCACCGAGGTCCAGCCGAAAGCTCTTGTCGCCCATCGTGAACGGGAGGCCTTCCTGGCTGGCGACCGAAGCCGCGGGAAAGATCGACGGTCGTGACGTTGGGAGATCGTCTCTCGCAAGCGCGACCGCAAGAGTTGAGGCTCCCGTCGTGCGCCGCCATTTGGAAGCAAAATCTCGTGGTCATCGCCAATAACAGCTTCGCGGGCCGGACTCGCACGCGCGCCGAACCTGACTTTTATCAAACTAGTGCGAACCTATCCCGTGGATCTTCGCGAGAGCTTCGGCGAGGTCGGCCGGTGGGGGCTCGGCGGCGGTCAGGGTGTGGTTGCCGGCTTGGATGGTGACGGTGCGGTAGCGCCGCGCAGATCGGACGAATTTCTTGATGCTCCAACCGGTTTGGTGCTCGATCCAGTGCGATACGGCCATGGCGGCGAACACGACGGTCAGGTGAGCCTCGATCGTATCGCGGGTGCGGTGGTAGATCGGCCGGGCCTGCAGATCGTGCTTGGACATCCGGAAACCCTTCGCGATGCGCCACAGCTGGTGACACACATCCCTTCCACCCCGGTCAGGGCGCGGGTCTTGGCCTCCAAGGCCGGCGAGGTGATCAACGGACAACGTCGCCATATACCGGTGGCATACCCACACGCGTTCAGCCCAGCAGTCAAATCCGCCAGCAGTTCCCCCACCGCTTGCAACCGCGCGGAAAACAGCTCCCTCATTGCCGCCGTCGTCGAGACGCCACATGCGGGGTCATCCTTAACGTACATACGCTGACTTTCCGCACCCAACAACCCGTCAACGGAGGAACGGCGCGCGTTGTCGATCCGGCCGGCGATTCGCCTGCGCCCGACGGCGCCCCGGCCCTGAACTTGCTCACATCGGCCGGGCGTGACACCTTGACCGTCGCCCCTTATGAGTCGCTTCACCCCTGAAAGTGGGCCGCCAGGACCGCATCAGTCGCTCGTCTGGGTGGCGGTGATGCTGGGCGTCTCGCTGGCCAGGCTGCTCGCCCTACGTCGTCGTGCGCGCCGCGGCCGGTCAGATGCGGCTTGTCAGCGGCCCAGCCGTGTTCGCCGCCCAGCTCCTGGGCTACGGTACGGTCTGGGTCGGCCGCTTCTCATTTTCCACAGGTGGCTATTCGGGCTCGCGGACGAGACACAGGACGATCAGGACAAACTCATCCGAGCCATCCAGGAATTTGATGTCTGATCTGAACTCAAGTGTGAAGCCGCAACGGCCGGCCGGTACAATTTTCAAAGCCTCCTGGTTTTCAAGGTGTTCGCATTCGCTGGTGGGGCAAAAAAGCGGCATTAAGGCGCTCTTTTGGGCGGTCGTGGTCAACTCCATTCTATTCGCGATTTTCCTCACCTGTACGACGCCGATGTATGAAAGCGACGATGATCAGGGGATGCAGTACATCGCCTCCGGTTTCTATACAGGTCGCCCTGATGCGCACCTGGTTTACACAAACATTTTGATTGGTTGGGTGCTCAAATTCCTTTATGGCAGCTGGGCGGGATGCAATTGGTATTTCATCTATCTCCTAGCGGTGCATTTCGCAGCACTGACTGTCATTGCTTTCCTTGTGATATCCCGCCGTGGTGGATGGCTGTTCACATTCCTCTACATCGGATTTTTCTTGCATTGTTGAAATGCGCATTCTGTTGCTTCCCCAGTTCACGACCACCGCCTTCCTGGCTGGAATGGCAGGTTTATTGTTGTTGGTGGACGGACTGCTCCCGGCTCGTCCCGTGAATTGGTCGAAAGTAATTATGGGCCTCTTCTTTTTTGGTCTCATGTGCTTGATCCGTGACGAAGTCGCGCTGTTGCTCGGGGCGATTGCCGGCCCATTTTTATTGGAACGTTTGGGACTGAAGGGGTGGAGGCGTCTGCTGGGGACGGCTTTGGCTTGCATCGGAATATTTGTGTCATTGCAGGGAATCGATCATTGGGCCTATCACCGGGATCCGGCGTGGGCCGAGTTCTCTGAATATAATCACATGCGCGGTGAAATCCAGGACACACCACTGGCTCGGCTTATTCCAAAAGCGGCTCCCGCGGTCGGCTGGACTGAAAACGATGCATGGCTGTTTTCCAATTGCTATTTCCCCGATCGCGATGTTTATGCCGGGGTATCCAAGATGCAGGTTTCCAAGATCCGGGATCTTTGGGACAAATTGAAAATGCTGCAACGAGAAGAACCCACACCATCCGGGCCATCTGTGACGGGGTCTCAGCCGGCTGCCATGTGGACTGTAACGAGTTTACTGCTATTGCCCAATATGTATCGGACTGAGACCCTTAAGCCGAGTGATTCGGCACGGGTCATGAATCTGGCCATTTTGAACGCGATATGGTGCATTTTTGCCGCGGGAATCCTGCGGCGTCGCATTGCGACGGTGCTACTGATTTATTATGCCCTTTTTTGGGTGATTGGTTTTTATCTTCTTACAACGGCTCACCTGCCGGAGCGGGTTTCTTACAATTTTTCATTATTCATTCATGCAATCTGTCTTTACTGGGCAACTGGGTTTCAAAACCTGACTGCCACGACAACAACCCGCACCAATTGGTTTGAGTATTATAGAGTGAGATTCTGGAGGCCCAGAGCTTTGCGGCTGGCGGCACTCGTTTCTCTATCGGTGTGGGCCATCTTTTACCTGTTCAATGTGTCCATGCTGTCCCGCACGCTAGCCGCATACCGCTACAACCAGAATGCAAAATACCTCACTGAAAAAATATGCGGGACACCGATTCGCACCCTTCTGCCAGCCGGAAAGACGCCGCTTCTGGTCGAATTGCCCTCGGATTCACTATTCGAAGACCTATCCGATCCTTCGGCGGAAAGGCTTCCATTTTTTGTAGAGCCGGCCTATGGCTGGAGTACCCAATCGCCGCTGTCCCGTCAGACTTTAGCGCGGTATCATGCTGATCCCCATTCTCTTTCAGTGGTCGGCCGTCCGGATATATTCTTTCTAATGATACCAAGCTGGATTGCGCCACTTAAAACATTTTATCAAGAACACTATGGATTAAAGATCCGGTTTGATATGGCCCTGAATACAGATGACATGCCACAATTTAAAGAATGCCATACTTATCTCTACCATCCCCACATCGATGATGGAACGACCCCTCGGATCGAGTGGCGCAATGGATTCTCGAGTGACGCAATGGATTTTAAAACCAGCTTCCTGGCTAGGCTTCAATCGTTGATTCTGCGATAGCACTTTTGTAAGCCGCATCGGCAGATGACAAAAGCACGCCTGTTGCACAAATCCGTACCAGGCGCCACACGAACCGCAGGTGACAGCCTACAGGGTCGCTAACGCTCCGAAGTGAAAGGTCCGCGCTTCGCGGACCGGACTCGCACGCGCGTGGAAACCCCGTAAAGGCCGTCCAGCAAGAAGCGTGGGGACGGTGGACCATTCACCGCGACTTCTCAGAGAGTCGGAGCCTCGGCCCCAGTTGAAAAGCAAATCAGACGACTCGGCCGGCTCGAACGCTCCCCACTATTGCGTATAATCGCCTAGCCGTCATCCAGTCGAACCAAGTGAGGCGGATTCCAGTTCGTCGAACACCGCTCATCGACATTGGTCCGCGGTGAATCACCGGACACATATTCTGTCGCTGCGGCCTGGTGGCAGAGGTTGGCCAGCCTCTCGATTGCCGACGGTAATCGAGTCCCACGATGTCAGGCCGGTGACGATACCGACGTCCGCAGATCGCCCACGGAGTCGAAAGCATCGATGGAATCGTCTACCCGCTCCGAGGTTCGGCGCGAGCCAGCGCCATCTCCGAGAAATGCGAGCCGCACTATAGTTGAATTCTAGTCTCCGCCGTGCTTGCTCGCCCACTCGTGCCTCGATCTGCTTTCACGCATCTCTACGGACACGCCCTTTCACCTGCTCAGAACAGTCATCCACTGCAGCCCCTGGCTCGGTTTGATCCGGTTTCTGTTCCTCCAATCATTCTTCGTATATTGCACGTCATCATGGATAATGAACTCCTCGACGATGCGACCCGACAAAATTTCCGCGCCAAGGGACGTAATTCGATTAACACTCACGACCTCTTCAACACGCGCCTCCACGCAGCGGCATTACGGTGCTCGGCACTGCCGCCCGGGGCCTGTCCACATGCGAACCTGATACCGTCCGCGCGGCGTTCAAGACCAGGGGCCAAGGTGGACAGGTCAAACGTCATGCGCCGTGCATCCGCTGAGCGTGACGTGTCCGATAGAAGTCCAGCACGACACTGGCCACCTCCTCGACCTCCTGATCCGTGAGATCAAAGTACATTGGCAGCCTGACCAACCGCGCGCTAAGTTCTTCCGTCCTTGGCAAATGCGTCTGCGGCACGCCGAGCGATTGCGCGAACGGCGAGGAATGCAGCGGCACGTAGTGGAATACGGCGAGGATGCCGGCTGCATCCAGATGCGCGATGAGCGCCGTGCGCTCCTCGATGTCGGCAGTCAACACATAAAACATGTGGTAATTACTGCTACAGTGCTGCGGTACCACCGGGAGTCGAATCAGGCCGCGCTGCACCAGCGGGGCCAGGATGGCGACATAACGGTGGAGTATCTCGCCACGCCGCCTGGTTATCTTTTCCATGTTCTCGATCTGGCCCACCAGGAATGCGGCGAGCATATCGGAGAGAACGTAGGAGGAGCCCACGTCGACCCAGGTGTACTTATCAGCCTGGCCGCGCATGAACTGGCTACGGTTGGTGCCCTTTTCGCGCAGGATTTCGGCACGATGCTCCAGGGCCGGATCGTTGATGACGAGTGCACCGCCCTCGCCGCAGGAGAAATTCTTGGTTTCGTGAAAGCTGTAGCAGCCCAGGTGACCGATCGTGCCCAGCCACCGACCCTTGTAGCGGGCGTACACACCTTGCGCGGCATCCTCCACGACCAACAGTCCGTGGCGGTCGGCAATGTCCATGATCGCATCCATCTCGCAGGCGACGCCCGCATAGTGGATGGGGAATATGGCGCGCGTGCGCGGCGTGATCGCCTGCTCGATCAGTCGCTCATCGATGTTGAGCGTATCGGGCCTGATATCCACGAACACCGGCCTGGCACCCCGGAGCACAAACGCGTTGGCCGTGGAGACGAATGTGTAAGAGGGGACGATCACCTCGTCACCTGGCTGCAGATCGCAGAGCAGCGCGGCCAGTTCGAGCGCGGCTGTGCAGGATGTGGTCAGCAACACCCGCCTCGCACCAGAGCTTTTTTCCAGGATGGCCTGGGCTCGCCTGGTAAAGGGCCCGTCACCGCTGGCGTGTCCGCCCGCGATCGCCTGGGCGACATAGGTCAGCTCCGACCCGACGACGGAGGGTTTGTTGAACGGGATGCGCATGGCCATCAAGTGTTCTGCGGATAGATACCGCAAAACGTTCGTCTGAAAGTCAGTAGCGCCACCACCAGGATCATGCAGCCCTGAACGATCTGGTGAAGTACACCCATCCAGCCGGCAACCACCCACAGAGCAATGACGTCAAAGAGATAGAGGATGGCGTAGCAGGCCGGAAACCGTCGCAGCGCGGCAAGCTGGTCACCGCGATGACGAACGGTGAGACTGCGGTGGGCAAGGAAGCTGAGCACGGTGCCGACGCTGAAGATAATGGTCATCGCGGCCTCGCGCCGATGATCCCCCACGTCAGCTATAGGTAAGCGGGGTAACCAGCGGCACTGAGGCCGAGCCGACGAGAACATAGCGTATGAATTGCGCGCGGACCTTGCGCGTCATTCGAACCGCATGACTGCCTCCCATACGCCGACGAGACTCCACACGCGGCGGACGGTTGCGACCGAGCAAGGCCTGTTCCAGCATGGTCGGCGCCTTGAGCGCATAGGCGACGAGCGCGCGCGCGGGGGCGCGCGCGAACGTTGTCTCCACCAGCGACGGCCGCGACGAAAGCAACTTGCGCCTTCATCCCGAAAGTCTCGATGAACCTGCCCCAGAAGACGCTGCCCAGGTCGTGGACGGGTTCTGGATAGGTGATGTCAGCGATCATGCGGATGATTCGCGCCAAGGGCACAATGAAAGGGGTGCGGGCATACATATAGGCGCACCTGCCTGCGCGGGCGATGACCTGGCGAATCGCGGTATGAGCGTCAGGTATATGCGCGAAGATGCCACTCGCAAGGATGAGGTCGTACCCCCCTTCCACGCTTGCCAGGTCCCGATACCCATCGATGCTGACATGAGGGTCTTCTGGATCTCGCGGCTCGCAGTAGTCGACCAAATCAATCGTGATCGGCGCCGAATTTCCCTGGGATTGCAGGTGTTTGGCGATCGCGACGGCGAGCGTACCGTCGCCGCCGCCGAAATCGAGAATGCGAAGCGGCGTTGATGCACGCAGGTCCGGCATCGAACGCAGCACGTGGCGCGCGAAGCGCGACGGATCGTCCATCGTATAGTGCGGGGAGCTGTCAGAGTAGTACTGGGCAAAGTAGGTCTCAAGGACGCCGGGTTTCGGCATGTGCGAGGCGGAGGCCGCCCCGCATGTCGCGCATTCCAGCATCGCGACGTCAGGATCGCGCTGGATGCGGTATACCGGACGGCGCTGCCGGGACGAGCGGCAGACGGGACACACTTCGCGCGCGTCATCGCGGTCTGCGGTGCCAACTGCTTGCCGCGTTGGAACTTTGTCGCCGGGATCATCGGGTTTATGTTGCCAGATGTTCGCGGGCGGCGGCGTCGGATCCAGCAAGCTTTGTAGCGCGAGCGATCAGCGTGGCGCTCATCCTGTCAGCACCGACCGTCAGCGCCATCGCTCGGCGTGGTCTCGCTCACCAGATACGTCGGCCGATCCATCGAGCGAAAGTGCATACGAGCGAGGTACTCGCCGACAATTCCAAGCCCAGCAAGCTGCGCACCGGAGAAGATCGCGATAATCGAGGCCAGGAATGCGAAACCTGGCACGGCACTGCCATTGATCAGGAAGGTGGTACCGACCTAGGCGAAAATCGCGACGCCGAACAGCACCATGGCGAACCCGATCAAGCTGGCGATCTGTAGCGGCAGCGTACTGAACCCGGTCATCAAGTCAATCGCGTAGCGAATGAGGCGGGTCGCGGCGAATCGAGACGTCGTCCACGTAAGCACTACATCGATGGAGACGGTCGGGCCGCGATAGTCGCGAAAACCCTCACGCAACCGGGTGCGGAAGGCGCGGAAGGCGCTCGCGTTGCGTGCCGTCTCGGCGCCCATGGCGCTGGCCAACGCCAACTTCGCCAGGCGCGAGGCGACGTCGCGCACGAACCCACGCTGCTCGTTCCCCGGTGCGCCATACACGACGTCGACATCGGGCCCAAGCGCCCCCACAAGCGGCGCAACCTCGCTCACCGGATGCTGCAGGTCGTCATCCATCGTCACTATCACGTCGTAGCGCGCCGCGCGGATGCCGCACAGCAGCGCATTGTGCTGGCCGTAGTTGCGGCTCATCCGGATACCGCGTACGCGCTCGTCCGCCGCAGCCAGTTCGGTGATGATCGACCATGAATCGTCGCCGCCGCAATCCTCCACGAAGATGATCTCGAACGTCCGAGCGACCTGCGGCATCGCAATGCTCAACTGGCCGTACAACTCACGCAACGTCGCCTGCTGCGCGGTAGACCGGTATGACAACACTCACAGTCAGCACGGGCCTAGCCTATGGCAGCCGCTACCGTTTCATACAGAACCGAGAAGAATCCGTGAATCGACTCATCGGGGTGCTCGGGCTGTGGTCACGATGCTCCGGGAACGACTCTCTGCAGTAGCCGGCCAATCCGAGCGCACCGTCGTGCTTGGCACCATCCTCTTGGCGTCGGCGATTTCGGCGGCGACGGGTCGACGTGCCTTCCGGTAGGTGGAGCAGTCGACTGACTCGGTGACGCAGATCTCGTGGAGCTGAACCGGATTCGCTCAGGCTTTTCGGATGCATGCCAGATCCTCGAGCGTCTGCTGGGCGCCGGCCGTCCGTGCCGCTTTGGGGGTGGATGTGGATATAAAAGTTGCCACCCTTGGTCACGACCCCAAGGGGCGTCAAGATCCCGCCTGGCGCAGCCGGATTCGCTCAAATGCGCGCTACGACCAACGGCGCCTCTGGAAGGCCCGACCACTTGCTGCCGCTCGACGCCGAGGTGCGGATTGGGGGCACTGAGACAGCTCGCCGCCCGACTAGGACGCCGCCTTGCGGCGCAAGTCGTCGAATCGCCCCAGTCGCGGTCTGCGGCTCCTATACCATTGCCGCCCAAATGGCGAACTTGCACGATTGGCTGCGCAAGCACAAGCGGTTTCACCTACACTTCACCCCGACCTCGTCGTCGTGGCTCGACCCGGAGGAGCGGTGGTTTCGCGAACTGACCGACAAGGCGCTGCGCCGCGGCAGCTTCAACTCCCTGCCCCAACTCATCACCGCGATCGAGGAACACCTCGCCGCGCACAACGAGGACCCAAACCATTCGTCTGGACAGCCACCGCCGACTCCATCCCGGAGAACGTCCGTCGTGGCCGGGCCACCCCCAACGAGATAGTTAACCAATAATCGGCACACCGCTAGTACGCCGAAGCGATAAACCGGTGCACGGAGGACCAGTGAATTCAACAAAAGCGCCGCGGAAGAATAGAATCTCCTACGCATCCGTCATCGCGGTGTTAGCAGCTTGCTTGTTGCTTCTGCGCGGCATTCCGCGGCTTCGGGATGCGGCACTCTTCGCTTCAGACGGTCAGATTTTCCTCGCGCAGGCACACAACAACGGCCTTGCGGCATTTCTGGAACCTTACATGGGGTATCTGCATCTGATTCCCCGGATTGTTGCCGCCTCGCTTGAGCCGTTCCCGGTCACTGCGACTCCCGTCCTGTATGCCGTCGCCGCGCTCCTGGTTCATCTGGCGATGTTGACCCCGGCACTGTCGGCGCGACTTGATTGGATCATTCCCGGCCAAATGCTGCGGGCGCTATTGTTTACGCTGCTGTGCCTTATGCCGCCGCTGTGGGAAGTGCTAGGCAATATCTCGAATCTGATTTTCGTCGGCGGAATAAGCCTCCTGCTCCTGATGCTGTCGGATGATCCCCGCAGCGGCGCTGCCAAGATTGGTGAACTCGCTGCGGTGGCGGCTTTGGGTCTGAGTGGCCCGCTTATCGCGTTGTTTGTGCCCTGGTTCGGCTGGCGGTGGTGGCGGATGCGATCACGCCACAGTATCGCCGTGGTGGCCGTGGCCGCGGTCACGGCGCTGGTTCAGGGTGTGATCTTCCTGTTGTCGGATCGGGAAGAATCGGGCGGGAGCCTGGTTGTGTTGCCAAGGGTATGGGTTGAGCGGATCGGCGGGAGTTGGCTATTCGGTGACAGCGACATACTGAATTCGCCGTGGCGGATGGTGTCGTTGATGGCGGCACTGGCGTGGTGCGTTGGAGCGGTCGTGATCACGGTCGTGGTGTTAAGAGGCACTGCGGTAGCGTTGTGGCTGCTGCACTTCACGCTGCTGGCTGCGCCCGCGTTGGCTTACGGCTACATGCCTCCACCGTTCGCTTGGGAGAGGCACTTCGTGACACCTATTGCGATTGTGATTGTGCTGCTAGTGGCCGTGATTGGTGCGAGACGGTGGGTGATGGCTGCGGTGGTGTGGTTAGCGGTTGGGGCGGGGGCGATGGTGCACGACTTTGCCCCCGAGCCGTACCCGTACCGGCCCGATCTGACCGGACTGCAACAGTGCGTGAATCGTGGTGAACCGGTTTGTCGACAACCGATCTTCAATGATGACCGCTCGCCGTCGCGGTGGGCTGGCTCCTGGTCGGTTGAACTGCGCCAATAAAAGGGCGGAGTTCAACTCGTCGGGGAACCGACGGGGAACAGTAGCGCACGGTCGGGCCGGTGCTGGGCGGGAATCGACAGCAACAGGGTCGACCTGCGGCGTGAAGATGCTGGGTGGCCACCCCGGTGAATACAGGTGACACGCCATGGGTGGTGACGGCGTGGCGAAAGCGTTGCTGTAGAGGCCTATTTGGTTGTCGGTCTGCGTCGGCGCGGAGTTCGAGGGTGGCCCTTTAGGCCAATAATTCGAGCTGGCCGACGGATACGAGAACTAACTTAACCTGAGCTAGTGCTTCAGGGTCGGGCTATCGCGGCCCTGAACTCCGCAAGTCCGTGAGCATCCGGTTGGCAAGAAACCTGCGGCCAACGTTATTCAGGTGGTTTGAGTCCGAGCTTGGCGGGCGCAAGGGCGAGGAGCTGAAAGCGGCTGCCGACGTTCATCCGCGGGTCGGCCATCAGCCGAAAACCGGCGCGCTCGAGGCGACGTGGCGAAGCCCGACGTAATTGCAACCGTTGACGGTTGCGGAGCCGGCTTCGTGATCCGCACCGTCAGCGCTGTGGCGTCCCGAATGACCCCGAACGTGGTACGGCGCTGGTGTACAGTTGGCGCGTCGTCAAGCTCCCTCACCGTCTTCCGAAAAGTGCTATGAGCCACCCCGAAGAGCTCGGATTCTTCAAAGCGGTCGTCGATGCGAATAAGACCTTCCTTGACGGTGCGAGGGTGCTGGAAATTGGGTCGTACGATGTCAACGGCACCGTCCGCAAGCTATTCGCGGCAGCAGCGAGCTACGTCGGGGTTGACCTTGTTGAGGGCCCTGGTGTCGACGTGGTGGGGTTCGGCCACGACGTAAACCATGACGACGGCAGCTACGACCTCACCATCTCGGGCGAGTGCTTCGAGCATGACCCGCACTGGCGCGGAACCTTTTTGAACATGGTGCGCATGACCCGCCCTGGAGGGCTGGTCGCGTTCAGCTGTGCGTCCCGTGGCCGACCCGAGCACGGGACAACGCGCAGCGACAAGACTCTGTCGCCCGGCACTCAGGCGGTCGGCCTTGACTATTACCGGAATCTGGTCGACAGCGACTTCGAGCAGTCGCTGCCTCTGGACTCAATGTTCACGCATTACCGATTCTGGTACCTGCATACTCACTTCGACCTGTACTTTGCCGGCATTAAAGCTGGTGATAGCGGAGGACGACGGGACGCCCACCTTCCAGACGACGCAGCCGTCAAGCGCCTCGTTTCTCTAATGCCGTTGAAACACAAAGCCGTACGCGCACCACTTAGGGTGCTCAGCAGAATACTTCCCGAGCCGCGGTACCAGTCGATCGTGCTCCCCTACTGGAGCACACTCCTTCGACTGGCACCCGGCCAACAACGCTGATCAACTTAAGGCGGATCGCCCAAGCGAACTGACCGTCCTCAGCAAAGAACGCCGCATGCCGTAGCCGCGGAACGCCGCGCAGAAACAACAAACAAGCTGCCAACACGGCGACCACGGACGCGTCGGGGACTCGATTCTTCGGCGGCACCTCTGCTGAATTCACCGACCCTCGGTGTACAGCTTCAGCGTGTTCTCCGCGTACCGAGCCCATGTCCTGTAGCGATGCGGCCCCACGACCGTATCTCAGGCCAGACAACTTCGTTTTCAAAACCGCCCGCCACCACGTGCAGCGTTGCTGAGTCGGCGCACTGGTGCCGCTGTCGAGCGGCTGAGCTAGGGGTCCTGCTTACGCTACCGTTTCGGGCCGACCCGAGGAGAAAACAGCGAGCCAACCCCTTGAGATGCTCCGGGGTCCGGTCGCCTCCCCATGTTGCCAGCTTGATGCGAATCGCCTCCTTATAACCGAGCCGATTCTGAAGTGGAGTCGATTCGAGGCCACCTTGTGGACGAACCGCCCAACCCAACGTGACCCAAGCCCGGCATCACGTTCCCGATCGTCAGGCTGCCGACCGGCCTGGCCTGCAACCAGTCACCCGACAAGAACCGGATGCGGTACATCCGTGCCAGTCCGCGGGCCGTCACCACCCCGTTGGCTCCGGCATCTCGGCATCCAGCAAGCGAACCTCACCCTCGACAGCGGCGATAAAAGCAGAGAAGTGTGGCGTTCGACCCCTTCTTGAGCTGGTCTAACGGATTGGTACTCGAGATCCTTCCACGCTGACCAACCCGAGCCAGCAAATCTGGTAATTCGACCACGCAAAACTTCGACGTACGTAGAATAAGCGCATGGGTCGGGTTCTCAGTCCGGTGCGTCCGGGAGCGGTCAGCAACGGCGCGATGCTTCGAACGATGACGACCACCCTCGCTCGGCTGCTCTGCGCGAACGATGTTCGCGCTGCGCGCCAACGACTGCTCAAGATGCACTATGAAAGCGGCGTCGGCCATATAGGCGGGGATCTTTCCTCCCTCGACGCGATGATGGTCGTATTTCATGAATACCTGCGTGAAGAAGACAAGTTCGTCCTTTCAAAGGGCCATTCGGCGGGTGCGCTCTACACCACACTTTGGAGCCTCGGCCGACTGAGCGACCGCGACCTCGAGTCATTCCACAGCGACAACACCCTGCTCCCCATGCACCCGCCGACCGCGGGCATTCCCGAAATTGCTTTCGCGACAGGGAGTCTGGGGCATGGGGTGTCACTCGCGGCCGGGACCGCGCTGGCCTTCCGGTTCACGCACAGCGATGCGCGAGTCGTGTGTCTGACTTCCGATGGCGAATGGCAGGAAGGCTCAACATGGGAAGGCCTGATCTTCGCATCGCACCATCGGCTGAACAACCTGACCATCCTGGTCGATCACAACGGGCTTCAAGGATTCGGATCGACCGCAGAAGTCGCCAGCATGTCGCCTTTGTGGAAACGATTGCAGGGATTCGACATCGACCTTCACGTCGTCGACGGACACGACACCAACGCGATAGGCGCCGCGCTGTGGGTCCCGGGCGACCAGGTGAAGGTGGTCATCCTCCGCACGGTCAAGGGTCACGGCGTCAGCTTCATGGAAAACCAGATGAAATGGCACTACCTTCCGTTAACGGCGGAGCTCTACAAGCAGGCGATGGACGAGATCGGTAGCCAATGAGGAAGCAGCTCTGCGACGCGTTGGTCGCCCGATCGGCCAAAGAGGACATGGTCTTTCTCACGGGCGATCTCGGCTTCATGGCTCTAGAGCCGCTGAAGGAGGCGATGGGCGAACGGTTCATCAACGCCGGCTTGGCCGAGCAGAATATGATCGCCGTCGCCGCAGCGCTCGCAGCACAGAACCTGGAGGTGTGGGTCTACAGCATCGCCCCCTTTGTGTACGCGCGACCGTTCGAGCAGATCCGTAACGACATCTGCTTCCACCACCTGCCGGTGAAGCTGATCGGCAACGGGGGCGGCTATGGCTACGGAGTGCAGGGGCCAACGCACCACGCCATCGACGACTACGGCGCGTTGCTCACCCTGCCGGGCATGACCGCGTTCGTTCCCGCGTTCGATGAGGACGTCGGAGCGATCGTTGCCCGCGCTGGTTCCACCGATGGTCCGGCCTACCTCCGCATCGGCCTCGGCGAGCCGCCACCTGGATGGGCCGTTCCTCCATTTCAGCCGTGGCGGGAACTGACCGCAGGAGACGGTCCGATTCTCATTGGGGTCGGCCCCGTCGCCGGCACCTACATCGGGTGCTTCGAGGCCATGCCGGATGAGGAGCGGCCGAATCTGTGGGTCGTCGGCCAATTGCCCCTCGAACGGAATCCGATCCCGGAGAAGCTGCTCACAAAACTCGACTCCTCAGGCAGGCTCGTCGTCGTCGAGGAACATGTACGTCAGGGGTCTTTCGCATCGCAGCTTCTCCTAGATCTAGGCGAACGCGGGTGCGTGCCGAAATGCTTTGCACACTTGTGCGCCCGTGCCCATGACTACGGTCGCTACGGTTCTCAGAAATTTATGCGAACGCAGTCCGGGCTCGACCCGGCATCGATGTTGTCTGCGCTGGGGAGCGTCTGAGAATGGATGCGCTCGAGTCGAACATTCGCGCTCTCAAAGGACCGATCTTAGTGACCGGTGCCTCGGGTTTTGTCGGCGCGAACCTGTTCAAGAAGCTGTACGACGTTCGTGACGACGTGTACGCGATCGTGCATGGCGAGAAGGGGTGGCGGCTCCGCGACATACCGGACGAGCAAACCATCGAGGTCGACCTGAACGACTACCTGCTGACGAGGCACCTCTGTCGATAGCTTGTCGCCGCAAACCGTGTTCCACTGCGCCGCCTACGGTGCCTACTCGTTCGAAGACGACACAAACCTGATCTATCAGACCAACTTTCAATCCACGGTCAATCTAGTGGACCGCCTGGCGTTAAAGCCCTTCACCGCATTCGTCAGCGCGGGCAGTTCGTCCGAATACGGCACCAACTGCGCGGCGCCGCCCGAAGACAGCCGCTGCGAACCCAACAGCCCGTACGCCGTCTCCAAGGTGGCGATCGCCAACTACCTGCATTACATGGGTAAACAGCAAGGATTCCCCGCGGTGAACCTTCGGCTGTACTCCGTGTATGGCCCGCTCGAAGACACCTCTCGTCTGCTCCCGACACTGCTACGGGAAGCGCTGTCCGGAAGACTGCCGCCCTTGGTCGATCCACGGACGTCGCGCGACTTCGTCCACATCGACGACGTTTGCGAAGCCTTCGTTCTGGCCGCGATACGGATGCACCCCGGACTGCACGGTGAGAGCATCAACATCGGCACCGGAGTCAAGACCACCATCGGCGACCTCGTCGAACTCGCTCGGGAAATGTTTCACCTCGACGTCGAACCAGAATTCGACACGATGCCGGGGCGGTGTGGGACATGCCCGACTGGTATTCCGACCCCAGCAGCGCCCTCCGCGAGATCGGCTGGAGCGCGCGCACCGCCCTCAAGGACGGGCTGGTGTCGATGTCGAAGTGGGTCGACACCCTCACCGACGTGCAGATGGCGGCGGCGACCAAGAAGGAAAGCGGCGGGCGCCGACGCAGCGTGTCAGCGGTGATCGCCTGCTACAAAGACGCTCAGGCGATACCGGTGATGCACAAGCGGCTGTCCGAGACATTCAGGCAACTCGACGTCGACTACGAACTCATCTTCGTCAATGACGGCAGCCCAGACGATAGCGCCGACGTGATCCGTGAGATCAGCCGTCGGAGACCCACACGTCATCGGGATCACCCACTCGCGAAACTTTGGATCGCAGATGGCATTTCGCAGTGGAATGGAGCTGGCGACGATGGACGGCGTCGTCCTGCTCGACGGTGACCTGCAAGATCCGCCCGAGCTGATTTCCGAGTTCTACGCGAACTGGGAGCAAGGCCACGACGTCGTATACGGCAGGCGGATCAAGCGGGAGATGCCCTGGCACCGGGGCTTGGAGTACAAGCTTTTCTATCGGCTGTTCGCTCGCTACAGCTACGTAAACATCCCGCTCGACGCGGGCGACTTCTCACTGATGGACCGACGCGTGGTCAGATGGTTGCTCAACTGCCCGGAGCGCGATCTGTTCATGCGCGGATTGCGCGCCTACGTCGGCTTCAAGCAGACCGGCGTCGACTACGAGCGTCCCGAGCGGATGTTCGGGCGCTCGACGAACAGCTTCACGAAGAACGTCGACTGGGCCAAGAAGGCGATCTTTCTCGTTCAGCGACGCGCCACTGAACACGCTGACCAACACCGGGATCATCTCACTGGCTGCGTCGTTGCTGATGGCGGTGGTCGTCATGCCTCCTGCGGATGTTCGTACCCGACATGCACCCCGAGGGCATCACGACGGTGTTGCTCGTGATGCTCATCTTCGGCTCCGTCCAATCTCTTCGCGATTGGTCTTGTCGGGGAATACGTGTCCAAGATCATGACGGAGGTGAAGGGTCGGCCCCGCCTGATCAGAGCGTCCCTGATCCGCAACGGCGAGGAAACGGAGTTACTCCCCGACGGCAAGGCCATGGAGCTGACCGCGACGGAGAAAAACCGATGAGTTCGAAGCGATCCTGTCCGGTGTGTGGAGCAGGACCGCTCGAGGCAACGTCATTCCTAACCGCCAACATTGATCCGACCCGTATCGACGAGTTCAGCTATGCCGCTCGCAAGACGCCGGAGTATATGAATCTCGACCTCGTGCGGTGCCTGAGGTGCGACTTGGTGTACGCCGACGACCCGCCCAGTCAAGATGATCTGGCGCGCGCCTACCACGTCGCCGACTATGACAGCTCCGAAGAGGCCGACGACGCGGCGACTACATACATGCGGGCCATGCAACCGCTGTTGAACGCGCTGCCGAGGCGCGAATCGGTGCTCGAGATCGGTACGGGCACCGGGGCCCTGCTGGAACAGCTCGCGCAACAAGGATTTACCGAGTTGATCGGCGTGGAACCGTCCGCAGCCGCCATCGCCGCCGCCCCGCGGCACCGCCGGGCATGGATAAAGGAAGGCGTGTTCAACGAGCAGAACTTCGCCATTGACTCGTTCGACCTGATCTGCTGCTTCATGACGATGGAGCACGTTCTGGACCCGAAAGCCGTTGCGCGCGCGGCCTTTCGGCTACTCCGCCCGGGCGGGACGTTCGTCACCGTGACCCATGACTACCGTGGCCGGCTCAACCGCCTGCTCGGGAGACGCTCGCCAATAATCGACATCGAGCACATGCAATTGTTCTCCGACCGCAGTATCCGCACACTTTTCGAGACGACCGGCTACCGAGACGTTCAAGTCCACCGGTTAGTTAACCGCTATGCGTTCCGCTACTGGTGGCGGTTAGCACCGGCGCCCGGCCCCATGAAGCGAGCGGTGGCGAGGGTTGCCGAAGCAGTCCATCTCGACCGAGTCAAGGTCGGGCTGAATGTCGGCAACGGCATAACCAGCGGGGTTAAATATGGTTGACCTGAAAAGCGAAGCTCAGCCCGTCGAACGGGCTCAAAATCACGATTTCCGGCTCGACATTCAAGGCCTCCGGACCGTTGGGCTCCTGATGGTTATGTCGGTTCATGCCGGACTGCCGGTACCCGGCGGACGGATTGGACTTGATATTTACTTCGTGATTTCCGGCTTCGTGATAACCGGCGTGATTCTGCGTCAACATACAACCGGACGCTTCAAGTTCGGCCAATTCTACTTTCGGCGATTCAAACGGCTGACCCCTGCACTGGCGCTAGTGATAGCCGTGACGATGGTCTTGTCCTTTTGCCTGCTGGCTCCGTTCGGCCAGCAGCAGCTGACGGCGCAAACCGGCCTCGGCACGATCCTCCTGATCGCCAACTTCGTCATTCAGCATGGCTCAGACGCCGTTCACTACTCTGCACCGGAGGGTGCGTACCCTCTCCTACACACCTGGTCGCTCTCGCTCGAAGAGCAGTATTACCTGGTATTCCCCGCGATTCTGCTGCTCGGCTATGCACTCTCCCAGCGTGGGCGACGGATGCCATGGCCAAAAATCCTCCTCGGCGCCGGTGCGGCAATGACACTTTGGATAGCCATGATGGGGGCTGGGGCGCTCGGTCCACTTGCCCCATTGGCGAAGTACCTGGTGGGTCCCGGCGGCCTGATAGCTCGGGCGTGGGAATTCCTGGTGGGCACGCTCCTGGCTCTCACTATGACGAGTCGCTGGGTCCGTTCCGACAAGCACGCCCAATTCCTCGCATTGCTCGGCGCAGCGCTGATCGGCGGGTCGTTCTGGCTGATAAACAATGGCACGCCTTTCCCCGGTCTTTCTTGGATGGTGCTTCCGGTAGGCAGGAACTCTTCTCATCGTCATAGCGGGCACCTATCACACCACCTGGGTCAACCGCGCCTTGGCGCTTCGACCTGTCGCCAAGATTGGCGACTGCTCCTACTCGATCTACCTATGGCACTGGCCGCTAATGGCGTTCGCCCTCTACCTATGGCCGCAAGTCCCCTTCGTACGCGTCCTGGCGGGAGCAGTCGCCGTCCTGCCCGCGCTGCTTTCTTACCGGTGGATCGAGCAGCCGTTGCGACGGCTTCCGTCGATGAGTCGTCCACGGACCTTCGCCCTCATCGGTGCCGTAGTTTTGCCACCCATCCTTTTGGCCGTAGCTGTCAATGTCGCTGCGGACGAATACTGGTTACCGCGGTATAAATCGGGAGCCGTGCCGATCGCTCATGACGGCGACACGGATTTGGCCGACTTCTTCCAATATCTTCGCGGGACTTACTATCCGTGCACGGACCAAGCCATTCGGGATCGCGCCGAAGTATGGAATGGGATCGATCGCTGCTGGCAGTCCAAGCCGTCTTCTCGCACAGATATCGCGCTTGTTGGCGATAGCCACGCGGAGCAATTATTCCTGGGATTGGCCGAGGCCTTGCCCGGCAAGAACGTCGTCTATTACACCCAGGCAGCGCTGCCGGTGAAGTCCGCGGGGGGCATGGGTCGAATTATTGACCACGTCGCGTCAGATCCAGGAATCCAAACAGTGATCGTCACCGCCGACTGGGCTAGGCGCGGCGTAGCAGAAGAAGATTTCGCCAAGACGCTAGAGGCCTTCGGGTCGAGAGGCAAGGCCGTCTTTGTAACTGACGATGTTCCGTCGTTCCCCTTTGATGCGGTGTTCTGCAAGTACCGCATCGCCCCGATGCTGCCCTTGTCACAATGCAACGAGGATCGCCACCTGTTTGAGGCGGCACACGCGAACTACTATCCGGAGCTTCGAGCAGCCGTCGCGAAAGTACCGGCAGTTCTGCTCCTGAATACTGCAGAGTATTTCTGCGATTACGACCATTGCAGCATGAATAGGGGCGAAGCCCTCATGTACCGCGACTCAGATCACCTGAATAACGTTGGCAGCAGGTTTCTTGTCAACCGAATGGTCACCGACTTTCCGCGGTTCAGGGCCGCGGTAATGCAGCCCTGAACCCTCCGCTCTCACCGGCGCGAATGGAGGCGGATGACCTGCAACCCGTCCGGAGAGGTCTCCAGGATCTCAAAATCGAACCGCTGCCGCAGCTCCGACAGCGTGCGTTGCACAATCGGCGGCTTGGTTTGCGGCATGGGACGGAACGTCAAGAGGATCGTTCCGTCCGGCACCGCGTCGATGGCCGCGGCAATCCGTGGCCACACGAACGAAAGGATCAGATTGTCCTCTTCGGTCTCACCGATGGGGAGCCGATTGTCGCGGTGCACCCTCAGAAGGATGTCGGTGGTCTGCGGGACTGTCCCGCTGTTCTCCGGCAGCACGACAAGCGCCGGCCCGTCGCTGGAGTCGTAGCGCTGCAGCAGCACCGCGCCGTGGTCGACAATGCTGACGTTGTGAGTCCGTCCCGCCCAAAGATCCCCAAGCGAGGCGCGCAGCGACTGCCCTCTGCCGGGCAGGTGGCCATCGGCGAAGGGCACGGCCTGCGCGAAGGCCGTCAAGGGCCACCTCTGCACCGCGCCCGGGAAGCCGAAGACGGTCAAGGACGCGGCGACGATGAGCACGAACGCGACGGGAGCCATCCGCCAGGCGCGACGGTCCCGCTCCCCCGGTGCGAGAAAGATGCTCGCCCACAGGGCTCCCAGGGCGCAGACGGGCAGCAGCAGGTTCAGCAGGTTGTTCGGATGCGAACGGCCCAGGAAGTACGTGAAGGCGGACGCGGCGAAGCCGGTGAACCCGGCAAGTCCGGCGAGTACGGGTCCCGAGGCCGGCACGCGCTCGTCGCGTGCCACCGTCACCACCCCGACCGCGGACAAGAAGATGAAAGCCGCCATCAGCAGGCCGGGCGACCAGAAGTCGAGGGGAAGGGTGCCGAACCCGCCCGCCGAGTACAGACTGATGTAGGCCAAGTAGCCGCTCCAGTCCGGCCACGCACCGGCCACGACGCGGATAGCGATCGTCAGCGCGAGCATGGCTCCCACCGAAACCGCGGCCGCCGCGACTAGCTCTCGCACGAACGCTCGCACGCCTGCCCGGGACCGCCCGAAGGCCCGCAGAGCCGCCAACGCGAGCCACGTGACGCCCGTATACACGAAAGTCTCGAAGCTCCAGACCGCGGCCAGCGCGATGACGACGAGCTGTCCGACCCGCAGTGCCCGCGCGTGCTGCGGCCAGCGCGCGGCGGCGACCGCCGCGGCCACGAGCAGGTACGGAAACCCGAAGCGTAGCGGCCCGATGCTGGGATAGCCCGCATACGCGCCCAAGTTGGCGAAAATGTTGGCCATCACGGCCGCCACCACCGTCGCGATCACCAGGGCCTGGGACCGGATGGCGGTGCGCAGCGTCGCGTAAACCACGACGTACTGCGCGGCCATGAGGGTGCTCAGCAACAGCACGAAACCGCCATGGTTGAGCGGCAGCACACTGAAAGCGGCGAGCAGCGCGTAGTAGACGCCGACCCCGTATTGCGCCCAGATGTCCACCAGCATCGTGCGCCCGTGCGCCATCGCATTGAGGGGCCCGAGATAGAAGTCTTGATGGAAGAGCTCTTGAGGTACGACAAAGTAGAAATCTTGAGGTAGGGCAAAACCCCCGGCCGGCGGTGGCAGTTTCACCTCGAAAACGACCATCGCCAGCACGATGCAGACTCCCACGTCGAACAGGCGGCGGCGCCACGACCGCGGCGTGCGCCGCTCAAAGACGAGCACGGCGGCCAGCGCCAACCCCGCCAGCACGACCACGGCTGCGGGCATTACCCCGATCCGCGCGAGTGACGGAAGGGATTGGCCGGGCGCAAAGAGGAAGAACGCGATCATGATTGCAATCGAGCCCATCCCGACCGCAAGGGGCGCCCAGCCCGGCCGCGCCGCGAGCCGGCCGAAGACCGTCGGACGACGGGCGGCGAGTTCGGTGACCCCGTACGCCGCCGCTGCCGACAACCCCAGCAGGGCGAGCTGCGGGTCGCCCATACCCAGCAACCGGCGCAGTGCGAGCCCGATCATGAGCAGTAAGGCGCCAAAAGCGAGCGCCCAACGGGTGACCGGCTGCGGGACTGCGGCGAGTTGGCGACCCTGCCGGGCACCCAGAAACGTGCCGAGGGGAAGCGCGATTGCAAACGCCATGACCCACAGCCCCGTGTCGAGCCCCTTGGAGGGGCCACCGCAGAGCACCAGCACCGCACACGCGAGCGCGATGAAGGCGGCCGCCGAAGACAGGGCGTGGACGGCGACCTTCTCGACCGGCCCGAGGCGGCTCTCGGTGGCGACGGGCGGCGGTGCCTCTGAAATCGTTGCGCGCAGCGCCGGGGGTGCGTCGCTCACCGGCGACGCGCCGTCCGGGTACATTGCGGCATCCGGCAAGTGGCAAACAAAGGGGCGCTCCTCAGACTCGTTCACGATTGGACCGCGAAAAGTTCTCCGCCAGTATGCGAATAAGTTCGTCAGTCCGCTGGCCCGCCGCGACGACTAGTGGTCATTCGTTGTGTAAGCGAGCCCCCGAGCGCAGAGGTGTCCGCATTGAACGCGGCGACGCTCCTCTCTAGGGGGCGATGCGATCCTCCGGTCATGGTGGTGAACCTAACACCCTGCAGCGGCAACGCGGGCGACTTCTCGACTGTCCATTTAGAGGCGGTGCATGTCTATGTCGAGGCGGTACGCGTCGGGCCCGACTGGCCCGACTTTGCGAACACGGTATAGCCAAGACAATCGTCTCCGCCTTGTCGGCGCAGACTGCTTTGGCCTATGACTGCGACGGTGACCAGCAAAGGCGCCAACATCACCCCGAACAAGCGGCGCAATACGGACAGCCCTTCTCCCTGCGGAAGCAGGAAGGGAAGGATCAGAGCCATTACCTTGGCGCAGGCGACGGTCAACTCGTTGCCTCGGGCAAGCACCACGACGTCACAGAAACCGTTGCGCTCCAAGAGCATGCGCAGGGCCGACGGAGTGAATCGCCAGTAGTCGTAGGGAACGTAGTGCCAGCGTGCAGAAAACGGAACCGTAAGGATGAGTTGGCCGTCATCGCGAAGCACCCTCCGCGCTTGGGCAAGAAAGGCGTCGGGATCAGCAATGTGCTCTAACGTCTCGGTCGCCAGTAGAAGATCGATCGCGCGATCAGCTACCGGCCAACCGTCGCCTGAAAAATAGACGGTGCCGCGCATGTCGTAGCCGAATCGCTCACGCGCGTCTCCGGTATCGATGGCACGATAGGTCGCGACACGATTGATGAGTGGCCGGTAGGGCTGGGCGCCCGCACCTACATCAAGGACAGTGCCGGTAGCATCGCCCAAGGGCGACTTGAGATCCCGCCAAATGGACGCAGCTTGGAGATCAAGCAGACGACGAAGCCTAGACACGAGCCTACCCCGTAGAGTCGTTACGTCGGCGAACGACGGGGGCTGCCAACGCTCGTCGTTCCGAAGCGCCTCATTGCGGCGGACGAGGGCAGACATTGTGGCTCTTCCTTAGCGGGGACGTAGTCGTTAGGTCGGAACGGCGCCTGCCATGCTCGGCGGCTGCAGGCCCACCGTACCTAGTTAAAGGTCAATATAGAGGCCATATAGCGGAAAGCGGTGCAATGACATCTACCGCGTGATCCACCGTCCGATTGTCTCACCGCAGCGCAGACGAGTAGCTATGCGTGACACCAGCCAACGGGCTTTCTCGCGACCTGAACTGGTTCGCGGTCGGCTTCCGCGCGTATAAGACTCACTGCTCAGCCCGCGACGGCCCCCGGCTCCGAGCACGGCGACCCGAACTCGGTCACCGGCCGCAAGCCGTGCTTGCGGGCCTTCGCGGCAGCCTGGCGGATCTGCGCATAGATTCCAACGAACCCGGCGTGATCCGTCATCACGAACGGTGTCAGCAGCCGGTTGTGCACCAACGCGAACGCCACTCCCGTCCGCGGGGGTCAGCCCAGCCGACAGAACCGCCCATCCCGACATGTCCGAAGCCTGGCATCACGTTCCCGATGGGCAGGCTGTGGTAGCCCAGGTGGAAAGCCAACGGCACGAACAGGTTTCGATCCGGCCGCAGACTCCGCCGACCGGTCAGGCCCGCGACCAGTTCAGGTGACAAAAATTGGGTGTCGTCGATTTCGCCGCGGTTCGCGATCGCTCCGTACATGCGCGCCAGCGCGCGAGCCGTCACCACCCCGTTGGCCGCCGGCATCTCGGCGTCGAGCAACGGAATCTCACCTTGGACGGCAGCGATCATGCCCGGGAAGTACATTGACCGCCATCCACCGGACAACTGGTTGGCGACCTTGCGCGTCACAAAGTCGACGACCGGGTTGCCGACGATGTTCTGCGGCATGATGATCTCGGCGACCCGCGTGGGCGCTTCGGCCGGTGGCCGGCCCAGATGCATGCCGTCAGTGCCCAGTGGCTCGGCGAGCTCCTCGCGGATCAGCGCACGCATCCCTTGTCCGGTCACGGCGCGGGCGAGCCCCGACATCAGCCAGCCGAAGGTCAGCGCGTGATACGCGGATTTGCCGAGCAGGCGTCCCGGAGCCGCCGCGGCCAGCCGTTCTTCCATCACGACATGGTCCAGCAAGTCTTCCTGCGTGGCGCCCCGCAGACCGGATAGGCCGGCGGTATGTCTCATCACCTCGCCCACCGTGAGAGCTGACTTGCCGTTGGCCGCGAACTCCGGCCAATACTCGGCAACCGGAGCCTCGTAGTCGATCAGCCCGCGGTCCGCGAGCCGGTGGATGACAGTGGAGGTCATCCCCTTGCTTGCCGAGAACACCATTGCGGCGGTGTCCGCCGACCACGGCAGCTGACCGCCCCGGTCAGCCCAGCCCTTCCATACGTCGACGACGGGCAAGCCGTCGACGTACACCGCCAGCGCCCCGCCACCGAAGCGGCGTCCGGGGAACATGGTGGAAAAGCTACGAACGACGCAATCAAAGTGTGGGTCCGCCGCGCCGAACACACGATGACCTGCGTCAGGGCCATCGTGGGGAGGGACCGCGCGTCGATCGACCCGGGATTCCACCGTCACAGTTTGGAATTTACTTGGATTTCATACTTTCCGATGGGCAAACGACGATTAAGTTACCTTTCCGTTAGCGAGACGCGGCGTTCAGTATTTGCTGGGCCGCTAGCGCGGGGGTCAGCTCCCCCGCTTTGACCTGGCGTTCCACGTCGGCGCGGATCTTGCGCACGTTCGGGTTGGACAGCACCCGGTCCAAGACCGTGTCGCGGACCATCTGCCAGGTCCAGTCGACTTGCTGGGCCCGTCGGCGCTCGTCGAACTCCCCGGCCTCGGTGAGCACCTGGCGATGGCGCTCGACGGTCTCCCAAAGCTCCGTCAGGCCGGTCTCCTCGGTCGCGCTCATGGTGAGAACCGGTGGCCGCCAGAGTATTTCGCGCGGATAGATCAGTCTGATCGCCGACTTCAGCTCCCGTGCGGCTTTCCGCGCCTCTTGCAGGTGGTCCCCGTCGGCCTTGTTCACCACCACGACGTCGGCGAGCTCCAGCACGCCCTTCTTGATGCCCTGCAGCTGATCGCCGGCGCGCGCCAGGGTCAACAACACGAAGGTATCCACCATGTTGGCCACCGCCACCTCGGACTGTCCGACACCGACGGTTTCTATGAGGATCACGTCGAACCCGGCGGCCTCCAGCAGCACGATGGTTTCCCGCGTGGCCTTTGCCACGCCGCCGAGGGTGCCGGAGGTGGGCGACGGCCGGATGTAGGCGTCCGCGTGCACCGCCAGCCGCGCCATCCGGGTCTTGTCGCCGAGAATCGATCCGCCGGTCCGCGTCGACGACGGGTCGACGGCCAGCACCGCCACCCGGTGACCCTGGTCGATCAGCCGCATGCCGAGGGCCTCGATGGCGGTCGATTTGCCCACTCCCGGGACCCCGGTGATGCCCACGCGATGGGCATCAACGGCATCCGCCATCAAGGTCAGCAGCAATTGCTGGGCCTGCTCGCGATGGTCGGCGCGGGTGGACTCCAGCAGCGTGATGGCTCGCGGCAGCGCCGCGCGATCGCCGCTGCGAACGGCGGCCGCCAGTTCCTCGACGGAGTCGTCGGTCTTGTCGGCGGGGTCGGGTGCCATCTAGGTCAGGTCATACCCCAGCCGCTCGGCGAGCTTGTGCAGCAGGCCGATCGCGGCGTCGGCGATCACCGTCCCGGGCGGGAAGATGGCGGTGGCCCCGGCGGCGTACAGCTCGTCGAAGTCGCCGGGCGGGATGACGCCGCCGACCACGATCATGATGTCCGGCCGACCCACCTCGGCCAGCGCGTCGCGCAGTGCCGGCACCAGCGTCAGGTGGCCGGCGGCCAGCGACGACACCCCGATGACGTGCACGTCGTTGTCGGCGGCCTGGCGGGCCACCTCCTCGGGCGTGGAAAACAGCGATCCGACGTCGACGTCGAAACCAATGTCGGCGAAGGCCGTCGCGATCACTTTCTGCCCACGGTCGTGGCCGTCCTGGCCCATCTTGGCCACCAGAATCCTGGGCCGGCGGCCGTCGGCCTCGGCGAACTTCTCGACCAATTCGGTGGCGGTTGCGATGTTGGTGGCCTTTCCAGCTTCTCCAAATTCCGAGCGGTAGACCCCGGCGATAGTACGGATCTCCGCCTGGTGCCGCCCATACACCTTCTCCAGTGCGTCGGAAATCTCCCCCACGGTGGCCTTGGCCCGGGCCGCCTCGATGGCCAGCGCGAGGAGATTGTTGCCCAGCCCGTCAACGCCGGCGCGGCCGTGCGCGGCGGCGGCGCGAGACAACTCGCCCAGCGCTGCATCAACGGCCGACTGGTCCCGGTTCGCCCGCAGCTCTTCCAGTTTCGCCAGCTGCTCGGCGCGCACCCGGGTGTTCTCGACCTTGAGTACCTCGATCTCCTGATCCTCGTCGACCTGGTACTTGTTGACCCCGATCACGGGTTGGTGGCCGGAGTCGATGCGCGCCTGGGTGCGCGCGGCGGCCTCCTCGATGCGCAGCTTGGGGATGCCGTCGTCGATGGCCTGCGCCATGCCTCCGTGTTCGGCGACCTCGGCCATATGGGCGCGGGCCCGCTCCGCCAGCCGGTGGGTCAGCCACTCCACGTAATAGGAGCCGCCCCACGGGTCGATCGGCCTGGTGGTGCCCGACTCCTGCGCCAAGACCAGCTGCGTGTTGCGCGCGATGCGGGCGGAGAAGTCGGTGGGCAGCGCCAGCGCCTCGTCCAGCGCGTTGGTGTGCAGTGACTGGGTATGGCCCTGGGTGGCGGCCATCGCCTCGATGCAGGTGCGGGCGACGTTGTTGAAGGCGTCCTGGGCGGTCAGCGACCAGCCCGAGGTCTGCGAATGTGTGCGCAGCGACAGCGATTTGGGATTCGTCGCCCCGAACCCGGCGACCAGTTCGCTCCACAGCAGCCGGCCGGCGCGCAGCTTGGCGACCTCCATGAAGAAGTTCATCCCGATGCCCCAGAAGAACGACAGCCGGGGCGCGAACTTATCGATGTCCAGCCCCGCGTCCAGGCCCGCCTTGATGTAGTCGACCCCGTCGGCCAGCGTGTAGGCCAGCTCCAAATCCGCTGTGGCACCGGCCTCTTGGATGTGATAGCCGGAGATCGAGATGGAGTTGAACTTTGGCATCTTGGCGCTGGTGTAGGCGAAGATGTCGGAGATGATTCGCATCGACGGCTTGGGCGGGTAGATGTAGGTGTTGCGCACCATGAACTCTTTGAGGATGTCGTTCTGGATGGTGCCGGCCAGTTTCTCCGGCGGCACCCCCTGCTCCTCGGCGGCCACCACATATAACGCAAGGATCGGCAGCACGGCGCCGTTCATCGTCATCGACACCGACACCGCGGACAGGTCGATGCCGTCGAACAACTGCCGCATGTCGAGAATCGAATCGATTGCCACGCCGGCCATTCCGACGTCGCCCTGAACGCGGGGATGATCGGAGTCGTAGCCCCGGTGGGTGGCAAGGTCGAAGGCCACCGACAGGCCCTTCTGGCCGGCGGCGAGGTTGCGGCGGTAGAACGCGTTGGAATCCGCGGCGGTGGAGAACCCGGCGTATTGGCGAATTGTCCAGGGCTGGTTGACATACATCGTCGGGTAGGGGCCGCGCACAAAGGGCGGCTCGCCGGGGAAACTGTTCAGCGGATAACCGTCGGCCGCGGCGGCGGCGCGGTCGGCGGCGATGTATACCGGTTTGACGTCGATGCCTTCGGGCGTATGCCACTGCAGCTGCTCGGGCGTATACCCCTGCGCGGACGCGGCCGCCGCGACGTGTTCTTCCACCGCGGCTTCGGTCGGCGGCTGCACTTCGCGATCGCCGTGCAGCGGGACATCCGAGAAATTGCCAACTGCGGGTGTGGTCATCGTCATAGCGGCTAGGCTCCCAATTCGGTGAGCAGATTCGACAAGGCTTCGACCGCATCGATTTTCGCGGTCAGAAACTCGTCGGGCCGGTGTTCGGCGTCGCCCAGAGCCTTCTCCGGGCCCGCCAGGTAAACCCTGCGACACACCGGCGCTTCGGGCCGCCTCCACAATGTCTGCGGCCTCGTCGTGGTAGCGCTTGTCGGTGCCGCAGATGACCGCCACGGTCGGCGACCCCGCATCCGAGACTGCCGCAGCGACCCCGGTGGCATCGACCGGCCCGGGGTTGATCGCCTCGATACCGCCCGACGCCAGCAGGTTCGACGCGAACGTGGCCCGGATGTTGTGCTCGGCCAACGGTCCTAGCGGCAGCAACAGCGCCCGCGGACGTGAACCGGTGCGCGCCAGGTACGACATCCGAACGGTCCCGCAGCGCCTCGAACCCGGCGGCATAGCGCAGCAGCTTCCCCGCAGCCGGCGAATCACCTTGCGGCAGAGCCGGTTCGGCCAGGTTCGGGTATTCGTTGACGCCGGTGATCGCGGTGCGGCGATGCGCGATGTCGTCGGCGCGCCGTGCGGCTATTTCGGCGATCTGGTCGGCGACGTAGTCACGGGCGTCGACGAATCCGCCGCGGGCCGCCTCGATGGCCTGGAAATGCTGCCACGCCTGCTGTGCCAGCTGCTCGGTGAGGTCCTCGACGAACCACGAGCCGCCGGCCGGGTCCAAGCACCTGGCCGACGTGTGACTCCTCCAACAGCAGCAGCTGGGTGTTGCGGGCGATCCGGCGTGCGAAGCCGTTCGCCACGCCGGGAAAGCCGCCCGGGATCGCCACGTCGAACGGGAACACCAGCACGGTGTCGGCGCCGCCGACCCCCGCGCCGAAGGCGGCCAGCGTGCAGCGCAGCATGTTCACCCACGGGTCGCGCTGGGTCATCATCGGCAGCGACGTCTCCGCGTGCACGACGGCCGCGCCGCCCTCGGGGTCGCCGACAACCTCGGCGACTCGCGCCCACAGTTGGCGCGCGGCGCGCATTTTGGCGATCGTCATGAACTGGTCGTCGTCGGCGGCCAGCCGGAAGCTGATCTGCCGTAACGCGTGCGCCGACCGCGATCCCGGATTCGGTGAGCACCCGCAGGTAGGCCACCGCGGCCGCGACGCTCCCGGCGAGCTCCCATGTCGCGTTGGCGCCGAGATTGTGAAAGGCGGGACCGTCGACGGTGATCGCGCGCACGCCGCGATTTCCGGCGGCCCGCGTTGCGACCGCGACCACTTGCTCGATCGACGGGGCCCCCCGGCCGCTCAGCGTCGCGGTCAGCGGGTCGGCGCCCAGATCGATCGACACCGTGTTGCGCTCGGTCGGCCGGCTCGGCCCGCCAACGCCAGCAGGGCGTCGCAGGCCTGGGCGTAGTCGGCGCCCGCGTCGAGGACCACCGGCACCAGGTCCAGGTACACGCCCGAGAGCAGCTGCTTGAGCTCGGCCGGCGCGACCCCGGACTCCCCTACGCGGATCAGCAGCGCGCTGACCCCGTCGGAAAGGGCGGCCAGCACCGCCGCGTTGACGGCCATCGGCGCCGAGGCCGGGACCGGGGCCGGAGACAGGGAAAGCCTCGGCTACCTTCCAGCCGGCGTTGACGTCGCGCAGCGCGTCGCCGCCACGCACGTAGGGCCACTCGCCGGGCAGCGGCGGTTCCGGCAGCTCGTCGAGCGCGGTGTAGAGCGCGCGGATGGCGATCCCGTCGTAGGTCGGGGTTTCCAGCAGCCGCTCGGGCTGCGTCCCCCAGCTGCTCGGGGTCCTTCCGGCTGCTCTTGGACAGCACGCCGGCGACCGCAGTGCGCCAACGCCCGCGAACCTGTTCCAGGTCGGCGAGCTCGGGTACATCAATGGACACCGATTGCTCCCTTTTCCCAGCAATTGGCAGCGTTGCTTCGGGTTGCTCCGGGGATTTGCCACTTGCTAATCAGGCTAATTGATGAGGCCTGTCCGCTGAAAACCGCAGGGTGCGGCGATCGCGACACGTCACCGACGAAACGCCAGCGCTCGGGAAATGAGTTATTCGTCTGCGCCCCGTAACCTTGACAGGTGTGACGGCTTCCGCCACCTGCAAAATCACCCAGACACTGCGCGATCTTGGCCGCGCGTTGAGCGCGACCGCGCGTCAGCTGTCCCGGCCGCGCACGATCGCGACAGTGGTCGGTATCACAGTCCTAGTTGCGGTGGCGCTGCTGGTTCCGCTGCCCACCCCGGTGCAGTTGCGCGACTGGGCAGAATCGGTGGGCCCGTGGTTTCCGTTGGCGTTTTTGATGGCGCACATCGTTGTCACGGTGGTGCCGGTCCCGCGTACGGCGTTCACTCTGGCCGCCGGCCTGCTGTTCGGCCCGGTGCTGGGCGTTGCCATCGCGGTGGTTGCCAGCACCGCGAGCGCGATGATCGCGATGCTGCTGGTGCGCGCGGCCGGGTGGCAGCTGAATCGCCTGGTTCGCCACCGATCGATCGACACGGTGGACGAGCGCTTGCGCAAACGCGGCTGGATGGCGATCTTGTCGCTGCGGTTGATACCCGTCGTGCCGTTTTCGGCGATCAACTATGCCGCCGGCGCGTCGGCCGTCGCGGGTGCTGCCCTACGGACTGGCCACGTTGGCCGGTTTGCTGCCCGGCACCGCCGCCGTGGTGATCCTCGGCGACGCGCTGGCCGGTCACCCCAGCCCGCTGCTTGCTCTGGTGTCGCTGTGCATCGGGGCGTTGGGGGTGACGGGGCTGGTCATCGAGATCCGTCACTATCGGCAGCACCACCGCCGCAGGACGCAGGGCACGTCGCACGGCGGAGAGCCTTCCGCCGAGCCCGCCGCCATCAGCTGACCGCGCATCAACCCCGGCTCGAAGCAGCGTCTCGTCAAATCCCTTGCCGTGCTGCTCTTCTGCCGCTGCCTGAAGCGAACATGAAGAAATGACCCTCGCGCGGCCTTCTTCAGGTTGGCTTCAGATTGGCTTCGTCGCCGGTATCGCCACGAGATGCCCGCGCGCGGGGAACTAGCCATTTCTCATCGTTAGCGCGCCTTACCGCAGAGCGACCCGCGGCAGGGGTTTCTTCAGGTTCGCTTCAACTTCCGCGGCCCACCGTCG
The DNA here is from genome assembly GCA_963809285.1 of uncultured Actinomycetota bacterium. Taxonomy (GTDB): domain Bacteria; phylum Actinomycetota; class Actinomycetes; order Mycobacteriales; family Mycobacteriaceae; genus Mycobacterium. Next base: position 102,445 of record CAWEIY010000003.1, on the reverse strand, counting down.
GCGGATCGCTCGGTACCGCGCGCTTGAGCGGCGCTAGTCCGCCGGCTGGGATTCGGCCAGATTTCGAGCCTCTTCCGGGTTTTCGACCGATGGTCCGGAGCCTGGCAGGGGCTTGCCCGCCACTTCGGGCGCGAAGATCAGGGTAACGGCGCCGACCAGGCCGGCGAACATCAGCATGTACGCCGGCATCATCGGATTCCCCGTACCGGCAACCAACGTCTCGGCGAGCAGCGGGGTGGTGCCGCCGAAGGCCGACACCGCGATGTTGAATCCGATGGACACCGCGCCGTAACGCACGTAGGTGGGAAACAGTGCGGGCAGGATCGCCGGCTCGAGGCTGCTCAAGAAAAGCATCGGCAGGCCGACGAGGAGCACGCCGCCGAACTTCGTCGGATAGGCGCCGCCGAACCGCATCAACGAAAACGCCGGTATCGAAACCGCGATGAGCAGTCCGCATCCCGTCCACAGCAGCGGCTTGACGCCAATGCGGTCGGAGAGGATCGCGACGACCAACACGCCGACCGTCAACACGGCCAGCACGACCAGGACCATTACCAATGCCGGAGTGTCCGGCACGCCCGCCGTCTTCTTGAGGTATGTCGGCACGTAGCCGCTGACCATGTAACTGGTGTCGCTGATCGCGAGCTCCAGACCGATGCAGACCAGCAGCGGCTTCCACTGCCGCACGACCGTGTGCGTGAATTGAGTGCGAACGGAGATCGGCAGCGCGGCCATGTGCACCTTCTCGTAGCCGGGCGACTCGTCGATCCGCGATCGCAGGTAGACCGCGATCAGGCCGAGCGGCGCGGCCAGGAAAAACGGTATGCGCCAGCCCCAGGTCAGCATCTCGCCGGTGGTCAGCACGGTCTGCAGCACCGTCACCAGCGTGGCACCGGCCACGAAGCCGGCCAGCGTGCCCACCGGCAGGAAGCCGGCCAGCATCCCACGCCGGTGATCCGGGGCGTGTTCGGCGATGAAGGTCATGGCGCCCGCATACTCCCCGCCGGAGGACAGGCCCTGGCAGACGCGGACGACCGTGAGCAGGATCGGTGCCCAGATCCCGAGGGTGTGATAGCCGGGCAGCGCACCGGTTGCCGCGGCGCATACCGCCATCAGCGAGATCGTCATCACCAGCACGGGCTTGCGCCCGATGCGGTCGCCGAGTGGGCCGAAGATAAACCCGCCGAGCGGCCGCACGACGAAGCCCGCCGTCATCGTGCCGAAAGTGGCGATGAGGTTGCCCGCACCGGAATTGTTTCCGGGATAGAACGTCTGCGCGAGGAGGGTGGCGACAAGGCTGAAAAGGGTGAAGTCGTAGGCCTCCATGAAGTTGCCGATCGCCGTGCCCTGGATGGACCGATACGTCGCGCCCCGATCGGCGACCCGAATCTCGTCGCGTCGCCATGTCCGGCGATGACCCATGCCCGCTCTCCTGCGCATCGAGGGTGTGGCATACCCGAAAGTCCCGTAGCCTACGCCGCCGGCGCGGTACTCGGGGCTGCGCGAGCAGACGCAGAATCGCGTCGAACTCGCGGGTTTCGTGCGATTTTGCGTCTGCTCGCCGGGAGGGGCCGGCTGGACTAGCCCCGATCCGGGCCCTTCGCTGTCATCACGGCGAACGTGGCCAGAAACGACGCTGCGGGAAGCGCATTCACGACCTTGTCCCGTACCCGGATGTGCGCGCCCACCGCCAAGACGAAATACAAGGTCAGCATCGCCGTCGTCAGCCTCGCCAACGCGGGAAACCGGCTCACCGACAGCAAGCCGATAGCTGATGCGGCCTTGACCACCGGCAGGACGGGTCGAACGCTCTCCGGCACTCCCAAGGTGTCCAGGCTCTTGGCAATGGGAGGCACGGGTATCGCACACGCCACCGCGTCGCCGGCCTGGAACGCGGCCAGCGCCGCATAGGCCTTCGGTGAAGTCAGGACGGTCATAGGGCCGAGCTTATGGAGTCAGCCCGGGCGGCAGCGCTCCCGGGCGGCCGTCCGCCAGCTGGCGGGGTATCGCCTCGGTTCTGTCCACCCCCTGGGCGGTCGGCGGCGCCTGGGCGATCGACGGTTTGGCGTCGGTGGAGAACCAGTCCGCGACTTCGGCGTCGTCGTCGGCGGCGGCGTGCTGCGGCACGTCGTCGACCGGGGACGGCTGGAACCGGAACACGCCGTCCTCGCCCGGGGTGCCCAGGAGCCTGGTGAACCCCTGCAACGCCGCACTGAAGTCGCTGGGCACCACCCACACCTTGTTGGCGTCGCCGCGCGCCATTTGCGGCAGCGTCTGCAGGTACTGGTAGGCCAGCATCTCCGGGGTGGGCCGGCCGGCCTTGATCGCGGCGAACGTCTTCTCGATGGCCTTCGCCTGCCCCTGGGCCTGCAGGTAGGCGGCGGCGCGCTCACCCTGAGCGCGCAGTATCCGGGATTGCCGGTCCGCCTCGGCGGCCAGGATCGCTGCCTGTTTGGAGCCTTCGGCCGCCAGGATCTGCGACTGCTTGGCTCCCTCCGCCTGTGTGATGGCGGCCTGCCGGGTGCCCTCCGCTGTCAGGATCATGGCCCGCTTTTCGCGGTCGGCCTTCATCTGCTTTTCCATCGACGCCTGAATCGAGGGCGGCGGATCGATGCTGCGCAGCTCGACCCGGGCCACCCGCAGGCCCCACCGGCCGGTCGCCTCGTCGAGCACGCCGCGCAACTGGGCGTTGATCTTGTCGCGTGAGGTCAGCGTCTGCTCGAGCGTCATGCCGCCGACGACGTTGCGCAGGGTGGTCGTGGTGAGCTGCTCGACCCCGACGATGTAGTTGCTGATTTCGTAGACGGCCGCCTGCGGGACGGTGACCTGGAAGTAGACCACGGTGTCGATGTTGAGCGTCAGGTTGTCCTCGGTGATCACCGGCTGCGGCGGGAATGAAACCACTCGCTCGCGCAGGTCCACGCGGGCCCGGATGCGCTCGAGGAACGGCATCAGCAGGGTCAGCTGCCCGCTGACCGTGCGGCTGTAACTTCCCATCCGTTCGATCACGGCGGCCTCGGCCTGCGGTATCACCTTGACCGCTTTGACCACCACAACGACCGCGAAGATCACCAGAACGATGCTGAAAAACACCAGTCCTACAACTGCGCCTTGCATTGCCCTTCTCCTATGTCTCCAGAGGGATTACACGTTCTTGATTACCACCGCGGTGGCACCGTTGATCTGCATGACGGTCACCCGCTCGCCGGGCTCGAACACGTCGTTGTCGTTGAGTGGCCGCGCCGACCACACCTGGCCATCCAGCTTCACCTGGCCTTCGTCGCGTGCCACCCGGCCAAGCACCAGCGCGGTCTTGCCCTCCAGCGCCTTGATACCGGTCGGCAACCCCCTCGCGGGGGTGAGCCGCCGGCGCAGGGCCGGCCGCACCAGAACCAGCAGTAAGACCGAGACGACCAGGAAGATCCCCGCGTCGGCCCAGAACGGCCCGTCCAGCAACCAGCTACCCCCGGCGGCGGCCAGCGCGCCGCCGGAAAGCATCAACAAGGACATATCGCCGGTCAGCGCCTCCGCACCGGCAAGCACTACTGCGAATATGAGCCAAATCACCGCCACGGGCATGCGGTCAGGATACGCGTGATCGGCCTTTGCGGGACCAAACAACTACACTCCGACATCATGTGGTGTCCCAGTGTCTCGCTGTCCCTGTGGGCCAACGCCTGGCTCGCGGGCAAGGCCGCGCCCGACGACGTGTTGGACGCGCTATCTCTTTGGGCACCAAAGCAATCGGTCACCGCGTACGACGCTGTCGCCGCGGGCCACACCGGCCTGCCGTGGCCCGATGTCCATGACGCCGGGACGGTTTCGTTGTTGCAGACGCTGCGCGCGGCGGTTGGCCGGCCGGCGGTGCCGGCTTCCCCCGGCGTCCCGGGTCGCTTGTGCGGCACGATCAACGTGGTTTTGCCCGTGCCCGGCGACGTGCGCGGGTTGGCCGCGGGGACGCAGTTCGAGCGTGATGCCCTGGCCGCACGCGAGGCGGTCATCATCTCCAACCCCGACGATCCGGCCACCGCCGTCGGGCTGGTCCCCGAGTTCTCCTACGGCGACTTCGAGGAGACCGACGACGAGGCGGGCCTCCCCGAATCGGGTGCGCTGTCGTGGACGGTGTACTCACTGCCCGGCGCACCCGTGTTCGACCACCACGAGCTCGGCGATGCCGAATACACACTGCGGTCGGCGGTGCGCTCGGCCGCCGATGCGCTCGGGGCCATCGGCCTGGGAGCCGCAGCGGCCGACGTCGACGATCCACGGGGACTCGTCGAACAGCTGCTGGAATCGGCACGGCAACACCGGATTCCGGATCATGCGCCGTCGCGCGCATTGCGGGTGCTGGAGAACGCAGCGCACGTCGACGCGATCATCGCCGTCAGCGCCGGGCTCAGTCGATCGTCCGACTCCCCCGAACGGTTCAGCGCTCCCAGCGCCGCCGCGCTGGAGCCGATCGGAACGCAGTCATCGTCGGAGGCTCGCATCGCCAGCGATGCGCTGCGACCGCTGACCGCGGTGGTGCGTTCGGCGCGGATGGCCGCGGTCGACGCGATTCTGCATTCGGCCTGGGCCGACTAACCGCTTTCCGGGGCGACGCAGTGCGGTGGACGGCAAGGCGAGCCGTTGGTGCTGGCAAGGCATCCTGGCACCGGATCGGGTCCGCTGACCCGATCGGGCGCCCGACCGTAACGGAGTTCGTCGATCAAGCCCGCCGCCAGCCGGGCGAATCGCCGGTCGGCGTTCGGCGTTGCGGCCCGGGCGAAGGCCATCCCCGCCGCCTCGGCCTGCGATCGCAACTCCTGGTCGAGATCCCACACCACCTCGATATGGTCGGCAACGAACCCGATCGGGCAGACGATGACGGCCTTGACGCCGGTCCCCGTCAGCGTGGCCAGATGGTCGGCGACATCGGGCTCTAGCCAAGGAACTTGGGGCGGGCCCGATCGCGACTGCCACGCCAGATCGTAATCGGCGTATCCGGCGGCCGCGGCGACGAGCCTTGTGGCATAGGCGACTTGGCGGCTGTACAGCCGCGGGCCGCAGCGCCCGTCGGCGGCCACGGGTATGGAATGTGCGGTAAACACGAGCCGCGCGTGCCCGCGCAGCTCCGCCGGCAGGGTGTCGGCGGCGGCGGCGATGGCGCCGGCGAACATCTCGACGAAGAGCGGGTGGTCGAAATAGGGCCGCAGCTTGACCAACTCGGGAGCTTCCGGCCCCGCCACCCGGCGGGCCCGGGCAATGTCTTCGACATACTGGGTGCAGCTGGAATAGCCGCTCCACGCGGAAGTGGTGAACACCGCGGCGCGGCGAATCCCGTTGTCCCGCATCGTGGTGACGCAATCTTCGACGTAGGGTTCCCAGTTGCGGTTGCCGAAATACACCGGCAGGTCCAGCTCGGGGCGCAGCTGGGCGATCAGCGCGCGGTTGATCTCGTTGATCGGCGACACTCCGCCGAAATGCAAGTAGTGCTGCGCTACTTCGTCAAGGCGTTCCGGCGGAACGTTGCGGCCCCGGGTGACGTTCTCCAGGAATGGCCGCACCTGCTCGGGCCCTTCCGGCCCGCCGAAGGACAGCAGCAGGGCGGCGTCAAATTCCATTGCGTCCTAGAGCAATTGGGTGCTGGCGCCGCCGTCGGCGAAGATGATGGTCCCGGTGGTAGCCGGCAGCCAGTCGGAAAGCAGCGCGCACACCGTCTTGGCGACCGGCGTGGCGTCCTTCATGTTCCAGCCCAGCGGAGCGCGTTGGTCCCAGCCCTCCTCGAGCAGATGTATCTGGGCGCCGGCCTCTTCACCCAAGGCGCCGCCCACGATCGCACTCATCGCCAGCGTCCGAATCGGCCCCGCCGCAACGAGATTCGAGCGCACGCCGTACTTGCCCGCCTCACGCGCCACAAAGCGGTTCACCGACTCCAGCGCGCTCTTGGCGACGGTCATCCAGTTGTAGGCCGGCATCGCACGCGACGGGTCGAAGTCCATGCCGACGATGCCGCCGCCTGGGTTCATGATCGGCAGCAGCGCCTTGGCCAGCGACGCATACGAGTACGCGGAGATGTGGATGCCCTTGGCGACGTCCTCGTAAGGCGCGTCGAAGAACGGGTTGATTCCCATGCCGGTCTGCGGCATGTAGCCGATCGAATGCACCACGCCGTCAAGCTTGTTGCCCTCACCGATCACCTCGGTCACCCGCGCGCCGAGACTGCCCAGGTGCTCCTCGTTCTGCACGTCGAGCTCGATCAGCGGGGCCTTCTCCGGCAGCCGGTCGGCGATGCGCTGGATCAGCCGCAGCCGGTCAAAACCGGTCAGCACCAGTTGAGCGCCCTGCTCCTGGGCCACCCGCGCGATGTGGAATGCGATCGACGAGTCGGTGATGATTCCGCTGACGAGAATCCTTTTGCCGTCGAGCAGTCCTGCCATGTCCGTCCTTAATGTCGCGGTTGAAGTCCTTGTGTCGTGGTTGAACTCAGTGGCCCATACCCATGCCGCCGTCGACGGGGATGACCGCACCGGCGATGTAGCTCGCATCCTCGGACGCGAGGAAGCTGACCACCCCGGCGACCTCCTCGGCGGTGCCGACCCGCTTCGCCGGGATGAACTCCAGCGCCCCCGCCTGGATCCGCTCATCCAGCGCGCGGGTCATCTCGGTGTCGATGTAGCCGGGGGCCACCACGTTCGCGGTGACCCCGGCCTTCGACAATTCGCGGGAGATCGAGCGGGCCATGCCGATCAGACCCGCCTTGGAGGCCGCGTAGTTGGATTGGTTGCCGATCCCCCAACTGCCGGAGACCGAACCGACGAAGATCATGCGGCCGAACCGCTTTTTCTGCATGCTGCGCGAGGCGCGCTGCGCCACCCGGAACGCCCCGGTGAGGTTCGCGTCGATGACCTTCTCGAACCTCTCCTCGGTCATCCGAATGAGGAACGCGTCCGCGGAGATGCCGGCGTTGGACACCAGCACCTCGACCGGACCCTGATGCTCCTCGACCTCTTTGAAGGCGCGATCGACCGCGTCGTTGTCGGTGACGTCACACTCGACGCCGAACAGCCCCTCGGGCGCCTTGGATCCGCGGTGTGTGACGGCCACCTTGTGGCCGTCGGCGGCCAGCCGCTGTGCGATCGCCAGACCGATCCCCCGGTTTCCGCCCGTCACCAGGACTGAACGGGATACGAATGCGGGTTTGCCGCCGGCGGCGGCGATCTCGGTGGCTGTCTCAGTCACCCCGACAACCTAGCGCCTCACCGCTGCGGGGCAGAAATCTCCCCCCTTTCGTGCGCGAACGTAACGGGGCTGCGATTTTCGGATCGGTTTTTCGCAGTGGGGTTACGCTCACGAGGCTTTGTCAGTGTGGCTCAGCACACTTTCGGCCATGACAGACGCTTTTCTGGGCAGTGAAGCCCTGGCTGTCGGCGCATTGACTCCCCATGAGCTGCGCAGTCGGTATGTACCGCTGCACAAAGACGTGTACGTGCCGAGAGATGCCGAGCTGACGGCGGTGTTGCGGGCGAAGGCTTGCTGGCTGCGCTCGCGGCGGCGGGGCGTCCTGGCGGGCTTCTCCGCCTCCGCGCTGCACGGCTCAAAGTGGATCGATCCGACACTGCCCGCCGCGATCATCGACACCAACCGCCGCAAGGCCCCCGGAGTGCAGGTCTGGGAAGAAAGAATCGAGCCCGACGAGATCAGCGTCGTTGACGGGATGCGCCTCGCCACGCCGGCACGAACGACCCTCGACCTGGCGCGACGCCACCCCACGGCCGTCGCGGTCGCTTCCATCGATGCCCTCGCCCAAGCGGTTGAGCTGAAGCCGGCCGACATCGATTTACTTGTTGAGCGCTACAAAGGTCGACGGGGTATGAAAGCGGCCAGAGCCGCTCTGCAACTCATCGACAGCGGTGCTCAGTCGCCGAAAGAGACTTGGCTGCGTCTGTTGTTGATGCGCGCAGGATTTCCCCGGCCGCAGACACAGATCCCCGTGCGCAACGAATGGGGTTGGGCCGAGGCCTATTTGGATATGGGCTGGGACGACATCAAGGTCGCCGTCGAGTACGACGGCGACCAACATCGGTCTAGTCGTGCGCAATATGTCAAGGACATCCGCCGGCTTGAAATGCTCGAGCAGCGATACGGGTGGATCGTGGTCAGGGTCATCGCCGAAGATCACCGCAACGACATAATCCGCCGGGTGTGTGAGGCTCGCGCTTCGCGAGCGTAACCACACTGCGAAAATCCCGGCCAGAAATCGCAGTGGCGTTACGCTCGCGGGCAATATTATGTGGGCAGCCGGCGGTTGATCAGCAGCGCCGCGAAGCCCGCCAGGGCCAGCACCAGCGCACCCAGCCGCAGCCAGCCTGTGCTGGCATCGCCTTTGATCGTTTCGTAGCCGATCTGCTCCTGCAACGACGCGTAGACGGCCTTCAACTCGGCGAGGCTTCCGGCGTTGTACCAATTTCCGCCGGAGAGCTCGGCCACCTTCCGCATGGTGGAATCGTCGACGGGCACCGGCTGACGCTGGTCGTTGATCTCGACGAACCCGTACGGGGTGCCGAACGAGATCGTCGAGATCGGCACGCCCTGGTCCTTGGCGGTGCGCGCGGCGGTGAAGGCGCCCTTGGGGTTGTCCGGGTTGGTCGGCATCGTCTCCTTGCCATCGGAGAACAACACGATGCGTGCCGGCGGCGGCTTGTCGCCGCCACCGATGACCGCGCCGACGGTTGCGATGGCCTGTAACGCTGTGAAGATGCCCTCTCCGGTGGCGGTGCGGTCGGCGAACTGGAGCTTGTCCAGCCCATTCTTGGTCGCGTCCCGGTTCGTCGTCGGCGACACCAGCACGGTGGCCGTGCCCGCATACTCGATCAGCCCCAGGTTGATTCCCGGGGTCAGCTCGTCGGCGAACTGCTTTGCCGCGTCCTGCGCGGCCGCCATCCGATTCGGCGCGACGTCGACGGCACGCATCGACTGCGACACGTCGATCACCAACATCACCACCGCACGGTTGCGGGGAATGCGGACGTCGTTGGTCGGCCCGGCCATCGCGATGGTGAACAGCACCAGCGACAGCACCAGCAGGATCGCCGGCACGTGCCGCCATCGGGACGGCCGCTTCGGGGCGACGCTCTCGAGTAGCTCCATGTTGGCGAACCGCAGCATCCGCCGCTGGCGCGCCAGCTGCAGCAGGATGTACAGCGCGGCCAACCCGAACACCACAAAGAGAAAAAGGAAGAACCACGAGTGCACGAAGCCCGACAGGGTCATCGGACCCAGCAGGGGCAATGTCACTGCCGCCCCGCCAGCGCCCCGCGCCGCCGGGACTCGACGAAACGGACGATGTCGGCGATCCAGTCGCGGTCGGTGCGCAGGGTCAGTACTGGTGCCCCGCAGCCGCGGACGGTGCGGGCCACCTCGGCGCGGTGCGCGGCGGCGGCCTTGGCGAAGTCGTCACGCAGCTGGGCATCGATGGTGAACTCACGGACGGCGCCGGACTCGGCGTCCTGCAACACGACGTCACCGATGTCGGGCAACTCGACATCGCGGGGATCGAGCACCTCGATGGCCAGCACCTCGTGGCGCGCCGCGATGGCCCGCAGCGGACGCGTCCAGTTGATCGGGCCGAGGAAGTCGCTGATGATGACCGCCATTCCGCGGCGGCGCTCCGGCCGGCGGAGCGCGTCGATGGCCGTCGCCAAATCCCCGCGCACCCCGGTCGGTGCCTTGGGAGTGGTGGCGATGGTGCGCAACAGCGTCTGCTCGTGCTGGCGTCCGGAGCGCGCCGGAACCCGGGTCATCGTCGCGCCGTTGGCGACCAGCGCGCCAATCCGGTTTCCGCCACCGCTGTTGAGGTAGGTGATCGCGGCCGCGGCCGCCACCGCCAGGTCACGCTTCTCGCACACCGTGGTGCCGAAGTCCAGGCTGGCCGACAAGTCGACCACCATCCACGTCTCCAATTCCCGGTCGGCGATCATCCGCCGGATGTGCGGGTGGGTCGTGCGCGCGGTCACCGCCCAGTCCATCCGGCGGACGTCGTCGCCGGGCTGATACTCGCGCGACTCCCCCGGCTCCGTACCGGGACCCGGGATCAGGCCGAGATGGTCGCCGTGCAGGACACCGTCGAGCTTGCGTTTGACCGTGAGCTCGAGCGTCTTCAGCGCCGCCGTTAGCTTCGGGTCGTCGATCTGCCCGCGCTGGAACGAGGGCGGATGTACGGCCGCGCGCTTCGCGCCGGCGGAATTTGCATCGGTCACCGACCGCTAGCCGCCACGGTCTGCATCACCGGGGGTACCGAATGGCCTTGTTGCGGAACGGCATTCACCTGGGGTAGGGCGACGGTCTGCAGGATCCGGTTGATGACGATCTCCGGCGAGATTTCGTCGGCGAGCGCGTCGTAGGTGAGTACCAGCCGGTGCCGCAGCACGTCGGGAATGACTTCCACGACGTCTTGCGGGATCACATAGTCGCGGCCACGCACCAGCGCCAGCGAGCGCGCACCGGCGATGATGCCCAGCGAGGCACGCGGGGATGCGCCGAACGAGATCCAGGTCCTGACGTCGTTCATCCCGAGCTGCTCGGGGTAACGGGTGGCCATGACGACGCGCACCACGTAGTCGACCAGGGCATGGTGGACGAAGACGCTGGACGCGATGTCCTGCAGCCGGAGCAGATCGCCGGTGTTCAATATCTGCTTGGGCACCGGTGGCTTCACGCCCATCCGGTAGATGATCTCCCGCTCCTCTTCCGGCGACGGGTAGCCGACGTTGATCTTGAACAGGAAGCGGTCGCGCTGCGCCTCGGGCAGCGGGTAGACACCCTCGTGCTCGATCGGGTTCTGCGTGGCCATCACCAGGAACGGGTTGGGCAGCGGGAACCTCTTGCCACCGATCGACACCTGACGTTCCTGCATGACCTCCAGTAGTGCCGACTGCACCTTCGCGGGTGCGCGGTTGATCTCGTCGGCGAGCAGGAAGTTGACCACCACCGGGCCGAGCTCGGTGTCGAACTCTTCCTTGCCCTGCCGGTAAATGCGGGTGCCGATGATGTCGGTGGGCACCAGGTCGGGCGTGAACTGGATGCGCGCGAACGTCCCGCCGACTACCCGCGCAAAGGTCTCCACGGCCAGCGTCTTGGCCACGCCGGGAACGCCCTCGAGCAGGACATGGCCCTTGGACAAGAGGCCCACCAGCATCCGCTCCAAGAGCTGGTCTTGGCCGACGATGATCCGTTTGACCTCGAAGATGGCCCGCTCCAGGACGTGGACCTCGGCGGCCAGCCCATTGCCGCCGCCCGGCGGCGCTTCATGGGCCGGCGGGCCGGAAGGCCCACCCGGGCCCGAGTAATTGCTGGCGCCCGGGGGCGGCCCACCTGCTGATGTCATCAAGAACCCTCCACACCTCAATCGGACACGACTGCCGGGCAGCGACGTGCCCGCGTCCAACTATTCCAGGCCAGCCGAATTCCGTCGACGTCGCGGACCCCGGCTGGGGTAGCACACCCGGATCAGTATTCGATGATCCTAGTCAGGAACGGCGTCATGCCGGGCTTGCGAACCGGGCTGACGGTGACTTTGGCGGCGCTTCCGGATGCCTCCAGCATCTGTCCGTTGCCCAGGTACATGGTGACGTGCTGGCCCCCGCCGGGGCCGTAGAAGATCAGGTCGCCGCGCCTGGCCTCGTTGGGAGGAATGTGGCGGCCGAAGTTGTACTGGTCCCCGGAGAACCGCGGGATCAGCACGCCGACCCCGGCAAACATGTAGCGCATCAGCCCGGAGCAGTCGAAACCGGTGATGTTGGCCCCGTCGCCGACCCCCTTGCTCGGACCTTGCAGCGTGCCGCCGCCCCAGGAGTACGGCACGCCCATCTGAGCTGCGCCCCGCCTGATCACGTACTCGATGGCCTGTCGACCGTTGGCACGCGGAATGCGGCTGGGGCTGGTTGCGCCGGGGTCGGCGGCCGGGGCGGGGTCGCCGCCGAGGTTGATCCCGAGCCCGCCGAGGAATTGCTTGCCCAAGTCCAGCGTGGTCTGGGTGGCCTGGGCGGTGGCCTGCAGCGACGCGTTGGCGACCGCGAGCGGGTCTCCCGGCGCGCCCGCGCTGATCGCGGCCGGCAGCGTGGGGTCCCACTGCCCGGGGTCGGCGGCCGCCGGGCCGGCCACAGACAACATCAGCCCGGTCACCAGTGTGGTGATCCAGGCCAGGTTGATCAGGCGAAACCGGTTGCGGCGCATAGCTCCTCGTCTATTACTCAGTCGTCACCATTCGATGTAGCGGACCACATACGGCGTCATGCCGCTGGTGCGCACGGGCGCAACGCGGACCTTCAAACCGATATCGGGGGCCTCGAGCATCTGGCCTTCGCCGAGGTAGATCGTCACGTGCTGGCTGCCCCCCGGGCCGTAGAAGATGACGTCACCGCGGCGCATCTGCGCGGACGGGATCTTGCGGCCCAGGTTGTACTGCGAACCCGAGTAGTGGGGCAACTTGATGCCCACCCCGGCGAAGGAGAACAAGACCAGGCCCGAACAGTCGAAGCCGGTGATGCCGGCACCGGAGTCGATCCCCTTGCTCGGGCCCGCGGCGTTGCCGCCACCCCAGGAATACGGCACCCCGATCTGGGACATCCCGCGCCGGATCACGTACTCGATGGCCTGCCGCCCGTAAACCCGCGGAATCCGGGAACGGCCGGGGGCGGCGTTGGTGATGCCGGTGTCGTCGGGCTGCAGGATGCCCATCTGCTGCAGGAAATTGCGGCCCATGCCGGCGGTGACCTGCGTCGACGTCGCCGAGATGCCCAACACCTGGTTGATCACCGCGATCGGGTCACCGGGGACGTTGGCGCTGGGCACCATTGGCAGCGTGGGATCCCAAGCGCCATCCCACTGCCGGCCCCCGGCGGGCGGCGCACCGCCCGGTGATCCCGGGTCCCACCGGTCCCCCGACGCCGGGACGGCGGGTCCGCCCTTCCCCGCCGACCATTGACGCGCGGCCTCGAGCCTCGCGGCCTCGAGCTTGGCCTGGGCCTCGTCGCGTTCGGCGCCCAGGCGAGCGACATCCTCGCGCTGTTGGTCGAACTTCTGCTTGGAGTTGGTGAGCGCGGCGACGGCGGCCCCCTGGCTGGCCTTCGCGTCGGCGGCGGCCTTGTCGGCCTTCTGTTTGGCCAGCCGCGCCGCCGATTCCTTATTCACCTGCTCGGTCCGGGCCCGCTGCAGCTTGTCCATCACCGTCTGGGAACTGGCGGTCAGCGTCCGCGCGGCGGTTTCGGTGGCGATGATGTCCTCTGGACTGGTGGCGGTCAGGTAGGCGTCCGACGGGCCGTTCATGTAGGTCGCCGCGGCGAAGGTGTCGAACCGGCGTTGAGCCGCGGCGATTGCCGCGTTCGCGTCCGTGACCGCCTGCTGGCTGACCTCGACGTCGTGCTCGGCCGCCGCGGCGTCATCCCGGGAGGTCTCCACGTCGACCAGGGCCTTGTTGACGCTTTCCTGCTCCGTCTGGATTTCGGCACTCAGGTCTTCCAGGCGCTGGTTGGCCCTGGCGACGTTGGCGATCAGCGCGGCCAACTTGTCAGTGGTGGGATCGCCGTACGCCAGCCCGGGTGTGCATATCAGCAGGGCGACGCTCAAGACCGACGGAATGACCGGCGGGACCAGCCTTTTGGCCAGTCGCGCAGACGAGCCCCAGAGTGCGCGTCTCATTCGACTTAGGTCTCCTACGGCTCAACGCGGACGGGCGGCGCCAGTCACAGCCTGCTCTAGAGGCACTAAAACAACATGAGCATCATTTGCACCGTACGTCACATAGGACGCCGTGGATATGCCGGCCACGAACTGCACTCTGGACGTGTGTTTAATGTGACCTAACGGTGATCTACCGTGTTTGCCAGAAAGGGTCTCGAGGTCTTGCGCGATGCAACCGGCGGAGCCGGACAAGCGTGGTTAAGCGGTGGCGCCGGGCTCCTTTGCCCGTGTCTCCGCGCTGCCAGCAGACGTTGCTGAGCGCTTGCCACGCAGCTGCAGGAACCGCGTCGCGACCGCAGCCGCGAGCACACCGACGAGTAGGAAGATGGTCAAGCCGGTCCAGGGAAATTCGGGGGCGTTCAACTCGTTCAAGAAATGCTGCGCCGAAACGACCGGGTTTCCCGTTTTGGCGATGTCCTCGCCGGCCTCGAGCGTGACCCGCGGGAATTGGGTGCTGTAGCTCCCGACGTAGTTCGGGCTGAGGGACAGGACCGTGGCGTCGTGGTAGTCGGCGCCGACGACCGTGGAGATATCGCGCAGGGGCGTGTCGTTCGGGGGGTTGTGGTCGAGTAACACGATCTTGAGGTTGATGCCCTTGGCGTGGGCCTGATTGACCACGTCAAGCAGTCCCGGCATGGCCTCCGGCGGCGCGCTGACACCGACTGTGGCCACCTGGGCTTTGACCGCGGTCATGTCGACGTCTACCGGAATGTAGAGCGGCAGAAACGGGTGCCCGGTCATCGTGTCCCTCCAGCGGTAGTGCTACAGGCACCGTACGCGACTTGGCCGCGGGGGCTTTAAACGCGCGGCCCTCCCGACAAGACTGAGACTGCGAGCACCACTTTTAAACAGGACAAGCGTACTGTTAAAGTGGCATCGAACCGCCGACATGGCCCGTCGGCGGGAGAACTTAATCCTCGGGAGTTGAAGTGACCAGCAAAGATTCTGTGAACTCGTTCGGAGCCCGCGACACCCTCCAGGTCGGAGACAAGAGTTACCAGATCTATCGCCTCGACGCCGTCCCCAATACCGGGAAGCTCCCCTACAGCCTCAAGGTCCTCGCGGAGAACCTGCTGCGCAACGAGGACGGCAGCAATATCACCAAGGACCACATCGAGGCCATCGCGAACTGGGATCCCAAGGCGGAACCCAGCATTGAGATCCAGTACACGCCGGCCCGCGTCGTCATGCAGGACTTCACCGGCGTTCCATGCATCGTCGACCTAGCCACCATGCGTGAGGCGGTCGGCGACCTCGGTGGCAATCCGGACAAGGTCAACCCACTGGCGCCCGCGGACCTGGTGATCGACCACTCGGTGATCGCCGACCTGTTCGGCCGGGCCGACGCATTCGAGCGCAACGTCGAAATCGAGTACCAGCGCAACGGGGAGCGCTACCAGTTCTTGCGCTGGGGGCAGGGCGCGTTCGACGACTTCAAGGTGGTGCCGCCGGGCACCGGCATCGTGCACCAGGTCAACATCGAATACCTGGCGAGCGTGGTGATAGAACGCGACGGGGTGGCGTACCCCGACACCTGCGTGGGCACCGACTCGCACACCACGATGGTCAACGGCCTCGGCGTGCTCGGCTGGGGCGTGGGTGGCATCGAAGCCGAGGCCGCGATGCTCGGTCAGCCCGTGTCGATGCTGATCCCGCGGGTCGTCGGCTTCAAGCTGACCGGTGAAATTCGGCCCGGCGTTACGGCGACAGACATCGTGCTGACCGTCACCGAGATGCTGCGTAAGCACGGTGTGGTCGGCAAGTTCGTCGAGTTCTACGGGGACGGCGTGGCCGAGGTGCCGCTGGCCAACCGCGCCACCCTAGGCAACATGAGCCCCGAATTCGGTTCCACCGCAGCGATTTTCCCGATCGACGAGGAGACCATTTCCTACCTGCGATTCACCGGCCGCAAGCCCGAGCAGCTGGCGCTGGTCGAGGCGTACGCCAAAGAACAGGGCATGTGGCACGACCCCAGGCACGAGCCCGCGTTCTCGGAATACATCGAACTCAACCTGTCCGACGTGGTGCCGTCGATAGCCGGACCCAAGCGGCCGCAGGACCGAATCGCGTTGTCGGACGCCAGGTCGACGTTCCGTGAGCAGATTCCCGGCTACGTCGGCGACGACCCGGAGAAGATGGAGTACTCGAAGCTGGACGAGGCGGTGGACGAGACGTTCCCGGCCAGCGACCCGGGGGCACTGAGCAACGGCCACGCCGACGACCACCGGGTGGAGTCGGCCGCCAAGCATGCCAAGGGCCGGGTGAGCAACCCGGTGAAGGTGAAGGCGCAAGAACTGGGCGAGTTCGTGCTCGACCACGGCGCGGTGGTGATCGCCGCCATCACGTCGTGCACCAACACCTCCAACCCGGAGGTGATGCTGGGTGCCGCGCTGCTGGCCCGCAACGCCGTCGAAAAGGGATTGGCCTCCAAGCCGTGGGTGAAAACCACGATGGCGCCGGGCTCCCAGGTGGTCAATGACTACTACGAAAAGGCAGGGCTGTGGCCGTATTTGGAGAAGCTCGGCTTTTATCTGGTCGGCTACGGGTGCACCACGTGCATCGGCAACTCCGGCCCGCTGCCCGACGAGATTTCGAAGGCGATCAATGACAACGACCTTTCGGTCGCCGCCGTGCTGTCGGGCAACCGGAACTTCGAGGGCCGCATCAACCCCGATGTGAAGATGAACTACCTGGCGTCGCCGCCGTTGGTGGTCGCCTACGCGCTGGCCGGGTCGATGGACTTCGACTTCGATTCGCAGCCACTCGGTAAAGACAAGGACGGCAACGACGTCTTCCTCAAAGACATCTGGCCGTCGCAAAAGGACGTCTCCGACACCATCGCCTCGGCGATCAACCAGGAGATGTTCACCAAGAACTACGCCGACGTGTTCAAGGGCGACGAACGGTGGCGCAACCTTCCGACCCCGAGCGGCAACACCTTTGAGTGGGACCAGAATTCGACATACGTGCGCAAGCCACCGTACTTCGACGGCATGTCCGCCGACCCCGAGCCGGTCGGCAACATCAGCGGCGCCCGGGTGCTGGCGCTGCTCGGCGATTCGGTGACCACCGACCACATCTCCCCCGCCGGCGCCATCAAACCGGGAACGCCGGCGGCGCAGTACCTCGACGAGCACGGCGTGGACCGCAAAGACTACAACTCCTTTGGGTCGCGGCGCGGCAACCACGAGGTGATGATCCGTGGCACGTTCGCCAACATCCGGCTGCGCAACCAGCTCCTGGACGACGTTTCCGGCGGCTACACCCGCGACTTCACCCAGGACGGCGGCCCGCAGGCGTTCATCTACGACGCGGCGCAAAACTATGCGGCGCAAAACATTCCGCTGGTGGTGCTGGGCGGCAAGGAGTATGGCTCGGGTTCGTCGCGGGACTGGGCGGCCAAGGGCACGTTGCTGCTGGGCGTGCGGGCGGTGATCACCGAGTCGTTCGAGCGCATCCACCGCTCCAACCTGATCGGCATGGGCGTCATCCCGCTGCAATTCCCGCAGGGCGAGTCGGCTTCGTCCCTCGGGTTGGACGGTACCGAGGTCTTCGAAATCACCGGTATCGAGGCGCTCAACGACGGCAAGACGCCCAAGACGGTGCACGTCAAGGCCAGCAAGTCCGGCGCCGATGACATCGAGTTCGACGCGGTGGTGCGCATCGACACCCCCGGTGAGGCCGACTATTACCGCAACGGCGGCATCCTGCAGTACGTGCTGCGCAACATGCTCAAGTCCGGCTGACCTCGGCGACCCACGCCCTGACATGCCAAGAGTCAGCGCGGACCATCTGGCGGCTCGCCGCCGTCAGATCCTCGACGGCGCCCGCCGTTGCTTTGCCGAATACGGCTACGACAAGGCCACGGTGCGTCGGCTGGAGAAGGCGATCGGAATGTCGCGTGGCGCGATCTTCCACCACTTCCGGGACAAAGACGCGCTGTTTTTCGCGCTGGCGCATGAGGACGCCGAGCGGATGGCCGACGTGGCGTCCCGCGAGGGCCTCATCCAGGTGATGCGTGACATGCTCGCCGCGCCTGAGGAGTTCGACTGGCTGGCGACCAGGTTGGAGATCGCGCGCAAGCTACGCAACGACCCCGAGTTCAGCCGTGGGTGGGCGGAGCGTTCCGCGGAATTGGCCGCGGCGACGACCGATCGGCTGCGCCGGCAGAGGGAGGCACACCGGGTGCGCGAGGACGTTCCCGGTGATGTCCTGCAGTGCTACCTAGAACTGGTCCTCGACGGCTTGGTGGCCCGGCTGGCATCCCGCGAGGATCCGCGGCGGCTGGCCGCCGTCCTCGACCTGGTGGAGAAGTCGATGCGCCGCAACGAATCCGGGGAGGGCGCGTAACGGCACTGCGAATGAGGGGAAGTGATTTCGCAGTGACGCTACGCTCGTGCGGACTGGCGCCGACGAGAAGTGTGGTTGGGTCCGCCGCGGCCGCGCAGTGTGGTGCCCGACTCCAGCAGCATGCTGTGAATCGACCCGTACGACCTGCCGGTGGTGCCAACCAGAGTGCGGATGCTGGCTCCGCCCTCATAGGCGCTGCGCAACTCGCGCATCAACTCGTCGCGCGTCTTTTTCGGCTTTCGCGCCGCGTTGCTCATCGGTGCCTCCACGCTTCAACTCGATCCCCAGCACACAGAGTAAGAACACCGGCGTCGGTCGCGGGCGGGTTTCGCCGAAATCGCCTGCGGCAACTTCAAGATCAGGCCAGCTCGATGAGATCCCGGTACTCGTCGGACCAATAGTCCTCGGTGCCGTCGGGCAACAGCACGACGCGCTGCGGGTCGAGGGCCTCGGCCGCCCCGGGGTCGTGCGTGACCAGCACCACCGCGCCCCGATAACTTCGCAGCGCGTCGAGCACCTGTTCGCGCGACGCGGGATCGAGGTTGTTGGTCGGTTCGTCGAGGAGTAACACGTTGGCCGTGGACGCGACCAAGCCGGCCAGCGCGAGCCGGGTCTTCTCCCCACCGGACAGGGTGCCCGCCGGCTGATCGAGCTGCGGACCGCTGAACATGAACGCGCCGAGCAGGCCGCGCAGATCCTGTTCGCCGGATTCGGGTGCCGCGTGCCGGATGTTCTGCCAGACGGTCGCGTCGTTGTCCAGGGTGTCGTGCTCCTGCGCGAAATAGCCGATCCGCAAACCGTGTCCCGGCTCAAGGGCCCCGGTGTCGGGAATCTCGACGCCGGCCAGCACTCGCAGCAGCGTGGTCTTGCCGGCACCGTTGAGTCCCAGTACGACCACGCGCGAGCCGCGGTCGATGGCCAGATCGACACCGCTGAACACCTCGAGCGACCCGTACGACTTGCTCAGCCCCGTGGCCACCAATGGGGTGCGCCCGCACGCGGCCGGGGTGGGAAACTTGATCCGGGCCACCTTCTCGGCGACCCGCTCCTCGTCGAGTGCGGCCATCATCCGATCGGCACGGCGCAACATGTTCTGGGCCGCAACGGCTTTGGTGGCCTTGGCGCCAAGCTTGGCGGCCTGGGTGCGCAGCGCGGCCGCCTTGCGTTCGGCGTTGGTGCGTTCCCGGCGGCGACGCTGCTCATCGGTCGCCCGGGCGTCCAGGTACTTCTGCCAGCCCATGTTGTATACGTCCATCTCGCCGCGCACCGCGTCCAGATACCACACCCGGTTGACGACATCGGCCACCAACTCGACGTTGTGGCTGATCACCACCAACCCGCCGGTGTGCGCGCGCAGAAAATCCCGCAGCCAGCCGACCGAATCCGCGTCGAGGTGGTTGGTCGGCTCGTCGAGCAGCAAAGTGGTGGCCGAACCGGCGCCCGTGTCGGAGGCGGCGAACAGAATGCGCGCCAACTCCACCCGGCGGCGCTGCCCGCCGGACAGCGTGCGCAGCTGCTGGGTCAGCACCCGTTCGGGCAGACCGAGACTCGCGCAGATGCGCCCGGCTTCGCTTTCCGCGCCGTAGCCGCCCAACGCCACGAACCGCTCCTCGAGCTGCCCGTAGCGACGGATCGCGCGGTCCCGCGCGTCGTCGTCGGCGACTTCGGCCATCAACGCCTGCTGCTTCTCCAGATCGGTGAGCAGCACATCCAACCCGCGAGCCGACAGCACCCGGTCGCGGGCCAGCACGTCGAGATCGCCCTCTTTGGGATCCTGTGGCAGATAACCGATTTCCCCGATGCGGGTGACCGATCCGGCATACGGTTCGGTCTCCCCCGCCAGGATGCGCAGGGTCGTCGTCTTGCCCGCGCCATTGCGACCGACCAGCCCGATGCGGTCGCCGGGCTGCACGCGCAGGTCCGGGCCATCGGGTGAGAGCAGAATGCGCGCGCCAGCGCGGACCTCAAGGTCCGTGGCCGTGATCACAATCGCTCCCTGTCGTCGGTTGGTTACTTGTCGTCGGTGAACACCGGTGGGCGGCGCTCTGCGCGCGCGGCAACCGCTTCTTCGAAGTTGGCGGTGAGCAGGCGGACGAAAAGCTGTCCCAGGCCCTCGGCTTGCATGTGTCCTTCCAGGCTACCGGCGTCGAGTCCAGTCCACAGTGTGCGTTTGGTCAACTCGATTCCCGGCCGCGAGAAGGCGGCTATCCGCGCGGCGATCGCGTAGCACGTATCCAGCAGCTGCCCTTCCGGCACGTGACACGACACCAGGCCGATTCGCTCGGCTTCCTCGGCGGTGACGTCGCGACCGGTCAGCATGATCTCGAACGCGCGCGACGATCCGATGGCCCTGGGCAGCAGGTAGCTCAGCCCCAGTTCGCTGGCGGTCAGCCCGTTGTTGATGCCCGCGGCCCGGAAGTAAGCGCTGGTCGAGGCCACCCGGATGTCGGCGGCCAGCGCGAGACACAGTCCACCGCCGATGGCCGGGCCGTTGACCGCGGCGATCACCGGTTGGTGCAACCGCCGCACTGCCAGGATGACGTCGTCGAGAAGCTCCATGGACCGCAGCGCATAGGTCGGGCGGGTCAGCCCGTCGACGTTGGGGACGGTACCAGCGGACTTGTGGTCGGCGCCCGAGGAGAAGCCCCGACCCGCGCCGGTCAGCACGACCACGCGCACCGAATTGTCGTACGTGACCTTCTCGAGGGCCGCCTTGAGCGGCACCATGACGTCGAACGCCATGGAGTTCATCCGCTCGGGCCGATTGAGGGTTATCAGCGCGACGCCGGGCCGCGGTTGCTCTACCAGTACCAAACTCACCCGTGAAAGGTAACGCGTACTGGTGGCGAGCGCGGGATGCGCTATGGCTCAGACGTGGGCCATGCCGGTGGTCATCAGGCAAATCCCCAGCACGGCCACGATCACGCCGAAGACCGCCCGCGAGCGTGCCTTAGCCCAGGCATGCACCTGCGACATCACCGCGAGGGTCCTTGCCGGCGACGCCAGTTGGCTGAGTAGTGGGATCTCAACGAACGCGAACCCCACGACGGTGTACACCGCGGCCGCGCTGACCTGAGTGCCCACGGCGGCTCCCGAGGCCAGGATGGCCGTCAGCGCCGCCAAATACCGAAAGTCTGTCGAGATCCCGACTCCGATGAGGAACGTGATCCACGCGGGGCCGCCTTGCAGCGCACCGAGGGCGCGCGTCGACAACCGCGAGAACCCGGTTGGCCCGGCCCGGCCCGGCCCACGGTCGGCCATGGTCGCGACTGGGGTGCGCTGACGCACCGAGAAGCCGACCGCGATCAGTGCGGCGACCACCAGCGCGAATACACCCAGCGCGATCTGAATGTGCCCCGCCGTGGAACTCGTCGTAGCAACCTGCACCCGATGCATGAGCCCGAGCGCGGCGTCGTGCAGCCCGAAGAGCACACCCACCCCCAGAACGACGCCAACCGCCATACCGCCGAGCCACAACGCGACCAGGTGAAGCACCGGCCGTTGCCGGGCAAACAGGACGACGGCGATCCCGATCCGCACCGGGTCTCCCGTCGCCACCAGCGCTAACGCCAGCACGGTGCCCCACATGGGCGGGATTTTACCCCGAGGGCCGACTCCCGTTTGGACTTCTGGCCAATTGCAAATCACACGCACATTAAGGCAAGGTTTCGACGCGCATCCGTACGAGCAAAATGTCCAATCGCCCTGCTCGATCTGGCCCGGTCTGCTAGTTTGGCAACGGTTGAGCACAATGTTAGCTACGGCCCAACGGCAAGCCTTGGTTGGCTGCGGGAAGCGGCAGTGGCGGGGCTCTGGGGCGGTGGCACTGCACCGCAACGGAATCCGTCCACTGAGCCCAGATGCGCCGTCGGCAAAGGAGGAAATTTGTTCATCCCCCGAGAGGAGGCGTTCGGGTCCATCAGCGAATGGGCGCCTGACCCGGGTTCGGTCGTGTGTTGGCATCCCTCCGCCACCTCGCTGGCAAAGGTCCGGCAGGCCCCGATCAGCGATGTGCCACCCAGCCCTCAGCAAGCCCGGCACCTGCGTAACTTCCGCGACCACGCGGCCCGTGGGGTCGAGATGTCACGGCTTTGCATCGGCAGTTGGGACATGCCCGGCCAGTGCGACGTCCGGGTCCTGACCTACGTCATCAACGCGCACCTTCGTCGGCATGACACATATCACAGCTGGTTCGAGGTCACCGATGCCAACCAGATCGTTCGGCACAAACTTCGAAATCCCGCCGATATTCACTGCGTTCCGATTAAGCACGGTGAGATGACGCCGGCCGCTTGGCGAGAGCATATATTAGCCACGCCCAGCCCCTTGCAGTGGGATTGCTTTCGTTTCGCCATTATTCAGCGCTCGGATCACTTCACCTTCTGTTTCTGTATCGATCATCTCTACGTCGACGCGCAGGTTTTTGCTGCTATTCTCATGGAGTTTTGTCTGATGTATACAGCCCTGCTGGCAGGCGGACCGCCCATTTCGCTCCCCGCCGCGGGCAGCTATGAGGATTACTGCGTCCGGCAGCACCAGCACACGTCCGCTTTGACCTTGGACTCCGCGCAGGTGCGTGCCTGGGTGGACTTTTTCGAAAAAAATGACGGCACCCTTCCGGCCACCCCGGTGTCACTCGGCGATGGCTCGGGGTCCTGCGAGCTGATGTTCTTACCGGTGATGGACGAGCGACAGACGGCCCGATTTGAATCCGCTTGCCTAGCCGCGGGCGCCCGTTTCAGCGGTGGCGTGTTCGCCTGTGCCGCCCTTGCGCAATATGAGTTGACCGGCGCCGAAACATATTACGGGCTCATTGCACACGATACCCGCATTATCCCAGCGGACACTACGACAACCGGTTGGTTCACTGGCTTTGTTCCGATCACCATCCCGGTCAACGCATCGTCTTTTGCGGATACCGCCCGTGCTGCGCAGGAGTCCTTTGATTCGGGTAAGGAGCTGGCGAACGTACCGTTCAATCGCGTGGTCGAGTTGGCGCCATGGCTGAGCATGCCGCAGCAGCGCGTTCCCTTGCTGTTTCACTTAGACGCCAGCATCCCTCCCCTTTCTACTGTCGTTAACTCTGAATGGGTCCGGTCGAATGTAAGGATCTATCACGACGGCAAGGTTCCGGCTCGATTCGATGTGCGAGTGAATCGGTATGAGAAGGAGACGCACGTTATTGTGTTTTTCCCGGACAATCCGATTGCCCGCGAATCAGTAACGCGGTATATAGCGACGCTGGAATCCGTGTTCGTCAATATCGCGGAAGGCCGCGGTACCGCGGCATCCCTGCGTGACGGGGCATTCCAGCGGCAACTGGTCTGATCCGGGTCAAACTTGCTCGGCCTGTCCGGCCTGGGCCGCCTCGACGTCGAGGGCCTTGATTTGCTGCACCAGGTCCTCCAGCGCCGCCGGCGACAGGGCCCCGGCCTGGTTGAAGAACAGCTTGCCCTTCTTGAAGGCCATCAGCGTGGGGATGGACCGGATCTGGGCGGCCGCCGCCAACTGTTGTTCGGCTTCGGTGTCGACCTTGGCGTGCACGATGTCGGGGTGTTTCTCCGCCGACGCCTGGAACGTCGGCGCGAACTGGCGGCACGGGCCGCACCAGGAGGCCCAGAAGTCGACGAGCACGATGTCGTTGCCCTCGATGGTTTCGTTGAACTGCCCAGCAGTGAGATCGCGTGTTGTCACAAGTGCTCCAACGTCGGGAGCTGGCGCGATGTTCCCGCGGGCTCCCGGGGGCTCGGCGTGCGGCCGGCTCGGCGCAGGTTACGGTTGCGTACGTTTTCCCACGTCGGACAGACTTAGCGCTGATGATCCGCCGTCAAAGGGACCAGTGAGGGAATCGCCTTGGGGCACTACATCGCCAACGTCCGTGATATCGAGTTCAACCTGTTCGAGGTCCTCGATTTAGGCGCTGTCCTCGGTGAAGGGACTTACAGCGACCTCGACGAGGACACCGCCCGGACGATCCTGGCCGAGGCGGCTCGCCTGGCCGAAGGCCCGGTCGCCGAATCCTTCGCCTTTGCCGATCGCAACCCGCCGGTATTCGACCCGAATGAGCACGCGATCACCGTGCCGGACGAGCTGGCCAAAACGGTGCAGGTGATCAAGGAGGCCGGTTGGTGGCGGCTGGGCCTGGCCGAGGAGATCGGTGGCATGCCCGCGCCGCCGCCGCTGGCCTGGGCGGTCAGCGAGATGATCTTTTGCGCCAATCCCGGTGCGAACTTCTTCGACCTGGGCCCGGTGATGTGCCAGGCGCTGTACGTCGAGGGCAACGAACAGCAGCGACAGTGGGCCGCGGTGGGTGCAGAGCGCGGCTGGGGGGGCACCATGGTGCTCACCGAACCCGACGCGGGCTCCGACGTCGGGGCGGGTCGCTCGAAGGCCGTCGAACAACCCGACGGCACCTGGCACATCGAGGGCGTCAAGCGGTTCATCTCCGGCGGGGCCCTGGGCGATACCGCCGAGAACATCTTCCATCTGGTGCTGGCCCGACCCGAGGGCGCCGGTTCGGGTACCAAGGGGTTGAGCCTGTTCTACGTACCCGAGTACCTGTTCGACCCCGACACGTTCGAACTCGGTCCCCGCAACGGGGTCTACGTCACCGGGCTGGAACACAAGATGGGCATCAAGGCCTCCCCGACGTGCGAGTTGACTTTTGGCGCCACCGACGTACCCGCCGTCGGCTACTTGGTCGGCGACGTGCACAACGGGATCGCGCAGATGTTCACCGTGATCGAGCACGCCCGCATGACGATCGGCGTGAAGGCCGCCGGCACGCTGTCCACGGGCTACCTGAACGCGCTGGCCTATGCCAAGGAACGGGTGCAGGGTGCGGATCTCACCCAGATGACCGACAAGACCGCGCCGCGCGTCACGATCCTGCACCACCCCGACGTGCGTCGCAGCCTGATGACCCAGAAGGCCTACGCAGAGGGTCTGCGGGCGCTCTACATGTATGCCGCCGCGCACCAGGACGACGCTGTGGCGCAACGGGTTTCGGGCGCCGATCACGAAATGGCGCATCGCATCGACGACCTACTGCTTCCGATCGTCAAAGGGGTGAGCTCGGAACGGGCCTACGAGGTCCTGACCGAGTCGCTGCAGACGCTGGGCGGCTCGGGCTTCCTGGTCGACTATCCGCTCGAGCAGTACATCCGCGATTCCAAGATCGATTCGCTCTACGAGGGCACCACCGCCATCCAGGCCCTGGACTTCTTCTTCCGCAAGATCGTCCGCGACCACGGGGAGGCCCTGCAGTTCCTGACCGCCCAGATCACCAACACCGTCGATACCTGCGATGAGGCGCTGAAACCGCAGGCCGAACTGCTGCAAACCGCGCTCGACGACGTCACGGCGATGACCGGCGCGCTGACCGGATACCTCATGTCCGCCACGCAACACCCGACCGAGATCTACAAGGTGGGGCTCGGATCGGTGCGATACCTGCTCGCGGTGGGCGATCTCGTCATCGGCTGGCGGTTGCTGGCGCAAGCCGCTGTTGCGCGCGCGGCCCTGGACGACGCAGCGTCGACGGGCGCCGACGAAAAAGACGCAGCGTTCTATCAGGGCAAGGTCGCGACCGCGACGTTCTTCGCCAAGAACATGCTGCCGAAGCTCACCGCGCAGCGCAGAGTCATCGAATCCCTCGACGACGACATCATGCGCATTTCGGAAGACGCGTTCTGACAGGCGGTTACACAGGCCAGCCACAGCTCGAGGGGGTACAACCGGTCGTCGGGCACCACCGACGATTGGAGAAACCTTGATATCTGCCACCTCCCGCATGCCTCGGCTCACCCGAGTCGCGGTCCTCGCGGTCACCGGAGCCGCCGCGCTGTCCGTCGCGGCGTGCGGCTCGTCGAACACATCAAGCCCGACGACATCACCGAGTTCCACGCCCAGCTCCCCTGGAACCTCACAGACGACTTCGTCGCCGCCGGCCAAAGGCCAAGCGCAAGTCAGCGGGCTGATCGCGTCGGTGTCCGGCAACGCGATACAGGTCACCCAGCAGGACAACGGCAACGCCACGGTGGACTTCACCCCGTCGACCAAGGTCGCTGAGGTCACTCCGGCCGCGCTGCCCGACGTCACCACGGGCAGCTGCGTCACCGTGCGGCCCGGCCACGAGGAACCCCAGGGCGGCCAACCGATCACCGCGGCAACCGTGCGCATTCGCGCCGCCGTGGATGGCAAATGCCCGCAGGCCAATGGGTCCGGGCCGGTTTCGACCACGCCGGGACCGTCCGGCTCACCCACGACGGCGCCGGCGAGACGATCGACGGTCGACGGCTCGGTAGCCTCCGTCGCGGGTAACACCATCAACATCTCGAGCACCGACGCCAGCGGCAACACCTCGCAGACGGCCGTCTCGGTCAACGACAAGACCAAGTACACCAAGCAGGCGTCGGCCGCCGGCCAGGCCATCACCGCGGGCAAGTGCATTGCGGCGTGGGGAACCAAGGATGGTAGCGGCACCCTGCAGGCGACGACCGTCGACCTGCGACCGGCCAACGACGGCAAATGTGGCGGCCGGCATCCGCACGGCGGGTGACGTCGGTAACTCGTTGGTAGGAAGCGCACTCTGAGTGGGTACTACCCTCGCGTAACGCGCGATCGGAGCAACGTCAATGTCGGCCAGCTGGGTTAAACCTCGACTGCCTCAGCTCGCGATCGGCGCGGTGCTTGCCGCCATCGTGCTGGGTGTCGCCATGTGCCACTCGGATCGCACGGCGAGCAACAGCAACGCCGGGAAACCCACGATCACCGCGCTTCCGCCGAGCTCGGCACCGAGCGCGGCACCCGCACCGGCACCTCCGCCACCCGCCACGGGCAAGGACTACGTGGAGGGCCTGGTCGAGTCGGTATCGGGCAGCACGATCCAGCTCAGGACGCGGACCGGGTCCGCGACGGTGGACTTCTCACCGTCGACGCGGGTCGTCGAGGTCACCCCGGCTCAGCTGACCGACGTCATCCCCGGCAGTTGCGTCAACGTGCGCGCTACCCCGCCGAGCGGCCCGGCCGGTGGCGGGATCACCGCGCAAGCCGTGACGATCACCCCCGCCGTTGACGGCAAGTGCCCGCCGCCGGCGGGCTTCTACGGCACGGTCAGCTCGGTCTCGGGCAACACCATCGCCGTCAACGGCATCGGTGCCCGACCGACTCCCACCAATGTGACGGTCGCCGACACGACCTCCTACCAGAAGCAGGCGCCGAGCAACGCCCAAGCGATCACTCACGGTAAATGCCTGGGCGCTCAGGGAACGCAAGACGCCGGCCTGCTGCACGCGATGACGATCAGCCTCGAGGCGTGCCCGCCGATGGGGCGCCCGCACCACCACCTGCACCTGCCCTTCCACCTCTAAGGCGGTGCCGGCGAAGTCAGGCGGTGCGTTCAGACGGTGAAGCCGAGGGCGCGCAGTTGTTCGCGCCCGTCGTCGGTGATCTTGTCCGGGCCCCACGGCGGATTCCAGACCCAGTTGATCCGCAGGTCGTCGACCAGACCGCTGCCGACCAGCGCGCTGCGTGACTGGTCTTCGATGACGTCGGTGAGCGGGCAGGCCGCCGAGGTCAACGTCATGTCGATCAGGGCGACGGTTCCTTCGTCACCCGCTTCGACGTTCAGGCCGTAGACCAATCCCAGATCGACGACGTTGATCCCCAGTTCGGGGTCGACGACGTCGCGCATCGCCTCCTCGAGGTCGGCCAGAAATTCGTCGTCCGGTGCGGTGGTTTCGCTCATCCTTAAACCTCCTTGGAGTCCGCTTCCCCGTCTGAGTAAGCTTGGGCCAGTGCGTCTTTGAAAGCCATCCAGCCCAGCAAGGCGCATTTCACCCGCGCCGGGTATTTGGCCACCCCGGCGAACGCGACTCCGTCGCCCAGGACGTCCTCGTCGCCCTCGACGGTGCCGCGCGAGGACACCATCTCGGTGAACGCGGTGACGGTCTTGAGGGCCGCGCCGACACTCTGACCGATCACCTGCTGGGTGAGCACCGAGGTCGCCGCCTGGCTGATGGAACAGCCCTGCCCGTCATAGGAGATGTCCGCGACGGTCTCGCCATCGTCGGACAACGCGACGCGCAGCGTGACCTCGTCACCGCAGATGGGGTTGACGTGGTACACCTGCGCGCCGAACGGCTCGCGCAGCCCCCGGTGCTGCGGATGCTTGTAGTGATCGAGGATCACGTCCTGATACATCTGTTCGAGGCGCAACTTCAGGCTCTCCCAAAGAAATCCAGCGCGCGTCGCACACCGGCCACCAGACGCTCGACCTCGTCGGGCGTGTTGTACACGGCGAACGACGCCCGCGCGGTCGCCGCCAAGCCGAACCTGCGGTGCAGCGGCAACGCGCAGTGGTGCCCGACCCGCACCGCGATGCCCTCGTCGTCGAGCACCTGCCCGACGTCGTGCGCGTGCACACCATCGACCACGAACGACACTGGCGCGCCGCGATTTTCCATCGATGTCGGGCCGACGACGCGCACGCCGTCGATGCCGGACAGGCCGTCGAGCGTCGCGGCAACCAACTCCCGCTCGTGGGCTTGGACGGCGTCCATGCCGATGGCGCCCAGATAGCGGGCGGCCGCGGCCAATCCCACCACCTGGGAGGTCATCGGTGTGCCGGCTTCGAACCGTTGTGGCGCCGGGGCGTAGGTGGTGGCTTCCATGGTCACCGTCTCGATCATCGACCCACCGGTGAGGAACGGCGGCATGGCCGATAACAGCTCCCGACGCCCGTACAGCACCCCGATCCCGTTGGGGCCCAGCATCTTATGTCCGGAAAACGCCGCGAAATCGACGTCGAGAGCGTGGAAGTCGACCGGCCGGTGCGGCACCGACTGGCACGCGTCCAGCACGGTCAGGGCACCCACGGCTTTGGCCCGGGCGACCAGCTCGGAAACCGGCGCCTCGGCCCCGGTGACATTCGAATGATGGCTGAAGGCAACGATTCTGACGCTCTCGTCGAGCCGCAGCGAGTCGAGGTCTATGTGACCGTCGTCGGTGACGCCGTACCAGCGCAACGTGGCCCCGGTGCGCCGGGCGAGTTCCTGCCACGGGATCAGGTTGGCGTGGTGCTCGATCTCGGTGGTGACGATGACGTCGCCGGGTCCGACGGCACGCTCAAAGCGCTTGTCGCCCAGCACGTATGACACCAGGTTGAGTGACTCGGTGGCGTTCTTGGTGAACACCAATTCGTCGGCATCGGCACCTACGAAGGCCGCGATGTCGACACGCCCCTGCTCGTAGGCGTCGGTGGCCTCCTCCATCAGCTGGTGCGCGCCACGGTGCACCCCGCCGTTGGACGTGACCAGAAACTCCCGCTCGGCGTCGAGCACCTGCAACGGCCGCTGCGACGTCGCGCCGGAATCCAGGTACGCCAACTGATTTCCGCCGCGCATGACGCGCTTCAGGATTGGGAAATCGGCGCGGATCGCGTCGATGTCCAACGGGGTCGCGGAAGTGCCCATAGGTCAGGCTCCCGTGGCGGTGGCCTGTGCGAAGCGGACGTAGCCGTTCTGCTCGAGTTCGTCGGCCAGCTCCGGCCCACCGGATTCGGCGATGCGCCCGCCGACGAATACGTGCACGTATTCCGGATGGATGTAGCGCAGGATGCGGGTGTAGTGCGTGATCAGCAGGACGCCGCCGTGCTCGGATTCCGCATAGCGGTTCACTCCGTCGCTCACCACCCGCAACGCGTCGACGTCCAACCCGGAGTCGGTTTCGTCGAGGATGGCGATCTTGGGCTTGAGCAGTTCCAGCTGCAGGATCTCGTGGCGCTTCTTCTCCCCGCCGGAGAAACCCTCGTTGACGCTGCGCTCGGCGAAGGCCGGATCGATCTCGAGCGACGTCATCGCCGATTTGACCTCTTTGACCCAGTGCCGCAGCTTCGGGGCCTCGCCGCGGATGGCGGTTGCCGCCGAGCGCAGGAAGTTCGACACCGAGACGCCGGGCACCTCGACGGGATACTGCATGGCCAGAAATACTCCGGCCCGCGCGCGCTCGTCGACGCTCATGGCCAGCATGTCCTCGCCGTCCAGCGTGATGGATCCCGACGTGACCCGGTACTTCGGATGACCGGCGATGGCATAGGACAGCGTCGACTTACCCGAACCGTTGGGGCCCATCAACGCATGCGTCTCACCGGATTTCACGGTCAGGTCGACGCCGTTGAGGATCGGGATCTCGGTGGCTTCCGGGGTCTCGACGCTGACGTGCAGATCTTTGATTTCCAGAGTGGTCATGAAGCTGTTGCTCTCGATTCGGTGATGGCCAGTTCGTGTTCGATGGCTGTGGTCAGGCGTTCGCGTATCTCGGGCACCGCGATCTTGGAGATGATTTCGGCGAAGAAGCCGCGGATCACCAGTCGGCGGGCCTGCTCCTCCGGGATGCCGCGGGAGCGCAGGTAAAACAGTTGCTCGTCGTCGAAACGTCCGGTGGCGCTGGCGTGTCCGGCGCCGACGATCTCGCCCGTCTCGATCTCCAGGTTGGGCACCGAGTCGGCCCGAGCCCCGTCGGTGAGCACCAGGTTGCGGTTCACCTCGAAGGTGTCGGTGCCGGTGGCCTCGGCGCGGATCAGCACGTCGCCCACCCACACGGTGTGCGCTTCGGGCAGCGCGGAGGCCGGATCTCCTTGCAGCGCACCCTTATACAGCACATTCGACCTGCAGTCAGGCTGTGCGTGGTCGACCAGTAGCCGCGACTCGAGGTGCTGACCGTCGTCGGCGAAGTACAGGCCCAGCAGCTCGGCATCCCCGCCCGGGCCAGAAAACCGCACGTTGGCCGCCAGTCGCACCACCTCACCGCCCAGCGTGACGGTGACATGGCGCAGCACCGCATCCTTGCCCAGCTTGGCGTGGTGCGCGCTGACGTGAACCATGTCGTCGGCCCAGTCGGCGATCCACACGACGGTGAGCCGGGCGGCGTCGTCGACGATGAACTCGACGTTGTCGGCGTAGGTTCCGCTCCCCCGGTGGTCGATAACCACGACCGCCTCGCCGAGCTCTTCCACCCGGATCTGCAGATGCCCGTATGCCACCGCCCCTTCGCCGGGCCCGGTGACACTGATGTTCACCGGCTCGGCGACCTGCGTGTCCCGCGGGACGGTCACCAGCGTAGCCGAGTTGAACGACGAAAATGCCTGAGCTGCAACGCGATCGGCAGGAATACCGCCCTGGCCCAACCGCGGGTCGCCGCGGCGGACCGTCTCGATCTGCACACCGGATT
Source organism: uncultured Actinomycetota bacterium (assembly GCA_963809285.1). GTDB lineage: Bacteria > Actinomycetota > Actinomycetes > Mycobacteriales > Mycobacteriaceae > Mycobacterium. The sequence continues at coordinate 71,146 of CAWEIY010000003.1, read as the reverse complement.
GCTCACTGACGCTGGTCTGACCGCTGCCGGTCGCGGGTGCCGAGCCGTCGTGCAGGCCGCGCAACCGCTTCAGCGGGGTGAACCGCCAGATCTCGTCGCGGCCGTGCGGAACCTCGAAAGCATCGACATCGAAGGAGGCGAACAACTCGCCCTTATTCAGTGCGGCAGCGGTCATCCGACCGCGCCCTCCATCTGCAGCTCGATCAGCCGGTTGAGCTCCAGCGCGTACTCCATCGGCAGTTCCTTGGCGATCGGCTCGACGAACCCGCGCACCACCATGGCCATCGCCTCGTCCTCGGTCAGGCCACGGCTCATCAGGTAGAACAGCTGGTTCTCGCTGACCTTGGACACGGTGGCCTCGTGGCCCATCGTGACGTCGTCCTCGCGGATGTCGACGTACGGGTAGGTGTCGCTGCGGCTGATCGTATCGACCAGCAGCGCATCGCATTTCACGCTCGACTTGGAGCCGTGTGCACCCTTGTTCACCTGCACCAGGCCGCGGTAGGAGGTCCGGCCACCGCCGCGGGCCACCGACTTGGACACGATGTTGCTGGACGTGTTCGGCGCCAGGTGCAGCATTTTGGCGCCGGTGTCCTGGTGCTGGTCTACGCCGGCGAACGCCACCGACAGCACTTCGCCTTTGGCGTGCTCGCCGGTCATCCAGACCGCGGGGTACTTCATGGTCACCTTGGACCCGATGTTGCCGTCGACCCACTCCATGGTGGCCCCGGCTTCTGCACGGGCGCGCTTGGTGACCAGGTTGTACACGTTGTTCGACCAATTCTGGATGGTCGTGTAACGGCAACGGCCACCGGGCTTTACGATGATTTCGACCACCGCCGAGTGCAGTGAATCCGACTTGTAAATGGGAGCAGTGCAGCCCTCCACATAGTGAACGTAAGCGTTCTCATCGACGATGATCAGCGTTCGCTCGAACTGGCCCATGTTCTCGGTGTTGATCCGGAAGTAGGCCTGCAACGGGATGTCGACGTGCACACCCGGCGGCACGTAGATGAAGCTGCCGCCCGACCACACGGCCGTGTTCAGCGCGGAGAACTTGTTGTCCCCCGCCGGGATCACGGTGCCGAAGTACTGCTTGAAGATGTCCGGATGCTCACGCAACGCCGTGTCAGTGTCCAGGAAGATGACGCCCAGCTTCTCTAGATCCTCACGGATGGAGTGGTAGACGACCTCCGACTCGTACTGGGCGGCGACACCGGAGACCAGCCGCTGCTTCTCGGCTTCCGGGATGCCCAACCTGTCGTAGGTGTTCTTGATGTCTGCGGGCAGATCGTCCCAGGTCGCGGCCTGCTTCTCGCTGGAGCGCACAAAGTACTTGATGTTGTCGAAGTGGATGCCCTCGAGGTTGGCGCCCCATTTGGGCATCGGCTTCTTGTCGAATGTGCGCAGCGCCTTGAGCCGGATGTTGAGCATCCACTCCGGCTCACTTTTCTTCGAGGAGATGTCGCGCACCACGGCCTCGGACAGCCCGCGCTGCGCGCTGGCGCCCGCGACGTCGGAGTCCGACCAGCCGTAGCCGTACGTACCCAGCGAGGCGATCGCCTGCTGCTGGGTCAGCGGCTCGGGTGGAGTCTTGGTGGCCTCGGGTGTGAGTGTCATACGGACGCTCCTTTGTTGCTGGTGGTGTCGCGGCGCGGGCTGGGCGCCGGCGTGAGAGGCACATGGGTGGTGCAGGCGCAGTCGCCGTTGACGATGGTCGCCAACCGCTGCACGTGCGTTCCGAGCACCTCGGCCATCGCCTGCTGCTCGGTTTCACACAGTTCCGGAAATTCCTCGGCGACGTGGGCCACCGGGCAGTGGTGCTGGCAGATCTGCACTCCGTGGATCGGGCCGCCGACCCGCGTCGTCGCGGCGACGTAGCCGGCCTTGGTCAGCGCCCCGGCCACCCGCTCGGCGGCGGCCTCGACATCGGCGTCCTCGGCGCTGTCGGCGGCGGCCACGCCGTCCAAGATCGCGTCGATGCGCCGCCGGGCGAACGTCCGGACGGCATCCTCGCCGCCGATTTCCCGCAGTTGCCGCATGGCCGCCGCGGCCAGGTCGTCGTAGGCGTGGTCGAGCTTGGCCCGGCCGGCGGCGGTCAACCGGAAGCGCTTCGCGGGGCGCCCGCGGCCCGCCTGCTGCCATGCCGCGGCGGGCACCGACTCGGCGTCGCCCGCCTCGATGAGCGCGTCGAGGTGGCGCCGCACACCGGCGGCCGCCAGGCCCAGGCGGTCACCGATCTCGCCGGCGGTGATCGATCCGGATTCCAGCAGCAACCGCACGATGGCGCGACGGGTGTGGCCGTCCGTCACCGGGGCGGCAACAGCCGCCGGGGCCGCGGGGATTTTCACAACACCAGTGTGACGCAATTCCGACAATCGGTCCAGCAAGGGCACCCTCTGTGCGGGTTGCGCTGGTCACATCCCGAGGCGGCTACGCTGCTCTGATGGCAGCCCGCCACCACACGCTGAGCTCGTCGATCGCCAGCTTGCACGGCGACGAGCAGGCCGTCGGCTCGCCGCTGAACGATACCGACCTCACCGCAATGCGGCGCACCCGCCTGTTCGGCGCCACCGGCACCGTCCTGATGGCGATCGGCGCCCTGGGCGCCGGGGCCCGCCCCGTGGTCCAGGACCCCACCTTCGGGGTCCGGTTGCTGAACCTGCCGTCGCGGATCCAGACCGTGTCGTTGACGATGACGACGACCGGGGCGGTCATGATGACGCTGGCCTGGTTGATGCTGGGCCGATTCGCGCTGGGCAGCAGGCGGATGTCGCGCGGCGAGTTGGACCGCACCCTGCTGTTGTGGATACTGCCGCTGTTGCCCGCGCCGCCGATGTACAGCAAGGACGTCTACTCCTACCTGGCCCAGAGCCAGATCTCCCTGGAAGGACTCGACCCCTACCGGGTGGGTCCGGCATCCGGGCTCGGCCTATCCCATGTCTTCACGCTGTCCGTCCCCACCCTGTGGCGGGAGACGCCGGCGCCCTACGGCCCGTTGTTCTTGTGGATCGGGCGCGGGATCTCGGCCCTGACGGGGGAAAACATCGTCGCAGCCGTGCTCTGTCACCGGGTCGTGGAGCTAATCGGCGTGGGCCTGATCGTGTGGGCAACCCCCCGGCTGGCCCGGCGCTGCGGCGTCGCGGAGGTCAGCGCGCTGTGGTTGGGCGCGGCCAATCCGCTGGTGATCATGCATCTGGTCGCGGGCGTCCATAACGAGGCGCTGATGCTCGGGCTGATGCTGGCCGGCGCCGAATTCGCGCTGCGTGGTGTCGACGCGCCGCGACTGATGCCCACGTCGTGGCGGCCGGGGCCGGACTGGGAACCGCTGGGCATGCTGATCGCGGGCGCCGTCCTGATCACGCTGTCGTCGCAGGTGAAGCTGCCCTCGCTGCTGGCGCTCGGCTTCGTCACGATGGCGCTGGCCTACCGCTGTGGGGGCAATCTGCGTGCGTTTTTGCTGGCTAGCGGTGGGATGTCGGCGTTGTCGCTTGCGGTGATGGCCATCGTCGGCTGGGCCAGCGGGCTCGGTTTCGGCTGGATCTACACGCTGGGCACCGCCAACGTGGTGCGCAGCTGGATGTCGCCGCCCACGCTCCTGGCGCTCGGCACCGGGCAGGTCGGGATCCTGCTCGGCCTGGGCGATCACACCACCGCGGTACTGGGGCTGACTCGCGCCATCGGTGTGCTGATCATCATGGTGATGGTGACCTGGTTGCTGGTGGCCGTCTTCCGCGGCCGGTTGCACCCGATCGGCGGCCTGGGCGTCGCGCTGGGCGTCACGGTGCTGCTGTTTCCCGTCGTGCAGCCCTGGTATCTGCTCTGGGCCATCATCCCGCTGGCCGCCTGGGCGAGCCGCACCGGCTTCCGGGAGGCCGTCATCCTCATCACCCTCATCGTCGGCATCTTCGGCCCGACGGCCAACGGCGACCGCTTCGCGCTGTTTCAGATTGTGGACGCCACCTTGGCCAGCGCCGGAATCGTGCTGGTGCTGATCGTGGTGACGTACCGCCGGTTGCCGTGGCGGCCGCTCCAGCCGAGGCCGGGCGAGGGCAGCGGACCGACTGGCTTGGCGGTCACGGATGCCGTCCCGGCGCTGAAGACCCCCGAGACCCCGCGGCCGGCGGCGGCGCCCGACGCCTACGCTGATTCCACGTGAGATCGGCCCCCGACATCCCCGAAGTCCCTGAAATGGTGGTGCGGCTGCGCGGGGTAAGCAAGCACTACGGGTCCACCGCCGCCGTCTCCGAACTCGATCTCGATGTGCACGCCGCCGAGGTGCTGGCCCTGCTGGGCCCCAACGGCGCCGGCAAGACCACGACGGTTGAGATGTGCGAGGGCTTCGTGCGCCCGGACGCCGGGACCATAGAGGTGCTGGGTCTGGACCCGATCGCCGACAACGCGCGCCTGCGTGCGCGCATCGGCGTGATGTTGCAGGGCGGCGGCGGCTATCCCGCGGCGCGGGCCGGGGAAATGCTCAACCTGGTGGCCGCCTACGCGGCCGACCCGCTGGACCCGGCGTGGCTGCTGGACACCCTGGGCCTCACCGACGCGGCACGCACCACCTATCGACGGCTCTCCGGGGGGCAGCAGCAACGGCTCGCGCTGGCGTGCGCGCTGGTCGGCCGCCCGGAACTGGTGTTCCTCGACGAGCCCACCGCGGGCATGGACGCCCATGCCCGGCTGCTGGTCTGGGAACTGATCGACGCGTTGCGCCGCGACGGCGTGACGGTGGTGCTGACCACCCACCAACTCAAGGAGGCAGAGGAGCTGGCCGACCGGCTGGTCATCATCGACCACGGCGTGACGGTGGCCGCGGGCACACCGACCGAGCTGATGCGCACCGGAGCCAAAGACCAGTTGCGGTTCACCGCGCCGCCACGGCTCGACCTGACCCTGTTGGCCGCCGCATTGCCCGAGGACTACAAGGCCACCGAGGTGACGCCGGGCGAATACCTGGTCGAGGGTCACATCGACCCGCAGGTGCTGGCGACCGTCACGGCGTGGTGCGCGCAGATCGACGTGCTGGCCACCGACATGCGCGTCGAGCAACGCAGCCTCGAGGATGTGTTCCTCGACCTCACCGGTAGGAAGTTGCGACAGTGACCGACACGAGTGCCCCGCTTTTTCCCACGGGAACCTTCACCCCCGACCCGCGACCCAACGCCGTGCCGCGGATGCTCGCCGCACAGTTCCGCCTGGAGTTGAAGCTGCTGCTGCGCAACGGCGAACAACTCTTGCTGACCATGTTCATCCCGATCACCCTGCTGGTCGGGCTGACGCTGCTGCCGTTCGGCTCGTTCGGTCAGAACCGCGCCGCCACCTTCGTGCCCGTGATCATGGCGCTCGCGGTGATCTCGACCGCGTTCACCGGTCAGGCGATCGCGGTCGCGTTCGATCGTCGCTACGGCGCGCTCAAACGGCTGGGAGCCACCCCCCTGCCGGTCTGGGGCATTATCGCCGGCAAGTCACTGGCCGTGGTGACCGTGGTGTTCTTGCAGGCAATCATCTTGGGCGCCATCGGTTTTGCGCTCGGCTGGCGCCCGGCGCCGGCGGCCCTGGCGCTGGGCGCGGCCGTGATCGCCCTGGGCACCGCGGGCTTCGCGGCCCTGGGGCTGTTGCTCGGCGGGACGCTGCGGGCGGAGATCGTGCTCGCGGTGGCCAACCTGATGTGGTTCGTCTTCGCCGGGCTCGGCGCGTTGACGCTGGAAACGAAGATGATCCCGGCCGGGGTCAAGTGGGCGGCCCGGGTCACCCCGTCGGGCGCGCTCACCGAGGCACTCTCGCGGGCGATGACCCTTTCGGTGGACTGGTTCGGCGTCGTCGTCCTCGCCGTGTGGGGTGCGGTCGCGGCGCTGGCCGCGCTGCGCTGGTTCCGCTTCACCTGACGGTTAGCCGCGGTGCCGTTTCGCGCGACACTGCAACCACACATACGACACGCCGACGCGTGTGCGCGAGGTTTCAGTCTCGTCGTCACCAGGCCGTGGTCCGGACGGTTAGCCGCGGTGCCGTTTCGCGCGACACTGCAACCACACATACGACACGCCGACGCGTGTGTGCGTGGCTTCAGTCTCGGCGCGACCCGCCCGTACTACAGGCCGTAGTTTTTATTGGCTTACCATCGGGCGGTGCCCGTCGGACGAACACTGCTGCGGTCGGTGAACCTGCTCACCAAGCCGAGCCTGCGGGTCCAGCGGGTCATCGCCGCGGTCGTCATCCTCACCCAGGGCGGCATAGCCGTCACCGGCGCGATCGTCCGCGTCACCGCGTCGGGGCTGGGTTGCCCCACCTGGCCGCAGTGCTTCCCGGGCAGCTTCACCCCGGTGGCCGTCGCCGAAGTGCCACGCGTCCACCAGGCCGTCGAATTCGGCAACCGGATGATCACCTTCGCGGTGGTTATCGCCGCGGCCCTGGTCGTGTTCGTCGTGACCCGGGCACGCCGGCGCGCGGAGGTGCTGGTCTACGCGTGGCTGATGCCCGTGTCGACGGTCGTGCAGGCGGTAATCGGTGGCATCACCGTGCGCACCGGGCTGCTGTGGTGGACGGTGGCCATCCACCTGCTCACATCGATGACGATGGTGTGGTTGTCGGTGCTGCTCTACGTCAAGATCGGCGAGCCCGACGACGGCGTGCTCCGCGACCGGGTCGCGAGGCCGCTGCGCGCGCTGACGGCGCTGACCGCGCTGAATCTGGCCGCGGTGCTGGTCACCGGCACGCTGGTCACCGCCGCCGGCCCGCACGCGGGTGACCGCAGCCCCAGCCGGACGGTGCCGCGGCTGAAAGTCGAGATCACCACCCTGGTGCACGCGCATTCGTCGCTGTTGGTCTCCTACCTGGCGCTGCTGGTCGGGCTGGGCTTCGGCCTGCTGGCGGTCGGCGCCGGCCGGGCCATCCTGCTGCGGCTCGGCGTGCTGGTCGCCCTGGTTGCCGCGCAGGCCGCCGTCGGCACCACGCAATACTTCACCGGGGTACCCGCCGCGCTGGTCGCGGTCCACGTGGCGGGCGCGGCGGCGTGCACCGCGGCCACCGCGGCGCTATGGGCGTCGATGCGAGAGCGGACCAAGCCCGAGCCGCTGCAAAGCTGACTCCACGCCCAGCGCGAACTCGCGTTGGGCTAGGTCGCGAGCGCCGGCGTCCAACTGCCGAAATCCCAGCGACGGCTCCACCAGTTGCAGTTCCAGCAACTCGGAACCAGTCAAATGTGCTCGTGCGTAAAGCAATTCGCTGACCTCGATGCCCACTTGGGCCGCCGCGGCAGCCAGCGCGGCGACGCCGACATCCCAGATTTCGAAGTCGGGCTCCGCCGGAAACGCGTGCGACGGCTTGCCGCCGAGAAATACCAGCACCGTTTCGGGGGCCGAACCGGCCCGCTGCACCAACACGCTTCGGCCGGCCGCGTGCAATTCAGCGGCATATGCGGCGGCCGCCGACCGGTCACCGCACCGGCGGGTTCCGGTGCCGGTGGTCGCGCTGACGAAGACGTCACCCGCATGCGGCAGCCGAACCCGGTCTCCCGGCGCGATTACCTCACCGGGCACCGTCGGCACCCCCCGGTCCGCGAGGTCCGCCAAATAGCGCCGGTCGGCATTCCAGGCGACGACGGCGGGTGCGTTCAGCAGATTGGCCACGCCGGCGGTCCAGGCCAGGAACTCGTCGAGCCGATCGGCATAGTCGTGAGTGGCCCGCAATATCACCAGATCCGCGCGGCGGGCGTCGGGATCATCCCAGGACAACCAACGGGCGTGCAGACCACGGTGCCGCAGCGCGGCGACCAGTCCGGCGTCGTCGCCGTCACCGGCGACTTGCGTTGGACAACCCGCCAGCACGAGCCGGGGATGGAAGACGTCGGGCCGGGCGAGCTTCATGTCCGGGCATGATAGCCAAATGCACGCAATCGAAATCACCGAAACCGGCGGTCCGGAGGTCCTGCGCTACGTCGAGACGGCGCAACCCACCCCCGGGCGGGGCGAGCTGCTGATCGAAGCGGAGGCCATCGGCGTCAACTTCATCGACACCTATTTCCGCGAGGGCAAATACCCGCGCCAGTTGCCGTTCGTCATCGGCTCCGAGGCGTGCGGCGCGGTCGCCGCTATCGGCGAAGGGGTCGACGGTTTCAGCGTGGGCGACCGGGTGGTCAGCGCCGCGGCAAACGGCGGTTACGCCGAATTCGCCACTGCGCCAGCATTTTTGAGTGCCAAGGTGCCGGACGGCGTGACCTCCGAGGTGGCGGCGTCGGTACTGCTGAAGGGCCTCACCGCGCACTACCTGCTGAAGTCGGTGTATCCGGTGCAAAGCGGCGACGCGGTGCTGGTGCATGCGGGCGCCGGCGGCGTCGGGCTGATCCTGACGCAGTGGGCACGCCTGCTCGGCGCCCGGGTCATCACCACCGTCTCGACGGCCGAAAAGGAGCGACTGTCCCGGCAGGCCGGCGCCGCCGAGGTGCTCCCCTACCCCGAAGACGCCGCCGAATTCGGTCAGCGGATCCGCGCGCTGACCGGGGGCGCCGGTGTGGCAGCGGTGTACGACGGCGTCGGCGCCACCACCTTCGACGCCAGCCTGGCGAGCCTGGCCGTTCGCGGGACGCTGGCGCTGTTCGGCGCCTCCAGCGGGCCGGTCCCGCCCGTCGACCCGCAGCGCCTCAACGCCGCAGGCTCAGTGTTTCTCACCCGGCCGGCTCTGGTCCACTTCATGCGTACCGCAGCAGAGTTCGGCTGGCGGGCCAACGAATTGTTCGAGGCGGTCGCCAGCGGAGCCATCACCATCGAAGTCGGCGGACGCTATCCGCTGTCCGAAGCGGCCCGCGCGCACCGAGACCTGCAGGGCCGCAAAACCAGTGGCTCGCTCGTGCTGCTGCCTTAGGCGTCAGGCGAACCGTCGAGTGTGCAGAAGCGGCTTTGAGTGTGAACACGCGGCCGGATTTAGCCGATTTTTCCGCCCTCTACACACACCGGAGAGCGGTACTAGAGCAACGTCGGCAGCCCGAGCGCCGAGTCGATGGCCAACGCGCAGAACACCACGGCCAGATAGTTGTTGGATTGCAAGAACAGTCGCAGCGGCTTGACCGCCTCGCCGGCGCGGACCCCGGCGTACAGCTGATGGGCCATCGCCAAGAACCACACCCCGGCCACCGCGGCGACCGCCGCGTATAACCAGCCGGTGGCCAGCGCCAACGCGAGCGTCGCGGCCACGGTCAGCCAGGTGTAGATCAGGATCTGCTTGGTGACCTGGCGCTCGGTGGCCACCGCGGGCAGCATCGGGACGCCGGCCCGTTTGTAGTCGTCCTTGTAGCGCATCGCCAGTGCCCAGGTGTGCGGCGGCGTCCAGAAGAAGATGATCGCGAACATCACCAACGCCGGCCAGCCGATGGTGTCGGTGACCGCGGACCAGCCGATCATCACCGGCATGCAGCCGGCGGCCCCGCCCCATACGACGTTTTGCGACGTGCGGCGTTTGAGCAACAGCGTGTAGACGAACACGTAAAACGCGATGGTGGCGATGGCCAGCAGCCCCGACAGCAGGTTCGTGGTCCACCAGAGCCAGAAGAACGAGCCCACGCTGAGCACCAGCCCGAGCACCAAGGCGTTTCGCTTCGGCACGGCCTCTCGTGCCAGCGGCCGGCGCGCGGTCCGCTTCATCAGCTTGTCGATGTCGGCATCGGCCACACAGTTCAGCGTGTTGGCGCCGCCGGCGGCCAGCATCCCGCCGATCAGCGTGTCGAGGATCAGCAGCGGGTTCACGGTGCCGCGGTGGGCCAGCAGCATGGCGGGTATCGCGGTGACCAGCAGCAGTTCGATGACCCGCGGCTTGGTCAGCGCCAGATAAGCCAACACCGCGCCATGCACTCGGCTCGGTACTCGGCTTGGCGCGACGCGCCCGCGAACGCTCACGCAATAACTCCTCGGGTCGCAGCAGCGCGCAGCATCTACTACAGAGGATGGTAGACGGCTAGGGGCCGCCGGGAACAGTTCGGGGTCGGTTGACCTCGGGGCGATTCATCCCTTGATGCGTCCGAGCACGGTCCGCGCCGTCTCCACCACCCGGTCCGGGGTGAAGCCGAACTTAGTGAGCAGCTCTTTCAACGGCGCGGACGCCCCGAACGTTTCCATGCCGATCACCGCGCCATCCAGCCCGATGTAGCGGTGCCAGCCGTGTGTCGACGCCTGCTCGACCGCGACGCGGGCCCGCACCGACGGCGGCAGCACTTCGTCGCGGTAGGCCTGCGGCTGCTTCTCGAACAGCTCGAGGCACGGCATGCTCACCACCCGTGTCCGCACACCCTCGGCGGTCAGCTGCTCGTAGGCCTGGACCACCAGCGACACCTCGCTGCCGGTCGCCATCAGGATTAGCTCCGGGTCGTCGGCCGACGCCAGCACGTAAGCACCCTTGGCGAGACCGGATGCGGGGGCATACACCGAGCGGTCCAGCGTCGGCAGGTTCTGCCGGGACAACACCAGCGCGACGGGCTCGTGTTTGAGCTGCGCGATGAACCGCCACGCCTCGACGACCTCGTTCGCGTCCGACGGCCGGATCACCAGCAGGCCGGGAATCGCGCGAAGCGACGCCAGCTGCTCAACCGGCTGGTGGGTGGGGCCGTCCTCCCCCACGCCGATCGAGTCGTGCGTGAAGATGTTGATCGTCGGGATCTCCATGATCGCCGACAGACGGATCGCGCCGCGGGCGAAGTCCGAAAAGATCAGGAAGCCCGACCAGTAGGCGCGGATTTTGGACAGGGCAAGCCCGTTCGTGACTGCGCCGGAGGCGAATTCACGCACGCCGAAGTGCAAGTTGCGACCGCCCGGATTGTCCGGTTGCAGGTCACCGGCACCGTCGAAGGTCAGCCGCGTCTTGGTCGACGGCGCCAGGTCCGCGGCGCCGCCGATCAACCACGGGTAGTTCTTCGCCAGTGCGTTCAGCACCTGCCCCGACGACGCCCGAGATGCGATGCCCTTCGGGTCGGCGGGGAAGGTCGGGATGTCGGCGTCCCAGCCGCCGGGCAGTTCACGGCGCTGCATCCGGTCGAGCTGGTCGGCCGGGTCGGGAAATTCGGCCCGATAGGCCTCGAAGGCCGCGTTCCACGCGCCGCTCAGCCCGGCCCCGCGCGCGCCTATCCCGTCGGCGAAGTTCTGGTAGACACCATCCGGAACGTAGAACTGCTCATCGGGCGGGAAACCGTAGAACTCCTTGGTCGCGCGGACCTCGTCCTCCCCGAGCGGCTCACCATGCGCGGCGGCCGTGCCCTCCTTCGTCGGTGCGCCGTAGGCGATGTGGCTGTCGACGATGATCAGCGTGGGGCGGTGTTGCTCGCGCGCGAATGTTTCGAACGCGCGGCCCAGCATGTGCAGGTCGTTGGCGTCGCCCACCCGGGTGACGTTCCAGCCATAGCCGACGAACCTGGTGGCGACGTCCTCGGTGAACGCGATGTCGGTCGCGCCTTCGATGGTGATCTTGTTGTTGTCGTAGATCCAGCACAGGTTCGACAGCTCCAGATGCGCCGCCAGCGAAGCCGCTTCGGACGCAACGCCTTCCATCATGCAGCCGTCGCCGGCGAGTGCGTACACGTTGAAACCGAACAGCTCGTGTCCGGGGCGGTTGTAGGTGGCGGCGAGCCAGTTGGAGGCGATCGCCATGCCGACGCTGGTCGCCACGCCCGTGCCCAACGGGCCGGTGGTGCACTCGATCCCGGACGTCCAGCGGTACTCCGGGTGGCCCGGACACTTGGAGTCGAGCTGACGGAACTTCTTGAGGTCATCCAACTCCACAGAGGGCTTGCCCACCGTCTCGTAGTCCGCGTCGACGGCCTGCACCTTGGTCAGATGCAGCATGGAATAGAGCAGCGTCGAGGCATGCCCCGCCGACAGGACGAACCGATCCCGGTTCGGCCAGATGGGATCCGCCGGATCAAACCGGAGAACGTGCTGCCACAAGGCATACACAACGGGCGCCATCGCCATAGGGGTTCCGGGATGGCCGGAGTTGGCCGCCTGAACGGCGTCGATGCACAAGGTGCGAATAGTGTTGACGCTCACCGCGTCGATATCTGGTCCTGCAACAACGGCCGTCATCTCAGATCCCTGTCATCTCGTTGCGTACCCGCCTACGCGCAATCCTGGCAGGCATATCGCAGCGCGAGAAGTGAAACGAACAGTGAAAAAACGAACAACACTCGGGTGGGTGGCTGATGCTGCCGTCAGGCCAGCAAGCGAAGCGGCATCGAACCAGACCGCCCGCCGCATAGGGCCTGCATGCGCCGCGCGCACCCGGTCGCCGTCGCAGTAGCCTGTACCCATTCGACCATTTCGGGTGCCGGCGTTAGGTTGGAACAAGATCCGTCTGCCGACGTGAGGAGCGAGTTTGTGACCACGGTTGTCGATATTTCCGCTCTCACCCGTCCCAGCCACCCAGACGACTGGACAGACCTCGATTCGTCGGCGGTCGACACGATTCGGGTGCTGGCCGCGGACGCCGTGCAGAAAGTCGGCAACGGGCATCCCGGGACGGCGATGAGCCTGGCGCCGCTGGCCTACACCCTGTTTCAGCGCACCATGCGTCACGACCCCAGCGACACCCACTGGCTGGGACGCGACCGGTTCGTGCTGTCGGCCGGGCACAGCAGCCTGACGCTGTATATCCAGCTCTACCTCGGCGGCTTCGGCCTCGAACTGTCCGACATCGAATCGCTGCGCACCTGGGGATCCAAGACCCCCGGACACCCGGAGTTTCGGCACACCAAGGGCGTTGAGATCACCACCGGTCCGCTGGGCCAGGGCCTGGCATCGGCGGTCGGCATGGCAATGGCGTCGCGCTACGAGCGCGGCCTGTTCGATCCAATCGCCCAACCGGGAACCAGCCCGTTCGACCACCACATCTATGTGATCGCCTCCGACGGGGACATGGAGGAGGGCGTGACGTCGGAGGCGTCATCGCTGGCGGCCGTGCAGCAGCTGGGCAACCTCATCGTGTTCTACGACCACAACCAGATCTCGATCGAGGACGACACCAACATCGCGCTGTGCGAGGACACCGCCGCCCGCTATCGCGCCTACGGCTGGCACGTGCAAGAGGTGGAGGGCGGCGAGAACGTCGTCGCGATCGAGGAGGCGATCGCCAACGCCAAAGCCACCACCGACCGGCCGTCGTTCATTTCCCTGCGCACCATCATCGGCTATCCGGCACCCACGTTGATGAACACCGGCAAGGCGCACGGCGCGGCCCTCGGCGACGAGGAGGTCGCGGCGGTCAAGCAGATCCTGGGCTTCGATCCCGCCAAGAACTTCGAGGTCCGCGAAGATGTCATCACCCACACCCGCGCGCTTGTGCAGCGGGGCAAGGAAGCGCACGCGAAATGGCAACCGGAGTTCGAGGCCTGGGCGCAGCGCGAACCCGAACGCAAGGCGCTGCTGGACCGGTTGACTGCCCAGCGGTTGCCCGACGGCTGGGACGCCGGCATCCCGCACTGGGAACCCGGGTCCAAGGCGCTGGCCACCCGTGCCGCCTCCGGCGAGGTGCTCTCGGCGCTCGGGCCGAAACTCCCCGAGTTGTGGGGCGGTTCGGCCGACCTGGCGGGCAGCAACAACACCACCATGAAGGGCGTGGATTCCTTTGGCCCGCCGTCGATTTCGACCAAGGACTACACGGCGCACTGGTACGGCCGCACGCTGCACTTCGGCGTTCGCGAGCACGCGATGGGCGCCATCCTGTCCGGCATCGTGCTGCACGGCCCGACCCGCGCATACGGGGGGACGTTCCTGCAGTTCTCCGACTACATGCGGCCGTCGGTGCGGTTGGCCTCGCTGATGAACATCGATCCCATCTACGTGTGGACGCACGACTCGATCGGGCTCGGCGAAGACGGCCCGACCCATCAGCCGATCGAGCACCTGTCGGCGCTGCGCGCCATCCCGCACCTCTCGGTGGTGCGCCCCGGCGACGCCAACGAGACGGCCTATGCCTGGCGCACGATCCTGGCCCGCGGCAACGGAAGTGGTCCGGTTGGTCTCATCCTGACCCGGCAGGGTCTGCCGGTGCTGGAGGGCACCAGCGCCGAAGGTGTCGCGCGGGGCGGCTACATACTCGGTGACGACGGCGGCGATGAACCCGACGTCGTCTTGATCGCCACCGGCTCGGAGCTCCAGCTCGCGGTCGAGGCGCAAAAGTTGTTGGCGGACAGGGACCTCGTCGCGCGGGTGGTGTCGATGCCGTGCGTGGAGTGGTTCGAGTCCCAGCCGTCCGACTACCGCGACAGCGTGCTGCCCCCCTCGGTGTCGGCCCGGGTGGCCGTCGAGGCCGGCGTCGCGCAATGCTGGCACAAGCTCGTCGGCGACACCGGCAGGATCGTGTCGATCGAGCACTACGGCGAATCCGCCGACTACAAGACGTTGTTCCGTGAGTACGGCTTTACCGCCGAAGCCGTCGCTGCCGCCGCGGAACAGGTAGTGGATAACTGAGAAAGGGTGATTCACATGACCAGTCAGAACCCTAACCTCGCAGCGTTGAGCGCCGCGGGAGTGTCCGTTTGGCTGGATGACTTGTCGCGGGAGCGGCTGAAGTCGGGCAACCTGCAGAAGCTGATCGACACCAAAAGTGTTGTCGGCGTGACCACCAACCCGTCCATCTTCCAGAAGGCCTTCGCCGAAGGCGACGCCTACGACGCGCAGATCGCCGAGTTGGCCGAGCGCGGCGCCGACGTGGACGCCACGGTCCGCACCGTCACCACCGACGACGTCCGCAACGCGTGCGACGTACTGGCGCGGGCGTGGGAGGCCACCGACGGGAGTCGACGGCCGGGTGTCGATCGAGGTCGACCCACGGCTGGCCCACGAAACCGACAAGACAATCCTGCAGGCGATCGAACTGTGGAAGATCGTCGACCGGCCGAACCTGCTGATCAAGATCCCGGCCACCAAGGCCGGTCTGCCGGCCATCACTGCCGTTCTGGCGGAAGGGATTTCGGTCAACGTCACGCTCATCTTCTCCGTGGAACGACACCGTGAGGTGATGGATGCCTACCTGGCCGGGCTGGAGAAGGCCCGCGAAGCCGGCCATGACATTTCCAAGATCCATTCGGTGGCATCGTTTTTCGTCTCCCGGGTGGACACCGAGATCGACAAGCGGCTGGACAAAGATCGGCTCGGAGGAGGCGCTCGGCCTACGCGGCAAGGCCGGCGTCGCAAACGCCCGGCTGGCCTACGCCGCGTACGAGGAGGTCTTCGCAGCGGCGATCGCTACCAGGGACTCAAGCCCTACGGCGCCCGTGTGCAGCGCCCGCTGTGGGCCTCCACCGGCGTCAAGAACAAGGCCTATTCCGACACCCTCTACGTCACCGAGCTTGTCGGCCCCACACACCGTAAACACCATGCCGGAGCCGACGATTGACGCCGTCGCCGATCACGGTGTGGTCAAGCGGTGACACGGTCAGCGGTACCGGTTCGGCCGCCCAGGGCGTGTTCGACTCGCTGACGGTGGTCGGGATCGACCTGCCGGACGTCTTCGTCGTGCTTGAGGACGAAGGCGTGGAGAAGTTCATCGACTCCTGGAAGCAGCTGCTGGGAGAAACACAGAAGCAACTGGGTTCCACTGCCAAATGAGCCCTGCCGACTCCAAGGGACGTGAAGCCGAACAGTGGCGTAATCCGTTACGCGACAAAGAAGATAAGCGCCTGCCCCGAATAGCCGGCCCGTGCGCGATGGTGCTGTTCGGTGTCACCGGTGACCTGGCCCACAAGAAAGTGGTGCCTGCCGTCTATGACCTGGCCAATCGCGGCTTGCTGCCACCCACCTTCTCCGCTGGTGGGCTTCGGCCGCCGCGACTGGGACCATGACGCCTTCGCCGGGGTGATACTCGATTCGGTCAAACAACACTGCCGTACCCCGTTCCGCCAGGCGATTTGGGAGCGGCTGGCGGACGGATTGCGGTTCGTGCGGGGCGAGTTCGATGACGAGGCCGCGTTCGGGCGACTGGCCGAGACGTTGGAGAAGCTGGACGCCGAGCGCGGCATCGGCGGCAACCACGCCTTCTACCTGGCGATCCCGCCTAAGTCGTTCCCGGAGGTGTGCGAACAGCTGCACAAGTCCGGGCTGGCTCGCCCGCAAGAGGACAGGTGGAGCCGCGTCGTCATCGAGAAACCATTCGGCCACGATCTGAAAAGCGCCTGCGACCTCAACCACGTGGTCAACTCGGTGTTCCCGGAGGAGTCGGTGTTCCGGATCGATCACTACCTGGGCAAGGAGACCGTTCAGAACATCTTGGCGCTGCGGTTCGCCAATCAACTGTGGGATCCGATCTGGAACGCGCACTACGTCGACCATGTGCAGATCACCATGGCCGAAGACATCGGACTGGGCGGGCGAGCCGGCTACTACGACGGTATTGGCGCCGCCCGCGATGTCATCCAGAACCACCTGATGCAGCTGCTGGCGCTGACGGCGATGGAAGAGCCGGTCAGCTTCAAACCGAAGGCGCTACAAACCGAGAAGATCAAGGTGCTGTCCGCAACACAACTCGCCGAGCCGCTCGACGAGACCACCAGCCGCGGCCAATACGCGGCCGGCTGGCAGGGCGGCGAGAAAGTGGTGGGTCTGCTCGATGAGGAGGGCTTCTCCAAGGACTCCACCACCGAGACCTTCGCAGCCATCACGCTCGAGGTGGACACCCGCCGCTGGGCCGGGGTGCCGTTCTACCTGCGCACCGGAAAACGACTGGGCCGCAGGGTGACCGAGATTGCCCTGGTGTTCAAACGCGCGCCGCATCTGCCATTCGACGCCACCATGACCGACGAGCTGGGCACCAACGCCATTGTCATCCGGGTACAGCCGGACGAAGGCATCACGCTGCGGTTCGGTTCCAAGGTGCCGGGCAGCACCATGGAAGTCCGCGACGTCAACATGGACTTCTCCTACGGCTCGGCGTTCGCGGAAGCCTCCCCTGAGGCGTACGAACGACTAATACTGGATGTGCTGCTCGGTGAGCCATCGCTGTTCCCGGTGAACGAGGAGGTCGAATTGGCTTGGGAAGTACTCGATCCCGTCCTCGATTATTGGGCGACACACGGCAAGCCCGACCCCTATGAGTCAGGCACCTGGGGCCCCGACTCGGCCTTCGAAATGTTGCGCCGGACCGGCCGGGAATGGCGGCGGCCGTGATCCGCGCCGGCGACGATGCAGAGCGAAGCGATGGGGTGGGGGCACCTCCCGCTTGCGGGGGAGAGCGGCGCTCATGATCGTTGACATGCTGGACACCAGCACCACCGCGGTCAACAAGAAGCTTGACGAGCTACGCGAAAAGGCCGGCGTCGTAACGATGGGCCGCGTGGGGACACTGATCATCAAGGCCGACAACGACACCCTGCTCGAGGAATCAATCGAGGCCGCCAACGCCGCCAGCCATGAACACCCCAGCCGGGTCCTCGTGGTGACAACCGGCAATGCCGACGTCGCCGAGGCACGGTTGGATGCCCAGGTTCGGGTCGGGGGCGATGCCGGCGCCGGGGAGGTCGTGGTGCTAACGCTTTCGGGGCCGCTGGCCGGTCACGCCGAGAGCGTCGTCATCCCGTTCTTGCTTCCCGACATTCCGGTGGTGGCATGGTGGCCCTGTGCCGCCCCGGCGGTGCCCGCCCAGGACCCGTTGGGCAAGTTGGCTATTCGGCGCATTACCGATGCGACCAACGGTGCCGACCCGCTGTCGGCCATCAAGAGCCGCCTTCCCGGATACACCGCCGGCGACACCGATCTGGCCTGGGCCCGTGTCACCTACTGGCGGGCGCTGCTCGCTTCCGCGGTCGACCAGAAGCCCCACGAGCCGATCCAGTCGGCGCTGGTCTCCGGTCTGAAGATGGAGCCCGCGCTCGACATCCTCGCGGGCTGGCTGGCCAACTGCATCGACGGGCCGGTGCGCCGGGTGGTCGGCGAGCTCAAGGTCGAGCTGGAACGCAAAAGCGAGACCATCACCCTGAGCCGGCCTCAGGAGGGCACGACGGCCACCCTGAGCCGGACAGGCCGGCCGGATGCCCTGGTTCCGTTGGCGCGCAGGGAAACCCGTGAGTGCCTGGCCGAAGATATGCGACGGTTGGATCCCGACGAGACTTATCATGCCGCATTGCAAGGCATCGACCAGGTGCAGTACGCATGAGCCCCATCATCGAGGTTTTCCCGGACGGCGACGCCCTGGTCGAGGCCGCAGGCGCGCGACTGGTCGATACCATCCAGGCCGCCGTAACGGACCGGGGGCGAGCGCTGATCGTGCTGACCGGCGGCGGCAATGGCATCGGACTGCTGCGGTATCTCGGCACCCACCGTCAGCAGGTTGACTGGTCCAAGGTGCATCTGTTCTGGGGCGACGAGCGCTACGTCCCCGAGGACGACGACGAGCGTAACGAAAAACAGGCGCGGGCCGCCCTGCTCGATCACATCGATATCCCGTCGAGCCAGGTGCACACGATGCCGGCCAGCGACGGTGAATTCGGCACCGATCTCACCGCCGCCGCGCTGGCCTACGAACAGTTGCTGGCCGCCAACGCCGACCCCGGCCAGTCGGTACCGAATTTCGATGTCCACCTGCTGGGAATGGGGCCCGAGGGCCACATCAATTCCCTGTTCCCGGACACCCCGGCCGTGCTTGAGACCACCCGCATGGTGGTCGCGGTCAAAGAATCCCCGAAACCGCCGCCACAGCGAATCACCTTGACATTGCCGGCAATCCAACGGTCCCGCGAGGTATGGCTGATGGTATCCGGGGCGGCCAAGGCCGACGCCGCGGCGGCCGCCATCGGTGGCGCCCCACCGGTCTCGATACCGGCCGCCGGGGCCATCGGCCTCGAGACCACGCTATGGCTGCTCGACGAGGAGGCCGCGGCCAAGCTTCCCGCCTAACCGCCGCGGAGCCGGTCGGTGTAGCCCGTGAGGTAGTCCGTGAGCCGGCGTTCGACGTCCGGACGCGGGTCCGGTGTCGCCCGCTTCGGACTCACACACTGTCGTTTCCGCACACCTATTTGGATGCGCGGTGGTCTCCCCCGGTTCCATAGGAGTCATAATGACCGTCATGGCAGACAGAACCGTGCGCAGCGGGCCCGAGCGAAGCCGGATCAAGACGCTCACCCAGGCCGCGTTGAACGCCGACAAGACGGTGGAGCAGGTCGAAGACGTCCTCGACAGCCTCGGCAAAACGATGGTGGAGCTGAACAGCTCGCTGACGACCCTCAACGCCACGGTCGAACGCCTGGGGGGCGGTCTGGATCACCTCGAGGGCACGCTGCTCAGCCTGGATGATCTCGCCAAGCGGCTCATCACACTCGTCGCGCCGGTGGAGGCCATCGTCGAGCGGATCGACTACATCGTGAGCGTGGGCGAGACGGTGATGTCGCCGTTGTCGGTCACCGAGCAGATGTTCCGCGGTGTGCTGGACAGGCTGCGGAACCGGACCGTGCATTAGATCGTGACCGGCACCTACCCGGTTCCCACTCCGCCGTACGCGGAAGGAACCGGCCTGCCATGGGACGTCCCCGTCGTAGACGCCGTCGCCGTGATCGCCGCGGCCCGCGCACGACATGGCGACACGTTCGTCGTGGAGAGCGGAGACGAACACTATCTGTTCACGTTCTCCTGCGCCGGTGTCGAGTCGTTCTACGCGCTTACCGAGGAGACGGCCAGCAAGGCGGTCGCCGACTACCTTATGTTGCGACGCAAACTTCCCGACGACATCTTCGTCGCACGTCGCACCTTGCCGAGCACGCTGTTTCGGCGTGACGACGTGGTTTCCTACCTGGCCAACCTGGACCGGGCGCTCGAGCAGACCACCACCGAGCTGGGCCCGACCGGTTCGGTGGATGTCTTCGATCTCACACGGCGGCTTGGGCACCGGATGGGACTGGCCTCGTGGGCGGGGCCTGGATCGGCCGATGGTGAGGCCTTCGACCGTCTGGTGTGCGCCTTCGACACACTGGACGGCTCCGATGCGTTCGTTCACCCGGACAGGATGGCGGCGGTGGCGGCGACGGAAAAGCGCGCTGAGCTAGCTGCGCTGGACGAGGTTGCCGACGCCATCGCCGGCGCGGTGCGCCGATTCGACGCCGGTGACCAGGACGACCAGGGCCTCTTCGGCAGGATCGTGGACGTGTGGACAGCCGAGCCGAACAGAGCGTCCGATTACGCGGGATCGCACTCGATATCGCGCTGATCCACATCGCATCCATGTCGAATTTGGCGGCCGCGCTTGGCTGGGCGTTGGTCGACCTACTCGAGCATCCGACCCAGCTGGCGCGAGTGCGCTTGGGCGACAACGAGTTTGCCCGACGCTGTGCGCTGGAGTCGACGCGGCTGGCGCAACGTTCGATCATGACTCGCACCGTGCTGTCTCCGGTCGACTTCAACACCGGTGAGGTCACCTACCAGGTACCGCCGGGCTGGAACCTCGCCACCCTGCTGCCGCTGCTCAACACATCCGTGGCGCCGGGCCTGAAACGGTGGGATCCCGATCGATGGACACGGCACCGTTTGACCGAACAGGACGCTCTCCCTTCGCCCATGCTGGTGACGGCGTTCGGTCACGGACGGCACTCATGTCCGGCCCAACCGTTCTCGCTGGCGGCCATGACGGCGGCTATGACACATCTGCTCCGCGAGTACCAGATGACGCCGCGCTGGACGTCGCATCCGCAACCGGTCGGCGCCCAGATCGGTGGCGTGGCGCGCGCGGAAGGACCGTGTCTGGTCGCCTATGTCCCCCGGTCGACCGCGTCGAAAACCTCTAGCGCGTGCTGAAACGGCGCGGGCGTGATACCCCGTCCTTTCCCAAAAGGATGGTCGAGCGAGAAGGCGGTGCACAGCAGCAGGCCGAGTAGGACCGCGATCGAGCTGGACACGATTGCATGACCGATGTTGCTGCCAAGGCGCAGGAAGCCCGTGAGCGCCACGATTACAGTCCCACCGAATATCAGTCCCGACCACAGCAGCGCAGGTATTCGCGGCTTGGCGTCGATGATTCGCGTGTTGCGGTCGGACGCCAATACGGTCAACTGACTGAGGAACTCCCCGTTGATCGGACTCGACGCGACGCTAGGCGGCTGATTGCCGATGATGCGGTACATCCCGGTGATCGCGGCTCGTGCGCTGTCGCTGGTGCCGCCATCCCATTCGGGGCCCGCCACTGCACTCGCGTACTGCCGGAGCAGCTGCCGCATCTGTGTCTGCTCTGGTTCTGGCATGGCGACGGTCTGCCGGTACATCGTCGTCACCGTGGACGCCTCGTTGGCGACGATGACCCCGGCGGAGGAGAACTGCTGCCAGGCGGCCACCACGGTAAATCCGAGCAGAGCGCCGTAAACAAGCCCCACAACGGTTATGAACGGCGACAACGTCGAATTGTGTTCTTTGCCAACCCCCGACATCGTGCGATTTGCCACGAATATGGAGCCCAGCGCGATCAGAATCGCGCCGCCGATGACAACAGCCAAAAGCAGCCAAACAGGTGTTCCGGATCCGTTCATCGATCTCCTTGCGAAATATCGCGCGGGCGCGCAGGCCGTCTACCCGCTCTTACCCGCTATTTCGAAGCGCACTGGCCAATCCGTTCATGGTCAGCAGGATGCCGCGCTGCACGAGTTCGTCGTCATCGCCCGAGCGATAGCGGCGGAGCAACTCCACCTGCAGGTGGTTCAGCGGCTCCAGATACGGGAAGCGGTTGAACACCGAACGGGCCAGCGCCGGGTTGTCGGCGAGCAGGTCGTCTTGACCGGTGATGAGCTTATGCATGGCGATGGTGCGCCGGTGCTCGTCCACGATCATGTCGAACACCCTGCGCCGCAACGCCTCGTCGGCCACCAGCTCGGCGTAGCGCGCCGCCAGGCCGAGATCGCTCTTGGCCAGCACCTGCGCCATGTTCGACAGCACGCTGCGGAAGAACGGCCACCGCTCATACAGCTTGTGCAGCGTCTCCACCCGCTCGGCCTCGCTTTCGGGGCCCGCCGCGATCCACCGCTCGAACGCCGACCCGGTTCCGTACCAACCCGGCAGCATCACCCGCGACTGGCTCCAGGCCAGTACCCACGGGATGGCGCGCAGGTCGGAGATCGATTCGGTGGGCTTGCGTGAGGTCGGCCGGCTGCCGATGTTCAGCGACCCGATCTCGCTGACCGGTGTGGACGCCTTGAAGTATTCGACGAAACCCGGTGTCTCGTGCACCAATTCGGCGTAGGCGCGGTGCGCCAGGGTGGCGATTTCGTCGAGCACCGCGTAGGCCGGTTCCGCTTCGTCGCCCAGGCCCTCCACGTCCAGCAACGTCGACTCCAGGGTGGCCGCCACCAGGCTCTCCAGATTGCGCCGGGCCAGTTGCGGCTCGGCGTATTTGGCGGCGATGACCTCACCCTGCTCGGTGAGCCGCAGCGAGCCGTTCACCGCTCCCGGCGGTTGAGCCAGGATGGCTTCGTAGCTCGGGCCGCCGCCGCGGCCGACGGTGCCACCGCGGCCGTGGAAGAGCCGCAACCGAATACCGGTTTTGCGGGCCACTTCGACGAGGGTGAGCTCGGCCCGGTAGACGGCCCAGTTGGCGGCCAGGTACCCGCCGTCCTTGTTGGAGTCGGAGTAGCCCAGCATGACTTCCTGCGAGTCTCCGCGCGCGGAGACGAGCGCCCGATAGATGGGCAGGTCCAGCATCGCTTGCAGAATCGACGCCCCGTTGTGCAGGTCGTCGATCGTCTCGAAGAGCGGTGAAATACCAACCGGGCAATAGGGTTCCGGCCCCGAAGCGTCCAACAGGCCAGCCTCTTTCAACAGGACCGCGGCCTCCAAGACGTCCGACACCGACTGGCACATCGAGATGACGTAGTTCGGCACCGCCGCCGGGCCGTAGAGCTCGACGGCGCGGGCGGCGGCCGCGACGACGGCCAGCTCCCCGCGGGCCAGATCGGACAATTCGGCGCGGTCGCCGACCAGCGGGCGACGGGTGCCGAGTTCGCCCGCCAGCAGCTCGACGCGTTCGTCTTCGGGCAGCGAGGCGTAGTCCGGATGCACCCCGGCCCAGGCCAGCAGCTCGGCGACCACCTCTTCGTGTACGTCCGAGTTCTGCCGCATGTCCAGGGCGGATAAGTGAAAACCGAAGACACGCACGCCTTCTCGCAGCCGCGCCAGCCGATCGCCGGCCAACAGGTCGGCGCCGTGCGTACGCAGCGAAGCGTCGACGACGTCGAGGTCGGCCCGCAGTTCGGTCGGCGCGGAATACGGTGGCAGGCCCAGGTCGAGCTCGTGCTGGGGCCGCCGGTCCAGGATCTCGGCGGCCGTGGCGGTCAGCCGGGCGCGGATCACCCGCAGCGCGCGCCGGTAGGGCTCGTCGGCGCGGACCTTCTCGTCACAGCCGTCCGCCAGCGCGCTCAATTCGGCGGTGACCGTGATCAGCCGCGCAGACATCGACAGCTCCTGCTCGAGGTCGGTCAGCTCGGCCAGGTAATGGCCGAGCGCGGTGAAAGCGGCGCTGCCGGTCGCCCGCCGCACGACGTCGGCGGTTACGTTCGGGTTCCCGTCGCGGTCACCGCCGATCCAGGACCCGGGCTGCAGGATGGGCGCCGAAAGCAGGCCGTCGGCGTCGGGCCAGCGGGCCCGTAAGGCGTCGCGAACCTCGGCGTTGACCTGCGGGATCACCTTGAACAACGCGGCCGGGTAATACCGCAGGCCCACGTCGATCTCGTCGGTGATCTGCAGCCGCGACAGCCGGATCAGCGCGGTCTGCCACAGCGTGAGGACCTGACGGCGCAGCTCCAGTTCGACGTTGCGGCCGTCGTCCGTCTCGGTGTGCCCCGCGGCATGCAGCCGCATCAGCTCGGTGATTCGGTGCTGGGTGACGAACACCGTGCGCCGACGGGTCTCGGTCGGATGGGCGGTGATGACCGGCGATACCAGGGCACCCTTCAGGGCGTTGGCCACGGTGGCCGAATCCAGTTCTGCCAGATCGAGTTTCGCGTAGGTCGCCGCCAGGCTGCTGTCCTGCGGGGGCTCGCCGGCGGAGGCGTGAAGCGCGCGTCGGCGCTCGCGGTGGATGTCTTCGGCCACGTTGGCCAGCAGCGCGAAGTGGCTGAACGCCCGGATGACCGGGATCGCCAGGTGGATGTCGATGCCGTCGAACATCCGCGACATCTCGGCCCGGTCGATCTCGGAGCGCCGCACCCGAAAGGATTCCACCCGCGCGCGTTCCACGAGGTCGAACACCTCGCGGCCGTTCCGCTCGCGGACGGTGTCGCCGAGGATGGTGCCGAGCAGCCTGATGTCGGCGCGCATCGGCTCGGTCGCCTCGCGCCCGACGCGGGTCCGCTGCACGGCACCGATCGGTGCCAGCGCGGCATCGGAAGCGTCAGCCATGGGTCCCAGTATCGGTGCGGATCGCGTGGTCCGCCCGCCGAGCGGTCAGCGGTACTTGATCGACAGGGCCATGCCGATGATGCACACCAGCCAGATGCCGGTGATGAACAGCGTCAACCGGTCCAGGTTCTTCTCGACCACGGTCGACCCGGACAGGCTCGACTGCACACCGCCGCCGAACAGCGTCGACAGGCCGCCGCCCTTGGCGCGGTGCAGCAGCACCAGCAACACCACCAGCACGCTGGTGACGACCAAGGTGATCTGCAGGGCCAATTGCATGACCGAGAGCCTACCGGTGCCGCCGCGCTGTCACGGCAGTGGCCCACCGGCGGCGATCGCCGCCAGCGTCGCGAACTGCTCCCCGTCCAGCGACGCGCCCCCTACCAGCCCACCGTCAACGTCCTCCTGAGCGACGAGGTCGCCGACGTTCTTCGCATTCATCGAACCGCCGTAGAGCACCCGCACGGTTTCGGCGACCTGCGGCGACGCCAGCGCGCCCAGCTCCTTGCGGATCGCCGCGCACACCTCCTGGGCGTCGGCGGAGCTGGCCACCCGGCCGGTGCCGATCGCCCAGACCGGCTCGTAGGCGATCACCACTTTGGCGATCTGCTCGGCCGACAGCCCGGCCAGCGAGCCGCGCAGCTGGTTCTCGCAGTAGTTGACGTGCTCACCCGCCTCCCGGGTCTCCAGGTGCTCGCCGATGCAGACGATCGGAGTCAGCTCGTTCTTGAGCGCGGCCGCGGCCTTGGCGGCCACCAGCGCGTCGTCCTCGTTGTGGTAAGTGCGCCGCTCGGAGTGCCCGACGACGACGAAGCTGCAGCCCAGCTTGGCCAGTAAGGCGCCGCTGATGTCACCGGTGTAGGCGCCCGAGTCGTGCTGGGACAGGTCCTGCGCCCCGTAGGTCAGCCGCAGCTTGTCGCCGTCGACCAGCGTTTGCACGCTGCGCAGGTCGGTGAACGGCGGAAGCACCGTGACGTCAACCTTGTCGTAGTACTTGTCGGGCAGCGCGAACGCGATCTTTTGCACCAACGCGATGGCCTCGAAGTGATTGAGGTTCATCTTCCAGTTGCCGGCGATCAGTGGCTTGCGGCTCACGAGTCTCCTGCCCCTTTGTTTTGATCGGGCTGAGGTCTACCAAGTACCTCGATGCCCGGCAGTGTCTTGCCCTCCAGATACTCCAGCGACGCGCCGCCGCCGGTCGATATGTGCGAGAAGTCGCCCTCCGGGACGCCGAGCGCGCGCACCGCGGCGGCGGAGTCCCCGCCGCCCACCACGCTGAATGCGCCCTTGCGGGTGGCCGCGGCGATCGCTTCGGCGACACCTTTGGTGCCGGCGGCAAACGCCGGAAATTCGAACACACCCATCGGGCCGTTCCAGAAGATGGTCGCGGCGTTGGACAGCAACGTGGTGAACCGTCTCACCGACTCCGGCCCGATATCCAGGCCCATCTTGTCTGGTGAAATCTGGTCTGCGGCAACAGTCTCCGGCGGCGAGTCGGCGGCGAACGTCTCCGCCACCACGATGTCCACCGGAAGGTGCAGCACATCGGCATAGGTCTCAGATAATCTGCGACAGGTGTAGATCATGTCGTCTTCCAACAGCGACTTGCCAACCGAATGACCCTGGCCGGCAAGGAAAGTGAAGCACATGCCGCCGCCGATGATGATGCTGTCGGCCTTGGTCGCCAGCGACTCGATGACGCCGAGCTTGTCGGACACCTTCGACCCGCCGAGCACCACCGCATAGGGACGTGTGGTCGAGCTGGTCAACTGCTCCAGCACCCGTATTTCCTCTGCCACCAACGTGCCGGCATAGTGCGGCAACAGGGTGGCGATGTCGTAGACCGACGCCTGCTTGCGGTGCACCACCCCGAAGCCGTCGGAGACGAAAGCGCCTGTCGAACCGACCAATTCGGCCAGTTGCCGGGCCAGCGCCAGTCGCTCGCCTTCGTCCTTGCTGGTTTCGCGGGGATCGAAGCGGATGTTTTCCAGCAGCAGGATGTCGCCGTCGGTCAGCCCCTCGGCGCGGGCGAGCGCGTCGGTGCCGACGACATCGCCGGCCAGCTGCACGTGCTGGCCGAGCTGTTCGCCGAGCGCCGCGGCGACCGGTGCCAGCGACAACTTCGGGTCGGGTCCGTCTTTGGGACGACCCAGGTGGGCGGTGACCACCACCTTGGCGCCGGCCTCGAGAAGCGCCTTCAACGTCGGTATCGACGCTTCGACGCGCCCGGCGTCGGTGATGGCGCCGCCCTCGTCGAGCGGAACATTCAGATCGGAGCGCACCAGCACGCCACGACCCGAAACCCCGTCGGCCAGAAGGTCTTCGAGCGTGTGAACGGACACGGTTACAGCGACTTGCCGACCAGTGCAACCAGGTCGATGAGGCGGTTGGAGTAGCCCCATTCGTTGTCGTACCAGGACACCACCTTGGCCTGGTTGTCGATCACCTTGGTCAGCCCGGAGTCAAAGATCGAGCTGTGCGGGTCGGTGACGATGTCGGTGGACACGATCGGCGCGTCGTAGTACTTCAGGATGCCCTTGAGTCTGCCTTCGGCGGCGGCCTTGAAGGCGGCGTTGATCTCCTCGGCGCTGGCCGCTTTGGACAGCTCGGCCGTCAGGTCGGTCACCGACCCGGTGGGAACGGGCACCCGCAGCGCATACCCATCCAGCTTGCCCTTTAACTCGGGCATCACCAGCCCGATCGCCTTGGCCGCACCGGTAGAGGTCGGCACGATGTTCAACGCCGCCGCGCGGGCGCGCCGCAGATCCTTGTGCGGTCCATCCTGCAGGTTCTGATCCTGGGTGTAGGCGTGGATGGTGGTCATCAACCCCTTGACGATGCCGAACTCGTCGTGAAGCACCTTGGCCAGCGGCGCCAGACAGTTCGTCGTGCACGACGCATTGGAAATGATGTTCTGGCTGCCGTCGTACTTGTCGTCGTTGACGCCCAACACGATGGTGATGTCCGGATCGGTCGCGGGTGCGGAGATGACCACCTTCTTCGCCCCAGCCCCGAGATGTCCCTTGGCCTTGGCCGCGTCGGTGAACAGACCCGTGGACTCGACCACCACATCGACGCCCAAATCGGCCCAGGGCATCGCCGCCGGGCCATCGCGCACCTCGAGCGCCTTGATCTTGTGGTCGCCGACCACGATGGTGTCCTCACCATCCAGGCTCACCTCATAAGGCAGCCGGCCCAAGATCGAGTCGAATCGCAGCAAATGCGCCAACGTCGCGTTGTCGGTGATGTCATTGACCGCGACCACCTCGATGCCGCCGCCGCCGCCCCGCTCCTGCTGCGCCAACAAAGCCCGGTAAAAGTTGCGCCCGATTCGACCGAAGCCGTTAATGCCTACTCGGACCGTCACTTGCCTCTCCCTGTCTTCCGGCGTCCGCTGATGCGCGCTCGCCGTCAGCCTAGATCAGCACGAAGCGCCATTGCGACGCCGGTAACGGTGCTGGACTTTTGCCCGCCGCGAAAAGCCGGGTACGGCGAGTTCGGGTTGAGACGGGTGTGGTGAAGGGCATAGATCGACCCATGCGCCAACGCCCACATGCCCGCCTGCGGTAACCGGAGCGTTTCTCCTTGATATCGGTTCTACACGCGCCGCAATTGTCGCGTGTGGAATAGCAATAACCAGCCCTACATTCGACACGACTGCGGTACGGCTATGCGGTTCCGCTGCAACTGAGTGCTAAAGGAGTCGACGTCGATGACGGTCTTTGATCGGTTCAACATCACAGTAGGTGCCATCGCTGGATTGTGCGGGGCTGCTATGGCGTTGAGTCCGGACGCCGCAGCCACCCCACTGAAAACCGGCGGCTATGCGTGCGTCCAGGGGATGTCGGGCGAGACTGCGACGCTGGCCGGCACGGACGCATTGCCTGCGGCCGGTGGACCGGGAGCTGCCGGCGGACTGCCCGCGGCCGGTGGACCGGCAGCGGCCGGCGGACTGCCGGCGGCCGGCGGACCGGGAGCCGGGGGCGGACCGATACCGGCGGCCGGCGGCGCATGCCTGGCTAGCGCGCCCGTCACCGAGATGTCTGGTGTTCCGCTGGTTGCGCCCGGGCCGGTTCCGGTGCCGGCCGGCGCGCCGCTGATTGCGCTTGGGCCGCCAGTGCCGGCCGGTGCGCCGGTGCCGGCGGGTCTTCCGGTGCCGGCCGGTGCGCCGCTGCCCGCGGGTCTTCCGGTTCCGGCGGGCGCTCCCGTGCCGGCGGGTCTTCCGGTGCCTGCGGGTGCCCCGGCTGGTGCGCCGCTTCCGGTGGTGCCGGTGGGTGCCCCACTGATTGCGCTTGATGGTCCGCTGGACACTGCGGCCGGCGCTCCCCTTATCGACATGTCCGGGGTCAAGGACGCGCCGAGTGGTCCGGCACCAACTGGCGGGCCAGTGCCCGGTCAGCCGCTTCCAGCCGGTCCGCGCTGAGTCTCGAAGCCGGCGGGCTGTCGCCGCTGTTATTCCTGCACTATCACGGGGTCGCCGATGTTGACCGTGTTGAAGTACCACTCGGCGTCCGCGGGGCTCAGGCTGATGCAGCCGTGGCTGACATTCTCGAGCCCCAGTGAATTCAGGGCCCACGGGGCTGAATGCACGAACAGGCCCCGGCTGGTGATGCGGACGGCGTAATCCACCGGTATCCGGTACCCGTCGGGATCGTCGACGGGGATGCCGACGCTGCTCGAGTCCATGATCACCGTGCGGTCCTTGGACAAGACGGTGTAGGAGCCGACAGGCGTCTCGTACTCCGGCCTACCCATCGAGGCCGGCATCACCCCTTGTTCTCCCCAGTGCGGTCGGTGGTGCGGCGCCGGCAGGGAAGGCGGCGGTCCCGCCTCGACCCCGTCGATGCTCACCCTGAACGTGTGATCCGAGATATTGGCGACCCCGACAACGGCGGGACCCGTTTCAAACTCCGTGGACAGGCCACCCACCGAGAGCGCCACCGTGCGATGCGCCGGCCAGAATCGGTCGGGAACCCACCGCACAACGTTGTCGTCGAGCCATTCGAACTTACCGGTCATCGAGGGCGCCGATGTGACGCTGATGGCGCGTTCGGCCGCGTGCCGGTTGACGACCGGCGCCCTGAACGTCACCACCACGGGGTGTGCCACACCCACCACCGCGCCCCGCGCAGGTAGAACCGACGCGATGGCGAGCCCAGATGACTGGTTCACCGCCGCCGGGCTTACGCCGGCCGGCCCCACCATCACACTCGCCGCGATCACGATCACCGCAAGAACACACCGAACGACCGCCCGCATGGCTCCAATTTCCTAACTGACAAAGTTGTAATTGTCATCGTAGGGGTGCCGTGAAAAGTGGAAGTGCAGGCGCGCGTTGGCAATTCGATCAAGCCTCGGTCACGTTTTGGCTACAGCGAGCGGCCTATCGGCGGCGTTGCTTGCGCAGCCAGCCCAGCGCCGAATTGGCGGCGTGGTAGCCGCACAGCCCGTGGATGCCGGCTCCCGGCGGCGTGGATTGCGAACACAGGTAGACGCCCGGCACGCCCGTCTTGTACGGGTTGACGGCAATCCGCGGGCGAAGGACGACCTGGAGCCGGTCGTTGGCGCCGCCGATGATGTCACCGCCGATGTAGTTGGGGTTGTAGGCCTCCAGGTCGGCGGTGCTCCTGCTGACGGTCGCGATGACGCGGTCGCGGAATCCCGGGGCGAACCTCTCTATCTGGTCGACGACGGCGGCGGTGGCGTCGCCGGTGTAGCCGAACGGGACGTGCGCGTAGGCCCATATCGGGTTGACGTTGCCCGCCGACCTTGACGGGTCGGCCAGGTACTGCTGCCCGACGAGGACGAACGGCCGCGCGGCCATCTTGCCTTGTGCGCGTTGACGTTCGGTGTCCGCGATCTCGGCGAACGAGCCGCCGAGGTGGACGGTGCCCGCGTGCCGGCAGTCAGTGTTCGTCCACGGGATGTGACCCTCGATCGCGAAGTCGACCTTGAACGCCGACGACCCCTCGCGGTAGCGCCGATAGGACCGCCTGATGCGGCCGGGCATGACGTCGCCGTAGATCTTGAGCGCCGCGGCCGGGCTGAGGTCCAGCATGACGATGTCGGCATCCGGAATGTCGCCGCGGCCGGCGATGGTCACCCCGGTGGTCGCGGTGCCGCCGAGCGCGCTCAGGGCGGCCGCCAGGGCCCGGACGATCGACCCGGATCCGCCTTGGGCGACGGGCCATCCGTAACGGTGCCCGCCGGCCAGGAACATCAGGCCAAGCGATGCGGTCAGCGGCCGGTCCAGCCTGGTGAACATGTGCGCGGCCGCGCCGCCGAACAGCGCGCGCGCCTGCTCGGTGCGAAACCACCGCGCCATCACCGTGGCCGGCAGGACCGCGCGCGGCCCCAAGGCAGCAAGGCGGATCGGGTGGCGCGGGACATGGATCACCGGGCGAAGCAAATCCTCGCCCAGCTGATCGAATCCCGCCGCGAGGTCCCCTATCGCGCGCCGCCACCGGGTGGCGTCGGGACCCATGCGCGCGGCGGTCTGATCGATCGATCGATACAGCACGCCGGCCGTGCCGTCGTCGAGCGGGTGCGCACAGTCGATTTCGGGCCACTTCCACACCAGCCCATAGCTTTGGAGGTCGATCTCCTGCCAGAACGGCGAACCCACGCCCATCGGGTGCGACGCCGAGCAGTGGTCGTGGATGAGCCCGGGCACCGTCAGCTCTCCCGAGCGCGACCCGCCGCCGACCGCGTCGCGGGCCTCCAGCACCTGCACGTCGAGACCGTGCCGGGCGAGGTGGATCGCCGCGGCGAGGCCGTTGGGCCCGGCGCCGACGACGACCGCCGTCGTCATTGCGTGGCGCGTTGCGTGGTGACGTGTACGGGGAACTCGTCGCCGGGCTCGGGCCACGGCTGGCGGGCCAGCATGTCTTTGACGTCGACGCAGCCCGCCTCGATCAAGCCGGTCTTGGCGTCGAGAATGCGATACCACTGCTTTTGGATGTGGATCGGCTGGCCTTCCAGAACGATGACGCGGACGTCGCCCTCCTCGAAGTGGCACCGCCGCTGCACCGCTTCCAGTAGTTGCTCGTTGTGCAGGTGACCTTCGCCGAAGTTCCATCCGACCAGCGGCCCGGCGACCATTTCGCCCTCGCGGACGCTGTAGTCGGCCTCGTTGGCCTCGCCCCCCAAAGCGCGGGGCAACAGGCCGTTGAGCGCCCTGCCATGCGTGTGCATCGCGCGGAACGCGTTCACCTTGTCGCTCATGATCTCGGCGGTGTCCGCGTCGTAGAGCTTGGCCAGTTGGTTGACAACGAGCGCAGAGCTTTTGACGATGTTGGCTTCCATCGTGTCCTCGGCGCCGGCGCGGAAGCACCATATGCTGGTGGCCCAGTTGCCGGCGTAGTAGCGCATCGCGAACAGGAACGAGATCTTTTCGGGGAACAGGTTTCCCGCGATCACGACGGCCACCACGACGATCACGAGGGCGAGCAGCGCCGGTGACCGAAGGTCGGTGGCGCGGATCGCGCCATAGTGCCCGAACAGGTAGAACAGCGAAAAGATGAAGAAAACGTTCCACTCCAACGGGACTCCCATCGGGAGGTTGGACAGGATGTTGAGGTGGAAGAGCACCATGAACCCGATGAGGAACCACCGCCACGGTTGATCGCCGGCGACGAAGACCAGCACCGTCGGGACAATGAATTCCGCGGTGGTCCCGCCCACGTGGGCCATCAACTTCGGCAGCAACGTGGGTCGCAGGTCGTTGAGGTGGTCACGGTAGAGCAGGTGCTTGATCGGGTTGAACAGCCTGCTCCGCAGCAGCGCGTTGTTGCTGGTCATCACCGAGACGACGTACGGGAAGTGGTGGTTGAGCTTGGAGGTCGCCGCCCCCCACCACAGGCACAGCATGATGAGCTTGTAAGCCGCGACCTGATCGGTGAACGGGAAGAAGAACACGAACAGCTTCAGCCAATAGTGTTCCCCGCGGGCCGCCAGGAAGATGGTCTTGTCCCGCAGACCCAACAGCGCCAGGGCGACGATCGTCGGCACGACCAGCACCGGGTCGATCAAGCCGACATCGCCGGCGGCGGTCACCGACCCGCCGTGGCCGGGGGACAACAGCGCCCACACCCCGCCGATCAACACGACGGCATATAGGGCGACGTCGACAACGGTACGGGTATCACCGCTGGTGAACGGGACCTTGCCCGGCCAGGCGGGCAATCGAATTGTGTTGGGCCGCAACCAATAAAGGAACCCACCGATCGGTGGCATGAACCGTCCGGTCAGCGGACCGGATCCGCAGCCAAAGCCCAGGACCTCGAACAGCAGCGTGAAGATGATGAACTTCTGGTACACGATCGGTTGGGTCCACCAGTCGCCGATGTGGCCCAGCCCGCCCAGGCCGGGGGTCAGCGAGATGATCGCGGCCGGAGCGGCGACGTACAGCGCGATCTTGATCAAATACAGGAGATACACCGCGTACGGTGTGCCGAAGCCGTGCTCCGCCCAGTGCCGGGTCACGATTTGCAGTCGCGTAGCCCGTGGCGTGGTCCGCCAAGTCTGCGGGTCGACGTCTGGAAGCTCCGGTGACATGAATCCCATGGGTGGCCCCGTTCCTATCGGAGGTGAAACCAGTGGCCAAAACAACCTATCGGCACGGCACGGCGACCCAATATGACCCACCGCGGCCTCGGTAAGGCGCGAGCCTTACCGGTTGGGTCGCTAACGGACCGCTAGCCGCGCACCCCGAGGGACCTGGGGAACCTCGCCCGGCGCCCCAACCGGGAATCGCCGGCGCAGGTTTTGGATGAGCCCGTCCAGGGTCTGCCGGTCCAGCTCTTCGCCGTGCTCCATGCGTCGCAAGGTGGCGGCGCCTTCGGTGTCACCGGCGGCTTGCGCGGTGGCGATGGCCTTCTGGTATTCGGCGATCCGGTGATCGATGTGGCGGCGATTCTGGGCGAGCAGACGCAGAAAGTACTCGGCCTGGAGGTAATCCGCCGTCTCATTCGCTGAGGCCGCCTCGACATCACCGGCGGGCCGGTTCAGAGTCAGCGCAGGCATGGCCCCGCCTTGGCGTACATCGACCGGTCCGGGGCGGACCGCGCTGCTGCGGGGTCGCCGCCCGCGTCGGTCCCGAGCGCCGCCCAGCGCGTGCCCGGCGGCCGAGCGCGAACCAGCGTCGTCGGGCAATCCGGCGAGGGTCATCTCGTCTCTTTCCGCCTGGGGTCGGGCGTTGGGCGTGCGTAACAATAACCCCCGAATCCCGACCGGCGCCATATGAAGGCGGGCCCCTATCGTGCGGGCCTAGGACGGTGCCGGGCACGACCCCGGTCGCCGCTACCATCGAGAGACTCGACGCGGCTAGGTGGCTCGCCCAATCTCAAGGCGGGAGTCTCAAGGAGGAACGTGACCGACAGCGATAACCCGGACATCGGGGACATCGACAAATTCGACCCTGGCCTGACCCAGCGCCTGATGGGAGTGATGCGCCCGATCCTGAAGACGTACTTCCGGTCCGAGGTGCACGGCCTGGAGTCCTTCCCGCCCGGCGGCGCACTGGTGGTGGGTAACCACTCCGGTGGCATGTTCCCGATGGACGTCCCGATCTTCAGCGTCGACTTCTACGAAAAGTTCGGCTACGACCGCCCGGTCTACACGCTCAGCCACGACATCCTGTTCACGGGCGTGACGAGCGGGTTCTTCCGGCGCACCGGCTACATCCGGGCCAACCGGGAGAACGCGGCGAACGCATTGCGGTCCGGCGGCGTGGTGGTCGTCTTTCCCGGCGGCGACTACGACGCATACCGGCCCACTCTCTCGGAGAACGTCATCGACTTCAACGGCCGCAAGGGATATGTCAGCACGGCGATCGAGGCCGGGGTGCCCGTCGTTCCCGCGGTGTCCATCGGCGGCCAGGAGACCCAGCTCTACCTGACCCGCGGCACCTGGCTGGCCGAGCGGCTGGGCATAAAACGTCTGCTGCGCAGCGCCATCCTGCCGGTGTCGTTCGGCTTCCCCTTCGGCCTCAGCGCGGTTATCCCGCCCAATGTGCCGCTGCCCACCAAGATCGTCACCCAAGTGCTGGAGCCGATCGACATCACCGCGCAATTCGGCGAGGACCCCGACATCGATGAGGTCGACGAGCACGTCCGGTCGGTAATGCAGCAGGGCCTCGACGAGCTCGCGGCCAAGCGTCGATTCCCAATCCTGGGCTGAGCCATGGCATCTCGTCTCAGCCAGGCCCTGGGGGTGATCGAAACCATGAGGCGCGCCGGCATGATCGCGCCGCTGCGACCCGACCGCTACCTGAAGATGGCGGCAGCGATGCGTCGCGAGGGCATGGGCATGACCGTCGGTTTCGCCAGCGCGGCGCAGCGCTGCCCGGACCGTCCCGGCCTGGTCGACGAGCTGGGGACGCTGACCTGGCGGCAACTCGACGAGCGGATCAACGCGTTGGCCGCGGCGCTGCAACGGTTGCCCACCGGCCAACCGAACGTCATCGGGATCATGTGCCGCAACCACCGCGGTTTCGTCGAGGCGCTGGTGGCGTCCAGCCGGATCGGCTCCGACGTCGTGCTGCTCAACACGTCATTCGCCGGCCCGGCGATGGCCGACGTGGTCAACCGCGAAGGCGTCGAGGCCGTCATCTACGACGAGGAGTTCACCGCAACCCTGGACCGCGCGCTGGCCGACAAGCCGGACGCCACCCGCATCCTGGCCTGGACCAACGGACAGCATGACCTGACGGTCGAGAAACTCATCGTCGACCACACCGGGCAACAACCCGAGCGCACCGGCGGCAAGAGCAGGATGATCCTGCTCACCTCCGGGACCACCGGAACGCCCAAGGGCGCCAAGCAATCTGGCGGCGGCGCCGGCGTCGGCACACTGAAGGCGATCCTGGATCGCACGCCGTGGCGGGCCGAGGAGGCCATCGTGATCGTCGCGCCGATGTTCCACGCCTGGGGTTTCTCGCAGTTGATATTCGCCGCATCGATGGCCTGCACGGTGGTCACCCGGCGCAAATTCGACCCGGAGGCCACCCTGGATCTGATCGACCGCCACCAGGCGACGGGCCTTGCCGTGGTGCCGGTGATGTTCGACCGCATCATGGAACTGCCCGCCGAGATCCGAAACCGGTACAGCGGCAAGTCATTGCGGTTTGCGGCGGCGTCCGGTTCGCGCATGCGGCCCGACGTCGTCATCGCATTCATGGACCAGTTCGGCGACGTGATCTACAACAACTACAACGCCACCGAGGCGGGCATGATCGCGACCGCCACACCGCGGGACCTGCGCGCCGCCCCCGACACCGCGGGCCGGCCCGCCGGCGGAACCGAAATCCGCATCCTGGACTCAGAATTCAACGAGGTGCCCACCGGCGAGGTCGGGAGCATCTACGTCCGCAACGACACCCAGTTCGACGGCTACACGTCGGGTACCACGAAGGATTTCCACGCCGGCTTCATGTCCTCAGGCGACGTCGGCTACCTCGACGAGGCCGGGCGGCTGTTCGTGGTCGGCCGCGACGACGAGATGATCGTCTCGGGCGGTGAGAACGTCTACCCGATCGAGGTGGAGAAGACATTGGCGGCACACCCCGAGGTGGCGGAGGCGTCGGTGATCGGCGTCGACGACGAGCAGTATGGCCAGCGGCTGGCGGCGTTCGTGGTACTGGCAGCCGGTGCGTCGGCGACCCCGGACGCCCTCAAGCAACACGTCCGGGAGAACTTGGCCAACTACAAGGTGCCCCGCGAGATAAGCGTCCTCGACGAGCTTCCGCGTGGCAGCACCGGCAAGATCCTGCGGGCCGAACTGCAAGCACGGGTCAGCGGCTGATGCGGCTTCGACGGACAATCGGCAAGCCCAGGCCGCTGGCGCGCGCCGCATTGGAACTTGTCAACGCCGCCAACGGATTACGCCCGCTGACCCGAAAGGGTTACGCCACGGTTTTCGTCTTCTGGTTCGGCTGGCCGACATCGGAGGTGCCGGGCCTGTACTTCTGGGCCTCGCTGCTGGACGCGCTGCGGCGCGGGCGCCGCGGCGACTTCGCCGGGCCGCGGGGGAAGGCGGCCCTGGCCCTGACGGCGGCGTCCTGGGCCATCCTGGCGGTGATCCGCCACCGCGGTGTCACCACGCCGGGCCCGGTGCTGGAGGCGGGCCTGCGCGAGCAGCTCGGCGACGACTACGCCCAGGCGTTGACCGCCCTGCCCCAGACGAAGCCCACCCGCAGCGGGCGGCGCAACCTGCCGCTGGGCAACACGGTGGCGCGTCGGCGCTATGTCGAAAAGACGAACGTGGTGTCCTACGGCCCGCACGGCCGCGCCAACCTCGCCGACGTCTGGCGTCGCCGCGATCTGCCCCGCGACGGCAAGGCGCCGGTGCTGGTGCAGATCCCCGGCGGCGCCTGGGTGATCGGAATGCGCCGTCCGCAGGCGTACCCGCTGATGAGCCACCTGGCCGCCCGCGGCTGGGTGTGCGTGTCAATCGGGTATCGGGTTTCCCCGGTGCATACCTGGCCCGACCACATCGTCGACGTCAAACGGGCGCTGGCCTGGGTCAAGGAGAACATCGCGCGCTACGGCGGTGATCCCGACTTCGTCGCGATCACCGGCGGGTCCGCCGGCGGCCACCTGTCGGCGCTGGCGGCGCTGACCCCCAACGACCCGAAATTCCAGCCGGGCTTCGAAGACGCCGACACGTCGGTGGTCGCCGCGGTGCCCGTCTACGGGCGCTACGACTGGTTCTCCACCGAGGGTGAGGGCCGTCCCGAATTCGTCGGGCTGCTAGACAAATTCGTGGTGAAACGGGAGTTCGCCACGCACCGCAACATCTACGTCGACGCGTCGCCGATCCGCCGGCTGCGGGCCGACGCGCCACCGTTTTTCGTCTTGCACGGAACCGACGATTCCCTGATTCCGGTCGGCGAGGCGCGGGAGTTCGTCGACGAACTGCGCGCCGTGTCGAAGTCCCCCGTCGCCTACGCCGAATTACCAAACGCCCAACACGCTTTCGACATCTTCAGTTCCCCGCGCGCGCATAAATCCGCGGAGGCGGTAGCCCGGTTCCTGTCCTGGGTCTACGCGACCGGCTATCTCAACCGCGACTAGCCTAGCCGCCCAGCGCCTGCTCGAGCTCGGCCAACGCGGGCTCGATGCGATCGGCCATGTCGTCGATGTCGTTGGCCACTTCGGGCGTCGTCACAAAGCCGAAGTCCAGGTAATCCTGATAGGAGAAGCAGGTGATGTTCAGGGCGACGTCCATGACCGGCGGCCCCAGCGGCACCAACGAGTCCAGTTTCGCGCCGGCCATGTAGAGCGGGACCGGCGGACCGGGGACATTGGACACAACCAGGTTGATGGGGGCCAGGTTTCGCGACAACCCGGTGGCCGTGTATGCCCGCGCGGCCAACTGCAGCAGCCCCGGCGGCGTGGTCTCGGTCAGCCCCATGATCTGATGCGCCGAGAGCGCCTTGGCCATTAACTTGGCGCTTTGCGTGCTCGCATGGATGGCGCGCAGCCGCTCGGCGGGGTCTTCGATGTTGGTGGCAAGGGATGCGGTCATCGAGCCGATCTTGTTCCCGACCTCGCTCGCCGTCTCGTCGGTGCGGGTCGAGACTGGAATCTGCGCGATGAGCGGTTTGGCCGGCAGCTCACCCCGCTTCTCCAGGTAGTCGCGGGCGGCACCGGCCACCATCGCCAGCACCACGTCGTTGAGCTTCACACCGAAGGCGTCCTTGACGGCCTTGGCCCGGGCCAGCTCGACCCGGCAGCCGGTGATCCGCCGGTGCGGCGACACGGACGCGTTGAACCGGGTCTTGGGGGCCTCGAAGTAGCGCGGCGGCCTGCTGCTGACACCCAACGCGGCGACCTGCTGGCGCAACGTCTGTTCCACCAGTCGGGTGATGCGGAACGGCGTCTTGACGCCCACGTTGATGAGGGCGCCCAGCGCGCGCCGCTCCAGCCCCGGAAGCCGGAAGCCCACCAACGACCCGACCGTTTCCTGTTGCGGCGGACGGGGTTCCGGCGTGACGTCCAACAGGATTTCACCCAGCCCGGCTCCCGAGACCCCGTCCACGATGGCGTGGTGCATCTTGGTCAGCGTGGCGATCCGGCCGCCCTCGACGCCCTCGATCACCCACAGTTCCCACAGCGGTCGGGAGCGGTCCAGCTTGTAGGACATCAGCCGGCCCACCAGCTCTTCGAGCTCGCGGCGACCGCCCGGAGCGGGAACGCCGATGCGACGAATGTGGAAGTCGATATCGAGTTCCTCGTCCTCGACGAACCATGGCCGGTCCAGCCCGAGGGGCGCACCCGTGACGCGCCAACGCAACTGCGGCAGTTCCGGCAGTCGCTCGATGATCAGTTCGTGGAGGCGCTGAAAGCTGTACCCCGGCGCATTCTTGGGATCGCAGATCGCCAGCGCGCCCACATGCATATGCCAGCCCGCGGTTTCCGCGGACCAAAACGCGGCGTCGACACTCGAAAGCCGTTTCATGCCCCGACCGTATCCCTCCCCCGCCCGGTGTAATAGCCATCCGGGTAATTCGTCGGCACTCTAGCATTCACTGGTCAGAGCCGGGCCCCCGAGGAGGTAGCAAACCATGATGGCCGACGACATCCCCGTGGCCCACACCCCACCCGGCGGCTATGGGGATGACTTCCCGCCGCTGATACTGGCCGGATGCGCCTTGCCGAATTAAGCGTCCTCCAGCAGGTCGGGCGTCACGGCCGACTCCGTGTCGGGGATGCCTTCGACCTTCGCCTTGCGGTCGGCCGTGGACAACAAGCGCCGAATACGGCCGGCCACAGCGTCTTTCGTCATCGGGGGGTCGGCGAGGCGGCCGAGCTCCTCCAGGGAAGCCTGCCGGTGCTCGACGCGCAGCTTCCCGGCCGAGGCCAGATGGTCGGGGACGCTGTCGCCGAGGATCTCCAGCGCGCGCTCCACCCGGGCCGCGGCCGCGACCGCGGCGCGCGCCGAGCGGCGCAGATTGGCGTCGTCGAAATTGGCCAGCCGGTTGGCCGTCGCCCGGACCTCGCGACGCATCCGGCGCTCCTCCCAGACGAGCCGGATGTCCTGGGCGCCCATCCGGGTCAGCAAGGCGCCGATCGCCTCGCCGTCGCGCACCACCACCCGGTCGGCGCCGCGCACCTCGCGGGCCTTGGCGCTGACCCCGAGCCGCCGTGCCGCGCCCACCAGCGCCAGCGCGGCCTCCGGTCCGGGGCAGCTGACCTCCAACGACGACGAACGTCCCGGCTCCGTCAACGATCCGTGCGCCAAAAATGCCCCGCGCCAAGCGGCTTCGGCGTCGGCGATGCTGCCGCCGACGACCTGGGCCGGCAGGCCGCGCACCGGACGCCCCCGCATGTCGAGCAGGCCGGTCTGCCGGGCCAGCGCCTCGCCGTCGTTGGCCACCCGCAGCACGTAGCGGGTGCTCTTGCGAATCCCGCTGGCCGACAACACATGCACGACGGCGCTGTATCCGTAGAGCTCGAAGATGTCCTTGCGCAGTCGCCGCGCGATGTTGCCCAGGTCCACCTCGGCCTCGACGACCACCCGGCCGCCCACGATGTGCAACCCGCCGGCGAACCTGAGCAATGA
Organism: uncultured Actinomycetota bacterium; assembly: GCA_963809285.1. Lineage (GTDB taxonomy): Bacteria > Actinomycetota > Actinomycetes > Mycobacteriales > Mycobacteriaceae > Mycobacterium. The sequence goes on along the minus strand of CAWEIY010000003.1, from coordinate 31,247 downwards.
CGTGACTTCCGCGCGACGCGCACTGACCGATTTCACCACCAGGCGGCTCAGTTCGTCCTTGACTTCGGTCGTCATCGCCACGCGTCGTCACCCCTCGTCTCACCGTCGACCCGAAGCTCTGCGGTGGTCCTGTCGGAAGGGGCTCCCGGGCTGGTGTGGCCCACTCGGACCCCGTCCAGTGCCGCCGCGAGCCTGCCCGGGTCATGTAAAGGTGTACCAGGTCTGGAAACGTCGGCGAAGTGGACCTCGGCCTGTAGCAGTGTTGCGGTGCGGCGCAGTTGCTCCCGTTCCCGCTCAGCCGGCACTCGTTCGGCGTCGATGATGATGTCGTTCACGGTGAACCCCGGTGCGTGCTGGGCCAGCACGTGCAGATGACGCTCGACCGAGAAACCGGCCGTCTCCCCCGGCTCGGCCACCAGGTTGAGCACCAGCGCCCGCCGGGCGGTGGTGGCTTGCAGCGCACTCGCCAGCCCCGGCACCAGCACGTGCGGGATCACGCTGGTGAACCACGACCCGGGCCCCAACACCACCAGGTCGGCGGCCATGATGGCGTCGACGGCCTGCCGGGTCGCCGGCGGGTCGTCCGGAAGCAGCCGCACCCGCCGCACCTTGCCCGGCGTGGTCGCGATCGCCACCTGGCCGCGGATCAGCCGGAACATCCGGGGGTCGGCCTCGAGGCCCGACACATCGGCCTCGATCTGCAGCGCGATCGGGCACATCGGCAACACCCTGCCCTTGACGCCCAGGATGCGTCCCAGCTCGTCGAGGGCGGCGACCGGATCGGCCAGCACCTCGTTGAGGCCGGCGAGCATCAGGTTGCCGATCGGGTGCCCGGCCAGGGCGCCGCTGCCGCCGAATCGGTGCTGCAGGATGGTCGCCCACAGCCGTCCGTACGGACTGTCGGATGCCAACGCGGCCAAGGCCATTCGCAGATCGCCCGGCGGGATCACATCCAGTTCGTTGCGCAGCCGGCCCGATGACCCACCGTCATCGGCGACCGTGACCACGGCGGTGACGTAGGGGGTCAGCCGGCGCGCCGCCGACAGCGTCGCGTACAAGCCGTGGCCGCCGCCCAGCGCGACGATGCTGTGGCTTGTTGGCTGGCTTATCGCGTCGCTCATTCGCGACCCAGATCCCGGTGCAGCACCCGCACCGCCAGTTGCGCATTGCCCCCCAGCAGCTGCATCAAGGCCTCGGCGATAGCGACGCTGCGATGCTTACCACCGGTGCATCCGATGGCGACTGTCATATAGCGCTTGCCCTCCCGGCGGTAGCCGTCGACAACGAGGTTTAGCAGTCGATGGTAAGCGTCGAGAAACTCGGCCGCGCCCGGCTGGCTCAACACGTAGTCACGCACCGCCGGATGTTGACCGGTGAGTGGACGCAAATCGTCGACCCAGTGCGGATTCGGCAGAAACCGCACGTCCATCACCATATCGGCGTCCATCGGCAGGCCGTACTTGAAGCCGAAGGACTCGACGGTGACGCTGGTCGACGCGCCGGTATTGCTCGCGAACGCACGCTCGATGCTTTCTCGCAGGCCCCGCACCGACAGTGTCGACGTGTCAATGATCAGGTCGGCGGTGGCGCGGACGGGAGCCAGCATCCTGCGCTCGGCGGCAATGCCCTCGGCCAGGGTCTGCGTGCCCTGCAGCGGGTGGCTGCGGCGATTCTGTTCGTAGCGGCGCACCAACATGTCGTCGGATGCCTCCATGAACACCACCCGCGGCCTGATATTGCGGGTGGCCAGCTCGGTGCGCACCGAGTCCAAATCACCCGTGAACCCGCGCGACCGCACGTCCATCACCACCGCCAGCTGGGTGATCCGCGACCCGGCGGCCAGCCCGAAATCGACCATCCGGGTGATCAACTGGGGCGGCAGGTTATCGGCCACGTACCAGCCGAGGTCCTCGAGCACCTTGGCCGCAGTACCCCGTCCGGCGCCCGACAATCCCGTCACCAGAACGACGTCGATGCCGGCCGCGCCGTCACCGGGGTGGGTGCCGGTGAACATGCCGTCACCTTGGCCCGTCATTCCGGGGCTCCGGGTTGCTCGGGTCGCAGCGCCTCGAGGACGGCCGTGGCGGTGGCCAAGCCGATACCCGGAACCGCGGTGATCTGGTCGACAGTGGCCTCCTTGAGGCGGGCGATCGATCCGAAATGGGTTACCAGCGCCTTGCGGCGATGTTCCCCCAATCCTGGCACCGAATCCAGCGCCGAGGCGGTCATTCGCTTGGATCGCTTGCTGCGATGGTAGGTGATGGCGAACCGATGCGCCTCGTCGCGGATCCGCTGCAGCAGGTAGAGCCCCTCGCTGTTGCGCGGCATGATGACCGGATCCGGCTCGGACGGGACCCATATCTCTTCCAGCCGCTTGGCCAGGCCGATCACCGCGACGTCGCTGATGCCGAGTTCGTCGAGCGCGGCGCTGGCCGCGTTGACCTGCGGCGCGCCGCCGTCGACGACATACAGGTTGGGCGGGTAGGCGAACCGGCGCGACTTTCCCTCCGGGGCAAGCATATTCGGGTCGCTCTGATCGTTCAGGTGCCGCAGGAACCGGCGGCGAGTCACCTCGGCGATGGAGGCGACGTCGTCGGAGCGTCCCTGCCCGGCAGCCTCCCGGATCGCGAAGTGCCGGTAGTCGGATTTGCGCGGCAGACCGTCCTCGAATACCACCAGCGAGGCCACCACATCGGTGCCCTGCACGTGGCTGATGTCGACGCATTCGATGCGCAGCGGCGCGTCGGCCAGGCCCAGGGCGTCCTGAATGCTCTGCAGCGCAGCGGATCTGGCGTTGAAGTCGCCGGCCCGCTTCAGCTTGTGTTGCTGCAGCGCTTCTTTCGCATTGCGCTGCACGGTTTCGGCCAGCGCCCGCTTGTCGCCGCGCCGCGGCACTCTTAAGGCGACTCGGGAGCCACGCAGACCGGACAGCCAGCTGGTCAACTCTTCGGCGTTGGAGGGCAGGCACGGCACCAGCACCTCGCGGGGAACCGGATTGGCGGATTCGTCGGCCGCGCCACCCAGCTCCGCCTGCTCACCGTAGAACTGGGTCAGGAACTGCTCGACCAACTGCTCCTCGCCGGAATCACCTGGATCCGCCGACTTTTCGACGATCCAGCCGCGCTGACCGCGAACCCGGCCGCCGCGGACGTGGAACACCTGCACCGCCGCTTCCAGCTCGTCGTCGGCGAAGGCGACGACGTCGGCGTCGGTGCCGTCGCCGAGCACCACGGCCTGCTTCTCCATTGCCCGCTTCAGCGCGCCGAGGTTGTCACGAAGCCGCGCGGCCCGTTCGAAGTCGAGTTGCTTGGACGCGGCGTTCATCTGCTGTTCCAGGTCGCGGGCAAACCGGTCGGTCTTGCCGGACAGGAAGTCGCAGAAGTCTTCCACGATTCGGCGATGCTGCTCGGCGCTGACCCTGCCGACGCACGGCGCCGAGCACTTGTCGATGTAGCCGAGCAGACACGGACGGTCGATCTGCTTGTGCCGCTTGAACACTCCGGCCGAACACGTTCGCGCCGGAAACACCCGGGTGAGCAGATCCAGCGTTTCGCGGATTGCCCACGCGTGTGAGTACGGCCCGAAATAGCGCACGCCCTTGCGCCGCGGGCCGCGATAGACCATCAGCCGCGGAAACTCCTCGTTGAGGGTGACGGCCAGCACCGGGTAGGACTTGTCGTCGCGGTAGCGGACGTTGAAGCGCGGATCGAATTCCTTGATCCAGTTGTATTCCAGCTGCAACGCCTCGACTTCGGTGTTGACCACCGTCCACTCGACCTTGGCCGCGGTGGTCACCATCTGCCGGGTTCGCGGGTGCAGGCCGGCGACGTCGGCGAAGTACGACGTCAGCCTGCTGCGCAGGCTCTTGGCCTTGCCGACGTAAATGACTCGCCCGTGCGGGTCCCGGAATCGGTAGACGCCCGGCTCGACCGGAATGGATCCGGGCGCGGGGCGATACGTTGCGGGATCTGGCACATACCCAGGCTAGTAGTCGCTACAGCGGCGGTGGCTCGTCGGGAGCGCGTGGTGCGAGGCCGGTCCGATCGGGAAGATCCCAGATCACCGTGCCGTCGGGCAGCTGTTTATCACGCCAGGCCTTGATCACATGGTGGCACCGGACACTCGCACGGGCAGGCGTGCGCGATTTCCTGCGCAGCCGCGGCTTTCGGGTGACACCATTTGCTGATGGACCAGGGAGACCTCGAGAAGCGGGTCACCGAGCTGGAACGTCAATTGGCCGAGCAGAAGCGCGTCGCTGAGCTGGACCGTCAGCTTGCCGAGCAACAGCGCATCGTGGGCCGTCAGGTCGCAGAGGCGCAGGCCGCCAACGGCGCTGGGGGGCGCAAGGTGCTGGGAATCGGCAACGCGTACTGGGTCGGTCCTCTTCTGGTCGGTCTTTTTGTGAGCTTCATGGTGGCCGTTTTTTCGACGGTATTTTTCCCGTCGAGTGTGCTTTGGACGAGTGGGATCGTATGCGACGGCGGGTACCACCTGGCGGAAAGCATGTCGCAATATACGTACCAGCCGGGCCGGTGGGGTACGAGTTCGTACTTCTGGTGCGTCAACGGTGCCAGTTCACTCCACACGATCTATTACGAGTTCCCCATCATCGGCCTGCAGTTCTTGCTCGCCGCACTGGTCATCTGCCCCGCCTTAGCCGCCGGTGGCCTGATGTGGCACCTGTTGCGTAAGTCGCCGGAAAGTTAGCTGGCCGTATCTGAAAAGCATCGGAAAACGTACGCCGGCTCCCGCCCGGCATTCGGCGTTTCCACAACGTTTTCACCCCTTGCCGCGCCGAAAAAGTTGGCGCCACTGACACCGAGCCACCCGGCCGGTGGCGTCGTCAGGCGGTCCGGCGGTCGATCTGCGCGCGTCGTTTCGCCGCCCAGTCCTTCATCGGGAATCCGGGCTTGGCGTCGCACGCCGACAGCATCAAAGCCACCCGTGGGAGCACCGCCAGCCCGTAGTCGCACGTCCAATCCGGATGGGTCATGGTCCATACCAAGACACCGTCGTCGGTCGTGCCGAAGAAGCTGAGCCGCATCGGCCGAGACTGCCCGACGGGTGCCACACCGACGGCGTCGCCGTGGCACTGCGAAACGGCGGCGAAGCCGTTCGAGATCACCTCGCGGGTCTTCAGGGCGTTGTCGTAGACATCGACCGACTCGGCATAAAGCGCCGGGCCGCTGACACGGTAGCCGGACTCGGCGTAATCCGATTGGCCGGCGGGCAGCAGCGGCGAACCCTTGAACAGCAGCGCCGCCGAGCATTCCGGCGGCCGAGCGCTGACGAAGTAGCTATCGCCCACCGGCGTCGCGGTCACCCGCCCCAGAGGGGTGGCGTCCCCGTCCTGCAACAGCAGGTCACGCGCCGGATCGCCGCGCGAGCGGGCGCCGAACCCCCCGACGACGGCTGACCGGAAGCCCGAATCGCCCGACCCGTCACCGATGTGGCGCAAGCACTCAGCAGCACCGCGGCGATCACCAAGGCGCCGGCAGCCCACACATGCCGTAACACTTGGCGATCGTAGCGCGCTCAGCTCGTGCGCAGGTCCGGCCGGTATCGGGCCAGCAACGACCGCACGGTGTCCATCGCGTCCACGGCGCGTTCCTTGTCGACGGCCTGGATCGCCATCAGGGGGATGTACTCATCGTCGGGCAGGTCGATTCGCGCCCAGCGGCTACCGGCCGGGAACGACACACCGACCACTTCCGACCATCGAACCAGCCTGTCGCCCACGAGATTTCGCACCGACAGCCCGGCCGGCCCCACCCGCAGCCGGGGTCGCGCGAACAACAGCACGGCGCCGGCGATCACCAGACCCAGAACGGCGATCGCCACCTGGTCGGAGGTGTGGAAGATCACCCCGCTGGATTTGATCTTGAGCAGCAAGCCGACGACGATGTGCGCTGCCGCGATCAGAAACGCTGCGACATAAATGAATGGCGGCGACCGGTGGGGACGCAGTTCGACATCCCAGACTTCGCCGTCCGGCGGCGGAGTCACGACCGAGCGCGCAGGTCACGCAGGGTCAGCGCCGCGGTGAGGGCCGCCCCGGCGGCCTGGGCCCCTTTGTCCTCGGCCGATGTCGGTAGTCCGGCCCGGGCCAGCGCCTGCTCCTCGGTGTTCGTGGTCAACAGCCCGTTCCCAATCGGCGTCGAAGCGTCCAGCGAGACCCGGGTCAGCCCCTGCGTTACAGCATCGCATACATAGTCGAAATGCGGTGTCTCACCGCGGATTACGACGCCCAAGGCGACGACCGCATCGTGGTTGCTCGCGAGCTGCTGTGCCACCACCGGAATCTCGATCGCACCGAGCACGCGGACCACCGTCGGGTCCGCGATGCCCGAGTCGGCAACGACCTTGCGGGCACCGGCCAGGAGCGCATCGCAGATTTTGCTGTGCCAGGTGCTCGCGACGATGCCGAGCCGCAGACCCGACGCGTCGAGTGCCGGTATCTCCGGCACGCCGGCGCCACCGCTCACAGAGCACCGCCGAATTCACCCGGCAAATGGACGGATTCGTGAAAGTCGTCCAGCCCGGCCAGGTCGTGACCCATTCTGTCGCGTTTGGTCATCAGGTAGCGGATGTTCTCCGCGTTGGCCCGCACCGGAAGTGGCACCCGCTCGATGATGTGCAGTCCGTATCCGTCCAGCCCGACCCGCTTGGCCGGGTTGTTGGTCAGCAGCCGCATCGAGCGGACCCCCAGATCGACGAGGATCTGCGCGCCGATTCCGTAATCCCTTGCGTCCGCTGGCAATCCGAGCTTGAGATTGGCGTCGACTGTGTCCTCGCCGGCATCCTGCAGCTGGTAAGCCTGCAGTTTGTGCATCAGGCCGATGCCGCGGCCCTCGTGGCCGCGCATGTACAACACCACGCCGCGCCCTTCTCGCGCGACCATCGCCATTGCGGCGTCCAGTTGGGGGCCGCAGTCGCAGCGACGCGAACCGAACACGTCACCCGTCAAGCACTCGGAGTGCACGCGGACCAACACATCGTCGCCTTCGGCGTTGGGCCCCGCGATATCGCCACGAACCAGCGCCACGTGTTCGACGTCCTCGTAGATGCTGGCGTATCCGATGGCGCGAAACTCCCCGTGCCGAGTCGGGATCCGGGCTTCGGCGATCCGCTCGATGTGCTTCTCGTGTTTGCGTCGCCATTCGATCAGGTCGGCGATGGTGATCAGGGCAAGATCGTGCTCGTCGGCGAAGACCCGCAATTCGTCGGTCTCGGCCATCGAGCCTTCGTCCTTCTGGCTGACGATCTCGCAGATCGCGCCCGCGGGTTGCAGCCCCGCCATCCGCGCGAGGTCGACGGCGGCCTCGGTGTGGCCGGGCCGCCGCAACACGCCACCGTCCTTGGCGCGCAACGGAACCACGTGACCGGGGCGGCTGAAATCTTCGGCAACGCTGTTGGGGTCAGCCAGTAACCGCATCGTGGTGGCCCGGTCGGAAGCCGAAATCCCGGTTCCTACACCTTTTCTCGCGTCAACGGTGACGGTGTAGGCGGTCCCGTGCTTGTCCTGGTTGACCGCGTACATCGGCAGTAGCCCCAGCCGGTCGCAGATCGCGCCGTCCAGCGGCACGCACAGATAACCCGAGGTGTAGCGGACCATGAAGGCCACCATCTCCGGCGTCGCCTTTTCGGCGGCGAAGATCAGGTCGCCTTCGTTCTCCCGCTCCTCGTCGTCGATGACGACGACGGCCTTCCCGGCCGCAATGTCGGCAACCGCCCTCTCGACGGAGTCCAACCTCGTCATCTCTCTGCCTTGCTGTCGTGCGGGCCCAGGTGGGAAGTCCAAGTGTCGCATTCAGTATGAACCACCGAGGCGGGGCCGTTATTGCCACGGCTTTTCCGGCGGACGGGTTCACCGGTGCGCCCCACTGATCAGGGTGCTGGCGTATATAACGCACGCGTCAACTTAATCGTTGAAAACGCGCGATTATGGACCGCGCGAAGGTGCGCCTGAACAGGGAAGACGCGGTGGTTGAGGCACGGGCGAAACTTTGCAAGGTGTTTTGGGCTCATTCGCAAGGGGAATTCCGCAAGCATGAACACCAACGACAAGAAGCAAACGACACCATGGCTTCGCCTGTGTACCGGCGCCCTGGCGGCCGGCGGCATGGCCGCTGGCGCGCTTGGCCTGACCGCGGGCACTGCCCAGGCGGCGCCCCCTCCGGCACCCGCGTATCACCACCACTGGTGCCCGGGTGACCAATGGGACCAGGGCTGGGGCCCTTACCAGAACTGGAACAGCTGCCGTGACTGGGACGACAACTACGGTGGCCCCGCCGGCTATGGTGCGCCCCCGCCGTGGGCGCGGCCGATGCCCCCGCCGCCGCCGTGGGCGCCTTGGGCCCGCGTCGTATGGGACAACGGCCAGAACAACTGGGGATTCTGGAACAACGGAATCTGGGTCCCGCTCTAAACGCGCACAAATCCAACGTCAACAACTGACCTGAAGGCAGGCCGCCGCGGCGGACATCACCCCCCGCTGTTGGTGGCCTGCTTTCGGCTACGAGCTCCGGGGCGTCTCCATAAGCCGCTCAACATATTTGGCGATGACGTCGACTTCGAGGTTCACCTGCGTTCCGACCGGGGCCCGCCCGAGGGTGGTGAGTTCCCGCGTCGTCGGGATCAGCGAGACCTCGAACCAGTCGTGCGGTTGGGCGCCCAGCCCGGAGACCGTCAGGGAAATCCCGTCGACGGTGATCGACCCCTTCTCGACCACATAGCGGGCCACCGCCGCGGGAGCCTCGATCCGCACCACCTCCCAATGCTCGGAGGGTGAGCGGGCCACCACCCGGCCGGTGCCGTCGACGTGGCCCTGCACGATGTGCCCGCCGAGCCGGCTGTTGACGGCCGCGGCACGCTCCAGATTCACGCGGCTGCCGACCTGCAATTGGCCCAGGCTGGACCGGTTCAGGGTCTCGGCCATCACGTCGGCGGTGAATTGGCCGTCCGGCAGCAGGTCGACGACCGTCAAGCACACGCCGTTGACGGCAATCGAATCGCCGTGGCCGGCGTCTTCGGTCACGACGGGTCCGCGAATGGTCAGGCGTGCCGCATCGGCGAGGAGATCCCGGCCGGTTACCTCTCCGAGTTCCTCGACAATTCCGGTGAACATCCCACCAGGCTAATTCGCCGACGCGCGAACCCGCGCCGCACGTTCGCAGAGCCGGTCAACCGCACCCTCTACGATGCAGGGTATGCAAACCCCCCGCCGTCTATGGGCCTTCCTTGCTGTCCTGAGCCTCACCACCGCTTTGATCGCCGGATGTTCGTCGGGCTCCAAGGACAGCGGCGGGCCACTACCCGACGCCACCACACTGATCAAGCAATCGACCGACACCACCAAGAACGTCAAGAGCGCCCATCTCGTGCTAACGGTGACCGGCAAGGTTCCGGGAATGCCCATCAAGGTGCTGACCGGCGACCTCACCACCGCGCCGGCCACCGCCGCGTCGGGCAACACGACGCTCACACTCGGGGGGGCTGACATCCAAGCCGACTTCGTGGTCGTCGACGGCAACCTGTACGCCACCCTCACGCCGAACAAATGGAGTGATTTCGGTAAAGCCTCCGACATCTACGACGTCTCGGTGATCCTGAACCCGGATACCGGCCTGGCCAACGCGCTGGCGAATTTCAGCAACGCCAAGGCCGAGGGCCGCGAGACCATCAACGGGCAGACCACGATCAAAATCAGTGGAAATGTCACGGCGGACGCGGTGAACAAGATCGCGCCGCCGTTCAGCGCGTCCGGGCCGGTGCCCTCCACGGTGTGGATCCAGGAGACCGGTGACCACCAGCTGGTGCAGGCCAACCTGCAGAAGAGCTCGGGGAATGCGGTCCAGATGACCATGTCCAATTGGGGCGAGGCGGTCAATGTCACGAAGCCCCCGGTGAGCCAATGACCGCGCAGGCAGGTCGCCGAGTCGCGATCAGCGCGGGCAGCCTCGCGGTGCTGCTGGGCGCCCTCGACACGTACGTCGTGGTCACCATCATGCGCGACATCATGCACGACGTCGGGATCCCGATTAACCAACTGCAGCGGATCACCTGGATCGTCACGATGTACCTGCTGGGCTACATCGCCGCCATGCCGCTGCTGGGCAGGGCCTCCGACCGGTTCGGCCGCAAGCTGCTGTTGCAGGCCAGCCTGACCCTGTTCATGGCCGGCTCGATAGTCACCGCGCTGGCCGGGCATTGGGGCGATTTCCACATGCTGATCGCCGGCCGCACCATCCAGGGTGTCGCCAGCGGGGCGTTGTTGCCCGTCACACTCGCCCTGGGCGCCGACTTGTGGTCGCAACGCAACCGCGCCGGCGTGCTGGGCGGCATCGGGGCCGCGCAGGAGCTCGGCAGCGTGCTGGGCCCGCTGTACGGGATCTTCATCGTCTTCCTGTTCCACGACTGGCGATACGTCTTCTGGATCAACGTGCCGCTGACCTTGATCGCCATGGTGATGATCCAGTTCAGCCTGCCTTCGAAGGCACGCACCGACCAGCCGGAGAGGATCGACCTGGTCGGCGGTGTGCTGCTTGCCGTCGCGCTGGGCCTTGCGGTGATCGGCCTCTACAACCCCGCACCCGACGGCAAGCAGGTGCTGCCGAGCTACGGCTTGCCATTGGTGATCGGGGCGATCGTCGTGGCGGTGGCGTTCGTGATCTGGGAACGCTTCTCGCGCACCCGGCTGATCGAGCCGGCCGGGGTGCACTTCCGGCCCTTCCTCGCCGCGCTGGGCACATCGGTGACCGCGGGCGCGGCACTGATGGTGACCCTCGTCGACGTGGAACTGTTCGGGCAGGGCGTGCTGCAAAAGAGCCAAAACGAAGCGGCCGGAATGCTGCTGTTTTTCCTGATCGGCCTGCCGGTCGGGGCGCTGCTGGGCGGGTGGATAGCCACCCGGGTCGGCGACCGCACGATGACCTTCATTGGAATGCTTATCGCCGCCTACGGTTATTGGCTGATTCACTACTGGCGGCAAGACGTGATGGACCACCGGCACAACATCTTTGGGTTGTTCACCGTGCCCACGATGCGCACCGACTTAATGGTGGCGGGGCTGGGTCTCGGTCTGGTGATCGGGCCATTGACGTCGGCCGCCCTGCGGGTTGTCCCTTCGGCGCAGCACGGCATCGCCTCAGCGGCGGTGGTGGTGGCCCGGATGACCGGCATGTTGATCGGCATAGCGGCGCTGAGCGCCTGGGGGTTGTACCGGTTCAACCAGATCCTGGCGGGGTTGTCGGCCGCTATCCCTCCCGACGCCACCCTGATGGAACGCGTGGCCGCCCAGGCAACGCTGTACCTGAAGGCGTTCGCCCAGATGTACGGCGACATCTTCGAAATCACCGTCGGCATTTGTGTGGTGGGAGCGCTACTGGGTCTGCTGATCGGTGGCCGCAAGGAACACGCCGAAGAACCGGAAGTTCCCGAGCAGCTGGCCGCAACAAACGTCGCCCCCACTCACTGAGCGGCTGGCTAGCCGCCGTGCGGCACCAGGCTGAGCACCAGATCGGGGCCGGCCCGGTCAATCCCGTCGAACTGCCAGCGCAACGCCCGCGCCATGGTGGGCACCCCGACATCGTCGACCGCCGCGACGGGGCCGCCGAGCAAGATGGGCGAGACGTAGGCAAGGACGCGGTTGATCGCCCCGGCCCGCAAGAAGGCACCGGCGAGGGTGGGACCACCCTCCAGTAGCACATCCGTGCGGTCCGAAACCGCCTTGATCACCTCCATGGGATCGTGCGTACGAATCACCATGGTGCGCGAATCATCGTTGAGAACCTTTGCTTCTGAAGGTATTTCGCGCATGCCGACCACCACGCGCAGCGGTTGCCGCGCCGCCAGCGAGCCGTCGGCCAGCCGGGCGGTCAACGCCGGATCGTCGGCCAGCACGGTGCCGGTACCGACCACGATCACGTCGGCGATGGCGCGGCGACGATGCACGTCCAATCGCGACGCGTCGCTGGAGATCCATTGGCTGGTGCCGTCCGCGGCGGCGCTGCGACCGTCGATGCTGCTGGCGTACTTCCATGTCACGTGCGGCAGCCCGGTCCGTACTTTGTGCAGCCACTCGCGCAGCGGTCCGGCCGCCACCTCAGCGGCCAGCACGCCGGACCGAACTTGAATGCCCGCCGCCTGCAACCGCCCCGCGCCGCCGCCCGCGATCGCGTTCGGGTCGGCGACGCCGTAGGCCACCGCCGATACTCTGGCCTCGACCAGGGCATTCACGCACGGCGGCGTCTTGCCGTAGTGGTTGCACGGCTCAAGAGTGATCACGGCGATGCCGCCGGCCGCCAGGCCGCCCGCCCGCCGCAGGGCCAAGATCTCTGCGTGGTCGCCGCCGGCGGGCTCGGTGGCGCCGACACCCACGACCCGGCCTTCGTTGTCGACAATGACGCATCCGACCGGCGGATTTGGATATGTGTTGCCCTTGACCTGGTAGGAGTGTTCGATCGCCAGGCGCATCGCGTCGTCGAGGTTCTTAACCGACTGGGGCTGGTTTGCGGGCTGGTTCATGCGCGCAGACGCGGTGACGCGGCGGCGGCCTGTTGGCGCAATCCCTCTAGCGCGGCCTCCGGGTCATCCGCCCCGTAAACCGCCGACCCGGCGACAAAGCAGTCGACGCCGGCTTCGGCGGCCGCTTCGATGGTGTCCTCGTTGATGCCGCCGTCGATCTCGACCAGGATCGTCAGCTCCCCCGCGTCGATCAGCTTGCGCACGGTACGCACCTTCCCGAGCACCTCGGGGATGAAGCTCTGGCCGCCGAAGCCGGGCTCTACCGACATGACGAGGAACGTGTCGAAGTGCGGCAGGATTTCCAGGTATGGCTCCAGCGGGGTGCCCGGTTTCACGCTGATGCCCGCTTTGGCGCCGGCGGCGCGGATATCGCGGGCGACCCCGATCGGATTGTCGGTGGCCTCGGCGTGGAAGGTGACGTTGTAGGCGCCCGCTTCGGCGTACGGGGGCGCCCAGCGGTCGGGGTCCTCGATCATCAAATGGCAATCCATCGGGATCTTGGAAACGGCCAGCAGGCTCTCCACCACGGGCAGGCCGATGGTCAGATTCGGCACGAAGTGGTTGTCCATCACATCGATGTGCAACCAGTCGGCACCGGTCACGGCGGCGGCCTCATCGGCCAGGCGGGCGAAATCGGCGGCAAGGATCGACGGGGCGATCAGAGGTCCCCCGTTACTGCGAGGCATGAGCGCCAGACTACGCAGCCCAACGGCCAACCTCACTTCAGGCGCGCAGCGCGGCAACGAACATCGCGTCGGTGCCGTGCCGGTGCGGCCACAGCTGCGCGTACGGGCCCTCGCCCAGACCCTCAGCAGATTCCTTGTTCAAGGGCTGCAAAAGCGGCCGCGCGTCGAGCGCGGACACCGGATGACGGCGCAGCGCGTCGCCGACCACCCCAATGGTTTCGGTGAGGTGCGGCGAACAGGTCGCGTACAGCACCACACCGCCGGGGCGGGTCAGCGCGATGGCGGCCGCCAGCAGCTCGCGTTGCAGCTTGGCCAGCACCGGCACGTCCGACGGCTGGCGTCGCCAACGCGCCTCGGGCCGACGGCGCAATGCGCCCAGTCCGGTGCAGGGCGCGTCCACGAGCACCCGGTCGAAGCCGGGTTCGAGACCGGTTTCCCGCCCGTCGACCCGCAGCACGTCGACCGGCAGCCCGCGGGTGTTCTCGGCCACCAGGTCCGCGCGCCGGGGCGACGGCTCCACCGCCGTGACCCGAGCCCCGGAATCGGCGCCCAGCGCGGCCAGCAGCGCGGTCTTGCCGCCCGGCCCGGCGCACAGGTCCAGCCACCGTCCGGTGTCGCCGTCGACCGGTGCGAGCGTCAGCGCGCGGGCCACCAGCTGGCTGCCCTCGTCCTGGACCAGCGCGGCGCCGTCGCGCACCGGCGCCAGCCGTCCCGGATCCCCGCCCGGCAGGTACACGGCATGCGGCGAATAGCGGCCCACGGTGCCGCCCACCGCTTCGGCCAGCTCCGCGGCCGTCAGCGCTCCCGGGCGCGCCGCCAGGTGCACCTGAGGCCGTTCGTCGTCGCTGGCCAGCGCCGCGTCGAGTTCCGTCGCGGCCGCGCCCAGCGCATCGGCGAAGGCCTGGGCGATCCAGCGCGGGTGTGCGTGCACGAACGCGGCATGGCCTATCGGATCCCGCGCCGGGTCGGGGGCCAGCTCGTCGACCCAGGACTTCTCGTCTCGGCCGGCGATGGTTCGCAGCACGCCGTTGACGAAACCCGCTCGCGCCGAGTCGAATTCGAGTCCGGCCTGTTCGACCGTGGTGGACACCGCGGCGTACGTGTCCACCCGGGTGCGTAACAGCTGGTAGGTGCCGAGCCGCAGCAGGTCGAGCAGCACCGGGTTGATGGATTCCGGTGAGCGTCCGGCGGCCGCGGCGATGACCGCGTCGAGCAGGCCCCGGGTGCGGCAGGTGCCATAGGTCAGCTCGGTGGCGAAAGCGGCGTCGCGGCCGCCGATTCCGCGTGCGCGCAGCAACGCGGGCAGGGCCAGGTTCGCATACGCATCGCGCTCACTGACGGCGCGCAGCACCTCGAACGCGGCGGCACGCCCGGGATCAAGCGGCCGGCGCCGCTTCCGGGAACTCATGATGCCCGTGCGGCGGGGTCGAGCCGGGCGCCTCGCGCCCAGTCGACGGCGTTCATGAATTTCTTTCCGGGCGGCTGGATCTGGCCCAGCCGCACCGGTTCCGAGCCGGTGCCGATGCACACGCTGTGGCGGTCTACGTGAATATCGCCCGGCCCCAGCGGTTTTAGCGGCACCGGGTCGACGTGCACCGGTCCGACCTTGACTCGCAGGTCACCGATGAGGGTCCAGGCGCCCGGGTTGGGTGTGACGGCGCGGATCCGGCGTTCCACCACCGATGCCGGCAGGCCCCAACGCACCCGGGCCTGCTCTACGGTGATCTTCGGCGCGATGCTGACTCCGTCGGCCGGTTGCGGTCGCGGCGTCAGCGAACTATCGGCGATGCCGTCCAGCGTGGCCGACAGCAGCGCCGCACCCGAAAGGGCAAGTCGCTCAAGCAGATCCCCCGCGGTGTCGGTCGGACGGATCGTCTCGGTGACGATCCCGTACACCGGTCCGGAGTCCAGGCTCGGCTCGATTTGAAAGGTGGTCGCCCCGGTGACCGTGTCCCCCGCGGCGATCGCGGCCTGCACCGGTGCCGCGCCGCGCCAAGCGGGCAAGCAGCGAGAAGTGCAGGTTGATCCAGCCTTGCGGGGGCACCGCGAGCAGGTCGTCGCGCAGCAGCGCGCCGTAGGCCACGACCGCGCAACACTGCGGTGCCAACTCAGACAGTTCCGCGACGAACTCCGGCGAATTGGGCCGCGCCGGGCGCAGCAACGGAATGCCGCGCTCGAGCGCTTCGCGGGCCACCGGCGATGGCTCCGGCTTGCGGTGACGGCCGACGGCGGCGTCGGGTCGGGTCAGCACGGCGATCACGTCGTGTTCGGGTGAGTCGATGAGGCGGCGTAGCGCGGGCAGCGCGGGTTCGGGGGTGCCGGCGAAGACGAGACGCACGGGCACAAGTCTAGGAAGCGGCCACTCCTCTCCCCCATCGGCGCTCTCAGCGGGCTTTCACCCTGCGTTCAGCTAACGCCAATGTGGCCTACATATATTGTTGTTGATACCTACTATTTCTATTGGGCATGGTCGAATCGCTCCCGCGACGCCGCTATCGACGACGAGGTCGAGTATGCCGCCCTTTCCCCGCTCCCCAGGAGGTTTGATGACGCTCGGCACCACCATCCGCGACGACCACACGCTCGCTACCACACATCGGGCGATATGGGCGCTGGGCGACTACGCCCTAATGGCCGAGCAGGTGATGGCCCCGCTCGGCCCGATCCTGGTCGCCACCACAGGTATCGGACCGGGCATGCGGGTTCTCGATGTCGCCGCCGGCTCGGGCAATATCTCGCTTCCCGCCGCCAAGACGGGCGCCGAAGTCGTCTCCACCGACCTCACGCCGGACTTGCTGCTGAGGTCTCAGGCGAGAGCCGCAGAGCAGGGGGTGACACTCGACTACCGGGAAGCCAACGCGCACGCACTTCCGTTCGGCAACGGCGAATTCGACGTCGTGATGTCGGCGATCGGCGTGATGTTCGCGCCCGACCATCAGCGCGCCGCGAATGAACTTGTTCGCGTGTGCAAGCCGGGCGGGACGCTCGGCGTGATCAGCTGGACCGCGGAAGGGTTCTTCGGCCGGATGCTGGCCGCTATCAGGCCATACCGGCCAAGCCTGTCGCCAGCTGCACCCCCGGCAGCATTGTGGGGACGAGAGGCCTACGTCCGGGCGCTATTGGGGGACCGGATCCGCGGCGTCGAAACGCAGCGCGGCATGTTGGAGGTCAACCGGTTCGACAGCGCCGAGGCCGTGCACACCTACTTCAAGAATCACTACGGCCCGACGATCGAGGCCTACGCGAACATTGGCCACAACAGGATGCTGGCCGCCGAGCTCGACGCCCAGCTCGTCGAACTAACGCACGAATACCTCGCCGACGGCACCATGCAATGGGAGTACCTACTGCTCGTCGCAGACAAGCGATGAGTCCGGCTGTGACGCCTACAAGATCTCCGCGTCCAGCTGGACGTCGGGCTCGCCGCCGGCGGCGGTGAACGCCTTCAGGGCCCGCACCAACCCGTGGCGCTCCGGCGGCGGCATCTTCTCCACGATGGTGGCGATCTCGGCACGCCGGTAGGCGGTGACCCGCCGAACCACCTCGCGGCCACGCTTGGTCAGCGCGGCGAGCAGTTCGCGCCGAGAAGTCGGGTGCGGCAGGCGGTCGATCAGCCCGGCGGCCACGAGCCGGTCGACCATCCGGCCGGTGGCCGAAGGTTGCACGCCGAGCAGACCGGCCAGCGTGGCCAGGTTGATCGCGCCCCGGTTCGACAGGATCACCAGGGTCCGGAACTGCGGAATGGTGATCGTCTCGTCCACCTGCCCGATCGAGCGAGCCGAAATGGCCATCAGCAACCGGGAAGACGTCAGCAGCGCGTCGGCGATCGCATCCACCGACTCGTCAGCCGACGTCGCTTTGTCCGATGCCATCGCGCCTCTTCTCCAGGCCTTTTGGTCCTCTATCGGACCACCGGCGGGGGTAAAGAGTAGCAAAGTGTGATAGCCCTTCAATATCGAATTCAGCAATTATTTCTGATACGCACTATCGCCACAGGCACGATTCGGCAGGGGTTAACCGATGTGCAACGGGTCGATCTGCACCCGGACCGGCTCGTGGGCTTGACGTGCGCTGAGCACACCGACGCCGCGTCGCAGGCTCGCGGCCAGCGCCAGGCCCTGCTCGCGGCGGACCCGCACCAGCATTCTGGTCACCGGTACGCCGGCGGGGATTCCGGCCGGTCGGCGCACGCCCGACGGCAGCTCCACCGGGCCGAGCAGGTCGGCACGAATAGTGTCATGGTCGGGCAGCCGGGCTTCGTCGAGCAGCGCCGCCACGGCGCCGGCCGTTCCATCCAAGGCCGCCATGTGCACACTGGGCGGCAGGCCGACTTCGGTTCGCGCCGTCAGTTCGGCCTCCGCGTGACCGACCGGGTCCCAGCGGATCAGCGATTGCACTGTCGGGATGGACGATTCGGCGACCACCATCACCACACCGCCGTCGCCGCGGGCACGCACCAACGCGGCGGCGCTCATCCAGCGCCACAGGGCGTCCTCGGCGGCGCGCAGATCCTGCCGGCCCAGCAGCGCCCAGGTATCCAGTAGCAGCGCCGCGCCGTAGCCGTCCGCTGCGCGGGGTTCGGCACCGGGAGTGGCGACCACCAGGGCCGGGTGGGCGGCGACCTCCGCCACGATCGCGTCGCCGGCCGAGGTGATGACCGGCGTACCGGCGAATGCGCGGCCGAGCTCTTCGGCCGTCCGCCGGGCCCCGACGACCACCGCACGTACCGCGTCCGATCCGCAACGCGCGCACCGCACCGCTGGCTCGGCCCGGCCGCACCAGCGGCACACGGCGCCCCGCGCCAGCCCATCCCCGGCGCCTTGCTCTTGCAGCGACAGCGGTCCCGTGCAGTGCCGGCAGCGGGCGATGGCGCGGCAGCGCCCGCACGCCAGCGACGGGATATATCCGCGCCGGGGCACCTGCACCAGCACCGGTGCGCCGGCCTCCAGCGACGAGCGGGCCGCCCGCAGCGCGATGGACGGGATGCGCGCGGTGCGCGCCGCCGGGTCGCGTTCGTCGGCGTAGCCGCTGTCGTCGAGGGCGATCACCCGCGGGGTGCGGGCACGCACCACCGGCCGAGCCGCGACTATGTCGTGCGCCCATCCGCTGCGCACCAAGGCGTGGGCCTCGGTGGTTCGCGCGTAGCCACCGATCAGCGCCGCGCATCGCGCCTGGTGCGCGCGCAGCATGGCCACTTCCCGGGCATGCGGGTAGGGCGCCCGGGGCTCGGCCAGGGTGTCGTCGGCGTCGGCCCACACCATGACCAGCCCCAGGTCGCTCAGCGGCGCGAACACCGCGCTGCGGGTGCCGATGACCAACCGCGCGGTGCCGCGCAGCGCCGCGAGCCAACGCCGGTAGCGCGCGGCCGGCCCGAGCCCCGCCGAAAGGGCCACCACGCTGCCCTCGTCGACCCGGGCCGTGGCGGCCCGCAGCAGCGCGTTGACATCTCGCTGGTCGGGCACGATCGCCAGTACCGCCCGTCCCGCCCGGATGGTTTGCGCGGCGGCCTCGGCGAATCGGTCCGGCCACGGTTCCCCCGCCAGCGCCTGCCAGACGGCCCGGGCGGCACGGGACTCGGCCAGGGCGGCCAGGAACTGCCCGCCGCGGCCGTAGACTTCCCAGGCCGACGGGTCGACGGGCGCCGGAGTCAATGGATCGGGCGGCCTGAGCGGCGCCGTCGCTTCGCGCTCCACCCTGGCGTGCCGCGGCGGGATCGCCAGCCGCAGGACATCGGGCCGGGTCCCGGCGTAGCGGGCCGCCACCGCGTCGGCCAATCGCCGGATTTCCGCGGTGAGCACCGGTTCGGCCGACACGACGCGATCGAGCCAGCCCAGCTTGCCGGGGTGATCGGTGTCGTTGCGGCGTTCCAGCAAATACCCGTCGACCAGCCGGCCATGGAACCGCACCCGCACCCGCACCCCGGGCTGGGCATCGTCGGACTGCTCGGCCGACACCAGGTAGTCGAACTCGCGGTCGAGGTGCGGCACTGACATCATCGGCAGCACTCGGGCGATCGGTTCCACCTCGACGGGAGTGCGTGTGCCGCCGGTCCGGGTCATAGGGCCGTCATAGGGCCGAGGACCGACAACTATTCTTCGTCGGACTCAGCTTCGTACTCTGCGTCGTAGTCGGCTTCGTACTCTGCGTCGTAGTCGGCGTCGTAGTCGGCGTCGTAGTCGGCGTCGTAGTCGAGTTCGTAGTCGGGTGCCTCTCGACCGAAGAAGAATCCGGCCGTGATCAGGATCTGGGCCGCGGCGTACAACCACCAGATCGGTACCGCCAGTGCGTCGTTGTACAGGATGAATCGGCCGATGGCGATCATCGTGTCGGATACCGCAAAACACACGGCCCCCACAGCGGTCCAGATCGTCGGCAGCTCCGCCAGCAGCGCGATGCACACCATTGCGGTCAGCACGACGATGTAGGCCGTCACCGGAATCGTCAGCTTGTCACGGGCCAGGTGCGGCCAGAACCATGCCAACAACGACACGGATGCCAAGCACATCAAGGCGACGCCGGCCAGGCGCACCCGAGTCGGCTGGACCAGCGGGACCAGGGCGGCCAGAAAACACAAGTGCGCCAACAGGAATGCCGACAGCCCCAGGCCGAATGACATCGACGACCACGGGATCGCCAACAGAAAGTCGCCAACGGCGGACAGCAGTAGCGCCGGCATCAACCACCGCCGCTCGCGGACGATGGGGTGCGCCACCGCGGCGACGGTCAGCAACAACGCCATCGATGCCTTGAACGGCGGCTGCAGAAGCCAGTGCCCGGTCAATTGTGTTCCCGGGGGGGCGCGCAACGCGAGCACGGTCAAGTAAACGCCGTAGCCGATACCCGCCCAGCCGGCCAGCACCCAGGCGCCGGACACCAGGCGGGGTGCGTACGGTACTTCCATGCCCAGCTTGCGCAACACAGCCGACGGGAAACCCGGTATCGACCCCATTCTGCTGAAGGTACTGGATGCGGTTCCGTTCCGGTTAACAACCGACGATGGTGTCGCCGCGGCCCGGCAGCAGTTCCGCGACCTGCCGCGCCGTCCGCTGCACCCCGAGCTGCGGGTCGAGGACCGGGCCATCCCGGGTCCGGCGGGCCCCATCGGAATCCGGATCTATTGGCCGTCAACCGATGCCGGAGACGGCGCCGGGACTCCGGTCGTGCTGTTTTTCCACGGCGGCGGCTGGGTCGTGGGCGACCTCGATACGTACGACGGCACGGCTCGCCAGCATGCGGTGGGCGCCGACGCCATCGTGGTATCCGTCGACTACCGGTTGGCGCCCGAGCACCCCTATCCCGCCGCCGTCGAAGATGCTTGGGCCGCAACGCTCTGGGTCGCCGAGCACGCCCATGAGATCGGCGCCGACACCACCCGGATGGCCGTCGCCGGGGATTCGGCCGGCGGAAACATCTCCGCGGTGGTGGCGCAACTGACCCGGGACAACGCCGATCGGGGCGGCTCACCGATCGCGTTCCAGCTGTTGTGGTATCCGGCGACGCTGTGGGACGCGTCGCTGCCGTCCTTCACCGAAAACGCCGCCGCGCCGATCCTCGACACCAAGGCCGTCGCCGCGTTCTCCCGTTGCTACGCAGGCGAAGTCGACCTGGCCGACCCACCGCCGGGCATGGCACCGGGGCGGGCGAAACACCTGGGCGGCCTGCCACCGGCCTACATCGGCGTCGCCGGTCATGACCCGCTACGCGACGACGGCATTCGGTACGGCGAGCTGCTGGCCGCCTCCGGCGTCGAGGTCGAGGTGCACAACGCCGAGACGATGGTGCACGGCTACCTCGGCTATGCCGGTGTGGTCCCCGCGGCCACCGCCGGGCTGGAGCGCGGGCTCACGGCGTTGAGGAATGCGCTGCATTAACGGATCGGAACGGTACGGTTAACGCATGATTGAGCCGACCGTTGCCCGACCGGACATCGATCCGACGTTCAAAATGTTGCTCGACGCGTTCCCGACGACCTTCTGCGCCGCCGACGGTGTTGAGGTCGCGCGCGCGAGGCTGCGGCAGCTCAAGGTGCCCCCGGAACTGCTGCCGGAGCTGCGGATCGAAGAACGGACGATCGGCTACGGCGAGCTCACCGACATTCCCGTTCGGATCTACTGGCCGCCCGAGGCCGATGAGATCCTGCCCGTGGTCGTCTTCTACCACGGCGGTGGATTCTGCCTCGGCGACCTGGAGACCCACGACCCCGTCGCGCGCTCGCACGCCCTCGGCGCCGAGGCCATCGTGGTGTCCGTCGACTACCGGCTCGCGCCCGAGCATCCGTTCCCGGCCGGGGTGAACGACTGCTGGGCCGCGTTGCGATGGGTCGCCGAGAACGCCGCCGAGCTGGGCGGTGACCCGAACCGGATCGCCGTGGCCGGCGACTCGGCGGGCGGCAACCTCGCCGCCGTGGTGGCGCACCTGGCCCGCGACAACGGTGGGCCTGCCCTGGCGTTCCAGTTGCTCTGGTACCCGACGGTCACCGCCGACCTGTCGCTGCCGTCGCATACCGAGAACGCCTTCGCGCCTATCTTGGACAGCGACGTCATCGACGCCTTCCTCTCCTGGTATCTGCCCGATCTCGATATCACGGACCCGACGAAGTTGCCCATCACGCTGGCCCCGGCGAATGCGACCGATTTTTCCGGTTTGCCGCCCGCCTTCATCGGAACCGCGGAACACGATCCGCTGCGCGACGACGGCGCCCGCTACGCCGAGCTGCTCAACGCATCGCGTGTGCCCGCCGAGCTGAGCAACGAGCCCACCCTGGTGCACGGCTACGCAAGCTTCGCCCCGGTGATACCCGCGGCCGCCGAGGCCACCGACCGCGGGCTCACGGCGCTGCGGAAGGCGCTGCACCCCTAGGCGGGCCGGGCCGCCTAGCCCCGGCGGGAATAGGCGCTGGGCGCCACGCCATGCCAGCGTTTGAACGCGTGCGAGAAGGTCGAGACTTCGGTGTAACCGAGCCGCGTCGATACCTCCTCCACGGTCAGCCCGACATTGCGCAACAGGTCGACGGCCACCGTGGACCGCGCTTCGTTCAGCAATGAACGAAACGACGTGCCCTCTTCGGCGAGCCGGCGGCGCAGCGTCCGCGGGTGAATGTCGAGCTCGTCGGCCACGTCGGGAAGCGTTGGGAAGACACCGGAATCGCGGAACAGCTTGCTGCGTACCAGCGCGGTGATCCCGCGGCGGCGTTCGCTGCTCTGCATCAGCACGTCGCACTGCGCCATGCACATTTCCAAGGTGTGGCGATCGGCCTGCGGCAGCGGCTCGTCGAACATGGCTCGCGGGAAATGCAATCTGTTGTGCGCCCGGCCGAATCTCACGTCGTGGACCGGTACGAGTTGGAGCAGCGGTCGCAGCAGTTCCTCGTCGATCGCCAATTCCGCCGACACCTGCTCGGCGTACTTCTCCGCCAGCGGCAACGCGAAACTCGTTGTGGTCGCAATGATTCCGGCGATGTCGCGTTCGATGAAGAATCCCTGCACGTCCTCGGGCAGATGGCCGGCGTCGAGTTCGATCAGGCAGGCGTCGGCGGTTTCGAACAGTGTGAGGTTGATTTGCATCATGGTCAGCGCGAAGTACCGCATCGCGATGGAAAACAATTGCCGAAGCGTGCCACACGACATCACCGCGAACCCGAACAAGCCGAAGTGGGTGAGCGTGAATCTGCTGCCCACATCGACGCCGATGCCGGCCCCCTTGTCCGGCAGACCCGCAAGCCGGGCCAGCAGCCGGCGGACCGCCTCGATCTCGTCGAGCGCGCTGACCATCGCGTCGGGGTTGTTGAGATCGGCCGGCTCGATCGCGGTGCCCGCCAACACCTCGCCGGTCGGCACCCCGCGTTCGTTGGCCACCTCGCACAGCACCCGGGTTGCATAAACCGGGTGGCTGATCGCCGGCGGATCTTCCATGGACTGTCCTAAACTCCCAACAGCGTGTCCGGTAATCTCATTATCCACGTCCCCTGTCATCCATACAGTGGAGTCATGACCCTCACCGCTGAGCGCGTCACCGCTTCCCGCCTTCCCGGGACACCGGCCAGACGGCTGAGCACCTGGACGATGACGCGCGAGGCCCTGACCATCGGATTCGACGCGGGCGACGGATTCCTGGGCCGGTTGCGCGGCAGCGACATCACCCGATTCCGTTGTGCCGGTAGGCGTTTCGTCTCGATCAGCCACCCCGATTACGTCGACCACGTGCTACACCAGGCCCGGCTGAAATACACCAAATCCAACGAATACGAACCCATCCGGGCCGCCGCGGGCGTCAACCTGCTCACCGACGAGGGCGATTCGTGGGCCGCTCACCGCGGCCCGCTGAACCCGACCTTCGCCCGGCGCCGCCTCAACGACATCGTCGACCTGATGATCGACCCGATCACCGATGTCACCGACGGGCTGGCAGCCGGCGTGCGGTTCGACATGCACCAGACGATGGTCGAGGCAACCCTGCGGGTGGTCGCCAACTCGCTGTTCAGCCAGGACTTCGGTCCCCTGGTGCAGAGCATGAACGACATGGCCACCCGCGGACTGCGGCACGCGGAACGGTTGGAGCGACTCGGGTTATGGGGCCTGATGCCGCGTCCCGTCTACTACACGCTGAACCGGTTGGTCTTCTCCGGCGTCCGCCTACCGCCCCCGTTGCGCGACATCCAGAACATCACGCTGACGCTCGACGATGCCGTCAACGCGGTGATCGATCAGCGACTGGCGCGGCCGACCGGCTCCGCCGATCTGCTCAACGTGCTGCTGCGCGCCGACGGCGGAACCTGGCCGCGTCAGCGGGTTCGCGACGAGGCGCTGACGTTCATGCTCGCCGGGCACGAAACCACGGCGAACGCCATGTCGTGGTTCTGGTACCTGATGGCGCAGCACGCCGAGGCCCGGGACCGGATGCTCGCCGAGGTCGATGACGTGCTGGGCGCCCGCCATCCGAGCGCCGCCGACCTGGGCAGGCTGGGATGGACCACCGCCTGCCTGCAGGAGTCGCAGCGCTACTTCTCCTCGGTGTGGATCATCGCGCGGGAGGCCATCGAGGACGACGTGATCGACGGCCACCACATCCGTCGCGGCACCACCGTCGTGATCCCGATCCACCACATTCACCACGACCCGCGCTGGTGGCCCGACCCGGAAACGTTCGACCCCAACCGGTTTCTGCCCGGCGCCGGCGAGCGTCCCCGCTCGGCGTATCTGCCGTTCGGCGGGGGCCGGCGAATCTGCATCGGGCAGAGTTTCGCGTTGATGGAGATGGTGTTGATGGCGGCAATCATGAGTCAGCGCTTCAGCTTTGAACTTGCGCCGGATCATCCAGTCGAACTCGAGGCGACCCTGACCCTGCGACCCAAGCACGGAGTGCACGTCATCGGAAGGAAGCGCGCATGAGCCTTATCCCCGACTACGAAACCCTGATCGTCGGCGCCGGTTTCTCCGGGATCGGCGCCGCGATCAAACTCGACAAGGCGGGACTTTCCAACTATCTGGTGGTCGAAGCCGGCGACGGGGTCGGCGGCACGTGGCACTGGAACACCTATCCCGGTATCGCCGTGGATATTCCGTCGTTCTCGTATCAGTTTTCCTTCGAGCAGAGCCGGCATTGGTCGCGGACCTACGCACCGGGCCGCGAGCTGAAGGCCTACGCCGACCACTGCGTCGAAAAATACGGCATCCGATCGCGGATCCGGTTCAACACCAAGGTGCTGGCCGCCGAGTTCGACGACGAAAATCGCCTGTGGCGGGTGCAAACCGATCCGGGCGGCGAGTTCACCGCCAGGTTCCTGATCAGCGCCAGCGGCGTGCTCACGGTGCCGAACCTGCCCGACATCGACGGCGTGGACTCCTTCGCCGGCATCACCATGCACACCGCGAGGTGGGATCACCGTCAGGACCTGGCGGGCAAGCGCATCGCGATCATCGGCACCGGCGCCTCGGCCGTGCAGGTCATCCCGGAGATCGCACCAATCGTCTCGGAACTCACCGTGTTTCAGCGCACCCCGATCTGGTGCTTCCCCAAATTCGACGTGCCGCTGCCGGCGCCGGCCCGCCTCGCGATGCGCATCCCCGGCGGCAAGGTCGTCCAGCGGCTGCTCAGCCAGGCCTTCGTCGAGGTGACCTTCCCGATCGCGGCGCAGTACTTCACGGTGTTTCCGCTGGCCAAGCGGATGGCGGCGGCGGGTCGCAGCTATCTGCGGCAACAGGTCGAAGACCCGGAGGTGCGCGAAAAGCTCACCCCGCAATATGCCGTGGGCTGCAAGCGGCCCGGCTTCCACAACACCTATCTGTCGACATTCAACCGGAACAACGTGCGGCTGGTCACCGAGCCGATCGACAAGATCACGCCGTCCACGGTGGCGACCACCGACGGGACCAACCACGAGATCGACGTGCTGATACTGGCGACCGGCTTCAAGGTGATGGACACCGACCACGTCCCCACCTATGCGGTCACCGGAAGCGGCGGAAAGTCCTTGAGCCGGTTCTGGGACGACGAGCGGCTGCAGGCCTACGAGGGCGTGGCCGTTCCGGGTTTCCCGAACATGTTCAACGTGTTCGGCCCGTACGGCTACGTCGGCTCGTCGTATTTCGCGCTCATCGAGACGCAGACCCACCACATCGTGCGGTGCCTGAAGCGGGCCCGGCGGAACGGCGCGACCCGCGTCGAGGTCACCGAGGAGGCCAACGACCGCTACTTCGCGGAGATGATGCGCAAGCGGCACCGCCAGGTCTTCTGGCAGGACAGTTGCCAGCTGGCCAACAGCTACTACTTCGACAAGAACGGCGATGTGCCGCTACGCCCCACCACCACGGTGGAGGCCTACTGGCGCAGCCGGCGGTTCGACCTCGACGACTACCGATTCACCGGTTAGGCCCGACGCGAGCAGACGCGGAATCGCATTGCTCGGTGTCCAATCGTGCGAGTCTGCGTCTGCTCGCGATCAGACGCGGAATTAAACAGCCCGCTTGAGCTCGTCGACCATGTTGAGCTGCTCCCACGGCAGTTCGATGTCGGTGCGGCCGAAGTGCCCGTAGGCGGCGGTCTGCGCGTAGATCGGGCGCAGCAGGTCCAGGTCGCGGATGATCGCACCGGGCCGCAGGTCGAACACCTCGGGAATGACCTTCTCGATCTTGACGGGGTCGACCGCCTCGGTGCCGAAGGTCTCGATGAACAGGCCGACGGGGGCGGCTTTGCCGATGGCGTAGGCCACCTGCACCTCCACCCGCTCCGCCAGGCCCGCGGCAACGATGTTCTTTGCCACCCAGCGCATCGCGTAAGCCGCTGACCGGTCCACCTTGGACGGATCCTTGCCGGAGAAGGCTCCGCCGCCGTGGCGGGCCCAGCCGCCGTACGTGTCCACGATGATCTTGCGGCCGGTCAGGCCCGCGTCGCCCATCGGCCCGCCCAGCACGAACTTGCCGGTCGGGTTGATCAGCAATCGCGTCGACGAGGTGTCCAGCGTGTCGTGCGCCAGGTCGTCGAGCACGGTGTTGAGCACCTTTTCCCGGATGTCGGGCGTGAGGGTCTTGTCCAGGTCGATTTCGGCCGCGTGCTGGGTGGAGATGACCACGGTGTCCAGCCGGACCGGAACGTTGTTCTCGTAGCCGATGGTGACCTGGGTCTTGCCGTCCGGGCGGAGGTACGGCAGGACCCCGTTCTTGCGGACTTCGGTCAGCCGCCGCGACAGGCGGTGGGCCAGCGCGATGGGCAGCGGCATCAGTTCCGGGGTGTCGCTGATGGCGTAGCCGAACATCAGGCCCTGGTCACCGGCCCCCTGCGCGTCCAGTGGGTCCGCCGCGCCCTCGACGCGGGCCTCGTGGGCGGTGTCGACGCCCTGGGCGATGTCGGGCGATTGTGCGCCGATGCCGATGTTCACCCCGCACGACGCCCCGTCGAAGCCCTTGTCCGACGAGTCGTAGCCGATCTCGAGGATGCGCGCGCGGACGGTGTTGGTGATGTCGGCGAAAGCCTCCTTCGCCGTCGTCGTCACCTCGCCGACCACGTGCACCTGCCCGGTGGTGACCAGCGTCTCGACCGCGACACGTGAACGGGGGTCCTCGGCGATCAGCGCGTCGAGGACCGAGTCGCTGATCGCGTCACAGATCTTGTCGGGATGCCCCTCGGTCACCGACTCACTGGTAAACAGCCGACCCTTTTCGCTCACAGTCTCAGTCCTTCCAATAATTAGTTAGTCGAATTATATCGTCCGGCATCGGACCGCCGGCACCCCTCCGGGCGCCCTGCCGATGCAGACCCCGCTACCTGCCGTCGCCGTGCAGAAACGTGACGATCGCATCAACGATACGACTGGCCATCAGCGTCTTGGAGCCGTGCTCCAGCGCCGACTCGGCACCGTCGGAAGCCAGCAACCAGCCGTCGTTGCTGTCCACCTCGAACGCCCTGTTGTCGCCGACGGCGTTGACCACCAAGAGATCACAGCCCTTGCGGCGCAGCTTCTCCCGGGCATGAAACAGCACATCGCCGTTGGCGTCACCGGTCTCGGCGGCGAAGCCCACGATGGCCCGCATGTTGGGCAGCTGCCCGTGCGCGCGGGCCCGCACCGTGCCGGCCAGCACGTCGTCGTTGCGCACCAGGGTGATCGTCGGCTCGGCAGAGTTCTCCGCGCCCTTCTTGATCTTGGCGACGGCGACCTGCGCGGGCCGGAAGTCGGCGACGGCCGCGGCCATCACCAGCACGTCCGCCTCGGGGGCGTGCTTTGACACCGCCTCGCCGAGTTGCTGCGCCGAGCTGACCTGCACCACGTTGACACCGGCGGGGTCGATCAGGCCGGCGGTTTGCCCCGCGATCAGCGTCACCTCGGCGCCGCGCTGGGCCGCCACCCGCGCCACCGCATAGCCCTGCTTGCCCGAGCTGCGGTTGCCGATGAAGCGCACCGGGTCGATCGGTTCGCGGGTGCCGCCGGCGGTCACCAACACCCTGCGGCCGGCGAGGTCGTAGGGCAGCGCGTCGTGGCGCTCCAGGAGCAGCTGAGCCAGGGTGGTGATCTCCTCGGCCTCGGGCAGCCTGCCCGCCCCGCTGTCGGTGCCCGTGAGCCGCCCGGATGCGGGCTCGAGTACCACCGCGCCGCGACGCCGCAGCGTGGCCACGTTGTCCACGGTGGCGGGGTGCAACCACATCTCGGTGTGCATGGCCGGCGCGAACAACACCGGACATCGCGCGGTGAGCAGGGTGGCGGTCAGCAGATCGTCGGCGCGGCCGTGCACCGCCCGGGCCAGCAGGTCGGCGGTGGCCGGCGCCACCAAGACCAGGTCGGCCTGCTTGCCGAGCTGGACGTGCGGCACCTCGGGAACGTCGTCGAAGACGCCGGTGCGCACCGGCTGCCCCGAAAGCGCCTCGAAGGTGGCCGCCCCGACGAAACGCAGTGCGGATTCGGTGGGGATGACGCGGACCTCGTGGCCTGCCTCGGCGAGCTGACGAACAACGGTGCACGCCTTATAGGCGGCGATACCCCCGGAGACGCCGACGACGATCCGCTTGCGGTCCACAGCGCGCCCGGCCCTGCCCTGTTACTCGCCCTCGGTGTGTTCGAGCAGGTCGGCGTGGATCTCCCGCAACGCGATGGACAGCGGCTTTTCCTGCAGCCCGGGCTCGACCAGCGGGCCGACGTATTCGAGGATGCCCTCGCCGAGCTGGTTGTAGTAGTCGTTGATCTGCCGCGCCCGCTTGGCCGCGTAAATCACGAGGGCGTACTTGCTCGAGACGCGGTCCAGCAACTCGTCGATGGGCGGGTTGGTGATGCCCAGCGGCGTGTCGTAGGTGCCTTGTCCACCTGCCGACGGATCGAACTGGTCCACAGCGGTCAGCGACGGGTCGGACTGGGAAG
This sequence comes from uncultured Actinomycetota bacterium, assembly GCA_963809285.1. Taxonomy (GTDB): domain Bacteria; phylum Actinomycetota; class Actinomycetes; order Mycobacteriales; family Mycobacteriaceae; genus Mycobacterium. The sequence goes on along the minus strand of CAWEIY010000003.1, from coordinate 2,195 downwards.
TACTCACGTAAGTCAATCTCCTGGCGGATTAGAGCCGTTCAAAGGGCTCGATGCTCGATGCTTGGTCTCGGTTGAATCTAATCTGGCCGGGCGATTCATGCCGGTTCCGGCGCAGTTCCCACCAGCAAGGATACCAATTCGGCGCACGCAGACTCCAATCGACTGTTGACCACGACCTCGTCGAAGCCGTCTTGGGCTGCCATTTCGATGCGGGCGGTGTCGAGGCGACGCCGCATTGCCTCGGGTGTCTCGGTGCCGCGGCCGACCAGCCTGGCCTCCAGGTCCTCCCAGCTGGGAGGCGCCAGGAACACGGTGATGGCCTCCGGCATGGCCTTCTTGATCGCCCTGGCCCCGGCCAAGTCGACCTCGATGAGCACGGGAAGTCCGGATGCCGTGGCGGCCCGCACGGGTTCCGCCGGCGTGCCCGATCGGTGCAGCCCGCCGTGGATCTCGGCCCACTCCAACAGCTTGTCCCCGTCTATCAATTGCTGGAACCGGGCGGGGCTGACGAAGTGGTAGTCCACGCCGTCGGCCTCGCCGGGCCGCGGCGCCCGGGTCGTGGCCGACACGCTGAACTGCAGGTTCGGGATCCGCTCGCGCAGGCACCGGACCACTGTCGACTTGCCGACGGCGGAGGGACCGGACAGCACGACCACACGCCCGTTGCCTGTTGGCCCGGTACGTGCCCCGTGCTCGACGTCCGGTCCCTCACCCGCGCTCACTGGCGCTCCTGGGTCGGTGCCGCTACAGGCCATTCGGCCTGCATCGTCGGTAGAGGCTAGGAGCCGAACTTTTCCAGCAGGGCCTTGCGCTGCCGGTCACCGAGGCCGCGCAGGCGGCGGGTCGGTGCGATTTCCAGCTCGGTCATGATTTCCTGCGCCTTGACCTTGCCCACCTTCGGCAACGCCTCAAGCAGCGCAGACACCTTCATCTTGCCAAGGACTTCGTTGGTTTCGGCGTCCTTGAGCACCTGGGTGAGGTTGGTGCCACCGCGCTTGAGCCGGTCCTTGAGCTCCGCTCTTAGTCGACGTGCGGCAGCCGCCTTCTCCAAAGCAGCTGCACGCTGCTCGTCGGTCAACTGGGGAAGGGCCACGATTCCTCCGTATCCGATCAATCGGTCTAGATCGATCTCTTTGTGTCTTCGCCGGGTACTTCTGCCAGCGGAGACGACCGTACTCAGCCTTCCTGACGAAATCTAACCCGACCCCCTGGTTAATGGTCCAAATGCCCTGCGTGAGCCCCGAGTGTGAGCCCCCAACTGGTCCGCGCCGGATCGTCGGAAGCGGCTCGGCGCGGCGCAGTTTCGGGGGCCGAAATCCCCGTCTCCTGGGCCCAAAGTAGGCCCTTGAGCTGGGGTTTTATGGTCACGCATTCCGCCCTGGCAGCGCGTCGACGGCCGCTTCGACGCCGGCGGTAAATGGCCTCCAGCCCCCGTGCCAGGGATCACGCATTTTTCGTGGCGTGTCGCGCGTGTCGCGCCGGCGGTCGAGCGGTTCCGTTCGAGTGTGCGCTGAGGGCTTCGAGTGTGCGCTGGAGGCGAAAAATCGGCGGCGGATTCATACGGTCAGTGCAACATCCATGGAGTTGGAGGTTGGCATGCCGTGTGGATATCCGTTTCCTCGAGAGGTTCGGCGAGAGTTCTTTGATCGGGTCTGCTGTGGGCAGCCGGTGACACGTGCGGCGCGCGATTTGGGCGTGTTCCGCAACACCGCATGGAAGTGGTGGCGCGATGCTGGGGCAATGCAGCTGGTTAAGGGTAAAGGCGCCCAGGGTTTGGCAAACCCGGGCGATTGGTCGCGGACGGGAGGTCCGGGCCGCCGGGTCAGCGGTGAGGAGCGCGTGGAGATCATGCGCTACCGAGACGCTGGGCTTAAGCTGGCCGCGATCGCTCGCCGGATTGGCCGGCATCGCTCGACGGTGTCGCGAGAGATTGCGCGCAATAGCCAGCCCGACGGTGATTATCACGCGTTGATGGCTCATGCGCGGGCGGCCGAAAGAGCCTGTCGGCCCAAGGACTTCAAGCTCGTCGATAATCCGCTGTGCGCGGACATCGAGGCCTGGATGGATCAGGGCTGGAGCCCCAAGCTGATCGCTGATGTGTTGGCCCGCGATCACCGCGATGACAAGCTGGCCAGCGTGAGCCACGAAACCATCTACAAGAGCCTGTATGTGCAGACCCGTGGCAGTCTGCGCGC
>CAWEIY010000002.1:0-814890 GCA_963809285.1 uncultured Actinomycetota bacterium | reverse complement strand
CCGCTTCGCGTCAACCCGAGGAAAGTAGTCATGTCACACCATCTGGATTCGCCGTTGGCTCGCGCCGACGTGCGGCTCGACATCACCGATCTCTACGTGTTCGCCGGCCAGTCCGGCACCGTCTTCGTCATGAACGTCTGCAGCTCACTCGCCGGTGACATTCCCACCCCCGGCTTTCACCCTGAAGCGCTCTACGAGTTCAAGATCGACATCGACGACGACGCTGTGGAGGACCTCACGTTGAGGTTCCGCTTCGATGATCGCGACAGCGCTGGCCTGCAGCGCTACACGCTGACCCGACTGACCGGCGTCGACGCCGCCGATCCGCACGCGCCAGGCACGACCGTCGCCACCGGCGTGACCGAAACAGCCCTGACCACCGACGCCGGTGTGCGTGTGTGGATCGGCATGGCCGGTGACCCTTTCTGGATGGAACCCGACGTGCTGCACGCCGTCGAGCAGGCCCTCCAGGACGGCACGGTCGTCGACCTCACCGACTGGGACCCGGCCACCGCACACAACCAGATTCGCCGGCCACACGGTGTACTCCATCGTGCTGGAAGTTCCCGCCGCCGAACTGCCCACCCGTGCCGATCACCATCACCGCATCGGCGTGTGGGCGCTGTCCACGCTGGCCACCGACACCGGCGGATGGCGCAGCATCAATCGGGCGGGCCTGCCGATGATCCACCCGCTGTTCGCCCCATTCGACGAAGACCTGAGCGATCGCCTCAATGGCGGATCACCGGCCACCGACGTCGACACCTTCACAGACTCAGTCATATCCGCCGTCGCCGCGGCAGTCGCGGCGACCGGCACTGCAAGCGATCCCACGGCGTACGCCCAAGCTGTCGCTGACCGCCTGTTGCCAAATGTGTTGCCCTATAAGGTGGGAACATCCGCCGTGTTCGGGTTCGCATCGTGGAACGGTCGCAGCCTGATCGACAACGCACCCGATGTGATGTGCAGTCTCGCCACCAATACCCCGGTGAGTCTGGGCATCGGCAAAGAGTCGGTATCCCCCCGACCGTCGACGGTGTTTCCCTACGTCCCACTGCTGCCACCGCGGGCGTGATGGCAGGAATAGTCAAATCTGACTGTTTTAGTTCTTTGGACAAGACCGTTGCCGGTCTGTGTTCATTTCAGCCAGTCGGCGAGCACCTCGTCGGTGTGCTGGCCGGGCACACAAGGTGGGCTGTCCACCGCTGCCGGGGTGCGGGGGAACCGGGGGGCCGGGGATGGCTGGGTTATGCCATTGCCGACGAAAAAGGTGTTGCGGGCTGCCAATTGCGGATGGCCGGGGGCATCGGACATGCCGAGTACGGGTGCCACGCAGGCGTCGCTGTCGCTGAATATCTTTGTCCAGTCATGTTGAGGGCGTGCGGCGGACGCGGCGCTGATCTTGGTTCGCAGCTGCGGCCACGCGTGAAACGCATCGCGGCTGCTCAGCCTGGAGCCGATGACGGGAATCGAACCCGCGTATTCGGCTTGGGAAGCTGGGTCGAGGCGGTTTTTGGGGTCCGCTGAAGAGTGCAGAAGTCCCTGACCTGCGGAATCCCGTCCATCTAAGTACACAGAAGTCCGTAAGTGTCGTACCCGGTTGTGTCGTCGTTGTGTCGTCGAGCCCAAAAACCAGCAAACTTTGCCGGGATTCTCGGCCTCCGGTGTGGCGAGTAGGTGTGTACACCTACGAAGTACGAATTCACGAAAGATGCAGGTCAGGGGTTTACGAAAGTTCGTACGCACGAACTGATTCGGCCGGACCTCGGGCGTCGGCGCACCATCATCGAGGCGCTCATGACCACGTGATGCCGGTCGGTAAGGGCACCGGCAGTGACTTGCTTGTACTCTGCAGGTTTCGAGGCCACAGACACCGCGGCACCACACTCGTTGCAGAACTTAGAGTTCGGTGGCAGTTCAATGCCACACGCCGCACGAACCAAGCCCGGCGCGGGTTATGGCATCGCCTCGGCCCACGCGATATGTCCCTCGAAGCCAAGCGTTCTCGCCGTGTCGCGGTAGCCAGGTTGGGTTGACGGTTACCTATCCGCTGGCCGTCATCACCGACGTGGCGACGGACGTATGTTCATCCCGTGCGCGCCTCCGGTTTCCCAGCAGCACGCGAATCGTGGTGATGTGCAGGATGATCGAGAAGGGCACCAGGTATGCCGGAAAGAGGACCATCGGCCATTGGGTGAACACCGAGGTCGGTGGGTCGGTATGCACCACGGCGAAAGCTTGGGATGCCAGGAACCCGGTTCCCACCGCGCCGACGAAATCAAGCAGGCCAAGCACCGACCAGGCAACGGGAATAGCGGTCGACGTCGACCAGATCAGGGCGATCACGGCAACGCAGGCAGTGACACCGACTGCGATGTCGCCGAACGCGGCTGGGTAGGCGAAGAAGCCGGGAAGCTGACCGCCGACCTTCAACACCAGGAACACGCATCCCAACCAACGAGCGGTCTGTGTGATGAGCAGCTCGGCGAGCGTTCGCCGGTCGGCCAACAGCTCATCCAGCGATGACGAGCGTGCCACAGCAATCGGTCCTATAACGATGAGCGCGAAGAACAAGTAGACGAGCCACGGTGGCCGGTCCGGACCATCGTGAAAAGCCTCCACCAGGGTGTATCCCGCTGACAAGCCGAACCACACCGCGAACACGGCCACAAGGGCACACCCCAGCCTGAGCGACTCACTGGTCGAACGGCCATGACGTATCGCAGACCGATACATGATCACCGGCACCCACACGGTGAAGACGACAGCTACAGAGACCACCAAGATCGTGATGGTCACCGGTACGTCGGGAATCGGATGATCCACCGCTTCCTCCTCAACCAGTCTGTTTCGAGACAAGGCGGGACAAGGACTGCCGACCGACCGCCGTCACGGCATGGCCTCGGCCCACACGATATGCCCCTCGAAGCCAAGCGTTTTCGCCATGTCGCGGTAGCGATCCCGGAAGTCCGCGTAAGCCGTGGCATCGCCGTGAGCCCGCGCCAGCAGAGCCCGCAGTCGCAACAGCCAAATATCACGCATCGCCAGACCCTCATCGGCTGGCGCTGCCGCTAATCGCTCAATCGCGGCCTCGGCTTCGGCCACGTCACCGTCGGCCGCTGCGATCGAGCAGTGTTTCCACCAGAACACCCGTCGCTGATATGCCCCACATGAGCGCCAGTCCCTCGCGGAAGAGATGGTCGACGGTGGCGCGAATGAGCGGTATGGCGTTATCGCGATCTCCGCGCCGAGCCCTCTCACGCGCCGAGTACACGTTGACGAGCGGCAAATCGCACAGCAGGTATCCGCGGCGCAGGAACACGTCGCCGAGCTCGGCCAGAAGCGTCTGTCCGCGGTCACGCTCCGCAGCCGTGTGGCGGTGCACCAGCGCAACGCCCAGCGCCAGCCGAGCCCAGGCCAACGCGAGGTCATCACTGGATCGTTCCGCGATCCGTAACGCATCCTCGATCTCGCACACCGCGGAATCGTCAGGACTCAGAACGCCAGAGGGTATCCCTAGGAAGTAGCCGTAGCCGACGACCGCGCCGTAGATCAGGGGGTCGGCGCTGCGGGCCATAGCCAGGCTGTGCCGCTGGTCGTCGCGCCATCCGGGACGACCCAGGTGATAACGGGCAAAAGCCCGCGTCGTAAACGCGACCGCTAACGGAGACCCCATGATGAAGTCGCCTTTGGACGGATCACCGTCGGCCAGGTCGATGACTGCCTGTGACCACCGCAGCACGTCACACCACTCACCACCTTCACCCTTGGCCCAGATCGGCGCGAAGGACAGCCCCACCGTCAAGGTCGCATCGCCGACCGAGTCGATGAGGGCCATGGCCTCGGATGCCAGCTGCGACGCCTCGCGCATCCGGCCCTGAAACGCGTGATCGATCACCAGCCCCGCCATCCCGATGGCCAGTGACGCCTTGTCCCCGGCGGCGGTGCACAACTGCCGCAATTCATCAAAGCGGTCGCCGGCAACGTTCGCGTGGACTCGCCACGCGATCCCGCACAACATGCTGCGCGGGGCGATGCGCATGGCTGCCCTGGCTGGGTCATCGGCGGGCAAGGCGTCGGCGATCGGTATGGCGCGCTCCCAACTCAGATGCGCCGCGCTTATGTCGCGGTTGGTTGACCAGGTTGCGGCCCGCATATGCCAGCCGTAAGCGGCGTGCAGATCACCGGCGGCCTCCAGATGTTCGGCGATCAGCGCCGCGTTCTCCTCGGCCGCCGCCGGGTCACGTTCTTCGATGGCGGCCGCCACGCGCCGGTGGAGCTCGGCGCGATCCGATTTGAGTTGTGATTCGTAGGCCACGGTGCGGACCAGTGGATGGTGGAACACATACTCGGGTTGTCGAGTAAATGTGATCTGATCGATGAACTCGCCACTCAGCAAGTCCTGCAGAGCAGGATCAATGCCCAGCGTTTCCAGTAGTTCCCGGCTGAACCGTGAGCCGATGACAGCGGCTGCGCTCAATGTGCGCTTGGCCGCCTGGTCAAGCCGGTCGATGCGGGCGGCGATGGTCGCCTGCAAGGTGGCGGGCACACTGACCTCGCCAACATCGGCGGTCGATTCGTAGGCGCTGCGGTTGCCCCGTAGCACGCCGCGCTCGGCTAGGTCGCGCACGATCTCCTCGGCGAAAAATGGGTTTCCGGCAGCCTTCTCGGTGATCATGGTGATCACCCCGCCGACCGAGGGGTCCGACCCGAGCAGCTCGGAAACCAGGGCTGCGGTTTCGGAATCACTCAGCGGCGCAAGGGCGATGGTCTGAGCGCCGCCCACCCGGCTCAACGTGCCCCGGTATTCGGGGCGGCAGGTGACCAGCACCAGCGAGGGCGTCTGCGGGATCACCGTGAAGAACTCGGCCAGCATCGATTCGCTGACCTCATCAATCCAATGCGCGTCTTCAATGACATAGACCGCTGGGGTGTGGCGGGCCAGCGAGGCGGCATTGACTAGCGCAGTCAACCGCCGCCGCCGGGCATCCGGGTCGATCTTGGGCAGCTCCGCATCGGGATCGGCGATGCCCAGCAGGTCATGGAGAAGTAGCAAGTCCTCGGGGTCTGCGTCGGGAACCCGGTCGCGCACTCGATCGCGAGCGGTCTGCCCGTCAAGACCCTCGACGCCAAGGGCGGCGCGCAGCAGCCGCGCGACGGCATGGAACGGGACCTGGCTGGTGTGCGACTCGCAGAAGGCGGTGAGAACCTCCACGCCGCGGCGACCTGCCATCGCAGCCACCTCGCGCACCAGACGGCTCTTACCGATGCCAGGTGGACCGACCACCCCGACCACCGCGCCGTGGCCGTCGGTTGCGCGGTCCAACAAGCCCTCGACCGCGGACATCTCCCACTGCCGACCGACCAGATTCGACTCAGCACGCCGGACAGCTCGATGCCCGTCGCCCATGCCCAACAGCCGACGGGCCACGACCGGTTCATCGGCACCCTTGAGCCGAACCCGTTCAGCAATGCCGAGGGCTGCTGTGCCATCAACTAGCCGTGTGGTGGATGCGCTGAGCATGACCCCGCCCGGCGGAGCGACCGACTCCATCCGCTGAGCCATCCCCACCTGTTCACCGACAGCGGTGTAACCGAAAGGACCCGAACCGATCTCACCGGCGATCACCTGACCGGAGTTCAACCCCACGCGCAACCGCAGGTCGAGACCGTCGCGACGCTCAACCTCGGCCGCCAGGCGCTTGACCTCTTCCTGAATGCCTAGCGCCGCCAGACAGGCGCGAACAGCGTGGTCCTCCAACGCCAGTGGTGCGCCGAACACCGCCATGATCCCGTCACCAGTGAACTTGTCCACCGTCCCCCCGTAACGCTGCACCACCGCCGCGCAGCGGTCGGCGAGGTCGGCCATGATTTCCCGCAGCCGCTCCGCGCCCACCGCCGCAGCGATGTCCATCGAGTGCGCCACGTCGGCGAACAGCACCGTCACCTGCTTGTACTCGGCGTGCTCGCTCGCCGGTGCGATGGGGGAACCGCAGCCGTCACAGAATCGCGCACCCTCGCGCAGCTCGGTGCCACACGTGCGGCACGCGGTCGCTGCGGTCATCCGACCCTCCGCCGCTTCCGGCCCCCGAGGTCCCGGTTCACCAGCATAGGGCGCTAGACGATTCGCAGAAGAGGTTTGATCAGGTCGCCATCAGGGATTGCCGCGCGGCGGGGGTCTGGGCCGGATTCCGCCGATGTGTGAGGTAGGAGTGCGTCTGTTGTGAGATTCTGCAGGGGTGTCCGCTCCTGCGGCCGCTGCTCCTTCGGGGGTGGTGACGTTTCTGTTCACCGATATTGAGGGTTCGACCCGTCGGTGGGAGGTCGACGCGGAGGGCATGCGGGTGGCGCTGGCCGCCCATGACGAGGTGTTGTGCGACGCGATTCAGGCGCACGGCGGCTGGTTGTTCAAGCACACCGGTGACGGGGTATGTGCCGCGTTCGCCTCGCCGCGCTCTGCGGTTGATGCGGCCGTCGCCGCGCAGGGGGCGCTGGAGTTGCCGGTGCGGATGGGGATCGCGACCGGCGAAGCCGAGTTGCGCGAGGGCGATTACTTCGGTGCGGTGCTGAATCGTGCGGCGCGGGTGATGGCGGCCGGGCACGGCGGGCAGATCCTGTTGGCCGAGTCGACGGCGGGTCTGCTCAGCGGGGTTGATCTGGTGGATCTGGGGCCGCGACGGTTGCGGGATCTGCCGACCCCAATCGGGATGTTTCAGGTGCAAGCGCCGGGCCTGCAGACGGACTTTCCACTGTTGCGGGCACTGGAGACAAGTCCGGGGAATCTGCGGCCTGTGCCCACGAGTTTCATCGGGCGCGAGTCCGAGGCCGGCGAAGTGCAAGCCGTGGTGAAGACTCATCGGTTGGTGACGTTGACCGGGGTGGGCGGGGTCGGCAAGACCCGGCTGGCACTCGAAGTCGCGGGGCGGCTGGTCGACGAATTCCCCGACGGGGTCTGGTTTTTTGAGCTGGCCGCGGTCACCGATCCGGTAGCCGTGCCCGACGCGGTGGCCGCGGTGCTGGGCATCACCCAACAACCCGGCAGGAGCGTGGCCGAGAGCGTGGCCGCCGCCCTGGAGGGCAGAGTGCGGCTGCTGGTGCTCGACAACTGCGAACACGTGCTCGACGCCGCCGCCGAGCTGATCGAGGCCATCCTCGCGGCCTCGGCAACGACCAAGATTGTGGCCACCAGCCGCGAAGGACTCGGCATCGCCGACGAGCGGCTGTGGCCGGTGCCCTCGCTGGACGTGGGCGCAGGCATCGACTCAGCCGCGGTGGCCTTGTTCGTCGAACGGGCGCAGCACGTTTCGCCACGCTTCACGGTGAGCGGCACTGGCGAGGCGGCCGCGGTGGTAGAGATCTGCCGCCGCCTCGACGGGATCCCGCTGGCTATCGAATTGGCCGCCTCGCGGATGGCGGCCATGACCGCGGGCGAGGTGCGTGATCGTCTCGATCAGCGGTTGCGGCTGCTGGTGGGCTCGCGGCGCGCTCTGGAACGCCACCACACCCTGCGCCACGCGGTGGCGTGGTCCTACGACCTGATCGACGAGCCGGAGAAGGCGCTGCTGGATCGGTGTTCGGTGTTCGCGGGTGGATTCGAATTGCACAGCGCCTGCGCCGTAGCGGGATACGAGGACATCGATGACTTCGTCGTGCTGGATCTGCTCGATGCATTGGTGCGTAAGTCGCTGATCGTGGTCGACCGGTCTTCGGGGCGGACCCGGTTTTCGATGCTGGAGACGATCCGCCAGTTCGCCGAGGAACAACTCGTGGCCCGTGGCGAAGCATCCGAGATTCGGGCCGCCCACTCGCGCTACTTCGCGGGACGCGAAGCCGACATCATGGCTCTGTGGGACAGCCCCCGCCAACGCGAGGCCTATGACTGGTTCACTATCGAGCTGGCCAATCTGCGTGCCGCGTTTCGGTGGGCCGCCGACCAGGGCGACCTGGACACCGCCGCCATCATCGCCACGTATGCGCCGTTCCTCGGCGTGCTGGTCCACAATTATGAGCCGATAGCCTGGGCCGAGGAGCTCATCCAGCCCGCCTGCGCCGTCGACCATCCCCGGCTGGCGTTCCTGTACGTGATGGCCTCGGCGTGCTGGATGGCCGGGCGGATCGAGGAGGATGTCGGCTACGCCGACGCCGCCCAGCTGGTGATCGGCAGTGGCCGCCACGACGAGGTGCCGTTCGGCGGCGAGGCCGCGCTCGGCACTGCGTACGCGTTCATCGGCCAGCCCGAACGGTGGGTCGAGTGGTGCCGCACCCAGCTCGCACGTGGCCGCGACACCCACGGAATCATCAGGACATACCTGGTCTTCGCACTGACGCTCGCCGGTTGCGGTGAGGAGGCGCGGGCCGCCGCGACCGGCCTCATCGACACCGCCGAAGCCACCCGCAACCCGTTTGTGCTCTCGTTCGCGCTTTACGTTCACGGCTTCGCCTTCCGCGACGCCCATCCCGACGGCGCGCTGGACGCCGCGCGTCGGGGCCTGGTGATCGCCCGAGACAGCGGCAACCGCTACGCTGAGACACTCCTGGCGGGCGTCCTGTCCTACCTTGAGGCCGAGCATGGCGACCCGCTGTCCGCGCTGGATTACGTCACGCTGGCGATCGGCAACTTCCACGACGCGGGCAACACCACCGGGGTCCGCACCGGCACCTCGATCCTCGCCGCTCTTTTCGACCGGCTCGGACGCCACGAACCGGCGGCCACCATCGCCGGCTTCGCCGTCAGTCCCCTCACCGCAGTTGCTGAGTTCAATACCGCTATCGCCCACCTGCGCGATGTCCTCGGCGAGGCGACCTACGAATCGCTCGCCCGCAAGGGTGAGACGATGACCACCGCCGCGATGGTGGCGTACGCCTACGACCAAATCGACCAGGCCCGAGTAGAACTCGAACACCCCAGCTGAAACGCAGCCAGCGGAGCCGCACGGCGGCCGTCCAACATCATCAATCGAATCATTCGGCGACGACAGCCTTACAAGCGGCTGCGCGACAGCGGGCCTGGAATGCCAGCTTGGCCAGCCTGTCGGAGCGTTTCAGCCATCTGGGCGCGAACCACAATGTTGCTCGCAACTTCCCGCCGCGACCCAATTCCGGGAAATACCCGACGAATTCGGCGTAATCCACCTCAGTTCGAGATGTGGCGCGTTTTTCGAAAAGCAGTCGCGACGCCACTATGCGCCTGGTCGTGGCCGCTCGTGATCCCGACGCCCAGGTGCGATTGGTCGCGCTTGAGCAATTTGAAAATATGAAGTTAATACACCAGCGGCGTCAGCCCGCGCCACCGCGCTGGTAGCACCCCTCGAAGGCGGCGGCGCGGAGTCACAGCGCGGAGCCACGATCCACATGTACGAGATCGAGGTCACCCGCGACTACCTGCGTCTGCTGGCTTACTGGCGGGGCTGTAAGAGGGAGTAGTGGCCCTTGCCAAAGCGGGCCATTTCCGGTGCGTCGCCAGCGGACAGCAGCGTCCAAGCGGGCGTGAAGCGGCGTTCGATTTCGGCCCGAGTGATGCCGCGGACGCCAAATTGCTCACCGGGATCAAGCCCGCCGATCAACAGCAGCGCGTCCGGCGCTGCCACCGCGGTGACCTCGCGGACATACGCGTCGCGGTCGTTGTCGGTCAGGTTATGTAAGCAGCCGTTGTCGACGATCAACGTAAACCCGGTCCCCACGCCCCGGGCCGAGCTGAGGTGGGTGACATCGGCCCGAACGAAGTTGACGGAGGCCTGGCGGGCTTGCGCCTTGGCGCGCGCCTTGGCCAGCGCCCTCGGCACGAAGTCCACACCGGTGACCTGCCACCCGTGCTGCGCCAAATAGATCGACGCGTCGCCGGTACCGCACCCGATATCGAGTGCGGTGGCCGCCGGCAGGGCGGGCGAGCCGTTGCCTTCGACCAGGTCGTGCAGACTTTTCGCCAGCGGATGGCCATCCCACGGTGTGAAACCGACTCGATACATCGCACGGAACAATATGTTTCGAGATGCCATCACTCCACGGTAGACTTCATCACTTTCCTGGTGCCATCGTAGATCTGACTGCCCCGCGCATCGGCATACTGCTGCCTTACTGCGAACCACCGGCTACTACGCCGCAGACGCCAACCGCATCACCGTCAAAATCTAGAGATGTCACACGGAGCTACGCGTTACGCGTCACTCCCGAGGATCTCTCCCGGGACGCCCCGCACGAATCCGGCGAACTGCATCACTCACGCCAGAAACCGACATATCCAACGCCGCCGCGATCTCCCGCAGCTTGTACCCACGCCGACGTAGTTCCCAGATCTTCGCGTCCCGCTGCGACGCAACCATGCCGTCGTAGTATCTGACGGTCGGCGTATGGCCATACTCTGACATCGTTCTAGCGTAATTCTGGTTTGCCGTTGCCGAGGTGCGCGCCGCGCCGCCGAAAACTTAGCGATCCCGAGCCACACAATGATCGAATTACATTGTGGTCAGCCAAAATCCAGCGTAATTACGTGAGGGGATTTCAAATTACGCCGGAGTTCGCGATCACCCGCTCCGCATCCGTCTAGAACGGGGCCGTATGGCTTTGAAGGGTATACCGGGGCCGTTGGGTGGGATCGAGAACCGTTGCGGCAGTGCATATCTCGCGCACAGCGTGGTGTCGGAATCCCCTGCGGTAGTGCACATCTCGCGCGCACTGTGACCATGGCTGGGTCGCCGGCGCCGACCGTACCGACCGTGCCGACGCCACCGTGCCGACCGTGCCGATTCGGGGTGAGGCGGGGCTGACCACGGCGGGCCATGGTGGCGGGCGCGTGCGCTGGCGAGCTGGCGTAGCGGGTCGCGGTGACGGTTTATCGGCTATCGCGGTGCTTTATCCATGCGTCGATTGTTTTGGGCAGCCAACCCGCACCATAGCCCGCCGTTAGGGTCAGATGGTGTCGGGGGGCAGCCCGGTGATCGGCACCAGTGGATGTGGTCCGACGGTTCCGTGACGCTCCTTGTGATGGTGTTCCGGCCAGGGGTCAACGCGGTGGAGAGTCCGCCGGTGCTGCCTGCGAACGCTGGCAGCATCATCGTCGCGTCGTGGCCTAATGCTCCGTCCGAAATCGGATTGACATGCAACCGCGGACCCTGAACCAGAATGCGGACATGCCGACCGTTAGTTGATGGGTATTCCGGCGCCCAAGCGGTCGCGTCGGCGCGGGGAAGGTGGCTGTGGCGTCGATGACCGCCCGGAAGTAGTAACCGCAGTAGCCGGTTCGTCCGTCGGTGAAGCGGCTGGCTGCGTATGGTGAGCCCGGTGGAGGGCACGCCGTTCGGTCGCTGCCGGCTGATCGAGTTGCTGGGCCGCGGCGGCATGGGCGAAGTGTGGCGCGCGTATGACACTGTCACCGACCGGGTCGTCGCCATTAAAGTCTTGCACGCGCATATGTCTGACGATGAGGAGTTTCAGCGGCGATTCCGCCGCGAAGCTCACGCGGCCGCACGATTGAACACCCCGCATGTGGGTTCCTATTCACAACCACGGCGAAATCGACGGCCGTCTCTACGTGGATATGCGGCTGATCGAGGGTCGCGATCTGCACGCCGTGCTGGCCGACGGGCCGCTAGAGGTGAGGCATTCTCGGCTTTTGCAGGTGTAATAAAAAAACGAGGCACTGACTTCTAAAATTGGCGGGGGCACTACACGTCTGAGAAGTTCAGGGACCGGAAACCGACCTACGATAGACAAAATCCGCAGTCGACTTCGTAACGATGACGGCCATGAAAGCCGAAAACCCTAAAAGGCCACCAGCACCACTTCCATAAACGTTTAGTCCGGCTAAAAGGACGCCCGTCATTGCCCCCGCTACCAAAATCCTTGCATGAGAATCGAGAATTGAAGTTGAAGTCATCCCGGCAAATGAACCAGCATACCAATATAGACCAGCTATCGGTCCCAAAGGAGGTGGGGGTAGAAAAATCATCCCGCCGACAAATCCACATACTGAAGAGCTCAGGACGACATCCAATACGGGAACGGCTGAGTTTATGCCCTTGGCTAAAATTCTCGTTAAGAGGGAACCAATTGCACTGATAAGGATCATCGCTATGGGGGCCTCCCCACTGAAAGGGGCGGTGTCTTTCAGCGCCACAACTTGAAAATCGCCTGAAACCACCCAGATCAGCAACCCCGTTATCATGAGGCACACGGCAGACCCGATGAACGCGATGGCACCCAGACGCCCCCCATATCCGCTAAACAATCGTTTCGGGAGCGCGTGCTCGAAGCGCATTATCAGGACATATAAAAAACCTGTCGCAATAGCGATGCACAAATAGATCAGTATTGGGAATCCGAGACTGGATGGGTGTCTATTAAAAAAAACAAAAAATGATGTCATTCCAGCGAAGGTGCCACAAAACACGGCGGCGGGTTGTTGTCCTTTGAATCGCAACACAAAAGCAGCGAGAAGATAGGAGATCGTAACTCCCGATGACGCCAGAATAGGTTGGATTCCTACGATCACGAGAGCGGACGTTGCGACGGATCCAAAAATCACATGTAGAAAAAGGCTGCCGTGGCGACTTGCATCGTCCCTAAATAGAAGCAGAGGGTTTGCTTGACGCATTAGCCCTTCTCCTTCCCGGTGCACCGAGCATACGGCTCCAGAAGCGCGTCGGCAGGACATTCCGCGAGAGGGCATCGGGCGAGGTTTTCCGTGGGCGGACCTGCTGGAGCTCGACGCTGAGATGGGGGGATCGACGTTTCGGGAACGGATGGCGAGTCGCTGAATACGACCGAATTGCCGTGCGCCAAATCCTTACCATCGTCCGGGTACCCGCCCACGACGACCGCACTTCGCTCGACGGCGAAACGATCCCACCCACACCGCCGCACTAGCCTTGGGCTAGGGTCGCGGCAGGTTCGATTGGCGATTCCTTTAGGGGCATAGCCGTCACCGTCGCGTATCCGCGGCTCTCTCGTACGTCCAGCAGCGAAGTTGACGGTGCCGCGGCGCGGCGCCGGCGGTCACGGTCACCCTATTTCGTTTTGTACGCGACCACTTCACCCGCCGTGATATGGGGCGGGTTCGGCATCACCGCGGCCATATCATTCTGCCGCACCCAATCCACAGCCTTTCTGTCTGATTCTTCCCCGCTGGCTTGATCTTGAAAGACGCTGGTGGAAATCATCACGCCATCCCCGGCGTCCACCCACGAGTACGCGACGAACCCTGGAAGCTGGCTGATCAGCGGCACAAAGCTTTCATTGACCCGTCGCCCTGCCTCACGAGGATCGGTCACACCCTCATACCGCCGGACCGTTGCATACATGGGGACCTCCTTGAGCGTTGGCATAACGTAGCCGTTCACTGCCCGCGGCCGCGCCGACGGCCATTCGAATCACGGTAATCGACACCATTCCTGGCGAAGGGACATTTCGGGTCATCGGGGTAGATACGGCTCCATCGCTCCGCCAAAGCCCGTCGCTCCCCCGAAGCGGGGGGTTCAGCCAGCTTTAACGCGAAATACTGCACGCCTGGGAACCCCTGGGACTAGAACTAGCTCAAGCGATGATCGAAACCCAACGGGCGCAGACGTGCCCGTTGTTGCCCTGCCTACCAACGTAATTCGTGAACCAACGGGAACCGTCAGCAACGTCTGATTGCAAAAGCCGGTGTAGTGGTCACGGTCGCTCAGTTTTGTTCAAGTGTGCGCCGCTGACTTAGCTGCCATAGCGCTGACGACCCCGCTGGATGGCGGGCGATAGCGGCATCGATCGCGGTCTGGCGGGCCTGCGCGCTGGCCAGTTCGTCGGCGAGGAACGCCGCGACCGCGGCGAGGTCGCGCAGGGTCTGCGCGTCGGCTATCTGAATGTCAGCGAAGCGGACGCCGGTGTCGTGCCCGTCGATTGCGATGTGTGCCGCATGCGTAACGGTGCGCGGACCCGGCTGATCGCCGATGGAACGAATCACTTCACCCATGACTCGGCCGGCGACGACCGTGACGATCGACCCGACCCAGCCGGTTGCGGGTGCGTCGGCCGGGTCTGGCGCGATGCTGCGCATGATGGTGAGCTTGTTGTTGCGCATGCGTGTACTTCTTCCTCGGGGTTGCCACCGAGTAGTTCACAAGTAGTTCACGCTACAGGTCCCAAGGCCCGAAAACGGCCTCTGAAGTGCGCAACCTCTGGTGTGCCATACTACCAGCATCAATCGCGATTTGCTCTGGTGGGTATTCGCCGTACGTGCCCGGCGACGCGCTGCCCGTAGCCCCACCACGCCAGGCCGGTGTGTGGTCGGCGGGTGGGGCTATACCGCAGCCGGCGCCCCGGCAGCGTCGAGGGTGGAGCCGGTCCCAGTCGCCTCCTGGTCCGGGGCCGGCTCCACTGTAAGGCTTCACGGCCGTGGACACTTTTCAGTTCAGCAGCGACGGCCCCGCTGTGATGGTGCTCATTAAACGCCGCCGCGCCCGGCCGTCTGACACCGATCGGGCCGCCCCCAAGGAGAGCAGGGGCGCCCCGATCAACTATTCAGACGCGGGACTCTCGCCAGGTGTCGGCGGCAGTGGCGACGAGCGCTCATCCAGTAGCGCGTCTATCCGCGCCGTATTCGGCGTGCGACCTTCTGCCTCGCGGACCATGCGGCGAATCGCCAGCAGCAGTCGGAGTTCGGCGTCGATCGCCTCGCCAATGATGTTGTGGCCCAAAGTATCTCGCTCTCGCTTGCGGCGGCGGCCACCGCTGCGATAATTGCCTTCCTCATTTTTGAGTTCCCTATGTTTATCGAAAAAGCCTTGCCAAACAGGCTGACTAGCCTGCCACGGTGCATTTCTCGATGATCCGAAGCGAGACCTCGCACTCTTCGGTGATGTCAAAGGCGAAGCTGGCGTACGACCTGGCCCCGCTGCGCCAGCGGCACGGTCTGCTGCCCGTTCAGCAGCTGACCAAGCGGCACATTGATGAACTGGTGGCCGACCTGGTGACCGGGGGCACCAAGACCGCAAAGGGCCGCACCCGCCGACCGTGGGGGGCGGTCGCGATCAATAAGGTCACCCAGAGCATCAGCATGGTGCTGGCGGACGCGCAGCGTCAGGGCTGGGTTTCCCGCAATGTGGCCGAGAACGTCGACCGGGTCGAAGCAGAGCACACCGAGGTCGAGACCTACACCGAAGCAGAGGTCGCGATCTTGCTGGGGTCGATCGTCGGCGACCGGCTGGCGCACGCGTGGGAGTTGGCGGTTTGTGGTCTAAGACGCGGTGAAATTTGCGGGCTCAGGTGGGCTGACATCAACCTGGAAGCCAAGACGCTAAGCATCACCAACAACCGGGTGAGCGCGGGCGGCAAGACGGTGGAGAACGCCCCGAAGTCGAAGATGTCGCGGCGCACCCTGCCGCTGCCCGACCGGCTGGTAGCGGTGCTCAAGTCAGCCAAGCGGCAGCAGACGGCCGAGCGGCTAGCGCTGGGCGCGGCCTACCGCTCCGGTGCATATGTGGTGTCCAACGAGATCGGCGACCCCTACTCGCCGGCGGTGCTGTCCCGCTACTGGCGTGACACGCTCAAGGTTATCGGGCTGCGTCACGTCAAGCTGCACGCCGCCCGGCACACCTGCGCCACGCTGATGCACCTGGACAACGTGCCGGTCGCGGTGATCGCGGCCTGGATCGGACACAAGGACGCCACCCTCACGCTGCGGCTCTATACCCACTCCCAGCAAGACGCGCTGAAGGCGGCGTCAGCAACCTTAAATCGAGTGACGCGGCAATGAGTTGTGATCGAGTTGTGTCAAAATGTGTCACTGAGCCCTTGTTCGAACACGTTCGAACAGCGTTTGCGCTGGTCAGGGCGGAGCCGATGACGGGAATCGAACCCGCGTATTCAGCTTGGGAAGCTGATGTTCTGCCATTGAACTACATCGGCGCGGTCGCTCCGAAAGGCTAGCATCCCGCGCCGGGAGCGCTGGTCTCTTCGCGGGAGCGGCGAAACTCCCACCCGCCAGCACCTTTGGGGGACACTGCGAGCGCAGAAATGGAAGAGATTCGCCCCATTTCTTAAAGAGCCGATATTTGTTATTTCGTTATCTGCCCGTAATGTGCTTTCGGTGGGGAGGCACGAATTAGCCAGGATACGGCGAAAGCGTCCGGTGGGCCTGGCTGCGGCACTCGTCCCTGCCATCATCGCCTTCGCGACGGCGGGAGCTGTCCATCCTGTTACCGCCCGCGATGTGGCCAAGCCTGTTAGCAACGACAATGCGTTCTGCTGTTTGGAAATCGTCGCAGCATCACCGAATTTGGCGCACAGCGCGGTAGGTATGGGTTTGAGCGATGGCCGGATGCCCGCGGCATCGAGATACCACACACGGTCGCGTTTCTTGCCCGTGGGAGTCGCGTCGGAGCAGGGCCTACAGGTCAGAACGATCTTGACCGCCCGCAGCATCGGCGCGACGTTCCCCGAGATTCATGAAATCGGTGGCGTTCGGCCGGATCCGCTGCCGTGGCATCCCCTCGGGCTGGCGCTCGACGTGATGATCCCCAATCCCGAGACCCCCCACGGCATCGAGCTGGGGAACGAGATCGTCGCGTACGTGCTGCGGAATGCAGATCGATTCGGGATACAGGACGCGATCTGGCGTGGCGTGTACTACACGCCCGGCGGAGCCCAATCCAGCCGGCTCGGCCACTATGACCACGTGCACGTCACGACCACCGGCGGCGGATACCCCAAGGGTGGGGAGGTCTACCTCCGCTGAGTCCGGGCGTGTCTGCCGGCAGCGGATAGGCTCGTCGGGTGCTGCTCTCCGATCGTGACCTCAGGGCCGAAATCACCGCCGGCCGGTTGGGCATCGACCCGTTCGATGACACCTTGGTGCAGCCGTCCAGCATCGACGTCCGCCTTGATTGCATGTTCCGGGTGTTCAACAACACCCGTTACACGCACATCGACCCGGCGCAACAGCAGGACGAGCTGACGAGCCTGGTGGAACCCGTTGACGGGGAACCGTTCGTCCTGCATCCGGGCGAGTTCGTGCTTGGGTCGACGCTGGAGCTCTTCACCCTGCCCGACGATCTCGCGGGGCGGTTGGAGGGCAAGTCGTCCCTGGGCCGCCTGGGTCTGCTGACGCATTCGACCGCCGGCTTCATCGATCCCGGCTTCAGCGGTCACATCACGCTCGAGCTGTCCAACGTGGCCAATCTGCCGATCACCCTGTGGCCCGGCATGAAGATCGGTCAGCTGTGCATTTTGCGGTTGACCAGCCCGGCCGAGCACCCGTACGGCAGTTCCCGCGTAGGGTCGAAGTACCAGGGCCAGCGGGGACCCACGCCGTCGCGCTCCTACCAGAATTTCATAAGAACTACCTAGCTTCGCCAGGGTGCCCGCACAGTCTTTTTGCGCGATGATTGATTGGTTCGTGGCTTCGCCTCCGCCCGATCATGGCTTTAACCAGCGACATCTTTTGGAGGGTTTGTATTGGATATCGTGCTCGGGGTGTCGATGGCACCGGCGTCGATCCAGATGGTCGTGCTGGAAGGCGAAAATGCCGACGGCGCCACCGTGGAAGAGGACGATTTTGACGTCACCGCCACCGACGACTCGGCCACCGCGACCGCGCCCGATCGGGTGCTCGCCGCCATCCTCGGTACCCGTGAGGGCGCGGCCGATGCCGGCCTGGAGTTGTCCGCCATCGGCGTGACTTGGACCGACCAGGTAGAAGCGGCCGCCTTACGCGACGCGTTAGCCGCCCACAAGATCGAGAACGTCATGCTGGTTTCGGCATTTCTGGCCGCGGCGGCATTGGCTCAAAGCGTTGGCGGCGCAATGGGTTACGAGCGCACCGCGGTGCTTTTCGTCGAGCCCGACACCGCGAGGTTGGCCGTTGTCGAGACCTCGGACGGCTCCATCGTCGACGTCTATAAGCAACAGATTTGTGCCGAGTCCTACGACGAGGCGACCGCGCAACTCAGCGACATGGTCGCCGGGCTGGAGCAGCTGGAATCGGCTCCCAACGGCCTGCTTTTGGTCGGCTCGGGTGTCAACATTGCCCCCATCAAGCCGGTGCTGGAGGCGGCGACGGCACTTGACGTCAGCGCCCCGGAGGAGCCGGAGACGGCGCTGGCCCGCGGTGCTGCCCTGGCGTCGGCAAACGCGCCGTTGTTCGCCTCGTCCACCGCGGCGCTCGCCTACGCCCAAGACCCGGGCACCGGTGCGGTCGACCACTACGTCGTGCCCGACTACCTCAGCGTTTCTGCCGGCTCTGAGCTCGGCGACGACGAACTCGCCTACAGCGCAGTGCCGGACGACGACGCCGATGCCCCGACCGTCCTCATAGAGAGGCTCTTCTCGCCCGGAGAACGCGAACCGCGTCGCAGGCCGGCCCTGCTGATCGGTAGCGGGTTGGCGGTGGTCGGCATCAGCGCGGTGCTGGCGCTGGAGATTGCGCTGGCGATCGGTATCCGCAACACGAACATCGCGTTGCAGCCCACCCCCAGCCAACGCCTCATCGTCCCAACGCAACAGGCGCCCGCGCCCGCGCCGGTCGGGGTGCCCGCGCAGAGGCTCGGCGTGCCGCAGCCGATGGTGGCGCCCAAGCCGGTGGGCCCGCCGGCCGCCGCGCCGCTACCCGCGGTTGCGGTTCCCGCGGCTCCTCCCGTTGCCGCGCCCGCCATTCCGGCGGCTCCGGTTCCGGTGGTGGTCCCTCCGGTGGTGCCGGTTCTCGTGCCACCGGTTCACGTTCCCAACCCGATCGTGAGCCCGCCGATAGTCGAGGCCCCGCCACTACATCTGCCCGCGCCGCAACCCTTGGCGCCCCAAGCGCCCGTGCACGTGCCGCAGCCGCAGTTGCCGACGGAAGGCGATGGCACATTTCCACATTCGGCGCCGCACCAAGGTCTTCCTGGACAAGGCCCCGGCGGCGGACACATTCCTGCGCCCGGTAGTGGTCCCGGCGACCTCGGCGGTGGCGGGCCCATTCACATCCCCGGTGGCGGTCCGGGTGTCGGCGGCGATGAGCCCACTGGGCCCGGACCGTTCGGCGGCGGCGGTCATGGTGGCGGTGGCGGACCGTTTGGCGGCGGCGGGCCGGTTGGCGGCGGCGGACCGTTCGGCGGTGGCGGTGAGCCTGCCGGACCCGGGCCGTTCGGCGGTGGCGGCGGGCCGTTCGGCGGTGGCGGCGGACCGTTCGGCGGCGGTGGCGGCGGACCCTTCGGCGGTGGACCGTTCGGCGGTGGCGGCGGTGGACCGTTCGGCGGCGGTGGCGGTGGACCGTTCGGCGGCGGTGGCTTCGGTGGCTTCGGTGGCGGTGGCGGCGGCTTCGGTGGCGGCCACAGCGGCGGCGGCTTCGGCGGCGGTGGCGGCGGCCACGGTGGTGGCGGCGGGCACAGGTAGCCGCGTTCCTGACGCCCAGCTTGTCCTCAGCGGCCCCCAAGGTGACGCGGGTAGCGTCGCAGCATTAGGGCAAGCCCAAAACCCGCGCCGCCCCGGTTTGCAGAATCAGAACTTCACGAGCCCGCGACGCTGTGGCAATAAAGTCCGTGGTCAATAGCTAGGAAACCGTGTTCCGACCCAATCGTCGGACAATGCAGGAAACTATCTAGGGGAGCTTTAGCGGTGGTGGACATCGTGCTTGGCGTCTCGATGGCGCCGACGAAGGTCCGCATGGTGCTGGTCGAAGGTGAGTCCGCCGACGGGGTCACCGTCGACCAGGACAACTTCGAGGTCGAGGGCGACCCGTCGCCCGCCACGTCGCCCAACCAGGTAATCTCCGCCATCCTGGGCACGCGGGAGGGCGCCGCCGAAGGCGGGTATCAGCTGCTGTCGACCGGAGTGACCTGGACCGATCACGTCGAGGCGGCGCTGCTGCGTGACGCGCTCATCTCCCACAAGGTCGAGAACGTCATGCTGGTCTCGGCCTTCATGGCCGCGGCCGCGCTGGCTCAGGCTGTCGGCGATGCCACCAACTACGCGCACACCGCACTGCTCTTCGTCGAGCCGTACACCGCGACCCTGGCTGTCGTCGACACCGCCGACGGATCGATCTCCGAGGTGCACCGGAGGGTTCTCGCCGACGACGAAGACGAGGCTGTGGCCGAGCTCGTCGACATGGTGTCGGGTGCTGAAGCCCTGGAAACGCGCCCGCAAGGTGTGGTGGTCGTCGGTTCCGGCGTCGATATTCCGCTGATCAAGCCGGCGTTGGAGGCCGCGACTTCCCTTGAGCTGTCAGTACCTGACGAGCCGGAGATGGCCCTCGCGCGCGGTGCGGCCCTGGCTTCGGCGAATGCGCCACTGTTCGTATCGTCCACGGCGGCGCTGGCCTACGCGCTGGACCCGGGTACGGGCGAAGTCGACCCGCTGGCGCTCGCCGGACAATTTCCCGGATTGGATGCCAAGGGAGGCAAGCCCAACGTCGCCTACAGCGCCGTGCCGGACGAGGACGCCGAGGCCCACACGGTCATCGGCCTCAATGAGAGCGCGCAGCGGCGCAAGTCCGTTCTGCTGGTGGGCAGCTCGCTGGCGGTGATCTTCATCAGTGCGGTTGTGGCACTTGAGATTGCGCTGGCGATAAGTATCCGCCCCACGGTCGCGTTGCGGCCCAGCCCCAACGAAAACATCGTCGCTCCAGTCCGACCCGCGCCGGCACCATTGCCTCAGGCTCAGCCGAAGATCCAGCCCCCCGCGCCGGTGGCTGCGCCCCATCCCTTTAACCCGCCGGCGGTCGCCGCGGCTCCGCCGGGCGTCCCGATTCCCGCGGTTCCGCCGCCGGTGTTCGCGCCCGTGCCTCGGGTGCCGATCGTCCAACCTCCGGTGCCCCGGATGGGGGGTGGCCGTGGGCCCTTCGGCGGCGAGCCGGGTTTCCGGGGGCCCTTCGGCCTCGGCCGCGGGCTATTCGGGGGCGGGCCCTTCGGTGGTGGTCATGGTCCCTTCGGCTTCGGCGGCGGCCATGGTGGCTTTGGTGGTGGACACGGCTTCGGCCACGGATTCGGCGGCTTCGGGCGCAGGTAGCCATTCGGCAGCAGCGGGCGCGTTCCGCCCCCCGGGCTAGCGTGGCGGGCTAGGGTTTTGGTCGCGTCCGAAGCCGTCTGCAAAGTCAGGCTTTCGGACATCAACCCCGTTGAGCTTGGAGGAGCGGTGGACATCGTGCTTGGGGTGTCGATGGCACCCGACACAGTCCGAATAGTGCTGGTGGAAGGTGAAGGCGCCGGCGGCGTCACCGTCGATGAGGGCGACTTTGACGTCCCCCCTGGCGCGGCGGCCGTCGCCACGGCAGACCAGGTGATCGACGCCATTCTCGGGACTCGCCAAGGCGCCGCACAGGGCGGCTATCGGCTGCTATCGACCGGAGTGACCTGGACCGATCAATCCGAGGTGGCTGCGCTGCGAAATGCGTTGGCAGCACACAAGATTGAGAACGTCACGCTGGTA
Source organism: uncultured Actinomycetota bacterium (assembly GCA_963809285.1). Taxonomy (GTDB): domain Bacteria; phylum Actinomycetota; class Actinomycetes; order Mycobacteriales; family Mycobacteriaceae; genus Mycobacterium. The sequence goes on along the minus strand of CAWEIY010000002.1, from coordinate 793,515 downwards.
TCGGCGTTTATGGCGGCGGCCGCGCTGGCTCAGGCGGTCGGCAGCGCGACCAATTACGACCGCACCGCACTGCTGTTCGTCGAGCCGACCAGTGCGACGCTGGCCGTCGTCGGCAGCTCCGACGGGTCGATCGCCGACGTGCATCGGAAACCACTGCCCAACGGCGACGACGCGGTGGTGGCGGAGCTGACCGCGATGGTCGCCGGTGTCGAATCGATGAGCGCTCGCCCGAATGGGGTGTTCCTCGTCGGCTCCGGTGTGGACATCCCGTCGATCAAGCGGGCATTGGAGGCGACGACTTCGCTCTCGGTGACGGCGCCTGAAGAGCCCGAGCTGGCGTTGGCGCGAGGGGCGGCGCTGGCCTCGTCGAACGCGCAGTTGGGGGCGCCGAGCACGGTCGTGATGCCCCATGTCCAGGATCCCGCGCCAGAGCTCGCCTACAGTGCCGAACCCGACTATGAATCGGACCCGGCGGTCGCCGACTACCGCGAGTACGTCGATCCGGGCGAGCGGCGCAGCCGAAGGTTGTTGGCGATCGTGAGCGCGACGGTCGTCTTCGTCGGCGGCGTGGTGGCGCTGACACTGGCACTTGCCCTCGGCATTCGGCCGCACGTCGACCAGCGACCCAGTGTCAGCAAAAACGTTGTCGCCCAGGTGACTCCGGTGCCACCTCCCAAGGCCGAGGTGGCGGCGCCGCCCCCGCCGTCGGCGACGCCGACCCCGCCACCGGCGGCGCCTACCACGCAACCCGCCGCACCGTCCCAGGCGCCGCCGTCGGCTGCGCCGGGTCCCGGGCCGAGCCAGACTCCCGTGCAGCGGTGGCTGCCGCTACTCCCCAGGGATGGCGATTACGGCGATGGCGATTGGCGTCGTCGCCGGTTGGGGCGCGGGATCCTGATCCCATAGCCCATTCCGTGATCGGCAAAAACGCGTAAGATCCGGAGTCTAAATAAAATACAAGGTGGGACCGTCGGCGTACCGCCGACTCCGTCTCCTAGATCGCTGACTAGCAAACGACGAGGGAGGAGCTTTGGACACCGTACTTGGCGTGTCGATGGCACCGACGGCAGTCCGTATGGTGCTGGTCGAAGGTGTAAATGGCGACGGCGCCACCGTCGACCAAGACAATTTCGATATCCCCGCGGACGATGAGGCTTCAACGGTCTCTGCGGCCGACCACATAGTCTCGGCGATCCTGGGGACCCGGCAAGGCGCCGCCGAGGGCGGCTACCAGCTGGCATCGACCGGCGTGACCTTTACGGACCCCGCCGAGGCGGCCGCGCTGCGCGATGCGCTGGCCGCCCACAAGATCGAGAACGTGATGTTGGTCTCGGCGTTTCTGGCCGCGGCCGCACTGGCCCAAACGGTCGGCAACCAGACCAACTACGCGCACACCGCGCTGTTGTATGTCGAGCCGGACACCGCCACCCTGGCGGTCGTCGACTCCGCGGACGGCTCGATCGTCGACGTTCATCGACAGTCGCTACCCGATGACAAGGAAGCGGCGATGGCCCAGCTGGCCACCATGGTCGCCGGCGCCGAGGCGTTGGCGACGCGCCCCGACGCGGTGTTCGTCGTCGGTTCGGGCGTCGACATCCCGAAGATCAAGTCGGCGCTCGAGGCGGCAACCACCCTTCCGTTAACGGTGCCCGAGGAGCCGGAGACCGCGCTGGCCCGGGGAGCGGCGCTGGCGGCGGCGAATGCTCCGCTGTTCGCGTCGTCCACCGCTGCGCTCGCCTACGCGCAGGATCCGGGCACCGGCTTCATCGACCCGTCCGCGGTGGCCCCAGGCTACTTCGAGGGTTCCGCGGATTCCGGGTCCAGTTCGCTGGCCTACAGCGCAGTCCCCGACGACCTCGGTGATGCCTATACCGGCGAGTACAGCGCCTACACCGGCGAGTACACCGCCGCGACCCAGGTCGTGGATGCGGGCTATCGCGACCACAGGTCGTTATGGTTGGTTGGCGGCGGAGTGGCGGCGATCTTCGTCGTCGGCGTGGCGGCACTGGTTATTTCGCTGGCGATTGCCATCCGGCCCACCGCTGACGTGCGGCCCGCTCCCGAACACCCCGTCGTCGCGCCCACCCAGGCGGCCCCGCCACCAGCGGCTCCCGCTTCCGCGCCCGCCGCTCCCGCTCCCACGCCCGCCGCTCCTCCCCCCGAGGCTCCCGCTCCGGCGCCGGAGGCTCCGGAGCCCACAGTGATACCCGAGGCGCCGCCCCCTCCTCCGCCCGAGGCTCCGCCGCCGGTGGTGCGGGCTCCAGCGCCGGTTTATGTACCCCCACCCCCGGTAGTCGCCGCGCCGCCGCCGCCACCGCCGGAGCCTTGTGGCCGCGGTCCCCTCGGCCGTTGTCACCCGTTCTTGCCGCACTGATTCCGGGTACCCCTACCCAGCGCGGAACGGCGTAAAATCGGCGAATTAGGGGATCACGGGGTGGGGACCGTGGACGTGCCGCGGTCATCGAGTCTTGCGACGACCCCGTCCCCGACGGCACTGGCTGGCAAAACGACGATGGAGGAGCTTTGGACACCGTACTTGGCGTGTCGATGGCGCCGACGGCAGTCCGTATGGTGCTGGTCGAAGGTGAAAATGGCGATGGCGCCACCGTCGACCAAGACAATTTCGATGTACCCGCCGACGACGACGCGGCAACGGTCACGGCGGCCGACCAGGTAGCCTCGGCGATCCTCGGGACCCGGGAGAGCGCGGCCGAGGGCGGCTACCAACTGGCCTCAACCGGCGTGACGTTCACCCACCCCGTCGAGGCCGCCGCCCTGCGCGATGCGCTGGCCGCCCACAAGGTCGAGAATGTGATGTTGGTCTCGGCGTTTCTGGCCGCGGCCGCGCTGGCCCAAACGGTCGGTAACCAGACCAACTATGCGCGCACAGCGCTGTTGTACATCGAGCCCGACACCGCCACCCTGGCGGTCGTCGACTCCGCGGACGGCTCGATCATCGATATTCATCGAGAGGCCCTGCCCGACGACGACGAAGCGGCGGTGGCCCGGCTGGCCAGCATGGTCTCTGGCGCCGAGACGTTGGCGACGCACCCCGACGCGGTGTTCGTCGTCGGTTCCGGTGTTGACATCCCCATGATCAAGTCGGCGCTGGAGGCGGCGACCACGCTCCCGCTGACGGCTCCCGAGGAGCCGGACACTGCGTTGGCGCGGGGAGCGGCGCTGGCGTCGGCGAATGCTCCGCTGTTCGCGTCGTCCACCGCTGCACTGGCCTATGCGCAGGATCCGGGCACCGGTGCCATCGCCCCGTTCGCCGTGGCCCCCGGCCACTTCGACGCGCCGGCCGGCGCCGACGCCGCCGCGCTGGCGTATAGCGCCGTCCCCGACGACTTCGATGACGCCTACGCCGGCGCGACCCAGCTCGTTGGCGCGGGCTATCACGAGCGCAGGTCGTTCAGGCTGATAGGGAGCGCGTTGGCGGCGATCTTCGTCGTCGGTGTGACGGCGCTTGTCGTTTCGCTGGCGATCGCCATCCGGCCAACCGCCGCCGTGCGGCCCGCTCCCGGCCAGCAGGTCGTCGCTCCCACGCAGGCGGCGCCCGCGCCAGCGGCTCCCGCCCCAGCGGCCCCGGTTCCCGCGCCCGCCCCGGTTGCCGAGGTCCCGGCGCCGGCTCCCGCCCCGGTTCCCGAGGCTCCGGCGCCGGTACCCGCTCCGATTCCCGAGGCTCCCGCGGTCGCTCCTCCGCCACCGGTGGCACCCGTACCAGTGCCGATCCCGCTACCGATACCGGGGATCGGTGGCCCGCCGGGAGGCGGGTTCGGGCCAGGAGGCGGATACGGGCCCGGTCCCCACGGCGGTGGCGGTCCATTCGGCCCCGGACCCTTCTTTGGCGGACCGTTTGGCGGTGGTCACGGCGGCTTCGGCGGTGGTCACGGCGGGTTCGGCCGCCGCTAACCCCTGTTTTTCTGCGGCCACCTGTCATCTGTCGTTTGACTGCCGATCAGCGGAGCGATGCTGTTAGCTCATCGCGGCCACCTACAAGGGTGGTATGCGATGCACCGTGTTCGGCACCGGCTATCTCGGTGCAACCCATGCGGCCGGGATGGCGGAACTTGGACACGACGTCGTCGGCGTCGATATCGATGCGGGCAAAGTAGCCAAGCTGGCCGGCGGTGACATTCCCTTCTACGAGCCGGGCCTGCGAAAGATGTTGACCGACAATCTCGCTGCCGGACGACTGCGGTTCACCACCGATTACGAGATGGCGGCCGAGTTCGCCGACGTGCATTTCCTCGGTGTTGGCACGCCGCAGAAGAAGGGCGAATACGGCGCCGACCTGCGCCACGTGCATGCCGTCATCGACACGCTGGTGCCGAGGCTGACCAGGCCTTCGGTGCTCGTCGGCAAGTCGACGGTCCCGGTGGGCACCGCGGCCGAGCTGGCCCACCGGGCCGCCGCGCTGGCGCCGCCCGGGGTGGACGTCGAAATCGCCTGGAATCCGGAGTTTTTGCGTGAGGGTCATGCCGTGCACGACACGTTGCACCCGGATCGCATTGTCCTTGGAGTACAACAAGATTCGATGCGCGCCGAGATTGCGGTCCGTGAGCTGTATGGGCCGCTGCTGGACACTGGAGTGCCGTTCCTGGTTACCGACCTGCAGACCGCAGAGCTGGTAAAGGTCTCCGCCAATGCCTTTCTCGCGACCAAGATCTCGTTCATCAATGCCATTTCCGAGGTGTGCGAGGCCGCGGGCGCCGACGTCAGCGTGCTGGCCGACGCCCTCGGCTACGACCCGCGGATCGGACGCCAATTCCTCAACGCCGGACTGGGTTTCGGCGGCGGCTGCCTGCCCAAGGACATCCGCGCGTTCATGGCCCGTGCCGGCGAGCTGGGAGCCGATCAGGCGCTGACGTTCCTGCGCGAGGTGGACAGCATCAACATGCGCCGGCGCACCAAGATGGTCGAACTGGCCACCGCCGCGTGCGGCGGCGCGCTGCTGGGCGCCAATATCGCCGTGCTGGGTGCGGCGTTCAAGCCCGAATCCGATGATGTGCGCGACTCGCCCGCGCTCAACGTCGCGGGCCAGTTGCAGCTCAACGGCGCCGCGGTCAACGTGTACGACCCGAAGGCGCTGGAAAACGCGCAGCGGCTGTTCCCGACGCTGAACTATGCGGTCTCGGTCGAAGAGGCCTGCGAGCGCGCGGATGCGGTGCTGGTGCTCACCGAGTGGCGGCAGTTCATCGACCTCGACCCCGACGACTTGGCGGACCAGGTGCGTGCGAAGGTGATCGTCGACGGCCGGAACTGCCTTGACGCCGAACGCTGGCGGCTGGCGGGGTGGCGGGTGTACCGGCTCGGAGCGCCGCGGCCCTAGCGCCGCTCGCGGGCTACGGCTGCCCGTTGTTACCTTTCGAGCCGATCAGCAGCCCGGCGGCGCCGCCGGTGCCGGCCTGGCCCGATGGGAAGCCAAGCCCGGCATTGCCGCCGTCACCGCCGTTACCGAACACCACGGCGTCGCCGCCGGTACCGCCGGCACCACCGGCCCCCGTGAGGCCCTGCCCGCCGGGGCCGCCCTCACCGCCGTTGCCGATCGACCCGGCCTTGCCGCCGTGCCCGCCGTTTCCGCCGGTGAGCCCGACCCCGCCGGCCCCGCCGACCCCGGCGGAGCTTTCGAGCATGCCGGCATTGCCGCCATTACCGCCGTTCCCGCCGGCGCCCCCGAGGCCGGCCCCGCCGGTGCCGCCCGCCCCACCGCCGCCCATCACGGGGCCGGCGTTGCCGCCGTTGCCGCCGGCCCCGCCGGCGCCCGTGGCGCTGCTACCGCCGTCGCCGCCGGGGCCGCCGTTGCCGGAGATCCCCCGGGTGTCGCCGCCCGCGCCGCCGGCGCCGCCGGTGGTGAAGCCGCCGCCGCCGGCCCCGCCGGCGCCACCCGAGCCTTCGAATATGCCGGAGACGCCGCCCTGACCGCCGCCCCCACCGGCGCCCTGGCTGCTGGTGCCGCCGGCGCCGCCGGGACCGCCGTTCCCCCAGAAACCGCCGTTCCCGCCTTGGCCGCCGGCACCGCCGGCGCCGGAATTGGTGAACCCGCCCGCGCCGCCGGCCCCGCCGGAGCCGAGGAACCCGGCGTTGCCGCCGGCCCCGCCGCTACCCCCGCCGGTGAGGCCGGAGCCACCGGCACCTCCAGGACCACCCGTGGGCTGGGTGGGTCCGCCGATGCCGCCGACGCCGCCGAGGCTGACCAGCCCGGCGTTGCCGCCGGCGCCGCCGTTTCCGCCCACGCCCGTGGCTGACACGCCGCCGGCCCCACCGGCGCCGCCGGCGCCCAGCAGCCCGCCGTTCCCGCCGGCCCCGCCGTTGCCGCCGCTCGCACCGGCGAAGGTCGAGGCCCCGCCGGCACCACCGGCCCCGCCGGGTCCGAACACCGCGCCGGTCCCGCCCTTTCCGCCGTTGCCGCCGGGGCCGGTCGTGGAGGAGCCGCCGGCCCCGCCGGCGCCGGCCGAGCCGAACAGGCCGGCGTTCCCGCCGTTGCCGCCGTTTTGGCCGGGCGCGCCGGAACCGCCGGCCCCGCCGTTGCCGATCAAGATCCCGCCGGGCCCGCCGGCCTGCCCGGTCCCCGGGGTCCCGTTGGTGCCGTTACCGATCAGCGGCTGGCCGAACAGTGACTGGGCCGGCGCATTCACGGCGCCCATCAGCGTCTGCTGGGCGTTGGTGGCCTCCGCGCCCGCATACGAAGCCGCGCCCGCGCTCAGGGTCTGCACGAACTGGTCATGGAACGCGGCCGCCTGGGTGCTCAGCGCTTGGAAGTCCAGCGCGTGGCCGGAAAACAGCGACGCGATCGCCTCCGACACCTCGTCGGCGCCCGCAGCCAGCACCCGCGTCGTCTGTGCCGCCGCGGCCGCATTAGCCGTACTGACCGTGGTACCGATCCCGGCCAAGTCCGAAGCCGCCGCCCCCAGAGCCTCCGGTGACGCGATCAAAAACGACATACCCACACCTTTCATCGGCTCATGACAGGCGAGGCTCGGCCCCCGGGCACCAGCGAACAATCGCCCCAACGGACGTTATCGCGATCGCTGGCTCGCCGCTCCGTGTTTGCTCTTTCTCGGGGCGTCCCGGGCCGGCGGTAGCCTGACCGAGTGGACTATGCCGCCGCGTTCCTCGACGAGAACCGCGCCTTTGCGGAACTCTTCCGCCACGCCGACGGGTCCACCCCGGTGCCGACGTGCCCGGGCTGGAGCCTCACGCAACTGTTGCGCCACGTCGGGCGCGGTGACCGCTGGGCGGCGCAGATCGTGCGCGACCGGCTCGACGACTATCTCGACCCCCGCGCCGTCGAGGCTGGCAAGCCGCCACCGGATGCCGCCGATGCGATCTCCTGGTTGCAGGGCGGTGCTCAGCGGCTGGTCGACGCCGTCGAGTTGTCGGGCGTCGAGACACCGGTGTGGACTTTCCTGGGGACGCGGCCGGCGAACTGGTGGATCCGGCGCCGGCTGCACGAAACGGCGGTCCACCGCGCCGATGCCGCCATCGCGACCGGCGGCGAGTTCACGCTCGAAGCGAACATCGCGGCCGACGCGGTCACCGAATGGCTTGAGCGAGTCGCGATTCAGGCGGGAAGCGAGGGGGCGCCACTGCCGCTCGACGACGGCGACACCCTGCACCTGCACGCCACCGATCCCGGGCTGGGCGAAGCCGGCGAATGGACGGTGGGTGTCGAAGGGGCCGCGGTCACCTGGACCCACGAGCACGGCAAGGGCAGCGTGGCGCTGCGCGGCGCCGCCGCCGACCTACTCCTCGCTATGACGCGCCGGGTCTCGGTGGCCGACACCGATATCGAGTTCTTCGGCGACGACGGCGTGTGGCAAAACTGGCTGGACCGTACGCCTCTCTAAACCGGGCGGACACGGTAACTTGCTGACCATGAGCACTTCGGAGATCGCCACGGTTCTGGCGTGGCACGACGCCCTCAACGCTTCCGACGTGGAGACCTTAGTGGCCTTGTCGAGCGACGATGTCGAGATCGGCGACGCGCACGGAGCCGGACAGGGCCACGAGGCACTACGTGGTTGGGCCACTTCCCGCGAGGGAACGGCGGAGCCCGGCCGGATGTATGTGCACGACGGCGTCGTGGTCGTCGAACAGAAGGTCACTGCCCCGGACGGGACTGTCAAGGACGCGGCGGCGGCCTTCCGGGTGGTCCACGACCATGTCACCTCGGTGTTCCGGCACGACGACCTGGCGTCCGCCCTGGCGGCAACCGAACTCACCGAGGCCGACGCAGTCGAGTAGGGGAGGCATGCATGCGCGGGATCATCTTGGGCGGCGGGTCGGGCACGCGCCTTCATCCGATCACGATCGGCATCAGCAAGCAGTTGCTGCCGGTCTACGACAAACCGATGGTCTACTACCCGCTGTCCACGCTGATGATGGCCGGAATCCAGGACATTCTGGTGATCACCACCCCCCACGACGCGGCCGGCTTTGAGCGACTCCTCGGCGACGGCTCGCAATTCGGCATCAACCTCAGCTACGTGACGCAAGAACGCCCCGACGGTCTGGCGCAAGCTTTCGTCTTGGGAGCCAACCACATCGGCAATGATGCGGCGGCTTTAGTCTTGGGGGACAACATCTTCTACGGCCCCGGACTGGGTACCAGCCTCAGTCGCTTCCAAAGTGTAAGCGGCGGGGCTATTTTCGCCTATTGGGTGGCCAACCCGTCGGCGTACGGTGTCGTTGAGTTCGCGGCCGACGGCATGGCGCTGTCGCTGGAAGAAAAGCCGGCGACACCGAAGTCGCAATACGCGGTACCGGGCTTGTATTTCTACGACAACGACGTGATCGAGATCGCCAAGGATTTGAAGAAGTCCGCGCGCGGCGAGTACGAGATCACCGAGATCAACCAGATCTATCTGAACCGGGGCCGGCTGTCGGTGGAGGTGCTGGCTCGTGGCACGGCGTGGCTGGACACGGGCACGTTCGACTCGCTGTTGGACGCCAGCGACTACGTCCGCACGCTGGAACGGCGGCAGGGGCTGAAGGTCAGCGTTCCCGAGGAAATAGCCTGGCGACAGGGCTGGATCGGCGACGAGCAACTGGCGACTCGTGCGCGCGCCCTGGTCAAGTCGGGGTATGGCGGCTATTTGCTGGAGTTGTTGGAGCGGGGGTGATTTCGGCGGGCTTGGCCAGCAGGGCGGCGATCGCCGTCGTCAGCGGCACCGACAGTGCCAGCGCGATGCCGCCCACCGCGGACCGGACGAGCTCGATGGCCACGCCCTCGCTCATCAACACGTCACCCAGCGCGCGGTTGGCGACGCTGAACAGCAACAACAGCGGCAGCGAACTGCCGGCGTAGGCCAGGACCAGCGTGTACACCGTGCTGGCGATGTGATCGCGGCCCACCCGTATCGCGCCCAGGAAAATGTCCCGCCGGGAACCGCCGAGATGGGCGAGCTCGAACACCGTCGACGCTTGTGTCACGGTCACGTCGTTGAGCACACCCAGCGAACCGATGATGAACCCGGCCAGCAGCAGCCCGCTGATGGACACACTGCCCAGATACGCGGATACCTGGGAACTCTGGTCATCCGAGAGCCCGGTAAGATGAGCCAAAGTGACTGCGGCCCAGGATAATCCGGCAGCCAGCAACAACGATGTCAAAGTGCCCAGCAGGGCGGCGCTGGTCCGCAGATTGACGCCGTGGGCGAGGTAGATCACCGCGTAGAGGATGGCCGCCGACGCCACCAACGCCACGGGGACGGCGGACGCGCCGTCGCGCAGCGCCGGCAGCAGGAACACCACCAGCACGAGGAATGCGACCACGATTCCCACCATCGCGAGCAGCCCGCGCCAGCGGGCCACCGCGACGATCACCACCGAGAACGCGACCGCGAGCGCGACCAGGGCCCAGCCGCGTTCGAAGTCGTAGAACGCATAGTTGGTCGTGCCCTGGTCGTCGACCTGCCGGACGACCCTGATGCGATCACCCGCCGCGAAGTGAGGCTGGCTCGGCCCGGGGGGGGATTCCAAAAGTGTCTTGGCGCCCGCGTTCGGTCCGGAATCGATTGCGACGAGTGTTTCTATGCACCGCCCGGCGCCCGGCGCCGCCGGCTGTGGCGCGGTGGTGAGCACCTGACTGGCCGACGGGCTGCCGCAGTCGCCGAGTCCGCTGGACACCACGTGCCCCTTCTGAATGCCCACGGCGCCACCGGACGCGTTCTGGTACGGCATCGGGATGTCGACGTGCTGGCGGCTCGGCCAGAGCAATACCGCGCCGGCTATCACGGCCACACCGATGGCGACCAGCAGGCCGACGACGATCTTGGCGGGCAGCGGGTCCAGCGGGGACGGGCCCGACGACCGGCCGTGCGAGTGAGAATGGGTCACCCGCACAACCGTAGAGGGCGCCGCTGCGTGCTTACTGTCGGTAGCTGGTCAGGAAGTTGCCCAGCCGCTCGATCGCCGCGGCAAGGTCGCGGGCCCACGGCAACGTCACGATGCGCAGGTGATCCGGCTCCGGCCAATTGAATCCGGTGCCCTGGGTCACCAGGATCTTTTCGGACAGCAACAGGTCGAGGACGAGTTGCTCGTCGTCGGCGATGTCGTAGACCTCGGGATCCAGCCGGGGAAACACGTACAGCGCGCCCTCGGGTTTGACGCACGACACCCCGGGGATCTCGTTGAGCCGGGTCCAGGCCACGTCGCGCTGCTCGAGCAGCCGACCCCCGGGAAGCACCAGGTCTTCGATGCTCTGGTGGCCGCCGAGGGCGACCTGGATCGCATGCTGCGCGGGGACGTTCGGGCACAGCCGCATGTTCGCCAGCAGGCTGATTCCCTCGATGAAGCTGCCGGCGTGCTCCTTGGGCCCCGTGATGGCCAGCCACCCGGCCCGGTAGCCGGCGACCCGGTAGGCCTTCGACAGGCCGTTGAACGTCAGGCACAGCATGTCGTGCGCCAGCGAGGCCACACTGATGTGTTTGGCCTCGCCGTAGAGGATCTTGTCGTAGATCTCGTCGGCAAGCAGCAGCAGCTGATGCTTGCGCGCGAGATCGACCATCTGGGTGAGGATTTCGCGGCTGTAGACCGCGCCGGTCGGGTTGTTCGGGTTGATCACCACCAGCGCCTTGGTGCGCTCGGTGATCTTGGACTCCAGGTCGGCGATGTCCGGCTGCCAGTTCTGGGTCTCGTCGCACAGGTAGTGCACGGGTGTCCCTCCCGCCAGGGAGGTCGACGCCGTCCACAGCGGGTAGTCCGGCGACGGGATCAGCACCTGATCGCCGTTGTCGAGGAGGGCTTGCAGCGTCATCGTGATCAGCTCGGACACGCCGTTGCCCAGGTAGACGTCGTCGACGTCGAACCGGGGAAAGTCATCGACCAGCTCGTAGCGGGTGACCACCGCCCGCCGCGCGGACAGGATGCCCTGGGAGTCGGAGTAGCCCTGGGCGTTCGGCAGGGCCTGGATCATGTCCCGCATGATCACGTCGGGCGCCTCGAAGCCGAACGGCGCCGGGTTGCCGATGTTGAGCTTGAGGATGCGGTGCCCCTCGGCTTCCAGCCGCGCGGCGTGCTGGTGCACCGGGCCGCGGATCTCGTACAGAACGTCCTGCAGTTTGGACGACTGCGCGAAGGCCCGCTGGCGGTGGTGGCCGACGGCGTGCCCGGGCAGCTGGTGAGTAGTCACGTTACCCATGGTGCCATTGTTGTCCAATGAAATTTGCTGACACCGTGAAATCGGTGGTCAGCGCTTGCCGGGTGGCCGGGCGCCACGCGCGATGCCCAGCCCTTTGACGGGTGCTGCCGGCTTTGCTGCGTCGCCGTCGGTCTGCGGGGGCGGCTCCTGTTTCGGCTCCGCCTCGGCCTTCGCTTCGGGCGCCGCCGGGGCCTCGGGTGCCTGGGCCGCGGGTGCCTCGGGCCGCGGGCGCCGCTTTCTTGGCGCCGGGTCGCTTCGCTCCCGCGGCGATGCCCAGCCCCTTAACGGGCGCGGCGGGCGCGGCCGGTGCTGCCGGCGCTGCGGGAGCCGCGGCTTCCTCGGCCGGTGCGGCGGGCGCCTCGGGCGCGGGAGCTGCCGTGGCCGCCGGTGCTGCCTTCTTGGCGCCGGGTCGCTTGGCGCCGGCGGCAAGGCCCAGCCCCTTGGCAGGTGCCGCGGGCGCGGCGGCTGCCGGCGCGGCGGCCGTTGGCGCGGCGGCTGCCGGCGCCTCGGGTGCCTGGGCTTGCGGGGCTGCCTTCTTGGCGCCGGGCCGCTTGGCGCCGCCGGCGATGCCCAGCCCCTTAGCGGGCGCTGCCGGCGCTGCCGGCGCCGCGGCCTTCTCGGGCGCCGCGGGGGCGGGCTCCTCGGGCTTGGCGGGTGCGGGTGCGCTTGGGGCAGCGGCGGCGGGCTTGGGCGCGGCCTTGGTCGCCTCTTTTGCGGCCGTACCCTTGGCCGGCAGCGTCGCCTTGTCGTAGTGGAGCGACCCGAGCAGCACCTGGGCCACGTCGAGCACCTCAACGCCGCGGCGACCCGCTTCTTCCTGGCGGTCGTTGACACCGTCGGTGACCATTACCCGACAGAATGGGCAGGCGGTGGCGATGGTGGCGGCGTTGGTGGCCAGCGCCTCGTCGACGCGTTCGTGGTTGATCCGCTTGCCGATGTGCTCTTCCATCCACATGCGGGCGCCACCCGCGCCGCAGCAGAAGCTGCGCTCGGCGTGGCGCGGCATTTCGGTGAGGTTGGCTCCCGCGGCGCCGATCAGCTCACGCGGCGCCTCGTACACCTTGTTGTGCCGGCCCAGGTAGCACGGGTCGTGATAGGTGATGTCCTGGGAAACCGGGTTGACGGGGACCAATTGCTTGTCGCGCACCAGCCGGTTGAGCAGCTGGGTGTGGTGCAGCACGGTGTAGTTGGAGCCCAGCTGCCGGTATTCCTTGCCAAGGGTGTTGAAGCAGTGCGGGCAGGTGACGACGATCTTGCGGTCGACGGTCTCGACCCCCTCGAACAGCCCGTCCAGGGTCTCGACGGCCTGCTGGGCCAGTTGCTGGAACAGGAACTCGTTGCCCGATCGGCGCGCGGAGTCGCCGTTGCAGGATTCGCCGGTTCCCAGCACCAGGTACTTCACGCCGGCGATGGCGAGCAGTTCCGCGACGGCCTTGGTGGTCTTCTTCGCCTTGTCGTCGTAGGCGCCGGCACAGCCCACCCAGAACAGGTACTCGTAGCCGTCGAAGCTGTCGACGTCCTCGCCGTAGACCGGGACGTCGAAGTCGACCTCGTCGATCCAGTTGGTCCGGTCGGAGGCGTTCTGCCCCCACGGATTGCCTTTGGTTTCAAGGTTTTTGAACAGCGTGGACAGCTCGGACGGGAACTCCGACTCCATCATCACCTGGTAGCGGCGCATATCGACGATGTGGTCGATGTGCTCGATGTCCACCGGGCACTGCTCGACGCACGCGCCGCAGGTCACACAGGACCACAGCACGTCGGGGTCGATGACGCCGCCCTGTTCGGCGGTGCCGACCAACGGGCGGGCCACCTGCTCGGGACCGTGCCCGGGTACCCGGCCGAAGCCGGACTCGGGCACGTGGTGGCCCTCTTCCTTGACCGTCTCGAGGTCCAGCCCCTCGAGCGGCTCCGAGGTCTTCTCGCCGAGGATGTAGGGCGCTTTAGCCATCCAGTGGTCGCGCAGGTCCATGATGACGAGCTTGGGCGACAACGGTTTTCCGGTGTTCCAGGCCGGGCACTGCGACTGGCAGCGTCCACACTCGGTGCAGGTGGCGAAGTCGAGCATCGCCTTCCAGCTGAAGTCCTCGATCTTGCCGCGGCCGAATTCGGCGTCGTCGGGCGGGTTTTCGAAGTCGATCGGCTTGCCGCCGGACTCGATCGGCAGCAGCGGGCCCAACCCGTCGGGCAGCCGCTTGAACGTGACGTTGATCGGCGCCAGGAAAATGTGCAGGTGCTTGGAGTGCAGCACGATCAGCAGGAACGCCAGCATCACAGCGATGTGCAGCAGCAGGGCCGTCGTTTCGATGTATTCGTTGGCCGGCTGGCCGAGCGGTCGCAGGATCGCGCCGAACAGCTGCGACAGGAACGGCCGGCTTGCCGTAGGGCAGCGTGCCGTTGTTGACCGCGGAACCACGGACCAGCACGTAGGTCCAGATGACGTTGAAGATCATGAACAAGATCAGCCACGCGCCGCCGGTGTGCGAGCCGTAGAACCGCGACTGGCGGCCGTAGTCTTTCGGCTCGCTGCGAAGCCGGATGATGGCGAAGGTCGTGATGCCGAGGAAGACGGCGGTCGCAAAGAAGTCCTGGATGAAGCCCAGCGCGTCCGACCGGCCGATGATCGGGATGTGGAAGTTCTCCTGGAACAGGAAGCCGTAGGCCTCGATGTAGACGGTCAGCAGGATGAAGAAGCCCCACATGGTGAAGAAATGCGCCAGGCCCGGGATCGACCACTTCAGTAGCCGGCGTTGCCCGAAAACCTCGCTGATCTGCGTCCAGATCCGGGTGCCCAGCTTGTCGGTGCGCCCGGAGGCCGGCTGGCCGGACATGATCAGCCTGTACAGCCACAGGACCCGCCGTGCGGCGAATGCGAGCACGACCGCCGTCATGCCCATGCCCACTACCAGTCTGACGAGCATCTGCGTGGTCACAGGAGATCTCCCCGCAGTCTTCCTAGTTTGTTGCCTGCCTGGGCTTGCCCATAGTGACATCTGGGTAGCTTTCATCGCGAGATAGGCTGCCCTAACTCGCCGGGCGGCGGTGCCCTTGGCCTGCGCGTCCGGCCGAGCTAACGCGGGGCCTCGCGTCCCGGGAGCGGCAGCAGCGGTCGTTGCCGCGTGGTCGTCGTCGGCGCGGTAGTGCTCGCCTGCGATGTCGTGGTCGGCTGGGTGCTTGTGGTGGTCGACGGCGGGGTTGTCGTCGTGGTGGGGGCGGGCTCGCTGGTGGTCGTGGTGGGGGCCGGCTCCGAGGACGACGATGGTGGCGGCGGGATCACCGTCACGGTGGTGGTGTCGTTCGGCCCGGTGATGGTCACCGTTTGCGACGTTTGCGGGGCTTCGTTCGGCGGGGTGACATGGACCGGATTGGTTTTGCTGGGGCCCAGGGTCAGCGCTAAAACCACCGCGACCAGCACGGCGGCGCCCGCGCCGACCACGCTCAGGACCAGCGCGGTGCGCTTGTACCACGGCAGCCGTGCGGGCACGGCGGCGTAGCGGTCGCTGTCCGCATCGCCCGGTCCCGCGGCCTCCTGGCCGTATTCACCGGTCATGTCGGGTCCGGTGTAGGGCACCGGCTCGCCCGCTTCGTCGGCGTCTTGTGACCACGCCACCGGAGGGTCCCCCCCGGCGACCCGGGCGGTCTCGACCAGTTCGGTCGGGGTTTCGACCAGGGGACTCGCGGCGGTCGCGACGCCCGCCGATGCCTGCTGCTGACCAAGCAGCGCCGCGCCGACGGCGGCGCCGAACGCCGGCTGCGGCGCGGTGTGGATCGGCACCCGCAGGCGGCCCGCCAGGCGCGTGGTGAGCAGCGGGATGCTGGCGCCGCCGCCGACCATCGCCACGGCCGAAAGGCTTGATGCCTGAATTCCATTGCGCTGCAACGCATTTTCGACGGCGCCGACTAATCGGTCCACCGGTCCGGAGATCAGTTGGTCGAATTCATTGCGGGACAGGCGGACATCGGCGCCGGAACCCGTCGGGATCGTGGCCACCGTGGCCGCCGACAGCTGTTCCTTGGCGCGGCGGCATTCGCCGAGCAGGCGGGTTTGTGCGCCGATTCGCGCGGTGCCGGCGAGGTCGGCGGTGGTGACATCGGAGGCAGCCGTTCGCACGTGGTCGAGGATGAGCTGATCGATTGCGTCGCCGGAGAACTCGGTGTACCGCACCGACGGTCCGATCTGCTGAAAGTTGGACGCGGCGTTCGTCAGGGTCACGCTGGTTCCGCCCGCGCCGAAATCGCACAGGGCGATGACGCCGCCGGTTCCGAACCCGGGTGTGGCGCGCAGCGCGGCGAGCGCGGCCGTGGCGTCGGAGATCAAAACCGGAGGCACACCGCGCCGCGCCAAATCCGTCTGGGCGAAGAACTCGTCACGCAGCGCGGTGGCCTGGGCCTCGGACCAATACGCGGGTACCGCGATGATCACCGGTGTCCCGTAGCCGACGGTGCGTGCCATCGCCTCGACCGCGTCGACCGTCAGTGCCGCGCCGAGATACTTCGTCCCGTCGGCCGCCACCAACGGAGCCCGGTCGCCGACCCGCTCGACGAATCCCCGCAGCACCAGCCCCGACTCGGTCAGCTTCGGATTCTCTTCCGGCAGACCGACTTCGGATGGCCGGTGCTCGAATAGCGTCAACACGGAACTGCGGGTCACCGGGGCGCTACCCGTGCGGGCCGCAACCAGGTTGGCCAACCCGATCGACAACCCGAGCGACTCGCTCATATCGCACACCCCTGTGTCTGTCGAAGCTTGATCAGACCGCGACCGGCTAGTAGGGCAGGCCGGGCGGCAGCGTAACCGGGTTCGGCATCCCGGGAATGGTGATCACCGACGGTATTCGCGGCATCGGCAGATGACGCCGATGCGTTGGCTGCTGGGTCGGCTGGCCTGTCGGCTCCTGGGTCGGCCCTTGCGCCGGCGGCTCGACCGCACTGCTGGTGGGCGGCGTCGTGCTTGGCTCGGTCGTCGTGGCGGCCGGCGGCGTCGTGGTGGTGGTCGTCGTCGGGGTCGCGCTGGTGCTTGGGGTGTAGGTGGTGCCTTCACCCCCACCAATCAGCTCCATGATCCCGTAGACGATGAGGCCGATCAGGATCGCAACGGCGATGATCCACCCGATGAGCCCCGCGGGCTTGCGATACCAGGGTTTCGGCTCGGTTTCCTGGTCGAGCGGGTCGAGCGACTCGGGCGGCTGCTGCTGGTCAGGCGGAAGTTCCGGATCGGTCCGATCGGTTGCCGGGGATCCACCAGGTGGCGGACCGCCGTAGTTGCGGTACTCCGTCTGCTGGCTGTGGAAGTCGTCCGGTGGGCCCGGTGGGCCAATGCTTGCCACGGCACCGATCGTACTGATACCACCTGTCGGCGCGTTCACGACGTGCAGGAGCAGAATCCGACCATGAAGAAGACCCACGTTCTTGCCGTCCTGGTCGCCGGAACCGGCGCCATCGGCATGGGCATCGCTCCTTTGGCCCTGACCCCTACGGCCGCCGCCGTACCGGGCCTGGCCTCGTTTGTTGGGAAATGGACGGGCCACGAGCGGACCCTCGTGATCCGGCAAACCGGTTCCGGCCATTTGACTTATGCCGACCTGGCGGCCTGTCCGAGTTGCAGTGAGGCCGACGCAAATGAACAGAACGCGCCCGTGGGCTCCGACGTCACCGCCCAGCTCGCCGCGGGCTCCCCGTCAGGTCAGGTCCTGCAGATAAGCATGGGCCGGATGTCCCAGTTCTTCTGCAATGAAACGTCGGTCGGCCAGTGTGGTGCGTGATGGAGGCGTCAGGCGCTCACAAGGTGTTGACCTTGTCGATGCTGACGAACGCACCTGGGCGTTTGGTGGATCAAGCTGTGTTGGGCGTGTTGGGCAAGTGCTGGTCAGACGGTTGATTTCGGTGAAGGTCTCCAGAGGAAGGTGTGCCAGATGTCGGCCTAGCGTGCCACGCGGGCAGGGTCCGCTTGGGGCCGGCGCCGCCGATGAGGATGGGTATCTTGCGGACCGGGGGCGGGATCAGTTGGCCTAGGCGCGCCTCGATGCGTTCCAGGTCGGCGTCGAAAAGGTCGAAGCGTGATTTCCAGCTGCCGAACTCGTATCCGTAGGTGGTGTAGTCCTTTTCGTACCAGCCTGCGCCGATGCCGTTGATCAGCGGAAATTGTCCTGAAGAAGCGGCGCGGTGGTGCCGAATGCCCTGTTCAGCCATTCACTCATCGCCGCGGCCAAGGCCGCACGATTCTCGCGCTTGACGATCCCATGTCCGTCGTCGCTGAAGAGTAGGTAGCTGACGTCGCGGCCGGCCTGGCGCAGCGCGTCGACGATCTGCTCCGACTCGCTGACCGGCACGTTGGTGTCGTTGGCGCCATGCACGACCAGCAACGGCGCGGTCAACGCGTCGACCCGGCGCAGCGGGGACAGCTGCTCGAGCAGCTCGCGGTCGTTGACTGGGTGGCCGTACTTCGGAAATGCCTCGTCGGCGAGCCACGGTTCGGTGTTGCGGTAGAAGGTGGTCAGGTCACTCATCCCGCAGATGGTGATGCCCGCCGCAAACAAGTCCGGGTGAAACGTCATGGCCGCCATGGTCAGGAAGCCGCCGTACGACCAGCCCGCGCAGGCAATCCGCGTCGGGTCGGCCAACTGGTTGTCCACCAGAAAGCGCACACAGTCGGCGACGTCGTCGATGGCCGCGAACCGTTTTTCCTTATCGTCGGCGTGCACGAAGGTGCGGCCCGAGCCGCCGGAACCGCGCGCATTCGGGGTCAGCACGCTGATCCCAGCGTTGAGCAGCTCTGGAAAGATCTCGCTGTACTCGGGCCGGGCCTGGCCTTCCGGACCGCCGTGCAGGTACACCACCGCCCCCGAGGTAGCCCTGGTCCCCGGCGACCGGTACAGCCACGCGGGCAGGCTCAGCCCGTCGCGTGCCGTGATCGCCACGAGCACCGGCCGTGCGGCGGATCCGGAGGCAACCGGACCGCGGCTGGGTTCGCGGTCGATGGGTTCCCATCGACGCGTGCGCGGGTCGACCAGCTCGACGGTTCGTGGCATCGACGGGCCTTGAACGGTCATTGCGACCATCGAACCACCGGCGCTGATGGACAGCTCGCTGGCGACCAAGCCGGGCAGCGGGATCGGTTCGGTCAGCGTGTTGTCGGTGTATTCGAGGATCTGTAATTCGCTGCGCCCCTGCAGGTTCCACAGCAGCGCGATGGTGGACAGGTCGTCACTGACAGCGAACTCGTCGAGGTCGCAGTCGGGGCGCTCGGCCACCGCGCTGTAGCTGACGCCGTCCTGCGTGGCCGTCACTTCCAGCAGCCGGGCGTACTCGCAGCCGTTGTCGCTGCGGATCAGGGCTCGGACGTAACCGGCGCCGCGACCGTCGTTCCCGTCCACCGAGGCATTCGCCGCGTAATTCTTGGCCGGGTAGTACAGCTTGGTCAGCTCGCCGGTCGGGCCGTAGCGAATGCGGCGAGGATTGTGGTCGTCGAGGATGACCCCAACCGCGGTCGTGGAACCGGGATCGGAAGGCAGTAAGGCTATTTCGGTCTGCCCGTGCAGCATGATCATTTCCCGGTAGCCGCGCGGCCCCACCCGAATCAGCGACGCCCCGCCCCAGGCGTCTACGAGTCGGCCGCCGGATCGGCGGTCCAGCACGGTGCAATGGCCGTCGGCCGGATCGATCAGACAAGACTGCCCAATTCCGTCCTCACCGGTCAGGATCGCCGCCACCCGGGTGCCATCCCACCCGATCAGTGCAGCGGTGCCGTCCTCTTCGCCGTCGATGCGCCAGGCCATCCGGTCGTCGGGATCGGTGGTGACGACCCAGATCTGGGTGCGAGTGCCCCCGTCGGGGGCCACCTGACAGGCCAGCCACTGACCGTCTGCGGAGTGGATGACACGAGAGACCGGACCCTCGACGGGAAGCTCGACATCCCGCGACGAGCTGGCCCGGCGGCCACGCAAAAAGCGCTGCACCGCGCGGGGATAGCCACCATCGTCGACGATGTGGGCGAACGCAGTCGCGTCCGGGGACAGTGACGCGCCGTAGAGTGCGCGCACCTGCTGCCCCATTGCCTCAGTCCTCCATGCTTTGCAGCCACATCTCGAGCACCGCCAGTTGCCACAGCGCGTTTGCACCCAGCGTGGTCCGTGTCTCGTTGGGTGCGGCGAGCAGGGCGTCGACGGTGTCGGCGCGGTACAGCCCGCGGGTCCGGGCGGCATCGTTGGTCAGCGCGTCGCGCACCATGGCGAGCACCTCGCCGTGCAGATGGCGGATGCCCGGCACCGGGAAGTAGCCCTTGGTCCGGTCGATCACCTCCGACGGCAGCAGCGCCCGCGACGCGTCCTTGAGCACTCCCTTGCCGTCCGAGGCCAGCTTCAGCTCGGGCGGGCAGGCAGCCGCCAGCTCGACGAAGTCGTGGTCCAGGAACGGCACGCGCGCCTCCAGGCCCCACGCCATCGTCATCGTGTCGACGCGTTTGACCGGATCGTCGACAAGCATGACCTGGGTGTCCAGGCGCAGCGCCGCGTCCACCGCGGAGTCGGCGCCGGGCGCTGCCTGATGGGCGGTCGTGTACTCGCGGCTCGCGTCGACGTCAATCCCGTACTCGGGGGCGAAGATCGACAGCACATCGCTGTGGCTGCGGTCGAAGAACACCTTGGCGTAGGCCTCGGTGGTCTGCTCGCGGGCGACGTTGGCCAGCGGTGGGTACCAGTCGTAGCCGGCCAGGATCTCGTCGGCGCCCTGTCCGGACTGCACCACCTTAACCGACTTACTGACCTCCTCCGATAGCAGGTAGAAGGCCACGCAGTCGTGGCTGACCATCGGTTCGCTCATCGCGGCAATGGTTTTCGGCACTGCGGGCAGCAGTCGCGAGGAGTCGATATGGATCTTGTGGTGGTCGGTGTCGAAGGTCTTGGCGATCAAGTCGGAGTAGAAGTACTCGTCACCGGATTCGCCACCGGCCGAGTCGAATCCGATGCTGAAGGTAGCCAGCCCGTGCTGGCCCTGCTCCGCCAGCAGTGCCACCACGATCGAGGAGTCGATGCCACCCGAGAGCAACACGCCGACGGGCACGTCGGCGACCATCCGACGTACCACCGCGGTACGCAGCGCATCCATCAGCGCGGCTTCCCAGTCGCCGACCGACCAGGACGCCTTGGCCGGATCGCGGCGGAAATCCGGTGTCCAGTACACGGTGTCGGTGTGCGAACCGTCGGGCTGGATCACCCGCACGGTTGCCGGCGGAAGCTTGCGCACACCTTGGTAAATCGTGCGCGGCGCCGGCACCACCGAGTGGAAGGTCATGTAGTGGTGCAGCGCGTGGCGGTCCAGTTCGGTGTCCACCCCACCGGCGTCGAGCAGTGCGCGCACCGTGGACGCGAAGCGCAGCCGGCCGGGCGCCGACGCCAGATAAAGCGGTTTGATGCCAAGCCGGTCCCGCGCCAGCGTCACCACGCCCGAGTCGCGGTCGGCGATCGCAAACGCGAACATCCCCTTGAATCGGTCGACGCAGCGGGCGCCCCATTTGTGAAACGCCTTGATCACCACCTCGCTGTCGGCGGTCGAGAAGAAGCGGTACCCGGCGGCTTGAAGTTCCTCGCGCAGCTCCTTGTAGTTGTAGATGCAGCCGTTGAACACCAACGTCAACCCGAGCTCACTGTCGACCATCGGCTGGGCGCCGCGAGCGGACAGGTCGATGATCGACAGCCGCCGATGCCCGAAAGCCACTGGCCCGTGGGCCACCACGCCGTCGGAGTCCGGTCCGCGCGACATCATCGCGCCGGTCATCCGGGTGACTGCGCCGACATCCGCCGTTTGCCCATCCCAGCGGATCTCACCGCAGATACCGCACATGTCTCCTGCTTCCGATGAGTGAACTCTGCCCGCTACCCTTGGCCGGCGCTTCGGGCGGTGAGAATCCAAGTGTCCTTACTGCCCCCGCCATACGACGAGTTGACAATCCGCGACCCGCGGCTGGCCACTCGCGTCAACGGCGCAGGTGTGATGTGCGCCGACACCGATCCGCCCGTACCGGCCCGAAGATGGACGAACGCGCGCAGGTCGACGTGATGTGGGTGTATCCCTTCACCGTCGAAGGTGGGATGGGTGGATAGGGCGACCAACTCCTGGGCGATGAACCGCTCCGGTTGTGTTTCCAGCTCACGTCGGCGCGCCTCCAGCGCGGCATCGGAGGCTTCCGGCCCGATCAGCACGCCGCTTCCGCCTAGCCCGTCGATGGGCTTCACCACCAAATCGCCGAGGTTGGCCAGCACGAAGTCGCGCTGCGCGCGTTCGCCGCAGATCCACGTCGGCACTTGGGCCAGCATGGGTTTTTCGCCCAGGTAGTACTCGATCATGGCCGGAACGTACGTGTAGATCGCCTTGTCGTCGGCCACTCCGTTGGCCAGCGCATTGGCGATGGTGAGATGGCCGTCAGTGATCGCGGCGAGCAGCCCCGGCCGCAGCGGAGCGCCGTCGTATCCGGTGGAGGTCAGCAGCATGTCCTCGTCCATCCGCGCGTAGACGACGTCGATGCGTTGGACGTCAGAACCGATGTGGCGCAACAGCTTTCCATCGCGTACCGATAGGTCCGACGGCTGCACTAGCGCGTACACCCATTTCCTCGGCCAGGAAGGTGTGCTCGAACCAGGCGGAGTCTTCCCAGCCGCAGGACAACAGCACCACCGCTGGCTCGTCGGGGGCGTGCGGCGGCGCCGCTGCACGCAGCGTATCGAGCAGCATCTGCGGTGCCCGGTCAGCGTCCTCGATCGCGGCGGGCGGTTGCAACTCGGGGAGGTGCTTGCTCAGCAGCCGGTGGTTGACGATCGCGTACCCAGTGCCCGACGGCACCCGCAGGTTGTCTTCGAGCACCATCCAACGGCCGGCGCGGTCGCACACCAGGTCGGTGCCGCTGACGTGTGCGCGCACCGTATCACCGGCGAGGCGGCCCGTCGAGCGGAAGCCGGATGCCCGGTCGAGGGCCTGCACACCGATGATGCCGTCGGCGACGATCGCCTGCTCGGAATAGATGTCGCGGAGGAACGCATCCAGCGCGCGGGCCCGCTGACCCAGGCCCACGGACAGCTGCGCCCACTCGTCGGCGGCCACCATGCGCGGCACCAGGTCGACCGGGAACAGCTGGGCGCGGCTCTGCCCGGCGACGCGGAAGGTGATGTTGTCGGCGCGCTGCTCCTGCTCGATGCCTCCTTCCCGGAACCGCAGCTGCGCCACCCCGAGGCGGGCGATGGTGTCGAGGACCATCCGATAGCGCGGCCGTGGGTGACCGTCGGCATCGACGGCTTCGTCATAGCTCACGTCGACGTTGCCACGGCCGGCCCGAACCACGGGGTCGCTGCAGGGCTGGTAGCCGAATAGCAGGGTCGGGTCGCCACCGACGGCCGTCGCGGTGCTCGGCCAGCGGCCGGCGGTCTCGTCGATCAGCTGATCGACCACGTCGGTGAGACGTCCGCGGCGGCGCAGCGCCCGCCGTTGCCGGGCCGACGACGTGCCCGCTATCAGTACCCGGCGGGTCAACTCGCTGACGATGTCCCAGTCACCGCCGCGTTCCAGTTGCGGGCGCAGCGATCCGACCAGCTCGGTGACCACCTCGGACGCCGGCCTGCTGGCCGGGACGCTGACATCGACGAGGTCGCCCTCCAACCCCGACCGGGCGGCGCGCCACAGCGCGGCCCGGCCCAGTGTCGCGGACAGGATCGTGGCAGGGGTGCCCGCTCGCAGGGCGTCGATCTCGCGCTCGACCAGAGCCCGAAACAGCCCGGCGATCAGCACGACGGTGTCAACGGACGGGCAGCTGTCGCACACCCGCAGCTCCAACGTCGGCACGGAGTTCGACGGTCGGACGTCGAAATAGACCATCCCGGCGTCGCTGATGACTCCGCTGGCCACCAGGTCGTTGACCAGCTCGTTGTATTCTTCGGCGGATTGCACCGGGGCGGCCGGCCCGGTCGTCGGCCAGCGCTGCCAGACCAACGTGCGCATGCTCGAGTAGCCGGTGTCAGAGCCGTCGGATGCGAACGGCGAGCTGGCCGACAGTGCGAGCAGAGTGGGCAGATACGCCCCCACCCGGTGGGCGACCGCGACCGCCTCGTTCCGGTCGCTGATGCCGACATGCACCTGGGTGCCGCAGATCAGCTGCTCGCGTGCCAGCAGTTGATAGTCGGCAAGCATTTGCCGGTAGCGGGCGGTCTTGGTGACCTGCATTTCAGCTGGCACCGACAGGGGCACGGCCCCCGCGGCGACCACCCCAATGCCCAGTTCGGCGGCGGTTTCGACCAAGACCCGGCGGTGGCGGCCAAGTTCATCGCGCAGCCCGTCGAGCGAATCGACCACCGGGGTGTTCGTCTCGACGACGCAGCGCTGCAGCTCGGCGACGTAGTGCTCGGACAACTCGGCCAGTAGTTCGGGAGCGCGTGCCGTCAGTCGCCTTGTCTTCAGATCGACAAGGTGAAACTCCTCTTCGGCGCCCAACGTTCGCGGCGGCACGCGTCGCATCCCGCAACGGTATGGCCATGCAGTTACCACCGCGTTAATCGTGAACCGGGTCACGGCCGCGCAGCAACGTCGGCGGTGACCACGGGCGGCCCATGTCGCGGCTGCGGGTTCAGCCCAAAGTGCGGTTTAGCAACTTGTCAGCAACCTGACGTGTCTGTGGCGCATACCGGAGGGTGACACCGGTGAACCGGAGTCTGGATATCTGGTTGGGGTCGAAACTCCCCCAGACCACAACGAAGTCAGGCGACAATGAAGGCCTGTTACCGATCCCCAATCCGCGCTCGACAGAGGACGCCGATGGCTGATCGTAATTTCGTGCTCAAGTGGGGCGATTCCGGTCGATTGAAGCGTTGACCTCGGCGCAGTGCTATGCGGAGTGCTGCGACGCCGACGCGGTCGAGCTCAGGTCGGCGAGCGTGAGTTCGTGCGCGGGCGGGTCCGGCAGCATCTCGCAGTAGGTCACGGTGAGACGGTCGTCGACGTGGACGAGCGCGCCCGGGTCGATGAGCTGCCAACCCGGGTCGTCGTCCATCGGCTCGCTGGCGAACACCACCGACGGATGCAGGTCGAGGTGATCGGATTGCGCGTGGATTTGCGGCGTCTGCATGTCGAAGTGCGGGCAACTCGACGGTTCTCGCCGCTCCAGGACATACAGCTTGTTCGGCTCGGGGTAGCGCAACGCCCACATGTCGGTCGCGGTGCACAGCAGCAGGTTGACCGCGTAGATCGGCACGTTGTCCGCGAGCCATCGCAATGCGTCCACCAAGCCGGCTCCGATGTCGTGGCCACGGGCCCGGATCGACGCGGTGATCAGCGCGAAGACCCGTTCGCTGTCCGTCTGGCCCAACACCAGATCGGCGACCGACAACTCGGCCAGCCTCGCGTCGAGCACATCGAGGCCACCGACGACACCGTTGTGCGCGAACAGCCGACCGTCCTGCCGGAACGGATGTGTGTTGAGCACGTCAAGCTTGCCCGTCGACGCATAACGCACATGGGCGATGAACGTAGTGCCGCTCAGTTGATGTGCCTCACAAGCGAAGTCGGTATCCTCCCACGCCGCGATCGGCTGCTTGCGCAGCACCGGTTTCCCGTCGCCGTCGAACACCCCGATACCGGTGCCGTCGGGATTCCGCTTACTCTGCGCTGCCAGGCTGTCCGGCGCATCCAACAACCAGAATGTGGCCGTCGCGACGAAGCGGCCTGCGTGCAGACCGAACAAGCGGCACATGCCGCCGACCCTACCGCTACTGTTCACGTGATGTCCGCCAACGGTCGTCGCAGCCGTTGCCGCCCTTGATAGCAGATGCTCCTAATGTTCACGCAATGAGTTCGGTGGTTGATTTATTGGGTGTGTGGAGGGTGTGGAAGATTTCGCGGGCGATGTAGCGCTTGAGGCATCGCATGATCTCGTTTTTGGTTTTGCCTTCGGCCAGGCGGCGGGTGATGTAGTCGCGGGTGAGTTGGTGGCGGCGCATGCGTACGACGAGGATGACGTGCAGAGCCCGGTTGGCGTCGCGGTTGCCGCCGCGGTTGAGTCGGTGCCGAATGGTTTTGCCAATGGACGCTTCTAGCGGGCAGATTCCGCAGAGTTTGACGAAGGCGGCGTCGCTGCGGATCCGGCCGGGGTTGTCGCCGATCGCTGAGAGCAGCGTTGTGTCTCGAAATAGACGTTGAGCTCAAGACGACATACGAGAGTCTCGAATCCCGGTCTCGAAAGTTCGGTGCAACGCTAGGTCCAGCAGTTGGGGTGCAGTATCGCGCAGAGTGGGCCGACGGCGTCGCGCTCAGGCTGCGCCTTTCCGCTAGCTCTGCGCCGGGTACGACTCTGCTCGCCGAGTGTTGTGATGGCCGGGACCGCCCGGCATGGGCTGGCCGGGATGGTTTGGGTCAGGACCGGAGTGCATCCACGAGGTCGCGGACGAAGCGTGGGTAGCCGGTGACCGCTGAGGACGTGTCGTCCGGTGGTTGCGGGTTGGACTCCTCGATACCGGGGCCGGTGGTCACGGCGACGACGGCGCGTAGGCCGGGCAGGATCGTCAGGAAGTTGCCTCCCATCCCATTGGCCGAGTAGGTCCCGGCCGGGATTCCGGCGGCGGTCAGGTCCTGTTCTGGTCCGGCGATCCACCAGAGGTGTCCGTAGCCGCCGAACAATGTGTCGCTCGCACCGGTAGTGGAGACCAGGCGGGTGCTGAGCGTGATCCACTGCTGGGACAGCAACCTCGTGCCGGCTCGGACGCCCCGATTGACGAACAGATCGCCGAAGCGGGCCAGGTCGTGTGCGGAGAGGAAGAAGGTGTAGTTCGGGTAGCGCAGGTTACCGCCCAGTGGATCGGCCCGGTACTCGTAGGAAGAATGCGTGAACAGCTGCCAGTCGGTGAAACCCAGCGGCTGGGCGAAGTGATGGTCGAAGGCGATGTAGAGGCTCTTGTGGGTCAGCCTTTCGTAGATGTTCCCCAGCACGTTGAAGTCCCAGTTGTTGTACACCCAGTGGGTGCCCGGTACGTACGCGCCGCGGGGCGGGAGGAACGAAGTGCCGCCTTCGGGGGGCGGAAGGTAGACGCCGGAGCGAGCGGTGAGCACGTCCTCGATGGTGGCGGACTTCTCCTGCTCGGTGAGTGGGGGTGTGTCGTCGATGCCGACCTCGCCCAGGGTGGCGTTGAGGTCTAGGACTCCCTGGTCGTAAGCGACGCCATACAGGGCGCTGATCAGTGATTTCCGCACCGAGTGGACCCGTACCGGCCTGCTGGTGTCACCGACATCGACCACTGTGTGCCCGTCGACCCGCACATGCACCCCGGTCGCACCGAGGCCGCGGGCCTGTTGTTCCAGTGAGGCGATCGTTGCGCTATTCATGCTTGGTTCTCCGTGGTGTGTCAGTAGTGAGTAAAGGCCGTCGAGTCGCCCACGCGCTAGGCGGGGCCGCGCACGCTGTGCCTCTTGATTCGTTGGGCGGGACGGCAGTTGGCAGTCCGAGGATGCCTTTCTGCAGGTCGATGAGAACCACCGCGAGCTTGTCGTCGAAGTTGACAGCGGACATGCGTGCCCCTTTCTCCTTGCTGGTGTCCTCACACCGGCGTCCACGCCCGAAATCGGACGAACCGAATTCGTCGTCGGCACGGCCCGCGTTGATCGCGGCGATGGGTCGTGTACGATCATTGTATACAAGACGTCGTACACCATGTATTCAGAGTTCAACATCGGCGGGAATGCCGATGAGTGATGCGAGTTCGACGGAGTGAGCGAGCTGTGAGTCAGAGTCAACGTGCTTACGAGCAACTGCGAGATGAGATCGTGCGGTGGGAATTCCAGCCGGGTGCCCACCTCAACGAGGTCCGGTTGGCTGAACGTCTGAGCGTGTCGCGGACTCCGCTGCGTGAGGCCGTACAACGCCTGGCCCGTGATGGACTGGTCACGATCACTCCGGGCCGCGGTGCGCTCGTTGCCCAGCTCGCGCTGCAGGACGTCGTGCATCTGTTCCAGATGCGCGAGGCACTGGAGCCCTACGCCGCGCGTCTGTGTGCGCGCAACTCCGATCGTCGTGAGTTCGCCAAACTGCGTGCGGCATTCGAAGATCGGCGCGACGTGTTCGAAAAGGGATCGCCGCCGCACGGCGACTACGCCGAGTACTACGCGTTGATCAAGCGAATGGACACCGCGATCGACGAGGGAAGCGCCAACCCCTACCTGCGCGAGTCACTGGAAAGACTGCGCACACACCTGCAGCGACTGCGCCAGATCGCCAAACGCCGACCGCCGCGCATGGCCCAGACCGTCGCGGAGCATCTGGCCATCTGTGCCGCTATCCAGGACGGCGATGAGACCGCCGCAGTGCAGGCCACTGCCCTGCACATCAACAACAGTCTGCGCAACATCCTCGCCGTGATGACCGATGACGTGATCGGCCATACCACCTTCGCCTCCCCGACCACTGCCGACTGACACGAACAGGAGACGCACCCATGAGACCCGCTGACCGAAGTAAGGCAAGCAGTGCCCCGGCCCGTTCGGCGGGTGTGCGCCTGCGCGAGCTGTTCACCATCGACAACGGATTACTGCTGCCGGGCGTACCCAATGCGCTCACCGCGCTGATCGCTCAGGACCTCGGGTTCGACGCCGTCTACCTCACCGGCGCGGGACTCACCAACACCTACCTCGGTCTGCCGGACATCGGCCTGATTTCACTACCGGAAGTCGCGGCGAACACGGCCGCTGTGGCGGACGCGGTTGACCTGCCTCTTGTCGTCGACGCCGACACCGGCTTCGGCAATGCCATCGCGGTCGCACGGGCGGTGCGTGTCCTGGAACGTGCCGGGGCCGCAGGTATCCAGCTGGAGGACCAGGTCGCGCCGAAGCGCTGCGGGCATTTCGACGGTCAAGAAGTGATCAGCGGGGCGGAGATGGTGCAAAAGATCCACGCCGCGGTCGACGCCCGCAGCGACGAGAACACCGTGATCATCGCCCGGACCGACGCCCGCGCAAACCATGGTCTCGACGCCGCGCTCGACCGCGCCGCGGTCTACGCCGCAGCCGGGGCCGATGTCCTTTTCATCGAGGGCCTCCACTCACGCGAAGAACTGCGTGCGGCAGGCAAGTGCATGCCGGGAATTCCGAAGCTGGCGAACATGGTCGAAGGCGGCAAGACACCCCTTCTGAGCCGTGACGAACTGGTAGCCATGGGCTTTTCCATCATCCTTTACGCCAACGCCGCCATGCAGGGGGCGATCCTGGGCAGCCAGACAGTGCTGAGGAGTCTGCGAGGCACCGGTTCATTGGAAGCGGCTCGCGATCAGCTCGCGCCGTGGGAAGAGCGGCAACGCCTGGTCCGCAAGCCCACCTACGACGAACTCGAACACCGCTACCGCGCCCAATGATTCGCGCTCAGAACGTGTTGACCTTGTCGACGCTGACGAACCGTCCTGGGTGTTTGGTGGACCAAGCTATGTTGGGCCTGTTGAGCAAGTGCTGGTCCGACGGTTGATTTCATTGACCATTGAAAGTTGTTGCCAGCTCTACTGCGGACGATCTGCGGACGACCGCAGATCCCGATCAGCACCGCGGCGACCCTGGCCTAAACCAGCCCAACTGGGGATCAACTGCGAGCCTGCCCAACTGGGGCCAACCCCCGGCTACCGGCAGCACTGCGGAGTGCGGAAACGCTCTGAAGGATATGTTTGTGGCCCTTGACGCGGCGGCGGAAGGATCGCTCGGATAGGCCCACTCGAACGCACCACGCCGTCTAGCCCGGTGCGCCAGCGGTAGACATTGGTGTAGGAGCCGGATCCATCGACTGGATATTCAGGGCCGCTCGGTATCGGGAGGACCACCTTGTACCGCTACTTGACCTACATGGAGTAGGACGAGAGTGTTCTCGCCTGAGTCGTCGTCCGGTCGGAGTAACTTCCCTTATACCAATCAAACGGAGGGGACGACATCAAATGCCACCTCAGTCCGCAGTGTCCGACTTCCCGATCGGCTGAGTAAAGGGCGTCTTCGAGCGCGCTACCCCGTCGGGATCGTGGTCGGTGCCGTGGTCTTGGACGGTGCCGTGGTCTTGGACGGTGCCGTGGTCTTGGACGGTGCCGTGGTGGGAGGTGCGGTGGTCCTCGGCGCATGAGTCTGAGTAGGCGTGTATTGCTTGGTGGGCGGAGCGGTCCCCGTTGGCTGCACACTGGTCGTCGTCGGCGGGGGCGGAGGAGGGGGCGGAGGAGGCGGCGGAGGAGGCGGCGGAGGCGGTGCCGGTGTCGACGTGGCGGGTGGACTTGGTTGCTGGCTCGGTGGCGATTGATTGGAGCCGCCCACCAGGACCACGATCACCACCGTGATGAAGAACGCGGCGACAATCGCCGCGCCGATGATTGTCCGACCCCCCTCGGTGTTGAACCATCGTGGGGCACCCGGGTTCGGGTCAGGATCCGTCGTTGGTTGCTCAGCTTCCCCATCCATCCACGGATCGTACGACGTCCGTCCGATTGTGGCCTGTTGAGACGAACGGACGACGAGGCGCGGATCACGGGTCGTCGCACGGCGGCCGTCAATGCAGGCTCAGCTAAGGCCACCGAGCCCAGGCCTAGGACCAGATACCCATGCGGTTCCTCGCGTACACCGGTCTGCGCTGGGGTGAGATGGCCGCTCTGCGGGTCGGCGACTTCGACATGCTGCGCCGCCGGGTCAACGTGTCGCGGTCGGTGACCGAGTTCAACGGGTTGGTGTGGTCGACACCGAAGACTCACGAGCGCCGCTCGGTGCCATTCCCGGCCGCACTAGCCACCGAACTATCGGAACTGATGGTGGGCAAGGGCCGCGACGATCTGGTGTTCGTCACCCCTCGTGGCGGGGTGCTGCGGGTCTCGAATTACCGCAAACGCTTCTTTAGGGCCGCAGTCAATACGTGCCAGGCTGCCGACAGTTCATTCCCGACTCTCACCCCGCACGACCTGAGACACACCGCAGCCTCGCTCGCTGTCAGTGCCGGGGCCAACGTGAAGGCCGTCCAGCGGATGCTGGGGCACGCCAACGCCTCGATGACGCTGGATGTTTATGCGGACCTATTCGATGACTACCTCGATGGCGTCGCCGTGAGCCTGGACGCGGCGATCAAATCTACTGCGGACGCACTGCGGACGAAACCAATACAGTGACCATCTGACCTGCGCTTTCAGGCGCTCAGAAGGTGTTGACCTTGTCGACGCTGACGAACATGCCGTGGCCGGTGTGGTCGTTGGTGAAGCGGGTGCCGTCGGCGGTGGCGTTGATCGTCCAGCCCTGCGCCGCGTAGGTCTTGTAGTCGATGGTGACGGTCGGAATGGCCCCCAGGTTGCCCAGCACCCACTGCACGGAGCCGTGAGAGTTGATGCTGACGCCGTTGGCGTGTTCACCGTCCTGCAGGGGCGAGTTGGTGAACGGTGCCTCGCAGCCGACGCTGTCCTTGTTGATCTGGCAGCGCGTCACGCCGGACTTGGTTTCGATGAAGACATAACCGTTGTGGTCTGGCGGCAGCGGGATGGCGCCGGCGGGCGCGGTCGGGCTGGCCGGGGTTGAGGGCGGCGGGCCCGGGCTGGCGCTCGTGGTCGACGGCGCCGACGGCGGAGTGCTGCTCGGTCGCGGGGTGGGAAATGTGGGCTCGGTTGGCCCCGTCCCCGGCGTGGCGACCGGCTTGCCCTCGATGACGGAGCCACAACCCGAAGCCAGCATGGGACCGGCCAGCACGGCCGCGAGCAGCAGCGATCCGCCGGCCAGACTCCGCCGTGCTATTTGCGATGACCGCACGCGCAACTCCCGGGAATGTGAAATATGCAGCAGTCAGATTACGCAGGAAAGGCGCAAGTTAGTTGCAGTGACGCGCTTTTGGAACGTCGCCGATGGCAAAGTGTTACCGCTGCGCGGCCGGCTGGGGCGGGCTGAGGCCCTCGGACAGCGCGCGCAATTGCGCGGCACCGTCACCGCAGAATGAAGCGCCGTGCATGGTCGCCAGCGTGGTCGGCTGCAACTGCGCCAGCTGCTCGAGGGTGGGTGCCAGATTCGTTGTCCGGCCAGTGGCTCCGAACAGCGCCTCCGCTTCCAATGCCGCACCGACACAATCGGATTCGGTGAGGGCCGGCACTCGGCCCGGTTGCGCGAGCAAGTCTCCGCAGAGCAGCGTGGAGGTGGTCTCGTCGAACCAGAGCCCGCTTTCCCAGTTGTGCGGGACGTGCGGGGTGGCGATAAATCGCAGCCTGTGCCCGCCGATATCGTGCACGTCGTCCGGGGCGGCCACCGGCAACCGGTCGCACATGTCGGCCAAAGAGAGCGAACACGCCAGCGCGCTGTGGATTACCTCGGCGTTCGGCGCCGCGCCCAACAGCAGGTTCACCCCACCGCACTCGTCGGCCTCGACGTGGGCGAACGAGATCCAGCGCAGCCGTTCCAGCCCGATGACTTTCCCGATGGCCCCGGATACCAGCGGGAAGAGCTGCCGCATGCCGCAGTGGAACAGGAACGGCTGCTCGCCGGTCAGCAGGAACTGGTTGAAGGTAAAGCCGTGCTCGGTGATGCCCGGCATCCAGGTGGAGAACCGGAAGACCCCCTCGGCGATTTCATCGATGTTCGTCTCTAAGCCATTGCTCACCCGAATGATTTTCCGCCGCAGTCAATAGCAGGTCGCCCGTCAGGACACAGACGCGCCTTAAGCCGCCACCGGCGGGTCGGTGATGGGGGCGGGTGGCAGTGCGGGATCTTGGGCGGCGGCACTCACCCGATGGCGGACCAAGAACCAACCGCCGATGAGCGCGGGGACGCCGATCACCGTCGCGCCGATCATCCAGGGGCCTTGTACCTTGTCGAAATACATCAGGATCAGCACGACCACCAGGAAAGCCAGCGTGAGGTAGCCGCTGTAGGGGGCCAGCGGCATCCGGAACTTCGGCCGCTCCAACTTCCCGGCCTTCGTCAAGTAGTAGAACCGCAGCTGGCACGCCACGATCGTCACCCAGGCCGCGATGATGCCCGTTGCCGCGATGTGGAGCACGATTTCGAAAGCTTGGCTCGGTTTGACGGCATTGAGCACGATGCCCAGCAGGCCGATTCCGGCGGTCAGCAGGATCCCGCCGTACGGCACGCCGTTCTTGGACATCGGCGCGGTGAACTTCGGGCCGCTGCCGTTGATCGCCATCGACCGCAGGACGCGGCCGGTGGAATACAGTCCCGCGTTCAGGCTTGACAGCGCGGCGGTGAGAACCACCAGGTTCATCAGGCTGCCCGCGCCGCTGTAACCCATTTTGGAGAAGAAGGTCACGAACGGGCTGACGTTGGCTTTGTAGGCGGTGTAGGGGAGCAGCAGCCCCAGCAGGACGGTCGACCCGATGTAGAAGACCGCGATGCGGAACACCACCGAGTTGATCGCGCGCGGCATGATCTTCTCGGGGTTCGCCGTTTCCCCGGCCGCGATACCGACCAATTCGACGCCGGCGTAGGCGAACACCACCCCCGAGGTGACGAGCACCAGGGGCAACAGGCCGGTCGGCAACAGCCCGCCATGGCTGTCCCACAGGCCCGGCCCGGTGTCATGCCCGTCGACCTTGAAGCGGCCGGCCAGAAAGACGGTGCCGACGACGAGGAACGTCACCAGCGCCAGCACCTTGATCAACGCGGCCCAGAACTCCAGCTCCCCGAAGAGCTTGACCGAGATCAGGTTCATCGACAACACCACCACGAGCGCGACCAACGCGAGGGTCCACTGCGGGATGACGTGAAACGCCTTCCAATAGTGGCAGTAGTGCGCGATCGCGGTGGTATCCACAATCCCGGTCATCGCCCAGTTCAGGAAGTACATCCAGCCCGCGACGAAAGCCACCTTCTCCCCGAAGAATTCGCGGGCGTAGGACACGAAGGATCCCGACGACGCGCGGTGCAGCACCAGCTCGCCCAGCGCGCGCAGGATCAGAAACACGAAGACGCCGCAGATCCCATAGACCACGAACAACCCGGGTCCCGCCGACGCAAGCCGTCCTCCGGCACCGAGGAAAAGGCCGGTTCCGATGGCGCCGCCGAGGGCAATCATCTGAATCTGGCGGTTCGAAAGGCCCTTGTGATAGCCCTCGTCTTCGCGCGCGAGCCGCGCGGCGGCGCTGTCTTCCGTTGACATCGAGCTCCTGCCGTAATGGCTCCGGGACAGCTCAGGCTAACCCATGCATGTGCCGGACGCTCGCCGACAGCAAACGGCGTCGGGTGTGCGCCGGGGGCGGGATTTCGCGCCGATTTCCACCCGCAGTGCACCCCGGGAACAAGATCGCGACGCCAGCCGTTAGGATGATCAACAAGTTGAGTGAGCTAGACTCAAGTATCGGTTTGACACCCGGACGCCCGAAGGGCAGGCTTGAGCGGGGTTCACTCAGTATAGTGGCACCAAAAAAAGCTCTACACACTCAGGAGGAATCACTATGGCTCGTGCGGTCGGCATCGACCTCGGGACCACCAACTCCGTCGTCGCAGTTCTCGAGGGCGGTGACCCTGTCGTCGTCGCCAACTCCGAGGGCTCGCGGACGACCCCGTCCATCGTCGCGTTCGCACGCAACGGTGAGGTACTGGTTGGCCAGCCCGCCAAGAACCAGGCCGTGACCAACGTCGACCGCACGGTCCGTTCGGTCAAGCGGCACATGGGCACCGACTGGTCCATCGAGATCGACGGAAAGAAATACACCGCGCAGGAGATCAGCGCCCGCATCTTGATGAAGCTGAAGCGCGACGCCGAGGCCTACCTCGGTGAGGACATCACCGACGCGGTCATCACCACGCCCGCGTACTTCAACGACGCCCAGCGGCAGGCCACCAAGGAAGCCGGCCAGATCGCCGGCCTGAACGTGCTGCGCATCGTCAACGAGCCGACCGCCGCGGCGCTGGCCTACGGGCTGGACAAGGGCGAGAAGGAGCAGCGCATCCTGGTGTTCGACCTCGGTGGCGGCACCTTCGACGTGTCGCTGCTCGAGATCGGCGAGGGCGTCGTCGAGGTCCGCGCGACCTCCGGCGACAACCACCTCGGCGGTGACGACTGGGACGACCGCGTCGTCAACTGGCTCGTCGACAAGTTCAAGGGCACCAGCGGCATCGACCTGACCAAGGACAAGATGGCGATGCAGCGGCTGCGTGAGGCCGCCGAGAAGGCCAAGATCGAGCTGAGCTCGAGCCAGAGCACCTCGATCAACCTGCCCTACATCACCGTCGACGCGGACAAGAACCCGCTGTTCCTCGACGAGCAGCTGACCCGGGCCGAGTTCCAGAAGATCACTCAGGATCTGCTGGACCGCACGCGTCAGCCCTTCCAGTCGGTGATCAAGGACGCCGGCATCTCGGTTTCCGAGATCGACCACGTCGTGCTGGTGGGCGGTTCCACCCGCATGCCCGCGGTGTCGGATCTGGTCAAGGAGATGACCGGCGGCCAGGAGCCCAACAAGGGCGTCAACCCCGACGAGGTGGTGGCCGTGGGCGCCGCGCTGCAGGCGGGTGTGCTCAAGGGCGAGGTGAAAGACGTTCTGCTGCTTGATGTTACGCCGCTGAGCCTGGGCATCGAGACCAAGGGTGGCGTGATGACCAAGCTCATCGAGCGCAACACGACGATCCCGACGAAGCGGTCGGAGACCTTCACCACGGCCGATGACAACCAGCCGTCGGTGCAGATCCAGGTCTATCAGGGTGAGCGCGAAATCGCCTCGCACAACAAGCTGCTCGGCTCCTTCGAGCTGACCGGCATCCCGCCGGCCCCGCGCGGCGTACCGCAGATCGAGGTCACCTTCGACATCGACGCCAACGGCATCGTGCACGTCACGGCCAAGGACAAGGGCACCGGCAAGGAGAACACGATCAAGATCCAGGAGGGCTCCGGCCTGTCCAAGGAGGAGATCGACCGGATGATCAAGGACGCCGAGGCGCACGCCGAGGAGGACCGCAAGCGTCGCGAGGAGGCCGACGTCCGCAACCAGGCCGAAACGCTGGTCTACCAGACGGAGAAGTTCGTCCAGGAGCAGCGCGAGGCCGAGGGCGGCTCGAAGGTCCCCGAGGACACGCTGAACAAGGTGGATGCCGCGGTGGCCGAAGCCAAGACGGCGCTGGGCGGCTCCGACATCTCCGCGATCAAGTCGGCGATGGAGAAGCTCGGCCAGGAGTCTCAGGCGCTCGGGCAGGCGATCTACGAGGCCACCCAGGCCGCGGGCGGCCCGGATGCGGGCGGCGCGCCCGGCGGACCGTCCGGTTCGGCCGATGACGTCGTGGACGCGGAGGTGGTTGACGACGACCAGGAGGCCAAGTGACCGAAGGCAACCCGGAACAGGTAACGGTCACCGACAAGCGGCGGATCGACCCCGAGACCGGTGAGGTACGGCATGTCCCTCCCGGCGCTGAGCCGGGAAGGCGGCCGGGAGGGACGGCGCCGGAGGGCGCGGCAGGCAGCGGCAAGGTCGACGAGGCAGGGGCCAAGGTCGCCGAGCTGACCGCCGATCTGCAGCGCGTCCAGGCCGACTTCGCCAACTACCGCAAGCGGGCGCTGCGCGACCAGCAGGCCGCGGCGGATCGGGCCAAGGCCACCGTCGTCAGCCAATTGCTGGGCGTGATCGACGATCTCGATCGGGCCCGCAAGCATGGCGATCTGGAGTCGGGACCGCTGAAGTCGGTGGCCGACAAGCTGATGAGCGCGCTGACCGGGCTCGGCCTGACGGCGTTCGGTGCCGAAGGCGAAGACTTCGACCCGGTGCTGCACGAGGCCGTGCAGCACGAGGGCGACGGCGGCGAAGGCTCCAAACCGGTGATCGGCACGGTCATGCGGGAGGGCTACAAGCTCGGTGACCAGGTGCTGCGCCACGCGTTGGTCGGCGTCGTCGACACCGTCGCGGGCGCCGGCGAAGAGACGGTCGCGGCGGACCCGGCAAGCCAAGCCGAAGGCCCCGCTGAAAGTCAGCAGCCCGACTCGGACGAAAACGCCGACACCGCGGGCGAATAGGCCCAGAATCAACACGACAAATAGATAGAGGAAGGTGAGGGGGTGACGCGACATGGCCCAGCGTGAATGGGTCGAAAAGGACTTCTACAAGGAGCTGGGCGTCTCCTCTGACGCCTCTGCTGACGAGATCAAGCGGGTGGCCCGCCGGCTGCTCGCCGAGAACCATCCCGACCGCAATCCGAGCAACAAGGCGGCCGAAGACCGCTATAAGGCCGTGTCCGAGGCCAAGGAAGTGCTCACGGATGCCGCCAAGCGCAAGGAGTACGACGAAACCCGCCGGCTCTTCGCCGGCGGCGGATTCGGCGGGCGCCGGTTCGACGGCGGATTCGGCGGATTCGACGTCGGCGGTGACGGTGCCGAGTTCAACCTGAACGATCTCTTCGACGCCGCCGGCCGCAGCGGCGGCACCAACATCGGCGACCTGTTCGGCGGCTTGTTCGGACGCGGCGCCAGTGCCCGTCCCACGAGGCCGCGGCGCGGCAACGACCTGGAGACCGAGACCGAGCTGGATTTCGTCGAGGCCGCCAAGGGCGTGGCAATGCCGTTGCGGCTCACCAGCCCGGCGCCGTGCACCAACTGTCATGGCAGCGGCGCACGCCCGGGCACCAGCCCGAAGGTTTGTCCGACCTGCAACGGCGCCGGTGTGATCAACCGGAACCAGGGCGCGTTCGGTTTCTCCGAGCCCTGCACCGATTGCCGGGGCAGCGGCTCGATCATCGAGCAGCCCTGCGACGAGTGCAAGGGCACCGGCGTGACCACGCGCACCCGCACCATCAACGTGCGGATCCCGCCCGGTGTCGAGGACGGACAGCGGATCCGGCTGCCCGGACAGGGCGAGGCCGGGTTGCGCGGTGCGCCGTCGGGTGACCTGTATGTGACGGTGCACGTGCGTCCGGACAAGATCTTCGGCCGCGACGGCAACGACCTCACCGTGACCGTTCCGGTCAGCTTCACCGAATTAGCTTTGGGTTCAACGCTTTCGGTTCCCACGCTGGACGGCAAGGTCGGTGTCCGGGTGCCCAAAGGCACCGCCGACGGCCGCATCCTGCGGGTGCGGGGGCGCGGTGTGCCCAAGCGCAGCGGCGGCAACGGGGACTTGCTCGTCACCGTGAAGGTGGCCGTGCCGCCCAACGTGGAGGGCGCCGCCCAGGAGGCGCTGGAGGCCTACGCGGCAGCCGAGCAGTCCAGTGGTTTCGACCCGCGCGCCGGATGGGCGGGTAGTCGCTGATGGCTAAGCGCCCCAGGGAATCCGAATCCCGAACCTTCCTGATCTCGGTGGCCGCGGAACTCGCCGGCATGCACGCGCAGACCCTGCGTACCTACGACCGCCTCGGGCTGGTCACGCCGCGCCGCACTTCCGGTGGGGGACGCCGCTATTCGCAGAATGACGTCGACCTGCTGCGCGAGGTGCAGCGGCTCTCCCAGGATGAGGGCGTCAACCTGGCCGGGATCAAGCGCATCATCGAGCTGACCAATCAGGTCGAGGCGCTGCAGTCGAGGCTGCGGGAAATGGCCGAGGAGGTGGCGGCGTTGCGTGCCAACCAGCGCCGCGATGTCGCGGTGGTGCCGAAGAGCACCGCGCTGGTGGTTTGGCAGCCGCGCAGATCCCGCTAGCGAGTGCGTAGTCGACTACTCGACTTGCGCCGACACCTCGTCTGGCTCTTAGCGAAAAGCGCAAAGTCTGACAAGCTGCGTACATGGCGAGCGCCAATCGAAGCTCCAAATGGACAGACGCGCTGCTGGATCGCATGCAAAACACCGGCGATGAGTTGGCGGACAAGCCGGTCGGAAAGGTGTTCGAGGCCGGCGGCGTCGACGCGGTCAATGCGATCATGCGCACGCTGGTGCGCAACGACCAGCCGGTGCCCGACGAGTTGCCCCCGGAGATCCGGGACTACCTGGCCGAGAGCCTGGCACTGCCCGAGTGGGCCGATCTGGACAAGATCAAGCGCGGGCAGCAGCTATACGAGACATGGGGCGTCCTGATCACCCTGTGTCTGTTCTGCGCATCTCTCCCCGCGTCGTACGCGGCAGCCGACGGCGTGAAGGTGCTCTACCTGACCGCCCGGCTCGATACCGACGGCGGGTCACACTCGGCATTCGAGACGCCATCAACGACGGAAAGTTCGTCGACGGGCCCCGCATAGAGCGGCTCGACGTGGCCTTTGCCAAGCGCTACTTCAACGCGTTGAACGCCTACTTCTACCCGGATGAGTTCGAGGGTCTGACGCTCCCCTGGAAGGTCGCATTCATCGGCGACCCGGACCGTCAAGCGATCATCGTGCAGCACATGTTGGCCGGACTGAATGCACACATTCGTTTCGACCTGGGTCTGGCCCTGCTGACGGTTGCGGGTGATTGGCCGTACTCGCTGAGAGAAGATTACGACCGCGTCAACGAGCTGCTCTGCGCGCAGATTCCGGGTATTAACAAGGAGGTCCAGAAGCTTTCCCCCGAGCTCCGCTGGGTCCGCTTGGTGATACCGGACGAGATCAGCGAGATGCAGAAGGCGGTGACGAAACTGCGTGAAGAGGCTTGGCTTTTCGCCTACTACATGGCGAAAAATCCCGGGAACGCGACGGAGAAGACCGTGCACCAGGAGGCCTCGACCTCGGCGCTGAGCTCCTGGTATCTGCAACCGACCGGGTGGTGGTCACCGTTCCCGTGGCTCCTTCGCGAGGTCGCCAAGCATGAGAAGCGCAACGTTCGTACAAACCTTGATGCGCTGGAAAAAACCTCGAAGCGCCCCGAGAAGATGTCGAAGGCTCACCGCTGACCTAGCCGCCACCGCGGGTCACGAGAGAATTTCTTGCGCCCGTGCGAACTCCGGCCAGCGCGCGTCACCGGCGAAGCGCCCGACAGCGTCGGCGAGCTCGGATCGATCCACGTCACCGATAAGGTCGAAAAAGTCCAAAAGACAACGCAATTCGAACAGTGTTGCGCCTTGGCGCCGGGCAAACTCAAGCGCTGCCGTCAGCTCCTCGCGTTGTTCTTGCGGGTCGGTAAATGTGCGCGCACGCAGCCGCCTTACCTCGGCATCGTGAAAGTGCATTCCCGCCTGTTCCGCGTGCCGCAGCGCCAGGTCCAATCGCTCGCGCGCCCGCCCCGCCTCACCCGCGGCAAGCAGCAGGCGGCCGATTACCGCGTCGTGAAACGTGAGAAACATGTTGAGGTGCAGGAATCGCGAGCCATCCACCTGCCGCGCCAGCTTTTCGGTCCGGGCCATCAGCGTGGCAGCGTCGGCACCGGCGCGCAGCGCGGTCACTGCTTTGACGGTTTCATGTTCGGTTCTGCCGACCCACCGCCACACGTCGAGTCCCGACTGCTCGCTGAGTTGGCGAAGTTCGGCGACCAGGCTTTCGGACTCGGCGATTTGGCCGCACTCCAACCGAACCCAGATTTCCATGAAGAACGTGTTTGCCCTGTTGTAGGCATTCTGCGGAAACCCCAAGCTGTCGCAGCGCTGGAATGATTCGGTCAACTCCGCGTTGGCGCGGTCGAGATCGCCGCACACCGTATGCGTCAGGGCCAAGTACGTGTGCGCCACCGAGATCGGGTCGACGTTCACCCACCAGGCGGTGTGCAGCACGTCCGGATGGGCGGCGGAACGGGCGGCCAGCGCTCGCTCCAAATGTGTTCGGGCGGTGGTGAAATCGCCTTCCAGCCAGACGACGGAACCCAATACCGACGCGATTGCGGGGTAACTCCAGGGCCGGTCCTTGGTGATCCGGGCGGCCAGCGAGTCGATCAGTTCATGGGCCTGGCGCAGTTCGGCCCGCGGCACGTAGTAGCTGATCAGCGCGGTGAGCGTGGCGAACAACTCGTCTTGGTAGTTGCCGGTGCTGGCCAACGCCAGGCAACGTTGGAAGTCGGCGGGTCCCGCGCCGCTCATGCTGCCCTGCGTGGAGCCCTCCAAGAAGCCGCGCTCCAGCCGAATGGCGATCTCTGCGCGGTCGCGTGCGGCGCCCGCTGCGCAGCGGGTGAGCTGGTCGAGGGCTTTGGTGAGGAAAGCGAGCGTCTCCTGGAGTGCGCCGCGCTGCCGCGCGTTCACCGATGCCTTCTGGTAAGCCGCGACGGCATCGTCGAACCGCTGCGCGTGTTCGAAATGGCCTGCGACCACGCGCCACTCGGGCTCGACCGACGTCGCCGCGTCGACCAGCGCGTTGGCAGTGCGAGCGTGCAGCTCGTGGCGCAGGCT
The DNA here is from genome assembly GCA_963809285.1 of uncultured Actinomycetota bacterium. Taxonomy (GTDB): domain Bacteria; phylum Actinomycetota; class Actinomycetes; order Mycobacteriales; family Mycobacteriaceae; genus Mycobacterium. Next base: position 752,712 of record CAWEIY010000002.1, on the reverse strand, counting down.
GGGGGGCGCGAGCTCGGTCGCCACCTCGCGGAACAGCTCATGGCGGAATCGCCAACCGTCTTTACCGCGTCGTTCGAGCACCCGTGCGCGCACGAGTTCGACGACGACGTCGTCGACGTCTTTGGCGTCGTCTCCGACCACGGAGCGAAGCAAGGCGAGATCACCGGCGCGCCCGATGACGGCGGCCGCCTCGACCACCGGCACAACATCGGCGTGGGGATGATGCAGCCTGGCGAATAGCGGCTCATACAGTGCCTCGGGGACCCCGGAATCGGCTCCGGCGCCGTCAAGTTCGCTCACGACGTGTTCGATATAGAACGGCACCCCGTCACATCGGCCGCGTATCGCGGCCCGCTGGGCGTCGGTCACCGATGGGTCTAACGCATTGATCAACGCGTCGACCGCGGGCTCGCCCGGACGCGCACACCGGTAGCCGCCGCGGCGCAGCGCGTCGGTCGGCGCGGTCATCGGCTCGAAGCACACCACGTCTTCGGCGAGCGGCGCGAAGATTTGAGCCGCCGGATACCCCTGATCGAAATACACTTCCAGTCGGCGTCCGCCGCCGGACACCGCGAACACCGCGCCATCGCTCACCTGGTCGTAGGCATCGTCGAAAGCCTTGTCGCCCAATGGTTCTTCCTTCGCCTGCTGTGGTTCGGATTCCCCGGTGGGCAGCCCTCGGTCGTCGAGGCGCAAATGCCGCAGCGGCGGCGTCTCGATGCTCCACTCGCTGCGGGCCACGTCCGGCAGGCGCAGGTAGGGGTGGAAGCCGAAGCACAGCGGAACCGTCTCGTCGCCGGTCGCGGTGATCGTGGTGTGAACCCTCAAAGCCCGTTCGGCCAGCCGCACCGCGATGGTGAGCACATGCGGATACGGGAAGCTGGCCAGCAGCCTCGCGTCGGAGCCGAAATCGATCTCGGCGATCAGCTCGTTCTCCGACTCCGTCGTCACCCGCCAGCCCGGGTAGGCGGCCAAGACACCGTGGATGGGCAGCCCGTTGGGATCGGGGCGGACACCGTTTTCGCCGGGCGTCAGCGTCACCGTCACGTTCTCCGCCGTGTAGGTGTTGGCGCCCAATCGATTAGCCCAGGGATACAGAATCGGGATACCCATCGTCTTGCCCGCCTCGACGTAGGCGTCCAGGCCGCGCCGTTGGCCGAGCAGTTCGGTGCCCGAGTCGGTCAGCGAGGTGCCGATCATGCCCGCCTCGGGCACGAACTGCGCGGCCACCGGCGATGACGGGTCGGTGAGGGTGACGATGTGCATGGCTTACCTCGACAGTGGATCGTGCTGGATGTGCTCGGGCGGGGCGCCTTTGGCGATCAGGGCGTCCTTGGTGGCGTGGACCATGGCCGGTCCGCCGCAGATCAGGATCTGCCGATCGCCCCAGCCGCCGTATTGGGTCACCACGTCGGGCAGCCGGCCGGTCTGGCGCACGTGCAGGCCCCGCGGCGGCGTGACGTCGGGGTAGTCGGCGGCCCACGACGGGTCGCGGCGGTACTCCGAGACCGGCGAGACGGACAGCCACGGATTGTGCTGGGCGACTTGCCATAAGGTGGGCAGGTCGTAGAGCTCGCAGACGTAGCGCGCGCCGAAGAAAAGGTGCACGCGTGGGTTTTCCGCGTAGCGGCTGAGGTCCATGATCAGTGCCCGCAGCGGTGCCAGACCGGTGCTGCCGGCAACCATCAGCACGTCCCCGCCGCTCCGGTCGACCCGCAGACCGCCGTGCGGACTGGACAAGCGCCACCGGTCGCCGGGCCGGGTTTCGTTGACGACGGCGGTGCTGACCAAGCCGCCGGGCACCATGCGGACATGGAACTCGATTCCGCCGCCCGGGTCGGCCGGTATCGCGGGGCTGAGATAGCGCCAGCGACGCGGGCATTGCGGAACGTGGACGTTGACGTACTGGCCGGGGTAATAGTGCATCGGTTGGTTTAGCTGCAGCCGAATGACGGCGAGATCGCGCGAGACCCGGATGTGCTCGATGACCGTGCCGTCCCACCAGGCGGGTCCCTCCTCGGCGTCGGCGGCCCCGCTCATCACCCCGGTGATCAGGTTGAGTGACGAGGCGGCCGCCGCGTCGACGGCGTTGGTCCACCCGTCGCCCAAATCCATGCGCAGCGTCGCGTAGAGCGCGCGACGCAACGTCTCGTAATGGCTTGGCAGCACACCGTATTTGCGGTGATCCCGGCCGAGCTGGGCCAGAAAGGCCACCGGCTCCGCGGCGCGCTGGTCGACCAGTTCGCCGTAAACCCAATGCAGCGCGTGGGCGAAAGCGGCCCGCTGGCCCCCCATGTCGGGCGGGAACAGGTCGCGTACCGAGACGTCGAGCCCAAACCAGTGGGTGTAGAACCGGTGCACGAATTCGTCGGTGTTGCCGGAGGCCGAGCCGTTCGGCCCGAAGGCGTCGCGCAGCATCCGCAACGCGTCGGCGTCCTCGAGGCTCACGGGCCTCGATTCTAGGCTCCGCGCCCTGGTCAGCGCTTCCCGCTAAGATCGGTAAAAGTTGAGCGGAACAGACTCAACCTTGACGGCGTTGAACATCGCGACAAGCATTTTTACTTACGTACCCGAACGGAGGTGTCGTGGACTCTTTTAACCCGACAACCAAGACGCAGGCGGCCCTGACGTCGGCCCTTCAGGCGGCGTCAGCTGCGGGAAATCCCGAGATCAGGCCCGCTCATCTGCTGTTGGCGCTGCTGACGCAGAACGACGGGATCGCCGCGCCGTTATTGGAGGCTGTCGGCGTCGAGCCCGCCACCATCCGCGCCGAGGCGCAGCACATCTTGGACCGGCTGCCCCAGGCCAGCGGTGCCAGCTCGCAACCGCAGCTGTCGCGCGAAGCGCTGGCCGCCATCAACACGGCTCAGCAGCTGGCCACCGAGATGGACGACGAATACCTCTCCACCGAGCACCTGATGGTGGGGCTGGCCACCGGCGACTCCGACGTCGCCAAACTGCTGACCGGGCACGGGGCGTCCCCGCAGGCGTTGCGGGACGCGTTCGTCAAGGTGCGCGGCAGCGCCCGGGTCACCAGCGCCGACCCCGAGTCCACCTACCAGGCGCTGGAGAAGTACTCCACCGACCTGACCGCCCAGGCCCGCGAGGGCAAACTCGACCCGGTCATCGGCCGGGACAACGAAATTCGGCGCGTCGTGCAGGTGCTGTCCCGTCGCACCAAGAACAACCCGGTGCTCATCGGTGAGCCCGGCGTCGGCAAGACCGCGATCGTGGAGGGCCTGGCCCAGCGCATCGTCGCCGGCGACGTGCCCGAGAGCCTGCGCGACAAGACCCTGGTGGCGCTGGATCTGGGGGCCATGGTGGCCGGGGCCAAATACCGCGGCGAGTTCGAGGAACGGCTCAAGGCCGTGCTCGACGACATCAAGAACTCCGCCGGGCAGATCATCACGTTCATCGACGAGCTGCACACCATCGTCGGGGCCGGCGCGACCGGCGAGTCGGCGATGGACGCCGGCAACATGATCAAGCCGATGCTGGCGCGGGGCGAACTGCGACTGGTCGGCGCCACCACGCTCGACGAGTACCGCAAGTACATCGAGAAGGACGCCGCGCTGGAGCGGCGCTTCCAGCAGGTGTTCGTCGGTGAGCCGTCGGTGGAGGACACCGTCGGCATCCTGCGCGGGCTGAAGGAGCGCTACGAGGTGCACCACGGCGTCCGCATCACCGACTCCGCGCTGGTGGCGGCGGCCGCGTTGAGCGACCGCTACATCACCGCGCGGTTCCTGCCGGACAAGGCCATCGACCTGGTCGACGAGGCGGCCAGCCGGCTGCGGATGGAGATCGACTCGCGGCCCGTCGAGATCGACGAGGTCGAGCGGCTGGTCCGCCGGCTGGAGATCGAAGAGATGGCGCTGGCCAAGGAGGAAGACGAGGCGTCCAAGGAGCGGCTGGAGAAGCTGCGCGCCGAGCTGGCCGACAAGAAAGAAGAACTGGCAGAGCTGACCACTAGATGGCAGAACGAGAAGAACGCCATCGACACGGTTCGCGAGTTCAAGGAACAGCTCGAGACGCTGCGCGGCGAGTCCGAGCGGGCCGAGCGCGACGGCGACCTGGCCAAGGCCGCCGAGCTGCGCTACGGGCGCATCCCGGAGGTGGAGAAGAAGCTCGACGCCGCGCTGCCGCAGGCCGAGGCCCACGAGAAGGTGATGCTCAAGGAGGAGGTCGGTCCCGACGACATCGCCGACGTGGTGTCGGCGTGGACGGGCATCCCGGCCGGCCGGCTGCTGGAAGGCGAGACCGCCAAGCTGCTGCGGATGGAGGACGAGCTGGGCAAGCGCGTCGTCGGGCAGCGCAAGGCCGTGCAGGCCGTGTCCGATGCGGTGCGTCGCAGCCGGGCCGGCGTCGCCGACCCGAATCGGCCCACCGGGGCGTTCATGTTCCTCGGCCCCACCGGCGTCGGCAAGACCGAGCTGGCCAAGGCCCTGGCCGAGTTCCTGTTCGACGACGAGCGCGCGATGGTCCGCATCGACATGAGCGAATACGGCGAGCGGCACTCCGTGGCCCGGCTGATCGGCGCCCCTCCGGGCTACGTCGGCTACGAGTCCGGCGGCCAGCTCACCGAGGCGGTGCGCCGGCGGCCCTACACGGTGGTCCTGTTCGACGAGATCGAGAAGGCCCACCCGGACGTCTTCGACGTGCTGCTGCAGGTCCTCGACGAGGGCCGGCTCACCGACGGGCAGGGCCGCACGGTCGACTTCCGCAACGCGATCTTGATCCTCACCTCCAACCTGGGGTCGGGCGGCACCGAGGAGCAGGTGATGGCCGCGGTGCGCTCGGCGTTCAAGCCCGAGTTCATCAACCGGCTCGACGACGTGCTGATCTTCGAGGGCCTCAACCCCGAGGAACTGGTGCAAATCGTCGACATTCAGCTCGAGCAACTGGCCAAGCGGCTGGCGCAACGCCGCCTCCAACTGGAGGTGTCGCTGCCGGCCAAGCGCTGGTTGGCGCAGCGCGGGTTCGACCCGGTGTACGGCGCCCGGCCGTTGCGCAGGCTCGTGCAGCAGGCCATCGGCGACCAGTTGGCCAAGCAGTTGCTGGCCGGCGACGTGCACGACGGCGACACCGTTCCGGTCAACGTCAGCCCGGACGGCGACGCGCTGATCCTGGGCTGACCTGTGATGCGGTTGTGACCTGGCCGGATTCTTTATTCCGGTCCAACAGCAGATACCCTGTGTGGGATGGTCCCGCTCTGGTTCACGCTATCCGCACTGTGCTTTGTCGGTGCGGTGGTGCTGCTGTACGTCGATGTCGATCGACGTCGCGGGCGCAGCAGGCGCCGCAAATCGTGGGCCCGGTCGCACGGATTCGACTACGAGCGTGAATCGGCCGCCGTCCTGAAGCGCTGGAAGCGCGGCGTGATCTCGACGGTGGGTGATGTCCCCGCCCACAACGTCGTGCTGGGTCAGATCCGCGGCGAGGCGGTCTACATCTTCGACCTCGAGGAAGTCGCCACGGTGATCGCGCTGCACCGCAAGGTGGGCACCAACGTCGTGGTCGATCTGCGGCTCAAGGGACTGAAAGAGCCTCGGGAGAACGACATTTGGCTGCTGGGCGCGATCGGGCCGCGGATGGTGTATTCCACCAACCTGGACGCGGCCCGGCGGGCCTGCGACCGGCGGATGGTCACCTTCGCGCACACCGCACCCGACTGCGCCGAGATCCTGTGGAACGAGCAGAACTGGACGTTGGTCGCGATGCCGATCGCCAGCACGCGTGCCCAATGGGACGAGGGCCTGCGCACCGTGCGCCAGTTCAACGACCTGCTTCGGGTGTTGCCGCCGCTGCCAGAGGAGATCCCTCAGGAGACGGGGGCGCCGGCGGGACTTCGCAACGCCTCACCCGGCCGTCCCTTGGCGCCGGCGGGTCGCGTGGAGTTGCCACCCGGGCGCGCCCAGCACGATGTGGCCGGGCTGCTCGGCGAGGCGAGCCGCCGCGCCCCGGAGCCGGTGCGCCGGGACCAGAGTCGCTCCGAGGGCCGCGCGGAAGGCGTTCGCCGCCCGCCGCCACAGGGGCGAAACGGCCGGCAGGCCACCAACTACCAGCGCTGATAGCGCGCGTGGGTCTGTCGGCGGTCAGGCTGCCGTCCTACACTGTCGCTCATGTCACGCCCTGTAGGTTCACGCAGACCGAGTTCTTCGCCAGGGCCGGGATGGACAAGCCCAAGCTGCCGCCGTTTTTGTGGCTCGGGGTCGACGCCGTGGTCAGCATGAGCCTGGCCGATATCGCCCGTGGCAAGGTGATCAGCGTTCCGGGCGTGCCTTACAAGGCGATCGCCGGCGCGGGGCGGATGACTCCGCGGGGCTTGGCGCTGGCCGTGACCAAACGAGTCGGCGGCGGTGGTCGTGGGCGAACCTGACCCGCGCGGGGAGTTGGCGGAGTTGGTGCGACGGCTGTCGGTGGTGCACGGCCGGGTGACGCTGTCGTCGGGCAAGGAGGCCGACTACTACGTCGACCTGCGCCGCGCCACCCTGCACCACCGGGCTTCCGCGTTGATCGGCACGCTGATGCGCGAACTCACCAGCGACTGGGACTACGCGGTCGTCGGCGGTCTGACCCTGGGCGCCGATCCGGTCGCGACGGCCATCATGCACGCGCCGGGCCGTCCCATCGATGCGTTCGTCGTGCGCAAGTCGGCGAAAACCCATGGCCTGCAACGCCTTATCGAGGGGTCCGAGGTGGCCGGCAACCGGGTGCTGGTGGTGGAGGACACCAGTACCACGGGCGGCTCGGCGCTGACGGCGGTGCACGCCGTCCAGGACGCGGGCGGCGACGTGGTCGGCGTGGCCACCGTGGTGGACCGCGCCACCGGCGCCGCCGAGGCCATCCAAGCCGAGGGACTGTTGTACCGCAGCGTGCTGGGCCTTGCCGACCTGGGACTGGGCTAGGCCGCGAGCGGGATGCGCCGGATCACTGTGATGGTCGCCTGCCTGGCGCTGTGCCTGGTGGGCTGCTCGAACTCCAACCACCCGGCGCGGCCGTATGGCGCCCAGGGCGCGCGGATCGGTGAATCGCTGGCGCTGCTGGGCTGGAACATGGCGGTGTCGAATCTGCGCTGGGACGGCGACTATGTGCTGATCGACGTCGACGCGGCGCCGAAGGATCCGCACGCGCCGCACGCCAAACCCGAGGACGTTCGCTTCGGGCTTTACGGCGCACTGGCGCACCCGATGGAGTCCACCGGTCTGGGTAGCTGCGACAACGCGATGACCAGCGTGCACGATATTCGGACTCCGCTGTCGGCGCCTCCCGACCGGCTCACCGGCACGGTTTGCCTTGGGCCGCTTAAGGATCGAAGCCAGGTCCGCGGGGTGTACAGCTACTCGCCGCGCGACCGGATCCCCAATAGCTCGGCGGCCTACCCGGCCGCTTTTCCGGTCGGGTTGCTGCCGACAAACGGCAACGACACGGGCCTGGTGGTCAAGACCACGAGCCTGTCGGCCTGGCGCGCCGACGGCACCCCGGTGACCAAGGCGCAGCTCGGGGACCCGGGGGCGTTCAACGGCAACGGCTACATGCTGCTGGGGCTGGAAGCCGACGCGATCGCGGCGCGCTATCGCGACGACTCCGCCACCCGGGGCGGCCCGATGATGCTGCTCGCCTCGCCGACACTGCCGGAGCGGGGACTGAACCCGGCCTGCGCGGCGTACGGATCGGCGGTGCTGATCCTGCCCGACGCGTCGCTGGACTCGGTGCACGTCAACGCGTCGCTGTGCACCGAGGGTGAGATCAACGAGGCGTTGCTGTACGCGACGGTGGCGGTCGACGGCACCCACGCCGGCGTGTGGACGCAGCGATGAGCGATACCGGGCCCACCGAATGGGGGATACCGTCCGGCGGCGTCGGGCCCTGGGCGGGCGACCTTCCCGACGACCCGCGGTATGACCCAGTCCTGTTGCGCGACGGCGATACTCGCAATGTCGTCGACGCCTACCGCTACTGGACCCGGGAAGCGATCATCGCCGATATCGATCTGCGTCGTCACCCCTTGCACGTGGCGATCGAGAACTTCGGCCACGACGCCAACATCGGCTCGGTGGTGCGCACGGCCAACGCCTTTGCGGTGGACACGGTGCACATCGTCGGGCGGCGGCGCTGGAATCGCCGCGGTGCCATGGTGACCGACCGGTATCAGCGGCTGTGCCACCACGACAACACCGCCGAGCTGCTGGACTTCGCGGCCGGTGCCGGTTTGACCGTGGTCGCGGTGGACAACGTCCCGGGCGCGGCGCGGCTGGAGGAGACCGCGCTGCCGCGCGAGTGCCTACTGGCGTTCGGTCAGGAAGGCCCCGGCATCACCGACGACATCAGGGCGGGCGCGGCGGTCACCGTGTCGATCGCCCAGTTCGGCTCGACGCGCAGCATCAACGCCGGCGTCGCCGCCGGGATCGCGATGCACGCCTGGATCCGCCGGCACGGGGACCTGTCGCGCGCGTGGTGAACGCGTCGAGTGTGCGATTTAGGCGATTTTTCCGGCCTGAGCGCACACGCGAAACCGGCCGCTAACTCCACAGCGTGACATGTACTTTCGGGCGAAACCGGGTCACCCCGACCCCGGATCCGCGGATCATCGCCTGGGTGCATCTTGGCGTGGTGATGAAGCGGACTAGTTCGGACACGGCCGGCTGGCGGGCCGATGGCGCCAGAGTCGCCGCGCACCACTCGCCCGACCTGTCCAGCCCGGGCCCGGTCACATGCGTCAACCGCCCGGCGGCGAGGTCCTTGGCGACCGCAAAACCGATCGTCAACGTGGCACCGCCGACCCGCTGAACCTCCTCGAGCGCCGCGGCGTCGCTCTGAAAGATTCGCTGTTGTGACTCCGGAATTGCTAAGTCCCGCAACATGTTTGCGATCTCTCCGTCCACGCTTCCCGCCGACGGGCCGAGCATCCAGTGCTGCTGGCGCAACAGCGCGGTCGTCGGAATCCCCACGGCCAGTGCGCTGTTCGGTGCCACGACAGTGATGATCTGATACTTCAAGAAGGGACGCACGAAGATCGAATCGTCGGAACCGATCGAACTTTCACTGGCCGGGCCGATGGCTATGTCGACGGCGCGCGAGCAGATCAATTCGCGGAATCGGCTCGTCGGATGCACGCTCAACTCGACCGACAGGTCGTCGGCCCGCGACGAGAAGAGCTCGATCAGGCCGGGCGCGGCGTGTTCGGCGAAGGCGGACGACGCGGCGATCCGCAGCAACCTGCGCCCGTGGGCGGCCTCGGTGACCTCGATCGCGGTCTGCTGCTGCAGGCCCAGAATTTCGACCGCGCGGCTGGCCAGCCGCAGCCCGCCGGGCGTGAACGCCAGGCCGGCACCCGTCCTGGTGAACAACGGGTCGTCGAGTTCCTTGCGCAACGCCGCGACGAGCATCGAGACCCCGGCGTCGGAAACGCCAAGCTCCGCTGCCGCCGCTCGCACCGAGCCCAAGCGCACCACCGCCGAATAGGCCCGAAGTTGAGCCGGTGTCATGAATGTGAGCCTACGTTGGGATGGTGCGTGACGTGCTTGCCGAGCTGATGTCGATCTGGCGCGGCGGTCAGACCGCGGGGCTCGGAACGGTCGTGCGAACCTTTCGGTCCGCACCGCGCCCGCCGGGAGCGTCAATGCTGGTGGCGCCGGACGGCTCGGTGACCGGGTCGGTGTCCGGTGGTTGCGTGGAGGGCACCGTGTACGAACTCGCCACCGAGGTGGCAAAGACCGGGATACCGCGGCTGGAACGCTACGGGGTCAGCGACGGCGACGCGTTCGCCGTCGGGCTGACGTGCGGCGGCGTCATCGACGTCTTCGTCGAATCGATGTCGCAGGCGACGTTTCCCGAACTCGGTGCGGTAGCCGACGACATCGCCGAGCACCGTCCCGTCGCGATCGCGACCGTCGTCGCTCACCCGGACGCGCGGTGGGTTGGCCGCCGGCTCGTCATCCGCCCGGACCCGAACGGACCCGTGGCGGGATCGCTCGGTTCGGCGCGTGCCGACGCGGCGGTCGCCGATGACGCGCGTGGGCTGCTGGCGGTGGGCCGCAGCGAGGTCCTCAAGTATGGACCCGACGGGCAGCGACTGGGCGAAGGCATGGAGGTCTTCGTGTCCAGCTACGCGCCGCGCCCGCGGATGCTGGTGTTCGGTGCCATCGACTTCGCCGCAGCCCTGGCACAGCAGGGATCGTTCCTCGGCTACCGGGTCACCGTCTGCGACGCCCGCGCGGCGTTCGCCACGCCGGTGCGCTTTCCGACGGCCGACCACGTCGTCGTCGATTGGCCCCACCGCTATCTCGCCGGCCAGGCGGAGGCGGGCGAGATCGACGAGAGCACGGTGATCTGCGTTCTCACCCACGATCTGAAGTTCGACGTCCCGGTGCTAGAAGTGGCGCTGCGCCTTGGTGTCGGGTACGTGGGGGCGATGGGATCGCGTCGCACCCATGACGACCGGATGAACCGGCTGCGGGCCGCGGGGCTGACCGACGCCGACCTCAGCCGGTTGTCCAGCCCCATCGGACTGGACCTGGGTGCCCGCACCCCGGAGGAAACCGCGGTATCGATCGCAGCCGACATCATCGCCAAGCGCTGGGGCGGCGCGGGCCGTCCGCTAACGGAGACCGCCGGGCGAATCCACCACGACAAAAGTGCCGGACCCGCAGGTAGACGAGAGCTTCACGGCTAGTTCAGGGATTACTTAACTCGCTATTGACGCGTGTCGGGTAGCGGCTAACACTTGGCCGCATGCAAGTACCTGGGCCCTTCGAATATGAACGCGCAATCAGCGTCGACCACGCCGTCGGACTGCTGGATCGGTTGGGGGAGGGGGCGCGGGTGATCGCGGGCGGGCACAGCCTGCTACCGATGATGAAACTGCGCATCGCCAACCCGGAGTACCTCGTCGACATCAACGACCTGGCGCCCGAACTCGGATACGTGATCACCGATCCGACCCTGGTTCGCGTCGGCGCCATGACCCGGCACCGCGAGATCCTCGAATCCGACACCCTGGCCGCCGTGTGCCCGATCTTCCGCGACGCCGAGCGGGTGATCGCCGACCCCGTGGTCCGCAATCGCGGCACCCTCGGCGGTTCGCTGTGCCAGGCGGATCCGGCCGAGGATCTGGTGACGGTCTGCGGCGTGCTGGGCGCCGTCTGCCTGGCCCGAGGACCCTCGGGCGAGCGGGAAATACCGATGGACGATTTCCTGGCCGGGCCCTACGAGACCACCCTGGCGCACAACGAGATTCTGGTCGAGGCGCGAATCCCGGCGCGGGACAAGACATCCAGCGCATACGCCAAGGTCGAGCGGCGGGTCGGCGACTGGGCGGTCACGGCGGCCGGGGCGGCGATCACGCTCGACGGTGCCGCGATAGCCGCCGCCCGAGTCGGCCTGACCGCGGTGAGCCCCGACCGGGCCGCGCTGGCCGAACTGTCGGCGGCCCTGGTCGGCCAGCCGGCCACCGACGAGGTCTTCGCCGAGGCGGGTCGCCGTGCCGCCGCAGCCTGCGATCCGGTGACCGATGTCCGCGGCACCGCCGAGTACAAGCGGCACCTCGCCTCCGAACTGACCATCCGCACGTTGCGCACGGCGGCCGAGCGGGTGCGTAACCAGCCTGCGCCGGAAGGGAATTAATGATGCAAGTCAACATGACCGTCAACGGCGAACAGGTAACCGCCGATGTCGAGCCCCGGATGCTGCTGGTGCATTTCTTGCGTGACCAGTTGCGGCTCACCGGAACCCACTGGGGCTGCGACACCAGCAACTGCGGCACATGCGTGGTCGACGTGGACGGCGTGCCGGTGAAGTCCTGCACCATGCTCGCGGTGATGGCCTCCGGGCACAGCGTGCGCACCGTGGAGGGGTTGGCCGCCAACGGCTCCCTCGACCCGGTGCAGGAAGGGTTCATGCGCTGCCATGGGCTGCAATGCGGCTTCTGCACGCCGGGAATGATGATCACCGCTCGCGCCCTGCTGGACCGCAACCCCGACCCCGACGAGGAGACCATCCGGGAGGCGATCTCCGGGCAGATCTGCCGCTGCACCGGATACACCACGATCGTGCGCTCCATTCAATGGGCCGCCCAGCATCCCACGGGCGCAGCGCAGACTGCGGAGGCCACGTCATGACGACAATCGAGTCGCGTCCACCCTCACCCGAAGACACTGCTGACAACGACCAAAAGCCGTGCGGGCACGGCCGGATGCTGCGCAAAGAAGATCCCCGATTCATCCGGGGCCGCGGCAACTACGTCGACGACGTCGCGTTGCCGGGCATGCTGCACCTGGCGATCTTGCGCTCGCCGTACGCGCACGCCCGCGTCGTCGGCATCGATGTGACTGCCGCACAGGCACATCCGAAAGTCAAAGCCGTGGTTACGGGCGCCGACCTGGCCGAAAAGGGCCTGGCGTGGATGCCGACGCTGTCCAACGACGTGCAAGCGGTGCTGGCCACCGACAAGGTGCGGTTCCAGGGGCAGGAGGTGGCGTTCGTCGTTGCCGAGGACCGGTATTCGGCCCGGGACGCGCTGGAGTTGATCGACGTTGACTACGACCCGCTGGACCCGGTCGTGGATGTCCGTACGGCGCTCGATCCCTCCGCGCCGGTGATCCGCACCGACCTCGACGGCAAGACCGACAATCACCTCTTCGACTGGGAGACCGGCGACGCGGCCGCCACCGAGGCTGTATTCGCGAGGGCCGACGTCGTCGTCAAGCAGGAGATCGTCTACCCCCGGGTGCACCCCGCGCCGATGGAAACCTGTGGCGCGGTGGCCGATCTGGATCCGGTCACCGGCAAGCTGACGTTGTGGAGCACCTCGCAGGCGCCGCACGCGCACCGCACGGTGTACGCGTTGGTCGCCGGCCTGCCCGAGCACAAGATCCGGGTGATCTCGCCCGATATCGGTGGCGGCTTCGGCAACAAGGTGCCGATCTATCCCGGCTATGTGTGCGCGATCGTCGCCTCGCTGGTGCTGGGCAAGCCGGTCAAGTGGATGGAGGACCGCAGCGAAAACCTGACGTCCACCGGCTTTGCGCGCGACTACATCATGGTCGGCGAGATCGCCGCCACCAAGGACGGCAAGATCCTGGCGATCCGATCCAACGTGCTCGCTGATCACGGGGCGTTCAACGGCCAGGCGGCACCCCTGAAGTACCCGGCCGGGTTTTTCGGGGTGTTCACCGGCAGCTATGACATCGAAGCCGCCTATTGTCACATGACCGCGGTGTACACCAACAAGGCGCCCGGTGGGGTGGCGTACGCGTGCTCGTTCCGCATCACCGAGGCGGTGTACTTCGTGGAACGGCTGGTCGACTGCCTGGCGTTCGAACTGAAGATGGACCCGGCCGAGCTGCGGTTGCGAAATCTATTGCGGCCCGAGCAATTCCCGTATAAGAGCAAGACGGGCTGGGTGTACGACTCGGGCGACTACGAGGCCACCATGCGCAAGGCCATGGACATGATCGCCTACGACGCACTGCGCGCCGAGCAGAAGGAGCGGCGGGCCCGCGGCGAGCTGATGGGCATCGGGATGTCCTTCTTCACCGAGGCCGTCGGCGCCGGCCCCCGCAAGGACATGGACATTCTCGGCCTCGGCATGGCCGACGGGTGCGAGCTGCGGGTGCACCCGACGGGCAAAGCCGTCGTGCGGCTTTCGGTTCAGACCCAGGGCCAAGGCCACGAGACGACGTTCGCCCAGATTGTCGCCGAGGAGCTCGGCATCCCGCCCGACGACATCGAGGTGGTGCACGGCGACACCGACCAGACACCGTTCGGGTTGGGCACCTACGGAAGCCGGTCGACTCCCGTTTCGGGCGCGGCCGCCGCGCTGGTCGCCCGCAAGGTTCGCGACAAGGCGAAGATCATCGCGTCGGGCATGCTCGAAGTTTCGGTCGCCGACTTGGAATGGGAGAAGGGCTCATTCCACGTCAAGGGTGACCCGTCGGCGTCGGTGACGATCCAAGACATCGCGATGCGCGCGCACGGGGCCGGCGATCTCCCGGAGGGCATCGAAGGCGGCCTGGACGCCGAGGTCTGCTACAACCCGGAGAACCTGACCTACCCGTACGGCGCGTATTTCTGTGTGGTGGACATCGATCCGGGCACCGCGGTGGTCAGGGTGCGGCGCTTCCTGGCCGTCGACGACTGCGGCACCCGCATCAACCCGATGATCATCGAGGGCCAGGTGCACGGCGGCATCGTCGACGGCATCGGGATGGCGCTGATGGAGATGATCGCCTTCGACGAGGAGGGCAACTGCCTGGGCGGATCGCTGATGGATTACCTGATCCCGACCGCGGTCGAGGTGCCGCATCTGGAGACCGGGTACACGGTTACGCCGTCGCCGCATCACCCGATCGGCGCCAAGGGCATCGGCGAATCGGCCACCGTGGGATCGCCCCCGGCGGTGGTCAACGCGGTGGTGGATGCGCTGGCGCCGTTCGGGGTTCGACACGCCGACATGCCATTGACACCGTCCCGGGTCTGGGAGGCCATGCAGGGCCGCGCCAGACCACCGATCTAGGGAACGAAGATGACGATCAGCGAGCGGGCCCGGGAATTGTTGGCAACGCGAACGCCGTTCGTCCACGCGACCGTGGTGCGGGCCCAGCCGCCCACCTCGTGCTACCCGGGCGACGAGGCAATCCTGTTGGCGGACGGCACAATCGAGGGGTTCGTCGGCGGCCAGTGCGCGCAGAACTCCGTCCGCAAGGCGGCCCTTGCCGTGCTGCAGGCGGGCGAAAGCGTCTTGCTGCGGGTGCTCCCCAACGGCGACGTGCACTTTCCCGAGGCTCCCGGCGCCTGCGTGGTCGTCAACCCGTGCCTGTCCGGCGGGTCGCTGGAGATCTTCCTGACACCGCAACTTCCGGCCCCGTTGATCCGGGTTTACGGCGCCACCCCGATCGCCGAAGCCCTGGCCCAACTGGGTGGGGTGCTCGGTTATGACGTCCGGCGTGACACCGATCCGGCTGACGCCACCGCCGTGGTGATCGCCAGCCACGGTGGGCCGGAGGCCGAGATCATCCGCGCCGCACTGGATAACGGTGTCCCGTATATCGGCTTGGTGGCCAGCCGGATTCGCGGCGCATCGATCCTCGACTCGCTCGACCTCTCCGAGGCCGAGCGGGCCCGGGTGCATACCCCGGTCGGGTTGCCCATCGGCGCCAAGACCCCGGCGGAGATCGCCGTCTCGATCGCGGCCGAACTCATCGCCGGTATCCGCGGCGGCAGCCTGAGCCGCGCCGTTGCCGTCGAGGGCGGGCCGCGGGAAGCGGTCGACCCGGTGTGCGGCATGACGGTGACGATCGGTCCCGCCACCGAGCACCTGCAGCTGGCCGACGCCGACTACTGGTTCTGCGGCCCCGGATGCCGCGCGGCGTTCGCAAACCGGCCAGTCGGCGCATGACAGCGCCGTCGGTCACCGGTGTCGTGCTGGCGGCCGGCGATTCCCGCAGGCTCGGCACGCCCAAACAAGTTCTGCCATACCGGAATACGACCCTGCTCGGAGCGACGCTCGAGGTCGCGGGTAGCGCCGGGTTCGACCAGCTCATCGTCACCCTCGGCGGCGCCGCCCAAAGGGTGCGTGAGGCGGTGCGCCTGGACGGGGCCGACGTGGTGACGGTCGAGGGCTCCGGGGCGGGTTGCTCGGCCTCGCTGCGCGCCGCACTCGAGCGGGTGGATCCGCGGGCCGCCGGTATCGTGCTGATGCTCGGCGATCAGCCGTGCGTGGATGCCGCAACCATGCGCCGGCTCGCGACCGAGGGACCCGGCGCCGACATCATGGTGTGCCGCTACGACGACGGCGTCGGTCATCCGTTCTGGTTGAGCCGCAGCGTGTTCGGTGAACTGTCCCAACTGCACGGTGACAAGGGAGTCTGGAAGCTCGTGGAATCGGGCCGGCATCCGGTGCGCGAACTTGCGGTCGACGGTCCGATTCCGCTCGATGTCGACACCTGGGACGACTACCACCGGCTGACGGGGTCGCCGTGACGTTCAGCGATGTCGAGGACGTGATCACCCGGTTCGACGCCCAGGATTTCCTGCTGGACACCGGAACCGCGTCGGCGATCTATCTGGCCGTCACGCTCGGCCGGCCGCTGCTGCTGGAGGGCGAGCCCGGAGTCGGCAAGACCACGGCCGCCAAAACCCTCGCGGCGGTGCTGGATACCACGCTGGTCCGGTTGCAGTGCTACGAGGGGTTGACCGCGAACGAGGCGCTCTACGACTGGAACTACCAGCGCCAGCTTTTGTCCATCCGGCTGTCCGAGGCGCGCGGGGCGGCGATCGACGAGGCCGATCTCTACACCGAGGCCTACCTCGTGGATCGGCCCATCCTGCGGTGCGTGCGGCACCGCGGCCCGACACCACCGGTGCTGTTGATCGACGAAATCGACCGGGCCGACGACGAATTCGAGGCGTTGCTGCTGGAGTTCCTCGGGGAATCCGCGGTCACGGTGCCCGAGCTGGGTACCTTTGTCGCCGAGCGCCCGCCAATCGCGCTGCTCACCTCCAATCGCAGCCGCGACCTGCACGACGCGCTGCGCCGCCGCTGTCTGTACCACTGGATCGACTACCCGGAGCCGGCCCGGGCCGTCGCGATCGTTCGCCGGACGGTACCCGGGGCGACCGGGCCGTTGATCGAGCACGCCACCCAATTCGTCGGCAGCGCGCGCGATCTGGATCTGGACAAGCCGCCCGGCGTGGCCGAGACCATCGACTGGATCGCCGCGCTTGTGTCCCTCGGCGTCGCAGACCTCCAGGGCGATTCGGTCCCGGCTGCTCTGACCACCCTGGGGGCGCTGGCCAAGACGCCCGACGACCGTACTCTGATTCGCAACGCGTACAAAGCTTTTACCGAGTGCAGCCTTACCTGAGAGGACCCACATGAAGATCGCCAACCAGTTCACCGTTAGCGCGCCCGTCGAACAGGCCTGGGGCGTGCTGTCCGACCTGGAACAGGTGATCCCGCTGATGCCGGGGGCGCAGCTGACCGGACACGAGGGCGACGACTACCTCGGCAAGGTCAAGGTCAAGGTCGGGCCGATCACCAGCGAGTTCAGCGGCAAGGTGCGTTTCGTCGAACAGGACCGCAGCCAGCACCGCGCCGTCATCGACGCCAAGGGCAAGGAAGCGCGGGGCACCGGCAACGCGGCCGCCACGGTCACCGCCCAGCTGCACGAAGACGGGGACCACACCAGCATCACCGTCGACACCGACCTGAAGATCGTCGGCAAGCTGGCCCAATTCGGCAGCGGAATGCTGCAGCAGGTGTCGGAGAAGTTACTGGGCCAGTTCGTGGAATCGCTGGAAGCCGAACTGGCCGCCAACAACGCGGAGACCGCACCCGGCCCGGAAGGCGTCGCCGATGCGGCCACTCCGGCTACCAGCGCGGCGCCCGCGGCCGAGCCCGAGCCCATCGACCTGTTGGAGCTCGCCGGTGGTGACCAGCTCAAGAAGTACGGCCCGGTGGCGCTGGCGGTAGTCGCCGCGCTGGTGCTGATCTGGGTGCTGCGCCGGAGGCGCTAGCGGCTGTGACTACCCCAATCCTGTTGCGGGGCGTCGATATGGCTGCGTTTGCGGCCGCCCTGGTCGCGCGCCTGCGCGGTGCAGGAGTACTGGTATCGGCCAGTGGCCCGGCGACTTTCGTGCACGCGCTCCGGCAGCTGGTGCCCGACACAACGTCGGCGCTGTATTGGGCGGCCAGGTTGACCTTGGTCAACCGGATGGAGGATCTCGGCGCCTTCGACGCGCTGTTCACCTCGTTGTTCGGGAGCATTCAACGCGACGGCGCGAGGGGCCCCGATGCGTCCCTGCCCATTCCGGGACCCAAGACACCTGCGGCCGGCACTGCACATCGAGCCGGCGGCAGTTCTACGGCCGCCGGCCAAACGCTGCCCTGGGCCACCAGGGCCGCCGCCGATCGGGACGACACGGCGAGCCCGAGCGCCCTTTGGCCAGACGTCCTGCCCAGTCGCATTGCCACGCTTGCCGACGAACCGTTTGAGCGCTTCGATCCCGACGACCTGCGTCTGCTCGGTTCCTGGATCGAGGCGTCGGCGCGGCACTGGCCCCGACGGCGCAGCCTACGGTTTGAGCCCAGCGCACACGGCAAGAGGATCGATCTGCGGGCGACAATGAACGCCTCGCGGGCGACTGGCTGGGAGTCGGTGATCCTGGCGCGAACGCGGCCTCGCCGCCGGCCGCGCCGGGTCGTCTTCGCCTGCGACGTGAGCCGCTCGATGCAGCCTTACGCCGCGATCTATCTGCATTTGATGCGGGCCGCGGTGCTGCGCCAGGCGGGGAGCCGCCCGGAGATTTTCGCGTTTTCGACATCGCTGACGCGGCTCACCCCGGTGCTGGCCCACCGCTCGGCCGAGGTGGCGCTGGAAAGAGCCAACACGAAGGTCACCGACCGATACGGCGGCACGTTCATCGGACGCAGTGTCGGTGCCCTGCTGGCGCCGCCGCATGGCAACGCGCTGCGCGGCGCGGTGGTGATCATCGCCTCCGACGGCTGGGATAGCGATCCCCCCGACGTGCTCGCGCACGCGATGGCCAGGCTGCGTCGCCGCGCCGCATTGGTGGTGTGGCTCAATCCGCGTGCGGCGCGCAGCGAATTCCAGCCGCTGGCCGGTTCGATGGCCGCGGCCTTGTCGTATTGCGACCTATTTCTGCCGGCGCAGTCGCTGACGGGCCTGCGCGAGTTGCTGGTGGCTTTAACGGGCGCGGGGACTAGTCCGGCATCGCGGCGATGAGCTGGTCGGCGGTCAGGGGCAGTGCCCGCACCTGGATGCCGAGCGCGTCGTAAACGGCGTTGGCGATCGCGGCCGCCGTCGGGTCCTGGGCGCACTCGCCGATTCCCGGCATGAGGCAGGATCGATAGGTATGGATCAGCTTTGGGCCAACCGGGCAGCCAGCTCCGAAACCGCCGTGGCGCAACGGCACCTGAAACGGCTTTGGGCGATGCCGGGAACCCAGCTGGGAGTGGTGGCCTGGCCGGCAGCGCGGCGGGACCGGTTGTTCGGCACGTGGCACTACTGGTGGCAGGCGCACCTGTTGGATTGCCTGGTCGACGCGCAGCTGCGCGACCCGCAACCGGATAGGCGCACCAAGATCAACCGGCAGGTCCGCAGCCACCGGGTGCGCAACAATTTCAGGTGGACCAACAGCTATTACGACGACATGGCGTGGCTGGCGCTGGCGCTGGAACGCGCCGCCCGGATAGCCGGCGTCGAGCGCCGGCGCGCGCTGCCGAAGCTCACCGACCAGTTCGTCAAGGCATGGGTGCCCGAGGACGGCGGCGGCATCCCGTGGCGCAAGCAGGACCAGTTCTTCAATGCCCCGGCCAACGGCCCGGCGGGGATCTTCCTCGCCCGTTACGGGGACCGGCTCACGCGTGCCGAGCAGATGGGCGATTGGATCGACCGCACGTTGATCGACCCGGAGACGCACCTGGTGTTCGACGGCATCAAGGCCGGCTCGCTGGTCCGCGCGCAGTACACCTACTGCCAGGGTGTGGTGCTCGGCCTGGAGACGGAGCTCGCCGCGCGCACCGGTGCGGAAGCCAGGGCCCGGCACGCCGCGCGGGTGCATCGCCTGGTCGCGGCGGTCGCCGAGCAGATGGCGCCGTCGGGGGTACTGAAGGGCGGCGGCGGCGGGGACGGCGGGCTGTTCGGCGGCGTCACCGCCCGCTACCTCGCGCTGGTCGCCACCACGCTGCCCGGCGACTCCGCCGACGACGCGGTGGCCCGCGACACGGCCCGGAACATCGTGCTGGCCAGCGCGAAATCGGCCTGGGACTACCGGCAGACGGTGAACGGGCTGCCGCTGTTCGGCGCGTTCTGGGACCGCGACGCGGAGCTGCCCCCCCAGAAGTCCGAGGCCGGTCAGGTGGCGCAGTTCGTCGAGGGCGCGGTCAACGCTTCGGAGATTGCCGAACGGGATCTGTCGGTGCAGCTTTCGGGCTGGATGCTGATGGAGGCC
Source organism: uncultured Actinomycetota bacterium (assembly GCA_963809285.1). Classification (GTDB taxonomy): domain Bacteria; phylum Actinomycetota; class Actinomycetes; order Mycobacteriales; family Mycobacteriaceae; genus Mycobacterium. Next base: position 732,741 of record CAWEIY010000002.1, on the reverse strand, counting down.
GCCTGTAACGTCACCGCCGTGACCGAGACATGAGCGAACCCGGCGGCTGGACCCCCGACGCGGCAACGCTGGCCGGAGCCAACCTCACCCGCTTCCTGGCGTGGCTGGCCGAGACCGGGCGCGGCGAGTATGGCGGTTACCACGAACTCCTGCGCAAGTCGGTGGATGACATCGAATGGTTCTGGGACGCGGTCTGGAAGTACTTCGACATCGAGGCGGACAGCCCACCGCGCGCCGTCCTGGGCAACCGTTCCATGCCGGGCGCCGAGTGGTTTCCCGGCGCCACGCTCAACTACGCCACCGAGGTGTTTCGGCACGCCACCGGCGAGCGTCCCGCGCTGATCGTCGTCGGCGAGGACGGCTCGAGCGAGTGGTCGTGGGCGCGGCTGCAGCGGGAGACGGCGGCGTTCGCGGCCTACCTGCGCGGCTTAGGGGTGAAACCCGGGGACGGCGTGGTCGGATACCTGCCCAACGTCGCCGAGGCCGTCGTCGCCGCTCTGGCCGCCGCCAGCGTGGGCGCGGTGTGGGCGGTGTGCAACCAGGACGTGGCCGTCGACGGCGTGATCGCGAGGTTGGGTCAGGTGGGGCCGGCGGTGCTGGTGGCCACCGACGGCTCGGTGTACGACGGCAAGCGCATCGATCGCCGCGAGGAGTTGGCCGAGATCCGGCGCGCCATGCCCACACTGCGGGCCACCGTGGTGGTGCCGCGGCTTGGACTGGACCCGCAAAGCGACACCGTCCCGTGGGCCACGGCGGTGGAATCGGATGCGGCCCTGGACATTACGCCGGTTCCCTTCGCCCACCCGCTGTGGGTGATGTTCTCGTCGGGAACCACCGGCAAGCCGAAGGGCATCGTGCACGGACACGGCGGTGTCACGCTGGAGCACCTGAAATACCTCACCCTGCAACTGGACCTGCACCCGGGCGACCGCTTCCTGTGGTACTCGTCCACCAGCTGGATGATGTGGAACCTGCTGTTGTCCGGCCTGATGGTCGACTCCACCATCGTCCTATATGACGGCAGCCCAACGCATTTGAGCACCGATGGCCTGTGGCGGGTGGCCGCCGAGGCCGGTGTCACGGTGCTCGGCGCCGGGGCGGGCTACCTATTGGCTTGTGCCAAAAAGGAGTTGAAGCCGGGTGCGTCGTACCCGCTGGAGGCGGTGCGCGCGGTGGGCTCTACGGGTTCGCCGCTGCCGGCGTCCGGATTCCGTTGGGTGCAAGAGGGACTCGGCCGGCCGGTTCCGGTGGTATCGCTGTCCGGTGGCACCGACGTGTGCACGGCCTTCATCGGCGGTTGCCCGACCTTGCCGGTGGTCCCCGGTGAACTGAATTGCATCTGTCTGGGAGCGGCCATCGAATCCTGGTCCGGCCCGCAAAACCCGGTGATCGGGGAGGAGGGCGAACTGGTGCTGACCAAGCCGATGCCCTCGATGCCGGTGTTCTTCTGGAATGACGACGACGGCAGCCGCTACCGCGCCGCGTACTTCGACAGGTACCCGGGCGTCTGGTGGCACGGAGACTGGATCACCATCACCGAACGGGGATCGGTTGTGGTGCATGGCCGTTCGGATGCCACCCTGAACCGGCTGGGCGTCCGGATGGGCAGCGCCGAGATCTACAGCGCCGTGGAGCGAATGCCCGAGGTGCGCGACTGCCTCGTGGTCGGTGTCGAGCAGGACGACGGCGGCTACTGGATGCCGCTGTTCGTGGACCTCGAAGACGGTGTCAACCTCGACGGGGAGCTGCGATCGCGGATCACCGCGCAGATCCGTCAGCATGCCTCGCCACGGCACGTGCCCGACGACATCCTGGAGGTTCCGGGCATCCCGCGCACGCTGACCGGCAAACGGCTGGAAATCCCGATCAAGCGGATCCTGCTCGGGGCGGCCCCGGGCGAGGCCGCGCAGCAGAGTTCGATCGACCGACCGGAACTGCTAGACGCTTTCGTTACGTACCGGAGTAGTCGCGTGTCCTGAGTCCGGCTCCGGGTTGGCCGCGCGGGTCGCGCGGCGGCGTCCCTGGTACCCACGCCAGGCCGCGATCATCGCCGGCATCAGCGATACGAACAGGATGGCCAGGATGATCTTTTGCAGGTTGTGGTGAACGAACGGCACGGTGCCCAGGAAGTAGCCCGCCAGCGTCACGCCGCCGCCCCAGGCCATACCACCGACGATGTCGAACCCCAGGAACACCGGATAGCGCATGTAGGACACCCCGGCGACCACCGGGACGAACGTGCGCACGAACGGCGCGAACCGGGCCAGGATGATCGCCCAGGGCCCGTATTTCTCGAAGAACGCGTGTGACTCGGTCACGTAGTGCTTTTTGAAGAACCGGGAATCTTCCTTCTTGAACAGCGCAGGGCCGATAGACCGGCCGATGAAGTATCCGGTTTGATCGCCCAGCACCGCGACCACCGCGACGGCGGGCGCCAGCACCCAGATGCTGGTCGGCGGGTTCGGGTGCGCGGTCAGCAGCCCGCCGGTGAACAACAGCGACTCGCCGGGCAGCAGCGGAAACAGCAGCCCGGTCTCGATGAAGACGATTACCAGGATCCCGGGCAGCACCGCGGAGCCGAAGACGCCATTGGCGCCCAACCAGTACATCGGGTCGAAGATGTCCGGCAAGGCCAGCACGGCGGTGCTCATGACGTCCCAACATACCGGCTCGAGGTGAGCGGCTGACGGCCCTGGACGATACTGGGTGAGCACAGCCGTCGAGAGGAGTGCTCATGCCCATCGCAACGCCCGAGGTCTACGCCGAGATGCTGGGACGGGCCAAGGAGAACGCGTACGCCTTCCCCGCCATCAACTGCACCTCCTCGGAGACGGTCAACGCCGCGATCAAGGGTTTCGCCGACGCCGGCAGCGACGGCATCATCCAGTTCTCCACCGGCGGTGCGGAGTTCGCCTCCGGCCTCGGGGTCAAGGACATGGTGACCGGCGCCGTGGCGCTGGCCAAGTTCGCCCGCACCATCGCGGCCAAATACCCGATCAACGTCGCGCTGCACACCGACCACTGCCCCAAGGACAAGTTGGACACCTACGTGCGCCCGCTGCTGGAGATCTCGGCCAACCGGGTGGCGGCCGGCAAGAACCCCTTGTTCCAGTCGCACATGTGGGATGGCTCGGCCGTGCCGCTCGACGAGAATCTGGCCATCGCGCAGGAGCTGCTCAAGCAGGCCGCGGCCGCCAAGATCGTGCTGGAGATCGAGATCGGCGTGGTGGGCGGCGAAGAGGACGGCGTCGCGAACGAGATCAACGAAAAGCTCTACACCACTCCGGAAGACTTCGAGAAGACCATCGACGCGCTGGGCCACGGCGAACACGGCCACTACCTGCTGGCCGCGACGTTCGGCAACGTGCACGGCGTCTACAAACCCGGCAACGTCAAGCTCCGCCCCGACATCCTCGCCCAGGGGCAGAAGGTGGCGGCCGCCAAGCTCGGATTGTCGGACGACGCCAAGCCGTTCGACTTCGTCTTCCACGGCGGGTCGGGCTCCGAGAAGTCGGAGATCGAGGAGGCGCTGCGCTACGGCGTGGTGAAGATGAACGTCGACACCGACATGCAGTACGCGTTCACCCGCCAGATCGCGGCGCACATGTTCACCAACTACGACGGCGTGCTCAAGGTCGACGGCGAGGTGGGCAACAAGAAGGTCTACGACCCGCGCAGCTACCTCAAGAAGGCCGAAGCGGGCATGACCGAGCGGGTCGTGGAGGCCTGCAACGACCTGCACTGCGCGGGAAAGTCAGTCGGTTAGGGCTTAGCCGCCTCGCCCCGGCGCACCGCGACACTTAAACCGCGCACTCGACACGCCGCCTCGCTTCGCAGCGGTTTACATCTCGGCGCGTCTAGCCGCTGGGGGACTGGCAGATCTTCCACTGATCGTCGCGGTACTGCAGGTCGAGGCTGCGTGTCGAACGGACTGACGGGTCATACGCCATGAACGAGGTGACGTTCGCCTCGGCGTGCTGACCGTTGACGACAACCTGGTCGATGCTGGCGATCACCGGATACTGCTTGGCCGCCGAGACCCGCTGGTAGGTCTCCTGCCACGCGTGTTCGTCGTAGTCCACGTACCCGTCGCGCACCGTCCCGCACGTGATCGTGCGCAACTCGGTCAGGTCGCCCCGTTGCACCGCAATGTCGTATTGCTGGATGGTGTGCCGAACCTGGTCTTCCTCAGAGACTTTCAAGTTTTTATGACGGGTCAGCAGCACCGTGCCCAGTATCGCGATCGCCGCCAGCGCCAGCACGACCACCACCAATGCCAGCACCAAGCCCCAGTTGAATTTCCTCGACGTCCGTAGCGGTGCCCCCAGCCGGGGCGGGATAGCTTGCGGCACAGCGGATTTCGGCGGAGCGCCCAGCTGCGCCGTCTCGCCTTCCTGGGGCGGCGGCGGTGCGAAGACTTCGGTTTCGGGCTCCGGGGGGGTCGCGATGACCGCGGTCTCCTTCGAGTCGAAGCCGGGGGCGGTGAATCGGCGCTCGCGCTTCTGGCCTTCCGGGTTTGTCCCGGGATCGCCGCCCGAATCGGGTTTGTTGATCACCACGGTTTCGGTCTCGTCGTCGTGGGGCACCTGGGCGTAGCCCTCCGTTGCCTCTTCGCCCGGTTCGGCGGGATTGGGCGTGCCGCCTCGGTCGGGCTCTGGTGCATTAGGCATGAAAATTAGCTTAGCGACCTGCCCCCCGGGGACGGCAAAATAGGAACCATGACGCCAATGGGAGACCTGCTGGGACCGGATCCGATTCTGCTGCCGGGCGATGAAGACGCCGAGGCTGAACTGCTCGCCAACGAGAACCCGGGCATCGTCGCCGCCGCGTACCCGTCGGCGTCGGTGGCCTGGGCGGCGCTGGCCGAGGAGGCGCTGGCCGACGACAGGGCCATCACCGCCTACGCGTATGCGCGCACCGGCTACCACCGGGGCCTGGACCAGCTGCGTCGAAACGGCTGGAAGGGTTTCGGCCCGGTGCCGTATTCGCACGAGCCCAACCGGGGCTTCCTGCGTTGTGTGGCGGCGCTGGCGCGGGCGGCCGACACCATCGGCGAGACCGAAGAATACTTACGCTGCCTGGATCTGCTCGACGATTGCGACCCCGCGGCCCGCGAAGCGCTGGGCCTTCAGTAGCTCTCCAGGCATCCGCCGGCGCCGCCCGGGCGCTCGATCTGGACGGTGGCATGGTCCAGCCCGCGGGCCGACAGCACCGCACGGGCGTCCTGCAGCACCCGGGCCGAGTCGCAGTCGCTGGTCAAGTGCGCGGTGCACATGTCCTTGCCGGGCGACAGCGTCCACACGTGCAGGTCGTGCACCTCGGACACGCCGTCGACGGCACCCAGCGCAAAGCGCAGCTCCTCCACGTCGATGTGGGCCGGCGAGGTCTCGGAAAGGATCCGCAGCGCCGCGCGGGCCAGGGAGATCGCCCGTGGCAGCACCCAGATCGCGACCAACACGGCGACCACCACGTCGGCGTATGGCCAGTGCGTCGTGACGGTGACAATCCCGGCGATCAGCACGCCCAGGCTGCCGACGGTGTCGGCGACGACCTCCATGTAGGCGCCCTTGACCGCCAGGCTGCCCTCCGAGTTCGAACGCAGCAGCAGCGCCACCACAAGATTGGCGACCAGCCCGGCCAGCGCCACCACGATCATCGGCACGCCGGGGACCGACAGGGGTTCCTTGAGCCGTTCGATGGCCTCGTAGAGGATGAACACCGCGACCCCGATCAGCAGCGCGGCGTTGGCCACCGCGGTGAACACCTCCGCGCGGTGCCAGCCGTAGGTGCGCGCGGGTGACGAGCTGCCGCGCCGGGCCAGGATCACGGCGGTCAGGCCCATGAACACCGCGACGACGTCGGTCAGCATGTGTCCGGCATCGGCCAGCAGCGCCATCGAGTTGATCAACAGCGAGGTCGTCAATTCCACGACGAAGAACGCCGCCAGGATCGCCGCGGCGATGATCATGCGGGGAATCATCCGAGGCGCGTCGCCCTCGGCGGGGGTGTGATCGTGGCCGGCGCCCATAACCCGGCAATATATGCGTATTAACGCATATATGGCAAGCGGTTCAGATCCAGCGGCTCCAGAACAGGGTCAGCGAGTAGCCCGCGGCCATCAGCCCGCGCGGCACTCCCGAAAAATCGAAGAACCAGAGCACGACCCCGAAGAACTGCCGGTTGGCTGCAATGAGCAGGAACAGCACGACGAAAAAGCCCCACTGCTTGGCCGGTGCCAGCGCGCGCTGCGTCTCGGGGCTCAAATGCGGTTCCAGGGCGTCGTACCCGTCCAGTCCCGGGATGGGCAGCAGGTTCAGCAACACCGCGGTGAGCTCGAGGAATGCCAGGAACGCCACCCCCGCCCACAGCACCGCGTGGGTCGGGTCGTAAAGCAACCGGGTCAGCACCAGCAGCAGCACGGCCAGCAGGAGGTTGGCCGCGGGACCCGCCAGGCTGACCAGGCTGCGGCGGGCGGGCGTCATGAACCAGGTCCGCACGTACACCGCGGCACCCGGCAGGCCGATCCCGCCCAACAGGATGGCGATCATCGGCAGCAGGAGCGAGAGCGCGGGGTGGCTGTAGCGCCGCGGATCCAGGGTCAGGTAGCCGCGGACCGCGACGTCGTGGTCGCCGAATCGCCAGGCGGTGAACGCGTGCGCGAATTCGTGCAGGCACAGCGAGACCAGCCAGCCGGCGATCACGAAGACGAACACGCCGGCATAGGAAAGCGGCCGCACGCTCGACCCGGCCAGCCAGGCCAACACACCGCCGAGCGCCGTCACTCCGACCAGGGCCAAGAAGATGGGGCTGGGTCGCACCGATTGGTGCCGAGCGGGGAAGCTCACCGATCGAAACTACCGGACCAGCAGCCAACCTTCGACGTGGCGGTAGAACGTCGACCGGCGCGCCGGGCGCGGCGCCGCAACACCGTCACGCACCACGGTGACGCCCGTGCACCCGAGCTGGGCCGCGCGGCCGGCGACCCACCGGCGCCGGACGCCGCGCACCCTGGCCCGCAGGCCCGGCGCGGCCAGCGTCGGCTCGATGCGCGCGGCGGCGACGTCGCCGTCGAACAGCGTGGTGTCGTCGACGACCGCCTCGCCGTGGATGAGCCGCCAATCGTTGGCCGGCAGCCAGCTGGCCCGGCCCACGATCACCGACCCGGTCTCGTCGCGGATCAGGGTGACCCGCCGCGCGGAGCCCCCCCGGGCCCGCCGCGCCGCCCGCCGCCCGGCCGGCACGCGGTAGATCCGGGTCGCCCGGGTGCGGCGGGGCGGCGTGTAGGCCACCTCGACGTCGAGCCGGTCGGCGCGCAGCAGTCGGGTCAGCACCGTGGCCAGGTCGGCGTCCGCGCCGACGACCACCAGGCGCCGGTAGGGCCCGATCGCGGCGTCGATATCGGCGGGGCCGTCGGCTCGGTGGGTGGGCACGCCGGCTAACGGGCGTGGCACCCGTTGGTCGCCGAACACCAACACCGCCGCGGTCTTCATGGGTTTCTTGCGACCTCCTGGGATAGGGTGTGTCACCGGCTGGACCACAATAAGCAGGCGAGATCAGGTGGGAGCACGTCATGCCGGCAGTCGTCCTCATCGGCGCCCAGTGGGGCGACGAGGGCAAGGGTAAGGCCACCGACCTGCTCGGCGGGCGTGCGCAGTGGGTGGTGCGCTATCAGGGTGGCAACAACGCCGGGCACACCGTCGTCTTGCCCACCGGGGAGAATTTCGCGCTGCACCTGATCCCGTCGGGAGTGCTGACGCCCGGCGTCACCAACGTGATCGGCAACGGTGTGGTGGTGGATCCCGGTGTGCTGCTCGAGGAGCTGCAGGGCCTCGAAGACCGCGGCGTCGACACCTCCAGGCTGCTGATCTCCGCCGACGCGCACCTGCTGCTGCCCTACCACGTCGCCATCGACAAGGTCACCGAGCGCTACATGGGCAACAAGAAGATCGGCACCACCGGCCGCGGCATCGGGCCGTGCTACCAGGACAAGATCGCCCGCATGGGGATCCGGGTCGCCGACGTGCTCGACCCCGGGCTGCTGGCCCACAAGATCGAGGCCGCGCTGGAAGTCAAGAACCAGATACTGGTCAAGATCTACAACCGCAAGGCGCTGGAGCCCGACCACGTGGTCGAGGTGCTGTTGAAACAGGCGGAGGGCTTCCGGCACCGCATCGCCGACACCCGGCTGCTGCTCAACGCCGCGCTCGACGCCGGCGAAACGGTGTTGCTGGAAGGCTCACAGGGCACGCTGCTCGACGTCGACCACGGCACGTATCCCTATGTGACGTCATCGAATCCGACGGCGGGCGGCGCGTGCGTCGGGTCGGGGATCGGCCCGAAGCGGATCACCACCGTGCTGGGAATCCTGAAGGCCTACACCACCCGCGTGGGCTCCGGCCCGTTCCCCACCGAGCTGTTCGACGAGAACGGCGAGTACCTGTCCAAGACCGGCGGCGAATTCGGTGTCACAACCGGACGGCGCCGACGCTGCGGCTGGTTCGACGCCGTCATCGCCCGCTATGCCACCCGGGTCAACGGCATCACCGACTTCTTCCTGACCAAGCTCGACGTGCTTTCCAGCCTGGCAACGGTGCCGGTGTGCGTGGGCTATCGGGTCGACGGGGCGCGCACCCACGACATGCCGATGACCCAAAGCGATTTCGCCCGCGCCGAACCGATCTACGAGGAGCTGCCGGGCTGGTGGGAGGACATCTCGGAAGCGCGCGAGTTCGACGACTTGCCCGCCAAGGCGCGCGACTACGTGTTGCGATTGGAAGAGCTTGCCGGAGCACACGTTTCGTGCATCGGTGTCGGTCCCGGACGCGACCAGACCATCGTGCGCCGCGACGTGTTGGCGGCCCGCCCGTGACGGATTTCGATCCAACACAGCTCGACCCGGAGTACGAACATCACGGCGGCTTTCCGGAATACGGCCCGGCCAGCCCCGGCCCGGGATTCGGTCGGTTCGTGGCGGCCATGCGCCGGCTGCAGGACCTCGCCGTGTCCGCCGACCCCGGCGACGACGCGTGGGACGACGCGGCCGACCGCGCCACGGCCCTGGTAGAGCTGCTGGACCCGTTCCGGGCCGTCGAAGGCACGGCGCCGGCCGGCCGGACGCCTGGCTTACCCGGCATGGGCAGCCTGCTGCTGCCGCCCTGGACATTGACGCGGTACAGCCCCGACGGCGTGGAAATGACGGGATATTTCACCCGGTTTCACGTCGGCGGCAACATGGCGGTGCACGGCGGTGTGCTGCCGCTGCTTTTTGATCACACCTTTGGGATGATCTCCCACGCCGCGGGACGGCCGATCAGCCGGACGGCCTTCCTGCACGTCGACTACCGAAAAATCACCCCGATCGATGCGCCGTTGGCGGTGCGCGGTCGCGTCACCAGCATCGAGGGCCGCAAGGCGTTTGTCTCCGCGGAATTGGTCGACGCGCGCGGGTCTAGCGACGCCCTGTTGGCCGAAGCCAACGGCCTGATGGTGCGACTCCTGCCAGGCCAGCCCTGACGTCGCACGACGCTTCGCCGCCCACGCCCGCGGCCGACCTATCCTTGAGCGGTGACTGACGGCTCGACCGAAGGACAGGACCACAAGACGACGGCGATTGTCCTGCCGTCCCAAGCTCCCGAAGTGCGCGCGGAAGCCGATGCCGGTGCCGAGGCCGACGCGCGGCCCAAGGTGATGCTGCTGGGTTCCGGTGAGCTGAGCCGGGAGCTGGCGATTTCCCTGCGGCACCTCGGCGCGCGGGTGATCGCCGTCGACGAGCACCCGCACGCGCCCGCGCACGGGGTGGCCGACCAGTCGCTGGTTATCCCGATGACCGAGGCCGACGAGCTGTCCAAGGTGTTTCAACGGCTGAAGCCGGACTTCGTGGTGACCACGACCGACGCGGTCTCCGTCCAAGCCCTCGATGCCCTCGAGGCCGCCGGCACCGACGACCAGCGCGCCGCACTGGTGCCCAGCGCCCGCACCGTCCGGCTCACCAGGGACCGGGAGGGTCTGCGCCGGCTGGCCGCCGATCAGTTGGGGCTGCCCACCGCGCCGTTCTGGTTTGCCGGATCGGTCGGCGAACTCCATGCGGTGGCCGTGCACGCCGGCTTTCCATTGCTGGTGAAGCCGGTCGTCGGGCGGGGAAAGTGTTTGGTCTCGGGGCCCAACGACATCGAGGCGGCCTGGCAGCGTGCGGTCGGGGGCGGGGCTGGGGCACGGCGACAGCGGGTGATGGTCGAGACGGTCGTCGAGATCGAGTTCGAAGTCACCCTGCTCGTGGTGCGCAGCGAAGGTCCGCACGGTCCGCTGATCGAGTTCTGCTCACCCATCGGTCATCGCGGCGCCGACGGCGTCGTCCTGGAATCGTGGCAACCCCAGCAGATGAGCGCGGCCGCGGTGGATGCGGCCAAGTCGATCGCCGCGCGCGTCGTCAAGGCGCTCGGTGGGCGCGGCGTCTTCGGCGTCGAATTGATGATCAACGGCGACGAGGTCTACTTCGTCGACGTCGCCGCCCGCCCGCACCAGAGCGCCTGGGTGACCCTGCGCAGCCAGCGGCTTTCGGCGTTCGAACTGCAGGCCCGCACCACTTTGGGCCTGCCGGTGGACACCATGATGATGTCGCCGGGCGCCGCCCGTGCGATAGATCCCGGCGGTGGCGGTGGGTCGCCGAACGCGGGGGGGCTGACCGGTGCGCTGGGCGTGCCGGAAAGCGATCTCCGCGTCTTCGGGCGCGGACTCTCCGCCGCCGGCGCGACGAACACGCCGGGCGTGGCGCTGGCCACGGCGACCGATGTGGCGGCCGCGCGCGACCGCGCCCGACAGGTGGCGACCGCCCTGAATATGCGAGACTCACGCGGATGAGCTACGCAGGAGATATCACGCCCCTTGAGGCGTGGAAGCTACTCAGCGACAACCCGCGCGCCGTGTTGGTCGACGTACGCACCGAAGCCGAATGGCGGTTCGTCGGTGTGCCGGATCTGTCGAGCCTGGGCCGCGAGGTCGTGTACCTCGAGTGGAATGCGACCGACGGGACGCGCAACGAAACCTTCGCCGAGGAGCTGAAGGAACGGGTCCCGCCCGCCGCGGCCGACGAAGAGCGGCCGGTGGTCTTCCTGTGTCGCTCGGGCAACCGCTCCATCGGCGCGTCCGAGGTCGCCACTTCGATGGGCATCGCCCCGTCCTACAACGTGCTGGACGGTTTCGAAGGGCAGCTCGACGCCAACGGCCATCGCGGTGAAACCGGCTGGCGCGCGGTTGGATTGCCCTGGAAACAGGGATGAAACAGGGATGAAGCGGCAATGACCGATCCATCGGTCCGCACGCCCAAGGCGCTGCCCGACGGCGTCAGCCAGGCCACCATCGGCGTGCGCGGCGGAATCCTGCGATCCGGTTTCGAAGAGACGGCCGAGGCGACGTATCTGACGTCCGGGTACGTCTACGAGTCGGCGGCCGTTGCGGAGAAGTCGTTCACCGGCGACCTGGACCATTATGTGTACTCGCGTTACGGCAACCCGACGGTGACGATGTTCGAGGAGCGGTTGCGCCTGATCGAGGGCGCGCCGGCGGCGTTCGCGACCGCGAGCGGCATGGCCGCGGTGTTCACCTCGCTGGGCGCGCTGCTGGCCGCCGGTGACCGGTTGGTCGCGGCGCGCAGCCTGTTCGGATCGTGCTTCGTGGTGTGCAACGAGATTCTGCCGCGTTGGGGCATCGAGACCGTCTTCGTCGACGGCGATGACCTCCGGCAATGGGAGCAGGCGCTCGCGGTGCCCACCGCGGCGGTGTTCTTCGAGACGCCGTCGAACCCGATGCAGTCACTGGTGGACATCGCCGCGGTGACCGAGCTTGCGCACGCCGCGGGCGCAAAAGTCGTGCTGGACAACGTTTTTGCCACACCGCTGCTGCAGCAGGGCTTTCCGCTCGGCGTTGACGTGGTGGTGTACTCGGGCACCAAGCACATCGACGGCCAGGGTCGGGTCCTGGGCGGCGCCATCCTCGGCGACAAGGAGTACATCGACGGTCCGGTGCAGAAGCTGATGCGCCACACCGGCCCGGCGATGAGCGCGTTCAATGCCTGGGTGTTGCTGAAAGGCCTTGAGACAATGGCCGTTCGGGTTGAACACAGCAATTCCTCGGCGCACCGGATCGCGGAATTTCTGGAAAGCCATCCGGCGGTGAGTTGGGTGCGCTATCCCTATCTGGCGTCGCACCCGCAATACGACCTGGCCAAGCGTCAGATGTCAGGCGGCGGGACGGTCATCACCTTCGCGCTCGACTGCGCGAAAAGCGCTGCCAAGCAACGGGCCTTCGAGGTACTCGACAAGATGCGGCTGATCGACATCTCCAACAACCTCGGGGACGCCAAATCGCTTATCACTCATCCGTCCACCACGACCCACCGCGCCATGGGGCCGGAGGGCCGCGCCGCGATCGGGCTCGGTGACAACGTGGTCCGCATTTCCGTCGGGTTGGAAAGCACCGACGATCTGATCGCCGATATCGACCAGGCGCTCAGCTAACCCGCCTGCTTCTCGGCCTGTTCGGCTCGTTCGGCCGCCGCCAGTGCGCCCTGCGATTGCGCCTCCATCATCTGCGTCACCACCCTGGCATAGACCATCTGGCTGGTGATGGCCATCTGGCCGCGGGCGCGACCCAGGAAGGAGATTCCCCAGGCGAACAGGGCGGCGATGCGGTTGCGGTGGCCGACGAGGTAATACAGGTGCAGCACCAGCCACGCCAACCAGGCGATGAAGCCGCCGAACTCCAACTTCCCGACCTTTGCGACGGCGCTATACCGGGAGATCGTGGCCATGCTGCCCTTGTCGAAGTACTTGAACGGCTTGCGGTTTGCCGGGTCGTCGTGCTCCTTGAGTCCCTGCTTGATCGCCTTGGTGGCGTAGTGCGCGCCCTGGATCGCGCCCTGTGCCATCCCGGGCACGCCGGGCACCGACATCAGGTCGCCGATGACGAAAACGTTGGGGTGCCCCTTCACACTCAAGTCGGGCTCGACGATCACCCGTCCGGCTCGATCGGTTTCGGTTCCGTCGGACTGTTCGGCGATCATCTTGCCCAGGCCGCTGGCCGCAACGCCGGCCGCCCATACCTTGCAGGCGCATTGGATGCGGTGTTCGGTGCCGTCCTTCTTGATCGTGATGCCCATGTAGTCAACGGCGGTAACCATCGCGTCGAGCTGGATTTCGACGCCCATCTTTTCCAGCCGCCGCTGCGCCATGAGACCCAGCTTCGGGCCCATCGGCGGCAACACCGCGGGCGCGGCGTCGAGCAGGATCACCCGGCAATCGCTGGCCTTGATGGTGCGAAACGCCCCGGCCAGCGTCCGGTCGGCGAGTTCGGCGATCTGTCCGGCCACCTCGACGCCCGTTGGCCCGGCACCGACCACCACGAAGGTCAGGCGGCGTTCCCGCTCGGCGGGGTCGGTGGCGACCTCGGCCGCTTCGAAGGCGCCCAGGATGCGCCCGCGCAGCTCGAGCGCGTCGTCGATGGTCTTCATCCCGGGCGCGAAGGTGGCGAAGTGGTCGTTGCCGAAATACGACTGCTGGGCGCCGGCGGCCACGATGAGACTGTCGTAGGGCGTCACGGTCACCATGTCGATCAACTTCGACGTGACCGTCTTCGCCTTCAGATCGATCGCGTTGACGTCACCCAGCAGCACCCGGACGTTCTTTTGATCACGCAGGACCAGCCGGGTGGTCGGGGCGATATCGCCCTCGGACAAGATCCCGGTGGCCACCTGGTACAGGAGCGGCTGAAACAGGTGGGTGGTCGTTTTCGAGATCAGGGTGATGTCGACGTCGGCCCGCTTGAGGGCCTTGGCCGCAGTCAATCCGCCGAATCCGCTTCCGATGATGACGACGCGATGGCGCGACATACTTCCCCCTTCTGGGTCCGTCTGGTCTCACACTCTCCGCAGCCATACCCACCCTATGACTCCGCTGGGCAAACGTCTTGGGTCAATTGCTCGGGTTCCGCGTCGAGGGGCCGGTCCTTGGTTTCGCGCATGGCCAACAGCGCGACGAAGGTGACACCCGCGGAGACGCTCAGATAGAAGCCGACCCAGCCCACGCCGTGGGTGGCCGCCAGCCAGGTCGCGATGAACGGAGCCACGGCGGCGCCGAGGATGCTGGCGAGGTTGTATGCGATCCCCGAGCCGGTGTAGCGGACGTTGGTTCCGAACAGCTCGGGCAATACCGCGCTCATCGGGCCGTATGAGAGGCCCATCAGGGACATCCCGACGATCAGGAAGGTCAGGACGCCGGCAGGTGTGGCGTGTCCGGATGTCAGCAGCGGTCCGAAGGTGGCGCCATAGGCGATGATCGCGAGGGTGCTCACCAGCAGCGTGCTGCGGCGGCCGAATCGGTCCGCGAGCCTGCCGACAACCGGCAACATTGCCGCAAAGAACAGCACCGAGATCAGTTGCATCTGAAGGAAATTCATGTAACCGATGCCCAGGCCGTTCCCCTTGGGCGGTCGCGCGCCGATCCCGTAGCTCAACGTCCAGGTGTTGACCACATAGAACAGGGTGTAGGTGGCCAGCATGACGAACGTCCCGATGATCAATGCCCGCCAGTTGTTACGTATCACCTCGGCCACGGGCGCCTTGACGCGTTCACCGCGTGCGAGTGCGCGGGTGAACACCGGGGTTTCCGCCAGTCGCAGCCGCACGTACAAACCGACTGCCACCATCACGGCGCTCAGCAAGAAGGGCATGCGCCAGCCCCAGCTGTAAAAGGCGCCGTCGAGATCGGGGTGGCCGGTGTTGTGCCCCAAACACAATGTCAGCACGAAGAATGCGCCGTTGGCGAGGAGGAAGCCGAGGGGGGCGCCCAGCTGCGGCCACATTGCCGCCCGGCCGCGGCGGCCGGGCGCCGCGGTCTCGGTGGCCAGCAGCGCCGCACCACTCCACTCGCCGCCGAGGGCGAGGCCCTGGCAAAACCGCAACAGTGCCAGCAGCGCCGGCGCGATGAGACCGACTCGGCCGTAGGTGGGCAGCACTCCGATCAGGAAGGTGGCGATGCCCATCGTGAGCAGGGAACTCACCAAGGTGGCCTTGCGTCCGACCCGATCTCCGAAATGGCCGAACAGGATCGATCCCAACGGGCGGGCCACGAATGCCAAACCGAATGTCGCCAGGGAAGCCAGCAATGCCGTGGTCGGGTTGCCCTTCGGGAAAAACAACAGCGGAAACACCGAGACCGCCGCGGTGGCGTAGATGTAGAAGTCGTAGAACTCGATCGTGGTGCCCACCATGGAGGCGACCACAATCCGGCGACGTGGGATCCCAGCGCTCGAATCAAACTCGTTGGCGCTCAATCACTAACCCCTTCTGGGTACGGCCGCCGTTCGGCGTCAATGGTATTCATGCCGGCGCCGCCGGCATCCTATGGTAGTGGCAGCCCGCCACCGCCCTGGCCGGTGGCGGTGGCGGCGGCGGGATCGCCGGCGGCATCGGCGGCACCGGCGGCGGTGGCGGCGGTCTCGCCTTCGCCGGCACCGGCACCCCTCGGCGGCGGCGGCGGCGGGGCTGCCCTTGCGACCATAGCCGCTGGCAATGCCGTCGGCGATGGCGGCGATGGCGGCGGCCCCTGCACCTTTAACATCGGCGGTCGGGCGACGGTTCTTCGAAGAACCGGCGGCAGCACCTGCTCAAGACGGTCTACAGCGGCCGGAACCACCGGCCCCGAGCGGACACACCTACACCACCACACCCAACGGCATCCGGCTGAAATCGGTGGGTGCCATCAGCCGAGAAGCGGATGCGGCGCGCCGGTTATTTCTCCAGGGTGTACTGGGCGATGTCGAGGTAGCCCTGGTGGAACAACTTCGCGCACCCGGTCAGGTACCTGTCGTAGCGGTCGTAGACCACCTGACCCTGCAGCGCGATGGCCTCATCCTTGTGTGCCTTTAGCCCCGCCGACCACGCATCCAGGGTCTTGCAATAGTGCGACTGCAGCTGCTGGACGCGGGTGCAGGTGTAGCCGGCCTTAGCGGCATAGTCCGGCACCATCTCCAGTGTCGGCAGCCGACAGCCGGGGAAAATCTCGGTGAGCATGAACTTGGCGAAGCGCGCCAGCTCGAGGGTGATTGGCAAACCCCGTGCGGTCATCTCTTTGGCAGGCAACACGGTGATGGTGTGCAACAGCATCACTCCGTCAGCCGGCATCGACTTGTAGGTGATGTCGAAGAACTCGTCGTAGCGGTTGAAGTCGAAATGCTCGAAGGCGCCGATCGACACGACCCGGTCAACCTGGCCTTCCCATTCCTCCCAGCCCCGCAACTGGACCGACTTGGAGCGCGTGCTCGGGTTCTTGTCCAGCAGCGACTGAACATGGGCGGCCTGGTTCTTACTCAGCGTCAGACCGATCACATTGACGTCGTAGTTGTCCAGGGCCCGGTTGATACAGGCGCCCCACCCGCAACCGATGTCGAGCAGCGTCATCCCAGGCTCTAGGCCCAGCTTGCCCAGTGACAGGTCGATCTTCGCGATCTGCGCCTCTTCGAGGGTCATGTCATCGCGCTCGAAGTACGCACAGCTGTAAGACTGCGTCGGATCCTGGAAAAGCCGGAAGAAATCGTCAGACAGGTCGTAATGCGCCTGCGCCATCTCAAACTTGGGGGTTAATTTCGAGGAAATTGCTATCACGACCTTGGCTCGAACTCTGTAGAGACACCTGCCCACAAGCTACGACGGCACCTGCCCTTATTCAAGCGTTCCGCGACTACCTGTGGCGATGCCGCGCAGCCGACTAGTCAGCAACCGATCTTGGATGCGGCGTAATCGCGCGTGTGCAGGCGCGACACTGCGGGGCCCTCGACCGCGGTGGCGCACCGGCGGCAATGGCGGGAACGCCGGCATCGGCAGCGGCAGCGGCGGTGGCGGCGGCAGCGCCGGCGCCGTCGACTCCCCCGGCGACACCGCCACTGGCGGCAAAGGCGGCAACGGCGGCCCCTAGCACCGGCTAACTTCGGCGGCCGACAACAGGGCAGGCGGCGGCGGTCTCATCAAGGCGTTCTACACCGTCCAGGGCTGTGCGGATCGCCAGGAGCCCGCCGGCACCGTGGTCTGGACACGCCCACGGGACATCAGTACATCACCAAACCCGTTGGGACCCCGTTGTTCTGGCATCCACCTTCCCGATGGGCGCACTGCTCCTGGCCTACGCGTCGAGCGTCTCGCAGCCAGCAACGATCCACCGCCCTTCTAGTGCAACGGGCGCGGGGTAGAGTGTGTGCCTCCCGATCCAGGAGGCCCCGTGACGGAACAACCAACTAGCCCACCGCACAAAGCCGGTATGAACAGGATGGCCGTCGCGTCGTTGGTCTGCTCGTTGTTCGGATGGCTTTGTGTCGTTGGGCCCCTCTTCGGGTTGATCTTCGGCTTTGTCGCGTTGAATCAGATCAAAGAGAAGGGTCAGCGTGGCCGTGGTATGGCGCTTGCCGGAATAATCATCGGCGCGATCTTGGTCGTACTCGTCATAGGCACGGGGCTACACAGGACCCAGAGCAGGCACATGCCAAGCAAGAAAACGGGCGCGCCCGTTGTGGTGATGATCGTTGAGCCGCAGGCGGTTCAGAACGGCCATGCGCGAAAGCCGGTCTTGTACTTTCCGTTGAGCGCGGTGCAGAAGTCGTCGTTGGTGCCGGCGAGCAAGATGTAATAGGCCTCGCTTTGCTCGCGGCTTGAGAAGGCAGTCTGCGTGGTCCAGCCGCTGTTGCACATCGACGTGTCCGTGCCGAGCGTGGCCCTGCGCCAATTGGTCTGGCCGCAGGCGTTGAGGGCATCGACGTTCGGGGTCGCGCTCTTGGCGGCGACCAGCATCGCGCCTCCCCATTGCCCGTCGTTGCGGCGGAAGGCGCGCGCCCCGAATCCGGCGTTGTTGTTCTGGCATGCCAGCCCGCGGCGCAGCAGCGAGAAGGGCGCGGCGAGCTGAGGGTTGGTGACCGCCGCGGCGGCCGTGATGAATTGCGCCGCGTCCGAGCCGTCGACCTCCTGGACGTTCGGATTGCCAAGGCTGGTCAGTTGCCCGCGATCCCGGCGTTGTTACCCCCACCGATGATCGGTCCGCCGCCGCCGGCCGTCATCGCGGGCAGCGTCACGGGATCGGCTTGGCCCGTTGGCATCCCGGCCAGAAACGGCACGCACGCGGCGATCAGGACACCGATTCGATACGCAATCATGGCTATCTCCCTGGCGGCATGGGTGGGGCGTCGTTCGGTACCACCTCGGCACCGATCTTGCGGAACAGTATGTCAGCCTGGTTGCTGTAGTTGCCCTGATCGTCGAACGCCTCGGGGGCGTAGGTGGCGGCGACGGCGATCGCGACCTTCTGCGCCGGCAGATACGCCTCCACGGCCGAGTAACCGGCGAACAAAGGATTCTGCAGCAGCCAGTCCCCGGAGATGACGATCCCCAGGCCATACGTGTAGCCCTCGTTTTGATCGAAGCAGGTCGGACAGCCCGGCTGGGTGTGCGTCTTGCCGCGCAGCGCGGTCGACACCATCTTCTTGTACGAGTCCGCCGAGAGCAGCTTGCCCGACCCCACGCCGACCGCGGTGGTTTCCAAGTCGTAGATGTTGCTCGTCTGAATGGCCCCGTGGGTAATGGTCCACGACGGGTTCCAGTACGTGGACTCTTCGTAGAACGGCGTTCCGGCAGGGATTTTCAGCGCCTGACGTCGCTCGGAGGTGAATGCGTGCAGCACGGGCTGCGGGATTTCGGGCGTATCGGAATTGGCGGTGGACTTCAGGCCCAGCGGTCCGAGCACCTCGTTTTGCAGCAGCGTGGGCATGTCTTGGCCGGTGGCCTTCTCCAGCGCCAAGCCCAGCAGGACGTAATTGGTGTGCGCGTAGTTCCAGTTTGTTCCCGGATCGTACAGGAGTGGCCGCGACGAGATCAGGGCAAGAATGTCCTGGGTTGTCCACTGCTGGAACGGGTTTGCGTAAAGCTCGCTGCTGAATTGCGGGTTGCCGATCACGTAGTCGGGGTAGCCGGTCGTCATTTGCGCCAATTGCCCCAGGGTGACGCGTTGCGCGTTCGGAAAGTCGGGCAGCCACTTGGACAATTTGTCGTCGAGACTGAGTTTCTTTTCGTCGACGAGCTTGAGCAGCAACGTCGACACGTAGGAGATTGCCACCGCCCCGTTGCGGAAGTGCATGTCGGTGGTGGCGGGCACGCCCGTCATCGAGTCGCCGACGGCCTGCGTGAGGATTTCCTTGCCGTCCACCGTGACTCGCACGATCACCGCCCGCAGGTGCGCCTGCGCCATGCTGTTGCGGACCACCCGCATCACGGCGTCGGCCTTGGCCTGGTCGGCGGAGCTCGTCGGCGACGCGGTGTGCGGCGCGCCGCAACCGGCGACGACCAAGAGGGCGAGAATTACGCACGCAACGCGCCGCGCAATCGGCATGATCCGTCAACCTAGCAGGTGAGCGCGCTCGGCGCGGCGTTCATCGGCAATCAACGAGCCCAGCACCTGGCGGGTCCACAAAACGCCGAACGTGTACTCAGCGCGAAAAATCGGCGGAGTTTTCGCGCTGAGTACACGCTCGAGGTAGACGGTCAGATGTTACCGAAGTTTGGGTGATTACGTACGACATCGTTCCGTCCTTCCTGACGGCGGCCGTAACGAAGCGCCTCTATTGGACACTAGGACAATAAGACAATATAGAGGCGCCCCGCCAATGGCGTAAGGCATTTGCAAAGGGCCGGTGTCAGCGGAAGGCGTCGATACCGGTGAACGCCTGGCCGAGGATGAGCTGATGCATCTCCGGCGTGCCCTCGTAGGTCAGCACCGATTCCAGGTTGACCATGTGCCGGATGACCGGGTATTCCAGCGATATTCCGTTGCCGCCCAATATCGTTCGAGCGGTCCGGCAGATGTTGATCGCCTCGCGGGTGTTGTTGAGCTTGCCGAAGCTGACCTGCTCGGGGCGCAGCCCGACGGTGTCCTTGAGGCGACCGAGGTGCAGCGATAGCAGCTGGCCCTTGTGCAGCTCGACCGCCATGTCGACGAGTTTCGCCTGCGTCAGCTGAAACCCGGCGATCGGGCGGCCGAATTGCGTGCGCTGCGTGGCGTAGTCGAGCGCCGCCTGCCAGGCCGACCGCGCGGCTCCCATCGATCCCCAGACGATCCCGTAGCGCGCCTCGGACAGGCAGGACAACGGCCCTTTAAGGCCGGTCGCCTCGGGCAGCATCGCGTCGGCGGGCAGTCGCACGTCGTCGAGCACCAGCTCGCTGGTGATCGACGCGCGCAGGGACAGCTTGTGATGGATGGTGTTGGCGGTGAAGCCCGCGGCGCGGGCGGGAACGATGAACCCGCGGATGCCGTCGTCGGTGCCGGCCCACACGATCGCGACGTCGGCGACCGAGCCGTTGGTGATCCACATCTTGCGGCCGTTGAGCACCCAGTCCGAACCGTCGCGTCGCGCCCGGGTTTTCATCGCCGCGGGATCGGATCCGACGTCGGGTTCGGTCAGGCCGAAGCAGCCGAGCAGTTCGCCGGCGGCCATGCCGGGAAGCCACTGTTGTTTCTGTTCCTCGGAGCCGAAGTTCCAGATCGCGAACATCGCCAGCGACCCCTGCACCGAGACCATCGACCGAAGCCCCGAGTCGGCGGCCTCCAGTTCGGTACAGGCCAGGCCGTAGTGCACGGCGGAGGCGCCGCCACATCCGTAGCCGTGCAAGTGCATGCCGAGCAGTCCGAGCTGGCCGAACTGCTTCCCGAGTTCGCGGACCGGAAGATCGCCGATCTCGAACCACTCCGCGACATAGGGGAGGACATGCTCGGCGCAAAACTTTCGGACCGTTTCGCGCACCGCGAGTTCGTCGTCGGACAGCGATGCGTCCAGGCCAAGCGGGTCGTCTCGGTCAAAGGCGGGAAGTGTCTGCGTGCTCATGGGAATCAGCCTGCCATCGTTGGGCCGCCGCTGACACCGGCCCGGTAGTCTCGCTGCATGCGGCGGCTGGGGTGGCTGGGCATAGACGTCATCGGT
This sequence comes from uncultured Actinomycetota bacterium, assembly GCA_963809285.1. Taxonomy (GTDB): domain Bacteria; phylum Actinomycetota; class Actinomycetes; order Mycobacteriales; family Mycobacteriaceae; genus Mycobacterium. The sequence continues at coordinate 711,738 of CAWEIY010000002.1, read as the reverse complement.
GTGCTGGTGTTCTGCGCCGTCGGACGCCGCAGCCACGACGAAGGCCTCAGTATCACCGGCGTCGCAACGACGGCATGGCCGTTTCTCACCGGAACCGTGGTCGGGTGGCTGGCGTCCCGCGGCTGGCGGCAACCCACCGCACTGGTCCCCACCGGCGTGATCGTCTGGCTGTGCACCGTGGCGGTCGGCATGGTGTTGCGCAAGGCCAGCTCGGCGGGTGTGGCGGCGAGTTTCGTGGTGGTCGCGTCGTCGGTCACAGCGCTGCTGTTGCTCGGCTGGCGAGCCGCCGCCGCGCTGACCCTCCGGCGCCGCTCGGACGTCTGACCGGCGATGGCACGGGTAGACGAGGTCAGTCGGGTTTTGGCCACCGGCGCCGGGGTGACCGCGACATTCGGCGCGGTCGCCAGGGCCGTGGCCACCAATAAGGGGCTGCTGAAGGACGCGTTCGCCGAGCCGCTGGTTAACGCCGCCGGCGTGGACTACTTCATCCGGATGGTCGACAACGAGCGAGTCTCGGCCGACGGCGCCGACGACCCGGTTACGACCGGGCTCATCGATATCCTCGCCGCGCACACCCGGTTCTTGGACGAATTCCTCGCCGACGCGGGTAGGGCGGGCATTCGCCAGGTGGTGATCCTGGCCTCCGGTCTGGACACTCGGCCCTATCGGCTGTGGTGGCCGGGGGGGACAACCCTCTACGAGATCGACCGTCCGCAGGTGCTCGACTTCAAGTCCGAAGTGCTAAACGGCCTGGGCGCCATGTTGACGGCCAACCGTCGCGCGGTCGGCGTCGATCTTCGGCAGGATTGGCCGGCGGCGCTGCGGCGGGTCGGTTTTGACGCCGCCCAACCCGCGGCGTGGATTGCCGAGCAACTGCTTGTCGGATACCTGCCGCCCGACGCGCAGAACCGGTTGTTGCAAAACATCACGGAGCTGAGCGCCGCCGGCAGCAGATTCGCCGCCGACCACGTGCCCACCTGGACCCCGTCGCACCTCGAGGCGGGGCGGGCGTTTATCGACGGCTGGCGACAGCACGGCCTGGACGTCGACCTGGCCCGCATGACCTACTCGGGCGAATACAGCGATGTCCCCGAGTATCTGGCGTCCCAAGGCTGGGAGACGGGCGAGCGGAACGTGGTTGAGTTGCTCACCGGCATGGGATTGGCCGGACTGTGGCGTGGCGGCCCCGACGACCTGGCGGTCATACCGAGATATGTCACAGCGACGCGCACCTAGGAATTCGTCAAGGCGACAAGCGTTGGATCGTTAGTGATGCCCGATTCACAGCTCCGGTTCGTGGCGGCCACCCACGATGATGCGGTGGCACGGCCGCTGCTGGCCGAGTTGGCCGTCGAGTATGCGGAGCGCTACGGCGGCACGCCGGACGCGCATTTGAGCTGGTTGCCCGTGCCGGCGGACGAGTTGGCGGCGCCGGACGGCGGCGTGCTCATCGGCGTACTACAGGGCGTGCCGGTCACCGGCGGGGCGTTCCGGCGCTTCGACGCCGACACCGCCGAACTCAAGCGGATCTGGACCGACCGCGCGCATCGGCGCCGCGGTTACGCGCGGGCGCTGCTGGCGGCGTTGGAGGCCGAGATCGCCGCGCGCGGGTATCGCCGGCTGTACCTGATCACCGGGAACCGTCAGCCCGAGGCCGAGGCGCTCTACGACGCGACGGGGTGGACCCGCGTGGCCGCCGCCGAGCCGGTACCGAACTGGGGGCCGTTTCTTCCGATCGCGTTCGAGAAGTGGCTCGCATGACCGATCAGTTGCACTTGGGCGTCGCGCTGGACGGATACGGCTGGCACCCACAGGCATGGCGGGCCACGCTGGCCCAAGCGCCTCGGCACCCCGCCACCCCGTCGGTGCTCAGCGGCCGGTACTGGGCCGAGCTGGCGACGACCGCCGAACGCGGGCTGCTCGACTTCCTCACCATCGACGACACTTTGATGCCGCAACCCGGCCGCCGGGAGCGGATCGATCCACGACGGCTCGCCGGCCGCGGCGACGCCGTGCTGGTCGCGGCCCGCATCGCGCCCGCGACGCGGCACATCGGGCTGATTCCGGTGGCCACGGTCACCCACACCGAGCCCTTTCATGTCTCGAAATCCATTGCCACGCTTGACTATGTGTCGCAGGGGCGGGCGGGCTGGCAGCCACGGGTCAGCGTGACCACACACGAATCGGCCCTGTTCGGGCGCCGGGACGGAGCCCAAATCCCTGTGTTTGACGAGGCCGTGGAATACGTCGACGTGGTGCGCCGGCTCTGGGACAGCTGGGAGGACGACGCGATCATCCGCGACGTGGCCACCGGGCGCTACGTCGACGTCGACAAGCTGCACTACATCGACTTCGCCGGAAAGTACTTCTCCGTCAAGGGGCCGTCGATCACTCCGCGCCCGCCGCAGGGCCAGCCGGTGGTGGCTGTGCTGGCGCACGTCGGCCCCGCCTACGAGTTCGCCGCCGCCGGCGCCGACGTCGTGTTCGTCACGCCCACCGACGCCACCGGGCTACGCGACATCCTCAACGAGGTGCGCGCGGCGGGTGGCTCCGGGCTGAAAGTCTTTGCGGACGTGGTGGTCTCGTTGACAGGCGGGGATATTCTAGGCGACTTCCGCTCCGATGCGCTCGTCTTCGCGGGCAGCGCAACGGAATTGGTGGACATGTTGCTGGATTGGCAGCGGCTGGGCATCGACGGCGCGCGGCTGCGCCCCGCCGTCAACGCCACCGATCTGCCGGTGATCGTCGACGAGGTGGTGCCACTGCTGCAGCGGGCCGGGCGCTTCCGCACCGGCTACCGGGACGGCGAAACGCTGCGGGCGCGGCTGCGCCTGCCGGTGGCGCCCAACCGGTATGTGGCGGTGAACCGATGAGTCGGGTGCCGCTGTCGATCCTGGATCTGGTCCCGATCAGCGCGGGCAGCGATGCGGCGACGGCACTGAACAACACCATCGAGCTCGCCCAGCACGCCGAACGGTGGGGCTTCCGCCGGTTCTGGGTCGCCGAACATCACTTCGTCGCCGTGGCCGCCGCGTCACCGGCCGTGCTGATCGGGCAGATCGCGGCCGCCACCAACAGGATTCGCGTGGGTTCGGCCGCCGTGCAGCTCAGTCACACCACGGCCGCCGCGGTGGTGGAGAGCTTCGGGATGCTCGACGCGTTTTATCCGGGCCGCATCGACCTCGGCCTGGGCCGCTCGGCGCAGCGGCGGATCACCAAGCCGAGGTCGTCTTCCAAATCCCGACGCCCGGAACCGCCGCGCGAGTGGCGCGAAGTCGACGGCGTGGTGATCCCGCCGCCGTTCGATCTTCGCGGGCTACTGGGCGGCGGCCGCGCGCAAGCGATGATGTCGATCCTGCAGCAGCCCGAGGCCGTCGCGCCCGACTTCGCCGAGCAGGTCGGCGACATCATGGCGATGCTGGCCGGCACCTTCGAGGTCGACGGGTTCGACGTGCACGCGGTGCCCGGTGAAGGGGCCGCCCTGACACCGTGGATCTTCGGCAGCAGCAAGGGACGCAGCGCCCAGGTGGCGGGGGCGCTGGGACTGCCGTTTGTCGCCAGCTATCACATCACCCCATCGACCGCGCTCGAGGCCGTCGACGCCTACCGCGCCGCCTTCGTCCCATCGGCGGCGCTGCCGCGGCCCTACGTCGTGCTGTCGGGCGACATCGTGGTCGCCGACGACTCGGCCACCGCCAGACACCTGGCGTCCAGCTACGGCCAATGGGTCTATTCCATCCGGGCCGGCGGCGGTGCCATACCGTATCCCGACCCCGACGACTGCGTGCCGCTGACCGATGAGCAGCTTGCGGTGGTAAACGACCGGGTGGCAACGCAATTCGTCGGCAACCCGGACGAAGTCGCCGACCGGCTGGAGACGCTGCAGCGGGCCACCGGCGCCGACGAACTCGTCGTCACCTCCGTCACCCACCGGCACCAGGACCGGCTGCGCTCGCACGAACTGATCGCCAAACGGTGGGGACTCACCGAATGACCATTCGAGAAGGCAAGCACCGCAAGCCAATTCACCTGGCCGCCCACTTCCCGGGCGTCAACAACACCACGGTGTGGACCGATCCGGGAGCGGGCAGCCAGATCGAGTTCGACTCGTTCGTGCACCTGGCCCGCACCGCCGAACGCGGAAAGTTCGACTTCTTCTTCCTGGCCGAAGGGCTCAGGCTGCGGGAGCACCGCGGTCGCATCTACGACCTCGACGTGGTGGGCCGCCCGGATACCTTCACCGTGCTGGCCGCGCTGGCCGGTGTCACGGACCGGATCGGGCTGACCGGAACCATCAACACCACCTTCAACGAACCATTCGAGGTGGCAAGGCAATTCGCGACACTGGACCATCTGTCCGGTGGCCGCGGCGGCTGGAACATCGTCACCTCGTCGGACGCCTTCACCGGTGCCAACTTTCGGCGCGGGGGCTTTCTCGACCACGCCGACCGGTATCTGCGGGCCGAGGAGTTCCTCGCCGTCGCCCGCCAATTCTGGGACGGCTGGGAAGCGGACGCGGTGCTGGCCGACGTCGACGCCGGGGTCTATCTCGATCCTGACCGAATCCGAAGCGTCGCGCACCGCGGTCCGCAGTTCGACGTGCGCGGGTTCGCGACGCTGCCCGCGGGGCCGCAGGGCCATCCGGTGCTGCTGCAGGCGGGCGACTCCGCCGACGGCCGCGCGTTCGGCGCCCGGAACGCCGATGCCTTGTTCACCGTGCATTCGTCGCTGGAAGACGGTCAGCGCTACTACGCCGACGTCAAGGGCCGCGCCGAGTCCTACGGTCGAGACCCTAACCGGCTCAAGGTCTTTCCGGCGGCGACGTTCGTCATCGGTGACACCGATTCCGAGGCGCAGGACAAGGCGCGCCACATCCGCTATCAACAGGTCAGCGGCGCGACGGCGGTCGCGATGCTCGAGCAGGTGTGGGGCCGCGACCTGTCCGGTTACGACCCCGACGGTCCGCTGCCCGATTTCGATCCGGTCGTCGACAGCGACATCACGCAGGGGCGGGTCCGGCACGGCGACCCGGTCGCGGTGGCCCGCCGCTACCGCGAACGCGCTTCGGCGGAGAAGCTGTCGATCCGCGAGCTGGTTATCGCCGTCACCAGCCGCCAACAGTTCATCGGCACGCCGGCCCGGATCGCCGACGAGATCGACACCTACATCCAGGCCGACGCCTGCGACGGGTTCATCCTGGTACCGCACCTGACCCCGCACGGCTTGGACGAATTCGTCGACCGGGTGGTGCCGCTGCTGCAGGAGCGCCGCGCGTTCCGCACCGAATACGCGGGCGAGACGCTGCGGGATCACTTGGGGCTCAAAGAGCTCGCAGCATAGAGGCATGCGAACTTCGAATCCGCTATCACATGCGATAGCGCTTTTTGAAACCGGTCCACCAAGCTGAGGCAGGTGCTGCTGCGGCCGGTGTGACTACCCGGCTTTCTTCAAGGCCGCTTCCGTCGCCTCGCGGATCGGGCCGCGCCACACCTCGCCGTGACCGGGCAACAGCACGTCGGTCTCCAGCAGCGCCAGCGCGTTCAGGCTGCGCAGGCAATTCGGTTGGCTGTGGCTGAACACCGCCGGCAGCAGCTGCGGCCCGCTCCGGCGCAGCAACGGGTGGCCGGTGATCAGCGCGTCGCCGCTGACCAGCACGCCGTCAACGACATACGAGCAGTGCCCGCTGGTGTGCCCCGGGGTGGCGATGGCCATCGGGTGCCCCGGCAGCCCGGCGGCCACGTCGGCGGTCAACGGCAACGTGGTCGGGATGCCGTCGCGGACCAGGCCGCCGTTGCGCACCACATGGACGCCCCACACCGCCCACCGCGGCCGCCAGATGCGCAGCGCGACATCGAAAACCGAGGCCTGTTCCAGGTACTCCCGCTTGGCGTGGCCCACTTCGTCGGCATGGCAATACACCGGGGTGCCGTGCTCGCCGGCGAACCAGATCGCCGAGCCCAGGTGGTCGATGTGCGCGTGCGTCAGCAGGATCGCGCGCACGTCGCCTGCGTCGTAGCCCAGCTTGCGCAGCGAGGCCAGCACGTCCTCGCGGTCCCCGGGATAGCCGGCGTCGATCAACATGACGCCGGTGTCGTCGGTGACCAGCGTCCAGTTAACGGCGTGGCCCTGGGCGAGGTGCACGGTGTCGGTGATCTGAAGAACAGTCGGCGCCGGTCCCATGCCCGCGAGTCTAGGCAGCGGGTCGCGACCGTCCGCAGAGGAGTAGAAAGAACGGGTGGCTGAACTGAAACTTGGATACAAAGCGTCCGCTGAACAATTCGCACCGCGCGAGCTCGTCGAACTGGCCGTCGCCGCCGAAGGTCACGGCATGGACAGCGCAACCGTCAGTGACCACTTCCAGCCGTGGCGGCACGAGGGCGGGCACGCCCCGTTCTCGCTGGCCTGGATCACCGCCGTCGGCGAACGCACCAAGCGGATCACGCTGGGCACCTCGGTGCTCACCCCGACGTTTCGGTACAACCCGGCCGTCATCGCGCAGGCCTTCGCCACCATGGCCTGCCTGTATCCCAACCGCATCTTCCTCGGTGTCGGCACCGGTGAGGCGCTCAACGAAGTCGCCACCGGATTTCAGGGCGACTGGCCGGAGTTCAAGGAGCGGTTCGCCCGGCTGCGCGAATCGGTGCGGTTGATGCGGGAGCTGTGGCGCGGCGACCGCGTCGACTTCGACGGCGAGTACTACCGGCTGAAGGGCGCCTCGATCTACGACGTGCCCGAGGGCGGTGTTCCGATCTACGTCGCCGCCGGCGGCCCGGCGGTGGCCAAATACGCCGGGCGGGCCGGTGACGGGTTCATCTGCACGTCCGGCAAGGGCGAGGAGCTCTACAAGGACAAGCTGATGCCCGCGGTGCGGGAGGGCGCCGCGGCCGCCGACCGCGATGTCGACGGCATCGACAAGATGATCGAGATCAAGATCTCCTACGACCCGGATCCGAAGCTGGCGCTGGAGAACACCCGGTTTTGGGCGCCGCTGTCATTGACCGCCGAGCAGAAGCACAGCATCGACGATCCGATCGAGATGGAGAAGGCCGCCGACGCGCTGCCGATCGAGCAGGTCGCCAAGCGCTGGATCGTGGCGTCGGACCCCGACGAGGCGGTCGAAAAGGTCGGTCAGTACGTGGCATGGGGCCTCAATCACCTGGTGTTCCACGCGCCCGGCCATGACCAACGCCGCTTCCTGGAGCTCTTCGAGAAGGACCTGGCGCCCAGGCTGCGGCGGCTGGCCTGAGAGGGCGCGGCAAGTGGCCGCCGGTTCCGTGTCGGCGATTTACATCGCCGCGCCCGAGCCGGAGGCCGGTAAGTCGACGATTGCGCTGGGGCTGCTGCACCGGTTGACCGCGACGGTCGCCAATGTCGGTGTGTTCCGCCCGATTACGCGCCTCGACGGCGATCGCAAGCGCGGCGAAGCCGGGCGCAGCGGGTCGCCGCATGTCGCCGGTGAGGATCGCGACTACATCCTGGAACTGCTGCTGGAGCACACCACAGCCGGGCTGTCCTACGAGCAGTGCGTCGGGGTGACCTATCAGCAGCTGCATGCCGACAGCGACGCCGCGATCGCCAGCATCGTCGACTCGTATCACGCGATGGCGCAAGCCTGCGACGCGGTCGTGATCGTCGGCAGCGACTACACCGACGTCACCAGGCCCGCCGAGCTGTCGGTCAACGCGCGGATCGCGGTCAATCTCGGTGCGCCGGTACTGCTTACGGTGAGCGGTAAGGGCCGCACCGCCACAGAGATCGCCAGTGTCGTCGAGGTCTGCCTGGCCGAACTGGTTGCCCAGCACGCCCACACCGCGGCGGTGGTGGCCAACCGGTGCGAGCCTACGGAGCTGGGTGCCGTTCGCAATGCTTTGGCGGCGCTGCAGGGGCTTCCGGCGCCGGCCCAGCGCAGCTACGTGCTGCCCGAAGAGCCGCTGCTGTCGGCGCCGACGGTGGCCGAACTGGCGGAGGCCGTGAACGGGACGCCGGTCAGCGGCGAGGCGTCGTTGCGGGAACGCGAGGTGATGGGCGTGGTGGTCGCCGGGATGACCGCCGACCACGTGCTGGAACGGCTGGGCGACGGTGTGGCGGTCATTACCCCCGGCGACCGCTCGGACGTGGTGCTTGCCGTCGCCAGCGCCCATGCGGCGGAGGGGTTTCCGTCACTGTCGTGCATCGTGCTCAACGGCGGGTTCGACCTACATCCGTCCGTCGCGGCCCTGGTGTCGGGCCTGCGGCTGCGGTTGCCCATCATCGCCACCACGCTGGGTACCTACGACGCGGCCAGCGCGGCCGCGTCGGCCCGGGGCCGGGTCACGGCCACCTCGCAGCACAAGATCGACACCGCGCTGGCGCTGATGGAGCGCTACGTCGATATCGCGGACCTGTTGGCGCAGCTGGCCATTCCGATCCCGACCGTCACCACGCCCGCGATGTTCATCCACCGGCTGACGCTGCAGGCGCGCTCGGAGCGTAAGCGCATCGTGCTTCCCGAAGGTGACGACGATCGGATCCTGAAGGCGGCCGGGCGCGTGCTGAAGCGCGGCGTGGCGGACCTGACCATCTTGGGTGATGAGGCCCGAATCCGGCTGCGTTCAGCGGAGCTCGGTGTGGACCTGGACAGCGTGAAGGTGATCGACCCGCTTACCACCGGATCGCGCTACCAGTTCGCCGACCAGTACGCCGAGTTGCGCAAGGCCAAGGGCATCAGCGTCGAGCAGGCGCGCGAGATCATGCGCGACGCCACGTATTTCGGTACCATGCTGGTGCATAACGGCATGGTCGACGGCATGGTGTCCGGCGCCGCCCACACCACCGCGCACACCGTTCGGCCGGCATTCGAGATCATCAAGACGGTCGCCGATGTCTCCACCGTTTCCAGCATTTTCCTGATGTGCCTACCCGATCGGGTTCTGGCATACGGCGATTGCGCGATCATCCCGAATCCGACGCCGGAACAGCTCGCCGACATCGCGATCAGCTCCGCACGCACCGCGGCACGGTTCGGCATCGAGCCCAGAGTGGCCATGCTGTCCTACTCCACCGGCGACTCAGGCACCGGAGCGGACGTCGACAAGGTCAGGACGGCAACGGAATTGGTGCGACGACGGGATCCGCAGTTGCTGGTCGAGGGTCCGATCCAGTACGACGCCGCGATAGAGCCGTCGGTCGCGGCCACGAAACTGCGCGATTCACCGGTGGCCGGTCGCGCCACGGTGCTGATCTTCCCCGACCTCAACACCGGTAACAACACCTACAAGGCGGTGCAGCGCAGCGCCGGGGCGATCGCGATCGGCCCGGTGCTACAGGGACTGCGCAAGCCGGTGAACGATCTGTCCCGGGGCGCGCTGGTCGAGGACATCGTGAATACCATTGCCATCACGGCGATCCAGGCGCAGGGCACATGACCGGTAACCGCCTCGTGCTGGTGATCAACTCCGGCTCGTCTTCGCTGAAATACCAGCTCCTTGATCCCGATTCCGAAGTCGCGCGGGCGGGGGGCGGTGTCCAGCAGATTGGCGAGCCGTCGTCACGGGTCGCCGACCATGAGGAGGCGTTGCGCCTGGCGTTCGAGCAGTTGGCCGAGGCCGGCGTGGACCTGAAGTCGTGCGGGCTGCTGGCGGTCGGACACCGGGTCGTGCACGGGGGCAGGGATTTTTATCGCCCGACGCTGCTCGACGACGCTCGGGTGGCCGAGCTCGAGAAGCTGTCAGAGCTTGCCCCGCTGCACAATCCGCCCGCGGTGCAGGGAATCAAGGTGGCGCGAAAGCTGCTGCCGAACGTCGCGCACATCGCCGTGTTCGACACGGCCTTCTTTCACAACCTACCGGCCGCGGCCGCGACGTACGCGATGAATCGGGAGCTCGCCGAGCGATGGCAGATACGCCGCTACGGATTTCACGGCACGTCGCACCGGTACGTGAGCGAGCGGGCCGCCGCTTTCCTGGGCAGACCGCTGGAGAGCCTGAATCAAATCGTGCTGCACCTGGGCAACGGTGCTTCGGCTTCGGCGATAGCCGGGGGCCGTCCGGTCGACACCTCGATGGGCTTGACGCCGCTGGAGGGGCTGGTGATGGGCACCCGCAGCGGCGACATCGACCCCGGCGTCATCAGCTACCTATGGCGGTCCGCGAAGATGGGTGTGGACGAGATCGAGTCCATGCTCAACAATCGATCGGGCGTCTGGGGCCTGGCCGGCGAGCGGGACTTCCGGAAGCTGGGCGCGATGATCGAATCGGGCGATGGCTCAGCACAATTAGCGTACGACGTGTTCATCCACCGATTGCGCAAGTACATCGGCGCCTACCTGGCGGTGCTGGGTCACACCGACGTGGTGAGCTTCACCGCCGGCATCGGTGAAAACGACGCGGCGGTGCGTCGCGACGCGGTGGCCGGCATGGAGGAGCTGGGCATCGTGCTCGATGAGCGGCGCAATCTCAGCGCGGACAACGGCGCGCGGCGGATTTCCACCGACGACTCACCGATTGCCGTGCTGGTGGTCCCGACCAACGAGGAACTGGCCATCGCCCGTGACTGTGTCAGCCTGCTAGACGGTTAAGAACCCCAGGCCGGTGCGACCGGCGCCTACCGACGGCGTGGGATCGGTGCCCACGGTCCGCGTCAGCAGCTCGTAATAGACATCGCGAAAGTCGGTGGTGAACTTCAAATCCCCGTTGTCGAGGTCGGTGAGGCTGGGTTCCTCGCCGTAGAAGCCGCCCTTGACCGGCGCACCCGCGACGAACGCGGGGCCCGCGGTGCCGTGATCGGTGCCCGCGGAGGCGTTGGCGCGCACCCGGCGGCCGAACTCCGAATATGCCAGCAAGACAACGTTTTTGCCGTACGGATCGCCGGCCATATCCTGCAGGAATCGGGTGACGGCCTCGTCGAAGGTTTGCAGCAGGCGCTGCTGCGTTGCGCGTTCGTTGGCGTGCGTGTCGAACCCGCCCAATTGAACTGTGTATACCCGAGTCGGGACGCGGGCCTTGACGGCGTTGGCCACCACGCCCAGCTGCGTGGCCAGCGAATTGGGGCCCTCACCGGAAGGTTTGACCGACGCGAAAGCTGTGTCGGTGGTCCGCGCGGCGCGGTAGGCCTTGCATACCGCGGCCATCGCGGGAGTGTCGTTGGGGTCGTCGTTACCCAGCGCGGCCATGATGGCGTCGAATCTCTCCGCCTTACCCAAGGCGCCTCCCGCTGAAAGCGCTGCCGCCGTGTACTTTTCGCCGACAGCCAGGGGCGGTAGGACGGGACCGATGTTGACCGCGCGCAACGGGTCGTCACCGGTGGCGTCGAGCCAGCGGCCGATCCAGCCGGTCGAGACGGGCTCGGCCGGCGACGCCGTCTGCCAGATGTCCATGGACCGGAAGTGGCTGTGGTCGGGCCGCGGGTAGCCCACGCCGCGCACGATGGCGAGCCGGCGCTGGCTCCAGAGCTGGGCCAGACCTTTCATCGCCGGGTTGAGACCCAGTTGCTCGTCGAGGTGGATAACCTCGCCCGGGGCGTAGGCAAGTTCCGGTCGCGCATCGTGATAAGCGTTGTCGCCGTACGGGATCAGCGTATTGATCCCGTCGTTGCCGCCGTAGAGTGTGACGATTACGAGGACGCCGGCATTGGCGGGCAGCGGCCGGTCCTGGGCCGCGCGCATCAGGTCGGGCCATTCGACCGCCACCGCCGTCGACAGCAGGCCGGCCGCGCCGACGCCTGCGCTGGCGATCAGGAATCTGCGGCGATTGATCTCAGGCATGGGCAATCTCGCTAGGACGTCAGGTATTCGGGCGTGTTGACGGCGGCCGCGACCAACTGCGCCGGCCTGCGGATCAGAGGCTCCAGCGCGTCGGCGGTCCGGTCCGACCAGGCCCCGACGCCGATCAGATATCCGACGGCGTCGATGCGGTCGGCGGGCGCGGCGCTTTCGATGCTGGACAGGTCACCGACATACGCTAGCCGGCTCGCGGCGCGCAGGCGGGCTTCCGCGCTGGCGGTGGAGAGCCACACCTGGCCGCGCGGCCAGCCCCCGACGCTGGGTGGGTAGAGCGGCCGCTGCCCAAGCGCTCGCAATGTCGCGTCCGCGAGCTTGCGCTCCGCGGGTTCTTCGATGGGCACCCGCAGTGCCCGCATGACGCCGACGAGCCACTCGACCGGGGTGTTGACGACCGTGGCCCGGCTGCCGGTGAACTCGCTGTCGGTGAGGATCGCCCGGGTCAGCGCCCGCAGGTTGCGTCCCGGGCCGTACGCGGCGACCAGCCGGTCGAGCGCCTGCGGCGACGGCGGGTCGTCGGAAGCCAATTGCTGCCACAGCCGTCGCGCGACATACTCCCCCGACTTGGGCTGGGCCAGCACGGCGTCGCAGAATCCGGCGGCGTCGAAATTGCGCGCGGCCCCGAACAGCGTCTTGGCCCCCGCGTCATGGCGTCTGGGCATCATCGAGGTTTGGCCGTCGGCGCCGATCACCCATCCCGTCAGCGCTCGGGCCCCGGCGCGGACGTCGTCTTCGGTGTAGCCGTTGCCGTGGCCCAGGGCGAACAGCTCCATGAATTCGCGGGCCAGGTTTTCATTGGGCGCCTTGGCGGTATTGCTCTGCCCGTCCAGCCACCGCAGCATGGCCGCGTCGGTCAGCATCGCGTAGGCCAGGGCGCGAAAATCACCCAGCGAAAGGGTGCGCAGCTTCTGATTTTGCGCGGCCATGTACGCCGCCACCCGGACCTTGCGCGCGGAAGTGGCAAAGTGGTTGTGCCACAGAAGGGTTAGCTTCTCGTGCACCGGCTGTCTGACGCTCACCATGCGGCTTAGCCACCAGTCGGCCAACACGCCCTGTTGCCCGGACATCTGCTGGTTGTATTGCTTGCGGGCCGCCGGCGTCGCGCCCTTGCCCGGCGCGCGCGGTTCGCCCAGGGATGGCATGGGAGTTGCGACCGCACCCGGGTCTTCGTCGGGGTTCGCGCCCAAGATGGCGTCGACGTAGCTCGGCCAGTCCTGGCTCACAACCGCGTCGACCTCGGGTCCGGTGACCCCGAATCCCGCTCGACGCAGGACGCGGGCCGTGGCGATCCACTGCGCGGACTGGCCTGGCACGACGTAATTGTGCGATACGAACCTATGTTTTAGCTATGGACGGGCGCCTGTGCATAGAGGTAAACACTGTCGGGGGCTGACGTGCGACTTTTTGGGGCATGGATTCGGGGGAACCGTTTATCGGCAGCGAGGCATTAGCGTGCGGGGCGTTGAGCCGGCATCAACTGCGGACGCGCTACCGCGCGGTGCTTCCCAATGTCTATCTATCGAACGACGTCCAGCTCTCGCTCGAGCTGCGCATCTTCGCCGCATGGCTGTGGTCGGGACGAACGGCGACGATCGTGGGAGCGGCCGCCGCGGCATTACACAGGTCCAAGTGGATTCCCGATGATGTTCCCGTTGAGCTCAATCACGCCAATACCCGCCCACCTCACGGCGTGCTGACGCGGCGCGATGCATTGCTGGAGGGCGAGACACAGACCATGGACGGGCGTGCCGTGACCACCCCCGAGCGAACCGCCTTCGACATCGGCCGGCGCGGCGCCATCCGTTCGGCGGTCGTCCGGCTGGACGCGCTCGCGCGGGCAACGGGTTTCAAGGTCGATGACGTGCTGCGCGTCGCGAAGTGCCACCCCCACTCGCCGGGGCTGCGTCGGCTGGAGACGGCGCTGGAGCTGGTCGACCCGGGTGCACAGTCGCCCAGGGAAAGCTATCTGAGGCTGCTTCTCATCGACGCGGGTTTCCCTCGGCCGCAGACCCAGATCCCGGTGCTCGGTGTAGACGGGATTCCGCTGGCCTACCTCGACCTCGGCTGGGAGGAAAACCTAGTCGCGGTCGAATATGACGGCGATCAACATCGAACTGACCGACGGCAATACGTCAAAGACCTCCAGCGTATTGAGATGGTCGAGCGGATGGGGTGGATCATCGTCCGGGTCGTCGCGGAGGACCGCCCGGCCAACATCGTCCGCCGGGTCCGCGCCGCGTTGGAGGCATCGAGTGTGCGCTGAGGGCTTCGAGTGTGAGGTGGTGGCGGGATCTAGGCGATTTTGTCGCCCAGGGTGCACACGCAAAGCCCTGGATCCACACGCGTCGCCCGGGGCGCACACTCGACGACCACTAGAACGTGCTGGTGGGTCGCACCTTGTTCGCCATGTCCACCAGCGTGTACCGGTGCCGTTGCGTGGGCGCGACGCGGGCCAGGCTGCGCAGCGACGCCTCGACGCCCAGCCGCAGGCCGTGCCGGGTGAACGGGAAACCGAGGATGTGGTTGGTGCTGGCCTCGTTGTCCGCCAGCCAATCCATCGCGCCGCCCAGTACCAGGGAGCGGATCTGCAGCACCCGCGGCTCGGTGGGCGGCAGCGCCTCCACGCGGCGGGCGGCGTCGCGGATCTGCGCCTCGGTGATCTCGCTGGTGGACCGGCCGGACATCAGGGTCACCGCGCTCGTCAGGCGCGCGGTGGTGAAATGCCTTGAGGTGGGCGGCACTTCGTCCAGGGTGCGCACCGCGCCGATCCGGTCGCCCTCGGCGGAAAGGGATCTGGCCAGCCCGAAAGCCGCCGAGATCACGCCGTCGTTGGTCTTCCACACCGTCTCGTAGAACTTGTGCTCGTCGGTGTTGACCGCCAGCTCGGCGGTGGCGGCCAGCGCCAGTTTGGGCGCGAGCTCGCCGGGGAAGGTGTCCAGCACCTCGGTGAAATGTTTTGTGGCGGAGTCGTAGTCGCCGGTGAGCAGCTCGGCGACGGCCCGGTACCAGACCAACCGCCACCGCCATCCCATCCGCTCGGTCAGGTCGTCGAGTTTGCGGGTGGCCTTGGCCACATCGCCCAGGTCCAGCAGCGCGCGGACTTCCATCAGCGGCAGCTCTATCGACTCGGCCAGCTCGACGCCTTCGGCGTCCAGCGAACCGTGGCGGGCCGCGCGCAACGAGTCCAACGTCTGCACGGGCTGGGAGAGCACCGTCGCCTGCAGCACCGGAGCGGCCACGTCGGCCGGATCGACCAGCGGCACCGGCAGGGCGGTCACGATCTCCCTGGCCGTCAGCCGCTCCGAATGGACCTGGCCGTCCAGGTAGACGTCGGTGTGCGCGACCAGCAGGTCCACCCCGAAGGTCGAGCGGCTCGGGCTGAAGATCGTCGACAGCCCGGACCGCGGCACCCCGGTGTCCTGGGAGACCACCTCCCGCAGCACGCCCATCAACTGGCCGGACATCTCGTCGGCGCTGACGAACCGGCGCCGCGGGTCGGGGTCGATGGCGCGGCGCAGCAACCGGCCGAACGAGTCGTAGGCCGCCAATACCGGGTCGTCTTCGGGCAACCCGTCCACGTAGCGGCCGTTGCGGGTGCGCAGGTTCAACGTGAGTGCCGCCAGCGTGCGCCCCACCGTGTAGATGTCGGTGGCCACCGTCGGGCCCGTTCGCACGATCTCCGGCGCCTGGAAGCCGGGTGTGCCGTAGAGGTAGCCGAACGAATTGATCCGCGACACCGCGCCCAGGTCGATCAGCTTGAGTTGCTCCTCGGTGAGCATGATGTTCTCGGGCTTCAGGTCGTTGTAGACCAGGCCGATGGTATGCAGATAGCTCAGTGCGGGAAGGATTTCCAGCAGATAGGCGATCGCCTCGGCGACCGGCAGCTTCTCGGTCTTCCCGCCCTTGAGGCTCCGCTTGAGCGACTGCCCGCCGATGTACTCCATCACGATGTAGCCGACGGGATCCCCGTGCCGGTCGGTGTGCTCGACGAAGTTGAAGATCTGCACGATCTGCGGGTGGACCACCTCGGCGAGGAACTGGCGTTCGGCCATCGCGATCGCCTGGGCCTCGGCGTCGCCGGAGTGCACCAGGCCTTTGAGCACCACCGGACGGTCGTTGACGTTGTGGTCGACGGCCAGGTAGACCCAACCCAACCCGCCGTGCGCGATGCAGCCCTTGACCTCGTACTGGCCGGCGACGGTGTCGCCGGGATTCAGCTGGGGCAGAAACGAATACGGACTGCCGCAGGATGGGCACCAGCCCTCCGACGTGCCCTTGCCGTCCTCGCTGGACCGGCCGACCGGCTTTCCGCAGTTCCAGCAGAAGCGCTTGGACTCCGGCACCACGGGATTGGTCATCAGGGCCTCGACCGGATCGATATCCCGGACCCGGGGGATCTCGACCAGCCCACCGCCGAGGTGCCGGACCGGCGGGAGCACGCGCGTGGCCACCGTCAGCCGTTCTTGCGGTTCGGTGTCTACGGCGCCGGAGAGGACTGAAAGGTCGTCGTCGTCGTCGTCGAAATCGGGGCGGAACAGCGCCTGGGTGGCCTGTGGCCGCGACACCGCCGCCGCGCCGGTCTGCACCTCCGGCGGCTGGGTGCCTGGGGCCCGGTCTTCAGCGTCGTTAGCGTCCATCGGCTCGCCCATCAGTCCACGTACCTCGGTACGGGCGGGGCGGGCGCGGGGCCCAAAACCGTTAACCATTTGCGGTACAACGTGTTCCACGTCCCGTCGCGGCGGATGCGTTCCAGCGTGCCGTTGACGAACCGGACCAGTCCGGTGTTATTCAGGTTGATCCCGATGCCGTAGGGCTGGGTGGCCATGTTCGGTCCGACGATGTGCAAATACGGGTCTTCCTCGACCAGCCCGGCCAGGATCGAGTCGTCGGTGCTGACCGCGTCGATCTCCCGCTGTTGCATGGCCACCAGGCAGTCGGCCCAGCTCACCACCGACACGATGACCGGCTGCGGGTCGATCTCCCGGATTCGCTGCAGCGACGTGGTGCCCCGGGCCACACACACTCGCTTCCCGGACAGGTCGCCCACCTTGACGATCGGCGAGTCGCGTGGGGCGAGGATGCGCTGGTTGGCGTCGAGGTAGACGGTGGAGAAGTTCACCAGCTTGCGCCGCTCGCAGGTGATGGTCATGGTCTTGGCGACGACGTCGACCTCCGACCTCTGCAAGGCGGTAAGGCGCTCCTCGGACGACAGGATCCGGTACTCGACGTGCGACGGGGCGCCGAAGATGTCGCGTGCGATCTCGCCGGCGATGTCGACGTCGAAGCCGGTGATTTCACCGGTGAGCGGGTCGCGGAAGCTGAACAGGTTGCTGCCGATGTCGAGCCCGACGATCAGCCTGCCGCGGGCGCGGATGTCGGCGACCGCGGCGTCGGCCTCGGCCCTGGTGGGGAAGGGCCGCAGGCTGGCGGTCGGATCGCAGTCCTGCTTGGAGCTGCCCGGCGGCAGCGGCGGCTCGGCCGGCATTTGCTCCATGCCGATCGGCACGGGCGGCGGCAGCGTCGGCGCGGTGGCCGCCGTCAGCGATTCCGTGTGGCTGCAACCCGCCAGCACGATCGCCGTGGCGAGCAGCCCGAGACAGGAGCGAGCCCGCTGAATCCTCGGCACGCCGGTCATCATCGGTACTCTTTCAGCCGGGGCCACAGGCCGAGTGCGACCGCGATGGCGGCACCGAGGCTGAGCACCACGCCGCCGACCTGGGCGCCGGACAGCCCGCTGCGCGCGTTGATGACGTCGTTGCGCAGCTGGATCCGGCTTTGCTCCATCGCCCGGCCCACCTCGTCTTGGAGCTTGTTGAACGCCGGGGTGGAGTCGTCCTCACCGCTGCCCAGAGCGACCTGGGTGGCGGCTCGGTAGTTGCCCACCGAGATGTAGGAGTTCATCCGGTCGTTGGCCTGGCGCCAGCGGAGCAGCAGTTGATCGGCGCCCTGCAGGTCGGGCTTGTCGACGGCGTCGGGGCGGGCCATGTAGTTGTCGAGCTGCTCGTGCATGGAGTCGATGCGCTGGTAAAACGACTGCTTGCGGATGTCCTCGTCGCCGCGCCGGATCAGTGACAGCGTTTCGTCGGCCCGCGCCTGCTGGGCGGTGATGGCGACGTTGGTGACGGTCTTGAGTGATTCCGCGGCGGTGTCTTTGGCGCTGCGACTGGCCGTCGTGGAGATGGTTAGCGCAGTTCCGACCCATACCACCATGACGAGGATACCGAGCGCGCCCACGATCAGGCCCGGGTTGACCCGGCGCCTGGTGCGCCGGGCCAGCCAGCGATGGGACAGGGCGCCGAAGACGACCGTGCCGGCGACGACGAGGATCACCGGGGCCGGAATTTGAGTGGACGCGGTGGTTTCGATGTCCACCCGCTCGGACGTCGCCTGATACAGCTGTGCCGCGTCGGGCAGGATCGTCGATTGCATCAGCCCCGACGCCTCCGACAGGTACGACGACCCGACCGGGTTGCCTTCCCGGTTGTTGGTCCGCGCGATTTCGATCAGCCCGGTATAGACGGCCAGTTCGGCGTTGATCCGGCCCAGCAACTGCACCAGCGGTTCGTCCGTCAGCCCGCTCGATGCCCGGGTCACGGCCACTGCGGCGTCGGTGATGGCCTGCTCGTAGCGCTGCCGGACCGGACGCGGCTCGGCTTGGGCGATGAACGCGGTCGCCGCCGCGGCGTCGGCCACCGACAGCGTGGTGTAAAGGCGTCCGGCGGCGAACGACAGCGGCTCGGTGTGGCTGAGCACCGTCGTCAGCACCTGTTGCCGGTGGTTGATGGTCGTCGAGGTGGCGAAGGCGCTGGAGACGCCGAGGGCCGCCAGCACGATCCCGATGGTCAGGATGCGGCCCGGGGTCGTCGAGATGAACCACCAGCGGGGATGGGCCGGCTCAGCCGGCGACCGCGATCCCTTCGGCTCGGTCGACGGGTGCGCCAGCTCAACCGTCACGTCTGATCAGCCCTCATAACTTTCGGCCTGGAAAACTTGTCGAAACCCTCTGCACGAACCCGGATAAGCAAATTCTAAGAGAATGTTCGGGCGGATGGGGGGAGGCCGGCGCGATTGACCCGGCGGATCGCCTGCATATCCTGATCTCGTGCAGGGCGACGGTGACGGATGGGTGATATCCGACGGCGGCGCCCACTACTGGGGCCGGTACGGCGCGGCGGGCCTGTTGTTGCGCGCGCCCCGGCCCGACGGCACCCCCGCGGTGCTGCTGCAGCATCGCGCGGTGTGGAGCCATCAGGGCGGCACCTGGGCCCTGCCGGGCGGCGCGCGGGACAGCCACGAGACCCCGGAGGAAACGGCGGTCCGCGAAGCGCACGAGGAGGCCGGCCTCCCGGCCGAGCGACTCGCCGTCCGCGGCGCGATCGTCACCGCCGAGGTCGCCGGGATCGGCGGCACCCACTGGAGCTACACCACCGTCGTGGCCGATGCGGCCGAATTGCTGCACACCGTGCCCAACCGGGAAAGCGCCGAGATGCGCTGGGTCGCCGAGGACGAGGTGGACGACCTGCCGCTGCATCCCGGCTTCGCGGCCAGCTGGCAACGGCTGCGCACCGCCCCGGCGCTGGTGCCGCTGGGCCACGGCGACGAACGACGACGGGGCCTGCCGCGCACGATCGAGATCGAGGCCGGGGTCTTCGTCTGGTGCATGCCCGGTGACGCCGATCAGGAGCCGTCGCCGCTGAGCCGGCGGATCAGCTCGCTGCTGCAAGCGCCGACCTGAGCCGCTCGGCCGCGGCCCGCGGGTCCTCGGCCGCGGTGATCGCGCGCACCACCACGATTCGTCGCGCGCCGGCATCGAGCACGTCGGGCAGCCGTTGCGCGTCGATGCCCCCGATCGCGAACCACGGCTTGTCGGTGCCGAGTTCGGCGGCGGCCCGTACCAGCTGCAGGCCCGGCGCCTGGCGACCGGGTTTGGTCGGGGTGGGCCAGCAGGGGCCGACGCAGAAGTAGTCGGCCGCACCGGCCGCCGCGGCGGCGGTCTGGTCCCGGTCGTGGGTGGACAGCCCGATCAGCGTGTCGGGCCCGACGATCTCCCGGGCCACGCCCGGCGGCAGGTCGCCCTGGCCCAGGTGCAGCACATCGGCGCCGGCGGCGCGGGCGATGTCGGCGCGGTCGTTGACCGCGAACAGGGCACCGTGCCGGCGGGCCGCGTCGGCAAGGATCTCGCACGCGGCCAGCTCGCCGCGCGCCTCGAGCGGTCCGAACCGCTGCTCACCGGCCGATCCCTTGTCGCGCAGCTGGACGATGTCCACCCCGCCGGCCAGGGCGGCATCGGCGAACTGGGCCAAATCGCCGCGCTCCCGGCGCGCGTCGGTGCACAGGTACAGCCTCGCCGTGGCGAGACGGGAAGCCGGTTGGTGCACAGCGCGACGTTATCGCGCTAGCGTGGACCCCGAAGAGCACGGGAGTCCCGGGTTACCGGCGGGGCTGAGAGTGGGCACAGCCAGAGCTATTGGACCTGCCCTTACCGTCACACCTGATCCGGGTCATGCCGGCGAAGGGAGCAGAAGATGCCATCCAGCACCCCGGCGGGCCTGCTGGCCGTCATCGGCGGCGGCGTCATCGGGCTGTCGGTGGCGCGCCGGGCGGCGCGGGCCGGGTGGTCGGTGCGGGTGCATCGCACCGGCGATTCGGGTGCGTCCTGGGTCGCCGGGGGCATGCTGGCCCCGCACAGCGAAGGCTGGCCCGGTGAAGAGCGGTTGTTGCGGCTGGGCGTGGAGTCGCTGCGGCTGTGGCGCGAGGGCTTTACCGAAGGGCTGCCGCCGCAGGTGATCACCGCCCGCGAGTCACTGGTGGTGGCCGTCGATCGGGCCGATGTCGCGGACCTGCGCACCGTTGCCGATTGGTTGTCCGCGCAGGGGCATCCGGTCGTCTGGGAGTCGGCCGCCCGCGACGTGGAACCCCTGCTGGCGCAAGGCATCCGGCACGGCTTCCGGGCGCCCACCGAATTGGCGGTGGACAATCGCGCGGTGCTCGAGGCGCTGAGCGCGGACTGCGAACGCCTGGGAGTTGGGTGGGCGGCGCCGGTTCACGACCTGTCCAGTGTCGATGCCGACGCGGTGGTGATCGCCAATGGCATCGACGCGCCCAAGTTGTGGCCCGGCCTGCCGGTGCGCCCGGTGAAGGGTGAGGTGCTGCGCCTGCGTTGGCGAAAGGGGTGTATGCCGTTGCTGCGGAGGGTAATTCGTGCCCGCGTGCACGGGCGGCAGGTATACCTGGTGCCGCGCGCCGACGGGGTGGTCGTCGGTGCCACCCAATACGAACACGGACGCGACACGGCCCCGGTCGTGTCGGGGGTGCGTGACCTGCTTGACGACGCGTGTGCGGTGGTGCCGGCGCTGGGAGAGTACGAGCTGGCCGAGTGCGCCGCCGGGCTGCGCCCGATGACACCCGACAATCTGCCACTCGTGCACCGCCTCGACGCCCGCACCCTGGTCGCCACCGGCCACGGCCGGTCGGGATTCCTGTTGGCGCCCTGGACCGCCGAGCAGATCGTGTCCGAGCTTGCCCCGGTGGGAGCCCACCGATGATCGTCGTGGTCAACGAACAAAGGGTTGAGGTAGACGAACAGACCACCGTCGCCGGGTTGCTGGAGTCGCTGGGCTTCCCGGACCGGGGCATCGCGGTGGCGATCGACTTCGCGGTGCTGCCGCGTTCGGACTGGGCGACAAAACTTTCTGAGCTTTCGGGTGCTCCCGTACGACTCGAGGTGGTGACGGCGGTGCAGGGTGGCTGACCAAAAACTGACGATCGGCGATCGCAGCTTCGCCTCGCGGCTGATCATGGGCACCGGGGGAGCGACCAACCTGGCGGTGCTGGAAGAGGCGCTGATCGCATCGGGCACCGAGCTGACCACCGTCGCGATGCGCCGGGTCGATGCCGAGGGCGGAACCGGATTGTTGGACCTGCTCAACCGGCTCGGCATCACCGCGCTGCCCAATACCGCGGGGTGCCGCAGCGCGGCCGAGGCCGTCCTCACCGCTCAGCTGGCCCGCGAGGCGTTGAGCACCAACTGGGTCAAGCTCGAGGTGATCGCCGACGAACGCACGCTGCTGCCCGATGCGATCGAATTAGTCCGGGCGGCAGAGCAATTGGTTGATGACGGGTTTATCGTTCTGCCCTACACCAACGACGATCCGGTGCTGGCCCGTCGGCTGGAGGACACCGGTTGCGCGGCGGTGATGCCGCTGGGCTCCCCGATCGGCACCGGCCTCGGCATCACCAACCCGCACAACATCGAGATGATTGTCGCCCGGGCCGGCGTTCCGGTGGTGCTCGACGCCGGCGTGGGAACCGCCAGCGACGCCGCACTGGCGATGGAGTTAGGTTGCGACGCGGTGTTGTTGGCCAGCGCGGTGACCCGGGCCGCCGACCCGCCGGCCATGGCCGCCGCGATGGCCGCCGCCGTCACCGCCGGCTATCTGGCGCGGCGGGCCGGGCGGATCCCGAAACGGTTCTGGGCGCAGGCCTCAAGCCCGACTCGATGAAACGGTATGTCGCGCTGGGCGCGGTCGCGGATTTGGTTGCAGCTCAACTCTGACGCTCAGCCGTTGGTGCGCCACCACGCATACAGAGCGCTGACGTCGGTGTTAGAGGCGCGGATGTGGCTCAACACGTTCTTTGCATCGGTGGTCCACGTTATTACCGCGGCGCCTTTGTAGGTTCCGCACGCCACTTGTCCCGCCGTCTGCCCGGAGCTTCCCTGGTGCCAGGTGCCCGGCGACTGACCGCTGTCCCCACACGCGGCCAGGGCCACGCCCTGGAGGCCGCCGGTGAACGAGGCGGCCAGGTCGCTGCCGCTGCTGTAGAGCTGATAAACACCGGCGGCCGGCCCGCTGGGGTCGGGGCTTTGCCCGCAATCGAGCTCGGCCAGTATCGGACCGCTCAGTGCAGCCGGTTGGCAAATGTTGAGGCCGTAGCCCTTCGACAACGAGCCGGCCAGTGTGTTGATATCCGCCGAGGTACCGGTGCCCGGGTCTGCGGTCGCCACGGCGGTACCGACGACGGCCGAACCGGTCATGAGCGCCACGGCAGTCGCGGCCCGGAGCGCGTTCGTGAAATAAGGCATCCTGAACTCCTTAAAGTTGTTGCGGCCCAACCTTCTCAGGTCAGCCGTTGGCCCGCCACCACTGGTAGAGCGCCTGGACGTCGTTGTTGGATCCGCGGATGTAGCTCAATATGTTCTTGGCGTCGGTGGTCCAGATGATCTCGGCGCCATTCTGGTAGGTACCGCAGGCCACCGAACCCGCGTTGGCGTTACTGCCCTGGTGCCAGGTGGTAGGTGACTGGCCGGCGTCCCCGCACGACGTCAGAGTGTCGTCTTTGATGCTGGCTTTGAACGAGCCGGCCAAATCGTTGCCGTTGCTGAAGAGGATGTACTTCGCCTGGGCGGGGCCGCTGGAGTCGGGGCTTTGCCCGCACGTGAGCGCGGCCAGTTCGCCGCTGGCGAGGTTCTGCGCGGTGCAGTTGTTGAGGCCGTAGCCCTTCGACAACGAGCCGGCCAGCGTGTTGATATCCCCGCTGCTGCCGGTGTTGGTGGGGTCTGCGGTCGCGGTGGCGACACCGGCGACGGCGAAACCGCCCGTGAGCACGGTGGCTGTCGCGGCTCGCAGCGCGTTGCTGAGATGAGACATCTTAGGCTCCTTGCGGTTGTCGGACCGGCGGTGCGGCTGCGCTGACATCCGGGAGTGTATTTGCGTCGCTCACCGGAAACAGCGCTTCTGCTAAATGGGATCGTAGGGCTATGTACTGACTATGCAATACCTTCCGCCGAAAATTATCTATTCGGGCAACATTCGCGCCATGCTTACATAACGTTGCTGCAATGCAAAGCGGCTAAAAGGCAACCATTTTCGGGCCGATCCGGGCGCCGAATGGCCACTCAGCGGTCACGGGCATCACGCGCAGGCACAAATTAAGAATCGTGCGGACACAGTGCCGTCGCGGCACCGCTCGGGTAGGGTAAGCACCGCTTCACGTCGGCTAACTTCTCTTCGAGTGGAGGGTCCATGACACAGCCGCCACCCGGCTACCCACCGCAGCAGCCGTCGGGGGGACCACCGAAAAATTACCTGGTGTGGTCCATCTTGGTGACCTTGTTTTGCTGTCTGCCCTTCGGGATCGTTGCGATCGTCAAGTCCAGCCAGGTCAACGGGCTGTGGGCGCAGGGCCGTTACGGGGAGGCGCAGGCCTCCGCCGACAGCGCCAGGAAATGGGTGATCTGGTCGATTGTCATTGGCCTGATCGCCGACGCGATCGCCATTACGTTCAACGTGATCAACATGAACGCGAATACCAACGCGGCCATGCTATTTCTAGGGTTTTAAGCCGACCGCCGTCGTGGTAACGCGTTACCGGTCCTCATCGTTTGCCCTCGGCGCGCCGCTGCTGGTGGCCGCGTCCACGACGTTGGTGTGCGCCGCCACCTGGGTCAGCGATCCGACCACGCCGGGCGGCCCGCTGCCGGTATGCCCAACCAAGGCCCTGTTGGGCATCGACTGTCCGGGGTGTGGCAGCGCGCGGATGCTGTATTCGCTCATGCACGGCAACGTGCTGGCGGCCGCCCGGTTCAACGCGCTGGCCCTGGTGGCGCTGGTGCTGCTGGTGTGGGCGTACTTGGCGTGGACCTACGGCCGCCTGACGGGCCGACGGGTCAGGGGCTGGCAGCACCACCGGTGGTCGGCGATGGTGGCACTGGTGTTGGTGGCGGCTTGGTTTGTGGTGCGCAACATCCCGTTTGCGCCATTCAGCGCGCTATATGTCTGATCCCAGCGGGCCCCGATCCTCTAACCTTGGGCGCGATGGTGAAAAAACCACGGACGGTCCCGGCGGTGCTCGCCGTTGCCGCCCTGACCGCATTTCTGATCGGCTGCTCCCATCCGTGCGTTAACTCGCAGCAGGCGGCCGGCAGTCCCGCCGCGGCCGAGTTCGCCAATGCAATACACAACAAGGTCACGACCGACGCGATGATGGGGCACCTGGCGAAACTTCAGGACATCGCCAACGCCAACAACGGCACCCGCGCGGTGGGCACCCCCGGCTATGAAGCCAGCGTCGACTACGTGGTGAATACGTTGCGCAACAGCGGCTTTGACGTCCAGACTCCCGAGTTCTCGGCGCGGGTGTCGCACACCGATACGCCGGCAGTGACCGTCGGCGGCAAGACCGTGGAGGCGCGAGCACTGGACTTCAGCATCGGCACCCCGCCGGACGGGGTGAGCGGTCCGCTCGTGCCCAGTGGGGACAGCGCGGGCTGTCAGGCCTCCGACTTTGACGGGCTGCCGGTACAAGGCGCGGTCGTGCTGGTGGATCGCGGCACTTGCCCGTTCTCTCAGAAGGAGGACGCCGCGGCGGGGCGCGGCGCCGTGGCGATGATCGTCGCCGACAACGTCGACGAGCAGCAGATGGGCGCCACCCTCGGGGCGAACACCGACGTGAAAATCCCGGCCGTGAGCGTGACCAGGTCCATCGGGGCGCAGCTGCGCGCGCGGCCAGGACCGACCACCATCAAGCTCAACGCGAGTGTCCAGAGTTTCAAGGCCCGCAACGTCATCGCGCAGACCAAGACGGGATCTCCCACCGACGTGGTAATGGCGGGCGCGCATCTGGACAGCGTGCCCGAGGGGCCGGGCATCGACGACAACGGTTCGGGCGTGGCCGCCGTGCTGGAAACCGCAGTCCAGCTGGGGAATTCGCCGGCGGTGCACAACGCGGTACGGTTCGGCTTCTGGGGCGCAGAGGAACTCGGCCTGATCGGGTCGCGCAACTATGTGGAGTCGCTGGATCTCGACGGGCTCAAAGACATTGCGCTGTACCTGAACTTCGACATGCTCGCATCGCCGAACCCCGGTTACTTCACCTATGACGGAGACCAGTCGCTGCCGGCCGACGCCCGCGGCCAGCCGGTGGTACCGGAGGGCTCGGCCGGCGTTGAGCGCACGCTGGCCGCCTACCTGAAGTCGGCCGGCAAGACCGCGCAGGACACCTCGTTCGACGGTCGCTCGGACTACGACGGATTCACCCTCGCCGGCATCCCGGCGGGCGGGCTGTTCTCCGGCGCCGAGGCCAAGAAGTCCGCCGAACAGGCCAAGCTGTGGGGCGGGACCGCCGGCGAGCCGTTCGATCCCAACTATCACCAGAAGACCGACACGCTCGACCACATCGACCACACCTCGTTGGGCATCAACGGCGGCGGTGTCGCCTACGCTGTGGCGTTGTACTCGCAGGACATCAGCGGACGAAATGGGGTCCCGGTCATGGCGGACCGCACGCGCCACGTGCTCGGAAAGCCATGATCGGGGCCGTGATCCGTTGGCTGGGCTCAGCGTTGGTGCTGACCGGGCTGGTGGTGGGATGCTCGTCGCCGCGCCCGGTGCCGCCGGCCGCGGCGCCGGATCTGGGTCGGGGGTTGGCCGGAAAGCTGACCGCGGACCGCATGTTCACCCACCTGCGCGCGCTGCAGGATATCGCCAACGCCAACCGCGGGAACCGGGCGGAGGGCACACCGGGATATGACGCCAGCGTCGATTATGTGGCGAAGGCCTTGCGGGACAGGGGTTTTAAGGTATCGACGCCGCAATTTGACCGGCTGTACGCCGTTTCGCCGGGCAGGCCGGCGCTGACGGTGGCCGGGCGTACCTATCCGGTCGACCAGGCGTCGCTACTGGTCCGGACACCGCCCGGCGGCCTCACCGGGCAGCCGGTCAGCCCGGCGCGGCCGTCGGGCTGCGCACCCGGCGATTACCCGGCCGTGATGCCCAACGGCGCGATCGCCGTGGTCGACGACACTGGGTGTTCGGTGGTCGACAAGCAGAACAGCGCGGTGGCCAAGGGCGCGGCCGCCCTGATCGTGCTCGGCGCGCCCAACGGCCAGGGAGTCCCGCCCACGTTGTTCAGCACCGGTTACTTCAAGCAGCTGAAAGTACCGGTGGCGGTCGTCGGCGGTTACGGCGCCAGCGCGCTCGCGCGCAATACCGCGCCGATACGTCTCGTGCTGGACGCCGAGAACGTCAACATCACATCGCGAAACGTGCTGGCGCAGACCGAAACCGGCTCGCCCCACGAGGTGATCATGGTCGGCGCGCACCTGGACAGCCCGCGCGGCGGTCCGGGCATCAACGACAACGGGACCGGCGTGGCCGCGGTGCTGGAAACGGCGCTACAACTGGGGCCGTTGGCTCCGGTGAACAATGCGGTGCGGTTCGTGTTCTGGGGAGCCGAGGAGGACGGGCTGAACGGCGTCATGGATTACGTCTTCGGCTTGGATCGCGATCAACTCAACGACATCGCCATGTACCTGGACTTCACCATGCTGGGTTCGCCGAACGCCGGGTTCTTCACCGACGACGGCGACCAGTCCGGTCCGCCGTCGCCCGGAATCGCGTTCGGAGATGTGCCCGACGGTTCGGCCGGCATCGAGCGCACCCTGGCCGGCTATCTGTACCTGACCGGGAAGCGGCCCGCCGATATGCCGTTGAGCACCAGGAGCGACTACCACCCCTTCATGGTCGCGGGCGTGCCGATCGGGGGTGTGACCGCCGGTGCGTCGCAGACGAAAACCACGGTGCAGGCGCGGCTGTGGGGTGGTCAGGCGGGTGTCCCGTTCGACCCCAACTACCAGGGTGCCGGGGACACGGTTGCCAGTATCAATCGGGAAGCCTTGGCGGTCATGGGTTCTGCCGCGGCGTTCGCGGTGGGCACCTATGCGGAGTCGATCGGGGGCGTCAATGGCGTCGCGCCGCATGACAAACGGCATCGCACGCGGGTTCCGTAGCGGGGGGGCCGGTCGGCGGTTATCCACAACCGGTGGACGCTTTGACGGAAGGTCGCGGCTGGCGGCAGGTGCCGGCAATGACATCCAGCAGTCTCGTTTTGGCGCGACGCTTTTGGGGAGAGCTGATGGCCAGACGCGGCGCGCGCTCGAAGGCCGGCAGGGCGAGCGTCGTCGCAGCCAACCGATCTAGAATGAGAACCCTTTGATGCTGCCGTGCAGCCCGGTCGGGATGAGGTTCGTCATGGATAAGCGCGTGCGGGGTCGACGTCTGAAGGCGGCGATCGCCTGTGCTGGGGCGGTACTCGTGGTGGCGGGGTGCAGCAGCACCGTCGTCGAGGGGCGCGCTCTGTCGATGCTCAACGACCCGTTCCGGGTGGGCGGTCTGCCGGCGACCAGCGGTCCCAGCGGGCCGCGTTCGAACGCACCCAGTGCGACCGGCACGGTGGTCAACACCGACAACGGGCCGATCGACAAGTTGTCGTTGCTCTCGGTCACCGACATCGAGGAGTACTGGAAGTCGGTGTACAGCCAATCGCTGAAGGGAACTTTCGTTCCGGTCGGCAAGCTGGTGTCCTACGACTCCGATAACCCCAACAGCCCGATCGTTTGCCACAACGACACATACAAGCTCGTCAACGCCTTTTTCACCTCGCGCTGCAACCTGATCGCCTGGGATCGGGGGGTGTTCATGCCCGTCGCGCAGCGCTATTTCGGCGAAATGTCCGTCAACGGCGTGTTGGCGCACGAATTCGGGCACGCTTTGCAGCAGATGGCGAAACTGGTGACCAAACAAGACCCGACCATCGTCCGTGAGCAACAGGCCGATTGCTTCGCGGGCGTCTACCTGTTCTGGGTGGCCGACGGTAAGTCGCCGCGCTTCACGCTGAGCACCGCCGATGGGCTCGACCACGTGCTGGCCGGAATCATCATCACCCGCGACCCGGTCATGGACGCCGACACCCAAAACGACGACGAACACGGGTCGGCCCTGGATCGCATCAGCGCCTTCCAGATGGGCTTCCTCAACGGCGCCTCGGCATGCGCCGGGATCAACAAGCAGGAAATCGCGCAGCGCCGCGGCGACCTGCCGACCACCTTGCAGGCCGATCCCGACCGGGACCCGGGGACCGGCGGGGTCACGATCAACCAAGACACAGTGTCGACGCTGATGGAGGTCTTGGGGAAGATCTTCTCCCCCAAGAATCCACCGACGGTGTCCTACCAGCCGACCGATTGCCCCGATGCCAAGGCCAGCCCCCCGGCGTCCTACTGCCCGGCCACCAACACCATCATGATCGACATGCCCGGGCTGGTGAAGCTGGGCAAGGCAGCCGACGAGAAGGAACGCACCCTGCCGCAAGGTGACGACACCGCCCTGTCGGTCGTGATGTCGAGGTACGCGTTGGCCGTGCAGCACGAGCGGGGCCTACCGATGCAGAGCCCGTGGACCGCGCTGCGGACCGCGTGCCTGACCGGTGTCGTGCACCGCAAGATGGCCGAACCCATCGATACGCCGGACCAGAAGGATCTGGTGCTGACCGCCGGTGACCTCGACGAAGCGGTTTCCGGATTGCTCACCAACCCCATCGTCGCCAGCGACGCCGATGGCACCAGCGTGCCGGCCGGCTTCACCCGGATTGCCGCCTTCCGCGGCGGCGTGGGCGGCGACATGGACGCGTGCTACTCGCGCTATCCCGGATAGCTCAGGCGATCTCGGCGAGCCGGGGAACCAGTTCGTCGCCGAAGCGCCGGATGTAGCCCACGGGGTCGGGGTTTCCGGGGAGGGGACCGACGTTGATCAACTCGACACCCAGCTCGGCGTAGCGTTCCACGGTCTTCAGGTACTCGTCGGTGTCCTCGAACGGGTCGACCACCAAGAGACGGCCAAAGGTCTTCTGGATTTCGCCGGGATCCCGGCCCACCGCGTCGCAGTGGCGGTTGAGCACCTCGATCTTGTGCCTGAGCTCATCGACGTCGTTCGCCATGCTGTTCCAGACGTCGGCGTACTGCGCGACCAGCCGCAGCGTCTTCTTCTCACCGTCGCCGCCGATCAGGATCGGGGGCCGCCGAATCGGTTGCGGCACACAGATTGTCTCGGCCAGCTGATAGTGCTTGCCGTGGTACGGCCCGTCGTCGTCGCTCCACATCTGCCGGCAGATCTGCAGCGTCTCCTCGACCATCTCAAAGCGGTCGCGTAGCGGCGGATACGGAATGCCAAGTGCCACGTGTTCGCGGTCGTACCACGCCGCGCCCAGACCCAACATCGACCGGCCCCCCGACAGCACGTCAAGTGTGGTGACCGCTTTGGCCAGCACGCCGGGGTAGCGATAGGTGACCCCGGTGACCAGCAAGGTCAGGTCGATCGTCGTCGTCTGCGCGGCAAGGAAACCCAGCGATGTATAGCCCTCGAGGAACGGATCCTCGGCGCGTCCAAGGTCTTCCATCTGGAAGAAATGGTCGGCCAGGGTGAACACCGTCGCCCCGCCCTGCTCGGCGGCCTTGGCCGCATCGGCCAGCGTGGGGGCCAGCGTCGCCGGGTCACCGGGCAGAAAGTCGATAAAATGCACTCCTATTTCCATTGCAATCATTGCCTTTCATAAATCGTTTAAACGCTCGAGCAGGGACAACGCGTCCAAGATGACGCGGCGCTCCCGTTCGGAGTACCGCTCCTGGATGGCGCGTGCCAGCCACTCCTGCCGCGCTTGACGGTCGCTCTCGGCGCGCCGACGGCCTTGGCCGGTCAACGAAACCACTTGGCGGCGGCCATCTTCGGGGTCCGCAGTGCGCTCGATGAGCCCACGTTGCTCGAGCGCGGCCACGATCGTGGCCATCGACTGCGGACGCACCCCTTCGGAACCGGCCAGTCCGCTGGCCGATGACGCTCCGTCTTTCCAGAGCCGGGTGAGCACCGCGGTCTGGGACGGTGTCAGATCATCGTCGATCGCGAGGTCCCGCAACCGGCGTCGCAGCCGGCTGAACAGCACCCGCAGTTCACGGGCCGCTGTTGCGGCGGAGTCGCCGACACCGTCCATACCGCCACTCTAAACTAGACAGTTAAAACTGTCCAGTTCAAACTGTTGAAATTCACCGAAGTAACCTCAGCAACCGCAGCGCGGCATCGACCGCGAGCGCGGGAACGTCGAGGGTCCTCGAGCGCAGATCGTGTCGCGCGCCGGCGATTTCGACGATTTCGGTCGGCGCGGCGATCATGGCCGCGGCGTCGCGCACCTCGCCCGGGGTGCCGAAGGGATCCGACGTTCCGTGGGTGAACACGGTGGGCACCGTGATGTCGGGCAGATGCTCGGTGCGGGGGCGCTCCGGCTTGCCCGGCGGATGTACCGGGTAGGAGAACAGCGTCAGGACGTCGACCGCGGCCTCACCCGAAGCCACCACCATCGAGGTCTGCCGGCCGCCGTAGGAATGCCCGCCGGCGATCAGCGGACCGTCGGCAAGGACGCGGCACACCGTGATCGCCTCGACGATCCCGGCGCGGTCGGTGGCGGCCGAGCCGGACGGCGGGCCGGTGGGCCGACGCCTGCGGTAGGGGAGGTTGTATCGCACCGCGAGCCAGCCACGTCGCGCCCACTCATCGGAAACCTGTTGCAGCAGTGGTGATTCCCGGCTCCCGCCAGCACCGTGGGTGAGCACCACGACGCCCGCCGGAGTGCTTTCCGGCCGGTGGGCGACGCCCGCGATCCGATCGAGGTTCATGACAGCCGAAACAACGGAGAGACCGGGCCGTGGCCACGCCCAAGTGGATAAGCGGCGCGCAGGCTTTCGGTGACCCATCGCTTCCCGAACCCGACGGCGTCGGGCACGGTGAACCCGTGCGCCAGCGCGGAAGCGACCGCGGACGCGAGCGTGTCACCGCCGCCGTGGTCGTTGCCGGTCATCAAGCGCGGCGAGTCGAACTCGTAGAAGTCGGCACCGTCATAGAGCAAATCGCAGCTGCGATCGGATGACCGCAGGTGTCCGCCCTTCACCAACGCCCACCGGGGGCCCAGCGCATGCAGGGCCTTGGCCGCCGCGCGCTGCGACGTCGAGTCGACGACTTCGATGTCCACCAATAACCGCACCTCGTCGAGGTTCGGTGTCACCAGCGTGGCCAACGGGAACAGTTGCCTGCGAAGCGAATCCAGGGCATCTCGTGCCAACAGCGCGTCTCCGTGCATCGATGCCGACACCGGATCGACGACGAGCGGAACCGCCAACTCGAGCGAGCGCCAGGTGGCGGCCACCGCATCGATGATGCCGGACGACGCCAGCATCCCGGTCTTGGCGGCTTGGATGCCGATGTCGGTGACCACGGCTTCGATCTGAGCGGCGACCACTTCGCTGGGCACCTCGTGAAAGCTCTTGACCCCCAATGTGTTCTGCACGGTGACCGCGGTAACCGCAACGCACGCATGCACACCCAGCAACGCCATGGTGCGCATATCGGCCTGGATGCCCGCGCCGCCGCCCGAGTCCGATCCGGCGACGGTCAGCACCCGCAACGGCGTGGTGCCCGGCGGCGCCAGCGGCAGGTAGCTCACTGGGTGATCGGCAGATACACCCGATTGCCGTGCTCGGCGAATTCGACCGACTTCTCCGCCATACCCTGCTGCAGCGCCGCCTCGATGGCTTCCTCGCTGTCGAGCCCATGTGCGGCCGCGTAATCGCGGACGTCCTGGGTGATCCGCATCGAGCAGAACTTCGGTCCACACATCGAGCAGAAGTGCGCCGTCTTGGCCGGTTCGGCCGGCAGCGTCTCGTCGTGGAATTCCCGTGCCGTGTCGGGATCCAGGGACAATGCGAACTGGTCGTGCCAACGGAACTCGAAGCGCGCCGTGCTCAACGCGTCGTCGCGCTCCTGCGCGCGCGGATGACCCTTGGCGAGGTCCGCCGAATGCGCCGCGATCTTGTAGGCGATCACACCGTCCTTGACGTCCTTGCGGTCCGGCAGCCCGAGGTGCTCCTTCGGGGTCACGTAGCACAGCATCGCGGTACCGGCCTGGGCGATGATGGCCGCGCCGATCGCCGACGTGATGTGGTCGTAGGCCGGCGCGATGTCGGTGGCCAGCGGGCCCAACGTGTAGAACGGGGCCTCCTCGCACAGTTCCTCTTCCAGCCGCACGTTCTCGACGATCTTGTGCATCGGTATGTGCCCCGGTCCCTCGATCATCACCTGTGCGCCATGGGCTTTCGCGATCTTGGTCAGCTCGCCGAGGGTCCGCAGTTCGGCGAACTGCGCGGCGTCGTTGGCGTCGGCGATCGAGCCCGGCCGCAGCCCGTCGCCAAGCGAGAACGTGACGTCGTAGCGCGCGAAGATATCGCAGAGCTCCGCGAAGTTGGTGTAGAGGAACGACTCCCGGTGATGGGCCAGGCACCAGGCCGCCATGATCGACCCGCCGCGGCTGACGATGCCGGTGACCCGCTTCGCGGTCAGCGGCACATACCGCAGCAGCACGCCGGCATGCACGGTCATGTAGTCAACACCCTGCTCGCACTGCTCAATCACCGTGTCGCGGTAGACCTCCCAGGTCAGCTCGGTCGGATCGCCCTTGACCTTTTCCAGCGCCTGGTAGATCGGCACCGTGCCCACCGGCACCGGCGAATTGCGCAGGATCCATTCGCGGGTCTCGTGGATGTTCTTGCCGGTGGACAGGTCCATGATGGTGTCGGCACCCCAGCGGGTGGCCCACACCATCTTGTCGACCTCCTCGGCGATCGACGACGTCACCGCCGAGTTGCCGATGTTCGCGTTGACCTTGACCGCGAACGCCTTGCCGATGATCATCGGCTCGCTCTCGGGATGGTTGTGGTTGGCCGGGATCACCGCGCGGCCGCGCGCCACCTCGTCGCGCACCAGCTCGGCGGGCACGCCCTCGCGGGCCGCGATGAACGCCATCTCGGCGGTGATCTCGCCGGCGCGGGCACGCTGCAGCTGGGTGCCGCGGTCGCGGACCACCCCGGGCCGCGGCGGCAGCCCGGACTTCAAATCGATGGCCGCGTCCGGGTCGGTGTAGGGCCCGGAGGTGTCGTAGAGGTCGAAGTGATCTCCGGTCGACAGGTTCACCCGCCGGAATGGAACGCGAAGGAGAGCCCCACCGCCGGGCCCGTCGACTTCGTAGTACGCCTTGCTGCTGCCCGCGATGGGTCCGGTGGTCACGGACGGTTCGACGGTGACGGTCATGCTTTCATCTCCCTACGCCGGCATTACCCGGTCAGGTTCGTACGGTCGACGGCCCCAAGCCGTCCTCTCAGCGCACTCCGCGTGCGCTCCCGCGTCTCTTTAATTTGGTTTGGGCCGGATGCCCGCACGCGACGTTACCCTCACCCCCGGGCTTCCCGACAGAGCGGTAGCCGGGGGTTCCAACCGAATGGGAGGATGTAAACGTGCAACAGCCCATGCCGATGAGCGCGGCGACGACCGTCGCTGACTACCTGAACGTCGGCACCTTCCGCTTCTGGTTCGTCGATCAACGCTGGGAATGGTCCGACGAGGTGGCGAGGATGCACGGGTACGACCCGGGAACCGTGACGCCGACGACGAACCTGCTGCTGTCGCATAAGCATCCCGAGGACCGTGCGCACGTCCAGGATCTGCTCGACCACGCCTTGCAGTCGGCGGGGTCGTTCTCGAGTCGTCACCGGTTTATCGACACCGCGGGCAAAGTGCACGACGCGATCGTGGTGGCCGACCGGATGGTGGATGAGGGCGGCACGGTGTTGGGCACGGCCGGCTACTACATCGACCTGACCGACACCTTCGACGAGACCCGGCACGAGACCCGACAGGAAGTGCTCGACGAGGCCCTGCCGGACCTGTTCGAGAACCGCGCGGCGATCGAGCAGGCCAAGGGCGTGCTGATGTATGTCTACCGGGTCAGCCCCGAGCAGGCCTTTCGTGTCTTGCAGTGGCGGTCGCAAGAGACCAATGTGAAGCTGCGCGAGCTGGCGAAGCAATTGCTCATCGAAGTTTCAACCCTGGAGGCCCCGACGGCCGCCGTTCAAAGTCAATTCGACCACGTGTTGCTGACCGTGCACGAACAGATCCAGCCCGAATCCGGCGGGAACGGCGACTAAAGCTCCTCCATCGCCTCGCCGAGCTCCTCCAGGAGCCGGTTGTGGTGGTTGGCTGCCAGTAGATGTCCGGCGGCGATGACCAGGGCGACGGGCCAGTCGATGAGTTCCAACGCCGCCAGGGCGGCCAGACCCCCGTAGTAGGCCAGTTGCTCGGGCCGTGGGATCTCCATCTGCCCCACCACCGGCACATTCACCACGAAGGTCTCGCCCTCGCGGACCTTCTCTACCGCTTCGCGCTGCGATACCCCGCTGCGTGCTTTCTTTTCCGCCATCATTTGCCTTTCAGTAACGAAGGGTTTGCCGCCTCGCCGGGTCGTGAGGTCAACGTCGGACCTATGTCGACGACCGACTCCGTGGCCGATCCGCTGGTTTCGTCGATTGCCTTGGTGCTGCGGGTGCCCTTAGTGGAACTCTATGCGCTGCTTTGGCGGGTCGGGGTGGTGGAGATTCGGCATTCCGATCGGACGGCTTACCGTTCGTCGCGGCCACGTCAGGCCCCGGCGGCAGCGTGTGCGACGTGCCCCAACCTTCCGAAACCCGGTTCAGGACGGCTATCGCGATGGTCGCCCCCGCGGCGCTCCCCAGAGCCTGCCCCCAACCGAGCGGACCCAGTGGTGTGCAGCCGAGCAACTGGCTGACCACCGGGATGCTGATCAGCGTTCCCATCACCCCAAGGGAACCCACCGCGGTGATGACCACCAGCGGGGCGTGGGAATCGAGCAGGGTTTGACCGAGTTCGGCGCCCACTAGCGCGACCAGCGCCACGGTGGATGCCCGTTGCGGGCGCCCGGTGACGCTTGCCATCCCCCACGCCGCGGTCGTCGCGGCCGCTGTGGTGACGCCCCGGATGACGACGGCACGCCACAACGCGGGCTGATCCGGGCCCCGCAGGCCCGGGTCGACGGGTGCGCTGGGCTTGCTGACCGCAAGGGCGGCGGCCGGCAGTGCATCGGTCATCATGTTGACCAGCAACAGCTGCCGGGTGTTCAGCGGCGACGTCCCGGTGATGGCGCTGCCGATGACGGCGAACAACACCTCGCCGGCATTGCCGCCGAGCAGCACGGACACCGCCGCCTGCACCCGCTGCCAGAGTTGGCGTCCTTCCTCGATCGCGTGGACCAACGCCTCGATGCGGGCGTCGACCAGCACCACGTCGGCCGCCATGTGGGCCGGGTCGCTGCCCCCCGCGACCACGCCGATGCCGACGGTGGCGGCGCGGATCGCGGCGGCGTCATTGGACCCGTCGCCGACCATCGCACACAGCACGCCGGCACCCTCCAGCGTCTGCACGACCTGGACCTTGTTCTCCGGCGTCATCCGGGCGAAAATCACCCGCTCGGCAACCACGCGCCCTTGGTCTTTGCGCGACAGCGAGTCCCAGTCGGAACCGCTGATCACCTGCTCGGCGGTCACCGACAGGCCCAGCTCCCTGGCGATGGCCAGGGCGGTAATCGGGTGATCGCCGGTGATCAGCTTCACGCCGACCCCTTGTTGCTTCAGGTTGGCGAGCAGGCCGACGGCCTCGGGGCGCGGGGTATCGGACAAACCGAGGAAGCCAGTCAGTGTCAAACCGTCGTGGGCGAATTCCGCGATGTCGTCGGGGTCGTCCCGGATCGCCTGAGCCTGTTGCGGAGTCAGCCGCCGCCGGGCCACCGCGATCACCCGCAGTCCGTCGGCGGCGAGTTCGGCAACCGTGCCTTCCATGTTCGGGCCGACGTCCGCGCAGGCGGCCAACACCACCTCCGGCGCACCCTTGACGGTCAATTCGCTACCGGTGACGGACGCCGAGAACGACCTGCCGGAGCGGAACGGAAGGTGGGCGTGAGCTTCGGTGCGCGGCGCGGAGCCGTTAAGCGAAGCGGCGGCCGCCTCGACGATGGCGACGTCGGTGGCGTGCGCCTGCGGGCCACCGTTCGATGCCGGCGCGGCGCTCGCGGCGCAGCGCAGCACCTCTTCGGCGGAGCATCCCGGCGCCGGATGGACCCGCGCCACCCGCAGCCGGTTCTCGCTCAGCGTTCCGGTCTTGTCGAAGCACACCACGTCGATGCGGCCCAACGCCTCCACCGAACGCGGAACGCGGACCAGCGCGCCGAACTTCGTCAGTCGTCGCGCCGACGCCGATTGCGCCAGCGTCGCCACCAACGGCATCCCTTCGGGTACCGCGGCGACGGCGAGGGCGATGCCGCTGGCTACCGCCTGGCGCAAGGCAGTGCCACGCAACAGCCCCAGCGCGCTGACCAGCGCGCCGCCGGTCATGCTGACGGGGAAGGCCCGATTGGTGAGCTGGCCGAGCTGGTGCTGCAGGCCGACGTCCGACGGCAGGTCGCCGGACACCAGCTCGGCGGCCCGACGCTGCTGTGTGTCGGCGCCGACGGCGGTCACCAGGGCGACCGCGGTACCCGCCACCACGGTTGTCCCGGCGAACAGCATGCTGTGACGCTCGGCGAGGTCGGCGCCCGGCGTGGCCTCGACCTGCTTCTCCACCGACAGCGACTCACCGGTGAGCGTCGACTCGTCGACCTCGACGTCGACCTCCTCGATGACCCGGGCGTCGGCGGGCACCAACTCGTGGGTTCGGATTTCGATGACATCGCCGGGCCGCAATTGCGCCGCGATGACATCGGTGTAGACACGCTCCCCGTCCCGACCGATTTCTACCTTTCTGGCCGGCGGAATCTGTTGCGCCAGCAAGATGTTCAAGCGGTTTTCGGCGCGCAGCCGCTGGCTGGCCGCGAGTATCGAGTTCCCGGTCAACACCGAGAAGACCAGGATCGCGTCGACGGGCGAACCGAGCACGGCACTGGCCGCCGAGCCGAGTGCCAGCACCGGCGTCAGCGGGTCGGTGAGTTCGGCGCGCACGGCCTTGACGAGCTGCCAGAACGCATGCGGTGGCGTTTCGGCCAGTTGCGCGGCCCGGCGGTCCGCCTCCCCGGCCGCCTGGGGGTCCTGCGGTGGCAACGCCCTGCGGACCTGCTCGACCGTCATCGCATGCCATTCGTGCACGGACGCCGGGCGCGGCGCGTCCGCGTTCATGATCCCGCGGGCCAGCAACCACCCCGAGAGCAGACCGGCCGCCGCGCCGGTGGTCACCGGGCCGGGCCCCAGGCCGCGGATGCCCGGGATCATCAACAGCGATCCCATCGCCGTTGCGCCGACCGATATCCCGACGCCGCGCTCGGTGGCGGCCCTGGCGGCCGGTAGCGCGTGCAGCACCCGCCAGGCGGCCGCCAGATCCGGCAGTAGCAGATCGGCGCCCCAGGGCGGCGGGCCGGCCCCGCGCTCCGGCATCATGCCCAGCGCCACGTCGGCAGACGAAATCGCTTGTGCGGCAGCCGAAGACAGCACGGCCACCGTGCGGCCCGCCTCTTGTAGGCCCGCCACGGCGCGGGCGAGGGCGTCGTCGATGGTCCCGTTCTCTAAGGCCCTTAAGTCGTCGAACGCCGGTCGCAATTCGCCCAGCGAATCGACGTCGACCGAGACCAGATCGGCTCCCGTGCGATGCGCCTCGGCAACCAGGGCCGACGCCAATGGATCGTGGGCGGGGCGGAAAAGCGCCTCGACCGCGGAATGCGTCCCACCGGCCGACATCTCCGGCAGCGGGTGCCAGCCCGGCCGGTGGCCATTTTTCTCCAGCGCCAACTGGGCGCGATTCCACGCCGCGGACAGGGAGCCCTCGTCGGCGCCGCGGATGCGCGCCACCCGCAGGCTGTCGGTGCATAACACGCGGGGGTCGATGACGATCGCGTCGACCCGGTCCAGGCGGCGCAGGGCCTCGGGCCGCAACGCGAGGACCGCGTGCCGATCGGCCAGTCCGCGCCCAAGCGCCGCGGCGAAAGCCTCCGGCGTGGTGTGGGTGGCCTTGGGAGCGGTCACCAGCACCGCGGTCGCGGCCATGTTCAGGTTGCGGGTGGTGGCACCGACCAGCCCGACGCTGAGCGCCTGGACCAGTGCGAACCGGTCCGCGTAGCGTTCCACGGGCCTGGCGCGCGGCGGCCCCGGCGGCGACAACGCGTCGGTGTGCGGTTGGTCGGCGTGCCGGGCCAACTCCGGTTCGTGCTCACGCCAGGCGCGTGCCTCGGCACGGCATTCGGCGGCCTTCAGCGACTGCATCAGCAGACCCACCGACAAGGACGCCGGAGCCATGGTGACCGTTTCCGCGGCCGCTGTGGCCAGCGTCAGCACGGTGTCCGTCGCGGGTCCGCCGATGCGGTCCTCGATCAGGCGGCGCAGCCGGGGTTGGTAGTCCACCGCCACCACGCCCGCCAGAACGCCGATCGGCAATCGCGGCCAGTGCAGCGCCCGGCCCGCCAGCGCGACGCCCAGCCCGGCCGCGTTGGCGGCCACGGTCACCGCCCTGGTCGCCGCCACCACGCCGTCGCCGGGCAGAGTGGTGCGGGGCACTTTCTTCTTTGTGCGGCTTAGCTTTTCAGGCTGCTCGGCTTTCTCGACAATCCGGCAAAGGTCCCGCAGTGACACGTCCCTACCGCGGAGGCCGACGACGACGCGCGACAACGGGTAGTTCAGGCTGGCCGAAGTGACGCCAGGGTGGGCCCGGACCGCGTCGAGCACGGCGCGTCCGAGTTCACCGTCGCGCGCGCCGTCGAGGCCGCGCACCTCGATCCAGGCGCGGCTCTCGCCGCGCCAACAGCGGCGGCTGAGTGTCTCGTGCGGAAGGTCGCCGGTGAGCGCCCTGGCGCCTTCCCGCAGCGGAATGGCTGCGATGTCGATGAGAGCCCGGAGCGGCATCGATCGTGGAAACGACGTGACAATGCTCAAAGGCTGCTCGGACGGTTCCGTTTAGTTGGTGCTGCGCAACGCGGTGGCACCCGCCCGCCGTCCGGTCGTCTTCTTGGCCGGCGGCTTACTCGGGGCCTTCGCTGCCGGCGCTTTCTTCGGCGCCGGCGTCGGCGCCGACGGCACCGGCTTGAGGTTCGCCTTCGGCCGTGCGGGCGCCTCGGGCTTGCGCTGCATCTTCGACAACAACAACGCCCCGCCACCGACGGCCAACAGCACCGGCCACTCGACCAGGCCGGCAACCCCAAGCGCACCCATCGCCAAGGCGGCCGCAGGCGTCGAGTGACTGCCGCTGCCGATTCCGCGCTTGATGCCCTCGGCGGCTCCCGTTACGGCGCCGACGATTCCGTTGACCGCGGCTCCACCGACAGCGCCGGCGGCCGCCGTGGCCGCGTCGGCCGCACGACCCACCGTTTTGCCCACGTTGCGTACTGTCCCGCCGACGACTCCCATGACGACTCCTTGGTATCTCATCGCTCTCACTGGGAACCGCGCCGCCAACGTGTATACCCGTCGAACGCAGAGTTAACAGCAACAACGAAAATTGTTCTCAGCATCTCTTAGCGAAAGCCTGCCACGTTACCAACTTGCGTACAACGAGCAACTTCTGGATTTACTCACACCGGCCTCACATCGATCAGCACCGGCGCGTGATCGCTGGGCGCCTTCCCCTTGCGTTCCTCGCGGACGATCTGCGCGTCGGTCACGCGGCCGGCCAACGCCGGTGAGGCGAGGATGAAGTCGATGCGCATGCCCTGTCGCTTCGGAAACCGCAGTTGGGTGTAGTCCCAGTAGGTGTAGACCCCGGGGCCCGGGGCGAACGGCCGCACCACATCCGTGAATTTCGCGTCGACGATCGCGTCGAACGCGCGCCGCTCCGGCTCCGAGACATGCGTGGCGCCGGCGAAGAACTCGGTGCTCCAGACGTCTTCGTCCGTCGGAGCGATGTTCCAGTCGCCGACCAACGCGATCGGCGCCGTGGGATCGTCGCGTAGCCAGCCGGTCGCCGTATCTCGTAGCGCGGCAAGCCAATCCAGCTTGTAGAAGTAGTGCGGATCGCCCACCGCGCGGCCGTTGGGCACGTAGAGGCTCCATACCCGGATGCCGCCGCAGGTGGCGCCAAGCGCGCGGGCTTCCGCCGTGGCGGCCACCTCCGGCTTGCCGCTCCAGCCGGGCTGGCCGTCGAAGCCGATCTGCACATCGTCGAGGCCGACGCGAGAGGCGATTGCCACGCCGTTCCACTGACTGAAACCGACGTGCGCGACCTCGTAGCCGAGTTCGAAGAACGGCAGGGTGGGGAACTGGCTGTCGGAACACTTGGTCTCCTGCAAGGCCAGCACGTCGACGTCGGCGCGGGCCAGCCAGTCGACGACGCGGTCCAGGCGGGAGCGAATCGAGTTCACATTCCAGGTGGCGAGGCGGATCGCGCCGTCGGGCATGGCTAGACGCTATCCATTGCCCGGACGTACCGGCGACGATGGTGCGGCCGGAAACCCAGCGAATCGACCAGGTCGGTCGCGTCGCCATGGTGGGCACGCGTGTAGCCCCGGGTGGCGCCGCGATCCGCCCCCCAGGCCAGCAGCGCTTCGCACAGGGCCGCGCCGACGTGCCCGTCGTCGGCACGTATCGCCGACAGGCCCACCCAGCGGGTGCCGTCCGGCGCGTCGGTCAGCGCGGCGCGCGCGACCGCTCCGCCCGAATGGGTGCCGAACATCAACTCGCCGTCGATGACTGCGGTGAGGACGTCGACGGGAATCTCGTGCGGTAGATCCGCAGCCAGGCGTCGTCGGGGCGGGGCGACAGGGTGACGGACGGGTCGGGCTCACTCCCGGACCGGACGTCGCGCACCAGGACCCGTTCCGTGTGTTCGGCCGTGGCGCCGGGCGGCAGCGGCAATAGCCGATCCGGAATGGCCAGCCGCGGTATCAGGCCGCGGCGCTGGTACCAGGCGACGATCCCGGGGACCGCGCTTGCCTGAGCCGAAATATCCAGCGGCATAGCGGAATTGGCGGCGAGACCGGCCCCGTGTCCCGCCCGCAGCAGCCAGCCGTCCAGCCAAGACCGTTCGGCGCCGGGCCAGGCCGCGGCGGCCGCGTGTTCGAGCGCCCGAATTTGGGAGGTGCGTACCGGTGCGTCGGTCAGTATCCGCAGCGCGACGACGTCGGCCGGAGCGAACTCGATTACCGCGCCCGTTTTCGTCCGCACCCGCACCACCGGATCGACCGCCAGCAGGTGTCCCACCGCATCGGTCAGCGGTGGGACCGATCCGGCGGGGCGCCGGTAGCGAACCGTCACCCGCGTTCCCAGGTTCGGCCACGAGACCATCAGTGACCGAACGGGTCCGGCCCCTCGCCCGGTAGCCACGACAGTCCCGGAACACCCCAACCGTGTGACTTGACGGCCCGCTTGGCGCCGCGGGCGTGCCGGCCGATGAGACGGTCCAGATATAGAAATCCGTCCAGATGCCCGGTTTCGTGTTGCAGCATCCGCGCGAACAGACCGGTGCCCTCGATGGTGACCGGACTGCCGTCGGCGTCGAGTCCGGTGACCCGTGCCCACTTCGCGCGGCCGGTGGGGAACGACTCCCCGGGAACCGACAAGCAACCTTCGTCGTCGTTGTCCGGGTCCGGCATGGTCTCGGGAATTTCGGAGGTTTCCAGAACGGGATTGATGACCACGCCGCGGCGGCGGTCGGCCATTCCGCGGTCCTCGGCGCAGTCGTAGACGAAGAGCCGCAGACCGTGTCCGATCTGGTTGGCGGCCAGCCCGACCCCGTGCGCGGCGTCCATGGTGTCGTACATGGTGGAGATCAATTCGGCCAGATCCGCTGGGAGCGAACCGTCGGCGGCGACGGGCACCGGCGTCGTCGGGGTATGCAAGACCGGATCTCCGACGATGCGTATGGGTACGACTGCCATGGTCGGCTAGCTTAAGCGGGGCGAACTGCGCAATCGAACCAAGTCGGCCGACTCGCGGGTCTGGATTACGACTTGAGGGTTCGCGGCGTGGTTCAATAAGCGCCGAAACATGCCCCTATGTAAGTCAAGTCATTCGAACGCATCGACAATCGCCGGAAGGGTCCAGGGGAAGCGATATGGACAGCGCCATGGCGCGGGCAAATCGATCGGGGGACGACTCTGAAATCACCGATGGGCTCACCCGCCGCGAGCACGACATCCTGGCGTTCGAACGTCAGTGGTGGAAGTACGCCGGGGTCAAGGAAGACGCGATCAAAGAGCTGTTCTCGATGTCGGCGACGCGCTACTACCAGGTGCTCAACGGGCTGGTCGATCGACCCGAAGCGCTGGCCGCCGACCCGATGCTGGTGAAGCGGCTGCGGCGGCTGCGCGCCAGCCGCCAGAAGGCCCGCGCGGCGCGCCGCCTCGGTTTTGAGGTGACCTGACGAGCCTGCGCCTTTGCCGGCTCCGGCACTTTTCTGGCTACAGTGGGGCTCGATGAAAGAGCGCGTCCCCGACTCAACGGGGCTTCCC
Source organism: uncultured Actinomycetota bacterium (assembly GCA_963809285.1). Classification (GTDB taxonomy): domain Bacteria; phylum Actinomycetota; class Actinomycetes; order Mycobacteriales; family Mycobacteriaceae; genus Mycobacterium. The sequence continues at coordinate 668,843 of CAWEIY010000002.1, read as the reverse complement.
CTGCGGGCCATGGTGATGGTGCTGTTGTTCTTGGGCGTCATTTTCCTGTTGCTCGGCTGGCAGGCACTGGGGTCTTCCGGGAACTCCGAAGACGATTCGGCGTCGCCGGTCTCCAGCGTGACCAGCAGCACAAGCTCGTCTCCCACCTCGACGAGCGGTAAGCCCTCGGCGAACCAGGCCGAGGTCCGCATTTACAACATCTCTTCCAAAGAGGGCGTGGCCGCGCGCACCAAGGACGACCTCACGGCCGCCGGTTTCAAGGTGACCGACGTCGGGAACCTGGCGATGTCCGACGTCTCGGCCACCACGGTGTACTACACCGACGCCGACGACGAGCACGCCACCGCCGACGCCGTGGGCCAGAAACTGGGGGCGACGGTCCAACCACGGATTCCCGCGCTCAACGGCCAGCCGCCCGGCGTCATCGTGCTCGTGACGGGCTGACGGCCTCGTCGCTCCAGACGCACCGACGCGCTCCGCGAAACTTGCACCAGGGTCAGTGTCTGCGGCGCGTCGTGTGCGAGGTGTCAGTGTCGCGGGCAGCCCGGCGTCGCGCCGGCGGAGATCGACCGACTTACCCATTCGCACACGCGCATCATCGGGATAGGCTTCCGCTATGCCTAAGCACCGCAATGTCGCAACCATCTCCGCAGTGTCCGCGGCCGCTTGTGTCGCGCTGGTGAGCGCGTGCTCATCGCCGGAATACGCGTCGACCGTCCCGGGCACCACGCCGGCGGTGTGGACCGGATCGCCCGCGCCGTCGGCACCCGCGGGAACCGAGGGTGACCAGCAGCAGCCGACGGCGCAGAGCATCACCACCCAATTGAAGGGGCCCGACGGCACTCGGGTCGCGACCGCGAAGTTCGACTTCAGCAACGGCTACGCCACCATCACGATCGCGACGACCGGCGGTGGTCAGCTCGCGCCCGGCTTCCACGGGGTGCACATCCACAAGACGGGCAAGTGTGAGCCCAACTCGACGGCCCCGACCGGTGGCGCGCCCGGCGACTTTTTGTCCGCCGGCGGTCACTTTCAGGCGCCCGGGCATTCGCAAATGCCCCATAGCGGCGACCTGACCTCACTGGAGGTTCGCAAGGACGGTGTCGGGATGCTGGTGACCACCACCGACGCCTTCACCATGGACGACCTGCTGACCGGCGAGAAGACCGCGATCATCATTCACGCCGGCGCCGACAATTTCGGCAACATTCCGCCCGATCGCTACACCCAGACCAACGGAACACCGGGCCCCGACGAGACGACGATGAGCACCGGTGACGCCGGCAAGCGGGTGGCGTGCGGTGTCATCGGTGCCGGCTAGCAGGGCCAACACGCGCATCGATTTCGCCCCCGCGCCACGGCCGACCATCGGTGTGGAGTGGGAGTTCGCGCTCGTCGACGCGCAGACCCGCGACCTGAGCAACGAAGCCACCGCGGTCATGGCCGAGATCGGCGAAAACCCGCGCGTGCACAAGGAATTGCTGCGTAACACCGTCGAAGTGGTCAGCGGTATCTGCGACTGCACCGCGCAGGCGATGGAAGACCTGCGCGAGACCCTGCGCCCGGCGCGTCGGATCGTCCGGGACCGCGGCATGGAACTGTTCTGCGCCGGCGCCCACCCGTTCGCTCGTTGGTCCGCCCAGAAACTCACCGACGCCCCGCGCTACGCCGAGCTGATCAAACGCACTCAGTGGTGGGGCCGGCAGATGCTGATCTGGGGTGTGCACGTTCACGTCGGGATCGGGGCGGCGAACAAGGTGATGCCGATCATGACCTCGTTGCTGAAGTACTACCCGCATCTGTTGGCGTTGTCGGCGTCGTCACCCTGGTGGGGCGGCGAAGACACGGGATACGCCAGCAATCGCGCGATGATGTTTCAGCAGCTGCCGACCGCCGGGTTGCCGTTTCACTTTCAGAGGTGGTCGCAGTTCGAAGGTTTCGTCCACGACCAGAAGAAGACCGGCATCATCGACCATATGAACGAAATCCGTTGGGACATAAGGCCTTCTCCGCATCTTGGCACCCTCGAGGTGCGTGTCTGCGACGGGGTGTCCAACCTGCGGGAGCTCGGCGCGCTGGTCGCGTTGACGCACTGCCTGGTCGTCGACCTGGATCGCCGGCTGGACGCCGGTGAGACGCTGCCCACCATGCCGCCGTGGCATGTCCAGGAAAACAAGTGGCGCGCCGCGCGTTACGGCCTGGACTCGGTGATCATCCTGGACAGCGAGAGCAACGAACGGCTGGTTACCGACGATCTGGTCGATGTGCTGAACCGACTGGAGCCGGTCGCGAAGTCGTTGCACTGCGCCGACGAGTTGCGCGCGGTGGCCGACATCTGGGCCGTGGGTGCCTCATACCAGCGGCAGCGGCGGGTGGCCGAGGAACACGACGGCGACCTGCGCGCGGTCGTCGACGCGCTGGTTGCCGAGCTGGACATTTAGGTTTAAGTCATGGCGGATCCCGAACCCACCGAGCGGCCCATGTTCCCGCTCGAGTCGGCGCTGCTGCCCGACGAGGATCTGCCGCTGCGCATCTTCGAGCCCCGCTACGGCGCGCTGGTTCGGCGCTGCCTCGACAATGACGAACCGTTCGGCGTTGTGCTGATCTCCGCCGGCCGCGAGGTCGGCGGCGGCGATTCCCGTTGCGATGTCGGCATTTTGTGCAGGATCACCGAACACGCCGACCTCGGCGGGGGCCGATATGTGTTGCGCGGCCGGACCGGGGAGCGCATTCGGGTGTCCGAGTGGTTGCCCGACGATCCCTACCCGCGCGCTCTCGTGACGGTTTGGCCCGACGAGCCGGGGGATCCGGTGAACCGCGCCCAACTCGTCGACCTCGAAGACCGGGTGCTGGCTTTGTTCGAGCGGGTCGCGGAAGCCCGCGGCGCCCGGCTGCCAGACCGCGACGTGCTACTGGGCCACGGCGACGACGATGCGGACGATGCCGGGCAGCGCCTGTTTGCGTTGGCGTCGCGTATCCCGATCGGGACGGCCGACCGCTACGCGGTCCTGTCGGCGCCCTCGGCGGTCGCGCGGCTGGCCGCGCTCAGCGAGGCCGTGGACGCGGTTACCGAGATGGTGGAGTTCCAGCTGTCCGAATAGGGGGCAATGCAATGGGAACCGACGTAACGGTCGACATCAGCGAGGGCGTGGCGGTGCTCACGCTCGATCGCCCCGACCATCTCAACGCCTACACGGCCGACATGGGCAGACAATTAGGCGAGGCGTACCGGGCGTGCGACGGCGCCGACGACGTCCGCGCCATCGTGGTCACCGGCGCGGGCCGCGCCTTCTGCGTGGGGGCGGATTTCTCGGGCAACATCTCGCCGTTCGATGCCCCGGCGGACGGCGGCGCGTTCTCGGCGTCGCCGATCGACCCGGCCGCCTTCGAATTGCGCAAACCGGTGATCGCCGCACTCAACGGCCACGCCATCGGAATCGGCCTGACCATTGCCCTGCAGGCCGACATCCGCATCGTCGCCGAAGACGCCAAATACGGTGTGGTGCAAGTCCGCCGGGGGGTGATACCCGACTGCATGTCGCACTGGACGCTGGCGCATCTGGCCAGCCTCGGGGTCGCCGCCGAGATACTGCTCACCGGGCGGACTTTCACGGGTGCGGAGGCGGTGGCGCTCGGTGTCGCGAATCGGGCGCTGCCCGCCGAGCGGGTGCTCGGCCACGCCTTGGAGATGGCCCGCGACATCGCGGCCCATGTGGCTCCGATGTCGGCGGCGTTGTGCAAGCGACTGCTGTGGGACAGCGCGATCAACAACTACACCCCGCGACAGGTCGCGTCGCTGGAAACCCAGCTGCACCACCGCGTGATGGGCACCGCCGACGCCCGTGAGGGAGTCAGCGCGTTCTTGGATCGGCGGCCACCGCGGTTCACTTCGCGGGTTTCGGCCGACTGGACGGCGCTGCCAGACCCTGAGCCGGGGCCCTGAGCCGGCTCGAGTGTGCGTTGGTGCACTTGACCGTGCGCCCAGGGCGGGAATTCGGTCAAAATACCGCCCCACGCACACATTCGAATGCCTGGGCGCACACTGGACGCACGTGAGCCGGCCATAAGGCGCGTCAGGCCCTCAGCAATTCGGCAAGCGCGACTCCGAGGTTGTGCAGGTTGGTTTCCAACGAATAGGTCTCCTCGACCGTCCAATTGATGATGCCCCCGGACAGCGCGCCGACGATGATGTCGGCCAGGGTCTCCGCGTCGTGTCGCGCGCCGACCTCACCGCGCGCGACCCCCTCCTTGACCAGCTCGACAAACGTGTCGTGCAGGTTGAATCCGCGCTGGATGCCATAACCACTGGTGGCCAACATCTCCCCGATCAGCTCGCGGTAGGTGTCACCCGTCCCGACCAGCGCGGTGGCGATGTCGTCGAACACCCCGACGAGCCGCTGCGGGATCGGTTGATCACCGCGGTCGAACACGACGTCGTGCAGGTTGACCAGCCGGCGCTGCGCCAAGGCCCGGATCATGTCCTGACGGGTCGCGAAGTGGTTGAAGAACGTGCGGTTGGCGACGTCGGCGCGGTCACAGATTTCCTCGATGGTGGTGGCCGAAACGCCCTTGTCCAGGAACAACTCGAAGGCGGCCGCGAGGATCTTCTCGCGCACCTCGAGTTTGCGACGCTCCAATCTGTTCACGTTCTCGCACACAACTTCTCGGAGAGGTTCCACCAGTCGGCGGCGCGCTGCTCGTCGCGAGCGTAGGGCGCGACCGCTTCGCTGACCGCGCAGTCTTCCAGATACAGCCCACCGCGGTCTACCAGCTCGGGGCTCACCGCAGCCCACACCTGCGTGGCCGCACCGTGTTCGGGCATGACGAAGTCGAGCATGCCGTCGGTCGGTTCGCCGCGCGCCGCGGTGCTCGCGGCCGCCATCTTGCGTAGCGCGGAAAAATCCGACCGGGACATGTGCCGGGCCAGGGAAGTGGCCACGGTGCCGGGATGGACGGCGTAGGCGCGGATTCCCAGGTCGCGCAGGCGTCGGTCGGCCTGGATCGCGTGCAGGATGTTCGCCGTCTTGGACGCGCCGTACGCGACGAACTTGTCGTACTCCCGGCTCTCCCAATTGGGATCGTCGAAATCGACGTCACCCATGACGTGGCCCCCGGAGGTCAGGGTGACTATCCTGGCATTCTCCGCGGCGGCCAGTTGCGGGACGAGCAGTCGGGTGAGTTCGAAGTGCCCGAAATGGTTTGTGCCCACTTGTAATTCGAAGCCATCACGGGTGCGGCCGAACGGAGTGAACATGACGCCGGCGTTGTTCATCAAGACGTGAATCGCCGGCGCGATGTCGCGGATCGCGCTCGCCGCGGCGCGAACGTCGGCCAGTGCCGTGAGGTCGAGCCCCACGGTCGAGGTCCGGGCGTCGGGCACCTCGGCCCGTATCCACTGGGCCGTCTGCGCCAGGGCGTCCCGGTTGCGCGCGGTCAGGACGACATGCGCGCCGGCGGCGGCCAGCGCGCGGGCGGACTCGCGGCCCAGCCCGGACGCCGCGCCGGTGATCACACATACCTTGCCCGACAGGTCAATTCCCTCGACCACTTGCAGGGCGCTTCGATGGCCGGTCATCCCGACGCGAGCCGCCACAGCGGGACCACCACCTCGGGGTCGCATTCCTCGTCGACGATCCACTTGCACATCCGCCGGATCGGCTCGATGGCGTCCTGGGGCATGGCCACCGCAACGCTGCAGGCGTAGCCCAGGCTGGTGAGCCGCTGGGCGCCGAAGAGCGGCAACGTGTTTCGCAGCCGGTGCTTGAGGGATTCCGGGTAGATGCCGATGGTCTGAGTGTAAGAGTTCACCGCCGCGGTGACCTTGTCGACGCTGTCCACCGGGACGATGTTGGCGACCCGCCCCGACAGCATCGGCGAATAGTCCACGGGCTCGTCGAATTGGGAGACGACGATCGCGCCCTCGCGCTGCTCGCCGCCGATCACGCGGTAGAAGTCCTCGGCCATTCGGGAGGACTCGACATGGTCGAGCAGCTCGCGGTCCGGGTACCGCGGCGGGGTGCTGATGACGGCGGGCAGCGACGTCAACTCCTGGTAGATCAATTCCCCGAGCCGATTGGCGTTGGCGAGACCCGCCGCGTCGGTTCCGCTGAGCACGTAGATGACCCGGGCGTTGGCGCAGCCCTCCTGGTTGGCCACGCCGATGTCGGTCGCGGCGCGCCGGGCCACCTCTCGCATCGTGTGTTCGTCGTCGAACGCCTCACGGCCGATGATGGTAGCGCTGCGCTTCGGGTCCAGCGCGATGAGCTCCAAACCTGGCTGGATGTACCGGGTTACGTGTTTGACCGACGTCAGGCCGCCCCAGGCGACGATCTTTTCGATGTGCTGGGGCTGGTAGAGGGTCTCTTCGACGGTCAGATCGCCGCCCTTCCAATACCCGACCGCCAGGTGTTTGGTGATCGGATGGTTCGGCGCGACGTCGGCAAGCGTGCGGGCGATCGCGATCGCGGTGAGCGGATCGTTGGACGGCGCCTTGATGATGACGTCGGAGCGGGTGATCACCGAACGCAGGATGGTCACCGCCGAGACCAATCCGCCGTTACCCGCCGGGATATGCAGGACACGGGAGCCGAATGCGCGCACGCGTAGTTCGCGTCCATCGCGCAACTTGTGGGGGACCCATCCGTTGAGGTAGTCCAGCCCGACCTGAGTGTCGGCGACTTCGGTGACATTGTCCCGGGAAAACAGCGGCCGCAGAATGCGATAGCTGTTCTTCATCATTTCCGCCGGCAGCACGTTGGCCACCAGCGAGGCTTCATAGGCTTCCTGCAGGTGGGTGTTCGACTCGAAGTCCAGCGCGTCGCCGAGCGCTTCGAGCACATCGAGGATCTCGTCGAAGGTCAACTCGTAGAGGTCGCTCATCTCCGCGGGGCTGCGCAGCGGCAGCTGCTCGACGTACTTGCCCATGTCCGGCGCCTGGAACCGCGCCGCGCCGATGCGGGTATCGAACGGCACCAGGTCGTCGGTGATGACCCGCCCCCGCAAGAACAGGGGGACTGTGTAAGCGATCAAAGGTCCAGACCCTTCATGAAATTCACCGCCTCGTTGTGCACCTCATGCGTTGCGGCGCAGGTGATCCGGTCGTCCTCGACGCCCTCCTTCTCGCTGTAGCGCACGATGTCCTTCTCGAAGGCCACGCTGGCCTGCCCGCACGGACACCGCAGGTCCCAGTCGATGGTTACCTCGTCACCGGAGATGACGCCGCCCCAGTGGGCGCGCAGCAGGATGTCGTAGACGGCCGCGCGGCCGGTCTGCACACCGGTGCGCGGAAGCGGCTCGCTGGTGTCGGGATCGAGCACGAAGGGGATGACCCACGGCGCCACGTGGTAGCGGCCCTCGCTGCAACCCCAGTGGAAGGTGCTTGACTCGGAGAAGCCATAGCCCACCTGGATGCGGTCGACGCCGAGGAATTCCTTGATGACGTCCATGAAATCGTCAGGCAGCGCAACACCTTTCATGCCGCCGCCGGTGAGAATCGCCGAGTCGGGCGAGAAGACTTTTCGCACGCCGCGCTCGAGGCCGGCCTTGGCGATGTCGTACATCTGGTGGAAGGCACTGGTCATGAACACCTGCTTGCCGCGCAGCTGCTCGGTCATCCGGGTGAAGAACGCCTCCATGTCCTGGGCCTGACGCGCCTGCATGGCGATGAACTCGTCCTTGCGCGCGGCCAGCGCCGGGTCGATCTCGAGCCGGTCGAGTTCCCCGCGAGACGCCGCCGCGCGCATCTTGGAGGCCAGGAACATCAGATCGGTGTCGATCGCGCCCGGGTAGAGCGGGTGAAACTTGCTTTCGTCGCCGCCGGTGAAGCCACGCTTGATCATGTTGGCAATGCGCAGATGCCCGAGCTTGCCGTTGGCGAAGTTGGGCCACACCACGTCCACCGAGGGGTTGAGTTCGGATGGGGTGGGTTCTTGACCGAAGGTCTGAAACAGGCAGATCTTCCAGAGCACCATGCCGTCTTCGGCGCCGCGCTTGTCCTTGGGCAGGATCGAGATGGTGCCGGTGGTGCCGCTGGAGGTGATGACCTCCAACGGAGTCTGCGCGTCGAGTCGGTCGATCCAATCGTCGATTCCGGTGCACCCGGTGGTGTCCACGGCCGCCAAGTCGTAGCTGGTGAGCTTGTCGAGCCACTTGGTCATCAGGTCGAAGCGCTTCCTGTCGACGAGCGCCGCCGGATACGACTTGAACGCGGTATGTGAAAAGAGCAGTGGCACAACGTCATTGAACTCGTTGAGCTCGCTCACGCCCAGCCGATCGGCGAGCTTACGGAGCATCTCGATGCTCTGGTAATGCTGCCGAAAACGGATGCCCAGTGCTTGGCGTTGCAGCTCTTCGAGCTCGTCCCGCGGGATGCTGTGCATCCGGGTATAGGACTGGCCAAAGAAACTGATCGGATCGTCCATGAATTGGGTGACCGTCATCGGCTCACCTTAGCCGACTCTTGCAGTCATACGCAATAGTGCAGTCAACTGCAAATTGTTAGATGTGCGTCGACGGCGGAAAAATCGCCAAAATTCCACCCCACGCACACTCGAAGATCGCGCGCTGAGCGCCAATCACGCCACGGGGGCGGCGACTTCCTCGGGAACGGGCTCGGCGGCAACGGCCGGGTTTCTGATGGCGAGGCCGCCGATGACGGCGCCGACGAAGAACAATGCCGCGCTCACCTGTAGCAGCCGGCTGAAGCTGATATCGGTCATCCTGTTGGCAGTGATCAGCCCCACGCAGGCCACCGCGATCAGCGCGGAAGTCCGCCCCGTTGCGTTCTGGATCGCGGCGGCGATTCCGCTGTGCGCGGACTTAACGGCGGACAGATTGACCGCGGTCATCGGTGTGACGGCAAGGACCATGCCGATGGCCAGCACGATCCTGCCCGGCAGCACGTCCGTGACGGCGTGGAATCCGTGTGCCGTCGGGTGGATGAGCAGCAGCCCCAAGCCGGCCAGCGCCGGACCCGCCATCAGGAAAATCCGAGGTCCGATCCGTGCGGCCATGCCGCCGACGCCGCGGGCGAAGAGTAACGACAAGACGGGGCTGGGCAAGGTGATCAGACCCGCGGCGGTGGCCGAGTATCCGGCGACCTCTATGAGGTACAGGGCGATGGCCAGCGAGCCCATCGTGATGCCGCCGTAGACGAACGCGGTGACCAGGTTGGCTCCAGCGAAATTGCGGGTCGTGAACAGGCTTAGCGGCACCATCGGGTGGGGCGCGCGGCGCTGCCATGCCACGAACGCCAGCAATGCCGCGACCCCCACCACCAACGCCCACCTGACCAGGGAGTCGCCCCATCCCCGCCGACCCTGTTCGATCAGCGCATAGACCGTGGCGGCCAGTCCGACGGCCGACAGTGCGGCGCCGGCGACGTCGACGCGGGCTCGTTCGGCGGGTTCCGGCGTCGGGCGCAGCCAAAACGTCAACGCGAAACCGATGGCCATCGGGATCGCCGACAACACGTAGATCCAGCGCCAGCTCAGGAAGTCCACGGCCAGTCCCCCCAGCAGCGGCCCCACGCCGAAGGCGGTGCCGGTCCAGGCCGTCCAGGACCCGATCGCCGCGGGCCGGTCCGCGCGGTCGAACGACGAGTTGATCAGTGCCAGCGAACCGGGCACCAGGAACGCGCCGCCCAACCCCTGGACGAGGCGCCCGGCGATCAGCATCGACGGGGAGCCCGCGGTGGCCGCCAGCATCGAGCCCGCCCCGAAGGCCACCAGCCCGAAGCGCATCACCGGTATACGCCCGAACAGATCGGAGATGGCGCCGCCCGGCAGAACCATGGCCGCAACCGCCAGCAGATAGCCGTCAACGACCCATTGCTGCGAGCACATGCCCCCGCCAATGTCACGCTCCGTGGCCGGCAGGGCCAGGTTCACGACGGTGCCGTCGAGGAAGACGACCGTCGACACCATGATCGCCACCGCCATGACCCGCGTCGTCGGCGCGACATCACGCAATTTCACGAGTGATTCTCCTTGACGGTGTCGGATCGGATTGCACTTTTTAGTAGCCAACCTGGTTACAGCGACGCCGACGAGATCGTCACGAACGAACGAGCCAAACGGTTCAAGGAGCGGTATTAGAGAGCTTTGGCGAACACGCGCAAGGACTCCACCTGCACGGGATCCAGCGAGGGGCGCACGCTTTTGCGGGCCGCCGCGAGGTCTGCGGCCGTCACATCGGCCGCGTCGATGGAGCGCCGCATCGCGGCGAGTGCGGCCTCGCGCAGCAGTGCCACGCAGTCGGCGGCGCTGTAGCCCGCGAGGGCGGCGGCCATCTCGTCGAGGTCGACATCGCCGCTCAGGGGGATCGATTTGCCTGCGGTGCGCAGGATTTCGCCGCGGGCCGCGGCGTCGGGCGGTTCGATGAACACCAATCGCTCCAGCCGCCCCGGGCGCAGCAGCGCGGGATCGATCAGATCGGGCCGGTTGGTGGCGCCCAGCACCACGACATCACGCAGTGGGTTGATGCCGTCGAGTTCGGTCAGCAGCGCGGCCACCACCCGATCGGTCACGCCCGAGTCGAAGCTCTGCCCGCGCCGGGGCGCCAGCGCGTCCACCTCGTCGAGGAACACCAGCGATGGCGCGGAATCGCGGGCCCGCCGGAACAACTCGCGGACCGCCTTCTCGGAGGAGCCGACCCACTTGTCCAACAGCTCGGAGCCTTTGACGGCGTGCACGCTCAGCTGACCGGTGCTGGCCAGCGCCCGGACCACGAAAGTCTTGCCGCAGCCGGGCGGCCCGTACAGCAGCACCCCGCGCGGCGGGTCGACACCCAGCCGGGCGAAGGTGTCGGGATGCCGCAGCGGCCACAGCACGGCCTCGGTGAGCGCCCGCTTGGCCTCGGCCATGTCACCGACGTCGTCGAGCGTCACGTTGCCAACCGTCAGCTCCTCGCTGGCCGACCGGGACAGCGGCCGGATGACCGTGAGCGCGCCGACGAGATCCTCCTGATGCAGCTTCGGTGGTTGGCCGTCGGTGCTGGCGCGAGACGCCGCGCGCAGCGCGGCTTCGCGCACCAACGCGGCCAGATCGGCGACGACGAAACCCGGTGTGCGGCCGGCAATCTCATCGAGATCGAGGTCGCCGGTGGGCACCGGCTTGAGCAGCGCCTCCAGCAGCGCCTTGCGGGTGCGGGCGTCGGGCAGCGGCAGGCCGAGCTCGCGGTCGCACAGGTCGGGGGCGCGCAGCCGGGCATCGATCTGGTCGGGTCGCGCCGAGGTGGCGACCAATGCGACGCCCTCGGTGGCCACGGCGGTGCGCAGCTCGCCCAGGATCAGGGCGGCCACCGGCTCGGCGGTGGCCGGCAGCAGGGCGTCGACATCGGTGATCAACAGCACGCCGCCACCGTCGCAAATCTTCTTCGCCGCCGAGGCCATGGTTTTCAGCCGGCCGTCGGCGGCCAGCGCGCCGACCTCCGGACCGTCCAGCTGGACCAACCTGCGGCCGTCGCACACCGCGCGGACCAGCGTCACCTTGCCCACGCCGGCCGGGCCCGACACCAGCACGCCGAGGTTGGTGGCGGCGCCCAGCGTCTTCAGCAGGTGCGGTTCGTCGAGTGAAAGCCTGAGCCATTCGGTGAGCTTGGCGGCCTGCGGCTGCGAGCCCTTGAGCTCCTCGACGAGGATCGCCGGCGTTGCGACGTCGATCGATTCCGGCGCCGACATCCCGACGCCGGTGGCCGGGACGGCGGTGCCCCAGGTGACCAATGAGTTCGGCTGCACGCTGACCGGTCCCTCGGGGTCGACGCCCGTGACGGTCAGCAGCTCCGAGGTCCAGCTGATCCCGACCGCGGCCGCCAGCGCGCGGGCAGCCGCGGACGTTGACGTGCCGGGACCCAGGTCGCGCGGCAGCAGGGACACGGCGTCGCCTACGGTCATCACCTTGCCCAGCAGGGCCTGTCGCAGGGTGACCGGCGTGATCGAGTTCGCGGCCATTGACGAGCCGCTAAGCGTCACCGACCGCGCGCCGTAGACGGTGACCGAGCTGATGATCACCGCGGTGCCCTCCCGCAGCCCGGCGTTGGACAGCGTCACGTCGTCGAGCAGCACCGTGCCGAACGGGGTGTCCGGGTCGGCGAGGCCCGCGACCGCCGCCGTGGTCCGCGACCCGGTCAGCGATACCGCGTCCCACTCCCGGATGCCAAGGGCGGCAACGGCATTCGGATGCAATCGGATGACGCCGCGGCGGGAGTCGACGGCGGAGGTGTTCAGCCGGGCGGTGAGGGTGAGCTGGGGGGCCGCATCGCCAGGCGCTGGGCCGGAGCCCATCACGGCAGGCGCCCGCCAGGCTTCCGGAGCCCCAGCCGAGCCATCGACCGGCGGTTCGGTTGCGCCCGGCGGTTCGCGCGACGCACGGCGCGCCGTTGCTGGGGCTTGTCGTCCCACACCTCGGGGTGCTTGTCGAGCCAGCGCTTGTTGCGGATGGCGAACGGGACATGGCACAGGTAGGCGACGATGATCACCCAGATCGTGATGAAGGGCTGCAACACCGCGGCAGCGGCGAAGATCACCAGCACCAGCAGCACTGCGGTGGCGTAGCGCGGCGGGACCCGCACGGCATGCATCTTTCGCATCGGGATCCCGCTGACCATGAGCATCGACGTCCCGGTCACCCAGATGCACAGGAACCACACCGAGCTCCACCAGCCCTCACCGAACTGCAGTTTGAGCCCCATCAGACCGATCATCGACACGGCGCCCGCGGGCGCGGGCATCCCGACGAAGTACTCGTGCGTATAGGCGGGCTGGGTCCCGTCGTCCTGCAGCGCGTTGTACCGCGCCAGCCGCAACACGACGCACACCGCGTACAGCAGCACCACCACCCAACCGACCGGCCACTTCGACAGCATGTACACGTAGAGGACCAGCGTGGGCGCCACCCCGAAGTTCACCGCGTCGGCCAGCGAGTCGATTTCCGCGCCCATTCGCGTCTGGGCGTCCAGCATGCGGGCCACCCGGCCGTCGAGTCCGTCCAGGATGGCGGCCGCGACGATCAGTGCCATCGCGGGCACCGGCTGGTGTTCCAGGGCGAACCTGATCGACGTCAACCCCGCGCATATCGACAGCACGGTCATCGCGCTGGGCAGAATTTGCAGGTTGACCGCGCGCCTGCCGCGGGGCTTGCTGATCATGGCAATTCCGCCAACACCGTCTCGCCGGCGAGGGCGCGCTGGCCCTCCTTGACCAGCGGTTCGGAGCCCGGTGGGAGGTAGGTGTCCAGCCGGGAACCGAACCGGATCAGTCCGTACGTGTCGCCGATCGACAGCTTGTCCCCGACGCGTGCGTCGCAAACGATTCGGCGCGCCAGCAGCCCCGCGATCTGCACGGCCACGACCTCGGCACCGGTGTCGGTCCGGATCCGCAGGCTGGTGCGCTCATTCTCGGTGCTCGCCGAGGGCAGATCGGCCGACCCGAAGCGGCCGGGCCGGTGTTGCACGGCGATCACCTCGCCGGTCACCGGGGCGCGCTGCACATGGGCGTCCAAGAGCGACAGGAAAATGCTGACCCGCGGCAGCGGCGTGTCGCCCATGCCGAGTTCGGCCGGTGGGGCGGCCGAGTCGATCACGCAGATCACGCCGTCGGCGGGTGCGACGACCGAGCCGGGCCGGGTGGGCGGCACCCGTGGGGGGTGGCGGAAGAATCCCGCGCAGGCGCCCGCCGCCAGCAGACCGGCCCGCCGCAGCCATCGGAAGTTGCGGCCGGCCAGGACGCCGACCGAGGCGACGGCCAGGCCGGCGGAGACGAACGGCCACCCGGCGGGGTGCATCGGCGGAACGGTGGAGCGCACCAACTCGAGGACGTGCTGTGGGCCTTCCAGGCCGGGGCGTCGTGCCACGCGGCCATCTTACGGAGCCACGGCTCAGGTCAGATCCCAGACCTGCAGCTGGGTTCCGGCGGACACCTCGACGACGTCCTCCGGGATGTCCAGCAGCCCGTTCGCCGAAGCCAGCCACCGCAAGTGGTGTGACGCCGGCGGGCCGTAACTGATGACGCTGCCGGTTTCGTGGTCGAGTATCGCGCGCCGGAACTGACGCTTGCCGCGGGGCGAGGTCAGCGTTTCGGCGAGGACCGCCGGCCGGCGCGGCCGCTCCGGATCGGGCAGCCCCATGGCCTTTCGCAGCGCGGGGCGGATGAACACCTCGAAGGACACCAGCGCGCTCACCGGGTTGCCGGGCAGCGTGACGATCGTCGCGCCGGCCACGCGTCCGATGCCCTGCGGCATGCCCGGCTGCATCGCCACTTTCACGAACTCCACGCCCTGGTCGCCGTCTCGGCCGAAGGCGTCCTTGACGACCTCGTAGGCGCCGGCGCTGACCCCGCCGCTGGTGATGATCAGGTCCGCGTCGGCGGCGTATCGATCGAGGAGCGAGCCGAACTGCGCGACGTCGTCTTCGGCGGTCGCCACGGCGATCACGTCCGCGCCGGCGTCGCGCACCGCCCCGGCGAGCATGATCGAGTTGGACTCGTAGATCTGCCCCGGCCGCAGCGGGATGCCCGGCGGCACCAGCTCCGATCCGGTCGAGATGACCAGCACCCGTTGCCGCGGGATCACTTGCAGCTCCGCCATTCCCAGCGCCGCGGCCAGGCCGAGCACGGCCGGTGTCACGACCTGGCCCTTGCGCAGGACGGTGGTGCCGGGCGCGACGTCCTCGCCCGCGCGCCGGATGTGGGCGCCCGGCGGGCGGGGCTTGCGGATCGCCACCGATGCCCCGCCGCTTTCCAAGCCGCCGTCGGTGTCTTCGACCGGAACGACGGCCGTCGTCCCGGTCGGCACCGGCGCGCCGGTCATGATGCGATGCGCGGTTTTTGGCTGCAGCGTCAACTCGTCGGTGCGTCCGGCCGGAATGTCCTCGGCAACAGGCAAAATCACGGGGTCTTCCGGCGTCGCGGCCGAGGTCTCCTCGGCGCGCACCGCGTATCCGTCCATCGCGGAATTGTCGAAGACCGGCAACGCCAGCTGCGCGACCACGTCGTCGGCCAGGACCAGTCCCTGAGCCTCCGTCAGCGCGACCGCGACTGGCGGGCGGGCACGAATCATCTCGGTTACGACGCGCTGATGCTCTTCGACTGACCGCACCTGGCCATTATCGGCCGGTCGGACTCCCAAGCTGACGCAGGTGAGTTCTTCGGAGAAGGAAGGGGCTGGGTAAAGTTGAGAACGTGATTACCGGGCTGGCCCACACGGGGGTGTGCGTCCCCGACTGCGAGGCCGCGGTGGCGTTCTATCGAGACGTATTGGGCCTGCGTGTGCTCTCGCCGCCGTATGTCATGAGCGGTAACGCCATTCGCGACGACATGGGTGAGCTGGTGTCCGATCCCACCATGAAAGCGGCCATCGTCGGATGCGGAGACGACAGCGACCGGGTGCTCGAGGTGATCGAATATCTCGGCGTCGAAGGCGGCGATCAGCGAGCCGCCGCGGCCCTGACCGACCATGGGCTCTCCCACGTCGGGCTGATCTGTGAGGATCTCGACGCCACCCGGGCAGAGCTGGAAAGCAAAGGGGTGCGCTTCCTGGTCGGCGGAATCGCGGACGTCGCGCGGGTTCGCACGACCTGGTTCGTCGATCCGTGGGGCGTGGTGTTCATCCTCGTGGAAAAAAGCCGGCCCGAGCGACCGTACTTCTCGCAATGGGGCTGAAGCCGCGAGTCGGGATCATCGGCGCGGGTGCCGGCGGCATCGCGATGGGAATCCAGCTGGCCAACGGCGGATACGACTTCACGGTCTTCGATCGCGCCGACGGATTCGGCGGGACCTGGCGGCACAACACCTTCCCGGGCGCGGCCTGCGACGTCCCGTCGCATCTGTACTCGTATTCCTTTGCGCCCAACCCGAAGTGGAGCAAGACCTACGCGAACCAGCCCGAGATCCTGGCCTACCTCGAGAAGGTCGCCGCCGAGCACGGGCTGGGCCCACACCTGCGGCCCAACACCGCGATCACCACGGTTCGCTGGTCGGACGCCCGGCGGTGCTGGACGCTGAGCACCGAGGGGGGCTCCGAGCACGACTTCGATGTCGTGGTGAGCGCGGTCGGGATGCTCGACGTGCCCCACGTTCCGCACATTCCGGGGGCGGCGCGGTTTCGCGGCCGTCAGTTCCATTCGGCGCGTTGGGATCACAGCAAGTCGACGGCAGGGGAGCGGGTCGCTTCCATCGGCACCGGCGCCAGCGCGGTGCAGTACGTGCCAGCGATCGCGCGAAAGACCGCGCGTCTGACGGTTTTTCAGCGAACGCCCATCTGGATCGCGCCCCGGTTCGACTTTCCGTTCACCCCCGAACAGCACGAGCTGTTCGAACGCAATCCGGCCGAGGCGCAGAAGCTGCGCGACGAGGCCTTCGATGCCTACGAGTCGTCCAGCTTCGACGTCGACGCCGCCCAGACCCGCGAAGCGACCGAGCTTGCCCGCAGCTACCTCGCGCGCAAGGTGGCCGACCCGGAGTTGCGCGCAAAGCTGACGCCGGACTATCCCGCCGGTTGCAAGCGGCCGCTGATGTCGCGCGACTGGTATCCCACGTTCGCGTTGCCCAACGTCAGCCTGGAGACGACCGCTATCGCCGAGCTGACCGAGCGGGGGGTGCGCACCGTCGACGGCGTCGAACACCGCGTCGACACCGTCATCTACGGCACGGGATTCAAAGCCGCCGACTATCTCGCGAGCATCGACGTGTACGGGACGGGCGGTCGTCACCTTCGCGACGAATGGACCGATGGCGCGGAAGCCTACCTCGGCACCCTGATCGCCGGGTATCCGAATTTTTTCACGCTGTACGGCCCGAATACCAACGGCGTCAACTCGATTCTCTACATCCACGAGGCGCAGACGACATTCATTCGCCACATCCTTGACGTGATGGGTGGCCGGGGTGCGCGCACGATCGAGGTGCGGTCCGACGCGCAGCGGCGCTACAACGACGAGATTCAGGCCGCCATGGCGGGCAAGGTCTGGCTCGCCTGCACGAACTACTTCCGGCACCGCAGCGGCAAGGTCGTCACCCAGCTGCCGTACAGCGGCCGGGCGTTCTTTGACCGCACCCGCGCGCTGGTCGACGGCGACTACGACTTGGGTGGTTAGCGCCCGTCGCCGGCCTCCGCCCCCGCCCGCGAGACTCGGCGACCGGCTTGTCCGCGCGCAAGCGCGCCGGGTCCCGACCGCGCAACCCGCGTTCGCTTCGGTGATGGCCGCGCGCGCCTGTGCTGGCCGGCGGCAAGGCGGTTCGCGCCGGTGATCGCGGTTGAGGTCTCTGCGAGCCGCGGCGCGTCGGCCGCTTGACCCGTTCTGCAGCCCTGATCGGGGCGCTCAGCGCCATCTCGAGTTTCTGCCGCGCGAAGGCCGCGGCCCGCTTCGACGGCTTCTTCGTCGGCACGGCCACACCCTACGCGCAGCCGGTTACTGCACCCAGAAGTTGTCGTGGCGGATGAACCACTCCCGGCGTTCGTCGTCGGTCATGTCGGCCAGCGTGCCGAAACCTTCGAAGTAGGCCTCCCGCGGCGCGCCGGGAGCGAAGAGCATCAGGACCGATGCCGGTTCGTCCGCCTCGTTGCGGAAACCATGGACGCCGCCGGGCGGGACGTAGAGGAAGTCGCCCTGGTGCCCGTCGAGCCACTCCTCGCCGTCGTAGAGCTTCATGGTGCCGGACAGGACGAAGAACGCCTCGGACATGGCGCGGTGATAGTGCGCCGGTGGCCCGCCCCCGGCCGGGGCGATGTCGACCCGGTACAGGCCGTAGTCGCCGTCGGTGCCCTGTTGGTTGGCCAGGTAGTGGTACTTGGTCCCAAAGGTCTCGTAGTCGGGCGGCTCATCGGCTCGCTTCAGCCAGGCGCTGACCTCCGGCTCGTCCTTGGTGTAGCGGGGCGGCGGATAAGGGGGCACGACCAGGGACATGTTTTCCAGTGTGCCCCCGGCGCCGGTCAGTCGACGGGATAAACCACCCCGGTGAGCTCCTCGGAGACCGCCCACAACCGCTTTTGCACCTCGACGTCGTGCGACTTCTCGCTGGACGCAACGACTTTCGGGTAGCCGCGCTGTTCGCCGAAGCCGTCGGGACCGTAGTACTGGCCGCCGAGCACGCCGGAGTCGGTCGCCGCGCGCAGGGTCGGCAGGGCGCCCATGTCCGCTCCCTGGAAGAGCGGCATGAGCACGGGCGCGACGACCGCAAACAGCGCTGGCAGGTTGCGGACCAGCTCGGTGCGCGAGCCGCCGGGGTGGGCGGCCACGGCGATCGTCGTCCCGTTCGGCGCAAGCCGTCGCTGCAGCTCGTAGGTGAACAGCAGGTTGGCGAGCTTGGATTGTCCGTAGGCCCCCACCCGGCTGTAGCTACGTTCCCACTGCAGGTCGTCGAAATGAATGCCGGCGCGGATGCGGTGCCCCATGCTGCTCACCGTCACGACCCGGGAACCGGCGACCGGCAAGAGCCGATCCAGCAGCAGGCCGGTGAAGGCGAAGTGGCCGAGGTGGTTGGTGCCGAACTGCAGCTCGAACCCGTCCTTGGTGGTCGACTTCGGCGTCCACATCACGCCGGCGTTGTTGATCAGCAGGTCGATGCGGTCGTGCTCGGCCCGCAATTGCTCCGCCGCCGCGCGGATGGAATCCAGCGACGTCAGGTCGAGGTCCTGCAGCGCGACATTGGCGCCCGGGCTCTGGGCGGTGATGCGTGCGGCGGCGTCCTTGCCCTTGTCGAGATTGCGCACCGCCAGCACCACCTGGGCGCCGCGGTCCGCGAGTGCGGCGGCGGTTTCGTAGCCGAGGCCGGTGTTGGCTCCGGTGATGACGGCGACACGACCCGTCTGGTCGGGAATGTCACTGGCGGTCCATTTGGCCATGAAATGCTCCTAAACTTGTAAGATAAACGGGGCGAGCGCCCCGGTTGGCTCTACTATACGGAACGCGCGCCCCGTTTTGTCAACCGATGGGTGGTGAACAGATGGCGCAACCCGCACGGCCGCTGCGCGCCGACGCGGCGCGCAATCGTGCCCGCGTCCTGGAAGTCGCCTACGACACCTTTGCGGCCGAGGGCCTGTCGGTCCCGATCGACGAGATCGCCCGGCGCGCCGGGGTCGGGGCCGGCACCGTCTACCGGCACTTTCCGACCAAGGAGGCGCTGTTTCAGGCCGTCATCCAGGACCGAATGCAGCGCCTCGTCGACGACGGATACGCGCTGCTGGAATCCGCGGGGCCCGGCGAAGCCCTCTTCAGCTTTCTGCGCTCGATGGTGTTGCAATGGGGCGCGACGGACCGCGGCCTGGCCGACGCGCTGGCCGGGTTCGGCATCGACATCGCGAGCGCCGCGCCCGACGCCGAGGAGGCGTTCCTGGCCGTGCTCGGCGAGCTGCTTCGCGCCGCGCAGCAAGCCGGCACCGCGCGCAACGACCTCGACGTGCGGGAAGTGAAGACGATCCTGGTCGGATGCCAGGCGATGGAGGCCTACAACTCGGCCCTGGCCGGGCGGGTGACCGACGTCGTCGTCGATGGTTTACGCGCGCCGCGATAACCGCCGGGCGTCCTTGCACTCGGCATGGGCGAGTGCTAAGAATGACGTTGGCACTCGCGACCGGTGAGTGCTAGGTCGGGACGGTGAGACCGAGGCCCAAGACAGCTGCGGTCGTCCGTCGCGGGCACTGCGCCCGACCAAGACGTGTCATCCCCAATCCGGAGGAATCACTTCGCAATGGCCAAGCAAATTGCGTACGACGAAGAGGCCCGTCGCGGCCTCGAGCGGGGCCTGAACGCCCTCGCCGACGCGGTAAAGGTGACGTTGGGTCCCAAGGGCCGCAACGTCGTCCTGGAGAAGAAGTGGGGTGCCCCCACGATCACCAACGATGGTGTGTCCATCGCCAAGGAGATCGAGCTGGAGGACCCGTACGAGAAGATCGGCGCCGAGCTGGTCAAGGAAGTCGCCAAGAAGACCGACGACGTCGCCGGTGACGGCACGACAACGGCCACCGTGCTGGCCCAGGCGCTGGTCAAGGAAGGTCTGCGCAACGTCGCCGCCGGTGCCAACCCGCTGGCTCTCAAGCGCGGCATCGAGAAGGCCGTCGAGAAGATCACCGAGACGCTGCTCAAGTCGGCCAAGGACGTCGAGACGAAGGAGCAGATCGCTGCCACCGCGGCCATCTCCGCCGGCGACCAGTCGATCGGCGATCTGATTGCCGAGGCGATGGACAAGGTCGGCAACGAGGGCGTCATCACCGTCGAGGAGTCCAACACCTTCGGCCTGCAGCTGGAGCTCACCGAGGGCATGCGGTTCGACAAGGGCTACATCTCGGGCTACTTCGTCACCGACGCCGAGCGTCAGGAAGCGGTCCTGGAGGACCCCTACATCCTGTTGGTCAGCTCCAAGGTGTCGACCGTTAAGGACCTGCTGCCGCTGCTGGAGAAGGTCATCCAGGGCGGCAAACCGCTGCTGATCATCGCCGAGGACGTCGAGGGCGAGGCGCTGTCCACCCTGGTCGTCAACAAGATCCGCGGCACCTTCAAGTCGGTGGCGGTCAAGGCCCCCGGCTTTGGTGACCGACGCAAGGCGATGCTGCAGGACATGGCCATCCTCACCGGTGGTCAGGTCGTCAGCGAGGAGGTCGGCCTCTCTCTCGAGACCGCTGACATCTCGCTGCTGGGCAAGGCCCGCAAGGTGGTTATCACCAAGGACGAGACCACCATCGTCGAGGGCGCCGGTGACCCCGACGCCATCGCGGGGCGGGTGAGCCAGATCCGTGCCGAGATCGAGAACAGCGACTCCGACTACGACCGCGAGAAGCTGCAGGAGCGGCTGGCCAAGCTCGCCGGCGGTGTTGCGGTGATCAAGGCCGGAGCTGCCACCGAGGTGGAGCTCAAGGAGCGCAAGCACCGCATCGAAGACGCGGTCCGCAACGCGAAGGCTGCCGTCGAGGAGGGCATCGTCGCCGGTGGCGGTGTGGCCCTGCTGCAAGCGGCCCCGTCGCTGGACGAGCTGAAGCTCACCGGTGACGAGGCGACCGGCGCCAACATCGTCAAGGTGGCGCTGGAAGCTCCGCTGAAGCAGATCGCCTTCAACTCCGGGCTGGAGCCCGGCGTTGTCGCCGAGAAGGTGCGCAACTCGAAGGCTGGCGTCGGCCTGAACGCCGCCACCAATGAGTACGAGGACCTGCTGAAGGCCGGCGTTGCCGACCCGGTGAAGGTGACCCGTTCGGCGCTGCAGAACGCGGCGTCCATCGCGGGGCTGTTCCTGACGACCGAGGCCGTCGTGGCCGACAAGCCGGAGAAGGCGGCCGCTCCCGCGGGCGACCCGACCGGCGGCATGGGCGGCATGGACTTCTAGTCCACAGCGAAAAGCCCGGTCCCCTCGTGGGGCCGGGCTTTTTCGTGTTGACGGCGGTCAAGCCGGTAGCGAGAACACCACGCAATCGTGCAGGCAACCCCTGGCTGCCGTGGGGGACTCGGAGTCGGCCTCGCGGTGCAACAGCGCGCGGGTGGGCACGACTCCCAATCGGGCGGTTTCGGGGTCGGCGTCGGTCACTTCGGCCGTGCCGTCGACGATCAGCGAGTAGCCGCCGGGCGTGGACGGGGGCCACAGCAGGGTGACATCACGGCGGTGCTCCAGATTTTTCCGGGTTCGGCCGCCGATGAGTCCGACGTCGACGATCGCTCCGGGCCCGTCCGGGCCATCCGGGAACTCGCGCAATTGCGGCTCGACCGTCACGGTGTGCACGCGATAGCCGTCGTCGACGGTGATCAGGTACGCAAACGGATAGTCGGTGAGGGCGGCGGCGAGCCGCTTGACGTCCACCCTCTTTTTCGTGCGCATGAATTCGAGGATATGCGAGGGAAAAGGCCGAGCGCGGACGCTACTCGGCCGGGTCCGGCACCCCAATGCCCAGGCCGGGATCTTCGGGGTTGCGCTCTCCCAGGTTGAAGAAGCCCGAGTTGGGAATGCCCGACTCACGGGTGGGCAGGTTCCGCAAACCCGAATCGTTGCCGACGGGCGGGAAGAAACCCGACGGGGCGGACGTCGTGGTTCGCAGGGCCGGCGGTGTGGGGGTGGGGCCGCCTGCCGCGCTCACGCCGTTCGCGCCCGCCGATCCGAGGCCGCCGGACATGGCGCCCGCGTCAGCCGAGCCGCCGTAGGCGGCGCTGGCCGCTGCCGGGTTGACCAAGCCCTGGGTTGGCAGGCCCGGGCCCAGGCCGCCGGTCGTTGCCGTGACCGAGTTGAGCAGGCCCGAGCTGAGGTTGGCGGCGCCGACGCCGCCCGTGACGTAGCTGGCGGAGTTGAGCGCGCCCGAAGCCGCGCCGCCCGCCAGGCCGTTGTCTTGGAAGATGCCGGTGTTGGCGGCGCCGGCGTTGAAAAGGCCCGTGTTGGAGACGCCCGCGTTGCCGATGCCGAAGTTCCCCGTGCCGGAGTTGAACAAGCCGACGTTGCCGGTGCCCGAGTTGAACAAGCCGACGTTGCCGGTGCCCGAGTTGAAGCCGCCGAACCCGAACTGGTTATCGCCGGTCAGTCCGACCCCGAAGTCGCTGTTGCCGGTATTGCCCAAGCCGACGTTGCCCGTACCCGTGTTTCCGAAACCCAGATTCTGGGTGCCGGTGGTGCCGGTGGTGCCGGTGGTGCCGGTGGTGCCGGTCGTGCTGGTAGTGCCGGTGGTGCTGGTAGTGCCGGTGGTGCCGACACCGGCGTTCGCATTGCCCGGCGCGGACACGGACGCGGACCCGGACGCGGACCCGGACCCGGTTCCGGACCCGGCGGGGGCCCCACTGAGTTGGTGGCCTTTGGTGAAGTTGATACCCAGCTGGTGCAGGACCTGCTGCCAGGGCGCCAATTGTGAAGCGGCCGCCGACGCGTCGGCGTGGTAACCGAACATTGCCGCCACGTCCGCCGCCCACATCGCCTCGTAGGCGGCCTCGGTGTCCATGATCGCCGGGAGGTTGAACCCGAACCAGTTCGTGGCGGCCAGCGCCCGCAACAGGCCGCGGTTGGCCGCCACCACCGCGGGCTGAACGGTGGCCGCCAGCGCCGTCTCGAACGCGGCCGCGATGGCCGCGGCTTGGCCCGATGCCGACTCCGCCTGGGCTGCCGCCGCGCTGAGCCAGCTCGAGTACTCGGTCGCGACGGCCATCATCGCCGCCGCCGACGCGCCCTGCCACGAACCGTTGGCCAGATCCGACGTCACCGAGAAAAACGACGATGCTGACGACGCCAGTTCCTCGGCGAGCGCGTCCCACGCGGCCGCAGCAGCAAGCAGCGGCGCCGCCCCTGGGCCGGCGAAGATGAGTGCCGAATTTGTTTCTGGCGGCAACCACGCAAAATGCGGGCTCGTCACCGACCCAACTTAACCGGGATGGGCCGCCCTTCGTGGCGTTATTGGGCAGGTATCGGGGTCGGCTTGCGGCCGCGGACCAACCTGCCGGGACGGGCTTCGGTGGGAATCCCATTCTCAGTGATTATTTCCCCGGACACAATGGTTGCGACGTACCCGTCCGCGGTCTGGTCCAGGCGACGGCCGCCGGCGGGAAGGTCATGACGGATGACCGGTTTGTGCAACCGCAGCCCCGCGTGATCGATGACGTTGAGGTCGGCCTTGTATCCGACGGCGATGCGGCCGCGGTCGCCCAGTCCGGCCACGCGGGCCGGCACGGAGGTCAGTTCGCGAATGGCGTCGGCCACCGAGAACCGGCCCGAACGCGCGGTCGCGTGCCCAATGTGCCAGCAAGAACGTTGGGTAGCTCGCGTCGCAGATCATGCCGTAGTGCGCGCCGCCGTCGCCGAGCCCGAGCACCACGTCATCGCGGTGCAACAGTTTGCCGACGGTGTCCAGGGAGTTGTTCTCGAGGTTGCTGGTCGCGACCAGCAGCGTGGCGCGGCCCTCGTCGTCGAGCAGCCGGTCGTAAGCCTCCTCCATCGGGTCCACCCCGCGGGCCCGGGCCTGGGCGCCGATGCTGTCCGACGGGTCCGGCTCGTAATTCGGGTCGTCGCCCAGCGGGAAGATCCAGTCCCACATCTGCGCCACGTACAGAATCGGGTGGCCGTGTCCGGGCTTGTCGGCCAGGATGCGGGCGCGGACCTCGGGTTTGCGCATCTCGGCGACGCGCTCGGCCAGCGGCAGGTGGGCGATCTCGCGGTAGCTCGGGTAAAGCACGAACGGGTTGGCGGTTAGCTGCAGCCCGATGATCAGCCCGATCGGACGCGGCAGCAGCTGCGCGGTGACGTCACCACCGGCCGCGTTGGCCTTCTCGATCATCGTGATGGCGTCGGGCCACGTCGGCTGGCCGGCGTTGGCGACGACCAGGGTGAAGGTGACCGGTAGCCCGACGTCCTCGGCGACATCGAAAACCGTCTGCAGCACGGGCTGGTATCCGCCGGACGGGATGTCGGGCACGAATTGCAGCAGCCCGCCGCCGCCATCGACCACGCCCCGGGCGATCTCTTCGATCTCCCCGCGGGCGGCGTCATAGCTCGGGATCGGCGAACCGCTTTCGGTCTTATGGATCGTCAACCGCGACGAGGCGAAGCCCAGCGCGCCGACCTCGATCGCTTCCTTGGCCAGCTCTCGCATCTTCGCGAGGTCGTCGGGGGTGGCCGGCTCGCGGTTGGCGCCGCGCTGACCCATGACGTAGACCCGCAGCGGCGAATGCGGAAGGTAGGCGGCCACGTCGATGTCCCGCCTGCCGGCGTCCAGCGCGTCCATGTACTGCGGGAACGTTTCCCAGTTCCACGGCAGGCCGTCGGTCATCACGACGCCCGGAATGTCCTCCACCCCGGCCATCACGTCGACGAGCACGTCGTGGTCTTCCTGGCGGCACGGCGCGAAGCCGACCCCGCAGTTGCCCATCACCACCGTGGTCACCCCGTGCGCCGACGACGGAGTCAGGCGCTCCGACCAGATGGACTGGCCGTCGTAGTGGGTGTGCAGATCGACGAAGCCGGGCGTGACCAGCAGCCCGGTCGCGTCGATCTCGCGCAGGGAGGTGTCATCCCCGAGGGCACCGTCGTGTCCCACCGCCACCACCTTTTTGATGACACCGTCTTTTACGGCCACGTCGCCGACGTACGGTTCACCCCCCAGCCCGTCGACGATGGTGCCATTGCGGATGAGCAGGTCGTAGGTCATCTAAATAATCTACGACCGTGTCGGTGGATCATGCCAGGATCGATCGTGTGATCGACCACACCGGAATCAACTGCGCCGACTACGCGAGGTCGCGGGAGTTCTACGACGCGGTGCTGGGCGTACTCGGCTTCTCCCGGCAGATGGATGTCGGCAGGGCCATCGGCTACGGGCGTGACGGCAAGCCGGCGTTCTGGATCTCCGATGGCGCCGCCATGGGACCAAACCGGGAAATCCACCTCGCCTTCGCGGCCGCCGACGAAAACGCGGTGCGCGCGTTCCACGACACCGCGGTGGGGCTGGGTGCCGAGTCGTTGCATGCGCCGCGGCTATGGCCCGAATATCACCCCGGTTACTTCGGCGCCTTCGTGCGCGACCCCGACGGCAACAACGTCGAAGCGGTCTATCACCGAGCGTCGGCCGGCCCGTAGTGTCGCCGGTATGTCAGGTACCGACGCCGCCGCGCACGAGCTACTCCGCGACTCGTTCACCCGGTTGATCGAACACGTCGACGAGCTGACCGACGGGTTGACCGACGAGGTGTCCGACTACCGACCCACCCCGAGCGCCAACAGCATCGCCTGGCTGATCTGGCACAGCGCGCGGGTGCAGGACATCCAGTTGGCCCACGTGGCGGGTGTCGAGGAGGTGTGGACCCGCGACGGCTGGGTGGACCGGTTCGCGCTGGACCTGCCGCGCCGTGACACCGGCTACGGGCACGGGCCCGACGAGGTGGCGAAGGTACACGCACCCGCCGAGCTGCTGTCCGGCTACTACCACGCGGTGCACAAGCTCACCCTCGAGTACATCGCCGGCGTGACCGCCGACGAGCTGCGCCGCGTCGTGGACAACAACTGGGACCCGCCGGTGACCGCCAGTGCGCGATTGGTGAGCATCATCGACGACTGCGCCCAGCACCTCGGGCAGGCCGCCTACCTGCGGGGCATCGCACAGTAGGTTCGAAGGCGTGCGATTCGCGGCTGCCCTTTCCAAGGTGGCGTTGTGGCTGGCCACCACCGTTGCGTTGGCCGTAGCGATACCGGCGACGTGGCTGCAGCTGAACATCGTCAACGAGGGAGGGTATGCCGCGCTGGCGCAGAAAGCGGCGGGCGATCCGGCCCTGCAATCCGCTGCGGCGGCTGAGCTCACCACGCGGGCGATGGCGCTCATCGCCGCGCACGGCGGGGGACACTATCCGGTCGACAGCACGGAGGTGCACGCTGCGGCCACCGCGTTCACGGCCGGGCGAGACTTTCCGCAGCTGTTCGCCCAGATGAACCGGGCGGCGCACCGGTGGTTGTTCTCCGACGCCCGGTCCGGCGATTCATGGGTGGTCGACCTGGCCCCAATGCTCAAAGACAGCTCGTTTCAACGGATCTTGAGCAGCTACAACGTCAAGGTGCCCGCAACACTGACCGTTCCGCTGACCGTGTCGATTCCCTCGACCGGCGAGTCGGTGCGGCAGGGACAGCTGAGTCGGCTGGCGAAGTGGGGCCCCTGGGTGAGTATCGGCACCGCGGCCCTGAGCGGTCTTTTCGCGCTGCTGACGCTGGCCGCAGCGCGCCGCCGCGGCAGGGCACTGGCCGGCCTCGGCGTCTCGGCCCTGCTCGTCGGCGCGGCAGGATGGGCGGGCATCGAGAGCGGTGGCCGGTACATCAACGACGGGCTCAACCGGACCACCGGTGACATCCGCCGGATCGCCGAGGTGATGGTCGGCCACGCCGAGGCCGGCGTGCGCGAGTGGCTGAACCTGACGCTGGTCGGCGGCGCCGTGCTGGTCGGATTCGGCGTGCTGGTCGCGATTGTCGGCGGCCTGCGCAAGAAGTCGTAGGCGGGTCAGGGCGAGTCAGCTCAGTGGCAACTGGGCCAAAATCGGGCTAGTCGGCTGCGGCGATCCGGTGCCCGGTTCGACGGTGAACGCCAACGCCGTCGAGCCTGAAAGGTTGGACAGCGTCGCCGTCGTCGAGGGTGTCACGGCCGCGCTGCCCATCGTCCCGGCCGATGTCGGGCCGTTGGCCCCGATTAACCACATCTGATAGACGGTGCCCGGAGACGGCGGCGGCACATTGTTCATCACCAGCACACCCGCGTTGCGGTCGCGGGAGAACATCACCGTGGCGGTCCCGTTGGCGAGCGGGCGCGAGACCGTCCGCACGTCCGGGGCGGACAGGATTTGTTCGGCCACCGTGGATTTCGGCGGCGGACGCATCAGCACCCCGACGCCGAACGCCGCGGCACCCACCACGACGGCCGCCGCCGCAGCAGCGAGAAGGCTTCTGCGCCAACCGATTTGACGAATGCCGCTAAGTTCTGCCGTTCCGATCGGGGCCAGGGTGGCCCCGCGCAGGCGCGCCGGCGGGTCGGCCGCGGTGGCCGCCGACACGACCGCCAGCGTCTCGCGGACGGCGCGGACTTCGTCGTTGAAGGCCGCCGCCACCGCCGATGGGGCGGCCGCTACCCGCCGGTCGATGTCGGCGCGCTCCTCGTCGGACACGGCATGCATGGCGTACGGGGCTGCCAGCTCGAGCAGTTCGAAATCGGCGGGTTCGCTCATGACACGTCCAGGCAGTTACGCAGGCCGCGCAGCGCGTCGCGGATGCGCGATTTGATGGTCGACAAATTGGCGGCCAACCGTTGCGACACTTCGCTATACGTCAGCCCCTCGTAGTAGGCCAGCTCGATGCACTGCCGCTGCGCATCGGTCAACGCGCCGAGGCATTCGGCCACCCGGCGACGCTCGTCACCGGCGATCGCCGAGTCTGCGACGACGTCGCCGGCCCGATCGACGGTGGCCGCGCCGTAGCGAGATTCCCGCCGGCTGCCGGCCTGCTCGGAGCGCACCCGGTCGACGGCCCGCCGGTGCGCCATGGTCATCAGCCAGGCGAGGGCGGAACCCTTGGCGGGGTCGAACTCCGCCGCCGTTCGCCACACCTCGAGGTAGATCTCCTGGGTGGTTTCCTCGCTGTAGCCGGCATCACGCAGCACCCGCACCACCAGTCCGAACACCCGGCTTTTGGTGAGGTCGTAGACCGACGCGAAGGCTGCGCGGTCCCCGCTCGCGACTCGGCGCACCAGGGCGTCCAGGTCGCTGCTCAGCCGTGGCGGTCCGGTCATCGATCGGTAGCCTATCGTCAGCCATTTCGGCCGCCCCGGCGACTGTCATCGATGTGCCGATCGAGGCGGCCGTGGGAAGAAAAATGCCGTCCGTTGCCGGTATTCGTCGAAGCCGGGACGGCCGGCCATCAACTTCTCGGTCAGCCGGGCACCGGTCGCATAAACCAGGAAGTAGGTCATGAGCAGAGGCGAGCCGACCGTTGCCACCGACAACCAGCCGTTGACGGTGATCAGCCACAACCCCCACCACACAGACGCGTCGCCGAAGTAATTGGGGTGCCGCGTCCAGGCCCACAGGCCACGGTCCATCACCACACCGCGGTTTGCCGGGTCGGATTTGAAGGCCCGCAGCTGCCAATCGCCGACGGCTTCGAAGGTCACTCCGACCAGCCACACGGCCACGCCCAGCGCCGTGACGGCCGTCAGCGCTTTCGGTGTGGGACCGGTGACCGCCGACAGCTGCAGCGGCAACGAGACGAACCAGGTGATGAAGCCTTGCAGCACAAAGACCTTGCGTATGACCAGCCCAAGCGTGGCATCGCGGAGGAGGGCGGCGTAGCGGGGATCCTCCCCCTTACCGGCGGTCTTGCGCTGTATGTGCCAGCTCAGCCGCAGCCCCCAGATCGCCACCAGCGCCAGCAGCAGCCAGCGCCGGGTCCGGTCGCCGTGCCCGAGCGTCGCGGCGACGGCGGCGACGGCCACGAAGCCCAGGCCCCAGGCGACGTCGACGACGTTGTAGCGGCCGATCCGCCTGCCGATCGCGAACGCGACCGAGTGCACCACGGCGAGAGCCAACATCGAGGCGCCGCAGACTTGAGCAAGGTTTGTCAGGTTCATCGACGGCCCTCGCGCGCGAACGTCCACTGGTAGACGTCAAGATAGCCCGACCGGAATCCGGCTTCCGAGTACGCCAGGTAAAGCTCCCACATCCGGGCGAACACTTCGTCGAAACCCAAGTCCGCCGACCCGTCTCGCCGCTGAATGAACCGCTCGCGCCACAGCCTCAGTGTTTCGGCGTAATGCGGACGCAGCGAAGTCATATCGACGGTGTGTAAACCCGTGTGCCGCTCGGTGATACCGGAAATGGCCCGGGTGGAGGGCAGCAGCCCGCCGGGGAAGATGTACTTCTGAATCCAGGTGTGGGTGTGGCGGCTGGCCAGCATCCGGCTGTGTGGCATCGTGATCGCCTGGATCGCGACCCGGCCACCGGGGCGCACCAGCCGCTCGAGCGTGGCGAAATACCGCGGCCACGAGTGGTATCCCACCGCCTCGATCATCTCGACCGACACCACCGCGTCATAGCACCCTTCGACGTCGCGGTAATCGCACAGATCGATCTGGACCGAGTCAGACAGCCCCGACGCGGCAACCCGAAGCCGCGCCAGGCGCTCCTGCTCGGCCGACAAGGTCACCGAGCGGATGTGCGCTCCGCGAGCGGCCGCACGGATGCACAACTCGCCCCACCCGGTGCCGATCTCGAGGACCCGGCTGCCGGGCCCGACCTCGGCCATATCGAGTAGCCGATCGATCTTGCGCCGTTGCGCGACGGCCAGATCGTCTGGTGACGCCGGCAACTCGGTGAACAGCGCGCACGAGTAGGTCATGGTCCCGTCGAGGAACGCAGCGAACAGGTCGTTGGACAAGTCGTAGTGCTCGGCGACGTTGCGCCGCGCCTGATCGCGGCCGGCGCCTCGCCAACGCGGCCGAAACGCGGGGGCGATCGGTCGCAGTCGCTGCAGTGCGCGCGGCACCAGGTCGGCCACCGACGTGGCGAAGACCGTCAACACCGCGGTGAGGTCATCCGACGACCATTCTCCGGCCATGTAGGACTCGCCGAAGCCGATCAAGCCATGCCGACCGATGCGGCGGGCCAACGCTTCGCGTTGATGGATCACCAGGGTCGGCACCGTCGGGTCGGCCGCACCGACCACCGTGCCGTCGGGGTAGACCAGCCGCAGCGGCAGGCGGGCGCCCGAGCGCCGGAGCAGCCGGTCGGCGATGACGGCCGCCGCGCGGGCGACGAGGCCCGGCGGCACCTTCGCGACGGCCGGCCAACGCACCGAATCGATTGTCGCAGTAGATCTTCGGAGAGTCTGGACGCTCATCGCGGTGCCACCGGAAGGCGACGCAGCCACAGCTTGATCCCTTGTATCCGGATGCGCGCGGCCACCACCAACGGCGCCAGCGGCGAAATGATTTGCATGATCGCAACCTGTTTGGTCGTTGCCGGACGCCGCTGTCCATGCATGTTGGCGACGAACGCCTGCCGATGATCGCGGTGCAGCGCCACGGTGATGTCGACTTCGGTGTCGGGTCGGGGTGCTCGCACCAGGTAGTAGCCGTCCACGGGATTGAACGGCGAGACGTAGAACTCCTTGGCCGCCATGACCGGCAGGTCGGCCGGGGGCAACAGGTAGGCGTGCCGCCCGCCGTAGGTGTTGTGCACCTCGGCGATCACATGACGCAGCCGGCCGTCTCGGTCGTGACACCAGAAGATGCTCAGCGGGTTGAAGACGTAGCCGAAGACGCGGGCCTGCAGCAGAGCGGTGATGCGGCCCTCGGGAGGGGCCAGGCCGCGGTCGGCGAAAAAAGCGCTCAGCCGTTCGCGCAGCGAGCCGTGCGGCGAAGCGTCCGAAAAATGGTCCGCGGCGCGGAATCGTGCGAACGGTCGCAGCCACCAGGGCAACCGTGGGAGATCGTCGATGTCGACATACCAGCTGTAGCTTCGGTATTCGAACGAGTGGTGCACGCGGACCTGCCGACTGTGGGTGATCGTGGTGCGGTAGATCGCGGGTGTCAGCAGTTGGGTAAGCACGCGGCCACCTCCTGGCGAAGGGTGACTGCCGGCCACTCGGCGCCGAGCCTTCGGGCTGCGCGCAGCCCCGACGCGGCGCCGTCTTCGTGGAAGCCCCAGCCGTGATAGGCGCCGGCGAACACCACTCGGTCGTCATCGAGAGTAGGCAACTTACGTTGGGCTGCAACGGATTCCGGCGTGTACAACGGATGGCTGTAGGTCATCTCGGCGATCACCGAGTTAGGCGCCACCCGGTCATGGCCGCCCAGGGTGACCAGATACCGGCGCCGGGCGTTGATACGCATCAGCCTGCTGATGTCATAGCTGACCACCACCTGGTCCTCCCCGGGTGTCACCAGGTAATTCCAGGATGCCCGCGCGCGGCGGTGGCGAGGCAGCACCGAGGAGTCGGTGTGTAGTTGGGCCCGGTTGGTCGAGTACGGAATCGCGCCCAGGACAGTGCGTTCCGACGATTTCGGGTCGTCGAGCAGCAGCAGCGCCTGGTCGGGATGGACGGCGACGACGGCGGCGTCGAAAAACCGCGGCGGGTTGCTGCCCGCTCGCAGCATCACCCCGTCGGGCATTCGGCGCAGCGAGTGCACCGGCGTTCCCGTCGACACCTCGTCGAGTCGAGAGGCGATGGCCCCCACATAGGTCGCCGAACCCCCGGTCACGGTGCGCCATGTCGGGGAGCCGAACACCGACAGCATGCCGTGATGTGCGAGGAAGACGAACAGGTACCGGGCCGGATAGCGCAAGGCGTCGTCGCCGGCACAGGACCACACCGCCGCCACCAAGGGGGTGATGAAGTAGTCGACGAAGTACGACGAGAACCGGTGCCGGTCCAAGAAGGCTTCCAGCGTCTCGAGGTTGTCGTCGGCGGCCGCGTCTTCGCCCAGCAATCGTGAGGCGGCACGGTGGAATCGGACGATCTCGGCGAGCATCAGCAGATAGCGCGGCCGCACCGACTGCCGGCACGCGAACAGACCCCGGATCCCGAGCGCCCCGGCGTATTCGAGCCCGATGTCGTCGGCCCGCACCGACATCGACATCTCTGACGCTTGGGTGGCGATGCCGAGTTCGCTGAACAACCGGCACAGCGTGGGATAGGTCCGGTCGTTGTGCACCAGGAAGGCCGAGTCGATGCCGACGACCCGGCCGTCACCGTCGTCCACGAAGTGGGTGTGGGCGTGGCCGCCGAGCCGGACGTCGGCCTCGTACAGGGTGACGCGGTCGCGCCCTGACAAGACATACGCGGCGGTGAGGCCGGCCACGCCGCTGCCGATTACCGCGACCGAGCGGCCGTATGGCTGATCCACATCTGCTATTCGGAACTACCGACCTGGCGGATGGGCTGCTGTGCGCTTACCGATGTTTAGCCGAAGGTGAACGAGAACACCTGCAAGCCCGGGCTGACTTGCATGTCAAGCTGATCCGGGTGCGCGGTCTCGTCAGCAACGATCTGATGCAGCGTGGGAGCCCCGCCGATTGCCGTCGTGGTCGTCTTGCCTCCGCGGGTCACCGTGATGGTGCCGGTGCCGCCGACGACGGCGTACACATCCTTGCCGGTGTAGTTCAGCCGGACGGCGGCATCGTCGCTGCCGGCGGTGGCGCCCTGGTCGTCCGGGGCCCAACGGCCGCGCAGGGCGAACCTGTCTGCCGGCAATGTCGCGGGGTAGCCGAACGTGGCAGCGCCCGCCTTGTATTCGCCGTCGCCGCCGTAGTTTTCGGCCTTGCCGACACCCAGGTAGGTCTCGGGGGTGAGCCTCGTGTGCGGGGTCGCGTCGACCGTGTTCGTCGCTCCGGGCAACGTGACATTCGGATTCGCATCAACGAGCAGTTGGCGGATCAGCTTTTCGCCCGTGTCGTAGTCGCCCTCGCCGAACTTGATGTGCCGGACGGTTCCGTTCGCATCGATCAGGTATTCCGCGGGCCAGTACAGGTTCTGGTAGCTGTTCCAGGTGGCGTAGTCGTTGTCCAGCGCGACGGGGTAGGTGATGTGCAACGCGGCGGCGCCACTGGCCACATTCCCGGGGACCCGCTCGAAGGCGTACTCCGGGGTGTGCACCCCGATGACGACGAAACCGTCGTCGTGATACCGGTTATACCAATCGACCACGTGGCCGATGGCGCGTTGGCAGTTGATGCAGGAGTAGGCCCAGAAGTCGATCAGGACCACCTTTCCGCGCAGGGACGCCAGGTCGATCGGCGCACCGCCCGGGGTGTTGAGCCACTGGCTGATCCCGGTGACGGCGGGCGCGGGCCCACACTCCTGTAGCTGGTCGCCGCCGTCTGCGCAGTCGGCGAGTTGGCCTCGGGATGAGCCACCGCCCGCGCCGCCCGGGTTCAGTTTGTGCCGGATGTCGTTCGCGCCGATTCCCTTTTGCATCGCCGTCGTGTAGTCGGGGACGGCGCGCTGCAGCATCGCGGGCAGGTTGAAGACCAGCGCCACCGCCAGCACGATCATCGTGATTCCACCGGCGATCTGGATTACCCGTTGCCGACGGCGGAATGCCGCGACGCGTTCGACGATGCCCCGCCCGGCCAGCGCGAAAACCAGCAGCGGTAGTGCGGTACCGATCGCGAACGTCGCGGTCAGGACCAGCGTCGGCAGGCCGATGGACGCGGTGCCGCCGGCGACGACGATGGCGGCCAGCACCGGTCCCGCGCACGGCACATACAGCGCGCCCAATGTCAGTCCCAACCCGAAACCGCTTCTGCTAAAGCCGATTTGACGCTGCGGGATCCGGGCGAACGGCCGCTCGATGAAATGCTGCAACGGCGGGAAGATCAGCCCGAGGCCGATCAGGGTCAACGTCACCAGGGCGGCCCAACGGATCGCGTCCTGCGGCAGGTGCAGCGCCGACAGCAGGGCGGAACCGGCGAGGGTGACCACGCTGAAGCTACAGACCAGGCCGCCGATCACCAGATACGGCCGGGCCGAGCGGGTGCTGTCCCGGGTGCCGTCTCGGGTGCCGTCGACGCCCGAAAGGAAGACCACCGGAAGCACCGGCAGGATGCACGGCGAGACGCCGGTGATCAGGCCGCCCAAAAATCCGATCAGCGCGACTGTTCCCATGACTGCTATTCGGAGCTAGCCGACCGACGGGCTAATCGCTGTAGGCGAAGGAATGGTCCGCCTTCTGTTCAATCGGCGCGGAGGGCAACCTGGCGGGCCGGGAACGCACTCGGATGGGCCACCAGAACCAGCGCCCAAGCAGCGCGGCGATGGACGGCGTCATGAACGCGCGCACGATTAGCGTGTCGAACATCAGACCCAGCCCGATGGTGGTGCCCACCTGCCCGATGATCAGCACGTCGCTGACGGCCATCGATGCCATGGTGAACGCGAACACCAGCCCCGCGTTCGTCACCACCTTGCCGGTGCCGCCCATCGAGCGGATGATGCCCGTCTTCAGGCCGGCATGAATTTCCTGCTTGAAGCGGGAGACCAGCAGCAGGTTGTAGTCGGATCCCACCGCCAACAACACGATGACGGACATCGCGAGCACCAGCCAGTGCAATTCGCGGCCGAGAATGTGCTGCCAGAACAGCACCGACAGCCCAAACGACGCGCCCAGTGAAACCGCCACCGTACCCACGATGACCGCGGCGGCAACGAGGGCCCGGGTCAGGATCAGCATGATGATGAAAATGAGACAGAGCGACGAGATTCCCGCGATCACCAGATCCCATTTGGCGCCATCGGAGATGTCCTTGAAGACGGCGCCCGTGCCGGCCAGGTAAAACTTCGCGTCCTCCAATGGGGTGCCCTTGGTCGACTCCTCGGCCGCGGTGCGTATCTTGTCGATGCTCGCGATCCCGTCGGCCGACGCCGGATCTCCCCGATGCAAGATGATGAAGCGAGCCGCGTGCCCATCCGGCGACAGGAAGCTCTTCATGGCGCGCTTGAAGTCCGCGTTTTGAAAGACCTCCGGCGGCAGATAGAACGAATCGTCGTTCTTGGCGGCATCGAAGGCGTGACCCATCGCCGTTGCGTTGTCGCTCATTTCGTCCATCTGATCGAACATGCCCGACATGGTGCTGTGCATGGTCAGCATCATGGTGCGCATGCTGACCATGGTTTCGATCATCGGCCCGAACTGCGCGACCATCTCCGGCATCAGCCGATCCAACTCTTTGATGTCACCGACCAGCGTGCTCAGTTTGTCGGTGATCTGGTCCACGCCGTCGATCGCGTCGAATATCGATCGAAGCGACGAGCAGATCGGAATGTCGAAACAGTGTTTCTCCCAATAGAAATAGCTGCGGACCGGCCGCCAGGTATCCTCGAAGTCCGCGATCTTATCGCGTAGGTCGTTGGTGATTTGCTCCATCTCTTCGGTGTCGCCGACCATGCGGTGCGTGGTGGCGACGAGCTGCGTCATCAGGTCGTACATCCGCTGCATCGTGGCGATCGTTGTGGACATCTCGTCGGCCTGCTTGAGCATGTCGTTCATCCGGTCGCGCTGGTACTTCAAGTTCTGCAGCTGACCGGCGTTTTGCATGCTGAGCTGAAACGGAATGGAGGTGTGGTCCATCGCCGTTCCGTCCGGCCTGGTTATCGCCTGCACGCGGGAGATTCCCGGGACCCGGAAGATGCCTTTGGCGAGCTTGTCCAAGACCAAAAAGTCCGCCGGGTTTCGCATGTCGTGGTCCGCCTCGATCATCAAGATCTCCGGCTTGATTCGCGCCTGGGAAAAGTGGCGATCCGCGGCCAGAAGGCCCGCATTGGCGGGGATGAAGCTGGGCAGATACTCCCGGTCGTTGTAGTTGGCCTTGTACCCGGGCAGGGTGAGCAGGCCGACCAGGGCGACGGCGCACGTGACGGCGAGGATGGGCAGCGGCCAGCGAACCACGGCGGTACCGACGCGTCGCCAGCCACGAACCTTGAGCAGCCGCCTGGGATCGAATACGCCGAAACGACTGCCGACGGTGAGAACGGCCGGCCCCAGCGTCAGCGCGACCACCACCGCGACCAGCATCCCCACCGCGCACGGGATGCCCAGGCTCTTGAAATACGGCATCCGCGCGAAGCTGAGGCAGTACGTCGCCCCGGCGATCGTCAAACCGGAGCCCAGGATGACGTGCGCCGTCCCCCGGTACATGGTGTAGAAGGCCGTTTCCTTGTCTTCGCCGGCCTGGCGGGCTTCCTGGTAGCGACCAACGATGAATATCCCGTAGTCCGTACCCGCCGCGATCGCCAGCGACGTGAGCAGGCTGACCGCGAAGGTGGTAAGTCCGAGGGCTCCGAGATGCCCCAGCAGCGCGACCGCTCCCCGCGCCACGGTCAATTCGAAACCGACCGTGAGCAGCAGCAGAATCACGGTGGTGATCGAACGGTAGACCAATAGCAACATGGTCAGGATCACCGCGAGCGTCGTCGCCGTGATCCGGATCATGGATCTGTCGCCGCTCTGGTGCAGATCCGCGGCCATCGCCGCCACCCCGGTGACGTAGACCTTGACCCCCGGCGGCGGAGGCAGGCTGTCGACGATCTTGTGGACCGCCTCCACGGATTCATTGGCCAGCAGCTCGCCCTGATTGCCGGCGAGATTCAGCTGCACGGTCGTGGCCTTGCCGTCGTTGCTTTGCGCGCCCGCCGCGGTGAGCGGATCACCCCAGAAGTCTTGGACGGCCTGCACGTGCACCTTGTCTTCGCGCAGCCTGCTGATCATGGCGTTGTAGAACTTGTGGGCGTCGTCGCCGAGGGGCTGGTCACCCTCCAACACGATCATCGCCGAACTGTCGGTGTTTCCTTCGTTGAAGGCCTGGCCGATGCGTTTCATCGCCACGAACGACGGTGCGTCCGTAGGGCTCAGCGACACCGACCGCTCCTGCCCGACCACTTCCAGGGATGGCACGAACAGGCTGAAGAGGACGGCGATCCCCACCCAGAACAGGATGATCGGCACCGCGAAGGTGTGGATCATCCTTGCGATGAATGGTCGTTCGGCGTGGGCGGGCGCGGCGTTGGCGAATTGGGTACTCACGCGGACTTCACCAGACAGAAGGTGTAGGCGTTGACCTCGTTGGAAATTCTCTCGGCCTTGACCACGTCGTCTACCACGATGCGGCACCCGATGGTATCGCTATCGCCTTGTGCCACAAGATTTCCCATCACCGTCGCCTTGTCGGTGGTGATATGCACCGACCAGGGCAGCGGCGCCCGGTCGACGCGTTTCGGGTCACCGTTGACGTCGAAATAGCTGATGTCTGCGACCGTTCCGGGCGGGCCGAAGACCTCGTACACGATCCGCTTGGGGTTGAACGGCTTGGGGTTTTGCAGGTTGCTGTCGGCATACGATTCACGCTTTTCCGAGCCGAAGTAGCCATGGACCCGGTACACGACGAAGCCGCCGACCACCAGCACCGCCAAGATAACCAGCGGAATCCAAGTTCGCGACAGCACCTTGAAAATTGGAATCCCCTTCACCGTCTGGCACTTCTGCGAATCGCCGCGCTGCGCCCGTCTGCCCGGCACATCGATCCCCGTATTGACGAAGCCAAGCCTTGCCTAAGTAAATCACAGGCTGGGTTGGTCGCCTGCGCCGGGAACCGTCGACCGCGCGCCTGGAGTGTAACGCATATCACGTGCGTAAGCAGAAGCTATTGCGCAGCTGGTAGGGCCGCAAATCACGCGATGTGCGTTATACAAATCACACAATGTGCGTTATCCTCTGCCGATGGCGCAACTTGCCTTCCAGCGCGCCCGCACGGAAGAGAACAAGCGCCAACGTGCGGCGGCGCTGGTCGAAGCCGCACGTTCGCTGGCACTCGAGACCGGCGTCGCATCGGTCACCTTGACCGCCGTCGCCAGTCGCGCCGGAATTCACTATTCCGCGGTGCGCCGCTACTTCACCTCGCACAAAGAGGTCCTGCTGCACCTCGCCGCCGAAGGCTGGGAGCGCTGGTCGAACAAGGTGTGCGAGGACCTCGGTCAACCTGGTCCGATGTCGCCGGCGCGGGCCGCCGAGACGCTGGCCAACGGGCTGGCGGCCGACCCGCTGTTTTGTGATCTGCTGGCAAACCTTCACCTGCATCTCGAACACGAGGTCGACATCGAGAGGGTCGTCGAGATCAGGCGCACGATTGCCGCCGCGGCGACCGCGCTCGCCGACGCGGTCGAACGCGCGCTGCCGGCGCTCGGCCGGTCGGGCGCCTTTGACATCCTGATCGCCGCGTACTCATTGGCCGCCGCTTTCTGGCAGATCGCCAACCCGCCGAAGCGGCTCACCGACGCCTATGCCGAGGAACCCGACGCGCTCCCGCCCGAGTGGAACATCGAATTCGCGCCCGCTCTCACCCGGGTGCTCACGGCGACGTGCGTCGGTCTGGTCTCCGAATCCGCATGCGCGCAAAGGGAGGTGTAAGTGCTATGGCTTGGCGAACTCGCACTGCGGAGAACGATGTCGACCTGACGCAGCGCGGGGGGCCGGATCAC
Source organism: uncultured Actinomycetota bacterium (assembly GCA_963809285.1). Lineage (GTDB taxonomy): Bacteria > Actinomycetota > Actinomycetes > Mycobacteriales > Mycobacteriaceae > Mycobacterium. The sequence continues at coordinate 630,406 of CAWEIY010000002.1, read as the reverse complement.
GGCGAGCGCCCTGCTACCGGGGCGGCTAATGTACTTAGCGAGTCAAACCACCCAGCGGGATTCCAACGGCGGTCGGCGATTTCGTCGAGGGCCAAGTCGCGGCGCGGTCAGTCGAATGGGCGGTCGGGCACCCGGTTAGCGGGAGGGGGTTGGATGCCGAAGATTCCGGTCGCCGCCGCGGCGAAGAAGGCATGGATCGTGCTGGTCATCGTGGCGGTGGTCGCGGTTGGGGGTTTCTGCGTCTTCCGGCTCCGCGGCATCTTTGGCGTCCACGACAATCGCCCGATCACCAGCGGGATGGCCGACGACATCAAGCCGTTCAATCCCAAGCACGTGGTCTACGAGGTCTACGGGCCTCCCGGGACGATGGCGAACATCAACTACCTCGACATCAACGCCCAGCCGCGGCAAGCAAGCAATGTGCCGCTGCCCTGGACGCTCTCGGTCATGACCACACTTCCCTCGGTCAGCGTCAACGTCGTCGCGCAGGGCGACAGCGACCAAATCGGGGACGGTGCTGATTTCGTTGGGTGCCTCGTTCGGGCTCTCCGTGCTGATGTGGCAGGACATCCTTGGCTTCAAACTGCACTGGATGGTGCTGGCGATGTCCGTCATCTTGTTGCTCGCCGTGGGATCCGACTACAACCTGTTGCTGGTTTCCCGTTTCAAAGAGGAAATCGGTGCCGGTTTGAAGACCGGAATCGTCCGCTCGATGGCCGGCACCGGCGCGGTGGTGACGTCCGCGGGTCTGGTATTCGCGGCCACCATGTCGTCCTTCATCTTCAGCGATCTGAAGGTCACCGGGCAGGTCGGCACCACCATCGGTCTGGGTCTGTTGTTCGACACCCTGATCGTGCGCTCGTTCATGATGCCGTCCATCGCCGCGCTGATGGGACGTTGGTTCTGGTGGCCGCAACAGGTGCGCACCCGTCCCGCCAGTCAGATGCTTCAGCCGTACGGACCTCGTTCGGCGGTTCGGGCCCTGATGCTGCCGCCGCCGGACGGGCCGGACTCCGGGTCGGGGGACACCGATCGCTTGCCGGTGAGCGCACCACACTACTGACGGTGATTCGGGCCGCTGGGCCCGGGCGCGGCGGTCAGGCGTAGCTGCGCAGCTGAACCATTTTGCGCATGACGTCGCTCAGCTGGTGCAACGGCGCACCGCACGTGAGGCAGTAGCCGCCCGGGCAACGGGCGATCCGATCCACCTGCTGCAGGAGTTGGGCCTTGAGGCTACGCACGCAGCCGACGCACAGGATGTCGACGATGTTTCCCGACGGGTCGAGGTTCGGCCGGTTGCATTCGTCCACGGCGTGCCGGTACACGACGTGCGTTGCCCGGTTCGTGCAGCCGGCTTCGGACTGGCAGGTGATCTCCAGCCAGTCGAGTGCGGCCAGCGCGTCCGGAATCGCCGACTGGGGGTCCACAGTGGTCATCGTGTTCTCACCGCGGCGCAGTATCCCGGCATGAGCCGGCCGTTGTCCCAATACCAATGGCGTTGATGTGCATGGTGAGTCCTGGTTGAGCAGTGGTCGAACAGACTCGGATTACCGGCAACCATTCCGTGGCGGGTCGTTAGGAATAGACGCCGAAAACCGTTCAAAAGGTATTGATTTGTACCCTTAATCGGGAACTAAGCGATACCCGCCAATCGCAGATCTTAAACTCGCCGGCGGACAAAGGCCAGGGTCAATCCACAGGCGCAGCGAGACCCGCGGGCGCGGCGCCCAGGCGTGGGCTAGGCCCAGTTCCACACCGACATGTCGCCCTTGGGGTACTGCTCGCACGCGTCGGTGGACTTGGCGACGACGCCCTTGTTGTTGAAGAAGATCTTCATGTGGTTGGGCCAGGCCAGCCACAGCGGATCGGCTTGGGCCGCATAGAAGTTCTCGGAATAGTCCCTGCGGTCCGCCGATGACAGCGAGAAAAACCAGTGCGCCTTATCGATCGTTGCCTGCTGAACGTTCGGGTGGTTGTTGAAGTCGATCATGTAGCGCTGGTAGTAGATCGGACTGGTGTCCCTGGTGGCCGCCAGTATCTGCTCGGCGTCGCAGGTGGTCGCGATCATGCGCCGCGGGATCGGGAAGTCTTCCGTGGAATCGGCCGCGGCGGTCTTGGGGAAGGCCGCGGCGGCGAAGCCCAGAGTCAGTAGAAGAGCGATAAAAACGACGCCTGCGCGCAGGCTGGAACTCAGCCGAGACATAAATGTTACCGTAGCACCTTTTCCGGCCGGAGGCGAATTCGTAGCCCATCTCACTATCCGTCACCATCAGGCACGATGACGTGCTTGGGATCCGGCCGGAGCTCCGGCGGGGCCTGGCTGTAGTCGCCGAATGGGCCGTCGCGGCGCTCGACCGCCGCGCGCACGCCCTGGGTTTGGGCGGTGCCGATGAAGTCGAGCGCTTCCGGGGTGTTGCGCATCAGGCCGTCAAGGATGCCGCCCAGCGTCTGCGTGGACGCCAGGCCCATGTTCTCGTAGGCCTGGTTGACGATCAGCTTCTGCGCCCGCAATTGCGACAACGGGATTTGCGCCAGCTCGGCGGCGATCTCGGCGACGCGAGCCTCCAAGCGCTCGAAGGGCACCGCCTCGTTGATCAGCTCGACTTCGGCGGCCTGGACGCCGGTCAGCGGCCGGCCCGTCAACGAGTGCCACTTGACCTTGGCCAGGCTCAGCCGGTAAAGCCACATGCCGGTCAGATAGGCCCCCCACATCCGGCTGTACGGGGTGCCGATCACGGCGTCGTTGCTGGCGATGACGATGTCGGCGCACAGCGCGTAGTCGCTGCCGCCGCCGACACACCAGCCGTGCACCTGCGCGATCACCGGTTTGGACGCCCGCCAGATGGCCATGAACTTCTGCGTCGGCCCCGTCTCGCGGGCGGTGATCATCGCGAAATCCTTGCCCGGATCCCACTTCCCGTCGGTCATCATGGCGTCGCCCCAGTGCTGGAAGCCGCCGCCGAAGTCGTAGCCGGCGGAGAAGGCGCGCCCGGCGCCGCGCAGCACGACGACCTTGATGTCCTGGTCCCGCTCGGCCAGCCCCAGGGCCGCCTCGATCTCGTCGGGCATGGGCGGGACGATCGTGTTGAGGTGCTCCGGGCGGTTCAACGTGATGGTGGCGACGGGGCCGGCGGTCGTGTAGAGCAGGGTCTCGAACTCGGGCATAGCCCCAGTGTGGGCTAGCGCTCCTCGACGGGAGGGTCGGGTTCGCGATTTTCCGGAGACGATGCGTAGATCTGGTCGCCGATCTTCAGATAAGGCGTTGTGAAGTAGGCCGATCCCACGACGAGAGCGGTGAAGATCAACGTCGTGATGACGGCGTTCGGCCAGAGTTTCCCCGTCCCGAAGCCAAAAAAGACGATGCCGAGAGCCGAGGTGCCCCAGTAGAAGTACCGGGCCTTGCGGCGCTCGGTGATGAAGCGATAACGGGCCTGCGCCCAACCGGCAATGATCAGGATCAGACCGGCAATCACTAAGCCGAGTTCGATGATGTCGAGGATCTTCACGCTTGGCCTCCCAGCGTCCGCCACAGGAACGAATAGCTCAGCGCCGACTTGAACGCGATTTGTTCATTGTCCGCCGCGCCGGCGTGGCCGCCCTCGATGTTCTCGTAGTACCAGACGCGGTGGCCCGCGGCCACAAGCGCCGCCGTCATCTTGCGGGCATGGCCCGGATGTACCCGGTCGTCGCGGGTGGACGTGGTCATCAGCACCGGCGGGTAGTCACGGGTCGCCGAAATGTTTTGGTACGGCGAGTATTCGGAGATGAATTCCCAGTCGTCGGGGTTGTCCGGATCGCCGTACTCTGCCACCCACGAGGCCCCGGCCAGCAGCAGGTGGTAACGCTTCATGTCCAGCAGCGGCACGTCGCAGACCAGCGCGCCGAACTTCTCGGGATACTTGGTGAGCATGATGCCCATCAGCAGCCCGCCGTTGCTTCCACCCTGAGCGCCGAGTTGCTCCACGGTAGTGATGCCGCGACTCACCAAATCGGTTGCCACCGCGGCAAAGTCCTCGGCCACCTGGTGCCGGCCTTCGCGCATTGCCTGGGTGTGCCAGCCAGGCCCGTACTCGCCGCCGCCGCGAATATTCGCCAGCGCGTAAGTGCCTCCGCGGGACAGCCACAGCCGACCCACCACGCCGCTGTACCCGGGTGTCAGGGACGTTTCGAATCCGCCGTAGCCGCCCAACAACGTCGGGCCGGGACCGTTGGCTCCTCTGGGCCGCACCACAAAGTACGGAATCGACGTGCCATCGTCGGAGGTGGCGAAATATTGCTGCACATCAAGGTTTTCGGCGTCGAAAAAGGCCGGTGCGGACTTGATCTGTTCCGGCGCGCCACCATCGGTGCCGCGCAGTAGTCGGGAAGGATTGTCGAATCCGCTGGAGTCCAGAAAGAATTCGTCGCCGGTGTCGTCGGCGGCAACGATCACAGTGTTGGTCGCTGCCGGAATACCCGATACCGGTTCGCGCTTCCAGCTGCCCGGCGTGACGATCTCGACCCGGCTGGCCACATCGGCGAGTGTGACGAGCAGGAGCCGGTCCCGCGTCCATGCGTACTGGTGCAGGCAGGTATGCTCATCGGGTGCGAATATGATCTGCAATTCCCTTGTACCGGCGAGGAATTCGTCATAGTTTGCGGCCAGCAAGGAGCCGGCGCGGTAGGTGGTGGCGCCGACGGACCAGTCGGTCCGCAGGTCGATCAACAGCCACTCGCGGTGAACCAGCATGCTGCTGAGGTCGGTGGGCACCTCGATGCGGATCAGTTCCGAGCCGCGCAGCTCCCATCTCTCCCTGTTCCAGAAGTCGAGCGAGCGGCCTACAAACGTGCGCTCGAACCCTGGCGTCCGATCCGCATAGCCGGTCGCACTGACGTCGGTGTGTGCCCCCTCGAAGAGCGTTTCCGCGTCGCTCAGTGGTGTGCCCCGACGCCATCGCTTGACGATCCGTGGGTAGCCGGATTCGGTGAGTGAGCCGTCCCCGAAGTCGGTGCCCACCAGGACGGTATCGGGGTCCTCCCAGCCGATCTGCGATTTGGCCTCCGGCAGCTCGAACCCGTCACGCATGAATTCTCTTGTTTCCATGTCGAATTCACGCACAATTGCCGCATCCGAGCCCCCCCGCGAGAGATTGACCAGGGCGCGGGTGAACTCTGGCTCGATGACGGTCGCACCCGCCCATACCCACTTCTCGTCGTCGGCGCGGCCCAACGCGTCGACGTCGATCAGCACGTCCCATTCCGGAGAGTCGGTGCGGTAGCTGTCCAAGGTGGTGCGACGCCACAGCCCGCGCGGGTTGGCGGCATCGCGCCAGAAGTTATAGAGGTACTCGCCGCGGCGGACCACGTAGGGGATTCGGGCATCGGTGTCGAGCACCTCGAGCGCCTCGGTGCGCATTCGCTCGAACTGCGCATCGCGGAATTCCGCCAGCGTCGGCTCGTTGCGGGCGCGGACCCAATCCAGGGCTTCGTCACCGCCAACGTCCTCGAGCCACAGATACTGATCGTCGGTCATGACGCCCGCGTGACGATGGCCGTCCATGGGAGTTCGAGCGTGCCGCCGCGTTCGTAGGGCGCCAGCGAAGGCTCAAGGGTCGTGCGGACGGCTTGGCTTTGCCCGGTGTCCAGTGAGCCCAGCAGTTCTGCAAGGGGCCCCGCGATCGCGGCGACATACGACCAGTGGTCGTCCAGGCTGTCGAACCGCATGACGCCGGTCAGCTGTTCGACCGTGACGTCCGAGAAACCCCCGGCGGTGGCGAGGGCACGATGGCGCTCCGGGGTCGAGAGCGAGAAGATCCCTCCCGGAGCGAAGGCGTCTCCGGGCGGTGCGAAGCCGTTTTGCAGCAGCGCCAACACGATTTGGAAGATCCACGGGTTGCTCTCCGGCGGTCCCCACGTCGCAAAGGCGCACCGGCCGCCCTGCCGCAGCACCCGTCGGATCTCCGCGATCGCCCGTTCCTGCTCAGGCACCAACATCAACCCGAACCTCGACAGCACCCCGTCAACGCTGCCGTCAGGCAGGTCGATCTGGTGCGCGTCGATGACGCGGCACTCGACGTTATCGAAACCCCGCTCGCTGGCCACGCGACGAGCCGCCGCCACCATCGCGGGCGCGAAATCACTGCTGATGAGGCGGCCGGTCGAACCGAGTCGCGCGGCGGCGAGGAAGCCGGTCTCGCCGGGGCCCGCCGTCAGCTCCAACAAGGTCTGGCCCGGCTGCGGGTCGACCCGCTCGACGAGCCAGTCCGACACCGAGCGCGCGTCCTCGAACAGGCGGTCTCGATACTTGTCCCAGGCGGGCGCGACCGCGGTCCAGTGACGCAGGGATTCCTCTGCCGTATTGCTCTCGGGCATGCTTACTCCCGCCGATTCCGCAACCTCTGACCCCGACTCTTCGGGGTGACTGCAGCGTACTGTGAGCCTTGTCACGCAAAGGACAAAGGAGCTGAACCCATGACTGTTTTCGCACGTCCAGGTTCTGCCGGGGCATTGATGTCATATGAATCCCGGTACGAGAACTTCATCGGGGGCGAGTGGGTGGCGCCGGTGCGCGGCCGGTATTTCGAGAACGCCACGCCGGTGACCGGCCAGACGTTCTGCGAGGTGGCCCGTTCCGACGAGGCCGATATCGAAAAGGCGCTCGACGCCGCGCACGCCGCCGCGCCGGCGTGGGGCAAGACCTCGCCCACCGAGCGGGCGGCGATCCTGAACAAGATCGCCGACCGGATCGAGGAGAACAAACCCGCGCTGGCGGTGGCCGAAACCTGGGACAACGGCAAACCGATCCGCGAGGCGCTGGCCGCCGACATCCCGCTGGCGGCGGACCACTTCCGGTATTTCGCGGCGGCGATCCGCGCCCAGGAGGGTGCGCTGTCGCAGATCGACGAGGACACCGTCGCCTACCACTTCCACGAGCCGCTCGGGGTGGTGGGGCAGATCATTCCGTGGAACTTCCCGATCCTGATGGGCGCCTGGAAACTGGCGCCGGCGCTGGCCGCCGGCAACGCGGTGGTGCTGAAACCGGCCGAGCAAACCCCGGCGTCGATCCTTTACCTGATGTCGCTGATCGGCGACGTGCTGCCGGCCGGGGTGGTCAACATCGTCAACGGGTTCGGTGCCGAGGCCGGCAAGCCGCTGGCGTCCAACAACCGGATCGCCAAGGTCGCATTCACCGGGGAGACCACCACCGGGCGACTGATCATGCAGTACGCCTCGCAGAACCTCATCCCGGTCACCCTGGAACTGGGCGGCAAGAGCCCCAACATCTTCTTCTCCGACGTGATGGCCGCGGGCGACGACTTCCAGGACAAGGCGCTGGAGGGCTTCACCATGTTCGCCCTCAATCAGGGCGAGGTCTGCACTTGCCCGTCGCGCAGCCTGATCCAGTCCGACATCTACGACGAGTTCCTGGAACTGGCGGCGATCCGGACCAAGGCGGTCCGGCAGGGCGACCCGCTGGACTCCGAGACGATGCTGGGATCTCAGGCCTCCAACGACCAGCTGGAAAAGGTGTTGTCCTACATCGAAATCGGCAAGGGCGAGGGCGCAAAGATCATCACCGGCGGCGAGCGCGCCGAGCTGGGCGGTGACCTGTCCGGCGGCTACTACATGCAGCCGACCATCTTCAGCGGCAACAACAAAATGCGGATCTTCCAAGAGGAAATCTTCGGTCCGGTCGTCGCCGTAACGCCGTTCCGTGACTACGACGACGCGATGGGCATCGCCAACGACACCCTCTACGGTTTGGGCGCGGGCGTGTGGAGCCGCGACGGCAACACCGCCTACCGGGCCGGCCGCGACATCCAGGCGGGCCGCGTGTGGGTCAACTGCTACCACGTGTATCCGCCACACTCGGCCTTCGGCGGTTACAAGCAGTCCGGCTTCGGCCGCGAGGGCCACAAGATGGCGCTGGAGCATTACCAGCAGACGAAGAACCTGCTGGTGTCCTACTCCGACAAGGCGCTCGGTCTTTTCTGATGGTCGCGAGCGCTCCACCGGGCGTGGTGATCACGGCCGCGGCCGCCGAGCTGTTAGCGCGACTGCAGGAGCGTCACGGCCCGGTGATGTTCCACCAATCGGGCGGCTGCTGCGACGGGTCGTCGCCGATGTGCTACCCGCGCGGCGAGTTCCTGGTCGGTGACCGCGACGTGTTGCTCGGCGTGCTCGACATTGATGACGGGGTGCCGGTGTGGATTTCGGGCCCGCAGTACCAGGCTTGGAGGCACACCCAGCTGATCATCGACGTGGTGCCGGGCCGCGGCGGCGGGTTCAGCCTGGAGGCACCGGAGGGCGTGCGGTTTCTCAGTCGCGGCCGCGTCTTCACCGACGAAGAGCAGGCCCAGGTGCGGGCCACGCCCGTAATCACCGGCGCCGCCTACGAGCGCGGCGAACGCCCGGCGGTACGCGGTCCGGTGGTGGCCCCTCGGTGATCCCGCTTCCACGTCCGTGGCTGCTGGCCGGCGCGATGCTGATCGGTTGCGCGGTCGGGTTTTTGGCCGGGCTCGCGTTCGCCGTGGCGGTCCATGCGAGGACCCGCCCGGACATCGCGCTTGCGTTGGTGGTCGGGATTCCCAGCGTCGCGGGGCTGGTGACGGTCCTGTTTTCGGGGCGTCGATGGGTCACCACGCTGGGCGCGTTCATCCTGTCGCTCGCGCCGGGTTGGTTCGGGGTGCTCTGCGTTCTGCGGGTGGCGTCCGGTGGCTGACGACGACACCGGCACGCACTCCTGGGTCCCGGATTTTGACGACACCGGGTCGCAGCCGGTTCCCGTTGCCGCCGAGCCGGAGAAGCCTGCCGAGCCGCCGCCCGAGCCGCCGCCCGAGACGCAGGATGTGGCAGCCGAAGCTGCCGGCGTGCCGGTGCAGTCGGTCACCGTTCCCGGTCGCTACCTCTACCTGAAGTGGTGGCAGCTGGCCCTGGCGCTCCTCGGCGTGTGGATCGCGGTGGCCGTGGTCGGGCTGGGGCTCTTCTATTGGTGGTATCACTCGATCGACAAGACGCCGGCGGTGTTCGGAGCCTTGGTCTACGTCGCGGCGTGCGCCGTGGGTGGCGTGCTGTTGGCGATGATCGAGGGCCGGCCGCTGCTCTCGGCGCTGTCGCTCGCGGTGATGTCGGGGCCATTTGCCTCGCTCGCCGCCGCGGCACCCCTGTACGGCTATTACTACTGCACGCGCACGGGCCACTGCCTGATCGGCCTCATTCCGTACTAGGTCATAGCCGAGCGTGGGGCCTAGGGACGAATTCAGGGAAGTTCGCATACTTAGGGCCCACACTCGGCGCACTAGGGGTGGGGACCACGCATTAGTGTGGGCTCGTGACTCACTATGACGTCGTCGTCCTCGGGGCCGGCCCCGGCGGATATGTCGCAGCTATTCGCGCCGCGCAGCTCGGCCTGAACACCGCGGTCGTCGAACCGAAGTACTGGGGCGGGGTCTGCCTGAACGTCGGCTGCATCCCGTCCAAGGCGTTGTTGCGCAACGCCGAGCTCGCCCACATCTTCACCAAAGAGGCCAAGGCTTTTGGCATCAGCGGCGAGGCGACCTTCGATTACGGGATCGCCTTCGACCGCAGCCGCAAAGTGGCCGAGGGCCGCGTCGCCGGCGTGCACTTCCTGATGAAAAAGAACAAGATCACCGAGATTCACGGGTACGGCCGATTCACCGACCCCAAGACACTGTCGGTCGATCTCAACGACGGCGGCACCGAAAGCGTCACGTTCGACAACATCATCATCGCGACGGGCAGCAGTACGCGGCTGGTTCCCGGGACGTCACTGTCGTCCAACGTGGTCACCTACGAAGAACAGATCATGTCCCGCGAGTTGCCGGAGTCGATCATCATCGCCGGCGCCGGGGCGATCGGCATGGAGTTCGGCTACGTGCTGAAGAACTATGGCGTCGACGTCACCATCGTCGAGTTCTTGCCGCGGGCGCTGCCCAACGAGGACGCCGAGGTGTCCAAGGAGATCGAGAAGCAGTTCAAAAAGCTGGGCGTCAAGGTTCTGACCGGCACCAAGGTTGACGCCATCAACGACGACGGTTCGGTGGTCACGGTGACCGTCAGCAAGGACGGCAAGTCCGAGGACCTCAAGGCCGAAAAGGTGTTGCAGGCGATCGGCTTTGCGCCCAACGTCGAGGGCTACGGCCTGGACAAGGCAGGGGTCGCGCTGACCGACCGCAAGGCGATCGGCATCACCGATTACATGCGCACCAACGTCGACCACATCTACGCCATCGGCGACGTCACGGGGCTGCTGCAGTTGGCCCATGTCGCCGAGGCCCAGGGCGTCGTGGCGGCCGAAACGATTGCCGGCGCAGAGACTTTGGCGCTCGGCGACTACCGGATGCTGCCGCGCGCGACGTTCTGCCAGCCCAACGTCGCCAGCTTCGGGCTCACCGAGGAGCAAGCCCGGGACGAAGGCTACGACGTCGTGGTCGCCAAGTTTCCGTTCACCGCCAACGCCAAGGCGCACGGCGTGGGCGACCCCAGCGGCTTCGTCAAGCTGGTCGCCGACGCCAGGTACGGCGAGCTGCTGGGCGGGCACCTGGTCGGCCATGACGTGTCCGAGCTGCTGCCCGAGCTGACGCTGGCGCAGAAATGGGACCTGACCGCCAACGAGCTGGCCCGCAACGTGCACACGCACCCGACCATGTCGGAGGCGCTGCAGGAATGCTTCCACGGCCTTATCGGCCACATGATCAACTTCTGAGCTGTCCATGATTCGCAGCGACACCGTTATGGGCGCCATCGGCGGGGTCGCCGCGGGTTACGTCCTGTGGTTGCTGGCCTTTTCGATCGCCGACGACAATGCGGCGGTGGGCCAATGGGCCCCGACGGTGTTGCTCCTATCGGCGGTGCTGGCGGTCGGTGCGTTGGTTTGGGCGGCATTGTTGCGCCGGCGCAGGAAGTATCTGTGGTCGGGGTTTGGCTTCGGGCTGCCGATACTGCCCGTCGTGCTGACGTTGGCCGTGCTGGCCGACGTCTACTTTTAGCTAGCGCGGGTTGTCCAACGGGATGTTGAGCGCGGTTATCGTCGCGGCCAGCCCGTCGTATTGGGTTGCAAGCAGGCAGAATTCGATGAGCTGACGCCGATCCAGGTGGGTTGCCAGCCGCTCCCAGGTCGCGCCGGTGATCGTGCGGTCCTTGATCAACTCGTCCGTCGCCGTCAGCAGGGCCTGTTGGCGGGCGCTCAGTACTTTCTGGGGTCCGTCGCCTTCCGGGGCGTTCGGCCAAGCGAAAATCGTGGCCTGCGTGTGCGCGTCCAGACCTCGTTGGCGTGCCATCCGGCGATGGTGCTGCAGCTCGTATTCGCAAGACCGCAAGTGTGCGACGCGCAGGATCACCAACTCGGTGTCGGGCGCCGGCAGCCGGCCCCGCAGCAGCCGGCCGCCATAGATCGACCACGCCCAAAACAGCGCTTGGCGTTGACCGAGCGTGGTGAACAGATGCATTTCGGGTGCCCGAACCGTGCGTGCGGCCAACTTCGCCAGCACCCAGTTGACCGGTCCGAGCTCGCGGAACCGTCCGGACGGGATGCGACCGACGTGTCCGTCGCCGGCCGCGGTCACGGTTGCTTCACCAGATACGGGGACACGGTGCTGCGGTGCTCGTCGAGATCGAGCGCGCGTCCCAACGCCGGGAACGCACGCTGCGGGCAGTTGTCGCGTTCGCAGACACGACATCCCGCGCCGATCGGTGTGGCTGCAATCGGGTCCCCCGACAAGTCGAGTCCTTCCGAGTAGACGAGCCGGTGGGCGTGCCGAAGCTCGCAGCCCAGCCCGATCGCGAAGGTTTTACCGGGCTGACCATACCGTGCGGCGCGGCGCTCCACGGTGCGCGCCACCCACATGTAGCTGCGGCCGTCGGGCATCTGGGCGATCTGCACCAGGATCTTGCCGGGGTTGGCAAACGTTTCGTAGACGTTCCACAGCGGGCAGGTGCCGCCACTCGAGGAGAAGTGAAAACCGGTGGCCGACTGTCGTTTTGACATGTTGCCGGCCCGGTCTACCCGGACGAAGGAGAACGGCACCCCCCGCATTGCCGGCCGTTGCAACGTCGAGAGCCGGTGCGCGATGGTCTCGTAACTCACGGAGTAGAAGGACGACAACCGCTCAACGTCGTAGCGGAAATTCTCGGCGACGTCGTGAAACTGGCGGTAGGGCAGCACCGCGGCGGCGGCGAAGTAATTGGCCAGCCCCAGCCGGGCCAGCGTGTGCGACTCCTCGCTGGTGAACTTGCCGTCGGCAACCAAGTTGTCGATCAGGTCGCCGAACTCGAGGTAGGCCAATTCGGCCGCCATCTTGAACACCTGCTGACCCGCGGCGAGGTGATTGCCGATTTCCAGCGTCTTGGTCTGGGGGTCGTAGCGGTGCAGCACGGTGTCCCCGAGGTCGATGCGCCTGGTGATGTGCACCCCGTGCACCTCGGTGAGCCGGCGGGTCAGCTCGCGGGCCAGGTCGCCGTGGTGCAACCGCATCTGGATGGTGAGGTCTTCGGCGGCGGTGTCCAGCTCGTGCAGGTAGTTCTGGCGTTGGTAGAAGTAGTCGCGCACTTCTTCGTGGGGCATGGTGATCGATCCGCTGCCACTGCCGTCGGAGAAACGATCCTCGGTGGCGGCAGCCAACTGCGCGGTGGTGATGCGGTAGCGCCGGTGCAGGTTGACCACCGCGCGGGCCAGGGCGGGATGCGCGCCGACCATCTCGGCCACTTCGGTCGGGTCGACGTCGATGTCCAGGTCGCGGTCCATTGTCACCTCACGCAGCTCGGCGACCAGCCGGGTGTCGTCCTGAGGCGCGAAGAAGGTCGCGTCCACCCCGAACACCTCGGTGATCCGGAGCAGCACGGCCACCGTCAAGGGGCGAACGTCGTGCTCGATCTGGTTGAGATAGCTCGGCGAGATCTCCAGCATCTGAGCCAATGCGGCCTGACTGAACCCGCGCTCGTTGCGCAGCTGGCGAACGCGGGAGCCGACGAACGTTTTGGGCACCTGACAGAGCGTACTCGTGGCTGCGAAGACGGCGTTCGCAGAGTTTGCATGGCTGGTCCGTTCGATCGCGATTGGCGTTTCAGAGATGCGATTTGGCATCATTCGCATCGGGCCCCGGGGTTAACCTGGGGTACCGACGAGGAGGAAACGGGGAGCGAAGCCGTGAGCCTGGACAAAATATTGATGCCGGTGCCCGACGGTCACCCCGATGTATTCGATCGCGAATGGCCGCTGCGCGTCGCCGATATCGACCGCACGGGCCGATTGCGCCTGGACGCGGCCTGCCGGCACATCCAGGACATCGGCCAGGACCAGCTGCGCGAGCTGGGTTTCGAGGAGACGCACCCGCTGTGGATCGTCCGACGCACCATGGTCGACCTGATCCGCCCGATCGAGTTCCAGGACATGCTTCGGCTGCGGAGATGGTGCTCGGGTAGCTCCAACCGGTGGTGTGAGATGCGGGTTCGCGTCGACGGGCGCAAGGGCGGCCTGATCGAATCCGAGGCCTTCTGGATCCACGTCAACAAGGAAACCGAGATGCCGTCGCGCATCGCCGACGACTTCCTCGAGGGTTTGCACAAGACCACCTCTGTCGATCGGCTGCGCTGGAAGGGCTATTTGAAGCCGGGCAGCCGTGACGACGCCTCCGAAATCCACGAGTTCCCGGTCCGCGTGACCGACATCGACTTGTTCGACCACATGAACAACTCGGTGTACTGGAGCGTGATCGAGGACTACCTGGCGTCGCACCGGGAACTGTTGGGGGGACCCCTGCGCACCACGATCGAACACGAGGCGCCGGTCGCGCTGGGCGACAAGCTGGAGATCATCTCGCATGTGCACCCGGCCGGCTCTACCGATCAATTCGGTCCCGGGCTGGTCGACCGCGCTGTTACAACGCTCACATATGCCGTCGGCGACGAGACGAAAGCCGTCGCCGCGATCTTCGCCCTCTAACCGGACAAGCGTCCCGGTTAATTGCCGGTTCACCTGCGGCTTTGCGGTTACTGATCGGTAGTTTCTGAAACGGTTCAGTAAAAGTCGACCTTTGCAAGATTCGCAAAATCGCGGGAAGTCGTTGCCGAAATTGGCAATTGAAATGGGTGGACCGGCGTCAACGAGCTGTGCCATCGTCGAGTTAGCACGCCAGTGAAGTTGAGCCGCCAGCTACCGCCGCACGGCGGTTGGCGTCAGAAACTCAGCAATGAAGACCGTTAAAGGAGCAAGCCCAAATGTCCGTCGTTGGCACCCCCAAGAGCGCCGAGCTCGTCCAGCAAGACTGGGACACCAATCCGCGCTGGAAGGACGTTACCCGTACCTACTCCGCGAAGGACGTCGTCGCCCTGCAAGGCAGCGTCGTCGAGGAGCACACCCTGGCCCGCCGCGGCGCCGAGGTGCTGTGGGATGAGCTGCACGACCTGGAGTGGGTCAACGCGCTCGGCGCCCTGACCGGCAACCAGGCCGTCCAGCAGGTGCGTGCCGGCCTCAAGGCCATCTACCTGTCGGGCTGGCAGGTCGCCGGCGACGCCAACCTGTCCGGCCACACCTACCCCGACCAGAGCCTGTACCCGGCGAACTCGGTGCCGCAGGTGGTTCGCCGGATCAACAACGCGCTGCAGCGCGCCGACCAGATCGCCAAGGTCGAGGGCGACCGGTCGGTGGAGAACTGGCTCGCGCCGATCGTCGCCGACGGTGAGGCCGGCTTCGGTGGCGCCCTGAACGTCTTCGAGCTGCAGAAGGCCATGATCGCCGCCGGCGTCGCGGGCACGCACTGGGAGGACCAGCTGGCGTCGGAGAAGAAGTGTGGCCACCTGGGTGGCAAGGTCCTGATCCCGACCCAGCAGCACATCCGCACGCTCACCTCGGCCCGACTGGCTGCCGACGTCTGCGGCGTGCCGACCGTCGTGATCGCCCGCACCGATGCCGAAGCGGCCACCCTCATCACGTCCGACGTCGACGAGCGCGACCAGCCGTTCATCACCGGCGAGCGCACCCGCGAAGGCTTCTACCGGACCAAGAACGGCATCGAGCCCTGCATCGCGCGGGCGAAGGCTTACGCGCCGTTCGCCGACCTGATCTGGATGGAGACCGGTACCCCGGACCTCGAGGTGGCCAAGAAGTTCTCCGAGGCGGTCAAGGCCGAGCACCCCGACCAGATGCTGGCCTACAACTGCTCGCCGTCGTTCAACTGGAAGCAGCACCTCGACGATGGCACCATCGCGAAGTTCCAAAAGGAGCTTGCGGCAATGGGATTCAAGTTCCAGTTCATCACGCTGGCCGGCTTCCACGCGCTGAACTACTCGATGTTCGATCTGGCCTACGGCTACGCCCGCAACCAGATGAGTGCCTACGTCGACCTGCAGGAGCGCGAGTTCGCCGCCGAGGAGCGGGGCTACACCGCGACCAAGCACCAGCGCGAGGTCGGTGCCGGTTACTTCGACCGCATCGCCACCACGGTGGACCCGGACTCGTCGACCACCGCGTTGACCGGCTCCACCGAAGAGGGCCAGTTCCACTGAGTTAGTCTGCCGACCAGACGCAGAATCGCACTGCTGCAGCCCAGTTGATGCGATTCTGCGTCTGTTCGCGCATTTGAGGAGGAACTAGAAATGAGCGATACAACGATCCAGCGGGTAGGGGTTGTCGGGGCCGGGCAGATGGGCTCCGGTATCGCCGAGGTCGCCCTGCGCGCCGGTATCGGCGTGACGGTGTACGAGCCCACCGAGGCGCTGATCACGGCGGGACGCAACCGCATGGTGAAGTCGTTGGAGCGCGGGGTCAGCGCGGGCAAGGTGACCGAGCGGGAACGCGACCGCGCACTGAGCCAGCTGACCTTCACCACGGACCTGAACGACCTGGCCGACCGGCAACTGGTGATCGAGGCCATCGTCGAGGATGAGGCCGTCAAGACGCAGATCTTCGCCGAACTCGACCGGGTCGTCACCGATCCCGACGCGGTGCTGGCGTCCAACACTTCCAGCATCCCGATCATGAAGATCGCCGCGGCCACCAAGAACCCGGGGCGCGTGCTGGGCCTGCACTTCTTCAATCCGGTCCCGGTGTTGCCGCTGGTGGAGCTGGTGTGCACGCTGGTCACCGACGAAGCCGCCGCCGCTCGAACCGAGCAATTCGCAAGCGCGGTGCTGGGCAAGCAGGTGGTGCGTTGCGCCGACCGGTCCGGCTTCGTGGTGAACGCGCTACTGGTGCCGTATCTGCTGTCGGCGATCCGGATGGTCGAGGGCGGCTTCGCCACCGTCGAGGACGTCGACAAGGCCGTTGTCGCAGGGCTATCGCACCCCATGGGCCCGCTGCGGCTGTCCGACCTCGTCGGCCTGGATACCCTCAAACTGATCGCGGACAAGCTGTTCGAGGAATTCAAGGAGCCGCACTACGGTCCGCCGCCGCTGTTGCTGCGCATGGTGGAGGCGGGGCGGCTGGGCAAAAAATCGGGTCAGGGTTTCTACACGTACTGACCCCGACGGGCGTCCGGCGCCGACCCGCCCGGGATGGCCCGTGTGGCAGCCGTCCGTGTGAATCGGATATCATGCTGGCGATCAATCAAACGAGAGGCACCCGCAGCGCATGGCTCAGTTGAAGCCCTATTACGAAGAATCGCAGTCGATCTACGACATTTCGGATGAGTTTTTCGCATTATTCCTAGACCCGACGATGGGCTATACCTGCGCTTATTTCGAGCGCGACGATATGACCCTCGAGGAAGCGCAAAACGCGAAGTTCGACCTGGCGCTGGGAAAGCTCAACCTCGAGCCCGGGATGACATTGCTCGACATCGGTTGCGGTTGGGGCGGAGCGCTGCAGCGTGCGATCAAGAAATTCGACGTCAACGTCATCGGAATTACGCTCAGCCGCAACCAGTTTGAGTACAGCACGGCCAAGCTGGCCGCGATCCCCACCCAACGCAAGGTCGAGCTGCGGTTGCAGGGCTGGGAAGAGTTCAACGACAAGGTCGACCGGATTGTCACGATTGGCGCGTTTGAAGCGTTCAAGGCGGAACGTTGGCCCGCGTTTTTTGAACGCGCGCACGACATCCTTCCCGACGATGGCAGGATGCTGTTGCACACAATTTTGGGGCACTCCCAGAAACAGATGCATGAGCGCGGCATCACGCTGACGATGAGCGACGTGCGATTCACACGATTCATCGCCACTGAGATTTTCCCGGGCGGGCAGTTGCCGACGCGAGAAGACATTCTCGAGCGCGCGGACGTCGCGGGGTTCTCGGTCGAAAAGGTGCAATTGCTGCGTGAGCATTACGAGCGGACGCTTAATATCTGGGCCGCCAATCTGGAGGCCAACCGGGAGAAGGCGATCGCCCTCCAGTCGCAAGAGGTCTACGACCGCTATATGCACTATTTGACTGGGTGCGAGAACTTCTTCCGCAAAGGCATCAGCAACGTTGGTCAGTTCACCCTGACGAAGTAGCGGCCCTTTTCGGCACGCGGGCGGGCGGTGGCCGGGGGCCGGCGACGAGCCCCGGTTACTTTTCCAGCGTGAACTGGTTGATGTTGGTGTAGCCCTGGCGGAACAGCTGGGCGCAGCCGGTCAGGTACTTCATGTAGCGGTCGTAGACCTCTTGCGACTGGAGGGCGATGGCCTTGTCCTTGTTGGCCTCCAGCGCGGCAGCCCACGTTTCGAGGGTCCTTGCGTAATGCAGCTGCAATGACTGGTTCCGCGTCATCTTGAAACCGGCCGCCTCCGCGTGCTCTTCAACCGACGGGATCGTCGGCAGCCAGCCGCCCGGGAAGATCTCGGCCAAGATGAACTGGGTGAAGTGCACAACCTCGCGGGTCAACGGAGTGCCCTGCGCCCTGGCGACTTTGAAGGTGGGACGCGTGATGGTGTGCAGCAGCATGATGCCGTCGGCCGGCAGCACTTGGTAGGCCATCTTGAAGAAGAGGCCCCAGCGTTGGCGGCCGAAGTGCTCGAAAGCCCCGATCGACACGATGCGGTCGACGGGCTCGTGGAACTTCTCCCAGCCCTCCAGCAACACCCGCCTGGTCAGCGGGGTGTCCATCCGGTCGAACATCTTTTGCACGTGCGCGGCCTGGTTCTCCGACAGCGTCAGGCCCACGACGTTGACGCCGTATTTCTCGATGGCGCGCCTCATCGTGGCGCCCCAGCCGCAGCCGATGTCCAGCAGCGTCATCCCCGGTTCCAGCTCGAGCTTGCCCAGCGCGAGGTCGATCTTGGCGATCTGCGCCTCCTCGAGCGTCATATCGTCACGCTCGAAGTAGGCGCAGCTGTAGGTCTGGGAGGGGTCGAGGAACAGCCGGAAGAAGTCGTCCGAGAGATCGTAGTGTGCTTGCACGTTCCCGAAATGCGGCGTGAGCTGCACAGACATGAGGAATAGGGCCTTTCTGTATCTCGGAGTGCCGGACGCCTGGCAACCCAAGCACCCCGGGGCAACCCCCGATGCATCCCCTGCATGCTAGCCGTTAGGGCGGTCGAAGTCGCTTTCCGAACCACGGGTTTGCGTCACACGGTTGTCAAAAAAGGCGCAACACGGCGCCGACCGCGAGGCCCACGACCAGCAGCGCACCCGCCTGGCGCACGTGCACCCAGGCCAGCGCCGCGTACCACAGCGGCCACACCGGAAACTTTGGTGGCGGCTCGTCGGGCCTCGGGCGGCGGAAATACGGCCACACCTTCGCCAGCCGGGGCAGCGCGAACACGACGACCAGCGCGGGCCAGGGCATCGCCCCCACCGCGACGGTGACGGCCACCAGCAGATAGAAGCCGACCATCATGGCCAGCGTCAGCACGCGGGCGCGCGCCTCGCCGAGAAGGACGGGCAGCGTCCGGATGCCGAGCGGTTCGTCGTACGGGATCTTGTCGATGTGCTTGCCCATCAGCACCGTCGTACACAACAGGCCGTAGGGCAGCGATGCCAGCACGACGTCCCAACCAACCGCGCCCACCGCGGAGTAGTAGGTCCCGCACACCATCAGCGGACCCCACACGACGAAGACGTCGGGCTCGCCGAGGCCGCGTTTCTTCAGCCGCAGCGGTGGCGCCGTGTAGGCAACGCTCAGGGCGAACCCGCCGAGCGCAAAGGCCACCACGGGCCAGCCGCGCGCCCACGCCAGCGTGACCAGGATCGCCAGATCGGCGATGTTCACCGCGAGGATCGCCAGCCCCAGCGTGCGCCGGCTGATCAGCCCGGACAGCACCGGGTGGGGGGCGTAGAGCGCGCGCGGGTAGCTGGCGCTGTCGGTGCCGACCTGGGTGTCGTAGAGGTCGTTCATGAGGTTGTTGGCGGTGTGCGCCAGCGTGATTCCCAACACGGCCAGGACCAGCCAGCGCCAGTCCAGCCCGGGCTTGCCGACCGCCAGCAGCGCCGCGACCAGGCCGGAGACGAGCGTCATCGGCAGCACGGCCGCGCGGGTGACCACCAGCCACCGCGTGACGGCGTCGATCGGCCGGTCCGGCGGTGGGTTGGTGGTGCGAAGTGCGTAGGCCCACGACTTCAACCGTGAGCCCACGCTCGCGTCAGGCATGAGTCCGCGATCTCATGGCGCGCGCGGCGGCACTATCGGCGATGGATGCGGCTGCCCGCGGAACTTCTCCAGCGACCCGCCCGCCTCGACGATCCCGCAGATCGAGCTCCAGCTCAGCATCGTCAGGTAATCGATCAGCTCGTCGGCGCTCATCCGCGGGTCGGAGACCCACGAGTGCGTGGCCAGTTGCACGCCGCCGACGATCATGTAGGCCCACGGTTCCACCCCGCCGGTGTCCATCCCGGCCTCCTGCATGCGGCGGCGCAGCATCATCGAGAGCATGCGGGCGATGATCCGCTCGGAGTCGGCGATCACCTTGCTCTTGGTCGGCGAGCTGTTGGCCATCACGAACCGATACGGCTCCGGTTCCTCGGCCACGGTCTCGACATAGACGCGGATGATCTCGCGGGTCAGGTCGAATCCGTCAAGGTCGGACGACAACGCCCCGGCCATGTTGGGAATCAGCGTCGTCTGCGCGAAGCGCATCAGCACCGCGGTCGTCAGGTCGTTCTTGTCGACGAAGTAGCGGTACAGCACGGTCTTGGAGACGCCGATCGCCGCAGCGATCTCGTCCATGCTCAGGAAGCGCCCGTGTTGGCGAATCGCGACGATAGTGCCGTCGACCAGCTCATTTCGGCGCTCCACCTTATGTTGGTGCCAGCGCCGCTTGCGACCATCCGTCTTCGCGGTCACAACCGGGATTTGCTCTGCCACTCTCGCCGCTTCCCCACTCCCTAGACGCCCCCGATATTACGGCTTCCGGGCGCCCTTTTGGCGTATGGGCCGCTGTGTGCGGCGCTTCGCCGACGAGCTAGTCACACTAATCGCCCGCGGCGATACATGATGGTGTAGTGGCACACAGAGCCGAAGCGTCGGGCACTCCGGCGGCGGGGTTGAACTCGGTCAGCCCGCCGACCGGGGTCCCGCGGGCTCACGCGTCCTTCGCGGAATCGTTCGCCGGCGCCGATCCGGCGGCCGACGCCGAGCGGCTCACGGGTCTGCGCCGGATGAAGCTGGTGGCGCTGAGCTTCTTGATCGGCGCCAGCGGCGTGTTCCTGGCCTGTCGGTGGGCGCAGGCCCACGCCACCCTGGGCGCCTGGGTCGGCTACGTCGGTGCGGCCGCAGAGGCCGGCATGGTCGGCGCCCTGGCCGACTGGTTCGCCGTGACCGCGTTGTTCAAGCACCCACTGGGTATACCCATCCCGCACACCGCGATCATCAAGCGCAAGAAGGACCAGCTCGGCGAGGGCCTGGGGACCTTCGTGCGGGAGAACTTCCTGTCACCGGCGGTGGTCGAGACCAAGCTGCGCGACGCCGAGATAGCCGGTCGGCTCGGCAAGTGGCTGTCGGAGTCCGCACACGCCGAGCGGGTGGCGAGCGAAACGGCGACGGTACTGCGGGTGCTGGTGGAACTCCTGCGCGACGACGATGTCCAACAGGTGATCGACCGGATGATCGTGCGCCGCATTGCCGAACCGAAGTGGGGTCCGCCCGTGGGCCGGGTGCTGGGCACCCTGCTCGCCGAGAACCGGCAGGAGGCCCTGATCCAATTGCTGGCCGACCGGGCGTTTCAGTGGTCGTTGAACGCCGGAGAGGTGATTCAGCGGGTGGTCGAGCGTGACTCGCCGAGCTGGTCGCCGCGATTCATCGACCATCTCGTCGGCGACCGCATCCACCGCGAGTTGATGGACTTCACCGACAAGGTGCGCCGCAACCCCGACCACGAATTGCGCCGCTCGGCGACCCGCTTCCTGTTCGAATTCGCCGACGATCTGCAGCACGACCCGGACACCATCACGCGCGCCGAGGCCGTCAAGGAACAGCTGATGGCGCGCGATGAGATCGCCAACGCCGCCGCGACGGCGTGGAAGACGCTGAAAAGGCTGGTGCTCGAGGGCGTTGACGACCCGTCCAGCGCGTTGCGCACGCGCATCGCCGACACCGTGGTGCGGATAGGGGAGTCGCTGCGCGACGACGCCGACCTGCGTGACAAGGTCGACAACTGGATCGTGCGGGCGGCGCAGCATCTGGTCTCCGAGTATGGGGTCGAGATCACAGCGATCATTACCGACACGATTGAGCGCTGGGACGCCGAGGAGGCCAGTCGGCGGATCGAGCTGCACGTGGGTCGTGACCTGCAATTTATCCGAATCAACGGCACGGTCGTGGGCGCGCTGGCGGGGCTGGCGATCTATGCCGTCGCGCAGCTGTTTTTCTAGGGACGCAAGCTACCGCTTGCAAAAGCAAGCACTTCTTCGTAGGCTGATGTTCGTCAATATCGACCGTCGGACCTAAGGAGCATGCTATGGCACCGGAGGAGAAGCTCTCCGCCAAGGTGTCGACGGCAGCGTCCGACATGGCCTCCGACGTCGGCAGCTTCATCAGGAGCCTGCGCGAGAACGCGCAAGTCTCGGTGCGGCAGCTCGCCGAGAAGTCGGGTGTCAGCAACCCATACCTGAGTCAGGTCGAGCGCGGACTGCGCAAGCCGTCCGCCGATGTCCTGAGCCAGGTAGCGAAGGCGTTGCGGGTTTCCGCCGAGGTGCTCTACGTGCGGGCCGGGATGCTCGAGCCCAGCGACAAGAGTCAGGTGCGCGACGCCATCATCACGGATACGGCGATCACCGAGCCGCAGAAGCAAACGCTGCTCGACATGTACGCGTCGTTTACCCAACAAAACGAATCCAGCCACGAGGAGTGTCAGACCGAATCCGACAGCGACGAGTGACAGCCCCCCGGCAAGGGCTCGCACCGCGCCGATGACTAGGTGACGTATATATGACCGGCCGCTTGGTTACCCATAGAGAAGGCGCCTGACGCCAGGCCTTCGACGCCTAGCCGCAATGCGAGCTCCATTACCAACCGACCCGACCAATCAGGAGGTTCCCCCGCAAGTTGCGTGCGATGTCAATCCGCGGGTCTTGACTACTCCTTCCCGGAGCCGCCACTTGCCCATTCTCAGACCACATACGTAGTAATCCCGATAACGAAGAACAAACCAAGAAAGGAAACACCATGGCTCAAAAGAAAGCTCAAAACCAAAACGTCGAGGACTTGCGGGCTCCGCTGCTGGCGGCCCTGGGCGCGGCCGACCTGGCCCTGGCCACGGTCAACGACCTGATCCTCACCCTGCGTGAGCGCGCCGAAGAGACCCGCACCGAAACCCGCAGTCGTGTCGAGGAGAGGCGTGCCCGGCTGACCAAGCTGCAGGAGGACCTGCCCGAGCAGTTCACCGAGCTGCGCGAGCGGTTCACCCCCGAGGAGCTGCGCAAGGCCGCCGAGGGTTATGTCGAGGCGGCGACCAGCCGGTACAACGAGCTGGTCGAGCGCGGCGAGGCCGCCCTGGAGCGGCTGCGCAGCCAGCGGCCCTTCGAGGACGCGTCGGCCAGTGCACAGGGCTACGTGGACCAGGCCGTCGAGCTGACTCAGGAGGCGCTGGGCACCGTCGCTTCGCAGACCCGCGCGGTCGGTGAGCGCGCGGCCAAGCTGGTCGGCATCGAGCTGCCGAAGAAGGCCACGGCCAAGAAGTCCCCGGCCAAGAAGGCGACCGCCAAGAAGGCTCCGGCCAAGAAGGCTCCGGCCAAGAAGGGCTCGGCCAAGAAGGTCACCCAGAAGTAGTCGGGCACCGAGTCGAACTCGGACACGACTGAACACTCGACTCCGAGTCGCCCCCGGGCGGCTCGGAGTCGACGTTTTGGACCGTCCCCGCATACGCTTAATGTGTGAACCACCTCGTGGGTACCGTCATGTTGGTTTTGCAGCTCGCCGTCTTGGTGACGGCGGTGTACTCGTTCGTGCACGCTGCGCTGCAGCGACCCGATGCCTACACCGCCGCCGACAAGCTGACCAAGCCCGTGTGGCTGGTGATCCTCGGCCTGGCTGTCGCCCTGACTTCCGTCCTGAGTTTCGTTTTCGGCGTGCTGGGCATGGTGATCGCCGCCTGCGCCGCCGGGGTGTATCTGGTCGACGTGCGGCCCAAACTTCTCGAAATTCAGGGTAAGTCGCGCTAGCGGGATGAAAGCCCTGCTGGCCGCGCCGGCGGCGGCGTTTGTCGGCCTGTTGGGCTCGCTATCGGGGGTGCCTTTCGCGTTGGCCGATCCCGCCGGCGGCGCGGCGAACCCGCCCACTCCGTCCCCGCCCTTTGTCGACCACACCGAATGGACGCGGTGGGGAGGCGGCCTGACCAGTCTGCGGGTGTTTCCGACACCGTCCGGCCGAGCGGCCGCCAGCGAGCCGGGGACGGCGGCCTCCGCCGACGAGGCCTGGGCCGAGGTGCTCGCGCTGTCGCCGGACGCCGACACCGCCGGCATGCGCGCGCAGTTCATCTGCCACTGGCAGTTCGCCGAACTGGCGCAGCCCGGCAAGGCCAGCTGGAACCTGGAGCCGTGGCGGCCGGTCGTCGACGACGTCGAAATGGTCGCATCCCGCTGCAATCCCGGCGGCCCGGAGGAAGCGTTCTAGTGGCGGGCCGGCCCACCCGGGAGCAGTTGGCGGCACTGATCGACCACACGCTGCTCAAGCCCGAGGCCACCCACGGCGACGTGGCCGCGCTGGTCGCCGAAGCCGCCGAGCTCGGCGTCTACGCGGTATGCGTCTCGCCGTCGATGGTGCCGGTCGCGGTGCGGGCCGGGGGCGGCGCGCGGGTGGCGGCGGTGGCGGGGTTTCCGTCGGGCAAGCACGTGTCGGCCGTCAAGGCGCAGGAGGCCGCGCAGGCCGTGGCATCCGGTGCCAGCGAGATCGACATGGTCATCGACGTCGGCGCCGCGCTCGCCGGGGCGGTCGACGCAGTGCGATCCGATATCGAGGCGGTGCGCATTGCCGTGCCGGGCGCCGTGCTCAAAGTGATCGTGGAGTCGGCCGTGCTGCTGGGCCAGGCGGACGGGCGGACACTGGCGGCGGTGTGCCGCGCCGCCGAGGACGCCGGTGCGGACTTCGTCAAGACCTCGACCGGGTTTCATCCCGCGGGCGGGGCGTCGCTGCGTGCGGTCGCCCTGATGGCCGAGACCGTCGGCGGGCGGCTCGGGGTCAAGGCCAGCGGTGGCATCCGCACCGCCGCCGACGCCGTAGCGATGCTCGACGCCGGCGCGACCCGACTGGGCCTGTCCGGCACCCGAGCCGTGCTCGACGGGCTCGACCAAGCTCGCTAGGGCGCCCGGGCGTCAGAGGTTGGCGAAGCAGGGGTTGTTGTTGTTGCCGGTGGGGATGCTGGCGTTCTGCGTCGAAAAGTGGCTTGTAACACCGGTATCGGTGACCTGCACGCTGTCCGCGTGAATGCCCAACGGGAAGTTCTTGGTCAGATTCGACATGTAGTCGTCCAGCGTCGACTGCACCGACTCTCTGGGCAAGGTGAAGCCGAGCGCGTTGAAGCTTTGGATCTGCAGGTCTAACCCGTTGCCGGACACCACCGGCTTGGCCGTGATGTCGTCGAGCATCCCCTTTAGTTCGATGGTGCCGTCGGCCGGGGAGGTCTTCACGCTGTTGGTGACGAAGGGGCCCAGAACCGGGATCGCGTTTTGCACCGATTGCTTGATGCCGTCGGCCGTCCAGGTGATGGTGGCGTCCAGGGAGCCGATGGTGCCCTTGGAGTTGGCCGTCGAATTGAGCTGGACATCCTTGATATTGATGGTGAGTTTCATGCCCTTGGCGTCGCGGATCTGGTTGCCGGCCGTCTGCACCGAGATGTTGGTGTAGTGGTGCGTCGCTTGCTGCCAGATCATCAGTGGTGTCACGCCGAACGACGCGGTGGCCTGATCCTTGACCTCGCACGCCACCGCTTCGGCGACCTTGGTGTCCGCCACGTGGCGGATGTACAGCTCCGTCGCGATGAACCCCGCGATGATGAGCGAGAAGATGATGACGCAGATCAGAAGGATGGATAGCGGGTCGCGAAGGAACCGTCGTTTTCTTTTCACCGGTGCCGGTTCGTCGCTCGGAGCCGGGATCCGTTCCGTGGGGCCCGCGGGTGGGGCGGGCGGGGTCGGGGGGACGGGTCGCTGCCTGCCCGCGTCGGCCGCGCTCAGCCGCTCGGTCTGCTGCGCCCGTGGATTAGCCGCGGCCGGCGGCGGTGCTTGGCCCGGAGCGCCCGTATTTATGCGCTGCGTGGGCCGCTCGGTGGGGGGCTGGCCAAAGGGGCCCTGGTTGCCGGGACGGGCCCACGTCGACGGGCCCTCGTCCGGTGGTCCTTGCGGGTTCGTCACCCAACTGATTCTGCACTATCGATCTAAGCAAAGGCTGAGCGGTTACGCAGCACCGCGATGCTCTCGCGAGCCTGGGCCACCCGGTCGACGTCGATGTCGGCGACCAGCAGTTCGGGCCGGTCACCGGCCGACGCGACGACCTCGCCCAGCGGAGAAGCCACCAGGCTGCCGCCCACCCCGGTCGGCGCGCCCGAGCCCGTCACGCCGTCGCCGGGGTCGGCCTGACCGGCCGCGGCGACGTAGCTCATCGAGTCCAGCGCCCGCGCCCGCGCCAGCAGCGTCCACTGCTCGAGTTTGCCGGGCCCCGAACCCCAGGAGGCGCAGACGGCGATCAGCTGCGCGCCGCGGCGGGCCAGCTCCGTGTAGAGCGCGGGAAAGCGAATGTCGTAGCAGGTGCTCAACCCCACCCCAACGCCGTCGACCGTGACCACCACCGGCTCGTGCCCGGGCGCGACGGTACGCGACTCGGTAAAGCCGAACGCGTCGTAGAGGTGGATCTTGTCGTAGTGGGTGTTCGGCTGGTTGGGAGTGCCCGGCCCGGCCGCGATCAGCGTGTTGGTCACCCGCCCGTCGCCGGCAGGGGTGAACATGCCGGCAATCACGGTGATATCGGACTCGGTCGCGATCCGGCGCACACCGTTTGCCCAGGGCCCGTCGACCGGCTCGGCGATCGGTGCGAGCGGGACGCCGAACTGGCACATGGTCGCCTCCGGGAATACGACGAGCTTCGCGCCCGCGTCGGCGGCCCGGCCGGTGTACTCGCGCACCAGCTGGAGGTTCGCCGACGGATCGCTGCCACTGAGGATTTGCGCCAACGCGATTCGCATGAATGCCAGCCTATGCTCGGCGGGCTAGGCGTTATTGGCGATCCACTCCGTGGTGAAGCGTTGCTCCCTGGTCACCAGGTCGGCCAGGTGGGCGCCGATCAGCTTCTCCACCTTGCCGCCGATAATCGGGATCCGCACCGCAACGGTGATCCGGAACGTGAGCCGCGCGCCCTCCGGGCCGCTCGACAGTTCGGCGGTGCCCGACACATGCACCGGGGTGTTCACGATCGAGCCCACGATGGAGGCCGTCGCGGCGCCGCCGGTGACCGGCCCCCACGTCTCTTCGCGTCTGACGCACAGGTCGCCCCGGTGGAGCTGCTTGACCAGGGCCGGGAGGTGGTGGGTGCGCAGCACCTGCAGCGTGATCACGTCGATGGTGCCGTCATTTCCGGACTCGCCGCCGACCCGCAGCAGCTCCAGCTCCGTGTCGTCGACGGGAATGTCGGCCAGCCTGGCCCGCCAGTATTCCTTCTCACGAAAAGCCCGGTGAACCTCTTCGACGCTGTCCTTATAGTCGGCCGACAAGTCGAATGAACGCGGCATAGCTGGCCAGGCTACCGTTACGGGCCGTGGGCGGTTCGGTCTTTGCCGGTGCGCATGTCGCCGACGCTGTGCCGCTGGCACCGTTGACGACGTTGCGGGTCGGACCGGTCGTGCGACGCCTGATCACGTGCACCAGCACCGAGCAGGTGGTGGACGTTTTGCGGG
Source organism: uncultured Actinomycetota bacterium (assembly GCA_963809285.1). Classification (GTDB taxonomy): domain Bacteria; phylum Actinomycetota; class Actinomycetes; order Mycobacteriales; family Mycobacteriaceae; genus Mycobacterium. The sequence goes on along the minus strand of CAWEIY010000002.1, from coordinate 603,177 downwards.
CGCTGGACGCGGAGACCGGCAACGGGGACAGGCGACCGCCGCTGGTGTTTGCCGGCGGCTCGAACCTGGTGATCGCCGACACCCTGACCGATCTGACGGCAGTGCAGTTGGCCAACACCGGCGTCACGGTCGACGGCAACCTGGTGCGCGCGGAGGCGGGCGCGGTGTGGGACGGCGTGGTGGTCATGGCGATCGAGCACGGCCTGGGTGGGCTGGAATGCCTGTCCGGTATCCCGGGGTCGGCCGGGGCCACCCCGGTGCAGAACGTCGGAGCCTACGGGGCAGAGGTGTCCGACACCATCACGCGGGTTCGGGTGCTGGATCGCAGCAGCGGCGCGGTGCGCTGGGTTCCCGGCGCCGAGCTCGGCTTCGGTTACCGCACCAGCGTGTTAAAACGGGCCGACCGTTCCGAGCGCGAAATCCCTTGGGTGGTACTGGAAGTGGAGTTCGCGCTGGATGCATCGGGTCGCAGTGCGCCGCTGCGCTACGGCGAACTGACGGCCGCATTGGATGCGGCCAGCGGCGAGCGCGCCGACCCGAACGCCGTCCGCGACGCGGTGCTGAGGCTGCGTGCACGCAAGGGCATGGTGCTCGACCCGGACGACCGCGACACATGGAGCGTGGGTTCGTTCTTCACCAACCCGGTGGTCGCACCCGACGTCTACGAGCGGCTGGCCCGTGACGTCGAGGGGCCGGTTCCGCACTACCCGGCCCCGGACGGCGTCAAGCTGGCCGCCGGCTGGCTAGTGGAGCGCGCGGGCTTCGGCAAGGGCTATCCGCACGATGAGGCGGCCCGCTGTCGGCTGTCCACGAAGCACGCGCTGGCTCTGACCAATCGCGGCGGCGCCACTGCCGAGGACGTGATAGCACTGGCCCGGACGGTGCGTGACGGAGTCCGCGATGTGTTTGGTATCACACTGAAACCGGAGCCCGTCCTGCTCGGGTGCAGGCTGTAGCGGTTAAATTCCTGTTCCGGCACCCCCATAGCGAATTGTCGTGGCGGGGAAGCGGTCCTGTCTCACGGTATCCTTAATTTCCGTGACCACATCCACCCCGCCGCCGATTAACCGGCGCCTGGCCCTGGCGGCCCTTGGGCTCGGTGTGTTCGCTCCCAACGTATTGGCCGCCTGCTCCGGCACCGTGACCAAGCAAGCCGAGAAGAAGGCACCGCCGCCGCCTCGCCTGAAGTACCAGCCCGCCGATGCGGCCGCCGACGTGGTTCCGATCGCCCCGATCAGCGTCGCGGTGAGCGACGGCTGGTTCCAGAAGGTGGCGTTGACGAACTCGTCGGGCAAGGTGGTGGCCGGCTCGTTCAACCAGGACCGCACCGTCTACACGACCACCGAGCCGCTGGGCTACGACGCGACCTACAGCTGGAGCGGTTCGGCCGTGGGCCACGACGGCAAGGCGACCCCGGTGGCGGGCAAGTTCACCACGGTGTCGCCGACCAAGAAGACCGGCGGCGCATTCCAGTTGGCCGACGGCCAGACCGTCGGTGTCGCCGCGCCGATCATCATCCAGTTCGATGCACCGATCAGCGACAAGGCCGCCGTCGAAAAGGCGCTCACCGTCACCACCACCCCGCCCGTCGAGGGCAGCTGGGCCTGGCTGCCCGACGAGGCGAAGGGCGCGCGCGTGCACTGGCGCACCCGCGAGTACTACCCGGCGGGCACCACCGTCAATGTCGACGCCAAGCTCTACGGGCTGCCGTTCGGCGACGGCGCGTACGGCGACCAGGACATCTCGCTGCGCTTCGCGATCGGTCGCCGGCAGGTGGTGAAGGCCGAGGTCACGTCGCACCGCATCCAGGTCGTCACCGACGCCGGCGTCATCATGGACTTCCCGTGCAGCTACGGCGAGGCCGACAAGGCGCGCAACGTGACCCGCAACGGCATCCACGTGGTCACCGAGAAGTACGCCGACTTCTACATGTCCAACCCGGCCGCGGGCTACAGCAACGCCCACGAACGCTGGGCCGTGCGGATCTCCAACAACGGCGAGTTCATCCACGCCAACCCGTCGAGCGCGGGCGCGCAGGGCAACACGAACGTCACCAACGGCTGCGTCAACCTCTCGACGTCCGACGCCGAGGAGTACTTCCACAGCGCGATCTACGGCGACCCGGTCGAGGTGACCGGAAGCTCCATTCAGCTGTCCTACTCCGACGGCGACCTCTGGGACTGGGCCGTGGACTGGGACACCTGGGTGGCGATGTCCGCGCTGCCGCCCCCGACGGCGCACCCGCCGGCGACTCAGATTCCGGTCACCGCGCCGGTCACACCGTCGGACGCTCCCACGTTGTCGGGCACGCCCACGACGACGACGACGGCCACTAGCCCCGGCGGTTAAACCGGGCGGTGCTGGCCTGGTCGCGCGGCTTGATGGTGATCAGATCCAGGTTGACGTGCGACGGCCGCGAGGCCACGAACCCGATCACCTCGGCGACATCGGCCGCGACCAACGGGGTGATGCCGGTGTAGACGGCATCCGCGCGCTGTTGGTCGCCATCGAAGCGGATCAGTGAAAACTCGGTCTCGACCGCACCCGGGGCAATCTCGGTGAGCCGCACCGGTTTTCCCAGCAGCTCGCCGCGCAGCGTGCGGTGCAGCGCCCCCTGGGCGTGTTTGGCCGCGGTGTAGCCGGCGCCGCCGTCGTAAACCTCAAGCGCCGCAACCGACGTGACGGTGACGATCAGGCCGTCGCCGGAGTCGATCAGCTTGGGCAGCAGCGCGCGGGTGACCCGCAGCGTGCCCAGCACGTTGGTCTCCCACATCCACCGCCAGTTCTCGAAGTCCGCCTCGGCGACGACCTCCAGCCCCCGAGCGCCACCGGCGTTGTTAACCAACACATCGACCCGGCTCAATTCGCCCGCCAGCGCCTCGACCGCGTGATCGTCTGTGACGTCGGCCACAATCGCGGTCCCGCCGATCTCGTCGGCCAATGCGTTGATCCGGTCCGCCCGACGCGCCACAGCGACCACGTGAAACCCAAGGGCTGCAAGGGTTTTGGCGGTTGCCTCGCCGATGCCGGAACTGGCGCCGGTGACCACCGCGACCCGTTTTTGCCCCGCAACTTCATTCACCGGAATAACTCTAATAAACGTGCTAAGTTCGCGGAGTGCACCACAGCGCCCCGATCAACAACGCCGCCGCGTGTCTTTGCGCGGCAGGTGCGTGTTGTTGCCGCGCATTTTGCCGCTCCTGACCTTTTCAGGTGTGGCCCAAGCCGGCCATCAGGAACTCGGACAAAGGACGCTCGTGCGCTCGACTAGCCTCACCCACAGCCATCATTCACCCGGCCGCAAAAGCCACCTGCGGTTGCACCGCCAGATCCTGCCGCCGGCGTTGCACATATCGGACTCGGCGGCGGCATCGGTCTTCCGGGCCGTCCGGTTGCGCGGTCCGGTCGGCCGTGACGTTATCGCCGGCGTCACGTCGCTGAGCATCGCCACGGTCAACCGCCAGGTCATCGCGCTGCTCGACGCCGGCCTCCTCCGGGAGCGCGCCGACCTGGCCGTCTCCGGGGCCATCGGCCGCCCGCGGGTGCCGGTGGAACTCAACCACGAACCGTTCGTGACCCTGGGTATCCACATCGGCGCACGCACCACCAGCATCGTGGCCACCGACCTCTTCGGCCGCACGCTGGACACGGTCGAGACCCCGACACCGCTCAGTCCCGCCGGGCCCGCGCTCGCGTCGCTGGCCGAGAGCGCGTCGCGGTACCTGAGCCGCTGGCACCGGCGGCGCCCGCTCTGGGTCGGGGTGGCGATCGGTGGCACGGTCGACAGCGCCACCGGCAACGTCGACCACCCGCGGCTGGGCTGGCGACAGGCGCCGGTCGGGCCGGTGCTGGCCGACGCGCTGGGCCTGCCGTTGTCGGTGGCTTCCCACGTCGACGCCATGGCCGGCGCCGAACTGCTGCTCGGCCTGCGGCGATTCGCGCCGAGCTCGCCGACCAGCCTGTACGTCTACGCCCGCGAGACCGTGGGCTACGCGCTGGTGATCGGCGGACGGGTGCACTGCCCGGCCAGCGGGCCCGGCACCATTGCGGCCCTGCCCGCCCACTCCGAGCTGCTCGGCGGCACGGGGCAGCTGGAGTCCACCGTCAGCGACGAAGCGGTTCTGGCCGCCGCCCGCCGGCTGAAAATACTTCCCAGCATCCCGCCTGCCGCCCCCGCGACCCGCAGCAACGTGCACACGAGCGCTATCGCCGACCTCCTGCGGGTGGCTCGGGCGGGCAACCGGCAGGCCAAGGATCTGCTGGCGGAACGCGCCAGGGTTCTCGGTGAGGCGGTGGCGTTGCTGCGCGACATGCTCAACCCCGACGAGCTGGTGGTCGGCGGCCAGGCTTTCACCGAGTACCCGGAAGCGATGGAGCACGTGGAGGCGGCGTTCGCCGCGCGCTCGATACTGGCGCCGCGCGACATCCGCGTCACCGCCTTCGGCAACCGTGTGCAGGAGGCCGGGGCCGGCACGGTGTCGCTGGGCGGGCTGTATGCCGACCCGCTGGGCGCGATGCGGCGAGCCGGAGCGCTGGACACCCGGCTAGGGGATGTCGCCGCCGACGAGTCGTCGGCCTGACGCGACCACGCGAGCAGCGCTCTTGGGCCGCGTGCGCGCGCGTCCTGTAAAGATGAAAGCGTGCGGCACGACGACGTCTTCCGGCGCAATGACCCGCGCCGGGTTGCGGTGCTGGCGGTGCATACCTCACCGCTGGCCCAGCCGGGGACCGGCGATGCCGGCGGCATGAACGTCTACGTGCTGCAAACCGCGTTGCACCTGGCCCGGCGGGGCATCGAGGTGGAGATCTTCACCAGGGCCACCGCGTCCGCCGATCCGCCGGTCGCCCGGCCTGCGCCGGGTGTGCTGGTGCGCAACGTGGTGGCGGGGCCGTTCGAGGGCCTGGACAAATACGATCTGCCCACCCAGCTGTGTGCGTTCGCGGCCGGGGTGCTGCGGGCCGAGGCGTCCCACGAACCGGGCCACTACGACATCGTGCACTCGCACTACTGGCTGTCCGGACAGGTCGGCTGGCTGGCCCGCGACCGCTGGGCGGTGCCGTTGGTGCATACCGCGCACACGCTTGCCGCGGTAAAAAACGCGGCAGTAGCTGACGGCCAGGTAGGGCAGGCGCCCGAACCGCCGTTGCGTACGGTCGGGGAGCAGCAGGTCGTCGACGAGGCCGACCGGCTGATCGTCAACACCGATGACGAAGCGAGACAATTGATTTCGATCCACCACGCCGATCCGGCGCGGATCGACGTGGTGAATCCCGGTGTGGACCTGGACCTGTTCCGCCCCGGTGACCGCCGGGCGGCCCGGGCCGCGCTGGGCCTCCCGCTCGACGAAGACGTGGTGGCATTCGTCGGGCGGATCCAGCCGCTCAAGGCCCCCGACATCGTGCTGCGTGCCGCGGCGAAATTGCCCGGGGTGCGCATCGTGGTGGCCGGCGGACCGTCGGGAAGCGGTCTGGCCTCCCCGGACGGACTGGTTCGGCTGGCCGACGAACTGGGCATCGCGGAGCGGGTGACGTTCCTGCCGCCGCAGTCCCGGGCGGATCTGGTGATCCTGTTCCAGGCCGCCAATCTCGTTGCGGTGCCGAGTTATTCGGAGTCGTTCGGCCTGGTCGCCGTCGAGGCGCAGGCCTGCGGCACGCCGGTGGTGGCGGCCGCGGTCGGCGGTCTGCCGGTGGCGGTGCGCGACGGGATCTCCGGCACCCTGGTGTCCGGGCATGACGTCGGTGACTGGGCGGATGCCCTGGATCGGCTGCTGCGGCTCGGCCCACCCCAGGCCGAGGCGATGAGCCGCGCGGCCGCCGCGCACGCGGCCACCTTCTCCTGGGAAAACACCACCGACGCGCTGCTGGCCAGTTATCGACGCGCGATCGGCGACTTCACCACCGAACGCCAGCGCCGGTTCCGCGACCGGGCATCGATGCGCAAGCCCCGCCACTGGACGCCGCGTCGCGGAGTGGGCGCATGAGCCCCGTGGTGCAGGCCGTGATCGAGCACGCGCTGCAGGCCAGCGCGCTGACCTACTCGGAATTCCCTGGGGCGCACGGCGGGCTGCCGGGGCTGGTTGTGGAACTGCCCGGCGAGCGCAAGCTCAAGACCAACACCATCCTGAGCATCGGCGAGCATTCGGTGCGCGTGGAGGCGTTCGTCTGTCGCAAGCCCGACGAGAACCACGAGGGTGTCTACCGGTTCCTGCTCAAGCGCAATCGCCGGCTGTACGGGGTCGCTTACACGCTGGACAATGTCGGAGACATCTACCTGGTGGGCCGCATGTCGCTGGCGTCGGTCGACGCCGACGAGATCGACCGGGTGCTCGGCCAGGTGCTCGAAGCGGTGGATTCGGACTTTAATACGTTGCTGGAGTTGGGTTTTCGCTCGTCGATTCAGAAAGAATGGGAGTGGCGGGTGTCGCGCGGCGAATCGCTGCAGAACCTGCAGGCGTTCGCCCACCTGATCGACGACGACCAAGACGACTAAGTGAGCCCGTGAGACACTAACCGGCATGGGTGAAACTGCCACGCTGGTGCTGCTCCGCCACGGCGAGAGCGACTGGAACGCCCTCAACCTGTTCACGGGCTGGGTGGACGTCGGGTTGACCGAAAAGGGTCGGGCCGAAGCGGTTCGCAGCGGCGAGCTGATCGCCGAACAAAACCTGTTGCCCGACGTGCTGTACACCTCGCTGCTGCGACGCGCGATCAGCACCGCGCATATCGCGCTCGACACCGCCGACCGGCTGTGGATCCCGGTGCGGCGCAGCTGGCGGCTCAACGAGCGGCATTACGGCGCGCTGCAGGGCCTGGACAAAGCCGAGACGAGGGCCCGCTACGGCGAGGAGCAGTTCATGACCTGGCGGCGCAGCTACGACACGCCGCCACCCCCGATCGAGAAGGGCAGCGAGTTCAGCCAGGACGCCGACCCTCGCTACGCCAACATCGGCGGCGGCCCGCTGACCGAGTGCCTGGCCGACGTGGTGGCCCGTTTCCTGCCCTATTTCACCGACGTCATCGTCCCCGACCTGCGGACCGGGAAGACCGTGCTGATCGTCGCGCACGGCAACTCCCTGCGCGCGCTGGTCAAGCACCTCGACCGGATGTCCGACGAGGAGGTCGTCGGGCTGAACATCCCGACCGGCATTCCGCTGCGCTACGACCTGGATGCCGACATGCGGCCGGTGCTGCCGGGGGGTACCTACCTCGACCCGGAGGCGGCCGCCGCGGGTGCCGCCGCGGTTGCCAGCCAAGGGCGCGGGTAAGTTCGACCGCAGGCCCGAACGCCGCCTTAAAGGCCAATTTCCCAAACATCGAGTGAACGACGGCGTAACACCTGTTGCGCAAGATGTGACTTGTCCGTTTTTGGCCTCGTTCCGCTGGGGTGGCGTTCACCAGATTTGTAGGATTTTGTATGTGACCGTGTTCTCGGCGCTGTTGCTGGCCGGGGTCTTGTCCGTGCTGGCGCTGGCCGTAGGTGTTGCGGCCGGGACCCGGCTGTCGCCGCGGGTGGTACAACGCCGCCAGCAAGCGTCCCCCGAATGGTCGGGGATCACCGTCGCACAGATGCTGCAGCGCATCGTCGCGCTGATGCCGCTGGGCGCCGCGGTGGTGGATTCGCATCGCGACGTCGTCTATCTCAACGAGCGGGCCAAGGAGTTGGGCCTGGTGCGCGATCGGCAGCTCGACGACCAGGCTTGGCAGGCCGCGCAGCAGGCGCTCAGTGGCGGCGACGTCGAGTTCGACCTGCGGCCGGGTAAGCGCGCGGCGGGCCGGTCCGGGCTGTCGGTGCACGGGCAAGCCCGCCTGCTGAGCGAGGAGGACCGCCGGTTCGCGGTGATCTTCGTCCACGACCAGTCCGACTATGCCCGCATGGAGGCGACCCGGCGCGATTTCGTGGCCAACGTCAGCCACGAGCTCAAGACCCCGGTCGGCGCCATGGCTCTGCTTGCCGAGGCCCTGCTGGCTTCTGCGGATGACTCCGAAACCGTTCGCCGGTTCGCCGAGAAGGTGCTGGTGGAAGCCAACCGACTCGGGGACATGGTCGCCGAGCTGATCGAGCTGTCCCGGCTGCAGGGCGCCGAGCAGTTGCCCAACGTAACGGCTGTCGATGTGGATATCGTTGTTTCCGAAGCGATTTCACGCCACAAGGTGGCCGCCGACAACGCCGACATCGAGGTTCGCACCGATGCACCCAGCGGCCTGCGGGTGCTGGGCGACGAGACGCTTCTGGTGACCGCCCTGGCCAACCTGGTGTCCAACGCGATCGCCTATTCGCCTCCGGGTTCGCCGGTTTCGATCAGCCGCCGTCGCCGCGGTGACAACATCGAGATCGCCGTCACCGACCGCGGCATCGGGATCGCCCTGGAGGATCAGGAGCGGGTCTTCGAGCGGTTCTTCCGCGGTGACAAGGCTCGCTCGCGCGCCACCGGGGGAAGCGGGCTGGGGCTGGCCATCGTCAAACACGTTGCGGCCAACCACAACGGGACCATCGGCGTGTGGAGCAAGCCGGGAACCGGATCGACGTTCACGTTGTCCATCCCGGCCTACAAGGACAGCGACGAGCAACCCGAACAACCGCGTGGTCGCGAGGTGCGGCCCGACAGGTCACAACGAGAGGAAGAATTAAGTCGATGATCCGCGCATACGACGATGCAGAGCGAAGCGATGAGGAGGGGTGGCGCGCATGACCAGTGTCATGATCGTGGAGGACGAGGAGTCGCTGGCCGATCCGCTGGCGTTCCTGCTGCGCAAGGAGGGGTTCGAGGCCACAGTCGTGACCGACGGCCCTGCGGCGCTTGCCGAGTTCGATCGCGCCGGCGCTGACATAGTGCTGCTCGATTTGATGCTGCCGGGTATGTCGGGCACCGACGTGTGCAAGCAACTGCGCGCCCGTTCCAGCGTGCCGGTGATCATGGTGACCGCCCGCGACAGCGAGATCGACAAGGTGGTCGGCCTCGAGCTGGGTGCCGATGACTATGTGACCAAACCCTATTCGGCGCGTGAGTTGATCGCCCGGATCCGGGCGGTGCTTCGTCGGGGCGGCGACGACGACTCCGAAATCAGCGACGGCGTGCTGGAGTCGGGACCGGTACGGATGGACGTCGAGCGCCACGTCGTCTCGGTCAATGGCGACACAATCACGTTGCCGCTCAAGGAATTCGACTTGCTCGAATACCTGATGCGCAACAGTGGGCGGGTGCTGACCCGCGGGCAGCTGATCGACCGGGTCTGGGGTGCGGACTACGTCGGCGACACCAAGACGCTCGACGTCCACGTCAAGCGCCTGCGGTCCAAGATCGAAGCCGATCCGGCCAACCCGGTGCACCTGGTGACGGTGCGGGGGCTGGGCTACAAGCTCGAGGGTTAGCGCGCCGCGCGCTTGGGCACACTCGACGCCCGGGACGCACACGCGATCACCGGGCCTCCACCACCTGGTCTGCCACGCCCAGCGCCAGCGCCATGATGGACAGCTGCGGGTTCACCTCCGGGCAGCTGGGCAGGATCGACGCGTCGGCAACCCAGACGCCCGCCACGCCGCGCAGTTGGCCCGTCTCGTCCACCGGACACAGCTGTCCGTCGGCGCCGGCGGCCGCGGTGCCCGTGGGATGGAAGCCGGCCAGGTGCAGGCCCCTCGGGTTGCTGCGGCCCAGCGCATCCCTCAGTGCGGGCAGCGACGTCACCGTCATCGCGCCGGGCAAACCGGTGAGCACCTCGACGGCGCCCGCGGCGAACAACAGCCGGCCCATGGCCTCGATCGCAACCATCAGCTTGGCCACGTCTTCCCGGGCGATGTTGTAGCGCACCAGCGTCTGGCCGCGCGCCGAGAACACCGAGCCGACACCGCGATCGGCGACCATGGCGCCGAACGTCGCGACCCGGGGCGCGCGGTCCAGCCAGCCGAGCAGCTCGGCCCCGTAGCCGGGAAAGACCATCGACCCCATGCCCGGCGGTGTCGAGGTCGCTTCGATCAGGACGCCGTCGGACTCGTGAAACTCGTGGACGGCGGCGCTCTGCAGCACGCCCTGCCATGCGACGACGTCGTCGTCGAAACGCCCGGCGAGCATCGTCGCCGGATGCAGCGCGAGGTTTCGGCCCACGCCCGGATGGCGACCAATTCCGCTGCGCCGCAACAGTCCTGGTGTCTCGGTGGCCCCGGCGGCGATGATGACCGTGTCAGCAAGGACGTCGAGCGCCGTGCCGTCGGGGCGGCGGGCGCGCACGCCGCGGGCGCGGCCGTGCCGGTGCAGCACCCGTTCGACGCGAGCCCGCGAGATGATCTGGGCGCCCGCCGCGCACGCCTGAGGCAACGCGTTGAGGTGCACGCCGAACTTGGCGTTCCGCGGGCAGCCGATGGCGCACTGGCAACAGCCCGCGCAACCCGGCGCGTTGCGCGGGATCGGCGCCGCCCGCCAGCCCAGCTTCTCGGCCGCGTCGAGCAGCAGGCGCCCGTTACGACCCATGATCGACAGCGGGACCGGCGCGACCCGCAGGGTGTGTTCGACGTCGTCGAGGCGCGCGGCCAGCCGGTCCGGGTCGGCCAGCGCGAGACCGAATTCGTCGCGCCAGCGCCGCACGACGGCCGGTGGTGGCCGGTAGCAGGTGCCGGAGTTCACCACGGTGGTGCCCCCGACCGCCCGGCCGATCGGCAGCACCACGGGCGGCCGTCCCAGCGCGACGGTGGCCCCGGCGCCCCGGTACAACCCGGCATAGCGGTCGATCGGATGGGTGGTGCGGAACTCCTCGACCGTCCAGCGGCGTCCCTCCTCGAGCACGACGGTGTCAAAGCCGGACCGCGCCAGGGTGCGGGCCACCATCGCGCCGCCCGCGCCGGACCCCACGATCACCGCATCGGCTCTAACGACGGAGCGGCTCTCGGTCGAGGGCGTGATGGTCAAGGGCGCATCGGGACGCGCCGTGCCGTGCTTCTGGGCGCGCGAAAGCAGTTCCGGCGCATAGGTTTCGGCGCCATTGGCGAGCAACACGATCGTCTTCAAGGCTTCGAGGGCCGTACCGGCTTCCGGCCCGAGCGCGGCGACTCGCCGCAGCACCCGGTCGCGTTCCTCGGGGCTCAGCCGCGACAGTGACCGGCCGGTGGTGAGGTAGCTTGCCGCGGTCAGCGACGCCAACCCGGCCCGCGCGGCCAACCGCGATGACGTGGGCAGTCGCGTGAGATACCGGTCGACGCGCTCGACGAGCTGCGCCGGCGCCGGGCCGCCGTACTCCTCGGGGAGCAGTGCGGTGCCGAACGACGCCATTGCACGATCGGCAAGACGGCTCATACCAAGCGTCCCAGCCGACGGCCCAATTTGATGAAGAACGGATAGGTCGCGAAGATAGCGCCCGCCGCCGCGTGCAGAGGCCACCGCATCTCGGCCGTCTGCACGCCGAAAACGCCGCTGTTCCACATGAAGTCGCGGCCGTTCTGGGCGCGGAACGGGCGCCACAGCACCCCGAGCCCGGGCACGTTGTTGTAGAGCCCGAACGATCCGCCGAAGAAGACCCCGAGGGTGGCGGCCTCGGCGACGTCGCGGCGGTCCGAGGGCAGTCGCCGCTCGATGAGCACGCCGGCGGCAAACAGTAGCGGCGGGTCGAAAAGAAAGCTCATGTCGGGATCCTTTCGTTGATGTCGGGCGCCTCGGCGCCGCGCAGCCCGACCTCGGCGTGCCCGGTTCCCAGCACCGACCAATGCCGGTCGTCGACGTCGACGTGGATGTCGGCCTGTTCGGTGTTGGTGCACACCGCCGTGCCTCCGTCGGGATCGGTGTATCCCAGGCTCACGCACCTGTCCGGCGGCTGGTCGACGCGGATGAGCACCTGGCGACCGCCGATGCGGCCCTCCAGCTGCCAGTGCTGCAGGCCCAGCGTCGTCCGCACCCGCAGCGACGGCAAAGGGCTTGCGGGCCAGTCCTTTCCGTCCAGTCGGAAGCGAACGAACGCCATCGGTGCGAGTCTGCGCAGTCCCGGTTTGTGCGACACCGCGGTGACCGCCTCCACGACGTCGCCGTCGCCGAGGTCGGCGTGGATCCATCCCCAGCGCTTGGCGTTGCCGTGCCCGTAGATGTGAGCGACGCCGCCGCGCCAGCCGTCGATGCCCACAGCGCTCTCGGCGACCGTCAGCGAGCCGGCGAACTCGGCGGTTGGGGCGACGACCACTTGGGCGCCCGGCAGCAGTTCGCGCTCCCAGGCGGCGCGGGGAAACGTCCACAGGGGCGTGCCGGCGTCCTTCCAGGACAGGTCCCATGCCAGTGATCGGGCGCGCCCGGTCATTTTTTCCTGGGCCACTCGAACCCCCGCCGCGTCGAACCAGGCGGCGCCCGCCGCCGGCCGGGTGGGTTCGGGCCCGAACCGCTCGGTGCGTGGTGGGCCGTCGGGCGCAAACCAGGTGACCCAGCCGTGGGCGTAGGGAGCGCCCGGACCGCCTATCGGCGCCACCGTCTCGCAGTGAATCCACAGCCCGGCGCGCGTGAGCGGATCCGACAGGGTGGCGTACCAGACTTCGAGGCGCCCGGCCTTGCCCCGCCAGCGCGGGGCCGCGGCCGATCGCATGTCGCCGTCCATTGCTCACCTCCGGTTCGGGGCCAGTTGAGTGCGCGACGTGCTCTGGCTCGGGTCAAGTTGCGCGCCGGTCCACTATATTGGTTGAGCCAATGAACCAGTCAAGCCTACTGCAACCACCGGATCGCCAGCGGGTGGACGAACAGATCGCGGCGACGATCGCCGACGCGATCCTCGACGGCGCCTTCCCGCCGGGCTCGACGCTGCCCCCCGAGCGGGAGCTGGCCGAACAGCTCGGCGTCAATCGCACGTCGCTGCGCCAGGGCCTGGCCCGCCTGCAGCAGATGGGCCTCATCGAGGCCCGACACGGCAGCGGCAACGTGGTGTGCGACCCGGAGGCGCTCACCCATCCCGCGGTGGTCGAGGCGCTGGTGCGCAAACTGGGCCCCGAGTTCCTGGTGGAGGTGCTGGAAATCCGGGCTGCGCTGGGCCCAATGATCGGCCGCCTGGCGGCCGAGCGGAGCGCGCCCGAGGACGCCGAAGCGTTGCGCGCCGCGCTCACCGCGGTGCAGCAGGCCGACAACGCCGCCGCACGCCAGGGCGCCGACGTCGCCTACTTCCGGGTGCTCATCCACAGCAGTCGCAATCGTGCGTTGGGGTTGCTGTATCGCTGGGTCGAGCACGCTTTCGGCGGCCGCGAGCACGAGCTCACCGGGGCCTACGACGACGCCGCCCCGGTGGTGGCCGACCTGCGGGCGATCACCGAGGCCGTCTCGGCGCGCGATCCCGCGGCGGCCGGAGCGGCCGTCGAGGCCTACCTGAACGCCAGCGCACTGCGAATGGTGTTGTCCTACAAGAAAACACAAGCCACCTGACCGGCAGTGCGGCGCTACTCAGCGATCCGCGTCGCGGGGTGCACCGCGATGAGCCCTAACTTGTTGCGGCGCTTGCACATTGCCGCCAGTTCCGCATAGGCCTTCGCGCCGAGCAGCTCGGTGAGTTCGTCGGCCAGGCTCTCCCACACCTGTTTGGCGCCGATATGCGCGGCCGGATCGCCGGTGCAGTACCAGTGCAGGTCCACACCACCGGAACCCCAGCCGCGGCGATCGTATTCGGTGACGGTCGACTTGAGGATTTCCGTGCCGTCGGGCAGGGTCACCCACTCCTGACTGCGCCGGATCGGCAACTGCCAGCAGACATCGGGCTTCATGGTCAGCGGCGGCACGCCCAGCTTGAGGGCTTTGGTGTGTAGTGCGCAGCCGGCGCCGGCGGCAAAGCCGGGGCGGTTCAAGAAGATGCATGCCTGCTTGTGTTTGCGGGTCCGATATTGGGGTTGGCCATCGTGTTCGTCGAGTTCCAGGTAACCCTTGCGACCCAAACCCTTTTGGCGGAATTGCCAATCGTCGTCGGTCAGCTTTTTCACCGCATCGTCCAACCGGGCGCGGTCGTCGTCGTCGCACAGGAACGCACCGTGCGAGCAACACCCGTCATCCGGGCGGTCCGCCACCGTGCCGCGGCAGGCCGGTGTGCCGAATACGCACGTCCAGCGCGATAGCAGCCAGGTGAGGTCGGCCGCGATCAGGTGCTCGGGGTTGTCCGGGTCATAGAACTCCACCCACTCACGGGCGAAATCCAGTTCGACTTCTTGACCCGGGATCGGGTGGGAATCGGCCACAGTTCCAACGTTAGACCACGGTTGCGGCTGCTGGACCCGATGACACTCGCCCCTCGTCTTCGGGCGATTGCCGGGGTGCTCAACAGGGCGGAACGCGCCCCGCAACGTCGCCCCGGCTAGTGCTGAATTGCCGGCCTCCTCCTCACGCCGCTTCGCGGCGCGCATCGTCGCCCGGCTAGGTTGTTTCCTGTGCGATTGGGCGTGCTCGACGTGGGTAGTAACACGGTCCACCTGCTGGTGGTCGATGCGCATCGTGGCGGGCACCCGACGCCGATGAGTTCGACGAAGGCCACGTTGCGGCTCTCCGAGGCCACCGACAGCTCGGGCGAGATCACCAAGCGCGGCGCCGAAAAGCTGATTTCCACCATCGACGAGTTCGCCAAGATCGCGGGCAGCTCCGGCTGCGAGGAGCTGATGGCCTTCGCCACATCCGCGGTACGAGACGCCGAGAATTCCGACGACGTGCTGGCCCGGGTGCGCAAAGTGACCGGCGTCGAGCTACAGGTGCTGCGCGGCGTCGACGAGTCGCGGCTGACCTTTTTGGCCGTGCGCCGGTGGTACGGCTGGAGCGTCGGCCGAATCATCAACCTCGACATCGGCGGGGGCTCGCTGGAATTGTCCAGCGGCGTTGACGAGGAGCCCGAGGTCGCGTTGTCGCTGCCGCTGGGCGCCGGACGACTGACCCGCGAATGGCTGTCCGATGATCCGCCCGGTCGGCGCCGGGTGGATATGCTGCGCGACTGGCTGGACGCCGAGCTGGCCGACGCCAGCGTGGAGGTGCTGGAAGCCGGCTCCCCCGATCTGGCGGTCGCCACGTCGAAGACGTTTCGCTCGTTGGCGCGGCTCACCGGGGCGGCGCCGTCGGCGGCCGGGCCGCGGGCGAAGAGGACGCTTACGGCAAACGGCCTCAGACAACTCATAGCTTTCATCTCTAGGATGACCACCGCTGACCGGGCCGAACTGGAAGGGGTAAGCGCCGAGCGGGCACCGCAGATCGTGGCGGGTGCCCTGGTGGCGGAGGCGAGCATGCGAGCGCTGTCGATAGAAGAGGTGGATATCTGCCCGTGGGCATTACGGGAAGGTCTCATCTTGCGCAAACTCGACAGTGAAGCCGACGGAACGTCGCTCGTCGGGAGTTCGGTGCGCGATGCTGGAGATCAAAAAGCTGATCGGAAAGCGGCAAACCGATCGAGAGGCGACAAATCATGACTGGACCAGGATCCGAGGCGAACGGCAAGCAGCCGATCTCGGTGGCCGAATTGCTGGCCAGGAACGGAACCATCGGCGAGCCGGCGGTGACCCGGCGGCGACGCCGTCGGCGCGGTGACAGTGACGCGGTCACGGTCGCCGAGCTGACGGGCGAAATTCCGGTCATCCGAGACGACGACCCCGCCGAGGCGAGACATGGGGCCAACGCAGCAACCCAGGTTTCCGAACCGGTCGGCGAAGAATCGGCCAATTCCGCGTACTGGTCCGAATCCGAGCCGCGCTGGCCCAAGTCGCCGCCGCAGCCCCAACGCTCGCCGCGGCCCGAACGCAGCGCGTACCCGCGGCCCCTGCCGTACGGCGAGCACCCCGCCAGGCCGGGGCAACAGTCCGGTGCCGAGCACATGAGTCCGGACCCACTGGATCAGTACGCCGACATCCCGGTGGACGTGATGGACTCCGAGGTGCGCGAAGCCGAACCTGCAACCGAGGATTCCGCTTACGTGCGCTCCTTCCTGCACTCGGATTCCGCGCTGTTCGGCGGGCAGACCCTTGCCGATGAGGTCGGTCGACGGCGCGGCGGGAAGCCGACCGCAGGCTCGCTGGGCGCCGGGCTGAAAGGCGAAGAAGAACACCGCGAGGGCCACCTCGGCATCGGGGCCGGCCGTACCGATGCGGCCCACGAGGCGCACGGGGCGCAGGGCAGGCTGGAGGCGCTGTGGCACGGCAGCCTGGTGGTGTTGCAGTCGATCCTGGCCGTCGCGTTCGGCGGCGGGCTGTTCGTCGCCTTCGACGAGCTGTGGCGCTGGAACAGCATCGTGGCATTGGTGCTCTCGGTGCTGGTCATCCTCGGCCTGGTGGTAGGGGTCCGGGTGGTTCGCAAGACCGAGGACATCGCCAGTACGTTGATCGCGGTTGCGGTGGGGGCGCTGATCACCCTGGGGCCGTTGGCGCTGTCGCTTCAGTCGGGCTAGGCGCCACCACACACAGTGCGTCCAGCAATCAAAGTCGGCCTGTCGACGGCCTCCGTGTACCCATTGCGGGCCGAGGCCGCCTTCGAATATGCGGCCAGGCTCGGGTACGACGGGGTCGAACTGATGGTGTGGGGCGAGTCGGTCAGCCAAGACGTCGATGCCGTCAAGAAGCTGTCGCAGCGCTACCGCGTGCCGGTCTTGTCCGTGCACGCCCCCTGCCTGTTGATCTCGCAACGGGTGTGGGGCGCCAATCCGATTCCCAAGCTGGATCGCAGCGTGCGGGCCGCCGAGAAGCTGGGTGCGCAGACCGTCGTCGTGCATCCGCCTTTCCGCTGGCAGCGCCGCTATGCCGAAGGATTCAGCGACCAGGTGTCGGCCCTGGAGGCGGCCGGCGACGTGATGATCGCGGTGGAGAACATGTTCCCGTTCCGGGCGGACCGGTTTTTCGGTGCCGAGCAATCACTCGAACGAATGCGCAGGCGTGGCGGCGGCCCGGGTCCCGCGATTTCGGCGTTCGCGCCGTCCTACGACCCCCTGGACGGCGACCACGCGCACTACACGCTCGATCTGTCGCACACCGCGACCGCAGGCACCGACTCGCTGGACATGGCCCGGCGGATGGGCGCGGGTCTGGTTCATCTGCACCTGTGTGACGGCAGCGGCCTGCCCGCCGACGAGCACTTGGTGCCCGGGCACGGAACGCAACCCACCGCCGAGGTGTGCCAGATGGTGGCCGGCGGCCGTTTCGCAGGCCACGTCATTCTGGAGGTGTCCACGTCGAGCGCGCGTTCGGCCCAGGAGCGCGAAGCCATGCTCGCCGAGTCGTTGCAGTTCGCCCGCACCCACCTGATCCGCTGAAGCAGGAGACCATGAACGCGCTATTCACCACCGCAATGACGCTGCGGCAGGTCGAACCCGGCGTGTACGACGGCGAGCTCAACAAGCACTGGACCATCGGGCCCAAGGTGCACGGGGGCGCGATGCTGGCGCTGTGCGCCAACGCCGCCCGCACCGCCTGCGGCGGAGGGTCGCCCGCGCTCGAGCCGGTCGCCGTTTCGGCCAGCTTCCTCTGGGCGCCCGATCCGGGCCCCATGCGGCTGGTGACCTCCATCCGCAAGCGCGGCCGCCGGATCAGCGTCGTCGACGTGGAGCTCACGCAGGGCGACCGCACCGCGGTGCACGCCGTGGTCAACCTCGGCGAGCCGGAGCACTTTCCCCCGGGCGGGCGCGCGACGCCGCTGCTGTCGGCGAACCCGGTCGTGGGCCTGATGGCGCCCGAACCGCCCGACGACGTAGCGCCGATCGGACCCGGCCACCCACTGGCGGGCCTGGTGCACCTGGGCGAAGGCTGCGACGTGCGGCCGGTTCTCTCGACGCTGCGGCCCAGCAATGAGGGCCGGCCGCCGGTCATTCAGATGTGGGCGCGGCCGCGAGACGTGGCGCCGGACGCGCTGTTCGCGCTCATGTGCGGGGATCTGTCGGCGCCGGTGACCTTTGCCGTGGACCGCACCGGTTGGGCGCCCACCATCCAGCTCACCGCCTTCCTGCGGGGCCTGCCCGCCGACGGCTGGCTGCGAATCATCGCCACCTGCACGGAGATCGGGCAGGACTGGTTCGACGAGGATCACATCGTCGTCGACCACCTCGGCCGCCTCGTGGTGCAAGCGCGTCAACTGGCGATGGTCCCTGCCGCCCCCTAGCGGTCGCTGTCTGCGATGCTTTCGGGCATGGCAAGAATCGCGATCATCGGCGGCGGCAGCATCGGCGAGGCGTTGCTGTCGGGCCTGCTGCGCGCGGGCCGGCAGGTGAAAGACCTGGTGGTGGCCGAGCGGATGCCCGAGCGCGCAAAGTACCTGGCGGATTCCTATTCGGTGCTGGTGACATCGGTGACCGAAGCCGTGGAGAACGCGACCTTCGTCGTCGTCGCCGTAAAGCCTGCCGACGTCGAGTCGGTGATGGGGGAGCTGGCGCGCGCGGCCGCCGTGGCCGAGGTCGACAGCGCCGAGCAGGTGTTCGTCACGGTCGCTGCGGGGATCACGATCACCTACTTCGAGTCCAAGCTGCCCGCCGGAACGCCGGTCGTCCGGGCGATGCCGAACGCGGCGGCGTTGGTGGGCGCGGGGGTGACCGCGCTGGCCAAGGGCCGCTTCGTCACACCGCCACAGCTCGAGGAGGTCTCGGCGCTGTTCGACTCCGTCGGCGGGGTGCTGATCGTCCCCGAATCCCAAATGGACGCCGTGACCGCGTTGTCCGGGTCGGGCCCGGCGTATTTCTTCTTGATGGTCGAGGCCCTGGTGGACGCCGGCGTCGCGGCGGGGCTGAGCCGGCAGGTCGCCACCGACCTGACCGCTCAGACGATGGCCGGGTCGGCGGCGATGCTGCTGGAACGGATGGATTCCGGGCGAGCGGGCGAGGGGGAGGCACTCGGGATGCCGGCGGACGCCAGCGCGGCGCAGCTGCGAGCGACGATCACCTCGCCCGGCGGCACCACCGCCGCTGCGCTGCGCGAACTGGAACGAGGCGGGTTGCGGGTGGCCGTTGACGCGGCGGTTCAGGCCGCGAAAAGGCGCTCTGAGCAGCTAAGAATTACATCGGAGTAATCCAAGAATTTTGAACTGATTGTCCCTCACCAGTACCAGTAACCCCATTAGTCCCGCTATTCTCCTCTTGTATGCACGTGTGGGTGCCAGCGGAGGGGAAGCCGCTGGCATTGCGCGGGCCTGACACGATTGGGTTGCAATGACGTCTACGAACGCGCCATCGGCGCGAGACTCGGCCGGCAAGGGGCGGGAGCCCGGTTCCGTCGATGGCCAGGTGGCCAGGACACAATTTCTCACCGTCGCGGAGGTGGCGGCGCTGATGCGCGTCTCCAAGATGACGGTGTACCGGCTGGTGCACAACGGCGAGTTGCCCGCGGTTCGGGTGGGGCGGTCGTTCCGGGTGCACGCCAAGGCCGTCCACGACATGCTGGAGACTTCGTACTTCGACGCGGGCTGACCTGTACCTGGGCCGCGTGAGGGTGCGCGGCCGTCTCGGCGCTCCGAGTGCGTTGCGTGGGCCTTCGAGCCGTCACGCGGCCGCCGGTTTGGTGTCCCGTGCTGCCGGGCGGGTAAAGTGACCGGGTCTCTTGTAGAAGCAGGTCACCGGTCAGATAGCGGAGTTCATGGGTTCAGTAATCAAGAAGCGGCGCAAGCGCATGTCGAAGAAGAAGCACCGCAAGCTGCTACGCCGCACCCGGGTGCAGCGCAGAAAACTTGGCAAGTAAGCGTCGCCGACGGTCACGTCGCCGTAACGCCGTCGTCTCGCCGGGTCGTTAGGCTGGTCGGGTGGACAAGTCGAGCGGGGAGGGCGCGGGACCAGGCGGCACCGTCCATTACCCCAAAGTTGTGCTGGTTACCGGCGCATGCCGGTTTCTGGGCGGCTACCTGACCGCACGGCTCGCGCAGAACCCGCTGATCAAAGCGGTAATCGCGGTGGACGCGATCGCCCCCAGCAAAGACATGCTGCGCCGCATGGGCCGAGCCGAGTTCGTCCGCGCCGACATTCGTAATCCCTTCATCGCCAAGGTGATTCGCAACGGCGACGTCGACACGGTGGTGCACGCCGCGGCGGCGTCGTACGCGCCGCGATCGGGCGGGAGCGCCGCGTTGAAGGAAATCAACGTGATGGGCGCGATGCAACTTTTCGCGGCCTGCCAGAAGGCGCCCTCGGTGCGCCGTGTCGTGCTGAAGTCGACCTCCGAGGTGTACGGGTCGAACGCGCACGACCCCGTCATGTTCACCGAGGACGGCAGCAGCCGCCGACCGTTCCGCGACGGTTTCGCCAAGGACAGCCTCGACATCGAGGGCTACGTGCGCGGAGTGGGCCGGCGACGGCCCGATATCGCGGTGACGATTCTGCGGCTGGCCAACATGATCGGTCCCGCGATGGACACCACGCTGTCGCGGTACCTGGCCGGGCCGTTGGTCCCGACGATGTTCGGCCGAGATGCGCGACTGCAGTTGTTGCACGAGCAGGACGCGCTGGGAGCGCTCGAGCGCGCGGCCATGGCCGGCAAGGCCGGCACGTTCAACATCGGCGCCGACGGCATCATCATGCTGTCGCAGGCGATCCGGCGGGCCGGCCGTATCCCGTTGCCGGTACCCGGCTTTGGCGTCTGGGCGCTGGATTCGCTGAGACGGGCTAATCGCTATACCGAGATCACTCGCGATCAGTTTGATTATTTAAGTTACGGCCGCGTCATCGACACCACCAGGATGCGCACCGAACTCGGTTACCAGCCCAAATGGACGACGGCGGAGGCGTTCGACGACTACGTCCGCGGCCGCGGCCTGACTCCCATAATCGACCCGCATCGGGTACGCTCCCTGGAGGGTCACGCCATAGCATTAGCGCAGCGCTTGGGTAGCCGAAATCCAATTCCATGGGGTGGAGTCAGGTAGATATCGTGGCGGGTGAATCCAGAGCGAATGTCATTCCACTGCATACGAATAGAGGTCGGGTAGCGGCGCGTCGGAAAGCCGATCAACGGGCGGAGTCCTCGCGTCAGCACCCCTCGCTACTCTCCGATCCGAGCGGTCGGGCATCTGCCGAGGAGATCGCCGCCGTCGTCCGCGAAATCGACGAGCACCGGCGTGCAACTGGTGCGACATCGACGGCCGAGGCACCGCTCAACGAACTCGCGCAGCGCGTGGCCGCGGTTGCCGGCTTCCTCCGGCAGCGGTTCACGGGTGACTACGCCGTCGACGAGTTCGGGTTTGATCCGCACTTCAACAGCGCGATCGTTCGGCCGTTGCTGAGGTTCTTCTTCAGATCGTGGTTCCGCGTCGAGGTCAGTGGTATCGAGAACCTGCCGGGCGAAGGCGCCGCATTGGTGGTGGCCAATCACGCCGGGGTGTTGCCGTTGGATGGGCTGATGCTGTCGGTCGCGGTTCACGACGAGCATCCCGCGCACCGCGACCTGCGACTGCTGGCCGCCGACATGGTGTTCGATCTGCCCGTGCTCGGCGAGGCGGCCCGCAAGGCGGGCCACACCATGGCCTGCACGACGGATGCGCACCGGCTGCTCGCCGCGGGCGAGCTCACCGCCGTGTTCCCGGAGGGCTACAAGGGGCTGGGCAAGCGCTTCGAGGACCGCTACCGGTTGCAGCGGTTCGGGCGCGGCGGCTTCGTGAGCGCGGCGCTACGCACCAAAGCCCCGATCGTTCCGTGCTCGATCATCGGTTCCGAAGAGATCTACCCGATGCTCACCGATGTCAAGCTGCTGGCGCGGCTGTTCGGGCTGCCCTACTTCCCGATCACGCCGCTGTTCCCGCTGGCCGGGCCGGCGGGTCTGGTGCCGCTGCCGTCGAAATGGCGCATCGCGTTCGGTGAACCGATCTACACGAACGACTACGCCGCTTCCGATGCCGAGGACCCGATGGTCACCTTCGAGTTGACCGATCAGGTGCGCGAGACGATCCAGCAGACGCTGTACCGGCTGCTGGCCGGGCGCCGCAATATCTTCCTCGGCTAGAGCGATTTCCTGATTCGACGCTCGACGTTCGCGGCCTACTTCACCAACGTGAACTGGCAGACGTCCGTGTAGTGGTCGCGGAACAGGTCCGAGCAGCCCCTCAGGTAGTGCAGGTAGATGTCGTAGGTCTCCTGCCCCTTCAGGGCGATCGCCTCATCCTTGTGCGCTTCGAGCGCATCCGCCCAGGCGTTAAGCGTCGGAACGTAGTTGGAGCCGATGCGGTGGTAGCGCTCGACCTTGAAGCCGGCGTTGGACGAGTAGTGGTCGACCTGCGGGATCTGAGGCAACCGGCCACCGGGGAAGATCTCGGTCAGGATGAACTTGATGAAACGGAGCAAACTCATCGGCGCCGTTAAGCCAAGCTCCTTGGCCTCCTCGGCGCTGGGCACGATGATCGAGTGCAGCAGCATGCGGCCGTCGTCGGGCAGCAAGCTGTAGTACTTCTTGAAGAACGTGTCGTAGCGCTCGATCCCGGCGTCGCCCGCGCCGTCGGCGAAGTGCTCGAACGCGCCGAGCGAGACGATGCGGTCCACCGGCTCGTCGAATTCCTCCCAGCCTTGGATCCGGACCTCTTTGCGGCGGGGGCTGTCCATCTCTTCGAACTTCGCCACGTCGTGGGCGTGCTGGTTCTCGCTCAGCGTCAGGCCGATCACGTTGACGTCGTACTCGGCGACGGCGTGCCGCATGGTTGAGCCCCAGCCGCACCCGATGTCGAGCAGCGTCATCCCGGGCTCGAGGTTCAGCTTGTCCAGCGCCAGTTTGCGTTTGGCGTACTGGGCTTCTTCCAGCGTCATGTTCGGACGCTCTTCGAAGTAGGCACAGCTGTAGGTCATCGACGGGTCAAGCCAGAGCTTGAAGAACTCGTTCGATTTGTCGTAATGGGATCGGACTGCTGCTACCGGCGGTTTTAGCTGGGTGTCACCGGTTGCACCCTGCGACGTCATTGAATCGACCCTACTTTCCAGCAGATATGGATGCAATTGCGGCGACGGTTTCTTCAGTGCCAGCATCCTGTTGTGCCGCCTCCCCCAGCATCGTGACGATGCTGGTGACCACGGGTTTCCCATCAGCGTCTGTGACTTCGCTGCGGATTTCGGCGAGCACGGTGCCGTGGGACTCGATTACCGAGTCTAGGTAGGTGTCGAAGTACAGCTTGTCGTGGGTCAGGATCGGCCGGTGGAACCGGAACTTCTGGTCACGGTGGAAGACCCGGGCGATGTTGATCGGGATGTTGAACTTGGTGAAGATCTCCAGCTGCACGCGCCGCCCGGCGATGGCCAGGAACGTCAGCGGCGCCACGATCTCGGGGTGACCGGCGGCTGCGGCATCACGTTCGCTGTAGTGCGCCGGGTGGTCGTCCTTTAGCGCGAGCGCGAACTCCCGGATCTTTTCGCGCCCGACCTGGAAGTAGTCCGGTGCGCGGTAATGGCTGCCGATGAGTCCCTGGGCCTCTTGGGAAATTGTCATGCCGCTTTGCTCTCCGCTCTAATACGTCTCAGCGGCGCAGCTTATCAGCGCGATTGGCGCCGCGACGCCACTGCCGCCAGCGCACCGCCTGCCGCGCCTAACGCCAGGGCCGAGGGCACCCCGATGCGGGCGGCCTTGCGCGCGGTCCGGAAGTCGCGGATCTCCCACCCTCGTTCGCGGGCCAGGGCGCGCAGGCGGGCGTCGGGGTTGATAGCGACCGCCGTGCCCACCAACGACAGCATGGGTACGTCGTTGTAGCTGTCGGAATAGGCGGTGCAGCGTTTGAGGTTGAGGCCCTCGCGGATCGCCAGGGAACGCACCGCGTGAGCTTTTCCGGTGCCGTGCAGGATTTCGCCGACCAACCTGCCGGTGAAGATCCCGTCGACCGACTCGGCGACGGTCCCCAGGGCGCCGGTCAGCCCGAGCCGCCGTGCGATGGTCGCCGCGAGCTCGTAGGGCGTGGCGGTGATCAGCCACACCTGCTGGCCGGCGTCGAGGTGCATCTGGGTGAGCTCGCGGGTGCCGGGCCAGATCTTGTCGGCGATGATCTCGTCGTAGATCTCCTCGCCCAAAGAGACCAGCTGCTCGACGGAGCGGCCCTCGATGAAGGCGAGCGCCTTGCGCCGGCCGGCGGCGACGTCGTCGCTGTTTTCCTTGCCAAGCAATTGGAACTTGGCCTGGGCGTAGACGAATCCGAGCACGTCGCGATAGGTGAAGTAGCTGCGAGCGGCCAGTCCACGGCCGAAGTGCACCGCCGAGGAGCCCTGCACCAGGGTGTTATCCACGTCGAAGAATGCGGCCGCGGTCAGGTCGATCGGTGGCTGCGGGCTACCCTCCGCGGGGGTGCCCACGGCCTGCAGGTCGTCAAGCGCACGTTGGGCGCTCGCGTTGTCGGCCAGCGACCCCAGGTCAGCGCGACCGGTCGGGTCCGCGCCGCCCGACTCACCCGACTCAGAGGAAGTCATCGCCAAACCTCCTTGATCGCTGTGCCGCCCGGTGACCAGTGGGTGCCCGGTACTCAACCCTATCGGGCAGACGTTGTGGGGAGGTCTACGCCTCGGCGTTCGGCTGGAGACGCCGAACGGGGCAGCGTCGCTCGATGGTGCGCCGCGCCGGCGTACTCGATTGACGGCTATTTGTCGCTTGCGTTCAATCCTAATGCCTCGCGATCGAACACCACCCAATCATCGGCATTGTTCATAATCTGTACGCCACTAATTTCCGGCAACGTCCCGATCATTTCTTTGAGTGCTTGCCACCTCATGCCGCCATATATAATTCCCGGTCGGACTCGGCTGGTATAGGCTCGTAGCACATGTCTTAAATGCTCGATCTGGAAAGTCTTCATGATTGGTCGACCGTCTTCGCTTTGTCCCTTGGCCATCTCCAGAAAAAGCTCTCGATCTCCAAGTATCGATCCGATTGGAGTTGATAATTTCCCCGAGTTGGATTCTACAGCGCGCGTTATGAAGTCCTCAACGATCTTCACGGTTGGGTCCTTTCGGCGGCTCTAATGTAACCATTCTTGCTTCGAAGCCGCGATGAGATCGTCGAGAAGGGCAGGAATTTGATTCCTTGCTGATTGCGACCCACTGTGAAGCGCAATTGGTAATGATTACCCAATCAAGGAACGGCATCTTGAACGCAGCCGCAAGTGCGCTTTCAAAGCTCCGCCCGCCGAATTGATCTGTCGGCAGATCCGGGTGTGACCTTCGAAGTGTAACACATCATAGCGTGTGTGCCGTCAGGGAGCCGGAGGAGGGGGGTCGCTTTGACTTCCTTACCTCCAGCTGGTGTACAGCCTCGAAAGGGAGAAATACTTCGATGAGACCGAAGAGCCTGAAATAGCCGTCGACGGGCCTGCTGGAATTCTCCTTGAGCGGCGATCCCTACCAATTCTTCAATGTCCTCGTCCATCGTCCAAGACTGTCCCTCTTCGTATGAGGCGAAGATGCCCGGTCTTCGTCCCATATTCCATTCACATCATATACCCGACCTGTTGGGCAAGTCTGATCGTAACGTACATACTGCGAGGTGGACGTGACCCATGTTCTCGTTTAACAGATTCACTTAAACGCGTAGGAACGCGGACCGTCTGGGGTGTGCCCATGATATTCAATCCGTCGGGCGGATAAATCGTGTAATCGGTATCGATTCACCCGGATAGAACGTCCTCGAATAGACACGAGACGTATCGCCACCGTTTCGATCAGATTGCCGAGGGCTATCCGTGATCGTTGATCCGTGTTCCGCGTATGCCGTGACTGTTGCGCCTTGCGGCACGAATATAATGCCGTTGCCGGATCGTAGCCACCATGGCCGCTAATCTGTTCGACGCCGTTTGCTTTCACGGTTGCCTCCGGGGTCACCGACGTCGTCGAATTTGGCGACTCCCCTGGCTGGTGGTCGCTCGTGCACCGGGTGACGGGCCGATCGTCAGGCGGATGTGGTGGAGCCTGCCGTCGCCGGGCTGATGTGGCGGGCCCCCATCGCCGGGCGGATGGGGGCTGCCCCCATGGGGCTGGTGTGGTTCTGGCGGGTGAACGCCCGGTTCCCCACCGTGGGGTGGCTCGCCGAAGGACGATGGTGCTTCGGCCGGGAGCTCCGCCTCCGGGCGGAGGCGGGCGTGGGCAGGTGCGCTGCTGCGGGCGCCGGAGCCACGGCCGCGGGCTCTGGCGGGACGCGAAGGCTGGGAACCGGCCGGGCCGGATCGCCGCCGGGGGAAGCCGGCGAGTGGGCGGGCACGGGCTCAGGCGGATGTGGATGCGGGCACTGGTGTCTGCTACCGGCGTGGGCACCGGTGGCCTGCCCGCGGAACCGGGCGGCGCCACGGTCGGTTTGGGCGGCTCACTAGCGGGAGGCTTCTCGACGACCGGAGGCTTGGATTCTGTTGGGCTGTGCGGCAGGGGACCGCTAGCGGGCCCGGGTGCCGGCTTGGCCGGCGGCCCAGGGGCCGGGCTCCGCGGCTCCGGCGGCTTGGGGCCAGGCGGTGGTGGCTCCACCGGAGCCTTCGGCGGTTCGATGGAGGGGAGTTTGGGAATCTCGGGCGGCTTCAAGCCTCGGAGCGCATCGGCGGCGGTGCGGCCCACCTTGCCGAGCTTTGACAGCGGCCCACCGGGCAGGGCCAGCGTGGCGACGTCGAAGACGGATCTGCCGGCGGCCTCGGCTGGGTTTTTGCTCCACTCGTCCCAGTGAACAATGCCCTTACCGAGGTCTTTCCATGACTCCTGCCACCCCGGCGCACCTACACCGCCTAGGCCGACGAGCGGCAGGGCGTCCTTGACTTCATCGCCCAGGTCTTTGGCATAACCAATCGGGTCGAGCATGAGCCGGATTTGGCTGACGTCGTAGAGCCCCTTGACGAATCCGCCGGCCTCGCTCCACATGCCCTTGGCATATTGCCCGACCGTGTTGATGGCTCGCCCTACATCGGTGCCGTGCAGGAACTGATCCCACTCCTTTGTGGCGTAGCCGCCCATCGTGGTGGCGATCGTGACTGCCTCGGCGAGGGTGGCCGCGATTTCGGCCCGCAGCGCATCGACCTCGTTTGCGAAGTTGTCCACCACGGTGCGGATGTCGTCGGCGATCTTTTTGATCTCGTCTTCGTCTTCGTCGGTCAGAAAATCCCAGACCTCTTTGATCCCGGTCATCGGGTCACAGATGCGTGCCAACAGATCCAGGATTGCCGCGTGTACCCGGTCGACCTTGGTTGCATAGCTGTTGAGCTGGGCGGCGATCTTCTGGGACTGCTGCACGATGCCGGTGGTGCTGCTGTAGGCGTCGGTGAACGCGCGATCGATGGCCTGGCCCTCCGGGATCGCTTGGGCGCGAATGGCTCCCATCGGCGCACCCGTTCCGAGGATTTCGGCGAGCCCGAACTGGGTGCCTGCCGTACTCCACGCCGCGGCCGCTGCGCGCAGCTTCCCCGAATCCCCAGTGGGCCAGATCATTCCGATGTACGGGGCCACCCATCCCCAGCCCGGTGGGGCGCCGTCGCCGGTTCCGACCGACGACGGCGGCGAGCCGGCGGAAATCGGCCCCGTCGTGGTGGGCGTTGGGAGCGGGCTGCCGTGGCCGGAAACGTCGGACTGCGCCTCGGCCAGCGAGTAGTTGTGCGCAGACATTCGCACGCCGTCACCCAGACCGCACAAGCCGTTTCGGGTGGCCACCATCGCCTCGACGAGCCTGGCCGCCGAACCGTCGTAGCTGTGGCCCAGCGCCGCGCCGGCGGGATCGTCGCCGGCCATCCCGGAACATCCAGACAGCGCGGCGGTCAGCGTCGAGATTACCGAGGCCAGACCCTCGCCGGCCGTCACCACCTCGGCGCCTGCACTGTCGAGGGCCGCGGGGTCGACAGCCAGCGGCGCCATTAGCTCACGACCACATGCTCAGATTCTTGGCGATGGCGCCGGTGTAGTTGCGGTGGGCGGTCTCGCCCGCGGTGCGCAACTGCGCCAACGCCTCGCGCATCATCGCCTCGCCGTTAGCCCAGTGCCGGTGAGCCTCGGCGTGCGCCGTCGCGCCTCGTCCCGTCCATGTCGCGTGCAGATTGGTTACCAGAGAATCGATTTCGGTGAGCCTGTGTTCGGCGTAGCGCTGAAACTCCGTCATCCGCTGCACCGCGTCGGCCAACGCCTGCGGATCCACCCGAAACGCGTCAGCCACGGCCCACCTCGCGCATCGCCTGTGCGGCCACCGCCTCGTTGTCCTGGTAAATCCCGCCGGCCTCGGCTACCAACCGCGCCAATATCGACAGGCCCGCCTCGACCTCGCCGGCCCCGCGATGCCACTGCTCCCATGCGGCGGCGTAGGCGCTCCCGGATGCGCCGCGCCAGCCGCCCAGCATGTCTCCGACCTGTTCGTCGAGGGCGGCCAGCTGGCTCCGCAGATCCTCGGCGGCACCGCGCACGGCTTCGGCGAACGCCCGCGTTGCCTGCGGGTCGACGCGCGACGTGTCGTTAGCGGCCATAGCGGCAACCTATCCACTTCCGCGAGGCCCCACAATTCAACCGGGGCGCCGCCGAGGAGCCTTGCCGTTCGGGACCAATGCACACTGGTGACCATGACCCAGCGCACGCCCCGACCGCGGGTGGAGCTGCTGACCCGCGATGGCTGCAGCATCTGCGCGCGGGTCCACACCCGGTTGGCGGAATTGGCCGGTGAGCTGGGCTTCGACCTTTCCGCGACCGACGTCGACGCGATGGCGTTGGCCGGCGACCCGGGGTTGCGGGCCGAGTTCGGCGATCGCCTGCCGGTGATTTTGCTGGACGGCCGCGAACACAGTTACTGGGACATCGACGAGCCCCGGTTGCGCGCGGATCTTGCTGCCCGGTAGGCGCCGGGCGATTATTTGGTAGCCCACCTGATAAACGTTTACCGTGGACACCAGTTCAGTTACTGGAGGAAGCAAGGGAGCTGGCCAGGTGATGCTGCCGTGAGCGTTCTGCTCTTCGGGGTTTCGCACCGCAGTGCGCCGGTTCCCGTCCTGGAGCAACTCACCATCGATGAATCCGATCAGATCAAGATCGTCGATCGGTTGTTGCAGTCACCGCTGGTGACCGAGGCGATGGTGCTGTCGACGTGCAACCGGGTCGAGGTCTACGCCGTCGTCGACGCGTTCCATGGCGGGCTGGCGGTGGTCGGGCAGGTGCTGTCGGAACACTCCGGGATGTCGATGGGTGATCTGACCAAATACGCCTACGTCCGCTACAGCGAGGCCGCGGTCGAGCACCTGTTTGCCGTTGCGAGCGGCCTGGATTCGGCCGTGATCGGCGAGCAGCAGGTGCTGGGTCAGGTGCGCCACGCGTACGCCGCCGCCGAGGCCAATCGCACCGTCGGCCGGGTGCTGCACGAGCTTGCCCAGCGGGCACTGTCGGTGGGCAAGCGGGTGCATTCCGAAACGGCCATCGACGCCGCCGGCGCCTCTGTGGTGTCGGTAGCCCTGGGCATGGCCGAACGCAGGGTCGGCGGGTTGGCGGGCAAGACCGCGGTGGTCATCGGCGCCGGAGCGATGGGCGCCCTGTCGTCGGCGCACCTGACCCGTGCCGGTATCGGGCACATTCATGTGCTCAACCGGTCGCCGTCCCGAGCGCAGCGGCTGGCCCGCAAGATCCGCGAATCCGGCGTGCGGGCCGAGGCGCAGACCCTGGACGGGCTGGCCGCCGCGGTGGCGAACGCCGACGTGGTGGTCAGCTGTACCGGGGCGGTCAGCCCCGTGGTTTCGCTGGCGGACGTGCACCACGCGCTGGCCGCCGCCCGTCGCGACGAGGTGAACCACCCACTGGTGATCTGCGACCTGGGCATGCCGCGCGACGTCGATCCGGCGGTGGCCGGGCTGCCCGGCGTCTGGGTCGTCGATGTGGAGCGCGTGCAGCACGAACCGTCGGCCCACGCCGCCGCCGCCGACGTTGACGCGGCGCGCCACATCGTGGCCGCCGAGGTCGCGACCTACCTGGCGGGACAGCGGATGGCCGAGGTCACCCCGACGGTGACCGCGTTGCGCCAGCGAGCCGCCGATGTGGTCGAAGCAGAGCTGCTGCGCCTGGACAACCGGCTGCCCGGGCTGGGGAGCGCCCAGCGCGAGGAGGTGGCCCGCACCGTGCGGCGGGTGGTCGACAAGCTGCTGCACGCGCCCACCGTGCGGATCAAACAGCTCGCCAGTGCCCCGGGTGGTGATAGCTACGCCGAGGCGCTGCGCGAGCTCTTCGAACTCGATCAAACCGCGGTCGACGCCGTCGCCGCTGGCGAATTGCCAGTGGCGCCAGGCGGATTCGACGCGGGTACCCCACAACAGTCCGGCGAGTAGCCGATTGGCGCACGTGATCCGGATAGGCACCCGGGGCAGCCTGTTGGCCACCACCCAGGCCGGCACCGTCAGGGACGCTCTGATCGCCAAGGGCCACCCCGCGGAGTTGGTGACCATCACCACCGCCGGCGACCGGTCGTCGGCGCCCATCGAGAGTTTGGGTGTGGGCGCCTTCACCACCGCGCTGCGGGAGGCCATCGAAGACGGCCGTGTCGACGCCGCGGTGCACTCGCACAAGGATTTGCCGACCGCCGACGACCCGAGGTTTACCGTGGCCGCGATACCGCCGCGGAACGACCCCCGCGACGCGGTCGTGGCCCGCGACGGCCTGGTGCTGGGGGAATTGCCGACGGGTTCGCTGGTGGGCACGTCGTCCCCGCGGCGGGCCGCACAGCTTAGAGCATTGGGTCTCGGTTTGGAAATCCGCCCCCTACGAGGCAACCTAGATACCAGGTTGAACAGGGTAAGCAGTGGTGATCTTGACGCGATCGTGGTGGCCAGGGCCGGACTGGCCCGGCTCGGCCGCCTCGACGATGTCACCGAGACGCTAGAGCCGGTGCAGATGTTGCCAGCACCTGCTCAGGGCGCGCTCGCCGTCGAATGCCGCGCCGGCGACAGGCGGTTGGCGGCGGTGCTGGCGGAGTTGGACGACGCCGACACGCGCGCGGCGGTCACCGCGGAGCGAGCCCTGCTCGCCGAACTGGAGGCGGGCTGCTCCGCACCGGTGGGCGCGATCGCCGAAGTGGTCGAGTCCATCGATGAGGAAGGCCGCGTCTTCGAAGAGCTGTCGCTGCGCGGCTGCGTGGCGGCGCTGGACGGGTCCGACGTGATCCGCGCGTCCGGTATCGGCAGTCCCGGTCGGGCACGAGAGCTGGGGCTCTCGGTCGCCGGGGAGCTGTTCGAGCTGGGCGCACGGGAGCTAATGCGGGCAGCGCGGCAAAACCCCGCGCAAGGAAACTGAATGAGAGTGACTTGGGAGCGACAATGACGACGCGAGGGCGTAAGGCAAGGCCGGGCCGCATCACGTTCGTGGGTTCCGGTCCGGGCGACCCCGGACTGTTGACCACGCGGGCCGCCGCGGTATTGGCCAACGCCGCCTTGGTGTTCACCGACCCCGACGTGCCTGAGCCCGTGCTGGCCCTGATCGGCAAGGACCTGCCGCCGGTCTCCGGCCCGGCGCCGGCCGGTCCGCAGGCCGCGGACGGCGAAGGCGCCACCGACCGGGAACCCGGCCAAGCCGTCTCCGCCGTGATATCCGGCGGCGCCGACATCCGCCCGGCGCTGGGCGAACCCGCCGAGGTCGCCAAGACGCTCACCGCCGAGGCGCGCTCCGGCGCCGACGTGGTGCGGCTGGTGGCCGGCGACCCGCTGACGCTCGACGCGGTCATCACCGAGGTGAACGCGGTCGCGCGTAGCCACCTGCACGTCGAGATCGTGCCCGGTCTGGCCGCCACCAGCGCCGTCCCCACCTACGCGGGGTTGCCGCTGGGCTCGTCGCACACGGTTGCCGACGTGCGCGGCGACGTGGACTGGGAGGCGCTGGCCGCGGCTCCCGGTCCGCTTATCCTGCAGGCCACCGCGTCGCATCTGGCCGACGCGGCCCGCGCGCTGATTGATCACGAGCTGGCGGAGGCCACGCCCTGCGTGGTGACGGCACGCGGCACCACCTGCCAGCAGCGTTCGGTGGAAACCACGCTGCAAGGACTCACGGATCCGGCCGTCCTGGGCGGCACCGACGCAGTGGGTCCGTCCCCCGGGCCGCTGGTGGTGACCATCGGCAAGACGGTGGCCAGCCGGGCGAAGCTGAACTGGTGGGAAAGCCGCGAGCTGTACGGCTGGACGGTGTTGGTGCCCCGCACCAAGGACCAGGCCGGCGAGATGAGCGAGCGGTTGACCTCGTACGGCGCGCTGCCGATCGAGGTGCCCACCATCGCCGTCGAGCCACCGCGCAGCCCCGCGCAGATGGAGCGGGCCGTGAAGGGCCTGGTCGACGGCCGCTTCCAGTGGGTGGTGTTCACCTCCACCAACGCGGTGCGTGCGGTGTGGGAGAAGTTCGGCGAGTTCGGTCTGGACGCCCGCGCGTTCTCCGGGGTGAAGATCGCCTGCGTCGGCGAGTCGACGGCCGACCGGGTCCGGGCCTTCGGGATCAGCCCCGAGCTGGTGCCGGCCGGGGAGCAGTCCTCGCTGGGTCTGCTGGACGACTTCCCGCCCTACGACAGCGTTTTCGACCCGGTGAACCGCGTCCTGCTGCCGCGGGCTGACATCGCCACGGAGACGCTGGCCGAGGGACTGCGCGAACGCGGCTGGGAGATCGAGGACGTCACCGCCTACCGGACGGTGCGCGCCGCACCGCCGCCGGCGGACACCCGCGAGATGATCAAGACCGGCGGCTTCGACGCGGTGTGCTTTACCTCGAGCTCCACCGTGCGAAACCTGGTCGGCATCGCCGGCAAGCCGCACGCGCGGACGATCATCGCCTGCATCGGCCCCAAGACCGCCGAGACCGCCGCCGAGTTCGGCTTGCGGGTGGATGTCCAGCCCGATACCGCCGCCATCGGCCCGCTGGTCGACGCCCTGGCCGAACACGCCGCGCGGCTGCGCGCCGAGGGCGCGCTGCCACCGCCGCGCAAGAAGAGCCGCAGGCGCTAGCTAATGGGCTACCCGCGGCAGCGCCCGCGTCGGCTCCGCTCAACCCCCGCGTTGCGCCGCCTGGTTGGGCAAACATCTTTGGAGCCGCGGCATTTGGTGCTGCCGATGTTCGTCGCTGATGGCATCGACGAACCGAGGCCGATTGCGTCCATGCCGAAAGTGGTTCAGCACAACCGGGATTCGTTGCGCAGCGCCGCCGCCGATGCGGTCGCCGCCGGGGTGGGCGGGCTGATGCTGTTCGGTGTGCCGCGCGAGCAGGACAAGGACTCGACCGGCTCGGCGGGCACCGACCCCGACGGCATCCTCAACGTCGCGCTGCGTGACCTGGCCAAGGACCTGGGTGACGCCACCGTGTTGATGGCCGACACCTGCCTAGACGAGTTCACCGATCACGGGCACTGCGGGGTCTTGGACGCCAGGGGCCGGGTGGACAACGATGCCACGTTGACACGCTACGTGAAACTTGCTGTGGCACAGGCGGAATCGGGCGCCCACGTGGTTGGGCCGAGCGGGATGATGGATGGCCAGGTGGCTGCGATCCGCGACGGGCTGGACGCCGCCGGCCACACCGATGTGGTGATCCTGGCCTACGCGGCGAAATTCGCCTCGGCGTTCTACGGCCCATTCCGCGAAGCCGTGACCTCCAGCCTGTCCGGGGACCGGCGCACCTATCAGCAGGATCCGGGCAACTTCCGGGAGGCGCTGCGCGAGATCCAACTCGATCTCGACGAGGGCGCCGACATCGTGATGATCAAGCCCGCGATGGGTTATCTCGACGTGGTGGCCGCCGCGGCGAACGTCTCGCCGGTGCCGGTGGCCGCCTATCAGGTCTCGGGGGAGTACGCGATGATCTGCGCCGCGGCCGCCAATGGCTGGATCGACGAGCGCGCCGCCGCGCTGGAGTCATTGACGAGCATCCGGCGCGCCGGCGCCGATATCGTGCTGACATATTGGGCTGCAGATGTGGCGGGATGGCTTTCGTGACGGACAAGATGGGGCTTCAGATGACATCGACGGGCAGCGAACCGAAGCCGTTGTTCTACGAGCCCGGCGCCAGCTGGGTGTGGGTGGCGTTCGGTCCGCTATCGGCGGCGGCCATGATCCTGGTCGAAGTCTGGAGCGGTGGGCCGGTGTCGTTCGTGGTTCCGGCGATCTTCTTGGTACTGGTGTCGGCGTTCGTGGGGTTGCAGGTGAAGGCGGCGCGGATCCATGTCTCGGTCGAGCTGACCGAAGACGCCCTGCGTCAGGGCACCGAAACCGTCCTGGTGCGCGAAATCGTCAAGGTGTATCCGGAGCCCGAGAATCACGTGGCTTCCGAAAAGACGCTGGCGAAGTGGCAGTCGGCGCGCGCGCTCGGCGAGTTGGACGGGGTACCGCGGCACCGGACGGGCATCGGTCTCAAGCTCACGGAGGGTCGCACCGCCCAGGCCTGGGCGCGTCGTCATCGCCACCTTCGGGCGGCGCTGACCCCCCTGGTCCAGGAACGGGTGGAGCCCGCCGGCTCCGACGTCACCGACGACGATCGCGACGACGACGGGACAGCCTTGTGATCGCCCGATACCGGGCTCTTATCGAACTCGGCCTGGCCTTTTTCTTGTTGGCCGCCGCCTCCGTGACCTGGGCGCACGCGCGTCGCACCGTGACCGTCGCGCCCATCGCAGACGGGCAGCCGGTCACCACGTCGTTGGTTTACCACCCGCAGGTGCTGCTGCTGACCCTGGTGCTGATAACGATCGCCGGGGTGCTGGAGGTGGTCGGCGTCGCCAGGCTGTGGCGACAGCGGACCGCTACGCCGTCTTCTTGATGAGCGGCAGCACGAGCTGACGGCGGCTGGCGATGGCGTCAGCCAGGTTGTGGAGCGCCTCTCGCACCGAGCGCGTCATGGGAAGCACATCCTCGTCACCACCGTCGTGCAGCAGCTGGCTGATCGCCGGGCCGGCGACCAACGTCCACTCCACCCCGGCGGCGCGGCAGTCCTCGTCGAAGCCGTGCAATAGCGAAATACTCACCGCAGCAAAGTGACTCACGTCGCTCAGATCGAGCACCACAGGGTTGCTCCCGAGGATGAAACGCAGGATGTACGCGCCGACCCAATCGACGTTGGCGGCGTCGATTACCCCTCGGATGGTCACCACCGTCGCCAGGTGATGACACTGAGCCCGAATCTGAGCACCGTCGCAGTCGACGGTGCCGTTCCCCCGTCGAGTCGCGACGTTAGCGGTTGTCATCAGCAGCCCCATTTCCTGTGGCGTTGGCTACCCACAACGTTGCCCGCAAAATCTAAGGGGACCGACAGCCGCGTCTAACTCTTTGCTAAGAAGCGGATTTGGGGGCGCTTACCCAAGGTCAAGGCAACGTCGATGCCGGCCATTGTCGCCAGCCACACCACAATCCCTCCGCCCATCGCGTCGATTCCGCTGTTAGGCTGCGATGGCTGCCGGTTGGTCAGGCGGGGGCCTTTGAATGTTGAGATCGCCCGGTCAGCCGCGCTAGTCGGACAACGAAAACGGCACAGCACGGACGGAAAGAGCATCTTGGGAAGCGGAGAGATCAGGGGGGAGATCAAGGCCCTGACGGGGCTCCGCATAGTCGCCGCGGTGTGGGTGGTGCTGTTTCACTTCCGGCCGATGTTGGCTGATGTTTCGCCGGACTTCCGCGACGCCCTCGCACCGGTGCTCAACTGCGGCGCCCAGGGCGTCGATCTTTTCTTCATCCTCAGCGGATTCGTGTTGACCTGGAACTATCTCGACCGCATGGGCCGGTCGTGGTCGACGCGCGCCACCCTGCACTTCCTGTGGTTGCGGCTGGCCAGGGTCTGGCCGGTCTACCTGGTCACGTTGCACCTCGCAGCTCTGTGGGTGATCTTCACCCTCCACGTCGGTCATGTGCCGTCGCCCGACGCCGGTCAGCTCACCGCGATCAGCTATGTGCGCCAAATCCTGCTGGTGCAGTTGTGGTTTGTGCCCTTCTTCGACGACTCCAGTTGGGATGGGCCGGCCTGGTCGATCAGTGCGGAATGGCTGGCCTACCTGCTCTTCGGCCTGCTCGTGCTGGTGATCTTGCGGATGAAGCAGGCGACGAGGGCGCGGAGCCTGATGTTTCTGGCGTTCGCGGCGTCGTTGCCGCCGGTGGTGATGTTGCTGACCAGCGGCCACTTCTACACACCGTGGAGTTGGCTGCCGCGGATCGTGACACAGTTCACCGCGGGCGCGCTGGCCTGTGCGGCCGTGCGGAGGTTGCGGCTGACCGATCGTGGCCGCCGCGTCGCGGGATACATCTCCCTGCTGCTCCTGGTCGCCGTGGTGGGCGTCCTCTACTGGTTCGACGCGCATCCGATAACCGGGGTCGTGGAAAACGACAGCGGCGGGGTGGTCGACGTGCTGTTCGTTCCGCTGGTGATAACCCTGGCGATCGGCCTGGGCAGCCTGCCGAGGCTGCTGTCGACGCGGTTGATGGTTTACGGCGGTCAGATCTCGTTTTGCCTGTACATGGTGCATGAGCTGGTCCATACCTCCTGGGGATGGGCCGTCGAGCAATTCGAGCTCAGGCCGCAGGACAATCCATGGAAATGGAACGTCATCGGCCTGTTAGCGATCGCCGTGGTCATCTCGGTCCTGATGTATCACTTCGTCGAAGAGCCCGCGCGCCGTTGGATGCGCAGGATGGTTGACGTCAGACCCGCCGACGAGAAAGGCGAGCCCGCCGAGCCGGTGAGCACCAAGCTGCATCCGATCGACGGTGGGCTGGAATCGGTTTCGGGCCGCGCGGTGTGACGTGCGCCTCGTGCGCGAATCGTGCGGTGTTGACGATCCGTGAATACCATGGCGGGAGCGGCCAGCCGCGATGCAGCGGGTTGACGCCCGGTCGGCGTCGTTCCCCGTACGATTCCGTTGATTTGCATGCGGCACATGACGATGCGGTTCTCGTGGAGGTGGTAGTGAGTCGTCTGGCCACGGTCATCGTCGGCCTCGCCATCGTGTGCGTCATCTTTTCAGACGCGGTGCACCCGACGCGGGTGCGGGCCTACGACCCACTGACCCTGGATTCCCGGCTGAAGCACGTCGCGGTCATCGGGGACTCGTATACCACCGGCACCGATGAGGGTGGCCTTGGCCCGAGAGCGTGGACCGCCCTCGCGTGGCACACGCTCGCTCAGCGAGGCGTGCCGATCACCGCCGAGGTGGCGGCCGAGGGCAGGGCCGGCTATGTCGTGCCCGGCGACCACAACAGCATCTTCGAGGATCTGACTGCCAGGGCGGTTAAGCCCGACGATGCGCTGGTGGTGTTCTTCGGCTCTCGCAACGACGAGGGCGTCGATCCCGGGCTGCTGGCCGGAAAGGCCCGCGAGGCCTTCGGTCTGGCGCGTCGCTTTGCGCCGTCCGCGAGGTTCCTGGTGATCGGACCGCCCTGGCCAACCGCGGACGTACCCGGGCCGGTGCTGCAGATTCGCGACGTGCTCAACGCCACGGCCAGGGCCGTGGGGGCAACGTTCGTCGACCCGCTCGGCGACGGCTGGTTCGTCGACCGGCCCGACCTGATCGGCCCCGACGGCGTCCACCCTAACGACGCGGGGCACCAGTATCTGGCGGACAAGATCGCACCGCTCATGCGCATGCAGTTGTCTCGGTGAGTGGGCCGGCTGTTACGGCGAAAGAGCCAGCCGTGCAAGGTATTTGGCGGAAGACGTCGGACGTGTCAGTCGTCGGCGTGCCGCTCGTAGTCCCATTGCTCGAGGCGCGCTTGCATGTGCATCAGGCCGATGCCGACGACTGGCGTGGCGGCCGCAATGCAGACCAGCAGCAGCGTGGTCATCTCAAAACCTCCAGACATCCTTCGCTGATAGGACGTTCGTCCACGGCGAGAAGTTCATTACGACGCCATCCAGGCCAGCTCGCCGGGCAGCTGTGTGCGCCAATACCCGATGTCGTGCCCGCCGATGGAGAAGCTGCCGGCCGGCGGCGTTTTCAGCTGGTTGACGAACGCGCGGGTGGCGAAGCAAAAGCGGTCGAAGGTGCCGCAGTCCACCCGCAGCGGGATCTGCGACAACGCCGGCAAGCCCAACACGCTGTTTTGCACCCAGTCGTCGTAGCTGTCGAACGACCCGGGGGTGCTGCCGGCGAAGGAGGTGAACAGCGCCGGGCTGATCGCGCAGATTCCGGCGGTCCGCGACGGTCCCAGCCGGGCACCCAGGTGCAGCGCCCCGTAGCCGCCCATGGACCACCCCAGGAAGCCCACCCGGGAGGTGTCCATGCCCATCGAGGACAGCATGGGCAACAGCTCGTCGAGCACCATCGCGCCGGAGTCCGTGCCGTCGGCGCGTCGGTGCCAGTAGGAGTTGCTGCCGCCGTCGACGCCCACCACCGCGAACGGCGGCTTGCCCGCCTTGACCAGTTGAGCCAGGCCGTCCTCGACACCGGCGTCGAGCATCATGTTCGCGTCGCCGTCCTTGCCGTGCAGCGCGATCACCGGTCGCAGCACCCCGGTGTGGCCCGGCGGCAGGGCGATCACCCAATTGGTCTCGACGCCGCCGCGGGCCGCCGAGACGAACGAGCCGGTGAGCTTGGTCGGCAGGCTGCTGCCGGCCGCGGGGGGCTCGAACGGCGCGGGGGCTTGCGCCGGCGCCGCCTGTGGCTCGAGCGGATCCAGCAGCGCGCTCAACGTCCACGCGCCAGCGGCTGCCGCGCTGGCCCCCACGCCCATACGCAGTACCGCACGGCGGTTCAGGTCAGGCACGTACGTCATAATGCCGCGCCGCTACGGCTTTTCCGCCCGAACCACCCCGTATCGCAACCGGATCGCAAGGTTCGTGATGCGGCGGTCACAAAGCGGTGATGTCCGACTCACCGGGTCGCGGCCGAACGGGCGGCGGGCAGCCCACCCGTACGCCGGGCGGTGACACTCCGTTTACCCGATCGACACCAACTGAAGATCTGGAGCCGGTAGGCCTCTGCGGCATGGTCTTGCAACGTTTCGCCGTCTGGATTGTTCCTGTGGCGGTGCTTGGGCTCGTCGCCGCGTGTGCGCACCGACCCGCGACGCCGGGCGCGGAACCCGTAACCGCCACACCGATCCATCACCTGGTGGTCATCTATGAAGAGAACGTCTCCTTCGACCACTATTTCGGAACCTATCCGCATGCCGCCAACGTCGACGGCCCGCCATTCACCGCCAAAGCGGACACCCCTGCGGTAGCCGGCCTCACCCCAGAGTTGTTGACGCACAACCACAATTCGGTACAGCCGATGCGGCTGGGCGGTCCGGGTCAGCAGGTGACCTGCGATCAGGACCACGAATACCAAGCCGAACAATTGGCCTTCAACGGCGGTGCGATGGATCGGTTCGTCGAGCACACCGAGGGCGCGCCGTGCTCACCGCCGGCCTTTAGCGTCCCCGGCCTGGTGATGGCCTATTACGACGGCAACTCGGTGACCGCGCTATGGAACTACGCGCAGCACTATTCGATGAACGACAACTACTACAACACCACGTTCGGCCCTTCGGCGCCGGGTCATATCAACCTGGTGTCCGGTCAAACCCATGGTGTGACAACCAAATTCATGCCGGGCGGGCAGCCGTTTCCGCCGCACTTCGTCATCGATGACACCGGTAACGGGCAGGGGACCCTGATCGACGATTCGCAACCCCTCGGTGACGACTGCTCTTTTCGGGACCAGGTGCAGTTCAGCCCCAACAACAAGAACATCGGTGATCTGCTCAACGCGAAGGGCATCACGTGGGGCTACTTCCAGGGCGGTTTCAAGCCCACGACCCGCAGGCCCGACGGCACGGCGGAGTGCGGCGCGACGCACAACATCGGGGAAGCGCTGGGCGGGACCGGCAAGACCGGTGCGTTACCGTTCGGCACCAAATCCGACTACGTCCCGCACCACGAGCCGTTTCAGTTCTACCCGTCCACCGCCAACCCGCATCACCTGCCGCCGAGCGCGATCGAGAAGATCGGCCGCGGCGACCAAGCCAACCATCAATACGACCTATCCGATTTCTGGGCCGCGGCCGACGCGGGTCACCTGCCGGCGGTGAGCCTGCTGAAACCGCCCGCCTACCAAAACGCGCACGCCGGTTACTCCGATCCGCTCGACGAGCAACGGTTCCTCGTCGAGACGATGAACCACCTGCAAAGGCTCCCGGAATGGCGGGACATGGCGATCGTCGTCACCTACGACGACTCCGACGGCTGGTACGATCACAAACCCTCACCGATCGTTGTGGCCTCCGCCACACCCGAAGACGCGCTGAACGGCCCGGGCCGATGCGGTGATCCGGCCGCGGCACCCGTCGCCTACCAAGGCCGATGCGGGCATGGCCCGCGGTTGCCATTGCTGGTGATATCTCCTTATGCCAGAACGAATTTCGTGGACCACACTTTGACCGACCAAACGTCAATCCTGCGGTTCATCGAGGACAACTGGGGCACCGGCCGCATCGGCGACCACTCGTTCGACGAGCGCGCCGGCGCACTCACCGGGATGTTCGATTTCACCGGCCCGGCTCAACCGACGCTGGCCCTCGACCCCCACACCGGCAACCCGCGCTAGCGTCGGCGCCAACGCAAGTCCGAAATCCAATCTCTAAGGTTTCAACCCTCGCGCGCCCCCCGGATGTCCCGCAGGATGCGAAGGATGTCCGAAAGGGAGATTGGATGAGCCTGTCGTTTCACTGGTTTCTGCCGACTTACGGGGACTCCCGAAACCTGGTCGCAGGCGGGCACGGCACCGCGATGCATGGGGACCGGCCCGCGACTTTGCGGTATCTGCACCAGGTTTGCGCGGCCGCCGAGGACAACGGCTTCGAGGCGGTGCTCACACCGACCGGATTGTGGTGTGAGGACGCCTGGTTGACGACGGCCATGCTGATCGAGGGCACCGAGACACTGAAATTCCTGGTCGCCTTCCGTCCCGGGCTGCTCAGCCCTACGCTGGCCGCACAGATGGCCGGGACCTTCCAGCGGCACTCGGACGGACGGCTCCTGCTCA
This sequence comes from uncultured Actinomycetota bacterium, assembly GCA_963809285.1. Lineage (GTDB taxonomy): Bacteria > Actinomycetota > Actinomycetes > Mycobacteriales > Mycobacteriaceae > Mycobacterium. The sequence goes on along the minus strand of CAWEIY010000002.1, from coordinate 562,394 downwards.
ACGTCGTCACCGGCGGTGAACCGCACGAGCAACGGGCGTACGGGGATTACCTGGACAAAGAGTCGCGATACGCCCGCACCGCCGAGTTTTTGCATGTGGTGCGGCAACTGTGGACCTCGCGAAAGCCGGTCACCTTCGCCGGAGAGCACATTCGCGTCGAGGGCGCCCAACTGAACAACCCACCCGACCCGGTACCTAGCGTGTTCTTCGGCGGCTCGTCGGCGGCCGCGGGGCCGGTCGCGGCCAACTACTCCGACGTGTACCTCACCTGGGGTGAACCGCGGCCCGCGGTCGCCGAAAAGCTGGACTGGATTCGCGGGCTGGCCGCCGACGCCGGACGGATTCTGCAGTACGGCTTGCGGATTCACGTGATCAGCCGCGACACCTCCGAAGAGGCATGGGCCGAGGCCGACCGGCTGTTGGCGGCCGTCGACCCGGCCGATGTCGAGCGGGTGCAGGCCAGCCTGGCGCGCAGCGAATCCGAAGGCCAGCACCGCATGCTGAAATTGCACGGCGGCAGCAGCAACCGGCTTCTGGTCGGCCCCAACCTGTGGGCCGGGGTGGGCCTGGTGCGCGGCGGCGCGGGCACCGCGCTGGTCGGATCGCACGCCGAGGTCGCCGAACGGCTGGTCGAGTACTCGCGGCTGGGCATCACCCACTTCATCCTGTCCGGCTATCCGCATCTGGAAGAGGCCTACTGGTTTGGGGAGGGCGTGCTGCCGCTGCTCGAACGAAAGGGGTTGTGGCAGCACCCCAACCGACAGTCGCAACCGGCGGCGGGGACGCCGTTCGCGGTCACCTCGGCGCACTAGTCATGGCGACGACGTTGCCCGGCGCGGCGATAGCGGCGCCGGAGGATCACGATGAATCGGACGCGCAGCAGCGTCGGCGGCTGCGCATTGTCGTCGCGGCCAGCCTGCTGGGCACCACCGTGGAGTGGTACGACTTCTTCCTGTACGCCACGGCGGCCGGCCTGGTGTTCCACAAGGTTTTCTTCCCAAGTGAAAGTTCCCTGGTCGGAACGCTATTGGCGTTCGCCACGTTCGCCGTCGGGTTTCTCATGCGTCCGATCGGCGGGCTGGTGTTCGGCCACATCGGGGACCGGATCGGGCGCAAGCGCAGCCTGGCATTGACGATGCTGATCATGGGCGCCGCGACGGCGTTGATCGGGGTTTTGCCAACCGCCGCGCAGATCGGGGCCTGGGCGCCGGTGCTGCTGCTGATGCTGCGCATCCTGCAGGGTTTCGCGCTTGGCGGCGAGTGGGCCGGCGCGGTGCTGCTCGCCGTCGAACATAGCCCCGAAGACCGGCGCGGCCGCTTCGGGGCCATTCCGCAAATCGGCTTGGCACTCGGATTGGCTTTGGGCACTGGCGTATTCGCGGCATTGCAGATCGCCTTGGGGCAGGCCCGGTTTCTGGCGTACGGCTGGCGTATCGGGTTTTTGCTGAGCCTGGTGTTGGTCGCGATCGGCATCGTGGTGCGATTGCGGGTGGAAGAAACACCGGCTTTCCGGGCTTTCCAGGAGCTGCGGGACCCTGAGGTCACGGCCACCGTGCCCATTCGCGAGATCGTCCGCGAACCCCGCGCCAGGCGCAACACCGTGCTCGGGCTGCTGTCGCGTTGGGCCGAGGGTTCGGCATTCAACACCTGGGGTGTCTTCGCGATCAGCTATGCCACCGGCGCACTGGGTTTCGACAAGGTGTCGGTGCTCATCGTGGTGACGATCGCCGCTCTGCTGATGGCCGTGCTGCTGCCGGTGTCGGGCGCCCTGACGGACCGCTTCGGCGCGCGTCGGGTGTATCTGGTCGGTGTGGCGTGCTACGGCCTCGCCGCCTTCCCCGCATTCGCGTTGTTCGGCACCAAGAACCTGGTCTGGTTCGGGCTGGCGATGATCGTCGTGTTCGGTGTTGTGCACGCACTGTTCTACGGCGCGCAGGGCACGCTCTACTCGGCGTTGTATCCCATCGGCACGCGCTACACCGGTTTGTCGTTCGTCTACCAGTTCTCCGGCGTGTACGCCTCCGGGGTCACGCCGATGATCCTGACCGCGCTGATCGCCGCCGTCGGGGGAGCGCCGTGGCTGGCGTGCGGGTATTTGGTTGCGACGGCGGTAATCAGTGTGTTCGCCACGGCGTTGATCCGCGAACAAGACCTGTACTTTTGAGCGCGCCGAGCCTGCGCTGAGCGCGTGATTTCACTCCGGTCTCCGGCGCTGTGCGCGGGTTCGGCACACGCACCGCAGGCTCGGTGCCGACGCCGAAGAATTGGCCCGGTTGGTGTCGCGACCGCCGATGTGCTGTGGTCTAGCGATGGCTACCTCGCAACTGCGCCAAGGACTGTCGCAGCGGCAGCTCAGCATGATCGCCCTCGGCGGTGTGATCGGCGCCGGGCTGTTCGTCGGATCCGGCGTGGTGATCAAGGACACCGGGCCCGCCGCATTCTTGACGTACGCATTGTGCGGTCTGCTGATCATCCTGGTGATGCGGATGCTGGGCGAGATGGCGGCCGCGAACCCGTCAACCGGGTCGTTCGCCGATTACGCGGCCCGCGCCCTCGGCGGCTGGGCGGGGTTCTCGGTTGCGTGGCTGTATTGGTACTTCTGGGTGATCGTGGTCGGGTTCGAAGCGGTCGCCGGCGGGAAGGTCCTCGGCTACTGGTTCCATGCGCCGCTGTGGCTGCTCTCGCTGTGCCTGATGATGCTGATGACCGCGACGAACCTGTTCTCGGTGTCATCCTTCGGGGAATTCGAATTCTGGTTCGCCGGAATCAAAGTCGCGACCATTGCCATCTTCCTGGCCATCGGCACCGTTTACGTCCTCGGGTTTCTGCCCGGTCACCACGGAGACTTTTCCAACCTCACGTCGCACGGCGGGTTCTTCCCGAAGGGCGTCGGCGCGGTCTTCGCCGCCATCGTGGTGGTGATCTTCTCGATGGTGGGCGCCGAGATCGTCACCGTCGCCGCCGCCGAGAGTCGAGATCCGGGGCTTGCGGTCCAGCGGGCGACGAGATCGGTGGTGGCGCGCATCGGGATCTTCTTCGTCGGTTCGGTCTTTCTGCTCGTCGCAATCCTCCCGTGGAATTCGGTGGAGCTGGGCGCCTCGCCCTACGTCGCCGCGCTCAAACACATGGGTCTCCCCGGCGCGGATCAGGTGATGAATGCGGTGGTGCTCACCGCGGTGCTGTCCTGCTTGAACTCGGGCCTGTACACGTCGTCGCGGATGCTCTTTGTGCTCGCCGACCGACGGGAGGCGCCGGCTCGGCTGGTCAAGCTGAGTCGGCGGGGCGTCCCCTATATCGCCATCTTGTGCTCGTCCGCGGTCGGTTACCTCTGCGTCATCATGGCGTGGCTCGCGCCCGGCACGGTCTTCCTCTTCCTGCTGAACTCGTCGGGCGCCATCATCTTGTTCGTCTACTGGCTGATCGCCCTGTCACAGATCGTCCTGCGCCGCCGGACGCCCCCGGAACGGCTGCGGATCAAGATGTGGTTCTTCCCGGTGCTGTCGATCCTCACTCTCGCCGGAATCACCGCCGTGCTGGTGCAGATGGCCTTCGACCGCTCGGCGCGCAGTCAGTTGTGGCTCAGCCTGCTGTCCTGGGTGGTGGTGATTGGGCTGTACTTCATCGCGCGGGCCCGCGGCCGAATCCACGTCGGGCGCGAGATCCCTTCGGCGGAGTAAGCGTCGAGGTCAACCGGTCTTGGTAAGCAATACGGCTTGCTCGAACGGCGCCCTCGCGAAGATCGGCCGCCATTTCCGCGTGACGTGTTCGGCCGCCTCCGCCTTGCTGACCACCCGCGGGTCGGTGAGTCCGAATGTCTTGCCGTAGCGCCGCATTCGACCGCCATTCGCCGCGGTGATGTTCTTCAACCAGTCACGGTTTGGGCCGTAGCTCAGCAATATCGCCACCCCCGGCTGTCCGTTGACGTCGGCGTTGAACACCACCAACGGCGTGCGGTAGGGCTTGCCCGAGCGCCGGCCGGCGTGCTCGAGGATGCCGTGGCCCGGGATCCGGCCGGCCCAGCGCCGCTGGATGGGGTTGGTGACGTACCTGTTGAACCGGGCAAGCCGTTGCGGAAATTGCATGCTAACCCGTCCGGGTGAGCAACACCGTTTGCTCGAACGGCAGCCTCGCGAGAATCGGCCGCGCCCCGCGTGTTACGTGCGCCGCCGCCTCGGCCGTGGTGACCACTTTCGGGTCGGCGATGCCGAAAGTCTTGCCGTTGCGGCGCATCCGGCCTCCCCCGGCGGCGGTGAGATTCTTCAGCCAGTCGCGGTCCGGGCCGTAGGTCAGCACGATCGCCACCCCGGGTTTGCCATCGACGGCGGCGCTGAACACGGTCACCGGCGTGCGGTACGGCTTGCCGGAGCGCCGTCCGACATGCTCGACGATTCCCAGCGGCGGGAGCCAGCCGGCCCACATCCGGCCAACGGGGTTGGTGACGTACCGGTTGAACCGCGCGAACCCTTGGGGAATTTCCATGGTGTCCATCCAACCCGTCCGCCCCGGCCGCCATCAAGGCGTGCGGCGTGTCGCGGGCACCAGCGTGCGCGCCAGCCGGGCAGGCCGAGACGGTGGGTGTTGCCACGGCTGGCGGTCGTGCGCCGGCCATGCGTAACAAGGGGTTTCGCCGTCCAGGAGCTGTCGCAGACCGGGAATGGCCAGATCACGAGCGGACCAGTCGTAGAGGAGTTCCGCTCGTGGTGTGATGATCCCGACATCGAGCAGGTGCCCTATTCCATGTTCGGCCCGCAGATAGGGCGTGAGGTCATCACCGAGCGGGTAGCGGTCGGGAAGCACCCGGGATAATGACAGGAATATGCCGGTCATGCCCAATCGTGGGTCGCCAAGCGGCCGACCGGCGAAGGCCAGCCAGCCGAGCGCGAGCCGGGGCGCGGCGACCAGCGCGTGGGCATAGAGAACCCGCGCCAGCACCACGTTCATGAAGAAACGTTCGACGCGGGACTCGCCGGACGCGAGTCGCTCGTGCTCGAGATATGCGCTGACGACGCTGATGTTGTGCGCGCGGTACCACCGCTGGGCGGACGGGCGCCGGATGAACTCGAGCAATGCGGCGACCGCCGGAGAACTGGGGGTGCCGGGATGACCGAAGGCCAGGGCGCGGCCTTCCCAACCGTCACGGAGCAGGCGTTCGTTCACCGCGCGCCACCAGGGGCTTCCCGGAGCCGGCCCGTCGGCCGGGTTGAGCAGCCCGCGTCGCAGCTGCCATCCCATGAAGGCCGATGCCGCCTGCCGAAACGGCAGATGGCCGCGGTCCACGTTTGCGGGGACCTTGTAGAGCTCTCGCATCAGCGCGAGCCGGGCGTCCGGGTCGTCGCGGACCGCGGCAACCCTGGCCGAAGCGACGTCGACGGCCGTCTGCCTTGTCACCAGTCGATTGTGTCAGCGCGGCGATGAGCGCCAACTTGGCGGAGCGAACTCTTACACCCTGTAGTTGAACGATCCGTGGGGGCTGGAACACTGGTCGGCATGGGTAGCAGTGACCAGGCGACCGCGCATGCCCCGGCCGCCGTGACGGCCTCGGCGAAGCTGTTCGAGGAGGCCTGCGCGGTCATTCCCGGCGGGGTGAACTCCCCGGTGCGCGCGTTTACCGCGGTGGGCGGCACGCCACGCTTCATCACCGCGGCGAGCGGATGCTGGCTCACCGACGCCGACGGCAACCGCTACGTCGACCTGGTCTGCTCGTGGGGACCGATGATCCTGGGCCACGCCCACCCGGCCGTTGTCGACGCCGTCGCCAAGGCCGCCGCCTCGGGATTGTCGTTCGGGGCGCCGACGCCGGCGGAAAGCCAGCTCGCCGCCGAGATCATCGGGCGGGTGGCACCGGTCGAGCGGGTCCGGCTGGTGAACTCCGGCACCGAGGCCACGATGAGCGCGGTCCGGTTGGCCCGCGGGTTCACCGGCCGGGCCAAGATCGTCAAGTTCTCCGGCTGCTACCACGGCCACGTCGACGCCTTGCTCGCCGACGCGGGTTCCGGGGTCGCGACGCTGGGCCTGCCGTCCTCGCCCGGGGTGACCGGTGCGGCCGCGGCCGACACGATCGTGTTGCCCTACAACGACATCGACGCCGTGCGACAGACATTCGCCCGGCTCGGCGACCAGATCGCCGCGGTGATCACCGAGGCCAGCCCCGGCAACATGGGAGTGGTCCCGCCGGCGCCCGGCTACAACGCGGCGCTGCGCGCGATCACCGCCGAGCACGGTGCGCTGCTGATCGTCGACGAGGTGATGACGGGTTTCCGAGTCAGCCGAAGTGGTTGGTACGGAATCGATCCGGTCGTCGCCGACCTGTTCACCTTCGGCAAGGTGATGAGCGGCGGGTTGCCGGCCGCCGCGTTCGGCGGACGGGCCGACGTGATGGAGCGGCTGGCGCCGCTCGGGCCGGTCTATCAGGCCGGCACGTTGTCGGGTAACCCCGTGGCCGTGGCCGCCGGGCTGGCCACGCTGCGCGCCGCCGACGACGCTGTCTACGCCACGCTGGACGCCAACGCCGACCGCCTGGCCGGGCTGCTGTCCGGGGCGCTGACCAAAGCCGCTGTGCCACATCAAGTTTCGCGGGCCGGTAACATGCTCAGCGTGTTCTTCTCCGAGACCCCGGTCACCGACTTCGCGTCCGCGCGGGCGAGTGCGACCTGGCGTTACCCACCGTTCTTTCACGCCTTGCTCAACGCGGGCGTCTACCCGCCGTGCAGTGCCTTCGAGGCGTGGTTCGTTTCGACGGCGCTGGACGACGCCGCGTTCGACCGGGTCGCCGAAGCTCTGCCTGCGGCGGCCGCTGCCGCGGCCCGGGAGCGCGAATCCTGATGGCTGAGCAAACCCGCGTCCATGTGGTGCGCCACGGCGAGGTGCACAACCCCAGCGGCGTCCTCTACGGCCGGCTGCCCGGATTCCACCTGTCCGAGAAGGGCAGGGCGCAAGCGGACGCGGTCGCCGACGCGCTGGCCGACCGGGACATCGTCGCGGTGATCGCCTCACCACTGCAGCGGGCCCAGGAGACCGCCGTACCCGTCGCCGCGAAGCACGACCTGCAGGTGGATACCGACCCCGATCTGATCGAATCGGCCAACTTCTTCGAGGGCCGGCGCATCGGCCCCGGCGACGGCGCATGGCGCGATCCGCGGTTCTGGTGGCAGCTGCGCAACCCGTTCACCCCGTCCTGGGGCGAGCCCTACGTGGAGATCGCGGCCAGGATGACGACCGCGGTGGACAAGGCGCGGGCCCGTGGCGCCGGCCACGAGGTGGTGTGCGTCAGCCACCAACTGCCGGTATGGACGTTGCGGCAGCACCTGAGCGGCAGGCGGCTCTGGCACGACCCGCGGCGACGCGAATGCGCGTTGGGCTCGATCACGACACTGGTCTACGACGGCGACCGCCTCGTCGACATCGAGTACTTCCAACCGACGGGCGATTGAACATGTGGCGGCTGGCCGTGGCCGGGACGGCATTGGCGGCGCTGCTGGCGAGCTGCTCCGGACTTCTCGCAGGCTGTTCCGGCCGCGATGCGGTAGCCCAGGGCGGCACCTTCGAATTCGTCTCGCCCGGCGGGAAAACCGACATCTACTACGACCCGCCCGCGAGCCGCGGCCGCCCCGGCCCCCTGTCCGGGCCCGACCTGGCGGAGCCGGCGCGCGGGCGTTCGCTGGACGATCTCGCCGGGCAGGTCGTCGTGATCAACGTGTGGGGGCAGTGGTGCGGGCCATGCCGGGCCGAGGTCGCCCAACTGCAGCAGGTGTATGACGCCACCCGGGCCGCCGGGGTGTCCTTCCTCGGCATCGACGTCCGCGACAACAACCGCCAGGCCGCCCTGGACTTCGTCGACGACCACCACGTGAGTTACCCGTCCATCTACGATCCGGCGATGCGCACCCTGATCGCGTTCGGCGGCAAGTACCCGACGACCGTGATCCCGTCCACGCTGGTGCTGGACCGCCAGCACCGGGTCGCGGCGGTGTTCCTGCGCGAAATGCTGGCCCAGGACCTGCAGCCGGTGGTGCAAAGAGTGGCCCTTGAAGAAACCGGGGCATCCGCGGCGGGCCAGGCCGCGCCGGGACGGCCGGATTCATTGAGATGACCGGCTTCACCCAGATCGCCGCCGCCGGGCCGCTGCTGCTGGCCCTCGGCGTGTGCCTGCTGGCCGGGCTGGTCTCGTTCGCCTCGCCGTGCGTGGTGCCGCTGGTGCCCGGCTATCTGTCGTACCTGGCCGCTGTCGTGGGCGTCGACGAGCAGCCGCCGCCGGGCGCGAACTGCGCCTTTGGGCGCCCGGCGAGTTCCGCCCGGTGGCGGGTCGTGGGATCCGCGGCGTTGTTCGTGGCAGGGTTCACCACGGTGTTCGTGCTCGGCACCGTCGCCGTGCTCGGCATGACCACCGCGCTGATCAACAACCAGCTGGTGCTGCAGCGGGTCGGGGGCGTGCTGACCATCGTGATGGGGCTGGTGTTCGTGGGCCTGATCCCGGCCCTGCAGCGCCAGGCCCGGTTCAGTCCGCGGCAGCTGACGACGGTCGCGGGGGCGCCGGTGCTGGGCGCGGTGTTCGCGCTGGGCTGGACGCCGTGCCTGGGACCGACGCTGACGGGGGTGATCGCCGTCGCCTCGGCCACCGACGGTGCGAGCGTCGCACGCGGAGTCGTGCTGGTGATTGCCTACTGCCTGGGGCTGGGGATCCCGTTCGTGCTGTTGGCGTTCGGCTCGGCGGGCGCGGTGTCGGGCCTGGGCTGGCTGCGCCGGCACACCCGGGGCATCCAGATCTTCGGCGGCGCGCTGCTGATCGCGGTCGGCGCCCTGCTGGTCACCGGGGCGTGGAACGACTTCATCTCGTGGCTGCGCGACGCATTCGTGTCCGACGTCAGGTTGCCGATTTGAACTCAAGCGTTATCCCGCAGGCACTCGCAGGGCTCGTTCAAAAGGCCCGCAACACCTGGCGCGCGCTGACCTCGATGGGCACCGCGTTGGTGCTGCTGGTTTTGCTCGCGCTGGGCGCGATACCCGGTGCGCTGCTCCCGCAGCGCAGCCTCAACGCCGGCAAGGTCGACGAGTATCTGGCCGCCCATCGGGTGATCGGGCCCTGGCTGAATCGGCTGCAGGCCTTCGACGTGTTCTCCAGCTTCTGGTTCACCGCGATCTACGTGCTGCTGTTCGTCTCGTTGGTCGGCTGCCTGACCCCGCGGATGATCGAGCACGCCCGCGGCCTGCGCGCCACCCCGGTGGCCGCCCCGCGCAACCTGGCCCGGCTCCCCAGGCACGCCGGCATCCAGCTCCCGGCCGGCCCCGAAGATGTGAACCGCCTGGCGAACACGATCACCAAACGGCTGGGTGGCTGGCGCACCGCGATCGGGCATCAGGACGATGCGGTCGAGGTGTCCGCCGAGAAGGGCTACCTGCGCGAATTCGGCAACATCGTCTTCCACTTCTCGTTGCTGGGCCTGCTGGTCGCGGTCGCCGTCGGCAAGCTGTTCGGCTACGAGGGCAACGTCATCGTCATCGCCGACGGCGGCCCCGGTTTCTGCTCGGCGTCGCCGGCCGCATTCGATTCGTTCCGCGCGGGAAATACCGTCGACGGCACATCGCTGCACCCAATTTGCTTACGGGTCAACGATTTTCAGGCGCATTACCTGCCGTCGGGCCAGGCCACCTCGTTCGCGGCGGACATCGACTATCAGGCCGGCCACGACTTGACGGCCAACAGCTGGCGGCACTACCTGCTGGAGGTCAACCACCCGCTGCGGGTCGACGGCGACCGGGTATACCTGCAGGGCCACGGCTACGCGCCCACCTTCACCGTGACGTTCCCGGACGGGCAGACGCGCACGTCGACCGTGCAATGGCGACCCGACAACCCGCAGACACTGCTGTCATCGGGTGTGGTGCGGATCGATCCGCCCGCCGGCAGCTACCCCAACCCCGCCGAACGCCGCAAACACGAAATCGCGATTCAGGGCCTGCTGGCGCCGACCGAGCAGCTCGACGGCGCCCTGTTGTCGTCGCGCTTCCCGGCGCTGAACGCCCCCGCGGTGGCCGTCGACATCTATCGCGGCGACACCGGCCTCGACAGTGGGCGGCCCCAGTCGTTGTTCACGCTGGATCCCCGCCTGATCGAGCAGGGCCGGCTGACCAAGGAGAAGCGGGTCAACCTGCGGGCCGGCCAAGAGGTCCGGCTCGACCAGGGCCCGGCGGCCGGCACCGTCGTCCGCTTCGACGGGGCCGTGCCGTTCGTCAACCTGCAGGTCTCCCACGATCCGGGCCAGACCTGGGTGCTGGTCTTCGCGATCACGATGATGGCCGGGCTGCTGGTGTCGCTGCTGGTGCGCCGCCGCCGGGTGTGGGTCAGGCTCACCCCGGCGGACGGTACGGTGAACGTCGAACTGGGCGGCCTGGCGCGCACCGACAACTCCGGTTGGGGCGACGAGTTCGAGCGGTTGACCGAGCGGCTCTTGGCCGGACTCGGCGAATCCGGCCCCGCCGACCGCGCCGAAACGCCCCCAGCGTCCAGAAGGAGCTCTCAGGTGGACGTCAAATGAACACGCTGCACGTCAACATCGGCCTGGCGCGCTACTCCGACTGGGCGTTCACCTCGGCCGTGGTGGCCCTGGTCGTCGCCCTGCTGCTGCTGGCCTTCGAGCTGGCCTACGTCGGCGGTCGTCGCGTGGAACACCGCGCGAAGGTGCTTGCCGGGTCGGTCGCCGCCGACAGCGTCACCCCGGGCATCGTGGAGGACGTCGCGGATCGCCCGTTCGACGAACGCGTCGGACGCGGCGGGCTGGCCGTGGTCTACCTCGGCATCGGGCTATTGCTGGCGTGCATCGTGCTGCGCGGCCTGGCCACCGTGCGGGTGCCCTGGGGCAACATGTACGAGTTCATCAACCTGACTTGCTTCTGTGGGCTGGTCGCCGGCGCCATCGTGTTGCGCCGCCCGCAATACCGACCGCTGTGGGTTTTCCTGCTGGTGCCGGTGCTGATCCTGCTGACGGTGTCCGGACGCTGGCTTTACGCCAATGCCGCACCGGTGATGCCCGCGCTGCAGTCCTACTGGCTGCCCATCCACGTGTCGGTGGTCAGCCTGGGTTCCGGGGTGTTCCTGGTGGCCGGCATTGCCAGCATTCTGTTTCTGCTGCGCACGTCGCGTTTAGGCGACCCCGACGCTGAGGGTGCGCTGGCTCGCGTGGTGCGGCGGCTCCCCGACGCGCAGACCCTGGACCGCATCGCCTACCGCACCACGATCTTCGCGTTCCCGGTGTTTGGTTTCGGTGTGATCTTCGGCGCTATCTGGGCCGAGGAAGCCTGGGGCAGGTATTGGGGCTGGGATCCCAAGGAGACGGTTTCATTTGTCGCGTGGGTGGTATACGCCGCTTACCTGCACGCCAGGTCAACCGCGGGATGGCGGGACAGGAAGGCCGCCTGGATCAACGTCGTGGGTTTCGTGGCCATGGTCTTCAATCTGTTCTTCGTTAACCTGGTGACTGTGGGCCTGCATTCCTACGCGGGCGTGGGCTGACAGTCAGCGACGGACCCAAGCAACAACACAACAAGGGGGAGTGCACGTGTCCGAGCACCCAACGGGCGTGGGGGCGCCCGAACAACCGACCACGCAGGTGCCGCCTCAGGCGCCGCCCCAGCAGTATCCCGGCGCGCCGCCGGCGGAGTCGCACGCCGAAGCACCCACCAGGGCCTTCGCCGGGTTCCGCACCGAGCGTCGGGTCCACGCGCCCGAACGGCGGGAGCCGGCGCCACCCGTGTCACCCGCGCCCGCCGGGATGCCGCCCTGGGATTCCACACCGGTCACCGGCATCCCGCGAATGGACCCGACCGCATTCGGGGCCTACTACAACGGCCCGGCCGCAGCGCCGCCGGCCGAAGCCCCGTACCGCCCCGAGCCGCTGCCGCACACGCCCTATCCGGAACTGTCCACCGGCATGCTGTTGCGACCGGTCAAACCGCCGCCATCGGAGGGTTGGCGCCGGTTGCTCTACGACCTGTCCGGTCGCCTGATCAACTTGGGGGAGAGTCCCCGGGCCGCCCGCTACAACAACCTGGTGGCCCAGGTCAACCGGCCCTTGCGGGGTTCCTACCGGATCGCGTTGCTGTCGTTGAAGGGCGGCGTCGGCAAGACCACGATCGCCGCGACGCTCGGGTCCACCTTCGCCTCCATCCGCGGCGACCGGGTGGTGGCCGTGGACGCCAGCCCCGATCGCGGCACGCTGAGCCAAAAGATCCCGTTGGAGACGGCGGCGACGGTGCGTCAGCTGCTGCACGACGCCGGAACCATCGAGCGCTACAGCGATGTCCGCCGTTACACCTCAAAGGGTCCGAGCGGGTTGGAAGTGCTGGCGTCGGAAAGCGACCCGGCCGTCTCGGACGTGTTCGGAGCCGACGACTACGGGCGCACCCTGGACATCCTGGAGCGGTTCTACGGTCTGGTGTTGGCGGACTGCGGCCCCGGGCTGATGCACTCGGCGATGTCGTCGGTGCTGGAAAATGCCGACGTTTTGCTGGTGGTCAGCTCGGCATCGATCGACGGCGCGCGCAGCGCCTCGGCGACGCTGGACTGGCTTGACGCGCACGGCCACGAAGAGATGGTCCGCAACTCGATCGCGGTCATCAACGGAGTGCGGCCGCGCCCGGGCAAGGTCGACATGAACAAGGTGATCGAGCACTTCTCGCGCCGCTGCCGCGCCGTGCGGCTGGTCCCGTTCGACCCGCACCTCGAGGAGGGCGCCGAGATCAGTCTGGATCGGTTGCGACGGGAAACTCGCGAGGCGCTCACCGAGCTGGCAGCCGTCGTCGCCGAGGGATTCCCCGGTGACCAGCGCAACACGGGTGTCGCGTAGCGGGGGTTTAGCGAGGGTTGTCCCCGTGACCTAATCGCCGCAAGAAGTCCGGATCGTCGTCGGGTCCGATAACGCGAGTCTTCGGCCGGTGGACCTGTGCGCGCGCGGCGCGCCAGCCGACGTAGATCAGCGTCCCGAGGATCAGGATCAGCAGCAGGTAGAGCACTCAACACCTCCTCCGAGCGAATATACCGTGGCCGTAGGCTCGAGCCGTGTCCGAAGGGCCTAGCGACAACAGCACCGAGGATCGCGTGGCGGAGCGCGCTGGTAACCGGGTGGTCGCCGACATTTTGCTCTATGCGGCGGCGCGGTTGTTGCTGGTGGTCGTCCTCAGCGGCGCGATCTACGGGGTCGCGCGCTTGCTGGGGATCACCCAGTTCCCCATCGTGGTCGGCGTGCTGTTCGCTCTGGTGATCGCGATGCCGTTGGGCATCTGGCTGTTCGGCCCGCTGCGCCGGCGCGCCACCGCCGGCCTTGCGGTAGCCGGCGAACGTCGGCGCCGAGAACGTGAGCAACTGCGGGCCCGGCTGCGCGGCGAGGATCCACCCGGTGAGACGGCTGACGACGAGTGAGATCAGCCGCCGCCCGGTGGCATCCGGACGACCTGCGCGGCGTAGGTCAGTCCCGCGCCGTAACCGATCAGCAGAGCCAGATCGCCGGGCTTGGCCGCCCCGGTTTCCAGTAGCTCGGCCATCGCCAGGGGAATGGAAGCCGCCGACGTGTTTCCGGTGTGCTCAATGTCGTTGGCGACGACCGTATCCGGCCGCAACTGAAGGTTCTTGGCCAGGATTTCATTGATTCGGGTATTGGCTTGGTGAGGCACGAACACGTCTATCTCATCGGGTCTGACCCCCGCCGCGTCCAGCGCCCGTCGACCGACGTCGCCCATCTGGAATGCCGCCCAACGGAACACCGCGGGACCTTCGAGACGAACGAACGGGCGTGGGCCGCTTGGGTTTTGCGCGAAAGTGATCCAGTCGATGTCCTGGCGTATGGCGTTGGCCCCCTCGCCCTCGCTGCCCGCGATGGTCGGTCCGATGCCCTGAACGGGTGTCTCGCCCACCACCACGCGCGGCCGCGCCGTCGGCGAAGATGAAGCAGTTGCCGCGGTCGCGCATGTCTATTGTGGGGGACAGTTTTTCCGTGCCGACCACCAGCATCTTGGCGGCGGCTCCGCCCCGGATCATGTCGGCCGCCGCGCCAAGCGCGTATCCGAACCCGGCACACCCTGCCGAGATGTCGAACCCGAGCACACCTTTGGCGCCCAGCGCCGATGCGACCATCGGGGCGGCCGGTGGGGTTTGGAGGAAATGCGTGTTGGTGGTGACGATCACGCCATCGATGTCGGCCGGGGTGAGTGAGGCGATTGAAATTGCACGCCGGCCGGCCTCGGTCGCCATGGAAGCGGCGGATTCGTCGTCAGCGGCGAATCTGCGCGTCTTGATTCCGGTTCGGGAATAGATCCACTCGTCGGATGAATCGATGTTCTGGCAGATCTCGTCGTTGCTGACTACACGTTCGGGTCGGTAGGCCCCGACGCTGAGCAATCCGACGTTCTTCGGCCCACTGCTGGTGGCGATCTGACTCATGCCGGTCCTTGTCTGGGGTGGGTGCGGCCTGCATCGACTGTATGCCGTGTCGGTCCGGGCCCGATGGTGCAGGTGCCAATGGCGACCGATCGGCGCGTGTCAACTTTTATTGACAGGATCCGCAGTGTCAAGTTACATTGACGCCATGACCGAGCTGTCCGACCTTTCCCACCTCGAAATGGGGCCGGCCGCCGACGCGGCGGGCAACGCCGACCCGGCGGTCGGGCTGCGCGCGGTGCGTGCGCTGCAGCGACTGCAGGAGCGCCTCGAGGCGATCCACGTCGCCAACGCGCGCGAGCAGGGCTGGAGTTGGCAGGCCATTGCCGAGGCCCTTGGCGTGAGCCGGCAGGCCGTGCATCAGAAGTACAACCGGAGGAGATGACGTATGTTCGAGCGGTTCACCCGTCACGCCCGCGTTGCCGTCGTACTCGCCCAGGAGGAGGCCCGCGAGCTGCGTACCCGCGAGGTCGCGCCGCAGCACCTGCTGCTCGGGATTGCGCAGGCGGCCGGCAATGACCTGTCCGCCGCGTTGACCGGCTACGGGTTGACGACCGATGTGGTGCGGACACGGTTGATCGAGGCTGCCCCGAAAACCGACGAGTCGTGCCCGGATTTTGCTGAGGACGCCGAGGCGCTGCGCGCGATCGGCATCGATCTGGCGGCCGTGCGCGACAGCGTGGCACGCACCTTCGGTGCCGACGCGTTCGACAACGCGCTGTCGCGGTCGGGCCGGCGGCGCGGCCGGCAGCGCCGGTCCAGCCACCTCCCGTTCAACCGTGCCGCCAAGAAGTCCCTGGAGCTGGCGGTGCGAGAAACGTTGGCCCACAAGGACAACGAGATCGGCTGCGAGCATCTGCTGCTGGGCATTCTGCGCAGCGGCGACAAGGCGGCCATCGCATTGATCACCGAGCACGTCTACACCGCGCAGTTGCGCGCGTCGATCCTCGCGCTGCTGGACAAGGCGGCCTAGGGAAGGCTCGAATCCAGTGTGCGTCTACGGCGACGACGCGCCGGCGGACTCCGCCGTGAGCGCACAGTCAAAGCCGTAGGTGCGCTCTCAGGCGGCCAGTGCCAAAGCCGCCGCCACCGCGATCGCCCAGACCAGCATCGCCAGCCCGGTGTCCCGCAGCACCGGAATCAGGTCGGGCCCGCCGCGGCCGGAGCGCACCGGTCCCACGGCGCGCAGGGCCAGCGGCGTGGCCACCAATCCGACGGCGCACCACGGCGTCGCCGCCATCAGCGCGAGGGTCGATACCCCGGCGGTCGCCAGCAGCGCCTGGTACAGGATCCGGGTGCGGGCATCGCCCAGCCGTACGGCAAGGGTGATCTTCCGAGACCGCGCGTCGGTGGGGATATCCCGCAGATTGTTGGCCACCAGCACCGACGACGACAGGGCCCCCACCGACACCGCCAGCGCCAGCCCCACCCAGTCCACCCGTAACGCCTGGGTGTACTCGGTGCCGAGCACGGCGACCAGGCCGAAGAACACGAACACCGCGACCTCGCCAAAGCCCGCATAGCCGTAGGGCTTCGCCCCGCCGGTGTAGAGCCAGGCCCCGGCGATGCAGACGGCGCCGACCAGGATCAGCCACGGCGCGCTGAGCAGCGCCAGCCCCAGCCCGGCCGCGGCGCCGACCGTCAGGCTCGTCACCGCCGCCGTCAAGACCGATCGCGGGGTGGCCAGCCGCGAGCCCACCAGGCGCACCGGGCCGGCCCGCTCGTCGTCGGTGCCGCGGATGCCGTCGGAGTAGTCGTTGGCGTAGTTGACGCCGACGATCAGCGCCACCGCCACCGCCAGCGCCAGCAGCGCTTTCCACCACACCGCGGAGTGCAGCCACGCCGCGGCGCCAGTGCCCGCGACGACCGGCGCTACTGCGTTGGGCAGCGTCCGCGGTCGCGCACCCGAGATCCACTGCGCAAAACTGGCCACCAAAACATCCTGCCAGGATGCGGGCCCAGGATTTCCAAGCCCCGCACCCGCGATCAAACGCGACGATGCACAACAATGGGCGGATGCTCGGAGTCATCGGCGGCAGCGGCTTCTACACCTTCTTCGAGTCCGGAATCCACAACATCGACGTGGACACCCCGTACGGCCGCCCCAGCGCCCCGGTGACGGTGGGCGTCGTCGGCGAGCACGAGGTCGCCTTCCTGCCCCGGCACGGGGCGACGCATCAATTCTCGCCGCACACCGTGCCGTTCCGGGCCAACATGTGGGCACTGCGGAAGCTCGGCGTGCGGCGGGTTTTCGGCCCGTGCGCCGTCGGCAGCCTGAACCCCGACAACGGTCCGGGCGCGGTGGTGGTGCCCGACCAGCTGGTCGACCGCACCAGCGGCCGGGCCGACACCTACTTCGACTCCGGCGGCGTCCACGTCGACTTCGCCGATCCGTACTGCCCGACGTTGCGGGCCGCGGCCACCGGGCTGCCCGGCGTGGTCGACGGCGGCACCATGGTGGTGATCCAGGGGCCGCGCTTTTCCACCCGAGCGGAAAGCCGGTGGTTCGCCTCCGCCGGGTTTTCTCTGGTCAACATGACCGGCTATCCGGAGGCCGTGCTGGCGCGTGAACTCGAAATATGCTATGCCGCAATCTGTTTAGTGACCGACCTGGACGCCGGCGTCGCGGCCGGCGAGGGCGTGAAGGCCGTCGAGGTGTTCACCCAATTCGAGAAGAACGTCGAGCTGTTCAAAAAGCTGGTGCGCGCGGCGATCGGCCGGGTCGACGTCGAGCGCACGTGCACGCACTGCCTGTCGCACACCGGCGTCACGTTGCCCGAGGAGCTGCCGTGAGGGTGTTGCTCACCGGGGCGGCCGGTTTCATCGGGTCGCGGGTGGATGCGGCGCTGCGGGCGGCGGGTCACGACGTGGTCTCCGTCGACGCGCTGCTGCCCGCCGCGCACGGCCCAAACCCGGTGTTACCGAAGGGATGCCGACAGGTCGACGTCCGCGATGGCGCAGCGCTGGCTCCGCTGCTGGACGATGTGGACCTGGTATGTCATCAGGCGGCGATGGTGGGCGCCGGCGTGGACGCCGCCGACGCGCCCGCCTACGGCGGCCACAACGATTTCGGGACCACGGTGTTACTGGCGCAGATGTTCGCCGCAGGGGTGCGCCGCCTGGTGCTGGCGTCGTCGATGGTGGTCTACGGGCAGGGCCACTACGCGTGTGCCGACCACGGACCGGTCGAACCGGCGCCGCGGCGGCGCGCCGACCTCGACGCCGGCATCTTCGAACACCGTTGTCCGGTCTGCGGTCTCGACGTGACGTGGCTGTCGGTCAACGAGGATGCCGCCCTGCGGCCGCGCAGCCTGTACGCGGCCAGCAAGGCGGCGCAGGAGCATTACGCGCTGGCGTGGTCGGAGGCGACGGGTGGCTCGGTGGTGGCGCTGCGCTACCACAACGTCTACGGCCCCGGGATGCCGCGCGACACCCCATATTCCGGGGTGGCGGCGATCTTCCGCTCGGCACTGGAAAAGGGTGATCCACCAAGGGTTTTCGAGGATGGCGGTCAGATGCGTGACTTCGTCCACGTCGACGACGTGGCCGCCGCCAACCTCGCGGCGACAGCCGAGCGGGACGGCTTCACCGCGCTCAACGTCTGCTCCGGGCGGCCCATCTCGATCTTCGAGGTGGCCTCGGCACTGTGCGACGCGCGCGACGGGTCGGTCTCCCCGGTGATCACCGGCCAGTATCGCAGCGGCGACGTGCGCCATATCGTCGCCGACCCCAGCCGGGCCGCCGAGGTGTTGGGGTTCCGTGCGGCCATCGATCCGCGCGACGGCCTGCGCGAATTCGCTTTCGCGCCTTTGCGTTAACTCGTTCTACGGCGAATCCTGCGGCGGCCGGAAGATCCGCGGCTTCTGGGTGGGGATCTGCCGTGTGGCGGAGTCTTGGTCTTCCGAGCCCCGGAAGATCCGCGGCGACCCGGTCAGCTGCGGCATCGCGGTGGTGGGGGACTCCGTGCCGGCGCGGGGGCCGCCGGTCGGGATGCGGGTCGTCGCCGCGGCCGACGGGGGGGCGGTGCGTCCGACAGGGATGCGTGTCGTCGCCGGTTCCGGGCGCTGCCCGGCGCCCGCCGGGGCGGCGCGCTTGCGGGGGACACGGCGCCTTTGGCTCCGCCGGCGCCGGCCGGCGAGGTAACCGGTGATGATCGCCGCCGCGAGGATGCACAGGGCCAGCAGACACAGCGCCACATCGAAGGTGCTGGTGATCTGCTGGGCGAGGTCGTTTCCGTAGACCGGGTTCTGCGCGGGGGAATTGGGCGATTCCACGAATCGCGGCGCCAGCGCGACGCCCACGACGACGCGCGAGATGCCCAGTGTGGCAACAAGTCCGCACAGCGACGAGATCAGCCTCGCGGACACCGAGTCATTGACGAGGTTGATGCGCAGCCAGGTCGCAAGCACCGCGGTGGCCAGATCGAAGGCGGCCAGCACCATGCTGTCGTATCGCGAGAACGGGTAGTCCAGGGTCACGGCGACGACGAGGTCGGTGATCCTCATGACCATCGAGCCCAGGCACCATACGACGATGAGCAGCAAGCCATTTCGGGCCGCCGCCCGCCAGACGTTTTCCTCGGTCGCCGAAGCGTCCCGGTGGGCGAGCAGCGCCGCCGGCGCGAAAATTGCGGCGGCCGCCGCCCACGCCAGATAGCCCTCGAACCCCACCCCGGCCGTCGACGTGTTCTGCGCTATCCCGTGGAATGCGTCGATGTCACGACCGACGGGAAGGGCCCACACGAGGATCCCCGCGAACAGCGTCGACACGCCGAGCGCCACGGTCGCCAGCCGAGAAGCCTTGGTATCCCGCAGCAGCCACCTGGACCCGATCAGGACGGCCAGCAACGCCGCCACGCCGTACACCACGGCGGTCACGATGACCGCGACGTTCTGCTTGCCGAAGTCGGACGAACCGCCCGTGCCGTGCAGCGCGTACCTGAGCCGCCAGTACAGGTTGAAGCAGAAGCTCAGCACCGCACCCACCATCGACGCGTAGCCGATGATCCGCGCGAACCTGAACTGGCGATCCTGCTCTGGGCCCGTGGTCACCGGCCGCGCGCTGAACAGCGCACCGGCGATCCCCACCCACGCCCCCGGCCCGACACCACCCGGCACGTTCACGGTGCCCCCGAATCGGACCGTTTCGAAGGCGTCGAACGCGACGAAGGCGAGCACCAGCAGCGCATAGGGGACGTTGAGTCCCAGACGAAGCCGCGCGGCCGTCGCGGGGTTGAACCGCGCGCCCGACGACCTCCACGAACCGGCCGCGGCGACGGAAGCCAGGGACAGCAGTGTCACCGCGAACAGGGCCGCCAGCACGGCCTTGTTGCTGCCGGCGATCGCGATACCGAAATACAGATTCCACGGCAAAAACAGCGCGATGACGAGCAAGGCCGCCGCGGCCAGGTCGGGGGCGACGTCGCGGCGCCGCGTCCGCGGCGGCGCCGCGGTCTGGCGGCGGGCCGGGGGCTGCATCTGCCCGCGGATCGGGCCGGTGGGGGCGTCGTCGCTGCTCTGACTCACGGTCTCCCCCGGGTATCGAGGATGGTTGCTGGCGGCACAGCTCGGGGTCCGAGGCGGGGGAACCCCCTGCCCGTCCGACTGCGTTGCTTACTTGGAAACATAATCTCCGTTCGGACGACGCGGCAGCTGCGCTCGTAGGCGAACGTTGTCGCCCGAATGACTGTTACTGCCGACGGTATCGCAATGCAATGATGCGGGGACATGCTGGTTGTGGGGTAGCCAGCCGAAGGAGAGTCGGGATGGACGTCGTTTTGGGGGTCGCGGTCACGGGTCCCCGTGCCTGCTTGGCACTTGTCGGGTCGGGCGCCCGGGGCGCCGCCGTGATTGACGAGTCCGTCGTTGACCTCGCTGGCAACCCAATGGCGAAATTGACCGAGACCGTCGTGGGGACGAAGCGGTTGTTGGCCGACGAGAACCACCGGCTGCTCGCCACGCGACTGTATTGGTCGGACCCGCTAAGCGCCGACCGGCTGCGGCGGGCATTGGAAGACTCCGGCATTCAGAACGTCGCGGTGCTGTCGGAAACGCAGGCCGCCGGCGCGCTGTCTGGGGTGGGAGGCTCCGCCTTGGGCGTGCAGCCCGATGACGACCCCACCGTCGCGCTGGCCCGGGGCGCGGCCATGGCCGCGGGGCTCGCCGGAGACGCCACGGCGATGGCCCCCACGGTCGGGTTGACCGGAGCCGCCACGGCGATGGCCCCCACGGTCGGGTTGACCGGAGACGCCACGGCGATGGCCCCGGCGGCCCGGGGGGCGCAATCGACCGGCCAGGTGGGATCGGACCTGGCGTACTCGATGGCCGGCGAGTCCGACCTGCTTCCCATGGAGTGGCTGACCGAGCCTGAAGACGACGACGCCAAAACCGGCCCGGTGGGGCTGGGCTCACGACGGTTGGGCGCGACGGACGCTGTCCTTGGCATCGCGGTCGCCGGTTCGGTCGCTCGTTTGGCGCTCGTCGGGCCCGTCGGCGGCGGTTACGCGGCGATCAAGCACTTGGTGGTCGAGCTGCCGATGCACCCGTTCGAAACGCTGATCCAGACGGTGGCCGAAACCCAGCGGGCGCTGGCCGCCGAGGGCCGCCATCTGGTCGCCACCCGGGTGTATTCGCCGCATCACGCTCAGGCGGCAGCGCTTCGCCAGGCGTTAGCCGACTCCGGAGTCCACGACGTCGGGCTGGTTTCGGAGGCGGACGCCGTGGCGTCGCTGCTGCGGACCGTCTTCCGCGGTGCCCCGCTACCCGGTGCCGTTGCGCTCGTGGTCGCAGCCGAGGCGGCGACGTTGCTCGCGCTGGGCGCCGCCGACGCCCTGCCGAGCGTCCTGGCCACCGCGGCGCTGCAGGGCGTGGACGCCGCCACCGCGGCCGTCGACATGCTGCTGGACTGGCTCCGCACCGCGCCGTTCGCGGTCGATGCCGCATACGTCATGGGCACCGTGGCCGACCTGGCCCGTGTCGCCGAACAGCTTCGCGCCAGGTCGGCGCTGCGGGTGGAGGTGCTACAGCGCCCCGAGTTCGCGTTTGCGCGCGGTGCGGCGCTGGCGGCGGGGTTGGCGCCCACGACGCCCCAACCCCCGATCGCGTCCGGCGCGCCGACCGCGATGACCCCCGCGGCGGGGCTCGTCGGCGATGAGACCGCGTTCGCGCCCGCGGCCGAGCCGGCCGCCGCGGAACCGCAGCTGGCCTACTCGGAGGCTGACGGCGGCGAGCCACTCGGGATGGACGAGTACGGCGACGAGTACGGGGACATCGATGACGACGAAGCCGGAACCGGGCCGGCGCGGCTCAGCCGGCGATCGCTGTTGATCGGCAACGCGGTTATCGCCTTCGCCGTCATTGGATTCGCGTCGCTGGCGGCCGCGGTCGCGATCACCGTTCGGCCGACCGCGAGTGCGGCTCCGGTGGTGGGACTCCAGAACGCCGCCCCGGGCAAGTTCATGCCGCTGTTGCCGACGCAGCAGCAGGCGCCGGTGCCGGCGCCCCCGCCCGACGCGCCCAATGCCGGATTCCAGGGCGGCGTCATTCCGGACTCCAACGGCTATATTCCGCCGCAGCTGATCTCGCCCGGAGCGCCGGCTACCCCGGTTCCCGAATCGCCAGGCAACCCGAACGGGCCGGTCCCGGTCATCGTTCCGTATCCGGGCTGGCGGCCACCGTACCCGGGCTGGCGGCCGTACCCGGGCTGGCCATACAAACCTCCGCCGACATGGACAACCCCGTCCACTCCGACGACAACCCCGTCCACTCAGACGGAAACCCCGTACGTTCCGCCGACGACGCCTTCCACGCCCCCGACCACCCCGCCCACGACGCCTCCGACGACCCCGCCGACGACGGCCCCGACCACCCCGCCAACGACGGCCCCGACCACCGCGCCAACCACGGCGCCCACCACCCCGCATACGACCGTGCCCACCACCCCGCATACGACCGTGCCGACGACCCAACCGCCCACATCGCAGGCCCCGCCGCCCACGACCGCCGCGCCGCCGCCGAGCACCCACGCGCCGACGCAGCAAACCGTCCCGACTCAGCCGCACACGCAGCCGCCGGTGACCCCGCAGCAGCCGGTGACCCCGCAACAGCCGCATACGCAGCCGCCGCTGATCCCGCAAGCGCCGCACACCACTCGCTGATGGCGGCCCAACGGATGTCCGACGACGCGGTCACGGTGGTGCTGCCCTGCCTCAACGAGGAGGAGTCGCTGCCGGCGGTGCTGGCGGCGATTCCCACCGGCTACCGGGCGCTGGTGGTCGACAACAACAGCACCGATGACACCGCGGCGGTGGCGAACCGGCACGGCGCTCGGGTCGTCGCGGAACCACGGGCCGGGTACGGCGCGGCGGTGCACGCGGGCGTGGTCGCCGCGGCCACCCCGATCGTGGCGGTCATCGACGCCGACGGCTCGATGGATCCCGCTGACCTGCCGCGGCTGGTCGCCGAACTCGACCGGGGCGCCGACCTGGCGATCGGCCGGCGCCGGCCGGTGCCAGGGCTGCACTGGCCGTGGGTCGCCCGCGTGGGCACCGTGGTGATGAGCTGGCGGCTGCGTACCCGCCACGGCCTGCCGGTGCACGATATCGCGCCGATGCGGGTAGCCCGACGGGACGCGCTGCTGAACCTCGGTGTCGCCGACAGGCGATCGGGGTATCCGCTGGAACTGTTGGTCCGGGCCGCGGCCGCCGGCTGGCGCGTGGTCGAGCTCGACGTCAGCTACGGTCCCCGCACGGGCGGCAAGTCGAAGGTCAGCGGTTCGCTGCGGGGCAGCATCACCGCGATCCTGGACTTCTGGAAGGTGATTTCTTGAGCGTCGTGCCGGTGACGGTGCTGGTGGTCGCCAAAGCGCCGGAACCCGGGCGGGTCAAGACGCGGCTCGCCGCGACGGTCGGGGACCGGGTCGCCGCCGACATCGCCGCCGCCGCGCTGCTGGACACGCTGGACGCGGTGGCCGCCGCGCCGGTGGCGGCGCGGGTGGTGGCGTTCACCGGCGACCTGGACGCCGCGGCGGGCGCCGCCGAGATTCGGCGACGGCTGGAGTCCTTCACCGTGATTCCGCAGCGCGGTGAAGGCTTCGCCGACCGACTCGCCAACGCGCACGCCGACGCGGCGCAGCGGCATCCGGTGCTGCAGATCGGGATGGACACCCCGCAGGTGACTTCCGAACTGTTGACCGATTGCGCGCGTCGGCTGCTCGATGGGGATGCGCCGACCGTGCTCGGGCTGGCGCACGACGGCGGTTGGTGGGTGCTGGGGGTAAAGACGCCGACGATCGCCGAATGCCTGCGCGCCGTTCCGATGTCGCGGCCCGATACCGGGGAACTCACATTGAAGGCGTTGCGCGACAACGGCATTGACGTGATATCCGTGCCACGACTGGCCGACATCGACGTCCTCGACGACGTCGCCGAGGTGCGCGATGCCTGCGGGCCCGCCAGTCGCTTCGCGCGGGTGACCCGCGCGGCCGGGCTCTGAGTCGCTCGAGGCCGTCACGCACACCCGCGTGCTCTCACCAGTTGGTGACCATGACGGTGTTCACCAGCAGGGCTCCGGCGGCGTTGAGCGCCAGCCAGAATCGGTGTGACCGTACCGGCAGCAGCGCGGGCGCCGCGGTGAGCCAGACGGTGTAGGGCAGCCAGATGCGTTCCACCTCGGCCTTGCTCAGCATGCTCAGGTCCGCGCAGACGATTGCGGCCAGCATTGCCAGCAGCAGCAGGTGGAAACCGGAGCGGCGACGGATGGCGGACCAGTCGAAGACGCGGCTGATTCCGGCCACGCCGCCCAATCCGATGGCGCACACCGCGCACGCCAGGTTGGCCCAGCTCCAATACTGGAACGGCCGGTAATTGGCGATTGCGTTCCCCTGCCAATAGCGCTGCTGCACAAGGGTATAGCCGTCGAACCAGTAGAACCCCGCAGCGGCGAACGCCACCGCCACCGCCAGAGCGGCCAGCGCCGCCGAGCCAAGCGTCCGCAGCGCCGCTCGCCAATCCGGGGCGGACACCAGCACCGCCAACGCCGGAAGCCCCAGCAAGATCAGGCCGTAGTTGAGGAAAACGCTCCAGCCCAGCAGCAGGCCGGCACCGGCCGAGAGCAGCGCGGGGAACCGAACCGCGCGGTGCACCGCCACGGCCAACAGCGCGATGCCCCACGCCGCGACCCCGGCGAAGTAGCCATCGGCCGAGACCGCGACCCAGATCGCCGTCGGTGCCACCGCGACGAACGGGGCCGCCCGGCGCGCGGTTTGCTCATCGGCGAGGGCGCGGACACCGATCACCACGGCGGCGGCCGCGCTCGAGCCGACCAGCAGGCACAGCAGCCCGGCCCAGGCGCCGCCGTGCAGGCCGATCCGGTCCAGCCATACGAACGTCAGCAGCGCGCCCGGTGGATGCCCCGACACATGGGTGACCCAGGAGTGCGGTTGGTAATCGACGATCCGGCTCGAGAACGTGCGCACCGCGGCCGGGATGTCGGTGATGGTCGGCACCTGCGACAGGTACTCGTCTTTGGTGGTCAGGCGGCCGGCGAAGCCGCGCTGCCAGCCGTCGATCATCGCCAGCGCAAACGCCCACCCGCAGGCGGTGGCCCAGGTGCCCAGCGTCAGCACCCGCCACGAAAGACGTTGTGCGACAATGGGTCCCCACACCACGGCGGCCACGGCGATCAGAATGGCCGGCCCGGTTCCCCAGCTGGCGTGGATCTCCCACGCCCCGAAGATCGGTTCGGACTCGGCGTGGGTGGCCAGCGGCTCGGGGCCGATGTCCAGCCGCGGCCTGACGCCCAGGTTCAAATGCGGCAGCACGAACGCCGCCGCCACCAGGACAGCGCCGACGGCGACGGCGAATCCCTCGCGTCGGGCAATCCTCACGATCGATCAGCTTATTGATCGGCTGGGTCCGCGAACCGGCGCATCAACGCCATCCGGTCGACCTTGCCGATGCCGCGTCGCGGCAGCGCGTCAACGATGTGCATCTCGCGCGGCGCGGCGGTGGCGTCCAACGTGCGGGCCACCTGGGCCCGCAGCGCCTCCAACGTCGGTGGTTCGCAACCGCCGCGCACCACGATCGCGGCGACCACCCGCTGCCCGAGCCGGTCGTCGGCAAGACCGAAAACCGCGCTGTCGCCGACGGCGGGGTGGGTGCACAGCGCGGCCTCGACCGGCTGGGGCAGCACGGTCAGGCCGCCCGTGCTGATCGCGTCGTCGGCGCGGCCCAGCACGGTCAGCACGCCCGCCTCATCGACGGCGCCGAGGTCGTCGGTGCGGAACCAGCCCGGGTCGGCGAAGGGGTCGGGATCGACCGGGTTGCGGTAGCCCTTGGCCAGCGTCGCGCCACCAATGTCGATGCGCCCGTCGGCGGGCACCCGCAGCGACACCCCGTCCAGCGGGACACCGTCGTAAACGCAGCCGCCCGCCGTCTCGCTCATCCCGTAGGTGCGGACCACCGCGATGCCCGCCGCTGCCGCGGCGTCGAGGACCGGCCGCGGGGCCGGTCCGCCCCCCAGCAGCACGGCGTCCAGTTCGGCGAGGGCGGCCGCGGCGGCCGGGTCGGCGAGTGCCTTGGCCAGCTGCGCGGCCACCAGTGACGTGTATCGCCGGCCGGTGCCCAATCGTCTTACCGCGCCGGGCAATTCGGTGACATCGAATCCCTTGGACGCATTGGTGACGTCCAGCTCGACGGGTACCGAGCCGGCGAGCACGCTGCGCACCAGCACCTGCAGGCCGGCGATGTGATGCGGCGGCAAAGCCAGCAGCCAGCTGCCCGGTCCGCCGAGCCGGTCGTGGGTGGCCGACGCGCTGGCGGTCAGGGCGGCGGCGGTCAGCAGGGCGCCCTTGGGTGCGCCGGTGGTTCCCGACGTCGTCGCCACCAGGGCCACGTCGTCGTCGATCTCGGAGCCCACCCGCAGCGCGCGCAGCTCGGGTTCGTGATCACCGTCGGCCGGTACCGCGACCAGCGCGGGATCACGGCCGGCCAGCACGCGTTCCAGCGCGGGCAACAGCAGCGGGACGGCGCAGCCCGATGGCACGCCGAGTGCGCGCAGAACCGCTATGCGTGGTCCTCGGCTTCGTGCGGCTCATCGAACGGCCAGCCCTTGGCGGCCAACCGCGCCCGCACGCGCTCGATGTCTTCCGGTGTCGGCAGCTCGTCCGTGAGCTGGGTGATCCGCACACCGATGTCGACATTGTCGAAATCGCCGCGCTGCATTAGCTCGTGGGTCACGGCCTTGACCTCGTCGTTGCTCAATCGGCGGGTCAGCAGGGCGAGCATCGGGAACGAGTCGGTCGCCGGTATGCCCTCCGGATAGCCCGCGCGTATCCAGTTGACGATCGAGCCGAGGAATCCGTCCATGTTTAAAACCCCCTCACGGCCTCAGGCAACTAGGTAGGCATCGATTTCTTCAATGCTACTTGTGGGGCGGCTTGGCTCCCAGGAAGGCTTGACCCGTCTGGTGCGCGACGAAGTCCCGGGAGACATACAGCAACGCGAAGAGGATCACCGCGATGACCAGCGCGTAGATCGCCCAGGCGATCGCCAGCAGCGCGGGATTCTTCTGTGGTGTGCCGCCGTTAACGCTGACCTGTCCACCGCCGACCGCGTGCAGCCGCAGCCCGAACGCGAACAGCGCCGGCAGTGCGGCACCGGCCAGCATGGCGAAGACCAGGATCTTCAGGGAGGCCTGGTAGTTGAACCACTCGCTGAAGTGGCTCATGAGGGGTTCCCCGCGCTCACGGTGTCGTCGCCTACCTTGGGCCCCGGATCGGAGGGCGGCTCATGGTCCTGGTCTTCGCCTTCGAGACCGGCGGTGAGGCTGCCTTCCCATTCGGCGTTGACGTTCTTGGCGTCGACCTTGACCCTGCGCGACCGGATGTAGATGGCGGCCGAGACCGCGACCAGCAGCCCGAAGCCGATGATCGCGCCCGGGTATCCCCCGATGAGGTGCACGATCCAGTAGGTGATCGCCCCGACCGTCCCGGCCAACGGAAGCGTCACCAGCCACGCGGTCCCCATCCGGCCGGCCACGCCCCAGCGCACCTCGCCGCCGGGCTTGCCCAGCCCGCTGCCCAGCACCGAACCGGTGCAGACCTGTGTGGTCGACAGCGCGTAACCGAACTGGGTGGACAGCAGAATGACTGCGGCCGAGGACGATTCGGCGGCCATGCCTTGCGGCGACTTGATCTCGACCAGTCCCTTGCCCAGGGTGCGGATGATCCGCCAGCCGCCCAGGTAGGTGCCCGCCGCCATCGACAACGCGCAACCCACGATGACCCACAGCGGCGGCGCCGCGGTGCTCTTGCTGATCGAGCCGTAGGACATCAGCGCGAGGAAGATGATGCCCATCGTCTTCTGCGCGTCGCCGGTGCCGTGCGCCAGCGAGACCAGCGAGGCCGAGCCCCACTGGCCGTACCGGAACCCGGCCTCGGTGCGATCGTTCGGGATACCGCGGGTGATCCGGTAGACCAGCCACGTCGCTAGCGCTCCGACCCCGATGGCCAGGATCGCGGCCACGACGGCCGGGATGAGCACGTGGGACACCAGGCCCTTCCAGATCACGCCGTGCCCGCCGACCGCGGCGATCGTGGCGCCGACGATGCCGCCGATCAGCGCGTGCGACGAGCTCGACGGGATGCCGAGGAGCCAGGTCAACAGGTTCCAGACGATGCCGCCGACCAGGCCGGCGAACACCAGTTCCAGGGTCACGATGTGCCCGTCGATCAAGCCCTTGGCGATCGTGGCCGCCACGGCGGTGGACATGAATGCGCCCACCAGGTTGAGCACCGCTGACAGCGCGACCGCAGCCTTCGGCTTCAGCGCACCGCTGGCGATGGAGGTTGCCATCGCATTGCCGGTGTCGTGGAAGCCGTTGGTGAAATCGAAAGCGAGTGCCGTGATTACGACGATGACTAAGAGGAACAAATCGATGTTCACAGCGCCTGATTCTCGTAGTAGGGGGATTAAATTGTCGAATGCAGGAATAGCTGAAACGCAGGTGTACCTTGACTCGTCGTCAGATGTTAGCTGTTAGTTAACCGGACGTTCCCCCGCGTTCGCCCCGGGTGTCGCGGCGTAACGGGTGATCCCCCGGGACCTCGACGAAGATCAGCGTGATCCCGTCCGGATCGGTCACGTGCATCTCGCGCAGGCCCCATGGTTCGCGGCGCGCCTCGCGGGCGATCGACACCCCCCGGTCTATCAGCTCGGCCTGAGTTGCTTCGATGTCGCGGACCTGGAGCCACAGCGCACCGGGAAACGGTCCCCGGGAGTGGTCCGGGGAGCCGTAACCGGCCAGCTCCAGTAAGGACTGCCCCGCGAAAAATACTGTGCCCGCACCGTATTCGCGGGCTATCGCCAGACCGATCTGGTCGCGGTAGAAGCTCAACGACCGCCGATAGTCCGCCGGCCGGAGCAGCATCCGGCTGGCCAGGATCTCCATAGCGTCGTGTCTATCACGTCGCTACGGTGTCGCGGCGCATCGGCCGCGAAGCGTTGACACGCCGGGGCCGGTGAGATCGTCGCACGCGGCGGCCCGGCCGGTCATGGCGAGCAGCAGCGACAGCAACGGACCCTCGACTCGGGCTTCGGGGCCCTCCTGCCCGTGGTGCCAGTCGTGGTCGGTGGCGTACAGCGCCAGGCCGGCGACGCGGTTCTTGGAGCCGATGAGCACATTGGAGCCCTTGTAGAAGTCGATCACCTGGCGAACCGCACCGGGCGCATACGTGTGTGGGATGCCCAGCGGACGACGCGCGTCGGCGCCGTGCACCACAACCTCGCCCAGCCAGGAGGTTTTGGGGCCCGGCGGAGCGGAGGTGGAATTCTGCAGTCCCCGGAACTCCGCCAGGGTCGCGACCGGGTCGGCGCCGCGGTGCTTGGCGACCTGGTCATTGGCGAACCTGTCGAAGTTGAACCCGGACTTGGCGATCCCGAGAACGAACGTGGCCGGGTTGAGCGAGGCGGTCGCCGACAGGTGCGCGACGATGTCGCGGACCGTCCAGCCCGGGCACAGCGACGGCGTATCCCACTGCGCCGGCGTGAGGTCGGCGAGGTCGCCGGCAAGCGCGCCGCGCTCGGTGGCGATGGTGGCCCAAAGATCGGACACGGGGAACTCCCTTGGAGTTAGTCAGCGCTGCTGAGGTTGTCGCCGCGCCGCTGCATGAGGGTATTGACCCATCTTGGACCGATGGTGTCCAGCGCTTTGGCGGCGATCGCCATCCGAGGCGCAATCCGCACCGGGCGGGTCCGGGCGGCGGTGACCATCCACTCGGCGGCTTCTTCTGACGTCAGCGCGGGCATCCCCTGATAGGCCTTCGTCGGTGCGATCATCGGCGTGGCCACCAGCGGGTAATACAGGGTGGTCGAATGCACACCCTTTCGGCCCCATTCGGTTTCGACGACCCGGCTCACCTGTGACAGTGCGGCCTTGGATGCGTTGTAGACCGAAAACAGCGGCGACGCCTCCGTCAGCACGCCCCACGTCGAGACGTTGATGATGTGCCCGTCACCGCGTTCGAGCATCCCGGGCGCCAGCCCGCGGATCAGCCGCAGCGGCGCGTAGTAGTTGAGCACCATGGTCCGCTCGACGTCGTGCCAGCGTTCCAGCGACTCGGCCAGCGGCCGGCGGATGGACCGCCCGGCGTTGTTGATCAGGATGTCCACTCCGCCGATCCGCTTTTCGACGTCAGCGACGAGCGCGTCGACGGCGTCCATGTCCGAGGCGTCACACGGGATCGCGATCGCGGCGCCACCGGCCTTCGTGATCCGGTCCGCCAGCGCGTCGAGCAGGTTCTGCCGGCGTGCCACGACGACCACCGTCGCGCCCTCGCGGGCCAGCTGTTCGGCCCCGGCCTCGCCGATGCCCGACGACGCCCCGGTCAGCAGGATTCGCTTGCCGTCGAGGTCAACCGGTCTGATCGCGGGCCGGTTGACCAGTATCTGCGGCGAAATGGGCGGTCGCATGGTCGCCAGCACGAGCTGGTCGGTGAAGCGGCGAAGGGGACTCTTGCTCACAGGTGGGGAGTCTAGGCGGGCCGCAGAGCCGCTTTAGAAATAGCGCGGGAACGCGCTCCAGTCGGGGGCGCGCTTCTGCAGGAACGCGTCGCGGCCCTCGACGGCCTCGTCGGTCATGTATGCCAGCCGGGTGGCTTCACCGGCGAACAGCTGCTGACCCACCAGCCCGTCGTCGAGCAGATTGAATGCGAACTTCAGCATCCGTTGCGCCTGAGGGGATTTCGCGTTGATCTCGGCCGCCCATTGCACGCCCACCTTCTCCAGATCGGCGTGATCGACGACCTCGTTGACCGCGCCCATGTGGTGCATCTGCTCGGCGGTGTACGTGCGGCCCAGGAAGAAGATTTCGCGGGCGAACTTCTGGCCCACCTGACGCGCCAAATACGCGCTGCCGTAACCGCCGTCGAAGCTGCCGACGTCGGCATCGGTCTGCCTGAAGCGGGCGTGCTCGCGGCTGGCCAGGGTGAGGTCGCACACCACATGCAGGCTGTGCCCGCCACCGGCGGCCCACCCGTTGACCAGACAGATGACCACCTTGGGCATGAACCGGATGAGCCGCTGCACCTCGAGGATGTGCAGGCGGCCGGCGCGCGCCGCGTCGATCGTGTCGGCGGTCTCGCCGGAGGCGTATTGATAGCCGGACCGACCGCGGATGCGTTGATCGCCGCCGGAGCAGAACGCCCAGCCGCCGTCTTTCGGCGACGGGCCGTTGCCGGTGAGCAGGACCACGCCGACGTCGGGGGACATCCGGGCGTGGTCGAGCGCTCGGTACAGCTCGTCGACGGTGTGCGGCCGAAACGCGTTGCGCACCTCCGGCCGGTTGAACGCCACCCGCACCGTCGCGTCTTCGACGTGGCGGTGGTAGGTGATGTCGGTCAGGTCGCCGAACCCGTCGACGAGCCGCCACGCCTCCGCATCAAATGGGTTGTCATTCAAGGCTGTTGAACTCCGTCCTTGGCAAGGGTGAGATCGCCGCAGCTGATCGTCTGCGCGGAGGTCACCGCGGGGTCCTGCGCGGAGGCGGCCGTCACCGTGTCGGACGGCCCGATCGTCGCGAGCGTGCCGTTCAGGTCGATCTCGGTGCGACGAACCGTCCACAGGCCGTCGTTCAGGGCCTGCAGCCCGACCAGGTGCCGGCCGGGCGATGCCGGGCCGAGATCGCCGCAGCCGACCCCGGTGCCGTGGTCGCGCAAATTCTGCAGGTCGAACAGGAACGGCGCGCCCTGGTTGTCGGCGACGGTCTGCAGCCGGCAGTTGGCGAAAACGTAGAGATGCGCGCCGCGCCCGTCGCTGACGATGATCTGGTGCTGGCCGTCTTGCTGAGCGTCGATGGCTAAGGCGGCCAACGGAATTGGGCTTGCCGACGTGACTTCCACTTGCGCGTTGTCGCCGCTCGCGGTCGTGACGCCGACGACCCGCTCGATGCGGCCATTGCCGTCCCGAGACTGCCCGACCCACAACGTGTCCGGCCGGCCGTCCCAGTCGAGGTCGTCGACCTCTCGCTGGGCCACGCCGGCCGGGGGAGGGGTCCCGCTTGGCGCGCAGCCCCCCGCGGCGAAAGACCGCGCCGCCGGGACGTTGAACCACGCCGCCATCAACAGCAGCACCAACAGCAGCGCGCGCCGCTTGACTGTTTCGGTCACTGGACCGGGTCGAAACGGAAGACCGGGCAGGTTCCGGCCAGGGCCTCGAACTCCTCGGGACGTCCCTCGCTGATCAGCCCGGACCGCTTCATGAAACCGACACCGGTGGGGACTTCTTCGGGGAAGACCCGCAGCAGTGGCCGGGCCTCCTCGGGGGGCAGCTCCACCATCCGGACCCGCTCCTGTTGGCGGCCGCGGCTGAGCGTGACTTCGCTTGCGGCCCGGACGTTTCGGACCCAGTCCGCGCCGGGGAAGCCGCTGACGACGTAGCGCTTGCCATCCACCGTCATCGGGGTCACCGGCGTCGACCGGGGAACGCCGGACTTGCGGCCGGGCACGGTCAACACCACCGGGCTTTCACCGCCGAAGCTCAACCCGAGCCGCGACATCTGGATGAAGACCTTGTTCGCCGGCTTGAGCCACCAGGGCGGCTTGAGGCCGTCAGCATGTGCCATGCCTGCAACAGTAGTCAGCGCTGCGGCGCCTCCAAGAAGGGTTCGACACCGTGCGCCCACGGGTCGGCCCCCAGGGTGGTGACGGCGTCGAGCCGGGCGATCGCCTCGGCGCTCAGCGTGACGTCCCCCGCGCCGGTGTTCTCCTCGAGGTGCGCGATCGACCGCGTTCCCGGAATCAGCAACGTGGTCGGGGCGTGAGCCAACAACCACGCCAACCCGACCTGGGAGGGCGTCGCGCCGATTTCGCCGGCGATGTCGACCACCACGGGGTTGTCGGCGACCTTGGGGAAACCCGGGAATGCCGACCCGAGCGGGAAGTACGGCACCCAGGCGATGCCCTCCGCCGTGCAGAAGTCGAGCATTTCCTCCTGGGAGCGGTCGAGCAGGCTGTAGGCGTTCTGCACGCAGGCGATCCCGGCGGGCAGCGCCCGCCGCACCACGTCGAGCGGCACACTGCTGACGCCGATCCCGCCGATCTTGCCCTCGTCGCGCAGCGCGATCATCTCGGCCAGCTGGTCGTCGAGGTCGACGATCTGGTCGCCCTCGACGCCCACGCCCGGGCCGAGATCCATGCGCCGCAAATTGACCACCGGGATGCGCTCGAGGCCCAGCTGGCTCAGGTCGTCTTCGACGGCGGCGCGCAGCTCGGCGGGCCGTTGCGCGGCGGCCAGCGGTATCGGTTCTTCGCCGGTGTGTCGCGCTCCGACCTTGCTGACGATGACGAGATCGTCGGGATAGGGGGCCAGCGCCGCGCGGATCCGGCGGTTCACCTCCCCGGGGCCGTAAAACGACGCGGTGTCGATGTGGTTGACGCCCAGTTCGACCGCGCGGCGCAGTACGGCGGCGGCGTCCTCGACGGACGTGGCTTCGAACAGTTGCATTGCCCCGTAGCCGACGCGGGCGACCGTCTTCGTGCCGATGCGGCCGACGCCGCCGGGTTGGGATTGATCCGTCATGGTGCTCCCGTCATGAGACACTGAAATAGATGCGGAGGGACCTCCGCTTAATACCGTAGCAGAACCGGAGGATCCTCCGCTTGGCCGAACCGATCCGTTCCGACGCACGCCGGAACCGCGAAAAGCTACTCGAGGTGGCAACCGCGGCCTTCGCCACCGCGGCGGGGCGACCGGTGTCGCTCGAGTCGATCGCGCGCGACGCCGGCGTCGGGATAGGCACGCTGTACCGCCATTTCCCCAACCGGGAGGCCCTCGTCGAGGCGATCTACCGTGCCGAACTCGCCGAAGTGGCCGCGGCGGCCGAACAGCTGCTCAAGCGGCACCCGTCCAAGACCGCCCTGCGACGCTGGATGGACCGCTATGCGAGCTTCGTGGCCGCCAAGCGCGGGATGGCCGAGTCGTTGCACGCGATCTTCGACTCCGGCGCCCTGGAACCCAGCCAGACTCGCGACAGCATCGTGGGCGCCGTCGACATGTTGTTGCGGGCCGGCGCCGACGACGGCAGCCTGCGCTCCGACGTGCCGGCCGATGACGTGGTGTCCAGCCTGATCGGCATCTTCTTGGCCAGCGGTTCGCCGGAGCAGACGGGCCGCATGCTCGACCTGCTGGTGGCCGGCGTGGCTCGCTAAGCCGAGTGTGCGGCCAGCCGCACGTTGGGCCGCGAGTGTGCGGCCAGCCGCGCGTTCGGCGCCCCACACTCCTAGCCCACGGCGCGTCCGGCACCTTCCCAGAACCGCGCCCGGACGGCCTTCTTGTCCGGCTTGCCCAGCCCGGTCAACGGCAGCGAGTCGACGACCACCACCCGCTTGGGCGACTGCACCGAGCCCTTGCGTTCCTTGACTGCGGCCTGGATCTCGGCGGTCATCGCCGCGATCGCGGCGTCGTCGCGGGGCGCGTCGGCACGCAGCACCACCACCGCGGTGACGGCCTCGCCCCACTTATCGTCCGGCGCCCCGACCACGCACACCTGCGCGACGGCCGCGTGCTCGGCGACGACGTCCTCGACCTCCCGGGGGAAGACGTTGAAGCCGCCGGTGACGATCATGTCCTTGACCCGGTCGACGATGTAGTAGAAGCCGTCGTCGTCCTCGCGGGCCATGTCGCCGGTGTGCAGCCAGCCGTCCTTGAACGTCTCGGCCGTCGCCTCCGGAAGGTTCCAGTAGCCGCCGGCCAACAGTGGCCCGCTGACACAGATTTCGCCCGGCTCGCCCCGCGGCACCGGATCGCCGTCCTCGCCCAGCAGCGCCACGCGCGCGAACAGCGTCGGACGCCCGCACGAGGTCAGCCGCTTCTCGTCGTGATCGCCCTTGGCCAGATAGGTGATGGCCATCGGCGCCTCGGACTGCCCGTAGTACTGGGCGAAGATCGGGCCGAACCGCCGGATCGCCTCGGCCAGCCGAACCGGATTCATGGCCGAGGCGCCGTAGTAGACCGTCTCCAGCGACGACAGGTCCCGGGTGTGCGAGTCCGGGTGGTCCATCAGCGCGTAGAGCATCGACGGCACCAACATGGTGGCCGTAATCCGTTGTTCTTCAATCGTTTTCAGCACCTCGGCCGGGTCGAACTTGGCCAGCACCACCATCTCGCCGCCCTTGACCACCGTGGGCGTGAAGAACGCCGCCCCCGCGTGCGACAGCGGCGTGCACATCAAGAACCGCGGGTGCTCGGGCCATTCCCATTCGGCGAGCTGGATCGATGTCATGGCGGCGATGTTCCCGCTGGTGCCGATCACGCCCTTGGGCTTGCCGGTGGTGCCGCCCGTGTAGGTCAGGCCGCCGATGTGGTCCGGTGGCAGGTCGGCCACGACCAGCGGCTTCGGCTGGTACTTGGCAGCCTCCGCCGACAGATCCACTGCCACATCCTTTAGCGCTTCGGGCACCGGACCGATCGTCAGGACCTGCTTGAGCGAGTCCACCTTTTCCAGCAGCCCCAGCGCCCGCTCGACGAACATCGGGTTGGGGTCGATGATCAGCGAGCTGGCACCGGCGTCGGACAGCACGTAGGCGTGGTCGTCCAGCGAGCCGAGCGGGTGCAGGGCGGTGCGCCGGTAACCCTGGGTCTGGCTGGCGCCGAGGATCATCAGCACCTCGGGGCGGTTGAGCGACAGCAGGCCGACCGTGACGCCGGTGCCGGCGCCCAGTGCCTCGAACGCCTGGATGTACTGGCTGACCCGCTCGGCCAGCTGACCACCCGTCAGCGTGGTGTCGCCGAGGAAAAGCACCGGCCGGTTCTTGTGGCGCTTGAGCGCGCCCACCAGCAGGTGGCCGTTGTGGGTCGGGTTGCGCAGCAGCTCGTCACTCATGTGGCAAGACTAGAACGTGTTGCAATTCTGGTCAGCTGCACCCTCGACGACGAGTGTCGACGAGCGTGGGTGCTAGGGACGAATTCGAGGCAGTTCCCGTACTTAGGGCCCACACTCGGCGGCGTTGTAGGTTCGACAAATGGCCCAAGCAGATCTCGTCATCACCGGAACCGTGCTGACCGTCGATGACGCGCGGCCCACGGCCGAGGCACTCGCCGTTGCCGACGGTCGGATCGTCGCCGTCGGGAGCAGGTCCGATGTCGCCGAGTTCAAAGGTCCCGAAACCCAAACCATCGATATCGGCGATGGCTGCGTCATGCCGGGATTCGTTGAGGCACACGGTCATCCGATGATGGAGGCCATCGCGCTGTCGGACCGGATCGTCGACATCCGACCGGTCACGCTGCGCGATGCCGACGACGTCATGGCAGCGGTCGGCCGCGAGATCGAAAAGCGCGGAGCGGACGGCGCCTACCTGAATGGCTGGGATCCGTTGCTGCAGACGGGACTTCCGGAGCCGACGCTGGCCTGGCTCGACAAGATGGCGCCCGACGGGCCGCTGGTGATCATCCACAACTCGGGGCACAAGGCCTATTTCAATTCGCACGCCGCCCGGCGCGGTGGTCTGAGCCGGGACACCCCGGATCCCAAGGGCGCCAAGTACGGTCGCGATGCCCAAGGCGAACTCGACGGCACCGCCGAGGAAACCGGCGCGGTGTTTCCCCTGCTGGGCGGGGCCATCCGGCCCGGCGATTACCCGGCGATGCTGCTCGCCGAGTGTGCCCGGCTCAACCGCGCCGGCCTGACCACCTGCTCGGAGATGGCCTTCGACCCCGGGTTTCGGCCGTTGGTCGAACAGCTGCGGGGCGAACTGACCGTCCGGCTGCGCACTTACGAGGTCTCCAATCCGCAGATGCGCACCGACGCCACCCCCGGCGAGGGTGACGACATGCTGCGTCAGGTCGGCATCAAGATCTGGGTGGACGGCTCGCCGTGGGTGGGCAACATCGACCTGTCCTTTCCGTACCTGGACACCGCGGCCACCCGCACCATCGGGGTGCCGCCGGGTTCCTGCGGGCACGCCAACTACACCCGCGAGCAGCTCAGCGAAATCGTCGGCGCCTACTTCCCGCTGGGCTGGCCGATGGCCTGCCACGTGCAGGGCGACGCCGGCGTCGACACCATCCTCGACGTGTATGAGGAAGCGCTGCGCCGCAATCCGCGTCCAGACCACCGGCTACGTCTCGAACACGTCGGCGCCATCCGCGACGACCAACTCCGGCGCGCCGCCGACCTCGGCGTCACCTGCAGCATCTTCGTCGACCAGATCCACTACTGGGGCGACATCATCGTCGACGGCCTGTTCGGGCCGGAGCGCGGATCCCGTTGGATGCCAGCGGGATCCGCGGTAGCGACCGGTATGCGCATCTCGTTGCACAACGATCCACCGGTCACCCCCGAGGAGCCGCTGCGCAACATCAGCGTGGCCGTGACCCGCACGGCGCCCAGCGGCCGGGTGCTGGCGCCCGAGGAGCGGTTGACGGTCGAACAGGCGATCCGCGCACAGACGATCGACGCCGCCTGGCAGTTGTTCACCGACGACGTGATCGGCTCACTGCAGGTCGGCAAGTACGCCGACATGGTGGTGCTGTCGGCCGATCCGCGAACGGTGCCGCCGGAGCGGATCGCCGATCTGGAGGTGCGTGCGACGTTTCTGGCGGGCCGCCGGGTTTACCAGCGGTGACACCCGCCCTAGCGGACCTTTTGGACCGCCTGCACGTGGTTGCGCTGCCGATGCGGGTGCGGTTCCGCGGCATCACCATCCGCGAACTCGCGTTGATCGAGGGGCCGGCGGGGTGGGGCGAGTTCGGGGCGTTCGTCGAATACGGGCCGCGGGAGGCCGCGCGCTGGCTGGCGTCGGGCATCGAGGGTGCCTACCGCGGGCCCCCGGCGGTGCGACGCGACCGCATCCCGATCAACGCCACCGTGCCGGCCGTTCCCGCCGCCCGGGTGGGCGAGATGTTGGCCCGGTTTCCGGGGGCCCGCACGGCCAAGGTGAAGGTCGCCGAACCCGGGCAGACGCTCGCCGACGACGTCGACCGGGTCAACGCGACGCGCGAACTGGTACCGACCGTGCGGGTCGACGCCAACGGCGGCTGGAGCGTCGAGGAGGCGGCGCAGGCCGCGGCCGCCCTGACCGCCGACGGTCCGCTCGAGTACCTCGAACAGCCCTGCGCCACGGTCGACGAACTCGCCGCGCTACGCCGGCGGATCGACGTGCCGATCGCGGCCGACGAAAGCATCCGCAAGGCCGACGACCCGCTCGCCGTGGTCCGTGCCCAAGCCGCCGACATAGCGGTGCTGAAAGTCGCTCCGCTGGGCGGGGTTTCGTCGCTGTTGGAGATCGCCGCCCAGATCGACATCCCGGTCGTGGTCTCCAGCGCGCTCGATTCGGCGGTGGGGATCGCCGCCGGGTTGACCGCCGCAGCGGCGCTGCCGCAACTCCGTCATGCCTGCGGGCTGGGCACCGGCGGGCTGTTCGTCGAAGACGTTGCAGACGTCGCCGGGCCCACCGACGGCTTCCTCCCGGTCGGGTCGGTGACGCCCGACCCGGCGCGCCTGCAGGCGCTTGGCGCGCCACCCGAGCGCCGGCAGTGGTGGATCGACCGGGTCAGGGCGTGCTATCCGCTGCTTGTACCGTCGTGCGGGTGATCAACCTGGCTTACGACGACCAAGGGGCCGGCGAGCCCGTTGTTTTCATCGCCGGCCGCGGCGGCCTCGGACGCACCTGGCATCCGCATCAGGTTCCCGCGTTTTTGGCGGCCGGATACCGGGTCATCACGTTCGACAACCGCGGGGTCGGCGCCACCGAGAACGCCGAAGGATTCACGACGCAGACGATGGTCGCCGACACCGCCGAGCTGATCGAGTCGCTGGGTGCCGCGCCGGCGCGGATCGTCGGGGTCTCGATGGGTGCGTTCATCGCTGCGGAACTCATGGTGTCGCGGCCCGAACTGGTCAGCGCCGCGGTGCTGAT
Organism: uncultured Actinomycetota bacterium; assembly: GCA_963809285.1. Classification (GTDB taxonomy): domain Bacteria; phylum Actinomycetota; class Actinomycetes; order Mycobacteriales; family Mycobacteriaceae; genus Mycobacterium. The sequence continues at coordinate 523,558 of CAWEIY010000002.1, read as the reverse complement.
GGCCACTCGCGGCCGACTGGACCGCGCCCGTCAGTTCTTTCACGACGCCGAGGTCGAGCTCTACGCCTCCGGTATCCAGCTGCCCCCCGTAGCCGACGCGAGGGCTCGTCTGCTGGAAAGCTTTTCGCGCAAGACGATCAACGACGACAACGCCGTCGCCGACTGGATCGCGATGTTCTCCACCTGGCCGACCAAGCAGACGCCGGGACTGCGCCGCCAGTTGGTAATCGCTCCGCACACCAACCGGCTGCCCGTCTACCGCAGCATCGCCGCGCCGGTGCTGGTGCTCGGCTTCTCCGACGACATCGTGACGCCGCCCTACCTGGGGCGCGAGGTCGCCGATGCGATGCCCAACGGTCGTTTTCTGCAGGTCCCCGACACCGGGCATCTCGGGTTCTTGGAGCGGCCGCAGGCCGTCAACGCCGCGGTGCTGCAGTTCTTTGCCGGCGTCAAGGCGTGAGCTGTTTTGGAAAGCGCTATCGCTTTCGCTATCGCTTTCGGAAATCGATCGCCGACCCGCCGGCGGCTGGTGTGGCTGGTGTGGCTGGTGTTGATCCATAGTCAGCCGTGACCTCCTGCTGTGACACCCTGTAGGAGTGAACCCCTCGACGACACAGGCCCGCGTCGTCGTTGACGAGATGATCCGCGGCGGCGTCCGCGATGTGGTGCTTTGCCCCGGGTCGCGGAATGCGCCGCTGGCATTCGCGCTGCAGGACGCCGACCGGTCCGGCCGGATCCGGTTGCACGTTCGCATCGACGAGCGCACCGCCGGTTATCTGGCCATCGGGTTGGCGATCGCCGCGGACGCGCCGGTGTGTGTCGCGATGACGTCGGGCACCGCCGTCGCCAACCTCGGTCCGGCGGTGGTGGAGGCCAACTACGCGCGGGTGCCCCTGATCGTGCTGTCGGCCAACCGGCCCTACGAACTGCTGGGCACCGGGGCCAACCAGACCATGGAGCAGCTGGGCTACTTCGGCACCCAGGTTCGCGCCACCATCAGCCTCGGACTGGCCGAGGACGCGCCCGAGCGGATGGATTCGTTCAACGCCACGTGGCGCTCGGCCACCTGCCGAGTGTTGGCGGCCGCCACCGGATCTCGCACCGCCAACGCCGGGCCCGTGCAGTTCGACATCCCGCTGCGCGAGCCCTTGGTGCCGGAGCCGGAACCCCACGGTGCCGTGACCCCGGCAGGCCGGCCCGACGGGAAGCCGTGGACTCACACGCCGCCGGTCACGTTCGACCAGCCGCTCGATATCGACCTGTCGCCCGACACGGTCGTCATCGCCGGACACGGCGCGGGCGTGCAGCCCAACCTCGCGCAGTTGCCCACCGTCGCCGAGCCCACGGCCCCGGCCCCGGCCAATCCGCTGCACCCGCTGGCGCTGCCGCTGCTGCGCCCGAAGCAGGTGATCATGCTCGGCCGGCCCACGTTGCACCGTCCGGTGTCGGCGCTGCTGGCCGACCCCCAGGTACCGGTGTATGCGCTGACCACCGGGCCGCGCTGGCCGGACGTGTCGGGCAACTCGCAGGCCACCGGCACGCGGGCGGTCACCACCGGGACGCCCCACCCGGCGTGGCTGCACCGCTGCGCGGAGATGAACCGGCACGCGAATGAGGCGGTGCGCGGTCAACTCAAGGCGCACCCCCTGACCACCGGGCTGCACGTCGCCGCGGCCGTGGCCGACGCGCTGCGGCCGGGGGACCAGCTGGTGCTCGGGGCGTCCAACCCGGTTCGCGACGCGGCGCTGGTGGGCCTGTCCACGGCCGACATCCGGGTTCGGTCCAACCGCGGGGTCGCCGGCATCGACGGCACCGTGTCCACCGCCATCGGGGCGGCTCTGGCTTTTGAGGGGGCCCACGGGGCTCGCACCGTCGCGCTGATCGGGGACCTGACGTTCGTCCACGACAGCTCCGGGCTGCTGATCGGCCCCACCGAACCGATCCCGCGCCGCCTCACGATCGTGGTGTCCAACGACAACGGCGGTGGCATCTTCGAACTGCTCGAGCAGGGCGACCCGCGGTTCTCCGACGTGTCGTCGCGAATCTTCGGGACCCCGCACGACGTGGACGTGGGTGCGCTGTGCCGGGCATACCACGTTGAGAGCCGGCAGATCGAGGTCGACGAGCTCAACGCGGCCCTCGACGAACCGGGGCCCGGCATGCGGGTGCTGGAGGTCAAAGCGGATCGCTCCTCGCTGCGACAGCTCCATGCCGCCATCAAGGCCGCTCTGTGATATCTCCAAAAGTGTTGCTGCGTCTCCTGATTCATGGCCGCAGCGACGAACCGCCGAAGACACGGGCCAGGATTGTGTTGCGGTGGGCCCGGATTGCGGTCTTGATCCTGACCGGTTTGGTCACGCTGCAGTCGTTGCTGCTGGTGGCCGGCGCCTGGCGCGACGACCTTGCGATTCGACACAACATGGGGGTGGCGCAGGCGGAGGTGCTCAGCGCCGGGCCGCGGCGCTCCACCATCGAATTCGTCACACCCGAACGCGTCACCTACCGTCCCGAACTCGGTGTGCTGTATCCGTCCCAATTGTCGACGGGCATGCGGATATACGTCGAATACAACAAAAACGACCCGAACTTGGTTCGGGTGCAGCACCGTAACGCCGGGTTGTCGATCATTCCGGCGGGGTCCATCGCGGTGGTGGCGTGGCTGGTTGCGACGCTGGCCTTGGTCGGCCTGACGCTGCTGGACAGGTGGTTGGACCGTCGGGCCGAGGCCGGGGGCGGGTCGGTACAACCGGCATCCTAGGGCGCGCGACCAGCAGATTTCGCACGACGTATGCCCGTAGGCAACCTTGCCGAAAGCCGATGCTGACACAGTGGTGTCGTGCGCGTTGCAATCGTCGCCGAATCATTCCTCCCCAATGTCAATGGTGTCAGCAACTCAGTGCTGCGCGTCCTGGAGCATCTGCGTCGGACCGGTCACGAGGCGCTCGTCATCGCGCCCGACAATCCTCCGGGTCAACCCCGCGCAGACCGCATTCATGACGGCATCCGGGTGCACCGGGTGCCGTCTCGCATGTTCCCGAGAGTGACCACCTTGCCGCTCGGTGTGCCCATGCCCCGAATGGTCAGTGTGCTACGCGGATTCGATCCCGACGTCGTGCATTTGGCGTCGCCGGCGCTACTCGGCTACGGCGGCGTGAAAGCGGCTCGCTGGCTCGGGGTGCCGACTGTCGCGGTGTACCAAACCGACGTGCCCGGTTTTGCGGCAAGCTACGGCATCCCGATGACGACGCGGGCGGCGTGGGCGTGGTTCCGCCACCTACACAGCCTCGCCGACCGTACCCTGGCTCCATCCAGCGTGACGATGGAATCCCTTGTTGCCCATCGTTTCCCGCGGGTGCATCGATGGGCGCGTGGGGTCGACGTGCTGCGGTTCGCACCGTCGGCGCGAAGCGACGCGCTCAGACAGCGGTGGTCGCCGCACGGCAAGCCGATCGTCGGGTTCGTGGGCCGGCTGGCGCCGGAGAAGCACGTCGAGCGGCTGATCGCGCTGGCCGCCAACGACTCTGTGCAACTCGTCATCGTCGGCGACGGCGTAGACCAGTCCAAACTGCAATCGGCAATGCCCACAGCGGTTTTCACCGGTGCGCTGTACGGCGAGGAGCTCTCCGCGGCGTATGCCAGCATGGACGTCTTCGTGCATACCGGTGAGCACGAGACGTTTTGCCAAGTCGTGCAAGAAGCGCTGGCATCAGGCCTGCCGGTGATCGCCCCCGACGCCGGCGGACCGCGCGACCTGGTGGCTCCGTATCGCACCGGACTCCTGCTGCCCGTCAACGAGTTCGAGGCCCGGCTGCCCGAATCTGTCGCGCACCTGCTCGCGGAACGACACCGCTATGCGCCCGCAGCCCGGCGCAGTGTGCTCGGCCGCAGCTGGCCGGTCATCTGCGACGAACTGCTCGGCCACTACGAGGCGGTGCTGTCGCCCTTCGCCCGAAGGCGGATGTTCGCGAAGCGATACGCCCAGGGGGAGTGACCCTTTGGGCTAGCCCTGGGCCAGCTCAGCCACTGGCTGCCATTGTTCCCAATTGCGCAACCGGCTTTCGTAGTCGGCCTTGGCCGTCTGTAGCGGGGAAGCGCCGAAGAACACCCGCAGCGGCGGCTCTTTGGCGTCGACCACCTTGAGCAGCGCGGCCGCCGACGCGGACGGATCGCCCGGGCTGGCCCACCGGGTACGGCGCTCGGCCTCGACCGCGGCACGAACCTCGCCGTATGCGGGCAGGGGATCGGCGTGCTTGGCCGACGGGCCGGCCCAGTCGGTGTCGAAGCCGCCGGGTTCGATCAATGTGACGTGCACACCGAACGGCGCGACTTCGGAAGCCAGCGCCTGCGAGAAGCCCTCCAGCGCCCACTTCGAGGCGTGGTATATGCCGACCAACGGAAACGCGGTGATGCCCCCGATGGAGGACACCTGGATGATGTGCCCGCTGCGCTGCTCGCGCAGATAGGGCAACGCGGCCTGGGTGATCCATAGGGCGCCGAACACATTGGTCTCGATCTGATCCCGTGCCTCTTGCTCGGACAGCTCTTCGACGAACCCGAACTGGCCGTACCCGGCGTTGTTCACCACGATGTCCAGGCGCCCGAAATGATCGTGCGCCTGCTTGACCGCCGCGAAGTCGGCGTCGCGGTCGGTGACGTCCAACCGAATCGGCAGCAGCGCCTCGCCGTACTTGTCCACCAAGTCGTCCAGCGTCGCCGTGTCGCGCGCCGTGGCGGCGACCTTGTCGCCCCGCTCCAACGCGGCTATCGCCCATTCCCGTCCGAAGCCGCGCGATGTACCCGTGATAAACCAAACTTTTTCAGTCACGCACTGCTACAACGCGTGCGTCGGCGTCCCATTCCCGCGCGGTACCGTCGAGTCGTGAGTCGCGCGGCCTTGGACAAGGACCCCCGGGACGTCGCGTCGATGTTCGACGGCGTCGCCCGCCGGTATGACGTGACCAACACCGTGCTGTCGCTGGGTCAGGACCGCCACTGGCGACGAGCCACCCGGTCGGCGCTGGGCATCGGGCCCGGTCAGAAGGTGCTGGACCTGGCCGCGGGCACCGCGGTGTCCACCGTGGAATTGGGGAAGTCCGGGGCATGGTGTGTGGCGGCCGATTTTTCGGTCGGGATGCTGGCGGCAGGAACTCGTCGCAGGGTGCCGAAAGTCGCCGGTGACGCGACCAAGCTGCCGTTTGGCGACGGCGTATTCGACGCGGTCACCATCAGTTTCGGATTGCGCAACGTGGTCGACCAGCAGGCGGCGCTGCGCGAGATGCTCCGCGTCACCCGACCCGGCGGCCGGTTGGTGGTGTGCGAATTCTCCACCCCCACCAGTGCGCCGTTCGCCACCGTCTATAAGGAGTACCTGATGCGGGCGCTGCCGCGGGTGGCGCGGGCGGTGTCCAGCAACCCCGAGGCCTACGTGTATCTCGCCGAGTCGATCAGGGCCTGGCCCGACCAGGCCACGCTGGCGCACCAGATTTCAGCGGCCGGGTGGTCGGCGGTGCGATGGCGCAACCTAACCGGCGGCATCGTGGCCCTGCACGCGGGCTACAAGCCGCTTGGACAAGCCGACTGACGAGGGCCTAGTGGCCGGCGCCCTGGATGAAACCGACCTGGTTGGGGCAGTAGTGGTCGATCGCGGCGCCCAGGAATTGGAACGCCTGACCCTGGGTCGTGCCCCGCGCCAGGTTTTTCTGGATGAAGTTGGCCGACTTGTACGGGTCGGTGTCCACGCCCCTGTTGATCCGATCACAGCTGATCTTGCCCATCCAGGCGAGCTGGTCCTGAGGACCATAGATGCCGAAGCCGTTGACCGTGTTCTTGAATGGCGCGTCGAAGTCGGTGGGCGGCGACGGCGTGCTCGGTATCGGATCGGCCTGTGCCGGCGCGGCCAGTGCGATGGCCGCGCCAGCCAGTGCGCCGATAATAGCCAGCCTCATAGCGTTCATTAGCTGGACTATACACTTATCCCCGGTGCGCAACCAGCAGCCAGCCGCCGACCGACTTGAGGCCGTTGGGCTCGTCGCGCACGTCGATGAACGGCAGTTCGTTGGGGACCTCGGGCAAATTCGCGTAGAGCCGCGCCGGCCGGATCTCGTCGACGATCCAGTATTTGGATACCGCCTCACGCAGCTCGTCGGCGGTGACCGCGTTGATCGGCCCCTCGGGCACCGCGGCCTTGTCGAAGACCAGCGCGAAGTAGGAGGCACCGGGTGCGGCGGCCCGGCTGATCGACTGCTGGTAGCCCTCGCGCGCCTCGACCGGGATGGAGTGGAACAGCGTGCTGTCCACGATGGTGCCGAACCGGCCGTCATACCCGGTGAACGACGAGATGTCGGCCACCTCGAAGGTGACGTTGGTCAGGCCCCGTTGCTCGGCCTCGCGGCGGGCCAGGTCGATCGCGGTGGGTGAGAGGTCCAGTCCCACCGTGGTGTAGCCCCGCTCGGCCAGCGCGAGCGAGATCGCCGCTTCCCCGCAGCCGACGTCGAGGACGTCGCCGTGGAACTTGCCCTGCTCGATCAGGGCGGCCAGCTCGGGTTGTGCGGCGCCGATGCTCCATGGCGGCCGCGCGCCCTCGCCAAACATGGTGGATTCACCGCGGTAGGCGGTTTCGAATTCGAAATCTGTTGGTTGGGTCATGCCCTAGGTATATCAAGCACCTTGATATATGTCAACGAAATTGATACGGACCGTTAGGGCCGCTGAAGCGTGTGGACCATCTGCGCCGCTGAACCGTGCTTGCCCGGGGCGTCCGTTGCCGAGTCTGCGTTGAGGACATCGAGACTGCGCCCAGAGTGGGCCCGCTGGCCATCCTGTAGCGCTGGCCGCAGTCTCGGTGGCCCGCACCGGGTCGCAAAACGATTTCAGCTAAACGGTTTTCGGCGATCGATCAGCCGGGACAACCGCCCACCGCCCCGCCAGGCCCGCGCCACCCAGTCGGCATCGTCGTCGGTGACCAGATTGGCCATCACCCGCACCGCGATGGTCATGAGCGTCGTGGAGCGCATCGCGATCGGCCCGGTGGTGGGCAGGAACCGTTGGAAGGTCAGCAACAACGCCAGCCTGCGGGCGACCGAAAACCCGCGTCCGTAGTGGTGCTGCAACAGCGAGGGCCACGCGTGCGACAGGTCGCGGCCGTCCAGCAGCTCGGCGGCCAGCCGGCCGGTCTCGAGGCCGTAGTCGATGCCTTCGCCGTTCAGCGGGTTGACGCAGGCGGCGGCATCGCCGATCAGCATCCAGTTGGGTCCGGCCACCCCGGAGACCGCGCCGCCCATGGGCAGCAGCGCCGACGCCACGGCCCGCGGCTCGCCGGTGAAGCCCCACTCGTCGCGGCGCAGGTCGGTGTAGTACGAGATCAGTGGCCGCAGCGACAGGTCGGCGGGCCGTTTGGACGTCGACAACGCTCCCACGCCGATGTTCACCTCGCCGTTGCCCAACGGGAAGATCCAGCCGTAGCCCGGCAGTACCGCGCCGTCGGGGGACCGCAGTTCCAGATGCGACGTCAGCCACGGGTCGTCGCCGCGCTCAGTGGTGAGATATCCGCGGGCGGCGACGCCGTAGACCGTCTCTTGGTGCCAGCGCCGGCCCAGCTTGCGGCCCAGCGACGACCGGGCCCCGTCGGCAACGATCAGCCGGCCGCAGCGGACCTCGGTCCCGTCGGCCAACGTGAGCGAAACCACCCGTCTCGACGAGTCATGGTGCACGGCAACGGCTTTGGTCCCCAGCAGCATCCGAGCCCCGGAGTCCTCGGCGCATTTGCGGATCCGGTCGTCCAACTCGAGGCGGGCCACGGCGCTGCCGGTCGACGGGAAGGACGGGCCGGGCCAGTCGACCTCCACCTCGCCGCCGAATCCGCTCATCCGGAGGCCCCGGTGCCGGATGCGGGTATCGAGCCAGTCGCCCAGCCCCAGCAGTTCCAGCTCGGCGACCGCGCGCGGTGTCAGCCCGTCGCCGCACGCCTTGTCGCGGGGGAAGCTGGCGGAGTCGATGACGAGCACGTCGCCACCCGCGCGGGCGGCCCAGGCGGCCGCCGCCGAACCGGCAGGTCCGGCGCCCACGACCACCACTTCGGCTCCCAGCTCCACGCTCACCAGTATGTTGGTCGGGTGAGTACTCCGGCGACGGTGGTTGCGGGATTCGACTTCGGAGATGCCGGGTTCGCCACGACCGTGCGCGACGGTGTCGAGCGGATCGAGCAGCTCATGGACACCGAGCTGCGCAGCGCGGACGCGGTGATGACCGACTCACTGACGCACCTGTTCAAGGCCGGCGGTAAGCGGTTCCGGCCGCTTTTCACCGTGTTGTCCGCGCAGATCGGACCCAACCCCGACGCCGCGGAGGTGACGATCGCCGGCGCGGTCATCGAACTCGTGCACCTGGCCACGCTCTACCACGATGACGTGATGGACGAGGCGGAGGTCCGTCGCGGCACGCCCACCGCCAACGTGCGCTGGGGCAACAACGTCGCCATCCTGGCCGGCGACTACCTGTTCGCCACGGCGTCGCGGTTGGTGTCGCGGCTGGGACCGGAGGCGGTGCGGCTTATTGCCGAGACATTCGCCCAACTGGTGACCGGGCAGATGCGCGAGACCCGGGGCGCCGCCGATGGGGCGGATCCGGTCGAGCACTACCTGAAGGTGGTGTACGAGAAGACGGCGTGCCTGATCTCCGCGGCGGGCGAATTCGGCGCGATGTTCTCGGGCGCCGACGGCGATCAGGTCGAGCGGCTACGGCGCCTTGGCGGCATCGTCGGCACCGCTTTTCAGATCTCCGACGACATCATCGATATTGACAGTGACTCCCGCGACTCCGGCAAGCTACCCGGTACCGATGTGCGCGAAGGGGTGCACACCCTGCCGATGGTCTACGCGTTGCGGGAGCCCGGGCCCGAGGCGGCGCGGCTGCGCGAGGTGCTGGCCGGACCCATCGACGACGACGAGGTGGTGGCCGAGGCGCTGACGCTGTTGCGGGCGTCGCCCGGGATGGCCAAGGCCAAGCACTTCCTGACGCAGTATGCGGAGCAAGCACGCCAGGAGCTGGGCTTTTTGCCCGACGTCCCCGGCCGGCAGGCGTTGGAGACGCTGGTCGACTACACGGTCAGCCGGCACGGCTAGAGCTGATTGCGGCGGGTCACGGAACCCGGAAGGTCATCCCGGGCGTTCAATTGGTTGTAGTGAGCAATAAACGAGTGTTCGTAGGAGGACACTGATGACCTGGCATCCGCAGGCCAACAGGTTGAAGACCTTCGCCCTGTTGGTCGGTATGTCCACGTTGATCGTGTTTATCGGGGCACTGTTCGGCAGGACGGCGCTGTTTTTGGCGGTGCTTTTCGCTGTCGGCATGAACGTCTACGTCTACTTCAACAGCGACAAGATGGCGCTGCGGGCGATGCACGCGGTGCCGGTTTCCGAGGTACAGGCGCCGGCGATGTATCGGATCGTGCGCGAACTGGCCACCACCGCACACCAGCCAATGCCCAGGCTGTTCATCAGCGACACCAACGCGCCCAATGCGTTCGCCACCGGCCGCAACCCGCGCAACGCGGCGGTGTGCTGCACCAGGGGCATCCTTGAGATCCTCGACGAGCGCGAGTTGCGCGCGGTGCTGGGACACGAGCTTTCGCACGTGTACAACCGCGACATCCTGATCTCCTGCATTGCCGGCGCGCTGGCGTCGGTGATCACCGCGCTGTCCTACATCGCGATGTTCCTCCGCGGCGGCGACCGTCAGGGCGGCGATCCCCTTGCGCTGCTGCTGGTTGCGCTGCTCGGCCCGATTGCCGCGACGGTGGTGAAGCTTGCGGTGTCACGGTCGCGCGAGTACCAGGCGGACGAGTCGGGCGCCCTGCTGACCGGCGACCCGCTGGCGTTGGCGTCGGCGCTGCGCAAGATTTCCGGTGGGGTGCAGGCGGCCCCGCTGCCACCCGAGCCCCAGCTGGCCAGCCAGGCGCACCTGATGATCGCCAACCCGTTCCGCGCGGGCGAGCGGATGGGCTCGATGTTCTCGACGCACCCGCCGATCGAAGACCGGATCCGCCGGCTGGAGGCGATGGCGCGGGGGTGATAGCCGCGGCGGCGACCAATCAAGCAGCGGCCTCGGGCCTTTCGCGCTCGATTAAGTCACGGGGGCGCCTACCGGCGAGGTGGCCCGTCTCGGGCATCCCACGGAGCCTAACCGTGCCCCCCGTCGCCTCGTACTGGCGCTGCCAGTCGGTGATCGCCTGATGCGCGGCGTGATCGATGTAGTGGACCGAAATGTCCACGACGACAACCGTTCCGGAAGGCACGGACGCCAGCACCCGCGTCAGCCGGGGCAGAGTGAGAAACGTGCATGCCGCCCCCTCGACAACCACCTGCCATTGGTCACCGACCGGCTTGGCCTCGACCCGGGGCCGAATCACCCGCCATCCGGTCAACACGATGGCCAGAGCGAGCCCGATCATCACGCCGTGCAACAGATTGAGGAAGATGACGCTGGCCGCGGTTACCACGTAGACGGCGAGATCCCCGTGCTTCATTGCGGTTTCGATGTGCGCGGGCTTGAGCAGCTGAATTCCGATGACGATGAGCAGGCCGGCAAGGGCGGCGGTCGGGATCTCTTCGACCAACTCCGCGAATGGAACCGTGAACAGCAGGATCCAGACGCCGTGCAGTATCGCCGAGGCGCGTGATTTCGCGCCCGCGTCGACATTGGTTGAGCTGCGCACGATCACACCGGTGATCGGCAGCCCGCCAACGGTCCCCGACACGACGTTTGCGACCCCCTGTCCGATCAGCTCGCGGTCGAAGTCGGTGCGCGGGCCGTGATGCATCCTGTCGACGGAAACCGCCGACAGCAGGCTCTCCACGCTGGCGATGAGCGCGACGGTGATGACGCCGATCCCGATCGCGCCCCAGTCACCGTGGGGAAGGTCCGGCAATTGCAGCGCATCCAGCGGCGACCCGTCGAGATCGATCCGCCTCACGTTGAACGGGAAGGCGATCGAGATCACCGTCACAACCACGATGGCGACCAGCGGTCCCGGCACCCGGCGTATTTTGGCCGGAACCCACCGCCAGGTGATCAGGATGGCGATCACCAGGACGCCCAAGAGAACCCCGGGCCGGTGCGCACCGACGATCTGCCCGGGCAGGCCAATGAGGTTGTGCCAGGCCGTGCTTTTGGACTTCCCGCCCAGCAATACGTGCGACTGTTGCAGTGCGATCGTGATCCCGATGCCGGCCAGCATGGCGTGGACGACAACGGGTGAGATCGCCAGTGCGGCGCGCGCAACTCGGCTGAGCCCCAACAGAACCTGTAGCACACCGGCGGCAACGGTGATTAAACACGTTATTCCCCAACCGAAATCGGAGACGAGCTCGGCGACGACGACCGTCAGGCCGGCCGCGGGGCCACTGACCTGCAGCGGCGATCCGCCCAATGCTCCGGCGATGATTCCTCCGACGATCGCGGCGATCAGGCCGGCGAGCACCGGTGCGTTCGAAGCGATCGCGATTCCCACCGACAAAGGAAGTGCGACCAGGAAAACCACGAGCGACGAAGGCAAGTCGTGCCGGATAGCCGCTCGTATCCGATGCATCGGTCAGTTCCCTCGTTAGGTGGTGGTGGGGGCGTAGCTTGTTGGCGCACAAACGATTACAGTCGCGCCAGTCCGCAGGCAGAAGCCTGGCTACCTCGTTAGACGGTAGGTGGGCGGCAATGCGCGGTCAAGCTGAAGAGCCGTAAGCATAGCGAATGCAAATCTTTTCGTTACGCGCGGCCGGCTTGCTGAGTCAGAACCCCGAGCCGTGGACCTCGTGTCCGGGGACCTCGGCGACCAGGCCCTCGTAGGCCTGCTCGACCGACGAGCCGTGGTTGATCACCCCGTCGACCTCGCGGGCGATCGGCATGTTCAGGCCGAATTCGTTGGCAAACTCCATGATCACGCTGGCGGCCTTCACGCCCTCGGCGACCTGATTCATCGATGCGATGATCTCGTCAATCGGTTTACCGGCGCCGAGTTGCTCACCGACGTGGCGGTTTCGGCTACGTTGGCTGGTGCAGGTGACGATGAGATCGCCCAGGCCGGCCAGCCCGGGGAAGGTGTCAGGGTTTCCGCCCAATGCCACGCCGAGCTTCGTCATCTCGCGCAATGCGCGCGCGATCACCAGTGCGCGCGTGTTTTCACCAATGCCCAGCGAGTAACCCATCCCGACCGCGATGGCGAAGACGTTCTTCAGTGCTCCGGCCATCTCCGCCCCGATGACGTCGTCGGTGGTGTACACGCGGAACCGCCGGGTGCGGAACAACGCGGCCAACCGGGTGGCCAGATGCTGGTCGGGCATTGCCAGCACCGCCGCGGCGGCATACCCCTCGGCCACCTCGCGCGCGATGTTCGGGCCGGCCAGGATGCCCGCCGGATGGCCGGGCAGTACCTCCTCGACGATCTGCGACATCCGCATGTTGGTGCCCTGCTCGAGCCCCTTGACCAGTGACACGACCGGCACCCACGGCCTCAGTTCTTTGGTCAGCTCGGTGAGCACGCCCCGGAAACCGTGGGACGGCACGCCCATGACCACGACGTCGGCGCAGTTGGCGGCCTCGGCGAAGTCGGTGGTGGCGCGCAGGGTGAGGCTCAGGTCGACGTCATTGCCGAGGTAGCGGCTGTTGCGGTGATTGTCGTTGATGTCCTTGGCGGTCGCCTCGGAGCGCACCCATTGCAGCGTCGGTCCGCGGCGCGCACAGATTGACGCCACTGTGGTCCCCCAGGAACCGCCACCGAGGACAACGACATTGGGTTCGCGCTTCGCAGCTGTCATGGGGATCAGCCTATTGCCGTAACCGCGCATTTTGTAGCGGTTCACCCGAGTGGTCGCCGGCACCGCCGAACACCATCGCCTCCTCGATGCGGTCGAACCGGAAGTCGATGGCGTCGGCGAGATAGTTCTGCCGTACGTTCCACGGCCGCTTGGTGCCGGACTTGGGCAGTGCGTGCAACGCCCGCTTCACATAGTTGGCCTGAATGTCCCAGGACGGTTTTTCGGCCATTGGTCGGTCGCCCAGGTGTGGGTAGGCGTGGGTGTAGCCATGAGAAGCCATGTGCGCCAGCAGTTTTGCCGTTGCCCGGGCGGTGATGTCGGCGCGCAGCGTCCACGACGCGTTGGTGTAGCCCACGCACCAGAACAGGTTGGGCACGTCTTCGAGCATGTGCGCCTTATAGACGAAGCGGTCCTGCGGCTTGACCTCGGCGCCGTCCAGGCTGATCGCCGCGCCGCCGAGCGCCTGCAGCTGTAGCCCGGTGGCGGTGACGATGATGTCGGCGTCGAGGTGTCCGCCGGATTTGAGCGCGATGCCGGCGGCGTCGACATGATCGATGTGATCGGTGACCACCTCGGCGCGGCCCGCGGTGATCGCGGTGTAGAGATCGGCGTCGGGGATCAAACACATCCGCTGGTCCCACGGGTTATACCGCGGCTTGAAGTGGGTGTCGACGTCGTAGCCGTCGGGCAAGTTGTTGATCGCGGTGCGCCTCAGCAGCCATTTGACTAACCCCGGGGCCTTGCGGGAAAAGAACCAGAGCACCGCCTCCACTAGTGCGTAGTACATCCGAATGACTAAGTGGGAAGCTCTGCGGGGCAACACTTTACGAGCCACAGCGGAGAGGGCGCCGTATTTGGACGCCGAAAGGATGTAGGTCGGCGAACGTTGCAGCATGGTGACCTTTTCGGCGCGGTCGGTCAGCGACGGGATCAGCGTGATCGCCGTGGCTCCACTGCCGATCACCACGATCTTCTTGCCGGCGTGGTCCAGGTCTTCCGGCCAGTGCTGGGGATGTATGACGGTGCCGCCAAAACGTTCGATGCCGGGGAAGTCGGGGGTGTAGCCCTCGTCGTAGTTGTAGTAACCGCTGCCGAAGAACACGAACCGGCCGCGGTAAAGCTTGCTGGCGCCGTCTTGTTCGACGGTGACGGTCCACGTGTCGGTGGACGAATCCCAATCCGCCGAGCGGACGTGGCTCTCGAACTGGATGTGACGGTCGATGCCGTACTTGTGCGCGGTGGCGGTCAGGTATTCGCGGATGTGGACGCCGTCGGCGACCCCTTCTCTCCGGGTCCACGGCTCGAACGGAAAAGACAGCGTGAAGATGGTGCTGTCCGAGCGAACACCGGGGTAGCGGAACAAGTCCCAGGTACCGCCGATCTGCGCGCGCCGCTCCAGAATGGTGTAGGTCAACTGCGGGTTGCGCTCCGTGATCCGGTAGGCCGCGCCAATGCCGGAGATGCCGGCGCCGACGATGATGACGTCGAAGTAGTCGGCTTCCCGGGGGGTTGGTGTCATCGCGAACCTCGCTTCGAAAACGAGCGCGGCGAGCGTAACGCCACGGCGAAAAACGGCGCGAATTTTCGCCGTGACGTCACGCTCGGCGCGTATCTGACACGGGCGTGCATTGCTACCGGTAGTTGACGAACTGCAGCGCCACGTCCAGGTCGGCCTTCTTCAGCATCGCGATGACGGCCTGCAGATCGTCACGCTTTTTGCTGGTGACGCGGACCTCGTCGCCCTGGATCTGGGTCTTGACGTTCTTGGGTCCCTCGTCGCGGATGAGCTTGGTGATCTTCTTGGCGTTCTCGCTGTCGATGCCCTGCTTGAGCGTGCCGGTGACCTTGTAGGCCTTCCCCGACGCCTGCGGCTCCCCGGCGTCGAACGCCTTCATCGAGATGTCGCGGCGGATCAGCTTCTCCTTGAAGACGTCGATGGCCGCCTTCACGCGCTCCTCAGTCGACGACGTCAGCTCGACGGCCTCGTCGCCCTTCCACGCGATCTTGGTGTCGGTGCCGCGGAAGTCGAAGCGGGTGGCCAGCTCCTTGGCCGCCTGATTCAACGCGTTGTCGACCTCCTGCCGGTCGACCTTGCTGACGATGTCGAACGATGAGTCAGCCATTCGATCCGTCCTTTCATCCGGTGATAGCCGTTTGTGCCCTGTCTACCCGTTCGTTGTAACCTGTCTGGCGGCAGGTTGCCCGAGCGGCCAATGGGAGCGGACTGTAAATCCGTCGCGAAAGCTTCACTGGTTCGAATCCAGTACCTGCCACCACCAGCTCAGAGCATGTTTCTGGGGGTGCGTCAGTCCCCCGAGCCGGCTTCGGTGTCACCGAATGTCACACCTCGACCGAAACTGCCTGCGGCGGACCGCAGCGCGGCGTCTTGGGAGTGTGCGTAGGTGGCCATGGTGAACGCTGCGTTGGCGTGCCCCAGCCACGCGGCGATGACGGCGATGGGCACCTGCCGGTGATGCATTAGGGTCGCGCAGCTGTGCCGCGCGTCGTGTAGCCGCACCCGCTTGATCTCCAACACGTCGAGCATCCTGCCCCAGCGATACGACAGGACGTTGGGGGTGTACGGCTGGCCGGTCTCATCGGTGCCGACGTATTCCGCGCCGCCGTATCCGACCCCGAATGCCAGCCGCTCTTCAAGTTGGCGCTTGCGGGCCGCCTTGAGGATTTCCACAATTTCGTCAGGCATAGGCAATGTCCGATTGGACGCCTTGGATTTGGGGGTGCTCTCCACGATTCGGCCCGGAAGGTAAATCCGGTTTTCCGCAATACGAATGGAGCGCGGCGGCAACTCGTCGGCGCCCGCGAGGGCGACGGCTTACCTCCTGCATCCCTGCGGGCGCCGCGTTCCCAGCATGAAAGCACTTGACCCAAACGGAGCGCAGTTGAGCCGCATCGCTTTTGGGCGCCGCCGGCTAGGGGCTATAGATCGGTATAAGCGTTTTGAGCAGGGTGTACCTACGTATTCTGTCGTCGATGCGTGTCAGGTCGGAACGTCCGGCGCGGAGGTCGTTTTCCGCTAGCGCTTCGATTAAGGCCGCGTCCTTGTGGTTGATATCTACGATTTCTTCGGGCGTTAGATCGGCGAGGGGTTGGGTATTGGCGGCTTCGGTGCCCGAGTACGCGGCCGCGCCAGTGTTCAACAAGCCCACGAACTGGCTATGAAACTTCGCCGCCTGGGCACTGACGGCCTGGAACTGCTGAGCGTGGGTTCCCATCAGCGCCGTAATGGCCGCCGACACCTCATCACTAGCCGGGGCCAGCACCGCGGTCGTGGGCGTCGATGCCGCCGCATTGGCCTCAGTCAAGGAGGAGCCAATGTTCTGCAATTGCCCTGCCGCCTGGCGCACAAACTCCGGCGCCACCATCACATTGGACATGGCCTACCTCCTATCAGACACATGAAGAACAACAAGCGTATCGAAGGAAAGGGGTCGGCGCGATCGAAATCCTTAAAACAGCTAACTTCCTAGCCGCGCCGAGAAAAAGGTGGGCCGGCCCCTGGGTTCGAAGGGGTTCCTGGGGCCGGTTCCACCGCCCACGGTGCTGAGCGTGACGGCTCCTGCACAGAAAATTTGTTTCGAATTTGCGTCCAGGCGCGGCGGATACGTTGGCGCTGGCGTCGACCGATCACAGACCACGATGCAATCGCAACCGTGCCTATCATCTCGGGACTCAGAATCTGCGCTAGCGTCTAACTCACCTCCTTAACGTTTGGGGGTGTGCACGGAACACATTCAGCATCGGTCAACCGCCCGGCATGCAGTAGTCGTCCTGATGTTGTGGAGCCACAAGGCTCCGTTGTGCCGGTGCTGGCTGCCATCTAGTCGGCCACCGCATCCAGCCATGAGCGCTGCACGTGCAAACACAACCCGTCAGTGACCAGCACGACGCCAAGGTTGTCTGGGTCTGTGATTTTGTCGGACAGGGCGACGTCGACGATCTCCGAGGGTGTCGAGGACAGTGTGGCGGCGGCGGTCTCGATCGGCACCGTCACCGGGTCGGTTCGGTCTTCGGGGCCGAAACCGCGACAGCACAGCGTCATTGATGCGGTGCGATAGATGCGGACGTCGTCACCGGGCTCGGATAGTAGCGGGTCGCCGTAGTGGTCGTCGATGTAGCGCGCGAGCCGCATCAACGGGGTGTCCATGGCGGTCATTGTGTCAACCCGTCCAGCTCGGCCGTAAATGCGGATCCGCTGAACGGCGCAACCCCACCTGACCGAGAGATCGGGCCGCCCCCAGGAGAGCGAGGGGCGGCCCGATCAACTATTCAGACGCGCGCGGCGGCGCGCTGGTTCCATCCCTGGGGCGACGCCGACGGTTCCCGATGATGCGGTGGGTATTTCTATTTAGGGATCGACAAGGCAACTGGTCATTCCGGGGTTCCTTTAAAAGGAACTCGGTGGCTTTCACCGGTCGCGCAGCGCGCCGGAACGCAAACCCTCGGAACCACGGGCGAGTCGATCCGCTGATCAACGGATGCTCAGACAAGACCCGGCAGCGCCGGCAATCCCTCATCGGCCAGTGCGTTGTTGACACCTTGCACGGCCCCTTGCTGCAGCTCGGCGGCGACGGTGGCCGGGTCGACGTTCGGGAACAGCCCAGAGGGGGTCGGCACATCCTGATATGCGCTGCGGTCGTAGCCCAATTCGACGAGCACCTTCAAGTCCGGTTGCACCAGGTCGGCCAGCGGGTTCCCCACGAAGGGGATGGCACGTACCGGGTCCAGCAGCGGCAGGTTCTGGGTTGGAATCAGGATGTAGGTGGTCTCGGTGTCCGTCGGGGACACCGGCTCGATCACACCTGACGCAATCTGGCTGGGCGTGAGATACGAATACTGGGGGTGCAGGGAAATGAAGCCCGCGACGGCATTGGCGTCCGCAAAGATATCGAGCGGGTACTGCGGGAAGTCGGCGGCGCCGTCGTACTGGATCGCGATATCGGTGGTCGGGTAGGCATTGACCGGGGTCGCGCCGAAGAAGGTGAAGCCCAAATCTTGGATGAAGAGACCGTTGAAGCGCTCGAGGAGCCCGCCGTCGGGCCGGTCCGGATTGCCGACCAGCACGAAGGAGAGCTGGTCGGTACTCGGCCGTTGGGTGGCAGGCAGGGTCATGAGATGGCGCTCTTCCAGGGTGGCTATTGTGGCGCTCTGGGAGTAGCCGAAAACGACGGTGCTGTGTCCCGCTGCCTGTTGGGCCATGATCGCAGCGTTCAGATCGTTGACACCGCGCGCCACCGACACGTCGAAAGTCAGGCTTCTCAGGCCGGTAAGCGGGTATAACTCCTCCGGCGTTACCAGGAATTCCGGGGTGTACCCGGCATAGTTGGAGGAGAGGTAGAGCTGCTCCACTGCCGTGACGTAGCCAGAGATACCCGGCCCTGTCGCGCCGGTGAGCGCATGTAGCGGGGTGAATCCGGTGCCGCCCAGGATTAACGCCGTGTTCGCCACGCCGATGACGCCCACCTGGTTGTTGGCCGTGAGCACGAGGGGGGCGCCGGCGTTGCTGGACCCGCCGGCTCCGCTGGTGCCAGCGGTGCCGAAGAGGAGGCCGCCCTCCCCGCCCCTCCCGCCTGCGCCGGTTCCGGCGGCCCCGGCGGCTCCGCCGGCCCCGCCGTTGCCGCCGTGGCCGAACAGGAGGCCGCCCGCCCCGCCCTCCCCGCCTGCGCCGGCTGCACCGGTTCCGCCGGCTCCGCCGACCCCGCCGGTGCCACCGTTGCCGAAGAACAACCTTCCGATGCCGCCGGGACCGCCGCTACCGCCAGTGAGGGTGCCGGCGGCGGGCCCGCCGGGGCCGCCGGAACCGCCGTTGCCCCACAGCAACCCCGCGATGCCGCCCGCCCCGCCGGCGGCGCCCCGCCCGCCCATACCGCCGGTGCCGCCGGTGCCGATCAACCCGGCCGGACCGCCGTTACCGCCGGGTGCCCCGGAGGTAACGGTGCTATTCCCGCCGTTGCCGCCGTTGCCGTACAAGATCCCCCCGGCCCCGCCGGGCGTGCCTACCCCTTGCGCGTTGGTCGTGCCGTTGGCGCCGTTGCCGATCAGCGGACGCCCGAGCAGACGGTCTGTGGGCGCGTTGACCGTGCTCAGCAGAGTCTGCGTGACGTTGGCGGCCTCGGTGCTCTCGTAGGCAGCCGCACCCGCATTGAGGGTCTGCACGAACTGGGAATGAAACGCCGCGGCCTGGGCGCTCAGCGCCTGATACTGCTGGGCATTGCCGGAAAACAGCGACGCGATCGCCGCCGACACCTCATCACCCGCGGCGGCCAGCACCCCTGTCGTGGGCGCTGCTGCCGCCGCATTGGCCGCCCGGATTGCCGATCCGATCCCGGTCAAATCCTGCGACGCGGTGGCCAAAGCCTCCGGTACTGCGACCACAAAAGACGACATCTGCGGCTCCCATCACCTCGGGCGACACCACCTTAGAACAATCCTCAAGACAGCGGCAGAACGCTACGCGCGTCGAATTGGTAACGCAGCCCAAATCGGCATTGTTCAACCACCGTTTCACCGTGTGGTCAGAGCCCCTGACGATGAATCGGGCCGCCCAGGGGATAGCAGGGGCGGCCCGATCAACTAAGTCAGATGCGGACGGGAGCGATCTGGTTCCGTCGCCGCAGATGCGCCCGCTAGCCTCAAACACCGTGAGTAAGAAGGACAACGAAGACCAGCTGCCCCTGCCTACCAAGGTGGACAAGGAACGCCTTGTCGCGATTTGGAAGGCATTCGCTGTCTCCCCGCAAACCACCAATATCAGCCCGCAGAATCTTATGGATGCCTGGGTGGTCGAGCACCGGATGAAAGCGGACCGTCGGGCGACGGCGCGCTTAACGAGGGCCACTTGGGTGCTGGCTCTGATAACACTGGCACTCGTCATCGCCACTTGCGTGCTGGTCTATGTGACGGCCGTCCACCGCGAAGGATCGGGCTGGCCCGATGACCCGGTCACCTTTTCGGGCGCGCGCTGAGACGCTATTCAATCGAGCAGCGCGGGATGTCGCGGTGGGTCCAGGACGCCGCGGCTGGCGTCACTTCACTTCGGTCAGGTCGACAACTGCCGCGTCGGCAGCGGCTTTCTTGACCGCCTCAATTCCCTTCTCCGCGTTGGCCTTCTTTTCAGATGCCTGGCTGGCGGCGATGATCTCGCCGTTGGCTGCCTTGAAAACAACGGCCCCCGAGCGGTGAGGCTCCCAGGGCCATTTGCTGGGGTACGGTCGCGGTTTATCGCCCCGACGCTTGCCGGTGCAGATCGTCTAGCCGGTCGGTCACGGTACACCGGTAGCGTCGTGCGCGCCGCGGACGCGGGAAGGACGGGCATGGATCTGCATCTATCGGGGAAGACCGCAGTGGTCACCGGCACCAGCAAGGGCATCGGTTTCGCGATCGCCAAAGCCCTCGTGGATGCGGGAGTGCACGTGGTAGCCGGGTCACGGACCCCTGGGAAGGGACTGCCGGCGCTTCAAGAGATGGGGCAGGTGTCGTTCGTGCCCGTCGACCTGTCCCAGCCCGGCGCCGCCGACGAGCTGGTCGCCGTGGCAGCCGAGCGCGGCGGGATCGACATTCTGGTCAACAACGTCGGCGGTGCGAAGGTGCGCGCGGGCGGGTTGGCCAGCATCACCGACGACGAGTGGCAAGCGTCGTGGGATCTCAACGTGATGGCCGCCGTGCGATCCACCCGCGCCGCACTGCCCCAGATCGAAAGGCGTGGCGGTGGCTCTATCGTCATTATCGGCTCGATCAACGCCTACCTTGCCAATCCCGAGACCTATGACTATTGCGCCGCCAAAGCTGCCGTCGCCAATTTTTCGAAAGCATTGTCAATAGAGTTGGCGCCGAAGAACATCCGAGTTAACTTGGTCAGCCCGGGGGCGGTGCTGACCGAGATTTGGACCGAAGAGGGCAGGTTGGCCGCTGAGTATGCCGCCGCCGACGGCCGGACGGCCGAGGAACTCCGGGCGACGATCGCAAACAACACTCCGACGGGCCGTTTCACCACTCCCGAACAAGTCGCCGACCTCGTCGTCTTCCTTGCCAGCGACCGCGCCGGGAACACCACCGGATCCGACTATCGCATCGACGGCGGCTTCGTCACTACCCTGTGATGACGCACGTGCTGGAAGTCAATGGCGATGATCGCAGTGCAGGTGGTGAATCGTCTGGCGTTGCCCCTATTGCGGAGTTTGGGCAGCCATCAGCTATGGGGACTGGCTGCTCGCCTGAACATTCGGGCCGCCCCCGAGGAGAGCAGGGGCGGCCCGATCAACTATTCAGCCGCGGACTGTTGCGCGCTGGTTCCGGTTAGACGGCGGATGGATCGACTGAGGAGGTTTCAGTCAGCGTTAAGCGCGTCGATCTCGTCGTCGGCCGACGCCAGCACCTTGGAGGCCAGTTCGCGCATGGTCGCGAGGTCGCGGATCTCCTGCGGGTCCTGGGTAACGTAAATGCGGTACGAGCCGACTTAACGTCCATGATGATGAGGAGGCTTATTTGGCTCATTGTGTTGAGCTTTTCCTTTGCGTTCATCGTCACCGCCGCAGCGGGGCCGGTGGTGTCCGTCGTAGCCTGCGCCGGGGTGTTGATTTACGCGCTGGCGGTGACTCGCGGAGACGCGGCGCGCCGCGCCGAGGAAGCAGAGGCCGAGGCAGCAGCGGCAGCGGCAGCGGCAGAAGCGAAGGCGGCGGCAGAAGCAGTAATTGCAGAAGCCGAGGCACTGATAGCAGCGGCCCAACTACGCCTGCTCGGAGAGGCCGGTTCCTGACCCTCATCGGCCCGTAGAGCGGCCCCGCCTGGGCGGGCAGCGAAGAGCCGCCACCAATCGCAGCTCGGAATCGATGGTCTCGATGTCGCGCAGTCACGGCGGTGGGGCTGCCGACTATTTACAAAAGCCAGTAACGGACAGCCCAAGACTGTCTATGATCCTTACACCCATGCGGGTGGAGGGACCGCCGGGCTAGTGACAACCAGGGGCTAGCTAGTTAGGCGGTGGACGTGCATGTCGTATGTGATCGCGGCGCCGGAGATGATGACCTCGGCGGCAACGGATTTGGCTATGGGTGCGGCCGGGATGTCGGATAGGTCGAGTCGACCTCACCACAGTCCCAACCGCACGCCAGGCGTTGTCGTTCGACGGATTGTGCACTTGCGATGGCGGTATCGGCTATCGCCGTTGGCGATCGCTTCCAGATTGTCTGTTGCGGCCTCGACAGTTCATGCGGTGCTTGTGCGGTGCCGGCTCAACCGGTTGTCGCACATCGACATCCGCACCGGTGAACAGATTCGCCGTTATGAACACGATCATCCCGGCGCCCTAATCCATGTCGATGTCAAGAAGCTGGGCAACATCCCCGTCGGGGGCGGCTGGCGGTTCGTCGGCCGTGCGCAGGGCGGCAAGAATCGAGCAGACGGCTAGCGCCGCGAGCGTGATTTTCCTGGGTTTAGCTGGCATGTATTCCTCTTCACGCGGCACCATTTGCGGCATCGCTCTAAGCGATGTGATCGTAGCCTCGGCCCGGCGCCGCGGGTGGTCGCTTGTGACGTATGTCGACTCCTTGTTGGTCGGCCATTCCCCGGGGCGCTGCCTGCCGCCGCCGGGGCCATCCGCATTTTGCGGGAAGAATTCTCGGTGTCACGAGCGTGTCACATCTCGTGCCCGACGCCCGCGAATACCGGTGAACGTCCGAGGCTAAAAAGCGCTGGTAGTCCCGGTGAAACTGAACACCAGCGAACACAGGCGAATGCGTGTCAGCGGACTGTAAATCCGTCGCGAAAGCTTCACTGGTTCGAATCCAGTACCTGCCACCACTAGCACATATGCGCCTGATAAGCGGTTTGGAAACGCCTGTGTTGTACGCAGGTTGTAAACCCGTCGACAGACTGCGCCGCCCAGGCTGTATCGAACGTGCCAGTCGATTTCGAACGCTCCTGAACTCGACCGCGAAGATCGGCTGGTCGTCCTTCCATGGCGTCGGATCGCGGGGCCGCATCACTGCGTCCACGATCAGCGTCACCTTTGTCCAGCGAGTGAGCGGCACCTCACGCTCGATGTGGAAGTACGGCGCAAGCTCGTCGCAGCACGCGTCAGCGAACCGCCGTTCGTCGGCGTAGGGAGGGAGCGGCGCGTAGACCTTCCGGCTCAGACTCATTGCCTTACGCTACGTACCACAGCGGAGTCGGATGGTCCTCCATAGCGGCCTGACCTTTCGATCGAGAGGAATTGATATGCGCGCCATCCAGATGGAACAGTTCGGCGACCCCGCGCAGGTGCTCCGCGTCGTCGACATCGAGGAGCCGCCGCCACCGGGTCCGCATGAAGTTCTGTTGAGCGTTGAGGTCTCGCCGTTGAACAAACACGACCTACTGGTTGTCAGCGGCATGCTGGCGCGACCACCCCTGCCCCACATACCAGGCGCAGAGGGGGTCGCCCGCGTGCTTGCCACTGGCGCCGAGGTCGATGGACTTCAAGTCGGCGATCTGGTCGTGCTACCCCTGTATGCCGGTGCGTGGCGTGAGCGGCTCGTCGTGCCCGCCGACGGCCTGTTCGCACTCCCCGCCGGCGGCAACATCGAGCAGTACTCGATGCTGGGCAGCAACCCCCCGACGGCAGGGTTGATGCTCAGTGAATGCACCCCCCTGCAGCCCGGTGACTGGGTGGTTCAGAACGCCGCGAACTCCGGTGTGGGACGGTCATTGATCGCGCTAGCCAAACTTCGTGGACTGAAGACGATCAACCTGGTCCGTGACGACGCAACGTTCGCCGAGCTCACAGCAGCCGGGGCCGACGTGGTCCACGTCGATGACCCCGATGCGGTCGGCGATGTTCGTGCAGTGATCGGCGACGCGCGAGTGGCGCTGGCAGTGGAAGCCGTCGGTGGTCCGGGGGTGGCGCGGCTGCTCGAATTGCTGTCCGACGGTGGATGGTTGGTCAGCTATTCCTGGGCCAGGGACGAACCCATGTGGGTCGACACCTCGACACTGGTCGGCAAGCACCTCACCGTCCGCGGATTCTTTGTCGGCGACTTCGACTACCGCGACAAGGTGGTGCCTGTCATTCGTGAGGCGGCACCGCTGGTGGCCGACGGCGCCCTCGTTGTCCCCGTGGCGGGCGTGTACCCCCTCGAGCACATCCAGGACGCGGTGCAGCATCTCCTCCGTGGCGGCAAGATCCTGCTGAACGTGGCGTAACACTCCCAGGCACAGCACGTTACGCTCAAGCCCGCATAGACCGTCCTGCCGCCGAACGCCTTCTCGAGGCCTTCGATACCCCAGTCCGCAGCCAGTGCGGGGGTATGTCCGCGCGCGACCGGCGTCACTTCACCCTGATTTCTTCGCGCCCTCTTCGGTCAGGTCGACAACGGCCGCGTAGGCAGCGGCTTTCTTGACCGCCTGAATGCCCTTCTCGGCGTTGGCACGTTGTGAGGCAAGAAGTGAGACGCCGCGGCGTTGGTGCGGCCGGTGTAACTCGCCGCCCTACCTCTAAGCGAGTACTTCGCATCCGCGGGCTCGTTATCCACCAGGGAGGCTTACAACCGTCATGCCTCAGCCCCATCGCTCGCTCACCGCGCTGCCGGCCGTGGCCGCGACGGCGGCGGCTGTCGCGTTGGTCTCCGGCTGCTCGAGTTCCGCCCCGACATCTGAGCAGCACCCGTCGATCAACTTCGGTTCACAAGCCAGCACCACTCCCGGAATAGTGGGGCACGGGACACCAGCGTCCCCTCCTCCCGGCACGAGTCACACCGAATCGTCGACCGCGCCGCCTGTGCCACTACCAGGCGCAGGCGAGCCGGTCGTGTTCGAGCGCAACATCAAACCGCTGTTCCGGCAAGATGACCGTGAGTCGATGAAGTGGGCGTTCGACCTGTGGTCCTACACCGACGTCAAGTCCCACGCGGCGGCCATCGTCGAACGCCTTCGCGATGGGTCGATGCCCTGTGACGGCGCCTGGAGCGCCGAAAAGATAAACGTCTTCCAACGCTGGATCGACTCCGGCATGGCCCCATAGCCCTTGGTCTCGTTATCAACCATGCCAGGTCGAACGGGCGCTCAATGCGTCTTCGCCTCCTTCATGACGCGCAAGTAGTATGCCCAATAGTCGGATGTGGTTTGCGGGTCGAGATCGATTCCGTACATTGTTGTCTCCTGATTTGTTGGTTGTTACTTTGCGTCGAACTTGTGCTGTGCCATGCCACCCATGTGAGGCTGGGGAACCACCCCCAGGCAAAGCCCATCTGTTCGGATACTCGGCGTCTTTGCCGGGCACACTCCCTAGGCCGAATGGACCTCAATGCGGCTGAGGGCTGCCGAGCGCTCGTCCAGCAGCTCGTCTATGTCCGCAGTGCTCGGTGTCCGGTCGTTCAACACCCGAGCTAGGCGCCACGCCCCGACTACTAGCCGTAGTTCGGCGTCGATGGTCTCGAGGTCGCGCATGCGCGGAGCTTGAGGCCGCGCACTGTTATTCACACTTCACCCACGTGACCGGACGAGGAAAGGTTCAGATTGAACATCTCGCCTGGTGGAGTTGGAGCACCGGATCGACTGCTGGGGGAACTGTTCGTCCCGGTGTACATCGGCAGCCGCAGCCTGACTACGAAGGCGGTTAGGCGCAAACCGAAGAAGCCATTCGCAGCCGAGTATGCCCTCTTGGCCGAGTTGGGGCTGCGTTGGAACTGAGGTCGCCTCAAGCAGTTATTGCGTCGGCGGTCCGTCGAGCACTGCCATGATGGACCACGAAGCGGTGGAGAGCGGCCGTCGACCGGTCGAGTCTCGATCGCCCATCGAGATTTGTTGGGAGCGACGGGAGCAGAGCGAATGAGCGATGGCGATGGCATCTTCGTTGCCCTCACCAGTTGTCGTGACGAGGAGCGCGTTGAGGAGTTCTTGACCTGGTACGCGGAGGTCCAGTTTCGTAATGCTCTCGCCGTGGACGGCGTCGACACAGCGACGCTCTACCGAAGCACGGAACCTGGCGAGCCGGGATTTCTGGCTATCTACTCGCTGACCGGTGACGTTGCAGATACGGCTGCCCGATTTCGGGCGGCTATCGAAGACCGCCACGCCGCGGGCGACCTCACCGAGCTTTTGGAGGTTCGCTTCGCCGGAGCGTTCAAGGTCGAGAACCGGATGACATCATCAGCGGCGAGCTCGGCAACCGGTGAGCCACGTCCTTGACAGAACCGCGCCTTCTCGAGGGCTCGGTGCCACACGTCCGGCACGCGGTCGCTGTTTCTCCCACGCCGGTTCTCCCACGCCGGCGATAACGCTGCTACCGCATAGCTGGCTGCTCGGCTGATTCCAAGCGTGGCCACCATCGTGCTGCGGCTACGGCCGCCCGCTCATCCAGCAACCCGTCTATCTGCGCGGTACTCGGCGACCGACCGTCGGCCTCGCGGACCATGTGGCGAATCGCGACCAGTAGCCGGAGTTCCCCGTCGATGGTCTGGATGTTGCGCACGCGCGGAGATTAGCTCCACACGTCACCAACGGCACTTCACCCTGGCGGTGAGATCAGGCACTTGATGCCGCGTTCGCCGATGACGGGGGTGTCTCGCGGCTAACTACCCGGTACGCGAGCCCAACCAGCCGTCGGGTGGCACTAGTCGCCATCGACTTCGGACAATTGTGGCACCATGGCGAGAACTGTCCGTACCAACAGCAAAGGCGGAACAAGTGGTCATAAGCATTGTTGTGGTCGCCGTAGTCCTGGTGATCCTGTTGTTCTTCGCGTTCTTTGCGTTCAGCGTCTACAACTCGCTCGTCCGTGCGCGGAACGGCTACAAGAACGCCTTCGCGCAGATCGACGTCCAGCTGACCCGGCGTCACGACCTGATCCCGAACCTCGTCGAAACCGCCAAGGCCTACATGGCCCACGAGCGCGGCACCCTTGAAGCGGTCGTTCAGGCACGCAACTCCGCGGTCACCGCACGGACCGCCGCCGCCGCCAACCCGGGTGACCCCGCCGCCATGGGTCAGCTGTCGGCATCGGAAGGCGCGCTGACTGGAGCTCTCGGCAAGCTGTTCGCGCTGCGTGAGGCATATCCAGACCTCAAGGCCAACCAGAACATGATGCAACTCTCGGAGGAACTCACCTCGACTGAGAACCGTGTTGCTTTCGCCCGCCAGGCCTACAACGACACGGTCATGAATTACAACAACAAGCGCGAGGTGTTCCCGGCCGCCCTGTTCGCGGGCATGTTCGGCTTCACCGCGGCAGCACCGCTTGAGGCAGCCGCTCCGGAGGCGCGCGAAGCTCCGCGCGTTCAGTTCTGATCCGCGCCTGATCCGGGCCCATGGATTTCTTCGACCGCCAGCGGCACGTACGTGCGGCGTCGAAAAGGCTGGTGTTCCTTTTCGTCTTGGCCGTACTCGCAATTACCTCGATGGTGGATTTCATCGCCATCACGGCAATGGTGCTCGCGAAACGGGAGCCGCTGACGCCGCAGCAAGTGATCGCGCTAACGGTGGTGGTGAGTGGCGTTGTGCTGCTGATGATCGCCGGCGTGTCGATCGTCAAGACGCTGTCGCTGCGCCAGGGCGGCGGGGTCAGGGTTGCCGAGAGCCTGGGTGCGGTACGCATACCGGACAATCCAACGGACCTTCAGCTCAAGCGGTATCGCAACGTCGTCGAAGAAATCGCGATCGCGTCGAGCACACCGGTGCCGGTGCTGTATTACCTGCCAAAGGAAGCGGGGATCAACGCGTTCGCCGCCGGATACACGCCGGCGGATGCGGCCGTGTGCGTCACCCAGGGCTCGCTCGACCGGCTCAACCGCGAGGAACTCCAGGGCGTGATCGCACACGAGTTCAGCCACATCGTGAACGGCGATATGCGGTTGAGCCTGCGCCTCATCGGGGTGCTTGCCGGCATCACCGCGTTGGCGGTGATCGGCCGGACGGTGATGTACTTCAGCGGCGGCCGCGGCAGCGACGACGATGAGGGCTTCGGCCTCTGGGTGGCGGCGGTGGGATTCTTCGTGCTGGCGGCGGGCTGGATCGGAATCTTCTTCGGGCGGCTGATCAAGGCGGCCGTCGGTCGTCAGCGGGAGTCCCTGGCCGATGCGTCGGCGGTGCAGTTCACGCGGCAGACGAGCGGGCTGACGGGCGCGCTGAAGAAGATCGGTGGGCTCGAGGCCGGCTCCGGGTTGCGCAGCCCCAAGACCGAAAACGTGAGCCACATGCTGTTCGGCGAGGGCGTGTCTGTGTCCAGTTTCTTTTCTTCGCTGTACGCGACTCACCCGCCGCTCATCAAGCGCATCCAGGCGCTCGAGCCGGGCTTCAAACCGGGCAACCTCGACGAACTGCGGAAGCGTTGGCACTATCAGCCGCCTAACGGATTGGAAGAGGACGCCCGGATGGGCTTGGCGGGCGCTCCGGCCCAGCAAGCTGCGGCTCCGGCACAGCAAGCTGCCCAACCCGGCCCCCCGGCACAGCAAGCTGCCCAACCCCGTCCCGATGCCCGCGATTACGCAGCGACGGTGGGCAATCCGACCGCCGCGTCCTACCAGGCGGGGGTGCGCATCCGCAAAGAGATACCGCAGAACCTCACCGACCTCGCCCACAATCCCGCCACTGCGGTTCCGCTGATCTACGGGCTCATCTTCGATCGCAACCAGAATGTCCGGCAGGCCCAGTACTGGATTGTCGCCCGGTATCACGGCAAGCCGTTGGCCGACGAGTCATGGCTATCTGCCGGAAAGCTGGCGCACCTTGACCCCAGCCTGCGACTGCCCCTCGCCTCCATCGCGTTCCCCGCTCTGCGTGGTTGTCCCGAGGCCCAGACGCGAGTGATGACAACGGTTCTCGGCGAACTGATCAACGCCGACGGTCAGATCGATATCTTCGAATACTGTCTTGGCACACTCGTTTTCGTTGGCCTGAACGAGGCTCTGACGTCAACATCACCGTGGAAGAGCACGCGCCAGAGCCTGGCCAGCGCCCAAAACGCGATCTGTTGCCTCATCGCTGTGCTGGCGCAGGCCGGTAACAGCGACCCGTCGGCCGCGGCCGCGGCCTTCCAGGCGGGAATCTCGGTCGCATACCCCCAGGCGCGGATTCCGTACCTGCCGGTCAAGGACGTGTTTGCGCTCGAACGGGTGTGGCCGGTGATCGACGGGCTGGAAGGCAACGACAAGGCCACCCTGGTTACCGCTGTCGTGACGACGATAACGGCCGACAAGGTCGTCACCGAGGAGGAGTCCGAGCTGCTCCGCACGGTGTGCGGGGTGGTGCACTGCCCGGTCCCACCGGTCGTCTAGGGCGCCGTCGGCGCGAATCACGCTGCAGCGGGTGGAAATTCGCCGTAAACGCCGCGCTCGTCGCCCTGCATCAGAAGGCGATTCTGTTCGTCGGCGCGGGCGGCCAACTCGGCCAGCCGCCGCCGTCGGGCCTCGATGCGCTCGGCGCGCCGATCGACCATGCGCACCGCGACGGCCACGCAGACGCTACCGACGATCACCACCCAGACCGTCACCACCAGCGCGATCAACCCGGCCAGCAACAGCGCCATTGCGTCAGCGTACTGCCGGGCGTCGACGGCCGTCGATACTTCCGTAGAACGGCCGCGGCGATCGACGGTACCAGTAATCACATGAGCCACGTGAGCACCGTGAGCGGGTCATAAGGCGACTGTCAGTTGCGCTATCACCGGCGCTATCACAAATGAAACTCACCTATTGGTCCGTCGCGCAACGGTTTGCGATCCCCTTGGGGTCAGAACCAGGGGCCGGGAAAATGGCCGTCCTGGTCTTGCACCATCACGATTTCCCGGCATTCTCCGTTCAAGGCCGCGACGTTCTCATCGCGGCACTCGAGCGTCCACCCCGATATCCGCGCGAAGGGGCGGACGGACCAGGTCGTCGCGATCGGATCGGTGGCGGGCAGGGCGAGCACGGCAAAGGTGTTGCCAACGTTGGTGATGTAAAGATGGTCTTCAAAGAACGCCAATTTGGAAATCGACATCTTGTTTGCGTCGTCTCGGGTCTTCAGCAAATCCCAATGTTGCGTTCGCAGGTTCCACACCCCGAACCCGAACTGTGAACTCTCCGACTTGCGACCGTCGACGAATAGCTTCCCGTCCGACAGCGTCGCGGACAATCCACCCCCGGAGATCCTGTCCGAATCGCCGATCTTGATGAGGGACTTTGCATTCAGGTCATAGAACATGGTCGACATGACCGACGGACTGTACGAATCCGAGTGCGTGATCTTCACCAATTTGTCGGGACCGTCGGACAACTCGGCGTCGACGCTCGATATATCGTTGTCCTGATAGATCGCTTCACCGTTCGGTCGGCGCAGCTCCGCGCCCGACGTCTTGGCCGCGTCCGTATTCCGTTGAAATGCAAGGACATCCTGCCACACGCGGCCCGGCTGCGGGTCGTTCCACATCATCGACAGGTCGGTACCGGAAAGGATGACAGTCCGGGGCGGCGACGCGCCGCCATGCCCGTCGGTGAAGGCGTCGACCCACGCCACGCCGGATGCCGTTGCGGCGAGGCCCCATTCGTCCGCCCCGGTCAATTTCAGGTCGGGGGTCGGCGGCTGCAGCTCTTTGGTCACCAACGGCTGGCTCGTCCTGAAATCGAATACATACCCGGTCGTCTTGGCGGCGGTCGTTACCACATAAACGACTCGCAGATCGTCCCCCATGCCCGTCAGCGCACAGATGGCACCCGTCAAATTCTCGCCGGCGGGGACCGAGGGGATGGCTGGTGTTATGTAGTGCCCCGTTTTCGTATCGAACACCTTGGGGCGGATGTCCTCGAGCGCTGACTGGCGAAGTGAGAACTTATCGGGACAACCGAAGTACGCCGTTCCGCCGTAGCTTTTCCAGTCTTTCTCCAACGGACCCGTCACCGAAGGCGGCGGGGCGGCCCTACTTGTGGTTGCTGTCGCGGTGGAAGTCGAGGTGGAGGGCGTGGCCGGGGGGGGACCGACGGTTTCCGAACAGGACGCGACGGCCAGGCAGACGGCCGCCGCGACCAGGGCAAGCCCGTGCTTGGACACAGTTCGCCCCTTAACCGCACTCATCAACGAAACCCCCGTTAAGGTCGCCAACCATCGAGCGTAAAGCCGGCTCGGTGTGACCGCGAATCGTGCGGTCCTTGTCACACGAGCCCGCGGCGCATGCCACGTGGTACACCGAAAGCCATGAGTGGTCTTGCCGACGACACACGATGGATGGACGCCACGGACCAGGCGGCGCTGGTGGCCAAGGGTGAGGTCACGCCGAGCGAGCTCCTCGAGGCGGCGATCGAGCGGATCGAGCAATCGAACCCGTCGTTGAACGCCGTGGTCATCGAGTGGTTCGATCACGCCCGGTCCGTCGCCGCCGACCCCGACCTGCCCGAGGGCCCATTTCGCGGCGTCCCGTTTTTGCTCAAGGACCTCTACACGAGTTTCGCCGGTCAGACGCTTTCGAACGGGAACGTCGCGCTGAAAGAGGCGCGCAAGATCGATACCGCCGACACCACTCTGGTGGCCCGGTTCAAGGCGGCCGGGCTGGTCATCGCCGGACGGACGAATACTCCCGAGATGGGCAGCCTGCCGACCACACAGCCGCTGGCCTGGGGGCCGACCCGCAACCCGTGGGCGCTGGACCGCACGCCGGGAGGGTCGAGTGGCGGCGCCGCAGCCGCGGTGGCCGTCGGGATGGTCCCGTTCGCCAACGCCTCGGACGGCGGCGGAAGCATCCGCATCCCGGCGTCGTGCTGCGGGCTGGTGGGGCTCAAGCCGAGTCAGGGGCGGATCACGGTCGGGCCGGCGCGCGCCGAGGTCG
Source organism: uncultured Actinomycetota bacterium (assembly GCA_963809285.1). GTDB lineage: Bacteria > Actinomycetota > Actinomycetes > Mycobacteriales > Mycobacteriaceae > Mycobacterium. The sequence continues at coordinate 491,971 of CAWEIY010000002.1, read as the reverse complement.
GCCTGGGTGTCGAACTCTGCCTTAGCCGCACGGTGCGCGACACGGCGAAGCTGCTCGATGCGGTGCGCGGTCCCGGTGTCGGCGACACGGTGATCGCACCGGCGCCGCAGCGGCCATACGTCGAGGAGCTCGGCGCCGACCCCGGTCGGTTGCGCATCGGACTGCTCGACGTCCATCCGCGCGGCGAATTCCTGCACGAGGACTGCGTCTCGGCGGTGCGCGCCGCGGCGTCGGCGCTGGAGGGGCTCGGGCACATCGTCGAGCCGGCCTGGCCGGCCTGTCTCGGCGACACGACGTTGCCGCGGAAGTTCATGGGGCTCTGGGCCACACAGATGGCGATGGCTGCGCGCGGAATCAGCCAGGCACTCGGACGTGAGGTGACCGCGGACGACATCGAGCCGGTTAACTGGGCGCACATCCAGCAGGCGCGGCGGCTCACAGCCGTCGACTACGCCGTCGCGGAAGAGGCCGTATGGGCGTTCCGGCGCACGCTGCAGCAGTGGTGGGCGGACGGCTGGGATCTGCTGCTCACGCCGACGTTGCCCGAACCGCCGCTGCTGCTAACGGAATTCGAGAACAATCCCGAACACCCGACGGCGCCCATGCGCCGCGCCGGTCAGTTCGCCGCGTTCACGCCACCGTTCAACATGAGCGGGCAGCCGGCGATCAGCCTGCCCCTGCACCGCAATGCCGAGGGCCTCCCGATCGGAATTCAGCTCGCCGCCGCCTACGGCCGGGAGGACATCCTCATTCGCGTTGCCTCCCAACTGGAATCGGCCCATCCCTGGTCATCGGATCACCCGCCGACCCCCTGACCCGAATGCGGCGAGCAGACGCAGAATCGCACTGCGCAAGCGCGTTTCGCGCGACTCTGCGTCTGCTCGGCGCGAGAGACTAGTAGTCGACGCGCCAGTGCTTGATGCCGTTGATGAAGGACGACCGCAGCCGCTCGGGATCGCCCGCCGAAGTCAGGTCGGGCAGGTGGTCGGCGATCGCGTTGAACATCACGTCGATCGTCATGCGCGCCAGGTTGGCGCCGATGCAGTAATGCGCCCCGGTGCCACCGAATCCGACGTGCGGGTTGGGGCTGCGCAAGATGTCGAAGTTGTACGGCCGGTCGAAGACCTCGTCGTCGAAGTTGGCCGATCGGTAGAACAGCACCAACCGCTGGCCCTTTTCGATCCGCACACCACCGAGTTCGGTGTCCGTTAGCGCGGTGCGCTGAAACGCGGTGATCGGGGTGGCCCAGCGGATGATCTCGTCGGCGGCGGTCTTGGGGCGCTGCGCCTTGAAGAGCTCCCACTGATCGGGGTAATCCGTGAAGGCCATCATCCCCTGCGTGATCGAATTGCGGGTCGTCTCGTTGCCGGCGACGGCCAGCGTGACCACGAACATCCCGAACTCGGCCTCGGACAGGTGCTGGCCCTCGGCGTCGGCGTGGATCAGCGTCGTGACGATGTCGTCACCGGGGTCCTCGCGCTTTCGGGCCGCCAATTGCATGGCGTACCACATCAATTCGCCCGTTGCGGTCAGTGCGTCGTTGTCGGCGAATTCCGGGTCGTCGCTGCCGATCATGTTGTTGGTCCAGTCGAACAGCTTGTCGTAGTCCTGTTGCGGCACCCCGAGCAGCCCGGCGATGGCCTGCAGCGGCAACTCGCAGGCCACCTGGCGGACGAAGTCGCCCGACCCGGCCGCCGCGGCCTCGGTAACGATGCGCCGCGCACGCTCACCGAGATCAGCGCGCAGCCGCTCGACCGCGCGTGGCGTGAAGGCGCGCGAGACGATCTTGCGCAGCCGGCTGTGTTCGGGATCGTCCATCATGATCATCGACGCGCGCCCCGCCTCGATCTGCCCGGTCGCCAGGTCCTCCCGGTAGCGCGGCACGATGGATTTTTTGGCCGACGAGAAGACGTCGCTGCGCAGCGATACCTCGCGGATGTCGCGGTGCTTGGTCACCACCCAGTAGCCGCCGTCGCGGAACCCGCCCTGATCGGGCGCCTGCCGGTTCCACCAGATCGGCGCCGTTGCGCGCAACTCGGCCAACTCCTGCACCGGAAGCCGGCGGGCGTAGATGTCGGGATCGGTGAAGTCGAACCCCGGCGGGAGGTTCGGTGTGGCTTTGATGTGGCTCCTCGGCGTCGGCTTCCGGGCACGGGCTGTTAGGGCAGATGGTAGCCGCGCGGCCGCCGATGTCACGGTTATCGGGCGAACGCAAGAATTTCGCAAGGATTTGATGAAAATCCCGCAAGGGGTATTCGGCAACCTAAGCGCATGGACACCGTCCATCCCCTGAAGCGGGTCGTTGCCAGCGCTCTGGTTGCGAGCGGGCTTGCGGTCGCCGGAATGGGACTGGCCGCAGGCACAGCCCAGGCGGACGCCGACGACCACTGTTCGACAAGATCGGGCTGCTACCACGGGCCTGGGATGCGCTGGTGTCCGGGCGATTACGTGTGGCCCGGCTTGCGGGCTACGGGTTGGGACCTGAACGCCTGCCACGTCTACCACGAGCAGTGTCCGCCCGGCTATTACGGCGGTTGCCCCGACAACATCGTCGAGGGACCTCCTGCACCGCCGCCACCGCCCATCTTCCGCACCCGGGACGAGTGCTTGCGCGCCCTCGGCTTGATCTGTGCATTCGCACCCTAGTAGCACGAAATGTGGTGTATCCCAATGAGAATCATAGCGATAGTCGAGGCTTTCCTGGTGGCCGGCGCGCTGCTGGCGGCCGGTCCGGTGAAAGCCGACGTGACCGCGCAACCGGCGCCGACCCATTTCTACCCGCTGCAGCCGGCCCCCCCAGGCGACGCCAGGGCGGAGGCCGAAGAACTGCGGCGCCAGATCGAAGACCTGGACGCCAACTGGGACAGTCTGTCCCCGGCGGTGCGGAATCAGCGGATAGCGGGGCTACAGCAGCAGGTCACCAAGGTCGATCTGGATAGCCGCAATATGCCGCAGGATCAGAAAGCGGGGGTGGACGCGATCCTGCTGCCCTCACTTGGCCATCTGGCTGCTCTCGTCATGAAAGCGCAGGGCCCGAATCAGCCGTGCTACTTCCCCGCCTGCCTGCCGGGGCTGTAGCGGGCAGGCCGTCGCGGGCGCCGAGGTTGGTCGCCGCGGTGATGACGGCCCGCTCGATCTGGCGAAGCGCGTGCACCGCGGTGAGGAATCGCTGCGTATCGAGGGGCGGTTCGCCCTCGCCGTCTTGATGCCGGGCCAGGGTCTCGGCGGCGTCGAGCTCGTCGGTCGCGGAGTTGACCCGCACCCCGTCGGCGCCGTCGATGATGGTGACCAACGCGTCGATGTTGCTTCGAGTCCGTGCCGCGGCCGACGTGAAGGCCGGGGCCAGCGCCGGTGACCCGGCCGGGTGCTGGTACTGCTCGCTGCTGCGTGCCAGGCTGCGCCCGTAACGATCGCACGCGGCCAATATCCGCAGGGCACGTCCAATGCTCCGGCGGCCGGCGAGCCCGGCCACCCCGGCCAGGTGCGGCTTGGCGCTGACCCGGAACTGCTGCAGCTTTCGGTCGAGCTGGCGTGCGTGCTCGGTCGGACTGAGGGTTTGGTCGTCGAACATGGTCGCGGTGGAGATCTCGATCAGCGTGGACAGGTCCGTCAGGAAGGCGCGGCTGTCATTCTGGATGGCGGTTCGGGTGTGGGTCGGCAGCACCAGGATGGCCACGGCAACCCCGATGACCGCACCGATCGCGGTCTCCTCGATTCGCAAAAGCAGTACGCCGAAGGACAATTGGCCGAGCAGGCCGTACAGCAACGCCAGCATCGTGGTGATCCAGAAGGTCATCAGGCTATAGGTGACGGTCATGAAATAGAAGGCGCAGAACAGGCACACGAAGATCAACACCAGCGAGGCGGTCTTGTTGCCGGCGAACAGCGTGGCCACCAGCAGGCCACAGGGCACGCCGAGGATGGTGCCGAGCAACCGCTGCCAGCCTTTGGTCAGGGTTTCGCCCCACGAGTTGGTGCCGGCGAAGATCACGAACGCGGCGATCACCGCCCAATACCAGCGCGACGGTGACACCAGTTCCCCGATCACGATGGCCAACGACGCGGCGACGGACACCTGGATGGCTTGCCGGGTGGTCGGCAGCAGGCCTTTGCCCGGCTCCTCGGCGGCGGCCTCGTCGGCGTCCGGGCCGACGGTCTCGGATTCCGGCGGCGGCGTGCGCCGCGGACGCCTTCGACTATCGCCCGGACCTCGGCGGTCGCCGTGGCGGCGTTGATGATCGCCAGGGCGAGGCGGCGCACCGCGGCGTCACCGGGGTCGTCGGGGGCGGTGGCCGTTGACCGCCGGTCAAGAATCCATTGAGCATGACTCGCGGCCTGTCCCAGCAGGCCGGCTTGCGGCGTGCGGATGGCCCGGGCGAGCAGTGTGAGCGCCGTGACCAGTTCCGCACGGGTGTCGGCGGCTATGGCTGAGGGATTTTCCGAGACGACGACAGCCGCTCGCCGGCCGGCGGTGGCGACCCATTCGATGGCGAGTTCGGCGTCGAACAGCCAGGGGGCCAGTTCTTTGCCGGTCACCCCCGGCCAGAGCAGGGCGGGGTCGGCCTTGTCCTCGATCTGGCCCTGCACCATCAGGGCCGTCTCGTTGAGCCGGATGATGCGGGCCCGCATGCGGCGACGCCGCCATTCGTCGAGCCGGCCGGTGCGAACCGCTTCGGCGGTGGTGTCGACCACGATGGCCATCCGTGCCCGCAGCGCCCGAACGGTTGCCCGCAGCACGCGTTCCGGCTGATCGGGCAGCACGTAGGTGGTCATCGCGAACGTGCACACCGTTCCCACCACGATCGCCAAGATCATCCAGGGCAACTCCGAAATCCTCGCTTGCAGATACAACGTGAAGAAATAGGCCATGAAGGCGACCATGCCCAACGCTCGCCCGCGCGCCTCGAAGCGGCGGACGTACACCGCGGCGAAGACGACCACCACGAACACGACATCGCTGGCCACCTTGTGCGGCGCGAGCAGCGCGGCGGCCGTGACGGCCAGCGCGGCGGGCACGGGCAGCAGCGCCATCGTGATCCGCTGCCGGCGGGGGCTCGGCTCGTTGACGGATCGGGCCGCGATCATCGTGATGAGGACGCCGAGCAGGGCGACCGTCAGCGGCTGTCCCGTCGCCCTGGTCAGCAGGAAGAGCGCCGCCAGGGCGCACGCCAGCGCGGCCATCGTCCGAGTCGCCATCCGCAGCCGCAGCAGCCCGGGATCGGACCCGATCGCCCAGTTGTGGGCTCTTTCGTAGAGAACAGTTATCTCTGACCCCTCTCGTCAGCCGGACACCCCATGGTTACCCGAACTGTGTCGGGGCGACCAAGCTAGTGTTCGACGTCGTGACCTCGCCTACGCGGGCAAAGCTGGCCGACGGCCGCGACCTGCTGTTCTTCGCGTTGCCCGGGCACTGCCCGGCGCCGGTCGAAGATCGCAGGCCGCTGCCGGAGCGCGTCGGCGACGAGTCGGAGTTGCGGTTCGACCGGTCGACGGGGCAGTGGGTGATCATCGCGGCGTTGCGCCAGGACCGTACCTACAAGCCGCCGCCCGACCAGTGCCCGTTGTGTCCGGGTCCGACCGGCCTGACCAGCGAGGTGCCCGCGCCCGACTACGACGTCGTCGTTTTCGAGAACCGGTTCCCGAGCCTGTCCGGTACGGGTGAGCCGGCGCCCGTGCCCGCCGGCGCCGGCTTTGTGTGCGCGCCAGGGCATGGGCGCACCGAGGTGATCTGCTTTTCCAGCGAACACGCCGGGTCGTTCGCGGAGTTGGCACCGGCGCATGCCCGGCTGGTCGTGCAGGCGTGGCGGCACCGCACCGCCGACCTGATGGCCACACCGGGCATCGAGCAGGTGTTCTGCTTCGAAAACCGCGGCGAGGAGATCGGGGTGACGCTGACCCATCCGCACGGTCAGATCTACGGTTACCCCTATCTGACGCCGCGAACCGCAACGATGCTGGAGCAGGCGCGCGAACACCGAATGCGTCACGGCGGCAACCTCTTTGCCGACCTGTTGGCACGCGAGGTCGCCGATGGCGGTCGCGTCGTCGCGCGCACCGAGCTGTTCACCGCGTTCGTGCCGTTCGCGGCGCGCTGGCCCGTCGAGGTGCACATCTACCCGAACAGGTTCGTGCACAACCTCGTCGAACTCGACGAGGCCGAACTGGACGGGTTCGCGCAGGTCTACCTCGACGTGCTCGGGAGGTTCGACCGCATGTACTCGGCTCCGCTGCCGTATATTTCGGCGCTGCACCAGTTCGCCGCCACCGACGCCCAGGCCGACGGCTACTTCCACGTCGAGTTGATGTCGATCCGGCGCAGCGCCACCAAGCTCAAGTACCTGGCGGCCTCCGAATCGGCGATGGGCGCGTTCATCAGCGACGTCACGCCCGAAAGCGTGGCCCAGCGACTGCGGGGACTCGGCCGATGACCCAGCCGAGCGTCCGGTACGCCGCACCCGGGCGGATCAATCTGATCGGGGAGCACACCGACTACAACCTGGGGTTCGCGCTGCCGATCGCGCTGCCGCAGCGCACCATAGTGACCTTCTGGCCCGACCGCACCGATGCGCTCACGGTGTACAGCGAGCGCGCGCACGACGCGGTGCGGTTTCCGCTCGGCACGGTTCCCGGCCAGGTGACCGGCTGGGCCGCCTACGTCGCCGGGGTGGTGTGGGCACTGCGTCAAACCGGCCAACCGATGCCCGGCGGCACGATGACGATCAGCAGCAACGTGGAGATCGGGTCGGGCCTGTCCTCGTCGGCGGCGTTGGAATGCGCAGTTTTGGGCGCGATCTCGGCGGCCGCCGGTATGCGCATCGACGCAAAAGAGCAGGCGCGGCTGGCCCAACGGGCCGAAAACGACTATGTCGGCGCCCCAACGGGTTTGCTTGACCAGCTGGCATCGCTGTTCGGGGAACCGTCGACGGCGCTGCTGATCGACTTTCGCGACCTCACCGTCGCGCCGGTGGCCTTCGACCCGGACGAGTCTGGTGTAGCGCTGCTGCTGATCGACTCGCGGACCCGGCACAGTAACGCCGGCGGCGAATACGCGGCCCTTCGCAAATCGTGCGAGCGGGCGGCCACCGATCTCGGGGTGTCATCGTTGCGTGACATCTGGGATCGCGGGCGCGCGGCCATGGACGCGGTCGGCAACCCGATCGACGCCCGCCGCGCACGCCATGTCCTCACCGAGAACGGCAGGGTACTGGATTTCGTTGCGGCATTGGGTGATTCGAACTTCATTGAAGCCGGCCACATCTTGACCGCTTCACACGTGTCCATGCGTGACGACTTCGGAATCACCACCGAACATATCGACCTGATCGCCGATACCGCGGTGCAGGCGGGCGCTCTCGGCGCCCGGATGACCGGCGGCGGATTCGGCGGCTGCGTGATCGCGTTGGTGCCGGAGCGCCGGGCGGACGCGGTCGCGGACGCGCTGCGCTACACGCTGCCCGATCTGGGTCACCCGCGGCCAATCATCACCCGAACCCATGCGGGCGCGGGCGCCGGGCCAGGTTAGCGAGGCCGGTGCTCGGCCGGGCGCAACCCACCCATTGCGGGACCGGCTCACGGTACGTGAAATATGGCCGCCGATGGTGGAATTGGTGAACGGCTACTGGCCCGGAGTCAGCCGGACGGCCGCCAGGTGGAGCCGGTCGACGGCTTCTTCGAACTCGTCACGCGTCGGGATTCGCGGTTCGCGGAATTTCAATCCCATCATCCGCTGCGCGCGCTGCACGCCATAGGACTCGGCGCAGCGCTGGAACAGGTCGGAGACGACGGCGCGGTCGCGGATGAGCTCGCCGCGCATGGCGGTGGTCTTGCCGTCGTAGACAACCTGCGCGGGCGCGCCGCCGCGGAAGTTCTGCTTCCATGGGGCGCCGGTCAGCGCATAGAGGTCGTGGTCGATCAGATGGGCACTCAAGGGAATTGAATACGGCCGCCCGGTCTTTCGCCCGGTGAAGCTCAACACCATCAGCTGCTTGCGTGCCGGACCGGCAAGGGGCGTCCGCAGCAGGAACGCCAGCGCCGGGTTGACGACACGTAGTAGCGCCGACGGTGGGTGTCCGACGTCTATCGCATAAGACTGTTCTGTCATGTCAAACACCGTACGGCCAACGCCCGCGACACTTAAACCACGCACACGACACGCCGAGACGAGTGTGCGTGGCTTAAGTCTCGAAGACGGCGCGCCGCGGAGCGTGTTTATCTCCGCGGCGCGATCCGCCTCGTAGTCGTGCGTCAGGAAGTAGTGATGGTCGTTTTGTCGTCGATGATGTTGGTGGCGTCCATCAAGGGGCCTTGATCGCTTTGCAGCGAATCGGCGTTGAGTTGGAGCACGAACACCGCACCCTGGCTGGGAATCACCACCGTCTTCTGCGCGACGGTCCGTGTCTTGCCGTCCTTCTGGTAGGTGCCGTTCAGCTGCCAGGCCTGAAATCCGCCGAGGGTAGAGGCCTGGCCGTTGCCGGAGCCCTGGTAACCGGGAAGATTCTGGAGCTCGCCGGGGGCGTACTGGATGATCTTGGCCGGGTCGACGTCACCCGTGAGTTTTGAGAAAAGCGCCGCGATGGTGGGCGGATCGGCCGGGTTTGCGGGCTGCGTCAACACGATGCCCCCGTACGACGTCCCGGCGTTCTGATTGATCTGCCAGCCATCGGGAACCGGCAGGTCGACGTTGGGGCCGGGGTCGCCGTGATGGATTGGAGTCTCCGTGATGTGGTTCTCGGTGATGTAGTCGGCGATAGTTTTGTTGGCCTGAGCCCCCGGCGTCGCGCTGGTCGTCGACGTTGTTGTCGAGGTCGACGTGGATGTGGAGGTCGACGTTGATGTCGACGGCGCCGTCTTATTGCTCGAGCTGCAACCCACCAGCGCCAAACCGAGCGCCACGGTTATCGTTGCTGCTGTCAAGTGTTTCATCAATCAATTCTCCCGGAAATTGGGGCCGGCACCTGCGCCGGCCACGCCGGAATGAGACTAACCGAAGCCGTGCCCAGCGTTGCCAGTCAAATCCGGGAAAATCGCCCGCGAAATACCACGCGAACACAGAATCATGGCGTAAGAGACAGCTATGCGATCACGAAGGACCGTCGTCGGATTTCTCGCGATCATCGCGATCGTGGTCGTCAGCATGGCTTTCATCGCGGCGGCTCCGCCCCATGCTTACGACGGTCCGCCCGGGTTGGTCGCCAATCCCGTCGACCACGTCGACACGCTCGTCGGCACCGGGACCGGAGGCGAGACGGTGGGGGAGATCAACAACTTCCCCGGCGCGACGGTGCCGTTCGGAATGGTGCAGTACTCGCCGGACACCGTCGGCGATTATGCGGGCTACAACTACGGCAACTCACGATCCACCGGGTTCAGCATGACCCACGCGTCGGTGGGCTGCGCCGCGTTCGGCGACATCTCCATGCTGCCGACCACCACCCCGATCGGCTCGCAGCCGTGGAACGCGTGGGAGAGGATCGCCCACGACGACACCGAGCAGGGCGTGCCCGGCTACTACACCGTGCGGTTCCCCGCCACCGGCGTGACCGCGGAGCTCAGCGCCAGCACCCGCACCGGCGTCGGCCGATTCCGCTATCCGCATAACGGTCGGGCCGCCCTGTTTCACGTCCGCTCCGGCGCGTCGCTGGCCGGCAATTCCCGGGCGACCATTCAGATCGGCGACGACAACACCACGATCACCGGGTGGGCGACCAGCGGCGGATTCTGCAGCAAGAACAACACCTACACGGTGTATTTCGCGATGAAGTTCAGCCAGCCGTTCACCTCCTACGGCACCTGGGACGGCTACACCGTCTACGCGGGCGCCCGCGACGCGGCGTCGCCCTACGCCGGGGGGTACGTGGCGTTTCCCCCCGGCTCGGTGGTCGAGGTGCGAACGGCGATCTCCTACGTCGGCATCGACGGGGCGCAGGCCAACCTCGCGGCCGAGGGCGAAGCCAGCTTCCACGACGCGCGCGCCGCCGCAATCTCCCAATGGAACGCCACGCTGTCGTGTATCACGGTGGCCGGCAGGAACGCCGACAATCTGGAGACCTTCTACACCAGCCTGTACCGATCACTGCTGCACCCCAACACCTTCAACGACGCCGACGGACGCTACACCGGATTCGACGGCTCTATCCACAGCGTCGCCAACGGGCGCACCCAATACACCAACTTCTCCGATTGGGATACCTATCGGGGGGTGGCTGCCCTGCAGGGGCTGCTCTTCCCGAAGCAGGCCAGCGACATGGCCCAATCACTCGTCAACGACGCCGAGCAGAGCGGGTCGTTTCCGCGTTGGGCCCTTGCCAATTCGGCGACGGGTGAGATGAGCGGGGACAGCGTGGTTCCCCTTATCGTGAACCTGTATGCATACGGCGGCAAGGACTTCGACCTGCAAACGGCGCTGCGCTTCATGGTGAACGCGGCGACCACGGGCGGCGTCGGGCTGAACGGCTATATGGAGCGGCCGGGCATCGCCACCTATCAGCAATTGGGCTACTTGCCCGACACAGCCTGGTTCGGCGCCGGCGCTTCGATCACGCTCGAATGGTCCGTCGACGACTTCGCCATCTCCCGATTCGCTGAATCGCTCGGCGACACGGCGACCGCGGCCGAATTCCAGAACCGGGCCCAGTACTGGCAGAACCTGTTCAACCCCAGCACCCGGTACATCTCGCCCCGCGACCGGATGGGATTCTTCCCGCCGGGCCCCGGGTACGTGGATTCCCCTGTGGGTTTCGCCCAGGAGGGATACGACGAGGGCAACGCCGAGCAATACGTCTGGTGGGTGCCGCAGAACATCGCCGGCCTGGTGACCGCTCTCGGCGGACGAGCGACCGTGGCCGGCCGGCTCGACCGGTTCACCAAGGAACTCAACGCGGGCCCCAAGGCGCCGTATCTGTGGGCCGGCAACGAGCCGAGCTTCGGGGTGTCGTGGCTGTACAACTACATCGGTCAGCCATGGAAGACTCAGCTCACGGTCGACCGGGTGCGCGGGCTATACGGTCCCACACCCGACGGCGAACCGGGCAACGACGATCTGGGGGCCCTGTCGAGCTGGTACGTCTGGGCCGCCCTCGGCCTGTACCCGAGCACCCCGGGGACGCCGATCCTCACCGTCAACACACCGCTGTTCGATCGCGTCATAATCGCCCTCCCGGACGGCAAATTCATTCGGATCTCCGCCCCGGGCGCGTCGGGACCGCACCACCTGAACTACATCAGCGGCCTGAGCATCGACGGCCAGCCCACCGATCACACGTGGATGCCGGAGTCGATCATCCGCACCGGCGGCGAGATCAAATTCTCGCTCGCCGCGTATCCAAACAAGGTCTGGGGAACGGCCGAGTCGTCAGCGCCCCCATCGTTTGGCGCGGGCAGTTCCGCTGTGACCGTTAATGTCTCGCGGCCCATCGTCACGATCGCGCCCGGACACGACGTCACCGTTAAACTCGATGCGCAACGAATGGTCGACGGCGCCGGCGGCTACACCGTCACGGGCACATCCACCGACGGCGGGATTACCGTGGCGCCCGCGTCCGGGCAGTTCGGCTCCGACGGATCCGGCGCCGCTGACATCACGATCAAGGTGGCGCCGTCGGTGCCCGAGGCGTACTACCCGGTCTATCTCACCACCACGGTTGGCGAAACCGCCAGGAGATCAGTCGTTTTCGTCATCACACAGGCCGAGTCCGACTAGTGCCGAGCCGGTCAGATCATCTCCTTCTCCGTCAGCCACCGCATCACCGGCCAGCCGGCGAATACCGGTAGCCAGCAGGTGAGCACCCGATACAGCAGAACCGACGGCACCCCAACGCCCGCCGGGACGCCGAACGCCGCGAGACCACCGATCAGCGCCGCTTCGACGGCGCCGACGCCGCCGGGCGTGGGCGCGGCCGAGGCCAGCGTTCCGCCGACCATCGTCACCACGGTGCACGTGACAAACGTCGCGCCGCCGCCGAAGGCCTGGACGCTGGCCCAAAGCGCCAACGCCGCGCCGAGTGTTGTTCCGGCACAGCCCAGTACGATTAGACCCAGTCGTTTCGGTTCGCGGGCAACCTCGACGAGGTCGCCGGCCAACTCCTTTACTTTCGGACGCAGGTCTGTTGCCAGCCAGCGCCGCAGCCTGGGCACCAACAGAAATGCCCCGACGATGCCCAGCGCCACACCCGCGATCAGGTACAGCACCGTGGCGTTGGGGACGAAGTGCGAAAGGTCCATCGACGCGCCCGCTACGGTGCTGAACAAGATCAGCAACACAAGGTGCATGATCACCTGCACCGTTTGCTGTAGCGCCACCGCAGTGGTGGCCCGCACCGCGGACAGCCCTCCCCCCTTCTGCAAGTACCGCGTGCTAAGCGCCAGGCCACCGATCCCGGCGGGCGTGGTGGTTGCCGCAAAAGTGTTGGCCACCTGCGCGATTGACAGCTTCCAGAAATCCACCTTTTCGTCGGCGCTGGCCCATAAGGCCGCCGCCGCGCCCACGTACGTCAGCGCGGATATCGTCAAGCCCAGCAGCGCCCACCACCAGTTCGCGGTCCGCAACTCGGAAAAGAAGGTCGGCACGGTGCTGATGAACGGATACGCGACATAGACCAGCGCGACGAGCAGCACGAGTTGAATGACCTGCCGGCGGTTGAACCGGGTGATCGTTTCGGTTTTGATCTGGTCCGCACCGGTCTGACGCTTCACCTCCGCGCGGGCCCCGGAGATGACGGCACCCGCATCGGTTATCGATTTCCGGATTTCCTTCGGCACAGCCGATTTCGTGAGCCGGCGCGAGGCGGTCAGGACGGTGTCTTTGCCGAATGCGTCGATCGCCGCGCCCACCGCGGACTCCGCGTCGTACAGCGCCGATGTCGTAACCAGGAGTTGGGCGATGTCGGATTGGAGTTGAGTGTCGGTGGCGCCGTATTCGGCGTTGCCGAATCCGCCGAATAGCACGGTGCCGTCGTCGACGGTGATCTCGCTGCTGCGCAGGTCGCCGTGGGAGAGCTGATGGTCGTTGAGGACCTGTAGCGATTCCCACATACGGGCAACCGGCGTCTTCGTCGCGCACTGGTCGAGCGGAATCCCCCGGATGGGCTTGTACGCGTACAACATCCATCCCCTGTCCAGCGAGGCGACAGCGATGGGCGACGTGTTGGCGACGCCCAGGTCGCCGACGGCAATGGCCATCAGTGCACGATGCTCGACGGTGCGGCGCATCGACGTCACGAGGGGCGCGGTCTCCCTGGCCCGCAGCCGCAGCTTCTGCCAGACCTGGAGCAGGGCGCCGCCGCTGCGCTGATGCGGGCCGTACATCTCGACCAGGGCCTGGTGGAAGGCCCCGTTCGGGGCCGGATCGGGATCCATGGACGTGGCGGAAAGAACCAGCGGCCCCGGTCCGGCGGGCTGGAGCACCTGGAGCCGGGAGACCCGGCACCCGCGTTTGGCCATCGCGCGCACCGCGCCATCCAGCGGTACCTCAAGGGCGGGAGTGCCGACGACCAGGACGACGAGCGCACCGACGAGCGATCCGACCGCCAGCCCCAGCAAGGAGCGCGCCGGGACTATCGCGCTCACGAACAGGTGGATCGGCACGAACGCGAGCAGCAGCGCCCACCACCAACGCCGCCACCGCGCGGGCAGCCAGGGGCCCGACACGGTCAGCACCGCCGCGAGCATCGCTATCCACCGCGGGTCGTCCAGGATCTGGGCCAACACGGTTTGCGCCCGGTCCGTGAGGTCGAAGTGCCATCGGGGCGCCGAGAAGCCGTTGCCGCCGATCGAGAGCGAGACAACCGCGAGGAGTCCCGCGGCCGCGTAGGCGCCGAGCAGCTTCCACTGCCGGGCGACGATCAAACCGATCAGGATCGCGAACGGCAGCGCCAGGATCGCGATGCCGTACCCCAGGTAGACGAGGTCTGACTGAGTGGGGGTGAGCACCCCGACGATCTGCGATATCGATCGCTCCAGCGCGACCCATTGTGGCCGGGTGATGAGCGAACCTGCGATCACGATCGCGAAGAAGACCGCGCTGGCGACGAGCCGGATGATGTCGTTGGTCCGCCGGGTCAGCGGTTGCAGCAGGCTGCCCGAAACGCTGATGTCGCGCCCGTCAACTCGCATGTCGAGATCCTTTGGCCCGAGGCCGCGCCGTTAGCGGCCCGCCGACAACTTAACCGGATACCTCGCAGCCGGCGTGCACAGCTTGCTCATACGCGGCGCGCGTAGGCTCCGGTAGGTAGTTGTGCTAGCGAATTGGGAGGACGAGGGCGTGGCCAGAACGGACAACGACACCTGGAAGATCACCGAGAGTGTGGGCGCGACGGCATTGGGCGTCGCGGCGGCCCGCGCGGCGGAAACCGAGAGCGAAAACCCACTGATCAGCGATCCTTTCGCGCGGGTCTTCCTCAATGCGGCCGGCGACGGCATGTGGAACTGGTTCGCGGCTCCCAACCTGCCCGACGAGATCGTTGAGGCCGAACCCGACCTGAAGCCGCGGATGCAGGGAATGGTCGACTACATGGCCGCGCGGACGTCGTTTTTCGACCGGTTCTTCCTCGACGCGACCCGCGCCGGCGTGCGCCAGGTGGTGATCCTCGCGGCGGGTTTGGACTCGCGGGCCTGGCGGCTGTCGTGGCCCGATGGCATCACGGTGTACGAACTCGACCAGCCCAGCGTGCTGGAATTCAAATCCTCGACGCTGCGGGACAACGGTGCACAGCCGACCTGCAACCTAGTGCACGTTCCGGTCGACCTGCGCCACGACTGGCCGGCCGCGTTGCAGCAGGCCGGTTTTGACGCCTCGGCGCCCAGCGCCTGGTCCGCCGAGGGGCTGTTGCCGTTTCTGCCCGCGGTCGCTCACGAGCTGCTGTTCGAGCGCGTTCAGGCGCTGGGCGCCGCGGGCAGCCGGATCGCCGTGGAGGCGCCCGGCCCGGACTTCCTCGACGAGGCCGCCATCGCGAAGCGGCGCGAGACGATGCGGCGGGTGCGCGACCTGATGGTCAAACTGCAGCCGGAACGGGACATCCCCGACGTTCAGGACCTGTGGTACTTCGAGGAGCGCGAGGATGTCGGCGACTGGCTGCGTCGCCACGGCTGGGACGTGACCGTGACGGAGGCGGTAGAGCTGATGGCCCGCTACGACCGCAGGCCCCCGCAAGGCATCGACGACGGCCCGCCACGGACCCTGTTCGTGTCGGCCGAGCGGGCGGGGGAGTGAGCGTGGCCAGAACCGACAACGACTCCTGGGAGATCACCGAGAGTGTGGGGGCGACGGCGCTGGGCGTCGCGTCGGCCCGGGCGGCGGAAACACGCAGTGAAAATCCTTTGATCAGCGACCCGTTCGCCCAGGTGTTCCTCGACGCCGTCGGCGACGGGGTGTGGAACTGGCATTCCGCGCCGCAGCTGCCCGCCGAGCTGATCGAGGCCGAACCCGAGTTGCCGCTGCAGATGCAGTCGATGGTCGGCTATATGGCCTCGCGGACCGCGTTTTTCGACGAGTTCTTCATCGACGCCACCCGTATGGGCATCCGTCAGGCGGTGATCCTGGCGGCGGGATTGGACTCCCGGGCGTGGCGGCTGCCTTGGCCAGACGGGCCGGATGGCACCACGGTGTACGAACTCGACCAGCCCCGCGTGTTGGAGTTCAAGTCGTCGACGTTGGCCGAGCACGGGGCGCAGCCCGCCTGCAACCGGATCGCTGTGCCGGTGGACCTGCGTCAGGACTGGCCAACTGCGTTGCGGCAGGCCGGTTTTGACCCGTCCGCGCCGAGCGTCTGGTCGGCGGAGGGGCTGATGCCTTATCTGCCTGCCGCGGCTCAGGACCTGCTGTTCGACCGTGTTCAGGGGCTCACCGCCGCCGGCAGCCGGGTCGGGGTGGAGGCGCTGGGACCGAAGTTTCTCGACCCGCAGTTTCGGGCGAAGCGTCGTGAGCGGATGGATCGCATCCGCGCTCTGATGGCCGAAGTCGACCCGCAGCGTCAGATCCCCAGGACCGACGAGCTGTGGTACTTCGAGGAGCGCGAAGACGTCGGTGACTGGTTCCGCCGCCACGGGTGGGACGTGACGGTAACGCCATCCGACGAGTTGATGGCCGGCTACGGCCGCAGACCCGCCGAAGAGGTCCGGGACCAAGTTCCGGGGAATCTGTTCGTGGCCGCGCAACGGGCGGGGAGCTAGCTACCGCGCGCCGGCTTCCCGATCCGAATCCGGGATGCCGCTGTCCTCGTCGCGGTCGGCGTGCGCGCGCCATTTTTGAAATCCACGCCGCGCAGCGAACGCGCCGACGATGGCGGTCACGCACCACACCGCTATCGCCGCGTATGCCAATGCCGACGACCGATTCCCGATCGAGGCGCCCAGCGCGGTGTAGGCGAATGCCCGCGGTGCCGAGCCGATGAACGCGCCAATCGCCATCTGCCACAACGGAACTCCGAACGCCCCGAACGCATACGAGGCAAGCGCATCCGATAGGCCGGGGACGAAGCGCTGACCGACCACCGCCCACAGTCCGCGGCGTTGGATCAGCGCGTCGATGCGCTCGGCGCGTTCGGCCCCCAGCAGGGCCCGCGCGCTGTCCCTGCCGGCCCGACGGCCGACGAGGCTCGCGACGATCGCGGTGCCGACCGCCGCACCCAGCGTCACGAAGATCCCGAGCACCGGGCCGAACAGCAGCCCGCTGCTCGCGGCCAGAATCGAGCCCGGCACGAAGATCGCGCCGAGTGCGGCCGACATCACGATGTAGGTCAGCGGCGCCGCCGGCCCGGTTGCCTTGACCGTGCGCCGGACGTCCTCGATGTCGACCACATGCCTGACGGCGAGCAGATAGAACAACGCGACCAGGAAAGCGGCGAACACGGCGAGCCGCACGATGTGTCGTCGTCGGGATGTCGGCGCGCGACCGTCGTTGTCGACCATGATGACCGCGATTCTTCCTTACGGCCGGTTCACGTAGGGTCGCATGGCGTGCGGACCGATGACGACAGCTGGGACATCACCGAGAGCGTGGGCGCGACGGCGCTGGGGGTGGCCGCGGCGCGCGCGGCGGAGACCGAGAGCGACCATCCGCTGATCAGCGATCCGTTCGCGCGGGTTTTCCTGGACACCGCCGGAGACGGTGAGTGGAACTGGTTTGGCGCGCCTGAGCTGCCCGCCGAGGTCGTTCAAGCCGAACCCGCGTTGCCGCTGCGGATGAAGTCGATGGTCAGCTTCTTCGCCTCGCGGACCTTGTTTTTCGACACGCTCTTCCTCGACGCCGCCAACGCGGGCATCCGTCAGGTGGTGATCCTGGCGGCCGGCTTGGACGCGCGGTCCTGGCGGTTGCCGTGGCCCGACGGGGTGACGGTCTTCGAACTCGACCAGCCCAGGGTGTTGGACTTCAAAGCCACGACCCTGCGCGAGCACGGGGCCGAACCGACGTGTCATCGGGTCGGCGTCCCGGTGGACCTGCGTCAGGACTGGCCGAAGGCGATGCAGCAGGCCGGTTTTGATGCGTCGGCGCCGAGCGCATGGTCGGCCGAGGGGCTGTTGATGTATCTGCCTGCGACAGCCCAGGAGTTGCTGTTCGACCGCATTCACAAGCTCACTGCTCCTGGCAGCCGGGTCGGCATCGAGGCGCTGTCACCCAACTTCGCCGACCCCGATGTCACCGCGCAACGGCGTGAGCGCTCGGACCGCGTCCGGGCGTTGATGGCCAAGGCGGACCCGCAACGGGAGGTCCCGCGAACCGAGGAGCTGTGGTACTTCGAGGACCGTGAGGACGTCGGCGATTGGTGGCGCCGTCACGGCTGGGAGGTGGCGGTGACGCCGTCGGAGGAACTGATGGCCGGTTATGGCCGCAAACTTCCGCAGCAGATCGAGGACGGCGTCCCGCCGTACCTGTTCGTGTCCGCGCACCGGGAAAAGGCACTGCCCTCGAGTTGACTCAACTATCGCCGCGTAGTCGCACCATCCGAGTCGTCGAACTCTCATCGAGCTCCACGAGGTCGGAACGCGACCGCAGGAAGCCGCTGAAAGACTTGAATCCCAGCGACCTTTCGCTGAACGATGGGTCCATGCGCTTCATCTGCGCTTTGACTGCCGAGTTGTGCAGCCACTCGACGTCATCCTTCTCCAGACCCATCCGCAGCGCGCGCGTCAGCAGATCGGTGGCCGCGGCCTGCGGATCGGGCGATTGCGGCTCCTCGGCGTCGGCGTCCTTGGCGCGACGGGTGCGTTGTTTCGGCGCGGTGGCCACGTCGTCGGCGGGCGCCGCTTCGGGCTTGGGCACCGGAACCCCCGGCAGCGTGTCGTAGGTGACGAACTCGTCGCACGCGGCGGCCAGCGACCGGCTCGAGGAACCGGCCACCCCGACGCCGACCACGTAGCGGCCGAGCCGCTTGCAGCGCTGCGCCAGCGGGATGTAGTCGGAGTCGCCGGCCGCGATCACCACATGGGTGAGGTCGGGCAGCCGGAACATGTCCTCGACCGTGTCGACGGCCAGTCGGATATCGGCGCCGTTCTTCCCGTACGCCGCGGCCGGGAACAGCTGCACCAGATCGACCGCGCGGCCCACCAGCTGTTGGCGGTAGCCGGTGTTGACCTCGGCCGACCAGTCCGCGTACGCGCGGGTGAGCACCAAGGTGCCGAACGATGAGGCGAAGTCGATGATGGCACCGACGTCAACGGTGGCCCGCGCGAGCTTATCGGGCTGCTTGTCCAGCCCCTTGGCCTTGTCCCGCTGGAACGAGCTGCGGCCATGCACCTGGTCGTAGCGGGAGATCACAATGTTGTCGAAGTCGAGGTAGACCGCCACGCGGCCGGCACCGGGATCCGTCATGTGCACAGTCTTGACCATCGGCTCCGCGGCGGTGTGCAGACCCGTCGACCACCGGTCCCGCTAGCGCTTCATCATGCGGGCAAGGACAGGTAACGCCAGCGGAGTCGGTATGAATCGGGAGGACCCCAGCGCCAATCGCACCTGCGGTCCCCCCGGGACCACCGAGCCGCGGCCACGGTCGGCGGCTTTCAGCGCGTCGGCGACCACCCGCTCGGCGGAGACCTGGGTGAATCCCGGTAGTCGGCTGACCAGGTAATCGGCGTCGTTGGTCGCCTGGAACTCCTTCGGCACCGGGCCGGGGCAGACCGCGGTGACCGTCACACCGGTGCCGGCAACCTCGGCGTTCACCGCCTCCGACAACCACAGCACATACGCCTTGGCCGCGGCGTAGCCGGCGTTGTACGGCCATGAATTCAACCAGTGGGCGCCGTGGCCTGCAGCCGCAGCCGTAGCCCACTCGCCCGCACCGCCCGGCGCCCGATCGCGGTCCGTACCGAAACCTCGGAACCGACCACGCGGACCTTGGCCTTGGCGCGGGTCACCGCGGTGTAGAAAAGCTCGCGGGTGAGCAGCCGCGAATCCTGCTGCGGCATCAGGACCGTGATCTCGTCCGCCTGGCTGCCCTGGCTCTTGTGGATCGTCATGGCGTGCATGGTCTCTACGTCGCCGAGGCGACTTGTTGCGAAGTCCAGCGTTCCGGTGGCGCCGGCGATGACGGCCCGCAGGCCTTCGTGGCCGGTCACGGTCACACCGGTGTCGCCGTTGTAGACCCGCAGTCCGTAGTCGTTCGCGGTCACCAGCAGTGGCCGTCCGGCGTACCACTCCGACCACACCGGCTGGCCGGTTTCCTCGGCAATCCACTTCTGCACCTGCGCATTCCAGAACCGCACCCCGAATGGGCCCTCCCGGTGCGCGCACAGCAGCCGATGCTCGTCCAGGGTCGCCAACGCCTTATCGGCGGCTCCGAGCACCGCTTCCTGCCGCAGCCGTAGCGCGTGCGGCAGCAGGATGGAACGCAACCGGTCGGTCGCAACTTCACCCTCTCCGGACTCGACGAATTCGATGTGCTCGTCACCCGACCGCAGCAACGCCACCGCGCCGTCCGCATCGCCCACCCGGATCGTTTCGGCCAGGGCGCCGATCGACTTTCCGAACCGGTGCGACGTGCGCAGCGCGGCCACCCGCACGCCGTCGCGCGCCGAGAGGCCGTCCACCAAATCCGCCAGCACCGCCCCGGCTTCCACCGACGCCAACTGGTCGGCGTCGCCGACCAGAATCAGGCGGGCGTTCGGGCGCACCGCCTCGAGCAGCCGCGCCATCATGGTCAGCGACACCATCGACGTCTCGTCGACCACGATCACATCGTGCGGCAACCGGTTTCCGCGGTCGTGCTTGAACCGCGACGACGTGTCCGGTCGACGGCCCAGCAGCCGATGCAGCGTCATCGCCTCCAGCTCGCCGAGTCGCGCCCGGTCGCCCGCGTCCAGGCCGCCCACCTCGTGCGCCACCGCTTCCTGCAGCCGCGCCGCCGCCTTGCCGGTCGGCGCGGCCAGCGCGATCCGCGGCCGCGGCAAACCCGACAACTCTGCCTGTTCGGCTATCAGCGCGAGCAGCCGGGCGACGGTGGTCGTCTTACCGGTTCCCGGACCGCCCGTCAGAACGGTGACCGCTTGGGAGAGGGCGATTTCCGCTGCCTCCCGTTGCTCCTCATACCCTTCCGGGAAAAGTCGCTCGACGGCGGGCATTTCGGGTGTCAGCGTGGATGCCAGTAACGCGAGTAGGTCGGCGCAGACTTGCTTTTCCTCGCGCCAGTACCGGTCGAGGTAGAGCAGCCGGCCGTCATAAAAATGCAGCACCGGCTCGCGAAGCAACACGCTGGCCCGCACCGCCGCCTGCCACTCCATCGACTCGGGCCACGGCACATCATCCACGCCGACGGCCTCTGCGATGTTTGATAGATCGACGCACACCGAGCCGCCTCGCACCGCCCGCACCAGCAGCGCTATCGCCAGCGCGACCCGCTCGTCGTCTTCCTTGCCGAGTGCGCAGACCCGCTGAGCCACCCGCACATCGGGGAGGTCGAGTACTCCGGCCTCGTTGAAGGTCCGCAGCAGGCCGCTCGCGCCGACGGCGACCTCGACATCGGTGACCGTCATGCCGCCGGCCTCCCCTCGTCGAGCAGGTCCGAGAGCGCCACCACGAGCTGAGCCGGCGGTTGCCAGGTGAACACCCCGCACGGCTGTCCGTCGACCACCGGTGTATCGGCGCCGCACATGCCGCGCACGTACAGGTAGAGCACGCCACCCAGATGCCGCGCAGGAGCATAGTCCGGCATCCGCCAACGTAGAAATCGGTGCAGGACAACGGTATACAGTATGGCTTGGAGCGGGTAGTCCGAATGCAGCATGTGCTCCGTCAACCGCGCCGGACTGTAATCGGCGGCGGTGTCGCCGAGGTGGTTGGTTTTGTAATCCACCACCAGGCAGCGCCGGTCGGGCAGGCGCAGCACGACGTCGATCGACCCGGCCAGGTATCCGCGCAGCGGCTGACCTCCTAACTCCGGTGACATCAGCCGGTCGGCGTAGGGCGCCAATGGATCGTCGGCGGGCAGGTGGGCCCGTAGCAGCTCGCCCGCATCGGACAGCGAGACGTTCGGGGCGGCACCACGCACGTCACCGCCGGCCAGCGGGATCTCGAAGCCGAGCTCCCGCAAACGGTCGCGCAGGCCGATCAGTCGCAGCGTCGCACCGGAAGCCAACGGCCCCAACGAGGTGTCGTACATCGGCACCAGCGCTTCGGCCAGCTCGGCAGCCGCGACCTCGACCGGCCACCATGCCAAGTGACGCCGCACCTGGTTTTCCAACTCGGCGGCCAAGTCGGGAACGGCAGGGTCGGTTGTCTCCAGCACCGCATGCACCAGGGAGCCGAACGTCGCACCGGCCGGCATTCCCGCCAGCGGCGAAACCATTTCGAGGTCGGGACTCGGCGCGATGACGACGGTCTCGACCTCGTCGTCCCGCGTGCCGACCTCCGGCTCGCTTTCCACCCCGACGAGCTCCGCACCACGCACCAACGCGGAATAAGAGGTGCGCCGCCACCTGCTATCGATCGGTCGGTGGAAGTGTCGCACCTCGAAATCAGCCGCGGGCATGCGCGTTTCCACCGCGGCAGGGGAGCCGACCACGGATTCCTCCACCGATGGGCCGCCGGCGGCTTCCCATTTCTTGAACCTTGCCCAGGCGTCCTCGTCGGTGATTCCGGGTTCGCACCATTGGGCCGCCTGCGCCTCACCCGCATCGCGACCACGCAGCAGCCGCGAAAGTGCGCCGTGGACTTCGTATCTTGTTGGGGCCCACCACGCTACAACTTGCGACTGCGCCCGGGTAAGCGCTACGTAGGTATTTCGGAGGTTGTCGCCCGCGTCCTCGAGCTGATTCACCTCTTGAGCCCGCGTGCGTTCGGGGGTGCCATCTTTGCCGCCGATGTAGAGGCAGCGGGTGTCGGTCTGGTCGTGATAAAGCACGATGTCGTCGCTGCGGACGTAGCGGTTAAAGGCGAACGGCAGGTACACGATCGGGAACTGCAGACCTTTCGCCACGTACACCGTCATGATCTGCACGGCGTCGGCGTCGGTGTCCAGACGGCGGTTGTGTTCGGTCGTACCTTTGCGGCTGTCGCATTGAGTTCGCAGCCAATCCCGCAATGCCGGCAGGCCGTAGTGCTCACGATGGGCGGTGTCGTGCAGAAGTTGCGCGATGTGTGCCAGGTCGGTCATGTGCCGCTCGCCGCCGAACTGGGCGAGCACCCGGCGGCCCATGCCTTGCAGTTGCGCGGCCTCGAACACCGCAGCCATGCCGCGCTGTCTCGCGTAATTGGCCCACTCCCGCAGGGTGTCCGCCACCCGGTCTGTCAGAGCATCGCCTTCGGCGGCAAGGGTTTCAGCGGTTTCGCCGAAAAACATCGTGCATGCGGCGGCGCGGACCAGCCCGCTGCGGTGCGGCGCGTCGAACGCCTCCAGTAGGCACAGCCAGTCCCGCGCGGCCTGGGATTCGAACACGTCGGTGTCACCGGTGTAGACCGCCGGGATACCGGCGGCGGCCAGCGCATCCCGGCAGGGCCGTGCATCTTTGTGCTGCTCGACGATCACCACGATGTCTCCGGCGCCGATTGGACGGTCACAATAGGTGGCGCCACTGCCGAGCAGCGCGCCGATGTCGGCGGCCAAGTCGGCGGAAATGTGGCGACGCAGCACATCGATCGGCACATTGTCGGCGTCGGCATAGCCCAGGCCGGGCCGTTTGACGACGCGTAACCTAAACGGCGCGTTGTGCGGCGCTCCGGCCAGCCGGTATCCGTCGTGGTGGGCTTCGATGTTGTGCACGACGATCTCGGGATGGCCCAGTGCCGCGCCGAGCAGCACGGTCTGCAGGCTGTCGACCAGCGCCCGGTCGCTCCGCCAGTTGATTCCCAACGTGTAGCGGGCATCGGCGCCGCGCGCCGCCTTCAGGTAGGTGTAGATGTCGCCGCCGCGGAAACCGTAGATGGCCTGCTTCGGGTCGCCAACGAGGATCAGCGTCGAGTGGCCGCTGAACGCATTGTCGAGCACCTGCCACTGGATCGGGTCGGTGTCCTGAAACTCATCGACCAGCACGATGCGCCACCGACCCCGCATCCGGTCCCGGCCCGGAGAGTCCTGCGCCTCAAGGGCTTTCGCCAGCCTGGTGAGCAGGTCGTTGAAACCGACGATGCGCAGTAGGTGCTTGCGACGTTCGAGTTCGTCGGACACCGCGGCGGCGAAGCTCAGCCGGATGCCCGCCTCGCTGTCCGGGTCGGGATTGGCGGGCCGCCAGCTCGCGCACGGGTCGTTGACCACCGCACGGGCCAGCTCGAGTGCCTGCTTGTAGGTCAACACCGGATCACTTTCCTGGCGGCCGAACTCGGCAAGGTAGCGGTCGTCGACGATTTCGGTGACCAGCTCGTCGAGGTTTTCCTTGAGCTTGACGTCCCACCCGGTGTCACCGGCCACACCGAGGGATCGCAGCACCGAACCGCAGAACTCGTGCGTGGTGGCGATCGTGGCCGCATCGAAGTTCGCCAGCGCATCGCGCAGTCGGCCCCGCCGGTCCACGCGCTCCTCGTCGCTACCGCGCAGCAGGTGCTCGACCACCTCGTTGTCGGCCGGCATGCGGCCCTCCAGCGCAGCCACCGCTTCCACAATTTGACCGCGCACCCGTTCACGTAGCTCGCGACTGGCGTTTTGGTTGAACGTGATCAGCAGCATCTGGTCGAGGGTGACGTTGGTCTCGGCGAGGTAGCGGGTGACCAGCCCGGCCAGCGCGAACGTCTTACCGGTGCCGGCGCTGGCTTCGAGCACGGTTGTGGACCCGTCTTTGGGTAGTGGGCTCAGCAGATTGAAGCGATCCATCAGCCGGGCTTCCCTTCGGCTGCCAGCACCGGCAGCCACAACCGGGCGGCCAGCGCGCCCAGCCGGGTGTCCTCGCCGGGCATCGCCTCGCCCGGGCGGGGCGGGTCGAGCAGCAGGTCGAAACGCCGGTCGGGTCCCCACACCCGAACATGCGATTTTTCGCGGCTTTCGCCGTCGTGGAAGTTGTTGCTGTCCCACTTGCTGCGGGCGTATTTCATTGGATCCTTGCCGCGGTACCGCCTTTCCGCCCAGGCGAAGGACGTCTTGAGTGGCAGCGGCAGTGGCTCGCGGCGCCCGGTGTCGAAAAGTGCGACCAAATCGGTAAGCACGGCGCGCGGATCGGGCGGTGTGCGCAGGCAGCACACGGCGACGGTGTCTTTGTCGCCTCGCCCGACGCAAATGGCCGTCCAGTCCGGACCGGGTTTCCCGGCAGCAAGCGTTACCAGCGAAATCCAGGCCTGCAGTTTGTGTTTGGGAGCCAGCCGAGAGTACGTCACCTCCACGATCCGGTTGTCGAACACCCGGTTCACGGTGCCCGCGACTCGGCGACCGTCCCCAAGATCGACGGTGACGTCGTGAGCTGCGGGATCCGCCCCTTGATAGCGACGCGCGGTAGTTGCCAGTTCGTCGGCACCGGAGCGAATCTCCTTGGCTTTGCGCCAGCCCAGCAGCTCCGGCGGCAGGGTGCCGCGGCGCCATTCGACCTCCGCCACGGTCTTGAGATCCATGCCGCGCAGCATGTCCTGCAGCATTCGGTCGCCGACGGTCCACGCTTCCAGCGGGTCGATCTCGACCGGCATCTCGTCGCTGATCTCGTCGACATCCCACGGCAGCGTGCAGTCCAGCGCCCGGAAGAAGCCCTTGACCGGATCTTTGAAGAAGTCGAGCAGGTCAGTCAGCACCACGTCGGCCTTCGCGGGCACGGGCAGCGGATCGGTGATGAAAGCCGGTGGCGCGCGGCGCTTTCCGGCGGTGGCCTCGGCGGCGGCCAGCGCGGTTGGGTCGAACGTGAACGGCTTATCGTGCACCAGCGCGCCGCGGCTGACGTTCTTGCGGTCGAACGGTTGCAGCGGGTGCTTGATGACGATCTGCGGCCGCACCGGTGTTGGCGTCGTCTGGTCCAGCGCGTCGAGCAGCTCCGCGAGCGGCACCGCGGGCGGTTGCGATTGACCGGTGTACGCGTCGGCGCCGGTGTAGGTGATCACCAAAGTCTCGGTGGCCGCGCACACCGCGTCGAGCAGCAGTTGCCGGTCCTCCGAACGGATGTCACGGTCGCCGGTCATCGGAGCACGAGCCAGCACGTCGTCGCCGTCGGGAACGACGGACCGCGGAAACACCCCGTCGTCCAGACCGACCAGGCACACCACCCGGTGCGGCACCGACCGCATCGGCACCATCGTGCACACGGTCAGCGTCCCGGTGCGGAAGTTGGCCCGGGTCGGGCGTCCGGCCAAGTGGGTGGACAGCAGCGCGCGAACGTCGGGCAGCCGCAACAGCGTCGACGTGCGGGAACCGGCGTGCTCGATAACCTTCGCGAACTCCCGCTGCAGCTGCGCTTCCTGCCATGCGTCATCGGATCGGGTCAACAGCGCGACGCCCTCGGCCAAGGCATCGAGCCACTCGGTCAACGACCTTGCGCCGCTGAGCCTTTTGACTATGCAATGCAGCCGGGCAACGTATTCGGCCAGTCGACCGGCAAGCTCTACCTTGTCGCTGCCGACGTCGTCGAGCGGCAACGCGGTGTCCAGCCAAGCGCGCGAATCATCGGACATCGCCACCCCGGTGAGGACACGGTCCAGCCCGAACCGCCAAGTGTTGTGGACGATGTGGTCCAGCCCGTACGTCGCGCGATGCTCTTGGTCGAATCCCCACCGGATGTTCGCTTCGCGGACCCACTCGGTGATCGTGTCGAGGTCGTCGTCGGTGAACCGGAAGCGGGCCCTTATCGGCGCCTCCTGAGCGAGATCGAGCACCTGGCTGGCGGTGGCGCGGGTTCCGGCGAGGGCGAGCAGCTCGTCGGCCACCCCGAGCAGCGGGTTGGTCTGTGTGAGTGCCCGGTCGGCGAGGCGGACCCGCAACTGGTGTGCGGGATGGCTGTCACCGGCGGTCTCGCCGAGCCCGAACCCGGCGACGATCAACGACGCGTAGGTCTCGATGTCCGGGCACATCACGACGATGTCGCGCGGCTCCAGCGTCCGGTCGTCCTCCAGCAGGCCCACCAGGACTTCGCGCAGCACGTCTATCTGCCGGGCCGGGCCGTGACAGCTGTGCACCTGCACCGAGCGGTCACCGGCTTTGAGTTCGCGCCCGTGGGGCCTGACCGCGTTGGCCGCGATGTCGGATTGTAGCCAGCCCAGCAACGTATCGGACTTTGTTGCGCGGGTGAGGTATTCGTCGGTCGCCGGGTTGGCCGGCAGCGTGCGCTGCAGCTCGCGCAGGTCTCGGCCCAGGGTCTCCAGCAGCGGATGGTGGGCGGCACGCCGGCCGTTGTCCTCAGCGCGCGGCACCGCGCCATGGAGGCCGGCCAGCGCGTGCCACAGGTCGTCACTCGGGTGCGGCAGCCACAGGTGCAGATCGTGGTGGGTGGCCAGCGCGTCGAGTAGCTCGATGTCCGTGCATGCCAGCCGGGTGTGCCCGAACAGCGACAGCCGGACCGGCAGATCCGTCGGACCCTCCCGCAGCCGTTCCACGGTTTTCTCCTGCCGGATATGCGGGGGATCGGCGTCGATGCGCTCGACGAGCGCTCGCCAGAGCTCCGGCTGCCAGGCCAGGTCGGGGTTGAGATCGCCCGCACGTCCGTGCAGCCAGTCGATGAGCAGTTGCGGACGCTGCCGGGCGTAGGAGGCGAACAGTCCGGCCAGCCGGCGCGCCACCGCATACCGGCGGGCTCGGCGCAGCTCGGCCGCCTCGCCGGTATGGAAGTGGCCCAAATGCGTTGCGAGCGTTCGGCACCACGGCTCATCCAGTGTGCAGTCGATGGCCTCCAGCAGCGGCCAGGTCATGGCCTCCGGTGACCACGGATCGTCGTCGACCGTCCCGGTGATCTCGGCGATCAACGAAGCCGGACGGCGAAACGCCACCCCCGCGCACACCCCGTCGCCATCGCCGGGCCTGCACCCCAGCACGTGCGAAAGCCGCTGACTCAGCCAGCGTTCCACGCCGCGCGCCGGCACCAGCACCAGTTCCTCGGCGAACGGGTCCGGCAGCGGGTTGGCCAGCAGCGCGCCCAGACCGTCGGCAAGCAGGTCGGTGCGCTCGGCACGGTGGAGATGCAGCGTCATCGATCGCAACCATAGAACTTCACCCCGACATCGTGGCCGGTTCACTTGGAGAAAAACGCTCAGCGGCCCGACGGCAGGTGTTGGTGTCGATGTAACGGGTGGTTACTCCAACGTGGCGGATGCTGTGGCTATGAGCACCGCGACGGTCGCGCCCACCGCCGTCACCGAGCAGCGGGACGGCCAGACGATCGAGGTAACTTTTTCCGGGCGGTTTGGGTTCGGCATCTACCGGTGGGCCTACCTGCCGTTCGATGTGCCGGCGGGTGTGCGGCACATCCGGGTCGCCACCTCTCATGAGGGTTTCGCGCTGGGCACCGTGGCGCGAAACGTGTTGGACATGGGCATCTTTGGACCGGCCGGCCACGAGCTCGGTAATGCGGCCGGGTTCAGGGGCTGGTCGGGCGGGGCCCGCGACGGCTTTGTGATCTCGAGCGCCTACGCCACCCCGGGCTACCTGGCCGGCCCTATCGAGCCGGGCCGATGGGTCGTGGCTCTCGGCCCGGTGGTGCTGAGCCCCTGGGGGATGGCCTGGCGGGTGCGCGTCACCCTGGAACGCGGGGAGCCCGGCGTCCAGGAAGAAACGGAACGCACGCAGCCCGCCGGGCACGACGGCCCGGTGCCAGCGCGGCCGCCCGCATCGATGAGCAGCGCGCGCTGGTACCGCGGGGACCTGCATCTGCACACCGTTCACTCCGACGGCGAGCGCCATCCGGGTGAACTGGTGTCGGACGCGCAGGCCGGCGGGCTGGACTTCATCGTCTCCACCGAACACAACACCAACGCCGCCAACCGGGTGTGGCCGATGTGCCGCACCGGATCACTGTTGGTGATTCCCGGCGAGGAGGTCACCACCCGGCACGGACATTGGCTTGCCGTCGGACTGCCGGCGCACGGCTGGTTCGACTGGCGATATGGACCGCACGACGGGGTGTTCCCGCGCTTCGCGGCCGAGGCCCGCGAAGCGGGCGCCTTGGTGGTTGCCGCCCATCCCGCCGTGCCAGTGCCGGGATCGGCGTGGGAGTTCGGTTTTGCCCACGTGCAGGCGCTCGAGGTATGGAATGGCCGGTGGAACCTCGATGATGAACTGTCCCTTCGCATTTGGCAGCGGCTGCTGCGACAGGGCCGGCGCGTCGTTGCGGTCGGCGGCAGCGACTCCCACGGTAAACACCAGCCGGTCGGCTCGCCGCAGACGGCCGTGCACGCGCGTGAACTCTCGGTACCCGCGATCGTCGACGGGCTGCGCGGGGGCCGCTCGTACATCGTCCGATCGCGCGACGTCGCGTGCGAGCTGACCGCGTCCTGCCCGAGCGACGCCGACATGGCCGGTCCCGGGCAGACACTGCGGGTGCCGCCCGAGGCCGCGGTGACGGTCACCGCCGTGATCAGCGGGGCTCCCGGCGCAAACGCCGTCCTGATCACCGCGGCGGGCTGCGCGGGGCGGGCGACGGTCGGATCGGGGCGGACCCGGTTGCAGTGGCAGCTCGACGCCGCCGCGTCTGCCAGGGCGCTTTTTGCGCGGCTGGAGGTGCGAGAGGCGCAGCGAGGCCGGCTCGGTGCGATGGTCGCGTTGACAAATCCCGTGTGGTTAACCTGACAACGTGGAAGCCTGGGACGCGATCTGTGCTCGACGCAATGTGCGGCAATACCGGCCAGAGCCGGTCGCCGATGATGACCTGAACCGTATCGCCGAGGCCGGCTGGCGGGCGCCCTCGGCGAAAAACCGGCAACCGTGGGACTTTGTGATCGTCACCGACCGGGCTCACCTGCAGGAGTTGTCCACCGTCTGGCGAGGCGCCGGCCACATCGCCTCGGCCCCGGCCGCGATCGCACTGGTTGTGCCGGTACCTCCGGATGATCGCAGGCTGGTCACCGATACCTACGACATCGGCCAGGCCACGATGGCGATGATGATTGCGGCCACAGACCTGGGCATCGGGACGGGTCATTCGTCGGTGGGGGATCAGGAGAAGGCACGCGCCATCCTGGGGGTGCCCGACGACCACCTGGTGGCGTTCCTGCTCGGCATCGGATATCCCGCCGACCGTCCGCTCGCCCCGATCCGCAAGCCGGATCGGCGGCCCTTCTCCGAGGTCGTCCACCACGGGCGCTGGTGACGCCGTGCACGAGCACCGGGGCGAGTACGGATACGACGGGTCTTTTCAAACCGTCTCGGCGGGAACGCAACTGGCCGTAGTGGGCGCCGGATCGACTGCGCTGCTCGTGGCGGCGGGCGCCTGCCTTGCGCGTGGTAGACGGTTGGCGGCGGCACTGGCGGCGGCGTCGGCCGTCGAGATCATCGGGACGGCGGCCTGGTACATCTACGCAACGCGAGCCGGCAAGTTCCGGGTGTGGGATGGGGTTCTCGACGACCTGCGACTGCGTGGCGACGAAACACTGCTCGACTTGGGATGTGGGCGCGGTGCCGTGCTGCTCGCCGCGGCCAAGCGGTTGCCGCAGGGTCGCGCGATCGGTGTCGACCTATGGCAGGCCGACCAGACCGACAACTCACCGCAGGCCACCTTGACCAATGCGGAACTGGAAAACGTCGCCGATCGCATCGAGTTGCACACTGCCGATATGACCGCTCTGCCGCTGTCCGACGAGAGTGTCGACGTGGTCGTCAGCAACCTTGCCATTCACAACATTCCGACCCGCGCCGGCCGGCGACAGGCTTTGGATGAGGCGGTCCGCGTGCTGCGGCCGGGCGGTCGGCTCGCCATCGCGGACTCGTGGGAAACCCGTCAGCACGCCGCGCGCCTGCGCGAGCTGGGCTGGCGAAACGTGAAGCGCCGCAACCTCGGCTGGCGCATGTGGTACGGCGGCCCCTGGTTCTCCACGCGCCTGGTCACCGCCACCAAGCCGGGGTGATTTCACGGCCCGATCTGATCGCAGTCGACGAGCAGATGCCTTGGGCCGCGGAATACTTGGCTGATCCGGTAAGGCGGTGGGTCCTCGACCAGCCGCGGGCTGTCGACGCGACGAAGGAACGCCTCGAAAGCGGTGTTGACTTCCAGCCGGGCCAACGGTCCGCCGAAGCAGATGTGAATGCCGCGCCCCCAGCCCACATGCTCGTTGTCGGCGCGCCGGGGATCGAATGTGTTGGGGTCGGGGAAGCGCCGTGGATCCCGGTTGGCCGCGCCGTACATCAGATAGATGGGAGAGCCGCGCGGGATTGTGGTGCCGGCGATTTCGATGTCGGCCAGGGCCGATCGAGTCGGGAAGAACTGCACCGACGACTGCAGCCGAAGCACCTCCTCGATGGCTCCGGGAATCAACTCCGGCCGGCTGCTCAACAACTCGATCGACCAGGGGCTGCGCAGCACGGTGAGCACGCAATGCGAGATCAGATTGACCGTCGAGTCATGACCGGCGACGAACAGCAGGATGGTGTTGTTGACGATCGCACTCGGCGACATCCGTCCGTCGGGACCGTCATCATGGACCAGCTGCGAAATCATTCCCGGACCTGGCGATTTCTCGGCGTTCTCGACCAGCCCGACGATGTAGTTGTGCAGCTCGACGTTAGCGGCTTCACCTTTGGCGCGGCGTGCCTGACCCTCCTCGGTTTGGATGTCGGGGCCGAGGTCGAAGACGCCGGAGGCGACGTCGGTGATCCAGGCATGGAACTGGGGCTCGTCTTCGACGGGTATACCCAGGATCCGGCAGATCACGTTGACCGGCAGCGGGTAGGCGAACTCGTCGACAACGTCGATGCGGGTTTTACCCGTCGCTTTGTCGAGCAGCTCGTTGACGATCTGCTGGCATAGCGGCTCCAGGCCGGGGATCAGGTCCGGCGAATCCGGTGGCCCGAAAAAGCGCATGCACTGACGGCGTGCCCGGTCGTGTTCGGGCGGGTCCTGCGCGATGAAGCTCGGCTCCTGCCGGTAGGCCCCGGTAATTTCGGGGGCCTCCACCGCCGACTCGTCGGCGATCTGGCGATCGCGCCCGGCCGGTGGGCGTCGTTTGCGAAGGTCGGAACTTATGCGCGGGTCGTGGGCCAGCGCCATGAGCTCCTCGTACCCAGTCACGGCGTAGATGCCGTTGGTCACACGGGCCACCGGCGTCTTGCGAAGTTCGTCGAAGAATGGGTAAGGATTCGCGCGGTTTTCGTACCGCATAGCAGCGTCAAAGGCTTCCTCGGGGGTCATGGTGAGTTCCTCGCTTATCGCTGCCGTGCCCGGAACTCGGCGTGCCGCTCGCTGGGGTCGTGGCCCGTCAACACCACATCGGGGGTCTCGGTCGGCACGCCACGCGCAGGGAAGTCGGCGGGCATCACGCGCATGTTTTCCGGAAAATCGAAGCCCGGCGGATGCGGCGGAAACGGCCCCGACCGCGCGATCTCGTCTCGGTAGTAATCGATCCACTTGGCGTGGTTGAACGTGACCGCGCCGACGATGCGGCCCCGGCGACCATAGGCCGCGGCAAACCGGCGCTGCTGGACCGAACCCTGGGTGAAGACGATTTCATCGCCGAACGAAGGCACGCCGACGGATTTGATGTTGACACCGAACTGAGCCGACCAGAACTGCGGGATGAGCAGGTGTGCCCAGCGATCGACCTCGTCGCAGACCATATTGTGCGCCGCGACCCGTGCACCCAGCACGGCGTTGTCCCAGTGTTCCATCGCCAGGAACTCGTAGTCATAGAGCACATGCGGGGCCCGGGCGATGTCGCCGGCCACGAAGACGCGGCTGGTGACCACGCCGTTGATATCGAACGCGCGACAGCCGGCGTCACAACCCACCCCCCAGAACCCTGCGGCCAACCCGGCCCCCTCGAGCCACTCGACGTTGCGTATCGACCCCAATGACGTCACCACCACGTCGACGTCGAGTGTGCTGCCATCTGACAGCCGCGCGCGCCGCACGTGCCCGCCGGCATCACCGTCGAGCGCCAGCACCGAGACACCGGTGCGAAGATCCACCCCGGCCGCACGCTGCATCTCGGCGGCTATCTCGCCGATCACCCCTCCGAGCGGACCGCACAGCGGTGCCGGACCGCGCTCGGTGACGGTGACTTCCAGGCCAAGCTCGCGGCACACCGAGGCCACCTCCGACCCGATGAATCCGGAACCGATGATCAGCACCCGACGCGGACGGGCGGCCAGCGCGGTCCGCAGCCGCGCGGCATCGGCACTTGTGCGCACCGTGTGGACGCCCTGTAGCGCGGCTTCCTCCGGGTTGGGCCATCGCCGTGCCCGCACACCCGTGGCGATCAGCAGGTAATCGCCTACCACCTCGCTACCGTCGGCGAGCCGCACCAGCTGGTTGGCCCGGTCCAGGGTGGTCGCGGCCACGCCGAGTCGCCACTGCGCATCCACCGCGCGCAGCCGCGGCAGCTTGGTGCGATCGGCCGCCACCCACCCCTTGAGGACCTGCTTGGACAGTGGCGGCCGGTCATACGGCTCGCCCGGTTCATCACCGATGATGGTCAGCTGCCCCCGAAAACCCTCTTCCCGCAGCGCTTCAGCGGCACGAAGCCCGGCCAGCGACGCGCCGACAATGATGATGCGACCGTTTTCTTTGAATTCGCTCATCGGTGTGCCTGGCGCGGACGGGTTATTCGCTGTCGAGCTTGTCCACGATGATCGCCTGCACCGGACAGGCCGCCGCGGCGCGGAGTACCCGCAAACGTTGGGTGTCATCCGGGTTGGGGTCGTAGGTAAGTGCCTCTTCGCCGCTGAGCTTCAGCACCTGCGGCGCGAGTGGCACGCAGTGCGCATAGCCCAGGCAGCGGTTCAGGTCGACAACGATTCGCACGGCGACCCCGATCCTCGTGGCTGAAGATCTGACTGCATGGCAAGCGTACATCCAGACGCCACGCCAGTTGCGGTGTTCGCGAAACGCTTTCGGTGCTTCATAGGCGGCCTCACAGAGGAGGGCATGCTAGAACCCATGAACAGAAACGAACTCACCGAGCAGATCGTCGTCGCGCGGCTGGCGAAGGGACTGACGTGGCAGGAGCTGGCCGACGCGATCGACAGGCCGGCGGTGTGGACCACGTCGGCGTTGCTGGGTCAGCACCCGATACCCGCGGAGCTCGGCAAGGTCCTCGTCGGGATGCTCGGGCTGGAGGAGTCCGCGGTGCCGGTGCTGGCGGCCCCGCCGATGCGTGGCGGGCTGCCCACCGCCGTCCCCACCGACCCGACCATCTATCGCTTCTACGAAGCCCTTCAGGTGTACGGCGGCGCCATCAAGGAACTGATCCACGAGCGGTTCGGCGACGGCATCATGAGCGCCATCAACTTCAGCGTCGACCTACAGAGGAAGTCGCACCCGTCCGGCGACCGCGTCGTGGTGACACTTGACGGCAAATTCCTTCCTTACCAATGGGTTTCGGCGGAGCAGTAGATGGCCCGTAAGGCGGATCAGCCGAAACTCGTGGATCTCGTGCTCTCCGGTGGTGGCGTCAAGTTCATCGGTCTGGTGGGCGCCGTCGTCGCGCTGATGGATGCCGGATATTCGATCAACAGAGTGTCGGGCGTTTCGGCCGGCTCGGTGGTCGCGGCGATCGTGGCGGCCGCGTCCAACGGTGACCAGCTGACCGGCGAGGAGGTCAAGGAGCTCGCCTTCTCGGTACCGCTGCACACGTGGCGCGACTCGGGACCCGTCCCCTATTTCGGTGCCGCGTGGGGACTGGTCAGGGACACCAGCATGTACCGGGGTGACGTCGCCTACGACTGGATTCGGAGCGAGTTGAAGAACCTGGGCGTCAGCTCCTTCGCTGATCTCGCCCTCGACGAGGGCGACCCGCTCGACGGACCGCGCTACAAGCTGGTGGTCACCGTCGCCGACTTGACCGCGGCGCAGCTGGTGCGGCTGCCGTGGGACTACCCGCGGCTCTACGGGCTGGAACCCGATGAGCAGCCCGTCGCCGACGCGGTGCGCGCCTCGATGGCGATTCCGTTCTTCTATCGCCCGGTCAAGCTGACCGGCGCCGGCGGCGCGACATCCACCCTCGTTGACGGTGGTGTGCTGTCGAACTTTCCGATCGACACCTTCGACCGGCCTGACGGCAAACCGCCGCGCTGGCCCACCTTCGGGATCACGGTCCTGCCGCGGCCTACCGAGGGACTCGGTGCGGTGATGCCCGCGCTGAAATCCCTGCGGTTTTTTGAGCAGACGGCGTTGCTGGAAAGCCTGCTCACGACCATGCTGGCGGGCCACGACCAGACCCACCTCAGCAAGCCGTGGGTCGCTGCCCGCGCGATCCTGGTCGAATCGACCAATGTGGGCGTGCTCGACTTCGATGCCCCCAGGGGGCGCCTTGAGGAGCTCTACGACAGCGGTTACGCGGCGGCGCAGCTGTTCCTGTCCAGCTGGGATTGGCCGGAGTACCTGGGCCGGTTCCGGTGATCCGTCAGGTCGCCGAGGGTGCGCCCCGTGGTTGAAGTGACGGCACCTCGCGCACGTGTCACACTTGCGGCGAGGAGGCGAAGGGAGAACGCGGTGGCCGGGGCTTTTACCGGGCCACCGCGTTCCTCATGTTCAGCCCATCGGGCGCTTCAGGGCGCTTCAGAGCCCAAGCTCG
Source organism: uncultured Actinomycetota bacterium (assembly GCA_963809285.1). Classification (GTDB taxonomy): domain Bacteria; phylum Actinomycetota; class Actinomycetes; order Mycobacteriales; family Mycobacteriaceae; genus Mycobacterium. The sequence goes on along the minus strand of CAWEIY010000002.1, from coordinate 456,933 downwards.
GCTTCTAACCCGTCGATCCCGGCGCGCATTGCCGCCAGCGCCTCGGCACGGGCGCGCAATTTGGTCGCGGCGTGGGCGTGCTGGTGCAGACCGGCGAATTCGCGCGCGGCCTCTTCGGCGCGGGTGACGACCATCTCGGGCAACACGATCTCGTCGACAAAGCCCGCGGCCAGTGCGGTTTCCCCGAAGAAGGTTTTGGCCAGCCCGGTGGCCTGCTGATATGCCGACCGCGTCAGCCTCAGCTTCATGAGCTCCAGGGCCGGGTAGGGGATGATCATGCCGATCGCAACCTCGTTGGCCTGGATGTTGTACGCGTGGGCGGCCACCCGGTGGTCGCCGGACGACAACAGGAACGCGCCCATCGCGATGGCGTGGCCGGTGCAGGCCATCACCACCGGCTTGGGATACGACAACAGTCGATACGCCAGCTCGAAGCCGCCCCTTAGCATGTCGATCGCGGGCTGCGCCTCGCCGGAGGTCAGGATCTTCAGGTCGAACCCGCCGCTGAACACCCGCTCGTTGCCGGTGATCACCAGTGCTCCGACGTTGTCACGGTCGGCCTGATCGATCGCCTCGTTGAGGGCCTGCTGCATCGTCGGGCCCAGCGCATTGACTTTTCCGTCGTCCATCCTGATGACCGCGATGGAATCCTTGTGGTCGTAGAGGACCGGGCCGCTCATGGGTTACTCCTTCGATACGGGGCCGGAGGTAGCCCGCCGTCACACCTGCTGGCTGTGGTGTTTACCCAGATCGGTTTCGGCGTTACCCAAGCGCAGGCTGACATCGGTGGGCTGCTCGAGCTGCCGGGTGCGCCACCTGTCCTGGGTCTCCTGCACGGCGCGGTTGATTCGTTCGATCTCGCTGCGGAACACATCGGTACGTGTTTCCTTGCTGGCGTAGTGGAAGTAGGTCAGCACGCCGCGGAGCAGCTCCAGCTTCAGCTTTTCCCGCTTCGCCAGGTCGTGGGTCGTCATCAACTCGATGCGCTGGACCGGCGGCAGCGCATTCCAGTCCAGCACCACATCGGTCTGCAGCGCGGGTCGCCTGCCCCGCCAGAACCGCCAGCCGCGTGGCGTGTCGGGCCGGTCGTAGTAGGTCACGGTCCCCACGAAGCGAGACTCGATGCCGCTTCCGATTTCGGCGCGGTCGAGCGCCGAATCCCAAACCATGCGCCATTCCTGACCGGGCGCAAGCACCGGCAACTCGCGGGGCAGCTGCAGTTCGGTTATGTCGGCGTAGCCGTCGGCGGAATTTTCGTATTCGGCCACCGTCGGCGGATTAGAAAATGAGAACCGGATGTCGTAGGCCGAGGTCTGGCCGAAATTTCTGACCACGAGTTCGATCACGTGCCAGTCGGCGGGATGCGGTTCCATGAACATCGCGACGTTGGGCCGGGTCTGCTCCGTGACCAACCGACGGTTGTGCTTGATCTGCCGGTTTGCGAAGACCAGCGCGACGATGCCCAGCAAAATCGCCGCCCACGCCGCCCAGACCATCCAGGTGCCGGATCCAACGTTGGTGACCCCATGCCAGCCGCTCTGGATCCACCCCATCGAATCCACCCTCCGCTTATATCACAGTGCGCTTCGGCCGAAGTTTCACTGGCCCGATAGTAGAGGCAAATGGCCGCTCAGCGGCTTAGGCGCCCATCAACATTCGCCACTGATCAAGATCAGCGGCTCGATAAACGTAGTTGGAACGCTTGACCTCCGATAGCGATGCGCTCGGCTCGGCCGAATACCAGTGGCCCGGAAACACCGTTGGGTCGCCGGGAAGCGCAGCAAGCCGCTGCAGGCTGCGATACATCTCGTCGGAGTCCCCACCGGGAAAGTCGGTGCGTCCGCAGCCATCCAGGAACAACGTGTCGCCGGCGACCAGGCGGCCGTCGAGCAGAAAGCACTGGCTTCCGGGCGTGTGACCCGGGGTGTGCAGCAGCTCGATTTCGACGTCGCCGACGCTGAGGATGTCGTGACTTTCATGGGGCGTGAGGTCGCCGAGGCCGATGCCGGTGACTCGCGAAACCCAAAGGGCCTCATGGGTGTTCACGTGCACCGGCACAGGTGCCCGCTCCAGCAGCTCGGCCAGCCCTTTCAGTTGAAAGCCCATCATCGTCCCGCCAACGTGGTCGGGGTGATGATGGGTCACCAGCACCCCGGACAGGCGCATGCCGTCGGCCTCGAGCGTGTCGAGCAGATCGCCGGCGGCGTACGCGGGGTCGACCACCACGCAGTCCCCGGTCTGACGGTCGCCGATCAGGTAGGCAAAGTTGCGCATTTGCGTCGCGAACATGTCGCCGGCTGCAAAATCGCGGCCCGACAGCAGTTGACGGAAGTACAGCCGGTCGGAATCTGACACGGAACAAGACTATGACGCATCCGGGCCGCCGAAACCACTTTGCCGGGGAGCGCCCGTGACCACGGTCTCGGCTTGTGCGCGCTGGGTATTGTTGGTCCATGCTGAAGAAGGTCGAGATCGAGGTTGACGAGGATCTGGTCGAAGAGGCGATACGCCGCTACAAGTTGGCCGACACGCGCGAAGCCATCCATCTCGCGTTGCGGACCTTACTCAACGAGAACGACGCCGACGAGTACGACGAGTTCAGCGACCTCAGCGCGTGGGAACCTCGGCGCAACAGCGACGGCGGGTGATTCTCTGGCCACCTGCGCACTCCGTCGCCGTGGTTTGGTGGCGTTGCGCGCCAGGCTGTACCCTCTTTTAGGCCCGCGGCGCGACTGGCCGCTTGGGTCGACGGCCCCCTTAGCTCAGTCGGTAGAGCGTTTCCATGGTAAGGAAAAGGTCAACGGTTCGATTCCGTTAGGGGGCTCGGCGGACGCCGAGCAGGATGGCGGCCCCGAACCCAAACGGGGAGCTCAGAGGCGATGTAGCTCAGTCGGTTAGAGCGAACGACTCATAATCGTTAGGTCGCCGGTTCGAGTCCGGCCATCGCTACAACACAACAACGCGACTTTGAGAGAGAACGGACATGGCATCCAGTACCGACGTGCGGCCGAAGATCACCTTGGCGTGCGAGGTGTGCAAGCACCGTAACTACATCACCAAGAAAAACCGCCGCAACGATCCCGACCGGCTGGAGCTGAAGAAGTTCTGCCCGAATTGCGGCAAGCACACGGCGCACCGCGAGACACGCTAGCGCCGACCCGTGTGCGTTTCGTTTATTCAGACTGACTAGGTAGGTTCTAGACCCGTGCCGTTGACCGCAGACATTGTCGGGATGCATTACCGCTATCCCGACTATTACGAGGTGGAGCGGGAAAAGATCCGCGAGTACGCCATCGCCGTTCAGAACGCGGACAACGCCTTCTCGGAGGAGAAGGCTGCCGCCGAACTCGGTTATGACGGGCTGCTGGCGCCCTTGACCTTTATCTGTGTTTTCGGCTACATGGCCCAGTCGGCCTTCTTCAAGAACGCGAACATCGAGGTCTCGGACCAGCAGATCGTCCAGGTTGACCAGGTGCTGAAATTCTCGAAGCCCATCGTGGCGGGCGACAAGCTCTACTGCGACGTGTACGTGGATTCGGTGCGCGAGGCGCACGGCACCCAGATCATCGTGACAAAGAACATCATCACCGACGAAGCCGGTGACGTCGTGCAGGAGACCTACACGACCCTTGCGGGTCGTGCCGGCGAGGATGGGGAAGAGGGATTTGCTGATGGCGCTGCGTGAGTTCAGCTCGGTGAAGGTGGGCGACCAGCTTCCCGAGAAGACGTACCCGCTTACCCGCCAGGATCTGGTGAACTACGCGGGGGTTTCGGGCGACTTGAACCCGATCCACTGGGACGACGAGATCGCCAAGGTCGTCGGGCTGGACACCGCGATCGCCCACGGCATGCTGACCATGGGCATCGGCGGCGGCTACGTCACCTCGTGGGTTGGTGACCCCGGCGCGGTCACCGAGTACAACGTGCGGTTCACCGCCGTGGTGCCGGTGCCCAACGACGGCAAGGGCGCCGAGCTCGTCTTCAGCGGCCGGGTCAAGTCGGTCGACGCCGAGAGCAAGATGGTGACGATCGCCCTCACGGCCACCACCGGCGGCAAGAAGATCTTCGGCCGGGCCATCGCATCGGCGAAATTGGCGTAGGCGGACGTAGTCTATGGCGCTCAAAACTGATATCAGCGGGATGCTTTGGCGCTATCCCGACTACTTCGTCGTCGGCCGCGAGCAGCTCCGCGCCTTCGCCAGCTCGATCCAGTGCGAACACCCGGCCCACTTCGACGAGGACGCGGCGGCCGAACTCGGCTACGACAACATCGTTGCGCCGCTGACTTTCGCGTCGATCTTGGCGAAACTTGTCCAGACGGATTTCTTCCGGAATGTCGACGTGGGTATGGAGACCATGCAGATCGTCCAGGTCGACCAGAAGTTCGTCTTCCACAAACCTATCTTTGCCGGCGACAAGCTGTGGGCCAGCATGTACGTCCATTCGGTGGACGAGCGTTTCGGCGCCGACATCGTCGTCACCAGGAACACCTGCACCAACGACGCTGGCGAGCTGATCCTGGAGGCCTACACCACCCTGATGGGCCAGCAGGGCGACGAGTCCGCCAGACTCAAATGGGACAAGGAATCCGGACAGGTCATCAGAACCGCGTAATTGGTATCTGACACCCGCGCCAATGTACACTCGGACCTCGGGGTTTTCCCAGCGTCAGCGCGCTTTCCGTGAGTTGAACACTCGGGGGGCGCGCGTGTCATGTAAGCCCCGGTAGGTAAGCGAAGGTTGGCCTGCCAACCGCGAAGGGGCGTAGCTCAACTGGCAGAGCAGCGGTCTCCAAAACCGCAGGTTGCAGGTTCAAGTCCTGTCGCCCCTGCTGAAGAACAACGCGTGCCATGGTGGACACTGGAAGGGTGTCCCAGCACAGTGGGACGGCTCGCGGGAGACTAGCAAACAAAGGAGCATGCGGTGAGCGACGAGGGCGACGCTGCCAACGACGCCGCACGCGACGGCGGCGACACGGAGGACGGCCGCGACAGCGGCGGTCGGACGGCCGTGGTGACAGAGCCTGTGACGCGGCCGCTGCGGCCTACCGGCAAGCGGTCCCGGCAGCGAGTGGCCGATGCCGACGAAGACGTCGACGTGGAGTCGCCGGACGAGGTTGAGGTCACCAAGAAAGACAAGGCCAAGAAGGGCGCCAAGAAGGGCGACAGAGCCAAGGCGGCCACGAAGGCCAGGAAGCCGAAGAAATCCGGGGACCGCTCGGCCAATCCGCTCGTATTCGTCTACAACTACCTCAAGCAGGTCGTTGCGGAGATGCGGAAAGTGATCTGGCCGAACCGCAAACAGATGCTCACCTACACCGGGGTGGTGCTGGCGTTTCTGGCGTTCATGGTGGCGCTGGTCGGCCTGGCGGATCTCGGCCTGGCCAAGCTGGTCATGCTGGTGTTCGGCTGAGTGAGTGACAGAGAGGACTGAAAACCGTGACTACCTTCGACGGTGACACGTCCGCGGGCGAAGCGGTCGGCGTGCAAGAGGTCGCCGAGGCCGATCCGCAGGAGGTCGCCGAGGCCGATCCGCAGGAGGTCGCCGAGGCCGACGTGCAGGAGGCCGACGAGACGTCAGCGCCCGCGGAGCCGGCCGAGGAGGTCGACCCGGCCGCCGCGCTCAAGGCGGACCTGCGCAGCAAGCCCGGCGACTGGTACGTCGTCCACTCCTACGCGGGATACGAGAACAAGGTGAAGGCCAACCTGGAAACCCGCGTGCAAAACCTTGACGTCGGCGACTACATCTTCCAGGTGGAGGTGCCCACCGAAGAGGTCACCGAGATCAAGAACGGCCAGCGCAAGCAGGTCAACCGCAAGGTGCTGCCCGGCTACATCCTGGTGCGCATGGACTTGACCGACGACTCGTGGGCCGCGGTGCGCAACACCCCGGGGGTCACCGGCTTCGTCGGCGCGACGTCGCGCCCGTCGGCTCTGAAGCTCGACGACGTGGTGAAGTTCCTGCTCCCGCGAGGAGCGGCGAAGAAGGCCGCCAAGGGCGCGGCCAGCACCGCCGCCGCCGCTGAGGTCGGCGGACTGGAACGCCCGATTATTGACGTCGAGTACGAGGTGGGCGAATCGGTGACGGTCATGGACGGACCGTTCGCGACGTTGCCGGCCACCATCAACGAGGTCAACGCCGAACAGCAGAAGCTCAAGGTGCTGGTGTCGATCTTCGGCCGCGAAACCCCCGTCGAACTGACCTTTAGCCAAGTCTCGAAGATTTAGTCAGGAAGGAACACCAACATCTCATGGCCCCGAAGAAGAAAGTCGTCGGGCTGATCAAGCTGCAGATCCAGGCCGGGCAGGCCAACCCCGCCCCGCCGGTCGGGCCCGCGCTCGGCCAGCACGGCGTCAACATCATGGAGTTCTGCAAGGCATACAACGCCGCGACGGAGAACCAGCGCGGCAACGTCATCCCCGTGGAGATCACGGTCTACGAGGACCGCAGCTTCACCTTCACGCTCAAGACACCGCCCGCCGCCAAGCTGCTGCTCAAGGCCGCCGGCGTGGGCAAGGGCTCCGCGGAACCGCAAAAGACCAAGGTCGCCAAGGTGACCTGGGACCAGGTTCGCGACATCGCCGAGACCAAGAAAGCCGATCTCAACGCCAACGACATCGACGCCGCCGCCAAGATCATCGCCGGCACCGCCCGGTCGATGGGCATCACCGTCGAGTAAGTGGGCGTAATACCTCAACCGTGGGAGGGCCAGCTTCGGCCCGCTTGATAACCACAACCCAACACCAGATTGGATGAATCAATGAGCAAGAACAGCAAGGCATACCGCGCCGCCGCCGACAAGGTGGATCGCAACGGCCTGTACACCCCGCTGGAGGCGGCCAAGCTCGCCAAGGAAACGTCGTCGGCCAAGCAGGACGCGACCGTCGAGGTGGCGATCCGGCTCGGCGTCGACCCGCGCAAGGCGGACCAGATGGTCCGCGGCACGGTCAACCTGCCGCACGGCACCGGTAAGACCGCCCGCGTCGCGGTGTTCGCGGTCGGCGAAAAGGCCGAGGAGGCCAAGTCCGCCGGGGCCGACGTGGTCGGCAGTGACGACCTGATCGAGAAGATTCAGGGCGGCTGGCTGGACTTCGACGCCGCGATCGCCACCCCTGACCAGATGGCCAAGGTGGGTCGAATCGCCCGCGTCCTGGGTCCGCGCGGCCTGATGCCGAACCCCAAGACCGGCACCGTCACCCCCGACGTCGCCAAGGCCGTGTCCGACATCAAGGGCGGCAAGATCAACTTCCGGATCGACAAGCAGGCCAACCTGCACTTCGTGATCGGCAAGGCGTCGTTCGACGAGAAGAACCTGGCGGAGAACTACGGCGCCGCGCTCGACGAGGTGCTGCGGCTCAAGCCGTCGTCGTCGAAGGGCCGCTACCTCAAGAAGATCACCGTGTCGACGACGACGGGCCCCGGCATCCCGGTGGACCCGTCCATCACTCGTCACTTCACCGAGGCCTGACCTTCTGCCGCCGACCGTGAATCCTGCGACACTGAACCGGCGTGTCGCGTCGTCAGATTCACAGTCGGCGTGAACTGTGCGGCTACCCGCCGCACTCGGCGATGCGCCGCCGCAAGAATTCGCGACCCGGCTCGGAACCGTTGGATTGCAACGCCATTCGGTACCACCCGACGGCTTCGGCGGGCCGTCCCGCGCGCCGAAGCAGATCTGCGCGTACCGTCTCGACGAGATTCGAGCGGCCCAGCCGGGGATCGTGCGCCACCTTGTCCAGGGCGGCCAGGCCGGCGTCGGGACCGTCGCGGAAACCGACCGCCAGCGCACGGTTGGCCCGCACCACCGGGGAGTCGGTCATTTGCAGTAGCCGGTCGTAGGCCGCGCAGATGGCGAACCAGTCGGTCTGGTCCCAGGACGGCGCGGTCGCGTGCAGCGCGGCGATCACCGCTTGCGGCAGATAGGGGCCCGTCGATCCCTGGGCCTGTCGCAACCGGTCCAACCCCCGGGCGATGCGGCCGCGGTCCCACCGGCGACGGTCCTGATCCTCCAGTGGCACCAGCATCCCGGCGTCGTCCACCCGGGTTGCCCGGCGCGAATCATGCAGCAGCACCAGCGCGGCCAAGGCGTGTGCCTCCGGCTCGTCGGGCATCAGCGCGCATAGCTCGCCGGCCAGGCGGACCCCTTCGTCGCACAGTTCGTCGCGAATCGCCGACGGGCCCGCGGTCGACCAATAACCCTCCGTGAACACCGAGTAGACGCAACTCAGCACGTGCGGTGTGCGTTCGGGCAGCAACTCGGCGGGCGGCACCCGCAGCGGGATGTTGGCGTGCCGAACCTTGTTCTTGGCGCGCGTGATTCGCTGGCCGATCGCCGCCTCGGTCTGCAGCAGCGCGCGGGCGATCTCGCTGACCGTCAGCCCGGAAACCAGCCTCAGCGTGAGCGCAAGTTGCGACTGCCGGTCGATCGCCGGGTGCGCACAGGTGAACATCATCCGCAGCTCGTCGTCCAGAACCGGATGCGGGTCGGTGTGATCGGTGCGTGCCCGGATATCGTCTAGCATCGCCGCCGATTCCTTTCCAGGGCGCACGGATTCGCGGCGCAGCCGATCCCGGGCGCGGTTGCGCGCAACGGTCACCAGCCAACCGCCGGGATGATCCGGCACGCCGTCGCGAGGCCAGGCGCGAAGCGCCTCGGCGCAGGCTTCCTGGACGGCGTCCTCCGCGATGGTGAGATCGCCGGACCACCGCGCGAGCGCGGCGACGGCGGGTCCCCATTCCCGACGGAAGACGCCGTCCAGGTCGGTCATTCGCGGGCGCTAAAGTCCCGAGACGCCAGCCCTTTGCCGTACCTCCACGGTGGAAGCGGGGATCATCGATGCGATCTTCACGGCCTCGTCGCGGTCGGCGGCACTGAGCACATAGAAGCCGTTGGCGACCTCCGCGCCTTCGATGTAGGGCCCATCGGTGATGAGGACCTCGCCGTCGCGCACCCGCACGGTCGTCGCCGTCGACGGTGGATGCAGGCCGGCGCCGGACTTGATGTGCTGGCCCGCCGCGGCCCCGAACTCCTGGTGCTGAACCACCATGGCGTCCCACTCCGGACTGCCGGGCGGAACCGGCCGGGCGGGCGGCTCCAGCAGCAGCGCGACCCAGGTGGGGCCCTCGGTCGGCTGGGGCGCTACCCCCGGGCCCGCCATCGGCCAGATCTCCACCGCGCCGTGCTTGGCCGCCGGGACGTCGCGCGCCAGGGCGAGGGCGTCGTCGAGATTTTCGGCCTCGAAAATGTAGTAGCCGCCGGCCACCTCGGCGCCCTCGGCGAACGGGCCGTCGGTGATGACCGGCGCGTCCGGACCGCCGGTGATGCGCACCGCGGTTGCCGCGGGCAACAGCGCGTCACCACCGCGAATCGCGGAGGCGGCCCTGGCGTGGAAGGCCCCGTAGGCCGCCATCTCGGCGGCCCCCTCATCGGGCGTGAGGTCGCGCTCCTGGCTAATCAAAAGGGCGAAGTACTGCATTGCGGTCACCTCCGGATAGCGAGCGAAGCCTTGTGCTCCACTCTCTACCCAATCGACGAACCCCGCATCCTCAATCCGACAGGAGCGGAAAAATCAGGCGGCCGCGCCCGGCTTCAGGTAGGTCACCAGGCTGCAGTCCAGCATCTCGTCGGAGAAGTAATGCTCACAACCGCGCAGGTACTTCATGTACCGGTCGTAGACCTCTTCGGAGGTGACCTCGATGGCCTTGTCCCTGTTGGACTCCAGCGTGTCACCCCAGATGCGCAGCGTCTTGATGTAGTGGGGCCGCAGCGAAAGCGGTTCGGGGACAACAAAACCCGCCTTCTTGCCGTGGTCCACCATCATCTCGGTGGACGGTAACCGGCCGCCCGGGAAGATCTCGGTGATGATGAACTTGATGAAGCGGGCCGTCTCGAAGCTCAGCTTCTTACCGCGGGCGGCCATCTCGAACGGGTGGTAGCCGACGCTGCTTTGGACGGTCATCCGACCGTCGGAGGGCATGATGTCGAAACACCGCTTGAAGAAGTCGTCGTAGTTTTCGTGCCCGAAGTGCTCGAAGGCCTCGATCGACACGATCCGGTCGACGGGCTCGTTGAAGTCCTCCCAGCCGTGCAGCCGCACCTGGCGGGACCGGTTGGTGTCGAGTGCCCCCAGCACCCGCTCGGAGCGGGCGTGCTGATTCTTCGACAACGTCAGGCCGATGACGTTGACGTCGAACCGCTCGACGGCGCGCCTCAAGGTGGTGCCCCAACCGCAGCCGATGTCCAGCAGCGTCATTCCCGGCCGGAGGTCCAGCTTGTCCAGGTTGAGATCGATCTTGGCGTACTGGGCCTCTTCGAGCGTTAGGCCCGGCGGCTCGAAGTACGCGCAGCTGTAGATCCGGCTGGGGTCCTGGAAGAGGGCGAAGAAATCGTCGGAGACGTCGTAGTGCGCCTGAATGTCTTCGAAGCGCGTCCGCGTCTTCGTCGCCCTAATCGGTTGGTCGGCCATGGCGTGCAAGGATACCCAAGTTCACTTTTCCAGTGTGAACTGGTTGCAGTCGATATAGCCGACCCGGAACGCATTGGCACAGCCGGTCAGGAACTTCATGTACCGCTCGTAGACCTCTTCGGACTGGATCGCGATGGCCTCGTCCTTGCGCGCCTCCAGGGCCTCGGCCCAGAAGTCCAACGTTTTGGCGAAGTCGGGTTGCAGCGACTGGACCCGGGTTATCTTGAAACCCGCCTTCGTCGCGTGCTCATCGACCTTCTCGACCGACGGCAGGCGGCCGCCCGGGAAGATGTCGGTCATGATGAATTTGATGAACCGGGCCATCTCGAACGACAACGGCAACTTGCGTTCGATGGCTTGCTGTGGGGTTATCCCGGTGATCGAGTGCAGCAGCATCACGCCGTCAGCGGGCATCGCCTCGTAGACGAACTCGAAGAAGTTGTTGTAGCGCTCGAACCCGAAGTGTTCCAACGCTTCGATGGTGACGATGCGGTCCACCGGCTCGTTGAAGTCCGCCCAGTCACTGAGCAGGACCCGTCGCGAGCGCTTGCTGTCGATTCCCTCGAGCACTTGCTGGCAGTAGGCGTGCTGATTCTTGGAGAGCGTCACCCCGACGACGTTGACGTCGTACTTCTCCACGGCGTGCTTCATGGTCGAGCCCCAGCCGCAGCCGACATCGAGCAGGGTCATCCCCGGCTCCAGCCCCAGCTTGCCCAGCGTCAGATCCAGCTTGGCGAGCTGCGCTTCGTGCAGGGTCATGCCCTCGCGCGGAAAGTAGGCGCAGCTGTAGGTGCGTGTCGGATCCACAAAGAGGGCGAAGAATTCGTTCGACAGGTCGTAATGTGCCCGCACATCGTCGACATTTGACCGCGAACGCGTGGTGCCCGCTCGGTTGTCAGACATGTGTCCTTCCAGATTAGACAGCACCTTGATCAGGTGGCCGTCCCCGGCACCCTACATGGGGCGGGGCAGATCCCCTGCATTGGCGCTCATTCCCCCTGGGATTTCTCCAGGGTGAACTGGTTGACGTCGATATAGGCGATCCGGAATGCGTTGGCGCAGCCGGTCAGGTATTTCATGTACCGCTCGTAGACCTCTTCGGACTGAATCGCGACGGCCTCGTCGCGGTGCGCCTCCAGGGCCTGCGCCCACAAATCGAGGGTCCTGGCGTAATGCGGCTGCAGCGACTGCCGGCGGGTCAACCGGAAACCCGCCTCTGCCGAGCGCTCCTGGACCATCTCGATCGACGGCAACCGGCCGCCCGGGAAGATCTCGGTGACGATGAACTTGATGAAGCGCGCCATGTCGAACGTCAGGGGTATGCCACGCTCGATGCACTGCGGTCCGGTCAGCCCGGTGATGGTGTGCAGCAGCATCACCCCGTCGGCGGGCAGGACGCTGTGGGCCATCTTGAAGAAGTCGTCGTAGCGATCATGGCCGAAGTGCTCGAACGCGCCGATCGACACGATGCGGTCGACGGGCTCGTCGAACTGTTCCCAGCCGGCCAGCGAGACTCGCTTGCTGCGCGGGCCGTCCAGTTCGTCGAACGACTGCTGGACGTGGGCGGCCTGGTTCTTCGACAACGTCAAACCGATGGTGTTCACGTCGTACTTTTCGATTGCCCGCCGCATGGTGGCGCCCCAGCCGCAGCCGACGTCGAGCAGCGTCATGCCGGGCTGCAAGCCCAACTTGCCCAGTGCCAGGTCGATCTTGGCGAGCTGCGCCTCTTCCAGCGTCATGTCGTCGCGCTCGAAGTATGCGCAACTGTAGGTCTGGGAGGGGTCCAGGAACAGCCGAAAGAAGTCGTCGGATAGGTCGTAGTGCGCCTGCACATCGTCGAAGTGCGGCGTCAGATCCTTGGTCATGAAATTCAACTCACTTCGTCAGGGTGAATTGGCCCACGTCGATGAGCCGCCTGCGGAAGCGCTCCGCACATCCGGTTAAGTAGTGCATGAAATTGTCGTAGGTCGCTTGGGACTGCAGCTCGATGGCGCGCTCCCGGTTGGACTCCAGGTTGGCCGCCCAGACGTCCAGCGTCTTTGCGTAATGCAGCTGCAGCAGTTGGGTTTGCTCCAGGTGGAATCCCGCATTCTTCGCGTTGTCGACGATGTCGGGCTCGGAAGGAAGTTCGCCGCCGGGAAAGATCGACTCGCGCAGGAATTTGAGGAATCGCAGGTCGCTCATCGTCAGTGCGATGCCCTGCTCGTGCAACCAGCTACGGTCAAAGGTGAACAGGCTGTGCATCAGCATCCGGCCGTCGTCGGGGAGGATGTCGTATGAGCGTTCGAAGAACGCGCCGTACCGTTCCTTGTGGAAGGCGTCGAGCGCCTCGAAGGAGACGATCCGGTCGACCTTCTCGTCAAACTCTTCCCAGCCCTGCAATCGCGCCTCGGCGCGCCGCTTCGTCGGGAGGGCCGCCAGCCGAGACTTGCTGCGCTCGTAGTGGTTTCGGCTCAGCGTCAGGCCGATGACGTTGGCGTCGTACTTCTCGACGGCCCGGGCCAGCGCCCCGCCCCAGCCGCACCCGACGTCGAGCAGCGTCATCCCGGGCTCGAGGTTCAGCTTGTCCAGGGCCAGGTCCAACTTGGCGAGTTGCGCCTCTTCCAGGGTCATATCGTCCCGCTCGAAGTATGCGCAGGTATAGACCCAGGTGGGGTCGAGGAACAGCGCGAAAAAGTCGTCCGAAATGTCGTACGCCGCTTGCGAATCCTCGAAATACGGTTTCAGCTCCACCATTTGTCTTCAGATCCTCCCAACGCCAACCGTACAACCGGGCGAACCCTCAGACCCTCAGCCGGCCTCGGCGAAGTTGCTCGTCAGCACACCGATCAGCCGATCCCAAAGTTGCTGAGGCAGGTCGTGTCCCATGCCGTCGAACAACACTAGCCGAGCCCCGTTGATGGCGCGCGCAACGGCGCGACCGCCGAAGGGCCGCGCCAGTCTGTCGGCCCGGCCATGTATCACCACGGTGGGTGCGACGGTCCGCCGGTTGTAGGCGAGCAGGCTGCCGCTGGCCAGCACCGCGCTGAAGTGTCGGGCGACGCCCGATGGGTAGTAGCTGCGGTCGTAGCTCTCGGCGGCGTCGGCGCGGATCTGCTCCTCGGCCTTCGGGTAGCGGGGGCTTCCGGTGATTCGGGTGACGCGCACGACGTTGTCGACGATCACCTCCCGCGGCGAGCCCGGCGGCGGGCCTTTGATGAGCGTCAGCAAGGCGCGTGGCGCCGGCGGCGGCAGGAACCGTCGATTGTTGCTGGAGAAGATGACCGCCAAAGACTTCGTCCGTTCGGCGAATCGCGCTGCGAAGACCTGGGCGATCATGCCGCCCATCGATGCCCCGACGATGTGGGCGCGTGCGATGCCCAGGTGGTCCAGCAGAGCGGCGGCGTCGTCGGCCATGTCCTCCAGCGTGTAGGGGGCCTCGCCGCGCAGCCCGAACCAGAACCGGAGTAGCCGCGGGGCCATCGGCCGATCGGACTCGGGAGGTTCGACCTTGCTGGAGAGGCCGACATCGCGGTTGTCGTAGCGGATGACCCGCAGGCCCTGGCCGACGAGCTTCTCGCAGAATGCGGGCCGCCACAGCAGCAGCTGCGCGCCCAGGCCCATGATCAGCAGCACGGGCGGGTCGTCGACGTCACCCATGTCCTCGTAGTAGAGCTTGAGGTCGCCCTTGGAACGGCCCACGGCGGCCCCTGATCTGGCATAGCCGGTGCGGATTTCCATCTTCAGACGCCCCTATACCTCCACGTCGGTCTGGTGCTCGCGGCTGACCTCGACCATGAAGTTGGCGAAGTACCCCGTCAGTTGCGGGTCGGACATCATCTGCCACTTCGGTGCCAGCAACTTCATGTACCGCTCGACGTAGAGGAACTGCTTGCCGATCAGCACCAGCTCGCGGGGCAGCTTGACGTCGTAGGCGTCGGCCAGCGTCGACAGCTGGCGGCCGATGTCGGCGTAGGACAGGTCGCCCAGCGTCTGCATGGTCAGCGGGGTGGCGAACTTCTCCAGATCCTTGGCGGCCTCGGCCTCGGGTTTCATGGTGCCCACGGCGCCCATCAGCACGACGATTTTGCCGGCCGAGGCGTGGTCCTTCTTCACCAGCAGCGCGTAGACCAGCTCGCGCAGCAGCCAGCGGGTGCGCGGATCGATGCGGCCCATGATGCCGAAGTCGAAGAAGACGATGCGGCCCGCCTCGTCGACGTAGAGGTTGCCCGCGTGCAGGTCGCCGTGGAACAGCCCGTGCCGCAGCCCGCCCTCGAACAGCGAGAACAGCAGCGCCTTGACCAGCTCGGTGCCGTCGAATCCGGCCTTGCGAATGGCGGCGACGTCATCGATGCGGATGCCCTGCACCCGCTCCATCGTCAGCACCTTGTCGCTGGTGAAATCCCAGTACACCTGCGGCACCCGGATGTTCTTGCCCAGCGGTGACGCGTGCAGGTGCGAGGCCCAGGCCTCCATCGACTGCGCCTCGAGGCGGAAGTTCAGCTCTTCGGCCAGGTTCTCGGAGAAGTCAGCGACCACGTCCTGTGCCGACAGGCGGCGGCCCAGCTTGGCCAGCTCGACGGCCTGGGCGAAGCGCTTCAGGATCTGCAGGTCGGCGGCGACCCGGCGGCGGATGCCCGGGCGCTGGATCTTGACGACGACTTCCTCGCCGCTGTGCAGCGTCGCGTAGTGCACCTGGGCGATCGACGCGGACGCGAACGGCTCTTCCTCGAAGGACGCGAAAAGCTCGGAGTGCTGGCTGCCGAGCTCGTCGGCGAGCAGCTTGTGCACTTCCTGGGTGTCGGCGGGCGGCACCCGGTCGAGCAGGCCGCGGAACTCGCGCGAGAGCGACTCGCCGAACGCGCCGGGGCTGGACGCGATGATCTGTCCGAACTTCACGTAGGTCGGACCAAGGTCGGCGAAGGCCTGCGGGAGCTGCTTGATCACTTTCTGCTGCAATGGCCCCTTGGCTGGCAGCTTGCAGATGACGCGGGCGGCGGCGCGCGTGACCTGCCAACCCGTAACCGCTACCCGCGCCGCCTCGACCGGCAACGGCACCCGGTCGAGCTTGGCCACCTCGCGGTGTTTGGTAGGACTCATCCCAGCAGTCTGCCAAACCGGCACTGTCAAGTCCCAATTCCTGTGAGCGCGCTCACGGGGTGCCGGAAATCGCGAAGTTCTCGGTCAGGGCCTCGATGATCGGCCGCCAGACCGGTTCCGGGAGGTCGTGTCCCATTCCGTCGACCACGACGAATCGCGCGCCGGGGATGGCCGCGGCGATCGCGCGTCCGTTGCGCGGCCGCACCATCGGGTCGGCCGAACCGTGCAGCACCACCGTGGGCGCGGTGATCGCCCTGCTGTAACCGAGCAGGCTGCCGGTGCCCAGCATGGCGTCGAATTGGCGCAGCATGCCCGGCGGATAGCTGCACCGCTCCGCGAGTTCGCTGCACGCGCTTTCGCAGCTCGGCCTCGGACGGCAGGAAGTTCGGGCCGTTGAACACCGCGACGTTGCGCACCTCGGAGGCCAACTTTTCCTCGGCCGAGGCGTCTTTGGCCGGCGGATCGAACGCGAGCTTGATGACCCGCCAGGCCGGCAACGAGGAAAACGGCTTGCCGGTGGTCGACATGATGATGCCCAGCGACGCCACCCGCTCCGGCAGGGTGGCGGCCAGGATCTGCGCGATCATGCCGCCCAGCGACGCGCCAACCACATGGGCCCGGGTGATGCTCAGATGATCGAGCAATGCCACCACGTCCTCGGTCATGTCGACCAAGGTGTACGGAACCGGACTGGGCTTGCCCAGCAGATAACGCCCGACCCGCCGGTAGACGGAGCCCGCGGCCCGCAGTCCGTGCATCTTGGCCGACAGCCCGGTGTCGCGGTGGTCGAAGCGGATGACGCGGTAACCGGCATCGACGAGTTGCGCGCAGAAGCCGTCGGGCCACATCGGCAGCTGGGCGCCCAGGCCCATGATGAGCAGCACAGGCGGGGCCGCCGGGTCGCCGAGGTCCTCGTAATAGAGCTCGACGGCGCCGCCGGCTGTCTCGCGGCGCGCGATTCCGCTGCTGTTGAGCACGCTCTCTTTTCTACCCGCGGGCCCAGGGCTTGACCCACCCCTGGATCTCCCAGCCCTCCAGCCCGGCGATCAATTCGTACATGGTCGCCCCGTCGATGGTTTCGCGGATGATGTCGGCGTGGCCGGCGTGCCGGGCCAGCTCGTTGATCACGTGCAGGATCACCCAGCGCACGGACCAGGCCTTCTGGTTTTTGGGGAACCACGGGATGTCCTGCGGAACGGGCACGGTGGCGTCGAGGTCGGCGGTTTCCACCAGCCGCAGCGATTTCGCGTTCTGGGTTTCGAAGGCCCGCAGCAACCCATCCAGCGTCTCGTCGGGCCGCATCACATGCTGGTCCGCGAACTCCTTGGCGATCTCCTCGAACGGCCGGTTGTCCTTCGGCGGCAGGTCCGGCGCGGCGGCCACCCGCGCCATCCAGCTGCGCTGCATCTCGGTGGCGTGCTTGACCAGGCCGCCGATCGACAGCGCGCTGACCGCGGGCGCTGACCGGGCCTGTTCGTCGCTGAGGCCGTAGGAGACAGCGAAATACGCGCCCTGGTGGAACGCCAGGAAATCGCGCAGGGCACTGCGTTCGTCGGTCACGGGCGGGGCGAGGGCGGGCATGTCGAGATCCTAAGCCGGATCACGTCGTAAAGTGCTGGCATGCGCCTGGTTTCGGCGGTGTCGAAGGAGCTTTTCGTCGGGCCGCCGGACGCGCCGTTGCAGCTGGCATGGGTCACCGTTTCCGGTTGCGCCGAGCCGACGCCGGTCCGCGTCGACGGCGACGGTCTGAGCGGGGACGCCCTCGCCGAGCCCGGGCAGGAGGTCGTCGAGGTTCCGGTCATGGTCGACCGCCCCGTCGTGGGTCAGCGACGGGCCGCGCGGGTGCGCGCCGGTCGTGCCCGCAAGGCGTTCGAGTTCACCGTGGCCGAGCCGGGGTGGACGATGTTCATGGTCAGTCACTTTCACTACGACCCGGTCTGGTGGAACACGCAGGGCGCGTATACCAGCGAGTGGGCCGAAGACCCGCCTGGGCGCGCGCGGCAGACCAACGGCTTCGAACTGGTTCACGCGCATCTGGAGATGGCTCGCCGCGAGCCCGAGTACAAGTTCGTGCTGGCCGAAGTGGATTACCTCAAGCCGTACTGGGACACCCGCCCGGAGGACCGGGCCGACCTGCGCCGGTTCATCGCCGAGGGCCGCGTCGAGGTGATGGGCGGCACGTACAACGAACCCAACACCAACTTGACCAGCCCGGAAACCACCATCCGAAATCTGGTGCACGGCATAGGTTTTCAACGCAACGTGCTGGGCGCTGACCCGGCCACCGCGTGGCAGCTGGACGTGTTCGGCCACGACCCGCAGTTCCCCGGGATGGCCGCCGACGCCGGCCTGACGTCGAGTTCGTGGGCCCGGGGACCGTACCACCAGTGGGGTCCCGCGCAAGGCGGTGACGTCGAGCGCATGCAGTTCTGCAGCGAGTTCGAGTGGATCGCGCCGTCGGGCCGCGGCCTGTTGACCCACTACATGCCCGCGCACTATTCGGCGGGCTGGTGGATGGACTCGTCGACCTCGCTGGCCGAGGCCGAGGACGCCACGTGCGCGCTGTTCGATGAGCTCAAGAGGGTCGCCTTGACGCGCAACGTGTTGCTGCCTGTCGGCACCGACTACACCCCGCCGAACAAGTGGGTCACCGCGATCCACCGCGACTGGGCGGCGCGCTACACGTGGCCGCGGTTCGTGTGCGCACTACCGCGGGAGTTCTTCGCGGCGGTGCGCGCCGAACTGGCGCGGCGGGGGTGTGCGCCGTCGCCGCAGACCCGCGACATGAACCCGATCTACACCGGCAAAGACGTGTCCTACATCGACACCAAGCAGGCCAACCGGGCCGCCGAGAACGCCGTGCTGGACGCCGAGCGCTTCGCCGTGTTCGCCGGCCTGATGGCCGGCGCCGATTACCCGCAGGCCGCCCTGGCCAAGGCGTGGGTGCAGCTGGCTTACGGCGCACACCACGACGCCATCACCGGCTCGGAGTCCGACCAGGTCTACCTCGACCTGCTGACCGGCTGGCGCGACGCGTGGGAGCTGGGCCGCGCGGCCCGGGACAACTCCCTGGAATTGCTTTCCGGTGCCGTGGATACCCGGGCCGGTGACGTGATCGTGTGGAACCCGCTGACCCACCGGCGCACCGACATCGTCACGGCCCGGGTCGACCCCCCGGTCGGCGCGGGCGTGCGGGTCCTCGACGCCGACGGTTCCGAGCTGCCATCCCACGTCGAACACGACGGGCGATCGGTGACCTGGCTGGCGCGCGACGTGCCGTCGCTCGGTTGGCGGGCCTACCGATTGGTTCGCGCCGGGCGGCCGACGGGCTGGGAACCGGTCCCCGGGTTGCAGATCGTCAACGAGCACTACCGGCTGGAGGCCGACCCGGCGCGCGGCGGGGCGGTTGCGTCCTTGCTGCGCGACGGCCGCCAGCTGATCGCGCAGGGTCGGGTGGGCAACGAGCTCGCCGTCTACGAGGAATACCCGTCGCACCCGACGCAGGGGGAGGGTCCATGGCACCTGCTGCCCAAGGGGCCGGTGGTGTGCTCGTCGGAATCGCCGGCGCAGGTGCAGGTCTACCGGGGGCCGCTCGGTGAGCGGCTGGTCGTGCGGGGCGGCATCGATGGGCTGCTGCGCTACACCCAGACCCTGACCCTGTGGCACGGCATATCGCGGGTGGACTGCCGCACCACCATCGAAGAGTTCACCGGGGAAGACCAGCTTGTTGCGGCTGCGCTGGCCGTGTCCGGTGCCGGGCGCCATGCCGGTCAGCGAGGTGGGGGACGCCGTCGTCGGGCGCGGTTTCGCGTTGCTGCATGACGGGCCCGAATCGGTGGACACCGCGCAGCACCTGTGGACGCTGGACAACCCGGCGTACGGCTGGTTCGGCCTGTCCTCGGCGGTGCGAGTACGCGTCGGCAATGACGTGCGGGCGGTATCGGTGGCCGAGGTGGTGTCGCCGGCCGAGACGGTGTCCGGACCGCTGGCGCGTGAGCTGATGGTCGCCCTGGTCCGCGCCGGCGTCACGGCCACCTGCAGCGGCGCCGACAAGCCGCGCTACGGCCACCTCGACGTCGACTCCAACCTGCCCGACGTGCGGATCGCGCTGGGCGGGCCCGCCCGAAACGCCTTCACCAAAGCCGTTCTGGCCGAGGCGGATCCGGCCTACACCGCCGAACTCGACCGTCAGCTGGCGAAGACGGGCCGGGCCAGGGTCTGGGTGCCGGCCGCGGCACCGTTGGCCGCCGCCTGGGTCCCCGACGCCGACCTGCGTGCACCGCGGGCGCTGCCCGTGCTGGTGATCGACGGCGGCGACGAGGAGACCCTTGCCGCGGCGATCGCGTCGGTGGTCGACGACCTCACGGACGCCGAGGTCTTGGTCACGCAGGAGCCACCGTCGGGCGCCGAGCGCTTCGAAGCCCGCACCGTCGCGCTGCTCAACCGCGGGGTGCCGAGCTTCGCCGTCGACACCGAGGGCACCCTGCATACCGCGCTGATGCGGTCCTGCACCGGCTGGCCGTCGGGCATCTGGATCGACGACCCGCGCCGCACCGCGCCCGATGGCTCCAACTTCCAACTCCAGCACTGGACACACGCTTTCGACTACGCGCTGGTGGCTGGCGATGGCGACTGGCGGCAGGCCGAGATCCCAACCCGCAGTGCGCAATTCTCCCATCCGCTGCTCGCCGTGCGCCCAGACCAACCGGGCGGTAAGCTGCCGCCGATCGGGTCGCTGCTGCGCGTCGACCCCGCCGACTCCGTACAGCTTTCGGCGCTCAAGGCGGCCGGCAACCCGCTGGCGGCGGGCAGCGCCGAGCCGGTCGACCCGAGCGTGGTGGCCCTGCGGCTGGTGGAGACGACCGGGTCGGGCACCCGCGTTGCCCTCGGCTCCGAGCTGGGCAAGGTGCGCGGCCTGCAACTCGCCGACCTGCTGGAAAAGCCGCACCGGCGCACAAGATCGGTCGACCTGCACGGCTATCAGGTGGCCACCGTGCTGGCTCGGCTCGAAATGCCCAGAATTGTACCGGGTTTCGCCGATCTGGCCCCGCAAACCGAGGCCGCGCAGCCGCTTTACGCGCGCTATTGGCTGCACAACCGCGGACCCGCGCCGCTCGGGGGACTGCCGGCCGTCGCCCACCTGCACCCTCAGCGCGTGGCCGCCGACGCCGGGCGGCGAGGTGGCGTTGCGCCTCACCGCGGCCAGCGATTGCACCGATGCCGCGCTGGACGGCGCGGTGACGCTGGTATGTCCCGACGCCTGGTCCGCGGCACCCGCCGAGCTGCCGTTCACGCTCTGCGGCGGCGATCACCGGGAGGCCGACGTGGTGCGTGTCGATCCCGGCGCGCACGCGACCGGGGCTTTACCCCGTCCGCGCCCAGCTGTGCATCACCGGGGATGGCGTCCCCGCGGCGTGGCGCCAGGTGGTCGAGGACGTGTGCGTCGTCGAGGTCGGCGCCTGCGACTCGGAGCTGGTCTACCTGGTCGACGGGCCGGTCGATGTCGAGCTGGCCCCCGGCAAGACGGCCCGGCTGACCGTTACGGTCGGCACCCATGCCCGCGCCGATCTGGCCCTGGAGGCACACCTGATCAGCCCCTGGGGCACCTGGGAGTGGATCGGCCCGGCCGCACTGGGCGCGGTCCTGCCTGCTCGCGGCAGAGTCGAGCTCGGCTTCGACGTGACCCCACCGGCGTGGCAGGACCCCGGCCGGTGGTGGGCCCTGGTCCGGGTTGGTTGCGCCGGCCGGCTGCTCTATTCACCGGCGGTGCGGGTGACCGTGACATGAGCCTGCGGTTGGTGGCCACCGTTGCCGGCGCCCCGGTTTCCGTCGCCGAGGTCGACGCGGCCGAGGCGCGCCTGCGCGACGGTCCGGGCGCGGCCGCGCTGCCGGCCGGCGGCACCAGCGAGGGGCGGCAACTGCGGCGCTGGCTCACCCAACTGATCGTGACCGAGCGGGTGGTCGCCGCCGAGGCGGCCGCACGGGGCCTGACCGTGCGGGACGCGCCGACCGAGGCCGAGCTGCTGCCCGACGTGACCGCGCGACTGGAGCTGGGCAGCGTGGCCGCCGCCGCGCTGGCGGATCCCCGGGCGCGGGCGCTGTTCGCCGACGTCACCGCAGCGGTCGAGGTCAGCGACGACGACGTGGCCGACTACCACGCCCGCAACCCGCTCCGGTTCGCCGCACCGCGCCGCGGCCGTCCCGGCTGGCGGGCCCCCTCGCCCGTCGGCCCGCCGCTGGGGGCGGTGCGGTCGGCCATCGCCGACCACCTGCGCGGCGCCGCGCGCCGGCGTGCCTTCCGCGTGTGGCTGGACGCGCGCCGGGCCGCGCTTGTCTTGCTCGCTCCCGGCTACGAGCATCCCGGCGACCCGCGCCAGCCCGACAACACCCACCGGCACTGATCGCCATGGTCACCCTCTGCCTGGACATCGGCGGCACCAAAATCGCCGCCGGTCTGGCCGACCCCGGTGGGGCGCTGGTGCACACCGTCATCCGGCCCACCCCGGTCGCGGAGGGCACAGCCGGGGCCGAGGAGGTCTGGGCCGCGGTCGCCGCGACAATCGCCGACGCGTTGCGCGCCGCCGGCGGCGCGGTCGCCGCGGTGGGCATCGCTTCGGCCGGCCCCATCGACCTGCACAGCGGAAGCGTCAGCCCGGTCAACATCAGATCCTGGCGCGGCTTTCCGTTGCGAGACAGGGTCGCGGCCGCGGTGCCGGGCGTCCCCGTGCGGCTCGGCGGTGACGGCGTTTGCATGGCGCTGGGAGAGCATTGGCGCGGCGCCGGCCGGGGTGCGCGCTTCGTGCTCGGCATGGTCGTGTCCACCGGCGTGGGCGGCGGATTGGTGCTCGACGGCGTTCCCTATGTCGGGCGCACGGGCAATGCCGGTCACGTCGGTCACGTGGTGGTCGACCCGGACGGCCGGCCCTGCCCGTGCGGTGGCCGCGGCTGCGTCGAAACCGTCGCGGCCGGCCCGTCGATGGTGCGCTGGGCGCGGGCCAACGGTTGGTCCGCGCCACCCGGCGCCGGCGCCAACGACCTGGCCGCCGCGGCGGAAAAGGGGGATCCGGTGGCGCAGCGGGCGTTCCACCGGGGCGCCACCGCGCTGGCGGCGATGATCGCCTCGGTCGGGGCGGTGTGCGACCTCGACCTCGTCGTCATCGGCGGCGGCGTCGCCAATTCCGGGGCCCTGCTCTTCGACCCGTTGCGCGCGGCGTTGCCCACCTACGCCGGGCTGGAGTTCCTGGCCGGCCTGCGCGTGGTGCCGGCCGAGCTCGGTGGTGAGGCCGGTCTGGTCGGTGCGGCCAGGCTCGCGGGGCTCGACCAAGCGCCGTGACGGCTGCAATCAGTGCCAGGACGAGCTGAGCAGCCTGTCCAGGGCATGGCTGATCACCTCGGGCCGGGAGCGTCCGTCGTGCTCGGCGGTGATCAGGCTGTTGCCGACGAACAGCGAGAACGCCAGGAGACTCCGCGCCTCGGCGTCGTTGTGGTCGATGCTGATCTGCCGGAAGAGCGTGCGCAGATACGCCATCCGCCGGTTGTCCACGCGATGGAGTCGTTCGCTGACGCCGGGGCTGCGCCGGGCCCAGTCGCGGATCGCCAATTCGACCGCGAGCCCGTGGCCGGCAACGGGACGCTCGCGCGCCAGGTCGAACAGATGCCGCAGCTTCGTGCGCGGGTCGTCTTCGCTGTTTTCGATCCGGGAGATTACGTCGTCGACAACCTCGCGCTCCCAGGTGTCGAGCACGCGCTCGACCAACGCGTTGCGATCGGCGAAATCGCCGTAGAAGCCGCCCTTGGTAACGCCGAGCGACGCGGCGAGCGCCTCAATCCGTATCGCGTCGGGGCCGCCCTCGGCCAGCGCAACGAGCGCGGCATCGACCCACGCCTTCTCTGGCGTCTTTCTCGCGGGCACGACCCGGCATTATACGGCGGCGTATTGACCGATCGCCGATGTCGCACCTACCCTTTATACGTCGCCGTATAAAGGAGCTGTGCCATGAGGGTTCCCAACGAGGTGCAGCTGGCGCAGCCGTGGCGCATCCACACCGTCGTCGCCGACTTCAGACTCGAGGATGTCTGGGCCTTGCCATCGGTCGGCGGTGGGCCGGACGACTTCGGTGCCGTGGTCGAGATGGCCGCCAAATTCAACCCCGCGAAGGCGGAATCATTGCCGACGCGCCTCCTGTGGGACCTGCGCGATCGCCTCGGTGCGTGGTTCGCGATGGGCCGGATCTCTAAGCCCACGCGCGCGACCGCCCGGCTGCCGATTCCCGGGACGCACGAGTACTCGCTCGCCGCGCGACTGCCGGCCGACCTGCGCGGCACGGCCGATGATGTTCACTTCGAACATTTGCCATTCGTGCCCCTCTACCGGACCGCGAACGAATTCGCCGCCGAGATCTCGAACCGCACGGTCCACGGGGTGGCGCATTGGGCCTGGGTCGACCGCGGCGATGGCGGCCGGCAGGGACAGATGGCCGTCTATGTCAAACCCCGCGGCCGATTCGGCGAGGTCTACATGGCCCTCATCAAGCCGTTTCGCTACGGGATCGTCTACCCCGCCCTCGAGCGCCAGATCGAACGTGCGTGGAATCGGCGGAGTCGTTTTGGCTGACCGCGCAGGTCACGCTATTCTGGTTGCCGATCCACCGAAGACCGTCGGTCACCGAGCAATCGGTTGAAGGTCCGGGAACATCCCGGCGGCCCACGCAGGAGGACGAGGCATAACCGCCGGCGTACGCCGGCGAATTTTCACGCCCCGGCCGCTTCCTGCGCCGGGGCGTTCGTCGTTCCCCGGTGATCGCCGACGACACGTCACATGGCTTTACTACAGGAGGTATGCATGGCCAAGGCTGACAAGGCCACCGCCGTCGCAGACATCACGGAGCGGTTCCGGGACTCGACCGCCACCTTGATCACCGAATACCGCGGTTTGACGGTGGCCAATCTGGCCGAGCTGCGCCGTTCCCTGGCGGGATCGGCCACGTACGCGGTGGCAAAGAACACCCTCATCAAGCGCGCGGCCTCGGAAGCCGGGATCGAGGGGCTCGACGAGCTGTTCGTCGGCCCGACGGCAATCGCGTTCGTCACCGGTGAGCCGGTCGATGCCGCCAAGGCCATCAAGACCTTCGCCAAGGACAACAAGGCGCTGGTCATCAAGGGCGGCTTCATGGACGGCCACCCACTGACGGTGGCCGAAGTCGAGCGCATCGCAGACCTGGAGTCCCGCGAGGTCTTGCTGGCCAAGCTGGCCGGTGCGATGAAGGGCAACCTCGCCAAGGCGGCGGGCCTGTTCAGCGCTCCGGCCTCGCAGTTCGCCCGGCTCGCGGCCGCACTGCAGGAAAAGAAGGCCTCCGAAACGCCTGCGGAAGCCCCTGCGGAAACCCCTGCCCCGGCCGCCGCCGAGGCCCCGGCCGCGGAGGCCCCGGCCGCCGAGGCCCCGGCCCCGGAACCAGCTTCGGAAGCACCCGCCGAACCCCCGGCCGAAGCCGAATAACCCCAACCCGAAACCAGGAAGGACCCACACCCATGGCAAAGATGTCTAATGACGACCTGCTCGACGCATTCAAGGAAATGACCCTGTTGGAGCTCTCCGACTTCGTCAAGAAGTTCGAGGACACCTTCGAGGTCACCGCCGCCGCTCCGGTCGCCGTCGCCGCCGCCGGCGGTCCCGCCGCCGCCGGCGCGCCCGCCGAAGCCGCCGAGGAGCAGTCGGAGTTCGACGTCGTCCTCGAGGCCGCCGGCGACAAGAAGATCGGCGTGATCAAGGTGGTCCGCGAGATCGTCTCCGGCCTTGGCCTGAAGGAGGCCAAGGACCTGGTCGACGGCGCACCCAAGCCGCTGCTCGAGAAGGTCGCCAAGGAGGCCGCCGACGAGGCCAAGACCAAGCTCGAGGCCGCCGGCGCGACGGTCACCGTCAAGTAGTCAGTTCGCGAAAGACCCCCGGAACCGCCCTATGGCGGGCGGGTTCCGGGGGTTTCGCGCGCTCAGCGGGCGCCGAACGCCGCGCGCTCCGACCGTCTCACCCGCTCGGGTGAATCTCCCAGGGCGACAAGCAGTTTCGAGGTCATCGACGCAAGCACCGGTGCGACGGCCGCGCCGTCAGCGCCGTAAAACCCGGCCAGTTCAAGCATCACGAACCCGTGTATCTGCGCCCAGAATTGGGCCGCGGCGGCTACCACCGTTTCGTCGTCATCCGCGGAGCCGACGGTGATCCGGCCGGCCAGCATGCACCGGTGCACCCCGCGCACCACGTGCGCGAAGCTGGGGTAGCCCTGGTCGATTTCCGCGAGCGTCAGCGTCAGGAGGTTGTGCGCCGGCGCGTTAATGCCGTGGGCGCTGGTGCTGCCGAACATCAGCCGATACATGTGCGGACGCTCGATCGCGTAGCGGCGATAGGCGGCGCCGGTGGTCATCAAGTCGGCCACCGGGTCATCGGTCTGCGGCACGGTCAGCGCGGCGTCGAACTGTCGCAAGCTCTCCTCGGCGACCTCGGCGATAAGCCCCCGCATCCCGCCGAAATGCGTGTACACCGCCATCGTCGAGGTCCCCGCGGCGCCGGCCACCCGGCGGGTCTGCAGCGCGTCCGGGCCCTCGTCGTCGAGCAGGCGGACGGCGGCGTTCAGCATCTCGTCCCGAACGTTGCGGACGTCGCGTTGAGTCTCCGAAGTCATCCTTGCCATCTTCCCATCGGGGGCGTACTGTTCCAATAACGATGAAATAACGATGTTATAGGAGTTCAGACGTGACCTCAACGCAAACCGCCGAATCCGCGAACCCGTATCTCGACGGCTTCCTCGCGCCGGTGGCCGCCGAAGTGACCGCGACCGGCCTGGAGGTCACCGGGCACATCCCGGAGCACCTCGACGGACGCTATCTGCGCAACGGACCCAACCCGGCCGAAGAGGTCGACCCGGCCACCTATCACTGGTTCAGCGGCGACGGCATGGTGCACGGGGTCGCGCTGCGCGACGGGAAGGCCCGCTGGTATCGCAACCGCTGGGTGCGCAGCCTGTCGGTGTGCGCCGCCCTCGGTGAGCCGGCGCCGGCCCGGCTCAATCCGCGGGCGGGCATGCTTTCCTTCGGTGCCAACACCAACGTGTTGAGTCACGCCGGACGCACCCTGGCACTGGTCGAAGGTGGCGCCGCCAACTACGAGCTGACCGACGAGCTCGACACCGTCGGGACGTGCGACTTCGACGGCACCCTGGCCGGCGGCTACACCGCCCATCCGCACCGTGATCCGCGCACCGGCGAATTGCACGCCGTGTCTTACTCATTCGCCCGCGGGCGGACCGTGCAGTACTCGGTGATCGACACCCAAGGACGGGCCCGGCGCACGGTCGACATCGAGGTGTCCGGGTCGCCGATGATGCACGACTTCTCGCTGACCGACAAATATGTGGTGATCTACGACCTGCCGGTGACATTCGACCCGGTGCAGGTGCTGCCGGCCAACATGCCGCGCTGGCTGAGTGCACCGGCCCGGCTGGCGCTTCAGTCGCTGATCGGACGCGTCCGGGTGCCGAGCCCGATCACCGCGATGATGAACCGCGACCCGAAGCACTCCGACCGGATCCCCTATGCCTGGAACTCCGACTACCCGGCGCGCGTCGGGGTCATGCCCCGCGAGGGCGGCAATAAAGACGTGCGCTGGTTCGACATCGAACCGTGCTACGTCTACCACCCGCTCAACGCCTACTCCGAAATGCGGGATGGCGCCGAGGTTTTGGTGCTCGACGTGGTGCGCCACTCGCGGATGTTCGACCGCGACCGGCGCGGCCCCGGCGAGAGCCTGCCCACACTGGACCGCTGGACCATCAACCTGTCGACCGGTGCGGTGAGCACCGAATGCCGCGACGATCGCTCGCAGGAGTTCCCCCGGATCAACGAGACCCTGCTGGGCGGGCGGCACCGGTTCGGCTACGCCGTCGGCCTCGAGCGTGGGTTTGCCGGCGTGGCTGGGTCCGAAATGTCCGAAGCGTCGACGCCGGTGTACAAGCACGACTACGCCAGCGGATCCTCGTTGGTCGCCGCGCTCGACCCCGCCCTGCTGATGGGTGAGGTCTGCTTCGTGCCGAACCCAGGAGCCGGCGCCGAAGACGACGGCATCCTCATGGGCTACGGCTATCACCGCGGCCGCGACGAAGGGCAACTGCTGTTGCTGGATGCCCAGACCCTCGAGTCCGTCGCCACCGTGCACCTGCCGCAACGGATTCCGATGGGCTTCCACGGCAACTGGGCCCCGGCAGGCTAACGCGCGTCCAATAGGATCGATCCGTTGCGGGCGCGGTCCGATCTCAGGTCGGCCAATTTTCACCGGCGGTGATCCGCAACCCTGATGCCGTGCCCGGGCGTGCGCTACAGTGACTCATGCCACACGAAAGGGCAGGTGGCGGGCACGAGCGTCGACGGAAGGATTCCCCATGGGCGTCGCTATCGAGGTGAACGGACTGACGAAGTCCTTCGGTTCCTCGAGGATTTGGGAAGACGTGTCGTTGGAGATCCCCTCCGGGGAGGTCAGCGTCCTACTGGGGCCGTCGGGTACCGGCAAATCGGTGTTCCTGAAGTCCCTCATCGGTCTGCTGCGGCCGGAGCGCGGCTCGATCGTCATCGACGGCACCGACATCATCGAATGTTCGGCCAAGGAGCTCTACGAGATCCGCACGCTGTTCGGCGTGCTGTTCCAGGACGGCGCGCTGTTCGGCTCGATGAACCTCTTCGACAACACCGCCTTCCCGCTGCGCGAGCACACCAAGAAAAAGGAAGGCGAAGTCCGTGACATCGTCATGGAGAAGCTGACCATGGTCGGCCTCGGTGGGGACGAGAAGAAGTTTCCCGGCGAGATCTCCGGCGGTATGCGCAAGCGGGCCGGCCTGGCGCGCGCCCTGGTTCTCGACCCGCAGATCATCCTCTGCGACGAGCCCGACTCGGGCCTGGACCCAGTCCGCACCGCCTACCTGAGCCAGCTGATCATGGACATCAACGCCCAGATCGACGCGACCATCCTGATCGTGACCCACAACATCAACATCGCCCGCACCGTGCCGGACAACATGGGCATGTTGTTCCGGCGCAAGCTGGTCATGTTCGGCCCGCGTGAGGTGCTGTTGACCAGCGAGGAGCCGGTGGTGCGGCAGTTCCTCAACGGCCGCCGCATCGGGCCGATCGGCATGTCCGAGGAAAAGGACGAGTCGACGATGGCCGAAGAGCAGGCCATGATCGACGCCGGCCAGCACGCCGGTGGCACCGAGGACATCGAGGGTGTGCCGCCGCAGATCCAAGCGACGCCGGGTATGCCGGAGCGCAAGGCGGTGGGCCGGCGCCAGGCCCGGGTGCGCCAGATGTTGCACACCCTGCCGAAGAACGCCCAGGCGGCGATCCTCGACGACCTCGAGGGCACCCACAGGTACGCCTCGCACGAGTTCGGCGGCTAGCGCGCGAGCGGGCGACCCGGTAAGCCATGACCCGAAAATTTTGCGATAACTTGGCGCAACTTGCCCCCCCGCCCCCTTGACGGCGGGCCCTAAACGGGCCAGTCTGTTGGGCAGCATGTGCCCACGGGAAGTCGAGATGCCAGCCAGCGCCGATACTCCTGGTGTGGGTAGTTGAGGAATGCGCGCGCCTGCGCTATTGTTGGACGTTGCGCTGGCTACCTCCTGCCCTCCTCACCCGCCACCTGACATCGTGGTCTTAGCCTGAGTCCCCTCTGCGGCTCAGCTATTCAGTTGCGCGCGTGGGACCGGGACAGATCGTTCGCCAGCCTAACCGAGTTAATGCGCGGCGAACAGATCCGGTGGCCCCGGTTCCCGTGAGTCGCACGAGGTGCTGGAAGGATGCATCTTGGCACATTCCCGCCAGACCAAGACGGACCGCCCAAAAAATTCTGCTAACGGTTCCGTGCCCGGGGCACCCAACCGAGTCTCCTTCGCCAAGCTCCGCGAACCGCTTGAGGTTCCCGGGCTTCTTGACGTGCAGACGGACTCGTTCGAGTGGCTGATCGGCTCGGCGCGCTGGCGCGCGATCGCCGTCGGCCGCGGCGACGTCAACCCCAAGGGCGGGCTCGAGGAGGTGCTCGACGAGCTGTCCCCGATCGAGGACTTCTCCGGCTCGATGTCGCTGTCTTTCTCCGATCCCCGTTTTGACGAGGTCAAGGCGCCGGTCGACGAGTGCAAAGACAAGGACATGACCTACGCGGCCCCGCTGTTCGTCACGGCCGAGTTCATCAACAACAACACCGGCGAGATCAAGAGCCAAACGGTGTTCATGGGTGACTTCCCGATGATGACCGAGAAGGGCACCTTCATCATCAACGGGACCGAGCGCGTCGTCGTCAGCCAGCTGGTGCGGTCGCCCGGTGTGTACTTCGACGAGGCCATCGACAAGTCCACCGAGAAGACGCTGCACAGCGTCAAGGTGATTCCAAGCCGCGGCGCCTGGCTCGAGTTCGACGTCGACAAGCGCGACACCGTCGGTGTGCGCATCGACCGCAAGCGCCGGCAGCCGGTCACCGTGCTGCTCAAGGCACTGGGCTGGACCGCCGAGCGGATCACCGAGCGGTTCGGGTTCTCCGCGATCATGATGTCGACGCTGGAGAAGGACAACACCGCCGGCACCGACGAGGCGCTGCTGGACATCTACCGCAAGCTGCGTCCGGGCGAGCCGCCGACCAAGGAGTCCGCGCAGACCCTGCTGGAGAACCTGTTCTTCAAGGAGAAGCGCTACGACCTGGCCCGGGTCGGTCGGTACAAGGTCAACAAGAAGCTCGGCCTGAACACCCAAAACCCGATCACCGCCACGACGCTGACCGAAGAAGACGTCGTCGCCACCATCGAGTACCTGGTTCGCCTGCACGAGGGGCAGGCCGCGATGACCGTTCCCGGTGGCGTCGAGGTGCCGGTGGAAACCGACGACATCGACCACTTCGGCAACCGCCGGCTGCGCACGGTCGGTGAGCTGATCCAGAATCAGATCCGCGTCGGCATGTCCAGGATGGAGCGCGTCGTCCGGGAGCGGATGACCACCCAGGACGTCGAGGCGATCACGCCGCAGACGCTGATCAACATCCGGCCGGTGGTCGCCGCGATCAAGGAGTTCTTCGGCACCAGCCAGCTGTCCCAATTCATGGACCAGAACAACCCGCTGTCGGGCCTCACCCACAAGCGCCGGCTGTCGGCGCTGGGCCCGGGCGGTCTATCGCGTGAGCGCGCCGGCCTGGAGGTCCGTGACGTACACCCGTCGCACTACGGCCGCATGTGCCCGATCGAGACCCCCGAGGGTCCGAACATCGGTCTGATCGGGTCGCTGTCGGTGTACGCGAGGGTCAACCCGTTCGGGTTCATCGAGACGCCGTACCGCAAGGTGGTCGACGGTGTGGTCAGCGACGAGATCGTGTACCTGACCGCCGACGAGGAGGACCGCCACGTGGTGGCGCAGGCCAACTCGCCGATCGACGACGCCGGCCGGTTCGTCGAGGGCCGTGTCCTGGTTCGCCGTAAGGCGGGTGAGGTCGAGTACGTGCCCTCGTCCGAGGTGGACTACATGGACGTCTCGCCGCGCCAGATGGTGTCGGTGGCGACCGCGATGATCCCGTTCCTCGAGCACGACGACGCCAACCGTGCCCTGATGGGCGCCAACATGCAGCGCCAGGCGGTTCCGCTGGTCCGCAGCGAGGCGCCGCTGGTGGGCACCGGCATGGAGCTGCGCGCGGCGATCGACGCCGGCGACGTCGTCGTGGCCGAGAAGTCCGGGGTGATCGAGGAGGTCTCGGCCGACTACATCACCGTGATGGCCGACGACGGCACCCGGCACACCTACCGGATGCGCAAGTTCGCCCGTTCCAACCACGGCACCTGCGCCAACCAGTCGCCGATCGTGGACGCGGGGGACCGCGTCGAGGCCGGCCAGGTCATCGCCGACGGACCGTGCACCGAAAACGGCGAGATGGCGCTGGGCAAGAACCTGCTCGTGGCGATCATGCCGTGGGAAGGCCACAACTACGAGGACGCGATCATCCTCTCCAACCGCCTGGTCGAAGAGGACGTGCTCACCTCGATTCACATCGAGGAGCACGAGATCGATGCCCGCGACACCAAGCTGGGCGCCGAGGAGATCACCCGGGACATCCCGAACGTCTCCGACGAGGTGCTCGCCGACCTGGACGAACGCGGCATCGTGCGGATCGGCGCCGAGGTTCGTGACGGCGACATCCTGGTCGGCAAGGTCACCCCGAAGGGGGAGACCGAGCTGACTCCGGAGGAGCGGCTGCTGCGGGCCATCTTCGGTGAAAAGGCCCGCGAGGTTCGCGACACCTCGCTCAAGGTGCCGCACGGTGAGTCCGGCAAGGTCATCGGCATCCGCGTGTTCTCCCGCGAGGACGACGACGAGCTGCCGGCCGGTGTCAACGAGCTGGTCCGCGTCTACGTGGCCCAGAAGCGCAAGATCTCCGACGGTGACAAGCTGGCGGGCCGGCACGGCAACAAGGGCGTGATCGGCAAGATCCTGGCGGTCGAGGACATGCCGTTCCTTCCGGACGGCACCCCGGTGGACATCATCCTGAACACCCACGGTGTACCGCGACGGATGAACATCGGCCAGATTCTGGAAACCCATCTTGGCTGGGTGGCGAAGTCGGGGTGGAAGGTCGACGCCGGCAAGGGGGTTCCGGACTGGGCCGCCAACCTACCCGAGGGTCTGCTCCAGGCGGAGCCCGACGCCATCGTGTCGACACCGGTGTTCGACGGTGCCCAGGAGGGCGAGCTGCAGGGGCTGCTGTCGGCCACGCTGCCGAACCGCGACGGTGACGTGATGGTCGACGGCGACGGCAAGGCGGTGCTGTTCGATGGCCGCAGCGGTGAGCCGTTCCCCTACCCGGTGACCGTTGGCTACATGTACATCATGAAGCTGCACCACCTGGTGGACGACAAGATCCACGCCCGCTCCACCGGGCCGTACTCGATGATCACCCAGCAGCCGCTGGGCGGTAAGGCGCAGTTCGGCGGCCAGCGGTTCGGTGAGATGGAGTGCTGGGCCATGCAGGCCTACGGCGCCGCGTACACGCTGCAGGAGCTGTTGACCATCAAGTCCGACGACACCGTCGGTCGGGTCAAGGTCTACGAGGCGATCGTCAAGGGCGAGAACATCCCGGAGCCGGGCATCCCCGAGTCGTTCAAGGTGCTGCTCAAGGAGCTGCAGTCGCTGTGCCTCAACGTTGAGGTGCTGTCGTCCGACGGCGCGGCGATCGAGCTGCGCGAGGGCGAGGACGAAGACCTCGAGCGGGCCGCGGCCAACTTGGGAATCAACCTGTCCCGCAACGAATCCGCGTCCGTTGAGGACCTGGCTTAACCGACATTTTTAGGTATCTAAACCCGCAAGGGGAAAGGAAGTTACGTGCTCGACGTCAACTTCTTCGATGAACTCCGCATCGGCCTGGCCACCGCGGAGGACATCAGGCAATGGTCTTACGGCGAGGTCAAGAAGCCGGAGACGATCAACTACCGCACGCTGAAGCCGGAGAAGGACGGCCTGTTCTGCGAGAAGATCTTCGGACCGACTCGCGACTGGGAGTGCTACTGCGGCAAGTACAAGCGCGTCCGCTTCAAGGGCATCATCTGTGAGCGTTGCGGCGTCGAGGTGACCCGCGCCAAGGTGCGCCGCGAGCGGATGGGCCACATCGAACTGGCCGCGCCCGTCACGCACATCTGGTACTTCAAGGGTGTGCCGAGCCGGCTTGGCTACCTGCTGGACCTGGCCCCGAAGGACCTCGAAAAGATCATCTACTTCGCCGCGTACGTGATCACCGCGGTCGACGACGAGATGCGACACAACGAGCTGTCGACGCTCGAGGCCGAAATGGTGGTGGAGCGCAAGGGCGTTGAGGATCAGCGCGACGCCGAGCTGGAGGCCCGTGCGCAGAAGCTGGAGGCCGACCTGGCCGAGCTGGAGGCCGAGGGCGCGAAAGCCGATGCCAAGCGCAAGGTTCGCGACGGCGGCGAGCGGGAGATGCGTCAGCTCCGCGACCGCGCGCAGCGTGAGCTCGACCGGCTGGAAGACATCTGGACTACCTTCACCAAGCTGGCTCCCAAGCAGCTGATCGTCGATGAGCTGCTCTACCGCGAGCTCGTCGACCGCTACGGCGAGTACTTCACCGGCGCCATGGGCGCCGAGTCGATCCAGAAGCTGATCGAGAACTTCGACATCGAGGCCGAGGCCGACTCGCTGCGTGAGGTCATTCGAAGCGGCAAGGGACAGAAGAAACTTCGCGCCCTCAAGCGGCTCAAGGTCGTCGCCGCCTTCCAGCAGTCGGGCAACTCGCCGATGGGCATGGTGCTGGACGCCGTCCCGGTGATCCCGCCGGAGCTGCGCCCGATGGTGCAGCTCGACGGTGGCCGGTTCGCCACGTCCGACCTGAACGACCTGTACCGCCGCGTGATCAACCGCAACAACCGGCTCAAGAGGCTGATCGATCTCGGCGCGCCCGAGATCATCGTCAACAACGAGAAGCGGATGCTGCAGGAGTCGGTGGACGCGCTGTTCGACAACGGCCGTCGCGGCCGGCCCGTCACCGGGCCGGGCAACCGCCCGCTGAAGTCGCTGAGCGATCTGCTCAAGGGCAAGCAGGGCCGGTTCCGCCAGAACCTGCTCGGCAAGCGTGTCGACTACTCGGGCCGTTCGGTCATCGTGGTCGGCCCGCAGCTCAAGCTGCATCAGTGCGGTCTGCCCAAGCTGATGGCGCTGGAGTTGTTCAAGCCGTTCGTGATGAAACGGCTCGTGGACCTCAACCACGCGCAGAACATCAAGAGCGCCAAGCGAATGGTGGAGCGGCAGCGTCCCCAGGTGTGGGACGTCCTCGAAGAGGTCATCGCCGAGCACCCGGTTCTGCTGAACCGCGCGCCCACCCTGCACCGGCTGGGTATCCAGGCCTTCGAGCCGATGCTGGTGGAAGGCAAGGCGATTCAGCTGCACCCGTTGGTGTGTGAGGCGTTCAACGCCGACTTCGACGGCGACCAGATGGCCGTCCACCTGCCGTTGAGCGCCGAGGCGCAGGCCGAGGCCCGCATCCTGATGCTGTCCTCGAACAACATCCTGTCGCCCGCGTCCGGCCGTCCACTGGCCATGCCGCGGCTGGACATGGTGACCGGGCTGTACTTCCTGACCACCGAGGTCGAGGGCGACACCGGCGAATACCGGCCGGCCGGAAAGGACAGCCCGGAGACGGGTGTGTACTCCTCGCCGGCCGAGGCGATCATGGCGGCCGACCGCGGTGTGCTGTCGGTACGCGCCAAGATCAAGGTGCGGCTGACCCAGCTGCGTCCGCCAGCCGAGATCGAGGCCGAGCTGTTCGGCGCCAATGGCTGGCGGCCGGGGGATGCCTGGCTGGCCGAGACCACGCTGGGCCGGGTGATGTTCAACGAGCTGCTGCCGCTGGGCTACGCGTTCGTGAACAAGCAGATGCACAAGAAGGTGCAGGCGGCCATCATCAACGACCTGGCCGAGCGCTGTCCGATGATCGTGGTCGCGCAGACCGTGGACAAGCTCAAGGACGCCGGCTTCTACTGGGCGACCCGCAGCGGTGTCACGGTCTCCATGGCCGACGTGTTGGTCCCGCCGCGCAAGAAGGAGATCCTCGACACCTACGAGGAGCGGGCCGACAAGGTCGAAAAGCAGTTCCAGCGTGGCGCTTTGAACCACGACGAGCGCAACGAGGCGCTGGTGGAGATCTGGAAGGAAGCCACCGACGAGGTGGGTCAGGCGCTGCGGGAGCACTACCCCAGCGACAACCCGATCATTACGATCGTCGACTCGGGTGCCACAGGTAACTTCACTCAGACCCGAACGCTGGCCGGCATGAAGGGTTTGGTGACCAACCCGAAGGGTGAGTTCATTCCGCGCCCGGTCAAGTCGTCGTTCCGCGAGGGCCTGACCGTGCTGGAGTACTTCATCAACACCCACGGCGCTCGAAAGGGTTTGGCGGACACCGCTTTGCGTACCGCCGACT
Organism: uncultured Actinomycetota bacterium; assembly: GCA_963809285.1. Classification (GTDB taxonomy): domain Bacteria; phylum Actinomycetota; class Actinomycetes; order Mycobacteriales; family Mycobacteriaceae; genus Mycobacterium. The sequence goes on along the minus strand of CAWEIY010000002.1, from coordinate 421,392 downwards.
CCGGGTACCTGACCCGTCGTCTGGTGGACGTGTCGCAGGACGTCATCGTCCGCGAGCACGACTGCGAGACCGAGCGTGGCATCGTCGTCGAGCTGGCCGAGCGGCAGCCCGACGGCACGCTGATCCGCGATCCGTACATCGAAACATCGGCGTACGCGCGGACTCTGGGCGCCGACGCGGTCGACGAGGCCGGCAAGGTCGTCGTCGCGCGCGGCGAGGACCTGGGTGACCCGTCGATCGACGCCCTGCTGGCGGCGGGCATCACGCAGATCAAGGTGCGCTCGGTGCTGACGTGCACCACCGGCACTGGTGTGTGCGCGACCTGCTACGGGCGGTCCATGGCCACCGGCAAGCTGGTCGACATCGGCGAGGCCGTCGGTATCGTGGCGGCCCAGTCCATCGGTGAGCCCGGCACGCAGCTGACCATGCGTACCTTCCACCAGGGTGGTGTCGGTGAGGACATCACCGGCGGTCTGCCCCGTGTGCAGGAGCTGTTCGAGGCCCGCGTCCCGCGCGGCAAGGCGCCGATCGCCGACGTCACCGGGCGGGTCCGTCTCGAGGACGGTGAGCGCTTCTACAAGATCGCCATCGTTCCCGACGACGGCGGCGAGGAAGTGGTGTACGACAAGCTGTCCAAGCGGCAGCGGCTGCGCGTGTTCAAGCACGAGGACGGCTCCGAGAAGGTGCTGTCCGACGGCGACCACGTCGAGGTGGGCCAGCAGCTGATGGAAGGCTCCGCCGATCCGCACGAGGTGCTGCGCGTGCAGGGCCCCCGCGAGGTGCAGATCCACCTGGTCCGGGAGGTCCAGGAGGTCTACCGCGCTCAGGGTGTGTCGATCCACGACAAGCACATCGAGGTGATCGTTCGCCAGATGCTGCGCCGGGTCACCATCATCGACTCGGGCGCGACGGAGTTCTTGCCCGGCTCGCTGATCGAACGTGCCGGATTCGAGGCGGAGAACCGCCGGGTGGTGGCCGAGGGCGGCGAGCCCGCCGCCGGCCGGCCGGTGCTGATGGGCATCACGAAGGCGTCGCTGGCCACCGACTCGTGGTTGAGCGCGGCGTCGTTCCAGGAGACCACGCGAGTCCTGACCGATGCGGCGATCAACTGCCGCAGCGACAAGCTCAACGGTCTGAAGGAGAACGTGATCATCGGAAAGCTGATCCCGGCCGGTACCGGTATCAACCGCTACCGCAACATCCAGGTGCAGCCGACCGAGGAGGCCCGCGCCGCGGCGTACACGATCCCGTCCTACGAGGATCACTACTACAGCCCGGACTTCGGCCAGGCCACCGGGGCCGCGGTGCCGTTGGACGACTACGGCTACAGCGACTACCGCTAGTTAGTCAGCGAAAAGCCCCCGCGACGACGCTCGCGGGGGCTTTTCTGCGGCTTCTTTGGCTGCTTGGCGCTGGACAGAACGAAGCGCCGCAGGTCAACGCCCCACTGACGCCCCTCGGCGTCAAGCAAAACCACCGAGTTCGATGGGCCCGTACCTGGCAATTACGGCAGGCGCCGCCCGGGACCAGGAACTTTTCCCTCGCGCACCAAACTCGGCTGCAGTAGGCTTTGCAGCCGACCAATGTCGGGGAGTGAGTATGACCATGACCACGTTCAGAGAACGACGCTCCACGTTCGACGCTGCCGTCGCCAGCTACCAGGCCGGAGACAAGGCCAGCGCCGGGGCGGCCTTCGCTCGTCTCACCGCAGACGACCCCGAGATGTCCGATAGCTGGTTGGGTCGCTTGGCCTGTGGTGACCACCAACTCGACACTTTGGTCGGAGCCCACGAGCACTCGGACGCGCTGTACCGCGAAACCAGCCGCGTCGGGCTCAAAGACGGTGAGCTGTGCGCCGAGATCGAGGCGCCAATGTATCTGACGCTGACGGTGCGGTCGCGTGCCACGATCGGGCTTGCTTACGCCAGCAAACTGATTATCGCAGGCCGCTACGATGAAGCGGCGGTATTGCTGGACGACCCGATCCTCATGGAGGACCGCGAGGCCGCCCCATACCGCCAGTTTGTCATGGCGGCCCTGTTCCACCAGACTCGCTCCTGGTCCAACGTCCTCAAGGTCGCGGAGCTTTCGCCGAGCGGGGACGCCGCTATCCCCGATGACGTGACCAGCGCCGTTGCGGCGTTGGCCGCTACCGCAGCGGCGAATTTGGGCCAATTCCAGTTGGCCTTGGATCTTTGCGACCAAGTCTCGGCCGCCAACTCGCAGATGGCTGCCGACGTGGCGCGCACCAGGGCGTGGTGCCAGCGGGAAGTGGGTGACGATCACGCCGCCACGACCGCACTCAGTGCCGCGCCCGTTGCTGATGTGCAGGTGGCAAACGACACGCCCGAGCCCGCCAGCAGTAGCCCGCAACCGGCCAGCAGCCCGCAACCGAAGTATTGGCACCCCTACGACGACGGACGGGACCTTCTGGTAGCCCGCCGGCGGCCTGCGGCCGGGGGCGGTTGGCGCGCGCTGGTGAACAGAATGACTTTGGGCCGGGTAAATCCGGAACCGAGCGCCAAGAGCGAGCAAACCAACGAGTTGATTCGCCGGATCTGCGCTCCGCTGTCCGATGTCCATAGGGTTGCGTTCGTCTCCGCCAAGGGCGGTGTGGGTAAGACCACGATCGCCGTGGCGCTGGGCAATGCTGTCGCCCGGCTGCGCGGCGATCGGGTGATCGCCGTGGACGTCGATGCCGATTTGGGGGATCTTTCGGCACGATTCAGTGAGCGCGGTGGACCACGGACCAACATCGAGAATCTCGTGCTGTTGGAGAATGCCAAGCGCTACGCCGATGTGCGCGTGCACACCCTGATGAACCAAGACCGGCTGGAAATGCTTGGTGCCCAGAATGATCCGCGGTCGACGTACCGGCTTGGTCCGGAGGACTATGACTCCGCCATGAAGATCCTGGAAAACCACTTCAACGTGATGTTCCTCGACTGCGGGACATCGATCGGCGCGCCATTGTTCGGCAGGATTTGCGACACCGTCACTGGTTTGGTTGTCGTGGCATCAGATGACGTGCGCGGCGTCGAGGGAACGTTGGCCACCCTGGACTGGCTGGATGCCCATGGGCATGGGAGGTTGCTTCAGCACACGGTTGTGGTTCTCAACTCAATTCGGAAAACCAAGACATTCGTGGATTTGGAAGCCGTCGAAAACCAGTTCAGGAAACGTGTGCCTGATTTCTTTCGGTTGCCCTACGACCGGCATCTGGCTACTGGGTTGGCAGTGGAATTCACCTCCCTCAAGCGAGGGACACGGAACGCACTGATGGAGCTGGCCGGAGGCGTGGCAAAACACTACCCCGTCATCCGAGCAGCTCGGCCGGGTGGAGAACAAGGCTTGGGAACCTGGATCGAATCGATACGTCAGCCGGCCATCACGGCGTCGTAGCAGCCCCGGGGGCGCGCGCCGCCTCCCACTAGACTGGCCGACGTGCTCATCGGTTCACACGTGCGCAACGACGATCCCCTGGCCGCCGCCCAGGCGGATGGCGCCGACGCGGTGCAGTTCTTTCTCAGCAACCCGCAGAGCTGGAAGAAGCCGAAGCCGCGTGACGACGCCGAGGCGCTGAAGGCGTCGGCCATGCCGCTGTACGTCCACGCGCCGTATCTCATCAACGTGGCGTCGGCCAACAACCGCATCCGCATCCCGTCGCGCAAGATTCTGCAGGACAGCTGCGACGCGGCGTCGGAGATCGGCGCGACGGCGGTGATCGTGCACGGCGGCCACGCCGACGACAATGACATGGAGGCCGGTTTCGAGCGCTGGGTCAAGGCGCTGGACTACCTCGAAACAGATGTGCGGGTGTATTTGGAGAACACCGCGGGCGGTGACCATGCGATGGCCCGGTACTTCGACACCATCGGCAGGCTTTGGGATCGCATCGGCGACAAGGGCATTGGCTTCTGCCTCGACACCTGCCACGCGTGGGCCGCCGGTGAGACGCTCATCGACGCCGTCGACCGAATAAAGGCCCTCACCGGTCGCATCGACCTGGTGCACTGCAACGACTCGAGGGACGCGGCGGGTTCGGGTGCCGACCGGCATGCCAACTTCGGCACTGGTCAGATCGATCCCGAGCTGCTTGTCGCGGTGGTCACGGCCGCCGATGCGCCGGTGATCTGCGAGACCGCGGACGAGGGCCGCAAGGACGACATCGCGTTCCTGCGCGAAAAGACCAGCGGCTGAGGCTAACCCGGGCCATGCTGCGTCGAGTAACCGCGCTACTCGGTGTGGCACTTGTGATCGCGGGTTGTGCGACTTGGGAACCTAAGCCACCGTCGGGCTTCGTGACCGGAACCAGCGTCCACACCATCAAGGTCGACGGACGTGACCGCGCCTATCGCCTTTACAAGCCGAAGCGAGTGCCCGCGTCGGCTCCGCTCGTCGTAGTGATGCACGGCTTTTCCGGCAGCGCCGCCCAAGCCGAAAGGGCTTATGGCTGGGATGAATTGGCTGATTCTGGTGGATTCGTTGTCGCCTACCCGGACGGCCTCGGCCGGGCCTGGAACGTCGACGGGGAAGGCTGCTGCGGCCAGCCGGGACGAGAAGGCGTCGATGACGTCGCCTTCATCACCGCAGCCGTCGCCGACGTCACCAAGAACGTCAGCATCAACCCCTCGCGGGTGTATGCGACCGGCATGAGTAACGGCGGCATCATGTCCTACACGCTGGCGTGCAGCACCGACGTCTTCGCGGCGATCGGTGCAGTTGCCAGCACGCAGCTGAACCCGTGCCGCGCCCCGCGTCCGACGTCGGTCATGCACATCCACGGCACCGCCGATCAAGTCGTCCCCTACGGCGGCGGGCAGGGCTTCAGCGTCATCAACGGTCCCTCGGCGTCGGCCGTGAATACGTTCTGGCGCAACGTCGATCAGTGCGGTGCCCCGGCGACCACGCTCAATGGTCCGATGACCACGTCGACCGCAGGATGTGCCGACAACCGCGCCGTCGTGCTCATCACGATCGACCAGGGTGGCCACGAGTGGCCGCCGTTCGCGAGCCGGACCCTGTGGGAGTTCTTCACCGCGCACCAACGCTAGTGTTACACCTCTTGTGCAATTGTCGAGAAAATGTAACATGGTGGCATGCCAGATACCCATGTCGTCACCAACCAGGTTCCGCCCCTGGAGGACTACAACCCCGCAACGTCCGCGGTGCTTGTCGAGGCCCTGATCCGCGAGGGCGGGCAGTGGGGCCTGGAAGAGGTCAACGAGGTCGGGGCGCTTTCGGCCGGCCGCGAAGCGCAGCGGTGGGGTGAGCTCGCCGACCGCAACCGGCCCGTCCTGCACACCCACGACCGCTATGGGCACCGCGTCGACGAGGTGGAGTACGACCCGGCCTACCACGAGCTGATGCGCGCGGCGGTCGCCCACGGCATGCACGCCGCGCCGTGGGCCGACGAGCGGCCGGGTGCGCACGTGGTGCGGGCGGCCAAGACCTCGGTGTGGACGGTAGAGCCGGGCCACGTGTGCCCGATCTCGATGACGTACGCCGTCGTCCCGGCGCTGCGCTGCAACCCCGAACTGGCGGCGGTTTACGAGCCGTTGCTGACCAGCCGCGAGTACGACCCGGAGCTGAAGCCGGCGACGACGAAGGCCGGCATCACCGCGGGCATGTCGATGACCGAGAAGCAGGGCGGCTCCGACGTGCGCGCCGGCACCACCCAGGCGACCTTCAACGCCGACGGCACGTACAGCCTGACCGGCCACAAGTGGTTCACCTCGGCGCCGATGTGCGACATCTTCCTGGTCCTGGCGCAGGCACCGGCCGGGCTGTCGTGCTTCATGCTGCCGCGAATACTGCCCGACGGCAGCCGCAACCGGATGTTCTTGCAGCGGCTCAAGGACAAGCTCGGCAATCACGCCAACGCCTCCAGCGAGGTCGAATACGACGGCGCCATCGCCTGGTTGGTGGGCGAGGAGGGCCGCGGCGTCCCCACCATCATCGAGATGGTCAACCTCACCCGGCTGGACTGCACGCTGGGCAGCGCCACCAGCATGCGCACCGGCCTGACCCGCGCCATCCACCACGCCCAGCACCGAAAGGCGTTCGGCGCCTACCTGATCGACCAGCCGCTGATGCGCAACGTGCTGGCCGACCTGGCCGTGGAGGCCGAGGCCGCCACGATGGTCGCGATGCGGATGGCCGGCGCCACCGACAATGCGGTGCGCGGGGACCAGACCGAAGCGCTGCTGCGCCGAATTGGCCTGGCGGCCAGCAAGTACTGGGTGTGCAAGCGTTCCACCCCGCACGCCGCCGAGGCGCTGGAATGCCTGGGCGGCAACGGCTATGTCGAGGAGTCCGGGATGCCGCGGCTGTACCGCGAGGCGCCGCTGATGGGCATCTGGGAGGGCTCGGGAAACGTCAGCGCGCTGGACACGCTGCGCGCCATGGCAACTCGCCCCGAATGCGTCGAGGTGCTATTCGCCGAACTGGCGGAGAGTGCGGGTCACGACCCGCGGCTGGGTGGCCACGTCGAGCGGCTGCGAAACGACCTGACCGACCTGGACACGATCCAATACCGCGCCCGCAAGGTCGCCGAGGACATCTCCTTGGCGCTACAGGGTTCGCTGCTGGTGCGCCACGGGCATCCCGCCGTCGCCGAGGCCTTCCTGACCACCCGCCTCGACCGCCAGTGGGGTGGGGCGTTCGGCACCATGCCGGCCGGGCTGGACCTGGCGCCCATCCTGGAGCGGGCGCTGGTAAAGGGCTGAGCCGCAATATGACTCATGCGATCAGGCCCGTCGACTTCGGCGACCTGAAAACGATGACCTACGAGGTCACCGACCGGGTTGCGCGGATCACCTTCAACCGGCCGGAGAAAGGCAACGCGATCGTCGCCGACACCCCGCTGGAGCTCTCGGCGTTGGTGGAGCGCGCCGACCTCGATCCCAACGTGCACGTCATCCTGGTCTCCGGCCGCGGCGAGGGTTTCTGCGCGGGCTTCGACCTGAGCGCCTACGCCGATGGCACCGGCTCGGCCGGCGGGAGCGGCGCCTATCAGGGCACCGTGTTGGACGGAAAAACCCAGGCTATCAACCACTTCGCGAATCAGCCGTGGGATCCGATGATCGACTACCAGATGATGAGCCGGTTCGTGCGGGGGTTCTCCAGCCTGATGCACGCCGACAAGCCGACGGTGGTCAAGATCCACGGCTACTGCGTGGCCGGCGGCACCGACATCGCGCTGCACGCCGACCAGGTGATCGCCGCCGCCGACGCCAAGATCGGTTATCCGCCCACGCGGGTGTGGGGCGTCCCGGCGGCGGGCCTGTGGGCGCACCGGCTCGGCGATCAGCGTGCCAAACGGCTGTTGTTCACCGGCGATTGCATCACCGGCGCGCAAGCCGCCGAGTGGGGATGGGCCATTGAGGCGCCGGACCCGAAGGACCTCGACGAGCGCACCGAGCGGCTCGTCGAGCGCATCGCCGCGGTGCCGGTCAACCAGCTGATCATGGTCAAGCTCGCGCTCAATTCCGCTCTGCTGCAACAGGGTGTGGCCACCAGCAGGATGGTCAGCACCGTGTTCGACGGCGTCGCCCGGCACACCCCCGAGGGGCACGCCTTCGTCGCCGACGCGGTCGAGCACGGTTTCCGGGAGGCGGTGCGGCACCGCGACGAGCCCTTCGGTGACTACGGCCGCCGGGCGTCGCAGGTGTAAGCGCATGGGCAACATGACGGCCCGGTCGGTGGTGCTCAGCGTGTTGCTCGGCGCCCATCCCGCATGGGCCAGCGCCAGCGAATTGATCGGGCTGACAGCCGATTTCGGCATCAGGGAGGCGACGTTGCGGGTCGCGCTGACCCGCATGGTGGGCGCGGGCGACCTGATCCGTTCCGCCGACGGCTACCGGCTTTCGGATCGATTGCTGGCCCGCCAGCGCCGGCAGGACGATGCCATGCGCCCGCGAACCCGGCCCTGGTGCGGAGACTGGCTCGTTTTGATCGTCACCAGCGTCGGCACCGATGCCCGCACCCGGGCTGCGCTGCGAACGACCATGCACGACAAGCGCTTTGGCGAACTGCGCGAAGGGGTGTGGATGCGACCCGACAACCTTGAGCTGGAGCTGGGCCCCGATGTCACGGCCCGGGTGCGCCTGCTGACGGCACGCGACGCGGCGCCCGCTCAGCTCGCCGGCGAACTATGGGACCTGCCCGCGTGGGCGGCAACCGGCCACCGGCTGTTGGGCGAGATGGCCACCGCGACAGACGTTCCCGGGCGGTTCGTGGTGGCCGCCGCGATGGTGCGCCACCTGCTCACCGACCCGATGTTGCCCGCCGAACTGCTGCCCGCCGATTGGCCCGGCACCCGGCTGCGCGCCGCCTACCACGACTTCGCCACGGAACTGGCGCAGCGACGTGACCCGACCCAACTCGTGGAGGCGACATGACTGATCCGGTGCGCGTGGAACGCGATGGCGCGGTGACCACGGTGATCCTCAACCGGCCCGCGGCGCGCAACGCCGTCAACGGCCCCACGGCCGCCGCCTTGTACGCGGCGTTCGAGGAATTCGATCACGACGACACCGCGTCGGTGGCCGTGCTATGGGGCGACGGCGGAACGTTTTGCGCCGGAGCCGATTTGAAGGCCTTCGGCACACCCGACGCCAACGCCGTGCACCGCACGGGCCCCGGGCCGATGGGGCCGTCGCGGATGGTGCTGTCCAAACCGGTGATCGCCGCGGTCAGCGGCTACGCCGTCGCGGGCGGCCTGGAGTTGGCGCTGTGGTGCGATCTACGGGTGGCCGAGGAGGACGCCGTGTTCGGGGTGTTCTGCCGGCGATGGGGGGTGCCGCTCATCGACGGCGGCACGGTGCGGCTGCCCCGGCTGATCGGGCACAGCCGCGCGATGGACATGATCCTCACCGGCCGCGGTGTCAAAGCCGACGAGGCGCTGGCGATGGGGTTGGCCAATCGCGTCGTGGCCAAGGGGCAAGCGCGACAAGCGGCCGAGGAGTTGGCGGCCCAGCTCGCGGCGCTGCCGCAGCAGTGCCTGCGATCGGATCGGCTCTCGGCGCTACACCAGTGGGGCAGGCCGGAATCCGAGGCGATCGACTTCGAATTCGCCAGCATTTCCCGCGTCGCCGCCGAGGCGCAGGCGGGGGCGGGGCGGTTCGCCGCCGGTGCCGGCCGCCACGGCGCCCCCGCGGTCTGAGCGGTCAGCTCCCCTTGTTGATGGTGTTGGACGAGCCGATTTTGTCCACCTTCGGGTCACCGTCTTTATAGGTGATGGTGTTTTCGCTTCCCAGCACCGTGAGCTTGCTGTTGATCTTGTCGATGGTGACCTTGTTGCCGGTGCCGCCCACGGTCACCTTCTCGCACGTACCGGTCACGGTCAGCGTGTTGTTGGAACCGATCACGTTCAGCGATTTGCCGCTGGCGCAGTCGAGGGTGGCCGTGGTCCCCATCGACCCGTAGTTCAGCGTGTTCCCGATCTGGATGGAGGCGGTGGTGCTGCCCTCGCTCGTGCTGGTCGGCGCGGCCCCGCCGCTCGTCGCCGTGGTCGCGCTGCCCGTCGTCGTCGCGGTCGTGCCTCCGGGCGGGTTGGCGGTCGAACTGCACCCCGCCAGCACCAACGCCGCGACGGTGGGCGCCAGGGCGAGCGCGGCCAGCCTGGATGAGTGGGCGTTGATGTGGGCGCGCATTTGTCCTCGATTCCCCTCGGTCGGTCTCGGTGAGTCCCCGTGGCTCAGCCGGGTACCTGCTGTAGCCGGTTGGTCATGCCCAGTTCGCGGCCGCGGTCCCAGATGAACGGCGCACCGCTGTGATAGAACACCGTCTGGTCCCAGCCGTAGGCGGTGATGTCGTGCGTGATCGAGTCGGCGACCACGGTGTTGGACGACCCCATCACCGTCACCGCCCAGCAGTTTCCCTTGGCGTTGACGATGTTGCGCGTGCCGTTGACGATCAGGGTGGCATCGTTGCAGTCCACCGTCTGCTCGAGGCCCTCCCCGATGACGTGGGTGTCGCCGTTCTTGGCGTGCGCCGCCGGCGGTGGCGCAACGGGGGCGGCGGCGATGACGACGGCGCAGGTAGCCAGCGGCCCGACGACGGTTGTCCAGTTCACTACGCGCCCCCTTTGAGACGGGGTGAGTCTGCTCGACTGAGCCTACGAGTTTCACCGCCCCCGTCAACTAGAGTCATTAGTTAACCAACCCGGGCACCGACCGAAGGGCGAATCGCATGGCAGCTCCCCAACCGCCGCCGGCGGCCGCGCGCCAGCGCGCGGGGAGATCCGGCTCCCGCCCGGCCAAGCTGAGCCGCGAAGGCATCGTCGACGGCGCGCTGACCTTCCTGGACCGCGAGGGCTGGGACTCCCTGACCATCAACGCCCTGGCCATCCAGTTGGGAACCAAGGGACCGTCGCTGTACAACCACGTGGACAGCCTGGAGGACCTGCGGCGCGCGGTGCGGATTCGGGTCATCGACGACATCATCACCATGCTGAACAGGGTCGGCGAGGGGCGCGCCCGCGACGACGCCGTGCTGGTCATGGCCGGCGCCTACCGCAGCTACGCCCATCACCACCCCGGTCGGTACTCGGCGTTCACCCGGATGCCGCTGGGCGGTGACGACCCCGAATACACGGGCGCCACCCGCAACGCCGCCGCGCCCGTGATCGAGGTTTTGTCCTCCTATGGTCTGGACGGTGAAGAGGCCTTCTACGCGGCAATCGAATTCTGGTCTGCGATGCACGGCTTTGTGTTGCTGGAAATGACCGGCGTGATGGACGACATCGACACGGACGCGCTGTTCTCCGACATGGTGCTGCGACTGGCGGCGGGTCTGGAGAGGCGCAGCGCCGCACTTTGACCTGCGAGACCGGCGACGGGTATCGTGGTAGCTCGTGCCTGGCGGCTTACGGCGCCTGACGTAAGGAAGTGGATGCCGGGCTAATTCGCATGTCCACGACGCACCGGATTTCCTCCAGTGCTGAGCGCATGCGACACTCCCGGCCGCGGGGTACTGCGGCGGGGGAAAACCGCAGTACAGAGACTTACGCAAGCTAGAAAGAACACGAACGCCAACACAGAAAGCCGGTAGATGCCAACCATTCAGCAGCTGGTCCGCAAGGGTCGCCGGGACAAGGTCGCCAAGGTCAAGACCGCGGCCCTGAAGGGCAGCCCGCAGCGCCGTGGCGTGTGCACCCGCGTGTACACCACCACCCCGAAGAAGCCGAACTCGGCGCTTCGGAAGGTCGCGCGCGTCAAGCTGACGAGTCAGGTCGAGGTCACGGCTTACATCCCCGGTGAGGGCCACAACCTGCAGGAGCACTCGATGGTGCTGGTGCGTGGTGGCCGAGTCAAGGACCTGCCCGGCGTGCGGTACAAGATCATCCGCGGTTCGCTCGACACCCAGGGCGTCAAAAACCGCAAGCAGGCTCGCAGCCGTTACGGCGCCAAGAAGGAGAAGAGCTAATGCCGCGCAAGGGGCCCGCACCCAAGCGTCCGCTGGTCAACGACCCTGTGTACGGATCGCAGCTGGTTACCCAGCTGGTGAACAAGGTTTTGCTCAAAGGGAAGAAATCGCTCGCCGAGCGCATCGTTTATGGCGCGCTTGAGCAGGCCCGGGAAAAGACTGGTACCGATCCCGTGATCACGCTCAAGCGTGCTCTCGACAACGTCAAGCCGGCCCTGGAGGTGCGCAGCCGCCGCGTTGGTGGTGCCACCTATCAGGTGCCCGTCGAGGTGCGTCCGGACCGGTCCACCACGCTGGCGCTGCGCTGGCTGGTCAGCTTCTCGCGGCAGCGCCGGGAGAAGACCATGGTCGAGCGGCTGGCAAACGAGATCATGGATGCCAGCAATGGCCTGGGAGCTGCCGTCAAGCGGCGTGAGGACACCCACAAGATGGCCGAGGCAAACCGAGCCTTTGCACACTATCGCTGGTGAGCGCACCGGCGATGGGGCCGGGCGCAAAAAGACAGCGCAAGCAGCTAACTAAGCAATCGAAAGAGTGGGAAGACTTCTGTGGCACAGAAGGACGTGCTGACCGACCTGAGCAAGGTCCGCAATATCGGCATCATGGCGCACATCGATGCCGGTAAGACCACGACCACCGAGCGCATCCTGTACTACACCGGCATCAGCTACAAGATCGGTGAGGTGCACGACGGCGCCGCCACCATGGACTGGATGGAGCAGGAGCAGGAGCGGGGTATCACCATCACCTCCGCCGCGACCACGACGTTCTGGAAGGGCCACCAGATCAACCTGATCGACACCCCCGGGCACGTCGACTTCACCGTCGAGGTGGAGCGCAGCCTCCGGGTGCTCGATGGTGCCGTGGCCGTCTTCGACGGCAAGGAGGGCGTCGAGCCGCAGTCCGAGCAGGTCTGGCGCCAGGCCGACAAGTATGACGTTCCGCGTATTTGTTTCGTCAACAAGATGGACAAAATCGGCGCCGACTTCTACTTCTCCGTCAGGACCATGGAAGAGCGCCTCGGCGCCAAGGTGATCCCGGTCCAGTTGCCCGTCGGCTCCGAGGGCGACTTCGAGGGCGTCGTCGACCTGGTCGAGATGAACGCCAAGGTGTGGCGGGGCGAGACCAAGCTGGGCGAGACCTACGACACCATCGAGATCCCGGCCGACCTCGCGGAGAAGGCTGACGAGTACCGCACCAAGCTGCTCGAGGCCGTCGCCGAAACCGACGAGGCATTACTCGAGAAGTACTTCGGTGGCGAGGAACTCACCGTCGAAGAGATCAAGGGCGCCCTACGCAAGCTGACTATCACTTCCGAGGCGTACCCGGTGCTGTGCGGCAGCGCGTTCAAGAACAAAGGCGTACAGCCGATGCTCGACGCCGTCGTCGACTACCTGCCGTCGCCGCTGGACGTGCCGCCGGCCATCGGCCACGTTCCGGGCAAGGAAGACGAAGAGATCACTCGCAACCCGACCACCGACGAGCCTTTCTCAGCGCTGGCATTCAAGGTCGCCAGCCACCCGTTCTTCGGCAAGCTGACCTACGTCCGGGTGTATTCGGGCAAAGTCGACTCCGGCTCGCAGGTCATCAACGCCACCAAGGGCAAGAAGGAGCGGCTGGGCAAGCTGTTCCAGATGCACTCCAACAAGGAAAACCCGGTGGAGACCGCGTCGGCGGGTCACATCTACGCGGTGATCGGGCTCAAGGACACCACGACGGGCGATACCTTGAGCGACCCGAACCACCAGATAGTGCTGGAGTCGATGAGCTTCCCCGATCCGGTGATCGAGGTGGCCATCGAGCCCAAGACCAAGAGCGACCAGGAAAAGCTGAGCCTGTCGATCCAGAAGCTGGCCGAAGAGGATCCGACCTTCAAGGTGCACCAGGACGTCGAGACGGGACAGACCGTGATCGGCGGCATGGGCGAGCTGCACCTGGACATCCTGGTGGACCGGATGCGCCGCGAGTTCAAGGTCGAGGCCAACGTCGGCAAGCCGCAGGTGGCCTACAAGGAGACCATCCGCCGCACTGTCGACAAGGTCGAGTACACGCACAAGAAACAGACGGGCGGTTCTGGCCAGTTCGCGAAGGTTCTCATCGCCATCGAGCCGTTCAAGGGCGAGGACGGCGCGACCTACGAGTTCGAGAGCAAGGTCACCGGTGGACGCATTCCGCGTGAATACATCCCCTCGGTGGACGCCGGCGCGCAGGACGCCATGCAGTACGGAGTGCTGGCCGGCTACCCGCTGGTGAACCTGAAGGTGACCCTGCTCGACGGCGCCTTCCACGAGGTCGACTCGTCGGAGATGGCGTTCAAGATCGCCGGTTCGCAGGTGCTGAAAAAGGCTGCGCAGCAAGCGCAGCCGGTCATCCTGGAACCGATCATGGCCGTCGAGGTCACCACGCCCGAGGACTACATGGGTGATGTGATCGGCGACCTGAACTCCCGCCGTGGCCAGATCCAGGCCATGGAGGAGCGGGCGGGCGCGCGCGTCGTCAAGGCGCACGTGCCCCTGTCGGAGATGTTCGGCTACGTCGGCGACCTGCGGTCCAAGACTCAAGGCCGGGCGAACTACTCCATGGTGTTCGACTCGTACGCCGAAGTGCCGGCGAACGTGTCGAAGGAGATCATCGCGAAGGCGACGGGCCAGTGAACATCTGGTCGGAGTAACCTTGCCGGGTCACTAAACCCTTGGGCGCGGCACAACTGAAAACACTCAACACTGCTTACCAAAGCACCAACAAGTCGGAGGACACAAAGTGGCGAAGGCGAAGTTCCAGCGGACCAAGCCCCACGTCAACATCGGGACCATTGGTCACGTTGACCACGGCAAGACCACACTGACCGCGGCTATCACCAAGGTCCTGCATGACAAGTTTCCGGACCTGAACGAGTCCAAGGCGTTCGACCAGATCGACAACGCTCCCGAGGAGCGTCAGCGCGGCATCACCATCAACATCGCGCACGTCGAGTATCAGACCAACAAGCGCCACTACGCGCACGTCGACGCCCCGGGCCACGCCGACTACATCAAGAACATGATCACCGGCGCCGCCCAGATGGACGGCGCGATCCTGGTGGTCGCCGCCACGGACGGCCCGATGCCGCAGACGCGCGAGCACGTGCTGCTCGCCCGTCAGGTGGGCGTGCCCTACATCCTGGTCGCGCTGAACAAGGCCGACGCGGTGGACGACGAGGAGCTGCTCGAGCTCGTGGAGCTGGAGGTCCGCGAGCTGCTGGCGGCCCAGGAGTTCGACGAGGAGGCTCCGGTCATCCGGGTCTCGGCGCTCAAGGCGCTCGAGGGCGATGCCAAGTGGGTCTCGTCCGTCGAGGAGCTGATGGACGCCGTCGACGAGTCGATTCCGGACCCGGTCCGCGAGACGGACAAGCCGTTCCTGATGCCCGTTGAGGACGTCTTCACCATCACCGGCCGTGGCACCGTTGTCACCGGCCGTGTGGAGCGTGGCGTCATCAACGTCAACGAGGAAGTCGAGATCGTCGGCATCAAGCCGACCAGCACCAAGACGACCGTCACCGGTGTGGAGATGTTCCGCAAGCTGCTGGACCAGGGCCAGGCCGGCGACAACGTCGGGTTGCTGCTGCGTGGTATCAAGCGTGAGGACGTGGAGCGTGGCCAGGTCGTGGTCAAGCCCGGCACCACCACGCCGCACACCGAGTTCGAGGGCCAGGTCTACATCCTGTCCAAGGACGAGGGCGGTCGGCACACGCCGTTCTTCAACAACTACCGTCCGCAGTTCTACTTCCGCACCACCGACGTGACCGGTGTGGTGACGCTGCCGGAGGGCACCGAGATGGTGATGCCCGGTGACAACACCAACATCAACGTGAAGTTGATCCAGCCCGTCGCCATGGACGAGGGTCTGCGCTTCGCGATCCGCGAAGGTGGCCGCACCGTCGGCGCCGGCCGGGTCGTCAAGATCATCAAGTAGCACGACCGGATTACCACCAGGCCCGGATCGCCGACATCGGCGATCCGGGCCTGGTCGTTTCTCACCGTCGAATATGTGAGCCAAATATGTGATCGGTAGCGGCGGTGCGGGCGCTAGTCTGACGGCAACTTCCCAGCAAGGCGAGGAGAGACACGTGTTGGCGCGCTACCTGAAGGCACAGTTGGTCGTTTTGCTGTGCGGCGGCCTGGTCGGGCCGATCTTTTTGGTCATCTACTACACCAGCGGCTTCAGCGACCTGTTGCAGTGGATGCTCTACGTCGGCCTGCTGATCACCGTGGCCGACGTGGTGATCGCCATCGGGCTGGCCTACTACGGCGCGCAGTCGGCGTCGAAGAGGCAGGCTCTCGAGCGGAGCGGGGTGCTGGGGCTGGCCCAGATCACAGGTCTGGCCGAAACGGGGACACGCATCAATGACCGGCCGGTGGTCAGGTTGGACCTGCGCATCGTGGGGCCCGGGTTCGATTTCGCCAGCCAAAAACGGGTGATCGTCGACATCGCCAAGCAGGCGGTCGTCACCAGGGGCAAGCTCGTCGCGCTGGTGGATCCGGCCACGGGTGACTATGACATCGACTGGCAGCGAAGCGGATTGATCGCCGGCGTGGTTCCCGCCCAGTTCTTCGACTCCGAATACAACAGGACCTACGACCTGAGCGGACAGACCGGCCCGCTCATGGAGATCCTGCAGATCTACAAGGCCAACAACTTGCCGTCCAGCGGCCAGGTCGACCTGCGCTCCAATCCGGTGCTGCGCCAACAGATCATGGCCGTGGTGCGCCGGGCGGCCCAACAACAGGCTCCGGCCGCTGCGCCGGCACCGGCCGGCGGCCCGGCACCGGCCGTCACGCCACCGCAAGCGCCGATCGCCCAGCGGCTGCAAGAGCTGGAGACGCTGCGTGCCAGCGGTGCGCTGACCGACCAGGAGTACAACGCCCGACGCACCCAGATCATCTCCGAAATCTGATCGCCGGGGGCGAGTTAGAACACGTTCCAGTTTCGCTGCTAGCCTGTCAGTCGTGGCTGGACAGGCTGGATCACTGCAAGGACGGGTGGCATTCGTTACCGGAGCCGCCCGCGCGCAAGGGCGGTCGCACGCGGTGCGGCTGGCCCGCGAGGGCGCCGACATCATCGCGCTCGACATCTGCGCGCCGGCGTCTGACACCCTGACCTATACCCCCGCCACGCCCGAGGATCTCAGCGAGACCGTCCGCTTGGTGGAAGCCGAGGGCCGCAAGGTGCTGGCCCGCGAGGCGGACGTCCGCGACGACGCCGCGCTGCGGCAACTGGTGGCCGAAGGCGTCGAACAATTCGGCCGGCTCGACATTCTGGTGGCCAACGCGGGAGTGTTGGGCTGGGGCCGGGTTTGGGAGCTCACCGACGAGCAGTGGGACACCGTGATCGGGATCAACCTGACCGGCACGTGGCGCACCCTGCGGGCCACGATTCCGGCGATGATCGAGGCCGGCAACGGGGGCTCCATCATCGTCGTCAGCTCGTCGGCCGGTCTGAAGGCCACACCGGGCAACGGCCACTACGCGGCCAGCAAGCAAGGGCTCACCGGGCTGACCAACACGCTCGCGATCGAGCTCGGCGAATACGACATCCGGGTCAACTCCATCCACCCCTACTCGGTGGACAGCCCGATGATCGAGCCGGAGGCGATGATGCAGATATTCGCCAAGCACCCCCGTTTCGTGCACAGCTTCCCGCCAATGCCGTTGCAGTACAAGGGGTTCATGACGGCCGACGAGGTGTCCGACGTAGTCGTCTGGTTGGCCGGCGACGGCTCGGGCACACTGACCGGAACGCAGATCCCCGTCGACAAGGGCGCCTTGAAGTACTGACCAGCCATCGTGTATGAACACCACGTGACCGGTAGCGAACGCGTCAACCACGGAATCGTGCTCGTTGGCGGCGGGCTTGCCGCCGCCCGCACCGCAGAACAACTGCGCCGGTCGGAATACACCGGCCGCATCACGATCGTCAGCGACGAGGTGCATCTGCCCTACGATCGCCCGCCGCTGTCCAAGGAGGTGCTGCGCAAGGAAGTCGACGACGTCGCCCTCAAACCGCGCGAGTGGTACGACGAGAAGGACATCATCCTGCGACTCGGTTCGGCCGTCACCAATCTCGACACCGCCGCGCGGACGGTGACCCTCGACGACGGATCCGTGCTCGGCTATGACGAGCTGGTCATCGCGACCGGGTTGGTGCCGCGGCGCATTCCGGCGTTCCCGGACCTCGAGGGCATTCGGGTGCTGCGCTCGTTCGACGAGAGCATGGCGCTGCGCGAGCACGCGTCCGCCGCGCGCCACGCCGTCGTCATCGGCGCCGGTTTCATCGGCTGCGAGGTGGCGGCCAGCCTGCGCAGCGTGGGGGTGGACGTTGTGCTGGTCGAGCCGCAGCCGACCCCGCTGGCATCGGTGCTCGGCGAGCAGATCGGCGAGCTGGTGGCGCGGCTGCATCGCGACGAGGGCGTTGACGTCCGCCTAGGCGTCAGTGTCGCGGAAGTTGGTGGGCAGGGTCATGTCGACACCGTGGTGCTGACCGACGGCACGGAGCTGACGGCGGACCTGGTCGTGGTCGGCATCGGATCGCGGCCGGCGACCGACTGGCTCGAGGGCAGCGGCATCGAGGTCGACAACGGTGTCATCTGTGACGGGGCGGGCCGCACCAGCGCGCCCAACGTGTGGGCGCTGGGCGACGTCGCCTCCTGGCGCGATGCGACGGGACACCAAGCGCGCGTGGAACATTGGAGCAACGTCGCCGACCAGGCCCGCGTGGTGGTGCCCGCGATGCTTGGCCAGGACGTGCCGACCAACGTGGTCGTGCCCTATTTCTGGAGCGACCAGTACGACGTCAAGATCCAGTGCCTGGGGGAGCCGGAGGCCACCGACATCGTGCATCTCGTCGAGGACGACGGGCGCAAGTTCCTGGCCTACTACGAGCGCGAGGGGGTGCTGGTCGGCGTGGTCGGCGGCGGGATGCCCGGCAAGGTCATGAAGATCCGCGGCAAGATCGCCGCCGCGACGCCCATCGCCGAGGTGCTTGGCTGAGAGGCCGAGATCGCATGCCCAAGGTGGCGATACTCGACGATTACGCCGGCATGGCGCTGCGCCTCGCCGACTGGTCGCCGGTGCAAACGCGCTCCGAGGTAACCGTTTTCGACCGGCACCTTTCGGAGCCGGAAGCCGCGGAAGCGTTGCGGCCCTTCGACGTGATCTGCACGCTGCGCGAGCGGATGGCGTTTCCGCGCACGCTCATCGAGCGGCTGCCGAACCTGAAGCTGATCACCATCGTCGGCCGGAGCCTGCCGAACCTGGACTTGGCCGCGGCCAGCGACCGCGGCGTCCTCGTCGCCCATTCGGACTTCGCCAACCCGCGATTCGCGTCCGCCGGGTCACTTCAGGACGCCACTCCGGAACTCGCCTGGGGGTTGATGATCGCGACGGTGCGCAACCTGGCCGAAGAGCATCGACGCATGCGCGACGGCGCGTGGCAGGTCACCACCGGGATGACGCTGTCCGGCAAGACGCTTGGACTTCTCGGTCTGGGCAGGACCGGCAAGCGGATGGCCGAATACGCGAAAGTGTTTGGCATGCAGGTCATCGCGTGGAGCCAGAACCTCACCGAGGAGGCCGCGGCCGCGGCCGGCGCGCGTCGGGTCGAGAAGGCGACGCTGTTCGAGGAGTCCGACGTCCTCTCCATCCACCTGGTGCTCTCGGAGCGCACGCGCGGCCTGGTCGGTGCGGCCGAGCTGGCGCTGATGAAGCCACACGCCTACGTGATCAACACGTCTCGGGGCCCGATCGTCGACGAGGCCGCGCTCATCGCCGCGCTGCAGACCGGGCGCATCGCCGGGGCCGGTCTCGACGTCTACGACGTCGAACCGCCTCCGCCCGACCATCCGTTGCGGCTTGCACCCAATGTGACGTTGTCGCCCCACCTGGGATACGTCACCCGCGAAATGCTAGGTGCCTTCTACGCGGACACCATCGAGGCCGTGGTGGCCTGGCTGGACGGGACGCCCATCCGGATCGCCAATCCCGAGGCCGCGGCGCTATAGCCAGTTCACCGGCGGGCCGTGCGGATGGCATTCGCCGAGGACCGCGAGCTCGCCTCCGGGCCAGGTACGGGCCCGCACCAAAAACCTGATCGGCGAGCCGGGCCCGTCGCGCGCGGGCTCCAGGGTGAGGTGGGCGAACGGCGACGAGGCATCGGCTTGTGCGCCCACGGCGTCGATTCCGGTGCGCACCCCGGCGCGTTCGTCGTCGGAAAGGTACTGCCAGGTGATCGAATGCCATAGCACGGTCAGCGCGCCCTCGGTCGGCCTCAGGCCGGCCACCGCCACGGCGGCCGTGTTGCGTTCTAGCCGGGCCGGGACGTCCCGGGCGACCGCGATGGCGCCGCGCAGCCGGTCCAGCCGCGCGTCCTGGTCGGGCCAGACATAGCTCAACACGGTCATTTCCCCGTCGGCGCCGGTGACGTCGATGGGCGCGATGTCGTACCCGGTGCGCTCGATGATCCGTAGCGGACCGTCGGGTGGCAGTCGACCGTGCCACGCGTCGTCGATGGTCACCGGCGAGTCGACCGGTCCCCACTCGCCGCCGCCATACCGGTAGTGATAGTGGTCGGGCCGCATGTTCAGCCCGGCGCTGGATCCGATTTCGAAAAGCCTTATCGGCAAATCAAATCCGCGATTTATGTGCAACAACCCACCGATCAGCGCGGCTGATCGGCCCACCTCGTTGGTCTGCGGCGGTTGCTCGAGCGCCGCACGCAGCGTGTCGCCGTGGTGGGTGGCGGTGCGCACGATTTCGGGCCACGCGTCGTCGGCGTCCCAGGTGCCTCCGGTGCTGGGATACCAGCGGCGCAATTCCGCTGCGCGGCCGTCGAGCACCAACCGGTGCAGCCCGCCGAGCAGGCGCAGCGGCACCGCGTGGCGCGAGGGATCGTCCTCATGACCGGACAGCACGGCCGCGAAGACGCCGCCGGCTTCCACGTCGTTGGCCGCCAGCTCGAACAGCTCGCCGTACATCGGCGAGCCGGAGCCGGCGCAGAACCGCCCCTGCGACCGCAGCGTGTGCAGCAGGTGCTCGGTGTTGGCGCTCATCGGCCTAGCCTTCCAGCCCGGCGCCGACGACGTCGAACGCATTGCCGAGGGCGGTCGGCAACGGGACGGATTCGTCGCCCAGCCAGTGCTCATACGCGCTCAACGCCACCCCGAGCATCGTCCAGGCGACGGTCTGGGGCAGCAGATCGGTCGTCTTGCAGTCCAGCCGGTGCGCCACGAACCCGGCGATCACCTCGCGCCAGCCGGCGTACATCGTCATCGAATACGCTTGCAGTTCAGCGGTTTGCAGGATGACCCGCATCCGCTGGCGGTGCCGGACGGTTTCGGACTCGTCAAAGGTGTTGAACGCCAACAGCGCCGCGCGCAGCGCCTCGCGCAGCGGGACGCGTGGATCGACGCCGTCGAGCAGCTCCCGTAGGTGCGCGAGGTGGGTGTCGAAATCGCCCCAGGGGATGGCGTTTTTGGACGCGTAGTAGCGGAAGAGCGTGCGACGCGAGATGCCGGCCGCCTGCGCGACATCGTCGACGCTCACTTCGGCAAAACCACGGGCGGTGAACAACTCGATGGCGACGTCGGTGATGTGGTGCGGTGTCGTCGAGCGGCGCCGGCCCACCCGCGACTGCGGCATCATCGGACCCGCCCTTCCATTTCGGCACTCGATGCCATATTGTGTCCAGAACGATCGATCCTTGTCGAGTCCCAGAGGGAGGAAATATCGCATGGACCACGAGACCGATACCGACACCGAACTGGTCACCGAGACCCTGGTCGAAGAGGTGTCCATCGACGGAATGTGCGGGGTCTACTGACCGCGTGCTCGATCCCGATCGCGGCTGGCGGTTGCACCCGCAGGTGGCGGTTCGACCGGAACCGTTTGGCGCACTGCTGTATCACTTCGGCACCCGCAAGCTGTCCTTCCTGAAGAACCGCACCATCCTTGAGGTGGTGCGGTCGCTGCCCGACCATCCCGATGTCCGGTCCGCCTGCCGCGCCGCCGGGGTGGACGACTCCGGACAGCAGCCGTATCTGCACGCGCTGGGTGTGCTTGCCGAATCCAACATGCTGGTGCCTCAGGAGGCTCCATGACTGTGGCCGTACCGCGACTGATCGAGCAGTTCGAGCGCGGGCTGGACGCGCCCATCTGCCTGACCTGGGAGCTGACGTACGCGTGCAATCTGGCTTGTGTGCACTGCCTTTCGTCGTCGGGCAAACGCGATCCACGCGAATTGTCCACCCGCCAGTGCATGGACATCATCGACGAGCTGGAACGCATGCAGGTGTTCTACGTCAACATCGGCGGCGGGGAGCCCACGGTGCGCCCCGACTTTTGGGAGCTGGTTGACTACGCCACCGCCCACCACGTCGGGGTGAAATTCTCGACCAACGGGGTCCGCATCACGCCGGAAGTCGCCGCCCGGCTGGCCGCAAGTGATTACGTCGATGTTCAGATTTCGCTGGACGGCGCGACCGCCGAGGTCAACGACGCCGTCCGCGGCGTCGGGTCATTCGCCATGGCGGTGCGTGCGCTGGAGAACCTGGCCGCGGCGGGCTTTTCCGACGCCAAGATCTCGGTCGTCGTGACCCGGCACAACGTCGATCAGCTCGACGAGTTCGCCGCATTGGCAAGCCGTTTCGGCGCCACCCTGCGGATCACCCGGCTGCGTCCGTCGGGGCGGGGCGCAGACGTGTGGGAGGATCTGCACCCCACCGCCGCCCAGCAGGTTCAGCTCTACGACTGGCTGGTCGCGAAGGGGGAGCGGGTGCTCACCGGTGACTCCTTCTTCCATCTGGCGCCGCTCGGCCAATCCGGCGCCCTGGCCGGCCTGAACATGTGTGGGGCCGGCCGGGTGGTGTGCCTGATCGACCCGGTGGGCGACGTGTACGCGTGCCCGTTCGCCATCCACGACCGCTTTCTGGCCGGAAACGTGTTGTCTGACGGGGGGTTTGACAACGTCTGGAAGAACGCACCGCTTTTCCGCGAGCTGCGCGAGCCGCAGTCGGCGGGCGCCTGCGGCGCCTGCGGGCACTACGACAGTTGCCGCGGCGGGTGCATGGCGGCCAAATTCTTCACCGGCCTGCCGATCGACGGTCCGGATCCCGAATGCGTCCAAGGGCACAGTGCGTCGGCGCTGGCGCGCGAGCGCCAGACACCGCGGCCGCGCGCCGACCACTCGCGCGGGGGGCGGGACCGTCAACCGGTGCCACTGACGCTCTCGATGCGACCGCCGGCGCGCCTGTGCAACGAAAGCCCACTGTAGTCATGGCCGACGAATGGTTCGAAACGGTCGCCATCGCCCAGGAACGCGCTAAGAAGCGGTTACCGAAGTCCGTTTATTCATCCTTGATTTCGGCCAGCGAAAAAGGAATTACGGTGGCCGACAATGTCGGAGCGTTCAGCGAACTCGGCTTCGCGCCCCATGTCATTGGCGCGCAGGAAAAGCGCGATTTGTCGACTACCGTGATGGGACAGGATATTTCGCTGCCGGTGGTCATTTCGCCGACCGGCGTCCAGGCGGTTCATCCAGACGGTGAGGTAGCCGTCGCGCGGGCTGCGGCGGCACGGGGAACGGCGATGGGCCTGTCGTCGTTCGCCAGTAAACCGATCGAGGAGGTCATCGCCGCCAATCCCAAGGTCTTCTTCCAGGTGTACTGGCTCGGCGGGCGCGACGCGATCGCCGAGCGGGTGGAACGGGCGCGTCAGGCCGGCGCGGTCGGTCTGATCGTCACCACCGACTGGACGTTCTCGCATGGCCGCGACTGGGGTAGTCCCACGATCCCCGAGGAGATGAATCTGCGGACCATCCTGCGGTTGTCCCCGGAGGCGATCGTCCGGCCGCGGTGGCTCTGGAGGTTCGGCAAGACGCTGCGGCCGCCGGACTTGCGAGTGCCCAACCAGGGCGGCCGCGGCGAGGCCGGCCCCGCGTTCTTCGCCGCATACGGGGAGTGGATGGGCACACCCCCGCCGACTTGGGAAGACATCGCGTGGCTGCGCGAGCTGTGGGGCGGACCGTTGATGCTCAAGGGCGTGATGCGCGTCGACGACGCCAAAAGGGCTGTGGACGCAGGTGTTTCGGCGATATCGGTGTCGAACCACGGTGGCAACAACCTGGACGGCACGCCGGCGTCGATTCGCGCGCTGCCCGCGGTGGCCGCGGCGGTCGGCAAGCAGGTCGAGGTGTTGCTGGATGGCGGCATCCGGCGCGGCAGCGACGTCGTGAAGGCGGTGGCCCTTGGGGCGCGCGCCGTGATGATCGGCCGCGCGTACCTGTGGGGCCTCGCCGCGGCCGGCCAACCCGGCGTCGAAAACGTCCTCGACATCTTGCGCGGCGGTATCGACTCGGCGCTCATGGGTCTGGGGCACTCCTCGGTGCACGACCTCAGCCCGGACGACATCTTGGTGCCGGCCGGTTTCACCCGGGCCCTCGGGGCGCCGGGCGCCGGCGTCAAGTAATTTGGCCATGTTGGGCAGCTTTCCCCGGATTAGACCGCGAATTTGTGGGGCTCGCGGGGTAACCGTGACGGAAGAGAGGGAATTTTGACCAACCGATGAACGGGCCAGAAAAAAATTGGTTTGAACGTACAACAATTGGTGCACGCCAGGTGAATTCGGCCTACCATCAGCCAGTGCCCCTACTCGGCGACTTAGGACCGGCGACGTCGAGCCAGCTATCAGGCACCTCGCCGTCGGTAATGATCCCGCTGGGTTCGACCGAACAACACGGTCCGCACCTGCCGTTGGACACCGACACCCGGATCGCCACTGCGGTCGCCCGGGGCGCCGTGGCCGGTCTCGGGCCCCGCCTCGAGCAGGGGTGGTTGGTGGCGCCGGCCCTCGCCTATGGCGCCAGCGGCGAGCACCAAGACTTCGCCGGAACGATCTCCATCGGCACCGAAGCGCTGACGATGCTGCTGGTCGAGTACGGCAGGTCGGCCGCCTGCTGGGCAGACCGCCTGGTCTTCGTCAACGGCCACGGCGGCAACGTCGGCGCGTTGAGCAGCGCGGTGCGCAAACTGCGTGCCGAAGGCCGAGATGTCGGATGGTCTCCGTGCGTTGCCGCCGGCGGCGATGCCCATGCCGGCCATACGGAAACATCGGTGTTGCTGCATATCTCGCCGGCCGATGTGCTGACCGATCGGTGGCTCGCCGGTAACCGGGCGCCGTTGCCCGAATTGCTCCCGTCGATGCGCCACGGCGGAGTCGCGGCGGTCAGCCGGGTGGGCGTACTGGGGGACCCGACCACCGCGACCGCCGCCGAGGGCGAGCGCATCCTCGCGGAGATGGTCGACGAGTGTGTCCGTCGAGTCGTCCGGTGGCTGCCCGGGCGCGACGGGATGCTGACATGAGTCAGGCCCGGCTGCCGGACGGGTTCGCCGTGCAGGTCGATCGTCGCGTGCGGGTGCTCGGAGACGGCTCGGCCCTGCTCGGTGGCTCGCCGACCCGCCTGTTGAAGCTGGCTCCCGCCGCCAAGGGCATGCTGTCCGATGGTCGGCTGAAGGTTCGCGACGACCTCAGTGCCCAACTGGCCCGCACCCTGCTGGACGCCACGGTGGCCCACCCCCGGCCCGCGGGCGGCCCGTCGTACCGCGACGTGACCGTGGTAATTCCGGTGCGCAACAACGTTTCCGGTGTGCGACACCTGGTGAGCTCACTGCGCGGATTGCGCGTCATCGTGGTGGACGACGGTTCGTCTCCCCCCATCGAGCCCGAAGACTTCGTCGGCGCACACTGCGATATCGAGGTCCTGCGCCATCCCCAGAGCAGGGGTCCGGCGGCGGCACGAAACACCGGGCTGGCCGCCTGCGCGACCGACTTCGTCGCGTTCCTGGACTCCGACGTCACGCCCCGCCGGGGTTGGCTGGAAGCCCTGCTCGGTCACTTCTGCGATCCCACCGTCGCACTTGTCGCGCCACGCATCGTCGGTTTGACGCAGAACGAGAATCTGGTGGCCCGCTATGAGGCGGTGCACTCGTCGCTGGACCTCGGCGAGCGCGAAGCGCCGGTGTTGCCCCACAGCACCGTGTCCTACGTTCCCAGCGCGGCGATCATCTGTCGCCGCTCGGCCATCGGTGACGTCGGCGGGTTCGACGAGACCCTGCAGTCCGGCGAGGACGTCGACCTGTGCTGGCGGCTCGTCGAAACGGGCGCCCGGCTGCGCTACGAGCCCATCGCTCTGGTCGCCCACGATCACCGCACCGAGTTACGGGATTGGCTGGCGCGCAAGGCATTTTACGGCGGCTCGGCGGCGCCGCTGTCCGTGCGCCACCCGGACAAGACGGCGCCGGTGGTGATCTCCGGCTGGGCCTTGATGGCCTGGATTCTGATGGCACTGGGGACCAGCGTCGGCCGATTCGCATCGATCGTGATCGCGTTGCTGACGGGGCGGCGAATCGCCCGGGCCATGCGCAGCGCCGAGACTTCGCTCGCCGATGTTGTCGTGATCGCGACCCGCGGCCTGTGGTCGGCGGCGCTGCAGTTGGCGTCGGCCATTTGCCGGCACTATTGGCCGGTGGCATTGCTCGCGGCCATCACGTCGCGTCACTGCAGGCGGGTCGTGTTGGTCGCGGCCGTCATGGACGGCGTGGTGGACTGGCTGCGCCGCCGGGATGCCACCGGCGATGACGCCGAGCCGATCGGGCCGCTGACCTACCTGTTGCTCAAGCGTGTCGATGACCTGGCCTATGGCCTCGGGTTGTGGTGGGGTGTGTTGCGCGACCGTAACCTCCGCCCGCTCAAACCGCAGATTCGTAGCTAGCCACCGCCTTGACCGCGGCCGTCTCGCACAGCGATGTGCTGATCGTCGGCGCCGGCAGTGCTGGATCGGTTGTGGCCGAACGTCTTTCCGCCGATCCCAGCCGCACCGTGACCGTCCTGGAGGCGGGGCCCGGGCTCTCCGATCCGGAGCTGCTGGCGCAGACCGCCAATGGGTTGCAACTGCCGATCGGGGTCGGCAGCCCGTTGGCCCGGCGTTATCTGACCCGGCTCACCGACCGGCACGCTCTCACGCTCCCGATCGTGCGCGGATCGACGGTCGGCGGTTCGGGCGCGATCAACGGTGGCTACTTCTGTCGCGCCCTGCCGCGCGACTTCGATCAAGCCGCGCTGCCCGGCTGGGCGTGGTCCGATGTGCTGGACAGCTTCCGCGCCATAGAGACCGACCTGGACTTCGACGGCCCCGCCCATGGCGATGCCGGCCCGATCCTGGTGCGTCGCACCGACGAAATGACCGGTACCACTGAACGATTCATCGCCGCGGCCCAGCGGGCCGGGTTCGAATGGATTGCCGACCTCAATGACTGTGGGCCCGAGCCGGTTTCGGGTCTCGGTGCCGTCCCGCTCAACATCGTCGACGGCATACGCACCGGATCCGGTGCCGGATTTCTGATTCCGGCGCTGGGGCGATCTAATCTGACATTGCTGGCACAGACGCGGGCGGTGCGATTGCGTTTCTCCGGTACCGCCGCGGTGGGTGTCGACGCGATCGGCCCGCAGGGCCCAATGACGCTGCGCGCTGACCGAATAGTGTTGTGCGCCGGTGCGATTGAGTCGGCGCATCTGCTGATGCTGTCCGGAATCGGCGCGGAAGCAACGCTGCGGGCCGTCGGCGTGCCGGTGGTGGCGCCCCTGCCGGTGGGCAGGTATTGCAGCGATCACCCGGAATGGGTGTTGCCGACCAATTGGACGGTGGCCCCCGGGCGACCCGTGGTGGAGGTCGTGCTCACCACCGCCGACGGCCTTGAGATACGGCCGTACACGGGCGGTTTCGTCGCGATGACCGGCGACGGCACCGCCGGGCACCCCGACTGGCCGCACATCGGGGTGGCACTCATGCGGCCCCGGGCACGCGGGCGCATCACGCTGGTCTCGTCCGATCCGGGCGTGCCGCCGCGAATCGAGCACCGCTACGACAGCGAGCCCGACGATGTCGCGGCGCTGCGCCGGGGTAGCGAATTGGCCCGCGAATTGGCCGGTGCGGCGACGCATGTCGGATCACCGGTGTGGTCGACATCCCAACACCTTTGTGGCAGCGCTCCGATGGGCGGCGACGGTGACCCGCGCGCCGTCGTCGACCATCGATGCCGGGTTCGCGGCATCGAAAACCTTTGGGTGATAGACGGTTCCATCCTGCCCGCGGTCACCAGCCGCGGGCCGCACGCAACCATCGTGATGCTCGGGCACCGCGCGTCAGAATTCGTTGAAGTGAATTAGGCCGAGTAGGACGGCATTTCGACCTGCTCCGCCGTCGCCGCCGACTGCTGCCTGGACGATTCCGCGGACCCTCCCGTTGCCGGCGAATAGGGGGGCGTTGCCGGGGTATACGCCGCCGACGATGCCTGCGGCGCCGCCGCTATCGGCGTGGCGGCCAGCGGCGAGGCCGCTGCGGGAGTGAACTCCGGCGCTTCCGCCGACATGGTCGACAGCGCCGCTACCGGCGTGCCGGTCAGCGGCGTCAGTGCCGGTACCACCGCCGCCGGAGCATAGGCCGGCGTGGGCGCCTGCATCGGCGTCGCCGGCGCGCCCACCGTCGCCGCCGCGGCGGGCGTACTGGTCGAGGCGAACGCGGCCGGCGCCGCCATCGCCGGCGAAACCGTCGTCGCAAACGGCGCCACCGATGCGGCCGGCGCCGAACCACCCGCCAGCCCCGCCATCGACGTCGGCACACTTGCTGCCGCCGAACCCACCGACGCCGCGCCGCCCAACAGCGGTTGCGCGGCCTGTAAGGCCTGACCGGGGGCACTCCCTCCAGTCAGCAGATTTTGGACCGTTTGCAGGGGGCTGGCGTTGGCGGCCTCGGTGAGGGCGTATTGCTCCGCACCGGTGCTCATCAGCTGGACAAACTGGATGTGGAAGGCCTGCGCCGCGGCGCTGAGCGCCTGATAGACCTGGGCGTGCGCCTCAAACAGCGACGCGATGCCCGCCGATACCTCGTCAGCACCCGCCGGTAGCACGCTCGATGCCGGAACCAACGCCGCGGAGTTGGCGTCACTGATCGCGGATCCGATATTCGCCAGATCCGTAGCTGCAGCCTCCACGTACGCCGGCGCTGCGATCACATATGACATTCCGCTCCCCCGGATAGGGTCACATCATCCGTCCCCCCGGCAACGAATTCCGCTTAACCGGATCGTATAGGCCATTCGGGGCCCTCGGGGCCTTTTCAGCTGATCTTCAACCCGCAGATCCTGGCCGGTTACCTGGGCCGGTGACGATCCGGCGTACCAAGCTTAGCTGTTGTCCGTCCCGTCCCGGGGCCCACAGCACGATCAGGACCGCGGCGACGGCAACGATCACGGCCAACACCATCAGCGACGCGTGCATGGCCGTCAGGAACGCCGCTTTGCTGACCTCGGCCAGCCGGGCGCCCTGCGGACCCAGCTTGTCGGCCACCTCCACCGCCTTGGCCAGCGAGCCGGTCGCCGGGCCGCGAACCTGTGCGGGGAAGCCCGCCAACCGCGGCACCAGCTCGTGGGAATAGCGTCCGGCCAGTATCGAGCCGGCCACGGCGATCCCCAGCGCCCCGCCCACCTCCCGCGACGTGTCATTTACCGCGGACGCGACTCCTTGTTTTTGGTCCGGAACCGCACCCATGATCGCGAACGTCGTCGGTGCGGTGCAGAAGCCGATGCCCGTGCTGAGTATCAACGAGGGCCAGGCCAGATCGACAAAGGTGGAGTGCAGGTCAAGTGTCCGCATGCACGCAAAGCCGACCGCCATCAGCAGCGTGCCAAGAAGTAGCACCAGCCGCAGGCCCAGCTTCGGTACGTACCAGAACGACAACGCCGAGAAAATGCCCAGCGGCCCGATGAATGGGCCGAACGCCATCGCCGTCGTCAGGGGCGAATAGCCCATGATCTGCTGCACGTACTGGATGCCGACATAGAAAAAGCCAAAGGTCGCGCCGAACAGGATGACGAGCGTTGCCACGCCGGTGGCAAAACTGGGGTCACCGAACAGCCGTACGTCCAGGAGGGGGCTGCTCTTCCGGAGTTCGACCACGCCGAACACGACGGCGAGGATCGCGCCCGCGACGATCCCGCCCCAGACCAGGGGATCGGTCCAGCCGCGATCGGGAGCTTGCAGGATCGCCGCTACCGCGATCGCGACGGCCGCGCCGATCAGGACGGCACCCAGCCAATCGATTCGGGGGGCGTCGTGGTCGCGCGACGATGAGATGGTGCACGCCATGACGAAGATCGCCAGGCCGCCGATGCCCAGTGACCAGAAGATCGCGTGCCAGTCCCAAAAGCGAAGCAGCAGACCGGAACCGAGCATGCCCAGGACCGCGCCGGAACCGGCCGTACCGGCCCAGATGCCGACTGCCTTGAGGCGTTCCCCTTTTGGATAGGCCACGGTCAGCAGCGAGAGCGTCGCGGGCATGACGAAGGCGGCACCGACACCGGCCACCACCCGGCCCGCGATGATCTGCACCGGGCTGTGCAATAGCGCCGGCGTAACCGAGCCGAGCGCGAAAACCACCAAACCGATGAGCAGCGCGCCCCGCCTGCCATAGCGGTCCCCGATCGCCCCGGCGGGTAGCAGCAAGCACGCCAGCGCGACGGTGTAACCGTCGATAACCCAGGTCAGCTGCGACTGGGTCGCCGAGGTGGCGACCGCGAGGTCCCCCAGCGCGGTGTTCAACGCCGTCATCGACGCGATGACCAGCGCGACGCCCATGCAGGCGACGGCCAGGATCCAGTTCCGGGCGCGGGCGCTAAGACCGGCCCCCGTCGCATCAGTACGCTGATCACGCCCGACCACGATTTCGACCATGAGACGCGCCCCCCCTTCGGCGGCGTACCGAAGTTTTGAGACTAACAGTCTTGTAAATAGACCGATAGTCTTGTTCTGAAACAGAGAGGGATGCTCACAATTACCGGTGGCACTACCGATCCCCGTCCGGCGCGGTCCCGGGCCCGCTTGCTCGAGGCCGCCGCCGCGTTGCTGCGTTCCGGGGGTCCCAGTGCGGTGACCGTCGATGCGGTCACCCGAAGCGCCAATGTGGCGAGAGCCACCCTGTATCGCCACTTCCCGAGCGGAAATGATTTGCTGGCGGCGGCGTTCAACAACGTTATCCCGCCGGCACCGATGCCGCCGGCCGAGGGCTCACTGCGGGATCGGCTGATCGCGTTGCTGCTGGCCCAGGCCGAAGCCGTGGCGCAGGCTCCCGCCATGATGGCGGCCATGTCCTGGTTGGCCCTGGGCCGCGACCTGGAAGGGTTGCCAGAACCTCGTGGCACCCGCGCCGCCGACAGCGCGTCGATCACCACCCTGCGGGAGCGCATCGCCCAGCAGTACGCGGCGCCATTCGACGCGATATTCAATAGCCCGGAGGCCGCGGAATTGGGTGAGGTCGACCGGTCGCGGGCCATCGCGCTGCTGATCGGCCCGCTGGTGCTGGGACGCCTGTCGACCTTGCCCGATTTCGACTACGGCGAGTGCGTGCGCGCGGCCGTCGACGGCTTCCTCCACGTTCAGCGCGCGCAACATCGAGCCAGCGCATCGAGTATCGAATCGGCAGGTGCCTGAGGCGCTAGGCTTGCGTGGCCCGCGCCCGTCGTGCCGGCAACCGAGCCATCGAGACTGCGCCCAGCGCTACCGGACGACCGGCAGCCGCGCTCTGAGCGCAGTTTCGACGCCGTCAGCGCAGACTCGGCGCCGATGGGCGCAGAGGTTGGTACCGCGTCGCTGGACTGGTCGATAGGTGGGTCGATTGGCAGGTCGATAGGTGGGTCGGGGGCCTCGAAAGCGCAGGCCGCAGAGATTTGGCCCATCCGTTGATCTGAGGCATACTGTTCAGGTTGCCTTGCGCCAGGTTTGCGCCTGGCCGGGCATACGACCAGCGCCCAACCGGGCGCGTCCGGTCCCAACCTTGGAACGCGACTAATTTCGGTCGCGAACGAGGCTGCGTAAGGGTGACACGCCCGACCGCGGGGGCCGGTGGACCACGACAGGTAAACAGCGGCGCAGTATCCGGCGCGACGCTCGATCGGCCCAACAACGGCCGGGCCGATCGGCGCGCCGGGGACACCAGGCCCGGACACGGGCCTCAAGAGGAGTGAGGGTAGGAGAAGCGTGGCGGGACAGAAGATCCGCATCAGGCTTAAGGCCTACGACCATGAGGCCATCGACGCCTCGGCGCGCAAGATCGTCGAGACCGTCGTCCGCACGGGTGCCAGCGTCGTAGGTCCGGTGCCGCTGCCGACCGAGAAGAACGTGTATTGCGTCATCCGCTCCCCGCATAAGTACAAGGACTCGCGGGAGCACTTCGAGATGCGCACCCACAAGCGGTTGATCGACATCCTCGATCCCACGCCGAAGACCGTTGACGCTCTGATGCGCATCGATCTTCCGGCCAGTGTCGACGTCAACATCCAGTAGGAGATTCCAGAACAATGGCGAGAAGGGGCATTCTGGGCACCAAGCTGGGCATGACGCAGGTATTCGACGAAAACAACCGAGTCGTGCCGGTGACGGTGGTCAAGGCCGGGCCGAACGTGGTAACGCGCATTCGCACCCCGGAGCACGACGGCTACAGCGCCGTTCAGTTGGCCTACGGCGAGATCAGCCCGCGCAAGGTCAACAAGCCGGTGACCGGCCAGTACACCGCCGCGGGTGTCAACCCACGCCGCTACCTGGCCGAACTGCGCCTGGACAACGCGGACGCCGCGGCCGAATACCAGGTCGGCCAGGAGCTGACGGCTGAGATCTTCGCGGACGGCAGCTATGTCGACGTGACCGGCACCTCCAAGGGCAAGGGCTTCGCCGGCACCATGAAGCGGCACGGCTTCCGCGGCCAGGGCGCCAGTCACGGCGCCCAGGCGGTGCACCGCCGTCCGGGTTCCATCGGCGGCTGCGCCACTCCGGCGCGGGTCTTCAAGGGCACCCGGATGGCCGGCCGGATGGGCAACGATCGGGTGACCGTTCAGAACCTGTTGGTGCACAAGGTCGATACCGAGAACGGCGTGCTGCTGATCAAAGGTGCGGTCCCCGGCCGCACCGGCGGACTCGTGATGGTTCGCAGCGCGATCAAACGAGGTGAGAAGTAATGGCAGCCAAGAACGCCCTCAAGATCGACGTCAAGACGCCGGACGGCAAGGTCGACGGCTCCGTCGCGCTGCCGGCCGAGTTGTTCGATGTCGAGGCCAATGTGGCGCTGATGCACCAGGTCGTCACCGCGCAGCGCGCGGCGGCCCGCCAGGGTACGCACTCGACGAAGACGCGCGGCGAGGTCCGTGGCGGTGGCCGCAAGCCGTACCGGCAGAAGGGAACCGGTCGTGCCCGGCAGGGTTCGACGCGGGCGCCGCAGTTCACCGGCGGTGGCGTCGTGCACGGTCCCAAGCCGCGCGACTACAGCCAGCGCACGCCCAAGAAGATGATCGCCGCCGCGTTGCGGGGGGCGCTGTCGGACCGGGCGCGCAACGGACGCATCCACGCGGTCACCGAATTGGTCGCGGGCCAGACCCCTTCGACCAAGAACGCCAGGGCATTTCTGGGCACCCTGACCGATCGCAAGCAGGTGCTGGTGGTCATCGGCCGCACCGACGAGACCGGTTCCAAGAGCGTGCGCAACCTCCCCGGTGTGCACGTCCTGGCGCCCGACCAGCTCAACACCTATGACGTGCTGCGCTCCGATGACGTGGTGTTCAGCGTCGAGGCGCTCAACGCCTACATTGCGGCCAACACCGCCAAAACGACGAGCGCCGAGGAGGTTTCGGCCTGATGGCGACCATCACTGACCCCCGCGACATCATCCTGGCTCCGGTCATCTCGGAGAAGTCCTACTCGCTGCTCGATGACAATGTGTACACCTTTGTGGTGCACCCCGATTCGAACAAGACCCAGATCAAGATCGCAGTCGAGAAGATCTTTTCCGTCAAGGTCGCATCGGTGAACACCTTGAACCGACAGGGCAAGCGCAAGCGGACCCGGAGCGGATTCGGCAAGCGCAAGGACACCAAGCGCGCGATCGTCAGGCTGGCGCCGGGTAGCAAGCCAATCGACCTTTTCGGAGCACCGGCCTAGCCGGGCGCGAGAGAGAGATTTGATTAGACATGGCAATTCGTAAGTACAAGCCGACGACCCCGGGTCGTCGCGGCGCGAGCGTATCCGACTTCGCCGAGATCACTCGGACGGAGCCGGAGAAGTCGCTGGTGCGCCCGCTGCACAGCAAGGGCGGCCGGAATGCGCACGGGCGCATCACCACCCGTCACCAGGGCGGTGGACACAAGCGCGCCTACCGGGTGATCGACTTCCGCCGCAACGACAAAGACGGTGTCAACGCCAAGGTTGCGCACATCGAGTACGACCCGAACCGCACCGCGAACATCGCGTTGCTGCACTTCCTGGATGGCGAGAAGCGCTACATCGTTGCGCCACAGGGGCTCTCGCAGGGCGATGTGGTGGAGTCGGGCGCCAACGCCGACATCAAGCCGGGCAACAACCTGCCGATGCGCAACATCCCGGCGGGTACCTTGATCCACGCCGTGGAGCTGCGGCCGGGTGGTGGCGCCAAACTCGCGCGGTCGGCCGGGTCGAGCATCCAGCTGCTCGGCAAGGAGGGCAGCTACGCGTCGCTGCGGATGCCCAGCGGTGAGATCCGCCGCGTCGACGTGCGCTGCCGCGCAACGGTCGGCGAGGTGGGCAACGCCGAGCAGGCAAACATCAACTGGGGCAAGGCCGGTCGGATGCGGTGGAAGGGCAAGCGCCCGTCGGTCCGCGGTGTGGTCATGAACCCGGTCGATCACCCGCACGGCGGCGGCGAGGGTAAGACCTCGGGTGGCCGTCATCCGGTCAGCCCGTGGGGCAAGAAGGAAGGGCGCACCCGCCATCCGAACAAGCAAAGTAACAAGCTCATCGTCCGACGCCGGCGCACCGGCAAGAAGCACTCGCGCTAGGAAGTCGAGGAGTAGCACATGCCACGCAGCCTGAAGAAGGGTCCGTTCGTCGACGACCACCTGCTCAAGAAGGTCGACGTACAGAACGAGAAGAACAGCAAGCAGGTCATCAAGACCTGGTCGCGCCGTTCGACGATCATTCCGGACTTCATCGGCCACACCTTTGCGGTGCACGACGGACGCAAGCACGTCCCGGTTTTCGTCACCGAGGCGATGGTGGGTCACAAGCTTGGTGAGTTCGCACCCACGCGCACCTTCAAGGGGCACATCAAGGACGACCGGAAGGCCAAACGGCGATGACCACCACTGAATTTCCGACGGTCGTCGCAAAGGCGCGGTTTGTGCGGGTGTCGCCGAGAAAGGCGCGCCGGGTGATCGACCTGGTGCGTGGCAGGTCGGTGGCCGACGCGCTCGACATTCTGCGCTGGGCGCCGCAGGCCGCCAGCGAGCCGGTGGCCAAGGTGATTGCCAGCGCCGCGGCCAACGCCCAGAACAACAATGGCCTGGACCCGGCGACCCTGGTGGTCGCCACGGTCTACGCCGACGAGGGACCGACCGCCAAGCGCATCCGTCCGCGCGCCCAGGGCCGCGCGTTCCGGATCCGCAAGCGCACCAGCCACATCACGGTCGTGGTGGAAAGCCGGCCGGCGAAGGATTCGCGGTCGGCGAAGTCGACGAGGGCGCGTCGCGCCGAGGCCAGCAAGGCCGCCGCGAAGGCACCGGCCAAGAAGGCCGCAGTCAAGGCCGAGGCCACCAAGGCGCCGGCCACCAAGGCGCCGGCCAAGAAGGCGCCCGCCAAGACCGCGGCCGCCAAGACCGCGGCCGCCAAGAAGGCGCCGGCCAAGAAGGCGCCCGAAAAGCCTTCTGAGACTTCTGAACCGAAGGGGGGCTCGGACTAGTGGGCCAGAAGATCAATCCGCACGGCTTCCGGCTGGGTATCACGACCGACTGGAAGTCTCGCTGGTATGCCGACAAGCAGTACGCCGAGTACGTCAAGGAAGACGTCGCGATCCGTCGGCTGCTGTCCAGCGGCCTGGAGCGCGCCGGGATCGCCGACGTGGAGATCGAGCGCACCCGCGACCGGGTCCGGGTGGACATCCACACCGCGCGTCCCGGCATCGTCATCGGCCGACGCGGCACCGAGGCCGACCGGATCCGGGCCGACCTGGAAAAGCTGACCGGCAAGCAGGTCCAGCTCAACATCCTTGAGGTCAAAAACCCGGAAGCGCAAGCACAATTGGTGGCCCAGGGCGTCGCCGAGCAACTGAGCAACCGGGTGGCGTTTCGCCGCGCGATGCGCAAGGCCATTCAGTCGGCGATGCGCCAGCCCAACGTCAAGGGCATCCGGGTGCAGTGCTCCGGCCGCCTCGGCGGCGCCGAGATGAGCCGCTCGGAGTTCTACCGCGAGGGCCGGGTCCCGCTGCACACCCTGCGCGCCGACATCGACTACGGCCTGTACGAGGCCAAGACCACCTTCGGCCGGATCGGCGTGAAGGTGTGGATCTACAAGGGCGACATCGTCGGAGGCAAACGCGAATTGGCGGCCGCCGCCCCGGCGGGCAACGACCGTCCGCGCCGCGAGCGGCCGTCGGGCACGCGTCCGCGCCGCAGCGGCGCGTCGGGTACCACGGCGACCAGCACCGAGGCTGGACGGGCCGCGGGCGCCGAGGAAAATGCCGCGACGGCGGCAGAGGGTGAGGCCGCGCCCGCCCCCGAACCGCAGAGCACGGAGAGCTGAATCATGTTGATTCCCCGCAAAGTCAAGCACCGTAAGCAGCACCATCCCCGCCAGCGTGGCATCGCCAGTGGCGGCACGTCGGTGAACTTCGGCGACTATGGCATCCAGGCCCTTGAGCACGCGTACGTCACCAACCGGCAGATCGAGGCGGCGCGTATCGCCATCAACCGGCACATCAAGCGTGGCGGCAAGGTGTGGATCAATGTCTTCCCCGACCGCCCGCTGACCAAGAAGCCCGCGGAAACCCGGATGGGTTCCGGTAAGGGCTCCCCGGAGTGGTGGGTGGTCAACGTCAAGCCGGGCCGGGTGCTGTTCGAGCTCAGCTACCCCACCGAATCGGTGGCCCGCGAGGCGCTCACCAGGGCAATCCACAAGTTGCCGATCAAGGCACGCATCGTGACGCGAGAGGATCAGTTCTGATGGCACTGGGAATTTCGTCGGGCGAACTGCGCGAGCTCACCGACGAGGAGCTGACCGAGCGCGTGCGCGAATCCAAGGAGGAGCTGTTCAACCTGCGCTTCCAGACGGCGACCGGACAGCTCAACAACAACCGCCGGCTGCGCACGGTGCGTCAGGAAATCGCGCGGGTCTACACCGTGCTGCGTGAACGAGAACTGGGCCTGGCATCCGGGCCCGATGGCACCGACGTTAAGGATTCGTGATGGCAGAAGCGAAGGCCGCGGCGAAGGCCGCCCCCAAGGCTGCGAAGGCGGCGCCGAGAGCCGCCACCAAGCAGGCCGCTCCCAAGGCGGGGGATAGGGGTCCCAAGCACACCCCGAGCACTCCGAAAACGCGTGGCCGGCGCAAGATGCGCATCGGTTACGTCGTGAGTGACAAGATGCAGAAGACCATCGTGGTCGAGCTGGAAGACCGCATGCGTCACCCGTTGTACGGCAAGATCATCCGTACCACCAAAAAGGTCAAGGCCCATGACGAGAACAGCGTCGCCGGCATCGGCGACCGCGTCTCGCTGATGGAGACGCGTCCGACGTCGGCCACCAAACGCTGGCGGCTCGTGGAGATCCTAGAGAAGGCCAAGTGAAGGCCAAGTAACGGCCGCGATTGTGCATTCTGGGAGTTGAGGGTGCGGCCCGGGCGGGAAAATCGCCGTTCCTCGACCCTCAGTTCACACTCAAAGCCGCCAGTTCACGCTCGCGGCGTTGAATCCTCAGCTGGCTTATACCTCACGCGTGTAATATCCACGGACGTTCGGTAGGTCCAACACGGGAGTTAAGGCTGGCGATGGCGGCAGAATTCAAGGGCAAGATCGAGCTCGACATTCGCGATTCGGAGCCGGACTGGGGTCCCTACGCGGCGCCGACGGCGCCCGACAGCTCACCGAACATCCTTTATCTGGTCTGGGACGACACCGGCATTGCGACCTGGGACTGCTTCGGCGGCCTGGTCGACATGCCCGCCATGACGCGGATAGCCGAGCGCGGCGTGCGATTGTCGCAATTTCACACCACCGCGCTGTGCTCGCCGACCCGGGCGTCGCTGCTGACCGGGCGCAACGCCACCACCGTCGGCATGGCCACCATCGAAGAATTCACCGACGGGTTCCCCAACTGCAACGGACGGATCCCCGCCGACACCGCGCTGATCTCCGAGGTGCTCGCCGAACGCGGTTACAACACCTATTGCGTCGGCAAGTGGCACCTGACGCCGCTCGAGGAGTCCAATCTGGCGTCGACCAAACGGCACTGGCCGACCTCGCGTGGCTTCGAGCGGTTCTACGGTTTCATGGGCGGCGAGACCGACCAGTGGTATCCCGACCTGGTGTACGACAACCACCCGGTAAGTCCGCCGGGCACACCGGAAGACGGCTATCACCTGTCGAAGGACATCGCCGACAAGACGATCGAGTTCATCCGGGATGCCAAGGTGATCGCGCCGGACAAGCCATGGTTCAGCTATGTGTGCCCCGGCGCCGGGCATGCGCCGCACCACGTCTTCAAAGAGTGGGCGGACAAATACGCGGGCCGGTTCGACATGGGCTACGAGCGCTACCGCGAGATCGTGCTGGAAAAGCAGAAGTCGATCGGGATCGTTCCGCAGGACACCGAACTCTCGCCGGTGAACCCGTATCTGGATGTCAAGGGGCCCAACGGCGAACCGTGGCCGCTGCAGGACACGGTGCGGCCGTGGGACTCCCTCAACGACGAAGAGAAGAGACTGTTTTCGCGGATGGCCGAGGTGTTCGCCGGCTTCCTGAGCTACACCGACGCCCAGATCGGCCGAATCCTGGACTATCTCGAGGAGTCCGGTCAGCTGGACAACACCATCATCGTGGTGATCTCCGACAACGGCGCCAGCGGCGAGGGCGGGCCCAACGGATCGGTGAACGAGGGCAAGTTCTTCAACGGCTACATCGACACCGTCGAAGAGAGCATGAAGCTCTTCGACCACCTCGGCGGGCCGGAGACCTACAACCATTACCCGATCGGATGGGCGATGGCCTTCAACACGCCCTACAAGCTGTACAAGCGCTATGCCTCCCATGAGGGCGGGATCGCCGACACGGGAATCATCTCGTGGCCCAACGGTATTGCCGCGCACGGCGAGGTTCGCGACAACTATGTCAACGTTTCCGACATCACGCCGACCGTCTACGAGTTGCTGGGCATGACGCCGCCGGAAACCGTCAAGGGTATCGCGCAGAAACCGCTGGACGGTGTGAGTTTCAAAGCGGCCATTGAAGATCCGAACGCCGACACCGGCAAGCAGACGCAGTTCTACACCATGCTGGGCACCCGCGGGATCTGGCATCAGGGCTGGTTTGCCAACACCGTGCACGCCGCCACGCCGGCCGGGTGGTCGCATTTCGACGCCGATCGCTGGGAGCTGTTTCACATCGAGGCCGACCGCAGCCAGTGCCAAGACCTGGCCGCCGAGCAACCCGACAAACTCGAAGAGCTAAAGGCGCTGTGGTTCTCCGAGGCCGCCAAGTACAACGGTCTGCCGTTGGCCGATCTGAACCTCATGGAAACGCTGACCAGGTCGCGGCCTTATCTGGTCGGCGAATTGCCAAGCTACGTCTACTATCCCGACTGCGCGGACGTCGGCATTGGCGCCGCCGTCGAAATCCGCGGCCGCTCGTTCGCCGTGCTGGCCGACGTGACCGTGGATACCACCGGCGCCGAGGGCGTGCTGTTCAAGCAGGGCGGCGGCCACGGCGGGCACGTCCTGTTCATCCAGGACGGGCGACTGCACTACGTCTACAACTTCCTCGGTGAGCGCCAGCAGTTGGTTTCCTCGTCCGGCCCCGTGCCGCTGGGCCGCCATGTGTTCGGTGTTCGCTACGAGCGCACGGGAACGGTGGAGAACAGCCACACGCCGGTCGGTGACGCCACGCTGTTCATTGACGACACCGTGGTCGGCACGCTCGCCGGCGTGACGAGTCACCCGGGAACGTTCGGCTTGGCGGGCGCGGGCATCACCGTCGGGCGCAACGGCGGTTCGGCGGTGTCCAGCCGCTACAAGGCGCCGTTCGCGTTCACCGGCGGCAGCATCGCCCAGGTCACTGTCGACCTCTCGGGCAGGCCATATGAAGACGTGGAAAGGGAACTCGCGCTTGCATTTTCGCGCGACTGAACGGGTGGGGCGGTCCAAGTGCGCGGTACTCGGCTTGACGGCCCTGCTCTGTGCCTGGGCGGGCGTAACCGTGGGCTGCGAGAAAACCACGGGCGGCACCGCCATCCGGACCGGCGGGACGGTTTCGTCGACAAGCTCTGCCGCATCGACACCGTCCGACCCGGCCGAGACGATACCGGGCGTCGAAACCACACTGCCTCAGCACATCCCACCCAACGCCATGGTGTGCTTTCCCCAGCCGCCCTTCAGTGGTCGCTTGGCCATGGCTTCCGTATCCGATCCGGTGGCGCCGAAGATCATGTTCCATGTGCCGGACGGCTTCAGTTCCGCCCGCGCCAGCGGGGACCTGGCCATGACGGCGACCGGGCCCGACGGCATGTCCGTGCGGGTGACCATCACGCCGACGGAACTCGATGCGGGCGGGGCGTTCTTGCGCTACGCCAGCGACCTGCGCATCGCCAAGCCGGGCGTCAGAGTCACCGTCGAGGCGGCACAGTTTTGCGGCTACAGCAGCCAGCTACTCAGCGGCACCGGGCCCGGGGCGGTCGACTTCGCCGACCGCCTCACCCACATCTGGACGAACACCAAGGCATACCTGGTGGCCATCCATTTGGAGGGGCCCGCGGGTGCATCCGGCTTCGACGCGGCGAAATCCGCAGTGATGCAGCAATTCGCTGTCGTCATACCCTGAAATGATGCCGCGATGACCCTGTTTCTGATCGCCTGGTGGCGAAACCGTGATCGAAAGCGGCCGAAGAAAACCTGATCCCTACTGCTCCGCGACCGGTGCGCCCGCAGAGCTGATGGCGTCGACGGCGGTCGAGACCCTCGCCTGGAAGTCGGCGGACAGCGGGATGTAGCCGATTCTGTTCAGGTCGACCTGGCCGGGTCCGATCGCGGCCTGTAAGAACGCCTTGACCGCCTGGGCCACGTCGGCGGTGGGGTATTTGGAGCAGACGATCTCGTAGGTGGCCAAGACGATCGGGTAGACATCGGGTTGGGCCGGGTTGTAGAAGGACGAAAGGTCGAGCACGAGGTCGTTGCCGTTGCCGGTGATCTTCGCGCCCTTGATCGTCTTGCCGACCGTGTCGGTGCCGATCCGCACCGGGCGTAACGACCTGCGGCTGGCCGGGGTTTTGATGTCGGCGGCGTAAAGCCCTTGCTGGAGCGCGAATGACAATTCGTTGTAGCTGATCGCGCCCTCGGTGGTCTTCACCAGCGCAGCGGTGCCTTTGTTACCCTCTGCCCCGGTGCCGACGCCGCCGGTGAACATCTTGCTCACGCCTTTGTTCCAGACTCCCGCCGACGCGGCCTGCAGGTAGGACTGGAAGTTGTAGGTGGTGCCGGACGCGTCGCTGCGGTAGATGACGCGGATGTCCTCGGACGGCATGGAGGCGTTGAGCGAGGTGAGAGCCGGGTCATCCCAGCGCGTGATGGTGCCGTTGAAGATCTTGGCCAGCGTGGGCGCGTCGAGCACCAAAGAGTCGACGGCGCTCAGGTTGTAGGTGATGGCCATCGGTCCGAACACCACCGGCAGGTTCCAGGCGTCGGCGCCGCCGCATCGTTGCTTGGCGGCACCGTATTGGTCGCCGGACAGTGGTGTGTCCGATCCGCCGAAATCGGTTTTGCCGGCGAGGAAGTCGCTGATGCCGGCGCCCGAGCCGTTGGCGGTGTAGTTGAGGGTCTGCCCGGAGCAAGCCTTGTGGTAGGCGTCGATGAACTTCGTCATCGCGTTGGCCTGCGCGGTCGAGCCGCTGGCCGCCAGGGTCTGCTTGCCGCCGCAGTCCACCTTGGCCCCGGTGGCATAGGCCAGGGTGGCGTGCGAGTTGCTGCATGCCGCCGAGACCAACGTGGCAGCGGCAGCCAGCAAACTCATGGCCGCAGCTGATCGCTTGTGCTTCACGTCGATTGCCTCCAGGCGATGGTGGTCTGCAACTTCGGTGGCGCCCGGCGTCTGCGACGAGCTCGGTGTACGTCGACATTTACAGCTATCGAATTAACAGGGAAACCAACAACGGGTGAACGGGTCGTCTACCCTTGCCCCCGTTGCCAACCCAAGCAGGTTTCGCTGAGTGGCGAACGGGCGTTCGGCGGGGTGGCGGAAATTGGCTTTAATGACGAAATTTCGATGTCGCCTCCCAGGCGGTGCCGGTTCGCTACGATCTGTCGTCGTGCGCCCCTCGCCGAGCATCCGCGCGCCCCACGGAGGTGTTGACCGATGACCCATCACGCTCCACCAACGCCGCCGCCCACGACGCCCCCGGGGCCGCCGGGGCAACCGCCGGCGCAGCCGCCCGCGGCACCGCCGGAAGCGCCAAAGCGGGGGCGGCGGGCAGTAGTCGCCGTCGGAATCGTCGTCGCTTTTATGCTCGTTTACGCATTGTCACTGTTCGGCGTCCACCTGCTGTCCAAATCGGCGGGACCGCTCAAGGCGCCGGACCTGAATGCCACCAACGACACGATCGTCTTGGTGCGCCTCGAAAAGCTGGATGCCGTCGCGAATCGCCTCACGGTCAAGGTGCTCGTGATCCCCGAGGATTCGATGTTCGACAAACGCCTCGATGTGCTCAAGACCGACACCGCGGTGCGCATGGACCCCGCGAACGACCTGGGAGACCTGCAGTACCCGGCGGGCAAGTCGCCGGCGCAGGTCGCCACCACGATCGAGGCGCACGGCGATCCCAATAACTGGCCGTTCGACTCCTACAGCACCGACACGATGTCCGCCGAGGTGCTGGTCGGCCAGGGCGACGCCCGCCAATACATACCCGCCCGCGTGGAAGTGACCGGGGCGTTGGACGGCTGGGACGTCAACGTCCAACGAGTCGGCGAAGCCAGCCAAGAATCCGAGCGCGCCGACAACGTGATCATCACGCTGCACCGGGCCAAGGGGCCACTGATCTTCGACCTGGGCATCTGCCTGGTCCTCTTCGCCCTACCCACCCTGGCGTTTGCGGTGGCCATTCAAATCGCTTTGGGCAGAAGGAAGTTCGTGCCACCGTTCGTGACGTGGTTCGCCGCCATGCTCTTCGCGGTCATCCCCATCCGCAACTTCCTTCCCGGCTCGCCACCGCCGGGCGCGTGGATCGACCAGGCCCTCGTCATATGGGTGCTGATAGCGCTGGTCGGGGCGATGGCCCTGTACATGGTCACGTGGTACCGACAATCGGACTAAACCGCGTCGCATGACGGCCGTCCTACCCTGAAGGGGTGCCAACCGAGCTGGTCGACGTGCCGGGCGGATCCTTCCGCATGGGCTCGACGAGCTTCTACCCCGAAGAGGCGCCCATCCATACCGTGACCGTGGCAGCATTCGCGGTCGAGCGGCACCCGGTGACCAATGCGCAATTCGCCGAATTCGTTTCCGCCACAGGCTATGTGACGATTGCCGAGCAGCAGATCGACCCGGCGCTTTACCCGGGAGCGGATCCCAAGGACCTGTGTCCGGGCGCCATGGTCTTCCGTCCGAGCCGGGGGCCGGTCGATCTACGTGACTGGCGGCAATGGTGGGACTGGGTGCCGGGCGCTCACTGGCGACATCCCTTCGGTCCGGGCAGCGACATCGCGGACAGGGCCGATCACCCGGTCGTGCAGGTGGCATACCCGGACGCCGCGGCGTACGCGCGCTGGGCCGGCCGGCGGCTGCCGACCGAAGCCGAGTGGGAGTACGCGGCGCGCGGTGGAAGCGCGGCGACCTACTCGTGGGGGGATGAGGCGAACCCCGAAGGCCGGCTGATGGCCAACACTTGGCAGGGCAGTTTCCCGTACCGCAACGACGGTGCGCTCGGCTGGGTGGGAACGTCGCCGGTGGGGACGTTTCCGCCCAACGGCTTCGGCCTGCTCGACATGATCGGCAACGTCTGGGAGTGGACCGCCACCGAGTTTTCCGCACACCACCGGCTCGATCAGCCGCCGAAAGCCTGTTGCGCGCCATCGGGTCCGGCGGATCCGACCGTCAACCAGACGCTGAAGGGCGGTTCGCATTTGTGCGCGCCGGAGTACTGCCACCGCTACCGGCCGGCCGCGCGGT
Organism: uncultured Actinomycetota bacterium; assembly: GCA_963809285.1. Lineage (GTDB taxonomy): Bacteria > Actinomycetota > Actinomycetes > Mycobacteriales > Mycobacteriaceae > Mycobacterium. The sequence continues at coordinate 377,664 of CAWEIY010000002.1, read as the reverse complement.
CGCCGCAGTCGCAGGACACCGCGACGACCCACATCGGATTTCGCTGCGTGGTGTGACGGGCGTCCGGCTAGCAACGCCACAGCGCATCGCTTCCCGGTGTCCCCGCGAATCCGCCGTCCGGCAGGTTAACGATGGATGGCCGGCAGGTGACGGAAGCCCAATACCTATCTGGACGAGGGAATTCGCCGCTGCGGTCAGCACGGCTGTTCGCTAGCATCTGACCAGTGTCGCCTCACCAAGCTGGATCTCACCAGCCCGTCACAGTCCGGTCCCAGCAAGCAGCGGATCCCCCGCTGCGTGCTATTGCTCGCGGCGGCGACCGATGACCACCGAGGTTCAGCCGGCACCGGCCGAGCCGCCGACGGTGGACGAGGCGGGACCGGCTGAGCCGTCGGCGGTGGACGAGGCGGCACTGCCTCCGCCGCCCCCGCCGCCGCCTCCGCCCGCGCCACCCCAGAGGCCAAAACCGTCGAGACCGCGCATTGCGATCGGTGTGAGCATTGTGCTGGCCATCATCGCCACCTACGCCCTATCGCTAGTCGGCGTCCACCAGCTGCAGGAAGCGGAGGCCCCGCTTCCCCCACTGGACCTGAGCCAGGGCGGGGGCGATGCGACCATCGTGCAGCTGCGCCTCGAGGAGCTGAAGACCGTCGCGAATCGCCTCACGGTGAATGTCCTTGTCTATCCCGGGATTTCGGCGTACGACAATCGCTTCGATGTGCTGGGCACCGACGTCGCCGTGCGCCTGTATCCAACGAGTGAGCTGGGGGACTTGCAATACCCGAAAGGAAAGGCTCCGGCCCAACTGAGCACCACCATCCAGGCGCACGGCGATCCCGGTAACTGGCCATTCGACTCGTACCAAACCGAGCCAATCTCGGCTGATGCGTTCGTCGGGTTGGGCGACAATCGCCGAAAGGTACCGGCCCGCGTGGAGGTGACCGGAGAGATGGACGGGTGGGACGCGACAGTCACCCGCGTTCACGACCCCGCCGCGCTCCCAACCCAACGCGGTTCCGACAACGGGAACGTCGTCATCACCCTGAAGAGAGCCAAGGGGCCGCTGATCTTCGACCTGGGCATCTGCCTGGTCCTCATCGCCCTGCCCACCTTGGCCCTGTTGGTCGCCATTCCGATGGTGCTGGGTAGACGTAAGTTTTTGCCGCCGTTCGCGACGTGGTACGCGGCGAACCTGTTCGCGATCGTTCCGCTGCGCAACATCCTTCCCGGCGCCCCACCGCCCGGTTCGTGGATAGACCAAGCCATCGTGCAATGGGTGTTGATTGCACTGGTCACGGCGATGAGCCTGTACATCATCGCCTGGATCCGGCAAGGGGACTGAGCCGCGGGCCGATTCTGTCGGACCGGTGCGCGGCGGTTGGTGGAAAGTGGGGCTATCGGTGCGGGACGACGATGAGCGGCGATGAGCGGGCAGCCTCGGCCGACGGCACCGGCACCTCGGGTGCGACACCGCCACCGGCATCCTCGCCCATGAACGGGCCGGCACCGGGCCCTGGCAAACGCCCGCCGTGGATCCTGATCGGCGCCGTCGCTCTGGTTGCCGTCCTAGTCGTCGGCGGCCTTGGAGCCTGGCTGTTGCTGCGGCACACGCAGCAGTCCCGGCAGGTCGTGCTGCCGTTCACCGGCGTCCGCGAGCCCTACGGTGTGGCGGTGGACGCGGCCGGCAACGTCTACATCGCCGACGCCAACAACACCGCCGGCAATGTCTACCCCGTCGACGCCAACAACAACCGGGTGCTCAAACTGCCCGCGGGGTCGACCACCCCCTTCACGCTGCCGTTCAACGGGCTGAAAAATCCGTCGGGCGTCGCGGTCGACACCGCCGGCAACGTCTACATCACCGACGACAACAACAACCGGGTGCTCAAACTACCGGCGGGATCGACCACCCAGATCGAGCTGCCGTTCACCGGCCTGAACAACCCCACAGATGTAGAGGTCGACGCCGGCGGCAACGTCTACGTCGCCGACGACGACAACAATCGGGTGCTCAAACTGCCGGCGGGATCGACCACCCAGATCGAGCTGCCGTTTGACGGCCTGAAAAATCCCTCGGGTGTCGCGGTCGACACCGCCGGCGACGTCTACGTCACCGACTACGCCAACCACCGGGTGCTCAAACTGCCGGCGGGATCGACCACCCAGATCGAGCTGCCGTTCGCCGGCCTGAACCTTCCCGAGGGTGTGGCGGTGGACACCACCGGCAACGTCTACGTCACCGACTACTGGAACAACCGGGTGCTCAAACTGCCGGCGGGGTCAAACACGGCGGTCGAGCTGCCGTTCACCGGCCTGAGCCATCCCGAGGCTGTGGCGGTGGACACCACCGGCAACGTCTACGTCGCCGACTACGGCAACTACCGGGTGCTCAAACTATCGGCGGGATAAACGCACCTAGGACCGCGCCACCCAAGAATGGGTACGGCTGTGCCAAAAAACCGTTGCGTAATCGATACAGAATCGGTAACTTAGGCGCTGGGGATCCAGGTCACACGACGGGCCCGATGTGGCGCATACCCCAGGATGGTCAGGGGAGGCGGTCGCAAACTTGCGGCCGGCCGGGACGAAGGGATAGCTCGTTGTCAGAAATGGGACGGGCCGCACGGCCAATAAGTCTTGTGCCGGCAAACAGCACTTCGCGCGCTGTGGCCGCGGACGATCGCGCTTGGGTCTCGAAGGGGTTGTGCAGGGAAACAGATCCCGACGCACTGTTTGTGCGGGGGGCCGCACAACGTCAGGCTGCGGCTATCTGCCGGCACTGCCCTGTGCTGCAGGAGTGCGCGGCGGAGGCGCTCGATAACAAGGTCGAGTACGGCATCTGGGGCGGCATGACCGAGCGCCGGCGCAGGGCTCTGCTCAAGGAGCACCCCGAAATCGTGTCGTGGACGGATTTCTTCGACAAGCGCAACGCCCGCTCCATCGGATAGGCACCCGCGGCCGCTACCAGCCGGCGAGGCCCTGCCTTTCCTAGTTACGAAGCTGTTAGAGCTCCCACCCGAGCCACGAATTTGGCTCTAAGCTGGTCTTCCCCTAGACTTCAGGGGTTGCCTTGGGCAGACCTCGGCCGGTGCGAATCGGCCCCGCGTGCCCTTCGGTGACAGAACCGCGCTCGTCAGGTTTTTTTGGTGGGTTTTGCTCGCCTCCTGCCGTGCACATGTGAACCAGGTCAGGAGATCGAGTGATTCAGCAGGAATCGCGGCTGAAGGTCGCCGACAACACCGGCGCCAAGGAGATCTTGTGCATCCGGGTGCTCGGCGGTTCGTCGCGACGCTACGCCGGCATCGGTGACGTCATCGTCGCGACCGTCAAGGAAGCCATTCCCGGCGGCAACGTCAAGCGTGGGGAAGTCGTCAAGGCCGTCGTCGTGCGCACCGTCAAGGAGCGCAGGCGTCCCGACGGCAGCTACATCAGGTTCGACGAGAACGCCGCGGTGATCATCAAGCCCGACAACGACCCGCGCGGGACGCGCATCTTCGGGCCGGTCGGCCGCGAGCTGCGCGAGAAGCGATTCATGAAGATCATCTCGCTGGCCCCGGAGGTGTTGTAGATGAAGGTCCGCAAGGGCGACACCGTCCTGGTCATCGCCGGTAAGGACAAGGGCGCCAAGGGCAAGGTGCTGCAGGCGTATCCGGACCGCAACCGGGTATTGGTCGAGGGCGTCAACCGGATCAAGAAGCACACGCCCGTTTCGACCACTCAGCGCGGAGCTCGGTCGGGCGGCATCGTCACCCAGGAAGCCCCGATCCACGTCTCCAACGTGATGGTGGTCGACTCGGACGGCAAGCCGGCGCGAATCGGCTACCGGGTCGACGAGGAGACCGGCAAGCGGGTTCGTATCTCCAAGCGCAACGGCAAGGACGTCTGATGACTACTGCAGAGAAGGTTCAGCCGCGTCTGAAAGAGCGCTACCGCAACGAGATTCGGGATTCGCTGTTCAAGCAGTTCGGCTACGGCAACGTCATGCAGATCCCGACCGTGACGAAGGTCGTCGTCAACATGGGAGTCGGCGAAGCGGCGCGCGACGCCAAGCTGATCAACGGCGCGGTCAACGACCTCGCGCTGATCACCGGCCAGAGGCCCGAGATCCGCAAGGCGCGGAAGTCCATAGCGCAGTTCAAGCTGCGCGAGGGCATGCCGATCGGCGTCCGGGTGACCTTGCGCGGTGACCGGATGTGGGAGTTCCTCGACCGGCTCACGTCGATCGCGCTGCCGCGTATCCGTGACTTCCGTGGGCTCTCACCCAAGCAGTTCGACGGTATCGGCAACTACACGTTCGGACTGGCCGAGCAGTCGGTGTTCCACGAGATCGACGTGGACAAGATCGACCGCGTCCGCGGCATGGACATCAACGTCGTCACCTCGGCGACGACCGACGACGAAGGACGAGCGCTGTTGGGAGCCCTCGGCTTTCCGTTCAAGGAGAACTGAGTAAATGGCTAAGAAGGCACTGGTCAACAAGGCGAACCGCAAACCGAAGTTCGCGGTGCGCGCCTACACCCGCTGCAGCAAGTGCGGACGCCCGCGCGCGGTCTACCGCAAGTTCGGGCTGTGCAGGATCTGCCTGCGCGAGATGGCGCACGCGGGCGAGCTGCCCGGCGTGCAGAAGAGCAGCTGGTAAACGGAGCACAGGACTAAAACACCATGACGATGACGGACCCGATCGCAGACTTCTTGACACGTCTGCGCAACGCCAACTCGGCCTATCACGACGAGGTGAGTTTGCCGCACTCCAAGATCAAGGCCAACATCGCCCAGATCCTCAAGGCCGAGGGCTACATCAGCGACTACCGGACCGAAGACGCTCGGGTCGGCAAGGCGCTGGTGGTCCAGCTCAAGTACGGGCCCAGCCGGGAGCGCAGCATCGCCGGCCTGCGCCGGGTGTCCAAGCCGGGGTTGCGGGTGTACGCCAAGTCCACCAGTCTGCCCCGGGTGCTCGGCGGCCTGGGCGTGGCGATCATCTCGACATCCTCGGGCCTGCTCACCGACCGGCAGGCGGCCAGACAGGGCGTGGGCGGCGAAGTCCTCGCGTACGTGTGGTGAGAGGGGGCAATCATGTCGCGCATTGGTAAGCAGCCGGTTCCGGTTCCCGCCGGAGTCGACGTGACGATCGAGGGCCAGGACGTCTCGGTGAAGGGACCCAAGGGCACCTTGAATTTGACGGTGGCCGAGCCGATTACGGTGGCGCGCAACGAAGACGGTGCGATCGTGGTCGCCCGTCCCGACGACGAGCGGCACAACCGCTCGCTGCACGGGCTGTCGCGCACCCTGGTGTCCAATCTGGTCACGGGTGTGACGGAGGGCTACACCACCAAGATGGAGATCTTCGGGGTCGGTTACCGGGTGCAGCTCAAGGGCTCCAACCTCGAGTTCGCGCTGGGCTACAGCCACCCCGTGCTGATCGAGGCGCCCGAGGGCATCACGTTCGCGGTCCAGTCACCGACGAAGTTCACGGTGTCGGGGATCGACAAGCAGAAGGTCGGCCAGATCTCGGCGAACATCCGCCGCCTGCGCCGTCCCGACCCCTACAAGGGCAAGGGCGTGCGCTATGAGGGCGAGCAGATCCGCCGCAAGGTCGGAAAGACAGGTAAGTAGTCATGACGCAATCAGTATCCGCGAGCCGGCGGGTTTCCCGGCTGCGCAGGCACGCACGCCTGCGCAAGAAGATCGCGGGCACCCCGCAGCGCCCGCGGCTGGTGGTGCACCGGTCGGCGCGGCACATTCACGTGCAACTGGTCAACGACGAAAACGGAACCACGTTGGCCGCCGCGTCCTCGATCGAGGACGACGTGCGCGGCCTCGCAGGGCGACAAGAAAGCACACAGCGTGCGGGTGGGCCAGTTGATCGCCGAGCGCGCCAAGGCCGCCGGCATCGACAGCGTGGTCTTCGACCGTGGCGGATACACCTACGGCGGACGGATCGCCGCACTGGCCGATGCCGCACGCGAGAACGGATTGAGTTTCTGATGACAACTGGAAGGACCGCATAATGGCGGAGCAGTCGGCCGGCGGCCAGGGCGCCGCAGACGGCCGCGGTGACAGCCGTGACTCGCGCGGTGACCGCGACAACCGGGGCCGGCGCGACGACCGCGGCGGCCGAGGTGGCCGCGACCGCGACGGAGACAAGAGCAACTACCTGGAACGCGTCGTCGCGATCAACCGCGTCTCCAAGGTGGTCAAGGGTGGTCGGCGATTCAGCTTCACCGCGTTGGTCATCGTGGGCGACGGCAACGGCATGGTCGGCGTCGGCTACGGCAAGGCCAAGGAAGTGCCGGCCGCGATCGCCAAGGGTGTAGAGGAGGCGCGCAAGGGCTTCTTCCGGGTCCCGTTGATCGGCCGCACCATCACGCACCCGGTGCAGGGTGAGGCGGCCGCCGGCGTGGTGCTGTTGCGCCCCGCCAGCCCGGGTACCGGCGTGATCGCCGGTGGTGCGGCGCGCGCAGTGCTGGAATGCGCTGGGGTGCACGACATCCTGGCCAAGTCGCTGGGCAGCGACAACGCGATCAACGTCGTGCACGCCACCGTCGCCGCGCTCAAGCTCCTGCAGCGACCCGAGGAGGTGGCCGCCCGCCGCGGTCTGCCGATCGAGGACGTCGCCCCGGCCGGGATGCTGAGGGCGCGACGGGAAAGTGACGCGCTGGCCAGTGCGAGCGTCACCCGGGAGGCACAGCCGTGAGTCAGCTGAAGATCACCCAGGTGCGCAGCACGATCGGGGCGCGCTGGAAACAGCGCCAGAGCCTGCGCACCCTGGGCCTGCGGCGGATCCGCCACTCGGTGATCCGTGAGGACAACCCACAGACCCGCGGCCTGATCGCGGTGGTGAGCCACCTGGTCGAGGTGGAGGAGGCCAAGTGACGCTCAAGCTGCACGACCTGAAGCCCGCGCGCGGGGCGAAAACCGCGCGCACCCGAGTGGGCCGCGGTGACGGCTCCAAGGGCAAGACCGCCGGCCGGGGCACCAAGGGCACCAAGGCCCGCAAGAACGTGCCGGTGGCCTTCGAGGGCGGGCAGATGCCGATTCACATGCGGCTGCCCAAGCTCAAGGGATTCCGCAATCGGTTCCGCACCGAATACGAGATCGTCAACGTCGGTGACATCAACCGGCTGTTCCCCAAGGGCGGCGCCATCGGGGTGGACGACCTGGTGGCCAAGGGCGCGGTTCGCAAGAACTCCTTGGTCAAGGTCCTCGGCGACGGCGAGCTGACCGTCAAGGTCGAGGTGTCTGCGCACAAGTTCAGCGGCAGCGCGCGCGAGAAGATCACCGCAGCGGGCGGCGCGGCCACCGAGCTGTAGTCGAGCAGCTAACTCAGCTGCGGAATCACTTCTGCGGCAAGGCGTTCCATCTGCTCGCGGTTTTCGGCGACGTCGGCGCCGACCGGATTGAGTAGCAGCATCTGCGCCCCGGCGTCGATCACCTCACGCAGTCCGCGGGCGACGTCGCCGGGTGTGCCCCACACCGGAACCGACTCGATGCCAGGCATTTCGCCGTAGATGCGCCCTAGCCCGGCCAGCACGCGCTCGCGGGCCCGCGCCGCGTCGTCATCGACCATCAGATAGACGCGCTTGCCGATGGTGAAGTGCGCGGGGTCCTTCTGCTGTTGGTCGAGTTCACGGCGCACCACGGTGACGGCTCCGGCGAACGCCTCGGTGGTCGACGAGCCCGCGCCCAGAAAAGAGTCACCGTGCCGCACCGCCCTGGCCAGGGCCTTCGGGGCAAGGCCGCCGAACCAGATCGGCGGGTGCGGCCGCTGCACCGGCTTGGGCTGGATGGGAAGGTCGTCGACGTCGCGGAACCGGCCGTGGAACGTCACCCTGGGTTCGTCGGACCACGCCGCCTTCATCAGTTCCAGCCCCTCGGTGAAATACGAGATGAAGGTGTCCTTGTCGACGCCGAAAGCCGCGAACTGGCGCGCGCCGCCGCCCGGCGCGACGCCAATGTCCAACCGCCCGTGGCTGATCCGGTCGACGGTGGTGGCGGCCGAGGCCAACTGCAGCGGCTCATGCAACGAGGTCACCAGCACGGCGACGCCCAGGCGCAGTCGCTCGGTGCAGGCGGCGCAATACGCCAGCAGCTCCAATGGCGCCAGCAGCGGCGCCTGGCCGATGGTCTGCTCGAGCACCCAGCCGCCCTCGAACCCGAGCTCCTCGGCGCGGGCGAGATAGGAGCGAAGGCCGGGGGCGTCGAAACTGTCCCCAAAACCGTCATAGTCGAGCTGGGGGATGGCGATCGAGAACCTCACCCGACCACCGTACGGTGGCCGATCGGTAGGCTGCGAATATGTTTGGTTTTCTGCCCTCGCTACCCGGCGTCCAAGACGTCCGTGCCCTGGCTGGACGGGTCGACACCGCCCGCCACCACGGCGTGCCCAACGGCTGCGTGCTGGAGTTCGACCTGCGCGCGGTGCCACCGGAGACGACGGGCTTTGACCCGATGGCGATCATCACCGGCGGCAGCCGACCGTTGGCGCTGCGCGACACCGTCGCCGCGATCCATCGTGCCGCCGAGGACCCGCGGGTCGCCGGGCTGATCGCCCGCGTGCAGCTCGGGGCGGCGCCGCCGGCGGCCGTCCAGGAGCTGCGGGAGGCGATCGCGGCTTTCAGCGCCGTCAAGCCGTCACTGGCCTGGGCCGAGAACTATCCGGGCACGCTGTCCTACTACCTGGCTTCCGCGTTCGGTGAGGTCTGGATGCAGCCCGCGGGAAGCGTCGGGCTGATCGGCTTCGCGAGCAACGCCATGTTCCTGCGCGACGCGCTCGACAAGGTCGGGATCGAAGCCCAGTTCGTGGCGCGGGGCGAATACAAGTCGGCGGCAAACCTTTTCACCGAGGGTGGCTTCACCGAAGCCCACCGCGAGGCCGTCACCCGGATGCTGGAAAGCATGCAGGAACAGGTGTGGCGGGCGGTCGCCGAGTCGCGCAAGATCGCGCCGGAGGCGCTCGACGCGCTGGCCGACCGGGCCCCGCTATTGCGCGACGACGCGGTGGCCTCGAATCTGATCGACCGGATCGGGTTCCGCGACGAGGCCTATGCGCGAATGGCGGAACTCGTTGGGTCGCAAAATGATTCAGAAGATGTTTCCGATGAGGACACCCCACCCAGGCTCTACCTGGCGCGCTACGCCGGCGCGGCCCGGTCGCGGCTGACCCCGCCCATGCCGTCCGTGCCGGGCCGCCGGTCCAAGCCGACGTTCGCCGTGATCACCGTCGACGGCATGATCGTCAACGGGCGTGGTGGCCCCCAATTCCTTCCGATCGGCACGTCCGCCGCCGGTGGCGACACCATCGCGGCGGCGCTTCGGGAGGCCGCCGCCGACGATTCGGTGTCCGCGATCGTGCTGCGGGTGGACAGCCCCGGCGGCTCGGTCACCGCGACCGAGACCATCTGGCGTGAGGTGAAAAGGGCGCGCGAACGCGGCAAGCCGGTGGTGGCGTCGATGGGTGCGGTCGCCGCCTCGGGCGGCTACTACGTCTCGATGGCCGCCGACGCGATCGTGGCCAATCCGGGCACGATCACCGGTTCGATCGGTGTGATCACCGGGAAGCTGGTGGTTCGTGGTCTGAAGGGCCGCCTGGGTGTTGCGTCGGACACCGTGCGCACGAACGCGAATGCGGATGCCTGGTCGATCGACGAACCGTTCACGCCGGCGCAGCAGGCGCATCGAGAGGCCGAGGCCGACCTGCTCTACACCGACTTCGTGGAGCGGGTCGCCGAGGGCCGCAACCTGAGCACCGAAGCCGTGGATGCCGTTGCCCGGGGACGGGTCTGGACCGGTGCCGACGCCTTCGAGCGTGGTCTGGTCGACGAACTCGGCGGCCTGCGGGCGGCGGTGCGCCGGGCCAAGGTCCTGGCCGGCCTGGACGAGGATACGGAGGTCCGCGTCGTCGGCTATCCGGGTTCGTCGCTGCTGGACCTGGTGCGCCCCCGCGCCTCGTCGCAACCGGCCGCCGCCTCGCTGCCGGATGCGGTGGGCGCGCTGCTCGGCCGCTCGATCGCGGGGATCCTGGACAACGTCGAGCAGACGCTGGGCGGCGCCAGCGTGCTGTGGCTGGGAAGGTCGCGCCTCTAACTGGCTTTCAGCCGGCAAACCCGCCGCTGATGAAGATGATCTCACCCAGCGGGTCGTCGTGTTCCGGGCCGGGGACCTCGATGCCGTGGTGTTGGAACAATTCCGTCCGCGTCACCCCCTCGACGTGCCACCCCTTGGTGCCCAGATATTCGACGACGTGGTTGCGTTCGCCGGCATAGACCAGCGAGGCCATGTCGACGTCGATGCCGTGCTCGCGGAGCGAACTCGACATCTCCCGTACCCGGTCGGCGTCGAAATCGATGATGCCGGGCACGAATTCGGTGGCGACCGTGCTACCGGGCACGCTGAGCGCGGTGATGTTGTCGAACAACCGGTCTTGGGCCTCCGGCGGCAGGTAAATCAGCAGCCCTTCGGCCAGCCATGCCGTCGGCACCGTGGTGTCCAGCCCGGCCGCCTCCAGTGCCGTCGGCCAGTCTTGGCGTAAGTCGATGGGCACCGTGCGTCGGGTGGCGGTGGGTTCCGCGCCGATACCGGCCAGCGTGGTGGTCTTGAACTCGATCACCTGCGGCTGGTCGATCTCGTAGACGACGGTGCCCTGCGGCCACGGTAACCGGAAGGCCCGTGAGTCCAATCCGGATGCGAGTATCACCACCTGCCGCACGCCGGCGGCGGTGGCATTGATGAAGTAATCGTCGAAATACCGCGTGCGCACCGCCATTCCGTCGATCATCGCCTGAATGCGCTCGGGCGTTGCGTTCTCGATCGCATCGAGGTCGAGCTCGCCGTCGATCATCTTGGTGAAGAGATCCAGCCCGACCGCGCGCACCAGTGGCTCGGCGTACGGGTCGTTGATCAAACCGCGGGGATCCTTCGTCGCCATTGCGCGCCCGGACGCGACAAAGGTCGCGGTGGCACCAACGCTGGACGCCAGATCCCAATTGTCGTCATCGGTGCGTGGCATGAGACGACCCTAGTCAATCCCTACCTGAGGATGGCAGCGACATAGCTCATGTCGCCGAAGGCGGCGGTCATATCGTCTTCGGGGAACTCGAAGCCGTTGCGCGCGTACAGCTCCCTGGCGGCATGGGCGGTAACCTGCCAGCCGTGGGTGGTCAGGTAGTCGACGACGACGCTGCGCTCGCCCTGATAGAACAGGTCGACCGGGTTGAGGTCGAAACCGTAGCGCCGCCAACGCTCGCTGATCTGCTGCAAGCGCTCATTGGAAAACGCATCCGGGTCGGGCACGTGCTCGGTGGCCAGCCGGCTGCCGGGCGCGCTGAGCGCGGTGATGTTGTCGAACAGTCGGTCCTGGGCCTCGGGCGGCAGGTACGGCAACAGCCCTTCCGCGCTCCACGCGGTCGGCTGCGTGACGTCAAACCCGGCCTCCCGCAACGCCGCCGGCCAGTCGTCGCGCAGGTCGACGGCGATCGCGCGGCGGTCTGCGGTCGGCGCGGCCCCGAGGCCGGCGAGCGTGTCGGTCTTGAACGCAATGACCTGTGGCTGGTCGAGTTCGTAGACCACCGTGCCTGCCGGCCACCGCAATCGATAGGCCCTGGTGTCAAGGCCGGACGCCAGAATCACGGCCTGCCGCACGCCGTCTTTGGCAGCGCCGGTGAAGAAGTTGTCGAAAAACCTTGTCCGTACCACCATCTGCTCGGTCGCCGCTGTGCGGTTCAGCAGCGGGTCATCGTCGAAATTGATCTCCCCATCGAGGATGCCGATGAAGGGGGCCAACCCCACCGCGCGGACCAGCGGATCGGCAAATGGATCGTCAAGTAGCGCGTCGGGTCCCTGGGACGCCATGGCGCGCGATGTCGCGACCATGGTGGCCGTCGCGCCCACGCTGGACGCCGGGCCCCAGCTGTCACCGTCGGTGCGTCCCGTGCCGAGGGTGCCGCTGACGTAGAGCATGTCGCCCATGCGCATGTCGTCATCCTCGAGCGGCGCCAACCCGTTGGCCGAGAACAGGTCCCGAATGCTGATGCCGTTCAGCGCCCAGCCGCGGTCGCTCAGGTAGGGAGCCGCCTCGTTGCGGTCGCCGAAGTAGATGAGCCCCACCATGTCGAGATCGAAACCGTGCGCACGCCAGCGTTCCGAGATGGTCTGCATGCGCTCCCTGATCCTGTCCTCGTCACCGGGCTCGGGGTTGGGTGCGCTCTCGGTGGCGAGCCGGCTGCCCGGCGCGCTGAGTTCGGTGATGGTGTCCAGCAGGCGGTCCTGCGCCTCCGGCGGCAGGTAGCCCAGCAGGCCCTCGGCGCTCCAGGCGGTCGGCAGGGTCGGGTCGAATCCGGCGGTGCGCAACGCGGCGGGCCAGTCGTCGCGCAGGTCGACGGCCACCACCCGCCGGTCGGCGGTCGGTGCGGCGCCCAGGTCGGCCAGCGTGCGGGTCTTGAATTCGATGACCTGCGGCTGGTCGACCTCGTACACCACGGTTCCGGCGGGCCACGCCAGGCGGTACGCGCGGGCATCCAGGCCCGACGCCAGGATCACGACCTGCTTGATGCCCGCCTTGGTCGCACCCAGGAAGAATTCGTCGAAGAACTTGGTGCGCACCGCCATGTTGTCGGCCATGCGGGACATGGCCCCGGCGGACCCGGTCGCGCCGTCGTGTACGTCGTTCAAGTCGTCCGGGTCCACCTCGCCGGTCGCCAGTCGGGTGAGGAGGTCCACGCCGACCGCCTTGACCAGCGGCTCGGCGAACGGGTCGTCGATCAGCGGACGATCGGCGCGGCTGGCCACCGCGCGGGCGGCCGCGACCATCGTCGCGGTCGCGCCGACGCTGGATGCCAGGTCCCAGGTGTCGCCCTCATACCTGGTGGAAGTCATATTCTGCCCCTATCAGCATGTAGTTAGGCCATCTTGGCTAATATTTAGATAGTATAACAAGCTGCCACCACTGTACGCTTCCGCCGATTCGCGGCAACCTTGACTGATGGCGTACGCGGCGGCGGGCAAACGGGTGCTCATCACGGGTGCTTCGTCGGGCTTGGGGGCGGCCCTGGCTCGGCAGCTGGCCGGGCGGCAGGCGGTGGTGGGGCTGATCGCCCGCCGGCGGGATCGCCTCGCCGAGGTGCTCGCCGACTGCCGGCGAACCTCGCCGGGGTCGGCGATGTGGGTCGCCGACCTGGCCGACAGCACGGCCGTCGGCGAGTTGGCGGTGCAAGCCTGGGATGTGCTCGGCGGCATCGACGTGCTGATCAACAACGCCGCCATCCCGAAACGGCGGGCCGTCACCGAGTTGAAGCCGGGCGAGGTCGAGGACGTCATGCGGGTCAACTTCTTTGCCCCGATGCGGCTGACGCTGGCCCTGTTGCCGCGGATGCTGGCGCGCGGATCGGGCTTGATCGTCAACGTGTCGAGCGTCGGTGGCCGGCTCGGGATCATCCACGAAACCGCCTACTGCGCAAGCAAGTTCGCGCTGTGCGGCTGGAGCGAGGCGATGGCCGTGGACCTGCACGGCAGCGGGATCTCGGTGAAGCTGATCGAGCCGGGCCCGGTCGACACCGAGATCTGGGATCGGCCGGGCAGCGAGGAGCCCCTCTACCGGGGGCCCAAGGTGGCCGCCGACGTGGTGGCCGAAGGGATCATCGAGGCCCTCGGCGGTGCCAAGTTCGAGCACTACGTGCCGGACATGAAAGCGGTCGTCGACGCAAAGAACGCCGACATCGACGCGTTCATCGCCGGCGTGGCGGCGATGGCACCGCGATGAAGGCGCTCGTCTACGGCGTGCCCCCGGAGCCTTTCGGCGTTCCCGACGACGCGAACTCGCTGACCCAGAACCTGGCCCGCACCCCGACGGCCCTGCGTGAGGTGCCGGATCCCCAACTGCTTCACCAGGATTGGGTGATCACCCGGCCGCGATTGACCGGCATCTGTGGGTCGGACTCCAAGCAAATCCTGATGGATTTCGGCGAGGGAGACGCGGACAACGCCATGGCCGCCTTCTGTTCTTTCCCGCAAGTCATGGGTCACGAGGTGGTCGCCGACGTTGTCGCGCTGGGGCCCAAGGCCCGGGGGTTGGACGTCGGGCAGCGCGTGGTGCTCAACCCGTGGCTGTCCTGCGGGCCGCGTGGCATCGAGCCGCCTTGCCCCGCTTGCGAATGCGGCGACTACAGCCTGTGCTGGAGCTTCACCGACGGCGACATCAGCCCCGGCATCCACACCGGGGTGTCGGCCGACGTGACGGGTGGATACGCCGAATTGATGCCGGCCCACGACAGCATGCTGTTCGGAGTTCCCGAGTCGATTCCCGACGAATTGGCCGTGTTCGCCGACCCATTCTCGGTGTCCCTGCACGCGATCACCCGCCACCCGCCCCCGCGCTCGGGCCGGGCCCTGGTGTACGGGGCCGGTTCGCTGGGGTTGTGTGCGGTCGCGATCCTGCGGGCGCTCCACCCCGGCGTGGCCGTCGCGGTGGTGGCCCGCTTCGAGGCCCAGGCGGAACTGGCCCGCCGGTTCGGGGCCGCCGTGGTGCTGGCGCACGAACCCCGCCTGGCCGTCATCGAGGAGCTGGTCGCCTGGGGCGGTGGCCGGCTGCGCAAGCCGCTGCTGGGCCTGCCGATGGCCTACCCCGGTGCGGTCGACGTCGTCTACGACACCGTTGGCAAGCCGGAGACGTTCGAGGTCGGGGTGCGGGTCCTGCGTGCCCGGGGAACGTTGGTGAAGGCCGGTGTCCACGCACCGGGTCGGTGGGAGTGGAGTCCCCTGTATTTCAAGGAGATCAGCTGGGTCGGCAGCAACGCGTTCGGGATCGAGGAGGTCGACGGCGAGCGCAAGCACGCCATAGCCCACTATCTGGACCTGGTCGCGGCCGGCCGGGTGGACTTGCGTCCCATGCTGACCCACACGTTCCGGTTGGAGCGGTGGCGCGACGCCTTCCTCGCGATTGCCAACCAGGGCGAGAGCGGCGCCGTGAAGGTGGCTATCGACCAGCGCTAATCAGACGGTCAGGGCGCCGTGGGATCCGGTGATAGGCAAGTCAATTGGAGTGATGACGCCCGGCCGCGCCTCGCACACGAACGGGATGGCGTTGACCGCGGCGACTGCGGTGCTGGCCATCAACACGGTCATCACGTCCTCTCCGGGTTCGCCGAACCGGATCGTCGCGTCGACGCGGGGTTCGCCTTCGATCACCACGCTGAAACCCTTGGGGTCGGTCCATTGCGGGTCGAGCGCGTCGTCGCTCATGGTCCAGCAGATGGCCAGCTCGACCACCGGGCGACCGTTGCGAAAGCCGCGGTAGGTGCGGCGCTGGCCACCGACCGTGCCGGCGGCGTAGCCCGTCCACCCCAGATCCAGATCCCGGGTCAGCACCGCGGGCTCGATGAATGCGTCTTTGGAGTCGAGTTCGGTACCCAGCATGGCGGCGATCATGTCCAGCGTCTCGAAGTAGCCGAGGCCGTATCGTTGCGTCTCCGGGTCGATTTGCGTCACCGGCGCACGGAGCGGTTTGCCGAATCCGAGCACCTTCCACACGTCCTGCACGGGATAGGTGGTGCAGTCCAACGTTTCGACGAGCTTGACGCTGTGGACCCGCGGGCATGCGCCGGTGAGGAAGCCGGCGACGACGTTGATGAAACCTGGCTCGAATCCGGTGCCCAGGAAGGTCGCGCGCCCCCGTCGTGCCGCCTCCTCGAGCGCAGGGAGCTCGACCGGGTGATGGGTGCCGGTCAGGAAGTCCCCCGTGGTGACCACGTTGATGCCGGAGCGCAGCATCCGGGTCACCAACTCGTAGTCGATGACGCGCGGCATGTAGTTGACGCAGTCCGGTCGAAGTTCGATCAACGCGTCGATATCGCCGGTTGCGGCAACACCGACCGGGGGTCGGCCCGCCAGCACGCCCGCGTCGCCGCCCACCTTGTCGGCACCGAATGCATGGACGCCCACCACGTCGAAGTCGTCGCGGTCCAGCAGGACGCCGAGCGCTCGCCTGCCGATGTTGCCGGTCGACCACTGGACTACTCGATAGGGCGCGTTCATCACATCGGGTTCGCGCGCAGGTAGCCGTAGACCATCGCGAAGTTACGGTTCACGTCCTCGGGGATGGGCACCGGTCCACCGAGAGCCCGCGCGCCCCAAACGATTTGGGCGGTGCGCTCGACCAGGGCGGTGATGTGCAGGACCTTGTCCGGCCGTGGCCCAACGGCCACCAGGCCATGGTTGGCGATCAGCGCGGCGCCCCGGCCCTCGAGCGCCTTGACCGCATTGGCGCCTACCTCGGGTGTGCCGGACGCGGCGTAGTCGGTGCACCGAACGTCCCCACCGCAGTAGACGGCGAACTCGTCGATGCAGGCCGGGATCGGCTCGTGCGCGATGGCGAACATGGTCGCCCACACCGGATGACTGTGGATGACGCTGCCGATGTCGTCGAACGCCTGGTAGCACGCCAGGTGCAGCTTCATCTCCGACGACGGCGATCGACCGTCGCCGGCTTGCAGCACAGCGCCTTCCGGGTCGACCAGCACGAGGTCGTCGAGCTGCATGTCGCCGTAGTCGACCGACGACGGCGTGATGACGATGTTGCCGTCGGAGCGCCGGGCCGAGATGTTGCCGGCGGTTCCCTCGACCAGACCCCGGCGCAGCATGTCCTTGGCCGCGTCCAGCACCGCGGTCTCGGGGTTGGCCACGGATTTCACGGACGTCATGGTCCAAGCACCTCCGGGTTGACGATATGGGCGGGCGTTTTGCCGCACAACAGCGCTTCCAGGTCGTCGGCCACCATCTGCGCCTGCCGAGCCTCAGTGTTCCACGTCGCCCCCCCGATGTGCGGGGTCAGGACGACGTTGGGCATGCCCGCCAGCGGGTGGTCCGTGGGCAGCCATTCGCCGGCGAAATGATCCAGGCCGGCGGCGGCCACCTTGCCGCTGCGCAGCGCGTCGACGAGCGCGTCGGTGTCGTGCAGTTGGGCCCGGGCGGTGTTGAGGAACACCACGCCGTCGCGCATCGCCGCGAACTGCTCGGCGCCGATCATCCCGACGGTGTCGTCGGTGACCGGTGCATGCAGGGACACCACATCAGCCTCGGCCAGCAGCTCGTCGAGGCCGTGGCGGGCTTCGTCGTTGTACGGGTCGTGGGCGATGACCCGCATGCCCAACCCGGACAGCCGCCACCGCAACGCGCGGCCGACCGCGCCGAGGCCCACCAGCCCGACGGTGCGTCCGGCGATCTCGGCGCCGCGGAACCGCTGATAGGGGATGCTGCCGTCGCGAAACATGTTGCCGCCGCGGACATCTGCGTCGGCGGTCAACAGGTGGCGGGTGGCGGCGAGCAGCAGGGCCACCGCCAGCTCGGCGACCGCGTCGGCGTTGCGGGCCGGGGTGTTGAGCACCGGGATACCGGCCGCGGTGGCCCCGTCGATGTCCACGTTGTTGGGGTCCCCCCGGGTGGACGCGATCGCGCGCAAGCCGAGGTCGAACACCGGACCGCGCACCGAGTCGCTTTCCACCACAACGACATCGGCGGCTTCGCGAGCGATCCGCTCGGCCAGTTGCTCGGCGCTGTAGATCCGCAGCGGGGTCGCGTCGATCCACGGGTCGTACACCACGTCGGCCAGCTGCTGCAGCTTGGCGAACCCCGGTCCGCGCAACGGGGCGGTCACCAGGGCGCGCGGTCTTGGCGTCACGAACCCCATGCTGGCGTACCGTGACGCTCGTGTCACGTAACGACGTCACGATCGGCGTCGACATCGGCAGCACCGCGGTCAAGGCGGTGGCCGCCGACGCCGACGGGCGCGTGACGGCGCGGGTGCGCATTCCGCATGAGCTGCGGGTGCCGGCGCCCGACCGGCTGGACCATGACGCCGACGCGGCGTGGCGACGGGGTCCGTTGGCCGCCCTGGACCAGCTGGCTCCCGGGCCCGACGTCCGGGCGGTGGCCGTCTCGGCGATGGTGCCTTCGCTGACCGCCGTCGACTCCGCGGGCAGGCCCATGACGCCGGGCCTGCTGTATGGCGACGCTCGCGGCCGAGTGCAAGCCGCCTTGAAAGAACGGGTTCAGCCGCTCCCCGCGGTGGGCGAGGCGGCCGAGTTCATGCGGTGGACGGCCGGCCAAGCGCCCCGGGCTGCCGGGTACTGGCCCGCGCCGGCGGTGGCCAACCACGCCCTGGCGGGTGAGGCGGTGATCGACTTCGCGACGGCCTCCACGGCATTCCCCCTGTTCGACGGGACCGGCTGGAACCCGGCGGCATGTGCCGACTGCGGCGCGACCGTCGAGCAGATGCCGCGAGTGGAGACGATCGGGGCGGCGGCCGGGGAAGTGCGGGGGACCGGCGCTGTGCTGGCCATCGGCGCGATCGATGCCGTGTGCGAACAGATCGTGGCCGGCGCCGACCGCGACGGCGAGGTGCTGGTGCTGTGTGGCACCACCCTCATCGTGTGGACCACCATCTCCGGGGCCCGGCAGGTTCCCGGCCTGTGGACCATTCCCCAGACCCTGGCCGGCATGAGCAAGATCGGCGGAGCCAGCAACGCCGGCGGGTTGTTCCTCGGCTGGGTGGATCGCGTTGTCGGACCGGGTGACCCGGAGGCGGTGGATCCGGGGCGGGTACCGGTGTGGTCGCCATACATCCGTGGGGAGCGCACACCGTTCCACGACCCGGATCGCCGGGCGGTGCTCGACGCCCTGGATCTCACCCATGACGCGGCCTCGCTGCGCAGGGCCGCCTACGAGGCGTCGGGCTTCGTCGTCCGGCAGCTCATCGAGCTGAGCGGGGTCCCGCTGTCGCGCATCGTGGCCGCGGGCGGCGGCACCCGGGTCCGGCCGTGGATGCAGGCCATCGCCGATGCCACCGGGCGGCCGGTGGAGGTGTCCGGGGTGGCCGAGGGCGCCGCCCTGGGAGCGGCCTTCCTCGCCCGCATGGCGGCCGGTCTGGAAACCTCCATCGACGACGCCGCCCGCTGGGCATCCACCGCGCGCATCGTCGAACCCGATCCCGCCTGGGCCGCGCCGATCGAGGACCGCTACCGACGGTTCCTCGAGCTGGGAAACCAAAGATCTAGCGCGATACCTGCTACTGCGTTCTAGAGTTGTGCAATGACCGACCAAGACCGCAAAGCTGCCCGCCGAGAGATCGCAGACGCCCTGTTGAAGGCTCTTGAACGCCGGCATGAAGTACTCGACCTCATGGTGGAGTCCGACAACAAGGCGGCGGCGATCGAGGCGATCGTCAGTTCGCTCGACATGTCCCACGTAGCCGCCGAGGCCGTGATGGGCATGTGCTTCGATCGGCTCACCAAGGATTCGCGCAGGAAAATCCAGGCCGAGCTCGAGGACCTGAACAAGCAGCTGAGCTTCACCCTCGGGGAGCGGCCGGCAAGCTCGGGGGAGACCCTGGAGCTCCGCCCCTTCACCGCCGGTGAGGACCGCGACATCTTCGCCGCCCGCACCGAGGACGTCGGCGCCGCCGGCGACGGCTCCGGCGGACCGGCCGGCAACCTCGACGACGAGATCCGCGCGGCGCTGCGACGTGTCGACGACGAAGAGGCGGCGTGGTTCGTGGCCGTCGATTCGGGTCAGAAGGTCGGAATGGTGTTCGGCGAGCTGCTCAACGGCGAGGTGAACGTGCGGATCTGGATTCACCCCGATTACCGGCAGAAGGGCTACGGCACCGCCGCCCTGCGCAAGTCGCGCTCGGAGATGGCGTGGTGTTTCCCCGCGGTGCCGTTGGTTGTCCGGACGCCGGCGGCCAAGCCCGGCTAAGCCAAAGTCGCGGATACGTATTTGATGTCGCCGAACGCGACCATCGATGGCTGGGTAGGAAACTCAAAACCGTTGTCCGCGTAAAGCTCTGGGGTGTTGTAGACCGTGGACCGCCAGCCGCGATCGGCCAGGTAGGCCACCACATCGTTGCGCTCGCCGGGGTAGACCAAGTCGGCCCAGTTGAGGTTCAGTCCCAGGCGCCGCCAGCGTTCACTGATCTCGTGTCCCCGCTTTTCGATGCGGTCGCGGATGTTCGGCACGTAGCCGGTGCCCAGCCTGCTGCCGGTGGCGCTCAGCGCGGTGATGTTGTCGAACAGGCGGTCCTGCGCGTCCGGCGGCAGATACCCCAGCAGGCCTTCGGCGATCCACGCCGTTGGGCGCGCCGTGTCGAATCCGCTGTCTCGCAGTGCGGCCGGCCAGTCGTCGCGCAGGTCGATCCCCACGGCGCGGCGGTCGGCGGTCGGGGTTGCGCCAAGGTCCGCCAGTGTCCGGGTCTTGAACTCGATCACCCGGGGCTGGTCGATCTCGTAGAGGACGGTCCGGGCCGGCCACGGCAGCCGGTAGGCGCGGGTGTCAAGCCCGGAGGCGAGGATGACCGCCTGGCGGATGCCGGCTTCGGCCGCGGCGAGGAAGAAGGAGTCGAAGAACCGGGTGCGGACCGCCATCCCCTCGCTGAGTCGCTGCGGGGTGAACGCCGGATCGTCCTCGGCGAGTTCGATTTCACCGTTCATCATCCGGATGAAGGCGTCCACGCCCACGGCGGTCACCAGGGGCTCCGCGAAGGGGTCGTCGATCAGTGGGTTCGGGCCCTTCGAGGCCATCGCCCGCCGGGCGGCCACCGCGGTGGCGGTGGCCCCGACGCTCGACGCCAGATCCCAACTGTCGCCGTCAAACCGCTTGCTGTCGGTATCCGCCATGGGGCCCCCTAGCGCAGCGTCGCGGTGACGGCGGTGATGTTGCGGAACTGAGCCATCTCTTCGTCATCGTGGAATTCCAGCCCGTAATCGCCGAACAGATCCCGCCGCTTGCGGGTGCTCGCCCGCCAGCCCCTATGGGTCAGGTAGTCGACGACGTTGCTGCGCTCGCCGTCGAAGAAAAGCCCCGAAAAGTCGATGTCGCAGCCGAGTTTCGCCCACCTGTCGTTGAACTTCTGCGCGCGTTCCGTCATCGTCGGGCCCGAGTCGGGGTGGTATTCGGTGGCCAGCTTGCTCCCCGGGGCGCTGAGCCCGGTGATGTTCTCGAAGAGCCGGTCCTGGGCGTCGGGCGGAAGGTACATCAGCAGGCCCTCGGCGCTCCAGGAAGTCGGTTGCGTCACGTTAAACCCGTTGCGGCGCAACGCGGCCGGCCAGTCGTCCCGCAGATCGATGCTGACGGTCCGCCGGTCGGCGGTGGGAGCGGCGCCCAGGTTCGACATCGCGGTGGTCTTGAACTCGACGACCTCGGGCTGATCGACCTCGTACACCACGCTCCCCGGTGGCCACGCCAGCCGGTACGCGCGGGCGTCGAGGCCGGCGGCCAGAATCACCGATTGGCGAATGCCGTCGCGGGCGGCGTTGAGGAAGAAATCGTCGAAGAAGCGGGTGCGCACCGCGATCGAATCGGTCTCCAGCGCCAGATGCTTCTCGCTGCCCTCGTAGGCCTCGGCCGGGACGATGTCACCGTCGACCAGGCGGCGGAAGAAGTCCAGGCCGACGGCGCGCACCAACGGCGCCGCGAACGGGTCGTTGATGATGGGGTTGGTCCCGGCGCTGGCCAGGGCGCGGGCCGCGGCGACCATCGTGGCCGTGGCGCCGACGCTGGAGGCCAGGTCCCAGCTGTCTTGATCGGTTCGCGTCATGCTGCTCCCATTTACTTAGCAAGCGTAATGAGCCACCAGAACTCTACGCCTCCCGGGGCGGTTCGGCAGTGGCCCTTTGCCGGACCTGCCCAAACAAGCTGTTAGTCTCGTACACGGTTTGACGCGCGACGCCGTACGTCCTGGCCCGCGGGTGTTGGGCGCGTGACGCAGGACGCAGGAGGAAGAGTGCTTTCGGCTTTCATCTCATCGTTGCGGACAGTCGACCTGAGACGGAAGATCCTCTTCACACTTGGCATCGTCCTTCTCTACAGGGTCGGCGCCGCATTGCCATCCCCTGGTGTGAACTACCCGAACGTGCAGCAGTGCATCAAGGAGGCCACCGGCGGCGAGGCCGGGCAGATCTACTCGTTGATCAACCTGTTCTCCGGCGGTGCGCTGCTGAAGCTCACGGTGTTTGCGGTCGGGGTGATGCCCTACATCACCGCCAGCATCATCGTGCAGCTGCTCACCGTGGTCATCCCGCGGTTCGAGGAATTGCGCAAGGAGGGCCAGTCCGGCCAGGCCAAGATGACCCAGTACACCCGCTACCTGGCGATCGCGCTGGCCGTCCTGCAGGCGACCAGCATCGTGGCGCTGGCGGCCAACGGCGGGCTGCTCCAGGGCTGCTCGCTGGACATCATCGCCGATCAGAGCATCTTCACCCTGGTCGTGATCGTCTTGGTGATGACGGCCGGTGCGGCGCTGGTGATGTGGATGGGCGAGCTGATCACCGAACGCGGCATCGGCAACGGCATGTCCCTGCTGATCTTCACCGGCATCGCGGCGCGCATCCCCTCCGAAGGCAGACAGATCCTGGACAGCCGCGGGGGGGCCATCTTCGCCGCCGTCTGCGTCGCCGCGCTGATCATCATCGTCGGCGTGGTGTTCGTCGAGCAGGGCCAGCGCCGGATCCCGGTGCAGTACGCCAAGCGCATGGTGGGCCGGCGCATGTACGGCGGGACCTCGACGTATCTGCCGCTCAAGGTCAACCAGGCCGGCGTTATCCCGGTCATCTTCGCGTCGTCGCTGATCTACATTCCGCACCTGATCACCCAGCTGGTCCGGAGCGGCGCCGGTGGCGTGGGCAACAGCTGGTGGGACAAGTTCGTCGGCACCTACCTGTCGGACCCGAGCGATCCCGTCTATATCGGCATCTACTTCGGGCTGATCATCTTCTTCACGTACTTCTACGTGTCGGTCACCTTCAATCCCGACGAACGTGCCGACGAGATGAAGAAGTTCGGCGGTTTCATTCCGGGCATTCGGCCGGGACAGCCGACCGCCGACTATCTGCGTTATGTGCTGAACCGGATTACCCTGCCGGGCTCGATTTACCTTGGCGTGATCGCGGTGCTGCCCAATTTGTTCCTGCAAATCGGCAATGGCGGCGGCGTCCAGAACTTGCCGTTCGGCGGAACTGCGGTTTTGATCATGATTGGCGTCGGTTTGGATACGGTCAAACAAATCGAGAGTCAGCTCATGCAGCGCAACTACGAAGGGTTCCTTAAGTGAGACTCGTTTTGCTGGGACCGCCAGGGGCGGGGAAGGGCACGCAGGCCGAGAAGCTCGCCGAGAAGCTTGAGATCCCGCAAATCTCCACCGGCGAGCTGTTCCGGCACAACATCGGCAACGGCACCAAGCTCGGCCTGGAGGCCAAGCGCTACCTGGACGCCGGTGACCTGGTGCCCTCCGACCTGACCAACCAGCTCGTCGACGACCGCCTCAACGATCCGGACACGGCCAACGGTTTCATCCTCGACGGCTATCCCCGCTCGGTCGAGCAGGCCAAAGCGCTGCACGAAATGCTCGAGCGCCGCGGTACCGACCTCGACGCGGTAGTGGAGTTCCGCGTCTCGCAGGACGAGTTGCTGCAACGGCTCAAGGCGCGTGGCCGCGCCGATGACACCGACGACGTCATCCTCAACCGGATGAAGGTCTACCGCGACGAGACCGCGCCGCTGTTGGAGTACTACCGCGACGAACTGAAGACGGTCGACGCCATCGGCGCGGTGGACGAGGTGTTCGCCCGCGCGCTGCAGGCGCTGGGCAAGTAACCATGAGCGCGCTGGCGCGGCTGCGGAGTCGCAGGGTCGTGCCGCAGCGCAGCCCCGGTGAACTCGACGCGATGGCCGCGGCGGGCGCTGTGGTGGCAAAGGCCCTGCAAGCGGTCCATGCGGCCGCGGTCGCCGGGGCGTCGACCCTGAGCCTCGACGAAATCGCCGAGTCGGTGATCCGCGAGGCCGGCGCCATACCGTCGTTCCTGGGCTATCACGGCTACCCGGCGTCGATATGCGCATCGGTCAACGACCGGGTTGTGCATGGCATCCCGTCGGCGGCGGAGGTACTCGGGCCCGGTGACCTGGTATCCATCGACTGCGGCGCGGTCCTGGACGGCTGGCACGGCGATGCCGCGATCACCTTCGGGGTCGGGACGCTGGACGCGGCCGACGAAGCGCTGCGCGACGCGACCAGGGAATCTCTGGAAGCGGGGATTGGGGCGATGATCGCCGGCAATCGGTTGACCGACGTGGCGCACGCGATCGAGATGGGCACGCGCGCGGCCGAGGCCCGCTACGGGCGCGCGTTCGGGATCGTGGCGGGCTACGGGGGCCACGGCATCGGCCGGCACATGCACATGGACCCGTTCCTGCCCAACGAGGGGTCTCCCGGGCGGGGCCCGCTGCTGGCGCCGGGCTCGGTGCTGGCCATCGAACCGATGCTGACGCTGGGAACCAGCAGGACCCTGGTGCTCGACGACCAATGGACCGTGACCACCGCCGATGGGTCGCGTGCGGCACATTGGGAGCACACCGTCGCGGTGACCGACGCCGGCCCGCGCATCCTCACCCTCGCGTGAACTAAACCGCTGTTCTACTCGTTTAGTAGGCGGAGGTGATCCAGTGGCTCGTGTGGCCAGCACCGCGGCTGCCGAAGCCGCGCTCATGAAGGCGCTCTACGACGAGCACGCCGCGGTTTTGTGGCGCTACGCGCTCCGGTTGACCGGGGACGCGAGCCAGGCCGAGGACGTGGTCCAAGAGACGCTGCTGCGCGCATGGCAGCATCCGGAGGTCATCGGCGACACCGAGCGGTCGGCGCGGGCCTGGTTGTTCACCGTCGCGCGCAACATGATCATCGACGACCGACGTAGCGCAAGGTACCGCCATATCGGCGGTTCGCTCGACGAAGAAGGCGCGCCCGAGAAGTCCGCGCCGGACGAGGTGAACGCCGCGCTAGACCGGCTGCTGATAGCCGACGCGATGGCCCAGTTGTCCACCGAGCACCGGGCCGTGATCGAACGGTCCTACTACCGGGGCTGGACCACCGCGCAGATTGCTGCGGACCTAGATATTGCAGAAGGAACAGTGAAGTCGCGATTACACTATGCCGTGCGGGCATTGCGACTCACTCTGCAGGAACTTGGAGTTACCCGATGACCATCCAGGTGGCCATCGGCTCCGAATGCTTGAAGGGTGACGGGAGATGGATAAAATGAGGACACCACTACGGGGTATCGGCCCGCCCGGTGACAACGAGGTATTCGACCTGACTACGTATGGTAGCGACCGATACGCGATGTGGGATGCCGCATACGTGTTGGGTTCGCTGTCGGCCTCCGACCGCCGCGAATACGAGGCGCACATGGCCACCTGCCCGGCATGCCGGGAGGCCGTCGCCGATTTGAGCGGTGTGCCGGCCCTGCTTTCGCAGCTTGACCGTGAAGAAGTGGCCGCGATGGACGAGCCCGGCCGCGCGCCAGCGGCGACACCTGAGTTGTCGCCGGAGTTACTGCCGTTCCTGTTGGCGACGGTGCGCTTCCGGCGCCGCCGCACCCGGGTGGCAACCTGGGTGGCTTCGTCCGCCGCCGCCGCCGTGCTGGGAGTCGGCGTGCTCGTCGGTGTTCAGGGGTATTCCTCGACGCCTGCGCAGCAGGTGACGGCGTCCTCGCAGCAGATGGCACAGGTCGGTACCACCCTGCTGGCCTCGACGGTATCGCTCAACCCCGAGCACTGGGGCACGTCGATCAACCTGAAGTGCGTCTGCCTGGCCCCGCCCAATGCCCACCATGACACGCTGGCGATGGTCGTGGTGGGTCGCGACGGCAGCCAGACCCGGCTGGCGACCTGGGTGGCCGTTCCCGGCCACACCGCGACGCCGGCGGGCAGCATCTCCATGCCGACCGACCAGATTGCCGCCGTGCAGGTGGTTTCCGCTGACAGCGGGCAGGTTCTGCTGCAGCGCTCGCTGTAAAAAACCCGGCGCGGGGTGAACTGAACTTACCCGCGAGTCGTGTTACAGACATGCCCCAGAAGCACCGGGTGGTCGACCATATCGTTGAGCGCCTCGCGTCGGTTGGCGTCGACCACATCTTCGGTGTGGACGGAGCCAACATCGAGGATCTGTACGACGCCGCGCACTTCCGGTCCGACATCGCCGCGGTATTGGCCAAACACGAGTTCTCGGCCGCCGCCATGGCCGACGGGTACAGCCGCAGCGGCGCCGGACTGGGCTCCGGACTGGGGGTCGTGGCGGCCACCTCGGGTGGCGGCGCGCTGAACCTCGTAGCGGCCCTTGGGGAGTCGCTGACAAGCCGGGTTCCGGTCTTGGCCCTGGTCGGCCAAACCGCCACGACCATGGACGGCCGGGGCAGCTTTCAGGACACCAGCGGCGACAACGGATCGCTGAACGCGCAGGCGCTGTTCTCCGCGGTGTCGCTGTCGTGCGAGCGGGTGCTCACGCCGGCCGACGTCGCGCCGGCGCTGTCGAGGGCCATCGCCGTGGCGCGCACCGGAGGCCCGGCAGTGTTGTTGCTGCCCAAGGACATTCAGCAGGGATACGTCGACTGCGAGCACACCGGCCCGCACTTCGGGTCCCACCTGGGGGGTGCCACGCTGGACCGACGTCCCATCGGCAACCCCCAACCGATCGTCGGAACACTGCGCGACGCGAACGGCCCGGTCACCATCATCGTCGGCGAGCAGGTGGCCCGCGACGACGCCCGTGCCGAGCTCGAAGCGCTGCGTGCGGTGTTGCGGGCACGGGTGGCCACGGTGCCCGATGCGAAGGACGCCGCCGGGACTCCGGGTCTCGGATCGTCGTCCGCGCTCGGGGTGAGCGGCGTCATGGGCCACCCGGGTGTGGCCGAAGCGCTGGCCGCCAGCGCCGTGTGCCTGGTGGTCGGCACCAGGTTGTCGGTCACCGCCCGCACCGGGCTCGACGAAGCCCTGGCGGCGGTGCGGACGGTCTCGATCGGCTCGGCGCCGCCGTACGTTCCGTGCACCCACGTGCACACCGACGAGCTGCGCGGCTCGCTGCGCATGCTGACCCAGGCGCTGTCGGGAGCGGGACGGCCCACCGGGGTGCGGGTGCCCGACACGGTGCAGCGCACCGAACTGGCGCCCCCGCCGTGCCAGGGACCGGGTGTGCGCTATCGCGACGCGATGGCGGTGCTCGACGGTTGTGTGCCCGACGGGGCGGACATCGTGGTCGACGCCGGCAACACCGGCGCCGCGGCCATCCATTACCTACCGGCGCGGCGCGACGGCAGGTTCGCGGTCGCGCTCGGCATGGGCGGCATGGGCTACAGCTTCGGCGCCGGCATCGGGATGGCTTTCGGGCGCGCCAACAGCGGGCGGCCCGGCGGGCGCACCGTGGTGATCGCCGGGGACGGAGCGTTTTTCATGCACGGAATGGAGGTGCACACCGCGGTGCAGTATCGGCTTCCGGTGACGTTCGTGTTGTTCAACAACAACGCCCACGCCATGTGCGTGACTCGCGAGCAACTGTTCTACGACGACCTGTACAGCTACAACCGGTTCCGCTCCAGCCGGCTGGGGGCCGGCCTGGCGGCCATGTTCCCCGGGCTGACATCCGTCGACGTCAGTGACCTCGACGGGTTGGCCGCCGCCATGCGCGGTGCGCTGACGATCGACGGCCCCGCCGTGGTCAGCGTCGAGTGTGCCGCCGACGAAATCCCGCCTTTTGCACCATTTTTGACTCAAACCGCAAAGGAGAACAGCACCCATGTCGCTGCCAGCGCTTGAGGATATCCCTGTGCCAATCGACGGCGTGACCCGCATCGAGACCAGCCCACGGGAAAAGGCCACCCCGGTCATCATGGAGATGATGCGGTCGGTGTACCCGCACGATCAGGTCTTCGGGGAATACTGCACCGTCAACGATTACGTCGACTGTCCGCCCGACGAGCTGTACGAGTACCTGGCCGACACTCGCAGCCTCGAGGAGTGGACGTACAGCCTGCGCGGTTTCGCTCCCACCGACGAACCCGGCCTGTGGCTGGCTTACGACCGGCTCGGCTCGGAGACCAAGATCTTCACCCGGACCGTCGCCAACGAGCAGGCCCGCACCGTCGACTACCACTGCGCGTGGGATCAGGGCAAGCACCTGTGGATGGTCTATCTGATGCGCGTCATCGACGCGCAGGTGGTGCTCGACAAGCCGGGTTCGGTTGTGCTGTGGACCAATTGCCATCACCCGTTCTACGACAAAAACCCGTATCCGGACAGCGCCCCGCCGGAGCGCCCCGTTTGGGTCGGTGATTTCTGGGACATGTTCGGCGCCGGGCATCTGCTGGAGTTGAAGAACCTCAAGGCAATCGCCGAGTACCGCCACCGCAACGGTCTGCCCGTGACCCCGAAATGGATGAGGTGAAAACGCCGTGAGCAAGCCGAGCGTCAGTCTGATCGACGTTTCCAGCTATCTGCCGGGCGAGCCGATCGGGGCCGAGTACTACGCGCAATTCGCCGAATCCGACGAGCTCCGGGACAACGTCATGTTCAGGGCCCCGAAGTTTCGCCATCACGTCGCGCCCGACGAGAGCTCGGTCGACATGGTCGAACGCGCGGTGCAGGGCCTGATCGAGCGGCACGGCAACGACGCCATCGAGGGTGCCGACGTGCTGATCACCCACACCCAGGTGCCGGACATGGCGTTCTACGGCCAAGGGGGAAGCATCGCCCACCGTCTGGGCATGCGGCCATCCTGGGTGATCGACCTGAACAACGGCGGATGCGCCGCGTTCGTGCTGGCGCTCAACGTGGCTCGCAAACTGCTGGCGGCGGGTGAAGGGCGCACTGCGCTGATCGCCATCGCGCAAAACGCGGCCGGCCAATTCTTCGATCAGCCGACGATTCGCCGCAAGGCGCAATCGGCGGTGCCCGGCGACGGGGCGGCGGTGGGCCTGGTCGCGGTGAGCGACCGGTCGCCCATTCTCGATGTAGAGTGCCGCACCTACGGCGAATACGCGGGCGAGATGACGCTGTCCTACGATCCACCCCGCAAGTGGTGGCAGCCCGGGTCCGGCGAGGGCAGCATCGGTTTCACCGAGAGCAAGATCACCAAGGTGCTGGCCCGGGGCAACCGACAGGTCCCAGAAGTGGCGTGGGCGGTCTGCGATCGAATCGGCTTGCCCGCCAAGGACATCGATATGCTGGTCACCAACCAGCCCAACCGGGCGTTTCTGCGCAATTGGCGCGAAGCGCTCGAATTGCCCCCCGAACGCCATCGGGACACCTTCGAGAAGTGCGGCAACCTGTTCGGTGCCGGCATCCCGATCAACCTCGACCACGCGATATCCGACGGCCAGGTCAAGGCCGGCGACACGGTCATGATGGCCGCATTCGCCCACGCCGGCGACTTCGCCGGCGCCGCGGCGGTGCGCTGGGGCGGGCGCGGCTGATGCACCCCGACCAGAGCCCCGTCGCCGCCGAGACCGACGACGCGTTTCCCAAGGCGATCGATCCATTCGCGTTGTCGCTCAACGAGAATCCCTTCCCGCCGCTACCGGCGGTGCGGTCGGCGCTGATCCGTTCCATCGATGCGGCCAACCGGTATCCGGAGTTCCTGCCCGAGCGGCTACGCGGCTTGATCGCCGGCCAAAGCGGCCTGCCCGCCGAGCAGGTGGTGCTGGGAGCCGGCGCGACGGGTGTGGTGTTGCAGGCGCTGCAGGCGCTGACCACTCCCGGTGACGCGATAGCCTTCGCATCGCCGACGTTCGACGGCTATCCGATCGTTGCGCGGATGGCGCGGCTGAACACGCTGACCGTCCCGCTCGACGAGCACGGCCACAACGACCTCGACGGACTGGCCGAGGCCGCCGCGAGCGCCCGCGTGGTGGTGGTGTGCCGGCCGCACAACCCGACCGGCACGATGGAGCCCACGGCCCAGCTTTGGCGGTTCCTGCGCCGGGTGCCGCGTGACACCATCGTGCTGCTCGACGAGGCATACATCGAATTCGCCGCGCCCGAGTACCAGATCGACGTTGCGGCGCTGGTCGCGCGTTTTCCCAACGTTGTGGTGGTGCGTACCTTCTCCAAGGCCTACGGGCTGGCCGGGCTGCGGATCGGGTACGGGCTGGCATCGCCGGAGCTGGCCCACACGCTGTGGTCCCACCAGCTGCCGTTCGGCATCGCGATCACCAGCTTGCTTGCGGTGGCGGCCTCCTACCAGGCCGAAGACCAACTGCTGCAACGGGTTCAGATGATCAACGCCGAGCGTCGCTATCTCGCGATGCGCCTGAGCGCACTGGGGATATACACCACCGACGCCCATGCGAACTTCATGTACCTGCCGTCGAGGGGTCGGCCGTGGCATGAGGTATTCGCCGACAGCGGGCTGAATGTCCGCTGTTACGCCGACGGCGGCGCGCGGATTACCGTCGGCAACCGCGCGTCGACCCAGGCGGTGCTGTCCGCGATAGGAAAGGCCACGCCCCGGCTGCAGATGCGGTAAGAAAGGGCGTGGCCGCCGCACGACCGCAGAAACGCGATCCGATCGCCGCCGCACGGGCCAACTGGGAGCGTGCCGGGTGGGGCGACGTGTCCCCGGGCATGGTCGCGGTCACCTCGGTGATGCGGGCGCATCAAATCCTGCTGGCTCGCGTCGAGACCGCGTTGCGGCCCTATGACTTGAGTTTCTCCCGCTTCGAGTTGCTGCGGCTGCTGGCGTTCAGCCGGACTGGAGAGCTGCCGATCACCAAAGCGTCCGATCGGCTGCAGGTTCATGTCACCAGCGTGACCCACGCCATCCGCCGCCTGGAGGCCGACGGGCTGGTCCGGCGGGTGCCGCACCCCACCGACGGGCGCACGACGCTGGTGCAGATCACCGACCTCGGCCGTTCCACGGTCGAGGACGCCACCGTTACGCTCAACGAGCAGGTGTTCGCCGACATCGGAATGGACGCCGGCGAATCGGAAGCGCTGGTGTCATCCATCGAAACGTTGCGGCGCAACGCGGGCGACTTCCGCGATTGAACGAGAGATGCGATTGAAACGAGAGAAAGGCAGGACAATGGACCCACTAGTTGCTCACCAGCGCGCTCAGGATGCGTTCGTCGGGGTCCTCGCGCACGTCAGCCCCGATCAGTTCGCCGCCCCGACGCCATGTTCGGAGTGGACGATCCGTGACCTGATCGAGCACGTCATCGGCGGCAACGAGCAGGTCGGGCCGTGGTCGGGCAGCCCCGATGCGCCCGCGGCCCGCCCCGATGACGTCGTCGCGGCCCACCGGGCTGCGGCCGCCGCGGCGCAGCAGGTCTTCGCCGGGCCGGATGGGATGACCACCACGTTCAAACTGCCGTTCGGGGAGATTCCCGGGCAAGTCTTCATCGGGATGCGCACCAGCGACGTCCTCACCCACGCATGGGATCTCGCGACCGCCACCGGTCAGCCCACCGATCTTGACCCCGAGTTGGCGGCCGAGCAGCTGGCCTCCGTGCGCGCGTTCGTGGGTCCCCAATTCCGCGGGCCGGGCATGCCCTTCGGCGACGAACAGCCGTGCCCATCCGAGCGCGCGCCGGCCGATCAGCTGGCCGCGTTTTTGGGCCGAAGGGTGCAGTGACTCGGGGTTTCCGACTCAGCCGTTGCGCAGCGCCTCGATCACGGCGCTGAAGTCCAAGGCGCCGTGATCGGCGGCGAACTTGGCGTAGATCTCGGCCGCGTGCGTGCCCAGCGGCGCCACCGAACCCGTTGAGGCCACCGCATCCATCGCCAGGCCGAGGTCCTTGTTCATCAGTGCGGTCGCGAAGCCCGGCTTGAAGTCGTTGTTGGCCGGCGACGTCGGCACCGGGCCGGGCACCGGGCAGTTGGTATGCACCGCCCAGCAATTGCCGGTCGCGCCGGTGATGACGTCGAACAGGGATTGCGCCGAGAGCCCCAGCTTCTCGGCCAGCACGAACGCCTCGCCGATCACGATCTGTTGCACCGCGAGCACCATGTTGTTGCAGACCTTGGCGGCCTGGCCGGCCCCGGCCGCGCCGCAGTGAATGATCTTGCCCGCCATCGGCTCCAGCACCGGCCGCGCCCGCTGCACCGCTGATTCGTCGCCGCCCACCATGAACGCCAGCGTCCCGGCGACGGCGCCCTTCACCCCGCCCGAAACCGGGGCGTCGAGCTGGGCAACCCCGTGCGATTCCGCCAGCGCATGCACCTCGCGGGCGTCGTTGACCGAGATGGTGGAGCTGTCGACGAACAGCGCGCCCGTTCGCGCGGCGGGCAGAATCTCTGCGTAGCAGCGTCTGACGATGTCCCCGTTGGGCAGCATGGTGATGACCACGTCGGCCTCGGCCGCCGCGTCGGCTGCGCTGTCGAACACCGTGACGCCGCCCGCGGTTGCGGAGGCCGCAGCGGCGGGTACCGGGTCGAACCCGCGCACGGCATGGCCGGCGGAGACCAGATTCGCCGACATGGGCCCGCCCATGTTGCCCAGTCCCAGGAACGCGATCGCCGTCAATTGACCCTCCTACGCACTGGCGCGAAACCGCGTGGCCTCGGCCCGACCGATGACCACCCGCATGATTTCGTTCGTCCCCTCCAGGATTCGGTGCACCCGAAGGTCGCGCACGATTTTTTCCAGACCATACTCGCGCAGGTAGCCGTAGCCCCCGTGGAGTTGCAGGGCCTTGTCAGCGACGTCGAAGCACGTGTCGGTGACATAGCGCTTGGCCATCGCGCAGAGCTCGACCTTGTCGGGGTCGTCGGCGTCCAACGCACTCGCGGCCCGCCACAACATCATTCGCGACGTCTCGAGTCCGGTGGCCATGTCGGCCAACGCGAACCGGATGGTCGGCTCGTCGAGCAGCGCAGAGCCGAACGCCTGACGCTCGCGCACGTAGGCGCCCGCTTTGTCGAAGGCCGCCTGCGCCCCGCCGAGCGAGCACGCCGCGATGTTCAGCCGGCCGCCGTTGAGGCCGTTCATCGCGATGCCGAAGCCGGCGCCCTCGCCGTCCGCGCCCCCCAGCATCGCGTCGGCGGGCACCCGCACCCCCTCCAGGATCACCTGCGCGGTGGGTTGCGCGTGCCAGCCCATCTTCTCCTCGAGCGCACCGAAACTCAGCCCCGCAGTGCCCTTTTCGATGATGAAGGCCGATATGCCGCGCGGGCCCGGTTTTTCTGCGCCACCGGTGCGCGCCATCACCACGTAGACATCCGAGGCCCCCGCGCCGGAGATGAACTGCTTGACGCCGTCGAGCACGTAATCGTCGCCCTGCTTGACGGCGCGGGTGCTCAACGCGCCGGCGTCGGACCCGGCGCCGGGCTCGGTGAGGCAGTAGCTGGCGATGGCGTCCATCGGCGCCAGCCGCGGGATCCATTCCTTGCGTTGTTCGGCGGTGCCGAAGCTGTCGATCATCCACGCGCACATGTTGTGGATGGACAGGAACGCCGCGACGGTCGGGCAGGCGATGGCCAACTGCTCGAAGATGCGAACCCCGTCGAGACGGCGCAACCCGCTGCCGCCGACGTCGTCGCGGCAGTAGATCGCCGCCATGCCGAGTTCGGCGGCCTCGCGCAACACGTCGGTCGGAAAGTGCTTGGCCGCATCCCATTCCAGCGTGTGCGGGGCCAGACGCTTGGCGGCGAATGCGGCCGCCGTCTCGGTGATGACGCGTTCGTCGTCGTTCAGGGTGAACACGGCGCTAATCCATTGTCGGGATGACGAATTCGGCGCCATCTTTGATGCCGGACGGCCACCGCGACGTGACGGTCTTGACCTTGGTGTAGAACTGGATCGACGTCGGGCCGTGCTGGTTGAGGTCGCCGAAGCCGGAGCGCTTCCAGCCGCCGAAGGTGTGGTAGGCCACCGGGACCGGGATCGGCACGTTGACTCCGACCATGCCCACCTGCACCCGGGAGACGAAATCGCGGGCGGCGTCGCCGTCGCGGGTGAAGACCGCCACGCCGTTGCCGTACTCGTGCTCGGAGGGCAGCCGCAACGCCTCCTCGTAGTCGTGGGCCCGAACCATGCACAGCACGGGTCCGAAGATCTCGTCGGTGTAGATCGACATGTCCGGGGTGACGTGGTCGAACAGGGTCGGCCCGATGAAGAACCCGCTCTCCAGGCTGGCGTCGCCGTACGCCAGGTCGTCGCTGGCGCGCTCGCGGCCGTCGACCACGATCTCGGCACCCGCGGCCACGCCCTGGCCGATGTAGTCGCGCACCCGCGCCAGCGCGGCGTCGGTGACCAGCGGGCCGTAGTCGGCCTTGGGGTCCAGGCTGTGCCCGACGCGCAGGTTGTTGATCCGCTCAACCAGCCTCGCGCGCAACCGGTCCGCGGTGTGCTCGCCGACGGGCACCGCGACGCTGATCGCCATGCAGCGTTCGCCGGCGCTGCCGTACCCGGCGCCGATGAGCGCGTCGACGGCCTGGTCGAGGTCGGCGTCGGGCATCACGATCATGTGGTTCTTGGCGCCGCCGAAGCATTGCGCCCGCTTGCCGGTCGCCGCGGCCGTCGAGTAGATGTACTGGGCGATATCCGAGCTGCCGACGAAACCGACCGCCTTGATGTCGGGGTGGTGCAGGATCGCGTCGACGGCCTCCTTGTCGCCGTGCACGACCTGGAACACCCCCGGCGGCAGGCCCGCCTCGATGAACAGCTCGGCCAGTCGCACCGGCACCGACGGGTCGCGCTCACTTGGCTTGAGCACGAAGGCATTTCCACAGGCCAGCGCCGGTCCGGCCTTCCACAGCGGGATCATCGCGGGGAAGTTGAACGGGGTGATCCCGGCGACCACGCCCAGGGGCTGGCGCAGCGAGTAGACGTCGATGCCCGGCCCGGCGCCCTCGCTGTACTCGCCCTTGAGCAGGTGCGGAATCCCGAGGCAGAACTCGATCACCTCGATGCCGCGCTGGATGTCGCCGCGCGCGTCGGCCACCGTCTTGCCGTGCTCAAGCGACAGCAACTCGGCCAGCTCGTCGATGTGATCGTTGACCAGTGCGACGAACCGCATCATCACCCGGGCGCGGCGCTGCGGATTCCATGCGGCCCAGTCCTTTTGGGCTTCGACGGCCGAGGCCACCGCCGCATCGACGTCGGCCGCCCCGGCCATTGGGACTTTCGCCTGCACCGCTCCGGTGCTGGGGTTGAAGACGTCGGCGGTGCGGGTGGACTGGCCGGGGGTGCGCTTCCCATCGACGAAGTGCGGGATCTGTGTGGTCATGGGTGTCCTCGAGTAGAACTTTGACTGGATACTAGGATATCCTAGTAAACGGGCCGTGGTGCTGGCAAGTCGCGTTAGCCTTGATTCCCTATGCACACCATCGAGGCCGACTACCTGGTGGTCGGGGCGGGTGCCATGGGCATGGCGTTCGTCGACACGCTCGTCGCCGAGACCGACGCGCGCGTGGTGGTCGTGGATCGCTATCACCAGCCCGGTGGGCACTGGACCACGGCATACCCGTTCGTGCGCCTGCATCAGCCGTCGGCGTTCTACGGAGTCAACTCCGTCAAGCTCGGTAGCGACAGCATCGACCAAGTCGGTTGGAACGAAGGCCTCTACGAATTGGCGACCGCCGGTGAAGTCTGCGCGTACTACGACCACGTCATGCGCCGGCAGTTCCTGCCGACCGGGCGGGTCTCCTACTTCCCGATGAGCGAATACCGGGGCGATGGGCGCTTCACGACGCTGGCGGGGACCGACTACACCGTCGATGTGGCGCGCCGCGTCGTCGACGCCACCTACATGCGCGTCGTGGTTCCCTCGATGCGCCCGCCGCCCTACCGGGTTGGGCCCGGCGTGGAATGCGTCGCGCCGAACGACCTGCCCAGGCACGGCGCCCGCGAGCGCTACGTCATCGTCGGGGCCGGCAAGACCGGCATCGACACGTGCCTGTGGCTGCTGGGACAGGGCATCACGCCGGACCGGCTGACGTGGATCATGCCCCGCGATTCGTGGTTGCTGGATCGCGCGACGATCCAGCCCGGATCGTTGTTCGCCGACCGGAGCAAGGCCGTCTTCGCCGCGCAACTGCAGGCCATCAAGGAAGCGGAATCGATCGACGACCTGTTCCGCCGTCTCGAGGATGCGGGTGCCCTGCTGCGCATCGATCCGGCGATCCGGCCCACCATGTACCGCTGCGCGACCGTCACCGGGGCCGAACTGGACGAGCTGCGACGCATCACCGATGTGGTGCGCATGGGCCACCTGCTGGGGATCGACGCCGACAAGATGGTGCTCGACGGTGGCGCCGTAGCGGTGGACGGCGACGCGCTCTATGTAGACTGCACCGCGAACGGTGCCGAAAAGCGGCCCGCCACACCAATTTTCGATTCCGACCGGATCGCGTTGCAAAGCGTGCGTGGGTGCCAACAGGTATTCAGCGCCGCGCTGGTCGCTCATGTCGAAGCCGCCTACCCGGACGACACCGTGAAGAACCAGCTTTGCGTGCCGTTGCCGCACCCCGACACCGATCTCGATTGGCTGCGGATCACGCTGGCCTATTACCACAACCAACTGCGTTGGCTCGATGACGCGGACCTGACTGCCTGGCTCTCCTCGGCGCGCCTGGACATCTTCGGTCATCTGATGGCGCCCCTGCTGGCGCCGGCTTCGGCGAAGCCCCGGGTCCGGGATCGGATACTGAGCATGGCCAGGTCGGCGCTGTCGGCCACCGCCACGAAACTGGACCGGCTGATGCTCGACGAAGCCTCGCTGGCCGCGCCGTCGGTGTAACCCGCGCTGATATTTATCGGTGAAGGAGGGACGTGGCGGCACAAAACGAACCCGTCGGCCCGCGGCCGCTGCGCGCGGTGCCCGACGACGGCTACCCCGACTGGGAAGCCGTATACCGGGACAACGCGACGTGGGTGTATCGCACGCTGTTCGCTCGGGTCGGCAACCGGGCCGACGCCGAGGACCTCACCACCGAGGTTTTTCTCGCGGCGCTGCGGCCGCTGCGCCTGACCGCCAGCGTCGGCGAGGTGCGCGCATACCTGCGGGCCACGGCCAGAACGGTGCTGGCCGCGCACTGGCGCGAGACCATGGGACGCGAGATAACGGCGATCGACGACATCGAACAACCACCCGAGAGCGAGGAAGCGATCAGCACCGCGCCCCAGCGTGTCGCCCACGTTCTCGACAGTCTGCCGGACCGCTATCGCCGGATCCTGGAAATGCGTTTCTTGCAAAATAATTCGATCAAGGAGTCCGCTGCCGAACTCGGGATCAGCGTTGCCAACGCCAAAGTGCTCCAGCACCGCGCTCTGCGACTGGCGGCACAGGTCAACGAGGGAGGCCAGCCATGAACGCGCGAGGGTTGCGGCACTACGTCGATGACCTGCTGCGGGGTCGCCGGCCCAAGCCGTTTGCGCCCGACGACTTCGAGGCGGCGCAGATCCGCACGGCGATCGAGTTGCGGGCGGCTCGGCAGGGCCCCGATGCGGGGGACGCCCCGAGCCAGGAA
Source organism: uncultured Actinomycetota bacterium (assembly GCA_963809285.1). GTDB lineage: Bacteria > Actinomycetota > Actinomycetes > Mycobacteriales > Mycobacteriaceae > Mycobacterium. Next base: position 340,395 of record CAWEIY010000002.1, on the reverse strand, counting down.
TTCCTCACCGACCTACACCGTCGTCTGGCCGAACAGATGCACGGCGCGGCGCCCGAACCGGAGCTGAAGCAAAGCACGACGCGCCGCCAGGTCATCGTCGGGACGTCGGCCGCCGCCGCGGCCGCGGTCGCCGCGGTTTCCATCGACCGGGCCGTCATGGGCAACCCCACCGAAGGCCCCGCCGTCGCCGGGCAGCTCACGCCCTACGACGGAAGCTGGCAACGCGTCGCGGCCAGCTCGGATGTGCCCGACGGGATGATGCATCCCTTCGATCTGGGTTCGGTCACCGGGTTCGTCCGCCGCGTCGACGGCAAACCGCAGGCCGTGTCCGGGGTGTGCACCCACCAAGGGTGCCGGCTGTGGTTCGACGCACCCGATGACACGCTGCGCTGCCCCTGCCACACGACGTCGTTCTCGCCCAGCGGACAGGTGATCACCCACCAATTGCCGATCGCGCCAAAGCCGTTGCCCACACTGATGGTTCGCGAGGTCAACGGGGTGATCGAGGTGTTCGCCCCGCCGCGCCAAAACGAACCGGCCTAGCCGGTGTAACCCACCGCGACATATAAACCACGCACACGACACGCCGAGACGAGTGTGCGTGGTTTATATCTCGAGACGACGGTGCTTCGAGGCGGTGTAACCCACCGCCCTATTTCTTGGCATGGATATCGCCAAGCTTCGAAAACATCTGGTCGCCGTATCGGCCGTGGGTGTCCTGTTGCTGGCGGGCTGCTCGTCCTCGCGGCCCGCTGCGCAGCCGTCGGTCACCTTCGGATCGAATTCCAGCGGCACGCCCGGAATGCCGGGCATGAGCGGGATGCCCGCGATGACGGGTGCGCCGTCGGGCACGGCGTCTGCGACCGGGTCCCCCGCTGCGGTCGCCGGTGACCAGGTCACCATCGACAACTTCGCCTTTTCGCCGGCCACGTTGACCGTAAAGGTCGGCAGCACCGTCACGTGGACCAACCGCGACGAAGAACCCCACACGGTGGCCGCGAGCGACGGGTCGTTTCACTCGCCCGGAATGGGAACCGGAGCCACCTTCACCCACACCTTTGCCACCGCAGGGACTTTTGACTACGTCTGCTCGATTCACCCGATGATGCACGGCACCGTGGTGGTGACGCAATGAGCCAAGATCCGCACACGATGACACGCCGCCAGCTGATCCGGCACTCGGCTTGGTTCGGAGCGGCGGTAGGCCTGGCCGTCGCCGGCGGCGAGGTCATCTCGCATGTTGCGGGTGCGGCGGCGGCCGGACATACTGCGGCCCGCCCCGCCGTGCGATTCGCCCAAGTCAGCGACAGTCACATCGGCTTTACCGGCACGGCCAACCCCGATGTCGCCAAGACGTTCGGCCACGCCATCGATCAGGTCAACAACCTCGGTTACACACCGGATTTCGTGATCCACACCGGCGACCTCACCCACCTGGCCACCCCCGATCAGTTCGACCAGGTGAAGCAGATGTTGGGCGGACTGCGAACGCCGCATGTCTTCACGGTTCCCGGCGAACACGATTCGGTCGATGACGCGGGCCAGAAGTACCGCAGTGTCTTCGGCGCGGGGACGCGCGGCGACGGGTGGTACAGCTTCGACATCGCCGGGGTGCACGTGATCGCGTTGGTGAACACGTTGAACCTGAAGAAGCTGGGGCATCTGGGCGCCGATCAGTTGGATTTCGTCCGAAAGGATGTCGCGGGGTTGTCCAGCGATACCCCGATCATCGTTTTCAGCCACATTCCGTTGTTCGCGATGTACCCGGATTGGGGATGGGGCACCGACGACGCCACCCAAGCGCTGAGCTATCTAAGCCGGTTCTCTTCGGTTACCTGCCTCAACGGGCATGTGCACCAATTGTTTTCCAAGACGGAAGGCAACGTGACCTTCTACAGCGGTACGACGACCGCCTACCCGCTGCCGCATCCGGGCGACGGCCCGGCACCCAAGCCGGTCACGCTGCCCGCCGGCAAGCTCGGCGACGCGCTGGGCATCCGCGAGGTCAGCTACACCAAGGGGCAGAGCGCCCTGGCATTGAAAGAGACTAAGTTGCAATGAAATTCTTGCTCCGGCTCGGCCTGGCCGCGTCCTTGGCCATCAGCGCCGCCAGCCATGCCTACCTCTATATCCATGGCTACCAACATATTCCGGTGATCGGCACCGCCTTCCTGATCCAGGCCAGCGTCTCGTTTTCGTTGGCCCTGCTGATCGTCGCGGGCGGTCCATGGTGGCTCCAGTGGGCCGGCGCCGCGATGGCGGGTGGATCTCTGGTCGCGTTCGCGCTGTCGAGGACCGTCGGGCTTTTCGGCTTTTTGGAACGCGGCTGGGATCCATCCCCGCATGCGGCCATCAGCGTCGCTGCCGAAGCGCTGACGGTGCTGCTGTGGGCGGGCGCTTTGGTCAGGGTCAGGCGGCCTCGCCCGGTGCCCGCTTAGCCCGCCGGCGGTTGCCAAAAAGTTTGTCGGCCTGTTGCCTCATGTCAAGATGCGCGCGAAGGGGGATTCGTTGCCTCACGTAAACGTGCGCGCTTGTTGAGTTGGGGTCTGGTGTCGGGTCCGGCTTTGCTGGTGGTCAGGGTGAGGAGCTGGGCGGTCAGGGCTTGAACCTGGCGCCGGGTGGCGGCGGGATTGATCAGCGAGTAGGTCCGAGTGAGCGCCACGATGCGTTCCACGGTCATGGTGGGGTGATCGATTGCGCGGTGAAATGGAGTGGTGGCGGTGTCGTGTTTCTTGGACACCTTGGCGCCGTGACGGACCTTGGAGATCAGTTTCTGCTGGGGGTAGAAGTAGTTGGTCAGCTTAGACTGCAACTGCCAGATTTCGTTGAGTAGCAATAGTTCTGCCGCGGTGTCATAGCGGTGGTAGCCGACCACGGTGCGCACCACTGTCCAGTTCTTCTGCTCGACGTGACAGCCGTCGTTCTTGTTGCCCGGCCGCGCCCGGGTGAAGTTGATCTCGCGGCCTTGGCACCAGTGGAGCAGGTGGTCGTTGATGAATTCTGATCCGTTGTCGGAGTCCACACCCAGGATCGGGAACGGCATCTTGCGGGCGATGTCATTGAGTGCTGCCAGCACGCATTTGGCGGTCTTTTCCGGCACCGAACGATTCTCGGTCCAGCCGGTGGCGATGTCGGTGACCGTCAACGTGAACGCATGGCCTCCGGCCCGGTTGCCGCCGTCGTGCCAGACCAGGTCAATCTCGACGAACCCGGGTCGGGCGTCGTCCCACTCGGCCCAGGTGCGCACCGGGATCTGGCTCTTGAGCAGCGATCCCGGCTTCGTACCAACGCGTCCCCTGAGCTGGTATTTGGCTCGCTCACCAGCCAGGCGGCGATCAATGGTGGCCGCCGACATCGACACCAACAGCGCCGCGGTGTCCTCGTCGATGGCCAGTTCTCCGAAATGACGCAGCACTGCCACCAGTTCGTTGAGCATCGGCGCTAGCCGTTTGCCGGCCGGCGTTCCGAGCACTGTCCAGCAGACCGTCAGTGCCGCGATGACATCGGGCCCGTACTTCACTGGCCGGGGACTGCGCGGGGTGACGATCTTGGGCTGCAGCGCCGCTGCGAGCGCCTTGCGGGCATGACTTCGATGCCACCCGGTATTGGCGCACAACTCGTCGAGAATCCGACTCTTAGCGCGCTTACGCGCCAGGTGGTAGCGGGTCGCGGCCGTCTCGGTGATTGCTCTGCGCTCTGCCAACGTCAACCCCATCCAATGGGCGTACGCGCGCATTTTCAATGAGGCAACGAATCACCCTTTCGCGCGCATTTCCGACGAGTCAACGCGGTCGGACCGCCGTGGCATACTCGAACGTATGTTCGATACGATGGTCGGGTCGCGGATCGCCGCCGGAGGTGATCGCCCGCTTTGATGAGCTCTTTGAGCGGCACTGTCCCTCGGCGACGGCCGAGTCGGCGGTGTTGGTGGAGCGGATCTGTTCCTCGGCGCGCGCGGAGAATCGGGCGGCGGCCGCGGCGCTGGTGGCGATCGGCGAGTTGTTTGTCTATCGGCTGTCCCGTTGCTCGGAGACCGAGGACTGGGCGATCGACACGATGGAGGCCGTCTGCGCTGAGGTGGGCGCTGCGTTGCGGATCAGCCAGGGGCTGGCCGCGAGCAAGGCTGCGGTATGCGCGGGCCATGCGTGAGCGGCTGCCGCGGGTGGCCGAGGTGTTTAAGGCCGGTGACATCGACTATCGGATGTTTCAGACGATCGTGTACCGCACCGATCTGATCATCGATCCCGAGGTGCTGGCGGCCGTGGATGCCCAGCTGGCCGTCAAGGTGGTGCGCTGGCCGTCGATGACGCCGGGGCCGGCTGGCCGCCCAGGTCGACAAGATCGTGGCCCGCGTCGACGCGGATGCGGTGCGCCGCCGTGTGCAGCGCCAGGTCGACCGCGAGGTGTGGATCGGCGATGGCGCAGACGGCATCTCGGAGATTCACGGCAGCCTGTTCACCCCGGATGCGCATGCGCTGCAGAAGCGGTTGGATGGTTTGGCGGCCACGGTGTGTGAGCACGACCCGCGCAGCCGCGAGCAGCGCCGCGCCGACGCGCTGGGCGCGCTGGCCGCGGGGGCGGATCGGTTGGGGTGTCGGTGCGGGCGCGCCGAGTGTGCGGCCGGCACGCGGCCCGCCGCCTCGCCGGTGGTCATTCATGTGATCGCCGAACAAGCCACCATCGACGGCCACGGCGGCGCACCGGGATCGGAGGTGGGCGCCGATGAGCTCATCACCCCCGAACTGATCAAGGAGCTGGCCAAATCGGCCAAACTCGTGCCGCTGATCCATCCGGGTGACGCCCCGCCGGAGAACGGCTATGTGCCCTCGAAGGCGCTGGCCGATTTTGTGCGGTGCCGGGATTTGACGTGTCGCTGGCCGGGTTGTGATCGCCCCGCGGTGGGCTGCGATATCGACCATACGATCCCCTACAGCCAGGGCGGTGCCACGCACGCGTCGAACCTGAAGTGTTATTGCCGCACGCATCATTTGGTGAAGACTTTTTGGGGCTGGGGCGAAGAACAGTTACCCGACGGGACGCTGATTTTGACGTCCCCGGCCGGGCACACCTATGTGACCACCCCGGGCAGCGCGCTGCTGTTTCCCAGTCTGTGCCGAGATACCGGCGTTATTCCCGCTCCCGAGGCCGACCCGCCGCCCGACTACTGCGGCGACCGGACCGCGATGATGCCCAAACGCCGTCGCACCCGGGCCCAGAACCGAGCCGCGTGCGTCGCCACCGAACGCCGACAGAATCGCGTGGCGCGCGAAGCGCCCCGAAGCGATTGCAAGCCTTACGATTTCGGGCCACGCGACGCCGTCGGCGACGGGGAGCCACCGCCCTTCTGACGGCAGGTCAACGGATTAGCCAGAGGCGCACTCCTCGGCCTCGAGCCCTGACCCGATCCAGCAAACGCAAGAATCTCGCAAGCGGCGGGCGTTATGTTGCTGCCCAGAAGGGCCGAAAGGAAGCAGCTATGGCCGCCCGCACCTCATGGGCCTCACCCTAGGTACCGCACAGGCCCAGCCCCGCTCTGTGCCTCCGGTCCACGACCTTCTGCCAGAAGACGGGCCAGTACCGCCCGGCGCATCCGGACCATACACATGCTGCCCCGAAGATCAAAAGGGCGGACTGCACCCACAGACCGGTCGCGGATGCCCGGGAGATGTTAACTGGGACAAGACTCGCTGCCACACTTGGTGGGGCGTCTACTGGGGGCATGGAAACGTTTCCCCCGGTGTTTGGGAGGGAACTGCGCCACCGCCGCCGGAGGCGTTGCAGAAGCCGTGGTGCGGGTTTCCCTTCATGTGTTCGGGAACACCGTGATAACACCTAGGGACACGTGACGTCGACGGTGAAGGGCTTGTTCACCCACTGGCCCGCATTGTCCATACCGCTGGCATTGCCGGTGATGTGATAGGTGTTGCCGTTCTTCGTGGCGCTGGCGTTGTTATTCGGTGCGCCCTCGGTGAAACTCATCACCACACCGTCGACCGTGCCGAACCCGGCATTGTGGACCACCGACCCGTCGGGCTCCAGGCCAATGATGACACCGGTGATCGCGTCACCGATGGCGATGGAGAACTTGCCGTCCGTCGTCGAGCACACCAGTGGCCCACTGACGTTCTGGGGTTGGCCGCCGACGGTTACCTGTGCCGGCCCCGCCGCGGCGGGAGTGCTACTCGTCGCCGGCGCGGGGCTCGTGGTTGGGCTGGGCGACGTCGGGCCGGATGCCTTGTTGCCACTCGAGCAGCCGGGCACACCGAGTACGACCGTTGCGGCGGCGACGGCGATCAGCAACTCAGCCTTTGCCGCGCAAACTATCGATGAACCTCTGCGTCTCCTCCCAGGCGGGCAGGAGGCCGGCGGCGCGCACTTCATCGAAGCTCGGTGCCACGGCGTCGCGATCGGACAGGCTGGCGGGGGCGCCGTCGACGAGCGGCCAGTCGATCCCCAGCGCCGGATCCGTCGCGCGGATGGTGTGCTCGCGTTGCGGGTTGTATTCCGCAGAGCAGAGGTACATCACCGTCGAATTATCTTGTAGAGCAAGGAATCCGTGCGCCAGGCCTTCTGAGATGTAGATCGTCCGGCGGTCCGTGTCGTCGAGCACGACGGAGTCCCACTGACCGAAAGTCGGTGACCCCACTCGGATGTCGACGACGACGTCGAACACCGAACCGGATACGCATGTCACGTACTTGGCCTGGCTCGGTGGCAGCTGGGCGAAGTGCAGGCCGCGCAGCACGCCGGCGGACGAGACCGAGCAGTTGGCTTGCCGGACGTCCAACCGATGACCGGCTAACTCCGTGAAGTCGCTGTCTTTGAGCCATTCGAACAGAGAGCCACGCGAATCGCCATGAATGGCAGGGGTGATCTCCCAAGTGCCGGGGATGTTGAGTTCGCGAACTTTCAACTTACTGACCTCGTTCCTCGTAGCGGGCTTCCGCGGCATCTTTCAAGGGACGCCACCATGATTCGTTGGCGCGGTACCAGTCGATGGTGGACTGCAATCCCTCCTCGAAGTCGGTGTGCTTTGGTGCCCAGCACAATTCGTCGTACAACAACGACGGGTCGATGGCGTACCTCAGGTCGTGACCGGCCCGGTCGGTGACATGGTCGAAGTCGTCCGGCTCGCGACCCATCATCTGCAACAGCGTGCGCAGCACGGTCAGGTTGTCGCGTTCACCCTCGGCGCTGATCAGGTAGGTCTGGCCAATCCGGCCCTTTTCCAGGATCCGCCGCACCGCGCTGTTGTGATCGTCGACGTGGATCCAGTCGCGCACATTGGCGCCCCTGCCGTACAACTTGGGTCGCCGGCCGGTGAGCACATTGGTGATCTGGCGCGGGATGAACTTCTCGATGTGCTGATACGGCCCATAGTTGTTGGAGCAGTTGGAGATCGTCGCGCGCACCCCGTACGACCGTACCCAGGCGCGGACCAGCATGTCGGCGCCGGCCTTCGTCGCCGAGTACGGACTCGACGGGTTGTACGGCGTTGACTCGGTGAACCGGTTGGCATCGTCGAGCTCCAGGTCGCCGTAGACCTCGTCGGTCGAGATGTGGTGCAGCCGAACGCCATGGCGTCGGACCGCTTCCAGGATGGTGAACGTCCCGATCACGTTGGTGCGCAGAAACGTCTCCGGGTCGTCCAGCGCGTTGTCCACGTGACTCTCGGCGGCGAAATGCACGACAGCGTCGGACTCGGCGACCAACCGGGACACCAGCCCGGCGTCGGTGATGTCGCCGACGACGAGCCTGATGGCGTCTTCCACATCGGCCAGCGACTCGCGCCGCCCGGCGTAGGTCAGGGCGTCGAGGACCGTCACGTCGTCTTCGGGATGCTCGCGTACCGTGCTGTGCACGAAGTTGGCGCCGATGAAGCCGGCTCCCCCGGTGACCAGCAATCGCATGGTCAAACCCTAACCGAGCGGGATGGTCAGCCCGGCGGGGTTAGCCCTAATGGCCCGGCCAGTTCGCTCAGGGCGGGCAGCAGCGTCTCTTCCTTCCAGCCGCCCACCACCTGGATCGCGACGTGGTCGGCACCGGCCGCCACGTGCTCATTGAGGCGTCGCGCGATGGCCGCCGGGGTCCCGTAGGCGACCACCGCGTCGATCAGCCTGTCGCTGCCGGGCTTGGTCACATCGTCTTGGGTGAACCCCAGCCGCAGCCAGTTGTTCACGTAGTTGCTCAGCCCGAAGTAATGGTCGACTGCCTCGCGGCCAATCGCGCGGGCTTCCGCGACGTCGGTGGTGAGCACCACCTTGTGTTCCGGCGCCAAAAAGACCGAATTCCCCACCAGTTCGCGCGCCTTGGCCGTGTGTTCCGGGGTGGTCAGGTACGGGTGGGCGCCGGCGCTGCGCTGCGCCGCCAGCCGCAGCACCCGGGGCCCGAGCGCCGCGAGCACCCGACGGCTGGTCGGCACCATCGCGGCGTCGAGTTCGTCGAGATAGCTGACCAGCGCGTCGTAGGGCTTCACGTACTCCTCGGTGTGCTCGCGGTGGCCCGCCCCGATGCCGAGTAAAAACCTTCCCGGATAAGCGCTTTCGATGCGCGCATAGGACTCCGCGACCGCCGGTGCCGGTGCGGACCAGATGTTGACGATCCCGGTGGCCAGTTGCAACGAGCTGGTCTGCGCCAGTGCCGGATCGACCCAGGCCAGGTCCGCGTCCGGCGATCCGCCGATCCAGACGGCGCCGTACCCGAGCGATTCGATCTTCTTGGCCAGCTCGGGCGTGATCGAGCGGGTAGGCAGGAATACGCCAAACCGCCCCAGGTCAGGTTTCAGTGAAACTGCCTCGGTCATGCAGGTTCCCCTCTGCGTCTGCTAGCTCAGTCCGAGCGGCCCGGCCAGTTCGGCGAGCGCCGAGACCAGGTTTTCATCCTTGGTGAGGACCTGCACGGGCACGTGGTCCGCGCCCGCGTCGAGGTGCTGTTTCAGCCGCGCCGCGATCTCGTCCGGGGTGCCGTAGGCCACCACCGCGTCGACCAGGCGGTCGCTGCCCGGGCGGGTGACCTCCTCTTCGGAGAAGCCCAGCCGCTTCCAGTTGTTGCGGTAATTGGCCAGATTGAAATAGATATCGAGCGCCTTGCGGCCCACCGAGCGGGCCTTGTCGGCGTCGGTCGTCAGCACCACCTTGTGTTCGGGCGCCAGGAACGCAGACGGGCCGATCAGCTCGCGGGCCTGCGCGGTGTGCTCGGGGGTGGTCAGGTAGGGGTGGGCGCCGGCGCTGCGTCGGCCGGACAGCTTCAGGACCCCGGGCCCCAGCGCCGCCACCACGCGCCGGTCGGCCGGCACGCCGTACTCGTCGAGCTTGTCCAGGTATTCGGTCAGCGCGTCGTAGGGCTTGCGGTACTCGCTGACGGCCTCCGGGTGGCCTACGCCGATACCGAGCAGGAAGCGGCCCGGGTAGGCCTTGTCGATGCGGTGGAACGATTCGGCCACCGGCGCGGCGGGTGCCGACCAGATGTTGACGATGCCCGTGGCCACCTGCAACGTGCTCGTCGCTTCGAGGATGGGCTCCACCCAGGCCAGCTCCGCGGGCGGGGAGCCACCCACCCAGACGGCTCCGTAGCCCAGGGACTCGATTTCTTTGGCTTGCTGGGGCGTGACGCCGCGCCCGAACGATCCGAACCGGCCGAGATTGGGTTTGGTCATGCTGTCTCCAACCGGGGTTGTAAGGGCGCTATTCCGGCAGCGCGACATCGACGGCGGGCGGTATCTCCAGCGGCAGCAGCACGATGAACCGGGTATCGCCGGGCACGGATTCCACCCGCAGATCGCCGCGATGTTTCTTGACGACGATGTTGAACGCCAGGTCCAGCCCAAGGCCGGTGCCTTCGCCGAACGGCTTGGTCGTGAAGAACGGTTCGAAGATGTGCTCGCGCACGTCGTCGGGCACCCCCGGTCCGGTGTCGCAGATCTCGATCCGCGCCATGTTCTCGCCCTCCCTGCGGGTGCGGATGGTCAGCGTGCCGCCCTCATCGTGCATCGCGGCTATCGCGTTGTCGATGATGTTGGTCCACACTTGGTTGAGATCTCCTGGATAGCAAGGGATTTCGGGAAGCGACCGATCCAAATCCTTGGCTACCGTGATGGCTTTCGCGTCCTTGCTGGCGTCCTTACTCAACCGGTCGGCGAACATCGTCAGCGTGCTGCGCAGCAGCTCGTGCACGTTGGCCACCTGGAAGGGGGCGCGATCCATCTGGGAGTACTGCTTGGCGTCGGCGACCAGCGCCGAGATTCGCTTGCTCGCCTCCGCGACCTGATTCAGCAGCAGCTCGATCTCGACGGTGTAGTTGAACCAGCGGATGGCCCCCTCCAATGAGGTCGACGTGAGCTCGTCGGCAAGCTCGCAAATCCGCTCCAGCCAGTCGGTGTCGATGCCGCCTTCGACGAACGTCGGCGCGATGTCCCATCCGCCGTCGATGCCGTGGTCCTCGAGCCACTCGCCGACGGCGTCCTCGCGGTCGGCCGTCTCGATCGCGCTCAATTGGTGCGCTGTCGACTTGGCGACCTGCTCGACGACCTCCTGCTGCAGCCCAATCAACGCGCTGAACGCGGCCGGGGTGAAACCGCCGTCGGAGAGCGTCCGCAGTTTCTGCCGCATCCCGGCGACCCGGCCGCGCAGCTCCGCCGCGGCTCGCACCGTGGCCGCGGCGGGGTTGTTCAACTGATGGGTGAGCCCGGCCGACAACTGGCCAAGCGCCAGCAGCTTCTCCCGGTTGTCGATGATCCGGCGGGTGCGCTCGGTGCCGACGGCCAGTCCGTCGAGCAGGTGCACCGCCATCGGGAACTGGTCCTTCATGAACTTGCCGAACACCGGCGCGTCCATCACGAAGAACCGCGACGGCTTGGTCACGTGCACCGACGTGGTGTAGGTCTGATGCTGCTCGGCGGTGAAGGCGGACCAGGCGCCGCAATACACGCCGCGCTGCGAGGTCCGGTTGGTTTCGATGTCCTGACCGCCGGAGAGCTTCGACATCGCCAGCTCCCCCTCGACCAGGACGTAGAAGCAGGTCGCCGGTTCACCCTCGACGCAGATCGGGCCCGGTTGGTACTGCTTGATTTGCCCGTTGGTGCACAACGTCTCCAACTGCTCGTCGGTGAGGCCCTCGAACAGGAACAGGGTGCGCATCTCGTCGGGGTCGCACGGCGTCTGGGCGGTCATGATTCGGCGAGAAAGCGGTGGACCAGCATCACGGCCATCGATCCCTCACCGACCGCGGCCGCGACCCGTTTGGCGGAGTCGGCGCGCACATCTCCGGCGACGAAGACGCCCGGCACGCTGGTTTCCAGGTGGTGGGGTGGGCGGTCCAGCGTCCAGCCGCACACGTTTCGCAGGTCCGGGCCGGTGAGGATGAAGCCGCGGTCGTCGCGGGCGACGACCCCGTCGAGCCAGTCGGTGCGCGGCGCGGCGCCGATGAAGATGAACATCCGGGCGCAGCTGGTTTCCTGCGTTTCACCGGTCCGGTTGTCGACCAGGATCAGCTTCTCCAGGCATTCGTCTCCGACGGCGCGCTGCACTTCGGTGCAGGTGCGGACGGTGATATTCGGTCGCTGACTGATCTGCTCGATCAGGTAGTGCGACATCGAGGCCTCAAGCGACGGGCCCCGCACGAGGATGTTCACCGATTTGGCCTCGCGGGACAGGTACATCGCGGCCTGGCCGGCCGAGTTGGCCCCGCCGATGACGTAGACCTCTTCACCTGAGCACTCCGTTGCGACCGAAACCGACGACCCGTAGTGGACGCCCTTGCCGGTCAGGTCGTTGCATCCCTCGGCTTTCAGCTCGCGGTAGGAGACGCCGGTGGCCACGATGACCGCGTGCGCGTCGATGGAGCCGCCGTCGTCGAACCGCACCGTCCGCTTTGATCCGTTCACCTCCAGCGCGGTGGCCTCGCGGGCGGTGATCAGTTCGGCGCCGAACTTTTCCGCCTGCCTGCGCGCGCGGTCGGCCAGCTGGCTGCCCGGCACCCCGTCCGGGAAGCCGAGGTAGTTCTCGATCTTCGAGCTCTGGCCGGCCTGGCCGCCGGTCGCGGTGCGCTCGATGAGCACCGTGCGCAAGCCCTCGGAGGCGCCGTACACGGCGGCCGCCAGGCCCGCGGGGCCGCCGCCGACGACGACCAGGTCGTAGAACTCCTGCGACGGGGTGGTGGTCAGGCCCAACGTGTCGGCCAGCGCCGCCTCGCTGGGTTCGACGAGGGTTTCGCCGCCTTCGGTGATGACGACCGGCAGCCGCCCGCCGTCCTCGCCGGCGGCGTGCAGTAGCCGCCGACCTTCCGGCTGGTCGGCCGGCAACCAGGTGTAGTAGAGGCCGTTGCGGGCCAGGAAGTCGCGGACCTGCCAGGACCGTGCCGACCAGCGGTGCCCGATCAACTTGGTGTGCGGAATGGGGTGGTCCGGCGCCAACCTCCAGGCTTCCAACAGCGCGTCGAGGAAGGGATAGAGCTTCTCCTCCGGCGGATCCCACGGCTTGAGCAGGTAATAGTCGAGGTCGACGAGGTTGACCGCGTCGATGGCGGCGTGGCTGTCGGCGTAGGCGGTCAGCAGCACCCGCTTCGCCGCGGGGTACAGGTCCATCGCCTCTTCGAGGAACTCGATGCCCGTCATCTGCGGCATCCGGAAGTCGGCGATGAGCGTTGCGACCGCTTCGCCGCGCAGCTTGAGCTCGTTGATCGTCTCGAGGGCGTCCGGCCCGGATTCGGCGCGGACGATTCGGTACTGCTCGCCGTATTTGCGCCGCAGGTCCCGGGCCACCGCGCGGGATACCGCGGGATCGTCGTCGACGGTCAGTATCACGGGCTTCCGCGACTGTGCGTCGGGGCCTGAGACAGGATTAGTCATCGGCGTTAAGTATGCCCCTGTCGGCGACCCTGCGAGATTTCGGCTGGTTTTGCTCGAAGGCCGAATGACCAGGTATCGTGGACTAACGGTGCGTCATCGCGCCGGCTTTTGCGTGCCCAGTCCCGAGGAATTTTCTTGTCACCGGCTCACGTTTCAAGTCGGTGTGAATGTTGCGCCGGTATGGGCGCAGATGGATACGAAACTAGCGACGAGGATTTCTGAAGGTCATGGCCAAGAAAGACGGTGCCATCGAGGTCGAGGGCCGCGTGGTCGAGCCCCTGCCCAATGCGATGTTCCGCATTGAGCTGGAGAACGGACACAAGGTGCTCGCCCACATCAGCGGCAAGATGCGGCAGCACTACATCCGCATCCTGCCCGAGGACCGGGTGGTGGTGGAGTTGTCTCCCTACGACCTGTCCCGGGGCCGCATCGTGTACCGGTACAAGTAACAAAAAGCCCGAATCAACACCGACGAGTAGACAGAACAGGATCGAGCCGGCCGTGAAGGTGAACCCGAGCGTCAAGCCAATCTGCGACAAGTGCAGGGTGATCCGTCGGCATGGGCGGGTCATGGTGATCTGCTCCGATCCGCGCCACAAGCAGCGGCAGGGCTAAGACCCCGCCCGCTACACAACTGAATGCAGACCTCCCAGCACCAGTGAGCGGCTGGCATCTACAGAGATGGGCACGCTCATCCACGCCCGGACGGAGGCCGGGCCCCGATTCAATCGGGAACGGGCTGGGATCAGACCTCCGCCTAGAAAAAAGAGGAAACGCCACCTATGGCTCGACTAGTAGGCGTCGATCTGCCGCGCGATAAGCGGATGGAGATCGCGCTGACCTACATCTTCGGCATCGGCCGTACCCGCTCGAACGAGATTCTGGCGGCCACCGGCATCGACAAGGACCTGCGCACCAGGGATCTCACCGACGACCAGGTGACCCACCTGCGTGACTACATCGAAGCCAACCTCAAGGTGGAGGGTGACCTGCGCCGGGAGGTGCAGGCCGACATCCGCCGCAAGATCGAGATCGGCTGCTACCAGGGTTTGCGGCACCGCCGCGGCATGCCGGTGCGCGGCCAGCGGACAAAGACCAACGCGCGTACCCGCAAGGGGCCCAAGCGCACCATCGCAGGCAAGAAGAAGGCCAGGTAACCGGATGCCACCAGCGAAGAAGGCAAGTGGTGCTGCGGCGCCCAAGAAGGGTCAGCACAAGACCCGCAAGCGGGAAAAGAAGAACGTTCCGCACGGCGCCGCTCACATCAAGAGCACGTTCAACAACACGATCGTGACGATCACCGACCCGCAGGGCAACGTCATCGCCTGGGCGTCGTCCGGCAACGTCGGCTTCAAGGGGTCCCGCAAGTCGACCCCGTTCGCCGCGCAGCTGGCCGCCGAGAACGCCGCACGCAAGGCCCAGGAGCACGGCGTGCGCAAGGTCGACGTGTTCGTGAAGGGCCCGGGCTCGGGCCGGGAGACCGCGATCCGGTCGCTGCAGGCCGCGGGCCTGGAGGTCGGCGCGATCTCCGACGTCACCCCCCAGCCGCACAACGGATGTCGTCCGCCCAAGCGACGCAGGGTCTAGGGAGGAAGAAACAATCCATGGCTCGTTACACCGGACCCATTACTCGCAAGTCGCGCCGGCTGCGCACCGACCTCGTCGGTGGCAGCCAGGCCTTCGAGAAGCGCCCCTACCCGCCCGGCCAGCACGGCCGCGCGCGGATCAAGGAAAGCGAATACCTGCTGCAGATGCAGGAGAAGCAGAAGGCCCGCTTCACCTACGGCGTGATGGAAAAGCAGTTCCGCCGCTACTACGCGGAGGCCGTGCGGCAGCCCGGCAAGACGGGTGAGGAACTGCTCAGGATCCTGGAAAGCCGGCTGGACAACGTCGTCTACCGCGCCGGGTTGGCGCGCACCCGCCGGATGGCCCGCCAGCTCGTCAGCCACGGGCACTTCACGGTCAACGGCGTGCACGTCAACGTGCCCAGCTACCGGGTGTCGCAGCACGACATCATCGACGTGCGGGACACGTCGATGAACAACGTGCCGTTCCAGATCGCGCGGGAGACCGCGGGCGACCGCCCGATCCCGAGCTGGCTGCAGGTGGTGGGGGAGCGCCAGCGCATCCTGATCCACCAATTGCCGGAGCGGGCGCAGATCGACGTGCCACTCACCGAGCAGCTGATCGTCGAGTACTACTCGAAGTAACGCAGTTTTCCGCCGCTGCGACCGCAGCGGCGGGTCTTAGCGGCATCAAATAGCGGGTGCCGAGAAGGAGAAGAAGAAACACCATGCTGATCTCACAGCGACCCACACTGTCGGAGGAGATCCTCACCGACGACCGGTCCCAGTTCGTCATCGAACCGTTGGAGCCGGGATTCGGTTACACCCTTGGCAATTCGCTGCGGCGCACGCTGCTGTCGTCGATTCCCGGCGCGGCCGTCACCAGCATTCGCATCGACGGCGTGCTGCACGAGTTCACCACCGTGCCCGGCGTCAAGGAAGACGTCACCGACATCATCCTGAACCTCAAGGGCCTGGTCGTGTCCTCGGAGGAGGACGAGCCGGTCACCATGTACCTGCGCAAGCAGGGACCGGGCGCGGTCACCGCGGGTGACATCGTGCCGCCCGCCGGTGTGACCGTGCACAACCCCGACATGCACATCGCGACGCTGAACGACAAGGGCAAGCTCGAGGTCGAGCTCGTCGTCGAGCGTGGTCGCGGTTATGTGCCTGCGGTGCAGAACCGGGCTTCGGGCGCCGAAATCGGCCGTATCCCGGTCGATTCCATCTACTCGCCGGTGCTCAAGGTCACCTACAAGGTGGACGCCACCCGTGTCGAGCAGCGCACCGACTTCGACAAGCTGATCCTGGACGTGGAGACCAAGAGTTCGATCACCCCGCGCGACGCGCTGGCATCGGCGGGCAAGACCCTGGTCGAATTGTTCGGCCTGGCACGCGAACTCAACATCGAGGCCGAGGGCATCGAGATCGGGCCGTCGCCGGCCGAGGCCGACCACATCGCGTCGTTCGCGTTGCCGATCGACGACCTGGACCTGACCGTGCGGTCCTACAACTGCCTCAAGCGCGAGGGAGTGCACACCGTCGGAGAGCTGGTGTCGCGCACCGAGTCCGACCTGCTCGACATCCGCAACTTCGGTCAGAAGTCCATCGACGAGGTGAAGGTCAAGCTGCACCAGCTGGGTCTGTCGCTCAAGGACAGCCCGCCGAGCTTCGACCCGTCGGAGGTCGCGGGCTACGACGTCGCCACCGGCACCTGGTCCACCGAGGGCGCCTACGACGACCAGGACTACGCCGAGACCGAACAGCTCTAACAGCGGCTTTGAACATCTAGACAGGAGCGTCAGCAATGCCCAAGCCCACCAAGGGTCCTCGCCTCGGCGGGGGGTCTTCGCACCAGAAGGCCCTTCTGGCCAACCTGGCCACGTCGCTGTTCGAGCACGGCCGGATCAAGACGACCGAGCCGAAGGCGCGCGCGCTCCGGCCCTACGCGGAGAAGCTGATCACGCACGCGAAGAAGGGCACGCTGCACAACCGTCGAGAGGTTCTCAAGAAGATCCGCGACAAGGACGTGGTGCACACCTTGTTCGCCGAGATCGGGCCGTTCTTCGCCGACCGCGACGGCGGCTACACCCGCATCATCAAGGTCGAGGCGCGCAAGGGCGATAACGCTCCGATGGCCGTGATCGAGCTGGTGCGGGAGAAGACGGTGACGTCGGAGGCCGATCGGGCGCGTCGGGTGAAAGCCTCGAAGAAGGCGGAGGCCCCGGTGGCTAAGGCCGAGCCGGAAGAGGCCAAGGTCGAAGAGGCCAAGGTCGAAGAGGCCAAGGTCGAGGAGGCTGAGGCCGAAGAGGCCAAGGCTGAGGCCGCCGACGAGGGTGACGAAGCCACCGAGGAGTAGCGAAAACGTCCGTCTTAGGCTCGACATTGCTTATGACGGAACCGATTTCGCGGGCTGGGCGACTCAGACCGGGCAGCGCACTGTCGCCGGCGTCATCGATGACGCGCTGACGACGGTTTTCCGCGCGCCGGTACGGCTGTGGGCGGCCGGGCGCACCGACACGGGAGTGCACGCCACCGGCCAGGTGGCCCACGTCGATGTGCCCGCCGCCGCCTTGCCGAATGCCTACCCACGTTCGCCGCGCACCGGTGAGCCCGAATTCCTGCCGCTGATACGGCGCCTTGGCCGGTTCCTGCCCGCCGACGTCCGGGTGCTCGATATCGCCCGCGCGCCAGCGGATTTCGATGCGCGGTTTTCCGCACTACGCCGTCACTACGTGTACCGGTTGTCGACGGCGCCCTACGGGGTGGAGCCGCAGCAGGCGCGCTACATCGCTGCCTGGCCGCGGGATCTGGACGTGGACGCGATGACCGCTGCGTCGCGAGAACTGGTGGGATTGCACGACTTTGCCGCGTTCTGCCGTCACCGTGCGGGCGCCACCACCATCCGCGATCTGCAGCGGCTGGACTGGTCGCGCGACGGCGATTTGATCACCGCGCACGTCACCGCCGACGCGTTCTGCTGGTCGATGGTGCGGTCGCTGGTCGGGGCGCTGCTTGCCGTTGGCGAACACCGGCGCCCGGTCACCTGGTGCCGTGAATCTGCTGACCGCGACCGGCCGGTCCAGCGACTTCGCCGCCGCACCCCCACACGGGCTGACGCTGATCGGGGTGGACTATCCCCCCGACGACCAACTGGCCGCGCGGACCTTGATCACCCGGGACCTGCGCACGCCCCGCTAGAGCCTGCCGGCGACGAAACCGGCGGCCTGATCCACCAGCCCGGAGCCGATGTACGAGGGTTGCAGATGCGCCGACCAAACCAGGCCCTTGCCGCAGATCGGGTCGCCCTGTGCGCACTGGTCGATCGTCTTACCGGCGTAGGCGGGGGCGACCGACCGGGTGCCATTGCCGAATAACGCGACCGCCGCGACGTGCTGATCCATACCCGGCGGGATGCGGCCCCAGGTCGCGAGGTCGGCCACCTCGGCACCCAGGGAATAGCCGCCGAGCACCTCGCGGGTGTTCGGGCAGCTTCCGGCCATGAATTGAACGTGGGCGGCCATGTCATTGGCGCCGCTGTCGACGGCGATGTCTGCGGGATAGTTGACCCCATACGCCCCGACCGGCACACGTGTCTTGCCCCGCAGTGAATTGACGAGCGCGTCGCCGACGGCGCCGAGTCCGGGTGGTTCGTCGCGGCCCCGGGCGAACACCACCTCGGCACCCGGGCACGCCGCCGATGCCGTCGGAATTGCTGCCGGAAAAGGTGTCGCCGCCTGGGCAATCACCAACGCCGCGGCGAGCAGTGCGGCGGCCGCGAAACCGGCCAAGCGCTTCGGACGGCGCGTCATGACGCGATAGTAGAACGCTTACCTGTGTCGTTCCTATGTCGCCAGTGGCGCTGAACCGACTAGACCAGTGGGGCCTGGGGGTCCGGTGTGGTCGGCGTCGTCGGCGTCGTCGGCGCGGGGGCGGGCGCGTGTATCGACGGGTCGAACCCGGGCGTCTGGGGCGTCTGCGGGCCGGACCCGGGTGTCTGCGGGCCGAAGTCCTGCGGCGGCCCATACCCGGGAACCTGCTGACCGGTCCCGGCCAACAGCTTGGACGCGACGAAAGCCGCCGCCTGCGTGGTGTACACGGGGACGTAGCCCTCGGTGTGCCCGCTCCACTCGTTGCCCTGGCCCGCGTGGCAGATCGGGTCGCTGGGGTTGCACAGGTCGATCGCCTTGGATCCGAGCATCGCGCTCTGGGTCGGCAAAGATCCGCCGGCGCGGTCGGCGACGTCACCGAAGGTGGCAACCGCCGCGATGTTGTTGGCGTACTCCGGCGGCAGCGAGCTGCCCCAGTTGATGCCGCCGATGGGAACGCCGGCGACGATGTCCATCACGGACGCGCCCTGCGAGTAGCCGCCCAGCACGATCTTGGTGTTCGGGCACTTCGCCACCGTGTCTTTGACACGCTTGATCGTGTCGTTGGCGCCGTCGCCGCCGTGCAGCTGCAGCTTGCTGGCGGGGTAGTCCACCCCGTAGGTGTCGATGGTCATGCCGCCGGTCTGCTGGCGCAGGGAGTCGACGAAGGCGTCGCCGACGCGGCCGAGGCCGGGTGGTTCGTTGGTGCCGCGCGCGAAGATGACCTCGGCGCCCGGGCAGTCATCGGCGGAGGCGACCGACGCCGCGTATGGGGTGACGAGCAGGCCGGTGGCGGTGATCAGTGCGGAAGCCCCCAGGCCGACCCAGCGACCCGCTGACCGCGCGCTGCCCGCCCGAGGGCTACGTGTGCGGTGTGAAAGCATCCCGAAATTTTACCCTTAACCGCACGTGACGAAACTCGGCTGACCTGTGGATGGACTTCCGCAGCTCCCTGAGCTGGGGCTTAACGTGATGTAGGAGACGAATTCAACAAATTTGCCGGGGGTATTTTGGATCGCTCACTGTCGCGGCAACCGACGACGCGCCTGCAAATCAGCGCTTACCGGTTTCTGCTGCGGCGCGTCGAGTGCGCGCTGCTGGGCAGGGACATCGGCGCGGTCAACGAACCGCTGCGCGCGCAGACGGCGTCGCTGACGGTCGGGTGCGTGCTGTCGATCATCGCCATGGCGGGATGCGCCCTGCTGGCTTTGCTGCGGCCCCATCCCGAGCTCGATCGGGCGTGGATCGTGATGGGTCAGGAATCCGGGGCGCTGTACGTGCGGGTGGGCGATACCTGGCATCCGGTGCTGAATCTGGCCTCGGCGCGGTTGATCGCGGCGACGGCCGACAACCCACGGAAGGTGCGCGAGTCCGACTTGAGTCGCACCAAACGCGGTCCGCTGCTTGGCATTCCGGGTGCGCCGCAGCTTCTCGGAAACCCGTTGTCCGCGGACGAATCAGCCTGGACGATCTGCGATACGGACGGCACTTCCGCGACGACGGTGGTCATCGGACCCGTCGACGGATCGCCGGTCCGTCGCCTGGCCTCCGATCAGGCCGTCCTGGTCGCGTCCGCCTCCGGCTCCCCGGCCTACCTGCTCTACAACGGGCAGCGGGCCGTGGTGGATCTCGCCGACTCCGCTGTGGTGCGAGCGCTGCGGCTCGAGGGCCGCGCGCCGCGGCTCGTCTCGCGGTCGTTGCTGAACGCCGTACCCGAGGCGCCGCCGATCAGCACGCCGCGGATCCGCGGCGCGGGCGGCCCGGCGGCCGGGCTGCCCGGATTTCCGGTGGGCACGGTGCTGCGGATCGCACGCGGCGGCGGTGACGAGTATTACGTCGTGTTGGCGACCGGGGTGCAGCGCATCGGCCAGGTGGCCGCGGATCTCCTGCGTTTCGCCAACTCGCGGGGCACCGCCAACACCATCGCGGTGGCGCCGGATGCGATCCGCGCCGCAGGGATCGTCAACACGCTGCCGGTGGCCGGCTTCCCCGACCGGGCGCCGACATTGGACGGCGGCGACGGCGGCAACACCGTGTGCGTCACTTTCAAAACGGCGCCATCCGGGGACTCCGACATCGCTTTCCTGGCCGGGAACGGCTTGCCGGTGCCAGCCGGTCGGGCGCCGGTGACTCTGTCACAAGCCGATGGCCCAGGACCCGCGCTGGACGCCGTCTACCTGCCGCCCGGGCGAAGCGCCAACGCCCGGGGGGATGGCCGCGCCGGCACGCGATACCTCGTCACCGACACGGGAGTGCGGTTTGCCATCCACGACGATGACGCGGCACACAACCTCGGCCTTCCGGCGCCGATCCCTGCGCCGTGGCCGGTGTTGGTGACCCTGCCGTCCGGACCGGAATTGAGCAGGCAGACCGCGTCAGTCGCCCGGGACACCGTTGCGGGCCCCCCGTAAGCGACCCAGCGCGGCACCAGTCGCGAGGACTCCCACCAGCGCAACAAGGCAGACGGCCGCCCCGCGCAAGGCGGTGTTCCGGGCGCGAGGATTCGAGGGTGCGGGTGGTGGCGTGGTGATCGACAGGGGCGCGGGTGCTGGTTTGGAGGTGTTTGCCGGCGGACCCCCGTCGGTGCTGACCGCGGCCAGGGCGTCGATTGTGCCGTTGCCGACGACCGGGTCCCATCCGGCGGGCGGGTGATGCGCGGTCGACTCGATGCGCTGCATCACCTGCCGTGCGGTCAACGCCGGGAATCGGGCCCGGATCAGTGCGGCCAGCCCACTGACGACCGGAGCGGCATAACTGGTGCCGGATACCGGTTCCGAACCGAGCGAAGTGACCGCCTCGCCGGTGGCTGCGACATCCACCCATGGTCCGGCAAGCGTGAACGCCGACGGCGTCCCCTCGGCGTTCACGGAGCCGACGGTCAGCACATAGTCGTCGTACCAGGCCGGACTGACCACGACCGTGAGGGTCTCCCAGGTTGCATCCGAACGCTGGGGCGGACACCGTCCGGCGCCGTCGGTGTTGCCCGCCGCGGCCACGACGACGGCATTCTTGACGTCGACCGCGTATGCCAGGGCCGCGCCCAGCGCGCGGTCGTCGAGCACCGAAGTAACCGGAACGCATGCGACCGACGAAATGTTGATCACCGACGCGCCCAGATCGGCGGCCGTTCGGATCGCTTTTGCCATGGTCTCAACGTCGCCGACCCCGGTGCTGGATCGGTCGCTGGCGGGGGCGAACTTCGCGCTGGACTGGCGGATGCTGATCAGGGTGGCCTCGGGCGCCACCCCGCCGAAGCCGTCGGCGTTGGAATCCGGTGCGGCAGAGATAATTCCGGCCACCAGGGTGCCGTGTGCGTCGCAATCCTGGGTGCCGTCGCCGGTGGAGACGTAGTCCCCTCCGGGCACCACATCGGGCAGACGGCGGTGCCGCGCGACTCCGGTGTCAATGACCGCGACGCGTTGTCCCGCACCGCGGGTGAGGTGCCAGACCCGCGGCAGGTCGATGAGGTCTGCGAGCCGGTTGCGGCCCGGTCCCGAGTCCGTCGTCATCGTTGCGCAAACCTCGCGTTGGACGGTTCGCCACGGCGGCGCCGGCAAGGCCGGCTTGGGTAGCCATCTGTCCTCGATCTGCGGCGGCGAAACCGCATGCGCCGACGGGCTTCCGAGTTGGGACAACCCGATAAGCGCCGATACCGCCAGCAGGCGCGCAAGGCGCGATGGGCTCACTTGATGTTCAATCCGCGAACCGCGCTGAAGAGGCCACATATCCAGCAAGTCAGGGGCACCGTTGCGATCAGCGCCAGACACTCCAGCACCTCCACGCCGCGGCGTACGACGGGCGACAGCTGTATGGCCGGAGCGACGAAGCCCGCGAAAATCGCCGCGGCGGCCAGCATTGCCGTCGCCGCGGCTATCCACGCTCCGTGCTCCGGCACGCTCATCGCGACAACACCGAACGTCGTTGCCGTGATGGCGATCCCGCCGGTGACAAACACCACCGTCCTGGTCCTGTCGTCGGAACGGGCGCGCAGCAGCAGCAGCGCACCGGTGACGGTGCCAAAAGCGATGCAGCACAGCCGTGGTTCGCCGGCGAGCACGGTGACGATGGCGCCGACGGTGGCTGACGACCCGAACGCCGCGATCAGGCTGGTCAACCAGTCGTCGGCGCGGATCGCTTTGGCGGCCAAACACGCACCGCCCGGTTCGACAGGGTCTCGGTCCGGTGCGGGTGGCAGCCGAGGCGATAACCCCGCCAGCACGATCGACACCCGCGCCGCTAACCCGAGCAGACCGAGGGATAGCAGCGCGGACGCCGAACCAATAGCGCGTATTGGCGCGGCGGTGACGACGCCCACCAACGCGGCGACGGCGATGACCATCGCGACGCCCGAGACCGCGGTCAATGTGACGGCACCGCAGCCCGATACGCGCATCGCCAGCACCGAGGCGACGGTCGCGGCCGTCGCGGCCAGCAAGACATTGGGCGTGCCGGGATGGCCGGGCACCGCCAGAAAACCGGCAGCCGCGGCGAATACGGTGGCGATCACGCTCAGCGCGAGTCCGGCGATCGCGTCCCGACATGTACGGTGTGCAATCGCCGCGAATAGCAGGGCGAGGACACCGGCCAGTCCCGTAACGCCGGCCGCGCCGCTGAAATCACTAATACCGTTGGCGCGCGAAGTATTTCGGATGAGTGCGAGCGCACCGATACCGGTCAGGCAGCCCGCGGCAACCGCGCCGGTAAGTCGGGTCGCTCGCCGGCGTCGCAAAGGGCTCCACGGCCGCGCCGCAGAATCGAGCGTCGCCGACACCGCCTCAGCGACGTCGTCGTAACGGGGGGCGGGCAGCGGTGTAGCGGAGTGGGTCAATAGCAGCACGGCACCGTCGCGGATACCATTGTCCGCCAACGTCGTCGACGTATTTAGTGCGGACGTGCCCGGGCAAGACAGCTGGTAACGCCTCGGCGCCCCGTCACCGGAACAGCCGACACCGCGACCTCCCAGGATGTCGACGATCGACGGGATAAGGGTGGCGACGGGAATCGCGGCGGGCAGCGCCAAGTCGACGACGGCGGTGCCGGCATGAACTGACACTCGGCACAGCCCCGGATCGGATGCGGGCAACGGGTGACCCCTTCGGTCGGATTACCGGCACCGTAGCCAGTTCCCGATCCTCAGGTATTCGGCTGTCCACAGGTGACTTGCCGCCGATCCCGGTGCTGCTTAGCGTCTCCAAACGCTGGGAGGGGCCGGGATGACTGAGGGTTTCGTGCCCGTGGTGCGACGGCTGCCGCCGGCGGTCGCAACCGCGGACATCGCCGTTGAGGCGCCGCCCGCCCTGCCGCCGCCAAGGTCATCGAGCCTGTTGACGATGGTGGTGCCCGTTGCCATGTCGTTCGCGGCGATTGGCATCATGGCGGCGGCGTTCTTCTCGGGCACGGCCGTTACCCGCAACCCCATGTACGTGGCGTTCCCCGTGATGACGCTGATTTCAATGGCAATGACCGTGGCCGGCGGGCGTGGCCGGCGGCAGGGCGGTGACATCGACACCGATCGCGCCGACTACCTCGGGTATCTAAGTCGGCTTCGCGCGACGGTCACTGAAGTCGCTGCGGCACAGCGATTTTCGCTGGCATGGACTCATCCCGACCCAGAGACGCTGTGGACGCTGATCGGCGGCCCGCGGATGTGGGAGCGGCGGGCGTCCGACTCCGACTTCTGCGTCGTGCGTCTCGGCATCGGAACCCAGCCGCTGGCCGCCCGCTTGGTGGCCCCGGAGCCCCATTCCCGCCGGCTCTCGGATCCTGTCACCGCCACGGCCCTGCGTCGCTTCGTCCACACATATTCGACGCTGACGGACGCCCCGATCACGGTCGGGTTGCGTGGCGTTGGGACCGTGACGTTCGACGGCGATCTGACCTTGGTGCGCGGACTGCTGCGTGCGATGGTCTGCCAGCTGGCGGTGCTGCACCCTCCTGACCAGTTGCTGATCGTCGGCGCGATCAGCGACCGGAATCGAGCCCACTGGGATTGGCTGAAATGGTTGCCGCACAACCAGCATCCGGCCGCCGCGGATGCGGTGGGGGCTGCCCGCATGGTGTATCAAAGCCTGGCGGAGGCGCAGCATGCGCTCACCGGTGCGGGACCGCCCCACGTGGTGGTGGTCGCCGACCTGAACGAGCGCGTTGAGCAGACCACGGGCGTAACCATTCTCGAAATTGGAACCGGCTGCGACGGCGTGCCGTTGACGATGAGGCGGGCGGGCGAAGCTCAAGCGGTGCCGTGTCCCGACCAAATGGATCCCATAGACGCGCTGGTATGCGCCCGCCGGTTGGCGGCGCACCGCGCGGGCGTGGCCGGGCTCGGCGACGCCGCCGATTTCGACCCGATCGCGCTGTGGCGCGCCCAGGGCGACGACGATCGACTCCGCGTTCCCATCGGAACGACGGTCGACGGCGAGCCACTCGAGTTGGACATCAAGGAGCCCGCGGAAAACGGTATGGGCCCACACGGGCTCTGCGTGGGCGCCACCGGGTCGGGCAAGTCCGAGCTGCTGCGCACCATCGCCCTGGGCATGATGGCGCGAAACTCTCCAGCAGTGCTCAATCTGCTCCTCATCGACTTCAAGGGGGGCGCAACATTTCTCGATTTGGCGCGAGCCCCGCACGTGGCCGCGGTCATCACCAACCTGTCCGAGGAAGCGCCGCTGGTGGCCCGGATGCGCGACGCACTGGCCGGTGAGATGGACCGTCGGCAACGGCTGCTGCGAATGGCTGGCTGTGCCGGCGTCGCAGCGTACGAGCGCGCGCGCCGCGCCGGCCGCCAGTTGACGGTCCTGCCAACGTTGTTCATCGTCGTCGACGAGTTTTCGGAATTGCTGAGCCAGCACCCAGACTTCGCCGACATGTTCGTGGCGATCGGTCGGCTCGGCCGGTCGCTGGGCATGCACGTATTGCTCGCCAGTCAGCGGCTCGAGGAGGCGCGGCTGCGTGGACTGGAAGCCCACCTGTCCTACCGGATATGCCTGAAGACTCTGTCCGGCGGCGAATCACGAACCGTTCTGGGAACACCGGACGCATATCACTTGCCGAATACACCCGGCGCGGGCTTCCTACGCTCGGGCAGCGGCGAGCTGATCCGCTTTCAGGCCGCATTCGTTTCGGGTCCGTCGCACGCGGACAGGCCGGCTGGTCTGGCGACGGCGGCAGCGCGTTCGGCGCGGCGGTTCACCACACGGGCGGTCGGCCCGGTCGCCCGTGCAGGCCAGACGGGGGACTCACCCGCGCGGACCGTCCTGCAAGCGGCCCTCGACCGATTGTCCGGGCACGGACCACCCGCGCACCAAGTTTGGCTACCGCCCCTCGGCGCCGCGCCGCCACTGGACACCCTGCTCCGCGATGCCGCATTCGCGCCGGCCGGTCTGACGGTTCCCATCGGCGTCATCGACCGTCCATTCGAGCAGTGCCGTACGCCGCTGATGGTCGACTTGTCCGGGGCCGCAGGCAATGTGGCGGTCGTCGGCGCCCCTCAATCGGGCAAGTCGACAACGCTGCGCACCCTCGTCACGGCGCTGGCGGCCACCCACGATCCGAGTCGGGTGCAGTTTTACTGCCTTGACTTCGGCGGCGGCGAGCTGGCGTCGGTGCGTGCCTTGCCACATGTGGGCGCCGTCGCCGGCCGGGCCGAGCCGGAGCTGGTCCGGCGCACGGTCGCCGAGATGGAATCCATCGTCCGATCGCGAGAGGCCCATCGAGCCGATCCGATGCGCCACGACGAGCCATTCGGTGACACATTCCTCGTCGTCGACGGCTGGGCGAGCCTGCGTCGCGAGTTCGAGGCGCTCGAAACGGCGATCACCGCCCTGGCGGCCCAAGGACTTTCGTTCGGTGTGCACGTGGTGCTGTCGGCATCGCGCTGGGCCGAAATCCGCCCGTCGCTGAAGGATCAGCTGGGCACTCGCATCGAGTTGCGCCTGGGTGATCCCGCCGAGTCCGAGCTTGACCGCAAGCGCGCGCAGCAGGTCCCCGGTGACCGACCGGGCCGCGGTCTGTCCCGCGACGGGCTGCACATGGTGATCGCCCTGCCCACCGATGTGATCTCTGATGGCGAATCCGTCGCGCCGCCGATACCGCTGCTGCCCATGCGCGTCGACCACGACACCGTCGTCCAGCGCGCCGACGTCGAACTCGGCGCTCGGATCCTGCTCGGCCTCGAGGAGCGCCGACTGCGGCCGGTAACAGTCGATTTCGAGCAACAGTCACACCTGTTGGTTCTCGGAGACAACGAATGCGGAAAGACCGCCTCGCTACGGACTCTGTGCCGCGAAATCGTCCGGACCAAGACCGCCGCGCAAGCCCAATTGCTGGTCGTCGACTTCCGCCGGTCCCTACTCGGCGCCGTTGGGTCAGAACATCTCGGCGGCTACGCGATGTCGCCGCCGGCGCTGGATGCGTTGCTGCCGGATCTGCTCGACGTCTTGCGACGGCGGATGCCGCCTTCGGTCGTGAGCCAGGCACAGCTGCGGTCCAGATCCTGGTGGTCCGGGCCGGACATCTACGTCCTGGTCGACGACTACGACCTGGTCGCCACCCCGGCGGGCAACCCACTGGCCGCCATCGTCGAATATCTGCCCCATGCAAGGGATCTCGGACTTCACCTGGTTGTGGCGCGGCGCAGCGGTGGCGCCGCGCGCGCCATGTTCGAGCCACTGCTCGCGGGTTTACGTGATTTCGGCTGCATGACACTGATGATGAGTGGATGCGCCGATGAGGGCGCACGGTTCGCTTCCGGGCGTCCACTGCGGTTGCCACCGGGCCGCGGCGTCCTGATCAGTCGTGCCGGTGACGAACAGCTTGTCCAGGTGGCCTGGAGTCCGCCGTCGTGACGCCGACTGCGGGCGCACACCGCGCAATAATCGAGACCGGGCCCGGGACGATTCGCCGATTATGTTGTGGCACAAACGGGGTCGCCGGTAACGATACCTCTGAGATCGTTGGCGAGGCGCTGAGCGCGATAGACGATCCGGTGGCTCTGGTCGGCGGCCGCCCGGTCACCGTCCATTCGCTATGGTGCGCCGTGCTGCGGTCGGTGATTTGTCCGCACTGCAAGGGCCTGGTCCTCGTGCATCCGTCGTGGTGGCCGTCGGCCCGGGTCGGCGTGGTGACCGCGGCCGCAAAGACCCTGACGGCTGACGTGCTGGTGCGCCCCCGGTCGTGGCTGCTGACGCAGGCGCCCTATGCCCAAAAAGCCCAACACGAACCGCCGGTGGTGGTGGAGATCGCCGAGCGGTTGGTGATGATCACCGGCGCGGAGCCCGTCGCGATATCCCGCGCGGCGGAACCGCATCGCGTCGCCGAGGAGGTGGCGGACATCGTCGCGGCGGCCGTCGTGGTGGTTGACGCGCCCAGCACGGTCGTCGGGGCTTCCGCACTCGCGACGCTGATCGCCGACGCCGTTCGTAGTGGCGGCCGCGCGGTAGTGGAAATCGGAGACGCTGGGCTGACCCGGCTGGCGCGGTCGGCCCTGTCGGTCCCCGACGAGGCGTCGGAGCCGCGCTTCACCGGGAGTCCCGCTGGTGTTCGATCCCGCGCGCGGGTGGTGCTCAGGCTTGCGGGCGCCGCTATCGTGCTGACGGCGTTGTCACCGGCGATTTCAGCCGTCCTCGCCGGGGGCCGTCGTGGCGCGCCGCCCCAGGCCATAGTGCAGACAGCGCCGACAACATTTCTCGTAGAAGGCCGGGTGGCGCTGACGGTGCCCGCCGACTGGCCCGCGCAGCGGGTGGTCACCGGGCCCGGTTCGGCGCGAGTGCAGGTCACGTCGCCGTCAGATCCCGAAGTGGCGCTGCACGTCACGCAATCGCGGGTTGCCGGCGAGACGCTGAGTGGCACCGCTGAGCGGCTGAAACGCGCGATCGACGCCGAGCCGGCCGGGGTATTTGTCGACTTCAATCCGTCCGGCCTTAGCGTCGGCCGGCCCGCGGTGACCTATCGCGAAGTGCGCGTCGGCCATCAGGTGCGGTGGACGGTATGGCTCGACGGGCAGGTCCGGATCAGCGTCGGATGCCAGAGCCGGCCCGGCGATGACGAGGCCGTCCGCGATGCATGCGAGCAGGCAGTGCGGTCCGCCCACGCTATCGGATGAGCCGGCAAAATCGGTCGGAACCAAACTGATGTCGGCGCGGTCGTACTTGGTATGGCTACACCGAACACTCTGAGCGCCGACTTCGACCTGATGGGCTCGGTGGCGGACGCGACGGACGCCCGCAACGAGGAGATCCGGGCGATGCTCCAGGCATTCATCGGCCGCATGAGCAGCGTGCCACCCTCGGTGTGGGGCGGGCCCGCGGCCGCGCGGTTCAAAGATGTAGTGGATCGCTGGAACGCAGAGTCGACGAGGCTGTACCGCGTCCTGCACACGATCGCCGAAACCATCCGGCACAACGAGGCCACGCTGCAGGAGGCCGGCCAGAATCACGCCCACCACATCGCTGCCGCCGGCGGACACCTGTGACGGGCGGATCACCCATGGATCCGGTGTTGTCCTATGACTTCGGCGAAATCGAATACTCGGTTCGCCAGGAGATCCATACCACGTCGGCCCGTTTCAACGCGGCGCTGGACGAGCTGAGATCGCAGATCGCCCCGTTGCGGGAGCTGTGGACCCGCGAAGCTGCGGCCGCGTACCAGGTTGAGCAGCAGAAGTGGCACCAAGCGGCGACCGCGCTCAACGAGATACTGGTCGACCTCGGAAATGCGGTGCGCGACGGCGCGGAGGAGGTCGCGAACGCCGACAGGCGGGCGGCGGGCATCTGGGCGCCGTAGCCGCAGGTAAATGACTCTGTGTGGTCCCGTACGGGGGAGAGCCGTCGGGACCACACAGTCATTTTGACCTTCTCAAGGGGTGCTCTCGTCTCGAGACTTAAACCACGCACACTCGTCTCGGCGTGTCGTGTGCGTGGTTTAAGTGTCGCGGTGCCTCGGTCGAGCGCGGTTTTGACCTGCGGGGACGCGCATCGGTAAGCTGCTCGGTTGGCGCGCGGTGCGTCGGGGCCTCGGGTCGATGTCGGTCGCCGAGATCAAACCCCACCGTGGACGCCTGACCGGCACCCGGCTCGACCCGGGATCCACCTCGAGAAGAAGAAGGTAAGCGCTGTGCCCACCTATGCGCCCAAGGCGGGTGACACCACGCGGTCGTGGTACGTCATCGACGCCACGGACGTGGTGCTTGGCCGCCTTGCCGTCGCAGCGGCCACCCTGCTGCGCGGCAAGCACAAGCCGACGTTCGCCCCCAATGTCGATGGCGGTGACTTCGTCATCGTCATCAACGCCGACAAGGTCGCCATCAGCGGCGACAAGCTGGACCACAAGAAGGCCTACCGCCACTCGGGGTACCCCGGCGGCCTGCACGAACGCACGATCGGCGAGCTGATGAAAAAGCACCCCGACCGCGTCGTGGAGAACGCGATCGTCGGCATGTTGCCCAAGAACAAGCTCAGCCGGCAGATCCAGCGCAAGCTTCACGTTTACGCCGGTCCGGAGCATCCCCACGCCGCGCAGAAGCCGGCTTCGTACGAGATCAAGCAGGTGGCCCAGTGACCGAAACAACCGAGGCCGTAGAAACCGAGGCCCCCGAAGCAACCCCGGCCGCGCCGGAAGCCCCGGAAGCCGTGGCCGCCCCGGAAACCCCGGAAACCCCGGCCGAGAGCCCGGCGCCCAAGCGCAGCGAGTCGTTCGTCTTCGAGCGGCCCATCCAGACCGTCGGCCGCCGCAAGGAGGCCGTGGTGCGGGTGCGGCTGGTGCCCGGGACCGGCAAGTTCGAGCTCAACGGCCGCAGCCTGGAGGAATACTTCCCGAACAAGGTGCACCAGCAGCTCATCAAGGCCCCGCTGGTCACCGTCGACCGGGTGGAAACCTTCGACATCTTCGCGCTGCTCCACGGCGGCGGCCCGTCGGGCCAGGCCGGTGCGCTGCGCCTGGGCATCGCCCGGGCGTTGATCCTGGCCTCGCCGGACGACCGGCCCGCCTTGAAGAAGGCCGGGTTCCTCACCCGGGATCCGCGTGCCATCGAGCGCAAGAAGTACGGGCTGAAGAAGGCGCGCAAGGCGCCGCAGTACAGCAAGCGCTGATCCGCGATCACTTTCTGGCCGCAAAAGGGGCATCTTGCGGCGTGTCTGCGCGCAAACACGCAGGGTTTCGGTCAGAAAAGAACGGGCACGTATAGGTGTCAGACCGCCAACTGTGAGAGGTTTGTCCGCATGGGTCGACTATTCGGCACCGATGGTGTTCGCGGGGTCGCCAATCGCGAGTTGACCGCCGAGCTGGCGCTCGCGCTGGGCGCCGCAGCGGCACGCCGCCTGGCGAGCTCCGGGGGACCGGGCCGGCGGGTCGGCGTCATCGGTCGCGATCCGCGGGCCAGCGGCGAGATGCTGGAGGCCGCGGTGATCGCCGGGCTGACCAGTGAGGGTGTCGACGCGCTGCGGGTCGGGGTGCTGCCGACGCCCGCGGTGGCGTACCTGACCCGCGCGTATGACGCCGACTTCGGGGTGATGATCTCCGCGTCGCACAACCCCATGCCCGACAACGGCATCAAGATCTTCGGCCCCGGCGGCCACAAATTGGACGACGGCACCGAGGATCAGATCGAGGAACTGGTCGCGGGCGGGCCCGGGTTGCGCCCCGTCGGCGCCGGGCTCGGGCGCCTCATCGACCCCCAGGATGCCGCGGACCGCTACCTGCGCCACCTGAGCAAGGTCAGCACACTGCGGCTCGACGGCCTGACCGTGGTGGTCGACTGCGCCCACGGCGCGGCGTGGTCGGTGGGGCCGCGCGCCTACCGCGCGGCCGGTGCGCGGGTGATCGCGATCAACGCCGATCCCAACGGGCTCAACATCAACGACGGCTGCGGCTCGACGCACCTGGATTCGCTGCGAGCGGCGGTCGTTGCCCACCGCGCCGACCTGGGCCTGGCCTACGACGGCGACGCCGACCGTTGCCTGGCCATCGACGCCAACGGGCAACTCGTCGACGGCGACGCGATCATGGTCGTGCTCGCGCTGGCGATGCAAGAGGCCGGCGAACTGGCTTCCAACACGCTGGTGACCACCGTGATGAGCAACCTCGGGCTACACCTGGCCATGCGCTCGGCCGGCATCACCGTGCGCACGACCGGCGTCGGTGACCGCTACGTCCTGGAGGAGTTACGGGCCGGGGACTACAGCCTCGGCGGCGAGCAATCCGGCCACATCGTGATGCCCGCGGTGGGTTCCACCGGCGACGGGATCGTCACCGGGCTGCGGTTGATGACGCGCATGGTGCAGACCGGCTCGTCGCTGGCCAATCTCGCGTCGGCGATGCGGGCGTTGCCCCAGGTGTTGATCAACGTCAAGGTCGCCGACAAGGCCACCGCCGCAGCGGCGCCGTCGGTGCGCAGCGCGGTCGAGAAGGCCGAGGCCGAACTGGGCGACGCCGGTCGAATCCTGTTGCGCCCCTCGGGAACTGAGCCGATGATCCGGGTCATGGTGGAGGCGCCCGAAGAGGGCGTCGCGCAACGGGTCGCGTCTCGCGTCGCCGACGCGGTGAGCGACCCGCACTAGATCGTTCAGCTCCTCTAGCGCTGGAACCGCCACGCGGCGTCGGGCGTCGGATTAGGTATGAGATTCGATAGCCCAGCCGTGAACGGTGTCGCCGACCAGTTGGGCGCCGCAGCAGAACTCATCGACGGCGTCGTCGGAAATCACCTGGCGGCCTTGACTTTCGGCGGGTCCAGCGCCGGTCGGGCACACGCCGCGCGTGGCGATGCGCTGCGCGTCGAGCTGGAGCGACTGGCGGTGGAGGTGTCGCGGTGGTCGCGGGCGGCCGTCGAGATCGCCGTCGCGCTGCGGACCAGCGCCGACCGCTACGACGAGGCCGACCTTTATGCCGCGGCGCGGATCGCCTGATCGTGGCCGACCGGCTAGACGTCGCCGAGCGCCTTGCTGAGGGCCTGCCCGCCGTGGAGCACACCCAGACTTACGTGCAGGCTTGCCATGCGCTCGGCTACGCGCACCCCGACCTGACGTCGTACCCCTCCCAGGTCCGCGACTTGTACAACAGTGAAGACGGCCTCGACCTGCGCGCGCTCGATCGCGACTGCGCGGAGCTGCGGGCGGCGGGCGCGGCCGTCATGGAGGCATTGGGGATCCAGCGCGCCCAGGTCGCCGAGCTGGGCGCGGCGTGGACCGGGCCGGGTGGGGACTCCGCGGTTGGTTTCCTGCAGCGTCACTGCGACGCCGCATACATGGTGGCCACCGAAGTGCGCGCGGCGGCCCAGCGGTGCGAGTCGCTGCGCGACAACCTGTGGTATCTGGTCGACTCAAAGGTCGCGACGGCCATCGCCATCGACGGACGCACACGGGCGCAGCGGCAGACGTGGTTGGCCGCCGCCGCTGCGGTCACGACCGGGGTGGGCGATCGCCCGACCGCCGAGGAGGTGGTTCGTGAGCAGATAAATCCGTACGTGGACAACGAAATTCGCGATGACTGGCTGACCACGATGCGCTCGACGGAGGCGGGGGTGGCGACGTCCTACGACATGGTCATCCGCAGGATGGCCGCGGTGCCCGCGGCGTGCTTCGAGTCTCCCGGCGATTTCGGGCCGGGCTATCGACCGTTCCCGCCGGCGCCGCCGAGTGCACCGACATCGGCCGCGGCCGTCGCGCCCGCCACGTTCCCCGGCCTGCCGGCGGATTCCGGGCCGGCGCCCGCCATGACCGCCGCCCCGGCCCCCGCGCCCGCGATCCCCACGACGCCGCTACCGGACTTGGGAACCGCGCTCGGTGATGCTTCGGCCATGCCCGCGGGCGATCTGGGCGGAGCTGGTGGGCTGGGTGGGCTTGGCGGGCTGGCCAGCCGGATTGTCGATGCGATGGGTTCGCTGCTGGGTTCGGCGACGGACTCGCTGGGCGATGCGTCGGCGCTCGATGCGTCCGACGAGGATCCCTTCCACGCTGACGATGTCGAGGACAAGCCTGACGAGCCGGAAGAGGCCAAAGAGGTCGAAAAGACCCCGGACGATGAGGCGGCCATGCCCGCCGAAGAGGCTCGACCGGTTGACGCGCCGCCGTCGGTGGAGCGGACCGCCGGTGGAGGACGCCGCCCGGTGACCGCCCGCGCCGGTTGACGCGCCCGCGCCTGTTGCCGCGCCGCCGCCCGGCGGGCCGGCGCCTCCGATGAACGAGGGCTCGACGCCGTGCGAAATCGCCGCGGACCAGCTTCCGCAGGCGGGGCCGTGATGGTTCAGGCGGGCCGCAGCTGGAGTACGTCCTCGACGAAGCGCATGGACTCGGCCGCGTCGGTCGCCAGGGGGCTTACCAACAGCGTCGTCACGCCGGCCTCGGCGAAGGCGGCGAGGCGTTCGGCGACGTACCCGCGCGGGCCGACCAGCGACATCCCGCGCACCAATTCGTCGGGCACCAAGTCGATGGCCTCACGCTTGCGGCCGGACAGGTACAGCTCCTGGATCCGGTCCGCGACCTCGCCGAACCCATAGCGCGTCGCCAGGTTGTGGTAGAAGTTGCGGCCCTTGGCGCCCATCCCGCCGATGTAGAGGCCCAGCTGCGGCTTGACCCAGGCCAGCCGCTCCGCGACGTTGTCGCCAATGGCCAGCGACGCGTGCACCATCACGTCCAATGGGCCCAGCGCGGGATCGCGTTTCGCGGCACCGGCCGCCAACGCCTCGCCCCACACCGACGCAGCCTTTTCAGGTTGGTAGAAGACGGGCTGCCAGCCCTCGGCGATCTCAGCGGTGAGCTCGACGTTCTTGGGGCCCAGCGCCGCTATCGTTATCGGAATGCGTTCGCGCACAGGATGATTGATGAGCTGCAGGGGTTTGCCCAGACCTGTTCCGCGATCGGCGGGCAACGGGATCTGATAGTGCTTGCCGGCGTATTGCACGCGCTCCCGGCGCCACACCTTCCGGCAGATCTCCACGACCTCGCGGGTGCGGCCTATCGGGGCGTCGTACTCGACGCCGTGAAAGCCCTCGATCACCTGGGGTCCGGAGGTGCCGATCCCCAGACGAAATCGCCCGTCGGACACGAAATCCAGGCCCGCGGCGGTCATCGCCAGCAGCGACGGCGTCCGGATGTAGAGGGGAAACACCCCCGAAGCCAATTCGACGGTGTTGGTCTTGGCGGCCAGATACCCGAGCTGGCTTACGGCGTCGAAGGAATACGCCTCGGCCACCACCGCGATGTCGATGCCGGCCTTCTCGAGTTCTACGACGCGGTCGACGGCTTCGTGAAAGCCGCCCGAATAGTCCAGAGCGATCCCGATTCTCACGAACGACAGATACCACGACGACGGCTGTGCGCCGCGGCGGGGCGGGCTTGCGTACGACTGGGTGCATTAGCCGGCTGTTTTCAGCGGACCAGGCCGCGTTTTCGTTAAGATTCGCCCATCAGGGGAGCTCGGCGAGGACGCCTCATGCAGACGGAGACACCATCCGACGCTGTGGACGAACGTTGTTTCGGGCGCATGCGGGCCCGGTACCTGGTGGGTGTGCTTTTCGGGTATCTGGCCGCGTCGGCCGAAGTCATCGCGATCTTGCGTCTGCTCGCCGGACCGCGCGTGCATGTGGTTGCGGCCGCCTCGATCGCGATGGCCGGTGCGATTGTCGGCGCCGGGGTCATGGCGGCGACGCTGTCCTCAGCGCTGGTGTGGTATCGCACCGGGGCGTCCCCGACACCCGCCCAGCGCGTCAGGGCGTCGACGTTGCCGTCTCGGCACGCTCAGTTGATTGGCGCTATGTGGGCGGCGCTTGGTGCTTCCGTGCTGGCCCTACATCACGACGCCGGACCACGGCTGCTGTTGTTCATCGGCGCCTGCATGCTCATCGCCGCCGCGGGCGCCTCGTTCATGGGATATCTGCTCGCCGAGCGGGTCCTTCGGCCGGTGTTCGTCATTGCGCTGGCCGATGGTGCCAGTCCCCGGGCCCGACGGCATGGTGTGTGGGTCCGGCTGCTGGTGACTTGGGGCCTGTGCACTGCCATCCCGCTGGGCGGCATTGCGGCCATCGTGCTGCAGGCTCACTTCGGGTGGCCGCTGCACACCGGCGCAGCCATCAGTGCGCCAGTGCTCTTACTGGCCACGGTGGGCACCATCGCCGGACTGCGCGGGATGACCTTGGCGGCGCGCTCGGTAGCCGACCCGCTGCACGAAGTGACCGAAGGGATGCGACGCGTCGGCGCAGGGCAGTACGAGGTTCGCACGCCCGTTTACGACAGCTCCGAAATCGGAGTTCTGCAAACAGGTTTCAACGAAATGGCCGCTGGCATTGCCGAACGCGAGCGGGTGCGTGACCTTTTCGGCCGCCACGTCGGGCGCGACGTGGCCGCGCACGCCCTACAGCAGGACAGCGTCTTCACCGGACGTGTGTGCGACGTCGGGGTCGTGTTCATCGACCTCACCGGATCCACCACGCTGGCCGCAAACAGTCCTCCGGAGCACGTGGCCGAGGTCCTCAATGCCTTCTTTCGCATCGTTGTCGGCGTCATCGATACCCACGGCGGATTCGTCAACAAATTCGAAGGCGATGCCGCCCTGGCGATTTTCGGTACGCCGGTGAGTCTGGACGATCCCGCTGGGATAGCACTGTGTGCCGCGCGGTCCCTGCGCGACGCCCTTAGCGTGCACCGCGGCATGCCCGACTTCGGGATCGGCGTCACACACGGTCGTGTATTCGCCGGCAATATCGGCGCCGAGGACCGCTACGAGTACACGGTGATCGGCGACCCGGTCAACGAGGCGGCGCGCCTGTCCGACCTCGCCAAGGACCGGGCGGGTCGCATACTCGCCAGCGCCGGCACCGTCTCAAACAGCGATCCCGATGAAGCAGCGCACTGGCGAACCGGCGAGGACGTGGTGCTCCGCGGCCGAGGACAGCCCACCACCCTCGCCGAACCCACCGGCAGGATCGTCTGAGTAACCGGGGCGCATCACTTCAGCAGCGCGACGATCTTCTCTTCGAGGGCAACGGGCGCGGCCTCGGGATCCACCTCATCGGTCCCGGGCAGCTTGACGTCAGGATCGGCGAAGTCGCGGTACGTTTTATCGCCCCCCAGCGCGAACAGCAGATAGCCCGTCAGCAGCGCCCGCACCGATCGTTGGGTGCGTCGGTGCGCGCCGGCCAGTCCGAACACCTTCGTCAGGCGCCGGCCCTCGACCAGCCCCCCGGGTTCGGCCTTGCTGACGACGCGCAGCGTGGCCGTGTCCCAGGCGGCAGCAAGCGTAAGCGCGTTGGAATTCAGCGATTTCGGATCCCCCGGCGCGGTCAAGATCAAGCCCGGGACCTTGGTCGCCGCGGCCGGCTGCTCGGCCGGGGGATTGGTGACGGTCGGGAAGATCGCCGCCACCGCCGCGGGCTTGTCCGGCATGCCGGCCGCGGCGAACACGGCGGCCGAGCCGCCGAAACCGTGGCCGACCACGCCGAGCTTGGTGGGATGCACGCTGATGTCGCCGGGTCCCAGCCGCACACCCGCCAGGATGTCGAGCGCCGTACCGAGATCGAAGGCGAAGTTCAGCACCGAAGGCGCCAGACCCCGCTGGGTGTCCGGAGCCCCGGCCACGATGCCCCACGACGCCAGATGCTCCAGCAGACCCGAATAACGAGCGGTACCGGTGAGCCACTCGTGGCCGAAAGCCACGGCGGGCAGATTGAGCCCGGCTTCCGGCGTGTACACCACCCCTGGCAAACCGGCGAAGGCCAGGTCACCGCGCAAGACTCGATGCGGACCACGGCGGCTGAGGGCTGCGACGAGCTTGCGGATGCGGGCCACTCGTCGACGTTAGCGCATGCGGTTCGTTAGGCCCGGACCTCTAGCAGGCCCACCCGCAAGAGCAACGCGTACACGTGCCGCACCGGAATGCTCAGCAAACGAGTGGCGGCGTCGGACAGCGGGTCGCCCCCGACGCCGATCGGCGTCGGTCGTGGCGCGGGTGGGGTCGCCACCACATCGTCGTCCCGAACGGCGGTCATGATTTCCCCCTAGGCGATAGTGCGTGGGCGGGAAGCATCAAAAGCTGTCCTTTCCGCTTGTCACGCCCTGCCGGATTCGGCGATTTACATACACGTTTGCGAGCTCCGCGAATACCTGCACCCCTAAATCCACGACACGGCACCCCAGCCCGCTTACCGGGCGGCTTGACTCTCGGAATTGGTATCGGTTGAAAGAAACCGATGGCAAGAGAACGGTCGCGTGGTCCTGCAGCGATCCGCCATCATGGTTAATCCGTTGTCCGACAATATTATTAGCCCGCAGCGGTTGCGCCAACCGTCGCGGGGTCGCGATCGGACGAGCGCCTGCACCGCCGCCCTTTCCGCTGCCCCCCGGCGCCGTAGTTTCGCCAGCGGTACTGCGTTTCGGGGTTGGCCGATTTTCGCAGTTCACATGACTCCTCGTTAGTTGCCAGCTCTATCCGTTATTGCGGAGTGTAAATGCGGCAATAGTTCGGGCAATGAAGCAATCGAAAACGCCAGAAATACAACGGATGAAAAGAGCTTCGGTTTAATGAATATGAAATGAATTGCAGTCGAGCAGCACTGTCCGACCCACGGCCAATTGCCCAGGTCAGACGCGTGTGGCCGGAGCAGGGGGACGGCTGCACTACCCTGTTCAGAATGTGCGGAATCGTCGGCTATGTCGGGCAGCGCCCAGCCTGCCAGGTCGTCTTGGACGCGCTGCGCCGGATGGAGTACCGGGGCTACGACTCATCGGGAATCGCCCTGGTCGACGGCCACGGCAAACTCACCGTGCGGCGTCGCGCCGGTCGGCTGGCCAACCTGGAGGAGGCGGTGGCCGAAATGGCGCCGGCGTCGCTGGCCGGCACCACCGGCCTGGGCCACACCCGCTGGGCCACCCACGGCCGTCCCACCGACCGCAATGCGCACCCGCACCGCGACGCCGCGGGCAAGATCGCCGTCGTCCACAACGGCATCATCGAGAACTTTCCGGCCTTGCGTCACGAGCTGGAGGTGGCCGGTGTCGAGTTCGCCAGCGACACCGACACCGAGGTCGCGGTGCACCTGGTGGCGCAGGCATACCGCCACGGCGAGACCGCGGGCGATTTCGCCGCCTCGGTGCTGGCGGTGCTGCGCCGGCTGGAGGGCCACTTCACCCTGGTGTTCGCCAACGCCGACGAGCCGGGCACCATCATCGCCGCCCGCCGCTCCACGCCGCTGGTGCTCGGAATCGGTGATGGTGAGATGTTCGTCGGCTCCGATGTGGCCGCGTTCATTCCGCACACCCGCGACGCCGTCGAACTCGGTCAGGACCAGGCCGTGGTGATCACCGCCGACGGCTATCGGATCACCGACTTCGACGGCAACGAGGACGTCGAATACCGCGAGTTTCACATCGACTGGGATCTGGCCGCCGCCGAGAAGGGCGGCTACGAGTACTTCATGCTCAAGGAGATCGCCGAGCAGCCCACCGCGGTGGCCGATACCCTGCTTGGGCATTTCGTCAACGGCCGGATCGTCCTCGACGAACAGCGCCTGTCCGATCAGGAACTTCGCGAGATCGACAAGGTGTTCGTGGTCGCCTGCGGCACGGCATACCACTCCGGGCTGCTCGCGAAGTACGCGATCGAGCACTGGACTCGGCTGCCGGTGGAAGTGGAGCTGGCCAGCGAATTCCGGTACCGCGACCCCGTTTTGGACCGCAGCACGCTGGTGGTCGCCATCTCGCAGTCCGGGGAAACCGCGGACACCCTGGAAGCGGTCCGGCACGCCAAGGAGCAGAAGG
This sequence comes from uncultured Actinomycetota bacterium, assembly GCA_963809285.1. Lineage (GTDB taxonomy): Bacteria > Actinomycetota > Actinomycetes > Mycobacteriales > Mycobacteriaceae > Mycobacterium. The sequence goes on along the minus strand of CAWEIY010000002.1, from coordinate 301,379 downwards.
CCAAGGTGCTGGCGATCTGCAACACCAACGGCTCGCAGATCCCGCGCGAATGCGATGCGGTGCTCTACACCCGCGCCGGCCCGGAGATCGGCGTGGCCTCCACCAAGACCTTCCTGGCGCAGATAGCCGCCAACTATCTGGTCGGCCTGGCGCTGGCGCAGGCCCGCGGCACCAAGTACCCCGACGAGGTCGCGCGCGACTATCGCGAGCTGGAGGCGATGCCGGACCTGGTGGCCCGGGTGCTCGAGACGGTCGAACCGGTGGTCGCCCTGGCGCAGCGGTTCGCCCAATCCTCGACCGTGCTGTTTGTGGGTCGCCATGTCGGCTACCCGGTGGCGCTGGAAGGCGCGCTGAAACTCAAGGAACTGGCCTACATGCACGCCGAGGGGTTCGCGGCCGGCGAGCTCAAGCACGGCCCGATCGCGTTGCTCGAAGACGGTTTACCGGTCATCGTCGTGATGCCCTCGCCCAAGGGGTCGGCCACGCTGCACGCCAAGCTGATGTCCAACATCCGCGAGATCCAGACCCGCGGCGCGGTGACCATCGTCATCGCCGAAGAGGGCGACGACACCGTACGTCCCTACGCCGACCACTTGATCGAAATCCCTTCGGTATCAACGCTTTTACAGCCCCTGCTGTCGACCATACCGCTTCAGGTGTTCGCCGCGTCGGTGGCGCAGGCCCGCGGTTACGACGTCGACAAGCCGCGAAACCTGGCCAAGTCCGTCACGGTCGAGTAACTAGGCGTAGTCGGGCTCATGAGACTGGGCATCGTTGGTGTCGTGCTCATCATTGCGGCATATGTCGCGTCAATTGTGCTGTATGCCAGCGGCGGTATGAGCCACGCTCGTCACATCACTAAAGGCCAGTCGGGCGCCAACGGCACTACGGTGACCGCCTATATCGAAGACATGGACCAGAACAACAGCGTGTTGATTGCCTACCTCACCGTTTCACCCGGACCTGCGCTGCTTGATCCGCTGACCCACAAACTCAAGGAAGACCTCAGTGTCGCGGTCACGTCCGCGGTGACGCCGAGCAGGCACACATGGTCGAAGGGCACGCTGCCCGAAGTTTCACCCCTTTCGCTGACCCTTACCGGTGATCTCGCGGATTGGCCTTTTGATCGCTACCGGACCGGGCCGATCACGGTCGAACTCGACTCTGGCGCCGCCCAAGTACCGGAAAAGGCGACTGTGACATTCGTCGACCGCCTTCCCGGCTGGCAGATTGTCGCGACTGACAGCAACGCCGACGCGCTCGCACCGTACCAAGTGAATTTGAAGCGAACGGCAAACACCGTGTTGTTCGGCGTCGTCATCCTCGGTGTTCTCATCGCGCTTGCCGGCCTGGCCATGTTCGTTGCACTTCAGACGGTGCTTAACCGGCGAAAATTCCAGCCGCCGATGACAACGTGGTACGCGGCGATGCTCTTTGCGGTGATGCCACTGCGAACTGCGCTTCCCGACTCGCCCCCCTTCGGAAGCTGGATTGACGTCACAGTAGTGCTCTGGGTGATCGTCGTGCTGGTGCTCTCGATGATGCTCTACATCTACTGCTGGTGGCGTCACCTGAGACCCGAAGTCGAAAACGCGACCTGACACGTTGGCCGCGTCGGTCGCGCAGGCCCACGGTTACGACGTCGACAAGCCGCGGAACGTGGCCAAGTCCGTCACCGTCGAGTAAGCATTGGCCGCTGTGGCCGTATGGCCGCGGGACGAGAGTCGTTGTGCTACATCTCTGGGTAGTCATGTCGCACAGGAGGAAGCATGCGAACGGCGTTCATGAGATTCGGCATCGTAGGTCTCACCGTGGTCGTCGTTGCAGCATACGTCGCGTCGGTTGTGATGTACGCGAACAGCGCGACGTGGCACCACGAGAAGGAGGTGGCAGTCCCGGCTGAGGGCGACCGGACAACGGCGACGTTGACTGTGGAAGACATTCAGTCGAACTACAATGCGCTCGTTGCCAACCTGGCCATTTCACCCGGGTCTGCACTGTTGGATCCGCAAACCCAGCATCTCAACCAGGACGTCAGCCTTAGAGTCAGATCCGCTGCAACGCCTACCCGCCGCACGTGGACGACGGGCATGCTTCCCGGCGTTTTCCCCGTCCCGCTGACCATCGAAGGCAATATCGAAGAGTGGCCCTTCGATAACTACAATTCGGGGCCGATCGAGGTCGAAATCACGCACGGTGCCGGGGGCGTGCCCGAACGGGTGCCCGTGACATTCGTCGACGACCTTCCCGGTTGGGCGGTCGCCGCCAGTCAAGCCAATGGGGTCGGTCCGTACCGTGTGACTCTGCAGCGGTCGCTAGGAGCAGCAGCGTTCGGCATCGTCATTCTGGGCGTGCTCATCGCGATTGCCGGCGTGAGCCTATTCGTCGCGATCCAAACTCTGCGTGACCGACGAAAGTTTCAGCCGCCGATGACAACTTGGTACGCGGCCATGCTGTTCGCGGTGGTACCGCTGAGAAGCGCACTCCCCGGCTCGCCGCCAATCGGGGGCTGGATCGACATCACAGTCGTTCTCTGGGTGCTCGTCGTGTTGGTGGTTTCGATGCTGATCTACATCGCCTGCTGGTGGCGGCATTTAAGACCCGACGTCGCCGCGGCGGCGAATCCGGCCCAGGTCACGTCTAGTAACTGATGCACAGCTTGCGCTGTTAGCCGAAGTTGTACGGCCCAACGCCCAGCATGCAAAAGTTGACGTCGTGGCGAATGCGTCGGTGGGGGACAGGCTCCGAAGCTGGGGGCTCGCCGTGTGGCAGTTTGTCAGCGGCGCGCCGTTGACCTACAGCTGGCTGACCGTGTTGCTGGTCACGACGATCGTCGGGCGCCATCTGACGAAGCGGCAGTACCACGTCATGGTCCTCGACAGCTCCACGAACATCCAGCACCTGTTAAGAGATCCGCTGGAAGTGCTGTTCTACAGCCTGTTCTGGATCGACGGTAGATTTTGGGCACCGTACCTCGTGCTGTTCACCCTGTTTCTCGCGCCCGCCGAGCATTGGCTTGGCCACTTGCGTTGGCTCACTGTGGGATTGACTGCGCACATCGGTGCTACGTACATCAGCGAGGGCCTGCTGTTGCTGGCGATCCGTTATCACGATGCGCCCCACAAGCTGGTGCATGCCCGCGATATCGGGGTCAGCTATTTCCTCGTCGGCGTGATGGCCGTGCTCGCCTATCACATCGCGCGACCGTGGGGCTGGGGCTATCTCGGGGTACTGTTCGTCATCTTTGGCTTTCCGCTGATCACAATGAACCATCGCGAGCTGAACTTCACCGCGATCGGTCACTTCACCGCGATCTTCATCGGCCTCTGCTTCTACCCGATGGCGCGCAAGCGCAAGCGCCCGCCGTTGAATCCGGCGAAACTCAACCGCCGTGCGACGACTGCGTTCCCCCGCCTAGGTTCGCTTGGCGGTGACGTATTGCAACTCAGTGAGCGTCCCGGTCTCCTCGTCGGCCTCGATCGGCAACGAAAGGCCATGGGCGGCAAATAATTCCGGAACCGCGCTGGTGGTTGTTGTCCAGCCGTGGGCGCTGAGGTATTCGACCACGTCGTTGCGGTCGCCGGCGTACCACAGGTCGGTCATCTCGATGTCGAAGCCGTGCTCTCGCCACTGGTCGGTGACCTCACGCATGCGATCCGCCATCGTCTGCACGGCATCGGTTGCGCCCCTGAGGTTCTCGGTGGCCAACTGACTTCCCGCCGGGCTTAACGCAGTGATGTTGTCCAGCAGCCGATCCTGCGCATCCGGCGGCAGGAACGGCATCAGGCCTTCGGCGCTCCACGCCGTGGGTTTGGTTGGATCCAGGCCGGCCGCGCGGAGTGCCGCGGGCCAGTCATGGCGAAGGTCTACGGGTACCGCCCGGCGGTCCGCCGTCGGGCTAGCGCCCAGCTCGGCCAGGGTTGCGGTCTTGAACTCGATGACCCGGGCCTGGTCGATCTCGAACACCGTGGTTCCGGCCGGCCAGGGCAGCCGGTAGGCGCGGGCGTCGAGCCCCGACGCCAAGATCACCGCCTGGCGGATGCCGTCATCGGCTGCGGCCATGAAGAAGTCGTCGAAGAACCGGGTGCGAATGCCCATCATGGCGGCCATCCGCGCCATCCCGAAGTTGCCGTCGTCGTCGATCCGCGCGGGATCCAATTCACCGCTGGCCACCCGGGTGAAGAAGTCCACACCCACCGCGCGAACCAGCGGTTCGGCGAAGGGGTCGTCGATCAGTGCGTCGGCGCCCCGGCTGGCCAGCGCGCGTCCCACCGCCACGCCGGTTGCGGTGGCGCCCACGCTGGTCGCCAGGTCCCAGGTGTCGTCGTCGGTCCGTGCCATAAGTGCCCCCTGTGTGCCGGTTGGGTCGAGCCGAGCGCGACTGTACGCCTCGACATGGAATGCTTGCTGTGATGCGGCATTACTACTCCGTAGACGCGATCCGCGACGCCGAAGCGCCGCTGCTGGCCAGCCTTCCCGACGGCGCTTTGATGCGGCGCGCGGCCTTCGGGCTGGCGACGGAGATCATCGGGGAGCTGACCGCCCGCACCGGCGGCGTTGCCGGACGCCGGGTGTGCGCGGTCGTCGGGTCGGGCGACAACGGCGGTGACGCGCTGTGGGCGGCCACGTTCGTGCGCCGTCGCGGCGCCGCCGCCGACGCGGTGCTGCTCAACCCGGACCGCACCCACCGCAAGGGGCTGGCGGCGTTCCGGAAGGCCGGCGGTCGCGTCGTCGAGAGTGTCTCGCCCGCAACCGATCTCGTCATCGACGGGGTGGTCGGCATCTCCGGATCGGGTCCGCTTCGACCGGCGGCGGCCGAGGTGTTCGCCGATGTCGATTCCCGGGCGATTCCGGTGGTCGCCGTCGACATCCCCAGCGGCATCGACGCGGCGACCGGGGCGATCGCCGGCCCCGCGGTGCACGCCGCGCTGACAGTCACCTTCGGTGGCCTCAAGCCCGTGCACGCGCTCGCCGACTGCGGCCGCGTCGAGCTGGTGGACATCGGGCTCGAGCTGCCGGGTCCACCGGACATTGTGGCCTTGGGTTTCGAGGCCGCCGACGTCGCCGCGCGCTGGCCGGTGCCCGGCCCGCACGACGACAAGTACACCCAGGGCGTGACCGGAGTGATGGCCGGCTCGTCGACGTATCCGGGTGCGGCCGTGCTGTGCACCGGTGCCGCCGTCGCGGCCACCTCCGGCATGGTCCGCTACACCGGCAGCGCGAACGACGAGGTGCTGGCGCATTGGCCCGAGATCATCGCGTCGCCCACCCCGGCGGCGGCCGGGCGGGTGCAGGCCTGGGTCGTCGGGCCGGGACTGGGCACCGACGAAACCGGGGCCGCGGCACTGTGGTTCGCGCTGGAGACCGATCTCCCGGTGATCGTGGACGCCGACGGGCTGACCATCCTGGCCGCTCACCCCGAACTGGTGGCCAACCGCGTCGCACCGACGGTGCTGACTCCGCACGCCGGTGAATTCGCCCGGCTGGCCGGGAGCCCGCCCGGGGACGACCGCATCGGCGCCACCCGCAAGCTGGCCGACACGTTCGGCGCGACCGTGCTGCTCAAGGGGAACGTCACCGTCATCGCCGACCCCGGCGGCCCGGTTTATCTCAATCCGGCCGGGCAGTCCTGGGCGGCCACCGCCGGCTCCGGCGACGTGCTGTCCGGGATGATCGGCGCGCTGCTGGCGTCCGGGTTGCCGGCCGTCGAGGCGGCCGCGGCCGCGGCCTTCGTGCACGCGCGCGCGGCGGCGCTGTCGGCCGCCGACCCTGGTCCCGGCGAGGCGCCCACATCGGCGTCGCGAATTGTGCCGCACATCCGGGCCGCCCTGGCCGCCCTATAGCCCCACAACGAAAGGAATCCATCGTGACCCTCAGCCACCCATCCGTCCCCGCACATTCGATTGCGCCCGCCTACACGGGCCGCATGTTCACCACCCCGGTGCCGGCGTTGCGGCTGCCCGATGAGTCGATGGATCCGGAGGCTGCCTACCGCTTCATCCACGACGAGCTGATGCTCGACGGCAGTTCGCGGCTCAATCTGGCCACCTTCGTCACCACCTGGATGGATCCCGAAGCCGAGAAGTTGATGGCCGAGACGTTCGACAAGAACATGATCGACAAAGACGAATATCCGATCACCGCGTCGATTGAGCAGCGATGCGTGTGCATGGTGGCCGACCTGTTCCACGCTGATCACTTGCGCGACGACGATCCGTCCAGCGCCATTGGGGCGTCGACCATCGGCTCCAGCGAGGCGGTCATGCTGGGCGGCTTGGCCCTGAAATGGCGCTGGCGGGCAAAGGTCGGCAAAGACTGGAAGGGCCGCACCCCCAATCTGGTGATGGGCTCCAACGTCCAGGTGGTGTGGGAGAAGTTCTGCCGCTACTTCGATGTCGAACCGCGCTATCTGCCGATGGAGGAGGGGCGCTACGTCATCACTCCCGAGCAGGTCGTCGAGGCCGTCGACGAGGACACCATCGGCGTGGTGGCGATCGTGGGCACCACCTACACCGGTGAGCTGGAACCCGTCGCCGAGATCTGCGCGGCGCTGGACAAACTGGCGTCCGGCGGCGGTGTGGACGTCCCGGTGCACGTCGACGCGGCCAGCGGCGGATTCGTGGTGCCCTTCCTGCACCCGGAGCTGAAGTGGGACTTCCGGCTGCCGCGGGTGGTGTCGATCAATGTCAGCGGTCACAAGTACGGGCTGACGTACCCCGGTATCGGATTCGTCGTCTGGCGCAGCAAGGAGTATCTGCCCGAGGACCTGGTCTTCCGGGTCAACTACCTGGGCGGTGACATGCCGACGTTCACGCTGAACTTTTCCCGCGCCGGCAACCAGGTGATCGGCCAGTACTACAACTTCCTGCGACTGGGCCGCGAGGGCTACACGCAGGTCATGCAGACGCTGTCGCAGACCGCCCGCTGGCTGGGCGAGCAGCTGCGCGTCGGGGAACACTGCGAGCTGATCTCCGACGGTACGGCGATCCCGGTGGTCGCCTTCCGGCTCGCCAAGGACCGCGGATACACCGAGTTCGACCTCTCCCACGAGCTGCGGGGCTACGGGTGGCAGGTGCCCGCCTACACCATGCCCGACAACGCCACCCACATCTCCGTGCTGCGCATCGTGGTCCGCGAGGGGCTATCGGCCGACCTGGCCCGGGCGCTGCACGACGACGCCCGTACTGCGCTGGCCTCCCTGGACAAAGTCAAGCCCAGCGGCCACTACAAAGCCCAGCACTTCGCGCACTAGGGCCCGGTTTTTCGGCGTGACGTTGCACACGCGGACGCTTGCCGGACTTCTGGGACAATGGCGGCCGTGGCCGTTACGCCGATATCCCTGACTCCAGGCGTCCTCGCCGAGGCCGTCGTGGACCTGGGTGCCGTCCAACACAACGTGCGGTTGCTGCGTGAGCACGCCGGCCGCGCGCAGGTGATGGCCGTCGTCAAGGCCGACGGCTACGGGCACGGGGCCACCCAGGTCGCCCGCGCGGCCCTGGCGGCCGGAGCGGCCGAGCTGGGTGTCGCCACCGTCGACGAGGCGCTGGCACTGCGCGCCGACGGAATCACCGCGCCGGTGCTGGCATGGCTGCATCCGCCGGGCATCGACTTCGGGCCGGCGCTGCTGGCCGGCGTGGAGGTCGCCGTGTCCTCGGTCCGTCAGCTCGACGAGCTGCTGGGCGCGGTGCGCCGCACCGGCAAGACCGCCGCGGTAACGGTCAAGGTCGACACGGGGCTGAACCGCAACGGTGTCGCCCCGCCGCAGTACCCGTCGCTGCTGGCCGCGTTGCGCCAGGCCGTCGCCGAGGATGCCGTCCGGTTGCGGGGGCTGATGTCGCACATGGTGTTTGCCGACCAACCCGACAACCCCATCAATGACGTTCAGGCCCAACGGTTCACCGACATGCTGGCGCAGGCGCGCAACGAGGGGCTGCGGTTCGAGATTGCGCACCTGGCGAATTCGTCGGCCACGATGTCGCGTCCCGACCTGGCCTTCGACCTGGTGCGGCCCGGTGTCGCGGTGTACGGCCTCAGCCCCGTTCCCGACCTCGGCGACATGGGCCTGCTTCCGGCGATGACGGTGAAATGCGTTGTCGCACTGGTAAAATCGATCCGCGCCGGCGAGGGCGTGTCATACGGACACACCTGGATCGCCGAGCGCGACACCAACGTGGCGCTGCTGCCGATCGGCTACGCGGACGGCGTGTTCCGGGCGCTCGGGGGGCGCCTGGAGGTGATGATCAACGGCAGGCGGCGGCCCGGCGTCGGGCGGATCTGCATGGACCAGTTCCTCGTCGACCTGGGTCCCGGCCAGCCCGATGTGGCCGAAGGCGACGAGGCGATCCTGTTCGGGCCCGGCACCAGAGGCGAAGCCACCGCCCAGGACTGGGCGGATCTGCTCGGCACCATCCACTACGAAGTGGTCACCAGCCCCCGGGGGCGGATCACCAGAACCTACCGCGAGGCCGAAACCGTTGAGCCCTGACAAAACCCGCAGGCGTCACAGCGGCAGGGCTTGGCTTGCGGGTGGCGCCGGGGTCACCGCCGTCGCCACCATCGTCGGATCCTCCGCCCGCCGGTCGATGACCCGACGCGCCACCATGCTCGAAGACCCGTACGCCGACGAGGATTTCGACACTTTCGATACCGACCGCAGCTATGTGGTGACCACGCCCGACGGGGTGCCGTTGGCCGTCCGCGAAGCCGGCCCGGTGGACGCGCAGCTGACCATGGTGTTCGTCCACGGATTCTGCCTGCGCATGGGCGCCTTTCATTTTCAGCGGACCCGGCTTTTCGATCGATTGGGTCCGGGCGTGCGGATGATCTTCTACGACCAGCGCGGGCACGGGCGATCCGGCGAAGGCGCGCCCGAGACCTACACACTGACCCAACTCGGCGAGGATCTGGAAAGCGTGCTGATGGCGCTCGCGCCGCGCGGGGTGGTCGTGCTGGTCGGCCATTCGATGGGCGGCATGACGGTGTTGTCGCATGCCCGCCAGTTCCCCGACCGGTACGGACAGCGGATCGTCGGCGCGGCGCTGATTTCCTCAGCCGCCGAGGGGGTTACGCGATCACCGCTGGGCGAAATCCTGAAAAACCCGGCCCTGGAAGCCCTCCGGTTCACCGCCCGGTCGGCACCCAAGCTGATGCACCGCGGCCGCAACGTGTCACGCTCGCTGATCGGCCCGGTTTTGCGGGCCGCATCCTTCAGCGACCTACAGGTCAGCCGGAGCCTGGATGCGTTCTCTCAGAAAATGATGAACGGCACCCCGATCGGCACCCTGGTGGGCTTCCTGGAGGCCCTGGAAAAACACGATGAGACGGGCGGGCTGTGGACGTTGCTCAAGATCCCGACCCTCATCGCGTGCGGTGACCATGACCTGCTCACCCCGGACGAATACTCGCGGAAGATGGCTGCCTCGCTGCCTTTATCGGAACTGGTCATCGTCACCGGGGCCAGCCACCTGGCCCTGCTGGACAAGCCCGATGCCATCAACGACGGGTTGGTCCGGCTGGTCGGCCGGGCCGTTCCGGGCAGGGCGGCCCTGCGGTACCGGCGATTCCGGGAACGGTTCCGGCGTCGTGGCTGAGGCTGCGGGCACGGCCACGCTGGAACGCGTCGAGGACACGATTGCGCTGGGGTCGCGGCTGGGCGAGCAGCTGCGGGCGGGCGACGTGGTGGTGCTGTCCGGTCCGCTCGGTGCGGGAAAGACGGTGCTGGCCAAGGGTATTGCCGCAGCGATGGATGTCGACGGCCCGGTCACGTCACCGTCGTACGTACTGGCGCGGGTGCATCCGCCACGGCGGGCCGGCGCACCGGCGATGATTCACGTCGACGTCTACCGGTTGCTGGACCACAGCGGCGCCGACCTGTTGGGTGAGCTCGACTCGCTCGACCTCGACACCGATCTTGACGACGCGGTCGTTGTGGTGGAGTGGGGCGAGGGCCTGGCCGAACGCCTCTCCGAACGGCACCTCGGCGTCCGCCTGGAGCGCGTCAGCTACTCCGATGTGCGGATCGCGACCTGGCAGTGGGGCCGCTCATGAGCCTCGTTCTCGCCCTCGACACCGCCACCCCGGCCGTGACGGCGGGCATCGTGCGGCTGCGCGACGTCGCGGTGCTGGCCGAGCGGGTCACCCTCGACGCGCGGGCGCACGCCGAGCGGCTCACCCCTAACGTGCTGGCGGCCCTCGCCGATGCCGCGCTGACGATGGCCAATCTCGAGGCCGTCGTTGTCGGCTGCGGTCCGGGCCCGTTCACCGGTCTGCGGGCCGGAATGGCCACCGCCGCGGCATACGGGCATGCGTTGGACATCCCGGTGTACGGCGTGTGCAGCCTGGACGCCATCGGAGTGCGAACCAGTGGCGACACCCTGGTGGTCACCGACGCCCGCCGGCGCGAGGTGTATTGGGCGCGGTACCGCGACGGAATTCGGACCCGCGGACCTGGAGTTAATGCCGCGGCCGACGTCGACCCCGGCCCGGCGCGGGCGGTCGCCGGCTCGCCCGAGCACGCGGCGCTGTTCGGCCTGCCGCTGTGCGAGCCGGTCTACCCGACGCCGGCCGGCCTGGTGGCCGCCGTGTCAGACTGGTCGGATGAGCCGGCGCCGCTGGTCGCGCTGTATCTGCGCCGGCCCGACGCCAAGCCCCTGGCGGCGCGCCGATGACCGCCTGCAGCGAGTCCGTGACCATCGGCGCGTTGACGCCCGCCGACGCGCAGCGGTGCGCCGAGCTGGAGGCGCAGCTGTTCGAGGGCGATGACCCGTGGCCCGCGGTGGCGTTCAACCGGGAACTGGCCGGCAAACACAATCACTACGTGGGCGCGCGCATCGCCGGGGCGGTGGTCGGTTACGCCGGTATCTCGCGGTTGGGCCGCACCAACGCCGTTCGAGTACGAGGTGCACACCATCGGGGTGGACCCCGCCTACCAGGGCCGGGGCATCGGCCGCCGGCTGCTCGACGAGCTGCTGGATTTCGCCGACGGCGGCGTCGTGTACCTGGAGGTCCGCACCGACAACGAGCCCGCAGTCGCGCTGTACCGCAGCGCGGGATTCGCGCGGATCGGCCTGCGCCGGCGCTACTACCGAGTCAGCGGCGCCGATGCTTACACCATGCGGCGGGACCCTCCATGAGATTCATCTTGGCCATCGAAACCTCTTGCGACGAAACCGGAGTCGGCATCGCGCTGCTGGACGACGACGGCAGCGTGACCCTGTTGGCCGACGAGGTGGCGTCCAGCGTCGACGAACACGTCCGCTTCGGCGGCGTCGTCCCCGAGATCGCGTCGCGGGCGCACCTGGAGGCGCTGGGCCCCACGATGCGCCGCGCGCTGGCCACCGCCGGCCTGAGCAAGCCGGACGTCGTCGCCGCCACCATCGGGCCCGGGCTGGCCGGCGCGTTGTTGGTGGGAGTCGCTGCGGCCAAGGCGTATTCGGCCGCCTGGGGGGTGCCGTTCTACGCGGTGAACCACCTGGGCGGACACCTGGCCGCCGATGTCTACGAACACGGGCCGCTGCCCGAGTGTGTGGCGCTGCTGGTGTCCGGGGGACACACCCACCTGTTGCATGTCCGTTCCCTCGGGGAACCCATCGTCGAGCTGGGCAGCACCGTCGACGACGCCGCCGGCGAGGCCTATGACAAGGTGGCGCGGCTGCTGGGGCTGGGCTATCCCGGCGGCAAGGCGCTCGACGACCTGGCTCGCAGCGGCGATCGGGACGCCATCACGTTCCCGCGCGGCATGACGGGCCCGGCCGATGACCCGTACACTTTCAGCTTCTCCGGGCTCAAGACCGCCGTCGCGCGGTATGTGGAGAGCCATCCCGACGCGGCGACCGCCGACGTTGCCGCGGGCTTCCAGGAGGCCGTCGCCGACGTGCTGACCATGAAGGCGGTTCGTGCGGCCACCGCGCTCGGCGTCTCGACGCTGCTGATCGCGGGGGGAGTGGCCGCGAACTCGCGGCTGCGCAAGCTCGCCGAGCAGCGCTGCGCGGCGGCGGGCCTGACGCTGCGGATCCCCAGGCCCAGGCTGTGCACCGACAACGGGGCGATGATCGCTTCGTTCGCCGCGCACCTCGTGGCCGCCGGCGCACCGCCGTCACCGCTGGACGTGCCCAGCGACCCGGGTCTGCCGGTGGTGCGGGGTCAATTGCCCTTCATTGGGTGACGATGAGGATGTTGTTGCCGGTTGCCCAGGCCTGGGTGAAGGTGGCCATGGGGATCTGCTCGTCGCGGCCATTGGGCGTGCCACTGTCGTTGAGGTGGACGATGTCGGTGCGGGTGTCGACTCCGGTGACGACGACGGCGTGGTCGGCTTCGGTTCGGTTCCCCTGTCCCCGTGGGTAGTTCCAGATGGTTTCGGCGTTGAGCGCGGCGATCACCTTGCGGCCGCCGGCCAGGTCCTGCTCCAGTCCCTGCATGCTGTTGCCGCTCGTGAGCTGGGACTGGATGCCGTATTTCTGCAGCAGCACGACCAGGTCTTCGACGGAGGTGCCGTCAAAGCGGTAGATGCGGCCGCGGTGGGCTTGGCTTTTGGTGGTCGCGCTGCGCAGCTCGATGCCGACCTGGCTGGGTTCTCTCCCGGTGATCTGGCCGACCACGTCGGCGACGGCCATCAACCCACAGTCTTCCTGGTGCTGGAAGCGCCAGTAGGGTGCGGCCGCTTGGGGGTCGCCGTACATCTGGCCGTTCGGATCGCCTTGGGCGGCGCCGGCCAATCCGATGGCGGCCGCGAAGATCAGCGCGGCCACGCCGGTGGCGCGGGTCGGGTTGAGGATGCCGGCGAACATGACCCCATTGTCTAGCACTTGACGGATTCTCAGGCCGGTTATGGCGTCTTACGTCGGGAAGCAGCGGCCCGGCCTTGAGTGCTAGCACTCTCATGTATAGAGTGCTAGGTGGCAATCGGACGATCCCCTGTGCCGGCACCCGCGACGACGGCGCGAGGGCGCGGACGAATGCCGAATCACCTGGTAATTCGGACGGTTCGGGGCGGGCCCCGGGCCGACCGCCAACTCCGGTCCGGAGACCCCGGACCCGACCCAAATAGTGGAGGCTCCAATCGTGGCGAAGGTGAAGATCAAGCCACTCGAGGACAAGATTCTCGTGCAGGCCAACGAGGCCGAGACCACGACCGCGTCCGGTCTGGTCATTCCTGACACCGCCAAGGAGAAGCCGCAGGAAGGCACCGTCGTCGCAGTCGGCCCCGGCCGGTGGGACGAGGACGGCGCGAAGCGGATCCCGCTGGACGTCTCGGAGGGTGACACCGTCATCTACAGCAAGTACGGCGGCACCGAGATCAAGTACAACGGCGAGGAATACCTGATCCTGTCGGCACGCGACGTGCTGGCGATCGTATCCAAGTAAGCACCGTGTTCCGCCCCGGCGATCCCCGCGTACAACCGCGGGTGATTTCCGGGGCGGCATGCGTTCGTAGCGGGTGTGAAGGAATCTGATGAGCAAAGTTATTGAGTACGACGAGACCGCGCGTCGCGCCATGGAGGCGGGCGTGAACAAGCTCGCCGCCGCGGTGCGGGTGACGCTGGGGCCGCGCGGTCGGCATGTGGTGCTGGCCAAGGCATTCGGCGGCCCCGTGGTGACCAACGACGGCGTCACCGTCGCGCGCGAGATCGACCTCGAGGACCCGTTCGAGAACCTGGGCGCCCAGCTGGTGAAATCGGTGGCGACCAAGACCAACGACGTTGCCGGCGACGGCACCACCACCGCGACCGTGCTGGCGCAGGCGCTGATCAAGGACGGCCTGCGCATGGTTGCCGCCGGCGTAAACCCGATCGCGCTGGGCATCGGGATCGGCAAGGCCGGCGACACGGTGTCCGAGGCGCTGCTTGCGGCGGCCAAGCCGGTGTCGGGCAAGGACGCGATCGGTCAGGTCGCGACCGTTTCGTCGCGCGACCCGCAGATCGGCGAGCTGGTCGGCGAGGCGATGGCCAGGGTCGGTGCCGACGGCGTGGTCAGCGTCGAGGAATCGTCGACGCTGAGCACCGAGCTGGAGTTCACCGAGGGCGTCGGCTTCGACAAGGGCTTCCTGTCGGCCTATTTCGTTACCGACTTCGATTCCCAGGAAGCCGTGCTCGACGACCCGGTGATCCTGTTGCACCAGGACAAGATCAGCTCGCTGCCCGACCTGCTGCCCATGCTCGAAAAGGTCGCCGAATCGGGCAAGCCGCTGTTGATCATCGCCGAGGACATCGAGGGTGAGGCCCTGGCGACGCTGGTGGTCAACTCAATCCGCAAAACGCTGAAAGCGGTCGCGGTCAAGGCGCCGTTCTTCGGTGACCGGCGCAAGGCGTTCCTCGAGGACCTGGCGGTGGTCACGGGCGGCCAGGTGATCAACCCCGACGCCGGCCTGCTGCTGCGGGAGGTCGACACGGACGTGCTCGGCTCGGCCCGCCGCGTCGTGGTCAACAAGGACGACACCATCATCGTCGACGGCGGCGGCGCCAAGGATGCCGTTGCCAACCGCATCAAGCAGCTGCGCGCCGAGATCGAGAACAGCGACTCCGACTGGGATCGCGAGAAGCTGCAGGAGCGGCTGGCCAAGCTGGCCGGCGGGGTGGCCGTCATCAAGGTGGGCGCCGCCACCGAGACCGCGCTCAAGGAGCGCAAGGAAAGCGTCGAGGATGCCGTCGCGGCGGCCAAGGCCGCCGTCGAGGAGGGCATCGTCGCGGGCGGCGGATCGGCGCTCATCGGAGCCCGCAAGGCGCTGAAGAAACTGCGCGCGTCGCTGACGGGTGACGAGGCGGTGGGCGTCGACGTGTTCTCCGGCGCGTTGGAAGCGCCGCTGTACTGGATCGCCACCAACGCCGGGCTGGACGGCGCGGTCGCTGTCAACAAGGTCAGTGAACTGCCCGCCGGGCACGGACTGAACGCGGAGACGCTCAGCTACGGCGACTTGGTCGCCGACGGCGTCGTCGACCCGGTCAAGGTCACGCGGTCGGCGGTCCTCAATGCGGCGTCGGTGGCCCGGATGGTGCTCACCACCGAGACGGCGATCGTCGAGAAGCCCGCGGATGCAGACGAGCACGATCACGGCCACGGTCACCATCACCATTAGAAGCACCTCATACGAAGCACCCCCGGATTTATCGCCGGGGGTGCTTCGTATGTTGGTCCTCTGCTGCAATCGGCATCCGAGACGGCTGACGCGGGACCCCCCTGTCCCCTCAGCGGGCCGCTCGTCCCTTTACCGAATCCCATGCCGCTCGAGCGAGCGTGGTTTGAGCGTCGAGGATATTGAACCCGTCACCTGAGCGGGCGAGCCAGAGTCGGGCGTACTCGATGCTGGGCCCCATCCACAACGCTTGGCACAGCCTGGGAGACAGCGGCTTGATCCACCCGTGTTCGACGTGGGGCGCCAGCCATGAGTTGGCCTGGTGGTAGAACTGCTCGCGTAGGCGAGCAATTGCTGGTAGAGACTCTTCGATCACTTCAAACTCTCGGCAATGAAACAGGTACCTAGCTCGGGCCTCGTGCGCCACAACCCAACCCACATGCGCCCGCACGGAGCGTTCGATACCGGCGCGGGCGCTCCGGCTGCTGCGCAGCGCCGCGAGATAGGTGTCGAAGTAGTCGCGGAGAGTATCGAGGTACAGCTCCGCGGCCACGCCTTCCTTGCTTCCAAAGAAGTGGTAGATGCTGCCGACGCTCGCACCGGACTCCCGGTGGATCGCGTCGATCGTGGTGCCCGCCATGCCGCTCCGCAGAAAACAGGTCACCGCCGCATCCAAAATTGCTTGCCGTCGAGGAGCTTCGACGTTAGTAGCGGTGGTCATCACCACCACCGTAGCCGGGCAATCCATCCTTGCCTAGAATATTTCTCTAGAATATATTTCTAGTCATGCCGCGCGCACTGAGTTCGCCACTTGAGCAGATCCGCTGCGAGGGTTACACGGTGGTCCGCGATGCGCTGAGCCCGCGCCAAGTGGAGGTTATCCGCCAGGAGCTGGCGCCCATACTGGCTTCGACGCCCCTCGGTCGCAACGACTTCGAAGGCTGCCGTTCCCAGCGGGTGTACGCGCTGCTCGCCAAGGCGCCGGCGACTGCGGACCTAGTAACGCACCCGGCCCTCGTCGCGCTCCTGGATCAACTGCTACACCCGGCCTACCTACTCTCGGCGCACCTCGCGATCAATGTCCATCCCGGCGAGACTGCGCAGCAGCTCCACTGCGACGATGGGCACTGCGCCATGCCGCGGCCCCGCCGGCACCTCGGGGTATCGGCGGTTTGGGCGATCGACGACTTCACCGCCGAGAACGGCGCGACCGAAATTCTCCCAGGCAGTCACACCTGGGGCGACGAAATCCCTGACCCAGACGACTCTCGGATCCGCACCATCGAAATGAGCGCGGGCTCGGTCGTCGTGTTTCTCGGCAGCACCTATCACCGCGGCGGCGCCAACACCAGCGACACGGTCCGCCTGGGGATCACACCCCAGTTCTGCGAACCGTGGATCCGGCCCATCGAGACGATGACGTTGGCGGTGCCACCCAAACTCGCTTCGAGGTACTCGCCGCGGGTGCAATCCCTCCTCGGTTACGGGATCTACCCGCCCTTCATCGGATACGTTGACGGCCGCGACCCACGACACCTCGTCGAGCCTGGGTGACTCTGGAGAGTCGGACAACGATCAGTGCCGGCTTATCTCCGAGACCATCGAGACGGCGATTGTGGAGAAGCCTGCCGAGCGGACGAGCACGATCACGGCCACGGTCACCACCATCACTAGGCAGTTGATGTCCGACTGTGGGGCTTATGGACGAAATCCCGACGATTTCCGTGCATAGGCCCCACGGTCGGCGTCCTGAATAAGCCGCTCAGGCTCGGCGAACTAACGTGACAGGCCAAGTGGCCCAGCGAGTTCCGACAGCGTCGGTAACACCTTCTCGGGCGCCGCCGACCACCAGGATCGCGACATGGTTGGCGCCGCCGCTCAAATACTCACCCAACCGCTTGGCGACGTCATCAGCCGTACCGTGGGCGACCACGGCGTCGATGAGCTTGTCGCTGCCGGGCCGGGTAACGTCGGCGTCGGTGAAACCCAGCCGCTTCCAATTGCTTACGTAGTTCGTCAGGCTGAAGTAGTGGTCCAGCGCCGTGCGCGCGATCGCGCGTGCCTCCTCGGCGTCGCTGTTCAGCACCACATTGTGCGCGGGCGCCAGCAGTGCGTTCGGTCCGATGATCGCGCGCGCCTGTGCTGCGTATTCGGGCGAGGCGTTGGCGGGGTGCGCCCCGGCGCTGCGCTCGGCGGAGAGCTTTAGCACCCGCGGACCGAGCGCGGCGAGCACACGTTGATTCGTGGGTACGCCATATTCGTCGAGCTCGTCGAGGTACGACACCAGCGCGTCGTACGGCTTGCGGTATTGCGCGTGGGCCTCGGGATGGCCGACCCCGACGCCGAGCACGAAGCGGCCCGGGTAGGCGGTGTTGATCCGGTGGAACGAGTCGGCGACGGGCTTGGCCGCCGCCGTCCAGATATTGACGATGCCGGTAGCCACCTTCAGCGTGGTAGTCGACTCCAAAAGTGGCTCGACGAACGACAGATCGGCTGGCGGCGAACCGCCGACCCAAATCGTGCCGTAGCCCAGCCGTTCGATTTCCTGGGCCTGCTCGGGGGTAGCGCCAAGTCCGAAGAAGCCGAATCGGCCTAGGTCGATGGGGGCGGCGCTGGTGGCGGTGCCTGGTGTGGTCATTGCCACTGCAACCCTCGTATCCCGCGCACCTATTCCGCCGCCGGCGAAACTTCTGCCGGCGGCTCTGCACCTGAGATCACGGCCCGGTTAGAGCCAGCTTGGTTGCCACGAACCCAACGGAGTTAGGGGATACTTGTATTCGCCTGGCGTCTTGGACATCTCGATCATTTCCTTGACCCCGGTGTAGCGACCCATTGGCGTATCGACGACAAATCCATCGGGGTCGGGGTACAGGTGCTCATCGGTTGAGCCGGCTGTTTTCATCGCGTAATCGCGATCGAAGATGCCCAGCTCGGCAAGCCACAGAGACGTGCGTCCTAGCGAACCCCGGACCCGGTAGCTTCCGCCCTCCTTCGCACGCCGTAGCAGTGCCGACAGGATGCCGCAGGTTGCGAGCCAACCCAGGACGTAGTCACAGGCCACGTAGATCGACGGATGTGCTGGCTTCTCGTCGCTGCCCTCAATGTTGTCAAGGCCCCAGGCGAAGGTGGCCGTCACGTCGAATCCGACGCGATTGGACCACGGTCCGGTTTCGCCGGCCCAGCTGATCTGAGTATCGATCAGCCCCGGGCGCTCTTTGATCAGTTCCTCCGGTGTGATGTCGAATCGCTCCCGCCATCCCGGACGGCGGTTGCAGACGAAGATGTCGGCCTGGGACAGGAGTTCGCCGAACTTCGCTCGGCCATCGGCATTGGCCAACTCGAGCATGGCGGAACGCACTCCGACATGGGAGGTGTAATGCCACAGCGTGTGCTCGACATCGGATGGTCGCCAGATGTTGAGCGCGTCGCCGCCGTGCAGGGCCATGGCACGACCGATCGAGGGGCCTGCAATGACGTGTGTCGCAGAGAGTAGGCGGATACCGTCGAGCGGTGCCGTCGGATTGGGCGTAAACGGTATCGGATCGCTATCGCCTACCTTCTCGACGCTGATGATCGGCATCAGCCCCACGGATTTCGTGAAGGCATCCATCTTCAGCACGTCTTGGATGTTGCGGGCCAGCGGCAAGGGGATGCCCGCTTTCTCGCCGGCCTCTTCGAGCTCCTCGCCGTTCCACTCTTTGACCGCGTCACGTAGCGCTTCATACGAACCGCCCCTGGGTTTAAGGACATCGAGTGCGCGCTGGCGTAAAGCGGGGAAGATTTCGGCGAACATGACCCACTTGCCATCCTTGGTGGGAACAATATCCGGGCCACCGGTAAATGGGCTATATGGATCCGTGCGTCCGGGAAATCCGTTGACCAGTTCCCACTTCCCCTCGAGGAAAGGGGTGAGGCGCCGCAAGGATTTACGCACGTCTACGTGGATATCCTGCCCCTCGCCGGTGCGCTCTTTCCATATCTTTGCGATCAGGATCGCCTTGGCCGCCAACGCGATTGCGCTCATGGAGCCGTATGGCAATCGGTCAGGCGTGATGGGATCGGAACCGTAATAGGTGACCTTGCCACCGGAATCGGAAGTCGTTGCTCCTAAGCTTTGTAGTAAGGACTCAACATGTGCGGGCACGTCGATCGTGCTGCTCTGTAGCGGATTGTTGTAGTTGGTGATTATTGCGTTCGCCAGCTTCTCTGCTGCATTCACAGCCATCTCCTTGTCGTGATCGATTGCTCGCACGGGGCAATGCTCAGACGGGCTCGGTTCCTCTATGTGGTCGAGCCACAGACGGCCCTGGTCCCCTAAATTTTCCGGACGAAATCCTGCCATGTCGATGTCCTGAGCTCCAACGATCGGCAGCTGTTGTTGTGTCAGAGCACACCGGGCTGCGTCGCGTTGACCTGCATACCGGGCCAAGGCTTCCCGGCCGGATTCCGTCGGCCCAATTGCTGCACGTGGCGAGGGGCTTGCTGCTCGAGACTGAAGCTACGCACACCGGCCGCGGCGCGTCGTGTGCGTGGTTTAAGTGTCGCGCTACCCCCGGTCCAATTGCCCAGGGATGCTTCACTTTTCGGTCTCGGCTTAGCCGGGAGGGAGGCTGGTGGTCGGTATCGTCTTGGTCGGCGTGGACGTGAGTGTCGGGACGCTGGTGACCGTGACAGTGCTCGTGCTCGTGGACGGCGGTGGCACAGCGGTCGTGGTGTACCCGAATTGGCCAAGTTGAAACGATTGCGAATCGCCGCATCCACGGCACGCGTGAGTTTGCTGAATAGGAGAAGACCCCCGGGTCCGCGGATTCGGGGGTCCTTTCCTGTTGACGCCTTAGCATGTTGACGCCTTGGCGTGGCCACGCTGTTGCGGCTCACGCGACTAGGACGACAATCGTTGGCTCCACACGGGACTCGGCGATACGGATGCCGGAGGAATCTCGATTAGCGTTGCGTCGGCCGATGCGGCGTGCTCGTTCCGCCATACGATCGACTCGCCCGAGAATCGGGGCTGAGCGGGCTGGGGATGCTGCTGGAGTCGGTCGAACTTGTCCAACCGGTGCATCGGCGTGAGTCCGACCAACATAAAGTTCCAGACTTCGCGAACGAAATTACCGGCGGTACGGCGGGTATCCGGGCCGTTGACGTAACGGCGTGCGATGGTCAGAAAGTCTTCGGGTTCGACGCCAGCGACATCACGTACGTGAGTCGTCGGGCCCCCGGCTTCAAAGGTTCCCAGCGCGGTCTCGGGCAGATAGTGGCGCAAGCCGGACTGAGTGTAGACGTCGAAACCGAGTCGCTTTTCGTTCGCGCGCAAGGCCTTCATGAACATCCACGGGGGAATATCGATGTGGCGCACCCGTCGGCCCAGCGCCTCGCCCATCGCGTCGGCGATCTCTGCTCCGGTTAGCAGCGTCGGTCCGGTCGGGCGGTAGGCCCGGCCGTCATGACGGTGCGGGTCCAGCAGCGCACCCACTGCAACCCGGGCGATGTCTTCGTTGGACGGGGGCGCGTTTCGGCCCGCCCCGGTCGGCATCGGTAACACGCCCAGCTGGGCGGCCTGCGGCATCAGGTTCATGTAGTTATCGGCGAAGAATCCCGGATCAACCGCGACGTGGGCGGTGTCGGGCAGCAGCCCAAACAACTTGTCGGTCAGCCAGGCCTGCCTCGTCATCAGCGATGGGTGCTCGGGGCTGGCCAGCCATTGCCCAAGCGCCACCACCGCTTCCACCCCTGCGCGTCGTGCCGCCACTGCGAAGGCAACCGCGCTGTCGAGCACATGGGGATGGTACGGCGGATTGAAATAAAGCCGGTCGACCTCGTCCATCGCAGCCGTAACCTGTTGAATGTCAAGCATATCCGCGACGACGACCTCGGCGCCCAAGTCCCGCAATCGCGCGCTGCGCGCGTCGTCGCGATGCACCATGGCCCTGGTCGTGATGCCCCTTTCCAATAATTGGGCGGCCACCGCGCCGCCAATCCTTCCCGTGGCGCCGGTCACCAGCACGCGCGTGTTTGTCATCGGAGTTTCCTTTCCTCGCCGGACCGGTCAAATGTGACCGTTGGTTACATCGCCAGTATGCGATCGAATGTGACCGTTGTCAACATGCCGAGCGACGTGCGATTCTGAGGGCATGAGCATCGAGAGCGCCGATTCCGATCCGCGGAAGCCCTACCATCACGGGTCGTTGCGTTCGGCCCTGATCGAGGCGAGCATTGCGCTGGCCCGCGAGGGTGGACCCGATCGGGTGGTCCTGCGCGAGGCCGCCCGCGCCGCGGGGGTGTCGCATTCGGCTGCCTACCGCCATTTCGCTGACCGCGAGGCGCTGTTGGCGGAGGTGGCGCGCTTTGCGCGCAACGAGCTTGCGGCGGAGATGCGCCGACAGGTCGACCGCGCCAAGGACCCCCGCCGCCGGTTGCGAGCGGTCGGTACCGCCTACATCGACTTCGCACTCGCCGAGCCCGGGCTGTTCCGCACCGCCTTCACCTCGCATCCCGCCGCATCCCGCGACACGGACGACGACCGGGCGACCGGGCGCGAGGACACGTCAGACACCACCGCGTTCGCCGAACCCTTCGACGTCCTTGGTCAGGTGCTCGACGAAGCCCGGGCCGCCGGTGTGCTGGACCCTCGCCGCAGGCCGGGAGCGGAGATTGCCGCCTGGTCAGCGGTCCACGGACTTGCGGGCCTGCTCCTCGACGGACCGTTACCCACTAGCGCCGAGGGCGTGAAGTTTTCGCGAGGACGGGTGCTGGACCTCGTCGAACGGGGACTGCTGAACGGCGGCTCGTCTCGGCATTGACGAGTGCCCGGGAATAGCGATCGGTTTGCTGCGTTGCGTGTGGGGTCAGCGCAGGTCCATGAGCGAGAAGGGCGACACCCATGGCGGAAAGCGGGGAGTTGTTCCTCATCACCGGCGCCACCGGCAACACCGGCGCGCACACGGTGAGGTTGTTGCGTGAACGCGGTCGTCGCGTCCGTGCGTTGGTACACAGCGTCGACGAGCGCGCGGATCGGTTGCGTGAACTGGGAGCCGAAGTCGTGCAAGGCGATCTGCTGGACTTTCCCGCGATCAGCGCCGCGACGGTCGGGGTGAGTGCGGCCTACTTCAACTACCCCGTCGCCCCGGGTTTGGTGGAGGCCACCGCGAACTTCGTGCAGGCTGCCAGTGATGCCGGCGTGCATGCGGTCGTCAATATGTCGCAGATCTCGGCGCGTCGGGAAGCGAAGAGCGACGCCGCGCGTCACCATTGGCTCGCCGAGCGGTTGCTGGACCGCAGCGCGCTGATCACCACCCACCTGCGGCCCACCTTCTTTACGTTCTTTCTGAACATGTTCTGGATCCGCGACAACGACGAAGGGGTCTATCGGCTGCCGTTCGCCGATGCCCGCCACGCCCCGATCGACGCCGCTGATCAAGCCCATGTCATCGCCGCGATCCTGCAAGACCCCGACCCGCACGATCGCCAGATCTACCCGTTGTTCGGCGCCGAAGAACTCAACTGGCATGAAATCGCCGCGAAAGTTCAACACACCCTGGGCATCCCGGTGCGCTACGAGCCCATCGACATTTCCACCTTCGCGGCCGATCTGACCGCGGCCGGCGCCTCGGCGCATTTTGTGCAGCACATCAGCAACGTGGCACAGGACTACCGCGACGGCATCTTCGCCGGGGTTAATGACCTCGTCGAGGTGATCGGCGGAGTCAAGCCCATCACCGTGGAGGATTACGTCGCGGCCACCCGCTCCCGGTTCGACACCAGTGGGCGCCCTCGTCGCTGAGCGCCGCCTGGGTCTGCTTGTCGCAGATATCGCTTGAAACGAGAGCCGGAGATCAGGCCGAGCGGCGGATGCCGCGCGAGCGGCCGATGTCGCCCTTCAGCAGGAGGTCGCGCTCGGATTCCGAGAGGCCGCCCCAAACCCCGTACGGCTCCGCAACTTCCAACGCGTGGGAACGGCACTCCTCGATAACCGGGCACCGCCGGCACATCTCCTTGGCGCGCTGCTCGCGTTGCATGCGGGCGCGGCCACGCTCGCCGTCGGGGTGGAAAAACATCGACGAGTCAACGCCGCGGCACAGGCCTTGCAGTTGCCAGTTCCAGATGTCGGCGTTGGGTCCAGGTAGTTGCTCCGGCTGTGGCATTGGATCGTTCCCTCTCTGCACGGCACGCCCAGAAGATCGGGTTCGCGAAGCGATGGTGCAACTGATTTTCCGCGTGGTGGCGTCACCGATGACTACCCGTCAACCAAGAACTTAGGGGGGACGGCGAATTTCCGTCAATAGCCACTTAGTGTGACAAAATATATGGGCGTTGCAGCAGAATTAACTCGCCGTTCATCTGCGATGCTTTAGCGGACAGAGAACCGTGCTACCAGGCACTCGATCAAACCGAGATTTCCCAGCTCAGGCCCCAGGGAAGCGGGCGCAGCAATTAGTACACAGGCGGTCGTGATTAACAGAGTCGGTAACACAGGTACCACGAACTGTTTACTACTATCACCGTGATTGAAACTCGGCATACTTCAATGGTTGACGAAAAGTTGGCCGCCGCCGCCTTCGGGGACCGACCCGGCAGCTGGCCGCTGCCGACGGCGACCACGCCGCGGCAATTGTGGCTGCGGGCCGTCGCGGCGGGTGGGCAAGGCCGCTATGGCAGCGCCTATCGCGACCTCGCGGAGCTGCGTCGTGCCGGTCCCGCCAGTCGGTTGGTCTCGTTGGCCCACAGCACCCAGGCCTCGTTTTTGCGCCAGCTCGGTTGGCATACGCTGGCGCGGGGCTGGGACGGGCGTGCCCTGGCGCTGGCCGGCACGGATCCCGAGGCCCGCGCCGACGCACTGATCGGGCTGGCGGCCGACGCGCTGGGCATCGGCCGCTTCGCCGCCGCGGCAACGCTGTTGGCTCGCGTGGACTCGGCGCCGGCGCCCGGGTCGGCGGTGCCGGACCGGCTCCCGGTGCGCCGACGATGGGTGGCCGCCGAGCTGGCGATGGCCCGCGGCGAGGGCGCGTTGGCCGTGCGGCACGCCGAGGAAGCGGTCGATCTGGCGCAGGCCATGGCCGTGGCGTCGGCGCGACACCGGGTCAAGAGCCAAGTGGTGCTGGCCGCGGCCCTGCGCGCCGCGGGCGGCACCGCGCGCGCCGGTGCGGTCGCGGAGGCGGCGCTAGAGGACACTGGCCGACTGCAGCTGCTGCCGCTGCGCTGGGCGCTGGCCTGCTTGCTGATCGATATCGGAAACGTTTCGATTCCGGCACAAATGCTGGCGGAAATTCGCGATATCTGCGCAGGCCAGGTGCGGCGCGCCGGAGGCGCGTGGCGTTCCGCTTGAAACGGCCTTCCGGCCGTTATTGTCATTTCGTTAGTTAGCCCGCGATGCGTTCCATTCGTAACGTTGGAGATACCGCCGTCGATGTCCATTCAAGGGGAACGTCTCGACGCTGCGGTTGCGGAGGCCGTGGCTGGAGACCGGAACGCACTCCGGGAGGTGCTGGAGACCATCCGACCGATTGTCGTGCGCTATTGCCGCGCGCGGGTCGGCACCGGCGACCGGGGTGGCATGTCAGCGGACGACGTAGCACAGGAGGTGTGCTTGGCCACCATTACGGCACTGCCGCGCTACCGCGATCGCGGACGCCCGTTTCTCGCCTTCCTGTACGGAATTGCGGCCCACAAGGTCGCCGACGCGCATCGGGCCGCCGGCCGTGACCTTGCCTACCCCGCCGAATCGGTTCCCGAGCGCCGGTCGTTCGACGCCGGACCGGAGCAGCGGGCCATCGAAGCCGATTCGGTCAGCCGAATGAGCCAAATGCTTGAGATCTTGCCCGCCAAGCAGCGCGAGATCCTGATCCTGCGCGTGGTCGTCGGCCTTTCGGCCGAGGAGACCGCCACCGTCGTCGGCAGCACCACGGGAGCGGTCCGAGTGGCCCAGCACCGTGCGCTGTCACGGCTCAAATCCGAAATCGTCGCGGCGGGTGACTATGCCTGATTCTGGTTATGCGTTCCCGGACCAGCCGGCCCTGGACGAGGTGGCCCGCACCGATCTGCTCCTCGACGCGCTCGCCGCACGCCAACCGGTCGATCTGGACGATCCCGATGCCGACGCGCTGGCCGTGCTGATGGGGGACTGGCGTGATGACTTGCGGTGGCCGCCGGCCAGCGCGCTGGTCTCGCCGGAAGAGGCCGTCGAAGCGCTGCGCACCGGGATAGCCGCGCGACGGAGCGCTCGTCGTGGCATGGCGGCGATCGGGTCGGTTGCCGCGACGCTGTTGGTCCTGAGCGGGTTCGGCGCCATGGTGGTCGAGGCCCGTCCCGGGGACACGTTGTACGGCATGCACGCGATGTTCTTCGACCAGCCGCGGGTCAACGAAGATCAGGTCATGTTGTCCGCCAAGGCCGATCTGGCGAAGGTTCAGCAAATGATCGACCAGGGTGAATGGACCCAGGCCCAGAATGAGCTGGCCGAGGTCAGCAGCACCCTGCAATCGATGAACGACGGGGCCGGCAGACAAGACCTGATGGACCAAGTGAACCTGCTGAACTTCAGGGTTGAGTCACGCAACCCGAACGCAACGCTGCCGGCGTCGGCAACAAAGCCGCCGAGCGCTCCGGCCGACTCGACCACTCCCGACTCACCCACTGCGAGCACCAAACCGCCAACGGTGGGCAGCACGACCTCTCCGATACCGAGCCCGTCACCAAGCCCGTCTTCTGGCCGGCATCGGCATCACGGGCACACACCCACGCCCACGCCGTAAGCGTGGGGGACGCTCAGTGGCGGCGGTGAAACCCGTCGGAGTCTGTCGTCGCCTCGTTGAGCGAGGCGTCGGCGTATCCGCGGCAGTAATCCCACGTGACGTAGGAGTCGGGTTCGGGGTCGTAGGCGGGCTCGTGCGGGCGTACGGTGCCGTCGATCAGCAGCTGTAGCAGGTTGGCCCGCAACATGTCCCAGTCGTGGTAGTGGTCCTGCTGGCACTCGTCGCAGCACACCACGAGTCCGCGAATGCCCTTGTGCGCCAACAGGGCCTCATAAACCGCGAGATCGGCCAGGTCGGCCTCGACCGCCAGTCGCTCTTGCTGATCGAGGGGTTGTCCCGGCTCGACGGCATCCAGCGCCGCCGACGGATCGCAGGGGTCGTCGGCGAAGGGGTCGGGCGGCAAACCCGGCGGGAGGTGGTCGCGCACGCCCCTAGCCTACGCAAGCGGGCCGTCAAAACGCCAGCAGTTGGGCTACCGGCCGATTCGTACGGTCCGGGCGCGGCGGCACACCCACGCAAGCGGGTCCCAGACGCGGCCGAGCCGATAGGATGGGTTTCTCACTCCGCACGCGTATGGAGGGCTCCACCGATGTCCCGTGGCACGTCCCACCTAGAAGACAGCCCCGCGCTGGTCGCCAGTCCGTACCTGCGCGTCGGCGGCCTGGCGGATGACCCGGTGCCGACCGGGGGCGACAATCCCGACAAGATCGCGATGCTGGGCTTGACCTTCGACGACGTCTTGCTGCTGCCCGCGGCTTCCGATGTGGTTCCCGCCACAGCGGACACCTCCAGCCAGCTAACCAAGAAGATCAGGCTCAAAGTGCCGCTGGTCAGCTCGGCGATGGACACCGTCACCGAGTCGCGGATGGCCATCGCGATGGCCCGGGCGGGCGGAATGGGCGTGCTGCACCGCAACCTGCCGGTCGCCGAGCAGGCCGGCCAGGTCGAGATGGTCAAGCGCTCGGAGGCCGGCATGGTCACCGACCCCGTGACCTGCCGCCCGGACAACACCTTGGCGCAGGTCGAAGCGCTGTGCGCGAAATTCCGGATCTCCGGGCTGCCGGTGGTCGACGACTCCGGCGCCCTGGTCGGCATCATCACCAACCGCGACTTGCGCTTCGAGGTCGACTCGACGAAGCACGTCGCCGAGGTGATGACCAAGGCCCCGCTGATCACCGCGCAGGAGGGTGTCAGCGCCGACGCGGCGCTGGGCCTGTTGCGCCGCAACAAGATTGAAAAGCTGCCCATCGTCGACGGCCACGGCCGGCTGACCGGGCTGATCACCGTCAAAGACTTCGTCAAGACCGAACAACACCCGCTGGCCACCAAGGACAGCGACGGCCGGCTGCTGGTCGGCGCCGCCGTCGGCGTCGGCGGTGATGCCTGGGTCCGCGCGATGATGCTGGTCGACGCCGGAGCCGACGTGCTGATCGTGGACACCGCGCACGCGCACAACCGGCTGGTCCTCGACATGGTCGGCAAACTCAAGGCCGAAGTCGGCGACCGCGTCGAGGTGATCGGGGGCAACGTGGCCACCAGGGCGGCGGCCGCGGCCCTGGTCGACGCCGGCGCCGACGCAGTGAAGGTCGGTGTGGGACCGGGATCGATCTGCACGACGCGGGTTGTGGCCGGCGTCGGCGCTCCGCAGATCACCGCGATCCTGGAGGCCGTCGCGGCGTGCGGACCGGCCGGCGTGCCGGTCATCGCCGACGGGGGATTGCAGTACTCCGGCGATATCGCCAAGGCGCTGGCCGCCGGCGCGTCGACGGCCATGCTGGGCTCGTTGCTGGCCGGCACCGCCGAGGCGCCGGGCGAGCTGATCTTCGTCAACGGCAAGCAGTTCAAGAGCTATCGAGGCATGGGGTCGCTGGGCGCCATGCAGGGCCGGGGCGGGGGCAAGTCCTACTCGAAAGACCGCTACTTCGCCGACGACGCGCTCTCGGAGGACAAGTTGGTGCCCGAGGGGATCGAGGGCCGGGTGCCGTTCCGCGGGCCGCTGGCGTCGGTGATCCACCAGCTGGTCGGCGGCCTGCGGGCCGCGATGGGTTACACCGGCTCGCCCACCATCGAGGTGCTGCAGCAGGCGCAGTTCGTCCGGATCACGCCGGCCGGGCTCAAAGAGAGCCACCCGCACGACGTCGCCATGACCGTCGAAGCGCCCAACTACTACGCGCGGTGAACAGCGAACTGGCCATGGTCGAGATCGGGATGGGTCGCGCCGCCCGTCGCACGTATGAACTCAGCGAAATCAGCATCGTGCCGTCGCGCCGCACCCGCTCGTCGCAGGACGCGTCGACGGCGTGGCAGCTCGACGCTTACCGGTTCGAGATCCCGGTGTTGGCGCATCCGACCGATGCCCTGGTGTCGCCGGAGTTCGCGATCGAGCTCGGCCGGCTCGGCGGGCTGGGCGTGCTCAACGGCGAGGGGCTGATCGGCCGGCACGCGGATGTGGAGGCCAAGATCGCGCAGCTCGTCGAGGCCGCCGAAAAGGAGCCCGAATCCGCCGCGGCCATCCGGCTGCTGCAGGAACTGCACGCGGCGCCGCTGGACCCGGACCTGCTGGGGTCGGCGGTTGCCCGCATCCGCGAGGCCGGCGTGATCACCGCGGTGCGGGTCAGCCCGCAGAATGCTCAGGCGCTGACGCCGGTGCTCCTCCAGGCGGGTATCGACCTGCTCGTCGTCCAGGGCACGATCATCTCCGCCGAGCGGGTGGCCAGCGACGGTGAACCGTTGAACCTCAAGACCTTTATCTCCGAGCTCGACATTCCGGTGGTCGCCGGTGGGGTGCTCGACCACCGCACCGCGCTGCACCTGATGCGCACGGGCGCCGCCGGGGTCATCGTCGGCTACGGCTCGACCAGGGGGGTGACCACCAGCGACGAGGTGCTGGGCATCAGTGTGCCGATGGCCACCGCGATCGCCGACGCCGCCGCCGCGCGCCGCGAATACCTCGACGAGACCGGCGGCCGTTACGTGCACGTGCTGGCCGATGGCGACATCCACACCTCGGGCGAGCTGGCCAAAGCCATCGCCTGCGGCGCCGACGCGGTGGTGCTGGGCACGCCGCTGGCCGAGGCCGCCGAGGCGCTTGGGGGCGGGTGGTTCTGGCCGGCCGCGGCGGCGCACCCGTCGTTGCCGCGCGGGGCGTTACTGCAGATCGCGGTCGGTGAGCGACCGCCGCTGCGGCAGGTGCTCAACGGTCCGTCCGACGACCCGTTCGGCAGCCTCAATCTGGTGGGCGGCCTGCGGCGATCGATGGCCAAGGCCGGTTATTGCGACCTCAAGGAGTTTCAGAAGGTCGGCCTGACCGTCGGCGGTTGAGGCCGCCATATACTGCAGCGATGAAGCCGGATTACGACGTCCTGATCATCGGTTCTGGATTCGGGGGCAGCGTCAGCGCGCTGCGGTTGACGGAAAAGGGCTACCGCGTGGGCGTGCTGGAGGCCGGCCGCCGCTTCTCCGACGAGGAGTTCGCCGAGACCTCCTGGGACCTGCGCAAGTTCCTGTGGGCGCCGAAGCTCGGTTGCTATGGCATCCAACGCATCCACCCGCTGCGCAACGTGATGATCTTGGCCGGCGCTGGGGTCGGCGGCGGTTCGCTGAACTACGCCAACACCTTGTACGTGCCACCGGAGCCGTTCTTCAAAGACCAGCAGTGGTCGCACATCACCGACTGGCGCGGCGAGCTGATGCCGCACTACCAACAGGCGCAACGGATGCTGGGCGTGGTGGAGAACCCGACGTTCACCGACGCCGACCGCATCGTCAAGGAGGTCGCCGACGACATGGGGTGCGGCGACACCTGGGTGCCCACCCCGGTCGGGGTGTTCTTCGGCCCGGATGGCACCAAAGCACCCGGAAAGACGGTGCCCGACCCGTACTTTGGCGGTGCGGGGCCGGAGCGCACCGGCTGCCTGGAATGCGGGTGCTGCATGACGGGGTGCCGCTACGGTGCCAAGAACACCTTGGTGAAGAACTACCTGGGCCTCGCGGAATCCGCTGGCGCGCAAGTCGTTCCGATGACGACGGTGAAAAGCTTCGAGCAGCGCTCCGACGGGTTGTGGGAGGTTCGCACCGTTCGCACCGGCAGTTGGCTGCGCCGGGACCGGCGTACCTACACCGCCACACACCTGGTCCTGGCCGCGGGCACCTGGGGGACGCAGCATCTGCTGTTCAAGATGCGGGATACGGGCCGGCTGCCCCGCCTTTCGCAGCGATTGGGTGTGTTGACCCGCACCAACTCCGAGTCGATCGTCGGTGCCGCGACGCTGAAGGTTTCGCCGGATCTGGACCTGACCCACGGGGTGGCGATCACGTCGTCGATTCATCCGACGCCGGACACCCACATCGAGCCCGTCCGCTACGGCAAGGGTTCCAACGCGATGGGGCTGCTGCAGACCCTGATGACCGACGGGGCCGGACCCGAGGGCACCGATGTGCCGCGGTGGAAGCAGTTGCTGCGACCAGGCCCGCGAAGATCCGCGCGGCATACTCCGGATGCTCAACGTCCGCCAGTGGAGCGAGCGCACGGTCATCGCGCTGGTGATGCAGCACCTGGACAACTCGATCACCACGTTCACCAAGCGCGGCAAGCTCGGCATCCGCTGGTACTCCAGCAAGCAGGGACACGGCGAGCCGAACCCGACGTGGATCCCGATCGGCAACCAGGTCACCCGCCGGATGGCCGCCAAGGTCGACGGCGTGGCCGGCGGCACCTGGGGCGAGCTGTTCAACATCCCGCTGACCGCCCACTTTCTCGGCGGGGCGGTGATCGGCGACAGCCCCGAGCACGGCGTCATCGACCCCTATCACCGGGTCTACGGCTATCCGACCATGTTCGTGGTGGACGGCGCGGCGATCTCGGCGAACCTGGGCGTCAACCCGTCGCTGTCCATCACCGCGCAGGCCGAGCGGGCCGCCTCGCTGTGGCCGAACAAGGGCGAGAACGATCAGCGCCCGTCGCAAGGCGACGCCTACCGCAGGCTGGCCCCGATCGCGCCGGAGCACCCGGTGGTACCCCTCGACGCACCGGGTGCACTGCGCTGGCTGCCGATCGATCCGGTCAGATCGGCCTCCGAGGCGGGCTAGCTCGCGACCGCCTCGAGCGGTGCGCCGCTGATCACCCGGCTGCGCTCCCCGTGCACGCTGACGGGCACGTCGCCCATCAAGGTGACCCGGTGCAGGAGCCGATGCTGGTCGTCATAGTCGTCGATTGCCCGGTGCTGGGTGGCTCGGTTGTCCCAGATGGCAAGGTCGCCCGCCTCCCAGTTCCACCGAACAGTGTTCTCGGGCTCGGTGATTCGCCGCTGCAACAGTTCGAGCAGCACGTGTGACTCGTGGTCGTCCAAGCCGACGAAGCTGCGTACGAAAGCTCCCAACAGCAGCGTGCGTTCGCCGGTTTCCGGGTGCACCCGCACCACCGGATGTTCGGTCCGGAAGTCCGGCTTCTCGAACGCCTGCCGATGCGCCCGGTGGGCCTCGGTGGCGAGCATCTGGTTCGCCGCGTAGTCGAAGCGGTTGGTGTGCAGCGCCCACAGGTTCTCGACCAGGTGCTTGAGCGGTTCGGGCAAGTGGGCGTAGGCCGCCGCGGTCGAGGCCCACAGGGTCGACCCGCCGTAGCTGGGCAACGTCACCGCGCGCAGGATCGAGGCCGCCGGGTAGTTGGCGGCAAAGGTGACGTCGGTGTGCCAGCGCGAGGCCCTGCCGTACTCGGAGTTGATCGGGGTGATGACGGGCTCGTCCTTGCCGGCGAGCATGGCGCCGGCCGGGTGGCCGATGGGCGTGCCCAGCCGTCCGGCGAACGCGAGCTGCTGACGGTCGTCGAGGTGCTGCTGGCCGCGGAAGAAAATCACCTTGTGGGCCAACAACGCCTCGCGGATCTCGTTGACCGTGGCCGGGTCGAGGTCGCCGCCCAGTTTCACCCCGTCGATGCGGGCGCCGATGCGGCTGCCCAGCTTGGTGACGCTTATCGCGTGTGCCATCTCTTTCGTCCCTCTGCTCTTTCGTCCCTCTGGTGGAAGTCAGGTGTAGTCAATTGACTACATGGGCTAGTGTAGTCACATGACTACGCGCTCGGCAAGTGCCAGCCGCAAAATTCCCACCGGGCAGGGAGCCCCCACCGGGCGGGAGGCCGTGGCGGCGGCGATCCTGGAGGCGGCCACCGACCTGTTCGCCGAGCGCGGTCCGGCCGCGACGTCGATCCGCGACATCGCCGCCCGGTCGAAGGTCAACCACGGGCTGGTTTTTCGCCACTTCGGCGCCAAGGAACAGCTGGTCGGTGCCGTGCTCGATCGCCTGGGCACGGATTTGACCGATCTGCTGGAGTCGGACGCGGCGGCCGACGTCCTCGAGAAGGCCCTCGACCGGCAGATGCGGGTCATGGCCCGCACGTTGCTCGACGGCTATCCGGCCGAGCAGTTGCAGAAGCGATTCCCGAACGTTGCGGGGCTGCTCGACACGGTGCGGCCACGCCATGACACCGAGATCGGTGCGCGGCTGGCGGTCGCCAATGCCCTTGCGCTGCAATTCGGTTGGCGCCTGTTCGCGCCCATCCTGCGCTCGGCTACCGGTCTCGACGAGCTGACCGCCGCTGAACTGCGTCAGGCGGTGGACGCCGAGGTGGCCCGGATCGTCGAACCGCACTGAACCGGCTCAGTGGACCGTCGCGCTGCCCTGAACCAGGGCGCGCCGGTGCGTCGGCTCGCGGCCGGGCGGCTGCGGCGGTGGCGGCAGCAGCGGCTTGCGCCGGCGCACCGCGATCGTCGTCGGCTTCTCCGCGTTCAGTTCGAGCTCTTCGCCGGCGTGCCGGATGGTCAGGTCGCCACCGGGGCCGTCGCGCAGCGTGTAGGTGACGTCGGTGTGGTTGGCGTCGACGGTGACGCGGAAATCGCGCCACCGCAGCCGGAACCGCAGCCGCGTAATGCCATCGGGCAGTTGCGGATCCAGGGCCAGGACGCCCTCGTCGTCGCGCAGGCCGCCGAAACCGTTGACCAGCGCCATCCAGGCGCCGGCCAGCGACGCCATGTGCAGCCCGTCCCGGGTGTTGCTGTGCAGGTCGCGCAGGTCGATCAGCCCGGCCTCATAGGCGTAGTCATGGGCCAGCTCCAGATGCCCGACGTCGGCGCACATCACCGCCTGGGTGCAGGCCGACAGCGACGAGTCGCGCACCATCCGCCGCTCGTAGTAGTCGACGTTGCGGGCCTTCTGCTCGGGCGTGAACGCGTGACTCTGCCACTGCATCGCCAGCACCAGGTCGGCCTGCTTGATCACCTGTGCGGGGTAGAGCCGCACATACGCCTCGTGCAGGAGCAGCGGATAGGTCTGGTTGGCTTCAAAGTCCCACTCCGCGAACGTGGTAAAGCCTTCGCACTGCTGATGGACGCCCAGTTCCTCGTCATAGGGAATGTTGACGGCGTCGGCCGCGTCGCGCCAGGCGGCGGTCTCCTCGGTCGTGACACCCATCGCCTCCGCGGCCTCGGGATGGCGGTTGCACGCATCGGCGGCGACGACCAGATTGTGTGCCGCCATCAAGTTCGTGAAGACGTTGTCGCGCACGATCGCCGTGTACTCGTCGGGGCCGGTGACCCCGTCGAGGTGCCAGACGCCGTGGCGGTCGTGGTGCCCGAGCGACATCCACAGCCGCGCCGTCTCGATTAGCACCTTGATACCGCAGTCCGCCTCCAGCGATTCGTCGCCGGTGACCACGCGGTAGCGCTCGAAGGCCATCGCGATGTCGGCGTTGATGTGAAACGCGGCGGTGCCGGCCGGCCAGTACGCCGAGCACTCCTGGCCGCGGATGGTGCGCCAGGGAAAGCAAACGCCTTCGAGGCCCAATTCGGCCGCCCGGTCCCTCGCCATCTCCATGGTTGACGCCCGCCACCGCAGCGCGTCGGCGACCGTGTGCGGCGCGGTATAGGTCAGCACCGGCAGCACGTAACCCTCGGTGTCCCAGAAGGCGTGGCCGTCGTAGCCCGTTCCGGTGAGCCCCTTGCTGGGGATCGCGCGGCGTTCGGCCCGCGCGCTGGCCTGCAAGAGGTGGAACAGCCCGAAGCGAACCGCCTGCTGCGATTCAGAGTCGCCCTCGACCTCGACGTCCGCGTTCTCCCAGAACTCGTCGAGGTATTTGCGTTGCGAATCCAGCAGCCCTTGCCATCCGCTGTAGCGGGCGCCGTGCAGGGCGGCCGCGGCCTGGTCGCGCAGCGCCGGGCGCGAGCGCAGGCTGGACCAGCCATAAGCAATGTATTTGACGATGCGCAGCTTCTGTCCTGGGCGCAGCCCGCAGATCACGGTGGTCCGGGCCAAGTCGGGCCGCGCGTCGGTGGTGACCTCGACCCGTCCGGGCACGTCGACCTCGTGATCCATTGCGGCGGCCATCATCAGCGCGCTCGCGCGGGTCCGGTGCATGAGCACCGCTCCGCGTTCGAGGACTTCGTGTTCGACGGCCTCCAGCGGGTTGTCCAGGATGGCAGACACCCGTGGGTCGGCCGAGGTCTGCGGTTGGTCCTCGTTTGTCACCAGTTCGGACTGGACGGTCACACGAGCGAAGTCCTCGATCGCCTCGACGACGTACTCGATGGCCGCGACGCCGCGGTTGGCCAGCGACACCAGCCGGGTGGACACTAATTTGACTTGCTTGCCCGCCGGTGAACGCCAGTGCGCGCGGCGGGTCAGCGTCCCGGCGCGCAGGTCGAGAACCCGTTCGTGGGAGAGCAATTCGCCGTACCGCACGTCGAACGGCTCGTCCTCGACGAACAGGCGAATGATCTTGCCGTTGGTGACGTCGACGATGGTCTGCCCGGCCTCCGGGTACCCATAGCCGGCCTCGGCGTAGGGCAGCGGCCGGATTTCGTAGAAGGAGTTCAGATAGGTGCCCGGCAGGCCGTAAGGCTCTCCCTCGTCGAGGTTGCCGCGTAACCCGATATGTCCGTTGGACAACGCGAACAGGGATTCCGACTGAGCGATCAGGTTCAGGTCGAGCCGGGTCTCGCGGACCTGCCACGGGTCGACGGGGAACGCTTCCTGCGTGATCACGAGTTCAGCAATTCTGCCAGGTCGGTCACGACGACGTCGGCGCCGCTTTTGCGAAGTTCTTCAGCCTGGCCCACCCGGTCGACGCCGACCACGTAGCCGAAGTGGCCGGCGTGGCCGGCCGCGACGCCCGACAATGCGTCCTCGAATACGGCCGCCGCGTCGGGGGCGACGTCGAGCAGCTGCGCGCCCCGCAGGAACGAGTCGGGGGCGGGCTTGCCGGGCAGGTGCTCTTCGCGCAGTGTGTTGCCGTCCACCCGCTGCTGGATGAACCGGTCCAGGCCGGTGATCTTGAGTACCTCGGGAGTGTTGGCGCTGGCCGACACGACAGCGATGCCCAGGCCCGCGGCCGAGACCGCCTCGAGGTAGCGCCGCGATCCGTCGAACACCTCGACGCCGTCCTTCTTCAGGACCTTGTTGAACATGTCGTTCTTGCGGTTGCCCAGGCCGTATACCGTCTCGGCGTCGTCGGGGTCGTCGGGGTTGCCGTCGGGAATCTTGATTCCCCGGCTGTCCAGAAAGGACCGGACCCCGTCTTCGCGTTTCTTGCCGTCGACGTACTGCCGGTAGTCCGCGGCAGCATCGAAGGGGACGAACTTTTCTCCGGTCTTCTTGGCCCGGTCGGATAGATAGGCGTCGAACGTGGCCTTCCAGGCCTTGGTGTGCACGCTCGCGGTATCGGTGAGCACACCGTCGAGGTCGAACAGGCAGGCGCGCACCTTCTCCGGCAGACCCAGCACGGTGGACCTCACTCTCGGGTATCGGGGTCGGGCGATACCTACTCCACCATGCCGAGCGGTGTGCCGCCAGCCTTCTGCGGTGTTAGCTGCGTCGGACGGGAAGCCAGCAGGCTCCGACCGGGACCGTGGTGAGCAATCCCAGCGCCGCCACTCCCGCCAGGTGCTGGTGTTCATCACGCATGGCCACGGCCATGACGAGCATGACGCCGAAGTGCGCGGAGTTCGCCGTGAGGTTGAAATCAAGGAACAGCCGGTTCGCGAGCGGGGCGCGCGCCGATCCGAACAGGAAGAGCGCCCAGACTATGTAGACGGTCGAGAACATGACGGCTACCGCGTCGCCGCCCCCGCCCCAGTCGAAGAGTCGAGCCAACAAGGGCGGCAACCCGCTGACGTGATGCGTGGACGCGAGAATCAGGTCGGGAACGAAGAAGAGCAGATACCCGATCGCGGTCAGTCGGATCATCAGCGGAAGCCACGACGCCGCGCGGCTGGTTCGGGTTTGGTTCATGAACCGACGGTTCTTCCGGCGCTCTGCCGGATGATGCGAACCATCTCCGTGCGGCGCTCGAGGGCCGAAAAGTGGCCCGTGCCAGCCACTGTGATTGCCTCGACATCGAGTTGACGGGCGACCCGGTCGCGCTCAGCCGGATGCGACCAATCACGCTCGCTGTAGACCAATGTGTCGCGGCCGCCGCTCCATGTCATCGTGTAGCTCTGGTCTGGGATCTCGTTGGGCTGCATGGTGTTCAACCTCCGCCGACCGCCCGCACGACCGCCTGGATGGCACGAAGGCGTCCGTCGGTCAGGGCGTGGGTGAGGTTTTCGACCTTCCGCCGGAAGTCGGCGACGAAGGCGTGCAGGCCCAGCGGGTTGGCAGGCTCGGCCAGCACGGCCTGCATGAGCGCGGCCGCTTCGTCGGTCAGGTCGGTCCAGTGTTCGACGGCGAACCCGGCGGACTCGACGACGGCGCGCAATTCGCCGGGGGTGACCAGATGGCTACGCGCGGGGTGGTCGGCCCACGGCAATGGATAGTCGAGTTCGCCGTGAGCCCCAATAGTGATGTCCCACAGGGCAAGCCGTCCGCCGCCTTGAAGTACCCGGCGCGCTTCGGCGTAGAGGCGCGCCTTGTCGGCGATGTTCATCTGGACGTGCTGGCTGATGACGACATCGAAAGTGCCGTCGCCGAAGGGGAGTTCGGTAACGTCGGCCTGACGAACCGATATCCGGCCGTCGAGGCCGACGTGCCGATTGAGCCAACGGTTCGTTTCGCAGTATTCGTCGGTGAGATCCACGGCGGTAACCGGGCAGCCGTAGCGGTCGGCGACATAGCGGGCGGTGCCGCCGACCCCGCTGCCGGCGTCGAGCACCCTGGTGTCACTTGTGATCTCCGCCAGGTCCACCAGCTGGGCGGTGGCGTACCGGCCCATGGTGTGGAAGTCCTCCAGCAGGCCGAGGTCGGCGGGCTGCAGATGGTTGAGGTCCTTCCCGGCGGAGATCAGCGCCCGCTCGATGTTGTTCCGCGACAGGCCGGTCGAGTATTGGCTCTGGATTGCCGAGGATGGCGTCGTAGTCATGCTTTTCGTACCTTTCTGGTGGGAGAGCTTTAGGCCTTGTTAGGCCTTCTTCAGGCCTTCTTCAGGCCGTTGTCAGCGCCGCCGTTTCGGGGGACGGCGTCGATTGCCGCGCCCGCGCCGGCAACAGCCAGCCGACGATGATCGCTGCGCCCAGCGCGATGCCCGCGCATACCAGCGAGCTCACCTGCATCCCATCCAGGAATGCGTGGTTGACGGTGTCGCGGACGTGGCCGGCCTGTTGCGCCGGCAGCTGTTCGATCACCCTGTGCGCCACGGCCATCGAGTGTCGCATCGCGTCGACGGGCAGGCCCGTCAACGCCGACCCCGCGCCGAGGTGGCCCGAGTACACCGACGCGAAGATGCTGCCGGCGATGGCCACGCCGAGGGTGCCGCCGAGTTCGCGCGTTGTGTCGTTGACGGCCGAGCCGACGCCGGCCTTGTCGGCGGACAGCGATCCCATGATGGCCTCGGTGGCCGGCGCCGTCGTCAGGCCGAGGCCGCCGCCGAGCAGCACCATTTGTATTGCGATCTGGCTGTAGTAGGGCGTGGCGGCGTCCGCCGTGGACGCCCACGCCAGTCCGGCGGCGAACAACGTGAGGCCGGCGGCGACGACCGCGGTGCTACCGACTCGCTCGACCAGCCGGGGCCCCAGGATGCTGGCCAGCGCGATCGAGGCGGCGACCGGCAGCAAGCGCACGCCGGCCTGGAACGCCGTGTAGTCCTTGATGAATTGGAAGTACTGGGTGATGACGAAGATAAAGCCGAACAACGTCAGGAAACCGGCGGTCACCGCCAGGCTGCCGCCGGAGAACCGGCGATTGAGGAACACCGAAACGTCCAGCATGGGATGGGTGCTGCGGCGCTCCCACAGCGCGAACCCGGCGAGCACGATTGCGGCCACGACGAAGCCGCCCGCGGTCCGAATGTTCGTCCATCCCCAGGTGGGTGCCTCGATAACCGTGTAGACCAGCGTGGTGATCCCGGCCGCGGACAGGATCAAGCCGGGGACGTCGACGCGCGGTGCCGCAGGGTCGCGCGAGGTCGGAACGAACAAGGCGCCGCCGATGATGGCCAGCGCCGCGACCGGAATGTTCACCATGAAGATCGAGCCCCACCAGAAGTGCTCGAGCAGCCAGCCGCCGCTGATCGGCCCCACGGCCACCCCGACACCCACCATGGCCGCCCACAGTCCGATCGCCTTGGCGCGCGGCACCGGGTCGGTGAAGATGTTGGTGATCAGTCCCAGCGTGGTCGGGAAGATCACCGCCGCGCCGACGCCCATGGCGGCGCGCGCTGCGATGAGCTGATCCGCCGAATTCGCCTGTGCCGCAATGCCTGAGGTGATCGCAAACAGCGCCAGCCCGGCGTTGAGCCAGCCTCGCCTGCCGAAGCGGTCGCTGAGGCTGCCGGCCGAGAGCAGCAGGCCGGACATGACCAGCGTGTACGCGTCGACGATCCATTGCAGCTGCGCGGTGTCGGCGCCGAGTTGGCGCGACAGTGTGGGCAGCGTGACGTTGACGATGGTGGCGTCGACGCTGATAACGAAGACGCCGAGGCAGATGACGGCAAGCGCGGGAATCGGGTGATTGCGGAATGTCGGGTCGGTACGCATGGACAAGACATTAAAGTTAATAGACAAGTAAATCAAGTTAGTGCTTGAAAAAGATGTCTGATTTGCTATGCTGGCCTGGTGCCACCCCGCAGGAACTACAACCAGAACTGTCCGATCGCCCGAGGCCTCGACGTCCTCGGCGAGCGGTGGACGCTGCTGATCCTGCGCGAGCTGGTCGGCGGACCCCGCCGCTACGGCGACCTGCGTGACGAGCTGCCCGGCATCGCAACCAATCTGCTCGCCGAGCGACTCAAAGACCTGCAAGACGCCGGGCTCGTGGACCGGGCCGACCTGCCCGCCCCGATCGGGCGCACCGTGTACACGCTCAGCGACACGGGCTGGCAGCGGGTACTGCCCATCATTCAAAGCATCGCGTGGTTTGGGCTCGACCGGCTGGACCCGATCGACGACGGCCCCGTATCGCCGCTGAACGGGTTCCTGGCCGGAATACTGCTGGGCTTCAACCCGGCCGGCGCGGCCGGTTTGGAGGCCACGTGCCGCGTCGAGATCGACGGCCGCCGTTTCGAGTTCGCGGTGACCCAAGGCCGCCTGGCCGGCGCTCATGGCGGGCCTTCGGTGACTCTCACCGCGAGCGCGGCCGATCTCGTCACCGCCCGGCTGGGGGCAAGCGATGCCAAGCGCAAGGCGGCGCTGCGGCGAATCGGTTTCGACGGCGACCCGGATGCGGTCGATGCGCTGCGTCGGGCGTTCGCGCTGTAGGCCACTACACTCACTGCCGTGACCGAACCCGCTGACGTCGATGGGCATGCATCGCCGGCCCGGCCGGTGCTTGTCGTCGATTTCGGCGCGCAGTACGCGCAGTTGATCGCCCGCCGGATCCGCGAGGCGCGGGTTTATTCGGAGGTCATTCCCCACACCGCCTCCGTCGAGGAGATCAAGGCCCGTCAGCCGTCGGCGCTCGTGCTTTCCGGCGGACCGGCCAGCGTCTACGCCGAAGGCGCCCCGCAACTGGATCCCGCGGTGTTCGACCTCGGTGTGCCGGTGTTCGGCATCTGCTACGGATTCCAGGCCATGGCGCAGGTGCTGGGTGGCACCGTCGCTCACACCGGCACCAGCGAATACGGCCGCACCGAGCTGAAAGTCATTGGCGGCGAACTGCATTCGGGTCTGCCCAGCGTTCAGCCGGTCTGGATGAGTCATGGCGACGCGGTCACGGCCGCGCCGGACGGATTCGACGTGGTGGCCAGCAGCGCGGGCGCGGCGGTGGCCGCCTTCGAGAACCGGGATCGGCGTCTGGCCGGGGTGCAGTACCACCCGGAGGTGATGCACACCCCGCACGGGCAACAGGTGCTCAGCCGGTTCCTGCACGACTTCGCCGGGCTCGGCGCGGACTGGACGCCCGCCCACATCGCCGGTGCCCTGATCGAGCAGGTGCGTGCTCAGATCGGCGACGGCCAGGCGATCTGCGGACTGTCCGGCGGTGTGGATTCGGCGGTGGCCGCGGCGCTGGTCCAGCGCGCCATCGGCGACCGGTTGACCTGTGTCTTCGTCGATCACGGGTTGTTGCGCGCCGGCGAGCGCGCACAGGTGCAGCGCGATTTCGTGGCCGCCACCGGCGCCAACCTGGTCACCGTCGACGCGGCGGACACCTTCCTGGAGGCGCTGTCGGGTGTGCACAACCCCGAAGGCAAACGCAAGATCATCGGCCGGCAGTTCATCCGGGCCTTCGAGGGCGCGGTGCGGGATGTGTTGGGGGACAAACCCGTTGACTTTTTGGTGCAGGGCACGCTGTATCCGGACGTGGTGGAGTCCGGCGGGGGCAGCGGCACCGCGAACATCAAGAGCCACCACAACGTCGGCGGCCTGCCCGGCGACCTGAAGTTCAAACTCGTCGAGCCGCTGCGGCTGCTGTTCAAAGACGAGGTGCGCGCGGTCGGGCGGGAGTTGGGCCTGCCGGAGGAAATCGTTGCGCGCCAGCCCTTTCCGGGGCCAGGCCTGGGCATCCGGATCGTCGGCGAGGTCACCGCGAAGCGGCTGGACACGCTGCGGCGGGCCGACTCGATCGCGCGCGAGGAGCTGACCGCCGCCGGTCTGGACAACCAGA
Organism: uncultured Actinomycetota bacterium; assembly: GCA_963809285.1. GTDB lineage: Bacteria > Actinomycetota > Actinomycetes > Mycobacteriales > Mycobacteriaceae > Mycobacterium. The sequence goes on along the minus strand of CAWEIY010000002.1, from coordinate 260,543 downwards.
TCTGGCAGTGCCCGGTGGTGCTGCTGGCCGACGTCCGCTCGGTCGGCGTGCAGGGTGACAACCGCACCTATGGGCACCCGATCGTGCTGCGGCCGGTGTCCAGCGAGGACGCCATGACGGCTGACTGGACCCGGGTGCCCTACGAGGTGCTGGAGCGCATCTCGACCCGCATCACCAACGAGGTGGCCGAGGTCAACCGCGTGGTGCTGGACGTCACCAGCAAACCGCCCGGCACCATCGAATGGGAATAGCTTCGCCGCGTCTTTTCGCGACACTTAACCAGCTGCGAAGACACGCCGACGGGGATCGCACTGGTTTAAGTTTGGAGAATTCACGCCGCGTAAGCGATCGTGGCCGCGTTCCAGTTCCCGCCTGCCTCGGCAACAACTCGGTGGTTAACACGGATTGCGTCGGCTTTAGCCGGGGTTTCGGCCAAGAAGCACTACCCAAAAGCACCATGAGCCACACCAGCACCGAACGCATAAAGCGGCCTCCCACGCCGCTTGACGGTTGTCGGAGGGCGGGTGTTTACTCGAAACCGGATCGAACATACATTCGAAAATAGTCGCCAAAAGTGTTCCCGGGAGGCTGGTCATGACTTCGGCTTTTGCCTCCAGCCAGCGCCAGGAAGACAGCGCTGAGCAGCTCGAATCGCTGCGTCGACGGATGGCCGAGATGTCCGGGGCGGTCGTCGCCCGCGCCGATGACCTGCTGCCCGAATCGGAGTCTCGGCTGGCGCTCCCGGAGTGGCTGGCGGACTCGCTGCCTGTCGCATTGCCGCGGGGGACGGTGGCGGTGCTGTCGGGAGCCCGGTCACTGCTGTTGAGCATGGTGGCCGCGGTGACGGCGGCCGGGGGCAACGTCGCCATCGTCGGCCAGCCGGATATCGGACTGCTGGCCGCCGTGGAGATGGGGGCGGATCTGAGTCGGCTCGCGGTGATACCGGATCCCGGAACCGATCCGGTGGAGGTGGCCGCGGTGCTCATCGATGGCATGGATCTGGTGGTACTCGGTCTGGGCGGGCGCCGGGTCCCGCAGACTCGGGCGCGGGCGGTGGTGGCGCGGGCTCGCAGTAGGGGGTGCACCCTGCTGGTCACCGACGGCGACTGGCAGGGGGCGCCGACGCGGTTGGAGGCCCGGGTCTGCGGCTACGAGATCACGGCGGGTGGCCGGGGCGCGCCCGGTTTCGGACGCATCAGCGGGGTGCGGCTGCAGGTCAGCGGGGCGTGTGCGGGCGGACGGGTGATCGGCCGAGCGCAAACCGGGTGAATTCGGTGTCCTCCCCATCTGGCCCGTCAGGCTCCCGGGTTTTAGCGATCTGGTGCATGGACTGGCCCGCGGTCGCGGCGGCGGCGGCGTCGGACCAGCCCGCGACGGCCCCGATCGCGGTCACTCTGGCCAACCGGGTGATCGCCTGCTCGTCGGCCGCCCGCGCGGCGGGGGTGCGGCGAGGGCTGCGACGCCGGGAGGCGGCGGCCCGGTGTCCGCAACTGCACGTCGTGACCGCCGACGCCGACCGCGACGCCCGCTTCTTCGAAGGGGTGATCGCGGCGGTGGACGATCTGGTGCCCCGCGCCGAGGTGCTGCGGCCCGGGCTTTTGGTGTTGCCGGTGCGCGGGGCGGCCCGCTATTTCGGGTCCGAACAGCGGGCCGCCGAGCGGCTGATCGACGCGGTGGCCGCGGCCGGCGCCGAGTGTCAGGTCGGGATCGCCGACCAGTTGTCCACCGCGGTCTTCGCCGCGCGCGCGGGCCGGGTCGTCCAGGCGGGAGGCGACGCGGGGTTTCTGTCGGCGCTGTCGATCCGGCAGCTTGCCACCGAGCCGAGCCTGTCCGGTCCGGGGCGAGAAGAACTGACGGATCTGTTGTGGCGGATGGGGATTCGCACCATCGGGCAGTTCGCCACGCTGTCTCGTACCGACGTGGCCTCCAGGTTCGGCGCCGACGGGGTGACCGCGCACCGGTTCGCGCGCGGCGAACCCGAGCGCGGACCGTCGGGCCGGGAGCCGCCGCCGGAACTCGAGGCCGTGCTGGACTGCGATCCGCCGATCGACCGGGTTGATGCCGCGGCATTCGCCGGGCGTTCGCTGGCCGGCGCGCTGCACCAGACGCTGATGGCGGCCGGGGTGGGCTGCACCCGGCTGGCCATTCATGCCGTCACCGCCAACGGCGAAGAATTGCACCGGGTGTGGCGGTGCGCCGAGCCCTTGACCGAGGACGCCACCGCCGACCGGGTGCGCTGGCAACTGGACGGGTGGTTGAGCAATCGGACCTCGCGCAACCCCCGGCCGACGGCGGCGGTGACGCTGTTGCGGCTGCGGGCGGTGGAGGTGGTGTCCGCCGAGGCGCTGCAGTTGCCGTTGTGGGGTGGTCTCGGGGAGGAGGACAGGCTGCGGGCCCGCCGGGCGCTGGTGCGGGTGCAGGGCCTGCTCGGTCCGGAGGCGGTGCGGGTGCCGGTGCTGTCTGGCGGTCGCGGGCCTGCCGAACGCATCACGTTGACCCCGCTGGGCGACGAACCGGTGCCGCAGGCCGACCCGGGCCCGCCGTGGCCCGGCCAACTGCCAGAGCCGTCGCCGGCCGTGTTGCTTGACGACCCAGTGGAATTACTTGACGCCCAAGGTAATCCGATACGGGTGACCGGCCGGGGGATGTTCTCGGCAGACCCTGTGCGACTGACCGTGCACGGTCGGGACGAACAGCTGCACTGGTGGGCCGGACCTTGGCCGGTCGACGAGCGGTGGTGGGACCCAGACGCAGGGAAAGGCCGCACCGCCCGCGCCCAGGTCTTGCTGGAGGGCGAGCGGGCGTTTCTGCTGTGCTACCGCCAGCGGCGCTGGTACCTCGAGGGAAGCTATGAGTGACTAACCGAGCCGGCGCGCGAACGGTCCCACCCGCTCGATGAACCGGTCGAAGAACACCGCAGGGTCCACGTCAACGCCGATCAGCGCGTTGGGTTTTCGGCTTCCCGACCAATCGGGGGTCGTGACACCCCGGGCCGGGGTATCGGCCAGCTCGATGTCCACCGTGGCCGCCCGGGTCGACACCAGCTGCGGGTCGAGCGCCACCGCGGCCGCCAACGGATCATGCATATACGCGACATAGCCATGTCCGCGGTCCCGGTGAGATTCGAAGTAAAAACGCATCGCGTCCTCGATCACCCGGATCAAAGGAGACGGACCCGAGGCTTCCCCCCCGGCGGCCAGCCTGGCGAGTATGTCCGGTGTCATGGCCACGCGTCGGGTGAGGTTCAAACCGCAGACGATCGGGAGTTGTTGTTGCCCGGCCCAGCCGGCGAACACCTCGTTCGCCGCCTCGGGATCTACCCGGATGTTCCATTCCGCCATCGGAGTGGTGTCGTCGTCGAACGCGCCGCCCATGATCACCAGCCGTCGCAGCAGCGTCGGCAGCGCGGGTTCGGCGCGTAAGGCAAGCGCGAGGTTGGTCAGCGGCCCGGTGACCAGACCGATCAGATTCCCGGGATGGGCGTGCGCCGCGGCCACCCACGCCGCGGTGGCGTCGTAGCCGGTGAGCCGGCGATCGGTGCGGGGGAGCTCGGCATACCCCATGCCCTTGGGGCCGTGGAATTTTGAGTGGTGAGGCCATCGGCCACACAGCGGCTCGTCGGTGCCCTTTGACACGGGTATGCTTGGGGCCCCGCACAATTCGAGCAAACCCAGGTTGTTGGCGCATACCTGGTCCACGTGGATGTTTCCGCCGGTCGAGGCGATCCCCACCAGATCGGCGTCAGCACTTGCCAGCAGATACACCAACGCCACCGCGTCGTCGACGCCGGTGTCGACATCGACGAAAACGGCGTTCACCGCGACCCCCTGATTGTGATGCGTCGTTGATTTTACGGCCAGGCCGAGGCGAAAGTGATCACCAGGACGTCGCGCTGCGCCGGCCTGGAGCCCGAGATCGGGCGGATCGGTGAAACACCATGCAGGGTGCGACGATCGTCGCCCAGCAGCAACGTACCGGGCTCGGCCAACGTCGTCGTCAACAACCGCCGGCCACCGGAGTCGCTCACCGAGCTCTCGCCGCCAATGGCGTTGCGTCGGCCGATCAGCAGCGTGCCGAGGAGGGTGACGCCGTCGCGGTGCAGGCCCTCGGGTGTCGGATGGCCACCGTCGGAGGACCGGGTGCGGAACGGATACACCTTGACGTTCCATTCGGCCACGTCGTCGAGGGACGCCGCCACCCGGGCCAGCAGCTCGATCACGTTGTGCAGCAAGGAGTCCTCGGCGAACGCGTCGGTCAGCGGCTCCGGCCGCGCGCACGTGCGGGGCGGCAGCCGGTACACGACCCCGTCCAGCACCAGGTACTGCCCGTAACGGCGCAATCGCTGTTCCCCCGGCTCAGTGTCGGGGTCTGGCGGCAAATGCCACCAATACCGCGCGAACCGGGTCCACGCTTCGCGGTCCACTCCGAGGCTTCGCGTCACGTCTGACGAGGGCATCAGGGCAACGCCCGTCGTGGTGAGCACCTCGGCAGCGGCGGCCACCGGATCGGCGTCTGTCCACTGGTTGCGGACAATCCGGACCATGCATCCGGATACCGCAATTCGGCGTGGTTAAAACGCGGCCACGCGGTTTATTACCAATGCACCCCGGGCACCAACCGCACCAGCCGTTTGATCGCCCGGGGTGCCCGGATGCCGCCGGTGACGGCGCGGACCGGGCGCTTGGGCTTGCGTTTCGACGGCTCGGCCGCAACCGGGTCGGAAGGCAGTCCGCGCGCCGCGGCCGAATCCGGGTAGCCCAGGTAGAGCTGATGCAGGATTCGCCGCGAAGTCCGCGGCGCGAAGTAGTTGCCGACTTCGGCGAGCGTGCCCAGCGGGGTGTCGATGCGCGCCGGCTTATCGACGAGGCCGCGCACCACCATTGCCGCCGCGCGCTCGGGGCTGATCGCGGGCACCGGGTTGAGCCGGTGCGACGGCGCGATCATCGGCGTCCGGACCAATGGCATGTGGATGTTGGTGAAGGTGATGTGGTCGGACAGCGTCTCCGACCCGACGACGTCGGCGAACGCGTCCAGCGCCGCCTTGGTGGGCAGATACGAGCTGTATTTGGGATTGCGGGCCTGCACGCCGGCGCTGGAGACGTTGACCACGTGACCGAACCGGCGTTCGCGCCAGTGCGGCAGCAACGCCAGCACCATCCGCACCGCGCCGAAGTAGTTGACCGCCATCACCCGTTCGTAGTCGTGCAGTCGGTCGGTGGAGTTGACCACCGAGCGCCGAATCGACCGGCCGGCGTTGTTCACCAGGTAGTCGACGTGGTCGAAGCGGCCCAGGATGTCTTTCACGGTGTGTTCGACCGACGTGGAGTCGGTGACGTCGCAGGTGAACGCGTGCGCCTGCCCACCGTTGGAGCGGATCTCGGCGACCAGCTGGTCCAGCGCGTCGGCGTTGCGGGCCAGCGCGAACACCGTCGCGCCCCGTTCGGCGATGGCGATCGCCGACGCCCGCCCGATGCCGCTGGATGCGCCGGTGATGATGACGTGTCGGCCCTGCAGCGGACCGCTCGGATCGTCGCGACGCGCCCGATCGGGGTCGAGGTGCTCGGCCCAGTACCGCCACAGCTTGGGCGCGTAGCTGGCGAATTCGGGGACCTCGGGGATACCGTTGTCGTGCAATATCTTTCGGGTGACATCGCTGATGAAGGTGGGCTTCAGGTCGACGAGGTCGAAAACCTCGGCGGGGATCCCGAGCTGGGTGCCCGCCATGTTGCGCAGCGCCTTGGCGCGCCCGCGCACCTTGAGCACCGGCGCGGCCACCGAGCGGGGCAGCGACCCGCGCGCCGGCGGCAGCCCGGCCGCCTTGGCGACGCCGCGGTAGATGCCGCGCAGCCCAATGGTTTTCGGAGCGGTGAGGTGGAACGTCCGCCCGTCCGATCCCTCGGCGTGCATGAGCGCGACGAGCGCGTCGACGACGTAGTCAACCGGGACGATGTTGGTGCGCCCCGTGTCGGGCAGCAGGATCGGGGTGAACTTGGGCAACACCGCCAACTTGGCCAGCACGCCGAAGAAGTAGTACGGCCCGTCGACCTTGTCCATCTCCCCGGTGCGGGAATCGCCCACCACCACCGCGGGGCGGTAGATGCGGTAGCGCAGCCCGGGCGCCGAGCGCACCAGCGACTCGGCCTCGAACTTCGTCTGGTGATACGGCGTCGGCAGTTGCTGGCCGACGTCGAAGTCATCCTCGGTGTACTCGCCGGCGAAGTCGCCCGCCACGGCGATCGACGACACGTGGTGCAACGTGGCGTCGAGCCGCCGCGCCAGTTCGATCACCGCGCGGGTGCCCTCGACATTGGCGGCCCGCTGCTCGGCCTCACCGGCGGTGATGTCGTAGATCGCCGCGCAGTGCACCACATGATCCACCCGACCGTCAGGGCCACCGAGCTCGGCGAGGGTCTCGTCGGTCAGTGCCAGCTCCGGCAGCTCGCCAACCAGCGGTTTCGCTCGTTCACCCCACTCCGCGAGGAGGCGTTCGAAGCGTCCCAGCGACTGGCGACGGACCAGCACCCACACCTCGGCAGTGGGCTCAACCTCTAGTAAGCGAGCTACGACGCGGCGACCAATAAACCCGGTACCGCCGGTAACGACATACCGCATGCAGACCATCGTGGCGGCTGGTGGCCGCCCACGTCAACCGCGTTCAGCCGCCGAAATTGTGAATCCCGTCCCAATCCTCGAGCGTCCACCCGGTCATCCGGGTTGCCGCTGATGACCACCCGGCCGATGTTGGGCAGCGGATGACTGGTCGCCAGGCTGTTCTTGGCGTTCTTGGTGTTCATGAGCACCCAGTACTCGATGGCGTAGAGATGCGAGAACACCACCGGTTTGTTGTGGCCGCTGTTGTAGATCTCCTGGATGGCGTGGGTGAACCGGTCGTTGAACTCCTTGCCGGTGATCGACCCGGGGATGCTGTTCTTTACGTCGCCGTTGAGCCAGTCCGCCGGCGCCAGCAGGTATGTCGCGGAGGCCATCGAGTCGGGTTTGCCGTTGTACCAGCCGGCGTCGATCTCTTGCAGGCCTTGCAGCACCTCGACCCGCTTGCCGAGTTCACTGGCTAACGGTGCCGCGGTTTGCTGGGCGCGCGCCATGGTGGACGCGTAGACGCTGTCGTAGTCGTTGCGGGCGAGTTGGTGCGCCACCTGTTCGGCCTGCCCCTTGCCCTCCGGGCTCAGGCCCGGTCCCGGCACGCCGGTGTCGATCGTCCCGCTGGCGTTGGCCTCGGACTGTGCGTGCCGGACGAACGTCAGGGTAATGCTGCGCGCCTGCGGGGATCCGCCGCCGCAGGCACCGACGATTACCGTTGCGGCGAGCACGGCCGCCGCCTTCCACATCATGCTGCGCTTGGCCATGGCGATAGCCTGCCCTGCCCACGGCACCCCTGGGAAGGGTTTGCGATGGTTAGGTGAAGAAAAGGCTCTAAATCTTTCAGCGAAATATTTCCAGCGAAGGAGACTCGTATGGCGATTGACCCGAGCGCCGTCGGCGCGGTGACCGAGCCGATGCTGTTCGAATGGACCGACCGGGACACGATGTTGTATGCCCTCGGCGTCGGTTGCGGGACCGAGGACCTGGCGTTCACCACCGACAACAGCCACGACATCGCCCAGCAGGTGCTGCCCACTTTCGCGGTGATCTGTTGCCCGGCGTTCGCGGCCGGCGCGCTGATCGGAAAGTTCAACTGGGCCATGCTCTTACACGGATCGCAGTCCATCCGGCTGCATGCCCCACTTCCGGCCGCGGGAAAGCTGTCGGTGGTCACCGAGGTCGCCGACATCCAGGACAAGGGCGAGGGCAAGAACGCCATCGTCATGCTGCGCGGCCGCGGTAGTGATCCGGAATCGGGCACGCTCATCGCGGAAACGATGAGCACCGCTGTCATCCGGGGCGAGGGCGGGTTCGGGGGAGTGCCGGGTCAGCGGCCCCTCGCACCGGAGTTTCCGGACCGCGAGCCCGACGCCCGGATCCCGCTGCCCACCCGCGAGGATCAGGCGCTGATCTACCGGCTCTCCGGTGACCGCAACCCGCTGCACAGCGATCCTTGGTTCGCCCGCGAGTTGGCCGGGTTCCCGAAGCCGATCCTGCACGGGCTGTGCAGCTACGGGGTGGCGGGCCGCGCGCTGGTCGCCGAGCTCGGCAAGGACGTCGCGGCCAACGTCACCTCGATCGAATCGCGGTTCACCTCTCCGGTGTTCCCGGGCGAGACGCTGACCACGCTGATCTGGCGCACCGAGCCGGGCAAGGCCGTCTTTCGCACCGAGGCGTCTGGCGAGAACGGCGGCCCAAATGGCGCTGCGCGGGTGGTGCTCGACGACGGCGTCGTGGAGTACGCGGACTGAACGCGTTGGTGCGCCAAGGCTACGCGCTGCGGCGCGCACTTGCGGAATCGATGAAATCCAGCAGCGCCGCGTTGTAACGCCGGGTTTCGCTGACATAGAGGCCGTGGCCGGCGCCGTCGATCCAGGTGGAGCGGCAGTCGGGGATCAGCGCCGCGGTCTTGTGCCCGGTGAGGGCAATCGGCATCGAAGTGTCGGCCGTGCCGTGAATGACCAGGGTCGGAACCCTGAGCTGGGTGAGCTCCGATCGAAAGTCGGCGTGCATGAATGCGTCGTTCGTCTGGGTCAGGATCGGCATCGGGACATCCGCGATCTGCCTCAGCGTCCAATCCAGGACCTGCTGCGACACGGGATGCTCACCGCGGAAATAGTCGGCCTTGCCGCTCATCTCGATCCAGTCGCCGATGTCGCGGATCATGACCGCCTGGGACTGCGCCGCGGCGCTGGCCGGGATTCCGTCCGGATTGTCGGGACCCTGCAGGAGCATCGGAGTCACCGCGCCACTCAGTACGATCCGGGCGATGCGCCCGGATCCGTGCCGAGTGACGTAGCGTACGACCTCCGCCGCCCCCATGGAGTGACCGATCAGGGTGATGTCAGACAGATCGAGACTCTCGATCAGGGCGCCCAAATCGTCGGCCAGGGTGTCGATGTCGTAGCCGCTGCCCGGCCGGTCGGAGCGACCATGGCCGCGCCGGTCGTAGGTGATGCAGCGCAGGCCCGCCGCCAGCAGGTCCGGCAACTGGTAGCTCCACATGTCCCCGGTGAGCGCCCAGGCGTGTGCGAACACGACGGGGTCGCGGCCCGGGTAGTCGGTGTAGAAAAGCGAAACACGGTCTGCGGTAGTGATATACGGCATGGTCTTACACCGGAACCTTGTCGAGGAAGCCGACGACGCGGGCGAGGCGTCCGTCGACGCCGACGGACGCGACGTCGCTGCCCAGCACGAGCGGGTCGTCGTCACCACGGCCCAGTCCCCAGCTGAACCGGGCGACGTCGTGGTGGGTGTCGACCGGTCCGGCCAAAGCGAACACATGGCCCGGGAATTGAGCCTGGGTCGCCGCGATGGCCGCGTCGATGCCGTCATGGCCGTGCGCGTCGACCAGTGGATCGACGTAGCTGGCGTCGTCGCTCCACGTCTTCGCGATCAGCTCGCGGCGGGCGGCCGAGTCGGTCTCGTTCCAGCAGGCGAGATAGCCCTCGATGAGGTCACGCATGGTGTTCTTCCCTTCACGTTGGATGTTCACGTTGGATGGATTTCGTGGCGTGCACAATCGTGTTCGAGGTCGGCGCGTGCTGTCGATTACCCGTGAGGTAATCGTGGCCGTGACCAGGCGCGGCTAGCATCGTGTCGGTGACGACCTTGGCCCAGCGCGCGCATGCAGCGCCGACGGTCGGGCAGCTGTTGCGCCAGTGGCGTGAGCGGCGCCGGTTGAGCCAGCTCGACCTTTCCATCCATGCCCAGATCTCCTCGCGGCACCTGAGCTTCGTGGAGACGGGCCGGTCCCGCCCGACGGCGGAAATGATTCTGCGGCTCAGCGAGGAGCTCGAGGTCCCGCTGCGCGAGCGCAACACGCTGCTGCTGGCCGGTGGGTACGCTCCCGCGTATCCCGAACATTCGCTGGACGAGCCGGAACTCGCCAGCGTCCGCGCAGCGCTGCGACAGATTCTCGCCGGGCATGAACCGTACCCGGCGCTGGTCATCAACCGATGGTGGGAAATGCTCGACGGCAATGCCGCCGTTGCGGTGCTCATCGAAGGCTGTGCCCCGGAACTGCTGGAGCCGCCGGTGAATGCGCTGCGGGCGTCGTTGCACCCCGATGGCATGGCGCCGCGCATCGCGAACCTGCCGCAGTGGCGCGCGCATATCCTCGAACGGCTTGCGCGGCAGGTGCACAACACGCGCGATCCCCGGCTGGCCGAGCTGCACGCCGAGCTGCTGGGCTACCCCGGCGGCATGGCCGAACGGCCCGCGCTCACCGATGTCGCGGTGCCGCTGCGAGTTCGCCATGGGGACCGCGAGTTGTCGTTTTTCAGCATGACCGCCGTCGTGGGCGCGCCGCGGGACATCACCGTCGCCGAAGTGGCGATCGAGTCGTTCTATCCGGCCGATGCCCCGACTTCCGATGCACTGCAAGCGATTCGGCGGTCCCTCACCTGACCGATCAGTCACCAAGCCGCCGCGCCAGCCGGTCGGTGAACTCGCCGACCTTCGCGGGACTGTCCAGCACGAACAGCGCGGCGGTGGCGCGGTCACCGTCTTCGTTGTGCCGCACCAGGATTGGGATACCGTCTTGGCGGACCGCGTCGAACGCGTCCTCGTCGGTGATGTCGTCTCCGACGTAGATCGGCACCAGGGGAACCCCGGATTGGGCCTCGCGTAGGTGATCGATCACCCAGCGAAGGGTTTTTCCCTTGTCCCAGTCCACATTCGGACGCAGCTCGACGACTTCGCGTCCGGTGGTCACCCGCAGGCCGTCACGCTGGCCTGCCGCGCGCACCGCCGCGGCCACCTCGTCAACGCGGTCTCGGGCGGCGTTGCGATAATGCACTGCAACGCCAAAACGCTTGTGCTCCACCCTGACTCCGGGAATCGACCCGAGCTGGTCGCGAAGCTCGGCGGCCGCCCGTTCGAGCACCGGTATCGCCGCGGCCGCGGCGTCGTTTTGGTGGTGTGTTCCGTCGGGTGCGGTCAGCTCGAAACCGTGGCTGCCGGCATACCAGATCCCGGGCAGGCCGAGACGCTGCGTCACATCGGCGAGGTCGCGGCCGGACAGCACCGCGACCGGACATTCGGCGGCCAACTTTTGCAGCGCCTCGACGGCGCCGGCGACGGGCCTGGCGGAGTCCGGATCGTCGACGATGTCCGACAGCGTGCCGTCAAAATCGAAGAACACGGCCGGCCGCCGGGCGGTCAGGCCCGCGGCCAAACCGAGGGCCTGCAACGCGTCCGGCAACTGCGACATCCGGCGGTCCCCGGTTCGCACGGCGACCTCGCTGAGGTCGGCGACCACCGTGTCGGCGCCGAAGCGCCGCAGCGCGTCACGGTCCCCCGCCCGGTCGACGCCGATGACCAATGCGAATCCACCGTCGCGCCCGGCCTGCACGCCCGCCGCGTCGTTCGCGACGACGACGGATCGACCCGGCCGCGCCGCCAGGCGATTAGCCGCCTCACCCAGGGTGGCGCGGAGGTTGTCGGTCGACGAGAAGACGCCGGTGCCGACGCCGACTTCGCGCAGTTGCCCGACCAGCGCCTCCGTGGGGTCCAGCGCGGCGTCGAACAGCACCGCGTCATGGCGGCGCGGGTCGATGGTGACCGGCCCCAATTTGCGCACGACCAACCTTCTCACGGTGCCGGTCGCCGCCGGGGCAGGGTCAGTGACGCGCTGGTCTCGGCGCGGACGGCCGCGGTCGTTGCCCGTTGCCCGGAAATGCCCGAGCCGCGCGCTTGCGTCGATGGTCCTTGTTGAACAGCAATACGGAATCTTGGCTGAGCGCCACCAGCTGTGCCATGCCGGCTTCGATCCCCGCCGTCAACTGCTTGACGTCGGCGGCCGCGTCGTATTCGGCGGTGATGCCGAACACGACCTCATCGCCGTAGCTGAGCACTGCGACACCGCTGCTCAGCCGCTCGGCGGTCGGGGGGATCGGCAGCAAGCGCTCCATCTTCTGGCCCATCAACCGCAGCTGGTGGCGAGGGCCGGGCGCGTTGGTCGCCAGCGTCACAATGCCGCGGTGCGGGAGCCGGGCCAGCAGTTGTATTACATTGCTGCGCACGATTTTTGGCAGACAATTGATCCACAACTCAACGAGGCCGGCGGATTGCGGCGCGTCGGCGTGCCTGGCCTTCCACCGGTTCTGCACGGTCCGCAATCGCTGGACCGGATCGTCATGCTCGACGGGCAGATACGGCAGCATGGCCGAACGCACGGTCATCGGCATCAGGGCGCGCAGCGAATTCTCCCGGGGTTCTTCACCGCGGCGCAGCAGAACCGTCCGGAAGCCTTCGGTGATGGCCGCGAGCGCGACGTCATTGACGGTCACGCCGAATTTGCGGCACACGCTGTCGACGTCCGCAATCGGGACTCGCACGGTGCCGTACCGCCGCATGGTGGTGACCGGGCGCATCGCGGGCCGTGCCGCGGGCCACATGGTCCCGACCAGGGTGTCGGTGACGGTGCCGGTCAGCGCGGCGGCGCGCCCCACGGCGTCGGCCCAGCCGCGCTTCTCGGCCCGCGTCGGCGAAACCGGTTTATCGCCAACGTGATTGGCGAAGGTGTCGCCGCCGGCATCGTCGCAGAGCCTGGTGAGCACGTGGGCGGCCGAGCTGCCGTCGGTCAGGCAGTGGTGGATCTTCATCAAGAGTGCCCACCGGTTGCCCTTCAGTCCCTCGATGACCCAGCACTCCCACGGTGGACGGTCCAGGTCCAGGGGACGCTCCAGAGCGTGGGCGATGGCCCGGGACAGTTCGGCATCGCCGCCCGGGTGCGCAACCGCCACCCGGCGCAGATGACGGGTGAGGTCGAATTCCCGGCAGTCGATCCAGTCGAGCGTCTGCGTGCGCAGCAACTGCGTGCATCGCGGAATCGACTGAATCCGTTCTACCAGCAACCTTTTCAGCAGCTCGTAATCGGGGACGTCGCCGTCGACGATGGCGACCGCGCCGACCGCCAGGCTCGCGTGCTGATCCGGATCCGCGGCCTTGAGAAAAGCCGTATCCAGTGTCTTCGCTTGCGCCATGCTCGGTTCCCGCCGTCGATTACACGCTTGTACCAGTATCTGCGGCGCGCCTCCGGGACGGTAGGCCCACAACGTTAAGAACGTGTTTGGAAGTTGAAGATGTGTTTAACAACTTCGCTTAAATCGAACATACATTCGAGTACACTGTGAACGTGGGCTGGTTCAACGGGCCGCCGAGCTGGGCGGAAATGGAGCGGGTGCTCGACGGGAAGCCGCGCCATGCCGGCGCACCGGTGGCGGCTGCGCCGGCCGATGACGCTCCGGTGTCGCATAAGCGCGGGGCGTACCGGCCGCCGGACGACACCCGGATCGCCCGCTCGTCCGTCGCTGATTCCGTTGCGTATGCCGAGTTGCATGCGCATTCGGCGTTCAGCTTTCTCGACGGCGCCAGCACGCCGGAGGAGTTGGTCGAGGAGGCGGCCCGGCTGGGTTTGCGCGCCCTGGCACTGACCGACCACGACGGCCTGTACGGGGCGGTGCGGTTCGCCGAAGCGGCCGCCGAACTCGACCTGCGCACCGTGTTCGGCGCCGAACTGTCGTTGGGATCCGGTGCCCGCACCGAGCGGCCCGATCCGCCCGGCCCGCATCTGCTGGTGCTGGCCCGCGGCCCGGAAGGTTACCGACGGCTGTCGCGGCAGCTGGCCGCGGCGCACCTGGCCGGCGGGGAGAAGGGCAAGCCTCGCTACGACATCGACGCGCTGACCGAGGCCGCCGCCGGGCACTGGCACATCCTGACCGGGTGCCGCAAAGGCAGTGTGCGCCAGGCGCTTTCCGACGCCGGTCCGGACGCGGCGGAGCGGGCGTTGGCCGACCTGGTGGACCGGTTCTCCGCCGACCGGGTCAGCATCGAGTTGACCCATCACGGTCATCCGCTCGACGACGAACGCAACGCGGCGCTGGCCGGGCTGGCGCCGCGCTTCGGCGTCGGCGTCATCGCCACCACCGGGGCGCATTTCGCCCATCCGTCGCGTGGCCGGCTGGCCATGGCGATGGGCGCCATCCGGGCCCGGGAGTCCCTGGACTCCGCCGCCGGGTGGCTGGCCCCGCTGGGTGGCTCGCACCTGCGGTCCGGCGAGGAGATGGCCCGGCTGTTCGCCCAGCGGCCGGAAGTCGTGACCGCCGCCGCCGAGCTCGGCGAGCGGTGCGCGTTCGGGCTGGCGCTCATCGCGCCGCAGCTGCCGCCGTTCGACGTGCCCGACGGGCACACCGAGGACAGCTGGTTGCGGCAGTTGGTGATGGCCGGAGCTCGCGACCGCTACGGACCGGCCGAGAGCGCGCCGCGCGCATACTCCCAGATCGAGCACGAACTGAAAGTCATTGCGCAGCTTAAGTTTCCGGGTTACTTCCTGGTGGTGCACGATATCGCCCGGTTCTGTCGGTGCAACAACATCCTGTGCCAGGGCAGGGGATCGGCGGCCAATTCCGCGGTCTGTTACGCCCTCGGCGTCACCGCGGTCGATCCGGTGGCCAACGAGCTGTTGTTCGAGCGCTTCTTATCGCCGGCCCGCGACGGGCCGCCCGACATCGACATGGACATCGAGTCGGACCAGCGAGAGAAGGTCATCCAGTACGTCTACGACAAATACGGCCGCGACTACGCCGCCCAGGTCGCCAACGTCATCACCTACCGGGGGCGGATCGCGGTGCGCGACATGGCCCGTGCCCTGGGCTTCTCGCAGGGGCAGCAGGACGCGTGGAGCAAGCAGATCGGCCACTGGCACGGGCTGGCCCCAGACCCGAACGGACAGGCAGCCGATGTCGAGGGCATTCCCGAGCAGGTGATCGACCTGGCGAACCAGATCCGGAACCTGCCGCGGCACATGGGCATCCATTCCGGCGGCATGGTGATCTGCGACCGCCCGATCGCCGACGTGTGCCCGGTGGAGTGGGCGCGCATGGAGAATCGCAGCGTCCTGCAATGGGACAAAGACGACTGTGCGGCAATCGGTTTGGTGAAGTTCGACCTGCTCGGGCTGGGCATGCTCTCGGCGCTGCACTATGCCATCGACCTGGTGGCCGAGCACAAGGGGATCGAGGTGGATCTGGCCAGGCTCGACCTCTCCGAACCGGCGATCTACGAGATGTTGGCGCACGCCGATTCCGTGGGTGTGTTCCAGGTGGAGTCGCGGGCGCAGATGGCCACCCTGCCGAGACTGCGGCCGCGGAACTTCTACGACCTGGTGGTCGAGGTCGCGCTGATCCGGCCCGGACCCATCCAGGGCGGGTCGGTGCACCCCTACATCCGGCGGCGCAACGGCATCGACCCGGTCGTCTACGACCACCCGTCGATGGAACCGGCCTTGCGAAAAACGCTGGGAGTGCCGCTCTTTCAGGAACAACTGATGCAGCTCGCGGTCGACTGCGCCGGCTTTTCGGCCGCCGAGGCCGACCAGCTCCGGCGCGCCATGGGCTCCAAGCGGTCGACCGAACGCATGCGACGGCTGCGCGGCCGGTTCTACGACGGCATGCGCGCGCTGCACGGCGCCACCGACGAGGTGATCGACCGGACCTACGAAAAGCTGGAGGCGTTCGCCAATTTCGGCTTCCCCGAAAGCCATGCGCTGTCCTTCGCGTCACTGGTGTTCTACTCGTCGTGGTTCAAGCTGCATCATCCGGCGGCGTTCTGCGCGGCGCTGCTGCGGGCGCAGCCGATGGGTTTCTATTCACCCCAGTCGCTGGTGGCCGACGCGCGCAGGCACGGCGTGACGGTGCACGGCCCGGACGTCAACGCCAGCCTGGCGCACGCCACTTTGGAAGACACGGGGAACGCCGTCCGACTCGGGTTGGGCGCCGTTCGCCATGTCGGCAACGATTTCGCCGAGCAGCTGGTCGAGGAGCGAAATGCCAATGGCCCGTTCGCTTCTCTGCTGGACCTGACATCCCGGGTGCAGCTTTCCGTGCCGCAGACCGAGTCGTTGGCCACGGCCGGGGCGCTGGGCTGTTTCGACATGTCCCGGCGGGAGGCGTTGTGGGCCGCCGGAGCAGCGGCCACCCAGCGTCCGGATCGGCTACCCGGTGTGGGCTCGTCGTCGCACATCCCGGCGTTGCCGGGGATGAGTGAGCTGGAGCTGGCCGCCGCCGACGTTTGGGCCACCGGCATTTCCCCGGACAGTTATCCGACGCAGTTCCTGCGGGAAAACCTGGACGCGATGGGCGTGGTGCCCGCCGACGCGCTGCTAAGCGTGCCCGACGGCGACCGGGTTCTGATCGCCGGTGCGGTGACGCATCGGCAACGGCCCGGGACGGCCCAGGGCGTGACGTTTCTCAACCTCGAGGACGAGACCGGGATGGTCAACGTGCTCTGCACGCCCGGGGTGTGGGCGCGGCATCGCAAGCTGGCCAACACGGCGCCGGCGCTGCTTGTCCGCGGGCAGGTCCAAAACGCCAGCGGCGCAGTCACCGTGGTGGCCGAGCGGTTGGGCCGCATCTCCCTTAGCGTGGGATCGAAGTCCCGCGACTTCCGCTAGAAATATGGCCGTTCACCCACGGGCGACCCGGCGGAATATAGACCAAGCCGGTCTTGTTCTCGCAAAAGTGTTGCAGCGCGCCAGAAACTAACTTCGGTCCGTTTTCATCCCCAATACCTTCGGCGGTCCGCCGGCCGCTTCCGCGCCGATCGGGTCTTGACCTGCAGACCTTCTTCGCGCCAGGAACACCCCGGAGTTGACATCGACAATCCGCCGCGTCGTAAACTATCGCCTCATCGCCGCGCTTGGAATCGGCTGTTTTGATTAAATGTGTTAAGGGAGTCGAAATGAAATTCAAGCTTACTCGCCATGGCGCTGCGATATTGGGTTGTGCTGCGGCGTTTGTTCTTTCGACTGCGGTTGCCAGCGCTGATCCGCCTGACCCGCACCAGCCGGACATGACGAAGGGCTACTGCCCGGGTGGTCGATGGGGTTACGGCAATTTGGCCGTGTGCGACGGCGACAAGTACCCCGACGGGTCGTTTTGGCACCAGTGGATGAAAACCTGGATAGCCGGCCCTCAGTTCTATTACGACTGCGTCGGCGGCGACGAACCTCTCCCGGGCCCGCCACCGCCTGGTGGCTGCGCCGGGGCGATTCCGCCCGGTCAGCCGGCCCCGCCCGCAACCTGACGCACGGTCCGACCGAGACCCGCACAAGGCCGGCCTGGGCCTTCGCACGCAAGATCGGAAGTCAGGGTGATCGCGTGGTCGCACCGCAGGCCGCTTGTGTCAGTTCGACGCTCAGGCCCGAATGTAACCTCCACACATGACCCTCAACCTGTCCGTCGACGAAGTGCTCACCACCACCCGCTCGGTCCGCAAACGCCTCGATTTCGACAAGCCCGTCTCTCGCGAGTTGTTGATGGAATGCCTCGAGCTGGCGTTGCAGGCGCCCACCGGTTCCAACTCGCAGGGCTGGCAATGGGTCTTCGTCGAGGACGCCGAAAAGAAGAAGGCGATCGGCGACATCTACTTGGCCAACGCCCGGCCGTACCTCAGCTCGCCGTCGGCCGAATACCCCGAGGGCGACACCCGCGGTGAGCGCATGGACAAGGTCAGGGATTCCGCGACCTATCTCGCCGAGCACATGCACGAGGCGCCGGTCCTGATGATCCCCTGCATCTTCGGTCGGGCAGACAAGCAGCCGTTGGGCGGCGTGTCGTTCTGGGCGTCGCTGTTCCCGGCGGTCTGGAGTTTCTGCCTGGCGCTGCGTTCCCGCGGACTGGGCTCCTGCTGGACGACGCTGCACCTGCTCGGTGACGGCGAAAAACAGGCGGCCGAGGTGCTGGGCATCCCCTACGGCAAGTTCAGCCAGGGCGGGTTGTTCCCGATTGCGTACACGAAGGGCACCGACTTCCGCCCGGCCAAGCGGCTACCCGCCGAGCAGGTCACGCACTGGAATAGCTGGTAGTCAGACCGCCCCGGTGTAGCCGTGCTGGCGCCAGGCCTCGTAGACGGCGATCGCCGCCGCATTGGCCAGGTTCAGCGAGCGCCGACCCGCGAGCATGGGGATGCGCACCTGCCGGGTGATGTGCGCGTCGGCGAGCGTCGCCGCGTCCAGTCCGTCGGGTTCCGGCCCGAACATCAACACATCGCCGGCCCGGTAGTCGATGTCGGCAAACGACGCCGTCGCGTGCGCGGTGAAGGCGAACACGCGCGCCGGCAACAGCGCATCCCACGCGGCCCGAAGCGACGCATGGACGGTGACCGATGCCAGGTCGTGATAGTCCAGGCCGGCCCGCCGGAGCTTGGGTTCGGACAGGTCGAAGCCCAGCGGCTCGACGAGATGCAATTCGGCGCCGGTGGCCGCCGCCGTGCGGATGGCGTTGCCCGTGTTGGGCGCGATGCGCGGGGTGTAGAACAGCAGCCGGAACATCTGCCGATCATGACAAAACCGGGCGACGCTCGTTTGCCACACTCGCGGTCCGGGATAGGGGCCCAATTTGGCGGGCTCCGCCCACTCGGTACCACACTCAGTACCAATTGTGGAGACCTGCGCCGCGGGCTGTCATACTCGTCGGACTGCCAGCAATTTTTCGCTCGCGCTCCTTTGCGCGGGCCGGGTGGGATAAAGGCGCAAATAAAGCAGGAAGTTTCATGAGCCTCTCGTTTCTTCGAGCGCTGAGAATCAGCGCAGCGGCCGGCCGCGCGGCCGCACGCACGTGACCGTGTTGACCCGCCCGACCAACCCGGTCGAGGGGGCTGCACTCACGTCCACACCGGCCCCCGCTGCCGGGGCGGCGCCGGCCAAACGGCCGCCGGCCTGGTCGCTGAGTAACTGGCCGGTCCGCTACAAAGTCTTGGCGATTGTGCTGGTACCGCTGGTTTTGGCGACGGCGTTCGCCGCGTTGCGCGTCAAGGATGCGATGGCCAACTCCGGCAGCCTCACGCTGGCCGCCGCCCGCGCCGACGTGGTGCCTGCGATCACCAAATACATGTCGGCGTTGGATGTCGCACTGCTGGCGGACTCCACCGCTCGCGACGTCGAGGGGGCCAAGCAAAACTACGAGGCGCGCAAGTACGAGCTGCAGACGCGGCTGGCCGACACCGACGTGACCCCCGACGTCCGATCGGCAGTGAGCACACTGCTTAACGGCGGCCAGGGGCTGCTGGACAAGGTGGCAGACAACAGCATCGGTTTGCGGGACCGGGTCACCACCTACGCTCCGATCCTGTTGACGGCCGAGGACGTCATCAACGCATCGGTGCGCGTCGACAACGAGCGGATCCGCGCCGAGGCGCAGGGCTTGAGCCGCGCGGTTGGCGCCCGCGGACAGATGACCATGCAGGAAATCATGGTGACCCGCGGCGCTGACCTTCCCGAGCCGCAACTGCGGACCTCGATGATGACCCTGGCCGGCACCGAACCGTCGACGCTGTTCGGGATGAGCGAAGTGCTCGGCGCCGGCTCGCCCGAAGCCAAGACGCTGCAGCAGCAAATGGTGACCCGGATGGCGATCATGTCCGATCCGACCATGCCCCTGGTCGACAATCCCGAGCTGCTGCACTCCATTCAGACCACCGACGGCATCGCCGAGCAGGTCATCGCCGACGCCGGCGCGTCGGTGACGAAGTCGGTGCATCAGGAGGCCACCGATCGGCGCGACGCCGCGATCCTCGACACCGCCCTGGTGCTGGCCGCCATGGTGATCGCGCTCATCGTCGTGTTGCTGGTGGCGCGCGCGCTGGTGCGGCCGCTGCGCGTCCTGCGCGACGGGGCCCTCAAGGTCGCCCACACCGACCTCGAGGAGGAGGTGGCTCGCGTCAAAGCCGGTGGCGCCGAACCGATTCCGCAGCCGCTGGCGGTGTACACGACCGAGGAAATCGGGCAGGTCGCCCACGCGGTCGACGAACTGCACACGCAGGCGCTGCTGCTCGCCGGTGACGAGGCGCGGTTGCGATTACTGGTCAATGACATGTTCGAGACCATGTCGCGGCGCAACCGTTCATTGGTCGACCAGCAGCTGGCGCTGATCGACCGGCTGGAGCGCAACGAGGAGGATCCCGAACGCCTCGACAAGCTCTTCCGGCTGGATCACCTGGCGGCCCGGCTGCGCCGCAACAGCGCCAACCTGCTGGTGCTGGCCGGCGCGCAGCTCGCGCGTGACCAGCGCGACCCGGTGCCGCTGTCGACGGTGATCAACGCCGCGGTGTCCGAGGTTGAGGACTACCGCCGGGTCGAGATCACCCGCCTGCCCGACCGCACGCTGGTCGGCGCGGCGGCCGGCGGCGTCATCCATCTGTTCGCGGAACTGATCGACAACGCCCTGCGCTATTCGCCGCCGACGACGTCGGCTCAGATCTCCGCGGCCCGTGGCGGCGACGGCGGGCTCATGCTCCGCATCTCCGACTCGGGCCTGGGCATGAACGACGCCGACCGGCGCATGGCCAACATGCGGCTGCAGGCCGGCGGTGAGGTGACCCCCGACAACGCCCGCCACATGGGTCTTTACGTGGTGGGCCGGATCGCCGCCCGGCACGGCATCCGGGTGGGGCTGCGCGGCCCGGCGGCCAACGAAGCGGGTTCCGGGACCACCGCGGAGATCTACCTGCCGCCAACCCTGTTCGAGGGTTCTACGGCAGGCTCAGCGGCGGCCCGGACGGCCGAGCCGCGCCGCGGCCGGGGACGGGCGGTCTCGTCGCCGAGCGCCAAACACGCCAGCGCGATGGACGACGCCGCGCGGTACCCCGCCGCTCTGGAGCCGACATACCAGAACGGTTCCGAGAACGGTTCCGAGAATGGCTCCGAGGTGTCCGGACCTTCGGTCACCTTGTTGCCGCGCCGCAGCCCCGGCACCAGCGGCATCACCGACGTTCCCGCCTCGTCCGCCGAGCAGCTGCCCCGGCGAAACCGGCGCGAGCTCGCCACTCCCTGGTGGGAGAACGGGCAAGCGCCAAAACAAACGCCGCCAAAACAATCGCCGGAGCCGACCGAAGCGCCGAGCCAAACCCCGGCCCAAACCCCGGCCCAAACCCCGGCTGTGTCGGGCACGTCGGCGTTCTTCGGTGCGCGACCGAAAACCGCGGCCGAGCCTGCGGGCCCACCGGCCGGCGCGTCGATCTCGCCACTCCCGGCCGTTCCTAAAGGCCCGACGGCTCCCGCGGCCCCGGCCGATGACGACGTCATCTACCGGCGGATGCTCTCGGAGATGCTGGGCGATCCGTACGACCTGGCGGACAGCCCCGACCTGGACTGGCAGTCGGTGTGGGACCGCGGCTGGTCGTTGGCGGCCGCCGCCGAGGACAAGCCCGTCGAGTTGCGGACCGCCAAGCACGGGCTGCCGGTCCGCGAACCGGGCGCCCGCCTGGTGCCCGGCGCGGCCAACGGGACGGGCTTCGACGAAGCGGACGCCGAACCGGACGAGTCCGACGAGGGCGAAGGATCCCTCGTCGGATCCAACGGCGGATCACCTTCCGGCCGGCCGCCACAGCACGCGGCCGTGGCGCGCGACCCCGAGTCGGTTCGGGCCTCGTTCAGCAGCCATTTTGGTGGTGTGCGGACCGCACGGTCGCATGGCCGCCACACGAGTGAAGGATCCGATCCGGAATGACGTCACCTGGCAACCCGCTGGACTGGCTGGTGACGAAGTTCGCCCGCGAGGTGCCCGGGGTGGCGCACGCGTTGCTGGTATCCGTCGACGGCCTGCCCGTCGCCGCCAGCGAGCATCTCCCGCGCGAACGGGCCGATCAGTTGGCCGCGGTCGCCTCGGGGCTGGCCAGCCTCGCGACCGGCGCCGCGCAGCTGTTCGACGGCGGCCAGGTGCTGCAGTCCGTCGTCGAGATGCAGAACGGGTACCTGCTGTTGATGCGTGTGGGGGATGGTTCGCATCTGGCGACGCTGGCCGTGCCTTCCTGCGATATCGGTCAGATTGGCTACGAGATGGCCATCCTCGTCGAACGGGTGGGCGGCGTGGTGCAGTCCACCCGCCGGTCAGCCGCACACTAGTCGTGAGCCGCGATGGACAGACGCGAGCCCGGGCCACCCTCACCTGAGGGCAACCTGGTCCGTCCGTACACCCTGACTGCCGGACGGACCGCCACCAATGTCGACCTTCCCCTGGAAGCGCCGATACAGACGTTGCAGGCCGGCCTGGCTCACCGCTGGCCACCCAACGATGCGAGAGGCAAGATCATCCAATTGTGTGCGAACAGCCCGTCCGTCGCGGAAATCTCGGCCCGGCTGAATTTACCGCTCGGTGTCGCGCGCGTCCTGGTCGGCGATCTGGTGCTGTCCGGTTACCTTCGGGTGCATAGAACCTTGACCGAGCGTTCCACCCGCGATGAGCGCCACGAACTAATAGGAAGGACCCTGCGTGGCCTTAAGGCACTCTGAGAGGCACTCTGAGGCGCACTCTGAGCGCGGAGCCCACGCTTCGACGAAGATCGTCATCGCGGGGGGGTTCGGCGTCGGCAAGACCACGTTCGTCGGGGCGGTCTCGGAAATCATGCCGTTGCGCACCGAGGCGATGCTCACCGACGCCTCGGCCGGCGTCGACGCGCTCGCGGCCACCCCGGACAAGCGGACCACCACGGTCGCAATGGACTTCGGCCGAATCACCCTGGACGAGGACCTGGTGCTTTACCTCTTCGGCACCCCGGGTCAGCGCCGGTTCTGGTTCATGTGGGACGACCTGGTACGGGGAGCCATCGGCGCGGTCGTCCTGGTTGACTGCCGGCGCCTGCAGGACAGCTTCGCCGCGGTCGACTTCTTCGAGCACCGCAAACTGCCGTTTCTGATCGCGGTCAACGAGTTCGAAGGCGCACCGCGCTATCCCGTGGCCGAGGTGCGCGAAGCGCTGTCCCTGCCCCCGCGCATTCCGGTGATCGCCATCGATGCCAGGGATCGCAGGTCGGCGACGGACGCGCTGATCGCGATCAGCGAATACGCACTGCACACCCTGACGAAGTTTCCGGTGGGCAGCTGACCGCTTTGGACCAGTGGGTCGATTGCGAGTTTGTCGGCAGGGATTTTCGCGACGACGACCTCAGTCGGTTGCGCACCGAGCGGGCCGTGTTCAGCGAATGCAATTTCAGCGGCGTCAACCTGGCCGAGTCGCAACACCACGGATCGGCGTTTCGCAATTGCACATTTGAGCGAACGTTGCTGTGGCACTCCGCTTTTGCGCAGTGCAGCATGCTGGGCTCGGTCTTCGTGCAATGCCGGATGCGGCCGATGACGTTCGACGAGGTGGACTTCACGCTCGCGGTGCTCGGCGGCAACGACCTTCGCGGCGTCGACTTGGGCGGCTGCCGGCTGAGGGAGACCAGCCTGGTCGAGACCGACCTGCGCAAGGCAGTGTTGCGCGGCGCCGACCTCCGCGGCGCTCGGACCACCGGTACGCGGCTCGAGGACGCCGATCTGCGCGGCGCGACCGTGGACCCGTCATTGTGGAGAACTGCGTCGCTGTCGGGCGCGCGCGTCGACGTCAGCCAGGCCATGGCCTTTGCGCTGGCGCACGGGCTGCGCCTGGACGACTGAGGGCCCTGGACGACTGAGGGGCCTGGACGACTGAGGGCTAGCGCTTGAGCCGGATTCGCCACCACACGACGGCGGCATAGATCGCCGACAGCGCGGCGAGCATTTCCATGTCGAACAGCCACACGCCAGGCGTGTGCAACCAGTGGCTGTCCTTGGGTGTGAGCGAACCGGGCACCAACGCCCGCAGGTTGACCGTGGCCGCCGATGCCGCGTAACCCCAGCGCGACGGCACCACCCAGGACAGTTGGTCGAGGAGGATCCGGTCGGTCACCGGGACCAGGCCACCGGCCAGCACCAACTGCAGCATCAGGGACACCACCAGCAGCGGCATGATCTGCTCGTGGGAGCGGGCGAGCGACGACAGCACCAACCCGAGTACCGCCGAGGCCATACACGTCGCGGCGACGGTGACGAACAGCTCGAAGCTGGGGTTACCGAGCAACACCGCCGGCTGAGTGGGTGTCCCCTTGCCCACCAGCACGATGCCCGCCACGATCGCCGCCTGCACGATCGCGAACCCGCAGAACACCGTCAGCTTCGCGCCCAGGTAGGCCCCCGCGGACAGGCCCACCGCCTGTTCGCGCCGGAAAATGGCGCGCTCGCCGATGAGGTCGCGGATCGTCAGCGCGGTACCCATGAAGACGGCCGCGATGGACATCAGGGTCAGGATCTGGGCGGATTCGTCGGGTGTTTCGCTGGTCGGTTGGGCAATCCCGAACCCGGTGTTCCCGGGGACGGTCAGCGACAGCGCGCCCATGATGAAGGGCAACAGTGCCAGGAACGCGAAGTAGGCGCGGTCGGAGACGACCAAACGCACCTGGCGCCGGGCGATCGTGGAGAACTGCTGGCGCAGGCTGGTGAGTGTCGGGGCACCGAGATCGGCGGGCGCCGCGTGCGCGGGCGCCGGGGGCGCGTTCCGGGCCAGAAAGCGGCGATTGGCCTCGTCGGGGTCGGCGCCCACCTTCGCGAAAATCTGGGCCCAGTTGGTGGTTCCCATGACGCCACCGATCTGGCCGGGCGCGCCCAGGAAGGCCGTCTTGCCGCCCGGCGCCATCAGCAGCACCTGATCGCAGATGTCGAGATAGGTCAGCGAGTGGGTGACCACCAGCACCACGCGGCCGGCGTCCGCCAGTTGCCGCAGCATCGTCATGACCTGCAGGTCCAGCGCCGGGTCCAGACCCGAGGTCGGCTCGTCAAGGATCAGCAGCGACGGACCGGTGAGCAGCTCGAGTGCCACCGAGGCGCGTTTGCGCTGGCCGCCGGACAGCTTGTCGACCCGGGTGTCCGCGTGCCGGGTCAGCTCGAGTTCGTCGAGCACTTGGGCGATGACCTGTTCGCGGTCGGCCTTGCTGGTGTCGGGCGGCAGTCGGAGTTCGGCCGCATAGCCAAGTGCCTGCTTGACCGTCAGCTGGCGGTGCACGACGTCGTCCTGGGGGACCATCCCGATCCTGGTGCGCAACGACGCGTACTCGGTGTGGATGTCGTGGCCCTCGAACGTGACCAAGCCGCAGGTGGGCGTGGCGTACCCGGCGATCAGCCGCGACAGCGTGGTCTTGCCGGCGCCGGAGCCACCGATGATTGCGGTCAGCGTGCCGGGCCTGGCGGTCAGCGAGACCCTTTCCAGCAGGTTCTTCCCGGCGATGCTGAAGTCGACCTCGCGCACCTCCAGGCCGCCGGCGCGCGTCGCGACGTCCCGGCGGCGGACCAGGATGCCGCCGGTGAACAGCAGGTCGATGTTGCCGATCGTGACCACGTCGCCCTCGCAAAGCAGCGCGGATCCGACCTTGATCCCGTTGACGAACGTCCCGTTGATGCTCTGCGCGTCGCGGATCTCGGCGCCCATCGGCGTCGGGGTCAGGAACGCGTGGTGGCGCGACGCCAACACATCGGGGATGACGATGTCGTTGTCGAGTGAGCGACCGATCCAGGCGATGCCCGTGGCCGCCGCCCTGCGATCGGGTTCGGGCCCCAGGCCCTTGACCCGGGTGGTCGGGAACTGCGCTACCTCGCCGGTCACGCCGCGCTGGGTGGGGGGATTGTGATCCAGGGCATTGTGATCCGGGGCGGGCCCCGACCGGCGGACGATCGGAGCGGAGGCGGTGCGCCGCGGGCCGGTGAGCCCATGTGCGTGCGGTGGCGGGGGTTGGCGGCGCGGGGCGGCGGGCCGTGGTGGCTGGGCAGCGGGCGGCGGACGCACCGGCAGCGGGCCGCTGGGCGGTACGATCGCCGGGATCGCTCGCGGCGGCGGCAGCTGACCAACGTTGCCCTGGTGATGTCCGACCTCGAAGGTGACCCGCGGCCCGTCGGGCTTGCCGATGTTGATGGTCTGGCCGTCCCGGATGTCGACGACCGGCACCCGCTGGCCGTTGAGGAAGACCCCGTTCAGCGAATTGTTGTCGACCGCGATCCACCTGCCCTGATCGAAGCGCAGCAGCAGGTGTGCGCGGGCGATCAGCGGGTGCGCCACGCGCAGGTCGGCGCGCAGGTCGCTCCCGACGATCACGTCGCGACCCGCCGCGAAGTTGCGTTCCAATTGACCGGACCGAACCGTCAGCACGGGCTGCGCGGGCTGATTCATCAGGTCAGCGTCGCTTGAGGCGGATCTTCCACCACACGATGCCGCTATACACGGCGCACAACAGCGTGAGCATCCCGACGTCGAACAGCCATGCGCTCGCCTTGTGGTCGAAGTGCTGGTCTTTCGGGTCGGTCGGGCCCACCACCAGGCGGTGGGTGTCGATCGTCGACGCCGCCGCCGCGTAACCCCACCGGGCCGGCGTGCCCCACGACAACTGGTCGAGCACGGCCCGGCCGGTCACCCAGATCAACCCGCCGCAGAACACCAGCTGCGACATGATGGCGATCACCAAGAACGGCATGATCTGATCCTGGGACTTGGCGATTGCCGACAAGGCCATTCCGAGAAGCGCCGAGGCCACGCAGGTCAGGGCCACGTCGACGAACAGTTCGAGGCTGACGTTGCCCAAGACCACGGCACCCGAGAGCGGCTGGCCCCAGCCGCCTACCGAGATGGCGGTGGCGACGCCGGCCTGCGCGATCGCGAACGTGCTGAACACCGCGATCTTGGCGGCCAGGTAGGCGGCGGTCGACAGGCCGACGGCCTGCTCCCGTTTGAAGATGGGACGCTCCCCGACGAGGTCGCGGATGGTCAGCGCGGTACCCATGAATACGGCGCCCACGGTGAGCATGACCAGAATCTGGTCGGGCTGGTTGGGCGAGTTGCTCAGCGGGTCCCCCATGCCGTATCCGGTCTTGCCGCGCACGGTGAGGGTGAGGATGCCGATAAGGAACGGCAACAGCGCCAGGAAAACCGTGTAGCCACGGTCGGATATCACGAGCCGTATCTGGCGGCGCGCAACCGTGGACAGCTGGCGGAGCACGTTGGTGTGCACCGGCTCGCCCAGGTCGGCCGGGCGCGATTCGGACGGTGTGGCCGGCGGCGGCCGGTTTTCGGCCAGGAAGCGGCGGTTGGCCTCGTCGGGGTCGGCGCCCACCTTCGCGAAGATGTCGGCCCAGTTGCTGGTGCCCATGGCCGCGCCGATCTGGGTGGTCGGGCCCAGGAAAGCCGTCTTGCCACCGGGTGCCAGCAGCAGTATCTGATCGCAGACATCGAGGTAGGCCACCGAGTGCGTGACGACCAGCACCACGCGACCTGCGTCGGCGAGTTGACGCAGCATCATCATCACCTGGCGGTCCAGCGCCGGGTCCAGACCCGACGTCGGCTCGTCGAGGATCAGCAGCGACGGCCCGGTGAGCAGCTCGAGCGCCACCGAGGCGCGCTTGCGCTGACCGCCGGACAGCTTGTCGACCCGGGTGTCGCCGTGCTTGGTCAGCTCGAGTTCCTCGAGGACCTGCGCGACGACCTGTTGGCGATCGGCTTTGCTGGTGTCGGGCGGCAGCCGGAGTTCGGCCGCGTAGCCCAGGGCCTGGTTGACCGTCAGCTGGCGGTGCACCACGTCGTCCTGGGGGACCATCCCGATCCGGCTGCGCATGGACGCGTACTCGGTATGGATGTTGTGGCCCTCAAATGTGACGGAACCCGAAGTGGGGCTGGTGTATCCGGCGATCAGCCGCGACAGCGTGGTCTTGCCCGCGCCGGACCCGCCGATGATGGCGGTCAGCGTCCCGGGGCGGGCGGTCAGCGAGATGTGGTCGAGCAGTTGCTTTCCACCCTCGACCTCGAAGCCGACGGAGTTCACCTCCAGGCCGCCGGTGCGGGTCGCCGCTTCGGTGCGGCGGATCAGGGTGTCGCGGGTGAAGACCAGGTCGACGTTGCCGATCGTGACCACGTCGCCCTCGGTCAATAGCGCGGATCCGACGCGGACACCGTTGACGAAGGTCCCGTTGACGCTGTGCGCGTCGCGGATCTCGGTGCCCAGCGGTGTCGGCGTCAAGAACGCGTGATGGCGCGATGCCAGGACGTCCTGGATGATGATGTCGTTATCGGTGGACCGGCCGATTGTTAACGCGCCGGCCGGCTGCGGCAGCGCACCGGACCGGGAAGGCAGCAACGCCTGGAACATTTTCGTCGCCAGGTTCCCCATCTCTGGTGGCTTGGCGGTGCTGGGCGACATGTGGGTTTGCGGCGAATGGGTCTGCGGCGAAGCTTGCGGGGCCCCCACGGAACCCATCCCGGGCACCGGCGAGTGCGGGTGGAAATTGGGTGGCGGTGGCGGCGCGCTGGCCGGATACGCGGGTGGGCGTCCCCCGCCAACGGGCGGGTAGACGGGTTGGCCCGGCGGCGGGGGAGGGCCCGGCGGCGGTCGTCGCACCGGTGGCGCGCTCCAGTTCGGCGGGGGCCCGGGAGGTGCGGGTGGAGCGGCGACGGGCGGACCCGGTTGGCCCGATGCCGGCGCGGCCGACCACGCCTGTCCGGCCGCCTGTGCCGCCACCGCGACGCCCATCGATTCGGTTTGGGGCGGGCGCCCGGCCATCCCTTGGTGGCGTCCGACCTCGAAGGTCAGCTTCGGCCCGTCGGGGTTTCCGATGTTGATGCTTTGGCCGTCGTGAATGTCCACCACCGGCACTCGGCGGCCGTTGACGAAAGTTCCGTTGAGCGAACCGTTGTCGATCGCCAGCCACCTGCCCTGGTCGAAACGCAGCAACAGATGGTCGCGCGAAATCAGCGGGTGCGTGATACGCATGTCGGCGCGAAGATCGCGTCCGACCACCACGTCATGACCCGCTGCAAAGGTCCGTTCCAACCCGTCATGACGAACGGTTAACGCTGGCGGGGCCGGTGCATTCATCGCCACAACTCTAGCTTGTGCACCTGCCGTTACCCTGCTTCATCCGGTGCGCCGGTCACCACGCAGCGCGTTCTGCTGAAGATGGTGGGCATGCACTGATTGCAGTGCGTACAGGCCGACCGCACGCCGTGCCGGCTGCCGTCGGCGGCGATCCGATTGATCAAGTCCGGCTCGGCCAGCAGGGCCCGGGCCATCGCGACGAACTGGAATCCCTCCGCCATCGCCAGGTCCATCGTTTCCCGGCTGGTGATGCCGCCCAGCAAAATCAGCGGCATCGTCAGCTCGGCGCGGAACAGCTTGGCGTCGTCCAGCAGATACGCCTCCTGGTAGGGGTACTCGCGGAGGAACTTCGTGCCCATCGCCCGCACGCCCCACCGCATCGGGCGGTGAAATCCCTTGGCGAACTCCTTGACCGGCGCGTCACCGCGAAACAGGTACATCGGGTTAACCAGCGAGCTGCCCGCGGTGAGTTCGATGGCATCCAGGCCGCCGTCGTCCTCAAGCCACTTGGCGGTCTGCACGGATTCGTCGACCGGGATGCCGCGGCGCGCGCCGTCGGTCATGTTGAGCTTGGCCGTTACCGCAATCGGGGTGCCTTCCTTCTCCACCGCGTCGCGCACCGCCATCACGATGCCGCGCGCCACCTTGGCGCGGTTCTCCAGCGATCCGCCGAACTCGTCGTCGCGCTTGTTGATCAGTGGGCTGAGGAAGGCGCTGGCGAAGTAGTTGTGGCCCAGGTGAATTTCGACGGCGTCGAACCCGGCCTCGATCGCGAGCCGCGCCGCTGTGGCGTGATCTTTGATCACCCTGTCGATGTCCGCAGGCGTCGCCTGTTTGGAGAATTTGAGCCCAGCGGGGTTGAACTGTCGCATGGGCGCCAGCGCCCTGCCCCGAAAGCTGCGGACAAGTGCCAGGGGGCCGGCATGGCCGAGCTGCGCACTCACCGCCGCGCCCTCGGCGTGGATGGTTTCGGTCAACCGCCGAAACCCGGGCACCGCCTCCGGGCGCATCCAGATCCCGTTGCCCTCGGCGCGGCCGCCGGGGGAGACCGCGCAGTAGGCGACGGTCGTCATGCCCACCCCGCCGGCGGCCGGCAGCCGGTGGTACTCGATGAGGTCGTCGGTAACCAGCGCGTCGGGCGTGCGCGCTTCGAATGTCGCGGCCTTGATGACCCGGTTGCGCAGCGTGATCGGTCCGAGCTTGGCCGGACCGAACACGTCGGGGGGACTGGGCAGGTCAGCGGGCATGCCAGGAGCGTACGCGGCGGGCGTGCCAGACTGTCAGGCGTGGGCGCAATCACGCTGGACGGCAAGGCCACCCGCGACGAGATCTTCGTCGACCTCAAGCAACGGGTTTCGGCGTTGACCGCATCGGGTCGCACACCCGGACTGGCCACCATCCTGGTCGGCGACGACCCCGGGTCGCAGGCCTATGTTCGCGGTAAGCACGCCGACTGCGCCAAGGTCGGCATCACGTCCATCCGTCGCGACCTGCCCGCCGACATCACTGCCGGCGTGCTCAACGAGACGATCGACGAGCTGAACTCCAACCCCGAATGCACCGGTTACATCGTGCAGTTGCCGCTGCCACGGGGACCCTTGGACGAGAACGCGGCGCTGGAGCGCGTCGACCCCGCCAAGGATGCCGACGGGCTGCACCCGACCAACCTGGGTCGGCTGGTGCTGTCCACCCCTGCACCGCTGCCCTGTACGGCGCGCGGCATCGTGCACCTGTTGCGGCGCTACGACGTCGAGATCGCCGGGGCACACGTCGTCGTCATCGGTCGTGGTGTGACGGTCGGTCGCCCGTTGGGGTTGTTGCTCACCAGGCGCTCCGAGAACGCCACGGTGACGTTGTGCCACACCGGAACTCGTGACCTGCCCGCGTTGACCAGGCAGGCGGACATCATCGTGGCCGCCGTCGGCGTGCCGCATCTGCTCACCGCCGACATGGTGCGTCCGGGCGCCGCGGTCGTCGACGTCGGCGTCAGCCGCACCGAGAACGGACTCGTCGGCGATGTCCATCCGGATGTGTGGGAGGTGGCCGGCCACGTGTCACCGAATCCCGGTGGCGTGGGCCTGTTGACCCGCGCGTTCCTGCTGACCAACGTCGTCGAGCTGGCCGAGCGGCAGTGAGCGCGCGGGCCATTCGGCGGGGGTCGGCCGGGACGGTGTTCGGGGCCCAATGGCCGATCCTGTTGGTCGTGCTGATCTTCGTTGCGGCTTTTGTGTTGGTGGGGGCCAACTTCTGGCGTCGCGGTTCCCTGTTGATCGGTATCGGAGTCGGCGTGGCCTCGATACTGCGGTTGGCGTTGTCCGAGGAGCGGGCCGGCCTGTTGGTGGTCCGCAGCAAGGGCATCGACTTTGTGACAACCGCGACGGTCGCGGCGGCGATGGTCTATATCGCGTGGACCATCGACCCGCTGGGTACCGGCTAAATTCCTGGCAGGCCTGGGATTTGGCCTCGCACGCCCGGGATTTGGCCTGGCATACCCGGGATTTGGCCTGGCATACCCGGGATTTGCCCTGGCATGCCCGGGATTTGCCCCGGCATACCCGGGATTTGGGGCATGGACAGGTTGCCGTTGGCGATGTTCGCAACCTCCTGCGGGCAGTACATCTGAATCGCGATCGTGGTGAACATCTGCGCCATCTGTGGTGACATGCCCCGGTGGCTCACGTTTGCCACGACGGCGGCGACATTCCCGCCCGGCTGGGCGAGCATCGGGCAGATGGACTGGCCGACGGCCATCGCGTTGCCTGGTTCGCCGAACTCGACGCCGGCGTGGTTCAGCGCGTCGATGAAGTTGTCGTCGACTCCGTCTGCCTCGGCCGGCGCCGCGAATGCCGCGGCGGCGGTGAGCAGGGCCGCGCCCATGGTCAGCAGGCGAATGGTCAGGGGTTGGTGGCGATACAACCAGATCCACTCGCGCGTTTTCACCAGTGCCTTCATGCCAGTCCCCCGTCTGTCTCTGAGTGCACTTGTGACACTCAAATCACATTAGGAACTCTGATCTATTACTGTCACATTTACGACACGGTGGGATAAAGGTTTGCACAATAAGCGTTTCGTAAGGGCTGTGCGGCGAAGCCATCGGTTATTGGGTGCGGTCGGCGACGTCGCACCCCGGGCTCCGCTCATCCAGCGGTACAACAGCTTTCGGTCGGGGGCTACTGTTCTACTTTGGCTCGAATCGTCCGATCGAGTTATTTTCCGCGGGCTCAACTTCTGACGAAATAACTTCTGCCACTTTGGCTTCAGTGGTTTCTGGGCGGCGTTTTTTGTCGGTGGGCTTGGTTAGTTTCGGGTTACGGCTGGCGGTGGTGTTGATCGGGAGGCGTTGTCGGCGGCTCTTGATGGGCTGGACGCCTCCTTCGATCGGGTGCTCGGGTTTGACTGCCAGACGCTGACCACACCAGAGCAGTTGGCGTTGTTGGAGCGCTTCGAGCGGCTGCGCCGCCGGATACCGGCCCTCGAGCATCCGTTGATCAATGCCGTTGCCCGCCAGGCCACCCCCGAAGAGCTGGGCGGCAAGCTCTCGCATGCGATCGCCGAGGCGACGCTGATCAGCCGCGCCGAAGCCGCCCGGCGTATCAAAGAGGCCGCCGATCTGGGACCGCGCCACGCACTGTCCGGCGAGCCGTTGGCGCCGGTGTTGGCGGCCACCGCCGCCGCACAACGCGAGGGCAAGCTCGGTACCGGGCAGGTGAGCGTGATCCGCCGGTTCTATCACCAGCTGCCCGGCTGGGTGGATGCCGCGCACCCGCGAGCAGGTCGAAGCCGAGCTGGCCACCCAAGGCGCCCAGTACCGGCCCGAACAGCTGGCCGCACTGGCCGACACGCTGGCCGATGCGCTCAACCCCGACGGCACCTACAGCGACGAGGACCGCGCGCGCCGGCGCGGCCTGATGCTGGGCAGCCAGGGCCCGGATGGGATGTCGCAGCTGCGGGGCTGGCTGACGCCTGAGGCGCGCGCCACCCTGGAAGCAGTGTGGGCCAAGCTGGCCGCCCCCGGGATGTGCAACCCCAACGACGACACGCCCACCGTGGACGGCCCACCGTCGCAGGAGGCGATCGATAAAGACGCCCGCGGCCAGACCCAACGCCAACACGATGCACTCAACGCTGCGCTGCGCGCGCTGTTGGCGTCGGGAAAACTCGGTCAGCACAATGGGCTGCCGGCCTCGATCATCGTCACTACCACCCTGACGGAGTTGCAGGCCGCCGCCGGTAAGGGACTGACCGGCGGGGGCAGCATCTTGCCGATGAGCGATGTGATCCGCCTGGCCCGCCACGCCCGGCACTATTTGGCGATCTTCGACAAGGGCAAAACCCTGGCGCTGTATCACACCAAACGACTCGCCTCCCCGGCACAGCGAATCGTGCTCTACGCCAATGGATGTTACGATCATGCACCCTAAGCGAAATTGCTGGTCAGGCGGCCCCGGCGTTGTCCTTGAGGATGTCGGGATCGATTCCCTTGGGATGCGCTCCGCGCCAGTCGATGTTCTGCCCCCTGGCAGCGACCTGAGTCCGCAGGCCGTGTTCGACGGATGTAGCGCCACCAACGTCAGCGTTGAAGCCGGGAACCTGCGGCGGGTAAACGCGCCGTGCTGATGCAGTACCTGGAAATGTCATAGTGTGAACTCCCTTGCAGTGCCGTTGATTTGAAGACGGACGTTAGGGACAGTCTAACGTGCCCGCCTGTCACGCTCTGCACGCCAGCGGTGTGTCTGACGGGGCATTCAGCCAGTATGTTCGAGTTCTGTTCGGGCCTGGTCGATTTGGTCGTAGGCGTACGTCGCCATGCGGGCGGTGGTCATCGTCTCACCCTTGCGGGCGAGCGATTCGTGGGCCTGGCCTCCGAGCACGCTGCGGCATTTTCCATCTTTTCCTATAGCTTAAGGAAGCTCTGTTGTCGGTGCTAACGGCGGTGGTAACGGTTCTCCTGGCCCTACCGCTGCGGGAGGTGGTGCCGGAACTGGCATACCTTCACCGGGAAGAACGGGTGCACTCGAAAATCCAGCCGGGTCCATATGATCTTTGCACGCATTCGGAACAGGAACCGTAATATACCATTTCCAAGCGCCAGGGGGATTTGGTGCCGGTGCCATGCTGTTGTCGGGGCACCGCCATGTGCAACTGAGACCGCCGGCACCAGCGCCACCAAGGCCGAGAGTGGCTGGGCCGCCAATATTCGCCTCACCGTTAACAGCCACGCCCGCTTGCTCACAGTGCATATGTGATCCATTGATTTCAGTAGGCCAATCACAGTAAGCACCGCTGACAAGGAAAGTGGTTGATGCGGTGGTTACAGCTGGATAATCACAGAAACCGGCATTAGCCCTCGCTGGCGGGAAAATGAAAATCGCACTAGATACCGTTATCGGAACTAGCCAGATTTTATTCATTGACATACCTTCACCAACTTTCTGCTAAGTGATCACGTGAAACTTGATTAATTTCAGATCGGGCATTTTATTCGTCAAACTCCTTGCGGTGTTGGATTGATAGCAATTGATAGCATTTGCTAATGCTGCGAGACGATCGTCAAATTGGGACGGTAGCGCCGCCGCTGCGCTTAAATTGCTGCCATCTTGTTACATCGCCGGAATCCGGCCCAGACACCCGCGCCCTGGAGGCACTGCGTAGCGCGCTACCGGATGGCCGGATCGCAGCCGCGGTAACCGCGAGAAACCGCCGCCCAGAAGTCACTTGCCGGTCCGCTTGGTCGGGGTCTGCTTGGGCGCAGCCTTAACGCGCCGACTGAACCGTTGTTTCAGTTCCCACAGCGGCTGATGCACAATGCATCAACTGACCCACGATGCAGTGCCTGCTGCGCAGCCCAGGTGCGCCCCCCGCTGACCGGCCATCATCGGCTCGCCGCATATGTTGCAGCATGGAGCGTTTCGCCGCCGCCGCTGGATTCGGGCGCACGAGGTGCGCAGCCCGTGATCCATGCGGTAGTGGCAGCGTTGGCACAACGTCAAGTAATCGCGCGGATCGATGGAATACCGGCAGTTGCGCTGTTCATCGAGGCGCAGATTCTCCACTGGCGCAGCCGGATTCAACGCGGCCTCTAACCGGGAGGTGGATCGGCACCGTTGGCAGGTCCGGCGCAGCCGCTTGACCTTCGGCTGCGGCACCCAACACCGCATCATCCAACCCGGGGGCTGGAGCACCCGCAAAAACGCCAAGGGCGAAACCGAATGGATCCCACCCCCACACTCCCCCGCAAGCGGGAGCCACCCCCACACCTCGACCGCGGCCAAACCCGAACCAACACCTACTGGCACCCCGAAAAACTCCTCCGCCACAGCGACGAGGACGGGGATGATGACGACGACGACGATGAGCCAGCCTAATCTCCGTCGGCTGG
The DNA here is from genome assembly GCA_963809285.1 of uncultured Actinomycetota bacterium. Taxonomy (GTDB): domain Bacteria; phylum Actinomycetota; class Actinomycetes; order Mycobacteriales; family Mycobacteriaceae; genus Mycobacterium. The sequence goes on along the minus strand of CAWEIY010000002.1, from coordinate 225,358 downwards.
CCAGCTACGCTTTCGGCTAGCCCACTCGGCTAGCCCACAAGGGGGTCTGGAAGGGGTTCGCGGACGGTGGAACTTTCCGGCGCGGTTGCGGTTGTCACGGGCGGTGCGTCCGGCATTGGTCGGGCCACCGTGCTGGCGCTGGCGCGGGCTGGGGCCGATGTCGTAATCGGCGACATTCACCAACAGCGGATGGACGAGACCGTCGCGGCGGTGGCCGAGATCGGGCAGAAGGCGCTGGCGGTTCGATGCGACGTCACCTCCGATGCCGACGTCGACGACTTGGCGCGACTGGTTGTCGCCGAATTCGGCAAAGTGGATGTCGTCATGAACAACGCCGGCGTGGCGCTGCTCGGCCCGCCGGAGCGAGTCCCAATGAGCGACTGGCAGTGGCTGTTCGACGTCAACGTATTCGGCGTGGTGCGAGGCATCCGCGCGTTCGTACCCATCCTGCTTGAGCAGGGCCATGGCTGGATGGTCAACACGGCGTCCATCGCGGGCCTGTACGCCCACGGCTACGACAACATCCCCTACATCGGCGCCAAACACGCCGTGGTAGGCATCACCGAAGGCCTGCATCTATATCTTCGGCCCAAAGGCATCGGGGTTTCGGTCCTGTGCCCGGAGCTGGTGGCCACCAACATCGGCGAGACCGCACGCATGGTCGGGATCGACGACCCGCGGTGGATCAACTTCCCGCCCCACTTGCTACACGCGATCCAGCCGGAAGACGTCGGTGATCAGGTCGTTGCCGCCATCCAGCAGGAACGTTTTCGCATCTTGACGCATCCGCAGAACGAGAGCTGGGTGGTGGACCACGGTCGGGACATCGAGGGCTTCCTCGCCACCTACCTGCCGATGCTCTATAAAGGGCGTGATCCCTCCGGCCTGCCGATTACCCCTTCTTAAGGCACTTCAGCCGGCCAGCGCCGCCCGGATGCACACGGTGACATAGGGCAAGGCCAAGCCGGTCGAATTCGCCAGCGCCGGGTGGGTGGCCAGCAACTCACGCACCTGGTCGAGTGTTCTGGTGCGGATCTCGGTCGGCGAGGTGATGCAGTAGCTGCGAGAAGCCACCAGGTCGATCAGGGCTTGCGGCGTAAGGTAATTCGTCCACTCGACTTGATGGCGCTCCGCCGCGGTGAACGCGGTGGACAGCGTCACGTCGAAGCGGCCCCTGTCACCATCGGAACCGATGATCTCGCCCAGTTCGCGCACCCAGCCCAGCCGTTCGTCGCGGGTGTTCCACACCAGCCCGAGCCGTCCTCCCGGCCGCAGCACGCGGGCCACCTCGGGAATCGCCCGCTCCGGATCCACCCAGTGCCAGGCCTGGGCGACCAGCACGGCGTCAACGCTGTTGTCTTCCAACGGAATATCTTCCGCGGTGCCCAGCAGCGCACGGGTTTCCGGCAGCGAGGCACGCAGCACTTCCAGCATGTCGGGAATCGGGTCGACGGCCACCACGTCCAGGCCGCGCTCCGCCAGCCGGGTGGTCAGTTTGCCGGTGCCCGCGCCCAGGTCCAGCACGTGACGCGCGCCGCGCGGTAGCAGCCAGTCAATCGCCTCCGGCGGATAGGAGGGGCGGCCACGCTCGTAGGCGGCGGCCGCTGAGCCGAACGACAGGGAGCGGTCGTGCTTCGAACGGGTCACCTTGGACACCTAAGGCACGCGCCCTTCCCATCGGCCAACTCGAGGGTCTTGCGGATCAGGTCGCCGACCGCCTCGGATTCCACCAGGAAGCCGTCGTGCCCGCAGACGGAGTCGACGACGTGCAGTTCGGTGCAGCCCGGCAGCAACTCGGCCAGCTCTTCCTGCAAGCGCAGCGGGTAGAGCCGATCGGAGGTGATACCACCGACCACGACGGGCACCGGGCAGCCGCGCAGCGCTTTGTCGGCCCCGCCGCGGTCACGGCCGATGTCGTGGCTGTTCAGCGCCTCGGTCAAGATGACATAGCTGCCCGCGTCGAAGCGGGCCAACAGCTTGTTGCCCTGGTGCTCCAGGTAGCTCTGCACCGCGTAGCGGCCGCCGTTCGCCGGGTCCTCGTCGCCCTGGTTGTCGTTGGCGAACCGGGTGTCGAGCTCGAGTTCACCGCGGTAGGTCAGGTGGGCGAAGCGGCGGGCGACCGTCAGCCCGGCATCGGGTTTCCGCCCGGTGCCGTGGTAGTCGCCGCCCTGCCAGTTCGGGTCGGACTTGATGGCCGCGATCTGAGTGGTCTGGGTGCCGATCTGGTCGGCGGTGGCACGTGCGCCGACCGCGAGCAGGAGCCCGGCCCCGACCCCGTCCGGGTGGCCGACTATCCATTCCAAAGCCCTTGCGCCGCCCATGGATCCACCGACGACGGCGGCAACCCGGTTGATACCCAACGCGGCCAGCGCGGCGACGTCGGCCTCCACCTGGTCGCGCACCGACACCAGCGGAAACCTAGAGCCCCAGGGCTTTCCGTCGCGGGCAAGCGAGCTGGGCCCGGTGGAGCCGCGGCAGCCGCCCAGCACATTGGTGGCCACCGCGCACCAGCGGTTGGTGTCGATCGGTGCACCCGGACCGGCCACCCCGTCCCACCAGCCGGCCGTCGGATGCCCGGGGCCGGCGGGCCCGGTGATATGCGAATCGCCGGTGAGCGCGTGCAGGACCACCACCACGTTGTCCCGGGCCGGCGACAACTCACCCCAGCGCTGGACGGCGATACAGACATCGTCGATCACCGCACCGCTTTCGGTGGTCAGCGAGCCGATGTCGACGAAGCCGATTTCGCCTTCGGCGGGCAGCGTCTGGGTGGGCACGTCGGAGATCGTCATGTCATAGCCCCTCAGAACGCCGCCACGACCTGCGGGTCGCCGCCGGCCGCGCCCGCTTGGGCCGGCGCACCGAATTTCCGTGCCGCGGCGAACCCGAGCTCCAGGTCGGCCAGGATGTCGTCGATGCCTTCGATGCCGACGGCCAGCCGCACCAGCCCCGGGCTGACACCGGTTGTCAGCTGCTCGTCGGGGGACAGCTGGGCGTGGGTGGTCGACGCCGGGTGAATCACCAGGGATCGCACGTCGCCGATGTTGGCCACGTGGCTGTGCAACTGCAACGCGTTCACGAACGCCTTCCCGGCCTCGATGCCGCCGGCCAGCTCGAACGCCAGCACTGCTCCAGTTCCCTTGGGCGCCAGCTTCTTTGATCGCTCATACCATGGCGAGCCGGGCAGCCCCGCATAGTTGACCGACAGCACGCCGTCATGTCCGGCCAAAAACTCGGCGACGCGTTTCGCGTTGGCGACGTGGCGCTCCATTCGCAGGCTCAGGGTTTCGATGCCCTGGGCCACCAGGAACGCGTTGAAAGGCGAAGCGGCCGAACCAAGGTCACGCAGCAGTTGCACCCGCGCCTTGAGCGCGAATGCGGGCGGTCCCAGCTCGGCCCATACCACGCCGTGGTAACTGGGGTCGGGCGTGGTGAATCCGGGGAAACGGCCTTGCGTCCAGTCGAAGGTGCCGCCGTCGACGATGACGCCCGCGATCGCGGAACCGTGCCCGCCCAGGTACTTGGTGGCCGAGTGCACCACGATGTCGGCGCCCTGGCTGAACGGCTGGATCAAGTACGGCGTGGCGACGGTGTTGTCGACGATCAGTGGAATGCCGTTGGCGTGGGCCACCCCGGAGACCCCGGGGGTGTCTAGCAAGTCGATCTGGGGGTTGGAAATGGTCTCGCCGAAGAACGCCTTGGTGTTCGGTCGCACCGCGGCCTGCCACGAATCCAGATCGTCGGGATCCTCGACGAAACTGACCTCGATCCCGATCTTGGGCAGCGAATAGTGGAACAGGTTATAGGTGCCGCCGTAGAGGCGCGGGCTGGAGACGATGTGATCCCCGGCACATGTGAGGTTCAAAATGGCGAACGTTTCGGCCGCCTGCCCGGAGCTCAAAAACAGTGCGGCCACGCCACCTTCCAGCGCGGCGATGCGCTGCTCGACGACATCGGTGGTCGGGTTGCCGATCCGGGTGTAGATGTTGCCCGGCACCTCTAGGCCGAATAGGGCCGCGGCATGCGCGGTGTCGTTGAAGGTGTAGGACGTGGTCTGGTAGATCGGCAGGGCGCGGGCGTTGGTGGCAGCGTCCGGGCTCTGGCCGGCGTGAATCTGCTTCGTTTCGAACGACCAATGCGCGGTTGGATCGGTCGCGGGATCGGTCGCGGGATCGGTAGCGGTAGTGCTGTCAGTCACGTGCGGTGCTTTCTGTCGAGGGGTGTGAATCGGGTGTCGGGGCCGCGGTTGGTTAGCGCCGACACACGATGAGACGCGACTGAGCTGGTCGAATGCACATCACGTTTCCCTGTCTGCTCAGGGGCCCGTCATGGCGGACCCGCGCTTGCCGGATAGCCGGTGGCTACTCAACCTGGTCATCACCCGGGGCACCCCACCGCGGTTGGAGGGTTGCCGGCCAGCAAGCCGGGGCTTGACGCTGGCGCTCATGACCGACTTGCAGCTTATCGCATGGCGCCGATTCGGCGCCAATGGGACCGGCCAATGGGACCGCTGACCTTGCCTTCGAGCAGGGCCTCAGAGCCGGTCCTAATAGCAGGGTGAAGGCTGCTTGTACGCTGGCCTGTGGAGCAACTGCTCGCCCAAGCTTGCAACGGCTGGAGGATTCGGACGCAGATGTCCAATGACGCCAAGAATGAAGCCAAGATCAAGGTCAAAGGCCCGGTAGTAGAGCTCGACGGCGACGAGATGACCCGCGTCATCTGGAAGCTCATCAAGGACATGCTGATCCTGCCGCATCTCGACATCAATCTGGACTACTACGACCTGGGCATCGAGCACCGCGACCGCACCAACGACCAGGTGACGATCGACGCGGCCTATGCCATCAAGAAGCACGGCGTTGGCGTCAAGTGCGCGACCATCACCCCCGACGAGGCCCGCGTGCAGGAGTTCAACCTGAAGAAGATGTGGCTGTCGCCCAACGGGACCATCCGGAACATTCTGGGGGGCACCATTTTCCGCGAGCCGATCGTGATCTCGAATGTGCCGCGGTTGGTTCCGGGCTGGACCAAGCCAATTGTCATCGGCCGCCACGCTTTTGGTGACCAGTACCGGGCGACGAACTTCAAGGTCGACAAGCCGGGCACGGTGGTAATTACTTTCACGCCCGCCGACGGCAGCGAGCCGATGGTGCACGAGGTGGTGTCCATCCCCGAGGACGGTGGTGTCGTGATGGGGATGTACAACTTCAAGGACTCCATCCGCGATTTCGCGCGGGCCTCGTTGACGTACGGCCTGAACGCCAAATGGCCGGTGTACCTGTCCACCAAGAACACCATCCTCAAGGCCTACGACGGCATGTTCAAAGACGAGTTCCAGCGCATCTACGAAGAGGAATTCAAGGACAAGTTCGAAGCCGAAGGGCTGACCTACGAGCATCGGTTGATCGACGACATGGTCGCGGCCTGCCTCAAATGGGAGGGCGGCTACGTGTGGGCCTGCAAGAACTACGACGGTGACGTCCAGTCGGACCTCGTCGCGCAGGGCTACGGCTCGCTGGGACTGATGACGTCGGTGCTGATGACGGCCGACGGCAAGACGGTCGAGGCCGAGGCCGCGCACGGCACCGTCACCCGGCATTTCCGGCAGTATCAGGCCGGCAAACCGACCTCGACCAACCCGATCGCCTCGATCTTCGCCTGGACCCGCGGACTGGACCACCGCGGCAAGCTGGACAAGACCCCGGAGGTGATCGACTTCGCGCACAAGCTGGAAGAAGTCGTCATCGGCACGGTCGAGAGCGGAAAGATGACCAAGGACCTCGCCGTCCTCATCGGTCCCGACCAGGAGTGGCAGAACAGCGAGGAATTCCTCAACTTCATCGCCGAGAACCTGGAGAAGGCCCTCACTAACTAGGGCCTTGCTAACTAGGGTGCGCTAGCCGGTGGATTGGCGCCGGCCCGAGTCCTTCGGGCCGCACTGTTCGATGAAGTCGGTGATCACCCCGGTGATGCGTTCCGGCGCCTCGAACGTCGGGACGTGGCCCACGTTCTCGAGTTTGGTGACCTGGAGGCTTGCGTCCGGCAGGTGGGTGGTGAAATGCCGGCTGAACCTGGGTGCGGGGATGACCCGATCCTTTTCGCAGATCACCAGGTGCGCCGGGACGGCGTTCAGCGCGAGCTCCCGCAGGCCGGGCATCTGCAGCGCCTTGACCAGCAGCTGGAAGTAGGCCGGGCAGTGCGCGGCATCGTCGATGATGCCGTTCAGTTGGCGCTCGCTGACCCCGTCCGGCGATGCGCTGATCGCGTAGGTGGCCAATCGGCGGCTGAACGGCAGGCGCAGCAGCCGCGGCCCGAACATCCAGGCGAGCACGAGCAGCGGCATACCCAGGAGGAACTTGGCGATGATCTCGAACTTGGCCGGGCTCCATCGCGTCCAGCCGCCGGCCGGGGCGATGCCGGTGACGCTGCGCGCCCGCCCACGTCGCTCCAGCTCGAAGGCGACCCAGCCGCCCAGTGAGTTGCCGACGATGTGGGCGGTCTGCCAGCCCAGTTCGTCCATCTGGCGCTCCACGTGGTCGGCGAGCACCCCCGACGACAGGAACCAGCTGCCGGGGGACGGCCCGCCGTTGTGGCCGGCCATGGTCGGGGCGAACACCTCGTAGCGGCCGGTGTCGGCCAGCTGCTGCGCGACGTCCTCCCATACCGCCTGGGACAGCAGGAACGGATGCAGCAGCAGGACCGGTTCCCCGGAGCCAAGGTGGATCGGCGGGCGGTTGCGCATACTGCCGACACTAAAGGCGGTACCGCCGGTACCGCAAGCAAGGGCCGGTGGGCCCCGGCCTTGCACGGGCCTTTTAGGCCGGGGAACCACGCGTGAAAAGATACGGGACATCATGAGCACCGCTACCGGATCCAGCCGGATTTTCTCCGGCGTGCAGCCCACTTCCGATTCGCTTCACCTCGGAAACGCTTTGGGTGCCATCAACCAGTGGGTCGCACTGCAGGACGACCACGACTCCTTTTTCTGCGTGGTCGACCTGCACGCCATCACCATTCCGCAGGATCCCGAGGCCCTACGACGCCGGACGCTGGTCACCGCGGCCCAGTACCTGGCGCTGGGGATCGACCCGGCCCGCAGCACCGTATTCGTGCAAAGCCACGTGCCCGCGCACACCCAGTTGGCGTGGGTGCTGGGTTGCTTCACCGGCTTCGGGCAGGCATCCCGGATGACGCAGTTCAAAGACAAGTCGACGCGTCAGGGCAGCGACTCGACCACCGTCGGCCTGTTCACCTACCCGGTGTTGCAGGCCGCCGACGTGCTGGCCTACGACACCGATCTGGTGCCCGTGGGTGAGGACCAGCGCCAGCACCTTGAGCTGGCGCGCGACGTTGCGCAACGGTTCAACGCCCGCTTCCCGGACACCTTCGTGGTTCCCGACGTGCTCATTCCCAAAGCCACCGCCAAGATCTACGACCTACAAGACCCGACGTCGAAGATGAGCAAGTCGGCGGCCACCGATGCTGGGTTGATCAACCTGCTCGACGATCCCGCGTTGTCCGCCAAGAAGATTCGCTCGGCCGTGACCGACAGCGAGCGCGAGATCCGCTTCGACACCGACGCCAAGCCGGGGGTGTCCAACCTGCTGAGCATCCAGTCGGCGGTCACCGGGGTCGGCGTCGACAAGCTCGTCGAGGGCTACGCCGGGCGCGGCTACGGCGATCTGAAAAAGGAAACCGCCGAAGCCGTCATCGAGTTCGTCGGCCCGATCAAGGCGCGGGTCGACGAATTGATGGCCGATCCCACGGAATTGGAGTCGGTGCTGGCGACCGGGGCCCAGCGAGCCCAGAATGTGGCCAGTAAGACCGTTCAGCGGGTCTACGATCGATTAGGGTTCCTTCCGCAACGGGAATAGGTTTCAGATGAGCGAACCGGCCAAGCCAGGGATCCTCGATCGGCTCCGGGCCCGGTTTGAGTGGTTCGACCATGTCATGCGCGCCTACGAGCGCTTCGACGACCGCAATGGCGGCTTCTTTGCGGCCGGCCTCACGTACTACACGATCTTCGCGTTATTTCCTTTGCTGATGGTAAGTTTCGCGGTGGTCGGGTTCATGCTGTCCCGGCGGCCGGAGCTGCTGAGGTCCATCGACGACCACGTCCGGTCCTCGGTTTCCGGCGGTTTGGGGCGGCAGCTGGTCGACTTGATGAATTCTGCGATCGACGCGCGGACGTCGGTGGGTATCATCGGCCTGGCCACGGCGGCCTGGGCCGGCCTTAGCTGGATGTCACACCTTCGTGCGGCGGTGACCGAGATGTGGTGGGAGCAGCATCTCGACTCACCGGGTTTCGTCCGCAACAAAATATCCGACCTGGCCGAGATGGTGATGACGTTCGTGGTGATCATCGCAACCCTGGGCCTCACCGCGCTCGGCCATGAATCACTGATGCGTGCGGTACTGAAATGGCTTGGCATACCTGAGTTCTCGGTATTCGACTGGCTCTTCAGGCTCTTCTCGATATTGATCTCGCTATTGGTGCAGTGGATGCTCTTCACCTGGATGATCGCGCGGCTACCGCGACAGAAGGTCAGCCTGGTCGACTCGATGCGGGCCGGGTTGCTGGCGGCGATCGGGTTCGAGCTGTTCAAACAGGTGGCGTCGATCTACCTACGGGTAGTGTTGCGCAGCCCGGCGGGTGCCACGTTCGGGCCGGTGTTGGGCTTGATGGTGTTCTCCTACATCACGGCGTATCTCGTCCTGTTCGCGACCGCCTGGGCCGCAACCGCTTCCGGTGATCCGCACGCCAAGCCCGTCGCCCCTCCGCCGCCGGCGATCATCGCCCCGCGGGTCCAGTTGGACGAGGGGCTCAGCGCCCGTCAGACCCTGACCGCAGTAGCCCTGGGAGCCGTTGGGGCGCTGGCATTTTCGCGGTTGACCCGCTGGATCCGTTAGTCGGTCGTCTGCCCGCCCACCCGCCAGTCGCCGCGCACCATGACGGCCGCGACCTGTAAATCACGATCGAGCACAACAAGATTGGCGTCATAGCCGGCCCGCAGGCTACCCACCCGCTCGAGGCCGAGGGCCCGGGCCGGTGTCGCGGAGGTCACCTGCACGGCGGCGGCCAGGCCGGCGGCAGCAGCCACGCTGCGGAACAGCCGATCCATCGTGGCGGTGCTCCCGGCAATCGTCGACGTTCCTTGCACCCGCGCCACGCCGGATACGACGTTGATCGGCACCGCGCCAAGCCGATACGCTCCGTCCCCACAACCGGCCGCGGCGACGGCGTCGGTGACCACCGCGACCCGCTCGGGCCCGGCGGCCCGGATCACCGCGTGCGCAACGGCCGGGTGCAGGTGCACGCCGTCGGCGATGAGTTCGACGGTCACTTTCGGGTCCTGCAGCAACGCCAGCGCGGGTCCCGGCTCGCGGTGGTGCAGCGGCGGCATCGCATTGAACAGATGGGTGCCGACCGCGGCGCCCGCGGCAAGGGCTTGTTGGGTCTGCTCGTAGGTCGCATCGGTATGCCCCACGGCCACAACGACTCCCGCGTCGACAAAACGTCGGATTGCCGCGTCGGCTCCAGGCAACTCGGGCGCCAGCGTGACCATGCGGATCGCGCCGTCGCCGGCGGTGAGCACCGCGTCGATCTCGGCGGGGTCGGGATCACGCATCAGGGTGGGGTCGTGCGCCCCGCAGCGGGCCCGGCTCAGCCACGGCCCCTCCAAGTGGATGCCCGCGACGGTGCCGTGTCGGGAAGCTGCGGCGAGCGCGCGCACACCGGCGATCAGGTCCGCGGGCGAGGCGGTGACCAGACTGGCGAGCGTCGTGGTGGTGCCATGCCGCAGGTGAAATCCCGCGGCCTCGGCGATGCCATCGTGGTCGGTGCCATCGGGTCGGTGTACGAGGCGCCGCCTCCGCCGTGCACATGCATGTCGACAAAGCCGGGAACCACAGTGCAATCGGGGAAGTCCCTGTCGACCGGGCCGGGCGGCGGGCCGGCGCCGCAGGCGTCGACCCGCCCACCGGAGGTCGCCAACCATCCCATGCCGTCGAAGACCACGCCGTCGAAGAACCATGGTCCCCGCGCGGATCAGGGCCACCGGCCACCGTTTTCCCAGAACTGCCTTATCTCCTCGAGCTGGCGGCCCTTGGTCTCCGGCGCATACCGGTAGACCACGGCGAGAGCGACGATCGTAAGCGCCCCGAATACCGCGAAAGCTCCTGCGCCGCCAAGCGAATGGAGCATGGTCAGAAACGTGGCGGCGACGATCGCGTTGGCAACGAGGTTGGAGGTCAGCATCGTGCTCGACCCGATGGACCGTAGCCGGGACGGAAAGCTCTCGCTGGCGTACACCCAGCCCAGGGAGCCGAAACCCATGGTGTAGCCAAAGATGAACACGATCAGGCCGGCGAACCCGAAAACCAGTCCCGCGCCGCCGAGGCCCTGGGCGAACACGGCCATCAGCACGATATCGGCGATGATCATCATGACGATGCCGCACAACAGGATTGGGCGCCGGCCCAGCCGGTCGACGAGGAGTAGCGCGGTGAACACCGCCGCCAAACCGGCGACCTGCACCAGTGCCGGCAGCCCGAGGAGCGCGAAATTGCCGGTGAAGCCCATGGCTGCGAATATCCTCGGGCTGTAATAGATGATCGCGTTGATGCCGGTGATCTGGATCAGAAAGCCGAGCGCCACGACAAACGCGGTGGCCCGTAAATACGGCGGTCGCAGCATCTCGGAGAAACCGCCTCGAAGACCGGCCGAGCCTTCGCTGCCCAACGCCCGGCCGATCTCGGCGAGCTCTTCGTCGGCGTTTGCGTTGGGCTCCACTCGCAGCAGCGCGCGGCGGGCGTCGTCGACCCGCCCCTTTAACAGGTACCAACGGGCCGTATCGGGCATCCGAATCATCAACGGCAGCAGCAGCATTGCGGGCACGGTGGCCAGCCCCAGCATCCATCGCCAGCTATGGGTGCCGGCCAGCAGGTAGCCGGTCAGGTAGCCGATGATGATGCCGCTGACGATCGTCAGTTGATAGACCGTCAGCAGCGATCCGCGCACCGCGGTCGGAGCCGATTCCGCCACGTATACCGGGACGACCACCACCGACACGCCGATTGTCAGACCCAGCAGGAACCGTGCCGTCAACAGCATGGGCAGCGAGACCGAGAGCGCACCGAGCAGCGCGAACATCGCGTAAGCGACGAGGATCAGCACCACCGACTTTTTTCGCCCGATCGCGTTGGCGAGTACGCCGGCACCGAATGCCCCGGCGATCTGGCCGATCACCACCATCGTCGTCAGCAGTTCTTGTTGCCGTGTCGTGAGTCCGAAGTCATCGGTGACGAACAGTTGCGCGCCGGCGATGATGGACAGGTCGTAACCGTAGATGACGCCGATGCTGGCGGCGGTCAGCCCAACCAGCAATCCCCGCCGCGACAGCGCGGTCAGCTGACCGGCACCCGGGCGCGCAGTAGCTCGAGGACGCGGTCGGGATCCTCGGGGGTGATGCAGGGCTTCACCCGGGCGCCCACGTCGAGGATCAGCAGGGTCGGTTTGCTTCCGCGCCGAAGGTCCAGGGGGAACCAGTAGCGCGGGTCGGAGGCCCCCCAGAAGCGGCCCTTGCCGGAAAGCCCCGTCAGCTTCTCGGACTTGACGCCCTGGATGTCCGTGAAGGCGATTCGCTTCGGACCGCCCATCGGGAAGTAGTAGCGGCGGATAGTGATTCCGTTTTCATCGAGTAGGAGGCCGGCGTCCTCATACAGGGCTGCAGTCACCTCAGAGACGGTGCCACAGCAAACTTGGGTGGTCAATGGCCGGTCAATGGCCCGGCGCTCTGACCTAGTGCTGCGGGCACTAGTGCTTAGGCCCTAGTGCTGGGGCCGGCGGTTCATCGAGCGCGCGACCATGATCAGACTGAACACGACGATGGTTCCGACGACGGCCACGCCCACCCGCACCGGCAGGGCGTCCGCCGACGGAATGAGCCCGGCGGCCTGGGCGCCATTGCTCTGCCGGTCCACGGCGCTGTCGCGCTTGGTGGTCAGCAGCGAGGGATCGGGCTCGATAAGCGTGGCGACCTGGGTGCCCAGCGGCGTGCTGAACCCGTAGTCGAGCAGATGGGCCGCCTGTTCCCACGGGGCGATCGGCTGGCGGGTGCCGTGCAGGAGCACCGCCATCAGCCGCCGTCCGTCGTGGTTGGCCGCACCCACGAAGGTCTGGCCGGCGTCGTCCGTGTAGCCGGTCTTGCCGCCCAGCGCGCCGGGGTACTTGTAGAGCAGCTGGTTGTCGTTTTCCAGCTCGTAGCCGGGGTGGTCGCCGTGCCCGGGGAAGTCGAACGTACGCGTCGCGACGATGTCGGCGAAAGTGGGATTCTGCCAGGCATACCGGTAGAACAGGCCGATGTCGTAGGCCGAGGTGCTCATGCCGGGCCCGTCCAGCCCGGACGGCGTCGCCACCCGGGTGTCCTGGCCGCCGAGCTTGGCGGCGAGCACATTGATCTTCTCGACCGCTTCCTGCATCCCGCCCAGCTGCATGGCCAGCGCGTGGGCGGCGTCGTTGCCGGAGTGCATCAGCAGCCCGTGCAGCAACTGGACGACGGTGTAGACGCCGCCGGCGTCGACGCCGACCTTGGTGCCCTCGGCGGCCGCGTCCTCGTCGGTCCCCTGGACGGGCTTGTTGAGGGGCAGCGCATTGATGGATGCCATCGCGACCAGGACCTTGATGATGCTGGCCGGGCGGTGCCGCCCGTGCGGGTCCTTGGCCGCGATGACCGCGCCACTGTCCAGATCCGCCAGCAGCCACGCATCGGCGGACACGTCGCCCGGCAGCGGCGCCGTACCGGGCGCGGCGACGATGCCGCAGCTGCCCATCGCCTCGCCGCCGACCGGCTTCGGGGGCACCGCCAGGGGGATCGGCGGGTCACCCGCTGTGGGGGCCTCCGAGGAATCCACCGCGGGCGGGGTGGAGACCCTGTACGGGCAGGCCGGCGGCCCCGCATTGGGGCCGGCGCCGGGTTCGGCGAGCGCGATCGGCGCCGCGACCGCTACCGGTGCGGCGATCACGAAAACGGCTGCTGCCAGGCACGATGCGGAACGTGAGAGAGCTCTTGAGCGGGCCATGGTGAGTGCAGAGTAGGCGATCAAGCGCCCGATTCCCGGGAGCCGCGCTGTGACTGGTGGGGCAGAAGTTAAAAATTTGGCGACCGGCGGCGACCACGGGCCCGGTCGAACCACTACGCTGAGCATGCGGTCAGCGTGACAGCAATTAATTTCCCCGCCGATCTCCAAAGGGTGTGCCATTCCAAACAATCGATTTTGGTCGAAGTGGCGGCGCGACGACGATGGTCCGCGATCGCTGGAACATCTGCTCAAGCAGGTCGAGAAGGGGGCGCAGGTGCGGGGCTCCGGGGCCGACCGCGTGCTGGCGGAGCTGAAGGAGCATCGCGATGCGACACCCGATGCCGACCTGCAGTCGGCGCTCACCTGGCTGTGCAACGCCCAATCGCGGATAACGAACACCCCGAACGCGGCGCATTCCCGGGAGGTGCTGCTGGCTTCCTACGAGGTCAAGCGGATCCTCGCCGTCTCCGGCTAGCGCTACAGCTTGGTGGTTTGCAGCTTGGTGGTTTACAGCTTGGTGGTTTACAGCTTGGTGGCCGCCAGGTCCACATGAGCGACGGCCGGGAAGCTGATCGTGCCCATCCACAGCTTGCCGGCCGCCTCGACCACGCCGGTGACGGCGCCGAAGTCCGGATGCTTGGTGCGCACACCGGCGACCGGCGCACCGTTGTCCGGATCGAACGCGACCGCCCAGATCTCCGGGTTGATCTGCGGCTGCAGCCGATCGGGCAGTCGCCACACCAACTTGCGGATGATCGGGGCCCGCGGCAGCAGCCATTCCAGCGCCGCGCTTGCCTCGCTAACCATGGCGGTCCAGATTCGGCCGTCGGCACCGGTGGACAGGTTGTCGGGCATTCCGGGCAGGTTCACCGCCAACGGTGTCACCGATCCGGCCTGCGGCCCGGTCAGCCAGTACTTCGACAGCCGGCGCGCCTGTGTCTCGGCGAATACCAACGCCGACGCATCGGCCGTCGGCGTCACCCCGTTGGCGAAGTACAGTCCGTCCACCAGCGTGCTAACGGTTCCGTCCACGTCGAGCCGGAACAAGCCGCCGCGTCCGCGTGCTTCCACGATCGGGGCGGTGAAGTGCTCGAAATGAAAGTCGCTCGTCGACTCGGTGAAATAGATTGTGCCGTCGGGTGTTTCGGTGACATTCGAGCAGAACTTGAGCCGTCTGCCATCGACCGATTCGACGAGCACGTCCAGCGTGCCGCTGGCCGGGTCGAGGGCGAGCAACCCACGATGGCTGTCGCAGACCAGGACTCGGCCATCGCGAGCGATGTGCAGACCGAGCGGTCGCCCGCCAGTGTCGGCGACGACTGTGGGCTCGCCGCTGTCGGGTGCAATCCGCAGGATGCGACCGTCCCCGAGACCCGTCCACAATTGCCCGGTGGTGTCGACGACGACATCCTCGGGTCCATTCCCAGGGAGCGGGACGACGGTAGTGCTCGCCGTCGGCATATCCGGCAACGGGTCGACCGGTGGCGGCTGCCACCGGACCGGGTCGATGCTTGGTTTGCGCGCCATGGCGGGGATTTTAGAATGGCCGGGACTTTAGAGCCGCTTCCAGGCTTCGGTAAGCACGCCGCGGAGGATCGACTCGATGGTGTCGAACTCGCGTTGCCCACTGATCAGCGGCGGCGCCAGCTGGACCACGGGGTCGCCCCGGTCGTCGGTGCGGCAGTACAGCCCGGCCTCAAAGAGCGCGGGAGACACGTAGCCGTGCAGCAGCCGTTCGCACTCCTCGTCGCTGAAGGTCTGTTTGGTCGCTTTGTCCTTGACCAGTTCGACGCCGTAGAAGTACCCCTCGCCGCGCACGTCGCCGACGATGGGCAGGTCGTACAGCTTCTCCAGCGTGGCGCGGAAGCCGGGCGCGTGCTGCCTGACGCGATCGTTGAGACCCTCGCGCTCGAAGATGTCCAGGTTGGCCAGCCCGACGGCCGCCGACACCGGGTGGCCGCCGAACGTATAGCCATGCGGGAACATGGTTTTGCCGTCGTTGAACGGCTCGAACAACCGCTCGCTCGCGATCATCGCGCCGAGCGGTGAATAGCCCGACGTCAGGCCCTTGGCGCAGGTGATCATGTCGGGCACGTAGCCGAAGTCGTCGCAGGCGAACATCGACCCGATCCGGCCGAAGGCGCAGATCACCTCGTCGGAGACCAGGAGCACGTCGTACTCGTCGCAGATCTCGCGTACCCGTTCGAAATAGCCTGGGGGAGGCGGGATGCAGCCGCCCGCATTTTGCACCGGTTCCAAAAAGACCGCGGCGACGGTCGCGGGTCCCTCGAACTCGATCGCCTCGGCGATCCGGTCGGCGGCCCACTGCCCGAAGGCTTTGATATCGGCATCCGTTCCGGCTGTGAACCGTTCGGGAGCGCGGTAGAAGTTCGTGTTGGGCACCCGGAAGCCGCCGGGCGTCACCGGCTCGAACGGGGCCTTGTACAGCGGGAGCCCGGTGATCGCCAGCGCGCCCTGGGTAGTGCCGTGGTAGGCGATCGACCGCGAAATCACTTTGTGCTTACCGGGTTTGCCGGTGAGCTTGAAGTACTGTTTGGCAACTTTCCATGCGGTCTCGACGGCCTCGGTGCCGCCGGTGGTGAAGAACACCCGGTTAAGGTCGCCCGGGGCGTAGCGCGCCAGGCGCTCGGCGAGCTCGATCGCGGTCGGGGTGGCATATCCCCACAAGGGGAAGTACGCCAGCGTGCTCGCTTGCCGGGCGGCGGTCTCGGCGAGTTCGGTACGGCCGTGTCCTACCTGCACCGTGAACAGTCCGGACAGCGCGTCGAGGTAGCGCTTACCGCGATCGTCGAAGATGGTCACACCCTCGCCCCGGGTGATGATCGGCGGCGTGATGCCCGGGCCGTGCCGGGCGAAGTGCAGCCAGAGGTTGCCAGTCATGTTGTTTGCGAGCGTAGCGTTAGGCTCGCGGTATGACCTCAGCGCAGCAGGTCAGCCAATTCGAAGCCCTGCGGCCGCATCTCATGGCGGTCGCCTACCGGTTGACCGGCACCGTGGCCGATGCCGAGGACATCGTCCAGGACGCGTGGCTGCGCTGGGACTCGGCCGGCGGCCGCGACACCATCGCCGACCTACGGGCCTGGCTGACCACCGTGGTGAGTCGGCTGGGCCTGGACCGGTTGCGGTCGGCCGCGCATCGTCGCGAGACCTACACCGGCAATTGGCTGCCCGAACCGGTGGTCACCGGTTTTGACGACGCGGATCCGCTGTCTGTCGTGGTGGCCAACGAGGATGCCCGGTTCGCGGCGATGGTGGTGCTGGAGCGCCTGTCCCCCGACCAGCGGGTCGCGTTCGTGCTGCACGACGGGTTCGCCGTGCCCTTCGCCGAAGTGGCCGAGGTGCTGGGCACCAACGAGGCGGCCGCCCGGCAGCTGGCGTCGCGGGCCCGCAAGGCCGTGGCCGCGCAGCCGCCTCCGGAACCGGATCCCTCGCACGCCGAGGTGGTCGGCCGGCTGATGGCCGCCATGGCCGCCGGCGACGTGGAGGCCGTGGTGGCGCTGTTGCATCCGGACGTGAGCTTCACCGGTGATTCGAATGGCAAGGCGCCGACGGCCGTTCGGGTTGTCAACGGGTCGGACAAGGTGGTCCGGTTCATGTTCGGCCTGGCGCAACGCTATGGCCCGGCGATGTTTTCGGCGAGCCAGCTGGGGCTGGTCAACGGCGAACTGGGTATCTACACGGCCGGGCGCCCCGCCAGCGACGGGTATTGGGAGATGATGCCGCGGATCACGGCGATCACGGTGCGAGACGGAAAGGTCTGCGCCCTATGGGATATCGCCAACCCCGACAAGTTCACCGGCTCTCCGCTGCGTGAGCTGCGTCGGTGATCTCGTCGGCCCACGGAATGCGGCAGGCGTCACCGGAATTGAAGCCCTGCTCGGTGATGCCCAGTGTTGCGTTCACCCGCGCCCGCATGTTCTCCAGCCCGATCTGGTAGGTCAGCTCGATCACCCCGGCGTCGCCGAACCGGGCCCGGAGGTCGGCGACCTGCTCGTCGGTGACGGTGTGCGGGTCGGTGGTCATCGCGTTGGCATAGGCGATGGCGGCGCGCTCGTCGTCGGTGTAGGCCGGTGAGGTGGCGTAGCTGTCGATCTCCTTCAGGCGCTCCATGTCGAGGCCGTCGAGGCGCTGCAGCATGGAGCCGAAGTCGACGCACCACGAGCAGCCGATCTGGCGCGCGGTCCACAACACCGCCAGCTCACGCACGCTCGTCGGCAAGGTTTTCGACGCCCGGTCGACCATCGTCTCGTGTATGGCGCTGGCGACCGTCAGCCTGCGGTGATGCGCGACCACGGCGAGCGGTTCGGGGACTTGCCCGTAGCGCCGCTTGGCCACCCGATACATGGTTCGGATCAGCAGTCCGGCGCGCTTCGGTGGCAGGGGCTCGATGCGGGTTTTCTGTGTCATAACCGTTAGACGAGACGGTCCGCAAAAGCGTGACGGCCCCCGGGCCGCTCGGCACCGATAGGTGACTTTCAAAAGCGATCGCATGCGCTATCGCATTCGCAGACGATGTGGGGGTGGCGGCGCGGTACTCCCGTGGCGAGTATTGCGAGGCCGCCGAACGGCACGCTTAGCGCGAGAACATCGTCGCGCGCTTGACCTCTTGGATCGCCTTGGTGACCTCGATGCCGCGCGGGCAGGATTCGGTGCAGTTGAACGTGGTCCGGCACCGCCACACTCCGTCGACCTCGTTGAGGATCTCGAGGCGTTCGGCGGCGGCCTCGTCGCGGCTGTCGAAGATGAACCGGTGCGCGTTGACGATCGCCGCCGGGCCGTAGTACTGGCCCTCGCTCCAGAACACCGGGCAACTGGTGGTGCAGCACGCGCACAATATGCACTTGGTGGTGTCGTCGTAACGGGCGCGGTCGGTTGGGCTCTGGATGCGTTCGCGCGTCGGGGGGTTGCCGGTGGTGACCAGGTACGGTTTCACCGCCCGGTACGCGTCGAAGAACGGCTCCATGTCGACCACCAGGTCCTTCTCCACCGGCAGCCCGCGGATCGGTTCGACCGTGATGGTCAATGCTTTTTGGGGCTTGCCCGGCCTACTCTTGGGCAGCAGGTCGCGCATCAGCACCTTGCAGGCCAGCCGGTTGACGCCGTTGATCCGCATGGCGTCGGAGCCGCACACCCCGTGGGCACAGGATCGCCGGAAGGTCAGCGTCCCGTCGAGGTAGCTCTTGATGTAGATCAGCAGGTTGAGCATTCGGTCGCTCGGCAGGCAGGGCACCCGAAAGCTCTGCCAGCCACCGGTTTCCGCGAAGGCTTCGGGCTGGTCGGGGTTGAACCGGGCGATCTTCACGGTCACCATCACCGCTTCGTCGGGGATCGGCGGCAGGGGCGGTTCCAGAGTCTCGACCTGCGGCTCGACTTCAGGATCTAAAGCATCGCCTGCAGTCATCAGTACTTCCGTTCCTTGGGTTCGTAGCGGGTCTGCACGACGGGCTTGAAGTCCAGGGCGATGTCGCTGAGCAGATCGGTGCCCTGCTTGTAGGCCATGGTGTGACGCATGTAGTTGACGTCGTCGCGGTTCGGATAGTCCTCGCGGGCATGCCCGCCGCGGGACTCCTTGCGATTCAGCGCACCGACCACGGTGACCTCGGCCAGCTCCAGCAGGAAGCCAAGCTCGATGGCTTCCAGCAGGTCGCTGTTGAAGCGTTTCCCCTTGTCGTGCACGGTGATTCGGGAATACCGTTCCTTTAAAGCGTGGATATCGGTGAGCGCCTGCTTAAGCGTCTCCTCGGTGCGGAACACCGCGGCGTTGTTGTCCATCGTCTGCTGCAGGGCGCCGCGGATATCGGCGACGCGCTCGTTGCCGTGCTCGGAGAGGATGTCGGCCACCCAGCCGACGACCATCGCCGAGGGGTCCGGCGGCATCTCGACGAAGTCATGGCCTTGCGCGTAACTGGCGGCGGCGATCCCCGCCCGCCGGCCGAAGACGTTGATGTCCAGCAGTGAGTTGGTGCCCAGCCGGTTGGCGCCGTGCACCGACACGCACGCGCACTCGCCGGCCGCGTACAGGCCCGGGACGGTGGAAGTGTTGTCCTGCAACACCTGTCCGGTGACCGTGGTCGGGATGCCGCCCATCACGTAATGACACGTCGGGTAAACCGGGACCAGCTCGTGCACCGGGTCCACGCCCAGGTAGGTGCGGGCGAACTCGGTGATGTCGGGCAGCTTGGACTCCAGCACGTCCTCGCCGAGGTGGCGGACGTCGATGTAGACGTAGTCCTTGTGCGGTCCGGCGCCGCGGCCCTCGAGGACCTCCAGCACCATCGAGCGCGCGACGATGTCGCGCGGTGCCAGGTCGACGATCGTCGGGGCGTAGCGCTCCATGAAGCGCTCGCCCTCCCCGTTGAGCAGCCGGCCACCCTCGCCGCGGACGGCTTCGGAGATCAAAATGCCCAGTCCGGCCAGGCCGGTCGGATGGAATTGGTGAAACTCCATGTCCTCCAATGGAAGTCCCTTGCGGAAGACGATGCCGATGCCGTCGCCGGTGAGGGTGTGCGCGTTGGAGGTCGTCTTGTACATCCGGCCCGAACCGCCGGTCGCGATCACCACGGCCTTGGCATGGAAGACGTGGATCTCGCCGGTGGCCAGCTCGTAGGCGACCACGCCGGTGGCCACCGGCCCGCTCGGGGTCTGGGTGAGCACCAGGTCCAGCGCGTAGAACTCGTTGAAGAACTGCACGTCGTGCTTGACGCAGTTCTGGTAGAGGGTCTGCAGGATCATGTGGCCGGTGCGGTCGGCGGCGTAGCAGGCCCGGCGCACCGGGGCCTTGCCGTGGTCGCGGGTGTGGCCGCCGAAGCGGCGCTGGTCGATGCGGCCCTCGGGGGTGCGGTTGAACGGCATCCCCATTTTCTCCAGGTCGAGCACCGCGTCGATGGCTTCCTTGCACATGATCTCCACGGCGTCCTGGTCGGCGAGGTAGTCGCCGCCCTTGACGGTGTCGAACGTGTGCCATTCCCAGTTGTCGTCTTCGACGTTGGCCAGCGCGGCGCACATCCCGCCCTGGGCCGCGCCGGTGTGGCTGCGGGTGGGGTAGAGCTTGGTCAGCACCGCGGTGCGCACGCGTGGGCCGGCCTCGACGGCCGCCCGCATCCCGGCACCGCCCGCGCCGACGATCACCACGTCGTATCGGTGTTGCTGGATCACCGGTCGCCTTTCACGAGATGTTCGGCTTTCACGAGATGTTCGGGTTGAACGTCACCAGCACGTAGGTGCCCAGCAGACACGTGAACCCCACCGACAACAGCAGCAGGCTGTTGAGCCAGAACCGGGTGGAGTTCTTGCGGCTGTAGTCGTCGATGATGGTGCGCAGCCCGTTGGCGCCGTGCAACTGCGCCAACCACAACAGCGCCATGTCCCAGATCTGCCAGAACGGGGAGTGCCAGCGCTGCGCGACATAGTTGAAGTCGATGCGGTAGACGCCGTTTTCCCACATCAGCATGATGAACAGGTGCCCGAGGGCCAAGAACACCAGCGCGATCCCGGAAAACCGCATGAACAGCCACGCGAACTTCTCGAAGTTGGGTATCCCGGCGCGGCGCCGCGGTGACCGTGGATTGTCCAGGCTGGCGGGTCGGTCGTAGAAGCGCTGTTTGACCGGTGCCGTCTGGCCGCGGCCGAGCTGAAGGTCGGGGCTGCTCATCGGAAGTGCTCCCACATGTGGATGCCCAGCACCACCGCGACCGGAACCATGAACAGCAGGTACACGACGCCGACGATCCACAACATCAGCCGCTGGTAGCGCGGGCCCTGCGACCAGAAGTCGATCAGGATGACCCGGATCCCGTTCAACGCGTGGAATCCCACCGCGGCAACCAGGCCGAATTCCATCAGGCCCACGATCGGGGTCTTGTAGGTCTGGATCACCTCGTTGTAGGCCTGCGGGCTCACCCGGACCAGAGCGGTGTCCAAGACGTGGACGAACAAGAAGAAGAAGATCGTCGCGCCGGTGATGCGATGCAACACCCACGACCACATTCCCGGATCCCCCCGGTACAGGGTCCGGGGTGGTCGCCGCTTGCGCGAGGGTGATGATCTAGCTGTGGCCGGATCCGCGGTTGTCGCCTGCGTACTCACTCAGTCCTCACCGCCTTCTTGGACGTTGAACGACACTCAAGCCGGGCAGTTCAGCCTAACCTGCCAGGTTGCTGGTTGCGCCCAACAGTCGGTCAAGCGAAGTGTCGTGTCAGGGTAGGGTGGCTGGCTCAAGTCGGCCCATGGGTGAGCGGGGTTGCGATATGGCTGACGTCGATTGGAATATGCTGCGGCACAAGGCGATCCAGGCGGCAGCGGGCGCCTATGCGCCGTACTCGCGATTCCCGGTGGGCGCGGCCGCGCTGGCCGACGACGGCCGCGTGGTCACCGGATGCAATGTGGAGAACGTCTCATATGGTCTTGGTCTCTGTGCCGAGTGCGGCGTGGTGTGCGCCCTGCATTCGACCGGTGGGGGCCGGCTGATGGCGCTGGCGTGCGTGGATGGGCAGGGATCGGCACTCATGCCATGTGGGCGATGCCGTCAGGTGCTGTTGGAGCATGGCGGCCCCGAGCTGCTGATCGACCACCCCGCCGGGCCGCGCCGGCTTGACGACCTGTTGCCCGATGCTTTCGGTGCCGACCTCCCCCGGGACCGTCCTTGACCGACTTCCCATTCGACGCGGCATTCGACGCGCCGACGGTGATCAGGACCAAGCGCGACGGCGGGCGGTTGTCCGACGCCGCCATCGATTGGGTCATCGACGCATACACCGACGGCCGCGTCGCCGACGAACAGATGTCGGCACTGTTGATGGCGATCGTGTGGCGCGGCATGGACCGCGGCGAGATCGCCAGGTGGACGGCGGCGATGCTGGCGTCGGGTGAGCGCCTGGATTTCAGCGATCTGCCGACCGTGGACAAGCACTCCACCGGCGGGGTCGGGGACAAGATCACGATCCCGTTGGTGCCCGTCGTCGTCGCCTGTGGCGCGGCCGTGCCCCAGGCGGCGGGCCGTGGGCTGGGCCACACCGGCGGCACCCTGGACAAGCTGGAATCCATTGCCGGGTTCACCGCCGAACTGTCGAGCCGGCGGGTGCGTGACCAACTGCTGGATGTGGGCGCGGCCATCTTCGCCGCCGGCGAGCTGGCGCCGGCCGACGCCAAGCTGTACGCGCTGCGCGACGTCACCGCGACCGTCGAGTCGCTGCCGCTGATCGCCAGCTCGGTGATGAGCAAGAAGCTGGCCGAGGGTGCGGGCGCGCTGGTGCTCGACGTGAAGGTCGGTTCCGGAGCGTTGCTGACCTCGGAGGCGCAGTGCCGCGAGCTCGCGCACACCATGGTCGAGCTGGGCGCGGCGCACGGGGTGCCCACCCGCGCGCTGCTGACGGACATGAACCGCCCGCTCGGCGCGACCGTCGGCAACGCGCTCGAGGTCGCAGAGTCGCTGGAGGTGCTGGCCGGCGGCGGGCCGCCGGACGTCGTGGAGCTGACCTTGCGGCTGGCCGCGGAAATGCTCGAGCTCGCCGGGATCGCCGATCGCGATCCGGCCCAGGCGCTGCGCGACGGCACCGCGATGGACCGATTCCGCCGGCTCATCGCGGCCCAGGGCGGTGATTTGTCGGTACCGTTGCCGATCGGTTCGTGTTCGGAAACCGTGATCGCCGGCCGGGGCGGCACAATGGGCGATATCGACGCGATGGCGGTGGGGCTGGCGGCTTGGCGGCTCGGCGCGGGTAGATCCCGTCCGGGCGAATCGGTGCAGCCGGGTGCCGGAATCAAGATCCACCGCCGCCCGGGGGAGCCGGTGGCCGCGGGCGAGCCGTTATTTACCCTCTACTCCGATGCCCCCGAACGTTTCGCCGCCGCGATGGCCGAGCTGGACGGCGGCTTCAGCGTCGGCGACACACCACCCGCGCTGGGGCCCGTGATCATCGATCGGATCGCCACGTGACGACACTGGATCTGGAAAAGATCAGGAAGGCGCCCAAGGCGCTGCTGCACGATCACCTCGACGGTGGGCTGCGCCCGTCCACCGTGGTCGACATCGCCGGCCAGACCGGCTACGACGGGCTGCCCGCCACCGATGTCGACGAGCTGGCGACGTGGTTCCGCACCCGGTCGCACAGCGGCTCGCTGGAGCGCTACCTGGAGCCGTTTTCGCACACGGTGGCGGTGATGCAGACGCCCGATGCGCTGTACCGCGTCGCCTACGAGTGCGTGGAAGACCTGGCCGCCGATTCCGTGGTCTATGCCGAGGTGCGGTTCGCTCCCGAGCTGCACATCGACCGCGGGCTGTCCTTCGACGAGATCGTCGACGCCGTGCTGGAGGGTTTCGCCGCCGGCGAGAAGGCCTGCGCCGCGGCGGGCCGCGCGATTACGGTGCGGCTGCTGGTCACCGCGATGCGGCACGCCGCGGTGTCCCGGAGGATCGCCGAGCTGGCGATCCGATTCCGGGACAAGGGAGTGGTCGGGTTCGACATCGCGGGCGCCGAGGCGGGCAACCCGCCGACGCGGCACCTGGACGCTTTCGAATACATGCGAGACCACAACGCGCGCTTCACCATTCACGCCGGCGAGGCGTTCGGGCTGCCTTCCATCCACGAGGCGATCGCGTTCTGCGGCGCCGACCGGCTCGGCCACGGGGTGCGCATCGTCGACGACATCGACGTGTTGGAAGGTGGCGACGTCCGGTTGGGCAGGCTCGCATCGATATTGCGGGACAAGCGAATTCCACTGGAGCTGTGCCCCAGCTCCAACGTGCAGACCGGCGCGGTCGCAAGCATCGCCGAGCACCCGTTCGATCTGCTCGCCCGCACGCGCTTTCGGGTGACCGTCAATACCGACAACCGGCTGATGAGCGACACCTCGATGAGCCTCGAGATGAACCGATTGGTAGAGGCTTTCGGGTACGGGTGGAGCGACCTCGAGCGGTTCACCATCAATGCGATGAAGTCGGCTTTCATCCCGTTCGACGAGCGGCTGGCCATCATCGACGATGTGATCAAGCCGCGGTATGCGGTCCTGATCGGCGGTTAGCGTTAGCGATTATCCTTCCCCAATGGCGTCGAGTGTGTCGGGGAAGATTGCGTTCGTTACCGGCGGCGCGTCCGGCATCGGCGCCGCGTTGACGACCAAGTTGGTCGACGGGGGCGCCGAGGTCTGGATCGCCGATCGTCAGATCGGCGCGGCGCAGGAGTTGGCGCAACGCCTCAATAGTGGTGGCGCAAAGGCGCATGCGATCGAGCTCGATGTGCGCGACTACCCATCGTTTGAGCACGCCGTCGCTGAGGCGGTGCAGCAATCCGGGCGGATCGACTATCTGTTCAACAATGCCGGCATTGGGGTCGGAGGAGAGGTCGACTCTTACACGCTCGATGACTGGAATGACGTCTTCGACGTGAACCTGCGCGGTGTGGTGCACGGCATCCAGGCCGTGTATCCGGTCATGATCCGCCAGCACGCCGGCCACATCGTGAACACGGCCTCGATGGCCGGTCTCGTCGCCACCCCCGGCTCGGCGAGCTACACCGCCGCCAAACATGCCGTCGTCGCGATCTCCAAAGTGCTGCGGGTGGAGGGCGAGCGCCACGGCGTGCAGGTGTCGGTGCTGTGTCCGGGCGCGATCCGGACCCCGATCCTCACCGGCGGCAAGTACGGACGGATGACAAAGACCGGCATCAGCGACGAGGGACTACTCAAATTCTGGGAGCCGTTCCGGCCGATGGCACCCGAAAGGTTCGCCGAGCGCGCCCTTCGTGGCGTGTTCCGCGGCGACGCGATCATTGTGGTGCCGGCCTGGTGGAAGGCGTTGTGGTACCTGGAACGCCTCTCGCCGGCCTTGTCGATGCGAGCCGCACGACTCTCGCTTAAGCGGATACGTGAAATGGATTCCACGCGCATCGTGATCCGCGGGGGGTGCCTTACGGTTAGGCGCACCGGTTCACACGGCGCGTGATTCTCCACTCAGTACGGTTCGTGGCCGTATTCCGGAGATGCCTGCCGACGTAATCTCTGGAGCACGGCTCTTTGTATAACACCCCGTCGGCCTCGGCGGCGTCCTCCGGTGAGCCCCAGTCGATAAGTTCCATGGCCACGGTCCCGTCACGCAAGCAGGCAATGATCGCGCGGCCCGCGTGATCGGGTACCCACCTGCGAGGCGGACGCGAACCATTCTCCACATCGATTCCGCCGCATTCTTTTGGGGGGATGTCGTCAAGCGCCAATGAGTTTCAGGCGTTTTCGACAGGCGGAGTCCGCCAGTCGATCTGGTAAAGCTGGATCGCGTGTTCAAAGCCTTTAAAATGGGCTTTGCCTATATCACTGAAGGCGCTATCCAGGTGTTCCCCCTTGCACAGCTCAAAAATGATCCCGGCAACCAGCACCTGCTCCGGTTCGCAATGGCTGCATACCCGCGCCGCCAGTTGAACGGTCATCCCGAACAAATCATCGTTGCGTTCGACGGGCTCGCCAGCATTTAGCCCGATTCGCACATGCAGCGGCAAGCGGGGATTGGCGCCGTTAAACTGCTGAAAAGCCCGCTGGATGTCGATGGCGCAGCGAACCGAACTGGCGACATCGGTGAAGGCGGCCATCATGCCGTCGCCAGTATGCTTGATATAGCGGCCATGATTGGCTTCCAGCGCCTTGCGGATGATTTTGTCGTGCTGTTCTAACAACTCAAACGCGGCGGTATCGCCAATTTTGCGGGACATGGCGGTTGAATCTTGCAGATCAGTGAACATGATGCAGCGAAAAGCGCTGTCGAAGTGCAGCCGTTTTTCGCCAGAGGCGGTCGTTTCCGGTTCGGGGTCGGCACTACGGCCCAGAAACGCCTCCACATTTTTCAGATCAACCGCGATAATCTCGCTTGGGATCAGCCCGTGTGATTCACTGTGGACTTTGCGGATAGTCTCTTCGTCAGGCCCGTCAACCAGACAAAAGACACTGCAGTCTCGACTGTCAAACCAGTAAGTCAAGAACCGCAGGTGATATTTATCCTGAATTTCGAGGTCTTTTTGGTGTGCGGCTTGGACTGCATCATCCGTAGCGCCCTGTACTATGTGGCGATCCATGAAAATCGGCATTGAATTCCTCCAACCTGGCATCTATCGACTGTTCTACGATGTGCTTAGAGAAAAATCCACACCACAATAATATTTCATGAGCATAACATAATTTTATGCTCCACAACCATCTGCCCAGCTTTAAAATCGTGCAATTCTTTTTGATCCGGCGATAATGGAATATATGACTCGAACGATTCTGCACCTCGATCTCGACGCCTTCTTCTGCGCCGTCGAAGGCGGTACAACCCGACGGCGGCGATCGCTAGCGCCGCAACAGCCTCAGCTTAGACCGGCAATCTAGGGGCGTGTCTTCCATGAGTTACCGTGCCGTCGGAGAGTTGCTCGTCACGCCAGCCCGTCCAGAAGGTTTTCAGCAAGTGGTGTTACCTCTACATGCATTTAATGTTCGAGGGACGGCTCGCCGGCGATGCCAATGGCACGCATCGTGCTGGCGAGGTGGGTCCGTATCGCCCGCAGCGTCCGCTTGAGATCGCCGTCGCGCAGCGCTTCGGCGATGGCGCGATGCTCGTCCATGATCGTCGTCATCCGATTTGGATCGCCGAGGGCCGACTCGCGAATCATCCGCATCTGCCGGTCACGCAGTGACGAGTAGAACCCGCACAGAATGGCGTTCCCCGACTCTTCCAGGGTGACGTCGTGGAAGGCGCGGTCGGCATCTAGGAATTCTCGCCAGTCGGTGATGGCCGCGGCGTCGCGTTGCCGTTTCAGCTCGCCGGTTAATCGCCCGAACACCGCGGCGCCGGCGGCGGGGCCGCGGCCCACCACCTTGGTCGCCGCGAACTCCTCCAAGATCAGCCGCGCCTCGATGACGGCGCGGGCCTCGTCCGGCGAAACCGGAACGACGAGGGCCCCGCGCTGCGGATACAGCCGAAGCAGCCCGTCGGCTTCCAGCCGCAGGAACGCCTCACGCACCGGGGTGCGCGACATCCCCAGCGCGGTGGCGACGTCACCCTCGCTGATCAGTTCGCCGCCCGGAAACGCTCCCGTGAGTACCTGAGCTTTCACGTACTCGAGTGCGCGGTCCTTGGCCGTGCCCGGTCGTGGGTCCGTCGTTTTGGCAGCCACCGCGGCCTTTCCCTGTAGCCAACCCTTGTAGCTAAGTCGTATCCCACCAGCACGACCGTACCCCGGCTTGGGCCGGGAGGGGCGGATTCGCCGCCAGTTGACACTGAGATACAAGATAGATACATTAAGGATGCAAGACGCATCTCACCGAAAGGATACCCACCATGACCACCGCGAATGCAAAAGCGTCGCTGATCCCGAACCTGGACCCGACGGTTCCGGCGCCAATGACCAACGTGGCCGAGTACGGGTTCGAGGGCCGATTCGAAGACTGGGCCGACTGGGAAAGCTCGGCCCGCTATTTCGAGTACTCGAAGGCCGCCAACCCGATCGGCTCGGGATACGCGCCGCAGGTCCCGATCAAGCGGTTCGGTCCCGAGACCTACCTGGACGCGCCGACCGGCGTGATTCCGCTGGATTTGTCCGAGGAGCTGGGCATCAAGAGCGGCGCGGCGACCAGCCCCGCGCTGTTGGCCAACTTCCTGCGCATCCGCGCCGGTGAGCAGGTTGACACCAGCCCGAACGCCACCTCGCAGTTGTTCTACGTGCTCTACGGGCGGGGCTTTGCGGCGGTCAACGGTCGCCTGGTCAAGTGGGAGAAAGGCGACTTCTTGACCCTTCCCGCCGGTACGCACACGGTGTTCTACGCCGACGCCGACGCGGCCATGTACTGGGTGCACGACGAGCCGCTGCTGCGCTACCTGGGCGCCGAGGCGACCCAGCCGCGGTTCCGCGCGACCAAGTTCCGCCGGTCGGACGTGGTGGCCAAGCTGGAGGAGATCGCCGCGCGCCCCGGCGCCAACGACAAGAGCCGGGTCAGCGTGCTGCTGGCCAACTCCGACCAGGAGCAGACGCTGACCATCACCCACGTGCTGTGGGCCATGTTCGGCGTGCTGCCGCCCAATCAGGAGCAGCGCCCGCACCGGCACCAGTCGGTCGCGCTGGATCTGATCCTCGATGCGCCACCCAGCGGCTGCTACACCCTGCTGGGCACCCGCCTCGATGAGCGCGGCGACATCGTCGACCCCATCCGGGTGGACTGGCAGGCCGGCGGCGCCTTCACCACACCGCCGGGCATGTGGCACGCCCACTACAACGAGACCGACGAGCCCGCCCACCTGATCCCCGTCCAGGACGCCGGTCTGCAGACCTACCTGCGCAGCCTCGACATCAAGTTCACCCAGCGCCGCGACCTGGTCGCCGGCTGACTGCGGCGAGCGGGGGCGATGCAGCCCAGACATTTCACGAATAGTGTGGCTGGACATGAAGTTGCCCCTGCTGGGCCCCGTGTCACTCACAGGCTTCCAGAACGCCTGGTTCTTCCTGTTCCTGCTGGCGGTGCTGCTGCTGATGGGGAGCTATGTCGCACTGCAATACGCCCGCCGCCGGCGGGTGCTGCGGTTCGCCAACATGGAAGTGCTGGAGCGCGTCGCGCCGATTCGGCCCGGTCGGTGGCGGCACGTGCCGACGATCCTGCTTGCCACGTCGTTGGCGCTGCTGACCACCGCCATGGCCGGGCCGACGTCCGACATCCGGATTCCGCTCAACCGCGCGGTCGTCATGTTGGTCATCGACGTCTCGGAATCCATGGCCTCCAACGACGTCCCGCCGAACCGGCTCGCCGCCGCGCAGCAGGCCGGCAAGAGGTTCGCCGACGAGCTGACGCCGGCCATCAACCTTGGCCTGGTCGAATTCGCGGCCAACGCCTCGCTGCTGGTCGCTCCGACGACGAACCGCGAGGCCGTCAAGGCGGGAATCGACAGCCTGAAGCCAATGCCGAAAACCGCGACTGGTGAAGGCATATTCACCGCGCTGCAGGCCATCGCCACGGTCGGCTCGGTGATGGGAGGCGGCGACGGCCCGCCACCGGCGCGGATCGTGCTGGAATCGGACGGCGCCGAAAACGTGCCGTTGGATCCCAACGCGCCGCAGGGGGCGTTCACCGCGGCGCGGGCCGCCAAATCCCAGCAGGTGCAGATATCGACGATCTCCTTCGGCACGCCCTACGGCACCGTCGAGTACGAGGGCGCCACCATTCCGGTTCCCGTCGACGACCAAACCCTGCAGGAAATCTGCAGGATCACCGACGGCCAGGCGTTCCACGCCGACAGCCTGGAATCGCTGGAGAGCGTCTATTCGACGCTGCAGCGCCAGATCGGCTACGAGACCGTGAAGGGCGACGCCAGCCTCGCCTGGATGGTGCTCGGTGCGGTGGTCCTGGCGGGCGCGGTCCTGGCCGGCCTGTTCCTGAACAGCAGGCTGCCCTCCTGAGCGGTGAGTTCGGTCAGGTCGGTAGTCGTCTGTTGATCAACAAGGCCAGCGCCGTCGCGATGAGCGCGACGATCACGCCGAGGCGCAGCCACCCGGCGCTGCCCGGACCGGGCACGGTGCGATACCCGATCTCGTTCTCGATGGCGTTGTAGCTCTTGTTGAGTTCGCTGACGTTGGTGGCGGTGTAGGACTGCCCGCCGGACAACCTGGCGATCGTCTTCATCTGGTCGGTCGAAACCGGGACCGCGACCCGCTGCTTGTCCATTTCGATCTCGCCGCCCTTGGTGCCGAACGTGATCGTCGAGATGGGCACCCCCTGATCCCTGGCCAGGCGGGACGCGGTGTAGGCACCGTCGTGGGGGTCGTTGGGATTCGACGGCTTGTTCTCGCCGCCGTCGGAAAGAAGCACGATGCGGGCCGGCGGCGGGGTGTCTCCGCCGGCGATGGCGGTGGCTTGGATCGCATGCAGGGCGGTGAAGATGGCCTCACCGGTCGCCGTGCTGTCGGCGAAGTCGAGCTTCTTCAGCGCATCCAGGGTCGCCTGATGCTGCGGCGTGGGCGGCACCAGCAGGTAGGGCGTGCCGGCGAAGGCGACTAGCCCGAGATTGATGCCCGGGGTCAGCTGGCTGGCGAACTGGCCGGCCGACTCCTCAGCCGCCTTCAGGCGGTTGGGCGGGACGTCGGTTGCCCGCATGGAGTTCGACACGTCGATGACCAGCATGATGACGGCGCGGTTGCGCGGGATGCGCATGTCGTGAGTGGGGGTGGCCAGCGCAATCGTCAACAAGGCCAGGGACAGCAGCGAGACCGCGACCGGAATGTGCCGCCACCACGGCTGCGGCACCGTCGCCTCGGTGAACCGGCGCAGCCGGCGCCGGCGCCGGCGCTGGACGACGAGGTAGACGGCGAGCAGTGCCAGCGGAACCAGGCCGAACAGCAACATGCCCGGACGTTGAAACTCGTACAGGGGTAGGGGGCCGATGCCGGGGAGCGACACTTACTCTCCTGCCCGTCTGGCCGCCCCTTGAGCAACGGCGGATACTGCCGCCAGTAAAGGCGAGACTTGATGGGCCGTCAAACGCCGGGTTATTCGCGCCTTAACCGCCCGTCGACGAATTGCTCCAACTTCTCCCACTCCCGGACCGCCGCGGCGTACGGGGGTGCGGGCTTGCCGACCGAGCCGGGCTCCAGCACGTATGTCACCAGCTTGCCCAGGGGCCGGCCTGTTTCGAGGGTTTTGTCTATCGTGCTCTCCTCGGAATAGTCGCCGATGTCGCGGAGCAGCTCGACGGCCAGATCGAGCTGCTCGCGATCCACCGCGTCCGGTCCGTCGGCAAAGTCGTCGGCCAACCCGCTGAGCACGTAGATGTTGTCCTCGGTGACCTCGACCCGCAACGAGCCGTCGGTTGCGGCGGTACGGATGTCGTCGTAGGTACTCAAATCGGCCAGGTCGTGGTCGTGCTCGTCGGCGAGGTAGCGCGCCAGCGCCCGCTCGGAGCCGAACACGCTGATTCGTCCGTTGCGGCCCAAGAAGATTGGGCGATCGTCGAAGTAGCAGCGAAGCGTGTAGAACGTGTCGGAACCCGTCATGATCCGAATCGGGTCGATGCCCACCTGGTGCCAGAAATCCTCGTGGCTGCCCAGCACAACCGTGTCGCCGGCCGCGCGGTCCTCTTCGTCGGAGTCTTCGTCGGAGTCCTCGTCGGAGTCCAACTCGGGTTCGGAGTCGTCCTCGGCTTCGGCGTCGTCCTCATCCGCCGGCTCCGCGACGGACTCCTCGGCGGCTTCGGCCTCTTCGGCCTCTTCGGCCTCTTCGGGCTCTTCGGGTTCTTCGGGTTCTTCGGAGAGTTCGTCGGCGGCCTTTTCCGCCAGCTCGGCATCGACCTCGGGCGTGCTGATGATCTCTTCGATCGCCTTGAGCACGCCGTCCCAGCTGCGTCCGATGACCTCCGCGATCGAATTCCAGCGTTTCTGGCCGGCTTTGCCGGTGAACTCTTCGATTCCGCCGGCCACCGTGCCCAGGTTGGGGTTGCCATTGAAGAACTTCGACACCGCCGGTAGCTCGCACACCGACCCGATGGACGAGACGATTCCCAGGGCGGCCGCCAGCGCGGTCACCGACTCCTCGGTCGGCTTCTCCGATACCAGCTCCTCGACAACGACCAGATCGAACCGGTTGTCGTCGGCGGGTTCGAAGCCGTGCGCGTCCGCCGAGGTGAGGTCCGTCCACCCGGGGTGGTCGGCCAGATCGTTGTCTGAGTCCGAACGCACAAATGCGACCAGGTCAGCGACGGTGTCGAAGGCGTACAGGTCCTCGTCTTTGCCCAGGAACGCCTCCCACTCGTCGCCGGCGTCGCGCCAGCGGGGTGCCCACACGGTGTAGCGGTCACCGGCGGACAGGCTCAGGCGGATCGGCATGAGGTCAGCAACCATGCGGCACAGAATAGCGACGGGCGACGAGGGCGCGAGGCCCGGTAGCGGCTAGCCCGGTGACGGCGAGCGCCGGAACGACGCGAGTAAGGAGCGGGCCATCGAGTCAGGCGCCCCAAATGGTGGCGATCGCGGGAGCGTTCGCAGCGTTGCCCGTTTTGGGTAGGCCGTACATCTGCTCCACGGTGGAAAGCACGTTGTAGTGGCTGATCTGCTCGTTGTAGGTGCCGGGCTGCACATGCGCGCCGTAGATCACCGTCGGGATCTGGTTGCGCGGGCCGTCGTCGTCCTCGTCCCAGGTCACGATCAGCAGGCTGTTGTTGGCCACCGCCCAGTTGGCGTAGCCCGACAGCTGGCGGCTCAGCCAGGCGTCGCCCTGCGCGACGGAGCCGTCGTGCATGTTGTCGTCGTTGTTGGGAATGACGAACGAAACGGTTGGCAGGTTCGCGTAGTTGCCCATCGGAAATGCCGAGAACGGCAGGGAGTTAGCCGGCGGCACGTTGGTGAAGTTGGCCCAGGGCACGTGCTTGCGCGCGTACTTGCCCGCGCTGCAAGCCGTCGAGCCCACCGCGGGCAGGCCTTCGGCGTAACCGATGAAGGTGTAGCCGGTGGCGAGCAATTCGGACGCCAGGTTGGGAGTATTGCCGCCATTGACCGGGCACGTGTCCGCGGTCACCCCGAACGTGCTGCCGGCGAACAGTGCCAGGTAATTCGGCTCGCTTGGATGCGTTTCGGCGAACGACTCGGCCATGTTTGCGCCGTTGGCCGCCAGCGCGTTGATGAAGGGCGTCGACTTGCTGCCGATGATCCTGGCTTCGGAACGGTTCTCTTCCACCACGATTACCACGTGCGCGGGCTGCGGCATCGCGGCCGCCGCCAGGCCCACCCGGGGGAGCAGCGGGGTGGCCACCAGTGCCGCCAACGCGGCCGCACCGACCAGCCGGAGCGCTCGATATGCCCTGCCTATCAACCGCCTTGGATCTCTAATTCGGCTCAGCACTCGGGGAGTATATGGGCGGATTGCGCAAGCCGACGGCGCCGACGCGAGCTTGTCAGCAGGGCCTTAACCAATCGAAGCCGGATCGTTATATAGGGTCAGATCCCGTGGAGGTGCGCGTCGTTGACCACCCGTTGGCGGTGACCCGGCTGACCGCGCTGCGCGACGAGCGCACCGACCATGCCGGGTTCCGGGCGGCGTTGCGCGACCTGAGCATGATGCTGGTCTACGAAGCCACGCGGGACGCGGCCCGCGAGACCTTTCCGATCCGCACGCCGCTGGCCGAGACGCTCGGGGTGCGACTGGCCAAGCCGCCCCTGCTGGTGCCCGTGCTGCGCGCCGGGCTGGGCATGGTCGACCAGGCGCTTGCGCTCTTACCGGAGGCCCGGGTCGGATTCGTCGGCGTGGCCCGCGACGAGGAAACCCATTTGCCGGCCGGGTATATGGCGTCGCTGCCCGACGACCTGACCGATCTGCCGGTGATGGTCCTCGATCCGATGCTCGCCACGGGTGGGTCGCTGAAACACACGATCGGTCTGCTGCACCAACGCGGCGCGGTGGACCTGACCGTGTTGTGTGTGGTGGCCGCGCCGGAAGGCATTGCGGTACTTGAGAAAGCGGCGCCGAACGCACGGCTGTTCACCGCGGCCGTGGACGACCGGCTCAACGAGATCGCCTATATCGTGCCGGGTCTCGGGGACGCGGGCGATCGCCAATACGGGCCCCGCTGACTTACCAGCTGCGCACCGCGGAGACCAGTTCCTCGAGCAGCGCGCGGGCCCGGTCCCGGGCGGATCGCAGGTCGTCGGTCGCCGCGCAACGAACCTCCAGGTAGCACTTCAGCTTCGGCTCCGTTCCGGAGGGCCGCACCACCACCCTGGCGGACGCTTCATCGTCGCCGCCGGTGAAGATCAGCGCGTCGGTGATATCGGTGGTGGTCACGGTGAACCCGGCCAGCCGGCTCGGCGGCGCCGCCCGGAGCCGCCGCATCAGTTCGGCGGCCTCGTCGGCGTCGGCGACCCGGCGCGACACCGCCGCGACGTCGTGCACGCCATACCGCCGGGCGAGATCGTCGAGCGCGTCGGGCACACCACGACCCTGCTCTTTGAGCGTCGCCACCAGATCGCACACCAGCACCGCGGCGCTGATGCCGTCTTTGTCGCGCACGGCGTCCGGGTCGACGCAGTGCCCGATCGCTTCCTCGTAGGCGTACACCAGGGTGCCGCCGGGCACGTCGGAATCGGCGCGCGCCAGCCACTTGAACCCGGTGCGGGTCTCGACGTGGGTCGCACCGTAGTGCGCGGCGATCGCCGCCAGCATCCGCGACGACACCACGGTGCTGGCCACCACGGCGGCCCCGGATTGTCGGTGCGCGACAACAGGTAATCGCCCAATAGCCAACCGGTTTCGTCGCCGGACAGCATCCGCCAACCTGACCCGGTGGGCACGCCGACCGCGCATCGGTCGGCATCGGGATCCAGCGCGATCGCGACGTCGGCGTCGACATCGGCGGCCAGCGCGAGCAACGCGTCGGCGGCGCCGGGCTCCTCGGGGTTGGGGAACGCGACGGTGGGAAAGTCGGGGTCGGGAGCGAACTGGGCGCCGACGGCGTGCACCTCGTGGAATCCGGCACGCCGCAGGGTCTCGACGGCCACCGCGCCGCCCACCCCGTGCATCGGTGTCAGGGCCACCCGCACCGAACCGACCGAGCGCCGTACCCCGGCGGCGCGCTCGATGTAGCGCTCGGCCAGGTCGGTGTCGGCGGGTGCGACCGGCGTGCGGGCGATCCGGTCGGCAAGAGGCGCGGCGGCCATCGCGGTTTCGATCTGACGGTCGGCAGGGGGGACGATCTGGATGCCGCCTTCGAAGTAGACCTTGTAGCCGTTATCGGTGCGCGGATTGTGCGATGCCGTGATCTGAATCCCGGCGGCGGCGCCGGTGTGACGCACCGCGAACGCCAGCACCGGCGTGGGCACCGGGGCCAGCAGCAGCACGACCGAAAAGCCTTCGGCAGCAAGAACTTCGGCTGTCACAGTGGCGAACGTCGCCGAGCCGTGCCGGGCGTCGCGCCCGACGATCACCGGCGATCCGGCCAGCCCGCGATCGTTAAGGACCCGCGCCACCGCCCAGGTGGCCCGCGACACCACCGCAACGTTCATGGCGTCTGGACCGCCGCGCACCGGACCGCGCAACCCCGCGGTGCCGAACGTGAGCGGGTGGGCGAAGCGCGCCGCAAGCTCGTCCGGACTGCACGCCGCGAGCTCGGCGGCGGTCGTCGGGTCCGGATCGTGCGCGATCCATTCCTCGGGCGTCACGTCGTCAGAACCGGGCGATGACGGCGGCCAGCAAAGCGCCCATCCGGCTTGCCGACGCGGCTCCGGCGGCGAGCACCTCGGCATGGTTTAACGGCTGTCCCGTCATCCCGGCGGCCAGGTTCGTCACCAGCGACACCCCCAGCACCTCGGCGCCGGCGGCCCGGGCCGCGATCGTTTCGTGCACCGTCGACATGCCCACCATGTCTGCGCCCAGCATCCGCAGCATCCGGACCTCCGCGGGCGTCTCGTAGTGCGGTCCGGGCAGGCCGGCGTAGACACCCTCGGTCAGCTCCGGGTCGGCCCGGCGGGCGAGCTCCCGCAGCCGCGGTGCGTAGGCGTCGGTGAGGTCCACGAACTGCGGGCCGACCAGCGGTGACCGAGCCGTCAGGTTCAGGTGGTCGCTGATCAGCACCGGCTGGCCGATCGCCATGTCCGGGCGCAGGCCGCCCGCCGCGTTGGTGAGCACGACGATGCGCACCCCGGCCGCGCAGGCCGCCCGTACGGGTTGCACGACGTGGCACAGGTCATGCCCCTCGTAGGCGTGCACGCGACCCACCATCACCAGCACCCGGTGCCCGCCGATGCGCACCGACAGCAGTTCGCCGGTGTGCCCGACGGCGGTCGGCGGCGCGAACCCGGGCAGCTCGGCCTGGGGCAGCACGACGATCGGCGAGCCGAGTGCCGCGACCGCCGGCCGCCATCCCGATCCGAGGATGACGGCGACGTCATGCCGGTCGACCCCGGTGCGCTCGCCGATGACCTGTGCCGCCTGCCGCGCGAGTTCGTCGGGATCGGGCGCGGGGTCGCTCACAGTGCGCGAGCCTAACCCGCGAGCAGTCGGGCGCTGCGGTGAGATACTGCGAGAATGCCCACCGACACCGCATTGGACAGCGTCGAGGATGCCGTGCGGCGCCGTGGTGCCGACCTGGTCGAGTTGTCACACGCCATTCACGCCGAGCCTGAGCTGGCGTTCGCGGAGCATCGCAGCTGCGCCAAAGCCCAGGCGCTGGTCGCCGAACGCGGTTTCGAGATCACCGCGCGTGCGGGCGGTCTAGACACCGCCTTCCGCGCCGACTTCGGCAGCGGACCGCTGGTGGTCGGGGTATGCGCCGAGTACGACGCGCTGCCCGAGATCGGGCATGCCTGCGGCCACAACATCATTGCGGCGTCGGCGGTGGGCACGGCGCTGGCGCTGGCGGAGGTGGCCGACGACCTGGGCCTGAGGGTCGCGCTGGTGGGAACGCCCGCCGAGGAGGCCGGCGGTGGCAAGGCGCTGCTGCTTCAGGCCGGGACGTTCGATGACGTCGCGGTGGCGGTGATGCTCCATCCCGGGCCGACCGACATCGCTGCGGCCCGCTCGCTGGCATTGTCCGAGGTGACCGTTGACTACCGCGGCAAGGAATCGCATGCCGCCGTCGCACCGCATCTGGGGGTCAACGCCGCCGACGCCGTGACCGTCGCGCAGGTGGCCATCGGGGTGTTGCGGCAGCAACTGGCGCCGGGGCAGCTGGTACACGGGATCGTCACCAACGGCGGGCAGGCCGTCAACGTCATCCCTGGGCACGCGACGTTGCAGTATGCGATGCGGGCGTTTGACTCGGATTCGCTGCGAGAGCTGGAGGGCAGGATGTTCGCGTGCTTTGCCGCGGGCGCACTGGCCACCGGCTGCGAATACGAAATCGACAACCCGGCACCGGCGTACGCGGAGCTCAAACCCGACCAGTGGCTGGCCGACGTGTGCCGGGAGGAGATGCGCCGACTCGGACGCGAGCCGGTGGCGCCCGAGTTCGAGGCGAGGCTTCCGATGGGCAGCACCGACATGGGCAACGTGACGCAGGTGCTGCCGGGGATCCATCCGGTGATCGGCGTCGACGCCGGCGGTGCCACGGTGCACCAGCGCGCCTTCACCGCCGCCGCGGCGGGCCCCAGCGCGGACCGCGCGGTGGTGGAGGGCGCGATCATGCTGGCGCGCACGGTCGTTCACCTGGCCCAGACCCCCGGTGAACGCGACCGGGTGGTGGCCGCGCAGCAGCGCAGGCATAGCGGGGCACCGGCATGAGCCTCACCGGCGCCGCCGAATCCTGGTTGGCCGGCCACCACGACGACCTGATCGCCTGGCGCCGGCACATCCACCGCTACCCGGAGTTGGGCCGACAGGAGTTCGCCACCACGCAGTTCGTCGCCGAGCGGTTGGCCGACGCGGGGCTGAACCCGAAGGTGCTACCCGGCGGGACCGGGCTGATCTGCGATATGGGCCCCGAACACGAGCCCAGGATCGCGCTGCGGGCCGACATGGATGCGCTACCCATGGCCGAGCGAACCGACGCCCCGTACGCCTCGACCATGCCCAACGTCGCGCACGCCTGCGGGCATGACGCGCACACGGCGATCCTGCTCGGTACGGCCCTGGCATTGGCGTCCGTGCCGGAGTTGCCGGTCGGGGTGCGGCTGATCTTCCAGGCCGCCGAGGAGTTGATGCCCGGCGGGGCGATCGACGCCATCGCCGCCGGCGCGCTGGCCGGGGTGTCGCGGATCTTCGCCCTGCACTGCGACCCCCGGCTCGAGGTCGGCAAGGTTGCGGTCAGACACGGCCCCATCACCTCGGCCGCCGACCAGCTGGAGATCTCGCTGTATTCGCCGGGCGGGCACACCTCGCGTCCGCACCTGACCGGCGACCTCGTCTACGGCCTTGGCACGCTGATCACCGGGCTGCCGGGGGTGCTGTCACGCCGCATCGACCCGCGCAACGGCACGGTGCTGGTGTGGGGCGCGGTCAATGCGGGTGTAGCCCCCAACGCCATTCCGCAGACCGGCGTGTTGGCCGGCACCGTGCGCACCGCGAGCCGCCAGACGTGGATCGGCCTCGAGGAGATCATCCGGGAGACCGTGTCCGCGCTGCTGGCGCCGCTGGCGATCGAGCACACGCTGCAATACCGGCGCGGCGTGCCGCCGGTGGTCAACGAGGACGTCTCGACGCAGATCCTCACCCACGCGATCGAAGCCGTCGGCCCCGACGCGGTGGCCGATACGCGGCAGTCGGGTGGGGGCGAGGATTTCTCCTGGTATCTGGAGGAGATTCCCGGCGCGATGGCGCGATTGGGCGTGTGGTCGGGCGAGGGGCCCCAGCTGGACCTGCACCAGCCGACGTTCGATCTCGACGAGCGGGCCCTGGCGATCGGACTGCGCGTGATGGTCAACATCGTCGAGCAGGCTGCCGTTTTCTAAGGGTTCCTGTACGCGATCCTGCGCTCAGCGCGATGTTTGACGCGGATGCCACGCCACTGTGCGCAGACTGGATGCCATTACCGCAGACTCGACGTCCCGGCGCCCGCGCGAAAGAACTAGGCGCTGGTCCCCGGGCCGATGTTGTGCGCCGGGCGAGTCCGCAGGTCATGCACGTAATCCGCTGGTGCACCGGCGATTTCGGCGGCGTCGGCCATCACGCCGAGATAGCGCGCCGACGGCAGGCCGCCCTCCCAGCCGTCCAGCACATACAGCCACGCCAGCGCGGGATCGGTGGTGGTGTCCGACGAAATCCGCTCCACCCGGCACCGGATCTTCGTGTGCACACCGAACTCGGAGCCCTCCCACCGGTCGAGGTTCTTCTCGTCCGCCGGCGTCATGTCGTAAAGAACGACAAACACCTTTGAATCCGGTTCCTCGACGATGGTGGCCAGCGCCCCTTCCCAGCCGATGTCCTCGCCGCCGAACGTCAACCGCCACCCGTGCAGCCACCCCGTTCCGGCCATCGGCGAGTGCGGTGCACGCTTCAGCATCTGCTCGGGATCCATGTTCGACCCGTACGCGGCGTAGAGCGGCACGTGAAAAGCTTAAACGGCACCCGCTCAAGCGGTACTCGCCCAGGCTTTTCGCAGCGTTTCCACCGCACGCCATGCTGCGGGATGCCTCGTCGCGCGGTTAGGTTATGGCTTGTGGTGACCCGCATCGTGATCCTCGGCGGCGGCCCGGCCGGCTATGAAGCCGCGCTCGTCGCCGCCACCTTGCACCCTGAAACGGCCCAAGTCACCGTGATCGACTCCGACGGCGTCGGTGGCGCGGCCGTGCTGTACGACTGCGTGCCGTCCAAGACATTCATCGCGTCCACCGGGCTGCGCACCGAACTGCGCCGGGCCCCTCAACTGGGCTTCGACATCGACATCGACGACGCCAAGATCTTATTGCCGCAAATCCACGCGCGGGTCAAGGCGCTGGCGGCGGCGCAGTCGGCCGACATCAAAGCCCAGCTGCTCAGCGTGGGTGTCCACGTGGTCGCCGGCCGGGGCGAGCTGTGCGACTCCGCGCCCGGCCTGGCCCGCCACCGCATCAAGGCCACCGCTCCCGACGGCACCACCAGCGAGCACGAGGCCGACGTCGTGCTCATCGCGACCGGCGCCAGCCCGCGGATCCTGCCGTCGGCCCAGCCGGACGGCGAGCGCATCCTGACCTGGCGGCAGCTCTACGACCTGGAGGCTTTGCCCGACCACCTCGTCGTGGTCGGCTCCGGGGTCACGGGCGCAGAATTCGTCAGCGCCTACACCGAGTTGGGCGTGCAGGTGACCGTGGCGGCCAGCCGTGACCGGGTGCTGCCATACGAGGACGCCGACGCCGCGGCGGTACTGGAAGAGTCCTTCGCCGAACGCGGCGTCCGACTGTTCAAGAACGCCCGGGCGGAGTCGGTCACCCGCACCGACGCCGGGGTTCTTGTCACCATGACCGACGGCCGCACCGTCGAGGGCAGCCACGCCCTGATGACCATCGGGTCGATCCCCAACACCGCCGGCCTTGGCCTGGAACGGGTCGGCATCGAGCTGGGGCGCGGCAACTACCTGACCGTGGACCGGGTTTCGCGCACCTCGGTGGCCGGCATCTACGCCGCGGGAGACTGCACCGGGCTGTTGCTGCTGGCCTCCGTCGCCGCCATGCAGGGCCGGATCGCGATGTATCACGCGCTGGGCGAGGGCGTCAGCCCGATTCGGTTGCGCACGGTCGCGGCGACGGTGTTCACCAGGCCCGAGATCGCCGCCGTCGGGGTGCCGCAATCGATGATCGACGACGGTTCGGTGCCCGCCCGGACGATCATGTTGCCGCTGCGGACCAATGCGCGGGCCAAGATGTCGGGGCTGCAGCAAGGTTTTGTGAAGGTCTTCTGCCGGCGCTCCACCGGCGTGGTGATCGGCGGCGTGGTGGTTGCGCCGATCGCTTCCGAGCTGATCCTGCCGATCGCGGTGGCCGTGCAGAACCGCATCACCGTCAACGAGTTGGCGCAGACGCTGGCCGTTTACCCGTCGTTATCGGGTTCGATCACCGAGGCCGCCCGCCGGCTGATGGCCCACGACGATCTGGACTGAACTGCGCGTGACCAAGGCTCGAAAGAAAGAACGTAGCCTGATGGAGCAACGTCCTACTGACGAGTAACCGACAGGAGTTTCCCCAATGAGGAGTCCTCTGCCGTGAGCAACCCGATTCAAGCACCACGGAGCGCTCAGACCTGGGCGGCTTCCTCGCTGGGACCCCGGCAGCGCGTGCTGGCCTGGGAGCGACTTGGCGCCGAGCAGTTCGATGTGGTGGTCATCGGCGGCGGCGTGGTGGGCTCGGGGTGCGCGTTGGACGCCGCCACGCGCGGGCTCAAGGTGGCGCTGGTCGAGGCGCGCGACTTCGCCTCCGGCACGTCGAGTCGCTCGTCGAAGATGTTCCACGGCGGTTTGCGCTACCTCGAGCAACTGGAATTCGGGCTGGTGCGCGAGGCGCTCTACGAGCGCGAACTTTCGCTGACCACGCTGGCGCCGCATCTGGTCAAGCCGTTGCCGTTCCTGTTTCCGCTCACCAAGCGCGGGTGGGAACGTCCTTACATCGCCGCCGGTATCTTCCTTTATGACCGTCTCGGTGGTGCGAAATCGGTTCCGCCGCAAAAGCATTTGACCCGCGCCGGCGCCCTACGGTTGAGCCCGGGCCTGAAGCGCAGCTCGTTGATCGGTGGGATTCGCTACTACGACACCGTCGTCGACGACGCCCGGCACACCATGACGGTCGCGCGCACGGCGGCGCATTACGGCGCGGTCGTGCGGTGTTCCACCCAGGTGGTCGCGTTGCTGCGCGAGGGCGATCGGGTGACCGGCGTGCGGGTCCGCGACTCCGAGGACGGCGCCATCACCGAGGTCCACGGCCACGTCGTGGTCAACGCGACCGGGGTCTGGACTGACGAGATTCAGGCGTTGTCCAAGCAGCGCGGGCGGTTCCAGGTACGCGCGTCCAAGGGCGTGCACGTGGTGGTGCCGCGGGACCGGATTGTCAGTGACGTGGCGATCATCCTGCGCACCGAGAAGTCGGTGATGTTCGTTATCCCGTGGGGCAGCCACTGGATCATCGGAACCACCGATACCGACTGGGATCTCGACCTTGCGCACCCGGCGGCCACCAAGGCCGACATCGACTACATCCTGGGGACCGTGAACACCGTGCTGGCCACCCCGCTGACGCATGCCGACATCGACGGGGTATATGCCGGGTTGCGCCCGTTGCTGGCCGGGGAAAGCGACGACACCTCCAAGCTGTCCCGAGAGCACGCCGTGGCGGTGCCGGCGGCCGGCCTGGTGGCAATCGCCGGCGGCAAGTACACCACCTACCGGGTCATGGCCGCCGACGCGATCGACGCCGCGGCCGAATTCATCCCGGCCCGGGTGGCGCCGTCGATCACTGAGAAAGTGCCGCTGATGGGCGCTGATGGCTACTTCGCGCTGGTGAACCAGGCCGAAAACGTTGGCGCACTGCAAGGTCTGCACCCGTACCGGGTGCGCCATCTGCTGGACCGCTACGGTTCGTTGATCGGCGACGTGCTGGCGTTGGCGTCAGAAAACCCTGGCCTGCTCAGCCCGATCAAAGAGGCGCCGGGCTATTTGAAGGTCGAAGCCATGTACGCCGTGGCCGCCGAGGGAGCCCTGCATCTGGAGGACATCCTGGCCCGCCGAACGCGCATCTCGATCGAATACTCGCACCGCGGCGTTGACTGCGCCCGAGAGGTGGCCGAGGTCGTGGCGCCCGCGCTGGGTTGGACCGCCGTGGACGTCGACCGTGAGGTCGCCAATTACAGCGCGCGGGTGGAGGCCGAAATACTGTCGCAGGCCCAGCCGGACGACGTGTCGGCCGACGAGTTGCGGGCCAGCGCACCCGAGGCGCGCGCCGAGATCCTCGAACCGGTACCGCTCAGTTGAGATGACGGTGAAACCCGCGCCACTTCCGGTTCGCGACGGATTGGGCCCCGCCCGGGTGCGGCTGCACGGCGGAGGAGTGCTGGCGGAGCTGACCGCCCGGTTCGGCCCGCCCGCCCGCGCAAAGGTCCTGGCCGGCGAAGTCGTCGACGCCGACGGCGCGGTAGTCGATGAGGCCACGGTGCTGCCCACCGGGTCCAGCGTCTACCTGTATCGCGACCTCCCCGCTGAGGTGCCGGTGCCCTTCGACATCCCGGTCCTCTACCAGGACACCGACCTCGTGGTCGTCGACAAGCCGCACTTTTTGGCCACGATGCCCAGGGGACGCCACGTCGCACAGACCGCGCTGGTGCGGCTGCGCCGCGAGCTGGGGCTGCCCGAGCTGAGCCCGGCGCATCGGCTCGACCGGCTGACCGCCGGCGTACTGCTGTTCACCACCCGGCGCGAGCTGCGCGGCGCGTACCAGACGCTGTTCGCCCGCGGTTTGGTGAGCAAGACCTACCTGGCGCGGGCGGCCGTCGATCCGGACCTGGTGCTCCCGCGGGTGGTGCGAAGCCGCATCGTCAAGCGTCGCGGACACCTGCAGGCGGTCTGCGAGCCCGGCGTGCCCAACGCCGAGACGCTGGTGGAGCGGGTTTCGGACGGCTCCTACCGGCTGACGCCGCGCACCGGACGCACCCACCAGCTCCGGGTGCACATGGCCTCGCTCGGGATACCGATCGAGGGTGATCCGTTGTATCCCGAAGTTATCGACGTGGCGGCGGACGACTTCACCACGCCGCTGCGGTTGCTTGCGCAGCGCATCGAGTTCACCGATCCGGTGACCGGGTTGCGCCGCGAGTTCGTGAGCCGCCGTACGCTGGCCGGCGGGTCCTGACCCCGCGCCCGCCGGGCGCTAAAAAGGGGCTTTGACTAGCAACTTCGCTGTACGCTCGACATATCCGGATCACATCCGGACGCAAACGAGGAATTTGCTGGTCCGCACATAAGGCGCCTATTTTCAATGTTCCAGGGTTATTTGTCCCGCAGTCATCGGGAGTTTCCACCGGATTTCCGAGATCGGAGAGTGTGACGGTCATGGACTTCATATCGCTGCCCCCCGAGGTCACCTCGGCACTGATCCACTCCGGGCCCGGAGCGGAATCACTGATCGCGGCAGCCGATGCGTGGCAGACCCTCGGCAGCGGCTTGGAGGACAGCGCTCCCCTCTACACCTCGGTGGTGTCTACGCTCACGCAGGACTGGAAGGGCCCGTCCTCGGCGGCGATGAGCGAGGCCGTCGCCCCTTTCCTTACTTGGTTGCGCACCACCGCTGCGCAGTGCCAGCAGTTGGCCACGTCCGCGCAGGCGGCCGCGGCGGCGTTCAGCTCCACTCAAGCCGCCGTGGTTACTCCCGCACAGGTCGCCGCGAACAGGACGCGGCTGGTTCAGTTGATTGCCACCGACCGGTTGGGCGGCAACCTTGCGGCCATCGCCGAGACCGAGGCCCAGTACCAGACCATGTGGGTCAACAATTCCTCGGCACTGTCCCGCTACGAAGCCACCACGGCTCAAGCTCTCGACCTGCCGCTGTTCTCGTCGCCCCCCGCGATCGCCAGTGCGACCGGGGCCGCCGCTCAGGCCAGCGCCGTGCCCAGTGCCGCCGCTGGCACTCCGGCGGCCTCGATATTGGCGAGCATCTTTGCCCCCAACACCAACGCGACGGGGGCGGGGCTGGCCGGGCTGTTGAACCTGTTCTCCGGCAGCGCCCAATCATCGTTCGGGTCGTTGTTGAACTCCAACCTCGTCACCACCGGCGGCATCAACTCGATCTTCTCGTCGGGCTTCCCCATTAACCTTCTCAGCTATCTCGCGCAGACCAGTACGGCCCAGGCGCTGCAGAGCGTAGGCGGCGACGTTGGCCAGGGCCTGTCGGAGGGGGAGTCGGCCCTGGGCGGGGTGGGGGCCGATCTGTCGAACGCGATCCGGGCCGCTGGATCGGCACCTACGGCGGCGGTGGGCGTCGGGGTGTCGATGGGCAACTTGACCGCGCCGCCCGCCGTGGTGGGGCTGTTGCCGGCTTCGCAAACGCCGGTGCAACTCGCCTCGGCGGCCTCGCCGCTTGATGGCGCGGATGCCGGGTTCCCCATGCTCCCGC
The DNA here is from genome assembly GCA_963809285.1 of uncultured Actinomycetota bacterium. Lineage (GTDB taxonomy): Bacteria > Actinomycetota > Actinomycetes > Mycobacteriales > Mycobacteriaceae > Mycobacterium. The sequence goes on along the minus strand of CAWEIY010000002.1, from coordinate 180,767 downwards.
CGTTGATGCCGCCGCCCATCGGGGCGGGTAGCGGTTGGCGCAAGAGGAAGCAGCCAAAGCTCGAGGACCTTCAAATTGGCGCGGAGGTCAAGGGAAAGGTGATGCGCCCACCGCCCTCGGCGGGATGAGAGCTGGCACCGAAATGATCCGTCGCGCAAGGCATTTAGGAATCATCGCGAGGGGTGGCCCGCCGTGCTCAGCTAACCCACGCGCTGTCCCGGGGTGACTTCATGGATTTTGGGACGTTGCCCCCCGAGATCACCGCAGCGCTGATCCACTCCGGACCCGGTGCGGGGTCATGGATCGAGGCTTCCGGTGTGTGGCAGCAGCTGGCCATCGAGTTGGAGGATTCTCTTCCCGGTTACGGCTCGGTGCTGTCGTCATTGACCGACGCCTGGAGCGGTCCGTCGTCGGCGGCGATGATCCAGGCTGTCGAGCCCTACCTCTCCTGGGTGCGCACCACCGCGCAGCGGTGTGAGCAGCTGGCCGCATCGACGCGGGCCGCCGCCTCGGCGTTCAACTCCGCCGTCGCCGCGGTGGTTCATCCCACGTATGTCAGCGCCAACCGGATGCGCCTGGCACAGCTGTTGGCCACCAACTGGTTCGGGACCAACCTTGCGGCTATCGCCGCAACCGAAGGCGAGTACGAGGGCATGTGGGCGAACAACTCGGCGGCGATGTACCGCTACCAGGCGGCCTCGGTACAAGCCCTCGCGCTGTCCCAGTTCTCGTCGCCGCCCGCGATTGTCAATCCGGCGGCGGTCGCCGCTCAAGTCAGCGCAGTGCCCACTGCCGCCGCCAGCACTCCGGCGGCCTCGATATTGCAGAGCATCTTTGCCCCCAACACCAACGCGACGGGGATGGGGTTGGCCGGGCTATTAAACCAGATCTCAGGCAGCGCCCAATCATCGTTCGGGTCGTTCCTGAACGGCAACTTCCTGACCGGCGGAATCGACAACTCGATCGGCGGCTCGGGTTTCCCGATTGATCTGCTCAGCTATCTCGCACAAAGCACTACGGCCCAGGCGGCTCAAAATCTGGGCGGAGATGTCGGCCAGGGCCTATCCGAGGGGGAGTCGGCCTTGCGCGGGATCGGGGCCAATCTGTCCGACGGGATCCGGGCCGCTGGATCGGCGCCGACGGCCGCGGTGGGCGTTGGGGTTTCGCTGGGCAAGCTGACCGCGCCGCCGGCCATGGTCGGGCTGTTGTCCGCTTCGCAAGCGCCGGTGCAGCTCGCGTCGGCGGCATCGCCGCTTACTGCCGGGGAATCCGGGTTCCCCTTCCTCCCGCCGCCCATGATGCCGCCGGTAGTGCCAGGCAAGGGCAAGGGCAAGGGCGAGGGCAAGCGCGAGGGGCGAGACTACGACGACCTCGAAATCGGCTTGGAAATCAAGGGCACGTTCATGACCCGGCCGCCGTCAGCGGGGTGAGGCCCCGGGTCGTAGAGAGGTTTGACTAATGCGAACCGCCTATCACGAGCAGCTCGACGACTTGGCCGCGAGGCTGGGAGAGACGTGCGGCCTGGCCGGGGCGGCGATGAAGCGCGCCACCCAGGCTCTGCTGGAGACCGACGTTGCCGCCGCCGAGGAGGTGATCAGCGACCATGGCCACCCGGGGCAGGTGCTTCCCGAGGACGTCCGTCGGTGCTTCGCCGAAATGGGCAAGGTGGCAATCGCGTTGGGCGACAGCGCAAAACAGGCGCTGTTGTCGCGCGACCCGCAGCAGGCCGCGCAACTTCACGAACAAGACAAGGCGATGGACGAGCTATACCAGCATTTGTTTGGTGTGCTGCTCGATCGCGAGTGGCAGCACGGCGCGTCCGTTGGCGTGCAGGCGGCGTTGCTCGGCCGCTTCTACGAGCGCTTCGCTGACCACGCGGTGGAAATCGGCCGCCGCGTCATCTTCTGGCCGGGGCGCCCGTTTACCGCAACCGTAATAGGGCTCCCCTCGGTTTCGACGGCGCTGATACCCGCCAGACCCGACTGGATACCTCGCTCAATTTGGTCGGCGACTGACGGCCCGCGGTTCGACACCGTCTGCGGGCAGCTACAACTGAGGTCATTGAACACGCTGGGGTCGGCGCCGGCCGGTGCTGCTAACCCAAGAGCGGCCCCGAGAACGACAGCGCCGCTGAAGAATATTTTTGTAGTCACCCACAGCTCTCTGTAGTAGTTACTGGTGGCTGAAATGTAGGGGCGGCCGATCTCGGAGCTGTGAGCGCCATGTTGCGGTCAGGTTACGAAGCGTGCTGCGGGCAGTAGGCCTTTATGGCCGCGCCGACGAAGAAACCGGCGTGGTAGCCGTCCATGTTGCTGTTGCTCTGCACGGTGGACGCGACCTGGGTCGGCGACTTGCCGGTATCGAGTTCATCGCAGACCTCGTGACCGGCGATGAAAGCCTTGTCGGGTGAGCCGAAGTGGATGCCCTTGGACGTCAGCGCCCCCAGGAAGGCGTCGTCGGTAGCGTCGGCATGGGCGATCGGGGCTGCCGCCGCCAGGGAGCTGAGCGCACCCACCAGCACAAGCCGGGCGGTCCACACCACTCGTGCACCGCCAGGCACGCGCTTACGGGTGTTTGTCATTTCGGATGCTCCCACAGGGCGGAATTGCCATCGGTTGCTGATCCCGCGTTACTTCGTGATCACCGCACATTACAGCTTTGCACGATGCACGATCGCTCAAATTGTGATCTTCGTGAAATAAAAGCGGCTCCGCCGCGGCCCACCGCTTGCAGCCCTCATCGCCTCGAAAGCCCGCGGATCAGCGAGAACCTGCTGAATCCCTCAACTTATCGGGATCCGAAGGCATTGAACCTTCGTTACGAGGGGATATCCGCATACTGCGGGCAGTAGGCACGCTCGGCGACAGCAACGAAGTAGCCGGCGTTGGTGCCGTCCATGCCGCTGCTGTTCATCACGTCGGTCGCGATCTGCTCCTGAGTCTTACCCATGTCAAGTTGATGGCAAACCAAATGACCTGCCGCGACTGCGGATTGGGTCGAGTCATGGGTGATGCCGTGGGCACGCAGCGCCGCGACGAAGGCATCATCGGTAGCGTCGGCGTGAGCGGCCGGGGCTGATCCCAGCGCGCCAAGCAGCGCCACCGCCAGTGCACCGCCGGCAGCCAGCACGTGCCAGCGGGCGTGGGCGGGTGCGGGTAATCGTCATTTCAGATACTCCCCGAGAACAGTGCGATTGTTGGTCACCTTAAGTCTTGCCGACAACATTGCCAAAACGTTACGATTGGTGCGATCCAATGGTCGGGGAGATTGCGAACATCGCAACAGAGCGTCGGCGCCGTCGCCGGCCGCACCGTTGATTCGGCCGCCCTCGTGGATCCGCGGGCGTGATCGGTAATTTGACGGCATGCCGTACGTGCGCTGGTTGTCACTCGCCGTTCTGGCGGTATGCGTGGCCGGCTGTGGCGTGCGGGATGTATCGGCGGCCAGCGCTCGAGATCTGCCCGGCACCTTTCGTTCCGGCGGCATGGACCGAACGTACACATTGCACGTGCCGCCCGGCGATCCCGTCGGCTTGGTGCTCAGCCTGCACGGCGGCGCGGGCACCGGAACCGGGCAGCAGGGTCTGACCGACTTCGACGCCGTCGCCGACGCCAACCACCTGCTGGTGGCCTATCCCGACGGTTACGACAAGAGTTGGGCCGACGGACGAGGGGCGTCGCCGGCGGATCGTCACCACGTCGACGATGTCGGGTTCCTGGTCGCGCTGGCCGGCAAGCTGCAAAGCGACTACAACATCGCCCCCGGGCACGTTTTTGCCACCGGCATGTCCAACGGCGGCTTCATGACCAACAGGCTGGCGTGTGACCGCGCCGACGTCTTCGCCGCGATCGCGCCGGTGGCGGGCACGCTGGGCGCGGCCGTGGCCTGCAATCCGTCGCGGCCGGTGTCCGTCCTGGAGGCGCACGGAACCGCCGACCCGCTGGTGCCATTCAACGGCGGGAACGTGCGCGGCCGCGGCGGGGTCAGCCACTCCATCTCGGCCAACGCCATGGTGGGCAAGTGGCGCTCGGCCGATGGGTGCCAAGGCGATCCGTCGGCGCAGGTGCTACCCAACGTCGGGGACGGCACCGTCGTCCACCGTTTTGATTCCACGGCATGTGCGGCGTCCACCGAAGTCGTCTTCTACCAGATCGACAACGGCGGGCACACCTGGCCGGGCGGCAAACAATATCTGCCGCAGGCGATCATCGGGCGCACCTCGCGTGCGCTGGACGCCTCGGAGGTCATTGCGAAGTTTTTTCTGGCGCACGGCCGGAACTAGACCGCGGTCCCCGGGCGTCCCGCCGGGCTCACGGCGGCGCGCGGCCGAAGGGCGATCTTGTTACTATGCCTCATGGCCGCGAGGAAGGCATCAGTTTGGTGGGCCGCGGCTACGTACGCGACGAGCATCCCGTTGAGGCTCAATCGATTTGGCGCCGCGCTGAGCATTCTGACCGCTAGTGCGGTGGTGTTGTCGGCGTGCGGCGGTGACCACAACGCCACTTCGGGAAGTGCAACGACCGGCACGTCGTCGGCGAAGGTGAGCTGCGGCGGCAAGCCGACCCTGAAGGCCAGTGGTTCCACGGCCCAGCAAAATGCGATGACCCGCTTTGCCAAGGCGTTCGAACAAGCCTGCCCGGGGCAGTCCTTGAATTACACGGCAAACGGTTCCGGCGCGGGGATCAGCGAATTCACCGGCAATCAAACCGATTTCGGTGGCTCGGACTCACCGCTGAGCAAGGACGAATACACCAAGGCGGGGCAGCGGTGCGGCTCGCCGGCGTGGAACCTGCCGGTGGTGTTCGGCCCGATCGCGATCACCTACAACGTCAAGGGTCTGACTTCGTTGAGCCTCGACGGTCCGACCGCGGCCAGAATCTTCAACGGCGGCATCAATACGTGGAACGATCCCGCGATCCAGGCACTGAACCCGGGTGGCACGTTGCCCGCCGAGCCGATTCGTGTCGTGTTCCGCAGCGACGAGTCGGGCACCACGGATAACTTCCAGAGGTATCTCGATACCGCTTCCAACGGCGCCTGGGCCAAGGGTGCCGGAAAGGCGTTCAACGGCGGTGTCGGTGAGGGCGCCAACGGCAACGACGGCACATCGTCGGCCGTCAAGACCACCGAGGGGTCGATCACCTACAACGAATGGTCGTTCGCCCAGGCCAAGAATCTGAGCGTGGCCAATATCATCACCTCGGCCGGTCCGGACCCGGTAGCGATCAGCACGGACTCGGTGGGGAAGACGATTTCCAGTGCCTTCTTCATCAAGGAGGGCAACGACCTCGCCCTCGACACGATCTCGTTCTACCGGCCAAACCAGCCCGGCTCCTACCCGATCGTGTTGGCGACGTACGAGATCGTGTGCTCGAAGTACCCCGATTCGCAGGTCGGCGCGGCCGTAAAGGCGTTCCTGCAAAGCACGATCGGCGCTGGACAGAATGGCTTGGCGGACAACGGATATATACCCGTTCCGGACGCGTTCAAGTCGCGACTGTCGACGGCGGTCGACGCCATCTCGTGATCTTCAGGCGCGCTAGACGCATGTCGTCAGCTCGCTGAGCGATGCCTCGGGCAGAAAGCGGCTACGCTTACGCCCACAAAGAACCCGGCGCGATAGCCGTCCAGGTTGCTGTTAGTCATCAGCGTGGAGGCGACGTCGGACTCCTGCCTACCGCCATCAAGCTCGTCGCAGACCTCATGGCCGGCGATGAGCGCGGCTTGCGCTGACGCGAAGTCGATGCCGTGGGACTTCACCGCATTCACGAACGCGTTATCGACCGCGTCGGCACGCGCGGTCGGGATCGACGCGTCCGCGAGGCCAAGCAGCGCGACCACCAGGACCGGGCCGGCCAATAGTGATCGCGCGAGTCTGGGCGAGCGCAATCGGCCGGTCGTCATTGCCGGAACCTCCCGTTGAGCCGTGCTGACGCAAGCCAAGCCGCTGATCTTGCGATCATCGTACGTCAGGTTCAGCGCTGGCAGGACGGGCACCAATACGCCACCCGCTCGCCGGTGTCGTCATAGGTGATCCGGGTGCCGCAGCGACGGCAAGGCCGCCCGCCCCGCCCGTACACCCACAGCTGCCGACCCGCCCGGGTGTCGCCGGTGGTGCAGCGATTCCAGCGGAAACGGTTGGTCCACAGCATGTCCCGGGCGCGGGATACCAGGCGGCGCGGGTCGGCGACCGCGCTGACCGGCGCGGTCGGCAGATGTCCGCTGACAAAGCACAGTTCGTTGCAGTAGACATTGCCGATCCCGGCCAGCACCCGCTGGTCCAGCAGCGCCTCGCCAATCGGTCGGTCCGGGTGTGCCGTCAGGTTGGCGGCGGCACGCGCCGGGTCCCAGTCCTCGCCCAGCAGATCGGGTCCCAGGTGCGCGACCGCGTCGCCGTCACGCTCGCGCTCCAGGATCTCCAGCACTCCCAGGTCGTCGCCGACCGCCCGAATACCATTGGCTTCCAATATGATTCGCGCCCGATGATCGACCCGAACCGGCCGCTTGCCGATGCGCCAGCTGCCGTCCATTTTCAGATGCGAGTGAACGCTGGCCCGTCCGACCCGGATGAACAGGTGCTTGCCCCGACTGAGCACCTCGTCCACCACCTGGCCGGTGAGGTCGACGGTGGCAAACCGCGGCACGCGGATATCGCAGCGTGTCAGTGTGCGCCCGGCCAGGTGCTCGCGCAGCACGGCGGCCGTATGCCAGACGGTGTCACCCTCGGGCATTGGTCACCTCAGGTCACCGCAGCCGCATTCCGCGTGGGGTGCGGGCGAAGCCGGCGTCGGATAGCGCGTCGACGACCCGACCCGGCCCGCCGGCGCGCGGCTGCAGTGCCGGGGTCCCGTCGATGCGTTCGACCAGGATCGACGCGACGCGCCGGGCGGCGACCAGGTCGGCCAGCGCCACGGCCGCCGCGTGGTCGGCCGCGGGGTCGTCGGTGAAGGTGAGCAGTGACCGCCCGCCGCGCTCGAGGAACCAGGCCAGCTCGCCGTCCACCAGCACGACCAGCGCCCCCGCCTTGCGGCCCGGCCGGGCTCCGGGGCCTCCGCTACCGGCGCCCTCCCCGCTCGAGGCCGGCCAGGGCAGTGCCGCACCGTAGGGGTTGGCCGGGTCGGCGGCGGCCAGCACGACCGCCCGGTATTCCGGTCGTTCCGGGTCGATCCCGTCGGTGTAGCTGCGCAGCCGGTCGACGGTGGAGGCGACGGCGAATTGGGCGCCGCCCAGCGACTCGACGAAGTAGCCGCGCTGGCACCTGCCGGCCTCCTCGAACGTGCTCAGCACCTTGTAGAGCATCGCGAACCCGCCCGGCACGCCCTCGGACGTCACCGCGCCCCGGGTCAACACGCCATGGCGGTTCAACAACAGCTCGGCCTGGTAGTGGGCCCGCAGCGTGGAATCGGGCTCGGGAGCGGGCAGGGCCGACCATCGCCCGGCCACGGTCGGGTCGGTGCTGCGGAACTGGGGGTGCGCGACGCGGTACCGGCTCAGCCGCGGCGGGCGGTGTGTCCGATGCGCGGGGGCGGAACGCTTGCGGGCTCCCGCGCCGCCGAGCATGGCGCGTATCGGTGCGAACGTGTCGCCGGTGACCCAGCCGGCCCAAACCAGTTCCCACAGCGCGGCTTTCAGCGCCGCTTCGCCGATTTCGTCCCGGGCGAGCTGGCGGAAGAAGTACGCGCCGCCCCCGGCCAGCGTGTCCCGGATCGCGCGATGGGCGTCGGTGAGGTCGATCGCGGCGGGCCCGGCCAGCGTCAACGGCGCGGAATCGCCCGGGTGCAGGGCGATCCAGCCGTCGCTACCCGAGATCGACCCGGCACCCGACCAGGTGGCGTCGCCGGTGGCGAGCAGTTCGTCGAGCATCGCGGGCGAGTAGTCACCGACCCGCGGGGCCAGCACCAGCGGTTCGAGCGCCGAGGCCGGAATCCGCACGCCGGCCAGCTGATCGATCACCGACATCAGTCCGTCGGCTCCCGAGTGGCCGGACGATGTTTGGTGCCAGGCCGGCAGGAACCGCCCATATGCGGCGGTGCTCACCGGCTCCACCTGGGCGCGCAGCGCCGCGAGCGAACGCCGCCGCAGGATGCGCAACACGTCTGCGTCGCACCACTGCTCGCCCCCGGCGGCCACCGACCCGCCCGACGCCCCCGATACCTCGGGCGCGGCGACGAAGTCGCCGCGCACCAGCCGGCCGTCGGCCGCCAGGCGGCCGAGCACGTCGGCCGTCACGCGCAGCCCCAGGCCGAACCTGCCGGCGGCCTCGGCGGTGGTGAACGGGGTGTGGGTGCGCGCGTAGCGGCCCAGCAGCTCGCCCAGCGGATCGGCCACCGCCTCGGTGAACGAGGCCGGGACGCCCAGCGGCACCGCCGCCCCGACCCCGTCGCGCAGCCGGCCGATGTCTTCGACGGCCACCCACCAGCTGTGGCCGGCGAACGACACCGTCAGCGCGCGCCGGGCGGCGCCCAAGCCCTCCAGCCAGCCGCCGACATCGGTGCCGCCGGCCCGCGCGGCGACCTCGTCTTCGGTCAACGGGCCGAGCAGTCGCAGCAGATCCGCGACCCCTTCGGCGTCGCGGGCGGCCCGGTCATCCGATAGGTGTTGCAACTGGCGGCCGGTCGCGGCGATGACGTCCGGATCGAGCAGCTCGCGCAGCTCCACCCGGCCGAGCAGCTCGGCCAGCAGCGTGCTGTCCAGCGAGAGCGCGGCGGCCCGGCGCTCGGCCAGCGGGCTGTCGCCCTCGTACATGAACGCGCCGGCGTAACCGAACAACAGGGACGCCGCGAACGGGGAAGGTCTCGCGGTTTCGGCCTCGAGCACCCGCACCTTGCGCTGGGCGATGCCGGCCATCAGCTCGACCAGGGCCGGCACGTCGTAGACGTCCTGCAGGCATTCGCGGATGGTCTCGAGCACGATCGGGAAGTCGGGGTATTTGCGCGCCACTTCCAGCAACTGGGCCGCGCGCCGGCGCTGGTGCCACAGCGGCGAGCGGCGGCCGGGGTGACGGCGGGGGAGCAGCAGGGCGCGGGCCGCGGCTTCCCGGAACCGGGACGCGAACAGCGCCGAGCCACCCACTTCGGCCGTGACGATCGGGTCGATCTCGTCGGCGTCGAAGACGAACAATTCCGCTGCCGAGGGGGTTTCTTCCACGGTGTCGGGCAATCGCACCACGATGCCGTCGTCGGAGGCGGTCGGCTTCTCGTCGATGCCGTAGCGTTCGCGCAACCGCCGGCCCACGGCCAGCGCGAGCGGTCCGTGCACCCGCAGCCCGTACGGCGAGTGCAGGATCACCCGCCAGTCGCCGAGCTCGTCACGGAACCGCTCGACGAGCAGGGTGGTGTCGGTGGGCACCACCGCGGTGGCGGTGCGCTGGTCGTCCAGCAACACCCACAGGTTTTCGGTCGCGTACGCGTCGAAACCCAAAGCGGCGCAACGGTTGTCGAATGTCGCGCGGTCCAGGCCGGCGAGCTCGCCGGTGAACGCGCCGAGCGCGGCGCCGAGCTCGGCGGGGCGGCCGACGTCGTCGCCGCGCCAGAACGGCAGCCGGGCCGGCTGGCCCGGCGCGGGAATCACCAGCACCCGGTCGTGGGTGATCTCGGTGATCCGCCAGCTGGTGGCCCCCAGCGAGATGACATCTCCGGGACGCGACTCGTAGACCATCTCCTCGTCGAGTTCGCCCACCCGCGAGGGTTTTTCGGAGTCTTCAACAGAAGAGGCCAGGTACACGGTGAACAGCCCGCGGTCGGGGATCGCGCCGCCGGAGGTGACGGCCAGCCGCTGCGCACCGGGCCGCGCGGTGAGCGTGCCGGAATCGCGGTCGTAGACCAATCGCGGTCGCAGCTCGGCGAACTCGGTGGACGGATACTTGCCCGACAGCAGGTCGAGGGTGGCCTCGTAGACGCTGCGCGGCAGCGTCGCGAACGGGGCGGCCCGCCGCACCGTGTCGAACCACCGGTCGGCGTCCAGCGGCTCCAGCGCGGCCGCCGCCACGGTCTGTTGCGCCAGAATGTCGAGCGGGTTGGTGGGCACCCGCATCGTCTCGATCTGGCCGGCCAGCATCCGCTGCACGCTCACCGCACACCCGATCAGATCGGTGCGATGCTTCGGGAACAACACCCCCCGTGACACCTCGCCGACCTGATGCCCGGCCCGCCCGATGCGTTGCAACCCGCTGGCCACCGAGGGCGGCGCCTCCACCTGGATCACCAGGTCGACGGCGCCCATGTCGATGCCCAGCTCCAGGCTCGACGTCGCCACCACCGCCTTGAGCAGTCCGCGCTTGAGGTCGTCTTCGACCAGGGCGCGCTGCTCCTTGCTCACCGAACCGTGGTGGGCGCGGGCCAGCACCGCGGGCGCGCCGAAGGTCTGGCCGCTGCCCATGACGTGCGCCGGCGCCCCACCCGGCACCTGCGGGTTGGCGTCCGGCGCGAGCGCGGTTCCGGACCGCTCGGCGTGAATTTCGTTGAGCCGTGAGGTAAGTCGTTCGGCCAACCGCCGCGAATTGGCGAACACAATGGTCGAGCCGTGCGATTCGATCAGGTCGACCAGCCGCGCCTCGACATCGGGCCAGATGGTGTTGTTCGCCAGGTTGGCCATGTCGGGCACCGGCACCTGCACCGTCAGCTCGACCGTCTTGGCCGCCCGCGGGGCCACGATGGTCGTCGGGGATTGTCCGGACAGGAAGCGTGCGAGCTCCTCGGGCGGCCGCACGGTCGCCGACAGCCCGATTCGCTGCGCGGGCGGCCCTTCGCGCAACTCGTCGAGCCGCTCCAGCGACAGCGCCAGGTGCGCGCCGCGCTTGCCACCGGCGATGGCGTGGATCTCGTCGACGATTACCGTCCGCACCCCGGCCAGGGTTTCGCGCGCGGCCGAGGTCAGCATCAAAAACAGTGACTCCGGGGTGGTGATCAGCACGTCGGGCGGGTGCGCGATCAGCTGGCGGCGGCCCGCGGGCGGGGTGTCACCGGAGCGAACCCCGACGCTGATGTCGGGCGCGGGCAGGCCGTGGCGCTCGGCGATCCTGGTGAGCCCGGCCAGCGGGGTGCGCAGGTTGCGCTCGACGTCGACGGCCAGCGCCTTCAGCGGTGACACGTACAGCACCCGGGTGCCGGCCGGCCGGTCCGGCCCGGAAGGCGGGGCCGCCGGATCAGCCAGGGTGTCCAGGGCCCACAGGAACGCCGCCAGCGTCTTGCCGGATCCGGTCGGCGCGATCACCAGGGTGTTATGGCCGTCGGCGATGGCGGCCCAGGCTTCCGCCTGCGCGGTGGTCGGTGCGGCGAAGGTGGTGCTGAACCACTCGCGGGTTATCGCGCTGAACCGGCCCAGGGCGTCTGACGGCTCAGCGGGAGTAACGCTCACACCGCCATGGTGCCAACGGGCTGCGACAACTGGCTACTGCGGCACGGTGCGGGATGTCGCCATGGCATGGGCCAGTCCGTCCGGGATCTGGGGCACCCGGGCGATGGCGTCGAGCAACGTGTGCGCGCACGCGTCGGCGAGCCGGTTGGCGTCGGTCGAGGGGTCCATGATGCGCTGACGGCACAGCTCGAAGGTGAAGGCCAGCCAGCCGTGCAGGATCACCCGCAGGTCCCGCTCGACGTCCGGTTCGAGCTTCTGTCCGGGGACCAAGGCCACGACCTCGCCGATGCGGGTCATGACGTGTTCCAGCTGGCGGTTCTTGGCCTCGTCGTCGATGCCGAGCAGAACCGGGTCGGACCGGCCCAGACCCACGTAAGCGGCCCACGCGGCCTCCGGATTCGACTCGTGGTAGGCCATGTAGGCCAGCACACCGGCCCGGAGCTCTTCGAACATCGTCAGGCCGGAGGGTGGCGGGGTGTTGGTCGCCGCGTACAGACGATCGGCCTCGTCTTTGACGACCGCGGCGAAGAACGCCCGTTTGTCGGGGAAGTAGTGATACATCAGCGCGCGAGACACTCCCGCGCGCTCGGCGATCTCGTCGATGCGGACCTCGTCGTAGGGCCGCTTCCCGAAGACTTCCGCCCCCAAAGCGAGCAGCTCGGCGCGTCGATCCGCGGGGGATAGCCGCCTCCTGACACTTGGCATGTGTCAGATAGTACTCACGTGACACGAAACACTGGCCACATTGCGTTTAACCGAACTCAACGCCTTGGGCCAGCGGTAACTCGCTCGAGTAGTTCACGGTGTTGGTGGCGCGCCGCATGTAGGCCTTCCACGCGTCCGAACCGGACTCCCGCCCCCCACCGGTTTGCTTCTCGCCGCCGAACGCGCCGCCGATCTCGGCGCCGGAGGTGCCGATGTTGACGTTGGCGATACCGCAGTCGGACCCGTCCAGGAAACGCTCGGCTTCCCGCAGGTCGGTGGTGAAAATGGCCGATGACAGGCCCTGCGGCACCCCGTTGTTCAGCGTTATCGCCTCATCCAGGTCGTCGTAGGTCAGCACGTAGAGGATCGGGGCGAACGTCTCGGTTGCCACGATGGCCGTTTGCGCGGGCATGCGGACCACGGCGGGCGCGACGTAGTACGCACCGGGATGGTCCGAGCCATCGGCGTGTTTGCGGTCGCCGTCGAAGACCTCGCCGCCGTCGGCGAGCGCCCGCTCCAGGGCTCCCACCATGTCGCGGTAGGCGGTCTCGTGGATCAGCGGCCCGACGAGCGTGTCCTGCGCCGACGGGTCGCCGATGGGCAGCTGCCGGCAGGCGGCGACGACGCGCGCCACCAGGTCGTCGGCCACCGAGCGATGGACGATCAGCCGGCGCAGGCTGGTGCAGCGCTGACCTGCGGTGCCGGCCGCGGCGAACACGATGGCGCGCACCGCGAGGTCCAAATCGGCCGACGGCGTCACGATGGCCGCGTTGTTGCCGCCCAACTCCAGCAGCGCCCGCCCAAAGCGCCCGGCGACGCGCGGACCGACCGCCTGGCCCATCCGCACCGAACCGGTCGCCGACAGCAACGCGACCCGGGGGTCGTCGACCAGCCGCTGACCAAGGTCCCGGTCGCCCAGGACCACGCCGCTCACCGCGGGCGGTGCGCCGACGTCGGCGGCGGCCCGCTCGATCAACGCCTGACAGGCCAGCGCCGTCAACGGCGTCAGCTCCGAGGGCTTCCACACCACCGTGTCCCCGCACACCAGGGCCAGCGCGGTGTTCCACGCCCAGACCGCGACCGGGAAGTTGAACGCGGTGATCACGCCCACCACACCGAGCGGGTGCCAGGTCTCGAGCAGCCGATGCCCGGCCCGCTCCGACGCGATGGTCCGGCCGTAGAGCTGGCGCGACAGGCCGACGGCGAACTGGCAGACGTCGATCATCTCCTGCACCTCGCCCAGCGCCTCGGCGGTGATCTTGCCCACCTCGAGGGTCACCAACGTCGCGAGATCGTTCTTGTGGGCGGTGAGCAGCTCGCCGAGCCGGGCCACCAGCGCGCCGCGCACCGGGGCCGGCGTGCTGCGCCATACCGAAAACGCCTGCGCCGCATCGGCGATCGTGTGGTCGGCCCGTTCGGCCGTGGTCTGCGCGACGGTGAACAGCACCTCGCCGGTGATCGGTGTGCTGGCGGACAGCCCGTGCCCGCCCGGCTCGCCCAGATCGACGTGGGCCCCGATTGTCTGGAGGGCATGGCGAGCCCGGGCGCGCAACTCGTCGCTGGTCGGCAGGTTCACTGCGCCTCCTGGGAAAGCATTTCGTAGAGCGCGTACGGGTCGTGAATATCGTGGCCGATGGCCCCGGCCAGCCATTCGACGTCGTAACCCGAGTCGTCGTGATCCTCGCCGGTTTCAAAACCGGCCCGGGTGTCCCGGTCCAGGTTGGAGCGGAAAATGCCGGCCGCCGAGGCGGGCAGGAAATCTTCGTAGACGATGGGCGCCGACGGGTCGCCGCGGCGATAGTAGGCCAGTCTGTGGGCGGCCATCCCGTCATCGGTCGACGGGAAGTAGCGGCTCCACACCGAGGCCGGGTTCGAGCCGGGGTTCGAGGCGGGGTTCGAGTCCTGGGCGAGATGAGCCATCGCGGCGTCGTAACGCTTGCGCCCGCGTGGCGTCAGCGCCACACCCCGCGCCTCGACCTCACCGAAACGCACCCGCAGCGTCCCTTTGGCGACGGTGCCGTCCCTGCCGCGAAACAGGCACGGTTCGGCGAGCGCGCGAAAGGACGTCTGCCGCAACAGCACGGCGGGTCCATCGGTGCGGGGCGGGCCCTGGATGGCGTCGATCATGGTGATGCCTCGCTCGGTCATCCGCCGGTACAGCTCGTCGATGTCGAGCACCCGCGGCGTCAGGTGGTTGATGTGGGTGGAGCAGACCCCCGCGATGTCGGCCGCCACCGGCGACACCCGGGACAACTCCTCGTACCAGTGCTTGTTGATCGGCTCGCGCGACAGTGCGAACGCCGAAACCGCCGCGCCGACGAAGGCCTCCGCCTCGTCGACGTCGCAGGCGCCCTCGGCGGCGATCATTCGCGCCCGCGCGAGCAATGCGGGGTCGAACAGTTGGCGGCGCTCCACAAAGGTCTCCACGCGGGCACGCAGGTCGGGATCGAAGTATCGGCGGTCTCGGGTGGCCAGCATGGAAGTGAACACCCGGAACGGATTGTGCGCCAGCTCATTTGCCTCGACGGGCCGAAAGGCGGTCGATATCACGGGAACCGGCGACCTGGCCGAGCGCAGATCGTAGTAGCCCACCGGAAACATGCCGAACGCCGCGAACAGGTCGGCGACGTCGGCCAGTTCGGCCGGGCCGCCCACCCGGATGGCGCCGTGCCGCTCGGCGGTGACGCGCTGCAGCGATCCCAAGCGTTCGGCACCTCGATGGGCCGCCACGTAATCGGCGTTGACCTGCCCGCTGACCTCGACCAGCGTCGCGTATGCGGGCACCTCGGCGGCGTACATGGCCGAGAGCCCCGCGGCGAACCGCTCCCGCAGCTGCCAGGTCACCAGTCTTTTCGCGGGGCTCATGTTGCGCCGCCGCTGAGATAGTCTCCGGCCATGGGTGAGACGCTCGACGATATCGACCGGATCCTGATGCGCGAGCTGGTTGCCGACGGACGCGCCACGCTGGCGGAGTTGGCCGCGAGCGCGGGCCTGTCGGTGTCGGCGGTCCAGTCGCGGGTGCGCCGGTTGGAGTCTCGCGGCGTGGTGTCGGGGTATTCCGCGCGGATCGATCCGGAGGCGGTCGGGCACCTGTTGTCGGCTTTCGTGGCCATCACTCCTCTGGATCCTTCTCAACCCGATGATGCGCCGGCCCGCCTGGAACACATCGCGGAGATCGAGTCGTGTCACTCGGTGGCCGGCGAAGAGAGCTACATCTTGCTGGTGCGCGTCGAGTCGGCGCGGACGCTCGAGGAACTGCTGCAACGGATCCGGACAACGGCGAACGTCCAAACCCGAAGCACCATCATCCTCAATACTTTTTACAGTGATCGGCAACATATACCATAATATTTCCTGTATTAACGTCATGATTCCGTAAAAATATGCTAGCATCGACGGCATGACCGCCGCCCTCAACTACTCCGTGCTTGCTGAAGCGCGCGCCGACCTGTCGACCGAGCCCGACCAGGTCCACGAGGTGTTGTCGCGCAGCATTCTGGCCGACGGTTTTGACCTGGTGCTCGATCTGACGCGGTCGGCCGGCTCCTATCTGGTCGACGCCCGGGACGGCCGGCCCTACCTCGACATGTTCACGTTCTTTGCCTCGTCGGCGCTGGGGATGAACCACCCGGCGCTTGCCGACGACGACGAGTTCCGCGCCGAACTGACCGAGGCCGCGCTGAACAAGCCGAGCAATTCCGACGTGTACACGGTCGCGATGGCCCGTTTCGTCGAGACCTTCGCCCGCGTGCTGGGGGACCCGGCTCTGCCGCATCTGTTCTTCGTCGATGGCGGCGCCCTGGCGGTGGAGAACGCGCTCAAGGTCGCGTTCGACTGGAAGAGCCGGCACAACGAAAAGCACGGCATCGACCCGGCGCTGGGGACGCGGGTGCTGCACCTGCGCGGCGCGTTTCACGGGCGCAGCGGCTACACCATGTCGCTGACCAATACCAAGCCGGTCACGGTGGCCCGCTTCCCGAAGTTCGACTGGCCGCGCATCGACGCCCCATATATCCGGCCCGGCCTCCAACGGCGGGCAATGGACGCGCTGGAAGCCGAGTCGCTGCGGCAGGCCCGCGCGGCGTTCGAGGCGTACCCGCACGACATCGCGTGCTTCATCGCCGAACCGATCCAGGGGGAAGGTGGCGACCGGCACTTCCGGCCGCAGTTCTTCGCGGCGATGCGCGAGCTGTGCGACGAATACGACGCCCTGCTGATTTTCGACGAGGTGCAGACCGGCTGCGGGTTGACCGGAACCCCTTGGGCCTACCAGCAATTGGGAGTCCAACCCGACGCGGTGGCGTTCGGCAAGAAGACGCAGGTGTGCGGCGTGATGGCCGGCCGGAGGGTCGACGAGATCGCCGACAACGTCTTCGCCGTCAAGTCTCGGATCAACTCGACGTGGGGCGGCAACCTGGCCGACATGGTCCGCGCCCGCCGCACCCTGGAGGTGATCGAGGCCGACGGATTGTTCGACCGAGCCGCCGAGCGGGGTCGGTACCTGCGCGCCCGGCTCGACGAGCTCGCCCGGGATTTCCCCGCGGTCGTTCTCGACCCCCGCGGCCGCGGCCTGATGTGTGCGTTCAGCCTGCCGACCACCGCCGATCGCGACGATGTCATCCGAGCGCTGTGGCAACGCGCCGTGATTGTGCTGCCCTCCGGTACCGACGGCATTCGGTTCCGTCCCGCGCTGACCGTTTCGCGCTCCGAAATCGACGCGGCGATTGCCGCCCTGCGTGCCGCTTTAGTGGCTGTGACCTAGGCCGAAGGCGGTTTACCGAGACTTGCTAAGGGGTATTTGTTCCATGCGATTCGCCACCGGGCCGGCAACCCGGGGTGGTCGGAAAACTTGTCCATCGCGCGGTAACTAATTCGACGCAGCGAACGATGGACTAAGCGCAGCGAGACGTGGGACACGAGGAGCAGGGATGCAGGAAGCGGATGAGCGATCACCCGGCGATCGCTTGGGACAAGAGGACCGCGAGGTGCGTGCCGCGATCCGGTTTGCGGTGCTGGCTGCGCTTGTGGGAGTCGGGTTCGTGGTCATGGCCGCGTTGTGGGTCAGCACCTGCCCGGGAATGGGCGTCGACACCGTCGCCTGTGGCGCACCACAGCGGGCGATGCTGGCGTCCGGCGGCCCGCTGATCCTGTTCGCCGGTGGGCTCTGGGCATTCCTGCGCACCTACCGCGTGTGGAAGGTCTGCGGCACCTGGTGGGGATGGCACGGCGCCGGCTGGTTTTTGTTGACGCTGATGGTGGTGACGCTCGGCCTGGGCGTTTCGCCGATCGCCGGCCCGGTGCTGGCCCCGTGACCGGCGTCAAATTACGGGTTGGCCCTTAGCTGGCGGCGCGCTGGCGCGGCGGAGCGTCGGCGTCTGGGACGTGCCACTGCTCGTCGATGCGGGTCACGCGGCGCAACTCCACGACGAACCACAGCGCCGCGGCGACCGTTCCGAGCACGGCGACGAGCACGGTCGTGGGCAGCCACTCGTAATGCCCGTAGGCGGCGGCAGCCGTGGCGCTGATCACCCCGGAAAATGCGACGACCAGCAGGATGAACCCGGGCCAGAACAGGTTGTCCTTCATCGTGATACCGGCGTGCGGTTGCGTGGTCCGGAAATGGTCGCTTGGATCGTGATGCCTGTCTCCCATAACCTCTCCTTCCCGTGGTCAAACGAGATAGTCCGCGAATCGGTCAGGTCGAGCCGGCCGCATCGCGAACGAGCACCTCGGGCAGCGAAATCGCCCCAACGGTCGTCACGAGCCACACCACGATCGTTACGGCAACCCAGGATGCGACTCCCTGAATGGTCAGCCCGTGGGTCGACGCCGAGGCGAGAATCAACGCCACGAGGGTCAGCACCAGGCCGGTGCCCCCGAGAAGCAGCGACGCGTACGCGCGGGGCAACTTCACGATCAACAGGGACAGGGTCGCCTGCGCCGCCGAGAACAACACCACAGCGACGATGAACCCCGACGCCGACACCGAGACACCCGGAACAACCCAGGCCGCCACCGCCAGCCCGATCGCCCACGAAACCAGAAGCACAACCGCCCGCACCAGAGATTGGCTCATGGCAATAAGTGTAGGTCTCGGCGGTGGGACTGTTAAGAATCGTATTGCCGCCAATCCAGATCTCCTACTGGGATTATTCGCCGCATCAAGTGGGTATCAGCTCTACACCCATGATGAGTGCCGCAAGTGTTGCGTTGGCGTGGTCACCCCATCATCGGGGCCAGAAATGACGAAAGCACCGGGCGGCGATCATGACTAATCGGTTGGAACCAACGGTCGGCGGTGGCCTGCGCAGCAGTAGTAGTGTCGGTCAAACATTGCCGGGAGACCAGATGAGCGAAGCGGGATTGCGCGCCAACAAGCGTCAACGAGGCCAGCGCGCCGTCGAATTGCACGTGCCTGCTCGCCTGGAGAACCTGGCGATGCTCCGCACGCTGGTCGGTGCCATCGGCACCTTCGAGGACCTGGACTTCGATGCCGTGGCGGACCTACGGCTGGCGGTCGACGAAGTCTGCACCCGGTTGATCCGCTCGGCCACCCCGGACGCAACGCTCGTCGTAGTGGTCGACCCGCGCGACGACGAATTGGTGGTCGAGGCTTCCGCCGCGTGCGACACCCACGATGTGGTTGCGCCCGGCAGCTTCAGCTGGCATGTCCTGACGTCGTTGGCCGACGACGTCCAGACTTTCCACGACGGTCGTGAACCCGGCGAAACCGGCAGTGTTTTCGGCATCACGCTGACGGCGCGACGGGCGGCTACTAGCAGGTGACTGCGGGCACCGCCGGCGGTTCGGTTTCGCGGCCGAACGAATACGCCGATGTTCCGGATATGTTCCGCGAGTTGGCGAAGGTCGCCCCTGACTCGATGGAGTTCCAGCGCCTCCGGGACAAGATCGTGGAGCGGTGCTTACCACTGGCCGATCACATCGCCCGCAGGTTCGAGGGCCGGGGGGAACCGCGCGACGACCTGGTCCAGGTGGCGCGGGTCGGCCTGGTCAACGCGGTGATCCGATTCGACGTCGAGACCGGGTCGGACTTCGTTTCGTTCGGGGTGCCCACCATCATGGGCGAGGTCCGCCGTCACTTCCGCGACAACAGCTGGTCCGTCAAGGTTCCGCGGCGCCTGAAGGAACTGCACTTGCGGCTTGGCAGCGCCACCGCCGATCTGTCCCAACGGCTGGGCCGGGCGCCCACCGCAACCGAACTCGCCGCAGAACTCGGTATGGAACGCGACGAGGTCGTCGAGGGCCTGGTGGCGGGCAGCTCCTACAACACCTTGTCCATCGACACCGGTGGCAGCACCAGCGAGGATGACGACGCCCGTGCCATCGCGGATACCTTGGGCGACGTGGACGCCAGTCTCGAGCGCATCGAGGATCGCGAGGCGCTGCGTCCCTTGCTCGAGGCGCTGCCCGAGCGGGAACGAATGGTGCTGGTACTCAGGTTTTTCGAGGCGATGACGCAAACGCAGATTGCCGAGCGAGTCGGCATCTCACAGATGCACGTGTCCCGGCTACTGGCTAAGTCGCTGGCGCGGCTACGGGACGAGTTGAAGTAGCGGTCCCGTGTCTTCGCCTGCGGTCCGCCTCGACCGCAGCAGCGGCTCGGCCCGGGGGCGCGTCACCGGCAGAGTGCCGTCGGGGTCGCAAACACGCAACAACCGCGACAGCGCCGGGCTCGACACCATCGCCCAGCGCACCTGAGTGCGCGAGCACGCGACGTTGATTCGGTGCAGTGCCGAAAAGCCGGCAGTGCCAATGAACTCCAGGCCGCGCAGGTCCAAAATCATTCGCCTGGAATGCATGATGCTGTGTTGCACGTAGGCCGCGAGCTGGTCGGCGTTGGCGGCGTCGAGTTCACCATCGACGGTGATCACCGTGCCCGCGCGGCTTCGGCGAGCGCTGAATTGGGCCGTGCGGCTTAATTGCCAGGACTGGGCCACAGACATGCTTGACTCCATCATCGGGAGGATCGTGCTTTGGATGACGTCAGGCGAGCAGCGACTCTACCGTCGGCAGTTCGCATTCCCCGTCTTCCTGACGTTATCCGGGCGGCTGTGACCTCAACCTCACTTGAACCCTACCCGCGGTGAGCCGGGGCGACAACGTTCTGCCGCCCGCCCACCCGCTGGTCAGCGGGCTTGCCCGGCGGGCGTCACTTGATCTCGGCGAGCACCGTGCCCTGCGTGATGGCGGCGCCGGCCTCGACCGCTAGCCCGGTGATGGTGCCGTCCTTGTGGGCGGTGACCGGGTTCTCCATCTTCATCGCCTCGAGGACCACCACCAGATCGCCGACGGCGACCTCCTGTCCCTCCTCGACCGCCACCTTGACCACGGTGCCCTGCATGGGCGCGGTTACCGCGTCCCCGGAGGCCACCGCGCCCGCGTGCGACCCGCGCTTGCGCGGCTTGGGCTTCTTGCGGATGACGCCGGCCGGGTCGGCGGCGCCGTTCGCCAGCGCCAGGTCACCGGGCAGCGACACCTCGAGCCGGCGGCCGCCGACCTCGACAACGACCTTCTGCCGGGGCCGGGCGTCCGCTTCGTCGTAGAGGGGTTCCGCACCGGTGAACGGTTCGACGGTGTTATTCCACTCGGTCTCGATCCAGCGCGTGTGCACCGAGAAGCCGTTCTCGTCGCCGATGAACGCCGGGTCGGACACCACCGCGCGGTGGAACGGGATCACGGTGGCAAGGCCCTCGACCTCGAACTCGTCCAGCGCCCGCCGCGCCCGCGCCAACGCCTCCCGCCGGTCGGCGCCGTACACGATCAGCTTGGCCAGCATCGAGTCGAACTGGCCGCCGATCACCGAGCCGGTCTCCACGCCGGAGTCCATCCGCACGCCGGGGCCGGCGGGCGGGTGGAATTTGGTAACCGGTCCGGGGGCGGGCAAAAAGCCGCGCCCGGCGTCCTCGCCGTTGATCCGGAATTCGATGGCGTGCCCGCGCGGTGTCGGGTCCTCGGTCAGGTCCAGCTTCTCGCCGTTGGCGATCTTGAACTGCTGCAGAACCAGGTCGATGCCGGCGGTCTCTTCGGTGACCGGGTGTTCGACCTGGAGCCGGGTGTTGACCTCCAGGAACGAGATCAGGCCGTCCTGGCCGACCAGGTATTCGACGGTTCCGGCGCCGTAGTAGTGCGCCTCTTTGCAGATCCGCTTGGCCGATTCGTGGATCTCCTTGCGCTGCGCGTCCGTCAGGAACGGCGCCGGCGCCTCCTCGACCAGCTTCTGGAAACGGCGCTGCAGTGAGCAGTCGCGGGTGCCGGCCACGACGACGTTGCCGTGCTGGTCGGCGATCACCTGCGCCTCGACGTGGCGGGGCTTGTCGAGGTACCGCTCGACGAAGCACTCGCCGCGACCGAACGCCGCGACCGCCTCGCGGGTCGCCGACTCGAACAGTTCGGGGATCTCTTCGAGGGTGCGGGCGACCTTCATGCCGCGGCCACCGCCGCCGAAGGCCGCCTTGATCGCGATCGGCACACCGTATTCCTTGGCGAAGGCAACCACCTCGTCGGCGTCCTTGACGGGGTCCGACGTGCCCGGCACCAGGGGCGCCTGGGCGCGGGCCGCGATGTGGCGGGCGGTCACCTTGTCGCCGAGGTCGCGGATCGCCTGCGGGCTGGGGCCGATCCAGATCAGGTCGGCGTCGATGACGGCCTGGGCGAAGTCGGCGTTCTCCGACAAGAAGCCGTAGCCGGGGTGGATGGCGTTGGCGCCGGACTTCTCCGCCGCATCGAGGATCTTGGCGAAGTCCAGGTAGGACTCCGCGGAGGTTTGACCGCCCAGAGCGAACGCCTCGTCGGCCAGACGCACGTGCGGCGCCTCGGCGTCGGGCTCGGCATACACCGCCACGCTGGGCAGGCCCGCATCGCGGGCCGCGCGGATCACCCGGACGGCGATCTCACCGCGATTCGCGACGAGCACCTTGGAGATCCTCGAGTCGGCGTGACTGGCCACTGCGCCTCCCTGTTTGGCATCTAGCGCAGAACGTTCTTCTGCGGGCTTCTCTAAGAGAATTTCTTACAACGATGTCGGGGGGAAGTCTAAGCGTCGCGCCGTCGGGCCGATGAGGCGGTCCCGGGGAATTCGGTGATTCAGGCGGCGTCGCGCAGCCGCCGCTTGATGCGGGCAAGCATCGCCGACATGCCACGCAACCGCAGCGGGCTGATCAGAGCGGCCAGACCCAGGTCGGTGTAGAAATCCTCGGGCACCGCCAGGATGTCGGCGGCGGGTTGTTCGTCCAGGCCGGCGGCCAGGATCGACGCGAACCCCCGGGTCGTCGGCGCTTCGGCGGGCGCGCTGAAGTGCAGCCGCACCCGGTCCGGGTCGCGCGCGTCGACGTGCAAAAACAGCGGCGACTGGCACTCGGGCACCGGCTCCATCGCGTCTTCTGCCAGGTCGCCGGGCAGCGCCGGCAGGTCGTCGGCGAACTCCAGCAGCAACCTCAGCTTGTCCTGGCCCTGGACTTCGGCGAATTCCGACACCACCTCGGCCAGCGGCGCGGGCATACTCATCAGACCGCTACGGCTCCCGGGCTTTCGCCCGCCACGATGGGCACGCGCACGGTGTTGCCCCACTCGGTCCACGATCCGTCGTAGTTACGGACTCCCGGCTTGCCCAGCAAATGCGTGAGCACGAACCAGGTGTGGCTGGACCGCTCGCCGATGCGGCAATAGACGACGGTCTTGTCGTCGGGGGTCAGGAAGCCGTAGAGCTCGTCGAGCTCCTCGCGGCTGCGGAATCGACCGCTCTCGTCGACCGCCTTCCCCCAGGGAATCGACCGGGCGGTGGGGATGTGGCCGGCGCGCAGCGCGCCTTCCTCGGGGTAGTCCGGCATGTGGGTGCGCTTGCCGGTGTACTCCTCCGGCGAGCGCACGTCGATCAGTGGCTGGCTGCCGAGGATGGCCAGCACGTCGTCCCTGAACGCGCGGATGGGCTCGTCGTTGCGCTGCACGACGGGATAGCCGGTCGACGTCTTGGTCGGAACGTCCAGGGTGGTCTCCCGGCGGTCGGCCAGCCATAGGTCGCGTCCACCGTTCAGCAGGCGCACATCGGGGTGGCCGAACAACGTGAAGACCCACAGCGCGTAGGCCGCCCACCAGTTGCTCTTGTCCCCGTAGATCACCACGGTGTCATCGCGGGCGATGCCCTTGCGGTTCATCAGGTCGGCGAACTGCTCGCTGTCGATGTAGTCGCGCACCCTCGGGTCGTTGAGGTCGGTGTGCCAGTCGATCTTGACGGCGAGGGGGATGTGACCGATGTCGTAGAGCAGAACGTCCTCGTCGGATTCGACGATCGCCAGGCCGGGAGCGCCCATGTTGGCTGACAGCCAGTCGGCCGTGACCAGTCGTTCGGGGTGGGCGTAGCCCTCGAGGGAGGGGCTTGGATCGGGGGGTAATGCCACAGTCCGAGCCTACCGCCAGCGCTGAAAGCGGGGTCGCCCCGTTGGCATTCCGCGACACTTAAACCACGCACACGACACGCCGGGGCGGGTCGCCGTGGATTAAGTTTCGAAGTCCTTGGCGGGCTGAGCGCCGGGCTAGTCGCCGGCGCTAGTTACCCGCCCACAGCGCGGCCACCGACAGCCCGACCCGCTGCACCAGTGAGCGCAGCAGCGGCAGGCTCAGGCCGATGACGTTCGAGGGGTCCCCGTCGACACCGTCGATGAACCAGCCGCCCAGGCCGTCCAGGGTGAATCCCCCGGCCACCCGCAGTGGTTCGCCGCTGGCGACGTAGGCTTGCAGATCCGCGCTCGCGGGTGCTGCGAAATGCACTGTGGTGCAGGCTGATTCGACTTCGCGGTGAGTGATTGCGCCACCGCTCAGCCGCAGCAGGCAGTGGCCGGTGTAGAGCCGACCGGGCCGGCCGGCCATCTCGCCCCACTGGCTCACGGCGGCGGCGACGGACTGCGGCTTACCGCATAGCCGGCCGTCGATGTAGAGCATCGAATCACAGCCGATGACAGCGCAATCCGCCGCGACGGCGCTATTCAGCTCGCCGGCCACCTGTTCGGCCTTGGCCGCGGCGAGCGCGGACACCACCGCACCGGGCGAAGCGTCCGGCCCCAGACCCGCGGCGACCAGATCCTCGTCGACCCCGGAAACCATGACCAATGGATCGACGCCGGCCTGGCGCAGCACCTTGAGGCGCCCGGGGGAAGCGGACCCCAGCACCACCGGGTCAGTGCGCCACTCCTTGACCCGCTAGCCGGCATCATCGTCGTCGCGCGGGTCATTGCTGCATGTGTATCCGTTGCTGCATGGTGATTCGCTGGAAGTTGGACATCGAGTAACGCAGCCGATCGACCGGAAGCCCCCAGCGGGTGCGCTCGGGTTGCTCCGGTTCGGGCGTGCTGCCGGCGATACCGCCCAGCACGGCCATCAGCGCGGCCAGCTCCTCGTCGGTCGGTTGCCCCTTGAGTATCTCGATGTGTGGGTCGTGCGGGCGTTGCGTTTGGTCGGTCATGGCGTTCTCCGTCATAGCGGAATGTTCCCGTGCTTCTTGGGCGGCAGGTGTGAGACCTTGCGCTCCAGCAGGCGCAGCGCGGTGGCGATGTAGCCGCGGGTGTACGACGGCGGGATCACCGCGTCGACGTAGCCGCGCTCGGCCGCGACGTAGGGGTTGACCAGAGTGTCCTCGTACTCCTGCTGCAGCTGTAAGCGAAGCGCATCAACATCCTGGCCTTCCTCGCCCGCTTCCTTCAGCTGCTTGCGGTACACGAAGCCCACCGCGCCGGAGGCGCCCATCACCGCGATCTGCGCGCTCGGCCAGGCGAGGTTGACGTCGCAGCCCATGTCCTTGGAGCCCATGACGCAGTAGGCGCCGCCGTAGGCCTTGCGCGTGATGACGGTGATCTTGGGGACGGTGGCCTCGCCGTAGGCGAACAGCAGCTTGGCGCCGCGCCGGATGATGCCGTTGTATTCCTGGCCGGTGCCCGGCAGGAAGCCCGGGACATCCACCAGCATGACGATCGGGATGTTGAAGCAGTCGCAGGTCCGCACGAACCGCGCGGCCTTCTCCGAGGCGTTGATGTCCAGGCAGCCGGCGAAATGGGTCGGCTGGTTGGCCACGATCCCCACCGGCCGGCCCTCGATGCGACCGAACCCGACGACGATGTTCTGCGCGTAGCCGGCCTGGATCTCAAGGAACTCGTCCTCGTCGAGAATGCGGGTGATCACCTCGTGCATGTCGTAGGGCTGGTTGGGCGAATCCGGGATCAGCGTGTCCAACTCGAGGTCCTCGGCGGTGAGGTTGTCCTCGATGGCGCCCTCGGGATGCGGCTCGGCGTAGCGGGGCGCGTCGGTGAAGTTGTTGGGCGGCAGGTAGCTCAGCAGGTCGCGGACCCACTCGAAGGCGTCCTGCTCGCCGGACGCGACGTAGTGCAACGTGCCCGACTTCGCCATGTGGGTGTGGGCGCCGCCGAGCTCCTCCATGGTGACGTCCTCACCGGTGACGGTCTTGATGACGTCGGGCCCGGTGATGAACATCTGGCTGGTCTGGTCGACCATCACCACGAAGTCGGTCAGGGCGGGGGAGTAGACGTGTCCGCCGGCGGCGGCGCCCATGATCAGCGAGATCTGCGGGATGACGCCGGAGGCCAGGATGTTGTTGCGGAAGATGCGGCTGTACAGGCCGAGCGAGACGACGCCCTCCTGGATGCGCGCGCCCGCGCCGTCGTTGATGCCGATGAGCGGACGGCCGGTCTTGATCGCCAGTTCCTGGACCTTGACGATCTTCTCGCCGTACACCTCGCCCAGGCTGCCGCCGAACACCGTGGCGTCCTGGCTGAAGATGCACACGTCGCGGCCGTCGATGGTGCCGTAGCCGGTGACCACGCCGTCGCCGACGGGGCGGTTGCTTTCCAGGCCGAAATTGGTGCTGCGGTGCCGGGCCAGCGCGTCGAGTTCGACGAATGAGTCGTCGTCCAGCAGGGCGTAGACGCGCTCGCGGGCGGTCAGCTTGCCCTTGGCGTGCACCTTCTCGATGGCGTCCTCACCCACCGGATGCAGGGCCTCGGCCCGCCGCTTGTGCAGCTCGGCCAGTTTGCCCGCGGTGGTGTGGATGTCGATGGTGTGTTCGGCGGCGGGCTCGGCGGTGTGGTCGGTAACGCTTGTCATGGGACTCGATGGTATCGGCAGCGTCATCGGTGGTATGAGCGACCTCGTTGACCTGCTTACACTTCCGCAATGTTCTCCGAGACGCGCTACGCGATGAACGGCGACTTGCACGTCGCCTATCGCGCATCGCACGAGGGTGAGCGCGACATCGTGCTCGTCCCGGCGTGGTCCAGCAACTCTGAGTACTTGCCTGAGCAGCCGCCTCTTCGAGGGTGGATCGAGGCGATGACAACGCTCGGTCGGCTGATCTTGTTCGACCAGCCGGGCACCGGAGCGTCCGATCCCATCACGTCGGGCGCGCTGCCGACGTTGGAGCAATGGGCTGACAGCATCACCGCGGTGTTGGACGATCTCGGGAGTCGTGAAGCGGTCCTCATTGCCATGGTCGGCGCGGTCGCGACGGCTGCGCTGTTCGCGGCAACATATCCGTCGCGCACAGCCGGACTGGTCGTGCTGGAGGGCTACGCGAATCCGATGGCTGAGCGCACCGAGGGACCCACACCCGAGCAGATCGCTGCCGCCATGGTCGCCATGTGGGGGACGGGCGAGTTCCAGCATGCGACGAATCCGGACATGCCGTGGAACGAGGAGATCCGGGCAGCGACGGCACGCTGGGAACGCGGGGCGGCGAGCCCAGGAACCGTCGCCCTCATGATGCCTTTGCTGGCCGAAATGGACGTGCGGGCGTTGCTTCCCACAGTCCGCGTCCCGACACTCGTCCTCCATCACACCGACGACCCCTTCATCCCGCCCGAGTGGGGCAAGGACGTCGCTGATCGCATACCGGGCGCGAAATACGTTGAACTTCCGGGGCGCAACCTCAACCACTTCTACGAACCCGACTGGCGCGCGTCCTTCCAGGAAATCGCCCAGTTCCTCACCGGCCAGCAGGCCGACGTGGCCGATGATCGGGTGCTCGCCACGGTGCTGTTTACCGACATCGTGGACTCGACGCGCCGGGCGGCGGAGATGGGCGACCGTGACTGGCGTGCGTTGCTTGATGCGCACGACGCCGTCGTCCGGGCGCAGTTGTCTCGGTTTCGGGGCCGCGAGGTGAACACGTCGGGTGACGGCTTTCTCGCGATGTTCGACGGCCCGCAACGAGCGATCCGCTGCGCCATGGTGATTCGCGACGCGGTGCAGTCCCTCGGCATCCAGGTGCGCGCCGGCCTGCACACCGGCGAATGCGAGGTCCGCGGCGACGACATCGGCGGGATCGGCGTGCACATCGGTGCGCGCGTAAGCGCACTGGCGGGGCCGAACGACGTGCTGGTGTCCAGCACGCTGCGCGACCTGGTGATCGGGTCAGGACTCGAGTTCGAAGACCGCGGCGCCCACGCGCTCAAGGGCGTTCCCGGCGAGTGGCACCTATTCGCCGTCGCCTCTGCCTAAAACCGCTGACCTGCCGTCAGAATGGCGGTGGCTCCCCATCGCCGACGGCATCACGCGGCCCGAAATCGTAAGGCTGGCAATCCCTTCGGGGAGCCTGGCGTGTCATTCGATTCTGTCGGCGTTCGGTGGCGACGCGGTGGGCGCGGTCTTGGGCGCGGGTGCGGCGGCGTTTGGGCATCATCGCGGCGCGCTCACCGCAGTAATCCAGCGGTGGGTTGGCTTGCGGGGCGGGTGCCCCGCCGGTAGTTCGACACAAACTCGGAAACAGCAGCGCGCTGCCCGGGGTGGTGACATAGGTGTGCCCGGCCGGCGAGGTCAAGATCAGCGTCCCATCGGGTAACTGCTGTTCCAGCCAGCCCCCAAAGGTTTTCACCAAATGATGCAGGCGGCAATAACACTTCAGGTTCGCCGCGTGCGTGGCCCCGCCCTGGGCATAGGGGATCGTATGGTCGAGATCGCAGCCCACCGCGGGGCGATCACACCCCGGCCAGCGACACGTCAAATCCCGGCACCGCACAAAATCGGCCAACGCCTTCGACGGCACATAGCCATTCTCCGGCGCGGCATCGCCCGGATGGACCAACGCCACCAGTTTCGCCGAGCCGGCCAACTCCTGAATGAGCTCGGGGGTGATGAGCCCATCGGCGCCCACCTCGGAGGCCGGTGCATCCCCGCGGCCTTCGATGGTGGCCTGCTCGGCGATCACGTGAATGACCACCGGGGCGGCGGCCGGCCGCGTGCCGGCCGCACAATCATCGCGCCCGCACCGACACCCCAACCGATCCGCGCCGGCCGCCAGCGCGCCCAGGGCGTCGGCGCGGCGCTGCTCGCGGGTGCGCGGATCGTGCTCACACGCCGTGGCCGCGAGCGCGTCCAACCGCTTCTGCAGCGCGTGGGCATCGGGGGTGAACAGGCTGCCGTGGATCTCCGAGATGCCGTCGCCGCCATCGCCGATCCACACTTCGCGATCGGCGTGGCGCTGCTGGCGCTGGCGCACCGCATCCGCGTCGGCGCGGGCCACGATCTTGTCGACCTGGCCGGCCAGCCGGCCCCGCGTCATCGACGGCCACCGGGGCAGTTTGACGGCCAGCTCGGCATCGACGGCGGCCAGCACGTCGGGGTCGGTGATCAGATCGGTGCGATACACCATCGTTTGAAACATCCGATAGTCGATGTCACCGGCTTTGAAGATTTCGGCCACCTTGGGCAGGCGCTCGCGCATGGCCCGGGCATAGCGCAGCCGGCTGGCAGCCAGTCCCTGACTGACGCGCAACGCCGCGGCCACTTCAGCGGCCACCGCCTCCATGGTGTCGATGGCCCAATTCTCGTTCTCCGAACACCGCGACAGCCGGTAGGCGAACAACTGGCCCACCGCGTCGAGCTGCGCGGCCGCCGCCCGGTTTTCCGCCCGCGCGGACAAGCAGATCCGATCCACCAGCGCCGCAGACTCGGGCGTCTTCGACGGATAGTGCCGCTCGAAGAGCTCATCAAACCGCGCGATCGCGTCGGGATGCACCTGCTGTTCGAACATACGAGCGATTATGTCAGGGGGGTCCGACCGCGTTGACTCGTCGGAAATGCGCGCGAAAGGGTGATTCGTTGCCTCATTGAAAATGCGCGCGTACGCCCATTGGATGGGGTTGACGTTGGCAGAGCGCAGAGCAATCACCGAGACGGCCGCGACCCGCTACCACCTGGCGCGTAAGCGCGCTAAGAGTCGGATTCTCGACGAGTTGTGCGCCAATACCGGGTGGCATCGAAGTCATGCCCGCAAGGCGCTCGCAGCGGCGCTGCAGCCCAAGATCGTCACCCCGCGCAGTCCCCGGCCAGTGAAGTACGGGCCCGATGTCATCGCGGCACTGACGGTCTGCTGGACAGTGCTCGGAACGCCGGCCGGCAAACGGCTAGCGCCGATGCTCAACGAACTGGTGGCAGTGCTGCGTCATTTCGGAGAACTGGCCATCGACGAGGACACCGCGGCGCTGTTGGTGTCGATGTCGGCGGCCACCATTGATCGCCGCCTGGCTGGTGAGCGAGCCAAATACCAGCTCAGGGGACGCGTTGGTACGAAGCCGGGATCGCTGCTCAAGAGCCAGATCCCGGTGCGCACCTGGGCCGAGTGGGACGACGCCCGACCCGGGTTCGTCGAGATTGACCTGGTCTGGCACGACGGCGGCAACCGGGCCGGAGGCCATGCGTTCACGTTGACGGTCACCGACATCGCCACCGGCTGGACCGAGAATCGTTCGGTGCCGGAAAAGACCGCCAAATGCGTGCTGGCAGCACTCAATGACATCGCCCGCAAGATGCCGTTCCCGATCCTGGGTGTGGACTCCGACAACGGATCAGAATTCATCAACGACCACCTGCTCCACTGGTGCCAAGGCCGCGAGATCAACTTCACCCGGGCGCGGCCGGGCAACAAGAACGACGGCTGTCACGTCGAGCAGAAGAACTGGACAGTGGTGCGCACCGTGGTCGGCTACCACCGCTATGACACCGCGGCAGAACTATTGCTACTCAACGAAATCTGGCAGTTGCAGTCTAAGCTGACCAACTACTTCTACCCCCAGCAGAAACTGATCTCCAAGGTCCGTCACGGCGCCAAGGTGTCCAAGAAACACGACACCGCCACCACTCCATTTCACCGCGCAATCGATCACCCCACCATGACCGTGGAACGCATCGTGGCGCTCACTCGGACCTACTCGCTGATCAATCCCGCCGCCACCCGGCGCCAGGTTCAAGCCCTGACCGCCCAGCTCCTCACCCTGACCACCAGCAAAGCCGGACCCGACACCAGACCCCAACTCAACAAGCGCGCACGTTTACGTGAGGCAACGAATCCCCCTTCGCGCGCATCTTGACATGAGGCAACAGGCCGACAAGTGAGTCGGCTAAAGCGGCCGGGCTGCCAGTGCGACCCGGTGTTTAGGCTGGGCGGGGTGACGGACCGGGAGCCACTCAGGCAACCCCTGGATGAGGGCGCGCTGCGCGCCGAGCTGATCGGGACCGGGCTGGGTTGGCGCCGCCTCGACGTCGTGCAACAAACCGAGTCCACGAACGCCGACCTGTTGGCGCGGGCGGCGTCGGGGACCGACGTCGCGGGGGCGGTGCTGATCGCCGAGCACCAGACCGCCGGTCGCGGGCGTCACGGCCGCGGGTGGTCGGCCAGCCCGCGAGCCCAGATCACGATGTCGATGGGTGTGAGTGTCGTCGACGTCCCGACCGAGGGGTGGGGGTGGCTGTCGCTGGCCACCGGTGTGGCGGTGGTCGACGCGGTGGCCCCCCTGCTCGACGGGACCGGCGTCCAAGTGGGCCTCAAGTGGCCCAACGACGTGCTGGCCAATGGCGGCAAGCTGGCCGGAATCCTCGCCGAGGTGGCGCGGCCGGTGGTGGTAATCGGCTTGGGGCTCAACGTGACTCAGTCGCCGGACGAGGTCGACGGCCCGGGCGCAACCTCGCTGCTCCACCTTGGGGTGCCGGCGCCCGACCGCAACCGACTGGTCTGCGCGCTGTTGCGAGAGCTGGGCCGGCGGATCGTCGCCTGGCGGGCCGCGCGCGGAGCCGACTGGGCGCTGGCGGCCGACTACCGGGAGCGCAGCCTGACCATCGGTACCCGCGTGCGCGCTCACCTGCCCGGCGGAAAGGAAATCGTCGGGACCGCGAGCGGCGTCGACGACCAGGGAAGATTGTGCTTAGAAACAGACGGGGAAACCCAGGCCGGGACCGTCGTGGTTTCGGCCGGTGACGTTGTGCATTTGCGCTAAAGCGCGCGCGCCGACGGTTAAGGTCGCCAACGTGAGCTATCCCGATAATGCATTGGCCGCCGGCGAACAGATCGTCTTGCATCGCCATCCGCACTGGAAGCGTTTGATCTGGCCCGCGGTGGTTCTGATCCTGGCGACCGGCCTGGCCGCGTTCGGGTCCGGCTATCTCAACTCGACGCACTGGGAGCAGCTCGCCAAGAACATCATTTACGCCGTCATCTGGGGGGTCTGGCTGGTGATCGTCGGCTGGCTGACGCTGTGGCCGTTCCTGAGCTGGCTGACGACGCATTTCGTCGTCACCAGCCGGCGGGTGATGTTCCGGCACGGACTGCTGACCCGCAGCGGGATCGACATCCCGTTGGCGCGGATCAACAGCGTGGAATTCCGCGACAAGCTCTTGGAGCGGATGTTTCGCACCGGAACGCTGATTATCGAGTCGGCGTCACAAGATCCGTTGGAGTTCTACGACATTCCGCGACTGCGCGAGGTGCACTCGCTGCTGTATCACGAGGTTTTCGACACCCTGGGTTCCGAGGAGTCGCCGAGCTGAGGCGCCCGACTTAAATCCGGGCGGCGGCTCGCCCTGTTCCGCCAGGCGCGCAATAAGGTGACGTTGCCGCCCTCGAGCTCGTCCTCGAAGACCTCGGCGATACCGCCCGCGGTAAGGGCGGATTCCAGCGCCTTCTCGGGGTGGCGGGCGAACTCGTCGGGAAATACCCAGCGCCGGAACGCCCAGAAGCGGAACGCCATCTGCAGCAGGTTGCCGATGAGGTAGGCCGAGATGAAGTCGGTGATGTTCTCCATGGTCAGCGACACCTCGGGCACCCGCAGCTGCAGCACATAGTGGGAGAACCACAGCGGACCCATGCTCAGCAGCACCCCCACGCCGCTGAACGCGAAAAACAGCAGTGCCTCGTGGTGGCGCTCGCGGCCGCCACGGTTGCGGAAGCTCCACTCCCGGTTCAATACGTAGGACGCGATGACCGCGACGATGCCCGCGATGACCTTGGCCGTTACCGGTTTGGGCTCGAGGATTGTCAGCTTCAGGGTGTAGAAGATGGCCGAGTCGATGATGAACGTGGTGCCGCCGACAATGGCGAATTTGATCAGTTCGTGATGGCGCAGCAAATAGGGCTGAACGACCATCGGCAGGCGCGCGATCGCGGCATCGGCTAGGGACACAACACGTCAGTGTACGGACGGAAGCGAAAGCGGCGCAAAAAATGGTACGTGACGATTGGGGCTGCACAGCCGATCAACACGCGGTCGGGCGCCATGACACGATGATTGCCGTGCCCAGTACACGCCCGCCGCAGGTCGCCACCCCGTTGGTGGCGATGGTCGGCGGCGGTCAGCTCGCCCGGATGACACATGCGGCCGCGATCGCCCTGGGGCAGACGCTGCGGGTGCTGGCCACCGCCGCCGATGAACCGGCCGCGCAGGTCACCCCGCACGTGGTGATCGGTTCGCACACCGATCTTGAAGACTTGCGCCGGGTTGCCGCCGGAGCCGACGTACTGACCTTCGATCACGAGCACGTCCCGACCGAGCTGCTGGAGAAGTTGGTCTCCGAGGGCGTCAACGTGGCACCGCCGCCGCAGGCCCTGGTGCACGCTCAGGACAAGCTCGTGATGCGGCGGCGGTTGGAGGCCCTGGGAGCGCCGGTGCCGCGTTATGCGGAAATCCCGAGCGTCAACGAACTCGATGCCTTCGCGCAGCGCATAGCCGGCCCCGTCGTCGTGAAAGCGGTCCGCGGCGGTTACGACGGGCGCGGGGTGCGGATGGCCCGCGACCCTTTGCATGCCCGCGAGATCGCGATCACCTTCCTGGCCGATGGGGTGCCGGTGATGGCCGAGGAACAGGTGAACCTGCGCCGCGAATTGTCGGCGCTGGTGGCGCGCTCGCCGTTCGGCCAGGGCGCGGCGTGGCCGGTCGTAGAGACGGTGCAGCGGGACGGGATCTGCGTGCAGGTGATCGCGCCCGCGCCAGACCTGCCCGACGACGTCGCCGCCGCCGCCCAGCAGCTGGCGTTGCGACTGGCCGCCGAACTCGGTGTCGTCGGTGTGCTCGCGGTCGAGCTGTTCGAGACCATGGACGGCGCCCTGCTCGTCAACGAGCTCGCGATGCGGCCACACAACTCCGGACACTGGACCATGGACGGGGCGCGCACCAGCCAGTTCGAACAGCATCTGCGCGCGGTGCTGGACTATCCGCTCGGCGATACCGACGTCATCGCGCCGGTCACGGTGATGGCCAACGTGCTGGGCGCCGCGGCGCGGCCGGTGATGAGTGTCGACGAGCGATTGCACCACCTGTTCGCGCGGATGCCCGACGCCCGGGTTCACCTGTACGGCAAGGCGGAACGACCCGGTCGCAAGATCGGGCACATCAACTTCGTCGGCTCCGACATGGCGGGCCTGGCGAAGCTGCGTGAACGCGCCGAGCTCGCGGCACACTGGTTGTCACAAGGGCAGTGGGCCGACGGATGGGATCCACACGCCGGCGACGATGCAGAGCGAAGCGATGAGAAGGAGCGGCGTAAATGACCGCGACTGAACGGGCTCGGGTCGCCGTGATCATGGGCAGCGACAGCGACTGGTCGGTGATGGCCGACGCGGCTACGGCGCTGGCCGAGTTCGACATACCGACCGAGGTGCGGGTGGTCTCGGCGCACCGCACGCCGCAGGCGATGTTCGACTATGCCCGCGGCGCGGCCGACCGCGGCATCGAGGTGATCATCGCCGGGGCCGGCGGGGCGGCCCACCTGCCGGGGATGGTCGCCGCCGCGACGCCGCTGCCGGTGATCGGGGTGCCGGTGCCGCTGGCGCGGCTGGACGGCCTCGACTCCCTGCTGTCGATCGTGCAGATGCCGGCCGGTGTTCCGGTGGCCACGGTCTCCATCGGCGGCGCCCGCAACGCCGGCCTGCTGGCCGTGCGCATCCTGGGGTCGTCCGACCCGGCGCTGCGGGCGCGGATCGTCGCGTTCCAAGAGCAGCTGGCCGAAACCGTGCGGGCCAAGGATGCGGAACTGCAGAAACGTGCGGGTAAGTTAACCCGCGACTAGAAGGAGGCCGAAATGGCTGGATGGGCCGGAAACCCGTCGTTCGATTTGTTCCAACTGCCCGAGGAGCACCGGGAGCTGCGGGCGGCGATCCGGGCGCTGGCGGAGAAAGAGATCGCACCCCACGCGGCCGACGTGGATGAGAAGCCCCGATTCCCGCAGGAGGCGCTGGAGGCGCTGAGCGCCTCGGGCTTCAACGCCGTCCACGTCCCGGAGGAGTACGGCGGGCAGGGCGCGGACTCGGTCGCGGCGTGCATCGTGATCGAAGAGGTCGCCCGGGTGGACGCGTCCGCGTCGCTGATCCCGGCGGTGAACAAGCTGGGCACCATGGGCCTGATCCTGCGCGGCTCCGAGGAGTTGAAGAAGCAGGTGCTGCCCTCGCTCGCCGACGGCACCGCGATGGCGTCCTACGCGCTGAGCGAGCGCGAGGCCGGCAGCGACGCGGCCTCGATGCGCACCCGGGCCAAGGCCGACGGGGACCACTGGATCCTCAACGGCGCCAAGTGCTGGATCACCAACGGCGGCGTGTCGAGCTGGTACACGGTGATGGCGGTGACCGACCCGGACAAGGGCGCCAACGGGATCTCGTCGTTCATGGTCCATAAGGACGACGAGGGGTTCACCGTCGGTCCCAAAGAAAAGAAGCTCGGCATCAAGGGCTCACCGACCACCGAGCTGTACTTCGAGAACTGCCGCATCCCGGGGGACCGGATCATCGGTGAGCCGGGTACCGGCTTCAAGACCGCGCTTGCGACGCTGGACCACACCCGGCCCACCATCGGCGCCCAAGCCGTGGGCATCGCCCAGGGCGCGGTGGATGCGGCCATCGCCTACACCAAGGACCGCAAGCAGTTTGGCGAGTCGATCAGCAGCTTCCAGGCCGTGCAGTTCATGT
The DNA here is from genome assembly GCA_963809285.1 of uncultured Actinomycetota bacterium. Taxonomy (GTDB): domain Bacteria; phylum Actinomycetota; class Actinomycetes; order Mycobacteriales; family Mycobacteriaceae; genus Mycobacterium. Next base: position 145,462 of record CAWEIY010000002.1, on the reverse strand, counting down.
TGGCCGACATGGCGATGAAGGTCGAAGCCGCGCGGATGCTGGTGTACCAGGCCGCCGCGCGCGCAGAGCGCGGCGAATCCGACCTCGGCTTCATCTCCGCGGCGTCGAAGTGCTTCGCCTCCGACGTCGCGATGGAGGTGACCACCGACGCGGTGCAACTGTTCGGCGGCGCCGGCTACACGACAGATTTCCCCGTCGAGCGGATGATGCGCGATGCCAAGATCACCCAGATCTACGAGGGCACCAACCAGATTCAGCGCGTGGTGATGTCGCGGGCGCTGCTGCGCTGAGTCGCGCACGTTCTGCCGAAGCAGTACGGTACTGGCCTGTACTGCCGCTAAGGTTCTATCGTGGACACTGTGACCCAGATTGCCGATCCCGCCGCGCAGTGCTCGCCGTGGTCCCCGCGCGAGGCCGAGCTCCTCGAGGTGACGTTGCGGCTCCTGCAGGAACACGGCTATGACGGGTTGACGGTGGACGCCGTGGCGATGACCGCCAGGGCCAGCAAGGCGACGGTATACCGGCGTTGGCCGTCCAAAGCCGAGTTGGTATTGGCCGCGTTCATCGAGAGCGTCCGCCAGGTCGCCGTCCCCCCCGATACGGGCACGCTGCGGGGCGATCTGCTGCGGGTGGGGCAGCTGGTGTGCGATCAGGCCGGCCAGCACGCCAGCACCATGCGCGCGGTGCTCTTCGAGATGTCCCGCAATTCCGCGCTCAACGACGTGATGCAGCGCCAGTTTCTCGACCAGCGCAAGGCTTTGATCCAGCACATCCTGCGCCAGGCCGTCGAGCGAGGTGAGATCGAGCAGGCCGCGATCAGCAATGAACTTTGGGACCTGCTGCCCGGCTACCTGGTATTCCGGTCCATCCTGGCCAACCGGCCGCCCACCCAGCGCACCGTGCAAGCCCTCGTTGATGACGTCCTCATCCCCAGCCTGACCCGGCCCCGGTAACCGACCGGGCCGTGGTCGACGGTTCGGGTGACGGCGCGAAAAGCGATGAGGCTACGTCGATTCCGAATGTCGCCGGGCGAATAGCGTGATCAACCGCCCGGCGATGATCAGCAGCAGCAGGAACACGATCAGCAAGAAGGCCGCGTCATAGGACAAGTCCTGGGCCGATTTCGACGGAATGTTGTAGAACGTCCAGATCGGATACGTCAGGTAACCGACCGGTGATCCGGTGAGCTTTCCCGTCGGCAGCGAAGCCGACCAACCCGCCGTGTACAGCATCGGTGCCGTCTCGCTTACCGCCAACGCGAGTGCCACCAGCATGCCGGTGAGGATCCCGGGAATCGCCGGTTTCAGGATGATCTTGCGCAGGGTCCAACCGACCGGCAGCCCGAGTGCCTCCGCCCCTTCCCGGTACGACGTCGGTACCTGGGAAAGCGCGGACTCGGTGGCCTTGGTGATGTAGGGCATGCTCATCACCGACAGCACCAACACGGCGGCCGCCAGGGAAAACCCCCAGTCGAAATAGAGCACGAGTGCGAGATAGCCGACGTAGCCGAGCACGATGGCCGGGATGCCGGACAGCACCTCGTAGGCGCCGCGGAGAATCGATTGCGTTCTGCCTCTGGCGAACTCGGACAAATAGATCCCGGCCAACACGCTCACCGTGCCGCCCACCAGCATGACCCCCAGACCCAGCACCGCGGTCCCGGCGATCGCGTTGCGCAGGCCGCCGCCGTTGCCCTGGGAGTCCTGGGTCAGCACGCTGAAGTGGAACACCGGCAAGGCCCGGCCGACGACACCGATCAGCATCCACAGCGTCGGGATGACCACCATCGCAAGGCAGGAGAAGCACGTCGCCCAGAACAGCGCGTTGACGATCCTGCGCCGCGCCGTGACTGACCGCAGGCCGCTCATCTCAAACACCTCGCCCCACCGGCAGGGCGGTAGCCGCCGTCCGGCGCACCAACGCCCGGGCGGCCACGTTCGTCAGCAAGGTGATCACCATCAGCACCAGCGAAACCTCGGCGAGCGTTTTCACCGCGAAGTTGGTGGAGTCGGTCAGCGCCGAATCCAGCTGTGAGACAACGGTGGCGGCAATCGTGGTCATGGTCGAGTAGATATTGTTGGGCATCGCACCCAATTCCGCGCCGGACACCATGGCGACGGCCATCGTTTCGCCCAGCGCACGCCCCAGTCCCAGAACCACCGCGCCGACGATCCCGCTGGACACCCACGGCAGGGTGACCCGGCGAGCGCACTCCCAGTCGGACATCCCCAGCGCGGTCGCGCCCTCGCGAGGCAGCGACGGCACCTGCCGGATCAGGTCGCGGCAGGTGCTGGCGATGATGGGGATGATCATCACCGCGAGCACCAGACCGGACACCAACATGCCCTCTCCGTTGCCGGTGTTGCCGCGAAAGTAGTTCAGCACCGGCACATCTGGGGCGTTGCGGGCGATCACCGGGGCGATGTGGTGGGCGATGAACGGTCCGAATGTCATTGCGCCCCAAAGGCCGACGATGACGCTGGGGATGCCGGCCAGCAATTCGAGCACCGCGCCGACGGCCGAGGCGAAACGCTTGGGCAACCGTTCCACGATGGCGAACGCCGCTCCCAGCGACACCGGCACCGCGACGATCAGCGCGATCGCGGAGCTGGCCAGCGTGCCGACGATCAGCGGCAGGGCGCCGTAAGACGCGCCGTCCGGATGCGGGACACCGTGCGTGACAACGGTTTCGCCGTAGGTGTTGCCCGGGTTCCATTCGGTGCCGGTGAAGAAATGCAGCCCGTTGACCCTGATGGCGCCTTGCGCCTCGATGATCAGCGTCACCAAGACGAACACGAGTGCGAGCAGCGGGATCACCGCGCCCACCCCGCCGGCCCACCGGATGGCCTGGCCCGCGCGGCTCACGTCACGGATGCGGCCCGGTATGCGCCGAACGGGGCGGTCCGGCGCACGCTGTTCCCGGGACAGCGCAGTGGTGCTCACCGCGGCTACTCAGGTGGTGATCTTGGCGATCTGGGCGTCAGACAATTTCGCCACCGCGGCGGGCAGCGGCTGGAAGTGGAACTGGTCCAGGAACGAAGGACTGCTGCCGTCCGTGACCGTCCAATGCAGGAACGCCTGGATCGTCTGCGCGATGGCGGGATCCTTCTGGTCGCTGTAGACGACGGCGTACTCGTAGTTGACCATCGGATAGCCGTAGACGGCGGGTCCGTTGATCAGCGAGATCACCTCGTTCGCCGGGGTCTGCGAGGCAAAGTCGGCCGCCTCCGCCTGGATACTTTGGGCGTCGGGCAGCAGGTAGTTACCGGAGGCATTGGCCAATTCGGCTTCGCCCAGGCCCTTTTGGGTCGCCTGGTCGAGGTAACTCATGCCGATGTAGGCGACGCAGCCCGGGGTCTGTGCGCAGCCGGTCACCATGCCGCCGGCGCCGTTCTCACCCAGTGCGCCCGGCACCGCGGGGAAGTTGACGGTGGTGTTGTAGCCCGGCGACTTGCCCCAGCCGTCGGGGTCCTGCTTCGACAGATACTGGGTGAACACGAAGGTGTCGCCCGACCCGTCGGAGCGGTGCAGCGGAACCACCGGTGTGGCCGGCAGGTTGACCCCGGGGTTCAGGGCCGCGATCTGCGGATCGTTCCAGGCCTTGATGGTGCCCTCGTACATGGCCGCCAGCACTTTGCCATTCAGCCTGAGATGCTCGGTGACACCGGGCAGGTTGTAGGTGACCTGTTCGGCCGAGAGAGCCAACGCGACGTTCATCAGCCCCTGGTGCGCCGAGATGTCACCGTTGGACAGGTAGGCGCCGGAGGCGCCGATGTTGACCGCCCCGGCCTCGGCCTGCGAGATCCCGGCACCCGACCCGGTGCTCCCGGTGGTGATCGAGATGTTCGGGTATTTCGCGTTGTACGCCGGCGCCCACACATTCATCAGCGGGTAAAGCTCGGTGGCACCCGTCTCCGACAACGCCACCTTCGACGTCGCGGGCGAGGTGGCAGGGCTGGCCTGGCCACCGGCGCCGGGGCTCGCCGAACCGCCCGTTGAGTTCGAACCGCAGGCGGCCGCCAGCAACACCACCGGCACCGCGACAAACATTGCACGCAAACGACTTTTCATTGTGACCCAACCTTTCGTTTCCCCATTTTTTTGCCGCCCCCACTTGCCCGATTGGCCTCGGCTCAGCCCGCTCGGAGGCCGAGCAGCCCGCGGTCGCCGAATAGTCCGGAGACGTAACGGACGGTTTCCGCATGCTTGGGTGCAAGGAACAACTGTTCGGTGGGACCTTCCTCGATCAGCCTGCCGTCGAAGAACAAAGCCGTCCGGTCACCGATGCGGGCGGCCTGGGCCAGATCGTGAGTCACCATGATCACGGTGAGCCGCTTGGCGAGCGATCGAATGAGCTCCTCGATCCTCTCGGTCGTGGCCGGGTCCAGTGAGGAGGTGGGCTCGTCGAGTAGCAGCACCTCCGGGTTCACCGCCAGCGCACGGGCCAGACACAGCAATTGCTGCTGACCACCGGAGAGCCGGAACGGCGAATCACCGAGGCGATCCTTGACCGCATCCCAGAGGCCGACCTCGGTGAGTCGCGCCTGCGCGACGGTCTTGAATTCCTTGCGCGGCACCATCTTGTGGGCGCGCACGCCGGCAAGCACGTTGTCCATGATCGACATCGGGAACGGATTGGGACGCTGGAACAGCATGCCGACCCTGCGACGAAAATCCATCAGGTCATGGCCTTTGAAGATGCTCTGCCCGCCCAACAGGACATCACCGCTGTACCGGTAGCCAAAGACCTTGTCGTTCATGCGATTCAATGTGCGCAGGAAGGTCGTCTTGCCCGAGCCGGTCGGTCCCAGCAGGGAGGTGATCGCACGCGGGGGAAAGTCCAGGCTCACCTCGTCGAGCACGGTTTTGGCGCCGAAACTCAGGGTGAGGTTCACCGCCCTAATCGCCGGAATAGCGACATCGACATCAACGCCGCCGGCTTCGGCGTCGAGCAGTGCGGGGCTGATCAACATTCCATCAAGCTACGTCGGGACGCCGCGTTAGAGACCTACCGCGGCAATCCTCTGCATATCTTCAAAGCCGTCGCTAATCTCCCGCTCATCTGCACAGGTAGGCCTAATTCTGTGCTTAAACTCCGCTCATCTTCACACCGCCGCCGGCCCTCTGCTGATTTTCAAAGTCGTCGCTAATCCTGCACCCATGTTCCGAGGCTTTTATATCCAGAGGTTCACGTGTTTGTCGGTGCGGCAGGACGTGTTCCAAGGGGGCTCCACGGTGGCGGAGTGCGTGCGTCCGTCTCCCTGATCGTTCGGAGGAGTGTCGGGTGAAGTTCAACCGAACCGGCGCCGTGCTGGGTCTGCTGACCGCCGGAGCGCTGGTATTAGCGGGATGCGGTGGCACTACCCACGCCTCGTCGCCTGGGTCCAGCCCCGCGTCGGTGCAGTGCGGCGGCAAGAAGCAACTCAAGGGCAGCGGCGCGGCCGCGCAAGAGAATGCGATGGAGCAATTCGTCTTCGCCTATGTTCATGCCTGCCCGGGCTACACGCTGGACTACAACGCCAACGGTTCCGGCGCCGGGGTGACCGATTTCGTCAACAACGTAAGCGATTTGGCGGGTTCGGGCGATCCATTGGATCCATCGAAGGGGCAGGTCGATCGCGCGGCGCAGCGGTGCGGCTCGCCGGCGTGGGACCTGCCGACGGTATTCGAACCGATCGCGGTCACCTACAACGCCAACGGCGTGAGCACGCTCAAGCTCGACGCGCCCACGCTCGCAAGGATTTTCAACGGCGGCATCACCCGCTGGGATGACCCGGCGATCAAGGCGCTCAATCCCGGCACCGCGCTGCCGTCGGAGCCCATTCATGTCTTCTTCCGCAGCGACCAATCCGGTGACACGTCCAACTTCCAGCAATACCTCGTCGCCGCATCCAACGGGGCGTGGGGCAAAGGTGCCGGCCAGACATTCAACGGGGGTGTCGGCGACGGCGGAGTCGGGGACAACGGGACGTCGGCGCAGGTGCAGACCACCGAGGGATCGATCACCTACAACGAATGGTCGTTCGCGGTGGGCAAGCAATTGAACATAGCCCAGATCATCACCTCCGCCGGTCCTGATCCGGTGGCGATCACCACCGACTCGGTCAGCAAGACCATCGCCGGGGCCACGTTCAAGGGGCAGGGCAACGACCTGGTGGTGGACACCTCGTCGTTCTACAAGCCGACGCAGACCGGTGCCTACCCCATCGTGGAGCCGACCTATGAGATCGTCTGCTCGAAGTATCCGGATTCGGCCACCGGCGCGGCGGTAAAGGCGTTCATGCAGGCCGCAATTGGTCCCGGTCAGGTCGGTTTGGACCAGTACGGATCGATACCGCTGCCGAGCGCGTTCCAATCGAAAATCGCGGCCGCCGTGAACGCAATTTCGTAATTCGAGTCGTAATTAAATGGCGATCGGGCGAATTGGTGAAAGGAGCGTGGGATGGTGAACGATACCGTTTCGCGGGTTGGTTTGCGGTTTGGGCCCTATCAGCTGAAGCGGCTTTTGGGCCGTGGCGGCATGGGCGAGGTCTACGAGGCCGAGGACACCCGGAAGCACCGGATAGTCGCGCTCAAGCTGATCTCGCAGGACTTCTCGACCAACTCGATGTTTCGCGCGCGGATGCAACGCGAGGCGGACACCGCGGGGCGGCTGACCGAAGCACACATCGTCCCCATCCATGACTATGGCGACATCGACGGCCAGTTCTATGTGGAGATGCGGATGATCGACGGCGTCTCGCTGCGGTCGATCTTGATGAACTACGGTCCGCTGAGTCCGGCCAGAACGGTTGCCATCGTCACCCAGATCGCCGCCGCGCTGGACGCCGCGCACGCCGGCGGTGTCACACACCGCGACGTCAAGCCGGAAAACATTCTGGTCACCAAAGACGACTTCGCCTATCTGGTGGACTTCGGCATCGCCCGCGCCGCCACCGACCCCGGGCTGACCCAGAGCGGAATCGCCATGGGCACCTACAACTACATGGCCCCCGAGCGGTTCACCGGCGACGAGGTCACCTACCGCTCCGACATTTATGCGCTCGCCTGTGTGTTGGACGAGTGCTTGACCGGGGCGCCACCGTATCGGGCCGACAGCGTCGAACGGCTGATCGCCGCCCATCTGCTCGAGCCCGTGCCGCGGCCCAGCCAGCTGCGGCCCGGGCGGGTTCCGCCGGCCCTGGACCCGGTCATCGGCAAAGGCATGGCCAAAGATCCGGTAGACCGCTACTTCTCCGCAGGAGATCTGGCCGTGGCCGCGCACAGCGCGCTCACCGCGCCCGAGCAGCACCAAGAAGCCACGATTCTGCGGCAAGGCGAGAACGCGACGATGATGGCCAACGCCGCCTACCCCGGCCGCGTGTGGACCAATTACAACGGTTCGGGCACCAACGAGACCATGGCTCGGCCGGTGTCCTGGGGCGCCGGCGGCGATGGCTGGCGTCACACCGGGCCGCCGGGCCCACCGGTGTCTGGTCAACAGTTCGTCACGCCCCCGCCGAACTTCGCGCGCGGTGGGTCCCCTACGGATCGGAAACGCAGGCGGTGGATCATCGCCGGTGCCGCCGCGCTGCTGGTCGTCTCCGCCATCGCTACCACCGGATACCTGACAACGCGCCCTTCGGCGGCAGCCAAGCAGCAGGCGTCGGGGCAGACGGAGTTGCCATTCAACGGTATTGACTTCCGGCTGTCCCCGGGCGGAGTGGCGCTGGACAAAGCCGGCGACGTTTACGTGACCAGTGAGGGCATGTACGGGCGGGTGGTGGAGTTGGCGTCCGGGTCCAGCACCCCGACGGTGCTGCCGTTCAGCGGCCTTTACCAGCCCCAGGGCCTGGCGGTCGACAATGCCGGCGCCGTCTACGTCGCCGATTTCAACAACCGGGTGGTGAAGTTGACGGCCGGGTCGACCACCCAGACCGTGCTGCCGTTCACCGGCCTCAATTACCCCGAAGGGGTAGCGGTGGACGGCCAGGGCAACGTCTACGTCGCCGACCGGGGCAACAACCGGATTCTGAAGTTGGCGGCCGGGGCGAACACCGCGACCGTGCTGCCGTTTACCGACCTGAAGAACCCGGACGGTGTGGCGGTGGACCCCGCCGGCAACGTCTACATCACCGACACCGACAACAACCGGGTGTTGGAGTTGGCGGCCGGGGCGACCGCTCAGACCGTGCTGCCGTTCACCGGCGTCGCCGTGCCCTGGGGCATCGCGGTGGACAGCAACGGCGACGTGTTGGTCACCGAACACGACAGCAACCAGGTGCTGAAGTTGCCGGCCGGATCCAATACCCCGACCGCGCTGCCGATCACCGGTCTCAACACCCCGCTGGGGGTAACGGTGGACAACGCCGGGAACGTCTACGTCGCTGACCGCGGCAACGACCGGACCGTCAAGCTGGCGCCCTGATAGGCGGCGCGTCAACCCGTGAGAAACACGTCGTTGTGCGCGCCCGCGGCCGGCGGGGGATCGGTGGCTTCCGCATCGAAACTGGAGTAGCGCGCCGGGGTGCGGATCACCGTGATGGCGTCGTCACCACTACCGACTCGCAGGGCGAGGTCGTTCTCGGCGAACAGCGGGGTGTCGACGACCTGCTTCCAGGTGTAGGCGAGGCAGGCCATCAGGCCGCCTTCCTGAAGCAGCGCAACCCATTCGGCGGCGGTCTTGGCGGCCAGTGCCGATTCGAGTTCCTCGGTCAGCTCGGGATAGTTGAGGGCCCGCGCGCGCTGGTCGATGAACCGCTCGTCGTCCAGCAGATCGGGCCTCCCGATGATCTGACACAGCTTGGCCCAGTGCTTGGGAACATACGCGCTCAGGACCAGGTACCCGTCGGCGGCCCGGTACGCGTCGGATGGTTGGGTGGCAAAGCCAACCCCCTTGCGCTTCTTGGCATTTGGTGCAGGCCCGGATTTCGGCTTGGGCTGCTCGTCGGGCTTGTTCAGGTGGATGGTGAGCTGGTTGGCCTGCAGCCCGACCGCGACGTCGTACATCGCGACCTGGATCGTGTCGGCCACGCCGTGGCGCTCGCGGTTGAGCAGCGCGGCCAGCACGGCCTGTGCCAGCACGTGACCGCTGGCGTTGTCGACGAGCTGAAACGGAATGATCTGCGGTTTGCCGTCCGGTGTGGGCATCCCGGTGGTCATGCCCGCCTCGGCGGCGACCATCAGGTCGACTCCCGGCCGCGTGCCGTGCGGGCCGTTGCCACCGAAGGCGCTTAGGCGGGCATAGATCAGTTTGGGGTTGCGCGACCGCAAATCGTCGGGGCCCAGGCCCATCCGCTCCATGACCCCGGGCCGAAACCCTTCCAGCACAACGTCGGCGGTGTCGGCGAGGCCCAGAATCTGTTGCTTGCCCACTTCGCTGGTGAGGTCCACCGCCACCGACTTCTTGCCCCGGTTGTTCGGTAAGAAGTAAGTCGCCAACGGCGGGCGTCCGGGCAGGACGGCGGTGATGTGCCGGGCCGCCTCGCCGCCGGGCGCCTCGACCTTGATCACCTCGGCACCCAGGTCGGCCAACACCTGCCCGGCCAGCGGTCCGGCCACGTTCTGGGTGAAATCGAGTACCCGGAATCCATCAAGTGGCTTGGCGGGCTTGCTGTTTGGCATTCTGGGGCCTTCCTTTAACCTGCCCCGTGCAACACCGCGGTGCAGTAGTAGTTCAAGCCAAACGGGGCGTCTTCGTCGCTGGACTGCAGCGGTAGTCCGTTGTCGGCCAATAACTCATTCAGCTGGGCGCGAACGGGATGCCAGCCGCGGTCTTCCAGGTAGGTCGCCACGTCGTTGCGCTCGCCGGGGAAGCCCAGGTCGTCCAGCTCGACGTCTAGGCCGTGCTCACGCCACTTTTGGATGGCGGCCTTCAAGGCCTGCTGGTTGGCCGACGAGTTCAGAAAGACTTCGGCCACCAACCGACTGCTGTCGGCGCTGAGCGCGGTGATGTTGTCCAGCAACCGATCCTGGGCCTCAGGGGGCAAGAAGCCGAGCAGGCCCTCGGCGGCCCACGCGGCAGGTCGCCCGGTGTCGAACCCGACCCGTTGCAGCGCCGACGGCCAATCGTGGCGCAGGTCAATCGGAACGGACCGCACGTCGGCCGTGGGCTTGGCGCCGAGCGCGCCAATGGTGGCGGTCTTGAAATCGATGACCTGCGGCTGGTCGATCTCGAAAACCGTCGTGCCCGCCGCCCAGGGCAGCCGATACGCGCGTGCGTCGAGGCCGGACGCCAGGATGACCACCTGGCGGATGCCTGCGTCCGTCGCGTCGGCGAAGAACGCGTCGATGTAGCGGGTGCGCGCGGCCTGTATGTCGGTCATGCGTTGCATGCCCCACGGGGCACCGGGCACGTCGACGTCGACGGGGTCCAGTTCACCGCTGGCCCAGCGGGTGAAGAAGTCGATCCCAACCGAACGCACCAGCGGCTCGGCGAACCGGTCTTCGATCAGCGGGTTATCGGCCCGGGTGGCCCGGGCTCTTCCCGCGGCCACCATGGTCGCGGTGGCTCCCACACTGGTCGCCAGGTCCCAGCTGTCGTTCTCGGTGCGCGCCATGCCGTCCCTTCCCCGGTCTACTGGTTAGCCAGAATAACTACCAGCGCTCCGGCGCCTCCCGGGGGCCGGGTGCGGCACTAGTCCGGAATTGTGGTGTGGCCCTCGATGTAGTGACCCCCGTCGGGGTCCGAGCCACACATGATCGTGCAGTACAGCGTCACGTCGGGCCCTGTCTCGCTGAGGCTTGGTTTCCACTGCCAGGTGGTTTCGACATTGTTGTCGGCGCTGAGGCCGTCACGCTCGTCGACGCTGCAGCGCAGGGTCCGGTGGGCGATGTCGCAGGTTTCGACGAGCACGTCGTCTTCGGAAAGGCCGAGTAGATTGCGGATCAACCGCACCCCGAATCGTTCGGTTTTACCGCGGGCCCGCAGCCGTTCCGCGATGCCGGTCAATACGGCCTCGTCATCGTCGCTGACCGACGCGGTGGATCCGAAGTCGGCCGGGTCGGCGAATTCCATGCCTATTACGCCGACGCCGGGGCCGATGTCGGGGTCGAAACGCAACGATGTCGGGCTCAAATCCGCTGCGGAGCAGCGCTGGACCAGCGTGGTTCGAGTGCCGCGCGGAGCCGCGATTACGCTTTCCGTGAAAACCTCTCCGGCGGCCGGCTCAAAGTGCTTGTGCAGCAGCCAGATCGCGAATCGCCGCCAGGCATCGGTCGAGGCGAGATAGTGGCCTAACTCGTCAAGGCAGGCGCGATCGGTCTCATCCAGCACAGCGACGTCGGTGGTGTCCATGTCGCGCAACGCCGCATAGTCCGCGACGTTGTGGTCCCGCAATGTAAGCACCGGGTTTCTCCTTACCGTGGCGATCGACCGCCGGTCATAAGGCAATTTTCCTGTGCGCTATCACCGGCGCTATCACAAATAAAACTCACATAGTGGTCGGTCGCGCAATGGCTTGCCTAAGAGAATCGTCGTCCAGGCGGTAGCGGATCAGCCGGGAGCTGTTAGCCACCACCGCAACCGACGACGCATTGTGCAGGATCGCGGCGAGCACCGGAGACAACGCGCCGCCCGCACCGATGATCAGCCCGGCCGCGTTGACGGCGATGGACATGCCGTAGTTCTCGCGGATGACGTCGACCGCCCGCGCGCCCAGGTCCCGCACGTCGAGCAGGCGATGCAGATCGTCGTTGGCCAGCGCGACATCGGCGGTCTCGACCGCAACATCGGTTCCGGCCAGACCCATGGCGATCCCGATGTCGGCGGCGGCCAGTGCCGGGGCGTCGTTGATGCCGTCACCGACCATGCCGACGACGAAGCCATCATTTTGCAGCTCGCGCACCACCTCGAGCTTCTCCTCCGGCATCACCTCGGCGCGCCACTCGTCGATCCCGAGCTCGCCGGCGACGACCCCGGCGATCTCGGGATGATCGCCGGTGAGCATGACGATCCGGCGAATCCCATTGGCGCGTAACTGCTTAAGTACCGCGGCGGCCTCGGGTCGCACTTCGTCACGCAGGCTGATCAGCCCCACCAGCGTGCCGTCCACCGCCAGCAGCAACGGCGTCTCCGCCTGGCGCCGCAGCTTGTCCACCCATTCCGACGCCTTCTTCGACACCTTCACGTTTTCGGCGCGCAGCAGCGACGGACTGCCCAGCAGCAGGGTCCGGCCGTCGGCCCAGGTCCGCATGCCCAGGCCCACCAGCACCTCGCACTCCTCGTGCGGCGGGATGCTGATGTGGCGTTCCTCGGTCGAGCGGATCACCGCTTCGGCCAGCGGGTGGCGCGAGTGGATCTCCGAGCTGGCCGCATACGCGAGCACTTGCTCTGGCTTCCAATCCTTATGCATTGCAACGATATTGGTGACGACGGGACGACCGACGGTCAGTGTCCCGGTCTTGTCGAACACGATCGCGTCGACCCGGCCCGCCTGTTCGAGGTGGGACCCGCCCTTGATCAGGATGCCGCGGCGCGCGCCGTTGCCGATCGCCGCGCTGATCGCGGTCGGGGTGGCCAAGCCCACCGCGCACGGGCACGCGATCAACAGCATGGTCATCGCCCGGCGGACGTCCCCGGTGATCGCCAGGGTGATGGCCGAAACGATGAACGAGGTGGGAACGAAACGGCGGGAGAAGTTTTCGCCGACCGTCTGGATCGGTGCCCGGTCGAGCTGCGCCTCTTCGACCCGGGTGATGATCCGGCCGATGGTGGTTTGGTTGCCGACGGCATGGGCGCGCACCACCACGCGCCCGCGCACCACCACCGAACCGGCGTGCACGCTTGACCCGACGAGGACGCTGACCGGCAGGGTTTCGCCGGTGATCGCGGACTGGTCGAGGATCGCGTCGCCGTCGACCACCTCGCCGTCCACCGGTATCGCGACGTGGTCGTGGACCACCACCTCGTCGCCGATCTCGACGCTGTCGATCGGAACCTGGATCTCGGTGCCCGCCTGGGGGCCCTCGGTCAGTCTGATCCACGCCGTGTCCTGGCTTCCGCGGAGCAGCTCCGAAATGGCCCGCCGCGTCCGCCGCAGGGTCAGATCCTGTAGATACTCGCCGATATTGAGCAGCCACAACACGGTGAGTGCGACCACGTTCTCCCGCAGGACCAGGCTCGCCACGGTCGCGGCCGAGACCAACGCATCGGTGCCGGCCCGGCCGGAGCGCAGCGAGCGCAGCGCGCCGCGCAGGAATGGATAGCCGGTGAAGACGGTGACGCCCGTGGCGAACAGCCGGCCGCTCGCGCCGAGCAGCGGCGGTCGCGCGAACACGTAGCGGCGCACGCCGAGTAGGGCCAGCGCCGCGCCGCCGATGACCATGCGGAGGACATCGGCGTTGCGGATCTCCGACGAATGCGGCGCGCGCGCCGGGATCAGCTCCGCGGCGACGTGTGCGGCGCCGCCGATCGCCGCCAGCACCGAGGCGCGGTCGCAGCGCCGGGGCGAATACCACACGACCACGGAGCCGGTGCGCGGGTAAGCGTGCACAGCGCGCACCCCCTGTTGCTTGGCGACCGCCTCTTCGACCGCCACGGCGCGGCGGGAGTCGCACCGCACCCACCCGACCGAAACCCGCATGCGCCCGGCGGCGTCCGAAACCACTTGCAGGGCAGAATCTTTGGCCTGCGCCTCGTCTGCAATGTTCGGAACCAGGGCGAGGTTCATGTCAAATCGTCAGTGCTCATGCTCGTGCTCGTGTGTGTCGGTGATGGACGGCGTGGGCGCTTCCTCGCCGATGCGTTCGCGGGCTTCGGCCACGACGTCGGCAAGCTTCAGCCGCGCCGACTCGGCCGCCTCCTCGGCCTTGCGGGTTCCGCGCAATCCCAGCTCCGCCGCCGACACCGCGGTCTCGTGCAGCGGCGCCTTGGCCATGGCCTTGCGCACCACCTCATAGGCCGTCACTCCGACGAGGCCGGTGAACACCGTCGTTGCCGCCTTTGCCAGGAGCCCGAATGCCGCCATTGCCTGAACCTTTCCCGTCGTCACAACGTCAGCCACCGCTCGCACGACGTTAACATTTGAAATCTCGCACGACGTTAACATTGATATATTGCGATATCAATATGTGTCAGCCGGCTCGGCGAGGCCGCCTGCCTCACAGAACCCGGGTGACCTTTTCGGTCTCGATTCGGCGCTGCAGTGCCGACGGATCGGGATTGGCCACCTGCACCAGTGACGCTCCCACGGCCATGATCGACAGCAGACCGTCCACCAGCTCGTCGGGCCGGGTCCATGACGCGGTGGAAAGTACTCGGTCAGCGCGCGTCAATTCCCTTGCCGTCGCGGAGCTTTCACAGTCGGCCAGGATCTCGTCGACCGATCTTCCGGCGAGCGCCGGACCCGGACGGCCTTCGGCGACGATCTGATCGCCGTGCACCCGCACCGCGGTGGCGTAGTCGGTGACGCCGATGGGCAGGTCCGGCGCCGGGCGGCCGAACGGATCCAGCGACAGCACCGCGACCTCGCTCGCGCCGGTCGCGTCCGCCTCGTCGAGCCTGGCCCCCGTGGACAACGCCACGTCGGCTTCGGAGTCGCCGAGCACCACCTCCGCGCCGATCCACCACACCCCGAACAGAACGGCCGCCGTCTGCCAGTGCGCCGGCAGCAAGATGGCGATCCGGCTGGCGGGCCCGGCGCCCATCTCGTCGCGTAACAGGTTGCCGGTCTTGGCCGCCCAGTTGGCCAGTGTCACCGCCGACAATTCGATGCGCTCGCCGGTGGCGTCGTCGTAGTAGGTGATGCGCGGGCCGACCGGGTCGGCGCGCAGCATCGGATCCAGGATCGCCGCGCTGAGCGTGGTTGGCGTGCTCAGTTGATGCACTCCGGCTTGTCGGAGCCGGCGGTCAGGATCGGCGACGCCGCGGGAACATTGGGATCGGCGCCCGTCCCCGGGTTCGACACGAGGGCGGGCACGACCTGACTGTTCGGGCCGCCGGACAGGCCGGAGCCCGGACCCGTGTAGTCGTTGGCCAGCACCACCTTGACCGATCCCGGCGCGAGCGAGGTGTCGGCGACGACCGGCAACCCGCCCAGTTCCTTAGCGACCGCCTGGGCGCCCAGGTCGTCGGTCTTGGCGGCGCGCACCTGGCTGCCCTTCACGCGGCCGCCGTCGTTGTTGCCGACCGTGCCGGTGGTGAACCCCTTGGAGCTCAACACATCTGACACTGCGCCTGCCAGCCCGTTGATGTCGGTGGCGTTGACCACGTCGGCGGTGGTCTTGGCGGGCGTGTAGGCCAGTTCCTCGGTCTTGCCCTGGGCCTGGCCTTGCAAAAGGCCCGAGACCCAGTCCTGGACCTGGTGCGGGTCCACCCGGACCACGCTTTGCATGCCGTCGTCGCTCCAGCCGGCCTCGTCGAGCACCGGGATGGTGGCGAAGGCGACCTTACCGCCGGCCAGCGTCTGCATCTGCTGCACGAAATCCATGACATCCCAACCGGCGGAGATCACCACCGAGCGCTGGACCGCCGACTCCAGTCGCCTCAGTGTGGTGGGGCTGGACAACGTCTGGCCGGAAATGACCCGGTGGGCCAGCGAGGCCATCACCACCTGCTGGCGCACCACCCGGTCCAGGTCGCCGCGCGGCAGGTCGTGGCGCTGCCGGACGAAGCTGAGCGCCTGCGGGCCGTTGAGCCGTTGCCGGCCGGCCGGGAAGTCCGCACCCGAAAGTGGTTCGAATACAGCGTCTTTGAGGCAGACGTCGACGCCGCCGAGCGCGTCGGTGATCATGGCGAAACCGAGCAGGCCGATCTCGGCGTAGTGGTCGACCGTGACGCCGGTGAGGTCGGCGACCGTCTTGATCAGGGCGTCGCGGCCCGCTTCGGTGCCCCGCGCCATCGCATCCTGGGCGGAATCGCCGGCTTGGACGAGGCTGGCCCGCTTGGCCTCCCGGGTCTGGCCGTAGACGCCGTTGATCTTCGTCTTGCCCAGGCCGGGGGCCGCGACGTAGGAGTCCCGCGGGATCGAGATCGCGGTGGCCGACTTCCCGTTGTTGGGGATCCGGATAAGGATGATCGTGTCGGTGTTGGTCGATTCGTCGTCGCCGGCCCGCAGCGTCTCCAGCTCCTCGGCCGACAGCGGGTTGCCGTGAGCGTCGGTGCGGCTGTCCAGGCCGACCAGCAGGATGTCGATCGCGCCGTCGTCGCCGCCCTTGCCCAGCGAGGGCGCAAACATGTGGAAGATGCCGTCTTCGAAGGACCGGACGTTGCTCCACGCGATCCCGGTGCCGAGAACGATCGCGAGGGTCAGGGCAGCGGCAACCACACGAACCACACGTTGCACAAGCATCACACTAGGTTACTTGCGACCCAGCTCCTTTGCGGGTAGCCAGCGGCGGCGTGGCCCAAGCTTTCGGGCCGTGCCAGACTCGACGGCATGTCGGGCAGGCTCGTGATCACCGGTGCCGGGGGGCAGCTGGGCAGCTGTTTGTCGGCCCTGGCAACCGATCAGGGCCGCGACACGCTGTCATTCACGTCGTCGCAGTGGGACATCACCGACCCGGCCGCGGCCGAACGGTTCATCGGCAATGGCGACGTGGTGATCAATTGCGCCGCCTACACCGACGTCGACGGAGCCGAGGGCGACGAGGCGGGCGCATACGCGGTCAATGCCGCCGGCCCGGAACACATAGCGCGCGCCTGCGCGCGCGTCGGCGCCCGGCTGATCCACGTCTCGACCGACTATGTCTTCAGCGGTGAACCAGTTTCCGGCGAACCGGTCAGCGGCGACTTCGGTACCGGCGGGCCTCGTCCCTATGAGCCCGGCGATGAAACCGATCCTCGGGGCGTGTACGCGCGCAGCAAGCTCGCCGGCGAACGGGCCGTGCTGGCCGCGCTGCCGGGGGCCGTCGTGGTGCGTACCGCCTGGGTCTACACCGGCGGAACCGGCACGGACTTCGTTGCCGTGATGCGCCGGCTGGCCGCCGGGGACGGTCCGGTGGACGTGGTCGACGACCAGACCGGGTCACCGACCTACGTCGCCGATCTGGCCGCCGCGCTACTGCAGGTCGCCGACGACCGCGTACCCGGGCCCGTCCTGCACGCCGCCAACGGGGGCGAGGTCTCCCGCTTCGGGCAGGCCCGCGCGGTGTTCGAGGAATGCGGTGCCGACCCGGCGCGGGTGCGACCGGTCAGCACCGCGCAGTTTCCGCGCCCCGCGCCGCGCCCGGCCTACTCCGCGCTGGGTGGCCGGCAGTCCGCCGCGGCGGGCCTGGCGCCACTAAGGCCCTGGCGTGCCGCACTTGTCGCGGCGTTGGCCGCATCTCTCAGCCCTGACGCGGCCGACCGACCGATACCCTCTACGCGTGACTGACGTCCTGCCCGTCGTGACGGTGACCTACTCGCCGGGCCACCACCTCGAGCGGTTCCTGGCCACCTTGTCGCTGGCCACCGAGCGCCCGGTCAGCGTGCTCCTGGCCGACAACGGCTCCACCGACGGAACGCCGCAGGCGGCGGTCGAGCGCTACCCGAACGTGCGGCTGTTCGACACCGGCGCCAACCTGGGGTACGGGACCGCGGTGAATCGCGCGGTCACGCAGCTGGACGAGGACCGCAGCGACGACGGGGACTGGGTGATCGTGGCCAACCCCGACGTGCAGTGGGGCCCGGGCAGCATCGACGCCCTGCTGGACGCCGCGACCCGCTGGCCGCGCGCCGGCGCCCTGGGCCCGCTGATCCGGGATCCCGACGGGTCGGTGTATCCGTCGGCGCGCCACCTGCCCAGCCTGATCCGCGGCGGCATGCACGCGGTCATCGGGCCGTTCTGGAAACGCAACCCTTGGACGGCGGCATACCGTCAGGAGCGCCTCGAGCCCAGCGAGCGGGTGGTGGGCTGGTTGTCGGGATCGTGCCTGCTGGTGCGCCGGTCGGCCTTCAGTCAGGTCGGTGGATTCGACGAGCGCTACTTCATGTACATGGAGGACGTCGACCTGGGCGACCGGCTGGGCAAGGCCGGCTGGCTGAACGTCTACGTGCCGTCGGCCGAGGTTCTGCACCATAAGGGGCACTCCACCGGGCACGACCCGGCAAGCCACCTGGCCGCACATCACGACAGCACGTACATTTTCCTGGCCGACCGCCATTCCGGCTGGCGGCGGGCCCCGCTGCGCTGGACGCTGCGGGCCTCCTTGCGGGTGCGTTCCCAACTGATGGTGCGCAGCTCCCTGCGCAGTCGTAGACGCAAACCGGCAGAAGGGCGGCGCTGACGTGGCAAAACCCCCGGTCGATGCGGTGGTCCTGGTCGGTGGCAAGGGCACCCGGCTGCGGCCGCTGACGCTTTCGGCGCCCAAGCCCATGCTGCCCACGGCCGGGCTGCCGTTTCTGACCCACTTGCTGTCGCGGATCGCCGCGGCGGGCATCGAGCACGTGATCCTGGGCACGTCGTATCAGGCCGCGGTATTCGAGGCGGAGTTCGGCGACGGGTCCAAGCTGGGCTTGCAGATCGACTACGTGACCGAGGAGCGTCCCCTGGGAACCGGCGGCGCCATCGCCAACGTCGCCCGCCACCTGCGTCATGACACCGTCATGGTGTTCAACGGCGATGTGCTCTCCGGCGCCGACCTGGGCCAGCTGCTCGAATTCCACCAAGCCAACCGGGCCGACGTCACCTTGCACCTGGTGCGGGTGGGCGACCCGCGGGCGTTCGGCTGCGTGCCCACCGACGAGCAGAACCGCGTCGTCGCCTTTCTCGAGAAGGCGGAGGATCCGCCGACCGACCAGATCAACGCGGGCTGCTATGTCTTCGCGCGCAACATCATCGACCGGATCCCGCGGGGCCGCGAGGCCTCGGTCGAACGCGAGGTGTTTCCCGCCCTGCTCGCCGACCCGGGAGTCAACGTCTGCGGCTACGTCGATGCCACGTATTGGCGGGACATGGGCACACCGGAAGACTTCGTGCGCGGATCATCGGATCTGGTCCGCGGGATCGCCCCGTCACCGGCCCTGCGCGGCCACCGCGGCGAGCAGTTGGTGCACGACGGCGCGGCGGTGGCCCCCGGCGCGGTGGTGATCGGCGGCACCGTGGTCGGGCGCGGCGCCGAGATCGGGCCCGGTGTCCGGCTGGACGGCGCGGTGATCTTCGACGGCGTCAAAATCGAGGCCGGCAGCGTGATCGAGCGCTCGATCATCGGCTTCGGTGTGCGCATCGGCCCGCGCGCGCTGATCCGCGACGGGGTGATCGGCGACGGCGCCGACATCGGCGCGCGCTGCGAGTTGCTGCGTGGCGCCCGGGTATGGCCCGGCGTCTCCATTCCCGACGGCGGGATCCGCTACTCGTCCGACGTGTGAGCCTTCTGTCGCAGGGCCCGGGCGACGAGATAGGCGAGCGCGTGGTCGGTTCCGGCCGGCAACGCGTCGGCGGGCCACCATTGCAAATCATCCGACTCGTCGCTGATCGCGATCCGCGCGCCGGCCGGCGCGTGCGCCACGAACTGCAAATCCAGATGGCGGGTCGGCACGCCCAGCGAGCATGTGACCGGATGGACGTGGATAGCGGCCAGTTCGGGCACGATGCGCAGACCGGCAACGCCGGATTCCTCGGTGGCCTCGCGCAGTGCCGCGGCGACGATGTCGGCGTCGTCATCGTCGCAGTGCCCGCCGAGCTGCACCCAGCGGCCCAGGCGTGGATGCAAGGTCAGCAGCACCCGGGTGCCGGTGTCATCCAGCACCAGCGCCGAAGCGGTGACGTGGCCGGGTACGCACTCGCGTTGGCACGCGTCGGTGCGGCCGTGCACGAAGGCCAAGACCGCCTGCCGCAACGCATCCTGGGCCGGATCGGGGGCGTGCCAGTCGGTGAGGAGCGAGATCGCCGACGCCCGAACGCTCACCGGGATCCCCGCTTCGTCCGGCGATCCCGAAGCGAAAGCCACGCCGCTCGGCACCCCGCCACGACCTCGCCTGACAACCCGAGTCCTTCGATCAGCACCTGACGGTCGACGACGTCGAGCGCCTTCTCGATCTCGTTGGCCCTCAATAAGTTATCGACGTCGCGGACGAGCTCGGCACTGGCATGCCCCGGTGCGGGAATCGGTAGCTCTTCGGCCTCGCGGGGTTCCAGCTCCAAGATGCCTCCACCGTAACTGCGGCCCATGATCTCGGCGAACGCGAAGGTCGCGCTGTTGTGGAACACCGTGGCAAGCGCGGCTGGGATCGACGCCGGAGGTGAGCCGGACTCGATGCACGGTGTCGGTGCTCGTTGCGGCGGCGGCGTTGACGGTCAGCCGCGGCGCCCGGTGAATCTGACGCAGCATGAACAGGTCCGGGATCCACAGCGACGGGGTGCTCCACCACGGGTTGCGGATCGAGCACTTGTAGCCCCGGTGGACGCCGGCGGCTTCGCCGGCGCGGATGTGCGCGGCCAGAGCGGGATCGGTCGTGTCGAGAGGCGCGTCGAGCAGCCAGGTCCGGTGCCGGGCCGCGAGATCGCTTGCCCGGGAGTCGATGTCGTAGATCAGGCCGGAAAGCTGGCCGCTGCGCGAAACGAGCGGGACGCAGTGTGGCATCAGTCCCAGTTCATGAGCCTGCGCATCGGTGAACGTGAAGAAGCTGTTGCGGCCCGTCACGATGCCCACGTCGACGTCGGCGACCGACCCGAGCCGGGTCATGGCCCGTGACTGCTTGAGCGTTCGCAGTAGCCGGATCGCGGCGGCGTCCAGGAAGTACTTGGTCCACTTCTCCTTTTCGTGCAGCAGCGCGGGCGCGGCTTCGACATCCAGATCGGCGCGGGCCAGTTCCTCGGCATCGCCGAGATGGACGGTCCGTATCCGCGCCGGACCCGCGCCGACGACACCGCAGAACAACACGACCTCCTGCAGGATGCCGTCGAACACCAATCGCTCGAACGTCAGTAGCGTGATCTGACTGAACCGGCTCAGCAACAGCTCGCGCAACTGTGCCGCATAGCCGACCTGAAGCAACTCGGCGGGCAGCACCAGGCCCACGCGTCCGCCGTCGCGCACCAAAACGGTGCTCGCGACGACGAAGGGGACCCAGGCGTTGGTCAACCTGCTGGGGCGCAGGCCCTCGCGCCGCATCAGTTCCAGGGCCGGGTCTCGCTGTTCGGCCGCCCAATTGCCGAAGCGGATATAGGGCGGGTTGCCCGCGACCCCGTCCCACCCGCCGGCCTCGGTCTTGGCCAGCCAGGTGAACAGGTTCTCGGCGTCGACGGGCGCGAACTCTCGCGACTTGGCCGCTTCGCACGCGATCAGTTCCACACCGCGCACCCGGTTACTGAGCTTGGCCAGCTCGCGCAGGATCGCCCCGTCGCCGCAGGAAGGCTCGACGATCCGCGGACCGGCTTCGCCAACCCAGCGGGCCAGGAATCCCGCCACCGGGGCCGGGGTGTAGTACCCGCCGCGGACCTTCTCGGCCGACGCCACCGCCTTGCCCGCGAACGTCTTCATGCGGCTAAGTATCACTTCCGGATTAACAAATCCCCGGCATCCGCGGCGTCGCGCAACCCGGCCGGCTCGGCGGCGTAGCCGATCGCGATGGCGCCCAACGGCTCCCAGTCGGCGGGCAGCTCGAGCTCGGCGCGGACCAGGTCGGCGGCGAAGATCGTCGAGCCGATCCAGCAGCTGCCCAGCCCCCGCACCGCCAGTGCGACCAGCAGCCCCTGCACGGCCGCCCCGACCGCGACCGTGAACATCGTGTGCTCCGCGTCGGTGCGGGCGGCATCCGGATAGGCGTGGGCGCCCTCGGGGACCAGGAACGGGATGACGACCTCCGGTGCGTCGTAGAGGATCTGGCCGCGCGCCAGCCGGCGTGCCACAGAGTCGTCGGGACGGCCGTCACCGGCAAGGTCCGAGCGCCACTTGTCCTTCATGCGGTCCAGCAGCCGGGTCCGGGTGGCCGTGGTCTGCAGCCACGCGAACCGAACCGGGCGGGTGTGATGGGGGGCCGGAGCGGTAAGGGCCTCGGCCACGGCGGCCTCGATCAGCTCAGGGGGCACCGGCTCGTCGCTGAACTGGCGCACCGACCTGCGCAACAGCTGGGCCTGCCGGCGGCCCATGTCGAGGGCCTCGGCGGTGCCGAGCCAGAACAGGTCTTCGGGGCCCGGTCGCAGCAGTTGCCGGGCCGTGGTGCCGTCGTCGGTCACGGAAAGCCCGCGCACCACGGCCACCGGCATGGCGGTCAATTTGCCTTTGACCAGATCGGCGGCCGCCGCGACCTCGTCGGCGACCGCGATCTCGGTGACCACCAGCTCGTTGCCGTGCTTGTCGACGGCCCCCGAATAGCTGTGCAGCACAGCAAGACCGGCCGCACCGACCGCCGCGTCGGTCTGGCCGTTGCGCCAGGCGCGGCCCATCGTGTCGGTGACGACGACGGCGACGTCCACGCCGAGCCGCTCACACAACCCGGTGCGCAGCGCCGCGGCGCTGGCGTCGGGGTCGACCGGCAGCAGCGCCAGCTCGTCGCGGCCGACGTTGGATCCGTCCACCCCGGCGGCGGCCTGGACCAGTCCCAGCCGGTTCTCGGTGATCAGGGTCCGGCCTTTGCGCGCCAACACGCGCACCGCTTCCTCGTCGACCAGCTTGCGGCGCAGCTGATCCCGCTCCTCGGCGTCCCGCGGCGCCGGTACCAGCCGGCCCTCGCACTTGGACACCACCTTGCTGGTGACCACCACGACGTCCCCGTCGCGCAGCCAGGGCGCGGCCGCGGCGACGGCCGCGCTCAGATCGTCACCCGGCCGGAACTCGGGGAGCCCGGCGACGGGCAGGATCTCGACCGTCGAGGCCGTGCCGTGCTCGGTCATCGGCGCCGCTCCTCAGCATCGCTTCGCTCTGCATCGTCGCCGACGCGTGTCGGACCTGAGCCGGTCACGCCGCCACGCCCGCAAGCTCCAGCCCGGCGCTGACCATCTCGGCCGTCACCTTGGGGTCGCGCATCAGCAGGGGTATCGAACGCACCGCGACCCCCTCGATTTCGGCCTCGTCACCCTCGTGGATCAGCCAGCAATCCAGAATCCCGGTGGCCCGCCGCGCCCCGTAATGCCGGCCAACCGCCTGGGCGGTGGACTCGACCCCGATCACGGAGAGGCACGCATCGGCCATGCCGCGCAACGGCTTTCCGCCGATGATCGGCGAGTAGCCGACGACGGGGGCGCTGGCCGCCCGCAACGCACCGCGAATTCCGGGAACGGCGAGGATGGCTCCGACGCTCACCACCGGGTTGGACGGTGCCAGCAAGATGACGTCGGCGTCGGCGATTGCTGCCACCGCTTCGGTTGTGGCGCTGGCCTTTTCGGCGCCGACGAACGCGAAGCTGTGCGTGGGCACCTGGGCCCGGTAGCGCACCCACCACTCCTGGAAGTGGATTGCCCGACGGCTGTCGTCGGCCGGATCGGTGATCACCGCGTGCGTCTCGCAGCGGTCGTCGCTGGCGGGCACCAGCCGTGCGTCCGGTTGCCAGCGGTCACACAGCGCCGTGGTGATCTGTGACAGCGGATAGCCGGCTTGCAGCATCTGGGTGCGCACCAGATGGGTGGCCAGATCGCGGTCGCCCAATTGGAACCAGTCCGGCTGAATTCCGTAGCGATCCAATTCCTCTTTGGCGTGCCAGGTTTCGTCGCGGTGACCCCACCCTCGCTGGGGGTCGACACCTCCACCTAAGGTGTACATGCAGGTGTCCAAATCCGGACAGACCCGCAGCCCGTGGATCCAGGCGTCGTCGCCGATGTTGACGACGGCGGTCAGCTCGTGGCCGTTGGTCGCGAGCATCTGGGCGCCGTTGCGTGTGGAACTGACCGAGCCCGAGTAACTGCTGGACCCCCAGCAGGAAACGGGCACCGCCGACCCCACCGACCAGAACGGTGACCTTCACATCGCTTGACAGTACTGGCCCGGCGACGACGCGGTCCGCGGGTCCGTCACGACGGCCGCACCGGGGGAGTTGTGCGGCGTGTGAGCGACACGCCGAGGACCGAATACAACAGAAACGCCGAAATTTAGTAACGAGATGATATGGAAATCCCCCGTAGTGCTTGACCAAGCAGGTCAATAAGTGTCTAATCACAACAGTGTCATTTCCCGGTTAGCCGGCCGGTTCCGGTGTCGCAGACCGAGATTCGATCACTTGTTCGAATTGTCTGTACATCAGAACAGTGGGAATCACTCAACTTTCTCAAAATCAACCTGAGGAGGCGGACGAAGCATGTCTTATGAGCACCTTTGGGGCGTCATGGCAAGCACACCGCACACCCCTATTGCCTCGGCGCCGGCGGCAATTGCCCGTCCGCACCTGACTGTGGTTCCTGATGCGCCAGTCGCATTCGAACCCGAGCCCCTGCCGCCGCTGACCGCGGACCAGTGGCAGGATCGCGCGCTGTGCGCGCAAACGGATCCGGAGGCCTTCTTTCCGGAAAAGGGCGGCTCCACGCGCGAGGCCAAGAAGATCTGCCTCGGTTGCGAGGTGCGTCATGAGTGCCTGGATTACGCGCTGGCACATGACGAGCGCTTCGGCATCTGGGGCGGCCTTTCCGAACGCGAGCGCCGCCGCCTCAAGCGCGGCATCATCTGACGCGCCGCCGCACTTGGTTATTCGTCGTCGATCGTCGGGTCGATGACCGAGGGCTCGACGTCCAAGTAGATGGCCACCTGGGCCACCAGGATCTCGTGCAGCAGCTCGCCAAGTTCGACGGTGTCTTTGGCCCGTCGCTCAATCGGCTTGCGGAACAAGACAATTCGTGCCCGTGTGGCATTGCCCCGGACGTCGACGCCAGCCGGGATCAGGCGGGCCAGCGCGATCGGGCCGTCGGCGATGACCTCGGGCGGCCACTGCACACTGTCGGGGTCCTTGGCAGCGATGCGGGGGATCTCGTCGACCGCCACGTCGAGCTGCGCCACCCGCTCCTGCCAGCGCCGCTCGATGGGCTCGTAGGCCTCCAGCACGGCCATGTCGAACCGCTCGGCGCGGGTACGCCATCCCGGTACCGTCGGCGGCAGCAGCGGGCCGCGCATATCGTGGCCCCTTCGAAACGCCCGGGCCGATGCCGATCGGCGCCACCACCGATCGCTTTGCGGGGAACTGCTCGAATCGCCCACGCGCCGATGGTAACGGTTGCACATCGCGCGTCGAGCGGATGCGCGTGTCCGGCGCTTCGGCGGCGTTTGTCCACGATAGCCTTTCGATCGTGAACGTTCCCCGTCGCTGTTGCCGGCCCGGGTGCCCGCACTATGCCGTAGCGACCTTGACGTTCGTCTACTCGGACTCGACGGCGGTGGTAGGGCCGCTCGCTACCGCGCGCGACCCGCACTCGTGGGATCTGTGCGTCGACCATGCCGGCCGGATCACCGCACCCCGCGGATGGGAACTCGTGCGCCACGCCGGCCCGCTGCCCACCCATCCCGACGAGGACGACCTGGTCGCCCTGGCCGACGCGGTGCGCGAGGGCGGCCCGCGCGATCGGGGCCTTTCCTACGGCGCCCCCGGCGCGCCGCTCAACGGCTTCTCCGACCCGCACATGCAGCACGCCGGAGCCCATGCCACCGCGCCGAGCAGCGGTTTGCTCGCGCCTCCCGAGCATCGTTCCGGACGGCGCCGCGGACACCTGCGGGTGTTGCCCGATCCTGCCGACTAGCCCGCCTCGGCGAGCTCCGCGGCGGCAAGACCACATCGAGACTGCGGTCAGTGCTCGAGGACGCCGAAATGCCACACGCTGTGCGCAGGCTCGACGCCGTCAGCGCAGAGTCGATGCTGTCTGGGCACCGCCGACTAGCGCGCCTCGGGTTTCCCGCGGGCCGATAGGCTGACGCCAAGCGTCCACATCGTCAGGAGTCCCGCATGTCTCGGCCCGCCGCGACTGTCCATCGTGTCGTCAAGGCGTACGACGTGCGCGGGCTGGTCGGTGAAGAGCTCGACGAGTCGCTGGCCACCGATTTGGGGGCGGCATTCGCCAAGCTGATGCGTGCCGAGGGCGCGCGGCAGGTAGTCCTCGGCCACGACATGCGGGACAGTTCGCCGGCGCTGGCCGCCGCTTTCGCCACCGGGGTGAACGACCAGGGCCTGGATGTGGTGCGAATCGGTTTGGCGTCCACCGATCAGCTCTACTTCGCCGCGGGGCTGCTGGACTGCCCCGGCGCGATGTTCACCGCAAGCCACAACCCGGCGGCCTACAACGGCATCAAGCTGTGCCGGGCCGCCGCCAAACCGGTCGGCGCCGACACCGGCCTGAGGCTCATCAGCGACGACGTGATCGCCGGGGTCGCGAAGTATGACGGGCCGCCGGGGACCGTCGCCGATCGGGATGTGCTCGCCGACT
Source organism: uncultured Actinomycetota bacterium (assembly GCA_963809285.1). Taxonomy (GTDB): domain Bacteria; phylum Actinomycetota; class Actinomycetes; order Mycobacteriales; family Mycobacteriaceae; genus Mycobacterium. Next base: position 119,228 of record CAWEIY010000002.1, on the reverse strand, counting down.
ACGGCACGTACCTGCGTTCGCTGGTGGACACCTCCGGGCTGCGTCCCTTGCGCGTGGCGGTCGACGCCGGCAACGGCATGGCGGGTCACACCGCGCCCGCAGTGCTCGGCCCGATCGGCTCGATCACCCTTTTGCCGTTGTACTTCGAACTCGACGGCTCGTTCCCCAATCACGAGGCCAATCCACTCGACCCGGCCAACCTGGTGGACCTGCAGGCCTTCGTACGCGACAGTGGCGCCGATATCGGGCTGGCCTTCGACGGGGACGCCGACCGGTGCTTCGTGGTCGACGAACGCGGCAGGCCGGTTTTGCCGTCGACGGTGACCAGCCTGGTGGCCGCGCGCGAGCTGGGCCGGGAGATCGGCGCCACCGTCATCCACAACGTGATCACCTCCCGCGCGGTGCCGGAGCTGGTCACCGAGCGTGGCGGCACGCCGCTGCGCTCCCGGGTCGGGCACTCCTACATCAAGGCGATGATGGCCGACACCGGCGCGATTTTCGGCGGTGAACATTCGGCGCACTACTACTTCCGCGACTTCTGGGGTGCCGACTCCGGGATGCTGGCGGCGCTGTATGTGCTGGGCGCCCTCGGTGAGCAGCGAAGGCCACTGTCGGAGTTGACCGCCGACTACCAGCGCTACGAATCTTCCGGCGAGATCAACTTCAAAGTCGCCGACGCGTCGTATTGTGTGGACGCGGTGTTGAAGTCTTTCGGGGGCAGGATTCAGTCCATCGATCACCTGGACGGGGTGACCGTCGATTTGGGCGACGGCAGCTGGTTCAACCTGCGCAGCTCCAACACCGAGCCGTTGCTGCGGCTCAACGTGGAGGGCCGCAGCGCCGAGGACGTCGACGCGGTCGTCGCGCAGGTCAGTGCCGAGATCGCCGGCCACACTTCGCGCGAAGGGGGCTCGCCTTGAGCGCCACGCGGTCGATCGATCTCGAAGACGCCGAGGGACTGCTTGCCGCCGACCGACAGGGCCTGCTGCGGGCCGCGTCGTCGGCGGGCGCGCAGGTGCGCACGGTTGCCGCCGCGACCGACGAAGGCGAACTGGACTCGCTGCGAGCCGACGACCGCGCGCGCAGCGTGATCTGGGTGGCGGGCCGCGGGACCGCGCAGACCGCCGGGGCCATCCTCGCCGCGACGTTGGGTGGGGTGGCCTCCGCGCCGATCGCGGTCGCCGGCGAGGCGCCGCCGTGGGTCGGTCCGCTTGACGTGCTGATCGTCGCGGGCGACGACCCCGGCGATCCCGCGCTGGTGACCGCCGCCGCGACCGGGGTGCGCCGGGGGGCGCGGGTTCTCGTGGTCGCGCCGTATGAGGGCCCGCTTCGCGATTCCACCGCCGGCCGTGTCGCGGTGCTGACGCCGCGGCTCTGGGTTCCCGACGAGTTTGGATTGTGTCGCTACCTGGCGGCCGGCCTGGCCGCGTTGCAAACGGTGGACCCCAGGCTGAGCGTCGATCTGGGGTCGCTCGCCGACGAGCTTGACGCCGAGGCGTTGCGCAACAGCGCCGCCCGCGAGCTGTTCACCAACCCGGCCAAGACGATTGCCGCCCGAATGGCGGGTCGCCGCGCGGCGCTGGCCGGCGACTGCGCCGCGACGGTGGCGCTGGCCGGGCATGGCAGTTCGGCGCTGCTGCGGCTCGCGCACGAAATGGTCGCGGCCACCTGGCTGGCGGATGCGGTCATGGCGTTGCGCGCCGGGGCATCCGATGGGGCGGGCGACCCGGTGGATGCGCTGTTTCACGACGAAGAGATCGACGGCCCGCTGCCCGGGCGGCTGCGGGTGCTGGCGCTCGCGTTGGCCGACGAACGGACCGTGGTGGCCGCGCGGGCCGCCGGGTTGGACGACGTCGATCTGGTCGTGGCCGAGGACGTGCCGGATCTGCCGGATGTGCCGGATGCGCCCGAGGCGCCCGCCACCCCGGCCGCGCCGACCGGTGCCGGGCGCGCCGAGCAGCAACTGGCAGTATTGGCCGTTCGGCTGGAGATGGCCGCGGTTTATCTGCGACTGGTGCGGGGATAGTTAGACAAGTGGAACTGCTTCGCGGGGCCTTACGGACGTACGCATGGGGATCGCGCACCGCCATCGCCGAATTCACCGGGCGTCCGGTTCCGGCGGCCCATCCCGAGGCCGAGCTCTGGTTCGGCGCACACCCGGGCGACCCGGCCCGGCTGGAAACGGACAACGGCGAAATCTCGCTACTGGAAGCCTTGGTCGCCGATCCGGAGGGGCAGCTCGGCCCGGGGTCGCGCGCCCGGTTCGGGGACGTGCTGCCGTTTCTGGTCAAGGTGCTGGCCGCCGACGAGCCGCTGTCGCTACAAGCCCATCCCAGTGCCGAGCAGGCGGTCGAGGGGTACCTGCGTGAGGAGCGACTGGGCATTCCGGTGTCCTCGCCGGTCCGCAACTACCGCGATACTTCGCACAAGCCCGAGCTGTTGGTGGCGCTGCAGCCGTTTGAGGTGCTGGCCGGATTTCGTCAGGCGTCCCGGACCATCGAGCTGCTGCGGGCGTTGGCCGTCTCGGACCTCGACCCCTTCATCGAGCTGCTGAACGATCAGTCCGACGCCGACGGTCTGCGGGCGCTGTTCACCACCTGGATCACCGCGCCCCAGCCCGACCTCGACGTGCTGGTGCCCGCCGTGCTGGACGGCGCAATCCAGTATGTCAGCTCGGGGGCAAAGGAATTCGCGGCCGAAGCCAAGACGGTGCTCGAACTCGGCGAACGCTATCCCGGTGACGCCGGCGTGCTGGCCGCGTTGTTGCTCAACCGCATCACCCTGGCCCCCGGGGAGGCGATCTTCGTTCCGGCCGGCAACCTGCACACCTATCTGCGCGGTTTCGGGGTGGAGGTAATGGCCAACTCCGACAACGTGTTACGCGGTGGCCTTACCCCCAAGCACGTCGACGTGCCCGAGCTGTTGCGGGTGCTGGATTTCGCCCCCACAACCGAGGCGCAGCTGCGGGCGCACGTGCATGGCGAAGGGTTCGAACAGGACTATGAGACGCCGACCGACGAGTTCGCGGTCGCGCTGCTGGCGCTCGAGGGCGAGTACCTCGGTCATGAGGTCGACGCGTCGTGCCGCCACGAGGGCCCCCAGATCCTGTTGTGCACCGAGGGTTCCACGACGGTGCACGCCAAGTCCGGGTCGCTCACGCTGGAACGCGGGATGGCCGCCTGGGTGGCGGCCGACGACGGCCCGATCCGGCTGGTCGCGCGGGAGCCCACCAAGCTGTTCAGGGCGACCGTAGGGCTGTGACGGCTTTCCGCCGGTCCTTTGCGGCCTGCCGGCGCTGGCCCAACCACAGCCGCATGTTGTGCCCGATGGCCCGCCCGATTATCCGCGGGGGCGGGATCATATAAAGGCTGTCGAGCAGCGAGAACCGGCGCAAAAACCATTCCGCCAGAACGGGTTCCGTTTCGGCGGCCCCCAGGAATTGGTCGAACAGCGACCCGGATGGTCGCCACCACCACGGGACGGGTTCCTTGCTGACCGCATGGTGGAAGTTGACGTCGGCGACGCCGTTCATCATCCACACCGGGTAGGTGGTCTTGGTGGTGGCCCTGCTCAGCTCCGCGGCCAGTTGGTCGTCGGGGGATTGCAAGGCGCGCCGTAGATTTCGGGCCTGCAGCGACGTCATGGTCATGCCCTGCCCGAACGTGGGGTTGAAGCTGGCCACGGCGTCGCCGAACGGGACGATGCCGGCGGGAAAGCGGTCGAGCTTGTCGTAACGGCGCCACTTGCTGGCCGGAAAGGCATGGAACGCCGGTTCGCCGAGTGGTTCGGACTGCGCCAGCGCGGCGGTGAAATGTTGCGGAAGCAGCTCGTCGGCGAGCGCGAGCATCCCGGGGAACGTCCTGGGCGGTTTGGCGTTGGCCACCCCGAAGGTGGTCAGCACCCAGGTGCCGTCCTCGTAGTACAACATGCCCAGCCCGAGCGACCGGTCGTGGGAGGCGCCGGCGACCACCACCTTCTCCGCGATCAGGCCCTCCGGCATCCGAAACCGGTGCGTGGCGTAGTTGATGCCGATGTCTATGGTCTCTTCGACCGGGCGCGCATATCCCCACTGCTCCAACCACACCGGCAGCCGGCTGCCCCGCCCCGCCGCATCGACGACGAAGTCGGCGGGCACGAATTCCGGCTCCCCGCCTTCGGAATCTTCGGGGTCCAACAGCACGCCGGTCACCCGCTGCCGCGCGCGGTCGAACCGCGGCTCGGCCACGGAGCGCCGCGCGATCTCCACGTTGTCGATGTCTTGCACCCGCTTGCGCAGCTGCCACTCCAGATGCGGTCGGCTCGGCACGTAGGCGGTGAACTCGTCGCGCAGCGTGTGGCCGGTGCCGAGGACATGGCCGGCGGCGCCGAGATGAATGCAGTCCGGCCGGTTCGCCAGCATCGGCACGCCCGCGGCCACCATGTCCTGCAGCAGGCCGGGGAACAGGTCGTCGAACTCCACCGCTCCCCGGGCCATCAGCAGGTGCAGGTGTCGGTCCTGGGGGACCGTCGCGCGGTTCGCCGGTGCGCTCGGCAACTCGTCGCGCTCGTACACCGTCACCCCGGAATAGCAATCGGACAGAACCCGCGCGGCACACAGGCCGGCGATGCTGCCCCCAATGACCACCGCGTGGTCCCTCGAGTTTTTTCCGCTGCCCGCCATCCCCGCAGACTACCCACTAGGGTGCGGACAAATGGCTGACGAAAGGGGCGGGCGGATGGCCAATCGATGGCGCATGAAGTCGGTCGAGCAATCGATCGCCGATACCGACGAGCCGGGCACCCGGCTACGCAAGGAGTTGAATTGGTGGGACCTGGTGGTGTTCGGCGTCGCGGTGGTGGTCGGCGCCGGCATCTTCACGGTCACCGCGTCCACCGCCGGTGACATCACCGGGCCGGCCATCTGGGTTTCGTTTGTGATCGCGGCGATCACCTGCGCGCTGGCGGCGTTGTGCTACGCCGAATTCGCCTCGACGCTGCCGGTGGCGGGCAGCGCGTACACGTTTTCCTACGCCACCTTCGGGGAGTTCGTGGCCTGGATCATCGGCTGGAACCTGGTGCTGGAGTTGGCGATCGGCGCGGCCGTCGTCTCCAAGGGCTGGTCGAGCTACCTGGGCTCGGTGTTCGGATTCGCCGGTGGCACAGTCAGACTCGGATCAATCAACCTCGACTGGGGTGCGTTTTTGATCGTCGCGGTGCTGGCGACGTTGATCGCCCTGGGCACCAAGCTGTCGTCGAGGTTTTCCTTGGTGGTCACCGCCATCAAGGTGTCGGTGGTGGTGTTCGTCGTGGTGGTCGGCGCGTTCTACATCAAGCCGGCCAACTACTCGCCGTTCATTCCGAAGCCGGAAGTCGGGGGCGACGCATCGGGCGTCAACCAGTCCGTGTTGTCGCTGCTGACCGGGGCGCACAGCAGCCACTACGGCTGGTACGGGGTGCTGGCGGGGGCGTCGATCGTGTTCTTCGCGTTCATCGGTTTCGACATCGTGGCGACCATGGCCGAGGAGACCAAGGAACCCCAGCGCAACGTCCCAAGGGGGATCCTGGCGTCGCTGGCGATCGTGACCGTCCTGTACGTCGCGGTCTCGGTGGTGCTGTCCGGCATGGTCTCCTATACCCAGCTGAAGACCGTCCCCGGCGGCAAGTCGGCGAACCTGGCCACGGCCTTCACCGCGAACGGGATCCAATGGGCCGGCAAAATCATCGCCATCGGGGCGCTGGCCGGGCTGACCACCGTGGTGATGGTGCTGATGCTCGGGCAGTGCCGGGTCCTGTTCGCGATGGCGCGCGACGGGTTGTTGCCGCGGTCGTTGGCCAGGACCGGCGCGCGCGGGACCCCCGTCCGGATCACCGTGCTGGTTGCGGTGGTGGTCGCCGTGACGGCGGCAATCTTCCCGATAGGCAAGCTCGAGGAGATGGTCAACGTCGGAACGCTGTTCGCGTTCGTGTTGGTGTCCGCCGGTGTCATCGTGCTGCGCCGGACCCGGTCGGACCTGCCGCGCGGGTTCCGGGTCCCCGGGGTGCCGCTGCTTCCGATCGCGTCGATAGCCGCGTGCGCCTGGCTCATGCTGAACCTCACCGCGCTGACCTGGGTCCGGTTCGGCGTCTGGCTGGTGGTGGGGACCGCGATCTACGCCGGCTACGGGTACCGGCACTCGGTGCAGGGACGTCGGCAGGCCGAACAGCCCGGCCCGGCCGCCCGGATGGAAGCCGACCCGGACGGAGCGATGAACTAGCCGGCTTGTTTACAAAATGCTATCTAATGTCTAGACAGAAGACGCAGACTGCCGTATTGTCCAATCTCAACGTGGCATGACTCACAAGGAGGTTGGCATATGACCACAGTCGGGCCCCAGGTAGGCCGAGAGTCCGAAGCACCCGAAGTAACCCAAGCGCCGGTCTGGCGGGACAAGAAGCGCCGTCTGTGGCTGATGGGACTGATCGCCCCGACGGCGCTGTTCGTGATGCTGCCGATCATCTGGGCGCTGAACCGGCTCGGCTGGCACGCCGCCGCACAGGTTCCGCTGTGGATCGGGCCGATCCTGCTCTACATCCTGTTGCCGATCCTCGACTTGCGCTTCGGCCCCGACGGGCAGAACCCGCCCGACGAGGTGATGGAACAGCTCGAGAACGACAAGTACTACCGCTACTGCACCTACATCTACATCCCGTTCCAGTACCTCAGCGTGGTGCTGGGCGCCTACCTGTTCACCGCGTCGAACCTGAGCTGGCTGGGTTACGACAGCGCCCTGGGCTGGGTGGGCAAGCTGGGCGTGGCGCTGTCGGTCGGGGTCCTCGGTGGCGTCGGCATCAACACCGCTCACGAGATGGGGCACAAGAAGGATTCGCTGGAGCGGTGGCTGTCCAAGATCACGCTCGCGCAGACCTGGTACGGCCACTTCTACATCGAGCACAACCGCGGCCACCACGTGCGGGTCGCCACCCCGGAAGACCCGGCGTCGGCCCGATTCGGGGAAACCTTCTGGGAGTTCTTGCCGCGCAGCGTTTTTGGCAGCCTGCGCTCGTCGTTGCGGCTGGAGGCGCAGCGGCTGCGCCGGCTGGGCGTCAGCCCGTGGAACCCCAAGACCTATCTGTCCAACGACGTGCTCAACGCCTGGCTGATGTCGGTCGTGCTGTTTGGCGTGCTGATCGCGGTCTTCGGCCCGGCACTGATCCCGTTCGTGGTCATCCAGGCCGTCTTCGGCTTCAGCCTGTTGGAGGCGGTCAACTACCTCGAGCACTACGGGCTGCTGCGGCAAAAGAACTCGGGCGACCGTTACGAGCGCTGCGCGCCGGTGCACAGCTGGAACTCCGACCACGTGGTCACCAACCTGTTCCTGTATCACCTGCAGCGGCACAGCGATCACCACGCCAACCCGACGCGCCGGTATCAGACGCTGCGCAGCATGGAAGGCGCGCCCAACCTGCCGAGCGGGTACGCGTCGATGATCTCGCTGACCTACTTCCCGCCGCTGTGGCGCAAGGTGATGGACCATCGGGTGCTGGCGCACTACGACGGCGACATCACCAGGGTCAACCTGCAGCCGCGACTGCGCGAGAAGATGCTCGCCGGCTACGGGGCTCCCCAAGGGGCGCTGCAATGACGGCCGCCTACCAGTGTCCGGTCTGCGACTACGTCTACGACGAGGCCAAAGGTGATGCCACGGGAAGGCTTTCCGGCGGGCACGCGGTGGGAGGAGATCCCCGACGACTGGTCCTGCCCAGACTGCGCGGTGCGCGAAAAGGTCGACTTCGAGAATGTAGGGAGCAACCAATGAGTGACTACAAACTGTTCCAGTGCGTCCAATGCGGCTTCGAGTACGACGAGGCCCTGGGCTGGCCGGAAGACGGCATCGCACCCGGCACCCGCTGGGACGACATCCCCGAAGACTGGAGCTGCCCGGACTGCGGCGCGGCGAAATCCGACTTCGAGATGGTGGAGATCGCTCGATCGTGAGCGCCCCAACCACTAATGTCGCGCCTGTGAAGCGGATGCCTTACCCCGAGGCGTCGCGCGTCCTGCTGCGTGACTCGGTGCTCGACGCGATGCGGGAGCTGCTGCTCACCCGGGACTGGTCCGCCATCACGCTGTCGGACGTGGCCCGCACCGCGGGCATCAGCCGGCAGACCATCTACAACGAGTTCGGCTCACGGCAAGGCCTGGCGCAGGGTTACGCCCTGCGCCTGGCCGATCGCCTGGTCGACGCCGTCCATGGCGCCATCGACGCCAACGTCGGCAACATCTACGAGGCGTTCCTGCAGGGTTTTCGGGCCTTCTTCGCAGACTCGGCGGCCGACCCCCTGGTCATCTCGTTGCTGACCGGTGTCGCCAAGCCCGATCTGCTGCAGATCATCACCGTCGACAGCGGGCCAATCATCACCCGCGCGTCGGCCCGGCTGACCTCCGCATTCGCCCAGAGCTGGGTGGCTACCAGCGACCAGGACGCCGGCGTGCTGGCGCGCGCCATCGTCAGGCTGTGCCTGAGCTACGTGTCCATGCCGCCCGAGGCCGACCACGACGTCGCGGGGGACCTGGCCCGGCTGATGGCCGCGTTCGCGGAGCGGCATGGGGTCATCAACGTTCCCTGAACGTTCCCTGGTCCCAGCGGCCGACTCCCCGGCGACTACAGTGGCGCAAGAACATACCTAAGCTAAGTACCGCTTGGATCGATTGAGTCCCCAGAAGGCTGGAGAGGGAAGAACACGCTATGACGACGACCGAAAGTTCGCTGACCACCGACGTTCGCAACGGCATCGAGTTCAAGGTCGCCGATCTGTCGCTGGCCGAATTCGGGCGCAAAGAACTCGACCTGGCCGAGTACGAGATGCCGGGCCTGATGTCGCTGCGCCGCGAATACGCGGACGTGCAGCCGCTGAAAGGGGCCCGCATTTCGGGCTCGCTGCACATGACCGTGCAGACCGCGGTGCTGATCGAGACCCTGACCGCGCTCGGCGCCGAGGTCCGCTGGGCATCCTGCAACATCTTCTCCACCCAGGACCACGCGGCCGCCGCGGTGGTCGTCGGCAAGCACGGCACGCCCGAACAACCCCAGGGTGTGCCGGTGTTCGCGTGGAAGGGCGAGACGCTCGAGGAGTACTGGTGGGCCGCCGAGCAGATGCTCACCTGGCCCGACGCCGACAAGCCGGCCAACATGATCCTCGACGACGGCGGCGACGCCACCATGATGGTGCTGCGCGGCAGCCAGTACGAGAAGGCCGGCGTGGTGCCGCCCGCCGAGGACGACGACTCCGCGGAGTGGAAAGTCTTCTTGAGCGTTCTGCGCAGCCGCTTCGAGACCGACAAGACCAAGTGGACCAAGATCGCCGAGTCGGTCAAGGGCGTGACCGAGGAGACAACCACCGGCGTGCTGCGGCTGTACCAGTTCGCCGCGGCCGGTGACCTGGCCTTCCCGGCGATCAACGTCAACGACTCGGTGACCAAGTCCAAGTTCGACAACAAGTACGGCACCCGGCACTCCCTGATCGACGGCATCAACCGCGGCACCGACGCCCTGATCGGCGGCAAGAAGGTCCTGATCTGCGGCTACGGGGACGTCGGTAAGGGCTGCGCGGAGGCGGTCAAGGGCCAGGGTGCCCGGGTCGTCGTCACCGAGATCGACCCGATCAACGCGCTGCAGGCGCTGATGGAGGGCTTCGACGTCGTGACGGTCGAGGAGGCCATCGGTGATGCCGACATCGTCGTCACCGCGACCGGCAACAAGGACATCATCTCGCTCAACCACATGAAGGCGATGAAGGACCACGCCATCCTGGGCAACATCGGCCACTTCGACAACGAGATCGACATAGCCGCGCTGGAGCGGTCCGGGGCGACCAAGTTGAACATCAAGCCGCAGGTTGACCTGTGGACCTTCGGGGAGTCCGGCAAGTCGATCATTGTGCTCTCGGAGGGCCGGCTGCTGAACCTGGGCAACGCCACCGGCCACCCGTCGTTCGTGATGAGCAACAGCTTCGCCAACCAGACGATCGCCCAGATCGAGCTGTGGACCAAGAACGACGAGTACGACAACGAGGTGTACCGGCTGCCCAAGCACCTCGACGAGAAGGTCGCCCGCATCCACGTCGAGGCGCTCGGCGGCCAGCTGACCAGGCTGACCAAGGAGCAGGCCGATTACCTTGGCGTCGACGTCGAGGGGCCCTACAAGCCGGACCACTACCGCTACTGAGTCGCGCGCCGGGCCAGATCGCGCCGAGTGCGCGGCTCGCTGCACACTCGGCGCCCAGCGGGCGGCCAGCTTCACACTCGCGGGGATACCGCAGCGTTAGGCTCGCGCCGTGCGGATCGCGATCGAAGGGGTTGACGGCGCCGGCAAGCGGACCCTCGCGGAGGGACTGAGCAGGGAATTTCGAGCCGCCGGGATGTCGGTGGCCACGCTGGCCTTTCCGCGTTACGGGCGATCGGTGACCGCCGACGTCGCGGCCGAGGCGCTGCACGGCGAGCACGGTGACCTCGCGTCGTCGGTGTATGCGATGGCGATGCTCTTCGCGCTCGACCGCGCCGCGGCGGTCGGGGAGATCGAGGCGTTGGGCCGCGACCACGACGTGGTGATCCTGGATCGCTACGTCGCCTCCAATGCGGCCTACAGCGCCGCGCGCCTGCGCGAGGACGCGGCGGGGGCGGCGGTGGCGTGGGTGCACCGGCTCGAATACGAGCGGCTGGCGTTGCCTTCGCCCGACTGGCAGGTGCTGCTCAATGTGTCCGCCGAACTCGCCGCAAACCGGGCCCGTCACCGGGCCAAATCCGAGCCGGGGCGCGCGCGCGACAGCTATGAGCGCGACGACGAACTGCAGCGGCGCACCGGCGCCGTCTACGCCGGGCTGGCCGCCGCCGGCTGGGGCGGACGATGGCTGGTCGTCGACGCGGACGTCGATCCGGGACCGCTGGCGGCGACTCTGACGGCTCCCGAGGGGCGATTTTGAGGGTATTTCGCCCTATCAACCACGAAACGCCCGTGTGGTGCCCGAGTTTTATCCCGATCTGGTGACACCATGGACTCCATGAGGCAAAGGATTTTGGTCGTCGATGACGACGCTTCGCTGGCCGAGATGCTCACCATCGTGCTGCGTGGGGAGGGCTTCGACACCGCGGTCATCGGCGACGGTACCCAGGCCCTGACCGCGGTGCGCGAGTTGCGCCCCGACCTGGTGCTGCTGGACCTGATGCTGCCCGGCATGAACGGCATCGACGTGTGCCGGGTGTTGCGCGCCGACTCCGGCGTTCCGATTGTGATGCTCACCGCCAAGACCGACACCGTGGACGTGGTGCTGGGCCTCGAGTCGGGCGCCGACGACTACATCATGAAGCCGTTCAAGCCCAAGGAGCTCATCGCCCGGGTGCGTGCGCGGCTGCGGCGCAACGACGACGAGCCCGCCGAGATGCTTTCCATCGCCGATGTCGAGATCGACGTGCCGGCGCACAAGGTCACCCGCAACGGCGAGCAGATCTTCCTGACACCTCTGGAGTTCGACCTGCTGGTCGCGCTGGCACGCAAACCGCGCCAGGTGTTTACTCGGGATGTGCTGCTCGAACAGGTGTGGGGATATCGTCACCCGGCGGATACCCGCCTGGTGAACGTGCACGTCCAGCGTCTGCGGGCCAAGGTCGAAAAAGACCCTGAGAACCCGACTGTGGTGTTGACCGTTCGAGGAGTGGGATACAAGGCCGGACCCCCGTGATCCGCGCCTGCGACGACGCAGAGCGTTGTCGCGATGAGGTGGGGGTACCACCCGCTTGCGGGGGAGAGCGGCGCACGTGATTCGCGGCTCGCGGCGACGCACTCGCAGCCGCTGGGGGCGCTCTGGCCCCATGACCCGCGGCATGGGTGCGTTGAGTCGAGCCGTAGGCATTGCCTGGCGCCGTTCGCTGCAGTTGCGCGTCGTGGCGCTGACCCTTGGGCTGTCGTTGGCAGTGATCCTCGCGCTCGGCTTCGTGCTGACCAGCCAGGTCACCAACCGGGTGCTGGACGTGAAGGTCAAGGCCGCAATCGAGCAGATCGAGCGGGCGCGCACCACCGTCGGGGGAATCGTCAACGGCGAGGAGACGCGCTCGCTGGACAGCAGCCTTCAGCTGGCCCGCAACACGTTGACGTCCAAGACCGACCCCGCCTCGGGCGCCGGGATGGCCGGTGCCTTCGAGGCGGTGCTGATGGTGCCGGGCGACGGCCCACGCGCCGCGACCACGGCCGGACCCGTCGACCAGATACCCAATTCGCTGCGCGGGTTCGTCAAGGCGGGGCAGGCGGCCTACCAGTACGCCACGGTGCACACCGACGGCTTCTCCGGGCCGGCGCTGGTAGTCGGCACCCCGGCGTCGTCGCAGGTGGCCAACGTCGAGCTGTACCTGATCTTCCCGCTGAAGAACGAGCAGGCCACGATCCAACTGGTGCGCGGCACGATGATCACCGGTGGCGCCGTGCTGCTGGTGCTGCTCTCCGGGATCGCGCTGCTGGTCTCCCGCCAAGTGGTGGTGCCGGTCCGGTCGGCGTCGCGGATCGCGGAGCGGTTCGCCGAGGGCCACCTGTCCGAGCGGATGCCGGTGCGCGGGGAAGACGATATGGCCCGGCTGGCGATGTCGTTCAACGACATGGCCGAGAGCCTGTCCCGGCAGATCACCCAGCTCGAGGAGTTCGGCAACCTGCAGCGCCGCTTCACTTCCGACGTCAGCCACGAACTTCGCACCCCGCTGACCACGGTGCGGATGGCCGCGGACCTGATCTACGACCACAGCGCCGACCTCGACCCCACCCTGGCCCGGTCCACCGAGTTGATGGTCAGCGAGCTGGACCGCTTCGAGTCGCTGCTCAGCGACCTGCTGGAGATCTCCCGCCACGACGCCGGTGTGGCCGAGTTGTCCGTCGAGGCGGTCGACCTGCGCACCACGGTGCAGAGCGCGCTGGTCGACGTGGGCCACCTGGCCGAAGAGGCCGGGATCGAGCTGCTGGTGGACCTGCCCACCGAAGAGGTGATCGCCGAGGTCGATGCGCGCCGGGTGGAACGGATCCTGCGCAATTTGATCGCCAACGCCATCGACCACGCCGAGCACCAACCGGTGCAGATCCGGATGGGCGTCGACGAGGACACCGTCGCCGTCACCGTCCGCGACCACGGCGTGGGCCTGCGGCCCGGCGAGGAGAAGCTGGTGTTCAGCCGGTTCTGGCGCTCGGACCCGTCGCGGGTGCGGCGGTCCGGCGGGACCGGGCTGGGGCTGGCGATCAGCATCGAGGACGCGCGACTGCACCAGGGCCGGCTGGAGGCATGGGGCGAGCCGGGCCAGGGAGCCTGCTTCAGGCTGACGCTGCCGCTGGTTCGTGGTCACAAGGTCACCACGAGTCCGCTGCCCCTGAAACCGATTCCGGAGCCGACCGCCCCCGAACCCAACGAGCGTCAGCGGGAACCCGAGCACGCCGAGAGGAGCGGGTGATGCGCCGGCTTTTGGCGTTGTTGTCGCTGGCGGTGCTGCTGGCCGGATGCGCGGGGGTGCCCAGCTATTCGGCCCCGCAAGCCATCGGCACCGTCGAGCGACCGGCACCGTCGAACCTGCCCAAGCCGACGCCGGGTATGGATCCCGACGTGTTGCTGCGCGAATTCCTCAAGGCCACAGCCGATCCGGCGAACCGGCATCTGGCCGCGCGGCAATTCCTCACCCAGTCGGCGTCCAACGCCTGGGACGACGCCGGCAGCGCGCTGCTGATCGACCACGTGGTGTTCGTGGAAACCCGTGGTCCCGAACGGGTTTCGGCGACCATGCGGGCGGACATGCTGGGCTCGCTGTCCGATGTGGGCGTGTTCGAAACCGCCGAGGGCATGCTGCCCGACCCGGGTCCGATCGAGTTGGTCAAAACGTCCGGCGGCTGGCGAATCGACCGTCTGCCCAACGGGGTCTTCCTGGACTGGCAGCAGTTTCAGGCGACCTACAAACGCAACACGCTGTACTTCGCCGATCCGACTGGCAAGACGGTCGTTCCCGACCCGCGCTATGTCGCGGTGCCCGATCACGATCAGTTGGCCACCGAGCTGGTCTCCAAGCTGCTGGCCGGACCGCGGCCCGCAATGGCGCACACGGTCCGCAATCTGCTGGCCCCGCCGCTGCGGCTGCGCGGGCCGGTGACCCGGGCCGACGGCGGCAAGAACGGGATCGGGCGCGGGTACGGCGGCGCGCGCATCGATCTGGAGAAACTGTCCACCACCGATCCGCACAGCAGGCAATTGCTTGCCGCACAGATCATTTGGACGCTGGCGCGGGCCGACATCAGAGGGCCGTATGTGATCAATGCCGACGGCGCACCGTTGGACGACAGGTTCCCCGAGGGGTGGACCACCTCCGACGTCGCCGCCACCGACCCGGGCGCGGCCGACGGCGCGGGCGCAGGGTTGCACGCCCTGGTCAACGGGTCGCTTGTCGGGCTGGACGGACAGCGCGTCACCACCGTGCCCGGGGCCTTCGGGCAGACGGGGGACCAGACCGGGGCGGCGCTGTCCCGCAGCGGGCGCCAGGTGGCGTCGGTGGTGACGCTGCGACGCGGCGCTCCGGACATGGCGGCGTCGCTGTGGATCGGCGACCTTGGCGGCGAGGCGGTCCAGTCCGCCGACGGACACAGCCTGTCGCGGCCCAGCTGGTCGCTGGACGACGCCGTCTGGGTGGTGGTCGACAATAACAACGTGCTGCGGGCGATCCAGGAGCCGGCGTCGGGGCAGCCCGCGCGGATCCCGGTGGATTCCGCCGCGGTGGCCAGCGCGTTCCCCGGGCCGATCACCGACCTTCAGCTGTCCCGGGATTCAACGCGTGCCGCGATGGTGATCAACGGCCAGGTGATCCTCGCCAGCGTCGAGCAGACCCAGGCCGGGCAGTTCGCCCTCACCTACCCGCGGCGGTTGGGTTTCGGCCTGGGCAATTCGGTGGTGTCGTTGTCCTGGCGAACCGGCGATGACATCGTGGTGACCCGCACCGACGCCAGTCACCCGGTGTCTTACGTGAACCTGGACGGGGTGAACTCCGACGCGCCGGCCCGCGGTTTGCAGATGCCCGTGACGACGGTCGCGGCCAACCCGTCAACGGTGTACGTCGCCGCCCCACAAGGGGTGCTGCAGTATTCGGCGTCGGCCGCTGAAACCCAACAGAGTTGGTCGGAGGTATCCGGGTTGATGGTGGCCGGGGCGGCGCCGGTGTTGCCGGGCTGAGTTGTATCCGGTGGGCGCGCGCCGTTGCTCGGGGTACTCACGTGGCTCATGGCGGCGCTCGACGCACCGGTTACGCTCCCACTGAGGAGGCGGTGCGGATGTCGCCCAAAGTTCCCCGGCTGCGCTGGGACGATGCCTTCCGCGCCCTGGACATGCTGTCCTCGTTGTGGTCGTCGGCCGGGTTGCCGTCGGTCAGCGCGGGAGCCGCCCAGGCGGTCGCGATGCCCTACCGGACGTTGTTCACGGCCCTGCAGCAACTGCTCGTCGGCAAGGAAGTCACTGTCCGCCTGGGCGACCAGAGTGTAGTGCTGACCGTCACCGAGTTGGACTCGGCGCTCGAGCCGCAGGGCCTCGCCGTCGGTCAGCTCGGCGAGGTTCGGGTTGCCGCACGCGACATCAGTTGGGACCAGCAGCGCCTGCAGCACGCCGTAGCCGTTCTGCACAACGTGCACATCCGTCCGGGTGTGCCACCGGTGCTGGTGGCAGCGCCGGTGAAGTTGTCATCGGCATTGCCGGCAGAGGTCTTCGACGATGTGCTGCGCCAAGCCGCGCCGCAGCTGCGCACTGAGTTGCGCGAGGACGGGACGGCCCAACTGCGCTGGGGGCGCCAGCCCGGCTGGGGAGGTCTCCAGGTTGACGTCGACGTGGTGGGGACGACGTTATTGCTGCGGCCGCGCGCCCTGACGGCCGGGCAACGACGATGGGCGCTGCCGGCCCGGACCCCGGCCTACCGGGTGCCGCTGCCCGAGCTTCCGCACGAGCTGCTGGTCACCGACGTCAGCCTCGGCCCGGATTCGCTGCAGCTCTCCGCCCTGTTGCCGGAATGGCGAATGGAGTTGCCGCCGAGATATCTGGAAGACGTCATCACGCGGTTGAGCCAGGGCGCGCGCAGCTTTGCGTGGCCGTCGCTGCTGAGAGGCTCCGACTGAGCGCCTGTCACCCCAAGCCGCGACACTGGCACGGTGCTCGACCTCATCCTGCCGCTGGAATGCGGCGGCTGCGGGGCGCCGTCGACCCGCTGGTGTGACGCCTGCGCCACGGAGCTGTCGGTCGCCGTCGGGCGGCCGCATGTGGTCAACCCCCGCATCGACCCGCAGGTGCCGGTGTTCGCGCTGGGCCGCTACGCCGGAGCCCGTCGCCGGGCGATCCTCGCGATGAAGGAGCACGGCCGCGGCGACCTGGTCGCACCGCTGGCCCGCGCGCTGGCCGTCGGGGTGCACCAGTTGGTGACGTGGGGGATGGTGGAGACCCCGCTGACGATCGTGCCCGCGCCGACGCGGCGTTCGGCGGCGCGCCGGCGCGGCGGTGACCCCGTCGCCCGGCTGGCCCGGGCCGCGGTGGCCGGACACCCCGACGTCGCCGTCGTCCCGGCATTACGACTGAAGGCGCTGGCCCGCGACTCGGTGGGCCTGGGCACGTCGGCCCGCGAGCGCAATATCGCGGGCCGGGTGCTGCTGCGAGGTCAACGGCCGCGCACCGAGGTCGTGGTCGTCGACGACATTGTCACCACCGGGGCGACGGCGCGCGAGTCGGTGCGCACCCTGCGCGCCGCCGGGATCCGAGTGGCCGCGGTGCTGGCGATCGCGGCCGCCTAAGGCTGTGCGGTAGCCAAGAGGTTGTGAAGAACTCGTATCAGCTCACCGAAATCGGTGGCATCCCGAGGCAAACACGAGCTAACGTCGAGGACAACCTTCAATGACTTTCTGTCTGGGTCTCTATTTCCCAGGGTGAGGCGCCATCCGCGGAGGGGGTGAGTATTCGACACCTTGCACCGGCGGGCAGTCTGCGGCCGAAACCGCTCCCACCCCGTCGTTGCGTTTTCTAAAAGCTGGCACGCAGTGCGTGCAACGTGGAAGAGAGAAACAGTTGTCACAAATGTCAAGGCTTACCGCGGATTCCGGTCAGATTCTGGACCAGGCACCGGCAGATACCAACGAGCCGGTCGAGCAGACAACCAACGCCGAAGTCGTGTTCAAGGGCCGCAACGTCGAAGTCCCCGATCACTACCGCATCTACGTCTCACAAAAGCTCGCCCGCCTCGAACGGTTCGATCGCTCCATCTACCTTTTCGACGTCGAGCTGAAACACGCGCCCAACCGGCGCCAGCGCAAATCCTGTCAACGCGTGGAGATCACCGCCAGGGGCCGCGGGCCGGTGAGCCGGGCGGAGGCCTGCGCCGACAGCTTCTACGCCGCCTTTGAATCCGCGGTCGACAAGCTGGAAAGCCGGCTGCGCCGGGTCAAGGACCGCCGCAAGGTCCACTACGGCGACAAAACCCCGGTTTCGCTCGCCACCGCCACCGCGGTGGCGGCCCCGGCGCCGAAGAACTCCTTCGACGCCGATGCCGAGCCGGAGCCGCAGCAACACGACGGGGCCGGCCCCGACCGTCAGGAGCGCAAGGGTCACGCGCCGGGACGAGTGGTGCGAACCAAGGAGCATCAGGCCAAGCCGATGACGGTCGACGACGCGCTCTACGAGATGGAGCTCGTCGGACACGACTTCTTCTTGTTCTACGACAAACAGACCGAACGGCCGTCCGTCGTCTACCGCCGCCACGCCTACGATTACGGCCTGATCAGCCTCTCCTGACCGGGCCGCGCATCGTTGAAGGTCCGCCGAACGCCGACGTTCGCCGGCTTTGCGCGCACGTCACCTACGATGGATGACGCCTAATGCCGAAGATTGACATCCAACAGGGGACATAGCCGTGCTGTCGAAGTTGCTGCGCGTTGGTGAAGGTCGCATGGTCAAGCGCCTGAAGAAGGTGGCCGACTATGTCAACACCCTGGCCGACGACGTCGAGAAACTCACCGACGCCGAGCTCAGGGACAAAACCGACGAGTTCAAGAAGCGTCTGGAAGAGGGGGAAACCCTCGACGACCTGCTGCCCGAGGCGTTCGCCGTGGCCCGCGAGGCAGCCTGGCGGGTGCTCGACCAGCGTCCGTTCGACGTCCAGGTGATGGGCGCCGCCGCGCTGCACCTGGGCAACGTCGCCGAGATGAAGACCGGTGAAGGCAAGACGCTGACCTGCGTGCTGCCCGCCTATCTCAACGCGCTGGCCGGCAAGGGCGTGCACATCGTGACCGTCAACGACTACCTGGCCAAGCGCGACAGCGAGTGGATGGGCCGCGTGCACCGGTTCCTCGGCCTGCAGGTCGGGGTGATCCTGGCGCCCATGATGCCCGACGAACGCCGGGTCGCCTACAACGCCGACATCACCTACGGCACCAACAACGAGTTCGGCTTCGACTATCTGCGCGACAACATGGCGCATTCGCTCGACGACCTGGTGCAGCGCGGGCATCCCTACGCCATCGTCGACGAGGTCGACTCCATCCTGATCGACGAGGCCCGCACCCCGCTGATCATCTCCGGTCCCGCCGACGGCGCCTCCAACTGGTACAGCGAGTTCGCGCGGTTGGGGCCGCTGATGGAAAAGGACCTGCACTACGAGGTCGACCTGCGCAAGCGCACCATCGGCGTGCACGAAAAGGGCGTCGAGTTCGTCGAAGACCAGCTCGGCATCGACAACCTCTACGAGGCCGCGAACTCGCCGCTGGTCAGCTACCTCAACAACGCCCTGAAGGCCAAGGAGCTGTTCCACCGCGACAAGGACTACATCGTCCGCGACGGCGAGGTGCTCATCGTCGACGAGTTCACCGGCCGGGTGCTGATCGGGCGCCGCTACAACGAGGGCATGCACCAGGCGATCGAGGCCAAGGAGCACGTCGAGATCAAGGCCGAGAACCAGACGCTGGCCACGATCACGTTGCAGAACTACTTCCGGCTCTACGAGAAGCTCGCCGGGATGACCGGGACGGCCCAGACCGAGGCGGCCGAGCTGCACGAGATCTACAAGCTCGGCGTGATCAGCATCCCGACCAACAAGCCGATGATCCGGGGAGACCAGTCCGACCTCATCTACAAGACCGAGGAAGCCAAGTACATCGCGGTGGTCGACGATGTCAGCGAGCGGTACGAGAAGGGCCAACCGGTGCTGATCGGCACCACCAGCGTCGAGCGCTCGGAGTACCTGTCGCGGCAGTTCACCAAACGGCGCATTCCGCACAACGTGCTCAACGCCAAGTACCACGAGCAGGAGGCGGCGATCATCGCCGAGGCGGGTCGCCGGGGCGGCATCACCGTCGCGACCAACATGGCCGGCCGCGGCACCGACGTCGTGCTGGGCGGCAACGTCGACTTCCTCACCGACCTGCGGCTGCGTGCCCGCGGACTGGACCCGGTGGAAACGCCCGACGAGTACGAGGCGGCCTGGCACGAGGAGTTGCCCAAGGTCAAGGAGGAGGCCGGCGAGGAGGCGGCCGAGGTTGTCGAGGCGGGCGGCCTGTATGTGCTGGGCACCGAACGGCACGAGTCGCGGCGCATCGACAACCAGCTGCGTGGGCGCTCCGGACGGCAGGGCGATCCCGGCGAATCGCGCTTCTATCTGTCGTTGAGCGACGAGCTGATGCGCCGTTTCAACGGCGCCACCCTCGAGGCGATGCTGAACCGGCTGGCCCTGCCCGACGACGTGCCGATCGAAAACAAGATGGTCACCCGCGCGATCAAGAGCGCCCAGACCCAGGTCGAGCAGCAGAACTTCGAGGTCAGAAAGAACGTCCTCAAATACGACGAGGTGATGAACCAGCAGCGCAAGGTGATCTACGCCGAGCGTCACCGCATCCTCGAAGGCGAGAACCTGCAGCAGCAGGCCAAAGACATGCTCACCGACGTCATCACCGCCTATGTCGACGGCGCGACCAGCGAAGGGTACGCCGAGGATTGGGATCTGGACGCGTTGTGGTCGGCGCTCAAGACGCTCTACCCGGTCGGCATCGAACACGAGACCCTGACGCGTCATGATGCGGACTCCGAGCGCGACGAGCTGACCCGCGACGAGCTGCTCAACGCGCTCGTCGAAGATGCCGAAAGTGCCTATGCCGCAAGGGAAGCCGAGCTTGAAGAGATCGGCGGCGAGGGCGCGATGCGCCAACTGGAGCGCAACGTGCTGCTCAACGTCATCGACCGCAAGTGGCGCGAACACCTCTACGAGATGGACTACCTCAAGGAAGGAATCGGCCTGCGCGCGATGGCGCAGCGCGATCCCTTGGTGGAGTACCAGCGCGAGGGCTACGACATGTTCATGGCCATGCTCGACGGCATGAAGGAGGAGTCGGTCGGCTTCTTGTTCAATGTCACCGTGGAGAGGGTGCCCGCCCCGCAGGTCGCCCCGATGGAAACGCCGGAGGGGCTGGCGCAATTGGGGACGGCCGCCGGCGGCGAAGCCGAAGATAGTGCGGCCGCAGCGCCCGCCGCGGTGGCCGAAGAGGCCCCAAGTGCATTGCACGCCAAGGGTATTGACACCGAGGCGCCCGCGCTGACGTACTCCGGCCCGTCCGAGGACGGCTCGGCACAGGTGCAGCGCAACGGCGGTGGCGCGGAGAAGACCCCGGCCGGCGCGCCCGCCGGCGCCAGCCGGCGCGAGCGGCGTGCGGCCGCGCGGCAAGAAGGTCGCGGCGCCAAGCCGCCGAAATCGGTGAAGCGGCGCTAGGTCAAGCTCGGCGATTGCGTCGCCTAGTCAAGATTGACTACGGCCCGCCGACGCAAGATGAGGCAGATGACCTATATACGTGGGCGCCTTTGCGGCGGACCATTGGGTCATGAAGCGTTTTCTGACGATCGGCTACGGCGTCGCGGCCTACGTGCTGTTTCTGGTGGCCTTCTTGTATGCGGTCGGTTTCGTGGGCAACCTCGTGGTGCCGCGAACCGTCGATCACGGGCTCGATTCGCCGATCGGTCAGGCGGTGTTGGTCAACGTGTTGCTGCTCGGTGCGTTCGCCGTCCAGCACAGCGTCATGGCGCGGCCGGCGTTCAAAAACTGGTGGACGCGATTGGTCCCGTCCTCGATTGAGCGCAGCACCTACGTGGTGTTGTCGAGCGCGGTGCTGTTGCTGCTCTACTGGCAATGGCGAACGATGCCGGCCGTCATCTGGGACGTGCGGCAGCCGACGGGGCGCCTGGCGATGTGGGCGTTGTTCTGGCTCGGATGGGCGATCGCGCTGGCCTCGACCTTCATGGTCAGCCACGTCGACCTGTTCGGCCTGCGGCACGTGTATCTGGCCTGGCGCGGAAAGCCCTACACCCACATAGCTTTTCGAGTTCGATTCTTCTACCGGTTGGTGCGCCACCCGCTGATGGTCGGTTTCATCATCGCCTTCTGGGCGGCGCCCACCATGACGGCCGGACACCTGCTGTTCTCGATCGCCACGACCGGCTACATCCTGGTTGCCATACAGCTGGAAGAGCGCGACCTGGTGGTGACGCTGGGCGAGCAATACCGCGAGTACCAACACGACGTGCCGATGCTGCTGCCACGGCCGCGCCGGCACCCCACTGCGGCGGCTCGCCAGCACTAACCCTCGAGCAGCCCGGCGATCCGCTCCAGGGTGGCACGCATGCCGTCCTGGGTTTGTCGGGGCATCGAACCGCTGGTGATCATCCATTTCTGCTTGTCCCGCGACACGTCCCAGGTTTCGCGCACGAGCGTGCCGGCATCGGCCGGGCTCAGCTCGTAGCGCCAGACCCGGCCGCCGACCAAGCCGCCCATCGAGGTCGTCTGCCACGCGATGCGGCGATCGGGTTCGTACTCGATGACGGTGTTGGTGGTGCGGTAGGGGATGAACAGGGTCTCCTTGCGCCCCCGCATTGCCATCCCGAATTTCGAACCCATCGAAAGGGGAACCGATTGCTGCGAAGCGTGATTCACCGACTCCGAACCGTCGAAGCTGGCGTGTTTGCCGGCATCGGCAAGAAGGGCGAAGATCTCGTCGGGCTTCGCGTTGACGACTCGCTCGACGCTGACTGTGTTTCCGTCCACCGGCTAACACTAGCGCCGCTCAACCGATGTGCAGCGCCACCACCTGCCACCGGGTGGCCGCACTTCCGACGCCGGCGCGCACCTGTTCGACGCGGCAGGCGATGGCGTGGACGCGCTGCCCGCGCCGGTAGGAGCCGAACACCTCGGCCGCGGTCTCCGGTTCGCGATGCCCGGCCGGTTGCAGCCGCAGCCGGCGCAGCACCGCGGCGCCCTCGTGCCCCTGTGCCCGTCCGGCCGCGGAACGGCCAATCGCGAGCACCGGGTCCACCAGGCTGGTCGCCAGCATCGGCCGCAGCTGGGCGGCGGGGCGGCGGCGGTCGATGACTTCGAGCACTCGGCGCAGCGCGGCGTCGGCGAAAATCGCCGCCTGGCGCATCGGCGCCGAGGTGGCGTTTGTGACCTCCGCCGTCGGCGCCTTCGGTTGCCTGCCGGGCTGGCCGGTGTAGGGCCGGCGCGGCGCCCGCGCGCTGCCGCGACGCAACGTTGCGCGGGATGATTTCCGGCAGCCGGGGACGTCGCGCCTGGGCGGCTCGTAGTCGACGACGGGCGTCACGGCGAAGGCGTCGCGGCCGGATGGGCTTATGACAGGACCGATGGTCAACGCGCACTCTCCAGGTCAATCGAAGTAACCGACTCGTTCGATTCGAACTCCGCAGCCTGCTGGAGAGTGGCAGGCAGCGGCTAGTCAGTGGTCATCATGGCACAACTCGAGCCGATGCGTACCCGCGCTGAGCCGCGCTGCGGCCGGACGATTACCGTGGGCGGGTACATCCGTCCACAGAACGAGACGAGGGCGAATTGACAAGGAGGACAGGGCCGCAATGGTGACCCGGTTGTCCCCGGCGGACGCCTCCTTCTACCGGCTGGAGAACACGGCCACCCCGATGTACGTCGGATCGCTGTCTATCCTGCGCCGTCCGCGCGCCGGACTGAGCTACGAGACGCTACTGGCCACCGTCGAACACCGGCTGCCTCAAACACCGCGCTACCGGCAGAAGGTCCGGCAGGTGGGAATCGGCATGGCCAGGCCCGTGTGGATCGACGACACCGACTTCGACATCACTTATCACGTGCGGCGGTCGGCGCTACCCTCGCCGGGCAGTGACGAGCAGCTGCACGAGCTGATCGCGCGGCTGGCCGCACGGCCGCTGGACAAGTCTCGGCCGTTGTGGGAGATGCACTTGGTCGAAGGCCTGTCGAAAAACCGCGTCGCCCTGTTCACCAAGTCGCACCAGGCGCTGATCAACGGCATGACCGCGCTGGAAATCGGCCATGTCATCGTCGACCGGAAGCAGCGTCCGCCGCCGTTTCCCGAAGACATTTGGATACCGGAGCGCGACCCCGGCAACACCCGGTTGGTGCTGGGTGCCATCGGCGACTGGCTGGTGGGGCCGGGCACGCAGCTGCAGACCGTCGGGTCCGCGGTGGCCGGGTTGGTGACCAACCATGGCGAACTGCTCGACGCGGGCCGTCGCGTTATCGACATCGCGCGCGCGGTGGCGCGCGGCACGGCACCCAGTAGCCCGCTGAACGCGACCGTCTCGCGCCATCGGCGGTTCACGGTCGCTCGTGGCAGCCTCGAGGACTACCGCGCCGTACGTGCGCGCTACGACTGCGACGTCAACGACGTGGTGCTCGCGGTGGTGGCCGGCGCGCTGGGCAACTGGTTGATGTCGCGCGGGGTGGCGGTGTCACCGACCGCGACCGTCCGCGCGATGGCGCCGCTCTCGGTCTATGCCGACGGTCAACTCGACTCACCCGGGGCCGGCCAAGCGATCAGCCAGGTCACGCCCTTCCTGGTCGATCTGCCGGTGGGGGAGCCGAATCCGGTGGTGCGGCTGTCGCAGATCGCCCACGCCTCCGAATCCAACCCGAGGCCCGCCGGCCTGGTCGACGCCAAAACCATCGTCACGCTGTCCGGTTTCGCGCCACCGACCTTGCACGCCATGGGTATTCGGGTCGCGACCGATTTCCCGAGTTTCTCCAAGAGGACGTTCAACCTGTTGATCACCAACGCCCCGGGAGCTCAGTCGCAGATGTACATCGCCGGTACCAAGTTGCTGGAGACCTACGCCGTTACCCCCCTGCTGCACAACCAGGCGATGGCCATCAGCGTGACGTCCTATAACGGCATGCTGTATTTCGGAATCAATGCCGATCGCGAAGCGATGAGTGACGTCGGTTTGCTGCCGGGCCTGTTGAGCCAATCGCTAGAGGAACTTCTCGAAGCTTCCCGGTAAGTCGGGGTCAAAATCGGCGCCTGGATCTATCATTCGTTGGTGAGCACCGCTGAGAAGGACGCCAAGGCGACGAAAGCGAAATCAACTCCGCCGGGCAAATCCAAGATTCCGGACGCTATCTACGAGGCCGAATTGTTCCGGCTGCAAACGGAATTAGTGAACCTGCAAGAGTGGGTGCGGTATTCCGGGGCGCGGCTGGTGATCATCTTCGAAGGCCGCGACGGAGCGGGCAAGGGCGGAACCATCAAGCGGATCACCGAATACCTGAACCCGCGCCTCGCCCGCATCGCGGCGCTGCCCGCGCCGAGCGAACGGGAGCGCGGCCAATGGTATTACCAACGCTATATCGCGCACCTTCCCGCCAAAGGGGAAATCGTGCTGTTCGACCGGTCGTGGTACAACCGCGGCGGCGTGGAAAAAGTCATGGGATTCTGTACGCCGCAGGAGCATGCGCTGTTTCTACGGCAGACCCCAATCTTTGAGCAGATGCTCATCGACGACGGGATCCTGCTGCGCAAGTATTGGTTCTCCGTTTCGGAGGCCGAACAGCTGCGCCGGTTCAGGGCGCGACTGAATGACCCTGTGCGGCAATGGAAACTCAGCCCGATGGACCTGGAATCGCTGTATAAGTGGGAGGATTATTCGCGCGCCAAAGACGAGATGATGGTGCACACCGACACCCCGCTCAGCCCGTGGTACGTCGTGGAATCGGACATCAAGAAACACGCGCGGCTGAACATGATGGCCCATCTGCTATCGACGATCGAATACCACGACGTGGAGCGGCCCAAGGTCAAACTGCCGAAAAGTCTGGTGGTCAGCGGGAACTACCAGCGCCCGCCGCGTGAGCTGTCCACTTATGTCGACGACTACGCGGCCACCCTGATCGGGAAGTGATGATCCAGGTCTACATTCCGGCGACCCTGGCGATGTTGCAGCGGCTCGTCGCCGACGGCTCGCTGTGGCCGCTCAACGGCACCGCGTTCGCGCTGACGCCGACGTTGCGCGAGGCCTACGCCGAAGGCGACGACGACGAGCTCGCGGAGGTGGCGCGGCGCGAGGCGGCGCTGGCGTCGCTACGGCTGCTGGCGGCCGATGCCTTGGACGAGGAGGCCGCAGGCGACGGCGGGTCCGCCCTGCCGCCCCGGCGCGCGGTGCTGGCCGCCGAGGTCGACGACGTCAAGTACCGTCCCGACCTCGACGACGCCGTCGTCAGGCTGGAAGCACCCGTCACGATCGACCAGGTGGTCGCTGCGTACGTCGACAACTCCGCAGCCGAGCCGGCCGTTGTGAAGGCGATTGAGGCCATCGACGCCGCCGACCTGGGCGACGAGGACGCCGAGCTGGCTGTGGGCGATGCCCTGGACCATGATCTGGCCTGGTATGCGAACCAGGAGCTGCCGTTCCTGCTCGATCTGCTCTGACCCGAATGTGACGCAATTCCGGCCCGCGAGCCTGGATACGGAACCGTAGGTTACGGTACCGTAGCCTTTGTGGAGGGCGTGGAATCGCCCCCAACGTGAGCGGAAGCTATACGTCGCATTGTGAGCAGGAGCTTCCTTTGAGCAAGAAAAACGCATCGATTACCGCCAATGTCGTCGAGACCAAGCGTCCGGTCGTCGCCGGCGCCGACAGGCATCCCGGCTGGCACGCGCTGCGCAAGATAGCCGCTCGCATCACGACGCCGTTATTGCCCGACGACTATCTGCATCTGGCGAATCCGCTCTGGTCCGCGCGAGAATTGCGGGGCCGCATCCTCGAGGTGCGCCGGGAGACCGAAGATTCCGCGACCCTGGTGATCAAACCGGGATGGGGCTTCAGCTTTGACTACCAGCCGGGCCAGTACATCGGGATCGGCCTGCTGGTGGACGGGCGCTGGCGCTGGCGGTCGTATTCACTGACGTCGAGCCCGGCTCAGACCTCCGGGTCCGGCGCGGCGCGCACGGTGACCATCACCGTCAAGGCGATGCCCGAAGGCTTCCTGTCCACCCACCTCGTGGCCGGCGTCGAACCCGGCACCATCGTGCGGCTGGCCGCGCCACAGGGCAATTTCGTGCTGCCCGACCCGGCGCCGTCGTCGATACTGTTCCTGACCGCCGGGTCTGGGATAACCCCAGTGATGTCGATGCTGCGAACCCTGGTGCGGCACAACCAAATTGGCGACGTCACGCACTTGCATTCGGTGCCCACCGAATCCGGCGTGATGTTTCGCGCCGAGTTGGCCGCGTTGGCGGCCGACCAGCCGGGCTATCGACTGCAGGTGCGCGAGACCCGCAAACAGGGTCGGCTCGACCTTGCGTCGCTCGGCCAAGAGGTGCCCGACTGGCGCGAGCGCCAGACCTGGGCGTGCGGGCCGGAGGGCATGCTCACCCAGGCCGAAAGGGTATGGTCGGCCGCGGGCATCGGCGAGCGGCTGCATTTGGAGCGATTCGCGGTGTCCAAGGCCGCACCCGCCGGGGCCGGGGGAACAGTGAGGTTCGTCCGCAGCGGGCGCGCCGTAGCCGCCGACGCCGCGACGTCGTTGATGGACGCCGGTGAAGGCGCCGGTGTGCAGATGCCCTTCGGGTGCCGGATGGGGATCTGCCAGTCATGCGTGGTCAGCCTGGTGGAAGGCCACGTCCGCGATTTGCGGACCGGCGCCGAACACGACCCGGGAACCCGGGTTCAGACCTGTGTGTCGGCCGCCTCGGGTGATTGTGCGCTCGACATCTAAAAGCTACTCACAGGTAACCTACGGATTCGTAGGTTACGATAGCGTAGGTCTGGGAATAGTTTTAAAAGCGGACAAACGATCGCAGGGAGATGAAGACGATGGCGATCACCGACGTGGACGTATTCGCCCATCTGACGGACGCCGACATCGAAAGCCTGGCCGTTGAGCTGGACGCTATTCGACAGGACATTGAAGACTCTCGCGGCGCGCGCGACGCCCGCTACATCCGCCGCACCATCGCAGCGCAGCGCGCGCTCGAGGTAGCCGGCCGGCTGATGCTGGCCGCGAGTTCACGCCGTTCGGCGTGGTGGGCGGGCACCGCGACCCTGGGCGTGGCCAAGATCGTCGAGAACATGGAGATCGGCCACAACGTCATGCACGGCCAGTGGGACTGGATGAACGACCCGGAGATTCACTCCTCCACGTGGGAGTGGGACATGAGCGGGTCGTCCAAGCACTGGCGTTACACCCACAACTTCGTGCACCACAAGTACACCAACATCCTCGGGATGGATGACGACGTCGGCTACGGCCTGTTGCGCGTCACCCGCGACCAGCGCTGGAAGCGGTTCAACATCCTCAACCTGCTGTACAACACCCTGCTCGCGCTCGGCTTCGAATGGGGCGTCGGCCTGCAGCACGTGGAGATCGGCAAGATCGTCAAGAAGCGGATGGGTCACGACGAAGCCCGGCAGAGGACCGACGAGTTCCTGGCCAAGGCCGGCAGGCAGGTCGTGAAGGACTACGTCGCGTTCCCCGCGCTGACCTCGCTGTCGCCCGGTGCGACGTACCGGTCCACGCTGACGGCCAACGCGACGGCCAACGTGATCCGCAACGTGTGGGCCAACGCCGTCATCTTCTGTGGCCATTTCCCTGACGGCGCAGAGAAGTTCACCAAGACCGACATGATCGGCGAGACCAAGGGCCAGTGGTACCTGCGCCAGATGCTGGGCAGCGCCAACTTCGAAGGCGGATGGCTGCTGCGGTTCATGAGCGGCAACCTGTGCCACCAGATCGAGCACCACCTGTATCCCGATCTGCCGAGCAACCGGCTGCACGAGATCTCGGTGCGGGTGCGCCAGGTCTGCGACAAGTACGACTTGCCCTACACCACAGGCTCGTTCCTGCTGCAGTACGGCAAGACGTGGCGCACCATCGCCAAACTGTCACTGCCGAACAAGTACCTGCGCGACGACGCCGACGACGCCCCGGAGACCCGTAGCGAGCGGATGTTCGCCGAACTGGAGCCGGGTTTCGCGGGCACCGATCCGGCGACGGGACGCCGGCGCGGGCTGAAGACCGCCATCGCCACCATCCGGGGTTGGCGGCGCGGCAGGCGGGGCGCGGCCGCACCCGTCAATGACGCCGACGGCTTGGTTGCCTGACAGCTCGTCGCTGTCGGAACGGTGTCGCGTAGCCGGCTGACGCAGCCGGCCCGGCAAACGGGTCAACTCATCCGATCGCCGCACTCGGCTGGGGCGGGTGTGGCTGGAGTTGACCATGTGATAGCTAATCGCCGGGCGTTACGACGGCGCGGCTCGGCCGTCAGGAACGTCGTCGATACACCCTGAGGTGCCTGCCCGCGCTCGAATCCGGCATTTAGGGCGTTGCGCAGGCGAAACAGCGGATGATGTGGTCATGGCGTGCTGCAGTGTTTGAGGAATCTATGGCGGCGTCATAAATAGTTGTCGTTCCCTTCAACTTTGCTCAGCAACGAATTAGTCTCCCTTCATGAGGGTCGGAGACGGCAGCTTCAACGGGCCGCCGACGCGCGCGCGGGCCAACATAATTGAGCTCGCGCGAGGCGGAATCTCCGTCCTTCCCACTCCCGCACGCGTGCCGCAGCGGGTCTACCCGCGTTGCCGTGCGCTGGCGTCTGGGGCGAAGGGAGATGGAGATGACCACGAGGCCGGCTGTCTGGGGAGTTAGGAAGTTTGGAGCGATAGCCGCCGCGGCGGCGATATTCCCGGCTCCACTGCTCTCGACACAGGCTTTTGCGTCGCCCTCGACGACAACGGTTGCCCCGACGGTGCCGCCCCGCACGCAGGCCCCGGTGCAGACCCCGGTGCCGCCCCGCACGCAGGCCCCGGCGCAGCCCCGGTGCAGACCCCGGCACACCCAACCCAGGTACAGACCCCTGCTCCGATCAATACACCGACAACGCAGGCACCCGCGCCCAAGGCGACGACGCCTGCGCCGACGACCCAGGCACCGGTCACGCCCAAGGCGACGACGCCCGCACCGACCAGCCAGGCACCGACAAGCCAGGCACCGACCAGCCAGGCGACGACGCCGGTGCCGACGACGCCGGTGCCGACCAGCCAGGCACCGACGACGCACGTTGCGACGACGCCGGTGCCGACAAGCGAGGCACCGACGACGCACGTTGCGACGACGCCGGTGCCGACAAGCCAGGCACCGACGACGCACGTTGCGACGACGCCGGTGCCGACAAGCGAGGCACCGACGACGCACGTTGCGACGACGCCGGTGCCGACAAGCGAGGCACCGACGACGCACGTTGCGACGACGCCGGTGCCGACATCCCAGGCACCGACGACCGGCGTGCCGGCCGGCGGGGGCTCGCCTACTCCGAGCCGCTCAGCGCCGGTGACAACGCCGGCGAAAACCAGCCCCGTCCCCGGCGTGACCACCAGGTCCGTTACCGGCGGCACCAGCGCCCCGGGTACTACAAGTCCCGGCAGGCAAAGCGCCGTCGTCACCAGGGGCACGACGACCACCACCGTTCCGGTGGCCAACACCCCCAGGGGCGTCCCGGCGCCCAGGCAGGCGATAGAACAGGCAAAGGCGGCACCCCCGGCGCAATTCAGCGCGGCACAGCCGCCGCCCGTGCGGGGCAATTTCACCCAGCAGGTCCAGTCGGTGGTCAGGGTCAACACCGACCGTGACCGTGGTGTCTACCGGCCGCGGCACTGGGAGTACATCGACTACGACGAGTACCGCAGGCCCATGTTCTACAACCCGCTGACCACCGATATGACCTTCCGCTACTTCTACGGCGGTGATTACCGGACGGTGCTGGTTCCGGTTGGTGGGCGCGTGCTCCTCGATGCCGTGGCGGCGGGGGTGTACCCGATCACCGTGATCGCCGGCGATATCGTCTCGGTTGCCAGCTTCCTCGGTGGCGGCTTTGTGCCGCCGCCGGATTGGGTCGGACCGCCGCCCGTTGACTGGCAGCCCTTCGCGCCGGTGACCTACAGCCAAGTCCCGGTGGACTTCTCCGGTCCCGGTCGGTCGGCATTGGTCGACCAGGTCAGCGTGGTCGGGCACGACGACAGCCTGCCGCCCGGGCAACGTGACCTCGTGATGCTGGACGATTCCACGCTCGCGCGCGGTGAAATACAGGCGCCTCCCCCCGATGGCGGCGCGCCGGTGATCACGGTGGCGCAGACGCAGCCGCTGCCCGGTGTGGGGCCCTGGGACAACGGACAGCAGTACATCAACACCGCACTCGAGACACCCACGGCCCCATCCCACAACAATCTGCCGTGGATCGTTGGCGGGGTGGCCGCGGTGCTCGCGCTGCTCGGTGGGATCGGGGCATGGGTGTGGAAGCGTCCGCACGGCGACCACGCCCTGGCCGACGCGCCCATGGACGTGCTCGACGCGCCCACGGAAGTGATCGATGCGCGCTCGGCCACCGATTGGTCGTCAGACGGCGGCCCGGACTCCGATAACGGCCCCGTCGGTCACGGTCACGAGTGGAGCCCGACGGACGTGTGGCGGCCGCCGCCGGGCGGCTAGTCGGGTCGACCTTGATGACGGTAAAGCCTTCAGGCCGTTACCTTTTCGGTCAGCGCCGGTGGCTCTGCATCGAGTTTGCCTGCCGCAGTTAGTGGTTCGGGATCGTTCGCGATCACGTCGGGGGTCGGGGCAGCGCTCCGAAATCGGGGGTGCCCGGCAACCTCGAGTGTGGAATCATTCGCCCATGGACGAGGACGACCCGGAGAAGCGCATCGCGGAGCTTGATGCGCTGAAAGAGAGCGGTCAATGAGCAAGGTTCCGAGCCGGAAGGCGCGTTTGGCCCATGCGGCCAAGCACGCAGAGTTGTGGAACGCCGGCAAAAAAGACGAGTGGGTTGAGTCGTGGCGGACCATCTGTCCCGGCGAGGTCAGGATGTTCGATCCGGTTGGTACGGAAGAGAAGCGCGGTTTCGAGGCCGCCACCTCCGATGCCTTCGATATGTTCCAGTCGATCTTGACGATCAAGATGCTGACCGTTCAGGTCAACGGTGACGAAATGGCGTGGGTGTGTGAGAACTTCTTCGGCACCGAACCGAATGTCCAATCGGCGTACAGCATTGAGACCTTCGCGTGGGACCACGACGGCAATCTTCTGATCAAGACGTACTACCCGATGCCAGAACGCGTCGGCGCGGACAGTGACCCATATGGTCATCTGCTCGAATCGCAGCGGGACGCTAGCTCCGGCTAGGGCTTCCAGACGACGCAGTGTTGGCTCAAGTTGTGAACCCGTGACTACCGAAACGCCCAGTAGGCGCGACGAAGTGTCCAAGAAGCGCTCACCGTGGTTGGTGGCGGCGATCGCCGCCGGTTTGGTGCTGTTGGGGCTGATCGTCCACAACGCCCGGTATGGCGCGGTCTCTCCGCGGATTCGCAACCCCAACGACACGGGCGGTCCCCACCCGATGTCGGATCCGCTGTTCGGTTATGGCCACTGGATCGTGACCATCGAGATATTCAGCTACCTGGCGCTCGTCAGCATCGTCGCCCTGATCGTCGTCCTGTGGCGCCGCCATCCCAACCACCCCTACCTGCTGATGACGATCGCGGTCACGACACTGGCGTGGCTGGACGCCCCCATGAACTGGGTGACGTTCGCGGCGTACAACCCCGATCTGTGGCACTGGCCCGAGGATTGGCCGATCGCGTCGCTGTCCCCGACAGTCGAGCCACTGTTCATTGCCGCCATCGCGATGTTCGTTGTGCCGCCGTTCTTTCCGGCGATCTGGGTCCTCCGGCGCCTGCAAGCACACCGCTCCCGAGATTCGTTCGTGTCACGGCATCCGCTGATCGCGTTGTCCGGTTTGGTCTTCGTGTTCGGCTTCGTCTACGACTTCGCAATGGAAGAGCTATGCGTCCGCATCGGGCTGTATACGTTCACGCAAGTCATTCCGTTCGGGTCGGTATTCGTCGGTACGCGCTGGCAGTTCCCCTTGTTGTGGCAGTCCTCGCTCATCGGCATCCTGATGATTCCGGCCGCGGTGTTGATCTACCGGGACGACACCGGACGCACCGTGGCCGAGAGACTGGCGCGGCGGGCCAAGATCTTGCCGACCCGGCCGGTGCTTGGTTCGTTCGTCGTAATGCTCGTCGGCGTCAACCTTGCCTTCATGGTCTACGGGCTGGTGTACACGGCCGTCACTCGGTGGTCGGGTGCGGCAACGGCGGTGGTCTGCCCGTGGCCGTGGCCGGGCGCCAAAGTTTATGACCCGCAGGGCTTCTACGAGCAAGACGGTGAACCAGGACCATTCTCCAAGGGAATCTGGTCTACCTGGGAGAGCGCTCAGCCCGACGGGCGCCCAGTGGTGCCGGCCCGGCCGGGGTCGGGACATGTCTGCGCTGCTGCCCACTCCTAGCAATGCGAGCCGATTCTGAGCGGGTTATGGTGCGGGATCGACATGTGCGTCAGAGTCCCGCCCCAAGGCGAAACGTTGATGCATCCACTTGGAGGAGAGATAACCATGGGTGATGACGACGTGCGGGCCGCCCTGCAGCGCCACTGGGCGGCCTCCGACGCCAACGACTTTGCGACGGAACACCAAATCTACCGCGCCGATGCAGTTCTTGAGTATCCGCAATCGGGCGAGCGCATCCGGGGTCGAGCCAGCATTCAGGCGTCGCGCGCCGCCCAGCCCAGCACGAAACGCTTCACCGTGCGACGCATGCTTGGCGGCGGCGATCTTTGGATCAGCGAACTCGTCCTGACCTATGACGCGCAACCGTTTTACGTGGTCAGCATCATGGAATTCGAGGGCGGGGAGGTGGTCCGCGAGACACAGTACTTCAGCGAGGCGTTCGAGCCGGGGGCATCTCGGGCCCAGTGGGTCGAGCGGATGGACTAATCGTTCGTTTTTGGCCGGTGGGTCAGCGGAGGGTTTTCCGGGTAAGGGGCATGGTCGGTCTCGCCCAGGGCGGGCATCGAAGTGGTGATCACTTGCTGGGGAAC
Source organism: uncultured Actinomycetota bacterium (assembly GCA_963809285.1). GTDB lineage: Bacteria > Actinomycetota > Actinomycetes > Mycobacteriales > Mycobacteriaceae > Mycobacterium. Next base: position 85,993 of record CAWEIY010000002.1, on the reverse strand, counting down.
GAATTGGACGCGGCGTCCGGTCAGGGCGTCGTCGCCGGCGGTGGTCTGGTCGCCCCAGCGTACGGTCGCACGACCGGAGAGCTGAAGCGTGATGCCGGCGCGGAAGTCCATGAACAGCAGAGCCGCGGTGGGGTCGGCGGAGAGGTTGCCGAAGCTGTTGAACATGTTGTTGCCGGGATAGTCGGGCCACCACAGGTGCTCTTCTGCGACGCGGACGAACCCGGGAGGGCCGCCGCGGTGCGAAGCGTCGTTGCCGGCGGTGGCGTGGGTGGTGCCCAAGAAGAATGTATCGGCGGCCTCGATGAGGCGAATATCTGTGGGCCGCAATATATTTCCGGAATACAGCCGTACCCGCTTGTCGTTAGGCGGGCCGTCGATGTGCACATCACGCTGCTGGATGTATTGGGGGCAGTTGCCGTACGCCTGGTCGACGTTGACGGTCATCCGCCCCGCCTCACTACAGGTGAGGGAACCGTTGATACGAACACGTCGTCGGGTGATGAAGTTCATCGCGATGACGCCCACCGGCTGCTCGCTGGATAGGCCGTGGAGGGGGTCCGCGCTCGCCAGTGGCGCGTGGATCTCGAGCGTGGTCGGCGAGGCGGCGCGTAGGAAACCGGGCGGCCCAAGTAGCGGTGAGGTCCACAGCCGCCCGGTCCGGTCGCGTGCGGCGATCGCTGCGAACGTCGCCTCGGAGATGAATGCCGCTCTTCCGGCGCTTAATTGGCCGGGGGCAACCATCGGCGCGAGCCGGGCGGCCTCTGCTTCGACGCCGGCTTGTCGTTGCACGGCCAACTCGCCGCCGTGGAAGCCCACAACGCGGGGCCGCCCCTGAACCGTCATCCCCTCAGCCCTTTGGCACCTCGGCAAAGCCCGGTTCTCCGCCGTCAGCAACGGAATTGAACCGGATCCGAGTTGTGAGCCGCTCGCTGATTTCTTCGATCGCGCTCTCGGGAAGCGCGGTGACATCAAAGTTCTCGCTGATGCGTGACGGCGTGACGGATCCTGTGAGAACCGCGCTGCCACGCTGGATGCCCCAGGCCAGAAGCACTTGCGCGGGGGTCTTCCCAACACGCTGAGCGATCGAGACGACGAGAGGATCGTCGAGCAGCCGCGGCTCCAGCGCGTGTCCCAGCGAGGCGAATGCCAACAGGATGATCCCGTCCGTCTCGCGCAATCCGTGGAGTTCCCACTGCGGGTGATACGGGTGCGACTCGACCTCCACGACCGCCGGCTTGATGCGGGCGGTATCGATGATCCTTCGGGTGCGTTCCACGTCGATGTCGGACAGGCCTATCGCTCGCGTAAGTCCCTCATCGACAAGGGCTTCCATCGCGGCCCACGTCTGCTCCAACGTGACTCCATCGTCGTAGATGACGGCCCCGTGGATGTCGCGGGGGTCTTGGTCGTCGCCGGGCTGGAACGCGAACGGGGTGTGCACCAGATACAGATCGACCGCGTCCAGCCCGAGTCTGTTCAGGCTGGCCTGCAGCGCGGGCTTGACCCGCTCCGGGCGATGGTTGTTGTTCCACAGTTTCGTGGTCACAAACAGGTCCTCGCGGCGGACCGTTCCGGCGGCGAACAACTCCTTGAGCGCCGCGCCGACCTCCGCTTCGTTGCGGTACCGCTCGGCGGCGTCGAGGTGGCGGAATCCCACCCCGACCGCCGTCTTGACGGCGTCTCGCGTCTTTCTGTTGTCGGAAAGCGAAGTCCCGAACCCGAGCGCCGGGATCTCACCGCTGCCGTCGTTCAAGGTGAATTTGCGCTGACTCAGGTTCTCATTCGATGCCATCGCTTGCGGCCTCCTTACTTGTTCGAGCCGCTGGTCACCTTGGCGGCCAGCGCCGCCAACTTGGCGTCGAGTTCCTCTGCGGCAGCTGAGCAGTTCGGGGTTGTTCTCGACCACCATCAGCGATGACGGCTTGACGTAGGTCAGACTGCTACCGTCGCCCTCGTCGACGAGCAGCAACTCGACCGGGGCGAACAGACCCGCGCTCACGTCGTGCCGCAACATCGTTATCGCGATCAGCGGGTTGCCGAGGACGACGCGCATCACCCGGCGATCGACGCCGGCCTTCGTGATCCACGCGCCATGGTCGATCAGGTTGAACAACATGAATCCGCTTGGCCCGGCGTGCGGCTCAACTTTGTCTTGATAGGACCGCCAGTCATCGGTGGTCGTGGCGAGTTCGTCAAGCGACACCGGCTTCTCGCCGATGTCGGCCAGCAGCGCGGCCAGCAGTTCGTCGTAGTCCTTCGCGCTGTCGTAGCGCACTCGCACGCCGTCGAAACGGATCTCCCGCGGCACACCCACGACGCCGCCTCCCTAGCCGAGCCGCTCGATGATGGTGGCGTTCGCCATTCCGCCGCCCTCGCACATCGTCTGTAAACCATAACGCCCGCCACGCTGTTCGAGCGCGTTGACCAGCGTGGTCATGATGCGGGCACCGCTGGCGCCCAGCGGGTGGCCGATCGCGATGGCGCCACCGTTGACGTTGGTCTTGGCCAGGTCAGCACCGGTATCGTGCGCCCAGGCGAGCACCACCGGCGCGAACGCCTCGTTCACCTCGAACAGGTCGATGTCGGCCAGCGTGAGCCCGGCGCGACGCAGCACCTTCTCGGTGGCCGGGATGACCCCGGTCAGCATGTACAGCGGGTCGGAGCCCACGACGGTCGTGGTGTGGATCCGCGCCAGCGGGCGCAGGCCCAGCTTGTTGGCGACCTCGCTCGTCGTGATCAAAACCGCGGCGCTGCCATCGGAGAGCGGCGAGGAGTTGCCCGGCGTGATCGACCAATTGATCTGCGGGAAACGGCTTTTCATCGCGTCGCTGTAGAACGCGGGCTGCAACGCGGCCAGCGTTTCCACCGTCGTGCCCGGCCGGATGATCTCGTCGGCGGAAAGCCCGGCGATCGGAATCAGCTCGTTGTCGAAGAGGCCGTCCTTGGTGGCGCGGGCGGCCTTGTCGTGGCTGCCGGCGGAGAACTCGTCGAGCTGGCTGCGCGTAAAGCCCCACTTGGCGGCGATCAGTTCGGCGCTGATGCCCTGCGGCACCAGGCCTTCGGGGTAGCGCGCCGCCATGTCCTCGCCGAACGGGTTGCTGCCCGGCAGCACCGAGCTGCCCATTACGACGCGGCTCATCGACTCCACGCCACCGGCGACGACCAGGTCGTAGGCACCGGCGAGCACGCCCTGGGCGGCGAAGCTGATCGCCTGCTGGCTGCTGCCACACTGCCGGTCGATCGTGACGCCGGGAACCGACTCCGGGAATCCGGCACCCAGCGACGCGTTGCGCGCGATGTTGACCGCCTGGTCGCCCACCTGGGTGACGGCACCGGCGATGACATCGTCGATCTGCACCGGGTCGACGCCGGTGCGGGCTACCAGCTCCCGCAGGCTGTGCGCCAGCAGGTCGGCGGGCAGCACGTCGTGCAGCGCGCCGCTGGCCTTGCCTTTCCCGATCGGGGTGCGGACGGCACCGACGATGACGGCGTCGCGACCTTGAACCATGGCTCCTCCTTGAGTCCTGAGGCTGAGTTGGCCTCGCTTTACCCAGGTAAACACCTGGGTATACTAAAATCAACCCAGATGGGGAGGTGATTTGCGTGACATTTCTGCAAGGCGCGCTGGCGGATCGCGACAAATGGTCGGCCGTCGGAGAGTGCGCGATCGAGAAGACAATGACGGTGGTCGGCACCAAATCCGCGATGCTCATCATGCGCGAGGCGTACTACGGCACCACCCGGTTCGACGACTTTGCCCGCCGGGTGGGCATCACCAAAGCCGCGGCCTCCGCCCGGCTGGCCGAACTGGTCGACCTCGGGCTCCTGACGCGACGGCCCTACCGCGAGCCCGGGCAGCGCGGCCGTGAGGAGTACGTGCTGACGCGAGGCCGGTATCGATTTCATGCCGGTGGTCTGGGCGATGTTCGAGTGGGGTCGACGCCACCTGCCGGGCCGCAATCGCCTCCGGCTCACGCATCTGGGCTGTGGCGCCGAGGCGCGCGTCGAAATCCGTTGCGCCGAAGGGCATCTGGTGCCGCCCGACGAACTCGGCATGCGACTGGCTAAGTCTCCCTGAGCGCCGCGAGCAGCCGCCGCGCCGCGGCGACACGGTGGGCCGCGGGCCCCGAGAGCCTGTCCAGCGCGCATTCGGGGTCCGCGGGCGGCCCCATGTGTCCGCAGCCGCGCGGGCAGTCGACAATCACCTCGGCCAGATCCGAGAAGGCCATCAGCACGTCGTCGGGCTCGATGTGGGCCAACCCGAAGGAGCGGATGCCCGGGGTGTCGATCACCCAACCCGAACCCTCAAGGGGCAAAGCCACCGACTGGCTCGACGTGTGCCGGCCCCTGCCGATGTCGGTCACCTCCCCGACGGCCCGATCCGCTTCGGGCACAAGCCGATTCACCAACGTCGACTTGCCGACACCGGAATGGCCGAGCAGCACGGTGATCTTGCCGGCGAGCAGGTCCGCCACCGCCAGTAGGGGATCGTCGACGCCCGCGGCGACCACGGTCAAGTCGAGGTCCTCGAATTGCTTGGCGAACGGTTCCGGTGGGGCGAGGTCGGTTTTGGTCAGGCACAGAATCGGGGTCAGGCCGCCGGCGTAGGCGGCGATCAGCGCGCGGTCCACCAGGCCGGTGCGCGCGGGCGGGTCGGCGAGAGCCACCACGAGCAGTAGTTGGTCGGCGTTGGCGACCACCACTCGCTCGGTGGGATCGGTGTCATCGGCGGTGCGCCGCAACACCGTTCGCCGCTCGGCCCGGCGCACGATGCGGGCCAGGGTGTCCGTCCGGCCGGACAAATCGCCGACCAGGTCGACGTTGTCGCCGACCACGATCGGGGTGCGGCCCAGCTCGCGCGCCCGCATGGCCGTGATCCGCCGATCGGGTCGTCCGCCCAGCATGCATCCCCAGCGGCCGCGGTCGACGCTGACCACCATGGCGGCCTCGGCGTCGGCATGCTCGGGACGGGTCTTGGTCCGCGGTCGCGAACCCCTGCCGGAGCGGACCTTGACGTCGGATTCGTCGTAGTCGCCGCGTCTCAACCGTTGGGCCCCTTGAGCATGCGCGCCCATAGCCGCGGAAAGTCCGGCAGCGTCTTGCCGGTGGCGCCGATGTCGTCCACCTGGACTCCGGCCACCCGCAGCCCGACGATCGCGCCGGCCATCGCCATCCGATGGTCCGCATAGGCGCGCCAAATGCCCGGCCGCAGTGGTGTCGCGGTGATCACCAGGCCGTCGGGCGTCTCTTGGCAGTCGCCGCCGAGGCGGTTGATCTCGGCGCTCAGCGCGGCGAGCCGATCTGTCTCGTGCCCCCGCAGATGGGCGATGCCGCTCAACCGCGACACCGATCCGGGGGTCGCCAGCGCGGCCAGCGCCGCCACCGACGGTGTCAGCTCACCGACGGCACGCAGGTCCACGTCGAAGCCGGGATACTTCGCCGACCCACGCACCTCGAGGAACGAATCAGCTTGGGTGACAACGGCATTCAGTTTGCCCAACACGCTCAGGATGTCGTCGGCGGGCTGCACGCTGGTCGCCGGCCAGCCGGTGATGCGCACGGTCCCGCCGCTTACCACGGCCGCCGCCAAAAACGGAACGGCGTTGGACAGGTCGGGTTCGACCTCCCAGTGCCGGGCCGCGACCGCGCCGGCGCGCACCCGCCAGCGGTTGGGGACCGAGTCGTCGACGTCGACCCCGGCCTGCCGCAGCATCACGATCGTCATCGCGATGTGCGGCGCCGAGGGCAGGGCCGAGCCGGTGTGCCGGACGGTCAGGCCCTCGGTGAACGACGGCGCCGACAACAGCAGGCCGGACACGAATTGCGACGACGCCGAGGCGTCGATGGCCACGGTGCCGCCGGCGACCGACCCGCTGCCCTGGACCCGGAACGGAAGACCGGTGCCGTCGATCCGGACGCCGAGAACTCTGAGCGCATCGAGCAGCGGCGCGATGGGGCGGGCCCGGGCTTGTTCGTCGCCGTCGAACTCCACCACCGAATCGGCCAGCGCCGCCAGCGGCGGAACGAAACGCAACACCGTGCCCGCCAGACCGCAATCCACTCGGGCGTCGGGCCCGGGCGCAATCCGGCCGCTAACCGTCAGCTCGGATCCGGGCCCGTCGGCACGCAGGCCCAGGGCGCTCAGCGCTCCGATCATCAGGTCGGTGTCCCGGCTGCGCAGCGCCCCGCTGATGGTCGACGTGCCTTGGCCCTGCGCGGCAGCCAGCCCCGCCAGCACCAACGCCCGGTTGGTCTGCGACTTCGAGCCCGGAACGGTCACGGTCGCGTGCACCGGTGCCGTCGCGCGTGGGGCCGTCCACGACTCGGTGCTGCTCACGGCTTCATCCTGCCGTGTCGGCGGGTGTCGTGGGTACCGGGCACCATGGAGGGATGTGTGGACGGTTTGCGGTCACGACGGATCCGGCCAAGCTGGCCGAGAAGATCAAGGCGATCGACGAGGCGACCGGCGCCGCGCCCAATGCCGGCGCGCCCAACTACAACGTGGCGCCCACCGCGACCATCGCGACCGTGGTCACCCGGCACACCGAGCCCGACGACGACCCCACTCGGCGCGTCCGGCTCATGCGCTGGGGTTTGATCCCGCCGTGGGTCAAGGCCGGCCCCGACGGGGCGCCCGAGGGCAAGGGCCCGCTGCTGATCAACGCCCGCGCCGAGAAGATCACCAGCTCGCCCGCCTTCCGCTCGAGCGCCAAGTCCAAGCGTTGCCTGGTGCCGATGGATGGCTACTACGAATGGCGGGTCAACTCGGACGGGGCCGATAAGAAGTCCCGCAAGACGCCGTTCTTCATGCACCGCGAAGATGGCGAGCCGCTGTTCATGGCGGGGCTTTGGTCGGTTTGGAAGGCCGCCAAAGACGGCTCGCCGCTACTGAGTTGCACGATCATCACCACCGACGCGCCGGGGGAGCTCGCCGAGATCCACGATCGGATGCCACTGGTCATTCCCGAACGCGACTGGGACCGCTGGCTGGACCCGGACGCCCCGATCGATGAAGACCTGCTGACCCGCGCGCCCGATGTGCGTGACATCCGCATGCGGGAAGTGTCGACACTGGTCAACAACGTCCGCAACAACGGCCCCGAGCTCCTCGAACGGGTTGACCCGCAGCCCGAGCAGGCCCGCCTACTCTAGGCATCTGGTCAGGCGGGGAAGTCCGGTCAGCTCGCGGCGTTTATCCAGCAGCTCATCCGCCACGGCTATCGACGGCATCGGCCCACCCCGCTCCCGAGCCGGACGGCGAAGAGCAGCCAATCCAACCAGTCCCAGGCCGGCGGAAACTATGGCCGTGGCAGCGAAGCGTTCTGATCTCTTCATCCCTGCATTGCGCGTGCCAGCCTGGCGGTGGTGCCGGAAGCGCCATTGCTAGCTGACGGCAAGCTAACGATTTACGAACATTGCTGTCACTGCAGCTCGATTCGGTTAAGCGAGCCCGCAGACCCCGGGGGCTCGCCTACAGTAGTTGGCCGTGCGCACCTGGATCCCCGCACTCATCCTTGTACTGGTGGTCGCCGCGGCAATCACCATCAAACTGCTTGTGCGTCGACGCGCGCCCATGGGTGGCTGGTTCACCGACTCGCCTCGTTCCGCCGGCACGTTGTCGGTGATCGGGACGATGTTCGCGGTCATTCTCGCGTTCGTGATCTTCCTCGCACTCCAGAGCTACCAGCGTGCGCGGCAGGCGGCGAGTGAGGAAGCCATCGCCATCAATGAACTCCACTCCATCGCTGCGGTGTTCCAGCCGGCCGACCGAAATGCGCCAGACACTTACGAGAATCGATCACGGGAGCGCCACGCCGTGCGACGAGCGCGGCATTCCCCGTCCCACCTGAGGGCGCCCGCCGATTAGCGGGAGCAACCAGGCCGCCCCCGAGGAGAACAGGGGCGGCCCGATCAACTATTGAGACGCGGACCAAGCGCCATGAAAAATCGAGGTCAGGCTATCTGGACAACCGCTTGTTCAAAATACTGATTATAGGCAAGGTAGACAGGTTTTTTCCCGGTCCAGTCCAGGAACTCTTGGAATGCCTTGAATTCATGTTCCTCGGCTCCCGGATAATTATAAAATTCATCAAATACGATCACGGTTCCTGACACGATGTTATCGACCAACTGGTCAAAGATCTCTTTCGCGGATGCATAAATATCGCAATCGATATGCAAGAAAGCGATGGGAGTAGATTTCAGAACTTGTTTTTTGAATTGTGGAAGGGAATCATGGAACATGCCCTTTACCAGGGTTACATTGTGAAGAACCGGTGGCATCCACCCCTCGACGTTAACCCGAAAAGTACCTTGAGGGACAGTAATATCGGTGCGCGGCCATTGTTCAGGAAGCCCGTCAAAGGAATCGAATCCCCAGATATGTTCCTCTGGATTGAGTGCCGCAATAAAATTTATGGTTCTTCCCGTACACACGCCCATCTCCAAATATGCGCCGCGCAGCGTAACGTGGTCAGAGCCGAATTTGAGCACTGCCGCGTCTATGTTTAGAGCCTTTGCATTGTCAAAGTAATTGGTCACCATCGCCCGCGCCGCCTGCGAATCTCGATAGTCCTTGTCCATCGGGTAAAAGTTAAGAACCTGGCGCCCTTTGTGCCATTCTTCACTCGCGGTGGGCATCTTTACCAATTGATCCCAGTTGAATCCGGTGCTATACGTATGATCTGATGTCATCGACAGTATCTGTTTGTGTCAATCTAAAATGGCCATAAGTTCGGCCTATTGTTCGTAGCTTTGATTCGCAACGTGGCCGCAACCGTTCCAGCACATCGGCGATGGCGTCCTTGCTTAGTAGCATCCCGCTCAGCACAGACTGCTCCGCGGCCAGATCGTGCGGCAGGTGCCAAGCCGAACACTCATCCCACCACCATGCCGGTCGACACGACTGACGCCGAGGCGGATCGAAATTCCATGCCCCCAACCTCGTCGCTGGATGATGCAGCTTGATTCATCGCCAGCATAGGGGCTTGGCGGACTATTCACGCCGAAATTGTGAAGACTTGACTCATTCGAGACGACTCCCCCTTAAGGATTACCTAGGCAGCTCCAGCAGCCGGGGCCGTTCGCTCGGGTCGTCAAGCCAAGGTGGATTCGCGAGTCGGCTCGGGACCGAACTTGAACCGCCGGCCGGTGATCTCCAAGGCGATCACCCGTACGTAGTGAGGCTTCAACGTCGCGGGCCACGACAGCAGCGGCGCTTCCTCGGCGTCTAGGAGTTCGGCCCGGGCCGACAGCAAATGCGCCCTGCCCTGGATGATCACGCTCCACCCCTCGGTGGCCGTGTGGTCGTCGGCCTCGAAAGCTAGCTGGTCGCTCATCACGGCGTCGTACAGTTTGGTGCCCTGAGCAGTTCGGAAGAGCACCGACCGCCGTTGGGTGACGAAGTTGACCGGGAAAATTTCGAGCCGCCCGCCCATGTACGTGACTAATCGGCCTAACGACACACTGGACAGAAAGCTCCAGGACTCGTCTTCGCTGAGCATGGTCATCGGATCGTCCGCGGACACGATTCAGCCTAACGCGGTGGGGATTCCGGCGCGGTGCCACCACTCCTGGGGGTGACCCCTTGCCCCGGCGGCCACCGGATCGAGTAATTACGTCTAATGATTATCCAGGCAGCTCAGGAGGCCTGGAGCGCACCCCCGATGGTCGGTAGGCCGTGCAGCCCGCAATTAAACCCGCCACCGGCCCACCGGCGTAGAGTCGCCGGGATGGTCAAGCTCGTGTACTGCGTCCGCCGCCGCGAGGACGTGGCGGAAGACGAGTTCCACCGCTACTGGCTCGACGAGCACGGGCCGCTCGTGCGGAGCGTCGCCGATGCGATCGGCGCGGTCCGCTACGTCCAGAGCCACGCGGTCTCGCCGGAGCTGAACGCGTTCCTGAGGCAGAGCCGCGGCAGCGCCGAGCCGTACGAAGGCATCACCGAGGTGTGGTGGGAGTCGCTCGAGGCGCTTCAGGCCGGATTGGGCGCGCCGGAGAGCCTCGAGGCCCAGCAACGCCTCATCGAGGACGAGTCGAAGTTCATCGACTTCGCGCGCTCGTGCGTCTTCATGACCGAAGAGCACGTGATCTTCGGCGACTAGCGCAGAGCCTCGGCGGCGCGGATGCCGCTGCGCAGCGCGCCGTCGGCGGTCGCCGTCGCGGCCCGATCCGCCGCGCGGCTACGGTTCCATCCCGGGATCAAGCAGCCACAACCGCGTCACGGTCAGCCGCAAAGATGCGCAGCGCGATGGTGATCAGGATGAACGCCAGCGGTAGTTCGACGAGCGTCGCGGTCAGCGCGGATTCCCACAGGTCGTGCGGGCCGGCCGTCATCACGTCGAACCACGCATCGCAGATCAGCAACACACCGGTCGTAAACGCGGTCAGCGGCACCAACTGCCGACGGAGGAAAACGAGTACCGCCGGTCGTGACGATGAATGCGACAAGCAAGACATCGAATCCCACCCAGGTTGCCGGCCAATGGTGCGCGACGTAAATCGCCGGCGGGGTGATCACCAAGAACACGATCCACGGGATCAGCCCGATCGCCCCGCCAGCCATCAGCGTCAAGCGCGGTCGTCGCATTCGCGCCACCACCGGCGCCGGGGCCAACTCGTCGAGCGGCCTTTCCAACCGATGTGTAGTGCGCTCGTCATAGGGCGAAGGTGCGGTGTACATGGTGGGTTCGGTCCTTGTCAGATTGTAAACGGTCACGTTCACTATTTGCAGGAGCATACTCTACTCGGCGAAGGTACGCTAGCGGCTACTAAGGATCGTCTGAAGTGATTTGGCTCTCCCGCCATTTGGCTCCGCTCGCATGCCAACAAAGGGTGCGGACGAAAATTCGTTGCCCATAGCCGGCGACGTGGGCCTTAGACTGGGGAAATGAGCGCCTATCAGACCGTTGTGGTCGGCACCGATGGCTCGGACTCGTCACTGCGTGCGGTAGACCGCGCAGCCGCGATCGCTGCGGATCACGGCGCGAAATTGATCGTTGCGACGGCGCATCTCCCCGTCCCCGAGGAAAAGGGCCGCTACGCCATCCCGCCGGGGAGCACCCACGGCGAGGACTACCGGTTGGTGGGCGAGGCCCCCTACTACGCGATCCTGCAGAACGCCAGGGAGCGGGCGCACCTAGCCGGGGCCAAGAACGTAGAGGAGAAGGCCGTCGTCGGTGCCCCCATCAATGCTCTGGTGGACCTCGCCGAGGAGGTCCACGCCGACCTGCTGGTCGTCGGCAACGTCGGGCTCAGCAGCGTCGCCGGGCGCCTGCTGGGATCAGTCCCATCCGAAGTCTCCCGCAGGTCCAAGACCGACGTGCTGATCGTCCACACCGCCGGTTGAGGCATCGTTAACGGTTCCCGGAATGAGCTTGACCGGGGTATCAGTGCGACGCTAGGAGAGCGCGGCCCTCGTCTTGGCAGCCGGCGACATAGTCTGACGGCACGTCCACTCTGGCAATCTGCCCGCTTTTGAGGTCGCTCCTGAGCAGGGTTTCGCAGTAGTCGTGCAGGTCGGTGCTGGGAGTCAATTGCACGTGGTACTGATGAACCGCGTCATCGATGGATTGTTTGCCTTGTTGGTAAGACGGGGATCCGGGATCGGCCGCTGCGGAAGGGCAGAAGACAACTACGGCGGCGCCAATGGACGCTACCAGTCTTAATCCGCGATTCCGGCTCACGAATACGCCGTATGCGTTCTGGTGGACCGGCCGCCCGCCGAATTGGACGGACGTGTCCTGAGCAGCTCTGTTGCCGGGCTTCCACCCGCGAGATGAGATTCCCCTGAGCGGACACCAGCTTCGACTGACATCGCCACCCCTTCTGAGCTGGTGTAACCCTACTACCGCCGACGTGTCCGTCAATTGACAGAAATTGACCACCGCTTGGCGAATCGCTGGTATGTCGTGTCGGAATCGCCTGGGTTTAACAACAAGGTGAACGCGGGTAAGCGAGGCGGGTTGGGGGATCCCCTCCGAGGAAGCTGGTTGCCGCGATGGACGCGTTCGAGCAGATAACCCGCGATCTGCGGGGGTTCGCAGTTGAGGTAAAGAGACTGGGCTATTCCATGCCCGCCGGATACGAGAACCGATTTCTTGAGCTATCCGAACGCATTCTCAAACGCAGCGACGACCTGGCTCGGTCGCGGCACTAGGCGGAGCATTAATTTGAGTACAGTAGTTGCCGATGCTGGCGAGGATTTGGTCGGCGGTCTTGGTCCACACGTAGGGCCGTGGGTTGTCGTTCCATGTGGTGATCCAGGCGCGGATGTCGGCGTTGAGTTGGCGCACTGAGGTGTGGGTTCCGCGGCGCAGTTTCTTGGTGGTCAGTTCGGCGAACCAGCGTTCGACGAGGTTGAGCCACGATGAGCTGGTCGGGGTGAAGTGCAAGACGAACCGGCGATGAGCTGCCAGCCAACGTTTGATCGCTGGGGTCTTATGCGTGGAGGCGTTGTCGAGGACCAGATGGACGTCTAGGTCGGCGGGCACCGAGGCGTCGATGGTTTTCAGGAACGCTAGAAACTCGCTGGCCCGGTGCCGCGAATGCAGCGCACCGATCACTTTCCCGGTGGTCAGATCCAGCGCTGCGTACAGGCTTGACGTGCCGTGACGGACATAGTCGTGACTGGCCCGCGCCGGGGTGCTGGGCAGCATCGAACACCGGCTGGGTCCGGTTGAGCGCCTGGATCTGGTCTTCTCGTCCACGCAGAGCACTAGCGCCCGTCCGGCGGATTCAGATACAGCCCGACCACGTCGCGGACCTTCTCAACAAACAACGGATCTGTGGACAGTTTCCACGAATCCTGTTGTGCGGCGCTAATCCGAACGCCGCCACACCGCGACACCGTCGACTGCGACATCAGGTGCTCGGCCATCGACCGGTCAACAGGCGGGCGCTTGGTCGTAAGAACCATCCGCGCGGCCGGGAGCCGCTCCGGGCGGCACGCTTTCGTCGCGATCGCGGTATGTCAGCATTGGTACGTGAACGCACGCCATTTCACTCGTTTGCTGAGGTTCGCGTTGGTGACGATCTACGCGACCGTGCTGAGTGCACCGATCCTCATTGCCCCCGCGTCCGCCGCGTCCTGCCCCGACGTCGAGGTGACGTTCGCCCGCGGCACCGACGAACCACCCGGTGTCGGTGCGGTCGGACAGGCATTTATCGATGCACTGCACTCACAGGTAGGGGGTCGGTCCCTCGAGGTGTATCCGGTCAACTACCCCGCCGGTGACGATTTCGCCCCGTCCGCATCCGCCGGCGCCAACGATGCGCACGCTCACGTTCAGTCCGTGATTGCGAACTGTCCCAACACCCGGATCGTGCTCGGCGGATATTCCCTCGGCGCGATGGTGATAGATCTGGTCACCATCGCCCGACTGCCGGTCGTGGGTTTGATCCCCGCGACGCTAACGGCGGACGAGGCCGATCACGTTGCTGCCGTTGCCGTCTTCGGGAATCCGTCCGACAGATATCTGGGGGGGCCGGTAAGCGAGGTCAGTCCGTGGTATGGAGCGAAGGCCATTGACCTGTGTGCGCCCGGCGATCCGGTTTGCACTCCGGGCGGGCCCCTGGCGCTCCCTTCGCATGACGAGCTGTTTTCCGCGGAGCACCTATCCTATGCGCAGTCCGGGATGCCCAGTCAGGCCGCGACTTTCGTGGCGAGCCATCTCTGACGCGGCTCGCCGCTAGCCGAGTCCGGCGTCGACGAGCAAGCGTGGCAGGCCGAGTTTCTCGCACCGCGCAGCGACTTCCGGCAACATGACGTCGGCGTCATTCACCTTGCCCGTCGCCTTGAGTGTTTCGACCAGCAGCAGTTGCGCGGTCAGCGCCGCCAGTGGCCTTCGCGCGTCATCGATTCCGGCGAGCAAGTCGGCCGCGCGCCGGCAGGCCTGCTCGCGATCGTCGGCCGAATCGCTCGCGGACAACAGCCGGATCCCGGAGTTCTCGTCGAGTTCTGCTGTGATGGCGGCGATCCCGTCGTCATGAGGGATGGTGCGAACGGCACGCAACCGGGTGGCAACCGTTGGGTCGATTTCGATGCCCAGCCGGATCCGCTCGTTGTCGATTGCGGCCGCGAGGCGCGGCAGCACAAACCGATCCGCTGCCTTCGCACCGTCGGCGAGTCGCTCGACCGCGGAGCCGCGATCCCCTTGCGCCGCCTTGATTCTCGCGCCAACCACGTATAGCGCGGTGAGGTAATCCACGCCACCGCCCTCAGACCCAAGTTCATAGCTCTCGTCCAGAAGACGCGATGCCTCGGCCAACTCACCCGTCTCGTAGAGCAGTTCGCCGAGAAGCGAACCGGCCAGGCGTGCCGCGTATGAGTGCGCCCCCATCCCGGTGCCGATCTCATACGCTTCCCGAAACTGCTTGAGGGCGGCGGGAATGTCGAGTTGATATCTGGCGACGATGCCGCCGAAGCAGCGTGCGTAGACGGTGACGAACGGTCCCAGCAGCTCGTGGTAGGGCGCCGCGGACTCGAGCAAGCGGTGCGCGGTGTCGAACTCGAAGCGGTAGATCGCCGCGAACGCCGCAATGTTGTGAGCCACCCCCGCGACCCGCGGATGGAAGGTGTCCGGTCTGGATAAGGCAACGCCGACCAGTTCGTCGACAGCGTCCGCATGGTCGGCGAATATTTCGGCTACTCCGCGGACCACGTGGGCTTCCGCGCGTAGATCCGCCTGCATGGCGCCAGGGAGGTCAGCACGGTCTATTGCCGCCTCGAAGCGATTCAGCGCGGCGTGGGTCGCCGCGTGGCGCTGTAGCAACATATTTGCCCAGGCGATGGTGAGTTGCAGCCGCGCCCGCGAGATCACCAGTTGCGGAGGTAACTTCTTGACGATTGCGAGCAGGGTCGTCATGTTCGACTGCTCGAGCAGGTTCGTCTCGTCCTGCTCGACAAGGTCGACCGCGCGGGTCGCGTCGCCCGAAGCCAGCGCGTGGTCGACGGCTTCGTTGAGGTAGCCGTGTTCGGCGAACCACGTCGACGCGTCGAGGTGCAGCCGCTCGACCCGGTCGGGACGGTCGCGCTCGAGTCGGTGGCGCAGGAATTCCGCGAACATCTGGTGGTAGCGAGACCAGTTCGGGTCGTCGTCGATCCGCTGCAGGAATAAGCCGCGGCGCTCGATGTCCTCGAGCACGGCCTGCCCGCGTGGCACTCCCGCCAGCGCGGAAGCCAGGCCGCCGCAGGTTCGTTCCGTGATCGATGTTGCCAGCAGGAACTCGACCATCTCCGGCTCCAGGATGTCCAGGACATTCTCGGCCAGAAACTCGCCAATCATCTCCGTTGCGTTGCATCGGCTTACCAGGCTGGTGGTGTCGCGGCCGCCGCGCAGACACAGCGCAGCCAGTTGCAGGGCGGCGGCCCAGCCGTCGGTCGACGCGGTCAATTCCTCGAGTTCTCCATCTGACAACCGCAAGCCACCTACATCGTTCAGCAACGAACGCGCCTCATCGACGTCGAAACGCAATGAATCGGAGTCGATTTCGACCAGTTCGTCACGAATCCGCAACTTGCTCACCGGAAGCCCGGCGCGCGACCAGCTGGTCACGATGATTTGCAGGTGATGGCATCCGTGCTCGAGCAGAAAACCGAGAGCTGCGATGGTCTCGGCGTCCGACACCCGGTGCCAGTCGTCGACGATCAATGCCATCCGATCGTCTTTTTCATGAAGCTCGTCGATGACCGTGGTCAAGACGTAGCGGACGGCTTCGTCGCCGCGCTCGTCGAGCGCCTGATTCAAAGACGCGGCGAGTGCGGGACGGACCCGCCGGATCAACTCGACCAGGTGCGCCAGGAACCACACCACGTTGTCGTCGTCCTCGTCGATCGTCAGCCAGCCAACCGCGACGCCGTCGCGCGAAAGTTCCTCGCGCCACTGGGCCGCCAGCGTGCTCTTGCCGAAGCCCGAGGGCGCGTGGATGAGTACGAAGCGTCGGCGACCGGCCGCGCGCAGCACGTCGATCAGTCGGGTGCGCGCAACCAGCGATTGAGTCGGAACCGGCGGGCGATACTTCGTCGCCGGAGTCGGGGGCGTCGGCGTGGCCCCGGTATCCCGCCGAACCTGTGATGCGGTCGCCGGTGCCACCCGGTGCTCCACGCCCAACTCGACGGGATGGGCCATCTCGTCCACGGCCACACCGCTGGTGTGCTGAACCTCGCGCAGCTCCTCGCCGAACGACGCTGCGCTCGCCGGACGAGCGGCGGGATCCCCGGCCATGGCCCGTTCGATGACCGCCGCCACGTCGGCCGGAAATCCACGCTCACGCAGGTCCGGGATCGGTTGCGACGTAATTCGAAGAAACTGGGCGATCACTTTCTCGCCACTGCGGCGCTCGAACGCGGCGTGGCCGGTCAGCGCGCAGAACAGCGTCGCGCCCAGCGAATACACGTCCGACGCGGGTGTGGGCGTCGTGCCCTCGAGCACTTCGGGCGCGGTGAACGCCGGCGAACCGGTGATCACCCCCGTCGCCGTCTGGAAGCCCCCGGCCATCCTGGCGATGCCGAAGTCGGTCAGCTCCGGTTCGCCGTACTCGCTCAGCAAGACGTTGCCCGGTTTGACGTCACGATGCAGGATGCCCGCCCGGTGGGCGGCCTCGAGCGCCCCGGCCAGCTTCACGCCGATGCGCAGCGTCTCGTGCCACTCCAGTGGCCCGTGCTGACGGATCAGCGCCTCCAGTGAGTTCTTCGCGTGGTAGGGCATCACGATGAAGGGCCGACCCGTGCTTGTGGTGCCGACCTGCAATATGGTCACGATGTTGGGGTGGCCGGATAGCTTGCCCATCGCGTGCTGTTCGCGCAGGAATCGGTCGAGGTTTTCCGGGTCGAGGTCGGCGGTCAACACCTTGACGGCCACCGACCGGTCCAGCAGCGGCTGAGCGCAGCGATACACGACGCCGAAGCCGCCCCGTCCGATTTCGGCCGCGTCTTCAAAGCCCGCGTCGCGCAGTTCCGCGGGAATGTCAGGGATCCGATCCCGATGCGACGCATGCTGATCGACGTCGGTCATCAATCGTCACTATCTCACGTTGTCTACCGCGGACAATAGCTCGGCGAACTTTGTCGGCTGGCGATGGATGGCGGAACACGGCCAGGGCTTAGCATGCGTGTGTGACTGGCTCGTACACATACACATTCGAGGACATTCAGAACCGCCCGGTCGCGGTGATCGGAGCGGGCACGCTGGGTCGCCGCATCGCGCTGATGTTCGCCAGCCGCGGCGGAACGGTGCGGATCTCCGCCCCACGCGCCCAACAGCGCGCCGCCGCGGTTGATTACGTGACGGCGACCTTACCGAAGGTGGTGGCCGACCGAGGCTTTGGCGAAGTGGGTGGCGCGACGGCCACGGGGTCGCTGGAAGAGGCGCTGGACGACGCCTGGCTCGTCGTGGAATCCGTTCCCGAGAAGCTCGAGATCAAGATCGAAGCGTTGGGCCAGATCGACGAAGCGGCGCCGGCGGACACCATTTTCGCGACCAACTCGTCGTCGTACCCGTCGCGCCTGATGGCCGAAAAGGTGCGGGACAAAAGCCGTCTGTGCAACATGCACTTCTACATGCCGCCGGAGGTCAACGGGGTCGACCTGATGTCCGACGGCGAGACCGACCGCGGCCTGCTCGACACGCTGCTCACCGTGTTGCCCGAGTTCGGCGTTCATCCCTTCGAGGCGCGCAAGGAGTGCACCGGCTTCATCTTCAACCGAGTCTGGGCGGCCATCAAGCGCGAGTCGCTGGCCGTGGTTGCCGAGGGTGTGGCCCGTCCGGAGGACGTCGACGGGCTGTTCAGGGTCAACTTCGGCGTGCCGGCCGGGCCGTTCCAGATGATGGACCTGGTCGGACTCGACGTTGCGCTCGACATCGAGAACCACTACTGCGACGAGTTCCCGCACCTACCGCAAAAGTCGCGGGACCTGCTGCAGTCCTACGTCGACGCCGGCAAGCTCGGCATCAAGACCGGCGAGGGCTTCTACCCGTACTCGACCGGGGCGCCGGCGTAACGCCACTGTGAAATCCGGCCCGGTTTTTCGCGGCGGCGTTACGCTCGCGGAATCCGGCGGAGTCCGGCCGGGGCAAAGTTCAGTTGCTCAGGACCAAGCGCCACTGGCCGAGATTCACACGATCCGGGACACACCAAAACTGTTCCAGTTCCCGGGTGTTGTGGCCTTCACGCCCGGGCCCGCATTCTGACACGCCTCATGGGTCGGATAGCTGCCCTCGGTACCGACCGCGAGTTTCCGATCAGTTGTGACATCGTCGTGACACCCAGGGCCGCTGCGAGGCCGCACGGCGGCTAGCAGTAGCAGAACTGCCACGAAGGATGCGGCCGCATAAGGCAAATTGCCGATTGCGGTTCCTCGGCCGGTAACGCCGCCGACGGCGCTGAGGTACTCGGGTAGCGAACTCGCCCACAACACCGCGAACACCACAGCGAACAACGCTCCGCTCGTCCACATGATGATGGGAAGCGGCGCAATGAACTCCGCGCGACGATCCCAGTATGCGCGCGCTAGTACCCAGGCCCCGGCGCCCAGTAGCACCGCTGTGAGCCCGATCAGAACCACTGCCTGCGCGACAACGTTCGGGTGGTCTCCGCTGCCGGCGAGCCGACCGGGAATGCCACCGAGCGTCACGCCGATTGGCGCCGCGAACCCCGCGACGACGATCGCGCCGATCAGGCGCACGGGTGCATGCAATCCGGTTCCGTCGCGGCGCTTGGCCATTGACAGAACGACAGCTGTGATGAGCCCCGGCCCCAGCGTGGCGAATAGGAAGATGCTGTTGAGCGGTACGGCGGCGATGGCCGGCTGATTGGCATCCGAATGTGTGTTCCACAGCCACCAGTTCAGCTGCGGGCCCAGATGGTCGAACACCTCGTAGAAGCAGTGGTGCACGAAGCACACAGCCACGGATCCGGCCAGAATGCCGCGCCGAGTGAATATGCCGAACGCACGCACGATTTCGTATGCCAGCACCATCAGCGCGGGGTAGATCGCGACGATGTAGAGCGGTAACCGATCCCACAGGAACTCGACCGTAAACACGTTGTGGACGAACACAACCCCCATCGATTCCTCGGCGCCGACCAAGTCCGGAAAATACACCGGGGGCTCAATCACCAACAGATACACCACTGGAGCGCACCACAGCACCAGCGGTATGCGGTCGCCTTCGCGACGGAATCGGCGTACCGCGTGGATCAGCGCGAGGACCGCGCATCCGACCATCAACGCCTCGAGCACCGGGAGAGTCCAGTTGGTCAGACCGAACGGATTGCGGATCTGGATCACGGGGTGCGCTTCGTCGCAAGTAAAACCACCGACCTCGGCGGCGAGGCGCTGAAAGTCCGCCGAGCAGGGTCCGGACATCAGATGGTGCCTGCCGACTGTCCCGCTGCCGCGGCGTACCAGTGGGCGACGTCGGCGCCGTCGTCGTAACTGCGGAACCAACGGTCCGCGAATTGCGGAAGCGGCTGGTGGGTCGGGTTGTGACGCGGCCATTGCGACTCGAGAATGCGTAGCCCGGCAATGAGTTTCTCGCGCTTGGGCACGTGAGCCAGCGACGGGGGCGCCAGCCGTTCGACGACGTAACGCTTTCCAGGAGAACGGCAGGATGACCGTGTGTGCATCGATGATGCGGTCGGACTCGGGCACGTGCTCGTTGAAGCCGTTCAACACGATCATGAAGGCCTCGTTGATGTGCTTGGTGATGGCGGGCAGCGCTTGTACGCGATAGGACCGACTGCGCACGAGTGCGTCGTACACGATGAGCGCCGAACTGCGGTGTTCGACTTCTTCGGCGAAGTGCCAGAGGAACAGCGATGCCACGCGGTCATCGCCCGGCGCGAACAGGGTGTCCTCGTTGTCCAAGAGGAGCTTGAACAACGGTGTGAACGTCGCCTCGAGATTGGCGGTGTAGGCCAATCGGAAGTTCAGTGGCGCTGTGTCGGTCAGTCGATCGAAGCACCTCGTCGCCTCGGCCAACGTCTCCTCGATTCCTGGATGGCGTCTGGCGAGCGCACGGATGTGTTGCCGGTGCGCGCTAGCGTGCTGGGCTTCCTGGCGGAGGAAGGCATCAGCCTCTGACTTCGCCTCGGCATCGGTGATGAGCGGGATCGCTTCCCGGGTCGCGGCCACGATGAACTTCTCGAAGACGATCGCGATGATCGAGACGGACGTTCGTGAAAACTGAGAACGTCGGGTTCGCCGGATTCCATAGGAACGGCACGTCACCGTCGAGGTCGAAGCGCACCGTACGAATTTCCAAGTCGGTCATGGGGTTACCTCACTGTGCTCGCAACTGAACCCCAGTCGGTTCGCGACGCGTTCGATGCTGTCGCTGCCGTGACCACTCATCGCCTGCTACCGCAGCACTCTCGCTAGATGGCACCGCTGCAGGTATCCCCTGGTCGTTAGATCGGGGTAGAGAGTTACTGCGACCCTTACCGATGCCATGACGATACAGTCATACCAGGGATGTATCGCCATTGTCTAGGTTCGCCGGACCATGTGACGACGGGGCATTAGATTGCTTGGCATGCGGACTCACGGATGGCTGGGAGAGCCGCCGAGTAGCGACGACGAGGCGGTCGCACGGATCGTGGCGGCGGCTGACCGGTGCGTTCAACAACGTGGCGGCCACACCACCATCGCCGATGTCGCTACCGAACTCGGCGTTAGCAGAGCGACGGTCTACCGGTACTTCCCGAGTACGACCGCGCTATTGCGTGCCGCTGCAGCCGAGGGGACGCGCCGATTCCTGGAACGCCTCGCTGAACGCCTCAGTTCGTTCGACGACGTCGCCGAAGCCGTCATCGAAGGCGTCGTCCAGGTCGTAACCGCAGTGCCCGACGAACCGTATCTACAGCTTCTCCTCGACGAGCCGTCACACACATTGCTACGCAGCGTCACGTCGGACACGGCGCGCCGTATCGGGCGGACCGTCCTGTTGGAGAGCACGGCAATCGACTGGGACAGAACGCCGCTTACATCAGAAACGCTCGACGAACTGATCGAATGGACGCTTCGTGCGGTGCAGTCGTTCATGTCCAATCCCGGCGATCCGCCACGAGAACCCGACGAATTGCGCGACTATCTTCGCCGCTGGCTGGCGCCCGCAATCAGGGAGTGGGTGGACAGTCCGGCACCTGAAAACGTTGGCTGACCGCGCTCAGTCCGCCTGGTCGGCCAATACCCGGTAGACGGTTGCGCGGCTGACACCGAGCGCAGTGGCGATGGTGCTGGCAGGCTCGCCACTGGCGTGCATCCGCCGCGCCAGCGCCGTCTTGGAGTCGTCGAGAGCCTTTGGGCGACCGATGGGATTGCCCGATGGCTGACGTGGATCAGTGATGGAAAAAGGCGCTAATACGTGATCGATCTGACAACGAACTTCTAAGCCTGTTGGTATCGGGCGACGCGCCCACAACGCCGAGTTCGACGCTGCGGAGACCGGATTGACCGCGATGGGGATCCGGATCGCGCGCGGTCCGACACAGACATCATCCCGCAACGACGGATGGGGTGAGTCTCACGTTAATCCGCTCCGGACCGCGCAGCAGGTAGCTGGTAGACCACAGCGTTTCACCGATAGCCTCGATGCGCCGCGCTCGGGTCACGAGCTCGCGAAGTACCGCCTGGGCCTCCATCCGCGTGAGCTGTGCCCCCAGGCATAGATGTGCGCCGAATCCAAAGGCGATGTGTTCGGTCGGGTTTCGATCCACACGGAATTCGTCGGGGTCGTCGAACACCCGTGGGTCGCGATTGGCTGCACCGAGGGACAAGAGCACCCGGGCTCCCGCCGGAATGGTCACGGGACCGACCTCGTATTCGGTCCGCGTCGTCCGGTAGAGCATCTGCACTGGTGAGGAGAAGCGCAACTGTTCCTCCACTACCTTCGGAATCAGGGAGTGGTCGGCGCGGACCATGTCGAACTTCTCCGGATGGCGGGCGAAGATATCGAACATGCCGCCAAGCGGTTCGTCGTGGTTTCGTTGCCCGCGATCAGCAGCAGCATGGCGAAGAAGAACAGTTCGTCATCGTCGATTGACCCGCTGGCGTTTACACTCAGCAGCTTCCCAAGGAGGGTGTCTGACCCCTTCAGGCCGCCGACGGCGAACTGCTTGCGGAAATACCGGTAGATCTCGCGAATTCCACCGATCGATGACGTGAGGCGCGTGAGGCCGCGTCGGCTGATGTCCACATCGGCCATTCGTATGGCGGCCGTCGACCAGCGCCGGAAGTCGTCGACGTCGCCGTCGGGAATGCCCAGCATGTGGGCGATGAGCAGCATGGGCATCGGTATCGCCAAGCGCTGCACCATGTCGCAGCCGGGGTTGTCCAGGACCTCACCGACTAGCTTGGCAGCCAGTTCATCGATCATCGCTTGCCAGCTGTCCAGCGCCGCTTTGGTGAACGCGGGCAGCACGTGTCGGCGCATCTCGTTGTGGCTTTTGCCGTCCATGGTCACCAGGAGCGGTCCCGCCATCCTTAGTCGTGTGACTCCGTCGGCGCTGGACATTGTGTCGGCGGCGCGGGCCGCCGCCCGCACGTCTGGCAGTCGACTCAAAATCCAGAGCCCCAGCTTGGGGTTGTAGTGAACCCGCCCCCCGGCATGCAGCGCCCGGTATGCGGCGTCCGGCTGCGCGATATTTGCAGGGTCGATCGGGTCGTAGTCGGTGATCTCAGCTCCGGTCCAGAACCGGTACTGACGCCAACGGCTTCGAAAGGCTCTGGCTGTGTTGACGCGGGCGGCATAACCGAGTGGCTGGGCCATCGTACCCAGAAACCGTACGTCCTGGGTGAGGGTCAATTGAACGCTCCTTCGTGTAGGTAGATCGCTAGAATTCCGGCCCACACAGCGGTCAGCCACGCGTCGGTGAATCGCTTGAGCCACCGCGGTGCGGCGCGCACTTCCATGAAGTATCGAATGATCATGCGTCCCTTGATGAATCCCAAAAGGATCAGCGCCGTGATCGGTGCACGGGCGACGGCCGCGGCGCCTCGGATATGACCGGGTGCCGGCCACCACGAAAGAATGGTGATCGCGGACAGGATGATCCACGCGTAGGTGGTGGTGCGTGCGGCACTGTGACGGTGATGTATCGCGATCGCGCAGCGTGACGCTGGCACTGGTAGTCGACGGGATCCCCGCACAGTGTCATGCCCACACGGTGGGACGCACGTGTTGGCTCCGTCAATGGGCAGACGCGAAGTTGAGAGGCATTCTGGGGTGCCCGCGACCGACTATTTCGCACTGGGTACTCGTGACCAGCACGTTAGAGTGCTCGACAGGTCTCTTAAATTCTCATCGCGATAGAAACAGTTTCGGCTATGTCCCCACGACAGGAGTACTCATGGCGCGCAACGATTGGCTGATCGGCGGGGACCGCCGCAGCGAGGCCGCGGAGCGAATTTATGCCGCCGCCACGGATCTAGTGTCGCGCACCGGATTCGAGAAGTTCTCGATCGACGCGCTTGCCGCCACGGTGCACTGCGCGCCGGCCACCATCTACCGCAACGCCGGCGGCAAGAAGGCGATTCTGGAGGCGGTCACCCTGCGCATATCGGCGCGCGTCGTCGAGGCGGTGCGTATGGAGATCGTGGACCTGCAGGGTAGCGATCGGGTGGTGACGGCCATCGCGGTCGCCTTGGCCCGCATCCGCGCCGAACCGTTAGGCCCGTTGATGATGGGATCGATCAAGCCTGACCACAACGGCGAATGGCTCACCGATTCTCCCGGGGTCGCCGATCTGGCCGAGGAGATCCTCGGACACGTGGACCCGCTCGCGGCGCAGTGGCTCATCCGCATCACCTTGGCCCTGTGGTACTGGCCGCTCAAGGACCGAGTCGCAGAGTACGAACTGATACGGCGATTCGTCGGCCCGTCGTCGTTTCTGAACGCGCCATAGGCCAGACGACGACCAACCCGTCAACGCCGAGAACCCATGACGACAACCCGGCCCGGCAGCATCCACGTTTCGGCGCTCCGCGCCAACCAAGGCCGGGGGAGTCGCTGACCGCCGCGTAACTCACCCTTGATCCCTGGGCAACAGACCCGCGGTAGTAGGACGCGACGGCGAGGTCTCGGACAGCCGATCCACGCTGCTAAGACTGTCCTGCGGGTCCGTGGAGCGCGGTGGAAATGTCGGCAACGGCCAACAGCAGCCCGGCGACAATGTCAGCGAGGTGCTCACGGGTAGTGTCGAAGTCGCCGCGTAGCCAGCCAGCGATAACCTCCATAGCACCGCTGACCAGGGCAAACGCAGCGAGGTCGGTGTCGAGCTGGCTGGCTGCGGCAGGACCGAGCGGATCCCTGATCATCGCGGCCATGGCGTTGGATATCGCGCGTGTGCTGTCCGCGCGGGCGTGCTGCAAAACCTCGGAGGTGTGGGAACGCAGGAGCAACTGGCCACGACGCGGGTCAGCGGTGAGGAAATCAAGTGCCGCATCGGCGGTGGCGCGGACTTGCGCGCGTATGTCGGGCGCTGCGCTACTCGTCGCAGCCTTAACTGCCTGCAACCCCTCGGCGGTAAGGTCACGCACGATCGCTTCGATCAACGCATCCGAGTCGGTGAAATGCTCGTAAAAGTAGCGGTCATTGAGCCGGGCCCGTGCGCACACAGCGCGTTTCGACACTGCTCGTGCGCCGTCCTCTGCGAATAGATCGAGAGCTGCCTCGATCAGTGCGGCTCGGCGGGTGGCGCGACGTTCGTCGGCCGTCACGCCACCGTAGGAGCGCGTCGCGGTTGCCATCAACTGCATTGTGCCTGACACCCCCTTGACCATTCGAGATTTCTGGTGCAATCTGACACCACAATAACTTCTGGTGCAGCCATGCACCAGAATGAATATCTGACAGAAGGGTCACCATGTCGGTCCAATTCCTGGACAGGTCGATCGACCCTCCGGGCACGCCGGCCGATTCCATATGCACTTCAGTCGAATCTGTCGCAGACCGATTCGAGCGCGTGATGGGATCGCGGTTCCTCGTTCTGTTCGCGCCTGCCCTCTTCGACGAGATGATGCTGCCAGCGGTGTCGGCGGCACTGGTTGATACGGCCCGGATAAAGAACGACCCGCTCGGGCGCGCGCGACGCACGGCTGCATCCGATCAACTCACGTTTATGGCCAAGCACGAGGACCGCCGCGAGGAGATGCAGCGGCTGGTGCGGCTGCACCGCGATATCAAAGGTGTTGGACCTGATGGGGTTCGCTATAGCGCACTAACCCCCGAGCCTTGGAACTGGAACTTGATCAGTATCTTCTTCATGCATCGTGGTGCTTTCATCGCGCTCAGCGGCGAAGACCTCAGCGTCGCGGGCAACCAGGCGATCTGGGACCGCTTTCGTGCGCTGACTAAAGACTTGCAGATGCCCGGCCGCGCACGACAACTCCCGGATAGCTACGACGAGCTGTGCGCGTACTACGAGAAGATGGCGGTCGAGAAACTCAAACACACCGCGAGCCTTGACATCGTCATGGACGCCACGCTCCGGCCGCGACGGCCTGAGTACATGCCTGTTGTCACGGCGCCGCTGTGGAGGCTGCTGGGACCGATCGGCGGACACATTGTGGCGGTCTTGGGTTTCGGCATCATGCACCCCCGTGTGCGGTCGTTGGTCCCGATGCGCTGGACGCGCCGACATGCCTTGGAGTTCGCCGTGCTGACCAGGCTGCTTCGTATTGCTTACCGTTGGTTACCCCATCGACTCACCGACACGCCGTTGGCGCGTAATGGGTGCCAGTACGAGCGAATCGTCGCCCACTACAAAGGAATCGGACTGACATCGTTCGCGCCTGGTGCCACTCAAACGTGTGCTGAGGCCGATGCGTGATCATGAGCGACCGCACCCGTCCCTACTACCTCCACGTCGCCGACGAGGAACGAATCATTTGTGAGGAGTGATCAGTGACCACTGGACAAACCACAGCGGCGACCAGACGCCCGGACACGGCGCCGAACCGCTCATCGGCAGGCACGATATGGGCTTGGCTTTTCGCTGTCCTCGGTGTCAGCGCCGTCGTGGCTATCGCATGGAATGCACGCGACTACCCCGACGCGCGGATCGGAAATCCGAACGTGACCGGGGCGCCGCGTCCGGTGGAGCCACTTTTCGGTTACCCCCATTGGCTCGGGACGCTGCAAGTCTTTACGATCATCGCGGTCATCGGCCTCATCGCGGTTTTCGCGTGGGGTTGGCGTCGTTATGGCCCCCACCCTTACCTGCTCATGGGCCTGGTGACCACCATCATCGTCTGGCAGGACCCGATCATGAATTGGGCACCATACGCGGTGTACAACCCCCGGCTGTGGCACTGGCCGGAGTCCTGGCCGTTGGTGTCGCTCTCGCCCACGATCGAACCGTTTGTCGTCATCGGCTATGTGATGTTCCAGTTCGGCCCGTACTTTCCGGCAGCCTGGGTCCTGCGAAAAATCCAGGCCCGTCGGCCCGTTGATGCGTTCGTGTGGCGTCATCCGCTGAGCAGTCTTGGCGTACTGATATTGGTCTTCGGATTCATCATCGACATGATTCTTGAGGTCACGCTGGTGCGCACTGGTATGTACACCTACGCGCAGGTGATCCCGTTCGGTTCAATCTTCGTCGGCACACCGCACCAGTTTCCGTTGCTGTGGGAATCCGTATTGGTCACGGTGGTGATGATTCCGGCGGGGATTCTGGTCTATCGCGACGACACAGGCCGCACGGTTTCTGAGAAATTGGCCCAGCGCGCCCGCATCTTCCGCAGCCGGCCGGCACTGGGCTCGTTTCTGGTCATGCTCGCCATCATTAACGTGGCGTACTTGATGTACGGCGCCGCGTTCACGGCCATCAAGTGGTCGAAGACAGCAACGTCAGTTGCTTGCCCCTGGCCGTATCCGGACGCCAAGGTCTTTGATCCTCAGGGCTTTTACGAGAAGAACGGCCAAAAGGGCCCGTATTCCGTCGGAATCATGTCCACCTGGATGAGCGGCCAGCCCAACGGGCGTCCGACTGTGCAACCCGGATCCGTGAGCCAACGTTGCGCGCCGGGCAGCAATGGGTGAGCCGCGCGGGTACGAACCCACATCCAAATTTTCGGGCCTCCGAGCAGCACCTGGAATGGAAGTCCGAGCAACTGGTAACCAATTTCATTCACATCCGATGGACTAACGGAGGTTCCTTGATGCCTGACCCTGTCGAAGTTGTTCGCCAGTTCTGCGCACTGATGGAGAAGCGCGATCCCGAGGCGTTGCGTCCGTTCCTCGCTAGCGGCGCGGTCTACCAGAACGTCGGGATGCCGGCGTTTACAGGTGTTGAGGCGATCTTGGAGAACATGGGGGCGCAGTTTTCGATGTTCCCGGATGCCTACGCGTTTGAGATCTTGAACATCGCCAGCGAAGGCTCTGTCGTTCTGACCGAACGGCTTGACTACATCCAAGCCCCTGACGGCACGAAGCCCGCCGTTCCCGTCATGGGGACTTTTGTGCTCGATGAGAGCGGGAAGATCACTCGCTGGACTGACTATTTCGACGTGTCTCTAACGGTCAAGCTTCTGCAAGGCGAGGACATTAGCGCATTGGTGCCCGCGGCCTCGACCTAGGCTGCGGTGCCCTCCCAGTTGGGTGGCGCCGTGGCGATTTGAGGTAAGCAGTCTGCGGCCATCTGCTGATTCACGCCCGAACCTCCCTAATTATCCGACTTGCACCGCAAGCTGACGTGCTTTCAGGCGTTAGGTGAGCCGCTCAAGTACCCGATAGACGGTTGCCCGGCTGACGCCAAGGGTGACCACTTGATCCGTAGTCAGAAGGGGCCGGATTTCGCTGGCGTTCTCACCGATCCAGGTGGGCCAGCGCGAGCTCGGCGGCGTTGGCGCCGCACATGCCGTGGGCGCCGGGCCCCGGTGGCGTCGCCGCCGAGCAGATGTACATGCCCGGCACTCCAATGTTGTATGGCGACAATGTGATTCGTGGTCCAAATGTCAGCTGACGGATGTCCTTGGCGCCGGTCATGATGTCGCCGCCGACGTAATTGGGGTTGTAGGTGTCCATCTGCGTCGTCGATCGAACCGTGAACCCGACGATGCGTTCCCGGAATCCGGGGGCGAACCGCTCGATCTGGGCGATGATCGCCTCGGTCGCGTCGCCGGCATAGCCGTTGGGGACGTGCGCGTAGCTCCACACGGGGTGTGTATCGCCCACCGAGCGTTGCGGATCGGCCAGATACTGCTGGCCGACGAGCACGAACGGGCGCTCGGGCATGCGTCCGGCGTGGATTTCCCGCTCGGTCGCGGCGAGTTCGGCGTAGGTCCCGGCCAGGTGAACCGTGCCGGCCCGGTGGGCGTCCGGGTTCGTCCAGGGCACGCCGCCCTCGACGGCGAAGTCGACTTTGAACGCACCGGGGCCGCGCCGGAACCGGGTGAAGGCCCGGGAAATTCGGCGCGGCAGCCGGTCCCCGAGGATGCCGGCGACCGCACTGGGCGCCAGGTCGAACATCGTGACGTCCGCGGGCGGCAGCTGCGACGCCGACTGGACCCGGACACCGGTCTCGATCTTGGTGCCCAAGTCGCCCAGCAGCGCCACCATCGCGTTGGCGATCGACTGCGATCCGCCTTCGGCCACCGCCCACCCGTGCCGGTGGCCGGCCGCGATGATGCCCATCCCGATCGCGGAGGTCATCGGGTAGTGCAGCGGCCGGAAGGCATGGGCCGCAACGCCTCCGAACAGCGCCCGTCCCTCGTCGGTGCGGAAACGCCGGGCGAACGTGGACCCGGGAAGCACGGTCGGCGCACCGAACCGGGCCAGCATCAGTGGATGATGCGGGAACCGCAGCAGGGGCCGCATGATGTCCTCGCTGAGCGCGTCGAAATGTTCGGCGGGGTAGCCGAATGCGCGCCGCCAGCGCGCTCCGTCGCGACCGAGACCGGCGGCCGTCTGCTCCACCGAGCGGTACAGCACGCCGGCGCTGCCGCCGTCGAGGGGGTGAACACAATCGATCTCGGGCCAGCGCCACGCCAGGCCGTACCGGTCCAGGTTGAAGCGGCTCAAGAACTGCGAGCCGACGGCCATCGGATGAATCGCCGAGCAGTGGTCGTGCAGCAGGCCGGGAACGATTTCCTCGCTGCTGCGGGTGCCTCCGCCGACCTCGTCGGCGGCCTCGAGCACGGTGACCTGCACGCCTTCGGCGGCCAGGGAGAGGGCGGCGGCGAGCCCGTTGGGCCCGCCGCCTACCACCACCGCCGTGCTCATGCCAGCGCTCCGTGACCGTGTTCCTGCTCCTTGCGGGATGCGGCAGGTGCGGTGCCCTTCAGCGACCAGCTCACCTCGGTCGGGATGGGGCCGTTGGGCAGCCAGGGCTGCTCGGCGACCGCGTCGGCGACCTTCCAGGTGCCGCGCTCGATGACCCCGAGTGCGGCGTCGATCAACTGGTAGTGCTGGACGCCGCTGCCGAAGGCCTCCGACTCGACCCAGGCGATGACGCACTCGCCCGGCTCGAATCCGGCTTCGTCCTGCACGGCCTTGATCATGTCCGCGTCGTGCAGGTGGCCGTCGCCGAAGTTGAACCCGATGATCGAGTTGCAGACGAACTCGCCCTCCCGCACCGCGCGGACGTCGATGTCCGGCAGGTGGCTCAACAGCAGCGAGTACAGGCCGCGGCCCTGGCTGTGCATGCTCCGCCACGCGATCGTCTTCTGAGAGGTGATCTCCGCCCACGCCGGCTCGTAGCCGAACGCGACGAACTGATCGACCTGGTTCCGGCGCCGACCGGGTGACTCGGTCCAGCTTCTGCCTCGGTACCGGGCGCGAACGGCCACAACGCCGAGGCCCAGTTGCCGGCGTACTGCCGCATCGAGGGCAGGAAGGACACCTTGTCGGGCCGCAGGTTGCCCAGGATCGGGTAGAACAGCAGCGCCGCGGCGACGATCAGGGCCAGCCAGGGCGGCGTCATGTTCCACGGCGCGTATCCGTTCGCGTT
This sequence comes from uncultured Actinomycetota bacterium, assembly GCA_963809285.1. Taxonomy (GTDB): domain Bacteria; phylum Actinomycetota; class Actinomycetes; order Mycobacteriales; family Mycobacteriaceae; genus Mycobacterium. The sequence goes on along the minus strand of CAWEIY010000002.1, from coordinate 56,044 downwards.
CGGGAAGCCGAGGAACAGGAAGATCGTGGTGTAGGCGAAGACCACGTTCCATTCCAGCGGCACCGCGAGCGGGAAGGTCGAGATGATGAACAGGTGGAAGCCCACCATGAACAGCGCCGCGACCAGCGTCACCCACTTGTTGGTGGAGAAGAACAGGACCAGCGGGGCAATGATCTCGACCGTGGTGCCATTCACGTGTGCCATGAAGTCCGCCAGCCGCGACGGCCGCATGTCGCGCCCGAAGTCGCGGTAGTGGGCCCGTCGCACAAATTTGGGCGCGAAAATCGTGTTGCTCACCATCGGCGGAATGACGTTGGAGAAGTGCTTACCGAACTTCGACAAGCCGGCACCGACCCAAACCACCACGATCAGCAATCTTCAGCGCGATGATCATGTTCACGAACGGCAACACGGCGAAGATGACCAGCGACCGGCAGGTACTGCTCGCCGCGGGCGGCCAGGAAGATGGTCTTGTCCCGCAGACCGATCAGCACCAGCAGCACCATCGGCGCGATCAGCAGGGCGGGGTTCACCAGCCCGGATGTGTTGTCCGGCACCGCCTTCGAGAGCGAGTCGCTGTGCACGCCCGGTGAGAGCAGCGGGACGGCCAGCGCTCGCCAGCAGCGCCAGGTACACCGCGATGTCGAACCAGGTGCGCCGGTCGCCACTCGTGAATGGCACCCACTTCCACGGCCGCAGCCGGATGGTTCCCGGACGGGCCCAGAACAGGATGCCGCCGGTCATCGGCTTGAGCTTGCCGGCCAACGGCCCCCAGGAGCCGGCCACGCCGATCGACTCGAGCAGCACGGTCCACAGGATGACCTTCTGATAGACGATCGGTTGGTTCCACCATTCACTGACGTGCCAGAAGGCGGGCAGCCCCGACGTCAACGTCGCGACGGTGATGCCACCGATCGCGAACAACACCAGCTTCGACGATGTAGATGGTGTGGACCATCCGCGGTGCGCCGAAGCCGTTCTCGGCCCAATCGGTGGCGAGGAACCGTATCCGCTCCATCAGCGGCTTGCGCAGGAAGGTGTCCGGATCGACGTCCGGGAGGTAGGGCTTGGTGAATCCCATTTGAGTGGCTCCTTATGACAGTTATTTGCCGAGTGTGGCGCCCACATTAGGAATTGTGCTCCGCAGGACACAGTCGCGGAACAACAAAACCGCGCGGCGGTGTTATCGCCGACCGACAACCGCGTCTAACGTCATGGATGTGAAGAAGCCGCCGTCGACACGCGACGTCGAGGTGAACAGTTACGTCGCCGAGGTCGCCGACCGGTTGCACGATCGGGCGGCCGACGTGTCGTCGATCATTCATCGCTCCCTCGAGGAGCAGATCCCCGAGCTGCGCGGCGATGCGGCGCTGGTGGAGTTGCTCGGCACCAGCGTCGAGGGCAACGTCGACACGCTGTTGCACGCGTTGCGCTACGACATCGCGGTCGAGCGCGTCGAGGCGCCCACCGCGGCGCTGGAGTATGCGCGCCGATTGGCGCAGCACGGGGTGCCGGTCAACGCGCTGGTGCGCGCCTACCGGCTCGGCCAGCGCCGGATGAACGAGATGGTTTTCGCCGAATTGCGAGAAATCGACATCCCCGAATCGGTGCGGGTGGCGATCATCGAGGCCATCACCGGCACGATGTTCGAGTACATCGACTGGATGTCGCAGCAGGTCGTCGCCGTCTACGAAGACGAACGCGAACGATGGCTGGAGAACCAGAACAGCCTTCGCGCCCTGCGGGTGCGCGAGATCCTGGCCGCCAACAAGACCATCGATGTCGATGCGGCAACGACGTCCATCCGCTATCCGCTGCGGTGGCATCACCTGGGGCTGGTCATCTGGTACCCGGATCTGGGCGCCGAAGGCGACGAACTTGCCCGGCTGCAACGGTTCCTCCGCGATCTGGGCGAAGCCGCCGCCGCGGCCGGCAGCCCCCTGTTCGTCGCCGCCGACCAAAGCTGCGCGTGGGGATGGCTGCCATATCGTGCAGCGGTGGCCGACGTCGCTTCGAAAGTCCGCCAGCTTGTTCAGACCCGATCCGACTCGCCGAGCGTGGCAATCGGGACGATGGCCGCGGGCATCGAAGGCTTTCGCCGCTCCCACCGCGAGGCGGACGAGGCCCGCGGCGTCGCGATCGTCCGCGGGGGGCCGAAGTCTTCGGCGCCCACGGTGATCGCGGCCGATGATCCCGGGTTGTCCGTTGTGGCGCGTCTCGGTGGCGACGTTGCCGGCACCCGCGACTGGGTGGCCACCGTGCTGGGAGACCTTGCGGGCGACAACGAGAACGACGCGCGCCTGCGCGAGACGCTACGGATATATCTGGCCTGCGGCTGCAGCTACAAGGTGGCGGCCGAGGAACTCAACCTGCACTTCAACTCGGTCAAGTACCGAGTGGGCCGCGCCGTCGTTCGGCGCGGTCGGGAAATCGGCAGCGACCGGCTCGATGTCGAACTCGCGTTGCTCGCCTGCCACTGGTACGGCAGCGCGGTTCTGCAGCCAAAGTAAACGGGCCCGCACCTGGTGGTGCGGGCCCGTTCGGGTTCTGCTGTTGGGACTACGCGGCGGCGGCGGCGAAACGCGGAGCGGCGGTGCGCCGCGGGAAGTTCGCCGCGAGGCGCTCTTGGGTGCTGGTGCCCGCCGAGCCGGTGAGGTGGTGGAAGGCGGTGATGGCCGCCGGGAGGAGGACGGGGGACAGGATCATCAGGATGACGAGGAAGGGAACCAACATGATTTTCTCCTATGTTTCTCCGCGGCGCGGAATTGTCGGGATGGGTTGTGGCACTTGCTAATTCGAACCGGGCGGATCGAATCGGTGTCAGCTGGCTTGCTGAACGCTGCGTTTGCGTTGACAGGAAACTTATCGGCGCCGCCGCGCCACAACGATGTCTCTGACCGACCAACTTGCGACGTGCCTTTGTCTCCCGGCGACAAACTTGTGGCCGCGGGCCCCGTTACCGCGCGATCCCGCCCCTTACACCAGCGGTTTCAGCCCGACTTTGTTCGCGATACCTGTGGGCGATGCCGAATTGTGTCGCCGCGGACATTCTCTTTACGTCGATTTTGACTAACGTTGTTCGCATGACAAATAGCGATCAGACCGTGCTTGAGGGTCCACTGCAGCAGCTTGCTCGCAGCGCGTGGCAGCTGCTTTTGCTCACCGGTGTCACGGCCGTGGCACTCGGTGTCATTGTCCTGGCCTGGCCAGGCAAGACACTGCTCGTGGCGGGTGTCCTGTTCGGCATCTACCTGGTGGTTTCCGGAATCGGATACGTGTTTGCCGCTTTCGGCACGCACACCGGCGCCGCAATGAGAGTGCTGACGTTCATCACCGGTGTCATATCGCTGGTTCTAGGTTTCTTCTGCTTCCGCGACAAATTCGAGGCGGTCGCGCTTTTGGCCCTGTGGATCGGCATCAGCTGGGTGTTCCGCGGGATGACCCTGCTCGCCACGGCGTTGTCCCTCGACCACCTGCCCGGACGCGGCTGGCAGGTGCTCTCCGGCCTGATCATCGTCATCGGCGGCGGCGTGCTGATCATCTCGCCGATCGATTCGATCGCGATTCTGGCCCTGGTCGCCGGCTGCTGGCTGATCGCCATTGGCATCGTCGACGTCATCACCGCGTTCCAGGTTCGCCACCGGACGAAAAACGCGACCTAGTCTCTCTGGGTCTCTCGGGGTCGCCTACGGCAGTCGCCGCTCGACCTCGAACGCCAGGCACAGCTCGGCGAGGTCCTTTGGCCGTGCCAGTGATCGGCCGGTCAACTCCTCGATGCGATGCAGACGGTGCCGCACGGTATTGGGATGGCAATAGACCTTCGCCGCGGTGTCGTTGGCGGAGCCGCCCGCTTCCAGCCAAGCCTGGAAGGTATCGAGCAACACCGCGCACTCCTCGTCCGGCAGCTCCTTCAGTCTCCCCAGTACCGACGACCTGATCTTCGCCATCACCTCCGGGGCGCTGACCGCCGCGACGGCGAGCGTGGAGTCGTCGAAGACGGCGACGAGCGAGTCGGGCGACGGTTTTCCGGTGACCGCCAGCCGGGCGAATCGCAGGGCCTCGCTGGTTTCGGCCAGCTCGTGGAACGGCGGGCTGATGCCGACTCGCGCGGTCGCGGCCTGCCGCAGCACCTCGACGACCGTGTCCAGGCTTTTCGCGGCGTCGGGACCCCTCAGATGGACGATGCCGACCTGCAGGTCCGGTAGCAGCCGCCATGCCGACCGGATGTCACGGATGGACAGCTTGTTTTCGATGGTGGGTAATCCCAGCTTTCCGATCGCCGGAAGTTCCGCCGCCACGACGACATAGGGTCCCGAAGTGGGTAGCCGCAGCAGGTCCGCCGCTTCCCAGAGGCTCTGCGTGCTGGTTATCCGTTGGGACAGCAGCGCTTCGACCAACGCCGATCGCTCTTCCTCCCGCTCGAGGATCTGCGCCGTCAGTTGTTGGCGATAGGCGGTGCTCATCGCCTGCGTGAAGGTGTCCTGGGCGAGGAAGACCCGTGCGGTGGCATTCAGGATCGAGTCGGTGGGTATTGCCGCCGCGCGCGCCGTGGCGAGGGTCTCCTCCCACATGAATCGGAAACCGATCCGGTAGGCGGTCATCACCGCCGGCAGCGGCACCCCGGTGAGCGCGCGTGCGGTGCCGGTGTGCTCGGCGGGCGAGACGTCGACGTCCGCGTCCCCGGCGAGTGAATGAAAGACGAAGGTCAGATTCGCCACACAGCTTTCGGCTACCTGATCCTTCGTGACCACGCTGCCGTCACGGTACGCGTCGATCTCCTGGCAGAGCAGCTCCGCCATCGCTTTTCCGAGCTTCGAGGCGCGGGCCAGCATGAGTTTGCTGAGCTGGACGATGTGGGGATCCGGCGTGGCGCCCCGCCGGGCGTCGTCGGTCTGCCGTACCGCGCTCATATCCCCAAACCATAGGCTGGCTCACTGGCGAATGGGATCGGTCACCCCAAAGCGGCGCCCTCTTGGCCGCTATGTTGCGGCGGTGCCTGATGCGCAGGCGACTAACTCGGCCCGGCTCGAGGTGCGCGATTTGGTGAAGATCGCCTTGAGGTGATCCTGCACGGTGTACTCGGACAGTCCGAGCCGCTGCGCGGCAAGGCGGGTGGAGTTTCCGCGGGACAGCTCGACGACGACGTCGGCCTCGCGTTTGGTGAACCCATGGGCGCGGCTGAACACGTCGATCCGATCGGCCAGTCCGATCGAGTCGATGATCACCGCGATCGATGCCGCCATCGTTCCGTCGGATGGTCGTAATCGGGCCGCTTGCAACGTGACCCACGCGCCGTCGTGCGAGTGCAGGTGGGCGCGCGCCGGCGAGGAATCGATGCCCTGCTCGGATGCGAGCAATTGCGCGGCGACGTTGAGCGCCGCCGCGGGTATCGGGGCGTCGCGAGGGTCGGTCGGCAGCAGGCGCCGCAGGCTCTGTTCGGCGGCGGGCGTTTGGGTGACGGGCCGCAGATCGTCGTCGAGCAGGATCAGCGCCGGGCCACGGTCGTCGGCAGACGACGTCCCCGGCTGAAACGTCTGGGCAACGCGCGAGCGCTGTGCGGCCGTGAGTTGACCGAGCAGCGAACCAAGGAACAGCACGTCGTCGTCGCGGAATGGCGCACCGGAGGTGCGCCACAGGTCGATGAACCCCCAGCATCCGTGGCGATCGCGCAACACCGCCGAGAGGATGTCGACAAGTGGCAGTTCCTTCTCCGCCGCGCGCCACAGCGCGCTGCACTCAAGCTCACCGCCGGTGGTCGCGGCCAAGCCGGCGCAGGCCCCGGTGGGCATCGCGGTCCAGCGGTTGATCGAGGTGGCGTATTTGGCGCGAATGATGTCCGGCAACTGCCGCATCTCGAGGCCCGGGAGGTAGGCCAGTGGCGACACCCCGACCGACGTCGATGGGTCGGTGAGCACCCAAACGTACCCGTCGAACGGCAACGCCGGCCGCAGCGCTTCGAGGGCCGCGGCACGAAATGCGCGATCGTCGAGGGGACCGGCGCAACACTCGGTGACGGCCTTGCTCGCCGCGGTGTGCCCGGTAGCCACCACCGGAGCTTAATCCTGCACGACCCCCAGAAACCTGGGATACCGGCCGTTGCCGCATCGGCCTTACGGTTTGCCTGACACAGCCACACACGCTCGGAGGAACCGATGGCCAGCCTGCATATCGAACACTCGATCACCGATCTGGACACCTGGCTGCAAACATTCAACGCGTTCGCCGCCGCTCGCCGTCGCGGCGGGGTGCTCGAGGAACGCATCTCGCAGCCGGTGGATGACCCCCACTACATCGTGATCGACCTGACCTTCGAATCGGTCAGCGCCGCTGAGGATTTCCGGTCATTTCTGGTCGAGCGGGTGTGGTCCTCGTCCGAGTCCGCGCCGGCACTTGTCGGTTCGCCCCGCGCGGTCGTCCTGCATCCGGTGGCCAACGAGACCGCAGAAGCATCCGCATAGGGCTGAGACAAGGCCCAAAGCTGACCCATCGCCTTGTTCACGGCACCCGCGAGACGCGCGCGACGTTGTAGGCATTGATATCGACAAATGCGCTGGCTACCAGCAGACTCGACCCGTGCAAACCTACGGTTGGCCATCACTGATGGTGGACGAATGGACGGCCACGCGCGACACCTTGCACATGTGGACCCAGATCGTCGGGAAGATCCGCATGGTTCACATGCCGTTGATTAACCACTGGTGGCAAGTGACGTTGTATGTGAGCCCGCGGGGGTTGACCACCGGCGCGGTTCCATACCGGGATGCGGTGTTCGACATGGAATTTGATTTTGTCAGCCACGTGCTTGCGATCCGGCACAGTGACGGGAGTCAGCAGGCGGTGCGCCTGGCGGCCAAACCGGTCGCGGAGTTCTACGGAGAGACGCTCTCGGCGCTCGACGGCCTGGGCATCGAGTCGCATCTCATCGGCAAGCCCAACGAGGTAGAGCCCGCTATTCCGTTCGCGGAGGACTACCAGCACTCCGAATACGATCCGGATGCGGCGCGGGCGTTCTGGCAGCAGCTGGTGCAGGCGCACCGGGTCATGACCAACTTCCGCGCGGCGTTCGTCGGCAAGGCCAGTCCGGTCCAATTCTTCTGGGGCGCTTTAGATTTAGCCGCGACGCGATTTTCCGGGCGGCCCGCACCCTTGCATCCGGGAGGGGCCCCTAACTGCCCGGACTGGGTGATGGCCGAAGGGTACTCACGCGAACTCAGCAGCTGCGGCTTCTGGCCCGGAGGCGGCAAAGAGGGCGCGTTCTACTCCTACGCCTACCCGCAACCGGACGGGTTTCCCGCCCACCGCGTTGAACCGGACGCCGCCTACTTCAGCGAAGAACTCGGGGAATTCCTTTTGCCGTACGAAGCCGTGCGCACGGCCGATGACCCCGACCGCGCGGTCGCGCGCTTCTTGCAGACCACGTACGAGGCGGCCGCCGAACTCGGCGGCTGGGACCGCGGCGCGCTCGAAGACGACCCGAACCGCCTGGCGCTATCCACTGACGCACGGCCAAATGCGCAGGGCTGAAAGGTACCTTCCGGCGCCGTCGCGTTGATCGCCGAATGCGATTGCCCTGAGCCAACCGGGTGTGGTGGCGGGCCACGTCGAGGCCGGAACCGCGCGCGCCGGGTGACGACGCATCGGCGCCCGCGCTAACCGGACGCCCACCGCGCCGCCCTTCGTAAACCCGCCCGCGGCGATATGTGTGCCGTCACACCAGAGCGGCCGGGCCGTTGTGCCTGGGGACATTGTCCTGCGGGGCCATCGAGAGCAGGATAGGAAAGCCATAACAAGCCCAGGCCAGCCATTTCAAGTCCTTCCCGGAGGCACCTCATGACCGCTCTAAGCGCCAATTTGATTGCGTCGAAGGATCGCTACCCGAACCGCACCGCCCTGCGCTGTGACGACCTGGAATTCAGCTACGCCGAATTCGACGCCGCCGCGGCCCGGGTCGCGACGCTGCTGGAGCGGGCGGGAGTGGAGCCCGGCGACCCGGTGGGCTTGATGTTGCCCAACACGCCGGCATTCGCCCTCGCGTTCTACGGCATCATGTACCGCGGCGCCGTCGCGGTCCCGATGAACCCCCTGCTCAAGGCCCGCGAGGTGTCGTTCTACCTGTCCAACAGCGGTGCCAAGGCGTTGTTCGGGTCACCGGCCTTCGCCGAAGAGGCCACCGCCGGCGCCGCCGAGGTGGGCGCGCAGTGCTGGCTGGTCGACGACGCCGGGCTGATGAAGCTGATCGCCGACCTGCCTGAACACCCCCCGGTGGAACGCGGCGACGACGACGTCGCGGTCATCCTGCACACCTCCGGGACCACCGGCAAGCCCAAGGGCGCCATGCTCACCCACGGCAATCTGAGCCGCAACTGTGACGTCAGCGTCCGCACCCTCGTCGAATCCGGGCCGGACGACGTGATCATGGGCTGCCTGCCGCTGTTTCATGTCTTCGGTCTGACCTGCGGCCTCAACAGCTCCGTCCTCGCGGGCGCGACGTTGACGCTCATCCCGCGGTTCGACCCCCGCAAGGCCCTCGAGGTGATCGAGCGCGACGCCGTCACGGTGTTCGAGGGGGTGCCGACGATGTATTCGGCGCTGCTCAGCGTGGCAGACCAGGCCGCACCGGGGGCGACCCAGAGCCTGCGGACCTGTGTCTCCGGTGGGGCGGCGCTGCCCGTCCAGGTGCTCACCGACTTCGAAAAGGCCTTTGGCTGCACCGTTCTCGAGGGCTACGGGCTGTCCGAGAGCTCTCCGGCGGCCGCGTTCAACCATCCGAACCGGCCCCGCAAGGCGGGCTCGATCGGCACCCCGATCGAGGGTGTCGAGATGCGGGTGGTCGACCTGGACGGAGTCGAGGTTCCGCAGGGGGAGGCGGGCCAGATCCAGATCCGCGGCCACAACGTGATGAAGGGCTATTGGAACCTCCCCGAAGCCACCAAGGAGACGATCACCGCCGACGGCTGGCTGAATACCGGTGACGTCGGACGCGTCGACGAAGACGGCTATTTCTACATCGTCGACCGGACCAAAGACATGATCATCCGCGGCGGGTACAACGTGTATCCGCGCGAGATCGAGGAGGTGCTCTACGAGCACCCGGCGGTGGCGGAAGCCGCCGTCATCGGCATCCCGCACGACTCGCTCGGTGAGGAAGTCGGCGCGGCGGTAGCCCTCAAGAAGGGATCCGCGGTCACCGCCGACGAACTTCGCGACTACGTCAAGGCCCGGGTGGCCGCGTACAAGTATCCGCGCCTGGTCTGGCTGGTCGACGCCCTGCCCAAGGGGCCCACCGGCAAGCTTCTGAAGCGCGAAATCACCATTCCGACGAGCGAAAGCACGCGATAACAATGGCGAGTGCCCCGAATCCCACGCCCAAAGCCGCCGACGAACTGGCCGCACCGCTCGACCTGCTGCTCACCAGCGCCACGAAGCCATTCGTGAGCCGAATGACGCCGAACGCCACCTGGGTCCGCTTCGGCACCAACCTCGCCCAGCACCCGGGTGCCGTGGCCGGCCGGGTCAACGCGCTCACGCGTGAGCTCGGTGACATTGCGTTGGGCAAGTCTCACCGTGGTCCGGCCCGGGCCGACAAGCGATTCGCCGATGCTGCCTGGCAGGAGAATCCCTTGCTGCACAGGATCATGCAGGCCTACCTCGCGGGCGCCGAGACCGCCGAGGGGCTGCTTGACGACGCCCAGCTCGATTGGCGCGACAACGAGAAGATGCGGTTCGTCGTCGACAACGTTGTGGAGGGGCTGGCGCCCAGCAACAACCCGCTCATCAGCCCGCTGGGCTGGAAGGCGCTGATCGACACCGGCGGTCTGAGCGCGCTACGGGGCGCGAGAGCCTTTGCCCGAGACATGCTTTCGAAACCGCGGGTGCCGGCCATGATCGAACCCGACGCCTATGCGGTGGGGGAGACCCTGGCCGTCACCAAAGGGGCCGTCGTACTGCAAACCTCGGTGTTCGAATTGATCCAATACGCCCCGCAGACACCCAAGGTGCGCGCGATTCCCTTGCTCATGGTGCCGCCGGTGATCAACAAGTTCTACGTCATGGACATCGCGCCCGGGCGCAGCATGATCGAGTACTTCGTCCAGCAGGGCCAGCAGGTCTTCGCAATCTCATGGCGCAATCCGCAAGCGCGCCACAAGGATTGGGGCTTCGACAGCTACGGCGGCGCGATCGTCGAGGCAATGGAGGCGGCGCAGAAGATCACCGGCACCGACAGCACCCACCTGCTGGCCACCTGCTCGGGCGGCATCCTCGCGGCGATGGCCGCGGCCCACCTCGCCGATATCGGCGAGGGCGACCGGGTCGCGGGTCTCAACCTGGCGGTCACCGTCCTGGACGAGACGCGCGCCGGGTTCGCCGCGGCGGCGATGAGCGACCGCGCGGCGCAGGCGGCGATTCGCGTTTCTGCCAAAAAGGGTTTTCTCGACGGGCGCGACATGGCGGAGATGTTCGCCTGGTTGCGGCCCACCGACCTGGTGTGGCGATACGTGGTGAACAACTACGTGCAGGGCCGCAAGCCGGCGCCCTTCGACGTGTTGTTCTGGAACGCCGACACCACCCGGATGGCCGCCGCGCTGCACCGCGACCTGGTGCTGATGGGTCTGCGGAACGCGCTGGTCACTCCGGGTGGGGTGACCATGCTGGGCAGCCCGGTCGACCTGGCCAAGATCACCGCCGACGCCTACATCGTCGGCGGCATCGCCGACCACATCTCCCCGTGGCAGGCCACCTATCGCAGTGCGCGGCTGCTCGGCAGCAAGGACAACCGCTACGTGCTGTCCACCAACGGTCACATCGCGGCTCTGGTGAACCCGCCGGGCAACCCCAAGGCGTCGTTCCGAACCGGACCCGTCGACGCCGAAGATCCCGAACAGTGGCTGGACTCCGCACAAAAGGAAAGCGACTCCTGGTGGCCGGACTACGTCAGCTGGCTCGCCGAGCGCAGCGGCTCAGAGGTCGACGCTCCGAAAACGCTTGGCGGAGATGACCTCCCACCACTCGGCCCGGCCCCCGGCAGCTACGTCATGGAGAAGTGAGCGTGCCTAGCGCGCAACGCCGCAGGGCCCTGCTGGTGGCATCGCCAAGCACGATCGGTGAAGAGCGCTACGTCAACGCGGGTGGGCAGCGGATCCGGGTCAACGTGCGCCACGGAACGGGTGTGCCACTCGTGGTGTGCAACGGCATCGGGGCCAGCCTGGAAGTGCTCGATCCATTCGTGGAGCAGTTGGATTGCACGGTGATCCGATTCGACGTTCCCGGGACCGGAGGATCGCCGACCTCGCTGCTGCCCTACGGCTTTCCCTACCTTGCCTGGGTGCTGGGCCGGGTGCTGTCAAAGCTGGGAATCGGGGTGGTGGACGTACTCGGGCTGTCCTGGGGTGGCGCGCTTGCGCAGCAGTTCGCCTTCCAGAACCCGCGCCGCTGCCGGCGACTGGTGCTGGTGGCGACGGGCACCGGCTTGTTCATGGTGCCCGGTCACCCCAGGATCCTGAGGAAAATGGTTACGCCGCGCAGGTTCTCGGATCCCGACTACCTCGCATCCATTGCCGGCGAGCTTTACGGCGGTACCGTCCGCACGCACGGTGAAGACGTCGCGAAACTCTTCGTGCGGCAACTGCACGCCGGGTCGAAGATCGGATACCTGCATCAGCTGCTCGCAGGCTCGGTCTGGACCAGCCTGTTCGCCTTGCCCGCGGTGCGGCAGCGGACGTTGATCGTGCAGGGCACCGATGACCCGATCATCCCGGTGGTCAACGCGCGCATCATGAACGCGCTGCTGCCTCATTCCCGGCTGCACCTGCATTCCGGTGGGCACATCGACCTCGTGCACAACGCGGCAGAGCTCGCGCCCGTCATCGAGAAGTTTCTACGCGAACCGGGAGAACGACCATGACAACGTTGCCAAGGCAAGTCGGCTCGTTTGAGACACGAGGCGCCAAGGACGCCGATCCGGCCACCGCCGCGCTGGTCGAGGACATCGCCCGCGCCCGGGGTACCGACTACTTCCTGATGAAGGACCAGCTGACCGACCAGGAAAAAGAGATCATGGCCAAGGTCCGGGCGTTCGGCGAGGCCGAGATCCTGCCGATCGTCAACGACTATTGGGAACGCGGCGCATTTCCGTTCGACCTGATCCCGAAACTCGCCGCGCTGAACATTGTCGGCGACTACAACCTGGGCGATTGCGGGTGCACACCGATGACCGCCGTCGCCAACGGACTCGTCAACTACGAGCTTTCCCGCATCGACGGGAGCATATCCACGTTCTTCGGCGTGCACCTCGGGCTGGCGATGCAGTCGATCAACATCCTGGGTTCCGAGGAACAGCGGCAACGCTACCTACCCGCGATGGCGCGCCTGGAAAAGATCGGCGCGTTCGCCCTGAGCGAGCCCGAGCACGGCTCCGACGCCGTCATCCTCGAGGCCACCGCCGAGCGGCAGGGCGATGAGTGGGTGCTCAACGGTCGCAAGCGCTGGCCGGGCAACGCCGTGTGGTGCGACATCATCGTCGTATACGCCCGCGACACCGCGGACAACCAAGTCAAGGCGTTCGTCGTGGAGAAGGACAACCCCGGCTACGCGGCGACCAAGATCGGCGGCAAGATGTCGCTGCGGATCGTCCAGAACGCGGACATCACCCTCACCGATTGCCGCGTGTCCGAAGACGCCCGGCTGCAGAATTGCAACAACTTCAAGGACGTTGGCAAGGTGCTCGCCGGCACCCGCAATTTCGTCGCGTGGGCCGCAACCGGGCACGCCGTCGCGGCCTACGAAATCGCGCTGAACTATTCGTTGCGGCGCAAGCAGTTCGGCAGGCCGATCGCCCGGACGCAGATGATCCAGTCGATGCTGGTGGAGATGCTCGGCGACCTCACCGCGATGCAGCTGTACAGCATCCGCATGGGCCGGCTCATCGATGAGGGCAAGGTCGAAGAGACGATGGCCGCGCTCGCCAAGTACTACTGCACCGTCAAGGGCCGAAACGTGTGTCGCCTGGCCCGCGACGTGCTGGGCGGCAACGGTGTCACGCTCGACTTCCACGTCATACGCCACCTGTGCGACATGGAGGCCCTGGTCACCTACGAGGGAACCGCGGAGATCCAGTCCCTGATCGTCGGCCGGCACATCACCGGGCAGAGCGCGTTCGCCTGACCGCGTTACGCGCTGTTCGCGAGCTGGGGGTACCACCCGCTTGCGAGCGTAACGCCACTGCGAAATCCGGCGCTGATTCTCGCCGTGGCGTTACGCTCGCGCAGCCAAATCCCAGGTGATCGCGCCGGTCAGGCGGATGAGGTCCTGCGGGGCCACCGCGACGTCCCAATGTCGCTTGCCGGCGCTGCACAGCACCCGGTCCCAGGCCAGCGCGGAGGTGTCCACCACGGTCCGCAGCCGCTTGCGCTGGCCGAACGGGGAAATGCCGCCGACGACGTAGCCGGTGGACCGCTCGGCCGCCGCGGGTTCGGCCATCGTGGCCCTGGGTACGCCCAGCGCCGCGGCGGCCGCCTTCAGCGACAGCGTCGACGGCACCGGCACGATCGCGACGGCCAACTCCCGGGGCAGCGCGATGATCAGGGTCTTGAATACCTGCTCGGGCGCGAAATCCCCGGAGTCCGATAGGTCGGTGATGACGTCGAAGTGCAAAACCTCGTGCGGCACACCGGCTTTGACGAGCGCGGCAATCCCCGGTGTGGCGGCACGCGCCACGCTCTTTCGATGGTCGTGACCCGCTGCGCCCGGCTCCGCCGCGCTTGCGATCACGACTAGGGCCCGGTGTACCCCGGCGGGTTGACGCCGTCGACCCAGAAATCGACGCCCAGCTTCCCGCCCGGCACGCAGTTGTACACCGACAGGTCGGTGACGCCGGATTCCACCAGCACGTCCTCACACAGCAGCACGTTGCCGGTGTACTCGCGCGCGGGCTTGTTGAGGATGACGTAGGCCGCGTCGGAATACACCTCGGGCCTGCGCGCCCGTCCCATCGCCTCGTCACCGCCCAGGAGGTTCTGCACCGCGGCGGTGGCCACCAGCGTGCGCGGCCACAACGTGTTCGACGCGATGCCCTCCTCCCGCATCTCTTCGGCGATCCCCAGCGCACACAGCGTCATGCCGAACTTGGCCATCATGTACGCCGTCGGCTTCAACCACTCCTTGCCCAGCAGCACTGGCGGCGACAGCGTCAGGATGTGCGGGTTCTCCCGGCCCTTCATATGCGGGATGCACGCCTGAGAGACCGCGTAGGTGCCGCGCACCTGAATGCCGTTCATCAGGTCGAACCGCTTCATCGGGACCTCGCTGATGGATCCCAGGTTGATCGCCGACGCGTTGTTGACGCAGATGTCGATGCCACCGAACTGCTCGACGGCTTTGGCCACGGCCGACTCCACCGAATCCGGGTCGCGGACGTCGCCGACGATGGGCAGGGCCTTTCCGCCCGCGTCCTCGAGCTCCTTCGCAGCGGTGAACACCGTCCCGGGCAGCTTGGGGTGCGGCTCGGCGGTCTTGGCGATCAGGGCGATGTTCGCGCCGTCCTGTGCGGCGCGTTTGGCGATCGCCAGGCCGATACCGCGACTGGCGCCGGAGATGAACATGGTCTTGCCGTTGAGGGACATGGCGTCACACTAACGCCCTGCTGAACCCGGTCGGAGTGGGGGACCGCGCGACCCGATTCCGGCCCGGATCGGTCCCGGAAATAGCCGGGTGGCTCGTGCTGTTAAAACAGTCGGTTTCTAATGCGGGTGCCAAGACCCGGCAGACACTGTCGGGATCAGGCTCTAGATTGGAAGGAGCAATCGGGTGTCAACGGCAACCAGCCTGTTGGGCGACGAGCGGTTGGCTCGCCTGCTTGCGAGTCCGGTGGCACTTCCGGTGCTGACCGGCGGCACCGCAGCAGAAGGGACCGTGTTAATCGAAATGGGGGAGATCGACGGCGTGACGGGGTCAGAGATTGCCCAGCCCGCACCGCCTGAGGAGACGGACGCAGAACTCACGGCGCGTTTCGAGCGCGACGCGATTCCCCTGCTGGACCAGCTCTACGGCGGCGCGCTGCGCATGACGCGGAATCCGGCCGACGCGGAGGACCTGCTGCAGGAGACGATGGTGAAGGCCTACGCGGGGTTCCGCTCGTTCCGGGCCGGCACCAACCTCAAAGCCTGGCTGTACCGGATTTTGACCAACACCTACATCAACAGCTACCGCAAGAGGCAGCGCCAACCGGCGGAGTATCCGACCGAGGAGATCACCGACTGGCAATTGGCGGCTAACGCCGCGCATTCCTCGACCGGTTTGCGCTCGGCGGAGGTCGAAGCGCTCGAGGCGCTGCCCGACAACGAGATCAAAGAGGCGCTGCAGGCGTTGCCGGAAGAGTTCCGGATGGCGGTCTACTACGCCGACGTCGAAGGCTTCCCATATAAGGAAATCGCCGAGATCATGGATACGCCAATCGGAACGGTAATGTCTCGGCTGCACCGCGGCAGGCGTCAGCTGCGCGACCTTTTGGCCGACGTGGCCAAGGAGCGGGGCTTTACCGCGGTCAGAAGCGCACGAGGAGGTGTCGTCATGAGCGAGTTTTCCGACCGTCCGGGCGACCCGTGCCCCAACGACCATGCCCACGGCGACGTCGGCTGCGCCGAGGTGATCGCCGAGGTATGGACGCTGCTCGATGGTGAGTGCACGGCAGAGACCCGCGAGAGGCTGCGCCAGCACCTCGAGGCATGCCCCGGGTGCTTCCAGCACTACGGGCTCGAGGAGCGGATCAAGGCCTTGGTAGCGACCAAGTGCGGTGGCGAGAGGGCCCCGGAGGGCTTACGCGAGCGCCTCCGGCTCGAATTTCAGCGGACCACCATTATCCGGGGTATGCGGTAGCGAAACCCGTCAGGAATTGGGCCGCTTGCCGTGGTTGGCTTTGCTGTACTTCCTGTCGCGCTTCCTACGGCCGCGCTTGGCCATCTTTCGAACCTCCGTTGATTGCCCGTCAAAACCGGTGCCTGGCACCCGTTAGGTTGTCCCACAGTCTCTCACGTCACGCCCGACGCGATGGCCCCGCCCCGTGTGCCGCGGTCCCGACCGGTCCTGTGGTTCGATATACATGAGCCTGATGCAAGCTTGATGGACCAGCAGCCGGCATGCGCAGTGGCCGAAACGAGTGGGGTGAAGATGGCCGAGGATGTTCGCGCCGAGATCGTGGCCAGCGTGCTCGAAGTCGTTGTCAACGAGGGTGACCAGATCGGCAAGGGTGACATCGTGGTGCTGCTGGAGTCGATGAAGATGGAGATCCCCGTCCTGGCCGAAGTCGACGGCACCGTCAGCAAGGTGAGTGTGTCGGTGGGCGATGTCATTCAGGCGGGCGACCTGATCGCCGTGATCAGCTAGCCGTTGGTTCCTTCATACCCATCGCCGGGGAACGACTCGGGAGTTATCGATGTCCACGCTCGGTAATCTGCTTGCCGAACACACCATGCTGCCGGGCAACGCGGTGGATCACCTGCACGCGGTGGTGGGGGAGTGGCAACTGCTGGCCGACCTGTCGTTCGCCGATTACCTGATGTGGGTTCGCCGCGACGACGGCGTGCTGGTGTGTGTGGCGCAGTGCCGGCCGAATACCGCGCCGACGGTTCTGCAGACGGATGCGGTGGGCAGCGTCGTTGCCGCCGAGCGACTGCAGCTCGTCGCCGACACTTTCGCGTCCGGCACTGCGATGCGGGAAAGCGATGCGGGCCAAGAGGATTCGTGGCCGCTTCCCGGTCCGCACGTTGAGGCGTCCCCCGTGCGGTATGGCGACCAGGTGGTGGCGGTGCTGACGCGGCATCAAACCGCGGCGGCGGCCGATCGCACGTCCGGCCAGTTGGAGAAGGCGTACCAGGAGTGCGCCACCGACCTTGTCCACATGCTCGCCGAGGGCACCTTCCCCGACGTGGGGGACGTGGTCATGTCGCGCTCCACCCCGCGGGCGGGCGATGGCTTCATCCGCCTCGATGTCGACGGTGTCGTCGCCTACGCCAGCCCCAACGCGCTGTCGGCCTACCACCGGATGGGGCTGACCTCCGAGCTGGAGGGCCACAATCTCATGGAGGTGACGCGGCCGCTGATCTCCGACCCGTTCGAGGCGCGGGAAGTGGCCGAGCATGTGCAGGACTTGCTGGCCGGCGGCGAGGGCATGCGGATGGAGGTCGACGCCGGGGGCGCCACGGTGCTGCTGCGGACGCTGCCTTTGGTGGTGCACGGCGCCAGCGTCGGTGCCGCGGTGCTGATCCGCGACATCACGGAGGTCAAACGCCGCGACCGGGCCCTGATATCCAAGGACGCCACGATCCGGGAGATCCACCACCGGGTGAAGAACAACCTGCAAACGGTGGCGGCGCTGCTGCGCCTGCAGGCCCGCCGGACGGCCAACGCCGAAGGGCGGGAAGCGCTGATCGAGTCGGTGCGTCGGGTGTCGTCGATCGCCCTGGTCCACGACGCGTTGTCGATGTCGGTGGACGAGCAGGTGAACCTCGACGAGGTCATCGACCGGATTCTGCCGATCATGAACGACGTGGCATCGGTGGACCGGCCGATTCGGATCAACCGGGTCGGTGACCTGGGCGTGCTGGACTCCGACCGCGCGACGGCCCTGATCATGGTGATCACCGAACTCGTTCAGAACGCGATCGAGCACGCGTTCGATCCGATGGCCGAGGAGGGATCCGTGACCATTCGCGCGGAGCGCTCGGCACGCTGGCTCGACGTCGTCGTGCACGACGACGGGCGCGGACTGCCCGAAGGATTCAGCCTGGAGAAGTCCGACAGCCTGGGCTTGCAGATCGTGCGGACATTGGTGTCGGCGGAACTGGACGGAACGCTGGGCATGCGCCAAGCCCCCGCTCGCGGCACCGACGTGGTGTTACGGGTACCGATCGGTCGGCGGACCCGACTGCTGCTGTGAATGCCCCACACAACGGTGCGGCCCCGACAATTGTCGGGGCCGCACCGTGTGCAAACTGGGGGTCAGACTCCGCTACGGGCCTTCGTCCGGGCGTGGCGACGCTTGAGGGCGCGCCGCTCGTCTTCGCTCATGCCTCCCCAGACGCCCGAGTCCTGGCCGGTATTCAGGGCCCAGGCGAGACAGTCCGTGGTCACCGAGCACCGATTGCAGACCAGTTTCGCGTCAGCGATCTGCGCGAGCGCGGGGCCACTGTTTCCTACCGGGAAGAACAGCTCCGGGTCCTCGTCGCGACAAACCGCCTTGTGGCGCCAATCCATTACTCTTTACTCCTCACTGAGTGCGCAGCAAGGCACACGGCTATTTTTCTTCGCTGTTAACGCGTGCACAAGAAAAGGTTCCGTGCCCCTACACAAATTTCTGCATGCAACCTTCCGATCGTTTCACAGGCTCTACAGATGTCAATAGTGCAAGTCGCCTCGTGGGCAATCTCACTTCACTGATTTCTTAGCCAAGCCCTTACTCAGTTGTACTACGCTCACCGGCTGCATTTCACGGGAAATTTTTCCCGAGCGTCAGTTCCTTCGCGCGTTACCGCAGCTCAGGCATGGTTTTTGCTGGGTGGGGCGACCACCGGGAGCATGTCAGGAACCGCCCGGAATGTCATGCTCTCGCGCAAGCCGAGGTAATCCCCGTCGAACTGGCTGGCGATCGGGGCCCCGGTCGAGGTCACCCTCAGGCAAGCGGCGTCGTCGTCGCGGATGAGTTGTTTGGGGTTGCCCTTCGGCCCCTTGGCCAGGAGCTGGCCCACCAGTCGCAGCGTGGGGAATACCTTCATGTCGTTGAGCGCGAACACGCCCAGGCCCGACTCGAAACTGCAGCCGGGGTTGGTCACCATCGGCCGGCTGTTGCTGTAGGTCCATGGACTGGTGTTGGACACCCAGGCGAAGTGCACGCCGGGAACGGGTTCGCGGTCGGGTAACTCGATGGTGAGGGTCGGTTCGCGGCGGCTGAAGGCGATGGTGATGGGTATCGCCACGCGCCAATAGCGCAACGCATTGACCTTGACGCCTTTGTCGCGCAGGGCTTCCACCGCGGCGACCACCTCCGCATCGACGCCCATCCCGGCGTTGATCACGGCCCATTGCTCGCCGCAGTCGATCAGGCTGATGCGCCGCCACGTCTGGTGGCGGTGATAGTCGTCGAGCAGCTGGATGAGCTGGTTTGTTGCGGCGACCGGATCCGGGGAAATGCCCAACGACCGGGCCAGCACATTCGCCGACCCGCCCGGCACCACTGCGATTGCGGGCACATGCCCGGTCGGCCTCGATCCGGGGCTGCCGAGCAGCCCATTGACCACCCCGCTCACGGTGCCGTCGCCGCCGTGCACCACGACCAGGTCGACTCCGTCGGCGGCGGCCGCTTCTGCGAGTTCCATCCCGTGGCCACGATGGTTGGTGTGCTCAACGGTGAGCTTCAGACGACTCTTGAGCGCGTGAGCCAGCAGGTCGCGGCCGGCCGGAGTGGTGGAAGTGGCTGTGGGGTTGACGATCAGCACGGCGCGCATGATTCACGAGCTTATGCGGCGTCGTTAAGACCCGGCTGAGTAAACCGCGGCATGACTACGCTGACGCTGTGAATCTTCCCCGCAGGCGGGCGGTGTCCTCGCCTGCCCCGGCCGCCGTGCGCGGCGCGGGCCTTATCGTCGCGGTGCAGGGTGTGGCCGCATTGGTGGTGGCCGTGCTGCTGGTGGTGCGGGGGATCGCGGGCGCCGACCAGCGTGTGGTCAACGGCCTGGGCACCGCGGTCTGGTTCGTTCTGGTGGGCGGTGTGGTGCTCGCCGCCGGACGCGCGCTGATGCTCGGAAAGCGTTGGGGCCGCGGGCTGGCGGTGGTCACCCAGCTGCTCGTGCTGCCCGTGGCTTGGTACCTCGCGGTGGGCTCGCATCAGCCGGCGTTTGGCATTCCCGTGGGCATCGTGGCGCTGACCGCGCTGATCCTGCTGTTCACTCCCGCGGCGGTACGTTGGGCCGCGGGAGGCGATCAGGGTGGTCCTGCCAGTGCGGCCAACGGCGGGCCGGACAGCCGATAGGTCGTCCACTCACTCTGCGGCTCCGCGCCGATCCCGTCGTACAGCGCGATGGCATCGGAGTTCCAGTTCAGCACCGCCCACGACAACCGCGTGTAGCGATTGTCGACGCATTCACCCGCCAGGGCCGCAAGCAGCGCACGGGCCAGGCCGCGGCGGCGAAACCGCGGCCGTACGTAGAGGTCTTCGAGGTAGATTCCCGCGACGCCGTCCCAGGTGGAGAAGCTGACGAACCACAGCGCCATGGCCGCGATCTCGCCGTCAACTTCGGCGACGTGTCCATGGACGGTAGGAGAATTGCCGAAAAGCGCTGCGGAAATTTGTGTTTCGGTAACGGTGCATTGATTGGCGCCGTGTTCGAATTCGGCCAGCGCATGGATCATGTCCGCTATATCGGCGGCGTCTTCCGGTATGGCCCGGCGGATGTTTTCTCTCTTATTCAACTTCCAGGCTCAACTTTCAGCGCATTGAGTATCGTGGCGAATTTCGTTGTGGTTTCCGCGACTTCGTCATCGGGGTCGGATTCGGCGACGATGCCTCCGCCGGCGCGCGCGAGAGCAGTGCGACGGTCAGCCGAGAGCTCCGCACAGCGGATGGACACCACCCACTGCCCGTCGCCGCTGGCGTCGCACCAGCCGACGGCCCCGGCATAGAAGCCGCGGTCACCCTCCAACTCGGCGATCAGCTCGGTCGCGGCCTTGGTCGGCACCCCTCCGACCGCCGGAGTGGGATGCAGAGCCAACGCCAGATCGATTGCGGTGGTTGACTTGTCACGCAGCCGGCCGCTGATCGGGGTGCACAGGTGCCAGACCGCCGCGGTCCGGCTCAATTGGGGTTCCGGAGCGATGGTCAGGTCGTCGCACAGTGGCTCCAGCGCGGCCCGCATCGTGTCGATCACCAGCCGATGTTCGTGACGGTCCTTGGCCGAACCGGCCAGCGCCGCGCCGTTGGCGGCGTCGAGTTCGGGGTCGGCGGCGCGTGGGGCGGAACCGGCGAACGGCTGGCACACGACGCGGTCGCCGAAGCGCGCGACCAGAAGCTCCGGGCTGGCGCCCACCAACGCGGTGCCCGCGTACTCGTCGCCGGCGGCGGTCAGGTCGACGAGGTAGCCGTAGGCGGCCGGGTCTGCGGCGACGAGCCGGCGCAGGATGACGCGGGCGTCCAGCGGAGCGTCGGCGACCAGCCGCAATGCGCGAGCCAGCACCACCTTGCGCAGCGGGTTGCCCGGCGCGGCGAGCTCATCTCGTGCGCGGGCGATCCGGGCGCGGTAGTCGGCCGGCGGCGGCACCGCGGCGGTGATCCGCACGGACGGCAGCGGACCGGTGGGCCAGTCGGGCGGCCCGTTGGGGGAAAGCACGGCGTCCGGCACCAGCAGCGCCGCGGGTCCGTTCACGTCGAAAGGCAACGCGCCCAACAGTATTGGGACTTCCCCCGATCGCAACGCCGTTCGTGCCGCGCGCACGTCGCGGTAGCGCCTGTGCACCCCGTCGGCCAGCAGGGTCCCCCTCGGACCGCACAGTGCGAACGGCGGTTCGGCGGAACTCACTCTGCCGCGATCGGCTGCGGCTGTCCGGTCAGCCCGAGCGCAAGGAGCTGTCGTACCCCGTGTTCGAAGCCGCACATCGCGATCGAGGCGGTGCGCATGCCGAAGCGGCTGCCTTCGGCGAGAGGCAGCTCGACCCAGCGCGTGATCACTGCGCGGGAAAAGTGGCCATGGCTCACGAACACCACGTCGTGCGATTCCATGTGTTGCAGCGCCATCGCGATGGCCCGATCGGCGCGCCCGCTGACCTGCTGGACGCTCTCACCGCCGGGACATCCATGCGTCCACACCAGCCAATCGGGATCCGTTTCGCGGATCTTTTCGGTTGTGACGCCTTCGTATTCGCCGTAATCCCATTCGGCGAGCAGTGGCGATATCTCATCGACGGTCAGGCCGGCCAACTCGGCGGTGACCAGGGTGCGCTGACGCGGACTGCTGACCACCAGTTGGTCGACAAGGTTTAGCCCGTTCAGCACGCCGCCGGCCAGTTTGGCCTGCGTTCGGCCGTTCTCGGTCAGGTCGATCTCGGTGCTGCCGGTGTGCTGGCCCGACAGTGACCACTCGGTTTCGCCGTGACGAAGCAGCAGTAGTCGGTGGTTGCGCAAGCCCATGCCGATTGATTCTGCCGGAGACTCGCGGGACCGTCGCCCTTAACTACCCGGCCCCGAACATGCCAGGATGGCAGTTGTGGCCGCGCTGGCGACGATGCAGAGCGAAGCGATGAGGAGGAGCAGCGCCTGTGACTAAGACCCGGGTACTGGCGGTGGCCAACCAGAAGGGCGGCGTGGCCAAGACGACGACGGTCGCCTCGCTGGGCGCGGCGATGGTGGATAAGGGACGGCGAGTGCTGCTCGTCGATCTGGACCCGCAGGGTTGTTTGACCTTCTCGCTCGGCCAAGATCCCGACAAACTACCGGTATCCGTGCACGAGGTCCTGCTCGGTGAGGTCGAACCCAACGCCACGTTGGTCACGACGATGGAGGGAATGACCTTGCTGCCGGCCAACATTGACCTGGCCGGCGCCGAGGCGATGCTACTGATGCGGGCCGGCCGCGAGTATGCGCTCAGGCGTGCGCTGGCCAAAATTTCCGACCAGTTCGACGTGGTCGTCATCGATTGCCCGCCGTCGCTGGGGGTGCTCACCCTCAACGGGCTGACGGCCGCCGACGAGGTCATCGTCCCGCTGCAGTGCGAGACACTCGCGCACCGCGGCGTCGGCCAGTTCCTGCGCACGGTCGCGGATGTCCAGCAGATCACCAACCCGGATCTACGGCTGCTGGGGGCGCTGCCGACGCTGTACGACTCCCGCACCACCCACACCCGCGACGTGTTGGTCGACGTCGCCGACCGCTACGACCTGCCGGTGCTCGCCCCGCC
The DNA here is from genome assembly GCA_963809285.1 of uncultured Actinomycetota bacterium. Classification (GTDB taxonomy): domain Bacteria; phylum Actinomycetota; class Actinomycetes; order Mycobacteriales; family Mycobacteriaceae; genus Mycobacterium. The sequence continues at coordinate 33,110 of CAWEIY010000002.1, read as the reverse complement.
GATCCCGCGGACGGTGCGCTTCGCGGAGGCCAGCGCCTCGGGCTCGTCGGTGCTGGCCGGGCGCAAGAACAAAGGCGCGGCGGCCTACCGCGAGCTCGCACAGGCATTGCTCAAGCACTGGAAGACCGGCAAACCGCTGCCGACCTTCGACGTCGAGATTTAGCGCCGGCTCTCTGTTTGGCGTCGAGTGTGCGCACACCCGACCCCCGCGCCGCCCCGGAAGGGGTCAGCCCAACGCGACCACGGTGTCGCCGCGCTGCTCGAACACCCTGGAGCCCGAAACGGCCGGGATCACCGCTGAATTGCCCGGCGCCCGGTTCACCGGAATGTAGCGTTCGTTCGCGCCGCTGACCGGGTCGTACACCCCGATCGCGCCGGTGACCGGAACGAGCAGCCGGCCCGCCATCATCACACCCGGGCCCAACGGAGCCGTCGTCTCGCCCGCGGCAATGGTGTAGCGCAGGGTCAGATTGCTCGCGTCGAAAACCATCAGGGAATCGCCGGTCCACCACGTCACCAAGTTGCCCGCCTGCGACATCACCGCCGAACTCGACGGCGGCTTGGCCAGCAGCGTGCTCGATACGGTGGTGCCGGTCTCGTCGACCACGTCAACCCTGGGCTGCGCGCCGGAATTACCGGGCAGATACACCGCCGTGTTGTTCTCCGAGACGGCCAGCACGCGGGCGCCCGAACCCTTCCCGATCCCGGGTTCGGCGACCACGTGTTGTTGGGGTTCGTCGTCTTCCTTGCCCGGGCGCAAGAGCACAAGACGCAGGTCCGCCTCGTCCGCGCAGCTCTCGAGCACCGATACCGCCGACGAGCTGGCCGCAGCCGAGAACAGCCGGCAGCCGGAGTGCAGTCCCCGCGACGACGGCTTCACCCGCGCGTCGGTCTCGCCGTAGGCCAGCATCCGCACCATGTCCGAGCGCCACAGTTCCAGCCGGGTGTCGCCAGCCGACAACACCGTCGTGCCGTCCGAGAAGAGGCGCACCCGCGGATCGGCGTAGCCGCTGCGGGCGGGTCCGCGCCGACCCGTGGCCCCGTCGAGCGTGCTGACCTGCCCGCATCCGCGGTCGTCTTGGTAGACCGCGACGGCCAAGTGGTAGACCCAGGACACCCCGCACAGGTCGCTGTCCCGGGCGTAGCTCCACCGGGTCTGACCCGTGCCCGGGTCGCGTCCGTCGACCTCGCGGCCGTCGCCGGTGGCGACCGCCCCGCTCACCACCACCGGGGCGGTGGTGGCGGGACTGGCGGCGACCCACAGCTGATTCAGGGTGGCCGGCACTTCCCGGGCCGGGGTCGGCGCGGGTGCCGGAACGGCGGCCGGACGGCTGATGGTGGCCCGGGCATCGCTGGTCCACCAGATCAGCGACGCGGTCGCGGCGATGACGACCGCGATCGCCGCGGCGGCCAAGATGTCGCCTTTGGTCCGGCGCTCGGGTCTGACCATGCGTCAGCGCGGGCTCAGTTGGCGTGGGTGGTGGCGGTGCTGGCTTCCGTCGGTTTGCGGCGCCGACGGCGGCGCCGTGCGGTCCCGGGGCTACCGGGGCTATTGGACGGCGTCTCCGCGTCCACTTCACCGTTGCCACCGCTGGCGGCGGCGCCTCCGTCGGGGTGTCCGGTGACGTGTTGGCCGCCGCGGGTGCGCCGTCGCGGTGCCCCCGAGCGCGTACGTCCCGACTTTTCCCCGTTCTGGCGTTCGGCCGGGCCTTTGCGTTCGGCGTCGCGGCGCTTGGCCGCCGACTTGCGGGGCGCGCCGACGGTGCTGACCGCCTCGGCGGGGATGCCCATCTCCGCGTACAGGTGCGGCGAGTTGGAGTAGGTCTCGGCCGGATCCGGGGAGCCCAGGCCCAGGGCCTTGTTGATCATCGTCCAGCGGGGCAGTTCGTCCCAGTCCACCAGGGTGACCGCGATGCCGGTCTTGCCGGCGCGACCGGTGCGCCCGATCCGGTGCACGTAGGCCTGTTCGTCCTCGGGGCACTGGTAGTTGATGACGTGGGTGATGTCATCGATGTCGATGCCGCGGGCGGCGACGTCGGTCGCGACCAGCACGTCGACGTCACCGGTGCGGAACGCCTTGAGTGCCTTCTCCCGGGCGATCTGGCCCAGGTCGCCGTGTACGGCGCCAACCTTGAAGCCCCGCTCGGCCAGGTCGTCGGCGACCTTCTGCGCGGTGCGCTTGGTACGGGTGAAGACCATGGTGGCGCCCCGGCCCTCGGCCTGCAGTATCCGGCTCACCATCTCCACCTTGTCCAGAGCGTGGGCGCGGTAGACGAACTGCTCGGTCGTGTCGTGAGTCGCCGCGGAGTGCGGTGCCTCGGCCCTGATATGAGTGGGCTGGTCCATGAACGTGCGGGCCAGCGTGATGATCGGGTCCGGCATGGTCGCGGAGAACAGCATCGATTGCCGGTCGGCGGGAATTTGGCGCAGTATCCGCTCGATATCGGGCAAGAAGCCCAGGTCGAGCATCTCGTCGGCCTCGTCGAGCACCAGCACCGACAGCCCGCCTAGCTGCAGGTGACCCTGCTGGCACAGGTCGAGCAGCCGGCCGGGGGTGCCCACCACCACGTCGGCGCCTTTTTGCAGCGCTTCGATCTGCGGCTCGTAGGCGCGCCCACCGTAGATGGACACCACCGACAGCCTGCGGCCCTCGTCGGCGATCAGGTACTTGGCGGCCGTGGCCAGGTCGTCGGTCACCTGCAGGCACAGCTCACGGGTGGGCACCACGACCAGCGCCCGCGGCGCGCCGGTGAGCGGCCTGACAGCGGCACCGTCCGTGATGCGTTGCAGCAATGGCGCGCCGAACGCGATGGTCTTGCCCATGCCGGTGCGGGCCTGGCCGATCACATCGTCGCCGGCAAGGGCCAGCGGCAAGGTTAGTTCTTGGATAGCGAAGGCATGCTCGATGCCTTTTTCGGCCAGTGCGCGGACGATTTCGTCGCGGACGCCGAGTTGGGCGAAGGTCGGTTCAATTTTGCTGGTAAGTGCGGTCATACGTGGGTGACGAGCCTTTCGGTGACTATTCGGTTTGTGTCGGTGTTTCTCTGTTGCGGTCACGCGCGCACGAGTTCCGACTCCGAATACGTCGCCGAGTCGCGGCCCCTGCTAGGCCTGAGCGGGGCTCGGGCCAGGCGGGCCAGCTGTGCACGCACATTTCGCTGGCACTGGCGGTAGGAGAAATACAGCAAGTACCTATCAGCATGATAGCTGGTCGACAGCTGGCGCCCGGTTTCGGCCGAGTGCGACGACTAGAGTGTTGCCATGACCCCGCCCTCCTCCGCCGATCAGGTGGACGATTCCCCCACCTCACTGATGTCGGCAGATCACCCGGGCGTCAACGAATTGTTCGCGGTTCTGGCATATGGCGAGATCGCCGCGTTCTACCGGCTCACCGACGAGGCGCGGATGGCGCCCGACCTTCGCGGTCGGATCTCGATGGCGAGCATGGCCGCCGCCGAGATGCAGCACTACGAGCTACTGCGCGATGCCCTGGACAAGCGTGGTGTCGATGTGGTGTCGGCGATGTCGAAGTACGTTTCGGCGCTGGAAAACTACCACCGGCTGACCATGCCGAGTACGTGGCTGGAAGCTTTGGTGAAGACTTACGTCGGCGATGCGCTCGCCGCAGACCTGTATCTGGAGATCGCCGACGGGCTGCCCGACGAGATCGCCGATGTCGTGCGGTCCGCGCTGGCGGAGACCGGGCACTCGCAATTCGTCGTCGCCGAGGTCCGCGCCGCCGTGGCCGCCAGCGGTAAACAGCGCAGCCGGCTGGCGCTGTGGTCTCGTCGCCTGTTCGGCGAGGCGATCACCCAGGCCCAGTACGTGCTGGCCGAGCACGACGAGCTGGTCGACCTGGTGGTGTCCGGTCCCGGCGGCCTGGGCCAGCTCGGTGCGTTCTTCGACCGCTTGCAGCAGACACACGACCGACGGATGCGCGAACTCGACCTGAGCTGACCGATTAGCGGGTGCAGGTCGCCATGTTCCCGTTGGTGGTCGACGCCAGCACCGTTTGGCCGGCGGCATTGACGACCGAGCAATTGAGCCGGCTGTAGAAGCTGGTCGCGACAACGGACTCGGTCTGGACGGCGGGGTTCAGGACGATCACCTTCGACCATGGCAGCGAGACGTTGAACTCGGTCTGCGGGTAGCCCCGCGCGTCGGTGTAAACCACGTTCACCAGGTCCAGGAGCTGTTTCGACCCGGTCACGGTGTAGACGACGGTGCGCGGATTCACCGCGACCGGCGGCAGCGGGACCGTCGGAGCCGGTGCGGCGGTCGGCGTTCGTGTCGGCCCCATGCCGGGCAGTGTGGTGGGCGGGGGCACGGTGGTGACCGTCTCGGGCGGCAATTGGGGCGCCTGAGGGGGGCTGGGAGAACTGCTGGGCGGGCTGGGCTGTGCCGTCGTCCTGGGCGTCGAGGGCGCGGAGGTCAGGGGAGGCGGCGCCCCGACGGTCGCCTTTGTCGACGCGCTGTCTCCGCTGTTGATGATGACCGCGGTCGCAACGGCGCCGAGGGCGACCACGGCGCCGAGAATCGCCGCGAACGGGCGCCATCGTCCCTCGGACGGCCAGACCAACTCGCCGTAGCCGTCCTGGATGTCGGCTCCGTCATAGCTGTCGTCGTCGGGGTAGTCGTGGACTGGGCCTTGGACTGGACCGAGACGATCGGTGAGTGTGTGTCTGATGTTGCCGATGGTACTGATGTGATTTTGGGGTAGCCGCCGGCGGCGGGCACGTTGGCCCAGCTGGAAGCCAATCGTTACCTTCATGCAGCCGGTTCGCTTACCGCGAACCACTGCCTCTCGCCCGTCCACTAGCCTGCTGCTGACACGTCTGCTTCGACTTCAATGCCAAAATGCCAACGGAAGGGGTCACCGTGGAGGTCAAGATCGGTATCACGGATAGTCCGCGCGAGCTGGTCTTATCCAGTGTGCAGACACCCGGCGAAGTCGAAGAACTCGTCAACGCCGCAGTGCGCGAAGGCTCGGGGCTCCTCAGTCTGAGCGATGAACGGGGCCGTCGCTTTCTGATCCAGACGTCCAGGATCGCCTATGTCGAGATCGGCGTTGCCGACGCCCGTCGGGTCGGCTTCGGCATCGGGGCGGAAGCGGCCGCGAAGGCCGCGGGGAAGGCCGCTAAGGGCGAGTAAGTGGCACGTGTGACAGCCCGCCCCAGGCGAACTGGACGGTGCCCTCGACGGCGTCCGACTTGGAAATCGGACGGTCGGAGTCCAGCCAATACCTGGCGCAGTCGACGCTGATGCCGACCAGTCCCACCGCGATCATCCGGGCGCGGTGCGGGTCCAGTCCGGAATCGGCGCTGACCAGGTCGAAGATGGCGTCGATGCACGATTCCGTGGCGACCCGGACCTGCGCGGCCACCTCGGGTTCGGTGACGTAGTCGTTCTCGAAAATCAGCCGGTAACCCTGGCTGTCGTGCTCGATGAAGTCGAAGAACGCCTGAACCGCCGAGTGCAACCGCCGCCGGTTATCGGTGGTGGTGCTCAACGCCTGCTGCACACCGGAGACCAGGTTCTCGACGTGGCGGGCCAGCACCGCCAAATACAGCTCGAGCTTGCTCGAAAAATGTTGATACAGAACGGGTTTGCTGACCCCCGCGCGGTCGGCGATCTCGTCCATACCGGCCGCGTGGTAGCCGTGGTCCACGAAGACGTCGCTGGCAACAATCAGCAATTGGCCGCGACGCTCGTCCCGCGGCAACCGGTTGCCCCGCCGGCTGGCGGCCGCGATGGCGTCTGCCGGCCGACCGCGGTCGGTCGGTCTGACCGCACGCCGTGCTGCTGCCTTGGCGAGATCGCTCATCGAGTCCTCATCTGATTGTGGGCGACTGACCGCCGGACCCTCGGGGCCGGCCGCGCGCCGCTCGTCGCAACGACATTACTACCCGCGGCGCTTTCGTGAGCGTCAGCACGGCCGTTGCCGCTGGCAGAAACCCTGCCGGGCGGTGCGTTCGGGCGCGCCAAGGGGCGGTCGCGGTGTGCCCTGTGCAATCCTGGGGAAATGACGTCCCAGCGGCCTGTGCGCGGCACCGGTCGAGTTCCCGTGCTCCGTGACGAGTGGCGGGAACCGCTTCGGGCGCTGCGTGACCCGATCGCCCGGGAGCCCGGACGGGGCAGGTCCGACCGTGGCCGGCCGCGCCAATGGCGCAAGCGAACACGGCTGGGACGGTTCGTATCCACTTATGGTTGGCGCGCGTACGCGTTGCCGGTTCTCGTGGTCCTCACCGCGCTGGTCATCTACCAGACGGTCACCGGCACCAGTGCGCCGAAACCGGTGGCGACTCAACCGATCCAGGGCCCGCCCGACATCGGCGCGGTGGGCACCTCGATCATCGACGCACCGCCTCGCGGGCTCGCCGCCTTCGACGCCAATCTGCCGGCCGGGACGTTGCCGGACGGCGGCCCGTTCACCGAGGCGGGCGACAAGACTTGGCATATCGTGCCGGGCACGACGCCACAGATCGGTCAGGGCACCGCCAAGGTGTTCCGATACACCGTCGAGGTCGAGGACGGCCTGGACCCCACGATGTTCGGCGGGGACAACACGTTTGCCGAGATGGTCGACCAGACGCTGGCCAATCCCAAGGGCTGGACGCACAACCCGCAATTCGCGTTCGTCCGGATCGACAACGGGAAACCCGACTTCCGGATTTCGCTGGCTTCCCCGGTGACGGTGCGTGGCGGGTGCGGGTACGAATTCCGGCTGGAAACCTCCTGCTACAACCCGGTATACGGGTCCGACAAGCAGGCGCGGGTTTTCATCAACGAGGCGCGCTGGGTGCGCGGAGCGATGCCTTTCGAGGGCGACGTCGGTTCCTACCGGCAGTATGTGATCAACCACGAGGTCGGCCACGCCATCGGGTACGTGCGTCACGCGCCCTGCGAACAGCAGGGTGGTCTGGCTCCGGTGATGATGCAGCAGACGTTCTCCACGTCGAATGACGATGCGGCCAAGTTCGACCCCGATGTCGTGAAGGCCGACGGGAAGACCTGCCGGTTCAACCCCTGGCCGTATCCGATCGCCTAGCCGCCGCGCGCCGCGGGCTCGATGCCTGCCCGGGAAGCAACGCCGGTTGTTTGCCGTTGATTCGGCCAACTGCTGTGATGGATAGAGCTGACGAAGCCAACCGAGGAGATGTTCGGTGTCGACATTCCAGACACCACTGCCGCCACTGGTCGAGCCCGCGCGCCAGCTGAGTCGCGATGAGGTGGCCCGCTACAGCCGCCATCTGATCATCCCCGATCTGGGCGTCGACGGTCAGAAGCGGCTCAAGAACGCTCGGGTCCTGGTGATCGGCGCCGGCGGGCTCGGCGCACCGGCGTTGCTCTACCTGGCCGCCGCCGGGGTCGGCACCATCGGCATCGTCGACTTCGACGTCGTCGACGAGTCGAACCTGCAGCGTCAGATCATCCACGGCGTGGCCGACGTCGGGCGGTCCAAGGCCCAGTCGGCGCGCGACTCGATCGCCGCGATCAACCCGCTGGTCGAGGTGCGACTGCACGAGTTCAGGCTGGATCGCGACAACGCCGTCGGGCTGTTTACGCAATACGACCTGATCGTGGACGGTACCGACAACTTCGCCACCCGGTACCTGGTCAACGACGCCGCCGTGCTGGCCGGAAAGCCGTACGTGTGGGGGTCGATCTACCGATTCGAGGGCCAGGTCTCGGTGTTCTGGGAAGACGCTCCGGGCGGGCGGGGCCTCAACTACCGCGACCTCTACCCGGAGCCGCCACCCGCCGGCATGGTGCCCTCGTGCGCCGAGGGCGGCGTCCTGGGCATCATCTGCGCCTCCATCGCGTCGGTGATGGGCACCGAGGCGATCAAGCTGATCACCGGGATCGGCGAACCGCTGCTCGGCCGGTTGATGATCTACGACGCGCTGGAGATGAGCTACCGCACGATCAAGATCCGCAAGGACCCGTCCACGCCGAGGATCACCGAACTGATCGACTACGACGAATTCTGTGGTGTGGTGTCCGAGGATGCCGCCGAGGCGGCCACCGGCTCGAGCATCACGCCGCGGGAATTGCGCGAGCTGCTCGACTCCGGCAGGAAGCTGGCCCTGATCGACGTTCGTGAGCCCGTGGAGTGGGACATCGTGCACATCGACGGCGCGCAGCTGATCCCGCAGTCGTCGATCAACTCGGGTGAGGGCCTCGCGAAGCTACCCCACGACCGCATGCCGGTGCTGTACTGCAAGACGGGCGTCCGCTCGGCCGAGGTGCTGGCCGCGGTGAAGAGGGCCGGATTTTCCGACGCGGTCCACTTGCAGGGCGGGATCGTCGCATGGGCCAAACAGATGCAGCCCGACATGGTGATGTACTGACCCGATACCGCAGGTGGGCTCCATTAGGCTACCTGTGTGAATGTCGAACCACCGCCGCAGCATGTGCTGGCGGCGTTCGGTTTGACCGGTGTGAAGCCCGTCGTACTGGGTGCTAGCTGGGAGGGCGGCTGGCGATGCGGCGAAGTCGTCCTGTCGATCGTGGCCGACAACGCCCGTGCGGCCTGGTCGGCCCGGGTACGGGAGACGTTGTTCGTGGACGGGGTCCGGCTGGCCCGGCCTGTTCGCTCGACCGACGGGCGATACGTGGTTTCCGGCTGGCGGGCGGACACCTTCGTCGCCGGCACGCCCGAGCCCAGGCATGACGAGGTCGTCTCGGCGGCGGTGCGGCTGCACGAGGCGACGGGCAAACTGGAACGTCCCCGATTCCTGACCCAGGCGCCCACCGCGCCGTGGGGGGACGTCGACGTTTTCATCGCCGCCGACCGCGCCGCGTGGGAGGAACGGCCGTTTCAATCGGTGCCGCCCGGCGCGCGGACGGCCCCGCCGACGGCTGACGGCCGGCGATCGATCGAGCTGACCAACCAGCTCGCCACCTTGCGCAGGCCGACCAAGAGTCCAAACCAGCTGGTACACGGAGATCTCTACGGCACAGTGCTTTTCATCGGCACCGCGGCGCCGGGGATCACCGACATCACGCCCTACTGGCGGCCCGCGTCGTGGGCGGCGGGCGTGGTCGTCGTCGACGCGCTGTCGTGGGGCGAGGCCGACGACGGGCTCATCGAACGCTGGAACGCGTTGCCGGAATGGCCGCAGATGTTGTTGCGGGCGTTGATATTTCGCCTGGCGGTCCACGCGCTGCACCCGCGGTCGACCGCCGAGGCGTTTCCCGGTCTGGCCCGAACCGCGGCGCTGGTCCGGCTGGTGCTCTAGCCGCGACGAGGTTCAGGCCAGCCACCGCCGCCGAACGTGTATCCAGCGCGAAAAAATCGCCAAAATCTCGCACTGAGTACACGTTCGGCGAAAAATGGGACCGGTGGCGCGAGTGCGCGCTCAGTCCGGGAACTCGTGGCGAACTTCGCTTAGCGCGACCCTGCCGTCGACCGCAAGAACGCCTTCGGCGCGCAGCAACTCCAGCTGCCGGGTGGTCAGGTGCCGCGCGGGGCGCCCGGACGCGGTGATCACCCGATGCCAGGGCAAGTCCGAGGAGTCGGTCCGCATGATCCATCCGACGATGCGCGGACTGGAAAGCCCTGCGACGGCCGCGATGTCGCCGTAGGTGGCGACCCGGCCGGATGGGATTGTCGCGACCAGCGAACGCACCCGCTCGACCTGCTCATCGGTCACCGCCGCCACGTCAGAGGCCTTCCAACTGCTCGCGGACCAGCGCCGCGACCTCGTCGGGCTTGGCGCTGGGCACCATGTGGTTGCAGTCGAAATCCAGCAGCTGAAAATCGGGTCCCAAGCGTTCCTGAAGTCCGGCGATCAACTGGTCGCTGACATAGGGCGGCGACGTCTGCTTTGCCCGCACCAGCGTCGTCGGCGTTCCGGGGGGCGGGAGCACGATATCGCGGGCCAACTCACTCCAGTAGGCCATCATCGCCGGCATGCTGACGCGCCAGCGCAGCCGCCCGTTGGGCAACGTGATGAGGTGCTCGTCAATTTCGGTGCCGAGCAACGCGGGGTCCACGTCCGCCCACGAGCCGGCCGCCTTCTCCATGCGGGCCTCCTCGGCGTCCGGGTAGTCGGGCGAGGAAAACATCCCGTCGGCGATGTCGCGCATCCAGGTACCGTCCAACCCGACCGCCGGGTCGAGCAGCAGCAGCGCTGCCACCCGGTCCGCGCGAGCCGCGGCCAGGTGCAGCGCCAGCGCGCCGCCGAACGAGTGCCCGACCACCAGCACCGGTGCGCCGGCCTCGTCGTCGAGCAGCGCGGCCAACGCCGAGACGTTGGAGTCGATGGTCCACGGCGCGGCCCAGGATGACCTACCGTGGCCGAGCAAATCGGGTGCGGCGATAGCGATTTCGGGCAGGTGGCCGGTCAGATGTCGCCAGCGTCCCCCGTAACCGGTCAGCCCGTGAATGGCAAGCATCCGCACGGGGCCGGCCGGCCCATAGCGGTGCACGTGTAGCTTGGCCGGCTCAGTGATCGTCATCCCACTCGTCGTCGGTGGGGACGATGAAAGCCTGCTCGATCACGTCGGCTTCGTTGGCATCGCGATCCGTGGCGTCGGCGTTCAAGTACGCGGTGTCCAAGCCGGCGTCGTCGTCGGAATCGACGGCCCGGCGCTGTTCCGCCGCGTCGGCTTCGGGCACCACGTCATCGGGGCCAACCCCCTCGACGTCGTTCACGGTCTCCAAATACCTCCTCACCCATATTCGGCGGATATGACCGACTTGTCAGACCCTAGTGATTGCATGCAGCCATGTCACACACCTGGGATGCCGAGGCTCGTGCCGCTCTGGCGCCCGACCTGCGCGGGCTGGTGCGTGTCCTCGGCGGGCCCGGCACCGGTAAGAGCTGCCTGCTGGTCGATGCCGCGGTCGCTCAGATCGGCGCCGGCATTGATCCGGAATCGGTTCTGCTGCTTTCCGGTTCCGGCCGGATCGGGATGCGGGAGCGCAGCAGGTTGACGACGGCGCTGCTGCGATCGGGCCCACGGGTCGCCGTTCGCGAGCCGTTGGTGCGCACCGTGCACAGCTACGCGTACGCGGTCCTGCGGCGGGCCGCCGAGCGTGCCGGCGATGCGCCCCCGCGACTGGTCACCAGCGCCGAACAGGACGCAATCATCAGGGAACTGCTGGCCGGTGACCTCGACGACGGACCGCGCGCAGCGACGGCGTGGCCGGCCGATCTGCGGCCCGCGCTGCGCACCGCCGGGTTTGCCACCGAACTGCGAAACCTGTTGGCGCGCTGCGCCGAACGTGGTGTGGACCCGCAGGAACTGGAGCGACTGGGGCGTCGGTGCCGCCGCCCGGAATGGACCGCCGCCGGCCAATTCGCGCGACAGTACGAGCAGGTGATGTTGCTGAGGGCGGCGGTCGGGACGGCGGCGCCGCAGGCCACCACGCCGGCGCTGGGTGCCGCCGAACTTGTGGGCGCCGCGCTGGAGGCTTTCGCCGTCGATCCCGAGTTGTTGGCGGCCGAACGCGCCCGGGTCCGCGTCTTGCTGATCGACGACGCCCAGCAACTCGACCCGCAGGCGGCCCACCTGACCCGGGTGCTGGCCGCGGGCACGGACCTGACCCTGGTCGCCGGTGACCCCAACCAGGCGGTGTTCGGCTTCCGGGGCGGGGAGGCCTCCGGCTTGTTGGACGATGATTCACCGTCGGTGACGCTGACGGTGTCGCATCGCTGTGCGCCGGCGGTGGCGCGTGCCGTCAGCGGCGTCGCGCGCCGACTGCCCGGCAGCAACGCCGGCAGGCGCATCGACGGCACCGGGGCCGACGACGGATCGGTCGCGGTACGCCTGGCCGCCTCGGCGCACGCGGAGGCGGCGATGATCGCCGACGCGTTGCGGCGTGCGCACCTGGTCGACGGAGTTCCGTGGTCGCAGATGGCGGTCATCGTCCGGTCGGTGCCACGGGTCGGTGCTCGGCTGCCGCGCGCGTTGGCCGCCGCCGGGGTCCCGGTTGCCGCGCCCGCATCAAGCGGACCGTTGTCGGGTGAGCCGGCGGCCCGGGCGCTGCTCACGGTTCTGGCGGCCACCGCTGACGGACTGACAAGTGAACAGGCGCTGGCACTGCTGACTGGGCCCATCGGTCGCGTTGACCCGGTGTCGCTTCGGCAGCTGCGCCGAATACTGCAGCGCGCCAACCCCGATCGCCCGCCGGGCGACGTCGGAGGTCTTCTGGTCGAGGCGTTGCAAGCCGACGCGGCGTATTCGGGAGCGTGGTCACGCCCACTGCTGCGGGTGCGCGCCGTGCTGAACGCGGCCGCGCGCTGCCATCGCGAAGGCCAAGACCCGCGCTACACCCTGTGGGCCGCCTGGCACCGGTCCGGCCTGCAGCGTCGCTGGCTGTCCGCCAGCGAGCGCGGCGGCCCCGCCGGCGCCCAGGCGACCAAAGACCTGGACGCGGTGACGGCGTTGTTCGACATCACCGATCATTACGTCTCCCGCACGCCCGGTGCGTCGTTGCGCGGACTCGTCGAGCACCTCGCGGCGCTGCAGGTGCCGAGCGCCAACCCCGACCCGGTGTCCGAGGTCGAGCAGGTCAGGGTGCTCAGCGCGCATGCCGCGCTGGGACACGAATGGGATTTCGTGGTCATCGCCGGGTTGCAGGAAGGGTTGTGGCCCAACACCGTTCCGCGCGGTGGCGTGCTGGGCACCCAACGCTTGCTCGACGTGCTGGACGGTGTCACCGAGAACGCCTCGGTGCGGGCGCCGCTGCTGGCCGAGGAGCGCAGGCTGCTGGTCGCGGCGATGGGCCGGGCCCGGCGCCGGCTGATGGTGACCGCCGTCGACAGCGACACGGGCGGCGTCGGCGCGGGAGCGGCGCTGCCATCGGCATTCTTCTACGAGATCGCGCAGTGGGCCGACGGCCCCGCCAACGCCGGCGATCCCGTTGCCGTGCAACCCATCTCCGCACCACGGGTATTGTCGGCGGCGGCACTGGTGGGTCGGCTCCGCGGTGTCGTGTGTGCGCCGGACGGCGCCGTCGACGACATCGTTCGCGATTGTGCGGCAACGCAATTGGCTCGGTTGGCCAAAGCCGGTGTGCCGGGCGCCGACCCGGCCGGCTGGCACGGATTGATTCCGGTCAGCACCACTGAACCGCTGCGGGGTCCCGGCGACCTCGTCACGTTGACGCCGTCGACGCTGCAGGCACTCAACGAGTGCCCACTGCGCTGGTTGGCCGAACGGCACGGCGGAACCGACGGGCGTGATCTGCGGTCGACCATCGGGTCGGTGCTGCATGCGCTGATCGCCGAACCCAACAAAAGCGAATCGGAATTACTGGCGGGGCTTCAGCGGGTCTGGGAGCGTCTGCCCTTCGATGCCCAGTGGCATGCGGCAAACGAGCTGGCCCGGCACCGCGCAATGGTTGCGGCGTTCGTCGAGTGGCGGGCGCAGTCCCGGGGCGAGCTGACCGAGGTCGGCATCGAGGTGGACGTCGACGGAACCCTCGGGACGCCGCGCGATGACGGCGGCGGAATTCGGCTACGCGGCCGGGTCGACCGGCTGGAACGCGACGGGGCCGGCCGGCTGGTGATCGTCGACGTCAAGACCGGCAAAACACCGGTCAGCAAGGACGACGCCCAACAGCACGCGCAGCTGGCGATGTACCAACTGGCGGTGGCCGAGGGCCTGATTCCCGCCGGTGACGAGCCCGGCGGAGCGCGGCTGGTCTACGTGGGCAAGACCGGGGCCGCGGGGGCCACCGTGCGCGAGCAGGATCCGCTGACAACGGCCGCCCGGGACGAATGGCGCGACCTCGTCGGGGTGGCGGCCGAGGCGACAGCCGGGCCGCAGTTCATCGCCCGCCGCAACGCCGGTTGCGCGCACTGCCCGATACGCCCGTTCTGTCCGGCCCATGCCGACGGGTCAACGCCGTGAACCCGCGCTACAGCCCGGCCGAATTGGCTTGCGCGCTAGGGCTTTTCCCGCCCACCGACGAGCAGGCCGCGGTCATCGCCGCGCCGCCGGGCCCACTGGTCGTCATCGCCGGGGCCGGCGCCGGCAAAACCGAGACGATGGCCGCGCGGGTGGTGTGGCTCGTCGCCAACGGCTACGCCGAACCGGGCCAGGTGCTGGGATTGACGTTCACTCGCAAGGCGGCCGGACAGCTGCTGCGCCGAGTCCGGTCGCGGCTGGCCCGGTTGGCCGGAATCGGCCCTGCGAGCCTCGAGCCGGCGGGCACCCCGGAGGTCAGCACCTATCACGCCTTCGCGGGCTCGCTACTGCGTGACTACGGCCTGTTGCTGCCCGTCGAGCCCGACACCCGGCTGCTCAGCGAGACCGAGCTGTGGCAGTTCGCGTTCGACGTGGTCAACGGGTACCGCGGGGAGTTGCGTACCGAGAAGACCCCGGCGGCGGTCACCTCGATGGTCCTGCGGCTGTGGGGCCAGTTGGCCGACCACCTGGTGGACACCCGCCAACTCCGCGATACCCACGTCGAGTTGGAGCGGCTGATTCACACCCTGCCGGCGGGTCCCTACCAGCGCGACCGCGGGCCCAGCCAGTGGCTGCTGCGACTGCTGGCCACCCAGACCGAGCGCGCCGAGCTGGTGCCGCTGCTCGACGCGCTGCACGAGCGGATGCGCGCGGCGAAGGTCATGGACTTCGGTGTGCAGATGGCATCCGCCGCGCGGTTGGCCGTGACCTTCCCGCAGGTCGGTCAGGAACTGCGGAACCGCTACCGGGTGGTGCTGCTCGACGAGTATCAGGACACCGGCCACGCCCAGCGCATCGCGTTGTCGGCGCTTTTCGGGGGTGGCTCCAACGTTCAAGACGACGGGTTGGCGCTGACGGCGGTCGGCGATCCGATTCAGTCGATCTACGGCTGGCGCGGGGCGTCGGCGACCAATCTGCCGCGGTTCACCACCGACTTCCCCCGCTCGGACGGCACCCCCGCGCCGGTCCTGGAGCTGCGGACCAGCTGGCGCAACCCGCCGCGCGCCCTGCAGGTAGCCAACGCCGTGTCGGCGGAGGCGCGGCGACGATCGGTTGCGGTGCACGCGTTGCGCCCGCGCCCGGACGCCCCGCCCGGCACCGTCCGCTGCGCGCTGCTTGCCGATGTGCGGGCCGAACGCGAGTGGATCGCCGACCACCTCGACGAGCAATACCGGCGCGCCCGCGCCGACGGCGTCAGCCCGCCGACCGCGGCGGTGCTAATCCGCCGCAACGCCGATGCCGCACCCGTCGCCGATGCCCTTCGCGCGCGCGGAATCCCGGTCGAGGTGGTGGGTCTGGCCGGGCTGCTGTCCATCCCCGAGGTCGCCGACGTCGTGGCCATGCTGCGGCTGGTCGCCGACCCGGCCGCCGGCGGGGCGGTGATGCGGGTGCTGACCGGTCCGCGATGGCGTCTCGGTGGTCGGGATATCGCCGCGCTGTGGCGGCGCGCGGTGAAGCTTGCCGGCGGGCCGGACTCGGGGCTGGCGTCGTCACCCGAGGCGATCGCGATGGCGGCCGGACCTGACGCCGACACCGCGTGCCTGGCCGACGCGATCAGCGATCCCGGCCCCGCCGGCTCGTATTCGGCTGCGGGATATCGGCGCATCACCACACTGGCCGGCGAATTGAGCGCCCTGCGAGGGCATCTGGGCCATTCGCTGCCCGATCTCGTCGCGGAGGTTCGCCGAGTGCTGGGCGTCGACTGCGAAGTCCGGGCGGCTGCCGCCGTCGGGCAACCCTGGACCGGCGCGGAACACCTCGACGCTTTCGCCGACGTCGTGGCCGGCTACGCCGAACACACCGCCGAACACACCGCCGAACAAACCAGCGCTGCCACCGCGACCAACGTGTCGGCGCGGGTATCCAGGGCATCGGTCGCCGGCCTGCTGGCCTACCTGGACGCCGCCGAGGCCGTCGAGAACGGTTTGCCGCCCGCCCCGCCGTCGGTCGCGCGGGACCGGGTCCAGGTCCTCACGGTGCACTCCGCGAAGGGTTTGGAGTGGCAGGTGGTCGCGGTGGCGCACCTGTCGGGCGGGATCTTTCCGTCGACCGCGTCGCGCAGCACCTGGCTCACCGACGCCGCCGAGCTGCCGCCGCTATTGCGCGGTGACCGCGCTTCGGCGGGCTCGCTGGGCGTGCCGGTGCTGGACACGTCGGATGTGACGAATCGAAAGCAGCTGTCGGACAAGATCTCCGAGCATCGTCGGCAGCTCGACCAGCGACGCGTCGACGAGGAACGCAGATTGCTTTACGTGGCCATCACACGGGCCGAGGACACCCTGCTGGTGTCCGGCCATCATTGGGGTTCCACCGGGAACAAACCGCGCGGCCCGTCGGATTTCCTGTGCGAACTCAAGGACGTGATCGACCATTCGGCGGCGGCCGGCGATCCC
Organism: uncultured Actinomycetota bacterium; assembly: GCA_963809285.1. Classification (GTDB taxonomy): domain Bacteria; phylum Actinomycetota; class Actinomycetes; order Mycobacteriales; family Mycobacteriaceae; genus Mycobacterium. Next base: position 16,794 of record CAWEIY010000002.1, on the reverse strand, counting down.
TGCGGGGTGGTGGAACAGTGGGCACCCGCACCCGCCGACGGCGAACGAAACCCGCTGCGCGACAATGTCGTTGAGGCGATTTGGCCCGCCGACCCGTTGGCCGCACGTCGCGACGAAGTCGAACGCGGGGCGGCACTGGTGGTCAATGCCATGTCGGCTGACACCTGCGAGGCAGGCCCTGACACCGAAGGCTGGGCCGCCGACGTCGATGCGTTACTGGCCGAGCGGGCACGATCGGAGTGCGCGCCCGCCCGCACCCTGCCCAGCCAGTTGTCGGTCAGCGGTTTGGTAGACCTGGCGCGTGACCCGGAGGGCGCGGCGCAGCGGTTGATGCATCGATTGCCGGCGCGTCCAGACCCGCATGCCCTGCTGGGCAACGCTTTTCACGGTTGGGTCCAGCAGTACTACGGCGCGGAGTGGCTGTTCGATCTCGGCGACCTGCCCGGCGCGGCGGACTCTGATGTCGGCGATACCCGGGAATTGGCCGCGTTGCAGGCGGCGTTCGTCGAATCGCGGTGGGCGGCCCGCACTCCCGTGGCCGTCGAGGTGCCTTTCGAGATGCCAATCGGCGATACCGTGGTGCGCGGCCGCATCGACGCGGTGTTCGCCGATCCCGATGGCGGCGCCACCGTCGTGGACTGGAAGACGGGCGAGCCGCCGCGCGGGGCGGAAGCCATGCGGCAGGCCGCTGTCCAGCTCGCGGTCTACCGCATGGCGTGGGCCGCTTTGTCCGGAGTCCCGGAATCATCGGTGCGCACCGCCTTCTATTACGTGCGCACCGGCACCACGGTCGCTCCCGATGAACTGCCTGATCCCGCCGAGCTGGCCGGGTTGTCCCGCGCAAGCGGGGCGTGAGGTGCGCTGCCCGAGTATTCGCCGACCCGCCATGCTGGTTACATTTGAGTCGTGCGTGTCTCGTGCGCTGGGATCAAGCCGATGACGGACCGCCGTGGGCAACGGTAGGTCGCGCAAACTGAGCGGTCTGGACGAAACGCTGACCGCCCAACCCGGGCATCAGTTGGTCGGCGTTCTGCGCATTCCCGACGATCACGCCAGCCCCATTCGGGTCATCGCGCGCCGGGTGGCCATCGCGTTGGTGGTGTTGTTCGGCGCCGCCGTCATCGTCTATCTGGACCCCAATGGTTACCGGGACGTGCGGGGTCAGCCCCTGACGTTCCTGGACTGCCTGTATTTCGCGGCGGTGTCGCTCTCGACGACCGGTTATGGCGACATCACCCCGTACACCGAAACCGCGCGTCTGGTCCACACCGTGATCTTTACTCCGTTGCGGATCGCGTTCTTGGCCGTCTTGGTCGGCACGACGCTCGAGGTGCTCTCGGAGCGGTCCCGGCAGGCGTGGAAGATCCAGCGTTGGAGGAGCAAAGTGCGCAACCACACCATCGTGATCGGTTACGGCACCAAGGGTAAATCGGCGGTCGCGGCAATCCTCGGTGACGAGGCCGGCCAGGGCGAGGTCGTCGTCGTCGACACCGATCGGACCGCCCTTGAACACGCCGCAACCGCCGGCCTGGTCACCGTGCACGGCGACGCCACGAGGTCCGATGTGCTGCGGCTGGCCGGGGCGCAACACGCGGCTTCGATCGTCGTCGCCACCAGCCGCGACGACACCGCCGTGCTGGTCACGTTGACGGCGCGGGAGATCGCGCCCAAGGCCAAGATCGTGGCGTCAATCCGGGAGGCCGAGAACCAGCACCTGCTGCAGCAATCGGGCGCGGACTCGGTGGTGGTCTCCTCGGAAACCGCCGGTCGGCTGCTCGGCCTTGCCACCACCACGCCCAGCGTGGTGGAGATGATCGAGGACCTGCTGACTCCGGACGCGGGGCTGGCAATCGCCGAACGCGAGGTCGAACAGACCGAAATCGGCGGATCCCCGCGGCATCTGCGCGACATCGTGCTCGGTGTCGTGCGCGACGGCCACCTGCTGCGCATCGGTGCCCCCGAGGCGGACGCCATCGAGGCCACCGATCGGCTGCTCTACATCCGAGACGCGGGACACTAGTGGCGACCGCAGGCGCGGCGGAGCCGGGCGAAGCGGGTCGCCACCAATCCGACTCGGTGGCGATCGTGGACTTCCAGCTGCGGCATGTTCCCTTGCTGTCGCGCGTGGGCGCGGACCGCGCCGATCAGCTACGCACCGATGTCGACGCGGCTGCCGCGGGATGGGCGGATGCGGCTCTGCTGCGGGTGGATTCGCGCAGTCAAGTATTGGTCGCCGACGGCCGGGTGGTCCTCGGCGCCGCGGCTGCGCTCGCGGCCAAGCCGCCGGCCGACGCGGTCTTCCTGGGCCGCATCGAGGGTGGCCGCCACGTCTGGGCCATCCGGGGTGCGCTGCACGCGCCCGAAGATCCCGACGTGCAAACCGAGGTGGTGAACCTCCGCGGCGTCGGCCCGATCCTCGACGACACCAGCAGTCAATTGGTGTCGTCGGCTGTCGCGCTGCTGAATTGGCATGACAGTGCGCGGTTCAGCGCAGCCGACGGCTCACCGACGAGGCCGGCGAGGGCGGGCTGGTCACGCGTCAACCCGGTCACTGGTCATGAGGAGTTCCCGCGCATCGACCCGGCGGTGATCTGTCTGGTCCACGACGGCGGTGACCGTGCGGTGCTGGCTCGCCAGACGGTGTGGCCGGAGCGGATGTTCTCTCTGCTGGCGGGATTCGTCGAAGCCGGTGAATCTTTCGAAGTTTGTGTCGCTCGGGAGATCCGCGAGGAAATCGGCCTGACCGTGCGCGATGTGCGTTACCTCGGCAGTCAGCCTTGGCCGTTCCCGCGCTCGCTCATGGTCGGCTTCCACGCGCTGGCCGACCCGGCGCAGGACTTCTCGTTCAACGACGGTGAGATCGCCGAGGCGCAATGGTTCACCCGCGATGAGGTGCGCGCAGCGCTTGAAGCCGGCGATTGGAGCAGTTCGTCGGAGTCGAAACTGCTTCTGCCCGGGTCGATTTCGATCGCGCGCGTGATCATCGAATCTTGGGCCGCGCTCGATTAAGGTGGCGCGGCGAGGTCGGCCCCCTTAGCCGCCGACCGCGGCCAGCTTTGCCTTGACCTCCGCCGCGCTCGGGTTGGTCAGCGTGGAGCCGTCGGCAAACTTCACCGTCGGGACCGTCGTGTTGCCGCCGTTGACCGAGCCGACGAACTCCGCCGCCGCCGGGTCCTGTTCGATGTCGACCTGGTCGAAGGCGATTCCGTTGGACTTGAGCACCGTCATGAGCCGGTGGCAGTAGCCGCACCAGGACGTCGTGTAAACGGTGAGCGGAGCGTTCGTCATAGTCCGGCTAACGTACCCTGGCGACGATGCATTCCGCGTCGTGCACCGTTGGAAAGCCGGGCCGTTAGGGTGTGGCGCTGCACCCAGTTTGTCGGCCACTCCTGCAAGTATGGAAGCCAAGATGGACGCCATGCCAATGGTCGCTGACCCGTTGACCGTCGGGCTGGACGACGAGCAGCGCGAAGCCGTGCTGGCCCCACGCGGACCGGTCTGTGTGCTGGCGGGCGCCGGAACGGGCAAGACCCGCACCATCACGCACCGGATCGCCCAGCTCGTCGCCAGCGGCCACGTCGCCGCCGGGCAGGTGCTGGCGGTCACCTTCACCCAGCGCGCGGCGGGGGAGATGCGGTCCAGGTTGCGGACACTCGCCGCCGCCGCGGACACCGGTTCCGGGGTAGGCGCCGTGCAGGCCCTGACGTTTCACGCCGCCGCGCACCGCCAGCTGCGCTACTTCTGGCCACGGGTGGTCGGTGATACCGGCTGGCAGGTGCTCGACACCAAGTTCGCCATCGTGGCCAGGGCCGCCAGCCGTTGCCGGATCAACACGAGCACCGATGACGTGCGCGACCTGGCCGGCGAGATCGAGTGGGCCAAGGCGTCGCTGATCAGCCCCGAGCAATACCCGACCGAGGTGGCCGCCGCCGGCCGGGACATCCCAATGGACGCCGCGCAGATCGCGGCCGTCTACTCCGCCTACGAGGCCCTCAAAGTCCGCGACGAATCGGTGACGATGCTCGACTTCGATGACCTGCTGCTGCACACCGCGGCCGCGATCGAGAACGACGCCGCCGTGGCCGACGAGTTCCGGGGGCGGTACCGGTGCTTCGTCGTCGACGAGTATCAGGACGTCACCCCGCTGCAGCAGCGCGTGCTTGCGGCCTGGTTGGGCGACCGAGACGACCTGACGGTCGTCGGCGACGCCAACCAGACCATCTATTCGTTCACCGGGGCCACACCTCGCTTCCTACTCGACTTCTCGCGGCGGTTTCCGGACGCCACGGTGGTGCGCCTGGAACGCGACTATCGGTCCACCCCGCAGGTGGTGTCGCTGGCCAACCAGGTGATCGCCGCCGCCCGTAGCCGGGTCGCCGGCAGCAAGCTGCAGCTGTCCGGCCAGCGTGAGCCGGGGCCGGCCCCGTCGTTTCGTGAGCATCCCGATGAGACCGCCGAAGCCGCCGCGGTCGCGCTGTCGATCGCCGGCCTGATCGAATCCGGCACTCCGGCATCCGAGATCGCGGTGCTCTACCGGGTCAATGCGCAGTCGGTGATTTACGAGGAGGCGTTGACCGAGGCGGGCATCACCTATCAGATTCGCGGCGGCGAGGGGTTCTTCAATCGTCAGGAGATCAAGCAGGCGCTCCTGGCGCTACAACGCGCGGCCGATCGTGGTGCCGGCGCGGCGACCGAAGGCCCATTGCCCGACGTCGTGCGCGCGGTCCTGGAGCCGCTGGGGCTGACGGCCGAGGAACCGATCGGCACCCGGGCCCGGGACCGCTGGGAGGCGCTGACCGCGCTGGCCGAACTGGTCGACGATGAAGTGGCGCAGCGCCCGCAGCTCGAGCTCCCCGGTCTGCTGGCCGAGCTCCGGATGCGCGCCGACGCCCGGCACCCGCCGGTGGTGCAGGGCGTCACGCTGGCCTCACTGCACGCCGCCAAGGGACTCGAGTGGGATGCGGTGTTCTTGGTCGGGTTGGCCGACGGCACGTTACCCATCTCGCACGCGTTGGCGCACGGTCCCGAGAGCGAGGCCGTCGAAGAGGAGCGTCGACTGCTCTACGTCGGAATCACCAGGGCGCGAATCCATTTGGCGCTCAGCTGGGCATTGGCGCGGAGCCCGGGCGGACGGCAGAGCCGCAAGCCGTCGCGGTTCCTCAACGGCATCGCGCCACAGGCGCGTGCCGATCCGGCGCCGAACAAATCCCGGCGCAACCGAGGCACCCCGACCCGCTGCCGGATCTGCAACAACAACCTGAGCACTCCGGCGGCCATCATGCTGCGGCGCTGCGAGACATGCGCCGCTGACATCGACGAGGAGTTATTGCTGCGGCTCAAGGCCTGGCGGCTGGACGTCGCCAAGGAACAGAAGGTGCCCGCGTATGTCGTCTTCACCGACAACACGCTCATCGCCATCGCCGAGCTGCTGCCCGACGACGACGCGGCGCTGATCGCGATCCCGGGCATCGGCGCCCGCAAGCTCGAGCAGTACGGGCCGGACGTGCTGGAAATGGTCAAGCAATCGCGCTGAGGGACAGGCCCGGCCTAGGCCGTCGAGCGTGGGGCCTATGGACGAATTGCGGGCAGTTCCCGTTCATGAGGCCCACACTCGGCGCGGAAAACGCAGGTCAGAAAATCGGTTGTGCCGACGGGCCGCTACCATTTACCCTCGAAACCGCATTCTGCTGCCGGCTGAAGGCTGGTATGTGGGCAGGCAAAACGAGAGGAGGGTCGCCACGATGCTCATTGACGCGTTCGGTGTAAGCGTGGCTGCCGCGGTGCTGACCGCGGGGACCCGCTATGCCGCCCACGGTGCCCATGTTGCCGTGTCGGCAACAGCGATCAAGCATCGCGCCGCCGCAGCGACTGACGCGTCCGTGGATCGGGGCCATACCTAAGCGCTAGGTAATCAGCCCGGTTTTCACCAAATGGCCACGGACCCGAAGTCAAAGGATCCGTGGCCATCGTTATGGGGTCGACAGCCCGCAACCCTGGTCCGGATCGCAAAGACAGCCAACCGACCAGGAAGCAGGTGAGCAGGACATGTCGGCACCACCAGTCTCCGTCCCCAGACCAGTCCCCAGACCGACGCGCCCGGCGTTGCCGTGTCATGTCGACGATCCCGACCTGTGGTTCGCCGAGGCCCCGGCCGACCTCGAGCGCGCCAAGACGCTCTGCGCGGGCTGCCCGATCCGGCGCCGGTGTTTGACGGCCGCCCTGGAACGGGCCGAACCCTGGGGTGTGTGGGGCGGCGAGATCCTCGAGCGAGGTTCGATCGTCAGTCACAAACGTCCGCGCGGACGTCCCCGCAAAGACCGGAAAGACGCCGTCGCCGCCTAGGGGGTATCAGACGACCGCGGCGTCGGGCTCGGCGAAACCGGGGACCAGCTCCTCCGATATCGCCCTGATCGGCACATGCGCATCCAGCTGGCAGAGAATCGCGGCCACCGACATGATCACCCGCATCGGGATCACGAGCTTCGGCGGCAGGTCCATCTGCCGGGCCGCCCTGATCTGTGCCACCGACCTGTCCATCTCGATGGCCGTCATACCCTGCAGCCACTTACGGGTGTAGTGGAAGACCTCGACCTGGATGGGCTCGACGTACTGGCGCAGCATCTGGTCGATGTCGCTCACCGACACCTGCTGGCCTTTCTGGATGAAGCCGGCCTTCTCCATCGTCGGCATAAGCAAGTCATAGTTCTTGTCGCGGGCCAACCGAATGGTCATCCCGAGCTCGATCGGCAAACCGCCGGGCAGAGGCGCGACGGCACCGAAGTCGATGACACCCATCCGATCGTCGGGCAAGAGCATGAAGTTGCCCGGGTGGGCGTCGCCGTGCAGCATCTGCAGCCGCCGCGGCGCGTCGAAGGTGAGCTCGAGGAGCCGGGTGCCGATGAGGTCGCGCTGCTCGGGGGTTCCGTTACGGATGATCTCGGCCATCGGCACGCCCTGCATCCATTCCTGGACGACGACCTTTGGCGCGCTGGCCACGACGTGTGGCACCGCGAAATGCGGGTGGTCCTGATAGGCCTTGGCGAAAGCGCGCTGGTTGTCGGCCTCCAGCCGGTAATCGAGTTCCATTTCGGTGCGCGCGATCAGCTCGTCGACCACGCCCTGCACGTCTGCGCCCGGCGCGAGCTGTTTGACCACCCCGACCATCCGCTGCATGGTCTTGAGGTCGGCGCGCAGCGCCTCGTCGGCACCCGGGTACTGGATCTTGACGGCCACATCGCGGCCATCCGACCACACCGCCTTGTGCACCTGGCCGATGCTGGCCGAGGCAACCGGGGTGTCGTCGAAAGAAGTGAACCGGTCCCGCCATTTGGTGCCCAGCTGCGCGTCGAGCACCCGGTGCACCTTGCTGGCGGGCAGCGGCGGCGCGTCCTTCTGCAGCTTCGTCAGTGCCTCGCGGTACGGCTCGCCGTACTCCTCGGGAATGGCGGCTTCCAGCACCGACAGGGCCTGACCCACCTTCATGGCCCCGCCCTTGAGCTCGCCCAGGACGGTGAACAACTGGTGGGCGGCCTTCTCCAGCAGCTCGGCCTGGACCTCGTCTCGCGACTTACCCGTCAACCGTTTGCCGAATCCCAGCGCCGCCCGACCGGCGAAGCCGACGGGGATGCTGGCCAGCTTCGCGTTGCGCGCAGCGCGGCCGCGCTTGATGTCTGCCACGCCTCCATCATCCATGACGGTTAGCTCGCCGTACTGTCGATCTGCCCACAACCGGGGCGTGAGCATGTGCACAGCGGATGCTTGGTCCATTGACGCGCGACGATGGAACCGGCGTTGATGTCGAATTCCAAAGTGGCGTTGAGGGCCGGGGGCGGCGCCGGATCGGGCACTGTCTCACGCCCGCGGACCGCCGCGATCACCCGGTTCACCTGGCTGAGCGCCAGGGCCGCGGTCGCCAACAGGGTGGCCCGGTCGGCCACCCCGACGGTGTCGCGCAGCTGGGCGGCGATGGCCGGCCAGGCGGCGTCGCGGTCGCTGCGGTGCAGGTCGGCGCACCCCAAGCAGCTGGTCACTCCGGGTATTACCAGTGGGCCCACCAGGCCGGTGCCGTCGCGCACCCGAACCGGGAGGTGCGCAACGCCCCGGCTGTGCAGGTCGCGCACCATGCGCGGGTCGGCCACCAGGTAGTCCGTCAGCACCACCAGATCCGCGGCGCCGTGCGACACGGTGGCATGCGGCTGGCTGCTGTGGGCAATGCGGGCCCCGGAGCAGCGCAACGCCTCGACGAGCAGCTCCGACAGCGGCCCGCGGCCGTGGATGCGGATCGACGCCGCCCGGCCCCGGGATTGCCGACATTCGGTCGCGACGCCAGCGCCCACCAGTTGCGCGACGAGGTTCGTCAGGCCGTCTGCGTCCTTCAACCCGCGGTCGGCGGCCTGTCGCTGCAACTCGGATACCGGTGTCGGTGACCGCATGGACCTCAGCAGTGTGGCCAACTCCGCAGCGGCCAGGCCGCCCGGTGGACGGACCAGCACGGCACGGCGGGGATCCCAGCCGACCTGGACGGCGCCGTCGGGTCGCAGCAGCACCGGCATCGCCGGATCGAGCGCATACAGGGAAAGCCCGGCCGGCGGCATGGGTTGAAACTGTCACGCCGACGGCGAACGCCGCGCTCAGTTATCCACAGAACCGCCGGCAGGGTCTTCAGTACCGGTGTCCTCGAGTTTGGCGATCGCCTCGTCGATGCCGCTGGTGTCCCCACCGATGACGCGGTCGATGAAGGCGGCGGGATCGTCGAGGTCGTCCGCGCCGGGCAGCAGATCCGGGTGTTGCCAGATGCCGTCGCGGGCGTCCGCACCGGCGGCTTCGGTCAAACGCTCCCACAGCGCGGCGGCTTCCCGCAGCTTGCGCGGCCGCAGTTCGAGGCCGACCAGCGTCGCGAACGTCTGCTCGGCCGGGCCGCCGCTACCCCGGCGGCGGCGCAGTGTCTCGCTGAGCGCGGCCGCGCCCGGGATCCGGTCGCCCAGGGCCGCGGTTACCACCACCTGGACCCAGCCCTCGATCAACGCCAGCAGCGTCTCGAGCCGTTCCAGCGCGTGCGTCTGCGCCGGCGTCGCCTTTGGCTCGAAGACTCCCTGGCCGAGCAGGCTTTCTATGGCCGCCGGATCGGACAGCGATGCCGGATTGAAGTCGCGTGCCAGCTCCTCGATTCCGGTCATGTCGATCTGCATGCCCTTGGCGTACGCCTCGACGGCGCCCAGCAATTGGGCCGACAGCCACGGCACGTGGCTGAACAGCCGATGATGCGCGGCCTCACGGGCGGCCAGAAATGTCAGGATCTCGCTGCGCGGCTGCTCGAGTCCGGCGGTGAACGATTCGACGGCATCCGGCAATATCGCGGCCACGCCCTTGGGGCCCAGCGGCAGACCGATATCGGTCGAGGTCAGCACCTCGCCGGACAGGCGGCCCAGGGCCTGGCCAAGCTGCGAGCCGAACGCCATGCCGCCCATCTGCGACATCATCGACAGCAGCGGGCCGGCCATGCTCTTGGCCTCTTCCGGCAGCGAAGACGCCCACACCGTCGCGATCTGCTCGGCCATCGGATCGCACAGCCGCTTCCAGGTCTCCAGGGTGTTGTCGACCCAATCGCTGGGGCTCCAGCCCACCGCCTTGGAAGTGCCCGCGGGCAGCGCCGTCGCCCCGTCCAACCAGGTCTCGGCGAGGTGGACCGCATCGGCGATCGCGTTGTTCGTCGTGGCGGGGATGGGCGCGACAAACCCGATCGAGCTCGACGCGACCCGCCGCGCCAGTTCGTAGTTGACCGGGCCCGACGATTTGCCCCCGGCCGTCATGGTGCCCGCGCTGCTGAACATCTGACCCAGCTGGGTGAAGATCTGCCCCAGGTCGCCCATGCCGAAATCTCCGCTTATGCCGAAAGCGCCCAACGGGTCGGACGCGCCCGAGGCAGGATCGGGCTCTTTCTTCTCGCGCTTCTCCCGGTCCGGGTCGTCCCCGGAGGAGAAGCCGAAAGGCGGGTCAGCCATGACGTCAACGGTACTCACCGCCGGAACCGGACGCGCGAACTCCCGTCACGCTCGTAGCTGAACAAGGCCGGGCGGCGTCCGTCTAAGGTAAGCGGCGTGAACAGGCGGATTCTGACCTTGATCGTCGCGCTGGTGCCGATTGCGGTTTTCGGCGTGTTGCTCGCGGTGGTGACGGTGCCGTTTGTGTCGCTGGGACCCGGCCCCACCTTCGACACGCTCGGGGAGGTCGACGGCAAGCAGGTGGTCGCGATCGAAGGCACCCAGACCCACCCGACAACGGGCCACCTCAACATGACGACGGTGTCCCAGCGCGACGATCTGACCCTGGGCGAAGCGCTGACGCTGTGGCTTTCGGGACAGGAACAGCTGGTACCGCGCGATCTCGTCTACCCGCCGGGCAAGTCGCGGGACGAAGTTGACAAGGCCAATAACGCCGACTTCAAGCAGTCCGAGGACAGCGCCGCTTATGCCGCGCTGGGATTTCTGCAGTACCCGGCCGCGGTGACGGTCGCGACCGTCACCGATCCCGGTCCATCGGCGGGCAAGCTGAAGGCAGGCGATGCCATCGACGCGGTCAACGGCGACCCGGTGGCCAATATCGAGCAGTTCACCGGATATCTGAAGAACACCAAACCCGGTCAGGTGGTGACCCTCGATTATCGGCGCAAGAACGAGCCGGCCGGTGTGGCGCAAATCACGTTGGGTACGAACAAAGACCGCGACTACGGATTCATGGGTGTCGCGGTGCTCGACGCGCCCTGGGCGCCGTTCGTCGTCGACTTCAACCTCGCCAACGTGGGCGGCCCCTCTGCCGGACTGATGTTCAGCCTGGCGGTCGTCGACAAGCTCACCACCGGTGACTTGGCCGGATCGACGTTCATCGCGGGCACCGGCACCATCTCGGTCGACGGCAAGGTGGGCCAGATCGGCGGCATTACACATAAGATGGCCGCCGCCCACGAGGCGGGAGCCACCGTGTTCCTCGTGCCTGCCAAGAACTGCTACGAGGCGAACACGGACAATCCGTCCGGCCTGCGCTTGGTCAAGGTCGAGACGCTCGGCGAAGCGGTCGACGCTCTGCACGCGATAGCGTCGGGGGGTCAGCCGCCAAGTTGCTAGCCCCGCCGCGGGACGGTGTGAGGTGCGTAGAGTTGTGTCCGTCTGGAAAAATCTGCGGCGATCGATCAGGGAGCGTAGCCAGTGGGGATGCGGCCCACCGCAAGGATGCCGAAGCTAACTCGGCGTAGCCGGATTCTGATCCTGATCGCACTGGGTGTGATCGTCTTGCTGCTCGCCGGCCCGCGGCTGGTCGACGCCTACGTCGACTGGCTATGGTTCGGCGAGCTTGGCTACCGCTCGGTGTTCACCACCGTGTTGGTAACCCGCATCGTGGTCTTTTTGGTCGGCGGCCTGCTGGTCGGCGGCATCGTGTTCGCCGGGCTTGCGTTGGCCTACCGCAGCCGGCCCGTATTCGTCCCGAGTAACAACAACGATCCAGTGGCGCGTTACCGCACCGTCGTGGTTTCACGCTTGCGGTTGGTTGGGATTGGAATCCCTGCGGCGATCGGCCTGCTGGCAGGCATCATTGCGCAGAGCTATTGGGTGCGGATCCAGCTGTTTTTGCATGGCGGAGATTTCGGCATCAGAGATCCCCAGTTCGGCAAGGACCTCGGTTTCTACGCATTCGACCTGCCGTTCTACCGGCTCGTGCTCAGCTACGTGTTCGCGGCCATGTTCCTGGCTTTCGTGGCAAATGTATTGGGGCACTATATCTTTGGTGGCATTCGGTTGTCCGGCCGCACCGGTGTGCTGAGCCGCTCGGCGCGGATCCAACTGGTCAGCCTGGTCGGCCTGTTGGTGTTACTCAAAGCTGTTGCCTACTGGATGGACCGCTATGAGCTGCTGTCGCACACCCGCGGCGGTAAGCCGTTCACCGGCGCCGGTTACACCGACATCAACGCCGTGCTGCCGGCGAAGCTGATCCTGATGGCGATCGCGCTGATTTGCGCGGCCGCGGTGTTCTCCGCGGTCGTCCTGCGCGACTTGCGGATTCCGGCCATCGGCCTGGTGTTGTTGCTGCTCTCGTCGTTGATTGTGGGCGCCGGATGGCCGTTGATCGTCGAGCAGATCAGCGTGAGACCCAATGCGGCGCAAAAAGAAAGCGAATACATCGGCCGCAGCATCACCGCAACGCGGCAAGCTTATGGATTGACGTCCGACGTGGTGGCGTATCGCAACTACACCGGTGACGGACAGGCCACCGCGCAGCAGGTCGCCGCCGACCGCGCGACCACCTCGAACATCCGGCTGCTCGACCCGACGATCATCAGCCCGGCGTTCACCCAGTTCGAGCAGGGCAAGAACTTCTACACTTTCCCGGACCAGCTGTCCATCGATCGCTACCTCGACCGCAACGGCGCGTTGCGTGACTATGTCGTCGCGGCCCGTGAACTCAACCCGGACCGGCTGATCGACAACCAACGTGACTGGATCAACCGGCACACCGTCTACACGCACGGCAACGGATTCATCGCGTCGCCGGCCAACACGGTGCGTGGCATTGCCAACGACCCCAACCAAAACGGTGGATACCCAGAGTTTCTGGTCAACGTCGTCGGCGCCAACGGCAGCGTGGTATCCGACGGACCGGCACCGCTGGACCAGCCGCGCGTCTACTACGGGCCCGTCATCTCCAACACTTCCGCCGACTACGCGATCGTCGGACGCAACGGCAACGACCGGGAGTACGACTACGAAACCAACACCGAAACAAAGAACTACACCTACACCGGGCTCGGGGGAGTTCCGGTCGGCAGCTGGATATCCCGCAGCGTGTTCGCGGCCAAGTTCGCCGAGCGAAACTTCTTGTTCTCCAACGTAATCGGTTCCAACAGCAGGATCCTGTTCAACCGTGACCCGGCGCGACGCGTGGAGGCGGTGGCGCCGTGGCTGACGACCGACAGTGCGGTGTACCCGGCGATCGTCAACAAGCGACTGGTGTGGATCATCGACGGCTACACCACGTTGGACAACTACCCGTACTCCGAACTCACCTCCCTGGAATCGGCCACCGCCGACTCCACCGAGGTGGCGTCCAACCGGCTGGCGCCCGACAAGCAGGTCTCCTACATCCGAAATTCGGTCAAGGCCACGGTGGACGCCTACGACGGCACCGTCACGCTTTACCAGCAGGACGAACAGGATCCGGTGCTGAAAGCCTGGATGAAGGTCTTCCCCGGCACCGTGAAGCCCAAGAGCGCCATCACGCCGGAGCTCGCCGAACATCTGCGTTATCCCGAAGACCTGTTCAAGGTGCAGCGGATGCTGCTGGCCAAATACCACGTCAACGACCCCGTGACGTTCTTCTCCACGTCGGATTTCTGGGATGTCCCGCTGGATCCCAACCCGACCGCCAGCAGCTATCAGCCGCCGTACTACATCGTCGCGAAAAACATTGCGAAGAACGATAATTCGGCCGCGTACCAGTTGATCAGCGCGATGAACAGGTTCAAGCGTGACTACCTGGCCGCCTACATCAGCGCCAGCTCCGATCCCGCGACGTACGGCAGGATCACCGTGCTGACCATCCCGGGGCAGGTCAACGGTCCGAAGCTGGCCAATAACGCGATCACCACCGACCCGGCCGTGTCCCAGGACCTTGGCGTGATCGGGCGCGACAATCAGAACCGGATCCGGTGGGGCAACTTGCTCACGCTACCGGTGGGCCAGGGCGGGCTGCTCTACGTCGAACCCGTCTACGCCTCCCCGGGAGCCAGCGACGCGGCCTCGTCGTACCCGCGCCTGATCCGGGTGGCCATGATGTACAACGACAAAATCGGATACGGCCCGACCGTCGGTGACGCTCTCAACGGATTGTTCGGGCCTGGCGCGGGCGCGACCGCGACCGGGATACAACCGACCGAAGTCGGTGCACCCCAGAGCCCGAACCCGCCCGCCAGCCCACCGGCGCCCGCCGCGGTACCGGGGGCACCGGTAGCGCCGGCACCTCCGGCCCCCGTGGCGGCGCCGCCGCCTTCTCCGGACGGATCGGTGACGTTGTCCCCGGCCAAGGCCGCTGCCCTGCAGGAGATTCAGGCGGCCCTCGGCGCGGCGAAAGACGCTCAGAAGAAGGGCGATTTCGCGGCCTACGGCGCAGCGCTGCAGCGCCTCGACGACGCGATCAACAAGTACAACAGCACCAGATAGCCAGGGCCGCGAGCGCCTTTTCAAACTTGAGCGGTCACGCGCAGGCCGTGCGGAATCTGTCCCGGTAGGCCTTGGGCGCGATGCCCAAGTGGTTGAGGAATACCCGTCTCAGCGTTTCGGTGCTGCCGAAACCCGCCAGGCGCGCGGCATCTGCGACTGACCGGCCGGCGTCGAGCGCGCCACGCGCGAAATCGATACGGACCATCTCGACGTAGCGTGCCGGAGTCATCCCGAGTTCGGCCTGAAACAGTCGCGTCAGCTGGCGGGTGCTCAGCGATGCCCGGTCGGCAAGCCGTTTTACGCCGTGGTCGGCGCCGGGGTCGGCGGTGACCGCATCCGTGGCCACCCTCAGTGGCGAATCCGGCGGCGGATCGGTTTCAACCAACACCGAGAATTGCGATTGACCACCGGCCCGCTTGAGATAGACGACCAACCACCGAGCCACGTCACGGACCAGCTTGGTTCCGTAATCCAGTTCGACTAACGCCAGCGCTAGGTCGATGCCTGACGACACCCCGGCCGAGGTGAAGACGTCACCGTCGCGGACGAAGATCGCGTCCGGCTCGACAGTGATATCGGGGAAGGCCCGCGCGAACAACGCGGCATCATGCCAGTGCGTGGTGGCCCGCCGGCCGTTGAGCAGGCCGGCCTGCGCCAGGATGAATGACCCCGTGCAAATCGAGGCTAGACGCCGGGTCCGGGCCGCGGCTGACTTGATCGCCGCCACGAGCTCGGGATCAATCGCTCGCCGGGGCAAGTTGTCGCTGCCGGCGACCACGATGGTGTCGGCGGACTCGATTGTGGAAATAGCGTCCGTGACACCCATCCGCGTCCCGATCGAGGTCGTGACGTCGCGCCCGTCCACCGACGCGATCTTGAGCCGGTAATCGGCGCCGAAGCGGTTGGCTTCAGCGAAGACCTCACCTGCTCCCGCGACATCCAACATCGTCACGTCGTCAAAGACCACGATCACCACGACGCGAGGCGTCGTTTGGGCGTCGGTCACCAGCCCATCAGACCACGCCCATCAGACCATGTGTCGCTTTTTGTGGGAAGAACGGCGCGAATGGCAACGGTCGAATAACCCACCAACCGACAAACTCACTAGAAGACCACCCAAGGAGACGAGATCATGGTCATCATGACCGACACCATCGCCGACATCGCCGTACCCGACACCGCGCTGGTGCGCGAGATCACCGAGTTCGTCCGCGACGCCGAAGACGACTTGCTTTTCCACCATTCCCGCCGGGTGTTCCTATTCGGCGCACTGCAGGGTCGCCGCCGCGGACTGCAACCAGACCTGGAGCTGCTCTATGCCGGGGCGATGTTTCACGACCTGGGCCTCACCCAGCGCTACCGCACCTCCACCCTGCGGTTCGAGGTAGACGGCGCCAACGCGGCGCGGGAGTTCCTGCTGCAGCGTGGCGTCGACAAAGCCGACGTCGACAAGGTGTGGCTGGGCATTGCGTTGCACACCACCCCCGGGGTACCCGAGTTCCTTGCGCCCGAAGTCGCCTTGGTCACCGCCGGCGTCGAAACCGACGTGTTGGGCATCGGCCGCGACGATCTGTCGCCCGAGGCCCTTGCCGCGGTCACCGCCGCCCATCCGCGCCCGGACTTCAAGCGGCGCATTCTGGCGGCGTTCAACGACGGGATGAAGCACCGCCCGGACAGCACCTTCGGTACGATGAACGACGACGTGCTGCAGCACTTCGACCCCGGATTCGCGCGCGCCAACTTCGTCGAGATCATTCTGAACAACACCTGGCCCGAATAGCGTTCATTGTCAAACGGATCCGCCGCCTGAAACGCGGAAAACAAAGCAGCATAAGCGGTTTAGTTGGTGCGACCCGGATGGGGAGGTATGTCAGGTGGCCGATGCGAATCAAATCGGAGTTACGGTTGTGCAGCCCGGGGAAGGGGATTACGTAGCCCTCCCTGGTTTTGGGGCGGTGTTCAAGCTGTCCGGCAAGACGAACGGCGGCGAGGTGTCCATCGTCGAGCATCCGTTTGAGGTCGGCCTGCTCACCGCGGCGCACCGGCACACCCGCGAGGACGAGCATTCGATCGTGCTGGCGGGCGAGATCGGCTTCCGCTCCGATGACAGTGAGGTAGTCCTTGGTCCTGGTGGCTACATCACCAAGCCGCGCGGTCAAATGCACGCGATGTGGAACGCCGGCAGCGAGCCCGGCCGCATCATCGAGGTCATCACCCCGGGCGGGTTCGAGAACTACTTCCGGGAGCTCGGTGAGCTGCTCGTCGAGCACGCGAACGACCCGGCCGGCAAGGTCTTACACGAGCTGCCCGAATTCGCGGAACTGGCCGACAAATACGGTCTGACCTACGGGACGCCGGCCTGGATGGACGACATCGCGCAGCGATACGGGCTGAACCGGCCTTCGCACTGACGCCGTTAGCGAGGATCTTCCGTCAGCCCTGGTCAACCCTCGATTTGGCCGTCATGACAGGTCTTCGGTAACCTTGAATTTACCAACGCGGGGTGGAGCAGCTCGGTAGCTCGCTGGGCTCATAACCCAGAGGTCGCAGGTTCGAATCCTGTCCCCGCTACCAGCGGAAATGGCCC
>CAWEIY010000001.1:0-100479 GCA_963809285.1 uncultured Actinomycetota bacterium | reverse complement strand
GTCAGGATTGAACTGACGACCGCTCGCTTACAAGGCGAGTGCTCTACCACTGAGCTAAGGAGGCCGGGTAAATCGGCTGCAAGCCTAGCCGGTCATTCATCGCTTTCGATGATGCGCGTTGAGGGCACCGGCCGTGATGACGAGCGGCGCGGCATGCGACGGCCCGGGAACGGGAAGCGCTCGGCGATGTTGCTCAGCGGGTTGACCACCATGGTCAGCGCCATGACGGCGTCCTGCAGGGTGGAAATGGCGGGCTCCAGCGCTTCCATCCCGGGTGTCAATCGAGCCAGGGTGTCGGCGACGCCGGCGAGCTGGTCCAGCGGGCCATGCTTGGCGGTCAGCTTGTCGATCAACCCGCCCTCGGCAAGCAGCCGCTCGGCGAAACCGTCATCGGACAGCACCCGATCGATCAATCCGTCTTCGGCGAGCAGTTGATCGGCCAGTCCGCCGGGCTTCAGCGCGCGCTCCAGCCCGCCGCCCTGCGCGGTGAGCCGGTCGAGCAAACCGCCCTCCGACGTGAGCAGGTCCACCACCCCGCCCGGGCGCAGCAATCGATCCATCGGCCCGTCGGGCGCCACCGCACGTCCCAGCGGCGCGTCGTCGTCGAGCAGCCGGGCCAACCGGTTGGCGCGAATGATCGCGTCGTCAATCCCCAGCATGGACGTCATCGCGTTCGTCCCGGCGCCACCCCCGGCGTCACCCAGCGTTCGCTTCGCCACCCCCACCGCCGCGGACGCGACGTTCAAGCTCGCGTCAGCGGCCGCAAGCCCGACGCGCGCGGGGGCGGTCGCAAGCGACACGATGCCTTTGGCGAAATTCATGTCCCCGAGTCTATGCACAACCCGCCCCGCTAAACCCCCACCCGTTCCAAGCTCATGCGATGATACCTGGCAGACTGCTAGCAGAGTGTTGGCATCGACCTCTCAGGAATTACACAACGATTCTGAAGGTAAAGCTCAGACAATTCAAGCAAAAGGATTGAAGTGACCTCATGACAGCGGCTACCCCAAACGACACCAAACCGGAGGCTCGCGTCCTCGTCGTCGACGATGAGTCGAACATTGTCGAACTGCTCTCGGTCAGCCTGAAGTTCCAGGGATTTGAGGTCTATACCGCAACCAACGGAGCCCAGGCCCTGGATCGCGCCCGTGACGCCCGCCCCGACGCGGTGATCCTCGACGTGATGATGCCCGGGATGGACGGCTTCGGGGTGCTGCGGCGGCTGCGTGCCGACGGCATCGACGCCCCGGCGTTGTTCCTGACGGCCCGCGACTCCCTGCAGGACAAGATCGCGGGCCTGACCCTTGGCGGCGATGACTACGTCACGAAACCGTTCAGCCTAGAGGAGGTTGTCGCCCGGCTGCGGGTCATACTCCGGCGTACCGGCAAGGGCGGGGCGGAACCTCGCAGTGCCCGCCTGACGTTCGCCGATATCGAACTCGACGAAGAGACTCACGAAGTGTGGAAGGCCGGCCAACCGGTGTCGCTGTCGCCGACCGAATTCACGCTGCTTCGCTACTTTGTGATCAATGCGGGCACGGTGTTGAGCAAACCCAAAATCCTCGACCACGTCTGGCGTTACGACTTCGGCGGCGACGTCAATGTCGTCGAGTCCTACGTGTCGTATCTGCGTCGAAAGATCGACACGGGCGAGAAGCGGCTGCTGCACACCTTGCGCGGGGTGGGCTATGTGCTGCGGGAGCCGCGGTAGCGGAGAGTACGACGATGGCCGATCAAGTTCGACGCGGATTGCCACTACGGGTGGGTTTGGTGGCCGCGACCCTGGCGCTTGTCGCCTGCGGTCTGGCGTTCTCCGGCTTCGCTGTGACCTCCATCCTGCATCACGTCCTGATCGGCCGGATCGACCAGACTTTGCTCGAGGCCTCCCGCGGCTGGGCACAGGCCCCGCGGCGGCAGTCACCGACCCCGTACGAAGGCCCTGACCCCGGCCGACCGCCGTCGAAGTTCTACGTGCGCGGCATCGGCACCAACGGCGCCCCATTTACCGCCATCAACGACCGCAACGCCGAACCGGCATTGCCGCGTAATAACGATGTGGGCCCCAATCCGACGACGCTGCCCTCGGTCAACGGCTCCGACATCCAGTGGCGCGCGGTGTCGGTGCGGGGACCGAACGGCGTTATCACCGTCGCGATCGATCTGTCCGACGTCCAGCACACGGTCAGCTCCCTGGTCTTGTTGCAGGTCGGCATCGGGGTAGCGGTACTGGTCGTCGTCGGGATCGCGAGCTTCGTGGTGGTGAACCGCAGCCTGCGGCCGCTGTCCGAAGTCGAGCACACCGCAGCCGCGATCGCCGCGGGCCAGCTGGACCGCCGGGTTCCGGAACGCGATCCCCGCACCGAGGTGGGCCAACTTTCGTTGGCGCTCAACGGAATGCTGACCCAGATTCAGCAAGCCGTGGCTTCCTCGGTGTCCTCGGCCGACAAGGCCCGCGGTTCCGAGGAACGGATGCGACGGTTCATCACCGACGCCAGCCACGAACTGCGTACCCCGCTGACGACCATCCGCGGCTTCGCGGAACTGTATCGCCAGGGTGCCGCCCGGGACGTGGCCATGCTGTTGTCGCGGATCGAGAGCGAAGCCAGCCGGATGGGCCTGCTCGTGGACGACCTGCTGCTGCTGGCCCGGCTCGACGTGCAACGACCGCTGGAACACCAGCGAGTGGACATGCTGGCGCTGGCCAGCGATGCCGTGCACGACGCGCAGGCGATCGACCCCAAGCGCACCGTCGGCATGGAGGTCTTCGACGGTCCCGGCACCCCGGAGGTGGTCGGCGACGAACCACGCATTCGGCAGGTGCTGAGCAACCTCGTTGCAAATGCCCTGCAGCACACCCCGGCGAGCGCCGAGGTCATCATTCGGGTCGGCACCGAAGGCGACGACACGGTCCTCGAAGTGGCCGACAAGGGTCCCGGCATGAGTCCGCAGGATGCGTCGCGGGTGTTCGAGCGGTTCTACCGCACCGACGCGTCACGGGCGCGGGCCAGCGGCGGCACCGGACTCGGGCTCTCCATCGTGGACTCGTTGGTGCGCGCGCACGGCGGCTTGGTCAGCGTGAAAACCGCGCCCGGCGAGGGTTGCTGCTTCCGTGTCACCCTGCCCCGCGTGACTGAGGTGCCGGCGTCCGTTTAAGGCTGGTTCGACCCGCTCACGCCAGTTGCGCCAGCGCCGCCTTGATCTTGGCCTGCGCCTCGTCGAGGGATTTCGGCGACGGGTTGCGGTCGACGTTGGCGAAGCCGAAGTCGCCCAGGCTGCGGGTGGGGAACACGTGGACGTGCAGATGGGGCACTTCCAGCCCGGCGATGATCACCCCGGCACGCTCGGTTCCGAACGCCTTGCACACGGCCTTGCCGATCAGCTGGCTCACCGATATGACGCGGGCGAACGCGGCGCCGTCGACGTCCTGCCACTGATCGATCTCGTCGCGCGGCACCACCAACGTGTGGCCTTGTGTCATCGGCTCAATCGTCAGGAACGCGACGACGTCGTCATCCTCGTAGACGAAGCGGCCGGGCAGTTCACGGTTGATGATCTTGGTGAAGATCGACGCCATGGCCCCAGCATATGTTGACCCACTACATCGTGTTTGCCGCACTGTCAGCGACCACGAACTCCAACTGCCATCTCGTCCTAACGCGAGGGCTTCAACAACTACGGTATCGGGGACTCGGGCTTTGGAAACACGGGCGGTCTGATGTCGGGCTTCTTCAACTCGGCCAGCGGCAGCACCGGTGCGAACCACCTCATCTCGGGCTTCTTCAATACGGCGACCGGCGGTTCACTTGATAACGGCAATATGTCGGGCTTCTTCAACACCGGCGTCACGGGCCCGATAACAATATCCGGGATGCCGTTCCCGTCCGGCGATATCAGCGGCTTTGACTCGGGCCTGGCCAACTTCGGCACCGGCATCGCGTTCACGACGGTGGCGTTGTAACCGATCAGCGCTGGCCGCAGTGACCACTGGAATTAAAGTGGCACAAGTGATTTCAGCACGGCCCGGGTTTCACTCTTCCTTGCCGAACTGCATCATGTCGAGGTTCCAGTACCCCCGCATGTTGGTGATCAGCCCCGCGTCGTTGACCTTATAGGTGAACACCCCACGCACCTCGCTGGTGAAC
This sequence comes from uncultured Actinomycetota bacterium, assembly GCA_963809285.1. GTDB lineage: Bacteria > Actinomycetota > Actinomycetes > Mycobacteriales > Mycobacteriaceae > Mycobacterium. The sequence goes on along the minus strand of CAWEIY010000001.1, from coordinate 96,337 downwards.
CCGCCCTCAAACTTGCTGTGCAGCACCAGAATATGAGCGATCTCGTCGGGGGAGCTCGACGGGAACGTCTCCTCGCAGGTGATGGTCAGCTGATTGGCGGCGATGTTGTTGTCGTAGAAGGCCGCTACGCCCTCCTTGCCCCGCACCCCGGTACCGTCCGGATTCGTGACCGACTTGCCGATCGGGTCCTCGACCACGACGTCGTCGGCCATCAGCGCCAGCCAGCCCTCCCGGTCGTGGGCTTGTACGCACCGCCACGAGCATTGCGATGCGGTCAGTGCCGGGGAGTCGACGGTTTGGGTCATGGCTGAGCCTACCGGTCGGCGTCTGTGTACCGGATGACCCCGCGAATGTTCTTGCCGTCCAGCATGTCCTGATAGCCGTCGTTAATCTGCTCCAGCCGGTACTGGCGGGTGATCATGTCGTCGAGGTTGAGCTTGCCGGCCTTGTACATCGACAGCAGCTGCGGGATGTCGTACTGCGGGTTGCCGCCGCCGAAGATGGTGCCCTGCAGGTTCTTCTGCATCAGGGTCAACATCGCCAGGTTCAGGGTCACGTTGGTGTCCAGCAGGCTGCCGATGGCGGTCAGCACGCAGGTGCCGCCCTTTTGGGTGATGTTCAGGTAGCTGTCGACGTCGGCGCCCTGCAGCTCGCCCACCGTGACTATTACCTTGTGGGCCATCAGGCCGTAGGTGACCTCGGCCATGCCCATCAGCGCGGCGTTGATGTCCGGGTAGACGTGCGTGGCGCCGAACTTCAGGGCCTGGTCGCGCTTCCACTCCACCGGGTCGATCGCGAAGACGTAGCGGGCGCCGGCGGCGACGGCACCCTGCAGCGCGGCCATGCCGACCCCGCCGATGCCCACGATGGCGACGTCTTGGCCCGGCCGGATGTCGGCGGTGCGGACCGCCGAACCGTAGCCGGTGGTGACGCCGCAGCCCACCAGCGCGGCGACCTCGAAGGGCACCGACGGGTCGATCTTCACCACCGAGCTGCGGTGCACGACCATGTAGGGCGAGAACGTGCCGAGTAGCGTCATCGGGAAGACGTTTTGCCCGCGGGACTGGATGCGGAAGGTGCCGTCGGATACCGCCGCGCCGCCCAGCAGCCCGGCCCCCAGATCGCACAGGTTGCGCAGGCCCGCCTGACACGTCGGACAGGTACCACAGGACGGGATGAACGACAGCACCACATGGTCGCCCGGGGCGATGTCCTCCACGCCGGGTCCGACCTCGGTGACGATGCCGGCACCCTCGTGGCCGCCAAGCACCGGGAAGCCCGCCATCGGGATGCCGCCGGTGACCAGGTGATGGTCGGAGTGGCACATGCCCGCCGCTTCCATCTGGATCTTGACCTCGTCTTTGTGCGGGTCGCCGATCTCGATCTCCTCGATGGACCACGGCTGGTTGAATTCCCAGATCAGTGCGCCTTTTGTCTTCACGTTGGACCTGACCCCATTTCGCCTTTGAATTGAGACTGCCGGCCCATCATGCCCGGCAGCGGTGGTGACGAGTGCCACAGGGCACCCCTTTCGCGCCAGCATAGCGCGTGCCACTAACCAAACGCTTGGTTGGTCCGGCTCACCAGATCGGGACGGGCGTTTTCCCCAGCGGGTAGTAGCCGGGGAGCTTCTCACCGGCGAGGCTGCGCTCGATCCGCTTCTGCATGCCCTTGGAGAGCTTGCCGGCCTTCATCAGGTCCAGGTACAGCGCCTGAACGTGACCGAAGTCGAAGAAGTCTCGCTGCCACTCGATGAGCTTGTCGGCGTTGAGCCGAAACCAGCTGCCGCCGATCCCGTAGATCTCCTGCTGGCCGCCCTCCCCGTCGAAGACGACCTGCTTCCAGAAACCGACGATCTCACCCTGGCGGTCGTCGACGAGGACCTTCTGGTAGGGGTACTGCCAGTTCTCGAGGCCCTCCATTTCCACGCCGAGCGCGATATCGCGGATCTCGTCGATCCCGACGCACATCACGTCTTCCTTGGGCCCGATGTTCCAGCCGTACGTGGCGTCGGGGGCGTAAAACTCCGCCAGCGGCTTCCAGTCGCCCGCCTTCTCGCAGTCCTTGTTCGCCTTGAGCCAGGACTGCACCCATTCGTCGAGTTCCGAGCGCGAGAACTCCGGCCTTTCCGCCACGGTTACTCTCCTTCTTCCTTGTTGGACAGCGCCTTGATGGACAGCGCTTGGGTGGGGCAGGCGATCACGGCCTGCTCGATCTCGCCACGGGCGTCGTCGGGTGGCTCGGCGTCAAGGATTTCGACCTTGCCGCGCTTGGGCACCCGGAAATAGTCGGGCGCCTCCAGTTCGCACATCGCATGCCCCTGGCACAGATCCAGGTCGGCCCGCACTCGATAACCCATCGTCACCCTCCGGTCTTACTTACGGCGGCGGTAGCGCGCCTTGGCGGGCCGAGCCAGCTGCACCACCATCTTCGAATGGTCGTTGCGATAGCTGTCGGGCGGTTGGGCAATCTCAAACTCGTACTCGCGCAACAGAACCGAGAAGATCGCCTTGATCTGCATCTGGGCGAACGCGGCACCGACGCAACGATGCCGGCCGGCGCCGAACGGAATCCACGTCCAACGATTCACCAGGTCTTCCTGGCGAGGTTCTTCGTAGCGTTGCGGCACGAAGCTGTCTGGATCGGGAAAGTCCTCAGGAATCCGGTTGGAGATAGCCGGTGACGCCGCCACGAAATCACCTTCGCGTATCGGGAAGCCCTCGACCTCGAACTCGCCCTTGGCGACCCGCATCAGAATGATCAGCGGCGGATGCAGCCGCAACGTCTCTTTGAGAACATTCTCCAGCTTCGGGATCTGGCGCAGCGCATGGAAACTCACCTCCCGGCCGTCGGCGTAGAGGTCGTCGAGCTCCTTGACCACCTCGGCGTACACGTCGGGATGGCGAATGAGTTCGATGAGTGTCCACGCCGAGGTGCCGGAACTGGTGTGGTGTCCGGCGAACATCAGCGAGATGAACATGCCGGTGACCTCGTCGGCGGAGAACCTGGGGTTGCCCTCCTCGTCCTTAATCGACACCAGCACGTCGAGCATGTCGCGGTCGCCCTTGTCCGTGGGCGGGTTGGCGATGCGCTGGTTCATGATCTCTTGCACCAGCGCAACCAGCCCCACGCGCGCTTCATCGCGGATCCGGAAGCTCTCGATCGGCAGATACGGGTCGACGTAGCACAGCGGATCGGTGCCGCGCTCGAGTTCGTGATAGAAGTGCGCGAACCGGGAGTCGAGCTGATCCCGGAACTTCGTGCCGATGAGGCACGCCGTCGAGGTGTAGATGGTCAACTCGGCGAAAAAGTCGAGCAGGTCGATTTCGCCTTCGTCGCCCCAGTTTTCGATCATGCGGTGCACTTCGCGCTCGATGGTGGCCGCGTGTCCCTTCATGTGTTCGCCGCGCAGCGCCGAGTTATGCAGCATCTCCCTGCGCCGCTCGGGGCTGGCGTCGAAGACGACACCCTTGCCGAAGATCGGCGTCATGAACGGGTAGGCCTCGGCCTGGTCGAGATCCTCGTCGGCGGAACGGAAAAAGAACTCGTTGGCCCCGGCGCCGGACAACAGGGTGACGTGCTTGTCCGCCAACTGGAACCAACCCACGTCCCCGCACTCGTCGCGAGTGCGCTGCATCAGGCCGATCGGGTCGGTGCGGAACTCTTCGAGGTGACCGTGTTCGTCTTCGCCGCCGGAAACCCGCGGCACGATGGCGGTTGTCATGAATCCATTGCCTTCTCATCCAATTTGAGTTGCTGGCGGTCCTTCGTCGCGCTCAGGGGCGCCTCGGGTTGCAGTTCCATGTTGACCACGAAGCCGCCCCTGGGCGTCTCGGCGACGAACGTGATCGCGCGGGCGAGGTCGGACGCCCGTAAGAAGTAGTCGTGGCGCGCCTGGCCCCACTTGGCCCAGTCCTCGAGCGCCGGGCCGATCGCCTCAGCGGGCAGACTCCAGCCCATCGCGGTCTTGGTGGGGCCGGGGTGCACGATCGACGCTCGCACGCCGGTTCCCTCGAGCTCCATCTGCAGGTTGGTGACCATGGCCACCAGCCCGGCCTTGGCGGCACCGTAGGCGCCCATGTGCGGCCGCTGGCGCAGCGCGACATCGGAACCCACGAAGATGAGGTCGCCCCGCCGACGCTCGACCATGCCGGGCAGCACCGCGGTGGTCAACCGGTTGGCGCCGATCAGATGGATCTGGATCTGCGATTCGAAGGTCTCGGAGTCGATTTCGTGCAGCCGCCCGAAGTAGGTGTCGCCCGCGCCGGTGACCATGACCTCGATGTCGCCGAGCCGATCGGTGGCCTGATGCACGAATCCCTTGACGGAGTCGGCGTCGGTGACGTCGAGCGGCAGCGCGATCGCCTCACCCCCGTCGGCGTGGATCGACTCGACGATCTCCTGGCACTTCTCGACGCGCCGCGCGCCCAGCGCGACCGGAAAGCCGTGCGCGGCAAGCTCGACGGCGGTCGCCGCCCCGATCCCCGACGATGCGCCGGCAACGATTGCGGGACGGCGGCCCGGATGCGGTTCGAAGCGGGGCATTCAGTACACCTCCACGCTGATCGGCAGGTGAGCGAACCCGCGGACATTGCTGGAGTGGACGCGGACGGCGTTGGCCTCGTCGACTTCATATCCGCGGATTCGCTTGACCAATTCGGTCAGCGCCACCCGTGCTTCCATCCGGGCCAGGTGCGCGCCCAGGCAGAAATGCGCGCCGCTACCGAAACTCAGGAGCCTGGGCCCGATGTCGCGCCCGATCACGTAGTCGTCGGGGTTGTCGAACACCCGCTCGTCGCGATGGGCCGACCCGGGCAGCAGCAGCAGCACGTCGCCCTCGGGGATCGTGGTGCCGTAAAGGGTCAGCTCCGAGGACACGGTGCGGGCCAGGATCTGGCTGGACGTGTCATAACGCAGGGTCTCCTCGACCCACAGCGGCACCAGAGACGGATCGGCGTAGACCGGGGCCAGTTGATCGGGATTCTTGTGACCCCAAAAGGCCGCATTGGCAAGGAGTTTGGTGGTGGTCTCGTTGCCGGCGATGACCATCAGGAACATGAACCCGAGGATTTCCTCGTCGGTGAGCCGGTCGCCGTCGATCTCGGCATCCAGCAGCGCCGAGGTCAGATCGTCGGTCGGCTTCCTGCGGCGCTCGGCGATCATCTCCTGGTAGTAGACGATCAAGTTGATCGACGCCTCGATCGCCGAAGCCGGCACGTCGTTGACGCCGTCCTCGCGGTGCATCACGCCGTCGGCCATGGCGCGGATGCGGTCGCGGTCGGCCGACGGCACGCCCATCAGTTCGGAGATGACGTCCATGGGCAGCTTGCCGGCGAATTCCGCGACATAGTCGACGGGTCCCGAGGCCGCCTTCGCCAGCGTGGCGTCGAGGTGCTGGACGGCGAGCTCGGTGACCCGCGGTTCGAGCTCCCGGATCCGGCGCGGCGTAAAGCCTTTCGACACCAGGGTGCGCAGGCGCAGATGGGCGGGATCGTCCATCGCCAAAAACGACATCGTCTTTGACGCGTGCGGCCCACGTGACACCGGGTCCAGCGACACGCCGTCGCGGTTGGACAGCGACGTGCTGTTGCGAAAGCCTTCCCATACGTCCTGGTGCCGCGACAACGCCCAGAACTTCAGTTCCTCGTTGCGGTACAGCGGGGCCTCGTTGCGCAGCCTCTGGTAATACGGGTACGGATCTTCGTGGAATTCGTAGTCGTACGGGTCCAGGATCGGGTCTTCGGTCTGTACGGTCATTGGTCTCCTCCCTGCGGCAACTGTCCAACTTCTCCTCGGGCCGCGCCGCGGCCCGCATCGTCGTTGGACGGCGTCGGCAGAATGAGGCCGACGACATAACCGAGGCGGTCGGCGATCTGGTGATAGGTGTAGGCGCCGCTGGCGGCGTTGACCAGCGCGCCGAAGAACGTCATCTCAAGCGCGGACACCGTGCGCGGGTCGGCGTCCGGCCCGATCGCCGAGGTGATGCGCCGATGGATTTCGGCGCCGATGCGGTCGCGCGCGGACCGCACCGCGGGGTCGGTGCCCCCCGATAGCAGCGCCGCCGTGCACGCCGCGGCGACCTCGGGTTCGTCGGCGACCACCAGGGCCAGGTGGCGCAACGCCTTGTCCACCCGGGTCTGCATGGGCTCGTTCACGTCGGTGAAGTACGGGACCCGCCGCACCAGGTCGAGGTAGACCTCGGCGATCAGGTGGTTCTTCGACGAGAAGTAGGTGTAGGCGGTGGCCGGGGCCACCTTGGCGCGGGCCGCCACCGCGCGCACCGTCAGGTCGGCGTACGACGTTTCGCGCAGGGTTTCGATGCCGGCGGCGAGCACCTTGCGGAAGGTCTCCTCCTGGCGGCGGTTGCGCAGGGGTTCTCCGGTCTGGCGCTCGGCGTCGGATCCGACGGTAACCAGTGCATCGCTGGACACATGTCCAAACTATCGGATGTCCGCGATGCGAAGCAAGTCCGATGGATAAATACGCAGCTTAATAAAGTATATTGACCGATTCTCGGGATCGGCTCTTGCAACTCGGACGGCCGGGCGGCTATCGTTCGATACGGCAATACCGGACAGGTGTCCACTTATTTGACAGGCGGGAGCGGGAGACATGGCGTTGTTGGCCGACGGCGTGAGCGAACTGTTCATCGACGGCAAGATGTCGCCCGGCAGCGCGGGGACGTTCCCGACCGTCAATCCGGCAACCGAGGAGGTGCTGGGAGTCGCCGCCGACGCCGACGCCGACGACATGGGCCGCGCGATCGATGCGGCGCGGCGGGCTTTCGACGACACGGACTGGTCCCGCAACACCGAGCTGCGGGTGCGGTGCGTGCGGCAGCTGCGCGAAGCGATGCAGCAGCACCTCGAGGAGCTGCGCGACTTGACCATCGCCGAAGTCGGTGCGCCGCGGATGCTCACCGCGATCGCTCAGCTCGAGGTCCCGGTCAACGACCTGGCGTTCGCGGCGGATACGGCCGAATCGTATGTGTACAAGCAGGATCTCGGCGAGGCGTCGCCGCTGGGTATCCGGACCCGGCGCACCATCGCCCGTGAGCCCGTCGGTGTCGTCGGCGCCATCACCCCGTGGAATTTTCCCCATCAGATCAACCTCGCCAAGATCGGGCCGGCGCTGGCCGCGGGGAACACCGTCGTCTTGAAGCCCGCCCCGGACACGCCCTGGTGCGCCGCGGTGCTGGGGGAACTCATCGCCGAACATACCGACTTTCCGCCCGGTGTGATCAACATCGTGACCTCCAGCGATCACGGCGTTGGCGCGCTGTTGGCCAAAGACCCTCGGGTGGACATGGTTTCGTTCACCGGGTCGACGGCTACCGGTCGCAGCGTAATGGCCGACGGCGCCGCGACCATCAAGAAGGTCTTCCTCGAGCTGGGCGGCAAGTCGGCGTTCATCGTGCTTGACGACGCCGACTTGGGCGGCGCGGTGGGCGTGGCGGGGTTCTCGGTCTGCATGCACGCGGGGCAGGGATGCGCGATCACCACGCGGCTGGTGGTGCCGCGGGCGCGGTATGACGAGGCCGTCTCCATCGCGGCCGCAACGATGGCGGGAATCAAGCCCGGCGACCCCACCGACCCCGGAACCGTTTGCGGGCCACTGATCTCGGCCCGGCAGCGCGATCGGGTGCAGGGCTATCTCGACTCGGCGATCGCCGAGGGCGGGACGTTTGCGTGCGGAGGAGGCCGACCGGCCGACCGTGAAGTCGGTTTCTTCATCGAGCCCACCGTGATCGCGGGACTGGGCAACGACGCTCGCTGCGCGCGCGAGGAGATCTTCGGCCCGGTCCTGACGGTGATTCCGCACGACGGCGACGACGACGCCGTGCGCATTGCCAACGACTCGCCATATGGCTTGTCGGGCAGCGTGTTTGGCACTGACCCGGATAGGGCGGCCAGTGTTGCCGCGCGGGTCCGGGCGGGCACGATCAATGTCAATGGCGGCGTCTGGTATTCGGCCGACGCACCATTCGGTGGTTACAAGCAGTCCGGGAACGGTCGCGAGATGGGCCTGGCCGGTTTCGAGGAGTACTTGGAAACCAAGACCATTGCGACCGCCGCTAACTAAAAGGCTAACTAGAGGAGCTCGAAGCATGCGATTCGAAGACAAAGTTGCCATTGTCACCGGGTCCGGTGGCGGTATCGGTCAGGCGTACGCGGAGGCGCTGGCCCGTGAGGGCGCCGCGGTGGTGGTGGCCGATATCAATGCCGAGGCGGCCGAGGGCGTGGCAAAGCAGATCGTCGCCGACGGCGGCACGGCGCTGGCCGTTCCGGTCGACGTTTCCGACCCGGCGTCGGCCAAGGCGATGGCCGACCGCACCCTGGCCGAGTTCGGCGGGATCGACTACCTCGTCAACAACGCCGCCATTTTCGGGGGCATGAAGCTGGACTTCCTGCTGACCGTCGACCCCGAGTACTACAAGAAGTTCATGAGCGTGAATCTCGACGGCGCGCTGTGGTGCACCCGCGCGGTGTACAAGAAGATGGCCAAGCGCGGCGGCGGTGCGATCGTCAACCAGTCATCCACCGCCGCGTGGCTGTACGCCAACTTCTACGGCCTGGCCAAGGTCGGTATCAACGGCCTGACCCAACAGCTCTCCCGCGAACTTGGCGGCCAGAAAATCCGGATCAACGCGATCGCGCCCGGCCCCATCGACACCGAGGCCAACCGGACTACTACCCCCAAGGAGATTGTGGACGACATCGTCAAAGGTCTTCCCTTGTCGCGCATGGGAACTCCCGAGGATCTGGTCGGGATGTGCCTGTTCTTGCTCTCCGACGAGGCCGCCTGGATCACCGGGCAGATCTTCAACGTCGACGGCGGACAGGTGATTCGATCATGAGTCAACAAGCGAAGCTCGGATATATCGGTCTCGGCAACATGGGCGCGCCGATGGCCACGAAGATGACCGAATGGCCGGGCGGGGTGACGGTTTACGACATCCGAACCGAGGCGATGACGCCGCTGGCCGAGGCCGGCGCCAGCCTCGCCGACAGCGTCGCCGACGTTGCCGCCGCCGACATCATTCATGTCACCGTCTTAGACGATGCGCAGGTGCGTGAGGTCGTCGGCGAGCTGGCGGCACACGCCAAGCCCGGAACGGTCATCGCGATCCACTCGACGATCAGCGACGCCACCGCCGTCGAACTCGCCGGCGAACTCAAACAGCGGGGCATCCATATCGTCGATGCGCCGGTCAGCGGTGGCGCGGCTGCCGCCGCGAAAGGCGAGCTCGCCACCATGGTGGGCGCCGACCGTGAGGTGTACGAGCGGATCAAACCAGCATTCAAACACTGGGCGTCGCTGGTCATCCATGCCGGTGAGCCGGGTGCGGGTACCCGAATGAAGTTGGCCCGCAACATGTTGACGTTCACCTCGTATGCGGCGGCGTGCGAGGCCATGAAGCTGGCCGAGGCGGCCGGGCTGGATCTGCAGGCACTCGGCAGGGTGGTGCGTCATACCGACGCCCTCACGAGCGGCCCCGGGGCGATCATCGTGCGCGAGAACATGAAAGACCTTGAGCCGGACAACTTCCTGTACCAGCCCTTCCTGCACACCCGTGGCCTGGGGGAGAAGGACCTGAGCCTGGCGCTGGCTTTGGGCGAGGCGGCGTCGGTCGACCTGCCGCTGGCTAAGCTGGCGCTTGAGCGACTGGCACCCGGTCTTGGGGTACCGCACACAGAGAAAGAGACGTAATGGACGAGCTGCGCCGCAAGGGCCTCGAGAAGATGAACGAGGTCTACGGCTGGGAGATGCCCAACATCGAGGGCGACGCGTACTTCGACCTGACCGTCGACCACCTGTTCGGCAGCATTTGGACGCGCCCGGGGTTGTCGATGCGCGACAAGCGCATCATGACCCTGACGGCGGTCACGGCCGTCGGAAATCGCGACCTGGCCGAGATTCAGATCAACGCCGCGCTGCTCAACGAGGAACTCACCGAGACCGAACTCAAGGAGATGGCCGTCTTCCTGACCCACTATCTCGGCTTCCCGCTGGGTTCGGCGCTCAACGGCGCGGTCGACGCCGTCGTGGCGAAGCGGAAGAAGGCCGCGGCGAAGGGCGCCGGCGAGGACAAGAAGGCCAACGTCGAAGGCGCGCTGAAGATGCACTCAGGCGGCCAGCGCGACTAGTCGGCCCGCTAAAGTGACGTGTCGTGCGCGTCCTGGTGATCGGATCCGGTGCCCGTGAACATGCGCTGCTGCTGGCGCTTCGCAGAGACCCGCAGGTCACGGGGCTGGCGATCGCTCCCGGCAACGCCGGCACCGCCCGGCTGGCCGAGCAGCACGACGTCGACATCACCTCGGGCGAGGACGTCGTCGCCCTGGCGCGCCAGGTCCGCGCGGACCTGGTCGTCATCGGTCCGGAGTTGCCGCTGGTGCTGGGGGTCGCCGACGCCGTGCGGGCCGCCGGCATCGTCTGCTTCGGGCCCAGTAGGGACGCCGCTCAAGTCGAAGGGTCCAAGGCGTTCGCCAAGGAGGTGATGGCCGCGGCCGGCGTGCGCACCGCCACCAGCGAAATCATTGATAGCCCTGCCCGTTTAGATGCCGCCCTGGACCGGTTCGGACCTCCGGCCGGTGACCCCGCCTGGGTGGTGAAGGACGACCACCTTGCCGCCGGCAAAGGCGTGGTGGTGACTCCGGATCGGGATGCCGCGCGTGCCCACGCCGCAGGGCTGCTCGAGGCGGGCCACCCGGTGCTGCTGGAGTCCTATCTCGACGGCCCCGAGGTGTCGTTGTTCTGCGTCGTCGACGGGAGCACCGTGGTGCCGATGTTGCCGGCGCAGGACTTCAAGCGCGTCGGCGAGGGTGATACCGGACCCAATACCGGCGGCATGGGCGCCTACGCGCCGCTGCCGTGGCTTCCCGACGACGTGTACCGCGAAATCGTCAGCCAGATCGCCGAACCCGTTGCCGCCGAGCTTGTTCGGCGTGGAAGTTCGTTCTCCGGATTGCTGTATATCGGACTCGCGATTACCAGGAACGGGCCAGCGGTGGTCGAATTCAATTGCCGCTTCGGCGATCCGGAGACGCAGGCCGTGCTTGCCCTGTTGGACTCACCGCTTGGGCAGCTACTCTATGCCGCCGGCGCCGGCGCGCTGGCCGACTTCGGCGAGCTGCGCTGGCGTGCCGGTGCCGCCGTAACGGTGGTCCTGGCCGCCGAAAACTATCCCGGACGCCCCCGGGTCGGAGACGTCGTCGTCGGCTCCGAGGCCGCGGGTGTGCTGCACGCCGGAACGGCGCGTCGCGACGACGCCGCGATCGTCTCGTCGGGCGGGCGCGTGCTATCCGTGGTGGGCACCGGCGCCGACCTGTCCGCCGCCCGCAGCAACGCATACGACATTCTGAGTTCAATTCGATTGCCCGGCAGCCATTTCCGAGGCGATATCGCCCTGTCGGCGGCGGAGGGCGAGATCAGCGTCTAGGCGTGCTCGACGGTGCGGATGTGTTCGCGACGGATGCGAGCTAGAACTCTGATCCGCGGTTGGCGGCTTGCCGGCAGCGGTACGGTAACGGTCTGTACTACTCAAAAGAGCTTATGGTAGGCACTGTGACCCAGATTTCCGATCGCGCCGCGCAGCCCTCGCCGTGGTCGCCGCGGGAAACCGAGTTGCTCGCGGTGACGTTGCAGCTGCTGCAGCAACACGGGTACGACGGGTTGACGGTCGACGCCGTGGCGGCCACCGCGCGCGCGAGCAAGGCCACGGTGTATCGGCGCTGGCCGTCTAAGGCCGAACTGGTGCTGGCCGCGTTCATCGAGGGCACCCGCCAGGTCGCCGTTGCGCCCAACACGGGCACGCTGCGGGGCGATTTGCTGCGGGTGGGACAACTGGTGTGCGAGCAGGCCCGCCAGCACGCCAGCACCATGCGCGCGGTGCTTGTCGAGGTGTCCCGCAATGCCGCACTCAACGACGCGATGCAGCACCAGTTACTCGACCAGCGGAAAGCCTTGATCCAAGGCATCCTGCGAGAGGCCGTCGAGCGAGGTGAGATCGACCAGGCCGTCATCGGCGACGAACTTTGGGACCTGCTTCCCGGCTATCTCATCTTCCGGTCCATCCTGGCCACCCGGCCGCCCACCCGACGCACCGTGCAAGCCCTCGTCGACGACGTCATGATCCCCGCCCTTACCCGACCCACCGGATAAGGCCAGTCGACCAATGGTTTACCGGCCGGACGGCTGAGGCCGCGCGGCGGGAGAGTGTACGGCGTCGTCTCTTGCCCTGCACGGTCCGGTACCGTACTGTCAGACTGTCGATCCGCGCTCGATGCATCGAAGCCTCGCCCAGCGATGGTGTCCCGGTTATCGAAAGGCCAACGGTGAACAAGATTTCATTCACCAGTGGGGTCAGGCGGTGGTGGATGGTGCTGGTGGTTGCCGTGGTGGTGGCTGTCGCGGGCTTCTGCGTCTATCGGCTTCATGGGATCTTCGGGTCGCACAACAACACGTCGGCCGGCGGCGGTATCTCAGATCAGACTGAGCCGTTCAATCCCAAGCACATCACCCTTGAGGTCTTTGGCGACCCCGGGGCGGTGGCGACCATCAACTACGTGGACATCAATGTTGAGCCGCGGCAAGTCTTGAACGCGGCCCTGCCGTGGTCGTTGACCATGGTGACGACGCAGCCCGGGGCCTTCAGCAACCTTGTGGCACAGGGCAACAGCGATTCCCTGGGCTGTCGCATCACTGTGGACGGCGAGGTCAAGGACGAAAGGATCGTCAACGAAGTGAACGCCTACACCTTCTGCCTGGTGAAGTCGGCATGAGCGACCATCACGTCCCGAGGCCGGCGTTGGCGGGCACTATTCGCCGGCTTGCGGTGCCGATCTTGCTGCTGTGGGTGGGTCTGGCCGCCATCTCGAATATTGCGGTGCCGAATTTGGAAGACGTGGCCAAAGCGCACAACGTGTCGCTGAATTCACCTGACGCGCCGTCGTTTCAGGCGATCAAACATATGGGCAAGGTGTTCCACGAGTTCGACTCCGACAGTGCGGCCATGGTCGTCCTGGAAGGTGATAAGCCGCTGGGCGACGACGCCCACCGGTTTTACGACGCCCTGGTCCGCAAGCTTGAGCAAGACACCAAGCATGTGGAGCACGTCCAGGATTTCTGGGGGGACCCGTTGACGGCGGCGGGCTCGCAAAGCAAGGACGGCAAGGCCGCCTACGTTCAGGTGTATCTGGCTGGTAATCAGGGCGATGCGCTGGCCAACGAGTCCGTCGACACCATCCGCGACCTGGTGTCTCATACGCCGGCACCGCCCGGGGTTAAAGCGTATGTGACCGGCGCGGCGCCGCTGGTCGCGGATCAGTTCGAAGTGGGCAGCAAAGGTATCCTCAAGACCACCTTGATCACCATTGTAGTGATCTTGGTGATGTTGTTTTCGGTCTACCGTTCCGTGGTCAGCTCGGTCGTCGTGCTGTTCACGGTCATTATCGAAATGGCCGCGGCCAGGGGGATTGTCGCCTTTCTGGGAAGCGTCGGGTTGATCGGCTTGTCGACCTATGCGACGAATCTGCTCACGCTGCTCGTCATCGCCGCCGGCACGGACTACGCGATATTCTTTCTCGGCCGCTATCACGAGGCGCGCCACGCCGGCGAGGATCGGGAAACCGCCTTCTACACGATGTATCGCGGGACCGCCCACGTGGTCTTGGGCTCGGGCCTGACCGTGGCCGGCGCGGTGTTCTGTTTGCGCTTTACCCGGCTGAATTACTTTCAAAGCCTGGGCATTCCCGCCGCAATAGGCATCGTCGTCGCCCTGGCGGCCGCCCTCACGTTAGCCCCGGCCGTGATCACCGTGGGCAGTCTTTTCGGGCTCTTCGACCCCAAGCGCAAGATGGCGACTCGGGGATGGCGGCGCATCGGCACCGCCATTGTCCGCTGGCCGGGGCCCATCCTGGTGGTGACTATCGGCGTCGCGCTCGTAGGTTTGCTTGCCCTGCCGGCGTATAAGACGAGCTACGACGCCCGCTCCTACATGCCGGCCAGTGCCCCGGCCAATGTCGGGTATGCGGCCGCGGAGCGCCATTTTTCTCAGGCCCGGCTGAATCCCGAACTGCTGATGATCGAAACCGATCACGATATGCGTAATCCGGCCGACATGATCAACTTGGAAAGGGTGGCAAAAGCCGTCGCCCACCTGCCCGGCATCGCCCAGGTCCAGTCCATGACCAGGCCGTTGGGAACGCCGATAGAGCACACCTCGTTAGCCTTTCAGATCAGCGCGGGCAGCATCGGCAACATCGAGAACCTGCAATACCAGAAAGACCGCGCGGAGGACATACGGAAGCAGGCCGACACGCTGCGTGACACCATCAGCATTTTGAACCGGCAGTACGCCCTGCAGAAAGACCTCGCCGCCTCCACCCACGACGAGACCCAAAGTTTTCACGACACGATCGCTGTGATCAATGACCTGCGCGATAAGATCGCGGATTTCGACGACTTCTTCAGGCCGATTCGCAGTTATTTCTACTGGGAAAAGCATTGCTATGACATTCCGGCCTGCTTTGCGCTCAGATCCGTCTTCGACGCCCTCGACGGTATCGATCAGCTCAGCGACCAATTTGTAAAGCTCACCGCCAGTCTGGACAAATTGGATGCGGGACAGCAGAAACTGGTGACGCTGTTGCCGCCCCAGATCGCCGACCAGGAGAAGAACCTGGGACTGACGCTGTCCAACTATGCGACGAACTTCGGGACCAATGCCCAGACGCGAGCCAACACCGACACCGCGACCGCCCTGGGACAGGCCTATGACGCCGCCAAAAACGATGATTCCTTCTACTTACCCCCGGAGGCTTTCGACAACCCCGAGCTCAAGAGGGGTTTGAAACAATTCCTCTCGCCGGACGGCAAGGCGGCACGCATGATCATCACCCATGAAGGTGATCCGGCGACCCCCGAGGGCATCTCGCATATCGACCCGATCAGGGAAGCGGCCAAACAGGCCGTGAAGAACACCCCCTTGGGGGACTCCAACATCTATATCGCCGGCACCGCGGCGACCTACAAGGACATAGCCGACGGCGCCAAGTACGATCTCATGATCGCCGGAATAGCCGCGCTGAGCCTGATTTTGATCATCATGTTAGTCATCACCCGAAGCCTGGTCGCCGCGATCGTCATTGTCGGCACGGTGGCGCTTTCGCTGGGCGCTTCTTTTGGGCTTTCCGTGCTGGTCTGGCAGGATATTTTCGGCATCAAGTTATATTGGATTTGCCTCGCGCTATCCGTCATCATCCTTCTGGCGGTGGGATCCGACTACAATTTGCTGCTCATCTCCCGGTTCAGGGAGGAGATTCAGGCCGGTTTAAAGACGGGCGTTATCCGTGCGATGGCCGGCACCGGGGCGGTGGTGACCTCCGCCGGTCTGGTGTTTGCCTTCACCATGTCTTCCTTCGTCTTCGCCGCTTTGTTGGTACTGGGTCAGATCGGGACCACCATCGGCCTGGGGCTGCTGTTCGACACGCTGATCGTGCGTTCCTTTATGACGCCGTCCGTCGCCACGCTTCTCGGGCGGTGGTTCTGGTGGCCACAACGCGTACGCCCCCGCCCGGCCAGCACCATGCTTCGCCCGTACGGGCCGCGTTCCGCGGTCCGCCAACTGCTGCTATGGGAAGACGGAGACCCCGCAGTGGCTTCCGAATCACCCTCACGCCCAAGCCAACTCCGCGGCTGAGAGGCGACACAAACAGGTCTTGTCCCACAAAGGAGTGAACGAAGTTGAGCCTATTTGGCTATCTGGCGATACTCGCGGGCGTGGCTGAATTAGTGTTCGCCGTTTTTTTCTTTACCTTCGTAAAACGGCTCCTGGGGCGCGAACCCACCCCGCTAAGCGAAGAAATCGGGGGCTTCAGAAAAGTCCTACGCAAATTGCGCAAAGGTGAACCGATGTCGGAGGACGAGTTAGATTTCGCGAGGCAAATTATTGCCGATCGCGGATCGTTAATGGCCTACTCCATCCCCGCCGCAATTTTCACCCTCGGATGCTTCTATGTGTTCGGGAACCTTGAACTGCATGGACCCACATCCCTTCGGCCCTATATCGGGCTGGGTCCCCTACTAGGGTCCATAAACGTAACCGCTCGG
The DNA here is from genome assembly GCA_963809285.1 of uncultured Actinomycetota bacterium. Classification (GTDB taxonomy): domain Bacteria; phylum Actinomycetota; class Actinomycetes; order Mycobacteriales; family Mycobacteriaceae; genus Mycobacterium. The sequence continues at coordinate 80,227 of CAWEIY010000001.1, read as the reverse complement.
CTTCGCAGGACCGCGGCCTTGAAAAAACGCTTGCGGTCTAGAACGCCTTAAAAACCCGCGGCCTGGCCGTCGCGGCGTGGATCGCTCACGGCGAGATACCCGTCGTCGAGGCGCCAGATCGCCTGGCAGCTGCCGAAACCCATGTATTCGTCCACGGTGACAAGGTCGTGTCCGCGCCGGCGGAGTTCGTCGAGCGTTGACGGTGGGAAGCCTTTTTCGCAGCTGATCTGGGTGCCCTGCACCCACCGGAACCGCGGGCCGTCACAGGCCGCCTGCGGATTCTGGCCGTGGTCGGCGATGCGCACCATCACCTGCACATGGCCCTGCGGCTGCATCGGGCCGCCCATCACCCCCAAGCTCATCACCGGGGCGCCGTCCTTGGTGACAAAGCCCGGGATGATCGTGTGGTACGGACGCTTGTTGGGCCCGACCCTGTTTGGATGTCCCTGCGCCGAAGAGAAATCCGCGCCGCGATTCTGCAGCGAAATCCCGGTGCCCGGCACCACCACACCGGAGCCGAATCCCACGTAGTTCGACTGGATCATCGACACCATCACCCCGGCGGCGTCGGCGGCGGTCAGATAGACGGTGCCCCCGTTCGGTGTGCCCGCGGATGCCGGCTTTGCCCGCTTCCGATCGATCAATGCCGCGCGCTGCTGCAGGTACCGCTTGTCCAACAGGCGTTCGGGAGCCAGCGTCATGTGGTCCGCGTCGGCGACATAGGCGTGGGCATCGGCGAACGCGAGCTTCACGGCTTCGATCTGCAGATGCACGCTGTCGGCGGAATCGGCTGGAAACGAGGACATCTCGAACTGTTCGAGGATTCCCAGGGCGATCAGCGCCACGATCCCCTGGCCGTTGGGCGGTATCTCGTGCACCGTGTACCCACGGTAGCCGGCGTCGATCGTGCCGACCCAGTCGGCGCGGTGAGCGGCGAGGTCGGTCGCACGCATGGCCGCGCCGTTGGCCAACGCGTGCGCCTCGAGTTTGGCGGCGAGCTCCCCGCGGTAGAAGGCCTCGCCGCCGGTTGCAGCGATCCGCTCGAGCGTGGACGCATGGTCGGGGAACCTAAACAGCTCACCGGCTTTCGGGGCACGCCCGCCAGGCATGAACGCCTCGGCGAAGCCGGGCTGGTTCTTGAACAGCGGCACCTGCGCGGCCCATTGCTCCGCGATGGTCGGCGAGACCAGAAAGCCGTTGCGGCCGTAAGAGATCGCGGGCTCGAAAAGCTTCTCGAACGGAAGCTTGCCGAACTTGGCGTGCAGCTCGGCCCACGCGGACACGGCCCCGGGCACGGTCACCGAATTCCAGCCGGTCGTGGGAACGGCGTTGCCGCCGAAGTACTCTGGCGTCCAGGCCGCGGGCGAGCGCCCGGATGCGTTCAGTCCGTGCAATCGCTTGCCGTCCCAGACGATGGCGAAGGCGTCCGAGCCGACGCCGTTGGACACCGGTTCCACGATCGTGAGGGTGATGGCCGTGGCGAGGGCCGCGTCCACCGCGTTGCCGCCGTCGGCGAGCATGCGTAGACCCGCCTGGGCGGCGAGCGGCTGCGAGGTGCACACCACGTTTGCGGCCAGGATGGGCTTTCGCGGCCAGGCGTAGGGGAGGTTCCAGCCGAACGGTGTGGTCACCTCCGCGAGCGTAACGCTGCGGCGATGTGTGGCGTGATTTTTCGCGGTGCCGTTACGCCGGCCACCCCAAGCGTCAGCCCGTCAGCAGCGGCGCCATCCAGGTCAGCTCGGCCGGCAGTTGCGAGCTCCAGAATTCGCCGTTGTGCCCGCCGGGCGAAAAGCCTCCGGCGGGCGGGTTGGGCAGTTGCGCGATGAACTGCTTCGTCGCGCCGTAGAACGGATCGCTGTCGCCGCAATCCACCCGGATCGGGATCGACGCGAGTGCCGGCATTCCGAACACCGAGTTCGCCGAAAAGTCGTCGGGGCCGTCGAATGCGCCCGGGGCGGCCGCGCCGGAGGACAGCCACAACGCCGGGCTCACCGCACAGATCGCCGCGGTGCGCGCGGGTCCCAGTCGGCCGCCGAGCAGCAATGCGCCGTAGCCGCCCATCGACCAGCCCAGGAACGCCACCCGCGAGGTATCCAGACCCTGGCCGTCCAGCATCGGGATCAGCTCGCTCAGCACCATGGCCCCGGCGTCCTCACCGGAAGCCCGCTTGTGCCAATAGCCGCCGCCGCCGTCGACGGCGACCACGGCAAACGGCGGCAGCCCGGCGTTGACGGCCTGGGCCAGACCCTGCTCGACGCCGCCGGCCATCACGGTGGACGCGTCGCTGCCCTTACCGTGCAGCGCGATCACCGGTCGCAGCGCCTTCGTCTGCCCGGGCGGGCGCGCGATCGCCCAGTTGGTCGACACGCCACCACGCGCCGCCGACACGAAAGAGCCGGTCACCATCGTGGGCTGAGCGGGCGCGGCAGGGGAGGGCGCCGGCTCGAGAGGCGCGCCGGGCCCCGGCGCCAACGGCACCTCGGTCCCGGCCTTGGAAACGGGAGTGGCCACCGGCATGGCGTGAGATGTTCGGGGCTGGAACAGGAGGTCCAGGGCGTATGCGCCGGTCGCGCCGACGGCCGCGCTGGCACCAAGACCGAGCAGGGTGCGGCGGCTCAAATCGGGCATGCGGGCCATCATGCCATGGCCGTTTGGCCGAAATGGCAATGCAGTACCACTTTTCTGGCACGATGGCTAGTCGTGACTGCAGCAGTTACTCCCAAAGGAGAACGGCGACGGTACGCGCTCGTGAGCGCCGCCGCCGAGCTGCTTGCCGAGGGCGGGTTCGAAGCGGTGCGACACCGGGCGGTCGCCAGACGCGCCGGCCTGCCGTTGGCGTCCACCACGTACTACTTCTCGTCTCTCGACGATTTGATCGCTCGCGCCGTCGAACACATCGGCATGATCGAGGTGGCGCAGCTGCGGGCACGGGTTAACGACCTGTCCCGGCGGCGTCGCGGGCCCGAAACCACCGCCGAGGTGCTGGTTGATCTGCTGGTGGGCGACGTGTCCGGTCCCGGACTAGCCGAGCAGCTGATATCGCGATATGAGCGGCACATCGCCTGCACCCGGCTGCCCGCATTGCGCGAAACCATGCGCCGCAACCTGCGTCAGCGCGCCGAGGCCGTGGCCGAGGCCATCGAAAAGTCGGGTCGCTCGGTGCACATCGAACTGGTGTGCACGTTGATCTGCGCGATCGACGGTTCGGTGGTTGCCTCCCTGGTCGAGGGCCGAGATCCCAGCACCGTGGCGACGACGACGGTGGTCGATCTCATCGACGTGCTGGCACCCATCGACGAGCGACCCGTTCGGATCTGACCCGGCTACTGGCAGGCCAGGTCGGGAGGCAGCGACGGCGTCACGATGTATCCGGTGGCGAAGTCGCCGTAGATCGTGACGCCGGCCGGGCAGCGCTCGGCGTACAACGCGACATAGGCGCAGACCACGGCATCGACCGGATCTTCGGCGCGGCGCAGGTCGCTTTTACGTTGCGCGGTGGCCACCTGACGGCGCAGTTCCGCCCAGTCGTCGTGACTCGCCACGCGCATCGGCACCGTGGCGTGCACGAGCTTTTCGATCCCGTCCATGAGCAACAGCAGCTCCGACCTGAGCCGGGCGACGTCGCGGCCGGGTTTGGCCTTGTATTTGAGGGTCCGCGCGAGCCGGAACAGCACCACGGTCGCCGGATGCGGGTAGACCTCGATGGCGCGCCTCGCGGCCGACGACCGCGGGTCCATGTCGAGGCCCAGTGCCCGGGCCAGCCGCGCCCCGCGTGGCACGTCGGCGAACTCCGGCTTGGTGGTGTTGGCCGGGTGCGCGCCGGCTTCGAACCTGCGGAAGTCACGGTTGAGCGCGGCCTCGGCGGGACGCTGACCGGTGCGGTTGGTCACCACCAGCGGCGCGTCGAAGGCGACCAGGCAGTCGCCCTGCACGTACGGCGATAGCGCCGCCAGCACGGCGTCGTCGTCGCGGACCGCACCGAGGTGCACCAGGCCGCCGTCGGCGTCGACCACCGCGACACCGGTCGGATTGCGACCCGCCCAGGCCAGGTCCACGCCGGCGAAGTACATCCGCAAAAGGGTACGGCGGCCCGCGCTGCGCGATCAGGCCATGCCGGACGAACCGTAAACTGAGTGTTTGTGAGCATTCCGAACGTCCTGGCCGCCCGGTACGCCAGCGCGGAGATGGTCGCGATCTGGTCGCCCGAGGCCAAGGTCGTCGCGGAGCGGCGGCTGTGGCTGGCCGTGCTGCGGGCCCAGACGGAACTGGGCGTGGACGTTCCGCCCGAAGCCATCGCCGACTACGAGCGGGTGCTCGACGACGTGGATTTGGCATCGATCGCGGACCGCGAACGGAGCTTGCGCCACGACGTCAAGGCCCGAATCGAGGAATTCAACGCGCTGGCCGGTCACGAGCAAGTCCACAAGGGAATGACCAGTCGCGACCTGACCGAGAACGTGGAGCAGCTGCAGGTCCGGCGCTCGCTGGAATTGGTTTTCTCCCACGGGGTGGCGGTGGCGGCGCGCCTTGCCGAACGGGCGGTGGCCTATCGCGATCTGGTGATGGCCGGGCGCAGCCACAACGTCGCCGCGCAGGCAACGACTTTGGGCAAGCGGTTCGCATCGGCGGCGCAAGAAACGCTGATCGCGTTGACGCGGCTGCGCGAGTTGATCGACCGCTACCCACTGCGCGGCATCAAGGGCCCGATGGGCACCGCGCAGGACATGCTCGACCTGCTCGGCGGTGACGCGGCGAAGCTGGCCCAAGTGGAACGCCGGATCGCTGAATTCTTAGGCTTCTCAACCGTTTTGACGAGCGTCGGGCAGGTGTATCCGCGTTCGCTGGATCACGATGTGCTCTCCGCGCTGGTGCAACTCGGCGCCGGACCGTCGTCGATGGCCCACACCATCCGACTGATGGCGGGGCATGAACTCGTCACCGAGGGGTTCGCGCCGGGACAGGTCGGCTCGTCGGCGATGCCACACAAGATGAACACCCGCAGCTGCGAACGGGTCAACGGACTGCAGGTGGTGCTGCGCGGCTACGCGTCGATGGCCGCCGAACTGGCGGGCGCGCAGTGGAACGAGGGCGACGTGTTCTGTTCGGTGGTGCGCCGAGTCGCGTTGCCGGACAGCTTCTTTGCCATCGACGGGCAGATCGAGACATTTTTGACGGTGCTCGACGAGTTCGGCGCCTACCCGGCGGTGATCGACCGCGAACTGGATCGCTATCTGCCGTTCCTGGCCACCACCAAGGTGCTCATCGCCGCCGTACGCGCCGGCATGGGTCGCGAGGCCGCGCACCACGCGATCCGAGAGCACGCGGTGGCGACCGCGCTGGCCATGCGGGAACGCGGCGCCGAGCCCGACCTGCTGGAGCGGTTGGCCGCCGATCCGCGGCTGCCGCTCGACCGAGCGACCCTGGACGCCGCACTGGCCGACAAGCAGGCGTTCATCGGCGCGGCCGGTGACCAGGTGGACCAGGTGGTCGCGACGGTGGACGCGTTGGTGAGCCGTTACCCGGACGCGGCCAAATACACCCCGGGTGCCATCCTGTGACCCTCGCCAGCGCGCTCTCGGGGATCGACTTCACCGATCTGGACAACTTCGCCAACGGATTTCCGCACGAGCTGTTCGCCGTCCATCGCCGAGAGGCGCCGGTCTACTGGCACGAACCGACCGAGCACACGCCCGACAACGAGGGCTTCTGGTCGGTTGCCACCCATGCCGAAACGCTTGAGGTGCTGCGTGATCCGCTGACCTTCTCCTCGGTCACCGGCGGGATGCGACCGTTCGGCGGCACGCTGTTGCAGGATCTGGCGATCTCGGGCCAGGTGCTCAACATGATGGACGACCCGCGGCACTCGCGGATTCGGCGACTGGTCAGCTCCGGGCTGACGCCGCGGATGATCGGCCTCGTCGAGGACGATCTGCGGGCCCGGGCGCGCCGGCTGCTGGATGCGGTGGTGCCGGGCGAGCCGTTTGACTTCCTGGTTGACGTCGCCGCCGAGCTGCCGATGCAAATGATCTGCATCCTGCTGGGAGTGCCGGAATCCGAACGACATTGGCTGTTCGAGGCCATCGAGCCGCAGTTCGACTTCGGCGGCTCGCGCAAGGCTTCGCTTTCGCAGCTGTCGGTCGAAGAGGCCGGCTCGCGCATGTACGCCTACGGCCAGGAGCTGATCGCGGCCAAGCGCGCCAGGCCGACCGATGACATGTTGTCGATCGTCGCGAACGCCCGGCTCGACGACCCCGATGACGGGGACATGCCGGCCCTCTCCGATCTCGAGCTGTACCTGTTCTTCAGCCTGCTGTTCAGCGCCGGCGCGGAGACGACCCGCAATGGCGTTGCGGGTGGGCTGCTGGCGCTGGCCGATCACCCTGAGCAATTGCGTGCGCTACGTAAGGATTTGGGCATGTTGCCGACGGCGGTCGAGGAGATGGTGCGATGGACGTCTCCGTCGCCGTCGAAGCGGCGCACCGCGACACGCGACGTCACGCTCGGCGGACAGTCAATCGAGGCCGGACAGAAGGTACAGATCTGGGAGGGCTCGGCAAACCGTGACACCGGCGTGTTCGACCGCGCCGACGTATTCGACATCGCCCGAAAACCGAATCCGCACTTGGGCTTCGGCCAGGGCGTGCACTATTGCCTGGGCGCCAATCTGGCTCGGTTGGAACTGCGCGTGCTGTTCGAGGAACTGCTGTCGCGGTTTTCCACCGCGCGGGTTGTGCGGCCCGTCGAATGGACTCGCAGTAATCGGCACACCGGCATCCGGCACCTGGTCGTGGAGCTACTCGAGGAACGGTGAGGATCCGGCTCGCCGATGTCGAGCCGTCACCCGATGTGTTTGTCTGGGCTGCCGCGGTTGCGCCGCGTCCTGAGTCCGGTCAGCCCGCGCGAATCGTGATTCCGGCCGACCGTAGCTCAAGCGCGGCCAGTGCCCGGATGGTGACGGGATCCTCGCGGCGCCAGTCACCGACCGGGTCCGCGCTGATCGTGGTCAGCTTGCGCGGCTGCCGGTTCGTCAATGCGCGCAGCGCCAGCAGCTGTTCGCCGGCCGGAGTAGCGGCCAGGCCGGTGACGGTCCATTTGCGCCGGAAGAACCGGAGGCGCAGGAACAGCCACGGCATGACCACGATGAGGATCGGCACCGCGACGACCGCCAGCGCCAGCAGCACCGCGAGCCAGCTCGCCGTCGTATCCAGATTGTGTCCGGCGCCCGCGATGTCGAGGGCGGCCTCGCTCGCCGAGGCAAGCGGCTTGCTGACCGCATCGCCCACCACCGGAATGTGCTGCGCACCATGGCCGGCCGATGCCAGGCTGCCGGCGATCCCGTTCGCGCCGTTCTCGACTTGCCGGCCGGCTTCGGCGATCGTCGCGATGGCGTCGTACACGGCCATGCCGACGAGCACCCATATCGCCGTCCACACGAAGACGGCGAAATCGCTGAACAGTTGGGCCAGTAGCCGGACGGGTCTCGTGGAGTAGGGCAAAATTCGCGATGTCAGCGACGTCATAGCCCCGATCCCAGCACATGGACGGCCGTGCGGCGCCCGATAGGCTGACCCGATGCGCCCCGCACTGTCCGACTACCAGCATGTGGCCAGCGGCAAGGTCCGGGAGATCTACCGCGTCGACGACGAGCACCTGCTGCTGGTGGCGACCGACCGGATCTCCGCGTACGACTACGTCCTGGACAGCACGATCCCCGACAAGGGCCGCATTCTGACCGCGATGAGCGTGTTCTTCTTCGGCCTCGTCGACGCTCCGAACCACCTGGCCGGGCCGCCAGATGACCGGCGTATCCCCGGCGAGGTGCTTGGCCGCGCGCTGGTGGTGCGGCAGCTGGAGATGCTTCCGGTGGAATGTGTGGCCCGCGGTTACCTGACCGGGTCGGGACTGCTGGACTACCAGGCGACCGGCAAGGTTTGCGGCATCGCGCTGCCGCCGGGCCTGGTGGAGGCCAGCAAGTTCGCCACCCCGCTGTTCACCCCGGCGACCAAAGCGGCGCTGGGGGACCACGATGAGAACATCTCGTTCGCCCGGGTGATCGAGATGGTCGGTGCGGTGCGCGCCAACCAGCTGCGTGACCGCACGCTGCAGATCTATGTCCAGGCCGCCGATCACGCCCTGACGAGGGGAATCATCATCGCCGACACCAAGTTCGAATTCGGCACCGACCGCGACGGCAACCTGGTGCTGGCCGACGAGATCTTCACGCCGGATTCCTCGCGGTACTGGCCGGCCGAAGATTACCGGGCCGGCGTGGTGCAGACCAGCTTCGACAAGCAATTCGTCCGCAACTGGCTCACCAGTCCCGAGTCCGGCTGGGACCGCCACGGCTCGCAACCCCCGCCACCGCTCCCGGACGATATCGTCGAGGCGACTCGCGAGCGTTATATCGATGCCTACGAACGGATTTCCGGCTTGAGTTTCGGTGACTGGATCGGCCCGGCACATGAGTGATACGTCGGTTGAGACACCGGTGCCCCCCGTCGCAAAGCGGGTCGAGACCCGGCGCGAGCACCACGGGGACATCTTCATCGACCCGTATGAATGGCTGCGGGATAAGGCCGATCCTGAAGTCATCGCCTACCTGGAGGCCGAAAACGACTACGTCGATCGGACGACCGCCAACCTCGAATCGTTGCGGCAGCAGATTTTCGATGAGATCAAGTCGCGGACCAAGGAGACCGATCTGTCGGTGCCGACCCGGCAGGGCGACTGGTGGTACTACGCCCGTACCTTCGAGGGGAAGCAGTACCGTGTCCAGTGCCGTTGCCGGGTAACCGATCCCGATGACTGGAATCCGCCGACGCTGGACGAAAACACCGAAATCCCAGGCGAGCAGGTGTTGCTCGACTCGAACGTCGAAGCCGAGGGCCACGAATTCTTCGCCTTGGGTGCGGCCATGGTCAGCCTGGATGGGAACCTGTTGGCCTACTCGGTCGATGTCATCGGCGATGAGCGTTACACGCTGCGGTTCAAGGACTTACGCACCGACGAGCAGTACGTCGACGAGATCGCCGACATCGCGGCCGGCGCGACCTGGGCGGCAGACAACCGCACCGTGTACTACCTGACTCTGGATGCCGCCCACCGTCCCGACAAGGTGTGGCGGTATCGGCTCGGCTCCGGCGAGCCGCCGGAGCTGGTGTATCACGAAGCCGACGAACGGTTTTGGTTGGGGGTGGGGATCACCCGAAGCGAAAAGTATGTGTTCATTGCCGCGGGGTCGTCCATCACCTCGGAGATGCGCTACGCCGACTCGGCCGATCCGGACGCACGGTTCACCGTGGTGTTACCCCGCCGAGAAGGCGTCGAGTATTCGGTAGAGCACGCGGTCGTCGGCGGGCAGGATCGATTCTTGATCCTGCACAACGACGGTGCGGTGAACTTCACGCTCACCGAGGCCCCCGTCAGCGATCCGACGCGGCAGCGCACCCTGGTCGGTCATCGCGACGACGTCCGGCTCGACGGCGTGGATGCCTTCGCCGGCCAGCTGGTGGTCAGCTACCGACGCGAGGCGTTACCCCGGATCCAGTTGTGGCCCATCGATTCCGACGGCGGCTACGGTGAACCCGAAGAGGTTTCGTTTCACTCCGAGCTGATGTCGTGCGGCCTGGGCGGCAACCCGACCTGGGACTCACCAAAGCTGCGGATCAGGGCCGGGTCGCTGGTCACTCCGGCACAGGTTTACGACATCGACCTTGCCACCGGGGAGCGCACTTTGCTGCGCGAGCAGCCCGTCCTCGGGGATTATCGGCCCGCCGACTACGTCGAACGGCGCGACTGGGCGCTGGCGGACGACGGCGCCCGCATCCCGGTTTCGATCGTGCACCGCGCCGATATCGAGTTGCCGGCGCCGGCGCTGCTTTACGGCTATGGCGCCTACGAGATTTGCACCGACCCAAGCTTTTCCATCGCGAGGTTGTCGCTGCTGGATCGCGGCATGGCGTTCGTCATCGCCCACGTCCGCGGCGGCGGCGAGATGGGCCGGCTGTGGTACGAGCACGGCAAGCTGTTGGAGAAGAAGAACACCTTCACGGACTTTGTCGCGGTGGCAAGGCATTTGGTGAACTCGGGCCTGACCCGCCCTGAGCGGCTGGTGGCGCTCGGTGGCAGCGCGGGGGGCCTGCTGGTGGGTGCGGTGGCCAACTTGGCACCGGACCTTTTCGCCGGAATCCTCGCGCAGGTTCCATTCGTCGACCCACTCACCACTATCCTCGATCCCTCGTTGCCGCTGACCGTCACCGAATGGGACGAATGGGGAAACCCGTTGAGCGACGGCGATGTTTACTCGTACATGAAGTCGTATTCGCCCTATGAGAACGTCGAAGCCAAACGGTACCCGGCCATCCTGGCGATGACCTCGCTGAACGACACGAGGGTCTACTACGTGGAGCCGGCCAAGTGGGTTGCCGCGCTGCGGCACGCCAACGCCAACGGCAGCCCGATTCTGTTGAAGACCCAGATGAACGCGGGACATGGTGGAGTCAGCGGTCGCTACAAGGCGTGGGAGGAAACGGCCTTCCAGTACTCGTGGCTGCTAGCCGCTGCCGACCGCGACCGCTACGGCGGCGGCCAGGAAGACGAGCTCCATGGCGGTCCGCAGGGGTAGCCGCGTGGTCATCGACTTGGGTGGATCGGGCATCCGCGAGGCGTAGACGTTGGCCGGGAACAAGGCGAGCATCAGCACCAGCAGGCAGACGGCCGCCGCCACCCGGGTCGCGGGAACCAACAGGCCCACGGCGCCGAGCAGTTCCAGCAGGCCGGTGACGGTCACCAGGTAGCCCGGGGCGGGCAGCCGGGGCGGCACGATCGCGATCAGGTCGCGGCGCATCGCCGGTGCGAAATGCGCAAACCCGGTCATGACAAACATCGCCGCCAGCCCGACGGCGATCGCCGCGGTCCAGCTGTTGACGTAGCCGACGCCGAGCCAGCCGATGCTTCGGGCGGCGACGGTGCCGAACAGCAGGGTGATCAACGGAGCCATGTCGACCTCCAATCTTGACACTGACAAGTTTCCTTATCGCCGAAGGCTAGCGGCATAATCTAGCCACTGTCAAGTTCGATCGGTATGCTGCTCTTGTGAATCGTCCCACCTACCACCACGGCGACCTGCGAGCGGCGATCCTCACCGAAGCCGCACACCTGGTGGCCGAGCGTGGCCCGGACGGGGTCTCGTTGCGCGAGCTGGCCCGCAGCGCCGGTGTGTCACACGCCGCGCCCGCCCACCACTTCACCGATCGTCGGGGGTTGTTCACCGCGCTGGCCAGTCAGGGGTTTCGGCTGCTGGCCGAGGCGCTGGCCGATGCGCGGGACCATTTCGCCGACGCGGCTTTGGCCTATGTTCGGTTTGCCATCGACCACCCCGGCCACTATCGGGTGATGTTCGACAAGTCGTTGCTCGACGCGACGGACACCGAACTGTCCGCCGCCGAGGCCGCCGCCGGGGCCGAACTTTCCCGCGGGGTCGCGACTTTGCGGGATCCCAACGCGCGGACCGATCCCGCGGGCGCCGAGCTGGCGGCGTGGTCACTGGTACACGGGTTTTCGATGCTGTGGCTCAATGACGCCGTCAATGCTCAGGTAAGGCAGACGGATCCGATGGACACCGTCATGCGGATAGCGACGATGCTGTTCGAGGCCTGAGCCGAGGTCTAGTCGTCGAGCCGGGCGGTGTCGCTCGCCGGCTGCTTCGGCAGAAACGCCGCTGGGACGATGGTGGACACCACCAGCACGACCGCGATCACGAATACCGCTGTGTAGGCATGCGAAAGGTCGTGCAGAACGCTGCCCGAGAAGCCGGGGGCAAGTGTCTGCCTGGGTATCGCCGACTGGTCTACCGGCACCCCATTGGCGGCGGCCTTCTGCTGCAGCAACGCGAGCTTGTTTGCCGCGGAGATGTTTTCGCTGCGATTGAACTGATTGGTCAGGATCATCGACATCAGCGCGGTTCCCACCGACCCGCCCACCTGCTGGCTGACGCTGATCAGCGTTGTGCCCCGGGCGATCTCGTGTGGGGCCAGCGCCTGCACCGATGCCACGGACAGTGGCATCATCGTGCAACCCATGCCCAGGCCCATGATCGTCAGCCCGACCAGGAGGGTGGGGAGGTACTCGGCTTGCCTGGCCACCCCGAAGGCAAACGTACCCAGGCCGACGGTGATCAGCGCGATGCCGACGAGCACAATCTTGCCCGGTCCCTGCCTGTCCACGAACGGTCCGGCCAGTCGCATGGTCAGCATGGCACCGAGTCCCTGGGGAATCATGTGGACGCCGGCCTGCATCGGCGTCTGATGCAGCACCTGCTGAAAGTAGCTCGGGAGCAGCAGGCCGGCGCCGAAAAACGCGACCGCGAACACCAACATCGTCACATTGGCCCGGGTCAGCACGCGGTTACCGAACAGCCGCAGGTCGATCAGTGGGTGATCCGCACGGTGCCACGCGTGCACGGCGAACGCGGCGATCAACGCCAGGCCGACGGCCGCCGGTATCAACACGTGGCGATCGGCCACGGTCCCGCGACCCGGGACCGACGACATGGCGAACAGGAACGTCGCCAGGCCGGGAGAAAGCAGCAGCGCGCCGATGACGTCGAATGTTTCCGACCGCGCCGGGTGATCTCTCGGGAACACGATTGCCGCAAGGACGATCGTGACCAGTCCGATCGGCAGGTTGATCAGAAAGATCCACCTCCAGCTGGCGGTGTCGATGAGCCAACCACCCAGGATTGGCCCACCGATGGGGGCGAGCAGCATGGGGATGCTCAGGATTGACATCAACCGTCCCAGCCGCCCGGGGCCGGCTTCGCGCGTCAGGATCATGAATGCAAGGGGCAACAGCATCCCGCCGCCGATACCCTGTACAACCCGAAACATAATGAGCTGCAGAATATTTGCTGCGAATGCGCACAGCAGCGAGCCGAGGGCGAATGCCAGCACCGATCCCATGAAGAGCCGTTTGGTGCCGAATCGGTCGGCTGCCCAACCCGTTATCGGGATCACGGTCGCCAGCGCGAGCGTGTAGCCGGTCATCGTCCAGCCGACGACGGCCTGGGTGGACCCGAACCCGACGATGAAGGTGCGCTGCGCGACGCTGACGACGGTGACATCCAGGATCACCATCACCGTGGCGAGGATGGTCACGCCGGAGATCTTCAGAAGTGGGGCGTCCAGCTTGTCGGGGTAGACGTGGGCGCCCGGCTGCTGAGCGTGGGCGGTGGGCGGCGCGGTGTCGGCCGCTGCTGAACGGGCCTCATTCATGGCGTTGCTTAGCATAGCGAACCGATGATCCCCACCGACGCCGTTGCCGTTTGCTGGCCGGCGCCGGATCGGGCCGGTGCCGAACCGCCGGCCGCACCCCGCGTGGCCACCCCGGCGACCGGCAAAACACGCTCTACGGGGACCGAACACCCGCCGCCGGGGGTGCCTTGGCGGCCTTCTGACCGATGCCGATATACGCCTGCTGTCTGCGTGTCCTTCACCATCCCGACACCTGGCATCGGCACACTTTGGTTGTGTCTGGAAAATTGATCGTCTCGGTCTCGGGGATAGGCGAACGCACCCTGGCCGACGTCGAGGCATTCTGCGCGCAGATGGACGCCCGCAAGGTGCCGGTGTCGTTGCTGGTGGCTCCCCGCCTGTCCGGCGACTACCGGCTCGACCGCGACCCGCGCACCGTCGAGTGGCTGACCGCCCGGCGGTCCGGCGGCGACGCCATCGTGTTGCACGGCTACGACGACCCGGCCACCAAGAAGCGCCGCGGCGAATTCGCGATCTTGCGCGCACACGAGGCCAACCTGCGGCTGATGGGGGCGGACCGGGTGCTCGAGCATCTCGGGCTACGGACGCGGCTGTTCGCGGCCCCGGGCTGGGTGGTCTCACCCGGCGTCGTCAAGGCATTGCCCCAGAACGGTTTTCGACTGCTCGCCGATCTGCATGGGATCACCGACCTGGTCCGCCACACCACGGATCGCTCCCGGGTACTGGGCATCGGAGAGGGCTTCCTGACCGAGCCGTGGTGGTGCCGCATGGTGGTGCTGTCCGCCGAGCGGATCGCCCGCCGTGGCGGCATAGTGCGCGTCGCGGTAGCGGCGCGTCAATTGCGCAAGCCCGGCCCGCTGCAGGCGATGCTGGACGCCGTCGACCTGGGTTTGATGCACGGTTGCGCGCCGACGGTGTACCGGTGGCGGTCCGATAAGGCGATTCTCGACGCCGCCTGACGTCAAACCGTCCGCCGGGCCCGCGGGCAGGGGGCATTACCCTGTTCCCACATGAGCGATTCTTCGGCCGCGGGATTCGCCGCTGACGCGATCGTCGTCGGCGCGGGGCTGGCGGGTCTCGTGGCCGCGTGCGAATTGGTCGACCGCGGCCTGCGGGTGCTGATCCTCGACCAGGAGAACAGCGCAAACCTGGGCGGGCAGGCCTTCTGGTCGTTCGGCGGCCTGTTCTTCGTCGACAGCCCGGAGCAGCGCCGGCTGGGTATCCGCGACAGCCACGAACTCGCCCTGCAGGATTGGCTCGGTACGGCGGCGTTCGATCGCCCAGAGGACTACTGGCCGCGCCAATGGGCGCATGCCTACGTCGATTTCGCGGCCGGGGAGAAACGCAGCTGGCTGCGCGCCCGGGGCCTCAAGGTTTTTCCGCTGGTGGGCTGGGCCGAGCGTGGCGGCTATGGCGCACAGGGACACGGCAATTCGGTGCCCCGCTTCCACATCGCGTGGGGTACCGGGCCTGCCCTGGTCGAGATCTTCGCGCGCCAGTTGCGGGACCGCACGGCGGTGCGCTTCGCGCACCGCCACCAGGTCGATGAGTTGATCGTCGAGGCCGACGCGGTGACCGGCGTCCGGGGCACCGTGCTGGAGCCCTCCGCGACGCCGCGAGGTGTGGCTTCGTCACGAAAAGCAGTGGGAAAATTCGAGTTTCGCGCCCCCGCGGTGATCGTGACCAGCGGCGGAATTGGCGGAAATCGCGATCTGGTGCGAAGGAACTGGCCTAAGCGGATGGGCCGCGTCCCCGAGCAACTGCTCTGCGGTGTGCCCGCACACGTTGACGGCAGGATGATCGCCATTTCCCAAAAGGCCGGCGCCCGGGTGATCAATCCCGACCGGATGTGGCATTACACCGAGGGCATCACGAACTACGACCCGATCTGGCCACTACACGGCATCCGGATCATCCCGGGCCCCTCGTCGCTGTGGCTCGATGCGGCCGGCAAGCGGCTGCCGGTCCCGCTGTATCCCGGGTTCGACACACTCGGCACGTTGGAGCACATCACCAAGTCGGGGTATGACTACACCTGGTTTGTGTTGAACGCGAGGATCATTGAGAAGGAATTCGCACTCTCGGGTCAGGAACAGAACCCCGATCTGACCGGGCGGAGTGTGCGCGAGCTGCTGCGCTCCCGCACGCGTTCCGGTCCACCCGGACCCGTGCAGGCCTTCGTCGACCGGGGTGTGGACTTCGTCAGCGGGAACTCGCTGCGCGAGTTGGTGACCGCGATGAACAAGCTGCCCGATGTGGACCCGCTGGACTACGCCACGGTGGAGGCCGCGGTCACCGCCCGCGACCGGGAGGTGGCCAACAAGTTCAGTAAGGACGGTCAGATCACCGCAATCCGCGCTGCCCGTGACTATTTGGGCGACCGGTTTTTTCGCGTGGTGGCGCCGCACCGGCTGACCGATCCGAAGGCCGGGCCGCTGATCGCGGTCAAGCTGCATATCCTGACCCGAAAAACGTTGGGCGGCATTGAGACCGACCTGAACGCCCGGGTGCTGAAGGCCGACGGCACCCCGCTCACCGGGCTGTACGCGGCGGGCGAGGTGGCGGGATTCGGCGGGGGCGGTGTCCATGGCTACCGGGCATTGGAGGGCACCTTCCTGGGCGGCTGCATATTCTCCGGGCGCGCCGCGGGGCGCGGCGCGGCCGACGACATCACCTAGGTATTTGCGCCGCTAGTTGCCGAGCAGACGCAGAATCGCATGATTCAAGCCGAAATCGTGCGATTCTGCGTCTGCTCGCGCTAAAGCGGGCGAGCGCTAGAAGGTGACGGCGGTCTCTTCGGGCAGCACTTGGAAATCGGTGCTGGTCATCTCGGTGAGCCGACCGTAGTAGATGCCCCTCGCGTCCGGGGCGATGATCCCCTGGTGGATGGGGACCGCGCGCGCAGGTGCCACCGCGCGCAGGTAATCGACGGCCTCGGCAATCCTCATCCACGGGGCCGCCGCCGGCGCGGCCAATACATCCACCGGCTCGTCGGGCACGAACAGTGCGTCGCCGGGATGCATCAGCCTGGCGGGGTGGTCTCCGTGGCCCACCAGGTACGAAATATTTTCTATCACAGGGATTTCCGGATGGATCACGGCGTGCCGACCGCCGACGGCCCGAACGGTCAGCCCTCCGATCTGCAGCTCGTCGCCGACGTGCACGGCCCGGCACGGCGCGCCCAGCGCAGCGGTGGTTTGCGGATCGGCGTACAGCGCGGCATCGGGGTTGCCCTCCAGCAGCGCCGGCAGCCGCGCGACGTCGACGTGGTCGGGGTGCTGGTGCGTGATCAGGATTGCGGTCAGGCCGGTGATTCCTTCAAAGCCGTGCGCGAAGGTACCGGGATCAAAGAGCAAGCGGGTGTGGTCGAATTCGGCAAGTAGGCAGGAGTGGCCGAAATGCGTCAGTTGCATGTCTACGATTGTGCCCTGACGGGGTGATGCGGATGCGGGTGATCGTGGCGACCATGCTGGTTGTCGGCGGCTTCGCGGTGGCTCTCATCGTCGCGGTACCCGCCCACGCGGACCCGGAGACTTGCCCGCCCGTGTGCGACCAGATCCCCAACACCGCGTGGATCCAGCAGCGTGCGCTGCCGTTGGACTCGGTGTACAACTGGCCCGCGCTGGCCGGTTCGGCGGCGCAGGTGACGGGTGCCGCGGCCGCGCCGCGTTTCCGCTTCGAGGATCTGTGCGGCACACCGTCGGTACCGCAGGACGCTCGCGACTCGGCGGTCGCTGCTCGCGTGACGCTGCCCCACCCGGACGGTCAGTGGCAGTTGCAGGCCCAGGTTCTGCACTGGCGCGGTGACACGGCACGGGGTGGCCCAACCGCGGCTGCGGTATTCAGCAACGCCGTCGCCGCGCTGCGCGGCTGCCAGCGGGGCGCGCCGGCACAGTCGCCATCGATCACCAGCGACGAAACGAACCGGATGGCCGCGGTGATCAGCGGGCCGGTCGTCATGCACACCTACCTGGTCGCGCACGTGGCGAGCAGCACGATCAGCGAGCTCACGCTCTGGTCGTCGGGGCCTGTCGAGGTGCCCTGGCCGTCGATGGCCGACGACCCGGTGCTGAACTCCATGACCGCGCCACTGTGCGACGCCTACATCGCCTCGTGCCCGTGACCCGCGTGGGGCGCCCGGCGCCGGTAGAGTTGGCGCCGAGATTGAGCTGAGGAGGAGCGCCGGTGGCCCGGGTGGTCGTTCATGTGATGCCCAAAGCGGAGATCCTCGACCCGCAGGGTCAGGCGATCGTCGGCGCACTGGGCCGGCTCGGTCATCCGGGGATCTCAGATGTCCGGCAGGGCAAGCGGTTCGAGCTGGAGGTCGACGACACGGTCGACGATTCCACGCTCGCCGAGATAGCGGAATCGCTGTTGGCGAACACCGTGATCGAGGACTGGACGATCAGCCGGGAGGCGCGGTGACGGCGCGGATCGGCGTCATCACCTTCCCCGGGACACTCGACGACGTGGACGCCGCCCGCGCGGCGCGGCGTGTCGGTGCCGAGGCGGTCGGTCTATGGCATGCCGACGCCGACCTCAAGGCAGTCGACGCCGTGGTGGTGCCCGGCGGCTTTTCCTACGGCGACTACCTGCGGGCCGGCGCGATCGCGAGATTCGCCCCGGTGATGGCCGAAGTCGTCGGCGCGGCCGGGCGCGGCATGCCGGTATTGGGAATTTGCAACGGTTTTCAGGTCTTGTGCGAGGCCGGGCTGCTGCCCGGGGCCCTGACCCGCAATGCGGGTCTGCACTTCGTCTGCCGCGATGTGTGGTTGCGGGTGGCATCGACCTCGACGGCCTGGACGTCGCGCTTCGAGCCCGACGCGGACCTGCTGGTGCCGCTGAAGTCCGGCGAGGGCCGCTACGTGGCCCCCGAGAACGTGCTCGACGAGCTGGAGGGCGAGGGCCGGGTGGTGTTCCGCTACCACGACAACCCCAACGGCTCGCTGCATGACATCGCCGGCATCAGCTCCGCGGGCGGCCGCGTCGTCGGGCTGATGCCGCATCCGGAGCATGCCATCGAAGCGCTGACGGGTCCCTCCGACGACGGGCTGGGCCTGTTCTATTCGGCGCTGGACGCCGTGCTGGCGGCTTGAGCGGAAACCCCAGCCGCACTGCGTAATTCGGCGAAGGCGTCGCCCAAGGCCTCGCTTAGCCCAGGATGGGCAACCGGCGCTGACCGGCCAGCCGCTTGAGCGCGGCCTCCATCACCGCGCGCACGTGAGCGTCGACCTCCTCGACGTCCGGGTCGTCGCCGAAGCGCGCGGTGACGTCGATCGGCTCGAGTACCTCGGTGACGATCTTGGCGGGCAGCGGCAGGTTGGGCGGGAAGACCACGCTGAGACCGAACGGGAATCCAAAGCTGAGCGGCAGAATGTCCAGCCGGGCCTTTTTGAGCCCTAGCTTGCGGGCCAGCCAGTTGCCCCGGCTCAGGAACAACTGGGTCTCCTGGCCGCCGATCGACACGGTGGGAACGATCGGCACCTCCGCTTCGACGGCGGTCCGGACGTAGCCGGTGCGGCCATTGAAGTCGATCGTGTTCGCGCTGAACGTGGGCCGGTAGCAGTCATAGTCACCGCCCGGAAATACCAATACCACCGCGCCCGAATGCAATGCGGCGGCGGCATTTTCAGGGCTCGCCTCGATGGCCCCAAGGCGGCGCACCCAGCCCTCCAGTGGGCCGATGAACACGCCGTAGTGGGCCAGGGTGTAGAGCGGCCGATCGTAACCGAATTGGCCGTAGAACGCCGGGGCGAAGATCAGCACGTCCGGCGTCAACATGCCGCCGGAGTGGTTGGACACCACCAACGCCCCACCGGCCGACGGGATGTTGCGAACGTTTCGCACTTCGGCGCGATGCCACCGCCTGATCAGTGGCCCGACGGTGTTGACGATCTGTTCGGTTAACGCGGGATCCCATTTGGCGGTTTCGTGATTGTCGGCGGCGTTGACTGCTCTCAAGGCTCCCCGCTGTCGTGTTGCCATTTTTACTGAATTGCCGATGTGAGGCCGGTTTCAAACCTCGGCCGGTTCGACATATGCTACTCTCCATTTACGAGAATGCTATATCCGTTAGCTGCGGACCGGCCCCGCACCGGGAAACGTGCCCGAAATATTTCTTGTCACAGGCAGTTTTGGGCTAGTCGGCTCGCAAGGCGTGCGTCGGGTGTTTGCCGACGCCACCGCGTGGTTGGGCCGAGCAGTTCAGCCGGCGTCGCGCAGTAACGGCTGTGCCGTCGGCGGCAACTCGACTACCGGGGTCAACTGCGCAAAGAGGTCGATCGCGTCCGCGATGGTGCGGTCGACAAAGGACGCGAATTCCTCGAACGAGACGCGATCACGGATCCACTGCGACCTGCGTGCCGCGACACCGATGCGTTGTGGGTCAGCGGAGGTGTGCACGATCGCGGTGACTTCGCGGTTCTGCTGGTTCCAGGTGTCGGTGAAGTGCATCAGCGACGCGCGGTCGGTCGCGGGGAAGAAGCACGCGGGAGCGATGCGAATCATCAGCACGTCGCGCTGCGTGGGGGAGACCTCCAGGTGGACATGCAGCCGGCGCGGACGGGTCTTGGCGACGTAGAAGTATTCGCCGTCGTGCGCGCCGCGGAAATACCGGCTGCCGCGAGTGCGGAGATAGCGCTCGATGAGATCCGCGCAGCGCCGCTCACTAGTCATGACATCGATGCTGAGGCCAGTGGCTTTGCGGACCCTTGGAGGCGAGCTAGCCGGGGCCGAAGAAATTGTTGAGAATTCGCTGAGCGAGCCGGCGGCGCGAGCCCGCTTACAATGCAGCTCCAGACCGATCAGGAGGGTTGACGGTGGGATTCACGGTGCAGCGGTTCGACCATATCGTGTTGAATTGCAAAGACGTTGAGGAGACCGCGTCGTGGTATGAGCGGGTCCTCGGCATGAGGCGAGAGGTGTTCGGACCGTCCAACCGAATTGCCCTGCGCTTCGGGGACCAGAAAATCAACCTGCGACCCGTCGGCGCACTGGTCGGCGATCCCGACTGGGTCACCGGGTCCGTCGAGGCGGCCGGCTCCGAAGACCTGTGTTTCGTCACGCGCTGCAGCCCGGACGACGTTCGCGCCCACCTCGCCGGATGCGGTGTGGAGATCGTCTCGGGACCGGTGACCAAGGTCGGCGCGTTGGGACCGATGACCTCGCACTACTGCCGCGACATCGATGGGAATCTCATCGAAATCGCGGTCTACTGAGCTTCTGTCGCTCCGAGCGGATACAGCCCGGGCAGATTGACCACGATGGCCTCTTGGGTGCTGCGCGCGATCACGACTTCCGCGGGGGTGTTCGGGTCGGGATTTTCTTCCCGATGCGGCAAATACGGTGGGATGAAGACGTAGTCGCCGGGCGCGGCCGAGATGCGCACCTCCCGGACGCCGTCGTGGAACACGAACTCCGGGTTGCCGCTACGGACGTAGATCGCCGTTTCCGATTCCCCATGGTGATGGTTGGACGAGACGGCTTGGGGCAAAGCGTGTGTCTCGCCCATCCACAGCTTCTCGGCGCCGACCGAAGCGCCGGACAGCGCGGCGAAGCGCCGAAGTCCCTCCGATTGTGCGGTGTCCGAGCTGATGTCAGCGGCCCTGACGTGGTGCACGCGGTTGCCGGTGACCTCCGTTGCGGCCTCGTCGAAGTCGGGGTGGAATCCGTCGGAGGTTCCCATGAGTGCTCCTCTTGTAAGTGCTCAGCGCCGACCATCGACGAGGCGCTCGACCAGCTGGCGCAGGTCGCTCACCACAAGGTTGGGTTGCGGCAGGCCGTCAACCGGCAGCGGCGGATTGCCGGGCCGTGTGACGAGCGCGGTGCTGAAGCCGACATTTTGGGCGCCAAGGGTATCCCATACGTGCGCGGCCACCATCATGCAATCCGCGGGGGGCACGCCGAGCTCCTGGCACACATACCGGTAGACCGACGGAGAAGGCTTGAAGGCGCGGCAGGATTCGACGCTGAACTGCTGCTCGAATAACTCCGCGAGCCCGGCGTTCTCGAGCGGCGTCCGCGCTCCCGACCGGTGCGGTGAATTCGTCAGCGTAACCAGGCGAAAGCCGTTGTCGCGCAACATTGTGAGCGCTTCGGCGGCGTCGCGGTGTGCCGGCAGGGTGCTCATCCGCGCTTGCAGGCGACGTACGTCGTCGTCGGTGATGTCCACCCGGTAAATGTCGGCAAGCATGCGCAACACGCCTTGGCCGAGCGTAAAGAAGTCGACGTAGCATTCCGCCAGGGTTGCGGTCATCGAGTACATGACGAGCTGGCCGAACCATTCGCGCAGCACTCGCTCGTCGCCGAAGCGTTCCCCGAAAAGCGGTGCCAGAGCCTCGATATCGATGAGCGTTTCGTTCACGTCGAAAACGAGCACGACAGGTGCTTTCATTGCGTGCTTCCGGTGGGGGTCTTCCGGAGCACCTCATCGGTGTCGAGTCCTCGGTCGACGCCATGGGGCATGACGGTCTGGCCCGGCTCGAGATGTAGCTGTTTGCCGTCGAGATATACCTCGATCTTGTCGGGTTCGAAGGACACCAGGTTGGTTACCCGCCCGACTTCGGGCCAGGCGTTGAGGTAGGACCAGGCGGCGCGCTTGTGGTCACCGATGTCGTAATACGAACATATCCCCTTGTATGGGCAAAAGGTCTGTAGTTCAACGAGTTCGAAGGCCGTCTCGTCGATATCCTCGCGTGGTACGTACCAGCGGGGCGCAAACCCTGACTCATAGAGGGCCAATGGGTGCTTGCTGTCGGCGATCACCCGCTCGGCATCACGGACGACGAGATGCCGCGAGGTAGAACGGATGTCGATGCGGTGATAGGCATCGGCCGCGTGCCCGACGATGCGTTCGTTCTCCTCGTAGAAGCCGTCCATGGAGCGCCAGGCGAATGCCAGCCGCCCGTCCAGAACATTCGCGTGCGGCGGCAGCCCGGTGTGCTGCCACGCGCTGTGTTCGGCCTCCTGGCCCGAGACCTTGACCGTGAACCACAGGGTGTCGCCCAGGTCTCGGTGCTGGGTCACTCGGTCCTCGGCGGTCAGGATTCCCGCTTCGATGTCGCCCAGCGGGAAGTACGCAACCGGGTAGCGGCCCGGTTCGTGTAGCAGGATGACGTCTTCGCTGTCAGCGATGAACCGGTCCGCGAAGCACACCCGCATGCGGCGTCGCAACGGCTCGGCGAACAGCAGCCGCGGCGGCATTGCCTGCTCTGTGAGGAAGTGCCCCACCGACCCCGTTGCCAACGGTCCTTGTTGCCACGCCAAACCCATCGTCCTGCCCCCTTCGAATGTGCGGCCGCGAACTAATCCGCGACGACGACCATCTTTCCCCCGGCTTCTCCCGCCTCCATCACTGCGTGTGCCTCGTGAATCTCGTCGAACGAGAAAACGCGCGTCGGCTTTGCATCGAGCTTGCCCTCGGCCACCTGCCGCGCGATGTCCCGCAGGGGAACATCGGAGAGTGGGAAACCCGGAGTCCCAAACACGAAGCTACCGAAGAAGTTCAGGTTCACACCGCTGGCCATGCGCAGCAGCGGGTTGAAGTCGCCGATGGGGTCAAGTCCACCCAGCCAGCCCGCCAGGCAGGCCGAGCCGCCGCGGCGCAGCATGTCGAGGGAGTCAAGGATGGTGCTGTTGCCCACTAGGTCCAGGACGGCGTCGATCTGTTTGGCTTCGGCGATGTGGCCGGCCAGGTCGCGCCTCTCCAGCTCGACGCGAGATGCGCCCAACTTCTCGAGCATGGGGAAGCGGTCGCTGCTCCGGGCGGTGGCGATGACGCGGGCGCCGGCGGCGACGGCCATCTTGAGTGCGGCCTGGCCGAGCGAAGACGTCGCACCGCGCAGCACCAGCGTCTGTCCCGATCCGAGGCCGAGGTTGCGGAAGAGGCAGGTCCAGGCGACCGCATAGGTCTCGGGTAGCGCCGCCAAATCCGACCAGGGCAGGTCGGACTCGATGAGGGCGACGTTCGCCGCGCGCACGCGGGTGTATTGGGCATAGCTGCCATTGATGGTTCGGCCCAAGCCGCCCATGAGTGCCGCCACCTTGGTGCCGACCGCGAACTCACCCCCCGGGCACGAGTCGACGATCCCGACACATTCGATGCCGCTGACTTCGGCGGCCTCGGCCCATTCACCCCGGCGCATGTGCATCTCGGCGTGGTTGATGCCGAATCCCCTTACCTCGATCACCACTTCGCCGCCCTTCGGCAGCGGCTTGGGGATGTCGGTGTAGACCAAGCTGTCGATGCCGCCGAATCCGTTGAGCACGATCGCCCGCATGGTTTCCCCGCCGGCTCGTTCCCGTACCACGGCCGGCGCGGTGGGCAGCCGGGTCGAACTGATCGCGGACATTCCTGCCTCTTCCCAAATCGTTAGTAGGCCTTCATATATCGATATGCGAAGCGGAATCGCGGCAATAATGCCCCCGTTCGTCCGCTTCAAAACTTAATGGGCCATCTGACCCATTATTATGGGCCAACAAACCCAAACATGTCCAGGGCGCAGGCGGCGCCCGGCTGATCAGGAATTGGCCCTGCGCCGGGCCGACGGGGATCGTCGCTTACGGGGGACGGGACGCGCCGCAAAGGATCGCACGTAGTCGACGGCCGCATTGACTGCGACCCGCAGTGGTTCCGGATCGCCGGTGGCGTAGGTGATCATCGCGCCGCCCTGGTGCGCGGTGACCAGCGATACGGCCAGGTGCCGTGGGTCGGCCTCGGGCCGCAGATCGCCGCGGCGCCGCATTGCCGTGAGGCCGGCCGCAAACAGCTCGATCCACTCGTCGTAGCCGGCCGACAGATCGGCGTGTATTTGGTCGTCGGCCTCGATCAGCTCACCGGCCAGGGAACCGTAGATGCAACCGCCCACGCGGTATACGGCGTCGATGTCGGACACGCATGCGTCGGCCCACGCATGCAGGGCATCGAGGCTGTCCAGGGCGTTCAACTGCGGTTGGGTGTGAAAGGCGTGTACGTCGTTGCGGCGCGAGGCGACGACGTGACGGGTCAGATCGCGCTTGTCGCGGAAGTAGTGCGAGATCTGCGATCCGCCCACCCCGGCGGTGCGCCGCACCTGGTCGATGCTGGTGTTGGCGACTCCGCGTTCGAACATGAGACGGGCGGCGACGGCAACGATGCGCGCGCGAGTCGCCAGCCCCTTGCGGGTGAACCCCGACGTGGTGTGTTCAGACACGTTGCCACCTTTGGCGCAGATGAGTCAGCTGGCTTTCGTTGTCGGGCGCCGGCCACGTAACCGGCGCGGCGGGCGCGCGACCCGTTCGGCGGCGTCGGTGGCGAACATCCGCAGATAGTTGACCGCGAAACGAACCGCATCGGCGTGCGGCCATTCCGCCCGATAGGTGAAGGCCAACGTGCCACCTCCCTGGTGGGCGCAGACGATGACGAGCGCGAGCTGTCGCGGGTCGGCATCCGCAACCAGAACGCCGCTGTCTTTCATTCGCTGGATCGCCTCCGCAAGCAGCTCGACCCACCGCCAGTAGCCGGACGCCAGCGCTTCGCGGGTAGTGTCGTCGGACTTCGCCAGCTGCCCGGCGAGGGCATGGTAGGTGGGCGTGCCGAAGTATCCAATCCGCCTGAGGTAGCGCATGTTCAGGCCGATCCAGCGCTCGAAGTCGTCGAACGAATCCAGGCCCCGAAGCTTGGGCTGGCGGTGGAAGCCGAGCACCACCCCGATTTGATGCCCGATCACCGCGCGAATCAGCGCGCTCTTGTCGGCGAAATAGTGGGCAAGCTGCGAGCCGCTGACCGACGCCGCTTTGCGCACGTTGTCCATGTTGAACGCCGCCAGGCCTTCGGTGACGATCAACGTTGCGGCCGCTTGCACGATCCGATCGCGGGTGGCACGCCCCTTGGGCGTCAACCGCTTTTCGTCTTGCGACTCCGGATGGGCCATCGAGTGAGGCTAACCCGCGGAGGCTCCCGATTATGGGATATCCAGCCCATTGAAAAGACGAGACAGCGACGGGCTGGGATGTGCCGCCCGCGGGCCCAGATCAGGCGGGCACGTGAACCCTGGCGAGGAAGCCGCGGATCAGCCCGGTGACTTCGTCCAGTGCGGACTCCAGCAGGAAGTGCCCGCCGTCGAGCAGATGGATCTCGGCGTCGGGTAGGTCGTCGGCGAACGCCTCGGCGCCGGCCGGGCCGAAGATCTCGTCGCCGCGGCCCCAGACCGCCAGCAGCGGCACCCGGCCGGCGCGAAAGTACTCGTGCAGACGCGGGTATAGCGGCGCGTTGGTGGCGTAGTCCCGCAGCAGTTTCAGCTGCACCAGATCGTTGCCGGGCCGGGAAATCAGTGTGTAGTCGTGATGCCAGGATTCGGGGTCGACCAGCGTCTCGTCGGGCACCCCGGTGAGGTACTGCCACCGGGTGGCGTCCAGCGTGAGGAACTGCCGCACCGCGGCTTCGGTGTCGGATGTCTGCTCACTTTGATAGGCCTGCACGATCTTCCAGAAGCTTTCGACAAACCCGGCGTCGTAACCGTTGCCGTTTTGGGTGATGATCGCCGTGATTGCGGACGGGTCGCGAAGGGCCAGCCGCCAGCCGATGGGGGCGCCGTAGTCCTGTACGTACATGGCGTACCGATCGATGCCGAGTGTGTGCAGCAGGCTCGCGGTGAGGTCGGTCAGCGCATCGAATGTGTAGTCGAACTCCTCGACGGGCGGTGCGTCGGAGAGCCCGAATCCCAGGTGGTCCGGTGCGATC
Organism: uncultured Actinomycetota bacterium; assembly: GCA_963809285.1. Lineage (GTDB taxonomy): Bacteria > Actinomycetota > Actinomycetes > Mycobacteriales > Mycobacteriaceae > Mycobacterium. The sequence continues at coordinate 54,238 of CAWEIY010000001.1, read as the reverse complement.
ACGTGGTACCGGTCGGCGAGCGCCGGAACCAGATCGCGGAACATGTAGGAACTGGTCGGAAACCCGTGCAACAAAACCAGCGCGGGCGAATCCGGGTTGCCGGCTGCACGGTAGAACAGCCGATGACCGTCGACGGTGGCGTATCGATGATGAACAGCCGGCATGACGTTCCTCCTGAGCCCACGTGCGGTTCCCAATCGAACGCCACGCGGCGTTCGAGGGAGGTTCACAAAACCCGCCGCGCGTCGAAGTTCTGGGTTGTATGACCCAGTATGCACCAAAACGGGCGGGGTGCAAGTGTTGCCCTGCGCACCGCGTTGGCATACTCTGGGTCAACCATCCCAATCTAGGTCCGATCTGTGCGATCGGCGGCGTGCGGGTGGGCGGTTTGCCGGCCTACCAGACCGGAGGAGCAGGCGCACGATCGTTAACACGTTGCGGGACAAGACAGTCGTGGTGATCGGTAGCGGCACCGGGATCGCGCGTGCCGTCGCTTTGCTGGCGCAATCGGAGGGCGCGGGGGTCATCGTGGCCGGACGAGACAAGGCCAAACTTGCCAGCGCTTACGGCGGCATCGACATCACCGCCGAGACGGTCGACATCACCGACGACGGATCGATCGCCGCCCTCGCAGACCGGGTGGGCCCGGTCGACCACGTGGTGTCGACCGCCTCGGCCCGGGCGCGCGGGAAGCTGGGCGAACTCGACCGTCAGAAACTGCAGCTTTCTTTCGACACCAAGGTCATCGGCCCCACGATGTTGGCCAAATACTTTGCGCCGCGGATTAACCCGGGCGGCTCGTTCGTGCTTTTCTCGGGGGTTCATGCCTTCAAGCTCAATGTCGGCTATCTGGGGGTGGGTATCACCAATGGTGCCGTCGACTTCCTCACCCGCTGGCTGGCCGTCGAACTCGCGCCCACCAGGGTCAACGCCATTTCCCCGGGGGTGATCGACACCGGAGCCTGGGACTCGCTCGGCCACGACGGCAAGCGGGATTACTTCAAGCACATCGCCGACAGCAATCCGGCGCGGCGAATCGGAACCGCGGATGACATTGCCGGCGCCGTACTGTTTGCGATGACCAATACATTCATGACCGGCGTGACGTTGAAGGTGGACGGCGGGGAACCGCTGGTCTAGGCATAGGTGGGCCGGGGAGGCGCCGTGGGCAGGCTTGTTTCGGTCAATGTGGGCATGCCCAAGAACGTGCAATGGCGGGGCAAGACCGTCTACACAGGGGTATGGAAGACCCCGGTCGAGGGACCGGTCATGGTGCGCCGCCTCAATCTCGACGGCGACGGGCAGGGCGACCTCGCCGGCCACGGTGGTGAACAACGTGCCGTCATGGTGTACCAGACCGAGTCGTACGACTTCTGGAAGGCCTACCTGGGCCGCGACGACCTCGAACCGGGCCACTTCGGCGAAAACTTCACCGTCACCGGGCTAGCCGATGACCGAGTGTGCATCGGTGACCGTTACCGCATCGGCGACGCGGAATTCGAAGTCACCCAGCCGCGGGTCACCTGCTTTCGGGTTGGCATCCGGCTGAACGAACCGGAAATACCCAATTTGCTTGTCTCCCAGCATCGTCCGGGGTTCTATTTCCGAGTCATCACCGAGGGGCGGGTCCGTGCCGGTGACGACATCGTTCGCACCCGCCGTGGCCGGCACGAACTCAGCGTCGCCGACGTCGACGCGCTGTTGTATCTGCCGAACCGCAACATCGAACAACTCCGTGAGATCGTCGACGTCCCGGCGCTGAGTCCCGGCTGGCAGCAGTCATTCCGCGACATGCTGAGGGCGCACGAGAGCCCCGCCGCGCCCCCGGTGGGAATCGAGGCGGGGTGGAACGGGTTTCGACCGTTGCGGGTCAGCGCTGTGCGCCGGGAAAGCCCGCAGGTGCTGTCGATGCGGTTGGAGGCCGACGACCGTAGCCCGCTGTCACCGCCGCTGCCCGGTCAGTACCTGACGGTGAGAATCCCGGGCGCAGGCGAGCCGGCGCCGCTGCGCAGCTACTCCCTTTCGGGTGACCCGTCCGCGGGGGATTACCGCATCAGTGTCAAGCGCGAAGACCATGGCCTGGTGAGCCAATGGCTGCACGACCACGTCGAACCCGGGTCGGTCGTCGAGTCCGCCGCCCCGCGGGGCGACTTCTATCTCACCGAGGGCAGCGACCCGGTGGTCCTGATCTCGGCGGGAATCGGCATCACTCCCGTCTTGGCGATGTTGCATTCGCTGTCGGCCGCCCGCAGCGGTCGCCACGTCTGGTGGCTGCACACGACCCGCAATCGTGAAACCCAGGCCTTTGCGGCCGAAGTCGCGACCCTGATCGAATCGTTGCCCCATGCCCGGCGGCTGGTTTCCTATACACAGACGCAGGGACGCCTGAGCCGGCCGGCGATCGTGGCGCTGAACCTGCCGGCCGACGCCTCCGCGTACCTGTGCGGTCCAACGCAATTCATGATCGACATGCGCGACGCCCTGACCGCCGCGGGCCTCGATCCCGCGCGGATCCATAGCGAATTGTTCGGGGCCCTCCCGCCGATCAACCCGGGCATCGTCGACGGCGGCGCGCGCAAGCGGCCACACCCGCCGGCGGGAACGCCGGGAACCGGGCCGTCGATCACGTTCGCCCGCAGCGGACTCACGGTCAACTGGTCCGCAGATTACGGCAATATCCTCGACCTGGCCGAGGCCTGCGATGTCCCAACCCGCTTCTCGTGCCGAAGCGGTGTATGTCATGTGTGTGAGACCGGGGTCGTCGCCGGAACGGCAACATACCTCCAGTCGCCGTTGGAGAAGCCCGACGACGCAACGGTGCTTATCTGCTCAGCCGCTCCAGAAACCGACTTGGTGCTGGACCTCTGACTGCTACGGGCCCAGCGCGACCGACGCCTCGGCGGTGTAGCACAGGAACGTCAGCGTCTCCTGCAGATAGAGCTGCACGGTGTCGGCGTCGTGGCTGCTGTAACCGATTGCGACATCGGTGCCCAGCTGCAGGTCGAAGTCGCCGCCGCGGGTGGTGAGCACGAAGGCGCCGTCGATGGCCGGCGCCCAGATGATGTCGCCGTCAACCAGACGGTTCAGGTGCTCCCGGATCGGATATCCCTGTTCGGTGGTCTCACTGACTTTGGTGTAGACGTCGGCGGACAGCAGCACCGAATACGGGCCGTCGACACCGGCCAGCCGCAGTTCGGTCAACGCCTGCGAGATGGCATCGGGCATGTCGCGAGGATCCTCGGGCAACGTCAGAGGATTGTTCGAGCTGGCGCCGCGGATGCCCTCGATCGACGCGCCGGGGTAGCCCTCGAAGATGGCACGGTCCTCGACGAACGCCAGCTTCTTGGCCGCGGCTTTGACCGGATCCCAGTCGGAGTCCTGCGCACCGCGCTCGACGTTGTCGATTTCGTAGCGCAACAGGGTAAACGGAACCCTAAGTCGGACAAGGGGTTTACTCGCCCGCAGGTGAGCGACCACGCCGTCGGTCGGTGCCTGCACGTCGGTCAGCCGACCGGTGCTGACCGCCGCGGTGACCGGTCCGCCGGGTTCGCTGACGTCGACCACGCGGCGCCCGGCGATATGGCGTTTGAACGTGCGGGTGGCCTCCAATTCGATTTCGGCCCAAGCGGCTTCGGTGACTGGAGCCAGGTCGCGGTAGAGGTTGTTCATCAGGAGGTTCCTTTCAGGCTGCCGATCGAAAGTGAGCCGGAGACAGCGTCGGAAGCGGGTGCGGCCGGCCGCTCCGTCACCAGCGGTGCGGGTAGGGGCGGTGGATCGTCAAGGAAGTCGACGGTGGGCGAGAAGAACAGTCCGCCGGTTTCCGCGGTCGAAAAGTCCAGGATGCGGTCGGTGTTGCCGGGCGGATCGCCCAAGAACATGTTCTGCAGCATTCGTTCGGTGACCTGCGGCGCGCGCGAATACCCGATGAAGTACGTGCCGTACTCGCCCTTGCCGACCTCGCCGAACGGCATGTTGTGCCGCACGATCTTCAGCTCGGTGCCGTCGTCGTCGGTAATGACGTTGAGCGCTATGTGTGAGTCCGCCGGCTTCTCGTCGTCATCGAGTTCGATGTCGTCCAGCTTGGTCCGGCCGATCACGCCTTCCTGCTCGGTGACCGAAAGCGACTCCCACGAGGGCATGTCGTGAATGTACTTCTGCACATGGACATAGCACGAGCCCTCGAATTCGGGGTCCTCGTCACCAACGGTTGTGGCGCTGACGGCGATTGGGCCGTCGGGGTTTTCGGTGCCGTCGACAAAGCCAAGCAGGTCGCGGTTGTCGAAGAACCGGAAGCCGTGGACCTCGTCGACCACCGTGACAGCACCCGCCATCGACTTGAGGATGCGGCCGGCCAACTCGAAACAGACATCCATTGTCTCGGCGCGGATGTGGAACAGTAGGTCGCCGGGCGTGGCCGGGGCGCTGTGCCGTGGTCCCGTCAGCTCGATGAACGGATGCAGTTCGGCAGGCCGCGGCCCGCCGAACAACCGGTCCCAGGCGTCGGAGCCGATCGACGCGATCGCGGACAAGTGCTTCGTCGGGTCGCGAAAGCCGATCGCACGCACCAGCCCCGATAGTTCGGGCAACGCGTCGTGCACGGTCTCTTCGCCGCCTTCGTTGATGGTGACGACGAGGAAGATCGCCGCGGGCGTCAACGCCGCGAGAATGGGTTGCGGCTGAACCGGAGGCACTCTGCCGACCTTAGCGTGGTGACGGTGAGCGCCGGAACCGGCGCGAGCAAGGAGCCGCGCAATTGGGCCCAGAGGGTGACGGTGAGCGCCGGAACCGGCGCAGGAAGGAGCCGCGCAATCCGACCCTAGCGTGAACGCCGCCACCCGGGACAGCCATGATGTTCTGCATGTCGGCGAGCGCCGCAGGCCTCTGCGAATTCATCGACGCGTCCCCGTCACCGCTACATGTCTGCGCCACGGTGGCCGCTCGGCTGGTCGATGCGGGGTATGCCGAACTCAGCGAAACGGATCGGTGGCCGGACGAACGGGGCCGGTACTTCACTGTGCGGGCCGGCTCACTGGTGGCCTGGAACTCGGACGGGCCCGACGGTCCGTTCCGGATCGTCGGCGCACACACCGACAGTCCCAACCTTCGGGTCAAGCAGCATCCCGACCGACTGGTCGCCGGTTGGCGGGTGGTGGCGCTGGAGCCGTACGGCGGAGCGTGGCTCAACTCGTGGCTGGACCGAGACCTGGGTATCAGTGGGCGGCTGTCGGTGCGGGACGGCGGCGGGGTCAGCCACCGGCTGGTCCGGATAGACGATCCGATCCTGCGGGTGCCTCAGCTGGCGATCCACCTGGCCGACGACCGCAAGTCGGTGACGCTGGACCCGCAGCGACACGTCAACGCGGTTTGGGGCGTTGCGGGGCAACGGGGTTCCTTCGTGGACTACGTCGCCGAGCGGGCCGGGGTGCCGGCGCGCGACGTGCTGGCCGCCGACTTGATGACGCACGATCTCACCCCGTCGACGGTGATCGGAGCTGACGCAGACCTGCTGAGCGCACCAAGGCTGGACAACCAGGCCAGCTGCTATGCGGGTATGGAGGCATTGTTGGCCGCCGAGCCGCGGGGCTTCCTGCCGGTGTTGGTGCTCTTCGACCACGAGGAGGTCGGTTCGTCCTCCGACCACGGCGCGCAGTCCAACCTGCTGGGCACCGTGCTGGAACGGATCGTGCTGGCCGCCGGGGGCAACAGGGAGGACTTCCTGCGCCGGCTGCCGGCGTCGTTGCTGGCCTCGGCCGACATGGCCCATGCCACCCACCCCAACTACCCGGAGCGGCACGAGCCCAGCCACCCGATCCAGGTCAACGCCGGGCCGGTGCTCAAGGTGCACCCGAATCTGCGATATGCCACCGACGGACGCACCGCGGCGGCGTTCGAGCTGGCCTGCCGGCAGGCCGGGGTCGCGTTGCAGCGGTACGAGCACCGCGCCGACCTGCCGTGCGGGTCGACGATCGGCCCACTGGCCTCGGCCCGGACCGGGATCCCCACCGTCGATATCGGCGCCGCGCAGCTTGCGATGCATTCCGCGCGGGAGTTGATGGGCGCCCACGATGTGGCCGCCTATTCGGTCGCGCTGCAGGCGTTTCTGTCGCCGCGGTGACTGGCGGGGGTGTTCGGCTCCGGGTGAGGAAAACCGGGTCGCGGCGTATGACGTTCGTCACGACGACGCCGCCGGAGCGGCCTTGAGTCGGGTCCTGATTCCTCCCTGGTCAGGTGCTTCGATCGAACGCGTGAGGGGACTTGCCCGTGTATAAGGGCATGCCGGCGGGGTACCTCTCGACCGCCGGGCAGGTAGGGATCGACAAGCATCAATCTCGTGGGGGGACCATGAGGACCTTTATTGCGCGGATCATCGAATTGACCAGGAAGAACGGGGTGACCGACGGGTCGCGGCAAGTCGCTGGAGACCGCGCGCACCGCCCATGCGAGCCGGGGCCGGCGCCGCTAGTGTTGTTCGACGTGTCCACGCTGTACTTCGAAACCAACCCCGGTGGCGGATTCCGCGAGCCGGGGTTTTCCGAGGAACGGCGCCTGGACCCGCAGACCACTCTTGGCCTGCTTACGGACGCCCGCCGGATTCCGCGTGGCCGTCGAGGCGTGCGAGGGCAACGATGCCCAGACCGCCACGGTGTCGCCTGTGACCTGCGCGTTCGAGTCCGTCCACCGTCTCAGCGACGTCACGGTGGTCGCTGACGCCGGAATGGGCTCCGAAGCTAACCAGATCGCTTTGCCTGCTTCGGGGTCGTCACTCATGCTTTGCACCCGTCCAGACGGGCTGGTGCTGGACCGATCGTGGCCCGACGCCGGCGGCGAGAAGACCCCGGCGTCCCGGATCGGGTCATCGACTACCAGTACCGCCACCGCGTCGACCCATACCCGACGACTCCCGCAACAGTCTCAATCAAGATCTGCGTCGACCGTGTGCACTAATTTCAGCCAAATCGAGTGCAAACATGTCCAATGGGGTACCATCCGGCCGACGGCCATTCAGGGATCCACAAGATCAATTCTCATGGGGGGATCGTGAGTACTAATCCGTTCGACGACGACAATGGCAGCTTCTTCGTCTTGGTCAACGACGAGGAGCAACACAGCCTGTGGCCCACCTTCGCCGAAATTCCAGCCGGCTGGCGGGTGGTTTACGGCGAAGCGGATCGCGCTGCGTGTCTGGAATACATCGAACAGAATTGGACCGATATACGGCCGAAGAGTCTGCGCCAAAGGTTGGCAGAGGGCCAGGGGGCCTGACCGGCTAACCAGCTCGACTTGGGGGTTAGATGGAGTTGGGGGACCGCGCATTACCGGTGACGCGTGGACAACTCGATATTTGGCTTGCGCAGGAAACGGGCCACCCGGGCGCGGAGTGGCAGCTCGGCCTATTCGTCAAAATCGAGGGCTTCGTAGAGCGTGATGCCCTTGAGTGGGCGATCGGCCGAGTGGTGCGAGAGGCCGAACCGGTCAGGGCCGCCTTTTCCGAGTCGGATGGCCAGGTACTCTAAAGCGCGATCGACTACCCCGATGTCGAACTGACCTTCTTTGACCTGAGCGGCTCGCGCCAATCGGTGCAGGAAGCGCGCGAGATAGCGTCATCTATTCAACGCACGTCAATGCCGTTCACCGGCCAACTGTTCAAATTTCTCCTATTCCAAACAAGGGCAGATGAATTTCATTTATTCGTATGCTGCCACCATATAGTCATAGACGGATTCGGCCTTGCGCTGGTTTGCCAGAGAATTGCGTCGGTGTACTCAGCAATCGTTTCTGGCGCACCGATCGCGCCTTCGATCTTCGGTTCGTTGCAGGATTTGCTTGACTGCGAATCAGAATACGAAGCGTCCAAAGATTATCTCGAAGATCGGGCCTATTGGACGGCAAATCTTCCAGCGATAAGCGATCCCCATTATCGGTTGCCCCAAGCCCCGGGCGAGTCCGATCCGTACCGGTCTTCTGGGCCGGTCCGACTGGATCCCGTGGTCGTTCGCCGGGTCGAGCAGTTGTGCCAACTGTGGAACATGCCTCGATCGTCGGTGATTACGGCGGCGTGCGCGCTTCTGGTGCGTGGCTGGTGCACAACGGGTGAGGAGGTGGTGCTCGACTTCCCGGTCAGCAGGCGAGTGCATCCGGAGTCGAAGACGCTCCCCGGGATGATCGCCGGGGTGGTACCGCTCGTGTTAAGGATTTCCCCGGAATCCGCGGTCGCCGATTTCTGTGAACATGTCGACACGCGGATACGCGAAGCGCTCGAGCATCAGCGGTTTCCGGTGCAAGCCCTTGAGCGCAAATCTCACCTCCGCGGCCCAGGGGAGGTTGCCGATAGGGTCGTCGTCGATTTCCTCCCGTCTTCATTCACGGTGCCCTTCGGCGGTGTCGCTGCATCGGCGTCATTGATTTCCGGCCTCGGAGGTGCCTTTGGGCTGTTTTTTTCGGGCACCGGTGACGAGCTGCTACTCAGCACGTTGGGCGCCGCGCAGCCGTTTTCGAACCTTGACGTCTCTGATCTGGCGGAGCAGCTGGAGCGGGTGCGGCTACGCCCCGATCACGGACACAGCGTGGTTGACCGCCAGCCATGTTCACCTTGGTTGGGCTCGCGCTGGTGGTCCAGGGCGCGGGCGGCATGTGAGCTGGGCGGCGGCGGCAGCGCCACCCCTAGACTGTCTGCGTGACCGCCTCCGGGACCAGCGCGCGCACCAGCGCGACTGACACCGTGGAGCGTGCCGCGACCACGCCCGACCAGCCGCAACCGTTTGGTGAGTTGGGCCTCAAGGACGACGAGTACCAGCGCATCCGCGAAATCCTGGGCCGCAGGCCCACCGACACCGAGCTGGCGATGTACTCGGTGATGTGGAGCGAGCACTGCTCCTACAAGTCCTCCAAGGTCCACCTGCGCTACTTCGGCGAGACCACGACAGACGAGATGCGCGCCGGCATGCTGGCCGGCATCGGCGAAAACGCCGGCGTCGTCGACATCGGCGATGGTTGGGCCGTCACCTTCAAGGTGGAATCTCACAACCACCCGTCCTACGTCGAGCCCTACCAGGGTGCGGCCACCGGCGTCGGCGGCATCGTCCGCGACATCATGGCCATGGGCGCCCGACCGGTCGCGGTGATGGATCAGCTACGGTTCGGCGCCGCCGACGCGCCAGATACCCGCCGCGTGGTCGACGGCGTGGTCCGGGGTATCGGGGGCTACGGCAACTCGCTGGGCTTGCCCAACATCGGCGGCGAGACCGTCTTCGATGCGTGCTACGCCGGCAACCCGTTGGTCAACGCGATGTGCGTCGGCGTATTACGCCAGGAGGACCTGCATTTGGCGTTCGCGTCGGGTGCCGGCAACAAGATCATCCTGTTCGGCGCCCGGACCGGGCTGGACGGTATCGGCGGGGTGTCGGTGCTGGCGTCGGACACCTTCGACAGCACCGGATCCCGCAAGAAGCTGCCCTCGGTTCAGGTGGGCGACCCCTTCATGGAGAAGGTGCTCATCGAGTGCTGCCTCGAGCTCTACGCGGGCGGGCTGGTGATCGGCATCCAGGACCTTGGTGGCGCCGGATTATCCTGTGCGACCTCGGAATTGGCGTCGGCCGGCGACGGCGGGATGACGATCCAACTCGACACCGTCCCGCTGCGGACCAACGAGATGACGCCCGCGGAGGTGCTCTGCAGCGAATCCCAGGAGCGCATGTGCGCGGTGGTCGCGCCGGAAAACGTGGACGCCTTCATGGCCGTGTGCCGCAAATGGGAGGTGCTGGCCACCGTGATCGGCGAGGTCACCGACGGCGACCGGTTGCGGATCACCTGGCGCGGCGAGACGGTCGTCGACGTGCCGCCGCGCACGGTCGCCCACGAGGGCCCCGTGTACCAGCGTCCGGTCGCGCGCCCCGAATCGCAGGACGCGTTGAACGCGGACCGGTCGACGAGCCTGCCACGGCCGGTCACCGGGGACCAGCTGCGTGCGACTTTGCTTGCGCTGCTGGGCAGTCCGCACCTGTGCAGCCGCGCGTTCATCACCGAGCAGTACGACCGCTACGTGCGCGGCAACACCGTGCTGGCCGAACACGCCGACGGCGGCGTGCTGCGCGTCGACGAGTCCACCGGCCGCGGCATCGCGGTGTCGACCGACGCGTCGGGGCGCTACACGCTGCTTGATCCCTACGCCGGTGCCCAGCTCGCGCTGGCCGAGGCGTACCGCAACGTCGCGGTCACCGGCGCGACGCCAGTCGCCGTGACCGACTGCCTCAACTTCGGTTCGCCCGAAGACCCCGGGGTGATGTGGCAGTTCTCGCAGGCGGTGCGGGGTCTGGCCGATGGCTGTGCGGCCCTCGGGATTCCGGTCACCGGCGGCAATGTGAGCTTCTACAACCAAACGGGTTCGGCGGCGATCCTTCCCACGCCGGTGGTCGGCGTGCTCGGCGTCATAGACAACGTGAGCCGACGTCTCCATACGGGCCTGGGCACCGAGCCGGGGGAAACCCTGATGCTGCTGGGCGATACGCGCGACGAGTTCGACGGTTCCGTCTGGGCCCAGGTGACCGCCGACCATCTCGGCGGGCTGCCGCCGACGGTGGACCTGGCTCGCGAGAAGCTACTGGCCGACGTGCTGAGTTCGGCATCCCGCGACGGGCTGGTGTCCGCGGCGCACGACCTGTCCGAAGGCGGCCTCGCCCAGGCCATCGTGGAATCGGCGCTGGCGGGTGAAACCGGTTGCCGCGTCGTGCTTCCCGAGGATGCCGATCCCTTCGTGATGTTGTTTTCCGAGTCGGCGGGCCGGGCGCTGGTCGCGGTGCCGCGCACCGAGGAGAGCCGGTTCCGCTCGATGTGCGAGGCGCGGGGGCTACCAGCGGTCCGCATCGGCGTCGTCGATCAATCTTCGGACGCGGTGGAGGTTCAGGGCTTGTTCACGGTGTCCCTGGCAGAACTGCGCGAGACGTCCGAGGCGGTGCTGCCGCGCTTTTTCGGATGAGGCTGGCGCCGAATCCCGATGCCTGACAGGCGTTTTCGTCGCCCATGGGCGTTGTCGTTGGCCGCCGCCCTGGTCGGCTGGAGCTTCCTCAGCCCGCGGCTGCCCGCCGCATGGCGGGTGGCGCTGCAGGCGGGCGTGGGCGCGCTGCTGGCGCTGGTGACCCGTGCGCCGCTGGGCCTGCGCCCGCCGCGGCTATGGGCGGGGCTACGGCTGGGCTCGGCGGCCGGGGTGGCCGCGGCGGGCGCGATCGCCTCGACCACCCCGGTGCCGCCGGTGCGGTTGTCGATGGCCGCTCGCGAACCGCCGGCGTCCGTGCCGGGCTGGCTGCTGGTGCGGATACCTGTCGGCACCGTCTGGTCCGAGGAGGCCGCCTTCCGCGCGGCGCTGGCCACCGCGGGTTCTGAAGCGTTCGGCAAAACCGGCGGAAGGTGGCTGCAGGCCGCCGCTTTCGGGCTTTCCCACATCGCGGACGCGCGCGCGACGGGTCAGCCGGTGGTGGCCACCGTGCTGGTCACCGGCATCGCGGGCTGGCTGTTCGGCTGGCTGGCCGACCGCTCCGGCAGCCTCGCCGCGCCGATGCTGGCGCATCTGGCCATCAACGAGGCCGGTGCCATCGCCGCCCTGACCGTGCGGCGATCGGCGTAAAGAGCGCCGGTGGCCGGGCTCCCACACGACGACCCCCATGATTTTGAGACCCTGAGGTATGGCCGCCCGTCAGAGAGCCGATCCGGCACAGGCTCGGCAGGCGGTGTTGGCCATTGCGGACTGGTTGCGTGACGAATCTCATCCGGCGCCCGACCGGGTCGCTCTGGCGGCGGCGGTTCGGCTCACCGCGCGCACCCTGGCGGCGGTGGCGCCCGGCGCCAGCGTCGAGGTCCGGGTCCCGCCGTTCGCCGCGGTGCAGTGCATTTCCGGACCCAGGCACACCCGCGGCACACCTCCCAACGTCGTGGAGACCGACCCGCGGACGTGGCTGCTGCTGGCCACGGGGCTGTTGGGGCTCGAGGCGGCGAAGGCCAGCGCGGCGCTGACCCTCTCGGGCTCGCGGGCAGGTGAAATCGGCCACTGGCTGCCGCTGTTCGATGTGAGCTGAATATAACCCTGAACTGCAGGTTTAGGGTGGCGTCGCGGAGATTTCGGCGCTCGACACGCCCGTCGGATTCGGCGCCGCGGCCGTCGTGCCCGTAGACTCCGTTTCGTCACCAATCGTTCCCCAGGGAGCCGCCGAACCGTGACCGTCCAGGAACCCGAGCAGGACCTTAGCTCTCCCCGCGAAGAGTGTGGCGTATTCGGGGTCTGGGCCCCGGGTGAGGAAGTCGCCAAACTCACCTACTACGGCCTGTATGCCCTGCAGCATCGCGGGCAGGAAGCCGCGGGCATCGCCGTCGCCGATGGATCCCAGGTGCTGGTCTTCAAAGACCTCGGCCTGGTCAGCCAGGTGTTCGACGAGCAGACGCTGGCGGCCATGCATGGCCACGTCGCCATCGGGCACTGCCGCTACTCCACCACCGGGGACACGACATGGGAAAATGCCCAGCCGGTTTTCCGCAACACCGCGGCCGGCACCGGGGTTGCGTTGGGGCACAACGGAAATCTGGTCAACACCGCTGAGCTCGCCACCCGCGCCCGGGCCGCGGGGCTGATCTCCAAGCGCTGCCCGGCCCCGGCCACCACGGACTCGGACATCCTGGGCGCGCTGCTGGCCCACGGCGCGGCCGATTCCACCCTGGAACAGGCGGCGCTGGAGCTGCTGCCGACGGTGCGCGGCGCGTTCTGCCTGACGTTCATGGACGAAAACACGCTGTACGCGTGCCGCGACCCCCATGGGGTGCGGCCGCTGTCGCTCGGCCGGCTGGACCGCGGCTGGGTGGTGGCCTCCGAGACGGCCGCGCTCGACATCGTCGGCGCCTCGTTCGTCCGCGACATCGAACCGGGCGAACTTCTGGCGATCGACGCCGACGGCGTGCGCTCCACCCGTTTCGCCAACCCCACACCCAAGGGCTGCGTCTTTGAATACGTGTATTTGGCGCGGCCGGACAGCACGCTCGCCGGCCGGTCCGTGCACGCCACCCGGGTGGACATCGGCCGCCGGTTGGCCCGCGAATGCCCGGTCGAGGCCGACCTGGTGATCGGCGTGCCCGAATCGGGAACCCCCGCCGCCGTCGGGTACGCGCAGGAGTCCGGCATTCCGTACGGGCAGGGCCTGATGAAGAACGCCTATGTGGGGCGCACGTTCATCCAGCCATCGCAGACCATCCGCCAGCTCGGCATCCGGCTGAAGCTCAACCCACTCAAAGAGGTGATCCGCGGCAAGCGGCTGATCGTCGTCGATGACTCGATCGTGCGGGGGAATACCCAGCGCGCGCTGTTGCGCATGCTGCGCGAGGCCGGTGCCCTCGAAGTGCACGTGCGAATCGCCTCGCCTCCGGTGAAATGGCCGTGCTTCTACGGCATCGACTTCCCGTCGCCCGCCGAGTTGATCGCCAACGCCGTCGAAGACAAAGAGGAGATACTCGAGGCGGTCCGGCATGCCATCGGCGCCGACACGCTGGGTTACATCTCACTGCGCGGCCTGGTCGCGGCCTCGGAGCAGCCCGCGTCGCGGCTCTGCACCGCCTGCTTCGACGGCAAGTATCCGATCGAGCTGCCGGGCGAGAATGCGCTGGGCAAGAACGTCGTCGAGCAGATGCTCGACAACGCCGCGCGCGAAGCGGGGCGGGGCGAGCTGGCTCCCGATGAAGTACCGGTCGTGCGCTGAACGAAATTCGCTCGTAGTACATGACGTTTGATACCGGCGCTGAGCGCCGCCCGGTAGCCTTTATCGCGATGACGGATCCCGGAAAGAGCCCCGGACAAGAACCGGGCAGCCAGGCCATTACTTACGCGTCGGCCGGGGTGGACATTGAAGCCGGCGAACGCGCCGTCGATTTGTTCAAGCCCCTGGCGACAAGGGCCACCAGGCCCGAGGTTCGCGGCGGGCTGGGCGGATTCGCCGGATTGTTCGGGCTCCGCGGCGATTATCGCGAACCGGTGCTGGCGGCCTCCACGGACGGCGTCGGTACCAAGCTGGCCGTCGCTCAGGCGATGGACAAGCACGACACCGTCGGCCTCGACCTGGTCGCGATGGTGGTCGACGACCTCGTGGTTTGCGGTGCCGAGCCGCTGTTTCTGCAGGACTACATCGCGGTCGGCCGGACGGTGCCAGAACGCCTGAGCGCGATCGTCAGCGGCATCGCCGAGGGATGCGTGCGCGCCGGCTGCGCGCTGCTCGGCGGCGAAACGGCCGAACACCCCGGTCTGATGGAACCGGACCACTACGACATCTCGGCGACCGGCGTCGGCGTCGTCGAGGCCGACGACGTGCTCGGGCCCGACCGCGTCAAACCGGGTGACGTCATCATCGCGCTGGGCTCTTCCGGCCTGCATTCCAACGGATACTCGCTGGCCCGCACGGTCCTGCTCGAGATCGACCGGATGAACCTGGCCGGTTATGTGGAGGAGTTCGGCCGCACCCTGGGTGAGGAGCTGTTGGAGCCCACCCGCATCTACGCGAAGGACTGCCTGGCGCTGGCCGCCGAAACGCATGTCCGCACGTTCTGCCACGTCACCGGCGGCGGGCTGGCCGGCAACCTGCAGCGCGTGATCCCGCACGGGCTGGTCGCCGAGGTCGACCGCGGCACGTGGACGCCCGCGCCGGTGTTCGCCATGATCGCCCAGCGTGGCCGGGTTTCGCGCGCGGAGATGGAAAAGACGTTCAACATGGGCGTCGGCATGATCGCCGTCGTCGCTCCCGAAGACACCGACCGCGCTTTGGCCATATTGACCGCACGGCACCTGGACTGCTGGGTGTTGGGCACTGTCGGTAAAGGCGGAAAAGAAGGCCCGCGGGCAAAGCTAGTCGGGCAGCACCCGAGGTTCTAGAAAGGCCGTAACTGCCAGGGAACAACGCTGTGCCGATGCGAAGCGCATCGGCACAGGGGTTTGAATTTCAGCGGCGTCCGTCGTCGCGGTCGCCCCATAAATCGCCTGGGCCATCTTCGTCCAGCCCGTTGGATTCTTCGGTGCCGGTTCCTGACAGCTCGCGCTGAAGCCGCTCAAAGTCGGTCTGCGGGGAACTGTATTTGAGTTCTCGTGCAACCTTGGTCTGCTTTGCCTTAGCCCGGCCGCGGCCCATGGGGGAACCCCCTCGCGCAATAACGGAGCGGCCTAACAAGTAGGCGGCTCCGATCTCTTGGTGTCGTTGTCCTGCCGACAGTTTACCGTGCTTCGTGGTGGGGCGTCGGCTGCCCCTGCCCGCTGTGGCGGACCCATCGCCGATTATCTCGCACCGCCCCGCAACCGTTCAACGGCCAGACGTCCCGCGCCGGTGTGTTCGGCCGACGGCAGGGAATCGGCGTCGATTACCGCGGCGACCGCGGCCTGCGGGCCGGTCCTCAGCTCCGTGTCGGCCGGCAGCCCACGCTTCAGCAGCGCCAGCGCCACCGGGCCGAGGTCCACGTGCTCGACCACGGTTCCGAGGCGTCCGACGGCGCGACCGCCGGCGAGCACCGCATCACCCGTCGAGGGCCGCTCCACCGAACCATCGAGGTGCAACAACACCAGCATCCGGGGCGGTTTACCCAGGTTGTGCACCCGCGCGACGGTCTCTTGTCCCCGGTAGCACCCCTTATCCAGATGCACGGCGCCCTCGCCCGGCCCCCCGATCCAGCCCACCTCGTGTGGGATCGTGCGCTCATCGGTGTCGACTCCCAGTCGCGGGCGCAGCGCCGCGACCCGGTGGGCTTCGAAGGCCCACACCCCGGCGGCCCGCAGCCCGGCCTGCGCCAGACGGCTCTGCCAGCCGGCCGACTCGTCGCGCGGTACGAGCAGGTCCAGTTCGACTTGTCCGGCGGGGGCGCCGGGCGTCCGTCGCACAAAGCCGCCGCCGGAGACCGGAACCGCGATCGGCTCTGCGGGCAAAGCGTCCAGGCCCAGCACATCGAGCACCGCCCGGTCGGCCAGCCGGGGACCCAGCAGCGACAGCACCGCCAGGTCGGCGCCGCCCGGGGTGACCTCGGACCAGAACACCATCTTGCGCAGGTACTCCAGCAGCGGGTCACCCCGCCACGGTTCGGTATCGAGGTAGCTGGTGCCACCCAGCTCGGTCTGGATCCAGTGGTCCTCGACCCGGCCCTGACCGTCGAGGCTGAGATTCTCCGTGCTGGCGCCCTCGGGGAGTGCGCTCACGTGCTGGGTGGAGATGCTGTGCAGCCAGGTCTGCCGGTCCTTGCCGGTCAGGGTGAGCACCGCGCGGTGGGAGCGGTCGATCAACACCGCTTCGGTTTCGGCCGCTCGCTGCTCGCCCAGCGGATCGCCGTAATGCCAGACCGCGCCGGCGTCGGGTCCGGGGTCGGGTGCGGGGACTGCGTTCACAAATATCAACTCTACGGACGCCCGAACGAGTGTGCGGCCAGCCGCACGTTGGGCGACGAGTGTGCGGCCACCCGCACACCGGCCGCTATCGTGTCGTCCATGGCCGGCCAGACGGGTGTGATCGTCACGCTGGACGGCAAGATACATCCGCCGGGGGCGCCACTGCTGCACGCCGACGACCTGGCCGCGGTTCGCGGCGACGGCATCTTCGAGACATTGCTGGTCCGCGACGGCGGGGCCTGTCTGGTCGAGTCGCATCTGCAGCGGCTGTCCCAGTCGGCCAAGATGACGGATCTTCCCGCGCCGGACCTGCCGAGTTGGCGGGGTGCGATCGACGTGGCCGCGCGGCAGTGGGCCGCGGGCACCGCCGATGAAGGCGCGATGCGGTTGATCTACAGCCGGGGCCGCGAAACCGGCACGGCCCCGACCGCGTATGTGATGGTCAACGCCGTCCCCGAACGAGTGACCGCGGTTCGTCGCGACGGGGTCGCGGCGGTAACGCTGAATCGCGGATTGCCCGCGACCGGCATCGACGCCATGCCGTGGCTGTTGGCCGGCGCCAAGACACTGTCCTACGCGGTCAACATGGCCGTGCTGCGCCACGCAGCCAGGCAGGGCGCCGGCGACGTCATCTTCGTCAGCTCGGACGGCTACGTCCTGGAAGGCCCACGCTCGACGGTGGTGATCGCCACCGATTCTGAACCTGGTGCGGACGGGAATCCATGCCTGCTTACACCGCCGCCGTGGTATCCGATCCTGCGCGGCACCACGCAACAGGCCCTCTTCGAGGTGGCCCGGTCCAAGGGTTACGACTGCGACTATCGCGCGCTCCGGGTCGCGGATCTGCATGCGGCCCAAGGTATTTGGCTCATATCAAGCATGACCCTGGCGGCTCGCGTGCATACGCTCGACGGCCGGCGGCTGCTTCGCTCGCCGATGGCCACCGAATTCGCCGAACTGGTCGATGCGGCGATCGTCAGCGATCGGTGAGCGCCGAATTCTGTTGTGGGCTGGCGGAACGGCGGGTACGGTCGGCCGTACACAAGGAAGGAGGTGGTCCGCGAAATTGATAGCTTCATGGACATGTGAGGTGGCTACGCGCTAGCTGCATTGGCTCGGAAGAGTCAGCGATCAACGCGCGCTGGCGAATTCCCCGTAGCCACCCGGCCCCCGAGCTTCCGGTCCGTCCAACCAGGAGCTTTGCTCGGGGGCCGCTCCATGTCGCGACACGGTTGCGCGCGGACCGGGCCGCCACACCTTTACTTGACGTTGGAGGCCATCGCGTCGGCGATCTGGCCGCCTTGGTCCGCGACGCCCGCACCGACGGGTCGCTATCCGACGAACCGCGACAGCCGCGCCGACAGGTGCGGCACCAGGCCGCCGTCGGCGTCCACCCGTTCCTCGACGTAAGCCAGGTCGCCGCCTTCGACGATGCCGTAGAGCCGCTTGGCGCCGCCGACCAGCGGGCCCGACCGGCTGCGGGCCAGCGCATCGCTCACCAACTCCCACGACGACTGTGTGCGCGGCTGTCCGTAGAACAACTCGACGTAGCCGGTCGAATGGGCCAGCAACAATTCGATGGCCTGCGATTCGCTCGGGTCGTCGGGATCGCGGACGAAGCGCCAGAAGCCCGTCTCGCGCAAGCCGGGTTCGCGGTAGTCGCCCTTGTCGTCGAGCCGCCAGGACCGGGCTTCCCAAATCAGGTAGTCGCCGCCGTCGTGGGAGACGACGATCTGCTGGCCGAAGCGGTAGTCACCGTCGTGTCCGCGGCCCTCGCCTTCGCCGCGCCACACGCCGACGAGCGGCAGCAGCGCCAGCAGCGCGTCGTTCAGATTGGCGCCCTCACGCAGGTTGGCCGTGTCGGCGGGAACCGGCAGATCGTCGAACGCCGGGATGTTGCGGGATGCGGTGACCTTGGCGCGCTCGGCGGCGGCGGCGAAGGCACGGTCGCCGGGGCCCGCAGAACCCGCCGGTGCGTCAGGGTCCTGGTCTGGGGTCACGATTCGTCAGTGATGAGCCGGTAGAGCGTGTACAGCGCGAACCACGAGATGACCACAACCGCTATGACCAGCAAGATCTCGAAGAAGAGCACCACGGGGTCGAGTCTATTCGTCCCGACGCTCCCCCGGGGTACTCCGGTCGGCGGCGAGCCGGTCAGGCGATCTTGACGTCCACCTCGTGGATGCCCGCGCCGGACGGCGTCACCACGGCGTCGCCGTTGCCAACCGGGGACAGCGCGCGCAGCGTCCACGATCCCGGTGCGGCGAAGAACCGGAAGTCGCCGGTGGCCGACGCGACCACCTCGGCGGTGAACTCGTCCGACGAGTCAAGCAGGCGGACGAACGCGCCGCCCACCACCTGACCGTCCGGGTCCACGACGCGGCCGGTGATCACCGTTTCCTTCTCCAGGTCGACGCTGGCGGGCAACGTCAGTCCTTGCTTCGGTCCAGAGCACATATCAGCTTCCCAACTCGATCGGGGCGCCCACCAGGGAGCCGTATTCGGTCCAACTGCCGTCGTAGTTCTTGACATTCCGGTGCCCGAGTAATTCCTGCAGAACGAACCAGGTGTGCGACGAACGCTCCCCGATCCGGCAGTAAGCGATGGTTTCCTTCGTCCCGTCCAATCCGGCGTCGGCGTACAGCTTGGCCAGCTCCTCGTCGGACTTGAAGGTGCCGTCCTCGTTGGCGGCCTTGCTCCACGGGACGTTGATCGCGCCGGGGATGTGGCCCGGCCGCTGGCTCTGCTCCTGCGGCAGGTGCGCCGGCGCGAGGATCTTGCCCGAAAACTCGTCGGGGGAGCGCACGTCGACGAGGTTCTTGACGTTGATGGCCGCGATGACCTCGTCGCGGAAGGCCCGGATGCTGTTGTCCGGTGGGGCCGCGGTGTAGGAGGTGACCGGCCTGTTAACGGTGTCGGTGGACAGCGGGCGCCCGTCGAGCTGCCACTTCTTGCGGCCGCCGTCGAGCAGCTTGACCTTCTCGTGGCCGTACAGCTTGAAATACCAGTAGGCGTAGGCGGCGAACCAGTTGTTGTTGCCGCCGTAGAGGATCACGGTGTCGTCATTGGAAATGCCGCGGTCGGACAGCAGCTTGGAGAATTGCTGCGCGTCGACGAAGTCGCGCTTGACCGGGTCCTGCAAATCGGTGCGCCAATCCAGCTTGATCGCGCCGGTGATGTGGCCGGTGTCGTAGGCGCTGGTGTCCTCGTCCACTTCGACGAAAACGACGTCCGGCGCGTCGAGATTGCTCTCGGCCCAGTCCGCGGAGACTAGGACATCGGAGCGTGCCATGGTTGGAATCCTTTCGGTTGCTTCTGACGAACAGGGGTTAAGCGGGAGTGGGCCGGAAGCGCGCGACCAGCGGGTAGAGCTGGCAACCCAGGCAGATGCCGAAGGCCGCGTTCAAAAACGCCGCCACCAGCGCGGCCGCCGTGGCGACGACGCCCACCAGGAACGCGCCGGCAGCGAACGCGACGACACCGACGACCGCGAAGATCAGACCTACGAGTTGGGCGAACTTCAGCGGTGCGACCGGTTCGCGCTCCTTGACGGGTCCCAGTCGGGGCGCCACGAGGCTGGCGAACACCCGCCCGTAGGGGTGCCGCCGGGGTCCGCCGATGGCGCCCACGGCGAAGATCACGGCCTGCGCGCCGAGAACGAGTGCGGCCGCCAGCGGGCTGGCGGCCGAAACGACAAGTGCGAGCACCAAAACCGCGGTCGTGACCCAGGCGGCGAACCTGGGGCCACGAACGTCGACGCGGTCCGGCTGCACGGTGGTGTTGCTGCTTGACACGGGACTACTCCTAAAAAGTCTTGTTGCGCGGAAAACGGGTGGAGGCACGCCAGGGTGGGCTCCGAAGCTGCTCCGAGTGCGCGCAAGGGCGCGGCTACTCAGCAGCTACAGCAACAACAACAACCCGCGATGCGGCACAGATCGACTGCGCGACGCTTGGTGAGCGTGGGCTCGAGGCGGGCTGACACGTCGGTTAGCTTACCCAATAACACGGCGCTCAAGCCAACAGCGGTTGCAGCGCCGAGCGCAGGTCGGCGGCCTTGGGCACTCCGGAGGCGCGGTATCGCTGTCGCCCGTCGACGTCAAAGATCAACGTGGTGGGCAGCGACAGCACCGAAAATCGCCGTGCGGTTCCCGGATTCGCGTCCAGATCGATCTCGACGTGGGCCACGTCGCCCAGGTCCCCGCAGACCTGGTCGACCACCCGGCGGACCCGATCGCAAGGACCGCACCATGGGGCGCTGAAGTGCACGACGGTCGGTCCGTCACGAGACAGGCCCAGATCGGCGGTGTCCGCGTCGGCGCCGGAAGCCGGGTCGATCTCCCGGATGCTGCCCGAACGGCGGGTCAGCAACCATCCCGCGAGGCTTGCCACGGCGACCGCCACTACGGTCGCGACGATGACGGTCAGCATCTGCGCCACTTCTCCTCATCGCTTCGCTCTGCATCGTCGTCGGCGCGCGTCATGACTGCTTAAACCCATCGAGCGTGATGGTTACTCCCCGGGCGATGCCTTCGATGATGACGTCGGAGCCGCGCGCCCCGACGGTTTGGGGCGCCACGGCGAACGGCAGCCGCTGGTTGGGCAGCCTGGCGCTGAAGGCATGAAGCACCGCGTCCCGCTTGTCGTCCGAAACGGGCTGGTTGGCGGTGTCGGGTCCGGTGAGGATGCCGGTCGGGGTGAACACCAGCGTCGCCTGGTCGTCGGGGGCGATGGACAGGTCCATCGAAACGCTGACCCGCTGGTCGAAGCTCGCGGCTTTAGGCGTGCCGCTGAACACCAGCCCGTGGCTGTCCGAGATGCCGGATGCGGTGATGCCGCCGGTGGCGGTGTTGGTGAATTTGGGCGGTGCCTCAACCATCAGGTCGGTGATGCCCATATACCGGCCCAGGTGCGTCGAATCGATGATGATGCGGCTCTCCAGCTTGGCCACCGGGAGATTTGCATCGGGCCTGATCAGCCAGGACGCGTAGGTCAGGTCGATCGAGTACATCGTGGCCTCGAGGGTGGCCTTGCCGACCATCGCGTGATCGACGGCGTTGGCCTTGATCTCCAGCTGGGTGTAATGGTCGCGCATCGCCTGCGGAATGAAGGGGAACGCCACGATGGCGACGAATGGGTCGGAACCCAGATTCGCGGCCTTACGCACGTTGGTCGACAGCCGGTATTCGGCATAGATGCTGGTTCCGAAGTCGACGCCGATGGCGCCGACGACGATCACGACGACGGCGATCGCCGCCGCCAGCACCCCGATCAGCACCTTGCGCATCCGCATATTGTGGCCTACGTCCTTGCAAGGTCCGCCCGGTCGGTCCCCCCGCGTCGGCGCGTGGCGGCGCTCACAGTGCCCATCCCCCACGCCAAAAAACCAGGTGGCACGTTATCGTTAGATGACCTGGCAACGAACGCCTCATTGCGCCATGAATTTGGGAGATGCCTTTCCCCACGAGCAGGAGGGGCTTGTTGGAGCTATTACTGCTGACCTCGGAGCTGCATCCCGACCCGGTCCTGCCGTCGTTGTCGCTGCTGCCCCACACCGTCCGGACGGCCCCGCCAGAACCGTCCTCGTTGCTCGAGGCCGGAGCGGCGGATGCCGTGTTGGTCGACGCGCGCACCGACCTGTCCTCCGCGCGCGGCCTTTGTCGGCTGCTGAGCACGGCCGGCCGGTCGGTCCCCGTCTTGGCCGTGGTGAGCGAAGGCGGCCTGGTGGCGGTCAGCGCCGACTGGGGGCTCGACGAGATCCTGCTGCCCTCCACCGGGCCCGCCGAGATCGACGCCAGGCTGCGGCTGGTGGTCGGCCGCCGTGGCGGGCTGTCCGACCCGGAAAGCGCGGGCAAGGTCAGCCTCGGCGAGCTGGTGATCGACGAGGGCACCTACACCGCGAGACTCCGGGGCCGCCCGCTTGACCTCACGTACAAAGAATTCGAACTGCTCAAATACCTGTCCCAGCACGCCGGCCGGGTGTTCACCCGTGCACAGCTGCTGCACGAGGTTTGGGGGTATGACTTCTTCGGCGGCACCCGCACCGTCGATGTGCACGTGCGTCGACTGCGCGCAAAACTCGGCCCCGAATACGAGGCCTTGATCGGCACGGTACGCAACGTGGGTTACAAGGCCGTCCGGCCGGCGCGCGGCCGAGCTCCGATCGCGGAGCCCGACGACGCGGACGACGCCGAGTCCGACTCTGAGGATCTGCAAGATCCGCTGGTCGACCCGTTGCGCAGTCAGTGACCTCGCCCGACTGGCGCTGGGCACTGACCGTCGAAGAGCAGCAGGCAGTGCGCGAACTCGTCACGGCGGCAACGGAATTCGATGGGGTAGCGCCCGTCGGCGAACAGGTGCTGCGCGAACTCGGACACGACCGCACCGAGCACCTACTGGTCACCGGGTCCCGCCCTGACGCCACCGGCGACACCGCCGACACGGCCATCGGCTACCTCAACCTGAGCCCGCCCCGCGACGGGGGCGCGGGGATGGCGGAACTGGCGGTGCACCCGCAAGCGCGCCGGCGCGGCATCGGCGTGGCGATGGGACGCGCGGCGCTTGCCAAGACCGGCGGGCGCAACCAATTCTGGGCGCACGGCACGCTGGAGCCGGCCCGGGCGACCGCCTCGGCGCTGGGTCTGGTTCCGGTGCGTGAACTGGTCCAGATGCGACGCCCGCTGCGTGATCTCCCGGGTCCGGTGCCCCCCGTGCCCGGGGTGCAGATCCGTACCTACGCGGGCAGCTCCGATGACCCCGAGATACTGCGGGTCAACAACGCCGCTTTCGCCCACCACCCCGAACAGGGCGGGTGGACCGAAGTCGAGCTGGCGGAGCGGCGTGGCGAACCGTGGTTCGACCCGACGGGTTTGTTCCTGGCGTTCGGCGCCCCCGATAGCGATCAGGCGGGCAGGCTACTGGGTTTCCACTGGACCAAGGTGCACCCCGATCAGCCGGGCATGGGCGAGGTCTTCGTCGTCGGCGTCGACCCGTCGGCGCAGCGCCGCGGCCTGGGGCAGACGTTGACGGCCGTCGGCATCGAATCGCTCGCACGCCGGTTGGCCGGTTCGGCCGAACCCACCGTGATGCTCTACGTGGAGTCGGACAACGTCACCGCGGTACGGACCTACCAGAGCTTGGGCTTCAGCACGCACAGCGTCGACACCGCCTACGCGCCTACCGCCGGCTGACCGACCGTCGGCGCATACTTTCGCGGTGATTCGGCAACCTCCTTCTGGGAGACGGCCAGCGGCGCCCGCATGCGTCCGGAGTGCGTCAGAAAGCGAGATCGGTGAGGCTCGACGGAAAGGGCAGGGCGCTGACGGCGGTGGCGTTGGCGATGGCGATCAGCGCTGGGACATTGACCGCCTGCGGCAGCGACGACGCCCGCCGCGGCGCTTCGGGGACGGCCGGTTCGGGACCCGCGGGCCCGGCGGGATGCGGCGGCAAAAACGGGCTCACGGCCGAAGGCTCGACGGCTCAACAGAACGCGATGGCGTTGTTCAACCAAGCGTGGGGCCAGCACTGCCCGGGCAAGGCCGTGTCCTACAACCCGACCGGGTCGGGCGCCGGCCGCGCGCAATTCATCGCCGGCCATGTCGATTTCGCGGGAACGGACTCCCCGCTGGTCGCGGATCAGATCGGCCCGGCCGCCAAACGGTGTGATGGAAACCCGGCGTGGGACCTGCCATTGGTGTTCGGGCCGATCGCGTTGGCGTACAACCTGCCGGGATTGCAGAGGTTGGTCGTCAACAGCGACGCCCTGGCCAAGCTCTTCAGCGGCAGGATCACCGCCTGGAATGACCCGATCCTGGCGGCGCTCAACCCCGGCGTACCGCTACCCGACACCAAAGTCGTGCCGATCTACCGGGCCGATTCGTCGGGAACCACCGACAACGTGCAGAAATATCTAACGGCCGCCGCGCCGCAAAGCTGGAGCAGAGGAGTCGGCACGGAATTTCAGGGCGGTGTCGGTCAAGGGGCCGAGAAGTCGGCCGGCGTGGTCCAGGCCGTGCGGGCCACACCCGGGGCCATCGGTTACGTCGAGAAAGGCATCGCCGACCAAGCCGGTGTGCCGTACGCCGAGATCGACAGCGGCCATGGCGTGGTTCCACTCACCAACGACACGGCCGGCAACGCCGTTCAAACGGCCGGCTTGCTGGCCGAGGGCAATGATCTGGTGCTGGATCTGAACTCGCTCTACACGTCCCAGCAGCCGGGCACTTATCCGTTGGTGCTGGCCAGTTACGAGGTTGTCTGCTCCAAGGGGTACGACCCGGACACCGCCGCGGCGGTCAAGTCGTTCCTTACCGTGGCCGCCGACAACGGGCAGACCGGCCTCGTGTCCGCCGGTTACGTTCCGCTGCCCGATAAGGTCAAGGAGCGATTAGTTACCGCGATCAACGCCATGCAGTAATCAATGGGTTGAGGGAGCGACAGCAGGACTGTGACGGGATCACAGTGACAACGCCAAACCCGTCCGCCGCGGGTTCGGGTGCGGTCGTTGCTGCGCCCTTTCCCGAGTCGCCGGTGACACCCATCAGCCCGTGGGGGCGCGCCAAACCGCGTGTGGGAGACAGGATTTTCCGCTGGCTGGCGCAGGGCTCGGGCTTCCTGATCGTCGTCCTGATCGCCGCGATCGGCGGATTCCTGCTGTTGCGCGCGATGCCCGCCTTGAAGCGCAATCAAGCGAACTTCTTCACCTACCGCGGCAGTTGGATCACCGCCGACCCGTCGGCGATGCATTTCGGGATCTTCGATCTGCTGCAGGTGACCGTGTTCGTGTCGCTGTTCGCATTGATCCTGGCCATGCCGACCGCCCTGGGCGTCGCCATCTTCATCACCCACTACGCACCGCGGCGGGCCGCCGGACCGCTGGCCTACGCGGTAGACCTGCTGGCCGCCGTCCCCTCGATCGTCTACGGCGTGTGGGGTCTGCACGTACTGGCACCGCAGTTGCGGCCCGTCGCCGCCTGGCTCAATCACGCGATGGGCTGGTGCTTCCTGTTCGCCGGCGGCAACGTGTCGATGGCCAGCGGGGGCACCATCTTTACCGGCGGGATCGTCTTGGCGGTGATGATCCTGCCGATCGTCACAGCGGTCACCCGCGAAGTGTTCGTCCAGACACCGCACGACGAGATCGAGGCCGCGCTGGCACTCGGCGCCACCCGGTGGGAAGTGGTCAAATTGGCCGTGCTGCCGTTCGGGCGATCCGGATATATCAGCGGCTCGATGCTGGGCCTGGGCCGCGCCCTGGGCGAGACCGTCGCACTGCTGATCATCCTGCGCGGGACCCAGGCGGCGTTCGGCTGGTCGCTGTTCGACGGCGGCTCCACCTTCGCGACCAAGATCGCTGCCACCGCGTCGGCATTCGGCGACCAATACAAGGCCGGCGCTTATCTCGCCGCCGGGCTCGTCCTTTTCCTGCTCACCTTCTTGGTCGACGCCCTGGCGCGTGGCGCCGTCGCCCGATCCGCGAGCAGAAGAGGCGGCCGATGACCTCGCTGCTGGAACGCCCACTCAAACCCCGGAGGTTCTCGGGGCGGGGCCCGCGCCGTCGGGTCGTGAACAGCGTCGCGACCGTGTTGGTGACGCTGTCGATGGTGGTCGCCCTGACGCCGCTGGTATTGGTGCTGTGTTCGGTAATCGCCAAGGGGTTCAAGGTGATTACGTCCACCGCGTGGTGGACGCATTCGCAAGCGGGCATGACGGCATTCGTGGCGGGCGGCGGCGCCTATCACGCGATCGTCGGCACGGTGTTGCTGGGAGTGGTATGCGCCGCCATCTCGATCCCGATCGGCATCATGGTGGCGATCTATCTGGTCGAATACGGTGGCGGTAGCGCGCTCGGCAGGCTGGTGTCATTCATGGTGGATATCCTGGCCGGCGTGCCCTCGATCGTTGCGGCATTGTTCGTCTACGCGCTGTGGGTCGCGACGCTGGGGCTTCCCCGTTCCGAGTTCGCGGTGTCGTTGGCATTGGTGTTGTTGATGCTCCCGGTGATCGTGCGGGCCACCGAGGAGATGCTGCGGATCGTTCCGGTGGACCTCCGTGAGGCGAGTTACGCGCTGGGTATCGCGAAGTGGAAAACCATCGCCAGGATCGTGATTCCCACCGGGCTGTCCGGCATCATCACCGGGATCATGCTCGCGGTGGCCAGAGTGATGGGCGAGACGGCGCCACTGCTGGTCCTGGTCGGTTACTCGCAGCCGATGAACTACAACATCTTCAGCGGGTTCATGGGATCGCTGCCCGGGATGATGTACAACCAGACATCGGCCGGCGCGGGCATCAACCCCGCCCCCACGGATCGGTTGTGGGGCGCGGCGTTAACCCTCATTCTGGTGATCGCGATCATCAATGTCGGTGCCAGGGTGATCGCGAAAATCTATGCCCCGAAGAAGTCGTAGGCAGGAGCACTAAGTGGCGAAGAGGTTGGACCTCAAGGCGGTCAACATCTATTACGGGTCGTTCCAAGCGGTCGCGGATGTGACGCTGACCGTTCTGCCGCGCAGCGTGACGGCGTTCATCGGTCCGTCGGGCTGTGGCAAGACGACCGTCCTGCGCACGCTGAACCGGATGCATGAGGTGATTCCCGGCGGCCGGGTCGAGGGCAGCGTGCTGCTCGATGATCAAGACATCTACGCACCCGGTATCGACCCGGTCGGTGTACGCCGGGCGATCGGGATGGTGTTCCAGCGGCCGAATCCGTTCCCCGCCATGTCGATTCGTGACAACGTGGTGGCCGGCTTGAAGCTACAAGGCGTGCGCAATCGCAAGCTGCTCGATGAGACGGCTGAGCACTCGCTGCGCGGTGCGAACCTGTGGGACGAGGTCAAGGATCGGCTGGACAAGCCGGGCGGCGGATTGTCCGGCGGCCAGCAGCAGCGTTTATGCATCGCGCGAGCCATCGCCGTACAACCGGATGTGTTGCTGATGGACGAGCCGTGTTCCGCGCTCGACCCGATCTCGACCATGGCCATCGAGGAACTGATCGGTGAGTTGAAACAGGACTACACGATCGTCATCGTGACCCACAACATGCAACAGGCCGCCCGGGTGAGCGATCTGACGGCGTTCTTCAACCTGGAAGCCGTTGGAAAGCCCGGACGTTTGGTCGAGATCGACGACACCGAGAAGATCTTTTCGAACCCGACGCAGAAGGCGACAGAGGACTACATCTCCGGCCGCTTCGGCTGACCCGAGGACGAGGCCTACCGCGCGGATCGCTTTTCGTCGTCGGGATGTGCGCCGGTCGCCTGGAAGATGACGCGTCGCGCCACTTCGACGGCGTGGTCGGCGAAGCGTTCGTAGAACCGGCCCAGCAACGTCACGTCGACCGCGGTCGCCACGCCGTGCTTCCATTCCCGGTCCATCAGCACCGAGAACAAGTGGCGGTGCAAGTCGTCCATGGCGTCGTCTTCTTCGGCGATCTGGGCGGCCTTCTGGGGGTCGCGTGACAACACCACCTCTTGCGCGCTATTACCCAATTCGATTGCCACCCTGCCCATTTCGGCGAAATAGCCGTTGACCTCTTCGGGCAGCGCATGCTGGGGATGCCGTCGGCGAGCGATCTTGGCGACGTGCAGGGCCAGCGCACCCATCCGGTCGATGTCGGCCACCATCTGGATGGCGCTGACGATAGACCGAAGATCACCGGCGACCGGCGCCTGCAACGCCAGCAGCACGAAGGCGCTTTCCTCGGCCTGGGCGCTCAGCGTCGCGATCTGTTCGTGGTCGGAGATTACCTGTTCGGCCAGCACCAGATCGGCCTGCAGCAGGGCCTGAGTGGCCCGCTCCATCGCGATCCCCGCCAGCCCGCACATGTCACCGAGCCGCTCGGATAGCTCCGTGAGCTGCTCGTGGTAGGCGGTCCGCATGCCGCCAAGCCTACGTTCTCGACGCCGAAAACGGGCGGCGCAGTGCAGCCAAAAATCTTTACTCGCAGGTGGTGTCGGCCGCGTTGGTCACCGTCAGGTCCTCGGGCAGTTTGCTCGGCGCGTTGCCGGAACCGCGTTCTATCTGCATGCTGATCGACGAGCCGCCGGGTGCGGGCGCGGTGACCGAGTTGAAGTCCGGGCCGAGCACCACCTGGATGACCTGCCCGTAGCCGGAGACCCGCTGGACTTTCGCATTGGCGAACGACGACGCCACCGTGGCCGCGGCCTGCTCGTTGCCGGGCGAGAACAACACCGTCGTCGCGTTGATCGAACTCGGGTAGTCATCCGGCGTCATCACATTGAAGCCGTTCCGCTTGAGCTGGCTGGTTGCCGACGCCGCCAGACCGCTCTGCGTGGTCGCGTTGGATACCCGCACCGTGACATCCTGCGGCGAGGTCGTTGTCACCTGCTGGTGCTGAGCCTCGGGAGTCGCGGCGGGCGTGGGCGCCTTCTTGGTGGTGGGCGCCTTCGTCGCCCCCGAGGTTGGGGACGCGCCCAAATTCTGTGCGTTCTGGTCGTTTTCCTCCGGCAACGGGTCGTCGTTGATGATGGCATCGAAAAGCGCCCGCATATCGGCCATGCGCGGCGGCTCATCGCCGTTGGCGTCCGTGACACCGGTCGGCACGGTGACGAAGGTCATGTGCCCGGCCGCCATACCCTGCAACGACTGACCCAGCTGGACCAGGTCTTTGGTCTTGACGTTGTCGACGTAGGTGTCGCTGATGAACATGTCGACGACCTTGTTGAGCTTGCCGAGGTCCAACAGCGTGTCCTCGGAAATCAGCGACCGCAGCAGCGACGACAAGAACAACTGCTGGCGCTTGATGCGGCCGTAGTCACCGTTGGTCTCGGTCGTCACCTGTCGGGCCCGCACATAGTTCAATGAGGTTGGGCCATCGAGGACCTGGCGTCCCGCATGTTCCAGGACCGTGCCCAGTTCGTAGTCATGCAGCGGAGTCCTGGTGCACACCTCAACGCCGCCAAGGGCGTCGACCATTCGCGCAAATCCGGCGAAATCGACCGCGATGAACCGGTTGATGCTCAGACCGGACAGCTTCTGGATTTCCTTGACAAGACATTTCGGGCCGCCGAACGCGTAAGCCGAGTTGAGCTTGGTCTCGGTGTAAACCATCTTCGGACCCCACGTCTTCGTCTTCTCGTCGTAGAGGGGTCCGTATTTACCGGTGTCCGCGTTCCATGCCTCGCATTGGAACGGGGTGATCGCCAGGTCGCGCGGGAACGACACCGCGACCACACGTTTGCGGTTCGCGGGGATGTTGACCAGCATCACGGTGTCCGACCGCGCGCCATCGGCGTCATCCGTGTCACCGGCGCCCATGTTGGCGTTCTCGCCGGAACGCGAGTCAATGCCGACGATCAAGAAGTCTTCGTCGCCATACTGCCCGTTGGGGTCGCGGATGTCGCCCGAGTTCGGGTCGAGCGCACTGATGGTGTTGAGTCGGGCGTTCTTTGACGCGCTCCACTGCCATGCCCCACCCGTCGCGGCCAGCGCCACCGCGGCGAGCAACGCCGCCAGCGAGCGCGCCGCCAGCAGTATCGGCCGGCGACCGGATTTGGGTTTCGGTGCGCGGGTCCTCGGGGCCTTCTTGGAGGCCGCGGCGGCCGATCGTCCCGCCGGCGCCTTGGTGCGCTCGGGTTCGGGCTCATCGCCGTTCGGGTAGTCGGCTGCCCCGAGGTCGGGAAGCTCCGAGACGACGTCGAGCGAGTAGGCCGGAATCTCGATGACCTGGGTGGGCTGCAGGTCGATGGGCAGGTCCGGCGCAACCTCGGCGGATTCGGTGTCGGGGGCGAGGTGATGGTGACTGGGCCGGCCAGGGATCGGGGCCCCGACTTTTGCGATCAATTCGGCGACCGTGAGAACGCCGCCGGTGTGGGATCCGCCCCTTTCGGTCTCACCTGCTTTGGGCTCGACCGGCTCGACGGGGGGCGGCTCGGCCTGCCATCGGTGAACGTTGTGCTCGGACCGCGGTTCCGAGAACCGCTCCCACGGCGCGGCGCCTAGCGTCGGCGGCGGGCTTGCGCTGGGCCGCGGGCCGTGGTCCGCACGGGGGGTGCGTCGATGGTCAGGAGTGGCGTCATTGCCGCCGTCACTCATGTCCTATCGACCTCCGAAGTTCTGATGCGACGTAGGGGTAACCGTGCGCACCCATATCAGCGCAGCGCCGCGGTCATAGCGCTGCCTCCCGCGCAACCCGTGGGCCGCACGGCGTTTTTCGCGCTTCCGCGCCGGCCCCGAACCCACCGCCGCCAAAGCAAAATGCAGCAAGTCCCACATCGTACTGAGTTATCGCCGCGCGCGCGATTTCGAGCGTGGTCGGACTCAGCCGCCCGAGTGCATGACGTCCGCTCCGGCAGGCACCGTGCAGTCGTCAGGGTCGGCCAGCCAGCCGTCGGGCAGGGCCACCCTAGCCGGTGAACCCTGCCGGCCCCGGGGGCCGGTCGCCGCGTCCGGAAATGGGACATCGCCGTCCAACCGGTCGAGCAGCGAGTCGAGTTCGTCGAGCGTCTTGACCATCGCCAGCGCTCGCCGCAGCTCGGATCCGGCCGGGAAGCCGTGCAGGTACCAGGCGATGTGCTTGCGGATATCACGCATGCCCTTGTCTTCGCCGAAATGCGCCGCCAGGAGCTGCCCGTGCCGTCGCACGATGTCGGCGACCTCGCCGAGGGTGGGCGGGGTGGGGGACGGGCTGCCGGTGAACGCGGACGACAGCTCGGCGAACAGCCAGGGCCGGCCCAGGCAGCCACGGCCGATGACCACGCCGTCGCATCCGGTGCTGGCCATCATCGCCAGCGCGTCGCTGGCGTCGTAGATGTCGCCGTTGCCGAGCACCGGAATCGTGCGCACATGCTGCTTGAGTTGCGCGATCTGTTCCCAATCGGCCGTGCCGGAGTACCGCTGCGCCGCCGTGCGGGCGTGCAACGCGACCGCGGCGGCTCCTTCGGCTTCGGCGATGCGGCCGGCATCAAGGTGCGTGTGGTGCGCGTCATCGATGCCGATGCGGAACTTGACGGTCACCGGCACTCCGGCGCCTTCGGTGGCGCGCACGGCCGCGGCGACGATCTCGCCGAACAGCCGCCGTTTGAATGGCAGTGCCGCACCGCCGCCGCGCTTGGTCACCTTGGGCACCGGGCACCCGAAGTTCATGTCGATGTGATCGGCCAAGCCCTCGTCGGCGATCATCCTCGCGGCCGCGTAGGTGGTCGCCGGGTCGACGGTGTAGAGCTGCAGCGAGCGGGGCGACTCGTCCGGCGAGAAGGTCGTCATGTGCATGGTGACCGGATGCCGCTCGACGAGCGCACGCGCGGTCACCATCTCGCAGACGTACAGGCCGCTGACGGTGCCGACCTTCGCCTGCTCCAGTTCACGACACAACGTCCGGAATGCGACGTTCGTCACTCCGGCCATCGGGGCCAGCACCACCGGGCTGGCGAGCGTGATCGGGCCGATGCGCAAGGCGGGCTACCGACGGCTCATCGCCAACTTGCCTGCGGTTTGATGCAGCTCGTGTGCGGTGACCCTCTTGCCTGTGCGGGCTTCCCGGTCGAGTTGGCGCTGCTTGGACACCTCGAACTTGTCGCAGGCCGCCTCGAGTTCCTCGACCAGCAGGGCAAGGTCGTCGCGCAACTCGGCCGCCTCACCGGTGAAGTCCTCGCGCTCGAAGATGCGCCATTTCTTCAGCACCGGCATGACCACCTCGTCGAGGTGGATGCGCGGGTCGTAGACGCCCCCGACGGCGATGGCCACGGCTTTGCGCCGGAACTCGGGCACCTGGAAGCCGGGCATCTGGAAGTGCCGAAGTATCAGATGCAGCGCCTTCATCGCCTTGTTGGGGGCGAGGTCGAACGCGGCCGCGCTGACGTCGCGGTAGAAGATCATGTGCAGGTTTTCGTCGGCCGAGATCTTGGCCAGCAGCTGCTCGGCGATGGGGTCATGGCAGGCCTTGCCGGTGTTGCGGTGCGAAATCCTGGTGGCCAGTTCCTGGAAACTGACGTAGAGGACGGAGTGGGTGAGGGTTTCGGCGAAGTACTCACCCTGGTGGTTCTGGCCCGGGCTGAAGCCCCGGTTGACCACCTCGACGCGAAGTTTCTCCAGCTCGACCGGGTCGACCGAGCGCGTCACGACCAGATAGTCGCGCAGCGCGATGCCGTGCCGGTTCTCCTCGGCGGTCCAGCGGTTGACCCACTGGCCCCAGGCGCCGTCCATGCCGAAGTTCATCGCGATCTCGCGGTGGTAGGACGGCAGGTTGTCCTCGGTGACCAGGTTCTGCACCATCGCGATCTGGGCGACATCGGAGAGCTTGCTCTGCTCCGGGTCCCAATCCTGGCCGCCGAGCGCGTAGTAGTTCTTCCCGTCCGACCACGGGATGTAGTCGTGCGGGTTCCACGGCTTGTGCATGCTCAGGTGTCGATCGAGGTACTTCTCGACGAGGGGTTCCAGCTCGTGCAAGAGCTGTAAGTCGGTCAGCTCGGCTGACATGGTCCCTCCAGTTATCTGTGTCTTTGGGTAGCACTCAATATATCTGTGTCCGCCAGTAGCATCAAGTTTCGAACGCCGCGTGGCAAGTCACAGTTTTCCACGGCGAACGGGCCGCATCCTGCGGCCTGGCCGGTGCGGCGCGGATCGAAGCGGTTACCCGGATTTTCCCTGTTCAGGGGGCGGTACGTAGGGGGCCGCCGTGGTGAAGAGCATGTTGACGCAATAGTCGATGAATTGCTTGCGGGTGGCCCCCAGCTCGCCGCTGAGGTACGCGGTGAACAGACTCGACAGGCCGCCGACCAGGCTGGTGGCGAGCATCTTCTGCAGCACCGGATCGCCGATCCGGGACAGCTTGCGCTGCAATAGATCGATGAAATTGGGCATCCACTCCGCGCCCGACCGGGTCAGGATCGGCTCCACCGCGGGTGCCAGTAGCAGCACGCGCCCACGCACGGGGTCGTCGACCATCAGCTCGACGAATTGTTCGACGGCTTCGCGC
Source organism: uncultured Actinomycetota bacterium (assembly GCA_963809285.1). GTDB lineage: Bacteria > Actinomycetota > Actinomycetes > Mycobacteriales > Mycobacteriaceae > Mycobacterium. Next base: position 20,921 of record CAWEIY010000001.1, on the reverse strand, counting down.
GGGGTTTTAGCCGAAGTAAGGGTCTCCATCGCCCGCGTGCAGACATCGTCATAGACGGCGCGCACGAATTCGTCACGGTCGGAAAAGCTTTCGTAGAAGTAGCGTTCCGTGAGCGCGGCCTCGCGGCACACCGCGCGGACGGTCAGCGCGGGCCCGCGCTCACTGCCGAGCAACTGCACGCCGGCGGTGATGAGATTGTCACGGCGGAGGGCGAGGCGGCTCTCCAAGGGGACGCCGGTCCAACGGCCCCGGCGTTGACCGGTCTGCACATCGCTCCTAAGCTTCAAAGTGACAACGCACGTAGTCAGAAATTGCTAATGTTTACGGGAATCTAATAGTGACTCAACATACGTCCGCGGCCTGCCCCCTGACCAGCGCCGAAACGGGAAGCGACCCGACGACCGCCGCCGAGGGGACCGCGGCTGCCGGGTCGCCCGATGGCGCCAACGGCGTGGCCGGCGGCTGTCCGGTGTCGCCGCTGGGCTACGACGCGCCACCGATCCCACTCGGCGCCGGCTCGCTGACATGGCGGTACTTCGGGGATTGGCGCGGCATGCTGCAGGGCCCCTGGGCGGGATCCATGCAGAACATGCACCCGCAACTGGGCGCGGCGGTCATCGACCACTCGACGTTCTTCCGGGAGCGCTGGCCGCGGCTGTTGCGCTCGTTGTACCCGATTGGCGGAGTCGTCTTCGACGGCGACCGCGCCCCGGTCACCGGCGCCGAAGTGCGCGACTACCACACCGCCATCAAGGGTGTCGACGAACAGGGGCGCCGCTACCACGCGTTGAACCCCGACGTCTTCTACTGGGCGCACGCCACCTTCTTTGTCGGCACTATTCGTGTGGCCGAACGGTTTTGCGGCGGGTTGACCGAAGCGCAGAGGCGCCGGCTATTCGAGGAGCACGTCGAGTGGTACCGCATGTACGGCATGAGCATGCGGCCGGTGCCGGAGTCGTGGGAAGCGTTTCAGGTCTACTGGGATCATATGTGCCGCAGCGTATTAGAGAATAACCTGGCCGCACGTGCGGTCCTCGATCTGACCGAACTGCCCAAACCACCGTTCGCGCAATGGTTCCCGGACTCGTTGTGGGCCGCGCAGCGCAAACTGCTGGCCCCGTTCTTCGTGTGGCTCACGCTCGGTCTCTACGATCCGCCGGTGCGCGAGCTGATGGGGTATCGGTGGTCGAGCCGCGACGAATGGCTACACCGGCGCTTCGGCGACCTCGTCCGTCTCGTCTTCGCCTGCGTGCCAAGGCGATACCGCAAACACCCCCGGGCCCGCGCCGGCTGGGATCGTGCCGACGGGCGAATCCCGGCCGATGCACCGCTGGTGCAGACGCCGGCGCGCAACCTGCCGCCGTTGGACGAGCGAGATGACCCGAAGCATTACTGCCCCAAGGTCTCCTAGCCCACTGGCCCCAGGGGACGAGACGCCTCGGTAAGCGTCTCGCGTTACCCGTGGGCGTGGTTGTGCACGTCTTCGAGGTCGGACTGGTGCACGTGCTGATGAGTGTGCTCGGTCCCGTCCTCGTGGGCGTGGGAGTGCTCGTGAGTCACGTGGTCGTGGTCATGCGTGGTGTGTGCGTGTGTGTGATTCTCGCCGCCATGGTGATGTTCGTGTGCGTGCGGTGCGTCATGGGTGTGCTGTTCGCTCATGGTGACCTTTCCTAAATGTGAAATATGTTGATTTGCTTAATCGTTCGGCCGAAGCTGCGCCGCCGATTCGCTGACCGCCTTCAGCCCGCCGTCGCCGCGGTGATGGCGGGGAACGCCGGGGCCGGCGTGCTCCGCGTTGAAGACGGCATCAATGACGAGCTGGCGGACGTGGTCGTTCTCCAGGTTGTAAAAGATGGTGGTTCCGTCCCGGCGGGTGCGCACCAGACGCGCCATCCGCAGCTTCGCCAGGTGCTGGGAAACTGATGGCGCCGGCTTGCAAACGTGTTCGGCGAGTTCGTTCACCGACATTTCGCGATGGGTCAGCGACCACAGCACCTGCACCCGGGTGGCGTCAGCCAGCATCCGGAAAACCTCGACCACCAGACTGGCCTGTTCGTCGGGTAACCGGCCTTCGCCATTACCTGCATGCATACGCAGATAATAGCCGAAGCCATCGTGGTCGTGGCCAGGGTCCCCCTGGTTCAGCCCGGCGGGACGACGGTCGATTTGCGCTGGCCCCGGTTGCGTTCGTTCCAGAGCCGATAGACATCCACCGCGGCGGCTTCGGGTTGGAAGCGCATCGGCAGGCGCCGCTGGTCCCAGGTCTTGGCGAATTCCTCGTAGAACGTCGAGACCTCGAAATACTTGCGGTCGTCGAGGTAGAACTGCTCGTAAGACTCGCGGGTGATCAGGAAGATGACGTCCTTGGGCGAGCAGTAGTACAGCGAGCCCAGGCACATCGGGCACGGGTGGGCCAGCGCGTAGATGGTGGCGTCGACCAGGTGCTCGGTCCCGAGCTTCATGCACGCCTCGCGGATGGCCAGGATCTCCGCGTGGGCGGTCGGATCGTTCGTCTGGGCCACCCTATTGGCGCTTTCGGCGAGAATTTCGCCGTCTTTGACGATCACCGTCGCGAATGGGCGACCGCCCTCGGCAACGTTTTGGCGGGCCAGGTCGATCGTCCGTTGGGCAAAGTCCGTCACAGATCGGAGGGTAGTCCCGACGATCGGCGACCAGCCCTGTGGTAGTAACTAGGCTGTCTATATTTTCGAGGTCGGGACGAGGGAACACCATGGCGCGCACCGATCGTGATCGTTGGGATCTGGCGACGAGCGTCGGGGCGACGGCGACCATGGTCGCCGCCCAGCGGGCGCTGTCCACCGACGAGAAGTTGATCGATGATCCCTACGCAGCGCCGCTGGTGCGGGCCGTCGGAATCGACGTCTATGTCCGGTTGGTGAACGGCCAGATTCCGGCCGGCGGGGATTCCGAGTTCGATCCGCAGCGGATGGCCCGGGGGATGGCCTGCCGCACCAGGTTCTATGACCGCTTCTTCCTCGACGCGACAGAGAGTGGCATCGGCCAGGTGGTCATCCTCGCGTCGGGGCTTGATGCGCGCGCGTACCGCCTGCCGTGGCCGGCGGGCACCGTCGTCTACGAGGTCGACATGCCGGAGGTGATCGAGTTCAAGACCCTGACCCTGGGCGACCTCGGTGCCGAGCCGGCCGCCGAGCGGCGCACCGTGGCCATCGACCTCCGCGATGACTGGGCCACAGCGCTGCGGTCCGCGGGATTCGATCCGCAGGCTCCCGCGGCGTGGAGTGCCGAGGGTTTATTGGTCTACCTGCCCGACGAGGCCCAGGACGCGCTGTTCGACAACATCACCACTTTGAGCGCCCGCGGCAGTCGGCTGGCCTTTGAATTCGTCCCCGACACAGCCGCTTTCGCCGACCCGCGATGGCGCGCACATCACGACCGGATGCGCGAGCTCGGGTTCGAGATCGACTTCAACGATCTCGTCTATCACGGTCAGCGCAGCCACATTCTCGACTATGTGAACCGGCGCGGCTGGCAGACCTCGCCCCAGTCCGTCAAGGAGTTGCACGCGGCTAACGGCTTTGTCTATCCCGACGACGACGTCGCCGAAGCCTTCGCCGATATCACCTATACCAGCGCGGTGCTTACCCGCTGAGCAGGTCATCCTTCAGGCGGTTGGTGAGCATCTCCTGAAACACCGTACGAGCGGGTTCGTACAGATCCTGGAACGTCGCCAGCACCGTATCGCGGTCGTATTCGGGGATGGACCCGGTCGGAGTCCAGAAGCTGTCGATGTCCAAGAGGAAAAACGGTCCCTGCTGGGCCGGCATCGTCCGGCGCAGGTGGAAATTGGCGTCCAGCGCCTGGCCCATACCCGGGCCATAGCGCACGATGATCGATCTGCCCGGCTGCGCTTCGCGGTACACCGCGGCACCCTGCCATTCGGTCAGGGTCAGGCCGGCCGGCGCGATGCGCTGCGGTCCGAGTAGGGGCTCCGCGATCCAGTTGCTCCATTCAACGCGGCCATCCACGCCCATGGGAATGCGGACCTCGAGGACGTAGCGCAGGCCGAGGCGTTCCACCCCGACGATCGACGAGAACCGTGAGCGAGCGTCTATCACCCGCATCATCACGTCGACCAACGTCTCGAAGTTGGTGTACTCGGTGGTCTCGATGACCACCGCCTGGGTCTTCATCGACGCGGCAAGCGTGTTATCGCGGTTAACGTAACGGACGAATCGCTCGGCGGCCGGCGTCGGACTTCCGCCGGCACCCATCGCCCAGGCGACGTCCTGCGCCTGGCGTTCGATGGGCAGGAGATCGCCGAGCAGGCGTCTGAGCTCTCCGCTCGCCGGTTCGGTGAGGGAATCCGTTGCTGGGTGACGGATTTCCATGGTTACCAGGGCTACTGGCGCGTTTTGGTTGGCCGCATCGACACTCATGATTGCGAAGCATAGCCAAGCCGTTTGACGGCCGAACCACGCACATGCCGTGTTGGGCGCTCGCGGCCGCATCCGCGCCGCCAAACCCGCCGTGCTTGACGATCAGCCGATCCAACTGCCGGGCATCAGCCGAGGTCATGCTTGCTTCGGTGCCCCCAGCAGGGCTCGAACCTGCGACCTGCGGATTCATGGTCCATCGGTTCTGGTGGATCTCAACAGTTTCCGAAAAGTCGTTCTGCGCAGGCAGTTCGGTTCCCGCAACATCTCAGTGCTTGCCGCTACATATGGTCCGTTTTCGGCCGTAAACGCTGGATAAACGATGGCTTCCCGCAGAATGCGGAGGGCCCCGGCGACGGTAGTTGCCGCCGGTGTTGTGGTTCACAACAAACAAGGAGATCAGCCATGCCAACCAACTACGCCGCCATCCCCGCACCCGCCGACGCCACCGAGATCGACGAGTGGGATCGGGTCTTCGATGTCGACGTTCTGCACCGGTTTTTCCTGGGCACCCAGCGCGGCGACGTCGGGATCAGCGGCTACCAAAACGGGGACGGCAGCGTCCGCGAGCGCTTTATTCACGTGAGCCGCGGGCTGGACGACCGCGAGCTTGATGCCGCGGCCGCACGGGTTCTGGCCAGGGCGCTGATCGCCGCGGCCGACGAGCTCGACAGCTTGTCAGACCCTCCTGCGACGATCAGCGAATGAGCGCAGTGAGGAACATCGTTCTCGCCGTCGCGGCCGTGGCGACCGTGATGGTCGCGGCGCCCGGTACAGCCAGAGCCGACGACGGCGATCAGGTCACGCGCGACGCGTGCGTCGGCCTCAACCTCGGAATGACGCCCGATCAGATCGTTGAGAACATTCGGCGCAACAACGCCCGCCTGAGCCCCATGGAGGCGCAGCGGGACATCTTGTTTCCGATCATCGAGGGAGCCTGCGACGGGGGCTAGATCCACCGCCGCCGGACTGGCCCGTCACTTCGGTGGCGGGCCTTCCCATATCTCGACGCGACGGTGTGGCTGTCGCCGTCGACCGTCACCTCCTCAGAGTTGGGCCGAATCGCTCACAGAGTTGGGCCGAATCGCTCATTTTGTTTGCCGCTGTGTGTCCCGCTCTTGGCGCACAAGCGGCGTTTGCATGCCCGGCGCTCGGGGCCGCGCGACGGCGCGGCACACCAGTTGGGGAAGGAAGTTCAACGATGACCATGACCCTGAAGAAAATCTTCGCGGCTGTCGCCTTAGGCTTTTTCGCCGTCGGGCTTAGCGGCTGCGGGCTGGCAGCACTAGAGTCTCACCCGCTTCCCCCTCCGGGGAATGGCTTGGGGAACTACTGGGAGCTTATATGTGCGCATCGCGGGATCCCGCCAGACAAGTGTCGCTGATGTGCCGCGGGATCCCAGGATCCCGCGCGGGGCGCGGGCCAAAGCTGTAGCGCTCGTCACTCATCACCCTCTCCACTCACTCACCCGGCTGGCTCGGAGTCCGGAACCAGGCCGCCCTGGTCCCGCGTCTGAATAGTTGATCGGGCCGCCCCAAGCTCTCCCACGGGCGGCCCGGTTCATTCGTCCATAGCCGCATCCTGGGGTTTCCAGCGCAGGCTCAGCGGGTACCAGGGTAGACGTGAAAACCTTTACACCTCTTACACGTTTTGTTGCAACCATATTCGCTATAGCCGTCACACTGGGCCTGGCCGGAGTGGGGGCCGCAACCGAGGCGCAAGCTCAGCCAGGGCCCTTCCCGCAATGGTGCCCAGGAGAGTTCTGGGACCCGGGCTGGGGCGATAACTGGGATTGGGGACGCTGCCACGACTGGCAGGGAGGACCCGGAGGCTGGCGGGGGGGACCCGGAGGCTGGGATCGCGGCCCGGGATGGGACGGTGACCACCCGGGCGGCCCGGGCTGGGACCGTGACCACCCGGGCGGCCCGGGCTGGGACCGTGACCACCCGGGACCTGGCGGGCCGGGCTGGGCAGACCGTGACCAACCGGGACCTGGCGGGCCGGGTGGAGATCGCCGATGAATACGACCAAATCGGTGATGCCCGGCCGCTAGTCGGAACCACATCGCCCTAGTCCGCGTCTGACCAAATATCGGGCCGCCCCTGCGCTCTGCCGGGGGCGGCCTGATTCATTTCAGTATCGATCAGCGCGGTACAGCCACAGGGTTCGTAGCGGTGCGGGTGCGGGTGATTTGTGCGGGCACAGTGCCGGCACGCTTGACAGCCGTCATCATCATGATCGGCCGCCGCATGCCCGCACAGCGCGCAGGATCCACGCTGTAAAGTCATCCATTCACCAGCTATTCAGAAAGCTTTTTAGCGGGCCGCGCGGATGCGCCTTACCCGACGGAGCGGGGGTTGCGCTTGTCGAAAAAATCCGTCCACGACACGATTTCGGGGTGCTCCTTGAGCAGAGCCCTGCGCCGGCGCTCGGTCATGCCGCCCCAGATGCCGTACTCGACCTTGTTGTCGAGCGCCTCTGCCGCGCACTCCTGCAGCACAGGGCAGTGCCGGCAGATAGCCGCAGCCTGACGTTGTGCGGCCCCCCGCACAAACAGTGCGTCGGGATCTGTTTCCCTGCACAACCCCTTGGAGACCCAAGCGCGATCGTCCGCGGCCACAGCGCGCGAAGTGCTGTTTGCCGGCACAAGACTTATTGGCCGTGCGGCCCGTCCCATTTCTGACAACGAGCTATCCCTTCGTCCCCGGCCGGCCGCAAGGTTTGCGACCGCCGGGACCGTCACATGTGACGGTAACGGGCGCTGCGTCGCACTAGGTTCCCGCAATGTTAAAAGCTCAAAACGGACAACGAAACTAGTCGCGGTCAGACTCAGCACGACTGGGGCCCCTGCTCTCCCCGGGGGCGGCCCGATTCGAGCTCACTCGACGTACATGCGAAACGCATCGGCGCCGATCATGCGGAATCGGAGTCGAGGCGGCCAACCGTGTCGGGCAAGATCGCGCGAATCCAGGGGGACGGCCTGAAGCGCCTGGACAGCGGCAAGACCGATTCCTCCGAGCGCACCGTCCCGCTACCAGAGTTTGCGATCATCGCGCTCACCGAGCGGCGCACCCGGCCGTTTTGGGGTGAACAGCGGATGATTTTCCCCTCGTCGGTCGGGACGTGCCGTGACCCGGACAACTTCAACAAGCAGTGGCGGAAGGTTCGTGGTGACCTGGGGTTTCCCGATGTGACGTCACACTCATTCCGCAAGTCGGTGGCCACGATGATCGACGACGCGGGCATGCCCGCGAGGGTTGGCGCCGACCAGCTCGGGCACGCCAAAGTGTCCATGACGCAGGACCGATACATGCGGCGGGGAAAGGTCCACACCGAGGTCGCGGCCCTGCTGGACCGATCCATAGGCGGTGAATAAACGATGGCGACCGTCTCATTTCGGTGCCCCCAGCAGGGCTCGAACCTGCGACCTGCGGATTAAAAGTCCGTAGCTCTACCAACTGAGCTATAGGGGCTGCGATGGTTCAGGATACTGCGCTCGAGACGACGCTCGTTTGAGGATTAGGCCCGCGGTGACCTAAGCTTGCGTGGCCCCTCAACGTTAACTACGTTGCGAGTGCCCCCGGAGAGATTCGGTTCTGGCCCCCTTCGTCTAGCGGCCTAGGACGCCGCCCTTTCAAGGCGGTAGCGCGGGTTCGAATCCCGTAGGGGGTACTTGCGATGCGGCGACGCGGAGCATGCAGCAAGGCCCTGTGGCGCAGTTGGTTAGCGCGCCGCCCTGTCACGGCGGAGGTCGCGGGTTCGAGTCCCGTCAGGGTCGCCAATGCGGCGAGGCATTCGCTGCCTTCCGGCCAGGTAGCTCAGTCGGTATGAGCGTCCGCCTGAAAAGCGGAAGGTCGGCGGTTCGATCCCGCCCCTGGCCACCACCATCAGTGCAGGTAGTGGACTCAGATGCACCACTCGACACAACCCGTGACCGGACTTTCGGTCCTTTCATGCGGCCAATATACGGCCAAGTCCCGTATTGGCCGTCATGACGGAAGATCGCTCGCCATGTCGCGACGAAGAACTTCCCGGGCCGCTTCTTCGAGCGAGTGCTTGCCAGGCGACGACTGCTCGGGATCGCGCGCCAACCACATCGCAACAGTGAGAACGCGGTCGTGCGGCCGTTGCCCAACTTTTCGGCCAAATCGACGGGTCCGGCGCTGTCGGTCGCTGACCCGCCGGCCAGAGTCGTCGGCGGCGAGACTTACCTCTGCTAGAAGTCGCTTAGAGAGTCGAGTGCCACGGCGATATTGTCCAGCTCGTCGTCAAAGAGGTCGGCGTAAGTGTGCGCGGTGACGGTAATGGAGGCGTGGCCCATCGCTTTCTGGAGCAGGCGAAGGTCCGCACCGGCGCGCCGTGACAACGAGGCGTAGGTGTGTCGCAAATCGTGGACGCGTAACTTCTCGCGGCCAATCTCGGTGACCGCGGAGCGCCAGCGCACCGACCGCTTCCAGTTCTCAAGGCCCAGGCGCGAGCCTCTGGGCGATGCCACCGCCGGCGCACCTGGCGGTCGGCCGTCGATGCGTGCCTTAAATAGCGCGGCGAGTCGTTCGGGGATCGGCACCGATCGCCGGCCGGCCATTGATTTCGGGTTCCCTTCCACGAGACGCCCTCCGACCTGAGTCATTGAGCGGCGGACGCGGACGCGCCGGGCATCCAGGTCCACATCCTCGACGTTGAGGCCGGTGAGTTCACCGAACCGCAGCCCGGTGTAGGCGAGAATGAGGACGACATCACCCTGATCGCCGCAGACGCTTGCCAAAGCGGTCACCTCAGCGGCGTTCAGGTAGATGTGGGTTGTCGGGCGCATGGGTGGGAACTTGGTGCGGGACGCGGGATTTCGTCCGATGAGTCGGTCAGCGTCGGCCGCGTAGTCGAGTGTCATTTTGAGCACCGAGTGGGTCCACCGAACGGTCCGCGGGCCCAGCCCGGCTGTCGTCATGTCGTTGACCCAGGACTGGATTGAGTCATGGTCGATCTTGCCGATTTGCCACCGGCCGAATCGCGGCTCGATACGTAGTCGCCAGTTGTCTTCGTAGCCGCGTCGCACCTTGGCGCTGAGGTCGGGGCGTGATGCCAGCCAGGACCGATATACCTCGCGAAGTTCCGTCTTTCCGCCGCGGGGATCCACAATCTCGCCGGCTGCGTCGCTCGTGACCAGTGTCGCCGCGAATTGGCGTGCCGCACGTTCACTGGAGAAGGTCTTCTGGCGCCTCGAGCGGTCGGGCATGCGCCACTCGACGTCGTAGCGAACTCCCGCTTTGGTTTCACGACGTCTGATGGCCATTGGTTCTCCCGGCTGCTTGCACGTGTGGCGGCTGGCTATTCAAAGTTACTGCGCGCCGGTGACATAACCGCGTGAAGCGGTGGTTGCTCGCTCACCTGTCCACAGGCACGCGTTTGTGAACAGGCTGCGTCAGATCCGGGCCGATTCGATCCAGTCCTCGACATCACTTCTCGTCCAACGGCGATGCCGGTTGCTGAGTCGGATGTGATGTGGCCCCGGTGCGTGGATTCCGCGTTCCCGCTTCGCCGCCCAGTCGTGCAGCGTCGAGACGGGCACGCCCGTTAAGTCGTGAACTTGATCGGCCGTCAGCATCTCGCGGCCGTTAACACCGTTATTCGTCATCGTCGCTCACTAAAGGTAGGCGGGCCAAACAACTCGTGCGGTCCTCTGTCGAGAGGCCGTATGCCTACTCTAAGCAGCCATCCACAGGTCCCTGTGCACAATTTTTTCTGCACATCTCCTCGGGTTGTTGAGCTGGCGAACCATCCTGCGAGCTCTCACTGGGGACATCACTTCACGGCCAGGCTCGCCGTGAGCAACCGGTGGTGTGGCGGCCGGTCGCGTCACCTCGATGCAACGCCGCGCGCGCCAAGCCGCCATAAACACAGCCGCTCATCACCCTGTCCTCCAACACTTCTCAACTATTCCCAAACCATCCCAACATCACCCCCTGACTGCCCAACCCTTCCCAACATTCCCCAAATCACCTGCGCCACATATCAGTACAACAGATGCACCCCAAAAATGCTTCTGGCACATTGGCACAAGTGGTGCAATACTGATTTGGGGCGCGTGGGCGCGCCCCAAATCCCAGCCACTGCAGCTGGTTTCGCTCCGCTAGGTTGTGAGGTGCTCCCCGGTGTTAACGATCTCACGGCTATCGCGTTGGAGCATCAACTACTACAACGACACCGCCAATCAGGCCCAGGCCGCGGCGATGGATCGCCAGGCCGCCGGCGGGGGGCTGGGTGAGTACTACTGCGAAAGCGATACCCGGGTGCCGACCTGGGTGGTGGCTGGCGATGCCGCGGCCGTGGGTGAGCTGACCGGGCTGGATGGCGCCGCGCGGCACGGCGGGTTTGTGGACACGAAGGTGGCGGCCCGCTGGCTTGATGACGGGATCGCCCCGAACGGGGCGAGCGGGCGGGTGTTGACCACGGGCTCGGTGCACGGTTTCGATTTGACGTTCGCCGCCCCCAAGAGTGTGTCGCTGCTGCGGGCCCTGACGGACGACATCGGGGAAAAGGCCATGCTGGCCGCGCATCACAAGGGCATCGACGCGGCGATGACCTACCTGTACGAGCACGCCGGATACACCCGGGTGCACAACCCGGTGACCGGCAGAAAGGACCTGCAGCGGTTACCCGGTTTGGTGGGGATCGCCTATCAGCATGAAACGTCGCGGTGTGGGGATCCGCACCTGCACACCCATGTCATCGTGCCCAACCGGCAAGCCCGCGCGGACGGCACGCTGGTGTCGATCGATTCCAAGTCGCTGCACCATGAAGCCAAGGCCGCCGGGGTGATCTATCAGGCCGTGCTGCGCCATGAGTTGCATGCGGCCATCGGGGCGGAGTGGGCAGCCGTGGACGGGCACACGGGGATGGCCGAGATCGCCGGGGTCACCAAGAGCTGCCTCAAGGCGTGGTCGCAGCGCTCCACCAGGTTGCGGGAATGGGCGCACAACAACCTGATCGTCGTTGACGGTGAGCCCAGCGCGCAGCAGCTGGCCGCCGCGCAGAAAGCCACCCGGCCGGCCAAGCCGGAATCCAAGGCGTGGGCTGAACTCACAGCCGAGTGGCGCGCTGATGCGCGCGGTCTCGCGCTGGACCGCGCGGCGCATCTGGCGGCGCGCGCGGCGCGCCGCGCGGCGCCGCGGCTGTTGTTGGACCGCGCGCGCCTGGCGCGCATGGCGGCGCGCATCGACAAGCCCGCGTTTACCCGCGCGGACCTGGTTGAGCTGGTGGGCGCGCTGCTGCCCGTGGATGCGCCCGCAGATCCGCGCGCGCTGATCGAGCAGATCGTGAACATCGTCGGGGTGCGGGTCAGCGCGACGCGCGACGCGCACCACCGCGAAGGACATGAGCTGTTCACCGTGGACGCGGTGATCGCCGAAGAGCAGCGCATCTTCGAGTTGATCGATGCGGTTGACACCCGCGCGCGCCTGGATGTGCGCGCCGCGGACCTGTATGGCCTGTCCGCGGATCAGGCGCGCGCCATCGCCACCATCGCGGCCTCGCCGTATTTGGTGCAGCCGCTGCAAGCCCCGGCCGGCGCGGGTAAAACGCACTCGCTGGGCGCGCTGCGCGCCGCCGCGCACCGCACCAACAAAGACGTGCTGGTGCTCGCGCCCACCGGCAAGGCGGTCGATGAAGCGATGCGCGACCATGCCGGCGACCGCGGGTTAACCGTGGCCAAAGCCCTGCAACTCATCGACGACAACCAGCTGCAGATCGACCGGCGCACCGTGATCGTCGTTGATGAAGCCTCCATGGTCGCCACCCCCGAGCTGCGCCGCCTGCTCGAGACGAGCACCGCTGGGCACGCCAAGATCGTCCTGGTCGGCGATGCCTATCAGCTCTCGCCAGTCAAAGCCCGCGGCGGCATGTTCGAACACCTCTGCGGGGACCTGCCGTGGTCGCAGCGCCTTTCTGAGGTGTGGCGGATGCGCAACACCGCCGAACGCGATGCCTCCCTTGCCTTGCGGTCCGCACGCGGAAACCGGTTGCGCACGGCGATCGGCTGGTATCGCAACCACGACCGGCTGCACACCGGTGACCCGATCGCGATGGCCGCCGATGTCACCACCGCCTACATCGCCGCCCGCGCTGAGGGCAAAGACGTCGCGATCCTCTGCGACAGGTGGGACATCGCTGACGCCATCAACCAGCGTCTCCACGACCACTTCACCAACCCCGATGCCCCGAGCGTGCCGGTGGCGCGAGATCAGCAGGTCCGCGCCGGGGATCTCATCTTGAGCCGGCACAACGACGCCACCCTGACCGTTCAACCCGGCTCACACTGGGGCCGGGGTGAACGGATCGACCAGGTACGTAATGGCAACCGCTGGCGCGTGGTCAGCGTCGACGCGACAAACACACGAATTGCCGCCGAGCGGCTCACCGATCGGGCCCGGGTGATCTTCGAGGGCGACTACCTGCGCGAGCACATCACCCTGGGCTACGCCGGCACCGTGCACTCTGCCCAAGGCATCACCGTCGGCAACTCGAACCAATACGGCCTCTGCTGGTCGATACTGTCCGATCGCGCCGGCCGCGCGATGGCATACGTCGCGATGACGCGCGGCCGCGATGAAAACCACCTCGCCATCTACCCGGCTGTCACCAACGAAACCCACCACCACCACCACGGCACCGACACCGGCATCCACCAGACCCACCGCGGCACCAAACACGCCGCCGCCCACGCTTTCCACACCATCCTGACCGCCAACGACGACCGCGCGGCCACCATGCACACCGTCGCCGCGCGTACCGACCGCGAACTGCTGCCCGCCGCCGTGGCGGCCCTACTCGACCGCAACGACCAACGCCGAACCGACCGCGCGCAGGCCTGGCGTCAGCACACCGCCCAAAACCGTGCCCGCGATGCGGCCTACCAACGCTTGACCGCCACCACACAGCAAGCCGCCCAGCGCCAACGCAGCCACAGCCGCGATCGGGGCTACGGCCTCGAACTTTAAGACCCGCAACGGTTGTTCTCCCGCCGCTGGCCAGCGTCGACTTCGTAGTCTCTACCGTGGCGGCTACCGTCCGCTGACGCTCCCGTCCGCCGCCACAAATCCGAAGACTCGTCGTGTGAGCCGTACCAGTTCAGCAGAGTTCACCGACAGCATGTGGTGAGGAGTTTCTTTACTGCTATCGAGGAACTGCTCGACGAGGAATAGTCAAGACTTGTGGATCGGCTGTTACGCGCCTTGCGGTGGAGCGTCAACGAAGTGCTGGAACTCGCGCGCAGATGTTGAGCCGCGGGATGCGTATATAGACGCGTCCTAATGCGTCGAAGCGGACCGTCGTGCGTTTCCAGAAGGTGTGGTGTCAGATCAGGCTGGTGAGCGTGTCGTAGAGCAGGAACAGGTTCAGTGTGGTGATGACGGCGGTGATCAGGAGCATCAAGGCGCTGGTCAGGCGGCGGTTGACCATGTCGGTCATGGTGTCGCGGGTGCGGGTAATCAGTAGTAGTGGGATGAGGGCGAACGGGATGCCGAAGGACAGCACGATTTGGGAGTAGATCAGTGCCTGTGTGGTGTTGACGGCTAAGCCGATGACGATCAGTGCGGGCAGCATCGTCAGGGCGCGGCGGGCGAACAGGGGGATGCGCCAGTTCATGAATCCGGCCATGACGATTTGTCCGGCGTAGGTGCCCACGCTGGAGGAGGACAGACCGGAGGCGATCAGGGCGATCCCGAACGCCAGCGCGGCGCCGCCTCCGATGAGGGTGGCGAGGTGATCGTGGATGGCTCCGAGGTCACTGATGTCGTGACAGTCCGGGTTTGTGGAACAAGGCTGCGGCGATGCAGAGCATGGCGAGGTTGACCAGCCCGGCGAAGCCGAGGCCGATGATGCAGTCCCATTTGTTGAACGTGAGCAGGGTGCGGCGTTCGTGCGGGTTTGCGGCGGAGACCCGGTTCGTGTGCAGCGCGGAGTGCAGGTAGACCACGTGCGGCATGACCGTCGCGCCGATGATGCCGACGGTCAGGCTCAGGCTGTCGCCGCCGCCCAGGCGTGGCACCAGTCCGGCGGCGAGCTGACTGTAGTCCTGGCCCCCGATGGTGAAGAACAGGTAGATGAATCCCGCTCCGACCAGTGCCAGCAGTGCGATGATGGCGAGTTCGAAGCGGCGATAGCCACGCTGCTCGAGTGCCAGGATCACGAACGCGACGACCGCTGTGATTAGCCCCGCTGGTAGCAGGGGCACACCGAAGACGAGGTTGAGGCCGAGCGCGGCGCCGACGAACTCGGCCAGGTCTGTGGCCATCGCGACGACCTCTGCCTGCAGCCACAACACGATGTTCACCCGGCGGCCGTATCGCTGCCGGCACAGTTCGGGCAGGCTCTGGCCGGTGGCCAGCCCGGCCTTCGAGGTGAGGTACTGAACGAGGATGGCCATCAGGTTGGCCATCACGACGACCCAGACGAGTTCGTAGCCGTGCTCGGCGCCGCCGGCAAAGTTGGTGGCGAAGTTACCGGGGTCGACGTAGGCAACCGAGGCGACAAACGCCGGACCCAACAGCGCGAGCACCATGCGGCCACGGCCGCGTGACTTCACCTCCTGCAGGGTGACCTGGCCGTATGGTGCTACCTCGACAAGGGTCACGGCGCCACCGTGCCGGACACCGCAAAGCTGACTGCGACGGTGACCATGTGGCGGTGCATATCGATCCCGGTCATCGCTCGCCGGCGGAGTGGGTAAACGGACCTGGGACCCCGATCCTGCAGCCCCGACACGTCCAGCTCGCAGTGGAGAATCGCGCGCGCCAACATCATTGTCACACTGCTAACGTAGGCCTACGTAAAAAATAATTCAGGTAATGCGAATACTATTATTTGTGCCTCCGAACTCTGATATTGTCAATACCTGGGGATCGGTGATTTCAGGCGACCTCCGATCTCGCGTTTTGCGGCTCGGCGTTTGATGTATCGGGCGCGTAGTCCCCTGGCAGACAGCTAGTGGTCAAGACTGGCGAAGTGGCAGAAGCACTCTCGTGATGTCGATGGGTCGTTCAAGGAGCTTGCCCTGACATGAAGTTGCCCCTGTTGGGCCCGGTGTCGCTCACGGGCTTCCAGAACGCCTGGTTCTTCTTGTTCCTGCTGATCGTGCTGCTGGTCATTGGGATCTATATCGCGGTGCAATTCGCCCGCCGCCAGCGGGTGCTGCGGTTCGCCAACATGTATGTGCTGGAGCGCGTCGCGCCGATTCGGACTGGTCGCGGTCAGCGTCCGTACGTTGACGTGTTGAATGCCGGCGAGACGAAGCGCCGGCACACGAGCGATTTCGACTTTGGACTACAGGAATGAGTTCTCCGGGGTGAGGCCGCGGTCGGGAAACGCGCCGAGGGCGAATGTCTCGGCGTTGCCCAGACCTGTCCCTCCGCCGGCCGGATCTTCCACTCGCACAAGGAGGTCCCGAAGCTGGTGCAACTCTCGCGCGTTCTTGGGGTGGTCGCAGTCCGTCATGTGGTTGCCTTCGACCTTGAGGTCGCCGACCCATTGGCCGTACACCCAGTCATTCCACCCGTAGTACCCGGCCGTGCCAAGGTGAAAGCCGGTCGGGCCAGCCGCATTGATCGTCAATGGCCGCATTGCCCCGCTGGAATCGATCAGGGTGATCGTTCCGTGGGTGAATCGGCGGTTGTCGTCCTGGAAATGCAGGTCTTGCTCGACAGAAGCGAAGCGTTCAGAGGTGCCGTCGGCATTCTGTTGCTGTGCCTGGCAACGGATTTCGGTGAATCCGTCACCCCGCTCCTCTTGGTAGAAGACGAACAGGGAGTACGCCGATCCGTCGGCGCGAGTCAGAGTCATCGGGAGCCACGTCATCAACATTTGCTTTATCTTTCGGCCGCCGCGCGGCAAGCCCGGTATCGGCTTGCCAACACCCGGTCGGAGTCCCCACGAGTGGTCGCGGATCGAGATCCAGCCGTCGGCGTCGATTTCGGTTCTCACGCCTTCGACTTCCGCCCAGCCGGATGCGACGCCGATCTGGTGGTAGCGCAACACGTTGTGGGTTACCCGAAACCCGTCAGGGCTGCGGTCCGGCCATGGATCTTCAAGCGCCGCATCGAAACTGCCACGCATCACTACGTCGAATGCGATGGGGGCGTGCTCGGTGGCATCGAGACTCACTCGTATTGAGCGCAGCGGCTCCTCGATGCAGTAGTGGATCGGACCGACGTGGGTGCTCGCTGGGTCCAACGACAACCGCCGCCCCGCACGAACCGTCCACTGTTCTGTGCCCCGGCACACGCCGGCAGCCCCATCGAACACGCCACGATTGGTGTACTTTCCGATCCCGAGCACGACCTGCAGGGAGTTGTCACGCGCATGCGCAATCGTCCAGATCTTCTCCGTCCACGACGGATCGGACTGGCTGACCGTGGCGAAGGTGTCCACGATCTGATGTGTGAGGAGTTCGTCCTCGGGTACCAAACTGCCGTAGTTCGTTGACAGCAACGCGGTCACCTTTCTGCGGTGTCTGAAGGCGGGGCTCCGAAGAACGCTGTCATGTCAGTCCCCCCCTCGTATGCGCGCATCCAGGTATCGACCCATCCTGGCAGTGGTTGATCGGCGGGATCATGGTTGGGAGTCTGCGATAGCACAAGTCGCCACACCATGGTTGCCAACTGGCGCGTTGGCACAGCATGGAACATGTTAGGCGGACCGCTGTGCCGCTTACGCCGGCGGCTGCCGCCGGGAATGCGGTTCTTGAACTCGCTGAGTAGCGGTGAGTTCGACATCAATTTCTGCGCCGAGGTACCGCGGTCCTCGTATGGAATAGTCTCGTCAAAAGTCTTTGCGATCCGCGCGGACAGCGTGCCGATGTGGCGGAACGTGCGACGGACCTGCGTGACGCGGTACCACGGGTCGGGGTTGATGTGCCGGCACAAGATGAGCCCAGAGCTGCGGTGCTCGATCTCTTCGACGAAGTGCCACATCATCAGCGAGGCGACTCGCCGGTCTCCGCCGCCGAACAATGAATCACGGTTGTCGAGAATGACTTTGAAGAGCGGTGTGAATGTCGCCTCGAGATTGGCGATGTAGGCGGCATGAAACTCGATGGGCTGCTCGTCGACGAGTTCGTCGTAGGCATTGCAAGCGTCCTCGTACACACGCTCCAGCTCGGGATAGCGATCCACGAGCGCCAGCATGTGTTTGCGATGAGCTGCCGCGTGTTGTGCCTCCTGCCGCAGGAACGCCTCGGCTTCCGAGGCGACATCGGGGTCCTCGTTCAGGCGGTCCTGCGCTTTCCGGACCGCGCTGATGATGTATCGCTCGAACGGCACCGCGATGAATGTGAAGGCGTTGCAGAACAGGCCGAAATTCGGGTTGGCGGGCTGCCACATGAAGGGCACCGTCGCGTCGAAGTCCCACGGGATCTTGCGGACCACGAGGTCCGTCATCGGTGACTACCTCCCATTGAGATGCCGTTACGCCCGCCCTTGGGGTCGCGACCGCCGCCTCGCGAGCCTTAGCATTGGCATGCATCGGTGTCTCACAATGACTTTTCCGGACACCGGGGCGAGACACCGTTAGTGTGACATTTGACTGTCTATATGTAAAGGGCTCGATGGTGACTTCTGAACGACCTGCCGAGGTCGAGCTATCGACGAGACGACGGATTCTCGCGGCCACGTTCGTCGTGCTCGCCCGCGACGGACGCCGGAAGTTGCAGCTGTCCGACGTTGCCGCTGAAGCCAAGGTTTCGCGTCCAACCCTGTACCGGTATTTCGGTTCGAAGGAAGGGTTACTGGAGGCGTTCGGCCTCTACGAGCAGGACAATTTTGACGCCGGCATCGCCGCTGCCATGACGGGATTGACCGGCCCCGACCGGCTCGATGCTGCGTTGCAGTTCATCGTGGATTTCCAGAGCTCGTACTCCCTGGGCTCGCTGGCTGACACCGAGCCCGAGCACGTGCTGTATCAGATGAAGCGCGCACTGCCCATTATGCGGGAGCGCGTTGCCCGCATCATCCCCGGCGACATCAGCGAGATCGCAGCTGCGGCAGTCGTGCGGATCGCCGTCTGCCACTACATGATTGGCGGGGGTGGCACTGATCAATTTCTGGCCGAACTGCGTCATGCTGCCGGCCTCGACCCGTCTCGACGGCGGCTGCCACGCTCCGCCGCGGCAGCAGGCTAACGCTCGAGCCAGCCGGCGATCTTGTCCGCGATGATCTCGGGCTGCTCGAGATGCATGAAGTGGCCGACACCGTCGACGATCTCGTAGGCGGATCCGGCGGCGGGTAAGTGTGCGGTGAGGTCGCCGAGCAGCTCGGCGCCGATGGCTCCATCGTCGGAACCGTGCAGGTAGAGCGTCGGTACCGGCGGTGGTTGAGTTGTCGCTAACGCTTCGGCCTGTGCGCCTGAATCGGCGAACTGTGCGTTGAAGGACGCACGGTACGGACAGACGACACTAGAAATGTTGGCCGCCGTCACGTATCGACGCAGCTCAGCCACGTCGTCGCGTGCGTCGTACCCCGGCGACCAGTCCGCCCACAACGACTCCCAGAAGCCCGGCGCAACCACCGCGGCCTCGGCGAGGTCGACCTGCTGGATGAACCAGATGTAAAAGGACCGCTTGAGCTGCCGATAGGTAAACATGCCGGTGGCCAGGGCACTTATCGGCGGAACCGCAAGAGCGACGAAACGGCGAAATGCGGAGGGATCCGTCGCAACCGCTCCGTATCCCGCGTTCGCACCCCAGTCGTGACCGATGAGGATTGCGCGATCATCGGCCCGGTAAGTCCGACGGACCTCGAGGAGATGACGTACGTATGTCCCGACACTGACGGGACTTGCCACCGGAGCGTCGTATCCGGGAAGCCAAGGTGCCACGACTCGGTATCCGCGTCCGACCAGAAAGGGTCCAAGGTGTCGCCAAGTGTTTGGCGTGTCCGGAAAGCCGTGAACGAGGACGGCCAGCGGCAAGGTCGCGTCTTCGATGTCTCCGAAGACGAGTGGTGGGGGTCGGGTCACCTCGCGATCGTATTACACCACTCCATACAGACGTAAAGTCTGCATGCTTTACATCTGATGGGCTGTGTGTAAATCTATCTCTTGTGGCAGGCATCGCCCTAGCTCAACGCGACCTCCCCGATACTCGAAGGCAACTCGAATCGTGGTTCGAGCACAAGTTCGGGGGCAAGGCGGCTGTGTCCGACCTTCGCGCGGCGAATCGCGCCGCGGGATGGTCGAGTGAAAGTTTGGTGTTCGCGGCGGAACTGAACGGACGCATAACCGAGTACGTCGTCCGAATCCCGCCCGCCGGCGGAGGCATCTTCCCCAACTACGACTTAGGTGCACAGACCCTGACGCAAGACTTGCTTCACGAACACGGGATCGCGACTCCGTCGCCAATTCTCTATGAACCTGACAAGTCGTGGATCGGGTCGAAGTTTCTGGTGATGCCGCGGATCGTTGGTCACACGCCGTCGGATACCTCGTATGCGACACGAGGGTGGTTGCACGACGCCGGACCCAATGTCCAGCGGCGGGTTCACGACTCATTCCTTGAGACACTCGCAGGACTGCAGCGCGTTCCAATCAACGCCGCTATATGGCTCGAGCGCCCTGCGGGTGTCGGGAACACCGCGGAACTGGCCTGGTGGCGCGAATACGTCAAATGGGGGAGCGACAACCATGTTCCCGATCTCATGTCAGCTGCGTTCGACTGGCTAGTGAGCCACCAACCGGAAGAACCAACCGAGCTGACGATCTGTTGGGGCGACGCTCGACTGTCCAATGCGATCTTTGACGACAGCGGCGAGATCGTCGGGGTCTTGGACTGGGAGCAAGCGTGCCTATGCCCGGCCGAGACCGACTTCGCGTGGTGGCTAGCCACCCGTCGCCAAATGCTGGAGGTCAACGGGCTCGATCTTGATCCCGAGCTTCCGGGATTCGACTCTCGCGAGCAGGTCATCCGACGGTTTGAGGAGATGATTGGTCGACCGCTGGTCGATCTCGGTTGGTACGAGATCTTCGCCATGGTGCGGATGGGATGCTGCATCCTCCGCACACAGGTTCTGCTTCGCAAGATAGGCCAGGACGATCACTTTCTCACCCGCGCACCATTCCTACCCGCGTGGACAATCGCGGCGATCCGTAACTAGCTCAAGCTCACCGCGGTCCGTTCCATCGGTTATTCGGCGTGCGTGGCTGCCATCCGCGCACGGAGGTTGCCGCCAGCGCACTCGCGCGACGCTGGCCGGGCCGCTACCTGAGCGCAACTGACTCGTCCTACGGCCCGTGAGGGGAGGGGTGTCCCTTCTCAGTCGTCACTGCGCCTCGAACGGCTCAGCGACCGCTCTCTCCGCCAAACTCTGGCGCGGCGTTCCGCCGTCCGCAGAGCGTCCGCAGTAGTTTCGACAACGCTCGTCGCTCGCCAACCTCGTCAACGGTCTGACGTACGGAGTTCCCGCGCGGCCAACGCGGTCAATGAGCGCAAACGCCCAAGTTGACTCGTTCGGGACGAAGAGGCAG